>NZ_CP087198.1:0-5430000 GCF_024749325.1 Pseudomonas sp. B21-010 | reverse complement strand
CGCGGAAGATGTAACGGGGCTCAAACCATACACCGAAGCTACGGGTATCACGTAAGTGATGCGGTAGAGGAGCGTTCTGTAAGCCTGTGAAGGTGAGTTGAGAAGCTTGCTGGAGGTATCAGAAGTGCGAATGCTGACATGAGTAACGACAATGGGTGTGAAAAACACCCACGCCGAAAGACCAAGGTTTCCTGCGCAACGTTAATCGACGCAGGGTTAGTCGGTCCCTAAGGCGAGGCTGAAAAGCGTAGTCGATGGAAAACAGGTTAATATTCCTGTACTTCTGGTTATTGCGATGGAGGGACGGAGAAGGCTAGGCCAGCTTGGCGTTGGTTGTCCAAGTTTAAGGTGGTAGGCTGGAATCTTAGGTAAATCCGGGATTCTAAGGCCGAGAGCTGATGACGAGTTACCCTTTGGGTGACGAAGTGGTTGATGCCATGCTTCCAAGAAAAGCTTCTAAGCTTCAGGTAACCAGGAACCGTACCCCAAACCGACACAGGTGGTTGGGTAGAGAATACCAAGGCGCTTGAGAGAACTCGGGTGAAGGAACTAGGCAAAATGGCACCGTAACTTCGGGAGAAGGTGCGCCGGTGAGGGTGAAGCACTTGCTGCGTAAGCCCACGCCGGTCGAAGATACCAGGCCGCTGCGACTGTTTATTAAAAACACAGCACTCTGCAAACACGAAAGTGGACGTATAGGGTGTGACGCCTGCCCGGTGCCGGAAGGTTAATTGATGGGGTTAGCTAACGCGAAGCTCTTGATCGAAGCCCCGGTAAACGGCGGCCGTAACTATAACGGTCCTAAGGTAGCGAAATTCCTTGTCGGGTAAGTTCCGACCTGCACGAATGGCGTAACGATGGCGGCGCTGTCTCCACCCGAGACTCAGTGAAATTGAAATCGCTGTGAAGATGCAGTGTATCCGCGGCTAGACGGAAAGACCCCGTGAACCTTTACTATAGCTTTGCACTGGACTTTGAATTTGCTTGTGTAGGATAGGTGGGAGGCTTTGAAGCGTGGACGCCAGTTCGCGTGGAGCCATCCTTGAAATACCACCCTGGCAACTTTGAGGTTCTAACTCAGGTCCGTTATCCGGATCGAGGACAGTGTATGGTGGGTAGTTTGACTGGGGCGGTCTCCTCCTAAAGAGTAACGGAGGAGTACGAAGGTGCGCTCAGACCGGTCGGAAATCGGTCGTAGAGTATAAAGGCAAAAGCGCGCTTGACTGCGAGACAGACACGTCGAGCAGGTACGAAAGTAGGTCTTAGTGATCCGGTGGTTCTGTATGGAAGGGCCATCGCTCAACGGATAAAAGGTACTCCGGGGATAACAGGCTGATACCGCCCAAGAGTTCATATCGACGGCGGTGTTTGGCACCTCGATGTCGGCTCATCACATCCTGGGGCTGAAGCCGGTCCCAAGGGTATGGCTGTTCGCCATTTAAAGTGGTACGCGAGCTGGGTTTAGAACGTCGTGAGACAGTTCGGTCCCTATCTGCCGTGGACGTTTGAGATTTGAGAGGGGCTGCTCCTAGTACGAGAGGACCGGAGTGGACGAACCTCTGGTGTTCCGGTTGTCACGCCAGTGGCATTGCCGGGTAGCTATGTTCGGAAAAGATAACCGCTGAAAGCATCTAAGCGGGAAACTTGCCTCAAGATGAGATCTCACTGGGACCTTGAGTCCCCTGAAGGGCCGTCGAAGACTACGACGTTGATAGGCAGGGTGTGTAAGCGCTGTGAGGCGTTGAGCTAACCTGTACTAATTGCCCGTGAGGCTTGACCATATAACACCCAAGCAATTTGTGAACTCGAAAGAGGCCAGATTGCGGTGTGTGAAGACGAAACGAACCGAAAGTTCGAATCTCACAAAACACCAACGCTATCACATACCCAATTTGCTGAAGCGAGGCCAACTGGCCGCGACTCAGTACCCGAATTTCTTGACGACCATAGAGCATTGGAACCACCTGATCCCATCCCGAACTCAGCAGTGAAACGATGCATCGCCGATGGTAGTGTGGGGTTTCCCCATGTGAGAGTAGGTCATCGTCAAGATTAAATTCCGAAACCCCTATCTGCTGATGCAGGTAGGGGTTTTGTTTTTATCCCCAGGAAAGTCTGCGAAAGCTCGTGATAAATTTGCACAGTTATTTCCGAGCCGGAGCACTAGAATAGCCCCACCTTAGCTGAGCCAGAGCTGTTTATGCCCGATCCGTCAGACATTGATAGGTTGTCAGATCTGCCCCTGAGCGATCTGGTGGCGTGTCATGAGTGCGACCTGTTGATGCGCAAGCCTCAGCTGGCCCATGGTGAAAAAGCCGAGTGCCCCCGTTGTGGCTATGAGCTCTATGCTCACCGGTACAATGTAGTTGAACGCAGTCTTGCCTTGGTTATCGCGGCCCTGCTGTTATATGTGCCGGCCAACTTCTTACCCATCATGGAACTCAATCTGCTCGGGCAGTCCTCCCAGGACACCGTTTGGAGTGGGGTGGTCGGCCTGTTTGATACCGGCATGCAAGGTATCGCGGCAGTGGTGTTCCTATGCAGCATGGGCATTCCACTACTCAAGTTGCTCTGCCAGTTGGTGGTGCTGTTGTCCATTCGCTTGGACTTTGGCCGTAGTTACGGTTTGTTGCTGTATCGCATTTATCACCATCTACGAGACTGGGGAATGCTTGAGGTCTACCTCATGGGCGTGCTGGTGGCCATCGTCAAGTTGGCAGACATGGCGGCCATGACCATAGGCCTTGGCCTGGTGTGCTTCATCAGTTTGTTGCTGGTCCAGGTCTGGCTGGAGGTGGTGATGTCACCCCATCAGATCTGGCAGGCGTTATCAGGAGAAGATGCCCATGCGGGCGATTGATGCAGGGATTCTGATCTGTACGGAGTGCCACGAGTTGAATCGGCAGGATGCTGAGGCCGACAACCAAACCTGTACTCGCTGCGGTGCGCTGGTTCATCCCCGTCGCCCGAACAGCTTGATGCGGACCTGGGCATTGTTGATCACGGCCGCGATTCTTTATATTCCGGCCAACATGTTGCCGATCATGACTATCAACTCGCTGGGCAAGGGCGCCCCGAGCACCATCATGGCTGGCGTCATCGAGCTGGTTCAACACGGCATGATTCCTATTGCCGCCGTGGTGTTCATCGCCAGCATCGTTGTACCCACTTTCAAACTGGTGGGCATCGCCTTGTTGTTGTTTTCCGTTCAGCGGCATCAGCCTATGTCGGCGCAGCAACGCATCCTTATGTACCGTTTCATCGAGTTCATTGGTCGCTGGTCGATGCTGGATATTTTCGTGATCGCCATTTTGGTGGCCGTGGTGAATTTCGGACGGCTCGCCAGTGTCGAAGCCGGTCTCGGCGCGATCGCTTTCGCCAGCGTAGTGATTTTGACAATGATTGCCGCAGTAACCTTCGATCCCCGACTGATTTGGGATAACACGGAGTCGGATGACGACCATGACTGATTTGCCTACCGCTAAAACTCGACCGGCTTCGAACTGGTCGGCCATCTGGGTCCTGCCGTTGATTGCCTTGATCATCGGCGGCTGGCTCGGCTGGCGGGCTTATAACGAGACCGGAATCGAGATCAATGTGCGCTTTGAGAGCGGCGAAGGCATCCAGGTCAACAAAACCGAAGTCGTCTACAAAGGGATGACGGTCGGCAAAGTGACGGCCCTTACCCTCGATGACGAAGGCAGCTCCAAGGGAGTGGTCGCGACCATCGAGATGAACAAGGACGTCGAGCAATACCTCAAGACCGGAACACGTTTCTGGCTGGTCAAGCCGAGCGTGAGCCTGGCCGGGATCACGGGTCTGGAAACCCTGGTATCGGGTAACTATGTGGCTATCAGCCCAGGAGAAGGGGAGTCGACCCGTAAATTCAAGGCCCTGGCCGAAGAGCCGCCGCTGTCGGACGCCAAGCCGGGTTTGCACCTGACCCTCAAGGCTGATCGGTTGGGGTCGCTGAACCGTGGCAGCCCGGTGTTCTACAAACAGATCCAGGTCGGTCAGGTGAAGAGCTACCTGCTGTCCGAGGATCAGAGCAAGGTCGAAATCAAAATCTTCATCGAGCCGACCTATGCCAACCTGGTGCGCAAACACACGCGTTTCTGGAACGCCAGTGGCATCAGCATCGATGCCAACCTCTCGGGCGTCAAAGTGCGCAGCGAGTCCCTGGCCAGCATCGTGGCCGGAGGGATTGCCTTCGCCACGCCGGAAAGCCGCCAGGATAGCCCGCCGACGGACCCAAGCCTGCCGTTCCGTCTTTACGAAGACTTTGACGCCGCCGCGGCGGGCATTCGAGTGAAGGTCAAGCTCAGTGATTTCGAAGGGTTGCAGGCCGGTCGTACGCCGGTCATGTACAAAGGTATCCAGGTCGGCAGCCTGAAGAATCTCAAGGTCGATCCGGACCTGGCCAGCGCCACGGCTGAATTGACCCTGGACCCCTTGGCCGAAGATTACCTGGTAACCGGCACGCAGTTCTGGGTCGTCAAGCCATCGATCTCGCTGGCGGGTATTACCGGCCTGGAAGCGTTGGTCAAGGGCAACTACATTGCCGTGCGACCGGGTGACAAGGGCGGCGCGCCGCAACGCGAGTTCGAAGCCCGGGCAAAAGCTCCACCGCTGGACTTGCGTTCCCCGGGGCTGCACTTGGTCCTGCTGACCGAAAACCTCGGATCGCTGGAGGTCGGCAGTCCGATTCTCTACAAGCAGGTCAAGGTCGGGTCGGTGCAGAGCTATCAGTTCTCCCGCAAGAAGAAGCAGCTGATCATTGGTGTGCACATCGAGAAAGAATACGAAGGGCTGGTCAACGGCTCGACACGTTTCTGGAACGCCAGTGGCATCACCCTTACGGGCGGTTTGACGGGCGGGATCCAGGTCAAGAGCGAGTCCCTGCAAAGCCTGATGGCCGGCGGGATTGCCTTCGAAACTCCGGAACCGAATGTGCCGCTGAAAAGACGTATTCCACGTTTCCGCCTGTTCGCCGATCACGAAGCCGCACAACAGCGCGGCACTGAGATCACGATCAAGGTCGATCGCGCCGATGGTTTGCGCAGTGGTACGCCGATCCGGTTCAAAGGGTTGGATGTGGGCAAGATCGAGGATGTTGATCTCAGCGCCGATATGCAATCGGTGCTACTCACGGCGCGTATCACCGAAGTGCCCGAGCGCATCGCCCGGGTCGGGTCCCAATTCTGGGTGGTCAAGCCGGAGTTGGGGTTGATGAAGACCTCCAACCTGGAAACGCTGGTAACCGGCCAATACATTGAGGTGCAGCCTTCGGCGAAAAACCTCGGGCCGCAGAAAAGCTTCGTGGCCCTGGCCAACCCACCGGAAAGCGCTGTGCCCGAAGCGGGATTGAGCCTGGTGCTGAGCGCGGCCCGCCGTGGTTCGTTGAAGATCGGCGTACCGGTGACCTACCGCGAGATTACGGTGGGCAAGGTCACTGGTTATGAACTGGGCCAGACCGCGGACCGGGTGCTGATCCATATCCTGATCGAGTCCAAGTATGCGCCGCTGGTGCGCAGTGGCACACGTTTCTGGAATAGCAGTGGCTTCGGTCTGGACTTCGGTCTGTTCAAGGGCGCGACGGTGCGCACCGAGTCGCTTGAAACGCTTATCCAGGGCGGCATTGCGTTTGCAACGCCGGATGGCGAACGAATGGGCAATCCGGCTCGACCGGAGCAGACTTTCCCGCTGTTCGACAAGTTTGAAGATGAATGGCTGACCTGGGCGCCGAAGATCAGTCTCGGTAAGTAAGGTTATTGGATGTAGCAGTTGTGGCGAGGGAGCTTGCTCCCGCAGGGCTCTGTAGGAGCTGGCGAAGGCTCGGGCCGCGTTCGGACGATCTTTTGATCTTGATCTTTCGCTCTGGACTCAATGGGCAGTGGAAAGATCGCAGCCTCGTTGTACTCGACAGCTCCTACGGACTCAAAACCAGCGCAATAAAAAAGGCCGCGATCCAATGGATCGCGGCCTTTTTCATGTCCGGCTATTCACCTCACACCGGATCCAGCTCCGGCTCGTCGGCCTGGACATTCACCGTGGCCTTCACTGCATCGTGACGACGGATGTACTTCCAGTCCGCTTCGTCGATGTAGATACCGTTCGGCCCGCTGCCGCCTTCCAGGTCGATGGCGACACTGGCGCAGACTTGCGGCTTCACACTGGCCAGGATCGGCACGAAGCCCAGTTGCAGGCTGGTTTCCAGCAGTGCGGCCTGGTTTTTCTCGTCGATGTCCGCGGCTTCGTCCAGGTAGTACGGCAGGCGCACGCGGCCGGCCTGTTCGCGGTCCATCAGGTGCAGCAACAAGTACATGTTGGTCAGCGCCTTGATGGTCATGGTGGTGCCGTTGGACGCCGCGCCGTCGATGTCGGTGTGGATCACTGGCTGGCCGTTGACCTTGGTGATCTCGAACGCCAGTTCGAAGAGGTCCTTGAGGCCGAGCTGGTTGTGGTTCGCCGCCACCAGCCGCGCCAGGTATTCCTTGGCTTCTTCGTTCTTGTTGTCCTGCTCGGCGCTCTGGCTGAGGTCGAACACCGACAGAGTCTCGCCTTCCTCGTACTGGCCGGCGCTGTGGATGATCTGGTCGATGTGCTTGAGCGCTTCCTTGTTCGGCGCCAGGACGATCCGGAAGCTCTGCAGGTTGGACACCTGACGCTTGTTGATCTCGCGGTTGAACAGCGCCAGTTGGTGCTCGAGGCTGTCGTAGTCGCTGCGGATGTTGCGCAGGGTCCGGGCGATGTCGGTCACAGCCGCACGGCGCGCCTTGCCCAGGGTCAGGGCTTCGTCGGTGCGGTGGGCATAGGCGTTGATCAGCAGTTGCAGGCGTCGCTCCATGTCGTCTTCGCTGTCGAACTTGGCCACGCCCTTGAGGCGCACCTGGGCATACAGCGCTTCGATCTGGCCGTCGGCCCGCAGCAGCCCTTGCCAGCTGTCCTGGTAGTCATTGAGCAGCGGCAGCAGGTTGTCCATGGAGTCGTCGACCGGGTCCATGAACGGCGTGCCGAAGGGCAGGTCCGCCGGCAGCAATTGACGACGGCGCAGGGCGTCGTCGAGGGTGCGTTGCTTGGCTTCCATGTCGGCGATCTGCCGGCCCACCAACTGCAACTTGGCGGACAACTGCTGGACGCGTTCGGTGAAGGCATCGCTGGAGCGCTTGAGTTCGTCCTGGGCGGCTTCCATCTGCGCCAATTGCTCGAGCTTCTCGCCTTCTTCGGCACTCAGGGTCTGGCTGCGACGGAAGTCTTCCAGGGCTTTCTGCGCATCCAGGACCTGCTGGTACAGCGCCTCGGTCTGGGTCTTGCTCGCGGCGCGGTCGGCGGCCACGGCTTGCTGGGTCTTGAGCTGCTTGAGTTCTTTTTCCAGGCGTTCTTTCTGGTCGCGCAACGCGGCACGGTCGGCCAGGGCTTGCAGGGCAGGCGGCTCGATGTGGGACAGGTCGATGGACAGGCCCGGCACTTCGAAACGCTCGCCCTTGAAGCCGTCGAGGATCAGTTCCATGGATTTGACCCACTCGCCATTCTCGTCCAGCGCGATGCCGTGTTCGCCCAGTGGCAGGCTGAACAGGGCGCTGTTGAACAGGCGCATCAGGCGTTCGACGTCCTGCTGCGAGAACTCTTCCCGCAGGCGGGCGTAGCTGTTGTTGTCGGCGTGATCGAGTTGCAGCTTGACCGACTTCAGGCGTTTTTCCAGGTCCCGCAGGCGCTCTTCCAAGTCCTCGGCGCTGAACTGCCGGGACTGGGCCAGGGCACCGGCCAGTTCGTCGTGGGCGTCCTTGGCGGCGAGCAGTTGTTGCTCCAGGACCTTGACGTCATCCACCAGGGCAAACCGATGCTTGAGCACCGACAGTTCGCCGAGCCAACGCTGGATGCCGCTGATTTCCCGTTCCAGGCGCATCAGCTCCTGAGTGCCGCCGCGCTGGTCGTTCTGCAGCGAATCCTGTTCGTTGCGGTAGTGTTCGGCCTGGATGGTCAGCTCTTCCTTGCGCGCACTGGCGTAGTCCGACCAGGTGCCGAGCAACGAATCGAGCAATGGCGACAGGCGATGCAATTTGCCGCGCAGGATATCGCGCTGCTTCACGCCATTGGCCAGGGCTTCCACCAGCGGACCGGCCGCCACCAGGGAGTTGTAGTCCTGCTCCATGCGGCGTACGTCGCGGAAGGCTTCTTCGCACGCGGCGATGTAGTCCACGCTACCGGAGCGCAGGCTGTGCTCGAACGCGTCGAGGAACAGTTGCTTGAGCTTGGCTGCGGTGATTTCGCGCATGTGCAGCAGGTTGATAAACAGTGCGCGGAAGGTCTTGAGGCTTTGTTCGCTGGTGGAGCGCAGCGGGATCAGCGTCAGGTCCAGCGGGATCGAGGTGTGGCCACCCACCAGCAGGCGTCGCAGTTCATCCGGC
Organism: Pseudomonas sp. B21-010; assembly: GCF_024749325.1. Taxonomy (NCBI): domain Bacteria; kingdom Pseudomonadati; phylum Pseudomonadota; class Gammaproteobacteria; order Pseudomonadales; family Pseudomonadaceae; genus Pseudomonas; species Pseudomonas sp. B21-010. Next base: position 5,421,592 of record NZ_CP087198.1, on the reverse strand, counting down.
TTGAGTTCGTAGGCTTTCAGGCCTTCGCGCTCCAGGTTGGTGAACAGCTCTTTCTGACGCAGGCAGGTGTCATTTTTCTGATAGTGGGCCAGGTCCAGTTTGCCGGCGTAGGCAAAGAACTGGTGACCGAAACCGCCACCAGGGCCGCGACCGACCACGCCAATCACGTGCGGGCCGTGGGGCAGGGCGACTTCCACCAGGATGTAGCTGGTGTCCGAGGCAAAGTAGAAGCGCCGGGATTGCTCCAGGCTGTACTTGCCGAAGCTCATGTCCGACATGCGCGCCAGGATCGGGAACTGCAAGGCGTTGATCGAGGCGGATTTACCGAGGTTGTTCGCGCCGTACACCGACAGCGGTTCTTCCAGCGGGAACAGACCGAGGCTGTAGCCGGCGGTGTTCAAAAGGGCAAAGCGGCGGATGCCGTAGCGTTCCTTGCTCATGCGTCGGTCTCCTGTTCTTCGGCAATGGCGCGGGCCAGTGCGTCTTCTTCGCTCTCGGCATCAAAGGGGCTGAGGTCCAGCGGATCGTCGGTCTGCAGCAGCTTCTCGTCGCTGTCTTCGTCGATTAGCACCGGCACTGGCAACGGCAACACGCTGTGCAGGCTGGCGGCCAGGTCGCGGTCCTGCTGGACCGACAGGCACACGTCGAGGAAGCGATGCATCGGCGGCAGGAAGCGGTACACACCGTTTTCTTCGTTGGCGAAACCCAGTTGGGTCATGCGCCGCATGATTTTTTCTTCCAGCTCTTCCTGGGTCTGTACTTCGGCCTGGATGAACAGGTCGCGGTATTTTTCCAGCAACGAAGGCAGCTCATCGCGGCCCAGGCTGCCGCCGTCCAGCACGGCAATCGGGTCGCGACCCTGGTCGGCCAGGTGCTCTACCAGAATGAAGGTGAACAGGGCCAGGCGCTGGGCGGTCTTGTTGACTGCCGCGGCGGCCAGGTCCGGTACGAAGTAATAGAAGCCACGGGTGTCGCACACCAGTTCGAAGCCCAGGGCCTTGAACAGCGTGCGGTACTGGTCCTGGAAGTTCGACAGTTGCGCGTACAGCTCCGGGTCGCGGCGGCTGACGTGGTAACCCTTGAACAGCTCGCGAAAGATCGGCGCCAGCTGGGACAGTTCGGATAGATCAAGATGCATGGGGGATGCTCGCAGAATCCTCGGCGGCGGTGTCGCCGGCCGAGAGCAGGGCGAAGGAGCGCAGGCTGACCTGATGCTCGTGAGTGTGATAGTCGCGGCGTTCCAGACGCTCGCGCTTGAAACGTTTTTCCCGCGACAGGCGCGAGAACCAATACAGCAATTCGTCGGTGGCGCCGTCCGGTTCCTGTTCCAGCAGCCAGGTCATCAGGTCCGGCATCGGCAGGGCGTCTTCGCAGCGCTCGACCATCTCGCGCACGGTGCGTGGCGCACGCGGTGCCTCGCCGCCTTTGTGGGTCTTGTGGGACTTGGGGAAGCGCGCCGGTTTCGGCTCGAAACGGGCCAGCGCATAGACGTAGGCTTCGACCTGGCTGGCGCTGCCCAGGAAGGTGCTTTGCGGCCGGGTGAACAGCGGCATGGCGGCCTGCGGCACGGCATCGATGCCTTTGCGACGAATGGCGGCCAGGGCCAGGGCGGCGCCACGGGTCACGGCGTTGTGACGGCGAGCCTCTTCGCGCAGTGGCAGGAGCAGTTCACGGGCGTGCCGCAAGGTTAGTTGGGCGCTGGTCTGCATCTCAAGGATGCGCGCATGGGTGCGCAGCAGCATATCGTCGTCCACCAGGTGGCCGAGGCGCTGCTGTTCGGTGAGCATGCGCAACAGCACGTTCTCGACCTTGCGCACGCCCTGCTCGAAGGCGCCGTCGGCATTCACCAGTTGGATCATCGGCTCGACGTATTCGTCCCAGGTCGCCAGCACTTCGGCGTAGCGCTGGCGCAGCGGGATCTGCCGGTCGCTGGTCTTGGCCCGTTCGGCCACGGCCACCAGGGCCTGTTCGTCGTTGGCGAGTTTCTTGAGCACATCGCGCACGCGCATGTCCAGCAGGCGCAGTTGGCGGGCCAGGTCGTTGCCGTCGCGAATGTCGAAGGCGTCCTGGATGTAGCCGGCCAGGCGCTCGAGGTGACGCAGGTAGGCTTCGATCTCCAGGCACAGGCCCAGGCGGTGTTCGCGGCGCAGGTAGGCGAGGAAGTCATGGATCTGGGCGTTGAGCTCGAAGCGGTTCGGGCTTTTCGCCACCGGTACGAGAATGTCCAGGCGGATCCACACATCCAGCAGGCTGGTGATGTCCTGGGGCGTGCTGTCCAGTTGTTGGGCGGCCAGCTGTGAACGCAATTCGTTGAGGCTCAGGGTGCCCTGGTCGAAGTGCTCGCACAAAGGTTCCAGCAATGCCCAGTGTTCAGCGAGGGCGCGCAAGACGCGCTTGGGTTCGATCATCGCAATGGCCGTCGGGTTGGCAATTAAAAGCGGCGATTGTACTGCATCGGGCCGCTTGCGATTCACCCCTTGGACGGACTGTCGTTTGCTATCGATCAACTATTGGCTCAACAGGGAAGCGATCCGCGCCGAAGGGCGGTAGAATCCCTCCCACTTTCAGTTATCCACAAGTGGCCGACCCTTGCTTATCGAGTCCCGTCGCCGCGCCTATCTGACCGCCATGCAGGTGGTCAACTGGCTGCCGCGTACCGAATTGCCGTTCGCCGCCCCGTCGCGGCCCGAGCTGCTGGAAACGCCCGAGCCCGAGTACATCGCGCCGGTCGTGACCGCGCCTGTGGCCAAGACGGTCGCCGAGCCGGTGGCGCCCGTGGCCGAGCGGCCGAAAATCGAAGTGCCGCGTCCAAGCCTGGCCTCGACCCGTACCAACGCCAAGCCGGTGGAGGAGGTTGTCGAGGCGCCGCCTAAGGCGCCCTACGTCGCGCCGCCGCGTTTCGCCCTGCAGCTTTTGCGGGCCGGGCGTTGCCTGCTGTTGGTGGAGTTGCCCACGGGTGAGCCGTTTCAAAGCCGCGATCCAGCCTACTTGTTGCTCAAGGACATGCTGCGCGCCGCCGGTCTGCCGGACAGCCCGCAGATCATCGGCGAGCCGGTGCGCTGGCCGCTGTTGTCGCGCGGCACCATGGACCAGGGGCCCGAAGCGGCGCGGGATTTTGTCCAGGGGTTCGTTTCGGCGCGCCTCGAAGACGAGCCCTGTGTGTGCCTGTGGCTGATCGGCCTGCCGGCGGTGAAGTTTGCCGGCGAGGCGGATGCCGAGGCGTTCAATCGTGAACTGCAGGTCGAAGGCCTGGGCTCGGCCTGGGCGTTGCCCGGGTTGGAACTGTTAATGGAAACGCCACAGCGCAAGGCTGATGTCTGGCAAGCCATGCGCCGGCTGATGGCGCGTTGGAAAGAATCGAATGAGTGACGCTGTATTGTTCCGCCCGATGACCGAGGCGGACCTCGACGCTGTACTGAAAATCGAATACGCCGCCTACAGCCACCCCTGGACCCGCGGGATATTTCTCGACGGGCTGGGCAAATACCAGATCTGGCTGATGTTCGAAGGCCAGCAGCAAGTGGGCCATGGCGTGGTGCAGATCATCCTGGATGAGGCGCACCTGCTCAATATCACCGTCAAACCGGAAAACCAGGGCCGTGGCCTGGGTTTGCGCCTGTTGGAGCACTTGATGTCGATTGCCTACAAGGCCGAGGCCCGGGAGTGCTTCCTGGAAGTGCGCGACAGCAACCGCACGGCGTTCCGGCTGTATGAGCGCTATGGCTTCAATGAAATTGGCCGGCGCCGGGATTACTACCCGGCAGTGGGCGGGCGTGAGGATGCCGTGGTCATGGCTTGTACCTTGGTGGACTGAAGCGCCGTGACCCCATGTGGGTGCGAGCTTGCTCGCGAAGACGGCGGTACATGCGACATTGATGCAAACTGATCCACCGCTATCGCGAGCAAGCTCGCTCCCACAGGGCTGGGTGGCGTACATTAAATCCTAGGTCATACACAAAACCACTGTGGGAGCGAGCTTGCTCGCGATGGCGATCGTCGGGTCAGCGCTTGCCATCCAGCGGATCGATATCGGCCATTTCCGCCTCGTCCAGCCCATCGCCCCCGCCAATATCATTTTCATCCACCACGCTCAGGTCCCAGTCCGCCTGTTCGTCGTCCCCGGTCTCGTGGGCGTCCCGGGCGCCGTCTTCGCGAATGAGGGTTTCCGGGCTCATGTCGTCGTCGGTCGATTCGTGATCATCCGTCGAAGCCCCGGTCAGCCCGGCTTCTCGGACGCGTTCGCGAGGCATCAGGTGCTCGCGTTCGTTTTCCGGCAGTTCGTCACCGATCTTCGCGCTGGGTTCTTCTTCGTCGAACTCCAGTTCATGCATCGAGCCCATGCGATCCTCATTGTCGTCAATGGGTTCCGGTTGCGTCGCATCGAAGGGACGTCGTGAATCATTCATGGCAATTCCTCATACTGTGGGCCTTACTGGTGTCGACCGGCAGCGCATCCAGGAATTCCAATGCATCGCCGACGTGACCTCGACCGACGGTCGTTTGTCACAGTTGCGCACTCTCAATCGAGGCTAGACAGCATGAACGAATTACAAGATCTGATTGATAACAACGCGCGTTGGGCCGATGCGATCAAGCAGGAAGATCCTGACTTCTTCTCCAAGCTGGCTCGTCAGCAAACCCCGGAATACCTGTGGATCGGCTGTTCCGATGCGCGGGTGCCGGCCAACGAGATCGTCGGCATGCTGCCGGGCGATCTGTTCGTACACCGCAACGTGGCCAACGTGGTGCTGCACACGGACCTCAACTGCCTGTCGGTGATCCAGTACGCAGTGGACGTGCTCAAGGTCAAACACATCCTGGTCACCGGCCATTACGGCTGTGGCGGCGTGCGTGCCTCGATGCAGGACCGGCAACTGGGCCTGATCGACGGCTGGCTGCGCTCGATTCGCGACCTGTACTACGAGCATCGCGAGGCGTTGGGCCAATTGCCGACCGAGGAGGAACGTGTCGACCGCCTGTGCGAGCTGAACGTGATCCAGCAGGTGGCCAACGTCGGCCATACCAGCATCGTGCAGAACGCCTGGCACCGCGGGCAGAAACTGTCTATCCATGGCTGCATCTACGGCATCAAGGACGGACGCTGGAAGAGCCTGGACACCACGATCAGCGGTTTCGAACAGTTGCCGCCGCAGTATCGGCTGCGTCCGGTCGGCGCGCCCTGACGTCGGCTCGTCAGTCGCGATGACACTGACGACGCCAGTGCCGTAGAAATGTCATTCCCTGCTCATTGGGCGGCTCGTCATAGCCGGTAATCCAGCCATGACAGTTGTATGAGCCGCACCGGCAGGCGAACTGTCGATACAGTTTCTGTTCGGTACTGGCGTAGTCCATCGTCAGGGAGTCACCTTCATCGATACGGGCCAGTGACCACAGCCACAGTTCGCTCATGTCGAGGAAGACATTCGGGTTGCAGGAATGCAGCAGCAATCCAGCGAAGCGTGGGTCATACATGTGGACGTCCGGCAGGATCTGCAGCGTGTGCAGGCGCCGTCGGCTCACCAGCAACCCCGACACCCTGCACATCCGCGTCATGGGCGCGAAAGGCTTGCGGGCGATGATGCCGTGGCCGCGCCCGTCGGTCGTCTGGTGCACTTCAAAATCGCGCACAGAAGGGTAGCCCAGGCGGGTGCCGAGTTGTTTTTCCGGGTAGATGCAATCCCGGTGCTGTGAACAGGCGCGATCTGTAATGAACGTGGTCATGACAGTCCTTGTCGGTGCTAAACACTCGACTTTCTGGCGCTGGCGATCCTGCCGGCGGTCGTTGAAAAAACCCTGATAGCTTCGCCCAAGTCGGGTGCGTCATCTACTGTCGACTCTGACAGGTGCCAAAGGCGCTTTCCCGCGTCAGCGCCAGCCTGCGCGGGAAAGCACCTCAAGGTTTAGACCGCCTCGGCTGGCAGCGGCATCGGTACCTTCAGTTGCGGAAGTTGCGACTTGATCGCCGGTGTTTCGCATTGTTTCTCTGCGTCTTCCTCGCTCAGTTTGCGGATCGAGGTGTAGAACAACTCGCAGGTTTTCTCCTTCTGCGTGACCTGCCAGGTCTGCGTGCATTGGTTCAGCAGGGTGTTCGGGTCGGTGCCCGGCTTGCTGCCCATACCGGCCTGCCAGCATGCAGCGCTCAGGTCCTGGCCCATGACTTTCAAACCAGCGGCATCGGCCTTGGCTTCGTCACCGTCGTAGCTGTCCTTGTCGGCGGCGTACCAGATATAGCTCGGATGGTTGGAGCCCAGGACCGGAACCCTGGCCCCGCTGCCGGTTGTGATGGTCGCCAAGCCGAGCACATCCACGGTCTGGCCGTACTGGGTCTTGATCCAGTTCCGAACGGGCGCTCCGAAGGCCACCATCGGCAACGCGGCGCCGCTGGCGGTTTGGGTGACCTGTGTGACCATGGTGGTTTGGTAATCGTTGAAGTAGCTATAGAGTCCCTCCAATGTGCTGCCAGCATTGGACGGCGCTGCGATGGGCGCGATGTCGATGATGGTCTGGTAGGCCGGCGTCTGTTCAACCGCAATGCCGTTGACGGTCAGCAGCGTGGCCCAACGATCGGTGGTCGCCGACTCCAGATAGTCCTGGGCCTGGGTCAGGGAGTAGTCCGGCGGGAAGTGCAGCAACTCGACACTCTTGCGGTTTTCCAGGGCCATGCCCAGCGGCAGGAACAGGTACCAGTTGTAGGACCATTTTTTTTCGCTGTTGAGTTTCGAGGCACCGTTGTACGCCAGGTCCCCGGCGTCAAGCAGGGCCTTGAGCGGTTGGCCATAGCTCTTCGGTACGCCGCTGATGTTGGCATAGACCTTGTCGTTATCGATTTTGACGTGGACCTTGGCCGTGCCGTAGCCGTCGCGCTGCACGCTTTGGGTCAGGTAGTGCTCGACGGTCTGTTCCAGGGTCCAGTCGCGAAAGCAGATGACGTTGCAGTTGTTGGGGTAGGCAAAGAGGCGGGTGACGCGTTCGGTGCTGCCCAGTTGTACGTCAATGTCGGTGGCGTGGGCGGTGGCACTGAAGGCCAGGGCGGCAAAAGAAAGTGCGGCGAGTTTGGACATGCTCAGATCCTTTTCAGCGTGTGGGCCCCTCGAAACAGGGCGCATCCATACTGAAACAGACCGGGCCGAAGAAGAAGTGGGCCGATGGAAATATCGGCCCTTTTTTATGGCTTTATGGCATCACTGGCGGCAAATAACTCAATGTCGTCCCCAGTGCCCATAGCAGCGCCAGCACCAGCGGCGTATGCACCAGCAACTGGACGAAGGAAAAACCGATCAGGTCCCTGGCCTTCAGCCCCAAGACCCCGAGCAACGGCAGCATGTAGAACGGGTTGATAAGGTTCGGCAGCGCTTCGGCGGCGTTATAAATCTGCACCGCCCAACCCAGGTGATAGTTCAGGTCGTTGGCCACCTGCATGACGTAGGGCGCTTCAATGATCCACTTGCCGCCGCCAGAAGGAATGAAGAAGCCCAGGACCGCCGAATAGACGCCCATCAACAAGGCGTAGGTGTCATGGGAGGCAATTTGTACGAAAAAGGTCGAGATGTGGTGGGCCAGGGTCTGGGCATCGCCGCCTTTGACCGTGGTCAGCAGTGCGGCGATCGAGCCGTACAACGGAAACTGGATCAACACGCCGGTGGTGGTCGGCACCGCGCGGGCGACGGCGTCGAGAAAGCTGCGCGGCCGCCAGTGCAGCAAGGCGCCCAGCATGATGAACAGGAAGTTATACGTGTTGAGCCCGGAAATGGCACTGATCGCAGGCTTGGTCGAAAACTCGTGGAACAGCCAGCCGGCTGCCAGCAGCACCAGTGCAATGGTCAGCAGCGGACTGTGCTCCAGCCATTCCCCTGGGCGGGTACGGGGCTGCAACGCCGGCATGCTGAAACTCGGGTCGATGCCACAAGCGGCGGCGTCACGGGCACTGTTCGGCCCGGGAGCGGTGGCGTAGGCGACAATCAACGAGATCACGATCAGCGCCAGCAGCATCACGCCAGACTGCCAGAGGAAAATCGTCTGGGTGAAAGGAATGACGCCAGTAATCGACAGGATCGAGGGCGGCAGGCTGGCCGGGTTGGCTTGCAATTGCGCTGCCGACGAAGACAACCCCAGGGCCCACACTGCGCCCAGGCCCAAGTACGCGGCGGCGCCGGCGGCGCGGTAATCCATCTTCAGGTCGGTGCGCCGGGCGAGGGCGCGCACCAGCAAACCGCCAAACACCAACGACAGGCCCCAGTTGAGCAACGACGCGACCATGGAGATCAGCGCCACCCATGCCACGGCGGAGCGGCCGTTGGTCGGAATCCGTGCCAGGCGGTCAATCAATTTGACGGCCGGTGGCGAGCTGGCGACCACGTATCCGCCGATCACCACGAAGGCCATTTGCATGGTGAACGGGATCAGGCTCCAGAAACCGTCGCCGAACGCCATGGCCGCCGCCGTGGGCGTGGCGCCGATGAATTGTGTCGCCACGGCGACCACCAGCACCGCCAGCGCGGCGAAGACCCAGGAGTCGGGGAACCAGCGCTCGGCGAAACTGGAACAGCGCAAGGCGAAGCGGGCGGAACGGCTGTCTTCGATGTCGGTGGTCACGGCAATTACCTCGTTTTTATGGTTATGGGTATTGATGGCGGCAAAGGCTTCAAAGGTCAGGCGCAACAGTAGAACAATCCAGTGACCATGGGAGGCTTATCGGGTTCGAGGGCGTCCTGGAATATTTTCACCCGGGGCTCGCGCTGCTCTTTAGAAAAAAAACGCCGGGCCGATGGCTAGGGAACAGCATTTCATTCTCCTGCTGTCGGAGCTGCCCATGTTCAACAACCGCCTGAAGCAGGAGCTGTTGGCTCTTCGCCAAGAACTGTCCAGCCTTGCGCAAGTCAAGGAAAGCCTGGATCGCGAGATGCTTGGCCTCACTCTGGATGCCGATGGACGGATTCAATCAGTCAATCAGAATTTCCTCGACGAGATGCGTTACAAGAGCCAGGACTTGATTGGCCGGCCTGTGGATGAACTGGTTCCTGCATATTTGAAATCCAATGAGTTCCAGGTTCGCTTCAAGTCGGCGTTGACCCGTGGCGAGCACTTTTCCGGTGCCGTGCGCCTGCTGCGAAGCAATGGCCAGGAAGCCTGGCTGCGTTCGATCCTCCAGCCTGTACGGGGGGCTGACGGGCGGATCCGCTATTTTTCGATGTACTCCAATGACCTTACCCGCACCATCGAGGCCTCTCGCGAGCATGAAAACCTCATCGGTGCATTGGTGCGCTCAACGGCGGTGATCGAATTCGATCTGGGCGGTCACGTACTGACGGCCAATGATCGTTTCCTCAACGCCATGGGTTACAGCCTTGCGCAGATCAAGGGCAAGCATCACCGCACATTTTGCGAACCTGAGGAATACAACAGCGCGGCCTACCAGCAGTTCTGGAAGCGCCTGAACAGCGGTGAATTCGTGGCCGGCCGCTTCAAGCGTATCGACAGCAATGGTCGTGAGGTCTGGCTGGAAGCCTCCTACAACCCGGTGGTCGATGCCAACGATCGACTGTATAAAGTGGTCAAGTTCGCCACCAACATCACCGACCAGGTCAACCAGGAAAAAGCCGTCGCCGAGGCGGCCGGCATCGCCTACAGCACTTCGCGGCAGACCGACAATACCGCCCAGCGTGGCACGACGGTGGTGACCCAGGCCGTGGAGGTGATGCGCGACTTGGCCCGGCACATGCAAACCGCTGGCGAAGGCATCGAGGCGTTGAACGAGCAATCCCTGGTGATTGGTACCATTGTCAAGACCATCAGCGGCATCGCCGAACAAACCAACCTGCTGGCGCTCAACGCCGCGATCGAAGCGGCCCGGGCCGGCGAGCAAGGCCGTGGCTTTGCGGTGGTGGCCGATGAAGTGCGCCAACTGGCATCGCGCACCAGCCAGGCGACCGATGAAATCGTTGGCGTGGTCCGCCAGAACCAGGACATGGCCCGTAACGCCGTGGCACTGATGACCGACGGCCAGCACCAGGCCGAACACGGCCTGGCCCTGGCCGCCGAGGCGGGCACGGTGATCGTCGAGATCCAGGACGGGGCGAAGAAAGTGGTCGATGCGGTAAGCCAGTTTGCCAACCGGCTATCGACTTGAGAAACCTGCTGAGCGAGCCGCCGCTATCGCGAGCAGGCTCGCTCCCACAGTTCTCCCTGAATAGCCTTGATATTGTGTTCGCCGCCATCCCCTGTGGGAGCGCGCTTGCTCGCGATGGCGGTCGCATATTCAACATCTGTGCAAGCTGACCCAACGCTATCGCGAGCAAGCTCGCTCCCACAGTTCTCCCTGAATAGCCTTGATATTGTGTTCGCCGCCACCCCCTGTGGGAGCGAGCTTGCTCGCGATGGCGGCGGCACATTCAACACCCGAGCAAGCTGCCTCAATTTGATAGGCGAGCGTTCAATCTCCTAGCGCTGCGCCTTCGCGCCGCGGGTCCGCGCCGCCGGCCAGAGACGTTTTCCCTTGCGCATCACGCACTCGCACGATCGCCTGGGTGCCGCTGTTCATGTCGATCTCGCTCACCGCATGGCCTTTGTCTTTCAGCGCCTGGATCAGCGTCGGGCTGAACTGCCCCTTTTCCAGCTCGGTGGGGCCATTGCGGCTGCCGAAGTTGGGGAAGTTGATGGCGGTTTGCGGGTCCAGGTTCCAGTCGAGCAGGCCAATCACTGACTTGGCGACGTATTCGATAATTTGCGAGCCACCCGGTGAACCAACGGCGGCGAGCAGCTCACCACTTTGACGATCGAAGATCAGCGTCGGTGCCATGGACGAGCGCGGGCGTTTGCCGGGTTCGACGCGATTGGCGACTTTTTGCCCGTTTTCTTCAGGGATGAACGAGAAGTCGGTCATCTGGTTGTTGAGCATGAAACCCTGGACCATCAAGTGCGAGCCAAATGCCGACTCCACCGTGGTGGTCATGGACACGGCACCTCCCTGGTCATCCACCGCCACCACTTGCGAGGTGGAAATGCGCAGTGGCGAACGGTCCGGCGCATAGGCCACCTGAATGCCCGGCGGTGTCCCGGGCTTGGCGACGCCCATGCTGCGTGGGCCGATCAGGCCTGCGCGGCTGGCCAGATAGCCCGGGTCGACCAGGCCTTTGACCGGCACGGGAACAAAATCCGCGTCGGCGACGTACTGGGCGCGGTCGGCGTAGGCCAGGCGTTCCGCTTCAGCGATCAAGTGCGCCGCCTCGGGCGCGGGCTCGAGGCCGGCGGGTTTATCGGTCTTGAGGGGTTTCAACGGCGCGAGGGCATTGTGGCTGTCGCGCTGTTCGAGGGCCTGCAATGTCCCGAGGATCTGCGCCAAGGCAATCCCGCCAGAAGACGGGGGCGCCATGCCACACACTTGCCAGCGCTTGTAGTCGGAGCACAACGGCGCACGCTCCCGGGCGGCGTAGCCCTGGAGGTCATTGAGCGAAAGGCTGCCGGGATTGGCGTGGCCGCGCACCTTGGCGACCATCTCCTCGGCCACGGGCCCTTTGTACAACGCATCCGGGCCTTCGTTGGCGATGCGCTTGAGGACGCTGGCCAAAGCGGGATTCTTCAGTGTCGTACCGACGGCTTTCGGGCTGCCATCGGCGTTCAGGAAGTAGGCGGCCATGTCCGGCGAGCCCGGCAGGGACGGATCGGTCGCGATCAACGAATGCAACCTGGGCGAGATCGCGAAACCTTGCTCTGCCAGCGCGATGGCCGGCTCGAACAGCGTCGCCCATTTCAGGCGTCCGTGTTTGCGGTGGGCCAGTTCCAGGGCGCGCAACACCCCTGGCGTACCCACGGAGCGGCCGCCGATCTGAGCGGCGGTAAACGGCATGGGTTTGCCGTCGGCTTGCAGGAAAAGTTTTTCAGTGGCGCCAGCCGGTGCCGTTTCGCGACCGTCGTAGGTGCGCACGGCCTTGCCATCCCACAGCACAATGAACGCGCCGCCGCCGATGCCTGAAGATTGCGGTTCCACCAGCGTCAGCACCGCTTGCATCGCAATCGCCGCGTCGATGGCCGAGCCGCCGCGCCGCAACATCTCCCGCCCGGCCTCGGCCGCCAACGGGTTGGCCGCGGCAGCCATGTGCTTGTCGGCGTAACGGGTCTGCACGTCGGCGCGGTAGCCGGATGTGATTTCCGGCGGGGAAGGTAATGCCGGTGTGGCAGTGGAGGAGGGCGGGGCCTTACAGGCGATGAGTGTCAGGGCGACAGCCAGCAACGAAACGGCTGACAGGCGATGAAGGTTCGGTTTCAGGTCTATAAGCACGTGTCGCTCCATCCGTGGGCCAGGGAGATAGAGAACGACTGTAGCGACGCGAGGCGTGGGGCGCAAATCAACAAGGCTTCTTGCCACGGGGGCGTGCAACCAAATCCAGCGAGGGCGGGTACTTTTCTCAAGGCATAAAAAACGGCTTATCTTTCGATAAGCCGTTTTAGTACTGTGGTGGCCTCTTCTGTGAGAATGCCATGTTCAAAAGGTGAATCGACGCATTGTGACATTCAGGCGATCGGCCAACGACTGCATGCTCGCTGCGGATTGGCTCAGGGTATTGGTCGCGACGCTGGTTTCCTCGGTCATTTGTGCCACTCGATCGACGTATTCAGCTACCAGTAAACTAGCAGAGCGTTGTTCCTGTAGCGCCGAGGCAATACCGGCGACAACGTCTTGCATGCGTGTATTGCTCCGGCGTATTTCATTCATTGCCATGCCCGCGGCGTTGGAGCAGCGCGCACCTTCCTTCACCCGCTCTGTACTTTGTGCCATCGCCTCGATTGCCAGCTGCGTACCTTGCTGAATGGCCTGAACCATACCGATGATTTCCTGCGCGGAACGCGCAGTGCGCCCGGCAAGCTCTCTGACTTCATCGGCCACCACGGAGAAACCACGCCCCTGTTCGCCGGCGCGGGCTGCTTCGATGGCAGCGTTGAGAGCGAGCAGATTGGTTTGGTCTGCGACCTGCTTGATAACTGCAGTGATAACGCTGATTTGGCTCGACTGCTCTGCAAGTTGATTGACATTGTCTGAGGAGGCGGCAACTGCCGCCATGATGTTGTCCATTTCGGCTACCGCTTGCATCACCACCTTGCCGCCGTTCTCGGCGAACCCGTTGGCTTCGTGCGCGGTATCTCCCGCCACTTGGGAACTGTCGGAAATGTGGGCAATACTCACCGTTAACTCCTCGACGGCGGCGGACATCGAACTTGCCGCGTCGCTTTGCTGACGGGTGCTGGCGTTGACCTGTTGAGTGGTAACAGCAAGTCCGGTCGCGGAGGTTGAAAGTTGTCTAGAGGCCGCATCAATTTCCCCGACGATGGCGCGGAGATTGTCGGCCATGCGTTTCATCGATGCCATCACGCTGGCTTCATCGCCGCTGCGAACAGCAATCGCCCTCTGCAGTTGGCCCGCCGCGATATCGTTGGCGATACGCGCCACGTCGTGCAGTTCACCCCCCAATTGATGTTGGATGATCACAGCGATACGCCAGCCAATCAGAACAATTAGCGACAACACCAGCACGCTTGCCACACCGGCAATCACCGTCCACTGGACGCGCACAGCGACCGCGTCGGCCGCGCCCTGGTTACCGAGCTGCTGATTATAGGCAAAGTGCTGTGTTATCGCGGCGTTCAGTTTGTCTGCAATGGCAACGCCATCAGTCAGCAGGTTGCGCGCCTGATCTTTATGGTTAGTACGCGATTGTTCCAAAACCCGCGCTGTTACCTCGTCGTAGGCTGCCGCGAGCGTTCGATCATCGGCCAACATTTGCCGATCTTTATCGTCGGAAATAAGCGGTTCATAATTTTTGAAGGCTGCCGCACGCGCCTCCCGTGCCTGCTTGATAGTGGTCTCGATCGCCGCCGTTGCGGCCGCGTCCGCATTGAGCACATGCGCCTGGATAGATACCCGCTGCTGCCAGAAGGCTGAGCTGGCTTCGTCCAACAGGATGAGACTGGGCACCGTATTGACGTTGCCGTAACTCGCCGCATCGAATACAGCGCTGGCCTGATAGGAGCCAATGCCCGCCACCAGTCCCAAACCAAGAACTGCCAAACCGATCAAACAACTGATTCGCTGAACAATGGTCATGCTGAATGCTCCCTGGATAGGTCCAGTACAGCACACGGGCCACAGAAAAGTAGGTTTTGCCGCAGTAAATGTAAATTGCCTGGGCTGTGCGGGGAGGGGATACGCGATGTGAGGGGGCGGATAGTCCAGGACGGACGTCCAGAAACAAGAAAGCCCGCACGAGGCGGGCTTCTTGAGGTGATTCATAGACTGCTGTAGACATCTATGGATCGGTACTTGGTGGCTACACAGGGACTTGAACCCCGGACCCCAGCATTATGAATGCTATGCTCTAACCAACTGAGCTATGTAGCCAAGTGGCGCGCATTATTCGCCGGTAACGAAGATGTGTCAAGCGTAAATCTGAAATATTTCTCTGCGCTTTCAACCGCTTAACAATCCTCGCTGCAAATCGCTATCAACCGAGCTGAAATCTCCCTGTGTTGGCACTCAGGGCCCGGCTTCCCTGGCTCAGGGTGTCCGCCGCCAAATTCACGGCCCGTGCGCCTTCAAGCAAACGCATCGCTGCCTGGTCGACCTGCTGGATATTGCCGCTGACCTCGTCGGCGGTGCTGGCTTGTTCATCCACGGCAGTGGCGATTTGCGCCAGGGTGTCGGTGACGCTTTGCACCGCGCTGGCAATTTCTCCCAGCCGTTCGCCAAGGCCGGTGACTGCTTGAGCGTCGGTCTGGGCCTGGCCGCAGGCGGCTTCCATCAGGCTGACGGCTTCGTTGACCGTGGCGCGCAGGCTGTCGACGGTGGCGGCAATCTGTTGCGTGGAGGATTGGGTGCGTTGCGACAGGCTGCGTACCTCGTCGGCCACCACCGCGAAACCACGGCCCTGTTCCCCGGCGCGAGCGGCTTCGATGGCGGCATTGAGGGCCAGAAGATTGGTCTGCTCGGCCACGCCACGAATGGTATCGACCACCAGTTGGATCTGTTGCCCCTGTTCGCTGACCCGTCCCAGTGCGGCGGCGGTTTCGTTGAGGCGCTGGTTGAGCTGCTGGATGCTGGCCGTGGTGCGTTGGCTGTCGCGGCTGCTGTCGGTGGCGATGCGGCGGGTCTGCTGGGCGCTATCGGAGGCCTGTTCACAACTCTTCGCCACACCCTGGGAGGTGGCGGCCAGTTGTGTCGCTGCGGCAGCGATCTGGCTGATCTGCATCTGCTGGGCTTCGACTTCGCCCAGGGCGCCGCTGGAGTGGGTATTGAGGGTGCGTACGGCGTTGCTCAACTGCAACGTTTCGTGGTCGACCCCCAGCAGGCTGTTGCGCAACTGCACCACGGCGACGTTGAGGGCGGTGCTGATGGCCGCCAGTTCATCGCGCCCTTGCACCGGCACTTGCAGGCTGAGATTGCCGTCGCGCAGGGCTTCGGCCAGCAGGGTGATGCCGCTGGCGCTACGCCGGATCGACGCTTGCAGGCAAACAAAAAGATACAGCGCCGCCAGCAGCAGGCAGCCCAGTACCGTCGCTACCAGGGTGAACTGGCGAATCGCCGAACCGTGGTAGTGGTCCAGGCGCGTATCCAGTGCCACCAGTGACTGTTGCCGCAGGGTCGCCAGCTCGGCGAGGAGGGCGTCCATGTGTTTCTCGAAGTCTTCGGGCTTGAGATTGATGGAACCGCCGAACACCCCGTCATCCAACACTTTCAGGCCGGCATCCAAGTGCTTGAGGCTGCCCTGGTATTGTCCGGCCCAGGTTTGCAGATCGCTGGGCAGGCGGGATTCCAGCAGCGCTCCGGTCTTGACCAGTTGGTCCCGCGCGTCGCCGATACGGCTGCGCAGGTCCCGCAGTTGCAGGCGGCTCTGCAACGTGAACTGGCCTGATACCACGGAAGCCTGTCCAACGCTGGCCAGGCGACCGACCCGTTCGATCAGGTCTGGCGTCTGCTGAGTGGAAATCTGCGTCAGCAAATACGTTTCCAGCCAGGAGGCGAGGGTCAGGCGGTTGTCCATGACCATCTGCTCGCGCAAGGCTTGCAGGGCGCTGAGGGCGGCGGTGAAGCGGTCGTAGCCATCCGGCCACCAGCCCACGCTGCCCAGGCTTTTCGAATCCAGACCGTTGAGGCTGGTTTGCAGGGCTTGATAGCGGGCGAGGGTATCGGCTTCGGCCCCTTCGGTTTGCAGGGCGTTGCCCAGGTCACTGGCGGCCTGGGTGAGGGCCGGTTGCACTGCGTCGTACGCCGCCATGGCGGCCAGCGTCGCGGGTGTCGGCTGCCGATTGGTTTCGGTGGCGCGCCAGCGGGCGGCGCGGTTGCGCTGGGCGGTGAGCAGGTTGTCCAGGTTATCCAGGGCCAGCAATTGGCGCACCCCGGCGCGTTCCCCGGAAATCAGGCTGAGTTTGTCGCGATAGTCCTGGCCGATGAGCCACAGGCTGCCCATGAGCGGCAGGATAAAAAGCAGGAACAGCAATTGGAATTTGCGGGCGAAGCCGAAATGCCCCAACAATCTGATTCCCGGTGATAAAAAAGCCTGCATGCCCATACTCCCCTGAACACCCTGCACTGTTTTTGTGCGTTTTCTACACAAGTGCCGAAACAGGTGCCCTTTTAAAAGGCCTCGAAAGTTTGTCCAAATCGGCTCAGTAGGCCAGCTCTGTAGCGAAACTTCCCATTCTCGGTCCCCTTTGTAAGGAGCCGCGTCGTAGGCCATTAACAAGGCAAGATTCAGACCATGGCGTAGGGCTATCACCTTGGATTTCGACAATTTTTCGAGGTCGATAGCTAGCTAAGGGGATAGTCTTGCTGCACCGAAAAATGGCACATTGACGCACCTGCCCGTGTGCACCCTCTGTCGTATGGAAACTCCCATGGCTATCAGCAATACCCAGGCCGAGATCCCACCCATTGCCGCCACTGCGCAAAGCAGCCCGTTGGTTATGCGGATCATCGGCGCCGTGGCGCTGGCGCACTTGATCAACGACTTGATCCAGGCCGTGCTGCCCTCGATTTATCCAATGCTCAAGGACAGCTATGGCCTGACGTTCACTCAGGTTGGCTTGATCACGCTGACGTTCCAGTTGACCGCCTCTTTGTTGCAGCCTTGGGTCGGCTATCACACTGACCGGCACCCCAAGCCCTGGCTGCTGCCGGCCGGGACGGTGTGCACGCTGATCGGCATTGTGATGATGTCCATGGTCGGCAGTTTTGCCTTGATCCTGTTGGCGGCGGCATTGATCGGCATTGGCTCGTCGACCTTTCACCCGGAAGCGTCGCGGGTGGCGCGATTGGCCTCGGGCGGCCGTTACGGGCTGGCGCAATCGACGTTCCAGGTGGGCGGTAACGCCGGCTCAGCCTTTGGCCCGCTGCTGGCGGCGGCGATCATCATTCCTTATGGGCAAGGCAATGTGGCCTGGTTCGGGTTGTTCGCCTTGTTTGCGCTGTTCGTGCTGTACCGCATCAGCCGTTGGTACGCCAACCACCTGAACCTGTTCAAGCTCAAGCAAGGCCAGGCGGCCACACATGGCCTATCCAGAGGCCGGGTCTTGAGTGCGCTGGTGGTGCTGGGGCTGCTGGTGTTTTCCAAGTATTTCTACATGGCCAGTTTCACCAGCTATTTCACGTTCTACCTGATCGAAAAGTTCGACCTGTCGGTGGCCTCTTCGCAATTGCACCTGTTCCTGTTTCTCGGGGCAGTGGCGGCGGGGACCTTCTTCGGTGGGCCGATTGGCGACAGGATCGGGCGCAAGGCGGTGATCTGGTTCTCGATCCTCGGCGTGGCACCGTTCACCCTGATCCTGCCTCATGTCGACCTGTTGTGGACCAGCATCCTCAGCGTGGTCATCGGCTTCATCCTGGCCTCGGCGTTCTCGGCCATCGTGGTGTATGCCCAGGAACTGGTGCCGGGCAATGTCGGGATGATCGCCGGCGTGTTCTTCGGGCTGATGTTCGGTTTCGGCGGGATTGGCGCCGCGCTGCTGGGGCACCTGGCGGACATCCGTGGCATCGAGTATGTGTACTGGTTGTGCTCGTTCCTGCCGCTGTTCGGGGTGTTGGCGATTTTCTTGCCGAGGACTCGAAAGGCTTGAGGCGGGGGAGCATCGATGTAGCTGAGCCATCGCTATCGCGAGCAAGCTCGCTCCCACATGTGTTCTCGGGTGTTCAAGGTATCTACACACGACACAAAACCCTGTGGGAGCGAGCTTGCTCGCGAAGGCGTCGGCACATCCAGCATCAATGCAAACTGACCCTCCGCTATCGCGAGCAAGCTCGCTCCCACATGGGGTTGTGGGAGCTAACACGGCTTTTTCTTCGAGCGGAACTCCTGCTCGTCATGCCTGCGATTCACCCCTCAAGGACGGTAGACACTGGCCTGGATCGCGCCGGGGTATTGCCTGAACCCGCCCGTGTTGCACAGCGGTGTCGACAATTGGTAGTCGCCCGCCGTCGTGGCGTTGGCGGTGCGTACATTACCGGCCGCGAACCCAGAGTAATCCTGAAAGGCATCGAACGAGGCGATTGGCTCGTCGAAGTAGTTGCCACGGGAAGGGTCGAAGATCGAGAGAGTGATTGCTACGCCACCAGGAAATGCTGCTTCGGCCTCGATCAACACGGTCTCGTAGGGATACAGGGTCTGTGGGGACGGCCCGGCGGAAGTGGGGGACGGATTGAACACCGTGGCCACCAGCGTGTTCGGGCTCAGGTTGGTAAGCGCGATGACCAGGTAATTGGCGTCATTGCCGCCGTAGGTGTAGGGCCGCGTCATGGCGAACGCCCAACCGTTCCTGCTGTTAAAGAAGTTGTCCTTCGAGCCGCCGTTGTCCCAGACCTGGGTGAGCGCGATTTCTTCCGGATAGATTGACCAGTCCGTCGAATCGGCGATCCAGTATTTGAAGTAGGTCCCGTCGATCGCGGGTGTGATGTACTGCGCATAGGCGGGCACACCGTCGATGGGGTTGTTATTGACGTCCAGATATTGGTAGATCTGGTATTTGGCCGGCAGCAGCATCTGCATCACCGACAACACGTAACCCTGCTTGGCGGCTTTCACCATATTTCCGGTTTCACCGGAGTTCCAGAACAACCCGTCGGGCCCTGTGGAAGCGATCAGCGTATAGCTGATCTTCAGCTTGGCCCAGTCGGTCAGGATCGCGGTTCCCATGGTGTCGAAAGTGTCCAACAGCCCTTCGAAGGTGGCGCTCAATTGCCCCCACAGGTCGGCATAGGCCACCTGGAACAGGCTGGGAGAAACATTCGAACTCTGGGCCGCGACCGCCACATTGATGCCGCTCTGGAGAACGTTGGCCGCGACGGCGAAATAATTGATGTCACCTTCCATCGTTTCAGCCGAGAGCACGGTGTAGATGACGCCCGAGAGCACCGCCAGGATGATGCCGCCGATGTTGGTCGAGTCACCGTCCTCGAAGCCGGCATCCTGACCCAGTTCGGAGAGCAGCGCCCCCTGGTCCACGAACAACAGGGTGTGGAAACTGGTATAGCAGGCGAACAGGCTGTTGACGGCGCTCGCTGCGCTGAGCTCCAACTTCAACTGGTCCACTACGGGGTGCCAGACTTGCGCTGGGAACGCGTTGTAGTCCAGGCCGAGCATGTCTTGCCGGTAAGTGTCCAGGGTGCTGGCGCCGTTGGTGTACTGCTCGCGCAGGATCAAATGGGGCTGATTGTTCATGGCCGCCAGTTTGTTGTTGATCCAGTCATAGACAGCCTGTTGGTCAGGCGTAAAGGCCGGGAAGGCCGGGTCGGACGCCGGCAAGGCCATGATGCTGTCCAGGGGCGTGGTAGGCATGAAGTACCATTGGCTCGAGGTGTCGGTGTCTTGCATCTGTACCGAGCCCCCCGCGATGTCGACACTCAGATACTGGTTCGAAGCGCTGTTCTGGATGGCCGTGGGGCCGAGTCCCGTTCCCCAGAGCCAGGTCTGCTCGACCGGGACGGGTACGCTCTGTGTGGTGTTGGTTGGCGTACTGCTGCCGGCATCCTGACCCAGCACCAACCCGGCGAGCAGGCCACTGAGCAGCCGTCCATCGGCGGTGACTTGCCAGATCTGGTTGGGCGAACCAGCTACGAAGGGGCTCAACGTCACGCCGTCGGAACTGGAGGTGAGTACAAAGGGCACGCCTTTCTCGGGTGCGACGAGGCGGCTTTGTACATTGACCCATCGAGTTGGCGGCCAAACCTGATAGTGATTGCTGCTCGAGGCCCAGCAGGCTTGGTTGAGGGTGTTGTACAGCACGAGGTTGCCGTCGGTCTGGACGAGCAGTTCCTGAGGGTCGATGCCGTTGGTGTAGGGCGACCATGCCACGTTGCCGTCGCTGGTGCCCAGGACCAGGTTGCCATCGGTCTGGACATCGAAGTAGGCACCGTTGTTGGTGCCCGTGGCCCAGATCGCGCTACCGGTGAACGAGCTGTTGGCCGCCACGGGGCCAGTGACGACCTGGTACAGCACCAGGTTGCCATCAGGCTGCAGCAGCAACACATAGCCGTTGCCGGCCGCTGCCGCCCACTGGCCGGGCAGCATCCGCGTGTTGGGTGGAATGTTGCCGTTGTCAGCCTGGACCGGATCGCCGAGCGGGACCGTGAGGAAGGTGCTGGGGTTGGTGGATGTTGCCAGCGTTATATCGCTCAGGTTGTTCATGTTGATCTCCTTTTCACGACATTGGGTGGACGCCTTGCGGTTGTTTTCGCACGTGAGAGAGGGCAGTACATGGGCACGGCTGCGCTCCCAGGAATCCGGCGCGCCTGTGCCTGCTACGCCGATGCAATTGATCGGGAAGTCTTTTCAAGTGTTGGGTCGCGAACAGGTCCCGGAGCGAATCAACCGCTCCCGGACTTGAGGTGGCCGAGGGAATACTCAGCCAGGAGGGTGCCGTTCAATGTCGCCAGTGGCTGGCAGCACTGCACGAATGGCGGGGGCGGGGGCGGGTCTCTTCGTATATCCGTAGTTTGCGAGACTGTGCATGAGAATCTCCCTATCCATGCGGAAGAAGGCGCTTGAGCGTTGTGCCTTGCAGGACGCGCATGAAGTGTAGCCCGGCGCTCATATCTTGCCTGAGCTCCCTCTTGCGGGGTGGTGGCCAGTGCGATGCAAAGAGAGAGTCTCAATTTTAATCTTGTACTTGATGAGTACGTTACTGTTGCGACTAAAGTACTGGTTTGTATAAGCCTTAAGTGGGTATTTGTATAAAGGTTGGTCGTGTTAATTTGCTGTTGTGGTTAATGGTTAGAAGGGAATCTGCAGCATTATTCAAGGGTGACCCCTGTGGTGACTGGAAAAGCAGGCTTTCGCATTCTTTCCACCTATCGCCCTTATTGTCGCGGACATAAGGCCTTCGGTTCTTGGTTTGACGACCTCTTCTGCGCTGCGGGCGGACAGGGGTTGCGCCCCCCACCTGCCATATTGAAATTCTTATAAAGAGCTGTATCGCCAAGTTCTTCCAAGGTGTTTGCCTTGGGGGCGGCGTAGCAGCCGTGATCGATTGTTATGCCGTGTCGTGCACACGTTAGATGCTGCCGTCTTTTGACGTTGGCCATAAATAGAATCAGGCGGGGAATGATATGAAGTTCAAGTCATTGCAGGCACGTATTTGTGTCACGGCAGGCGTATGCCTGTTTGTTTCATCCATCAGCCTGATTGTCTACGGGCTCTTTAGCGCCCGGGCCAACGAGCAATATGTCTCGACCGAGGTCAGCGCACTGGTTGAAAAATCAACCATCCGGGAAATTCAGAACCTGGCCGAATCCCGGGCCAACGCCATCCAGGCCAAGTTGCAGAATGCGCTGGATGCAGCCCGCACCATGGCCAATGCCTTTGCCGCCAGCAAGGCCGCGCAAAGCCCCCTGGTATTGGGCCGCGAACAGATCAACAGCGTACTGCTCAGCGTCCTCAAGGATAACCCTGACTTCAACGGCACCTATTCCTGCTGGGAACCGAATGCGTTGGATGGGCAGGATCCGGCGTTCCGCAATGCAGAGGATGGCAATAACCCGCTGACCGGGCGCTTCACGCCTTACTGGACGCGCAGCGCCGATGGCCACGTCGCGGTGCAGCCATTGGTCGAGTATGACTCCCCGGACCGTCATCCCAACGGTGTGCCCAAGGGCGGCTGGTACAGCGGCCCGCGCGACACCCTCAAGGAAAGCGTGCTGGACCCCATTCCTTATGTGGTCCAGGGTAAAAACGTCTGGCTGACCACCTTGTCGGTGCCCATCGTGTCCAACGGCAAGTTCTACGGTGTGGTCGGGGCTGACTTCGATATCGCGTTTATCCAGAAACTCAGCGAGCAGATGTCTGCCGATCTCTACGGCGGCAAAGGCACGGTTTCGATCTTGAGTAACCAGGGCTTGGTGGTCGCGGACAGCCAGCGGACCGACCTGATTGGCCAGCCGATCAAGGCCTTGTTGCCTGACTCCTGGGAAAAAGTGCTCCGCGATATCCAGGGCGGTCGGGGTGATGGCCTGCTCAATGCGCAAACACAGAACATCGAAGTGCTGATGCCCATTGCGCTCGGTCGCACGGGCAAGCCCTGGGCGGTGTTGATTCGCCTGCCCAAGGCTGTGGTCATGAGCCAGGCCATCGCCCTGGAGCAGGAACTGCAGGCGCGCAGCCTCAACAACAGCATCTGGCAGGTATCGGTAGGGTTGGTCATTTCGTTGTTGGCCCTGGCCGCCCTGTGGTATGCCGCGGCAAAAATCGTTGGGCCGATTCGCGAAGCCGCCGCCTTGGCAGCGACCATCAGCCTGGGAGATTTCTCTCGTCGCCTGGTGCAGAAATCCGAGGATGAGGTTGGGCAGTTGTCTGCAGCCCTCAACGACATGTCTGAAAGCCTGCAACGGCAGGTGCGGGTGGCCGAGCGCATTTCCGAAGGTGACCTGGATCTGGAGGTCCGCTTGTCTTCGCCCCATGACACCCTTGGCAAGTCGTTGGAGAAAATGGTCAGCAACCTGAACCAGCTGATTTCCGAGGTTCAAGTCAGCGCCACCCAGATCACTGGCAGCTCGGCGCAGGTCACCGACTTGAGTCAGTCACTCTCCGACGGGGCTTCCAATTCCGCCTCGTCCATCACCGAAATCAGCGCGGTGATGACGCAGATGGCCGCTCAGACCCGGGACAATGCCGCCAACGCCAAGAAGGCCGATGAGCAATCCCAGGCCTCGCGGGCCGATGCCGGGGAAAGCGACAAATTGATGAGCGAACTGATTGCCGCCATGGCCGAAATCGACAACTCGGGCAAGGACATCACGGCGATCATCACCACCATCGACAACATTGCCGCACAAACCAACCTGCTGGCCTTGAACGCGGCGATCGAAGCTGCCCGGGCTGGTGAGCTTGGGCGCGGTTTTGCCGTGGTGGCCGACGAAGTACGTAGCCTGGCCGCCCGCAGTGCCGAGGCCGCCCAGCAGACTGCCGCGCTGATCGCCGATTCCTCGAGCAAGACCCAACGCGGCATGATCATCGCCGGCCGGACCGCCGAATCGCTGAAGAACATCGTCAGTGGAACCGGTGCGGTGTCGAGCCTGGTTTCGCTGATCTACCAGGCCTCCAGCGAGCAGGCTTCAGGTTTGCAGCAGGCCAGCATCGGGCTTGAGCAGATCGACGAAGTGACGCAGAAAAACCAGTCGAACTCGCAAGAGTGCGCCGTGGCGGCCAAGGACCTTTCGGAGCGAGCCTCGCTGATGCAGCGGGTGTTGGGACGCTTCAAAGTCAAAAGAGGCTAATGGGCGTCCGTGGCGAGGGAGCAAGTTCCCTTGCCACGGCGGTCACAAACCTCGAATGAACAGCATTACGGCATAGCAGGCTTTTTGTTATCCTCGCCGCCTTCTTTCATGGATGAATACCGGGACAAGCTATGGCTAACGACACCCCGTCACGCATCGGGACGATACTGCTGGGCCTGCTTTTTGCGCTGATTGGCATTGGCTTGCTGGGCATTGCCGTCAATCTCACCCTCGACCGTCGCGACTTCCTCGCCCGTGCACAGACCGCCGATGGCATCGTTAGTAGGCTGAACGCCGGTGGTTCTCACCCCGAAATCGCGTTCACCACTGGCAAAGGTGAAAAAATTTCCTACCCCCAGGGTGGCTTCATCTTCGGCTATGAGCCGGGGCAGCCGGTGCGAGTTTATTATTTGCCCGAGCAGCCGGCCGCCAACCCCCTCGTCGTGGATCGAGGTGCACTGTGGGGGACACCAGTGATGTTGGGTGCCATGGGGCTGTTCTTCACCCTTGTCGGTCTGCTGAAAGCCACCCGCCAACGCGGTCGCGATGCGGTTCATTCACATAAAGGACTTTGAACGTATGAGCTACAACATCCCACTTCCGGTTAATGAGAGTCGCTGGCAGTACCAGACCGCTAGCGGTGGTGGCCTGACCGTGGTCATGGTGGCTGGCAGTGGTGGCTCGATTATCCTGCGCTCGCCCCAGGGCGAAGACGTCAGCTACCGCTATGGCGGGGTCGGCGTGGGTGTCGGGTTTGGCGCCAGGCTGCCGCGTTTCGGCAAGATCAATATCCAGATCAAGGGGAAGGGCGTCAGTGCGGCCGGTGCGGCGGAGTCTTTTTACAGCGTTGGCAGAGTGTTTGTCAGCGACGCCCTGGTCGATCGCGACCTGACCAGTGACGACATCACCGGCCCTTGCATGTATACCGAAGTGGGCTTGGGCCTGGGGATCGGCGGTTCGGCTACAGCGCTGCTGTTCGGGCTCGATCCCAAGTTGCTGGCGTTGTCGGTGGTCCTGAGTTCCAACCCGGCAACCTCGCTCATTGCTTCGACCACAGTCAACCGGCAACTGGCGCGTTCGGCCAAGGGCGCGGTGGTCATGGCCGGGATGAACGCTGGCTTGCAGGCTGGTGGTGGCGCGGCGATCTACATGGGCTACCTGTTCTAGTCAGATTGTGCGAACAGACAACAATCCCGGCATCTAAATCCTGTGGGAATGAGTTTGTTCCCGCAGGGCGTTGCGCCCATAAAAAATGGCATGTGCCGAAAGCATAATGAAAATATTAGTCATCGCTTCGCTAGGGTTTTTATCGCTCATTCAAACATCACTATCCTTTGCGGATAGTGCCAATGGGAAAAATCTCTATTTACAGAGATGTGCCATGTGTCACGGCGCAGATATCAAGGGGACAGGGCCGTTGGCTCATAAAAGCAATCCTCCTACGCCTGACCTTACAACGTCTGCTTTCAAGAAACGACTGAGTGATTATCCGGGTGTCATTGTGTCGTCGATAATACTGCGACCCAATGGGGATTTGATTCCGAGGACCTTGCGAGAGAATGGTGTGAAGCTATCGCCGCATCCTTGGAGTGTTCAGGATTTTCGCGATTTGAATCAGTATATGGGGGGTGTGATTTCAAAGAGTCGATGATCTCTTGAGTGCGATAGAAGCGGTTTGGGATGGTGGGTATATCCGTTTCTGCGGTAAGGGCTACTGGCGGTTCCGCTCTTACAGCGGGTCACTTTTGGAAGAGCCGGGAGCCGGACCAGCCAAAAGTAACCAAAAGCGCTTTGCCCCACCACTCGGCACCTCGCCTAGGCTCGGTGTGCCTGAACGAAGGCATTGCTCCGTGGGCCGCCGCGAAGGGCCATCCATGGCCCAGCGCGGCTATCCCGGCATCCATGCCGGGATGCCCACTGCACAATGCCTGCGTTCGGCCAGCGTGGTTAACGGGGCGCCCGAGATCAACGTCCACCGCGAGGCGGCCTGATAGCCGACCTGGTTCTTGGTGGGACCGCGTTTCCCCTGTGGGAGCGAGCCTGCTCGCGATGACGTCGGCACATCCAACATCATTGCAACTGAACCACCGCTATCGCGAGCAAGCTCGCTCCCACATTCAATCTCCAGTGAACAAAAAATTTATGTTCAACACAAAACCACTGTGGGAGCTAGCTTGCTCGCGAAGAGGCCGGCACATCCAATATCTTCATTGGCCGTGAAACCGCCTTCGCGAGCAGGCTCGCTCCCACAGGAAAAACGCGTTCGCAAAAAAGCCAGGTCGGCTGTCACCCCAGCTTCCGTGCAATTAAGCGGTGGTGGGGTAGTGGGCTGGTTTGAGCATGATCTCGATCTTTGGCTCGAATCCAAAGCTACCTGAACCTCAACCAAGGAGGGCATTAAAAATCGCTGACTACTTCAGACCGTCCCAAGAGCTGTGCCGTCAACGTAATAAGACATGAGGTATTCGACGCTACTTGTTCTCTCGATGGCGCCAGCATAGGACTGCGTGACTTTGGCGTGTGAGAGCTTCGGAGTTTCCTCAAGTTCTTGAGACGGCTTCTCGTCCCAGCCAGTTATCTAAACGTGCAGCTAACAGTCGTTTTCATGGGGATTTAGCTCTTTCATCGTAGTAAGGGAATGTGGTGGTCTGATGCGCCGGGAACCTCGTTCCGCCTGATAACACCAGTTGCCACCTATGCGGCAGCAGTTGCGCGATATCACTAGCCTGGTGCGTGACAGGCGCATAAGGACATCTTCCAGATAAACATACAGATATCCGGTGGCTGCCCACCCCCGGAGCCCCTCGCATTGTCGGTTTCAGCTGTAGGTGTGCACGCTGACTTCGAACGCCTCCTGGGTCGGCGGGGCGACTATCAGGGTGCCGATCCTGGCCAGCTCGCGTTGGATATAGCCGTTGGCCGCATCGGCATTCTGGTTGGCCTCCGTCTCCCAGACAGTGGTCGAAACGGCTTTTCCGCTCCTCGCATCGGTCAACAGCAAGGCGCTGACGAAACCCTTCTGCTGCCTGGCTACCGGGAGCACGTAGTCGCGGTAGACGGCGGTGGCTTCCTCAAGCTTCCCGGATTGGATCTGAATAGTCATGACTCTGGCGAACATGTTGGATTTCCTGTGAAGTTGAAAAATGAATGACTGAGATACAAAAAAACTTGCTCATGCACCCCTCGGCGACACGCCGGCCGCCTCGACGCGACGTCTCGTCAGCAAGGCGATACCCGGCGGGATGGCCAGCCAGACGCCGGACATGGGCATCAGCACGATGCCCAGGGCCGCGAGCAGCAGCATGCCGACACCCACCGCATGCAGCGTGGCCGTGTCATCGCACCGTTCGAGCGAGGTCACGGTCAGCGCCAGCAGGGCAAGCAGCACACCGAACATCACGAACCACACTGCCACTCCCTTGCGCGGATCGCGGTTGATGCTGTCGAAAATCCCAAGGTGGAGGATGTCGAGCAGTGGGTCGGCAAACATGAATCCGGCGGCGAAGGTGTGCAGGACGGCAACCCCCATCAAACAATGGCCAATCCAGGCCCTGGGGGTGTGAGAGCGCTCAGACATGACGTGACTCCTTGAAGGATGAATGGATCCAGGGGGTTATGGTGACCACCTCGGCGCCCAGGGTTTTCAGCAGCTGGTTGATGCCCAGGAATGCCCGGTCGAAATACGGCAGCTCCGGTGGCACGGCGATCAGGGCTCGTGTGAGGACCTGGCGATGTGCGGCCGTCAAGACCGGAAAGGCAGAGCGGTTCGCGAAGTCGAAGCGGGCCTGCCGGAACGGCTCGATCTGCCAGGTCCGTATCGCGGCGAGGGCCGGCATCAGCTGCTGTTCGAAATCGGCATCCGACAGGCTGGGCGAGATCAGGCCGAGATCGACATAGGCCTGGCGCAGCGGTGTGCTGTCGCCACCCGCCACCTCACTCAGGCCTATACACCAGACCCGGGCGATCCTGTCGGTAAAGGCCGGCGACAACGGCTTGGTGCAGCCGAAATCGATCACCCCTAACTGGCCATCCGGCATAAACAGGAAATTGCCGGGATGAGGATCGGCATTCAACCGATGCCATCCGAACACGCTGTGCATAAACCAGTCGAATAAGCACTGGCCCGCACGGTTGCGCGCCGCCTGGGCGGGTTGGGTGGCCAGCCAGGCATCGAGGTGCAGGCCGCCCACCGCCTGCATGGTCAGCACGCGCCGGGTGGTGTGGCTGAGCACCGGCTGCGGTACCACCACATCCGCCAGCTGCGCATGCTCGCCGAACCATTGCAACTGTCCGGCCTCATGGGTGTAGTCGACTTCCTCGGCCAGCCTGTGTTCGATGTCGGTCATGATCCGGTCGACGATGTCGTGGCCGGGCAGCAGGTCGGACGTCAGCCGTAGGCCCTGCAGCAGGTGGCGGATCAGGCCCATGTCACTGCCGATGGAGGCCGCGATGCCGGGGTATTGCACCTTGACCACCACCCGTTCGCCACCGTGCAGCTCGCCATGGTGGACCTGGCCGAGACTGGCCGCGGCGAAGGCCTGCGGGTCGAAGCGCTGGAACAGGTCGTCGGCGTCCCGCGAGAACTCCTGGCGGAAGACTTTATGCACCAGGGCTCGGTTGAGTGGCGTGGCCTGGTGGAAGCCGCGCGCCAACTCGCGGCGCACCCCCTCCGGCAGCAGGCTGGCTTCCATGCTCAGCAGTTGCGAGGCCTTGAGCGCCGTGCCCTTGAGCTGGTTGAGGGCACCAAAGAGGATGCGACCCAATTCGGCTTCATGTTCGGCTTGGCGCGCATCGACTTCACCCGGTGCCGGTTTGCGGCGCACCAGGTGACCCAGGTGGGCCACGCCGGCCTGGGCGACGGCCAGGCCGGTGATGGCGCCCCGGGCCATACGCCCGGTGCGGAGTTTGGGATCAGTGGCCATGGGACTTCCTTCGGTGCGGCATGTCAGTGAGGGGGCGACGGCAGCTCATACAGAAGCCCCGATCATCCGTGGCCAGGCCTGGTACAACCCGACCAGATGCACCAGCCCGACCAGCATGCACACCCCCGAGCTCCACAGCAGGAACGGCGTGACAGCGGCCCGGCTGAACAGTATCAGCGGAACTATGGCCAGGCCGCGCACCAGGTAGACGGCCGTCAGCGCGCACATCACCTGGGGCACCCAAGGCAGCGCCAGACGGAGTCCACCTGCCGCCAGGGCATAGGCCGCCCACAGCCCCAGCACCGCCGCGATGCCGGCCGTCACCAGGGACGGATACACCCGGCCGGCGTCTGCCGCACGGGCAAAACGTTCGCCTGCGCCGAAAAACCGGTACCAGGGCCCGCCACCGAGGATGATCATCAGATGCAGCAACGAGGCTACTGCACTGAGGCCGGCGGCCAGCACCAGCATCGGGTTGAGGGGATTTCCCATGTCCATCAGCGCTTGACCAGCGGACGGGCGAGCTTGACCAATTCGATCAGCGACGAGCCGTTCTGCATCAGGCGCGAGAACTGGCTGCGCAGCAGAAACCCGCCCAGATCCGACAGCTTGTTGAGCAGGCCGCTTTCCAGGGTCTGCGCCAGCACCGCCAGGGTGAGGTCGACCAGCCGGGTGGTGTCGGAGAACTCGTCCGAGCTGTCGTTGAGCCAATAGACCACCACCGTGAACAGGTAGTCGGCGAAAAGGCCGCCAATAAGCGGCTTGAAGTCGCAGGCGGCGATGCTGCCGTCGGCCTCGGCGGCCTCGAGAAACCCGGTCACGGCCTCCTTGATGGCGCGCTTGCCCGGCAGGGTATCGCCCATCAATAACATCGGCGACTTACCCACCAGGGCTCGGGCGAGGGCCACGAACTCGCGATCGGGCAGCAACAGTTCCAACAGCGCATCGACGAGACGCTGCAGGCGTTCTTGCAGGCTGAAATTGTCGAACCCAGCCGTAGACAGGGTCTCGGCGAGGGCGTCGGCCAGGGCCTGCTCGAAATAGCCCAGTACCAGCTTTTCCTTCGTGGAAAAGTACTTGTAGATGGTGGCATCGCCCAGGCCGGCAGCACGGGCGATCTGCTTCATGCTGGTGCCGTCGAAGCCGTGCACCGACATCAACTCGACAGCGGCCTGCAGGAGAAGCCGCTGGTTTTGCTGCTGCTTGGGTTTCATAGATTTATATACTCACTATCATTTAATCGAGAATATACACGTGATTATCGATAGTTTGTATCGTTTTATCTGAAAGGCCAAGCGCGGATCACACTCTGCAGACGATGTTTCTCAAGGCTGCGCAGGCCCCACCGACGCGCGTGAAAGTCGCTTCTTTGCTGTCGGTGGCATCGCTGGGTACAGGCCCGGAAGATCGGCCCACGATGCTTTGCGTCGGATAGCGACCGCTAGCGCGCTTCCTCATGTGCGTTATTCGGTTGATGATTATTGTATGTGCGCTTATGATAAGTTCACTTACAAAAAGGAGTCGACATGTCCAATCGCGTGCACGCCAGTGCTTCATACCGTCACGAAACCAGCGCACCTGCGGCAACAGTCTGGGATTTTTTTGAAGCCGTTCACCTATGGAAGGACTGGAACGCAGGTGTCTATTCATGCGTGCTTGACGGCCCGTTCGTCGAGGGTGTGTGGATGACGATGGTGTTGCCTGACCAGGAGGTTATCAAGTCGCAGCTGGTCGAGGTCAATGCGCCGATTGGGTTTACGGATGAAACCCTGCTTGGCGATGTAACCGTTCGCGTCAAGCACGAAATCATTGCGCTCCCGAATGGCAACCACTCAATCGCCTATTCGATTGATGTCGCGGGAGAGGGCGCCGAGGATATCTGCGCGCAAGTGTCTTCCGACTTTCCTGAAGTCCTGCGTGCACTGGTGGCCCGCGCAGAAAGTACGGTGAGCGTATGAGCCAGGCGTGGCTGGGTGTTGTATCGCGCTCACACGTCTGGCGAGGTGTGGAGGGCGGCTTTGCGCAGGTCTGTCACGGCAAGGTCCAGCCTCTACGCAAGATGAAGAAGGGCGATATTTTCGTTTATTACTCCCCGACTGTTGAGATGCACGGTGCGCCGCTGAAAGCCTTCACAGCCTTGGGGGAAATCCAGGACGATGAGGTGTTCGAATTCGATATGGGCGAGGGGTTCGTGCCGTTTCGTCGCCGGGTTCGATATGCCGTGGCACAAGAAGTACCCCTGGAAAAATTGCGTGGAGATCTGGACCTGTGTTTCCCGCCAAACTGGGGCATTGTGCTTAGACGCGGTTTGATTCCACTGACCGAAAAAGATATTCGCTTGATTGCCAGCGCAATGGATGTAGATCTGGCTGAGCTGAGGCGTAACCGATGAAGTCGAAACCGCTGCCAACCAGCCATAGCGGACCGTCAGATAGTCCAGGTTTTTTGCTCTGGCGCATCTCCAACACCTGGCAGCGCGAGCAGCGCGCTGCTTTGCAGCCGTTGGGCCTGACCCATACTCAGTTTGTCATGCTTGCAGTCACCACCTGGTTCGGTTCACAAGAGCCGCTTACCCAGGCGCGCCTTTCGCAACTGACTGGCAGCGACCCGATGACCACCTCTCAGGTGGTCAGGGCGCTTCTTGCAAACGGGCTGTTTGTAAGAGATGTCCATCCTACCGACACGCGGGCCAAGATTATTTCAGTCTCCGAAGCGGGGCATGATATCGCACACAAGGCAATCGTCGTAGTGGAGGAAGTCGATCGCAAATTCTTTGCAGCTCTGGGTGAGCAGCAATCCAGCCTCGTCTTTCTTTTCCAAAAACTGCTCGATAAGAAATCATTGACAGAATAAAGACGGCTTTGGATTCCAGGCACTATGACCACCAAACCTTGCGCCCAGGCATCGTGCGCCGAGTACACGCGGCGCATGAACCGCATGCTCAACTACATCGATGCTCATCTGGATCATTCTTTGGATGGCGTGCAGTTGGTCGACGTTGCCGATTTCTCGCGCTTTCATTTCATCGAATCTTCGCTGCATGGATGGGCGAGACAATTGGCAGTTAGCTTCCTGTCCTTTGGTGCACAATTTCTGAGTTGCGCGACTGAATCGCCGCTAAGCCGCATGTGCATTCTGAGCAAGTCGCGAAGGGCTGCAATCGACTCTTGCGGATCTTGCGGCGTGCCGTTTTTGCCTGCTTCGTGACTATTCCAACTGGTTAAAACAGTCGGGTCATCAGCACATAAGGCACGCCAAACATGTCTGGCAGATTGCGCACCACCGCGAAGCCGGCTCGCTGGTATAAGTACTGCGCAGCTTCCATTATCGGGGTTGTATGTAATGCGATTAACGTCGTGCTATCGCGCTTCGCGCGGTTGATGCATTCGTCGAGTAGAGCCTGGCCAACGCCATGGCCCCGTGCTTTTGGCACAACTGACATCAACCGTACCATCGGCCATTCGGGCGAAAAAAGTCGGGCTTGGGCTGGTTTGGACCGACATAGCCGGCCGCGCCGAAACACTTAGGGACATTATGAAACGAAAAAGCCGCGCGAATGCGCGGCTTTAAAGGTTTTTTGCCATTTTCGTGGTGTTTCATGAAACACCACGAAAGCAGCTAGTCCACTCAGACGTTAAAGCGGAAGTGCATCACATCACCATCCTTGACGATGTATTCCTTGCCTTCAAGACGCCATTTACCCGCTTCCTTGGCGCCCGCTTCACCCTTGTACTGGATGAAATCCGAGTAGGCGATGACTTCGGCACGGATGAAGCCTTTTTCGAAGTCGGTGTGGATCACGCCAGCGGCTTGCGGTGCGGTGGCACCGACGCGGACGGTCCAGGCGCGGACTTCTTCGACTCCGGCGGTGAAGTAGGTCTGCAGGTGGAGCATCTCGTAGCCGGCACGGATTACGCGGTTCAGGCCAGGCTCTTCCAGGCCGAGGGCCTCGAGGAACATGTCTTTCTCTTCACCGTCATCCAGTTCGGCGATTTCCGCTTCGATCTTGTTGCAGACCGGAACGACCATGGCGCCTTCTTCTTCGGCAATGGCCTTGACCACGTCCAGGTGCGGGTTGTTCTCGAAGCCGTCTTCAGCGACGTTGGCGATGTACATGACCGGCTTGGTGGTCAGCAGGTGGAAGCCCTTGATCACCAGCTTCTCGTCGGTGCTCATGTTCTTCATCAGGCTGCGCGCAGGCTTGCCTTCGGTGAAGTGGGCGATCAACTGCTCCAGCAGGCCTTTCTGGACGACTGCGTCCTTGTCACCACCCTTGGCGTTGCGGGCAACTTTCTGCAGTTGTTTTTCGCAGCTGTCGAGGTCGGCGAAAATCAGTTCCAGGTCGATGATTTCGATGTCGCGTTTCGGGTCGACGCTGTTGGAGACGTGAATCACGTTCTCGTCTTCGAAGCAGCGCACCACGTGGGCGATGGCATCGGTTTCACGGATGTTGGCCAAAAATTTGTTGCCCAGGCCTTCGCCTTTCGACGCACCGGCCACCAGGCCTGCGATGTCGACGAATTCCATGGTGGTCGGCAGGATGCGCTTGGGATTGACGATAGCTGCCAAGGCTTCCAGGCGCGGATCGGGCATCGGCACGATGCCGCTGTTCGGCTCGATGGTGCAGAAGGGGAAGTTCTCGGCCGCGATACCGGATTTGGTCAGGGCGTTGAACAGGGTGGACTTGCCGACGTTAGGCAGGCCGACGATGCCGCAATTGAATCCCATGGTGTTTCCCCTCGGATAAGTGTCAGGCCTTCTGGCTGTGCAGGTTTTTCATCGCGCGGTTCCATTCACCGGCGAGGATATCCGGCAGCACGCCGAGGGCAAAGTCGATGCTGGCATCGAGTTTTTCCTGTTCGGCGCGAGGCGCACGACCCAGGACAAAGTTTGAAACCATACTGGCTACGCCTGGGTGGCCGATGCCGAGCCGCAGGCGGTGAAAGGTATTCTGATTACCCAGTTGCGCGATGATGTCGCGCAACCCGTTGTGACCGCCATGGCCGCCGCCTTGCTTGAGCTTGGCGACGCCCGGAGGCAGGTCGAGTTCGTCGTGGGCCACCAGGATTTCTTCAGGCTTGATGCGAAAGAAACCGGCCAATGCCGCTACGGCCTGGCCGCTGCGGTTCATGTAGGTGGTGGGAATCAACAGACGAACATCCTGACCCTGGTGCGAGAAGCGACCGGTCAGGCCGAAATACTTGCGATCGGCTGCCAGGCTGACGCCTTGTGCCTGCGCGATGCGCTCAACAAAAAGGGCCCCTGCGTTATGCCGGGTCTGTTCGTATTCAGCGCCTGGATTTCCCAAGCCAACGATCAGTTTAATGGCAGTCACGATAGGGGCCCTTCCTGGAGTGTGGATAACGATGTCGCAATCAGGCGGTGTTGCGACAGTGGACGAAAATGGCGGATTTACCGTTAAGTAAACTTCGCGTTCTCGCCCGCTGTCTCGCTACGTTCCAGTCCGCGATGTTTCCAGTCACTCCGGCGACAGAGTGAAATTACTCTGCAGCGCCTTCTTCAGTGGCTTCTGGAGCAACACGTGGAGCGTGGACGTTGGCAACAGCCTTGTCATCGCCGTGTGCCAGAGCAACAAACTCAACGCCTTTAGGAGCCTTGAGGTCGGACAGGTGAATGATCGTGCCGACTTCGGCGTCAGCCAGGTCGACTTCGATGAATTCAGGCAGGTCTTTCGGCAGGCAGGTCACTTCGATTTCCGAAACAACGTGCGAAATTTCGCCGCCTTTCTTGATCGGAGCAGCTTCGCCAACGAAGTGCACAGGCACGATAGCGGTCAGTTTCTGGCCAGCTACTACG
Source organism: Pseudomonas sp. B21-010 (assembly GCF_024749325.1). Taxonomy (NCBI): domain Bacteria; kingdom Pseudomonadati; phylum Pseudomonadota; class Gammaproteobacteria; order Pseudomonadales; family Pseudomonadaceae; genus Pseudomonas; species Pseudomonas sp. B21-010. The sequence continues at coordinate 5,387,107 of NZ_CP087198.1, read as the reverse complement.
CGTACGAAGTCAGCGTGCATCACGTGGCCTTTAGCCGGGTGACGCTGCAGGGCCTTGATCACGACGTTCTGCTTGGTGCCGCCAATGTTCAGCTCGATGATGTGGCTGTAGGCCGCTTCGTTTTCGAGCAGTTTGGCAACTTCTTTGGCCAGCATGCTGATGGACTCAGGGGCTTTCTCGCCACCGTAGACTACAGCTGGAACCAGGCTTGCGAGACGACGCAGGCGGCGGCTCGCACCTTTCCCCAGGTCGGAACGCACTTCAGCATTCAGAGTAAAATCGTTCATGTTGTATCTCCAAAGTAACCACATTCACCCCAGCGCTTGCGACCAGCGCTTAAGGCGATATGGGCAAAAAAGCCCCGCCCCGACAGGTAATGCCGGGGCGGGGCGCTTTTCGTCAACGAGATGTCCTGGAAAGGGCAGGGCCCTTAGCGGAACATCGCACTGATCGATTCTTCGTTGCTGATGCGGCGAACCGCTTCGGCAACAACCGGTGCGATATCCAGTTGGCGGATACGCACACAGGCTTGTGCTGCAGCGGACAGCGGGATGGTATTGGTGACCACCAGCTCGTCCAGCACGGAGTTTTCAATGTTCTCGATCGCTCGACCCGACAGCACAGGGTGTGTGCAGTAGGCAAAGACCTTGGCAGCGCCATGCTCTTTCAGGGCCTTGGCCGCGTGGCACAGGGTGCCGGCGGTATCGACCATGTCATCGACCAGAATACAGGTACGCCCTTCGACGTCGCCGATGATATGCATCACTTCGGAGTGATTGGCTTTCTCACGGCGTTTGTCGATGATACCCAGATCCACGCCCAGGGATTTGGCAACCGCTCGTGCACGCACGACGCCGCCAATGTCCGGGGACACGATCATGAGGTTTTCGAAGCGCTGATCTTCAATATCATCCACCAGGACCGGGGAGCCGTAGATGTTATCCACGGGAATATCGAAGAAACCCTGAATCTGGTCAGCATGCAGATCAACCGTGAGGACACGGTCGATGCCGACTACGGTCAGCATATCAGCCACGACTTTCGCGCTGATTGCCACACGTGCGGAACGCGGACGGCGATCCTGACGGGCATAACCAAAGTAAGGAATAACAGCAGTGATACGAGTAGCCGAGGAGCGACGGAAGGCATCAGCCATCACGACGAGTTCCATCAGGTTATCGTTGGTCGGAGCGCAAGTCGGCTGAATAATGAAGACGTCTTTACCGCGAACGTTTTCATTGATCTCGGCAGTGATCTCGCCGTCGGAAAACTTACCGACAGAAATGTCACCGAGAGGGATATGCAGCTGACGTACGACACGCCGAGCCAGATCGGGGTTAGCGTTCCCCGTAAAGACCATCATCTTGGACACGCGCAGTACCTGAAGGCTGAGGGTATACCTGGATGAGTATAGGAAAATGGCAGGGGCGGCTGGATTCGAACCAACGCATGGCAGGATCAAAACCTGCTGCCTTACCGCTTGGCGACGCCCCTGTATCTGTTGCTGCGAGTGCCCAGCACTCGATTCCTTTAGAGCAGGTCTTGCAGCTTGCGATGCAACATCGAAACGTTGCTTCCTTTGGCTACAAACCCTGTAAGGGTCTCTGTCAGAAGGGCCGAGACTTTATCAGCTTCAGCTTTGCTTGGGAAGCCCCCAAACACACAACTTCCAGTTCCGGTGAGTTTTGCTTCGGTAAATTTACCTAACAAATTCAAAGCGTTACGAACATCTGGATAACGCCTTGCTACCACCGGTAAGCAGTCATTTCGACTGTTTCCCTTGGGAACGGGGCGCACTTTAATGGGAGGAGAGTTACGTGTCAACAGTGGATCTGAAAAAATTTCTGCTGTACTTACAGATACTTGCGGCACCAGCACCAAGTACCAGGGTTCTTCGGGGTCCACCGGGGTGAGTTTTTCCCCGACGCCCTCGGCGAAAGCGGCGTGGCCACGCACGAAAACCGGCACGTCGGCGCCCAGTGTCAGGCCCAGGGCGGCCAGGCGATCGATGTCCCAGCCAAGCTGCCACAAGTGGTTTAGGCCCAATAAAGTCGTCGCCGCATTCGAGCTGCCGCCACCGATGCCGCCGCCCATGGGCAGGATTTTTTCGATCCAGATATCGATGCCCAGCGGACAACCGGATTGTGCCTGGAGTTTTTTCGCGGCCTTGACGATCAGGTTGCTGTCGTGGGGAACACCGTCGAATTCGGTGTGCAGGCGAATCACGCCGTCATCGCGTACGGCAAAGGTGATTTCGTCGCCGTAGTCCAGGAACTGAAAAATCGTCTGCAACTCGTGGTAGCCGTCCGGGCGACGACCGAGGATGTGCAGCATCAGGTTGAGTTTGGCCGGGGAGGGCAGGGTCAGGCGTGCGGCGCTCATGTCATTGCCCCAGCTTGCGCGGCTGCCATTGCTTGATCACCAGCGTGACGTCGAGGTTGCTGCCGTGCAGCTTGATGCGTTCGGGTAGCCAATAGCCGTTCTGCTGGGCGTAGCTGAGGTATTCGATCTGCCAGTCATCCTGTTCCAGATTGGACAGGCGGCTGTCGGCGTCGAGGGTCAGGCGGCTTTTACTGTCCGGTGCCGGCAACCCGCGAACCCACCAGGTCAGGTGGGAGACCGGCAGCTTCCAGCCCAGTTGTTCTTCCAGAAGCGCTTCGGGCGTGGGCGCCTCGTAGCGTCCCTGGTTGGCGACTTCCAGCGACACCTGGCCCGGCCGGCCGGTCAGGCGGGCCGCACCGCGACCCAATGGGCCCGACAGGCGAATGTCGTAGTAGTCCTGGCGTTGCAGCCAGAACAGCGTGCCACTGCCGGAGTCTTTCGGGGCACGAATGCCGATCTTGCCGTCGATCTGCCAGCCGTCGAGGCCGCTCAGTTGTTGCTTGTGCTCGCGCCATTGGGCTTGGTTGCCCTGGCCCTGGACGGATTCACGGGCGCCGAAGCCCGCGCAGCCGGCGAGCAGGGCAATGAAGCTGAAAACGATGAGATGGCGCAAAAACATAATCTTAAAGAGTCTCGGATCCGGTCAGGCGTTTGATGGTGCTGCGCAAGATTGGGCTGTCAGGCTGATCCTTGAGGAATCGGCTCCAGATCTGCCGGGCCTCGCGTTGTTTGCCGTTGGCCCACAAGACCTCGCCCAGGTGCGCGGCGACTTCCTGGTCGGGAAAGCGCTCCAGGGCCTGGCGCAACAGGCGTTCGGCTTCGTCGAGATTGCCCAGGCGGAAATTCACCCAGCCAAGGCTGTCGAGCACCGCCGGGTCTTCCGGATTGATCTGGTGGGCCTGTTCGATCAGCAGCTTGGCTTCGTCATAACGGGTGGTGCGATCCGACAACGTATAGCCCAGGGCGTTGAGAGCCATGGCGTTGTCCGGGTCACGCTGGATGATCAGGCGCAGGTCTTTTTCCATCTGTGCCAGGTCATTGCGTTTCTCCGCCAGCATGGCGCGGGTATACAGCAGGTTCAGGTCGTCCGGGTACTGCTTCAAGGCTTTTTGCAGCACGTTCCAGGCCTTGTCGCCCTGATTGTTGGCCGACAAGGTTTCGGCTTCGATCAGGTACAACTGGATGCCGTAGTCCGGTTGGGAGTCGCGTTGTACCGCGAGGCGGCTCTGGGCTTCGGCGGTCTTGCCATTGCCGATCAGGATATCGGCCTGGCGCAACTGCGCCGGCAGATAGTCGTTGCCCGGGCCAACCTGGGCGTACTCGATCAGTGCGCTCTCAGGGTCATTGCGTTCCTCGGCGATGCGTCCCAGGTTCAGGTGGGCCGAGTCAACGTGGCTTTCCCGGGCGATCAGGTCTTCCAGGTAACCCTTGGCTTCTTCCCAGGCCTTGGCTTCCAGGCAGACCAGTGCCAGTGAATAGCGCAGCTCGTCGTCTTCCGGGTATTGCTGGACCAGGCTGGAGAACTCCACCTTGGCGTCGTCCATGCGGTTGTTTTCCACCAGCATGCGGGCGTAGGTAAGGCGCAGGCGTTTGTCGTCCGGGTACTTCTTGATGCTTTTTTCCAGCAGCGGCAGCGCTTCGTCGCCACGGTTCAAGCCTTGCAGCAGGCGTGCGCGCAGCAGGATCGGCGCCACTTCGCCAGCTTCCGGCGGGTTGTCTTCCAAGAGCGTGAGGGCGCCCTGGGTGTCCCCATCCTGTTGCAGCAGCAGGGCCTTGCCGAAAATCAGCTGGCCGTTGTTCGGGTGGCGCTGCAACAGGCGATCGAAGCTTTTCATCAGGCCGTTGCGGGTTTCCTGGTCGGTATCGGCGGCGGACAGGGCCAGGAAGTCGAAATGGGTGTCGCCTTTGCCCAGCAGGACCTTCTCCATATACATCATGGAGTCGTCGTAGCGCCCGGCCCGGGCCAGTTGCACGGCGGCGGCGCGCTGTGCTTCGAGGTCGTCCGGGGCATTCTTGGCCCAGATCAGCGCGGTATCCAGCGCGGGCTGGTCGGCGCCCAGGTATTCGGCAATGCGAAATGCCCGCTCGGAGATCCCCGGGTCCTGGGTATTGATGGCCTGGGTCACGTAGTTGTCCAGCGCAATGTCGAAGCGATTGCGCTGGCCTGCCAGTTCGGCGCTCAACAGGCTGAAGATGGTTTCTTCGCTGAACGAGCCGTAGACCTTGGGTTTTTCAGGTACCTGCACGCTGTCTTCGACCGGCGGCGTACCGTCCGTCGAAACGGGGGCCATGGACTGGCAGCCGCTGAGCAAGGCAAGAGCGAGGAGCAACGCGGAAGATCTATTCATATAGGAAGAGGACGACTAACCTGCGGTCGGATCATCATGACACAAGCCTTCGGTCAAACATAACCGCCCCGTCGATTTACAACCCAGGGCAGGGCGATAGAGATCGAGTGGTTGTTCTGAATCTGACGAAGTAGGACAATTGCCGGCTTCACGTCACTATCAGCGACCTTGAATGGCCTTCCTTGCACTCGGTATAAACCACAAGACTGCTTCAGTAGACGTCCGCGAGCGCGTGGCCTTTACGCCTGAGCAGCTGGTTGAGGCCTTGCAGCAGCTCTGCCGACTGACCGACAGCCGCGAAGCTGCGATCCTCTCCACCTGCAATCGCAGCGAGCTTTATATAGAACAGGATCACGTTTCGGCCGATTCAGTCCTGCGCTGGCTGGCCGACTATCACAACCTGAGCCTTGAAGAGCTGCGCGCCAGTGCCTATGTGCACGAAGACGATGCGGCCGTTCGTCACATGATGCGGGTCGCCTCGGGGCTCGATTCGCTGGTTTTGGGCGAGCCGCAGATTCTCGGCCAGATGAAATCGGCCTACGCCGTGGCCCGCGAGGCCGGCACCGTCGGCCCGCTGCTGGGGCGCCTGTTCCAGGCGACGTTCAACGCCGCCAAGCAGGTGCGTACCGACACCGCTATCGGTGAGAACCCGGTGTCCGTGGCGTTTGCCGCTGTCAGCCTGGCGAAACAGATTTTCAGTGATTTGCAACGCAGCCAGGCGCTGCTGATCGGCGCTGGTGAGACCATCACCCTGGTCGCCCGCCATCTCCACGACCTGGGGGTCAAGCGCATCGTCGTCGCCAACCGGACCCTGGAGCGGGCCAGTACCCTGGCCGAGCAGTTCGGCGCCCATGCGGTGCTGCTGTCGGACATTCCCGCAGAGCTGGTGCACAGCGACATCGTCATCAGTTCCACCGCCAGCCAGTTGCCGATCCTTGGCAAGGGCGCCGTGGAAAGTGCCCTGAAACTGCGCAAGCACAAGCCGATTTTCATGGTGGACATTGCTGTTCCCCGGGACATCGAGCCTGAAGTCGGCGAGCTGGACGACGTGTATCTCTACAGCGTCGACGATCTGCACGAGGTGGTCGCCGAGAATCTCAAGAGCCGACAGGGCGCGGCCCAGGCGGCGGAAGAGATGATCACCGTCGGTGCCGACGACTTCATGGTGCGCCTGCGCGAGCTGGCGGCGGTGGATGTGCTCAAGGCGTATCGTCAGCAGAGCGAACGCCTGCGCGACGAGGAACTGCAAAAAGCCCAGCGCCTGCTGGCCAACGGCGGCAGTGCCGAAGAGGTGCTGGTACAACTGGCCCGCGGGCTGACCAACAAATTGCTCCACGCCCCCAGTGTCCAGCTCAAGAAGCTGACCGCCGAAGGCCGCCTCGATGCGCTGGCCATGGCCCAGGAACTCTTCGCCCTCGGTGAGGGCTCACCGGATAGCTTTTCGGATAAAAAACCGCAATGAAAGCGTCACTGCTCAACAAGCTGGATATCCTCCAGGACCGTTTCGAAGAACTGACCGCCTTGCTGGGCGACGGCGAAGTCATTTCCGACCAGAACAAATTCCGCACCTATTCCAAGGAATACGCGGAAGTCGAGCCGATTGTCGCCGCCTATAAACAGTTGCTCAAAGTGCAGGGCGACCTTGAAGGCGCCCAGGCGCTGCTCAAGGACAGCGATCCGGACATGCGCGAAATGGCCGTGGAGGAAGTCCGCGAAGCCAAGGATCAACTGGTTGAACTGGAAAGCAGCCTGCAGCGCATGCTGTTGCCCAAGGACCCGAATGACGGGCGCAATGTGTTCCTGGAGATCCGTGCCGGTACCGGCGGCGATGAGGCGGCGATTTTTTCCGGTGACCTGTTTCGCATGTATTCGCGCTACGCCGAACGTCGCGGTTGGCGGGTGGAGATCCTCTCGGAGAACGAAGGCGAACACGGTGGCTATAAAGAAGTCATCGCCCGGGTCGAAGGCGACAATGTCTACGGCAAGCTGAAATTCGAATCCGGCGCCCATCGCGTGCAACGCGTGCCGGCCACCGAATCCCAAGGGCGCATCCACACCTCGGCTTGCACCGTGGCGGTATTGCCCGAGCCGGACGAGCAGGAAGCCATCGAGATCAATCCGGCGGACCTGCGGGTCGACACTTATCGTTCCTCCGGCGCGGGCGGCCAGCACGTCAACAAGACTGACTCGGCGATCCGCATCACGCACTTGCCCTCGGGCATCGTGGTCGAGTGCCAGGAAGAACGTTCCCAGCACAAGAACCGCGCGCGGGCCATGGCCTGGTTGTCGGCCAAGCTCAACGACCAGCAGACCAGCGCCGCTGCCAATGCCATCGCCAGCGAGCGCAAATTGCTGGTGGGCTCGGGCGACCGTTCCGAGCGGATCCGTACCTACAACTTCGCCCAGGGCCGGGTCACCGACCATCGCGTCAACCTGACCCTGTATTCCCTGGACGAGATCCTTGCCGGTGGTGTCGATGCGGTAATCGAGCCGTTGCTGGCCGAATACCAGGCCGACCAGTTGGCTGCGATTGGCGAGTAAGCACAGGTGAACAAATGACCATCATCGCCAGTCTGTTACGCGCTGCCGAGTTACCGGATTCGCCCACGGCACGGCTGGACGCCGAGTTGTTGCTGGCCGCAGCCTTGGGCAAGCCCCGCAGCTTCCTGCACACCTGGCCCGAGCGGATCGTACCCAGTGAAGCAGCGTTGCTGTTCTCCGAATACCTGCGGCGGCGTCGCTCCGGCGAGCCGGTGGCGTACATCCTCGGGCAACAGGGCTTCTGGAAACTCGACCTGGAAGTCGCGCCTCATACCTTGATCCCGCGTCCCGACACCGAGCTGCTGGTGGAAACCGCGCTGGCTTTGTTGCCGGCCACACCGGCCCGGGTCCTGGACCTGGGCACCGGCAGCGGCGCGATTGCCCTGGCATTGGCCAGCGAGCGCCCGGCCTGGAAAGTCACCGCGGTCGACCGGGTGCTGGAGGCCGTGGCCCTGGCCGAACGCAATCGCCAGCGCCTGGACCTGCGCAACGTCACGGTGCTGAGCAGCCACTGGTTCAGTGCGCTGGAAGACACGCGTTTCGAGTTGATCATCAGCAACCCGCCGTACATTGCAGCCAGCGATCCGCATCTGGCCGAGGGTGACGTGCGTTTCGAGCCGGCCAGTGCCTTGGTTGCCGGGCCGGACGGGCTCGATGATTTGCGCCAGATCGTTGCCCAGGCACCGACTCATCTCGAGCCGGGCGGCTGGCTGATGCTCGAGCACGGCTACGACCAGGCCGAAGCGGTGCGCGATTTGCTGCGCAGCCAAGGCTTTGTCGAAGTCCACAGCCGCAAGGACCTGGGCGGTCATGAGCGCATCAGCCTGGGGTGCCTGCCGTGCTGAACGATCAGGAGTTGTTGCGCTACAGCCGGCAGATTCTGTTGCAGCACGTCGACATCGACGGCCAATTACGTCTCAAGCAAAGCCGCGTGCTGATCATCGGCCTTGGCGGTCTCGGCGCCCCGGTGGCGTTGTACCTGGCCGCCGCCGGGGTGGGTGAAATGCACCTGGCGGATTTCGACACCGTCGACCTGACCAACCTGCAACGCCAGATCATTCACGACACTGACAGCGTCGGCCTGAGCAAGGTCGATTCGGCGATGCGACGCCTGGGGGCGATCAACCCCGAGGTTCGGCTGGTGCCTCACCGGGCGGCCATGGACGAAGACAGCCTGGCCGCGGCAGTCGCGGCAGTGGATGTGGTGCTCGACTGTTCCGACAATTTCTCGACCCGCGAAGCGGTGAACGCGGCCTGTGTTGCGGCGGGTAAACCGCTGGTCAGTGGCGCGGCGATTCGCCTGGAAGGGCAGTTGTCGGTGTTCGACCCACGCCGCCCCGAAAGCCCTTGCTACCACTGCCTTTACGGCCACGGCAGCGAAGCCGAGCTGACCTGCAGCGAGGCCGGCGTGATCGGACCGCTGGTGGGATTGGTGGGCAGCCTGCAAGCCCTTGAAGCCTTGAAGTTGCTGGCCGGTTTCGGTGAGCCGCTGGTGGGGCGCCTGCTGTTGATCGATGCCTTGGGTACGCGATTCCGTGAACTGCGGGTCAAGCGCGACCCAGGTTGCAGCGTCTGCGGTGGCCAACATGAGTGAAGCGCCGATCGGTGTGCTCGACTCGGGTGTCGGCGGGTTGTCGGTGCTGGGGGAAATTCGCCAGTTGCTGCCCAATGAGTCGCTGTTGTATGTGGCCGACTGTGGGCATATTCCCTACGGCGAGAAGACCCCGGAATACATCCGACAACGCTGCGCGATCATTGCCGACTTTCTCCTGGGCCAGGGTGCCAAGGCGCTGGTTGTAGCCTGCAACACCGCAACGGTTGCTGCCGTTGCCGATCTACGCCGTGATTTCCCCCATTGGCCCATCGTCGGGATGGAGCCGGCGGTCAAGCCGGCGGCTGCCGCGACCCGCAGCGGTATCGTCGGTGTGCTGGCCACCACCGGCACCTTGCAGAGCGCCAAGTTCGCCGCTTTGCTCGACCGTTTCGCCACCGATGTGCGAGTCATCACGCAACCGTGTCCGGGCCTGGTTGAACTGATCGAGACGGGTGATTTGCACAGCCCGGCCTTGTATCAATTGCTGCAACATTACGTCGACCCCTTGCTGGCAGCCGGCTGCGATACGCTGATCCTGGGCTGCACGCACTATCCGTTCCTCAAGCCATTGCTCGCGCGGATGATTCCGGAGCACATCAGCCTGATCGACACCGGTGCCGCCGTGGCCCGGCAACTTCAGCGCCTTTTGGCTGAGCGAGAGCTGCTGGCTGAGGGGCCAGCCGACGAAACGTATTTCTGGACGAGTGCAGACCCGATACATTTAAGAAAAATCCTACCGACGCTATGGCATTCGTCCGGCGTTGTGCGAAGCTTCGATCTGTAAGAAGAATGTGAAAACCGTGTGAAACGGGCTGAACTTCTGTTTGGGTACGGATTTCTATAGCTTTGTCTGTTTGTAACAAAACTAACTAAGTCTGTTCGGAAAAGGATGTTTCTAATGAAGCGCTTATTCTGCTTTGCCGCGTTTGCGGCTGCATTGTTGGGGCACACTTACACTGCACAAGCAGCGGGTGTGGAATTTGGGGTTGGCCAGACCAGCGATTCGACCATGACCTATCGCTTGGGCATGCAGTTCGACTGGGACAAGAGTTGGCTGCAAAGTGATGTCGGTCGCCTGACCGGCTACTGGAGCGGCGCCTACACCTATTGGGAAGGGGACGAGACATCCAGCAATCACAGCCTTTCGTTTTCGCCTGTGTTTGTCTATGAATTTTCCGGCCAGAACGTTAAGCCTTACATCGAGGCGGGTGTTGGTGTGGCGTTGTTCGCCAATACCGAAGTGGAAGACAACAAGCTCGGTACGGCTTTCCAATTTGAAGATCGTATCGGCTTCGGCCTGCGCTTCAACGGTGGACATGAAGTGGGCATTCGCGCCACTCATTACTCCAACGCCGGCATCAAGTCGACCAACGACGGTGTAGAAAGCTACTCGCTGCACTACACGATGCCGCTGTAACAAAACAGTTTGAGAACTGTGGGAGCGAGCTTGCTCGCGATGGCAACAGACCAGCCAAGATAAAGTTGTCTGAGCCAACGCTATCGCGAGCAAGCTCGCTCCCACAGTAGATCAGGCCAGCGCTTTATCGATACGCCGTCGCAATCCCTTGGCGTTCTTCCAGGCATTCCGGCGCGCCCATCTCGAACTCGCGGCAGATCAGCGGGCGCTTTTCGTAGATGGTGCACATCATGCTGTCGCGATCCAGGGCCGCGCACCAACCGTCATCCAGCCGCAGCATCACCTCTCCACCCCAGTCGTCCGTGTCGATAAAGCGCTCCGGGACCCCGGTGTCGGTGATCAGCATCACTTCCAACTGGCAGCAGCATGCCGCGCACGTCGAACACGTGACGGCCGGTGTCGGGATTTCACGGACAGGGATGGTTTTCATGGCGCGCAGTGTAAGGCAATCAGCGGCTCAGGGTTGTCCCTTGATCGGATAGCCGTTTTTCGCCTGGCATGAGCCAATATCGGTCGGCACGCATTCGGTCGACGAAGGCAAAGGCCAGAGTGCGGTCATGGACGCGATGGGAAGCGCGACTTCCCGCGGGCGCTCGACCAACTGATTCAGCACGTGCCGCGCTGTTTCGTCCGCCGACCAGTGAATCGGGGGTTGGGGGCAATCGTCGGGCCCCAGCAATGGGGCGTCGTAGCCAGGGTGTACCAACGTCACATCGACACCCGCGTATGCCAGGTCTGCCCGAGCCGATTCGAACAGATGACGCATCCCGCTGCCACCCGCTTCTATTTGTGAAGGGGGCAGGTAAGTTGCCGGGCTGGCAATACCCACAAGATGAGGTTCGGTCCCGGCGCGCAGCAAGGGCATGGCCACTTCGATGCAGAAACTGGCAGCCAGTAGATTGCTGCGCACAATATGCTCGATCAATGTGTGATCAGCCGGCTGCCCGTCAACGTACTCAGCCGTCCCGGCATTGACGATCACCTGATCCAGGGCGCCCCATTGCCGGGCGATCTGTTCGCCGATCTCGCGCACGGCCTGACTGTCGGTCAAATTGCCGGGCACGGTCAGCACTTGTCCTGGATAACGTACCGAAAGGGTTTCGCATGATTGGGTCGAGCGCGAACTGACGGCCAGGTATGCACCCGTCTGCAGTATCGCTTCAGCCAACGAAGCGCCGATTCCGTTGCCAGCCCCGGTGAGCCAATAGCGCCGTGGCAGTCTTAGACCCATTCCCTGCTCCTTTCGATTGGACAGCGCACTGATTCGCAGCTTTTCAGTAGAGTCCGTACGACTAGTAAGACTATATGTTATCGGGTAAACAATGCATCCCGCAGGCTGGTAATTTCATGTTCGCTAATCGCCCATGCCTTCAAAGGCTGCGTCCTGTCGCGCCGGCAGGTTTCTGAACGCTGCCAGCGCGCGAGCCCTGGATTGGCTCAAGTCGACAATCGGTGCCGGATAATCCACGGCACCAAACAAGCCACCCTGGGTATTTGGGCTATGGACCTGTTGCCTGTCCAGATCGTTCAGTTCAGGTAGCCAGCGTTTGATGAACAGGCCCTCGCGGTCAAATTTTTCCGACTGGCTCAACGGATTGAAGATGCGGAACCAGGGCGCCGAATCGGTGCCGGTGGAGGCGCTCCACTGCCAGCCGCCATTGTTGGCGGCGAGGTCGCCGTCGATCAGGTGCTGCATGAAAAAGCGCTCGCCTTCGCGCCAATCGATCAACAGATTCTTGGTCAGGAACATGGCTACGACCATCCGCAAGCGGTTGTGCATCCAACCGGTCTCCAACAATTGACGCATGGCTGCATCGATAATCGGCAGGCCGGTGCGTGCTTGCTTCCAGGCTTCCAGTTCTGCTGGGGCCTTGCGCCAGGCTAGCGCCTCGGTTTCGGGGCGAAACGCACGATGGCGCGACACGCGTGGATAGCCCACTAATATGTGTTTATAAAACTCGCGCCAGAGCAATTCATTGATCCAGGTCACAGAACCGGCACTTCCGCTCTCGAATTCACCTTGGTTGGCTTGCAGCGCGGCGTGCAGGCACTGACGCGGCGACACCACGCCGGCCACCAGATAGGCCGATAGCTGGCTGGTGCCGGGCCTGGCGGGATAATCCCGTTCGCCTTGGTAATCGTCGATGTGCTGCTCGACAAAGGCGTCCAGGCGCCGACAGGCTTCGATTTCCCCGGCGGGCCAGAGCGCTCGTAGCGCTTCGCCGGGCGGGACGAACCCATCGACTTGCGTCGGCACCGGGTCACGGGCAATGCCGGTGGGGGCCTGCCGGGCAGGCGTGGCGACCAGGCTTGGCAATGAAAAGTGCAGACGGCTGTAGCAGACCTTGCGGAACTGGCTGAACACTTGGAAATAGTTGCCGGTCTTGGTCAGTACGCTGCCAGGCTTGAACAGTAATTGATCGAGGTGGCTGTGAAATTCAACGCCCAGGTCATTCAACGCGCGGGCGACTTCGGCGTCGCGTCGCGTTTCATTCAGGCCGTACTCTTCGTTGACATGCACGGCGCCGACGTTCAGTTCACGACACAGCTTGAGCAGTACCTGCGGTGCCTGGTGCCAATGCGCAGCGGCGCGGATCAGCAGTGGGATGTTCAATTCGGCCAGGACCGCACTCAACGCGCCGAGGTTGCGCAGCCAGAAATCGATCTTGCACGGTGCGTCGTCATGGGCGCGCCATTGTTCGGGGCTGGTCAGGTACACCGCCACGCAGGAGCCTTGGGCTGCGGCCGCCGCAAGGGCGGTGTTGTCGTGCAGGCGCAAGTCGTTGCGCAGCCAGATCAGTTGCATGCTGTCTTCCATCTAGAGGAGTTCTCGGCGACTCAGTTCGCGGTGAGCCGATAACGGGTCTTCGGCCCAAGACACGTCAATCATCGACACGCCTGTGGATAACCTGGCTTGGTGGATCGACGCGGCCGGGCCGGCAATGACGATCGGACAATCGATTCCACCCAGCAGCCTGGGCAGTTGGGACAGGTTGAGGGCGTGACTGGCATACAGTAGGACGCCGCGGGCCTTGAGGCGCTCGACCGCCAGGGCCAGTTCGCCCGCCGGTAGCGGGCAGTCGAACACTTCCACCGGGCAGTCGGCGCTGCTGGCCAGCCAGGCGGTGAGCCACAAGTGCGGCTCCTGGGGCGAGTCCGAATGATTGACCAGCAACAGTGGCGCGCCGCGCAACTGACGGTTGTTGTGGTAGATCCGGCTGCCGAACTTGCTGCGCAGCCACGAGAACAGGAAGATCCGTTCCAGCTGCGCACCGAACTGGCCTTGCCAGCGCAGGTGCAGCTCGGCCAGCAACGGCAAGAGCAACTGCTCGCACACGGTCCAGGGTGGGTACAGCGCCATCGCCTGGTTGACCAGGTCATCGATCTGGCGCTCGGCCAGTTGCGTCACCGCCAGCACCAGGGCGTGGCGCTGACGCTGCCAGTCATTCTCCGGCACCGGTGCGGGTTCGCTCGTTGGCTGCGGCGTGTCCAGCAACGGCTTGATCTTGCTCACCGCAACGCCACGGTCGATCCAGGTGAGAATGCTCAGGATCCGTTGCACATGGTCGGCATTGAACAGTCGGTGGCCCTTGGGCGTGCGGTGCGGCACGATCAGGCCATAACGGCGTTCCCAGGCTCGCAGCGTGACGGCGTTGACACCGGTTTGCCGGGCGACCTCGCGTATGGGCAGCCAGCCTTGCGCCAAGGCCTTGGCAAAGTCGGCCCCCAGGTCTTCGCTGGCGCTGGAGTCGGGTTCGATCTTCATCAAATAGCGTTTCGCAAGCTGAGGTTTTCCGGGTGTGGTTGCAGGTAGACCTGCTGCGCCAGGTAAGGATCGGGGTGCAGGCGCAAGTGATGCTTGAGCAGTGTCAGTGGCACCACCAAGGGCACGATGCCGAGGCGATATTGCTCGATCAGATGCTGTACTTCCTGTTTGTCATCGGCGTCGATGGCGCGCTTGAGGTAACCGCTCAGGTGTTGCAGTACGTTGGTGTGGGTGCGGCGGGTGGCGCATTTCTTCAAGGCGGCCATCAATGCGCTGAAATAGCGTGGGCCCAACTCATTGGGGTCGGCCTTGCCCATGTTGCCCAGCAAATTGCCCAGGGCCTTGTATTGCACCGGGTTGTGGGCCATCAGCAGGTATTTGTAGCGCGCGTGGAATTCGATCAGGTCGCGACGGGTCAGTCCGTCGCGACGCAAAGGTTGCCAGGCGGCATAGGCGAACACCCGGGTCAGGAAGTTCTCGCGCAGCACCGGGTCGTTGAGGCGGCCGTCTTCCTCCACCGGCAGGTCGGGGTGGCGTTCGCAGAAGGCCTGGGCATAGATGCCGCGCCCGCCGCCGTCCTGGGTCACGCCGTTGTGGTCATAGACCTTGACCCGTTCCAGTCCGCAGGACGGCGATTTCTGCATGAAGATATAGCCGCAGATATCATCCAGTTCCCCAGCCATTTGCTTTGCGTAGTCGGCCAGTGGCCTGGTCACGTTGAGGTCGCGATTCACCGTGCCGAGCGCCTCGGGATGTTCGGGGTCGCCCACCAGGCGAATCGGCTCCCGGGGGATACCCAGGCCGATGGCGACTTCGGGGCACACCGGCACGAAATCGAAATAGTCGACGAGGGTGCGGCTGCACAACTGCGATTGCTTGTGCCCGCCGTTAAAGCGAACTTCAGCCCCCATCAGGCAGGCGCTGATGGCGATTCTGGGTTTGGCGATGGCTGTGCTGGGCATGGGCGACCTCTGATTGCTAAATCTTGTACAGTTTTGTATTTCTGTACAATATTTTCATCATAGGTCCGAACGTGCGCAAGTCAACCGGATTATGTGGCGAGGCGACGTCAGTCTGTGTCGCAGGCAGGCTGCTGTCTCTTTCGACAGCAGCGGATAGCGATGGGTGACGCGCTTTACTGCAGGCTTGCGTGCAGGCGGCGTGCAGCCTCCTGGCCGCTGAGCCATGCGCCTTCGACCCGGCCGGACAGGCACCAGTCGCCGCACACATACAGGCCCAGGTCGGCATCGGCCAAGGCGCCCCATTCGTGGTTGCCGGCGGGGCGGGCGTAGAGCCAGCGATGGGCCACGCTGAAGCTCGGTGCGGGCATCGCGCTGTGCAGCAGTTCGGCGAAGGCGCCGTGCAGATGTTCGATCACCGCTTCCTTGGACAGGTCGATGTGCTGCCGGCTCCAGTCGCTGGTGGCGTGCAGTACCCAGGTGTCGAGCGTGTTGTCGCGTCCCGGCTTGCTGCGGTTGCGCGCCAGCCAGTCCAGGGGACTGTCCTGTACGAAGCAGCCTTCCATGGGCGTATCCAGCGGTGTTTCGAAGGCCAGCGCCACGGCCCAGGTCGGGTCCATCTTCACGCCGGCGGCCACTGCGGCCAGCTTCGGTACGGCCGCCAGCAATGCGGTGGCCTGGGGCGCGGGCGTGGCGATCACCACCTGGCCGAAGGGGCCGTGGGTGAAACCTTCGGCGTCCTGCAAATGCCAGTGTTCCTGGCCGCGGTACACCTCGGTGATCCGGCAGGAAAACTGCACCTGCAACTTGTCGAGCAAGGCGCGGGTGATGGCGCTCATGCGCGGCGTGCCGACCCAGCGGGTCTGTTCGTCCGGCGATGGGCTCAGTTGTCCGTTCTGGAAGTTGTAGAGCTGCGGGTTCCATTCCGCCGCCCAGCCGTTGGTTTGCCAGCGCTGGACCTCGGTGACAAAGCGGCGATCGCGGGCGGTGAAGTATTGCGCGCCCATGTCCAATGCGCCGGCGTCGCTGCGTTTGCTCGACATGCGTCCGCCGCTGCCGTGGCTTTTATCGAAGAGTTGAACGATATGCCCGGCCTCCGTCAGGGCCTGGGCGGCTGAAAGTCCGGCGATGCCGGTGCCGATGATTGCGATAGGTACAGTCATGAGGGCCTCGTTTACCTTTCTGTACAGACTACGCCGTCGTTTAAACCTGTACAATTCGGGTTTTTGGTATAAGTTTTACCGTTCGCGTTTGGACAGCTTGTCCTATTGTTAAACACAGACCCTGTCCGATACGAAAAATCCCTGCTTATAAAAATAGACTAATGGGCCGGGTAAAACGCGATACGAGGAACATCTCATGCACATATTGCTGACCGGCGGTACTGGTTTGATCGGACGTCAGCTCTGCCGCCTCTGGTTGGGGCAGGGACATCGCTTGACGGTATGGAGTCGCCGACCCGAAGAGGTGGCGAAAATCTGTGGGGCAGACGTGCGAGGCGTTGCCAGGCTCGATGAAGTTGTCGAGCCGGTGGACGCGGTGGTCAACCTCGCGGGAGCGCCGATTGCCGACCGGCCCTGGAGCCACAAGCGCAAGATGTTGTTGTGGAGCAGTCGCATCACGTTGACGGAAGTTTTGCTGGCGTGGCTGGAGCGTTGCGAGCAGAAACCGCAGGTGTTGATTTCCGGTTCCGCGGTGGGCTGGTATGGCGACGGTGGCGAGCGTGAGTTGACCGAGGAATCGGGGCCGGTGAGTGAAGATTTCGCCAGCCAGTTGTGCATCGCCTGGGAAGAAACCGCGCAACGGGCCGAGGCGTTGGGCATGCGCGTGGTGCTGGTTCGTACCGGCCTGGTCCTGTCTGCCGAGGGCGGCTTTTTGTCGCGGCTGCTGCTGCCGTTCAAACTGGCGCTGGGCGGGCGTATCGGTAATGGTCGGCAGTGGATGCCGTGGATTCATATTGACGATCAAATCGCCCTGATTGATTTTCTTCTGCACCGCTTTGAGGCCAGCGGTCCTTATAATGCGTGCGCTCCGAACCCGGTGCGCAACCGCGATTTTGCCAAGGCCCTGGGGCGTGTATTGCATCGGCCTGCCGTGGTGCCGATGCCGGAACTTGCGTTGAAAGTCGCGCTGGGGGAGTTGTCATTGCTGTTGCTCGGCGGCCAGCGCGCCACGCCGGCCCGATTGCAGGCGGCGGGTTTCACATTCCGGTTCACTGATTTGCCTGCGGCCCTGGAAGACTTGTCCAGCCGCCTTTGAAATAGGACGTTGCATGACCGATCACGCGTTGCTTCTGGTGAATCTGGGTTCGCCTGCCTCCACTTCGGTGGCCGATGTGCGCCGCTACCTCAATCAATTCCTGATGGATCCGTATGTCATCGACCTGCCATGGCCGGTGCGGCGCTTGCTGGTGTCGCTGATCCTGATCAAGCGTCCCGAGCAATCGGCCCATGCCTACGCCTCGATCTGGTGGGAGGAGGGTTCGCCGCTGGTGGTGCTCAGCCGTCGGCTGCAACAGGCCATGACTGCGCAGTGGACCCAGGGGCCGGTAGAGCTGGCAATGCGTTATGGCGAGCCGTCCATTGAGTCGGTGTTGGTGCGGCTGGCGAGCCAGGGTCACAAGAAGATCACGTTGGCGCCGTTGTATCCGCAGTTCGCCGACAGCACCGTGACCACGGTGATCGAGGAGGCCAAGCGGGTCGTGCGGGAAAAGAAACTCGATGTGCAGTTCTCGATTCTCCAGCCATTCTACGACCAGCCCGAATACCTCGACGCCCTGGTGGCCAGTGCCAAGCCGTACCTGATGCAGGAGCACGATCATCTGTTGTTGAGTTTCCACGGCTTGCCGGAGCGACACCTGACCAAGCTCGACCCCACGGGGTTCCATTGCTTCAAGGATGCCGACTGCTGCAAGAACGCGCCGCCGGAGGTCATGGCGACCTGTTACCGCGCGCAATGCATTCGCACTGCCGAGCTGTTCGCCCAACGCATGGGGCTCAAGGCTGGCCAGTGGTCGGTGTCGTTCCAGTCGCGATTGGGCCGGGCCAAGTGGATCGAACCCTATACCGAAGCACGCCTGGAGGAACTGGCCAGAAGCGGCGTGAAGAAAGTCTTGGTGATGTGCCCGGCGTTCGTGGCCGACTGCATTGAAACCCTGGAGGAAATCGGCGATCGCGGCCGCGAGCAGTTCCGTGCGGCGGGGGGGGAGGAGTTGGTGCTGGTGCCTTGCCTCAATGATGAGCGGCAGTGGGCGCAGGCGTTGAGCACTCTCTGCGAACGGGCGCCGATAGCTTTGTGAGGTTCAAGGGCCTCATCGCGAGCAAGCTCGCTCCCACAGTGGATCTCGAGTGATCACAAAATTTGTGTTCACAACAGATCCCCTTGTGGGAGCGAGCTTGCTCGCGATGACTTTCTGACTGACAACAAAGTGCTTCAGATCAGCGGCTCATCCGCCTGCTTCTGCTTCCAGCTGTCATTGCCCGGTAGCAGCAGGTTCAGCGCGATCGCCACCACTGCGCACAGCGCGATGCCTTTGAGGCCGAAGTCGTCCGGCCCAGTGCCGGTGCCCACCAGCACACCACCGATGCCGAACACCAGCGTGACCGAAACGATCACCAGGTTGCGCGCTTCGCCCAGGTCGATCTTGTGGCGGATCAGGGTGTTCATGCCCACTGCCGCAATCGAACCGAACAACAGGCACAGGATCCCGCCCATCACCGGCACCGGGATGCTTTGCAGCAGCGCACCGAACTTGCCGATGAATGCCAGGCTGATGGCAAAGATCGCCGCCCAGGTCATGATCTTCGGGTTGTAGTTCTTGGTCAGCATCACCGCGCCAGTCACCTCGGCGTAGGTGGTGTTGGGCGGGCCGCCGAACAGGCCGGCGGCGGTGGTGGCAATGCCGTCACCGAGCAGTGTGCGGTGCAGGCCGGGTTTTTTCAGGTAGTCGCGACCGGTCACGCTGCCCACGGCTATCACGCCGCCGATGTGCTCGATGGCCGGCGCCAGGGCGACCGGTACGATGAACAGGATCGCCTGCCAGTTGAACTCCGGTGCGGTGAAGTGCGGCAGGGCGAACCACGGCGCGGCGGCGATTTTCGCGGTGTCCACGACGCCAAAGAAAAATGCCATGGCAAAGCCCACCAGCACGCCGGAAATGATCGGCACCAGGCGGAAAATACCTTTGCCGAACACCGCCACGATCAGGGTGGTGAGCAGGGCCGGCATCGAAATCAGCATCGCGGTTTGATAATGAATCAGCTCGGTACCGTCGCCGGCCTTGCCCATCGCCATGTTGGCGGCAATCGGCGCCATGGCCAGGCCGATGGAGATGATCACCGGGCCAATCACCACCGGCGGCAGCAGCCGGTCGATGAACCCGGTGCCCTTGATCTTCACCGCCAGGCCAAGAAAGGTGTAGACGAAGCCTGCCGCCATCACGCCGCCCATGGTCGCGGCCAGGCCGAACTGGCCCTTGGCGAGGATGATCGGGGTGATGAAGGCAAAGCTCGAGGCCAGGAATACCGGCACTTGGCGCCCGGTGACGATTTGGAACAGGATCGTTCCCAGGCCGGCCGTGAACAGCGCCACGTTAGGGTCCAGCCCGGTGATCAGCGGCATCAGTACCAGCGCGCCGAAGGCGACGAACAGCATCTGCGCGCCGGACAACACCTGGCGCCAGAGCGGATCGTTGAACTCATCCTGCATGCTCAAGCGTCCTTCTGCTTGGTGCCGAAGATCTTGTCGCCGGCATCGCCCAGGCCCGGGATGATATAGCCGTGTTCGTTGAGTTTCTGATCGATGGACGCGGTGTAGATGGTCACGTCCGGGTGGGCATCGTGCACGGCCTTGATGCCTTCGGGGGCCGCGACCAGCACCATGGCGCGGATGTCCCGGCAACCGGCTTTTTTCAACAGGTCGATGGTGGCGACCATGGAGCTGCCGGTGGCGAGCATCGGGTCGATGATCATCGCCAGGCGCTCGTCGATTTCCGGCACCAGTTTTTCCAGGTAGGTGTGCGCCTGCAGGGTCTGCTCGTTGCGAGCCACGCCCACGGCGCTGACCTTGGCCCCCGGGATCAGGCTCAGTACGCCCTCGAGCATGCCGATACCGGCGCGCAGGATCGGCACCACGGTGATTTTCTTGCCGGCGATTTTCTCGACCTGGACCGTACCGGCCCAACCGTCGATTTCATAGGACTCCAGCGGCAGGTCCTTGGTGGCCTCGTAGGTGAGCAGGGCACCGACTTCCTGGGCGAGTTCACGGAAGTTCTTCGTGCTAATGTCAGCGCGGCGCATCAGGCCGAGTTTGTGTCTGATCAGCGGATGGCGGATCTCGAGGATGGGCATGGGGAAGGCTCCGACGGCGGGCAAAAAAACCGGTCTAGATTAATCTATCCGAGGGTGTTGTCCTATAGACAATACAGAACGTTAGTCCACAAACGCTTGATCTGGCCGGGCGGGATGCGTACCTTTGCCCGTTTTTCCGAACCCGTCCCTCCCCTCAACTTCCCCTGGAGAGCGCCATGTCCGCTGATCTCGAGCATATCCGTCAAATCATGCGAGAGGCTGACTGCCTGTACACCGAAGCCGAAGTCGAAGCGGCTATCGCCCGTGTCGGTGCGCAAATCAACGAGCAACTGGCCGATGCCAATCCGGTGGTGTTCTGTGTCATGAACGGCGGGCTGATTTTCTCCGGCAAGCTGCTGACCTACCTGAACTTCCCCCTGGAAGCGTCCTACCTGCACGCGACGCGTTATCGCAACGAAACCAGCGGCGGCGACCTGTTCTGGAAAGCCAAGCCGGAAGTCTCGTTCATCGACCGCGACGTGCTGATCATCGACGACATCCTCGACGAAGGTCACACCCTGGGCGCGATCATCGACTTCTGCAAACACGCCGGTGCCCGCGCCGTGCACACCGCCGTGCTGATCGACAAGGACCACGACCGCAAGGCCCGTCCGGACTTGAAAGCCGATTTCGTCGGCCTGCCGTGCATCGACCGCTACATCTTCGGCTACGGCATGGACTACAAAGGTTACTGGCGCAACGCCAATGGCATTTTCGCCGTCAAGGGAATGTAATCGATGATCCGGCCAAGCTTTCTGGACCATGCGCTGTTCGATGAATTGGCCGAAAAAGCTGCGGCCAGCCCTCGTGGGCGGCAGCACCATAACTTCCACGAGATGGATGAGCCGTGCCACCGCATGGCGGTGGGCTTGCAGCCTTCGACCTACATCCCGCCGCACCGCCATCTGAGCGCCGACAAGGCGGAAACCTTGCTGGTGCTCAAGGGGCGGTTGGGGGTGTTGATCTTTGATGAAGCCGGCGCGGTGGTGGACAAGCGCATCTTGCAGGCCGGTGGCGATTGCCTCGGCGTCGACCTGCCGGCCGGCGTGTATCACGGATTGGTGGTGCTGGAAGCCGACAGCCTGATGTTCGAATGCAAGGCCGGCCCCTACCGGCCCGTGGGCGAGGGCGAACTGGCCCACTGGGCACCCCGTGAAGGCGAGGCCGGCGTGGCGCAATACCACGCCTGGATGCGCGCCCAGTTCGACTAGTACGCCGTAGCGAGGAGCTTGTTCCCGAGAGTGGGAGCGAGCTTGCTCGCGATAGCGGAGTGTCAGATTACCTGGGTGTCGGACGTGCCGCCGTCATCGCGAGCAAGCTCGCTCCCACAGTTTTGGTATCCGCCCTCGCCACGGTCAGGCAGGGCTTGCGTGAGCGGTGCTGCCAGCAGCCAGCCATTGCTCGCTCTTGACCCGCGCCTGCTCCAGGGTCTGCACATACGCCAATTGCCGCTGCTCGCGATGGATACCGGCACGGCGCAGCTTCAGGCGCACCCTTGGCGCCGTCGCGACCAGGATCAGGCCGATGCCCTGCTTGCGGTAATCCTTGAGGATGTTTTCAAACGCAGCCAGCGCGGTCATGTCCAGCATGGGCACGGCGCTCATTTCCACCACCACCACGCGCACCCCCGGATCGAACTTGCGCAGCACGTCGAGGGCTTTTTCTGCCGCACCGAAGAACAGCGGCCCACGAATTGCGTAGCAGCGTACATGCTCGGGCATGTCCAGCAGGGCCTGGTGGAAGTGGCGGGGCAGTTCGGCGCTGTCGGTCAGTTCGCTCATGCGCTTGATGAACAGCCCGGCGGCCAGCAGCAGGCCGACGGCGACGGCCATGACCATGTCGAACAGGACGGTCAGGCTAAGGCAGGTCAGCAGCACCAGTACGTCGCTGCGCGGGGCGATGCGCAAGGTATGCAACACGTGTCCGGCTTCGCTCATGTTCCAGGCCACTATCACCAGTAGCGCCGCCAGTGCGGCCATGGGCAGGTAGCTGAACAATGGCGCCAGCAGCACCATCGCCAGTAGCACCACAAGGCTGTGAATGATCGCGGCCAGCGGTGAAGAAGCGCCGCTGCGCACATTGGTCGCGCTGCGGGCAATGGCCGCCGTGGCGGTGATACCGCCGAACAGCGGCGCCACGAGGTTACCCAGGCCTTGGCCGATCAGCTCGGCATTGGGGTCGTGCTTGCTGCCGGTCATCCCATCCGCCACCACGGCGCACAGCAGCGATTCGATGGCGCCAAGCATGGCAATGGCGAAGGCCGGGCCCAGCAATTGGCGGATAAGGTCATAGGAAAGCGTCAAGGGATGACCCTGGCCATCTGGCAGGTTCCATGGCCAGTCGAAGCTCGGTAAAAACGGCGGGATACCGGGGTGGCTGATGCCATCGACCACGTAGCTGAAACGCTCACCCAATGTCGCCACCGGCCAACCGCCGCGCTCCAGCGCCAGTCCCAATAGCGCCCCGACCAGCAAGGCCACCAAATGCCCGGGAACCCGCGGTACCCAGCGTGGCCAGGCAATCAGTACCGCCAGGCACGTGACGCCGATGATGCCATCGCCGAGCCGGGCACTGGGCAGTGCCACGATCAGTTCGCCCAACTGTTCGATGTAGTGCTTGGCTTGCCCGACGGTGGTCAGCCCCAGCAGATCCTTGAGTTGCAAGGTGGCGATGACCACGCCGATCCCGGCGGTAAAGCCGAGGATCACCGGGTAGGGGATGTATTGGATCAGCCGTCCGGCGCGCATCAATCCCAGGGTGACGAGAATCAGGCCGGCGAGCATGGTGCATAACAACAGGCCGCCGAGGCCGTATTGTTGGGTGATGGGCAGCAGGATCACCACGAACGCCGCCGTCGGCCCGCTGACGTTAAAGCGCGAGCCGCCGGTGAGGGCGATCAAGGGCGCGGCCACCAACACCGTGTACAAGCCATGTTGCGGCGGCACGCCGACGGCAATCGCCAGGGCCATGGCCAGTGGGATGGCGATGATGCCGACGGTCAGCCCGGCCACCAGGTCGCCACGCAGGCGTTCAAGGGTGTAACCGGCGCGCCAGGTTTGGCGCCAGGCGGCAAACAATGGTGGGGCGGAGAAAGACATGGATACTCCTCGCAAGGTGGGGCTGGCACTGGCCCTGTGGCGAGGGAGCTTGCTCCCGCTGGGCCCGTAGGAGCTGCCGAGTGCAACGAGGCTGCGATCTTTTCCCAGGCAATTGAGTCTCAAGCGAAAGATCAAAAGATCGCAGCCTTCGGCAGCTCCTACACAAAACCAGCAGGAGCAAGCTCCCTCGCCACAAAGGCATGCGTCGCTAGACCGGGGCTGATGGCTCTTTGAGTATGCCGTGCTCGTTGCGCGGATGTATTGATCTGGATCGTTATTTTTACCGCCCAGGCTCATGCTAGAGTGCCCGGCCAAGACCCTGGAGCTTGTCATGCGTGTATCGATCCGCCGCTGCGCTACTTTGCTGTTGATCTCCAGCCTGCCCCTGGCGGCCGAGGCTGCGCCGATGCACAGTCAGTTCCTGCCGCCTGATGACCTGGTGGTGCGACAGGAGCAGCCTGAACAGCAGCAGTTGCTGCAAGTGACCGAGTATTCGGTGGTGCTGGGTAACCAGCGTCAGTCCAATCAGCAACCGATTCCGGTTACTTCGCCGCTGCTGGTCCGCCTCAAGGGCAAGCCGATGAACAAGGGCGCGACCCTCAGCCAGGTGATCCTTAACTTCGACGGCGAAAGCAAAAGCCTGAAGAAACCGGTTTTCGACGAGGCGAGCAAGACCCTGACGCTGTCTTATCCACAGGCCCAGTACCGGGTGGTCATCGATCTGCTGCGCAACAACACGGTCTATGTGCAGTTTCTCACTTACGCCAACGGTCATATCTGGGCGGACCTGCACACTGGTGCCGAACGCCCGCGTTGAGCCCCGAGGCCTGCCGGGGGTAAACTGCCCGCCCCGTGAACTGTGCGAGCTGGAGCCGGCAATGCGTAAAGACAAGAAACAAGTGATTGGCGACGAGATTGGCGATGAACAGATCAAGCTGTTCCTCAATTTCGAACCGGTCGATGCCACGTCGCCGTCGTTGCACAAACTGATCAAGGCCTACCGCGGCCTGCGGGTCGATGACTTTGAACGCTTCCTGACGTTCTTCGTCGAGGCCGGCCATGACCTCAACGGCAAGGATGAGCACGGCAATGATTTCGTTGCGCTGGTTCGCGACCAGCGTAATGCTGAGGATTACATCGAATTGATCGAGAAGGCGCGTGGCTGATTGATCCTGGGCCTGCTTCGCAGGCCAGCGGGAGCAAGCTCCCTCGCCACGAAAGCGTCACCCATAAAAAACGCCCCGCTCTCATGGAGAACGGGGCGTTTTTTTATGCGATCAAATCAAGCGTAGCTTTGGGTCTCGCTGCTTTCTTCAACCAGCTCCAGCGCGATGTTGTTCTGTGCATTGATCTTGCGATACAGCGCCGCGTCGGTTTCCAGCACTTTTTCCCGGGCCGGGAAGATCTCTGCGAGCTTGGCAGCCCACTCGCCCTTGGCTTTGTCCGGGAAGCAGCGCTCGATCAGTTCCAGCATGATCGACACGGTCACCGAAGCACCCGGCGATGCGCCGAGCAGGGCGGCGAGGCTGCCGTCCTTGGCCGCCACCAGTTCGGTACCGAACTGCAGGACGCCACCTTTCTTCGGGTCTTTCTTGATGATCTGCACCCGTTGGCCGGCCACTTCCAGGCGCCAGTCCTCGGCTTTCGCCTCGGGGTAGAAGCGACGCAGGGATTCCAGGCGCTGTTCCATGGACTGCATTACTTCGCTGATCAGGTACTTGGTCAGGTCCATGTTGTCCCGGGCCACGGCCAGCATCGGGCCGATGTTGCCGGCACGTACCGACAGCGGCAGGTCCATGATCGAGCCGTGCTTGAGGAACTTGGTGGTGAAACCGGCGTATGGCCCGAACAGCAGGGATTTCTTGCCATCGACCACGCGGGTGTCCAGGTGCGGTACCGACATCGGTGGCGAGCCCACGGCGGCCTGGCTGTAGACCTTGGCCTGGTGGTGCTTGACCACTTCCGGGTTGTCGCAACGCAGCCACTGGCCACTGACCGGGAAGCCGCCGAAGCCCTTGCTTTCCTCGATGCCCGAGGCTTGCAGCAGCGGCAACGCCGCACCGCCGGCACCGAGGAACACGAACTTGGCGTCGACATCGCGGCTGCTGCCGGAATTGACGTCCTTGATGCTCACGGTCCAGCCACTGCCGTTGCGCTTGAGGCCGGTGACGCGCTTGCAGTATTTGACCTGGGTGTCCGGGGCGCTGGTCAGGTGCTTGAGCAACTGGTTGGTCAGGGCGCCGAAGTTGACGTCGGTACCGTTCATGACGCGGGTGGCGGCGATGACCTCATCGGCCGGCCGGCCAGGCATCATCAGCGGCATCCACTCGGCCATCCGGGCCTTGTCCTCGGTGTATTCCATGTCGGCGAAGGCGTGATGCTGGTGCATCAGCTCGAAGCGCTTCTTCAGGAACGACACGCCTTTCTCGCCTTGCACGAAGCTCAGGTGTGGCACCGAGGCGATGAAGGACTTGGAGGAGCCGAACGTGCCTTTTTTGGTCAGGTACGTCCAGAACTGCTTCGACACCTCGAACTGGGTGTTGATGTGCACGGCTTTCTTGATGTCGACATTGCCGTCGGCCGCCTGGGGCGTGTAATTGAGCTCACACAGCCCGGCGTGACCGGTGCCGGCGTTGTTCCAAGGGTTGGAACTCTCCGCGGCACCGGAATCCATCAGCTCGACGACTTCCAGCGAGATCGCGGGGTCGAGCTCCTTGAGCAGTACGGCCAGGGTGGCACTCATGATACCGGCCCCTACCAGAACTACATCGACTGCTTCGTTATGCGCCATTTAACGCGTCTCCAAAATCTGCAGCACCAAATTGTCGGCATAGCGGCCAGGAGTGGCGGGGCAGGTCAGTTGCGCCCCAGTTATCCATGGCCAGGATCGCCATGTCCGAATCTTCGCAATTTTTCGCACCTACTGCGGATGCATGCAGCCTGGCCTCAAGAGTCACATGAACTCATTTAAGCGCCGGGCAGGCAATTCGACTTATGGCCGAGACATCCGTTCGTGCAACCAAATCCGTAGCGGACAGGCTTCAGGCGCCGGTTCTTGAGCGATATCCGGTCCTGTGTCGTTGGGCTGTTTCAGACGCTAATGGTGCTTGTTCAGACGCAAAACTCTTCATTTGCTCGCCACACTCTCGTGAAGTTGTGAAAACCCGTTTTTTCACGCTCTTTTGAAGACGTGAACCTCAAAAAAGGGCTGTCCCAGCCTGGCACTGCGCCCGGTTTGGTTGCCCCCATGTAGTACATGACAGGCAAAACGGGCAGACAGCTCAGTGACCGAGCGTAATGACAGCTCTGCAGATTCGCGAAAAGTGGTGATTTGCCTGGAGGAACAGCAAGCACGCCAGCTTCACTCGATCTGTGTGGGCGGCTCTCTGTGGGCGTTGCGGGGTGCCAATACCAGCGCATCAGCGGTGTTGCGAGGCCCGATCAGGAGACGTCCTTATAATCGGGGGGAGATTGTATCGAAGAAACGCAGGGAAATGGTCGTGTTTAATGACTTTTATTAGCCGTCCGGTCAGATGGTCAACAGCTGCCGGTTACGTGCGCGGGCAGGAAGCGGTTGCACGCGGGCGCTGGCGGGCAATGGCTGGTGCAGCCAGTTGAGACGGATCTCTTCGATTTCCACCCAGCCTTCGCCCATGGGTTGCAGGCTGCACTGCTTGAATGCCTGGCAACGGCCGTTGCGATCGAGCAAGGCGAAGCTGCGGTGATGAGGGCGAGGGGTGAACAGGGAAATAAGGAAGCGCATGATCGGATACCGGGTCAGGGAGCTTGGGATAAGCCTGACAGCGGCCCATGACATGCCGGTGTAAGGACCGTGACAATGGGGTGACAGGAACCGGCAACCACGGCCCGTGTCAGACATTTCAGTATTCATCGTGCGACGCTAGTTCACGGCGATGGCGCACCGCTATACTGCCGGCCTGTTTGTGCCCGATTCTGGAGAGAAGAGCATGTTGCAACGCCTGTTGTTCGGTTTGATCGCTGTGACCAGTCTGACCCTCGTCGGCTGCGCCCACAGCCCGCAACAACTTAACCCGGAGCCCAAGCTCAATGCCCAGCTGGCGCCTGTGGGTCGTGGCCAGCCGGTGGTGGTGCGGGTGGTGGACGGTCGTCCGTCGCCGACGCTCGGCACCCGTGGCGGCCTGTATCCGGAAACCAGTGTGATCACGGTGCAGGGCGCGCAGATCCTGCCCAAGCTGCAGGCCCAGGCTGAAGCCGCCGTGCGTTTGCTGGGCTTCACGCCGACCGCCAATGCCTTGAATGCGCCGCAACTGACCGTGACCCTGGCCGAGCTCAAGTACCAGTCGCCCAAGGAAGGCATGTACGTGACCGAAGCCACCATCGGTGCGACCTTCCGCTCCGACGTGCAGAACGCCAGCCGCCGCTACAGCGGTCGTTACGGTGCTTCCCTGGACCAGCGCTTCGGCATGGCGCCTAACCAGGACACCAACACCAAGCTGGTCAGCGATGTCTTGAGCGATGCCCTGACCCGGCTGTTCAAGGACCCGACCATTGGCCAGGTGCTGGCCGAGTAAGTAACAAGGCCTCATAAACCCTGTGGGAGCGAGCTTGCTCGCGATAGCGGAGTGTCAGCCACCTCAATGTTGGCTGATCCACCGCTATCGCGAGCAAGCTCGCTCCCACAGTTTTTTCAGGCGGCCTGGGAATAGAACTCCAGCACACTGATCCCGGTCAGCAGGTCTGTCTCCGGAAGGTCGGCATGTTGATGGCCGCCCAGGGCGCAATACACCAGCCAATGTCGGTCCTGCACGTTGAAGGACAGGCTGTCGACGAGGTTCTGTTGTTCGTCGCTTGGGCTGATGAGATAGAGGCGATCCTGGTTTTCGGCGTGCAACATGAGGGGTTCCGTGCAGGTTTGAAGGGCGACAGAGTGGCCTAATCAGATGACGAAACCGTGACGGGTGAAATTAACCCTGGGCTTGCTCCTTCGTCATGAAAGAACCCAGCGCTGCGGCGGGATCGTTACTGGTCGGAAAAAACGGTGCAGGGCGGCAGGCTTTCGGTAGAATCCGCGCCCTGTTCGTAGGTCACGGGCGTGTCCTGTCCGTTTTTCGCTTGAGGTTCGTGATGTCGCTGCATCTGCTTTCGTTGTTCGCCGCCCACCCCGCCAAACTGATCAACCTGTTCGCGTTGCTGTTTGCCTGCCCGGGCGGCTGGGTGCTGCATGCGACGCGCCGCCGTGAACAACGGGCGCGGGCCTGCCTTGAAGCGCGCAATCGCGATGGCAACGAACGATTCGAAGCGCTGCTGGACCTGGCCACTCAGCGGATGAACCGGTTTTTCTACCGGTTTGGCTTTGGTTGCCTGGCGTTGGCGTTGCTGGTGTCGTGGATCAGTACGCAGTTCTGATGAAGTCGCTGCGGCAAAAGCGTTTGCAGGGGGCAAAGGAGGTTGCCAGGCAAAGACGCTTTTTGTGGCGAGGGAGCTTGCTCCCGCTGGGTTGCGCAGCAGCCCCCCTCGAACGGTCATAACCCCCAATCCCGTTTTGCGATTGCTGCGCAATCGAGCGGGAGCAAGCTCCCTCGCCACAGAGGCCACAGAGGCCACAGAGGCCACAGAGGCCACAGAGGCCACTTCAGGCCCTCGCAAGCCCGGCTTTAAAGCGCCAACCCCGCCTTGACCCGATACTGATTGCGCACCGGCGTTGCGTATTGCAGCACCAGGAACGGCCGGTGCTCCGGCGGGCAAGCGTCCAGCCGGCGCTGCCATTCTTCCTGGGCCTTGGCCAGCTCCTCGGCACCGAACACCTCGGCCGCCTTAGGCACCTGCAACTGCGGGTCGGCGTCGGCCCATTGGGCGTAAGCCAGGTAGTGCACCGGGAACAGGCGGTAGCCGCCGAGAATCTGCCGGTCCATCTCCTGGGCCAATTGCTTGGTGTCCTCGAACAGCTCGGTGATGGGCGCGGCGAAGTTCACGTGGACCCGGCCCTTGTAGCCGGTGATGCCCTTGGCGATGCTCACGTCGTCCTCGCCCGGGGCCTTGGTGTAGGTGCCGGTGGTGGCGCGGATGTACAACTCGCGGGCCTTGGCCTGGTCGCACGGGTCGTATTCGTAGCTGATCGACACCGGTGTGAGGTTCAGTGACTGGATCACCTCGCCGAACGGCTCGTCCTTGCGGCTCATGTGGAACATCTTGAGGATCGCCGATTCGGTCCGGTCGTCACCGTCCTTGGCCCGTCCTTCGGCCTGGGCGATCCAGATCGAGGCGCAATCGTTGCGGATCGAATGGTTGATGTACGCCGACAACAACTGGTACGCCGCCATTTTTTCCCGTCGCCCGGTGATGGAGCGGTGCACGATGAAACTCTTGTTCAGGCGCATCAGGTCGCTGACAAAAGGCTTTTGCAGCAGGTTGTCGCCAATGGCGATGCGCGGGGTCGGCAGGCCGGCGTGGTACACGGCGTAGTTGACGAAGGCCGGGTCCATCACGATATCGCGGTGGTTGGCGATGAACACGTACGCACTGCCGGACTTGAATTGCTCGACCCCGGTGTAGGTCACGCCATCGGTGGCGCGCTCGATGGTGTGGTCGACGTAGAACTCCACCTTGTCCTGCAACGTGGCAACCGACGTCACTCCGGCGAACTCACGGCGCAATCTTTGCGCTATAAGAGGTTTGAGCATCCAGCCGAAGGCGCCGGCCAAGCGTGGGAAGCGGAAGTGGGTGAGGATATCTAGAAACGCCTTGTCGCCAAGCAGTCGTGCCAGCACCGCTGGGACTTCGCTGTCGTCGTAAGGTCGGATGGCATCGAATTCGCCCATCATGCTCTCTTGTTGGAAACGGCTAGGGTAAGTAAAGGTTCTAACGAAAAAACGACAGGGCACGGTCTGGAAGATAAGCCAGACAAAAATAGCCCTGCAAATAGACCGGCGATTATACGCACAAGTCACCTGGGAGACCGCGATGCTGGAAACCGAACGCTACGAATGTCCTTATTGCGGCGAACCAGCGGAAGCGGTTCTGGATTTGTCCGGCGGCGACCAGACCTATATTGAGGACTGTCCGGTGTGTTGCCGACCGATAACCTTCGTGCTGCAGGTCCATGAAGATGAGTGGCATCTCGAGGTCCGCAGCGAAAACGAGTGAAGGGGGCGCCCATGCAGCGAATCTACGAGCTGGAAAACCTGATGGAAGGTGAGTTGTTGCAAGGGATGCTGGCGAGCGAAGGCATCACGGCGCATCTGGTGGGACGTGATTTGCTGGGCGGTGCGGGGGAGTTGCCCATGCAAGGCCTGTTGGGACTGGCGGTGGAGGACGACCAGGCGCTATACGCCCGGGAGTTGATCGCTGCGTACAATGCCGCACTGCCGTTGCCCGGCGATGAACCGGACAGCTACCCCGGCACGCTGGTCTGTTAGGCTGGCGGTCGTTTGTTCGATCAAGAGTCGTGTTGCCCCATGTGTGGACGTTTTGCCCTGTTTCGCTGGAACCCCAGCTTCGCGGCCCTGCCCGGTTTCCCCGCCGATCAGAAGGCCCAATGGAATATTTCGCCCAACGATTCGGTGCTGATCCTGCGGGCCGGCGCCGAGGGCCAGCGCGAACTGGCCCGGGCGCGCTGGGGCCTGACGCCGCCGTGGCTGACCGACCTGTCCCGCACCCCGGCCCATGCTCGGGCTGAAACCGTGGCCGAACAACCGATGTTCCGCGAGGCCTTGCGCCTGCGCCGTTGCCTGCTGCCGGCCAATGGTTTCTATGAGTGGCGCGGCGGCACGCGCAAGCGTCCGTACTGGTTGACGCCGGGGGAGGGTTCATCACTGTTTTTTGCCGCGATCTGGGAGGCGTATCCGGTACAGGAACAGGTGTGGCTGAGCACGGCGGTCATCACCCAACCGGCGGCGGGTCAGCGCCGGCCGTTGATCCTGGACGAAGAAGGCCAGCGCCTGTGGCTCGACCCCGAGACACCGCTGCATGCCTTGCAAGGGCTGCTGGCAAGCGAGCCGGCAGCACTGCGCGAGCGAGTGCTGGCCAACATGGTCAATGATCCGAAACTCAATGGGCCGGAGTGCTTGACTCCGGCTTGAGTGTTGCGGTGATTGTGCGGGCCCCATCGCGAGCAGGCTCGCTCCCACAATAGGTTGTGGGTGTTCACAAAAAATGTGTTCACCGCCTGTCCCTGTGGGAGCGAGCTTGCTCGCGATAGCGGCGGATCAGTCGACATTAATGTGGCTGATGTACCGTCATCGCGAGCAAGCTCGCTCCCACATTAGGTTCTGGGCGTTACTCGTGATGTGGCTCGCCCAGGAAGGTCAACGAGGTGAACACGCCGCGGGTGGCCACGTCCTTGTTGTCCTTGAGTGCAATTTCCATCTGCGCCGCGATCACATTCAAGCCTTCGTTGCGCACCAGCACCTTGGCCCGGCCTTCTGCGTCGGTTTCAGTCGATACGGTGTTCGGCGCGCTGCGGTAGTCGCCCACCAGTTTCACACCGGCCGCCGGTTTGCCGTCCAGCAGTACCCGTACCGGCAATGACTGGCCCGGACCAACGGTCAGCGGGTCGACTTCCGGCAGGATCACGAACTTGATCGGTGCAAGCGTCGGCAGTTTCGCTCCCGGCTCATAGATCGCCAGGCTGTACTTGAACGTGTGGGTCGACTCGATCGCCCCGGGCACTTTGCTGCGGCCTTCGTTGATCCACTTCTTGTCGGCTGTCTGGGACCACATACCGTTGTCCAGCGCCACGGCCAGCACCGCTGGCGGCTTGAGCGGTTGCAGCCGGGCATGGTCCGGCAGGCGCTCTACGGTGACGGGGATCATCTTGCCGCCCAGGTCGTAGGCCCAGGCGCCGCTGATTTTCTGCGCCTTGAAGGCATTGTCTTCGGCGCCGTGGCCGTAGATCACTTCGATGTTGTCGCGACGCTGTTCGGTCCACAGGCCATGGGCCGAGGCCTGTGTGGCCAGGAGCAGGCCGAGCAGGGCGAAGGTCTTGGGGTATTTCATGCGGATTTTCCTTTTACAGAGCGAAGGTGAGACTGACGGTGAAGTTGCGCGGCTCGCCGGGGGTGACCCAGTAGTTGCTGTAGGCGCGCTCGTAGTATTTTTCGTCGAAGACGTTGTTCAGGTTCAGCCCCACGGTGACGTCATCGCTGGCCTTGTAATGGGCCAGCAGGTCCACGGTGTGGTAGGCCGGCAGTTCGAAATCCTTGCCAGCTTCGCCCGAGCGATCGCCGACGTAGGTGAACGCCGCGCCAACATCCGAACCGCGCAGGTGCCCGTCCTGGAATTCGTAGACGCCCAGCAGGCTGGCGCTGTGTTTGGCGACGCCGAGGATCCGGCTGCCCGTGGGGATTTGCTCGTCACCCTGGGTCACTTCGGCATCGATGTAGGCATAGGCTCCGATCACCCGCACGGCGTCGGTCACCTGCCCGGTGAATTGCAGGTCGATGCCCTGGCTGCGGGCCTTACCCATGGCACTGTAGAAATCAGTCCCGGCGATTTGCGCCAGGACGTTTTCCTTCTCTATATGGAACGCCGCCAGGGTGGTGCTCAGGCGGTCGTCGAACAACTCGCTCTTGATCCCCACTTCATAGCCAACCCCTTCCTCGGGATCAAAGGTTTTCCCACCGGCATCCAGGCCGTTGTTGGGCTTGAACGAGGTGGAGGCGTTGGCGAACAGGCCAACCTCGGGCGTCAGTTGATACAGCAGGCCGGCCCGCTGCGTCAGGGCATCGTGACGTTGGCGGTTGGTGCGATTGCGGGTGTGATCGTCGATGCTCTGCTCGAAATGCTCATAACGTACGCCGAGCATGCCCCGCAGCTTGTCGGTGAAGACGATCTGGTCCTGCAGGTTCAGCGCGCGGCTTTGCACATGTTCGAAGAAGTCGGTGCCGGTCCGAGCGCCATTGGGTTTTGGCTGGCCGTAGACCGGCTGATAGATGTCGATGGGGTAAGCGCCGGCGATGTTGGTCACGCGCTCGTTCTTGCGGTAATCCTCGTATTCGCTGCCGATCAGCAGCTCATGCCGCCACGGCCCGAGGTCGAACAAGCCGCGCAATTCCAGTTGGGTGATGCTGTCGTGCCAATTGTTGTCGCGCTCGCGATAGCGGCGGTCCACCGTGTGGCCGTCGGCGTTCAGTGGTCGTGCTTCGGAGGCAAAACCCCAGAGTTCACCCTGCTTGTAATGGCTGGCCAGGCGCAGTTGCCAGGTGTCGTTGAGCTGATGTTCGAGGGCGGCCTGGAGCATGTTGTTGTGATTGTCGATGTCGCCGTCGTTGGGTTCGCCCAGAAAGGTCGAGCGGGAAACGCCACTCCAGCGGTTGTTCGGGGCGACGATGCCACGGTCGAACGTCGAGCTGTGGCGCACGATTTCGCTTTCCACCAGCAACCGGGTGTCGGGGTTCAATTGCCAACTGATGGAAGGCGCGATGAAGACGCGCTGGCTGTCGACGTGATCGCGAAAGCTGTGGTTGTCCTCGATCGCCAGTTGACCCGCGACAACAGGTTGCCTTCGGTATCCAGTGGCGTGTTGACGTCCAGCGCGGTGCGGTAGCGATCCCAACTGCCGGCGCTGGTTTGCAAGGTGGTGAAGGCTTCGGGCTGGGGTTTCTTGGTGACGATGTTCACCGTACCGCCGGGATCGCCCCGTCCATACAGGCTGGCGGCTGGGCCCTTGAGCACTTCAATGCGTTCGATGTTCGCCGTGTCCGGCGTGCTCGGATAGCCACGGTTGGCACTGAAGCCGTCCTTGTAGAACTCCGATGTGGTGAAGCCGCGCACGCTGTATTCGTAGAGCGTCAGGCCACCGAAGTTGTTCTGCTTCGATACACCGCCGGCATATTCCAATGCCCGTTCGACGTTGGTGCTGCCCAGGTCCTTGAGCACGCTGGCGGGAATCACGCTGATCGATTGCGGGATGTCGCGCAGGGCCGTGTCGGTTTTGGTGGCGCTGGCAGAGCGGGTGGCGCGATAGCCCGTGACGGGCCCGGTGGGGGATTCGTAGTCGGACGTCACGTTGACGGCGTCCAGTTCCAGAGGCTGGATGTCTTCGGCGTAGGCCGGATCGCCCAGCAGGCCCAAAGCCAGGCCGGCGAGGGAAATCCGCTTCAAAGGCGGCATGTTATATTGTTCCAATTTTTAGAATTGAAACAATATAACACTACTGATGAGAATTCATGCTATTGCTGATTTGCCAATCGAGCGCCTTTCTTTGTGGCGAGGGAGCAAGCTCCCTCGCCACAGGGGGAAAGGCTTGACGCGCCTTACTGCTCTTCCTTGAGCACCACCGGTGCCGGCGGTGGGCGCAGGCCGATTTCAGCGGTGAGCTTGAGCTCCTTGCCGTTGCGCATGACCTGGATCGTCACCTTGTCGGTGGGCTTGATCCGCGCCACCTGGTTCATCGAGCGGCGGCCATCGCCGGCCGGCTCGCCATCGATGCTCAGGATCACATCGCCCAGTTGCAGGCCGGCCTTCTGCGCCGGGCCGTCGCGGAAAATCCCCGCCACCACGATGCCGGGCCGCCCGGACAAGCCGAAGGACTCCGCCAGTTCCTGAGTCAGCGGCTGGACTTCAATACCCAGCCAGCCGCGAATCACCTGGCCGTGCTCGATGATGGACTTCATCACCTCCATCGCCAGCTTCACCGGAATGGCGAAACCGATGCCCTGGCTGCCGCCGGACTTGGAGAAGATCGCCGTATTGATCCCGGTCAGATTGCCGTTGGCATCCACCAGCGCGCCGCCGGAGTTGCCGGGGTTGATCGCGGCGTCGGTCTGGATGAAATCCTCGTAGTTGTTCAGGCCCAACTGATTGCGCCCGGTGGCGCTGATGATGCCCATGGTCACGGTCTGGCCGACGCCGAACGGGTTACCGATGGCCAGGGCCACGTCGCCGATGCGGATGCTGTCGGAGCGGCCGATGGTGATGGCCGGGAGGTTCTTGAGGTCGATCTTCAGTACCGCGAGGTCGGTTTCCGGGTCGCTGCCGATCACCCGGGCCAGGGTTTCGCGGCCGTCCTTGAGGGCCACCACGATCTGGTCGGCACCGCTGGTGACGTGGTTGTTGGTCAAAATATAACCTTCCGGGCTCATGATCACGCCCGACCCCAGGCTCGACTCCATGCGCTTCTGCTTGGGCGAGTTGTCGCCGAAGAAGCGCCGGAATTGCGGGTCTTCGAACAACGGATGGCTGGGTTTGTTGATGACCTTGGTGGTGTACAGGTTCACCACGGCTGGCGCCGCGGTGGTCACGGCGTCGGCATAGGACACCGGCCCCTGTTGCACCGCCTTGGTTTGCGGCGCCTGCTGCAAGTTGACGTCGAGGCTCGGCAGGCCCACCCATTCCGGGTAGCGCTGGATAATCAGTAGAGCGACAAGCACGCCGGCCAACAGCGGCCAGCCGGAAAAACGCAGCGCCTTGAGCATTAAGCACGTCCTACAGAGGTTGCAGGCGGTATGAGACCGCCCATAATGTCGCGCATTATACGAGGCCGCGCGTGCCTCTGAACGGGATATTTAGGAGTCTTTTCATGGCCGTAGCCCTGAACACCCTGGTCGAAGAAGCGGACCGTTACCTGGCCAGCAGCCGGATTGCCGATTATTGCCCCAACGGCCTGCAGGTCGAAGGTGCGCCCCAGGTGATGCGCATCGTCAGTGGTGTCACCGCCAGCCAGGCCTTGCTTGACGCTGCCGTCGAGGCCGAGGCCGACCTGGTACTGGTGCATCACGGTTATTTCTGGAAGGGCGAAAACCCTTGCGTCACCGGCATGAAACAGCGTCGTCTCAAGACGTTGCTCAAGCATGATATCAGCCTGTTGGCTTATCACTTGCCGTTGGACCTGCACCCGGAGGTGGGCAATAACGTGCAATTGGCCCGCCAGTTGGACATCACCGTCGAGGGACCGCTGGACCCGGACAACCCCAAGATCGTCGGCCTGGTCGGCTCCCTGTCCGAACCGATGACGGCGCGGGATTTCGCACGCAAGGTCCAGGAAACCATGGGGCGTGAGCCGTTGTTGATCGAAGGCGAGCAGATGATCCGCCGGGTTGGCTGGTGCACCGGTGGCGGCCAGGGCTATATCGATCAGGCGGTGTTGGCTGGCGTCGACCTGTACCTCAGCGGCGAGGCGTCGGAGCAGACGTTCCACAGCGCGCGGGAAAACGGCATCAGTTTCATCGCCGCCGGCCATCATGCGACCGAACGCTATGGCGTCCAGGCGCTGGGTGACTACCTGGCGCGCCGCTTTGCCCTGGAGCACATCTTCATCGATTGCCCGAATCCCATCTGACTAGCGCTGAACCAACTGTGGAAGCGGGCCTGTGGGAGCAAAGCTTGCTCGCGATGACGTCGGCACATGCAACGCCGCTATCGCGAGCAAGCTTTGCTCCCACAGAGTTCACTGGCTCCCCCAGAACTCACCGCAATGCCCGAACCACTGGGCATATCCATATGCTGTTTCGATCTAGTTGGCGCCCTGATTAGAAGAGGTCGCTGTGCTAGGATTCCCCGCTCGAACACGGCCCGCTGGCCGTTCATAAGAAAGTTTTCGTGAGTAGCCATGGTCGACAAACTGACGCATCTGAAACAGCTGGAGGCGGAAAGCATCCACATCATCCGCGAGGTGGCCGCCGAGTTCGATAACCCGGTGATGCTGTACTCCATCGGTAAAGACTCCGCCGTGATGCTGCACCTGGCACGCAAGGCGTTCTTCCCCGGCAAGCTGCCGTTTCCGGTGATGCACGTCGACACCCGCTGGAAATTCCAGGAAATGTACAAGTTTCGCGATCGCATGGTCGAGGAACTGGGCCTGGACCTGATCACCCATGTGAACCCGGACGGTGTGGCGCAGGGCATCAACCCGTTCACCCACGGCAGTGCCAAGCACACCGACATCATGAAGACCGAAGGCCTCAAGCAGGCCTTGGACAAATATGGTTTCGACGCCGCGTTCGGCGGTGCCCGTCGCGATGAAGAGAAATCCCGCGCCAAGGAGCGCGTGTACTCGTTCCGCGACAGCAAGCACCGCTGGGACCCGAAGAACCAGCGCCCGGAGCTGTGGAACGTCTACAACGGCAAGGTCAACAAAGGCGAGTCGATCCGGGTATTCCCGCTGTCGAACTGGACCGAGCTGGACATCTGGCAGTACATCTACCTCGAAGGCATCCCGATCGTGCCGCTGTACTTTGCCGCCGAGCGTGAAGTGATCGAGAAGAACGGCACGCTGATCATGATCGACGACGAGCGCATCCTCGAGCACCTGTCCGACGAAGACAAAGCCCGTATCGTCAAGAAGAAAGTGCGTTTCCGTACTCTTGGCTGCTACCCGTTGACGGGCGCGGTGGAGTCCGAGGCCGAAAGCCTGACGGACATCATCCAGGAAATGCTCCTGACGCGAACTTCCGAGCGCCAGGGCCGGGTCATCGACCACGATGGCGCAGGCTCGATGGAAGATAAAAAACGTCAAGGTTATTTCTAAGGGGCTGTCATGTCGCATCAATCTGATTTGATCAGCGAGGACATCCTCGCCTACCTGGGCCAGCACGAGCGTAAAGAGCTGCTGCGCTTTTTGACCTGCGGTAACGTCGACGACGGCAAGAGCACCCTGATCGGGCGCCTGCTGCACGACTCCAAGATGATCTACGAAGATCACCTGGAAGCCATCACCCGCGATTCGAAGAAAGTCGGCACCACCGGTGACGATATCGACCTGGCGTTGCTGGTCGACGGCCTGCAGGCCGAGCGCGAGCAAGGCATCACCATTGATGTCGCCTACCGCTATTTCTCCACCGCCAAGCGTAAATTCATCATCGCCGATACCCCAGGCCATGAGCAGTACACCCGCAACATGGCCACCGGTGCCTCCACCTGTGACCTGGCGATCATCCTGGTGGACGCCCGCTACGGCGTGCAGACCCAGACTCGTCGCCACAGCTTCATTGCCTCGTTGCTGGGCATCAAGCACATCGTCGTGGCCATCAACAAGATGGACCTCAAGGACTTCGACCAGGGCGTGTTCGAGTCGATCAAGGCCGACTACCTGAAGTTCGCCGAAGGCTTGAAGATGAAGCCCACCACCATGCACTTCGTGCCGATGTCCGCCCTCAAGGGCGACAACGTGGTGAACAAGTCCGAGCGTTCGCCGTGGTACACCGGCCAGTCGCTGATGGAAATCCTCGAGACCGTGGAAGTGGCGGGCGACCGTAACTTCACCGACCTGCGTTTCCCAGTGCAGTACGTCAACCGTCCGAACCTGAACTTCCGCGGTTTCGCCGGCACCCTCGCCAGCGGCATCGTGCACAAGGGCGACGAAGTGGTGGTGCTGCCGTCGGGCAAGAGCAGCCGCGTGAAATCCATCGTCACCTTCGAGGGCGAGTTGGAGCGTGCAGGTCCTGG
Organism: Pseudomonas sp. B21-010; assembly: GCF_024749325.1. NCBI lineage: Bacteria > Pseudomonadati > Pseudomonadota > Gammaproteobacteria > Pseudomonadales > Pseudomonadaceae > Pseudomonas > Pseudomonas sp. B21-010. The sequence continues at coordinate 5,348,291 of NZ_CP087198.1, read as the reverse complement.
CCAGGCGGTAACGCTGACCATGGAAGACGAAATCGACATCTCCCGTGGCGACTTGCTGGTGCATGCCGACAACGTGCCACCGGTCACCGACAGCTTCGAAGCGATGCTGGTGTGGATGGCCGAAGAGCCGATGCTGCCGGGCAAGAAATACGACATCAAGCGCGCCACCAGCTACGTGCCGGGCTCGATTGCCAGCATCGTCAACAAGGTCGATGTGAACACCCTTGAAGAAGGTCCGGCCAGCGCGTTGCAGCTCAACGAAATCGGCAAGGTGAAGATCGCTCTGGATGCGCCGATTGCCCTGGACGGTTACGAGAGCAACCGCACCACCGGTGCGTTCATCGTCATCGATCGCCTGACCAACGGCACGGTCGGTGCCGGCATGATCGTCGCCCAGCCGCTGGCTCACGGCAGCAGCACGCACCACGGCAAGCTGGCCCATGTGTCGGTGGAAGAACGCGCCCAGCGCTTCGGCCAGCAGCCGGCCACGGTTCTGTTCAGTGGCCTGTCGGGCGCTGGCAAAAGCACGCTGGCCTATGCGGTCGAGCGCAAGTTGTTCGACTCGGGCCGTGCGGTCTTTGTCCTCGATGGCCAGAACCTGCGTCATGACCTGAACAAGGGCTTGCCGCAGGATCGCTCCGGACGTACCGAGAACTGGCGCCGTGCGGCTCATGTCGCCCGTCAATTCAACGAAGCCGGCCTGCTGACCCTCGCCGCGTTTGTCGCCCCGGATGCCGAAGGCCGCGAACAGGCCAAAGCGCTGATCGGCAAGGAGCGTCTGCTGACGGTCTACGTCCAGGCTTCGCCAGCGGTGTGCGCCCAGCGTGATCCGCAAGGGCTGTATGCCGCCGCTGGCGACAACATCCCAGGCGAGTCCTTCCCGTATGACGTGCCGCTGGATGCCGACCTGGTGATCGACACCCAGGCGCTGACACTGGAAGAGAGTGTCAAGCAGGTGCTGGATCTGCTGCGCAAGCGTGGGGCGATCTAAGTCTCGCTGCGGTAAATAAAAAAGCCCGCGGATGAGTGATCATCTGCGGGCTTTTTCATTTCCAGAGAACAATTCGGTCAACTATGGGAGCGGGCTGTGTGGGAGCAAGGCTTGCCCGCGATGAAAACGCCGCGGTCTCTTGAGGACCGCAGCGCCTGGATCGCGAGCAAGCTTTGCTCCCACACAGCCTGCTCCCACCAGGGGATCAGTGCTGGCTGGGGTATTCCCGATGCATCTGCGCAAGCAACGCATCCTTGTCCTGCCACAACTGGTTGATCCAGCCCTGGAACTCCAGGCGATACACGCCGTCCTGGTCGTAGTTCTTGCCAATGAACTGCGCTGGGATCTTCAGTTCCTGGAAATGCACCACCACCTCTCCAACGTTGCCGCAGAGCAAATCCCAATACCCCGGACGACCGCCCGGATAATGAATGGTCACGTTGATGATCGACTCCAGTTGCTCACCCATGGCATCCAGTACAAACGCGATACCGCCAGCCTTGGGCTTGAGCAGGTGGCGAAACGGTGACTGCTGCTGGGCATGCTTGCCGTCGGTGAAACGCGTGCCTTCGACGAAATTGAAAATACCCACGGGGTTGTCGCGAAACTTCGCGCAGGTCTTGCGGGTGGTTTCCAGGTCCTTGCCTTTCTTTTCCGGATGCTTTTCCAGGTAAGCCTTGGAGTAGCGTTTCATGAACGGGAAGCCCAGCGCCCACCAGGCCAGGCCGATCACCGGCACCCAGATCAGTTCCTGCTTGAGGAAGAACTTCAACGGCCGGATGCGTCGGTTCAGCACGTACTGCAACACCATGATGTCGACCCAGCTCTGGTGGTTGCTGGTGATCAGGTACGAATGCTGGTAGTCCAGGCCTTCCAGGCCGCTTAGGTGCCAGCGGGTACGACGCAGCAGGTTCATCCAGGCCTTGTTGTTGCTGATCCAGGCTTCGTGGATGTGGCCCATCAGCCAGTTGGTGAAGCGCTGGGCGGTGGGGAAGGGCAGCAACAGCTTGAAGATCGCCACGATGAACAGCGGCGTGCAGCAGGCGATGGTGTTCAGCGCCAACAGCAGCGAGGCAATGACGCCGCGCAAGGGGGCAGGCAGGAAGTCCAGCATTTAAATGTCCAAAGGTCGGTTGGCGGCTTGGATCGCGGTCAGGGCGATGGTGTACACGATGTCGTCGACCTGGGCGCCGCGCGGCAAGTCATTCACCGGTTTGCGCAAGCCTTGCAGCATTGGCCCGAGGCTGACGCAATCGGCGCTGCGCTGCACGGCCTTGTGGGTGGTGTTGCCGGTGTTGAGGTCCGGGAAGATGAACACCGTCGCCCGGCCAGCCACCTGGCTGTTGGGCGCCAATTGCCGTGCCACGGTTTCGTTGGCGGCGGCGTCGTATTGCAACGGACCATCGATCAACAGGCCGTGCTGGGCCTCGTGGGCCAGCAGGGTGGCTTCGCGAACTTTTTCCACTTCTTCGCCACTGGCCGACTCACCGCTGGAGTAGCTGAGCATCGCCACCCGCGGCGTGATGCCGAACGCGGCGGCCGAGTCGGCACTTTGCAGGGCGATTTCCGCCAGCTCCGCGGCGCTGGGGTGCGGGTTCATCACGCAGTCGCCGTAGACCAGCACTTCTTCGGGAAACAGCATGAAAAACACCGAGGACACCAGCGAGCATCCTGGCGCGGTCTTGATCAGTTGCAGCGCCGGACGGATGGTGTTGGCGGTGGAGTGGATGACGCCGGATACCAGCCCGTCCACTTCATCCAGGGCCAGCATCATGGTGCCGATGACCACGGTGTCTTCCAGTTGCTGCTCGGCCATCGGCGCGTTCAGGCTTTTGCTCTTGCGCAACCTCACCATGGGTTCGACGTAGCGTTCGCGAATCGAATCCGGGTCGAGAATCTCCAGCCCCGGCGGCAGTTCGATGCCTTGGGCGCGGGCCACCGCTTCGACGTCGGCCGGTTTTGCCAGCAACACACAGCGGGCAATGCCCCGGGCCTGGCAAATGGCGGCGGCCTGGACGGTCAACGGTTCGCTGCCCTCGGGCAGCACGATGCGTTTGTTGGCGGCCTGGGCGCGCTGGATCAACTGATAGCGGAACACCGCTGGCGACAGGCGCATTTCCCGTGGCGTGCCGCAGCGCTGGTGCAGCCACTTGGCGTCCAGGTGGCTGGCGACAAAATCGGTGATGATCTCCGCACGTTCGCGGTCATCGATGGGGATTTCCTTGTTCAAACCGTTGAGCAGGTTGGCGGTGTCATAGGAACCGGTGCTCACCGACAGCACCGGCAACCCCGCCTGCAAGGCACCGCGACACAAGTCCATGATGCGCGGGTCGGGCAGGGTGTCGCTGGTCAGCAGCAAGCCGGCCAGCGGCACGCCGTTGATCGCTGCCAGGCTCACGGCCAGGATGATGTCGTCGCGATCGCCGGGGGTTACCACCAGCACGCCGGGCTTGAGCAGTTCCACGGTGTTGCGCATGGTGCGGGCGCAAATGATGATGTTGCTCATGCGCCGGGTTTCGTAGTCGCCGGCGTTGAGCACCTGCGCACCCATCAGGTCGGCCACGTCGCGGGTGCGCGGGGCATTGAGTTCGGGGCGAAACGGGATGCAACCGAGCAGGCGGAAATCGCCGCTGCGCAGCAAGGGCGAGTGCTCCTTGAGCCGTGCGGAAAACGCCTCCATGCTTTCGTCGGTGCGGACCTTGTTCAGGATCACCCCGAGAACTTTCGGGTCCTTCGGCCCGCCAAACAACTGCGCCTGCAACTCTACCCGGCCAGACAGTTCGGTCAGCACTTCGTTTTCCGGCGCCGACACCAGGATGACCTCGGCGTCCAGGCTCTTGGCCAGGTGCAGGTTGACCCGGGCGGCGTAGCTGGCGTTGCGGGTCGGGACCATGCCTTCGACGACCAGCACGTCCTTGCCGATGGCCGCCTGCTGGTAAAGGGTGATGATCTCTTCCAGCAACTCATCGAGCTGGCCGTCGCCGAGCATGCGCTCGACGTGCGCCAGGCCCAGGGGCTGCGGCGGCTTGAGGCCATGGGTGCGGGCCACCAACTCGGTGGAGCGTTCCGGCCCGGTGTCGCCGGGGTGAGGTTGGGCAATGGGTTTGAAAAAGCCGACTTTCAGTCCGGCCCGCTCAAGGGTACGCACCAGCCCGAGGCTGATGGAGGTCAGGCCCACACCAAAATCGGTGGGTGCGATAAAAAAAGTTTGCATGCGGATTCTCTAAGGGAGCATGGCAATGGCGCGACCTATGACTGGTCATCTACCCACAATTCAGTCGCCAAGGTTATCGCTAACAGGGCCTTGAGCGCACCAGCCGCAATCAAAGGGCTGGCCTATTTTTTCAATACGTTGCCCGGGGTCCAGCACCCAGGCCCGGGACTGCCACGGTGGCTGGTGACGCAGGTGCTGAGTGTGGCCACAGGACAGCTCGGCCACCCAGTGCCCGTCCTCGTCCTGATGGAAACCGGTGACCGTCGGTCTGTTCGAGCTAGCCCGTTTGTCCGGGTTCCGTTCGCTTTCGGGCAAATCCTTGTTTAGACTTGTCCGTTCTTCATTCTTATGCAAAAGGTCTCGCCCCATGCTGATCGCCGCCAATAAGGCTGTCTCCATCGACTATACCCTGACCAATGACGCTGGTGAGGTCATCGACAGCTCTGCCGGCGGCGCTCCGCTGGTCTACCTGCAAGGCGCAGGTAATATCATTCCGGGTCTGGAAAAGGCCCTGGAGGGCAAAGCCGTCGGTGACGAGCTGAAAGTGGCCGTTGAGCCGGAAGACGCTTACGGTGAATACTCCGCTGAGCTGGTCAGCACCTTGAGCCGCAGCATGTTCGAAGGCGTGGATGAGCTGGAAGTGGGCATGCAGTTCCACGCCTCGGCGCCCGATGGCCAGATGCAGATCGTCACCATCCGCGACCTGGAAGGCGATGACGTCACCGTTGACGGCAACCACCCGTTGGCCGGCCAGCGCTTGAACTTCCAAGTCAAGATCGTCGATATCCGTGACGCCAGCCAGGAAGAAATTGCCCATGGTCACGTCCATGGCGAAGGCGGCCATCACCACTGATTTGTGCGCTACGCTCAAATGACCAGTGAACTGGAAAGGCGCCATACGGCGCCTTTTTAGTCGGTTGCTGTTAGCATCACCCATGGCTGTTTCGAAAAGATCCGCAAACCTGGAGTTCGTCATGAGTGCTTTCCACGACCTTAAACTCAAAGCCCTGGATGGTCAGGAGCTTGCTCTGGCGCCGTTCAAGGGGCAAGTCGTGCTGGTGGTCAACGTCGCCTCCAAATGTGGCCTGACGCCTCAATACGCGGCGCTGGAAAATCTCTATCAGCAATACAAGGCCAAGGGTTTCAGCGTGCTGGGCCTGCCCTGCAATCAGTTCGCCGGGCAAGAGCCGGGGACCGAGCAGGAAATCCAGGATTTTTGCAGCCTCAACTACGGCGTGACGTTTCCGCTGTCCAGCAAGCTGGACGTGAACGGCCATGATCGTCACCAGTTGTACCGCCTGCTGGCGGGCGAGGGGGCCGAGTTTCCCGGAGACATTACCTGGAACTTCGAAAAATTCCTGCTCGGCAAGGACGGGCGGGTGCTGGCGCGTTTCTCGCCGCGCACGGCGCCGGATGATCCTGCCGTGATCCAGGCGATCGAAAAAGCGCTGGGCTGATCCTCAAAAGTTGCAGCCATAATGATGATCTCTTGTGGCTAGGGAGCAAGCTCCCTCGCCACAGGGGATGCGCTTGAGCGAGTCGAAGGCGGTGATACTCGCTGCGTCCTTTTGATCCTTAATCATTCAAATCAATAGTGCTACCCAGCGCTTACCATGCTCCATATTATCGTCGTCATATCCGACCTGTGACTTCGTCCCGTGGAGTGCCTCATGCCTGCAAAAGCCCTGTTCAAACCTTTCCACCTCGGCGCGTTCGAGTTGCCGACCCGGGTGGTGATGGCGCCGATGACCCGTTCCTTTTCGCCGGGCGGCGTGCCCAATGCCAAGGTCATCGAGTATTACCGTCGCCGCGCGGCGGCCGGGGTCGGCCTGATCATCACCGAGGGCACGACGGTGGGGCACAAGGCTTCCAACGGCTACCCGAACGTGCCGCATTTCTATGGCGACGCCGCGTTGGCCGGCTGGAAAAAAGTGGTTGATGCGGTACACGCCGAAGGCGGCAAGATCGTTCCACAACTGTGGCATGTGGGCAGTGTGCGACGCATCGGCACCGAGCCGGACGCCAGCGTGCCGGGCTATGGCCCGACCGAAAAGCTCAAGGACGGCCAGGTGGTGGTCCACGGCATGACCCAGGCGGACATTGACGAGGTTATCGCCGCGTTCGCCCAGGCGGCAAAAGACGCGCAAAGCATCGGCATGGACGGAGTGGAAATCCACGGCGCCCACGGCTACCTGGTGGACCAGTTCTTCTGGGAAGGCAGCAACCAGCGCACCGACGGTTACGGAGGCAGCCTGGTCAATCGTTCGCGCTTTGCGATCGAATTGATTCGTGCCGTGCGCACGGCGGTGGGCGAGGGTTTCCCGATCATTTTCCGCTTCTCCCAATGGAAACAGCAGGACTACACCGCGCGTCTGGTGCAGACCCCTGAAGCCCTGGGCGAATTCCTCAAGCCATTGTCCGAGGCGGGCGTGGATATTTTCCACTGCTCGACACGGCGCTTCTGGGAGCCGGAGTTCGAAGGCTCCGAGCTGAACCTGGCCGGCTGGACCCGCAAGCTCACCGGCAAGCCCACCATCACCGTCGGCAGCGTCGGCCTGGACGGCGAGTTCCTGCAGTTCATGGTCAACACCGACAAAATCGCGCAACCGGCCAGCCTGGAAAAACTGCTGGAGCGCCTGAACAACGACGAGTTCGACCTGGTGGCGGTGGGGCGTGCGCTGCTGGTGGATCCGGACTGGGCGCAGAAAGTCCGTGAAGGTCGGGAGCAGGAGATCTTGCCGTTCAGTCGCGAGGCGTTGATGACCCTGGTTTAAGCGGGGCCTGATCCGACGCCATCGCGAGCAAGCTCGCTCCCACAGTGGATCTAGGGTGAACACAAGATATGTGTTCCCTGGGGACCGAATGTGGGAGCGAGCTTGCTCGCGATGGCGGCCTCAGCTTCACTGAAGATTCAGCGCACTGTCGGCGCAGCAGGCATCACCTGCTCACCCACACAAACCCCGCGCAACTGCGCCTCGAACTGCTCGATCACCGACGCCCAACCCTGACGGCTGGCATGCTGGCGCGCATTGAGCCGCACGCAACGCAAAGTCTCGCGCTTCTCCAGCAGCCAACGGGCCGCATCGCAGAACGCCTCCTCATCCCCCGGCATCGCCAGCACGCCGTTATAGCCGTGGCGAATATGTTGGGCCGCCGCGGCCTGGTCGTAGGCCACCACGCCCAGCCCGGACGCCAGCGCCTCCAGCACCACATTGCCGAAGGTTTCGGTCAGGCTCGGAAAGACAAACACATCCCCGGACGCATAATGACTGGCCAGCGCCTCGCCGCGTTGCGGGCCGCAAAAGATCGCTTCGGGCAACTCCTGCTCCAGCGCGGACCGCTGCGGGCCGTCGCCGATCACCACCAGTTTCATCCGTCGCCCTGGGAAAGCACTGCACAGCGTGGCGAAACTGCGCTTGAGCAGGCCGAGGTTTTTCTCCGGAGCCAGGCGTCCGACGTGGATCACGGCGATGTCATCGTCGCCCAGGCCCCACGCCTCACGCAGGCTCGCCGAGCGCTTGACCGGATGAAACAGTTGGCTGTCCACGCCGCGCGACAGCAGCGCCACGCGCTCGAAATGTCGGCGCTCCAGTTCCAGGCGCTGGCTGAGGCTGGGCACCAGGGTCAGGCTGGAGCGGTTGTGAAACCAGCGCAGGTAATGGGTGAGCACTCGACTCAACAGCCCGAGGCCGTACTGTTGGGTGTATTGCTGGAAATTGGTGTGGAAACCACTGACCACCGAGATGCCCAGGCGCCGTGCCGCCCGCAGCGCCGACAAACCCAGCGGCCCTTCGGTGGCGATGTACAGCACGTCCGGACGATGGCGTTTCCAGCGCCTGAGCAGTTTGTGCATCGACGCCTGGCCCCACTGCAAACCCGGATAGCCCGGCAGCGGCCAGCCCCGGCACAGCAGCAACTGCTCGTCACTGGCCTGGCGTTGGTCGTCGACCTGGCGCGGCCGTATCAGCTCGACCTGATGCCCGCGGGCGCGCAGGCCGTCGTACAGGCGGCCCAGGGTATTGGCCACGCCATTGATTTCCGGCGGGAAGGTTTCGGTGATCAGGGTAATGTGCAGAGGTGTGGTCATGACCCCAGTGTCGACCGGGGCCATTTCGTCATTGTGACGCCAGGATGATGGATTTGTGACTGGCTCAGCCCTGGCGGGCCAGCGCGGTCTCGGCGCCTTGCTCACGGACCCAGAACAACGTCGCGCCGGCCACCGCTGCCGGCATCATCAGGATGTTCACCACCGGGATCAGCAGCACCAGGTACACGCTGCCGCCAAAGCCCAGGCTCTGCCAGCGTTTTTCCCGCAGCCAGGCGAGCATTTCGTTCCAGCCCAGCTTGTGGTTGTCCGCCGGATAGTCGATGTACTGGATCGCCATCATCCACACGCCGAACAGCAGCCACAGTGGTGCCGCCACCAGGTTGACCACGGGGATGAACGACAGCACGAACAGCCCCAGGGCGCGGGGCAGGAAATAGCCGAGCTTGCGCGCTTCCCGGCCGAGGGTCCGCGGGATCATGGCGATCAACTCGGCCCAACTGAAGGCCGGGAAGTCGTCGGTACCACGGATGACCACTTCGACTTTTTCCGCGAGAAAGCCGTTGAACGGTGCAGCGATGATGTTGGCGAGCATGGTGAAGGTGAAGAACACCATCAGCACGACGAGCACCACGAACAGCGGCCAGAGGACATAGCTGAGGAAACTGAGCCAGTCTGGCAGCGACGGCATCAGCGTATCGACCCACAGGCTGAACTGGTGGCCGGCCAGGTAAATCAAGCCGACGAACAGCACCAGGTTGATCGCCAGGGGCAAGAGTACAAACAAGCGCAGGCCCGGGCTCAAGACCAGCTTGAGACCCTCTCGCAAATATTGCGGGCCGGACAGGACGGGGGCGGGCATAGGTGGCTCCGAGCGAAGGTGAACGCGCCGACCTTACCGGCTTTGCCTCGCCCGGGAAAGCGGCGACATGGCGTGTAACAACGTTTCTTGAGGCGAAGGCGCCTATTGAAAGGACCGCTGGGGATAGAGCTCACCTATGAGCTGGATTGTTAAACCGTATTTCCTTAATCTTCGCTCCCTCGATACGCTGCACCCATTCTTTTCCAGGACTGTCGAACCCAAGCCTTCCCCAAGTGCGTCAACGGTCCTTTTTTATTCGCGCCGCTCACCCGGCGTTCCGGCCCGCAAGGTCCGGTCAACAGGAGCAGGTCATGTCTGAAGTGCGTCATTCGCGAGTGATTATTCTCGGTTCCGGCCCTGCCGGTTACAGCGCTGCGGTTTATGCGGCCCGTGCCAACCTCAAGCCACTGCTGATCACCGGCATGCAGGCCGGCGGTCAATTGACCACCACCACCGAAGTCGACAACTGGCCGGGCGACGTCCACGGCCTGACCGGCCCGGCCTTGATGGAGCGCATGAAGGAACACGCCGAGCGCTTCGAGACCGAGATCGTTTTCGACCACATCAATGCCGTGGATTTCGCCGCCAAGCCCTACACCCTGACCGGCGACAGCGCGACCTACACCTGCGATGCCCTGATCATCGCCACCGGCGCCAGCGCTCGTTACCTGGGCCTGCCGTCGGAAGAAGCCTTCATGGGCAAAGGTGTTTCCGCCTGCGCCACCTGCGACGGTTTCTTCTACCGCAACAAGCCTGTGGCAGTGGTCGGTGGTGGTAACACCGCCGTTGAAGAAGCGCTGTACCTGGCCAACATCGCCAGCACGGTCACCCTGATCCACCGTCGCGAGACTTTCCGCGCCGAGAAGATCCTGATCGACAAGCTCAATGCCCGCGTCGCCGAAGGCAAGATCATCCTCAAGCTCAACGCGACCCTGGACGAAGTGCTGGGCGACAACATGGGCGTGACCGGTGCCCGCTTGAAGAATAACGACGGCAGCTTTGACGAGATCAAGGTTGACGGCGTCTTCATCGCCATCGGCCACACCCCGAACACCTCGCTGTTCGAAGGCCAGCTGGAACTCAAAGACGGCTACCTGGTGGTCAAGGGCGGCCGCGACGGCAACGCCACTGCCACCAGCGTCGAAGGTATCTTCGCGGCCGGCGACGTGGCCGACCACGTCTACCGCCAGGCGATCACCTCGGCCGGTGCCGGTTGCATGGCAGCCCTGGACACCGAGCGCTACCTGGATGGCCTGCAGAACGCTTCGTTCTGATTCAGCGGGCACAAAAAAACCGGCTTCGGCCGGTTTTTTAATGCCTGGATACCTGCCGGTGCCCCCTGTGGGAGCGAGCTTGCTCGCGATGGCGGTGTATCAGTCAACATCGATGTTGGCTGACCTGACGCTATCGCGAGCAAGCTCGCTCCCACAGGGTTCTGTGTGGTCAAGAGGACCGTGTTCAGGCCAGCTTCGCCAAGCACGCCTCCAGGATATCCAAGCCTTCCTCCAGCACTGCCGGCTCGGTCGTCAACGGCGCCAGCAGCCGAATGATGTGCCGCGATTTTCCGCTGGGCATCAGCAGCAAGCCCGATTCCCGCGCCAGGGCCAGCAGTTGCGTCAGTTGTGCCGAGGCCGGGGTGCCGTCGGCGTGGGTCAGCTCGATGCCGCGCATCGCGCCGACGCCGGTCAGGCGGCCCAGGTAGGGCGTCAGCCCACGGTTGCGCCAGGATTGGTAGCGGCTGACGATCGCCTCCTCCTGTTGCGAGCCCCAGGCATGCAGGTTGGCGTCGGTCATTTCATCCAGGGTCGACAGGGCGGCGGCGCAGGCGATGGGGTTGCCCGAGTAGGTGCCACCGAGGCCGCCCTTGGGCAGGTTGTCCAGCAGCGCCTTGCGTCCCACCACCGCGCCCAAGGGCACGCCGCCGGCGATGCTTTTGCCGAGCAGGACCAAGTCAGGCTCGATGCCGAGCCGTGGGAAGGCAAAGCGCTGGCCGGTGCGGCCGAAGCCGGACTGGATCTCATCGACGATCAGCACAATGCCCTTGTCGTCGCAGAACTGCCGCAGAGCCTGGGCGAAGGGCACATCCATCGCCAGGAAACCGGCTTCGCCCTGCACCGGTTCGACAATGAAACAGGCCACGTCATTCACGTCGATCTCGACGCTGAACAGCCGCTCCATGGCCTTCAAGGCTTCTTCGCCGGTGACGCCGTTGTCCTTGCTGGGGTACGGCAGGTGATACACCGGCCCGGGCAGTACGCCGACTTTCTGCTTGTAAGGCGCGACCTTGCCGTTGAGGTTGAGGGTCGCCAGGGTGCGGCCGTGAAAGGCGCCATCAAACGCAATCACGGCGGTACGGCCCGTGGCGCCGCGTACGATCTTCAAGGCGTTCTCCGCTGCCTCGGCGCCGCTGTTGGTGAGCATGCCGCTGACCGGATAATCCACCGGGACAAACGCCGCCAGGCGCTCCATCAATTCAATGTAGGGGGCGTGGGGCGCGGCATTGAATGCGTAGTGCGTCAGCCGGGTGGCCTGTTCACGGATCGCCTCGACAATGCGCGGATGGCAATGGCCGAGGTTCAACACACCGATGCCGCCGACGAAATCGATGTAGCGTTTACCGTCGGTGTCCCAGACCTCGGCATTCTTGCCGTGGCTGAGGCTGACGGGGTGCACGATGGAGATCGATTGGCTGATGGTTTCGCTGCTCATGGATGACGGCCCGGACGATGGAGAAATTTCCGTTATCTAAGCCGCGAGCAGAGGGGCCCGGCAAACGAAATAAAGTTGCCGGGTCAATCTTAAAAGTCGGGATGTGGTGAGGTGCCGCTTACTTGGGGGGGCAACCCGTGGCGAGGGAGGTTGCTCCCGCTGGGCTTGTAGGAGCTGTCGAGCGAAGCGAGGCTGCGATCTTTGCCCGTACACTTGAGTCTCAAGTGAAAGATCAAAAGATCGCAGGCTTCGCCAGCTCCTACAGAGTCCTGCGGGAGCCCTCGCCACAAAAGCGGGACGATCAGCGCCGCTGCAGCGGCTGTGCCTCGAACGTCACACCGGCCAGCCCATGGGCCATCAGCGCGCGGATATTGCCGTGATCGCTGCCTTCGGGCGTGGCCAGCACCGAACGGTAATGTTCGCCAAACGCCAGCAGCGCTTCTTCATCGCTCAAGCCTTCGAGCAGCGCCAGGCCCAGGGTCTTGCACGAACCTTCGTTCTGCCCGGCGGCGTTGTGCACGCCACCGTTGTCGAAGGCCTGGGGCTGGTAGTCGTAACCGGCGGCGATAAAGGCCAGGGTGTCGGCGAAGGCATGTTCGCCGCTCTTGAGACGGGTACGCAGGGTATTGAGATCAGGCATCGGGTTTTCCTTTGGCGAACGCCGCCTGTTGTTCGGCGCTGGCTTCTTTCTGGTATTGGGCTTTCCACTCGGCGTACGGCATGCCGTAGACCACTTCGCGGGCGTCGTCGAGGCTGACCTCGACCTGGCGTTCATCGGCGGCGGCCTTGTACCACTTGGACAGGCAGTTGCGGCAGAAGCCGGCGAGGTTCATCAGGTCGATGTTCTGCACATCCTTGCGGCTGTCCAGGTGGGCAACCAGCCGACGGAAAGCGGCGGCTTCGAGTTCGAGGCGTTGTTGGTCGTTCATGGTGTTCCCTGACGGGCAGCTGCAAGCGGCGAGCTTCAAGCTGCAAATTGGATGGCGTTGATCAGGCTTGAAGTTTACCGCTTGAAGCCAGTAGCGGCTACGAAGCCGCCCGGCTTGCCGCAAGGGTAATCGACACCGACTCGGCAAATCGCAAGGCGTGGGGTTTGTCGACTTCGACTTCGGCGTACAGCACCGATTCGTTGGCCATGACCAGGTCGAGCAATTCCTGGGTCAGACGTTCGAGCAGGGCGAAGCGGTTGCCTTCCACGTGGGCAATGATCGCCTTGGTGATGGTGCGGTAGTTCAGCGCGTGGTCGATGTCGTTGTCGCGCACCGCTTCCTGGGCAGCGTAGAGGATGGTCAGGTTGATCAACACATCCTGCTTGTTGAGGATTTCATCCTCGTTGATGCCGATGAAGGTGCGCAGGCGCAGGTCCTTGACCTTGATGCGTGCCATGGATGGCTGAAGTTGTGGCATTTAATTGCTCCGTCGAATCAATTGCAGGAACTCCTGGCGCGTGGTGCTGGAATCGCGAAAGGCGCCGAGCATCACCGAGGTGTTCATGGTCGAGTTCTGTTTTTCGACACCGCGCATCATCATGCACATGTGCTGGGCCTCGATCACCACCGCCACGCCGGCGGCCTGGGTGACCTGCTGCACCGCGTCGGCGATTTGCCGGGTCAGGTTCTCCTGGATTTGCAGGCGGCGGGCGAACATGTCCACCAATCGGGCGATCTTCGACAGCCCCAGGACCTTGCCCGTAGGAATATAAGCCACATGGGCCTTGCCGATGAAGGGCAACAGGTGATGTTCGCAGAGTGAATAGAGCTCGATGTCGGCGACGATCACCATTTCATCGCTGTCAGAGGCGAACAGCGCGCCGTTGACGATCTGCTCGACGCTTTGTTCATAACCATGGCAGAGGTACTGCATGGCCTTGGCGGCACGGACCGGGGTATCGAGCAGACCTTCGCGCTCGGGGTTTTCCCCCAGGCCTATAAGGATCTCTCGGTAGTTCTGGGGCAGGGATAGCGTCATGGTGCATCCTCGAAACAAGGCTATTTGACGTGCCGCCCGCCGTTGACGGTCAGGGTCGTGCCGGTGACATAAGGGTTGTCCAGCAGATAACGCAGGCTCTGGTAGATCACTTCGCTGCCGGGTTCGATGCCCAGCGCGGACTTGGCCAGGGCCTTGGCGCGGTAAGCCGCGTCGTCCTCGGGGTTGAACAGTAGCAGGGCCGGGGCGATGCCGTTGACCTTGATCGCCGGGGCGAACTTCGCCGCGAACGACAGGGTCAGGCTTTCCAGGCCGGCCTTGGTGGCGCAATAGGCGATATGCCGGGCGCTGCCCTTGCGGGTCACGTCATCGCTGATGTGCACGATATCCGCCGGGGTTGAACGCTGCAGCAGCTCGGCGCCGTGCAGGTTGATCAGGTAAGGCGCAAGCATGTGCACGCCGAACATGGCGTTGAAGGCCGTCGCTTCGCTGCCGGGCTCTTCGGCCAACCAGGCCGAGGCGTTGTGCACGATGGCCCGCAGCCGGTCGGTGTGCTGCTTGAGTTGTTCGATAAAGGCCAGGATCCCCGCTTCGCTGGAGAAGTCGGCAAACAGCACCACCGCCCCCAGGTCCCGCAGCGTCTGCACGCCAGGGCGTTCGGTGCGATAGGTCGCGATCACCGGTTGCCCGTCTTCCAGCAATCGCCGGGCACAATGCAGGCCGACGCGCTGGGCTGCGCCAGTGATCAGGATCGGGGCGATGGCGCTGGACATAGGACGGCTCGGTTCACGGCAAGAGCAAAACTATAACAGCGACGCGGTGCGCGTCCTATGTCCAAAGGTGAATCCAGAGTTCCCCTGTGGGAGCGAGCTTGCTCGCGATAGCGGACTGACGGGCAACACTTGGTGTGGATGTACCGGCCTCATCGCGAGCAAGCTCGCTCCCACAGGTTTGGGGCTCCCACACGGATCAATGCGCAGGCTGGCGACATCAATGATTCTGCGTAGCCGGCAACGTCCGCTGTGGCGCGCCGTTGAGCCAGTTCGCCAGCAGATGGGTCGACATCGGGATAAACAGGTAGACCATCAGTGGCGTCAGGATCAGCGTGCTGATGAACACCCGGTTCAACAGGCCCAGTTCGCCCAGCAGCGGCCCCAACAGGAAATTGAACAACAGCGACACGGGAAAGAACGCCAGCCAGATGGCCACTGCCTGTTTCCAACGGGGCGGACGCTGGCCGACCGCACCGAACCAGCCATCGATGCCACGCACCCGATGTTCGGAGGGATGGGCAAACAGATCACTGCCCCGTCCCAGCCAGGCCATGCGAGAAGCAGAGTGTTCCCAGGCGTGCAGCGTTTGCTCGTCGGCAAAACGGAAGATGATCTGGAATTCATCGTCCTCGGGCGGTGGAGCGAGCACGCCGGAACCCAGGTAGCCGGGAAAGTCGGTTGCCAGTTGTTCGCCTTCGCGCAACCAGGCGATCAGGTCCTGATAACGTCCATTGGCAACGCGGCGGGCAACCATCAGGGTGACGGGTGAGGTAGACATTATGTATCTCCGTAAGACAGGCGCGGTACTCCGGGTAGGAGGTTCGCGGGGGACGCCCCGGGGTGGTGGGTAGCGTCTGGTCGCCAAAAAACAGGCAAGAATTATTCCCGATTGCGCATAAAACAACAAAACCGCACATCGAGTACGTTTATTCTTGTCATGACATGTCCTGGGAGGGGTAAACTAGGGTCCAATTTGCCAGCCGGAATTGTCTGCCAAAATGAGTGTAATCACCGAGGATGGCTTCGTTTTCCAGGGATCAGGTGCGTTGAAGCGGGAGGACCTGTTTCCCATTCGCGAAGTCGCGCGCATGACCGGCGTTAACCCCGTGACCCTGCGTGCCTGGGAGCGGCGCTACGGTCTGATCCAGCCTACCCGCACCGAAAGCGGGCATCGCCTGTACTCGTTGAGCGATATCGAAAAGGTGCGCAGCATCCTGGCCTGGCTCGAGCGCGGGGTGGCCGTCAGCAAAGTGGGAAAGATCCTGGCGAAGACCGAGTCGGTGCAACCGGTCTCCACGCTGATCTCATCCGATCTGGTCAGGACCGATCACGCCCGCTGGCAACAACAGGTGGCGGACGCGGTTAGCAATTTTGACGATGTAGAACTGGATCGCGTCTACGGGCAGGTCTTTTCCACCTACACCGTGCCGATCGTATTCCAGGAAATCCTGATGCCGCTTTGGCGACAGCTATTGCAGCGCCAGCAGACGTTCGGGCAAGCCAGCGAATGGGTGTTTCTTGATGGTTTCCTGCGTTCGCGCATCGCCCAGCGGCTCTTGCTCAAGCGCGAAGGTGCGTCGCCGCGTGTCCTGGTCTGCGCGATTGCCGATCATTGCCATGAACTGGAGTTGCTGGTCACGGCGCTGTTCCTGTCCAAGGAGGAAGTGGGCGTCAGGCTGTTGTCGATCGGCCTGCCGTTCGAGGAATTGACCCTGGTGTGCCAGAAGGTCCAACCGGTGGCATTGGTGCTGGTTTCCAATCATGCGCCAGCGGTCGATTTACCTAAACGCTTGGGGAAGTTGGCAATGAGCCTGGATTGCCCGTTGATGCTGGCCGGTGATGCATCCGATCTGGCACAGGAGAGCCTGGTTGGATCGTCGATCGGTTGCCTGGGCAATGAAGGAGCGGTGATGCGCCAGCGCCTGCGTCAATTTCTGGCAGGCAACCTCGACACCTAGAGATGCATGGAGGGATGGGTCAGGCGATGTTGCTGCAGGATGTACTGGCGCAGGCGCTCCGTCTCGTCCTGGTCATTCTGGCTCAGGTGGTAGGCAAACAGGCCGCGATCGGTTTCCCGTTCGAAGGTGCCTCGCAAGGAAATTCTCTCGTAGCCTGATGGGCTGAACCACAAGGCAAACTGCTTCGGCGGTTTGGTTCGACTGCGGTTTTCCAGCAATACGCCTTTGCAGGAGACTTCGTGGACCCACAGCGGTCCCGGCTGACCCTTGATATTTTCCAGCGCCACCGGCTCTTCGAGCGCCAGACGCCATGGGCGTATCTTCGGTCCGTCCTCGTAGATGCTCGGTACACCCAAGCGCAGGTGCATCGCATGGAATTCGTCTTCCACCAGATGCAGCGGAAAGGTCATTTGCTGGTTTTCGAAATTGGCTTGCAGCGTAACCTGCTCATTTGCCGCCAGACGTGTCAGCAAGTCACGGATCTGCGACCCACCGTTTACCAGCAAGCTCGACGTGACATCCCGCTCGTTCAGTTGCGGGTTGTGTTGCATGGTTCGGATGAAATCCAGTTCATCCTGCGTCAGAAGGGCATCGCGCTGCATGATCTGCTCGAAATGATTATTTACGTGTTCACTGGTGATTGTAGTGACTGACCATTAATTCGTGGTTTTGTTTGAACCGTTCGTCGCTTCGAGCCGGGCAATTGTCTCCCGCGCGTCGGCCAGCTCCTTTTCCAGCTGTGCGACGCGTTGTTGAGCCTTGACCTGGGTCGTGACGTCTTTTTGCACACCCACGAAATAGGTATGTCCGTCAGCCTGGTTTTTTACCGTGGACAGTGACAACTCATTCCAGAACGGCGTGCCGTCCTTGCGGTAATTGCGCAGCACCTCACGACAGGTACCACCCTCTTTCAGGGCTTTGCGAATCAGCTCCAGCGAGGGCTGGTCCCTATCACCCGATTGCAGGAACCGGCAATCCTGATAGAGGATTTCGTCGCGGTGATAACCGGTCAATCGTTCGAAGGCCGGGTTTACGTAGATCAGGATATTGTCTTCGCCTTCTTTTTCGGCGATGACAATCCCGTCGTTCGAAGCATTGATGACCAGTTGCATCAGTTGAGCGTTGATCATGGGGAGAACCCTTTGAACATCCTTGTCGAAGCAGCATTCTAAAAGAAATCGACAGGCTGTCCACTGGCCATTAGGGCCGTTGAGAGCCATTCGTAGCCTGACAGGCGCAACTGGTACTATTCCGGCTCTTTTTTCAGGTTCAGGATCAGATTGATGAAAGTCGCCATTCTTTCCGGCTCGGTGTATGGCACCGCCGAAGAAGTCGCCCGGCACGCCGCCAAACTGCTTCGCGAGGCAGGCTTTGAAACCTGGCACGACCCGCGTGCGACCCTGGCGGATGTGCAGGCATTCGCCCCAGAGGCCGTGCTGGCAGTGACTTCCACGACCGGCATGGGCGAGTTGCCGGACAATTTGATGCCGTTGTATTCGGTCATCCGCGACCAGTTGCCCGGGTTCTTTCGTGGTTTGCCTGGCGCGGTGATCGGCCTGGGCGACGCCAGCTATGGGGATACCTTCTGCGCCGGTGGCGAGCAGATGTGCGAGCTGTTCGTCGAATTGGGCGTACGCGAGGTGCTGCCGATGCTGCGTCTGGATGCCAGCGAAAGTGTCACGCCGGAAACCGACGCCGAGCCATGGCTCGCTGAGTTGATCGACACGTTGCGCGCTTGAAGCGGGTGCGCTGACTCGTTCGGCCAGTAAGCTGGCTGCCAACGCAACTACCGCCTCTGAAAGAGCTGACTAGACTGATTTTCTTGCGTACGACGTTTCGATCGAGACATATAACAAGAAACCAGAGGTCAGAGCCGTGAGCGTAGCGCCCGTCCAAACGACACTCAGCATCAAGGGTCAGGTCAGTGCGGCCGAATGGCAAACCCGGGTGGACCTTGCCGCCTGTTATCGGCTTGTCGCGCTGCATGGTTGGGATGACCTGATCTTCACCCATATTTCCGCAAAGGTTCCCGGTACCGAGGATTTCCTGATCAACCCGTTCGGGATGATGTTCCATGAAATTACCGCCTCGAGCCTGGTCAAGGTCGATCAGGCCGGCAACAAGTTGATGGACAGCCCCTACGAGATCAACCCGGCCGGCTACACCATCCACAGTGCGGTGCATGAGGTGCGCCATGATGTGGCCTGTGTGCTGCACACCCACACCGCTGCTGGCGTGGCGGTATCGGCCCAGAAGCAGGGGGTGCTGCCGATCAGCCAGCAATCGCTGTTCGTGCTGTCGAGCCTGGCCTATCACGCCTACGAAGGGGTGGCCTTGAATCACGAAGAAAAGGCTCGCCTGCAGGTGGACCTGGGCGAGAGCAACTTCCTGATGCTGCATAACCATGGCTTGCTGACCTGCGGCGGGACCATCGCCGATACCTTCCTGATGATGTTCACCTTTCAGCGGGCCTGTGACATTCAGGTCCTGGCGCAGAGCGGCGGGGCCGAACTGATTGCCATCGAGCCGCAGATCCTGGCTGGCGCCCGGGCGATGATCGCCGGGGTGACCAAAAGCGCCCAGGGCATGGGCGGCGCGTTGGCCTGGCCGGCGTTGTTGCGCAAGCTCGATCAACAAGACGCCGGGTATAGAAGCTGATGCCCCTGGCCCAGATTCCCCTGCGTATCTGGCGCCAGCGCAGCCAGATCTTCATGTTCCGTGGTCATGCCATCCGTTACTGGGTGGCCGGGCAGGGCGAGCCGCTGCTGCTGATCCACGGTTTTCCCACCGCCAGTTGGGATTGGCATTACCTGTGGCAACCGCTGGCGCAACGCTACCGGGTGATCGCGTGTGACATGCTCGGTTTCGGCGACTCCGCCAAACCGACGGATCACGTCTACAGCCTGCTGGAGCAAGCCGATTTGCAGCAGGCCTTGCTGGCGCACCTGAATGTGCGGGGCGCGCTGCATGTGTTGGCCCACGATTACGGCGACAGCGTGGCCCAGGAACTGCTGGCGCGGCATTACGAAGCGCGCATCCACCTCGCCAGTTGTGTCTTTCTCAATGGCGGCCTGTTCCCGGAAACCCACCGCCCGGTCTGGGCCCAGAAACTCTTGCTCAGCCCCCTGGGGTGGCTGTTGGGGCGGGCGTTCTCCCGGGAAAGCCTGGTCAGCAGCTTTCGGCAGATTTTCGGCCCCAGGACCACCCCCACTGAAAGCGAGTTGGATGATTTCTGGAGCCTGGTGCAAGCCCATCACGGTCCGAGGATCATGCACAAGCTCATCGCCTATATTCCCGAACGCCGTGTGCAGCGTGATCGCTGGGTGCAGGCGATGCAGCGCGGCGACGTGCCGTTGCGGGTGATCGACGGCGCGCTCGACCCGATTTCCGGTGAGCACATGGTGGCGCGCTACGAGGTCCTGATCCCGAACCCGGACACGGTGTTGTTGCCCGACATTGGTCATTACCCGCACATCGAGGCGCCGGTGCAGGTGCTCAAGCATTACCTGGCGTTTCGCGAAGCCATCGCCGCGCCGAGCAGACAAATGGCCTGTTCATGACGACACCCTGTGGGGGCTAGCTTGTGTGGGAGCGATTGTGAATACGGAATTTGTGGGTAACAAAATCCCTTGTGGGAGCGAGCTTGCTCGCGATGGCAGCGCCGGAAATTGAATGTGCCGCCGTGGCCTGGGCCTGCATCATCCCCTCACCTTATCGCCCACCATTCACTGGCAACCGTGTTGATTGTGACCGGCCGACTTGTGCCGGACACTCGTGCCCATTGTCCTGTCCGCCTGCTGGAGTTCTGTCATGAGTGAGTCTGTGCGCTTCGAAGATAAAGTCGTGATCGTCACGGGAGCCGGCGGTGGCCTGGGACGCGCCCATGCGCTGCTGTTCGCCAGGCAAGGCGCGAAAGTGCTGGTCAACGACCTTGGCGGCTCGGCTCAAGGGGAAGGGGCCAACGCCTCGGCAGCAGACCGGGTGGTCGCCGAAATCCGCGAGGCGGGCGGTATCGCCGAGGCCAACCACGACTCGGTGACCGATGGCGACAAGCTGGTACAAAACGCCCTCGACGCGTTCGGTCGCGTCGATGTGGTGGTCAACAACGCAGGGATCCTGCGGGACAAGACGTTCCACAAAATGGACGACGCCGACTGGGACCTGGTCTACCGCGTCCACGTCGAGGGCGCCTACAAGGTGACCCGGGCCGCGTGGCCGCACTTGCGTGAGCAAAACTACGGGCGGGTGATCTTCACGGCGTCTACCTCGGGCATCTACGGCAACTTCGGCCAATCCAACTACGGCATGGCCAAGCTCGGCCTCTATGGTTTGACTCGGACCCTGGCCATCGAAGGCCGCAAGAACAACATCCTGGTCAATGCCATCGCCCCCACCGGCGGCACGCGCATGACCGAAGGCCTGATCCCGCCGCAGGTATTCGAACAACTCAAGCCCGAACTCGTCAGCCCGCTGGTGGTGTACCTGGCCAGTGAGACCTGCCAGGAAACCTCCGGCCTGTTCGAAGTGGGCGGCGGCTGGATGGGCAAGGTGCGCTGGGAACGCAGCCTGGGGGCGGGCTTCGATCCGCGCAAAGGTTTTTCGCCCGAAGACGTCGCCGCCCATTGGCAGCAGATCTGCGACTTCGAGCATGCGGTGCACCCGAACGACAACCTGGAAGCCTTGAAAGAAATGATGGCGAACCTGCAACGCCACGCCATCTAAGCCTCATTGCCCGGGCCGGTTGCCGTCAGTCGCGGTAACCGTGCTCATGGAAAATATTTTTTCACCAGGGCCGCCAGGTTCGCGGCGGTCTCGATAGGGCACAGACCTATCCCGCACGGCTCAACATCCAGGCAAAGCGCTCAGCGGGCCATTCCTTGCGGTCTGATACCTGCCCGTCACCGAGCTCGACCACCCGCAGCACACCGTCTGACCTGAGTACTACGTCGACCGAGAAAAAAGGACTGTCAATCAGCCGTGCGCACTCGGTCACCAACTCAGGAATCTCATCGGTGACGCCATAGGTCTGCCCATGGAATACAAAATAGCGACGCTCGGTTTCTTCAATGTAATCCTCTCGTCGCCTGACGCATATACCGCCTTCAATCTGCCCCCGGTATTGGCGCATCTCTTCAACAAGCGGAGCTATGCCTTCGGGAGTGTCCACTAGGCTGCCACCACCGGTGTTAAGTGACTTTACGTAGTCCTTGATGAAGTAGCCTGGCCATTGCAGACCTTCGAGCGCTTGAACGAAGTTTGCATCGCTGTCCAGCACCACCGTTTCGCTCGTATAGGCAGTCAACAACGGATACCACTGTGGCAGGTGATGACAGTGTCGATATTGCGGGGCGTTGGTGACTTCAATGACGCCTTTTTCACGCAGTTGGTTAACCAAAGCAGCATAAGCGTCGGGTGTCAGCATCCACCCGCGGTACAAAATCGAGTCTCCGGGCGTGAGGGACGCAGAAGTCTTGAAAAGGCCCGCTTCGAAATCTTCAAAAGAGAACAGCACAGTCCTCAGTCCCGCAGTCATTACCGCTTCGTACTCTTCAGCGTACTGCTCGTCAGGACGTTTTTTATCAAATGGGTCGCTAGGATAGAGGAGGTGCATTGCTTCTTACCGATGAGAAGTGGAGGGTCAAAATGCTGCTGGGTTCGGTACATCATGACGCCGGAGTCGATAGACCCCTGCTGCCGATTATTCAGCAGCAAGGGCGTTCAAATATCTGGAGCGTCAGGGTTGCTTGAAGCCTGGTTTACCGTTGGCTGCACGCCAGTTTTTTATCTCGTCGACTATCGCCTCAGAGCTTTCCTTGCCAGGCTCTGGATAGAATAGTAAATCTGACCCGGCGGGATGCTCTGAGATTCTCTCGAACTCTAGTACTGCATCGATATCCGCTTCTTCTGAAGGGTAATTCCCCTCTGAAATTTCTATAACAAAGGCAAGAAATTCTTTCTCCGTTATATCTGTTGTTATTTTTTTCATTGCTTGCGCTCTCTATGAATTTCAATGTGTCTTTTAGGGGTGGTGAGAGTGATGTTGTCGATATCGTAAACTTGGCCATTTAAGGATACGAAATGTTTATGGTGAAGTTCATACTTTATTCGGGCGCCAATTTTTTCAGCTTTCCTGACGTAGGCGGAGCGTCCGTTCTCCATACGAACCCGATTGCGTAAATTAAACTGTTGAGAAAGTATAGGATCTCCGGCAACGGCCTTCCAAAAAGCCTCCCGAAACTTCCTGAAATTCCTAAACTCTCTCCCCCTCAACTGATCCGCAATCTGCGACGGAATGGCTGCCCCTTCACCTTTCGATGCTGCATCCGTCCACACGCCTGAAACCGGAGCCCCCATTCCCAGCGCAACCCCAGGGTCTTCCCTTCGATCCCTGAACATGACGTACAGAGGCGGCAGGCCCGAGTCGATTGGGAAAACGAAAACATAATCATCGAAGCTGTCTGCGGTTATTTCGGGGAACGGATCGATCCTTCCCTCTATGGGCTTTACCGATGCGCCTGTATAAACAGGCGGGGCGGGTGGTTCGGCGGGAAGGGCCGTGGAGCTGCTGCCGGGTTGAACGACCGGCGTCCACGTCAAGGTTCTGGGTGGGGTTTGTTCAGTTGTAGCGATGTAGAGGTTTTGTTGTGCGTCATAGGTAACCGGAACCACTCTGACTTTCGACGGATGGGTTACGCCGTCGATGTTGATCACGAGGATTTCGGATTGGCCATCCACGGTCGCTTGAGAAGTGAGGCGTACCGGTAAGTCAACGAATCCGTCGGCCGCTGCGATTGCATGAAAGTCGTGGTGTTGGATCGGTGCGAGTTCTGAGAGTGGCGTGCTGAACGCATATCGCTCGGGTAATTCACCGTTCGCCAGCTTGGGTGAATAGAGCAGCGCCGCAAAACCCGCCAAGGTCGGCACAGCCACTGCGGTGAGCGACTCGATAGCCATGGCGACTGCGGCTCGTAGCGCAGCCTGGATTGCCAAGGTCACTTCAGAACTTATGGCCAGGCTACTGCCGACAAGCGTGAGCACCGGACCGGCTGCGGCTGCCGCGCCCGGTATCGGATAGGCGCGCCCCGCCAGGACTTGTTCCAGTGCTTGTGCCTGGGCTACGCGTAGGATCTGGGCTTCGGCTGCCTTGCGTGCCTCTTCCGCGGAAGCCCATTCAGAAGAATTGTTAAAGACGGTATAGATGGGCGGAATACCCGACTCAACCGGGAACACCGTGACGAACCCATTACCAAAATCGTAATCCTCCAGCTCCGGATCCTTATCGACCCCTCTGGTTATGGCCCAGGGGGTTCCGCCTTCATAGAGGTCGATCTTCGGCACGATCGATGGCAGTGTCGTGGATGCATCCGTTTCTTTTACGATAGGCGTCCAGGTCATCAAGGTGGATGAGCCATCTGGACTGTAGGATTTGTAGACGTTGCTGTGAGGGTCGAGTGTTGCAAGCCTGACCGGCACGCTGGAGGGCACCGATGTTCCGTCGGCACTCGCGACGACGAACATCATTTCGTCGTCGGTGGTCATGGAACCCAGCACAATCGGGAGATTGATTTCTCCTTTCGATGCTGCGATTGCCAGCAAATCATCGGTGTTGGCTGGAGCTAGTTCTGATAGGGGAACACTCAGGGCGTAGCGTTCTTCGTTGCCCAGCTCCGACGGGTCAATCAGTGACGCAAACCATGCAACAGCGGGTAATGCCTTTGCGGTAACTGTTTTTAGGATCGCCGACACCGCGGTGCGCAACTCATCCGTGATGCTCGAGGCGGTCACCCGGTTGGGGGCGAAGGTCCCACCTGCGATTGTAAATACTGGGCCAGCGGCTGCGGCGGAGCCCGATACAGGAAATGTACGGGTAGCCCGGGCTGGTTGACGTGCCTTTTGAACTTCTGCCTGACGCCTCGCTTCCTCCGCCTCCAGTTCTTCAGCAGCGGCCCATCTTTCGGCCTCCCATAAGGCCATGGCGGCATCGTGGGCTTGTTTGGCCGCGACCTTTTCCGCTTCTGCCAGTTGTCGGGCTTTTGTCGCCGCGACAGCTGCAATCTTTGCCCGTTCTTCCGCTTCACGTAGAGCTTGAGCCACCTTTTGTGCTTTTTCAGCGGCCAAACGCTGTACTTCTTTTTGCACCTGCTCCTGAGCCTGTACCGCAGCCAGCCATTTAAGTACTTCGACTTGCTGCTGATTCAGCATATTGATGGCTTGGGACAGCAGCCTTGCCTCGTACGCTGCCTTGAGCGATGTGGCCCAGGCTTTTATCGCAATACCGTTCGGGGGGACTAGCCTCTCTAGGGTCAGGGCTTTCGGATAGAACGCCTGTAATGGCTTACCGATTGGATCGACGCCGTAGAAACTATTGGCAAGCGCTGTTTTTTGATGGAATTGGGCGGTTTTTCGCGCCAACAGTGTATTGCGAACGCTCAATTCGCGAGCGATTGCCGCTGCGGGGGGAAGAGAGCGTGTCGATCCCTCAAGCCTAATCGCTGCCAGATCGTTCTCAATGGTTTGCGGCAGCTTGCTGAGCTGGGTTTGGTACGTGCTTTCTGCAGTTTTGGTCGTGCTCTTCAACGTATGCAAAACCATACCGATCGCAGGTTCAAAACCTGCATGGCTATAGTCAGAAAAGCTCGGCGAAGCTGAACTGTCACCATCGGTGCCTATATGAGCCCTGCCTGCCGAACGATCCGGCGTGCCGCCATGTCCATGGTTGGGAGATGGTGAAGAAGAAGGTGGCGTGCGAGGTATACCTCTATTCACAAGGATATTTTTTTCTTGCTGCATATCGAGTTCCTTTCGAATCGAATCTGAATAGCCACGCCGTCATTCAACACATGCGGTCGTTCACGGCTATTTGCGTAATCACCCATCCCGGGCGACCAAGGAAACTATAAGTTCGAACTCTCAATGCAGGCAGGTGAGCCCTTCCGACAACAACGTAGGAAACAAGAAGTTTTAACTCGGAAATAGCCGCACATAAAAAAGGCCGCTGCAAAAAGCAGCGGCCTAAGCGTGACGTTGCAAAGGAGCTACAAACCAACGTCGGTAAACACGGGATGATGGATCGATACGCCAATCCATCCGAAGACGGTGTGCCAGGCAGGCATGAGGGATGCCGTGAGGCTTGTGCTTGCAGGCCCGTTGCCCTGAAAGCCCGGCCAGCATAGGCATCGTGCCTTGCGGGAAACAGCCCGGATCCGGACATGCACCGTTGCAGGGCGCGTAACAGTCGAAGGCCGGGCATGAGTATGCGCGGCGCTGATGACCCATCATCCAGTCCATCCATGCACGGCGCAAAGGCCCGCGCCGCATGGGCTGTAATCCTTTTTAGGTACAGCGCGAATACCTCCTTGGTGCGCTTATCGCCCTTGGCGTGCGGCAGTAGGGTGAAGCCTCTGTCACTCACCGGGGAAGACGCATGACAACAATAACAATGCGCGCCATCTTCAAGCCGCAGGCGCTGGCCGTCGCGGTGGCCTTGGGTTGCTGTGCCCAGGCGCAGGCCGTTTCATTCAACATTGGCGAGATCGAGGGTCAGTTCGATTCGTCGTTGTCCGTGGGCGCAAGCTGGGGCATGCGCGATGCCGACAAGGACCTGGTTGGCACGGTCAACGGCGGTCGGGGCCAATCCTCCACCGGTGATGATGGACGGCTGAATTTCAAGAAGGGCGAGACCTTTTCCAAAATCTTCAAAGGCCTGCACGACCTCGAACTCAAGTACGGCGATACCGGCGTGTTCGTGCGCGGCAAGTACTGGTATGACTTCGAGCTCAAGGATGAAGGCCGCGAGTTCAAGGACATCAGCGACAGCAATCGCAAGGAAGGCGCCAAGTCCTCGGGGGCGCAGATTCTCGATGCCTTCGTCTATCACAACTATTCCATTGCCGATTTGCCGGGCACCGTGCGCGCCGGCAAGCAGGTGGTCAGTTGGGGGGAAAGTACCTTCATCGGCAACTCGATCAACAGCATCAACCCGGTGGACGTGTCCGCGTTCCGTCGCCCCGGTGCGGAGATCAAGGAAGGCCTGATCCCGGTGAACATGCTGTTCGCGTCCCAGGGCCTGACCGACAAGCTCACCGTCGAAGGTTTCTACCAGTTGGAGTGGGACCAGACCGTGGTGGATAACTGCGGCACCTTCTTCGGCAACGATGTGGTGGCCGATGGTTGCACCAGTGGCTACACCGTGGGCAGCCCGGCGATTGCGCCGTTCGTGCCATTGACTCAGGCCTTTGGCCAAGGCATTGAGGTGTCCAGCGAAGGGGTGGTTATTCCCCGTGGCGGTGACCGCGATGCGCGGGATTCCGGTCAGTGGGGCACGGCGTTGCGCTGGCTCGGCGATGACACCGAGTACGGCCTGTACTTCATGAATTACCACAGCCGTACGCCTACCGTCGGGACCACCACGGCGGGGCTCTCGACGCTGGCGGCATTGCCGGGAATGGTCACGATTGCCAACGGCCTGGCCCCCGGCAGCGGTGCGGGCCTGGCGCGAAGCGTCATGCTGGGACGCGGCCAGTATTACCTTGAATACCCGGAAGATATTCGCCTGTACGGTGCCAGTTTCTCCACCACGCTGCCCACCGGCACCGCATGGACCGGGGAAATCAGCTACCGCCCCAACGCACCGGTGCAGGTCAATACCAACGACCTGACCCTGGCCCTGCTCAACCCGATTGCCGGTGGTGCGGCTTCACCCATCGCCACCTCGGCCGGGGCGGATAACACCGGCTACCGGCGCAAGGAAGTCACCCAGGTCCAGAGCACCCTGACGCATTTTGTCGATCAGGTACTGGGCGCCGAACGCCTGACGCTGGTGGGCGAGGCGGCGGTGGTGCACGTCGGCGGGCTGGAGTCCAAGGACAAGCTGCGTTACGGCCGCGATTCGGTCTACGGCCAGTACGGGTTCAATGGCGACACCGATGGCTTCGTTACCTCGACTTCCTGGGGCTATCGCGCCCGGGCGATTCTCGACTACGCCAACGTGATCGGTGGTGTGAACTTCAAGCCCAACGTTTCCTGGTCTCACGATGTGGCCGGCTACGGTCCCAACGGCTTGTTCAACGAAGGCGCCAAGGCTATCAGCGTCGGTGTCGATGCCGACTACCGCAACACCTACACCGCCAGCCTGAGCTACACCGACTTTTTTGGCGGCGATTACAACGTTCTCGAAGACCGCGACTTCCTCGCGTTGAGCTTCGGCGTGAACTTCTGATCTGGCTGACAAGGAAAACCCAATGCGCAAGATGATCCTGCAATGCGGTGCCCTGGCCCTGAGCCTGCTGGCCGCGAACGTGATGGCGGCGGTCTCGCCGGATGAAGCGAATAAACTGGGTACCAGCCTTACGCCGTTGGGCGCGGAAAAAGCCGGCAATGCCGATGGCTCGATTCCGGCCTGGACCGGCGGCATCCCGAAAAACGCCGGTGCGGTGGACAGCAAGGGCTTTTTGGCCGACCCGTTCGCCAATGAAAAACCGCTGTTCACCATCACCGCCGAGACCGTGGACAAATACAAGGGCAAGCTGTCCGAAGGCCAGGTCGCGATGTTCAAGCGCTACCCGCAAACCTACAAGATCCCGGTCTATCCGACCCACCGCAGCGTGGGCCTGCCGCCGGAAATCTACGAGTCGGCCAAGCGCAGCGCCCTCAACGTGAACGCCATCAACGACGGCAATGGCCTGGCCAATTTCACCGGCAACCGCTACTACGCCTTCCCGATTCCCAAGAGCGGCGTGGAAGTGCTGTGGAACCACGTCACCCGTTATCACGGCGGCAACCTGCGGCGCATCATCACCCAGGCTACGCCGCAGACCAATGGCAGCTTCACGCCGATCCGCTTTGAAGAAGAAATTGCCGTGCCGTTCCTGATCAAGGATGCCGACCCGGAGAAGGCCGGCAACGTATTGACCTATTTCAAGCAGGAGGTGACTGCGCCGGCGCGCCTGGCCGGCAACGTGCTGTTGGTGCATGAGACTCTCGACCAAGTGAAGGAACCGCGCCTGGCCTGGATCTACAACGCCGGCCAGCGCCGGGTGCGTCGTGCCCCGCAAGTGGCTTACGACGGCCCGGGCACCGCCGCCGACGGGTTGCGCACCTCCGACAACTTCGACCTGTTTTCCGGTGCGCCGGACCGCTACGACTGGAAACTGGTCGGCAAAAAGGAAATGTACATCCCGTACAACAGCTACAAGCTCGATTCGCCAAGCCTCAAGTACGACGATGTGATCAAGGCCGGCCATATCAACCAGGACCTGACTCGCTATGAATTGCACCGGGTCTGGGAAGTGGTTGGCACGGTCAAGCCGAGCGAGCGGCACATCTATGCCAAGCGCCACATGTACTTCGACGAGGACAGTTGGCAGGCGGCGCTGGTGGATCACTACGACGGTCGCGGCCAGCTGTGGCGGGTGGCCGAAGGTCATGCCCAGTTCTACTACGACCATCAGAACCCGGGCTACACCCTCGAGGCGCTCTACGACATCATTGCCGGCCGCTACATCGCGCTGGGCATGAAGAACGAAGAGAAACACAGCTACGAGTACGGCTTCGAAGCCCGGGCCGCCGACTACACACCGGCAGCGCTACGGTCGACCGGGGTTCGGTAAGGCCTGAAAGGTAACTGTGGCGAAGGGATTTCTCTGTGGGAGCAAGGCTTGCCCGCGATGGCCGCACCGCGGTCTGAAAGCTGAACCGCGTTATCGTTCATCGCGGGCAAGCCTTGCTCCCACAGTGAATCCTTTCCCCACAAGGTTGTGCCTGACTTGATCATCGTGATCGACCGGCAGCGCCCCTGCCGGTCGTTTTTTTATGGGCGCCAATCAGCGCGCTGAATACTTCTCCAAAGCTCGGCGACACAGGACTAGGGTGGTGAGATAACAATAAACAGGATCTGCCCACATGACCGCCATGACCCCGTGTCCGGACCGTCCAGGATTGTTGCCTCGCCTGTCCTCGACGCACGTGCCGCGGCGGTCCCTGAGTGAGCCTTTGCTGACGTCCGAAGCGCGGGTAAAACTGCTTTGCGCCCCAGCGGGCAGTGGCAAGAGTGCGTTGTTCGCCGAGTGCTTCCTGCAGGCTCCCGCCGGGTGTCGGCTGCATTGGTTGCCATTGGGAGGCGCGGCGTTGAGCGCGGTGCAAATGTGCGAGCGCCTGGCCCAGGCCCTCGGGTTGCCGATGCTTGATGAAGCGGGACTGCTGGCCCACCTGGCGCGTTTGCAGACACCCACGTGGTTGTTCCTGGATGACTACTGCCGGGTGCCGAATCCCGAACTGGACCAGTTGCTCGACCGTCTGTTGAACACCAGTAGTCCAGCGTTGCACCTGTGGCTGAATAGCCGCCGCCGTCCCCACTGCAACTGGCCGCGGCTGTTGCTCGATGACGAGCTGCACGAGTTCGATGCGCAGGCGTTGTTCTTCACCCCTGACGATGTCCTGCCATTGCTGCGTCACCTGCCCGGTCCCCAGGCTGCCCGCACTGCCCACGAGGTGATCCAGCGCAGTGGCGGCTGGTGTGCCGGGGTGCGCATCACGCTGCTGGAGCGTTGCGAATGGGCGCGCAGTCATGCAACGCCGGGACGGGCGGGGACCTTGGTCGACTACCTGGAGTACGAACTGTTCAGCACGCTGACTACAGACCTGGCGCAGGCCTGGCGTGTGCTGGCGCACCTGCCGCGCTTCAATGCCCGGCTATGCGAGCACCTGTTCGGCGACACCGTGGGCGTGCAATGCCTGCCCTTGCTGCTGGACCTGGGATGTTTCATCGAGCCATGGGAGCAGACGTCGGACTGGTTGCAGATTTTTCCGGCCCTGGCCCGGCTGGTACGTGAAGAGCCCTGGCCGCAGGGGCGTTCCTGGCATCGACGGGCCTGCCAGTGGTTTGCTGCCGAGCAGGACTGGCAAATGGCGTTCGAGCAAGCCATGTTGGCCGAGGAGTTCGAGACTGCCGTGAGTTTCCTGCAGCATTTGAGCTTCGAGCACGTCTTGCAGCGTCGCAACGTGGTGCTGTTGCTGGGCCTGCATGATCAACAAGGCGAAGCGCTGACCCTCTGTACGCCGCAATCGGTGGGGTTGGTCACCGCTGCGCTGTTGTTCGCCGGACGCTTCGACCAGGCGTCGACATGCATTGAGCAGTTGGCCAGGTTCATGCCGCAGCCTTCGGCCTGCCGGCAGCGACAGGTGCTGGCCAGGTGGCAGGTCTTGCAAGGCTGGTTGCTGCACCTCTCGGGCGATGGCGAACAGGCGCGCGAGCACTTCCTCCAGGCCCAGGCCAGCCTGGACCCTGAGGCCTGGGCCCAACGGGTGCTGTGCCTGGGTGGGCTGACGCAGCAGGCGCTGCTTGAAGGCGAACTGGCTTCTGCGCATCGGATCAACCGCCAGGCACTGTGCCTGGCGCGTGCGCAGGGTTCGCTGGTATTCGAAGGATTGCTGGAACTGGACCACGCCCAAGTCCTGGAGCAACGTGGCGCGCCTCACCGGGCCGATCATCTGCTGGCCGCCGTCCAGGCGCTGCTGGATAAACCAGGCCAGGACTTTTCCCCGTTGTTGGGGCGTATTGCCCTGCGGCGCGGGCGCCTGGCATTGCGCATGGGGTTTGAAGAGCGCGCCGCCGAGCAGTTTCAAGCGGGTCTGGAAACGGGCCTGCACAGCCTGGACAAACAGGTGCTCTACGGATTTCTCGGCAAGGCCAGCCTGGCTGCCAACCAGGGCGACTATGGCGAGGCCTTCATGCAACTGCGCGATGCCGAACGGATCATGCAGCAGCGGCACATCCCCGACACCGTTTACCGTGGCGTGTTGCTGCAAACCAGCTGTCAGTTCTGGTTGCAACAGGGGCGGGCGGAACTGGCCCATGAAGCCTTGACCCGTGTCTTGCGCCATTTTCGCGGGCCGCAGGCCAAGCACGCGCCTCCCGCGACGCTGGAATTGATTGCGCGACTTGAATACCTGCTGGTGCTGGCTGAGGTCTACCTGCAACGGGCACAGGAGCCGCAGGCGTGCCTGCAAGCCATGATCACCCGGGCGCAGCAGAGTGAAATGCACAGCCTGGAAACCGAACTGCACCTGGTGTTGACGGAGGTTGTCTGGTTGTCCGGCGATCGTTCCCAGGCCCGGACACTCCTGCAAGAAGGGCTCAAGCGAGTCACTTGCTGGCGGGCCCAGCAAGCCTTGTGCGAGCTGCGCTTGCGCCAGCCCGAGTTGGTGCGTTGGGCGCAATCGGCAGAGCAGGTCGAGCCGCCTGCCTGCGCCGAGGACACCTTGCTCAGTCATCGCGAACTGGAGGTCCTGGAGCTGATTGCGCAAGGTCATTCAAACCAACAGATTGCCGAACGACTGTTCATTTCGTTGCACACGGTGAAAACCCATGCGCGGCGAATCCACAGCAAGTTGGGGGTGCAGCGGCGTACGCAGGCGGTGGCAAAAGCCAAGGTCATGGGGGTGATGGGCTAATGTCCCCATCGGCAACTGATCACCCTCATCTCAATGATTTAGTGATCAGGATTGTCCCGGATTTACTGGGCTGATCCCGGACCCGCTTCATACCCCATCCGCCAACTCACGGCCCGGGTCGCCGTCAACAGGCGTTGCGCCGCCGGGCCGTTTTCGTCGGCGTGGAACAGCGAGGTCGGACCAACGATGGTCATCACCGCTTTCACCTCACCGACGGCATTGAATACCGGAGCGGACAAGGCATCCACGCCCGGCATCAGCAAACCATGTACATGGTGCAGGCCGCGACTGCGAATCTGCTCGCACAACACGGCATAAGCGCGGTCATCGGCGAGGGCGTGGTGCTCGGTGCCTTGTACTTCCTGCTCGCGCAAGCCGATGGTCTCGCGCTCCGGCAGATAAGCGCTGAATACCAGCCCCGTGGACGAACTGAGCAGTGGCAATACCGAGCCCAGTTGCGTCACCACGGTCACGGGCCGCACGGCGGGTTCGATGCGCACCACGGTCGCGCCATGGTTGCCCCACACCGCCAGGAAGCAGGTTTCGTTCAAGTCGTCGCGCAATTCGGCCAGGGGCAGGGCGGCCACTTGCAGCACGTCCATGCCGTTGAGCGCTGCCAGGCCTACGCGCAGGGCCTCGCGGCCCAGGCCGTAGTGGTTGGTGGCGGCGTTCTGCTCGGCAAACCCGCTGGCGATCAAGGCCTGCAGATACCGATGAACCTTGCTCGCCGGCATTTGCACGTGTTCGGCCAGCCGCGACAGCGACGTGGAGGGCGACAGTTCGGCCAGGGCCTTGAGTATGTCGGTGCCAACTTCGGCCGAGCGGACTTTCTGTTTACCGTTGCTGAGCGGGGTTTCCATGGAGGCGCTGGGTCCAGAGGCGAATGGGCGTCTTTATAGCTTGACGGTCGCTGTCGAGCAAATTACGTTATGCGTAATCGAATTACGATAAAAATAACCCGGTGCGCCTCAACCACTCCGTTGAGTGACGGGCCGCATTCCTGGAGGCTCCATGAACCTCGATTCCCCAGCGTCGGACCTGGCTTACCAATCAGGCTTGGGCAACGAATTTGCCAGCGAAGCCTTACCCGGCGCACTGCCCGTCGGCCAGAACTCGCCGCAGAAAGCCCCGTACGGTCTCTATGCCGAGTTGTTCTCCGGCACGGCGTTCACCATGGCCCGCAGCGAAGCGCGGCGCACCTGGATGTATCGCATCCGGCCGTCGGCCAATCACCCGGCCTTCACCAAGCTCGAACGGCAACTGGCGGGGGGCCCATTGGGCGACGTCACGCCCAATCGCCTGCGTTGGAACCCGCTGGAGATCCCCGCCGAGCCCACCGATTTCATCGACGGGCTGGTGTGCATGGCGGCCAATGCCGGTGCGGACAAACCGGCCGGCATCAGCCTTTATCAGTATCGGACCAACCGCTCCATGGAGCGGGTGTTTTTCAATGCCGACGGTGAATGGCTGATCGTGCCGCAACTGGGACGGCTGCGGATCATCACGGAGTTGGGCGTGCTGGAACTGGCACCGCTGGAAATCGTCGTGCTGCCCCGGGGCCTGAAATTTCGCATTGAACTGCTCGACCCGCAGGCCCGTGGTTACCTCGCCGAAAACCATGGCGCGCCGCTGCGCCTGCCGGATCTCGGGCCCATCGGCAGCAATGGCCTGGCGAACCCGCGCGACTTCCTGACGCCGGTCGCCCATTACGAGAACCTCGCGCAACCGACCCCGCTGGTGCAGAAATTTCTCGGCGAGTTGTGGGGTTGCGAGCTGGATCATTCGCCCCTCGATGTGGTGGCCTGGCACGGCAACAACGTGCCGTATAAATATGATCTGCGCCGCTTCAACACCATTGGCACGGTCAGCTTCGATCACCCGGACCCGTCGATTTTCACCGTGTTGACCTCGCCCACCAGCGTCCACGGCCTGGCCAACCTCGATTTCGTGATTTTCCCGCCACGCTGGATGGTGGCAGAGAACACCTTCCGTCCACCGTGGTTCCACCGCAACCTGATGAACGAATTCATGGGCCTGATCCAGGGTGCCTACGATGCCAAGGCCGAAGGTTTCCTGCCGGGCGGCGCGTCCTTGCACAGCTGCATGAGTGCCCATGGCCCGGACGGCGAGACTTGTACCAAGGCGATCAACGCTGAACTGCAGCCGGCGAAAATCGACAACACCATGGCGTTCATGTTCGAGACCAGCCAGGTGCTGCGTCCAAGCCGTTTCGCCCTGGACTGCCCGCAACTGCAAACCGACTACGATGCATGTTGGGCCTCGCTGCCTGTCACGTTCGACCCGACCCGGAGATAACCCATGACTCAACTTTCCCCTGCCCGTAGCTGGGTCGCCTGCGCCAACGGCCATACGGACTTCCCGTTGCAGAACCTGCCTTTGGGTATCTTCAGTGTCGATGGCGGTGCCCTGCGCAGTGGCGTGGCGATTGGCGAGCGGATTTTCGATCTGCAGGCGGCGCTGCACGCGGGCTTGTTTGACGGCGCGGCACGCCAGGCTGTCGAAGCCATGGCCGACGGCCAGTTGAATGCATTTTTCGACCTGGGCCGAGACGCCCGGGTTGCCCTGCGTGAACGACTGCTGGAACTGCTGCGCGAGGACAGCCCCCTGCGGGGCAAGGTCGAAGCCCAGGGCGCGAAGCTGTTGATCCTCGCTGCCGACTGCCAGATGCACCTGCCGGCCAGGATCAACGACTACACCGACTTCTACGTCGGTATCGAGCATGCGCAGAATGTGGGCAAGCTGTTCCGCCCCGACAATCCGTTGCTGCCCAACTACAAATACGTCCCCATCGGTTACCACGGTCGCGCCTCGACCATTCGCCCGTCCGGCACCGACGTGCGCCGCCCCAAGGGCCAGACCCTGCCGGCCGGCCAGACCGAGCCGACCTTCGGCCCGTGTGCGCGGCTGGACTATGAGCTGGAGCTGGGCATCTGGATCGGCAAGGGCAATGCTCTGGGCGACCCGATCCCCATCGGCGATGCCGCCGAGCACATTGGCGGGTTCTGCCTGCTTAACGACTGGTCGGCCCGGGATATCCAGGCGTGGGAATACCAGCCCTTGGGACCATTTCTGTCGAAGAGTTTCCTGACCAGTATTTCGCCGTGGGTGGTGACGGCCGAAGCCCTGGAACCGTTCCGTCGCCCGCAACCGGCACGTCCGCAAGGCGATCCGCAACCGCTGCCGTATCTGCTGGACAAGCGTGACCAGGCCGGCGGTGCGTTCGACATCGAACTGGAAGTCCTGTTGCTGACCGAGGCCATGGGCGAGCAAAACCTGCCGGCCCAGCGCCTGACCCTGAGCAACACCCAGTACATGTACTGGACCGTGGCGCAAATGGTTGCGCACCACAGCGTCAACGGTTGCCAGTTGCAGGCCGGCGACCTGTTTGGCTCGGGCACTCTGTCGGGCCCTGAAAGCCATCAATTCGGCAGTCTGCTGGAAATCACCGAAGGCGGTAAAAAACCGATCGAACTGGCGTCTGGCGAAGTGCGCCGATTCCTCGAGGACGGTGACGAAATCATCTTGCGGGCCCGTTGCCGCCGCGAAGGTTTCGCGTCCATCGGCTTCGGCGAGTGCCGGGGCAAGATCCTGCCGGCGCGTTGAGGGGCAGGGCATGGAACTTTATACCTATTACCGCTCCACCTCGTCCTATCGGGTGCGCATTGCGTTGGCGCTCAAGGGGCTGGATTACCAGGCCTTGCCCGTCAACCTGATCGCTGCGCCCGGGGGCGAGCATCGCCAGCCGGCCTACCTGGCGATCAACCCCCAGGGTCGGGTACCGACGTTGCGTACCGATGAGGGCGCGCTGCTGGTGCAATCGCCCGCCATCATCGAATACCTGGAAGAACGTTATCCACAGGTGCGGCTGCTCAGCGCCGACCTGGCGGTACGCGCCCATGAGCGTGGCGTCGCCGCGCTGATCGGTTGTGATATTCATCCCCTGCATAACGTCAGCGTGCTCAACAAATTGCGGCAGTGGGGCCACGATGAAACGCAGGTGGCGGAGTGGATCGGGCACTGGATCAGCCAGGGATTGGCGGCGGTGGAGCAGTTGATTGGCGACGACGGCTATTGCTTCGGTGCAGCGCCGGGGCTGGCGGATGTGTACCTGATCCCGCAGTTGTACGCGGCCGAGCGATTTAATGTTTCGTTGCTGGCGTATCCGCGGATCCGTCGCGTTGCGGCGTTGGCGGCCGGGCATGCGGCGTTCCAACAGGCGCACCCGGCGAAGCAGCCGGATACTCCATAAGGGCTCGTCACTTGTCCCTGTGGGAGCGAGCTTGCTCGCGATAGCGGTGTGTCAGCCATGAAGGTGCTGACTGAACAAGCGCCATCGCGAGCAAGCTCGCTCCCACAGTTGATCGCATTGAATTCACTTTTGATGTTCAGCGCAGATCCAATGTGGGAGCGAGCTTGCTCGCGAAGGCGATTCACCGTCGACAACGATGTGCAGCCCTACGACAGCTCAATGCACAATCGAATTTGGCGGCAAATGCCCCAGCCGCTCCGTCAGCCGGATCCGCTGGATCGGATCGTCGCTGAGCATCAGGGCATGCTCCAGGTCGAAGCGTTCGGCGTTGGGGCAATCGAGTCGCTGATACAGGCTGGCGCGAGCCAGGTAGTCGGCGGCGCTGGCGTTGCCCAGTTCCAGTACCCGTTCGGCGTCGATCAAGGCCGAGATGTAATCGTCGTTCGCCAGATGCAGTTGACGCAGGTTGCGCGACAGGCGCTGCAGCATCTGCATCGGCTCGGCATTGACCAGGTGTTCAGCCTTGAGCGGCATGTTCGCGCCGTATTGGCGCTGTAGCAGTTCCCGGCAGTCATTGGGGTACAACCGGCGGCCGCCGCACGGATCGAGCAGGTGATCGGCGCCGGGCACCTTCAACAGGAAATGCCCGGGGAAATTGACACCGACCATCGGAATTTCCAGGCCTCGGGCCAGTTCCAGGGCAATCAGGCCGAGGGCCAGGGGCTGCCCGCGTTTGCGTGCCAGGACCTTGTCCAGCAACGCTGCTCGTGGTCGCAGAGGCGTGAAGTCGTCCTGGGCGAAGCCCAAGTCATTGAGCCGTCGCAGCAAGGGCTGGCCCAGTTCGCTGACAGGCAGCATCGGCAGGCCATGGCTGACCCGCTGTTGCAGCTCCTTGAAATCTTTCAGCAAGGCCGGTACGTCGACCTCGCGATCATGTTCGGCAGCGATCCACAGCGCCGCTTCGAACAGCGCCGGTGGCGAGCGGTGCAGACAATCAAAAAAGGCTTGGCGCGGTTTCATCAAACTCTCCGGGCTATGCTCCCGTTTTAGCTCTGCCGTGGATTTTCGTCCAGTCTCGGACAGAGGCGTTAACAGGTTATGCCGAAAAAGACTGACCACCCCGGCGACTTATTCCGGCGTGCTCCAGCAAATTTCGACTGCACGCCTATACTGGCGAAACAAACCAAAGTGATTCGGGAGCCTTTCGATGTTTGCTCTCATGCAAAGCTCCCGCCTTGAATCGCTGCACCTAAGCGTAGACCCGGCAACCGGGTTGAAGGCGGTGATTGCCATTCATTGCAGTCGTCCGGGGCCCGCCCTGGGGGGCTGTCGTTATCTTGCCTACCCCGACGACGAAAGTGCCGTGGCCGATGCCGTACGCCTGGCCCAAGGCATGAGCTACAAGGCGGCGCTGGCTGGCTTGCCCGTGGGCGGCGGGGTGGCGGTGATCATGCGCCCGGCCCATGTCGAGAGTCGGGCCGCGTTGTTCGAAGCCTTTGGTCGCTGTATCGAGCAGTTGGACGGTCGCTATATCACGGCCATCGACAGCGGCACGTCGGTGGCCGACATGGATTGCATCGCCCAGCAGACTCGTCATGTCACCAGCACCACCGCCTCGGGAGACCCCGCACCGCACGCGGCAATGGGGGTTTTTGCCGGCATCCGTGCCACCGCCATGGCCCGCCTGGGCAGCGATAACCTCGAAAGCCTGCGGGTGGCCATCCAGGGCCTGGGCAATGTCGGTTATGCCCTGGCCGAACAACTGCATGCGGCCGGTGCCGAGTTGCTGGTCAGCGACATCGACCCTGGCAAGGTGCAATTGGCGATGGAGCAACTGGGCGCCCATCCGATCGCCAACGACGCGTTGCTCAGCACGCCCTGCGACATCCTTGCTCCTTGCGGGCTGGGTGGGGTGCTCAACAGCCAAAGCGTGGCACAACTGCGCTGCTCGGCCGTTGCCGGCTCAGCCCATAATCAGTTGAGCAACCTGCAAGTGGCCGACCAGTTGGAAAGACGGGGAATTCTCTATGCGCCGGATTATGTGATCAACTCTGGCGGGCTGATCTACGTCGCCCTGAAGCATCGCGGCGAAGAACTGTCGACGATCACCGCGCACCTGTCGAAGATCGGTGCCCGGCTCACGGAAGTATTCGCTCACGCTCAGGCGGAGAAGCGCTCACCGGCCCGGGTGGCCGATGAGCTGGCGGAGCGTTTGTTGTACCGCTGAAAATCCAATTGTGGGAGCGAGCTTGCTCGCGATAGCGGCCGTACATTCAATGTCTTCATCGACTGTCACACCGCTATCGCGAGCAAGCTCGCTCCCACAGGTTTTTCTGGTGCTCACAGACTGATCATTTCAGGCAAACACTCACCCTGTGGCGAGGGAGCTTGCTCCCGCTCGGCGGCGCAGCCGTCGTAAACCGGCTGATGCGGTCTGCCTGAATGATCGCAGCGATCCAATGGGGCCGCTTCGCAGCCCAGCGGGAGCAAGTTCCCTCGCCACCGTTTGTGCTCGCCGCTATATGCGCTTCGTGCTGTCCTTATCCAGCCATTACCTCAGCAGATACACCGGAAAGCACTCGCACAAATGCATCACTCGGCGTCGGGTGTTTTCCAGACGCGCCGCGTTGTCCGGCTGTTCCAGCAGGTCGGCGATCAAGTTCGCCACTTCGGCACATTCCGCTTCGCCAAAGCCACGGGTGGTCAGTGCCGGCGTGCCGATGCGAATGCCGCTGGTGATGGCCGGTTTCTGCGGATCGTTGGGGATCGCGTTTTTGTTCAAGGTGATATGGGCGCTTTCCAGCAACGCTTCGGCGTCTTTGCCGGTGATGTTCATCGAGCGCAGATCGAGCAGGAACATGTGGCAATCGGTACCGCCGGACACCACCCGCAAGCCGCGTCGGGTCAGGACGTCGGCCATGACGCGGGCGTTGTCGATCACCCGCTGCTGGTAATGCTTGAACCCATCGCCCAAGGCTTCGTTGAACGCCACGGCCTTGGCGGCGATGACGTGCATCAGTGGGCCGCCCTGGTACACCGGGAAAATCGTCTTGTCGAGCAGGGCGCCATATTGTGCCTTGGCCAGGATCAGACCGCCGCGCGGGCCGCGCAAGGTCTTGTGGGTGGTGGAGGTGATGAAGTCGGCGATGCCAACCGGCGACGGATATACGCCCGCAGCGATCAACCCGGCGTAGTGCGCCATGTCCACCATCAGGTAGGCACCGATTTCATCGCAGATTTTGCGAAAGCGTTGGAAGTCGATGGTCCGCGAATAGGCCGAGGCCCCGGCGATGATCATCTTCGGCCGGTGTTCCCTGGCCAGGGCTTCCATTTCTTCGTAGTCGAGGGTTTCGGTTTCCGTGTCCAGGCCATAGGAAAATGCCCGGTAGATCTTGCCGGAAAAATTCACCGAGGCGCCGTGGGTCAGGTGGCCGCCATGGGCCAGGGACATGCCCAGGATGGTATCGCCGGGTTCAAGTACCGCCAGGAAAACCGCCTGGTTGGCCTGGGAGCCGGAGTGCGGCTGCACGTTGACGTATTCGCAGTTGAACAACTTGCGAGCGCGTTCGATGGCCAGGTTCTCGATTTCATCGACGACCTTGCAGCCGCCGTAATAACGCTTGCCCGGATAGCCTTCGGCGTATTTGTTGGTGAGCACGGAACCCTGGGCCTGGAGCACTTCCTCGCTGACATAGTTTTCCGAAGCGATCAGCTCCAGGTGGGTTTCCTGGCGGTTGCGCTCGCGGTCGATCAGGCGGGCAATGGTGGGGTCGAAATTTTGCAGGCTCATGGTGTGATTCCCTAGATAAGCGCCTCGGCCAGCGGCGCAGTCACGTGATGCGGCAACACCCGTGGCTGGCTTTTGGTCGAGTCGGATAGAAAAATGGAGGTGTCTTTCAAACCGCTGCCGGTGATCAGGATCACGGCGGTTTGCGGTGTGTCGGGGTGTGTTTCGGCGTACTTGAGCAGGCCGGCGAAGGCACTGGCTGCGCCGGCTTCTGGGAACACCCCGGTGCTGGCGGCCAATCTCGAGGCGGCGGCGACAATGCTCGGGTCGCTGACACAAATGAACTCGCCGGCACTGGCGGTGACCGCACGCATGGCCTTGAGGCGATCACGCGGCAGCGCCACATTGATGCTGCTGGCCAGGCTGGTGGGGGGGCGGCGTTCGGTTTTTTGCATCGAGCGGTCGTTGCGCCAGGCGCGGTACATGAAGTTGCTGTGCTCGGCCTGCACGCCGATCAGGCGTGGGATGCGTTCGATCCAGCCCAATTGCAGCAAGTCGAAAAAGCCTTTGTAGACCGAGCCCAGGATGC
Organism: Pseudomonas sp. B21-010; assembly: GCF_024749325.1. Taxonomy (NCBI): domain Bacteria; kingdom Pseudomonadati; phylum Pseudomonadota; class Gammaproteobacteria; order Pseudomonadales; family Pseudomonadaceae; genus Pseudomonas; species Pseudomonas sp. B21-010. Next base: position 5,307,777 of record NZ_CP087198.1, on the reverse strand, counting down.
AGCCGTTGCCGACGGGCACGAACACCAGGTCCGGCACTTGCCAGTTGAGCTGTTCGCACATCTCGAAGGCGACGGTTTTCTTGCCTTCGCTCATGTACGAGTTGATCCCGGTGGTGCGGTTGTACCAGCCGTGCTCTTCGCAGGCGTTGAGACATTGTTCGAAGGCTTCGTCATATTGCCCGTCGACCAGCACGATCTCGGCGCCGTAGCCCTGCATCTGCGCGAGCTTTTCCCGGGGCGCGCTCTTGGGCAGGTAAATGACGTTGTGCAAGCCCAGGCTGGCGCTCATCCCGGCCAATGCCGAAGCGGCATTGCCGGTGCTGGCCACTGCCACGGTGCGTGCACCCGATTGCATGGCGTGGGCCACCGCCAGGGCGCTGGCGCGATCCTTCAACGACCCGGTCGGTTGTCGCGATTCGTCTTTTACGAAGACTTTGATCCGGGCGCCCTTGCCGAGCAATTCCGGGCGCGAGTACAGCGGCGTGTTGCCCACCAGTAACGGTGGAATGAACTGCGTCGAGCTCAACGGCATCAAGCGGTCATAGCGCCACATGCCACGGGCGTGGTCATGGGCCAGGCTGTCCCGGGACCATTCGCGCTTGAGTGCCGGGTAATCGTAAAGCGCGTCCAGGGCACCATCGACTTTGCAATGAGGGCAGTAATAGCTGACCTCATGGGGCTGGTAGCTTCGATCGCAAACCAGGCATTGCAATACATACTCTCTGTACGAATTTTTCATGTCACCCTCTGAAAGTACGCTGTGCTGGTGCTTTCCTTGCCAACGTCGGTCCAGCTCACCAGACCGACGGGCACTCCGCTGACAGAAGGTGTTTCAGATCACCATGATGGCGTCGATGGCAACCAGGGTGTTGCGTGCCAGTGCACTGGCGCCGGCGGTGGTGCGGGCCGGGTAGGGCTTGGTGAAGTACTCTTCCATGACGCGGTTGAGGGTCGGGAACTCACTCAAGTCAGTGATGAACGCCGTGACCTTGACCACGTTCGCCAGGGTGCCACCTGCCGCTTCGGCCATTTGCACCAGGTTGTCGAGGGTCTGGCGCAGTTGGCCTTCGAAATCCTTGGCCAGCACTTCGTTGTTCAGCGCCGAGACCGGGGTCTGTGCCGACAGGTAGATGGTCTGCCCGTGGCTGACCTTGATGCCCTGGGAATAGGTACCCAGCGGCAATGGTGCCTTGTCGGTGAAAATGACGTTCTCTTCGCCCAGGAAAGGTTTGGCGGCGGGCTGGATTTGAGCGGTGGTTTGCATAGTGACGTTCCTTGTTAAGTGGATGGGGGTTAGTGCAAATCGGCAACCTGCTTGACGGCCAGGCTGGAAAATTCCTCGTCGCGGCAACGGGCCGGGGAAAAATGCTGGTAGTTGAGTTGCAGCGCCGCCAGGTCGTCCGGCATGGCGATGCCCAGCGCCGCATGGCTGCACAGGCGTGCAATGGCGGGCGCGGCCTGGATGCCGTAGCCACCGAGGGCGGCGAGCCAGATAAAACTCTCTTGCTGTGGGTCCTGGCCGAGTACCGGCGAGCGGTCGGCGACGAAGGTTCGCAGGCCCGCCCATTTGTTGATGATCGAGCGCGGGCGCAGGCGCGTGGTGTTTTGCAGGCGATCCATGGTGATGGCCAGGTCAAGTTCTTCCGGCAGTGCGTCGCAGGGCAATGAAGGGCTTTCATCGCAGGGGGAGACGATCAGCCGCCCGGCTTCAGGCTTGATGAAAATGTCCTCGTCGACCGTGCCCAGGTAAGGCGTGTGGTGCACGTCGCATTGTGGATCGACCGCCAGCACGGTGCGCCGCAATGGTCGGACACCGACCTTGGGCACGCCGCAGCGCTCGGCGAATTCATCGGCCCAGGCACCGGCGGCGTTGACCACGATGGCTGCTTGCAATTGCTGGCCGTCCTGGGTGTGCAAGCGCCAGTGCCCGTCGCGATATTCGCCACGCAGCACTTCGGTCTCGCGCTTGATCACACCACCGCGGGCCCGCAGCCCACCGAGGTAGGCGCCGTGGATGCCATGCACATCCAGATCGAAGGCGCTGGGCTCGTAGATCCCGGCGCTCCAGGCGCCTTCGGCGAGGTAGGGGACCAGCTCCTGCACTTGCTTGTCGTCGAGCAGCTCGGCCGTGGGCACTTGCCCCAGGACGGCGCTGAAACGCGCTTTGAGTTTGTCCACCCGTGCCGCCTGGGCCACGATCAGCGCGCCCCGGGGCGACCATAGCGGATGCTCGGCCAGGCCCTCGGGTGGGTTTTCGAAGAAGCGCCGGGACGCACAAGTCAGTGAGCGGATCTGTTGGTTGCCGTAGCTTTCCATCGAGATCGCGGCTGAACGCCCCGTGGTGTGATAGGCCAGTTGCTGTTCCTGTTCGAGCAGGCAGACGCTGCCATGGGCTGCCAATTCATAAGCGGCAGACACGCCGGCGATGCCGCCACCCACTACAATGAAGTCGTAACGAGCGGTCATGGTCGGCTGCCCTCGGCGATAACGGCGGCTTTGCGTTCGCGGGTGTAGCTCAGCACGAAGTGCGCCACGAGGCCGAAGATCAAGCCCCAGAATGCGGCGGCCAGGCCGAGGAAGCTCATGCCCGAAGCCGTCACCAGGAAGGTGATCAGTGCCGCTTCGCGTTGTTTCTCGTCAGCCATGGCGCCGGTCAGTCCGGCACTGATCGCGCCAAACAAGGCGAGACCGGCGAGGGAGGCGATCAATTCTTTCGGCAGTGCCGAGAACACCGAGGCCAGGGTGGCGCCAAAGGTGCCCATCAGGATGTAGAACACCCCGCAGGCGATCCCGGCCATGTAGCGTTTGTCGCGGTCTTCGTGGGCTTCGCGGCCGGTGCAGATCGCTGCGGTAATGGCTGCCAGGTTCAAACCGTGGGAACCGAACGGGGCCATCAGGATCGAGCCAATCGCCGTGACCGAAATGATCGAGCGTGCTGGCGTGTTGTAGCCCGAGGTGCGCAACACCGCCATGCCTGGCACGTATTGGCCGGTCAAGGTCACCAGCGCCAGTGGCAGGCCGATGTTGATGATTGCGTGCCAGTTCCATTCAGGGGCGATGAAGACCGGCTGGGCCACGGCGATGGTGATCGAGGTGCTGTTGAGTTCACCGAACGAGGCGGCCACCGCGCAACCGACGATCAGCACCGACAGGATCGCGTAGCGTGGCGAAAAGCGCTTGAAGATCAGGTACGCCGCGATCATCGCCAACACCAGCGCCGGCTGCAGTTTGATCGAGGTGAACAGCTCGGCGCCGAAGCGGAACAGGATCCCGGCGAGCATGGCGGCGGCAATGGCCTTGGGCAGGCGGCTCATCAATTTGTCGAACGCACCGGACAGGCCGACCAGCGCGATGATCACCGACGCCACCACATAGGCACCGATAGCCTGGGGCAGGGTCACGGTGGGCAGCATCGACACCAGTAACGCTGCACCCGGTGTCGACCACGCGGTGATGACCGGAACACGCAGGCGCCAGCTCAGGAACAGGCCGGTAATCCCGCTGCCAATGGAAATGGCCCAGATCCATGAAGACACCACGTCGTTGGGCAGGTGCGCTTCCTTGGCTGCCTGGAACACGATGATGAGCGGGCCAGCGTAGGAAATGATCACGGCGATGAAGCCCGCGATGATCGCCGACAGGGATAGATCCTTTCTGAATGTGTCCATGATGTCTCGACTTGGCGCGACAGGAGCGCGCAGTGAATGATTGAGTCGATTGCTTCGATTCGAGATCAGTGTATTTGAATGAATTGAGTTGATTCAATAGGGGGCGGGATTGTTACGAGATATTTTTCTGCTATGACGGGCTGTTTTCGCGCTTTTCATGAGTTAACTATTTGATTTTAATTGATATTTTTTATTGTAAAAAATTCTCAATGTCGCATTGAGAAACGATTCAATAATCGTATCAATCGATTCAATGTGTCGATTGTGTCGAATTATTAGTTGCCTAACCTCCATGTGATATGCTCGGATATTCATCATTTCTACGATGGGCAGTGATCATTCATGTGGGTTCCCCAGCTAAGCGAGTTCAGCCAACCGATGTATTTGTCGATTGCCGATGCGTTGGCGCGCGATATCAACAACGGCGTGCTGAACGAGGGCGATCGCCTGCCGACCTTGCGGGAGCTGGCCACTACCTTGAATGTCACGCCGGGCACCATCAGCCGGGCCTATAGCGAGGCTCATCGGCGTCGGTTGGTGCAGGGGGAAGTGGGGCGTGGCACCTACGTGCTCAATCAGAAGCAGCTGGAGCTGCCGGCCAGCAACAGTGCTGCCGCGCCACTGAACCTGGGGCAATCCGAACTGCTCGATCTTTCGATCATCAAGCCCTACAGCGAAACCCTGGAGTACTGGTTGCGTGGCGCCCTGGTGGGCATGGCCAAGAGCACCGATTTCGCTCGCGCACTGGATTACGCGCCGGATGGCGGTCACCCGGCGCATCGCGAGGCGGGGGCGCAATGGTTGCGTCATTCATTGCCCGACGCACAATGGCAGCAAGTGGTGATTACCGCAGGGGCACAGCATGGCTTGATGGTGGCGATGAGCGCCCTGACCAACGCCGGCGACCTGGTGCTCTGCGAAGCGCTTTGCTACCCGGGCATCATTTCCCTGGCCCACGGTCTTGAGCGTCGCCTGCGTGGCGTGCCAATGGATGACGAAGGCATCATTCCCGAAGCGTTGCGCGAACTGTGCCTGCGCGAGAAGCCGGCGATGCTGGTCTGCGTGGCGACCTGCCAGAACCCGACGGCGGCGATCATGTCGCAGAAGCGTCGGGCCCAGATCGCCGCGCTTGCCGAGGAATTCGACTTCATCATCCTGGACGATGATATCTATGGCTTCCTGGCCACCGATCCGTCGATCAAGCCACTGTCGGCCTTTGCGCCGGACCGTTCGGTGTACCTGACCAGCCTGTCGAAATCGGTCATGCCGGCGCTTCGCGTCGGTTATATCTACAGCCCGCCGAAACTGCTGTCGCGCCTGACCTCGATGGTGCGCAGCAGCGTCTGGATGCCGTCGCCATTGACCGCGCAGTTGGCCAGCAATGTGATTACCGAAGGCCTGGACAAGAAACTGATTCGCATCCAGCGCAACGAGGCGGCGGGGCGACAAGCGATCGCCCGGGAAATCTTTGCCAATTTCGAGCTCAAGACCCAGCCATATTCCTATCACGTCTGGTTGACGCTGCCGGAGCCATGGACCAGCGACGAGTTCACCATGCTCGCCCGGGCCAACGGCGTATTGGTGCTCAGCGGCACCCAGTTCCAGGCTGAGCGCTCAGGGACCACCCGCTGTGTACGGCTGGTGTTGATGTCCCCCACCAGCCAGGACGAACTGCGTTTCGCCCTGACCAAACTGGCGAGCCTGATCGATTCAGACCCACGTCGTTATTACTGAAAAAGATCGCAGTCTTCGGCAGCTCCTACGCGGTGTAGGCGCTGCCGAAGGCTGCGATCTTTTTTAGTTATTCGTCCGACGGATTGAGCAGTTCGGACAAGGCGTCCGGCTGGCTCTTGAATGCCTTGGCGAACACATCACGATTCTTCGCCATATAGATCCCGGCTTCCTCGACCTGTTGCTCGCTCAGCGATGGAACGGCTTTTTGCAACACCTCTGCCAGCAATTCGGCGAGTTCCAGCATTTTGTCATGACGGTCAGCTTCGGCTTTATCCATGAACAAGCGCTCCAGATCTCGGCTGCTGCGGTATACCACTTCGACGGCCATTCACCACCTCACATGCCTTCACATTGGTTGTCTTTGTGACTACTGTATTTATATACAGGCAAAAGGATAAGCGAATCCTCTTGCTTTGGATAGTGGCTTTTTAATGTAGACCGGTTTCGGCATGTGAGAGCAAAGCTTGTGGGTGCAAGGCTTGCGGGAGTAAAGCTTGTGTGGGAGCAAAGCTTGCTCGCGATCAGGCGCATGAAGCTCCCCAAAGTGCCGAATACCAGCCTATCGCCATCTCACCCCAGTCGCTGGCCTTTTTTCTGCATGCAGAACAACCGTCACGTCCAACCCGCATCATCCGGTCGAGCCGACCTAAGGAAACTACATCGTGAAAATCAACTGGGCCGAGAACCTGCGCCAGAACGTCCATCAACTGGCCGAATCCCTGGGAAACCTGTTCGTCGAGACCTTCCACTACCTGGCGCTGTTCGCCATCGGTGCGGTGACCGCGTGGGCGGCGGTGATGGAATTCTTGCAGATGATCGAAGCAGGACACATCAAGATCGATGACATCCTGCTGCTGTTCATCTACCTGGAATTGGGGGCGATGGTCGGGATCTACTTCAAGACCAACCACATGCCGGTGCGGTTTCTGATCTACGTGGCGATCACGGCGCTGACGCGGCTGCTGATTTCCAACGTTTCCCATCACAGCCCGCCAGACCTGGGGATCATCTACTTGTGCGGTGGCATCCTGCTGCTGGCGTTTTCGATCCTGGTGGTGCGCTACGCTTCGTCGCAGTTCCCCTCGGTGAAGATCGAGCACCCGCACCGTAAGGTCGGCGCGGGTTCCAGCGAACATGCCGAGGTGGAGAAAGGAGAAATCTAGATCCCGGCGGCAGAGGACGCCGGCCCCTGCGCGTGCGGTGGTGGCAGCTTGATGCTGTCACCGCCGGTCATGGCTTCGAGGATGGCCACGGCGCTGTGGCCCTGCTCGATGGCGATGCCGAACTGGATACTTTGCACCAGGCGCTTGAGGCGCTCCGGGTCGTTGCGCTGCAAGGCGCTGATCATGCGTTTGGCGACGATGCGCCCGCTCTTGGACAGGGTCAGCATGATGCTGCCGTCCAGGCCCTGAATGCTCAGGTTGATTTGATAATGCGGCGCAAAGGCGTCGGTAATGATCTGAAAAGGGTTGTCCATGATGCGTCACCGCCTGATTGAACGTGCAGTTGTTGACCGGCCATGATCGGGATTAGTTCGCAACACCGGACCACCGGCCATTCCATGATCGTGTTCAGCTCAAGATTCCAGGGGCCAGGCAGGCCCAAGATCAAAAGATCGCAGCCTGCGGCAGCTCCTGCAGGGAGTTAGCAAGTGGCATGCCGGAAAAACTGTCGGACAATGATCACGGAGCCTGGGCGCCAAACGCTCTGGAATGCGGCTGTGGTCGCTGCCCGTTTCGGGGCAATAAAGCGCGGATGTTCGCTGACGGTGCAGGAGGGGAGGCGATTTACGGTGGGTAGGCAGGGAAGGGGTAACTCCCAACATTAACAGCGCTTTTGCCTGTTGTCTGGCTTTATTTGCGTATGAATATTTATCTTTTTTTAGGGGTTGAATTGTTCTTCCGCCAGCCCGACTCTGTATTCAAGGGGCCGTTGCATCAACGTCGACGGCCCCCGGCGAGCTAGCTGAAATAAGGGATGAACTATGCAAATCCAAGTCAACAGCGACAACCATATTCAAAGCAGCATCCGACTGGAGGAGTGGGTACGTACTACCATCGAAAGCACGCTCGAACGTTATGAAGAGGACCTGACACGGGTCGAGGTTCATTTGCGGGACGAGAACGGCGACAAGCCAGGTCCCCATGACCTGCGTTGCCAGCTTGAAGCTCGGCCGAAGGGCCATCAGCCGATTTCCGTCACGCACAAGGCCGAATCGCTGGAACTGGCGATCGAAGGCGCGGCCACCAAACTTGAAAATGCCCTGGAGCATTTGTTCGGCAAACTGCGCGGCAAGCGCGCCGTCGATTCGACGCCGACTGAGTCCATAGCCCTGGCCGATGCGCTGCTGGAAGAAGAATTCCTGGAGAACGAACGGGCCGCGCTTCACGGCTGAAACCTCGTTCATTTCACTTGCGACTGAAAAACGGGCCTGCAATCGCAGGCCCGTTTTGTTTTATTGGTTTGGTTTCCGCTTCTGCATTGATCACATTCTCCTGTGGGAGCGAGCTTGCCCGCGAAAGCGGTGGGTCAGTTTGCAGGGTTGTTGAATGTCCTGACGCCTTCGCGAGCAAGCTCGCTCCCACAAAGGGATTGTGTTGAGTGGGGATTTTGTGAACGCCATGGATCAAGTGTGGGAGCGAGCTTGCTCGCGATGGCAATAGCCGGCGCTAGCGCAAGAACGCCTGCCGATACTCCCCAGGCGTTGCGCCCAGGGCCTGACGGAATCGATTGGTGAAGTGGCTGGCGCTGGCAAATCCGCAGGCCAATGCCACCTCGCCCAACGGTTGTGAAGTGGTGCGCAGCAAATGCCGCGCGCAGGTCAAGCGTCTGGCCAGCACATATTGATGAGGAGGCAGCCCGAAGCTTTCGCGGAACATCCGCGCGAAGTGGTATTCGGACAACGCGCACAGCGCCGCCAATTGGCCGAGGCTGATGGCATCGGCCAAGTGGCTGTCGACGTAATCCACCAGCAACCGCCGTAGGTGAGCCGCCAGGCCGCCCTTGAGGCGAAGCCCCTGGCGTTGGCCGACCTGGCTGAGCAGCAGATGATTGAGCAAGTCATGGGCCAGGCTAGTGGTCAGCAGGCGTTCACCGGGCTCGTCCCAGTTCAGCGCGATCAACTGGCGAAAACGCTGTGCCTGTCGCGGGTCGTCGAGGAAGGTCTCCTCGTGCAGTTGCACCTGCCGCGGTTCGCGGTCCAGCAGCGTGACGCACCCCAGGGCGAATTGTTCAGCGCTGAAATACAGGTGGGCAAGGCGAATGTCGCCGTTGATGACCCAGGCCGATTGATGTCCGGCGGGCAGTACGCAGAGTTTGCCCGGCGCGCCCGTGGTGTCGGGCCGCTCGCGGCGAAACGTACCGGTGCCGCCAGCGATGTAGCATGACAGCGTATGGTGAGTCGGCGCCTCGTAGTCCTGGGCGTCGTGGTGATTGCTCCACAAAGCGGCCGCCAAGCCGTCCCCGAGCTCGGCGCTGTGCTCCAGGCGAGCATTGGGCGAGCTGTTGAGGGCTTGAAAGACTTGCAGGGTTTGCAGTGTGGACATGATCGGTTCTCCAACGCTTGCATCCTACTCCGTCGGCCGATCCACGCCAGCCAGCCTGCGGAAAAAACCGCAAGTTTATGCAAGCGCCGGGTCAATGACAGCGGGACACTGAACGTCATTGTCAGGAGCCGTCCCCATGAACCTCTCGTTGTATCTGCTTACGGTGCTCATCTGGGGCACCACCTGGATTGCCCTGAAATTGCAGTTGGGCGTCGTCGCCATTCCCGTGTCGATTGTCTATCGCTTCGGCCTTGCGGCCCTGATCCTGTTTGCGATGCTCTTGCTCAGCCGGCGCTTGCAGGTGATGAACCGGCGCGGCCATTTGATTTGCGTTGCCCAGGGCCTGTGCCTGTTCTGCATCAACTTCATGTGCTTCCTGACCGCCAGCCAGTGGATTCCCAGTGGGTTGGTCGCTGTGGTGTTTTCCACCGCCACGCTCTGGAACGCCCTCAATGCCCGCGTGTTCTTCGGTCAGCGGATTGCCCGTAACGTGCTGTTGGGTGGCGCCCTGGGGCTTTCGGGGCTGGCGCTGCTGTTCTGGCCGGAACTGGCCGGCCATAGCGCAAGCCCGCAAACCTTGCTTGGCTTGGCGCTGGCGCTGCTGGGCACCTTGTGTTTCTCGGCAGGCAACATGCTGTCGAGCCTGCAACAGAAGGCCGGTCTCAAGCCGTTGACCACCAATGCCTGGGGCATGGCTTATGGCGCGGCGATGCTGGCGGTGTGGTGTGCGTTCAAAGGCATCCCGTTCGACATGGAATGGAACACGCGCTACATCGGCTCGCTGTTGTACCTGGTGATCCCGGGTTCGGTGATCGGCTTTACGGCCTATCTGACGTTGGTGGGACGCATGGGGCCGGAACGGGCGGCGTATTGCACCGTGTTGTTCCCGGTGGTGGCGTTGAACGTCTCGGCGTTTGTCGAGGGCTACCAGTGGACGGCGCCGGCATTGGTGGGGCTGGTGTTGGTGATGCTGGGTAACGTGCTGGTGTTTCGCAAGCCGCGGCCAGTGGCCGCGAAAGTCGCGCTGACATAACGTCTAGCGATAATCCCGTGGCGAGGGAGCAAGCTCCCTCGCCACAGTGTGTTCTATTTCCAGACTTGCGGGTTGACCAGGTTCTTCGGTCGCTCGCCCAGCAATGCACTGCGCAGGTTATCCACAGCCAGATCGGCCATGGCGGCGCGGGTTTCGTGGGTGGCTGAGCCGATGTGGGGCAGGGTGACGGCGTTTTTCAACTGGAACAGCGGCGATTCGGCCAGCGGTTCTTTCTCGTAGACATCCAGCCCGGCGCCGCAGATGCGATTGTTCTGCAGGGCTTCGATCAGCGCCGGTTCATCCACCACCGGGCCCCGGGAAATGTTGACCAGGATGGCGCTCGGTTTCATCAGGCCCAATTCGCGCTGGCCGATCAGATGGCGGGTCTTCTCGCTCAATGGCACGACGAGGCAGACGAAGTCCGCTTCGGCCAGCAACTGGTCCAGTTCGCGAAATTGTGCGCCCAATTGGTTTTCCAGTTCGGTCTTGCGGCTGTTGCCGCTGTAGAGGATCGGCATGTTGAACCCCAGCCGGCCACGCCGGGCAATGGCCGCGCCGATGTTGCCCATGCCGACGATACCCAGGGTCTTGCCATGTACATCGCTGCCGAACAGTTGCGGGCCGACTGTCGCCTGCCATTGGCCAGCCTTGGTCCAGGCGTCCAGTTCGGCCACGCGCCGGGCGCTGCTCATCAGCAGGGCGAAGGCCAGGTCGGCGGTACTTTCGGTGAGTACGTCGGGCGTGTTGGTGAGCAGGATCCCGCGCTCATTGAAGTAGGCCAGGTCATAGTTGTCGTAGCCCACCGATATGCTGGATACCACTTGCAGGTTCGCGGCGCCTTGCAGTTGCTCGCGCCCGAGCTTGCGACCGACCCCGATCAGTCCGTGGGCGTGGGGCAGGGCTTCGTTGAACTGTGCGTTGATATCGCCCTTGGACGGGGTTGGCACGATCACGTCGAAGTCCTGTTGCAGGCGCTCGACCACCTGGGGCGTGATACGGCTGAAGGCAAGTACGGTTTTTTTCATCGTGCAAGGCTCATCGGGGAGAAGATACCAAGCACGCTAACATTCCTGGCGAGGGTTAGGCGAGGGGGAGTTTGATTGGGAATGTAGCCAACCCCTGTGGGAGCGAGCTTGCTCGCGATCGCTGTAGACCATTCAACATGGATGTCGGCTGCCAGTCCGCCATCGCGAGCAAGCTCGCTCCCACAGGGGCTCTACTTCATCCTTTGGATATCTACGCCGCCCGCAGCGAAATAAAGGCGTAATTGACCGGTGCCTCAGTGACCACCCGCGCGCCGCTGGCCAATACCTGGCGGGCCACGTCATCGCCAGACAGGTGGAACTGCCATTCACTGGCGTGCTGTTGTGCAGGTTGCAGGCGTGCCTGATCGAGGGCGGCCACGAATGCGTTCATCTGCGGCAGATACGCGGTGAAGCCGTCGCCCTTGAGCGCGGTGGTGCGGATGCCCAGGGCGGCGCAGATGCGGTCCTTGATGGCGATCTCTTCACGGTCGGCCTGGCGTGAACGCTCGATCAACCGGACCAGTTCCTGATCGACCAGTTCACCGCCGAGTATCAGCTGTGGCCCGGTTTCCCATGACTCTGGAGGGCATTCCTTGACGGCGATATTGAGGGGGATGTGCGGGTTGATTTCCATCGGATAGATGCGGCACACCAAGGGGCGACGCTCATAGATGCGGCACAGGTTTTCTTCGTCAAGATTCCGACAACGGCCGACGTTGTAGGCGGCAAAGGTGATCGCCACAAGGGCCTCGGTGCTGCCGCTGCGGACCACCGCCGAGCGGCGCTCGGCATGCTCGCGTTGCCCTGCCGGCAGGCCGAGGCCGTTGGGCAGGAAGGCTTCTACCAGGACAATCACCTGGCCGCCGTCGTCCGCCCACATCCGGGCCTCGTCGAGGGTCAGGGGGACGTGGTGATCGGTGCAGCATTTGCCGCACCCTACACAGGAAAACGTTGTGTTCATTGAGCGCCCGGTCGCAGAAGGCTGGGGACGGCGACAGAAAAACGCCGTGATGGACCGTGCGAAGCAAGTTATGCGCCACTCACCGGTTGGTAGCGGCAGGGCCGATCGAGTCCCACTCGGTCACGTAGGCGGTTTTGGTTTTTTTGCGGTAGAGGCACAACTCGGTGCCTTGTTCCGGGAAGCCAGGACAAGAGTATGCCCGAGGTTGTCGGACGCTGATCGCTCCCGCGCTGGAACGCAGAAGCGAGCAACCGATATGACTCAGTGACCTTGCTCGGCAACGGCCTTGGCCGCCGTGATCAGGCACTTGGTCAGTTCCGGTGAGGAAAACTTGGTGAGCACGCCGTTGGCGCCGGCCAGCCGGGCTTTTTCACTGTTCATGGCACTGTCCAGCGAGGTGTGCAGCAACACGTAGAGGTGGGCGAAGTCCGGTGTTTCGCGCAGGGTCCGGGTGAGGGCGTAGCCGTCCATCTCCGACATCTCGATGTCCGAGACGATCAGGTTGATCTGTTCGGCCGTGCCTTGCAGGTCCAACAGGCATTCGATGGCTTCCTTGGCGCTGCGGGCGGTGTGGCATTGCAGGCCCAGGTTGCGCAGGGTGTGCACCGATTGCTGCAGCGCGACCTGGCTGTCATCGACCACCAGGATCCGTGCGTTGCCCAGCACCTCGGCGTCTTCCATGCTCAGTTCGGTCGGCGCGGTTTCGATCTGTGCCGGTGCGATGCCGTGGATGACCTTTTCGATGTCCAGCACCTGCACCAGCGTGCCGTCCACCGAGGTCACGCCGGTGATGTACGAGCGCACACCGCCGGAGCCGTAGGGCGGCGGTTTGATGTCGGTGGTCAGGCAATGCACGATCTTGCTCACCGCTTGCACATGCAGGCCCTGTTTGGAGCGGCTGACGTCAGTGACGATCAGGCAGCCGCCATCCGGGTCTTCCAGCGGTCGCTCGCCAATGGCGCGGCTCAGGTCGATCACCGACAACGATGTCCCGCGCAGGGTGGCGATGCCTTTGACGTGCGGATGCGACTCCGGCAGCTTGGTCAAGGGTGGGCAGGGAATGATTTCGCTGACCTTGAGCAGGTTGATTGCCATCAGCTTGCCGCTGCGCAAAGTAAACAGCAGAAGCGAAAGTGAATCTGCGCGGGCTTTGTTGGAAGACATAAAAACCTTCTGTGGAAAAAGGTGGGGCGAGCATAGCGATCGCCAGAACAGCTTGTGATATTGGGTTATCGACTTGTCGGGGACAGGCTTTAGGACGAAAGCTTGTCAATAGCATGGATCGTTGTAACAAGATCCTTGTGCGGGATAGCTTTTTGTGGCGAGGGAGCTTGCTCTCTCGCCACAAAAGCACCCCCAGCCACTATTTCAGGCCAAGCCGTTTTGCCATCCGTCCCAGGTTCGCCCGGTCCAGCCCCAGCTCCCGGGCGGCGCTGGCCCAGTTGTGTTGGTGACGCTCCAGGCAGGCAGCGATCAGCGTGCGCTGGAACGCGTCCACCGCTTCGCGCAAGTCCCCCGTTACACCCTGCGCGGTCGGCACCGGGAGGATGGACGAAGGTGTGGGGTTGTCCACAGGTGCCTGGGGCAAATCCAGGTCCTGGGCGCTGAGGCTGAGGATTTTCGGGCGCGTCGCGCACCGGCCCAAGGCCTTCAAGGCGCTGCGGCCAATCAGGTGTTCCAGTTCGCGCACATTGCCCGGCCAGTCGTACGCCAGCAGTGCGGCCTGGGCGTCGCTGGTCAGGCGCAGGCTGCCCAGGCCCATGCGCGAGCGATTGTGTTCCAGGAAAAAACCGCTGAGCAGCAGCACGTCCCGTCCGCGATCGCGCAGCGCCGGCACCTGCAGCGGATACACACTCAAGCGATGGTAGAAGTCGGCCCGATAACGACCGTTGCGCACTTCTTCGGCCAGGTCGCGATTGGTGGCCGCGATCAGGCGCACATCGACCCGGTGTTCCTTGTCCGAGCCCAGGCGTTGCAGTTGGCCGCTTTGCAGTACCCGCAACAACTTGGCCTGGACGGTCAGGGACAACTCGCCCACTTCGTCGAGGAACAAGGTGCCGCCGTCGGCCAGTTCGAACTTGCCGCGCCGGTCGTTCGTGGCCCCGGTGAAGGCACCTCGTACATGGCCGAAGAGTTCACTTTCCACCAGGGTATCGGGCAGGGCCGCGCAATTGAGGCTGATGAGTGGCTGCTCGGCACGTTTCGACGCGGCATGGATGGCCTGGGCGACCAGTTCCTTGCCCACGCCGGTTTCGCCGGTGATCAATACCGTCAGGTCGCTGCTGCCCACCAGCGCGATCTCTTCCACCAGACGTTTGTGGGCCTTGCTCTGGCCGACCATGTCGCGAGGTTGTTGGCCGCTGGCCTGGCGATAGACCTCGGCGCGACGGTGCTCGTCCTCGGCCTTCAGGGCCAGGCGCTCGATGCGCTCGGCGGCGCTGACCGTGGCGGCGGCGAGACTGGCGAAGGCTTGCAGGGCACTCAGGTCGATGGGCTCGAAGCGCTCCGGATCCAGCGAATCCAGGGTCAGCAGGCCCCAGGGCCGCTCGTCGACGAACAGCGGGCAACCCATGCAGTCATGAACTTCCAGATGCTCGGCGAGTCCCTCGACCAGTCCGTCGTACGGATCGGGCAGGCCGCTGTCGGCGGCGAAGCGGGTGGGCTGCGGGTTGGCCAGCAGCGCTTCGAAGCGCGGGTGTTCGCTGACCCGGAATCGCCGGCCCAGTGTATCGGTGCTCAGGCCATCCACGGCGAGCGGCACCAGGCAGTCGCCGTCCAGGCGCAACAACGCCGCCGCATCGCAAGGCAGCAGGGTTCGCAAGGTGCCGAGCAGGCGCCGATAACGTTCGCCTTCAGGCAGTTCGCGGGACAGATCGGCCACCAGTGGCAGCAGGGAGGTCAGCAGGGCGGTTGCGGTCATAATGACTCCATGTAGTCGTAACGACTATAAGACTGGCCGTGTCGATATGACTACATTGTTTTTAACGTGCTGATTTTAAATGAAAAAATTTATGGCATGAAAACTGATAAGGCGTACCTAACTGTTATCGGTCATACGCCAGGAGTCACCTTATGCTCAGTCGAGAAGAACGCGCCATCATTCGCTCCACCGTTCCGTTGCTTGAAAGTGGTGGTGAGGCGCTGATCACTCACTTCTATCGCATGATGCTGTCCGAATACCCGCAGGTGCGCCCGTTGTTCAACCAGGCTCACCAGGCCAGTGGCGATCAACCGCGGGCCCTGGCCAACGGTGTGTTGATGTATGCGCGGCACATTGACCAACTCGATGAATTGGGCGACCTGGTGGCGAAGATCGTCAACAAGCACGTTGCCCTGCAGATCCTGCCGGAACATTACCCGATTGTCGGTTCGTGCCTGCTGCGAGCAATCGCCGAAGTGCTGGGCGCGGAGATCGCCACACCCGAAGTGATTGCAGCGTGGGGCGCAGCCTACAACCAGTTGGCCGATATCTTGATCGGCGCCGAAGCTGGCATGTACGACAAGAAGGCCGAGGCGCCGGGCGGCTGGCGTGGCGAGCGCGAATTCATCCTGACGGCCAAGGTGCAGGAAAGCTCGGAGATCACTTCGTTTTACTTTGAACCGACGGACAAGGGCCCGATCCTGTTGGCCGAGCCGGGCCAGTACATCGGCATGAAGCTCATGCTTGATGGCGAGGAAGTGCGCCGCAACTATTCACTGTCAGCCCTGGCGGACAATGGTCAATACCGTATCAGCGTCAAGCGCGAGCCGGGCGGACGGGTGTCCAACCATCTGCATCATCATTTCGACGTCGGCAGCCGCATCCAGTTGTTCCCGCCGTCCGGGGACTTCTACCTGACTGCCAGCGATAAACCGCTGGTGCTGATCAGTGGCGGCGTTGGCATCACCCCGACCCTGGCCATGTTGCAGGCGGCGCTGCAAACCGAGCGGCCGGTGCATTTCATTCATTGCGCGCGCAACGGCCGTGCCCATGCCTTCCGCGACTGGATCGACGACCTGGCCAAGCGGCATCCGCAGCTCAAGCGCTTCTACTGCTACGACGAAGACGACGGCTTGAGCCCGGCCGCCGACAAGGTGGGGTTGTTGAGCCAGGAGCAACTGGCGCAATGGCTGCCGCAACAGCGTGACCTGGATGCCTATTTCCTCGGGCCGAAGGGCTTCATGGGTGCCGTCAAACGCCACCTCAAGGCCTTGGGCGTGCCGGACCAGCAGAGCCGTTACGAATTCTTCGGCCCGGCGGCGGCGCTGGAATAAGGTCGCGCTAACCGAGAGACCGGGTTGCCTTCATCGCGAGCAGGCTCGCTCCCACAAGGGATCTGTGGTGGACACGATTCTCGTGAACACCGCAAAAGAGCTGTGGGAGCGAGCTTGCTCGCGATGGCGTCAGTACATTCAACATCAATGCAAGCTGACCCACCGCTATCGCGAGCAAGCTCGCTCCCACAAGGGATCTGCGGTGGATACGATTCTTATGAACACCACAAAAAAACTGTGGGAGATTCTATGGTGCGGGGCTACCCCTTAAATGCCTTTCGGTAAGTATTCGCTCTGGTTCTTCAGCAGGGCGAATACCACTCGAGCAAGCTTGCGGGCCAGTGCCACTAATGCTTCGGTTGTGCTGAGTCCCCGGGCCCTCAGTGCCTCATAAAAACCCTTCCATGCCGCTGTGCGCCTCGCCGACATTGCGGCGTTGTGCATCAGTCGACGTGCCTCTGGGTCACCTCGCTTAGACAGGCAGCGGCGGCCCTTCTTTTTCCCTGAATCCGATATACGCAGGTCTAGGCCCAGAAAAGCGATGAAGGCATCGGCGTTTCTGAAATCCCCACGCTGAAACGACGTGAGCAAACGAGCACCGTTCAACAGGCCAATGCCTTCGACTTTCATGCAACGCTTGAGTTGAGCACCCAAGCCCGCTGCTTCCAACTGCGTCTGGATTGTT
This sequence comes from Pseudomonas sp. B21-010, assembly GCF_024749325.1. Lineage (NCBI taxonomy): Bacteria > Pseudomonadati > Pseudomonadota > Gammaproteobacteria > Pseudomonadales > Pseudomonadaceae > Pseudomonas > Pseudomonas sp. B21-010. The sequence continues at coordinate 5,290,872 of NZ_CP087198.1, read as the reverse complement.
TTTTCAAGCAAGACCTCCAGTCGTTGCATGGCCTTTATCTGGTTCTCAAAGGCACTTTTGAGCAACGGTTCGTTTGACCAGCTTTGCTTGAGGCTGACACGCGCCTGAACCAAGGCTGCCCGGCGCCGGAAAAGGCTTATAAGCCGGCAATACAGGGGCGATGGCGGGGTCCACGGGTGCAACTGGTGGCCTTCGTTGTTCAAGTAGCGAGCCAACAACCGAGCATCCAGCGCATCGGTTTTAGCGCGAACTTTCACACCTTTGCGGTAATGGCTGAGCTCGTAGCCGCCAATCATGTAGATCACACAACCTTGCGCATAAGCCAGGTCGGCGAATTCCTGGTGATAGATATTGGTGGCTTCGATGGCGACATCCACTGGCGCGGGCAGCTCCTTGAGCCACTTCTTGATCGCAGCTTTGGTGTTGGGGATCGCTTCCAGTCGATCTGTTTCTGCGTGATAAATCACCAACTCATCTTTGGCGACATCAACACCCACGATCGGCTTTGCGACAGAAACCGGCATTGCCATTGAAAATCCTCCGGGCTAAGGTTTGAACACTTGAAGGGTTCACCCAGAGGCGCAGGCTTGTTCCTATCGTCGGTCTAGGCCAGATGCATTCTTTATCGGCGCTTGGGTGAAAGGAGGAGGGGTGAAATCTCCCACGGTCTGTACTGCGCGAACAGTCAGAATCGAGCTTTGTCCCTCTTCCTCCCTTCAAGTCCTACCATACAAGCGAGCTTGCTCGCGATGGCGGCGGCAAGTCCATCCTTGTCCAACTGCCAGAATTAATCCGCACTTAACCTTCTTGCGGTCTATTCCCCTTCAATGTCGACGCCCGCTGCTCGTTCACTGTCATGGTCTGCGTGTAGACTTCGGGCATCCGACCGCGCGCCCGAGTGTTGCCGTGCCGCGCGTCGATCCATGCAGACAAAGGGAAACGCAATGAGTGAGGAAATGATGCGCTTAGGCCGTGAGCGGCGCTATCTGGTGCTGCTGGGGCTGATCTGCCTGGCGCTGATCGGCGGCGCGCTGTATATGCAGGTGGCCCTCGGTGAGGCGCCGTGCCCGCTGTGTATCTTGCAACGCTATGCGCTGTTGCTGATCGCGATCTTCGCCTTCATCGGTGCCGCCATGCGCACCCGCCGCAGCCTGACGATCTTCGAAGGCCTGGTGGTGCTCAGCGCCCTGGCCGGTGCCGGTGTGGCAGGGCATCACGTGTACACCCAGTTCTTCCCGGCGGTCAGTTGTGGCATCGACGTGTTGCAACCGATTGTCGATGACCTGCCGCTGGCGAAGATCTTTCCGCTGGGGTTCCAGGTCGATGGTTTTTGCTCCACCCCCTACCCACCGATCCTGGGGCTGTCCCTGGCGCAGTGGGCACTGGTGGCCTTCGTGTTGACGGTGGTGCTGGTGCCGTTGCTGGTGTCACGTAACCGCAAACAGATTCGCTGAAGCGCCTTGATGAAACGCCCCGGTTTCTCTCCTGGAGAACCGGGGCGTTTTGCGTTTCACTCTTGAGCCGGACCGTCCTTGATCCGAGGCAAGAATAGCCTGCGACAATGTGCGACATGTTGTCACATATCTTGAGGCGCTCAGCCTTTTCAGGGGCGATTAGACGCTCCTTCCTGTAATAAAAAACCGTCTGGCTTCGCAACCTGTCTATTACCTGCAGCAGGCATTTCTAACAGCGAAGCGTCAGGTGCCAGAGCCCCCGAAAACTGGGCGCTTGCCGGGTAAATAACCTCCTCGCGATCCTCCCGAACTGTCTAAATCGGGCATAGTAGCCCTACGTTTTTTGGGGTTCTTGTTGAGAATTAATTTCGATAACATGCTGGCTTGTTGCAATATCTGCGAAAGATTGTTGCCGGATCGGATAAAAATTATTTCGAGATGAGACATGGTCTACAGCGCCTCAGCTCACTACAATCGCCCGCACCGATTTTCCGACCCGGCTCAAGCTTGAGCACGAGAGTGGTCGAAGGGCGCCAGCGCCCCATGCGACCCCAGGTGTCGGTGCCTCCAACTACCCGCACCAAATGGAATTGGGCTTGAACTAGGCCTTTGACCAACGAATAAGAACTCACTGCTGGCCCAGGATGTGTCGAACAGCCGCTGACGTTCGACGGGCAGCCCTTATTCAATCCAAGAAAATGCCAACCCTTGGCAGGGTGAAGTGTTGGCGATCAAAACCCAACTGCATTGCGCAAGCTGCTTTAGAGGTCGTGAGATGAGTAAAAACAGGTACCCCCGATTACTAGGCTTGTTGCCGCTGCTCGGCACGTTGCTGCTGGGAGGCTGCAACATGACCTTGCTCGATCCCAAGGGCCAGGTCGGCCTGGATGAACGAAACCTGATCATCACCGCTACGCTGCTGATGTTGCTGGTCGTTGTGCCGGTCATCGTCATGACCTTCCTGTTCGCCTGGAAGTACCGCGCAACCAATACCAACGCCACCTACACGCCGAAGTGGTCGCATTCGACCAAGATCGAAGTCGCGGTGTGGACCATTCCGGTGCTGATCATCATTGCCCTGGGTTACGTCACCTACAAGTCGACCCACGCCCTGGACCCGTATCGTCCGCTGGATTCCGACGTCAAGCCGATCACCATTGAAGTGGTCTCCATGGACTGGAAGTGGCTGTTCATCTATCCGGAACAAGGCATTGCCACGGTCAACAAGATCGTGTTCCCGGCCCACACGCCGATCAATTTCAAGGTCACTTCCGACACCGTGATGAACTCGTTCTTCATCCCGGGCCTGGGCGGCCAGATCTACGCGATGGCGGGCATGCAGACCAAGCTGCACCTGATCGCCAACCAGAACGCCGAACTCGACGGTATCTCCGCCAACTACAGTGGCGCGGGTTTTACCGGCATGAAGTTCAAAGCAATCGCCACGACCCAGGAAGATTTCGACGCCTGGGTCAACGATGTGAAGAAGGCACCTAAACAGCTTGAAAAAGCTGAATACGAAGCCCTTTCCAAACCGAGCCAGAACAACCCAGTCGAACTCTACTCGTCGGTTACGCCGAACCTGTTCCAGACCATCATCGACAAGTATGAAGGGATGAATCCGGGCAAGCCGATGCACCACGAGAAGAACGAGAAGGAAGTGGCCGACAACATGGAAGGGATGGACATGAGTTCGCATTCAGCTGCCGGGGCAGAGGAGTAAACGATGTTTGGTAAATTAAGTTGGGAAGCGATCCCGTTCCACGAGCCGATTGTCATGGTGACCCTCGCCATCATCGCACTCGGCGGTCTGGCGCTGTTCGCGGGGATCACTTACTTCAAGAAGTGGACCTACCTGTGGACCGAGTGGCTGACGTCGGTCGACCACAAGAAAATCGGCGTGATGTACATCGTCGTCGCCATGGTCATGCTGCTGCGTGGTTTTGCCGACGCCATCATGATGCGTACCCAGCTGGCCATGGCCACCGAGGGTTCGCCTGGCTACCTGCCGCCTGAACACTATGACCAGATCTTCACCGCCCACGGTGTGATCATGATCATCTTCATGGCGATGCCATTCTTCACCGGCCTGATGAACCTTGCAGTACCACTGCAGATCGGTGCTCGTGACGTTGCCTTCCCGTTCCTGAACTCCCTGAGCTTCTGGCTGCTGGTATCCGGCGTGGTGTTGATCAACCTGTCCCTGGGCGTTGGCGAATTCGCCAAGACCGGTTGGGTTGCCTATCCGCCGCTGTCGGGCCTGCAATACAGCCCGGGCGTGGGGATGGATTACTACATCTGGGCGCTACAGCTATCCGGGTTGGGTACGACGCTGACGGGGGTCAACTTCCTGGCCACCGTGGTCAAGATGCGTACCCCGGGCATGAAGCTGATGGACATGCCGATCTTCACCTGGACCTGCACCTGGGCCAACGTCCTGATCGTCGCTTCCTTCCCGATCCTGACCGCTACCCTGGCCCTGCTGACGCTTGACCGCTACATGGATTTCCACATTTTCACCAATGAACTTGGTGGCAATCCGATGATGTACGTGAACCTGTTCTGGGCTTGGGGTCACCCTGAGGTGTACATCCTGATCCTGCCGGCATTCGGGATTTTCTCCGAAGTCATCTCGACCTTCTCCGGCAAGAAACTGTTCGGCCACCACTCGATGATCTACGCCAGCGGCGCGATCTCGGTACTGGGCTTCATGGTCTGGCTGCACCACTTCTTCACCATGGGCTCGGGTGCCAGCGTCAACGCCTTCTTCGGCCTGGCGACGATGCTGATTTCGATCCCGACGGGGGTGAAGCTGTTCAACTGGCTGTTCACCATCTATCAGGGCCGTCTGCGTTTCACCAGCCACGTGATGTGGACCCTGGGCTTCATGGTGACCTTCGCCATCGGCGGCATGACCGGCGTATTGCTGGCCATCCCGGGTGCTGACTTCGTGCTGCACAACAGCCTGTTCGTGATTGCGCACTTCCACAACGTGATCATCGGTGGCGCCGTGTTTGGCTACATCGCCGGTTTCGCCTTCTACTTCCCGAAAGCGTTCGGCTTCAAGCTGCACGAAGGCTGGGGCAAGGCAGCGTTCTGGTTCTGGATCACCGGCTTCTTCGTCGCGTTCATGCCGCTCTATGTACTGGGCTTCATGGGCATGACCCGTCGCCTGAACACCACCACCAACCCTGAGTGGGTGCCGTACCTGTACGTCGCCATGTTCGGTGCGGTGATGATCGCTGTTGGTATCGCCTGCCAGCTGATCCAGTTGTATGTCAGCGTGCGCGATCGCAACAAGCCAGAGAACATGTGCGACCACGGTGACCCGTGGAATGCCCATACCCTGGAGTGGTCGACCTCTTCGCCACCGCCGTTCTACAACTTCGCCGTGCTGCCAAAAGCAGACGTCATCGACCCGTTCACCGAAGCCAAGGAAAACGGCACCGCGTACCCGGTCCCGGCCAAGTACGAGCCGATCCACATGCCCAACAACACTGCTACCGGTGTGGTCATGGGCGCGCTGCTGACCGTGTTCGGTTTCGCGATGATCTGGCACATCTGGTGGCTGGCCATCGCCAGCCTGGTCGGCACCGTGGTGTATTTCGCTATCCATGCTGCCCGTGACGATCAGGGCTACATGGTGCCGGTGGATGTCATCGAGCGCATCGAAGCCGAGCAGCACAAACGTCTGGTAGCGGCCGGGAAAGTCCCTGCCACCGCCACCCGTGTTGAAACCTCGTTGGAACAGGCTTAAACCATGTCGAACTTAGTGACCACTGTTGGACACGCCCATGGTCATGACCATGGGCACGATGACCATCACCACGACTCGGGCGAGATGACCGTATTCGGTTTCTGGCTCTACCTGATGACCGACTGCATTCTGTTTGCGTCGATCTTCGCAGCGTACGCGGTGCTGGTTAACAACGTCGCCGGTGGCCCATCGGGCCACGACATCTTCGAACTGCCGTACGTACTGGGCGAAACCGCGCTGCTGCTGTTCAGCTCGATCACCTACGGCTTCGCCATGCTGGCGTTGTTCAAGGGCAAGAAAACCCAGGTACTGGGCTGGCTGGCCATGACCTTCCTGTTCGGTGCCGGCTTCATCGGCATGGAGATCAACGAGTTCCACATGTTGATCTCCGAGGGCTACGGCCCTAACCGCAGCGGTTTCCTGTCCGGGTTCTTCACCCTGGTCGGCACCCACGGCCTGCACGTGACCAGCGGCCTGATCTGGATGGCGATCATGATGTACCAGGTCCAGAAAAACGGCCTGACCGCCACCAACAAGACGCGCCTGAGCTGCCTGAGTCTGTTCTGGCACTTCCTGGACGTGGTGTGGATCTGCGTATTCACCGTTGTTTATCTGATGGGGACCCTGTAAATGGCTAACGCACATTCCCATGATGGCCACGACGCCGGCCACGGCAGCGTCAAGTCCTACGCCATCGGTTTCATTCTGTCGGTGATCCTGACCGTCATTCCGTTCGGCCTGGTGATGTACCCATCGCTGCCCAAGAGCCTGACCCTGTGGATCGTACTGATCTTCGCCGTGGTCCAGGTACTGGTGCACCTGGTGTACTTCCTGCACCTGGACCGCTCCGCCGCCCAACGTAACAACGTGGTCGCGTTTGTCTTTGCCGCGATCGTGATTGTCCTGCTGGTTGGCCTGTCGTTGTGGATCATGTTCAGCATCCACACCAACATGATGGCGCACTGAGGAAAGTCCGGATGTCCCTGAAGCACTTTATCCAAATCACCAAGCCGGGGATCATTTTCGGTAACGTGCTTTCTGTGGCAGGCGGGTTTTTCCTGGCCTCGAAAGGGCATGTCGATCTGGCCATCTTCCTGGCGGCGATGATCGGCACTTCCCTGGTGGTGGCGTCCGGTTGTGTGTTCAACAACTGCATCGACCGTGACATCGATATCAAGATGGAACGCACCAAGAATCGGGCGCTGGTCCAGGGCCTGATTCCGGTGCAACTGGCCCTGGCGTTCGCCACGGTGCTGGGCGTGGCCGGCGTGGCGCTGTTGTACTGGGTGGCCAATCCGCTGGCGGCGTTGTTCGCGGTGATCGGTTTTGTCATCTACGTCGGCCTCTACAGCCTGTACCTCAAGCGCAAGTCGGTCCACGGCACGCTGGTGGGTAGCCTGTCGGGGGCGATGCCGCCGGTGATCGGCTATGTGGCGGTCAGCAACAGCTTCGACATGGCTGCGCTGACGCTGCTGGTGATGTTCAGCCTGTGGCAGATGCCGCATTCCTACGCCATCGCGATCTTCCGCTTCAACGACTACCTGGCGGCCTCGATTCCGGTGTTGCCGGTCAAGCGCGGTATCCGGGTGGCCAAGAAGCACATCCTGCTCTACATCCTGGCCTTCCTCGTGGCGACGTTGATGCTGACGTTCAGCGGCTACGCCGGCATGAGCTACCTCGCCGTCGCCGCCGCCATGGGCATGTACTGGCTGTACATGGCCTGGACCGGCTACAAGGCGGTGGATGACACGGTCTGGGCACGCAAGCTGTTCGTGTTCTCGATCTTCACCATCACCGCCCTGAGCGTCATGATGTCCTTGGACTTCAAGGTGCCAAGTGAGCTGCTGCTGACCTACGCGCCTTAAGCTTCAGACGCCACAAGAAAAGCCCCGCCTTCGAGAGAAGTGCGGGGCTTTTTCTTGGGTGTTACTTCGGATTTCTGTGGGAGCGAGCTTGCTCGCGATAGCGGTGTGTCAGCTTGCCTGGATGCTGGATGTGCCGGCGTTATCGCGAGCAAGCTCGCTCCCACACTGGAGCTTCAGAGGGCTTGAATTCTATGTTCGGCACAGAACTCCTGTGGGGGCGAGCCTGCTCGCGAAAGCGGTGGGTCAGCTTGCCTGGATGCTGAATGTGCCGGCGTCATCGCGAGCGGGCTCGCTCCCACAGGGGAAACTCAACCTGGGCTTATTGCTGGGCGATGCTGTAGCCGTCGAATGCCTTTTGCTGTTGCAGGGCGGTGACGATGCTTTTGCGGGTGGCCTGTTGTTCGGTGCCGTCATTGTCCAGGAAGGTTTCGCTTTCCAGCTCGGCTTCGTCGCCTTCGCCTACGAAATTGAAGCCCAGGAACTCGAAGGCCTCGCGGTCGACGTTCGGCTTGGAGCGTGGCGTGCGCAGGGGCAGGGTAACGCTGATGCCGTCCTTGCTGATGACAAACACTTCGGCTTCCTTCTTGGCCCGCGAGGCCTTGCCCTTGCTGCCGCTCGGGTTGCTGATGGCCTGGTGGGTCTGGTTCAGTACTTTCAGGGCCAGGCCGTAGACCAGTTCCTGGAACGACGGATCGTCCTTGTAGCTGGAGAGGATGCGGCTGATCGGGAAGCGGCTGCTCAGGTCTTCCAGGGCCGCGAAATCGGCGGTTTCGGCGTCCTTGAGTTGTTTGAGCTGGCCCATCAGTTCGTAGGCCTTGTCGTCGTCGAACGCATCGTGAGCCTGACGGATGGCGTTGCGCAGTTCGCGGATCTGGTCGCTTTCGCGATTCGACTGGAACGCATCGAGGACCATTTCGCTGATGGTTTTGGCCTGGGGCAGATGCTGTGAAAGATTGATGGAGTTTTCGTATTCCGCTTTGGACGACAGGGTGACTACGGATTCAGCGGTGTTGGAATCGGACATTGAAATTTCACTACTTCTGTTAGCGGGATGAGGCGAGAAAGGCATTGAGCTTTTTTCCGGTCGCCTAATCTATTGGACGCGGGCGGTGTTGTCACGGTCGGAGCTCATTCACAAATCACATTCTTGCCCGACATCTTGGAGCGATACAGCGCCTGGTCCGCCCGGTGCAGCAACACCGCGTGCTGTTCGTCCTCGAGTCGCTGCACCACGCCAAAACTCATGGTGATCTGGAAGTCGCCCACCGGCAGCAGGTCGGACAGGCCCCGGCGAATGCTCTCAGCCAGCAGGCGGGCGTCGGCCAGGCTGGTGTTGGGCAAGATCATGATGAATTCGTCACCGCCCCAGCGAACCAGCAAGTCGCCGCCGCGCTCGCAGCGCTTGACGCTCTGCACCACTTGTATCAACGCTGCGTCGCCAAAGGCGTGGCCGTAGCGATCGTTGATGTCCTTGAAATCATCCACGTCCATGGCGATCAGCGACAACGGTTCGCGAAAACGCTGCGCGCGCTCACAGGCCAGCGGCAGCGCCTGGTCCAGGCGATAACGGTTGGCGACCCGGGTCAGGGCGTCGGTTTCAGCAAGCTTGCGGTTTTCGTCGAGCTGGATCTGTAACTGATGGTTGACCCGGGACAGTTCGCGGGTGCGTTCTTCAATCACGGCTTCCAGGGATTTGTTGCGCCGTTCCAGCTGTTCGAACAGGCGTTTCTTGTCATCGATACTGCGATGGGCGCCGATCATGCGCGCCACCGTGCCGTCCGGGTTACGGGCGATTACATAGCCGCGATCCTCGATCCAGATGTAGGCCCCATCGCGCGTGCGGCAGCGGTATTCGGCCTGGTAGACGTGGGATCGGTGTTCCAGGTAGTCGTCGAACAACGCCATGACCCGTGGATAGTCATCCGGGTGGATCACGCTCTCCCAGGTCAGCACGGTGTTGTCCAGAGAATGAGGCAGGTAGCCAAGCATCGTGTACCAGCCGGGGTTGCGGTAGACGAAGCCGGTGTTGGCATTCCAGTCCCAGATGCCATCGCTGACCAGTTCCAGGATTGTGTGCAGTACGCCTTCGTCCAGATCGGACAGGTCGAACCGCAGCATATCGATGTTCGAGGCATCTCCCATCGTCGTTCCCTCAATCAGCCTTGATATCAAAATGCGCGTCCAAGGAGGAAGAGTAGTTGATGGGGGGCGGGGTCACTAGCGGGGAGGCGCTTCGGGTGAACACCTGAACTGTGGCGAGGGAGCTTGCTCCCGCTGGCTGCGTAGCAGCCCCAAAGCGGGGCCGCTTCGCGCCCCAGCGGGAGCAAGCTCCCTCGCCACGGGATTTGTCTTCATCCAACGCTCATCGAGCCCATCCTCAGGTTTTGCCCCATTTCTCCAACGCGAACTCGACAAAACTGCGCAGTTTCGGCAAACGGTAGCGATCCTGCGCGTACATCAGGCTCATTGGACGATGTGGCAACTGGTAGTCCTGCAACAACGCCACCAGGTGTCCATCCTTCAGGTCCTGGGCCACCAGCGCATCGGGCAGCATGACCACGCCCATCCCGGCCAAGGCGGCGCGATGCAGGCCCGAGGAGCTGTTGATCAGCATCGGGCCGTTTACCGGGACCTTGATCTCGTCTTCCGGCCCGTTGATCGGCCAGTGATCCTGGGCGAAGCGCCATTCGTCTGCTGCCGAATAGGCGAATGACAGGCAGTCGTGCTGCTGCAGGTCCGCGGGTTTTTCCGGTGTGCCGCGCCGAGCCAGGTAGGCAGGGGAGGCGCAGATGGTCAGGGTGTAGTCCATCAACGGACGGGCAATCAGTTTCGGGTCGGGATGGCCGAGGCGGATGGCGACATCGAATCCATGTTCGAGCAGGTCCAACCGCTGGTTGGTCAGCACCACGTCGAGCTTGACCTGGGCGAAGCGCTGGCTGAATTCGGCCAGTGCCGGCGCCAGGCGCTCGGTGCCGAAGGTCAGGGGCGCGGTGATGCGCAGGGTGCCGTTGGGCTCGCCTTGGGTCTGTTCGGCCAGGCGCTCGGAATCGGCCACCAGCCCCAGCACTTCCAGGCAGCGTTGGTAGTAGGTCGAGCCGAACTCGGTCAGACGCTGGCGCCGCGTCGTACGGTTGATCAGGCGCACGCCGAGACGTTGCTCCAGTGCACGAAGATGATTGCCCACCATGGTGGTGGACATTTCGCACGCCTGGGCCGCCGCCGTCAGGCTTCCGGTTTCTACCACCTTCACGTACACGGTCATCGCCTGGAACACGTCCATTATCAAGCTCAGCTTTTAAATGATTGAAGTAAAGCAGCGTTTATCCAGCCTTGGTGGCTAACCATACTGGAAAAAACCAACCCAATGGAGCTTGATGCCATGACCGCTGCCTGCCTGATGACCACTTACCAACCCCTGGCGCTGAGTTTCACCCACGGCTTGGGGACGCGCCTGTGGGACCAGGACGGTCGCGAATACCTCGATGCGGTGGCGGGCGTGGCGGTGACCAATGTCGGCCACTCCCACCCACGGCTGGTGGCCGCCATCAGCGAGCAGGCCGGCCTGCTGTTGCACACGTCGAACCTGTACAGCATCGATTGGCAACAACGCCTGGCGCAAAAGCTCACTCAGCTGTCGGGGCTGGAGCGGGCGTTTTTCAGCAACTCAGGGGCCGAGGCCAACGAAACCGCGCTGAAACTGGCGCGCCTCTATGGTTGGCGCAAGGGCATTGAGCAGCCGTTGGTGGTGGTCATGGACAATGCGTTCCACGGGCGCACATTGGGCACGATGTCCGCCAGTGACGGCCCGTCCGTGCGGCTGGGCTACAACCGCTTGCCGGGGGATTTCATCAAGGTGCCGTTCGGTGATCTGGCGGCGTTGGAAGCGATCCAGCAGGCTCATGCCGAGCGCATCGTCGCAGTGCTGGTGGAACCGATCCAGGGCGAAAGCGGTGTGCAACTCGCACCGCCGGGCTATCTCAAGGCCCTGCGCGAACTGTGCAGCCGGCGCGCCTGGTTGTTGATGCTCGACGAGATCCAGACCGGCATCGGTCGCACTGGCCAATGGTTCGCCTTCCAGCACGAGGGCATCGTGCCGGACGTCATGACCCTCGCCAAGGGCCTGGGCAACGGCGTACCCATTGGTGCCTGCCTGGCGCGGGGCAAGGCTGCCGAGCTGTTTACCCCTGGCAGCCATGGCAGCACCTTTGGCGGTAATCCACTGGCCTGTCGGGTCGGCTGCACGGTGCTGGAGATCATTGAGCAACAAGCGCTGGTGGACAACGCCAGGCATCAGGGCGAACAGTTGCTGAGCCGGCTGCGCACCGAGTTGGCGGACAACCCGAATGTCTTGGCGATTCGCGGCCAGGGGTTGATGATCGGCATCGAACTCAAGCAACCGGTTCGCGACCTGGCTCTTCGCGCCGCCCGGGACCACGGCCTGCTGATCAATATCACTCGGGGCCAGACCATCCGCCTGCTGCCGCCGTTGACGATCGATGGGCGGGAAGTGGAGATGATTGTCCGGGGCGTGAGCCGCTGTCTGGCGCAGGGGTGAGGGGCGTTCGCCCGGAGGCCGGTTTTTTATCGGTCAGCCGGGCGAAGCGCAACGCAGCGCGACGGAATTTTTAACGATTGCCGCGTTCCAACGCCTGCCAGAGTCGATTGCCTACACTTTGGCATTCAGACTGAAAACCCAGGAGCATCTTCATGTTCACCTCGCGTCGCTTGATCGTTGTCGCAACTGCTGTGGCCCTGTTGTCCGGCTGTGCGTCGCCTAACCCCTATGACAACCAGGGCCAGGCCTCTACCGAGTCTTCGGGCATGAGCAAAACCGCCAAGTATGGTGGCCTCGGTGCACTGGCGGGGGCGTTGGCCGGTGCGGCCATCGGTCACGATAACCGCGGCAAGGGTGCGTTGATTGGTGCAGCGGTGGTGGGGGCTTCCGCGGCCGGTTACGGCTACTACGCCGACCAGCAGGAAAAGAAGCTGCGCGCCAGCATGGCCAATACCGGCGTTGAAGTGCAGCGCCAGGGCGACCAGATCAAGCTGATCATGCCGGGCAACATCACCTTCGCCACCGACTCGGCGAACATCGCCTCCAGTTTCTACCAGCCGTTGAACAACCTGGCCAACTCCCTCAAGGAGTTCAACCAGAACCAGATCGAAATCGTCGGCTACACCGACAGCACCGGCAGCCGCCAGCACAACATGGACCTGTCCCAGCGTCGTGCGCAGAGCGTGGCGACTTACCTGACGTCCCAGGGCGTGAGCGGTGCCAACCTGTCGGCCCGCGGCGCCGGCCCGGACAACCCGGTGGCCAGCAACGGCGACGTCAATGGTCGTGCGCAAAACCGTCGTGTCGAGGTCAACCTCAAGGCCATTCCTGGCCAGCAGTACCAGGCACCGGCGCAGCAGGGCCAGACTTACCAGCAGTACCCATAACGGCTGGGCGGCAAATGAAACGGGGGCTCTGGCAACAGGGCCCCCGTTTTTTTATGGTTGTCAGTTTCTATCCGCCTGATGCCGCCACTTGTGGCGAGGGGATTTGTGGGAGCAAAGCTTGCTCGCGAAACAGGCGCCTCGATCTTTTGAAAGACCGCATCGCTTTCATCGCGGGCAAGCCTTGCTCCCACAAGTCTCCTCGCCCAAAGGTGTTCACAAGGGGATCAATTCGCCTCTTTTACCGCACTCAAGAACGCACACGTACGTTCCTGCTGCGGGTTTTCGAAGATCTGCGCCGGGGTGCCCTGTTCGTGGATCTGCCCTTTGTAGAAGAAACACACCCGGTCGGCGAACTCCCGGGCGAAGCCCATCTGGTGGGTCACCATCAGCATCGTCAGGTTATGTTCGGCCCCCAGTTTGCGGATCACATTCAGCACCTCGCCGCACAGCTCCGGGTCGAGCGCCGAGGTCACTTCGTCAAACAGCATCACCTTGGGTCGCATCGCCAGCGCCCGGGCAATCGCCACCCGTTGTTGCTGGCCGCCGGACAACTGCGACGGGTAATGGTCGAGCTTGTTGCCCAGCCCCACCAGCTCCAACAGGTCGGCGGCGCGCTCCCGGGCTTCTTTCGGGTTCATGCCCAGCACCTGCACCGGCGCCTCGATCACGTTCTGCAGCGCGGTCATGTGGGGGAACAGGTTGAAACTCTGGAACACCATGCCGATCTTGCCGCGCACCCGGCGGATGTGTCGGTCGTTGGCCGGCACCAGCACGCCGTTGCGGTTGGGCATGTGGGTCAGGGAGTCATCCTCGACGCGGATCTGGCCCTGGTCGATGCCTTCCAGGGTCATCAACACCCGCAGCAGCGTGGACTTGCCCGAGCCGCTGGGGCCGATGATCGCGACCTTTTCACCGGGAACGACATCCAGGTTCAGATGATCGAGCACCGTGAAGCTGCCATAGCTTTTGGTCACGTCCTGGAAACTCACGATCGGCCGGGACGTTGTTGGATCTTGCATGGCCGGGGCCTCCTGCTGCGACGCCAGCGTGCTGCGCCGGGACAAATCGGTGGGCGTGGACAGAGGTAAAGTCATTAGCGTAGCTCCATGCGCGTTTCAAGGCGCCGTACCAGATAAGCCAGGGCAAGGCTCAGGGCGAGGAAGAACAGGCCGACCATGGTGATCGGTTCCAGGTAGCGGAAATTCTCGGAACCGATGTTCTTGGCCTGCTGCATGATTTCCACCACGGTGATCGCCGACAGCACCGGCGTGTCCTTGAGCATCGCCACCAGGTAGTTGCCCAGTGGCGGCACGATCGGTCGCAGCGCCTGGGGCAGGATGATGTTGCGATAGGCGTCGTACGGCGCGATGTTCAACGCCGTCACCGCTTCCCACTGCGCCCGTGGCACCGCGTCGAGACCACTGCGATAGACCTCGGCGATGTAGCAGGCGTAGTGCAGGCCGATGCCGAGGATGCCAACCTGCATGGCCGTCAGGCTCAAGCCATAGTTGGGCAGTACGTAGTAGAGGAAATACACCTGGATCAGCAGCGGTGTGCTGCGGATGAACTCGATCACCGCGGTGGCCGGCCACGACAGCCAGAATTTGCGACTGCGCCGGCCAATCGCCAGGAACAGCCCCAGGACAATCGCGATCAGGAAGCCGATCAGGGTAATGCCCACGGTGTTGAGGGAGGCGCGCAGCAGGTCCGGCAGGATTTGTGTGGCGTAGGACCAATCGAACAGCGTCATGACAGACCTCCACGCATCCGGCCCCGGCTCAGTCGTCGTTCGACGTGGCGCATGCCGAAGTTGATGGCTTGGGCGAGGATGAAATACATCACCAGGGCCAGGCTGAAGATCTCCAGGGTCTGGAAGGTCGCCTGATCCAACTGCCGCGCGCGGAAACTTAGGTCCGACAAGGTGATCAGCGACACCAGCGAGGTGTTCTTCAGCAGCTCGATCAACAGGTTGGTGCCCGGTGGGATCGCCGCCAGCAACGCCTGCGGCAGGATGATCCGCTTGAAGCGCGTGAAGCCGCTGAAATTCAGCGCCGTGCAGGCTTCGTATTGGCCCTTGGCGACCGAACTGATGGCGCCGCGCATCACCTCGGCCCCGTAAGCGCCGATGTGCAGGCCCAGGCCGACAATCGCCACGGCGTAAGGGCTCAGCTCAACGTTGAAGGGTGGCAGCGGCAGCACAAAGAACAGCCAGAACAATTGCACCAGCAGCGAGGTGCCACGGAACACTTCGATGTAGGTGATGGAAAACCAGCGCAACGCTCGCCACGGCGAGAGTCGCCCGAGAGCTGCCAGCACCGCCGCGACGATGGCCAGCAGCGAGCCGAAGAAGGTCACCTGGAGCGTGACCCAGGCCCCCTGTATCAATAACGGAAGTAATTCGCCCATGGTTCAACCCAATGTCCGGTGAAGCAGGGAACAGGCATCACGCACCGCGCGTCATGCCCGTTTCGGCACGCCAGTCTTGACGACTACTGAGCGCAGAGCTCGGCCGCGGTCTTGCTGGTCACGTTGGATTTGTCGAACCCGAATGGCGCAACCGTCTTGAGATGCTCTTCGGAGCCCAGCCACTTTTTCAGCTCGGCATTGACCGCATCGCGCAAGTCTTTGTCTTCGGGGCGGAAGGCCAGGGCGCCGTAGCCGATGTGGGATGGGTCGTCCTTGAATTCGGTCATCGCCTCCACCTTGTCGCCACCCTTGCTGGCCAGGCCTTTCATGGTCAGTTGGGTGCCGACGGCAGCGTCCGCGCGTCCGGCACGTACGGCTTGCAGTTGTGCGGTGGTGTCGGGGACCTGGAGGATCTGGTCGTCCTTGACCCCGGAGTCGCGGGCATAAGCCAGGTTCACCGTGCCGGCCATGATTGCCAGTTTCACATCCGGTTGCTTGGCGATGTCTTCATAGCTGTGGAGTTTTTTCGGGTTGCCCTTGGCCACGAGCAAGGCATCGGGCAACTGGTACTGCGGATCGGTGAACAACACTTGCTTGCAGCGCGCCGGGGTGATGTACATGCCGGCGGCGATGACATCGAAACGACCTGCGCGCAGGCCTGGGATCAACGAGCCCCATTCGGTGAGCACGCCATTGACCTGCTTGATGCCCATTTTGGCGAAGATGATCTTGGCGATTTCCGGTGACTCACCGGTAACGGTGCCGTCGGTTTCGGTGAAGGCAAACGGCGTTTCGTTGGCGTAGCCGATCCGGATGCTACTGGTGCTTTTGACCGTATCCAGGGTGGCCGCTTGAACGCTGCCGGCCAGGCCCAGTACGGCACAGGTCAGCAAGAGCCGACGTAGGGGCGCACCGGTGCTGGGAAGAAAATTGCTCATCGATAAAATCTCCTGTTTCTTGTGGATCCGTCGTTTGACGGCTCTGTGGTAGGAGGCAGTGTTACAAGAGCAAAGCGTACAGCGGCGGATCCGGGCGTGGCCTGGAATCGGGAACGGCGCCGGTACAGGTCGATCCGGCTTTTTGTCAGGGCGATGAGCCCGCCTGGGTGACGACCTTGGACCGAGCATACAAAAGCCCCGGCATCGATTGTATTGCACTAGGACAATTGCTTTGCCGCGATGGCCGCGCAATGCTGTGCGCACCCCTACACACGCCGGTTGCAGCTGTTATGGATAAGTGGAAGTCAGCCTTGGACCTCGCCCGCAGCGGTGAATCCAAATACAAGATTCTGGTGCAGGCCATTGCCGACGATATCGAACAGGGCACCCTGGCCAATGACCAGCGCCTGCCGCCGCAACGGCAGGTGGCCGACGCCATGGGGATCAGCGTGCAGACCGTCACCAACGCCTATAAGGAGTTGGAGCGCCAGGGACTGGTGCGCTGTGAGGTTGGGCGTGGCAGTTTCGTCTCGCGGCGCATGAGCGACCGGGTGGCGACGTACATCCTCGACAGTCCCGAGCGAGCGCTGGTGGATTTTTCCATCACCCGCATCCTGCACACCCGTGAGCATGACCAGGCCTGGCGTGATACCTGCGCGGCGCTGAGCACTGAAGAAGACCAGCCGTGGATTCATGCGTTTCGCCCCATCGCCGGTTTCGAATCCCATCGCGAAGCGGCGGCGCAGTGGATCGGTCGGCAAGGGCTGAAAGTCGACCGTAACGATGTGCTGATCACCAACGGCGCGGCCCACGGGATTTTCCTGGCTCTCGCTTCGCTGGCGGGCCCCGATGATGTGGTGCTCTGCGAAGGCTTGACCGACCACGGCGTGATCGGCAACTCCCAGGTGCTGGGCTTCACCCTCAAGGGCCTGGAGATGGACCGCTATGGCATCGACCCCGAACATTTCGAAGACATGTGCAGCAACGAGCGCATCACTGCGCTGGTGTGCACGCCAAACCTGAACAACCCCACCACCAGCCTGATGCCCGACGCCCGCCGCCGGGAAATCGCCGAGATTGCCCGGCGCTTCGGTGTGCACATCATCGAAGACGATGTGTACGGCCCGCTGCTGGACGAACGCCGGGCGCCGCCCATCAGCCACTACCTGCCGGAGCTGTCGTTCTACTGCACGAGCATGACCAAGTCGGTGCTCACGGGGCTGCGCACCGGTTATCTGGTGGTGCCCAAGCGCCTGGCCCTGCGCACCGAGAGCATCCTGCGTGTCAACAGTTGGATGGCCACACCCATGGTCTCGGAGATCGCCACCCGCTGGATTCGCGATGGCCGCGCCGAGTCGCTGGTGCAATTGCAACGTCAACTGCTGGCCGGGCGCCAGGCGATGGTCACCGAGTACATGGGCGAACATCTGCTGGGCCAGCACCCGCATGCCTTGAATGCGTGGGTTGGCATCCCGTCCCATTGGGAAGTGGACAGCCTGGTGCGGGCGCTGCGGCACAAGCACATCGCCGTGACATCCCCCGATCCGTTCACCGTCCGCGGCACCCCCAGGCCCCGCGCGGTGCGGGTCTGCGTCGGCGCTGAATGCAGTGACGAAGAAATGCGCCATGCGCTGATCGGCATGCGGCAGATCTTCAACCAGTACCCGCAGATTCATGATTTCTGATGCACCACACCTTTCCCTGTGGGAGCGAGCTTGCTCGCGATAGCGGTGTGGCAGTCAGCAAAGATGTTGAATGTGAGGGCCCCATCGCGAGCGAGCTCGCTCCCACAAGGGATTTGTGGTGACTTTGGAACTTCATCACTAAATTGCCCTAGTACATTCATCACCACAATCCAGCCCTCTTAGACTGCGCCCAACACATCCGCTCGGGACGCAGTCATGACAGGGTTGCAGCTTCAGGATATCTACCGTGCTCGCCAGCGCATCGAGTCGCAGGTCAGGCGTACACCCATGGAGCATTCCCCGAGTTTGTCGCGGTTGATGGGCGTGGCGGTGTACCTCAAGCTTGAGGCCCTGCAAATCACCGGCAGCTTCAAGCTGCGCGGGGCGAGCAATGCAGTGGCGCAGCTCAGCGCCGAGCAAAAGGCCCGGGGCGTGGTCACGGCTTCGACCGGCAATCATGGTCGGGCACTGGCCCATGCCGCTTCGCAACAAGGCGTCAGGGCGATTGTCTGCCTGTCGAACCTGGTGCCGGCCAACAAAGTGCAGGCGATCCGCGACCTGGGCGCCGAGGTGTGCATCGTCGGCCAGTCCCAGGACGAGGCCCAGCGCGAGGCCGAGCGCATCGCCCGGGAGCAGGGCGCGACTTTTTTGCCGCCCTTCGATCATCCGGCGATTATCGCCGGGCAGGGCACCCTCGGCCTGGAGATCCTCGAGCAGCAACCGGAGGTGGCCCAGGTCCTGGTGCCGTTGTCCGGTGGCGGCCTGTTCGCCGGAGTTGCCCTGGCCCTCAAAAGTGCGAACCCAGCGATTCAAGTCCACGGCATCAGCATGGCCCGCGGTGCCGCGATGCACGCCAGCCTCGCGGCCGGGCAACCGGTGGACGTCGAAGAACTGCCGACGCTGGCCGACTCCCTCGGCGGCGGCATCGGCCTGGACAATCGCTACACCTTCGCCATGACCCGCCGACTGCGCGATGACGTGCACCTGCTTTCGGAAGCCTCTATCGCCAATGCCATCCGCCACGCCTATCACCACGAACGCCTGGTGCTCGAAGGCGCTGCCGTGGTGGGCATCGCGGCGCTGCTCGACGGCCTGGTCGAGCCACGCGGCCCCATTGTCCTGGTGGTCAGCGGGCGCAACGTCGACACCGCACACCATGCCCGCGTGATCGCTGGCGCCAACGCCTGATAACCCTAACGGAGCCAGTCATGAGTGAAGTCACCCTATTGAGCGAAGCCGACCTGCGCAGCTGCGTGGCCCTGGACCTGGCCAGCATCGACGCCATCGAACAGGCCTTCGTGCTCCTGGCCACCGCCGCCGTGGCGATGCCGCCGATCCTGCGGTTGGACATTCCCGAGCACAACGGTGAAGTGGATGTGAAGACCGCTTACCTGCCGGGCCTGGAGCGCTTCGCCATCAAGGTCAGCCCGGGTTTTTTCGATAACCCCAAGTTTGGCCTGCCCAGCCTCAACGGCATGATGATGTTGCTCTCGGCACGCACCGGCCTGCTGGAAGCCCTGCTGCTGGACAACGGTTACCTCACCGCCGTGCGCACCGCCGCGGCCGGGGCGGTGGCGGCGCGTTGCCTGTCCCGCGAGCAGAGCCGCAGCGTCGCGCTGATCGGTGCCGGCGAGCAGGCGGCGTTGCAACTTCAGGCACTGCGCCTGGTGCGACCCATCGACGAGGTGCGGGTCTGGGCGCGTGATGCGCAAAAGGCCGAGGCGTTCAGTCAGGAGCTGGCGCGTGACACTGGACTTGCCGTCACGCCATGCGCCTCCATTGACGATGCCCTGGAAGGCGTGGACATCGCCGTCACCTGCACACCCAGTCGCGAGCCGTTGATCCAAGCCCGCCATTTACATCCCGGCCTGCACATCACGGCGATGGGCTCGGACGCCGAACACAAGAACGAAATTTCCCCGCAAGCCCTGGCGGCCGTCGACTGTTATGTCGCCGATCGCCTGAGCCAGACCCGCGTGCTCGGGGAACTGCACCACGCCCTGGCGGCCGGTGCCGTTCGCGATGACCTGGCGTTGATGGAGTTGGGACAGGTGCTGGCGGGACAGCACCCCGGGCGTTCCGATGCCGCACAAGTGACGCTTTGCGACCTGACCGGCACCGGCGCCCAGGACACCGCCATCGCCAACCTGGCGTTCGAGCGGGCACGGGCGGCGGGCAAGGGGTTTGCGTTCGGCCGCTAGATCATTTTTCTCATGAGTCATTGAACAGAGGGCAGGTGGATGTCTGAGATCGTCGTCAATCTTCCGTTCCTGCGGGAGGAATACACCCAACGCCTGGCGAAGGTTCGCGCGGCCATGCAGGCCCAGGGCCTGGAGCTGCTGCTGGTCACCGATCCGTCGAACATGGCTTGGCTCACCGGCTATGACGGTTGGTCATTCTATGTGCACCAGTGCGTGCTGCTGGCGCTGGAGGGCGAACCCGTGTGGTTCGGTCGTGGCCAGGATGCCAACGGTGCAAAGCGCACGGTGTTCATGCAGGCCGATAACATCGTCGGCTACCCGGACATCTACGTGCAGTCCCGCGAGCGCCACCCCATGGACTACCTGTCCCGCGAGGTGATCATCGCCCGTGGCTGGGGCGCGCTGACCATTGGCGTGGAGATGGACAACTATTACTTCAGCGCCGCCGCTTACCTGTCGCTGCAAAAGCATTTGCCCCAGGCAAAACTGGTGGACGCGGTGGGCCTGGTGAACTGGCAGCGCGCGGTCAAGTCGCCCCAGGAAATCGCCTACATGCGCATCGCCGCGCGCATCGTCGAGAACATGCACAGCCGGATCCTGGAGCGCATCGAACCAGGCATGCGCAAGAACGAACTGGTGGCCGAGATCTACAGCAGCGGCATCCTCGGTGCCGACGGCCATGGCGGCGACTACCCGGCCATCGTGCCGCTGTTGCCCACCGGGGCCGACGCCAGTGCGCCGCACCTGACCTGGGACGATTCACCCTTCAAGAAGGGCGCCGGCACCTTCTTTGAAATCGCCGGTTGCTACAAGCGTTATCACTGCCCGCTGTCGCGCACCATTTACCTGGGCAAGCCGCCGCAACATTTCCTCGACGGCGAAAAAGCCGTGGTCGAGGGCATCGCCGCCGGCCTGGACGCAGCCAAGCCGGGCAACACCACCGGCGATATCGCGGTGGCGTTTTTCAAGGTGCTGGAGAAATTCGGCATTCACAAGGACAGCCGTTGCGGCTACCCCATCGGGATCAGTTATCCGCCGGATTGGGGCGAGCGCACCATGAGCCTGCGCCCCGGCGACAACAGCGTGTTGCAGCCGGGCATGACCTTCCATTTCATGCCGGGGCTGTGGATGGACGATTGGGGCCTGGAAATCACCGAAAGCATCCTGATCACCGAGACCGGCGTCGAGACGCTGTGCGACGTGCCTCGTCAATTGTTCGTGAAGGATTGAGCCATGCCCGATCTGCCTAATAATCCCATCAGCGCCACGGTCGACTTCACCCGCGAGGGTGTGCAGCACGGCTTTCTCAAGCTGCCGTATTCGCGGGACGATTCGGCCTGGGGCGCGGTGATGATTCCCATCACCGTGATCCAGCGCGGCAGTGGTCCGACGGCACTGCTCAGCGGTGGCAACCACGGCGATGAATACGAAGGCCCGGTGGCCCTGAGCAAACTGGCACAGCAACTGACGGCTGAAGAGGTGAGCGGGCGGGTGATCATCGTGCCGTTCATGAACACCCCGGCCTTCCACGCCGGACGCCGGACTTCGCCCATCGACAAGGGCAACCTGAACCGCAGTTTTCCCGGCAGGCCGGACGGCACCGTCACCGAGAAAATCGCCGACTATTTCAATCGCACGCTGCTGCCCTTGGCCGACATTGTCCTGGACATTCATTCCGGCGGGCGGACCCTGGATTTCCTGCCGTTTGCCGCCTGCCACGTCTTGCCGGACAAACCGCAGCAAGCGCGCTGCGAGGCCGGGATGCTGGCGTTCAACGCGCCGTATTGCATGCGCATGCTGGAGCTGGACGCCGGGGCGATGTACGACACGGCGGCCGAGTCCCAAGGCAAGGTGTTCGTCACCACCGAGCTGGGCGGCGGCGGTTCGTCGACCGCCCGTAGCGTGGCGATTGCCGAGCGTGGGGTGCGCAACCTGTTGATCCATGCCGGCATCCTGCGGGGCACGATCGAGTTGCAGCCCTCGCTGGTGCTCGACATGCCGGACGCCAGTTGTTTCATCGCCAGCGAACACGACGGCTTGCTGGAAATGTGCCGCGACCTGGGGGAACACGTGACACGGGGCGAGGTGGTGGCGCGCATCTACGACGCCACCCGCAGCGGCGTCGCCCCGGTCGAATACCGCGCCGCCCGCAGCGGCCTGCTGGCGGCCCGGCACTTTCCCGGGTTGGTGCAGTGTGGCGATACCTTGGCGGTGATTGCGGATGTGTTGGCGTGATACACCTCAACTGACACACCACCCTGTGGCGAGGGAGCTTGCTCCCGCTCGGCCCTGTAGGAGCTGGCGAAGCCTGCGATCTTTTGATCTTTCGCTTGAGACTCAAGCGTCAGGGGAAAGATCGCAGCCTCGTTGCACTCGACAGCTCCTACACAGCTCCTACAGGCCCAGCGGGAGCAAGCTCCCTCGCCACGGTAATCGGTGTGATGTCTGAATTGTCTGGAGAGTCCACGGCCCATGCACAAGCTCGATCGCTACGACCTCAAGATCCTGCAAATCCTCGCCGAGGACGGGCGGATTACCAAGTCGAGCCTGGCCGAGTCCATCAACCTGTCGGTGACGCCGGCCTGGGAGCGGGTGCGCAAGCTCGAAGCGGCGGGCCTGATCATCGGCTACCGGGCGCAGATCGATTGGGGCGCGGTGTTCAAGCGTCAGCAGGTGCTGGTGGAAATCACCCTGGCCCGCCACACCGCCCAGGACATGCGCCGTTTCGAGCAACACATGATCGCCGCGCCAGAAGTGGCGTTCTGTTACGCCACGGGCGGCGGTGTGGATTACCTGGCGATGATCCAGGCGCCGGACGTCGATGCCTACCAGCGTTTCGTCGACCAACTGTTGCTCGAAGACCTCGGCATCGAACGCTACTTCACCTACATCGTCACCAAGATCATCAAGACCGCTGGTGCCTTGCCGGCGGAGTTGGCCGAGCCGTCCTGAGCACCGCAGAAAACCCGGTTTGCCGCCCTCGATTCAGAAAAAAACCAGGGTTTGACCCACGGTAAACCTCCAATTCCCCAAGCGCCGCTGCCCTAGCATGGATTCACGCACACGCTCTGGAGTGAACGTCATGCCTTACCAACATCCGCTGCTGTTCAAAGCGCTTTGCTACATCGACGGCCATTGGGTCCACAGCGACAGCGGCCACAGTGTGGCTGTCCACAACCCGGCCACCCGCACCGTCATTGGCCATGTGCCGATGCTCGATCAGCCGCAGATCGTCGCGGCGGTGGACGCTGCGCATCGCGCCTTCCCAACGTGGCGCGAGCAGAGCCTGGAGACTCGCGGCGCGATCCTGCGGCGCTGGGCGGCACTGATCGTCGAACACCGCGAAGACCTCGCGCACATTCTCAGCCTGGAGCAGGGCAAGCCATTGGCCGAGTCCCGTGGCGAAATCGCCTACGCTGCCAGCTTCATTCCGTGGTTCGCCGAGCAAGCCCGGCGCCTGTACGGTCAGAACATTCCGAGCCATATCCCGAATGCGCATCTGGGGACGGTCAAGGAGCCGGTAGGCGTCTGCGCGCTACTCACACCGTGGAATTTTCCGTCGGCGATGATCACCCGCAAGGCCGCCGCTGCCCTGGCTGCCGGCTGCACCGTGGTGATCAAACCGGCCCACGAAACGCCTTACTCGGCCTTGGCCCTGGCGCAGCTGGCCGAGGAGGCAGGCTTTCCTGCCGGGGTGTTCAACGTGGTATTGGGCGAGCCGCAAATGGCCATGGAAACCCTGGTCAAGGATCGTCGCGTACGTTCGGTGAGCTTCACCGGCTCGACCCGGGTCGGCAAGTTGGTGCTGCAAGCGGCGGCCCATGACGTGAAGAAAGTCGCGCTGGAATTGGGCGGCAACGCGCCGTTCATTGTCTGCGCCGATGCCGACCTCGCCTTGGCGGTGAAAGTCGCCGTGGAGGCGAAGTTCCAGACCTCGGGCCAGGACTGCTGTGCGGCTAACCGAATCATGGTGCAGCGCCCGGTGTACCAGGCGTTCCTCAGTCGTTTCGCCGCCGCGGTGCGCGCCTTGCGCGTCGGGCCGGCGATGGTTGATCAACAGGAGCAGGACGTGGACGTCGGGCCGTTGATGCATCAGGCGGCATTCGATGCGACCGCTGACCGTGTCGCCGATGCGCTGGCCCTTGGCGCTCAACGCCTGGTGGGCGGTGAGGCCCATGCCTTGGGCGGGTTGTTTTATCAGCCCACGGTGCTGGCCGACGTCACGCCGCCAATGCGCATCTACCGTGAAGAAAACTTCGCGCCGATTGCCGGGGTGATGCCGTTCGACACCCTGGACGAAGCCATCGAAATGGCCAACGACACCGAGTATGGGCTGGCGGCCTATATTTGTTCCAATCGCCTGGACCTCATTTATCCGCTGATCCGCCGTCTCGACCACGCCATGGTCGCGGTCAACGGCGTCAAGTTCACCGGCCACCCGATCCCCTTCGGTGGCATGAAAGCCTCGGGCCTCGGTCGCGAGGGGGGCAGCGAGGGCTTCGAGCCCTTTGTCGAAACCAAATATTTTTGCCTGCACCATCAAGGCCAGTTCCCAGGAGAGCCCGCATGAGCCAAGAACTCAACACGCTGTTCGAACAAGACCGTGCGCATTTCATGCACCCCTCTACCCACGCCCACGACCACGCCAGCGGCGCGCTCAAGGGCCGGATCATCAAGAGTGCGTCAGGCATTCGCATTCGCGACCATGAAGGCCGTGAGTTCATCGATGCCTTTGCCGGCCTCTACTGCGTGAACATCGGTTACGGCCGCACCGAGGTGGCCGACGCCATCTATAAACAGGCCAAGGAACTGGCCTACTACCACACCTACGTCGGCCATTCGAGCGAGGCGATCATCGAGCTGTCCAGTCGCATCATGGACTGGGCGCCGGAAGGGATGAAGAAGGTCTATTACGGTTTGTCCGGCTCCGATGCCAACGAAACCCAGGTCAAGTTGGTGCGCTACTACAACAACGTACTGGGCCGGCCGCTGAAGAAGAAAATCATTTCACGGGACCGTGGTTATCATGGCTCGGGCATCATGACCGGCAGCCTGACGGGGCTGGCGACCTTCCACCAGCATTTCGACCTGCCGGTCGAAGGGGTCAAGCACACCGTGTGCCCGCACTGGTATCGCAAGGCGCCGACGGGCATGGACGAAGCAACCTTCGTGCGGTATTGCGCCGACGAGCTGGAAAAAATGATCCTCGCTGAAGGTCCGGACACCGTGGCGGCGTTCATTGGTGAACCGCTGATGGGCACCGGGGGCATCATCGTTCCCCCCGCCGGTTATTGGGATGCGATCCAGGCCGTGCTGAAAAAATACGACGTACTGCTGATTGCCGATGAAGTGGTCTGCGCGTTCGGCCGCCTGGGTTCGAAGATGGGCAGCCAGCGCTACGGCATGAAGCCGGACCTGATTACCACCGCCAAAGGCCTGACCAGTGCCTATGCACCCTTGTCGGCGGTGATCATCGGGGAAAAGGTCTGGAGCGTGATTGAAAAAGCCTCCCAGGCCGAAGGGGCCATGGGCCATGGCTGGACCTATTCCGGGCACCCGATTTGCGCGGCGGCGGCACTGGCGAACCTCGACATTCTTGAACGCGAAAACCTCACGGCCAACGCCGAGGATGTGGGTGGCTACCTGAATCGTCGCCTGCGTGAAACCCTTGAAGGTCATCCGTTGGTGGGCGAGGTGCGTGGTGACGGCATGCTGGCAGCGGTGGAGTTCATGGCCGACCGTGAACAGCGCACGGCATTCGACCCGGCGCTCAAAGTCGGCCCGAAGGTCTCGGCCGCCTGCCTGGAACGCGGCATGATCGCCCGCGCCATGCCCCACGGCGACATCCTGGGCTTCGCCCCGCCACTGATCCTGACCCGCGAGGATGCGGACCTGATCGTCGACATCACTAAAGGTGCTGTCGATCAGGTGGCGGGTGAAGTGTTGGCTTAGGCTGAGTAAAAATACTTCAGGACAAAAATACCCTGTGGTGAGGGAGCTTGCTCCCGCTGGGCTGCGAAGCGGCCCCAAAACCAGGCAACTCGGTGTGCCAGGAAAATCGAGTTCGCTGCTATAAGGGCTGCTGCGCAGCCCAGCGGGAGCAAGCTCCCTCGCCACAATGGATCAGACATTGAAGTGAGTGGAATTTGAGGCAATAAAAAAGCCCGCCCGATCATGTGATCGGGCGGGCTTTTAGGTGTTGCCTGGAGATTACTTCTTCAAACCGTAATGCTCATCGAGCATGCCGGGCGAATTCGGGGCCTTGGGGGCGTAGTCCCGGGGCGGTTCCTGATCCTTTGGCGGGGTCAGGCGTTCCCGTGGCGTCTGTGCCGAATCGGCTTGCAGGGCGGCCAACAGGCGTTGGCGAGTCTGCTCGTCCAGGGCCAGGCGATTGGCACCCTCGGACAAGTGATCCTGGACTTCCTGGTAGCTCTGGGTGAGTTTTTTCACCAGGGACGCGGTGCTGTTGAAGTGAGTGACCACTTCATTCTGATAACTGTCGAAACGTTCCTGGATGTCGTCCAGCTGACGTTGCGTGCTGTTGGGCACCGCGTTGGGCAGCAGTCGGGCAAGCAGGAATCCAATGGCGACACCGGCAACCAGGGCAAGAGTCGGCAACAACCAAACTAAGAGCGAGTGTTCCACGAGTCCTTCCTCTATAAACGGCTTTGCTTTACGTTAACGGCTCGGACCTGCGCTGTATACCGCGAAGAACATCGCAATCATGCCAGGCACAGACTTTAGCTAGACGAGTCGACCCAATTCGAGGTCACGGAGTTCTTTCCCTTGCTTATGCGCGAAACCCCTGTAGTCATCGATGGCCCGGTGGGCCAACTGGAAGCCTTGTACCTGGACAGCGAGGCTCCCCGTGGCCTGGCGCTGATCTGCCACCCGAACCCGGTGCAGGGCGGGACCATGCTCAACAAAGTGGTCTCGACCCTGCAACGCACTGCCCGCGATGCTGGCCTGGTTACGTTGCGTTTCAATTATCGTGGCGTGGGTGCCAGTGCCGGCACTCATGACATGGGCACCGGCGAAGTGGACGACGCCCAGGCTGTCGCCCAATGGCTGCGGGAAAAATACCCGCAGTTGCCGCTGACCCTGTTCGGTTTTTCCTTTGGCGGCTTTGTCGCCGCCAGCCTGGGCGGGCGCCTGGAAGCCCAGGGTCAGCCGGTCAAGCACTTGTTCATGGTGGCCCCGGCGGTGATGCGCCTGGACGAGCAGTCGCCCTTGCCGATGAGCGGCCAGTTGACCGTGATCCAGCCGGAAACCGACGAAGTCGTCGATCCGCAGCTGGTTTACGAATGGTCTGACACGCTCCAACGTCCCCATGAGCTGCTGAAAGTGGCAGAATGCGGACACTTTTTTCATGGCAAGCTGACCGATCTCAAGGATCTGATCCTGCCGCGCCTCTCGAATTGACAGCAGTCTGACAAGCGATAACCCATGACGACGCGTACCCGTATCCTGACCGGCATCACCACCACCGGCACTCCGCACCTGGGCAACTATGCCGGCGCCATCCGTCCGGCGATCCTCGCCAGCCGCGACAGCAACGCCGATTCGTTCTACTTCCTGGCCGACTACCACGCCCTGATCAAGTGCGATGACCCGCTGCGTATCCAGCGTTCGCGCCTGGAAATCGCCGCTACATGGCTGGCCGGCGGCCTGGATGTGGACCGCGTGACGTTCTATCGCCAGTCCGATATTCCCGAGATCCCGGAGCTGACCTGGCTGCTGACCTGCGTCGCCGCCAAGGGCCTGCTCAACCGTGCCCACGCCTACAAGGCGTCGGTGGACAAGAACGTCGAGGCCGGCGAAGACCCGGACGCCGGCATCACCATGGGGCTGTACAGCTACCCGGTGTTGATGGCCGCTGACATCCTGATGTTCAACGCCCACAAGGTGCCGGTCGGTCGCGACCAGATCCAGCACGTGGAGATGGCCCGCGACATCGGCCAGCGCTTCAACCACCTGTTCGGCCAGGGCAAGGAGTTCTTCACCATGCCCGAGGCGCTGATCGAGGAAAGCGTCGCCACGCTGCCGGGCCTCGATGGCCGCAAGATGTCCAAGAGCTACGACAACACCATCCCGTTGTTCAGCAGCGCCAAGGACATGAAGGACGCAATCTCGCGGATCGTCACCGACTCCCGCGCCCCGGGCGAAGCCAAGGATCCGGACAATTCGCATCTGTTCACCCTGTTCCAGGCCTTCGCCACTGCCGAACAGTCCGCCGAGTTCCGCAGCGAACTGCTGCACGGGCTGGGTTGGGGCGAAGCCAAGAACCGCCTGTTCCAGTTGCTCGACAGCGAGCTGGGTGAAACGCGCGAGCGTTATCACCAGTTCATCGAGCGTCCGGCGGACCTTGAAGACATCCTGCAACTGGGCGCGAAAAAAGCCCGGGCCGTGGCAACGCCGTTCCTCAACGAACTGCGCGAGGCCGTTGGCTTGCGTTCGTTTGTCAGCCAGGTCCAGGTGGCCGCCAGCACCAAGAAGAAAGCCGCCAAGGCAGCACGCTTCGTCAGTTTCCGCGAAGACGACGGCAGTTTCCGTTTCCGCCTGCTGTCCGCCGACGGCGAGCAGCTGTTGCTGTCGAACAATTTTGCCGACGGCAAGACCGCCGGGCAGGTGACAAAGCAATTGCAGTCCGGCCAGCCCTTGGACGTACGCAGCGACGACCTGGGTTTCAGTGTCTGGCTCGACGGCGAGTGCGTGGCGAATAGCCCGGCCTTTGCTGACAGCGCCGCGCGGGATGCCGCCGTCGATGCGCTGCGCGTTGCCTTGACGCCTGCCCAGGACTGATCCCGGCACGTCACCCGACCATCGGCCCGAATAAGGGCCGATTGCCATTCCTCTGGGCCGTCGCTACAGTGACGGCCCGTTTTTGTTGCCTTGCTAACGAATATGACGCCCCTAGAACGATATCAAGCTGATCTGAAACGCCCGGAGTTCTTCCACGACGCAGCCCAGGAAACGGCGGTGCGGCATTTGCAGCGCCTGTACGACGACCTGGTCGCGGCAGCGAACAACAAGCCCGGCCTGTTGGGCAAACTGTTCGGCAAAAAAGACCAGGCTCCGGTCAAGGGCCTGTATTTCTGGGGTGGCGTGGGCCGTGGCAAGACCTACCTGGTGGACACCTTCTTCGAAGCGTTGCCGTTCAAGGAGAAGACACGAACGCACTTTCACCGCTTCATGAAGCGCGTGCACGAGGAAATGAAGACCCTGGGCGGCGAGAAGAACCCGCTGACCATCATCGCCAAGCGTTTTTCCGACGAGACCCGGGTGATCTGCTTCGATGAGTTCTTCGTTTCCGACATCACCGACGCCATGATCCTCGGCACCTTGATGGAAGAGCTGTTCAAGAACGGCGTGACCCTGGTCGCCACCTCGAACATCGTGCCGGACGGCCTGTACAAGGACGGCCTGCAGCGGGCACGTTTCCTGCCAGCCATTGCGCTGATCAAGGAGCACACTGAAATCGTCAACGTCGACAGCGGCGTCGACTACCGCCTGCGTCACCTCGAACAAGCGGAGCTGTTCCATTTTCCGTTGGATGCCGCTGCCCAGGAGAGCCTGCGCAAGAGCTTCCGCGCCCTGACGCCGGAATGCACCCAGGCCGTGGAAAATGATGTGTTGGTCATCGAAAATCGCGAAATCCGCGCCGTGCGTACGTGCGATGACGTGGCCTGGTTCGACTTCCGCGAACTGTGCGACGGCCCCCGCAGCCAGAACGACTACATCGAACTGGGCAAGATCTTCCACGCCGTGCTGCTGAGCAATGTCGAGCAGATGAGCGTCACCACCGACGACATCGCCCGTCGCTTCATCAACATGGTCGACGAGTTCTACGACCGTAACGTGAAGCTGATCATTTCGGCCGAAGTCGAACTCAAGGACCTCTACACCGGCGGTCGCTTGACCTTCGAATTCCAGCGGACCTTGAGTCGCTTGCTGGAGATGCAATCCCACGAATTCCTGGCGCGGGCGCATAAGCCGTAGGGATATTCGCAACACCAAAAAAGGCCTGCGATTGCGGGCCTTTTTTGTATGTGCAGATTCCCCACCCGACCCTGTGGGAGCGAGCTTGCTCGCGATGGCGTCGTGTCACTCAACATCAGTGCTGCTGAGCCACCGCCATCGCGAGCAAGCTCGCTCCCACATTGGATTTGTATTCAGCCTAGGGCTACGCCGCCTGCTGAAACTGCTGCCGATACTGGTTCGGCGACAGGTCGGTATGTTGCCGGAACAGCCGGGCGAAAAAGCTCGCGTCGTCGTAGCCGACTTCATAGCTGATGGTCTTGATGCTCTTGCGGCTGCCGGAGAGCAGGCCCTTGGCGGTTTCGATCCGCAGCCGTTGCAGGTAATGCAGCGGTTTGTCGCCCGTGGCGGTCTGGAAGCGGCGCATGAAATTGCGGATGCTCATGCCATGTTCCCGGGCAACGTCCTCGAAGCGGAATTTATCGGCGAAGTGCTCTTCGAGCCATTGCTGGATCTGCAGGATGATCACGTCCTGGTGCAGTTTCTGCCCGCCGAAGCCGATCCGCCCTGGTGAATAGCTGCGTTGCACCTCATACAAGATGTCCCGCGCCACGGCCTGGGCGACGTTGGCGCCACAGAAGCGTTCAATGAGGTAAATGTAGAGGTCGCAGGCTGAGGTCGTGCCGCCGGCGCAGAACAGGTTGTCGGCGTCGGTCAGGTGCTTGTCCTGGTTCAGGTATACCTGGGGGAAACGTTCCTTGAAGGCATTGAAGAAACGCCAGTAGGTGGTGGCTTCCTTGCCGTCGAGCAGCCCGGCCTCAGCCAGCCAGAACACCCCGGTGGCTTCGCCGCAGAGTACCGCGCCGCGCGCGTGTTGTTCGCGCAGCCAAGGCAGGACCTGGGGATAACGTTGGCAGAGGGTGGCGAAATCATCCCAGAAGGCCGGCAGGATGATGATATCGGTGTTTTCCAGGCCACCATCCACCGGCATGATCACATCGCTGAAGCTGTTCACCGGTTTGCCATCGGGGCTGACCAGCCGGGTTTCAAAGGCCGGCGTCAGGCCGTGGCCCAGTTGCTTGCCATAGCGCAGGCTGGCCAGGTGGAAAAAATCCTTGGCTTGCATGAGGGTGGAGGCGAAGACCCGGTCGATTGCCAGGATGCTGACGCGCCGCAAGGGCGTGGAGGCGTGCATAGACATAATTCATCTTTATTTTTATAGGGGAAAGTGGTCATCAGACGGCTGGATCGTCTTATTTTTTGTCGGATGTGTCCAGTGTCCTGTCGTACCCCGCAGGCTTAGGCTCTGTCGGATAACCACACCCGACAATAACCAAAGGTGCGCCATGATCCCAAGAACACTGTTCAGTCCCGAGCACGAATTGTTTCGCGACAGCGTACGAACCTTCCTTGAAAAAGAAGCGGTGCCGTACCACAGCCAGTGGGAAAAACAGGGACATGTCGATCGCCAGCTCTGGAACAAGGCAGGGGAGGCGGGCATGTTGTGCTCGCACCTCCCGGAAGCCTATGGGGGGCTGGACGCAGATTTTCTCTACAGTACGGTGGTGATCGAGGAGATCGGCCGCCTGGGGCTGACGGGGATCGGGTTTTCGTTGCATTCCGACATCGTCGCACCGTACATCCTGCATTACGGCAGCGAAGCGCTGAAACACAAGTACCTGCCGAAGCTGGTGTCTGGCGAAATGGTTACGGCCATCGCCATGACCGAGCCGGGCGCCGGTTCCGACCTGCAAGGGGTGAAGACCACGGCGGTGCTGGACGGTGATGAATATGTCATCAATGGCTCGAAGACC
The DNA here is from genome assembly GCF_024749325.1 of Pseudomonas sp. B21-010. NCBI lineage: Bacteria > Pseudomonadati > Pseudomonadota > Gammaproteobacteria > Pseudomonadales > Pseudomonadaceae > Pseudomonas > Pseudomonas sp. B21-010. The sequence continues at coordinate 5,259,332 of NZ_CP087198.1, read as the reverse complement.
TTCATCACCAACGGCTTCCTGGCAGACCTGGTGATCGTGGTCGCCAAGACCGATCCGAAGGCCGGCGCCAAGGGCACCAGCCTGTTCCTGGTGGAGGCGGGTACACCGGGCTTTGAAAAGGGCAAGCGCCTGGAAAAAGTCGGCATGAAGGCCCAGGACACATCGGAATTGTTCTTCCAGGATGTCCGTGTGCCAAAGGAGAACCTGCTCGGGCAGGCCGGCATGGGCTTCGCCTACTTGATGCAGGAGCTACCCCAGGAGCGCCTGACCGTCGCCATAGGCGGCCTGGCGTCGGCCGAAGCGGCGCTGCAATGGACCCTGGACTACACCCGCGAGCGCAAGGCGTTCGGCAAATCCATCGCGGACTTCCAGAACACCCGTTTCAAGCTCGCGGAAATGGCCACCGAAATCCAGATCGGCCGGGTCTTCGTCGACCGCTGCCTGGAATTGCACCTGCAAGGGAAGCTGGACGTGCCGACGGCGGCGATGGCCAAGTACTGGGGCACCGACCTGCAATGCAAGGTGCTCGACGAATGCGTGCAGTTGCATGGCGGCTACGGCTTCATGTGGGAATACCCGATTGCCCGGGCGTGGGCGGATGCGCGGGTGCAGCGGATCTATGCCGGGACCAATGAGATCATGAAGGAGATCATTGCGCGGTCGCTTTGATGCAGTGGTGAGCTTGGGTCCGCTATCGCGAGCAAGCTCGCTCCCACATGGATTCGTGTTTGATCGCTATTTTGTGATCAGCATCGAACCCCTGTGGGAGCGAGCTTGCTCGCGATGGGGGCTATGAATCAATCAAGGCGCCGGGTTCGGCTGATCCTTGTGAATCGCCTCGATCCCCGCCAGCACTTCATCCGACAGTTTCAGGTCGAGGCTGGCGATGTTGCTGTCCAGTTGCTCCAGCGTGGTGGCGCCAATGATGTTGCTGGTCACGAACGGCTGCCGGGTGACGAACGCCAGGGCCATCTGCGCCGGGTCCAGGCCATGTTCGCGGGCCAGGGCGACATAACGGCTGCACGCCGCTTCCGATTGCGGGTTGAAGTAACGCATGAAGCGGCTGTACAGCGTCAGGCGGCCCTTGGCTGGGCGTGCGCCGTTTTCGTATTTGCCCGACAGAAAGCCGAACGCCAGTGGCGAGTAAGCCAGCAGGCCGCATTGCTCGCGAATGGCGATTTCCGACAGGCCGATCTCGAAGCTGCGGTTGAGCAGGTTGTACGGGTTCTGGATCGACACCGCCCGCGGCCAGCCACGGGCCTCGGCCAGGGCAAGGAACTTCATGGTGCCCCACGGCGTTTCGTTGGACAGGCCGATGTGGCGGATCTTGCCGGCGCGAACCTGTTCGTCCAGGGCTTCGAGGGTTTCCTCCAGCGGGGTGAACGTTTCGTCGGCCTTGTGCTGGTAGCCCAGTTGACCAAAGAAGTTGGTGCTGCGCTCGGGCCAATGCAGCTGGTAGAGATCGATCCAGTCGGTCTGCAGGCGCTTGAGGCTGGCGTCCACGGCTTCGACGATGTGGCGGCGGTTGTGCTTGAGGTTCTTGTCGCGGATGTAGTCGATGGTGTTGCCGGGGCCGGCGATCTTGCTCGCCAGGATCCAGTCGGCACGATCGCCGCGACTCTTGAAGTAATTGCCGATGTAACGCTCGGTGGTGGCGTAGGTTTCGGCCTTGGGTGGCACCGGGTACATCTCGGCGGTGTCGATGAAATTGATGCCGGCAGCCTTGGCGCGTTCGATCTGGGCGAAGGCCTCGGCCTCGCTGTTCTGCTCACCCCAGGTCATGGTTCCGAGGCACAGGGCACTCACGTTCAGGTCGGTACGGCCTAGCGGGCGATAGTCCATCGGGTACTCCTTGGGCAAAACAATCATAAAAGCAGGTTGAAATATTTTTCGCAATCTGCATAATTGCGCACCTCTTTCTGCAGTGGAAGTGATGCGCCGCCGCCGAAGAATCTTGCCGTTGAACGGACGCGCCGACCCGAGCCCCCGAAAGCGTCTGTATCCGGCTGCCTTTGACTTGTCAAAGTACGCACTATTCAGTAAGATCCGCCGTCTAATTTACAGGGCGGCCCCTGAGGCTATAAAGAATGAAAACTTTTACTGCTAAACCGGAAACAGTAAAGCGCGACTGGTTTGTCGTCGACGCTGCTGGTCAGACCCTGGGTCGTCTGGCCACCGAAATCGCGAGCCGTCTGCGTGGCAAGCACAAGCCTGAGTACACCCCTCACGTTGACACCGGTGACTACATCGTCGTGATCAACGCTGAGCAAGTACGTGTTACTGGCGCTAAAACCACTGACAAAATGTACTACTCCCACTCCGGTTTTCCTGGCGGCATCAAGTCGATCAACTTCGAAAAGCTGATCGCCAAAGCCCCTGAGCGCGTGCTCGAGACCGCGGTTAAAGGCATGCTGCCTAAAAACCCACTGGGTCGCGACATGTATCGTAAGCTGAAGGTTTATGCGGGCGCTGCTCACCCTCATACTGCTCAGCAGCCCCAAGAACTGAAGTTTTAACGGAATAGTTCATTATGTCGGCGACTCAAAATTACGGCACTGGCCGTCGCAAGACTGCAACCGCACGCGTTTTCCTGCGTCCGGGCACTGGTAACATCTCCATCAACAACCGCTCCCTGGATAACTTCTTCGGCCGCGAAACTGCCCGCATGGTAGTTCGTCAGCCGCTGGAACTGACCGAGACCGTCGAAAAATTCGACATCTACGTCACCGTTATCGGTGGTGGTGTAAGTGGTCAAGCTGGCGCAATCCGCCACGGTATCACTCGCGCCCTGATGGATTACGACGAGACTCTGCGTGGTGCTCTGCGCAAAGCCGGCTTCGTAACTCGCGATGCTCGCGAAGTTGAACGTAAGAAAGTCGGTCTGCGTAAAGCGCGTAAGCGTCCGCAGTACTCGAAGCGTTAATTTCGCTTCCGCTTTCAAAAGGCGCCCAGTTCCTCACGGAGCTGGGCGTTTTTTTATGGGCAAAAGAATTGCTCTGTGACAACTTGCCACATTCGTAGAGCCCCTATACTACAAGGCTTGGCGGTTTGGCCGCTTGGTAATTACCTTGTCAGAATTGGGGCTTTTCATTACCATTCGGCAAAATTTTTATAAGTTCAGATTTTTACTTAGTAGACGCCTGATCTAACAGGCCACAAAGCTGATGGGAGAGGACTGAATGAGCAATGACGGCGTGAATGCAGGCCGGCGTCGCTTCCTGGTAGCAGCCACATCCGTGGTGGGTGCTGCAGGAGCGGTGGGGGCTGCGGTCCCGTTCGTGGGGTCATGGTTTCCCAGTGCCAAGGCGAAAGCCGCAGGTGCACCGGTGAAAGTGAATGTCAGCAAGATCGAGCCAGGCCAGCAGATGATTGCTGAGTGGCGCGGCCAGCCGGTGTTCATCGTCCGCCGTACAGAGGAAATCCTGGGGAATCTGAAAAAGATCGAGGGTCAGTTGTCCGACCCGTCCTCCAAGAACTCGGTCCAACCGGAATACGTCAATCCTGAAACGCGTTCGATCAAGCCAGAGGTTTTGCTGCTGATCGGGATCTGTACGCACCTGGGTTGCTCGCCAACGTTCCGTCCTGAAGTGGCCCCTGCCGATCTGGGCAAGGACTGGGTCGGTGGTTATTTCTGCCCTTGCCACGGCTCCCACTACGACCTGGCTGGTCGCGTCTACAAGTCGCAGCCTGCACCTCTGAACCTGCCAGTTCCCCCGCATTCCTATGAGACCGACGACATCATTGTCATCGGCGTCGATACGGAGAAAGCGTGATGAGCAAATTCATGGATTGGGTTGATGCGCGCTTTCCCGCGACCAAAATGTGGGAAGACCATCTCAGCAAGTATTACGCTCCGAAGAACTTCAACTTCTTCTATTTCTTTGGCTCCCTGGCGCTGCTCGTTCTGGTCAACCAGATCGTTACCGGCGTCTGGCTGACCATGAGCTACACCCCGTCGGCGGAAGAAGCGTTTGCTTCCGTCGAATACATCATGCGCGACGTCGAGTACGGCTCGATCCTGCGTCTGCTGCACTCCACCGGCGCTTCGGCGTTCTTCATCGTGGTCTACCTGCACATGTTCCGTGGCCTGCTCTACGGTTCGTACCAGAAGCCTCGTGAGCTGGTGTGGGTCTTCGGCATGCTGATCTACCTGGCGCTGATGGCCGAGGCCTTCATGGGCTACCTGCTGCCGTGGGGCCAGATGTCCTACTGGGGTGCCCAGGTGATCATCTCGCTGTTCGGTGCGATCCCGGTCATCGGTGACGACCTGACCCAGTGGATTCGTGGTGACTACCTGATCTCGGGCATTACCCTGAACCGCTTCTTCGCCCTGCACGTGGTCGCCCTGCCGATCGTGATCCTCGGCCTGGTGGTGTTGCACATCCTGGCCTTGCACGAAGTCGGCTCGAACAACCCGGATGGCGTGGACATCAAGAAGCACAAGGACGAGAACGGCGTACCGCTGGATGGCATCGCCTTCCACCCGTACTACACCGTGAAAGATATCGTCGGCGTGGTGGTCTTCCTGTTCATCTTCTGCTCCATCGTGTTCTTCTTCCCGGAAATGGGTGGTTACTTCCTAGAGAAGCCGAACTTCGAGCAGGCGAACGCGTTCAAGACCCCTGAGCACATTGCTCCGGTCTGGTACTTCACACCGTTCTACGCGATTTTGCGGGCGATCCCGGACAAGCTGATGGGCGTTATCGCCATGGGCGCGGCCATCGCAGTGCTGTTCGTCCTGCCGTGGCTGGACCGCAGCCCCGTCAAGTCGATGCGCTACAAAGGCTGGCTGAGCAAGATCTGGCTCGTGGTGTTCTGCATCTCGTTCGTGATCCTGGGCGTGCTGGGCGTACTGGCCCCGACACCGGAGCGTACGTTGCTGTCGCAGGTTTGCACCTTCCTGTACTTTGCCTACTTCATTCTGATGCCGTTCTACACCAGGCTCGAGAAGACCAAACCGGTTCCGGAAAGGGTGACTGGCTGATGAAAAAGCTATTTGCTGTACTGATTCTTGCTGCTATGCCTGTACTGTCCTTCGCGGCTGAACACGGTGGTCCGGAGCTGGAAAAAGTCGACATCGACGTTTCCGACAAAGCTGCCATGCAGGACGGCGCACGTACGTTTGCGAACTACTGCATGGGTTGCCACAGTGCCAAGTTCCAGCGCTACGAGCGTGTTGCCGATGACCTGGGCATTCCTCATGAAACGATGCTCGAGAAGCTGGTGTTCACCGGTGCCAAGCTGGGCGATCACATGACCGTCGGCATGCAACCTGCGGATGCCAAGACCTGGTTCGGCGCCGCGCCGCCGGATCTGACCCTGGTTGCTCGTGTGCGTGGGACTGACTGGCTTTATGGTTACCTGCGTTCGTTCTACGAAGATCCTGCACGTCCATGGGGCGTGAACAACAAGGTCTTCCCGAACGTCGGCATGCCTAACGTACTGGTCGGCCTCCAGGGGCGCCAGGTGGTAGGCTGCAAACAGATTCAGATCGTTGAGGGCGGCAAAAAGCAATTCGATCCGCTGACCGGCACCGCTTTGACTCATGAAGCCTGCGACCAGCTGACTGTATTGCCGAACACCGGCAGCCTGACGCCGGAGCAGTTCGACGAGAAGGTCAAGAACCTTGTGACCTTCCTGGCCTACTCGGCCAACCCGGTGAAGCTGGAGCATCAGCGCATCGGTACCTATGTATTGCTGTACCTGGCGTTCTTCTTCGTATTCGCTTACCTGCTCAAGCGTGAATACTGGAAAGACGTGCATTGATAAAGCTGTAAGCCGTTGCTGTTAATCGTGCGCGCCCAAGGGCGTCTCTAATGTAACGAGCCTGGCCAGCCAGGTGTTACGGGAGACGCCCTCTGGGCGCGCTCGTTTTTCCGTTTTTCGATAATTTCAACAAGCGAGGAGGATCGCCATGGGCGTGACCAATCGGTTGGCCTGTTACTCCGACCCCGCCGACCACTATTCCCACCGGGTACGCATCGTACTGGCAGAGAAGGGTGTCAGCGCCGAGATCATTTACGTCGAAGCGGGCCGTCAGCCGCCGAAGCTGATCGAGGTGAACCCTTACGGTAGCCTGCCCACACTGGTCGATCGTGACCTGGCGTTGTGGGAGTCGACCGTGGTGATGGAATATCTGGATGAGCGTTATCCGCATCCACCTTTACTGCCGGTGTACCCTGTCGCGCGTGCCAACAGCCGTTTGCTGATCCATCGCATCCAGCGTGACTGGTGCGGGTTGGTGGATCTGATCCTGGATTCTCGGACCAAGGAGCCGGCGCGGGTCGTGGCACGCAAGGAATTGCGTGAAAGCCTGACAGGCGTATCGCCACTGTTCGTCGATAAGCCGTTTTTCCTCAGTGAGGAACAAAGTCTGGTGGATTGCTGCCTATTGCCCATACTCTGGCGTTTGCCGATTCTGGGTATCGAACTGCCGCGGCCGGCCAAGCCGCTGCTTGATTATATGGAGCGCCAATTCGCGCGTGAGGCTTTCCAGGCGAGTCTGTCTGGCGTCGAACGTGACATGCGCTAAGGCTTAGGGAGCCGCTATGAACTCCAGTCGACCTTATCTGGTCCGCGCGCTCTACGAGTGGATTGTGGACAACGATTGCACCCCGCACATGCTGGTCAACGCCGAGTTTCCGTCGGTGCAGGTGCCGCAGGGTTTTGCCAATGACGGGCAAATTGTCTTGAACGTGTCGCCAGCCGCAGTGCGTCACCTGCACATGGATAACGACGCTGTCAGCTTCGAAGGGCGCTTCGGTGGCGTGCCGCACACTTTGTACGTGCCTATTGCTGCGATCCTGGGGATTTATGCTCGGGAGAATGGCCAGGGCATGGTGTTTGAGCTGGAAGCGCCGATTGATGGCGAAGAAGAGTTCGAGCCGGATGATGACTTGCCGCCACCGGATGACGAGCCGCCGCGTCCTAGCGGTCGGCCTAGTCTGAAAGTGGTGAAGTAGGTAGATCTGTGCCAGATACAGGCTGTTTGAAAGCTTGGTGACTTGGTTAAGAAAATGCCCGTGTCGTGAGATGTGGGCATTTTTTTTGTGTCATGGTTGGTGTGTATATCCGTTGCTGCGGTAACGGCCGCTTTGGGTTCCGCCCTGACGGCGGGTCACTTTCGAAAAGCGCGAAAGTAACCAAAGCGCTTTTGCCCCACCACTTGGTGCCTCGCCTAGGCTCGGCATGCCCTCACTCCGGCATTGCTCCGTGGGCCCGCCGCGAAGGGCCATCCATGGCCCAGCGCGGCTATCTCGGCATCCATGCCGGGATGCCCACTCCACAATGCCTGCGTTCGGCCAGCGTGGTTAACGGGGCGCCGAGATCAACGTCCACCGCGAGGCGGCCTAACAGCCGACCTGACTCTCCCGGTCGTACATCCGTTAGATCTGTGGGAGCAAAGCTTGCTCGCGATAGCGGTCTGTCAGGCAGCATTAATACTGACTGAACCACCGCCATCGCGAGCAGGCTCGCTCCCACATTTTCGATCTTCAGTGGGCACAAAACTTATGCCCAGCACCGCCCCTCTGTGGGAGCGAGCTTGCTCGCGAAGGGGCCAGCAGCCCCAGCATCCATGTGACTGAACCACCGCCATCGCGAGCAAGCTCGCTCCCACAGGAGAAACGCGATCACCCAGAACCAGGTCGGCTACCAGGCCGCCTCGCGGTGGCCGTTGATCTCGGGCGCCCCGTTAACCACGCTGGCTGAACGGAGGTGTTGTGGAGTGGGTAACCCGGCATGGATGCCGGGATAGCCGCGCTGGGCCATGGATGGCCCTTCGCGGCGGCCCACGGAGCAATGCCTTCGTTCAGGCATGCCGAGCCTAGGCGAGGCACCGAGTGGTGGGGCAGGAGCGTTTTGCTTACTTTTGCGCTTTTCGAAAGTGACCCGCTGTAAGAGCGGAACCCTAAGCCGCCGTTACCGCAGCAATGGATATACACGCCGAGCCCTCCAAAAAAAACGGCGCTTTCCATCTCGGAAGAAGCGCCGTTTTTCTTGAGCAGCTGAAGTTCAGTATCAGTCAATATACTCAAACAACTTGACGATTTTCTGCACCCCAGACACACCCTGCACCAGGTTGGTCGCCTGCGCAGCCTCTTTCTTGGTCAACAACCCCAGCAAATAGACGATGCCATTCTCAGTCACAACCTTGATACGCGAGCCGGGAATGCTGGCGTCGGTGAGCATCTGGGTCTTGATCTTGGTGGTCAGCCAGGCGTCGTTCTGGCGCGCCAGCAGCGAGGAGGGTTGCAGGACCTGCAGTTCGTTATGCACAGTCTTGACCCGTTGCACAGCGCTGGCTTCCTGTTCGGCCTTGGCCTTGAGGTCGGCGCGCGGGGTCTGGCCGGCCAGCAGTACGACGCCATTGAAGCTGGTGACGACGATGTGCGAGTTGTTGTCCAGATCCGGGTCGGCCTTGGCGATGTTCACGCCTACCTTGGTTTCAATCAGGGAGTCGTCGATCTTGCTGCCGAAGGTGCGGGTGCCGCGGTCATCTTCAATCGGCTTTTCCCGGCTGGCGTTAACCACCGATGTGCAGCCGCTGATGCCGAGGCACAGGGTCAGGGCCAGAAGGCCTAGGCGATTAGGGGTCATTCTTCACTCCCGAACAGTTGGCTGTCGATCAAGTCGCAAAGGCAGTGGATCGCCAGCAGGTGGACTTCCTGGATACGTGCGGTGACATTGGCCGGTACGCGGATCTCAACGTCTTCTGGCAATAGCAGGGACGCCATGCCGCCGCCGTCACGACCCGTCAATGCTACGACAATCATTTCGCGATCATGTGCGGCCTGGATCGCTTGAATAATATTGGCCGAGTTGCCGCTGGTGGAAATCGCCAGCAGTACATCGCCGGGTTGGCCCAGGGCGCGGATCTGTTTGGAGAATATTTCGTTGTAGCTGTAGTCGTTGGCGATCGAGGTGATCGTCGAGCTGTCGGTGGTCAGGGCGATCGCCGGCAGGCTCGGGCGTTCGCGCTCGAAGCGGTTGAGCAGCTCCGAGGAGAAGTGCTGGGCGTCGCCGGCCGAACCGCCATTGCCGCACGAAAGCATCTTGCCCTCGTTGAGCAGGGCGTTGACCATCACTTGGCTGGCTTGCTCGATGTGCGGTGCAAGTACGTCCATCGCCTGTTGCTTGGTGTCGATACTGGCCTGAAAAAGCTGGCGAATTCGCGATTGCATGTCCATCTGTGTGACCTTAAGTAGCGCGGCTTATCGGCACAAACATGTGCGGCGCGCAAAGCAAAGAGCAAAAAAGTTAGGTGAAGGTGTCCGGCTCGGCATGGGCGCTCAACTGTCGAAGGCGTTCTGCAGCCAGTTCAATTGGGCGGCGTTGCTGTCGATGGCAACCACGTCGAAGCGGCAGGGATGATCGGCCCAGCGAGGCTCGCTTTGCAGAAAATACTGCGCGGCAAAAACCAGCTTCTGGCGCTTGCGCTCGTCAATGCTGTCGAGCGCGCCACCCCATTGAGTATTTTTTCTGTAGCGGACTTCGACGAATACTACTGTATCGCCGTCAAGCATGACCAGATCAAGCTCGCCGCGTTTACACAACCAGTTCTGCGCCACCAGCCGCAGGCCTTGTTGCTGGAGATGCGCGAGGGCCTGGCCCTCGGCATCCCGTCCGCTTTGCTGGCGTGATCGGTCGGGCATCAGCGCTGGGTATCCGGCAGGCGCTGCACCTGGCCGTTGACGAACTCGGCCCAAGGCAGTTGACGCTGTACGCGCTGGGTTGGAGACACTGCCAGGCTGCCCGACAGGCCTTCGATGCGGCTGTCCGGCAGCGTCTTGAGCTGGCCCAGGCGCGGTGCCAGGCGATAGGCGTCTACACCCATCGCGTACAACCGGCCCAGGCTGCCGCCTGCCTGGGGCCACTGGGCGGTGACCTGCTTGCGCAGCGGGTCATTGGCGTCGAGCAGCCACGGGGTCTCGCAGAAGCGGATACCGCTCATGTCGTTGTACTGGTTCTGGTCACCGCTGGCGCTGAACACTGAAGACGTCGCGTAGACCGGCACATCACCTGCGTACTGGAAGTTCAGGGTGGGCTTGATCTGTTGGGCCTGTTGGGGCGTCGAGGCCAGGAAGATGAATTCGATGTCCTGGCGACGGGACGGCTGGGCTGCGACCGTGGTGCCAACGGTGCTTTGCAGGCTCTTGGCGCGACCTTCGCTCTGGCGCAGTTGGAACATGTCGGCGATCTGCTGGGCCAGTTGCACCGGCTGGTCGACCCGTTCGATTGCGATGATGGTGCCGCCATTGGCCTGCCAGTCCTGGCTGAAGGCTTTCAGGACACGATCGCCCCATTCACCCTTCGGTACCATGGCGGCGGCACGATGCAGGCCGTCGGCGCGGGCGCGACGGGAGACTTCGCGGGCTTCATCCTCGGGGGCCAGGCCGAACTGGAACAGTTGCGGTGGCCCTTGTTCGCCTTCGCTGTAGTTCAGCGCCAGGGTGGTGATCGGCAGTTGCGGGCGGGTGCTGATCTGCTTGACCAGTGGTTTTTCCAGCGGTCCGACTACCAGCTGCACGCCGTCGGCCTGGGCCTTGCGATAGAACTCGTCCATGGAGGTCAGGCTGGAGCTGTCATAGAACTGGATGCTTGGCGGCTTCTGACCGGCCTGCTGGGCCTGGTAGTGCGCGGCCATGAAGCCCTCACGCAAGGCCTTGGCAACCGCAGCCAGCTGGCCATTTTGTGGCAGCAGCAGGGCGATCTTGCTCAGCGGCTGGCTCGCCAGTTCCTTGAGCTTGACCAGGGGTGTCGGCAGTTGCAGGGCGGCGGGGTGCTTGGGGTTCTGTTCGCGCCAGTGGTCGATCGCCGCCTGCTGTTGTTCCAGGGTGCCGGCGGTCTTGACGGCCTGGGCCAGGCTCAGCCAGCCGCCAAGGTCGTCGTTGGAGCTTGGCTGCAACTGGTCGGTGGGCAGCGAGGCGATCAACGACCAGATGGCTTCGTGGTTCTTTGCCGCAGCGTCGTTTTCCAGCAGGGGTGCGATGAAAATGCGCTCCTTGGCGGCGGCCAGGGTCTGGCCATCGGCCTCCAGGGCGCGGGCGCGGACGGTACCGGTGCGAACCTGCTGTTCCACCGGCATTTCGCTCAGGTGTTGCAGGCTTGGGTGGCCCAGGGCGGTCAGTGCCGCCTTGGGCTGGTTGCGGGTCATCGCCAGTTCGGCCGACAGCGTGCTGGCAAAAATCTGCTGGCCGGGCTTGAGTTGTTCCATCGGCACTTGTTGCAGGATCTGTGCGGATTGGCCGGCATTGCCCTGGCGGTAGGCCAGGTCGGCAGCGCTCAGGCGCAGCAGGGCGGCTTTTTCCGGATTTTTGCTTTGAGTGGCCTGTTCGAGCAACTGCTCGATACTGGCATCCGGGGTGCGTGGAAGTTCGCCAAGGCTGGACGAGGGCGAGCTGGCGCAGGCCGCCAGGAGGGCAGCGAGGCAGAGGGCGGAGAGCAGCCGCAGGCAAGCGATCATGTAAGTGTTCCTGATACGAGATCAAATTAGCGTCGAATTGTACCCAAGCGCTGGCCGGGGCGCGATGTTAGTGGTGTGAATCGATCAATTTAGGTATTTCAAAGAGTGCGGTGCACCACAAAAGACGGGGATATTGACCTCCGTGGCGAGGGAGCAGGCTCCCTCGCCACAAGGGCTTGTGTAACCTTCCAGTGAGCGACATTGCCTCGGGTTACCCGTTACCGCGAACAGCCGAGACGGCCGCTACACGCTACAATGGCGGTTTTTACCGATCATGAGGTATGTGTCTTGACTGCTCCAGGTGCTTTGAATTCCGCTGCCGGCTCGCTTTATGTGGTGGCGACGCCCATCGGCAACCTGGACGATATCAGTGCCCGGGCGCTGAAAATCCTGCAGGAAGTTGCACTGATCGCAGCTGAGGACACGCGCCACTCCCAGCGCCTGCTGCAGCATTTTGGCATTTCCACGCCGTTGGCGGCCTGTCACGAACACAATGAACGGGATGAAGGCAGTCGTTTCATTACCCGGCTGCTGGCGGGCGATAACGTCGCGCTGATTTCCGATGCCGGTACGCCACTGATTTCCGATCCTGGCTATCATCTGGTGCGTCAGGCTCGGGCGGCGGGCATCAGCGTGGTGCCGGTGCCGGGCGCTTGTGCATTGATCGCGGCGCTGTCGGCGGCGGGCCTGCCGTCGGACCGTTTCATCTTCGAAGGTTTCCTGCCGGCCAAGGCGGTGGGGCGACGGGCGCGCCTGGAAGCTATAAAGGAAGAACCGCGCACGCTGATCTTCTATGAGGCGCCGCACCGCATTCTGGAATGCCTGCAGGACATGGAACTGGTGTTCGGCGCCGAGCGCCCGGCGCTGCTGGCTCGTGAGTTGACCAAGACCTTCGAAACCCTCAAGGGGTTGCCGTTGGCGGAGCTGCGAGCCTTCGTCGAAGGCGACAGCAACCAGCAGCGCGGCGAGTGTGTCGTCCTGGTGGCCGGATGGACAGCCCCGGAAAGTGAAGACGCTGTCAGCAGCGAAGCGATGCGCGTCCTGGACCTGCTACTCGAGGAAATGCCGCTCAAGCGTGCCGCGGCCCTTGCGGCGCAAATCACTGGCGAGCGCAAGAATGTGCTGTACCAGGTCGCACTGGAAAAACAGAAAGGCCAGTGAAACCAAGGTGAGGGTCTGGCCCAAGGCTTTTAGCGCTTGTTCTTCAAGCGCTCTACCGTTAACCTTCGCGGTGGAGAGTCGATCGGACAGTCGCTGCCCTCTATGAGAATTAGGGGGGGGAGGAAAGTCCGGGCTCCATAGGGCGAAGTGCCAGGTAATGCCTGGGAGGCGTGAGCCTACGGAAAGTGCCACAGAAAATAACCGCCTAAGCGCTTCGGCGCCGGTAAGGGTGAAAAGGTGCGGTAAGAGCGCACCGCACGGCTGGCAACAGTTCGTGGCTAGGTAAACCCCACTTGGAGCAAGACCAAATAGGGTCCCAAGGCGTGGCCCGCGCTGGGACCGGGTAGGTTGCTAAAGATGTCCAGTGATGGCCATCGTAGACGAATGACTGTTCAAGACAGAACCCGGCTTACAGATCGACTCTCCACCTTTTTCCCTCCCTGCCGGAATCACTGGCAGACGCAGTTCCTAATACCAAAAAAATCTTACTCTTAATAAATCACTTTAACTTGTGCGCGCAGCCGCCTGTGCTCATTCGGGTTGAGGCGAAAATTCCTACGTCAGATTCTTGTTACCCCTCCTGAAACGCTCCTAAATCTCCGATCTATAAGGCTTTTCCTTCAATCCGCGCCTTGACGGTGCGGTGGGCGCATTCCTATAGTGTGCGCAAGTGGCGGAAAGTGGCATGAAGTGGGTTTTTTTGAAGGTAAAACGCCAAAAAGTGGAGAAACGCAGACGTGTTTCGCGGAGCTAACGCTATCAGTCTCGATGCAAAAGGCCGTCTCGCTATGCCGAGCCGGTATCGTGACGAGCTCGTTTCGCGAAGTTCGGGGCAGTTAATCGTCACGATCGACGCCGTTGACCCATGTTTGTGTGTTTACCCTCTTGATGAGTGGGAAATCATCGAAACCAAACTGCGCGCACTGCCTTCGCTACGGGAAGAAAACCGCCGTTTGCAACGCTTGCTGATCGGTAATGCCGTCGACCTCGAACTCGATGGCAGTGGTCGTTTCCTGGTTCCACCGCGCCTGCGCGAGTACGCCAAGCTGGACAAGCGCGCGATGCTGGTGGGCCAACTGAACAAGTTCCAACTGTGGGACGAAGATGCCTGGAATGCGGTTTCTGCCGCCGACCTCGCTGCTATTCAACAACCGGGCGCCATGCCTGATGAACTGCGTGATTTGATCCTGTGACTATTGATAGCGGCTTTAACCACATCACCGTACTGCTTGACGAAGCCGTCGAGGCTCTCGCCGTACGTCCTGATGGCTGCTATCTGGACGGCACATTCGGGCGTGGCGGACACAGCCGGTTGATTCTCAGCAAGCTCGGTCCGGGTGGCCGGTTGCTGGGATTCGACAAGGATCCTCAAGCGATTGCCACCGGGCAAGCGCTGGCGGCCGAAGACGGCCGCTTTGTCATTGTGCAACGCAGCTTTGCCGAGCTGGCTTCGGAAGTCGCCGAGCGTGGCCTGGCCGGCAAGGTCAGTGGTGTGCTGCTCGACCTGGGCGTGTCTTCGCCACAACTGGACGACCCGGAGCGCGGCTTCAGCTTCCTCAATGACGGTCCGCTGGACATGCGTATGGACCCGTCCCGTGGCATCAGTGCCGCCGAATTCGTCAATACCGCCCCGGTGGAAGAAATCGCCCGTGTCTTCAAGGAATACGGTGAAGAGCGTTTCTCCGGCCGCATGGCCCGTGCCGTGGTCGAGCGGCGCGACATCAAGCCGTTCGAGCGCACCGGCGACCTGGCCGAGGTGCTGAAAGTTGCCAATCCGGCCTGGGAAAAGGGCAAGAACCCGGCGACCCGCGCGTTCCAGGGCTTGCGCATCCACGTCAATAACGAGCTGGGCGATCTGGAAGTCGGTCTTGAAGCGGCTCTTGAAGCGCTGGAGATCGGCGGTCGGCTGGTGGTGATCAGCTTCCATTCCCTGGAAGACCGCATCGTCAAGCTGTTCATGCGCAAACTCACCAAAGGCGAAGCCGATAACCTGCCGCGCAACCTGCCGGTGCGTTTCGAAGCCTTCGTGCCAAAAATCAAGATCCATGGCAAAGCGCAGTTCGCCTCCGAGGCTGAACTCAAGGCCAACCCGCGCGCCCGTAGCGCCGTCATGCGTGTTGCGGAGAAGTTGCGGTGAGCAAGCTCTTCGCCAAGCCACTGCCCGGCGGCAGCTTTTTCATGCTGCTGCTGTTTATCGGCGTGCTCGTGTCGGCCATCGCCGTGTCCTATAGCGCGCACTGGAACCGGCAGCTTCTCAATTCCCTTTACAACGAGCTGAGCGTGCGGGACAAGGCGCAGGCCGAGTGGGGCCGGTTGATCCTGGAGCAGAGCACCTGGACCGCCCATAGTCGTATCGAAGTGTTGGCCACCGAGCAGCTGAAAATGCGCATTCCCGGCGCTGCCGAAGTGCAGATGGTGGCGCCATGATGAAACTCGAAGGGGCGCTGTTCCCGTGGCGGTTTCGTCTGGTCCTGGGCTTGCTCGGGATCATGGTGGCGGCGATTTCGTGGCGCATCATCGACCTGCAAGTCGTCGACCGTGATTTCCTCAAGGGGCAGGGCGATGCGCGCAGTGTGCGGCATATTCCGATCCCGGCTCACCGTGGCCTGATCACCGACCGCAATGGCGAACCCCTGGCCGTGAGCACCCCGGTGACCACCTTGTGGGCCAACGCCAAGGAAATGCAGCTGGCCAAGGAAAAATGGCCAGCACTGGCCGCTGCCCTCGGGCAGGATCCCAAGGCCCTGGCCGAGCGCCTCGAAGCCCAGGCCAACAAGGAGTTCATCTATCTGGTGCGCGGGTTGACGCCCGAACAGGGCCAGAGCGTGCTCGACCTGAAAGTACCTGGTGTCTATGGCATCGAAGAGTTCCGGCGTTTCTACCCGGCCGGTGAAGTCACGGCCCATATGGTCGGGTTTACCGACATTGATGACCGAGGGCGGGAAGGTGTCGAACTGGCCTATGACGAATGGCTCGCCGGGGTCGCCGGTAAGCGCCAGGTCATCAAGGACCGGCGCGGCAGGCTGATCAAGGATGTCCAAGTCACCAAAAACGCCAAGGCCGGCAAGCCCTTGGCGTTGTCCATTGACCTGCGCCTGCAATACCTGGCCAACCGCGAGCTGCGCAATGCCATCGTCGAGAACGGTGCCAAGGCCGGCAGCCTGGTAATCATGGACGTGAAGACCGGCGAGATCCTGGCGATGGTCAACCAGCCGACCTACAACCCGAACAACCGTCGCAACCTGCAACCGGCGATGATGCGCAACCGCGCGATGATCGACGTGTTCGAGCCCGGTTCGACTATGAAAGCCGTGTCCATGGCCGCTGCCCTGGAAACCGGGCGCTGGAAACCGAGCGACACCGTCGAGGTGTACCCGGGCACCCTGCAGATCGGCAAGTACACCATTCGTGACGTGTCCAAGACCGAGGGCCCGGTGCTCGACCTGACCGGCATCCTGATCAACTCCAGTAACGTGGGCATGAGCAAGATCGCCTTCGATATCGGCGGCGAGACGATTTATCGCCTGGCCCAGAAAATCGGCCTCGGCCAGGACACCGGCCTGGGCTTCCCGGGCGAGCGTGTCGGCAACCTGCCGAACTACCGGGATTGGCGCAAGGCTGAAACGGCTACGTTGTCCTACGGTTACGGTGTTTCCGTGACGGCGATCCAACTGGTCCACGCGTTCTCCGCGCTGGCCAACAATGGCCGTATCGCACCACTGACCCTGATCAAGACCGACAAGGCGCCGCAGACCACCCAGGTGATCCCGGAGAATGTCGCCAAGACCATGCAGGGCATGCTGCAACAGGTGATCGAGGCGCCGCGCGGTGTCTATCGTGCCCAGGTGCCGGCCTATCACGTGGCAGGCAAATCGGGTACGGCCCGTAAAACCTCCGTGGGCACCAAAGGCTATGCCGAGAATTCCTACCGTTCGCTGTTTGCCGGCTTCGGCCCGATGAGCGACCCGCGCTACGCCATCGTCGTGGTCATCGACGAACCAAGCAAGGCGGGCTACTTCGGTGGCCTGGTCTCGGCGCCGGTGTTCAGCAAAGTGATGTCCGGCACCCTGCGCCTGATGAACATTACCCCGGATAACCTGCCGCCGACCCAGCAGGCCAATACCGCGCCGGTCGTTCCCTTGAAAGCCGATGGAGGGCGTGGCTGATGTCCCTGAGCCTGAACAAGATTTTTGCCCACGCCGGTCACGATCTGCTGATTCGTGAGCTGGCCCTGGACAGCCGCAATGTCCGCGCCGGGGATTTGTTCCTGGCGGTGCCGGGTGCCCGTTTCGATGGCCGTGCCCACATCGCCGATGCCCTGAAGCGTGGCGCGGCTGCCGTGGCTTATGAAGTGCAAGGCGCGACTGTGCTGCCGATCACCGATGTTCCGCTGATTCCAGTCAAGGGCCTGGCAGCGCAGCTGTCGGACATCGCCGGGCGTTTCTATGGCGAACCGAGCCGTCACCTGAACCTGGTGGGCGTGACCGGTACCAACGGCAAGACCAGCGTGACCCAACTGGTGGCCCAGGCCCTCGACCTGCTCGGCCAGCACTGCGGCATTGTCGGGACCCTGGGCAACGGCTTCCATGGCGCGCTGGAAAGCGGCCTGCACACCACGCCGAACCCGATTGCCGTGCAAGCGACCCTGGCTGACCTGAAAAAGGCTGGTGCCAAGGCCGTGGCGATGGAAGTCTCTTCCCATGGTTTGGACCAGGGCCGTGTGACCGCGCTGGCGTTCGATGTCGCGGTGCTGACCAACCTGTCCCGGGATCACCTGGATTACCACGGCACCATGCAGGCCTACGGTGAAGCCAAGGCCAAGCTGTTTGCCTGGAATGACCTGAAGTGCCGGGTCATCAACCTCGATGACGAATTCGGTCGGCAACTGGCTGCCGAAAAGCGCGAATCGCGATTGATCACCTACAGCCTGGAAGATGCCAGCGCCTACCTTTATGTACGCCAGGCGCAATTCAATGACGAAGGCGTGCGCGCCACCTTGGTCACGCCCCAGGGCGAGCACCATTTGCGCAGCACTTTGCTCGGCCGCTTCAACCTGAGCAACGTATTGGCGGCCATCGGCGCCTTGCTCGGCCTGGACTACGCGCTGGACGAAATTCTCAAGGTCTTGCCGAAGCTCGAGGGCCCGGCCGGTCGCATGCAGCGTTTGGGCGGTGGGACTCAACCACTGGTTGTGGTCGATTACGCCCATACCCCCGACGCGTTGGAAAAAGTTCTCACGGCCCTGCGTCCTCACGCCAAGGGCAAGTTGCTGTGCCTGTTCGGCTGCGGTGGCGATCGCGATCGCGGCAAACGCCCGTTGATGGCCGAAGTGGTGGAGCGGCTGGCAGACGGCGTGCTGGTCACCGACGACAACCCACGCAGCGAAGACCCGCAGCGGATTTTCGACGACATCCGCGCCGGTTTTGCGGCTGTGGATAACGTCACCTTCGTGGCTGGTCGCGGCCAGGCCATTGCCCAATTGATCGCCAGCGCCTCGGCGGACGATGTCGTTGTCCTGGCCGGCAAGGGCCACGAGGACTATCAGGAAATCAACGGCGAACGCCATGCGTTCTCCGACCTGGTGGAAGCCGATCATGCCCTGACCGCATGGGAGGTGGCCCATGCTTAAGGCCCTGAAGCTCAGCGAACTGACCAACGCCCTGAATGCGCGCCTCATCGCTGCGGACGCCACCTTCAACGGCGTCAGCATCGACAGCCGGGCGATCGCGCCGGGGCAATTGTTCGTCGCCCTGGCTGGGCCACGTTTCGATGGTCACGATTACTTGAACGAAGTCGCGGGCAAAGGTGCGGTCGCGGCCCTGGTCGAGCGCGAAGTGACCAACAGCACGCTGCCGCAATTACTCGTCAACGACACCCGCCAGGCCCTGGGCCAGCTCGGTGCGCTGAACCGCGCGGCGTTTGGCAACCCGGTCGCGGCCATCACCGGCTCCAGCGGCAAGACCACGGTCAAGGAAATGCTGGCCAGCATCCTGCGCACCCGCGGTCCGGTACTGGCGACTCGCGGCAATCTGAACAATGACCTTGGTGTGCCGCTGACCCTGCTGGAGCTGGCGCCGGAACACAGCGCCGCCGTCATCGAGCTGGGCGCTTCGCGGCTCGGCGAGATTGCCTACACCGTGGGCATGACCAAGCCTCATGTGGCGGTGCTCAACAACGCCGGGACTGCCCACGTCGGCGAGTTCGGCGGCCCGGAAAAAATCGTCGAGGCCAAGGGCGAGATCATCGAGGGGCTGGATGCCGATGGCGTCGCCGTGCTGAATCTCGACGACAAGGCCTTCGAAATCTGGAAGACCCGGGCGGGCGAGCGCAAGGTGCTGACCTTTGCCCTGAGCAATCTCGCCGCGAATTTCTACGCCAGCGACCTGGACCGCGACGCTCGTGGTTGCCCGGCCTTCAACTTGCACAGCCCGGATGGCGCCGAGCGGGTGCAGTTGAACCTGCTCGGCACTCATAACGTTGCCAACGCCCTGGCCGCGGCGGCTGCCGCCCATGCGCTGGGCGTGTCGCTGCCGGGCATTGTCGCCGGGCTGAACGCCGTGCAGCCGGTCAAGGGGCGCTCAGTTGCGCAACTGACCAGCAATGGCATGCGCGTGATCGACGACACCTATAACGCCAACCCGTCGTCCATGTGCGCGGCTGTGGATATCCTCGCCGGTTTCTCCGGCCGTACCGTATTGGTGCTGGGGGATATCGGTGAGCTGGGCGAGTGGGCGCAACAGGGGCATCACGATGTCGGTGCCTATGCGCGCGGCAAGGTCGACGCGCTGTATGCGGTCGGTCCGATGATGGCCCATGCAGTCGCCGCGTTTGGCGAACACGCACGGCATTTCACCACTCAGGCCGAACTGATCCAGGCCCTGGTCGCCGAGCAGGATCCGAACACCACCTTATTGATCAAGGGCTCACGCAGCGCAGCGATGGAAAACATCGTCGCGGCACTGTGCGGCGCCTCCACGGAGAAACATTAATGCTGCTGCTGCTAGCGGAGTACCTGCAACAGTTCTACAAAGGCTTCGCGGTCTTCCAGTACCTGACCCTGCGCGGGATCCTGGGTGTGCTGACCGCGCTGTCGTTGTCGCTGTTCCTGGGCCCGTGGATGATCCGCACCCTGCAGAACCTGCAAATCGGCCAGTCGGTTCGTAACGATGGCCCGCAATCGCACCTGTCCAAATCCGGCACCCCGACCATGGGCGGCGCGCTGATCCTGTCGTCCATCGGCATCAGCACCCTGCTCTGGGCCGACCTGGCGAACCGGTATGTCTGGGTCGTGCTGCTGGTGACCCTGCTCTTCGGCGCCATCGGCTGGGTCGACGACTACCGCAAGGTCATCGAGAAGAACTCCCGTGGGCTGCCAAGCCGCTGGAAGTATTTCTGGCAGTCGGTGTTCGGCCTCGGCGCGGCGATCTTCCTTTATATGACCGCCGCTTCGCCGGTGGAGACCACCCTGATCCTGCCGATGCTCAAGGACTACAGCATCCCACTGGGCGCAGGTTTCATCGTGCTGACCTACCTGGTGATCGTCGGTTCGAGCAACGCGGTCAACCTTACCGACGGCCTCGATGGCCTGGCGATCATGCCCACGGTCATGGTCGGCGGCGCCCTGGGGATTTTCTGCTACCTGTCGGGTAACGTGAAATTCGCTGAATACCTGTTGATCCCCTATGTGCCAGGGGCGGGCGAGCTGATCGTGTTCTGCGGAGCGCTGATCGGTGCCGGCCTGGGCTTCCTGTGGTTCAACACCTACCCGGCGCAAGTCTTCATGGGCGACGTCGGCGCGCTGGCGCTGGGCGCGGCCCTGGGTACCATCGCCGTCATCGTTCGCCAGGAAATCGTCCTGTTCATCATGGGCGGTGTGTTCGTGATGGAGACCCTGTCAGTCGTCATTCAGGTTGCTTCCTTTAAATTGACCGGCCGCCGCGTATTCCGCATGGCGCCGATCCACCACCACTTTGAACTCAAGGGCTGGCCCGAGCCGCGTGTGATCGTCCGTTTCTGGATCATCACTGTGATTCTGGTGCTGATCGGCCTTGCCACCCTGAAGCTGAGGTAGAACGAGTGTCCCTGATCGCTTCTGACCACTTCCGCATCGTTGTCGGCCTCGGCAAGAGCGGCATGTCCCTGGTTCGCTTCCTGGCGAGCCGGGGTGTGTCGTTTGCCGTCGCCGATACGCGGGAAAATCCACCTGAGCTGGCCACGCTGCGCCGTGACTATCCGCAGGTGGACGTGCGTTGTGGCGAGTTGGACGTCGAATTCCTGTGCCGCGCCGATGAGCTCTACGTGAGCCCCGGCCTGGCCCTGGCGACTCCAGCCCTGCAGGCGGCCGCTGCCCGTGGCGTGAAATTGTCCGGCGACATCGAGCTGTTCGCGCGTAACGCCAAGGCGCCGATCGTCGCCATCAGCGGTTCCAATGCCAAGAGCACTGTCACGACCCTGGTGGGCGAGATGGCCGCGGCGGCCGGCAAGCGCGTCGCCGTGGGCGGCAACCTCGGTACCCCGGCGCTGGACCTGCTCAGTGACGACGTCGAGCTGTACGTGATGGAGCTATCGAGCTTCCAGCTGGAAACCACCGACCACCTGGGCGCCGAAGTGGCGACCGTGCTCAATGTCAGCGAAGACCACATGGACCGCTACAGCGGCCTGCCGGCTTATCACCTGGCCAAGCACCGGATCTTCCGTGGTGCCCGGCAAGTGGTGTTCAACCGCCAGGACGCCCTGACTCGTCCGTTGTTGGGCGAGGGCATGCCGTGCTGGTCCTTCGGCCTGGGCGTGCCGGACTTCAAAGGCTTCGGGCTGCGCGAAGAGAATGGCGAGAAATACCTGGCCTTCGAATTCCAGAACCTGATGCCGGTGCGCGAACTGAAGATTCGTGGCGCCCACAACCAGGCCAATGCCCTGGCCGCGCTGGCCCTGGGGCATGCGGTCGGCCTGCCGTTCGACGCCATGCTCTCGGCCCTGCGTACCTTTGCCGGTCTTGAGCACCGCTGCCAGTGGGTGCGCGACCTGGACGGCGTGGCTTGGTACAACGACTCCAAGGCCACCAATGTCGGTGCCGCACTGGCGGCCATCGAAGGGCTGGGCGCGGACATCGAAGGCAAGCTCGTGCTGGTCGCCGGCGGCGACGGCAAGGGCGCCGACTTCAAGGACCTGCGCGACCCGGTGGCGGCCAACTGCCGTGCCGTGGTGCTGATGGGCCGTGACCGTGAATTGATCGCCCAGGCCCTCGGCGATGCCGTGCCGCTGGTTCGGGTCGGTTCGCTGGACGAGGCGGTGCAACAGTGCCGCGCCCTTGCGCAACCAGGCGATGCGGTGCTGTTGTCGCCGGCCTGCGCCAGTTTCGACATGTTCAAGAACTATGAAGAGCGCGGGCAGCTGTTCGCCCGGGCCGCGGAGGACTTGGCATGAGCCTGATGAACATCATCAAGCCGTACCCGTCGCCGCTGATCACTGGGCGCGGCATCGACCTGGATTTCCCGATGCTTGCCGGTTGCCTGGCCTTGCTGGGCCTTGGCCTGGTGATGATCACGTCCGCGTCGTCGGAAGTGGCCGCCGTGCAGTCGGGCAACACGCTTTACCACATGATCCGCCACTTGGTTTACCTGGTGATCGGCTTGGGTGCGTGCGTCGTCACCATGATGGTGCCGATCGCCACCTGGCAGCGCCTGGGCTGGATGATGCTGCTCGGTGCCTTCGGCCTGTTGGTGATGGTGCTGTTGCCGGGCATCGGCCGCGAGGTCAACGGCTCGATGCGCTGGATCGGCTTCAGTTTCTTCAACGTTCAGCCTTCGGAGATCGCCAAGGTCTTTGTGGTGATCTACCTCGCCGGTTACCTGGTGCGTCGCCAGAAAGAAGTGCGCGAGAGCTGGATGGGGTTCTTCAAGCCATTCATCGTGTTGCTGCCGATGGCGGGCCTGCTGCTGATGGAGCCGGACTTCGGCGCCACGGTGGTGATGATGGGCGCGGCGGCGGCCATGCTGTTCCTGGGCGGCGTCGGGCTGTTCCGGTTCACCCTGATGGTGGCGCTGGCGGTTGCCGCCGTGACGGTGCTGGTGCAGGCGCAACCCTATCGGATGGCGCGTTTGATCACCTTTACCGACCCGTGGGCCGACCAGTTCGGTTCCGGCTATCAATTGACCCAGGCGCTGATCGCCTTCGGTCGCGGCGAATGGCTGGGCGTAGGCCTGGGCAACAGCGTGCAGAAGCAGTTCTACCTGCCGGAAGCCCACACTGACTTCGTGTTCTCGGTATTGGCCGAAGAGCTGGGCGTGGTCGGCTCCTTGTGCACCGTTGCCTTGTTCGTATTCGTCTGCGTGCGCGGCATGTACATCGGCTTGTGGGCCGAGAAGGCCAAGCAGTTTTTTGCCGCTTACGTGGCGTATGGCTTGTCGTTCCTGTGGATCGGCCAGTTCCTGATCAACATCGGCGTGAACGTCGGCCTGCTGCCGACCAAGGGTTTGACGCTGCCGTTCCTCAGTTATGGCGGCAGCTCCCTGGTGATCTGCTGCGCCTGTCTCGGCCTGTTGTTGCGCATCGAATGGGAGAGTCGAACCCACCTGGGCAGCGAAGAGATGGAGTTTCAAGAGAGCGACTTCGCCGAGGAGCCGACTCATGGGCGCTAATGTGCTGATCATGGCGGGTGGTACCGGCGGGCACGTATTCCCGGCGCTGGCCTGTGCCCGGGAGTTCCAGGCGCGCGGCTACACCGTGCACTGGCTGGGCACGCCACGGGGCATCGAGAACGAACTGGTGCCAGCTGCCGGCCTTGAGCTGCACCGGATCGACGCCAGCGGCCTGCGGGGCAAGGGCAAGTTGTCGTTGCTCAAGGCGCCGCTGATGCTGCTCAAGTCGGTCTGGCAGGCGCGGGCGATCATCCGTCGGTTGCGCCCGGTGTGCGTGGTCGGGTTTGGCGGTTATGTGACCGGTCCTGGCGGTGTTGCGGCGAAATTGGCCGGTGTGCCGGTGATCGTTCACGAGCAGAACGCCGTGGCCGGTACCGCCAATCGGTTACTGGTGCCGTTGGCCGCCCGGGTCTGTGAAGCCTTTCCCGACACCTTTACCCTGTCGGGCAGCCGCCGCACCACTGGTAATCCGGTGCGTACCGAGCTGTTTTTCGATACACCGCGCCCGGCCCTGGCTGGACGCAAAGCGCGTTTGCTGGTCCTGGGCGGAAGCCTGGGGGCCGAACCGTTGAACAAATTGCTGCCCGAAGCCCTGTCGCAGGTCGCCCCCGAACTGCGCCCGGAAGTGTTTCACCAGGCCGGCAAAAACCACGATGAAGTGACCGCCGAGCGCTACCGCGCCGTTGGCGTCGAGGCGCAAGTGCAGCCTTTCATCAAAGACATGGCCCAAGCCTATGGCTGGGCCGACCTGGTGGTCTGCCGCGCAGGCGCGCTGACCATCAGTGAACTGGCTGCCGCCGGTCTGCCCTCGATGCTGGTGCCTTTGCCTCACGCCATCGACGATCACCAGACCCGTAACGCCGATTATTTGGCCCGTGAAGGCGCTGCCTTCCTGATGCCGCAAAGAACGACTGGTGCCGCGGATCTTGCCGCCCGCCTGACAGAGGTTTTGATGCAGCCGCAACGACTTGAAGACATGGCCCGCGCCGCACGCCGCCTGGCCAAACCCGATGCCACGACCCAAGTGGTCGATACCTGCCTGGAGGTGGCCCATGGTTGAGAATCGCAAAGCCATGCCGCAACCGGAAATGCGCCGTATCCGCCGCATCCACTTCGTCGGTATCGGCGGCGTGGGCATGTGCGGGATCGCCGAGGTGCTGCTGAACCTGGGTTACCAGGTCTCGGGTTCCGACCTGAAGGCCTCCCCGGTCACCGAGCGCCTGGAATCCTTCGGTGCGCAGATCTTTATCGGCCACCGTGCCGAGAACGCCGCCAATGCCGACGTGCTGGTGGTTTCCAGTGCCGTGAACACCTCCAACCCGGAAGTCGCCACTGCCCTGGAGCGCCGTATCCCCGTGGTGCCACGGGCCGAGATGCTGGCCGAGCTGATGCGCTATCGCCACGGCATCGCCGTCGCCGGTACCCACGGCAAGACCACCACCACCAGCCTGATCGCCTCGGTGTTCGCGGCCGGTGGCCTGGACCCGACTTTCGTGATCGGTGGTCGTCTGAACGCTGCGGGCACCAATGCCCAGCTGGGCACCAGCCGCTACCTGATCGCCGAAGCCGACGAGAGCGATGCGAGCTTCCTGCACCTGCAACCGCTGGTGGCCGTGGTCACCAACATCGACGCCGACCACATGGCGACCTACGACGGTGACTTCAACAAACTGAAGAAAACCTTCGTCGAGTTCCTGCACAACCTGCCGTTCTACGGTTTGGCGGTGGTGTGCCTGGACGACCCGGTGGTGCGTGAAATCCTTCCGCTGATCAAGCGTCCGACCATGACCTACGGTTTTGGCGAAGAAGCCGACGTGCGCGCCATCAACGTGCGCCAGCAGGGCATGCAGACGTTCTTTACCGTGCTGCGCCCTGATCGCGAGCCGTTGGATGTGTCGGTGAACATGCCCGGCAATCACAACGTACTCAATGCCTTGGCCACCATCTGCATCGCCACCGACGAAGGCGTCAGCGATGAAGCCATTGTCCAGGGCCTGTCCGGGTTCCAGGGCGTGGGCCGACGTTTCCAGGTCTACGGCGAACTGCCGGTGGACGGCGGCAACGTGATGCTGGTGGACGACTACGGCCACCACCCGACCGAAGTCGCGGCGGTGATCAAGGCCGTGCGCGGTGGCTGGCCGGAGCGGCGCCTGGTGATGGTCTACCAGCCGCACCGCTACAGCCGCACCCGCGACCTGTACGACGATTTCGTCCAGGTGCTGGCCGACGCCAACGTACTGCTGCTGATGGAAGTCTACCCGGCCGGTGAAGAGCCGATCCCGGGGGCTGACAGCCGCCAGCTGTGCCACAGCATTCGCCAGCGCGGCCAGTTGGACCCGATCTACATCGAACGCGGCGTGGACCTCGCGCCGTTGGTCAAGCCGCTGCTGCGCGCCGGCGACATCCTGCTGTGCCAGGGTGCCGGTGACATTGGGGGCCTGGCCCCGAAACTGTTGAACAGTCCGTTATTCGCCGGGGCAATCGTGGCTTCCAGCGAGGGGAAATTGAAATGACTGCTGCCTACGCCAACCTGGTCTCGACCCTTGATCCGAAAGCCTTCGGCCGCGTTGCCGTGCTGTTCGGCGGCAAGAGCGCCGAGCGCGAGGTGTCCCTCAAGTCCGGCAACGCCGTGCTGCACGCCCTGCAAAGCGCCGGCGTCGACGCATTCGGCATCGACGTGGGCGACGATTTCCTGCAGCGCCTGCTGAGCGAAAAAATCGACCGTGCGTTCATCATCCTGCACGGCCGTGGCGGCGAAGATGGCAGCATGCAAGGCCTGCTCGAGTGCCTGGGCATTCCTTACACCGGCAGCGGCATCCTGGCTTCCGCCCTGGCGATGGACAAGCTGCGCACCAAGCAGGTCTGGCACAGCCTTGGCATTCCAACACCGCGTCACGCCGTGCTGGCGTCCGAGGCCGATTGTATTTCGGCGGCCACGGAACTGGGCTTCCCTTTGATCGTCAAACCGGCCCATGAAGGTTCAAGTATCGGCATGGCGAAAGTGAATTCGCTGCCTGAGTTGACCGCGGCATGGAAAGACGCCAGTTCCTACGATTCGCAAGTGTTGGTCGAACAATGGATCTCCGGTCCCGAGTTCACCATCGCCACCCTGCGTGACCAGGTGTTGCCCCCGATTGCGCTGGGCACGCCCCACACGTTCTATGACTACGACGCCAAGTACGTCGCCAACGATACCCAGTACCGCATTCCCTGCGGGCTGGACGCCGCCAAGGAAAAACAACTGATGGACCTCACGGCCAAGGCCTGTGAGGCGCTGGGTATTGCCGGTTGGGGCAGGGCAGACGTGATGCAGGACGCCGATGGGCAGTTCTGGTTCCTGGAAGTCAACACCGCACCTGGTATGACCGACCACAGCCTGGTGCCGATGGCGGCTCGCGCCGCCGGTCTGGATTTCCAGCAACTGGTGGTGTCGATCCTGGCCGCCAGTGTCGGCCATCAAGAGCCAAGAGGTTAAGCCATGCAAGGCGCATCGCTTCGTCATCAGCCATCCGCTCCCGGTCGCAAGCCGGTGCCGCGGGGTGCCAGCCGAATGGTGGCCAAAGAGCCGATGTCGGCGCGCTTGCCGAAAGCCAATTTTGGTTTTCTCAAGAGCTTGTTCTGGCCGGTGCTGCTGGTGGCGTTGGGGTTCGGTACGTATGAAGGCGCGCAACGGTTGCTGCCTTATGCCGACCGGCCGATCGCCCGGATCAACGTCCAGGGCGACCTGAGCTACATCAGTCAGCAGGCCGTGCAGCAGCGGATCGCTCCGTTCGTCGCGTCGAGTTTCTTCACCATCGACCTGGCGGGCATGCGCACGGAGCTGGAACAGATGCCTTGGATCGCCCACGCCGAAGTCCGCCGGGTGTGGCCTGACCAGGTGTCGATCCGCCTGGAAGAGCAATTGCCGGTGGCCCGTTGGGGCGACGAGTCGTTGTTGAACAACCAGGGCCAGGCGTTTACGCCGCGGGAACTGGCCAACTATGAACATTTGCCACAACTGTTCGGCCCACAGCGGGCCCAGCAGCAAGTGATGCAGCAATACCAGGTGTTGAGCCAGATGTTGCGGCCATTGGGCTTCTCCATCGCGCGCCTGGAATTGCGTGAGCGCGGCAGTTGGTTTTTGACCACTGGCGCGGGTAGCTCGGGGCCGGGCATCGAGCTGTTGCTCGGTCGCGGCAACCTGGTGGAAAAGATGCGCCGCTTCATCGCCATCTATGACAAGACGCTTAAAGAACAGATTACGAACATTGCGCGCATCGATCTGCGCTACGCCAACGGCCTGGCTGTTGGCTGGCGGGAACCTGTAGCGCCCACGACGGCCGCACCCGCCGTCGCGAAGAATTAAGAAGAGGCAGGACCCATGGCAAACGTGCAAAGCGGGAAAATGATCGTCGGTCTCGATATCGGCACTTCCAAGGTGGTGGCGCTGGTAGGCGAAGTCGCGGACGACGGCACGCTGGTCATCGTCGGGATCGGTACACACCCGTCCCGCGGCTTGAAAAAAGGCGTGGTGGTGAACATCGAGTCCACCGTGCAATCGATCCAGCGCGCCATCGAAGAGGCGCAGCTGATGGCCGGTTGCCGGATCCACTCGGCGTTCGTCGGCGTGGCGGGCAATCACATCCGCAGCCTGAACTCCCACGGCATCGTGGCGATTCGTGATCGCGAAGTCAGCTCCGCCGACCTTGAGCGCGTACTCGACGCGGCCCAGGCCGTGGCGATCCCGGCCGACCAGCGTGTGCTGCACACCCTGCCGCAGGATTACGTGATCGATAACCAGGAAGGCGTGCGCGAACCCCTGGGCATGTCCGGCGTGCGCCTGGAAGCCAAGGTCCACGTGGTGACCTGTGCGGTGAACGCGGCGCAGAACATCGAGAAATGCGTGCGCCGCTGCGGCCTGGAAATCGACGACATCATCCTCGAGCAACTGGCTTCGGCCTACTCGGTGCTGACCGACGACGAGAAAGAGCTGGGCGTGTGCCTGGTGGACATCGGCGGCGGTACCACCGACATCGCGATCTTCACCGAAGGCGCCATTCGCCACACGGCGGTGATCCCGATTGCCGGTGACCAGGTGACCAACGACATCGCCATGGCGTTGCGCACCCCGACCCAGTACGCCGAGGAAATCAAGATCCGTTACGCCTGCGCCCTGGCGAAGCTGGCCGGTGCCGGCGAAACCATCAAGGTGCCAAGCGTCGGCGACCGTCCACCGCGCGAACTGTCGCGCCAGGCCCTGGCCGAAGTGGTCGAGCCGCGTTACGACGAGCTGTTCACGCTGATCCAGGCCGAACTGCGTCGCAGTGGCTACGAAGACCTGATCCCGGCCGGCATCGTGCTGACCGGCGGTACGTCGAAGATGGAAGGCGCGGTCGAGCTGGCCGAAGAGATTTTCCACATGCCGGTGCGCCTGGGCGTGCCCCATGGCATCAAGGGCCTGGATGACGTGGTCCGCAACCCGATTTATTCCACCGGCGTGGGCCTGTTGATGTACGGCCTGCAGAAACAGTCCGACGGGATTTCGTTTTCAGGGATTGGCAGCCGCGACAGCTACAGCAGCGACGAGCCGAAGGC
The DNA here is from genome assembly GCF_024749325.1 of Pseudomonas sp. B21-010. Classification (NCBI taxonomy): domain Bacteria; kingdom Pseudomonadati; phylum Pseudomonadota; class Gammaproteobacteria; order Pseudomonadales; family Pseudomonadaceae; genus Pseudomonas; species Pseudomonas sp. B21-010. The sequence continues at coordinate 5,230,496 of NZ_CP087198.1, read as the reverse complement.
TCCGCTGTTCGAGCAGCTCAAGGCTTGGGTCAAAGGCAACTTTTAAACAGTTTCAAAGCTTCACGCGGCAAGTTTCAGGCTTGGCGCTGGAAGACGCGGCAAACGCAGTAGGCGAAAAAACTAGAGAATGAAAGGAGAGGGAAAATGTTCGAACTCGTAGACAACATCCCCGCTAGCCCGGTTATCAAAGTAATCGGTGTCGGCGGTGGCGGCGGCAACGCTGTCAACCACATGGTCAAGAGCAACATTGAAGGCGTTGAATTCATCTGCGCCAACACTGATGCCCAGGCGCTGAAATCCATCGGCGCGCGGACCATCCTGCAATTGGGCACTGGCGTGACCAAAGGCCTGGGCGCCGGCGCCAACCCGGAAGTCGGTCGTCAGGCCGCTCTCGAAGACCGTGAGCGCATCGCTGAAGTCCTGCAAGGCACCAACATGGTGTTCATCACCACGGGCATGGGCGGCGGCACCGGTACTGGTGCGGCGCCGATCATTGCCGAAGTGGCCAAGGAAATGGGGATCCTCACCGTTGCGGTGGTGACTCGTCCGTTCCCTTTCGAAGGCCGCAAGCGTATGCAGATCGCCGACGAAGGTATCCGTCTGCTGTCTGAAAGCGTCGACTCGTTGATCACCATTCCCAACGAGAAGCTGCTGACCATCCTGGGTAAAGACGCAAGCCTGCTGTCGGCTTTCGCCAAGGCTGACGACGTACTGGCCGGTGCCGTTCGCGGTATCTCCGACATCATCAAGCGTCCAGGCATGATCAACGTCGACTTTGCCGACGTACGGACTGTCATGAGCGAAATGGGCATGGCAATGATGGGCACTGGCTGCGCCAGCGGTCCGAACCGTGCACGCGAGGCCACCGAAGCGGCCATCCGCAACCCGTTGCTCGAAGACGTGAACCTGCAAGGTGCACGCGGTATCCTGGTGAACATCACCGCCGGTCCTGACCTGTCCCTGGGTGAGTACTCCGACGTGGGTAGCATCATCGAAGCCTTCGCTTCCGAGCACGCGATGGTCAAGGTCGGTACCGTTATCGATCCGGACATGCGCGACGAGCTGCACGTTACCGTGGTTGCCACGGGCCTGGGCGCGAAAATCGAGAAGCCTGTGAAGGTCATCGACAACACCGTTCACACTTCCATGGCTTCGCAACCGCAACAACAAGTGGCTTCGCGTCAGGAAGCGCCTGCGGTGAACTACCGTGACCTGGACCGTCCGACCGTCATGCGCAACCAGGCCCAGGCCGGTACTGCGACTGCCGCGAAGATGAATCCGCAAGACGATCTGGATTACCTGGACATCCCGGCTTTCCTGCGTCGTCAGGCCGATTGATGAAATGTATCAGGGGGATACGGGTGATTGGTGTTCAGCAAAGGTCTGGTCTGCTATCATCGCCAGCCTTTGTTGATACCAGTTCGCAATTTGCGCTGAAGCGGCCCATGCCATGATTAAACAACGCACCCTGAAGAATATTATCCGTGCCACAGGTGTCGGCTTGCACTCCGGCGAGAAGGTCTACCTGACCCTCAAGCCCGCGCCTATCGATACCGGCATTGTGTTTTGTCGTGCCGACCTCGACCCTGTGGTGCAGATTCCTGCTCGCGCGGAAAACGTTGGTGAAACCACTATGTCGACCACATTGGTCAACGGTGACACCAAAGTGGATACGGTGGAGCATTTGCTCTCGGCCATGGCTGGCCTGGGCATCGATAACGCCTACGTCGAGCTCTCCGCGTCCGAAGTCCCGATCATGGATGGCAGTGCCGGACCCTTTGTATTCCTGATTCAATCGGCTGGCCTGGAAGAGCAGGACGCAGCCAAGAAGTTCATCCGTATCCTGCGGGAAGTGACAGTGGAAGACGGCGACAAGCGCGCCACTTTCGTCCCTTTCGAAGGTTTCAAGGTGAGCTTCGAGATCGATTTCGATCACCCGGTTTTCCGTGACCGCACCCAGAGTGCAAGCGTGGATTTTTCCAGCACTTCGTTCGTAAAAGAAGTCAGCCGCGCCCGTACCTTTGGTTTCATGAGTGACATCGAGTACCTGCGCAAGCACAACCTCGCACTCGGCGGCAGTGTTGAAAACGCGATCGTGGTCGATTCCGATGGTGTATTGAACGAAGACGGCCTTCGCTATGAAGACGAATTCGTCAAACACAAGATCCTCGATGCAATCGGCGACCTCTACCTGCTGGGCAATAGCCTGATTGGTGAGTTCAAGGGGTTCAAGTCCGGCCATGCACTGAACAACCAGCTGCTGCGCAAGTTGATTGAGCAGAAAGATGCTTGGGAAGTCGTGACGTTCGAAGACGCCAGCACCGCGCCAATCTCCTACATGCGCCCTGTTGCGGCCGTGTAGGCAAAAAAACCTCTCTAGTTTTTGAAGGCTGCCTTTGGGTGGCCTTTTTTTATGGGCGCTTTTTTTGTGTGTATATCCGTTTTTTTGGTAACGGCGGCTTAGGGTTCCGCCCTTACGGCGGGTCACTTTTGAGAAGCGCAAAAGTAACCAAAACGCTTCTGCCCCACCACTCGGCACCTCGCCTAGGCTCGGTGTGCCCTCACTCCGGCATTGCTCCGTGGGCCCGCCGCGAAGGGCCATCCATGGCCCAGCGCGGCTATCCCGGCATCCATGCCGGGATGCCCACTGCGCAATGCCTGCGTTCGGCCAGCGTGGTTAACGGGGCGCCGAGATCAACGTCCACCGCGAGGCGGCCTAACAGCCGACCTGGTTCTTGGTTGGACCGCGTTCCACCTGTGGGAGCGAGCTTGCTCGCGATGGCGGTGGTTCAGTCACATGGATGTTGGGCTTGCTGGCCTCATCGCGAGCAAGCTCGCTCCCACAGGAGGTCTGTTTTGGATATGAATTTTGTGTCCGCTGAAGATTGGATGTGGGAGCGAGCTTGCTCGCGATGGCGGTGGTTCAGTCACATGGATGTTGGGCTTGCTGGCCTCATCGCGAGCGAGCTCGCTCCCACAGGAGGTCTGTTTTGGATATGAATTTTGTGTCCGCTGAAGATTGGATGTGGGAGCGAGCTTGCTCGCGATGGCGGTGGTTCAGTGAGGTGGTCAACTTTTTCCGGACACCTCAATCGGTGTTTTCAGGCTGTTTGCCGCTCGTACTGATTGGGCGGCAAATAGTCTAACGATGAATGCATTCGTCGTTCATTGTAGAACCGCACAATGTAATCCGTGACGTCCTTGATTGCTTCATCATGGTTGGCATAGTCTTTCCTCCAAACGCGCTCCATCTTCAGGTTCAAGAAGAAACGCTCCATGACTGCGTTGTCCCAGCAGTTGCCCTTGCGGCTCATGCTGCAGCGCAAGCCATGTCGTGTCAGCAAGGTTTGGTAAGTAACGCCTGCATACTGGCTGCCCCGATCTGAGTGCGCGATCAGACCCGGTTCAGGCTGTCTCTGTGTGATGGCCAGTTGCATAGCGCCGCACACCAACTCTGCGCGCATATGCGGTGCCATGGCCCAGCCCACGATCTTGCGTGAATACAAATCCATGACAGCCGCCAAGTACAGCCAGCCGCTTCGGGTGCGAATATAAGTGATGTCAGCAACCCATGATTGGTTGATCTGCTCGGGGTTGAACTGGCGGTTGAGCAGGTTCTCAGCTACCGGGAAATTATGATTACTGTCGGTGGTATGAACGAACTTGCGCTTCCAGATCGGGCGTAAATCCTGTTGTTTCATCAGCCGACGGACCTTGTGCCGCCCAATGGATACGCCATCGCTACGCAGCGCTTTCATCACCCGACGACTGCCATAACAGTGCTCATTGGTCATGAACGTAGCTTTGACCCGAGCTGCAATCGGACAGACAGCTTTTGGCTTAAAAGACCGCTGACGAGCTTCATAGAACCCCGAACGGCTGATCCGCAAAACCCGGCAGATACGTATTAGCGAGTAGGCCTTGCATTGCATTTGGTGAACCAATTGGTGGATCACTTCAATTCGCGGGCAAAGAAGGCCGTAGCTTTTTTTAATATGTCGTTGTCCGTCTTCAGCTCGCGGATCTGCTGCTCAAGCTGACGAATACGCTGTTGCTCGCTGGTTAACGGTTTGCCAATCCCTGTACCACCTAACTGCTCGGCTTGGTACTGCTGGACCCAGCGGCGCACGGCCGTGTCACTCAAGTCTAAATCGGTACAAACGGAGTTCACGCTCAGGCCCTGGTCAACAATCATCTTGCAGACTCTTAGCTTGAAAGCGGCGTCGAATTTTCTGTACTTCTTGGTCATGGAATACTCCTCAATAGGTGTAGTTTCACCTATTGAGGTGTCCGGGACTATTAGACCAGCTCACAGTCACATGGATGTTGGGCTTGCTGGCCTCATCGCGAGCGAGCTCGCTCCCACAGGAGGTCTGTTTTGGATATGAATTTTGTGTCCGCTGAAGATTGGATGTGGGAGCGAGCTTGCTCGCGATGGCGGTGGTTCAGTCACATGGATGTTGGGCTTGCTGGCCTCATCGCGAGCAAGCTTTGCTCCCACAGATCTGACAGGTGTACGACCAGGAGAACCAGGTCGGCTGTTAGGCCGCCTCGCGGCGGCCCACGGAGCAATGCCTTCGTTCAGGCATGCCGAGCCTAGGCGAGGCACCGAGTGGTGGGGCAGAAGCGCTTTGGTTACTTTCGACTGGGCCGGCTTCCGGGCTTTTCGAAAGTGACCCGCTGTAAGAGCGGAACCGCCAGTGGCCGTTACCGCAGCAACGGATATACACACTAAGTGAACAGCCACAGAGGGAAGCGTCACATCGCGCAAACCACACGATTACGCCCACTGGCCTTGGCCTGGTAAAGCGCCTTGTCCGCGGCGAACAAAAGTTGTTGGAGCTCGCCATACGGCCCGTTTACCCAAGTGGCGATGCCGATACTGACCGTCATCGGCGCTTCCCCCTCGGTCACAGGTAGCAGCTGTTCAACCGCTTCGCGAATGTTCTGGGCCATGGTGAACGCACCGGCGGTGGTGGTTTCCGGCAGCACCACCGAGAACTCTTCACCACCGTAGCGCGCCGCCAGGTCGGCGGGGCGTCGCACATGCTGGCTGATCAATTGCGCCAAGGTGCGCAGGGCCTCGTCACCCTGTTGATGACCATGGCGATCATTGAATGCCTTGAAGTGATCGGCATCGATCATCAGCACAGACAACGGTTGGCCCGAACGTTGGGCGCGCAGCCATTCCTGTTGCAACGTCTCGTCCAGTGTTCGTCGGTTGGCCAGTCCTGTAAGAGAGTCGACGGATGCCAGTTGGGCCAATTCCCGTTCAGCTCTGTAGCGGCGTCGCAATTCGCGGCGCAGCAGCCAGGTGAGCCAGAGCAAACCGATGCACAGCGCGCCGGTGGCGCCACTGACCAACAAGGCCGTGCGTTGCCAGGACGCGAAGACCTCTTGGGAGGAGAGCGCCACCACGACGATCAGTGGCAGGTTGCCCACCTGGGAAAAGGTGTACAGGCGCTGGGTCTGATCGACACTGGAAATGCTGGTAAAACTGCCGTTACCTTCGCGCAGGATGCGTACGAAGTTCGGTCGGTTGCTGAAATCCTTGCCAATCATGTTGTCGGCCAGAGGCGGTTCCTGGGCCAACACAATCCCGTCGCGGCTGACCAGGTTGACCGTGCCGCCATGACCAATGTTCAGGCTCTTGAACAATTGGTTGAAGTAGCTCAGGCGCATCGCGGCCTCGGCCACGCCCATGAACTCACCCCGTTCATCGCTCAATCGATAGCTGAAACTGATGCGCCATTCCTGCCCATGACTTCTGGAGCGGAACGGGCGGCTGATCATCATGCCCGGGTTTGGATCCTGGATATGGGACTGGAAGTACTCCCGATCGGCATAGTTGCCTATACGCGGCGTGATCGAGGCGGAGTCAGCGATCACATTGCCGTGTTTGTCCAGCAGCAGGATGTCGCCTTTATAAGGGGCGGCGGTGGCGCGGTCGAATAGCGCCAGATGGCGGATCGTCGGCGAAACGTCTTTCAGGTCTTCGCGTTTGGCGGCCGCGACCAAACCTTGCAGCGACAGATCGTAGAGCTCCGCGTTACGCAGCACATCGGCGTCAATCAGTTGCACGATATTGGTCGCCGCACGTGTTGCGGCCTGTTGTGCGGCGGCATGTTCGCGAATCAGCAGGGACGTCACGATGCTCAGGATCGCAATGACAACCAGCGAACTGGCCAGTACGAGTACCCGTTCTGAACGTATCGAGGACGGGGTGTTGCCGGGTGTCGCACTGCGCGCGCTCATGGGTCCGATGTCTGCATTGTGATGTGGCTGGGATCCGTCCCAAAGGATTGCAAACCGGCAATGAACCAGATGCTGGCCTTTTGCTGATTGTGCTTGGATCGGTGAAGGCGGGCAATCAGTGTTTGCGCAATAACCGGGTAGGAGCGGCCGAAGGCTGCGATCTGTCGATTTTGGTCGAGTTGGCTTTCGCCCAGCATTCAATGCTGGAAAAGATCGAACCTTGTGGCGGCCTCAGGCTGGTAAGCGGATCCCGAACGTGTTGGTGCCCTGGTCACTGCGCACGAATACGTCCCCGCCATGCATCAGCGCGATTGCCTTGACGATGGCCAGCCCCAGCCCATGGTTGGCGCCACTGTTGCTACGCGAGGCATCGACGCGATAGAAACGTTCGAACAGGCGTGGCAGGTGCTCGCCGGCAATCGGTTCGCCGGGGTTGGTGACCGCGAGGGTGATCTGGTCGCCAAGGGCTTCGATGTGCACGTCGATCACTTGCCCGGGCGCGGTGTGCTGTACGGCGTTGCTCAGCAGGTTGATCAGCGCCCGCCGCAGGTGGGCGATCTCGATGTTGGCCTGGGCGTCGCCGCTGACCCGGACCTGGACCTGGGCGTCTTCGAGAATGAAGTCCAGGTAGTCGAGGGTGGTTGCCACTTCGCCGGCCAGGGAGGTGCTGGTCAGTTTGGTGGCCTTGCTGCCTTGGTCGGCGCTGGCCAGGAACAGCATGTCGTTGATGATCGAACGCAGCCGCTCCAACTCCTCGAGATTCGATTGCAGCACTTCGAAGTAGTGTTCGGCCGAGCGCCCACGGGTCAGCGCAACCTGGGTCTGGCCGATCAGGTTGGTCAGGGGCGAGCGCAATTCATGGGCGACGTCGGCGTTGAACGATTCCAGCCGCGAGTAAGCCTGTTCGACCCGGTCGAGGGTGGCGTTGAAGGAACTGACAAACTGGCTCAGCTCCGGCGGCAAGGGCGACAGCTGCAAGCGCCCGGACAGGCGGGGCGGGGCCAGGCGCCGGGCTTCGTCGGACAGCTTGATCAGCGGCTTGAGGCCGATGCGCGCGACCCAGTAGCCCAGCAATGAAGCCAGAAGCACACCGACAATCGCCAGGCTCACCAGCGCCACCAGCAGGCGATGCTGGGTCTGGTAGAAGGTCTGGGTGTCGATGCCGATCATGAAGCGCAGCGGCGGACGCTGGTCCTTGGCCGGGAATTGGCTCACCAATACTTTCATCGGGTAGTGCCGACGGGGCAAGGTCAGGTCGCGCTTACCCAGGGCGCCCTGGGCAAAGGCACGGATCTGCGCATCGGGAGCGCCGTATTCAAAGCGCGGATCGTCGCTGACGATCCAGAAATGGATGCGTTTGTCTTCTTCACCGAGCAGTCGCAGCTTGTTGTTGATCTTCACCCAGTGTTCAGGCGTGCCGTAGCGGCCAACGGTGGACTCCAGGACACTGTAGCGGGCATCGAGCTCGGCTTCGGGCAACAGGCCCAGGCCCTTGGCGACCTGCTGGTATAAAGCGCCACCGATCAACAGGAACACCAGCGCCGCCACCAGCGTGAACATGCCGCTCAGGCGCAGGGCGATGCTGTCAGGAACGCTCATCGCCGCGACTCTCCAGCACATAGCCCATGCCGCGAATGGTGTGCAGCAACTTCTGTTCGAACGGCCCATCGAGCTTGGCTCGCAAGCGTTTGATCGCCACTTCCACCACGTTGGCGTCACTGTCGAAGTTGATGTCCCAGACCATTTCGGCAATGGCGGTTTTCGAGAGGATTTCACCCTGGCGGCGGGCCAGGACGCTGAGCAGGGAGAACTCCTTGGCCGTCAGGTCCAGGCGCTGGCCGGCCCGTGTGGCCTTGCGGCTGATCAGGTCGATCCACAGGTCGGCGATGCTCACCTGCACCGGCTCATGGCCGCCGCTGCGGCGGGTCAGGGCTTGCAGGCGGGCCACCAGTTCGAGGAAGGAGAAAGGCTTGCCCAGGTAGTCATCGGCGCCGTCGCGCAAGCCCTTGATGCGGTCCTCGACCCGTTCCCGGGCGGTGAGCATGATCACCGGTGTCTGCTTGCGGGCGCGCAGGGCCCGCAATACGCCGAAGCCATCCAGGCCCGGCAGCATCACGTCGAGCACGATCACCGCATAGTCGGTTTCCAGGGCCAGGTGCAGCCCCTCGATGCCGTCCGGCACCACGTCCACGGTATAGCCCTGTTCGGTCAGGCCGCGGTGCAGGTAGTCCGCGGTTTTTTCTTCGTCTTCGATAATCAGAACGCGCATGGCCCTGCCTCAGTGGTCTGTGCTCGCCAGCGCCGCCGTCGGCGCCGACCCTGGCTGATGGGTGGGCCGATGGAACAGTCGCTCCAGCCACAAGTATATGACCGGTGTGGTGAACAGCGTCAGCGCCTGGCTCACCAGCAGGCCGCCCACCACCGCGATGCCCAGGGGCTGGCGCAGCTCCGCGCCGGGGCCATAGCCGAGCATCAGCGGCAAGGCACCGAGCAGGGCCGCCAGAGTGGTCATCATGATCGGCCGGAAGCGTGTCAGGCACGCCTGGAAAATCGCCTCCTGGGGCGCCAGCCCTTTATTGCGCTGGGCGTCGAGGGCGAAGTCGATCATCAGGATGCCGTTCTTCTTGACGATCCCGATCAGCAGCACCAGCCCGATCAGGGCCATGATCGAAAAATCCTCGCCCAGCAGCCAGAGCATGATCAGCGCGCCGAGGCCGGCCGAGGGCAGGGTCGAGATGATCGTCAACGGGTGCACGAAACTCTCGTAGAGCACGCCGAGGATGATGTACACGGCCACCAGCGCGGCGAGGATCAGCCATGGCTGGCTTTTTAGCGAGCTTTGGAAAGCCTGGGCCGCGCCCTGGAAATTGCCGGTGATGGCGGCCGGCATGCCGATTTCGTTCTTCGCCTGGTCGAGCAGGCGCACCGCGTCTCCCAGGGCCACGCCGGGCGCCAGGTTGAATGACAGGTTGGCGGCCGGGAACATGCCGTCGTGGGCAATCGACAGCGGACCGTTGCTCGGCGCATCGAAGCGGGCCAGGGCCGAGAGCGGCACCATTTCCCCACTCAGGGGCGAACGCAGGTAGAAGTACGCCAGGCTTTCGGCCTTGCCGCGTTGCTGGGTGTCGAGCTCCAGGATCACGTTGTACTGGTTGGTCTCGGTCTGGAACTCATTGATCTGCCGTTGGCCGAAGGCGTCGTACAGGGCCTGGTCGACATCGGTGGCGGTGAGGCCGAAGCGCGCCGCCGCGCTGCGATCGATGTTGATGTGGGTGATGCTGCCGCCCAGTTGCAGGTCGTTGGAGATGTCACGGAACGCCGGGTTGCCACGCAGCTTGTCGGTGAGCTTTTGCGTCCAGGCGTTGAGGCTCGGCCCGTCGTTGCTCTTGAGCACGTATTGATATTGGGCGCGACTGGGACCAGAGCTGAGGTTGATGTCCTGCCCGGCCCTGAGGTACAGCACCACGCCGGGGATTTTCAGCAATTGCGGGCGGATCCGGTCGATGAAGCCGCTGGCCGACACGTCACGCTCGTTCCGGGGCTTGAGGGCGATCCAGAAACGGCCGTTGGCGATGGTCTGGTTGTTGCCCGAGACACCGACGGAGTGGGAGAAGGTCTGCACCGCCGGGTCGGCGGCGACGATGTCGGCCAGGGCCTTGTGTTTGGCGACCATGTCCGGGAACGACACATCGGCGGCGGCTTCGCTGGTGCCCAGTACCAGGCCGGTGTCCTGTACCGGGAAGAACCCCTTGGGAATGAACACGTAGCCCACCACCGCCAATGCCAGGGTCAGGCCGAACACGCCGATCATCAGTTTTTGATGGGCCAGGGCCCGACGCAGGCCGTGCTCGTACCAGCCCAGCAGACGCTCGCCGAATCCCATCTTGCTGTGGGCATGATGTACCGGGGCACGCATGAACAGCGCGGCCAGGGTCGGCGCCAGGGTGAGCGACACCACCACCGAAATCAGGATGGTCGAGGTGGCGGTCAGGGCAAATTCCTTGAACAGGCGCCCGACCACACCACCCATGAACAGCAACGGAATGAACGCCGCCACCAGCGAGAAGCTGATGGAGACCACGGTGAAGCCGATTTCGCCGGCGCCCTTGATCGCCGCCTCGCGCATGCTTTCGCCGGCCTCCAGGTGGCGGTGGATGTTCTCCACCACCACAATCGCATCGTCCACCACGAACCCCACCGAGATGACGATCGCCACCAGGGTCAGGTTGTTCAGGCTGAAGCCCATCACGTACATCAGGGCGAAACTGGCGGTCAGTGACACCCCCAGCACCGCCGAGACAATCAGGGTCGCCGAGAGCTGGCGCAGGAACAGCGCCATCACCGCGACCACCAGCAGCACCGCGATCAGCAAGGTGATCTCCACTTCATGCAACGAGGCGCGGATGGTCTGGGTGCGGTCGATCAGGACCTTGACCTGCATGGCGGCGGGCAGCATGGCTTGCAGGGTGGGCAGGGCCGCCTGGATGCGGTCGACGGTCTCGACGATGTTCGCCCCCGGTTGCCGGAAGATCACCAGGTTGACCCCTGGTTCGCTGTCGGACCAGGCCTGGACGTAAGCGTTTTCCGAGCCGTTGACGACCTTGGCGATGTCCTTGAGGTGAACCGGTGCGCCGTCCTTGTAGGACACGATCAGCTCGCCGTACTCCTCAGGCTGGAACAACTGGTCGTTGGTGGACAGGGTGGAAATGCTCGAATCGCCGTACAGGGCGCCCTTGGCCAGGTTGAGGCTGGCCTGCTGGAGCGCCAGGCGGATGTCTGCCAGGGTCAGGCCGATGGCGGCGAGCCGATCAGCCGAGGCCTGGACCCGGATCGCCGGACGCTGTTGGCCGGAGATATAGATTTGTCCTACGCCGTCGATCTGGCTGATCTGGCGCGAGAGCAGGGTTTCGACGTAGTCGCTCAGCTCGGTGCCGGGCATCAGGGAGGAACTGATGCTGAGGATCAACACCGGGCTGTCGGCGGGATTGACCTTGCGCCAGGTCGGCAGGTTCGGCATGTCGTTGGGCAGTTTGCCGGCGGCGGTGTTGATCGCCGCCTGCACTTCCTGGGCGGCGGTGTCGATGCTTTTATCGAGGCTGAATTGCAGGATCAGGTTGGTCGAGCCCAGGGCGCTGCTGGAAGTCATCTGGGTGATGCCGGGAATAGCACTGAATTGCACTTCCAGCGGCGTCGCCACTGACGAGGCCATGGTTTCGGGACTGGCCCCAGGCAACTGCGCGTTAACCTGGATGGTCGGGAATTCGGCCTCCGGCAACGGCGCGACGGGCAGCCGAGGAAATGCGATCACGCCCAGCAGTACCAGGGCAAACGTCAGCAGCACCGTGGCGATGGGGTGGTCGATGCACCACGCTGAAACCGAGCCGCGGCCCTTCACGGTTGCGGCTCCGAGGTCTTGGCCAGGGCGGGCGGATCACTGAGCACCTGGATGTGGCTGCCTGGCTTGAGCCGCGACTGACCGTCGCTCACCAGTTGATCGCCAGCGTTCACCCCTTTGATGATGTGCATGTCGCTGTCCTGGTAAACCATGACCACCGGCACGCTCTCGACCTTGTCGCCCTTGATCCGGTACACGAAGTGTTGCTCCAGCCCGCGCTGGACCACGGTGGGAGGTACCACCAGGGCGTCCTTGTCGAGGGCGGTCTGGATCTTCAGCGTCACCAGTTGCCCGGGCCACAGCCGTTGCGCGGCGTTGTTGAATTCAGCCTTGGCCCGCAGGGTCCCGGTGTTGGCGTTGATCTGGTTGTCGATGAGGCTCAGGCGCCCCTCGCCGAGCAGTTCCCCGGTAGCGCCATCGGCACCGATATAGGCCTTGACCAAGGCTTGCTCGGGCGCCGCGATCAAGCGTTGCAAGGTGGGCAGCATTTGCTGGGGCAGGGAGAACTCCACGGCGATCGGGTCGATCTGGGTCACCGTGAACAGGCCATTGGTGTCGCTGGTGCGCAGGAAGTTGCCTTCATCCACATTGCGAATACCGACGCGACCGCTCACCGGGGAGCGGATCTGGGTGTAGGACAGTTGCACCTGCGCCGAGTCGATGGCCGCCTGGTTACCCTGGGCGGTGGCCTTGAGCTGGTTGACCAGCGCCTGTTGCTGGTCGTAGGTCTGCTTCGAGACGCCGTCATCGACGCTCAGCAATTTGTAGCGCTTGAGATTGACCTGGGCCACCGCCAGTTGCGCCTGGCTCTCGCCGAGCTGGGCCCGGGCCTGGTCGAGGCTGGCGCGGATCGAACGATCGTCGATGGTCGCCAGCAGGTCACCTTTCTTGACCAGTTGCCCTTCCTTGACCAGCAGCCGGGTGAGGATGCCGTCGATCTGCGGCCGGATGACCACGCTGTGCAGCGACAGGACCGTACCGATGCCGCTGGCAAAGCGCGGCACATCCTTTTGCACCACGCTGACGACCCGCACCGGAACGGCGGCGGGAGCGCTGGGCTTGGCGGTCACGGGCTTGAGCACAAACCAGAGGACGAGGGCCGCCAGGGCGACCAACAGCGCGACGAGCAGGACGGTTTTCTTCTGGGTGTGCATGGATATGAAAGGCCGGTTCGGGACACAGGAGTCTGAGCTTTCTTATATAGCGTTACGAGCCGGTCAGGAAGGTGACGGCTAACTGACAGGCTTGTCAGTTTTGTCCTGGCTTGCTGTCGGATGAATGGTTGTGCCAGATGAAACTGCCCTGCGCGCGGTGATATCGGGCAGGTATACTGCCGCCTTTCGCGGCTCGCCCTTCGGGCCCGACTTGCATGCATGACCCGGAGCCTTACATGACTTCCCCGACACCTTCGCCTGCGGATGAACTCCCCGGCGGCGAACAGGCCGATTTGTCCGACAGCGATGTTTCCAGCGCCGAGGACGCCAAAGCGGCGATCCCTGCCTTCAAATTCCCGTTCAAACCCGGTGAACTGGCTGCGGCCAAGGGGGCCGGCCAGCAGCCGTGGTACAAGAACGGCGCGAAGAATGGCCATACCAAGACCCCGGGCGCCGCGCCTCCCGGCACGCGTCGTTCGATGGGCAAGCGCTGACATCCTCCTTCACGCACGGGTTCGACTTCAGTTCGCGACCCGTGCGCCTGCCAGGCTTCCACTCAATTCGTAAGCCGCCAGCTCAGACTGGTGCGCCGCGAGGATTTCCGGCAATGAGCCTCGCAGGTACTCGACCCAGGTCTTGATCTTCGCATCCAGGTATTGGCGCGACGGATAGATGGCGTAGAGGTTCAGTTCCTGGGAGCGGTAGTTGGGCATGACCCGCACCAGCGTGCCGTTGCGCAAGCCTTCGATGGCCGCGTACACCGGCAATACCCCCACGCCCATGCCGCTGGTGATCGCGGTTTTCATCGCATCGGCGGAGTTCACCAGGAACGGTGAGCTGTTGATGGTGACCATCTCCTGGCCTTCCGGGCCGTCGAACACCCATTTTTCCAGCGGAATGACCGGGCTGACCAGGCGCAGGCAGGCGTGGTTGAGCAGGTCGCCGGGTTTTTGCGGGCAGCCGCTGGCTTTCACGTAGGCGGGCGATGCGCAGACGATGCTGTAGGTGATCCCCAGGCGCTGGGAGACGAAGCCCGAATCCGGCAGCTCGCTGGCGAGCACGATGGAGACGTCGTAGCCCTCGTCGAGGATGTCCGGCACGCGGTTGGCCAGGGTCAGGTCGAAGGTCACATCCGGATGGGTCTTGCGATAACGGGCGATGGCGTCGATCACGAAGTGCTGGCCGATGCCGGTCATCGTGTGGACCTTCAACTGCCCGGCCGGTCGCGCATGGGCGTCGCTGGCCTCGGCTTCCGCTTCTTCGACATAAGCCAGGATCTGCTCGCAACGCAACAAGTAGCGTTTACCCGCCTCGGTCAGGGCAATGCGGCGAGTGGTACGGTTGAGCAGGCGGGTTTGCAGGTGGGCTTCCAGGTTGGAAACCGCGCGCGAGATGTTGGCCGTCGTGGTGTCCAGTTGCGCGGCGGCGGCGGTGAAACTGCCAGCTTCGGCAACACAACTGAACGCGCGCATGTTTTGCAAGGTGTCCATGGAGGGCTCTCTTGGGAGGTGGCAAATTGTGACACGAAGTTACAGAGCAGCGGGACCCGACTAATGGATTATCGCGTTAACGGTAACAAAGATTCACAGAAAGGTCGGCTTATCGCCGGGGAGGGCGATGCCTAGAATTGCCACCAATCCTGGGTCACTGATTCCTGTGGGAGCGAGCCCTTGTGGGAGCCGAGCTTGCTCGGCTCCCACAAGGGCTCGCTCCCACAAGTTTTGCGTTAACAGGCAGCCATCCTCGTCGTCATGCTCGATCTCAGGAATTTTGCGCAAGTGCCGCGTTGCATCAGCAGAGAGCTGAAGACTCTCAGTGTTTGGGTTCTGACATTAACCATCAGCGGTTGCATCGGGACAGGCGGGATTGGGCCGCAAAGCCAGGTACTGCCGGCCAATCAACTGGCGACCGATGCCGCCATCCGCGAGGCGGCTCGCGACGCCCACTGGCCCACCCGCCAGTGGTGGCAAGCCTATGGCGATCGGCAGCTGGATCGCTGGGTCGACCTGGCCATGCAGGACAGCCCGAGCCTGGCCATGGCCGCCGCGCGGGTGCGCCAGGCCAAGGCCATGGCCGGTGTTGCCGAGGCCGCCGAGTCGCTGCAGATCAATGGCGAGGCGACCCTCAAGCGCCATGACTGGCCCACCGATCAGTTCTATGGCCCGGGCGAGCTGGCCGACACCACGACCTGGGACAACAATGCCGCCCTGGGCTTGAGCTACGCCCTGGACCTGTGGGGCCGCGAGCGCAATGCCAGCGAACGGGCGGTTGACCTGGCCCATGTCAGTGTCGCTGAGGCGCGCCAGGCGCAACTGGAACTGCAAAGCAACATCGTGCGTGCCTACATCCAGTTTTCGCTGCACTACGCCCAGCGCGATATCGTCGCCGCAACCCTCCACCAACAAGAGCAGATTCTCGACCTTGCGCAGAAGCGCCTGGACGGCGGCATCGGCACCCATTTCGAAGTCAGCCAGGCCCAGGCACCACTGCCCGAGACCCATCGCCAACTCGACGCGCTGGACGAAGCCATCGCCTTGAGCCGTAATCAGTTGGCGGCCCTGGCCGGCAAGGGGCCGGGAGAGGGCGCGCAATTGCAACGTCCGACCCTGGCCCTCGGCGCGCCCTTGAAGCTACCGTCGGCCTTGCCCGCCGAACTGCTCGGCCAGCGTCCGGATGTGGTGGCCGGGCGTTGGCAAGTAGCGGCCCAGGCCCGGGGTATCGATGTGGCCCGGGCCGGCTTTTATCCCAATGTCGACCTGGTGGGTAGCCTCGGTTACATGGCCACCGGCGGTGGGGCGCTGGAGTTCTTGACGGGCAAGAAGCTCACCTACAACGTCGGGCCGGCGATCACGTTGCCGATCTTCGACGGCGGACGCTTGCGTTCACAGTTGGGCGAGGCGGCGGCCGGTTATGACATCGCCGTGGCGCACTACAACCAGACCCTGGTGAACGCCCTCAAGGGCATTTCCGATCAACTGATCCGCCGCCAATCCATGGACAAGCAGCAGGCTTTCGCCGCCGAATCGGTGGCCGCTGCCCAGCGCACCTACGACATCGCAATGGTGGCGTTCCAGCGCGGGCTCACCGACTACCTCAACGTGCTCAATGCCCAAAGCCTGTTGTTCAAGCAGCAACAGGTGCAACAGCAAGTGCAGGCGGCGCGCTTGAGTGCCCATGCCGACCTGGTGACGGCGCTGGGTGGCGGGCTTGAGACTGTAGGAGCTGCCGAAGGCTGCGATCTTTCGCTTGAGACTCAAGTGTCTGGGGAAAGATCGCAGCCTCGTTGCACTCGACAGCTCCTACATAGCACCCGCATAGCGTCTACAAGGCACAACCTAAGTGGGAGCAAGCTCCCTCGCCACAATGTTGAGTAGGCCTTTTGTGATGTCTTTACTTGCCCCCGCACGCTGGCTGTACCGTCTCGAATGGCGCCGGGGTTTCTTCGACTGGGCCCGCAGCGACGGGGTGACCTGGGTCTATATCTTCAAGGTCCTGTTTGCCGCGTTCCTGACCTTGTGGCTGGCGATGCGCCTGGAGTTGCCGCAACCGCGCACGGCCATGATCACCGTGTTCATCGTCATGCAGCCCCAGAGCGGGCAGGTGTTCGCCAAGAGTTTCTATCGCTTGCTTGGCACCCTGGCCGGCTCGGCGGTGATGGTGGCGCTGATCGCCTTGTTTGCCCAGAACACCGAGCCGTTCCTCGCTTGCCTGGCGGTCTGGGTTGGCCTCTGTTCGGCAGGGGCGGCGCGTTATCGCAACTTCCGGGCCTATGGTTTTGTGCTGGCCGGCTACACCGCGGCGATGATCGGCCTGCCGGCCCTGGCCCATCCGGAAGGCGCGTTCATGGCGGCGGTCTGGCGGGTGCTGGAGATTTCCCTGGGGATCCTCTGCGCCACCCTGGTCAGCGCCGCGATCCTGCCGCAAACCGCCAGTGCCGCCATGCGCAATGCCTTGTACCAGCGCTTTGGGGTATTTGCCCTGTTTGTCACCGATGACCTGCGTGGGCGCAGCAAGCGGGAGGCATTCGAAGCGCGCAACGTGGGCTTCATTGCCGAGGCGGTGGGCCTGGAAAGCCTGCGCAGCGTGACCGTGTTCGAAGACCCGCACATGCGTCGGCGCAACGGCCGGCTCAGTCGCTTGAACAGCGAGTTCATGGGCATCACCACCCGCTTCAACGCCTTGCACCAGTTGCTGGAACGCTTGCGCAGCAGTGCGGCGGATCACGTGGTCAATGCCATCAAGCCAGGTTTGCAAACGTTGGCCGAACTGCTCGACGGTTTCAGTGGCCGCGCCCTGACCGATGCCGATGCGGCCCGTCTGGCGGCGGCGCTGGCCGAGTACAAGGCCGAGCTGCCGGCCCAGGTACGAAGGCTGCGGGCGTTGTTCCAGGAAACGGCGCCCAGTGATGGGCAGCAGCTGGATTTCCATACCGCCTACGAGCTGCTTTATCGCTTCGTCGACGACTTGCACGGCTATGCCCTGACCCACGCCTCGCTGGCCGATCATCGCCACGAACGTGAGCGCTGGGACGAACCGTTCGTGCCGCAGACCAACTGGCTGGCCGCCACGGCATCGGGTGTTCGCGCCGCCTTCATCCTGTTGGTGCTGGGGAGTTACTGGGTCGCCACGGCCTGGCCGAGCGGCGCGACCATGACGATGATCGCCGCTGCCACCGTGGGCTTGTCGGCCGCGACGCCGAACCCCAAGCGCATGGCTTTCCAGATGGCCTGCGGCACGTTGTTCGGGGCGTTGATCGGTTTTGTCGAGATGTTCTTCATCTTCCCGCTGATCGACGGCTTCCCTTTGCTCTGCGTGATGCTGGCGCCGGTGATCATGCTCGGTTCGTTCCTCAGCTCGCGGCCGAAATACGCCGGGGTCGGGCTGGGGCTGCTGATCTTTTTCAGCACCGGTTCGGTGCCGGACAACCTGACGGTCTACAACCCCTACGCCTTCATCAACGATTACATCGCGATGATCCTCGGCATGCTGGTGTGTGCCGCGGCCGGGGCAATCATTCTGCCGCCCAACAGTCGCTGGTTGTGGCGCCGGCTCGAACAGGATTTGCGCGAGCAAGTGGTGTTTGCCATCAGTGG
Source organism: Pseudomonas sp. B21-010 (assembly GCF_024749325.1). Taxonomy (NCBI): domain Bacteria; kingdom Pseudomonadati; phylum Pseudomonadota; class Gammaproteobacteria; order Pseudomonadales; family Pseudomonadaceae; genus Pseudomonas; species Pseudomonas sp. B21-010. The sequence continues at coordinate 5,212,599 of NZ_CP087198.1, read as the reverse complement.
CAAGCTCAAGGGCCTGGCATCGAGCTTCGAAAGTGGTACCCGCGACTTGCTGCACCAGGCCTACGGGCTGGCAGCGGGGCAGCCCCGGGTGCAACGGGACTTGCTGCGCTGGATGTTCGTGGTGCTGGAGGTCGGCCACGCGATTATCGAGCTGCGCAAGGAGCAGGCGATTTTGCCGGTGCATCCGGCGTATGCCGAAAGCCAGCCGTGGCGCCAGGCGATTCGTGTGATGGGGCGGGCGCTGGTGCGGCTGTTCCGCCAACCGAGCCAGAGCAATCTGGAGCGTGCCCTGGTGGCGGTGGACCACGCCATCGGCCGCGTGCAGGCCTCCGACGAACCCTTCGCCCCGCATTTCGACACCTCGGCCCTGCGCCGGGTGAAAAGCTACCTGCATTTCATCCGCACCTCGTTGCTGGACCCGCAATCGCCATTGGCCGGCTATGTCATACCGCATGCCACACCGCTTCCCCAGGAACCTGAACATGCCCCGTGAGATCGCTTTCCATGGTGTGTACATGCCCACCATGACCTTGATGTTTTTCATCGCCGCCGGCCTGGCCTGGGCCTTGGACCGCTTCCTGTCGGGGCTGGACCTGTACCGCTTCTTCTGGCACCCGGCGTTGCTGCGCCTGAGTCTGTTTATCTGTCTGTTCGGCGCGCTGGCGCTGACGGTCTACCGTTGAGATCGATGCGATGAGAAAGTTTTTCAGCCTGCTGGCGACGCTGTTGGTTCTGGCCCTGGCGCTGTGGATCGGCCGTACGTTATGGGTCCATTACATGAACGAGCCCTGGACCCGCGATGGGCGGGTGCGGGCCGACATCATCAATGTGGCCGCCGATGTCAGTGGCGAGGTGGTCGAAGTGCCGGTGCGCGACAACCAATCGGTGAAAAAGGGCGACCTGTTGATGCGCATCGATCCTGAGCATTACCGCATCGCCGTGAAGCAGGCGCGCTCCCAGGTGGCGTCGCGCAAGGCCACTTGGGAGATGCGCAAGGTCAACGCCCATCGGCGTGCCGACCTGGACAGCCTGGTGATCTCCCGGGAAAACCGCGACGACGCCAGCAACATCGCCGACTCGGCCCTGGCCGATTACCAGCAGGCCCAGGCGCAACTGGAAGCCGCCGAGCTGAACCTGTCGCGCACCGAAGTCCGCGCGGCGGTGGACGGCTACGTCACCAACCTCAACGTGCACCGTGGCGACTACGCCCGCATCGGCGAGGCGAAGATGGCCGTGGTGGACATGAATTCGTTCTGGGTCTATGGCTTCTTCGAAGAGACCAAATTACCCAAGGTGCGGGTCGGCGATCCAGCGCAGTTGCAGTTGATGAGCGGAGAGATGCTCAAGGGGCATGTGGAAAGCATCTCCCGCGGCATCTACGACCGGGACAACCCCGAAAGCCGCGAACTGATCGCCGACGTGAACCCGACCTTCAACTGGGTTCGCCTGGCCCAGCGGGTGCCGGTGCGCATTCATCTCGACGAAGTGCCCGACGGGGTGCTGCTGGCGGCGGGGATGACCTGCACGGTGGTGGTAGAACCCCATGACAAGCGCTGAGATCACTGGCTACTGATGGGGGGATGGAGATTTGATGCACACCACAGCAATTGAAGTTCAGCCCTGTGGCGAGGGAGCTTGCTCCCGCTGGGTGGCGAAGCCGCCCCAAAAAACAGACACCGTAAGCTGAGTCAGCCTGCGACTGCTGCGCAGTCGAGCGGGAGCAAGCTCCCTCGCCACAACAGCAAAAAACCAAATCGCGATGATTACAGCGATTTCCCCAACCCAAACCGCTTCATCAACCCTTTTTCCAGCAACCTCTTGGGCAGCCAGCCGGCCATCAAGGGCAATGCCCGGCTGCCATTGCCCAGGCGCAGCAGGCGGGGGGGCTTGGGTTGTTGTGCGGCCTTGAGCAGGCCGGCGGCGAACTCGTGGGCCGGGGTCGGGTTGTCCTGGGAGGCTTTGGCCCGGGCCCGGATACCGTCGCGCAGGGGCCACCAGGGCGATTGTTCGCTGATCAGCTGTTCGGCTTCATGGCCGGCATTCTTGGCGAAGCTGGAAGCAATGGCGCCCGGTTGGACTTCCATCACGCGGATGCCGAACGGCGCCAGTTCCATGCGCAAGGCATCGCTCAAGGCATGCACCGCGGCCTTCGAGGCGCAGTAGGCCCCGGCAAACGGCGTGACCAGCACCCCGGAAACGCTGCCGATATTCACCACCAGCCCCTTGGCCCGGCGCAACACCGGGAACAGCGCGCGGGTGACCCCGACGATGGCGAACACGTTGGTTTCGAACTGACGCTGCATGGCCGGTACGCCGCCGTCCAGCAACGGGCCCATGGCGCCGTAGCCGGCATTGTTGACCAGCACATCCAGGCCGCCGTGCTGCTGGTTGATCCGTTCGCCCAGTTGTTCCAGGGCGTGGCCGTCGTTGACGTCCAGTTGCACGGCGGTGAATCCGGCGGCGCTGAGTGTCGCTACGTCTTCAACCTTGCGCGCCGTGGCCCAGACCTGATAACCCGCAGTCTTGAAGGCGTCGGCAAGGGCGCGGCCAATGCCGCTGGAACATCCGGTAATCAGCGCAACAGGCATGGCGCATTCCTTGTGCAAAAAGTGGGGGAAGGTAATCAGTTGGAAAAGCTGCCGTGCAATCGCTCGGCGCGAAACTCCAGGGTCTGCGGGCGATACCCCGGACGCAGGGGCGGCAGCGGCAGGCAGTCTTGCCAGTCGGCGCCGGCCTGCAATTGGCCGGGGCCCCGGTAGCGCGGTGCGTCGTAGGGGGTGTCGGCCAGGTTGATGGTGTCGCCAGGTGCATAGGCCGCGACCCGCCAGCGCAGTTCGATCAGCGGCACGTCATTGGTGTTCTTCAGGTTCAGCGACAGCGGTCGGTCGGCGGGGCATTGTCCGGGGGCATAGGTAATGCGCATTTCCAGGCGCTCCAATTGCCGGGTCTCGCGGTTTTCCTGCCAGAGCACCCACGCGGCGACCAGCCCCAGCCCGATGAACGCCGCCAGGGAGACCGGCAAGGCCTTGGCCGGGTAGCGCAACAGCAGGATGAGCCAGGTGATGATCAGCAAGACGCCGATAAGCATGGTGGAAGCCTCCGTTACCGTAGGTACATCCTACCGAAGGGGGCGGGCAATGTTGAAGCAATGATGCCTGCCCATCACCGACTGCAAAAAAAAGCCCCCACCCAACCCACTGCGGATAGGGGACGCAGTGGGCTGGATGGGGGCTTCTTGTACGGCTGATCGTTGCTAGTTGTTACTGCGCGATGGTCTTCACCGAGACGCCGCGTTCGATCGGAGTGGAGCGACCGTAGATGTCTTCGAAACGCTCGATGTCGTCTTCACCCAGGTAGCTGCCGGACTGCACTTCGATGATTTCCAGCGGGATCTTGCCCGGGTTGCGCAGGCGGTGGACCGACGCGATCGGGATGTAGGTCGACTGGTTTTCGCAGAGCAGGAACACGTTCTCGTCGCAGGTCACTTCGGCGGTGCCGCTGACCACGATCCAGTGTTCGGCGCGGTGGTGGTGCATCTGCAGCGACAGGCACGCGCCCGGCTTGACCGAGATGTGCTTGACCTGGAAACGACCGCCCATGTCCACCGAGTCATAGGAACCCCACGGACGATAGACCTCGCAGTGGTTCTGAGTCTCGGTGCGGCCCTGTGCGTTGAGGGTGTTGACCATCTGCTTGACGCCTTGGACCTTGTCCTTGTGGGCGATCATCATGGCGTCCTTGGTTTCGACCACCACGATGTTGTCCAGGCCGATCACCGACACCAGCTTGCCGTTGCCGTGGATCATGCAGTTGCGGCTGTCCTGGACGACCACGTCGCCTTTGGTGACGTTGCCGTTGGCATCCTTGGGGTTGACTTCCCACAGCGACGACCAGCAGCCGACATCGCTCCAACCTGCCGACAGTGGCACCACGCAGGCGCGCTGGGTTTTTTCCATCACGGCGTAGTCGATGGAGTTGTCCGGGCAGCAGGCGAAGGTGGCTTCGTCGAGCGTGATGGTGTCCGGGGTCTGCTCACTGCGCTCAAGGGTCAGCAGGCAGGTGTCGTAGATGTCCGGATCGTGCTTTTTCAGCTCTTCGAGGAAACGGCTGGCGCGGAACAGGAACATGCCGCTGTTCCAGAAGTAACCGCCGGCCTCGACGAACTCGGTGGCGCGCTTGACGTCGGGTTTTTCGACGAAGTGCGAAACGCGGCTCACGCCTTCAGGCAGCAGCGCGTCGTTGGTCGATTTGATGTAGCCGTAGCCGGTTTCCGGTTTGGTCGCCGGTACGCCGAACAGCACCATTTCGCCACGCTCGGCGGCCACGGTGGCCAGGGCCAGGGCGCGTTGCAGGGCTTTCTGGTCTTCCAGCACGTGGTCGGCCGGCAGCACCAGCATCAGCTCGTCGCGGCCTTCGTTGACCAGCATCATCGCGGTCAGCGCCACGGCCGGTGCGGTGTTGCGTCCGAACGGCTCCATCAGGATGCGCTGGACTTCGAGCTTACGGTTGCTCAACTGCTCGTTGACGATGAAACGGTGGTCTTTGTTGCAGACCACGATCGGTGTGTCCATGCCTTCGAACACCAGGCGCTCGAGGGTCTGTTGGAACAGGGTGTGTTCACCGGTCAGGGCCAGGAACTGTTTAGGGAATTGCTTGCGCGAAAGCGGCCAAAGACGTGAGCCACTACCACCTGACAAGATCACCGGAATCATGTTTGTTACTCCTTGAAGCGAAATGGTTGTTAGAGCTACTGCGTTCTGTCGTTTCACTCTCTTGTTCTTGTTCCGTACCCGAATGGCTGATCTTTGTTGTAGGAGCTGACGAGTGAAGCGAGGCTGCGATCTTTCCCCTAACACTTGAATCCCAAGCGAAAGATCAAGATCAAAAGATCGCAGCCTGCGGCAGCTGCTACACAAATAGGCGTTCAGCCCTCAGGTGAATTCATCAGCGGGTCGACGCTGGGCGTTTCACCCACACTGGCGACAGGCTGCTGCCTGAACCGGTGACGTACAGCACGGCCGCTTCGCCGCGCTCCAGGGCCACGGGCTTGAGGTCGCCGACTTTCTTGTCGCCTTCGAACAGCGCCAGGGTCACTTTCACCGGGTTGATTTCACGCTCGCCACGGCCCTTGGCGGCCACGTTCGGCACCACTTCGGTCTTGCCGTCGGCGGTCTTGAGGGTCAGTGCCTTGTCGCTGAGGTTCTGTACGCGGACCAGGGACTTCTGCTTGTTCTTGAACGGCGGCTCTTCGATCAGTTGCGGCTGGCCGCTGGCGTTGTTGACCAGGGTGTAATAGTGATCGGAAGCCAGTTTCACCGGCACGGTCTGGCTGCCGACCTTGGCGCTGTAGTCGCCACCGGGCATGAAGCTGAAGTCGCTGCTGGCCAAGGGGGCTACGTCGCTGATGTTGGTGCTGCCGACGGTGGCGCTGACTTCGGCGTTAGCGGCGTTATAGACCCGCACGAAGCTCGAGCCTTTTGGCGCGACCGGGCCGTACAGGGCCGAATCACCGGCAAAGGCCGACAGTGAGAGGGCGCTCATGCTGGCGACGAGGGCAATGGCCTTGAAGGAGCGAGCAGCGAGACGGCGAGGAGTAGTGTTGAAAGTCATGGTGGACCTCTCTTTCAGTTTTGCGCCCGGTCGGGCGTCTCGGATGGGGTGTTGGCGGCGACGTTCTGTTGGCGCGCGCCGGCTTGCTTGAGCTCTGCGACCCACTGTGGGTCGGCGTCGCCGATTTCGTTGTTCACGGGCAGATAACGTTCAGGGAACTCCCAGATCAGCACCTGTGGCGGGTTGTTCTTGAAGGCATCGCTCTTGAGGTAGCTGAGCATCGGCAGAATCGGGCCATGGCCGTCCTCGGCGTAGTTGACGACGTCGCTGTGCAGGGCTTGCTTGAGTGCACCGACGAAGTTCCAGTTGGGGTTGGCGCTGTAGCTGGTGCCGATCAGGGCCACGGGCACCTGGGCGTCGGCGAACAGCGCGTCGTCGCCGGCCGGCTTGTCGTCGGCTTCGCGGGTGTTGCGCTTGACCAGTGGCTCCTGGGCTGGCATCAGGTTTTCGAACAGCGGGTCCAGGGGCAGGAACTGGCGCAAGTCACCCTTGTGGGTGATTTTTTCCGCAGGCTCAGTGACGAAGCGTTGTGGCTCACCGTTGAGCGGTGTGCCTTCGGCAATGGCCTTGGCCAGGTTCTCGGCAGCGACCTGGGCTCCTTCCGGAGTCCAGTGGGTGTCGGTGCGCAGGAACACTTGCTGGCCGCCTTGCTTGGCCTGTTGCAGCGGGCCGAGCAGGTCTGGCGCGAGGATCTTGTCGGCCGCTACGCGAGCATGGAAATCCTGGTAGAGGTTGGCGTGAATGCTCGATGGCTTCACGTCACCCAGGTGCTCGGGGTACAGCCGCGCCTTGGCCGGCACGATCGCCATGACCAGGGTCACGCCTTGTTCCTTGAGCTTCTGGCGCACGCCTTCGACCAGCGCGTAGTTGCCTTGCAGGTTCAGCTCTTCGTTGACGATCGGGTTGAACTCTTCGTCGCTGTACAGCCACTGGTCGCGGCCCAGGACCACGCCTTTGCGGCCTTCGTTGAACAGCTTGTAGTCCAGCGCAGCCCAGATGTTGGTGCCCAGGCGCTTGATCGGGAACTGGTCGTCGTAGTGCGTTTCCACGGCCTTGGCCCAGCGCCCGTTGAGCACGGTGGCGTCGGGGTTGGTGCTGAAGCCGAAGAAACTGCGCATCGACCACAGGCCCAGTGCTGTCAGGATCAGCATGAACAGTGCGATGTAAAAGATGCGTAATGAGCGGGTCATGTTCAGATCCCTCAGAACTGGAAGTAAAGGAACGGCGAGAAGCTTTGCGCCGAGAGTTTGAGAATCGAGGCGATGAACAGCAGCAGCACCAGGGCGCGCATCACGTAGCGTGACCAGTCCACGGTCCAGTAGGCCGGTTGCACCTGGGCTTCGACACCCACGGTGTAGCCCGGTTCATGGATCGTCGATGGATTGTCACCCGGTACGGCCTTGATCATCCCCGGCTGTGCGGTGGCCGGGCCGTTGGCCTCGGTATTGACCTCAGGCTTGGTCTTGACCGGTGGACGGTTGGTGTAGAAGTCCCGCAGGCCGAAGAAGGCGAGGGTGATGTAGGCCACCACCAGCGTGGCGATCTGCAGGCCAGTGAGGTTGGCGCGGGTCAGTTCCGACAGCGACCAGTCGCTGAAGCTGAACATGGCGCCGTACATGCGACCGGCCACGTGCAGGTTCTCGGAGCGGAAAATCACCCAGCCCATCACCACCAGCAGGAAGGTCAGCGCCCAGCGGATCGGGTTGATGCTGCGTGGCGTGGTGTTGATGCCCACGGCTTTTTCGATGGCCAGCCAGATACCGTGCCAGGCACCCCAGATGATGTAGGTGATGTTCGCGCCGTGCCACAGACCACCGAGCAGCATGGTCAGGAACAGGTTGCGATAGGTCATCAGCGTGCCTTTGCGGTTACCGCCCAGGGTGATGTAGAGGTAGTCGCGCAGCCAGGTGGACAGGCTGATGTGCCAGCGACGCCAGAACTCGGTGATCGACTGGCTGATGTAGGGCTGCTTGAAGTTTTCCATGAAACGGAAACCCATCATCAGGCCCAGGCCGATGGCCATGTCGCTGTAGCCGGAGAAGTCGAAGTACAGCTGCGCGGTGTAGGCCAGGGCGCCGAGCCAGGCATCGCCCGTGGTCGGGTTCTGCAAGGCGAAGCAATGGTCGGCCACCACCGCCAGGGTGTCGGCGATGAACACTTTCTTGATGAAACCCTGCATGAAGCGGGTGCAGCCTTCGGAGAACTTGTCCAGCGTGTGGGTACGGTTGTTGAACTGGTCGGCCAGGTCGCGGAAACGCAACACGGGGCCGGCGATCAGGTGCGGGAAAATGGCCACGAACGCTGCGAAGTCGATCAGGTTGCGGGTTGCCGGGGTATCACCGCGATAGACGTCGATGATGTAGCTGATGGACTCGAAGATGTAGAACGAGATCCCGATCGGCAACAGCACGTGGGTCAGGATGAACGGCTCGAGACCGAAGCTGGTCATGATCGCGTTGAGGCTGTCCACGCCGAAGTTGGCGTACTTGAAGTAACCCAGGATGCACAAGTCCACCGCCACGCCGAGCAACAGCCAGCGCTGGGCCGGTTTGGTGCGCACGCCGGCGGCGCCGACTTTCAGGCCGATCCAGTAGTTCCACAGGGTGACGCCGGCGAACAGCAACAGGAAGTCCACCCGCCACCAGGCATAGAACACATAGCTGGCGACCAGCAGCAGCAGGTTGCGATAGCGTTGCCCGCTCAAGTAGTACAAGCCGAGAAAGATCGGCAAGAACAGAAACAGGAACACATTGGATGAAAATACCATCCCGATCTCTCCATGTTGAATCAACAGTCAAGGGCCAGAGCCCCCCCAAACCCCCCCATGAAAGCCGGGGGGCTAATGCATTCGAAACAGACCACATTCCCTGTGGGAGCGAGCTTGCTCGCGATGACGGAGTGTCAGTCGACATCCATGGTGAATGTCAGACCGCAATCGCGAGCGAGCTCGCTCCCACAGGTTCCCTGCCAGGCAGGGAACACGGTGTCAGCTTCCTTTTTCACCTTTTTCCCGCGAAGGGTCGTACACCCGGGTCAAGTCACCGCCGAGGCGGAAGGTCTTGAACGGTTGCATCTCGTGCTTGCGCTCCAGCACATCCTCGCTACAGGTGTAGAGGCTGCAGAACGGTTCGAGCCAGGCGAATTTCGAATCGATCTTCAGGTCCTTCATGTCCTGCTTGTCGCCGTTCTTCTCTTCGAAGATGTCCGGATCTTCGACCCCGGCCAGCACCCGGTCACCCAGTCGCTTGAGGGCGCCGTTGTTTTCCTGGCGCAGGTCCACACCATTGACCTGGGCGAAACTGGCGATCATCGCCAGTGGTGGCAGGGCATAGTTGTGGTAGGACAGGGCGCGTTGCTTGCGCTTGAGTTCGTTGGGCAGGAAACCGTCGGCATCGATCTGGTTGACGCCGACCTTGTATTCCTTGACGGCCCAGTCGAACAGGTCGCGACGGTTGGTTGCCACGGAGGTGGCCATCACCGACCAGGCGGCCCAGTAGGAGTGGTTGTTGGTCTTGTCCAGCGGCAGGTTGTCCCAGTCGCTGACCACCTGGTCGGCCATCCGGCTGAACCAGCCTTCGATCAGTTGCGCCTGCTCCGGGTGATTGGCCAGTGGGCGGGACTCGGAGAACTTCAGGCGTACATAGGCCGACGCCATGCTGCCCAGCGCCCATTTGCGCATGGACTTGCCGGTGTGGTTGAAGTCCTTGGACATCAGCGCATCGGCCTGGGCCCACGCGGTCAGCCAGTTGAGGGTGCATTCCAATTGTTCGGGACGGCCGTCACGCATGAATTGCATCACTTGCTTGCTGACGCCACGCTCGATCTTGGTGATGTCGGCGGTGCTGTCACGGAAGGCTTTTTCCGACTGCACGTTCAGGGTCGCACGGGCCTTGTCGGAGCCCTCGTACTTGCTGCGAAATTGCAGGGAGCCGGTGTAGGGCGTCGGCGTGGCGTCGCAGCCTTGGGCCGCTTCGCCGGCCTTGACCTTTTCGATCGGTGCGAAGTAACCCTGTGGCGGGCGCAGCGGGGCCGCGGCCTGCGTGGCCCCGGCGAACATCGCCAGGGTCAGCAGGGAGGGCGCCAGCAGCGTTTTCAACGTTCGGGTGCGCGTGGTACTGGTCATGAGACGAGACCTCATTGTCCGATTTGAGCCGTTTGTTCGGCTTGCGGAGATGCGTTGCGTTTACAGATTTTCGCTTCGATCTGCTGCGGCTCTTTACCGGCTTCAGGGCCCTGGACTTCGACAGCCAGAAGGTTTTGCGAAGCCCAGTCCTCGTCAGTGCGCAGCTGGAAGGCGAAACGTCCGTCGGTTTCGGAGGTATCCGGTTTTTCGATCTTGATATCCTCGTGGCGCCCATTCATGTACCAGAGGGTGGCTTGCAAGGTTTTCACCGAGGTATCGGCGAAGCGGATGTCGACCTGGTGGCTGCCGTTACGCAGATCCATGTTCTTGCTATTGACCATCAATTCGTTTTTGCCTGGCTTGAGCGCGGTCTTGCTGCTCATCAATGCCGGCTTGCCTTCGCAACCGTTGTTGTCCAGCAGCGCCATCATCTGGCGATAGATGGTTTCCTGGTCCAGGCGATACAGCGGCGAGAATTCCCAGATGAGGATTTTCGGCGGGTTCTTCTGGAACTCTTCGCTGCCCAGGTACTGGATCATCGCGCCCTCGAAACCGCCGCCGGGGAAGGCTACGTTGAGGATGTCGGCGCCGATGGACTCTTCCAGGAAGCCGGCGAAGTTGTAGTTCTTGCCGCTGTGACTGGTGCCCACGAGGGTGATCTGCGGGTTGCCGGAATCGCTGAACAGGTCGCCGTCACCTGCCTCGCCCTTAGGCTCGGTGGTGAACTGGTCCATGTACTGGATCGCATAGCTGGTGCCGCACAACTGCCCGGCCATGTTGTGCAGGGTGCCGGTCTTGCCCATGCGGCCGGACTTCTTGGTCTCGAACTCACGCTTGGGAATGTCGGCGAAGGCCGGGAGCTGCTTGACCTTCTCGGCGACGATCTTGGCGGTGCGCTGGGCGCCGTATGGCGTCCAGTGCTGGTCGCCACGGAAATAGAAATCGTGGGCCGGCAGGGTTTCGGGCAGGTTTTCGTTGGTCAGCGGCGACAGGTCCGGCACCACGTAACCCATCTGGGCGAAACGGCCGAGCATGGATTTGTAGTTGGTCAGGGCTTTCTCATAGTCGAAAGCGGCCTTCTCCTGTGGGTTGAGCTTGTTGCGGTTCACCAGGCCCCGGGTCGGCTGGTAGACGAGCACCAGCTCGACGCCTTTTGCCTTGAACGCATCGTGCAACTGCTGCAGGCGCTTGTAGCCGGCCGGGGTGGTGTTGAATTCGGTCCGCAGGTCTTCCTGGGTCCGGAACAACCAGTCGCCCTGGGCCTGCACCAGCGTGGTGAAGTTCTGCTGGTAGCGCGTGGTGTAGTTCTTCGCGTCGTGGGCTTCGGGGCACAGGTTGCAGCATGGCTCGGCGGTGAAGCTCGGGGCCTTGATTTCATCGGCGCGAGCGCCGCTTGCGGCGGCGAGAATGCCGGCAGTCAGGGCGGACAGGCCCAGGAGTTTGATCATCTTTGGGTTCATAAAGGTCATCCTCAGTCCCGCATTTCGGTCTGGCGTTCGACAGGGTCGATCAGCACGGCTTTCTGCTGGCGCACCAGCAGGTCGAGAATTTCATCCTGGCGCTCGCCAAGGATTCCCGTGAAGCTGATGCCGCTGGATTTGGTCGGCGCGAGCATGGACACGCGGTACAGCTCGACGCTCAACGGCGAGTCGATGGACAGCGGGCCGCTGCCGTTGGCAGCCAGTTCGCCGCCGACCACGATCAGCGAGACTTCGGCGTCGAACGGGTCGAGCTTGATGTCACGGTCGGTGTCGGACAGGTCCTTGATGTGACCGTAGATACCGGTCAGGCCGTTGGCCATGGACACGTTTTCGTAGAGGCGAATGTTCACGCTGTTACGAATACGGATGCCGTGGCGGCGGTTGCTGATCACCTTGTTGCCCCACAACAGGTTGTCAGCACTCTCATAGAGCGTGATGCCGTCGGTGTGGTTCTTGTAGATCTCGTTGTAGGCGATCAGGTTGTTCACGCTGTTACGGTCGATCACCAGGCCCGAGAGTTTGTTGTCATAGCTGCGGTTGTTGAAAATGAAGCTGTCGTTGACCTCACGGGAAATAATGATCCCGTGCTTCTTCTTGGTCCCGTAGACGGTGTTGTCGGCGATGATCAGCCGATGGGAACGGTCGTGGGGGTCGATGCCGTAGACAATGTTGTCTTTGTAGGTGTTGCCCTTGACCACGAAGTCGCGGGTTTCGTAGCAGTAGAAGCCGTACCACATGTCCGAGAACTCGGAACCGATGATCCAACCGGTCGGTTCCGGGCGCTTGAGGACCTTGGCCATGTTCGGCGTGTACTGGGAAATACTCACCCCGTACGACTTACTGTTGGCGTAGCCGAAGCTGGCCATCTTGGTGTTGACGATGTAGGTCTCGGTGCCACCCCAGGCCAGCAGGAATGGACGGAATTCCTTGGGTGAACGGAAGGTCGCAGGGCCGTTGTCCTTTTCACGCCAGCCGGTGACCTTGGTGTCGCGGATGAACATCTGGCCATCGTTGACCAGGAACGCGCCGCCCTCCTGGGACATGCGCAATTCCTGGGTCTGTTTGTCGATTTCAAGGATGCCTTTGCGGCCGACCACGATCGGAATCTTCGCCAGGTAGACACCTGGCGAAGATTCGATGATGTACTTGGGCTGTTTCTTGGCCAGCTCCTTGAGGTTCATGTAGCCATCGTCGACGAAGATGGCCTGTGGGATGCCGTGCTGACGCACGACCCACTCGGCCATCTTGTTGTCGCCGCCGATGAAGTCCTTCAAGGCGTCTTCCTGCATCATCCGGCGCACACTGACCTTGCCGGGCTTGGAGCGGACAATTTTTGCCGCGGCCGCTTCGGCGGTGTAGCCGGAGAGGTCGGGCAAGGTTGGCTTGGCCAGCTCCAGTGGCGCGGTCGGTGCACTGTTGACGGTGTAGGTCTTGGCCCGTTGCAGGCCCTTGGCCACGTTGCCCGGCTTGACCACCGGTTCAACGTTGGCGAACGCCGGCGAGCCGGCCAGCAGCATCGCTGCGACCAACAGGCTGATCGAACCTTTCATCGCCTGGCTGTTCCTGAGGTAGCGGTTCATTTCGGGCACTCCCATGGCCATTCGCATCAGAAGCGCCAGATCACGTCGACAAAGGCGCGATGCATGTACGAATCGACCTCTTTGCCGTAGGCGTCGCCTGGCTTGAACACGCCGCCACGAAAGCGCACCAGCGCCGACGGCTCATCAATTGACTGACTCAGCGCGGCCGGCAGCAGGCCTTGCTTGAAGTACTTGGTGACGACCAGATCGACTTCCTGGCCCAGGTCCTTGTCGCCATCATTCAGCGGCAGGGTCGAGGTGGACAGGATGGCGCCGGTCACGTCGTCGGTGTTGTTTTCCACGGCATTGATACCGTTGCTGCCCACTGGCTTGTTGCCGTCCACGCGCCAGAACTTGTGGTACACAAGGCTGGCGTCGTATTCGTCACGCAGCTGCCAGGAACCGAACAGGCTGGCGCTCTGGGTGTTGGCCATTTCGCCACGGAACGCTTCGCCGAAACGGTGCACGCGCGAGCGGGTGCCGGTGAAGTTCGAGCGGTTGCTTTGCAGGCCGTTCTGTTGGTACTCATCGCTGGCGCGGGCATAGGCCGCACCGACTTGCCATTGTGGGTCCAGGCGCAGGCGGATACCCAGGTCAGTGGCCCAGCCGTCCACGTCATCGCTGTGCTTGGCTTGCGCCGGGCGTGTGCCATCGGCGTTGAGCGGGTTGACGGTGTCGCGCTCGCCGCTCATGCCGGTGATGCTGGCCCAGTAGTTGACGGTGTTGGTGTTGCGCCAGTTGTAGGCGTCGCTGTTGGCTTCCAGGCCCAGCCAGGAGATGTCGCCGTTCTGGGTCTTGTCCAGGGTGTCGGTGGGCTCGCCCGGGGTCGGGTAGTCGAGGCTGCCGTTGTCATGGGAGTGGTGGGCACGGATACCGGCCCATTGGCCTGGCATCCACTGGTAGCCCACGTCGCCATAGACGTGCAGGCGGTCCTTGTCCTTGGGGGACAATTCCTTGAGGTCGGTGCGGTATTCGCTGAACCGTTCGGCGACGCCGAGGTTGGCCCGCAGCAAGGTGGTGTCGAAGGTCCAGTTCAGGGCTTCGATGTTGGTGTCGCGCCATTGGCCGTCGTCGTTGCGCAGGCGCTGGCGACCGAACTTCAACTGCTCGCCCGGGTAGGGGGTCAGGCCACGGTAGCCAATCCAGAACTCGCGCATGGCCAGGTAGCTTTTCTTGGCTTCGCGGTCACCGCTGTCGGTTTGCTGGGTGCTGCCATCGGACTGTTGCAGGGTGTCGGTCTCGATGATGTCGCTGGACGTCACGGCCTGGGCCATGGCGTAGGCGCTCCAGGCGCCGCTTTCACTTTCACCGTAGACCCATGGACGCAGGTCCAGGCCGACACCGTTGACGTCGCCACCGCTCTGGGTGCCGAGGTCACGGTCATCTTCGGACTGCCCGGTGATCTTCACTTCCAGGCCGAAATTCTTGCTATCGGTCAGTGCCGCCAGGGTCGGACAGGACCACAGCAGGGCAAACGACAGGCCAATACCAGCCTGCACAAAAGGATTGAGCTTCAAAAGCTTCATAGAGGTTCCTCGCCGTCATCTTCTTTTAGGGCTTGCAGTTCAAGCGTATCGGGGCTCATGGCGCCGCGAATGGCCTGCTCTTGTTGTAGCAGGCGTTTGGCTTGTGCAAGTTGCTGCGGCGGTAATTGTGCTTCGAGAGTTTGGGCAAGCTCGGTGGCTTGTGGGGTGTTTTGCGCCTTGGCCAGCTGGCTGAACACATAGGCGTTGACCGGGTCGGGCTTGGTGCCCTTGCCCTGGGAGAACAGCTGGGCAATGGCGAAATCGGCGCTGTTCTGGCCGTTGCGAGCGGCCTTGAGCAGGTGGTCCAGGGCTTTTTGCGAGTACACCTGGCCCAGGTAACCGCGGCGATAGATCTGGCCGAGGTAGTAGTCGGCGGCCACTTCGCGGCCAACGGCTTTCTGGAAATGCGCCTCGGCGACCTTGGCATCGGCCGGGACCCACTTGCCTTCGTAGTAAAGCTTGCCCAGCAACAGCTCGGCGCGCGGCTGGTCGGCGGCGCGGCCGTTTTCCAGGTACTGCATCATCTTGTCGACGTCACCCAGTTCCGGGAAGTCGTAGAGCAGTTGCGCCAGGCTGACCCAGGCAGCGGGGTAGCCAGGAGCGATGCCTTCGAGCAACGACTGGGCGGTCTTTTCATCGGTCTTGCCCAGGCTGGCATCGGCCAGGACACGGGCGACGCTGTCCACGCGCTGGGCGGATACGACGCCACGGGCGTGACCGTCCTGCATTTGCTTGAGCAGCGCGGCCTGCTGTTCCGGCTGGCCGCGTTTCTGATAGACCGTGGCCAGTTCGACGTAGCAGATGTCCGTGGTCGCCAGCGCGGCCTTGCAGACCTTCTCGACTTCGTCCAGGTGCTGGTCGTAGGTGCCCTGGGTGCGATAGAGCAGAATCTGCGCCAGGCCCGCTTCCGGGTAACCGGCGCTGCGCCATTGGCTGATCTGCTGCTGGGCGTTGACGTTCGGGAAGCTGTGGGGATATTGCAGGTACAGCATCGCCAGCGGGATCAGGGTGTTGCCTTCTCCGTTGGCGAAGGCTTTCTTCAACAGGCCTTCGGCTTCGTGTTTTTCCGCTTCAGTGGAACCGGGCTTGGCCACCAGCAGGCGACCCAGGCGCGCCTGGGCCCGTGGCGAGATGTCGGCCGCGGCGCGGTAAGTCGCCTCGGCTTTTCTCATCTGCTCGGGGTCGCGGCTGTCCACCTGGATGTCAGCCAGGCCCACCTGGGCCTCGCTGTAGCCCAGGTCGGCCAGTTGCTGGTAGTTCTGCTGCGCCAGCGCCGTGTCGCCGCGCTTGAGGGCTTCGTTGGCCAGGCGTTGATCGGGCAGGCCGGCACAACCGGCCAGGCTGACGGCCAGTGCCAGGGCACACAGTGTGCCCATGTGGGAACGAGTTTGCGGCATAGCATCCTGACCGCGTTGATCCTTTCGCGAGCAAGCTCGCTCCCACAGAGTCTGTGGGGTGTTCAGGATTTTTATAATGGTCACGGGCATATCCTCGACTTAAATACCGACGGCCATGGCTTTGTCGATCAGCCAGTTCAGGTTAGGGCCACGGGAGCTGGTGACTTCCACCGGACGGCCGGCCAGCGAGCTGTCCAGGGGTTCGTCAGGTTGGATCAGCACACGGATATCGGAGGACAGGTCGGCACTTTTCAGGCTGGTGCTGCTGACGATCTTGCCGGTACGGGTGGTGTCTTCGCCGGCAACCTGGAAGCTGACAGGCGTACCTGGGCGCACGTCGCCGAACTGGCGATAGGAGAAGCGCGCTTCGACGTTGGCCTCGGTGCCCCGTGGGACCAGTTGGAAGATCACGTCACCCTTGCTGGCGTATTGGCCGTTGGCGACCAGTTGCTGGGACACGATGCAGTCGCACGGCGACGTCAGGGTGCCGGTCATTTGCTTGCCGAACAGCTCCTCGACCTTGGCCGGCTGCAACTGGTTGTCGTCCAGGTGACCCTTGAGCACGTCGAGCATGCTGGTGCTGAAGGTCGCCAGCGGGGCGCCCTTGGCAGCCACGCCGTCGGCCTTGACCAGGCTCTGCACGGTGCCGTCGCGCGGCATGGTGATGGCCATGCCCGGTACGTTCACCAGGCCGGCCTGGGCGTGGCTGACGAAGTACATGCCGTACACCGACTTGAAAACGAAACCGAACGCCGCCAGGCCAACGACAAAGACCCCCAGGCTGAAGGTCACGGCGCGCAGGCGGCCAAAGGCACTCATGCCACCGTTTGCGTCTTTCTGCTTGCGAGCCTTGGTGAAGTTATCGCGCTGCAGGGTCGCCAGCACGTCGCCGACACCGACGATGTCGCCGGCCAGGTGCGAGGTGATGATGTGACGCAGTGTCGAGATGTCCCGAGGCTCCAGGTTCTGGAACTGGCAACCGGTGCGGCCGGTCTGGCGGTCGTAGGAACGGATCTGCAATTCAACGTCCATGGCCAGGCCAAGGTTGTCGATGACGAACTGCAGGCGACCTTTGTAGGACTCTCCGGTCTTGAGGGGCATCTGGCCGGCGTTGAAGCTCAGGCCGCCGGCGGACAGGTCCAGGACCTTGACTTCCATCGGCGTACGGTCAGGACCGAAGAAGCGCAGCTTGGCCGGGATTTTGACCCGGGCGTGTTGGCGCTGGGCTTCGGATTCATGCACTACGTTGACATTCACGGCGGTGTTCATAGGGGCGATTTCCTAGTTAATTCATTCAAGTCCGGTCAGACCATCGTCAGCAGCACGGCAACAAAAATGCTGCCGGCGGAGAAGGTCATGGTCCGAGACGACCAAGTGTTGAACCAACGTTGAAAGCTGGCGAGATCACGGGTCAGGTGGGTGGGCTGGCGGGTCCAGGACTGTTGATCGAGGCGGAAGAACACGTAGATCTTCACCAGGGCACCGACGATCTGGTTGTAATAGAGAATCGCCGGGTAGGCAGGGCCGATCCGGTGTCCGGAACACGACAGCAACAGGGTCAGGATCAACCGCGTGATGCCGATCCACAGCAGGTACACCAGGATGAACGCGGTGCCGTACTTGAAGCTGGCGATCAGTGCCACGGTCAGGCCCAGCAGCGACGTCCACATCGACACACGCTGGTCGAACAGCACCACCGAGGTGAACAGGCCCAGACGACGCAGACCCAGGCCCAGTGCCCGGGAGTTCTGCCGCAGGTTGTTGCCGTACCAGCGGAACATCAATTTGCGGCTGGCCTTGATGAAGCTCTTCTCCGGCGGGTGTTCAACGGTGTTGATTGCCGCATCGGGCACGTAGAACGTGTCGTAGCCCAGGCGCATCAGGCTGAACCAGCTCGACTTGTCATCGCCGGTCAGGAACTTGAAGCGACCCAGGCGCCAGTGTTGCAGCGAGTCGCTTTCCACGTCGGCGATGAAGTCCGGGTTGGTGACCACGGTGGCGCGGAACACCGACATGCGGCCGGTCATGGTCAGCACGCGCTTGGACAAGGCCATGGAGCACATGTTGATGTGACGCTGGGCGAAACGCAGCTTGTGCCATTCGCTCATGATGTAGCCGCCGCGCACTTCGCAGAACTCGTTGGTGGTCAGGCCGCCGACGTTGCCGAACAGCTGGAACCACGGCACGGTCTTGCGCACGACGCCTTCGGCGAGCACGGTGTCACCGTCGATCACCGCTACTACGGCGCGGTCGTCCGGCAAGTGGCGGGAGATGGCGCGGAAACCGTAGGCCAGGCCGTCGCGCTTGCCGGTGCCAGGGATACGCACGAAGTCCAGCTTGACCCGCGCTGGCGGGTTCATGCGGGCCCAGAGGCTCTTGACCAGCAGTTCGTCGGACATTTCCACGATGGAGCAGACCACGGTGGTGGGCAGCCCGCATTCGATGGCCTCGCGAATCACCGAGCCATACACCTGGGCGGTGGTCAGCGCATCGATCCGGAAGCTGGTGACCATCAGGTACACATGGGACGGATCCGCCGCCTTGCCCAGCTTGCGTACCTTGCGGCGCAGGTGCGGGTAGACGATGTACAGGAAGATCATGCCGCGCACGAAATGCGTTGCTCCCATGGAGTAACGCCAGATGCCCACGGCGCCGATCAGGAAGATGAAGTCCTTGGATTCGGAGTCGAACGTGGACGTGGGCAGCGCCATGGCGATGCCCATCAATAAACTCAAGTAAAACAGCCAACCGGCGGCCTGAAGCAGGCCGTGCTTTAGCCTGTGCATAATCTGCATCCGTCTCTATCTCGGGCGGGCCTTGTGGGCGGCCCGATGGGTTAAGGCAGGCGAAAGGCCGGCCGGAGCATGCCCCGGCCGGCAAACAGACTTACCAGCAGATGCCTTCGGTCCGGCCACTCGGGTTGGTGGCCTTGGACATGAAGCCGACCAGGTCGATGACCTGCTTGCCTTCCGGTACGTTTTCGGTCAGCGCGCGGAACTTCTCGTCGCGGTTACCCAGGATGATGATGTCGGAGCTGTCGATCACCGAGTCGAAGTCGGAGTTGAGCAAGGACGAGACGTGAGGGATCTTCGACTCGATGTAATCCTTGTTCGCACCGTGGACGCGGGCGTATTCGACGTTGCTGTCGTAGATCTTCAGGTCGAAACCCTTGCCGATCAGCATTTCCGCCAGTTCTACCAGTGGGCTTTCACGCAGGTCGTCGGTGCCGGCCTTGAAGCTCAGACCCAGCAGGGCGACTTTGCGCTTGTCGTGGCTGGAAACGATGTCGAAGGCGTTCTGTACCTGGGACTCGTTGCTGCGCATCAGCGAGTTGAGCAGTGGCGCTTCCACGTCCAGGGTGCCGGCGCGGTAGGTCAGGGCGCGAACGTCCTTGGGCAGGCAGGAACCGCCGAAGGCAAAGCCTGGGCGCATGTAGTACTGGGACAGGTTCAGAGTCTTGTCCTGGCAGACCACATCCATCACTTCACGACCATCGACGCCGACGGCCTTGGCGATGTTGCCGATCTCGTTGGCGAAGGTCACCTTGGTGGCATGCCACACGTTGCAGGTGTACTTGATCATCTCGGCGACGGCGATGTCCTTGCGGATGATCGGCGCATCGAGCTCTTCGTACAGCGACTGCAGAACGTCACCGGAGGCGGTGTCGAACTCACCGATAACGGTCATCGGCGGCTGGTCGTAGTCTTTGATCGCGGTGCTTTCGCGCAGGAACTCAGGGTTCACTGCGACACCGAAATCGACGCCGGCTTTCTTGCCGGAGCAGTCTTCCAGGATCGGGATGACAACGTTTGCCACAGTGCCCGGCAATACGGTGCTGCGCACTACGATGGTGTGGCGGGTGGTCTTGTCACGCAGGACAAAACCGATCTCGCGGCACACTGCCTCGATGTAGTTCAGTTCCAGGTCGCCGTTCTTTTTGCTCGGAGTACCGACGCAAATCATCGACAAGTCAGTATCGCGAATGGCTTCGGCGAAGTTGGTCGTGCCGCGCAGTCGGCCTGTTTGAATGCCTTGCGCCAACAGCTCACCAAGACCTGGTTCAACGATTGGCGATTTGCCAGCGTTGATCATGTCGATTTTGTCTTTGGCGACATCTACGCCAACTACATCATGGCCCCGTGCAGACAGGCAACCGGCACATACTGCACCGACGTAACCCAAACCAAATATGCTAATGCGCATCGCATTTACCTCTGTTTTCACGCCATTAAATGGCCGGAGTTAATAGTGTTCAGCGGTCATCGAGCACTCGGAAGTGTGGAATGCAGGCGCCACAGTGCCGTGTGCAGGCATACTAAGTTCCGAGTGTCTAAATAAGTGCACTCAAGTTGTGCGCAAAGCGGCCTAGTTGTTATGACCTGCCCTGTTATGCAGCCAGTCCCTGTAAATCAAGAACGCTCGTGCAAAAAGTCTTTCACCCCTGATCCCTGGCAAAAGCCCACAAAATCAGAAGCTTGTGTGCTCGGGTGAGCACGTTATAGGGGCGCAGCCTTGGCCTTGTAGGGGATAGTAATGGTGCGTTATCTCCTGTCCTTTATAAGGTGGATCCAAATAGGCGACCGTTTCGCTAAATTGCCATGACAACTTGGTTACTTGGATCGACGGCCTGTGTAAGTCATCTCTTACACGCTCCGTGAGAATCGTTACGGGTGGTATGAGCCGTGCAATTTCACATAGTTCCGATCCGCTCATCGCGATTTTCGTAATTTTTCGAAATATTATCGGAGATGGCACTGCCCTCAATATGATGGCACTTGCCGTTTCGCCCTTTATTAATGGGGAGTTAGGGGGGTGAGATAGTTTTGTGCCACTACGGATAAAAATTTTTGGTGCCACTACGCAAAAAACTGACGAGTGTCGAGTGAAAGAAAAGTTAGCGGGGGAGTGGGGCGATTTATTGACGTCATGAAACTGTCGAAACAGGCGGGGAACTAAGATGATAGATCGGGGCTTGATCGAAGCCCCCGATCAGGGGCGATATAAGGTTATGCTTTATTCGGGAGCGTGATCGCGCAAGAACACTAGTTTGTCCTGGCTCGACTGTTGTGCGTTGAAACGATAGCCCTGAACATCGAATTGGCTAAGTGCCGCAGGGTCGTTGATCCGTTCTTCAATGATGAAACGACTCATCAGGCCCCGGGCTTTTTTGGCGTAGAAGCTGATGATCTTGTACTGGCCATTTTTCAAGTCGCGGAATTCGGTATCGATGACGCGCGCTTTCAGTGCGCTGCGCTTGACCGCCGAGAAGTATTCATTTGAAGCCAGGTTCAGCAGTACGTCGTCGCCCTGGTCGGCGAGGGCTTCGTTCAGCCATTCGCTGATGCGCGTGCCCCAGAAGGCATACAGGTCCTTGCCCCGGGCATTGGCCAGCTTCGTGCCCATTTCCAGGCGATAGGGTTGCATCAGGTCCAGTGGCCGCAACAGGCCATAGAGGCCAGAGAGCATGCGCAGGTGTTGCTGGGCGTAGTCGAAGTCGGCTTCGCCAAAGCTTTGCGCATCGAGACCCGTGTACACGTCGCCCTTGAAGGCCAGCAGCGCCTGTTTGGCATTGGCCGGGGTGAACGCTGGTGTCCAACTGCCGAATCGCGCGGCATTGAGGCCGCCGATCTTGTCGGAGACATGCATCAGCTCGCTGATCTGTGCCGGGGAGAGTTCGCGCAGTTGCTCGATCAGTTCCTGGGAATGATCCAGGTACTGCGGCTGGGTAAAACGCTCGGTGGCCGGCGGTGTTTCGTAATCGAGGGTCTTGGCGGGGGAAATCACCATCAGCATGAAATCGTCTCCTTGAGGGTGCGGCGATTCTAGGGGGTTGTCCGGGTGGACTCCAGCTATTGGGGTGATAGGTGATCGGTGGTGGTGCTTTTGTGGCGAGGGAGCTGTGGGAGCAAAGTCTGTGGGAGCAAAGCTTGCTCGCGATGAACGATGACGCAATCTTGCAGATGGACCTTGTCGCCTGCATCGCGAGCAAGCTTTGCTCCCACAGGTCTGCTCCCTAAGTCCGCTGACCACAAGGGTATTGGGCCAGGATCGGCTATGATGCCGCGCGGGTTTCGTTATGGAGACATCCCTTTTGCGTATCGTTCTTCTGTTATCGGCCTGGCTGTTGAGCCTGGGTGCCATGGCCGCGCCCGCGCCCAATGATGCCGCGACCCTGGACCGCAGCACCTGGCCGGAACAACTCACCAGCCCGACGCTGTTCGACGTGGCCTCGCGGGCCGAGATCCTGATGTTCGCCCGGGTCCTGCTGGACGTCGACGCCATGGACGAGATCGCGCTCAAGCAGTACCTGGGGCTGCGCTCGGTCAACATGGTTGCGATCGACGCGCTTCGCGCCCGGCTGTGGCAGCGGTTGTTGGCCAGCTACAACTTTGCCCAACGCAGTTGCGATCAGGACGCGTCCTTCTGTTACCTGGTCGAGGACATGGCGACCCTGCGCGAAGAGGCGCGCAGGTTTCATCTGGATGACAACTCCTACTACATCAAGTGGGCCGCGCCGAGCCAGATATTTCATACCCAATACCGCGACGAACTGCTGCGTAAAGCCGCGCTTTTTCCGCAAACCAGCAGCGAAATCGCACGTTTTGGCGATTACGAACGCAACGGCGAAGACATGAACGACCGCCTGTTCCTGTTGACCTTCGACAGCGCCGCCAACGTTGTGCCGGACAACACTGCGTGGCTAACCGAATACCTGCGCAAGGCGAACATCAACGGCACCTTCTTCGTGCTGGGCAAGGACATCCAGGCGCGGCTGCAAGAGGGCTCGGTCAACAATCTCCAGGCGTTGTATTCGAGACAATGCGTGGGCGTGCAGGGCTGGGAGTTCCGCTCCCACAGTTATTGGCAGGACTGGCAAGACTCGGTCCGGCGCAGTGTCGAGCTGGTCAAGGGCAAGCTGCCCGAAAATTATGTGCCGCTGTTCCGTCCGCCCCAGGGCCAGCGTCGTGGCGATGCGCAAGCGTTCTTTGAGCAGCAGGGCTTGCAAGTGGCGCTGTGGGACATCGATCCCCAGGACAGCAACAATCGACTCAAGCCTGAGCAAAGCGCCCAGCGTGTGCTCACCCTGATGCTGCTGTGGCGCCACGGGGTGATCAATTTCAATGCCAAGCAGGATGGGGTGAAAACGGCGATGCCCTGGTTGCTGACGCAGACGGCGCAAAGCGGGATCGGTTGGGCGGACTGCCAGGAAGCGTTTCGCTGAAACCTGAAAAGGCCCGGAAACATTGGGGATGGCGGAAAAACCGGTACACATTCATGACAACCGGACTTCCGACTTTAACGGCGCAACGGCGGTACGCCAAGCGTTATTCGTCACTCTGAAAAATAAATTTCAAAAAAGCGTCAAAGTGCTTTTTCCTGTCATGGTTTTTGGAGTATCAAGAAGTCAGACCGCCGAAACCTGCAACACAGGTGGCGTCTTCCAAGACCCAGATTGTGTGCAGTTCACCTGAATCCTCGCGGGTGAATTCGGTGGCTACCTCGAGGCGCAGCACTGTCATGGTATTGCGTCGAATGGCCCCCACATAGGTGACCGAGTATGGATGACCACGGACGTAGCCCTTCCTCCAACCAGCCAATCCTCTATGTACTCGATACCAACGTATTGATCCACGATCCAAACGCCCTGCTGAACTTCGAAGAACACCACGTTGCCATCCCGATGACCGTGCTTGAGGAGCTGGACAAACTCAAGAGCGGACACCACAGCGTTGCGGCCGAATGCCGGCAGGCGATCCGCCTGATCGACAAGACCCTGGGTGACGCCTCTCCGGAGGACGTTGAGCTCGGCGTGCCGATCCAGCGTGGCAAAAGTGGTCCCAAGGGCCTGCTTTCGATCCTGATGAGCAAGCGCACCGAACCCAACCTGGTGCTGCCTGAACACCTGAACGACAACATCATCATCAACCAGTTGATCGATCTGCACGCGCGCACCAAGGACCAGGCCGTGGTGCTGGTGACCAAAGACATCAACATGCGCCTCAAGGCCCGCGCCTGCGGGATCGCGGCGGAGGACTACAGCACCGACCAGTTGGTCGACGACGTTTCGCTGTTGCCCAATGGCTACCACAACATGACCGGCTCCTTCTGGGACCGTGTGAGCAAGGTCGAGACCCGTCAGGACCACGGCCGCACCTGGCACCAGGTGCAATTGATCGACAACCTGCCGGCGGTGCACATCAACGAGTTCATCATCGACGAACAAGGCTTCGTCGGCTGGATCAAGGAAATCCAGGTCGACAAGCTGCTGATCCTCGACCTGCACCAGGAGCCTTTGCTGCATCAGGAAGCCTGGGGCCTCAAGCCCCGTGACATCTACCAGAGCCTGGCGCTGTTCGCCTTGCTCGACCCGGATATCCACCTGGTCAACCTGTCCGGCGCCGCCGGTTCCGGCAAGACCATCCTGGCCCTGGCCGCTGCCATCGAGCAGACCATGGTCAGCAAACGCTACCGGCGCATCATCGCCACCCGCAGCGTGCAGGGCCTGGACCAGGAAATCGGTTTCCTGCCCGGTACCGAAGCGGAAAAAATGGAGCCGTGGCTGGGGGCGATCACCGACAACCTCGAAGCCTTGCACATGGATGACGAAAGCACCCATGGCAGCGTCGACTACATCCTCAGCAAAGTGCCGTTGCAGTTCAAATCCCTCAACTACATTCGCGGGCGCAGCTTCCAGCAGAGCCTGATCCTGATCGACGAATGCCAGAACCTGACCCCGCACCAGATGAAAACCATCATCACCCGTGCCGGTGCCGGTTCCAAAGTGGTGTGCCTGGGTAACCTGGCGCAGATCGATACCCCTTATCTGTCCGCGACCAGCTCCGGGCTGACCTACCTGACCGAACGCTTCAAGGACTTCCCCAACGGGGTCCACATCACCCTGCAGGGCGTACCGCGTTCGATCCTGGCCGAATACGCCGAATCCCACCTGTAACCCCAGCCAAACCGGGCGACCCTATGGTCGCCCGGTTTTTCATGCCTGACACATAACCCCTGTGGGAGCGAGCTTGCTCGCGATGGCGGCGAGTCAGGCCCCTATTTTTATCTGACACACCCTCATCGCGAGCAAGCTCGCTCCCACAAGGGATCTCCGGTGTTCTGCAAATTGCAGGTGCGACAATCAGCCCTGCCGGAATTTGACCCACGGGTTTACAATCGACACTCCCGATCAGGAGTAACCCTGTGCTGACTCATCTCGATTCCCAAGGTCGCGCCAACATGGTCGACGTGACCGACAAGGCCGTGACGTTCCGTGAAGCCACGGCCGAGGCCTTTGTGCGCATGCTGCCCGACACGCTGCAGATGATCGTCAGCGGCGGTCACCCCAAGGGCGATGTGTTCGCCGTCGCACGCATTGCCGGCATCCAGGCGGCCAAGAAAACCAGTGACCTGATTCCGCTCTGCCATCCACTGCTGCTCACTAGCGTCAAGGTCGAGCTCAATGCCGAAGGCGAGGACCGGGTACGCATCGTCGCCCGTTGCAAACTCTCGGGGCAGACCGGCGTGGAAATGGAGGCCCTCACCGCCGCCAGCGTCGCCGCGCTGACTATCTACGACATGTGCAAGGCCGTCGACCGTGGCATGACCATCGAAGGCGTGCGGGTGTTGGAAAAACTCGGCGGCAAGAGCGGCCATTTCCAGGCTGATGCGTCATGAAAATCAACGTGAAGTTCTTTGCCCGTTACCGTGAAGCGCTTGGTGTGGATTCGGTAAAGGTGGAAGGTGATTTCGCCACGGTCGACGATGTGCGCGTGCTGCTTGCCCAGCGTGATGGGGCCGAAGTGCTGAAGGAACAAAACCTGATGTGCGCGCGCAATGAAGACCTTTGCCAGCTCGACGAACCGCTGGCGGACGGCGACGAAGTGGCGTTTTTCCCCACCGTGACCGGAGGCTGAACCATGGCGATTCGTGTGCAGGTCGAACCGTTTGACGCAGGGGGCGAAGTCAACGCGATGCACGCGGCCAATGTCGGCGTGGGGGCGGTGGTGAGTTTTGTCGGCTACGTGCGTGACTTCAATGACGGCCTCGATGTGTCCGGGATGTTCCTGGAGCATTATCCAGGCATGACCGAAAAAGCCCTGGGCAAGATCGCCAGCGAGGCCGAGCAGCGCTGGCCATTGCTCAAGCTGGAGGTGCTGCACCGCATCGGCGCCCTGGAACCGGGCGAGCCGATCGTCTTCGTCGGGGCCGCCAGTGCCCATCGCCAGGCGGCGTTCGACGCCTGCGCCTTTGTCATGGACTACCTCAAGACCCGAGCGCCGTTCTGGAAGAAGGAAAACACCGTCGACGGCCCGCGCTGGGTTGAAGGGCGGGACAGTGATCATGCGGCGGCGGATCGCTGGAAGCAGTAAGCAACCTGTTGTTTTTTCGCAAGCCATAAGTCGCCATCGTCGGATCGCCGCCCGGAGCAAGCTCGCTCCCACAGTGGATCTTCGTTGTACCCAGGGCCCCTGTGGGAGCGAGCTTGCTCGCGATGAGGCCATCAACCTCCCATCACATTCCCCTGCCTACCGATTGACGATGTGTACATTAAAGTCCAGTATGGATTTATAAGTATACATAAAGTCACCGCTCCACCTTTCTCTGCCAAACCAACAACAACCCGCGAGAGATCGATCATGAAGAAACTCCCCCTTATCACCGGCCTGGCCTTGAGCTTGTTGGCCTCCAGCAGCCTGTTCGCCGCTGAGAAAACCTTGCGCATCGGCATCGAGGCGGCGTACCCGCCGTTTGCTTCCAAGACCTCGGAAGGGAAGATCGAGGGGTTCGACTACGACATCGGCAATGCCCTGTGCGCGCAGATGCAGGTCAAGTGCGAGTGGATCGAAGGTGAGTTCGACGGGCTGATTCCGGCGCTCAAGGTGAAGAAGATCGACCTGGCGCTGTCGTCCATGACCATCACCGAAGAGCGCAAGAAGTCGGTGGATTTCACCCACAAGTACTACTTCACCTCATCGCGCCTGGTCATGAAGGAAGGGGCGGTGGTCGATGACCAGTACGCCAGCCTCAAGGGCAAGACCGTCGGTGTGCAGCGGGCCACCACCACTGACCGCTACGCCACTGAAGTCCTCGAACCCAAGGGTGTGATCGTCAAGCGCTATAGCAACAACGAAGAAATCTACATGGACCTGGCGTCCGGTCGCCTCGACGCGATTTTCGCCGACACCATCCCGCTGGAAGACTTCCTGTCGATGCCCCGTGGCAAGGGCTACGCCTTTGTCGGGCCCGAGCTCAAGGACCCCAAATACGTCGGTGAAGGCGCCGGTATTGCGGTGCGCAAGGGCAATACCCAACTGGTGTCGGATTTGAACAAGGCCATCGATGGGATTCGGGCCAATGGGGAGTATCAGAAGATCCAGGGCAAGTATTTCAAGTCGGACATCTACGGCGACTGATACATCGCCTTCGCGAGCAAGCTCGCTCCCACACTGGATCTTTGTACCCAGGTCCCCTGTGGGAGCGAGCTTGCTCGCGATGGCGTCAGGCCAGGTAACACAAACCTCAGCCCTTCAACTCCTTCAAATGCTTGTACACCGTCGCCCGCCCCATATTCAGCACATTGGCCACATAGTTGGACGCGCTCTTGCCCTTGAACGCGCCTTCGGCATGCAGCGCCAGCACCAGCTCGCGTTTGTGGTCGCGGGTCAGCAGGTTCAGGCTCAGCTGACGTTCGCGCATCCAGGCATGCAGGAAGGTGTTGATTCGCTCCTGCCAGTCATCGCGAAACAGTGAGTCCGGCTGGGGGATCAACTTGCTCGGCGACAGGAACAGATCCAGCGCGGCCTTGGCATTCTCGAACAGCGAAATATTCAGGTTGATGCACAGCACCGCCAGCGGATGCCCGTCGGCGTCGCGCAGTACGCTGCTGAGGCTGCGAATCTTCTGTCCGTCCCAGTTCAATTTTTCGTAGGGCCCGATGTTACGTTCGCTGATGTCCTCGCTGAGCATGTCCTCCAGGGACGAGTCATCGCCAATCTCGCGCTTGGACAGGTTATTGGCGATGTAATCGACCTTCTGGGTGCGCAGGTCGTGCAGCACCACTTCGGCGTGGGGGTAGAACAGCGTGGCGATAGCGTCGGCGATGGTGCGGAAGTTTTCCAGCGCCGGATCGGGTGGCGAGGCAGTCATGACAGGGCTCCAGGCAGCGTCAGCGCCCCGTGAAACAGGGGCGCGGGGGAGTGTGCCGCAATCGCGGCGATGCGTCACCTCAAGGTGGCTCAGCCCAGGCGCTCGGGTGACAGCATGGCGCTGTTCAGACCAAAGCGGGCCAGGGCCTCGGGCAGCGGTTCGCCACGCACCAGTGCCGCGCTGGCCTGGCCCATGGCCGGCGAGGTCTGGATGCCGTAGCCGCCCTGGGCCGCGACCCAGAACAGCCCGGGCACCAGTGGATCGAAACCGGAGAGCAGGTCCCCGTCGTGTACGAAACTGCGCAAGCCGGCCCAGGTGCGCGTCGGGCGGCGGATGGTCAGGGTGGTGGCTTCTTCGATCTGGTAGATGCCCATGGCGATGTCCAGCTCTTCCGGCTGCACGTCGTGGGGGTCCACCGGGTCGGCGTTGGCCGGCGAGCCGAGGAACATGCCAGCGTCGGGCTTCATATAGAAGGATTCGTCCAGGCTCACCAGCATCGGCCAGTCATGGATATCCACGCCCTCGGGCCCGGCAAAAATGAACGCTGCACGCCGCTTGGGCTGCAACCCCAGCTTCCGGGCGCCGGCCATTTCGGCAATGTGATCGGCCCATGCGCCGGCTGCATTGATCAGGACCGGTGCCGTGAATGTCTGGTTGGCGGTTTTCACCTGCCACTGCCCCTGATCATCGCGGCTCAATTGCTGCACTTCGCTGTCGGTGTGCACTTCACCGCCATTGCGACGAATACCGCGCAAATAGCCCTGGTGCAGCGCATCGGTGTCGATGTCGCAGGCCGTGGGGTCGTAGATCGCCCCGTGGACCTTGTCCCGTCGCAGGATCGGCAGCCGCACACAGGCCTCGTCGGCGCTGAGCAGTTGCATCTGCGGCACCGTGGCCTTGGCGCTGAGGTACTGGTTGTTCAACTCGGCCGGGTCACCGGTAAAGTCCACGGTCATTTCGCCCCGTGGGGTCAGCAAGGGGTGTTCGCAGAAACCGGCCGGCGGGGCGTCGAAAAAATCCCGGCTGGCCTGGGTCAGCGCCCGCACTTGAGGGGTGCCGTAGGCGGCGGTATACAGCGCCGCCGAGCGTCCGGTGGAGTGGTAGGCCGGATGGGATTCGCGTTCGAGCACAATCACACGGCCGTGGGGGGCGAGCCAGTAACCGGTGGATGCACCGGCAATGCCGCCGCCGATGATGATGAAATCTGCTTGTTTCATGAATTCTCCTGCGAAGAATGTGCCCGGGAACTCGAAGGCCCCTGTGGGAGCGAGCTTGCTCGCGAAGGCGGCCTGACAGTCGACATTGAAGGTGACTGACCCACCGCCATCGCGAGCAAGCTCGCTCCCACAAGGGGAAATGGGTGTGTCAGTTATGCAACCGGTAAAGGGCATTCGCCAGCGCAACGTCTTCCAGCCCCAGGCCGATGGAGCGGAAGAACACATGGCGTCCATAGCTTGGGCGCGCCACCCGTTCGCTGAGCAGGTCGGGCAAATCGCCGACAATGCGCGACGCGTCCCAGCCATGCTGTTCGCCGGCGATCAGCATTTCACCGGCCGAGCCTGGGGTGGTCTGACGATAGTCGCAGAACACGTCCATGTCGTTGAGGCTTTGAGGGGGGACTTCATGGGCGCGCGGAGCGTTGGTGCTGATGGAGGTGATCAGCGCCGGTTTGCCCAGGGTCTGCGGGTCGAGTACCGCTTTGGCGGACGAGGTGCAGAGCATCACCACGTCGGCGTCGTGCAGCGCCGCTTCAAGGCTGGCGGCGATGTGCAGGCGCGGGTCCAGATCGGTGATGGAGGCAAGTTCTTCTGCCGACTTGGTCTTCAGGCCTGGCGAATAGAGGCTGATACCTTGCCAGTCCCGCAGGCCCTTGACGTATTGCACGTGTGCCCGCGCCACGGCGCCGCTGCCAATGACCGCCAGGCGCCGGGCGTTGTGCGGGGCGAGGGCATCGACGGCAACGGCCGTGGTGGCAGCGGTGCGGGCGGTGGTCAACTCGGCGGCATCGCACAACAGCAGCGGCTGGCCGGTCTGCATCGACATCAGCAAGGTCCAGGCAGTCACCAGCGGGCCTTGCTCGCGCACGATGTAGGGCGAGGTCTTGACCCCGTAGACCTGGTCTTCAGCCAGCACACCCAGATAGTTGATGAAGTCCCCGGCGCCCTTGGGAAATTCCACAAGCTGCTGAGACGGTTGGACCGCTTGCCCGGCGGCGAGGTCGCGGAACAGCTTGCGCAGGATTTGCGGCACATCGACTTGCGCGAGCAGTGCTCGGGCCTGGGCTTGGGTGATGACATAAGGCGTGCTGGACATCCTGTACTCCGGAGCGCTTTTTATAAACTAATTTGTCCATTATGGACTTTTAGTTTTCTTGAGCAATATCCCGGGCGAAAAAAAAGCGCAGCCTTTGTGGCTGCGCTTTCTGTTTGGCCGCGATTCAGGGTGAAGACGAAACCCGTGGCGAGGGAGCAAGCTCCCTCGCCACGGGGATTGGGGGGTGTCAGTTATTTGGTTTTGCTTGTGCCGGTCTCATCGCGAGCAAGCTCGCTCCCACAGGGTCTGGTGTGGATCACACGTTTTGTGAACAACACAACTCCACTGTGGGAGCGAGCTTGCTCGCGATAGCGGACTTTCAGACAACGAAAGCTCAGGCTTTGACATCCGCCTGACGACTCAGCACCACCGCCTCCAACGCCCGCTTATGAAGTGTGGCGGTTGGAGGACTTCTGATCTTCCTCGCTTAAATGAAAAACCCGCTGATTGGATCAGCGGGTTTTTATTGGCCGTCAGGGACGCTTGCGCTCGACCGGCCGCAACAGATGCGTCGGCGGAGTTTCGCAATTGATCTTTTTCCCCAACAACGCCTCGATCGACGGCAACTGGTAGGAGTCATCTTCGCCAGCGAAGCTGATCGAAACCCCGGCGGCCCCGGCACGACCGGTACGGCCGATGCGGTGCACGTAGTCGTCCGGCACTTCCGGCAGGGTGAAGTTGATCACGTGGCTGATGCCGTCGATGTGGATGCCGCGACCGGCCACGTCAGTGGCGACCAATACGCGGATCTTGCCTTCGCGGAAGCCTTCGAGGGTCTTGATGCGCTTGTGCTGCGGCACGTCGCCCGAGAGCTGGGCCGCGTTGACGCCATCGCGCACCAGGCGTTCTTCGATACGGCGCACTTCGTCCTTGCGGTTGGCGAACACCATCACGCGTTCCCAACCGTTGTCGTTGACCAGGTTGTAGAGCAGCTTGTACTTGTCGGCACCGGCGACTGCGTAGATATGTTGCTCGACGTTTTCGCTGGCGACGTTCTCGGCTTCGATCTCGACGATGGCCGGGTCGGTGGTCCATTGCTTGGCCAGGTTCATCACGTCTTCGGTGAAGGTGGCGGAGAACAGCAGGGTCTGGCGTTCGCTTTTCGGTGGCGTCTGGCGAATGATCTGGCGCACTTGCGGGATGAAGCCCATGTCGAGCATGCGGTCGGCTTCGTCCAGCACCATCACTTCGACCATGTCCAGGTGCACGTCGCCGCGCTGGTTGAAGTCCAGCAGGCGGCCCGGCGTGGCGACCAGGATGTCGCAGTGACGGGCCTCGAGGTGCTTGAGCTGCTTGTCGAAATCCATGCCGCCCACGAACGTCATGACGTTCAGGCCGGTGTACTTGGTCAGGTCGGCGGCGTCCTTGGCGATCTGCACCACCAGCTCGCGGGTCGGCGCGATGATCAGCGCCCGCGGTTCGCCCATGTAGCGTTCCTTGGGCGGCGGGGTCTGGAGCAACTGGGTGATGATGGAAATCAGGAACGCGGCGGTCTTGCCGGTGCCGGTCTGGGCGCGACCGATGGCGTCTTTGCCGGCGAGGGTGTAACCGAGCACTTGCGCCTGGATCGGCGTGCAATACGGGAAACCCAGGTCCTGGATGGCATGCATCAGTTCCGGGGCGAGCTTGAAATCGTGGAAGCGGGTCTTGCCTTCCTGGGGTTCTACGGCAAAGTCCTCGAGCTTCCAGGCGACGACCGGCGGTTTTGGTGCGCGTTCGCGGCGTGGCTTGGGGGCTTCGTTGCGTGGTTTCTCGGGCTCGGGGGCCATAACAGGCTGGGCGACGGGTTCTTTTGTTGCTTGTGCAACGGGTGCCGCCTGGCGTGGTTGTTGCGCGTCGGTACGGCTCGGGCCGTGGGTCGGCGCAGTGGAGCCAGGCGCGAGTTGCTCGGCCTCGCTTTTACCGAACATCTTCTTGAGTGCTTTGAGCACGGTCATCTCATCGATTGGTTAAGGAATGTACGCCGGCCAGTGTAATGCAAGAAACGGGCGCGGCGTAGTGTGATCGTCAAAGGACCGGCGTGGCGATCTGCCTCTTAGCGCAACCGCTCGGCCAGCCAGGTACCGATGTCGCGAATCTCCTCGGGTAACACTTCGTGGCCCATTGGGTATTCTTGCCATGTCACGGTGACACCATGCTGCTTTAAATACTCTTTCGCGGTCCGCCCCATGGGGTTGAGTACCACTTCGTCGTATTGCCCGTGCAGCGCCAGGACCGGAATGCGTTGCTGGCTGGCCGACAATTGCAGCTCATCGCTGAAAGTCGGTGCATAAGTAGACAGCGCGACCACGCCGCCCAGCGGGCCCTGCCATTTCACGAATGCCGTGTGATAGACCACTGCGCCACCCTGGGAAAAACCCGCCAGGAAAATCCGCGAGGCGTCTATTCCGCTGGCTCGCTGGGTTTCGATCAGGTCGATGACCCGTTGTGCCGAGGCTTCGAGTTGCTGTTCGTCAATGGCCCGCGCCGGGCTCAAGGCCCGGATGTCGTACCAACTGGGCATGGCATAGCCGCCGTTGATCGTTACTGGTTGGGTCGGTGCCTGGGGTAGAAGGAAACGTGTGGTGAGCAAACTTTGCTGCAACATTTCGGCGACTGGCAGGAAATCAAAACGATCGGCGCCCAGGCCGTGAAGCCAGATAACGCACACGTCGGCAGTGCTGCTGGGCTCGAGAATCAGGGGGTCGGTCATGGTTGTGCTCCAAATCTGTGCGGGCGCGCCCTATCAGTGCGTGATTACAGTGCGTGCCCGGTGTCTCAGTTAATTAGATGTCGCAAAATTGAAAGTTTTTGTCTTGACGTGTTTTACAAGGGCTAAGCGCAGCGGTCTGGTACGGGCTTTGCTATGGGTGTACCTGAGTGATGATTCTTACGCTGTGCGGTAACACTATCAGTTCACCGCTACGCATGGGATATCAGAAATCCGGTGATGAATGTTCGCCAGCAGCCGCTACGGGCTTCGCGAACGTGAAGGGCTACAGCCCGTTCGGCCGATTGGTGAGAGATGGGCATGACCACTGTTTACGGACATCCTCATTATTAGACTCATAGCGAAGGTCCAGACGTCGGTTGACCCTAAAAAAAGCCAACAAGGGTCGGCAACGCCCCAAAAGGGTGCGACAGGACTCGAGCTCCGACACAACAAGAGCAAAACTGGAGGTTTGAATGAAGTTACTGAAATCCACCCTGGCCGTCATGACTGCAGCAGCAGTCCTTGGTGTCAGCGGGTTCGCTCAGGCGGGTGCAACTCTGGATGCCGTGCAGAAAAAAGGTTTTGTGCAATGTGGTGTGAGTGATGGCCTGCCGGGTTTCTCGGTGCCTGATTCGACCGGCAAGATCGTCGGTATCGACGCTGACTTCTGCCGTGCCGTGGCCGCTGCTGTATTTGGCGATGCGACCAAGGTCAAGTTCAGCCAGTTGAACGCCAAGGAGCGCTTCACCGCGCTGCAGTCGGGCGAAATCGACATGCTCTCGCGCAACTCCACCATGACCAGCTCCCGTGACGCGGGCATGGGCTTGAAATTCCCAGGCTTCATCACCTACTACGACGGCATCGGCTTCCTGGCCAACAACAAGCTGGGCGTCAAGAGCGCCAAGGAACTGGACGGTGCAACCATCTGCATCCAGGCCGGTACCACCACCGAACTGAACGTTTCCGACTACTTCCGCGCCAACGGCCTGAAGTACACCCCGATCACTTTCGACACCTCCGATGAAAGCGCCAAGTCGCTGGAATCCGGTCGTTGCGACGTACTGACCTCGGACAAATCCCAGCTGTTCGCCCAGCGCAGCAAGCTGGCTTCGCCAAAGGACTACGTGGTTCTGCCGGAAACCATTTCCAAGGAGCCTCTGGGCCCAGTCGTGCGTAACGGTGACGACGAGTGGCTGGCCATTGTCCGTTGGACTGGCTACGCCATGCTCAACGCAGAAGAAGCCGGCGTGACCTCGAAAAACGTCGAGGCCGAAGCCAAGTCCACCAAGAACCCTGACGTCGCGCGTATGCTCGGCGCTGACGGTGAATACGGCAAAGACCTGAAACTGCCGAAAGACTGGGTTGTGCAGATCGTCAAGCAGGTCGGCAACTACGGTGAAATGTTCGAGCGCAACCTCGGCAAGGGCACTCCGCTGGAAATCGATCGCGGCCTGAACGCTCTGTGGAACGCTGGCGGCATTCAATACGCACCACCAGTGCGCTGATGGTTCTATCACCCGGTGGGCCAACCACCGGGTGATGTTCTGTTCCATTCTTTGCGGGGCACTTCATGCAAAATTCAATCGGCGCACCTAAGCAGAGGCTCAGCCTCAGCGATCCACGAGTGCGTGCGTGGGTATTTCAAATCGTCACTGTCGTGGCGGTTATCGCGCTGGGCTGGTTTCTGTTCGATAACACACAAACCAATCTTCAGCACCGAGGCATCACCTCCGGTTTCGGTTTCCTGGAACGCAGTGCCGGTTTCGGCATCGCCCAACACCTGATCGACTACACCGAAGCGGACAGCTATGCCCGGGTCTTTCTCATCGGGTTGCTCAATACGCTGTTGGTCACGTTCATCGGTGTGATCCTGGCAACCATCCTGGGGTTCATCATCGGTGTGGCACGGCTGTCGCAGAACTGGATCATTTCCAAGCTGGCAACCGTTTATGTCGAGGTTTTCCGTAATATCCCGCCACTGCTGCAAATCCTGTTCTGGTACTTCGCGGTATTCCTGAGCATGCCAGGACCGAGGGCCGCCCATAACTTCGGCGATACCTTCTTTGTCAGCAGCCGGGGCCTGAACATGCCTGCCGCGCTGATGGCCGAAGGCTTCTGGCCGTTCGTGATCAGTGTTGTGCTGGCGATCGTCGCCATCGTGCTGATGACGCGTTGGGCCAACAAGCGTTTCGAAGCGACTGGCGAGCCGTTTCATAAGTTCTGGGTCGGCCTGGCGTTGTTCCTGGTGATCCCGGCGTTGAGCGCGCTGCTTTTTGGTGCGCCGGTGCATTGGGAAATGCCGGAGCTCAAGGGCTTCAACTTCGTCGGTGGCTGGGTGCTGATCCCGGAACTGCTGGCCTTGACCCTGGCCTTGACCGTGTACACCGCGGCGTTCATCGCCGAGATCGTGCGCTCGGGCATCAAGTCGGTCAGCCACGGCCAGACCGAAGCCGCCCGTTCCCTGGGACTGCGCAACGGTCCGACCCTGCGCAAAGTGATCATCCCGCAGGCCCTGCGTGTGATCATTCCACCGTTGACCAGCCAATACCTGAACCTGGCGAAAAACTCCTCCCTGGCGGCCGGTATCGGCTACCCGGAAATGGTTTCGCTGTTTGCTGGCACAGTGTTGAACCAGACGGGCCAGGCCATCGAGGTGATTGCGATCACCATGAGTGTGTACCTGGCGATCAGTATCAGCATTTCGTTGCTGATGAACTGGTACAACAAGCGCATTGCGCTGATCGAGCGGTGAGGAAACGCGCATGACGACTCATACTTTCAAACCAGACATGCCCCCGCCGGGCAGCAGCATCGGCGTGGTGGCGTGGATGCGCGCCAACATGTTCTCCAGCTGGATCAACACGCTGCTGACCCTGTTTGCGTTCTACCTGATCTACCTGATCGTTCCACCGCTGTTGCACTGGGCGATCCTCGATGCCAACTGGGTCGGTACCACCCGCGCCGACTGCACCAAGGAAGGCGCCTGCTGGGTGTTCATCCAGCAGCGTTTCGGTCAGTTCATGTACGGCTATTACCCGACGGATCTGCGCTGGCGCGTCGACCTGACCGTGTGGCTGGCAGTGATCGGTGTGGCGCCGTTGTTCATCTCGCGCTTCCCGCGCAAGGCGATCTATGGCCTGAGTTTCCTGGTGCTGTATCCGATCATCGCCTGGTGCCTGCTGCACGGCGGCGTGTTCGGCATGGACGCCGTGGCGACCAGCCAATGGGGCGGCCTGATGCTGACCCTGGTGATCGCCACCGTCGGTATCGTCGGTGCACTGCCGCTAGGTATCGTCCTGGCCTTGGGCCGTCGTTCGAACATGCCGGCGATTCGTGTAGTCTGCGTGACCTTCATCGAGTTCTGGCGCGGCGTGCCGTTGATCACGGTGCTGTTCATGTCCTCGGTGATGTTGCCGCTGTTCCTGCCTGAAGGCATGAACTTCGACAAGCTGCTGCGGGCGTTGATCGGGGTGATTCTGTTCCAGTCGGCCTACATTGCCGAAGTGGTGCGTGGTGGCCTGCAAGCCATTCCCAAGGGGCAATACGAAGCGGCCGCAGCGATGGGCCTGGGTTACTGGCGCAGCATGGGCCTGGTGATTCTGCCGCAAGCCCTGAAGCTGGTGATTCCGGGTATCGTCAACACCTTCATTGCGTTGTTCAAGGACACGAGCCTGGTGATCATCATCGGCCTGTTCGACCTGCTCAACAGCGTGAAACAAGCTGCCGCCGACCCGAAATGGCTGGGCATGGCCACTGAAGGCTATGTGTTCGCCGCCCTGGTGTTCTGGATTTTCTGTTTTGGTATGTCCCGCTATTCCATGCATTTGGAACGCAAGCTGGACACTGGCCACAAGCGTTAGGAGCGTAGTTTATGAGTGAAGCGATCAAACAGCCTGTGAGCCCTGAAGGCATTATTCAGATGCAGGGCGTCAACAAGTGGTACGGCCAGTTCCACGTGTTGAAAGACATCAACCTGAACGTCAAGCAGGGCGAGCGTATCGTGCTGTGCGGTCCGTCGGGCTCCGGCAAGTCCACTACCATCCGCTGCCTCAACCGCCTGGAAGAGCACCAGCAGGGTCGCATCGTGGTCGACGGCGTGGAACTGACCAACGACCTCAAGCAGATCGAAGCGATCCGCCGTGAAGTCGGCATGGTGTTCCAGCACTTCAACCTGTTCCCGCACCTGACCATCCTGCAGAACTGCACCCTGGCGCCGATGTGGGTACGCAAGATGCCCAAGCGCAAGGCCGAGGAAATCGCCATGCATTACCTGGAGCGCGTACGCATTCCAGAGCAGGCGAACAAGTACCCGGGCCAGCTCTCCGGCGGTCAGCAACAGCGTGTGGCCATCGCCCGTGCCCTGTGCATGAAGCCGAAAATCATGCTGTTCGACGAGCCGACCTCGGCCCTCGACCCGGAAATGGTGAAAGAGGTGCTGGACACCATGATCGGTCTGGCCGAAGACGGCATGACCATGCTCTGCGTGACCCACGAAATGGGCTTCGCCCGTACCGTGGCCAACCGCGTGATCTTCATGGACAAGGGTGAAATCGTCGAACAGGCCGCGCCGAACGACTTCTTCGACAACCCGCAGAATGACCGCACCAAGCTGTTCCTGAGCCAGATCCTGCATTGATCCGGCCTTAGGCAGTGAAATAAACCCGGACTTGTCCGGGTTTATTTTTTTGCAGCAGACTCAGTGAGTCGTGAGGGTCTCGTGCTCTTTGTGCACCGTAGTCTTGAACCCTCTCAAGTCCGCACCTTCAGCCAGGGCTCGCGCGTCTGCAAGCAAATGCGGGTAGCGATCAAGCAGGCGCATCAGCAGCATCAACGCTCTTGGCGGCAACACCTCACCGCGCTCGTAGCGGGAAAACGCGTTGTGCCCGCCACCTGACAAAAACGACACCGCTTCTTTTTGCGACAGATGCAGTTTGCGACGGATGCGTTTCATCTCTTCGCCAATCATCTTCCTGGCGGCGATGACCAGTTCATCCCCCGCATCTGTGTAACGATCCGAGCAACCGGGGTCGAGTTCGACCTCGCCACACATCTGGCATTCCCAGCCAGACAAATCATCGATCCGGCGTTCCAGTCCCTTGACGCACAGGGTCTCTGCGCGCCCCTCGAAATGCAACATGCCCTGCGGAGCGCCGCAGCTGAAACACTGCTGAGCTTTCATGGGGTTTTCTCCTTGAATGAAATCACCGGTGGGCCGCCGCTTGGGCGGTAGGTCACCTTGATGTAAATTTCCAGACCCTGTGAGTCGGTGTGATAAACGTCGTGCCAGACCCGATGGTCATCGTAGGTCGTTACGGACTTGTAGAACTGCTGGCGCCGAAGCCCACAAGCGACCTCCAACATGTCCGAAACTGCCAAACCCAGCGTCCCGGCGGTTTTTGTCGCGGTGATGGTGAACGCCTTTCTTCCAAGCCGCTTGATATCCGCCTTGATCACGCCTAGGTCGTAATGGGGTGTGCTCTTTTCCATGAGGTCTTGTTCCAAAATTACCCTTATAGGGTAGTTTTTACTAATCAAAAATTTAGCTTCTTTTCCCTCCATTGACCCTAGGCGGTTGTTGTCCTACGCGAAGCTGACTAACATGTCAGAAAATTCATCCCATGATTGGATGAAAGGGCGAACTCCATGTCAGATATTTCTCCATTAATAAAACGCTCCCTGGTCGATCAGGCCCTGGAGCAATTGCGTCGGCGTATCAGCGACGGGGTATGGGCTGTCGGCCAGCGCTTGCCCACCGAACCGGAGTTGGTCGCGGAGCTGGGGATCAGCCGCAACACCGTGCGCGAAGCCATGCGTGTGCTGGCGTTTTCCGGTTTGATCGAGATCCGTCAGGGCGACGGCAGCTACGTGCGTGCGGTGGTCGATCCGCTGGATACCCTCAAGGTGCTGTCGCGCTGCTCTCTGGAACAGGCCCGGGAAACCCGGCACATCCTCGAAGTTGAAGCCATTGGCCTGGCGGCGCTACGGCGCACCGAGGCGGATTTGCTTGCCTTGCGCCAGGCGTTGCGAACCAGTGCCGAGCATTACCACGGGGACCTGGAGCACTACATCGCCTGCGACCTGGTGTTCCACCGTCTATTGGTGGATGCCGCGCACAACCCCGCACTTAGCGAGCTGTATCGCTACTTTTCGAGCGTCATCGGCGCACAGCTGCGCCAGAGCCTCAACATCATTCCCCGCCATCAACATGTGTTCGACCTGCACGTCGAAATCCTTGAGGCCGTCGAACGACAGGATCCGGAGCAGGCCAAGGCCCTTTGCCGGCAGTTGATCAATGAACCCTGAACCCGAGCTTTCCATGTCCCGCGATCTGCTTGACCCTGCCACTTCGACGGCGCCCAAACGCGCCGCCGAACTCGAAGAACTGTTGATTGACGCCGAGGCCGACGATGAGCAGGCCCAGCAGCGCCATCCGTTGGTGCGTCGTCCCTGGCTGTTGCTGCTCGGGTTGATCCTGGTGGCGCTGAACCTGCGCCCGGCGTTGTCGAGCATGGCGCCGTTGCTCAGCGAAGTATCAAGAAGCCTCGGCCTGTCGGCTGCCCAGGCCGGTTTGCTGACCACATTGCCTGTGCTTTGCCTGGGCCTGTTCGCGCCGCTGGCGCCGGTGCTGGCGCGGCGCTTCGGTGCCGAGCGCGTGGTGCTGGGGATCTTGTTGACGCTGGCGGGTGGGATTGTCTTGCGCAGCGCCTTCGGTCAGGTCGGGCTGTTTGTCGGCAGCATCCTGGCCGGCGCGAGTATCGGTGTGATCGGCGTGCTGCTGCCGGGCATCGTCAAGCGTGACTTCGCCAAGCAGGCTGGCACCATGACCGGTGTCTACACCATGGCTTTGTGCCTGGGCGCGGCGATGGCGGCCGGGGCGACCGTGCCGCTGAGCGAGCAGCTTGGCCACAGCTGGGCCTTGGGCCTGGGCTTCTGGGTGGTCCCGGCGCTCCTGGCCGCGATGTTCTGGTTACCGCAAGTGGGCGAGAAACACGGTGCCCACCAAGTGGCGTACCGGGTCCGCGGTTTGCTGCGAGATCCCCTGGCCTGGCAAGTAACCTTGTACATGGGGCTGCAATCGTCCCTGGCCTACATCGTCTTTGGCTGGCTGCCGTCGATCCTGATTGGACGCGGCCTGACGCCAACCCAGGCCGGGCTGGTGCTGTCCGGTTCGGTCATCGTGCAGTTGATCAGTTCCCTCGCGGCGCCCTGGTTGGCAACACGTGGCAAGGACCAACGCCTGGCCATCGTGATCGTCATGCTCATGGTCCTGGGCGGGTTGTTCGGTTGCCTCTACGCTCCGCTCGATGGCTTGTGGGGCTGGGCGATCCTGCTGGGGCTGGGGCAGGGCGGATCATTCAGCCTGGCGCTCACGCTAATCGTGCTGCGTTCGCGGGACGCCCACGTGGCCGCCAACCTTTCCAGCATGGCCCAGGGCTTCGGCTATACGCTGGCGTCCCTGGGGCCGTTCGCGGTGGGTGTGGTCCACGACTTGACCGGCGGCTGGAATGCCCTGGGCTGGATCTTCGGCCTGGTTGGCCTGGGGGCGATCGTCGCGGGCATCGGCGCAGGCCGGGCGTTTTACGTCGGGGTCAGCAGCGAAAGGGTCACTGACCTTCGTTGATATCATTTTCATGGCGAATGACGATAGTCTTCCCTGCGGCGGCAGATTATCGTACTGGCCTACTGAAACGTTTTTCGGAGCCTGTCCATGAGTGATGCCCACAACGCCTTGATCAGCCGTTTTTATCAGGCCTTCCAACGCCTGGACGCCGAAGCCATGAGCGCTTGCTACACCGACGACGTGCTGTTCAGCGACCCGGCGTTCGGCGAGCTGCGCGGGCGCGATGCCGGCGACATGTGGCGCATGCTGACGACCCGGGCCAAGGATTTTTCCCTGACCTTCGATAACGTGCGCAGCGATGAGCGTACCGGTGGTGCTCATTGGGTGGCGACGTACTTGTTCAGCCAGACCGGCAACGTCGTGATCAATGACATTCAGGCGCGCTTCGTTTTTCGCGACGGCAAGATCTGCGAGCACCACGACAGCTTCGATCTGTGGCGCTGGTCTCGCCAGGCATTAGGTGCCAAGGGCCTGTTGCTGGGCTGGACACCACTGGTGCGCAACGCCGTCAGGGCCCAGGCGCTCAAGGGGCTGCGGGCGTTCCAGGCCAGTCGCTGATAAGATCGCGGCTTGTCTTTGCCGATCTGTTGAACATCTAGTGACGACCGCCACCCCCTCTCCCGATCTGCCTGCACAAGGCCTAACCGAAGCGGACAAACCCTGGTTTGTCTACCTGGTGCGGGCCGCCAACGGCTCGCTGTACTGCGGCATCAGTGATGACCCGGTGCGGCGTTTCGCCAAGCATCAAAGCGGCAAGGGGGCACGCTTCTTCCTGTCCAGCCCGGCAGTGGCTTTGGTGTACACCGAGGCCTGTCGCGACAAGGGCGAGGCCCTGCGCCAGGAGCGGCTGATCAAAAAACTCAAGAAAAGCGCCAAGGAATGCCTGGTGGCCAGTGCGCTGTTGCTCGATCAGCCGGGCTGATAGGCCTTTATCAGGCCGGTAGGCTGTCTCGATCAGGCGCGCTAAGCTGTAGGACTTCATTCCTGCAGTGGCTAATCTCATGTCAGAGCTGATCCTTCATCATTACCCAACGTCTCCTTTCGCGGAAAAAGCCCGGCTGCTGCTGGGCTTCAAGGGGCTGTCCTGGCGTTCGGTGAGCATCCCGCCGATGATGCCCAAGCCTGACCTGACGGCGCTGACGGGTGGCTACCGCAAGACGCCGGTATTGCAGGTCGGCGCGGATATCTATTGCGATACGTCGCTGATGGCCCGCCGCCTGGAGCAGGAAAAAGCCTCGCCGGCACTGTTCCCCGAAGGCCGGGAAATGCTTGCCGCGTCCTTTGCGGCCTGGGCCGATTCGGTGGTGTTCCAGCATACGGTGAGCCTGGTGTTCCAGCCGGAGTCGGTGGCGGTGCGGTTCGCCAAGCTATCGCCCGAAGCGATCAAGGCGTTCATCAGTGATCGTGCCGGGCTGTTCAGTGGCGGCACGACTACACGCTTGGCCGCCGAGCAGGCCAAGCACCAATGGCCGACGATCATGGCCCGGCTGGAGCAACAGTTGCAGCGTGAGGAGGGCGATTTCCTGTTGGGTGATCCGTCGATTGCCGACTTCGCCATGGCCCATCCACTGTGGTTCCTCAAGGGCACTCCGGTCACCTCGTCGCTGGTGGATGCGTATCCGGCTGTCTCGGCCTGGCTGGCGCGGGTGTTGGGTTTCGGCCATGGTGCCTCGAGCCAGATGAGCGCCGAAGAAGCCTTGGACGTTGCCCGCAACGCTACGCCGGCAGCGCTGCCGGATGAGGCATTCGACGATCCGAACGGGTTCATGACAGGGCAACAGGTGAGTATCGCTGCGACCGACTATGGCGTCGATCCGGTGGTCGGGGAGTTGTTGTTTGCTGGCAGCGAAGAATTGATTCTGCGTCGCGAAGACGCGCGGGGCGGGGTGGTGCATGTGCACTTTCCGCGGTTTGGCTTCCGGATCGAAGCTCGATGAACAACGAATGACCCTGTGGGAGCGAGCTTGCTCGCGATGGCGCCAGATCAGTCGATATTGATGTTGAATATCGGTCCGTTATCGCGAGCAAGCTCGCTCCCACAGGGGCAGTGTGTGGTTCACTGGATCTGCGTTTGCCGCCAATCACTGTGCGTGAGCGAGCTTGCTCGCGATGAGGCCCTCAAACCTATATCGCGGACAACGCCCTGAGAATATTCTCCGGCTCATACCCACGAATCAACGTGCCGTTCACGTCCAGGATCGGAATCCCTCGACCGCCTAGAGCCTCATAGGCCTTGCGCGCCTGGATGTCCTTTTCGATATCGAACTCGCGAAACGGCACGCCTTTCTCATCCAGGAACCGCCGGGTTGCCTTGCAGTAGCCGCACCAGTCGGTGGCATACAGCACGACGCGGGCGTTGCTGCGAACCTGCTCGGAAACCATCTGTGACGGGTTGAACACCCGCTCGATCTTGCCCCAGTTCTGATAGGCCACCACCACCAGCAGAATCAGCAGGAATTTCTTCAGCACCCCACCAAACATCAATTGCGACGCTTGAGCTGGTCGGTCAGCGACGTGGGCAGGCCCTTGATGATCAGCGTGCCGGCCTCTTCGTCGTACTCGATCTTGGAGCCCAGCAAGTGCGCTTCGAAGCTGATGGACAAGCCCTCGGCGCGGCCGGTGAAGCGGCGGAACTGGTTGAGGGTGCGTTTATCCGCCGGGATTTCCGGCGACAACCCGTAGTCCTTGTTGCGGATGTGATCGTAGAAGGCTTTCGGGCGATCTTCATCGATCAGCCCGGACAGTTCTTCCAGGCCCATCGGCTCGCCGAGCTTGGCCTGGCTGCTGGCGTAGTCGACCAGGGTCTTGGTCTTTTCCCGGGCATCGTCTTCCGGCAGGTCTTCGCTTTCGACGAAGTCACTGAAGGCCTTGAGCAGGGTGCGGGTCTCGCCGGGGCCGTCGACACCTTCCTGGCAGCCGATGAAGTCACGGAAATATTCCGAGACCTTCTTGCCGTTCTTGCCCTTGATGAACGAGATGTACTGCTTCGATTGCTTGTTGTTCTGCCATTCCGACACGTTGATCCGCGCCGCCAGGTGCAACTGGCCCAGGTCCAGGTGGCGGGACGGGGTCACGTCCAGCTCATCGGTCACCGCCACGCCTTCGCTATGGTGCAGCAGGGCGATGGCCAGGTAGTCGGTCATGCCTTGCTGGTAATGCGCGAACAGCACGTGGCCGCCCACCGACAGGTTGGACTCTTCCATCAGCTTTTGCAGGTGTTCCACCGCCACGCGACTGAAGGCGGTGAAGTCCTTGCCGCCGTCCAGGTACTCCTTCAGCCAGCCGCTGAACGGATGCGCCCCGGACTCGGCATGAAAAAAGCCCCAGGCCTTGCCTTGCTTGGCGTTATAGCTCTCGTTGAGGTCGGCGAGCATGTTCTCGATGGCCGAGGACTCTGCCAGTTCGGAGTCGCGGGCATGGAGCACTGCTGGGGTGCCGTCGGGTTTTTTGTCGATCAGGTGGACGATGCAATGACGGATCGGCATGGATTTCTCGGCTGTTGAAAGAGAGGAGGGCGCGCTCCCCGAAAAAGGGCCCAGTGTACCGCAATCACTGGTTTTGGAATCCGGCAAAGGCCCTTTCAGACCCGTCCGACACCCTATATGCATTTTTTTAACGTTTTAGCGCAAGAAAGCTGACCAAATGGGTAGCTAGAGGCGGATATTTCAGAGGCGTTGTGCTAGTTTTGCCCGGTCTTACGCGAAGTCACTGCGTTAAGCGTGCATTCAGCATCTGTCAGGTCGAACCAAACCCGGTTTTCGGCATCTATTACCCCGATCCGTCGCGGTGATTGCCGAGGGTGCCTGATCAAGAGAGATCGGGCTCGATGGCTGACACTGCACTCTGCAATCCATATGAATTTGATAGGGAAGGAACACTACAT
Source organism: Pseudomonas sp. B21-010 (assembly GCF_024749325.1). Taxonomy (NCBI): domain Bacteria; kingdom Pseudomonadati; phylum Pseudomonadota; class Gammaproteobacteria; order Pseudomonadales; family Pseudomonadaceae; genus Pseudomonas; species Pseudomonas sp. B21-010. The sequence continues at coordinate 5,168,226 of NZ_CP087198.1, read as the reverse complement.
GGCTCTTACTAAAGACCAACTGATCGCTGATTTGGCTGAATCTGTAGACGCACCAAAAGCTACCGTGCGTTCGCTGCTGGACCAACTGGGCCAAGTCGTTGCCGATCAGCTGGAAAATGGCGGCGAAATCACTCTGCCAGGTGTTGGCAAGCTGAAAGTCACCGAGCGTCCTGCCCGTACCGGCCGCAACCCTTCGACTGGCGCTGCCATCGAAATCGCTGCCAAGAAAGTGATCAAGCTGGTTGTGGCCAAAGGCCTGACCGACGCGGTCAACAAGTAAGACCGAAGTAAAAAAAACCGTGCCTCGGAGCGATCCGGGCACGGTTTTTTATTGCCTTGAAACCACCTGTAGGAGCTGCCGAGTGAAGCGAGGCTGCGATCTTTCCCCTGGCAGTTGAATCTCAAGTGAAAGATCAAAAGATCGCAGCCTCGCTTCGCTCGGCAGCTCCTACAGTAGAGCAGCGTCTTTCTAATCCTTGCGAACCCAACGCGACTGGCGCCAGGCTTGTTGCTGGGCCTCGGTCTGGAAGGTCCAGGCCACGAAACGACTCTGCTTCTGGCCCTGGGACATCTCCACCACCTGGCTGTGCAGCGCCCCGGCCTTTTTCAGCGCGGTTTGAATCGCCGGCAGGTTCGACGCCTTCGACACCAGGGTGCTGAACCACAGCACTTGCCCGGCCAACTGCGCGCTTTCGCCGATCAGTTGCGTCACGAACCGGGCTTCCCCGCCCTCGCACCACAACTCCGCAGCCTGACCGCCGAAATTCAGCACCGGCAGCTTGCGCTTCGGATCGGCCTTGCCCAGTGCCCGCCACTTGCGCTGGCTGCCCTTGGTGGCTTCCTCCAGGGACGCATGGAACGGCGGGTTGCACATCGTCAGGTCGAACCGTTCGCCATCCTCCAACAGGCCCAGGAGGATCTGCTTGCGGTTGGCTTGCTGGCGCAACTGGATGGCCTTGTTCAAACCATTGGACTGGACGATGGCCTTGGCCGAAGCGATGGCCGTCGGGTCGATCTCCGAACCGAGGAAGTGCCAGCGGTAGTCGCTGTAGCCGATCAACGGATAGACGCAGTTGGCGCCGGTGCCGATGTCCAGCACCTTGACTGCCGCCCCGCGGGGGATTTCACCGGCGTTGTGGCTGGCGAGCAAATCGGCGAGAAAGTGCACATAGTCCGCCCGACCTGGCACCGGCGGGCACAGGTAGTCGGCCGGAATATCCCAGTGGGCGATGCCATAGAAAGCCTTGAGCAGCGCCCGGTTGAACACCCGTACGGCGTCGGGGCTGGCAAAGTCGATGCTTTCCTTGCCGTAGGGGTTGGTGATCACGAACTTTGCCAGTTCCGGCGTGCTCTTGATCAACGCTGGGAAGTCGTAGCGGCCCTGGTGGCGGTTGCGCGGATGCAGGCTGGCCTTCTCACGCGGCGCCACGGTTTTAGCCGCTGGGGTGGGCTTGGGCTTCTGGCGGGCAGGTTTGGGTGTGCGGGGGGCGGTCATGGGCAAGTCGATTCGGGGATGGTTCAAAAAGTGGCGGGCATTGTCCCACATCCGGCCCGGTCTTGATGACTGCGCGATTTAAATGTGGGAGCGAGCTTGCTCGCGATAGCAGTTTGTCAGTTGGCATATGGGTTGGCTGACCCGCCGCTATCGCGAGCAAGCTCGCTCCCACAGGGGTTGCGGTACTTGAAAGGAAAGGGGTGGGCATAAAAAAGGAGGTCCAATAGGACCTCCTTTTTCATTGCGAACCGCCGTTACAGGCTGGAGATCCGCCCATGCTGCTCGGCCAGCTTGCCCAAGGCCTGTTCAGCCTCGGCCAGTTTGGCCCGTTCCTTCTCGATGACTTCGGCCGGCGCCTTGTCGACGAAGCCGGCGTTGGACAGCTTGCCGCCGACCCGCTGCACTTCGCCTTTGAGGCGCAGGATTTCCTTGTCCAGGCGCGCCAGTTCCGCGGCCTTGTCGATCAGGCCCGCCATCGGCACCAGCACTTCCATCTCGCCAACCAGGGCGGTGGCCGACAGTGGTGCTTCTTCGCCGGCGGCCAGGACCGTCACCGATTCAAGCTTCGCCAGTTTCTTGAGCAGCGCCTCGTTTTCGTTGAGGCGGCGCAGGTCTTCGGCGCTGGCGTTCTTCAGGAACAAGGCCAGTGGTTTGCCCGGGCCGATGTTCATTTCGGCGCGGATGTTACGCAGGCCGAGCATGAAGGTCTTGAGCCACTCGATGTCGTCTTCGGCCGCCGGATCGATGCGGCTTTCGTTGGCCACTGGCCAAGGTTGCAGCATGATCGTCTTGCCTTGGACGCCTGCCAGCGGTGCGATGCGCTGCCAGATTTCCTCGGTGATGAACGGCATGAACGGATGCGCCAGGCGCAGGGCCACTTCCAGTACGCGCACCAGGGTGCGACGGGTGCCGCGCTGGCGTTCGACCGGTGCGTTTTCGTCCCACAGCACCGGCTTGGACAGCTCCAGGTACCAGTCGCAATACTGGTTCCAGATGAACTCGTACAAGGCTTGCGCGGCCAGGTCGAAACGGAACTGATCGAGCTGGCGGGTCACTTCGGCTTCGGTGCGTTGCAACTGCGAAATGATCCAGCGATCGGCCAGGGTCAGCTCAAAGGCTTCGCCGTTCTGGCCGCAGTCTTCGCCTTTGTCCAGCACGTAGCGCGCGGCGTTCCAGATCTTGTTGCAGAAGTTGCGATAGCCTTCGACGCGGCCCATGTCGAACTTGATGTCGCGACCGGTGGACGCCAGTGAGCAGAAGGTGAAGCGCAGGGCGTCGGTGCCGTAGCTGGCGATGCCCTCGGCGAATTCTTCGCGGGTGGCTTTCTCGATTTTCTTCGCCAGTTTCGGCTGCATCAGGCCGGAGGTGCGTTTCTGCACCAGGGTTTCCAGGTCGATGCCGTCGATGATGTCCAGCGGGTCGAGGACGTTGCCCTTGGACTTGGACATCTTCTGGCCCTGGCCGTCGCGCACCAGGCCGTGGACGTAGACGGTCTTGAACGGCACTTGCGGCGTGCCGTCTTCGTTCTTCATCAGGTGCATGGTCATCATGATCATCCGGGCGACCCAGAAGAAAATGATGTCGAAGCCGGTGACCAGGACGTCGGTGGAGTGGAATTTCTTCAGGAACTCGGTCTGCTGCGGCCAGCCCAGTGTCGAGAAGGTCCACAGGCCCGAGCTGAACCAGGTGTCGAGGACGTCGTTGTCCTGCGCCAGGGCAACGTCCGGGCCGAGGTTGTGCTTGGCGCGGACTTCGGCTTCATCGCGGCCGACATAGACCTTGCCCGACTCGTCGTACCAGGCCGGAATGCGATGGCCCCACCACAGCTGGCGGCTGATGCACCAATCCTGGATGTCGCGCATCCACGAGAAGTACATGTTTTCGTATTGCTTGGGCACGAACTGGATGCGGCCGTCTTCCACGGCGGCAATCGCAGGTTCAGCCAGCGGCTTGGTGGACACGTACCACTGGTCGGTCAACCACGGTTCGATGATGGTGCCGGAGCGGTCGCCTTTCGGAACTTTCAGGGCATGGTCGTCGACGCTGACCAGCAGGCCGGCGGCATCGAATGCCGCGACGATCTGCTTGCGTGCTTCGAAGCGGTCCAGGCCGGCGTATTCGGCCGGGATCTGGCCGTCGACGCTTTCGTTCAGCGTGCCGTCGAGGTTGAATGCCTGGGCTGCCGGCAATATGTTGGCGTTCTTGTCGAAGATGTTCAGCAGCGGCAGGTTGTGGCGCTTGCCGACTTCGTAGTCGTTGAAGTCGTGGGCCGGGGTGATTTTCACGCAGCCGGTACCGAATTCAGGGTCGCAGTAGTCGTCGCCGATGATCGGGATACGACGGCCAACCAGCGGCAGTTCGACGAACTTGCCGATCAGCGCCTGGTAGCGTTCATCGTTCGGGTTCACCGCCACGGCGGAGTCGCCCAGCATGGTTTCCGGACGCGTGGTGGCAACGATCAGGTAATCCTTGCCTTCGGCGGTCTTGGCGCCGTCGGCCAGAGGGTACTTCAGGTTCCACAGGAAACCTTTCTCGTCATGGTTCTCCACTTCGAGGTCGGAAATGGCCGTGTGCAACTTGGTGTCCCAGTTGACCAGGCGCTTGCCGCGATAGATCAGCCCGTCTTCGTGCAGGCGCACGAAGGCTTCCTTCACCGCTTCCGAGAGACCGTCGTCCATGGTGAAGCGTTCGCGGCTCCAGTCCACGGACGAGCCGAGGCGACGGATCTGGCGGCTGATGTTGCCACCGGACTCGTCTTTCCATTCCCAGACTTTCTCGAGGAATTTCTCGCGACCCAGGTCATGGCGATTCTGGCCCTGGGCTTCGAGGCGGCGTTCCACCAGCATCTGCGTGGCGATACCGGCGTGGTCGGTGCCCGGCTGCCACAAGGTGTTGCGACCTTGCATGCGCCGGAAACGGATCAGCGCGTCCATGATTGCGTTGTTGAAACCGTGGCCCATGTGCAGGCTGCCAGTGACGTTTGGCGGCGGGATCATGATGGTGTAGGAATCGCCCGCGCCTTGCGGAGCGAAATAATTCTCGGACTCCCAGGTGTTGTACCAGGAAGTTTCAATGGCGTGCGGCTGGTAGGTCTTATCCATGCGCGGCGGGACCCTATTGGCATTTATTCAGGAAAAGCCGGGAAGTATAGCGGGCGGGGCTGGTGCAAGCCACATGCAGCAAGCTGGAAGCTTGGCAGATGGCTTGTGGGCGCAACGGAACGATGTGGGAGCGAGCTTGCTCGCGATAACGGCAGATCAGCAACATTGATGTTGACTGACACACGGCTATCGCGAGCAAGCTCGCTCCCACAAGGTGTTCGGTGGTCAGTAAGTCTGGGGGTTACTCGTACTGGCTGAGCAACCGCTCCATCCGTGCATCCAGCCGACGCTTGATCTCGGTCTCGATGTGCGGGGCGAAGTCGTCGATGACGTCTTGCAGGATCAACTGCGCGGCAGCGCGCAGTTCGCTGTCCAGGTGCAGCAGGGCGTCGGGCCCTTTGGCTTCGGTCTTGGCAGCAGGCTTGGGTTCCGGCTGGCCGTTGATCGGGTCGAACAGCAGGGGGATCTGTTCGTCATGCACCGGCTCGTGCACGACCGTGTCGGTCAGCAGCGGCGGTTGCAGGTTGTCGTCGCCGAGCAGTTGGCGGATCGACTCGAGGTCATCCAGCAGGTGCGCGGGCTTTTGTGGCGGTTTTGGAGTGTCCATCGTAGGGCTCAGAGTCGCTGTAAACGGTGGTCTTGGAGAGGATAGCCCTGTTCGCGGTAGAAACGGAAACTCTCCCGCGCGGCTTGTCGGATGGCCGGGTCTTCGACCACCACTTCCGCCACACGGGCGAAGCGCTGGGCAAAGGCCGGTACTTTCAGGTCGAGGTTGACCAGCAGGTCCTGGTGCTGGCCGCAGTCATCCCCCAGCCCAAGCACGATCAACCCTTCGGGTTCGTTTTCGGCCGGGCCGTGGGGCACGAAGCTCTCGCCCTTGAAAGCCCACAAGCGTGCGTCCAGGTCCTCGCGCTGGGCGGCATCGCTGCAATGCAGGTAGATGCGGTGCCCCATGCGCCAGGCCTTTTCAACGAGCTTGCAGGCGAAATCCAGCCGCGCCGACGGGTCGGCGCTGGGCAGGATATAGAAATCGACTTTGGTCATTGCGGTTCCTGAGCCGCCGCTGACGCCACCCGAGGGTGACGCCAACGACGGTCATTGGTGTCAGGCCTTGGCGCGGTCCAGCAGGTACTGGGTCAGCAGGGGCACCGGACGACCGGTGGCGCCCTTGTCCTTGCCACCGCTGGTCCACGCCGTGCCGGCGATGTCCAGGTGCGCCCAGTTCAGGTTCTTGGTAAAGCGCGACAGGAAGCAGGCTGCGGTGATGGTCCCGGCTTTCGGGCCGCCGATGTTGGCGATGTCGGCAAACGGGCTGTCCAGTTGTTCCTGGTACTCGTCGAACAGCGGCAACTGCCAGGCGCGGTCGTCGGCTTGTTGGCCGGCGCTGAGCAGTTGGCCGATCAGCTCGTCGTTGTTGCCCAGCAGGCCCGAGGTGTGGGAGCCGAGGGCGACGATGCAGGCGCCGGTCAGGGTCGCGATGTCGATCACTGCTTGCGGCTTGAAGCGCTCGGAGTAGGTGAGGGCATCGCACAGCACCAGGCGGCCTTCGGCGTCGGTATTGAGGATTTCCACGGTCTGGCCGCTCATGGTGGTGACGATGTCGCCTGGGCGCGAGGCCGTGCCGCTGGGCATGTTCTCGGCGCAGGCCAGGATGCACACCAGGTTGATCGGCAGTTGCAGTTCGAGCACGGCGCGCAGGGTGCCGAACACGCTCGCGGCGCCGCCCATGTCGTACTTCATCTCATCCATGCCGGCGCCCGGCTTGAGGCTGATGCCGCCGGTGTCGAAGGTGATGCCCTTGCCGACCAGTGCGTACGGCTTCTCGGATTTCTTGCCACCGTTGTATTGCATGACGATCAGGCGCGGTGGCTGGGCGCTGCCCTGGCCGACGGAGTAGAACGAACCCATGCCCAGGTCCTTGATTTTCTTCTCGTCGAAGACTTCGACCTTCAGGCCCTTGAATTCCTTGCCCAGTGCCTTGGCTTGTTCGCCGAGGAACGTTGGGTGGCAGATATTCGGTGGCAGGTTGCCCAGGTCGCGGGTGAACGCCATGCCGTTGGCAATCGCGGTGGCGTGGGTCACGGCACGCTGGACTTCAGCCTGGGCGGCCTTGATGGTCAGCACGGTGATTTTTTTCAGGGCGCGGGGTTCGGCTTTCTGGCTCTTGAACTGGTCGAACTGGTATTCGCCGTCTACCAGGGTTTCGGCCAGCAAGCGGTTCTTGCCGTAGCTGTCGCGGCCCTTGATCACCAATTCGTCCAACGCCAGGGCGGCCTCAGCGCCGCCAAGGCCCTTGAGGGTGCCCAGCACGCCGGCAATGATTTTACGGAACGGACGATCGCCCAGTTCAGCGTCCTTGCCCACGCCCACCAGCAGCACGCGCTCGGCCTTGAGATTGGGCAGGTTGTGCAGCAACAGGCTCTGGCCGACCTTGCCGGCCAGGTCGCCGCGCTTGAGTACGGCGCTGATGGCCCCGCCGCTCAGGGTATCGAGCTGGGTGGCGACTACGCCGAGCTTGCGGTTTTCACCGACGGCGACTACCAGTGTGGCGGTTTTCAACGTTTCTGGGCTGACGCTTTTTACAACCAGTTCCATGTCCGGATCCCTGAGTCAATGGTCAAGAGGCCAGGCGCCGACACAATGGCGCGCTGAGCGAGCTTCTTCTATATAAAAGAAGCGCCGGTGCTTGCCGGCGACAAAGGCCGCAGTTTGAACCCCGGCGCCCGAGCCTGACAACCCTCGACGGCGCTAACTTTTGGCTTTAAGCACCGGCTTAAAGCGTGCGAAGTGACAGGCGCCTCCAATCACAGGATAATGCGGCTCTTTTTTCGGCGGCTCGCGTTGGCGGGCCGACTCGATACGTTTCTTGTTTGGCCGCCTTAGCCTGACAACCCTGGAGTGTCTGGTTTGATCGTCTTTCGTTATCTATCCCGTGAAGTCCTGCTGACCCTGAGCGCCGTCAGCGCCGTGCTGCTGGTCATCATCATGAGCGGGCGCTTCATCAAATACCTCGCCCAGGCGGCCTCCGGCGCCCTGGACCCGGGCTCGCTGTTCCTGATCATGGGGTTCCGCCTGCCGGGCTTCTTGCAATTGATCCTGCCACTGGGGTTGTTCCTCGGCATCCTGCTGGCCTACGGGCGCTTGTACCTGGACAGCGAAATGACCGTGCTGTCGGCCACCGGCATGAGCCAACAGCGCCTGTTTCGCATGACGCTGTTCCCGGCCACGTTGGTGGCGCTGGTGGTGGCCTGGCTGAGCCTGAGCCTGGCCCCCCAGGGCGCCAACCAGTTCCAGTTGCTGATCAACCAGCAGGACGCCATGACCGAGTTCGACACCCTGGTGCCGGGGCGTTTCCAGGCCCTGCGCGACGGTACGCGGGTGACCTACACCGAACAGCTCTCGGACGACCGGATCGACCTGGGTGGCGTCTTCATTACCCAAAAGAACCTGTCTTCGGATACCAAGAAGGACCGCGGCATTTCCGTGCTGGTGGCCGAGAAGGGCCGGCAGGAAATCAGTCCCGACGGCAACCGCTACCTGATCCTGAAAAACGGCTATCGCTATGACGGCAAGCCCGGGCAGGCCGATTACCGGGCCATCCAGTACGACACCTATGGCGTGCTGTTGCCCAAGCCCGAGGTCAGCGACGAAGTCACTGATCGCGACGCGATGCCCACCGCCAGCCTGCTGGGCAACAAGGACATTCGTGCCCGTACCGAGCTGCAATGGCGCCTGTCCTTGCCGCTGCTGGTGTTTATCGTGACCCTCATGGCGGTCCCGCTGTCGCGGGTCAACCCGCGCCAGGGGCGTTTCCTCAAGCTGCTGCCGGCGATTCTTCTGTATATGGCTTACCTGACCATCCTGATTTCCGCTCGCGGTGCGTTGGAAAAAGGCAAGATCCCGCCAGCCTTGGGCCTGTGGTGGGTGCACTCGATCTTCCTGGCCATCGGCCTGGGGCTGCTCTATTGGGAGCCGCTACGCCTGAAGCTGGCCAGTCGTCGCAGCGCGCTGGAGGTGGCCCGTGGTTAAACTCGATCGCTACATCGGCAGCAGCGTGTTCATGGCGATCCTCGCGGTGCTGGGGATCATCCTCGGCCTGGCGACCCTGTTTGCCTTCATCGATGAAATGAGCGATGTCAGCGACACCTACACGCTGACGGACGTGGCGAGCTACGTGCTGCTGACGGCACCACGGCGTTTGTACGACATGCTGCCGATGGCCGCGCTGATCGGTTGCCTGATCGGCCTGGGCAGCCTGGCCAGCAACAGCGAGCTGACCATCATGCGCGCCGCCGGCGTGTCCATTGGTCGGATCGTCTGGGCGGTGATGAAGCCCATGCTGGTGTTGATGCTGGTGGGTGTGTTGATCGGCGAATACATCGCCCCAGCCACCGAAAATACTGCCCAGGCCAACCGTTCCCTGGCCCAGGGCGGCGGCGATGCGCAAAGCGCCAAGCACGGCCTGTGGCACCGCCAGGGCGACGAGTTCATCCATATCAACTCGGTCCAGCCCAACGGCATTCTGTACGGCGTGACCCGTTATCGCTTCGACGACCAGCGGCACATGCTGTCGTCGAGCTTTGCCAAGCGCGCCAATTTCGCCGAGGACCACTGGCAGTTGAGCGATGTCACGACCACCTTGTTCCATGACAAGCGCACCGAGGTGGTCGCCGCCCCGCAGGAGCGTTGGGACGTGTCGATCAGCCCGCAGCTGCTCAGCACCGTGGTGATGGCGCCTGAATCCCTGTCGATTACCGGCTTGTGGGGGTATATCCACTACCTGGCGGACCAGGGCTTGAATAACGGCCGCTACTGGCTGGCTTTTTGGGTCAAGGTGTTGCAGCCGTTGGTCACCGCCGCCCTGGTGTTGATGGCGATTTCCTTCATTTTCGGTCCGCTGCGTTCGGTGACCCTTGGCCAGCGGGTGTTTACCGGCGTACTGGTGGGCTTCACTTTCCGCATTGCCCAGGATCTGCTGGGGCCGTCGAGCCTGGTGTTCGGCTTCTCGCCGCTGTTTGCGGTGCTGGTGCCGGCCGGTGTCTGCGCGTTGGCCGGGCTCTGGCTGTTGCGTCGGGCCGGTTGATTGCACGTGTAGCGAGGGGGCTGTGGAAGCAAGGCTGTGTGGCAATCTGTGGGAGCAAGGCTTGCCCGCGATGAAGGCCCTGCGGTCTTTCATGGATCGGGGCGGCCGTTTCGCGAGCAAGCTTTGCTCCCACTCGCGCGGTGTATCAGGTACAATTCCCGGCTATTTTTCGGCGGGCTATGCCTGCAGCCTTTTTGAGTGTTGATCCGTGAGTGATTTGAGTCATATCCGCAATTTCTCCATCATCGCCCACATTGACCATGGCAAGTCGACGCTGGCCGATCGCTTCATCCAGATGTGCGGCGGCCTGGCCGAGCGTGAAATGGAAGCCCAGGTCCTGGACTCCATGGACCTGGAGCGTGAACGCGGGATCACCATCAAGGCCCACAGCGTTACCCTCTACTACAAGGCCCGCGACGGCATCACCTATCAGCTGAACTTCATCGATACCCCAGGCCACGTCGACTTCACCTATGAAGTCAGCCGGTCGCTGGCGGCCTGCGAAGGTGCGCTGCTGGTGGTCGATGCCGGCCAGGGCGTCGAAGCCCAGTCGGTTGCCAACTGCTACACGGCCATCGAGCAGGGCCTGGAAGTCATGCCGGTACTGAACAAGATCGACCTGCCCCAGGCCGATCCGGACCGCGTGAAGGAAGAAATCGAGAAAATCATCGGCATCGATGCCACCGACGCGGTCACCTGCAGTGCCAAGACCGGCCTGGGCGTGGACGAAGTGCTCGAGCGCCTGGTGCACACCATTCCCGCACCGACCGGCAACATCGAAGATCCGCTGCAAGCGTTGATCATCGACTCCTGGTTCGACAACTACCTGGGCGTGGTGTCCCTGGTTCGCGTGCGCCATGGCCGCGTGAAGAAGGGCGACAAGATCCTGGTCAAGTCCACCGGCAAGATCCACCTGGTGGACAGCGTCGGTGTATTCAACCCGAAACACACCGCCACCGTAGACCTGAAGGCCGGTGAAGTGGGCTTCATCATCGCCGGTATCAAGGACATCCACGGGGCGCCGGTCGGCGACACCCTGACCTTGAGCTCCACCCCCGACGTCGATGTGCTGCCAGGTTTCAAACGCATCCAGCCGCAGGTCTATGCCGGCCTGTTCCCGGTCAGCTCCGACGACTTCGAGGATTTCCGCGAAGCCCTGCAAAAGCTGACCCTGAACGACTCGTCCCTGCAATACACCCCGGAAAGCTCCGATGCCCTGGGCTTCGGCTTCCGCTGCGGGTTCCTGGGCATGTTGCACATGGAAATCATCCAGGAGCGCCTGGAGCGCGAATACGACCTGGACCTGATTACCACGGCACCGACCGTAATCTTCGAGCTGCTGCTCAAGAACGGCGAAACCATCTACGTCGACAACCCGTCCAAGCTGCCGGACCTGTCTGCCATCGAAGACATGCGCGAACCGATCGTGCGGGCCAACATCCTTGTGCCTCAGGAGCACTTGGGCAACGTCATTACGTTATGCATCGAGAAGCGTGGCGTACAACACGACATGCTGTTCCTCGGCACGCAGGTCCAGGTGACCTACGACCTGCCGATGAACGAGGTGGTACTGGACTTCTTCGACCGCCTCAAATCCACCAGTCGCGGTTATGCTTCGCTGGACTATCATTTCGATCGTTACCAATCGGCTAATCTGGTGAAGCTGGATGTGCTGATCAACGGTGAGAAAGTCGATGCCTTGGCATTGATCGTGCACCGTGACAACGCGCACTACAAAGGTCGTGCATTGACCGAGAAGATGAAGGAACTGATTCCGCGGCAGATGTTCGATGTGGCAATCCAGGCCGCCATTGGCGGGCAGATTGTGGCGCGTACAACCGTCAAGGCGCTCAGAAAGAACGTATTGGCCAAATGCTACGGTGGCGACGTCAGCCGTAAGCGCAAGCTGTTGGAAAAGCAGAAGGCCGGTAAAAAACGCATGAAGCAGGTCGGTAACGTGGAAATTCCACAGGAAGCCTTCCTTGCGGTGCTCAGGTTGGATAGTTAGGTCCTATGTCGCTAAATTTCCCGCTGTTGCTGGTTATCGCCGTGTTTGTCTGCGGCCTGTTGGCGTTGCTTGATCTGTTGTTCCTGGCGCCTCGGCGCCGGGCGGCCATCGCCTCTTATCAGGGCAGCGTCAGCCAGCCTGATGGTGTAGTGGTCGAAAAGCTCAACAAGGAACCGCTGCTGGTCGAGTACGGCAAGTCGTTCTTCCCGGTGCTGTTCATCGTGCTGGTGCTGCGCTCGTTCCTGGTGGAGCCTTTCCAGATCCCGTCCGGCTCGATGAAGCCGACCCTGGACGTGGGCGACTTCATCCTGGTGAACAAGTTCTCCTACGGGATCCGCCTGCCGGTGATCGACAAGAAAGTCATCGAAGTCGGTGACCCGCAACGCGGCGATGTCATGGTGTTCCGCTTCCCGAGCGACCCGAACGTCAACTACATCAAGCGTGTCGTCGGCCTGCCGGGCGACACGGTTCGCTACACCGCCGACAAGCGCCTGTTCGTCAATGGTGAATCGGTGGCCGAACAGTTGCTCGGCTCCGAGCCGGGTACGCTGGGCAGTGCCGAGCTCTACCGGGAAAAACTCGGCGAGGCCGAGCACCTGATCCGCAAGGAAATGAGCCGCTACCGCGCTACACCGGACCATTCGTGGACCGTACCGGCGGGGCACTACTTCATGATGGGCGACAACCGCGACAACTCCAACGACAGCCGGTACTGGGATGATCCGAACATTCCCAAGGACCTGCTGGGCATGGTCCCGGACCGGAACATCGTCGGCAAGGCCTTTGCGGTCTGGATGAGCTGGCCGGAACCCAAACTCAGTCACCTGCCGAATTTCTCGCGGGTTGGCCTGATCAAGTAATCACCCACGGCGCTGTTGAACACAGCGCCGAATGCTTTTCTGGAGCCTGCGCAAGGTTGCCCGAAGGCATGAAGCCAACGATAGTCAGGACGTATTTTTGAACACAGCGTTAATTGTCCCAAGCCAACGGCGCCTTGCCGCCGTGGCGGTGGAATCCAGCCACGAACTCAGCGTGGGTAAACCGTGAGCGTTTCTCTAAGTCGTCTCGAGCGTCAGCTCGGCTACACCTTCAAGGATCAGGACCTGATGCTCCTGGCCCTCACTCACCGCAGTTTTGCCGGGCGCAACAACGAACGCCTGGAATTCCTCGGTGATGCCATCCTCAACTTCGTGGCCGGCGAGGCGCTGTTCGAGCGTTTCCCGCTGGCCCGCGAAGGCCAGTTGTCGCGTTTGCGCGCACGATTGGTAAAAGGTGAGACCCTGGCCGTACTGGCCCGTGGTTTCGACCTGGGCGACTACCTGCGCCTGGGTTCCGGTGAGTTGAAAAGCGGCGGTTTCCGTCGTGAGTCGATCCTGGCCGATGCCCTGGAAGCGTTGATTGGCGCGATCTACCTGGATGCGGGCATGGAAATGGCGCGCGAACGCGTGCTGGCCTGGCTGACCTCCGAGATCGACAGCCTGACGCTGGTGGACACCAACAAGGATCCGAAGACCCGTTTGCAGGAATTCCTGCAATCGCGCAGTTGCGAGCTACCGCGCTACGAAGTCGTGGATATCCAGGGTGAGCCGCATTGCCGTACCTTCTTCGTCGAATGCGAAGTGGTCCTATTGAATGAAAAAAGCCGGGGTCAGGGTGTGAGTCGTCGTATTGCCGAACAGGTAGCGGCCGCCGCAGCACTGATTGCCCTGGGTGTGGAGAATGGCAATGACTGATACAACCGTCACCCGCTGCGGCTATGTCGCCATTGTCGGTCGGCCGAACGTGGGCAAGTCCACGCTGCTGAACCACATCCTGGGCCAGAAGCTGGCGATCACCTCGCGCAAGCCCCAGACCACCCGCCACAACATGCTGGGCATCAAGACCGAAGGCGCCGTGCAGGCGATCTACGTCGACACCCCGGGCATGCACAAGGGCGGCGAAAAGGCCTTGAACCGCTACATGAACAAGACTGCCTCGGCGGCGTTGAAAGACGTCGACGTGGTGATCTTCGTGGTCGACCGCACCAAGTGGACCGAAGAGGACCAGATGGTCCTCGAACGCGTCCAGTACGTGACAGGTCCCTTGATCGTGGCGCTGAACAAGACCGATCGCATCGAAGACAAGGCTGACCTGATGCCGCACCTGACCTGGTTGCAGGAACAGTTGCCGAACGCCCAGATCATCCCGATTTCTGCCCAGCACGGCCATAACCTCGACGCGCTGGAGCGGGTGATTGCCGAACACCTGCCGGAAAACGATCATTTCTTCCCCGAAGACCAGATCACCGACCGCAGCAGCCGTTTCCTCGCCGCCGAGCTGGTGCGTGAGAAAATCATGCGCCAGATGGGTGCCGAGCTGCCGTACCAGATCACGGTCGAGATCGAAGAGTTCAAGCAGCAGGGCAAGACCCTGCACATCCATGCATTGATCCTCGTCGAACGTGACGGCCAGAAGAAAATCATCATTGGCGACAAGGGCGAGCGCATCAAGCGCATCGGCACCGAGGCGCGCAAGGACATGGAGCTGCTGTTCGACTCCAAGATCATGCTCAACCTGTGGGTCAAGGTGAAGGGCGGTTGGTCCGACGACGAGCGGGCGTTGCGTTCGTTGGGTTACGGCGACCTCTGATCAGCTGACTGGATGTACCGAGAACCATTGTGGGAGCGAGCTTGCTCGCGATGAGGGCCTGATGTTCAACATGGATGTTGACTGACAGACCGCTATCGCGAGCAAGCTCGCTCCCACATTGGTTTGGGGCTGTTTAAAACTCTGCTCGTCCATTGAGAACTCTGATTCCCATGCCCCCAACCCAACCCACCGGCCAATCCGCCTACGTCCTCCACAGCCGCGCCTACCGCGAAAGCAGCGCCCTGGTGGACTTCCTCACGCCGCAAGGGCGGCTGCGGGCGGTGTTGCGTGGGGCGCGGGGCAAGGCCGGGACGCTGGCGCGGCCGTTCGTGCCGCTGGAAGTCGAGTTCCGTGGCCGGGGCGAGTTGAAAAATGTCGGGCGCATGGAAAGCAATGGCGTCGCGGCGTGGCTCAACGGCGAGGCATTGTTCAGCGGCTTGTACCTCAATGAACTGCTGATCCGCCTGCTGCCCGCCGAAGATCCCCACCCGGCCGTCTTCGACCACTACGCCGCCACGCTGCTGGCCCTGGCTGAAGGCCGGCCGCTGGAGCCGCTGCTGCGCTCCTTCGAATGGCGTCTGCTGGATGACCTGGGCTACGGCTTCGCCCTGAACACTGATCTGCACGGCGAACCCATTGCGGCGGACGGTCTTTACCGCTTACAGGTGGATGCCGGCCTGGAGCAGGTCTACCTGTTGCAACCGGGGCTGTTCAACGGTGCCGAGCTGCTGGCGATGGCCGAGGCCGACTGGAGTGCGCCAGGCGCCTTGTCGGCAGCCAAGCGGCTGATGCGCCAGGCCCTGGCCGTGCATCTGGGCGGGCGGCCACTGGTCAGTCGCGAGTTGTTTCGCAAGCCCTGATCAACCCGTATGCTGTGGGCCGACTATTCGTCCATTCAGGAGCCTTTTCGTGAGCACCAGCAATCGCATTCTTCTCGGCGTGAACATCGACCATGTCGCCACCCTGCGCCAGGCCCGCGGTACGCGTTACCCGGATCCGGTCAAGGCCGCATTGGACGCGGAAGAGGCGGGCGCCGACGGCATCACCGTTCACCTGCGTGAAGACCGTCGTCACATCCAGGAGCGTGACGTGCTGCTGCTCAAGGATGTGCTGCAAACCCGCATGAACTTCGAAATGGGCGTGACCGAAGAAATGATGGCGTTCGCCGAGCTCATCCGCCCGGCGCACATCTGCCTGGTGCCGGAGACGCGCCAGGAGCTGACCACCGAAGGCGGCCTCGACGTGGCGGGGCAGGAGGCGCGGATCAGCTTGGCAGTGGAGCGTCTGTCGAAGATCGGCGCCGAGGTATCGCTGTTCATTGATGCCGACGAACGACAGATCGAGGCGTCCAAGCGTGTTGGCGCGCCAGCCATCGAGCTGCACACGGGCCGTTACGCCGATGCCGAGACCCCCACGGACGTAGCCGACGAGCTGCAGCGAGTCGCTGACGGCGTCGCCTTCGGCCTGGCCCAGGGCTTGATCGTCAACGCCGGCCATGGCCTGCATTACCACAACGTCGAAGCCGTCGCGGCCATCAAGGGCATCAACGAGCTGAATATCGGCCACGCGCTGGTGGCCCATGCGTTGTTCGTCGGGTTCAAGTCGGCTGTGTCGGAAATGAAAGCGCTGATCCTGGCTGCCGCCAGATCCTGACCCTGCCACCACACCCTGCGGGAGGTAGCCTGTGAGAGCCAGCCTGTGGGAGCAAAGCTTGCTCGCGATAGCGGACTGACAGTCAAACCGCTATCGCGAGCAAGCTTTGCTCCCACAGGCACCACATTAAGGAGTGTTTGCTCCCACAGGTCCGCTACCACATTAAGGGTTGTGTACGGCTGTTATAGCTGCGGGGATTCCTGGTTAGGCTTGCTCTTGTCGACACCCGGCACGTGCAGGTTGCCCTCGGCCACCTGGTTGCCTTCGAGCTGCGGCTGCGTCACCCAGGTCAGGATGTCGTAGTAGCGACGGATGTTCGCCACGAAATGCACCGGCTCGCCGCCCCGGGCGTAGCCATAGCGGGTCTTGCTGTACCACTGTTTCTGCGACAGGCGCGGCAGGATCTTTTTCACATCCAGCCACTTGTTCGGGTTCAGCCCTTCCTTGGCCGCCAGTTTGCGGGCGTCGTCCAGGTGACCGCTGCCCACGTTATAGGCGGCGAGGGCGAACCAGGTGCGGTCGGGCTCCTGGATGCTTTCGTCCAGTTGGTCCTTCATGTAGGCCAGGTACTTGGCGCCGCCCATGATGCTCTGCTTCGGATCCAGGCGGTTGGACACGCCCATGGCCTGGGCCGTGTTCTGGGTCAGCATCATCAGGCCGCGCACGCCGGTCTTGGACGTGACCGCCGGTTGCCACAACGATTCCTGATAGCCGATCGCGGCCAGCAGGCGCCAATCGACTTTCTCTTGCTTGGCGTAGGCCTTGAAGTGCTGTTCGTATTTGGGCAGGCGTTGCTGCAAATGCTGGGCGAACGTGGTGGCGCCCATGTAGCCGAGGACATCGACGTGCCCGTAATAGCGGTCTTTGAGGCGCTGCAGGGTGCCGTTCTTCTGCACCTTGTCCAGATAGCTGTTGATCTCGTTGAGCAGGCTGTTGTCCTCGCCGGGGGCGACCGCCCAACTCTGGCTGCGGGCATCGCCCAGGTCGAAAGCCACGCGCACGTTGGGGAAGTACACCTGGTTCATCGCCACTTCGTTGGAGTCCACCAGCGTCAGGTCGATCTGGCCCTCGTCGACCATGCGCAGCAGGTCGACAACCTCGACTGCGTCGGACTCTTCGTATTCGATGCCCGGGTACTGCTGTTTAAGCTGTGCCAGTTGTTCGGCGTGAGTGCTGCCCTTGAGCACCATGATCTTTTTGCCGGCCAAGGCGGCGGCGTCGGTGGGGCGTGACTGGCCGTTGCGGTAGATGATCTGCGGGGTGACTTCCAGGTAGGAGCGGGAAAACCGTACCTGCTTCTTGCGCTGTTCGCTGCTGACCAGGCCCGCGGCCGCGAGTACCGGACCGTTGGGCTTGCCGATCTGGCTGAACAGGTCGTCGAGGTTGTCGGCGGTCTCTATCTTCAGTTCCACCCCCAAATCGTCGGCGAAACGCTTCACCAGCTCGTATTCGAAGCCGGTTTCACCGTTACGATCCTCAAAGTAGGTGGCGGGGCTGTTTCGGGTAACCACCCGCAGCACGCCATCCTCCTTTACGCGCTCCAGTGTGTTGGGTTTCTCAACACAACCACTGAGCACCAGGAAGAGTCCGGTTGCGATCAGCCATCTGGCATATCGCGGACGCAAAGCCGTTGGGGAAAACATCTGCGCAGTATACGCAAACGGCCCCTACCGCCATATCTCGACAGCAAAAGGCCAGTCTGCTAGCCATTGCAAAACATGTCCGCAGCACCGGCCGGCCGGGGTGCGCAGGGCTTTGCATCGCTGAAAAATATCTCTGCGAAAACCTTGGCGCGGGTGTCCAATTGCGCCGTGCGCGCAAAGACCGACATTCGGCCAGCACTGCGCGTGCCGTTTCGGGTGCCGTTGCCGGCGGTTTAGGCTAGAATGCACGGCCTCAAAGCACACCCCTTCCCGAGGCTGTCCCGAAGATGTTGATCCTGCGCGGCGCTCCTGCCCTTTCTGCCTTTCGCCACAGCAAACTCCTTGAGCAACTGAGCCAGAAGGTTCCGGCTGTCAGTGGCTTGTATGCTGAATTCGCTCACTTCGCCGAAGTCACCGGCGGTTTGACCGGCGACGAACAGCAGGTGCTCGCGCGCCTTCTGAAGTACGGTCCCAGTGTTCCTGTCCAGGAGCCGGCCGGACGCCTGTTCCTGGTACTGCCGCGTTTCGGCACCATTTCGCCGTGGTCGAGCAAGGCCAGCGACATCGCCCGCAACTGCGGCCTGGCGAAAATCCAGCGCCTGGAGCGTGGTATTGCCTTTTATGTCGCCGGTGAGTTCAGCGAGGCCGAGGCCCAACTGATCGCCGACGGCCTGCATGACCGCATGACCCAGGTCGTCCTGGGCAACCTGGAGCAGGCTGCCGGCCTGTTCAGCCACGCCGAACCCAAGCCACTGACCGCTATCGACGTACTGGGCGGCGGCCGTGCCGCGCTGGAAAAAGCCAACGTCGAGCTGGGCCTGGCCCTGGCCGAAGACGAGATCGATTACCTGGTCAGCGCCTTCCAGGGCTTGAAGCGCAACCCGCACGACATCGAACTGATGATGTTCGCCCAGGCCAACTCCGAGCACTGCCGCCACAAGATCTTCAACGCCAGTTGGGACATTGACGGCCAGGACCAGGAAAAAAGCCTGTTCGGCATGATCAAGAACACCTACCAGATGCACAACGAAGGTGTGCTGTCGGCCTACAAGGACAACGCGGCGGTGATCGTCGGCAACGTTGCCGGTCGTTTCTACCCGAACCCTGAGACCCGCCAGTACGGTGCGGTCCAGGAGCCGGTGCACATCCTCATGAAGGTCGAGACCCACAACCACCCGACCGCGATTGCCCCGTTCCCGGGCGCATCCACCGGTTCCGGTGGCGAGATCCGCGACGAAGGCGCCACCGGGCGCGGCGCCAAGCCCAAGGCCGGCCTGACCGGCTTCACCGTGTCGAACCTGCAGATCCCGGGCTTTGAACAGCCGTGGGAAAAGCCGTACGGCAAGCCTGAGCGCATCGTCAACGCCCTCGACATCATGATCGAAGGCCCCCTGGGGGGCGCGGCGTTCAACAACGAATTCGGCCGTCCGGCCCTGACCGGCTATTTCCGTACCTTCGAACAGTCCATCACCACCCCGCGTGGTGAGGAAGTCCGTGGTTACCACAAGCCGATCATGCTCGCTGGCGGCATGGGCAACATCCGCGCCGAACACGTGCAGAAAGGCGAGATCCTGGTCGGCTCCAAGCTGATCGTCCTCGGTGGCCCGGCCATGCTCATCGGCCTGGGTGGCGGCGCCGCTTCCTCCATGGCTACCGGCACCAGCTCGGCAGACCTGGACTTCGCCTCGGTCCAGCGGGAAAACCCGGAAATGGAACGCCGTTGCCAGGAAGTCATCGACCGTTGCTGGCAGTTGGGTGAACACAACCCCATCAGCTTCATCCACGACGTCGGCGCGGGCGGCCTGTCCAACGCCTTCCCGGAACTGGTCAACGACGGTGGCCGCGGTGGCCGCTTCGAACTGCGCAACATTCCGAACGACGAGCCGGGCATGGCCCCGCACGAAATCTGGAGCAACGAATCCCAGGAGCGTTACGTCCTGGCGGTCGGCCCGGCCGACTTCGAACGTTTCCAGGCCATTTGCGAGCGCGAGCGCTGCCCGTTTGCGGTAGTGGGTGAAGCCACCGCCGAGCCGCAACTGACCGTCACCGACAGCCATTTCGGCAACAGCCCGGTGGACATGCCGCTGGAAGTGCTGCTGGGCAAGGCCCCGCGCATGCACCGTTCGGCCGTTCGCGAAGCAGAGCTGGGCGACGATTTCGATCCGTCGACCCTCGATGTCGCCGAGTCCATCGAGCGCGTGCTGCATCACCCGGCCGTGGCGAGCAAGAGCTTTCTGATCACCATCGGCGACCGCACCATCACCGGCCTTGTGGCCCGTGACCAGATGGTTGGCCCGTGG
Organism: Pseudomonas sp. B21-010; assembly: GCF_024749325.1. Classification (NCBI taxonomy): domain Bacteria; kingdom Pseudomonadati; phylum Pseudomonadota; class Gammaproteobacteria; order Pseudomonadales; family Pseudomonadaceae; genus Pseudomonas; species Pseudomonas sp. B21-010. The sequence goes on along the minus strand of NZ_CP087198.1, from coordinate 5,148,315 downwards.
CAGGTGCCGGTGGCTGACGTTGCCGTGACCGCCACCAGCTTCGACGTCTACACCGGTGAAGCCATGGCGATGGGTGAGCGCACGCCGCTGGCACTGCTGGACGCCCCGGCGTCGGGCCGCATGGCGATCGGCGAGACCCTGACCAACATCGTGGCTTCGCGCATTGGCAAGATTTCCGACATCAAGCTATCGGCCAACTGGATGTCCGCCGCCGGTCACCCGGGTGAAGACGCCCGTCTGTACGACACCGTCAAGGCCGTCGGCATGGAGCTGTGCCCTGAGCTGGGCATCACCATTCCGGTGGGCAAGGACTCCATGTCCATGGCCACGCGCTGGAACGACGAAGGCGTGGACAAGAGCGTGACCTCGCCGCTGTCGCTGATCGTGACCGGTTTCGCCCCGGTCACCGACATCCGCCAGACCCTGACCCCGCAACTGCGCATGGACAAGGGCACCACCGACCTGATCCTGATCGACCTGGGCCGTGGCCAGAACCGCATGGGCGCCTCGATCCTGGCCCAGGTGCATGGCAAGCTCGGCTCGCAAGCGCCGGACGTCGACGATGCCGAAGACCTGAAAGCGTTCTTCGCCGTCATCCAGGGTCTCAACGCCGACGGTCACCTGCTGGCCTACCACGACCGTTCCGACGGCGGTTTGCTGACCACCGTGGTGGAAATGGCCTTTGCCGGCCACTGCGGCCTGAGCCTGACCCTCGACAGCGTTGCCGAGTCCAAGGCCGAAATCCCGGCCATCCTGTTCAACGAAGAGTTGGGCGCGGTGATCCAGGTTCGCCAGGACGCCACCCCGGACATCCTCGCCCAGTTCAGCGCAGCTGGCCTGGCCGACTGCGTCTCGGTGATCGGCCAGCCGATCAACAACGCCCACATCAACATCACCTTCAACGGCGACACCGTCTTCGAAGGCCAGCGCAGCCTGTTGCAGCGCCAGTGGGCGGAAACCAGCTACCAGATCCAGCGCCTGCGCGACAACGCCGACTGCGCCGAGCAGGAATTCGACGCGCTGCTGGAAGAAGACAACCCGGGCCTGAGCGCCAAGCTCAGCTACGACGTCAACCACGACGTGGCCGCGCCTTACATCAAGAAAGGCATTCGCCCACAAGTGGCGGTCCTGCGCGAGCAGGGCGTCAACGGTCAGGTGGAAATGGCGGCGGCATTCGACCGCGCCGGTTTCAACGCGATCGACGTGCACATGAGCGACATCCTCGCTGGTCGTGTCGACCTGAACGACTTCAAGGGCATGGTCGCTTGTGGCGGTTTCTCCTACGGTGACGTGTTGGGTGCCGGTGAAGGCTGGGCCAAGTCGGCGCTGTTCAACAGCCGCGCCCGCGATGCGTTCCAGGGTTTCTTCGAACGCACCGACAGCTTCACCCTCGGTGTGTGCAACGGTTGCCAGATGATGTCCAACCTGCACGAGCTGATCCCAGGCAGCGAGTTCTGGCCGCACTTCGTGCGTAACCGTTCCGAGCAGTTCGAAGCCCGCGTGGCGATGGTCCAGGTGCAGGAGTCGAATTCGATCTTCCTGCAGGGCATGGCCGGTTCGCGCATGCCGATCGCCATCGCCCACGGCGAAGGCCACGCGGAATTCGAAAGCGAAGAAGCGCTGCTCGAAGCCGACTTGTCCGGTTGCGTGTCGCTGCGTTTTGTCGACAACCACGGCAAGGTCACCGAAACCTACCCGGCCAACCCGAACGGCTCGCCGCGCGGGATCACCGGCCTGACCAGCCGCGACGGCCGCGTCACGATCATGATGCCGCACCCGGAGCGTGTGTTCCGCACGGTGCAGAACTCGTGGCGTTCGGATGACTGGAACGAAGACGCACCTTGGATGCGCATGTTCCGCAACGCGCGCGTCTGGGTGAACTAAGGCGGTGTACAAGCTCTGCTTCTTCGTCCCGGCCAGCCATCTGGACGTGGTCAAAAGCGCCGTATTCGCTGCCGGTGGCGGGCGAATCGGCGACTATGAGCACTGCGCCTGGCAAGTGTTGGGCCTGGGCCAGTTTCGCCCTCTGGACGGCAGCCAGCCGTTCATTGGCGAGGCGGGGCAGGTTGAGCAGGTCGAGGAGTGGAAGGTGGAGCTTGTCGTTGCTGATGAGTTGATTCGTGCGGTGGTGGTGGCTTTGAAGCTCAGCCATCCCTATGAGACGCCGGCGTATGAGGTGTGGCGGTTGGAGGATTTTTGATCTTCCTGCGCTTGAATCGCTTGAATCGCTAAATGAAAAACCCGCTGAGTGGATCAGCGGGTTTTTTATTGGGTGTGGGTTTTGTGTGTATATCCGTTGTTGCGGTCACGGCTGCTTAGGGTTCCGCTCTTACAGCGGGTCACTTTTGGAAGAGCGCCAAAAGTAACCAAAAGCGCTTTGCCCCACCACTCGGTGCCTCGCTTAGGCTCGGCATGCCCTCACTCCGGCATTGCTCCGTGGGCCGCCGCGAAGGGCCATCCATGGCCCAGCGCGGCTAACCCGGCATCCATGCCGGGTTGCCCACTGCGCAATGCCTGCGTTCGGCCATCGTGGTTAACGGGGCGCCCGAGATCAACGTCCACGCCGAGGCGGCCTAGTAGCCGGCCTGGCTCTCCTGGTCGTACACCCGTCAGATCTGTGGGAGCAAAGCTTGCTCGCGAAGACGGCGGTACACCCAATACTGATGCAAGCTGACCCACCGCTTTCGCGAGCAAGCCCACATAAATTTTGTGTTCACTGGAGATTAAATGTGGGAGCGAGCTTGCTCGCGATGGCGGTGGTTCAGTCAAATGGATGTTGGGCTGCTGGCCTTATCGCGAGCAAGCTCGCTCCCACAAAGGAACTCCGGGTGCACACGAATATTGTGTCTGCTGAAGATCCAATGTGGGAGCGAGCCTGCTCGCGAAGGCGGTGGTTCAGTCACATGGATGTTGGTCTGCAAGCCTCATCGCGAGCAGGCTCGCTCCCACAGGAGAAACGCGGTCCCACCAAGAACCAGGTCGGCTACCAGGCCGCCTCGTGGTGGATGTTGATCTCGGCGCCCCGTTAACTACGCTGGCCGAACGCAGGCATTGTGCAGTGGGCATCCCGGCATGGATGCCGGGATAGCCGCGCTGGGCCATGGATGGCCCTTCGCGGCGGGCCCACGGAACAATGCCGGAGTGAGGGCATGCCGAGCCTAGGCGAGGCACCGAGTGGTGGGGCAGAGCGTTTTTGGTTACTTTTGGCGCTCTTTCCAAAAGTGACCCGCCGTCAGGGCGGAACCCTAAGTGGCCGTTACCGCAGCAACGGATATGTACCCAATTCAATCCAAAAAAAGCCAATCTGAATTTGTGCGAAACATCCCTGATCAGATGGCTGGTCTGTCAGACGCACCGAAGTTTCCGACATGTTTTTAAGGTTGTCCCTCAGAAACGGGGGCTCTAGTTTTCGGGGCCTACATCTCCAAACGCAGGGATCGCTCACTGCTCTTTGGCAAGGCCAAGTGGCAGATCCCAGTTTCAAGGAGCAACATCAGCCTCTGAGGTTCAAACATGGAAATGCCGGATACGATCGCCCCCCACCTCAATACAAGTACCGCGCTGGGACAGGCTTTGGTTTCAATGTTCAAGTCCGTCGAAGCGGAGCTGACTTCTGAGAATGCAGTGCCTGGGGTGGTCAGAGTCATCGTTTTTGGTGGGTGTGCAGTGCACCTTTATACAAACCATCGTGTCTCCACGGACGTTGACGCCGAAATTTATGAGGCTAGCCTTCCAGAAGGCTTTCATCTTCGAACGTTACTTGCGGAAGTGCCTGAGCAATTTGTCGACGAAAAGTCCGGCCGATTGATGGAGCTCAACTACGACCTCCAATACAACACTAGCTTTGGTCCGATTCACGAGGACTATTGGGCTCGAAGCCTCCCTCTTGAAGAGTTCCCGGTAGAGTCTCCTCTACACGTTCACGTTGCTGCCCCTGTAGATATTGCGATTTCGAAGTTGGGCAGAGCAACGGATCAGGATATTGGCGACATCATGGCGCTCCTAAGGGCCGGCTTCATATTGACCACTGAGCTGCGTCGACTGGCATTGCAGGCAATTGATGTATATGTTGGCAACAAAGAGCCTCCAATTTCTGTTCTTACTCAAATTTTGCAAGATTATTTGGAGAATACAGATGGCGAAGCCTGCTAACGGCCACGTCCTCTCAGCCGCTCTGGACACATTGGTCAAAAGCCCGTTGGATCACGCAGATGATGCCGCACTCGTGAGCGCGGCCAAGGCTGTCTGGTATTCCAACTCGGACTTGATAAGCGCAGCTCAAGCTTTTCTGAGTCAGCACACTGATGAGATCGAGCTGCGTCGTGCAGGCTATCTGCTCGAACGACTCACCCGATTTTCGTGTGTCACGGACAGTCGTGCATTGGAAGTCTTCAAAGCCCTCGAGCTATTTTTACGCTCGACACCCAAGCAAGCCATAACCTCACAAACCGCTGTTGCGCTTCGCAGACGCCGTGATGAACTCGCTCTCTCTTGGGGATTGAATGAAGGTCTTGGCTTGAAGGTGCAAACCCTCTTGCCTTTCCAGACCCGGCATTATGAGGCTGAGCAGCGCGCGGCGTTTGTGTAAGCCCAAACGCCATCCTCGAAAACCGGCTTCGGCCGGTTTTTTGTTGTGTGAATGATCACCGCTTGGTCTGTCAGACGCACCGAAGTTTCCGACATGTTTTTAAGGTTGTCCCTCGGAAGGTAGGGCTCTAGCCTTTGGGTGTCGCTGCCAATTCAGCGACCGGGTTTGACCGTCCGAAAAAAATCAAGGGGCAATAGGCCCGGACGTTTTGTCCTGGGCTCCATTAATTTAAAGGAGCTTCAATTGAAAAATAATTCTGACATGCCAAAACCCGCCTCCACCTTCCCCTACGGCGACTACGCCCCCGAAAAGCTGAAAGAAGCCGCCGACCGCGCGATGGACCATTACCTCAAGCCCGACGACAGCGAACCAGACCCCCAACCCTCGGTGCAGTTGTTCAGCGTATCGGACAACGTTGACACCGAAACCTTACTGGCCAACCTCAGCGAAACCCTGGCCTCGGCCAATGCGGTGCTTAGCGACCTCCTGTTTGACTTGGACGGTTCGCGGCGGCATGTGGCGTTGGGCGTGGCGCAGATGATCGAGCTGGGAACGTTGTTGGCGAACAAGGCCTTGGACCGGGTAGAGCTTCGGACTTGATGCCATAAGTGCCGGCCCCATCGTCGGATCGCCACCCGGAGCAAGCTCGCTCCCACAGTGGTTAGTGGCGTTCACAACACCATTGTGGGAGTTAGCATTAGCCAGCCTGCACTGCGAAAACTATTGATGACGATTATCGAGGCGGCAAGCTTCTTTTTCGATGCCAATGCACTCGACCGGTTCGCCCACGCCTTTCTCGAAACGGCGGGCGTTCATCAACAGGCCTCCCTTGATACCGCCGATGAACGCGAAGGCGCCTTCGCGTGCGCCGGTGTTACGCCCTGATAGATCCACTGCCACGCTGTTGGGTCTGACTTCATATACCCATCCACCGTTTTGTGCTTCCACGACAGCCCAGACCTTGGCTTCGCTATAGTCGCGAAATGCCACAACGACCGATTGAATGTAGGGGGACTCCGGCTGGCTGGCCCATCTGAGAATGGGTGGCAGCGAGCTCCTGCCCCGTAACCCTTGGGCAAGCGCAGCCGCCCCCTGTACTGGATTGATTGTCTGGGAACCGACCGCCCAGAGGGACTCTTTGCTTTTTACCCACGCCAAACCTTCTGGAGGCGTGATCCGGCTCCATTCTATGCTGACCGCCGCGACCTCCAGTGGGCTTTCATGGCCGGTCGGCTCGCGGTAGTTCTGGTTCGCTTCACAATCGGCAAGGTTGTCTTTCTTGCATGCTTGCCTGATGAACTCGCGCTTGACTCCCCCCGGAAAGCTGATTTCCTGCTCGCTGACAGCTCCACCAGATGCATCCTGGTCAATACCATGAGGGGCTTTGATCTCATACACCCATTCCTTGGCGAAACGTTGGGCGAGACTCTGGTCGCGGGTTGTACTGCTGTAGACCGATTTCCCTGCCCCAGCTCCGTGGCTCCACCAGTCATACATCCACTCGGGTATGGGAAAGCCTGCGGCTTTGGGTAAGATCCCGTCTTGGAAGGCCCCGAGTCCCTGATCCGTAGTGTCTCCTCGATAGAGCGTGCCCATGTCGGTACGCCAATGCAACGATGGCTTGGTATCGCGGATCGGCACGCTCGAATCCGCCGCGACCTGAAGCCAGGCGGTATACCACGGCTCCTCTTTTCCATCGGCCCCCCACGCGTCGGAGCCTGGTTGCCACACACCCGTCAACGCCACCACCGCAACCGCTGTCGTCCGTATAAAACTGTTATGAGTTGTCATGATTTGATGTCTCATCTGGAGCAGGTGAAGCCCTGTCGAATCACATACGTCATGACTACCTATGCTTCGACGTGACACGTCTCACTTTGGATTCTGCGGGGCACAGCGAGCCGAACCACCGCATCAGTTCTGAGGGTAGATCAAGGCTGGGGGAGGGGATTGCGTTGCGGTTCTTGGACTTGTAACAAAAGGCTGGTCGACACCGTTCCCTGTGGCGAGGGAGCTTGCTCCCGCTGGGCTCTGTAGGAGCTGGCGAAGCCTGCGATCTTTTGATCTTGCTCTTTCGCTTGCGATTCAATAGCCAGGGACAAGATCGCAGCCTCGTTGCACTCGACAGCTCCTACAGGCGCAACCCAGCGGGAGCAAGCTCCCTCGCCACAACAAAGGGTGTTACGGTCGGATTTCGATCATCGTCCCATCCGGCACCAGGTTCCACACCTCGCGGATGTCCACATTGCGCATGGCGATGCAGCCATCGGTCCAATCCAGGGTATGGAACAACTGCTCAGGGTTCTCTTCCGAATCCGGCGTGCCGTGGATCATGATCATGCCCCCCGGTTCCACGCCTTCGCGGCGGGCGCGGGCGGCGTCGCTGATGTTGGGGTAGGAAATGTGCATCGACAGATAGAACCGGTCGCTGGTCTTGCGCCAGTCCAGCCAATAGAAGCCTTCAGGGGTGCGCTTGTCGCCCTCGATCAGCTTGGGGCCTTTCTTGGCGCCCTTGCCCAGGGAGATGCGATAGGTCTTGAGCGGCTTGTCGTCGTTGATCAATTGCAATTGATGGGCGGACTTGAGCACCAGCACTTTTTCGATGACCTTGCCGTTGTAGGTTCCCACCGCAGCGGCCTGGGACATAGCAGTGAACGACAAGCAGAACAGGACAAGCAACCAGCGCATTGAAACGATATCCCTAGGAGGTGTCGCGGCTATATTGGATTGGTTTTTTCAGGTGTTGGCAGTTTGGGCCAGCGGTGGGATCGATTCGGATCGCACGGGGTAATCCTCCGCCCGGCGGTCCGCGTAGAAGTATTCCAGGGTGCGGCCCACCGTACGGAAAGCCAACTCGTCCCAAGGAATGTCCGCTTCTTCGAACAACTGCACTTCCAGGCTCTCGGGCCCGGCGGCGAAATCCTCGTCCACCAGTTCGGCGCGGAAGAATACATGTACCTGGCTGATATGCGGTACGTCAATCAGCGTATAGATGCTCAAGTTTCGCACCCGGGCGCAGGCTTCTTCGGCGGTTTCGCGTACGGCGGCCTGTTCGATGGTTTCGCCGTTCTCCATGAAGCCCGCTGGCAGCGTCCAGTAACCGCGCCGCGGCTCGATGGCACGCCGGCACAACAGGACTTTAGTGCCCCAGGTCGGTACGCAACCGGCCACGATGTTGGGGTTCTGGTAATGGATGGTGTGACAGGTGTCGCAAACAAAACGCAGGCGCGAGTCGCCTTCGGGTATGCGTTGGGTCACCGGGTTACCGCACTGGCTGCAGAATTTCATGCTTGGGTTCCTGAATGCTGCGCCTATCTTGGCGTGCGTAGGCCGGTGCGGCAAGTTGTCGTTTCGCGACACGGCGCGGTGCGGGGGTTGGGCCGCTTGAACGATTGGTGCATGATGCAAGGTAGCGAACAAATCGAGAAGTCTCATGCTGGACGAGCTACTGCATCGAGTAAGCAACCATACCCCGCACGATCTGCAGACCGACCAACGTTTCCCTGAAGCCGCGGTGCTGGTGCCGATTACCCGCAGCGATGAACCGGAGCTGGTACTGACCCTGCGCGCCAGCGGCCTCTCGACCCATGGCGGCGAGGTGGCGTTCCCCGGCGGGCGCCGTGACCCGGAAGACCCGGACCTGATCTTCACCGCCCTGCGCGAAGCCGAGGAAGAAATCGGCCTGCCGCCCGGCCTGGTGGAGGTGATCGGTCCCCTCAGCCCGCTGATCTCGCTGCACGGTATCAAGGTCACGCCGTATGTCGGGGTGATTCCGGACTACGTCGAATACCAGGCCAACGATGCCGAGATCGCTGCGGTATTCAGTGTGCCGCTGGAGTTTTTCCGCAAGGATCCGCGTGAACACACGCACCGGATCGATTACCAGGGCCGTAGTTGGTACGTGCCCAGCTATCGGTTTGGCGAGTACAAGATCTGGGGCCTGACGGCGATCATGATCGTCGAACTGGTCAACCTGCTGTACGACGCCGACATCGACCTGCACACACCGCCCAAAAGCTACATCAATACCTGATGACCCGAGGACCCTCATGAAATACCGCCTGGGCGATGCCCGTGTCGAAACCCACCCACAGAGCTGGGTCGCGCCCAACGCCACGCTGGTGGGCAAAGTCCGCCTCGAAGAGGGCGCCAATGTCTGGTTCAACGCCGTATTGCGCGGTGACAACGAACTGATCCTGATCGGCAAGAACAGCAACGTGCAGGACGGCACGGTGATGCACACCGACATGGGTTATCCGCTGACCATCGGCACCGGCGTGACCATCGGCCACAACGCCATGCTCCATGGCTGTACGGTGGGCGACTACAGCCTCATCGGCATCAACGCGGTGATTCTCAACGGCGCGAAGATCGGCAAGAACTGCATCATCGGCGCCAACTCGCTGATCGGCGAAGGCAAGGAAATTCCCGACGGTTCGCTGGTGATGGGCTCGCCCGGCAAGGTGGTGCGTGAACTGACCGAGGCCCAGAAGAACATGCTTGAGGCCAGCGCGGCGCACTATGTGCACAACTCCCAGCGCTACGCCCGCGACCTGTTCGAGCAGGAACCATGAGCGCCCCTGAACGCCCGGTGCCTTCGCCCTGCGTGAACATCTGCGCGCTGGACGATGACGACGTCTGCACCGGTTGCCAGCGCACCGTGGCGGAGATCACCCGGTGGAGCCGGATGGACAACGAGGAGCGCCGCGGTGTCTTGGCGTTGTGTCATGAACGGGCCAAGGCCAGTGGGTTGGTGTGGATGTTGCCGGCAAGGCGGTGATACCGGAGATGGAATACAAACCCCTGTGGGACACCTACCTGTGGGAGCAAAGCTTGCTCGCGATGCAGGCGCCGTGGTCTTCAGGTAAACCGCGTGATCTTCATCGCGGGCAAGCCTTGCTCCCACAGGTTTGGCTCACACAGCTATGTGCTCTGCAGGCCTCTATTTCAACGATGCCCACCGATCCACCCCCACCACCCCCAGCGCAATCGCGATAAACCCCAGCAATATCCCCCCGGCATTGATGAGCACCTGTGGATAACCCAGGTTCGCCACATCGATGAAAGGGTAGGGGTAAGCCGCCAATAGATCCCCGCGCAGCAGGACATAGGCGAAATACACCAAGGGGTAGATCACCCAAAGCCCAACGTGGCCCAGGCGCAAGGTGCCTTTGGGCACCCACAGCCACCAATAGGCGATGTACAGCAAGGGCACCACGTCGTGCAGCAACTCGTCGGCCACGAACTGCCAGCCTTCGGGCTGCCAGAGGTGGCGCAGCAGCAGGTTGTAGGCCAGGCCGACCAGGGCGATGCTCACGGCGATGCCGCTGCACACGCTGGGTAGCAGGAACCAGCGCCGGGCCGCCGACTCCCGAGGGGTCAGTTCCCAGGTCAGTACCACGGCCACCAGGGTGTTGGTCAGGACCGTGAAGAAACTGAAGAAACTCACCAGCCCGCCCAGCAGGCTCGCGTCCAGTTCCCAGCGTCCCAGCAGGATCAGGTACAGCTGGATGCTCAATCCCACCCAGCCCAGCAGTGCCGTCACGCAGACAAAACGCTGTCGCAGCGTGAGGTGACGACCCTGGTCACTTCCCACGGCTCAGACCGGCCGTTTGGTGCGCATCAACTTGATGTACAGGCGCTCGACCTTCTCCCGCGCCCACGGCGTCTTGCGCAGGAAGGTCAGGCTCGACTTGATGCTCGGGTCGCTCTTGAAGCAACGGATGTCGATGCGTTCGGCCAGGCCCGACCATTCGTAGTGCTGCACGAGGGCGTTGAGGATCTGCTCCAGCGTCACGCCGTGCAGCGGGTTGTTGTTGGGTTCGGTCATGGGAGGCCTTCGCGCTAAAGGTGTAAAGCCGCGCACCTTAGCCGAGGTGCCCCTTTGGTGGAAGCATAGCCTTCATCATGGCCGCCAGCGCCAGGCGCACTGTTACCGAATCCGAGATGATTCATGTCAGCAAAAGCCCTTTCTCTATTGAGAACAGGACATTATCCTTGCGCCGCCTGCTGAAACGCTTCTTCTGTTGTGCCGAAGCCTCTGCGTCCAGCTTATTCCCACTAAACGATCTGATGAATGCTCAATGTCCTGACCCTGAAAGACAGCGCTGTCTCGTTGACTTCCTGTGGGAGCGAGCTTGCTCGCGATAGCCATTGCACATTCAACATCGAAGCCAACTGACACGCCGCCATCGCGAGCAAGCTCGCTCCCACGGGGATCGCGGCAACCGAATTTGCCTTTTTTCAACTGAACCATGCCCCCGCAAGATCGTCATCTACAGTGACTACTTGCGCGGGACTCCTTAAAACGTCACGGAGAAACACACTATGAGCACTGAGGGTGCTTTGAGTCGAAGCCGTCTGCTACCGAGTCTGCTCGGCATTCTGCTTCTATTGATGGGCCTGGCCCTGCTGGCCGGGGGAGTCAAGCTGAGCACGCTTGGCGGCTCGTTGTACTACCTGCTGGCCGGTATCGGCCTGGCGCTGACCGGCGTGTTGCTGATCATGGCCCGTCGCGCGGCCCTGGGCCTGTACGCGCTGGTGCTGTTCGCCAGCACCGTGTGGGCGTTGTGGGAAGTGGGCCTGGACTGGTGGCAACTGGTACCGCGCCTGGCGATGCTGTTTGCCCTGGGCATCGTCATGTTGCTGCCGTGGTTCCGCCGCCCGCTGTTGACCGCCGATGCCTCGGCCATGGGCACCCGCACGTTGGGCGCCGCCGTGGTCATCGCCGGTATCGCCGCTCTCGCCAGCCAGTTCACCACCCCGGGTGAGGTCAAGGGTCAACTGGACCGCGACAGCGTGCCGGGCATGGCCAACACCGCACCGGCCATGCCGGACGGCGACTGGAACTCCTACGGGCGCAGTGCCCATGGCGACCGCTATTCGCCGTTGGCGCAGATCACCCCCGAGAACGTCAGCAAACTGGTGCCGGCCTGGACCTATCGCACCGGCGACCTGCCAGGGCCGAACGATCCGGGTGAAACCACTGCCGAAAACACCCCGCTGAAGGCCAACGGCATGCTCTACGTGTGCACGCCTCACAGCCAGGTGATTGCCCTGGAGCCAGATACCGGCAAGGAAATCTGGCGTTTCGATCCGAAGCTTTCCACGCAAAAAGCGCAGAACTTCAAGGGTTGGGCCCACATGACCTGCCGTGGCGTGACCTATCACGATGACGCCGCGTACGCCTCTGCCGAGCAGAGCCCTACGGGTGCCGCCAGCACCACGCCGGCCAGCACCGTATGCCCACGGCGGATCTTCCTGCCGACCGCCGACACCCGTCTGATCGCCCTCAATGCCGACACCGGCAAGATGTGCGAAGACTTCGGCGACAAGGGCCAGGTCGACCTGACCGCCAACATCGGCGGTTTCACGGCCGGCGGTTACTACTCCACGTCGCCACCGGCGGTCACCCAGAACCTGGTGGTGATCGGCGGCCACGTCACCGATAACGTCTCCACCGACGAGCCAAGCGGTGTCATCCGTGCCTACGACGTGCATACCGGCAAGCTGGTGTGGAACTGGGACAGCGGCAACCCGGACGACACCACGCCGATTGCCGAGGGCAAGACCTACACCCGCAATTCGCCGAACATGTGGTCCATGTTCAGCGTCGATGAAAAACTCGGCATGCTCTACCTGCCGATGGGCAACCAGACCCCCGACCAGTTCGGAGGCCTGCGCACGCCGGAATCGGAAAAATACTCCGCCGGCCTGACCGCCCTGGACATCGCCACCGGTAAAGTGCGCTGGTACTTCCAGTTCACCCACCACGACCTGTGGGACATGGACGTCGGCGGTCAACCGACCCTGATGGACATGAAGACTGCCGATGGCGTGAAACCGGCCGTCCTGGCGTCGACCAAGCAGGGCAGCATCTACGTGCTGGACCGCAGCAATGGCCAGCCGATCATCCCGATCAAGGAAATCCCGGTGCCCCAGGGCGCGGTGGAAGGCGACCACACCTCGCCGACCCAACCGATGTCCGACCTGAACTTCGTGCCGCCGGTCCTCAAGGAACGCGACATGTGGGGCGTGACCCCGTTCGACCAGATGCTCTGCCGGATCGACTTCAAGTCGCTGCGCTATGACGGCATGTACACGCCGCCGTCGCTGCAAGGCTCGATCGTCTACCCGGGTAACTTCGGCGTGTTCGACTGGGGCGGCATTTCGGTGGACCCGGTGCGCCAGATCGCCTTCGTCAACCCGAGCTACATGGCGTTCAAGTCGAAGCTGGTGCCGGCCGCCGAAGTGGCTGGTGGCCCGGGGCGCAAGAGCGAAACCGAAGGCGTGCAGCCGAACAAGGGCGCGCCATATGGGGTGATCCTCGAAGCGCTGCTCTCGCCAATGGGCCTGCCTTGCCAGGCGCCTGCGTGGGGTTATGTGGCGGCCGTGGACCTGACCACCAACAAGACCCTGTGGAAGCACAAGAACGGCACCGTGCGTGACAGCTCGCCGGTACCGATCCCGCTGAGCATGGGCGTTCCGAGCCTGGGTGGCACGTTCACCACCGCCAGCGGCCTGGCGTTCCTGAGCGGCACCCTCGACCAGTACCTGCGTGCCTATGACGTGAAAAACGGCAAGCAATTGTGGGAAGGCCGCCTGCCAGCCGGCGCCCAGACCACGCCGATGACCTACACCGGCAAGGACGGCAAGCAATATGTGCTGGTTGTTGCCGGTGGCCACGGTTCCCTGGGCACCAAGCAGGGCGATTATGTGATTGCCTACAAACTGCCGGATTAAGCTCAACCGGCGACCATGAAAAAGGCGACACCCTTGCGGGTGTCGCCTTTTTTTGTCGCAGTGCTGAGCTTTTGTGGCGAGGGAGCTTGCTCCCGCTGGGCTGCGAAGCGGCCCCCTGCTTTGCCAGCCATCACACCGCAGGGGATGCTGACGCATCCAGCGGGAGCAAGCTCCCTCGCCACAGGGGACTGTGCTCAGCCTTGGGTTTTTACAACTCGATCTTGACGGCCTGCGAGGCGCGGGTCGCCTTGGCACGGGCCGCTTCGATGGACTCATCGCGGGCCAGGGCCACGCCCAGGCGGCGCTGGCCATTGACTTCCGGTTTGCCAAACAGACGCAGGGCGGTGTCCGGTTCACTCAGGGCCGCGCCCAGGTTGGCGAAAGCGGTCTGGGTCGATTGGCCTTCCACCAGGATCACCGCCGAGGCCGACGGGCCGAACTGGCGGATCAGCGGGATCGGCAGGCCGAGAATGGCGCGGGCATGCAGGGCGAACTGCGACAGGTCCTGGGAGATCAGCGTCACCAGGCCGGTGTCGTGTGGGCGCGGCGAGACTTCGCTGAACCACACCTGGTCACCCTTGATGAACAGCTCGACGCCAAACAGGCCGCGACCACCCAGGGCCTCGGTCACTGCCTTGGCGACGCGCTCGGATTCGGCCAGGGCCACCGGACTCATGGCTTGTGGCTGCCAGGATTCCTGATAGTCGCCCTTTTCCTGACGGTGGCCGACCGGCGCGCAGAACGTGGTGCCGCCGACGTGACGCACGGTGAGCAGGGTGATTTCGTAGTCGAAATCGATGAACCCTTCGATGATCACCCGGCCCTTGCCGGCACGGCCGCCTTCCTGGGCGTAGTCCCAGGCTTTTTGCACGTCATCGGTACTGCGCAGCAGGCTCTGGCCCTTGCCCGAGGAACTCATCACCGGCTTGACCACGCATGGGAAACCCAAGGTTTCCACGGCCTTGCGGTAGTCTTCCACGGTGTCGGCGAAGAAGTACGGCGAGGTCGGCAGACCCAGCTCTTCGGCGGCCAGGCGACGAATACCTTCACGGTTCATGGTCAACTGCGCGGCGCGGGCGGTGGGGATCACGGTGAAGCCTTCGGCTTCCAGTTCCACCAGGGTGGCGGTGGCGATGGCTTCGATTTCCGGCACGATGAAATGCGGCTTCTCGGCCTCGATGACCGCACGCAGGGCAGCACCGTCGAGCATGTTGATCACATGGCTGCGGTGGGCCACTTGCATGGCCGGCGCGTTGGCGTAGCGGTCCACGGCAATCACCTCGACGCCCAGGCGCTGCAGTTCGATTACCACTTCCTTGCCCAGCTCACCGCTGCCACACAACAAAACGCGGGTCGCGGTGGGCGACAATGGGGTTCCGATACGGGTCATCTGAAGGTCCTCAAACAGGAGCGGATCATCGCGGGTTGCGCGCCGGGCGAGCTTCCCATGGGAGAAAGCGCGGCATTTTACATGAACCGCCCGGCGATGGCCTGTTTGCGTAAACGCCAGGCCATGATCAGCCAGACGGCCGTGACCCCGGCGAATTTCGAGAGCAGGGCGGTGATCACCACGGCGGGCGTCAGGGCGTCGATCAGGCCGAAGAAGATGAACGTGTCCAGGGGAATGCTCAGGGCCGAACTGATCCACAACCGATCATGCAGTGGGCGCTTGGTGATGGTGAACACCAGCCAGTCGATGCACTCGGACACCGCGAACGCCGTCGCGCTGGCCAGGGCGATGGTCGGGTCCGAGGTGGCATAGGACAACACCAGCGCCGCCAGCATCGCCGCGATAGCGCCGTGGCCGAAACGGGTCTGCACCATGTCCCGCAGAATAAACACCAGGCCGCCCCAGGCCGACCAGATGACGTCCAGGTGCGGCGCGGCGGAAAACGCGAAGTTGATCAGCACGACGCTGCTGATGTAGGCGAGCAGGAAAAGCATGGGGCGGGGTACCTGGTGGAAGGTTGATCAAGACATTAAAGGACCGCGATGGCCCTGTGGCGAGGGAGCAAGCTCGCGCTGGGCTCTGTAGGAGCTGGCGAAGCCTGCGATCTTTTGACCCTGAGCTTTCGCTTGCGACTCAACTGTCTGGGACAAGATCGCAGCCTCGTTGCACTCGACAGCTCCTACAGCCGCCGTCAGTCCCTCAATCTTCCTCACTGTCATCCAGCTTCCAATACCCCACCGCCTTTACGAAATCCTGGTCCAGGCCTTTCTCTTCCAGCAACACCTTGCGAATCTGCCGCGACACCTTGCTCTCGGTCGCGACCCAGGCGTACAGCTTGCCGCCGGGCATGTCCAGCTGTTGCACGGTGCGCAGCAGGTTGTCCTGGCGCCCCTCGCGCAGCACCCAGATCACGTGCACCTGCGCCGGGCTCTGGAGAATCTGCTGCTCGGCGCCGTTTTCCACTTCCACCACCACCAGGGCACGCCGGTTGGACGCCAGGCCTTCGAGGCGACGGGCGATGGCGGGCAGGGCGGTTTCGTCGCCGATCAGCAGGTAGCTGTCGAAGATGTCCGGCACGATCATCGAGCCCCGTGGCCCGGCGATGTAGAGGTATTGCCCGGGCGTTGCCTGGGCCGCCCAGGTCGCGGCGGGGCCGTCGCCGTGGAGCACGAAATCGATGTCCAGCTCCAGGGTATCGAGGTCATAGCGGCGCGGGGTGTAGTCGCGCATCTGGGGCATCGGGCCCTGGGCCTTGTCGATGCTGGGGCTGAAGTTTTCCAGGGCGGCGTGTTCCTCGGCGTTCTGCGGGAACAGCAATTTCACGTGATCGTCCGTACCCAGGCTGGCGAACCCGGCCAGTTCCGGCCCGCCGACGGTGATGCGGCGCATGCGTGGGGTCAGGTCTTCCACACGCAACACTTGCAGGCGACGGCGTTTAATCTCGTGGCTGACACGGTGAATGGTGTTTGGATCGACTTCGGTCATTGGCTTGACTCCGAGACAGGTGGACGGTCGGGGCCGTCGATGATGGCTTTGGCGGTGTCGTTGAGCAGGTCGCGCACCCGCCGGATTTCTTCCGGGCTCCAGTGGCCAGGGTGCTTTTGCAGGGCATGGCGCAGGTTATACACCGCTTCATGGATTTCCGGGGGACGATCATGGCCGCGCAATATGCGCTTGCTGATTTCAATGCGCGTGCGCACCTCATCCAGCGTTTGGGCCTGGTCCTCAAGTGATAGACGTCCGGCATCGGTCACGCTGTAGCATTTTTTTCCGTTTTCGACACCGCAGGTGACCATTGCACTCATTTCCAGGAAGGACAGGGTCGGGTAGATCACACCGGGGCTGGGGCTATAGGCGCCGTCGAACATGTTTTCGATCCGGCGGATCAGGTCATAACCGTGGCAAGGTTGTTCGGCAATCAGCGCCAGAGACAGCAACTTCAGGTCACCGGCGGCAAAGACCCGGGGGGCACGGCTGTTACGTTCACGGCGCGCCGGGTGTTGTTCGAAACCGTCGTGTTCGTATTCGCGTTTGAAATGGGAATAAGGGTCTGTCATATGCGTTCTCCGTTCTGCGCAAGATAGGGCTGAGATATAACTTTGCCGTGAGATATATCTTTGAAGCTGGATATGCCTTGGAACTAAGATATATCTAGTTTCGTTGCCGGCTAATTCTGATGAAACAAGACCTTACCTGAATACGATATGGCAGCGGATGATGGGATTTTGCTGCGGTTTTTCTTGACTTTGAAGGACGCCGCGCTGCTGCTGGGCGTGTGGGTAGTTTCTGACATACAAACTTAAGTTTTATAAAAGGTCGGGTATTTTTCGCGCATTCGTGTGCCGGATTTACTACACGCTTGTGGGAATCTGCCTGCTTTTTTTTAGTTGCAAAGAGTCGATCATGCCCCGGCGTTGGAGGAGCAGATCAAGTTGTTGTTGAGCTGCTACTTCAACCTTTCTCTTTATGCCAAGAACAGGTGTTAACAACATGCTCAAACAACTCGTATCCAGTACTGCCCTGGTCGCCGCCACCCTGGGTTCTTCGCTGGCATTTGCTGCCGGTGATGCTCGCTCGTCGATCCACATCACTGCGAACATCCCGACCCAGCAGTTCCATGTGCAGCCACGCAACCCTGACTTCGGTGAAAACGAAGTCATGAGCTACAACACGGTCAGCGGCACCTTGACTTCGTTGCGCCAGACCTACGACGTGAAAAACACCGAAGGTTCGGTAAACGCCTACATCGAAGGCGGCCCGGCTGCGCTGTACAACGGCAGCAACTCCATCGCCCTGACCACCGCCTTCAACGGCGTCATCCTGACCGCCACACCGCAGGAAGTGGTGGACGATGCGACCTCCACGCCAGGCACCCAGGCCGACATGACCATCGTCCCGGCCAGGCCCCTGGACACCCAGAACGGCCTGTACACCGCTGACATGACCGTCATCTTCGACGCCGTGCCGCGCCCGTAAGGCCATTCGCTGCCCGGTGAGTCTCTCCTCGCCCATGGGCATCGCCGCAGGCCGACCGGCCCTCCCCAGCCGGTCGGCCTGTACCTGAAACGCCCCGATAGCACGCTGAATATGAGAATCCGTTGATGTTTCCGATGACACCCATCGCAGGTGCGCTCGCGCTGTTTTTGTGCGCGACAGCATTGGCCGCGCCAATCGCCCCCGGTACGACGCCAAGAAGCCTGTTGTCCCAGGCCAAGGGCCTGCCGGCGGAGTTTGAAGCCCACTTCTTCGATGTGCCACTCGCGGTTCGTATTGAACTCAATCAACAGTATCTCGGTGAAGCCATGGTGGTCTTGACGCGGGATGATCGTATTACCTTGCTGGAATTCACCGAAACGCAAGACAGCACGATAAAGGCCGTCGAGCGCGAACAATGGGAGCAACGCCTCAAGCAGGGACAAGTGCTGGGCGCGTGTGAAACCAACTGCACCGGCGGGCTGTTGGCCGTGCATTACAGCCTCGAGAATTCATTGGTGTCGATCCTGACCCAGGATGTCGAGCGCGCAACTGAAGCCAAGCGTTTCTACGATCAGCCGGAAGGCGGCAGCCTCGGCCTGATCTTCAATAACCAACTCAATATCAACGGTGGCCAGAAACAGGACACCGGCGGACGTTATGGCCTCAACGCCAGTTCCAGCGTGGGCAACTGGAGCCAGTCGCTGGACCTTCAGCTCTCGCGTCTTGGCGGGCCGGACGACAAGCTCTACCACGCGGTCCATGAGCTCTATACCCAACGGGAAATGGAAGGCAATTTCTTCCGCCTGGGTTACTTCACGCCCAGTTCCGATGGCTTGAATCGCCAGATCCGTTCGTTCGGCGCCAACCCGGACACCGCGCTGGGGGTGATGTACGGCAGCTCCGACAGCCTGGTGATCGACAATCCCAAGCCCAGCGTCTACCCCATTTATGTCACCGCCAGCCGCCAGGCGTCGGTGGAAATTTATCGCAGCGGCCTGCTGATCAATACCCAGGCCGTCAGCGCAGGCTTGCAGAGCCTGGACACCCGCCCGTTGCCCGGCGGTATCTATGAAGTGGAAGTGCGGCTGATTGAAGATGGGCAAACCACCGCCACCAGCCAGGAGCTGGTCTACAAGCCCAACAACTGGAACAGTACCGAGGACCGCTGGCGCTATAACCTGTTCGCCGGTCGCGAAACCCGGCTGTGGAGCAACTGGGAAGATCAGCCCTCGGGTTTCACGACCGCCGGCGTCGGCGTCAACTACCTGCTGCACCCACGGGTGATCCTCGGTGCGTCCACGCGCCAGGTGCAGGACAAACTGCAAGTGGGCACTTCGATCGACTGGACGCTCGCCAGCAACACCAGCCTGTACGCCAACGTCTACCAGACCCAGCAGTACGGCACCGGCATGGACTTGCAAGGCCTGTACAGCTACGGCCATGGCAGCATCGTCGCCAGTCACAACCGCAGTTGGCTCGACACCCGCAACACCTACGAAACCTTGTCGGACGGCACCCGTATCCGCCAGCGCAACGTCTACGTCGGCCAGACCAGCAATTCATCGCTGTCGGTCAATCATCGCTTGAGCAACAAGAACTCCATCAACGGCCGGTTGGCCTACAGCGAAGGCAACGTCCAGGGCACCGGCCTGGACTTGGGCTGGACCCAACGCACCGCGCTGCGTGGCAGCGATGCCAACTGGCGGCTGTCCGTGTTCGACCGCCCCGGCACGTCGAGTACCAACGACCGACGCAATCGAGGCGTGGACCTGAGCGTCAGCGTGGCGTTGGGCGGGCCGGGTGAGTACTGGTCGGGCAGCGTTGGCACCCGCACTTCGCGCGATGGCGCGCGGGACAACAATGCCTCGGTTTCATATCGCCGCAACTTGGAAGACCACGTCTTGCAAAGCGTCTCCGCCACGGCGCTGGCCGACACCTATGGCGTGGGGCTGTCGGGTATCGCCAGCTTCATGACCGAGTCGATGTACGGCGATGGCTTCATCCAGCGTTCCTCCTACAACGACAACCTCACCGGCGGTTTGAACCTGAGCAGCACGGTGGCGGTGGGCGGGCAGAAAGCCGCCTTCACCGGCGTGCCCCAGGGACGCGGTGCCGGCATGATCGTCGACGTGGAAACCGACCTGGACGACATCATCCTGCGGGCCGACGACTTGACCGGCGGCAGCACCACCTTGCACCCGGGCCGCAATTTCGTGCCGATCACCGCCTACAAGAACAGCATGGTGACCTTCGATTTCGACGGCGTGCATCCGCCGGCGGCGAACATCGAGCCGTCCCGCACCCGTTATCACCTGAACAAGGGCGGGGTGGACTACCGCAAGGTCAGCGTGATGAAAACCGTGACCGTGCTGGGTCGTCTGTTGGACGAACAAGGGCAGCCGCTCAAGGGGCATCACGTCATCAATCACGCCAGTCGCGGTGTCAGCGAGGCGGACGGGTTCTTCTCCATGGAAATGAATGCCGGCTCGCCCACCCTGGAGGTGCGTTATGGCAGCGAGTTGTTCTGCCGGTTCCGCCTCGACCCGGACAACGCCGATCGCGAAGGCGACGTGTTGATGATCGGTGACTTGCGCTGCACGCCGGACACCCTGGCCGATACCACGCTGGCCGAGGCCGGGGCGAAGCAGCGCTCATGAGAGTGTGGGAGCACAGCTTGCTCCTGAAAATGTGGGAGCAAAGCTTGCTCGCGATGAACGATAACGCAATTCACCTGAAGAGCGAGGCGCCTGCATCGCGGGCAAGCCTTGCTCCCACAAGTGAATTGCTCACCTACCTATTTGCAGTGATTTGTCTTGATGTATGAGGTTGTATAAATGAAACCCTTATCGGTTGCAGTGCGCAGCGTGGTCTCGGTGTTGTTGTTTTCGTGCGTGCCTGCGGCCAATGCCTTGACCCAGGATATCAGCGCTCTGTTCAGGCCTGACCCATCGAAGCCCAATGAGAATACCTTTCTCAATACCACGCCTATCAGTGGTTACTGCGCAGATAGACCGTCGGACTGCAGGGCGACAGGAATGTTCAGCGTTCGATTACGTCTCTCTGCCAATACGATCAGTCCTATCCAGGCGAATCATGAAGATCCTCGGCAAGGTGCGATGTTTAAAGTGCCTGCCAGTTGGCGTCCGGTACAAGTTACCCATACGGGGACGGGCGAAATAGAAACTGTTGAAGTGCGCTGGTCCGGCTTTGGGTCGAGACAATTGTTCTCCAATAGTGTGATCGAATTGGTAGGTGGCGGCGCGAGCGTTTGGGGAGCCCACCGGGCGTTATGGAGCGGTCTTGAATGGGTGTATGCGCCTTTGCCATGTCAATACAGCGGTGTTTCACTCTATAACATTACGAGTTATGCCTTTTTCTGGAAGGTGCCGACAGAAGGTGTGTGTGGGAAAACGGCCCGATACTTGATCCCTGCCATGAGCTACAACTATCTGGACTTTGCCTACGAGCTGCGCACCCCCAACCCACTGAAAATGTCGTCCGGCCAATACACCGGGTCGCTGACCTATAGCGTTGGGCCAGGGCAGGACATTGATATGGGCGATGTCATGATCCCCAACGATTCGGCGCTCACGCTCAACTTCAAGCTCGACGTCGAACACACCCTCAAAGTCGAAGTCCCCCCCGGCGGCAACCGGGTCGAACTGGTCCCCCAGGAAGGCTGGCAATCCTGGCTGAACAGCGGTCGCAAACCCACGCGCCTGTTCCGTGACCAGAGCTTCCATATCTCCGCCTCATCACGTTTCAAGATGGGCCTCGAATGCCAATACATCAGCGGCAATACCTGCGCGATCTCCGAAGCCGGCACCGGCCATGCCGTGCCAGTGGACGTCAGCGTGACCCTGCCCAATGGCTTGACCGACGCCGCCGGACAACCGGTCAATCGTCGCCGGTTGCTGCGTGACGGCAGCGGTACCGAACTGTTCCTGCCGGGTTTCTACGTCGATCGTAGGCCGGGCACCCTGCACTTTGAAGTGGCCCGTAGCAGCGTCGAAGAGATGCTGGACAGCGGCGCCAAGGCCTATACCGGTGACGTCACGGTGATCTGGGATTCAGAGATTTAAAAGAACTTGGTCTATTCAACGGAATTGAATGAGGTCGTACCAATGAAAGGATCACCGCTAGTCGAGCGCTGTGTGGTTTCAACGTTTTTGTTTGCTTGCGTGCCCATGGCCAATGCCGTTACCCAAGACATCAGCGCGGTGTTCAGGCCGGATCCGTCGAAGCCTCAGGAGGCTGCTTTTCTCAATACCACCCCTATGAGTGGTTATTGTGCAGAACTGCCTTCGCAATGCCAGATGTGGAAGATGTTCAGTGTCCGGCTGCCGCTGAGTGTCAATTCCATCAGGGCTATTCAGGCCGGGCACACAGATCCTCGGCAGGGGGCAATGTTTCAAGTGCCCGCCAACTGGCGCACGGCGCAAATCGTTCATTCAGGTACGGGCGAAACCGAGATCGTTCAAGTGCGTTGGGTCGGCATAGGCTCTCGATACCAATTCCCCGGCAGTGTCGTCGATCTGGTGGGCGGGGGCGTGGATCCAGGCACCGCTCACACCAAATTGTGGACCGACAACTGGGGTTACCCCCCGACAGGCTGTCATTGGAGCGGTTTTGGCCGTTTCGGGGAGAACTATTACGAGTTCTTCTGGAGGACGCCGATGGAAACTGTGTGCGCCAAAAAAGCCCAATATCTGATTCCCAGCATGGCCTATTCCTACGTGGACTTTGCCTATGAACTGCGCATGCCCAACCCTATGCGAATGACCGCAGGCCAGTACACGGGAGATGTGACGATTGGTATTGGGCCGGGTCGGGAATTGGACATGGGCGATGTCATGCTGCCCAACGATTCGGCGCTCACGCTCAATTTCAAGCTCGATGTGGAGCATGCCTTCAAAGTGGAAATCCCGCCCGGCGGCAACCGGGTCGAACTGGTGCCATCGGAAGGCTGGCAAGCCTGGCTGAACAGCGGGCACAAACCGACTCGGCTGTTTCGTGAGCAGCGCTTTCATATCTCGACGTCCTCACGCTTCAAGATGGCGCTCGAGTGCCAATACATCAGTGGCAATACGTGTGCGATCTCCGAAGCCGGCTCCGGTCATGCCGTACCGGTGGATGTCCGGGTAAGCCTGCCTGATGGGTTGACCGACTTCGCCGGTCAACCGGTCAACCGACGGCGCCTGCTGCGAGATGGCAGCGGTACAGAGTTGTTTTTGCCCAATGTTTATGTCGATCGCCAGCCGGGAAATCTTTCTTTCGAGATCGCCCAAGCGAGTGTCGAGGAGATGCTGGACGGTGGCGCCAGGACCTACATCGGCAATATCACGGTGATCTGGGATTCGGAAGTTTGATGGGCCCGCGGGCCGGCAATATTCAGTGAATTGTGTTTAGTGCAGAGGTTGAAAAAGTGATGAAACGGTTATTGGCATGGATGGGTGTTTTTTTGTTTTGCGGCGTGGCCCAGGCCGGGCCGCAGATCGGTGTCGGGGTGGTCTACGACTACCTCGACGGCGACAAAAGCACCTACATGAAACGGGTGTTCAACGGCGGGACGTCCACGGCGTTCGTCAAGGTCAACATCCTGGAAATCATCTACAACCAGGATGGCACCTATCAGGAAGTTCCCTTGCAGAACCAGGCCAGCGTCACGGCCAGGGACGGCCTGATGGCCAGCCCGGCGCGGCTGATCGTACCGGCCAACGGGGTGCAGGGCACGCGGTTGCTGTTCATGGGCAACCGCGACAAGGAGCGCTATTTCCGCGTGCGTTTTGTGCCGGTAGTGCCGGAGGCGGAGGATGAGTTCGCGGTCAGCGAGCAAGAGCGCGAAGCGTACAAGAAGGAACGCGTGGAGGCGGGGGTCAAGGTCCTGGCGGGCTACGGCACGGTGTTTTTCGTGCGGCCCAAGGATACCCGTTTCGAGACCGTGATCGATGACAACCCCGATCGTTACCTGATGCGCAACAACGGCAATAGCGTCCTGATTATCGATGAGTTCAAGGATTGTGTCGCGAAGCAGGAAAACGACTGCCGGCCCACCACCAAACACCACGTCATGGCCGGGCGCACGTTTTCGTTCGACAAGGAGGCGGGCCGTGAATATCGCTTCACGTTGATCGAAGGCGGCGTGACCAAAAACATCGAGATCAAGGGGTGACGATCACCTTCGTCGAACCCAGGCTGATGCCAAAGGTAATCAAAATGTTCAAGAAAACGGTATGCCCTCTTGCAGTGATGGCGTTGACGTTACCCTGGGTTTCGGCTTGGGGGGCGGTGGAGCGGGAGACGTTCGAGCTCTACGTGACCATTCCGACGGCGGATTTTTATGTGCTGCCCCTCGACCCGCAGCTAGTCCAGCGCGAACAACGCTTGCCGTTCAGCACCATCACCAATGAGCTCAGCCCACTGCGGGCGACCTACGAGGTGAAGAACAGCAATGGCTCCATCGGCGCACGCTTGAGTGAAGAGGCGTATTTGTCCAATGGCCGTGAACGAATCGACCTGCGGGTGAAGTTCAACAACGTTGAACTGACCCTGGATTCGACCCAGGTCGTATCGGCCATCGAGGCCCGGCCTGGACGTCAGGTGCCGTTGGAAATCGCCGCCATCAAGCCCGACGATGAATACAAACCGGGTGACTATTACGGCACGGTGCACATGGTGTTCGATGCGGTGGCGCCGTAGCCCTTTGAAGAACGTTGGCCTATCTGGCCCCACGTGGCGAGAGCACTTGCTCCCGCCGGCCTGCAAAGCAGGTCAAAACTAAAAGGTGCTGGCCGTTTAGGCGGGTGTGTACCTTTCATTGTTTAAAATATTATCAACAGGAGTTAAACATGTTTGGAAAATTGCTCTGCGCGACCGTACTTGGCGTCGCGGCCTTGAATACCTCTTTAATATTCGCTGCCGATAACGCACAGACGGCTATTCATATTACAGCGAACATTCCTAATAAACAGTTTCATGTGCAGCCACGCAATCCGGATTTTGGTAACGATGAGTACATGTATTACAACCCTGTAACCTACGAGTTGAGTTCCATACGCCATACCTTTGATGTAAAGAATACCGACGGCTCGGTTCATGCTTACCTTGAGGGACGCCCTGATCTGTCTAATGGTAGCGTGATCAGACCTTTGCGCGTCTGGTTCAATAACGTATTGTTGGGCTATGCGCCTCAAGAAGTAGTAGATGATGCCACGTCTACGCCAGGGACTCAGGTGGAAATGGTCATCAACCCGGTTAATTATGGCATCCCTCACTGGTCCGGGGGGCTGTACACCGCGAACTTCACTGTCATCTTCGATGCAGTTCCTCGCGTAACTCTTTAATCCAGGATCCCTGTACACGTCATTCGCTCGCCACCAACGGCTTGCACTGGGTATGAGTCCCCGGCTGCAAGTAGGGCGAGAGAAACGGCGCCATGCCTTTGAGAACCTGCACCGGCAAGGCCGAGGTGAACTTGAAGTTCTGCGCCGAGGCGCCTGGCACGAAGGCGGTGAGGGTGCCGAAATGGCTGTCGCCGATGTAGAACACGAAGGTGGCGGTGCGGTTGATCGACTTGGAACTGATCACCCGCCCACCGGAGCCGATGGCTTCGATGCGGTTGTCGCCGGTACCGGTCTTGCCACCCATGGCCAACGGTGTCCCATCGGCCAGTTTGAAACTGCCGGCCACGCGTTTCGCGGTGCCGGCATCCACCACCTGGGACAGCGCACCGCGCAAGGCCTGGGCCACTTCCACCGGCATCACGCGCTTGCCGTTATCCGGATTGCTCACCAGCCGTGTCTCGTAAGGCGTACCGACGGCAAAGTCCAGGCTGTCGACGCGCAGCGCGGGCTTGCGGATGCCATCGTTGAGGATAGTGCCGACCAGTTCCGCCAACGCAGCGGGGCGGTCGCCGGAGCTACCAATGGCGGTGGCCAGCGACGGCACCAGGTGGTCGAAGGGGTAGCCGACTTGTTGCCAGCGCTGGTGTATATCCAGGAAGGCTTCGATCTCCAGCATGGTGCGGATACGACTGTCGCGGGCGCTCTTGTGCCGGCTCTTGAACAGCCAGCTGTAGACTTCCTGGCGCTCGAACTCACTGGCCTTGACGATCTGGCTGAACTTGGCGTCGGGGTTGTTCAGCAGGTAACCCATCAACCACAGGTCCAGCGGGTGGACCTTGGCGATAAAGCCTTGGTCCGGCAGGTCATAGGCGCCGGGGCCGTAACTCTGGTAGAGCCGTTCCAGGCGTTCGTCGGTGAGTTTTTCGGCGCTCTTGGCCGATTTCAAGTGCGCGCGTACGAAGCGGTTGAAATT
Organism: Pseudomonas sp. B21-010; assembly: GCF_024749325.1. Taxonomy (NCBI): domain Bacteria; kingdom Pseudomonadati; phylum Pseudomonadota; class Gammaproteobacteria; order Pseudomonadales; family Pseudomonadaceae; genus Pseudomonas; species Pseudomonas sp. B21-010. The sequence continues at coordinate 5,122,243 of NZ_CP087198.1, read as the reverse complement.
TTCCTGGCTGTCGTTGGGAAAGAAATAACGGTGTACGGCGGCCAGGCGGATCGCCGTAGGGCGCATGCCGTCGAGGAAGGTTTCCAGGCGTTGGCCGGTGTCCTTTTTCTGGTACTTCTTCCAGAACCTGAGCAGGAACGAGGTGCCTTCGCGGTCGGCGAACTGGGCCAGGTATTCCTGGCGGCGCGGGTCCTTGTCGTCCTTGAGCAGCTCGGAACTGTTATTGGGGCCGGCATAGGTGGCGTAGCGCACCAGGTCGCGCATCAGGCGGATGAACGGCAGGTTGATCGATTCACGCAGGGCGTCGCGCAGCGTGGGGATGCGGCCGTTGTCCTCGTTACGGAAGTTGTGGAAGGTGTGCAGCCCGCCACCGGTAAAGAACGCTTCTCCGGGGCTGGCTGAATAGGTCCGGTCCAGCGCGGCCTCGAGCATTTTCGGCAGGCTGCGGTCGGTGTTCTGGATCAGGTAGTCCACGGCCCAGCGGGAGAGGCGGTCCGGCTCGGCGATGTCGACTTTATTCAATGCCGCCGGGGTTTGCTGGGCATAGCGCTCGTGCAGCTCGGCGATGATCTGCAGATACGTGGTGAGCACCCGCAACTTGGCGGTGGAGCCCAGTTCCAGCTTGCTGCCTTCGTTGATGTCGAAGGGCTGGTCGGTGCTGTCGGTCTGCACTCGCACGCGCGAGCCGTCGGGGGTCAGTTCCAGCAGGGTGAAGCTGTACCGCACCTGGGTGGTGCTGGTGGGGGTCAGCAGGCGTTCGCCCATCAGGCCGATCTCGGTCGCGAAGGCCGGGTCGGCCAAGCGCTTGAGGTAGTCGGTGGCCTGGGCCTGCAAGTCGCTTTGCAAGGTGCTGGTGGCGGAGAGGTCGAGGCGATCGAGGTCGTACAGCGGACGATTGAGCAGGGCGGCGAGGCGACTGCGGGCGGCGCTGATGCCTTTGTTGGTTTCGTTGGGCTGGACGGTCGGGTCCTGGATCCAGTCGCGATAACTGACCTGGCTCGCCAGGGCCGCCTCGGACAACGCCGCATCGATCACGCCGTTCTGCGCCAACAGCCGGATGTGGCTGTCGGTCAGGCGCGCCAGTTCATCGTGACCCTTGGACAGGTAATGGGAGGGGCGGCGCTGGGCGATCATCAACGACAGCATTTCCCGCAGGGCCAAGCCTTTTTCCGCCAGGCTCTTGGGGTCGGTGGCGGTACTGAACAGCTGTTCATTGGCCCGCTTGAAATCGGCGCCGTACCAGACCCGCAAGCCTTCAGCCATGCCATGGACTTCACCATGCCCGGGCACGGCGGAGAGCGGCACGCTGTTGAGGTAGTCGCGGATGATCCGCTGCCGCGCCTCGAGGGTTTGCGGGCCGGGTTGGTAAGCGCGGACACTGGCGGAAATCATCTGGCGGATTTTTTCCGCGCCGGACACGGTCAGGCCCTCAGGCGAGTGACGGTACTTCTCCAGTTGTGTCGCCAACGTGCTGCCCCCGGCGGACTGCCCCGGCAGGCTCAACAGCTTGGCGACTTGCGACCAGGCCGCCATGCCGAAACGCGGCCAGTCCACTGCCGGGTTGGCCAGAGGTTGCTTGGGGTCGAGCAGGAAGCGGTTCTCGATAAACAACAGGCTCTGCACCACCACCGGCGGGATCGCTTCGAAGTTCGCATACAGTTGCTGCGGGTACTTGAACTGATAGACCGGCGCGGCGCGGCAGTCGGTGATGGTCAGGCCGGCCTGGATCTTTTCCGAATAGGGCACGAACAGGCCTTTCTCGACGTAGCCCATCAAGGCCGGCGAGAACCGCGCCTGGGCCTGGATCACGTAGTCGCGCTTGAGCAGGCGCGGCAGGAATTCCCCCAGCGCGCTGTAGCCCAAGCGCCGGTCGAACGGGCCTGCGCCCGGATAGACGATGGCATCGCTGGGCCCCGGCTGCACCGCATAGCTCAGGGCCGTGGCGTACTTGCTGATCTCCCGGGCCTGAAACCGCGAGGTGCGCATTTCCTTGGCCACCGCCAGGCCGACCACCACCACGATAATCAGCAGCAACAACCAGAATGCCCGCCAGCCATGCCGTGCGCGGCGTTTTTTTTGAGGTAAAGGCGCTTCTTCCATACGTTCAGTCGGGACCACAGGTTCATTCGAATCGGTTTGCCACAAAGCGCCCATAGTCGACTGATCCATTCACGCAGATTGATCGGACTTGCTTGAAGCTTAGACGGTGGTTGGCGTGGGAGGAGGGGAAATTATGGGGAAGCCCATACACGAGCATTTGTGAGATGCCATTGGCCAACGAGCTTTTGTGGCGAGAGAGCTTGCTCCCGCTCGGCTGCGCAGCAGACGCAACGGCGGTATGGCTGAAGAGCTTCAGCGGTTGAAAAGCGAGGGCGGCTTCGCCCCCCAGCGGGAGCAAGCTCCCTCGCCACGGTCGGTCTGCCTTCAGGATGGGGAGTTGCCAGCCTTGCGCGAAGAATGCACAGGTGCTTGCGGCTGTCCTGGTCTGAGGAGTTTTTGTGGCGAGGGAGCTTGCTCCCGCTCGGCTGCGCAGCAGACGCAACGGTGGCACGGTTGAAGAGTTTCAGTGGTTGAAAGCGAGGGCGGCTTCGCCCCCCAGCGGGAGCAAGCTCCCTCGCCACGGTCGGTCTGCCTTCAGGATGGGGAGTTGCCAGCCTTGCGCGAAGAATGCACAGGTGCTTGCGGCTGTCCTGGTCTGAGGCGCTTTTGTGGCGAGGGAGCTTGCTCCCGCTCGGCTGCGCAGCAGACGCAACGGTGGCATGGTTGAAGAGCTTCAGCGGTTGAAAAGCGAGGGCGGCTTCGCCCCCCAGCGGGAGCAAGCTCCCTCGCCACGGTCGGTGTGCCTTCAGGATGGGGAGTTGCCAGCCTTGTGCGAAGAATGCACAGGTGCTTGCGGCTGTCCTGGTCTGAGGCGCTTTTGTGGCGAGGGAGCTTGCTCCCGCTCGGCTGCGCAGCAGACGCAACGGTGGCATGGTTGAAGAGCTTCAGCGGTTGAAAAGCGAGGGCGGCTTCGCCCCCCAGCGGGAGCAAGCTCCCTCGCCACGGGGATTACGTCGTTTTCGGAAAAGTCGCTCAACCATCATCGCGTCGGATCGTCGCAGGCGAAGCTACCGTAGGTAGATCCCCCAAGCGTAGGAAGCCAAGGAATGCATCCTTCACGCCCAAACTCTCATCGCTTGCGTCACGGACGCTCTTCGGAACCGGGGCGAGGCTACCTCGTCACTGCGGTCGTTCACCAACGCACACCGATCTTCAACGACTTGCAACTGGGCCGCTTATTGGTGGCAGAAATGCGCCTGGTTCATGAGCGAGGTCAGGTCAATTCGCTGGCCTGGGTTGTGATGCCGGACCACTTGCATTGGTTGGTGCAGCTAGAGCAAGCTCAGCTCACGCATGTGATGCAGGTAGTCAAATCCCGCAGCACCCTCACAATCAATCGAGCAATGAATAGAAAAGGCGCCTTCTGGCAAAGCGGCTTCCATGACCGCGCGATCCGCGACAACGAAGATCTGAAGCCCTCCGCCCGCTACATCATCGCCAATCCGCTTCGGGCGGGGCTGGTGGATCGCATTGGCGATTACCCGCTCTGGGACACAGTATGGCTCTAGCAGCTCTTGTGGCGAGGGAGCTTGCTCCCGCTGGGTGGCGAAGCCGCCCTCGTTTTTGAGCTTTTAAAAGTTGGCGACTGCTGCGCAGTCGAGCGGGAGCAAGCTCCCTCGCCACAAGGTGAAGTGGTGCCTGAAAGCCTTGTGCTAGAGCCATCGGTCTGCGTCCGTACATGACGCTGCACCAATGCTGTGCAATACTCGGCGCCGTTTCCGTATGACCTGTCATCCCAGACAACGCCTCTCCAAAAGCCACTCGTGGCGCAGGCTTATCCCTGAATTTCACAGGTTTTACAGTGAAACTCTCTATCCCTGGCTTTTTATACTGCATGGCCCGCTGATCCTGAGGTTGTCGTTCCACAGGACGGTCTGTCCACAAGACAGACCCGGCTTCGGCAAGGTGGCAGGCCTATCGGCCTGTGGCTTTGGACGCTCGGGGGCTAATCCAATAACAAGACGAGGTTGTATCCCTATGCCTGTCGGCAATCATCTGCCCCATGGCGAGACCGCTCAGGGCGGTCCGCTCAAACGTGAACTCGGTGAGCGGCATATCCGCCTGATGGCGCTCGGCGCCTGCATCGGTGTCGGGCTGTTCCTCGGTTCGGCCAAGGCCATTGAAATGGCCGGTCCGGCGATCATGCTGTCCTACATCATTGGCGGCCTGGCGATCCTGGTGATCATGCGCGCCCTCGGCGAAATGGCCGTGCATAACCCGGTGGCCGGTTCGTTCAGCCGCTATGCCCAGGACTACCTCGGCCCACTGGCAGGCTTCCTGACCGGCTGGAACTACTGGTTCCTGTGGCTGGTGACCTGCGTGGCGGAAATCACCGCGGTGGCGGTGTACATGGGCATCTGGTTCCCCGATGTACCCCGCTGGATCTGGGCCCTGGCCGCGCTGGTCAGCATGGGCTCGATCAACCTGATCGCGGTCAAGGCCTTCGGTGAGTTCGAATTCTGGTTCGCCCTGATCAAGATCGTCACCATCATCGCCATGGTCATCGGCGGCGTCGGCATTATCGCCTTCGGCTTTGGTAACGACGGCGTGGCCCTGGGCATTTCCAACCTCTGGACCCACGGCGGCTTCATGCCCAATGGCGTGCAAGGCGTGTTGATGTCGCTGCAAATGGTCATGTTCGCCTACCTGGGCGTGGAGATGATCGGCCTGACTGCCGGTGAGGCGAAGAACCCGCAGAAAACCATCCCCAACGCCATCGGCTCGGTGTTCTGGCGGATCCTGCTGTTCTACGTCGGCGCGCTGTTCGTGATCCTGTCGATCTACCCGTGGAACGAAATTGGCACCCAGGGCAGCCCGTTCGTGATGACCTTCGAGCGCCTGGGCATCAAGACCGCCGCCGGCATCATCAATTTCGTAGTGATCACTGCCGCGCTGTCGTCCTGCAACGGCGGGATCTTCAGCACCGGGCGGATGCTCTACAGCCTGGCGCAGAACGGCCAGGCCCCGGCCGGTTTCGCCAAGACCTCTACCAACGGTGTACCGCGCCGCGCATTGCTGCTGTCCATCGCCGCGTTGCTGCTGGGCGTGCTGCTCAACTACCTGGTGCCGGAGAAAGTCTTCGTCTGGGTGACGTCCATTGCCACCTTCGGCGCGATCTGGACCTGGGTGATGATCTTGCTGGCCCAACTCAAGTTCCGTAAAAGCCTGAACGCTTCAGAGCGTGCGGCGCTGAAATACCGCATGTGGCTGTACCCGGTCAGCTCGTACCTGGCGCTGGCCTTCCTGGTGCTGGTGGTGGGCCTGATGGCGTACTTCCCGGATACCCGCGTGGCGTTGTATGTCGGCCCGGCGTTCCTGGTGTTGCTGACGGTGTTGTTTTATACCTTCAAGTTGCAACCGACTGAGGATGTGCGGGGAGGTGTGCGTTCGGTTTCGTAAGATAAAGCGCGAGGTAAAAAAGAAAGCCCTGGTCAGATGACCGGGGCTTTTTTGTAGGCGTCAGCCTGACCGTCCGTCGGAGTCAGTACCCGACCTGTAAGATCTGACAGTAGACCACCGCAGGACCCTGGCCTAGCTTGGAAGCCCGCCAATTGGCGAATGGCAAGGCTGCACAATGAACGGTTTTTCTGCGTTGATGGTTATCGCACTGGTCAATGGATTGATTCATTGCCAGGTTTTTTTCGTGCTGTATGGCGCTGTTGGACTGACTCAGGGAAGCAGTAACCTCGCGGCGTTCGGCGTGGCGGCGGCGTTTTCGTTTTATGTGAATGCGTTGTACATCTTCGAGCCCGGAGAGTCATGGCGCAGCTATTTGCTGTGCAATGGTTTGATGGGGATATTGAGTTACGCGGTCGGCTCGATGGGCGATGGCCTGGGTTCGCCTGGATGGGTGACGGTGGCTTTGTATTGCCTATTGAACCTGGCGATGGGGTACAGCTTGTTCCGGTTCAAACCGCTTCGTGCCTCTCAGCAGCCATGAACGAATCCCGAAAAGCAAGATGGAGCACTTTTTTTACTTATTCACTGGTCGGCCTCGCCAATACGCTGCTTCATTGGCAGATATTTTTTGTGCTGCGCGTAGCGGTCGGTCTCGATCAGTCGACCAGCAATCTTGCTGCGTTCTGTGTGGCGGCTTCCTTTTCCTATTACCTCAATGCGCTCTATACCTTCGAGGCCAAACTCTCGGTAACGGGGTATGTCACTTTCCTATGTGTCATTGGAGCGCTCAGTTATGCCGTGGGTTATCTGGGAGACCGCTGGCGGCTCCATGGATTGCTGACGGTGGCGGTATTTTCGCTGTTGAGCTTGGTGTTCGGATTTTTGCTCTCCCGGTTCGTGGTGTTTCGTGGATACCGTCCATGAAGATCTCGCTGATCGTTCCGGTGTTCAATGAAGAGCAGACCCTGGGACTGTTCTACAAGAGTGTCCGTCAGCATCCGGCGTTGGCCGGCTACAGCGTCGAAATCATATTCATAAACGATGGCAGCGCTGACCAGACGGATGCGCTTGCCCGTGACATCGTGCTGGTCGATAACCTGGTTGTGTTGATCAGTTTTTCCCGAAATTTCGGCAAGGAGCCCGCCTTGTTTGCCGGGATCGAGCACGCCAGCGGGGACGTGGTCATTCCAATGGACGTCGACCTGCAAGACCCCATCGAGGTTATTCCCAAGCTTGTTGCCGAATGGGAAAAGGGCGCCGAGGTAGTGCTGGCCAAGCGTCGTGATCGCTCGTCCGACAGTTACCTGAAGCGTGGATGTGCTGCGCTGTTTTATCGCTTGCTGGATCGGATCGCTTCTCCCCATATCGAGCGTAACGTAGGGGACTTCCGATTGATGGACCGTAAGGTAGTGGAGGTGATCAAGACCCTTCCCGAATATCAATTGTTCATGAAGGGTGTGCTGTCGTGGGCCGGTTTTACCACTGTCATTGTCGAATACGACCGCGCCGGTCGCGCCGCTGGTAGCAGCAAATTCAACGGCTGGAAGTTATGGAATTTGGCGCTCGAAGGCATCACGTCGTTCAGCACTGTGCCGTTGCGGTTGTGGACTTACCTCGGCGGTTTCATTTCATTGGTTTCGCTGGTGTATGCCGGGTACATGGTGCTGGACAAGCTGATCTTTGGAAACGATCTGCCCGGTTATCCATCCTTGATGACCGCGATTTTGTTTTTGGGTGGTGTGCAGCTGATTGGTATTGGTGTGTTGGGTGAGTACGTCGGACGGATCTATTTAGAGACAAAGCATCGTCCGAGGTACGTCATCAGGGAAATAGTTCGGGGAGAGTCGGGCGTGCGTGGAACTGACGAGAGCATTGGCGAACGGGTCGGTGATTATTCGTGACTAACTTTCGAGCCTATTCAGGAAAGCCTCCCAGCCGATTCGTCGACGGCGCAGCCTTGGCAGCCGTTGTGGTCCTGGCGCTGTGCGTACGTTTTTACGGCATCACAACACCGGCGATCTGGTACGACGAGGCCTTTAGCATCCTGCTTGCCAGGCACGAGCCGTGGCAGATCTGGTCTATTACGGCACGAGATATTCACCCACCGCTTTATTACCTCGCGCTGCACTACTGGATGATTTTGTTTGGCGACGGGGTCTTGGCTGTTAGATCGCTCAGTGTGATAGCCGACGTGGGCTCGGTTTTGCTGAGCATAAAGTTGATGAGCCTGGTTGCCACGCGAAGAGCAACCTGGATGGCTGCGTTGCTATTGGTGTTGCTGCCGATTTCGATTCGTTACAGCCAGGAAGCGCGCATGTACACCCTGCTCGGATTCTGGCTGATGGGCGCAACCGTGGCGTTGGTGTGCTGGGTTAAAGAACCAGAAAAAAAGCGGTTCCCAGCCATTTATGTGCTGTTGATGACGGCCGCTTTTTACACGCATTATTTCGCCGCATTGGGCGTGCTGGTTCATGGGTGCTATTGGCTGAGTCGCTTGAAGGCGGGTCCAAATTTACTCTCCGCGCGCCTCTGGATTTTGGTCTGCTGTGCAATCCTTGTCCTGTTTCTGCCCTGGCTACCTCATTTCATCGATCATCTCTCAGGCCGGCCGGGGCTTGGTTGGATACCGGCTATCACTTGGCAGGCGGTTGTGAATGTTGTCTGGCAGTTCACTGTGATGACAATCTGGGAGGGGCAATCGTCGCTTACTCGCGTTTTGCCTTGGTTGGTGGTGATCGCCTGCGCAGCGCTGCTGGTCTGGAAAGACACCGGTCTGCATCGCTTCAGTGTGTTATTGACCGGTTACTTTTTTATTCCCGTCCTCGCGCTGGCCTTCATGTCGTTGATTGCCCCGCTATTCATTCCGCGCTACTTGGTCTTCGCTGCAGTCGGGTTGTCGCTTCTGCTCTCAGCCGCGCTGGATGCAGTGGGGCTGCGACCTACGACCTTGTGCTTGGCCATCATGATTATGGCAGCAGCAGAAGTACAGGGACTGCTGACGGTGTATCGGCAAGCGGACGGCCTGAATGGAACTGAATTAAGAACGGATTTCCGACTTGACGGATTGGCAGCTGAGGTTAGGCAAGCGGCTCGGCCGGGCGACCAGATCGTATTGGATAATGCCATCTGGTATTTGCCATTCGCTTATTACAATCACACGGGCATACAGCCGAAGTTCTATATCTCATCATTCAAAGCCAATGATCTGGACGCCTTGGAACAGGGGGGGAACGCGCTCATTTCCGAAGGAAGTCAGTGGATATATTTCAATCAGTTGAAGGTGTTAACTCAAGGTGGAAACAGGGTTTGGTGGGTAGGGATGTCAGTTGATGCCAGCCCACTCCCGGAAAAAGATTGGGAAAAGACCGTTACCTTTGTGGATGGGCGGATGAATGCCTCTCTGTTTACCCTTAAAGCGGCACCCGCCCAGGTCGAGACGAGTTCAGCCGGTCACTAGTTCGTGCAACTCAGCAAACGCCGTGATGGCTCATTCAGCGCATCGATTAATCACGCAAGGTGCGTGGGATGGCTGGACCGGGGCCGGTCAGTTGTGCACTGGTGATGACTTCAAACTTCGCCTGATTATCAGTGGCAGAAGTGCCGCCGATGAACACCGTAAAAATGCCTGACTCCACGAATCGCAAGAGGTCATGGTTGAGCAACGCCCAGTCGTCCTGATCGAGCAGAAAGCTGACGGTTGTGCTTTCTCCTGGAGCGAGTCTGACTTTGGAAAAACCGCGCAGCATGCGCACCGGGCGCGTGATGCTTGCGACGTCTTGCCGTAGATACAACTGCACGGTTTCCTCTCCGGCTCGTTGACCGCTGTTCTGAACATCTACTTGGACGGTCAATGTTTCATCGAAGGCCAAGCGCTGTTTACTGAGTCTCGGGGTTTCATAGGTGAATGTGGTGTAGCTCAGGCCATGACCAAACGGGTAGAGAGCCGTCCACTTGGAATCGATGTAGCTTGAGGCGTATGCATTGGTGCCGCTCGGCGGTCGCCCAGTGTTTTTGCGGGCTAGATAGATAGGAACTTGCCCCACCGTGCGCGGGAAGGTAATAGGTAGCTTTCCGCTGGGGTTCACATCACCGAAAAGTACGTCCGCCACTGCGTGGCCCATTTCGGTACCCAAAAACCAAGCCTCGAGTATCGCGGGAACATGTTCGTCCACGGTGGGAATGGCCAGCGGACGTCCATTCATTAGGACGACTACCACAGGCTTGCCTGTTTTGATCAGTTGCGCGACCAGTGCATCTTGCGCTCCTGGCAGGCCAAGGGAAGTACGGCTTCGTGCTTCGCCGCTCATGTCTGCCGTTTCTCCCAGCGCAGCCACGATCACATCGGCATCCACGACCGCACGCTGAACCTCTTCAATGCCGGAGGTGTCCGTACTGCCGGGAGAGGCCGCCGGGACATAGACAACCTCCGTCATGGGCGATACGGCGCGCTTTATCCCCTCCAGTACGGTGATTGATTCGCTGGCACGACCGTCAGCGCTCCAGGAGCCCAAGCTGGACACACCGTCATTTGCGAGAGCTCCCACCACGACGAGCTTGCGTAGATTCTTTGAGAGTGGCAGCAACGCATCGTCGTTTTTTAGCAATACGATGGATTTTTGCGCGGCCTCTCGTGCCAGCGCGCGTGTGGGGGGCTGGAGCAACTGCGTTTTTTCGCGGGTAGGGTCGCTGTAGCGATATGGGTCGTCGAACAGGCCCAGACGCTGCTTCGCTTGAAGCACTCGACGCACGGCTCCATCAATAGCGTCTTGTGAAAGTTGACCGCTGCGCACCAGTGCCGGTAGTTCAGCGTTGTAGTCACCGCTGACCATGTCGATATCAACAGTCGCATTGAGAGCAAGTCTCGCAGCCTCTCGGGGAACGGAGGCAACGCCGTGCGGTATCAATTCCCTTATGCCCGCCCAATCACTGACGACGACTCCCTGGAAGCCCCATTCATCGCGCAGCTTCTGTTTGAGCAGTTTCCTGTTGGCGTGCATCGGCATACTGTCCACTTCATTGAAACCGGGCATGATCGTATCGACGCCCGCTTCGACAGCGGCCCGAAAGGGCGTGAGATAGACTTCTTCCAATGTGCGCTCGGACAGGTCGGAAATGTTGTAGTCAAGGCCGCCTTCGGCCGCGCCATAAGCGACGAAATGCTTGGCTGTAGACAGTATTGACGAGGTGTCGGGGGGACCTTTACCACGAAATCCTCGTACACGCGAAGCGGCGAGGGCAGCCCCCAGGAATGGATCTTCACCGGCGCCCTCTATCACTCGACCCCAACGCGAATCCCGTGCGATATCGACCATAGGGGCGAAGGTCCAATGAAGGCCGCTGGCCGTTGCTTCGACTGCGGCGGCCCTGGCGGTTCGTTGCGACAGGTCTGGGTCCCAGGCCGACGCTTCGGCCAATGGGACGGGAAATATCGTGCGGAAACCGTGGATCACATCGAACGAGAACAACTGCGGAATATGCAGGCGCGAGCCTTGGACTGCTTCGTGCTGCAATCTTCGAGTGTTTTCGGCGCCATAGGCACCTAATAGCGAACCGGCCTTTGAGGTGCCGATTTTTTTGGGGTCATTGGCGTCTTCGATTGGGCCGGTGGGTATGGTGAGTACACTCAGTTGGGTCAGTTGATCGGCCTTTTCTTCAAGGGTCATTTGCCCGATCAACCGTTCGATGAATGCCGCGTCCTCTTGTGATTTTTGAGTGCGTTCATTGGCTTGGGCAATGGAAGCAAGCCATGTGGCGACAATCAACATACCAAGCAAGATTGCCGAGACCAGGTGGGTCCAGTCCATGGGATTAGACCTTAGGTACGCTTGGCGACGATTGTCCGGCCGCCGCACGGCAAACCTCACCGAACCCAATGCCACAAAAAGCGAAGCAAAACCAACCAGATCGCGTCGGGTCAACATAAGCACCTTCCATGACGAGCGAACCATCGGGGTGGATGGTCAATCGTGAGGAAGTTGGCGTCTACTGTCAGAACTTACAGGTGCGTTGTGGGTTCGGCGTAAAAAGTCGGGTAATGCAGTGCACTTGAGAGGCGTAAGGACCTTGTGGTGAGGGAGCTTGCTCCCGCTCGGCTCTGTAGGAGCTGTCGAGTGCAACGAGGCTGCGATCTTTCCCCAGACTATTGAGTCCTGAGCGAAAGATCAAAAGATCGCAGCCTTCGGCAGCTCCTACGCGCAACCCAGCGGGAGCAAGCTCCCTCGCCACAAAAGCTAGTGCGCACCGGCAGATATCCGGTGCTTAAGCCGCGGCTATTTCCAGCGGCTCAAAACTATCCGCCCGCGCCATCTGCCACATCCGCGAATAAAACGCCCCATTGACCTCACCCGTCAGCAATTCCCCCGGCTTCAAAAACACATGCAACTGAGAGAACAACTTCACCTCGGTGGCCGACATGCGCCGTACCAGATGCTTGGGCTGCAATTGCGACGGATGCTCAAGCCCGGCGGCGGCGAGCATTTCGGCCAGGGCCTTGAGGGTGTTGCGGTGGAAGTTGTAGACCCGTTGGGCTTTATCCGGGACGACCAGTGCGCGCTGGCGCAGGGTGTCCTGGGTGGCGACGCCGGTGGGGCATTTGTTGGTGTGGCAGCTTTGCGACTGGATGCAGCCGATGGCGAACATGAAGCCGCGCGCGGCGTTGGCCCAGTCGGCGCCGATGGCCAGGACGCTGGCGATGTCGAAGGCGCTGACGATCTTGCCGCTGGCGCCGAGCTTGATCTTGTCCCGCAGGTTCAGGCCCACCAGGGTGTTGTGCACGAACAGCAGGCCCTCGCGCAACGGCACGCCGATGTGGTCGGTGAATTCCACTGGCGCCGCGCCCGTACCGCCTTCCTTGCCGTCGACCACGATGAAGTCGGGCAGGATCCCGGTTTCCAGCATGGCCTTGGCGATACCCATGAATTCCCACGGATGCCCCAGGCAGAACTTGAAGCCCACCGGTTTGCCGCCGGACAGTTCGCGCAGTTGCTGGACGAACTGCATCAGTTCGATCGGCGTGGAAAACGCGCTGTGACGTGACGGCGAAACACAATCCTCGCCCATGAGGATGCCCCGGGTCTCGGCGATTTCCCGGGTGACCTTGTGCTTGGGCAGGATCCCGCCGTGGCCGGGTTTGGCGCCCTGGCTCATCTTGATTTCAATCATCCGCACCTGCGGGTCCTGCGCCTGGGCGGCGAAGCGCTCCGGGTCGAAGCGCCCGTCGCTGGTGCGGCAGCCGAAATAACCGCTGCCCAGTTCCCAGGTCAGGTCGCCACCGTGTTCGCGATGGTAGGGGCTGATACTGCCTTCACCTGTGTCGTGGGCGAAGTTGCCCAGCTTGGCCCCCTGGTTCAGCGCCCGGATGGCGTTGGCGCTCAGGGAGCCGAAACTCATGGCCGAAATGTTGAACACCGACGCTGAGTACGGCTGGGTGCACTGCGGGCCGCCGACCGTCACGCGAAAACCGCTGGGATCGCTCAACGGTGCCGGACGCATGGAATGGCCGATGAATTCGAAGCCGGTCTGGTAGACGTCGATCAAGGTGCCGAACGGTTTGTCGGCGCTTTCGTTCTTGGCCCGGGAATACACCAGCGAGCGCTGGGCCCGGGAGAAGGGCAGGGCATCGCTGTCGGATTCGAGCAGGTACTGGCGGATCTCCGGGCGAATGCCTTCGACCAGGTAGCGGATATTGCCCAGGATCGGATAGTTGCGACGCACGGCGTGACGGCTTTGCAGCAGGTCGAACAGCCCCAGCAGACTCAACAGCCCGGTCACCAGCGCGAGCGGCCAAAGCCAGTCGTGTTGCAGGAACGGCAGGCTGGCCAGGGTGAAGATGACACAGCCGGCAAAGAAGGCGTAACGACTCAGCAAAGACAGGCTCATACGGTTTCCTTGGGGGGAGCGATTGGCGAGACATTAGCTTGGAATGCAGCTTGTGGCGAGGGAGCTTGCTCCCGCTGGGCTGCGAAGCGGCCCCAATTGGATCGCTGCGATCATTCAGGTAGACCGCGTCAGCCGGTTTTACGACGGCTGCGCCGCCGAGCGGGAGCAAGCTCCCTCGCCACAGGGGCTGCGTATTGGCTGGAATCACAGTTTATGAGCGCCAGAAAAACCTGTGGGAGCGAGCTTGCTCGCGATGGCGGTTGCACACTCAACTCCTTCATCGACTGTGCCACCGCTATCGCGAGCAAGCTCGCTCCCACAATTTGGACTGCCGGCGTGTTCAGCTCGCCTGCTTCATCCCACAATTGGTTTTGTGGTGAAACGCGGGCCGTTGTGGCGAGGGAGCTTGCTCCCGCTGGGCTGCGAAGCGGCCCCAGTTGGTTCACCGCGGTGGGTCAGGCAGACGGCATCAGCCGTTTTGCGACGGCTGCGCCGCCGAGCGGGAGCAAGCTCCCTCGCCACAGGGGCTGCGTATTGGCTGGAATCACAGTTTATGAGCGCCAGAAAAACCTGTGGGAGATTCTATGGTGCGGGGCTACCCCTTAAATGCCTTTCGGTAAGTATTCGCTCTGGTTCTTCAGCAGGGCGAATACCACTCGAGCAAGCTTGCGGGCCAGTGCCACTAATGCTTCGGTTGTGCTGAGTCCCCGGGCCCTCAGTGCCTCATAAAAACCCTTCCATGCCGCTGTGCGCCTCGCCGACATTGCGGCGTTGTGCATCAGTCGACGTGCCTCTGGGTCACCTCGCTTAGACAGGCAGCGGCGGCCCTTCTTTTTCCCTGAATCCGATATACGCAGGTCTAGGCCCAGAAAAGCGATGAAGGCATCGGCGTTTCTGAAATCCCCACGCTGAAACGACGTGAGCAAACGAGCACCGTTCAACAGGCCAATGCCTTCGACTTTCATGCAACGCTTGAGTTGAGCACCCAAGCCCGCTGCTTCCAACTGCGTCTGGATTGTTTTTTCAAGCAAGACCTCCAGTCGTTGCATGGCCTTTATCTGGTTCTCAAAGGCACTTTTGAGCAACGGTTCGTTTGACCAGCTTTGCTTGAGGCTGACACGCGCCTGAACCAAGGCTGCCCGGCGCCGGAAAAGGCTTATAAGCCGGCAATACAGGGGCGATGGCGGGGTCCACGGGTGCAACTGGTGGCCTTCGTTGTTCAAGTAGCGAGCCAACAACCGAGCATCCAGCGCATCGGTTTTAGCGCGAACTTTCACACCTTTGCGGTAATGGCTGAGCTCGTAGCCGCCAATCATGTAGATCACACAACCTTGCGCATAAGCCAGGTCGGCGAATTCCTGGTGATAGATATTGGTGGCTTCGATGGCGACATCCACTGGCGCGGGCAGCTCCTTGAGCCACTTCTTGATCGCAGCTTTGGTGTTGGGGATCGCTTCCAGTCGATCTGTTTCTGCGTGATAAATCACCAACTCATCTTTGGCGACATCAACACCCACGATCGGCTTTGCGACAGAAACCGGCATTGCCATTGAAAATCCTCCGGGCTAAGGTTTGAACACTTGAAGGGTTCACCCAGAGGCGCAGGCTTGTTCCTATCGTCGGTCTAGGCCAGATGCATTCTTTATCGGCGCTTGGGTGAAAGGAGGAGGGGTGAAATCTCCCACGGTCTGTACTGCGCGAACAGTCAGAATCGAGCTTTGTCCCTCTTCCTCCCTTCAAGTCCTACCATACAAGCGAGCTTGCTCGCGATGGCGGTTGCACACTCAACACCTGCATTGACTGACCCACCGCTATCGCGAGCAAGCTCGCTCCTACAATTTGAACTGCCGGGGGGTGAGCTCGCCTGCTTCATCCCACAATTGGTTTTGTGGTGAAACGCCGGCCGTTGTGGCGAGGGAGCTTGCTCCCGCTGGGCTGCGAAGCGGCCCCAATTGGATCGCTGCGATCATTCAGGTAGACCGCGTCAGCCGTTTTGCGACGGCTGCGCCGCCGAGCGGGAGCAAGCTCCCTCGCCACAGGGGCTGCGTATTGGCTGGAATCACAGTTTATGAGCGCCAGAAAAACCTGTGGGAGCGAGCTTGCTCGCGATGGCGGTTGCACACTCAACACCTGCATTGACTGACCCACCGCTATCGCGAGCAAGCTCGCTCCCCCAATTTGAACTACCGGGGGCTCAGCTCGCCTGCTTCATCCCACAATTGGTTTTGTGGTGAAACGCGGGCCGTTGTGGCGAGGGAGCTTGCTCCCGCTGGGCTGCGAAGCGGCCCCAATTGGATCGCTGCGATCATTCAGGTAGACCGCGTCAGCCGGTTTGCGACGGCTGCGCCGCCGAGCGGGAGCAAGCTCCCTCGCCACAGGGGCTTCGTATTGGCTGGAATCACAGTTTATGAGCGCCAGAAAAACCTGTGGGAGCGAGCTTGCTCGCGATGGCAGTCGCACACTCAACTCCTTCATCGACTGACCCACCGCTATCGCGAGCAAGCTCGCTCCCACAATTTGAACTGCCGGGGGCTCAGTTCGCCTGCTTCATCCCACAATTGGTTTTGTGGTGAAACGCGTGCCGTTGTGGCGAGGGAGCTTGCTCCCGCTGGGCTGCGAAGCGGCCCCAATTGGATCGCTGCGATCATTCAGGTAGACCGCGTCAGCCGTTTTGCGACGGCTGCGCCGCCGAGCGGGAGCAAGCTCCCTCGCCACAGGGGCTGCGTATTGGCTGGAATCACAGTTTATGAGCGCCAGAAAAACCTGTGGGAGCGAGCTTGCTCGCGATGGCAGTCGCACACTCAACACCTGCATTGACTGACCCACCGCTATCGCGAGCAAGCTCGCTCCCACAATTTGAACTGCCGGGGGCTCAGCTCGCCTGCTTCATCCCACAATTGGTTTTGTGGTGAAACGCGGGCCGTTGTGGCGAGGGAGCTTGCTCCCGCTGGGCTGCGAAGCGGCCCCAATTGGATCGCTGCGATCATTAAGGTAGACCGCGTCAGCCGGTTTGCGACGGCTGCGCCGCCGAGCGGGAGCAAGCTCCCTCGCCACAGGGGCTGCGTTTGGCTGGAATCACAGTTTATGAGCGCCAGAAAAACCTGTGGGAGCGAGCTTGCTCGCGATGGCAGTCGCACACTCAACACCTGCATTGACTGACCCACTGCTATCGCGAGCAAGCTCGCTCCCACAATTTGAACTGCCGGCGTGTTCAGCTCGCCTGCTTCATCTGCCGCACCGGCAATTCCACGCGGAAGGTAGTGCCGACGCCGACTTCGCTGCGTACCGTGATTTCGCCGTTGTGTTTTTTCACGATGCCGTAGGACAACGACAGCCCGAGCCCCGTGCCCTGGCCGATGGGTTTGGTGGTGAAGAACGGGTCGAAGATTTTCTGCAGGGTCTCGGGGGGGATGCCCGAGCCGTTGTCGGCGACTTCGATCCAGACGGTTTCGTCACCAACGCCGTTGCGCAGGGTGATGGTGCCGCGCTCGGGGCCGATGGCCTGGGCGGCGTTGACGATCAGGTTCATGATCACCTGGTTGATCTGCGACGGCAGGCATTCCACTTCCGGCAACGGCGTGTATTCCTTGACCACGTCGGCCTTGTACTTGATTTCATTGGCGACGATGTTCAGCGTCGAGTCCATGCCCTGCTGCAAATTGGCCATCTGCCATTCCTGCCTGGAATCGACGCGGGAGAAGTCCTTCAGGTCCTTGACGATCTGCCCGACCCGGCCAATGCCATCCTTGGACTCCTTGATCAGCAGGGGGATGTCCTCGACGAGAAAGTCCAGCTCCACCTGTTCACGCAGCTTGCGCAAACTCACCACCAGTTCCGGCGAGGCGATGGCCTCCTCGGCGCTGCCGTAGGCGCTGAGCATTTCCTGGAGTTTGCCGAAGTAGCCGTCCAACGCTCCCAGGTTGGAAGAAATGAAACCGATCGGGTTGTTGATTTCGTGGGCCACCCCGGCCGCCAACTGGCCCAGCGAGGCGAGCTTTTCCGATTGCACCAGTTGGGTTTCCAGCATCTTGCGTTCGTCGATCTCCATTTGCAGCAGCTCGCTGGCCTGTTTGAACGCCTGGGTGCGTTGTTCCACCAGGTCTTCGAGCTTGTTCATTTTCAGTTGCGCACGGGAGGTCATTTCCCACTTGGTGGTCAGGGTGTTGGCCATCTGCTGGACTTCGATGTTGTCGAACGGCTTTTTCAGGATCAGCAAACGGTCGTGGCCGTTCAGACGGTCGAGCAGTTCATCCCAGGAATAATCCGAATAGGCGGTGCAGACCACCACTTGCAGCAACGGGTCGCGTTTCCACAGTTCTTCGATGGTCTTGGCGCCATCCCAGCCTTCGGGCATGCGCATGTCGACAAAGGCCAGGGCATAAGGACGCCCTTTTGCCGATGCCTCCAGCAACTTGTTCAGGCCTTCCTGCCCGCCATAGGCCGAGTCGAGTTCGAACACCGTGGCGGCAGGTTTTGGCGCATCGCCGAACAGCGCGCTTTCCATGTCCAGCAAGTCAGCGTTGCTGTCATCCTCCGGGGTGAGGATCTTGCGGAAATCTTCATGAATGGCGGGTGTATCGTCGATCAATAGGATACGGCGGTTACTCATGCTATTCATGGCTCACCTTCTGCAAGTTTCAGGGGCAGTTGCAGTTGGAACGTTGCCCCCGTGCCTGGCCCCTCACTATGGGCGGTGAGTTGGCCGTTCATTTCAATGGCCGCCAATGCGCAGCTGTGCAGGCCAAAGCCGTGGCCTTCCTTACGCGTGGTAAAACCGTGGGCGAAGATACGCGTCATGTTTTCCTCCGGGATGCCTTCGCCTTCATCCTTGACACTGATTTGCAGGGTCTGGCCATCGACGACGGCAGCCTTCAGGGTCATGTTCCGCGCATGGTTGGACACTCCGGCCATGGCGTATTTAGCGTTGCTGATCAGGTTGATCAGGATCAACAGCAAGCGGTGTTTGTCACCCATGATCCGCGGCACTTCGCCGTATTCCTTGATCACCGTAACATGATGGCGGGTCAGTGCGCCGGAGTTCATGCGCAGGGCATCTTCAAGCAGCTCGCTGACTACCAAAGGTTCCAGCAGGCTGTTGGCCCCGGCATAGGATTGCTGGGTGGAGACGATGTCCTTGATGTGGTCCACGCTCTTGCTCAACTGGGCCAGTTCGTCGGTCAGGCCCTGTTGCTCGAGCGCGATGGCCTCGACCAGTTGGTTGAGGTAGCCGGGCAGCAGCTTGCCTTTGGCGTCCTCGGTGAGAAAGTGCCCGAGGTCATCGGCGTGCTCGTTGAACAGTTGCATCGCCTTGCCCAGCCCCAGGGCCTTGCTGCTGCGCAGTTTACGGCTGACCAGGTCGGCGGAGATGTTCACGCTGTTGAGGACGTTGCCGACGTTGTGCAACACGTTGGTCGCGATTTCCGCCATGCCGGCCTGGCGGGCGGTGTCCATCAATTCACTCTGGGTGTCCTTGAGCTGGCGGGTACGCTCCTCGACCCGTTGCTCCAGCTCGTCGTTGGCGGTTTGCAGGGCGTTGTTGACCCGCTTGATCTCGGCGAAGCTGCGTATCAGCCGGATTGCCAGCCAGATCAGGATCAGCACCAGGACCGTGGCGAACACCAGGAGGTAAACGTGGTTGCGCTCGTATTTGGCGGCGGCTTTTGCCTGGTCTTTCTCAAGCAGTTGGGTGATGGTGTCCAGGCGATTGGCCAAGGGGATCGCTTCGATGCCCAGTAACAACTCATTGACCCGTGGCTGTTCGCGCAGGATCACCCCGATGTGCCTACGCAGGACTTCGACGGAGTTGAGCAACCCCTCAGGCAGGCGCTCCTTGTTGATATCCAGCTGGTTCAAGCCCAACAGGACCTGGGCTGCGATCTCAGGGGAGCTGAGCTGCGCGAACTCCATGGCGCTGAGCAGCAGGTCGTAAGTGTCGATGGCAACGCTCTGCAACTCCAGTTTGTACGTGTCGGGCAGCCGGGCGAACTGGCCCTGGATGTCGTCCTCGCCGGTGGGCAGGAAGGCCAGGGAGTTGCGCAACACCGCGTTATGGGATTTGAACTGTTCTACCAGACGGGTTTTTTCCTTGACCGCCTTGAGGTATTCGTCGCGCTGGGCCTCCCAGAGTGACGGCCCATGGCGCCCCGGTTCCGATTCGATGGCGTCCAGGCGCTGCCACAGGCGCGACATTTCGTGCAGGGGGGAGACCAGGGGGTCGTAGTTGTGGGTCAGGGCGATCCGCGACTTGAGCACTTCGTTGTCCCAGATGGCGTCCTGTTGCTTGAGCAGGCGGATCAGGTCCCGGGACTCAATGTACGAGGCAGCCTGCTGGGCCCCTGAATTGATGTACATGAACAGCAGGACCGATGCCAGCAACAGACCGATGAATGCAAGACCGAGGCGACGGAGAGTGGTCATAGAGGCTTGCCCTCCGATTCGCCGGTCAGGGTCTTGAGGAACTCGACGATCAGGGTCGTATCGTTCTTGAGGGGTTCACGGCCCAGTTGGTACTTGAACATGACCTCCACCGCGTGTTCCAGGGTCGGCGCCGACGCGTCATGGAAATACGGGGCGGTGACGGCCACGTTGCGCAGGCTCGGCACCTTGAAGACCTGGCGGTCGGCTTCATCGCCAGTGATGTTGTAGCGTCCTTCGTCGGCTCGGGTGGGGTTGCCACGGTCCTTGATGTAGTCGCCCATGACCCCGAACTTCTGGAACATGTTGCCGCCGATGTTCACGCCTTGGTGGCAGGCGATGCAGCCGTACTCCTTGAAGCGCTGGTAACCGAACTTTTCCCGGGGCGTGAGGATGTCGGTATTGCCCTGCAGGTATTGGTCGAAGCGCGAATTGGGTGTCTGCAAGGTGCGCTCGTAGTCGGCCAGGGCACTGCGGATATTGGGCTCGTTCACCCCGTCGGGGTAGGCCGCCTTGAAGTCCTTGGCATAGCCCGGGTCATCGGCGATGCGCTTGACCACCGATTCCCAGGTATTGGCCATCTCCGTGGGGCTGATCACCACGAAGTGCACCTGTTCTTCCAACGTTTCGACGCGGCCATCCCAGAACTGATGGAAGTTCAGCCCGGCATTGAACACGGTGGGTGTATTGACCTCCACGGGCTTGCCGTCGAACCCCAGGGAAAACGGCTTGTCGTCGGCGCCGCCCTTGTCCAGGTGATGGCAACTGGCGCAGGACAGGGTGTTGTTGACCGACAGTCGCGGGTCATTGAACAGCCGAAGCCCCAGTTGGACGCGCTTGGGGTCCAGGGCCGGAATCGGGGGCAGGGGTTTGAGGGGTTCGTCCAGTGGTTCGGCGTGAGCGGTCACGCTTGATCCCACGAGCAGGCCGAGAGCCAGAATCAGTCCATGTAACGCCATGGGATGCTTTCCTTGAAACTTTGGTTGATAACACTCAGGTGTTCACGAAAACGGGTTCTGGCGTTTTTCCCACTCGGTCATCCAATCGGCGAAGGCCTGAGGTTCGACGGCCTTGCTGAAGTAATAACCCTGGACCTCCTCGCAGTGGTGCTGTTTGAGAAACTCAAGCTGCTCACGGGTTTCCACCCCTTCGGCAATGATGTGCAGGTTCAGGCTCTTGCCCAGGCTGATGATGGTGCTCACCAGCTTGGCGTCGTTGCTGTCGATGCTCAGGTCACCGACGAACGACTGGTCGATCTTCAACACATCCACCGGAAATTTCTGCAAATAGCTCAGGCTCGAATAGCCGGTGCCGAAGTCGTCGATGGCCAGGCGAATCCCCTGCTGCTTGATGGCCTTGAGGATGGCGACCGTGGTATCGACGTTCTGCATCAGGACGCTTTCGGTGATCTCCAGTTCCAACTGTGTCGGAGCCAGGCCGGTTTCCTTGAGGGTGCGGGCGATGCCTTCGACGAAGCCGCGCTGGCGAAAATCGATGGCCGAGACGTTCACCGACAGGTACAGCGGGCGCATGCCCTGGGCTTGCCAACGGCAGGCCTGCTGGCAGGCTTCCTGCAACACCCATTGGCTCAGCGGAACGATCAGGCCGCTGTCCTCGGCCACCGGAATGAAATCCGAGGGATAGACCAGGCCATGATCCGGCCTGTTCCAGCGCACCAGCGCCTCGACGCCGACCACCTTGCCGCTCTTGAGGTCGAGCTTGGGTTGGTAATGCAGCACGAATTCCTTGCGTTGCAGGCCCAGGCGCAGGCCGGATTCGATGGTCTGTTGCTGACGGGCCCGGCGGTTCATGTCTTCGGTGAAAAACCGGTAGTCGTTGGGGCCGGTTTCCTTGACGTTACGCATCGCTGTCTCGGCTTTCTTGATCAGCGCCACGGCGTCGAAACCGTCGGAGGGATACACGCTGATGCCCAGGCTCGCGGTGACGGTCAGGTCATGGCCGTCGATGGGTTGCGGGGAACTGATGGCCGCCAGCAGTTTGTCGGCCACGCCTTTGGTCTGTTGCGGGTCGACCACATCTCCCAGTACCACCACGAATTCATCGGAACCGTAGCGAAACACCGAATCGGATTCGCGCACCACGGTCGCCAGTGCCCGGGCCACGCGCTTGAGCATTTCATCGCCCACGGGATGGCCCAGCGCGTTATTGATGCGCTTGAAGCGGTCCAGGCCGATGAACATCACCGCCAGCTGCCGATCGTGCCGGCGGCACTGGGCCATGGCCTGGGTCAGCCGATCGCCGAGCAACATGCTGTTGGGCAGCTCGGTGAGCACGTCGTATTGCAGCAGGTGGGACACCTTGAGCAATTCCTGGACGCGCTCTTCGATCGTACGTTCCAGGCTGCGCATTTTCCTCGCCGCATCCTGGGCCAGCTGCCATTTCCAGGTCATGGCACTGGCCATCTGGCGGATTTCCAGGGTGTCGAAGGGTTTCTTGAGGATCAGCAACTGATCGTCGAATTCGATCCGTTCGGACATGGTTTCCCAGGAATAGTCAGAAAACGCCGTGCACAGGGCGATTTGCAGGCGCGGGTCGGCCTCCCACAGCGCCTCGATGGTTTGCAGGCCGTCCCAGCCCGGTGGCATGCGCATGTCGGCGAACACCAGCGCATAGGGCTGGCCTTCGGCCTGGGCGCGCTTGACCAGTTCCAGCGCCTCCTCGCCCTGGTAGGCCGAGTCGATCTGGAATTGCAGCCGGCTGACCTGCGGGGTGCCGAACAGCAGGCTCTCGGTGTCGTCCAGTGAGTCATCGCTGCCGGCGCTGGGGCTGAGGATCTTGCGAAAGTCCTGGTGGATCGCGGGCGTGTCGTCCACCACCAGGATTCGCCGGTTGGCAGGTACCGACATGGGGTTCATGGATTGCTCTCCGATAGCTGGCTCGCCGGTCGGGTCCAGTGGTCTGTCGCGGGAATGATGGTGCCGGCCTTGAGCAGTTCGGCGGCCTGGCCGCTGTCGACCACGGTGCTGAAGTAATGCCCCTGGGCCTGCATCGCTCCACCGCTGGACATCAGCGTGGTGCGTTGCTCCTGGGTCTCGACACCCTCGGCAATGATCCCGATGCCCACGTCCCGGGCGAAGTTGATGATCGCCCGCAACGTCGTGGCGTTCTCGGGGTCGGCGTTGGCGCTGTCGAGGAAACGCTGGGCGAGCTTGAGGTGATTGACCCTGTAGGTCTTGAGGTAATCGAACGAGGAGTACTCGGTGCCGAAATCATCGATGGCGATCTGCACGCCCAGTTCGCAGAGGCGCGGCAGCACGTCGTTGTGGGTCCACTTGGTCTGGGCCAGGGTGGCTTCGGTGACGTCGAAGCGCAGGTCCCAGGGCGCCAGTTCCCAGCGCGCGGTGGTGCGCAGCACGTCGTAGATCAGTTCCGGCCCGGTCTTGAGCTGGGTCAGGGACAGGTCGATGGCGATCACGGGAGGCGCCATGCCCTGGTCGCGCCACTGGCGCATTTGTTGGCAAGCCTGGTCCAGTACCCAATGCCCCAGGCCAATGATGATCCCGGTTTTCTCGGCAGCGGGCATGAAGGCCGCCGGTTCCAGCCAGCCACGTTGGGGGTGGTTCCAGCGTACTTGCACGCCCATGCCGAGGATCTTGCCGGTGCCGAGGTCGACTTCCGGCAGGTAGTGCAGGTGCAGTTCGTTGTTTTCAATGGCTTGGCGCAGGTCATTGGCGAGGGCGACCCGGTCGGTGACTTCCTGATTAATTTCCTCGTTATGGAAATGGTACTGGTTGCGGCCCTTTTCCTTGGAGCGGTACAGGGCCATGTCGGACTGCGCCATCAGGCTGTCGGCACTCAGGCTCTGCGGGGTGTACAGGGCGATGCCGATGCTCACCGAGATCCGCACATCGTTGCCGTCCAGGGAATACGGCGCCACGAGGGCATCGCGGACCTTGCCCGCCAACGCGGCGCAATGGGTCGCTTCATGGACATCCAGTTGCAGGAGGGCGAACTCGTCGCCGCCCAGGCGCGCCACCACGTCGTTTTCCCGGGTGCAGGCCTTGATGCGAGCGGCGACCTCCTGCAACAGCAGGTCGCCGATGGGGTGGCCCAAGGTGTCGTTGATGCGTTTGAAGTGGTCCAGGTCCAGGTAGAACATCGCAAACGGTGCGGCACCCCGACGAGCGGCGGCGAAGGCCTGGTGCAGGCGCTCGATCATGGTGGCGCGGTTGGCCAGCCCGGTCAGGCCGTCGGTGCGGGCCAGCAGGGCGATTTTTTCTTCGGCCAGCTTGCGTTCGGTGATGTCGAGGATGATGCCTTCTATTTCCAGCAACAGGCCATGGTCGTTGCGCACCGGAATGTAGCGGTTCTCCACCCAGCGGAACGTGTCGTCGCCGGTGTGCATGCGGAACTCGATGGACGCCCCTGCGGAATCGCGGTCCAGGACGCGGACCATGGCCTCATGGACCTTCTCCTGGTCGTCGGGGTGGATCAGGGTTTGCGCCCAGTCCGGCGAGTTGGTCAGTTGCGCTGCGGAATGGCCGAACTTGGTGATGTTGTGGGAGATGTACATCAATGCGAACGGTGGCTCGCCCCGCAGGCGATAGAGAATGGTCGGGCTGTTCTGCACGATGATGTTGGCGTCGGCCAGTTCGCGGGTGCGTTCCTCGACCGCGCGCTCGAGCATGTCCATTTTCAGCGCCGCGTCTTCGGTCATCTGCCATTTGACGGTCAAGGTGCAGGCCATCTGGCGGATCTCGATGGCGTCGAAGGGTTTTTTCAGGATGAGCAGGCGGTCGCCCAGCTCAAGACGGTCGGCGATGTCCTCCCAGGAATAGTCCGAGTAAGCGGTGCACAGGGCCACTTGCAGCTTGGGGTCGGCGCGCCACAGCCGCTCGATGGTTTCCAGGCCGTCCCAGCCCGGCGGCATGCGCATGTCGATGAACGCCATGGCGAAGGGTTGCCTCTGGGCCAGTGCCGTTTCGACCTTGTTCAGGGCTTCCATCCCCTGGAACGCCGAATCGAGCACGAAACTCGTACCGGAGACCGCCACGGGCGAGCCGAACAGTGCTTCTTCGGCGCTGCTCAGATGGTCATTGGCGTCCGCCTGGGGGCTGAGGATCTTGCGAAAATCCTCATGGATGGTCGGTGTGTCGTCGACGATCAGGATCCGCCGATTGGTTTTATCCAATGGCAGGCTCATGGCCGTGCACCACTTTGATGCTGACTATAGAACCCTGGGAACATCTGATATCCCTTTCGCTGGCATGAGTATTCGGCCTGTACTTGGCCCTTCATGGGATACAGCATAGTCGTCTCATCGGGATACGCTCGGCCAGTGATGGCAAATGTGTCTAAATGTTCGCAATCTACTAGCCTGTATTTCGGGGGTAAGGTAGAACGGTTGTCGTGAATAGGAGGGGGGTTTCAAATGGAAGATCAATCGCCGGATGTTCCGGTAAGGAAACCAGCGGTGCTGTTGGTCGATGACGAAGAGTCGATCCTCAATAGCCTGCGTCGGCTATTGCGCAGCCAGCCGTACGAGATTCTGCTGGCCGACAGTGGCGCCAAGGCCTTGGAAATTCTCAAGGAGCGGCCGGTCGACCTGGTGATGACCGATGCGCGCATGCCGAACATGGATGGCGCCACGCTGCTGGCCGAAATCCGCAAGCTGTACCCATTGACCTTGCGCATCCTGCTCACCGGTTATGCCGATGTGGACATGATGACCAAGGCCATCAACGAGGGGCAGCTCTATCGCTACCTCAGCAAGCCCTGGAACGATGAGGAACTGGTGCAGGCCTTGCGCCAGGCCCTGTCCCACCAGCATTCCGAAAGCGAGCGCCAGCGCCTCGAAGCGCTGAACCGCGAGCAGAACCAGCAACTCAAGACCCTTAACGCCACTCTGGAAAAACGCGTGGCGTCGCGCACCTCCGAGCTGCAGCAGACCGCCGACATGCTCGATTTGGCCTATGACGAGCTCAAGCGCAGTTATGTGACCAGCACCGAAGTGTTTTCGCTGATCGCCAACCTGCGCCTGCCCAAGACCAAGCAGACCAACCGGCAGATCATCGAGTTGATCAGGGTCTATAGCCGGCTGCATTTCCTCGATGAGTCCGCCGACCGCGACCTGACCATGGCCGCGGCGCTCTACAACATCGGCAAGCTGAGCTGGACCGACAACATGATGGTCACGCCTGCCGACTTGCTGCACCACAACGAACTTGAGCTCTATCGGGCCTATCCGAAGCAGAGCGAATCGCTGCTGATGACCCTGGACCCGATGAAGGACGCGGCGCGGATCATTCGCCATCACCAGGAGCGTTGGGACGGCAGCGGTTTCCCCGAGCACCTTCGGGGCGAGGCCATTCCGTTCGGTTCGCGGCTGTTGAAACTGGCGGTGGACTTCATCGAGCTGCAGCGCGGGTTGATCCTGGAGCGGCAGATGAACAGCGACGAAGCGCTGGTCTATATCCGCAAGTACGCGGGCAAGCTGTACGACCCGGATATGATCGAGGATTTCATCAAGGCGTGTGCCGAATACCTGGAAGACGTGACCCTGTCGGACCCGACGGTACAAGTCTCCACCACGCGCGAGTTGACCGCGGGGATGATCCTGGCGCGCAACCTCAATGCCGACAACGGCATGTTGCTGCTCAACGCTGGCAAAATCCTGAGCGGGCCGTTGATCGAAAAACTCATTGCCTTCGAAGCGATGGAGGGGGCGCGGTATAGCGTGTTCGTCAAGATCCCCGAAGAGCAGGCCGACCCTACGGCGCCGAAGCCGATTTTGGGGTGACTGGGGTCTGGGTTGGGTTGGGTTGGGTTGGATTGGGTACATATCCGTTGCTGCGGTAACGGCGGCTTAGGGTTCCGCCCTGACGGCGGGTCACTTTTGGAAGAGCCGGGAGCCGGACCAGCCAAAAGTAACCAAAAGCGCTTTGCCCCACCACTCGGCACCTCGCTCAGGCTCGGTGTGCCCTCACTCCGGCATTGCTCCGTGGGCCGCCGCGAAGGGCCATCCATGGCCCAGCGCGGCTACCTCGGCATCCATGCCGAGGTGCCCACTGCGCAATACCTGCGTTCGGCCATCGTGGTTAACGGGGCGCCCGAGATCAACGTCCACCGCGAGGCGGCCTAACAGCCGACCTGGCTCTTGATGGAGACCGCGTTCCCCCTGTGGGAGCAAAGCTTGCTCGCGAGGCGGCCTAACAGCCGACCTGATTCTTCCGGCCGTACCCCGATCCCATTGTGGGAGCGAGCTTGCTCGCGAAGGCGGCCTAACAGCCGACCTGTCTCTGGCGGCTGTACTTCAATCCAACTGTGGGAGCGAGCCTGCTCGCGAAGGCGGCGGCACATTCAACATGGATGCAAGCAGACCCATCGCTATCGCGAGCAAGCTCGGCTCCCACAGGGATCGGCGGTGGACACGGATCTTATAAACGACCAAAAACCTGTGTGGGAGCGAGCTTGCTCGCGATGGCGGCCTGACAGCCGACCAGGATTGTGGGAATGGTCGGACAATCCTCCGGGTTGCAGCAGATTTTTCCGACGAGCTCTGGCGGTTGCCGGGTGGGTAGGGCTGTCGCTAGTCTTTTCCCGTCGCTGCAAATTCAGCGGCCGGGCTTGGAAACCCGATAAGTAGACGGCGCGAAAGCGCCCTTCATGACGTATGCTTGCGGTCGTTTTTTGACCATGCTTTCGTTATGGCGGCTGTGCGCGGGAGACCTTCGGGTCTGTCGGGCTCGTTTACCCCGGTTTTCCAACCTGCGTACGGCTGCCACCCCTCGCTTGGAAACGAACGTGGCAGCTCCAACCTGTAGACGGAGTGTCACCCTATGTTCAAAGCCACACCCAATCCCCCCGAAACCGATCCCCAAGAACTCGATGAAGCCGCCAAGCGCGCCATCGACCATTATCTCGACCCCAAGCCTCAAGCCAAAAAGAAAAAGCCCTCAGGTCAACTGTTCACCGTCGTGGCCGGTGTCGACACCGAAAGCCTGCTGGCCAACCTCAGCGAAACTTTGGCCTCAGCCGATGCCATGGTCAGCGACCTTGCCTTCGACCTTAAAGGCTCGCGACGCCATGTTGCCCTTGGCATTCAGCAACTGATCGAGCTGGGCGCTTTATTGGCGAATCGGATGCTGGATAACGTCAATACACAACCTTGACCACACCGCGCGCAGAAGCGAGAAGGCTCGCTTCCACAATTGGACCGGGGTACGACCGGGAGAGCCAGGTCGGCTGTCAGGCCGCCTCGCGAGCAAGCTTTGCTCCCACAGATCTGATGGGTGTACGACCGGAAGAACCAGGTCGGCTATAAGGCCGCCTCGCGAGCAAGCTTTGCTCCCACAGATCTGATGAGGTGTACGACCGCAAGAGCCAGGCCGGCTACTAGGCCGCCTCGCGGTGGACGTTGATCTCGGCGCCCCGTTAACCACGCTGGCCGAACGCAGGCGTTGCGCAGTGGGCACCTCGGCATGGATGCCGAGGTAGCCGCGCTGGGCCATGGATGGCCCTTCGCGGCGGGCCCACGGAGCAATGCCGGAGTGAGGGCACACCGAGCCTGAGCGAGGTGCCGAGTGGTGGGGCATGAGCGTTTTGCTTACTTTTGCGCTTCTCAAAAGTGAGCCGCCGTCAGGGCGGAACCCTAAGTCGCCGTGACCGCAGCAACGGATATACACACCAACCCCAATCGGTCGAAACTGACCACAGGGAAACTGCGCTGATTTTTAGTCCCGCACCAGACTTTGCTCCCACCCCTACGCGCTGTAATCTCCCCGCCATTTCCCGGCCAAGGCTTCGATCACCCATGACCACCTCCCTCATCCGCATCGCCGCCGCCCTGTTGCTCGGGCCGGACGGGCGAACCCTGCTGGTGCGCAAGCGCGGCACCCGGGCCTTCATGCAGCCGGGCGGCAAGATCGAGGCCCATGAACAACCGGTGCAGGCGCTGGCCCGCGAGCTGGAAGAAGAGCTTGGGTTGCAGATCGCCCCGGCACAGGCCCGTTACCTGGGCGTGTTCAGCGCGCCGGCGGCCAACGAACCGGGGTTTACCGTGCAGGCCGAGGTGTTTTTGCTGAGCATCGACGCCCCGGTTTCGCCGGCTGCCGAAATTGAAGAGGTGTGCTGGATCGACCCGGTCCTCGACAGCAATCTTTTGCTGGCACCGTTGACAGGCGAGGTGATCCTGCCGTTTTATCGAGCGACACTTCTCGCTACCTGCTGATTCACGCCTCAAGGACTGATGCTCATGATTCCATTGCCGGACCTGTTGATTTTCGCCGCCGCCGCGTTGCTGATGGTACTGACGCCCGGGCCGAACATGATCTACCTGATCTCCCGTTCGATCTGCCAGGGCCGCAAGGCCGGCGTCACCTCCCTGCTGGGGGTGGTGGCGGGGTTCTTCGTGCACATGTTCGCCGCGGCCGCCGGGTTGACGGCGGTGTTCCTGGCGGTGCCCGTGGCCTATGAAGTATTGAAATGGGCCGGTGCGCTGTACCTGTTGTGGCTGGCCTGGCAGGCCGTCAAGCCGGGCGCGCGTTCGCCTTTCGAGGCCCAGCAGTTGCCAGCGGACTCGACGCGCAAGTTGATCACCATGGGCTTTCTCACCAGCGCCCTGAACCCCAAGATCGCGGTGTTCTATCTGTCGGTGTTCCCGCAGTTCATCAGCCCGGAACACGGTTCGCTGTTCACCCAGAGCATCATCCTCGGGCTGACCCAGATCAGCGTCAGTTTCAGCGTCAACCTGTTGATCGCCCTGTTCGCTGCCGGAATTGCCTCGTGGTTCGTCCACAACCCGACCTGGCTGGCGGCGCAGCGCTACTTCATGGGGTTTGTCCTCGGTGCGCTGGCGTTGCGCCTGATGTTTGAGCAACGGCGTTCGGCGTGAGCATCCGACGGTTGAGGGCCGGCGATGCCCAGGCGTATCGCCAGCTGATGCTCCAGGCATACGCATTGCACCCGCAGGCCTTCACCTCCAGCGTCACCGAGCGGGCCAAGCTGCCTATCAACTGGTGGGAGTCACGCCTGGGCAGCCGGCTCGATGTGTTGTTGGGGGCGTTTGTCGAGCAAGAGCTGGTCGGCATCGTCGGCCTGGCCCTGGAGCCTCGGGAAAAAGCCCGACACAAGGCGCTGCTGTTCGGCATGTACGTCGCCGATGAACAGCGCCACCGCGGGCTCGGCTACCAACTGGTCCAAGCCGCCCTCGCCGAAGCCCGGCGCCATCCCTTCCTGCGCCTGGTGCAACTGACCGTCACCGCCGGCAACGAGCCGGCGCTCAAGCTCTACCAGCGTTGCGGCTTCGTCCTGTATGGCCTTGAGCCGATGGCGATCTGCGTGGGCGACGAATACCACGACAAAATCCATATGTGGCTTGAACTCTAAGACCACCACCATTCCCCTGTGGGAGCGAGCTTGCTCGCGATAGCGGCTGCACATTCAACATCTCCGCAAGCTGACCCACCGCCATCGCGAGCAAGCTCGCTCCCACAGGGGATTTGTGTTGTGGACACTGTCGATACCACCCAAAAAATCCCTGTGGGAGCGAGCTTGCTCGCGACTGGGGCCACTCGGTGTCAGCGCACGGCACTGACACCATCCAATGTCGAAAACGACGTGTCCTTGGCCGTCAGCAAAAAGTCGCGCATGTACGGCGCGTCGAGCATGTCGGTGCGCACCGCCGCGTACAGCGTGGCAAACAAGCCTTTCTCCCCCAGCCGCTTGGCCTTCACGTAGCCCCGCGAGCTGTATTCATGCAGAGCCCAGTGCGGCATGCCGCAGACGCCGCGACCGCTGGCCACCAGTTGCATCATCATCACCGTCAGTTCAGAGGTGCGCACCTGGGCCGGTTCGATGTCGGCCGGTTCCAGGAAACGGGTGAAGATGTCCAGCCGGTCGCGCTCCACCGGGTAGGTGATCAGGGTTTCGCTGATCAAGTCCTCGGGCACGATGTAGGGCTTGCCCGCCAGTCGATGCTGGTTGGCCACGGCGAGCATCGCTTCGTAGGTGAACAATGGCACGTAGGTGATGCCGGCCAGCTCCAGCGGGTCGGAGGTCACCACCAGGTCGAGGTCGCCCCGGGCCAGGGCTGGCAGCGGTGCGAAGGCGAAGCCCGAGGCCAGGTCCAGTTCGACTTCCGGCCAGGCATCGCGGAACTGGTCGATAGTTGGCATCAACCACTGGAAGCAGCTATGGCACTCGATGGCCATGTGCAGCCGTCCGGCGGTGCCGCCAGCCAGGCGGGCGATGTCCCGTTCGGCGCCGCGCAGCAAGGGCAGGGCGGCATCGGCCAGTTGCAACAGGCGCAGGCCGGCGCTGGTGAACCGTACCGGCTTGGTCTTGCGCACGAACAACTGCATGCCCAGGCGCTCTTCCAGTTCCTTGAACTGGTGGGAGAGGGCGGACTGGGTCAGGTGCAGGCGTTCGGCGGCTTCGACCAGGCTGTCGGCTTCGCGCAGGGCGTGCAGGGTCTTGAGGTGACGGAGTTCAAGCACCGGAGTTGCTCCATGAGTAAAACTTGTGATCAACACGAAAAGGTTGAGTTTGTCTCATGCAGGGTCTGCTGTCGACAATGGCGCCATCTTTTACAGGAGGACGCACACCATGGCCCTGGCCCACACCCTCGGTTTCCCGCGCATCGGCGCCGACCGCGAACTGAAAAAAGCCCTCGAAGCCTACTGGAAGGGCGACCTGGCCCCGGCCGCGTTGCAGGCGGTGGGTCGCGAACTGCGGGCCCGGCACTGGCAATTGCAGAAAGACGCCGGCATCGACCTGCTGCCCGTCGGCGACTTTGCCTGGTACGACCAGGTGCTCAGCCACTCCTTGACCCTGGGCGCCGTGCCACAGCGTTTCCACAGCACCTTGAATGCCCAGGGCCGGCCGACCCTCGACACCCTGTTCGCCATGGCCCGTGGCGCCACGACCAGTTGCTGCGGTGCCGACCACGGCCAGGCGCAATACGCCCAGGAGCTGACCAAGTGGTTCGACACCAACTACCACTACCTGGTCCCGGAGTTTTCCGCCGACCAGACCTTCGCCCTGAGCTGGGAACAGTTGTTCGACGAAGTGGACGAGGCCCATGCCTTGGGTCATCAGGTCAAACCGGTGATCATCGGTCCGTTGACCTACTTGTGGCTGGGCAAGGCCAAGGGCGAGGCGTTCGACAAGCTCGACCTGCTGGAGCGCCTGCTGCCGGTCTACGGTGAGATCCTCAACCGCCTCAAGGCCCAGGGCGTGGAATGGGTGCAGATCGACGAACCGATCCTCACCCTGGACCTGCCCCTGGCCTGGAAGAGCGCCTTCGAGCGGGCTTACCACATCCTCCAGTACTCGCCATTGAAAAAGCTCGTCGCCACCTATTTCAGTGGCCTGCAAGACAACCTCGGCCTGGCGGTGAGCCTGCCAGTGGACGGTTTGCACATCGACGCGGTACGTGACCCGGAACAACTGGGCCAAGTGCTGGACCGCCTGCCGACCTACAAGATTCTCTCGGTGGGCCTGGTCAACGGGCGCAACGTCTGGCGCTGCGAACTGGAACAGGCGCTGGCGCAATTGCAACCGGCCCAGGAGCGCTTTGGCGACAATCTCTGGGTCAGCACCTCGTGCTCGCTGCTGCACAGCCCGGTGGACCTGGAGCGCGAAGACCAGCTCGATCCGGAACTCAAGAGCTGGCTCGCCTTTGCCGTGCAGAAGTGTGGTGAAGTCGCGGTGCTGCGCGATGCCCTGAACGATCCACAGGCCCCCGCTGTGCAGCAGGCCTTGGCCGATAACCGCGTGGTGCAGGCCAGTCGCGCCAGCTCGGCGCGCATTCACAAACCCGCGGTCCAGGCGCGCCTGGCGGCAATCGGGCCACAGGACAGCCAGCGGCGTTCGCCGTTTGCCAAACGCATCGAACGTCAGCGCGCCCGTCTGAAACTGCCGGCCTTTCCCACCACCACCATCGGCTCCTTCCCGCAGACCCCGGCGATTCGCCTGGCGCGCCAGGCCTACAAGCAAGGCAAGCTGTCGGCCAATGACTATCAGGACGCCATGCACACCGAGATCCGCCATGCCGTGCAGATCCAGGAACGCCTGGGCCTGGACGTGTTGGTGCACGGTGAAGCCGAGCGCAACGACATGGTCGAATACTTCGCCGAGCAACTGGACGGTTACGTCTTCACCCGTTTCGGTTGGGTGCAGAGCTACGGTTCGCGCTGCGTGAAACCGGCGATCATCTATGGCGACATCAGTCGGCCGAACGCCATGACCGTCGACTGGATCCGCTACGCGCAAAGCCTGACCGAAAAAGTCATGAAAGGCATGCTCACCGGTCCCGTGACCATGCTGATGTGGTCGTTCCCCCGCGAAGACGTGTCGCGCCAGGTCCAGGCCCGACAACTGGCCCTGGCCCTGCGCGACGAAGTGCTGGACCTGGAAAAGGCCGGGATCAAGATTGTGCAGATCGACGAGGCGGCGTTCCGCGAAGGGTTGCCGCTGCGTCGCGGGCAATGGCAGGAGTACCTGGATTGGGCGGTTGACGCGTTCCGTTTGTGCGCGTCGGGCGTGGCTGATGAAACCCAGATCCATACCCACATGTGCTACAGCGAATTCAATGATGTGATCAAGGCCATCGCCGACATGGACGCCGATGTCATCACCATCGAGACCTCGCGTTCGGACATGGAGTTGCTGGAGGCTTTCGAGGCGTTCGACTACCCGAACGACATTGGCCCGGGTGTCTACGACATCCACTCGCCACGGGTGCCGGACACGGCCGAGATGGTTGCGCTGATGAGCAAGGCGGTAAAACGGATCGCCGCCGAACGGCTGTGGATCAACCCCGACTGCGGGTTGAAAACCCGGGGCTGGCCGGAAACGGAAGCGGCACTGGTGAACATGGTGGCGGCGGCGCGGCAGTTGCGTAGCCAATTGGCGTAGGAGCTGTCGAGCGAAGCGAGGCTGCGATCTTTTCCCAGGCAATTGAGTCATGAGTGAAAAAAACAGCAGATCAAGGTCAAAAGATCGCAGCCTTCGGCAGCTCCTACGCAATCTTCATCAAACTGTCACGCAACTGTGGCAGCGCGCTTGAACAAACTTCATCAGACTCGCGCTCTACTGGGGTTCTGCGTTTCGGTGTTTCTTCATGCGTGTATTCATTTTCCTGGCCGCGTTGTTTTTCGGCCTGCCGTCGATGGCGGCTTCTCGGTGTGACATCAATGTTGCGACCCAACGGGTCGATCTGGATCAGGTGAGCCTGGCCTACCAGAGCGTTGGTCGTGCCTCGGATCCGGCGTTGTTGCTGGTGATGGGCCTGGGTGGGCAGTTGATCCATTGGCCGGACGAAGTGGTGGTCGCCCTGTGCGAGCAGGGTTTCCGAGTGATTCGCTACGACAACCGCGACGTCGGCCTGTCCACCTGGCGCCAGGCCCCCGGCAGCGCCAACCTGACCTTCGAAGCCCTGCGCTACAAACTCGGCTTGCCCGTGGCCGCGCCTTATACCTTGACCGACATGGCCGACGACGGGCTGGGGCTGATGGACGCCTTGCAGGTGCAAAGCTTCCACGTATTGGGCGTGAGCATGGGCGGGATGATCGCCCAGCACATGGCCGCGATGGCGCCGCAGCGGGTCGAAAGCCTGACCCTGATCATGACCAGTTCCGGGGCCGAAGGCTTGCCCGCACCCAGCGCCGCGCTGGTGCAGTTGCTGTCGCGGCGCAGTGCGCCGGATCGTGAAGCGGCCCTGCAGCAGCAGGCCGATCTGCTGGCCGCGTTGGGCAGCCCGATGGTGGTGGATGATCGCCAGGTGCTGCTGCATCAGGCCGCCGTGGCCTATGACCGGGCCTTCAACCCCGAAGGCGTGAAGCGCCAGATCATGGCGATCATGGCCGAGCCGAGTCGGGTGGCACTGCTCAATCAACTGCGGGTGCCGACGCTGGTGGTCCACGGCACCGCCGACCCTTTGCTGCCGGTGATGCACGGCGTGCATCTGGCGGCGCATATCCAGGGCAGCCAGTTGAAGCTGATCCCGGGCCTGGCCCATCGTTTCCAGGAGGCGTTCAAGGCGCCGTTGCTGGGGGCCGTGTTGCCGTATCTGCAGCAGCACCGCGAAGACACGTCGCACTGGGCGCAGATCGAGCCGGTGCAGGCGCCTAATCTGCTCTGATAACCCTGATGGCTTGAGGCCTGCCCGGCTTTTGTGGCGAGGGAGCTTGCTTCCGCTGGGCCTGTAGGAGCTGTCGAGCGAAGCGAGGCTGCGATCTTTCCCCTGGCAATTGAATCAAGAGCGAAAGATCAAGATCAAAAGATCGCAGCCTTCGGCAGCTCCTACAGTGCAACCCAAGCGGGAGCAAGCTCCCTCGCCACAGTTTCATTCACCCTTGAAGGGGGCAGTTGCTACCGCGCCCGTGCCTGCTCCACCAACCACCCCATCAACTCCTGCAACGGCCCTGACACCTGGGGTTTGTGCGGATGCACCAGGTGATAACCCAGCCCGGTCTTGACCTTCAGCTCGAACGGCATCACCAGCCGGCCGGCGCTCAGGTCGTCACCGATCAGCGACCAGTCGCCAATCGCCACGCCCGTGCCTTGGGAAGCCATGGACATCGCCAGGTCCAGGGTTTCGAAATGCTGGCCCTTGCTGACATTGCTCAAGTGCACATCGGCTGCCTTCAGCCAGGCGTTCCAGTCGCGCTCGTCACGGGTGGGGTGCAACAGCAAGTGTTGTTGCAGGTCGGCGGGTTCACGCAGCGGCACCGGCCCTTCCAGGACCGGGCGGGAGCAGACGGGCGTCAGTTGTTCATCGAACAGATGCACGCACGCCAGCGAGGCGTCGGGTGGTGGGCCATAGACCACCGCGGCGTCGAAGGTTTCGCGCTGGAAATCCACGCCGTGCCTGACCGTGGTGGTCAACTCCACCGGCACGTCCGGCCGTTCCTTCTGCCATTGCAACAGGCGCGGCAGCAGCCAGCGCATCACGCAGGTCGGGGCCTTGAGTTGCAGGGTCTGGCGTTTTTCGCCGACCTGTTCGACCGCGTCCCCGATCAGGCTGAACACCTGCTGCACCCGGGGTAGCCACGCCTGGCCTTCGGCGGTCAGGCTCAGGCCGCGTGCCTGGCGCTGGAACAGCGCATAACCCAGGTGATCTTCCAGCCCGGCGATCTGCCGGCTCACCGCGCCCTGGGTGATGTGCAGTTGTTCGGCGGCCCGGGTGAAGTTGCAGCATTGGGCCGTGATCAGAAACGTGTGCAGCGCCGGCAGCGGGGGAAGTCGTTTCATTTCGGATCCAAGCCATGACGTGAGGACATGGCTAGTATGACTTTTTATCCATTGTTGCCGCTATGGCCTGCCCGTTCCAATAACGCCATTCCCAAGACAAAAAAGGG
This sequence comes from Pseudomonas sp. B21-010, assembly GCF_024749325.1. Taxonomy (NCBI): domain Bacteria; kingdom Pseudomonadati; phylum Pseudomonadota; class Gammaproteobacteria; order Pseudomonadales; family Pseudomonadaceae; genus Pseudomonas; species Pseudomonas sp. B21-010. The sequence goes on along the minus strand of NZ_CP087198.1, from coordinate 5,086,130 downwards.
TCCCGCCGCAGGCTGTGCGAGGTCCTTTACACGACAAGAAAAAGGCAATGGCAATGGCGACGTGCGGCGAAGTATTGGTCAAGTTGCTCCAAGCATATGGCGTGGAGCAGGTGTTCGGCATTCCTGGCGTGCACACCGTCGAGTTGTACCGCGGGCTGGCCCGTTCCAGCATCCGCCATGTGACGCCGCGTCATGAACAGGGCGCAGGTTTCATGGCCGACGGTTACGCCCGGGTCAGCGGCAAGCCCGGCGTGTGTTTCATCATCACCGGCCCCGGCATGACCAACATCACCACCGCCATGGGCCAGGCCTACGCCGATTCGATCCCGATGCTGGTGATCTCCAGCGTGCAGTCGCGCAGCCAGTTGGGCGGCGGGCGCGGCAAGTTGCATGAACTGCCGAACCAGGCTGTATTGGTGGGCGGTGTCGCGGCGTTTTCCCACACGCTGATGTCCGCCGCTGAATTGCCCGGCGTGCTGGCCCGGGCGTTTGCCGTGTTCCAGGCTGGGCGCCCGCGGCCGGTGCACATTGAAATCCCGTTGGATGTTCTGGTTGAAGACGCCGATGCCTTGCTCGCCAGCGTGCCGGTGAACATCAACCGCGCCGGTGCTGCGCCGAGTGCCGTGGCGCAAATGGCTGCGAGGCTGGCATTGGCCAAGCGGCCATTGATCCTGGCCGGTGGCGGCGCCCTCGACGCGGCGGCCGAATTGACCGAACTGGCCGAACGTCTTGGCGCGCCAGTGGCGTTGACCATCAATGCCAAGGGCCTGTTGCCGTCCCGGCATCCGTTGCTGATCGGCTCCACGCAGAGCCTGGTCGCCACCCGCGCGTTGGTGGCCGAAGCGGATGTGGTGCTGGCCATCGGCACCGAACTGGCCGAGACCGACTACGACATTACCTTTGCCGGCGGCTTCGAGATCCCCGGTGCGCTGCTGCGCATCGACATCGACGCGGACCAGACCGTGCGCAACTACCCGCCGCATCTGGCGCTGGTGGCCGACGCCCGTGTCGCCGCCCGGGCCTTGCTTGATGAGCTGGACCGGCAACCCTTGGCCGAGCGCCGCGCCGATTGGGGAGCGACGCGTGCCGCCCGGTTGCGCGCGGATCTTAAAGGCAGTTGGGACGCCGCGACCCGCGCCCAGACCTTGTTTCTCGACACCGTCTTGCAAGCGCTACCGGAGGCGGTGTTCGTCGGCGATTCGACCCAACCGGTGTACACCGGCAACCTGACCTTCAACCCGGAGCAGCCACGCCGCTGGTTCAATTCATCCACCGGCTACGGCACCCTCGGCTACGCCTTGCCGGCGGCCATTGGCGCCTGGCTTGGTGGCAAGGACCAGGGCCATGGTCGCCCGGCGGTGGTGTGTTTGATTGGCGACGGCGGGTTGCAGTTCACCCTGCCGGAACTGGCCAGCGCCGTGGAAGCGCGCACGCCAGTCATCGTGCTGCTGTGGAATAACCAGGGCTACGAAGAGATCAAGAAATACATGGTCAACCGCGCCATCGAACCGGTGGGCGTGGACATCTACACCCCGGATTTCATCGGCGTCGCCAAGGCCTTGGGCTGCGCTGCCGAAGCCATCGACGGCGTGGCGCAACTGCACGATGCGTTACTCGCCGCTTGCGACCGGCAGGGCCCGACGCTGATCGAAATCGACCAGGCAACCTGGATGGCGCAGGTGTCGAAATGAATTTCCCTACGACGCAAGACGGGCTGTACATCAACGGTGAGTGGCTGGCCGGCGATCAACCGCTGCGGGTGATCAACCCGGCGACCGAAGCGCTGCTGACCACCGTTTATGGCGGCGATGAACGCGCCGTCGATCAGGCGTTGAACGCCGCGACCCAGGCTTTCACGCACTGGTCGAGCACCACCGGCGCCGAGCGTGGCGCGGTCCTGCGCCGGATTGCCGCTGGCGTGCTGGACGCTCGTGAACGGTTGATGCACCTGCAATCGAGCAACAATGGCAAACCGCTGTTCGAAGCGGCCATCGATGTCGACGATGTGGTCGCCACCTTCGAGTATTACGCCGAACTGGCCGAAGGCCTGGACGCTCGGCAAGACAGTCCGCTGGCATTGCCCAGTGCTGATTTCAGCGCACGCCTGCGCCGCGAACCTTGCGGCGTGGTCGGCCTGATCGTGCCGTGGAATTTTCCGATGGTCACCACGGCCTGGAAACTCGCCCCGGCGTTGGCCGCCGGCTGCTGCGTGGTGCTCAAGCCTTCGGAGGTCACGCCGTTGCCGGAGCTGGAACTGGCCTCGATCATCGCCGGATGCGGTTTGCCCCACGGGGTGTTCAACCTGGTCTGCGGCACGGGCCTGGCAGTGGGGGCGCCATTGGCGGCGGACCCGCGCGTGGCAAAGATTTCCTTCACCGGCAGCAATGCGGTGGGTGTGCAAGTGATGCAACGGGCGGCGGAAACGGTGAAGGGCGTGAGCCTGGAATTGGGCGGCAAATCGTCTCTGCTGGTGCTGGCCGATGCTGACCTGGACTTGGCGGTGGAGCTGGCCTGTGGCGGCGGTTTCTTCAATGCCGGGCAGATGTGTTCGGCCACCAGTCGTGTGCTGGTCGCCGATGAACTGGCCGATGAATTCCTGCAACGGCTCAAGACCCGCGCCGAGGCGATCCGCGTGGCCGACCCGTTTGACCCGGATGTGGAGATGGGTGCGCTGGTCAACCAGGCGCAATACCAGCGGGTGCTGGGGCACATCGACCGAGGCTTGAGCGCCGGAGCGACGCTGGTGTGCGGTGGGCAGCGGCCCGCGCATCTGTCGCGCGGCTTTTTTTTACAGCCGACAATCTTCACCGATGTGCCCCTGGACAGTGCGTTGTGGTGCGAAGAGATCTTCGGGCCGGTGCTGTGCGTGCGCCGTTTCAGCACCCCGGCGCAGGCCATCACCCAGGCCAACGACAGCCGTTTCGGCCTGGTGGCCAGTGTGGTCAGCCGTGATGCGACGGCTGCCGAACAGGTGGCCAACGCTTTGCAGGCAGGGCTGGTGTGGATCAACGCGCCCCAGGTGATTTTTCCCCAGGCGGCGTGGGGCGGTTACAAGCAGAGCAGTCTGGGTCGCGAATTGGGGCCTTGGGGATTGGCCGCGTTTCAGGAAATCAAGCATGTGATCCGGGCGGTCTGACGGCACGTTCTCAGGTCACGCATGCCTCGAAAAAAGGCATGCGCCAGGAACATGGCTCCAATGAGTTTTTTTCGATAGTCAGGGATTTTGCACAACCTCAGGATGGCCGCAGGCGGCGGTGAAACCCTTGTGGTACGGGGCTTTGCTCGACGTCGAACGGTGCGGGCGCAACGGTTTTTACCCACCTCATACTTAAAAGAATAAAGGGAGTCCTCCATGGGCGAGCATGATCTGAACAGACGTCAATTCATCAAGACTGCAAGTGTGGTTTCGGTAGCGGCGGCCGCCATGAGCGTGCCTTTCATCAGCGCCCGGGCCAGCGATACGCGGTTCGTCGGCAAGACCCTGCGCCTGCTCACCTGGTCCGACGACACCGGGCTGGCGGCGTTGCGCAACATCGCAGCCACCTTCGAGGCCAAGACCGGGGCCAAGGTCATTGCCGACCGCACCGGCAGTACCTCGGAAATGGTCGCCAAGCTCAAGGCCGGTGGCGACCGGCCGCAGTACGACATCATCACCCTGGCCGGCGTCGGCGCCGAGGGCCTGGCCGCCGCCGGGTTGCTGGAAAAGCCCGACCTCAACCGCATTCCCAACCTGGCCGACGTGCCGGCGCAATACCGCACGGGTGCCGGCGGCCATGGCATTGGTTACCTGCTGTGGTGCAACAGCCTGGTCTACAGCACCCGGACCTTGAGTCAGGCGCCGGACAGTTACGCCGCGCTTTGGGATGCGGACCTGGCGCCGAACATTTTCCTGCCGCCGCCGAACTGGACCGAGGCCATGGACCTGATCATCATCGCTGCCAAGCTGGCCGGTGGTGACGAACACAACATAGAGCCCGGCTTCAAGAAACTCGCCGAGCTCAAGGACCGGGTGGTGACCCTGGGGGAAAACCCGAACCAGATCGCCGAGTTGTTTCGCACCGGCTCCCTGGACATGGGCGGCTTGTACGCGCCGGCGTTTTTCCCCAAGCAGATCCGCGACCCGGCCTACAGCCTGGGGGCGACGTTCGGCATGAAGGAAGGTTTCTACACCGACCTGATGCTCTCGGTCATGCCGAAAAATCGCCCGGGCGACACCGACCTGGCCTACGCCTTCATCGACCACTCCCTCGACCCGCTGGTGCAGGGCAAGATGGCCGAAGATATCTTCAACGGCCCGGTCAACGCCAAGGCCATCATCTCCAGCGAAGCGCGCAAGAGCCCCTACATCCTCACCCCGGAGCAAATCGCCGACAAAGCGATCATGCACGACAACGCCTTCCTGGCGACGGTGCATGACCAATGGATTCGCCGGTACACGGAAATCTTCTCTTCCTGAAACAAACGCTGCACGTCGCCTGCCCGGCGTAAGAAATTGAGGGGTACGCGGCCTCTGTGACCGCCCGAGACCCAGCTTGCTCGCGATAGCGGTGGTTCAGTTGCTGGAGATGTTGACGGTGCCGCCGCCTTCGCGAGCAAGCTCGCTCCCACAGGGGAATTGCGGTGTGCATTGGTCTTTCGGCCCATCCGAGAGCCAGTGTGGGAGCGAGCTTGCTCGCGATAGCGGTGGTTCAGTTGCTGGAGATGCTGACGGTGCCGTCGCCTTCGCGAGCAAGCTCGCTCCCACAGGGAATTGGGTTGTTTTGAGATTGTGTTTTTTCTGTCGTTTTCCACTGACGAGATCTTGCCATGGAACACCTACCGTTAACCCATCACCAGAGCGTCGCGCCCATGCGTCCACCCCGGGAGAGCTCACCCACCCGCCGAGCCTGGCTGTTCCTGTCGCCGTCGATGTTGTTTCTCGGTGTGCTGATCGCTGCCAGCCTGTTGGTGCTGCGCATGAGCGTCGGCACCAAGGGCGCGGAGTGGAGTGGGTTCAGCCTCGCCAGCTACGGGCAGTTGCTGGAGCCTTATTACCTCAAGTCCCTGCTGCTGACCTTGCGCCTTGCATTGATCAGCGCGGTGATCGCCGTGCTGCTGGCGATCCCCGTGGCTTACACCATGTCGCGCCTGGCCTCGCCGTTGTTGCGGCGGGTGTTCCTGGCAGCGGTGCTGTTGCCGCTGTTGGTCAACCTGCTGCTGCAAAGCTATGGCTGGCTGGTGATCCTCGGCCCTGCCGGCATGCTCAATCAGGCACTCATGGGCCTGGGCCTGATCAAGCGGCCGATCATGCTGCTGTACAACCAGAATGGTGTGTTGATGGGCCTGGTCCAGACGGCCTTCCCGCTGGCCGTGCTGCCCATCGCCAGCGCCATGCGTGGCGTGGCCCGCAGCTATGAAGAGGCCGCCGCCACCCTCGGCGCCAGCCGCTTCCAGGTGTTTCGCCAAGTGGTGCTGCCCATGAGCCTGCCGGGCATCATCACTGGCGCGACGCTGGTGTTTGCCTACAACGCCAGCAGCTTTGTCGTGCCGCTGCTGTTGGGCGGTCGGCGGGTGCCGATGCTGGCGGTGATGGTCCACGACCAGATTGCCCCGTTGATGAACTGGCCCGCCGCGTCCGCCGCCGGGGTGGTGCTGATTGTCACCACGTTGATGATCATGACCCTGTCCGAATATTTCACCGGCCGTCGTCGGCGGATGCTGGAGGCTTCTCAATGAGTGCGTTGAGCAAAAAACGCCAGGCGCTGTTGCCCGGTGAAACCGGACGCGCAGTGGGGCTGCTGTCGGGCTTCATCCTGTTGCTGGCGGTGCTGCCGATCCTGACCATGATCGTCATGTCCTTCAGCGGCGCGGCGAACCTGGATTTTCCGCCAAGCAGCTACAGCCTGCAATGGTATCGGGCCGCCTGGCACACCTTCGTATCGCCGGATGCCAGCGATGTACTGAGCCTGGGCCAGGCCATGGGCACCAGTTTGTTGGTGGCCTGCCTGACGATGATTTTCGCCACGCTGATCGCAGTGCCGGCGGCCTACGCGCTGACCCGTTGCGAGTTCCGTGGCAAGGCCGTGGCGTTGCAACTGATGTCGCTGCCGCTGGTGTTTCCCATGGTGGTGCTGGGGTTGGCGCTGCTGCTGGTATTCGACAGCCTGCCATTCCAGATGACCACCTCGCGGCTGGTCATTGCCCACGTGATCCTCGCCTTGCCGTTCGTGGTGAAGAACTGCACCGCCGCCATGCTCGGCATCGGCAGCGAAGTCGAAGAAGCCGCGCGAATGCTCGGGGCGACACCACGGCGGGCCATCGTCGATGTGGTGGTGCCGTTGATGAAGTCGGGGATTCTCGCCGGGATGCTGCTGGCGTTCATTGTCTCGTTCAACGAATTCACCGTGACCTATTTCCTCTACACCATCGATGTCATGACCGTGCCGATCTGGATGTACAGCCGCACCGTGTCGTCGCTGGACCCCACCGTTTTCTCGTTTGCCGTGCTCATCGTGCTGATCGACTTCGTGCTGATCTGGGCGTTGGAGAAGCTGGTGGGCGAGGGCGGCGTTTCCTTTTGATTTCGAGGTGAAGACATGACTGGACTGATACTGGAAAACGTCGAGAAACATTACGGCTCGGCCTGCGCGGTCACGGACGTGAATCTGCATTTGCCCGAGGGCAAGCTGGTGTGTTTTCTCGGGCCTTCGGGCTGTGGCAAGACCACCTTGCTGCGCATGATCGCCGGCCTGGAAAGCCTCAGCGGCGGCGAAATCCGCCTGGATGGCCAAGACATCGGCCACACCCCGGCGCACCTGCGCAACTTCGGCATGGTGTTTCAATCGTTGGCCTTGTTTCCCCACATGACCGTCGGCGAGAACATTGCCTATCCGCTGAAATTGCGGGGCGTGGGCAAGGCCGAGCAACAGGCGCGGGTGGTGGAGTTGCTGGAACTGATCCAGCTCCAGGCGATGATCGACCGGCCCGTGGCGAAACTGTCTGGCGGCCAGCGCCAGCGCGTGGCGATTGCCCGGGCCATTGCCGCCCGGCCGAAGATCCTCTTGCTGGACGAACCGCTGTCGGCCCTGGACGCCAAGTTGCGCGAGTCGATGCAAGTGGAAATCCGCCAACTGCAACAGCGGTTGAACATCACCACTATTTTGGTGACCCACGATCAACGCGAAGCCATGACCATGGCCGACATCGTCGTGGTGCTGGGGGAACATCGGGTGCAGCAGGTCGGTACGCCGATCGAGATCTACCGCCACCCGGCCAATGAATTCGTCGCCGACTTCATCGGCTCAGGCAACATTTTTCCGGCGACCACCCTGGGCAATGGCCGGGTCGGGCTGCCGGGCGGGGACACGCTGGACGTGCCGGCCAGCCATAGCGTCATCGCTGGCGAGAAGATCAAGTTGCTGGTGCGCCCCGAAGACCTGCAACTGTCCTCGCCCCAGGCCACGGCGGGTAACCGGTTGCTGGGCAAGGTGACGTTCGTGCGGGACATCGGTGCGACCGTCGAGACCACGGTGGAATGTTCCGGAATCTCGTTCACGGCGCTGAGCACGCCTTGCCAGGGCATGGACCTGGGGATTGGGCATGCGGTGTCGGTGACCATACCGGCGCAGGCGTGTCGGTTGCTCGGTGCCTGAGTTCAAGAGACGAGGTGTTTTTGCTGGCCTCATCGCGAGCAAGCTCGCTCCCACAATAGATTGTTGTGAACAGGGAGCCCCTGTGGGAGCGAGCTTGCTCGCGATGGGGCCGGCCCAGTCAACACAAAATCCAGGGTCAAACAGTCATCCGCAACCGCGCCAGATCCCGTAACGGCGGCGCGCCGAACAACCGGCTGTACTCGCGGCTGAACTGCGAAGGGCTTTCATAACCCACCCGATACCCCGCCGCCGAGGCTTCCAGCCCTTCGGCGAGCATCAGCCGGCGGGCTTCCTGCAGGCGCAGTTGCTTCTGGTATTGCAGCGGGCTCATGGCGGTCATGGCCTTGAAGCGGTGATGCAGGGTCGAGACGCTGAGGTTCACTTCCCGGGCCAGGTCATCGATGCGCAGCGGCTGTTCGAAATGGCCGTTGAGCCATTTGATCGCCTGGCTGATGCGATGGCTCTGACTGTTGGCGATAGCGATTTCGTACAGCCGATAGCCCTGGGGACTGCGCAGCAGACGATAGAGGATTTCCCGGCGAACCAGCGGCGCGAGCATGGCGATGTCTTTCGGTGTATCGAGCAACCGCGCCAGGCGCAGTACGGCGTCGAGCATCGGCGTGTCCAGGCGTTCGACGTACAGCCCACGCCCGGCGGGGCGGGTCGGCACGCCCAAGGGGCCGGCATCGGCGATCAACGCGGTGATTTCCGTCGGGTCGATATCCAGGCGCAGGGCCAGGATCGGCTGCTCGGGCGAAACGTCGGCAATGCAACCACTCAACGGCATCGAGACCGAGACCACCAGGTAATGGAGTGGGTCGTAGTTGAACAACTCATCCGCCAGGCGCACCTGTTTGCTGCCCTGGGCCATGATGCACAGCGCCGGTTGTGCCAACACCGGAGCGAACTTATGCGGCTGGCTGTGCCGTGACAGATTCAGCGAGCCGATGGCCGTGGCGTAGCTGCCGTCTTCGCTGGTGTTGCGGTCGATGATCGACGCCAGTTCGGCGCGCTGTTGTTCCAGGTACGTGTCCAGCGGGACGTGGGCGTGGTCGAGTGGCGACATGCCGGGATCCTCAGGCGATAGGGAGCGATGAACAAAAGCTTATGTTTGTGCAAGGCGCAGCGATAGCAACATCCTGTTGAAAGCTTGCCTGATCCTGCACGGTGCAAGGGGCCATGACGCTGCAATGCTATGGAAACTTGCTTGAAACCTTTTGTTTCAACTTCCCGGGTTTCGACCGGATCGATGGCAAATTCTGTGATACCGATGCGCAGGATTGTGCAATGGGTCGGCAGGAATCGACTAACGAAACTGGCGTCGTGGCGCTTAACCTTTGATCCTGTCGCAGCTGTCCCCGGCTGCACAACGGATTACCTGGGAGGGTTGAACATGACTACACAGATCCCCGTCAGTCACATGGCTTTCGTCCGGGCCCGTACCGGTTGCTCCAGGCAACTGGGGGCGCGCCTGAGTACGCTGATCGCGCCCTCGCGCCTGGCTCCCGGTTGTTTGCACTTTGCCTTGCAGCAATCGCAATGTGACGCTGATTTGTGGCTGGTGTCGGGGCTGTGGGTCAATCAGTCGTCGATGGATGCCTACTTCAATTCACCGGCCATGGCGATTTTCGCCGAGCTGGTGCAGGACCTGGTGGTGAGCAGCCTGGATTTTCATACCTTCAGGGAAGTCTCCGCCGCCCAGGCGACCGAAGGGTGCCGGGCGCAGGTACACAAACTGGCCGGTTGAAGGTTTAATGAGTGTCATTTTCCACCGCCAGGATGCACAAGACATGGCACGTAAAGCCTTTGAAACCTTTGAAGCCGTTTCCGCAGTCGTTCCCAAGGACGGCGGCGGCTACCATGCCGCCATTGCCACCAAGGCCATCGGCGGCTCAGGTGCGCCGCGCTTCAACAAGATCCTTGAAGAGCAGACCTTCGAGACCGCGGTCAAAGCCGATGAAGCGGCAGCCCTGCAGCTGACCCACCTCAAGGGTGTCGACGACGAGGGCGGGTTGGTCTGGTAAATCAGCATTGATGGGAATGCTTTTGTGGCGAGGGAGCTTGCTCCCGCTTGGGTGCGAAGCACCCACCAGAAAAGGGGCTGCTTCGCAGCCCAGCGGGAGCAAGCTCCCTCGCCACAGGGGATCGCGCTGCTCCTACTTTGGGCGATGCATCTTGAACAACGCCTCAGGCCCCAACTGGAAATAATCCGCCGGCCCGCCACCGCGCAAGATCGGCTCGGCGGCGGCGGTGTCGTATACCCCATCCTTCAACAACCACTTGGCGATATGCACGGCGACCACTTCGCCGAGGATCAGCCAGCTTGGCACCAGTTCTTTGTCCGCCCGCTGCAGTTGAATGATCTGCGTGACCTTGCATTCGAAGGACACCGGGCTTTCGGCGACGCGCGGAACCTGGATTACCCGTGACGCCGCCGGCATCAAACCCGCCAGTTCGAACTCATTGACCTCTGGCGCGACCATCGCGCAGCTCTGGTTCATCTGCTCGGCCAGCGGGCGCGTGGCCAGGTTCCAGGCGAATTCGCCGGTCTGTTCGATGTTGTTCAGGCTGTCTTTGCGCCCGACGCTGGAGAACCCGATGATCGGCGGAATGTAGTTGAAGGCGTTGAAGAAACTGTAGGGCGCCAGGTTCAGGCGGCCTTCGGCATCCTGGGACGAAATCCAGCCAATGGGGCGCGGGCCGACGATGGCGTTGAACGGGTCATGGGGCAGGCCGTGGCCTTGGGTGGGTTCGTAGTAGTGGATGTCGTCGGGCATGAGAATGTACAGGTCCGGTGCTATTGGGAGGGATCCGACGATAGTGCAGCGATCAACCCGTTTTGTCAGCAGCCTAAAACCCTGTGGGAGCGAGCTTGCTCGCGATGGCGGCGTATCGGCTAAAAATATTTTGGCTGACACACCGTCATCGCGAGCAAGCTCGCTCCCACAGGGTGTAGTGATGAATGGGATCAGTTGGTAGACGCCGCATCCGCACGGTCCGAGCCATCGGCGGCGACGGCGGGCTCAATGGCGTGGTTTTCATCTTTCTTGGCAACGGTGGCTGAACCGACGCGTTCGTGGGCAGTGGCGATAAAAGCGGCTGTGCCGGTGCGGTCGAAGCCATCGTCGGCGAAGGCGCTACCGGCCAGTACAGAAAAGGTCAGGGCGGCAATCAGTTTGGTTTTCATGGTGGTCACTCCGGATTCGTTGGCGATGTGTCTTGCATGGATTGAATGCCACGCCAACTAAATTGATTAAAGTGTGCAAATTAATGCTAAAAGCAATCGATTAAATAGATATTAAGGGCGGCGTATGTCATTCGCTTCCATCGTCGGAGCGAACGTCGCGCAGGTCATCGATCAGGTGAGTCCAAGATGCGGCGTCAGCATTAACGGGTGATTAATCGCTGTTTTGGCGTGTGTGACAGATTTTTCATACATTCCCGACCTGTTTTTCACCCACGCATCCCCAGTCTGCCCCCCGTGGCCACCAAGAGCCTGCCGTCACACACTGGAGATTGCCCTGCGATGAATAAATTGCCCCAAATTACCCTGGCCTTCTGGGTCATGAAGATCTGCGCGACGACCCTGGGCGAAACCGCAGGGGATTTGCTGTCGATGACCCTTGATGTCGGTTACGCCATCAGCTCGCTGATTCTGATCAGCGTGTTCGTCCTGACGCTGGTTACGCAACTGATGGCCAAGACCTACAAGCCGATGCTGTACTGGATCGTGATCCTGTCCACCAGCACTGCGGGCACCACGATGTCCGATTTCATGGATCGCACCCTTGAGCTGGGTTACGCCACAGGGTCGATGATCCTGATTGCGATTCTGTTGGCGATTTTCGCGGCTTGGCGCTTGAGTGGGGATTCGCTCAACGTCACCAAGGTGCAGACCTTTCGCGGCGAGATGTTCTATTGGATGGCGATTCTGTTTTCCAACACCTTGGGCACCGCACTCGGTGATTACCTGGCCGACGATTCGGGCCTGGGCTTTGCTGGCGGCGCATTGCTGATCGGCTCGACCATTGCCGTGGTCGTGCTGCTCAAGTACTTCACCCGTATTTCGTCGGTGGTGTTGTTCTGGATCGCGTTCGTGCTGACGCGCCCCCTGGGAGCGACGCTGGGCGACTTGATGACCAAGTCTCATGACAAGGGTGGCCTGGACTTCGGCACCATCGGTTCGTCGGCGGTGCTGGCGGGGATATTGATTGTGATGATCGCTGGCGCAACCTATGCGCAGAACCGTTATGGCAAGCAGGGCACTGCTGAGTTGACTTGAAACCGAGTCGCTTCCAATCGCGAGCAGGCTCGCTCCCACAGGGATTTACGCCAACCCTGTGGGAGCGAGCCTGCTCGCGATGGGGCCATTGCAGTCACCGTTGCAGTAACTGCAGGAACACTCATCAGTCAGTCACGATCCGCGAGTGTTTGCGGGTGTCTTTCATGGTGATGTACACCAGCAGCGACACGGCGATGCACGCCGTCACGTACCAGTAGTAGCCAGTTTCCATGCCGACGCTCTTGAACCACAGGGCGATGTATTCAGCGGTGCCGCCGAAGATCGACACGGTCAGTGCGTACGGCAGGCCGACGCCCAGGGCGCGGATTTCGGTGGGGAACAACTCGGCTTTCACCACGGCGTTGATCGAGGTGTAGCCGCTGACGATGATCAGCGCGGCCATGATCAGGAAGAACGCGCCCCACCAGGTCTGGATGGTGTGCAAGGTGGTGAGGATCGGCACGGTGAACAGGGTGCCGAGGATGCCGAAGGCAATCAGGATCGGCCGACGTCCGATCTTGTCCGACAGCCCGCCGATCACTGGTTGCAGGCACATGAACAGGAACAGCGTGGCGGCGGAAATAGTGGTGGAGTCGGAGATGCTCATGCCGACCGTGTTCACCAGGTATTTCTGCATGTAGGTGGTGTAGGTGTAGAACGCCAGGGTGCCGCCCATGGTCAGGCCGACCACGGTCATCAGCTCTTTTGGATGGCGCATCAAGGTGCGCATCGCGCTTTCCTTGGCTTTTTCCTTCTTGGTGAACGACTCGGTTTCTTCCATGCCGCGTCGCAGGTACAGCGCCACGACCGCACACAGCGCGCCGATGGCGAACGGGATGCGCCAGCCCCAGGCATACAGCTGTTCGGTGGTGAGGGTCTGTTGCAGCACGATCAACACGCCCAGGGCGATGAGCTGGCCGGAGATCAGGGTCACGTACTGGAAGCTGGAGAAGAAGCCGCGACGTTCCTTGGTCGCCATCTCGCTCAGGTAGGTCGCCGAGGTGCCATACTCGCCACCCACCGACAGGCCTTGGAGCAGGCGGGCAAACACCAGCAGGATCGGTGCGCCGACGCCGATGGTTTCGTAGCTCGGGCTCAGGGCGATGATCAGCGAGCCGAAGCACATCAGGTACACCGACGCCATCAACGCACGTTTGCGACCGGCACGGTCGGCGTACAGGCCCATCAACCACCCGCCGATCGGGCGCATCAGGAAGCCCACGGCGAAGATCGCGGCGGTATTCAGCAATTGGGCGGTGGTGTCGCCCTTGGGGAAGAAGACTTTGGCGAAGTACAACGAGAATGCGGCGTAGACGTACCAGTCATACCACTCGACCATGTTGCCGACCGAGCCGCTGAAGATCGATTTGATGCGGCTGGCGGTGGTTCTTTCACGGGCGGGCACGGCAGCCGACCCAATGGGCAGGGCGTTGGAGTTGTCCATTGAAGGATCCTTCGTTTAATTGTTTTTGTGGAGCGCGTTGGAACGCAGCCTGACAGGGCTATAGCAGGAGCTGTGCCAGTTGCTGGAGGGCCGGTTTAGAGGGGGGCATGGCGCTGGATGAGCGGAAAGCCGCTCATTGTGGTTGGGGGTGTGGGCGGGAATCCGCTTATGCAGGGGAGGTCTGTTGTCTGTACTGGCCCCATCGCGAGCAAGCTCGCTCCCACATTTTGCCCGGTGTACACATGCCCCTGTGGGAGTCTTGCTGTCCCTGGAAAGGATGGCTAAATAAACCATCCAAGACAGTTGCTCTCACATTTTGGCCGGTGTACACAGGCCCCTGTGGGAGCGAGCTTGCTCGCGATGAGGCCGGTACAGACACAGCAAATTCAGCCGGCCTTACAAAAACATCTCCCGACTCAACCCATGCCGCTGCATCTTCTCATTGAAGGTGCGGCGCGGCAGTTGCAGTTCCTCAAGCACGGCTTTCACATCACCTTTGTGCCGGGTCAGGGCGGCGCGCAGGCATTGGGCTTCGAAGGCTTCCTGCTGGGCCGCGAGGGACTGGCCCGGCTCCGTCTCCAGGACGGGCAGTTGATCGAGCCCCAACACCTGGCGTTCGGCGACATTGGCCAGTTCCCGCACGTTGCCGGGCCAGTCGTGGCTGAGCAGATGGCTCAACTGCGGGCCGCTCAGGGGCGCGGCGGGGCGGCCCAGGCGTTCGGCGGCGCTGTGGGTGAAATGTTCGAACAGCAAGGGAATGTCCTCGCGCCGTTCACGCAGCGGCGGCAGGCGCAGCTCGGCGATGTTCAGGCGATAGGCCAGGTCTTCGCGAAAACGCCCGGCCCGGGCTTCGTCCAGCAGATCGGGCTTGGTGGCGGCGATGATGCGCAGGTCCACCTGTATGCTCTGGTTGGAGCCCAGGCGTTCGAGCTTCTGTTCCTGCAATACCCGCAGCAACTTGACCTGCTGGGCCAGGGGCATGCTCTCGATTTCGTCGAGAAACAGCGTGCCGCCGTCGGCGTATTCGAGCTTGCCGATGCGCTTGCCTTGGGCGCCGGTGAAGGCGCCGCTTTCGTGGCCGAACAGCTCCGCTTCGAACAGCGCCTCGGGAATGGCCGCGCAGTTCAACGCGACAAAGGGTTTGCTCGCCCTCGGGCCGAAGTCGTGCAGGCAACGGGCGACCAGTTCCTTGCCGCTGCCGGTTTCGCCGCGGATCAACACGTTGACCGGCAGTGCGGCCAGGTCCAGCACCTGGCGCCGCAGGTTTTGCAACGCACGGGAAACCCCCAGCAGCGTCCCATCGAGTCGGACCCGGGCGTCGGCCTGTTCATGCAGGCGACGGTTTTCCAGGACCAGGGTGCGCTTGTCCAGGGCCCGGCGCAGGCTGCCGAGCAGGGCTTCGGGGCTGAAGGGTTTCTCCAGGAAGTCGTAGGCGCCGTCGCGCATGGCCTCCACGGCCATGGGTACGTCGCCGTGGCCGGTCAACAGAATCACCGGCAGGTCGGGATCGCGGCGGCGCACTTCGGCCAACAGTTCCAGGCCGCTGAGGCCGGGCATGCGCACATCGCTGAGGATCACCCCGGGGAAATGCTCCGGCAACCGGGCCAGGCATTCGTCGGCGCGGCTGAACAACTGCACCTGGAACCCCGACAGGCTCAACCACTGCTCGACGGCACTGCGGATGCTGCCTTCGTCATCCACGACCATGACTGAATCAAGCATGCAGTTGCGCCTCCTGATCAATGGGCAAGGTCACGCAGAATACCGCGCCGTGCTCATGGTTGTCCGCCGTCAGTCGTCCACCGGATTCATGGATGATTGCAAACGAAACCGCCAGCCCCAGGCCCAGGCCATCGCCCACCGCCTTGGTGGTGAAGAATGGATCGAACACCTGGGCCAGGTGTTCCTCGGCGATCCCGGTGCCGCTGTCACTGACGGTCAGGCGCCACAATTGCTCATCGGCCTCCAGGCGCACTTCCAGGCGCTTGATGGGTTGGTCGGCCATGGCGTCGAGGGCGTTGCGCAGCAGGTTGATCAACACCTGTTCGAGGCGGATCGCATCGCCGCGCACCCAGGCCGGTCGAGTCACGTGCAGCACGGTGTTGATCTGTTCGTCGCGCAGGCGCGTGTCCAGCAATTGCAGCGCCTGGTCGACCACCGCCGCCAGGTCCAGGCGTTCGCGCAGACCGCTGGGGCTTTTGCGGGCAAAGGTCTTCAGGTGACCGGTGAGGGCGGCCATGCGCGTCAGCATGTCGTCCACCGGCTTGAGGGCCTTGTAGGCGTCATCGACCCGGCCGTGATCGAGCAACAAGCGCAGGGTCGCCAATTGCATGCGTTGGGCGGTCAAGGGCTGGTTGATTTCATGGGCCAGGGCCGCGGACATCTGTCCCAGTGCCGCCAGCTTGGCCGATTGCACCAGCCCGTCCTGGGCCGTGCGCAGATCCCGGGTACGTTCTTCGACCAACCGTTCAAGCTCTTCGCGGCTGCGCTGGCGCAATTTTGCCAGGCGCCAGCGCTGGTTGAGAAACAGCAGCAGGAACACCAGCGCCAGCCACGACCCGGCGGCCGCGAGCCCGGCATTGCGCCGGTCTTCGAAGGCGATCTGCGGACGGCGCAGCAAGTGCAGCGTCCAGCCTTCGGCGGTCAGCGGCAAGGATTCCCACAGGTAGTCCGTCGAGCCATCGGGGGTCTCGACCCGGGCCAGATGGCTATTGTCGTCAAAGCGCCGTAACGGCTCGTAAACCAGCGGTTGCAGCGGTTGCTTGTCGTATTGACGGGTGGCCTTGAGCTCGGCGCGGTCGCTGTCGCTCAGCGGCTGCAAGTGGCGATAACGCCAGCCCGGGCGGTTGGCGATGAAGATGATGCTCCGGGCATCGCTGACCAGCAGGGTGTCGCTGCCCTGGCGCCATTCGCGCTCAAGCTCCGGAAACTCCAGCTTTACCACCATTGCGCCGAGGAACTCGCCGTTGTCGTCGGTCACGGCGCTGGAGAGAAAGTACCCCGGGATGCCGCTGGTCACGCCCACCGCATAAAAACGCCCGGTGCCCTGGGTGCGGGTCTGGAGGAAATACGGACGAAAGCCATAGTTGTGCCCGACATAGCTGCTGGGCAGGCGCCAGTTGCTGGCCGCGACGGCCAGGCCTGTGTGGTCGAGCAATTCCAGGGTGGATGACTGGGCGGCGCCATTGATCTGTTCCAGCTTGCGGTTCAACGCATCCTGCTGCGCGGCGCTGACCGGCCCCTTGAGGGCCGAGCGTAACTCCGGGTCCAGCGCCAGCACGGCGGGCAGGGCGCGGTAGCGTTCGATCAGGGTATGCAGCGAAGTGGCGTACAGCGCCAACTGCTGGTTGGCCCGGCTGGCGTCTTCTTCCAGGGCCGCGCGTTCGGCGTGGCGCACGGCGAGGGTGGCGGCAACGGCCGCGCCGGTGAGGATCAGCAAGGTGTACAACGACAGACGCAAGGTACGGGTAGTCGGCAGCATGCTGGCGTAAACCAGTGGAAAGTCGGGCGGGCACGATAGCATGTTGGAACGTCTTGGGGCCTGTACCACCGCCATCGCTCGCCCTGAGCCCTGTAGGAGCTGGCGAAGCCTGCGATCTTTTGATCTTCCGCTTGGGACTCAAGTGTTTGGGGAAAGATCGCAGCCTCGTTGCACTCGACAGCTCCTACGCTCCTACGTACCTACGCCCTCGGAGGGCGCAAGCGCCTTTTCGGTATCTGCGCACAAAAAAAGGCCGGTGGGCTTGTCGCCCCACCGGCCTTTTTCACCGCGCCAAAATGCCTGTTACTGCACTTCGACCGCCAGGCTGTCACTGATCTTCTTCTGCCAGATGGCAGGACCGGTGATGTGTACCGACTCGCCTTTGCTATCGACCGCAACGGTCACCGGCATGTCCTTGACCTCGAACTCGTAGATCGCTTCCATCCCCAGTTCGGCGAACGCCAGGACCTTGGATTTCTTGATCGCCTGGGCCACCAGGTAAGCGGCGCCGCCGACGGCCATCAGGTAGACAGCCTTGTTGTCCTTGATCGCTTCGATGGCGGTCGGGCCGCGCTCGGATTTGCCGATCATGCCCAACAGGCCGGTCTGCTCGAGGATCTGACGGGTGAACTTGTCCATCCGCGTGGCGGTGGTCGGGCCGGCTGGGCCGACGACTTCTTCGCCTACCGGGTCGACCGGGCCGACGTAGTAGATGAAACGGCCCTTGAGGTCCACCGGCAAGGTTTCACCCTTGTTCAGCATCTCGACCATGCGCTTGTGCGCGGCATCGCGGCCGGTGAGCATCTTGCCGTTGAGCAGCACGGTCTCGCCCGGTTTCCAGCTCTGCACGTCTTCCGGGGTCAGGGTGTCGAGGTTGACGCGACGGGCCGACGGGCCGGCTTCCCAGACGATTTCCGGGTAGGCGTCCAACGGTGGCGCTTCCAGCGACGCCGGGCCGCTGCCATCGAGCACGAAGTGGGCGTGACGGGTGGCGGCGCAGTTGGGGATCATGCACACCGGCAGGGAGGCGGCGTGGGTCGGGTAGTCCATGATCTTCACGTCGAGCACGGTGGTCAGGCCACCCAGGCCCTGGGCACCGATGCCCAGTTGGTTGACCTTCTCGAACAGCTCCAGGCGCATCTCTTCGATACGGTTCTGCGGGCCGCGAGCCTTGAGCTCGTGGATGTCGATGGATTCCATCAACACTTCCTTGGCCATGACCGCGGCTTTCTCGGCGGTGCCGCCGATGCCGATGCCGAGCATGCCCGGTGGGCACCAGCCGGCGCCCATGGTCGGAACGGTTTTCAGCACCCAGTCGACGATGGAGTCGGACGGGTTGAGCATGGCCATCTTCGACTTGTTCTCGGAGCCGCCGCCCTTGGCCGCCACGTCCACTTCCACGGTGTTGCCCGGGACGATGGAGTAGTGGATGACCGCCGGGGTGTTGTCCTTGGTGTTTTTGCGTGCGCCTGCCGGGTCGGCGAGGATGGAGGCACGCAGGACGTTTTCCGGCAGGTTGTAGGCGCGACGCACGCCTTCGTTGATCATGTCGTCCAGGCTCATGGTCGCGCCGTCCCAACGCACGTCCATGCCCACGCGCACGAACACGGTCACGATGCCGGTGTCCTGGCAGATCGGCCGATGGCCGGTGGCGCACATGCGCGAGTTGATCAGGATCTGCGCCATGGAGTCACGGGCTGCCGGCGATTCTTCGCGCAGGTAGGCCTCGTGCATCGCCTGGATGAAATCCACGGGGTGGTAGTAGGAAATGAACTGCAAAGCGTCAGCAACGCTCTGTATCAGGTCATCTTGCTTGATCACGGTCATGAGTCGCGCTCCTCTCTAAAGACGGGAACATTCAATAAGGTGCCGGCCGCTTGGGTGCATCGGTCGACGGGCGGCACCTCTATAAGGCACGCCGGGCATGCTGGCGCGACGCTAAAAAGGCGCGGCAGTATATCGCAGGCCGGCCCCCTGTGGGAGCGAGCTGTGAGAGCAAGGCTGTGGGAGCAAAGCTTCTGTGGGAGCAAGGCTTGCCCGCGATGAAGACAACGCGGTCTCCCGGGGAATCGAGGCGCCTGCATCGCGAGCAAGCCTTGCTCCCACAGAAGCCTTGCTCCCACAGCCCAACAGGCCGATGTGCAGGCTATGTGTCAGGCCTCAAAACACTGCGTCAATATAGGCCATTGCTTTGACGCCATTTTTCTGCTCCAGAATTGAATGGTCATTTGTCCTACACGCCACTAAAGTGGCGTCTGGCCTGTAGCGTAGGACGCCTCCTGTCAGTTTCCTTTCCCATGGTGAGTCAACGATTGACCCATAACGCCATTCAACGTCTTTTGCTGAAACGCTTCGCTTTGGCGACCGCGACGTACGCGCTGGCACTGGTTTTGTTGTGGCTGGCATTTTTCAGTGGTCATTACCTCGATTCGTTGCGCGATGTCATCATCGGCAGCGTGTTGGTGGTGCTGTGCCAGGCCGGACTGTTCGCGCTGTTTATCACCGACCGTAACCTGCGCTTCGCCGACCCCAGCCTTACCGAAGCGCAGGTGTTGATCGGCCTGGGCTGGCAGACCTGGATGATGGCGCACCTGGACCAGGCTCGGGGCGTGTTCCTGGTGTTTTATGTATTGATCCTGCTGTTCGGGCTGTTTCACCTGTCACGCCGGGCCTTTGTGCGCTGCGCGGCGCTGGTGTTTATCAGCTTCACCGCTATTACTCTGTGGGACGGTTACTTCTTCCGGCTTCCCGATCCCACCTTGGCCGGGTTGCAGGTGGCTGTGCTGTTTCTTGTGCTGGTGTGGCTGGTGTTCTACGCCCGCTACGTCCAGACCTCACGCCAGCGCATGCGCCAGCGGCGGTTTGCCCTGCAGGCGCACCAGGACACCTTGCGCGGGATGATGCGCCAGCTCGAAGACCTGGTGGCCACCGATGAGCTGACCGGGCTGTTCAATCGCCGGCACTTCCTGCGCCTCGCTTCGCGCGAACTCAACACCCTCAGGCCCGGCATCGCCCATGGCCTGGCCCTGATCGATCTCGACCATTTCAAGCGCATCAACGACCTGCACGGCCACGCTGCTGGCGACCAGGTGCTGCAGGCATTTGCCGCGGTCGCCACGGCGTGCCTGCGCGAGGGCGATGTATTGGCTCGTTATGGCGGCGAGGAATTCGTCATGCTGCTGCCCGCCTGCGACCCCCAGCGCCTGACGGCCTGCTGCGAGCGGCTGCGGCTGGCGTTCACTGAAGTCGAGCTGATCGGCCTGCAGGTCGGCGCCCTCAGCTTGTCGGCGGGCATGACGATGCTGGAAATGGGCGATGACCTGGACAACGCGTTGCAGCGTGCCGACCAGGCCCTTTACCGTGCCAAGCGAGACGGTCGAAATCGGTGCGCTGCCGCCTGGGAGAACGTCGATGCCTGAACTGACAGTCGCCGGTCGGCAATGGACGGTGGCGGCGGGCAGTAACCTGTTGGACGCCTTGAACGGCGCTGGTGTGGCAGTGCCCTACAGTTGTCGTGCCGGCAGTTGCCACGCGTGCCTGGTGCAGTGCGTGGGCGGCGATGTGCGCGACAGTCGTCCCGACGCCTTGAACCCGGTGCAACGCGACCAGGGCTGGCGGCTGGCCTGCCAATGCCAGGTGGTCGAGGATGTGCAGATCCACACCTTCGATCCGCAACGCGACGGCCAGGCCGCTCACGTAGCTGCGGTGGATTGGCTCGGTGGCGAGGTGCTGCGCCTGCGCATCACCCCCGAGCGGTCGCTGCGTTATCAGGCCGGGCAGCACCTGGTGCTGTGGGCTGGTGACGTGGCCCGGCCGTATTCCCTGGCGAGCCTGCCCGAGGAAGACCGATTCCTGGAGTTCCACCTCGATTGCCGCGAGCCCGGCCAGTTCATTGATGCGGCCCGGCAGATGAAGGCCGGTGATCCGATCCGCCTGGGCGAGTTGCGCGGCGGTGCCTTGCATTACGACCCCGACTGGCACGACAGGCCGCTGTGGCTGCTCGCCGCCGGCACCGGCCTGGCGCCGTTGTTTGGCTTGCTGCGCGAAGCGTTGCGCCAGCAGCATCAAGGCGCGATTCGCCTTATTCACGTGGCCCATGATGCGGCCGGGCATTACCTGGCCAAACCCCTGGCGGCGCTGGCGGCCAAGCATCAAAACCTCACCGTGGAGCTGCTGAGCGCAGCCGAGGCGCCGTCCGCCTTGGCGCAACTGCGCCTTGTTTCACGGCAAACCCAAGCCTTGCTCTGCGGCCATCCTGACCGGGTCGAGGCCTTTGCCAAGCGCTTGTACCTGGCCGGTTTGCCGCGCAATCAACTGCTGGCCGACGTCTTCCTGCCCCGTGGTTGAGCGTTTCCAGACCGGGAACAGTTGCGCAAGGTGATTGAAGAAGAGGGCAGGCAGGCTGGCGCCATCGCGAGCAAGCTTTGCTCCCACAGGAGTGGGGGGAGCACTCCATATGGGGGCGTCCTGAAACTGTGGGAGCGAGCTTGCTCGCGATAGCGGCAGTTCAGGCACTACATTCTCCAAGAGCAAAAACCAAAAAGCCCCGCCATTCACATGGCAGGGCTTTTGTTTTTCAGCGCTCGGTCACTCAGACCATCGGGTCGCCAACATGCAGGATTTTCATCCCGTTGGTGCCGCCGATGGTGTGGTAGCTGTCGCCCTTGGTCAGGATGACCCAGTCGCCGGTCTGCACCACGCCACGCTTGACCAGTTCATCCACCGCCGCCTGGCTGACTTCGCCCGGTTGCAGGGCGGCCGGGTCGAAGGGCACGGTGTAGACGCCACGGAACATGGACGCGCGCGCCTGGGTTTCGCGGTGCGGGGAGAACGCGTAGATCGGCACCGAGGAACGGATGCGCGACATGATCAGCGGCGTGTAGCCACTTTCGGTCAGGGCGATGATCGCCTTCACGCCCGGGAAGTGGTTGGCGGTGTACATCGTCGCCAGGGCGATGCTCTCGTCGCAGCGCTCGAAGGTCTTGCCGATGCGGTGGCTGGAGGTCTTGCTGGTCGGGTGCTTTTCAGCGCCGATGCAGATGCGTGCCATGGCCTGCACCGCTTCGAGCGGATAGAGGCCGGCGGCGCTCTCGGCCGAGAGCATCACGGCGTCGGTGTAGTCGAGTACGGCGTTGGCTACGTCGGACACTTCGGCGCGGGTCGGCATCGGGTTCTGGATCATCGACTCCATCATCTGGGTCGCGACGATCACCGCTTTGTTGTGGCGGCGTGCGTGCAGAATGATCTTCTTCTGGATGCCCACCAGCTCGGCATCGCCGATTTCCACGCCCAGGTCGCCACGGGCCACCATCACGGCGTCGGACGCCTTGATCAGGCCATCGAGGGTTTCGTCGTCGGCCACGGCTTCGGCGCGTTCGATCTTGGCCACCAGCCAGGCAGTACCGCCGGCTTCGTCGCGCAGTTGACGGGCGTATTCCATATCAGCAGCGTCACGCGGGAAGGACACGGCCAGGTAGTCGACTTCCATTTCCGCGGCCAGCTTGATGTCGGCCTTGTCTTTTTCGGTCAGGGCCGGTGCGGTCAAGCCACCGCCGCGACGGTTGATGCCTTTGTGGTCCGACAGCGGGCCGCCGATGGTCACGACGCAGTGCAGTTCAGTGGCGGTGGCGGTTTCGACGCGCATCACCACGCGACCGTCGTCGAGCAGCAGCTCGTCGCCCACGCCGCAGTCCTTGACCAGGTCCGGGTAGTCGATGCCGACCACCTGCTGGTTGCCTTCGGTCAGCGGATGGCTGGTGGAGAAGGTGAAGGCGTCACCGATCTTCAGCTCGATGCGCTTGTTGGCGAATTTGGCGATACGGATCTTCGGGCCTTGCAGGTCACCCAGCAGGGCAACGAAGCGGCCGTGCTTGGCGGCGAGGTCGCGCACCAGCTTGGCACGAGCCTTGTGCTCGTCGGGGGTACCGTGGGAGAAATTCAGGCGGGCAACGTCCAGGCCAGCCAGAATCAGCTGTTCGAGAACTTCCGGCGAATTACTGGCCGGGCCAAGGGTAGCGACGATTTTGGTGCGACGGACGGACATGCAAGACTCCTCAAGTTCAAGCGCCAGCGAAGGCTACTATGCTCTTTGGGTGTAGTCATTGTTCATATGCACTACTTTTTCGTTTGTTTTTCGAAATGAACATTCCTGAAAATTTTTGCGCCTTTTGTGACGCGGTGACCCCTTTGTCATGTGAACTCATCCTGTAGGAGCTGCCGAGTGCAACGAGGCTGCGATCTTTCCCCAGGCACTTGGATCCCAAGCGGAAGATCAAAAGATCGCAGCCTTCGGCAGCTCCTACAGATTTCCCCAGCCAGGTCGATACAGAGCTCAAGACAGGAGAACCTCCCATGCGATTCGTGCTTTTTGTTGCCCTGGCCCTGAGCGTCACGGGCTGCACCCGTTGGTCGATGAACCATCACATGAACCTGGCCTACAAGGCCTATGACCGCGGCAATTGCGAGCAGGTCATGCTCGAACTGTCCCAGGTCGACCGCGCCAGCCGTGCCCGCCGCTATATGCAGCCGGAAGTCTCGATGCTGCGCGGCCAGTGCCTGGAACGGCAGAAGCTGTTTGTCGATGCGGCGCAGACCTACCAGTTCATCATCATGCAATACCCTAACAGTGAATACGCCTTCCGCGCCCGCGCCCGGCTCGAGACCCTGCAGAGCCTGGGCCATTATCCGACCCGCAGCGCGTCGGCGATCCGCCCCACGGCGTCCTGACAGGCTCACCAAGCCATTGGCCGGGGCGATTCCCGGCCACAAGCGCCTGGCGTGTTTTTGTTTATGAAAGGTTTGCGCAAGGACTGGCCTCCACACCACCTTGAGCTATATTTGTACAAATCGTCATTAGAGCTAAATCTCTAACTTCAAGCGGCACCTGTGACCGGCAGCACTAGGGCCTGAACGCTTGCGAGCGTCTGGCACCGGGATCGGGGAGAGCGAGCTGGCGTGTGCTCGTTCCGAAGTATCAGGTTGCCCCGATTCGGGGTCGTTCAAAAAGCGATACAGGACATGTACAAAAAACGGCGAATCGAACGGCATCAGCTGCCGTGTTTCCTGAGAGTGTTCAATGGTGTCAACGGCAGGCCTATCGGTTTCCTGGGCAATGTCTCCGCAGATGGCCTGATGCTGATCAGCCATTTACCGTTGATGGTCGGCGCGGACTTTGACCTGCTCCTGAAAATCCCTGCCGATGAGGGACCGCAACAGAACATTGTGCTCAGGGCCAATTGCCTGTGGTGCCACGAAGACGTGACGCCGCAGCATTTCGACGCCGGTTTCAGCCTGAAATGGGCACCGCCGGAGTACGGGCAACTGATCAGCGCATTGCAGCAATATTTCAGTTTTTATCCGTTGCCGGAATCGGCCTGAGCCCCGGTCACTTTTGTTGGCGTAACACTTTGTGGGAGCGAGCTTGCTCGCGAAGGCGGCGATACATTCAGCATTGCTGCAAGCTGATCCACCGCTATCGCGAGCAAGCTCGCTCCCACAGGTTTCTCATACACCTCTTCTAGCGCTGAACCTTCGCCTCGTTATCCAGCATCTTCTCCAGCAACAACACCCCCATCTCGCCCATCTGGTGAATCGCCAGGGCCAGGTTGCGCGGGGCGCCTTCCAGGTCTTCCGATAAATCCAGGATCAACGTGCTCACCGAGCAGAAGGTTTCGTAGGTGTGCGCGAGCATGCCTTCGGGGTCGGCGTCGGGGGCGACGATGAAGTAGTCCGGTTGTTTGTAAGGCCTTTTGTCGGGTTGGCCGTGGTTGGGCTTGAGGTAGTAGTCGAGGGCTCTTTGAGCGGCTTCGTCGAGCTTTTCGGGGTCGAGGGTTTCGTGGGGTGGATTTGGAGTCGGCTTGATCATATTCACTTCTCGTTGGTGGTGCTGCCATCCGGCTCGCGACTAAACGAGGGGTGGCGGCTGGACGCAGGTTAGTCGACCGGTGAGAAGTGAAACCGGCGCGCCCGAGGGCGCCCTGCGCACAGCCACCATCAAGTGCGGGGATAGGGGAACCCGACTGGATGACGCTTGTGCACATCACTTCATAGCCGGGCGACTAAACCCGATCGCTGGATATCAGCGACGCGAATCAAGTTACGGGGCGACGTCAAAGCGCACAAGCCGGCGGATTCTGGCGGATCTGTAGTCCATTGCGCAAGGCGCTGTAGTCAGCCGGAGTTTTGCCGGCTCGCTGTAGGATCTATGCCGTCCCGGCCTTTTTCCAGGCCAGGTATTGGGTCACCAGGTCCGCGCCTAACTCACTGGGGCGCGAATCCAGGGTTGGCACACCATGGGCGGCCAGTTGCTTATGCAATTCGGCCCGTGCATTCAAATAATCCACCGTCCCGCAGTAGGCCAAGGCCTCGGGCAAGGTTTGCACCGGCGTCTGGCGCAACCGGTCGAGGGCCTCTTCCCGCAGGCTGGCCACCAGCACCCGATGCTGCTGGCCCAAGCGTTTGACGGCCGCGAGCAGATCCGCGTCGTCCTCATCCCGCAAGTTGGTCACCAGCACCACCAGGGCCCGGCGTTTTTGCCGGGCCAACAGCTGGGTGACGGCGGCCTGGTAGTCGGCGGGGCGTTGGCTGCTGTCGAGGTCGTACACGGTGTTGAGCAACACGTTGAGCTGGCCGGTGCCTTTGACCGGGGCGAGGTAGCGGGTCTGATCGCTGGCGAAGGTGTTCAGGCCCACGGCATCGCCCTGGCGCAGCGCGGTGTAGCTGAGCAGCAGGCAGGCGTTGAGGGCGTGGTCGAAGTGCGACAGCTCGCCGTCCTGGCTGCGCATGCGCCGGCCGCAGTCGAGCATGAAGATGATCTGTTGGTCGCGCTCGTCTTCGTATTCCCGGGCAATCGGCGTGCGATGGCGGGCCGTGGCTTTCCAGTCGATCTGGCGCAGGCTGTCGCCCTCGCGAAATTCGCGCAGTTGATGGAATTCCTGGCCCTGGCCGCGTCGTTGCCGCTGGCGGATGCCGAGCTGGCTCAGCCAGTTGTCCACCGCCAATAGTTGACCGTCGTAGAGCCTGGCGAAATCCGGGTAGACCCGAGTCTCATCGACCGCGTCCAGCAGACGCTTGTCGGTCCACAGGCCTAGCGGGCTCGGCAGGTTGATTTCGCAATGTTCGAAGGCGAAGTGCCCGCGCTTGAGCGGGCGCAGGCGGTAGCCGACCTGGCTGCGCTGGTCGGGTTGCAGTTCGACCGACAGCGGCAGGTTTTCGAAGTCCAGGCCGTTGGGTACATGGTCGAAGAGCTGCACGTGCAACGGCTGGGCAACGTCATGGCTGATGTTCAAGCGGATTTCACCCCAGCGTCCCAGGGCCAGGCTGCCGGGCATCTGCCGTTGTACCCGCGGCGAGGGCAGGCGCCTGACGCGCACCGCGTCGAGCAGCGCCAGGGCCAGCAAGGCCAACAGCAGCCCCCAGTTGATCGACAGCAGCGCCGATGGCACCGCCATGCCCAAGGCTCGCAGCGCGCCGAGCACGATACTCACGGCCAGCAGCACGGCGAGCCAGGTCAGCAGCAGGCGCGAGGGTTTCATGGGTGCGTGCCCTTGCAGGGGATGTTGGCCTTGGCAAGGAAATTTACTGCAGTGAGGTTTCCTGTGGCGAGGGAGCTTGCTCCCGCTGGACGCGCAGCGTCCCCTGGCGGTGTGTCAGATAGAACTTGGGGGCTGCTTCGCAGCCCAGCGGGAGCAAGCTCCCTCGCCACAAAAAGCATGCCTGCCACAAAGAATTTTTCTGGCACAAAAAGCATTCCTGGTACAGAAGACATTCCTGCCATAGAAGGTATTCCTGGCACAAAAAGCACGCTTGGCACAGATGCCCTCATCACAGCCGCGGCGCCGGCACTTGATCGAGCAGTTGCCCCAGCACCTGGTCCACCGACAGCCCTTCGATGTCCAGTTCCGGCGCCAGGCGCACGCGATGGCGCAGCACGGCCAGGGCGCAGCCCTTGATGTCATCCGGCACGACGAACTCGCCGCCACGCAACAACGCCCGGGCCCGGGCGCAACGTACCAGCGCAATCGACGCTCGCGGGCCGGCGCCAAGGGTCAGGCCCGGCCAACTGCGGGTGGTACGGGCCAGGCGTACGGCGTAGTCGAGTACCTGGTCGTCCATCGGCAGGTCGCTGGCAATGCGTTGCAGCGCTTGCACGTCCTTGGCCTGCAACACCATGCGCAGCGGCTGCACGTCGAGCATGTCGGCGCGGGTCGAGCGGCTGACCTGGCGCACCATGTCCAGCTCCTGGTCGGCGTCCGGGTAGTCCATGCGCACCTTGAGCATGAAACGGTCGAGCTCGGCTTCCGGCAGCGGGTAGGTGCCTTCCTGTTCGATAGGGTTCTGGGTGGCGAGGACCATGAACGGCTGGCTGATGGGCAGGGCGCGGCCTTCGAGGGTGACCTGGCGTTCCTGCATGGCTTCGAGCAGCGCGGCCTGGGTCTTGGCCGGTGCGCGGTTGATCTCGTCGGCCAGCAGCAGGTTGGTGAACACCGGGCCCTTGCGCAGTTTGAACTGCTCGGTCTGCAAGTCGTACACCGCGTGCCCGGTGACGTCGCTGGGCATCAGGTCGGGGGTGAACTGGATACGCGCGAACTCGCCGTTGAAACACCGGGCCAGGGCCCGCACCAGCAAGGTCTTGCCCAGCCCGGGAACGCCTTCGAGCAGCACGTGCCCGCCGGCGATCAGCGCGGTGAGCACATCGTCGATCACCGCGCTCTGGCCAACCACCGCTTTGCGCAGCTCGGTGCGGATGGCCTGGGCCAACTGACTGGCGCGCTGGCGCTGTTGGGCGGCGTGGGCCTGGCCGTCGACAGGTTCGTTCTGTTCAGTCATAAGGCATTCCTAAGGGTTTGCAAATGGGCAACCTGGCGGCAGAAATCGGCGCGGGACAGGCGCTGTTTCGGCCGTGGGCTCAAGGCCTGGCTGATGGCTCGCGTCGGTTGTCGGGTCAGGCGGGCGAGTACCTGCCATTGTTCGGCGACGGCCAGTTGTTCGAAGCCTGGGTGAAGATGACGTGCCCGGCGCAGCACGTCTTGTTGCAGGGCATGCAACAGGTACTCCTGGCCGTTGTGCCGCAGGTGGAAACCGGCGCCGGCCTGCACATGCTCTTCCAACTGACGCCGCGCCTTGGAGGCCGGTTGTTGCAGTGGGCCATGGCGCACCGCTGAACGCCAGAACCACAGGGCAATCAAGGCCAGCAGTGCCACCAGTGCCTGAGGGAAATACCGCAGCAGCAGGGTCAGCAAGTTGTCGTGGTCGGTGTTGAACAGCAGCGTGACGTCCGTGTCGGCGCTCAAATACCAGAGCAGCCAGGCGTTGTCGTACTGGTCGATGGACTCGTTCTTCCACAGCTCGGCGTCGGTGATCACGGTGATCGAGCCCAGGCCGAGGTTCAACTGCATCATATGGGTCGACAGCGCGCTGTTGGCCCAGGCCTGGGCCAGGTTATGCGGGTCTTCGAGGTGGAAATCGGTGTCGAAGCCGATATACGCCGGCGCCTCTTCGTCTTCCAGGTAGAGCTTGGTCAGTTCCGGGTAATGATCCTTGATCAATTCAGGGGCCGGTTCCTTGAGGTCCTTGCTCAAAAGTTGCCGCAGGCGCACGCGGTCGAGCAGCAGGTCGCCGCTGCTGCCGGTGCTGTCGTCCCACAAGGCTTCGGCAACGAAGAGCAAGCGCCCGCCGGCCCGGGTCCAGTTCATCAGTTGTTCGACTTCCCGTGGCGTCATGTGGGTTCGCTCGCCCAGCAACAGCAGGCTGTGCTGGCGAGGTTCCAGGGTGGGCAGCACGTCCAGGCTGTTGGCATGCTCGACGTTGATACCCCGCTGGCGCAGGAAAAGTTCGGCGGCCAGGTAAGGATTGGCCTGGGTTTCAGGGGAGGGGCCGTGCTCGACGACCTCTTCATAGGGCTCGGCCTTGGTGTAGAGGTAGAGGCCGAATGCGCACACCAGCGCGGCCAGCACGGCGCCGATCAGCCACCCTGCGTGCCGGCTCATCGAGAGGCTCCCGGACCGAACAGCTCGCGCCAGCCGTCACACAATTCCTGTTGCAGGTGTGTCGGCGGTGGACGATGCCCATAGGCAATGTTCTGCCAATGCAGGGTCAGGTTTTTGCTGAAGCCCAGCAGGTTGTCCTGCTTGAGCTGTTCGACGCGTTCCAGCACCTGGCCTTCGGTGTCGGCCGGTTTCAAGGGGATCTTGAAGTCATGATGCAACCGGCTGAGCAGCGCCCGGTACAGCAGGCCCAGGGCTTCACGGGGTTGCGTGGCCCACAGTTGTTCGACGCTGGTGGCCACGTCGGCGGGCAGGCTCTCTTCGCGAATATCCAGGCCGAACATGCGCGCCGGTACGGCGCGTTCCACCGGCAGGCGCTGCCTCGGTCGGCGATTGGCCAGGGCCTTGAGTCTTTCACGGTAGCGCCAGGCCAGCCAGACGATTGCCGCCACCAGGCAGGCCCACAGCACCACCTGGATCAGTGCGGCGGCGATGTCGAAACGTTGGCTGCCGAGCCATTTGAACAGGTCCTTGAGCCAGCTCGGTTTGGCCTCGGTCTCGGTCTCGGGGGATTCGGCCGCTTCTTCGCCGAAACGATAACGGATGACGGTCTCGGGGTTCTTGAACGGCGGGGCGTCGAGGATTGCCTTGATACCGTCCCGGGAGGCTTCGCTGGTGAGGGGCTGGTTGAGCAGCCGCGGGCTATCGGGGGCGTCGCTGTCTTCGGCGGCAAACGCCGGGGGCGTCAGCGGCAGCAGCATGAGCGCCAGCAGCATCAACAGCGGGGCTACGCCGCTCAGGCGCTGGCGCAGGCGTCGGAACACCAGTTCGATGTCCCACGCCTCGAGGATCGTGCGCCGGTTCAGGTAGAGGCTGAAGCCGCAGGCGACATACACCGGCTCCCACAAGATCAGCAGCAGCGGGTAGAGGAAGTTGACCAGGTGTTCGAACCACAACCAGTCGTGCTCGGCCGCTGACACCAGCGTCTCCCAATCCCATTGCAGTTCGACTTGTTGCGGCACGAACAGGTAGAACAGGGCCATCAGGCCGAACCACAAGGCGGTTTCCAGGTGCACGCCGATGATGGTCAACCATTGCGCCGCGCCGCGGTTGCGTTGCAGCAGTACCCGCAAGCGCTGCGTCCGCGCCTCACCGCTAAGCCCCTCGAGTTGCACCACCGGCATCAGGAAGCTGCGGCTCAGGCTCAGCCGGCGCCAGGTCAGGCTGGCCAGCAACTGCGGCTTGAGCAGCGCAGGCCACTGGCGCAACGCCTGGCGCAAGGTGGGGGTTTCGCCAAACAGTGCCTTGGACAGAATGTACAGCGGCAGCCGGTCGAAGGCCGGCTTCAACCACCAGAACAGCATCACCACCAGCGACGGTGAGTCCCACAGCAGCAGGGTCAGCAACAGGTACACCGGCAGCGTGATGAGCGCCCAACTGGTCATCAGCAGGCGGCGATGCTGCTGGCTCATCAACACCCCAAGGTCCATGGCTTCCCAGGTGGTGCGTGGGCGGATGACGACGGTGGCGTCACTCAGGCGCATGGCGGACCCGTCCGGCAAGCGACAGATAGCTGATCACCAACAGCCACAACAAGGCGCCTACGGTGTATTTGGTGGCGGGCGTCACGGCGCTGGAAGACCAATAGGCCTCGATGAACGCGGCAATGAGCAGGAACAGCATCACACCGCCGATCATCAGCACGCTTTTGCCCGCCGCGAGCCGCAAGGCCTCGCCTCGGGTCAGGCGTCCCGGCGCAATCAAGGCCCAGCCCAGCTGCAGGCCTGCGGCCCCGGCGAGGGCGATGGCGGTGAGTTCGAAGGCGCCGTGGCCAATCACGAACGACCAGAACGTTCCCCCGGAGCCGATCTGGGTCAGGTGCCCGGCCACCGCGCCAATGGTCAGGCCATTGAAAAACAGGAAAAACGCGCTCCCCAGGCCAAACATCAAGCCACTGGCAAAGGTCTGAAAGGCAATGCCGATGTTGTGCATGATGTAGTAACCGAACATGACCCAGTCCTCGCTGGCGGCCCGCTCGACCGAGCGCCCCAGGTGCCCGGACGCGGGGTCGTACATGCTGCGGATCTGGCTGATTTCGTCAGCGCCGAGCACGCTGTAGACCAGTTCCGGGAACAGATAGACCAGCAGCCCGATGCCCACCAGGCTGCCCAGGAACATCAGGCTGGCGGCCAGCACGAATCGCCATTGTTCACGCACCAGTCGGGGAAAACCGGCCAGGATAAACGCCGAGAGACTGGCCGAGGGCCGGCTGCGGTCCCGATAAAGTTGCTGGTGACCGCGCAACGCCAATTGTTGCAGTGTGTCGACCAGCAAGCTGCTGTAACCCCGGGCCTGGGCCAGTGCCAGGTGATGGCAAAGCCGTCGGTAGGTGGCAGGGAAGTCGCTGCTCTGGGGCACGCTGCGGCTGCGCTCCAGTTGGTCGAGTTGCCGGGTCAGGTGCTCCCATTCCCCTTGGTGACGGCTTTCGAACAGGCTTTGCTTCATGTTGGCCCCAGCAGGCCGCGGGCGACGCCATTGAGTTCGGCCGCGGCGTTTGGCACCTGGACGTTCAGTGGCGCGGCCAGGATGGCAGCCAGTTCGCTGACCCGCGCCTGGGACAGTTCTGCCTGGCGTTCGGCGAAGCCCAGCACGGCGCGTTGCTCATGCAGGCTGAGGGTGAAAGGCGTGCGTATCGGCGGGGCCATCGGCAAGGCGGGGCGTTTGACCGGCTGTTCGCGATACACCACCAGCGTGCCGGCCGCGAGATCGCCCAAGCGCTTGAACGCCGGATGCTGCAGGCAACTGATGGCCCCGAAGGTGTAGCCGAAGGGCAGCATGTCGACGAAACGCAGCAGGTTGCGGATCAGCGACGCCGACCAGCCGATGGGCCGGCCATCGTCCTGCACCACGCGCAGCCCCATGATCTGCTTGCCGGGAGAGCGCCCCTGGTTGAGCACCTCGAACAGCACCATGTACCACCAACTGACGACAAACAGCAGGATGGACCCAAGGCCCATCCCCAGTTCGCCGAAAAACGCCAGGACCAGGAAGAAAAGCCCCAGGACCAGCCCGCGTATGCCCAGGTCGATGGAGAAGGCGATTGCACGCGGCATCAGTCCCGCCGGGCGCAGCGGCAGGTCGATGCCTTCGGGCGTTTCAACCTGATAGCGCGTGTCCAGGGGCGCGGGCAGCGTCGCGTTCCTTTGCAGTGCTGGTGTCTCGAGCATGGGCAACCTGTGATGGGCCAGACCGAATGTTCAATCTCGGCCCAGATGCTAGCAGTCTTCGTGCGGGCAAACGATAGAGCTGTGTGTGTCATTTATGGTTTGCAACAGGATTCGTGGGCACCGCAGATCAACTGTGGGAGCGAGCCTGCTCGCGATGACTGCAATCCATTCGACATCAATGCAAGCCGACCCACCGCTATCGCGAGCAAGCTCGCTCCCACATGGGAGGGTGGTGAGCATTGAGTCAGTGGGCAGCGCAGATCAACTGTGGGAGCGAGCTTGCTCGCGATGACGGCAGTCCATTCAACATGGATGCAAGCCGAGCCACCGCTATCGCGAGCAAGCTCGCTCCCACATGGGGTGGGTGGTGGAACCCTGTGTTGGCATTCAAAAGTTACAGGACTGCTGGTCGCAGGCGGGTTCGAGCGCCTAGACTTCGCCAGTCTTCAGTTCAGGAACAGCCCGTGACTTCCATTTTCTGGTACGACTACGAAACCACCGGCATCAACCCGCGTTGCGACCGGCCCTTGCAGGTGGCGGGTATCCGTACCGATTTCGAACTCAATGAAATCGACGAACCGGTGAACCTGTATTGCCGGCCCAGCGATGACATCCTGCCGCATCCGGCGGCCTGTGCAATTACCGGTATCACCCCGACATGCCTGGCCGAAAAAGGCTTGAGCGAAGCCGATTTCATGACCCGTGTCCACGGCCACCTGGCCGCGCCCGGTACCTGTGGCGCCGGCTACAACACCCTGCGCTTCGACGATGAAATGACCCGCTACAGCCTCTATCGGAATTTCTTCGACCCGTACGCACGGGAATGGCAGGGCGGCAACAGTCGCTGGGATTTGATCGACCTGGTGCGCGCGGCCTATGCGCTGCGCCCGCAAGGCATTGTCTGGCCGCAAGAGGACGGTCGCGTGACCCTCAAGCTCGAGCGCCTGACCGCCGCCAATGGCATCGACCACGGCCAGGCCCACGATGCGTTGTCGGACGTGCGCGCGACCATCGCCCTGGCCCGGCTGATCCGTCAGCAGCAGCCCCGGCTCTACGACTGGCTGTTCCAGTTACGCAGCAAACAGAAGGTGATGGACCAGATTCGCCTGTTGCAGCCCATGGTGCATATTTCCGGTCGCTTCTCGGCGGCGCGCAACTACATCGGTGTGGTCTTGCCGCTGGCCTGGCACCCGAAAAACCGCAACGCCCTGATCGTCTGCGACCTGCACCTGGACCCCCAGGGCCTGCTGGACGACGATGCCGAAAGCCTGCGCCAGCGTTTATATACCCGCCGTGAAGAATTGCTCGAAGGTGAGTTGCCGGTGCCGCTCAAGCTTATCCATATCAACAAATGCCCGGTGATCGCGCCATTGTCGGTGCTGCGTGCCGAGGACCAGCAGCGACTGGAATTGGACATGGAGGGCTATCAGCAACGGGCATTGCGGCTAACTGACGCACAGAAAGTTTGGCAGGATAAACTTCAGGCTATTTATGGTCGGGAGGATTTCACCGCCAGCGAGGATCCCGAGCAACAGTTATACGCGGGCTTCCTGGGGGATCGCGATCGACGTTTATGTGAACAAGTGCGTATGGCTGACCCCGCGCAATTGGCTCAAGAACGCTGGCCTTTCGATGATGAGCGTTTGCCAGAACTATTGTTC
Source organism: Pseudomonas sp. B21-010 (assembly GCF_024749325.1). NCBI lineage: Bacteria > Pseudomonadati > Pseudomonadota > Gammaproteobacteria > Pseudomonadales > Pseudomonadaceae > Pseudomonas > Pseudomonas sp. B21-010. The sequence continues at coordinate 5,052,420 of NZ_CP087198.1, read as the reverse complement.
CGATATCGCGCGCGCAACTTTCCAGACACGTTGAGTCCTGAAGAGCAGGCGCGTTGGAGACTTTTCTGTCAACAACGGCTGTCATCCCCGGAGTGGGGCGCGCCTAATACCTTGGAAAGTTTTGATGCGGCGATGGGGGAGTGGATGGCTCTGTCTACACCCGTGCAGCAAGAAGTACTCAGGGAGTGGCAGGGCTACAGTCAGCAATTGCGCAAACGTTTAAGCCTTGAACCGTGATGAAGTAAAAAGATGACAGGCATAAAAAACGCCAGCAATCGCTGGCGTTTTTTTGTTCGCTAAGAACGGTGCGAACCGGTGAGGCTTAGCCCAGCAGGGTTGCCCAGCCTTCCACCACGTCACCGCCCCACTTGGCTTTCCACTCTTTCAGAGTCTTGTGGTTGCCACCTTTGGTTTCGATGACTTCGCCGTTGTGCGGGTTCTTGTATTGCTTAACTTTGCGAGCGCGTTTGGTGCCAGTAGTTTTCACGGCGCCACGTGGTGCTTTGCTCGACTTGGCTTCTGGATCCAGCAGGGCAATGATGTCGCGCAGCGACTTGGAGTATTCGCCCATCAGAGTGCGCAGTTTGCCTTCGAATTCAAGCTCGGTTTGCAGTTTGTCGTCTTGGGACAGGTTTTTCAGGCGAGCTTGCAGTTCTTTGATAGCTTCTTCTGTGGCGCGGTATTCATTGATCAAGGACATGTGGACTACCTTATGTAGGACGCGGGTGACAAGGACACAGTGCGGCAATAGTAATCAGACAGTTTCATCAAGTAAACATTTAACCGGTGTTTTATTTAATTAATTAGTGCTGCGCCACAAAAACGCCTGTTGCAGTTAAATACCGCGACAGAGTCTTCACATCTGTTCACACATATAGCCTGCTTTCCCGGGCCACGCCGGTCGTGGCTTTGGGGCCGTCGTCGAGATTTGGCGTCTCATCGATACTGCAGTTTTGCCGCGCAATGGCTAGAATGGCCGCCTTTGCGAAGTTCTGGAGTTTCCCTAATGCGCACTTTTCGTCTGGTGATTGCTTGTCCGGACCGCGTCGGCATCGTTGCTAAAGTCAGTAACTTTCTGGCGTCCCATAACGGCTGGATCACCGAAGCAAGCCATCACTCGGACAATCAAAGTGGTTGGTTTTTCATGCGTCACGAGATTCGTGCCGATTCGCTGCCCTTCGGTATCGAAGCCTTCCGTGAAGCATTCGCCCCCATTGCCGAAGAGTTCTCGATGGACTGGCGTATCACCGACACCGCGCAGAAAAAACGCGTGGTGCTGATGGCCAGTCGTGAGTCCCACTGCCTGGCCGACCTGTTGCACCGCTGGCACAGCGATGAGCTCGATTGCGACATCGCCTGTGTGATTTCCAATCATGACGACTTGCGCAGCATGGTGGAATGGCACGGCATCCCTTACTACCACGTGCCGGTCAATCCGCAGGACAAGCAGCCGGCGTTCGCCGAAGTCTCGCGGCTGGTCAAGCAGCACGATGCCGAGGTGGTGGTGCTGGCCCGCTACATGCAAATCCTGCCGCCGGCCTTGTGCCGCGAATACGCCCATAAGGTCATCAACATCCACCACAGTTTCCTGCCGTCGTTCGTCGGTGCCAAGCCGTATCACCAGGCGTCGATGCGTGGTGTGAAGCTGATTGGCGCCACCTGTCACTACGTGACCGAAGAGTTGGATGCCGGTCCGATCATCGAGCAGGACGTGGTGCGCGTCAGCCACAGCGACAGCATCGAAGACATGGTGCGTTTCGGCCGTGACGTAGAGAAGATGGTGTTGGCCCGGGGCCTGCGTTATCACCTGGAAGACCGGGTGCTGGTGCACGGCAACAAGACCGTGGTGTTCTGACTGGCTTTGGGCACTTGTAGGAGCTGCCGAAGGCTGCGATCTTTTGATTTTGATCTTTCGCTCGAGACTCAATCGGTAGGGGAAAGATCGCAGCCTCGCTTCGCTCGTCAGCTCCTACAGGCGCAGCATTCATGCAACCTTCTTACGGGAGCAGCATTGAGCCATGACCGATCCATTGGACAAAGCCACCTCCAAGGCGCCGGCGACCTTGGGCGAGGGCTGCCTCAGCCGCTATGACCCAGATGCGTTGGGCCCGGAGGACGGCACTGAGTTTCCCGATGCTGCGCAATTGTGGGAGCAACTGCATCCCCAGGACGAGCCCGAGCAGAAGCCGTGATACGTCAGGCCTGTCTGAGCCTGATCAGTTTCTTGAGCAACGGCCGCCCGACCATCAGGAAGAACACCGGCCCACCGGCCACCAGATAAAAGTAATAGGTCACCGCCCGCCAGATCAGAATCGCCGCCGCCGCGGTAGATTTGCCCACCATGGGTGCCAGCAGCGCCGCGGAAGTCAATTCGGCCGCCCCGGCGCCGCCCGGTAGCAGGCTGAACTGTCCCGCGCTCAGGGACAGCATCTGGATCAGGAAACTCCAGGCCCACTGCAAATCTGCCCCCAGCCCCTTCAATGCCAGGTACAACACGCTGTAGCGCAGCGCCCAATGCAGGCAGGTCAGGCCGAAGACCTGGAACAGTGTCTGTTTTGGCAGTTTCAAGGTGTCGGTGAACGCCGCCAGAAAGCTCAGGATCTTGCGGGCCCAGCGCCGACGGGTGACAGCTTTGACACGCAAGTGGCGCAGCAGTCGAGCGCCCAGCAGAATCAATCTGCGGTGATAGCGGGCCACCAGCACGCAGCCGAACAACCCGCCAAACAATGAAATCGCGCTTAACGCCAGCATCCATTCCATGCGCTGGCTGAGGTTCTGGAACAGCGCGTAAAACAGAATGCCCACCAAGGCGCAGAGGAAGAACAGCAAGTCACTCAACTGATCCATGGCAAACACCGCGCTGCCATGGGCCGGGCGCACGCCGTTGCGCGCCAGCAAGGCCATCAGCGTCAGTGGGCCGCCACTGCCACCGGGCGTCGCGCACATGGCGAACTCGGTGGACATCACCACGCCGATGCTTTTCAGAGCGCCGATGCGCCCACGGTGCTCCCCCAGCAGCAGGCGCAAGCGCACGGAGTTCAAGCCCCAGCACAGCACGATCATGCCGAGCATGGCCAGCAGTAGCGGCAAGGGAAAGCGCTGCACCCGCGACCACATTTCCCCGCCACCGACCAGCAGCGGCACCAGTAGCGCCGTGAGCAGGGCGGCGCCCAACCAGATCAGCCGTTTCATGCGGCGCTGCGGGCCCGCAGCCCCTGGGTCGCCAGCCAGTCGACTTTGGTCATGGGTACACGACCGTCGTTGAGCAGGCGTTCGAGGGTGCGCAGCCAATAGTCCCGGGAAAAGGCATGGCGCATGTCCACCGGGTGCAGGCCCAGGCGAATCACCGGGGCCTGGCGCCAGCGCTGTTCGCGTTGGTCACTGATGACTTTCGACAGGCCACGGCGCCAGGCGCTGCGGGCACTCCAGACCAGCCCCGGCGCATCGATGGCGGTGAAGTCAGGCAGGCGATAAAGGTGTCGGGTGTCGCTGGTGTAGCTCAGCGGCAACTGGCGCAAGGCCTGGCGCGTGCCTTCGCTCATCAGCCAGGCCGGGGCGACGAAACCTTCCAACGGCCAGTGGTAGCGTTCAAAGGTTTCGATACCGGCGCGCAGGCGGGCGAGGGCGGCGGCCTCGGACAGGTTGTAGAACTCACCCTCATGGGTATAGACCCGGCGCATGAACCAGTCCTTGGGGTGGCGGGCGACAGGGCCGTCGTCGCAATGGTAGTAGCCATGCAACACCAGTTCGTCGCCGCGCTCGACCCGGCTGTCGAGCAGGCGCCGAAAGCCGGGGTGAGCCTCCAGGGCGTTGTTGCGGTGAAAGTCAGGCACCACCAACCAGGTCATCGGCACCTGGCCGAGGGCGTCGACGGCTTCGACGAAGGGCTGGTAGTCGGGCCAGGTTTGCGGTGCCACGTCGTGCAGCACCAGCAGGAGCGCGCGGGGCGAGCGGTTCATCGACACGGACCTCACCTCAACCATTGGCCAGCAGTGGCATCTGCCCGCCGAGCACCGCGTAGTAGTGCCCCAGCAAGCTGTTGACCACGGTATCCCAGGCGTAATGCTGCTCCACATGCTGGCGCGCCAGCACACCACGGCGCTGGCAGCCTTCGGCAAACAGTTGGCGCACGGCATTGGCCATGGCCTGTGGATTGTTGGGTGTGCACAGCAGGCCGCAGTCTTCATCGACGATTTCGGTAAAGGCCCCGGCCGCCACCGCCACCACCGGAATGCCACTGGCCATGGCTTCGAGGATCACCAGGCCGAAGGTTTCCTGATCGCCGGCGTGCAGCAGGGCATCGGCGCTGGCCATGAGCCGGGCGACTTGCGGTGCCGGGCAGAATTCATCGATCACCGTGACGTTGTCCGGCACCAAGGCGGGCATCGACGAGCCCACCAGCAGCAGGTGGTAGCGCTCGCCCAGGCGTTTCATGCACTTGAGCAGCACCGGCAGGTTTTTTTCCTTGGAGCCGCGCCCGGCGAAAATCAGCAGGCGCGCGTCTTCGGCGATGCCCAGCTCGGCGCGCAACTCCGGGTCGCGGGCGGCCGGGTTGAAGGTTTGCAGGTCGACGCCCAACGGTTGCACGTAGACGTTCTTGACCCCCAATCCGGTCAGTTTGTCGGCCATGACCTGGCTCGGCGCCAGCACCCGGTCGAAATTGCCGTACAACTTGCTGACATAAGCTTCGATGTTGGGGGTGAACCAGTTGCCCATGCGGTTGCTGACCAGCAGTGGCAGGTCGGAGTGATAGAAACCGATGACGGGCACGTCGAGCTGGCGACGGGCATCCAGTGCGGCCCAGGCCGTGAGGTAGGGATCGCCGACTTCAATCAGATCGGGCTGTAGATCGCGCAGGACATTGCGCCAGGGGGCCAGGCGAAGGGGGAAGCGATAGCCCTTGCCGAACGGCAGTGCAGGGGCCGGAACCTTGTAGATCCCATCGTGCTCGCTCAAATGCGCGCCGGGGATCAACAGGCTGTGGCGAATACCGGGCCGATCGCCCAGGCGCCGGTGCTTGGCATCCAGATAAGTGCGCACGCCTCCGCTGGCGGGGGCGTAGAACATGGTTATGTCCGCTATATGCACGATGAACGTCCCTCCGGTCAGTGTTCTCCTGTGTTGACCTTTAGTAAGAATAGATGTTCGGTTGGGGTTGTGGGGGTGGGGTGTCAGTGGAGTATTGCCGGGTTTGACAGGGCCCTATCGCGAGCAAGCTCGCTCCCACAGGAGGGGCACCGATCCCATGTGGGAGCGAGCTTGCTCGCGATAGGGCCAGTCCTGGTTCGCCGGCTATTATTCCTGGCGCCAGGGGCTTAATGCGCCAGGCATGCTTTTATATAAACGTGCAAAATGGCGTCATATCGCAAACACCACGGGTGACCACATGCCTGACTCATCGCAACTCGTTATCGGGGCCGACCTTAGCGGCCAGCCCATCGCCCAGGCCATGCGCCTGGCGAACCGTCATGGTCTGGTGGCGGGTGCCACCGGTACCGGCAAGACCGTCACCTTGCAGCGCCTGGCCGAAATGTTCAGCGATGCCGGCGTGGCGGTGTTCGCGGCGGACATCAAGGGTGACCTGTGCGGCCTCGGCGCGGCCGGCAACCCCCAGGGCAAGATCGCCGAGCGCATCGCCGGCATGCCTTGGCTCAACCACAAGCCCCAGGCTTACCCGGTGACCTTGTGGGATATCCATGGCCAGTCCGGTCATCCACTGCGCACCACCTTGAGTGAAATGGGCCCGTTGTTGATCGGCAGTCTGCTGGAACTGACGGACAGCCAGCAGTCGGCGCTCTACGCCGCGTTCAAGGTGGCCGACCGCGAAGGTCTGTTGCTGCTGGACCTCAAGGACCTGAAGGCGCTGCTCAACCATCTCAAGGACAATCCCGAGTTGCTGGGGGACGACGCGGCCTTGATGACCACCGGTTCCAGCCAGGCGTTGTTGCGACGCTTGTCCACCCTGGAACAGCAGGGCGCGGACGCGTTGTTCGGCGAGCCAGCCTTGCAGCTCGAAGACATCCTGCAACCGGCCAGCGATGGCCGTGGCCGCATCCACTTGCTCGACGCCAGCCGCCTGGTCCACGAGGCGCCGAAGGTCTACGCGACATTCCTGTTATGGCTGCTGGCTGAGCTGTTCGAGCAATTGCCCGAGCGCGGCGATGCAGACAAACCGCTGTTGGCGCTGTTCTTCGACGAGGCGCATTTGCTTTTTGCCGGCACGCCCAAGGCCTTGCAGGAGCGCCTGGAGCAAGTGGTGCGGCTGATCCGTTCCAAGGGCGTGGGGGTGTATTTCGTGACCCAGTCGCCGGGCGACTTGCCGGACGACGTGCTGGCGCAGTTGGGCTTGCGCATCCAGCACGGGTTGCGGGCCTTTACTGCCAAGGAGCAGAAATCCCTGCGGGCGGTGGCCGACGGTTTCCGGCCCAACCCGCAGTTCGATGCCCTGGCGGTGCTGACCGAACTGGGCATCGGTGAAGCCTTGGTGGGCACCTTGCAGGAAAAAGGTACGCCGGAAGTGGTCCAGCGCGTGCTGGTGGCGCCACCGCAATCGCGCATCGGGCCGCTGAGCGAAGCCGAGCGCGCCGGGTTGATCGCCAGTTCGCCGTTGCAAGGGCGCTATGACAAGCCCATTGATCGCGAATCGGCCTATGAAGTGCTGATGGGCCGCAAAGGGCTGGAGCCGCAGGCCGAAGAGGCGCCGGGCAAGCCGACGGCGGAAGAACCGAGCTTCACCGAAAAGGCCGGGGAATTCCTCGGCACGGCAGCCGGCCAGGCGCTTAAATCGGCGATGCGCCAGGCGGCCAATCAGTTGGGCCGGCAATTGGTGCGTGGGTTGATGGGGTCGTTGCTGGGGGGCAGCAAGCGCCGGTAGTCAGGACCGAGTCGCCGCTATCGCGAGCAGGCTCGCTCCCACAAGGGATCGGCGTCGTGCACGAAACAGGTGCCCGCCGCAGATCCCCTGTGGGAGCGAGCTTGCTCGCGATAGCGGTCTAACAGGCGAAAAATAGGCTGGCTGACCCGCCGCCATCGCGAGCAAGCTCGCTCCCACAAGGGATCGGCGTCGTACACGAAACAGGTGCCCGCCGCAGATCCCCTGTGGGAGCGAGCTTGCTCGCGATAGCTATCTAACTGCCGCCGAAAATCTCAGCCCTTGGGCCTGGCATGCGCCGCCAATCGCTCAAGCGCCGCCCGCAGGTTGGGGTCGGTGATGCCGTCCGCCGTGGCCTGGATAGTCGCCGCGGCGTCGGTGGACAAATCCAGCGTGTGCCCCTTGACGCCGACCTGGACGGTGGGCGGTTGTACCTTGAACAGGATCCGCGTCAGGTTGGCGAATTCTTCGAAGACCTGGAGTTGGCGCAGCAGGCGTTTTTGCTGATAGCGCAGGCGTGTGGCCCAGTGGCCGTCGGTGACGATCAGCAGCAAACTGCCTTCGCGCCAGGAGGCCACGTGGCAATGCTCGCGCGCAGCCGGTTGCAACTGGCTGTCGAGCAGGCGTTGCAGGTGACCCAGGCGTTTGGCGTGGCCAAAGATGGCTTTCAGCGGCTTGGCTTCGCGCAGCAGAACGGCGGGCGCCTTGGCTGGAAGGGGGCGAAAGGCCATGAATGAATACCGCAAGTGACAGAGGCGCCATGGTAGCAGAAAGCGCCGGATGCGCCTCGACCCTCTCGCCCAGCGGCTTTTGGCTGCACAATCAATGAGTAACTTCTGCTCTGGATGGGTTGAAGTTCGCGCAAAAGCCCTTATTTTATGCAAGCCCCGTCACAGCGCTGTGCCAGCATCGTGGAATAACGCCACTTTCCTCTCCATCGTTTCCGGGTAGAATGCTCGTTCGCATGCGGCCATGAGGGCTGCACGGGCGACTCACGGGGCCGCCCTCCATCCCTTTAGTGTGGAAGATCCTGCCGATATGTTTGCGCCTTTGTTAAAGAAACTTTTTGGAAGCAAGAACGAGCGTGAAGTCAAGCGCATGCTCAAGACGGTACAGACTGTCAATGCCTTCGAAGAGCAAATGGTGGCCCTTTCGGACGATCAGTTACGCGCCAAGACTGCCGAATTCAAGGACCGCATCGCCAAGGGGGAAACCCTTGACCAGCTCCTGCCTGAAGCCTTTGCGGTCGCCCGTGAAGCCGGCAAGCGGATCATGGGCATGCGCCACTTCGACGTTCAGTTGATCGGTGGCATGACCTTGCACGAAGGCAAGATCGCCGAAATGCGTACCGGTGAGGGCAAGACCCTCGTGGCGACCTTGGGCGTGTACCTCAACGCGCTGTCCGGCAAGGGCGTGCACGTAGTGACGGTCAACGACTACCTGGCCCGTCGCGACGCCAACTGGATGCGCCCGCTCTACGAATTCCTCGGCCTGACTGTCGGCGTCGTCACGCCGTTCCAGCCGCCGGAAGAGAAGCGCGCCGCCTACGCTGCCGACATCACCTACGGCACCAACAACGAATTCGGGTTCGACTACCTGCGCGACAACATGGCGTTCAGCATGGAAGAAAAATTCCAGCGTGAACTCAACTTTGCCGTGATCGACGAAGTCGACTCCATCCTCATCGACGAAGCCCGTACCCCGCTGATCATTTCCGGTCAGGCCGAGGACAGCTCCAAGCTGTACATCGAGATCAACAAACTGATCCCGCAGCTCAAGTTGCACGTCGAGGAAGTCGAAGGCGAAGTGACCCAGGCCGGGCACTACACCGTTGACGAGAAGACCCGTCAGGTCGAGCTCAACGAAGCGGGTCACCAGTTCGTCGAGGAAATGCTCACCCGTATTGGTTTGCTGGCCGAAGGCGAGAGCCTGTACTCGGCCCACAACCTGGGCCTGCTGACCCACGTTTATGCTGGCCTGCGTGCGCACAAGCTGTTCCATCGCAACGTCGAATACATCGTGCAGGACGGCCAGGTCGTACTGGTGGACGAACACACCGGCCGTACCATGCCGGGTCGTCGCCTGTCCGAAGGCCTGCACCAGGCCATCGAAGCGAAGGAAGGCCTGAACATCCAGGCCGAGAGCCAGACCCTGGCCTCGACCACCTTCCAGAACTACTTCCGCCTGTATAACAAGCTGTCCGGCATGACCGGTACCGCTGATACCGAAGCGTTCGAGTTCCACCAGATCTACGGCCTGCAAGTGGTGGTGATTCCGCCGAACAAGCCGCTGGCCCGTAAAGACTACAACGACCTGGTGTTCCTGACCGCCGAAGAGAAGTACGCGGCGATCATCAACGACATCAAGGACGGCATGGCCCAGGGCCGTCCGATCCTGGTGGGTACCGCCACCATCGAGACCTCCGAGCACATGTCCGCCCTGCTCAACAAGGAAGGCATCGAGCACAAGGTCCTCAACGCCAAGTTCCACGAGAAGGAAGCCGAGATCATCGCCCAGGCCGGCCGCCCGGGTGCGCTGACCATCGCCACCAACATGGCGGGCCGTGGTACCGACATCCTCTTGGGTGGCAACTGGGAAGTGGAAGTCGCCAGCCTGGAAAGCCCGACCCCAGAGCAGATCGCGCAGATCAAGGCTGACTGGCAGAAACGTCACCAGCAGGTACTCGAATCCGGCGGTTTGCAGGTGATCGCTTCCGAGCGTCACGAGTCGCGTCGTATCGACAACCAGCTGCGTGGCCGTGCCGGTCGCCAGGGTGACGCCGGTTCCAGCCGTTTCTACCTGTCCCTGGAAGACAGCCTGATGCGCATCTTCGCCTCTGACCGGGTGAAGAACTTCATGAAGGCCCTGGGCATGCAGCCAGGCGAGGCGATCGAGCACCGCATGGTGACCAACGCCATCGAGAAGGCCCAGCGCAAGGTCGAAGGCCGCAACTTCGATATCCGTAAGCAATTGCTCGAGTTCGACGACGTCAACAACGAACAGCGTAAAGTGATCTATCACATGCGTAACAGTTTGTTGGCCGCCGACAACATTGGCGAAACCATCGCCGATTTCCGCCAGGACGTGCTCAACGCCACTGTCAGCGCCCACATCCCGCCGCAGTCGCTGCCGGAACAGTGGGACGTCGCCGGCCTGGAATCCGCCTTGCAGAACGATTTCGGCGTGGCATTGCCGATCCAGCAATGGCTCGACGAAGACGATCACCTGTATGAAGAAACCCTGCGCGAGAAACTGCTGGCCGAACTGATCGCGGCCTACAACGAGAAGGAAGATCAAGCGGGCGCCGAGGCGCTGCGTTCCTTCGAGAAGCAGATTGTGCTGCGGGTACTGGACGACTTGTGGAAAGACCACCTGTCGACCATGGACCACCTGCGTCACGGTATCCATTTGCGCGGTTACGCCCAGAAGAACCCGAAGCAGGAGTACAAGCGCGAGTCCTACACGCTGTTCTCCGAGTTGCTCGACTCGATCAAGCGCGACTCGATCCGTGTGCTGTCCCACGTTCAGGTTCGCCGCGAAGACCCGGCCGAAGAAGAAGCCCGCCTGCGCCAGGAAGCCGAAGCCCTGGCTGCGCGCATGCAGTTCGAACACGCCGAAGCCCCGGGCCTGGAAGTGGTTGCCGAAGAGGGCGTCGATGTGGATGTCGCCCTTGCGACCGCACCGGTGCGCAACGAGCAGAAGCTGGGCCGTAACGAACTGTGCTATTGCGGTTCGGGCAAGAAATACAAGCATTGCCACGGGCAGATCCAATAAACCCGTTCCAACGCTGAACCACCCGCGCCGCGACCGGATTTTATCCGTCGCGGCGTTTTGCCATTTTGATTCGCCGTCTCGATGAGGACGGCGTCGATAGACATCTCATTTAGGAGCGCATTCATGGCTGTTGGTCTTGGTCCGTTGCCAACGTTGCACCCGGTTGCCGGTTTTGAACTCGGTATTGCCTCGGCGGGCATCAAGCGCCCCGGGCGCAAGGACGTCGTGGTCATGCGTTGCGCCGAAGGCTCGACGGTCGCTGGCGTGTTCACCCTCAATGCCTTTTGCGCCGCGCCGGTCATCCTGGCCAAGCAGCGCGTGCAGGGGCCGGTGCGTTACCTGCTGACCAACACCGGTAACGCCAACGCCGGTACCGGCGCGCCAGGCCTGGCCGCTGCCGAGCGTACTTGCGCCAAGCTGGCTGAGCTGACCGGTGTCGATGCCAGCCAGGTGCTGCCGTATTCCACTGGCGTGATCGGCGAGCCGCTGCCGGTCGAGAAGATCGAAGGCGCGCTGCAAGCCGCGCTCGATGACCTGTCGGAAAACAATTGGGCCGCGGCCGCCACCGGCATCATGACCACCGACACCTTGCCCAAGGGCGCGAGCCGCCAGTTCGAGCACGATGGCGTGACCATCACGGTCACCGGTATCAGCAAAGGCGCTGGCATGATCCGCCCGAACATGGCGACCATGCTCGGCTACATCGCCACCGACGCCAAAGTCTCGCGCCAGGTGCTGCAAGACCTGATGCTCGACGGTGCCAACAAGTCGTTCAACCGCATCACCATCGACGGCGACACCTCCACCAACGACTGCTGCATGCTGATCGCCACCGGCAAGGCTAGCCTGCCGGAAATCACCGAAGCCAGCGGCCCGCTGTTCGCGGCTCTGAAACAGGCGGTGTTTGAAGTGTGCATGGAAGTGGCCCAGGCCATCGTCCGTGACGGCGAAGGCGCGACCAAGTTCGTGACCGTGCAGGTCAACGGCGGTGGCAATCACCAGGAATGCCTGGATGTTGGCTACACCGTGGCCCACTCGCCGCTGATCAAGACCGCGCTGTTCGCCTCCGACCCTAACTGGGGCCGCATTCTCGCCGCCGTTGGCCGTGCCGGCGTGCCTGAGCTGGACGTGAGCAAGATCGACGTGTTCCTCGGTGAAGTCTGCATCGCCAGCCAAGGCGCTCGCGCTGCGACCTACACCGAAGCCCAGGGCGCGGCGGTCATGCAACAGGAAGAAATCACCATCCGTATCGAGCTGGGACGGGGGGATTGCAGCGAAACCATCTGGACCACCGACCTGTCCCACGAGTACGTGAAGATCAACGCTGAGTACCGGACTTAACAGGCCCGGGAGCGAGCTGCTCCAATCGCGAGCAAGCTCGCTCCCACAGGGATTTGTTGGGTGACTTAGAAAGTGTTCACACCACCGATCCACTGTGGGAGCGAGCTTGCTCGCGATGGCGCCAGAACAGACACCTCAGAACCACAAGAAAGGAATCCACATGAGCCTGCACCTGATCATCGGCGACAAAGATCTATCTTCCTGGTCCCTGCGCGGCGCGTTGGCCCTGGCGCTGACCGGCGCGAAGTACACCGAAGAGCTGGTCAGGCTCGATCAACCCGACACCCGCGAGAAGCTGCTCAAGTATTCGGCCACGGCCAAGGTCCCGTTGCTCAAGACCGAGTTCGGCGTGATCGCCGATTCCCTGGCGATTGCCGAATACCTGGCTGAACAGTTTCCCGAGGCCAGTCTCTGGCCCAAGGATGTGGCCGCCCGGGCCCAGGCACGCTCGGCCTGTGCGCAGATGCACAGCGGTTTTTTTGCCCTGCGCAGCCACATGCCCATGGACCTGCTGCACGATGCGCCGTTGTCGCCGATGCCATCTGATGTGCAGGCGGAAATCCAGCGGATGCTGGCGCTATGGGCCGAATGCCGTGCCACGGCGACCGAAACCGGTCCCTATCTGTTTGGCCGCGTGAGCCTGGCCGATGCGTTTTTTGCTCCTGTTGCCGTGCGCTTGCGCACTTATCAGGTGAAACTGTCGGAGGTCGATGAGGCCTACGTCGAAACCCTATATCAATGGCCAGCGTTCAAGGCGTGGCAACAAGCTGGCCTGGAGGACACTGCGCGGTGAAACGAGTCCATGTGGCGGCGGCGGTCATCCGCGATGCCGCCGGTAAAATCCTGATCGCCCGACGGGCCGACACCCAGCACCAGGGCGGCCTGTGGGAGTTCCCCGGTGGCAAGGTCGAGGCCGATGAGTCCGTCGAAACCGCCCTGGCCCGCGAACTTCATGAAGAGCTGGGCATTGTCGTCGAGGCTGCTCGACCGTTGATCAAGGTGCGTCACGACTACCCGGACAAACAGGTGTTGCTGGATGTCTGGGAAGTCTCTGCGTTCACCGGTGAGCCCCACGGTGCCGAAGGGCAGCCGTTGGCTTGGGTGACGGCCCGCGACCTGACGAACTATGAGTTTCCGGCCGCCAATCAGCCGATCGTCGCGGCGGCCCGTTTGCCGGGCGAGTACCTGATTACCCCTGAAGGTCTTGAGACGCCGGCCTTGCTGCGCGGCATGCAGAAGGCGATTGCCGGTGGGATCAAGTTGGTCCAGCTACGTGCCCCCAATGGTTACGACCCGCAATACCGCGATCTGGCGGTGGACGCGGCGGGGCTGTGTGCCGGCAAGGCCCAGCTGATGCTCAAGGGGCCGTTCGAATGGCTGGGGGATTTTCCTTCCGCTGGCTGGCACATTACCGCCGCACAACTGCGCAAGCATGCTGCGGCCGGTCGACCGTTCGGCAAGGACCGCTGGCTGGCGGCCTCCTGCCATAACGCCGAGGAACTGTCCCTGGCGCAGCAGATGGACGTGGACTTCGTCACGCTCTCGCCGGTGCAACCGACCCAGACCCATCCTGACGCACAGCCGTTGGGGTGGGCAGAGGCGGCGCGGTTGATCGAGGGCTTTAACAGGCCGGTTTATCTGTTGGGCGGAGTCGGGCCTGGCGAGCGACAAAAAGCCTGGGAGGCCGGGGCGCAGGGTGTGGCGGGGATTCGGGCGTTTTGGCCTGAGGCTTGATTTTGTGGTGTAACCGCTGACGCCATCGCGAGCAAGCTCGCTCCCACAGGGGTTCTGTGAGCGTCGAAGATCCCGTGTGGGAGCGAGCTTGCTCGCGATGGCGGCCTCAAGAACGATTCAGCCCCCAGGCTTGGCCGCCGCCACCCAAAGCACTTCCGCCACCCCTTGCCGCCGGGCAATGACCCGCGCGGCCACGAACAGCAGATCCGACAACCGATTGATATAGGCCAGCCCCGGCCCGGCCAGCGGTTCCATGGCGTTCAGTTGCTGGCAACGCCGCTCGGCGCTGCGGGCCAGGCTGCGGCAGACGTGGGCCTGGGCTACCAGCGTCGAGCCACCGGGCAGGATGAAGTTTTCCAGGGGGCCCAATTCCTCGTTCCACCCATCGATCGCCGCTTCCAGCCGCTCGATTTCCGCGACGTTCAAGGCCTGATAAGCCGGCATCGCCAGTTCCCCGCCGAGGTCGAACAGACGGTGCTGACAAGGCGCCAGCACGTCACTGACCTCCTTCAGCCCCGGATGTCGGGTCGTTTCAGTGGCGAGCCCGGCCAGCAATAAACCCAGCTGGCTATTCAGTGTATCCACTTCGCCGATGGCCTCGACCCGTGGGTGGTCCTTTGCCACGCGGCGACCATCGCCCAACCCGGTTTCACCTTTGTCGCCGGTGCGGGTGTAAATCTTCGACAGGCGAAAACCCATGCTCAGCGCTCCAGTTGTCTGTTTTCCTGCGGCACCATCGAAGTGCCCGCCAGGGGCAGGCGCAAGGTGAAGCAGGTGCCTTGACCCGGCGCCGACTGCACTTCCATCTGGCCCTTGTGATTGTTGGTGATGATGAAATACGAGACCGACAGCCCCAGGCCCGTGCCCTGGCCGATCTCCTTGGTGGTGAAGAAAGGCTCGAAGGTGCGTTTGCGCACGTTCTCGCTCATGCCGATGCCGTTGTCCTCGACCTGGATTTCCGCCCACGGTGGATTCAACCGCGTACGCAGGATGATACGCCCCGGCTCGCTGTCGTCCTGGCGTTGATGGATCGCCTGGGCGGCGTTTTTCAGCAGATTGAGCAGCACCTGTTCCAGCTCGTTGGCCGTACCGGGTACCGGGCCCAGGTTCGGATCGAATTGACGGGTGATCGCCTGGCCCTTGAAGTCGAAGCCGATGGCCAGGTCGAAGTCGTTGCCGGCGATTTCCACTGCCTGGTCGATCAGCGCGGGCAGGTCGCAAGGCGCCATTTGCCGGGTACTGCGCCGACTGAAACTGAGCATGTGGGTAACGATTTTTGCCGCCCGGGCGCCGGCTTGCTGGATGCCGTCGAGCAGCTGCGGGATCTCCCTACCCTGGAGGTAACGATTGACCTCCTCTAACGGGATACCCAGCAGCTCGGCCTGTTCGAGGTTCTTGGGCAGTTCCGGCGACAGGCGTCGGCGGATGTTCTGCACGTTGTGCAGGATCGCGCCCAACGGGTTGTTGATTTCATGGGCCATGCCCGCCGCGAGGCCGCCGACCGAGAGCATTTTCTCCGATTGCACCATCATTTCTTCCAGCGACAGGCGCTGGGTGATGTCATCGATCCGGATGACCACGCCACGCCCGGCGCCCCCCATCAGTGGGTAGAAGGTGAGGGCGTAGTGGCGGGCTTCGTCGTCCTTGGTCCAGGTGACGCGTTCGATCTTGGCCACCGTGTGCTGCTCGACGGTCTGCTTGAGTTGGGGCAGGTACGGCTTGAGCGGTTCGAAAGCGAGGAAGATCGGCTGGTTCAGCGCCTCGTCCAGCCGTGTGCCGGAGAGGGCGCTGGCTTCCTGGTTCCATTGGGTGACGTAGAGCTGCTCGTCGAGGGCGATCAGCGCCGACGGCATGGAGTCGATGATGCTGTTGAGGTAATTCTGGAAACCGGTGAGCTTTTTCTCGATCTTGCTGCGCACCTGGACTTCCAGCTCCAGCTTGCGATTGGTATGGCGGGTTTCTTCCGCCAGGCCCTGGGCCTGGTCGTAGGCGGCCTGGGAGTCGTCCCGCGCGCGCTTGAGTTGCTGCTCCCGGGCTTCGATCCGCGACAACATGGTGTTGAACGCCTCGGCCAGGCTGCCGATCTCATCGTGGTTGCCGCGTGCGGCACGCAGGGCATAGTTCTCTTCGCGGGTGACCTGGCGTGACAGTTCTTCAAGTTGATGAATCGGCTGGGTGATCAGGCGCTTGATCTGCTGGGCAATGATCAGCCACAGCAACACGCTGAAAATCAGGATGCCGAGGCTGGCAGTCAGGGTGCCGGTGTAGAACGCGGTCGGCAATTCGCTGCTGGCCACCAGTAACAGATGGCCGGGCAGCGTGCCGGGGCGGGGCAGGGTAATGACCTGGTTGCTGCGAAATTCGCCCGCCTGCCAGGTTTGTATGTTGCGGTATTGGTCCGGCAGCTTGAGCTTTTCGCCCTGTTGCAGTTGTGCCAGGCGTTCGCCCTGGCCGTCGTACAGCGCCGCCGCCCGCAGCGGTGCGTAGCTGTTGAGCTCGTCGAGCAAGCGTTGGGCACTTTGTGGCGATTGCAGGGCGTCGGAGATCAGGCTCGGATTGGCCACCAGTCGGCCAATGGTCTGCAGGGCCTGGGGTGCCATGCTTTCCTGGGAGATGTAGTAGGCGGCGCTGATAAAGGTCAGGTTGGCCACCAGCAGGACAGTGGTCAACAACACCAACAGGGCGGCCAGCAGTTTCTGGCCGACCGGGAGGTTTTCAAGGCGCTGGCGCAATGGCATCAGACTCGTCGCTAAAAAGGAATACGAGGGCCAGCGTAGCCGCTGCTCAGTCGCTGGGCAATCCGAGGTTGTGCAAGTGGACAATCAGTCGCTGTCGCAGTTGTTCCAGGTGCGGCACGCTCAGTTCATGGCGTTGGGCGACCTTGCAGGCATAACCGAGCAAGTAGCTGATTTCGGTGCGGCGCCGATTGGCGACATCCTGGTACATCGAGGAGTAATTGGCGGCGGTGGCCTGGATCACCCGTTCGACTTCCGGCTGCAAATCTTCGGCTGCCGCGGGCTGGCCGCAGCGTTCGAGCAGGTCAGTGAGCTCTGCGCACAAGGTCGCCACTTCGCAGCGGTGTTCCTGCAAGCCGCCGTTCTTGCAGTGGTGCAGCACGGTCAGCGGGTTGATTGCGCAATTGAGCGCCAGCTTGCGCCAGAGCCGGGTGAGGATGTCGGCGCTCCACTCGTGGGGAATGCCGGCAGCGGCCAGGTCGTCGAGCCAGAACGGCGCCACCGGGTGAGCTGGATCGCCCAGCCAGGTGTAGCCGTGGCCGGCGAATACCACGCGCCAGTCACCGTCGCGGAACGCGCCTTCGGTGCTGGAGGCGCTGATGCAACGGGCTTGGGGCACGCAATTGGCCACCGTGTCCTGGCTGCCGAGGCCGTTCTGCAACAGGATCAGTTCCGATTCGGCGTCCAGGCGATGGGCCACCGAGGCCACGGCCGCTTCCGCGTCGTAGGCTTTGCAGGCCAATAGCAGGCGCCTGATCGGTTTCGGGTTGTCCGCCGTTTCGCCAGGTATCGGGTAGCTCTGCGCCTGGCCCTGTTCCACCAGCGTCAGGCCGCCGGCGCTGCGGTAGGCCTGCAGGCGGGCTTCGTTGCGCAACACCAGCCGAACCGGCAACCCGGCCCGGGCCAGGCGCGTGGCCCACAACGTGCCGAGACTGCCGGCCCCCAGGACATGCCAGGTGGTAGACATCAGTTTTTTACTCGGATTGGCGCAGGCATCTGAGGGCTCGCAGTGTCGGCAGGAAAAGAGCCGTTATAATGAGCCCGATTTTAACCACAAGCCAAGCGCGCGCCGTTGATACTGGCGCGCCTTTTTATTTGGAGAACACTACATGCCGTCATTCGACGTGGTATCCGAACTGGACAAGCACGAAGTCACCAACGCGGTTGAAAACGCCGTCAAGGAACTCGACCGTCGTTATGACCTCAAGGGCAAGGGCAGTTTCGAGTTCAAGGAAAAAGACCTGACCGTGAACCTGACCGCCGAGGCCGACTTCCAGCTCGAGGCGATGATCGAGATCCTCAAGCTGGCGTTGGTCAAGCGCAAGATCGACGTGCAGTGCCTTGAGGTCAAGGACGCCTATGCCTCGGGCAAGCTGATGAAGCAGGAAGCCGTGCTCAAGGAAGGCATCGACAAGGAGCTGGCGAAGAAGATCGTCGCTCATATCAAGGACGCCAAGCTCAAGGTGCAAGCCGCCATCCAGGGCGAACAGGTGCGAGTCACCGGCAAGAAGCGTGACGACTTGCAGGAAGCCATTGCGGCACTGCGGGGCAAGGAATTCGGTATGCCGCTGCAATTCAACAACTTCCGCGACTGATACTGGGTTGTATTAAACATTGTGGCGCGGGGATAAATCTCCGCGCCACAAAATGCCGCGTGCAACAGGAATAGGAGAGAAAGATGGATTTGAATGCTGAAGTGGACAACCTGGTCAAGGCTTCCCAGACCTGGATCCCCATGATCATGGAATACGGCAGCCGCGTGCTGCTGGCCGTCATCACCCTGGCCATCGGCTGGTGGTTGATCAACAAGGTGACGCAGAAACTGGGCGCGCTGCTGGCCTTGCGTAACGCCGACCTGGCGCTGCAAGGGTTTATCAGTACCCTGGCAAACATCATCCTGAAGATATTGCTGATCGTCAGTGTCGCTTCGATGATCGGTGTGGAAACCACTTCGTTCGTCGCCGCTATCGGTGCGGCCGGCCTGGCGATTGGCCTGGCCCTGCAAGGTAGCCTGGCGAACTTCGCCGGTGGCGTACTGATCCTGCTGTTTCGCCCGTTCCGCATCGGTGACTGGATCGAAGCCCAGGGTGTGGCCGGTACGGTCGACAGCATCCAGATCTTCCACACCGTGATTCGCACCGGTGACAACAAGACCGTCATCGTGCCAAACGGCAATCTGTCGAACGGCATCATCACCAACACCAATCGCCAGCCGACCCGCAAGGTAGTGTTCGATGTCGGCGTGGATTATCAGGCTGACCTGCAGAAAGCCCGGGAGGTGTTGTTGGCGTTGGCCAAGGATGAGCGCGTGCTGGCCGATCCTGCACCGGAAGCGGTGATTTCCACCTTGGGCGACAGTTCGATCACTGTGTCGTTGCGGGCATGGGTGAAAACGGCGGATTACTGGAGCGTGATCTTCATGCTCAATGAGCAGGCGCGCGATCGTTTGAAGGACGCCGGTATTGATATTCCGTTCCCACAGCGAGTGATTCGGGTGGTTCAGGAATCGACATCGGTGTAACGATCAGTCGTTCGGCTCATGTTTGACCGCTTGATCAGATTTTTAGAAAGAGTGGGTCGGTTAACTAAAGCCAATAAAAAAGGCCCATCCGAGGATGGGCCTTTTTTTGATTACCGCGAACTAGCTTTCGGTGATTACAGAACCGAAATCGGGTAGTCGACGATCAGGCGGAACTCTTTGATATCGCCTTCGCCTTCGTCAGCGTTAGCGTAGTGCCAGGCTTGACGAACACGGAAGGAAAGATCTTTGGCCGGGCCAGACTGAACAACGTACTTGGCTTCCAAGTTGGTTTCGTTGTGCTTGCCGTCTGCACCGTACAGACCAGCGTAAGGGCTGCCTGCTGGAGTGTTGGTACCGTCGATGTCCCAACCTTTAACGTAACGGGTCATGAAGCTCAGACCAGGAACGCCGTACTCAGCCATCTTGATGTCGTAACGGACCTGGGCAGATTTCTCGTTAGGACCGTTGAAGTCAGAGTACTGGATGGAGTTGGCGAGGAAGATCGAGTCGCCGCCGCGGTTGTTCTTGCCTACACCGATGTAGTCGAACGGCGTGTCGCCGTTGATTTTCTGGAAGCCAACGGTGATGGTGTGCGCTTTCAGGAACGAGAAAGCAGCTGCCAGGGAGAACGCGGTGTTGCTGATCTCACCAGCCTTGGAGCTGCCAGTGTCGGTGGTGCGGTAGATGTTACCGTCCAGGTTCAGGGACTGATCGCCACCCATTGGGATGGTGTAGTTCAGGTTACCGTAGTACTGGTTCCAGATGTCTTCCAGCTGGGCGCCGTAGATCGATGCGCTCAGGTTGTCGCTGAATGCATATTTACCACCAGCGTAGTCGATGGTGTTGGCTTCTACGCCAGCGTAGGTTGCAAACAGGCCGCCATCACGAGCGTTACGGTCCTGGCTGGTTGCCGAGTAGAAGTGGCCGGCTTCGAGGTCAAGGTCTTTGACTTCGCTGCTCTGCAGTTGGAAACCGCTGGCAGTTTGAGGCAGGACACGGGAGCCACCGACAGCGAACACTGGGGCAGTGCTTGGCTGCTGGTCACCGACTTTCAGCTCGGTCTTGGAGACGCGGAATTTAACCGCCGC
The DNA here is from genome assembly GCF_024749325.1 of Pseudomonas sp. B21-010. Lineage (NCBI taxonomy): Bacteria > Pseudomonadati > Pseudomonadota > Gammaproteobacteria > Pseudomonadales > Pseudomonadaceae > Pseudomonas > Pseudomonas sp. B21-010. The sequence goes on along the minus strand of NZ_CP087198.1, from coordinate 5,032,356 downwards.
GCCGGCTTTGCCTTGGCTGTCGTTGACGTGGCCATCGGCATCGCGGCTCATGTTGCCGGTGCCGCCAGTGCCGTCACCGCCGTCCAGTTTGACTGCCAGGTAACCGAACGCATCAACGCCGACGCCTACGGTGCCTTGGGTGTAACCGGAGTTGAAGTTGCCCCAGATACCTTGGGTCCAGTCTTTCTGATCGGTTGCGCCATCTTTGCGATCACGGTTGAAGTAGTAGTTGCGCAGCAGCAGTTTAGCGCTGGCATCTTCAACAAAACCTTTGGCTTCAGCCTGGTCACTTACGAAAGGTGCGGCCGAGGCCATTTGAGTACTGGCTGCTGCTGCAACTGCCAGTGCGATCATGCTCCACTTCATCACGCGCATCGTGATTTGCTCCTTTGGTTTTAGAAGAGTACTGCCGTCCCACCTGTTTTATTATCTGGGCGGCTCTTTCTTTTTGTGTCGGCGCAAACTTATATCACGCCGACCCTATTGGCGATACTTGCCCATTCAACCTTTCAGCTTCTTTACGACCATGTCGCCAATGGCTCGATCCATGTCGCATTTCAGCTGTTCCGACGCAACCGTATTCACAACTTTAATGTTGTTTTTTCTTTTCCGGCATCGGTGTAAAGAGTCCGTCATTACCGCGTTTGAAGCTCCTGAGGGCAGCCTTGCCACTTTAATTTGTATGTCGGCAGGTTCCCATTTCCGGCGGGTCCTTTGGACAGTGCGGGGATGAATGCAACAAGCATGCTCAAACCCGGATTTCGTTTACATTTTTTTCACATTTTACCGATTGACTCGGTGAAACCTCATGAAACCGGGCTCCAAAGGCCTTGTTTTAAATAGGGTTGACTCGTGTGCGGCTCTCGTGTTTGACGCTGGCAAACGTGGCAAGACAATCAAAAACGTTACCGGTTCACCCTACCCAGTGAGTAAATCACGGATACTTTGTGCACTGAGCGTAGACGCACTGTGCAGTTTTGGTGCAAAAAATTTTCAAGCTGTACGAAAATCTTACAGCATCGTGCCTTTCCCGAGCCCTGGCACGGTCCTGTCAGGACCCTGTCGTGCCGCCTGCGCCGTGTTGGTGCGTCAGCTTGCACAGGTTGATGCGGTGTGTTGAAAAAAACATTCGAAGACCGGGCATCAGGACGGTACGCAGTGATCGATCCGGCGTTCGCAGGTATGCTGCGCGTCTGAGTCCGATGCAGGCCTGCGGGCCGCCAAACCGGGCAGAACCGATAACGAGCGAGGAGTACACGCGGTGTTCGCTTTAGATCCACGACTGCAACAAGACACATTGCCCATCGGTGATTTCCCGTTGTGCCGATTGCTCTTGTCCAACGATTCGAACTACCCGTGGTTCATCCTCGTACCGCGGCGGGAAGATATCAGCGAATTGTTTCAATTGGATGACGCTGATCAACAGCAGCTGTGGAAAGAAACCACGGCGTTGGCCGAAACCCTCAAGGATTCGTTTGATGCCGACAAGATGAACGTTGCAACCTTGGGTAACGTTGTCAGTCAATTGCACATGCATGTCATCGTGCGTAAGCGTGATGACGCCGCCTGGCCTGCGCCGGTCTGGGGCAAGCACTCGGCCCAGCCTTATAATGCAGGGCAGGTCGCGGCCATTCGTGAACGGTTGCGAGTGGCCTTGACCGATGATTTCAAGTTTCTGGAGGGTTGAACCATGAAGCTTGAAGACCGCGTAACCGATCTGGAAAGCCGCCTGGCGTTTCAGGATGACACCATCCAGGCATTGAACGATGTGCTTGTGGAGCAGCAGCGGATCGTCGAGCGGCTGCAGCTGCAGATGGCGGCGTTGCTCAAGCGCCAGGAAGAAATGGTCGGGCAGTTCGAGTCGTTCGAAGAAGAGGCGCCGCCGCCTCACTACTGACTGGGCCCGACTCTCGTTTGACGGGCAATAAAAAACCGCGAGCAGCCAGGCTGCATCGCGGTTTTTTTACGCTGGGATCAGCGGCGCGGCAGCGCGGCGATCACATCTTCGGCCTGCAGGCCCTTGTCGCGGTTCATTACGGAGAACTCCACGCGCTGGCCTTCCACCAGGACGCGATGGCCTTCGCCACGAATGGCCCGGAAATGCACGAAAATGTCATCGCCGGAGTCGCGGGAGATGAAGCCGAACCCCTTGGACGTATTGAACCACTTCACCGTGCCGGTATCGCGGTTGGACATGTCGTAGTTCTGCGCAGCGGCGGCCGGCGACGACTTCTTGTAGAAGCTGACGGCCAGGTGCAGTGCCACGGCGAGCAGTGCTGCGCCCAGGCTGAACAGAATGGCCGGTTGACCACCGATTTCCGGCATGGGCGCCAGCAGGGCCAGGGTTTGCAGGGCGACGGCCAGCACCAGCAGGGCGCTGACCAGGTTTTGCAGTTGGTGACGTGGACCTTTGTTCCAGTAAGGAATGACGGGTGCAAGGGTCAGGTTGAGCAGGCCGAAAAAGGCCAGGTACAGTGCATCGGGGTGTTGCAGGTAAGGTGTGGCTTCGGAACCCAGGCTAGGGATGAAGGACAGCAGCAGGGCAGCTGCGCCCATTAGCAAGTGGACGATTTTCAACATTTTGATTGGCTCACGGTTAAGACAGATCACAAGGAAGAGCTGGTCGGGGGCGGTTCGCTTCGAAACAATGAGAGGCGTTGGACACGTACCCGAATCAGCCTATGCGCCACACCCGGGAAAATAAGCGTAGCGACACACTGCCTATTTAACAGCAAAGCCCCGGCCTTCTCAAACTCGTTACGGGCACGTACCGCGCTGTTCGTCGGCCAGAAAAGTCCCGCCGGTGCTTACTCGGTGTACGCGCGCCTTTCTTCTATTAAAGAAGAGGGAGGCGTGCCGGGTGCCGAAGACATGATCCGGCAAGTGATGACGTGGCGTGGGCCACATTCCCAGCGTGCGGCGTGTAGGACGACGTAATTCGTCGCCTGCCTGCTGTTGGCTTGTCCTACGCCCATGGTCATAAAGTCGTCTGGAACTGGCGATGCCGTTGAGCTTCCATAGAGCCACAGATGGAGTGTTCCAACTGAGAGGCTCGTATGGCAAAGGAGTGTCAACGGTATGATTCAAGGAAAAGAACCGGAGGAGGGTGTGCGTGGACGCTTTCAGTCCATCCGCGTCGATCCGTTCGTCAGGGGGTTCGACATGCAGCTGGTGCGTCCCCTGGCCCGATCCATTCGTCTGAACGGGTTCGCCACCTGTCTGCGGCTGGAACAGGTCTATTGGGATATCCTCGGCGACATGGCCCAGCTCAACCGCTGTTCCATCAGTACGTTGTTGTCCCATGTCGACAGGGAGGTGCACCTGCGCCATGGCGGGGTGCGCAATTTCAGCGCGCTGGTGCGTGTGGTCTGCGTGGTGCACAGCTTGAAGGACGCCGGGATGGAGCATGGTGGGGCGTAGGAGCTGCCGAAGGCTGCGATCTTTTGATCTTGATCTTGATTTTTCGCTTGCGACTCAAGTGTCTGGGGCAAGATCGCAGCCTCGTTGCACTCGTCAGCTCCTACACGCGGTCTTACGGCTGCACAGGCCGCATTTAATGGATATAATCCCGCTCTTTGCCGCAAAGCCCAGCCTTTGCGCGAGTAACCTGATCGCCGAGACAACCCCATGCCGATGTACGACTATCAATGTGCTTCCTGTGGTCATCAGATGGAAGCCATTCAAAAGATCAGCGCGGCACCGCTGGTCGACTGCCCTGCCTGCCAGGCGCCAGAACTGAAAAAGATGCTGTCCATGCCTGGTTTCCGCCTCGGCGGCACAGGCTGGTATGAAACCGACTTCAAGACCGGCGCCAAGAAGAATTTGGCCGGTGGCGACAAAGCTGATTGAGTTGAACACGCGCGAGTGCTTGCACGGGCAGGTCCTCCAACCGAATTTCGAATTACGAGAAGTGAAACCACTATCATGATGCGCAGCCATTATTGCGGCCAACTGAACGAAAGCCTGGAAGGTCAGGAAGTTACTCTTTGCGGATGGGTCCATCGTCGCCGTGACCATGGCGGGGTGATTTTCCTCGATATCCGTGATCGTGAAGGCCTGGCCCAGGTGGTGTTCGATCCGGACCGCGCTGAAACCTTCGCCGCCGCCGACCGCGTGCGCAGCGAATACGTGGTCAAGGTCACCGGCAAGGTGCGTCTGCGCCCGGCTGGCGCCGGCAACGCCAACATGGCGTCTGGCATGATCGAAGTGCTGGGCTACGAGCTGGAAGTGCTCAACGAATCGGAAACCCCGCCGTTCCCGCTCAACGAATACTCCGACGTGGGCGAAGAAACCCGCCTGCGCTACCGCTTCATCGACCTGCGTCGCCCGGAAATGGCCGAGAAGCTGCGCCTGCGTTCGCGCATGACCACCAGCATCCGTCGTTACCTGGACGAGAACGGCTTCCTCGACGTCGAGACGCCGATCCTGACCCGCGCCACGCCGGAAGGCGCCCGCGACTACCTGGTGCCGAGCCGTACCCACCCCGGCAGCTTCTTCGCCTTGCCGCAATCGCCACAGCTGTTCAAGCAACTGCTGATGGTCGCCGGGTTCGACCGCTACTACCAGATCGCCAAGTGCTTCCGCGACGAAGACCTGCGTGCCGACCGTCAGCCTGAGTTCACTCAGATCGACATCGAGACCAGTTTCCTCGACGAAAAAGACATCATGGGCCTGACCGAAGGCATGATCCGCAACCTGTTCAAGGAAGTGCTGGGTCTGGAATTCGGCGAGTTCCCGCACATGACCTTCGAAGAGGCCATGCGCCGCTACGGTTCCGACAAGCCGGACCTGCGTAACCCGCTGGAGCTGGTGGACGTGGCTGACCAGCTCAAGGAAGTGGATTTCAAGGTGTTCAGCGGCCCGGCCAACGACCCGAAATGCCGTATCGCAGCTCTGCGCGTTCCTGGCGGGGCCAGCATGCCGCGCAAGCAGATCGACGACTACACCAAGTTCGTCGGCATCTACGGTGCCAAGGGGCTGGCCTACATCAAGGTCAACGAGCGCGCCGCGGGTGTTGATGGCCTGCAATCGCCGATCGTGAAAAACATCCCTGAAGCCAACCTCAATGTGATCCTCGATCGGGTGGGCGCGGTTGACGGCGACATCGTGTTCTTCGGCGCCGACAAGGCCAAGATCGTCAGCGAAGCCCTGGGCGCGCTGCGCATCAAGCTGGGTCACGACCTGAAGCTGCTGACTTGCGAGTGGGCGCCAATGTGGGTCGTTGACTTCCCGATGTTCGAAGAAAACGACGACGGCAGCTTCTCGGCGCTGCACCACCCGTTCACCGCGCCGAAGTGCTCGCCGCAAGAGTTGGAGGCCAACCCGGCCACCGCTCTGTCGCGCGCTTACGACATGGTCCTGAACGGCACCGAGCTGGGTGGCGGTTCGATCCGTATCCATCGCAAGGAAATGCAACAGGCCGTGTTCCGCCTGCTGGGCATCAACGAAGCCGAGCAGGAAGAGAAGTTCGGCTTCCTGCTCGACGCCCTGAAATACGGTGCACCGCCCCACGGTGGCCTGGCCTTCGGCCTGGACCGCCTGGTGATGCTGATGACCGGCGCCCAGTCGATCCGTGAAGTGATCGCGTTCCCGAAAACCCAGAGCGCGGCCGATGTCATGACCCAGGCGCCGGGTGTGGTGGACGCCAAGGCATTGCGCGAGTTGCACATTCGTCTGCGTGAACAGCCAAAGGCTGAGTAAGGCTGGCACCTGAGAGGGCGCATCTTCGGATGCGCCTTTTCATTGGGGTCGATATTTCTGATTGCCGGCCACTGCGTGCGCGCAGGGCGGGCAATGTTCCAAAGAGAAACGGAGCGAGTTATGGCAGGTCATTCCAAGTGGGCGAACATCAAGCACCGCAAAGAACGTCAGGATGCCAAGAGAGGCAAGATCTTCACCAAGTGGATCCGTGAGCTGACGGTCGCGGCCCGCCAGGGTGGCGGCGACCCGGGTTCCAACCCGCGCTTGCGCCTGGCCCTGGACAAGGCGCTGGGTGCCAACATGAGCCGTGACATCATCGACCGGGCCATCGCCCGTGGCGCCGGTGCGACCGAGGCCGACAACGTTGAAGAGCTGACCTACGAAGGTTATGGCCCGGGCGGTGTGGCGGTGATGGTCGAATGCATGACCGACAACCGCAACCGTACTGCCGCCGCCGTGCGTCACGCGTTCAGCAAATGCGGTGGCAACCTGGGCACCGACGGCTCGGTGGCCTATCTGTTCGAGCGCAAGGGGCAGATCAGCTTCGCGCCGGGCCTCGATGAAGATGCCCTGACGGAAGCGGCCTTGGAGGCCGACGCCGATGACGTGGTCAGCCACGAAGACGGCTCGTTCGACGTGTTCACTTCGTTCGCCAGCTTCTATGCCGTGCGCAACGCCCTGGAGGCGGCCGGCTTCAAGCCTGCCGACGCAGAGATCGTCATGCAGCCGACCACCAGTGCCGAACTGGACCTGGAAGGCGCCGAGAAGGTGCTCAAGCTGATCGACATGCTTGAAGACCTGGACGATGTGCAGAACGTCTACTCTAACGCGGATATCCCGGAGTCGGTGGCTGAACAGCTCGGCTGAGAAGGCCTGTTCAAATATTGACGATTGCCAATGATCAACCTGTGGGAGCGAGCTTGCTCGCGATAGCGATACGTCAGTCAACACAGTGCTTGCTGACCCGACGCCATCGCGAGCAAGCTCGCTCCCACAGGTCTGGATAACTCCCCTTCAAACCGCAGGCGCTATGACTTTAATCCTTGGTATCGACCCTGGTTCGCGCATCACCGGCTACGGTGTGGTTCGCGACACCGGGCGCGGCTGCGTGTACGTCGCGTCCGGTTGCATCCGCACCGGGGCGGGTGAACTGCACGAGCGCTTGCAGATCGTTTATCGCGGCGTGCGCGAAGTTATCCAGACCTACGGCCCGGTCACCATGGGCATCGAAAAGGTTTTCATGGCGCGCAACGCCGACTCGGCCTTGAAGCTGGGACAGGCCCGGGGCGCGGCAATCGTTGCCGGCGCCGAGGAAAACCTGGAAATCGCCGAGTACAGCGCGACCCAGGTCAAGCAGGCAGTCGTCGGAACCGGGGCGGCGAACAAGGAGCAGGTGCAAATGATGGTGATGCACCTGTTGAAACTGGTCAGCAAGCCGCAGATCGATGCCTCCGACGCCCTGGCCATTGCCATTTGCCATGCCCATACCCGTTCCAGCCTGTTGCCTCACGGCCTGGGAACCGCACGCAGTCGTGGCGGGCGCCTGCGTCTCTGATAGCATCAGCGCAATCTTTCGTGAGCCCGAGCATCTTGCGCCTGTGTCGTCGGCCTTCATGCACGGGCTGTTACTCGCCAGCCAGCAGGCTGGCCAACACCCAAGGATCTGAAACGTGATTGGACGCTTGCGCGGCACCCTGGCTGAAAAACAGCCGCCGCACCTGATTCTGGATGTAAACGGCCTGGGCTATGAGCTGGAAGTGCCCATGACCACGCTGTATCGCTTGCCGTCGGTCGGCGAGCCGCTGACCCTGCACACCCATTTGGTCGTGCGCGAGGATGCGCAGTTACTCTATGGCTTTGTCGGCAAGCGCGAGCGGGACTTCTTTCGCGAACTGATCCGTCTCAATGGCGTCGGCCCGAAACTGGCCCTGGCCTTGATGTCGAGCCTGGAAGTCGATGAATTGGTGCGTTGTGTGCAGTCCCAGGACACCTCGGCCCTGACCAAGGTGCCGGGTGTGGGCAAGAAAACCGCCGAGCGCCTGCTGGTCGAACTCAAGGACCGCTTCAAGGCCTGGGAGGCGGTGCCGGCGATGTTCGCCCTGGTGCCGAACCAGCCGGACGCGCCTGCGCCTGCGGTCAGCGCCGAAAACGATGCAGTCACCGCGCTGATCTCCCTGGGCTACAAGCCGCAGGAAGCCAGCAAGGCGATTTCCGCTATCAAGGAAAAAGGCCTGAGCACTGAAGACATGATTCGTCGTGCCCTGAAGGGAATGATTTAAGTGATTGAAGCTGACCGCCTGATCGCCGCCACGGGCGCGCCCCGTGACCGCGAGGAAATCCAGGACCGCGCGATTCGTCCTGTCAGCCTGGCCGACTACATCGGTCAACCGACCGTGCGCGAGCAGATGGAATTGTTCATCCAGGCCGCCCGTGGGCGCAGCGAGTCGCTGGACCACACCTTGATCTTCGGCCCGCCGGGCCTGGGCAAGACCACCCTGGCCAACATCATTGCCCAGGAAATGGGCGTCTCGATCAAGAGCACGTCCGGGCCGGTCCTTGAGCGGCCGGGTGACCTGGCGGCGCTGCTGACCAACCTTGAGCCCCATGATGTGCTGTTCATCGACGAAATCCATCGGCTGTCGCCGATCGTCGAGGAAGTGCTGTACCCGGCCATGGAAGATTTCCAGCTCGACATCATGATCGGCGAAGGACCGGCGGCACGCTCCATTAAGTTGGACCTGCCGCCCTTCACCCTGGTGGGCGCCACCACCCGCGCTGGCATGCTGACCAACCCGTTGCGGGACCGCTTCGGTATCGTCCAGCGCCTGGAGTTCTACAACAACGCCGACCTGGCGACGATTGTCAGCCGCTCGGCGGGCATCCTCGGGTTGCCGCTGGATCCGGACGGTGCGTATGAGATCGCCCGGCGTGCCCGGGGCACGCCGCGGATCGCCAACCGCCTGCTGCGCCGGGTCCGGGATTTTGCCGAAGTCCGGGCCAAGGGCCACATCACCAAGCCGATTGCCGACCTGGCATTGAACCTGCTGGACATCGACGAGCGTGGTTTCGACCACCAGGACCGGCGCCTGCTGCTGACCATGATCGAGAAGTTCGACGGTGGCCCGGTGGGCGTGGACAGCCTGGCCGCGGCCATCAGCGAAGAGCGCCACACCATTGAAGATGTGCTGGAACCGTACCTGATCCAGCAGGGCTACATCATGCGTACCCCTCGCGGGCGCGTGGTGACCCGTCATGCTTATCTGCATTTTGGCTTAAACATCCCGACACGAATGGGTGAGATGCCGGTGGTAGACGAATTCCTCGATGCCGTGGACGATTGAACGAGCTCTGTACGCCGACTTTTTTCCAGTTCGTGCTGTCCCAGACGACGCCTGGAGCGTCAATGCGTTCGAGAATGAAAAAACAGTTGCCTGGCCGATTGGCAACCTGAGGAGTAAGCACTAGAGTATGCGCGCGCAAAACGGGCTGGAGTCGTTCGCACATCGCTGTCGCGTTTATTACGAGGACACCGATGCTGGCGGCATCGTCTACTACGTCAATTACCTCAAGTTTATGGAACGGGCTCGAACCGAACGGCTGCGGGAACTGGGTTTTGCCCAATCCGCGCTGGCAGGGGAGGACCTGTTATTCGTCGTGCATTCCAGCGAAGCGCGCTACCACGCGCCGGCGCGACTGGACGACGAACTGGTGGTAAGTGCCGATGTCATCGAATTGAACCGTGTCAGCCTGCGTTTCAAGCAGCAGGTCAGGCGGGCTACGGATAACGTGCTGCTCTGTGAAGGGCAGTTTTTGGTGGCCTGTGTGCGCACCCATAGTTTGAAACCCCGGGCCATTCCCGAAGCTCTACGTGCGGCCTTTGCCGGCGTGAGCGGCGCGGGTACACACTCAGAGCAGGAGATAAAGCGTGGAAGCTAACGTCGTCGACCATACCTCCATGTGGAGCTTGGTCAGCAATGCCAGCGTCGTGGTGCAGTTGGTAATGCTGATCCTGGTAGCCGCATCGGTGACCTCATGGATCATGATTTTTCAGCGCAGCAACATGCTGCGCGCCGGTCGCCGTGCCCTGGAGAGCTTCGAAGAGCGCTTCTGGTCCGGCATCGACCTGTCCAAGCTCTACCGTCAGGCCGGGAGCAACCCGGACCCGGATTCGGGCGTGGAGCAGATCTTCCGTGCCGGCTTCAAGGAATTCTCCCGTCTGCGCCAGCAGCCAGGGGTTGACCCGGAAGCGGTGATGGAGGGCGTGGCCCGTGCCATGCGCGTGGCCATCTCCCGCGAGGAAGAAAAACTCGAACAGGGCCTGTCGTTCCTCGCCACCGTCGGTTCGGTCAGCCCGTACATCGGTCTGTTCGGCACCGTGTGGGGGATCATGAACTCCTTCCGTGGCCTGGCCTCTGCCCAACAAGCGACCCTGGCCACCGTAGCCCCGGGTATTGCCGAGGCACTGGTTGCCACCGCCATCGGCCTGTTCGCGGCCATTCCAGCCGTGATCGCCTACAACCGCTTCGCTGCCCGTAGCGAAGCGCTGACCAGCCGTTACTACACCTTCGCCGATGAATTCCAGGCGATCCTGCACCGCAAAGTGCACACCAGCGAAGAATAAGCAGGTATTTCCCCATGGCTTTAATCGCTCGAGCCCGAAACAAGCGCAAGCCGGTTGCCGAGATGAACGTGGTGCCCTACATCGACGTGATGTTGGTGCTGCTGGTCATCTTCATGGTGACCGCGCCGATGCTCAATCAGGGCGTGAAGGTCGATCTGCCCAAGGTTTCCAGCGAAGCCTTGCCGCAGGACAACAACACCCAGGTACTGACCATTTCGATCAAGGCTGACAAGACCTACTACTGGAACCTTGGCAGCGAAGTCGACACCGAGAAGCAGCAGGACCGGGCCATGACCTTGCCGCAGATGACCGATGCGGTGACCAAGATCATTCGTGTCGGCAACGATGCAGGCAAGCGCACGCAGGTCTTCATTCGCGGTGACAAGACCGTCGACTACGGTGCCGTGATGGGCGCCATGGGCGGCCTGCAGAAAGCCGGGGTCGGTAATGTTGGCTTGATCACCGAGGCCCCCTGATGCAGCAACAGCGAGAGCCGTCCGCCTCGGAAAGCTACTTCTGGCCTAGTGTCCTGGCAATCGGTCTGCACGTACTGGTGTTCGGCATGCTGTTCGTCAGTTTTGCCATGACCCCTGAGCTGCCGCCGGCCAAGCCGATCGTGCAGGCGACGTTGTACCAGCTCAAGTCGAAAAGCCAGGCGACCACCCAGACCAACCAGAAGCTTGCCGGTGAGGCGAAGAAATCCGCCGCGCGCCAGACTGAAGTCGAGCAGATGGAGCAGAAGAAGGTCGAGCAGGAAGCGATAAAGGCTGCGGAACAAAAGAAAGAGGACGCGGCTCAAAAGGCCGAGGAAGCCAAGAAGGCCGATGAGGCGAAGAAAGCGGACGAGGCGAAAAAGGCTGACGAAGCCAAGAAAGCCGACGAAGCGAAGAAAACCGCCGAGGCCAAAAAGGCAGAAGAGAAACAATTGGCTGATATAGCCAAGAAGAAAGCCGAAGAAGAAGCCAAGAAAGCTGCTGAAGAAGAGGCCAAGAAAGCGGCCGCTGAAGAAGCGAAGAAGAAGATCGTCGAGGACGCGAAGAAGAAAGCGGCCGAAGACGCCAAGAAAAAAGCTGAAGCTGACGAGGCGAAAAAGAAAGTCGCCGAGGACGCGAAGAAGAAAGCCGCCGCCGACGCCGCCAAGAAAAAGGCCCAGGATGCAGCGCGTAAATCCGCCGAAGACAAAAAGGCCCAGGCCTTGGCAGATCTGCTTTCCGACACGCCGGAGCGCCAGCAGGCATTGGCTGATGAGCAGGGCGATGAAGTCGCCGGCAGCTACGATGACTTGATTCGCGCACGAGCGGCAGAAGGCTGGGCTCGTCCCCCTTCGGCGCGCAAAGGCATGACGGTAGTATTGCAAATCGGCATGTTGCCCGACGGTACGGTTACCTCGGTCAGCGTCGCCAAGTCCAGTGGTGACGGTCCGTTCGACGCTTCGGCGGTCGCAGCGGTCAAGAACATTGGGCGATTGACGGAAATGCAAGGAATGAAACCGAGCGACTTTGCTCCCTATCGTTCATTCAAGATGACATTCACACCTGAGGATCTAGCCTTGTGAGAAACCTTCTTCGATCAATGCTGGTCGTTATCTGCTGCCTGGCAGGGATAGCGGTAGCAGAGGAAAAGAACATCCTGGTCACCAGCGGCAGCGACCGGGCGACCCCGATCGCCGTCGTACCGTTCGGCTGGCAGGGCGGTAGCGTCCTGCCGGACGACATGGCGGAAATCATCGGCAACGACCTGCGCAACTCGGGTTACTACGCGCCGATTCCGAAGCAGAACATGATCAGCCTGCCGACCCAGGTCAGCGAAGTCATCTACCGTGACTGGAAGGCCCTGGGCGCCCAGTACATCATGGTCGGCAGCATCGTTCCGGCTGGCGGCCGCCTGCAGGTGCAGTACGCCCTGTTCAACGTCGCCACCGAACAGCAAGTGCTGACCGGCAGCGTGTCGGGCAGTGTCGATCAGTTGCGCGACATGTCGCACTACATCGCCGACCAGTCGTTCGAGAAACTCACCGGCATCAAGGGTGCGTTCTCCACGCGCATGCTCTACGTGACGGCCGAGCGCTTCTCCGAGAACAACACCCGCTACACCCTGCAGCGCTCCGACTATGACGGCGCGCGTGCGGTGACCTTGCTGCAATCGCGCGAGCCGATCCTGTCGCCGCGCTTCGCCCCCGATGGCAAGCGCATCGCCTATGTCTCGTTCGAGCAGAAGCGTCCGCGCATTTTCGTGCAGCACATCGACACTGGTCGTCGTGAGCAGATCACCAACTTCGAAGGCCTGAATGGCGCGCCAGCCTGGTCGCCGGACGGTTCGCGCCTGGCGTTCGTACTGTCCAAGGACGGTAACCCGGACATTTATGTGATGAACCTGGCTTCGCGTTCGATCTCCCGCGTCACCAATGGCCCGGGCATCAACACCGAACCGTTCTGGGGCAAGGATGGCTCGACCATCTACTTCACCTCCGACCGTGGCGGCAAACCACAGATCTACAAGACCAGTGCTGGTGGTGGCGGTGCCGAACGCGTGACGTTCGTCGGTAACTACAACGCCAACCCTAAACTGTCGGCAGATGAAAAGACCCTGGTGATGATCCATCGCCAGGATGGTTTCACTAATTTCAAGGTGGCGGCCCAGGATTTGCAGCGCGGTAGCGTAAAAATCCTCACTGATAGCACTCTGGACGAGTCACCCACTGTTGCGCCCAACGGCACCATGGTAATCTACGCCACCCGCCAGCAGGGCCGGGGAGTCTTGATGCTCGTGTCCATTAATGGACGCGTGAGGCTCCCGCTTCCTACCGCTCAAGGCGAAGTCAGAGAACCGTCCTGGTCCCCTTACCTGAACTGACGCGGCGCTATACGTTTTACTTAACACACTGGGGTTCATTAGGAGTTTCACGATGGAAATGCTGAAGTTTGGTAAATTTGCTGCGCTGGCTCTGGCCATGGCTGTAGCTGTAGGTTGCTCGTCCAAAGGCGGCGACAATGCCGGTGAAGGCGCTGTTGATCCAAACGCTGGTTACGGCGCTAACACCGGTGCAGTTGACGGCTCCCTGAGCGAAGAAGCTGCTCTGCGCGCAATCACCACCTTCTACTTCGAATACGACAGCTCGGACCTGAAGCCAGAAGCCATGCGCGCTCTGGACGTTCACGCCAAAGACCTGAAGTCGAACGGCGCTCGCGTTGTTCTGGAAGGCAACACCGACGAACGTGGTACTCGTGAGTACAACATGGCACTGGGCGAGCGTCGTGCGAAAGCCGTTCAACGCTACCTGGTACTGCAAGGTGTTTCCCCAGCTCAGCTGGAACTGGTTTCCTACGGCGAAGAGCGTCCAGTTGCTACCGGCAACGACGAGCAGTCCTGGGCTCAAAACCGTCGCGTCGAACTGCGTAAGTAATTCGTCATGCGAACGTGCCGTCGTGCTGTAACTGTTCTGGCTCTCAGCCTCGCGCCGCTTGCGGCGTGGGCTGCGGTTCCTGTGGTCGATAACGATGCCGGCTATAACAATAGCGGGAGCAGCTATCCGCCTGCAGGTTACGGTACGAACGGCGCCTATGCCGGGGGAGGGGTTTCGGCCCCTGTCTCGGCACAGGGCGAGCTGTTCAACCAGCTCCAGCAAATGCAGGATCAGCTTTCGCGCCAGCAAGGCGTGATCGAAGTTCTGCAGAATGATATTTCGCGCATGAAGCAGGAAAACCTGGAGCGATACCAGGATCTTGATCGGCGCATAGGAACCGGCGTTGCACCTGCACCTGCCGCGACTCCTGAGAATTCTCCTGCCGGTGGCGACTTGAACGCCCCCGGTGCAGCCGCAGGCGCGGGGGCAGCTGCTCCCGCAGCACCTGCCGCCGGTGGCGAGCCGGCTGATCCGGCGAAGGAAAAGCTCTATTACGATGCTGCCTTCGACCTGATCAAGGCCAAGGATTTCGACAAGGCCAGCCAGGCCTTTGCCGCTTTCCTGCGCAAATACCCAAACAGCCAGTACGCGGGCAATGCCCAATACTGGTTGGGCGAAGTGAACCTGGCCAAGGGCGACCTGCAAGGTGCCGGCCAGGCATTCGCCAAGGTTTCGCAACTGTATCCCAAGCACGCCAAGGTGCCGGATTCGCTGTACAAGCTGGCTGATGTAGAGCGCCGCCTCGGTCACACCGACAAGGTAAAAGGCATTCTGCAGCAGGTGGTGGCCCAATATCCGGGTACATCCGCCGCCCAGTTGGCCCAGCGTGATCTGCAACGCATGTAAGCTGGCTTGACCTGTTTTGAAGAAACCCGCGCCTGTCGCGGGTTTTTTCGTTAGAATTCACGCCCTTTTTATGAAACACGCTTTTTGGGATCTGCGCGTTGGCGGGGTTCCTTGAAGTGCCTGACGGAGGCGGACAGCCTGTTTAGCTGTTACGCCCGTGGCGACTATGCAAGACACATTGAGAATCACCGAAGTTTTTTACTCGTTGCAGGGTGAAACACGGACGGCTGGGCTGCCCACAGTATTTGTGCGCCTCACCGGTTGCCCGTTGCGTTGCCAATACTGCGACAGTGCCTACGCGTTCAGCGGCGGCACCTTGCGAACCCTCGACGATATCCTTGAGCAAGTGGCCAGTTATCGTCCGCGTTATGTCTGCGTCACGGGCGGTGAGCCATTGGCGCAACCCAACGCCATCCCCTTGCTCAAGCAGTTGTGTGATGCCGGTTACGAGGTTTCCCTGGAGACCAGCGGCGCCTTGGATATCTCGGCTGTCGACCCGCGCGTCAGTCGCGTGGTGGACCTGAAGACTCCAGGCTCCAAGGAAGCGCACCGCAACCGTTACGAGAATATCGAGTTGCTGACCCCCAACGATCAGGTCAAATTCGTGATCTGTTCACGGGAAGATTACGACTGGGCCGTGTCCAAGCTGATCCAGTACGGGCTCGACCAGCGGGCCGGCGAAGTGTTGTTGTCGCCGAGCCATCACGATTTGAGCGCCCGGGACCTGGCGGACTGGGTGGTGGCGGATAACCTGCCGGTGCGCCTGCAACTGCAGCTGCATAAATATCTTTGGAACGACGAGCCGGGGCGCTGATATGACTGAACATTCGAACATTGCAGAAAAACGTGCGGTCATCCTGTTGTCCGGCGGCCTGGATTCGGCCACCGTCGTGGCCATGGCCCATGCCGAGGGTTACCGCTGCTACACCATGAGTTTCGATTATGGTCAGCGCCACCGCGCAGAGCTGCACGCTGCCGAGCGAGTGGCCCGGGACCTGGGCGTGGTGGAACATAAAGTGATCGGCCTGGACCTCAACGGCATTGGTGGCTCGGCCTTGACCGACAGCTCCATCGACGTGCCGCAGGCGCCTAGCGAAGGCATCCCGGTGACGTATGTGCCGGCGCGTAACACCGTATTCCTGTCCTTGGCATTGGGCTGGGCCGAAGTGCTGGGCGCCCGTGATATTTTCATCGGCGTCAATGCCGTGGATTACTCCGGTTACCCGGATTGCCGCCCGGAGTTCGTCGAAGCCTTCGAGCGCATGGCGAACCTGGCGACCAAGGCCGGCGTAGAAGGGCAGGGTTTCCGCATCCAGGCGCCGTTGCAGAATCTCAGCAAGGCCGACATCGTCAAGGCCGGTGTGAAGCTTGGCGTGGACTACGGGCTCACTGTTTCCTGCTATCAGGCCGACGATCAGGGCCGTGCTTGCGGCAAGTGCGACAGCTGCCGCCTGCGCGCAGAAGGCTTTGCGGCGGCGGGTGTGAGCGATCCAACCCGTTATTTTTGATTTATTTCAAATTAGGTGTTGAATAGTCCTTAGAAATCAGTATTATACGCGCCACCACACAGCGGGTCGTTAGCTCAGTTGGTAGAGCAGTTGGCTTTTAACCAATTGGTCGTAGGTTCGAATCCCACACGACCCACCATTTTTTGCAGTTTTAAAAGTCTGGAAGGCCCACGAAAGTGAGGATTTCCGGATTTTTTTTTGCCTGAAATTCAGCGTCCCCCCGCCCAAGGGCAGGGAGTCAGTAGTCCTGTCGTGGAGCAGTCGCCATGCTCACGACTGCCAGGGCCTTCAGCCCTTTTTCTCGCCCGACGCGGAGCGATGAACGCCAGGAACCAGCGCTTCCCATGCGAGCCAACGTCCTGCCTGGATCTGCCATGAGGGCACCCGGCAAGCCCATTCTTTCTGTGGTTTCCTGGCGAATACCGGTAGCCGAGGTTTGCGCACAACCTTGCTATTGAGCGTGCTGACACAGAACTTCGAGTAGTTTTTCAGTTCTTTGAGTTCAAGTGACAGCATGTCTTTTGGGCACAGTAACAGTACGTCCCCAAATGAATACAACTGGAACGCCTCGACTTCTATTTTTTGCGCAGCAACCTGACGTGTTTTCCACATGGTCGCGCTCAGGTCTTGCAGTTTTATCTCTTCTGGCAAGGCGTATCGCTCCGCCGTTTGTTGGCGAACCGATAAGCCTCCTGCTGCGATGTAGGTGATCTGGCTCAAACTGCCTGGCGAGAGCAATGTGAAGACGCAAAAGGCGAAGATCATTGCGACCAGGCCATTGAAGGTCCGCCTGTAGATATCCCCCTTGAAACAATAAAATATGATGACCGGTAACAGCGTGAAGATGAGAGTCAGCCAGGAAACGCCCGCCACGTAGGGGACGGTGTCGGGCGTTTCCCTCTCCATATAGGAACGTATCGTCAAAAGGATTGGAAAGGCGGCGAAGATCACCGTCAGGAATATGGAGAACGAGAGCAGCGTGACGAGCCCGAGTGCTTTGCGAGCCCTTATCCATGACAGGAATCGCTGCCATTTTTCTTTTATCCAGAGCCGTGCGGACGCCGTCTTATTTCCGTGCGCAAACGCGTACCATTTTTTCAGCCAGGCTTTCGGCGGGCGGGTCGCCTTATGCGGCGAACGCTTCTTCTTTGTTTGCTTGTGGGTCTCCAAGCGTTTCAAGCGGGCGCGATTCAGCCTGGCTTGGACTAGTGTGCTTTTCCTGACAATTCTCTTGAAAGGTGTGACGGCGTACATGAGCCAGCACACAACGAAGACGATCAGGAGCAACGCTATAAATGTCTCCCAGGCGTTCAATAGTATGGGTGGGAAGAAGGTAGCCCAGATGAATGCGCTAAACCCCACCACGGTCAGGATCGTCAGATAAAATAGGACTCTCGGTTGATCATCTTTCAAATTAGAAAAAAGCAAAACCGAGCAGCCGAACATCCACGTGGTTCCCCCAAGGATGAATAGATATGAAAGCATCAGCAGCAGGACCAGCACGACCCAGACCAACAGCGCAGACTTCACATCAATCGACGGCATGAAAAGGTCGATACGTCCAATCGTGCGGGTATAGAGATACAGCGTGATGAACCCTAACCCCGTCGCGAGCAGGCCGAAAGTGACCGTAATTTGAGTCCAGTAGGAAAGAATGCGTTTGACGGTTCGCTTTAGCACTTCAGCGAAGGTTCTGTCAGGCGTGACGGACAAGGCGTAGCTCCCTTACGAGGTAAAAATCCTGGCAGGTATAGTAACGCCAAGTCGCACCCGCTAGATCTTCAACCTATCAAGTCCTCCTACTGGCAATTCAGCGGATGTGCTGTCCGTAATGTTTCGGGTCCAGGCGCAATACCATCACCATCATCAACGCCATGACCGCCGTGAGCGACCACCAGGCCCACTCAAAACTCCCCAATTGGTCGCGGATCATCCCGGCAATCAATGGCGAGAGGCCGGCGATGAGATAGCCGACACCCTGCACGAACGCGGTAAGGCCACCGGCCCGGCGTGGGTTGTCCAGGTGGTCGAGGGATACGATCAGGCTCATGGGGAACAGGCCGCCGATACCCAGCCCCAGCAGGCAGGCCCAGAGCAGGCTGAAGCGTTCCGGACTGAGGATCAGGCCGCAGAAGCCGCCGATGATCAGGGCCAGCAGGACGGTCAGGACCAGGCGTTTATCCCGGCTGCGGTTGGCAATCGCCGGAGTGACCAGGCCGGATAACACTTCCATTGCCGTGAGGAACCCTAGCAGCAGGCCAGCGTGCTGTTCGCTCCAGCCCTTTTCCACGTAGTACGGCGCCAGCCAGGCCAGCACGCAGGTGTAGGAGGCGGTGCCCAGGCCAAAGAAAATCGCCAGGAGCCAGGCCCGGGCGTTGCTGGAAAACGCTTCGTGATGCCGGGACGCTGTTTCGGGCAAGGGCGTGATGTTCGAGCGCTGGGCGTACCAGCAGCCCAGGGCGACCAGCGCCAACAATGCCCAGATCGCCAGGCCGACGCGCCAACTGCCGGTCTGCGTCAGGACAAAGGGTGAAAACGATGCGGCAATCGCCGCACCGCCCATGATGGAGGTGACGTACAAACCCATGAACAGCGAGACGTTGTCGGCGAAGCGCGACTTGATCAGTGCCGGCATTACAGCCTGGATCAAGGCGATCCCGAGCCCGGCCACGATCGCACTGGCGATCAACCCGGCGGCGCTGTCCAGGTACAAGCGCGAGGCCGTGGCGATGCCAATGATCAACAGCGACAGCACGATGGTGCGGTGTTCACCGATGCGCAGGGCGATGCGCATGCCCAGGAACATCGCCAGGCCCATCGCCATGACGGGCAACATGGTCAGCAGCGAGGCGGTACTGAAACTCAAGGGCACCTCGCCGCGAATGGCCGACAACAACGGCCCGACCGCCGCCATCGAGGGCCGCAGGTTCAGCGCCACCAAGACGATGCTGACCATCAGCCAGATGGCGTGGGTGGTTGAGGTTCGAATGTTTTCCATGGAGCCGCCTTTGCTGGACAAAAGGGCATTTAGGCCGGCTGCAGTCGTTGTGGGCAAATTGAAAATCGGAAAGAGGTATTTAAAAATTCGATGGCGCTACAGGCGCTTGTCCGAGAATTAAATGTTCGATGCCCATCCCTGTGGGAGCGAGCTTGCTCGCGATAGCGGTGGGTCAGCTTACATTGATGTGGATGTATTGCCGCCATCGCGAGCAAGCTCGCTCCCACAGAGGGGAAGGTTTAATCCGGTGTCGGGCTCAGCGTCCCCAGCCACGCCACCAACCCAAGGATGGTCACCGCCACAGCGAACTCCAGGACCATGCTGCGCCGCAGGGCATTCACCGCGACCCTGTGCTGGCCGGTCTGTCGAGCCTGCTCCAGCAGTGGGCTCAGGTGAAAGCGGTTCAACGCGGCGAATACCAGCATGGCGGCGAACAAGATGAGCTTGAGCGCCAGCAACTGACCGTAGGTGCTGTCCAGCAATCCTTCGACGCTTGGGCCGGCGATGAACAGATAATTCACTACCCCCGTCACGCTGATGACCGCCACGATCACCGTCCCGGCGGTTTCAAACCCGGTCAATGTCCGGGCCAGTACCGCCAACTGCGGTTCGGCCTGGCGAAGCAGCAGGGCAAACGCGGCCAAGGCCCCGACCCAGCCACCCGCCGCCCACAGGTGCAGGAAGTCGGTGATGAAGTGCCAGTTGCGGCGTGTGCCTTCGTCCATGGCGCCGTGGCCTGCCCAGGCCAGCGTCGCCAAGGCCACGGTCCCGCCGAGCATGACCAGGCCCAGGCTGGCGGTCGGCCAACGTTTATTGAGCGTCACGGCGACACCGGCCAGCAGCAGCGCCGCTATCCGCAGTGTCCAACTCGAACCGACGTCAGTCTCCAACACCATCATTTCAATGTGCGGCCACAGTTCGGCCCAGTCCGAAACACCGCTCATGGCCCAGACCATGCACGTCATCGCGGCCAGGGAGAGCAACCCGCCCAGCACCGCCGTAGTTACTAGCAGCGGTGCGAAAGGCAACTGCGCGCCTGACACCCGCTCCTGGCCTCGCAGGCTATAGAGCCCGAACGCGGCCAGGCCGAACAGCAACATCAGATCCAAATACAGGGCAAAACGCAGGGCAATGTTGATCGAGTCGCTCATCAACTCACTTCACCTTGAACGTGACGTTGCCGGTGATCGGGTGAGTGTCGGACGACACCGCGCGCCACTGGACCTGATAGGTGCCGGCGGTGAGGGGGCCATTCGGGACAATGACCATGGTTTTCGGGTCATCGCTGCCGGAGACCTTGGCGGGCATGGGCATTGGCGAATGCGCCGACATACCAGGCATCTCGGTCATCATCAGCTTGGCGCCGGAAAACTTGGTCATCAGGTTTTCGGAAAAGTGCAGTTCGATTTTTGCCGGTGCCGCCCCGTCTGCACCTTCGGCAGGGGTAGAGGACAGCAGTTTCGGGTGGGCCTGGGCCAGGCCACTGAGCAACAGGCCGGTGGACAAGGCGACAGCGACAACAGCGGTTTTGATGAATGACATGCAAGGACTCCTACAGCTCGGTTTTTTAGTTTTGAGTGAAACAGATCAGTGGCTCAGAACCACATGCGCACGCCCAACACCAGGCGGGCTTCGCTGCGGTCTTCGCCTTCTTCACGGGCGTAGTCGGCGGTGTTGCCGTAGACCCGATTCCAGGTGACGCCAATGTAGGGGGCGAATTCGCGGAGTATTTCATAACGCAGCCGCACGCCGAGTTCGGTGTCCGACAGCCCTGAGCCGACGCCGCGTGCGGGGTCGTTCTTGCCATAGAAGTTGACCTCGGCGGTGGGCTGCAGGATCAACCGATTGGTCAGCAAGATGTCGTAGTCGCCTTCCAGCCGCGCCGCGCTCTGGCCACCTTCGCCGATGAACGCGGTGGCTTCGGCTTCGAAGTTGTACAGCGCCATGCCTTGCACGCCGAAGGCGGCCCAGGTTTGCGCATCGCCCGGCTTGAAGTCCTGGCGTACGCCGGCCACCACGTCCCACCAAGGACTGATGGCGTGGCCCCACAGGGCCTGAAGTTCCGCCTCTTCGGTCTTGCCGTTGAGGCGTTCACCTTCGGAGCGCAGCCACAAACGATCAATGTCGCCACCGATCCAGCCGGAGGCATCCCAGCTCAGGGCGCTGCCGTCATCGGCGTCTTGCCACTCCAGTTGGTCGATGAGGAAAAACGAATTGATAGCGCTGTCGTGCATCGCGTGTCCGCCATGATCCTCGTAGACGGCGGCGCGGTCGGCGGCGGTCAGTTCCGGGATCGGCGTGCGGCTGCTGGTCGGCGCTGATTGCATGGGTTCCATGCCCTGCATCGAGTCCATGCCTTGCATCTGGCTATGGTCCATTCCGGGCATCTGGCTGTGATCCATGCCTTGCATGTCGTTGCCCGCCGCCCAGGCCGAGGTGGCGCCGAGGGTCAGGCTGGCAATGAGTGCCATGGGGTATTGAAAAACACTGGTCATGGTCGGCTCCTCATTCCTGCACCCGAACTTCACGGAACATCCCCATCTCCATGTGAAACAGCAGATGACAGTGGTACGCCCAGCGCCCGAGGGCATCGGCGGTGACGCGGTAGCTACGCTTGGCGCCCGGTGGCACGTCGATGGTGTGCTTGCGCACCATGAACTGGCCGTTCTCGTCCTCCAGGTCGCTCCACATGCCGTGCAGGTGGATGGGGTGGGTCATCATGGTGTCGTTGATCAGCACGATGCGCAGTCGCTCGCCGTACTTGAGCAGCAGCGGCGCGGCGTCGGAAAATTTCACGCCGTTGAACGACCAGGCGAATTTCTCCATGTGCCCGGTCAGGTGCAGCTCGATCGTACGGCCCGGCTCGCGGCCGTCGGGGTCGGGGAAGGTGCTGCGCAGGTCTGAGTAGGTCAGCACTTTGCGGCCGTTGTCGCGCAGCCCCATGCCCGGGTCGTCGAGCCTGGGCTTGACGCTCATGGCCTGCATGTCCACCAGGGGGTTGTCGTTCTCGGTGTCGGGATGCGACTGCATGCCGTCCATGCCTTGCATGGCACCGTGATCCATACCGGCCATGTCGCCCATGCCCTGCATCTGGCTGTGATCCATACCTTGCATCGAGCTGTCGTCCATTCCCGCCATGCCCTGCATCGAGCCATGGTCCATGCCACCCATGCCCATGTCGTCCATGGTCACCAATGGCCGCGGGTCCAGGGGCGGTACCGGTGCCGACAACCCGGCCCTGGCCGCGAGAGTGCCGCGGGCATAGCCGGTGCGGTCCATGGACTGGGCGAACAGGGTGTAGGCCTCTTGGGTCGGTTCGACGATGACGTCATAGGTTTCGGCCACGGCGATCCGAAACTCATCGACACTCACCGGTTTGACGTATTGGCCGTCGGACGCCACCACCGTCATCTTCAAGCCGGGAATGCGCACGTCGAAATAGCTCATGGCCGAGCCGTTGATAAAGCGCAGGCGAAGACGTTCGCCAGGCCTGAACAGGCCGGTCCAGTTCATGTCCGGCGCCTGGCCGTTCATGAGGTAGGTGTAGGTGGCGCCACTGACATCGGCCAGGTCAGTGGGATTCATCTTCATCTCGGCCCACATCTTGCGATCGGCCACGGTGCTGGCCCAGCCGTTCTTGCCCACATCGTCAATGAAGTCGCCGACGGTGCGTTTGTTGTAGTTGTAGTAGTCCGACTGTTTCTTGAGCTTGCGAAGGATGTTGCCGGGGTCTTCATCGGTCCAGTCGGTGAGCATCACCACGTAGTCCCGTTCGTACTGGAAGGGCTCCGGTTCCCTGGCGTCGATCACCAGCGGGCCGTAGACCCCGGATTGTTCCTGGAAGCCGGAATGGCTGTGGTACCAGTAGGTGCCGTTTTGCCGGACCTTGAACTGATACACGTACATGCCGTCGGGTTCGATGCCCTTGAAACTCAACCCCGGAACGCCGTCCATGTTGGCTGGCAGCAGGATGCCGTGCCAGTGGATGGAGGTTGTATCCTTCAAGCGATTGCGCACCCGCAGGGTCACGGTGTCGCCTTCACGCCAGCGCAGCAGCGGGCCGGGAATGCCGCCGTTGATGGTTTGGGCGGTACGTGGGTGGCCGGTGAAGTTGACCGGGCTTTCGCCAATGAACAGATCGAACTCGGTACCGCTCAGGACGTTGGGCTGGCCCGGCCCGGTGACCGCCCAGACAGGCGCGCGCCACAAGCCCAGGCCGCCAAGGATGCCGCCGGCAGTCAGGCCCTTTACGAAGGTTCGCCGGGAAGTTTTTGTTTGCATACGATGGAAGTCCGTCAGTCGATTCGCAGCGAACACGGGGGCAATCCCCCTGTGTCGCTTTGAAAAGAAGATGACATAAGCCGGCCGGGCAGGTGATTACATTTCGGTCAGCTTGCCCTTGCTGGGGCGCGCGTCCGGTTCCAGGGTCGGGTACAGGTCAGAATGATCTTTTGCATCGACGGGATATTCTGTAGCCTTGCCGGCTTCACGCTGTCCCGTGCCTGATTGATACCCACTTTCCCGGCGGTACCCGAGTGGTCCGGAGCCGGGTGTATACTCGACTTTCGCGCTAAACGCGCTTGCAGGTCTTGCGAACATGACGCAAATTTCCGAACGCCTTCTGGTCCAGGCCCACCTCGACGCCAAGCAGCCCAAGCCGCTGACCGCCGAGCAAGAGGCCTGGTACCGCGCCGCCATCGCCGCCGAGCTCAAGGCTCAGGACGCGGTGCTGGTCGCGCACTTCTACTGCGACCCGATCATCCAGGCCCTGGCCGAAGAGACCGGTGGTTGCGTGTCCGACTCCCTGGAAATGGCCCGCTTCGGCAATGCCCACCCGGCCAAGACCGTGGTGGTGGCGGGGGTCAAGTTCATGGGCGAGACCGCCAAGATCCTCAACCCCGAAAAGCGTGTGCTGATGCCCACCCTGGAAGCCACCTGCTCCCTGGACCTGGGCTGCCCGGTGGACGAGTTCTCGGCGTTCTGCGACCAGCATCCGGAGCGCACCGTGGTGGTGTATGCCAACACCTCGGCGGCAGTGAAGGCCCGGGCCGACTGGGTGGTGACGTCCAGTTGCGCGCTGGAAATCGTCGAGAGCCTGATGGACAACGGCGAGACGATCATCTGGGGCCCGGACAAGCACCTTGGCACTTACATCCAGCGCAAGACCGGCGCCGACATGCTGCTCTGGGACGGTGCCTGCATCGTCCACGAAGAGTTCAAGTCCAAACAGTTGGAGGACATGAAGGCGCTGTACCCGGACGCTGCGATCCTGGTGCACCCGGAGTCGCCGACGTCGGTGATCGAACTGGCGGATGCCGTGGGCTCCACCAGCCAATTGATCGCCGCGGCCCAGACGCTGCCGAACAAGACGCTGATCGTCGCCACCGACCGGGGCATTTTCTACAAGATGCAGCAGCTGTGCCCGGACAAGGTCTTCATCGAAGCCCCTACCGCTGGTAACGGCGCGGCGTGCCGCAGTTGCGCACACTGCCCATGGATGGCGATGAATACCCTGGAGCGTACGCTCAAGAGCTTGCAGGAGGGTGCCAACGAGATCTTCGTCGACCCGGCGCTGATCCCCCAGGCGATTCGCCCGCTCAAGCGCATGCTGGACTTCACCCAGGCGGCGCGGATGAAGCTGGCGGGCAATGCCTGACTGTTGGAAGGCTGAGGCTTCAAGACGTTGATCGTTCCCACGCTCTGCGTGGGAACGCCTCCGCGGACGCTCCGCGTTCGGCTTTTTGGGACGCAGAGCGTCCCGGGCTACATTCCCACGCAGAGCGTGGGAACGATCAAACCCACTGACGTGGTGTTCTTACTTGGTCTTCTTGGGAATCCGCACCAACTGCGTATCCGAGTAGATGTCATGCCAGCTGCGCTTGCGCTTGTCGAACAGCACCCAGATGAAGCCCAGCCCCACCAGCAGCAATGACGCAATCGATACCACGAACCGCAACAGCGCCTGCCATAGGCTGATGGCCGTGCCATCGGCATTCTGTACGCGGATGCACCACACCTGCATGCCCAGGGTCTGGCCGTTGTGGGTCCAGAACTTGGCGAAGAAGCCGAACAGCACGAACAGCAGCACGGTGGATAGCAGCGGGTCACCGTCCAGTGCGCCGGCTTCGGTCAGGGCACGCATTTTTTCTTCGCCGATGATCGCCATCTGGATCATCTTGTAGGCGCCGCTGGTGACGATCAGCAGCGCGGTGCACAGTAAGAAGTCATAGAACATCGCGGCCAGGCGACGACCCAGGCCGGCGGGAGGAAAGTCGCCCTGGGGGGTGAGCAGGTGTTTCGGCATGACGGCCTCGGACGAAAAAAGAAGCCATTTTACGGATTTACGCCCATAAAAAAGCCCCTGATATCAATCAGGGGCTTTTTAGTGTGCGAAAGCCTTAGGCTTCTGCTTGAACCTCGTCAGCCTGCATGCCTTTCTGGCCTTGCACAGCAACGAAAGTGACTTTCTGGCCTTCTTTCAGGCTCTTGAAGCCGTTGCCCTGGATGGCGCGGAAATGCACGAACAGGTCCGGACCGCTTTCAGGCGTGATAAAACCAAAACCCTTCTCGTCGTTGAACCACTTGACGGTACCGCTCTGACGTTGAGACATTTTCTTATTTCCTTTGACGCTAAAATTGATGACAGCCTCTTTCGCATGAAAGAGTACTGGGGCTGGGTTGCAGGAAAGTAAGAGACGTCGAACGGGATGTAGCGAACTTCATAAGCTACTGCCCAGGTCACGATTCCAAGCGACCCATGCAAACACAGTGACCAAACTCTACGCCAACTACGAATGAAAAAACAACCCCCCGGGGAAGCCCCGTATTTGCTCAGCTTGCAAGCATTTACATACACCACCGGGCGGAGCTTATTCGATAGGCTAGTTCAATTGTTTGCGACCGTTATAAGCGTTGTTCAATGTCTAAAGATATGCACCTTTTTATGGCGGTTGCGTTACACATTAGTGCACGTATAACGCAATCGCGTTACTTATAGAAACAGTCAATCAGCCGCGGTAGTAGCGTTGTGGGACGAATGGCATTTTGCTTACAAGTAAAGGCACCTTTTTCCCACGCACGATGGCCCAGACTGGCGTATCCAGTGCGACATAGGCGCTGTCCAGGTAACCCATCGCCAACGGACCGCCCAGGGTCGGGCCGAAACCGCCGCTGCACACCGCACCGATAATCTCGCCCGCTTCGTTGACGATCTCTGCGCCTTCGCGCACTGGTGTGCGTTCCTGGGGCAGCAGGCCGACGCGTTTGCGCTTCACGCCGCCCTGTTGTTGGGCGAATACGGTTTCAGCGCCGGGGAAACCGCCAGCGCGGGCGCCGTCGGCACGACGTACTTTGGAAATCGCCCACAACAGGCTGGCTTCGATCGGCGTGGTCTCGGTGTTCATGTCGTGGCCGTAGAGGCACAGGCCGGCTTCCAGGCGCAGGGAGTCACGGGCGCCGAGGCCGATGGCCGCGACTTCCGGCTCGGCCAGCAGGGCGCGGGCCAGTTTTTCCGCATCGGCGGCGGGTACCGAGATTTCGAAACCGTCTTCACCGGTGTAGCCCGAACGGCTGACAAAGCAGTCCATGCCCAACAGCGTGACGCGCTGGAACTGCATGAAGGTCATCTTCGCCACGTCCGGCGCCAGGCGTGCGAGCACGGCGACGGCGGCCGGGCCTTGCAGGGCGAGCAGGGCGCGGGCTTCGAACAGTGGCTCGATGCTGCACTGCGCGCCAATGTGGGCCCGCAGGTGGGCCAGGTCCTGGTCCTTGCAGGCCGCGTTGACCACCAGGAAGAGTTCGTCATTGCCCAGGTTGGCGACCATCAGGTCGTCGAGGATGCCGCCGTTCTCGTTGGTGAACATGGCGTAGCGCTGCATGCCCACCGGCAGGTCGATGATGTCCACCGGCACCAGGGTTTCCAGGGCCTTGGCGGCGCCTGCGCCGGTCAGGCGGATCTGGCCCATATGGGACACGTCGAACAGCCCGGCCTGATCACGGGTGTGCTGGTGTTCTTTCATCACCCCCAGTGGGTACTGCACCGGCATGTCGTAGCCGGCGAACGGCACCATGCGGGCGCCGAGTTCGAGGTGCAGCGCGTGCAGCGGGGTCTTCAGCAGTTGTTCGGTGGACATATCAGCTCCTGGAAAAAATGTGGAAGTGAGGCCGCATCAGCATTCGATGATGTTGACCGCCAGACCGCCGCGGGCGGTCTCCTTGTATTTGCTTTTCATGTCGGCGCCGGTCTGGCGCATGGTGCGGATGACTTTGTCGAGGGAGACGAAGTGATGCCCGTCGCCGCGCATGGCCATGCGTACCGCGTTGATGGCCTTCACCGAACCCATGGCGTTGCGTTCGATGCATGGCACCTGCACCAGGCCGCCAATCGGGTCGCAGGTCAGGCCGAGGTTGTGTTCCATGCCGATCTCGGCGGCGTTTTCCACTTGCTGCACGCTACCACCGAGCACTTCGCAGAGGGCGCCGGCGGCCATGGAACAGGCCACGCCCACTTCCCCCTGGCAACCGACTTCGGCGCCGGAGATGGAGGCGTTTTCCTTGTACAGGATGCCGATGGCGGCGGCGGTCAGCAGGAACCGCACCACGCCATCCTCGCTGGCCCCGGGGATAAAGCGCATGTAGTAATGCAGCACGGCCGGGACGATACCCGCCGCCCCGTTGGTAGGCGCGGTGACGACGCGGCCGCCATAGGCGTTTTCTTCGTTGACCGCCAAGGCGTACAGGTTGACCCAGTCCAGCACTGACAGTGGATCACGCAGTGCGGCTTCGGGGTTCTTGCACAGCTGGCGGTGCAACGCCGCGGCGCGGCGCTTGACCTTCAGCCCGCCTGGCAGAATCCCTTCGTTGCGACAGCCGGCCGCCACGCAATCCTGCATCACCTGCCAGATCTTCAGCAGGCCGGCACGGGTCTCGGCTTCGGGGCGCCAGGCGCTTTCGTTGGTCAGCATCACCTGGCTGATGGACAGGCCATAGGTGCTGCAATGGCCCAGCAGGTCCTTGGCGCTCTTGAACGGGAAGGTCAGGGGCGTGGCATCTTCGACGATGCGGTCGGCGCCAGCCGCGTCTTCATCGACGACAAAGCCGCCACCGACCGAATAGTACTCGCGGCTGCGCACTTGCAGCCCTGCGGCATCGAAGGCGCGGAAGATCATGCCGTTGGGGTGAAAGGCCAACGGCTTGCGGATCATCGCCAAGTGCAGCTTTTCATTGAATTCGATGGAGTGTTCGCCGAGCAGGTTCAGGCGACCGCTGCTGCGGATCGCTTGGAGGCGGGCGTCGACGGTTTCGGTGTCCACGGTGTCGGGATGCTCGCCTTCCAGGCCCAGCAGCACGGCCTTGTCGCTGCCGTGGCCCTTGCCGGTGGCGCCGAGCGAGCCGTAGAGCTCGACCTTGACGCTGGTGGTGCAATTGAGCAAGTCATCGCGACGCAGCCCCTCGGCGAAACGGGCAGCGGCACGCATCGGGCCGACGGTATGGGAGCTGGAAGGGCCGATACCGATCTTGAACAGGTCGAACACGCTTAACGACATGGTGTTTCTCCGGTTTCTTTTTATGAGGATCGACGATTATGAAGTCGGGTACAGGTTCCTTGTGGGAGCGAGCTTGCTCGCGATAGCGGAGTGTCAGTCAACATCTCTGTCAGCTGTCACACCGCTATCGCGAGCAAGCTCGCTCCCACAGGGGCTGTGGTTTCCCCTGGGAAAGTGTTTTCACAAGGGATGCGGCGTGTCTGGTGGGGGCGAGCAAACCCGCCCCCTCACAGGTCAAGCGTAGCTTTCGATCGACGGGCAGGCGCAGACCAGGTTGCGGTCGCCGAACACGTTGTCGACCCGGCCCACAGGCGGCCAGTACTTGCCTTCGATCAACGACGCCACCGGGTACACCGCCTGTTCGCGGCTGTAAGGGTGGGTCCATTCACCGACGATTTCCGCCGCAGTGTGCGGGGCGTTCTTCAGTGGGTTGTCGTCTTTGTCCAGGCTGCCGTTTTCCACCGCGCGAATTTCTTCGCGGATGCAGATCATGGCGTCGCAGAAACGGTCCAGCTCTTCCTTGGATTCGCTTTCGGTCGGCTCGATCATCAGTGTGCCGGCCACTGGGAACGACATGGTCGGCGCGTGGAAACCGAAATCGATCAGGCGCTTGGCCACGTCATCGACGCTGATGCCGCTGCTGTCCTTGAGTGGACGCAGGTCGAGGATGCATTCGTGGGCCACCAGGCCGTTGCTGCCGGAGTAGAGCACGGGGTAGTGCTCTTCCAGGCGACGGGCGATGTAGTTGGCGTTGAGGATCGCCAGTTGCGAAGCGCGCTTGAGGCCGGCGCCACCCATCATGCGGATGTACATCCAGGTGATCGGCAGGATGCTCGCGCTGCCGAACGGCGCCGCGCACACCGCGCCTTCCTTGCGTTCCATGTTGGCGTGGCCCGGCAGGAACGGTGCCAGGTGGGACTTGACGCCAATCGGGCCGACGCCCGGGCCGCCACCGCCGTGGGGAATGCAGAAGGTCTTGTGCAGGTTCAGGTGCGACACGTCGCCGCCGAACTTGCCTGGGGCGCAGAGGCCGACCATGGCGTTCATGTTGGCGCCGTCGATGTACACCTGGCCGCCGTTGTCATGAATGATGCCGCAGATTTCGCGGATGCCTTCTTCGAATACACCGTGGGTGGACGGGTAGGTGATCATCAGCGCGGCGAGGTGTTCGCGGTGCTCGATGGCCTTGGCCCGCAGGTCTTCGATGTCGACGTTGCCGCGGGCATCGCAGGCGGTCACGACCACGCGCATGCCGGCCATGTGGGCGGTGGCCGGGTTGGTGCCGTGGGCCGAGGACGGGATCAGGCAGATGTCGCGACGGTCTTCGCCACGGCTCTGGTGATAGGCACGGATCGCCAGCAGGCCGGCGTATTCGCCCTGGGAACCGGCGTTGGGTTGCAGCGACACCGCGTCATAGCCGGTGGCGGCGCAGAGCATGGCCTCCAGCTCGTCGGTCAGTTGCTGGTAGCCAGCGCTCTGTTCGGCCGGGGCGAACGGGTGCAGGGCGCCGAACTCGGCCCAGGTCACCGGGATCATTTCGCTGGCGGCGTTGAGTTTCATGGTGCAGGAACCCAGCGGGATCATGGTGCGATCCAGGGCCAGGTCCTTGTCGGCGAGCTTGCGCAGGTAGCGCATCAGTTCGGTTTCGGAGTGGTAGCGGTTGAACACTGGGTGGCTGAGGATCGCCGATTGGCGCACCAGCTCGGCCGGAATGCGGCTTTGCACGCTGGCGGCCAGTACCGCGAAGTCTGGCAGCGCCTTGCCGTCGGCCAACAGCTTCCACAGGGCTTCGACGTCAGCCTGGCTGGTGGTCTCGTCCAGGGACAGGCCCAGGCGTTGCGCGTCCACCACACGCAGGTTGATGCGCTGTGCGCGGGCCTTGTCGTGCAGGGCAGCGGTTTGCGCGCCGGTGCGCAGGGTCAGGGTGTCGAAGAAGCTCTCTTGCTCGACGCTCAGCCCTAGCGCGCCCAGGCCCTTGGCGAGGATCGCGGTCAGGTGATGGATGCGATTGGCAATTTGCACCAGGCCCTTGGGACCGTGGTACACGGCGTACATGCTGGCGATGTTGGCCAGCAGCACCTGGGCGGTGCAGATGTTGCTCGTGGCTTTCTCGCGGCGGATGTGTTGCTCGCGGGTCTGCATCGCCAGGCGCAGGGCCGGCTTGCCGAAACGGTCCACGGAAACGCCGACCAGACGGCCCGGCATGTCGCGCTTGAAGGCGTCCTTGGTGGAGAAATACGCCGCGTGCGGGCCACCGAAGCCCAGCGGCACACCGAAGCGCTGGGCGCTGCCGATGGCCACGTCGGCGCCAAACTCACCTGGCGGGGTCAACAGGGTCAGGGCCAGCAGATCCGCAGCCACGGCCACCAGGGCGTTGGCCGTGTGGAAGCGTTCGGTCAGTTCGCGATAGTCGAACAGGTCACCGTTGCTGGCCGGGTATTGCAGCAGCGCGCCGAAGAAGCCGCTGACGTCGCTCAGTTCGCGCTCATCGCCGACCACTACGTCGATGCCCAGGGGCTCGGCACGGGTGCGCAGCACGTCGAGGGTTTGCGGGTGGCTGTGCACGGAGGCGAAGAACGCGTTGCTGCCCTTGTTCTTGCTCAGGCGCTTGCAGAAGGTCATGGCTTCGGCGGCGGCGGTGGCTTCGTCGAGCAAGGACGCGTTGGCGATCGGCAGGCCGGTAAGATCGCTGATCAAAGTCTGAAAGTTCAACAGCGCTTCGAGACGGCCCTGGGAGATTTCTGGCTGGTACGGGGTGTAGGCGGTGTACCAGGCCGGGTTTTCCAGCAGGTTGCGCAGGATCGGTGACGGCGTATGGCAGTTGTAGTAGCCCTGGCCGATGTAGGTCTTGAACAGTTGGTTCTTGGCGGCGATGGCCTTGATCGAGGCCAGTGCATCGGCTTCGCTCTGGCCGTCGCCCATGTCCAGCACGCTGGTGCCCTTGATGCTTTCCGGGATGACGCTGGCGCTCAGGGCTTCCAGGGAGTCGTAGCCCAGGCGCTCGAGCATGGCTTGCTCGTCGCTGGCACGCGGGCCGATGTGGCGGGCGATGAATTCGTTGGCGGTGCCGAGATTAACGGTCATATGGCGCTCCTCAGGCTTGGGCGTTGGCTTTGATCAGGCGATCGTAGGCGTCTTGATCCAACAGCTTAGCCACTGCGTCGACGTCGGTCGGTTTAAAGCGGAAGAACCAGCCTTCGCCCATCGGATCTTCGTTGACCAGTTCCGGGCTGCTGTCGAGGTTGCCATTCACTTCGAGCACTTCACCGTCCAGGGGCATGTACACACCGCTGGCGGCCTTGACCGACTCCACGGTGGAGGCTTCGGCGCCTTTGTCATAGGCCTGCAATTCAGGCAGTTGCACAAAAACCACGTCACCCAATGCGTTTTGCGCGAAAGCGGTAATGCCAACGGTGACGCTGCCGTCGGCTTCGGTGCGCAGCCATTCGTGATCTTCAGTGAAACGCAACTCGCTCATGGAAACTCCTGGGGCCAGAATCGTCTGGTGGACGCGAAGAAAGGCGCGGGGCTTGGCCCGGCCGAATGCTAATACCCATAGCAAGAATGCGGCCAATGTTAATAATTGCTTACATATCAATGGTTTGACTGGTTTTGCCGAAGCTTGGATCGACTTCGCTGTAGCGAAATCGCTACAGCTGGGAGGCTGGAAAAAATCGTTGTGGGATCAAAGCCTTGCGCAGCGCTGCTTAGCGATGAATGTATCGATATCGTTCCACTGTAGCGCTTTCAGTACAGGTGGAGGTCGTTTTTAACGCGATTCTCAACCACAACACAGACCCCCTGTGGGAGCGAGCTTGCTCGCGATAGCGGTGTGTCAGCCAACCTATGGCTGACTGGGCTACCGTCATCGCGAGCAAGCTCGCTCCCACAAGGGGATTGCGGCGGGTTTATGGCTTGTTGGAAATCCCATACTTGCGCAACCGATGGGCAATCGCGGTGTGGGAAGTTTGCAGGCGGCTGGCGAGCTGGCGGGTGGAGGGGTAGTTGACGTAGAGGCTTTCGAGCAGGTGCCTCTCGAAGCTTTCCACGGCCTGTTCCAGGCTTTCGACTTCCACATCGCCCTGGCGCGCCACGGAGGTGCCGGCGATGTCCAGGTCGCCGATGTCCACCAGGCTGCTTTCGCAGATGGCCGCGGCGCGGAAGATCACGTTCTGCAATTGCCGCACGTTGCCCGGCCAGCGGTTGCCCAGCAGGGCCGGGTAAGTGCCGGGGGCCAGGCGGCAGACCGGGCGCTGGATCTGCGCGCAGGCCTGCTGCATGAAATAACGCGCCAGCAGCAGGATGTCCTGGCCGCGCTCCCGCAGCGGCGGGACTTCGACATTGAGCACGTTCAGGCGATAGAACAGGTCTTCGCGGAACGAGCCCTCGCTGACCATTTTCTCCAGGTTGCGGTGGGTGGCGCTGAGGATCCGCACGTTGACCTTGATCTCCCGGTCGCCGCCCACCCGGCGGAAGCTGCCATCGTTCAGGAAGCGCAGCAGCTTGGCTTGCAGGTACGGCGACATCTCGCCGATTTCATCGAGGAATACCGTGCCCTGGTTCGCCAACTCCATCAGCCCTGGCTTGCCACCCCGTTGCGCTCCGGTGAAGGCGCCGGGGGCATAACCGAACAGTTCGCTTTCCGCCAGGTTCTCCGGCAATGCCGCGCAGTTCAGGGCCAGGAACGGTGCGCCATGACGGGCGCTGATGGCGTGGCACGCCCGGGCCACCAGTTCCTTGCCGGTGCCTGTTTCGCCCTGGATCAGCAGCGGTGCATCCAGCGCCGCGACCCGCTGGGCCCGGGCCTTGAGGGTGCGGATCGCCGGGGATTCGCCCAGCAGCGCGTCGAAACCTTCGGCGTGATCGTGATGCAGTGCCGACAGGCGCTCGCCGATGCGGTTCGGCTGATACAGCGTCAGCAGCGCGCCGGCATCGGTGATGGGCGTGGCGTCCAGCAGCAAGGTCTGGCCGTTGAGGGTGATTTCCCGCAGCGGCAAGCGAAAACCGTTCTCCAGCAAGGCGTCCAGCAAGGCCTCGTCACCGAACAGCTCGGCCACGCTTTCCCCGGCCGGTTCACGCCCGTACAGGGCAATCAGCGCTGGGTTGGCCAGCAGCACCTTGCCGGCACTGTCCAGGGCCAGCACCGGGTCGGTCATGGCCGCGAGCAAGGCGTCGAGCTGCAAGTGCCGACGCTGGCCCGGCAGGATGTCCACCACGGTGACCGCCTGCACGCCGCGCACGCTGAACAGCGCCTCGCGCAACTCGTCGAGTACTTGCGGGCTGAGGGTCGGGGCGTCGATGTAGACGTTGGGCGGCACCATCTCCACTGCATCCAGATTGAGATTGCGCCCACCGAGCAAGGCCAGGACTTCCTGGGTGATGCCAACTCGGTCGATGAAACTGACGTGGATACGCATGGGGCGATGGGTTCTGGAACTCGGAGGGCCGCAAGTATGCCTTGGGGCGGGCTAATGGTGAAATCCTGGTCATACGCCGATCTCCATTGTGGGAGCGAGCTTGCTCGCGATAGCGGTGTATCAGTCATTAAATGGGTGGCTGAGACTCCACTATCGCGAGCAAGCTCGCTCCCACACAGGCGTTCACAAGTGGCAGCTACAACCCCACATCCCACTCCGGCATCTCGGGAAACTTCAGCACCAAAAAATCCAGCAGGCTGCGCAGTGCCGACGGCATGTGTTTGCGTGAGGCGTACACCGCGTACATGTTCATCCGGCGGGGTTCGGCGTGGGGCAGCAGGCGGGTCAGTTCGCCGTTCTTGATGTGGGCGCCGGCCTGGTAGCTGGGCAGCATGGCCACGCCGGCACCGGCTATCGTTGCCTGAAGCAACGTGCTGGCTTCGTTGGCGCTGATATTACCTTGCACCGGCACCGAGACCTGCTCGCCGTCCTGCTCGAAATGCCACAGGCTCTTGCCGACGTAGGAGTGGGTCAGGCAGTTGTGCCGGCTCAGGTCTTCCACGCGCAGCGGTGTCGGGTGCTCGCGCAGGTACTGTGGCGAGGCGCAGATCACCGAGCGGCAGACCGTGAGGCGACGGGCAATCAGGTTCGGGTCCAGGTCGTTGCTCATGCGGATCGCCAGGTCGATGCGCTCATCCACCAGGTTCACGGTGCGGTCGAGCATTTGCAGGTCGACGCTCACCCCTGGGTAGCGCTTGACGTATTCGGCCATGGCGCTCGCCAGTTGGGCCTGGCCGAACGAGGTGCTGGCGCTGATGCGCAGCATGCCCCGTGGCGCGTCGTCCGGGGTGCTGACGGCGGCTTGCATGTCGCCGGACAGCTCGAGCATCTGCCGGCACCGCGGCAGGATCTCGGAGCCTGCGGCCGTCAGGCTCAGTTTGCGGGTGGTGCGGTGCATCAGCCGGGCACCAACCCAGTCCTCCAGCTCCGCCAGATACCGCGACACCACCGGCCGCGACAGGTCCAGATGCTCGGCCGCCGCCGACTGGCTGCCCAGGTCCACCACCGTGACGAACACCCGCATTGCTTGTAGACGATCCATGATCTGCCCGATTTCAGAAACAAACTATGTTCGATCATCGCATTTTTTGAAACGAGTCAGGTCACTAAGCTCAGTCTCATTCCCCTGACGGGTTTTTGGACAACGGAGCACACCATGACCGGATTTATCCCACTCAAGCGCCTGCTGTTGGCAACCGCCGCCCTGGCCTTCACCGCCCAGACCTGGGCCGCCGGCCTGACGCTGGACGTCTACAACCCCGGCGCGGCGGCGGTTTTTCCGGTGACTTCGGTTTTAGTCAGCGGTGAAAAAGAGGCAATCCTGGTGGACGCCCAGTTCGGCAAGACCCAGGCCGCACAGGTGGTGGAAAAAATTCGCGCCAGCGGCAAGCGATTGACCACGATCTACATCAGCCACGGCGATCCGGACTACTATTTTGGTCTGGAAACCCTCACCGCCGCGTTCCCCGAGGCCAAGGTGCTGGCGTCCGCGCCGACTGTCGCGCACATCAAGCAGACCATGGACGGCAAGCTGAAATATTGGGGGCCGATCCTGAAGACCGATGCCCCGGCCAAAGCCATCGTGCCCCAGGTGCTCAAGGGCGATAGCCTGACCCTGGAAGGCCAGCGCTTGCAGATCGTTGGCCTCGATGGCCCACAGCCGGACCGCAGTTTCGTGTGGATTCCATCGATCAAGGCCGTGGTAGGCGGTGTGGTGGTGGCCGAGAACATTCATGTCTGGATGGCCGACACCCAGACGCCGCAGTCCCACAAGGACTGGCTGGCGACCCTTGCCGGTATTGAAAAGCTGCAACCGAACACCGTGATCCCGGGCCACTACCTGGGTGAAAGCGCCCGGTCCCTGGCCCCGGTGACATTCACCGCGGGCTACATCAAGGCCTTCGATGAAGAAACCGCCAAGGCCAAGGATTCCGCCGCGCTGATCGCGGCCATGAAGCAACGCTACCCGAACCTGGGTGAAGACAGTTCCCTGGAGCTCAGTGCCAAGGTGGCAAAGGGCGAGATGAAGTGGTGACAACCCTGATTCTGCGTTTCTGTGGCGAGGGAGCAAGCTCCCTCGCCACAACGGTGTACATACCGAAAAGATTTGTCATGCCCGTTTCGAGCACAGCTTCAATAGCCCCTATGTGTAATCACTGGAGAACACCATGAGCAAAATCGCAATCATCGGCGCCACCGGTCGCGCCGGCAGCCAATTGCTGGAAGAAGCCCTGCGCCGTGGTCACAGCGTGACGGCCATTGCCCGCAACACCGCGAAAATCGGTGAAAGGGCCGGGATGGTCAGCAAGCAACTGGATGTATTGGACAGCGAGGCATTGACGGCGGCGGTGACCGATCACGATGTGGTGATCAGCGCGGCCCACTTTGCCAGCGTGCCGGCCGACAAGCTCATCGCGCCGGTGAAAGCCGCTGGGGTCAAGCGTTTGCTGGTGGTCGGCGGGGCCGGTTCGTTGTTGCTTCCGGACGGCTCTCGTGTGATCGACAGCGATGGCTTCCCGGAGGAATACCTGGCCGAAGCCAGCGCCGGAGCATTGTTCCTGGACGTACTGCGCCAGGAGCAAGACCTGGACTGGACCTTCCTTTCGCCTTCGGCAGAGTTCGTCGAAACCGAGCGCACCGAGCAGTTTCGCCTCGGCAAGAATCACCTGCTGTTCGACGATGCCGGGCGTAGCTGGATCAGCTTTGCTGACTACGCCATCGCGATGATCGATGAAGTGGAAACACCGCAGTTTTCGCGCACGCGGTTTACCGTCGGTTATTGATCACAGGTTTGTGTAGGAACTGTGTAGGAGCTGTCGAGCAACGCGAGGCTGCGATCTTTTGATCTTTCGCTAGAAACTCAAGTGTCCAAGGAAAGATCGCAGCCTCGCGTTGCTCGGCAGCTCCTACAGGGATTAGCCGTGGATGCTTACCCAGGCGCTGACCAGCACCGTCGCGGCCATCAGCCACGCCACCGCCGCTACGGCCAGGGACGCCTCCAGGCGCATGCGGTCGACCATCACGTACAGCGTTGCCAGATAGACAAAGTACGGAATGATCGACCACATCCCAAACACGATGGTGGTCTTCAGGTCGTCCACCGAGCGGCCCTTGCCGACGATGTAATGGGCGATCAGGGCGAAGGTCGGGAACAGCGGCACGAGCCCGGCGATGTAATAGTTCCTGGTCTTGGCCAGCATCGCCAGGATGACCACCACGGCTGCACCGAGCGCTGCCTTGAAAATCAGATCCACAGTTTCCCGCCCAGTTGATTAATGGCTCAAGCCATACTTTTTGACTTTGTCGAACAGCGTGGTCTTGGCCATGCCCAGTTCCAGGCTGGCCTGGGTCAGGTTGCCACCGCTGCGTTGCAGGGCGTCCACCAGCAGGTTGCGCTCGAAGGCTTCGACTGCTTCGGCGAAGGCCAGGCCCTGGTTGCCGCCGCTGGCACCGGAGCGCTTGAACGCCGGCAGGCCCAGGGCGTAACGCTCGGCGACGTTGCGCAGTTCGCGTACGTTGCCCGGCCAGTCGTGGCTCATCAGGTTCGACAGGGTCTGGTTGTCCAACTCCGGCACCGTGCGGTCGAAGCGCAGGGACGACTGCTGGAGAAAGTGCTTGAACAGTTGCAGGATGTCTTCGCGCCGCTCGCGCAGTGGCGGCAGTTCCAGGGTCACCACGTTGAGGCGGTAATACAAGTCGCTGCGGAACTGCCCGGTCCGGCCCATTTCGTCCAGGTCGGACTTGGTGGCGGCGATCACCCGGCAATCCACGGCCACGCTCTGGTTCGAGCCCAGGCGCTCAAGGGTGCGTTCCTGCAGCACGCGCAGCAACTTGATCTGCAAGGGCAGGGGCATGCTTTCCACTTCGTCGAGAAACAGCGTGCCACCGTCGGCGTGTTCGATCTTGCCGATCCGGCGTTTGCCGGCACCGGTAAAGGCATTGGCCTCGTGGCCGAAAATCTCGCTTTCGAACAGGTTTTCCGGCAGGCCGCCGCAGTTCAGCGCGACGAACTGCTTGTCGTGGCGTCGGCTGAAGTCATGCAGGCAGCGGGCGACCAATTCCTTGCCGGTGCCGGTTTCACCTTCGATCAGCACGTTGGCCGAGGTGTCGGCGACGTTGGCGATCAGCGCGCGCAGGTGCTGCATGGCGGGTGAGCGGCCAATGATCCGGCCTTCCAGGGAATCGCGTTCGGCCAATTGCCGACGCAGCGATGACACTTCCCGAGCGAGGCTGCGCTGCTCCAGGGCACGGCGGGCGACGTCCACCAGGCGTTCAGGGGAGAAGGGTTTCTCCATGAAGTCATAGGCGCCTTTTTGCATGGCGCCGACGGCCATGGAGATGTCGCCGTGGCCCGTGATCAGCACCACCGGCAAGCTGCGGTCCCGCGCCTTGAGGCGGGTCAGCAGTTCCAGGCCATCGATGCCCGGCAGGCGAATGTCGCTGATGACGATGCCGGCAAAGTTATCGTCGACGCGCTCCAGGGCCTCTTCGGCGCTGCCCACGCCGATGCAGGGAATGTCTTCCAGGGTCAGCGCCTGCTTGCAGCCCAGCAGGACATGGGGGTCGTCTTCGACGATCAGTACGCTCAGGTCGTTGTTCATAGCGGCTCGGCAGGTAATAGGCTTACCAACGGTAAACTGAGGACAAACGTGGTTCCACTGCCCTCGACCGGGTGTTCGACGCCCAGGTATCCACCCGTGGCGGCGGCCAGGCTGGCGGAAAGCGTCAGGCCCAGGCCCAGGCCTTGTTCGCCGGGTTTGGTGGTGAAGAAGGGTTCGAACAGATGCTTGCGTGCTTCTGGGTCAATACCGTGGCCGTTATCCCGCACGCGCAGGCGATATTTGCCATCGCCGGCCTGGCCTTCGAGCCACAGCTGCGGTTCGGGTTGCGTCTGCATGGCGTCCAGGGCATTGCCGATCAGGTTCACCAGGATCTGCTCCAGGCGCGTCTGGTCAATTTGCACCTGGACGTCGTCGAAGCTGGAATGAATCTGGATGTTCAAGCTTTCAAGACGAGCGCCCAGCAGTTGCAGCGCGGCCTCGACACCTTTGCCGAGGCTGGCCTGGCCCTGGTCGTCCCCACGCCGGGCAAAGGCGCGCAGGCTGGCGGTGATCCGGCCCATGCGGTCGATCAAATCGTTGATGGTCTTGAGGTTGGCGCTGGCGATGTCCAGCTGGCCGCGTTCCAGGAAGCGCACGGTATTGCCGGACAAGGTGCGCAGTGCCGCCAGCGGCTGGTTGAGTTCGTGGGCGATGCTGGTGGACATCTGCCCGATGGCCGCCAGTTTACCGGCCTGGACCAATTCGTCCTGGGCCCGGCGCAAGGTCTCTTCGGCCTGCCGCCGTTCGCGGATCTGGCCCTTGAGTCGTTCGTTGCTGGCGCGCAGGTCGGTGGTGCGTTCGGTAATCCGACGCTCGAGCTGGTTATTGGCTTGCTGCAAGGCTTCCCGGGCCGCGAGACGGGTGGCGATGACCTTGCGCCGTTCGTTCCAGGCGATCAACAGGAATGCCACCAGGGCGAAGGCCACGGCCACCAGGATGCCTTGGTTGATCGCCTGGCGACGCAGGTCTTCAAGTGGGGTCAGCAGGGTGAAATTCCACGGTGTATCGCTCAAGGGCCGGGTCTGCGACAAGTAGCTGATGGCGCGCTCGTCGGACACCAGTTCGCTGTTGGCCGGGAACGTCAGCTTCTCCATGCCTTCGGCCAGGCGTTCCCGGGCCAGGGGCACCAGTTCATTGAGCGGGAACCAGTAGTACTGCAGGCTGCGGGCCAGGCGTTCCTTGGT
Source organism: Pseudomonas sp. B21-010 (assembly GCF_024749325.1). Taxonomy (NCBI): domain Bacteria; kingdom Pseudomonadati; phylum Pseudomonadota; class Gammaproteobacteria; order Pseudomonadales; family Pseudomonadaceae; genus Pseudomonas; species Pseudomonas sp. B21-010. Next base: position 4,992,473 of record NZ_CP087198.1, on the reverse strand, counting down.
GTCGTCGCTCAGGGGGCGAACCGACTTGAGCCGCCGCGCCGGGTCGCTGGACAGGATGATGATGCCGTTCTCATCACTGACGAACGCCTCCAGCCGCGCACGCTGCCAGCGCTCCTCCAGGGCTTCGAGGCGCACCTTGACCACGGCGACGCCGATGATCTTGCCTTGTTGCTCCAGGCCATGGGCCAGGTAGTAGCCGGGTTCGCCGTTGGTGCTGCCGATGCCGTAGAAACGCCCCGGCTGGCCGCGTACGGCATTCTGGAAGTAGGCACGGAAGGACAGGTCTTCGCCCAGGTAACTGTCGACATCGCGCCAGTTGCTGGTGGCCATCACCCGGCCGGTGGTGTCCATCACGTAGATGGCCCGGCTGCGGCTGCGACGGTTCAGGCCTTCGAGGTATTCATTGACGGTCCTGCGGTGCTCGGGCGTCGGGTCGTCGAGCAGTTGCGAGACACTTGATTCAAGCTCCAGCAGGCTGGGCAGGTAGGTGTACTTGCTGATCTCGCTCTCGACCGCACGGGCGTGCAGTTCCAACTGACGCTCGCCATTCTCGGCGAGGCCGCGTACGCCATAGTGCTCGCTGATCCAGAAGCCGAGGTAACCCAGGCCGATCATCAGGGCAATGACCAGTGGCGGCAGGAACAGATGGCGGATCAGGCGGGGTTTCACGGCGAGTGATGGCGGCGCGGCGCGATAGAGGGTGGGGTCGCATTTCATCACAGAAGCCTTGGGTCAACCACTACACAAATCGACAAGCCAACTCCGATCCCTATGTGGGAGCGAGCTTGCTCGCGATAGCGGACTGTCAGGCAACACAATGGTCGATCCGTAGGCAGTCATCGCGAGCAAGCTCGCTCCCACAGTGGGGAGCGGTGTTGTTTAGTGCTGCAGGATTTTCTCAAGGAAATGCTGCGCGCGTTCGGAGCGGGCGCTGATGTCGCCGAAGAACTCTTCTTTCTTGCAGTCTTCGATGATCTGGCCCTGGTCCATGAAGATCACCCGGTTCGCCACTTTGCGGGCGAAGCCCATTTCGTGGGTCACGCACATCATGGTCATGCCTTCGTGGGCCAGTTGCACCATCACGTCGAGCACTTCGTTGACCATTTCCGGGTCGAGGGCCGAGGTCGGCTCGTCGAACAGCATCACCACCGGGTCCATTGCCAGGGCACGGGCAATCGCCACGCGCTGCTGCTGGCCGCCGGAGAGCTGGCCCGGGTGCTTGTGGGCGTGGGCCGAGAGGCCGACCCGCTCAAGCAGTTGCAGGCCTTTCTTGGTGGCTTCTTCCTTGCTGCGGCCCAGCACCTTGATCTGCGCGATGGTCAGGTTTTCGGTGATGGTCAGGTGCGGGAACAGTTCGAAATGCTGGAACACCATGCCCACGCGCGAACGCAGTTTCGGCAGGTTGGTCTTCGGGTCGGCGATGGACGTGCCATCGACCACGATGTCGCCTTTCTGGAACGGTTCCAGGGCGTTCACGCACTTGATCAACGTGGACTTGCCCGAACCCGACGGCCCGCACACCACCACCACCTCACCCTTGCTGACCTCGGTGCTGCAATTGGTCAGTACCTGGAAGTCCCCATACCACTTGTTGATGTTCTTGATAGAGATCATACGGCGAACCTTTTTTGCAGACGCTTGACCAGCTGCGAGGCGGCAAAGCTGACGGTGAAGTACACGAGACCTGCGATGATCAGGAACTCATTGGAGCGGCCGATGATGTCACCACTGGCCCGCGAAGCATTGAGGAAGTCCACCAGGCCGACCGTGTAGACCAGCGAGGTGTCCTGAAACAGGATGATGCTTTGTTGCAACAGCAGCGGGGTCATCTTGCGAAACGCCTGGGGCAGGATGATCAGACGCATGGTCTGGCCGTAATTCATGCCCAGTGCCTGGGCGGCGCCCATCTGGCCCTTGGGAATCGACTGCACGCCGGCCCGGACGATTTCGCAGAAGTACGCCGCTTCGAACATCATGAACGCCACGATGCAAGAACCGAATGCCCCGATTGGCGTGTCTTCGCCGGTGATCCAGCGCAGCACGAACGGTACCGCCAGGTAGAACCAGGTGATCACCAGCAGCAGCGGGATCGAGCGGAAATAGTTGACGTAGGCGCCAGCGATATTGGAGACCAGCTTGTTATGGGACAGGCGCATCAGCGCCAGGATCGTGCCGAGGATGATCCCGCCGACCACGCCCAAGGCCATCAGCTTGAGGGTCATCACCATGCCGTTCCACAAACCGGGAATGGCCGGGATGATGCCAGTGAAGTCGAGTTCCATTATTTACCCCCCACGGAGATCAGGCCGGGCACCGCGACTTTCTTCTCGACCATGCGCATGAGCAGCATCAGGCTCATGTTCAGGGTGAAATAGATCAGCGTGGCCAGGGTGAAGGCTTCGAACAGGTTGGCGGAGAACTCGGCGGTCTGCTTGGTCTGCGCGAGCAATTCCATCAGGCCGATCAGCGAGGCCACGGAGGAGTTCTTGAAGACGTTGAGGAATTCCGAGGTAAGCGGCGGAATGATGATCCGGTAGGCCTGGGGCAGCAGCACGTTCCAGTAGATCTGCGGCAGCTTGAAGCCCATGGCACGGGCGGCGGATTCCTGGCCGCGCGGTAGCGCCTGGATACCGGTACGCACCTGTTCGCAAACACGGGCGGCGGTGAACAGGCCCAGGCACACCACGACGCTCAGGTAGGCCGAGGTGGTCGGGTTCAGGTCCTGCTTGTACCACTCCTGCATATCGGCGGGCAGCAGGTCCGGCACCAGGAAGTACCAGATGAACAGCTGAACCAGCAGCGGCACATTACGAAAGAGTTCCACGTAGCAGGTAGCGATGCCAGACACCAGCCGGTTCGGCACGGTGCGCATGACGCCTAGCACCGAGCCCAGCAGCAGGGCGATGATCCAGGCTACGACGGCGATGGCGATGGTCCAGCCCAGGCCGGACACGTACCAGTCGAGATAGGTCTCGCTGCCCACGCCGGTGGACTTGAAGAACACGCTCCAGTCCCAGTTGTAATTCATTAGGGTCTCCCCTCAGATCGTTCGATGTACAAATGCCCGCCTGGGGAAACTCCGTTCCCGCCCGACTTGAAGGCCAGGCACACGCGATCGGCTCGACAGCCACCGGTTCGAGTGTTTCCAGATTTGCCAGCAGGGAGTGACCATCCCCTGAAAGGGCCGGGCCCCTTCAGGAGATAAGGTTAGTCAGAAATCAGGATTTCTTGTCGTCAGCCGCTTTATCGGTCGGCTTGGCGATCAGTGCCTTGAGTTCGTCGCTCATCGGGAAGTTAAGGTTCAGGCCTTTTGGCGGGATAGGTTGCATGAACCATTTTTCGTAGATCTTGTTGATCTCGCCCGAAGCGTAGGTGGCCTTGATGGCGTCATCGACAGCCTTTTTGAACGGCTCGTCGCCTTTGCGCACCATGCAGCCATAGATTTCGTAGGACTGTGGGGTACCGGTCACGGCCCAGTCATCGGCTTTCTTGGCCTTGGCGGCTTCGCCAGCCAGCAGGGCGTCGTCCATCATGAACGCGACGGCACGACCCGATTCCAGCATCTGGAAGGATTCGCCGTGGTCCTTGGCGGAGATGACGTTCATGCCCATCTGCTTGTCGGCGTTCATCGCCTTGAGGATGCGCTCGGACGTGGTGCCGGCGGTGGTCACGACGTTCTTGCCCTTGAGGTCGTCGAAATCCTTGTACTTGGAATCTTTCTTGGACAGCAGCTTGGTGCCGATTTCGAAAATGCCAACGGAGAAGTCAACCTGCTGCTGACGCTCGACGTTGTTGGTGGTGGAGCCGCATTCCAGGTCCACGGTGCCGTTCTGCACCAGCGGGATACGGGTTTGCGAGGTGACCAGGTTGTATTTGACCTGCAGGTTGGGCAGGTCCAGGTCTTTTTTCAGCGCTTCGACGACTTTCATCTGGATATCGTGGGAGTAGCCAACCGGTTTGCCGGAAGCGTCCGCGATGTAGGAAAACGGAATGGAAGCGTCGCGATGGCCAAGCGTGACAACGCCGGACTCTTTGATCTTTTTCAGTGTGCCGGTCAGTTCGGCTGCGAAAACCGGAGTGCTGATCAGAGCGGCAGCCATGGCTGCGCCCAGGAGATGGGGAACGATACGCATCGATGTTTCCTCGACATTGTTTTTTTTATTTCGGCCGGTTTGTCGGCCCTGAGTACTTCGAAGTGCCTGGCAGCTCCTGTTGTGTCGGCGTACAGGCATTCGTCTCCAGGAGTGTAGAGCATGACTCGTGCCAGGCCAGTCATATCTGCGTAATGCATTGTTTTTAAAGGTAATTAATGTTTTGTTTCAGGTTTTTTGCGACCTGCTTCATCCGGTTAGCCGAACTGACTGGTGGGTCGTGTTCGGAAAACCGAATGCTTTGGGCCCGCATCAATCCATTGTGGGAGCGAGCTTGCTCGCGATAGCGGGGGGTCAGTCACATAGAGGTTGAATGTGCTGGCTTCATCGCGAGCAAGCTCGCTCCCACAGGGGGCGGCGGTGTATTGCAGAATGCAAAAAGCCCCTGAATCGCAGGATTCAGGGGCTTTGGGTTCAGCGGGCTAGCGTTCAGGCCGCTTCGATCTTGCGGCGGTTGTGCTCGACCTTGTCCAGGTACTGCTGCAGTTTCTCCTGCTCGACCGGGGTGGTGAACAAGCCCAGCTTGCTGCGGCGCCACAGGATGTCCTGGGCATCGACGGCCCACTCGTCGCTGCACAGGTAGTCGACTTCGCGCGTATAGAGCCCGGCGCCGATGTGCTCACCCAGGTCGCCCAGGTTGTGCACGCCTTCGAGCATGCGCCAGCTGCGGCTGCCGTAGGTGGTGGCCCAGCGGCGGGCGATGTCGGTTGGCAGCCAGTCGAACTTGTCGCGGATCGCCGAGCACAGCGCCTGCGGGGTGGTCATGTTTTCGCCACCGGGGAGGGCCTCTACGGCGGTCCAGCTCGGACGCATCTGGGTGAAGTACGGGGCCAGTTGCGCCATCGCCGATTCGGCCAGTTTGCGGTAGGTGGTCAGCTTGCCGCCGAACACCGACAGCAAGGGGGCTTCTTCACCGCCACCCGACAGCGCCAGGGTGTAGTCGCGGGTCACGGCCGATGGGTTGTCGGATTCGTCGTTGCACAGCGGACGCACCCCGGAATAGCTGTGCAGGATATCGTCGCGGCTGATCTGCTTCTTGAAGTGGGCATTGACCACCTTCAACAGGTAATCGGTTTCGCCCTCGGTGATCGCCACTTTGGCCGGGTCACCGGTGTATTCGCGGTCAGTCGTGCCGATCAGGGTGAACTGGTTCAGGTACGGAATGGTGAACACGATGCGCTGGTCTTCGTTTTGCAGAATGTGCGCATGTTCGCCTTCGTAGAGTTTCGGCACGATCAGGTGGCTGCCCTGGATCAGGCGGATGCCGTAGGGCGATTCCAGCTTCAGGTCATCGCGAATGAACTTGGCGACCCACGGGCCGGCAGCGTTGACCAGTGCCTTGGCGCGGATCGAAAAAAGGCTGCCGTCGGCACGTTCCAGGTGCAAGTGCCACAGGCCTTTGCTGCGGCGGGCATTCACGCAGCGCGTGCGGGTGTGGATATGTGCGCCTTTTTCCCGGGCGGCCATGGCGTTGAGTACCACCAGCCGCGCATCGTCGACCCAGCAGTCGGAATATTCGAAACCTTTGGTGATCTCGCTTTTCAATGCGCTGTCGGCACCGAACTTCAGGCTTTTGGAGCCGGCGAGCTGCTCACGCTTGCCCAGGTGATCGTAGAGGAACAGGCCGGCGCGGATCATCCAGGCCGGACGCAGATGCGGGCGGTGAGGCAATACGAAGCGCATTTGCTTGACGATGTGCGGGGCCTTGGTCAGCAGCACTTCGCGCTCGGCCAGCGCTTCGCGCACCAGGCGAAATTCATAATGTTCGAGGTAGCGCAGGCCGCCGTGGATCAGCTTGCTGCTGGCCGACGATGTGTGGCTGGCCAGGTCGTCCTTTTCGCAAAGGAACACCGAAAGACCGCGACCGGCAGCGTCCGCGGCAATCCCCACGCCGTTGATACCGCCACCAATGACGGCGATGTCGTAAACCTCGGCGAGAGGGGGCGTAGGCAAGGTAGAAGTGGGCATCGGCTAGCCTCGGGCTCTTGTTCGCAATATTTGAATTCGAACATAAATGTTCATTTGCGAAAATACTAGCCCATAAAGACGGCAACAGCCAGTTAACTTCGATTGAAAATACTGATCAAGAGAAGCTGAAAGGAAAATTTTCGAACATGTAAGGAAGAAGGTGCCTGGGCACGCTGGCGAGAGGGATTTGTGGGAGCAAAGCTTGCTCGCGAAACAGGCGCCTCGTTCTATGTAGAAACTGTGTCGTCTTCATCGCGGGCAAGCCATGCTCCCACAGCAGCCTTGCCACAGGGTATTGAGGAGGTGGTCAGACCACCTCCAGCCGAATCTTGTGCTGGCTCAGCAATTGCGCCAGGGCCGGCACGGGTTGCTGGTCGGTCACCAGGCAGTCGATCAAGCTGATGGGCCCCAGGCGGACCATGGCGTTGCGCCCGAATTTGCTGGAGTCCGCCGCCAGCAGCACTTGTCGGGCGTTGGCGATGATGGCTTGGGAAACCCGCACTTCCTGGTAGTCGAAGTCTAGCAGGCTGCCGTCTTCATCGATCCCGCTGATGCCCACCAGGGCGAAGTCGACCTTGAACTGGTTGATGAAGTCGACGCTGGCCTGGCCCACCACGCCGCCGTCACGCCGTACGTTGCCGCCGGCGATCAGGACTTCGAAGTCGTCCTTGGCGCTGAGGATCGAAGCCACGTGCAGGTTATTGGTGATGACCTTCAGATGGTTGTGATTGAGCAGCGCCCGGGCAATGGATTCGGTGGTGGTGCCGATGTTGATGAACAGCGAGGCATGATCGGGGATCTGGGCGGCGATGGCTTCGGCGATGCGTTGCTTCTCGTCGCGCATCTGATCGGCGCGCATGGCGTAGGCGGTGTTTTCCACGCTTGAATCGTAGGCGGCGCCGCCGTGGTAGCGACGCAGCAGGTTCACTTCCGCCAGTTGGTTGATATCGCGGCGAATGGTTTGCGGGGTGACGACGAATAGCTGCGCCATTTCCTCGATGCTGACATAGCCGCGTTCGCGGACCAGTTCGAGGATTTGCTGTTGGCGGGGAGGCAGATTCATGGGGCTTCCTTTGGGCTGCCGTACAAAATTTGCCCATGATGCCGCAGGAATCCACTCCCGACCAGTTTCAGAACCTTATAAGGCTTTATTCAGCGTCTTCATGGGGTTCCCAATCGCGGGTGCGGCTGACCGCTTTCTGCCAGCCGGCGTAGAGTTTTTCCTTCGCCTGTTCGTCCAGTTGCGGTTCGAATTCGCGCTCGATCACCGCTTTGCCGCGTAGTTCTTCCAGGCTGCCCCAGAAGCCGCACGCCAGGCCGGCCAAATACGCAGCACCCAGGGCGGTGGTTTCACGCATTTTCGGGCGCTCGACCTGGGTACCCAGGATGTCGGCCTGGAACTGCATCAGGAAGTTGTTTGCCACCGCGCCACCGTCCACGCGCAGGGCCTTGAGGCGTTCCCCCGAATCCTGCTGCATGGCATCGAGTACGTCGCGGGTCTGGTAGGCAATCGACTCCAGCGCTGCGCGAATGATGTGGTCGACGCGTACGCCACGGGTCAGGCCAAACAGCGCGCCACGGGCATAGGGGTCCCAATACGGGGCGCCCAGGCCGGTGAAGGCGGGCACCAGGTACACACCGTTGCTGTCCTTGACCTTGTTGGCAAAGTATTCGGTATCCAGCGCATCGTTGATGATTTTCAGCTCATCGCGCAGCCACTGGACCGTGGAGCCGCCATTGAAGACCGCACCTTCCAGGGCGTAGGCAACTTCGCCGCGCGGGCCACAGGCGATGGTGGTGAGCATGCCGTGATTGGATTTGACGGCCTTGCTGCCGGTGTTCATCAGCAGGAAACAGCCGGTGCCGTAGGTGTTTTTCGCCTGGCCTGGCTCCACGCACATCTGGCCGAAAAGCGCCGCCTGCTGGTCGCCGGCAATGCCGCCGATGGCGATGCCGCTCTTGGTGCGGCCATAGATCTCCGAGGACGATTTCACTTGCGGGAGCATTTCGCGGGGGATGTCGAGGATGTCGAGCATCTTCGCGTCCCATTCCAGCGAGTGAATGTTGAAGAGCATGGTGCGCGAGGCGTTGGTGTAGTCGGTGACGTGGACCTTGCCGCCGGTGAATTTCCAGATCAGCCAGCTGTCGACGGTGCCGAACAGCAGTTCACCGTTGCGCGCACGCTCGCGGCTGCCTTCGACGTTGTCCAGGATCCACTTGAGCTTGGTGCCGGAAAAGTACGGGTCGGTGACCAGGCCGGTGGTTTGGCTGATGTATTGCTCGTGGCCATCGCGCTTGAGCTGCTGGCAGATTTCGGTACTGCGGCGGCATTGCCAGACGATGGCGTTGTAGATCGGCCGGCCGGTGGTCTTGTCCCAGACCACGGTGGTTTCACGCTGGTTGGTGATGCCGATGGCGGCCACCTGGTCATGGTGCAGGCCGGCCTGGGCGAGGGCTTCGACCATGACCGCGCTCTGGGTGGCGAAGATTTCCATGGGGTCATGTTCGACCCAGCCGGCCTGCGGGTAATGCTGGGCGAATTCGCGCTGGGCGGTGCAGACCACGTTGGCGTCACGGTCGAAGATAATCGCCCGCGAGCTGGTCGTACCCTGGTCGAGGGCAATGATGTAGTTCTTGTTCTGGATATCGGTCATGTCGATTGCCTTGGGACGTAAATTAGGGAAGAAGCCACGGTGCAGGCTGGAATGGCAGGAGCCTGCGCCGACTGTTTCAGGATGTTCTGGGCTTGCCGTCAATGGCCGGTTCTGCATCCTTTGTAGCAGTTATGGCGCTGGGCAGGTGGCGGGCAATCAGGCCGCGATAAGCCGCAGCACCCAGGCACGCACCCGCAATCGGGGCAAAAATCGGAACCAGGAAGTACGGGATGTCGCGTCCACCCGTGAGGGAAATTTCACCCCAGCCGGCGAAGAAAGTCATCAGTTTAGGACCGAAGTCCCGCGCCGGGTTCATCGCAAAGCCTGTCAGCGGCCCCATGGAGCTGCCGATCACCGCAATCAACAGGCCGATCAGCAGTGGCGCCAGTGGGCCGCGAGGCAAACCATTGTTGTCATCGGTCAGGGACATGATCACTCCCATCAGGATGGCCGTGATGATCACCTCCACGAGGAAGGCCTGGCCGGTGGACAGTGCGGCGTGCGGGTAGGTGGAAAACACCGAGGCCAGTTCGAGGCTGGCTTCGGTGCCTCGAATCATGTGCCGAGACTGTTCGAAATCGAAGAATAGGTTGCTGTACAGCGTGTAGACCAGAAGTGCGCCGCAGAAAGCGCCGGCCACTTGGGAGAGCATATAGAAAGGCAGTTTGCGCTTTTCGAAGCCGGTGAAAATGCACAGGGCAATGCTGACGGCGGGGTTGAGATGGGCGCCGGAAATGCCCGCGCTCAGATAGATCGCCATGCTGACACCGACACCCCAGATGAGGCTGATTTCCCACAAACCGAAGCTGGCACCCGCTACCTTGAGGGCCGCGACGCAACCAGTGCCGAAAAAAATCAGTAGGGCAGTGCCCAGGAATTCAGCCAGGCATTGGCTGGACAGGGACGGCTGTTGTAAAGCAGTTGTCATTCAAACCTCGGTTTTTTGTTGTTTTGCTGCGCCTTCGATAAAGCTCGATTGCGCGATCTCCGCCGAGGCAGGATCCCCATCCTGATCTCGGGTTGCTGCTTGAGACCTGCGATATGACTTTCAGTTTCGAAAAAATATAGACAAGAAACGCTGGTGTCAAAGGTCGAAAGTGAACCGTCGGTCACATTTCAACTATTCGTGGCGTGAATGACTCTTCCACTGACGGTGGGGTACCGGTACTCGCGACCCCGTCCCAAGCCTTTTCATTGGCGATGGCTTAGAATCCGGCCACTCTTTTTTCATTTCCTTGTCAGGAGCAGTCATGACACCCGCGTTGGATCTGCTTAAGAAAGTGCGCGCCGAACATCGTATCCACAGTTATGAACACGATCCCAAGGCCGCGTCCTACGGCCTGGAAGCGGCGGAAAAGCTCGGCCTGGATCCGGCGCAGGTGTTCAAGACGTTGTTGGCGGCCAGCGAAAAGGGTGAGCTGTTGGTGGCGGTGGTGCCCGTGGCCGGAAGCCTGGATTTGAAAGGCCTGGCCCATGCCGCCGGGGTGAAAAAGGTCGAGATGGCCGACCCAGCCGCTGCGCAGCGTTCGACCGGTTATCTACTGGGTGGGATCAGCCCGCTGGGGCAGAAGAAGCGCCTGCGCACTTTTATCGACAGTTCGGCACAGCCGCTCGCCAGTATGTTTGTCAGTGCGGGAAGGCGCGGCTTGGAAGTCGAGTTGGCGCCTTCGGTATTGAAGGAGCACACCGGGGCGGCGTTTGCCGATATTGGGCGTGCTTGAATAGAGCCGGGTGGCTGCTGCGCAGCCAAGCGGGAGCAAGCTCCCTCGCCACAGGGGTAAGGCTTGAGCTTTATCTGTGTTTTCATCGGCTCTGTAGGGTGAAAATTCTACTGATCTGTCACTGGATAAGCTGCGCCGCTGCACCGCATGCTGGCGCATCAAAAAAAGGAGAAGTGCCATGCAGCTTGCGTTTCATCAGGTCGATGCGTTCAGTGACCGGCCGTTCGGCGGTAACCCGGCGATGGTCTATCGCCTCGACGGCTGGCTTGCCGATGACTTGATGCAGAAGATCGCCGCCGAACATAACCTGGCTGAAACCGCGTTTCTGGTGCGTGAAGGCCAGCATTGGCATATCCGCTGGTTCACGCCCGCCACCGAAGTCCCTCTGTGCGGGCACGCCACGTTGGCCAGCGCTTATGTACTGTTCGAGGTCTACCACGAAACGGTCGAACGACTGGATTTCATCTGCAAGTCCGGTTCGTTGAGCGTTACGCGCGAGGGTGACCGGTTGTGGCTGGATTTTCCGGCCGTCGTGCCTGCCGAGTTGGGCGCGTCCTTGGCCGTCCAGAATGCCTTGGGTGTCGAAGCGGTGGACGTGCTGAGCTCCAACGAACTGTTCGTGGTGCTGGAATCGGAGCAAGCGGTGCTCGATTGCAAGCCGGACATGGCGGCCCTGGCAAAGCTGCCTTGGCCCGGCGCTATCGTGACCGCGCCGGGGAGCAAGCATGATTTTGTCTCGCGCTATTTTGCCCCGGCGATCGGCATCAACGAAGATCCAGTCACCGGCTCGACCCACTGCAGCCTGATTCCCTATTGGTCCAAGCGCTTGGGCAAGCATGGGCTGACGGCTTACCAATGCTCGGCCCGGGGCGGGGCGTTGTTCTGCCGCTTGGAGGGTGAGCGGGTGAAGATCGGCGGGAATGCGACGTTGGTGGCCAGTGGGACGTTGATACTGGGTTGATGGCATTCCCCGCTGGTTTGCGCCCTGTAGGAGCTGGCGAAGCCTGCGATCTTTTGATCTTTTGATCTTTCGCTTGAAATTCAAGTGGCTGGGGAAAGATCGCAGCCTCGTTCCACTCGTCAGCTCCTACAGGCTATAGCGCCGCACACCGCTGTCCACCGGCGGGATGTGCGCCGCGGTGCTGCCTGAGGCCTGGAACAGCACCAGGTGTTCAGCCGCCACGCGGATGCCGACACTGTCCCCGAGCTGATGGTCGGCGTGGCTGGGGAAGATCGATTCCAGTTGCGCGCCTGTGGGCAATTGCAGGCGATACAAGGTTGAAGCGCCCAGGAAGGTCTTGCCGACAATGCTGGCGGTGAGCGTGCTGTCCGGTGCATAGACGATATCGTCTGGGCGCAGCAACACATCCACCGCTCCGCCGATGGGCCAGGTGTAGGCTCGGTTACCGCGCAGGGTGCCCAACTCGGTCTGCACCGATTCCGGGCTGTCGAGCCGGCCGCGAATGAAGTAGCCCTGGCCAATGAAGCTGGCGACGAATGGTGTCAGCGGTTCGTGATACAGGTTGTAGGGCGTGTCCCACTGTTCCAGTCGACCTTCCTTGAATACCCCGACATGATCACTCACGGCGAAGGCTTCTTCCTGATCGTGTGTGACCAGGATCGCGCTGGTGCCGCGGGCCTTGAGAATATCCCGCACTTCATGGCTGAGCTTGCGTCGCAACTCGCCATCGAGGTTGGAGAACGGCTCATCGAGCAACAGCAGTTGTGGTTCTGGTGCCAGCGCGCGGGCCAGGGCCACACGCTGTTGCTGGCCGCCGGACAACTCATGGGGAAAGCGCTTGCCCAGGTGCTTCAGGTTGACCAGTTCCAGCAACTCTTCGACGACGCGATCCTTGTCCGGATGCTTGCGAATGCCAAAGGCGATGTTCTCGGCCACGCTCAGGTGGGGAAACAGGGCATAGTCCTGGAACACCATGCCGATACGGCGTTTTTCCGGGGCGAGGGTGAAACCGGCGCGGGAAATGGTTTCCCCTGCCAGTTGGATTTCACCCTCGTGCACTGGTTCGAAGCCGGCGATGGCACGCAACGTGGTGGTCTTGCCGCACCCGGACGAACCGAGCAGGCAACCGATATCGCCGGCATTGAGGTGCAGGTTGAGGTTCTGCACGACCCGCTGGTTTTGGTAGCCGCAGGCCAGGTCATGCAAATTCAGCAGCAGCGAATGGCTCATGCGTGGTGATACGCCGGCTCGACAAGGAACTCGAGCAGTGCCTTTTGCGCGTGAAGTCGATTTTCTGCCTGGTCCCAGGCCACCGAGCGCGGATCGTCCAGCAAATCGAAACTGATCTCCTCGCCACGGTGGGCCGGCAGGCAGTGCATGAACAGCACCTCGGCATCCGCCAGGTCGAGCAAGGCCCGGTTGACCTGCAGCGGCGCGAACAACTCGAGGCGCTTGGCGGTTTCTTCTTCCTGGCCCATGGAGGTCCAGACGTCAGTGCTCACCAGGTGCGCACCGGCCACGGCCTGTTTGGGATCACGCACGATGGTCACCCGGTCCCCGGCCTTGGCCAGCAACTCGGCATTGGGGTCAAAACCTTCGGGGCAGGCAACGCGCAGTTGGAAGTCGAACTGCAGCGCCGCTTCTATATAGCTGTTGCACATGTTGTTGCCATCGCCGATCCAGGCCACGGTCTTGCCCTGGATCGAGCCACGGTGCTCGAGGAAGGTCTGCATGTCGGCCAGCAACTGGCAAGGGTGCAGGTCGTCGGACAGGCCGTTGATCACCGGTACGCGGGAATGGGCCGCGAACTCGGTCAGGGTGCTGTGGGCAAAGGTACGGATCATCATCGCGTCCAGCATGCTCGACATGACGATGGCGCAATCGCTGATGGGTTCGCCGCGGCCCAGTTGGGTGTCGCGGGGCGACAGGAAGATCGCCTGGCCGCCCAGTTGGATCATGCCGGCTTCGAAAGAGATGCGGGTGCGGGTCGATGACTTCTCGAAGATCATCCCCAGCACGCGGTTTTTCAAGGGCTCGAACAGTACGCCGCGGTTACGCAGGTCCTTGAGCTCCACGCCTCGACGGATCACGCCGAGCAACTCATCGGGCGTGAAATCCATCAGGGAGAGAAAGTGCCTTGCGCTCATGATTGACTACCTTTTTGTAACTGACCGCAGATGCTCAAAGCCTTGTTTATTCAAAAAACGGGCGAGACCTGCGGCAAAAGCCGCACGGGGCGACGAAATAGGGGAAGGCGCGATCTTATAATTAAATGTCGCGTCTTACCAATAGGGCTACGGTTTTTGGGGATTTCAGCGAGGCCATCACGCGAATGCGATGGCATATTTGTGGCCGGTTTCCTGACAGCAGCGACCCATTTGTACACTGGCGTTGCTTGGCTTGGCAATCAAGCGCGGCGGGCGTGCCATGGATGAGAGTCGGTTTGCGCCGTGGCATCCCAGCCTTTCGCCTGTCTGCTGGTGGCTGTGAAACATTTCCTAATGCAAAGGCCTGGGTTATAAATGAGCCTCAGCGGCACAGGAGCCCGAAATGGATTCGAAAGAGCAACAATTGATGGAATTGCTGGGGCTGACTGCACGCTCGCTGACGCACCTGACGGCTTCGGTGACTTCCATGTCATTCGAATTGCTGCGCAGCGATGATGAGGTGACCAAGGCTGCGGGCCGTCGGATGATCGACCGCATGGCCACTATCAGCAGCGGCCTCGACGAGCATTGGCGGCTTATTGGCGAGCTCACGGGTGTGCCCATTGCCCAGGAGCAGGTGGAAACCGTCGAAGAAATCCAGATGCTGGCACCGCCTTCCGATCAGCCTTGACGCCCTCTCATCGGTGGGCCTGATGCCCGGCAATTCACAGGACGAACGTCGCTGGCGCTGCCGGGAATCACGCGCCATAGTTTTGTTCCCGCGGCCGAAAGCGCCCGCCACGAATAAAACAGAGACTGGCCATGACCAAGACTCTCCACCACCGTGCTTGCCACCTGTGTGAAGCCATCTGCGGCTTGACCCTCGAAACCACCGAAACCGACGGCCAGGGCCTGGCGATCACCTCGATCAAGGGCGATGCGCTGGACACCTTCAGCCGCGGTCACATCTGCCCGAAGGCGGTGGCCCTGCAAGATATCCAGAACGACCCAGACCGGCTGCGCCAGCCCATGCAGCGCGTTGGCAATGAATGGCAACCCATTGCCTGGGACGACGCCTTCGCGTTGGTGGCCGAGCGCCTGGCGGATATCCAGGCGCGCCACGGCCAGAACGCGGTGGCGGTCTACCAGGGCAACCCCAGCGTGCATAACTATGGGCTGATGACCCACAGCAACTATTTCCTGGGCCTGTTGAAAACCCGCAGCCGTTTCTCGGCGACTTCGGTGGACCAACTGCCCCATCACCTGACCAGCTACTTGATGTATGGCCACGGCCTGCTGCTGCCGATTCCGGACATCGACCACACCGACTTCATGCTGATCCTGGGCGGCAACCCGCTGGCTTCCAACGGCAGCATCATGACAGTGCCGGACGTGGAAAAGCGCCTCAAGGCGATCCAGGCCCGTGGCGGCAAGGTGGTGGTGGTCGATCCGCGCCGCAGCGAAACGGCGGCCATTGCCAACCAGCACGTCTTTGTACGCCCCGGTGGTGATGCTGCGCTGCTGTCGGGTTTGCTCAATACATTGTTCAGCGAAGGCCTGACCCGTGACAGCCACCTGCCGGTGGACGGCCTGGACGAGGTGCGCGAGGCCGTTGCCACGTTCACGGCTGAAGCCATGAGCCCGCTCTGTGCGGTGCCGGCAGCGCAGATCCGGCAATTGGCCCGGGACTTCGCCGCCGCGCCGTCAGCGGTGTGCTACGGGCGAATGGGGGTCTCGACCCAGGCGTTTGGCACGCTGTGCCATTGGCTGATCCAGGTGATCAACCTGGTCACCGGCAATCTTGATCGGGTGGGCGGGGCGCTGTGCACCGAGCCGGCGGTGGACCTGGTCGCTACCACCTCGGGCGGGCATTTCAACCGTTGGCAGAGCCGGGTGTCCGGGCGTCCCGAGTACTCAGGGGAGTTGCCGGTGTCGGCCCTGGCCGAGGAGATGCTCACCGAGGGTGAAGGCCAGATTCGTGCGCTGGTCACCGTGGCCGGCAACCCGGTGTTGTCCACACCCAACGGGCGGCAACTGGAACAGGCCCTGGACGGGCTGGAGTTCATGGTCAGCCTCGATTTGTACATCAACGAAACCACACGTTACGCCGACCTGATCCTGCCCTCGACCTCGGCCCTGGAGAACGATCATTACGACACCACGTTCAACCTGTTCGCGGTGCGCAACGTGACCCGTTTCAACCGGGCGATCCTGCCCAAGCCCGAGGGTGCGCTGCACGATTGGGAAATCTTCGTCGGCCTGGCCAAGGCCTTTGCCGCCCGAACCGGCAAGGAACTCAAGCCGACCATGCCGCCGGCGCAGATGATCGATTTTGGCCTGCGTAGCGGGGCGTATGGCGACGCCTCGCCGCACAAGCTGTCCCTGACGACCCTGTTCGATCATCCCCATGGCATCGACCTCGGTGCGCTCAAGCCCAACCTGGCAGCACGCCTGAAAACCGAAAACCAACGTGTGCAGGCCGCGCCAGCGGTGATTCTTGCCGACCTTGTGCGCTTTGCCGCGTTGCAGGCGCCAAAACCGGACGAGTTGCTGATGATTGGCCGCCGCCATGTGCGCAGCAACAACTCCTGGATGCATAATTTTCATCGACTGGTGAAGGGCAAGCCACGTCATCAGTTGCTGATGCACCCGGATGACCTCGCCAGTCGCGGTCTTGAGGACGGGCAGCGCGTGACGGTCAGTTCGCGGGTGGGCGTCATCGAAGTCGAGGTGCTGGGCAGCCTGGACATGATGAAAGGCGTGGTCAGCCTGCCCCATGGCTGGGGTCATGCCCGGCCGGGCGTGCAGATGACCATCGCCAGCGGACAACCGGGCTCCAGCGCCAACGACCTGACCGATGATTGTCAGCTCGATGAGTTGTCCGGCAACGCGGCGCTTAACGGCGTTCCGGTGAAGGTGGCCGCTGCGTAAAATTGTCTCTGGAGCAGGTTCGGCTTTCCGTTACAATGCGTCACCGTGTCGACAACTTAAGTCGCAAAAGTTTTAAGCCGAGGTGCTCCATGGATATCATCGAAACGATTAAAGACCAGATTGCCAACAACACCATCCTGCTTTACATGAAAGGCTCGCCGAACGCGCCACAGTGCGGTTTCTCGGCCAAGGCTGCTCAGGCTGTGATGGCGTGTGGCGAGAAGTTTGCCTACGTGGACATCCTGCAGAACCCGGAAATCCGCGCCAACCTGCCCAAGTACGCCAACTGGCCAACCTTCCCACAGCTGTGGGTGGGTGGTGAGCTGATCGGCGGTAGCGACATCATGACCGAGATGGCCGCTGACGGCTCTCTGCAGGCCACGATCAAGGCAGCTGTGGAAGCAGCAGCGGCGAACAAGACCGAAGCCTGATTCATGGATGTATGAAACCATGTGGGAGCGAGCTTGCTCGCGATAGCGGTAGGTCAGTCAGTATTTCTTACCTGATCCACCGCTATCGCGAGCAAGCTCGCTCCCACAGTGGATTTAGGTGGGCCTGGAAACCCAGGCAATAAAAAGCCCCGCCTCTCGAAAGAGGGCGGGGCTTTTTAGTGGCTTGCTTTCGGAGAAACTTACTCTTCACCCATCTGCGATTGCAGGTAGTTCTCAAGACCGACTTTGTCGATCAGGCCCAGTTGGGTTTCCAGCCAGTCGATGTGTTCTTCCTCGGACTCGAGAATGTCTTCCAGCAGTTCACGGCTGCCGAAGTCACCAACGCTTTCGCAATGGGCGATGGCGACTTTCAGGTCCTTGTGGCCTTCGCGCTCGATTTTCAGGTCGCACTCAAGCATCTCGCGGGTGTGTTCGCCGATGTGCAGCTTGCCCAGGTCCTGGACGTTCGGCAGGCCTTCGAGGAACAGGATGCGCTTGATCAGCTTGTCCGCGTGCTTCATCTCGTCGATGGATTCGTGGTACTCGTGCTTGCCCAGCTTGTTCAGGCCCCAATCCTCGTACATGCGCGCATGCAGGAAGTATTGGTTGATCGCGACCAGCTCATTGGCAAGGATCTTGTTGAGATGCTGGATGACTGTAATGTCGCCTTTCATGATGAGGCCTGCCCTGTAATAGCTGTGTATAAGGCAGAGTTTGAGCCGCGCATTTACGAGTGTCAAACCTAAGTTATTGAATAATAAATGAAAATTAATCGGAATAAGAATGTTTGTGTTCCGCGTCTGGACGCTAAGCATTTGATTTGCAGGCATAAAAAAACCGGACACTGGGTCCGGTTCCTTGAAAACTATTTATTACGCGTTATTACGCGGCGGTAAATTCTACCGGGTAGGGGATCGAGGCCTGTGCCGTTTGCACTTTGGCGAGGGTTTCACGAACCACTTCCTTGGCCAGGCAAGCACATTTTCCGCATTGGCTGGCTACGCCGGTGGCCTGGCGGACTTCGCGATAGCTGCAGCAACCTTCGTAGATCGCTTCGCGGATTTGCCCGTCGGTGACGCCAGTGCAGAGGCATACATACATAAGTGAGAACCGTCGCTGGTTGTGACTCAATTGAGACGGATCTTAATGTTAACGAGAATGATTGTCAAAGTGGTTTCTCAAGGTCTTGCGCCAGAGCGTTGCCGGGCTGACGAACGGTTTATCCAGGACGACTGATGCGGCATGAAACCGGACGGCGATTTTTCGATGCCACCGAAAAACCGTTGAAGACAGTCCAAATGCGCGGTGTATGATGATCGGCCCTTGCAAGCGGGTTCGTGTCACAGGGCTGTCGCCTGAGGGTGGCAGGCTGGCCCGGACCTTGTTTTCACGCTATTACATCAGGAGATATCCAATGAGCGTACTCGTAGGCAAACAAGCCCCAGACTTCACCGTTCCAGCCGTCCTCGGCAACGGCGAAATCGTCGACAGCTTCACCCTGTCCTCGGCCATCAAAGGCAAATACGGCCTGGTGTTCTTCTATCCACTGGACTTCACCTTCGTCTGCCCGTCCGAGCTGATCGCACTGGATCACCGCATGGATGATTTCAAGGCGCGCAACGTCGAAGTGGTCGCTGTTTCGATCGACTCGCACTTCACCCACAACGCCTGGCGCAACACCCCGATCAACAATGGCGGTATCGGTCAGGTGAAATACACCATGGCTGCCGACATGAAGCACGAAATCGCCAAGGCCTATGACGTTGAATCCGAAGGCGGCGTGGCCTTCCGTGGCGCGTTCCTGATCGACGACAAAGGCGTTGTCCGTTCGCAGATCATCAACGACCTGCCACTGGGCCGTAACATGGAAGAACTGATCCGTCTGGTCGACGCGCTGCAATTCCACGAAGAGCACGGCGAAGTCTGCCCGGCCAACTGGAAAAAAGGCGACAAGGGCATGACCGCTTCGCCTGAAGGCGTTGCCGCTTACCTGGGCGAGCACAGCGACAAGCTGTAAGCGCACCGAGGCATAAAAAAACCGGCCCATGATGGGCCGGTTTTTTTATGGGTGTTTCAACGTTATCGACTGAAACACAGAACCTTATGGCGAGGTGATTTATCTGTGGGAGCAAGGCTTGCCCGCGATGGCAGCGATGCGGTCTTCAAAAACCGAGTCGCCTGTGTCGCGAGCAAGCTTTGCTCCCACGGGCCGCCACAATGGCTCTACTAGTCAGTCGTCGAAATCCTGCCAGCCACCCATTTCTTTCCACCGGTTGACGATGCCGCAGAACAGCTCGGCGGTCTTCTCGGTGTCGTAGCGGGCCGAGTGGGCTTCACGGCCATCGAAATCGATGTCGGCGGCCTGGCACGCCTTGGCCAGGACGGTCTGGCCGTACGCCAGGCCAGCCAGGGTCGCGGTGTCGAAGCTGGAGAACGGGTGGAACGGGTTGCGCTTCATGTCCAGGCGCGCGACGGCGGCGTTGAGGAAGCCCAGGTCGAAGCTGCTGTTGTGGCCGACCAGGATCGCTCGCTTGCAACCGTTGGCCTTGAGCGCCTTGCGCACGCCACGGAAGATGTCGGTCAGGGCCGTTTCTTCGCTGACTGCCATGCGCAACGGGTGGTCGAGCTTGATCCCGGTGAACTCCAGGGCCGCGGCTTCGACGTTGGCGCCTTCGAACGGCTCGACACGGAAGAAGTAGGTGTGGTCAGGGAACACAAAGCCTTTTTCGTCCATGCCAATGGTGGTCGCGGCGATTTCCAGCAAGGCGTCGGTGGCGGAGTTGAAGCCGCCGGTTTCTACGTCGACGACGACCGGCAGGTAGCCACGGAACCGAGCAGCCATAGGGTGACGGGCGCCGCCCGAACCACCGTTGCCGTCCTGTTCGTCGTCGAAATGATCTTCACTCACACGTTTTCCTCCAGCAGGCGCCAGCGCAGTTTTTCACCGGCGCGCAGCGGGATGACAGCCAGATCGCCGAAAGGCAGGCTGGCGGGGGCGGTCCATTCGTCACGGACCAGGGTAATACGATCGGTGTTCACCGGCAGGCCATAGAAACGTGGGCCATGCAGGCTGGCGAAGCCTTCGAGTTTGTCCAGCGCGTTGCGCTGTTCGAAGGCTTCGGCGTACATCTCGATGGCGGCATAGGCGGTGTAGCAACCGGCGCAACCGCAGGCCGCTTCCTTGGCGTGCTGGGCGTGGGGTGCCGAGTCGGTGCCGAGGAAAAACTTGGCGCTGCCGCTGGTGGCGGCGTCCAGCAAGGCTTCCTGGTGGGTATTGCGCTTGAGGATCGGCAGGCAATAGAAGTGCGGCCGGATCCCGCCCACCAGCATGTGGTTGCGGTTGTACAGCAGGTGATGGGCGGTAATGGTCGCGCCGACGTTGGCCGGGGCCTCGTTGACGAACTGTACGGCATCGCCGGTGGTGATGTGTTCGAACACCACCTTGAGGGTCGGGAAGCGCTCCACGACGCGGCGCATGTGCTCGTCGATGAAGATTTTCTCGCGGTCGAACACGTCGACGTCGCCCCGGGTGACTTCACCATGGATCAACAACGGCATGCCGACTTCGGCCATGGCCTCCAGCGCCGGGAAGATCTTGTCGATGCTGGTGACGCCGGAATCGGAGTTGGTGGTGGCACCGGCCGGGTACAGCTTGGCGGCATGGACGAAGCCGCTGGCCTTGGCCTCGCGGATTTCTTCGGGCTGGGTGCGGTCGGTGAGGTAAAGCACCATCAACGGTTCGAAGCGGCTGCCAGCAGGGCGTGCGGCGAGGATGCGCTGGCGATAGCCGTCGGCCTCGGCGGCGTTGCGCACTGGCGGAACCAGGTTAGGCATGATGATTGCGCGCCCGAAGGTGCGCGCGACATCGGCGACGGTATGGGTCAACACAGCACCATCGCGAAGATGAATATGCCAGTCGTCGGGACGCAGCAGGGTCAGGCGGTCGGACATTGGGGGGCTTCCAGGCGGGTCAAACTGTGGGAATGCTACCGGAAAAGACCGATTCAGGCAC
This sequence comes from Pseudomonas sp. B21-010, assembly GCF_024749325.1. Taxonomy (NCBI): domain Bacteria; kingdom Pseudomonadati; phylum Pseudomonadota; class Gammaproteobacteria; order Pseudomonadales; family Pseudomonadaceae; genus Pseudomonas; species Pseudomonas sp. B21-010. The sequence goes on along the minus strand of NZ_CP087198.1, from coordinate 4,971,497 downwards.
CCGCTATCAAGTTCTGGCACAACTTACCGATAGCTCCTACAGGTGTGCCACGAATCCGTGCAGTGCGCCGGACAGGCGTCATGCCCTCGGCATGCGTCGATCTTTGTATAAAAGTCAGTGGAGCCTCCCGTGCGCCAGCGTTATCTAGCCTTGCTCAGTGTGTTTGCCAGCCTTCCCGCCATGGCGCTCACTTTCCAGACCCGTCTGGAGAGCATTGAGTGGACGGTCGAAGGTGACAAGTTCGAGTGCCGGCTGAGCCAGCCGATCGCTGATTTTGGCAGTGGCGAATTCGTGCGCCGGGCGGGCGAACAGGCGACGTTTCGCCTCAAGACCTATAACCCGATGCTTGGCGGCGGTTCGGCAACCTTGCTCGCGGCCGCCGCACCATGGCAGCCGGGGCGGGGCGATATCAACCTGGGCTCGGTCAGCATCGGCAGCGGCGACGTACTGTTCAACAGCTCCCAGGTCCAGGCTGGCCGTTTGATCAGTGGGCTGATGGAAGGTCGCAGCCCCGTGGTGCGCCGCAACACCGAGGACGGGCGAGTCTCGGAAGTCCGCCTGCTGCCGGTGCGTTTCAGCAAGGCCTTCAACGACTATCAAGGCTGCGTGGCAAAACTGTTGCCAAAGAATTTCGAGCAGGTGAAGCAGACACAGATCGGCTTCCCTGGCGAAGCTGTCGAGCTCGATGCCCATGCCAAGGCACAGCTGCAGGTGATGCTCGACTTCATCAAGGCCGATCCAAGCGTCAATCATGTCGAGCTTGACGGCCACTCCGACAACAGCGGCAACCGCCTGACCAACCGTGAGCTGTCACGCCGCCGGGCCCTGGCGGTCCAGGACTTCTTCAAGGCCAATGGCTTCCAGGAGTCGCAGATTACCCTGCGCTTCCACGGCGAGCGTTATCCCCTGGTGCCCAACACCAACGCCGCCAACCGAGCCAAGAACCGTCGCGTAGTCGTGCGCCTGGAGCGCGTGGCGCCGACTGATGCGCCGGCACCGCAGGCACCCGCCGCGCAGCCCGCGCCCGCTGCGGCGCCCGCCAAGGCTCCGGCGCCAACCGCAGCGCCGGCCAAGACGCCCGCTGGGGCGACGGCGCGGACGTCCTGAGTCGATTTTGACCGTCGCGCAATCGACATAATCTGTCGCTTCGTCGTCATAAGCTGTCGCGCCCCTGTAAATTATCCGCGCTGGACGTTAGACTTCCCGGCTTTCCGTACAACCCGTGGAGTGATGGCATGGCGGACGTAAACAAGGTCGTTCTGGCGTATTCCGGCGGCCTGGACACTTCGGTGATCCTCAAGTGGCTGCAGGACACTTATAACTGCGAAGTGGTGACCTTCACCGCTGACCTGGGGCAGGGCGAAGAAGTCGAGCCTGCACGCGCCAAGGCCCAGGCCATGGGCGTCAAAGAGATCTACATCGATGACCTGCGCGAAGAATTCGTCCGCGACTTCGTGTTCCCGATGTTCCGCGCCAACACCGTTTACGAAGGCGAGTACCTGCTGGGTACCTCCATCGCCCGTCCGTTGATCGCCAAGCGCCTGATCGAAATCGCCAACGAAACCGGCGCCGATGCCATTTCCCATGGCGCCACCGGCAAAGGCAACGACCAGGTGCGTTTCGAGCTGGGTGCCTATGCCCTCAAGCCAGGCGTGAAAGTCATTGCCCCGTGGCGTGAATGGGACTTGCTGTCCCGTGAAAAACTGATGGACTACGCCGAGAAGCACGCGATTCCGATCGAGCGCCACGGCAAGAAAAAATCCCCGTACTCGATGGATGCCAACCTGCTGCACATCTCCTATGAAGGCGGCGTGCTGGAAGACACCTGGACCGAGCACGAAGAAGACATGTGGCGCTGGACCGTCTCCCCGGAGAAGGCTCCCGATACCCCGCAATACCTGGAACTGACCTATCGCAACGGCGATATCGTCGCTCTGGACGGCGTTGAGATGAGCCCGGCCACCGTGCTGGCAACCCTGAACCGCATCGGTGGCGAACACGGCATCGGTCGTCTGGACATCGTCGAAAACCGCTATGTGGGCATGAAGTCCCGCGGCTGCTACGAAACCCCGGGCGGCACCATCATGCTGCGCGCCCACCGGGCGATCGAGTCGATCACCCTGGACCGCGAAGTGGCTCACCTCAAAGACGAGTTGATGCCCAAGTACGCCAGCCTGATCTACACCGGCTACTGGTGGAGCCCAGAGCGCCTGATGCTGCAACAGATGATCGACGCCTCCCAGGCTCACGTGAATGGCGTGGTACGCCTGAAGCTGTACAAGGGCAACGTGATCGTCACCGGGCGCAAGTCCGACGAGTCGTTGTTCGATGCCAACATCGCGACCTTCGAAGAAGACGGCGGTGCCTACAACCAGGCTGACGCGGCCGGCTTCATCAAGCTCAACGCCCTGCGCATGCGCATCGCGGCGAACAAGGGTCGCAAGCTGTTCTGACCCTGGTGACATGAAAAACGGCCTGCCATGAGCAGGCCGTTTTTTTTGCCCTTTTTTTTGTGTGGCCTTTGTTGCGGCGCTTCCCCCGCTCGCTCATTCATCCTGCCTGTGCGTTGCCAGGCCTGCGTTGCTGTAGATGACGTACACGACGATGCCGGCGTGTTTCAAATGTCTTGATCGACAAGTCTCGATCGGACGTTTCGATTGGCTGCATACGATACAAAGGGTGTCTGGTTCGCGCCTGCGTCGATGAAGACGTATCACCAGCAGTTCCTTGACGTCGTCCGCCCGACGTAGTTGTCGTTTGCGTCGACAGGGCGAATCATCCATGGTCTTTATGAAGTGTTTGTTCTTGCGAAAATCCGAAGGTGAATACAAGGAACGGTAATTGAAGTTGAGCGTTATGAAAAAAAGCAGCAATAGGTAAAAAGGAAAGCTGATCAGGAACCACAGATAATATTCACGATCCTGGTCATCCAGAAAGGGCAGGGAAATCGCTGCGGAAGTTTCGGATAAAGTAGCGAATATGGCGATGAGGGTCATGGGGTTGGTTATAGTCTTCAAAGGTTTGTTCATGGTTAATGCTCATGGAATACTTGTGCTCGGTGAGTGGGTTGGAAAGTGGTTGTCCATGCCGAATAAATATAGGCATGGTCGCAATGGCTGCCCATGTTGGATGTCAGGCGCCTGAGTATGTTTTATATAGGATTTCCCTTCCTTAAGTGAGTGGAAGGCAGTTTTAACAGTAAATAATTCAGTTACTTTCTATGAGTGAATAACTTTTCAATGGGCTGCCCATAGGTGGGTGGGGCGGTGAAAAGCGCATTGTTCACAGGGTTACCGAATTGTTAAGAAAGGTCATTCCTTCTCAGTAAAAAAATCCATGACACATTTTTTCTGCGGCGATTTGTAGGAGTTTTCTGTATAGCTTGTAGGTTCTGTCTCTCGGTGCGAGCGTTCAGGGGGGGGCAGCATGCCAAGGTAGAAATGACTAGGCTATTGTGCGTGCTCTAAAAATTCGAACAGCGAAGTTGGATTTGCCCATGAATAAAGTGCTGATCGTGGATGATCATCCCGTCATTCGTCTTGCTGTACGTTTGCTGATGGAGCGTCATGGTTATGAAGTCGTTGCCGAAACCGATAATGGCGTCGATGCGTTACAGTTTGCTCGCGAGCTTATGCCCGATATCGTCATTCTCGATATTGGTATTCCGAAGCTGGACGGGTTGGAAGTCATTGCCCGCCTGACGACCATTCCTTCACCCATGAAAGTGTTGGTGCTGACTTCCCAGGCGCCGGGACATTTTTCGATGCGCTGCATGCAGACAGGGGCGGCCGGGTATGTATGCAAGCAACAGGATCTTACCGAGTTGTTAAGTGCAATCAAGGCAGTACTGTCTGGTTACAGTTACTTTCCCAACCAGGCATTGCATACGGTGCGGTCGAGTCTGGGTAATGCCAGTGAGTCCGATATGGTCGATCGATTATCGGGGCGGGAAATGATGGTCTTGCAGCAACTGGCGCGCGGAAAGACCAACAAGGAGATCGCCGATGGAATGTTCTTGAGCAACAAGACCGTCAGTACCTACAAGACGCGCCTGTTATTGAAGCTCAATGCCCGTTCGCTGGTCGACCTGATCGAACTGGCGCAGCGCAATGGCTTGGTGTGAGTTTTCGGGTTACGCGTACTCAGTAAAAAGCCTCCATCAGGGAGGCTTTTACGTGTCAGAGGTCAAAGTCATAATCGGCCAATTGCTTCTGCAGACGGCGCTCTTCCAGCAGGTTATCAATGGTGCGGCGCTTGCTCAGGTTGGTTTTCGCCACTTCCACGACCACAGGTTCGACGTCGTCGGCCTCAGTGGCGATGAATTCGTCTTCTACATCCAGTTGTTCTTTGCCAGCACTCATGGGTTCGACTCCAGGCTAAGACTGCCATTGGCGCTCCTTATATCGATAAACCACGGGCGGGTAAAAAAGATTTTTTCAATCGATGGATCGATAAAAGCAATAGCGCCTCAATCGTCGGAGGTCTTGTGCTTGTATTCGCATAAATCTTCGATTCGGCAGCTGCCACAGCGAGGCTTGCGCGCCAGGCAAACGTAGCGGCCGTGAAGGATGAGCCAGTGATGGGAGTCCAGCAGGAATTCCTTGGGAACAAATTTCATCAATTTCTTCTCGACCTCCACCACGTTTTTGCCGGGGGCCAGCCCGGTGCGGTTGCTGACGCGGAAAATGTGGGTGTCGACCGCCATGGTCAACTGTCGAAACGCGGTATTGAGCACGACGTTGGCGGTTTTGCGGCCGACGCCCGGAAGGGCTTCCAGCGCTTCGCGCGTCTGCGGGACTTCACTGTCGTGGCGCTCGATCAGCAGGCGGCAGGTCTCGATTACGTTTTTGGCCTTGCTGTTGAACAGCCCGATGGTCTTGATGTATTCGGACAGCCCTTCGACGCCCAGGGCATGGATCGCCTCTGGCGTTTTGGCCACCGGGAACAGTTTGGCCGTGGCTTTGTTGACGCCGACGTCGGTGGACTGGGCTGACAGAATGACCGCGATCAGCAACTCGAACGGCGAGGAATAGGCCAGTTCGGTTTTCGGTTCCGGGTTGTCCTCGTGAAGGCGACGAAATATTTCCAGGCGTTTTGCGGCGTTCATGGGCGCGGCATTTCCTCAGCGGATGAATGGGGTTTGGCGGCCCTCCAGGCCTGTCGGGCCGCCAACAGCAGCCCGAGCAGAATGAACCCGCCAGGGGCGAGCAAGGCCAGGGGCAGGCCGCTGCCGATCAGCCCACGCACGGCGCCCAGGCTGATCATCAAAAGGCCAAACAGCCCGGCCAACCTGAGGCGTCCGGGCCAGCGAGAGTCAACGAAGAAACCCTCATGCTCCAGCGCAACGCAGCTCAGGGCGATCCAGCCAACGTAAAGGCTCAACGGTCGATACAATTCCAGTGCCCAGGCCTGGACGACAAGGCCAATGCAGGTGCTCAGGGTAGCGGCCAGCACGATGGAGGCGAGCTGCCGTTGACAGGCTGCCAGGTGTTGCCGGACAAGCCCCATTGCCAAGCCATGGCTGAAAAGAACCAAGGCCCAGGCCAGCCATAACCCCAGCGCGCCAACCAGCGAGTCGCTCGCGCCGACCAAGGGGACGAGCAGCAGGCCGTGTGTCAGTCCCCATGGCTTATTCATTGGCCGCCACCCCCGTCAACTGAGCCTTGTGCTCGTCGAAGTAACGCAGCGCATCGTGAACAGCCTGGAGGACCGCCCTGGACGTCACTGTCGCGCCTGCCAGTTGATCGAACTGGCCCTGGTCCCTTTTCAGGGCCCAGCCGCTGTCATCAGGTGCCTGGCGTGATGTACCCGTGAAGGTCTGCAACCAGGCGTTCGGCCAGCCGGCAATCGCCGCGCCCAATCCGGGTGTCTCGGATTGGCGCAGGGTCTTGACGCCCAGCAACCGGCCCTGTGGATCGATGGCGACCAGCAATTCGATGCTGCCTTCATAGCCCAGCGCCTGGCTACGCAGCAGCACGGCGCTGGGTTGGCCGCTGCGAGTCGCCAGGTAGCCACCCAGCAGCGTGCTATGGGCCAGGGGCACCGAAGTTGTGACAACAGGGTGCGCCAACGGCTGGTTATCATAGTGGTCGGTGGGCAGCACCTCGAGCAAGGCCCTGTTCGCCAGTGCTTGCTGCTGGGCCTCGATACGCCCGGCGGTGCCGAGGTGCGTGAGGTAAGTGGCACCGATACCCAGGCCGATCAACAAGGTCAGGATTGCCACGCCGATGGGATTGTTCATGTCAGTGGCCGCCGTTGTCGCGCCTCGGCAAACCGCTCCAGCGCCGGCACGCCGAGGTTCATCAGCAACACGGCGAACGCCACGCCGTCGGGGTAGCCACCCCAGGTGCGTATCAGATAGACCAGCAATCCCATGCCCGCGCCAAACAGCAGGCGGGCGAGAGGAGCCTTGGCACCCGAGACCGGTTCGGTCGCGATAAAAAACGCGCCAAGCATGGTTGCGCCGCTGAACAGATGAAACAGCGGCGAGCCATGGGAGTCGGAGCCCGAACCGTTCCAGCACAGCAGGCTGACGACGGACAGGCTCAGCAGCATGCCCACCGGCGCATGCCAACTGAACACCCGTTGCTGCAGCAGAAACAGACCGCCCCCCAGGAAGGCCAGGTTGACCCATTCGACACCCCGGCCACCGAAACGCCCGAACGCCGGATCGTTGGCGAACAGTTCATCGACGGTCAGGCTCGTGTTGATTCGCAGGCTGTCCAGTGCGGTCGCCCCGGCCCAGGCATCGGGCGCTGGATGAGCGCCGAATACCTGCTGCAAGCCTTCAGACAGGCCCATGCCATGGAGCGCCGGCCAGTGACTCATCTGGGAAGGAAACGCCACCAGTACCAGGGCGTACCCGAGCATTGCCGGGTTGAACGGGTTGCTGCCGACGCCGCCCCACAGGTGCTTGCCGAACAGCAAGGCGCAGGCGGCCGCCGTGACGGTCAGCCACCAGGGGCAATAGGCCGGCAAGGCCAGGGCCAGCAGCGTGGCGCTGACCAGCGCGCTGCCATCGCTCAGGTCGGGCCTGAGTGGCTGGCGTCGCAAGCGCAGCACCAACGCCTCGATTGCCAGCGCAGTGACGCCGGACAACAGCAGGTTGAGCGCCACGCCCCAGCCATGGAACCACAGCAACGCCAGCACGCCGGGCAGCGTTGCCAGCAACACTCGCGTCATTGCTTGGCGCAGCCGTTCGTCCACTGGCTCAAGAGACGGCATGGACGTCCACCTGGCGTTCGGCATCCTTCACCGCTTGTTCCAATGCCTGCAGTTGTTCATCCGATGCTGTAGCTGCCCGGGCTTTGCTGAGTTCGGCGCGGCGCATCGCCAGTTGGATCTTGGCTCGCTTCAGCTCGGCGTTTTGCGTCGGTGCAGGGGCTGGCGCGGCCGCGGGTGCGGGCGCGGCGTTTTCCAGTTGGCTCAGCGCCTGTTCGGCCGCTTCGAACTGGCGTTGCAGCACGATCAGTTGCGACTGCTGCTCGAAGGTTGGCGGGTGGCCGAACGCTTTCAAGGATTTATTCAACTGCGCCCGGCTCATGGCCAGGTCGACCTTGGCTTTTTTCAAGGCGGCATCGGCAGTGGCGGCTTTTTGCGCGCGTACGCGCTCCAGTGCGGCTTGCACGGGGTCGAGTGCCGGGTCCTGGGTTTGAGCCTGGGCCTGCGCCGCCCGTTGGGTTCGAGCCAGGCGTTCGGCCTGGCGCTGCTCTTCTTCGCGGCGCAGGCGCGCATTGCGTTGTTCAAAGCGGCGCCGGGCATGATTGCGCTTGGCGGTTCGCGCCTGCTGTTCTTCGACGCTGAAGGCCAGGCCGCCGACGATCGGCAGCACGTTTGCGGTCGGCAGAGGACGCATTTCGATGCAATCGACCGGGCAGGGCGCCACGCACAGATCGCAGCCTGTGCATTCGTCGATGAGGACGGTGTGCATCAGCTTGGCGGCGCCGACAATCGCGTCCACCGGACAGGCCTGGATGCACTTGGTGCAACCGATGCATTCGGCTTCACGGATAAAGGCGACTTGCGCCGGGGCCACGCCGCGGCTGGTGTCCAGCTCCAACACCGGTATTTTCATCAGCTCGGCCAGGGCGGCGATGGTTTCGCGCCCCCCGGGCGGGCATTTGTTGATCGGCTCGCCCTGGGCGATGCCTTCGGCGTAGGGTTTGCACCCGGGATGGCCGCACTTGCCGCATTGGGTCTGCGGCAGCAGGGCGTCGATACGTTGAATCAGGCTCATGTTTTGACCAGCCCACGCAATCCGAGAAAGGCCACCGCCATCAGTCCGGCGCTGATCAACTGAATCGGCAGGCCCCGAAAGGGCAGGGGAATATCGTTATTGAAGGTGCGCTGGCGCAGATCGTCGAACAGGCCCAGCACCAGCCAGAACCCCAGCCCGGCACCCAGGCTCAGGGCGATGGCGTGGCCCAGGCCTCGGTCATCCTGGCCGTTGAGTAGTGTGACGCCAAGTATGCCGGCATTACCCAGCAACAGCGGCCACAACCCCTCGAACGGCATTGCCGGCCGCCAGCGTGCCAGCAGGCGCAGCAAAGGGCCGATCAGCAACACGCTCAAGGACAGCCAGGCCAACAGGCGCAGCGAGACCAGGTTGGTCGGTGCCAGCAGCCCATGATCGATCAGGTAGCCCAGGGTGCCGACGATCAGCATCAGGCATGCCGTCGCCAGGCCCAGGGCGTGTACCTGCTTCCTGCCGTTGACCGCCAGCAGCGGATCGACGCCCAGCGGCCAGTGCAACACCAGGTTGTTGATCAGGGCAGCGCTGAACAGCGTGAGGACGATTTCGGTCATGGGTGTGTTGGCGACAAAGGACCTGTTACAAGATTAGGCATTATCCGGCACGCCGGGGGCGTGGGCCAGATATGAAAATCCCACAGCCACCTGCAAGGCGACTGTGGGATCGGTGCAGCAAGCGGTCGCGTTACTTGATCCGCTGGCCCGGCTTGGCGCCGCTGTCAGGGCTCAACAGGTAGATTTCCTCGCCGCCGGGGCCTGCCGCCATCACCATGCCTTCGGAGATACCAAAGCGCATTTTGCGCGGCTTGAGGTTGGCGATCATCATCGTCAACCGGCCTTCGAGCTTGGCCGGGTCCGGGTAGGCACTCTTGATGCCGGAGAACACGTTGCGTTGCTCGTCGCCGATGTCCAGGGTCAGGCGCAGCAGCTTGTCGGCGCCTTCGACGGCCTCGGCCTTGACGATCAGCGCCACGCGCAGGTCAACGGCGGCAAAGGCGTCGAAGTCGATTTCCGGCGACAGCGGGTCCTTGGCCAGTTCGCCGTTCCCGGCAGGCGCACCGGTGTCGGTCTGGCTGGCGGCCAGGTCTTCCTTGGAGGCGTCGGTCATGGCTTGCACCTTGGTCGCGTCGATACGGGTCATCAACGGCTTGAACGCGTTCAACTGATGGTTGCTCAGCAGCGTCTGGTGATCGTTCCAGGTCAATGGCGCGACGTTGAGGAACGCCTCGGCATCGGCGGCCAGCAGCGGCAGCACCGGCTTGAGGAAAATCACCAGTTGGCGGAACAGGTTGATGCCCAGGGCGCAGATCGCCTGGACTTCGTCCTGCTTGCCTTCCTGCTTGGCCAGCGACCACGGGGCCTTGTCGGCGATCCAGGCATTGGCGCGGTCAGCCAGGGCCATGATTTCGCGCATGGCACGGGCGAAGTCGCGGGACTCGTAGGCTTCGGCGATGCTTGGCGCGGCCGCCAGGAAGGCGTCGGTCAGTTCCGGCGCGGCATTGCCGGCGACCAGGACCCCGGCGTTGCCCTTGTGGATGAACCCGGCGCAACGGCTGGCAATGTTGACGACCTTGCCCACCAGGTCGGAGTTGACCTTCTGCACGAAGTCTTCGAGGTTCAGGTCCAGGTCGTCGACGCCGCGGCCGAGCTTGGCCGCGTAGTAGTAGCGCAGGTATTCCGGGGACAGGTGGTCCAGGTAGGTCCGGGCCTTGATGAAGGTGCCGCGGGACTTGGACATTTTCTGGCCGTTGACGGTCAGGTAGCCGTGGACATTGATGCCGGTCGGCTTGCGGAAACCGGCACCTTCAAGCATTGCCGGCCAGAACAGTGCGTGGAAGTTGACGATGTCCTTGCCGATGAAGTGATACAGCTCGGCGGTGGAGTCCTTGCCCCAGAACGCGTCGAAGTCCAGCTCCGGCGTACGGTTGCAGAGGTTCTTGAAACTCGCCATGTAGCCGATCGGTGCGTCCAGCCACACGTAGAAATATTTGCCGGGCTCGTCGGGGATCTCGAAGCCGAAGTACGGCGCATCGCGGGAAATGTCCCACTGCTGCAGGCCGGCATCCAGCCATTCGGCGATCTTGTTGGCGACGGCGTCCTGCAGGGTGCCGCTGCGGGTCCAGGCTTGCAGCATCTGCTGGAAGTCCGGCAGCTTGAAGAAGAAATGCTGGGAGTCCTTGAGCACCGGCGTCGCGCCGGAAATCGCCGATTTCGGGTCTTTCAGGTCGGTCGGTGCGTAGGTGGCGCCGCATTTTTCGCAGTTATCGCCGTACTGGTCTTCAGTGCCGCATTTCGGGCAGGTGCCCTTGATGAAGCGGTCGGCCAGGAACATTTTCTTTTCCGGGTCGAAATACTGGGTGATCGAGCGGGTGGCGATGTGCCCGGCGTCACGCAGTTTCAGGTAGATCTGGCTCGACAGCTCACGGTTTTCTTCGGCGTGAGTGGAGTGGAAGTTGTCGAAGTCCACCAGGAACTCGGCAAAGTCGGCGCTGTGTTCAGCCTGGACGTTGGCGATCAGTTGTTCCGGGGTGATGCCTTCCTTTTCTGCGCGCAGCATGATGGCCGAACCGTGGGCGTCGTCGGCGCAGACATAGATGCATTGGTTGCCGCGATGCTTCTGGAAGCGCACCCACATATCGGTCTGGATGTACTCCAGCATATGGCCGAGGTGAATCGAACCATTGGCATAGGGCAGGGCGCTGGTGACGAGGATCTTGCGTGGCTCGGACATGGGGCTCGGCTACTTGATGAAACGGAGGTCGGCCACTATAAAGCGCTGGCGGCTTTTTTTCACCCTTCGGGGCTGTTTCGGGATGCATCGTCTGGTAACAGCGTAGGCACAACCTGTGGCGAGTGGATTGTGGGAGCAAAGCTTGCTCGCGAAACAGGCGCCTCGATTTCTGAAAGACCGCATCGCCTGCATCGCGGGCAAGCCTTGCTCCCACACAGCGGGAGCAAGCTCCCTCGCCACAAGAGCGTTCGTCGCCCTTAATCGGGTCGCCACAAAAGCATGCGCGGCGTAGGATAGCGGCCTGTTTTCAAGTCTTGCTATCGGAGTTGCCCATGAGCGCCGTCAATCGCGCAGCGGTGGAAGCCGTCCTTCGCCAGTACACCGACCCTTATCTGAACCAGGACCCGGTCAGCGCCGGATGCGTGCGCGCCATCGACATCCAGGGCGATCGCGTCAGTGTCCAGCTGGAAATCGGCTACGCCGCCGACCTGTTCAAGAGCGGTTGGGCGCAGATGCTGCAAATGGCGATCGAGGCCCTGGACGGGGTAAGCGCCGCCAAAGTCGACATCACCAGTGTGATCGCCGCCCACAAGGCCCAGGCGCAGGTGCCGGGGCTGGCGAACGTCAAGAACGTGATCGCCGTGGCCTCGGGCAAGGGCGGCGTGGGCAAGTCCACCACTGCGGCCAACCTGGCCCTGGCCCTGGCCCGTGAAGGGGCGAAGGTCGGGATTCTCGATGCAGACATCTACGGCCCGAGCCAGGGCATCATGTTCGGTGTTGCCGAGGGCACCCGACCGCAGGTCAAGGACCAGAAGTGGTTCGTGCCGATCCAGTCCCATGGCGTGGAAGTCATGTCCATGGCCTTCCTGACCGATGACAACACGCCGATGGTCTGGCGCGGGCCGATGGTTTCCGGTGCCCTGTTGCAACTGGTTACGCAAACCGCCTGGGGCGACCTGGATTACCTGGTGATCGACATGCCACCGGGCACCGGCGATATCCAGCTGACCCTGGCGCAGAAAGTCCCGGTGGCCGGTGCGGTGATCGTCACCACGCCTCAAGACCTGGCCTTGCTGGACGCGCGCAAGGGCGTGGAAATGTTCCGCAAGGTCAACATCCCGGTGCTGGGCGTGGTGGAAAACATGGCCGTGCACATCTGCTCGAACTGCGGGCATGCCGAGCACCTGTTCGGCGAAGGTGGCGGGGAAAAACTGGCGACCCAGTACGGCGTCGAATTGCTGGCTTCGCTGCCGCTGTCGATGCTGATCCGCGAACAGGCCGACGGCGGCAAGCCGACGGTTATCGCCGAACCGGACAGCCAGATCGCCATGGTCTATCAGGAACTGGCCCGTCACGTGGGCGCGCGGATCGTGTTGCAAGAGGCTGCGTCACCGGCGATGCCGAACATCACTGTCAGCGACGATTGATCGGCTGAACTGCAATCCATGTGGGGAGCAAGCCTGTAGGAGCAAAACCTGTGGGAGCATAGCTTGCTCGCGATGACGGCATCACACCCAACATCTCTGTTGGCTTTAAAACCGCTATCGCGAGCAAGCTGTGCTCCCACGGGCTTTGCCCTCCACAGGCTTGCTCCCACATTTTGTTAGGCGGTGGGTTTAGATCCGCAACCCGCCATCCATCTCCAGGATCCGACCGGTGTAATAGTCGTTCTCGAAGATATACGCCGCCGAGTGCGCAATCTCCTCAGGCTTGCCCATGCGCTTGAGCGGGATCCCCGAGGTCATTTTTTCCAGGGCCTCGGGCTTCATGCCCAGGGTCATCTCGGTTTCGATGAAGCCCGGTGCGATGCCGGCGACACGGATGCCGTAGCGCGCCAGTTCCTTGGCCCAGGTCACAGTGGCGGCGGCCACACCGGCCTTGGCGGCCGAGTAGTTGGTCTGGCCGACGTTGCCGGCGCGGGAGATCGACGAGATATTGATGATGGCGCCGCTGTTCTTCAGCTCGACCATTTTTGCCGCCACTTCACGGGTGCACAGGAATACACCGGTGAGGTTGACGTCGATCACGGCCTGCCACTGGGCCAGGCTCATCTTGGTCATTTCGCCGTCCTTGACCTTGAGCAGCAGGCCGTCACGCAGGATCCCGGCGTTGTTGATCAGGCCGTGGATCGCGCCGAAGTCCTCGGCGACCCGGGCGACCATGTCGCTGACCTGCTCCTCATTGGCAACGTTGCACAGATACGCCCGGGCCTCGACGCCCTTGGCTACACACGCGGCAACTACCTGGTCGAGTTTTTCCTGGTTGAGGTCCACCAGGGCGAGCTTTGCGCCTTTGCCCGCGAGATACTCGGCCATGGAGCGGCCCAGGCCCTGGCAACCGCCGGTGATAATGATTACTTTGTCAGTGAGTTGCATGCTCATGTCCAGGTGGCGCAGCGATGGAGGGGACCTTTTGGGACGTCTCTCGATTGGCGACGGTGTAGCCCGGTTGCACACGAGAACTGTCCTATCGGTGTATCGGAACATTACTCCAGTCGCCTGACCGTTTTCTAGACGGATTTCATTAAAGGAGTCATAAGTTGAGCGTTGAAGCTGCCAAGCATGCCCGGGAACTGCTGCTCAAGGAATACCGTGGAGTGCTCGCCACTCATTCCAAATCCATGCCCGGCTTTCCGTTCGGCTCCGTGGTGCCCTATTGCCTGGACGAACAAGGCCGGCCACTGATCTTGATCAGCCGTATCGCCCAGCACACTCACAATCTGCAGAAAGACCCCAAGTGTTCGATGCTGGTGGGCGAGCGGGGCGCCGAGGATGTGCAGGCCGTGGGGCGCCTGACCTACCTGGCCGAGGCCCGCAAACTCGAAGACAGTGGCGCCATCGAGGCCGCCGCTGAGCGTTACTACCGCTATTTCCCTGACTCGCAGAACTACCACAAGGCCCATGATTTCGATTTCTGGGTGCTCGAGCCGGTGCGCCATCGCTACATCGGCGGCTTTGGCGCTATCCACTGGATCGACCAGCTCACCCTGGCCAATCCCTTCGCCGGCAAAGCCGAAGCCAGCATGGTCGAGCACATGAATGCCGATCACGCCAAGGCCATCGCCCATTACGTGGAATTGACCGGCCTGCCGAAAAGCGAACCGGCACAACTGGCGGGCATAGATAGCGAGGGCATGCACTTGCGCATTGGCCAGGGCCTGCACTGGCTGGCGTTTCCGACGCCTTGCAACACCCCGACACAAGTGCGCGAAGCCTTGGTTTATCTGGCTCACGCCGAGCAATGGCCAAAAATTGCGGAAGTCGACGCTTGAATTCACGAAAGGGCGACGTCATTTAGGGTTTCATAGCAAGGCATTCTTGCGTTGAGGAACCATTTGATGCGCCCTTTTTTGTTGCTCTTTCTGCTGTTCCCGGTGTTGGAGCTGTTCGTATTCGTCAAGGTCAGCGGTGCGATCGGGTTTTTCCCGGCCCTGCTGCTGGTCATTCTCGGCTCGATGCTCGGCGTGTTCGTGCTGCGTATCGCCGGCCTTGCCACGGCATTGCGGGCCCGTGAAAGCCTGAACCGCGGCGAGCTGCCCGCCCAGACCATGCTCGAAGGCCTGATGCTGGCACTGGGTGGCGGCCTGTTGATCCTGCCAGGCTTTATCAGCGACGTGCTGGGCCTGGTCATGCTGTTGCCGTTCACCCGGAGGCTGCTGGCCAATAAAATGCGCCAGCGCGCCGAAGAGCAGGCGATGCGTCAACGCGCCTTCGCCGATGACCTCCAACCCCGTGGCGGGCCGGCGCCGCGCGAGCCTGTGGGCCGCGAGCCCAACGTGATCGAAGGCGAATTCGAACACCGCGATTCCAAGTAAAACCATCAGCACGGCGCCTTCGGGCGCCGTGCTCGTTTTGGTGGCACGGAGTAAAAAATTTTCTGTCCCCGCCCTTGTAATCCACTTGTGCGCCCTTATGTAACGGTCACCGCAAGGTTTCCGGTGGTGACACCGGACAGACTTCCGCGGTTCGACTGACGAACCGCACCCGGCTCCGCCGGCTTTGTTAAACCCGCCGGGACTACACCGGCCGATGAAAACCAAAAATTAGGAGAGATCGACAATGAAGCTTCGTCCTCTGCATGACCGCGTCGTCATCCGTCGCAGCGAAGAAGAGAAGAAAACCGCTGGCGGTATCGTCCTGCCAGGTTCGGCTGCTGAAAAAGCCAACCACGGTGAAGTTCTCGCTGTAGGCCCAGGCAAGGCACTGGAAAACGGTGAAGTACGTGCGCTGGCCGTGAAAGTGGGTGACAAGGTTGTGTTCGGCCCTTACTCCGGCAGCAACACAGTGAAAGTCGACGGCGAAGACCTGCTGGTAATGAGCGAGAACGAAATCCTCGCTGTTCTCGAAGGCTGATTCCCCCGCCCATTTTCCCGTTACTACAAAGTATTTAAGGAATATCGATCATGGCTGCTAAAGAAGTTAAATTCGGCGATTCCGCCCGCAAGAAAATGCTCGCCGGTGTCAACGTCCTGGCTGACGCAGTAAAAGCGACCCTGGGCCCGAAAGGCCGTAACGTGATCATCGAGAAGAGCTTCGGCGCTCCGACCATCACCAAGGACGGCGTTTCCGTAGCCAAAGAAATCGAGCTGAAAGACCGCTTCGAAAACATGGGCGCGCAACTGGTCAAAGACGTTGCCTCCCGTGCCAACGATGACGCCGGCGACGGCACCACCACCGCTACCGTCCTGGCTCAATCGATCGTCAACGAAGGCCTCAAAGCCGTCGCTGCCGGCATGAACCCGATGGACCTCAAGCGCGGCATCGACAAGGCGACCATCGCCATTGTCAAAGAGCTCAAGGCCCTGTCCAAGCCATGCGCTGACACCAAGGCAATCGCTCAGGTCGGCACCATCTCCGCCAACTCCGACAACTCCATCGGCGACATCATTGCCGAAGCCATGGAAAAAGTCGGTAAAGAAGGCGTGATCACCGTTGAAGAAGGCTCGGGCCTGGAAAACGAACTGTCGGTTGTAGAAGGCATGCAGTTCGACCGTGGCTACCTGTCCCCTTACTTCGTCAACAAGCCAGAGACCATGACTGCCGAGCTGGACGGTCCGCTGATCCTGCTGGTCGACAAGAAGATCTCCAACATCCGCGAAATGCTGCCAGTGCTGGAAGCCGTTGCCAAAGCCGGCCGCCCACTGCTGATCGTGGCTGAAGACGTTGAAGGCGAAGCCCTGGCGACCCTGGTCGTGAACAACATGCGCGGTATCGTTAAAGTCGCAGCCGTCAAGGCTCCAGGCTTCGGCGACCGTCGCAAGGCCATGCTGCAGGACATCGCCGTACTGACCGGCGGTACCGTTATCTCCGAAGAGATCGGCCTGAGCCTGGAAAGCACCACCCTGGAGCACCTGGGTAACGCCAAGCGCGTGATCCTGTCCAAGGAAAACACCACCGTGATCGACGGTGCCGGCGTTGAGACTGACATCCAGGCTCGCGTTCTGCAGATCCGTCAGCAAGTGGCCGACACTTCGTCCGACTACGACCGTGAAAAACTGCAAGAGCGTCTGGCCAAGCTGTCCGGCGGCGTTGCAGTGATCAAGGTTGGCGCTGGTTCCGAAGTTGAAATGAAAGAGAAGAAAGCCCGCGTTGAAGACGCCCTGCACGCTACCCGCGCAGCCGTTGAAGAAGGCGTGGTACCTGGCGGCGGCGTGGCACTGGTTCGTGCCCTGCAAGCCATCAGCGAACTCAAAGGCGACAACGATGACCAGAACGTGGGCATCCAGTTGCTGCGTCGCGCTGTAGAAGCGCCGCTGCGCCAGATCGTTGCCAACTCCGGCGACGAGCCAAGCGTTGTGGTCGACAAGGTCAAGCAGGGTTCGGGTAACTACGGTTACAACGCTGCTACCGGCGAATACGGCGACATGATCGAAATGGGTATCCTGGACCCAGCCAAAGTGACTCGTTCGGCTCTGCAAGCGGCTTCGTCGATTGCCAGCCTGATGATCACCACCGAGGCGATGATCGCTGAAATCAAGGAAGACGCTCCAGCTGGCGGCGGCATGCCAGACATGGGCGGCATGGGTGGCATGGGCGGCATGATGTAAGCCAGCCTTACCCCGTAGCGAAAAACCCCGCCTGCGAAAGCAAGCGGGGTTTTTTATTGCCTTGTATTTGCCCAGCATTGAGCTGGACCCAGCTACCTCTGTGGGAGCAAAGCTTGCTCGCGATTGCGGTAGGTCAGCTTGCCAGGATGCTGAAGCTGCCATTGCGATCGCGAGCAAGCTTTGCTCCCACAGGGTTTGTCCGAGGCGCTTTCAGGCGTTGGCGGGCTGGCTCAACGCTGCGCGATCAGTCATGACAGCCGGTCGGTACAGGATGTAGTAGTAACACCCCAGGCAGATCAGCCAACAGAACACCGCTGTCCACACATTGTGGGAAAAGAAGTGCGCCCCTTGCATCATCCGCCCCAGGGAGAACACCGTTCCCAACGTGAAGGCGAATATCAGAGCCTGGCGGGCCAGGCGTGGGCGGCGGTCGCGCAGGACGAAGAACAGCGCAAACAACGTGAACCCGGTAGCGGCGTGACCGCCGGGCCAGCATCGACCGGGTTTGTCCGTGGCCGGGCGCGGGCTCAGCAGCTCACTGTAGGTTTCCTTGCCGCCGAACTCCTTCAGGCTCCAGGGGCATTGCACCGCCGTCACCGCTTTCATCGGCGTGACGAAGGACGTCGCCAGTGCCAGGGACAACACCAGGCAGCCCAGTTCGCGTTTGAATGGTTTGAGGCGGGCGATGAAGAACGAGCTGATGAATCCCAGGACCGCCAGCACGGAGAACACGATGACTGCCTCTTTGGCTCGATCGTGCAGGATGTCTTCCAGGAAAAAGCTATGGCGTCCGATAAAGGAGCCGGCGGCCGGGTCATAGAACAATCGGGCCAAATCCATGTCCAGGTCGGTCCACTCCAGCAAAACCAGAGTGATTGCCGCAACGATGGGAACTGTGAGGCACAACCAGAAGTTTAGCGGGCGAGGGGCAGGGCGTAGAACGCTTGATGACATGACAGGTCCTGAACAAAGAAAACGCCCCAGGGCATCAGCCTGGGGCAGTTCGATTAACGTTCGCTGATTTGCTCGGCACCCTCCTTGGGTGCTTTCCAGCCAAGCAGCTGTTGCTTGAAGCCATAACTGGCGGTTTGGTAATACGTGATGGCGCGGCTGATCAGCGGGTCTGCGCTGTCCGCCCGGGATTCGCGACTTTCGGTCAGCGCATCGTCATGCCGTCGCAGGCCCTGGCGTGGACTGAGGATTGCCAGGTCCTTGCCGTCGAACAGGCCCAGGTGCTGATAATTTCCTACGACGACGCGGGGTGGCAACGGGTTGTCCTGCAACAGGTCGCGACCAAAGAACGTCGATTGGTAATCCATGTTCAGCAAGCCGAGCAAGGTGGGTGCGAGGTCAATCTGACTGGCGAGTTGGCCGTCTTCTCGCGGTTCGATCAGCTTCGGCGCGTAGATGAACAACGGGATCTGATAATTGTTGATCGGCAGGTCTTCCTTGCCGGCGCTGCCGGCCGTGTGGTCGGCGACGAAGACGAAGATCGTGTTATCGAACCACGGTTTTTGCCGCGCCTGCTCCAGGAACTGACCGATGGCATAGTCGGTGTACTTTACCGCGCCATCACGGCCATTGCCGGACTTGATGTCGATCCGGTTATCCGGGTAGGTATAGGGACGATGGTTAGAGGTGGTCATCAACTGCAATAAAAATGGCTGTTGCTGGGCATGATTGGCATCGGCCAATTTCAACGTCTGTTTGTACAGGTCCTCATCGGCCATGCCCCAGGCATTCTTGAAGTGGATCTCGGATTCATCGACGCTGGTTTGATCGACGACCCGATAGCCATTACCGCTGAAAAACGCGTTCATGTTATCGAAGTAACCGCGCCCGCCATAGACGAACACGCTGTCGTAGCCGACCGCGTTCAACTGCTGGCCAAGGCTGGCGAAGCCGCTTTCCCGGCCAATGCGCTTGACGATCGAGCGTCCCGGGGTAGGCGGAATAGCCAGGGTGATGGCTTCCAGGCCTCGATCGGTGCGAGTGCCTGTGGCGTAGAAGTTATTGAAATACAGGCTCTGTTTGCGCAAGGCGTCCAGATTGGGCGTCAAGTTGCGTTGATCACCGTTGCTGCCCAGGTATTTGGCGCTGAGGCTTTCGATGGTCACCAGCACAATGTTCGGTTTACGGGCGGTGCCGGGGCTGTCGATCATTCGGCGGATGTCTTGCGGATCCTCACCGATGAAGCGCGCATTGGGCTCGCTCAGTTCAGTACGTATCTGCTGGGCGACGGTCGCTGGGGGCAGGCTGCTGTAGAACTGTCCGTAGTCCAGTTCGTTATTACGAAACGCCGCGAAAAACTGATACGGGCCGTTGCTCGCCAGTTCGTTCTGGTAGGCGTTGCCGCCCTGGGCACGCGGTGCATCCTGGCTGAGCCATTGCAGGCTCAGGCCAGCGACAGCCAACAGGCCTAATGCATTGAGCAGACGTCCGCGCAAGGGCGGCAATGGGGCGGCCAACGCGGCATTGAACGGTTTGCCCAACGCCAGGCTCAAGCCCACGGCCAGTACCGCAAGAGTCGTCAACAGGGTGCCGATTGGATACGATTCCAGCACGTTGTTCAGCACTTCATCGGAATAGACCAGGTAGTCGACAGCGATGAAATTGAAACGTACGCCGAACTCGTCCCAGAACAGCCATTCGGCGACCGAGGTGAACAGCATGACGAACACGCTGACCGTCAGCAGCCCGCGAAGAAACCAGCGGTGACCGCGACGGTGCCATAGGGCTGGAGGGCAAAGCAGCAGATACAGCCCCATCGGCAGGATGGCATAGGCGAGGAACCCCAGGTCATACAGCAGCCCGGTGCCAAACACGGAAAACGCGATGCCTCCGGCCTCATCCAAGTGAGTGAGCAGCAGAACGGTTCGGGTCAGGATAAACACTGCCAGCCAGACGCTGGTGACCAGCAGCAGAAAGCGCATGGGCGCCGCTTTGATAAAGTCCATTTACTACTTTCCTTATATATCAATC
The DNA here is from genome assembly GCF_024749325.1 of Pseudomonas sp. B21-010. Classification (NCBI taxonomy): domain Bacteria; kingdom Pseudomonadati; phylum Pseudomonadota; class Gammaproteobacteria; order Pseudomonadales; family Pseudomonadaceae; genus Pseudomonas; species Pseudomonas sp. B21-010. The sequence goes on along the minus strand of NZ_CP087198.1, from coordinate 4,951,488 downwards.
CGATAGCGCGAGAGTCTTGCTCCCTCACTGTAGTCAGGTTGTGAATCGATAGTGAAAAAACCATTAAAAGCTGACGTATGGTAGGCGTCAATTTTCCGCCGTCTCCAGCTCTAGCCCTGAATCGGCATTGGCCGTAAGCTGCGCGGGCCAAGATGGCCGTTAACTGTGTACACAGAGGTGCCCATGCGAATTCTATTGGTCGAAGACAACCGCGATATCCTGGCCAACCTGGCCGATTACCTGGGGCTCAAGGGCTACACCGTCGATTGTGCCCAGGACGGTTTGTCGGGGTTGCACCTGGCCGCGACCGAACACTACGACCTGATCGTGCTCGACATCATGCTGCCGGGCATCGACGGCTACACCTTGTGCAAGCGCCTGCGCGAAGACGCCCGGCTCGATACGCCGGTGATCATGCTCACCGCGCGGGACCAGTTGGACGACCGGCTGCAGGGCTTCAAGTCCGGGGCTGACGATTACCTGGTCAAGCCCTTTGCCTTGTCGGAGCTGGCGGCGCGGATCGAAGCCGTCATGCGTCGGTCCCAGGGTGGTGGTCGCCGTGCCTTGCAGGTCGGTGACCTGAGCTACGACCTCGACACCCTGGAAGTTACGCGTGAAGGCAAGCTGCTCAAGCTCAACCCTGTGGGCCTCAAGCTGCTGGCGGTACTGATGCAGAAAAGCCCTCACGTGCTGCGCCGCGAAATCCTCGAAGAAGCGTTGTGGGGCGATGATTGCCCGGACAGCGACAGCCTGCGCAGCCATGTCCACCAACTGCGCCAGGTCATCGACAAACCGTTCGAAAAACAGCTGCTGCATACAGTGCACGGCGTTGGTTACCGCTTGACCGAGGGCCGTGATGGAGTTTAAGCAAAGCCTTGCCCAACGGATCATCATCGCGTTTGCACTGATGAGTGCGTTGGTGGCGGGTGCTTTTGCCCTGGGCATCATCGCGACGGTCCATCTGGTTGAAGAGAAATTGATTTCCGCCGGACTGGGCGGGGACCTGCAACGCCTGTTGCTGATGGACAGTGTTTCCGACTGGAGCCATCGCCCAGAGCCCGACCAGTTGTTTTATTTCAGCGGCGGCCCGGGGGACTTCGAGTTGCCCAAGGATTTGCGCCATCTGGAGCGCGGTTTCCACGAGGTGTTCCGCGAGCAGCTGTCCTATCACGCCATGGTCGAGATCGTTGACGGCCGGCATTACGTGTTGCTGCAGGACCAGAGCGACTTCGAAGAGCGCGAACGGGTGCTGTTCGCTGTGGTGCTGGTGGGCTTTGTGCTCAGCCTGGCACTGGCGGTATTTTTGGGCTGGGTCCTGGCACGCCGGGTAATGGCGCCGGTGGTTCGCCTGGCCCGGCAAGTGCGCCACCGCGACCAGCTCCTGGGCCTGGCTCCGCCGCTGGCTCCAGATTATGCCGCCGATGAAGTGGGTGAACTGGCCGTGGCGTTCGACGCAACACTGGGGCGCTTGCGCCAGGCCCTGACCCGTGAACGATTGTTCACCAGCGACGTGAGCCACGAATTGCGCACACCGTTGATGGTCTTGGCGACCTCCTGTGAATTGCTGTTGGAAAATCCGGCATTGGACCAGCGTGGTCGCACCCAGGTCGAGCGCATCAACAGGGCCAGTGAAGAGATGCGCGAACTGGTGCAGACCTTCCTGATGCTCGCCAGGGCCCAGCGCGAAGACAACGGCATGTCGCCTCGGCGGAACCTTGCACAGGTGGCTGAAAATCTCCTCGGAGTATGGCGCGGCTCCATCGAATCCAAAGGCCTGACGCTGATCTTCGAACCGGGGCAAACCCTGGACACCCTGTATAACGCCACGTTCCTGACCGCCGTCATGGGCAACCTGCTGCGAAATGCCTTGCACTACACCGACCAGGGGTTCATCCGTCTCTCGTTGTCTGCGACCGGCTTCGTGGTCGAGGACAGCGGCGTGGGCATCCCGGAGGAGAAGCGCGAGGCGATGTTCGAGCCATTCGTGCGCGGCAATGAAAAGCGTGGCGAGGGGTTGGGGTTGGGACTGTCACTGGTGCAACGGATTTGCGAGAACCAGGGCTGGACGGTGAGTCTCAGCACGATGGAACCCAACGGTTGCCATTTCGAGGTGGAGTTGAATCCGAAGGTGTGATCGTTTAGCTTGGAAAAATCTTGTAAAAATTCGGTCATTTACATGACGAATTTTTCACAAAGTGATGACCTGACCCTGACATAGCAATTCATAAGGTGGGGGCTATTCAGACATGGAGGCCCCCACCAATGCCCGACCCGATCAAACTCGATTTTTCCGAGAAATACGACGAGCAGCACGCCAAGAAGTATTTTCATAAGCATCGAGGCAGCTTGAGTCGCCGTCTTTCCAACCTACGAGACCAGCAACTGGCCCGCCGCGCATTGGCACTGGTGGGTGATCCAGGCCTGGTATTGGATTTGCCATGCGGTGCCGGGCGATTCTGGTCTTTGTTGGCCGAAAAACCGAACCGGGTCATCATCGGCGCGGACAATTCCGAGGCCATGCTCAAGACCGCAATGGAGGCTCAACCGGCCGATGTGGTGAAACGGGTACAACCCTTGCACACTTCTGCGTTCGACATTGCCTTGCCTGATAACGCCGTCGACAGCATTTTTTGCATGCGCCTGTTGCATCACATCGGTGAACCCGCGCACCGACTGGCGATTCTTAGGGAATTCCACCGTGTCAGCCGCGACAGCGTGCTCGTTTCGTTATGGGTCGATGGCAATTTCAAGGCCTGGAAACGCAAGCGCCAGGAACGCACTCGTGGGCAAAAAGACTACCAGAATCGATTTGTGTTACCGGTTGCTACAGTAGAGGAGGAGTTTCGGCAGGCAGGGTTTCGCATTCAGGAACGACTGGATTTTCTACCGCTCTATGCCATGTGGCGAGTTTATGTATTACGCAAGAGGTAAAGGCATGGGTGTACAGGCAGCAGAACCATCGACGATTCTTCTCGACGACTTCGAACACTTCTGGAGTCAGCAGGGTGAGTGGGTGGAAGAACCTAATGTGCGTCGCGGCGGTGAAAGCGGCGTACAGCGGATCAAGAGCAAGGACGGCAAGCTGCTTTATGCCAAGCGTCAGACCGGACATATTTATCGCAGCTGGTTGCACCCGTTCGGTAGACCGACCGTGCTGCGCGAGCAAGACGCACTCCTGGCGTTGACCCGACTGGGTGTTCGCGTGCCCCAGCTCATTTTCTGTGGCGCCCAACGGGACCCGGTTCACAAATGGCGTGCGCTGCTGGTAACCCAGGCGCTGGAAGGTTTTGAAGAGATCGAGCACTGGTATGCCGGCGGTGGCCGCGAGCGCCATGGCGAAGCCGTGCATGATCAAATCCTCCTGGCACTGGCTGAAAACCTGGCCCGCATGCACAAGGGCCGTTGGCAACATGGCTGTATCTACATCAAGCACGTCTTTGTGCGCGTGACCGGGGAGGGCGAGGCGGCCAAGGCCGAAGTGGCTTTGCTCGATTTTGAAAAGTGTCGCCAGCGTCTGACCGCCCAACGTGCGGCATCCCATGACCTGAAGCAGTTGCGGCGCCACTCGTCGTTCAGCGAGGCTGACTGGAAAAAACTGGTCTACTTTTACGAGGCGGCGTTTGGCAGCGCTATCAAAGGTTTATAGCGATGAAACTAGAAATTGCTAGAGGTTTGTTTTTAGTCGGAGCCCTGGCAGTTGCATCGATGGCGGTGGCTGTGTGGGAGCAGCCACGCTCGCAGATCCTCAGTGCCTCCAATGCGGGTGCGCATTGTCCTTTGCCGCGTGTGGCAAAGGTCAGCGAGACGATCCGACCGGATAATGACCTGCTGCTGTTCATGTTCAGCCTGTCCCAGGGGATGAGGCCGCAAAGTTGAGAGACATGAAGCCAAAATAAAGGCCTCGCTTGTGCGAGGCCTTTATTTTTTGACTGCAGAAAAACCATTGTGGCGAGGGGATTTTGTGGGAGCAAAGCTTGCTCGCGAAACAGTCGCCCCGATTCCTGGAAGACCGCATCACCTTCATCGCGGGCAAGCCTTGCTCCCACAGTATCCCTCGCCACAGGTGTTCACCTCAGGCCTTGTCCGGCTTGGCCAGCAGCGTGTAGACGCAAGGCAACACGAACAGCGTGAACAAGGTGCCAATCGACATCCCGGTGGCGATCACCGTGCCGATGTCGAAGCGGCTCACCGCCCCGGCGCCCGTGGCGAAGATGAGCGGCACCATGCCGAACACCATTGCTGCGGTGGTCATCAGCACCGGCCGCAGACGAATCGACGCGGCTTGTTCCACGGCTTCGCGCGGTGTCAGGTTCTGTTCCCTGCGCAGCTGGTTGGCGAATTCGACAATCAGGATCCCGTGCTTGCTGATCAGGCCAATCAACGTCACCAGCCCCACCTGGGTATAGATGTTCATGCTTGACCAGCCGAGGAACAACGGAATCAAGGCGCCGCAAATCGACAGCGGCACGGTCACCAGGATCACCAGCGGGTCCCGGAAACTTTCGAACTGCGCGGCCAACACCAGGAAGATGATTGCCAGTGCCAGGGCAAAGGTCGCCCACAACGCGCTGCCTTCCTGTACAAATTGGCGCGACGCCCCGGCGTAATCGAAGGCGAACCCCACCGGGGCTTCCTCCCGGGCGATCTGGCGGACGGTCTCGATCGCCTCGCCCATGCTCACGATGGGAAAGCCCGAAATGGTCACCGCATTGAGCTGCTGGAACTGGTTCAGTTGTCGCGGTCGCGCCCGGTCGCTGACCTTGATCAGGGTCGACAGCGGGAGTGATTCACCCTTGGCATTTTTCACGTAGTAGTTGTTCAACCAGTCCGGGTTGTCCCGGAAGGGGCGTTCGACCTGGGCAATGACCTTGTAGCTGCGCCCCTCGAGAGTGAAGCGGTTGATCTCGGCTTCACCCAGCAGTGTCGCCAGGGTACCGCCCAGGTCCTGCATCGAGACGCCCATCTGTGCGGCCTTGGCGCGATCGATATCCACCACGACTTCGGGTTTGTCGAACGCCAGGTCAATGTCCATGAAGGCGAACTTGCCGGATTCCAATGCGCGCTTTTTGACCCGGTCGGCAATCTCCAGCAGCGTCGCATAATCCTTCGGCGAGTTGATGACGAAGGCAAATGGCAAGCCTTCGCCGGTGCCCGGCAGCGAGGGCAGGTTGAAACCGAAGATCTGCAAGCCAGGCACGCTTTCCAGCTTGGCCTGGACCTCTGGCAGGATTTCCATCTGGGTGCGGCTGCGTTCGTTCCAGGGCTTGAGCAGGAAGCCGCCGATGCCCGACTGTACGCCGTTATAGCCGTTGATCTGGAACGAGGAGTAGTACTCCGGGAACTCCTTGAAGATGGTAATGAAGTGATCGGTGTAGGTGTTCAGGTAGTCGAGGTTGGTGGGTTGCGGGGCGTTGGCCATCATGAAGATGATGCCCTGGTCCTCGTCGGGGGCCAGTTCGGACTTGGTGAACATGATCAGCACCGGGATCAGCAGCAGGACGATCACGGCGAACACCAGTACCACCGGCCGGGTGTTGAGCGTGCCGTGAAGCATGCGCTGGTAACGGCTCTTCAAACGTTCGAAAACCATGTCCAGCCGATGGGCCAGCCCCGAGGGGTTCTCATCGTGGCGCAGGAGCATGGCGCACATCATCGGTGACAAGGTCAGGGCGACGATCCCGGAGATCACCACCGCCCCGGCCAGGGTCAATGCGAACTCCTTGAACAAAGCGCCCGTCAGGCCCTGGAGCAGGCCGATCGGCGCGTACACCGCCGCCAGGGTGATGGTCATCGAGACCACCGGCATGGCGATTTCCCGGGCACCTTCTATCGCGGCGTCGAATGGGGTCTTGCCTTCCTCGATGTGCCGGTGAATGTTCTCCACCACCACGATGGCGTCGTCCACCACCAGACCGATGGCGAGCACCATGGCCAGCAGGGTCAGGAGGTTCATCGAGTAGCCCATCAACTGCATGAAGAACATCACGCCGATCATCGACAGCGGGATGGTCACCACCGGGATGACCACCGAACGCAGGGCGCCGAGGAACAGGAACACCACGACGATGACGATCAGCACCGCCTCGAACAGGGTTTTCACCACTTCGTCGATGGAAGCCTGGATGAACAGGGTGGCGTCGTAGGCGATCTCGGCCTTGAGGTTGGCCGGGAGCTGGGCCTCCATGTCCGGCATGATCTTGCGTACTTCCTTGATCACATCCAGCGGGTTCGCACCCGGCGTGGCCTTGATCCCGATGTACACCGAGGGCGTGCCACCAAAGGAACTGATGGAGTCGTAGTTCTCGGCCCCCATTTCCACGCGGGCCACGTCCCGTAGCAACACGCGGCTGTCGCCGTCGGTCTTGAGCGGGATTGCGCCGAAGGCCTCGGCGGACTTGAGTTCGGTGTTGGCGTTGATGCTGGTGACCACATACTCGCCCTTCACTTCACCAGCAGCGGAGAGGAAGTTGTGCTGGCGCACGGCATTGGTCACGTCGGCGGCAGTCAGGCCGAAGCCGGCGAGTTTGACCGGGTCCAGCCACAGGCGCATGGCGAAGACCTGGTTGCCGAGGATTTCCGCCTCGGCCATGCCTGGCAGGGTCGCCAGTTTGGGCTGGATCACCCGTGACAGGTAGTCGGTAATCTGTGGGTTGTTCAGTTCCTTGCTGAAGAAGCTGATGTACATCAGTGCCGAGGCATCGGCGGCCTCGCGGCTGAGCACTGGGTCCTCGGCATCCTGGGGCAGTTGGTTCTTGACCTCGTTGGCCTTGGCCAGCAGTTCGGTAAAGAGCCGGTCGCTGTTGGAGCCGATGCGGGCATAGACCGAAATCACCGAGAAATTCTGGCGGCTGACCGAGGTCATGTAGTCGATGCCCTCGGCACTGGCCAGGCTCTGCTGCATCGGCTGGGTGATGTAGCCCTGGATAGTCTCGGCATTGGCCCCGGGGTAGGCGGTGGTCACCGTGATCAGGGCGTTCTCCATTTGTGGATACTGACGCAGGGGCAACTTGCTCCAGGCCTGGAAGCCCAGTAGCACGATCAACAGGCTGACCACGGTGGCGAGCACCGGACGGCGGATGAACGGATCGGTAAAAGCCATGGGGGTTCCTTGATCAGTCCGCGCGCGGCGGGCTGTTCTGTTCGGTCAGGGTCTTGTCGTCGCTGATGGCGATCGGCGTACCGTTATCGAGCTTGAGCTGGCCGGCAATCACGACTTGCTCGCCGCTCTGCACGCCTTTGGTAACCAGCACCTGCCCGTCGCGTCGTTCGCCGGTTTCCACGAAACGCCGTTCAGCGATCAGGACCGGCTGGCCCTTGTCGTCTTTCTCGACATTGCCGTCGGCGGTTTTCTTCTGGGTCACCACGTACATGGAGTTGCCGTAGAGGGTGTAGGTCACGGCGCTTTCCGGCACGACGATTCCGGCGGCCACGTCCGGCAGGATCACCTGCAGGTTGGCGAACATGCCGGGCAGCAGCTTGCCGTCGGGGTTGGCCAGGGTGGCGCGCACCAGCACGTTTCGGGTGCTGTCCTCGACCTTGGGGTTGATCGCGCTGATGGTGGCGACGAAGTTTTGCCCGGGATAGGCCGAGACACTGACGTTGACCGACTGGGCAACGGCGAGCCTGGGCACGGTTTGCTCGGGGACGTAGAAGTCCACGTAAAGGCTGCTGAGGTCCTGCAGGGTGGCGATCACCGTGCCGCTGGCCAGGTAGTCGCCAACGTCCACCTGGCGAATACCGATGGTGCCGCTGAATGGCGTCAGAATCTGTTTTTTGGCCAGCGAAGCCTTGAGCTGGTTGACCGTGGCCTGGTTCTTCTTCAGTTGCGCCGAGAGCCGGTCGAATTCGCCCTTGGAGATCGCCTGGCTGCCCACCAGTTGTCGGCCGCGACCGAAATCCAGTTGCGCCAGGCCAAGGTCGGCCTCGGCGGTTTCCAGCAGGGCGCTTTCGACTTCACTGTCCAGTTGCAGCAGCGGTTGGCCGGCCTTGACCTTCTGCCCGGACTGGAATTGCACCTTCTGCACGGTCCCGGCGATTTCCAGGCTCAGGTCCACGCCTTGCAGCGCCTTGAGGCTGCCAACGGTGGGCAGGCGAGCTTGCCAGGGTTGCTGGGCGGCCGTGGCCACGGCCACGCTGACCGGTGGTTTGGGTGCAGAAAACATCTGGATCTGCTGGTAGACGGAGAAGGCCTTGTAGCCGGCGAGCAGCAGCACCACCAGCAGGACAACACCCAACATGATCAGCATGCGGCGTCGCAGCATGTTCCACTTCCTTGGAAAAGAGCTGAGAGAAAATACAGATAGGCGGGCACATTACTCTGAGTGTGCGGGCTATTCCAGATGTTGGCGGGCCGGTGATGCGTGGGATTCTTCCGAAAAATCAGGGAGCTCGGCACCGAGGTGCTTCGCTCCCTGGCTCAGGCCAGATGCAAATGGTTGTCCCAGAGGCCTGCCGGCAGATCCAATGGTTTTGCAACCAGTTGTGTCTGCCGGCAATCGTAATAGCGGCAACGCCCTTGGCCCGACGTCACGACAAACCCGTCGGCCACCGCGCCCACGCCGGCACAGTCCGGCAGCGGCGCATCCAGGCGTACTTCGCCACTGTCCAGGTCCCAGATGAAGAAGCGGTTGCCACGAGGAGCGGTCAGGGCCACCAGGCGCAGGTCGCTGTGCACGGCGACGCTGGCAGTGTAGTGCCCCATGGCCTGCAATTGCTCTTCAGGCACTGGGAACGCCTGGAACGGCTGGCCCGGCCGCTTGATCGCCAGCAGTTGCGACGACTCGTGGGCAGCGCCCATGAACTGCTGGCCGGAGACGATGGTGCCGTCGCTGGCGATGCCCAGGTGGCGCACGCTATTCATCGACTGGGCGAGGGTTTCCTTGCTCAGCAGGGTGCCATCGCGTTGCATCAGCACCAGGCTCGGCTCCATGGCGTCGAGGTTCATTTCGACCCGGCTTTCGGCCTCGGTGCGAATGCCGCCATTGGCCACCACCAGGGTTTCGCCATCAGGCATCCATGAGACCTGGTGCGGACCGATGCCATGGGTGGACATCTCGCCGCTGTGCACCAGCCGCTCGCCTTCGAAACGGTACACGCCCAACAGGCCGCGTCCCGGGTCGGTGGTGTCGTTCTCGGTGGCATACAGCCATTCGCCGCTTTTGTGGATCACCGCATGGCCGTAGAAATGCCGGTTCGGCAACGAAGTGATGGTTTGCAGCAGCGTCCCGTCGCGCAGGTCGATCAGGTAGCTTTCGGTACCTGGACGGCGGGCGACGAACAGCGCAATCGGCTGTGTCGGATGATTGATGATGTCATGGCAGCGCTGGCCGACCTGGGTGGCGAACACCCGGGTGCCGTCCAGTCGATAGCCGACGGCGTAGTGCTTGCCGTCGCCGTCGTCCCGTGCCGAAAGCAAGAGTGGGTGCTTGTCCTTTTGCTTGAACAGCGTCCAGCCGCCCAGGGTGACGGCGCCGAGCAGCAAGCTGCCCAGTGCCAGAGCCTGACGTCGAAACATGATCAGTCACCGTCGTTGGCATTGAAGCCCAGTTGAATGCCCAGCGCCTTGGCCAGTTCGCCTTCGTGCAGGCGATGGACGACGTTGAGGCTGTCATACAAATCGTTGAGTTGCTGGCGCCCGGCATCGTCGTTGAGCATTTCGGTCAGCGAACGCTGGCTGCTGGCGAACAGCTTCAAGGAGGCATCGTAGGCGGCATCGATCTTGTCGGCCAGTGGCTTCTGGTCGCTTGGCAACAGGCCGCGCAGGCCCTTGTTGTCCACGCCTGCCCAGACGGTCCTGGCCGCACTCAGGCTGGCCTCCAGGCCTTGCAGCGACGACTGGCTGCGCCAGGCATCGGCCTGGAACGGCTGAGGCACGCCTTTGCTCTGGCGGCCCATCGGTGTGCCGAGCTTTTTCTTCAGCGTGTCCAGGGCGGTGACCTGGACACGCAGCAGGTCAGCGATGGCCTCGTGGGAATCGGCGTAGCGCTGGTTGGGGAATTTGCTCATCTGGGCGAGCATGCCGTCGTTGGTGTTCCAGCGCGACAGGATCTCTTCGGCCAGTTGTTTCTGGCGTTCGCCGATGGCGGTGAGCAGCGGGCAATACTTGGCTTTTTGCGCACTGTCGGCCATGTCGATCTTGGCGTCGAACAGCAGGTATTCATAGGCCGAGAGGCCCTGGACCACGACGCTGGACTTGGCCAGGCCGGCGGCGTCGATCTGTGGCTCGCTGTTGACCAATTGCTCGACCTGACGGCCCACCAGGTTTTTCTTGTCCGGCCAGAACTGCACCTGCCAGGCGCGGTTGCCTTCGGCCAGCGGACCGATCAGCAGCGGTTGCAACTCGGCCCAGGCTTTTTGCGCCTTGAGGAAATCGGCGCGGGCGGTTTCCAGGTTTTCCTTGCCTTGGCAGAACGCCAGGGCGCTGCTCGCCAGTTGCCGGTCGGCATCGACCCAGCGGCTGTAGGTCGGCAGGATCACTTGCTTGGCGATGGCGGCCGAGGTGACGGCTTGTGGATCCTGGGGCGAGCAGGCACCGAGGGCGATGGCGGCGAGGCTGGTGAACAACAGCTTGGGACGGAACATGTCGTGCTCCCACTTCTGGAAAAGGCGTTTAAAGGGAATTCAGGAAGGCCAGCAACGCAGTGCGCTGCTCGGCATTGAACGCTAAAACCTGGCGCTGCGCCGCTTGTGCTTCGCCGCCATGCCACAGCACGGCTTCGAGCAGATTGCGGGCCCGGCCGTCATGCAGGAACTGGGTGTGGCCGTTGACGGTTTCGGTCAGGCCGATACCCCATAGCGGCGGGGTTCGCCAGTCACGGCCGCTGGCCTTGAATTCGCTGCGGTTGTCCGCCAGGCCTTCGCCCATGTCGTGCAACAGCAGGTCGGTGTAAGGGCGGATGACCTGGTTCGCCAACTCCGGTTCGGCAGCGTTGGCGGCGGTGGTGTATTTCGGTGTGTGGCAGGACTGGCAACCGGCCTGGAAGAACAGATTCTTGCCCGCCAGCACCTGGGGTGAATTCACCTCGCGCCGGGCCGGTACGGCGAGGTTGCGGCTATAGAACAGCACCAGTCGCAGGATGTTGTCGCTGACTTCCGGTTCGCCATCGGGGCCGTTGCCGCTGGGCGCACGCTTGCAGTCGACCTGGGTCTGGGTGCAGTCGTCGAAGGGCCGCAGGCTTGTCGTCAGGCCCATGTCGCCGGAGAAAGCGTGGACGTTCTGCTGGTTGAGGTTGGGCTGTCCGGCCTTCCAGCCGAACCTTCCCAGGACGGTTTTTTGCTGGGCATCGTCCCAGACCTGGTTGGGACGCCCGGCGATGCCGTTTTTCTCCCGGGCCTGGGCTTCGGCGTTTGCCAGGATGGCTTCGTCGGGGATCGCCTCGAGCAGCCCCAGGCCGATCATCGGCGGGGCGACGCGGGCGGAAAAACGCGTGTCCGGGTGCATCGGCCCATAGGCCAGTTGGGTGATCTGCAGGTCGGGCTTGCGCAGTTCCACCACGGTGCCGTCCTTGAAACGCACCGGGACCGGCGTGTAATCGACCCGCACCTTGCCTTCAGGGGCGACGCCAGGCACGGACATGTCCTGCAACTGCCCGCCGTAAACCGGTTCCGGCACGACTCCCAATTGTTCGATGACCTTGGCGTAAGGCGGCGCGTCGGGGATCGACAGGCGTACCAGCATCGATACCGCGGTGGTCGCGTCCGGCGCGGGTGGGTGGCCGCGGCCGTCCTTGATGTGGCAGTTCTGGCAGGCGTTGGTGTTGAACAAGGGCCCGAGGCCATCGCGAGCGGTGGTGGTCGAGGGGGCGATCACCCAGGGGCTGCGGAAGAAACTGTTGCCGACGCTGAAATCCACGCGCCGTGAGGGCGGCAGGTTGGCCGAGGGCAGGGAAAAGGCGTTCTGGTCCGTCTTGCGTACCGTCGCGGCGCCACCGGAACGGGCTTCACCCGGTTCGGCCTGGGTAAAACGCGGGGCATCATCGCAGGCGCTCAGGCCCAGGGCCATGAACAGCGCACATAAACGAAGAGGCAACGACGGCATCGGGCGTCCTGGGAGATGAGTGAAAACGAGGGCGCAAAGTCTAACAGGGCGGGGCAGTTTGAATAAGAGGAATTATCGTTTGGTTTAATGAGATCGCGCTTGCTTCACTGTGGCGAGGGAGCTTGCTCCCGCTGGGCTCTGTAGGAGCTGCCGAAGGCTGCGATCTTTTGATCTTTCGCTTGAGACTCAACAGTCAGGGGAAAGATCGCAGCCTCGTTGCACTCGACAGCTCCTACAGAGCCGAGCGGGAGCAAGCTCCCTCGCCACAGGTTCACCTAAGGCCCTCAGGGCTGGACGACAGCCCCCGGCACCAACGGCAACTCCAGCGTTGCGATGAACCCGCCGTCGGGATGATTGCCCAGTACCAGCGTGCCGCCATGGCGTTCGGCGGCGCGGCGTGCGATGGCCAGGCCCAGGCCATGACCGGCGGCGGTCTGGCCGGGGGCGCGGTAGAACGGCTCGCCCAATTGTCCCAGGTGTTCGGCCTCCACGCCTGGCCCGTGGTCGCGCACGCTGATCAGGATCCGTTCACCCTGGCGCATCGCGCGCATCTCGATCGATTGCCCGGCTGGATTGAAGCGTTGGGCGTTGCGCAGCAGGTTGTCCAGCGCTCGCTCGATCATGGTCGGCCAGCCCTTGAGGGTCAGGTCCGCCTCGGTTTCGAGCTGCACGGTTTGTTCCGGTGAGGCCAGTTGCGCATCTTTTTGCAGGGTGACCAGCAAGCCGTTGAGTTCCACCTCTTCGGCGCTGGCGTTGTCGGCATCGACCCGGGCCAACACCAGGATTTCACTGATCAGCGCTTCCAGGCGATCGCATTCGCGGGTCAGGCGTGGCCAGAGTCTTTCACGTTCCTCGGGGCTGGCCCGCTCAGCCAAGGCCAAGGCAATGCGCAGCCGGGCCAGGGGCGAGCGCAGTTCGTGGGACACGTCGCGCAGCAGTTGTCGCTGGCTGGTGATCAAGCTTTGCAGGCGCGCGCCCATGCGGTTGAAGTCAGTGGCCAGTACGCCGAACTCATCCCGCCGGTTGGCCAGCTTGGCGAGGCTGTTCTGCTGATAGGCGGCCTGGCCCAGGTCATGCACCGCACCACGCAGGCGACTCAGCGGGCGAGTGATGGAAAGCGTCACCAACAGGCTGAACAAGGTCAGCACCACCAGCGCGATCCCCAGCGCACTGAGGGGCCAGAGCAGGCTGTCGCGGTGCCAGGCGTCCAGTTCGGGATGGGGGATGCGGTAGATGAACAGATACGTGTCACCGGTTTTGGCACTGGTGAATTCGTCGGTCAGTCGCCGCCAGGGCAGGCGTCGCTCGTTGCTGTTCTGCCGAGCCTCGAAGGCCTCGGCGCGATGGGGGAATGTGCCGCGCACCACCGGGTCGCCGCTTTCATTGAACACTTGGACGTCGATGTGATACTGACGCTTGCGCTGTTGCAGGATGTCCTGCGCGGCGTCCTCACCCTGGCTTTCGTAGGTTTGTGTCCACTCTTCGGGCAGGGTGTTGAGACCCGGATGGCGGCTGAGGATCCAGGCGTCCTGATTGAGCATGTGGCCCATCAGGAGCGAAAGTCCTGCAACCAGAGCGATGGCCAGCCAGAAACTGGCCAGGATGCGCCAGAACAATGAACGCACGGTAGATCCTCGAAAACAAAGAAAGCCCAACGGCAATTGCCGTTGGGCTAGGGGGCTTCAGTGCATTATTGCGCTTTTTGCGGCTGTTGCGCTTTCCAGGCCTTGAACTCAGCCCACTCGGCGCGACGCTCGGCCTGTTTCTTCTGGATCGCGTCGAACTCTTTCTGCTGCTCAGGCTTCAACAGCCCGCGGATCTGGGCATCGATCTTCTGATGCCGGGCCTGCATTTCGTCTTGCATGGCTTTCTGGTCGGCTGGCGACAGCTTGGCCAGGTACTTGTCTACCAGTTCGCGTTGTTCGTGGCGCTGTTCGCCCATGATCCGGCGAATCTGCTGGCGCTGTTCGTGGCTCAGGTCCAGTTGGCTGTACGGACCTTTGTCGTGCATCTGGCCGCCGTGGCGTGGGCCGTCCATTGGTCCCATCGGGCCGGCGCCTTCGGGCATGGCCATGGCGACGGTCGGCAGGGCGGCAGCGAACATCAGAGCGATAAGGGTCTTGCGCATGGTGTGTCTCCTTGTCTCATTCCCGGTCAGTTCCGGATGAGTGCAGATTACGGAGATCAAGGTCAGCGGCGGTCAGGGGTGGGTAAAGCTTGGGTAAAGACGGTTTGGTGCGGACCTGACAAATCTGCTGGGCCGAACACAAAGCCCTGTGATGGGGGTACTTGCTGTGGTGAGGGCGCTTTTGTGGCGAGGGAGCTTGCTCCCGCTGGGCTACGAAGTAGCCCCAAGATTCTGCGGTTGCTGCGCAACCGAGCGGGAGCAAGCTCCCTCGCCACAAAAAGCCTCTTGGGCAGGAATAGCAGCCAAAGCCTCTAGAGGCTGTAGTAGTAACCACGGCTACGCAGCGCCACGATGCGCGGGCGGCCGTCGGGGTGGGGGCCGATTTTCTTGCGCAGGTTGCTCACGTGCATATCGAGGCTGCGGTCGTACAGGGTCAGCTTGCGGCCCAGGGCGATCTGCGCCAGTTCCTGCTTGTCCAGCGGCTCGCCCGGTTGCTTGAGCAACGCTTCGAGCAGGCGGCTTTCGGAAACGGTGAGGGTCTGTTCCTGTTCATCGATGCTGACCACGCCACGTACCGGGCTGAAAGTCAGGTCACCCAGTTCGATCTGGCTGGACACGGCTGTCGGGTGGCTGCGGCGCAGCACGGCGCGTAGGCGGGCGGTCAGTTCGCGTGGGTCGCAGGGCTTGGCCAGGTAGTCATCGGCGCCCAGTTCCAGGCCGAGGATCCGGTCCAGGGGTTCACCCCGGGCCGACAACATCAGCACCGGCAACTCCGGATGATCGCTGCGCAATTGCTTGAGCAGTTCCAGGCCACTGCCGTCGGGCAGCATCACGTCCAGTACCACGGCTGCCGGGGCGGTTTCGGCCAGGGCCTTGCGGGCACTTTGGCCATCGTGACAGGCCCGGACCTGAAAACCTTCCTGGCTCAACCAGCTGACAAGGAGCTCGCACAGCTCCTGGTCATCGTCTATCAGTAACAGCTCGCTCATGACTCACTCAATTTAGCCATTGCCGACGTTGTCTACGTCCACCGCTGGCAAAGATACCGCAGAGCAGGGCCAATAGCGCTACCCCGGCACCGATGACAAACCATTGCTGTTGATCGGTCAACAGGCGTGGCAGGGGGCTGGCCTGGGCTTCCTTGAGTTGCAGCTTCAGGCGTTGGTTCTCCTGGCGCAACCGGCCCAGCAATGCGCTCTCGCGTTCGCTGTCGGCGCTTTGCAATTGCTTGCTCAGTTCTTCGCGCTGGCGTTCGCTGTCTTTCAAGCGTTGCTGCAGTTCGGCGATCTGGCTGCCAGCACTCAGGGACAAAGGCGTCGAATGACTGCCCTCGGTGCTCTCCTCGCCATGGGCGGGTGCCCCGATCGCCAACGTGACCAATAACAGGCACAACGGACCTTTGCGCATTGCAACTCCTGAATTCCAATCGAGATTAGACAGGTTGTCGGCAGGCAAACGAGAACAATGAGCAATTGAACGCAATGAGCCGCGAAGGCTCATCGCGCCAGGGGCATTTACGGCATGGATTGCTTGAATGGCTTGACCACGACATTGGCATAGACGCCGGCCGCAACGAACGGGTCGGCCTCGGCCCATTGCTGCGCAGCGGACAGGGAGTCGAATTCGACCACCATCAGGCTGCCACTGAAACCTGCGGCGCCCGGATCATTGCTGTCCACCGCCGGATGCGGGCCGGCCAGCACTACGCGGCCTTCGTTCTGGAGTTTTTGCAGGCGCTCCAGGTGCGCGGGACGAGCGGCCTGGCGTTTTTCCAGGGAGTTGGCGACGTCGGTAGCAATGATTGCGTAGAGCATGTCAGTCCTCGGTTTTTGGCGTGGTGGGGTCGGCATCATGCAGGTGACGGGACAGGTAGATACCCTGGCCAATCAGGAACAACAGCGTCATGCCCAGGCTACCGAAGACCTTGAAGTCGACCCAGTACTCCTGGAACGTGAACGCAACGAACAGGTTGGCGGCGCCGCAGAACAGGAAGAACGCGATCCAGGCGATGTTCAACCGGGTCCAGATCAGTTCCGGCAGGTTGATGGCATGGCCCATGATGCGCTTGATCAGCAAGCGGTCACCGATGAAGTGGCTGCCGATGAAGGCCAGGGCAAACAGCCAGTTGACCACCGGGGCCTTCCACTTGAGGAAGGTTTCGCTGTGGAACGCCAGGGTCAGGCTGCCGAACACGAGGCAGGCGACCAGGGTCAGCCACTGGCTCTTCTCCAGCTTGCGCTGGGACACGAACAGTGCGCCGTAGACCACCAGGGAGCTGATGATCAGCACTGCGGTGGCGCTGTAAATACCGCCTACAGTCAAGGAATGACCGGCGAAGTCGACGGCCCGGGGATCAAGTTTGTAGACGATGAAAAACAGCAGGAGCGGGATGAAGTCGATGAATTGTTTCACAGTGGCAGCCAGAAGCAGGATGTGGCGGCATAATAACAAACATCCTTGGCCGCGATAGGGCCAGCTGATTTGAGGTAACAAACTCTCGTGAATGTTGATTTGCACTGCCATAGCACGGCCTCCGATGGCGCCCTGGCGCCTGCGGTTCTGGTGGCGCGGGCGTTCGAGCACGGCGTGCGAGTCCTGGCCCTGACCGATCACGACACCCTCGAAGGCCTCGACGAGGCCCGCAGTGCCGCCACGGCACTGGGCATGCAGCTGGTCAATGGGGTCGAGCTGTCCTGTACCTGGGGTGGGGCGACGATCCATGTGCTGGGCTATGGTTTCGATGTGAATGCGCCGGCGTTGGTCCAGGCCATCGCCCAATTGCGCGACGGGCGCTGGCTGCGTTCCGAAGAGATCAGCCGCAAGCTGGCCCTCAAGGGCATGCCCGGTGCGCTGGACGGCGCCCGGCAGATCCAGCAGGCGCTGGGCGACAGTGGCAACGCACCGGCCCGACCACACTTTGCCGACTGGATGGTGCGCGAAGGGTTCGTCAAGGACCGCGCCGAAGCGTTCCGCAAATGGCTGGGGGCCGGCAAGCTGGGGGACGTCAAGCAGCACTGGCCGACGCTGGAAGAAACCGTCGGGACCCTGCGGGCCGCTGGCGCCTGGGTCAGTCTGGCACATCCATGGCACTATGACTTCACTCGCAGCAAGCGCCGCCGCCTGGTCGCCGACTATATTCAAGCGGGGGGCCATGCCATTGAGGTGGTCAACGGCCATCAGCCTGCCGAGCAGGTTGGCAGCCTGGCGATCCTGGCCCGTGAGTTCGGCCTGCTGGTCACCGCCGGCAGTGATTTCCATGGCCCTGGGGGCTGGTCCGAGATTGGCGAATACCGCCCATTGCCGGAAGATCTGCCACCACTCTGGTGTAGATTCAAACATGATCCCGTTACCGCCGCCGTCTGAACAGGTAGAACACGTGAGTCAATTTTTCCAGATTCATCCGGAAAACCCGCAAGCGCGCCTGATCAAACAGGCCGTGGAAATCATTCGTGGCGGTGGCGTGGTGGTCTATCCCACCGACTCGTCCTACGCCATCGGTTGCCAGATCGGCGACAAGAATGCCGTGGAGCGGGTAAGACGCCTGCGTCAACTGGACGACAAGCACAACTTCGCGCTCATCTGCAGCGACCTGTCGCAGTTGGGGCTGTTCGCCAAGATCGACACCGGCACCTTCCGCCTGCTCAAGGCGCATTTGCCGGGGCCATATACCTTTATTCTCAATGCCACGCGGGAAGTCCCGCGGCTGTTGCTGCACCCGAAAAAGCGCACCATCGGCCTGCGGGTGCCGAGCCATCCCATTGCCCTGGCGCTGCTGGCGGAACTGGGTGAGCCGCTGATGAGCGTGACGCTGATTATGCCCGGCGAGACCGATCCGCTGACCGATCCCTATGAAATGCGCCAGATCCTCGAGCATCAGGTGGACCTGATCATCGACGGCGGTTTCGGCGGCATGTCGGCGTCCACGGTGATCAACCTGGCCGATGGCGAGCCCCAGGTGGTGCGCGTCGGTTGTGGCGATCCGACGCCGTTCATGGTCGAGGCCTGAATGTCCGCCGTGGAAACCGCAGTGGACAGTGCAGATAGCCAGGCCGGCGCGCAGCAGGAGCTGCCGTTCGCCATGGTCTATGGCCAGGCGGTCATGGAAATGCCCCTGGACCTGTACATTCCGCCGGATGCGCTGGAAGTGTTCCTCGAAGCCTTCGAGGGCCCGCTTGACCTGCTGCTGTACCTGATTCGCAAACAGAACATCAACATCCTCGACATCCCCGTGGCGGAAATCACCCGCCAGTACATGGGCTACGTCGAGTTGATGCAGTCGGTGCGCCTGGAACTGGCGGCCGAGTACCTGGTGATGGCGGCCATGCTGGCCGAGATCAAGTCGCGAATGCTGCTGCCGCGCTCGGCAGAGGTCGAAGCGGAAGAAGACGATCCGCGGGCCGAGCTGATCCGCCGCTTGCAGGAGTACGAACGCTTCAAGGCCGCAGCCGAAGGCCTCGATGGTTTGAAGCGGGTCGGGCGCGACGTGGTGGTGCCCAAGCTCGATGCGCCCGAGGCGCGGGCGCGCAAGTTGCTGCCGGATGTGAGCCTGGAAGAGTTGCTGATGTCCATGGCCGAGGTCCTGCGCCGGGGCGATATGTTTGAAAGTCACCAGGTCAGCCGCGAAGCGTTGTCCACCCGCGAGCGCATGAGCGATGTGCTGGAGCGGCTCAAGGGCGGCGGTTTCGTGCCGTTCGTCGAGCTGTTCACCGCCGAGGAAGGGCGCTTGGGGGTTGTCGTGACGTTTATGGCGGTCCTGGAATTGGTCAAGGAATCCTTGGTCGAGCTGGTGCAGAATGAGCCGTTCGCAGCGATCCATGTGCGGGCACGAGCCGAATAACGAGCAAATCAATGAATCTGACTGAACCCCGCGAGCTGGCCCCCTTGCTTGAAGCTTTCCTGTTGGCCTCGGGAAAGCCGCAATCGATGGAGCGCCTGTTCGAACTCTTCGAAGAAGGCGAGCGACCTGAGCCGGCCGTATTCAAGAAAGCCCTGACGCTGTTGGGCAAATCCTGCGAGGGGCGGGCCTTCGAACTCAAGGAAGTGGCGTCCGGTTATCGCCTGCAGATCCGCGAGAAGTTCGCGCCATGGGTCGGGCGCCTGTGGGAGGAGCGGCCGCAGCGCTACTCCCGCGCCATGCTCGAAACCATGGCATTGATTGCCTATCGCCAACCGATCACCCGCGGCGAGATCGAAGATGTGCGCGGCGTGGCGGTCAACAGCCATATCGTCAAGACGCTGTTGGAGCGCGAGTGGATCCGTGTCGTTGGCTATCGCGATGTGCCCGGCAAACCGGCGATGTTCGCCACCACCAAGGCCTTTCTCGATCACTTCAACCTGAAGAACCTGGATGACCTGCCGCCGCTGGCCGAACTGCGGGAGCTGGAACCCGAGCCGATGCTGGAGTTCGACGACGCCCCGGTGCCCCAGGGCCTGCAGGAATTGGCCGATGCCAGTGCCGAGCCTGAGGAACCGAAGGAAGAGACCAGTTTCCACTCGTTGTTGCTGGAGCTGGACACCATGGAGGAGGGCTTGAAGACCGATTTCGACGACCTGCTGCGTGAGGGGCCGGGGCCTGACAGCGAGTCGGAACCAGAGCCAGAACCAGAACCGGAACCGGAACCGGAAGAAGACATCCTCGGCGTTGCGCAAGCCCGGGAAAAACTGCTGGCCGCCGTCGCCGCTCTCCAACCGCCGGAACCCGAGCTGAGCGACGAAGAAGCCGAAGCCCGCGCCCTGGCCGAAGCGATCGAAAACGAACGGCGCCAGTTCGACGACTGATTCAACTGGTTTGCAAACACTGGCTGATCCACCGCCGTCCCCTGTGGGAGCCGAGCTTGCTCGCGATGACGGAGGAACATTCAGCATCAATGCAGGCTGACCCACCGTCATCGCGAGCAAGCTCGGCTCCCACAGGGGCCTTCATTAAGCCGGGTGCCACCGGTCGGCGGAAAAAGCGCCGGGCGCGCGTCGATCAGCTAGTCTCTGATGCGCAATCGCCTCAACGAGCGTATGATTCGCGACCCTTTGGCGATCCCTTCGTCGAAGACCCGTTTTCAAAGCGTCAGGCCAAGCCTGACCCGACCACACCGGGAGGTGCCCAGAATGAAAGACCAAGACCAGAACGACAGCCAGGAAATCGGCCCAGCAGGCGAGAAGCTGCAAAAAGTCCTCGCCCGTATCGGCGTCGGCTCGCGCCGCGACGTGGAAGCCTGGATCACCCAGGGCCGGATCAAGGTCAATGGCAAAGATGCCACCTTGGGCCTGCGTGTCGACATGCACGACGCCATCACCATCGATGGCAAGGTGATCAAGCGCGAAGAGGCCGCCGAAACGGTGCGCCGCGTGATCATGTACAACAAGCCCGACGGCGAGATCTGCACCCGTGACGACCCGGAAGGCCGTCCGACGGTGTTCGACAAGATGCCGCGTCCCAAAGAAGGCCGCTGGATCAACATCGGTCGCCTGGACATCAACACCACCGGTTTGCTGATGTTCACCACCGACGGTGAACTGGCCAACCGCTTGATGCACCCGTCCTACGAGATGGACCGCGAATACGCTGTGCGTGTGCGTGGCGAAGTCGATGACGAGATGATCGAGCGCCTCAAGGCCGGCGTCGTGCTGGAAGACGGCCCGGCGCGTTTCACCGACATCAAGCAGGCGCCCGGCGGCGAAGGCTTCAACCACTGGTACCACTGCGTGGTGATGGAAGGCCGCAACCGTGAAGTGCGGCGTCTGTGGGAATCCCAGGGGCTGGTGGTCAGCCGCCTCAAGCGCGTGCGTTTCGGTCCGGTGTTCCTCAATTCCGACCTGCCGATGGGCCGCTGGCGCGAAATGAGCCAGTACGAAGTCGACATCCTGGCGGCCGAAGTGGGCCTCAAGCCGGTGGCAATGCCGCAGATGACCGCCAAGAGCAAGGACAAGCTGGAGCGGATGCAGCGTAAATCCTCGCGCCCGATGGGCAAGACCGAGCGCGTGCGTACACTGCGTCCGGCTGCCGAAGGCGCGCCAACGGGGCCGCGTCCTTCCCGCGAGCCGCAGATCGAAGGCGAACGCCCGGCCCGCAAGCCTGCTCCGCGTCAGGACGGCGAGCGTGGTCCACGCACGCCGCGTCCGGCCAATGGTCGCACTGAGCGCGGCGAAGGTCGCGGTGCCCCGGCTGGCCGCGGTACGCCAGTTGCCGATCGCCCGGCCGACACCAAGCGTCCGGCCAAGCCGGCACCGAAAAAACGCCCGGGTATCATCCTGGCCGACCGTGACACGCCATCGGGCAAGCGCCGTGGTGCACCGGCAGGTTCGGGACAGCGTCCGGGGTTTGGGCGTCGTAAGCCGGAGTGATCGGCGAGCGTCCATGAAAAAAAGCCAACTTTCGAGTTGGCTTTTTTTTGCCTGGCTTTAGTTGAAGGGGGAGGTTCACAGATTCGGCATCTGGCTCAGATCTTCTGTGGGAGCGAGCTTGCTCGCGATGGCGGCGGTCCAGTCAACATCACCTTTTCAAGCAGGCCGCTATCGCGAGCAAGCTCGCTCCCACAATGGGATGGCGTGTGGGAGCGAGCCTGCTCGCGAAGAGGCCAGTAGCCTCACAGATACCTCTAAAGCACAAACCGCCCATCAAACATCGGCTCATTATCCAGCGCCAACATCCCCTTCTCGAAAATCAGATCCAGGTGATGGCTGCCCTTGGCCCCGCCGCCGAGTCCCAGGTGCAGGCCGCAATGGCGCTCCTCGAAACCGGCATTGCGAGCGTACAGGCTCTTGACCCCTTCGTTGGTGCCAATCCCCAGTTCCTCGATGCGGCGGTTGGACGGGTTGGCGTCCAGGTATTTGTTGAAGTCGTGCTCCAGGCCCGGTACGTCGGTGGCGATTTTCTGGATGGTGGAGTCTTCGATCCACAGCTCCAGCGGCGATTGCAGCACGCCGTATTTGCGCGCGAACGGGATGGTACTCAGGAAGGTGCCGACGAAATTCACTCGGCCATTGATGGTGTCGCTGTGGGTGGCGATTTCGCCGGGGGCCAGGTCGTAGTTGCCGAGTCCGTTGATGTCGGTCCATTTCTTCACACTGCCCAGGGCGGTGTCGAAATACGAACCGTGGTCATCCTGGAAGCTCAGGGTCGTCGCCTGGGACATGCGCCGGATCAGGTGACTGTTGAGCCCGGCGATACGCTGGGGAATCACGCTGAAGGTGTCGTAGAAGTAGTCGCCGTAGTCCTTGAACAGCAGCGATTTCCTCCAGTTGTCGGCCATCACGCCTTGCAGTGCGCGGACAAAGTCCGGGCCGTCGGGACGAGGGTTGGGCAGGGTGGAGGAGTCGTAGAAGAAAATGTACAGATCGCTGTCGGCAATGGCCTTGGACAGGCGCTCCGTGGGTTCAAGGTCCAGGCGCATGGCGCTGAACCGGAAGGGCGAGCCGCTGCCCGCCTGCTCGGCAATGGCGCCGGTCAGCGCTTCGTAGTCAGCGGTATGGCCGAGCAACACCTTGGCGGGCTGGATGCCGACCAGGGCGGGATGGTGTTCGAGGTAGTAAAGGAAATGTGAGATGGCTCGTTGTGTGTCCATGCTTTTTCTTCCCTGACAAGTTCATTAAACGTCCCTGACAACCGGCAAAAGTGGCGGAGTCGACCGGCCGGATCGCCTCCGCCGGGCGGTGCCTACAGAGGCCACATCGCCGTGCCGAATGGAACGACGGCATCGGCCTGCATCATTTCAACCGCGGCTTCATGGGTTGGGGCTTCAAACCATTCGTCCAGTTGCAGTTCGGTTTCCAAGTCTTTGTCCAGTGCTTGCATAGTGAATCTCCTAGATGACTTTTACGGAAATTTGCGGCTCGATTCGGCGAATGGAAGCAGGCCGGCAACGGCACCGCAGAACTTGTCGGCACGATGCCTTGGCAAGTCGGTGAAAACCTAGTCGAGGGATTTTTGGATTGCAAAAAAATAATTTTATTTTTTTTGTTTGAACTTTTTATTCCATTTTCAGCGGCGATATTAGTCATTCAAAAACAGCCGCCTGGGTGCTTTTTTAAATAGGTAGCTACCTACCGTCAATTTGCAGTCAGCCTACGGAAATTTCCTCTTTGGAAAGTTTGCGTTACGCACTGTAAAGGAATACTGACGATTTTTTCCTTGTGAACGGGCCGCTATCGGCGTTTCGGGTGGCTGTAAGAAAAAGCTGCCGAGGGCCCCGGTTTGACGCGTTTTTTGATACTTCGCAGCGCTTGTTTCAGGCCAACGGGAAGGGTCAGATGCGCGCCATACCTGAAGTGCAGGGGGAGACGCTGATCCGGTGGTGTCTGGCAGGAGGAGGGCCGCAGTGTACAATGCGCGGCGTTTTACTGTGACCCTTCGCGTACCCACGCATTTTCAAGGTTATCCGCCTTGTTCACTCCGCCATGCCATAAGCGTGTCGGGTTCGATTTCGTCACAGATAAAAACAAATAGGTGACGCATGACCGTTGTAGAAAATACGCATTCGGGCGAGCTGAAACGCGGCCTGAAAAATCGCCACATTCAACTGATCGCCCTCGGTGGCGCGATCGGTACTGGCCTGTTCCTCGGCTCGGCGGGGGTGCTGAAATCAGCCGGCCCGTCGATGATCCTTGGCTACGCCATCTGCGGCCTCATCGCCTTCATGATCATGCGCCAGTTGGGTGAAATGATCGTCGAAGAGCCGGTGGCCGGTTCCTTCAGCCACTTTGCCCATAAGTACTGGGGCGGTTTCGCCGGGTTCCTGTCGGGTTGGAACTGCTGGATTCTCTACATCCTGGTGGGCATGTCCGAGCTGACTGCAGTCGGCAAGTACATCCATTACTGGGCCCCGGACATTCCGACCTGGGTGTCGGCGGCGGCGTTTTTCATCCTGATCAACGTTATCAACCTGGCCAACGTCAAAGTCTTTGGCGAGGCCGAGTTCTGGTTCGCGATCATCAAGGTCGTGGCGATTGTCGGCATGATTGCCCTGGGCAGCTATTTGCTGGTCAGTGGCGACGGCGGGCCGCAAGCGTCGGTGACCAACCTGTGGTCCCACGGTGGGTTTTTCCCCAACGGCGTCAGCGGCTTGGTGATGGCCATGGCGATCATCATGTTCTCCTTTGGTGGCCTGGAAATGCTCGGTTTCACTGCCGCTGAGGCCGACAAACCGAAAACCGTGATTCCCAAGGCCATCAACCAGGTGATCTACCGGATCCTGATTTTCTACATCGGTGCGCTCGTGGTGCTGTTGTCCCTGACCCCTTGGGACAGCCTGCTGACCACGCTCAACGCTTCCGGCGATGCCTACAGCGGCAGCCCGTTCGTGCAGGTGTTCTCGATGCTGGGCAGCAACACCGCGGCGCATATCCTCAACTTCGTGGTGCTGACCGCCGCGCTGTCGGTGTACAACAGCGGCACCTACTGCAACAGCCGCATGTTGCTGGGCATGGCCGAGCAGGGTGATGCGCCCAAGGTCTTGTCCAAGATCGACAAGCGCGGCGTGCCGGTGCGTTCGATCCTCGCCTCGGCGGCGGTCACGCTGGTGGCGGTGCTGTTGAATTACCTGATCCCGCAACATGCGCTGGAGTTGCTGATGTCGCTGGTGGTCGCGACCCTGGTGATCAACTGGGCGATGATCAGCTACTCGCACTTCAAGTTCCGCCAGCACATGAACCAGACCCGCCAGACGCCGCTGTTCAAGGCGCTGTGGTACCCGTACGGCAACTACATCTGCCTGGCGTTCGTGGTGTTCATCCTGGGCGTGATGCTGCTGATCCCGGGCATCCAGGTATCGGTCTATGCGATTCCGGTGTGGGTGGTGTTCATGTGGGTGTGCTACGTGATCAAGAACAAGCGCAGTGCCCGGCATGAACTGGCGGTGGCGGCTGCTGCCAAGTAACCCATCTTGAAATACAACAAACCCGGCCAAGTGCCGGGTTTGTCGTTTCAGGCCAGACACAAATCCTGTGGAAGCAAGAACTCTGGAAGCAAGAACTCTGGGAACAAGGTCTGTGGGAGCAAGGCTTGCCCGCGATGCAGTCACCTCGGTGCAGCTGATGGACCGAGGCGATGCCATCGCGGGCAAGCCTTGCTCCCACAGACCAATTCCACAGACCAATTCCACAGACCAATTCCACAGACCAATTCCACAGACCAATTCCACAGACCAGTTCCACAGGTCAGGCTCTCGCAATCTTCATTCCAGCTGTTTCGGGTATCCTGTGGGTCCTGATACCGGACACTTTCCATGCTGGTCATTTCCAACACCGTGCACATCCCGGACGCCGAGATCGAGCTGACGGCCATCCGCGCCCAGGGGGCAGGGGGGCAGAACGTCAACAAGGTTTCCAGCGCCGTGCACTTGCGCTTCGACATTCCGGCCTCGTCGCTGCCCGAGTTCTACAAGGAGCGGCTGCTGGCGCTGCGCGACAGTCGCATTACCAGCGACGGTGTATTGATCATCAAGGCCCAGCAATACCGCACGCAGGAACAGAACCGGGCCGATGCCCTGGAGCGCCTGACCGAACTGATCCTCAGCGCCACCAAGGTCGAGAAGAAGCGCCGTCCGACCAAACCGACTCTGGGTTCGAAAAAGCGTCGCCTGGAATCCAAGACCAAGCGCGGCTCGATCAAGGCCGGGCGCGGCAAGGTGGACTTCTAGCTTTTCTCCCGTTCCTGGCGATGCCTCGGCGCCTGTCGGTACAGGTAGACGCTCAATGCCAACCCGCCCAGGGCCGCCAGTGCGGCGAACAGAAAGATCGAGGCAAAGCCGAAGCCCGCGGCAATCGCACCGGCCAGCGGTCCGGTGATCCCCAGCGACAAATCAATGAACAGTGAATAAGCGCCCACCGCCGCCCCGCGGCTGGAGGCCGGCACCAGGTTGACCGCTTCCACGCCCAGCGCCGGAAACACCAGGGAAAAGCCGAAACCGCTCAACGCCGCGCCCGCCAGGGCCCAGTGGGCATCCGGTGCGAGCCACAACAGCAACAGGCCCAGGGTTTCCACCGACAGGCAGGCAATCGCCACGCGAAAGCCGCCCAGACGGTTGATCAGGTTGCCGAACAGCAGGCGCGCGCCGATGAAGCTGGCGCCGAACAGGCTCAGGCACAGCACGGCGTTGTCCCAGTGCTGGGTGGCGTAGTACAGGGTGATGAAGGTCGCGATGGTGCCGAACCCGATGGAACCCAGGGCCAGGCCGCAGCCGTGTGGCAGCACACGTCCCAATACGTGCATGAACGGCAGGCGTTCGCCAGTGACGATGGGCGCGGCGGTTTTGCGCCAGGCCAATGCCAACCCCAGCAAACCGAGCAAGATAATGCTTACGCCCATGCTCCACAGCCCCAGCGCATTGACCAGCCACACCCCCAACGGAGCGCCGATCGCCAGCGCGCCGTAACTGGCGATACCGTTCCAGGAAATCACTTTGGCGGTATTCGCCGCGCCGACTCGGCCGATGCCCCAGCCAATCGAACCGGAGCCCACCAGGCTTTCCGCGCTGCCGAGCACCAGGCGACCGATCAGCAGGCTGATCAGGCTGAACGTGGGCAGGTGGGGCGTCCAGGCAGACACCAGCATGAACACACCGCTCAGCCCGCAGCCGGCGAGGCCGAACATCACCGCGCGCTTGCTCCCCAGGTTATCGATGATTCGCCCGGCGTAAGGACGACTGAGCAGGGTGGCCAGGTATTGCACGCTGATCACCAACCCGGCGATCACCGCGCCGAAGCCCAGTTCGCCGTGGACGAACCCGGGCAGCACGGCCAGGGGAATGCCGATATTCAGGTAGCCGATGAACGTGAACAGGACGATGGAAACGACTTGCAGCGTGACCGCCAGGGGGCGCTGGGAATCTGACATGGGGTAAAGGTCCACGGAGCAGCAGGATAGATAGGCTGCTTATGATAACGGCGACCGTGGGCTCAGGGCGGGGGAAAGTAAAACTATTTGCCCAACGGTGGTTCAGCTGCCGTTCTCACTGCTGACCAGGCGTGTGGTGACCAGTGCGGCGATGGCGTTTTCTTCGCTGCCAAAGCGCGCCAGCAGGGCCGCTTGTTTTTCGGCAGGAAGGCGGGTCCAGATCTCGACCATTTTTTCGGCAGTGCCGATCAGCACGCTGGCCTGGGCTTCGCTGAAGGGAGGGGTGGCATCGGTCATGGAGGGCTCGGGATTCAGGCGGTGTGGAAAGCGCATCTTAGCGCTTTCCACACGGTCTGGTGGTGCGGGTCAATCAGTCTTCGCTGTCGGCCTGGCGGCGTTCAGTGGCTTCTTTTGGCTCGGGTTGCTGGGCGTCTGCTTGCCCCCCGGCTTGTAGCGTGGTCGTCTGCTCAGTGTCGTGCAGGCTTGGGAAGGGGAGATTAGGGATCTCGTGCATATCGCGCTCCTCGCAAGGTCTGTGGATAGATCTGGTAGATCCGCGCTTTTACAAAGCCTGGGCAGGATACAGCAGGAGAAATGACAAAAAGACTGTTAAATCCCGTCGGGCCGACAAAAGGGATTGTCTAGACACGTCATGTTCAATAGTCACGTCGCTTGCGAAATGCCCAGCGGCCGGCAATCAGCGTGAAGGTTGCCACCAGCGCCACCAGGATCCAGAAGCCTTCGGGATCGCCGGCAAGCGGCACGCCGCCGACGTTCATGCCAAAGAAACCGGCAATGATGTTGATGGGCAACGCCAATACCGTGACCACCGTCAGGGTGAACAGGGTGCGGTTGCTTTGTTCGTTGAGGTTGGCGGCGATTTCTTCCTGGAGCAGCTTGATCCGTTCGCTCAACGCGGTGAGGTCGTTGATGATCAGGGCGAACTCCTCGGTGGATTTGCGCAGCTCCTTGACGTCTTCTTTCTGCAACCATTGCGGCGGGCGGTTGAGCAGACGTAGCAATGAACCCGGCTCCAGGGCCAGCAAGCGCTGCAAGCGCACCAGTACCCGGCGGTTGCTGCCCAGCTCGGCGCGGTTGGTGGACAGCCGCGAGGACAGCAACTGATCTTCGACCTGATCGACGCTCAGGCTGGTCTTGCGCACGATCTGGGTCAGCACTTCGCCCTGGTCGCGCAGCAAGTGCACGAGTAATTCCACTGGCGAGCGAAAGCACTCGCCGGCCTTCACCGACGAGCGCAGCTTGTCGACCGAGTGCAGGGGTTGCAGGCGCGCGCTGACGATCAATCGACTGTGCACGCAAACCCACAATGTGGAGACATCCGAGGACACCATGTTGCTGAGGTTGAACACGACATCGTTCACCACGGCCAGCAACGCCGAGTCGACATGCTCGATGCGGGTCGAGCGCGAGCCTTCGTGCAAGGCTTCGAAAAACTCCTGGGGCAGGGCCAGGTGACCTTTCATCCAGCGCTCGCACGCAGCGTGGGCCAGGTTCAGGTGCAGCCAGAGGAACTCATCCGAATCTTGCGGGTGTTGCAGGCTCCGTAAGGCCTGGGCCGAATCGATCTCCTGCCCGCGTTCGCCGGGGCGGAAACGGAACCCGTAAAGCAGGCCGAACAGGTCCGGATCACGGTGGCTTTGATCAATGCTGTGGTTCATGAAGTCTCGCTGGCGGGAAGTGCCTGTGGCGGCTACAGGTTCACTTGAACGCCATCTTCGCAAGCTTTCTTGATGGTTTTGTGACAGTTCCATTCGCACCGCCAAGCTGGCGCTACCGGCCGTCGCCAAGGTTCAAGAATGCCCCGCTCAGGCCGATGGTATGTGCATATCCCCCCGTACTCGGGTTGCGACGCGGTGTGTTGCGGACATGGAGGTCGGGACGTCGTTCCTGTTCCTCTTGCTTAGAGATTGCTCCCCATGATTCTACAAAAATCCCTTCGAGCTCAGATTCTCGCCCTATTGAGCGGCAGCTTGCTGGCGATGTTGCTGATCGCCCTGGCGTCCTTTCATTTCCTCTCCAATGGTGTCCAGAACTATCGCAACCTGATCGATGGACCGTTGCGTGCCTCGCAGTTGATTGACGAGGCCAACCTGCAGTTCAAGGTGCAGGTGCAGGAATGGAAAAACGTCCTGCTGCGCGGCAAGCAGCCGGCTGACCTGGATAAATACTGGAAGCAGTTCGAGGAACGTCAGCGTGAGGTCCAGGACATCCTTGGCCAATTGAGCGGGCGTGAAGGTGTGCCGGCGCCCATCAAGACCCGCATCGTGGCCCTGCGCGATGAACATCGTCAGTTGGGTGCTGCCTACCAAAAGGGCCGTGATGCATTTGTCGCCTCCGGTGGCGATTCGGCGGCGGGCGATGCGGCGGTCAAGGGCGTGGACCGTGCGGCCAGTGAGCAAATGAGTGCGCTGGTGGTGGAACTGCGCAAGCTGGGCACCGAGCAATCGACGCTGATCAGTGCCGGCGCCGATCGCACGATCATGCTGGGCACCGTGATCATGCTGGTGTCGGGTGTGCTGATTGGGCTGTTCAGCCTGTGGCTGGTCAATCGCAACCTGGTTCAACCGATCCGTAGCCTGATCGACTACGTGACCCGACTCAGTCATGGGCGGTTCGCCGAGCGTGTGACGAGCAACCGTCAGGACGAGCTGGGCAACCTGGCGGTAGCGGCCAACACATTGCGCGATTTCCTTGCCGAAACCTTTACCCGCCTGCAACGCAGTGCCACGGAGCTGGACAGTGCCAGCGGTGAGCTCAATGCCATCGCCAGCCTGATGAGCCAGGGCACCGGCGAGCAATTCGAACGCACCGATCAGGTGGCGACGGCGATGAACGAAATGTCCGCCACGGCCCAGGAAGTGGCCCGTCATGCCGCCGACGCGGCGCAGGCGGCCGATGACGCCGATCAATCGGCGCAACAGGGCGGCAAGGTCATGCAGGGGACCATCCACACCATCACCCGGATGCGCGGCGAGATCGCCAACACGGCTGCGGTCATCCGTCAGTTGGAAACCGACAGCGGGCGCATCGGCAAGGTGCTGGAGGTGATCCGCGGGATCGCCGAACAGACCAACCTGCTGGCCCTCAATGCTGCCATCGAAGCCGCGCGAGCCGGGGAGGCGGGGCGCGGTTTCGCGGTGGTCGCCGATGAGGTCCGCAGCCTGGCCCAACGCACGGCCTCGTCAATCATCGAGATCAACCAGATCATCCAGACTGTACAAACGGGTGCGGTGGACGCGGCCCATGCCATTGAGAGTGGGCAGTCGCGCAGCGAAGAAAGTGTGGAGCAAGTGACCCAGGCCGGTGTGATGCTCGAACGCATCACCCAGGCTGTCGAAGCGATTCGCGACATGAACCGCCAGATCGCCACTGCAGCCGAAGAGCAGACTTCCGTGGCCGAAGACATTTCCCGCAACCTGACGGAAATCACCTGCATTGCCAGCACCAACATGGACAATGTGCAGCGCACCGAAGCCGCCAGTCGGGATCTGCACGGTTTGTCGGGACAGTTGAATGAAGTGACGGCGCGGTTGAGTGCCTGACGGTCGTTCGCGACAGGTATTGATAAACGCAAAAGAGCCGCGCAACCCTAAGGTTGCGCGGCTCTTTTTTTTTCTGATGGATCAAGTGTCTTGCTTGTTGCTCAAGACTTTGCCAGTCGTGGCATCGAAATCAACATCAAACTCTTTGCCGTCGGCGGTTTTCAATTCAACTTCATATTCATAACCGTTGAAGTGGTTGTCCAGGTCGGTGTCGGTGATGGTCGCGCCCGGGTGCAACTTCAGGGCTTCTTCGTTCATCGATTCAAGGGACTTGATCTTGCCTTCCTTGACCAGTTGAGGAATCTGATCGACGCGAACATCTGCCTGGGCCAGGCCAGCAGTCAGGGTCAGGGCAGCGGCGGTAAACAGGGCAGTCAAAGTTTTCATAGGTCTTTCCTTGGTGTCGTTAAAGGGTGATTCGTTTAAGTGGGCTCAGATTATCTGTGGCAACTTAATTCACCCTTAATTCGGAAAACTTGCAGCGACTGCACCGACCCGGTCCTGATGTTTCAGTAACCGTTCTTCTCCAATAGTTGCGCCACACTGCCTGTTTCGGGACGCTTGAAGTACTTGAGCAACTCACTGGCCCGATTGGTGAAAATGCCATCCACGCCGGCATCCATCACTTTCTTGAAGTCCACCGGCTCATCAACAGTGTAGACATGCACCAGCAGACCCTGGTCATGGGTGTACTGGTTCATCCACGGCTGCACCAGGTCCGCGTAACTCTGGCTGCCGCCATGGGTCAACGCCGCGGATGGCCCGGTACCAATGGCGCCCTGGGCCTTGGCGTACTGAATCCATTTCTCGAATTCAGCCTTGTCCTTGGGTTCCTGCTTGGCGTAATAGGCGGCCTTGTCCGTTTCGCCGGACTCGGCAAAAGGCACCTTGGATTTTGGCTCGATGTTGCCTTCGCCCACCCACAACAGCAGGATCTTCGGCACCTTCGGCATCTCTTTGTGCAGCAGTTCGAGGCTGCTCTTTTCAAAGGTCTGCAAGACCACTTTGCCTTTGCCCTGGCCGACCCCCGTGGCCCGCTTGGCCAGTTTCGACCCGGCCGGGCTCAGCCAACCGCGGTCCTGCAGTTTGTCCTTCAGGTCGCGCTCGATGCCGGGGAACAGCTTCGGCGCCTTGGTTTCGATGTACAGCCCGGGTTTTTGCTGCGGGTTGCCCTCGGCGATATTGATCACTTCATCGAGGGTCAGGATTTTCAGGCCGGCGAACGAAGGGCGCGCGCGGTCCGGGTAAGCGGTGTTGAACCAACTGCCGGCATCGAGGGTTTTGAGCTCCGCCATGGTGAATTCGTTGGCGGTGCTGCCCTTGCGCTCGGGGAATTTGACCGCGACATCCGTGGTGCGCAGCAGGCTGTCGTCATGCAGGACGAACAACACGCCGTCCTTGCTGCGTTGCAGATCCAGTTCCAGGTAGTCGGCGCCCAGGTCGCGGGCCAGCTTGTAGGCGGCAGCGGTGGATTCCGGCGCGTCGAACGAGGCGCCGCGGTGGGCGATCACGGCGGGGTGCGGAATGCCCTGGAGGGCTGCCAAGGCCTTGGGGCTCGGGGCCTCGGACGCTTGGGTCTGGCCGAAGCCGAGCAACAGGCTCAGCATCAAGGCGGTGCGGGTGAAGGTGACAGGCATGCTCGAAATCCTTTCGTAGGTGTATGCAAAAAACTATCTTTTAACAATTGAACGCTGTCGGCGCTATCGCCATACCGACATAAACCTGTGCAAAGAAGATTTTTCCCACGCATTTCCAGGCCGCTTTGCAGTACCCTTGCCGCATCAGTTTCCCCGGCAGAGGGAAACCTTAAATCCTGTGTCCGCTTGCCCTGCGTGTAAACCATTGATCAGACGTCCTGAGGGACGCATCCATGAGGTTTACCATGCGCACCACTTCGACATTCATCTGCCAGGCCGCCGACCAGCTCAAGGGTTTTGTCGGCTTGAACCGCAAGACTGGCCAGTACATCGTGCGTTTCAGCGAAGACGCTTTCGGCATGGACGTGGCCGACGACGGCATCATCCCCACCTGCGAATTTGTCTGGGCCCCCGTGGCGGACGGCACCATGGCCCTCAAGCGCGAGCGGATCCAGTTATTGCTGGACCAGCACATCGACGACCGGATCAATCTCTCCGAACCTTTGCGGGTGTATATGGCCCGCAGCGACCTGCCGGAAATCATGGCGGTGCGGCAGTTGGTGACAGGCTGAGCCTCAATCTTGAATTGAACAGAGATCCTGTGGGGGCCCACAAGGATTTTTGGAATGGCACGGTCCTGTGGCGAGGGAGCTTGCTCCCGCTGGGTCGCGCAGCGGCCCCCAAAAAAGCGATGAGCGCTGCGCACTCAAGCGGGAGCAAGCTCCCTCGCCACAAAAGCTTCCCAGCTATCACGCTACAGATTGATCAACGGTAAACACTGTGACACTAGATTGGGTGTTGGAAGGCGTAGTCGCGTTCGACCTTGCACACCCTTGTATGGCAATGGGTATACCAGGTGGAGCGGCCGCGCTCACGGATCGCGCTGTGTTCGGGATGCTGCTTCCAGGCCAGGATCGCAGCTTCATCGCGCCAATAGGACACGGTAATCCCCAAACCATCGTCGCCACGGGCTGATTCGACGCCTAAAAATCCGGGCTGCTCCCGGGCAAGGGCCAGCATGCGTTCGGCGGCTTCGGCGTAGCCTTGGTCCCCTTCGGTGCGCAGGGAGGTGAATATCACCGCGTAGTAGTGGGTGCTCATGGCGTTGTCCTGGCGCAGGCTTCGACAAACGCGCTGACCAGCGGCGGCACGCGCCCTTCCAGTGCGGCACGTTCGGGCTGGAACAGCGTGGCGACAAAGAACGGATGGTCCTGCAGTTCCACCGCTCGCAGGCCGCCGGCCGAGTCCCGGGCCACGGGGTGCAGGCGCTGATTGAGCAAGTCTTCTTCAAAGTCCGGGTTGACCCCGAAGCGGCAATGGTAGCCCTCGAATACCCTCTGGCGACCATAAGCCTTGGCAGTCAACGAGTCCGAATCGAGCTGAAGGCAGTCGATGGTTTCGATCAAGGCACAGCTCAGCGGCGTCAGCAGCGCGCGCTCAGCCTCGGGGTCGGTTTCGCCATGGGCGGCGTCGGCCCAACCCATCACGTTGCGGGCGTATTCCAGCACGGCATGTTGAAAACCACCGCAGGTGCCCAGGAAAGGGCGACGCTGTTCGCGGGCAAAACGAATCGCCTGCAAGGCGCCGGCTTCGTTTTGGTAGGGGCTGCCTGGTACGCACCAGATACCGTCGAAGTCCTCCAGCACTGCGTTGTCGGCAATGAGCGGCGTTGCCAGCCATTGGACGCGAATGTCATGGCCGGTTTGCCTGCCGGCCAGCTCAAGTGCAATGGGAATCGCCCGGTGAGCGGTGATGTGTGGGTCGTGGTCGCCGACCAGGGCGATGTGTAAAGGACGCTGTTTTGCCATGAGAGACTCGCCGCTTGTTGATTCTTGGTCGCCACTATAGATTGGCGTTCACGCAATCAATATTGGCGTTTATCCAAGTGATCAATGCAGCAGCGCACTATCGTCTGGACTATCCCGACCTGTCCCTGATCCTCGCACTGGTCCGTGGCGGCTCACTGGCCCGGGCCGCTCGATTGCTGCAGGTGGACGTGTCCACGGTGTTCCGTTCGGTACGTCGGCTGGAGGCGGCCCTGGGCCAGCCCTTGTTCGAAAAAAGCCGTTCCGGGTACTTGCCCACAAGCCTGGCCCAGGCGCTGGCCGAGCAAGCCGAGCGCGCCGAACAGGCCTTGGAGGCGGCGCGGGTGGGGGTGGAGCAGGGCGGCGCGGTCATCAGCGGGACGGTACGCCTGACGTGCAGCGACTCAGTCCTGCAAGCGTTGCTGCTGCCTGCGCTGGCGCGCTTCATGCCCGCTTACCCGGCGTTGACCCTTGAGCTGAGCACCTCGAACGACTTCGCCAACCTGAGCCGCCGCGATGCCGACATTGCGTTACGCCTGACCCGTACGCCGCCGGAACACCTGGTCGGTCGAAACCTGGGCAACGTGGCTTACCGGGTATGTGCCAGTGCCACGTATCTGCGCTCGGTGGATGCGAATGACCTGGCTTCCATGACCTGGATCGCACCGGACGATTTCCTCCCGGATCACCCCACCGTAGCCTGGCGCCGCCAGCATCTCCCCGGCGTGGTGCCCGCCTATCGCTGCAACAGCATGCTCTCGGTCACCGAACTGGTGCGAGCCGGCTTGGGTGTGGCGGCGCTGCCGGACTTTCTGATCGATGAACACCAGGGCCTGATGCCCCTTGGCGAACCGCTGGCGGGGTATGACACAGCCCTGTGGCTCCTGACCCGTCCGGACTGCCGGGCCTTGCGCTCGGTGGTGACCTTGTTCGATGAGCTGGGGCGCAATCTGCGCGGGCGCTGAGTTTTAACGGCGAGGGCGTACATGGCTCAATGGATGGCGCTTCCCCAACGGTTATAGTGCCTTGAGCACCAGCCCTTGGCCGAGAACATCACGATGACGAAGTCTTCCCAACCCACACCTTCCGCGCCCGTTGACCACCTGCGTTTTCACCGCCCTCACGCGCATCTGGCGCCGACCTTTGGCAATGACCGCTTTGCGCTGAGAGCGGAGGCGTTCGCGCGTTTTTTCGGGACGCCGATGTTCCTCGGTGCGCAAACCTTGATCGTGCTGCTATGGATCAGCCTGAACCTGGTGGGGGTCTTTCATTTCGATGCCTACCCGTTCATTTTGCTGAACCTGGCGTTCAGCCTGCAGTCGGCCTATGCCGCGCCGCTGATTTTGCTGGCGCAAACCCGCCAGGCCGCTCGGGACAAAGCCCAGGCGGACGCCGATGCCCAGCATCGTGAAGCCTTGGCCATCGCCAACAGCGAGCGCCAGGCTCAGGCCGCGCTGAATACGGCGCAGTTGCTGGAGTTATTGGAGCAGAACACCCGCCTGACGGAAATAACCAAGGCATTGACCGAGCGTATCGACAACTTGACCACTGAAATGCACCAGAAGGTCGTGCACAACCCATCGCTGCAGTAGCCCTTCACGCCAGGACTTCTTGATCAAGCCTGGTAACGGCTCAGGAACATGTCGAGGGCCGATTCGATCACCTGGGCCTGCTCATCCTGGGTCAGGCTGGGTTGCCCCATTGAAACCTGCGGCCAGAAGGCGAACGTCTTGAGCAGCCCATGCATTTGCTGGGCGGCAAATGCCGGCTCCACGGGTTTCAAGCGGCCATCGGCCTGGGCTTGGCGAATCCAGGTCGTCAAGCCTTCTTCCCGCTGGCCCATGCGCGACACCATGTCCTGGGCTCGCTCGGGGGAATGAATGGTGGCGGCGATGGCGATGCGCGCCAGGTCGAGGAAGTTCTCGTCCGCCAGCAAGTGCAGTTTGGCTTGCAGCAACGTTTGCAGTTGCTCCCGCAGCGGCTTTTGCGAGCTGTAGGGCATGTCCTGCTCTGCGGTAATGCTGTTCCATAACCGATTCAGAATTTCGGCAAACAGTTCTTCCTTGCTCGGAAAATGGTTATACACCGTGCGCTTCGATACGCCGGCAGTCGCCGCGATCTTGTCCATGCTGGTGATCTCGAAACCGCTGCTACGGAATTCAGCAATCGCGGCCTGGAGAATGGCTTCGCGTTTTCGCTCGGTAAGGCGCTGCGGTACGGTCATGGGCAATTCGTCGGTTGAGATGAGAGAACTTACACTCGGCAGTTTACTTGCTCCCGGGATTCATGCAATCTAGAAACTACACCGAGTGGTGTAGTTTTGAGTCAAGCGGCTGAGCGTGCATGCAACGGCCATCCAGCGTCCCACAACGGCGAAGCGCAATTGCGCCGACGCCCTTGGAGTTATCGCACCATGACCATTCCCTCTCTTTCGACCGACAATCCGTCCGCCCATGACGCATCCCGGCATGAACAGGGCAAGTATCGCAATCATGCCTTCACGCCTCGGGAAGGTTTTGGCACTACCCTGCGGATCATCTGGAACATGATCTTCCACAAGCCGCGCACCACTCGGCCTTCGGGCGCCATCGAGGTTCAAGCGCTGACGCGCGCCGCGCTGCTGGCGGCGCCGAACAACAGCGTATTCCGCCTCGGCCATTCCACCCTATTGCTCAAGCTGCGGGATAAATTCTGGCTGACAGACCCGGTGTTCGCCGAGCGCGCCTCACCCGTGCAATGGGCCGGCCCGAAGCGTTTTCATCAGCCGCCCATCAGCCTGGAAGAATTGCCGCCGATCGAGGCGGTGATCCTGTCCCATGACCATTACGACCACCTCGATCATCAGGCCATCCTCAAGCTGGCGGCCAAGACCCGCCACTTCCTGGCCCCCCTTGGTGTGGGCGACACCCTGATCAAATGGGGCGTCGACGCCAGCAAGGTGCGTCAGCTGGACTGGTGGCAAGGTACCGAGGTGGACGGTATCGAGTTCGTTGCCACGCCCTCCCAGCACTTTTCCGGGCGCGGCCTGTTCGACAGCAACAGCACCTTGTGGGCCTCGTGGGTGATGATCGACGGCGCTACGCGAATTTTCTTCAGCGGCGACACTGGCTACTTCGAGGGTTTCAAACGCATCGGCGAGCGATATGGCCCCTTTGACCTGACACTGATGGAAACCGGCGCCTATGACGTCGATTGGCCCCACGTCCACATGCAGCCAGAGCAGACCCTACAGGCTCATATCGATCTCAAGGGCCGTTGGCTGCTGCCGATCCACAACGGTACGTTCGACCTGGCGATGCATGCCTGGTATGAACCCTTCGATCGCATCCTGGCCCTGGCCTGGGAGCGCAATGTCTACATTGCCACGCCGCAAATGGGCGAAGCATTCACCCTGACGCAGCCGCAACGTGGCCGCGCCTGGTGGCTGGACGTGGAGCCTTCGGCGTACCAGGACCAGGCCGGTATCGCCTAGCACTCACAGGATTGGCGTTATTCAATCATTGCGTAATCGGAGCGCCCCATTGGGTCCGGTGTCGCACCCTTGATGTTCATGCCGCGCCCTGGTGCGAAGCCGGGGAAGAACACCAGGCCCTCGGCCTCCAGGCGAAAGGCCAGTGCCAGGCGAGTCACATCGAGCAACTCGCCGCCGGCCTCGAAGCGGCGGATGGCCTGGACCGAGACGCCGGATTGGCGGGACAGCTCCTCGACACTCCAACCCAGCATGGCTCGCGCCTGTGCACTGTGAGCAGGGGTGAATTGATAGACAGCGATGCGTTCCAGGGTGGTTTTGATTGCGAGAGAGGCCATGGGGGGCTCCAAAGCTGTGGGATTAAAAAATACTGTGTTTTTGTACAGTTGTTTTGAATCCCGATCAATCTCATTTTTTTGATCAATGACCGGCGGTCTTCTCCAGCCAGGCGCTCGGGGCGTGACCCAGTATGCGACGAAACATCGTGGAGAATGCCGCGGGGCTGTCGTAGCCCAGGTCCAGGGCGATTCGGGTCACTGAATGGCCGACGGCCAACCGGGACAATGCCGACATCACGCAGGCTTGTTGTCGCCATTGGCTGAAACTTAACCCGGTTTGCTGGCTGAACAGGCGATTGAACGAACGCAAGCTGATAGGCAATTGCGCCGCCCATTGCACGGGCGAGACGTGGGCGTCCGGGCGTTTCAGAAATGCCTGGCACAGGCCGAGCAGGCGCGGGTCTTGGGGCAGTGGAAGGTGCAGTGGCAGATGGGCGCTGCGCAGCAGCTCGTGCAGTAGCAGATCGATCAGCGCACCATCGCGTCCAGCCTCGTCGTAGTCCAGCGCAAGCTCCACGGCTTCCATCAGCAACTGACGCATCAGCGGCGACACGCTGATGACCTGGCAACGGGCGTCCATGGCCGTTACCGCAGCCGGTTCGATATACAAACTTCGCGTGCTGACGCCCAGCATCAGCACCTCATGGGCAACCCCGGGCGGGATCCACACCGCCCGTTGTGGCGGCACCACCCAATTGCCGTCTGCCGTGCTGACCTGCATGACTCCGGTGGCGCCGTAGAGCAACTGCGCCCGCCGGTGGGTATGGCGCGGCAATCGATGACCGTCGGGGTAATCCGTGCCGATAGCCACTACTGGCCGTGGCGTGTCGTCCAGCAGGTCAATCGAAACATTGCGCATCGAGCGGCCTCCAACAATTGGCGTAAATACAAACATTATTGGCCTACTTGCTGAGGCAGGCCAAGCCCCATCGCTCTATCGTCGGCCTCTCTCCATTTACGGATGCTGCGCGATGTTCTACCTCTTGCTGGCACTCTTCGGTTGCATGACTGGCATCACTGCTGTGCTGTTCGGCTTCGGCGGTGGATTCGTCGTGGTGCCCTTGCTATACCGCATGCTCACCGCCAGCCACGGCGCTGACGACCCTATCGGCCAATCGGCGATGCATATTGCCGTGGCCACCTCGACCTGCGTGATGATCGTCAACGCGCTGATCGCCACCGCCAAGCATCACCGCGCCGGTAACCTCATTCGCCACTACGTGTGGCCGTTGGGCGGCTTCATCGGCCTGGGCGCTATCGTCGGAGCCGTTGCCGCGATGTGGGCGAGTAGCGAAGTCATTCGCTATGCCTTCATCGTTTATCTGGGCGTGACCATTCTGGACTGCTTGTTCAGACGCGGTTTTCTGACCCAGTCTGACGCTGTAGTCCCACGGCGATTGGGCAGGGCAGAGGTATCGGCAGGCGGAATCAGCATCGGCGTCATCGCCACTTTTCTGGGCGTGGGTGGCAGCGTCATGACCGTGCCGTTATTGCGTCGTTGCGGGCTGAACATGTCGCGCGCGACGTCCATGGCTAACCCGCTGAGTTTGCCGGTTGCGGTGGCCGGGACGCTGACTTACATGGCCATGGCCGGGTTTACCGAGTTTGATTTGGGGCCGTGGTTTGTTGGGTATGTGGATTTGCAGGCGTTTGCGGTTTTGACACTGGGCTCGTTAGTGGGGATTCGATTAGCTACGCCATGGATCGGGGGGATACCGGATCGTTTTCACGCCGGGGTCTATATCGGATTGTTGATCGTGGTGATGTTGGGCATATCGGTGCAGTAAGTTGCTGCATGGCATTGCTCAACATTTTGTGGGAGAGGGTGGCATATCGATTCTATGAGGCTGATTCGTCATACTTCGCGCCACTCATTTCGTGAGCTGACGCTCGCTTTTTCCAGGAAGATTCCATGTTCAAAGGACTGTTGCTCCTCGCATCCAGCGCCGTGTGCCTGATCGCGCTCTGTTCGACAGCCAGTGCCGATGGTGGTAGTGGCGTCTTTACCGGCACCTTGGGCAAGATGCCGATTGTGCTGGGACTCAACA
Source organism: Pseudomonas sp. B21-010 (assembly GCF_024749325.1). Lineage (NCBI taxonomy): Bacteria > Pseudomonadati > Pseudomonadota > Gammaproteobacteria > Pseudomonadales > Pseudomonadaceae > Pseudomonas > Pseudomonas sp. B21-010. The sequence goes on along the minus strand of NZ_CP087198.1, from coordinate 4,911,637 downwards.
CTGCTCAAGAGGACGAGGTCATCGGTCGTTATTTCTATGAGAAATACCATCGTGACTTGGGATTGAGCGGCTCGCAGCAAGGAAAGACCCTGACGCTGGTCGAGGGCGGTACCCGTTACGACGACGGCCAATCGCTGCCAACCCTGACGCTGCAAAAAACGGCCAACGGCTGGCAGGGTGAATGGAAAAGTCTCAAGGGCAAAGTTCTGCCCGTGCAGTTGACCGAAGCCACGCTCCCTGCACCCGGAGCTGATCTTCCCCCCGTTATCGCCGAGCTGCGAAAAAGTGACCCTTATGAGTATCTCCGTCTGCTGGGCTTGAAACTCAAACCGGGCAAGAAAGAATCTTTCATGGGCCATGACTTGCAATGGTGGACGGAGCCACAATCCGGTATTTCCATGTTCAGCGTCGAGTCCGGCTACTCGAAAGACGAACTACAACGGGTCAATCGGCAATTGTTGGGGCGGCTCTGGACCGAAGTCATCAGCTACCACGGCTGTCTGTTGCAGGGCGCGGATAATGCCGAGTTCGACCAAGGCGTCGCGCCCAAATTCCTATCGCCCGATGTGATCAGCCTGAACATTTCCACAAGTTACTACTGCGGCGGCGTGCATCCGGATTTTGGCAATTCGCCGCTCAATCTCGATGCTCACACCGGCCACAGTTTGTCGCTGGAAGATGTGCTCTGGGTTGGCACAGGTAAGCCACCGCTGTACGCCGGCCACAACGACGCGGGTGATGCTCCGTTGACCGATGAAGAGAGCCAGGCGCGATACACTTACCAACGCGAGGTATTCGCGCCATGGCTGATCAAGCAACTCACCACGCTGTACCCCGACGAGATGCTGAAGCCAGCGGATGAAGACAGCTGCGACTACACCGATGAAGGCGTCTGGGGATATTCCAATTGGTACTTCACTGAAAAAGGTTTGTACCTGGGACCGTTCTTCGTCCGCGCGCAACGCGTTTGTGATGACCCCGGCTGGTCGGTGCTGCCGTACGCAGTCGTAAAACAACACCCCGGTGCGGTCAAACTTCAATTGCCCGGGACTGGTGACTAACCCTCAGCCAACCCGGGCGCTTCCCGAATAACGAAGTGATCCAGGTTCTCGATATTGGCACTGAACACCCCGAACGTCTGTTCGGGGTTCTTCTTGCTCGGTACCTGTTTCAACTCCGGCGTCACGCCATAAAAGAAGCAATACAACGGCGCGTCACTGTCGACGGCATGCTTGATCTCTTCCAGGAACGCTTTGCGCTTGCGGTAGTTATCGATCAGCTTCTTGCTCAGGTAAACGTTGACCGAGTAAGGCTTCTTCTTCGCCTCGTCCGGTTGCTTGAACCAGACCTTGGGTTCGAAATCGATGCGAAAGCTTTGCGTGTAATCCTTGATCTCCTTGATCTTGCCCCAGTAAATCAAGCCCTTGTTGTCCTGCAAATACTCGATCTTCTTGAAGAACGATCCATAGGGCGCCGTGTGCTCGCCAATCTTCAACAGCTTGCGCTTGAGCAGGTCCTTGTCCGCGAAGTTCGACACAAAACACTCCACCGGGTGGGCAAAGACACTGGTCTTGTCGGGTGTCGAATCATGGGCGCAATGAACGTCATCACCGTGGGACGATAGGGTAGGCGACGTAGGCCGAGTCGCTGCTTCAACGTCCTTCGACGGATCGGACGGCTTGCGTACGTACTGACGCCGAGTCAGCAACAGCTCCGACGGAAAATGCTCCTCACGGTCGTCATCCGTTTGTGCCTCAACACTCTCCGCACCCAACCCCGGCGTTTTCGGACTGACGTAAGGGCAGCCCTCGATATGCTGGGTAGTCGGTTGATTCTTGAAATGTGGCGTGCGGATGTAATTGACGTTCTTGGCGTTGAACGTCGTCAGCCGATTGTCCTCATCAAACGCCGCCCGACAGGCATCGTTGGGGCACTGAAAGCGCTCCTTGGCCGAATCGAAGGCCATGGTCTCGTCGAAATTCAGATCCCGAACGTCATAGATCGAAAGCTTGGCATCGAGGCTGAGGCAGTAGGCGGTATCGAATTTCATCGGGGCTCGGGTCCATGAGAGGAGGTGTATTAATACCGAAGGACGCGGCGGGCTGCACCCAAAGTTTCAACACACCACAAACCCCCTGTGGGAGCGAGCTTGCTCGCGATTCCCAAACCCAACCCAACCATCAAGCCTGCCACCCACCTGCGCCCTGACACCATCCTGTGGCGAGGGGATTTATCCCCGCTGGGCTGCGAAGCGGCCCCGGTTTTACGGCCCCAAACTTGTATGAGTCGGTATCATAATGCCGGTTATAACCCGACCTTTCAGATAACCGGCAATATATTGCCGGAAACAGCGAATAAGAAACTTCGATGAAAGAGAACACCGGTGAGCGGCGCAGGGAAATCATTGACGACATCGTCATGCAGCATGTCACGGGGATCGAGACCCTGGGAACCGCTATTCGCCGGTTACGGCTTGAGGTGACCGGCCTGGATCAGGAAACCTTTGCTGCCATGTGCAACATGTCGACCAAGGCCCTGTACCAGATCGAGAAGGACAAGGGTAACCCGACCATCAACACCCTCGAAGCTATTCTGAGAAAGTTCGGGCTGCGACTGGGGCTGACCAAGGCCGCGACAAACCTTTACTCGCCACCGCTTGTGCAACAAAAGCCGGTCTCCGAAGTGCGCCGTTCGTGGCGCCAACCCGAAACGTAAGTTGCGAGATAGCTCGGTATAGTTGCCGCTCTACGAGCTACTGGGAAAGACAGCGCTGTTGACTAGGATGTGGGCAGGTTCATTCATGAAAAAGCCCCCGTCAGGGGGCTCAGTCTGGTCTTGCAGTGGTTTTTGATTGTTGCCCAGTGATACACCTTCGGTCGTCAGTTCGTCTCCGGCTCCGTGCCTGCTAGGCCAGTATTTCGATACCGTGTTTTTCCACGATACTGAGCAGCTTAAGGGCCATCCCTCCTGGACGTTTGTCGCCGGCTTCCCACTGCTTAACTGTCGATGCGCTTGTGTTCAGGTAGCGGGCAAAAACCGGCTGACTGACGTGACTGCGCAGACGAATTTTCTTGATCTGGGCAGGTGGGATCTCAGCAGGCACCTCAGCAATGCAGGTCTCATCGAATTCCCGCATGGTGGCCTTGTCGATAGCGCCGATTTTTAGCAGTGCCTCAGCCGAGCTATGAATCGACTCGAAAGCCTCACTTTTGAATTTTTTCGCCATTACATATCTCCACAAATTCTTTTCCGTCCAGCAGATGCTGGACTTGCTCCTTGCTCAAACCTTTATAGGCATCAGCAAGCTTCTTAAACGCGGCCAGCTCTTTTTCAGTGATGTTGTCTTGGTCTTTCTTAGCAAACAGAAACTGATAAACCCAATAGCTACGACCCTTGGCAAGGATGATCGAGCGGTGACGATTTTCATTGAGGCGTTTTTTCCAGACGCCTCCGCCCAAATCATCGGCTTGTCCGTTCACTACCTCCTGCACCGCCTTGCAGAGATCAGCATCTGTGATCGTTGCCTTCTTTGCTGCAGCAGCAAAGGTCTTCGTTTTGAATACCCTCATTGGCATATGCTTTCCCTTTGATGTGTAAAGCTACCACTCAGTGGTATATGTGTCAAAAACCTGAATCTTGCAGATAGCGCCATCTAGTATGGGGACGGGGGACACGGCCGTGAGGGGAGCGGGGCTCTGATATTGTTTCAACAGATCGCAAAATCTGTGCGAGCGAGCAGCAATCGAGCCTCAACACCAAACACCAGTGGCGAGGGAGCTTGCCCCCGCTGGGCGCGTAGCAGTCCCAATTCCATATCACCAACAAAAAACCGCCGCCCGAACAACGGACGACGGCCTCTGATTGATTCTCAAAACCCTCGCAAAATCCGAGAAGCTCTCCGCCACCAGGATTCATGCTGACTAAACGGATCATCCACCAGCACCGCCGGCATATCCCGCAAGCGAATCCACGGCTCATCCTGCCAGTGCAGCATGCAGAGCGACATCTTCGGCCAATCCAGCACGCTCAACGTAGGCCGTTCCACCCTATGCGAGTAGCGCTCATCCCGGAGGGTCGGCACTACCTGATGCGTGATCCACTCACGCAGCAACCGATACTCAGGACAGTAGTGATAAACCAGCAATGCATAGACGCCCGACTCGCTCAGCATCAGACGCTCTTCAGTCAAACCGTGGACATGCACGAGCATCATCCGGCGCTGGTCAGGGTCAAGCTTGCGCGTCATGCGTTCATCGAGGTGCTTGCTCATAAACCGCCCCAAATCCGAGGCGCTGAACCAAGCTTGGTTTTCAACCAAGAGGGTATGCAGATGGAGGTTGTGACGGGTGAAAACCGCCGGAATGTAAGCATCAGGCATGATGGGTCTCCGAGGTATACGGAGAGCAGAGCAGCGTTTTTGTGGGCATAACCACCTCTACGTTCAAAGGTTAACGGCGCGAGCCCGACGTAGAGGATGTAAGAGAAATCCCAACTAGCTATCTTCTCCACACAGAGTTGCAAATGTCCTTAGACAGTACGCGGTTCTATGTTCGGCGATTAGCTACTACGTTGGGCGTTTCTTAGGCACCTGCGACTAAGATAGGTAACGAGACGATACGGCGTCAATGCGGAAAGATTCTGAGTTTTTCGTAGGGTAAAGGCAGTGTGCCGGTCCCAGAGTTAAACGCAGTTTTGGTCCTGTAGAAATACAAAAACCCCGTTTTCACGGGGTTTTTAGTTACGCGTGGAGCCTAGGATTTTTCTTTCAAATCAATCCCAGCTCAAAGCCCCACCGGTCTGATACTCAATCACTCGCGTCTCAAAGAAGTTCTTCTCTTTCTTCAAGTCCATGATCTCGCTCATCCAAGGGAACGGGTTAGTCGTCCCTGGGTACTCTTCTTTAAGACCAATCTGCGACAGGCGACGGTTAGCGATGAACTTGAGGTAGTCCTCCATCATCGCCGCGTTCATGCCCAACACGCCGCGAGGCATGGTGTCGCGGGCGTATTCGATCTCCAGTTGGGTCCCTTGCAGGATCATCTGGGTTGCTTCTTCCTTCATCTCGGCATCCCACAGGTGTGGGTTTTCGATTTTGATCTGGTTGATCACATCGATACCGAAGTTAAGGTGCATGGATTCGTCGCGCAGGATGTACTGGAACTGCTCGGCGACGCCGGTCATTTTGTTGCGGCGGCCCATGGAGAGGATCTGGGTGAAGCCGCAGTAGAAGAAGATGCCTTCCAGGACGCAGTAGTAAGCGATCAGGTTGCGCAGCAGCTCTTTGTCGGTGTCCGGGGTGCCGGTTTCGAACTTCGGATCGGAGATCGAACGGGTGTATTTCAGGCCCCAGGCGGCTTTTTTCGCGACCGATGGGATCTCGTGGTACATGTTGAAGATCTCGCCTTCATCCATGGCCAGCGATTCGATGCAGTACTGGTAGGCGTGGGTGTGGATCGCCTCTTCGAACGCCTGGCGCAGGATGTACTGGCGGCATTCCGGGTTGGTGATCAGGCGGTACACGGCCAGGACCAGGTTGTTGGCAACCAGGGAGTCGGCGGTGGAGAAGAAGCCCAGGTTGCGCATCACGATGCGGCGCTCGTCGTCGGTCAGGCCTTCCGGGTCTTTCCAGAGGGCGATGTCGGCGGTCATGTTGACTTCTTGCGGCATCCAGTGGTTTGCGCAGCCGTCCAGGTACTTCTGCCAGGCCCAGTCATATTTGAACGGCACGAGCTGGTTGAGGTCGGCGCGGCAGTTGATCATGCGCTTTTCATCGACGGCGACACGGGCGGCGGCGCCTTCGAGTTCGGCGAGGCCTTCGGCGACGTCGAGTTTGTCGAGGGCGGCCTTGGCGCGAATGATCGCGGCCGAGTCGCTGGCTGTCACGGCCCGCGCTTCGAGGGCGGCGGCACCGCCAGCGCTGTCGAGGCGGTCCATGTTGGCTTCAGAAGCGTGGCCGGCGTTGGCGCCTTTTACAGCGACTTCGCCGCTGTCTTCTTTGTCGAATTCGTCCCAGCTCAGCATGACGTGTCGTCTCCTGCGTGAGGGCCAGATGCCCGATGAGGGCCTACTGGCCGCGGTGGATCTTGGAAAAATCGTTTGTTGCAGCAGCTGACGCAGGCAATAAACAGAAAAATGTACGGGTCATTCCGGAGCGGCTGTGAACGCGAGGAGGCGATTTGGCCTCTGCGTGGGCTCCAGGCTGGCGTGATCCCCTGTAAGGGAATATTGCAGGCCCGTTTAAGGCGGCATTATAAGGACTTTTTTGCCTACGTGCTGCGGCGAAATAGCTCACAGAAGGAGCGGCGGGTGGGATATCCGCGTGGGAGCGAGGGTTTACAAGGCTTTGGCCGCTGAAGATTTTTTTTGCATGGATCGTATCGCGGTTTTTTTTGATCAAAAAACGAGCGCTTTTTGAAGGTTTGCACTACATGTTGTGTTTGCGGAGGGGTTTAGGCGGTTCTAGACACAACCAGGCCCGATCGAAACCGGGCCGTGGAAAATGTCAGTAATGATCAATCGGTATGGGCTGAACCGGTGTGATCGCTGCCGTCGCTAGCCACCGCGGTGGGGTCAGTGGTGGCGTGATCGTCACTGGCGATCGTGGCGCAATCCGCCTGGTCGTAACCCTTGATCGCGGCTGCGGAACCGGTGCGATCAAAACCGTCGGCGGCGAAAGTATTGGCGGCCAGCACGGACAGGGCAAGGGCGAAGATCAATCTGCTTTTCATGGTGGTTGTTCCTGGTTCGATGACGTTGATCAGCCGTTGGAGCAGCCGTTGCCCATGACGCTGTAGCGCAGGATGTGGCGTTGGCCCTTGGAGTCGTCGTATTCCATCTTCGCCGGGACCACTTCGCAGACGTTCGGGATGGCGCTCATGGAGATGACTTTGGCAATGTCCAGGTGGGTGGAGTAGGTGTACTCCTCAATGGCCGGTTTTTGCTGTGCAGCATCGGTCGGGAGCTCGTCTGCCATCGCGGTGGCGCAAAGGCTGCCGAGGACCAGAACCCATAAAGCTTTCATCTGTATTTCACCTTTTTGAAGTCGAGTAGGGTCACGCAACCTTTTTGGGGTTGCGTGTGGAGCAAGTGTTGGAAGTTGGATTAACGGCCTTCGTGGGGGCTGTGTTGCGTTAATCGTGTTTGCCGGTTGGCGAGGTGGATTTTAGAAGGTGAGGGTGGGGGTAAACAGACTCGGTTTTGATAAACACTGTTGGTTGATCTGGTAATAATCGGCTGGGAGTCGGTGGCTGTCTGGTGGACTGATGTTGGATGGGCAGGCGCTATCGCGAGCAAGCTCGGCTCCCACAGGCTCGGCTCCCACAGGAAAATGGCGGTAGGCAGGGCTTGCACGTTAGTACCGACATTTTGTAGGGACTTGTTACTACCATCGTCGAATGGTTCTATAGGCCCGCCCCGGGCTACAACGGGATCATACAAAAACAACTATTCACCGAGGTAAGAAAGATGAGTGCGGCTTCTGTGTATCCCGTTCGTCCCGAGGTTGCGGCCAATACGCTGACTGACGAGGCGACCTACAAGGCCATGTACCAGCAGTCGGTCGTCAACCCGGACGGCTTCTGGCGCGAGCAGGCCAAGCGCCTCGATTGGATCAAGCCTTTCACCACGGTGAAGCAGACGTCCTTCGACGATCACCACGTCGACATCAAGTGGTTCGCCGACGGTACCCTGAACGTTTCCTACAACTGCCTCGACCGTCATCTGGCCGAGCGCGGCGATCAGATTGCGATTATCTGGGAGGGCGATGACCCTGCCGAGAGCCGCAACATCACCTATCGCGAGCTGCATGAAGAAGTCTGCAAGTTCGCCAACGCCCTGCGCGGCCAGGACGTGCACCGCGGCGACGTGGTGACCATCTACATGCCGATGATCCCTGAAGCCGTGGTCGCGATGCTGGCCTGCGCCCGGATCGGTGCGATTCACTCGGTGGTGTTCGGCGGGTTCTCCCCCGAAGCCCTGGCTGGTCGAATCATCGACTGCAAATCCAAAGTGGTGATCACCGCCGACGAAGGCGTTCGCGCCGGCAAGAAGATCCCGCTCAAGGCCAACGTCGATGATGCGTTGACCAACCCGGAAACCAGCAGCATCCAGAAGGTCATCGTGTGCAAGCGCACCGGTGGCGGCATCAAGTGGAACCAGCACCGCGACATCTGGTACGAAGACCTGATGAAAGTGGCCGGCACCGTTTGCGCGCCGAAGGAAATGGGTGCCGAGGAAGCGCTGTTCATCCTCTACACCTCCGGTTCCACCGGTAAGCCCAAGGGCGTGCAGCACACCACGGCCGGCTACTTGCTGTACGCGGCGCTGACCCATGAGCGGGTGTTCGACTACAAACCGGGCGAGGTGTACTGGTGCACCGCCGACGTGGGTTGGGTCACTGGCCACAGCTATATCGTCTACGGCCCGCTGGCCAATGGCGCGACCACGCTGCTGTTCGAAGGCGTGCCGAACTACCCGGACATCACCCGGGTGGCCAAGGTCATCGACAAGCACAAGGTCAGCATCCTCTACACCGCACCGACCGCCATCCGCGCGATGATGGCCTCGGGCACCGCCGCTGTCGAAGGCGCCGATGGCAGCAGCCTGCGCCTGTTGGGCTCGGTGGGTGAGCCGATCAACCCGGAGGCCTGGGACTGGTACTACAAGAATGTCGGCAAGGAACGCTGCCCGATCGTCGACACCTGGTGGCAGACCGAAACCGGTGGCGTGCTGATCAGCCCGCTGCCAGGCGCTACGGCATTGAAGCCAGGTTCGGCCACGCGTCCGTTCTTCGGTGTGGTGCCGGCGTTGGTGGACAACCTCGGCAACCTGATCGAAGGCGCCGCCGAAGGCAACCTGGTGATCCTCGATTCGTGGCCAGGCCAGGCGCGTACGCTGTACGGCGACCATGACCGTTTTGTCGACACTTACTTCAAGACTTTCAGCGGCATGTACTTCACCGGCGACGGCGCTCGTCGTGACGAGGATGGTTACTACTGGATCACCGGTCGGGTGGATGACGTGCTCAACGTGTCCGGCCACCGCATGGGCACGGCCGAGATCGAGAGCGCCATGGTCGCCCACCCGAAAGTCGCCGAAGCGGCGGTGGTCGGTGTGCCGCACGACATCAAGGGGCAGGGCATCTATGTCTATGTCACCCTCAATGCCGGCGAAGAAACCAGCGAGGCCCTGCGCCTGGAGCTGAAGAACTGGGTGCGCAAGGAGATCGGTCCGATTGCTTCGCCGGATGTGATCCAGTGGGCGCCGGGGCTGCCAAAAACCCGCTCCGGCAAGATCATGCGCCGCATCCTGCGCAAGATCGCCACGGCGGAGTACGACGGGTTGGGTGATATCTCCACCCTGGCCGATCCGGGTGTGGTGGCGCATCTGATCGAGACGCACAAGACCATGAACGTTGCCTGACGGTAACCCGTAAAACCGAAAGCCCCGCCCGGCAGTGCCGAGCGGGGCTTTTTTATGGGCGCGCTGGGAGGGCTTGAAATGTGGTGCCTTTGTGGCGAGGGAGCTTGCTCCCGCTCGGCTGCGCCTGTAGGAGCTGTGTAGGAGCTGTGTAGGAGCTGTCGAGTGCAACGAGGCTGCGATCTTGCCCCAAACAATTGAGTCCCAAGCGAAAGATCAAGATCAAAAGATCGCAGCCTTCGGCAGCTCCTACCCCCAGCGGGAGCAAGCTCCCTCGCCACAGGTTTGGCGAATGAATAAATATCGGCGTTTAAACTAGGAAGTGTCTGAACGTTACCGGTGTTTCGAAATGTGTAACAAAAGGCGCCACAACGGGGCGATGTGAAACGCCAAGCCCCGATACAGGGCGCTTGCAGGCCTCTCCAAAAATAAGCCGACACGCTGTGCTTGCCGGATTAGAAGGGTTTGCGAATAATGGGCCCGCTATTTGCAGCATAGATCGGTTTCCCTTCTTTTGCTCTTGCATGAATTTGCGGGGCTGTCAATGCGCTCGAACAGCTTTCTCGGTGCTTCTGTAATTTGTTGTCGCATTGAAGAAATATCGGCTTCGGGCCTGTCGTTAGAATGCCGATCACTCGCTCGTCGTGGCTCGTGTTGAATAAAACGTGAGCTTCCTAGGACGCAGCACCAAAGTTCGTTTCACCCATTCGCATATTGGGCTGTTGCTCACTCTGCCGTTTTTGCCCTTTACCGATGGAGTCCCAAGATGAAGAAACTTGTGCTGCTTGGCGCCCTGGCACTGTCCGTGCTGTCCCTGCCGACCTTCGCTGATGAGAAGCCCCTGAAGATTGGTATCGAAGCGGCTTACCCTCCGTTCGCCTCGAAAGCCCCGGATGGCAGCATCGTCGGTTTCGACTACGACATCGGCAATGCGCTGTGCGAAGAGATGAAGGTCAAGTGCGTATGGGTCGAGCAAGAGTTCGACGGCCTGATCCCGGCGCTCAAGGTCCGCAAGATCGACGCGATCCTGTCGTCCATGTCGATCACCGAAGATCGCAAGAAGTCGGTTGATTTCACCAACAAGTACTACAACACCCCGGCCCGTCTGGTGATGAAGGCCGGTACCCAGGTCAGCGACGGCCTGGCCGAGCTCAAGGGCAAGAACATCGGCGTGCAGCGTGGTTCGATCCACGAGCGTTTCGCCCGTGAAGTCCTGGCCCCGCTGGGTGCCGAGATCAAGCCATACGGTTCGCAGAACGAGATCTACCTGGACGTGTCCGCTGGTCGTCTCGACGGCACCGTGGCAGACGCTACGCTGTTGGATGACGGCTTCCTCAAGACCGATGCCGGCAAGGGCTTCGCGTTCGTCGGCCCGGCCTTTACCGACGTCAAGTACTTCGGCGACGGCGTCGGCATCGCGGTTCGCAAGGGCGACGCGTTGAAGGACAAGATCAATGGCGCGATCGCGGCCATTCGCGAGAACGGCAAGTACAAGCAAATCCAGGACAAATACTTCGCTTTCGACATCTACGGCAAGTAACGACGTCCCGCCACTCGTGCGAAATGGCGCAAGCAACAGGATCTCTGCGGTTTGCGCCATTTTTTCATCCCACTTTCGAGGACCTGAATCATGTTGAAAGGCTACGGGGCTGTCATCCTCGATGGCGCATGGTTGACGCTTGAGCTCGCCTTGTCGTCCATGGCCCTGGCCATCGTCCTGGGGTTGATCGGCGTTGCGTTGCGCCTCTCTCCGGTGCGCTGGCTGGCGTGGCTGGGCGACCTGTATGCCACGGTCATTCGCGGTATTCCCGATCTGGTGCTGATCCTGCTGATTTTCTACGGCGGCCAGGACCTGCTCAACCGCGTGGCGCCGATGCTCGGCTATGACGACTACATCGACCTGAACCCGCTGGCGGCCGGTATCGGCACCCTGGGATTCATCTTCGGTGCCTACCTGTCGGAAACCTTCCGCGGTGCCTTCATGGCGATCCCCAAGGGGCAGGCCGAGGCGGGCATGGCGTACGGCATGAACGGGTTCCAGGTGTTTTTCCGGGTGCTGGTGCCGCAGATGATTCGCCTGGCGATCCCGGGCTTCACCAACAACTGGCTGGTGCTGACCAAGGCTACCGCGCTGATTTCGGTGGTGGGCCTGCAAGACATGATGTTCAAGGCCAAGCAGGCGGCAGATGCCACGCGCGAGCCTTTCACCTTCTTCCTCGCAGTGGCGGCGATGTACCTGGTGATCACCAGTGTCTCGTTACTGGCATTGCGTCACCTTGAGAAGCGCTACTCGGTAGGCGTAAGGGCGGCTGATCTATGATCTTCGACTACAACGTCATCTATGAAGCCTTGCCGCTGTATTTCAGTGGCTTGTTGACCACCCTGAAGTTGCTGGCCCTGTCGCTGTTCTTCGGCCTGCTGGCGGCGTTGCCCCTGGGGCTGATGCGGGTGTCCAAGCAGCCGGCGGTCAACATGACGGCCTGGCTCTACACCTACGTGATCCGCGGCACGCCGATGCTGGTCCAGCTGTTCCTGATCTACTACGGGCTGGCGCAGTTCGCGATCGTTCGCGAAAGCTTCCTCTGGCCGTGGCTGTCCAGTGCGACCTTCTGTGCGTGCCTGGCGTTCGCCATCAACACCAGCGCCTACACCGCCGAAATCATCGCCGGCAGCCTGCGGGCCACGCCCAACGGTGAGATCGAAGCGGCCAAGGCCATGGGCATGTCGCGCTACAAGCTGTATCGCCGGATCCTGCTGCCATCGGCCTTGCGTCGGGCGCTGCCGCAATACAGCAACGAAGTGATCATGATGTTGCAGACCACCAGCCTGGCATCCATCGTGACCCTGATCGACATCACTGGTGCCGCGCGCACGGTGAACGCGCAGTACTACTTGCCGTTCGAGGCCTACATCACGGCCGGCGTTTTCTACCTGTGCCTGACCTTCATCCTGGTGCGCTTGTTCAAACTGGCCGAGCGCCGCTGGCTGGGTTACCTGGCCCCGCGCAAGCACTGATAACGCATCGATCCGATCGACTGCTCAACGACTGACGTTTTGTGAGAACCGACCGCATGTACAAGCTTGAAGTCCAAGACCTGCATAAACGCTATGGCAGTCACGAAGTGCTCAAGGGGGTGTCCCTGAAAGCCGCCGCTGGCGATGTGATCAGCATCATCGGCTCCAGTGGCTCCGGCAAGAGTACTTTCCTGCGTTGCATCAACCTGCTTGAACAACCCCACGCCGGCAAGATCCTGCTCAACAACGAAGAGTTGAAGCTGGTCGCCGGCAAGGACGGTGCGTTGAAGGCCGCGGACCCCAAGCAACTGCAGCGCATGCGTTCGCGGCTGTCGATGGTGTTCCAGCATTTCAACCTGTGGTCCCACATGACTGCGCTGGAAAACATCATGGAAGCGCCGGTGCATGTACTGGGCGTGGCCAAGGCTGAAGCGCGGGAGAAGGCCGAGCACTACCTGAACAAGGTCGGCGTGGCCCATCGCAAGGACGCCTACCCGGGCCATATGTCCGGCGGCGAGCAGCAGCGTGTGGCGATTGCCCGTGCGCTGGCGATGGAGCCGGAGGTGATGCTGTTCGACGAGCCGACCTCGGCCCTCGACCCGGAGCTGGTAGGCGACGTGCTCAAGGTGATGCAGGCCCTGGCCCTGGAAGGCCGGACCATGGTGGTGGTGACCCACGAAATGGGCTTTGCCCGTGAAGTGTCGAACCAACTGGTGTTCCTGCACAAAGGCATCGTCGAAGAAAGCGGCAACCCGCGCGAAGTGCTGGTCAATCCGCAATCCGAGCGCTTGCAACAATTTCTTTCGGGCAGCCTCAAGTAATCGCTCCCGTTACGCACCTGATTTGGGTCATGCTGCGCACCGCGCGCCAGATGGTCTAATTTGGTTGCAGCCGCTTTTGGCTTTAACACTGTTTTCGCTTCGGATTGCTCGCCATGACTGCCCATCGAATAGGTTTCCTGATTTGGCCCAGCACTAAAGCCTTGACGCTGGCGCTGGCCGAGGAGGCCTTGCGTGTTGCTCAGCGGGTGCATCCGGATGTGGTCTACGAACTGTCGTTCTTGCAGGCCGAACCGCCGGCCGACGGCGCCTGGCAACTGCCGGGCGAGCCTTGGGCCGGTAAGCTCGAAGGCTTCCAGAAGCTGTTCCTGCTGGCCGATGAGCCGCCGACTGCGTTGGCCTCACCCCTGAGCAGCGCCCTCAAGCAACTGGTGCGTGCCGGTTGTGTGATCGGCGGTTTGTCTGCCGGCGTCTATCCCCTGGCCCAGCTGGGTTTGCTCGACGGTTACCGTGCCGCCGTGCATTGGCGCTGGCAGGATGATTTCTCCGAACGTTTCCCGAAGGTCATCGCCACCAGCCATCTGTTTGACTGGGACCGCGACCGCCTGAGCGCCTGCGGCGGCATGTCGGTGCTCGACCTGTTGCTGGCGGTGCTGGCTCGCGATCATGGCGCGGAGCTGGCCGGTGCGGTGTCGGAAGAATTGGTGGTCGAGCGCATTCGCGAGGGCGGCGAGCGTCAGCGCATCCCGTTGCAGAACCGTCTTGGCTCCAGCCATCCAAAGCTCACCCAGGCGGTGCTGCTGATGGAAGCCAACATCGAAGAGCCGCTGACCACCGACGAGATTGCCCAGCATGTCTGTGTATCCCGTCGACAGCTGGAGCGGATCTTCAAGCAATACCTCAATCGCGTGCCTAGCCAGTATTACCTGGAGCTGCGCCTGAACAAGGCCCGGCAGATGCTGATGCAAACCAGCAAATCCATCATCCAGATCGGCCTGTCCTGTGGCTTCTCCTCAGGGCCGCACTTCTCCAGCGCCTACCGCAACTTCTTCGGCGCCACGCCGCGGGAAGACCGCAACCAGCGCCGCAGCAGCAGCCCGTTCGAATTGTCCTCGGTGCCGTCCGAGCGCGGCTAGTGGCACAACACGCTTCTGTGGGAGCAAGGCTTGCCCGCGATGCAGGCGACGCGGTCCTTGGTGAACCGAGGCGCCTGCATCGCGAGCAAGCTTTGCTCCCACAGATAAGTCCCCCTCGCCACAAGTGTTTTGCATGGCCGAGGGAAATGTGGAAGCCAGCCCCTCAAATACACCGGCAACGTTTAAACTGCGCCTTTGCGACGCTATTTGTCGCATTGCCGTAAACCCGCGAAAAACGTGGGTTGGCGCTATAAGAAGTTGTCGCTTGGCGGCAAGGCCGGGCTGAAAACTGTCCTTACAATCCTTACCAAGCCCGCCAGTTCCAGGCGGGTGTTCCTCATCAGGAGACTCCGATGTCCGTTGAGCAAGCCGCGGTACAACGCGCCGATTTCGACCAGGTTATGGTTCCCAACTATGCACCTGCTGCCTTCATACCTGTGCGTGGCGCCGGTTCCCGCGTATGGGACCAATCCGGTCGTGAGCTGATCGACTTTGCTGGCGGTATCGCAGTCAACGTACTGGGCCATGCCCACCCGGCGCTGGTCGGTGCACTGACCGAACAGGCCAACAAGCTGTGGCACGTGTCCAACGTATTCACCAACGAGCCGGCCCTGCGCCTGGCCCATAAACTGGTCAACGCGACTTTTGCCGAGCGCGCGTTCTTCTGCAACTCCGGCGCCGAAGCCAACGAGGCCGCCTTCAAGCTGGCCCGTCGTGTCGCGTTCGATCGTTTCGGTAGCGAGAAGTACGAAATCATTGCCGCGCTCAATAGCTTCCACGGTCGTACCCTGTTCACCGTCAACGTCGGTGGGCAGTCGAAGTACTCCGACGGCTTCGGACCTAAAATTACTGGCATCACCCACGTTCCTTACAACGACTTGGCCGCTTTGAAAGCCGCTATTTCGGACAAGACCTGCGCCGTGGTGCTGGAACCGATCCAGGGCGAGGGCGGTGTGCTGCCGGCCGAGCAGGCCTACCTGCAAGGCGCCCGCGACTTGTGTGATGCCCACGACGCGCTGTTGGTGTTCGACGAAGTGCAGACCGGCATGGGCCGCAGTGGTCACCTGTTCGCCTACATGCATTACGGCGTGGTCCCGGACATCCTCACCAGCGCCAAGAGCCTGGGCGGTGGTTTCCCGATCGCGGCGATGCTCACCACCGAAGCGCTGGCCAAGCACCTGGTCGTCGGCACCCACGGCACCACCTATGGCGGTAACCCGCTGGCCTGCGCGGTGGCCGAAGCGGTGATCGATGTGGTCAATACCCCTGAAGTGCTCGCGGGTGTCAAAGCCAAGCATCACAAGTTCAAGGCTCGCCTGGAGCAGATCGGCGAGAAGTACGGCTTGTTCACCCAAGTGCGTGGCCTGGGCCTGCTGATCGGCTGCGTGCTGAACGACGCCTGGAAAGGCAAGGCCAAGGACATCTTCAACGCCGCCGAACAGGAAGGCCTGATGATCCTGCAAGCCGGTCCGGACGTGATTCGCTTTGCTCCGAGCCTGGTGGTGGAAGACGCCGACATCGACGAAGGCCTGGATCGCTTCGAGCGGGCCGCGGCGAAGTTGACCCAAGCCTAAGGCTGAGTCGGACCCCTTGTGGGAGCGAGCTTGCTCGCGATAGCGGTGCCTCAGTGAAATGAATGTTGGCTGACACTGCGCTATCGCGAGCAAGCTCGCTCCCACAGGAGTCTTGCAGCGGCTGAAAAATCGAAGACCGCCGCAGATGCAATGCGGGCCAGGGTGTTCGTTTAGTTTTTTTCTGTGTATCGACCCCACGGTCGAACCCTTTATTTCAAGTTAAGGAGTGACACCATGCTGGTGATGCGCCCCGCGCAAATGGCTGATCTGGGCGAGGTACAGCGTCTGGCTGCGGACAGTCCGATCGGTGTCACTTCCTTGCCGGATGACGTGGAACGCCTGAGCGACAAGATCGCCGCAAGCGAAGCCTCGTTCGCCGCCGAAGTCAGCTTCAACGGTGAAGAGAGCTATTTCTTCGTCCTTGAAGACACTACCACCGGCAAGCTGGTGGGCTGTTCGGCCATCGTCGCGTCGGCCGGTTATTCCGAACCGTTCTACAGCTTTCGCAACGAGACTTTCGTTCATGCCTCCCGTGAGCTGAAGATCCACAACAAGATCCACGTGCTCTCCCAGTGCCACGACCTGACTGGCAACAGCTTGCTGACCAGTTTCTACGTGGTGCCGGAACTGGTGGGTTCGCCATGGTCGGAACTCAATTCCCGCGGGCGCCTGCTGTTCGTCGCCAGCCACCCGGAACGGTTTGCCGATTCGGTGGTGACCGAGATCGTCGGCTACAGCGATGAGAATGGCGACTCGCCGTTCTGGGACGCCATCGGTCGCAACTTCTTCGACCTCAACTACGCCGCCGCCGAGCGTTTGTGCGGGCTGAAAAGCCGTACTTTCCTCGCCGAGCTGATGCCCCATTACCCGATCTACGTGCCGCTGTTGCCGGACGCCGCCCAGGAAGCCATGGGCCAGGTCCATCCGCGGGCGCAGATCACCTTCGACATCCTGATGCGCGAGGGGTTCGAGACCGATCACTACATCGACATCTTCGACGGTGGCCCGACCCTGCATGCTCGTGTCTCGGGCATCCGCTCGATCGCCCAGAGCCGCGTGGTGCCGGTCAAGATCGGCGAACCGGTCAAGGGGGCCGGTCGCCAGTACTTGGTGGCCAATGCCCAATTGCAGGATTACCGCGCCGTGCTGCTCGAGCTCGATTACGCGCCGGGCAAACCTGTGACGCTGGACATGGAAGCGGCCGAAGCCTTGGGCGTCGGCGAAGGCGCCAGCGTGCGCCTGGTGGCGGTTTAACGCTTTACAGCTGAGTTTCGCGGGTGGCGTGAGCGACCCGTTTGAGGAGATAGCATGATCGTTCGTCCCGTACGCAGCAGCGATTTACCCGCTCTGATCGCCCTGGCCCGCAGCACGGGCACCGGCCTGACCACCTTGCCGGCCAACGAAGAGCGCCTGGCCCATCGGGTCGGCTGGGCCGAGAAGACCTTTCGCGGCGAAGCCGGGCGCGGTGACGCGGACTACCTGTTCGTGCTCGAAGACGATGACGGTCGCGTGGTGGGCATTTCCGCCATCGCCGGTGCCGTGGGGTTGCGTGAGCCCTGGTACAACTTCCGGGTCGGCCTGACGGTCAGCGCTTCCCAGGAATTGAACATCTATCGGGAAATCCCGACCCTGTTCCTGGCCAACGACCTGACCGGTAATTCCGAGCTGTGCTCGCTGTTCCTGCATGCCGATTTCCGCAATGGTCTCAATGGCCGCATGCTGGCCAAGGCGCGGCTGTTGTTCATTGCCGAATTCCCGCAGTTGTTCGGTAACAAGATCATCGCCGAGATGCGCGGCATGTCCGACGACAAGGGGCGTTCACCGTTCTGGGAAAGCCTGGGTCGGCACTTCTTCAAGATGGAATTCAGCCAGGCTGATTACCTCACCGGCGTGGGCAACAAGGCGTTCATCGCCGAGCTGATGCCCAAGTTCCCGCTGTACACCTGTTTCTTGTCCGAAGATGCCCGGACCGTGATCGGCCAGGTTCATCCGGACACGGAACCAGCATTGTCGATGCTCAAGAGCGAAGGTTTCAGCTACCAGGGTTACGTCGACATCTTCGACGCCGGCCCGGCGGTGGAATGCGAAACCGGCAAGATCCGCGCGATTCGTGACAGCCAGGCGCTGGTGCTGGCCATCGGCACGCCGGGCGATGACGCCACGCCGTTCCTCATCCATAACCGCAAGCGCGAAGACTGCCGCATCACCGCTGCACCGGCGCGCTTTGCCGCCGGCACACTGGTGGTCGATCCGCTGACCGCCAAACGTCTTCAACTCAACGCCGGTGACCAGGTACGTGCCGTCGCGTTGTCTGCTGCCCGGGAGTCGAAATGATGAACTCGCTGTACATCGCAGGAAGCTGGCTGGAAGGCCAGGGCGACCTCTTTGAGTCCTTGAACCCGGTGAGCCAAGAGGTGTTGTGGTCGGGCAACGGCGCCACGGCCGCGCAAGTGGAGTCGGCGGTGCAGGCCGCGCGCCAGGCGTTCCCGGATTGGGCTCGGCGCTCGCTGGATGAACGCATCCAGGTACTGGAGGCCTTTGCCGCTGCCCTGAAAAACCACGACGACGAACTGGCCCAGTGCATCGGTGAAGAAACCGGCAAGCCGCTGTGGGAAGCGGCGACCGAAGTGACCAGCATGGTCAACAAAGTCGCCATTTCGGTGCAGAGCTACCGCGAGCGGACCGGCGAGAAGAGCGGCCCCCTGGGCGACGCCACTGCTGTACTGCGCCACAAGCCCCACGGTGTGGTGGCGGTTTTCGGCCCCTACAACTTCCCTGGTCATTTGCCCAACGGCCACATCGTGCCAGCGCTGCTAGCCGGTAACAGCGTGCTGTTCAAGCCGAGCGAACTGACGCCGAAAGTCGCCGAGCTGACGGTCAAGTGCTGGGTCGAGGCGGGTCTGCCGGCGGGCGTACTGAACCTGCTGCAAGGGGCGCGGGAAACCGGTATCGCCCTGGCGGCGAACCCAGGCATCGACGGGCTGTTCTTCACCGGCTCCAGCCGCACCGGCAATCTGTTGCACCAACAATTTTCCGGGCGTCCGGACAAGATCCTCGCGCTGGAAATGGGCGGCAACAACCCGCTGGTGGTGGATGAGGTGGCCGACGTCGATGCGGCGGTCTACACCATTATTCAGTCCGCTTTCATTTCCGCCGGGCAGCGCTGCACCTGTGCGCGCCGCCTGCTGGTGCCGGAAGGCGCTTGGGGCGATGCCCTGCTGGCGCGCCTGGTGGCGGTCAGCTCGACCCTTGAAGTCGGTGCTTTCGACCAGCAACCGGCACCGTTCATGGGCTCGGTGATTTCCCTGGCCGCGGCGAAGGCGCTGATGGATGCGCAAAACCATTTGCTGGGCAAAGGCGCCGTGCCGCTGTTGAGCATGACCCAACCGCAGGCCCAGGCCGCATTGCTGACGCCGGGTATCCTGGACGTGACGGCCGTGGCCGAGCGGCCTGATGAAGAGCTGTTCGGGCCGTTGCTGCAAGTGATCCGCTACAAAGATTTCGCAGCGGCAATCACCGAGGCCAACAATACGCAATATGGCCTGGCTGCCGGGTTGCTGTCCGATTCCCAGGAGCGTTACCAGCAGTTCTGGCTGCAAAGCCGCGCCGGTATCGTCAACTGGAACAAACAGCTGACCGGGGCCGCCAGCAGCGCGCCGTTCGGCGGTGTCGGCGCCTCGGGCAACCATCGCGCCAGCGCTTATTACGCGGCCGATTATTGCGCGTATCCGGTGGCTTCCCTGGAAACCCCGAGCCTCGTCATGCCGGCTGCCCTGACCCCCGGCGTGCGAATGGTGTGAACCCCGATCGCGAGCAAGCTCGCTCCCACAAAGGATTGCGCAGAACCTTGTGGGAGCGAGCTTGCTCGCGAAGGCCGCGCCGCGGTTGTTATTTGATGCCTATAAAAAACAGATTCTCGTGGAGCCTCGCTGATGAAATCCTATGAAGTCAACTTTGACGGTCTAGTGGGGCCGACCCATAACTACGGCGGGCTCTCGTACGGCAACGTCGCGTCCCAGAGCAACAGCCAGCAGTCCTCCAACCCCAAGGAAGCGGCGTTGCAGGGCCTGGCGAAAATGAAAGCGCTGATGGACATGGGTTTCCAGCAAGGTGTGCTGGCGCCGCAGGAGCGCCCGGACGTGGCGGCCCTGCGCCGGCTGGGTTTTGCCGGCAGCGATGCCCAGGTCATCCAGCAGGCTGCGAAAGAAGCGATGCCGTTGCTGGTTGCCAGTTGCTCGGCCTCCAGCATGTGGGTGGCCAACGCCGCCACGGTCAGCCCGAGCGCCGACACGGCCGATGGTCGCGTGCATTTCACCGCCGCCAACCTGAACTGCAAATACCACCGCAGCATCGAGCATCCGACCACCAGTCGCGTGCTGGGGGCGATGTTCGCCAACCAGCAACACTTCGCCCACCACGCCGCCTTGCCGGCGGTGGCGCAGTTCGGCGACGAAGGCGCGGCCAACCACACCCGTTTCTGCCGCGCCTACGGCGAGGCCGGTGTCGAGTTCTTCGTGTTCGGCCGCAGCGCTTTTGACACCCGCTATCCCGCGCCGCAGAAATACCCGGCGCGCCAGACCCTGGAAGCTTCCCAGGCCGTTGCCCGCCTGCATGGGCTGAGGGAGGAGGGCGTGGTGTACGCCCAGCAGAATCCGTCGGTGATCGACCAGGGTGTGTTCCACAACGACGTGATCGCGGTGGGCAATGGCGAAGTGCTGTTCTATCACGAGGACGCGTTTCTCGAGACCGACAAGATGCTGGCTGAATTGAGCAGCAAACTCGCCAAGGTCGGTGGGAAATTTCAATCGGTGTGCGTACCGCGTTCGGCGGTCACCGTCGATGATGCGGTACGTTCCTACCTGTTCAATAGCCAGTTGCTGTCGCGTCCCGACGGCTCGATGCTGTTGATCGTGCCGGAAGAATGCCGTAGCAACGAACGTGTCTGGCAATACCTGCAGGGCCTGACGGGCACGGGCGGGGTGATTCGCGAAGTGAAGGTCTTCGACCTCAAGCAAAGCATGCAGAACGGTGGCGGCCCGGCTTGCCTGAGGTTGCGCGTGGCGCTCAATGAAACCGAGCTGGCGGCCGTCAACCCAGGGGTTATCATGACCGCGCCGCTGTACGATTCGCTGACCCAATGGGTCGAGCGGCACTACCGCGACCGCATGACCGAAAATGATCTGGCAGACCCGCAGTTGCTGCTCGAATGCCGTGCGGCACTGGATGAACTGACACAAATCCTTAAACTTGGCTCGGTTTATCCTTTCCAGATCAATTGAAAGCGCGCGCGACCTGACTACAGTCAAAGCAGGGCGCGTTGCCTTATCCCCAGACGAGAATGTAAAGACATGAGCGATACCTTGCAGCTGATCCTTGAAGACACCGACGGCACCCAACTGGAAACCTCCTGCACCCGCGTCGCGGTGATGTGGCAAGGCAAGGAGTTGTGGATCCAGCAGGATGGCCGCGGTCAGTTGCTGATCGGCGTCGATGTCGAGGAAGGGGACGAGGAATACGCCAACCTGTTGTTGCGTCCATTGGCGACCAACCTGGTCAGCCTGCAACTGGAAATGGAACCGGCGGACGTCGGCGACGATGACCATGTCCATGGCCCGGATTGCGGCCACGACCATTAAGGAAACCGCGCTATGCTCGCCCTCGGCAAACTGCTTGAACTGACCCTCGCCGGCCGTGAACCGGCGGAGAAGACTCAACTGACTGTCGAAGGCGTACGGATGCGCTGGTTGAGCGAGGGCGCGCTGGAGGTCAAGCCGCCCGAAGCCCGGGATAACGGCCTGGACCTGCTGCTGTCGGCCGGTATCCACGGCAACGAAACCGCGCCGATCGAGTTGCTCGACCGTTTGTTGCATGACATCGCCCGTGGCCATTTGAAGCCGCGGGCACGCGTTCTGTTCCTGTTCGGCAACCCCGAGGCCATCCGGCGCGGAGAGCGTTTCGTCGAACAAGACGTCAACCGCCTGTTCAATGGCCGCCATGAGCTGAGCGGCGGTCCTGAGGCGCTACGGGCCTGCGAGCTGGAGCGCTTGGCCGCCAGTTTTTTCAGCCGGCCAGAGCGCAGTCGCTTGCATTACGACCTGCACACTGCCATCCGCGGCTCGAAGATCGAGCAGTTCGCCCTCTACCCGTGGAAAGAAGGTCGCCAGCATTCACGCCGTGAACTGGCACGCTTGCGTGCCGCGGGCATGGAGGCGGTGTTGCTGCAGAACAAGCCGTCCATTGTGTTCAGCGCCTACACCTACGACCAGCTCGGTGCCGAGTCCTTCACCTTGGAACTGGGCAAGGCCCGGCCATTCGGACAGAACGACGGGGTCAACGTCAGCCTGTTGGAAACCCGCCTGCAACAGATCATCGAGGGCAACGAGCCGGAGCTGGATGAAGGGCTCGATGGCCTGCAGCTGTTTAGCGTCGCCCGGGAAATCATCAAGCACAGCGACAGCTTCCGCCTGAATCTGCCGACGGACATCGAGAACTTCTCGGAATTGGGGAAAGGCTACGTGCTGGCCGAAGACATCGCCCAGACCCGCTGGGTGATCGAAGAAGAGGGCGCCCGGATCATCTTTCCGAACCCCAAGGTCAAGAATGGCTTGCGGGCTGGCATCCTGATCGTGCCGGCGACCGATGAAAACCTGATCTAAAATCCCCACAAAACCATTGTGGGAGCGAGCTTGCTCGCGATAGCGGTGTACCAGTCAATGTTGAAGGCGACTGACACTCCGCTATCGCGAGCAAGCTCGCTCCCACAGGTTTTTTAGCGGCTTTTAGACCGCTACCGCCCGCTGCTCACTACGGCGCAACGCCCGGGTCTTGTGCAACGTATCGGCGCAGGTCTTCGCCGCTTCCTGACCCTTGTGCGCGAAATGCTCGAAGAAGAACTTCTGATGTTCTTCCCCAGCATGGAAGTGATGCGGCGTGAGCACGACCGAGAACACCGGCACTTCGGTTTCCAGCTGGACCTGCATCAGGCCGCTGATCACCGATTGGGCGACGAATTCGTGACGGTAGATGCCACCGTCCACCACCAGGCCGGCGGCGACGATGCCGGCGTAGCGGCCTGACTTGGCCAGCAGCTTGGCGTGCAGCGGAATCTCGAAGGCGCCACCGACTTCGAAGAAGTCGATATCACTTTCCTGGTAACCCTGGATGATCATTTCGGCGACGAAGCCTTTACGGCTCTGGTCGACGATTTCCTTGTGCCAGCAGGCCTGGATGAACGCGACGCGCTCGCCCGGATGACTTTTGCTTTTGCTGTCGATTGCAGTGGGTTGCATGTTCTGGTTCCTGTTTGTGTGAAAAACAGGGCGTCATGAATCGAAGGGGATTCGAGGGTACGCCGCGCACGGACAGTCGCAGTCGGCCCTTGGGTGCCAATCCCGTTCTCTCTTCATCCGGACTATGACCGTCGGCCCCGGAATCACACCGGGTCTGCTGACCTTGCCGCTACACCCCAAAAACCGGTGCACCACCAAGCGCTCGCGGGCTATGCACGTTGCGTGCAATTACCGCCGGTGGGGAATTACACCCCGCCCTGAGAACGTTTTGCCGCCACGCTGTGTGACGGCGGACAATTTTTAACACATAACCCCTTGTGGGAGCGAGCTTGCTCGCGATGGCGGTGGGTCAGCTTGCATCGGTGCTGAATGTGCCGCCGTCATCGCGAGCAAGCTCGCTCCCACAGGGGATTTGAATAATCTGTTGGTTCGTGTCGTTCTGGGCTTGATTATTCCTCGCCATGACCGCAGTAATTGCCCTTCGAAAGGGATTTCCCTCCACTTGAGCCCGAGGCCAGATTCATGAGCGTTATCGATCTTCGCAGCGACACGGTCACCCAACCTACCGCCGGCATGCTCGATGCCATGGCCAGCGCGCCTACCGGCGACGATGTGTATGGCGAAGACCCGACCGTCAATCGCCTCGAGGCCGAACTGGCCGCTCGCCTGGGGTTTGCCGCAGCGCTGTTCGTGCCCACGGGGACCATGAGCAACCTGTTGGGCTTGATGGCCCACTGCGAGCGCGGCGACGAATATATCGTCGGCCAGCAGGCCCATACCTACAAATACGAAGGCGGTGGTGCGGCGGTGCTCGGTTCGATCCAGCCCCAGCCTCTTGAGGTGCAGGCGGACGGCTCCCTGGACCTGGCACACGTCGCTGCGGCGATCAAGCCCGATGACTTCCACTTTGCCCGCACCCGCCTGCTGGCCCTGGAAAACACCATGCAGGGCAAGGTGCTGCCACTGGAATACCTGGCCCGGGCCCGGCGTTTTACCCAGGAACATGGCCTGGCCCTGCACTTGGACGGGGCGCGGTTGTACAACGCTGCGGTCAAGCTGAATGTCGACGCCCGGCAGATCACGCAACATTTCGATTCGGTGTCGGTGTGCTTGTCCAAGGGCCTCGGCGCGCCGGTGGGGTCGGTCCTGTGCGGCAGCGTCGAGCTGATCGGCAAGGCCCGCCGGCTGCGCAAGATGGTCGGCGGCGGCATGCGTCAGGCCGGGATTCTCGCGGCGGCGGGGTTGTACGCCCTGGAACATCAGGTCCAGCGCCTGGCCGATGACCACGCCAATGCCCAGCGGCTCGCCGAGGGCTTGCGCGCGGCGGGTTACGAGGTCGAGCCGGTGCAGACCAACATGGTCTACGTGCAAATGGGCGAACGGGCCGAGGCGATCAAGGCATTTGCCGATGAGCGGGGCGTCAAGCTCAGCGCTGCGCCACGCCTGCGAATGGTGACGCACATGGACGTGAGCGCGGCGCAAATCGACCAGGTGATCGCCACTTTCGTCGAATTTTCCCGCCAATGACCCGTCAACCGGGGCAATTGACAGTTTCTATCGTATAAACACGCTGTACCCCACGCGCAGGGCCGATATAATGCGGCCCTTTGCCGTTGCTTCGTCTGTTGACGTTTTGCACAGGCCTTTGGCCGCAGCCTCCGTGGAAGAACCTAATGAAAAGCGCAGAAATCCGTGAAGCCTTCCTTCGCTTCTTCGAAGAGCAAGGCCACACCCGAGTAGCCTCCAGCTCTTTGATTCCGGGCAACGACCCGACCCTGCTGTTCACCAACGCGGGGATGAACCAGTTCAAGGACTGCTTCCTGGGCCAGGAAAAACGTGCCTACACCCGTGCGGTGAGCAGCCAGAAGTGCGTGCGTGCCGGCGGCAAGCACAACGACCTGGAGAACGTCGGTTATACCGCTCGTCACCACACCTTCTTCGAAATGCTGGGTAACTTCAGCTTCGGTGACTATTTCAAGCGCGACGCCATCACCTTCGCCTGGACCTTCCTGACCTCCGACAAGTGGCTGAACCTGCCCAAGGAGAAGCTCTGGGTAACGGTCTACGCCACCGACGACGAAGCCTATGACATCTGGACCAAAGAGGTCGGTGTCCCGGCTGAGCGCATGGTGCGCATTGGCGACAACAAAGGCGCGCCTTACGCCTCCGATAACTTCTGGACCATGGGCGACACCGGGCCGTGCGGTCCGTGCACCGAGATTTTCTACGATCACGGCGCCGACATCTGGGGCGGCCCACCCGGCTCGCCGGAAGAAGACGGTGACCGCTACATCGAGATCTGGAACAACGTATTCATGCAGTTCAACCGCACCGCCGATGGCGTGTTGCATCCGCTGCCAGCGCCGTCGGTCGACACCGGCATGGGCCTGGAGCGGATCAGTGCGGTGCTGCAGCACGTTCACTCCAACTACGAAATCGACCTGTTCCAGAGCCTGCTGAGCGCGTCGGCCCAGGCCATCGGTTGCACCAACGACAACCAGGCGTCGCTCAAAGTGGTGGCCGACCACATCCGCTCCTGCGGTTTCCTGATTGCCGACGGTGTGCTGCCTTCCAACGAAGGCCGCGGTTATGTGCTGCGCCGGATCATCCGTCGCGCCTGCCGTCACGGCAACAAACTGGGCGCCAAGGGCAGCTTCTTCTATCAGATCGTCGCGGCATTGGCGGCCGAGATGGGCGAAGCCTTCCCGGAACTCAAATCCCAGCAGGCGCACATCGAGCGTGTGCTCAAGGCTGAAGAAGAACAATTCGCCAAGACCCTGGAGCAAGGCCTGAAGATCCTCGAGCAGGACCTGGCCGAGCTCAAGGGCAACGTGGTCCCGGGCGATGTGGTGTTCAAGCTGTACGACACCTACGGTTTCCCGATGGACCTGACCGGCGACATCGCCCGCGAACGCAACCTGACCCTCGACGAGGAAGGTTTCGAGCGTGAGATGGACGCCCAGCGGGTGCGTGCGCGTTCTGCCAGCTCCTTCGGCATGGACTACAACAGCCTGGTCAAGGTTGATGTGGCCACCGAGTTCACCGGTTATGCGGGCACCACCGGCTCGGCCAAGATCGTCGCCATCTATAAGGATGGGCAATCGGTCGACATCCTGAGCGAAGGCCAGGAAGGCGTGATCGTGCTGGACAAGACGCCGTTCTACGCCGAATCCGGCGGCCAGATCGGCGACAGCGGCTACCTGCAGGCCGGCAGTTCGCGTTTCGACGTGCGTGACACCACCAAGACCGGCGGCGCCTTCCTGCACCACGGCGTGCTGGCGTCGGGCAGCCTGATGATCGCCGCCCCGGTGGCCGCCCATGTCGACGCCGACGTTCGGCATGCCACGTCGCTGAACCACTCAGCCACGCACTTGCTGCACGCTGCGTTGCGCCAGGTGCTGGGCGAGCATGTCCAGCAGAAGGGTTCGTTGGTGGACAGTCAGCGCCTGCGCTTCGACTTCAGCCATTTCGAAGCCATCAAGCCTGAGCAGCTCAAGGCGCTGGAAGAAATCGTCAACGCCGAGATTCGCAAGAACTCCCCGGTGGAAACCGAAGAAACCGACATCGAGACCGCCAAGCGCAAGGGCGCGATGGCGTTGTTCGGCGAGAAATACGGCGACAACGTGCGCGTGCTGAGCATGGGCGACTTCTCCGTTGAACTGTGCGGTGGCATCCACGCCAACCGCACCGGTGACATCGGCCTGATGAAAATCATCAGCGAAGGTGGCGTGGCATCCGGCGTGCGCCGGATCGAAGCGGTCACCGGCGCGGCGGCCCTGGCGTACCTCAACGCGGCCGAAGAACAACTCAAGGAAGCGGCAACCCTGATCAAGGGCAGCCGTGACAACCTGATCGACAAGCTATCGGCTGTGCTGGAGCGCAATCGCCTGCTGGAAAAGCAACTCGAGCAGTTGCAGGCCAAGGCCGCCAGCGCTGCGGGCGACGATCTCTCGGCCCAGGCCGTGGACGTCAAGGGCGTGAAAGTGCTGGCCGTGCGTCTGGACGGCCAGGATGGCAAGGCGCTGCTGGCGCTGGTCGATCAACTGAAAAACAAACTCGGCCGCGCAGTGATCCTGCTCGGCAGTGTCCATGAGGAAAAGGTCGTTCTCGTCGCAGGCGTGACCAAAGACCTGACTGGCCAACTCAAAGCCGGTGATTTGATGAAGCAAGCCGCTGCGGCAGTGGGCGGCAAGGGCGGTGGTCGTCCGGACATGGCGCAAGGCGGTGGTACCGACGTCGGCGCACTGGACGCGGCACTGGCCCAGACCGTTGCATTTGTAGAGCAGGGTATTTAAGGCAGCGTCCCGGGCTTGCAGTCTAGTGGCCGGCCCGGTTGCTGTTGAGTGATTATTGGGCGCCCTTCATGGGCAGAGGCGGCTTTGAAATGGCTTTGATCGTACAGAAATTTGGAGGCACCTCGGTCGGCACTGTCGAGAGAATCGAACAAGTCGCCGACAAGGTTAAGAAATTCCGCGAGGCGGGCGATGACCTGGTGGTTGTGCTGTCGGCAATGAGCGGCGAGACCAACCGTCTGATCGATCTGGCCAAGCAAATCAGCGGCGACCAGCAACCGGTTCCCCGTGAGCTGGACGTGATCGTTTCCACCGGCGAGCAGGTGACCATCGCCTTGCTGGCCATGGCGCTGATCAAGCGTGGCGTGCCAGCGGTGTCCTACACCGGCAACCAGGTGCGTATCCTGACGGACAGCGCGCACAACAAAGCGCGTATTCTGCAGATCGACGACCAGAAGATTCGCGGCGACCTGAAGGCTGGCCGTGTCGTGGTCGTCGCCGGTTTCCAGGGTGTAGACGAGCAGGGCAACATCACCACCCTCGGCCGTGGTGGTTCCGACACCACGGGCGTAGCGCTGGCAGCGGCCCTCAAGGCTGACGAATGCCAGATCTACACCGATGTGGACGGTGTCTACACCACCGACCCACGCGTGGTGCCTGTGGCCCAGCGCCTGGACAAGATCACGTTCGAAGAGATGCTGGAAATGGCCAGCCTCGGTTCGAAGGTGTTGCAGATCCGGGCGGTCGAATTCGCCGGCAAGTACAACGTTCCGCTGCGCGTTCTGCACAGCTTCAAAGAGGGTCCGGGCACCCTCATTACTATTGATGAAGAGGAATCCATGGAACAGCCGATCATTTCCGGCATCGCTTTCAACCGCGATGAAGCCAAGCTGACCATCCGTGGCGTGCCAGACACCCCCGGCGTGGCGTTCAAGATTCTCGGCCCGATCAGTGCCGCGAACATCGAAGTCGACATGATCGTGCAGAACGTCTCGCACGATAACACCACTGACTTCACCTTCACCGTGCACCGCAACGACTACCAGTCTGCCGAAGCGATACTGAAAAAAACCGCTGGCGAGATCGGTGCCCGGGAAGTGGTGGGCGATACCAAGATCGCCAAGGTCTCGATCGTCGGTGTCGGCATGCGCTCCCACGCAGGCGTGGCCAGCCGCATGTTCGAATCCCTGGCCAAGGAAAGCATCAACATCCAGATGATCTCTACCTCGGAAATCAAGGTTTCCGTGGTCATCGAAGAGAAGTACCTGGAACTGGCCGTGCGCGCCCTGCACACGGCTTTCGAACTCGACGCTGCTGCCCAACCGGGCGAGTAAAGCGTTGTCTGGAGGGCGCGGCTGGACCGCGCCCTTTGTTTTTCTGAATGGCGCGTCCCAAAACTGTTCTTTTGCCCGCGCTGGTCAATACTAGGCCTGTAGGCTTCGACCGTTTCGGTTGTAGGTCCAATGCCTTTTTTTTTCAGACTGTTGTCCCTTAAGTGAATTGCGTGAGGAGAAAGGTATGCTGATTCTGACCCGTCGGTGTGCAGAAAGCCTGATTATTGGCGATGGCGAAATCACCGTGACCGTGCTCGGCGTCAAAGGAAACCAAGTGCGTATCGGCGTTAATGCCCCGAAAGAGGTTGCTGTACACCGCGAGGAAATTTACCTGCGTATCAAGAAAGAGAAGGACGACGAACCAAGCCATTAATTTTTATCGATTTTTATGTTTGCAAACGGGGATGAAGGTGGTTAATATACGCCCCGTGTTGCGGAGAGCTGGCCGAGTGGCCGAAGGCGCTCCCCTGCTAAGGGAGTACACCTCAAAAGGGTGTCGGGGGTTCGAATCCCCCGTTCTCCGCCATTATTTTTTAGTGCGTCAAAACCTGGCTTGATCAGTAAGTGCTTGAAATTACTGAAAAAAGCGCTTTACAAAAGGAATTGACGACCTATAATGCGCGGCAACAAATGCACTCGTAGCTCAGCTGGATAGAGTACTCGGCTACGAACCGAGCGGTCACAGGTTCGAATCCTGTCGAGTGCACCATTTAAGAGTTGTTTGCAGCAATGCAAATAACTTGGCTTCAACCAGTTGTGATCTGGTATAAAACCACAACCTGCACTCGTAGCTCAGCTGGATAGAGTACTCGGCTACGAACCGAGCGGTCACAGGTTCGAATCCTGTCGAGTGCACCAAACACCAAGAAGCCCGCGTTTTACGCGGGCTTTTTGCTGTCTACGATTTGCCTTTTACGCATCCCCTCTCATCGAACACGACCTCTGCGCTGCGGCGTTTCTTCGCCTTGTAGCTATACCGCGTGCTCGAATTCCGAACTTTGATCGAATCTGGCTTGCCCAGGGCGCTCTCTACGTCCTGTTGGCTCATGCCGGCGATGATGCGTCGGCCCAGGATGGCGTCGCGGCGTTGCCTGGCGTCGATGAGGTTCCCGCAGCGGTCCTGGAACTGGCCAACCACGGTCGGTTCCTTGCGCGTGGTTTTGTTGTCGGATGTTAGCCCGCGCTCCGCTTCAGGCAGCATCGCCTCGGTCGTCGGTTTGATTGTCGGTTCGGTCGAACCTGGGCGATACGGATGGATCTGTTGTAGCGACAGGGCTTCTCCCGGGCCGCAGCTCAGGGTGGTGAATGTCACGTGTCCTGCGACGTTTTCGCAGCGATGCACGGTCTGCCCGGCAGCCGATAAAGGCAGGCAGGGCAAGCAGGCGAGCAGGAACAGGCAGTGGTTGAGGTGCATCCGGTCGTCCTCCTTGACGGTGCAGAAGAGAAGGGTAGTCGCCGCATTTCTGCCGCGGCGTGTGTTTTCTTTTCTGGATAAGTCGTCGTAAGGGAACAGGTTCAGCCTGTGTTCAGGTTTGTCTCGCAAGCGCTTGTTCTTGCCATGATTTTTTAGCGTTTTAAAGCGTCAAGCGGTGTATGATTGCGCCCGTCAGCCCCGCCGGGGCTTTGGAATATCTCCATGGACTTACCCAGTAGTTACTCAATATTTAGTTTTGCCAATCATGAATTGACTGATTGATCCTTCCGGCGTGCTCCACTGCTGGGAGTGGAGTTCGCCTATGACCCAAGTAGATGTAAAAAAAACGCAGGAAAGCCTTCAGGATCGCCTCGCTCAAGTTGTTGAGCTGCTGCAGCGCCAGCGTGTCGTCGAAGACCTGACGCATCGCCAGGAAGGTCCGCATCATGACCGGGTCGAGAACCTGGTCCACCGGCAGAATCTCGTCGAGCTGCAACGCAAGCTCGATGATCTGCACTCCGCCGACGTCGCCTACATTCTTGAAGCCTTGCCACTGGAAGAGCGTCTGACGGTCTGGCAGTTGGTCAAGGCTGATCGCGACGGTGACATCCTGCTCGAAGTGTCGGACTCGGTTCGGGAAACCCTGATCGCCGACATGGATGATCACGAGTTGCTGGCGGCGGCCAAGGAAATGGACGCCGACGAACTCGCCGACCTTGCGCCCGAACTGCCGCGGGACGTTGTCCACGAACTGATGGAAGCCCTCGACGGCCAGCAGCGTGAGCGTGTGCGTTCGGCGTTGTCCTACGACGAGGAGCAGGTCGGTGCGCTGATGGACTTCGAGATGGTGACGATCCGAGAGGACGTCAGCCTTGAAGTGGTATTGCGCTACCTGCGTCGCCTCAAGGAACTGCCTGGGCATACTGACAAGCTGTTTGTGGTCGACTACGACGGCGTGCTCAAGGGCGTTCTGCCCATCAAGCGTTTGCTCGTCAACGACCCGGAAAAACAGGTGGCCGAGGTGATGGCCAGCGATCCGGTGAGCTTTCACCCGGACGAAGACGCCTATGATGCGGCCCAGGCGTTCGAACGTTATGACTTGATTTCGGCGCCGGTGGTCGACAAGAACGGCAAGCTGATCGGCCGTCTGACCATCGATGAAATGGTCGACTTGATTCGTGAGGAAAGCGAAAGCGAAGTCCTCAACATGGCCGGTCTGCGCGAAGAAGAAGACATCTTCGCCTCGGTCTGGAAATCCCTGCGTAACCGCTGGGCCTGGTTGGCGATCAATCTGATCACCGCGTTTGTTGCCTCCCGGGTCATCGGCCTGTTCGAAGGCTCCATCGAAAAACTGGTGGCGCTTGCGGCGCTGATGCCCATCGTCGCCGGTATCGGTGGCAACTCTGGCAACCAGACCATCACCATGATCGTCCGTGCCATGGCGCTGGACCAGGTCAGTACCGGCAACACTTCGCGATTGATGCGCAAGGAACTGGCTGTGTCCCTGATCAACGGCGTGATTTGGGGTGGTGTGATTGGCGTGGTGGCTTATCTGCTCTATGGCAGCTGGTCGCTGGGGGTGGTCATGACGGCCGCGATGACGCTCAATCTGTTGTTGGCGGCATTGATGGGGGTCCTGATCCCCATGACCCTGGCCCGCATGGGCCGTGACCCTGCCATGGGCGCCAGTGTGATGATCACGGCCGTGACTGACAGTGGCGGGTTCTTCATCTTCCTGGGGTTGGCGACGATTTTCCTGCTCTGAGTCGCTCATCGAGGAACCCGCCTGTTTGGCGTAATACTGTCCACATAGAAAAACGGCGCTTCTTTCAGAAATGGGAAGCGCCGTTTTTTTGCGCTTCTTTTGGATTGCGGGGCGTCAAGACTAAAGACAAGAGCAACTGGCGGGTCCAGCCTCTATGCAACTGCACCCCCGCTATCGCGAGCAAGCTCGCTCCCACATTGGATCGTTGGCAGGCACAAAATCCGTGTGCACCGCAAAACCTGTGGGAGCGAGCTTGCTCGCGATGACATCAGCACATCCAACATCACCACTAACTGACCCTCCGCTTTCGCGAGCAGGCTCGCTCCCACAGGAGAAACGCGATCCCACCAAGAACCAGGTCGGCTATAAGGCCGCCTCGGGATAGCCGCGCTGGGCCATGGATGGCCCTTCGCGGCGGGCCCACGGAGCAATGCCTTCGTTCGGGCATGCCGAGCCTAGGCGAGGCACCAAGTGGTGGGGCAGAGCGCTTTTGGTTACTTTTGGCTGGTCCGGCTCCCGGCTCTTCCAAAAGTGACCCGCTGTAAGAGCGGAACCCTAAGCCGCCGTTACCGCAGCAACGGATATACACACCAACCCTGCCGCCCGCAAAATCCCCCCCACGCATCACTGCATCAACGCCAATCGCGCCGCCAGTAACAAAAAAGCTGCCGAGAATAGCCGGCGTATCCACTGCAACACGGATGGGCGCTCCAGAACATGGCGGCGCATCGATGCGCAGAGCACGCCATAGATGACGAAGACGGCAAAGGTGATCGCCATGAAGATGAAGCTCAGTTGCAGCATGCGCCACATGGCATCCGTTTCTCCTGGCGCGAGAAATTGCGGTAGAAAGGCCAGGAAAAAAATCGACAGCTTTGGATTCAGCAGATTGATCAAGATGCCCGACAAAATCACCGCGCCATTCGATCGCGGAGTCTTGTGCGGATCAATATGCAATGCCCCATGGCTCTGGAGCGTGTTCCATGCCATCCACAACAGGTAAGCGACGCCCAGGTACTTGACGATCTCGAAGGCCAATGGGCTGGTGTGCAGCAGTGCAGCGAGGCCCGTGATGGCTGCCAGCATGTGCGGCACAATCCCCAGGGTACAACTCAATGCCGCTACCACGCTTGCGCGCCAGCCCCGGGCCAGGCCGGCCGCCACCGTATAGACCACGCCAGTGCCAGGCGAAGCTGCCACGATCAGGGAAGTGATAAAAAATTCGAGGTTCATGCGACGCCGACCTTGGCAGTTATGAAGTCTCCAGCCTGCCTGCAGTGAGAAGGGGCGTCTTGAACGAAATTGCAGGTCGCTATGGGTGTCCTTACCGGACGTACATGCCCGGTGAGAATCCAAAGCTGCGCACGAAGCATCGAGTCATATGGCTCTGATCGGCGAAACCGCTGGCCAGGGACGCATCGGCCAGCGGCATGCCAGCAGCGATCAGTTGTCGTACTCGGTGGATGCGTCGTTGCAGCAGATAGGCGTGGGGTGTCAAACCGGTCAGGCGGGTGAAGGCGCGTACCAGTTGAAAGCGGCTTAAATCGGCCTCCCTGGCGAGCAGGGCAAGCGACATGGACGACTGCGGATCGTCGTCGATCAAGGCTTTTGCACGGTTTGCCGCGACCTCCGGCAAAGACGCTATCGGCATGGAGCGATCCAGCAGATGTTCGAGCAAAAGCACGAGCGTTTCTTCGATCTTCAAGTGATCGCCAAACTCCTCGGCTTGAGCGACGGCTTGGTACAAAGTGCGGAACAATTCTGCTGCACGCGGGCTTTGCAGTACCGGATAGGCGAATTCCTGGGCGCAGATGCCCCCATCGTGCGCCATATCCTTGAATGCCTGCGCAATCAACGGCGGGTCGAAATACAGCATCTGCCAACGACGCGTTCCGTTTCCGATGGGGACGCCGTCATGCACTTCGGCCGGATTGACCGATATAAGGTCGCCAGCCGTCGCTTCTACCTGGCCTCGGCCGCTGGCTGAGCGTTGCGCTCCGCGCACAAGCAAGCCAATGCCGAAATGCTCGTGCATATGCCGGACAAACGTTCGATCTGAATCGGCCTCGACGATTTCCACGCCCAGCCCTGGGATTCTTTGAATCTTGAATGCGTGACCTGTCATGCAGGCCTCCATGCCCATACTTTTTAGCGGATCAATTTAGCATCACTGCCATGGATCAGCAGTGGTGTTGGATCGATGGCTCTGATGAGTGCTTGAAAAGCAGGCTTGAGGCCAAACGCCAGGCAAAAAAAAGCCAGCACGAGGCTGGCTTGAGTATTTTTGGGCTATCAGGTCGCGTCTGCGGCCATTTCTGCGTCATGGGCAATCAGCGAAACGAGGGCGTTCTGCTGGCGATGGGAGAGTTGTCGGAAGCGTTGAAGCAGTTCGCGCTCATGCAATGACAGCTCTGGGCTGTCCAGGCGCATGCTCAACTCTTCACCCAGCGCGCCTTCCTGAATAAGGCTTTGCTCAAGACGCGCGATGATTTCAGAGTTCATGCTGCGGTGATGATTGCGAGCCACTTCGGCAATGCGTTCCCGCATTCCGTCTGGCAGACGTACGACGAACTTGTCAGCCGTACGGCTGGAATAAATTGCCTGTTTCATTGGGCGCATATATTTAACCGGTTAGTTCAGGGGAGCGGTTCTCGGGATTGGCCGCAGGATGTCGATAGGACAAGCTCCATTGCCAAATGTTCAACCTGAATTGTTAAGAGGCCCGCATCATGCCTCAAAATTGCCAGATCATTGGCGCCAATTCTGTGACAAATTCTGATCCGGGTAAAGGCGTTCTGCCAGTACCCTTCATCAAAAAATGCGGACTGGTTGGTAAAAAACAACAGGTTCGCATCTGTGACCGTCGGATTGTGTCTATGTGCCATACCGTCTGGCGGATAACGGAAATGGACAAAAACGTGTGCCGTCCCTGTCTTGTACAGGATAGTGGCAAATGGCCGATTTACTAGGATAAGCGAGCCAGGACAGATGAATGGCGGCCTAAGCTCGACGTCCAGGATCTGTCAGCCTTACAGGGACTACTATTTGCCTACACTTAAAAAGCCATGGGCGACATGACAAACGCAGGGCAGGTCGTTAACATGCACGCCGTCCTGCGCACCGCGTCTCTCGTGGTCGACTCGTGTCTCAGTAGCTCAATTGGATAGAGCATCCCCCTCCTAAGGGGAAGGTTGGCAGTTCGAACCTGCCCTGGGACACCATTATAAACAATGGGTTAGCGAAATTGTCGCTGACTTTTCCTGCTCGCATCCCCATCTCCCGAACGATCAACAACCTCGCCACGGGTTCTGTGTTTAGCTGATCCTTCGCACTCGGTTTCTCCCACACCTTCCCCTTAACGGAACGCCATCTCCTGCCGATAACCCGATGAGCCCGTTTCTCTCCAACGTTTCGGCTCGCAATGTGCGTCACGACTCAGCCAGGCCAAGCGGTTGCTGAAATCCCTTGAACGTTGCTGGTTGGTGGCTATCATCTGCGCGCCTCGGGGCTGTGACACGGCGTTTCGTTGTTATGCCATTGGGTTATTTTCTTACTTGCCTGGACATCCTCGATGCTGGCGTACCACCAAAAAAGTTTTTTGATCGTCGATGATTTCTCGGATTTCCGCAGTTCGATCCGCTCCATGCTGCGTGAGCTGGGCGTCAAGGACGTGGACACCGCCGACACCGGTGAAGTGGCGCTGCGCATGTGTTCGCAGAAACGCTATGACTTCATCTTGCAGGACTATCACCTGGGCGATGGGCGCAAGAATGGCCAGCAGGTGCTTGAAGACCTGATGGTCGAAAAGTTGATCAGCCATGAAAGTGTCTTCCTCATGGTGACCGCCGAGACCAGCCAGGCGATGGTGCTCAGTGCCCTGGAGCATGAGCCCGATGCGTACCTGACCAAACCGTTCAACCGCTCCGGCCTGGCCCAGCGGTTGGAGCGGCTCGAGCAGCGCAAGACCCTGCTCAAGCCGATCCTGCAAGCCCTCGATCGTGGCAAGCCGATGGAAGTGCTCAATGCCTGTATCGCCCTGTGCAAGCAGGATCCGCGCTACGGACCGTTGTGCCTGCGTTATCGAGCCGATGCGTTGCGCGACCTGAATCAGAACGAGGCCCTTGAGCGGCTATACAACTCCATCATCGCGGATCGCCCGTTGCCGTGGGCCTACGTGGGGCTTGGGAAGTTGATGTTCAAGCGTGGCCAGGTGGCGCAGGCCAAGGCCGTTTATGAAAAGGCCCTGAAAGTCTTTCCAATGATGCCGGCGTTGTACGACGGCATGGCCGACGTGCTGGTGGCCGAAGGTGACACCAAACAGGCGCAGCACGTGCTGGAAGAGGCGGTGCGCCTGTCGCCGCTGGCGGTGCGTCGCCAATCGTTGTTGGGCAAGCTGGCGATGACCAACGAAGACTACGACACGGCTTCCCGGGCCTATCGCCAGGCGGTCGGGCAGGGCGCGCAGTCGCGCTTCAAGGACCCGGAAAGCAACCTCGGCCTGGCCCATGCGTTGATCAGCAAGGGCAGCGAAAAAGGCCTCGATACCCGAACACGGCTGGAGATCAACACCACGCTCAGCGCCGTGGCGAAGGAGAACCTCAACGACCCGGGGCTGCAGGTTCGGGCGCGGCTGATGAAGGCCACCAGCCTGTTGCTCAACGATGCCGAAACTGCCGAGAAGCTCACCGAACAGGCTTTGCAGCGCCTCGATGGCATGGAGCAATTCATGAGCGCCGAGGCCGCGTTGCTGGTGGCCAAGCAGTTGCAAATGCTTGGCCAGACCAGTGCCGGCGAGTCGATGCTCAAGAACTGCGCGGAAATCTACGGTGATGACCCGACGGTGATGCAAGGCATCGCCAAGCTGACCGACGATCCGAACATCCTCAACCAGGGCAATGCCGCCGCCGAGTTGAACCGCGAAGGCGTGCGGGTCTACAAGACCGGCGCGTTGCCGGAGGCGCGGGAGCTGTTCCGCCGCGCCCTGAAGATGCAACCGAAGAACATCAGTATTGCCCTGAACATGGCGCAATCGCTGCTGCATGGCACCGACACCAGCGTGGAGTCGGAACTGCTGCTGGAGTGCCGCGCCTGTCTGAAACTGGTGGGCATGATGCCCGACACCGATGCGCGTTTTGCGCGTTATCAAAAACTGCGAAGCAAGGCATTTGGCGATGAATGACAGCGAACAGGCCCTCGATTTTTCCACGGTGATCGCGTCGACCGTGCACGACATGAAGAACTCCCTGACCTTGCTCATGCAGACGCATACGCAATGGCTCGAGCGCCTGCCCGACGCCGAGCGCCAGACCTCGGAGCAAGGCGTCATCGAGTTCGAGTTCGCCCATCTCAATGGTTTGCTGGTGCAACTGCTGGGGCTGTACAAGCTCGGTGTCAACCAGTTGCCGCTGCACCCGGCCTACCATGAGCTGGATGACTTCATCGAGGCGCAACTGGCCGGCCATCAGGACGTGTTCCGCAGTCGCGGGATCATGGTCACCTATGACGTAGATCCGCTCAGCCCCTTGGGCTTTTTCGACCGTGAACTGATTGCTTCGGTGCTCGACAACTGCATCAACAATGCCATTCGCCATGCGCGCCAGGCGCTGCTGATCAGTGTCAGCGATGAGGCCGGGCAACTGGTGCTGACGATCAATGACGACGGCGAAGGTTACCCGCCAGAGATGATCGAGCGTCAGGCCGAGTACGTGCAGGGTATCAACCACAGCAGCGGCAGCACCGGGCTGGGCCTGTACTTCGCCGCGCGGATCGCCGGGCTGCACCAGCGCGGCGGCGTGAGCGGGCGTACCGAGATTGCCAATGGCGGTGTGTTGGGCGGTGGGGTGTTCCGGCTTTACCTGCCCTGAGCGTGCGCTTTATAAAAAACAGCAAAATCCCCTGTGGGAGCGAGCTTGCTCGCGATAGCGATGTATCAGTCAGCTCAATATTGACTGAGCCGAAGCCATCGCGAGCAAGCTCGCTCCCACACTCGTATTGCACAAGATTTTAATTGTCTGTGGGTGCTTGATATTCCGAACAGCCGAAGCCTATTTTGTACGGGTTGCCGTTCGCGGCTCGCACATAACAAGGATTGCGTCATGACGACCGATGGCCAGCGTTCACTCGCGCAGCGACTGACGGGCATTGATGAGATTGAATGTGTCACACCGGATTTGAATGGCGTGCCGCGGGGCAAGGTAATGACCGCTGAGGGTTTCCTCGAAGGCCGGCGGTTGCAGTTGGCGCGGGGCGTGCTGCTGCAATGCATCATGGGTGGTTATCCGCCGTCGCGTTTCTACGGCAGCGACGACGGCGACCTGGCGCTGGTGGCCGATCCGAAACAGATTCATCGCCTGCCCTGGAGCCAGCAGCCCCGTGCCCTGGCGGTCTGCGATGCCGACGAGTTGACCGGTGAAAGCTCCCGGCTCTCGACGCGCGGCCAGCTCAAGGCGGTTGTCGCGCGCTATGCCGCCCTTGGCCTGGCCCCGGTGGTGGCGACCGAACTGGAATTCTTCGTGTTCGCCCCCAATCCGGACCCGACCCAGCCGTTCCAGCCGCCGATGGGCCTGGATGGACGTCGCGAAGACGGCCATTCGGCGTTCAGCGTCAGCTCCAACAATGGCCTGCGCCCGTTCTTCAGTGAGGTCTATGCATGCATGGCGGCGCTGGGCCTGCCTCGCGACACCTTCATGCATGAAATGGGCGTAAGCCAGTTCGAGATCAATCTGCTGCACGGCGACCCGCTGTTGCTGGCCGACCAGACTTTCCTGTTCAAGCACCTGCTCAAGGAAGTGGCGCTCAAGCACGGCCTGACCGTGGTCTGCATGGCCAAGCCCCTGGCCCACACGCCGGGCAGTTCGATGCACATCCATCAGAGCGTCGTCGAGGCGGACAGCGGTCGCAACGTGTTCAGCGACGAGGCAGGCGAACCGACGGCGACTTTCCGGCATTTCATCGGTGGGCAACAGGCGTGCCTGGCGGATTTCACCGCGTTGTTCGCGCCGAACGTGAATTCCTACCAGCGCCTGTGCCACCCGTTCGCCTCGCCGAACAATGCCTGCTGGTCCCACGACAACCGTTCGGCCGGGTTGCGGATTCCCGCCAGTTCGCCAGTGGCCCGGCGGGTCGAGAACCGCTTGCCGGGGGCCGATGCCAACCCCTACCTGGCGATTGCCGCCAGCCTGGCCGCCGGGCTGTATGGGATTGAACATCGGCTGGAGCCGAGCGCGGCGATCCAGGGTGAATTCGAAGTGCCGGATAATCTGTCGCTGCCATGTACCTTGCATGCCGCCTTGGAGCGTCTGAAGCGTAGTCATCTGGCGAAGGAACTGTTCGGTACGGAGTTCATCGAAGGCTACATCGCCTCCAAGACCCTGGAACTGACCAGCTTCTTCGATGAAATCACGCCCTGGGAGCGGCGTGTCCTGGCGGCCCAGGCCTAACGAACCGTCGCATTCGGGCTATCTTCAACAGGTAGCCCTTACTCACCTCAAGGAGCCGCTCGGAACGCCGATGCGCCAAATCTGGAAACCTTTTCGAGCGCTTTATTTCGCCTCGCTGATGATGTTGATCGGCTCGGGCCTCTTGAGTACTTACCTGGCCTTGCGCCTGGCCGCCGACCATGTGGACAGCCTCTGGGTCGGTGCGCTGATGGCTGCCAACTATTTCGGCCTGGTGCTGGGTGGCAAGATCGGCCACCGGCTGATCGCCCGTGTCGGCCACATCCGCGCCTATTCGGCCTGCGCCGGGATTGTCGGGGCGGCAGTGCTGGGCCATGGCCTGGTGGACTGGCTGCCGGCCTGGATCGTGCTGCGGATGATTGTCGGCCTCGGGATGATGTGCCAGTACATGGTCATCGAGAGCTGGCTCAACGAGCAAGCCGATGCCAAGCAGCGTGGGGTGGTGTTCAGCGGCTATATGATCGCCTCGTACCTGGGGTTGGTGCTGGGTCAGTTGATCCTGGTCATGCACCCGGCCCTGGGGCTTGAGCTGTTGATGCTGGTGGCGCTGTGCTTCGCCTTGTGCCTGGTGCCGGTGACACTGACCCGGCGGATTCACCCGGCGGCGCTGCATCCGGCGCCCATGGAGCCGCGCTTCTTCATCAAGCGTGTGCCGCAGTCATTGAGTACGGTGCTGGGCTCCGGGTTGATCGTCGGCTCGTTCTATGGCCTGGCGCCCCTGTATGCCTCTCAGCAGGGCCTGTCGACCGAGCAGGTCGGTCTGTTCATGGGTAGCTGCATCTTCGCCGGACTGCTGGTGCAGTGGCCCCTGGGCTGGCTGTCCGATCGATATGACCGGGCGCTGCTGATCCGCTGCTTTGCGCTGGTCCTGACGATCTGTGCGCTGCCATTGGCGATTCTTCCGACGGTGCCGCTGGAGGTGCTGTTCGTCGCGGGGTTCTTCTGTTCGCTGGTGCAATTCTGCCTGTATCCGCTGGCGGTAGCGTTCTCCAACGACCACGTCGAAGCTGATCGAAGGGTGTCCCTGACCGCGATGCTGCTGGTGACCTACGGCGTGGGGGCCAGCATCGGGCCGCTGGTGGCCGGCGTGCTGATGAAGATGTTCGGCAGCCAGATGCTCTACGCCTTCTTCGCCTTCTTTGCCTTGGTGCTGGTGTGGCGGATCCGGCCGAAAGCGGTGACCAACTTGCATCAGGTCGATGACGCACCGCTGCATCACGTGGCGATGCCGGACAGCATGTCGAGTTCGCCTTTGGTGGCGTGTCTTGATCCGCGGGTGGATGAGCAGGTGGTGCAGGAGCAAATGCAGGCGCCGGCCAATCCGGACGTGGAGCCTGAGCCGGCCACTGAGACTGCGGCGGAGGCTGAAACTGAAGCCGAGACGCCTGAGACACCGAGTTTTACCCAGGCCAGACCTTGAAGCAGGCATAAAAAAACGGGCAGTCGCCGCAAGGGACTGCCCGTTTTTTATGCCTCGAAAATCAGAGGTCGTCTTTATCGAAGCGCCGGGCTTCTCGTTGGAGCTGGTAGACGAACCGCTCGACCTGCCGTTGCACCAGGCCACTGATGTTGTGGAAGCGTACACCGGCGAACGTGGTGTTGATCCTTTCTTCGAAATGCAGGTAGCGCAGCTCGACTGGGGCGGTCATGTTGCCAAACGGCAGGGCTGCGATGAAACGCTCATACACCTGGCCCAATTGCAGGCGCTCTGTGATGTCGCCCTCGAAGCGTAACTTGCAACCGGTGGCGGAAATGTCCAGCAGCTTGCCATCCACCGGGGACTTCATCTTGTCGCCGCCCAGTTCAACGCTTACCAGCTGTGCCAGTTTCAGGGCGGCGCGGAAGGCGTTGCGACGTTGGTGGTAGACCACTTCGTCGGGCAGGGCGCCGCGATAGCAGCGACCGTCGCTGGATTCATCAATGGTCAGTGGGCCCTTGCCATCCCATGCGATACGCACGCCGTCATGGAAACCCTCGACACGAAAAGGCTCGCCGGCCAGCAGGAAACGTTCGCCATCCCGGGGAATCATTTCATCCAGGGCGATGGAGTTGGTCTCGCGGTCGACGTCGACCAGATAGCTCTGGAAGCGCTGGGTACGTTCATGGAAGGTAATGATCAGCGGGTCGTGGCTATCTTGCAGCATCCGCAGGTTGCCGGCGATTTCCAGGGGTGTGGTGAGGACCTTGGGGGGCTGCGGAGCATCATCCGCGTTTGAGGCATTGAACACGGTGAGTCAATCTCCAGGCAAAATACGACTACGAATGGCCGGCATTTTGCCAGCATGTATCGCGCGTTGATAGAGCGAAGGCATTGTTCGTTTCATGCCTGGCTGAGCGGGCGGTGCTTGACCATTCTGGCCGTTGAACCGCTAGCGTCATACAGCGTCGGGATCTCGCCACCGTTGAGAATGCGCAACTGGTTGGCGGTGGCGGCCTGCTGCATCAGGATCGACTGGCCGTTGCGAGCGTTGGTTGCCTGGCATTGGGCGAGCAGGTCGTTGAGCACTTTGCTCTGGGAGCGCAACTGGTCGCCGACGGTCGACTGGCTGGCCAGCTGCTCAAGGCCGTCAGGACTGGCGGGCAGGTTGAGGCTGGTGAGGATCTCGCTGCGCTTGCGGCCATGCTGGTCGAGCAAGATGATCAGTGCCTGTTTCTGCGCCAGGATAGTTTCCAGCAAAGGCATGTCACGACCGTGCAGTGCCAAGGATTCGGCCTGCAATAACTCCAGCAATTGTTGCGCTGGAACGAAGTCGTCGATGATCAGTTGCAATAAAGTAGTGTCGTGCATGGCTGGCCTTGGGTCTTAGCGTCCAAAAGCCTGGCGCAGGCGGCGGCCTAGCGCTGGGCTTCGAAGTTGAGCAGTTTGCTGGCTACGCGGTTGCTGTCGACTTTGTAGCTGCCATCGGCGATTGCTGCTTTCAACTCGGCCACGCGGGCGTTGTCGACGACAGGTTGATCGCGCAGCTTGTCAGTGACCTTCTGCAACTGCTGAGCCTCAGTGCTGAGGTGTACCGAC
Source organism: Pseudomonas sp. B21-010 (assembly GCF_024749325.1). NCBI lineage: Bacteria > Pseudomonadati > Pseudomonadota > Gammaproteobacteria > Pseudomonadales > Pseudomonadaceae > Pseudomonas > Pseudomonas sp. B21-010. The sequence goes on along the minus strand of NZ_CP087198.1, from coordinate 4,869,149 downwards.
TCCCCGTTGCTGATTTGTTCGGCGGGTGTAGGCAGCGGCGCGGATTTGCCGGCTTCGGCGGTTTCCTTGGTGGCGCTGGTACGCGTAGTGCCTGTCAGCGGTGAAGAGCTGTTTAAACGATTAAAATCGATGACCATGGTAAAAAACCTCTGGGTATTTGGACGCTTGCCATGTTTTCGGCCATCCCCAAAAAAACTTTAGGCTCATTTATGAAATGAACGTGCGCACGTCTGCGCTTGCCTTTGCGTAAGGCACAGTCTAGGGAACACCGGGATCAAGCGCCAGCTTTCTACCTCCTCTACCTGATCACTACATCGCCACTTCCACTTGGCCTGGGGCCGTCACCTGCGCCTTGATCACGCGCTGGGAATTAAGGTTTTTTACCCGTATCTGTTCACTCATGCCGCCGTTGGACAGGGCTTCGCCGGGCATCCGCACGGCCAGGGAGCCGCTGCGGGCGGTGATCACAACCTGGTCGCCCTTGCGGACCACCTCGGCCTGCTCCAGATGCACCAGCGTCACGACCTGATCGGCGACCATTGGTCGGACAAGTTTCTGCCCGATGGCCTGATCGACGGAGGTCAGGAAGCCCTGGGTGATCTGGCTGATGTCCCGTTCACGCAACATCACGTCCTGGGGCTCGACGATCCCGGCCCGCTTGAGCGGACGAGTGGTGGTGACAATTTCCCGAAACAGGCGCACTTGAGCGGGCACGAACACCGTCCAGGGCGCGGCGCTGTCGCAACGAACCTTCACCGTGACGCGGCCCAGCGGGCGAGCGGGACTCTCCAGCGAAGCAGTCAATTCCTTGTCGCACATCGGCATGCGCAGGCGAGGGTCGAGTTGGTTGACTTCGATTTCGTAACGCCCTTCGGTTTGACTGGTAGCCAGATAGTCTTCTACGGTGAATTCAAGAAAGCCCTGAGTGACGCCGATAAGGAGATCAGGCAAGGTAACCGGAACAGCAGCAAGGGCAGGACCGCCCGAAGTGAACAGGCAGACAGCCAGCAGTGCACCGAGCCAGTGGCGGCAGTGAGTGGTCAGGCGTCGAGAAAATGTCGTTTGTGCGTTCATGCCGGTTCAATAGCAAGCCCCGTGCCGTTTAGTGAATGAATGCGCGTCGGACACATTAGCGTTAGGTAGGAGTCAGGGCATGGCGGGAGTAATGGATTCGGTAAACCAGCGCACTCAGCTGGTCGGTCAGAATCGCCTGGAGCTGTTGTTGTTCCGTCTCGACGGCCAACAAATGTATGGGATCAACGTGTTCAAGGTTCGCGAGGTGCTGCAATGCCCCAAGCTGACCTTGATGCCCAAGTCCAGCCCCGTCGTGTGCGGTGTGGCCAATATCCGGGGTGCGACCATCCCGATTCTCGACCTGGCGATGGCGACCGGTTCCGGTCGGCTGCTGGACCAGAGCAATCCGTTTGTGATCATCACCGAGTACAACACCAAGACCCAGGGTTTCCTGGTCCGCTCGGTGGAGCGCATAGTCAACATGAACTGGGAAGAGATCCATCCACCGCCCAAGGGCACCGGCCGCGATCACTACCTCACGGCAGTGACTCGGGTCGATAACCAGTTGGTGGAAATCATCGACGTGGAGAAGATCCTCGCCGAAGTAGCGCCCACGCCGGAAGCGATCTCCATGGGAGTGGTGGATGCCGAAACCCAGCACAAGGCGATTTCGCTGCGGGTGTTGACCGTCGATGACTCTTCGGTGGCCCGCAAGCAGGTGACCCGTTGCCTGCAAACGATTGGCGTTGAGGTGGTGGCGTTGAATGACGGGCGACAGGCGCTGGATTACCTGCGCAAACTGGTCGACGAGGGCAAGAAGCCTGAGGAAGAGTTCCTGATGATGATCTCCGACATCGAAATGCCGGAGATGGACGGGTACACCCTGACGTCGGAAATCCGCAGCGACCCGCGCATGCAAAAGCTGCACATCATCTTGCATACTTCGTTGTCCGGGGTTTTCAACCAGGCGATGGTCAAGAAGGTCGGCGCCGACGATTTCCTGGCGAAATTCCGTCCCGATGACCTGGCTTCCCGGGTCGTCGAGCGGATCAAAGCAGCAGAATAAAAGGTTGGGCGCGTTGTGCGCCCGGCAAGTCAACACGATGAAAGAGGCGGTATCTTGTCTACGGGTAATTTGGATTTCGAGCAGTTCCGGGTCTTCCTGGAAAAAGCCTGTGGCATCTTGCTTGGTGAAAACAAGCAGTACCTGGTGTCGAGCCGTCTCAATAAATTGATGGAGCAACAGGGCCTCAAGTCATTGGGCGAACTGGTGCAGCGTATCCAGACCCAGCCGCGCAGTGGCTTGCGCGAGATGGTGGTGGACGCGATGACCACCAACGAAACCCTGTGGTTTCGCGACACCTATCCGTTTGAGGTGTTGAAGAACAAAGTGCTGCCGTCGGCCATTAAGGCGAGCCCAGGCCAGCGTCTGCGGATCTGGTCGGCGGCCTGTTCGTCGGGACAGGAACCCTATTCGCTGTCGATGTCCATCGATGAGTTCGAGCGGTCCAACCTCGGCCAGTTGAAAGGCGGCGTGCAGATCGTCGCCACCGACCTGTCCGGGACCATGCTCAATAACTGCAAGACCGGTGAGTACGACAGCCTGGCCATCGGCCGGGGCCTGTCGCCGGATCGCCTGCAACGGTTCTTCGATCCGAAAGGGCCGGGTAAATGGGTGGTCAAGGCGCCGATCAAGAGCCGGGTGGAGTTCCGCTCGTTCAACCTGCTGGACAGCTATGCCAGCCTGGGCAAGTTCGACATCGTGTTCTGCCGCAACGTACTGATCTACTTCTCCGCCGAAGTGAAGAAAGACATCCTGCTGCGCATCCACAGCACGCTCAAGCCGGGCGGCTACCTGTTCCTCGGCGCCTCCGAGGCGTTGAACGGTTTGCCGGATCATTACCAGATGGTCCAGTGCAGCCCGGGGATCATTTACCAGGCGAAGTGATTGGCTTGAACTGTCAAAAAAACGGGAGTCCCCACGGGCTCCCGTTTTTTTTGCCCGCTAATTTCCTCCCCATCACCATTATCCCTGTGGGAGCGAGCTTGCTCGCGATAGCGGTATTGCAGGCGACATCAATGTTGACTGACACACCGCTATCGCGAGCAAGCTCGCTCCCACATTTGGTCCCCATTGCCTGGGCGAAAGCGGCAGAAAAGCGGCAGCCGGCGGAAGCCAGTTGCCGCTTTTCTGGCATTGCCGCTTTGCCGATGCCCGCAAAGCCCCGGTTTATGGGCTTTTCCAAAGTGGCACGGCGCTTGCTAAGTCCATCGTACGTACATTCTGGTCACCCAAAGGTTTCCGACATGAGCATCAGCTTCGATAAAGCGCTCGGTATCCACGAACAGGCCCTGAGCTTCCGCGCCCAGCGTGCCGAAGTCCTGGCCAACAACATCGCCAACGCCGACACCCCGAACTACAAGGCTCGGGACCTGGACTTCTCCAAAGTGCTCGCCGAGCAGAACGAGAAGACCAAGAACGGCAGCTTCGCCCTGAACATGACCAACAGCCGGCATATCGAAGCCGAAGGCCTGGGCAATGGCGACGAATCGCTGATGTATCGCACGCCGATGCAGCCTTCGATCGACCAGAACACCGTGGACGCTCAACTGGAACAGTCCAACTACGCGGAAAACTCCGTGAACTTCCAGGCCAGCTTCACCCTGCTCAACAGCAAGTTCAAAGGGCTGGTATCGGCCCTGCGCGGAGAGTAAGCCATGTCGATTGCTAGCGTATTCAACATTGCCGGCAGTGCCATGAGTGCCCAGACCACTCGCCTGAACACCGTCGCCAGTAACATCGCCAACGCCGAGACCGTTTCGTCGAGCATCGACCAGACCTACCGCGCCCGCCACCCGGTATTCGCCACCATGTTCCAGGGCGGCCAGTCCGGCGGCAGCGACTCGCTGTTCCAGGAGCAGGACGCGGCCGGGCAGGGCGTACAGGTGCTTGGCGTAGTCGAAGACCAGAGCAACCTCGAAGCACGTTATGAGCCGAACCACCCGGCCGCTGATGCCAAGGGCTATGTCTACTACCCGAACGTCAACGTTGTCGAAGAAATGGCCGACATGATTTCCGCCAGTCGTTCGTTCCAGACCAACGCCGAAATGATGAACACCGCCAAAACCATGATGCAGAAGGTCCTGACCCTCGGTCAGTGATAAGGGGCGATTCACATGAGCGTTACCAACACTACCAGCGGCTTGAGCCTGAACGAGATCCTGGCCAATTCCTCGGTCAAGACCAACACCACCACCGATGCCCTCGGCGCGGCGACCGGTGCGGCGACCGGCAAGAAGGAATTGGGCAAGGATGCGTTCCTGCAGTTGCTCGTGACCCAGCTGAAAAACCAGAACCCGCTGGAGCCACAGGATAACGGCGAGTTCGTTGCCCAACTGGCGCAGTTCAGCAGCCTGGAAGGCATCACCACCCTTAACGACACCGTGAGCGGTATCGCCGGCAACTACAACTCGTCCCAGGCCCTGCAAGCCTCGTCGCTGGTCGGTCGCTCGGTCATCGCTCCGGGCGACAAAGCCGTGGTCGATACCTCCAAGAGCCTCAACGGCACGGTGGTGGTACCGGCATCGGTGTCCTCCGTCGCGGTCAAGATCGTGGACAAGGACGGCAAGACCGTTCGCACCATCGACTTGGGCAGCCAGAACGCCGGCAACTCCGCGTTCATCTGGGATGGCAAGAACGATGCGGGCACGGTCGTTGAATCGGGCACTTACACCTTCGCGGCCTCGACCACCATCGACGGCAAGGCCACGTCGCTGATCACCAACCTGCCGGCCACGGTCAGCAGCGTGACGATCAGCCAGACGGGCGGTGAGCTGATGCTCAACCTGGCCGGGCTGGGCAGCATTGCCCTGTCCAAAGTACAAACTATTGGTATGTAGAGCCGACTAACCGGCAAAAGGAGTCAACATGTCTTTCAACATCGGCCTTAGCGGTCTCTATGCAGCCAACAAACAGCTGGACGTGACCGGCAACAACATCGCCAACGTGGCGACCACCGGTTTCAAATCGTCCCGCGCGGAATTCGAAGACGTCTACTCGGCCACCAAATTGGGTTCGGGTAGCAAGACCGTCGGCAACGGCGTACGCCTGGCCAACGTTTCCCAGCAGTTCGGCCAGGGTGATGTGAACAATACCGGCAACGTGCTGGACATGGGCATCCAGGGCCAGGGCTTCTTTGTCCTGAGCAACGACGGCTCCCTGAGCTACACCCGTGCCGGTACTTTCAAGACCGACAAGGAAGGCTTCATCACCAACAGCGACGGCACTTCGCGCCTGCAGGGCTATGGCGTGGATGCCAACGGCAAGATCCAGAACGGTATCCTGACCGACCTGCGCATCGACACCTCGAACCTGCCGCCGACTGCCACCAGCCTGGTTTCGTCGACGATCAACCTGAACTCGACGGCGACGCCGATCACTGCGGCGTTCAATCCGGCTGACACGGCCACGTTCACCAAGCAGTTCACTACCCCGGTCTATGACACCCAGGGCAACCAGCACTCCATGGACCAGTACATGGTCAAGACTGCCGGCAACACTTGGAATGTCTATACCTTGATCGATGGTCGTAACCTGAACGGCAGCTTGCCGACCACGACGGGTGCGACTGCGCCGGTTCCTTCGACCATGAACTTCGATTCGAGCGGCAAGTTGACCACGGTCACCACTCCGCCAGCGACGGTCAATAGCGATCTGGTACTGACCGGTTGGGTTCCCGGCACTGTGACCAACGGCGTATGGACCGCCAACGGCGCCGCCAGTGCGCCGACCATCACGATTTCCATGGGCAACACCACCCAATTCAACGCTGACACCGCCCGGTCGATCCCAACCCAGAACGGCTACGCCACTGGCCAGATCACCAACCTGACCATCGACGGCAGCGGTGTATTGCTGGCCAACTTCAGCAACAACCAGACCAAGCCGATCGGCCAGCTCGCCCTCGCCAGCTTCACCAACGAGCAAGGCCTGCAGCCAATAGGCGGCACCAGCTGGAAGGAAACTTTTGCCTCGGGTATCCCAGGCTACGATGCTCCACAAACCGGCACCCTGGGTTCGATCGTCTCCAACTCCCTGGAAGAGTCCAACGTCAACCTGACCAACGAACTGGTCGAGCTGATCAAGGCCCAGAGCAACTACCAGGCGAACGCCAAGACCATCTCCACCCAGAGCACCATCATGCAGACCATCATTCAGATGGCCTGATATCGATGGTTGTTTGAAGGCTGCACAAGGAGCCCCTCGAAAGAGGGGCTTTTTTGTGGGTGGCTATTTTTGTGGTGCCTGTGCCGGCCTCATCGTCGGATCGTCGCCCGGAGCAAGCTCGCTCCCACAGGGTTATGTGTACGCATTCCAATGTGGGAGCGAGCTTGCTCGCGATGGGGTCGGGACAGGCGCCAACTTTTCTCCAGGCAAAAGAAAACCCCCGATAAACCAGCGGTCTATCGGGGGCTTCTTTGAGCAGGCGCCTTTACGCGCCCACTCGCTCAGCTTATTGGCAAGCTTCGCAATCCGGCTCGTCGATCGCGCAGGCCTTTGGCACTGGCGCAGGGCCTGCTGGAGCAGCCAGGACCGAATCGTCACCGTGGTTGCCGCCGCTGGAAACAGCGTTCAGCTTGCCGGTGTTGATGGTCGACTTCTCGGTGCTGGTCGCGGCCAGGGCACGGAGGTAGTAAGTGGTTTTCAGGCCACGGTACCAAGCCATGCGGTAGGTCACGTCCAGCTTCTTGCCCGAAGCGCCGGCGATGTACAGGTTCAGCGATTGAGCCTGGTCGATCCACTTCTGGCGACGGCTGGCGGCGTCGACGATCCACTTGGTGTCCACTTCGAACGCAGTGGCGTAGAGCTCTTTGAGCTCTTGCGGGATACGCTCGATCTGCTGCACCGAACCGTCGTAGTACTTCAGGTCGTTGATCATGACCGAGTCCCACAGGCCACGGGCCTTGAGGTCGCGAACCAGGTACGGGTTGATCACGGTGAACTCGCCCGACAGGTTCGATTTCACATACAGGTTCTGGTAGGTCGGTTCGATCGACTGCGACACGCCAGTGATGTTGGCGATGGTGGCGGTCGGTGCGATGGCCATGATGTTGGAGTTACGGATGCCTTTCTGCACACGGGCGCGAACCGGTGCCCAGTCCAGGGATTCGTTCAGGTCAACGTCGATGTACTTCTGGCCGCGCTGGGCGATCAGGATCTGTTGCGAGTCCAGCGGCAGGATGCCTTGGGACCACAGCGAACCCTGGAACGTCTCGTAGGCGCCACGCTCGTCGGCCAGGTCGCAGGAAGCCTGGATCGCGTAGTAGCTGACCGCTTCCATGGACTTGTCGGCGAACTCGACCGCGGCATCGGAACCGTACGGGATGTGCTGCAGGTACAGCGCGTCCTGGAAGCCCATGATGCCCAGGCCGACCGGACGGTGCTTGAAGTTGGAGTTCTTCGCTTGTGGCACCGAGTAGTAGTTGATGTCGATCACGTTGTCGAGCATGCGCACGGCAGTGTTCACGGTGCGTTGCAGCTTGGCGGTGTCCAGCTTGCCGTTGACGATGTGGTTCGGCAGGTTGATCGAGCCCAGGTTGCAGACCGCGATCTCATCCTTGTTGGTGTTCAGGGTGATCTCGGTGCACAGGTTCGAGCTGTGGACCACGCCCACGTGCTGCTGCGGGCTGCGCAGGTTGCACGGGTCCTTGAAGGTCAGCCATGGGTGGCCGGTTTCGAACAGCATCGACAGCATCTTGCGCCACAGGTCTTTGGCCTGGACGACTTTGAACAGCTTGATCTTGTTGTACTCGGTCAGGGCTTCGTAGTACTCGTAGCGCTCTTCGAAAGCCTTGCCGGTCAGGTCGTGCAGGTCCGGCACTTCGGATGGCGAGAACAGGGTCCACTTGCCGTCATCGAAGACACGCTTCATGAACAGGTCAGGGATCCAGTTGGCGGTGTTCATGTCGTGGGTACGACGACGGTCATCACCGGTGTTCTTGCGCAGCTCGATGAACTCTTCGATGTCCATGTGCCAGGTTTCCAGGTAGGCACAGACCGCGCCCTTGCGCTTGCCGCCCTGGTTGACCGCGACCGCGGTGTCGTTGACCACTTTGAGGAACGGCACGACGCCCTGGGATTTGCCGTTGGTGCCCTTGATGTACGAGCCCAATGCGCGAACCGGGGTCCAGTCGTTGCCCAGGCCACCGGCGAATTTCGACAGCATGGCGTTGTCGTGGATGGCGCCGTAGATGCCCGACAGGTCATCCGGAACGGTGGTCAGGTAGCAGCTCGACAGCTGTGGACGCAGGGTGCCGGCGTTGAACAGGGTCGGGGTCGAGGCCATGTAGTCGAAGGACGACAACAGGTTGTAGAACTCGATCGCACGGTCTTCGCGCTGCTTCTCTTCGATCGCCAGGCCCATGGCCACGCGCATGAAGAAGATCTGCGGCAGTTCGAAACGCACGCCATCCTTGTGGATGAAGTAACGGTCGTACAGGGTTTGCAGGCCCAGGTAGGTGAACTGCTGGTCGCGCTCGTGGTTGATCGCCTTGCCGAGTTTTTCCAGGTCGAATTCGGCCAGGACCGGGTTCAGCAATTCGAACTCGATACCCTTGGCAACATAAGCTGGCAACGCCTTGGCGTACAGGTCGACCATTTCGTGGTGGGTCGCGCTCTCGGCGACTTCCAGGAAGCTCAGGCCTTCGGCACGCAGGGTGTCCATCAGCAGGCGGGCGGTCACGAAGGAGTAGTTCGGCTCGCGCTCCACCAGGGTCCGCGCAGTCATCACCAGGGCCGTGTTGACGTCCTTGAGTGCAACGCCGTCATAGAGGTTCTTCAGGGTTTCGCGCTGGATCAGGTCGCCATCGACTTCTTCCAGGCCTTCGCAGGCCTCGGTGACGATGGTGTTCAGGCGGCCCATGTCCAGCGGCGCCAGGCTGCCGTCGGCGCGGGCGATGCGGATCGATGGGTGAGCCTGGACCGGTGCGTCGGCCGGGGTGCGGATAGCACGTTCCTTGGCGCGGGAGTCACGGTAGATCACGTAGTCGCGGGCCACTTTCTGCTCGCCGGCACGCATCAGGGCCAGTTCGACCTGGTCCTGGATTTCTTCGATGTGGATGGTGCCGCCCGAGGGCATGCGACGCTTGAAGGTCGCGGTGACTTGTTCGGTCAGGCGGGCCACGGTGTCGTGGATTCGCGACGAAGCGGCAGCGGTGCCGCCTTCAACTGCGAGAAACGCTTTGGTGATGGCGACGGTAATCTTGTCATCGGTGTAAGGAACGACAGTGCCGTTACGCTTGATCACGCGCAGTTGGCCCGGCGCGGTGGCGGACAGATCCGGGTTCGAATCGGCGGCCAGCGGCGCGGTGCCCTGCGGGTTCTCGCGAGTTGTGTCGGTGTGCATGGGTGTCTCCACGTTCTCTATGTTTGTTTGGGCACCATCACGGTGCCCACCGTTCCGTCCTGAAGCACTACAACCGACTGGCGCCGGGCATAACAACTTCGGGACAGTAGGAAGCAGGCGTTTAATGCCGCTTCCATCCGAAGTTCTCAGGTTGCGAGCGGGGCTCGAAACCGGGTTGCCGGGGTGGCAGCAATTGACTGCAACACCCGTACCGTTTCGGTCGTTTTCGACCTGGAAACAGTTGCCATCCGCAGGGGCGGTCTGGGCTTGGGGAAATGCACTGTTTCAGTTGGACAGAAGCAAGAAAAGCGCTTGAATTCTCTGTCCGACTTGTGTTTGGTTTTTGGTCTGAAACCCTACATGTAGGGTTTTTTGCGCGGCGGGCTACAAGATAATGCGTTTTTGGGGGGTATGCAACGTACTACCTGTGGATAAGCCTGTGCGTAATTTGTGTGCGAAACGTGGAACGGCTCTGTAGGCCGCGACCTAGCTGGAGTGGACCTTTTTTCATCGGTTTCGACGATCTGAAAACAGCCCGGTGATTTTTGCGGGCGCGGACATTACCACATAAAACCCAGCCGATCGAAACGCATTTGTCCGCTTGTTTTCTACGCAGGTGACGTTTATACAATCGGCCCGTGCATGGGGGTGTTTATCCTCCTTTAACATGACAAAAAGACGGGAGTGACGCAGGACCATAACCTGTGGGAGCGAGCTTGCTCGCGATAGCGTAGGGTCAGCCGTACCAAGGGTGCCTGACACACCGCCATCGCGAGCAAGCTCGCTCCCACAGGGTTCGCGCCTTGTCAGTGATATTGGCAACACGCCTTCCTTATTTAGCTAATCAGCCAAAAGGTCCCCCAGTGGAACAAGAAGCCTGGCAGGTATTGATCGTCGAGGATGACCAGCGTCTGGCCGAGCTGACCCGGGAGTACCTCGAAAGCAACGGGTTGCGTGTCGCCATCGAAGGCGACGGCGCGGTGGCGGCGGCGCGGATCATTGCCGAGCAGCCGGACCTGGTGGTCCTGGACCTGATGCTGCCCGGCGAAGACGGCCTGAGCATCTGTCGCAAGGTGCGCGGGCATTATGACGGGCCGATCCTGATGCTCACCGCCCGCACCGACGACACCGATCAGATCCAGGGCCTGGACCTGGGCGCCGATGACTACGTCTGCAAGCCGGTTCGCCCGCGATTGCTCCTGGCGCGTATCCAGGCCTTGCTGCGGCGCAGCGAACCGGAGCCGAGCGCCGCGCAGAAGCCGCGACGCCTGCAATTCGGCCCGCTGGTGGTCGACGACGCCCTGCGCGAAGCCTGGTTGCAGGGCGACGGTATCGAGCTGACCAGCGCCGAATTCGACCTGCTGTGGCTGCTGGTGTCCAATGCCGGGCGCATCCTGTCCCGGGAAGAAATCTTTACCGCCCTGCGCGGCATTGGTTATGACGGCCAGGACCGTTCCATCGACGTGCGCATTTCACGCATCCGCCCCAAGATCGGCGACGACCCGGACCATCCACGGTTGATCAAGACCATTCGCAGCAAAGGTTACCTGTTCGTTCCTGAAGCCTGCGTAGACCTGGCACCGTGAATTCGATCTTCCTGCGTATTTATGGCGGCATGTGTGCGGCACTGGTGCTGGTGGCGGTCCTCGGTGTACTGGCCTTGCACCTGCTCAACCAGACCCGCAGTGAGCAATACCGCGAGCGCCTGGCCCACGGCACGTTTTCGTTGATGGCCGACAACCTGCGGCCGATGAACGACACCGAGCGGCGGCGGGCGTTGCTGGTGTGGGAGCGCCTGCTGGGCATTCCCCTGGCGTTGCAGACCTTTGCCCAGACCGACCTCGACCTCGGCCAGCGCACCCGCGTACTGCGTGGCCAGGCGTTGGTCGAACAGACCGGGCCGCATGCGGCGAAAGTCTATCGGCTGGTCAGCGATGGCGAGCAACTGATGTTGGTGGGGGAAGTCCAGCAAATCAGCGAACAACTGGCCCGCGCAACCATTTACCTGTTGGCTGATGAGCTGGTGCGTTATCCGGTGGCCGAACAACCCAAACGGCTGGCGCAACTGGCGCAGGAAAAAGGCTTTGGTTTCGACCTGCGACTCATGACCGCCGAGCAAGCGGACATGGACGAAGACCAGCGCCGTCGTGTGTCCGAGGGCGATACGGTGATGGCGTTGGGCAAGGGCGGCGATTCCATCCGGGTCTTCGCCGGCATGGTCGGCACGCCGTGGGTGCTGGAGATCGGGCCGCTGTACCAGATGAACCCTTATCCGCCGCAATGGCTGGTGCTGATCGCGGCGCTGGGCTTGAGCCTGATCGGCTTGATCGTCTACCTGTTGGTGCGCCAATTGGAGCGGCGCTTGCGTGGCCTGGAGTCGGCCGCCACGCAGATCGCCCAGGGCAGCCTGGAAACCCGGGTGCCGGCCCGAGGCGCCGACTCGGTCGGGCGACTGGCCGCGGCGTTCAATGGCATGGCCGAGCACCTGCAGCAACTGTTGGCGATCCAGCGTGAGCTGGTGCGGGCGGTGTCCCACGAATTGCGTACCCCGGTGGCGCGCCTGCGCTTCGGCCTGGAAATGCTCGGCAGCGCCACCACGCCCCAGGCCCGGGACAAATACCTGGCGGGCATGGATCACGACATCGAAGACCTGGATCGGCTGGTGGACGAAATGCTCACCTATGCGCGGCTGGAGCAGGGTTCACCGGCCCTGAATTTCCAGCGGGTGGATCTGGATGCGCTGGTCAATCAAGTGATCGATGAGCTGGGACCATTGCGGACCGGGATCACGGTCGAGCGCGGTCTATGCCTGTCGGCCGCCGATTGCGACGGCGCCTGGGTCGAGGCCGAGCCACGCTTTCTGCATCGTGCCCTGCAGAACCTGGTGGGCAATGCCATGCGCCACGCCAGCTCCCGGGTCACCGTCAGCTACCAGGTGGGCCAGCTGCGCTGCCGGGTGGATGTGGAAGACGACGGGCCCGGTGTGCCGGAAGCGGCATGGGAGCGGATCTTCAAGCCCTTCCTGCGCCTGGACGACAGCCGCGCCCGGGCGTCGGGCGGCCATGGGCTGGGGCTGTCGATCGTGCGGCGGATCATCCACTGGCATGACGGCCGGGCGCTGATCGGCAAGAGCAAGAGCCTGGGCGGGGCGTGCTTCAGCTTGAGTTGGCCGAGGCATCAGGACAGGTCTTGATAGGTGGGGGGCCTGTACTGGCCTCATCGCGAGCAAGCTCGCTCCCACATGGGCATGCGTTCAACCTGTGGGAGCGAGCTTGCTCGCGATGAGGCCCTCGAAAACACCCAAGATCTCAGGCCCTGATCCCCACCAGGCTCAATAGCTGCCCATCCTTCACTCCAAACTGCGCCTGCAACTCACTGCCATGGCGCCACTCGGTCGACAGGTCCGTCAGCAGGCGCAGGCGCACTTGTCCGTCGCGTGTCCAATCCAGCACCTCGGCATGCTCGAAATAAAAGCGCTGCCTGACGATGGGGTACAGAGCCTTGAACAGGCTTTCCTTCACGGAAAAGGTCAGGGTCACCAGCAAGGCCCGGTCATCGCGGGCGAGCTTGGTCATGCGTTGCAGCTCTGGCGGGGTGAGGATTTCACCGGCCAGGCGTTCGGCGCGTTCGGGGTCGAGGAGGTTTTCCACGTCCATGCCCAGCCCTTGCCAGTGATCTTTTTTCGCGACGATGGCCGCTGCCCGACCCGTGCTGTGGGTGATCGAACCGCTGACATGGGCCGGCCACACCGGGGCGCGGTCTTCGCCGATGGCCGGCACGCAGGTCAGGCCGTCGAGCCGCTGCAACGCCGCCCGGGCGCAGATCCGCCCGGCCAGGAATTCTGCCTGGCGCTTGGCGACCGAGCGCTGGATGCTCGCCGGGGGCTCGATGGCACTGCTTGAGAAGTCGGCGCCCACCAGCAACAACGGGTCGAAGCGCGTGCTCAGCAGCACCGTATCGGGCAGGGCATCGGGCAATAGCCAGTGCTCGTCCAGGGGCGAGCAGCAGGCGGGTAGGGTAGGGAGTGTGTTCATGCCGGGCATTTTGCCGGGTTGGCCTGAGGCTGGGTAGTGGGGGGCATGTGTATGGAGCAGGGGCCGGCTCTTGTGGCGAGGGAGCTTGCTGTGGGAGCAAGGCTTGCCCGCGACGAAGGCGATGTGGTCCTCCATAAAACGAGTTGCCTGGGTCGCGAGCAAGCTTTGCTCCCACAATTCCCTCGCCACAAGGGGATGTATTAGAAGATTTTCTTGAAGAACTTCTGCATATCCGCCCATGACTTCTCATCGGCTTCCTTGTTGTAGCCAATGTCCGGCCCGCCATGTTCGCCGTGGCTCAAACGGTCGGCATCGGGGTTGCTGAAGCCGTGCTTGGCGCCTTTGAGGCTGACGAATTTATAGTCGGCGCCGGCCTTGTCCATCTCGCTCTTGAACGCGGTGACGTTGTCCTGGGTGACCATGCTGTCCAGGGCGCCATGCTCGACCAGCATCTTGGCCTTGACGCTGCCAGGCGTTGCCGGGGTGTTGGTCACCAGCGCACCGTGGAAACTCACCACGCCGGCCAGCGGCACACCCTGGCGTGCGGCATCGAGCACCACCTTGCCGCCGAAGCAGTAGCCGATGGCGGCAAGTTTGTCCGGATCGGTCTGGGGTTGTTTCTTCAGCAGGTCGAGACCGGCCTGGAAGCGGGCACTGGCCGCCGCGCCGTCCTTGAGCGCCGCCTGCATGAAGGCCATGGCGTCGTTGGGGTGCTCGGTGTTCTTGCCGTCGCCGTACATGTCGATGGCCAGGGCGCTATAGCCCAGGCCCGCGAGGTCACGGGCACGGCGCTTGGCGTAGTCGTTCAACCCCCACCATTCATGCACCACCACCACGCCCGGGCGCGGGCCTTTGACGGCGTCGTCATACGCGTAATAGCCGATCAGCTTGGTGCCGTCGGCACTGGTGTAGGGGAGCTCCTGGGTCTGGATGGCGGCGTGGCTCACGCCGCTAATGGCCAGAAGTACAACAGCAAGCAGCCTGCGCATGATGGATCTCCTTAAAAAGTGCTGGGACAGGACACTCTAGTCGATTCATTCAGCGCAGGTTCAGAGAACGTTCAAGGGGTGTTCAGGGATCGCTGGTTAAGGTGACGGCGACTTCACAATTCACCCACGTTGCAAAGGAACTTGATCATGACTGCCATGAAAAAACTGCTGCTGGCTTTCACCGTGCTGGGCGCCAGTGCCCTGGCCCACGCCGATGACAACTTCGCCAGCCTGACCCTCGGCCAGACCAGCGACAAGGTGAAGAAATCCAACGCCTTGGACAACGCCCTGAACAACCCGAACGCCGACGGCGTCATCGGCAAGGACACCACGTATGGCCTGCGACTGGGCAAGCAAAACGACCAGGGCCGCTACTACGCCACCTACGACAACGTCTCGGGCACCCACAACGGCATCAAGCTGCGCCAGGAAAACCTGCTGGGCAGCTACGATGTGTTCTATCCGGTCACCAGCAGCACCAAGCTGTTCGGTGGCGGCACGGCGGGCCTGACCAAGCTGACCCAGGATTCTCCCGGCTTCAGCCGCGACAGCGACATCGGCTACGCCGTGGGCTTGCAGGGCGGCGTGCTGCAACAAATTTCGCAAAACACCTCGGTTGAACTGGGTTACCGTTACCTGCGCAGCAACGCCAGCACCGAGATGAGCCCGCACGGTGGCGACAAGGTTGGCTCGCTGGACCTGACCAGCAGCGCCCAGACGTACCTGTCCGCCAACTACACGTTCTAAGCGGTCGATGGTGAGCGTATCCAGCCGGATCGGTCGAAGACGATCCGGCGCCTTTCGTTGAAGTGCGCCGCACTGGATTGTTTGATTTGCCTGGGGAGAGGCTCCATGAAATTACTGGTCGTCGAAGACGAAGCGCTGTTGCGTCACCACCTGCAAACCCGTCTCACCGACAGCGGCCATGTGGTGCAGGCCGTGGCCAATGCCGAAGAGGCCTTGTACCAGATCCGGGAATTCAACCATGACCTGGCGGTGATCGACCTGGGCCTGCCGGGCATCAGCGGGCTGGAGCTGATCCGTCGGCTGCGCTCGCAGGACAAGACGTTTCCGATCCTGATCCTCACCGCCCGCGGCAACTGGCAGGACAAGGTCGAAGGCCTGGCCGCCGGTGCCGATGACTACGTGGTCAAGCCGTTTCAGTTCGAAGAGCTGGAGGCCCGGCTGAATGCCCTGTTGCGCCGCTCCAGTGGTTTTACCCAATCGACCATCGTCGCCGGTCCGTTGCTGCTCGACCTCAATCGCAAGCAGGCGTCCCTCGATGAGGAGCCGCTGGCGTTGACAGCCTACGAATACCGCATCCTCGAATACCTCATGCGCCATCACCAGCAGGTGGTGGCCAAGGACCGCTTGATGGAGCAGCTTTACCCCGATGACGACGAGCGTGATCCCAATGTCATCGAAGTGCTGGTCGGGCGCCTGCGTCGTAAGCTGGAAGCGCCGGCTGGCTTCAAGCCGATCGATACCGTGCGCGGCCTGGGCTACCTGTTCAACGAGCGCTGCCAGTGATTCGTTCGCTTCGCCTGCGGTTGATGCTGGCCGCCATGACCCTGGCGGTGCTGTTCATGCTGGCCTTGTTGCCGGCCATGCAGGGCGCGTTCAGCCTGGCGTTGCAGGAATCCATCGAGCAACGCCTGGCCTCGGACGTGACCACGCTGATTTCCGCCGCCCGAGTGGAAAACAACCGCTTGAAGATGCCGGCGCAATTGCCCGATGAGCGTTTCAACCTCGCCGATGCCCGCCTGCTGGGCTACATCTATGATCGCGAGGGGCGATTGGTCTGGCGGTCGAAGGCCACCCAGGAAGAAAACATCAACTACACGCCGCGCTATGACGGCCAGGGCAACCAGTTCGCGCGCATTCGCGAAAACGACGGCCAGGAGTTTTTTGTCTATGACGTCGAGATCAAGTTGCTCGGCGGTCAGAGCGCGGCGTTCAGCATCGTCACGCTGCAACCGGTGCGCGACTACGAAGTGACCCTGCAGGGGCTGCGGGACAATCTCTACCTGGGCTTTGGCGCGGCCTTGTTGGTGTTGCTGGCGCTGTTGTGGATCGGCCTGACCTGGGGCCTTCGGGCGCTGCGGCGCTTGAGCCAGGAACTGGACGAAATCGAAAGCGGGGCCCGGGAAAGCCTCAGTACCGAACATCCCCGGGAACTGTTGCGCCTGACCGGCTCCCTCAACCGGCTGCTGTACAGCGAGCGGGAACAACGCAGCCGTTATCGCGATTCCCTCGATGACCTGGCCCACAGCCTGAAGACCCCGTTGGCGGTGTTGCAGGGCGTCAGCGAGGACATGGCCCGGCGCCCCGAGGACCGTGGACAGGCTTGGGTGCTGCAATCCCAGATCGAGCGCATGAGCCAGCAGATCGGCTACCAGTTGCAGCGCGCCAGCCTGCGCAAAAGCGGGCTGGTGCGTCATCAGGTGCGCTTGCGCCCAGTGCTGCAAAGCTTGTGTGACACCCTGGACAAGGTCTATCGCGACAAACGGGTCAATGTCAGTTTCGATCTGCCGGAGCACTGCCAGGTGCCGATCGAACAGGGCGCCTTGCTGGAGATGCTCGGCAACCTGCTGGAAAACGCCTATCGGCTGTGCCTGGGCGAGGTGCGCGTCAGCGTGCACCAGACCCTCGGCGGTACGGAGTTGAGTGTCGAGGACGACGGGCCGGGGGTGCCACCGGATCAACGTGCGCGGATTCTCCAGCGGGGCGAGCGACTGGATCGCCAGCATCCGGGGCAGGGGATCGGGCTGGCCGTGGTGAAAGACATCATCGAGAGCTACGGCGCCAAGTTGACCCTGGGGGATTCAGAGTTGGGCGGGGCGGCGTTCAGGATTCATTTTCCGGTGGTTTGACTGGAGTGTTTTCGGTGTGTGTGCGGGCCTCATCGCGAGCAAGCTCGCTCCCACAGGGGATTTGTGAGCGCCGAAAATCCGGTGTGGGAGCGAGCTTGCTCGCGATGAGGCCAGTCAGCACACCACAAAAAACCACTCAAGAAATCAGTTCTCCAACTCCCTGTAAGCCCCCGGCGTCAGCCCCGTCCACTTCTTGAACGCCCGGTGAAACGCCGATGGCTCTGAGAACCCCAACTGCTCGGCAATCTGCTGCAACGACAAGTCCGCCCGCCCCAGATGGTAGATGGCGATATCCCGCCGCAGCTGATCCTTGAGTTCCTGGAAGCTGGTGCCTTCCTCACGCAAATGCCGGCGCAAGGTCTGCGGGCTGATGTGCAGATGGCCGGCGACGGTGTCCAGGTCGGGCCAGCGGGCGGTGTCGCGGCTGAGCAGGCGGCGCAGTTGGCTGCTCAGGCTGTGGCCATCGTCCGGGCGCGACAGCAGGTCGGCGGGGGAGCGTTCGAGGAAATGCTTGAGGGTGCGTTCGTCCTGCAGCAGTGGCATATCCAGGTAACGGCTGTGGAACAACAGGCTGCTGCTGCGCGCTTCGAACACCAGCGGACAGGGAAACAGTAAGTCGTATTCGGCACCGTGGGTGGGTTTGGTGTAGCCGAAGGTCGCCTGTTCCAGGCCGATCCGCTGGCCGATCAGCCAACTGGCTAGGCGATGCCAGACTACCAGCAAGCTTTCAGTCAGGAAGTGATCCGGGTCCCACAGCGTCGAATCGTCCAGCACCAGCCGCACTCGCTCGCCTTTGGCTTCCAGGGTCAGGCTCGGCGCGTCGGGGAACAGGCTGTAGAACAGCAAGCCGCGTTGAAGGGCCTTGCCCAGGGTCCGACAGTGGATCAACGCGTGACACATCATGGCAAACGTCCCGGGTTTACTCGCAGCCCTGCCGAACCCCAGGTATTCGTCCCCCAATGCCAGCCACAGCGCCTGCAACAGGCGCGCGAACTGCTCGGGTGCAATCCGTGCGCGCGGCTCATCCAACAGCTCTGGGCTGATGCCCAGCTGTTGCAGCAAAGGCAAATAGTCGAAGCCTTGCCGACGCGCGCCGCCCAGGGCTGCGCGGGCGAAATGGCTGGCGATCGTGCGTTGGCGCATGGCTGAAGTCCGTCCGTTGAGCGGGCGATGGTAGCAGGGGAGGGAGGCTGAACAAGGCGGATATCCGCCAAATCCCGGAACAGTAAACGGCCTGTAGGCGGAAATCCGCCACCTTATACACCTCGTTTAATCCATGTGAAATCCGCTAACCCGTCTGCTATACCGGATGTAGGGGGTTTCGCAAAAATGGCACGCGCTTTGCGATGGGTTACGTAGGTCTGCCGCGTGCAGCCGAAAAAAACAAATCCCTCCAGCGCAGGAGGGTTCGCAATTGAGGTGCCGTGGACGACAGGTGGATGTCGTCAAACGGGACTCTTGAGGAAGGTTTGCCATGACGACTCGTCAGCCACTGTACAAATCCCTGTATTTCCAGGTGATCGTAGCCATTGCCATCGGCATTTTGCTCGGCCACTTCTACCCTCAGACCGGTGTTGCCCTCAAGCCATTCGGCGACGGGTTCATCAAACTGATCAAAATGGTCATCGCCCCCATCATCTTCTGTACCGTTGTCAGCGGCATCGCCGGCATGCAGAACATGAAGTCGGTGGGCAAGACCGGCGGCTACGCGCTGCTGTACTTCGAAATCGTTTCCACCATCGCCCTGCTGATCGGGCTGGTCGTGGTCAACGTCGTGCAACCGGGCGCCGGCATGCACATCGATGTGTCGACCCTGGACACCAGCAAGATCGCCGGTTTCATCTCGGCCGGTAAAGACCAGAGCATCATTGCCTTCATCCTCAACGTGATCCCGAACACCATCGTCGGCGCGTTCGCCAACGGCGACATCCTGCAAGTGCTGATGTTCTCGGTGATCTTCGGTTTTGCCCTGCATCGCCTGGGTGCCTACGGCAAGCCAGTGCTGGACTTCATCGATCGCTTCGCCCACGTGATGTTCATCATCATCAACATGATCATGAAGCTGGCTCCGCTGGGTGCGTTCGGTGCCATGGCGTTCACCATTGGCGCCTACGGTGTCGGTTCGCTGGTGCAACTGGGCCAGCTGATGATCTGCTTCTACATCACCTGCGTGGTGTTCGTGCTGGTAGTACTGGGCGCCATCTGCCGCGCCCACGGCTTCAGCGTCGTCAAGCTGATTCGCTACATCCGTGAAGAGCTGCTGATCGTGCTGGGCACTTCCTCGTCGGAATCGGCCCTGCCACGCTTGCTGATCAAGATGGAGCGCCTGGGTGCCAAGAAGTCGGTCGTAGGCCTGGTCATCCCGACTGGCTACTCGTTCAACCTCGACGGTACTTCGATCTACCTGACCATGGCTGCGGTGTTCATCGCCCAGGCCACCGACACCCCGATGGACATTACTCACCAGATCACCCTGTTGCTGGTGCTGTTGCTGTCGTCCAAAGGTGCTGCTGGCGTGACCGGTAGCGGCTTCATCGTACTGGCCGCCACCCTGTCGGCCGTGGGCACCTTGCCGGTGGCCGGCCTGGCACTGATCCTGGGTATCGACCGCTTCATGTCCGAAGCCCGCGCCCTGACCAACCTGGTGGGCAATGCCGTCGCCACGATCGTGGTTGCCAAGTGGGTCAAGGAACTGAACGTAGATCAACTGCACACCGAGCTGGCTTCCGGTGGTCGCGGTATCTCCGACGTTCGTGAAGATGACGAGCAGATCGCGTCGGCGCAGATTGCAGCGGCTGAGTCCTCTGCTCCAGGCGCTGTTAAGTAATCTTCAGGCTGCAATGAAAAGCCCGCTTCGGCGGGTTTTTTCATGGGCCGGAGTTCTCGGGGTGAGAGTGCTTTTGCGTCGAGGGGATGTATCCCACACTCTGTGGGAGCAAGGCTTGCCCGCGATGCAGGCGATGCGGTCTTTCAGAAGTCGAGGCGTCTGTTTCGCGAGCAAGCTTTGCTCCCACAGCCCTGCGTCGCCACAAAGGGATCTGCGCCAGCCATGAGCGCAATGGTCATCTCCTGTGACAGCTGCGGTAATTGCCCCATCACCAACCCCTGCCTAGTCTTCAACCATCACCCTCTCGGAGATCGCCCATGCAAGGCCCACTGGCATCGCTAAAGGTTCTGGACTTCTCGACCCTGTTGCCCGGCCCGTTCGCCTCGCTGTTGCTGGCGGACATGGGGGCCGAGGTGTTGCGCATCGAGTCACCGACCCGCCAGGACCTGCTGCGGGTGCTGCCGCCCCACGATCAGGGCACCTCGGCCAGCCACGCCTACCTCAACCGCAACAAACGCAGCCTAGCCCTGGACCTCAAGCAACCGGAAGCGTTGGCGGTGGTCACGCAATTGCTGAAGGACTACGACATCCTGCTGGAACAGTTCCGCCCCGGCGTGATGGAGCGACTGGGCCTGGGGTACGAGGCCTTGAAGGCGATCAATCCGCGGCTGATCTATGTGTCGATCACCGGCTACGGCCAGACCGGGCCCTACAAGGACCGCGCCGGTCACGACATCAATTACCTGGCCCTGGCGGGGCTGGCCAGCCACACCGGCCGCGCCGACAGCGGTCCGTTGCCGCTGGGGATCCAGGCGGCGGACATCGCCGGTGGTTCGTTGCACGGGGTGATCGGGTTGTTGGCGGCGGTCATCGCCCGCCATCAAACCGGTCAGGGGCAGCATCTTGACGTGAGCATGACTGACTGTGTGTTCAGCCTCAACGCCATGGCCGGTGCCGGTTACCTGGCCTGCGGTGTCGAGCCGGGTTGGGAAAAGCAGATGCTCAACGGCGGCAGCTTCTATGACTATTACCGCACCCGCGATGGTCGCTGGATGTCGGTGGGTAGCCTGGAGCCGGTGTTCATGCAGGCGCTGTGCGAGGCCTTGGGGCGGCCGGAACTGGCGGCCCAGGGGTTGTCGCCCAAGCCTGAACAACAACACGCCCTTAAGCAGGCGCTGCAAGGCGAGTTTGAAAAACACGATTTTGCCGAGCTGTGCAGCCTGTTTGCCGGGATCGATGCCTGCGTCGAGCCGGTCCTGAGCCTGGAGGAAGCTGTTCGGCATCCGCAGTTACAGGCTCGGGAGCTGGTGACACAGGTGCCCCGCGGCGATGGTTCGAGCCAGGCGCAGATGGCTTGCCCGTTGAGATTTTCCGAAGGGTTGCCCGAGCCTCGGTATATTGGCGCGGAGTTGGGGGCGCATACGGATCAGGTGTTGGGGGAGTTGGGGTTTAGTGCGCAGCGGATCGCTCAATTGCGGGATGCCAAGGTGATTTTGTAGTGCCCTTTAGGGCCTCATCGCGAGCAAGCTCGCTCCCACAGGGGATTTGTGAACGCCGAAGATCCAGTGTGGGAGCGAGCTTGCTCGCGATGAGGCCAGCCCAGACACCACAAAGCCTGACTACTCGACCCGGGTTTCTCCACTGAACACCAAGGTATTGCGGCAGCTCCGGCACAAATACCGCCGCCCCTGGCGCACCAGGCTGTGGCGCTGGGCCGAGAACGGGAAGTCGCTGCCGTCGCAGGGGCATTTGTAGATGTAGCGGGTCACGCTGCGGCGTTTGATTTCGTAGGTGTGGCAGCGGTTGGGCGGTAGTTCGTACACCCCGCGCATGATCAGTTGCCATTCTTCGCCATGGGGCTGGATGCGTTCGCCAAACAGTTGATGGGCGATCAGGTGCGCGACTTCATGGGCGACGGTCTGCTTGAGGAAGTCTTCGGCGTTTTCCCGGTACAACTGTGGATTGAAGCGCAGCAGATTTTCATGCAAGTGCGCAACACCAGCCTTCTGGCCACGCAACTTGAAGCTGACCACTGGGCGTTTGAAAGGACGTTTGAAAAAGGATTCGGCTTGTTGGTAACACTCTTCGACGCGGGTATTGAGTTGCTCGAGCATGCTTTACGGGTCTCCAGAAGCCCGAGTATGCCGCAAGCGTCGGTCGTTGCGAATCGTCCAGGCGCCCAGTGGTCGTTTCGAGCGGCTCAAACACAGGAAGGCCGCCTTGCGGCGGCCTGTGTCGGCAGATCCTGCTTTTTTATTGGAGGGTACTATCGGGATCGTTTCAATCCTTCAATTGGTATAGACCGGGCCGACGCCGAGCCCCCAGACAATCACCGTGAACGCCATGATGGCGACCAGCACCACCAGGCCGACGGCGAGCACCGAACTGGAAAACAGAAAACCTTCGTCCTGGGGAATGTTCATGAACGTCGGCAAGCCCACATACAGCAGGTAGACCGTGTAGCAGATCGCCGCCGTGCCGACGATCATCCCCAGCCACATGTGCGGGTAGAGCGCCGCCAGGCCGCCGATGAACAAAGGTGTCGCGGTGTAGGTGGCGAACGCGACGCAACGGGCCAGGCTCGGGTTGGCGTCATAGGTGCGGGCCATCCAGTGGATGAAGGCGCCCATCACTGCCACACCGCCCAACATGGCCAGGTACGACATGACGGTCATCCACAGCGCACTTTCCTGGGTAAGCATGACCGGTGCACGATTGCCAATGACCCATCCCACCTGCGTGGTGCCGATGAACGCCGATATCGCGGGAATGGCCGCCAGGATCAGCGTGTGGGTGAGGTACATGTGGCTGATGCTTTCCTCCTGATCGCCACGGATTTCTTTCCATTCTTGATCAGGGTGGGTAAAGAGCCCCACGACATGATGGATCATAGTCAGTCACTCCTTTGTTATTGCCATCGCCCCCCAACGGAGCGCCTACGGGCCAAATGGCCGGGTAAGTGAAGGTCTGTAAGTGTGTGCGACCTTATGTCGCAGTATAGAAAGGAGTCACCCCGAGGGGGATGGGGGGCTTAGAGCAAATCGCGCTGTTGGCCGTGGTGCTAATCGCCGATGGGTCTGTACACAACCCTTGGCAAAGAAATTCACCTTGTAGCGAGGCGATTGTGGGAGCAAGGCTTGCCCGCGATGGAAGCGATGCGGTCTTTCAGAAACCGAGGCGTCTGTTTCGCGAGCAAGCTTTGCTCCCACAAACCCTGACCACAACAGTGGTGCATCAACTCTTCGCCGAAAGCCGGTTTTTGCGTAAAATGCCGGCCCTTCGTCACACCTCACGGATTTCGCGTCATGGGCACTCTTACGGTCAACCAGAACAAACTGCAAAAGCGCCTGCGCCGCCTGGCCGGTGAGGCGGTCGCCGATTTCAACATGATCGAGGACGGCGACAAGGTCATGGTCTGCCTGTCCGGCGGCAAGGACAGCTACACCTTGCTCGATGTGCTGATGCATCTGCAGAAGGTTGCGCCGATCAAGTTCGACATCGTCGCGGTAAACATGGACCAGAAGCAGCCCGGGTTCCCCGAGCATGTGCTGCCGGCCTATCTTGAGTCGCTGGGCGTGGAATATCACATCGTCGAGAAAGACACCTATTCGGTGGTCAAGGAACTGATTCCCGAAGGCAAGACCACCTGTTCGCTGTGCTCACGGCTGCGGCGCGGAACGCTCTACACCTTCGCCGACGAGATCGGCGCAACCAAGATGGCCCTGGGGCACCATCGCGACGACATCGTCGAGACCTTTTTCCTGAACATGTTCTACAACGGCTCGCTCAAGGCCATGCCGCCCAAGCTGCGCGCCGATGATGGGCGCAACGTGGTGATCCGCCCGCTGGCCTATTGCAGTGAGAAAGACATCCAGGCCTATTCGGATTTCAAGCAATTCCCGATCATCCCCTGCAACCTGTGCGGCTCCCAGGAAAACCTGCAACGCCAGGTGGTCAAGGAGATGCTCCAGGAGTGGGAGCGCAAGACGCCGGGCCGTACCGAGAGTATTTTCCGCGGCTTGCAGAACGTCATTCCGTCGCAACTGGCGGATCGCAACCTGTTCGACTTCACTAACCTGCGCATCGACGAAAACGCCACGCCGCGGTTCGTCAATGTGGTGAATCTCTGACTCTACCGATAGTTATTACGGCGCTTTCAAGCGCCGTTTTCATTTTTAACCCCCAGGAGAGGGCATGCGCGATTACAAGTGGCTGCACGAGTACTGTCTGAACCGCTTCGGTTCGGCGGCTGAACTGGAAGCCCGTCTGCCGGTGCCCAATACCCCGGCGCAACTGCGCAAGATCAGCGACGACCGCTACCTCTCGACCATGGCGCTGCGGGTCTTTCGCGCCGGGCTCAAGCACAGCCTGGTGGACGCCAAGTGGCCGGCGTTCGAGGAAGTATTCTTCAAGTTCGACCCGGAAAAAGTCGTGCTGATGGGGGCTGAGCATCTGGAGCGATTGATGCAGGATACGCGGATCATCCGCCACCTGGGCAAGCTCAAGAGCGTGCCGCGCAACGCGCAGATGATATTGGACGTGGCCCATGAAAAGGGCAGCTTCGGCGCGCTGGTCGCCGACTGGCCGGTGACTGACATCGTCGGCCTGTGGACCTACCTGAAAAAGCACGGCCATCAACTGGGCGGCCAGTCGGCACCGCGCTTCTTGCGAATGATGGGCAAGGACACCTTCTCGCCCAGTTATGACGTAGTGGCGGCGCTCAATGCCCAGGACATCATCGACAAAGTCCCCACCAGTCAGCGAGACCTGGCGACGGTGCAGAATGCCTTCAACCAGTGGCATGAACAGAGTGGCGGGCGGCCGATGTCGCAGATTTCGATGATGCTGGCTTTCACCGTCAATCATTGAGACCGCGTCGCGCCCATCGCGAGCAGGCTCGCTCCCACACTGGATCTTTGGCGTTCCAAAACCCTGTGGGAGCGAGCTTGCTCGCGATAGCGGCGTATCAGGCGACGGAGACCTCGCCTTCGCCCGCCAGCCGCCGATTCAACTGAAACCGCCAGCGCACATACAACAACGCCGAGCAGAACACCGCCACGCTTGCCACCATTTCCAGCACGCCGAACAGTTGCCGGTTCGGGTCATAGGCTGCCAGTGCGCCCTTGATGAAATACAGGTTCACCACGAAGCACATCCACGAGTGTCCGCGGGCGCTGCCGGTGAGCATGCCGGGGGCGAGTATCAGCAGCGGCACCAGTTCGATCAGCAGAATCACCCAGGGGCGCGCGCCGTGCAGGTCGGCGATCAGCAGGTAGTAGGCGCTGAGCAACCCCACCAGGCCGAAAAAGCACAGCAGGCTGAGTGCGCGGGCGATGCGTACGCGCGGTTCCAGCCATTGGATCGAAGGCAGGATCTTCGGCTTCTTAGCCACGGCCGTTCTCCAGCAACAGGGCGGTTTTCGCCAGGCGCAAACCCAAGGCGCGACACAGGGCGACCTCATGTTCGTTCAAGCCGCTTTTGCCGTCGGCCCCGGCGTGATGGCTCGGTCCGTAGGGCGTGCCACCGCCCTGGGTGTCGATCAGGGCTGATTCGCTGTAGGGCAGGCCGGTGATCAGCATGCCGTGGTGCAGCAGCGGCAGCATCATCGACAGCAGGGTGGTTTCCTGGCCGCCGTGCAGGCTCGCGGTGGAGGTGAACACCCCGGCCGGTTTGCCCACCAGCGCGCCGGTCAGCCACAGGTTACTGGTGCCGTCGAGAAAGTACTTGAGCGGCGCGGCCATGTTGCCGAAACGGGTCGGGCTGCCCAAGGCCAGGCCAGCGCAGTTCTTCAGGTCATCGAGGCTGGCGTAGAGCGGGCCCTGTTCCGGGATGTCTGGCGAAACCGCTTCGCACTCGGCAGAAATGGCCGGCACCGTACGCAACCTGGCTTCCAGCCCGGCCTGCTCGACACCACGGGCGATCTGCCGGGCCATTTCGTTGGTGGAGCCACTGCGGCTGTAATACAACACCAGGATGTACGGCGTGGTCACGGCAGGATCTCCAGGATCTTCTCCGGCGGACGGCCGATCATGGCCTTTTCCCCGGCTTCCAGAATCGGCCGTTCCATGAGTTTCGGGTGGGCGGCGATGGCCGCGATCAACTGGGCTTGGCTCAGGCTTTCGTCGGCCAGGTTCAAGTCTTTGTATTCGTCCTCGCCGGTGCGCAGCAATTGCCGGGCGGTGATGCCGAGCTTGCCCAGCAGGCGTTCCAGGTGCGCGGCGTCGAGCGGGGTTTCCAGGTAGCGGACCACGGTGGGCGTCAGGCCACGGGCCTCCAACAGTTCCAGCGCACCGCGGGATTTCGAGCAGCGCGGGTTGTGATAAAGCGTCAGATCGGTCATGAGCGGGTCGCATCTTGCGTAAGGTGGCGGCTATTCTACTGTGCCGCGAAGCCCCTAGCACCTGAGAGAGGCGACGGGTCGCAGCAGCGTTCACATTCAGACAAGGATTGGCACATGGCAAGGCGATTGACGGCGGCACTGACATTCATCGGGATTTTGTTGCTCGCCGGTTGCGGGAACGACTACGGCGTGGACCAGAACGGCCAGGCCATTGCCTCGCAGCGGCTGGACAAACA
This sequence comes from Pseudomonas sp. B21-010, assembly GCF_024749325.1. Classification (NCBI taxonomy): domain Bacteria; kingdom Pseudomonadati; phylum Pseudomonadota; class Gammaproteobacteria; order Pseudomonadales; family Pseudomonadaceae; genus Pseudomonas; species Pseudomonas sp. B21-010. The sequence continues at coordinate 4,842,431 of NZ_CP087198.1, read as the reverse complement.
ATGGGTGGTGCTCAACTACTGGGCCGAGTGGTGTGCGCCGTGCCGTACCGAAATCCCGGAATTCAATGCCTTGGCCGAACAGCTCAAGGGGCGCAACGTCGGTGTATTCGGGGTCAACTTCGACCAGGTGCAGGGCGAAGAACTCAAGAGTGCCAGCGACAAGATGGGGATTCGCTTCACGGTGCTGGCCCGGGATCCGGCCGAGATCTTCGACCTGCCTCGCAGCGAAGGGCTACCGGTGACGTACATCATCGATAACCTGGGCAAGGTGCGCGAGCAGTTGCTGGGGGAGCAGACGGCGGCGGGGGTGATGGCCAAGCTTGAGGCGTTGCAGGCGCTGTAGGAGCTGTCGAGTGCAACGAGGCTGCGATCTTGTCCCAGACAATTGAATCTTGAGCGAAAGATCAAGATCAAAAGATCGCAGCCTTCGGCAGCTCCTACAGGGCAGTCCAGCGGTCAGCCTCAGCCCTCTTCCAGCCACCACCGCAGCGGCTTGCCCTGGGCCGGCCAGAAGCGTATCTGCTCGATGGGCGAGATGTCCCAGCGCTCGACCTTTTCCAGGGCCTGCAAGAAGCGCGTTTCTTGCTCCATCACCGCCGGGGCGCAGAGTTTGCGCGTGCTGCCGATCTTGCCGAAGCTCAAGCGGTGGCCCTCCTGGGTATAGGGCGCGAACCAGTGGTTGCAGCCGCCATTGCCATAGGCGCGACCGTCATCCCCAAGGGTGATGGTCAGGTGGCTGTAGTCCATCAATGGCCGCTCACCGATCCACTCCAGGATGTAGCTGCGGTTATGTTGCAGCTGCACAGGTTCAGCGGCACACCCCATCAGGCTCATGCCGATCGACGCGGACAGGGCCAAACGTTTCATCAGGCGGCTTCCTGGCATTTCGGGCACAGGTGTTTTTCACCCACGGTGGTCCAGCCCAGTTCGGCGATCCGTGCGGTGGCGGCCGGTTTCTGGGCCTTGACGCCGAGCTTGGCATCGACGGCGAATTCGAAGCTCAGTTCCTTGGCGCAGCTGTCGCAGTTGACCTGCCAGGTGTGGATCGCCAGTTCGCCGAACACCGGGCCGGTGGTCATGGCGGTCCATTGGCCCATGGGCTTGAGCAGGTGCCGCACGGTGTCCACGGTCAGGCGCATGGACAAGTCCTTGCTGCCCTTGAGCGTGACGAGCAATACATCGTTGGCCTGGATCGAACCGCCATTGCCGGTGACCTGGTAGCGGCCCGGCGCCAGTGCGCGGACTTCGGTCAAGGTGTGCTGCGGGTTCATCAGGGTGTAGCGGAAATCGTGTTCGGCCATGGGTCCTCCAAATAGGCGCGACATGCTAGCACGGGGCATGGCTTTGGATGCTCTCGATGGCGGGCATCTGGAGATCAGGCCGACGAAACTCCATCCCCTGTGGGAGCGAGCTTGCTCGCGATGGCTGTGTGTCAGTCAACATCGAGGCTGGCTGATACACCGCTATCGCGAGCAAGCTCGCTCCCACAGGGTTTGTGCTGGTTCAAGGGTTAGCTGTCCACCAGGTTTTGCGGCGTGCCGGCCGCCCAGGCGGCAATGTTGTCCAGGGTGGTCATGGCAATCGCAGCCAAGGCTTCATGGGTCAGGAACGCCTGGTGGGCGGTGACGATCACGTTGGGGAAGGTCAACAGCCGGGCCAGCACGTCGTCCTGCAAGGGCAGGTCGGAGCGGTCCTTGAAAAACAGCTGGGCTTCTTCCTCGTAGACATCCAGGCCCAGGTAGCCCAACTGGCCGCTTTTCAACGCCTCGATCAAGGCTGGTGTGTCCACCAGGCCGCCGCGCCCGGTGTTGATCAGCATCGCGCCGCGTTGCATCGCAGCAAGCGATTGGGTGTTGATCAGGTGTCGGCTTTGTTCATTGAGCGGGCAATGCAGGCTGATGATCTGCGCCTGCGCGAGCAGCTCCGCCAAGGGCAGGTAGCGGGCGCCCAAGGCTTCGACCTGCGGGTTGGGGTAGGGGTCGTAGGCCAGCAACTGGCAGCCGAAGCCGGCCATGATCCGTGCGAACGTCGCGCCGATCTGTCCGGTGCCGATCACCCCGACCGTCTTGCCCACCAGATCGAACCCGGTCAGCCCATGCAGGCTGAAATTGCCGTCCCGGGTGCGGTTGTAGGCGCGGTGCAGGCATCGATTGAGGGCCATGATCAATGCCACGGCATGTTCGGCCACGGCATGGGGCGAGTAGGCCGGCACCCGGACGATGCTCAAGCCCAGGCGCTGGGCGGCGAGCAGGTCGACGTGGTTGTAGCCGGCCGAGCGCAGGGCGATCAGCCGCGTGCCGCCTTCGGCCAACTGCTCCAGCACCGGGGCGCTGAGGTCATCGTTGATGAAGGCACACACCACTTCATGCCGTTCGGCCAGGGCCACGGTGTCGAGGTTCAGGCGGGCGGGCTGGAATTGCAATTGAAGGCCTGCGGGCTTCGGGGCCTGGGTGAAACTGTCGCGGTCGTAGGTCTGGCTGCTGAAAAAAATCACGCGCATGGCGGCCTCCTGGCAGAAAAAACAGGCCCGTAGGAGCTGTCGAGCGAAGCGAGGCTGCGATCTTTACGCTGACAATTGAGTTGCAAGCGAAAGATCAAAAGATCGCAGCCTCGCTTCGCTCGACAGCTCCTACGGTCCGGGGTCGGAGCGTGGATTTTCAGTGATTCCGATTCCCGGGGTATTGCCCTGGATCAGGCGCTGATACGCGCCTCGCTGGCCAGGCGGTTGATGGCCCGCTCCAATTCTTCCAGGGCGGCGGCGGCCTTGGGGTCCTGTTGCTTGAGCAGCGTTTCGCTGCGCTGGCAGGCCGCCCGCAATTGCGGTACGCCGCAGTAGCGGGTGGCGCCGTGCAGGCGGTGGACGCGTTCGATCAGTGCGTTGTGATCGTTGGCCTCGCAGGCCTGGCGGATCGCTTCGCGGTCGGCTTCCAGGGAGGCCAGCAGCATCGCCAGCATGTCCGCCGCCAGGTCGGCCTTGCCGGCGGCCAGGCGCAGGCCTTCTTCGTGATCGAGCACCAACAGTTCGCTGCCGCCCGGGGCATCGCCGCTGCGCTCCGGTGACTGGTTGCGCAGGGCCAGGCCAGTCCATTTGAGCACCACCTGGGCCAGTTGCCGCTCGCTGATGGGTTTGGTCAGGTAATCATCCATGCCACTTTGCAGCAGGGCGCGCTTTTCGTTGGCCATGGCGTGGGCGGTGAGGGCGACGATCGGCAGCGGCGTGCAGTGCCGCTCGCTTTCCCACTGGCGGATCGCCTCGGTGCTCTGGCGACCGTCCATGCCGGGCATCTGCACGTCCATCAAGACCAGGTCGAAGGTTTCCTTCTGCACGGCCTTGACCGCCGCATAGCCACTTTCCACGGCCAGTACCTTGGCGCCCATGTCTTCGAGCAGGGTCTGCACCAGCAGCAGGTTGGCCGGGTTGTCGTCCACGCACAGCACTTTCGGGGCGCGGCTGGAAACCGGTTCGTGGGGTTCGCTGCGGGTCGGGCGCGGGTTGACCAGGTCGGAAAGCGCGCGGCGCAACTTGCGGGTGCAGGCCGGCTTGGCCTGGAGCTGGCTGTGAGGGTTGGGCACCGAGAGGTGGTACAGGGTCTGTTCGGTGGTGGGGCACAGCACGAGTACTTTGCAGCCCAGGTGCTCAAGGTCCCAGATGTGTTGGTTGAGGCGCTCCGGTGGCATGTCGTTGCTGGTGATGCCCAGCACGGCCAGGTCGATCGCCTGATCGGTCTGGTGGGCGATGGTGATGCCGTTGGTCAAGCTTTCCAGGGTGTTGAACGGCGTCACTTGCAGGCCACAGTCTTCGAGCTGGTGCTGCAAGGCCTGGCGGGCCAGTTCGTGATTCTCCAGCACCGCTACACGCCGGCCCAGCAACGGCGGGCCGGGCAGGTCCTCGGCATCGTCACGGGTCTTGGGCAGGCGCAGGCTGATCCAGAACTCCGAGCCTTCGCCCGGTGTGCTGTCGACGCCGATTTCCCCGCCCATCTGTTCCACCAGGCGCTTGGAAATCACCAGGCCCAACCCGGTGCCCCCCGGTTGCCGCGACAGCGAGTTGTCAGCCTGGCTGAACGCCTGGAACAGCGCCCGCACATCCTGGTTGGACAGGCCGATACCCGTGTCCTGGATGCTGATGCGCAACTGCACGCTGTCTTCGTGCTCGTCTTCGAGCATGGCCCGGGCGACGATGGTGCCCTCGCGGGTGAACTTGATGGCGTTGCTCACCAGGTTGGTGAGGATCTGCTTGAGGCGCAGCGGATCGCCCACCAGCGACAACGGCGTGTCCCGGTAGACCAGGCTCACCAGTTCCAACTGCTTGGCATGGGCGGCGGGGGCGAGGATGGTCAGGGTGTCTTGCAGCAGGTCGCGCAGGTTGAACGGAATGTTGTCGAGCACCAGCTTGCCGGCCTCGATCTTCGAAAAGTCGAGGATCTCGTTGATGATCCCCAGCAGGCTGTCGGCGGATTTCTCGATGGTGCCCAGGTAGTCGAGCTGGCGCGGGGTCAGTTCGCTTTTCTGCAACAGGTGGGTAAAGCCGAGGATACCGTTGAGCGGCGTGCGGATTTCATGGCTCATGTTCGCCAGGAACTCGGATTTGATCCGGCTCGCTTCCAGGGCTTCCTTGCGAGCCAGGTCCAGCTCGATGTTCTGGATCTCGATGGTTTCCAGGTTCTGGCGCACGTCTTCGGTGGCCTGGTCGATGCTGTGCTGCAATTCTTCCTGGGCGTTCTGCAAGGTACTGGCCATGCGGTTGATGCCCGAGGCCAGTTCGTCCAGCTCCTGGCTGCCCAGCGGCGGCAGACGGGTTTCCAGGTGACCGTCCTTGAGTTGCGCCACGGCCTGTTTGATCTGGCTCAGTGGGCGGTTGATCGTGCGGCCCATGCGCAGGGCCAGCAACGCGGTCAGGCACAGGCCGGCGCCGATCAGCAGCAGGCTGGCGAACAGGCTGCGATAGCCGCGCAGCAACATACCGCTGTGGGACAACTCCAGCTCGACCCAGCCCAGCAGGCGGTCGGCTTCTTCGGGAATCAGTTCGCCCGCCAGGTTGCGGTGCTTGCCGAATACCGGCAGCAAGTAGCGCGTGGCGTCGTTGCCGGTGCGTTGCAGCAATTGCGTACTGTTGCCCTCCGGCGCCCGGTTGAGCATGGTCGGGCCGGCGTGGGCCAGCGGTATGCGGTCGGGGGCGAGGAAGGTTACGGCGCGCACGTCGGCCTGTTCGAGGGACTGGGTGGCGATGCGCTCCAGTAGATCGGTGTCCTGGCGGCTCATGGCCGGGGCGACCAGCGGCGCAAGTTGTTCGGCGATCATTTCACCACGTTGCAACAACTGGACGTGCAGCTCCGATTGCTGCATCCAGGTGAAATAGCCGCCCAGGACCAGCGCCATCAGGCTGGTTGGCAACAGGGTCAGCAACAGCACGCGGCCTTTGATTCCCAGTTTCTTGAGCACACTTGTCTCCTGCATCCAGCGTCTGATTGAGCGGTGCGCGCATCCGGCACGCATTACCTGCGCAGTGTAGCGATTTGCGGGCGGGCGATCTTTGTAAAATTCACAAGGCGATGGGGTTATGGTTTATGGAATCACCGTCAGGGAAGAACTGAGCACGCCCTCGGCTTTCGCTTCGCTTATTCCTATAAGCCATAACCCCCTTACTTTGCGTGATATGGCCTCGCCAGGTTTGCCGGTATGATAGGCGCCCCCGCAGTCCGGATTGCGAATACGCCATGACTCTGCAGTACCCAACCATCGCCGATTGCGTCGGCAACACTCCGCTGGTCCGTTTGCAACGCTTGCCCGGCGTGACCACCAATACGCTTTTGCTCAAGCTCGAAGGGAATAACCCGGCGGGTTCGGTCAAGGATCGGCCGGCGCTGTCGATGATCACCCGTGGCGAGTTGCGCGGGCAGATCCAGCCCGGCGACACGCTGATCGAGGCGACTTCCGGCAACACCGGTATTGCCCTGGCGATGGCGGCGGCGATCAAGGGCTACAAGATGATCCTGATCATGCCCGACAACTCCAGCGCCGAGCGCAAGGCAGCGATGACGGCCTACGGTGCCGAGTTGATCCTGGTGACCCAGGAGGAGGGCATGGAAGGCGCCCGGGACCTGGCCGAGCGCATGCAGGCCGAGGGTCGTGGCAAGGTGCTGGACCAGTTCGCCAACGGCGACAATCCCGAGGCCCACTACACCACCACCGGCCCTGAGATCTGGCGCCAGACCGACGGCACCATCACCCATTTCGTCAGCTCGATGGGCACCACCGGCACCATCATGGGCACCTCGCGCTACCTCAAAGAACAGAACCCGAACGTGCAGATCATCGGCCTGCAACCGATGGAAGGCTCGGCCATCCCCGGCATTCGTCGTTGGCCCGAGGAGTATCTGCCGAAGATCTACCAGGCCGAGCGCGTGGACCGCATCATCGACATGGCCCAGAGCGAAGCCGAGGACGTGACCCGTCGCCTGGCGCGCGAAGAAGGCATCTTCTGCGGCGTGTCTTCGGGCGGTGCCGTGGCGGGGATGCTGCGCCTGTCCAAGGAAGTTGAAAATGCGGTGATCGTCGCGATCATCTGCGACCGTGGCGACCGTTACCTGTCGACCGGCATTTTCGACGCGCCCAACTGATGGCCAAACAAGAAAGAGGCTTGCGCTTCCAGCCCAGCGGCGGAAGCCGGGCCCCGCAAGTGCCCACCGGTAAAAAGCAGCGCTTGACCATCGAGCGTCTGGCCAACGATGGCCGGGGCATCGCCTTTGTCGAGGGGCGCACCTGGTTTGTCATCGGTGCCCTGGCCGGCGAAGAAGTCGAGGCGCGGGTGCTCGGGGCCCATGGCAAAGTGGTCGAGGCGCGTACCGAGCGGGTGTTCCTGTCCAGTGAACTGCGTCGTGCGGCGCCGTGCATCCATGCCGGTCGCTGCGGCGGTTGCAGCGTCCAACATTTGCCCCATGACGAACAACTCGCCCTGAAACAGCGCATGCTCGCCGAGCAGTTGTCGCGGGTGGCTGGAGTTGAGCCGCAAGAGTGGGCAGCGCCGTTGAGCGGGCCGGAATTCGGTTATCGACGTCGCGCCCGGGTGGCGGTGCGTTGGGACCAGAAAGCGAAAAAACTCGAAGTCGGTTTCCGTGCCGTCGGCAGCCAGGACATCGTGGCCATCGGTGATTGCCCGGTGCTGGTACAGCCCTTGCAGCCGATCATGAGCCGCCTGCCGGAGATGCTGCGTCGCTTGAGCAAACCCCAGGCGCTGGGGCATGTGGAGTTGTTCGCCGGTTCGTCCCTCGCGGTATTGCTGCGCCACATGGCGCCGCTGTCGGAGGCCGACATGACGATCCTCAAGGACTTCTGCGCGTTCCATGAAGCCCAGTTGTGGCTGCACGGTGAAGGTGAGCCGCAACCGGTGGAGCCTGGGCAGGCCCTGGGGTTTCGCCTGGATGCCTGGGACCTTGAGCTGGCGTACCGGCCCGGGGACTTCATCCAGGTGAACGCCGGGGTCAACGAGGCGATGATCGCCCAGGCCTTGCAATGGCTGGCACCGCGAGCCGAGGAGCGGGTGCTGGATCTGTTCTGCGGCCTGGGCAACTTTGCCTTGCCGCTGGCCAAAAGCGTGCGCCAGGTGGTGGCTGTCGAAGGCGTGCAGACCATGGTGGATCGTGCGGCGGCCAATGCCGTCAGCAACAATTTGAATAACACGGCCTTTTTTCAGGCCGATTTATCCCAGCCTCTGGCTGATGCCGAATGGATCGGCGAAGGCTTTTCTGCGGTACTCTTGGACCCACCCCGTGACGGTGCTTTCGAGGTGGTGCGCAAGCTGTCGTCCCTGGGTGCCAAACGGTTGGTCTATGTATCGTGCAACCCGGCAACTTTAGCCCGGGATACGGTCGAACTGATCAAGCAGGGCTACCGGTTAAAACGTGCCGGGATTCTCGATATGTTTCCTCAAACGGCGCATGTCGAGGCCATGGCGTTATTTGAAGCGAGCCAGGATGGCTTGTCCGACTGACCCGTTCGTGCCAACCCGCCACAGTCCTGGGCGAAAACACGGGCATGAAGGTCAGCGAAGTTGACGCATTGAATCTGCGTCGTAGGGAAGGTAAGTAAAGATGGTACAGGTGAGAGCACACCAGCCGATCAACACCGACGGCAGTATCAATCTCGAGGCTTGGCTCGATCATGCGGTCAGCGTCGACATGGCTCTGGATCGCGAAGCCTTGAAGGCCGCCTGCGAGTTCGCTCGTGAGGCGGAGCAGCAACATAATGCGGCGAAGAACCTGTGGTCCGAAGGCACCTCGAGTTTCCAGACGGGCCTGGAGATCGCCGAAATTCTCGCTGACCTCAAGCTCGACCAGGATTCGCTGGTGGCGGCGGTGCTGTACCGCGGCGTGCGCGAAGGGCAGATCCAGCTACCGATGGTCAGTCAGCGCTTCGGCACGGTGGTGGCCAAGCTGATCGACGGCGTGCTGCGCATGGCCGCCATCAGCGCCAGCCTCAGCCCGCGCCAGTCCATGGTGCTGGGCACCCAGGGCCAGGTGGAAAACCTGCGCAAGATGCTGGTGGCGATGGTCGACGATGTGCGCGTCGCGCTGATCAAGCTGGCCGAACGCACCTGCGCCATCCGCGCCGTGAAGTCTGCCGATGACGAAAAACGCAATCGCGTCGCCCGGGAGGTGTTCGATATCTATGCACCCCTGGCCCACCGTCTCGGCATCGGTCATATCAAGTGGGAGCTGGAGGACCTGTCCTTCCGCTACCTGGAACCCGATCAGTACAAGCAGATCGCCAAGCTGTTGCATGAGCGGCGCCTGGATCGCGAGCGTTTCATCACCGATGTGATGACCCAACTGCGCGAAGAGTTGCAGGCCACCGGCGTGGTAGCCGACATCAGTGGCCGGGCCAAGCACATCTACTCGATCTGGCGAAAAATGCAGCGCAAGGGCCTGGAATTCAGCCAGATCTACGACGTTCGCGCCGTTCGTGTCCTGGTCCCGGAAATGCGTGACTGCTACACCGCGCTGGGGATCGTCCACACCTTGTGGCGGCACATTCCGAAGGAGTTCGACGACTACATCGCCAACCCCAAGGAAAACGGCTATCGCTCGCTGCACACCGCAGTGATCGGCCCCGAGGGCAAGGTACTGGAAGTGCAGATCCGCACCCATGCCATGCACGAGGAGGCCGAGCTGGGCGTCTGCGCCCACTGGAAATACAAGGGCACCGACGTCAAGTCCGGGTCCAACCACTACGAAGAGAAAATCTCCTGGCTGCGCCAGGTCCTCGAGTGGCATGAGGAGCTGGGTGACATCGGCGGTCTGGCCGAACAGCTGCGGGTCGATATCGAGCCGGACCGGGTCTATATCTTCACCCCCGACGGCCACGCCATCGACCTGCCCAAGGGCTCGACGCCGCTGGACTTCGCCTACCGGGTCCACACCGAGATCGGCCACAACTGCCGTGGCGCCAAGATCAACGGGCGGATCGTGCCGCTCAACTACAGCCTGCAGACCGGTGAACAGGTCGAGATCATCACCAGCAAGCACGGTACGCCGAGCCGCGACTGGCTGAACCCGAACCTGGGCTACATCACCACCTCGCGGGCACGGGCGAAAATCGTCCACTGGTTCAAGTTGCAGGCTCGCGACCAGAACGTCGCCGCTGGCAAGACCCTGCTCGAGCGTGAGCTCGGTCGCCTGGGCCTGCCGCAAGTGGATTTCGACAAGCTGGCCGAAAAAGCCAACATGAAAACCGCCGAGGACATGTTCGCCGCCCTCGGTGCCGGCGATCTGCGCCTGGCGCAGTTGGTCAACCTGGCCCAGCAACTGGTGGAGCCGGAGCGGGGCAACGAGCAACTGGAGCTGATCCCGCGCAAGGCCACCGGCTACAAGCCAGGCAAGCGCGGCGATATCCAGATCCAGGGCGTGGGCAACCTGATGACCCAGATGGCCGGCTGCTGCCAGCCATTGCCGGGGGATGCGATCGTCGGCTACATCACCCAGGGCCGTGGTGTGAGCATTCACCGCCAGGACTGTGCCTCGGTGCTGCAACTGTCCGGTCGCGAGCCGGAGCGGATCATCCAGGTCAGTTGGGGCCCGGTGCCGGTGCTCACCTACCCGGTGGACATCGTCATCCGCGCCTACGACCGATCCGGCCTGCTGCGTGACGTGTCCCAGGTGTTGCTGAACGAGCGGATCAACGTGCTGGCGGTCAACACCCGTTCGAACAAGGAAGACAACACCGCGCTGATGTCCCTGACCATCGAGATTCCGGGGCTGGATGCGCTGGGGCGGTTGTTGGGGCGGATTTCCCAGTTGCCGAACATCATCGAGACCCGGCGTAACCGGACGCCGGGGTGACCCCGTGATTAATGTGGGAGCGAGCTTGCTCGCGATGAAGGATGTAGTGACTGAAAAGCCGCAATCGCGAGCAAGCTCGCTCCCACAGGGCTTTTTTGTGATGGGATGGATTGATGTACAGCCTTGAAGATCTGCTCCACCTGATGAACCGCCTGCGGGACCCGCAGTACGGCTGCCCGTGGGATATCCAGCAAACCTACGCGACCATCGTCCCTCATACCCTGGAAGAAGCCTACGAAGTGGCCGATGCCATCGAGCGCGGCGACTTCGATCATTTGCAGGGCGAGTTGGGCGACCTGTTGTTCCAAGTGGTGTATTACAGCCAACTGGCCCGGGAAGAAAACCGCTTTGAGTTCGCCGGCGTGGTCGACAGCATCACCCGCAAGTTGATCCGCCGTCATCCCCATGTGTTTCCTACCGGTGACCTGTATGCGCCTGTGGATATCCCGCGCCTGAGCGAAGAGCAGGTCAAGCAGCGCTGGGAAGAAATCAAGGCAGAGGAGCGGGCCGAGAAAGCCGCTGCGCCCGAGCAGTTGTCGTTGCTCGACGATGTGCCGGGGGCGCTGCCGGCGTTGTCCCGTTCGGCGAAGTTGCAGAAGCGTGCGGCTCAGGTCGGTTTCGACTGGCCAGGCCCGTTGCCGGTGCTCGACAAAGTCCGGGAGGAATTGGACGAAGTGCTCGAAGCCATGGCCGACAACGATCCGGTGGCCATCAGCGACGAGATCGGCGATCTGCTGTTCAGCGTGGTGAATCTGGCTCGCCACCTCAAGGTCGACCCGGAAACCGCCCTGCGTGGCGGCAACGGAAAGTTCGAGCGGCGGTTCCGATTTATCGAACAGGCATTGCGCGACACCCACCGTCCCATGGAAGATTGCACCCTCGAAGAGTTGGACGCCTTGTGGGGCGAAGCCAAACGTCAGGAAAAGAATTTGCCCAGCTGTGGCTGAGGCCGTTGCCTAAGTGAGTAAGCACCATGAGCCTTTCCCTTCGCGACCAGTTGCTCAAAGCAGGGCTGGTCAACCAAAAGCAGGCCAAGCAGGTCGGCAAAGAGAAACAGAAGCAGCAACGCCTGGCCCATAAAGGCCAGATCGAACTGGATGACTCCCAGCAGCGTGCCGCCCAGCAAGCTTTGGCCGAGAAGGTCAAGCGCGACCAGGAACTCAACCGTCAGCAGCAGGAAAAGGTCGAGCAGAAAGCTCGGGCCGCGCAGATCAAGCAATTGATCGAAGTCTCGCGCCTGCCGAAGCTGACCACTGAGGACTATTACAACTTCGTCGACGACAAGAAGGTCAAGCGCATCTCGGTCAACACTCTGATGCGCAACAAGCTGAGCAGTGGCTCGCTGGCGATTGTCCACCATGCCGGCGGCTACGAAGTGATCCCGCGCGAGGCGGCCCTGAAGATCCAGGAACGCGACCCCCTGCGCATCGTCCAGCTCAACACCCAGACCGAAGAAGTGGATGCCGATGATCCGTACGCGGCGTATCAGATTCCTGATGATTTGATGTGGTAAGCAGGAAGCAATGCCATTGAGTTGAAACACAACACCTGTGGGAGCGAGCTTGCTCGCGATGGCGTCATATCAGTCAATGTCTCTGTTTCTGATATACCGCCATCGCGAGCAAGCTCGCTCCCACAGGGGGTGTTGTTATCGTTCAGGATTCTGCCATCTCACGCGAGCGCTGCCGCTCCTCACACTCCAGCTCGGCCTTGTAGCTGTGGGCGTCCGTTTCGGAGTGGAACATTCCCACCAGTAAATCCTGTTGATGCACATCCCAGATCCGGATACCGGCGGCAATGCCTTCGTGGGACATGTGAGCGTCGTCGCGTTCAGTTACTTTCACAGTCATCTTGCAAGCTCCAATCTCTGTTATCTGCAGCAAGGCGTGTGCAGGGCTTTGTTATAGGTTTTGGTAGCGTGCTAAGTAAATGCTTCGGCGTGTTAAGAAATTTTCATGGAAAACGCAGCAATCCTGCAGGCCAGGCAGTGCGCGGCATTCGGTCGCAGGTGTTGTTCATGAAAAAGGTTTCATGTTGCAGCGGCAAGCCTTGAGTGAGCGCAAGCCCCCTGTGGGAGCGAGCTTGCTCGCGAAGAGGCCATCACAGTCAATGACAATCCCTCCCCCCAAAGCGGAGGCTCAAGCTGTCGCAACAGGACAAGTTCGACGATTGGCATGCCTGCAAGAGATTTTTTAGCGCACCTGTCAACTCTGACAGTTACCCCGTTCCCCAAAATCTTGTTTACTTCTATCCAGTGCGGCGCGACGGGATGTGTTTGGGTGATAGTCGACAGTGCTTAGTCTGTTTTCGAGATGAAACAGTCGTAGAAGTCCATGGCGGGTGGTAGTCAGAGGAGTTATATGATGAATCTTTCCAAAGTTATATTTGTTGGGTTTGTCGTTATATCCAGCTGGGTGGGGGGCTATTCAGTAATGGCTGCTGATATGCCAAAGGGGGTCGTTAAGTTTTCTGAGAGAGAAGGAGGGACAGGCGATTCCTGTAGTCTTCCTACTGATAAAGATGGCTATTATGATATGCAGTATTATGGATGTAAAAATGATCAGATGACTTACTTTCAACTTGATAATGTACCTTCGGCCACGACGATACGGTTTGAATCAGAAAGGTGCGACGGCTCTACGCAAGAGTGGAATTTCGAAATAAAAACCATTATTCATCCTATTACTACTCGTTGGGTTAACTTGGAGGAATTGAAAAGTATTCCAGAGGGCTCAGTTGCAGTGAGAGGGGTTGTGCTGGTAAAGAAAAAAACTAATACCTCTGTGCCGATTAAGGGGAAACTAAGTTGCGTTCGCACGAAACCTTCGGCGCAGCCATAAATAAATTAAATTTAAAATATATTGGATTTAAAAAGGGCGTAAAGCGCAGATTTTTCATGACTTTCACCCGTATGGGTGAGGTTTATAAAAGTGGCCGTTGCTCCTCTATGCACTCGAACCTGTGGGGCGCGAGTTTGGAATCCGGGCAATAAAAAGCCCCGCATCGGCGGGGCTTGGTGTTATCGGTGTCGATCAACTGCCTTTCACAGCCTTGCCGTTGACCGTACCGTCCAGGAGCATGATGTTGTACTCCTTGCCGTCGGTCTCGACCTGTTGCAGGCGCACCAGCAGGTAGTCCCAGTCCTTGGCGAACCAGAGCACGGTGATGCGCTTGCTTTGTGTCGGGTCGCGCACGCGCTCGACCTTGATCGCATCGATCTGGCCGGCCTTGGTGTCGACTTTTTCCGAGCCCAGCACGCGGAAGTCATAGGTATCGACTTCGCCATCATCGACGACCTGATAGCTCATGCTTTTCTTGCCGGCCGCCACGTCGTGCTGCAGGGCCAACTGGTAAGTGGATTTATCGACCATGCCACGGTTGAGCGGCAGCTTGACCGCGTCACCGCGATCGGTGCCGGTGACCATCTTGGTGTTCCAGTCGAAGTCCAGGTCGGCCTTCTTGGCTTTGCCCAGGCCACCGCGTTCGAAGTGGTAGGACTGTGGCAGCAGCGTGTCCTTGTCCAGGGTCAGCGTGCTTTCTTCGGTCAGGCTGGCGATCATCATCGAAGCCTTGAAGCTCAGCTTCCAGGTGCCGTTGGCTTCCTTGGTCAGGCTGCGCTCGGCGGTGCCGCTCATGGGCAACTGTTTCCAGTCGGCGGTGTAGCTGGCGGAGAACGGTTGTAGTTCCGAAGCCTGTGCCATGGGCAAGGCAAGCAGAGCGCAAGCGAAGAGCAGGGCGCGACGCATAAAATCTCCTAGTATCGAATCAAATGGCCGCTGGCGGCGAGCAACTGGCCGTCCAGTGAGGCTCCGCGATCGTCGAGGGTCAGCCTTCCTTCGGCAAACCAACGCACGGCCATCGGGTAGATCTGGTGCTCGCGGGCGTGAACCCGTTGCGCCAGGCTTTGCGGCGTGTCGTGCAACTCTACCGGTATTACTGCCTGTACGACCAGTGGTCCGCCATCGAGTTCCTCGGTGACAAAGTGCACAGAGCAGCCGTGCTCCGTGTCTCCGGCCTCCAGCGCCCGCTGGTGAGTGTGTAACCCTTTGTATTTGGGCAGCAGCGAGGGATGGATATTGAACAGGCGGCCCTGGTAGTGACGCACGAAGCCAGCGCTGAGGATGCGCATGAAGCCAGCGAGGACCACCAGTTGCGGATTGAAGGTGTCGATTTGCTCGATCAGCGCGGCGTCGAAGGCTTCGCGGCCCTCGAACACCTTGTGATCCAGGACGCGGGTGTCGATACCCGCCTCTTTGGCGCGTTGCAGGCCGTAGGCATCGGCGCGGTTGGAAATCACCGCGCGGATACGGACCGGGCTGTCGCCGGTCCGTGTGCTGTCGATCAAGGCCTGCAAGTTACTGCCGGTGCCGGACAGCAGCACCACCACGTCACAGGTTGCGGACATCAGTGCGCCTTAAGGTTTTTCAGCTCGACCTGTGCAGCGCCTTCGGCCGCGATAGCGATCTGGCCGATGACCCAAGGCTGCTCGCCAGCTTCACGCAGTACGTTCAGGGCCGTCTCGACGTGCTCCTGGGCCACGCAGATGACCATGCCCACGCCGCAGTTCAGCACGCGGTGCATTTCGGTTTCATCGACATTGCCTTTCTCTTGCAGCCAGTCGAACACCGCCGGGCGGGTCCAGCTCGCTACGTCGACCACGGCCTGGGCGCCTTTTGGCAGCACGCGCGGGATGTTGTCCAGCAGGCCACCACCGGTGATGTGGGCCATGGCCTTGACGGCACCGGTGTCCTTGATCAGCTTGAGCAGCGGCTTGACGTAGATGCGGGTCGGGGCCATCAGCAGATCGGCCAGTGGCTTGCCGTCGAGCTGGGTGTTTTCGATGTCGGCACCCGAGACTTCGATGATCTTGCGGATCAGCGAGTAGCCGTTGGAGTGCGGGCCGGAGGACGGCAGGGCGAGCAGGGCATCGCCAGCGGCGACTTTCGAGCCGTCGATGATCTCGGCCTTTTCCACGACGCCGACGCAGAAGCCGGCCAGGTCGTAGTCTTCGCCTTCGTACATGCCAGGCATTTCAGCGGTTTCGCCGCCGACCAGGGAGCAGCCGGACAGCTCACAGCCAGCGCCGATGCCGGTCACGACCTGGGCGGCGGTGTCGACGTTCAGTTTGCCGGTGGCGTAGTAGTCGAGGAAGAACAGCGGCTCGGCGCCGCAGACCACCAGGTCGTTCACGCACATGGCCACCAGGTCGATGCCGATGCTGTCGTGCTTGTTCAGGTTCAGGGCCAGGCGCAGCTTGGTGCCGACGCCGTCGGTGCCCGAGACCAGGACCGGTTGCTTGTAGCCGGCCGGGATCTCGCAGAGGGCGCCGAAACCGCCCAGGCCGCCCATGACTTCCGGACGCGCAGTGCGCTTGGCGACGCTCTTGATGCGTTCGACCAATGCTTCACCGGCGTCGATGTCTACACCGGCGTCCTTGTAGCTCAGGGAGGGTTGCTTGCTCATGATCCAGGCCTTTAGGGGGGGATTTCTGGGTAACGACCGACGCCGGGGCCATTGAATAACCGTTGTACGAATTATTCCGGGAGCCCAGCCATTGCCGGTCTGCGAAGGCGCGCGATTTTATCAGGCTTGAGGGGCAGCGGCCATCCTCGCGCCGACGGGCAGGGACATATCCACGGAAAAAAACCGATATTTCTTATATTGGTACTGCGTAGCGCGTCTGTATAAGGTGTAGCGGTAACCGGTTATGGTGATGACCGTGCGAAACTTCCACCGGGTGTGTGAATGTTTTGCCGGGTGCTGTGGTCACAGCCATGCTCAATCTTCTTCACACGGCCTGTTCCAGCCGTTATGTCCGGGAATCTTCCATGCGTTTGTTCAAATTCTTGTCCGTGAGCTGCTTGTCGCTGATCAGCCTGGCGAGCCATGCCGAAACCGTCAATGGCCTCTATCAGGTGCTCGAACCGGTCAGCAACCAGACCCCGGAGGAGCGTAACCAGGCGACCCTGCGCGCCCTGGACACTCTGGTGCTGCGCCTGACCGGCGACGCCAAGGCTGCCCAGAATCCTGGTCTGGCGGCGATCCGCAAGGACCCGCAACAGATCATTCTTCAATATGGCTACGACGCCGGCCCGCCGGAAAGCCTCAAGGTGGACTTCGACCCGGCGAGTACCGACCGGGCATTGCGCTCGGCAGGCTTGTCGCTGTGGAGCGCGAACCGGCCATCGATCCTGGGCTGGTGGCTGAACGACTCTGCCGAGGGCTCCAGCCTGGTGGGCGATGGCCAGGCCAGCGCCACGCCATTGCGGCGTGCCGCCCAGCATCGGGGGCTGGCATTGCACCTGCCGCTGGCGGACTTGAGCGAGCAGATCGTTGCCACCGCACCCAACCTGGAAGGCAGCGACCCGGCGCCTTTGCGCGATGCCTCGGAGCGTTACGCGACAGACGCTTTGCTGGCGGTCCATGCCAAGGAAGAGGGTGGACAGTGGCACGGCACCTGGCGCCTGTGGCTGGGCGATCAGCGTGAGCAGGGCACTGCCCAGGGCGCCGATCCGGCCGCACTGGCTGACGCGGTGATGCTGGCGGTGAACCAGCGCCTGGCGCCACGCTTCGTTGCCAAGCCGGGCGTGGCGACTGAACAGTTGCTGGAGGTGCAGGGCATGAACCTTGAGCGGTATGCGGCGCTTGGGCGTTTACTCGAACCATTTGGCGGGCAGTTGCAGCGGGTCGAAGGCGACCGGATCGTCTATCGGGTCAACGGCAGTGCCGAACAACTGAAGGCGCAGTTGGCCCTGGCGAAACTGCAGGAGATCCCGCCCGGCGAGGCCGTCGCGCCAGTGCCAGTGGCGCCGCCCGCCGCCGATGGCTCGGCCCCGGTTGCAGCACCTGTGCCGGCGCCGGCAGCCAATCTGCGGTTCCGCTGGTAGGTTTTCTTTCTTTATATAGCTAGGAGTGGTTCATGGTCGATACGCGGCGTTGGTTCTGGTTGGGCGGGGTTGCCCTGCTGATTGCGCTTATCTATTTGCTGCATCCGATCCTGACGCCGTTCCTGGTTGCGCTGCTGCTGGCCTATCTGTTCGACCCGGTGGTGGATCGCCTGGAAAAACTCGGCCTGTCGCGAACCTGGGGCGTTGTGGCGGTGTTTGCGTTGTTCACCTTGATTGTGGGCGCACTGTTGCTGGTGCTGATCCCGATGCTCGCCAAGCAACTGTTGCGCCTGTACGAATTGGCGCCGCAGATGCTCGATTGGTTGCAGCACAGCGCGGTGCCGTGGGTGCAGTCGAAGCTGGGGTTGGCGGACGGTTTCTGGAAGTTTGACAAGGTCAAGGCGGCTATCAGCGAGCACATGGGCCAGACCACCGACATCGTCGGCGTGGTGTTGAGCCAGGCCACGGCCTCGGGCCTGGCGTTGATCGGCTGGCTGGCGAACCTGGTGCTGATTCCAGTGGTGGCCTTCTATCTGCTGCGGGACTGGGATCTGATGATGGCGAAGATTCGCAGCCTGCTGCCGCGTCATCGTGAAGAACGCATCATGACCCTGACCGGCGAATGCCACGAAGTGTTGGGGGCGTTTGTGCGCGGGCAACTGCTGGTGATGGTGGCCCTGGGTTTCATCTATGCGGCAGGCCTGATGTTGGTGGGACTGGAGTTGGGGCTGTTGATCGGCCTGATCGCCGGCCTGGCCGCCATCGTGCCGTACATGGGTTTTGTGATTGGTATTGGCGCGGCATTGATCGCCGGATTGTTCCAGTTCGGCGGCGACCTGTACCCGATGGTGGGCATCGTCGCGGTGTTTATGGTCGGTCAGGCCCTGGAGGGCATGGTGCTGACGCCGCTGCTGGTGGGCGATCGTATTGGCCTGCATCCGGTGGCGGTGATCTTCGCGATCCTGGCGGGGGGCGAGTTGTTCGGCTTCACCGGGATCCTGCTGGCGCTGCCGGTGGCGGCGGTGATCATGGTGCTGGTGCGTCATATGCACGATTTGTACAAGGATTCGGACATCTATAGCGGCGCCGAAGACCCTGATCTGTAGGGCGAATGTCGGGCGGAGCGTCAGGGAAACCGCCGCTCCGCTGTCTTACCGCTGCAAACCTTTGATTTTGCTCGTGGTCCGGCGCATTGTGCGGTCCGCGCCACGGGTATAAACTTTGCGCACTTTACACAGAGGCCACTAACGGTTCCCGAGGAACTGTTCAGTCAGCATGAAACCGATTCAGCTGCCCCTAGGTGTGCGTCTGCGTGATGACGCCACCTTTATCAATTACTACCCAGGCGCCAATGCCGCTGCACTCGGCTATGTCGAGCGGCTTTGCGAAGCCGACGCCGGCTGGACCGAAAGCCTGATCTATCTGTGGGGCAAGGACGGGGTAGGGCGCACGCATCTGTTGCAGGCCGCGTGCCTGCGGTTCGAGCAATTGGGCGAACCTGCGGTGTACCTGCCGTTGGCCGAGTTGCTCGATCGCGGCGTTGAAATCCTCGACAACCTTGAGCAGTACGAACTGGTCTGCCTGGACGATCTCCAGGCCGTGGCCGGCAAGGCTGACTGGGAAGAAGCGCTGTTTCATCTGTTCAATCGGTTGCGCGACAGCGGTCGGCGCTTGCTGATCGCCGCGTCGACGTCGCCACGGGAGCTGCCGGTGAAGCTGGCGGACCTCAAGTCCCGTCTCACCCTGGCGCTGATTTTCCAGATGCGCCCGCTGTCCGACGAAGACAAACTTCGTGCCTTGCAGCTGCGTGCGTCCCGGCGTGGCCTGCACCTGACCGACGAAGTCGGGCATTTCATCCTCACCCGGGGAACCCGCAGCATGAGTGCGTTGTTTGAACTGCTCGAACGCCTCGACCAGGCCTCACTCCAGGCCCAGCGCAAGCTGACTATTCCTTTTTTGAAAGAAACTTTGGGCTGGTAGAACCGTTGCAAATAGTGGCTCTTGGCCTGCTCTGGGCGCGGCGAAACCCGCGGTCCTGCTGGGCTGCAGGCCACGTGACGTTCAAAATGGGCTTAAGCGCTTAGATGTAAACGTAAAACCGAGAAGTCACATTTGCATCGATTGAATTTGCAAATGAGGTTGATAGAAGGCATAGTCTCGCCATCTTTACTACTTCAGCCACGGTCGTGCCCATGCTAAATCGCTTCGCACCCCTCGTGCCTCTCGCACTTGTTACCCTGTTGTTTGGTTGCGCTGCCCACTCTCCAGTGACCCAGCAAGCGCCACAACCTCAGGTCAAGAACTCCGTTACCGCCCAGTCTTCCTCCGTTGCGTTCCAGGAAGAAATGGCCTCCGACAAAGAGCTCGCAGCCTTCGCCGGCAGCAAGCCTTACCAGCTTCCAGTACTGGCTGACAGCATCCTGGAACGCGGGATGTCGTTGATCGGTACCCGCTACCGTTTTGGTGGTACCTCTGAAGCCGGCTTCGATTGCAGCGGTTTCATCGGTTATCTGTTCCGCGAAGAGGCCGGCATGAACCTGCCGCGTTCCACTCGCGAAATGATCAACGTGAACGCCCCACTGGTGGCTCGCAACCAACTTGAACCCGGTGACCTGCTGTTCTTCAGCACCAACGGTCGTCGCGGTCGTGTCAGCCACGCCGGTATCTACCTGGGCGACAACCAGTTCATCCATTCCAGCAGCCGCCGCAGCGGTGGCGTGCGGATCGACAGCCTGGGCGACAGCTACTGGAACAAGACCTTCATCGAAGCCAAGCGCGCCCTCGCCATGGCACCGACTGTGGTCACTGCCCGCAAGTAAGCACACAGTTTGTAAGGCAAACTTAAAGTCTTACTTGAAGTTTGCCATATAGTCGCTAGAATCCTGATCATTGTTTGATGGCAATCCGCCTGCGTACTCCGCAGGCGGATTTGTTTTCATGCCCACGGCAGAAAAGCCGCATCCAGATCAGGATTGTTCTGCATATGTCGACGCCGGCCCGCCTCGCTCTCATGTTCCTCGCCGCGCTGCTCAGCGCGTGCGCCAGCCGCACTCCACCGCCGCCTGCTCCAGTGCGGGCTCCGGTGGTCTTTGCTCCCGCGCAACCCTTTTCCCCGGCCGCCGAAGATGTGCTCTTCCGGGCGCTTGGCCTGGTGGGCACGCCTTATCGCTGGGGTGGTAACACGCCGGATTCGGGTTTTGATTGCAGTGGCCTGATTGGCTATGTGTACCGCGACGCTGCGGGCATTTCCCTGCCGCGTTCCACCCGCGAGATGATCGGCATGCGCGCCCCGGATGTCGGCAAGGAAGCCTTGCAGACCGGCGATTTGATTTTCTTTGCCACCAACGGCGGCGCCCAGGTCAGCCATGCCGGTATCTATGTCGGTGAGGGGCGTTTTGTTCACGCGCCGGCCACGGGTGGCACGGTCAAGCTCGATAGCCTGTCCAAGGCTTATTGGCAGAGGGCTTACCTGGGCGCCAAGCGTGTGCTGCAGCCGGAGCATCTGGCGCGTAATCCCTGACGATTAAGAAGATCGACTCTGCTGGAGTGGCTCTTGTGGCGAGGGAGCTTGCTCCCGCTCGGTTGCGCAGCAACCGCAAAAGGCTTGGGGCTGCTGCGCAGCCCAGCGGGAGCAAGCTCCCTCGCCACGGTTCGGTTCCAGTCCTTAGTTCTTCGAAACACGCCAGATTTTGTTCCCCACATCATCGGCCACCAACAACCCACCCTGCTTGTCGATCACTACGCCCACTGGCCGGCCCTGGGCTTTTTCGGCGGCGTTGAGGAAGCCGGTCAGCACATCCACGGGTTGCCCCGCCGGCTTGCCGCCGTTGAACGGTACGAAAATCACTTTATAACCACTGTGGGGCTTGCGGTTCCAGGAGCCGTGCTGGCCGATGAAAGCCCCTTCGGTAAACGGTGCAGGCAAGCTGCTGCCCTTGGCGAAGGTCAGGCCCAATGAGGCGGTGTGAGGGCCGACGGCGTAGTCCGGGGCGATGGCCTTGGCCACCAGGGCCGGGTTCTGTGGTTCGACCCGGATATCGACGTTCTGCCCGTAGTAGCTGTAGGGCCAGCCATAGAAGGCCCCGTCCTTGACCGACGTGATGTAGTCCGGCACCAGGTCGCTGCCGATCTCATCCCGTTCGTTCACCGCCGTCCAGAGTGCGCCGCTGCGGGGTTCCCAGGCCAGGCCGTTGGGGTTGCGCAAGCCCGAGGCGAAGATGCGGTGATTGCCGCTGGCACGGTCCACTTCCCAGATGGCGGCGCGACCTTCTTCCGCCTCCATGCCGTTTTCCGCGACGTTACTGTTCGAACCGGTGGTGACGTACAACTTGCTGCCGTCGCGACTGGCAATCACGTTCTTGGTCCAGTGATGGTTGAGTGTGCCGCCGGGCAGATCGACGACCTTGGTCGGCTGCGCCTGGATTTGCGTGTCACCGTCCTTGTAGGGGAAGCGGATCAGCCGGTCGGTATCGGCCACGTAGAGGTCATTGCCGACCAGGGTCATGCCGAACGGCGAGTTGAGGTTTTCCAGGAACACCGTGCGGGTTTCGGCGATGCCGTCGTGATTGGCGTCGCGCAACAGGGTGATGCGATTGGGGCTGGGTACGCCTGCGCCGGCGCGGCCCATGACTTTTTTCATCACCCAGCCCCGGATGCCCTTGGCGTCGTCCGGCTTGGGCGGGGCGTTGGTTTCGGCCACCAGCACATCACCATTGGGCAGCACATAGAGCCAGCGCGGATGGTCCAGTCCTTCAGCGAATGCATCCACTTGCAGGCCCGGGGCCGGGGTTGGCTTGGCGCCTTGCGGCCAGCCGACGGCTTCGGCGATGTTGACGGTGGGGATCAGGGTCTTGTTCGGTTCGGGCAGTTTCGGCGCAGGGCCGGTGCCGTCGGACACTTGCAAGGTGGACGACTCGCCACAAGCGACAAGTCCGGCGGCAAGGGCGACGATCAGGAGGTGGGGGGGCTTGAGCATGCTGGCTTCCCTATGAATGCATGTAGTTATTCATAGAGGAGCGTAGACGCGCGATGGTTCAACCGTGGGTAGGCCTGTCAGCCAGGCAGTATCTGGATTTTGTGCATGCTGAAAATCCAGTGTGGGAGCGAGCTTGCTCGCGATGGCGGTGTATCAGCCTGCGTTGATGTTGACTGGCACACCGCTATCGCGAGCAAGCTCGCTCCCACAGTTTCTTCCACAGTTCCCAGTGTGCAATGAATCAACCGTGGGCCTGCTTGAACAGCACCGCGATGCCAGGATGGTAATGCCCGGCTTCGTTGCGCAACTTGCGGTAGGCGTAAGGGAAGTACCAGGCCACGGCGCAGGTGTTTTCCTTCTGCAGGTCGTCGATCATGTCCTGCAATTCTTCGGGCGTGGCGCTTTGCTGGGCTTTTTGCGGCGAGACGAACAGGCAGCCCAGCTTCAGATCGCTGGCGTAGCTGATGCGCTTGGCATCGCTGGTGGCTTCCAGCAGCGGCTGGGTCAGGTTCAGGTTGCTGACCTTGGGCCAGCGCTGGGTGGCCTGGATGAAGGCGCGCTCCTCGGTGCTGGCGATGAACAGATCGGCGCTGACGTTGCGTTCGCCTTCTTCATTCTGCTTGCGGGTCGGGGCGTTCTGCAGCGTGACCATCTCGGCCATCCAGGCTGCGGCCGAGAGCAAGCCGAGGTTGGCTTTTTCATCGAACCAATAAGGCGTGTCGTTATCGCCACGCACCGCGTTGTAGCGGTCGATACAGTCAAACCAGCGTTCCAGCGCCGGGCGCAGGAATTCCAGTTTTGGATTGCTGATGATCATCCCTTGCATGCTTTTGCCCTCTTGTTCTTGTGATATCGGGTCGTAATGTCGCTTTGATATCACTTGCCGCAGAATCCCACAAGATTGCCGTCATTTTATTGATCGGCGCCAATGATCGCCCCGACAGGCGGCTTTAATTGACGCTCCACCCCCAACCCTCTAACCTTCGCCGCTTGTTTCAGGTGCTCTGTGGCTGTGGTCGACAGAGTGAAACAGGGAAGCCGGTGAGTGCACACGAACCCGGCGCTGCCCCCGCAACGGTAAATGAGTCAACGCTGTGCTCAAGCCACTGTGTCGCCAGACATGGGAAGGCGCACAGACCGGCATTGCGCCGCTCATGAGCCCGGAGACCGGCCTGATTCATCCAACGGCATCACGGTGGGCGATGCCAGGCTTGTTGCCGTCTTTTTTTGTGCCCGCCCGCCGTTATCCAATCCCAACGGAGGCTTCCCCATGACCGACTCCCCCACGATCGATGCATCCGATCGCGACGAACGCCACCTGGCGCGCATGCTGCGCAAGAAAGCCGTGATCGACGAGCGCATCGCCAACTCGCCGAATGAATGCGGCTTGTTGCTGGTGCTGACGGGCAACGGCAAGGGCAAGAGCAGCTCGGCGTTCGGCATGCTGGCCCGGGCCATGGGCCACGGCATGCAGTGCGGCGTGGTGCAGTTCATCAAGGGGCGCAACAGTACCGGTGAAGAGCTGTTCTTGCGCCGCTTCCCGGAGCAGGTGCGCTTTCACGTCATGGGTGAAGGCTTCACCTGGGAAACCCAGGATCGCCAGCGCGACATCGCCGCCGCCGAAGCCGCCTGGGCGGTATCGCGCCAGTTGCTCAGCGATCCGTCCATCGGCCTGGTGGTGCTCGACGAGTTGAACATAGCCCTCAAGCACGGTTACCTCGACCTCGATCAGGTGCTGAGCGATCTGCAGGCCCGCCCACCGATGCAGCATGTGGTGGTGACCGGTCGTGGGGCCAAGCCCGAGATGATCGAGCTGGCCGACACCGTGACTGAAATGGGCATGATCAAGCACGCGTTCCAGGCGGGTATCAAGGCGCAGAAAGGCGTCGAACTGTGAGCGATCCCGCCATGACCCGCCGCCGCTGTCCGGCGGTGCTGATCGCAGCGCCGGCCTCGGGCCAAGGCAAGACCACCGTCACTGCGGCGCTGGCCCGCTTGCATCGCAACCAGGGACGCAAGGTGCGTGTGTTCAAATGCGGCCCGGATTTTCTCGACCCGATGATCCTGGAGCGGGCCAGTGGCGCGCCGGTCTATCAATTGGACATGTGGATGGTCGGCGAGCAGGAAAGTCGCCGGCTGTTGTGGGAAGCCGCTGCCGAAGCGGACCTGATCCTGATCGAAGGGGTGATGGGGCTGTTCGACGGCACCCCGTCGAGCGCCGACCTGGCGCGGCATTTTGGCGTGCCGGTGTTGGCGGTGATCGATGGCACGGCCATGGCCCAGACCTTTGGCGCCCTGGCCCTGGGCCTGGCGCGTTATCAACCGGACCTGCCGTTCGCCGGGGTCTTGGCCAACCGGGTCGGCACCTTGCGCCACGCGCAATTGCTCGAAGGCAGCCTGACCGAAGGCCTGCGCTGGTACGGCGCGCTGTCTCGGGAAACCGGCATCGAATTGCCCAGTCGTCATCTCGGGTTGGTCCAGGCCAGCGAGTTGAACGACTTGGACGCGCGCCTCGACGCGGCCGCCGAGGCCCTGGCCGGCAGTTGCGAAGTGGCGCTGCCGCCAGCGGTGGAGTTCGCCGCGCCTGAGGTGATCACCGTTGAGCCGTGGCTCGCCAGGGTGCGCATTGCTGTGGCCCGTGACGAAGCGTTTGCCTTCACCTATGGCGCCAGCCTTGATCTGCTGCGGGCCATGGGCGCGCAGTTGTGTTTCTTTTCGCCGATTCATGACAGCGAACTGCCCGAGGCGGACAGCCTTTATTTGCCTGGCGGTTATCCAGAACTGCACCACGTTGCGTTGGCTGGGAACGCGCCGATGCTCGCGGCGATCCGTGCTCACCAGGCAGCCGATAAACCGTTGCTCGCCGAATGCGGCGGCATGTTGTATCTGCTCGATTCATTGACCGATGTCGAAGGCGTGCGCGCCGAACTGCTGGGTTTGCTGGCCGGTGATGCGCAGATGCAAAAGCGCCTGGCAGCCCTGGCGCTGCAAGCGGTGGATTTGCCGGAAGGCACCTTGCGTGGGCATACCTATCATCATTCGCTGACCAGCACCGAGCTTGAACCGATTGCCCGTGGCCATAGCCCCAATGGCGGGCGTGGGGCGGAAGCGGTGTTCCGGCAGGGGCGGATGACGGCTTCCTATGTTCATTTTTATTTCCCGTCCAATCCCAAGGCGATTGCTGCGTTGTTTGCGCCTGATCCTGAGACCGCTATCGCGAGCAAGCTCGCTCCCACAGGGGACCCCGTGATCTCAAGTGCAACGCTAGCCAATGTGGGAGCGAGCTTGCTCGCGAAGAGGCCATGACCGACACCGCTTTCTCCCAGGCCGAACGCGACGCTATCTACCGCGCCATCGCCGAACGCCGCGACATGCGCCACTTCAGCGGTGGCACGGTTGAGCCGGCCTTGCTGCGCCGCCTGCTGGAAGCCGCGCACCAGGCCCCCAGCGTCGGCCTCATGCAACCATGGCGCTTCATCCGCATCAGTGACCGCGCCTTGCGTGGACAGATCCGCGAACTGGTGGAGCAGGAACGCATTCGCACCGCCGAGGCCCTGGGTGAGCGCAGCGATGAATTCATGAAGCTCAAGGTCGAAGGGGTCGACGACTGCGCCGAAGTGCTGGTGGCGGCGTTGATGGAAGATCGTGAGCGGCACATCTTCGGTCGCCGGACCTTGCCGGAAATGGACCTGGCCTCGCTGTCCTGCGCGATCCAGAACCTGTGGCTGGCTTCCCGCGCCGAAGGGCTGGGGATGGGCTGGGTGTCGCTGTTCGAACCCCAGGCCCTGGCCGACCTGCTGGGCCTACCCGCTGGGGCCAAGCCGCTGGCGATCCTCTGCTTGGGCCCGGTCGAGGGTTTTTACCCGGCGCCGATGCTCGCCCTGGAAGGGTGGGCGCAACCGCGTCCGCTCAATGAACTGCTGTATGAAAACCATTGGGGAGTGAGCCCATGAGTGTGGCGTTGCTCAGTGCCGCCGCAGTGGCGCTGGATGCATTGCTGGGCGAGCCCCGACGCTGGCATCCGCTGGTGGCGTTCGGCGGTTTTGCCGATCGCATCGAACAACGTTTCAATTCCGGCGGACGTGGTTGGCGCAGCCATGGGGTGACGGCGTGGATCATCGCCGTGGTGCCGTTGACCTTGCTCGCCACGGCCCTTTCGTGGGCGCCAATGGTGGGCTGGCTGGTGGAGATCCTCGCCTTGTACTGTGCCCTCGGCCTGCGCAGTCTCGGTGAACATGTCGAGCCGGTGGCGCGGGCGTTGCGCAGCGGCGATCTGGAGGAGGCGCGCAAGCGTGTCGGCTATCTGGTCAGCCGCGAAACGGCTGAGCTGGATGAAACCGCCGTGGCCCGCGCCGCCACCGAATCGGTGCTGGAAAATGGCAGCGACGCGGTGTTCGCCGCGTTGTTCTGGTTCGCCGTGGCCGGCGCGCCCGGCGTGGTGTTGTATCGCCTGAGCAATACCCTCGACGCCATGTGGGGTTATCGCAACGAACGCTTCGAGCGCTTCGGCTGGGCGGCGGCAAAAATCGACGATGTGCTCAACTATATTCCGGCGCGCCTGGTGGCATTGACCTACGCGCTGCTCGGCAAAACCCGTCTGGCGCTCAAGTGCTGGCGCACCCAGGGGCCGACCTGGGACAGCCCCAACGCCGGACCAGTGATGGCCGCCGGTGCCGGAGCGCTGGGTGTCGAGCTGGGCGGGGCGGCGGTTTACCACGGCGAACTGCATCAACGTCCAGCGCTGGGCGAGGGCGTGCCGGCGAGTGCCGACGCCATTGATCGCGGCTGGCAATTGGTCCAGCGCGGCGTATGGTTATGGCTGCTGATTCTCTGCCTGGGAGCTGAGTTTTATGCTTGAGCACGGTGGCCGTTTGCGCAACGCAGCCCGGCAATACGGCATTGCCGAAGCGGATTGGCTCGACTTGTCCAGCGGTCTGGCGCCTTGGCCGTTCGACGTCCCGGCGATTCCCCTGCGGGCCTGGGCGCGTTTACCGGAAACCGATGACGGCTTGGAACAGGCCGCCTGCGATTATTACGGAGCGCTGAATGTGCTACCGGTGGCCGGTTCGCAGATGGCGATCCAGCTATTGCCGCGCCTGCGCCGGGCCGGCAAGGTCGGTGTCTTGTCGCCCTGTTACGCCGAGCACGCCGAAGCCTGGCGCCGCAGCGGCTACATCGTTCGCGAAGTGCTGGAGTCGGAGGTGGATTTCTTTCTCGACAGCCTCGACGTGCTGGTGGTGGTCAATCCGAACAATCCCACGGGCCTGAGCCTGGCGCCCGAGCGCTTGCTGGACTGGCATGCGCGCCTGGCTCAGCGAGGTGGCTGGCTGGTGGTGGATGAGGCCTTCATGGACGTCACGCCAGCGCTGAGCCTGGCGGCGCACACCCATCTGGTCGGGTTGATCGTGCTGCGCTCGTTCGGCAAATTCTTTGGCCTGGCCGGGGTTCGCCTGGGGTTTGTCTTGGCCGAGCGCCGCTTGCTCAAGTTGCTCGCCGAACAGGTCGGGCCGTGGGTCGTCAGCGGGCCGACCCGGGTGCTGGGCCAGGCGTGCCTGCTGGACACTGATGCCCACGCATACCAGCGCCAACGCTGCGAAGCCACCAGCCAACGCCTGGCGCTGATGCTCGAACACCACGGCTTCAAGCCGCAGGGCGGCTGCGGGTTGTTCCAATGGCTGGTCACCGAACACGCCCTGGGGCTTCATGATTTCATGGCCCATCGCGGCATTCTCCTGCGCTTGTTTACCAACACCAGCAGCCTGCGCTTCGGGCTGCCGGCCGATGACAGCGAATTCCTGCGCCTCGAACGGGCCTTAGAGGCCTACGCCAAGGACACCCGATGACCACAGTGATGGTGCAGGGCACCACGTCCGATGCCGGCAAAAGTACCTTGGTCACGGCTTTATGCCGCTGGGTCCGACGCCAGGGTGTAAGCGTGGTGCCGTTCAAGCCGCAGAACATGGCCCTCAACAGCGCCGTGACGGCCGACGGCGGCGAAATCGGTCGCGCCCAGGCGGTGCAGGCCCAGGCGGCGGGGCTGGAACCGCACACCGACATGAACCCGGTGCTGCTCAAGCCCAACAGCGACACCGGCGCCCAGGTGATCATCCATGGCCGTGCCGTGACCACCATGAATGCGGTGGCCTATCACGATTACAAAGCCATCGCGATGCAAGCCGTGCTGGCCTCCCACGCGCGCTTGAGCGCGGCCTATCCGGTGGTGATGGTGGAGGGCGCCGGCTCGCCGGCCGAGATCAACCTGCGCGCGGGTGACATTGCCAACATGGGCTTTGCCGAGGCGGTGGATTGCCCGGTGCTGCTGATCGCCGATATCAATCGTGGCGGGGTGTTCGCTCATCTGGTCGGTACCCTGGAGTTGCTTTCGCCCAGCGAACAGGCGCGGGTCAAGGGCTTCATCATCAACCGTTTTCGCGGTGACATCGCCTTGCTGCAACCGGGCCTGGACTGGCTGGAAGCGCGCACCGGCAAACCGGTGATCGGCGTGTTGCCGTACGTGATGGACCTGCACCTGGAAGCCGAGGATGGCCTCGACCAACGCCAAACCGACAAGGCTGAACAGGTGCTCAAGGTGGTGGTGCCGGTGTTGCCGCGCATCAGCAACCACACTGATTTCGATCCACTGCGCCTGCATCCTCAGGTCGACTTGCAATTCATCGGCCCCGGCCAGCCCATCCCGGCGGCCGACCTGATCATCCTGCCCGGTTCGAAAAGCGTGCGCAGCGACCTGGCCTACTTGCGCGCCAACGGTTGGGCAACGGCGATCAATCGTCACCTGCGCTACGGTGGAAAGCTGCTGGGCATCTGCGGTGGTTTGCAGATGCTCGGCCAGCAGGTCCACGACCCGTCGGGGCTCGAAGGCGCGGCCGGTTCCAGTGCCGGGCTGGGCCTGCTGGATTTCGAAACGACCCTGGAACACGAGAAGCAATTGCGCAATGTGCGCGGGCGACTGGCCTTGGAAGAGGCTGAGGTCAGCGGCTACGAGATCCACGCGGGCGTGACCACTGGCTCGGCCCTGGAAAACCCCGCAGTGCATCTGGAGGATGGCCGTTGCGACGGTGCCCAGAGTCTCGACGGGCAGGTGTTCGGCACTTACCTGCATGGGCTCTTTGAATCGCCGGCGGCCAGTAGCGCGTTGTTGCGCTGGGCCGGGTTGCAGGATGTGCAGGCGGTGGATTACCACGGGTTGCGCGAGCGGGACATCGAGCGGTTGGCGGATCTGGTGGAACAGCATTTGGATACTCGGTTGTTGCGTGAACTCTGTGGGATTTGAGGTGGCTGTACCGGCCTCATCGCGAGCAAGCTCGCTCCCACTTTGGATCTCTGATGATCACCGAACTCATGTACATCCTGAATCAACTGTGGGAGCGAGCTTGCTCGCGAAGAGGCCAGTCGCCACACCGCCAAATAAAAGGTAATGACCCATGCTGCAACTGATCCTCGGCGGCGCCCGCTCCGGCAAGAGTCGCCTGGCGGAAAAACTCGCCACAGACACCCAATTGCCAGTGACCTACATCGCCACCAGCCAACCCCTGGATGGCGAGATGACCGCGCGCGTCGCGCAACACCGCGCGCGGCGCCCGACCGAATGGGCGCTGGTGGAGGAACCCCTGGCCCTGGCGCGGGTGCTACGGGAAAACGCCGCCCCCGGGCAATGCCTGCTGGTGGATTGCCTGACCCTGTGGCTGACCAACCTGCTGATGCTCGACGACCCCGAGCCACTGAACGCCGAACGCGAGGCGCTGCTGGACTGCCTGGCCGCGCTGCCCGGGGACATCATTTTTGTCAGCAACGAGACCGGCATGGGTGTCGTGCCGCTGGGCGAGCTGACTCGCCGTTACGTCGATGAAGCCGGTTGGCTGCATCAAGCCTTGGCCGAACGTTGTCAGCGCGTCGTGCTGACCGTCGCTGGCCTGCCCCTGACTCTCAAAGGTACTGCGTTATGAATCATCGCTGGTGGCTGGACCCGTGCAAGCCCGTCGATAGCCAGGCCCTGGAACAGGCCTCGGCCCGTCAGCAACAACTGACCAAACCAGCCGGCTCCCTGGGCCGGCTGGAGTCGGTGGCGGTGCAACTGGCCGGCCTGCAAGGGCAGGTCAAACCGAGCCTCGATCAGCTATGGATCGCGATTTTTGCCGGTGACCATGGTGTGGTCGCCGAAGGCGTATCGGCCTATCCCCAGGAAGTCACCGGGCAGATGCTGCTCAACTTCGTCAGCGGCGGCGCGGCCATCAGCGTCCTGGCGCGGCAACTGGGCGCGTCGCTGGAAGTGGTGGACCTGGGCACCGTCACGCCTTCGCTGGACCTGCCCGGCGTACGGCACCTGAACGTCGGGCCGGGCACGGCGAATTTTGTCCAGGGCCCGGCAATGACCGTGAGCCAGGGCGAACTGGCCTTGCACGCCGGCCGCGACAGCGTGGCGCGTGCGGTCGCGGCCGGGACGCACTTGTTCATTGGTGGCGAGATGGGCATCGGCAACACCACGGCCGCCAGCGCCTTGGCCTGCGCCTTGCTCGAATGCCCGGTGGCGCATCTGGTGGGGCCGGGTACCGGGTTGGACGCGGCGGGTGTCAGCCGCAAGGCCCAGGTGATCGAACGGGCCCTGGCGCTGCACGCGGCCCAGGGCCACGACCCGTTGCAGACCCTGTTCAACCTCGGCGGTTTTGAAATCGCCGCGTTGGTCGGTGCGTACCTGGCCTGCGCCCAGCAGGGCGTCGCGGTGTTGGTGGATGGCTTCATCTGCAGCGTTGCGGCCTTGGTGGCGGTGCGGATCAATCCCGCGTGCCGGCCATGGTTGCTGTTCGGCCATCGTGGCGCCGAGCCGGGCCATCGCCACGTGCTGGAAACCCTCGGCGCCGAACCGCTGCTGGATTTGGGTCTGCGCCTGGGCGAGGGCAGTGGTGCGGCGTTGGCAGTGCCGCTGTTGCGCCTGGCCTGTGACCTTCACGGGCAAATGGCGACGTTTGCCGAAGCGGCCGTGGCGGATCGCCCGGCATGACCTTGCGCCTGGACCTGCTGCGTCACGGCGAAACCGAGCTGGGCGGTGGCTTGCGCGGCAGCCTCGACGATGCCTTGACGGCCAGGGGCTGGGAGCAGATGCACACGGCTGTCGAGCAAGGCGGCCCCTGGGATCGCCTGGTGAGTTCGCCGTTGCAGCGTTGCGCCCGCTTTGCCGAGCAACTGGGTGCCCGACTCGGCGTGCCGGTGCAACTGGACAAAGACCTGCAAGAGCTGCATTTCGGCGCCTGGGAAGGCCGTAGCGCAGCGGCGCTGATGGACACCGACGCCGAGGCACTGGGCCAGTTCTGGGCCGATCCCTATGCCTTCACGCCCCCCGAAGGCGAGCCGGTGCTGGCGTTTTCCAGCCGCGTGCTGGCGGCGGTCGAACGCCTGCACGCGGCCTATGCCGGTGAGCGAGTCTTGCTGGTCAGCCATGGCGGTGTGATGCGCCTGCTGCTGGCCCAGGCCCGCGGCCTGCCTCGGGAGCAATTGCTCAATGTCGAAGTCGGCCATGGCGCGCTGTTTTCCCTGACGGTGTCGGCAGGGCCCGTGCTCAAAGAGGCGGATTGACGATGTTGCCCTTCTGGATCGCCTTGCAGTTTCTCAGCAGTCTGCCGGTACGCCTGCCTGGCATGCCCGAGCCTGAACAGCTGGGCCGTTCGCTGTTGTTCTATCCGGTGGTGGGGTTGTTGTTCGGTGTTTTGCTGTGGCTGTTCAATGCACTGCTGCTGGGCACGCCGTTGCTGCTGCACGCCGCGCTGTTGCTGAGCGTGTGGGTGTTGCTCAGCGGCGGCCTGCACCTCGATGGCCTGGCCGACAGCGCCGATGCCTGGTTGGGCGGTTTCGGCGACCGCGAGCGTACGTTGCTGATCATGAAAGACCCGCGCAGTGGGCCGATCGCGGTGATCACCCTGGTGCTGGTGCTGCTGCTCAAATTCACCGCGCTGCTGGCGTTGATCGAGCAGGGACAGACGTTGACCTTGATCGTCGTGCCGGTGCTGGGGCGTGCCGCGTTGCTTGGCCTGTTCCTGACCACGCCGTACGTGCGTGCCGGCGGCCTGGGCCAGGCCCTCGCCGATCATCTGCCCCGCCGTGCGGGTTGGCAGGTGTTGTGGGTGTGCGCGCTGGGAGGCGTGCTGGTGGCGGGTTGGGCAGGTGTCGTTGCCCTGTTGGCCGCCTCGGCGGTCTTTATCGGCTTGCGCCAGATGATGCTGCGCAGGCTAGGGGGCTGCACCGGGGATACCGCCGGGGCGTTGCTGGAATTGCTTGAGATGGCGATGTTGGTGGGGGTGGTGTTGCGCTGAGTTTGTCCTGATCTTGTCCCGGCGACCTGTCAACTCTGACAGTATCGCGTCATTGAAAACGCGGGCTTAATTCGCTCAAGGCCTCAGCTGCCGCGCAGAGCGATGGGAAGCGTTGTGTCGTGTCCGGTGTTATCGATCTGCCAGGAAAATTGGATGGCCGTTGACGTTTCAACGGCTGAACGTTGTCAATGGGAGAGCGATAGCATGGCAAATGCGGATAACAGACTGGCGCGACGTGAGGCGCACAGCGCTTATCTCAGGATGCGCACCGAGCACCGGTCGGGGTTGGGCGATCAGTCGATAATCATCGATCATCCTATAGTCGACATTGCGACTGGTCTGATCAACGGTCCCAGTCTGAAGAACGGAATGAAGGTAAAAATTCCCAAGTGGGCTAACTTGCCACCTCCCCAGGCCCCGGAAAAAATTGAAGTTCTGCTTGATCGGGGCACGGGTCGTTTTGAAGTCGTGGCTGATCATGAATTTGTAATCCCGGCAGGTGCTACCGACTTTACGGAAACCTTTCCTTACGAGATGCTCATCCAGCCGAGGGATCTTCCGCAACTTGCTGCGTGTCGTCTTATGTATCGCCACCACTCTTATCAGGATGAAGAAGACGATTCACCAATATCCCCGATCGTTATCGATCAACAACCACCTTATAAACACGACCCGCCAGAGGCGTTGAAGTTTTCGGACGTGTACCTCGACGACACAAACCTGGCGCCTGGCAGCAGTTTGACTGCCACAATTCCTGGTTACGCTGATTGGCAAGCTACGGATAAAATCGCCGTTTACCTGGTGGATGCCGCCGACATTCCCGAGGACCTGAATGGACTCTCCCCGATTTTCTTCAACGATGTTCCCCCCCCGGGCACTTCAGACACTCCGATCGAAATCGACGGCGATCGTATTCGTGCGTTTGGCGATGCCGAATGCGTGTTCATCTACGTCCTGATCGACAAGGCGACCAATCCCAGTGCTCTGTCGCTTTGGCAGAAAATAAGCCTCACCTTCGGGCCGCTACCGACCAATCTAAAAGATCCGGAAGTCCCCCAGGCAGATCCGGGCCCTTTGGTGGTTGAGCATGCTTTGTCGGGGGTGAGCGTGTGGATTCCCATGTATGACGATCCCAAGAGCTACGACGACATTCGGTTGAAGTGGGGAAATACAACCTTGGCCGACCAACCCGTTGGCCCCAATCCACCTCCCAAGATCGAGATACTGGTGGAACCGAAACTCCTCATGCTCGAGGAATACGGCGAAAACACCACCGGCGACAAGACGACCAACGTCAGTTATCACGTCGTGCGTAAAGGTCGGCCATTCGGACCTGAAGACACCGATATCGAGGTCAATTTCGAGGTGCCGATCCCCTGGGTTCCCTGGCCATCTCCCGATTGGCCGGATCCGGTGCATCCAAGCTTGACGGTAGGCGTAGTCAAGAATTGGGATGATAGCCGGACCAACGAGTTGACGCGGGCCGACAAGGACGAGGACGCGAAATTCACCTTTACCTGGTACGCCGAGGCGGTTAACGGTCATGTCATCGATTTTTTCTGGAATGGCACGCGTGTCGTTGAGGCCCGGATCACCTTCGATGATACAGATCCTGATCACGTACCTGGCCAGGATCAAACCGTCGACATCCCTTGGAACTACATCAAGGACGGTGGCAATGGCCAGGCCGTGCCGGTGCACTATCAATTGAGCGCGCCAGGCATTGAGAATGATCTCGAATCCACGCCAACCCTGGTCGATGTCAATGCCATTGCGGTTGAGCTGCCACCTGCGAGTTTTCCCACCATTCCTAACCCGACCGGTTATCCAGGCTGCTCGGTGCTTGATCCCGATGGCGCGCTCCAGGTCGCCATCCCTGACCTAACCGGAGTGCTTGAGGATGGTGACGAGATCACGTTCGTCTTCACCCCCATGAGAGGGGAGGATTTGAACGCACCTGAAGATCCGATCCTCGGCGCGGAATTTGAGCGGACTTACGTGCTGGGCACCGCCGGTGCACCTGTCAGCGGCTTCACCATCCGGGTGGAACCTTACACGACCCATATCCTGCCGCTTTATGACGAGAACGCCGCATCGAATCGCAGGGGCCGGGCGAAGATCCAGTATTTCCACGATGACGGCTCGGAGACGCTTGAATCGACGCCGTTGACAACCCGCACGGCTTTCCACCGACCGAATGATCCGTGCGAGATCCCAAGGCCTTAACCTCGAAGCCGGCACCCGGGCGTCTGCTGCCCGGATGTGCCTGCTGGGGGGAGCCATAGGAAAGGCGCCAACATTGATATTTCATGTAGAAGCAATAAGAAAAGTCTCACAAACACAAGGATAAATCCTACATATATCCAGGAAGCGAGTGCTTAGGATTGCCGCCTTTTGATCGTTCGGACCCAGACGGTAAACGCCAGGCTCGACGGTTGCCAGACAGCTTGTTTATCCAGGAGTTATCCATGCCCGTTAGCCACTCATTCTCTATCACGCCGCTTGCGCGTTTTCTCAAGCTCGCAACCCTCGCGCCGTTGCTGTTGCTCAGCCCGACCGGCCTGGCGCAGACACTCATCGACAATGGTGCGTCCAAGACCATCGACGCCACCACCACGCCCGATGATTACCTGGTGGAGAACGAAAGCAAGCTGACGGCCAATGGCGCCACGACGCACCAGATCCGGGCGACCACAGGGTCGAATATCACCCTCAACGGGACTCAGGTCACCGCTCAGGGCACGACCAACGGAGTCGATCTGTCTGCCAGTGAAACGACCATCGCCAATAAAAGCAAAATTGTCAGCAGCCGTATCGGGCTGCGGCTGGCGCAAACGGCCAGCGGCGGATCTACCGCGGTGGTCAGCGACAGTGAGATCATCGGTGGACGAGTGGGGGCAACCCTCAGTGCCCTCAGCCAATTGACACTCGAAGCAGGCTCCACCGTAACTGGCAGCAACGCCGATGGCATTGGCGTGCGTAGTTTCGGCGGCAAGATCTCCGCCACCGACAGCGCCATCATCGGCGGGCTCAACGGTGTGTACCTGTTCGCCGACCTCAACCTGTCCGCCGACAACGCACTGATCCTGGATCATTCCCGCGTCGAGGGCTTGACCGGCTCGGCGATCATCATCGATGGCCAGACCCAGACCAACACCGAACGGGTGAATATCCAGGTCAACAACGGCTCTACCCTGGTGGGCGGTAACGGCACCCTGCTGGAAGTCGTCAATGGCTCTTCGGCGAATTTCAGCGCCGATAACAGTCAACTGGTCGGCGACATCATCGTGGAAGATGGCAGCAGCGCCAACGTGGTGTTCGATAACTTCGCCACGCTCACCGGTCGCCTGGAAAACGTCGAGAGCCTGGCCGTCAACAACGAAGCCCGCTGGATCATGGTCGGCGATGGCGAGGTCGAAAAACTCTCCATGAACGGCGGTGGCATCCAGTTCGGCAATCCGGGCGAGTTCTACAAATTGACGGTGGGCGAGCTGTCGGGCAACGGCACCTTCTTCATGCACACCAACTTCAGCACCGGCCAGGTCGACACCTTGACGGTGACCGGGACAGCCACCGGCAATCACCTGGTGGCGCTCGACAGCAGTGGCTCGGAACCCGGCGCCGCCGCTTCCATCCCGGTGGTTCACATCGGCGGTGGCGATGCCCAGTTTTCCCTGGCGGGTGGTGAGGTGGACTTGGGGGCCTACTCCTACAACCTGATCAAGCAAGGCGACAATGATTGGTACCTGAACACCGCTTCGAAAATCATCAGCCCCGGTACCCAATCGGTGATGGCGCTGTTCAATGCCGCACCCACGGTCTGGTACGGCGAACTCAGCACCTTGCGCAGCCGCATGGGCGAAGTGCGCCGGGACCAAGGCAAGGCCGGTGGTTGGATGCGTGCTTATGGTAACAAGTTCGATGTCAGCGCCAGTTCCGGCGTGGCTTATAAGCAAACCCAGCAGGGCTTGTCGTTGGGTGCCGATGCGCCGTTGCCGGTTGGTGACGGGCAGTGGCTGGTGGGGGTGATGGGTGGCTACAGCAAGTCCGACCTGGATTTGAGTCGCGGTACCACCGGTGAAGTCGACAGTTTCTACCTTGGTGCCTACACCACGTGGCTGGACGAGGAAAGCGGTTACTACTTCGACGGTGTGCTCAAGTTCAACCGTTTCCAGAACGAATCCGACGTCCGTCTGAGCGATGGCAAAAAGGCCAAGGGCAGCTACGACAGCCACGGCGTCGGTGGCTCCCTGGAGTTCGGTCGTCACATCAAGTTGGAAGACGACTACTTCGTCGAACCGTATACACAGCTTTCGGGCGTGATCATCGAGGGCAAGGACTATCGCCTGGATAACGGCTTGTCCGCCGAAGGCGACCGCACGCACTCGTTGCTGGGCAAGGTCGGTGCGACGGTTGGGCGCAACTTCGATCTGGGCGAAGGCAATGTGCTGCAGCCGTACCTGCGTGCCGCGTATGTGCACGAGTTCGCCAATAACAACGACGTGCAGGTCAACGATAACAAGTTCAGCAATGACCTCTCCGGTTCGCGCGGTGAGCTGGGTGCGGGTGTGGCGATGACGTTGACTGACAAAGTGTCGGTACACGCCGATTTCGATTACAGCAACGGCAATAAGATCGAGCAGCCGTGGGGGGCCAACGTGGGCGTGCGCTATCTCTGGTAATTCAATGGGCTGACGCTGCACGGCACGTTCAATGTTCTTTACACGATGCGAGGATACCGGCTGCGGCCATTGTCCTCGTGCTTCTTTGAGGAGTCTTGTTCATGAGCGAGTCAGCAGATAAGTCGTCTTCCGATAACCCTAGAGAATTACTTCCACCCCGCATAGATGAACTGTTAGATAACATTCCGGGCGGTGAAATCAATCTGCTTCCAGAAGCCGCCACGCATGATGATCTGAAGGTTTGGTTCGTGTTATGGGACAATTCTGATCCGACGTTGGGTGAGGAGTCGGTTGAGCTGTTCCTTGACGGTGCCCCGAATTGGGTAGATCGCCGAACTTGGAACACTTTCATAGAGCCGTCAGACCGATATGTGACGTTGCCCCAAAGACTACTGCGTGGTAATGACGGGCTTCATCGGTTGCACTACAGGGCGACGGCTTATAACAATGAGTCTGACGACTCTGCCGAGTTGGAGATTACCCTCGATACGACGCCGCCTGTCCTTGCTGCTGACAGCAAGCTGGTTTTCCCTGCCGAAGTCCTTCCGCCCAATAAACTCACTGCCCGCTACCTTGAGCAGAACAATGATGAGGTCAAGGCCAATCTCCCGGGATACACGGACCCCCGACCCTGGGATCGGATCACCTGGTACTGGGGATCTACACCAGGCACCCTGGATAAAGGCGGTGTCATCGAACTTGATGACCAGAATTTTTCTGATCCCGTCGTGGTTACGATCAGCGCCGATTTAATACAGGACAGGGGCGATGGGTCCCGGTATGTGTGGTATGAGGTGCAGGACCGCGCGGGTAATGTCAGCCCTAGGTCTGTGGCGGTTGTATTGGATGTCGATGCCACGCCGATTCCCCGTACCCTGCCGCCTGCCAAGGTCAAGGAAGCGCCGGGCGGATCATCGAGCGGTGTACTGGACCCGTTTAATGCGGTCAATGGCGTGACGGTGATCATTCCGCAGGAGGCGGTCATTTACGACGGCGAGGGCGTGTTCGTGCAATGGGCCGAGCCGGGTACCGTGGGGGCGTATCGTACCGACACTCCGAACCCCGCAGGCTCGCGGGACTATAAAATCCCGAACGACAAGATCGCCCAGCACCTGGGCAAGACGATTTCCGTGCGATACGAGGTATTCGAGCCCGGGGTCGTCGAACCGCATGAGTCGAACAACTACAGTTTGCGAGTCGATGAGTTGAATGGCTTGCCGACCATTCAGTGCGACAAGGTTTCCGGCGGCAGGTTGAGCTTGGGGAGTATTGCGGATGGTGGGTATGCCAGTTTCACACTCGAACGCTGGACCTTCATGGCCGTCGACCAATTCCTTACGGTCGAGGTAAGAGGAGTCGACAGCGGCAATCAACAGGTCAGGGTTCCGGTGCTGACCGAGTCCCCGGTCCCGGAGGTGGCTCAGCGCATTTCTGCCGGGCAAATTTCGAAGACTGATTTGCAACGTTTCAAGATTGGTAGTCCGCTTGAGGTGCGGGTGAGCATGAGCTTCGATGCCAAGCAGACTTGGAAAGACTTTCCGAGGTTGACGCCGACATTGGTTGCTTGAGATTTGCCTGGGTAGCGGGTTTGTCGGTATGGATGGGCTGTCCAGACTTCGGCGGCAAAACAGATTGTTTTGTCGCCGAAGGTAATAGGGGCTTTTATTTACGGAGTTCCGTATTCGGGAGGTACATATCCTTAGCTCCTGCAGTCGGGCGCATGTTTACTCCAATACGGTTATTTTGCCAATCCTTCATCCTTCTATGCATTTCTTTCACATAGGCGCTTACATTTATAGTGACGGGTTTTCCTGACCGGGCATGCGGCATTGTGAACCAATTGCTATCCACAGTATCAGCGCTAACGCCACCCCGATTTAAAGTGGGACGAGGTATCTGGAATGGCTTTTTCCCGAGTGGAGATTTTTTTATGATGCGAACCGTACTCTTTGTTATTCCTAGCGCTGCTTGTCGAGTGACCGGTGCAACAATGCCATTCTTACCCGCAGCGCTAGCAGGTTTTACGATCTGTTTTACGCCCTTGAAAGCACTCTGAGCAATCAGGGGCGCCGACGCAACCACCGCCGCGTAACCCAAATACTGCCCCCATTTACCAGCTTCCTCATTGTTGTCCGCGATTGCCACTGCGCTAGCGATGGTGGAGCCTGCCGAGAGAGCGGTACCCACTGCGATCATTGCAAGGGAGACTGGGCCTGAAGTTCCTAATGAACCAATGAATGTAGCGACGCCAATCGCCACGAACACCGCCCCCACCGCCACGGAAATCCAGCCTTCAATACCCCCCCCGCCAACTGATGGCAGGGTAATGTCCTCATCCGGCCGTCGCAGTCTGCCACTCCAACCGATCGCCTCATGCCCCGTGGGGTCACGCAGGGCAATCGGGTTGCCCAGGCAATAGGTGTAGGGATTCACGTCGCCGCTGCCGAACGGACTGAACGAGTCCGGGCTGTGGAAGCGCATCAGTCCCGGGTTGTAGGCCCGGTAGCCGCGGCCCAGCAAGTACCAGCCGCTGGCTTCATCGCGCACTTCGCCGTTGAATGCCAGCAGGCTTCGCAGCGTGTTGTCACTGTGGCGTTCCCCGTACGCACTGTAGACGGCAGTTCGCAGGTCTCGCTGTCGGCTTTCACCGATAACGCTCTGATTGGCGTCGGTCAGCAACAATAAGGTCTGTGAGTTGTCCGAGGCCTGTTGTCCCAGGGGACCCTCGGCGTGGTAGAGAAGGTGGGTCTGGCGGCCGTCCTGATCGACATTGCTCAGTTGTTCTTCTTGGTAGAAGCGCAAGGTTTCACTTTCATTGCCTTGTTTTGACGTGACCAAATGATCGTGGCCGTCATAACGGTATTGGCTGACGACCTGGCCGGCGGCACTTTCGACACTCAACAGGCGGTTCTGGCTGTCATAGCTCAGGCGTTGATCCCGTTCATCGTTGAGTTGGCAGCCATTGAGGTTGTAGGCGAACGTCGGGTTCGCAGTCGTTCTTGGCGGCGTATAGGTAATGCCCTGTAGCTGGCAGGGGTTATTCTCGTCCGTGTAGGCGAACATGGCCCGTTCGGTTTTACCGTCGGCGAATGTCGTCAGCGTCAGCTTGATATTATCAAGGGCATCGAACGCGAAGATCTGGCTGCGGATCTCCCGCCCTTCGCTGTCCCTGGGCAGTGTGCTGCCCTCGCATTCATGCTTGACCAGCCGGCCACGGGGGTCATAGGTAAACGTCTCTTTGAGCAGAGTGACCCCGTACTGCTGCAGGTGCCGGGTTTTCAGCAGGCCGTCGACTTGCCAGGTTTGCGCCTGGGTGCGTGGCGACAGCTGGTTCAAGGTGAGCGTGCGCAATATCTCGCGGTCTTGATCGTCATACTGCAATTGGGTCACCAGGGTACTGTCCGCCGCCCGGTCCTGGGTGGTGGTGCGATAGAGTTGCCCCAGGCTGTTGTATTCGAACGTGGCTTCAAGTTGACCTTGCTGGATGCTATTTAACCGTCCGGCGTCATCGTAGCCGTAGACAGTGTCGAGGCCGGCGCTATGGTCTTGTTTCAAGTCGGTGCGCTTGAGCTGGCGGCCTTGCATGGAACTTGAATGAAGGGTCTCCCAGGCGGTGTTTCGATTGTCGACCCAACGCTCGACGCGCAACTGGTTGGTGGTGTTGTATTCGTACTCGCGGCGACCTTGCTCATTACGTGCATGGGTCAGGCGCGCGCTGGTCGAGTGATAGGTAAAGTCCACGTCTTCATCTGGAGCACGACTGCTGACGGGTTCGTCGGTGAGGGCCAGGTTGTAGTCGTATTCAATCGTGTCGTTTGCGGGGGTGATCCTGGTCTTTATCTGCATTTGCTCAGTGTCGTAGGTGTAGCGCTCCGTGCGTGTGCCGACCGTGGTCCGGGTCAGGCGTCCCAAGCCATCGAACTGTTGTTCGCCCACGCTGGTTTCGGTCACGCCGTCAGCGCTTACGCTCATGCCCACCGGTAATTCCAAGGTGCTGTGTTCGGCATAGCTGCGTTTGACGATACTGTCATCGGGCAGTGTGCTAGTGACCAGGCGTGACCAGGCGTCATAAACGAAATGGGTGGTGTATTGCGATGCGTCTGTGTGCTCGGTGCAACGGCCCAGGCCGTCGTAGAGGTAGGTTTCTTTGGCGACTTCTTGCTCCGCTGAATTCAGGATCCTGACTCGAGAGGGCTTGCTGAAGAGGTTGAGCCAAGTCTCGCTTAGGCCGCTGATCATCGGGGCCGGCCCGGGACTCTGGCTCCAGTTGCGCTGGATCGGTCCTTGGGACTCGGACGTACCGATGGGGTCCAGGCTCTGGTGGATCTCGACCCCATCAGGGCCGATCACATAGCATTGCTGCGCCCAGTCGTCATAGTGAAAAGTGCTCTCGAGCGCCCGAGATTCTCCGTCGAGCCAGTCATATTCGGTCTCTTCAGCCAAATTCCCCCAGGCGTTATAAAGGGCCGCATAGGTTTGTCGCGTCCGGTTCGAGTTATCGCTACCGATATGGTCGCTCTCCTGGAAAATCAAGCGACCCAATCCGTCGAGCACACTGCGTGTCTTGATTTGCCTGGCGTTGATGCTCAAGTGCTCGGCCTGTTGCCCGCTGGTGGCGCTGAGGGTGTATTCATAATTGCGGGTGGCCGCGTAGGTGGTATCAGGGGCGACGACTTCCTTCGTCAATCGATTCAGGACGTCGTAGTAATAGTGAGTTTCCACGCCGTCTATCCGATTCATCAGTTCTTGCGATGTGAGTCGCGAATGTTGGCGAACAGTGGTTTTCCTGGCGTTATCGAACGTAGTGCTCGTCGTTTCCGTGGTTTGCTGCACGGGCATGCTGAATTGGGGGCTGTCAAATTTGCGGTAGTCATAATCGACGCGGGTCGACTTGCCATTCAAGGTCACTGTCTGGCGCGAGACGCGGCCATGCAGGAACGCATCGGTGCGGTCGTCGACATGCTCGAACAGCGTGCGCTCCAGTTCGATTTCGGTGGCGCCAAGCTGCACCAGGGTCTGGTTTTCAACCGTGAGCCATTGTTTCAGAAGCAAGTCTTGCGGCGGGCACTCCTCCGGCAGGCTGTCCCCCAGTTCCGGCAAGCCCTTGTAGCGATAACGGGTGCATAGCATTGGGGCCTGGCCGTTGGGGGACGGGGCCGGGGCGACGGTTTGCTCTTTCAGGTTGCGCACAAAGCCTTCGGGATCGGCTGGACAGCCATCGCCCCCTGAGGCGGGATACCAGACGTTGGTTTCGATAACGCCATTGGCAAGGGTTCGGACCCGCAGGTTGCCGTGTGTGTCATACGTGTTGCTGACGGTTTCGCTGCGCCTGCGGTTTGGATTATCGAGTAGCGACCAGGTCGTTCTGACCGTCTTGGGTAACTGGCAATACTTGGGTTGTTGGTCGAACTCGACGCCGGAGGTCAGGTAATACGTGGTTTCGACCGTCTCGACGTTATTGTTCTGGGTCGTCGTTTCGTGGGTCAGCAGGTGGAATTGGTTGAATTTGCGTTCAATTTTTCGTCCCGGACGTGCCTCCGGTTCCGTGTCATCGAGGACCCAAAGGGTCTCAGCGCACACGTATTCGTAGGTGCCAATGTACTTATAGAGATTGTCGAGGCCGTCGTCATCCCAGAGCAGACGAAGCCCGGCGCCAAGAAAATTGGTCTCGCCTTTCTCCGGATCTTCGCTCCTGTAGGTATAGCGGACATCAATCGGCGGCTGGCCAAAGCCTGGGACGGTGAGGTGTCGGGTGACACGGGGCAGCGGCGCGCGACCGCTGCCTTCCGGGAACTGATGGCCGGCGTCTTGATAGAACATTTCCTCGCGCCCGCCAGCGGGTGTCTCCACCCAAGTGATGCAGAGGTGATCGCGAATCAGGTTGTAGCCAAAACGCCAGGACGCCTCGTTCTCGGTCGGCAGCGTGATGCGGGTGACGTATTTGTCAGCGCCTCCCAGGTTCATGGCAAAGCGCCCCAGCGGGCGGCCATCAGGGCCAGCGAACGGCTGCAGCAACACTTCGACGGAGGTGCTCTGGCGCTCGACCGTCAGCAGGGTCTGGTCCGAATCGTCCTTGACCCAGGCCAGTATGTAATTAGCGCCACCGAACAACGTATAACCGAGCGTGACCTTGTGCCCCGTGGGTGAACGAATCTCCACAGGCAGGGCCACCCGGTTCTGGGTGCTGCCCATGACTTCGAGTATCTCGACCAGGCCGGACTTGTGCACGACCCGGTAGTGATCCTCGTCCTGATGGAAATGAAAACTGTCGAGTTTTTTTTCCTTCATCACCAACTGCCCGCTGACACTGTCGCTACCGGTGACC
This sequence comes from Pseudomonas sp. B21-010, assembly GCF_024749325.1. Taxonomy (NCBI): domain Bacteria; kingdom Pseudomonadati; phylum Pseudomonadota; class Gammaproteobacteria; order Pseudomonadales; family Pseudomonadaceae; genus Pseudomonas; species Pseudomonas sp. B21-010. Next base: position 4,798,903 of record NZ_CP087198.1, on the reverse strand, counting down.
TTGAAGGTTTCACCGGTGCTCAGGGACAGGATCTGGTTGCCAGGCGTGTACTGGGACAACTGCAGGTTCCAGCCATAGCCGTAGCCACTGTCTTGCCTGTTGAGCGAGCTGTACGCCAGCGCCAGGGCAAAACCCGGACCGCGTAAATCATTGGTTTTAACTTCGGGGAAGTTGATCGCTATCGTGTAGAGACCGGTGCGAGGATCAACACCGTTCTGTACGGAACTCATGAAGTTAAGTGCATTGGAATGTACAGAACTGGCGGCAGTCATTGATATGAACCTCATCGAGGGTAATAAAAAAACGTCGATCGATGTGCAGTCGGACATAAACAACGCCAGTACCGGCTACAGCAGCTGAAAGTGGATCCCAGGGAATAAATACCGACGTCCGACGAGACAATAGCAACTGGATAACTCCGGGTAACCTAACAGTTCTGATAGTGGGCAGATCGATAGACGAGGCGTAAAAGGGAGGCAACTCGATTGTTGCGACAGTGAAATAACTGGCCATCGATACATGCCTCTAGGGAGTTCAAATAATGGCAGCCGTGCTACCTCAGTCCGAAGTCTTCTCGGTGTTACTCCCGGTTCCCCAGTTCAAGGAATCCCATGATTGCGAGGTGGACTTGACGACGGTGGGAGATGCGGGTGCCACGGTGGTCGCGCCACCCTATAGGGCGATGTCAGTGGGTGACACCGTGACGTTTACCCTGAAAAGATTCTTCGATGACGGTGTCCCCTGGGAGGATTTCACGCGCCGGAAAGTTCTGGTCGATGGCGACATAGGGCAGCCCCTGCAATGGACGGTGCCGCTCAGTGAGCTGCAAATCATCGATGGCGGTTCTGCGTTGATGAGCTACAGCGTCGTTTATGCCACCCCGACGGTGCCAACGCTCTCCGATGAGCAGGCGCTGCGTTTCGTTGCGCCGCAAACCCCGTTGTTGCCTGCGCCCAGGGTCAAGGGTTTTACCGGCGACATGCTTGATCCCGAGGCATATCCCAATGGCATCAAGCTGGTCATTGAAATCTACCCCGGTATCCAGGTGGAGGATGAGGTGGTGCTGTATGCCTCGGGCGATCCGCAGGTGATCAAGACATTGCGCGTCGATCCGTCAACGGTTGATAGCCAGGTACTTGAAGTCGATGTTGATTACGAGTGGTTGTCGGCCAATCACGGCAAGGCGATAGAGCTGATGTACCAGTATGCCCGGGTGGGCAGTGCGGGTACTTCGATGCCATTGTCACTGACGTTGCGCCAGCCCCTGAATCTGCCACACCCCCTTATCGAGGGCGTGATCCGGGACGGTGAGGATGATGAGTACCGAGGCTATTTGTTTGCCAGGAATATCACGGGGGGGGTCTACGTCAAGGTTCCGGATGAGGCAGTGATTGGTTTGGACGACGAGGTTCAGATGCACTGGGAAGGCTATGGCGATACCGGCCGTCATATCGCTGATCCTACGGCCGGTAATGCGAGGCGTTTCTACATCCCTCCAGGCTTTGTGCCGGCGAACATGGGCAAGCGCCTGGACGTGTTTTATAAAGTGACCCCGCCTGGGGAGCAGCCGTATAGGTCGGGGGGGTTCGATCTGGAAATCAAGGACGTGGACCGCGGCTGGCCGACCCTTCAAATCAGTTCCCCGCCTTCGCCGAGTAATAGAATTTCCTTGGCTACGGTAACCGAGGCTGGGGTGACCTTTCGCTTGGAATCATGGACCTACATGGAACGCGGCCAGCGGGTGAAAATATACGCCAACGGCCTCTTGATAGGCGGAGGCGAGGAAAGGTTCGACTTGCGCGGGGGCGATGCCGAGACGGTCACCGACTCAGAATACTTCGCCGGGGAGTTATTTGCGAGCCTGCCCCGTTCCTTTCTTCAAAGGCTGCAACTTAATAACCAGTTCGATGTGTTCGTCGAAACCAGTTTCGATGACGGCTTTTCCTATAAGAGCTTTCCCATGATATCCCCGCAGTTGGTGGAGTAGCGCGCAGCGGGAAACGATTCAATTTGATGAGGACGAGATCATGTCAAGTAATTCACTCGAGACGTTACTGGCTTGGATGAAAGAGACTTCACGGATGCTAGGTTGGGGGATGATTGTTGCCCTGGAGCGACGTAAATCGAATTTATTGATGAGCCAGGAGTACATACGTCGGTTCGATGCCGGAAGTTATCTGCCTCCGATCAGGGGGGAAGTGACGATTGTCGAAAATCAATGGGTGCAAGTCATTCATGATTTTGTGATGGATGTCCCGTTACTGTCCTTCGAGAATGCCGATCTCAATGATTCCAAAGCTATGTTGAGTATGTCTGTCGTAGGCGGAAGTCAGCTTACACTAAAAAAGGAAAGCGCTGGATGGACGGCGGTCATGGTGGATGAGATAGATTCGCTGCAAGGTCCGAAGTTATATTTGGATTTGCTGCTGAATCAAGTGCCGGGTAATGTCGATGTCGATGGGCGAATCATATTGGATTTGAGCCGAAGCGATAATTTCAGATTGACCTTTGCCCAGTCACCAACCGAACAACGGTTGGGAGGGGATTTTTTCAAGGATTTGTTCAATGGGCTTGCTCCGGATAAGCGTATTTGGCCGTTGGGCAGGATCGAGCGCGGAACGAATGACTTGATGCATCCGCAATCATTTGGTTTACGCACCCAGGCGAGCGGAGCGGCTGCCCGGGATCCACAATCGTCCGAACACGGTAACGGCGCTATCCTGGCCTTCGTACGTATGGAAGGTAGCAACGAAGGGGATTATCCGGGCGCTAATTCCGGTTTCAGGTATTTGATTCCCGATGATGCCGGTAAAGACTACTCGGCTACCGTACTGTTCGATAGCCGACGGATGTTGATGTCGCTGCTGGCTGAAAGTATCGGGGAAATGATCGGAAATCGTAATTTTGAATATACATACAGTGATCGCGAGCTGGTTTCTGCAATTGCACTAGGAGGGCGGATTGTTATTCCTCAACTTTATTATTATGAGACGCTTGCTGATCCGGAGTATCCTGGCGGGATTGAATGTGGTATGGGGCATCATGGTCTAGAAATCTTGGCTGCCAACGTTCTGATTATTGAAAAAAGCGAAGATGGCGTTGTTTTGCGGTGGGAGTACTCTGGAGAGAGTACTATGGCGGGGTATGTTCGTACTAACCCGCCTCAGAATGTTACTTATTCTATGGGTTATGAAGTTTCCATGATGGCGACTTATAAGGTTGTTGTTGAGTTCGGTGATTTTGTTTTGAAGCGAATGAGTTGCGATGTTGTCGCCGATATTTCTCTGCCCGATCTGCTTGCTGTTCCGCTAGAGGCTAAGGGGTTACCTGTTGATTACTGGGCTTATCTGGCTCGAAAGTTGCGTGAGTTGGTTGATGCTCGGGATTTAAAGGCATTGATCGAATCGACACTGGAAGAAACTGTTCCGGTTAATTTATCGCTCACTGCCTTGGTAGAGAATACTGTTCGATTAAATTTTGGTCAGGCAATTCAACATCTCGATATTGCTCTTCCTTACGATATTGGTTTGTTCGGCCGAGTCAATCCCACCCAGACTTCTTTCGTGATCAGCCCGATGCGGCCGCTGATGTCGCAAGGCGAAACCCAACAGTTCAGCACCGAGCCGGTTATCCATGGGGTGCAGTGGACTGTGGAAAACCTGCCTGAAGACTCTGGCAGTCCAGGAACTATCAGTGCCGGCGGGTTGTACCAGGCTCCAGCGGCCGCCTCGATCGAGGGGCGTTTCAAGCGGGTGCGGGTCACGGCAACGGACCCGAGTTCGGACTACCACAGTTCGGCCTTGGTAACGGTGTTGCTTGACGAACTGTCAGTTCATCCTTTGATCCAGATTTGCGACGTCGGAACCCGTGTCGAGCTGGCGGCCGGTGCGTTGAAGGAAGGCGAATTGATCTGGTCGATCAAGAACCCTGTCGCGAACGAAAGTGGTGAGGTACGGCCCAGCGACGAATCTGAGGGTGATCACACCTATCACCACGGGCCGGTGGTGCCGAATAAAACTTATGTACTCGATGAGATAGAAGTCAAAAACAACCGGACGAATAAAACCCGATCTGTCCATGTTCTGGCGCTGCAGAAAGGCCCTGGCGCGCCGGTTGGGATTCTCCACAGCGATATTGGGCTGGGGCAGGTTCAACTGGAGACCCGCGTCAATGGTAATCCTATGGCCGCTGAGTGGAGCCTTCCTTTGGGGGGGCCAGGTTCGATCGATTCAACGGGCCTGTACCGTGTGGCCCCGACGGCCACCGAACGATTCGTGCTGATTTTCGCCCTGGTGGATGGTGGTGGATTTGGCAAGTTCGAAGGCCATCTGATCTTGCCATTGCCCCTGGTTGAGTTCCCGCAGTTGCTCGAGGCGTTGAGTCAATGAATATCGCTCATCAAGCACTCGACACTACCGTTGTTATTTTGTGCCTATCCCTTTGGAGCCAATGTCATGGCCGGTAATTCGTTGGAAAGTTTATTGGCATGGATGAACGGCAACTCCCAAATGCGCGGTTGGGACCTCATTGTCGCCCTGGAGGGCGGCAAACTTAACCAGGGGTTGCAGCAAGACCATATCACTCGATTAAGCCAGGGCACGGACCTGGGCGTTTTTACAGGCTCCGTGGACATCCCCGAGACCAATATTACCCATTACTTGACGGGGTTCCGATTGGCTGCGCCGGCACTGTCCTTTGAACACGCCAGCCTTCAGAGTACTCGGGCATTCTTGAGCCTGTCGGTGGCGCAGGGGCTCCATATGATGGTGGAGACCGCCCAGGGTCAAAAGAAAGTCACCCGCCTCACCGCCCTCGATCCCCTGAATGAATCGCAAGTGACGCTGGACTTGATCATGACGGCAGATGCCCAAGGTGTGAGGTTGGATCTGGCCAACAGTGAGGAGGTCTTGCTGAAGTTGTTCGGTACCCCGAAGGAGCAACGCGAAGCCGGGGCGCTTTTGAAGAGCTGGTTCCAGGGGCTGGACGCAAACCGGCGGGTCTATGCCCTGGCTACCTTCCCCAGCGAGGGGAATCCATTCATGTTCGCCAGCAACGTCGATGTGCGGACCCAGGCTCGTGATGTGCAGGCGTTGACACCCGGGACCGAAGACGGTGCCGTGGTGTTGTTCACGCGTATGGTCGATGGTCGCCCAGGTACATTTCCTGGCGATGATTCCGGCTTCCGGTACCTGATTCCCGATGATGACGCGCAGCAAACCTATTCGGGTACGGCGCTGTTTTCGCAAGGGTTGATTCATCGCGCTGCGTTCGGCCATGCACTCGTGCAGTTACTTGAAGATGCCGAATTCGAGCGTACCGTCGACCAGGACGGTGCGTTGGCAAAAATGGTGGCCACGCGCGGCGCCCTGCAGGCGGCGGCGGGCAGTTATCAGAGCCTTGATTATGAGTTCGAGTCCGAGGCCTTCAATCTTTCGGCGACGGGCGGGGCCTCGCCGCTGACGGTCGAGTTCGCTCAGAATGAGGTGCTTCAACGTTGGCAAGGCACATTCTCCCTGTCGTTCAGATACCGGCCTTTGAGTGGAACCACCTGGAGTTCCCATACGGCTACCTTCAACATCGACTTGCAGCATGAGTTCCGTTTGCTGGCGGATGAGTCCGGCGTTTCGGCCATGGAAGGTGAGTTCTTCGTGCCGTATACCGATACGCAAGAGGTGAGCCACGTGTCCGGGCTTCCCGGGACGATTGAGCCCGCGGATCTGGAGCAGATCAAGGATTTCGTCGCCAATACGGTGAAAAGGGCACTGCTTGAGCGGTACGCCACCACCCTGACGACTACCGCGTCGGAAACCTTCCTGGCGGGCATGGAAATAGCGGGCAGCAGCATCGCGCAACCGAGCCATGCCTCCTTGCCCTTCGACTTGGCGATGTTTGGTCAGATCAATACGTCCGGCGCGTCATTTGCCATTGTCGAGCAGCAGCCCAGGGTCGCGGCCGGCAGACCGCTGCAACTGAGCACGGAACCTGAACATGGCGACCTGCGCTGGTCGGTGGAAAATCTTTCGGGCAGCGGCAGCAACCCGGGCGCTATCGACGAGCGAACAGGCTTGTACCAAGCGCCACCGGCCCATGCGATCAATGGCTCGTTCAACCGGGTGCTGGTCATTGCCAGTGACCCGCTTACTGGCGAGCGGAGCGTGACATTGCTCACGGTCCTGACGAACCCGATTACCGTCAATCCGCAAATCCAGGTGTGTTATCACGGCCAGTGGGTAGAGCTGTCGGCAGGTCACCTGGACGGGAGCGTACTGAGCTGGGCCATCAAGAATCCCGTTGCGGGTGAAAGCGGCGAAATAGTTCCCAGCGACAAACCAGAGGGTGATCACACTTACATCGCCGGCCCACAGGTGGCCGAAAAAACCTATGTGCTCGATGAAATAGAGGTGAGCCAGGGCGCTCAAATCCAGTCTGCCTATGTTCTGGTACTTCAGAGCGAGCCCGGGGCCACGATTAAGCCGGTAGACAATCCGGACTTGCCAGAAGGGCAGATTCAATTGCAGGTCTTTGTCAATGATCAACACCAAAGCGGTCAATGGTCGCTGCCACTCGGTGGGCCGGGATCGATCGATGCGGCGACGGGACTGTATAGCGATGACTTTGCGGCCAAAGAGCGATTTGTTCTGATTACGGTGGCGGTGGACGGCGGTGATTTCGGTACGTTCGAGGGCTATATAATTTTGCCGCTACCCCTTTCGAGTTTTCCTTCCGTGCTTGACGCTTTGGCTAACTAACACGGTTTATTGCTTTACTTCTTAAATGAATTAGAGGGCAATATCATGTCTGTCAATTCGTTAGAAAGTTTGCTGGCGCGTATGCGGCAGGGTTCTGTCACCCAAGGGTGGGGTGCTATTTCAATCTTCAGTCGCGGTCGCTTGAATCGTTTGTTGGAACAGCAATATATTGAGCGATTCAATGGGTACGGCTTCCTGCCGGCTTTTAGTGGGCAAGTTTTTTTAGACGATCTTCAAAGTCGTTCCATTGAGTTGGAAGGTATTATGTTGGGTCAGCCGCGGTTATCGTTCAATACTGCGTCGCTGACCAATTCGACAGCCGTAGTGACGATGAATATCTTGAGTGGTCATTATGCCGCCTCGCGTCATCCCGCCGGCGCGGTAAAGGCCTTATCGTCGACATTCAATATTAGTGAAGCGCAGGGCTTTACACTGGAAATGGACATTGACCTGTCCATGGTGGTCGGTGAAATCGACAAGCAGGGCAAGGTGAAGCTGAACTTGTCTGAGGGGGTTAACTTTCGCTGCAACCTGGCCGGTGATGACGAGGCAACGAATACGCGGCTGTCTGATTTCTTGAAAGAAAGTTTCGAGGATTTGCCGGCGCATCGGAGTGTCTTTCAGCTGGGAATGCTTGAGCTCAAAGGCTACAGCTATTTGACCCCCACTTCATTTCGGATTCTCACCCAGGCGGCCCCCGGAGCGAAGGTCAGGGGCGCGTTGAATTTTGGTGAAGGGGGGGTGGTGATTTTCATACGGCTTGCGGGCAATGCGACCGATGGGCGCTTCCCGCCGGACAGCAGCTTCCCGTATTTGCTTCCCGATGATCAGGAGCCCGATGGCAGTGATCGATATTCGGCTGCCTTGATCCTTTCTGAAGCGATGATTCCTTACATCGAGAATGGCCGGCTGGATGTACTCAATAATTTGGTGTTTCCCGGCGACAATGTATTTGAAGAGGTCGAGCGACACATACCTACCGATCTGGGGGTGTTCGGTAACATCAATGCGAAACGGACCCGTATTTCGCTGGAGCCCACGTTCCAGACCATCCAGGCTGGCGGCACGCAGCGCTTTACGTTACGTAATTGGAATGGAGCGGTAATCCAGGCCAGCGAGTGGGAAGCTGTCAGCTTGCAGAGTCATACCGCCCCGGGACACGGCACGATTACCGACGGGCTGTACACCGCTGCCGCCAGGAACCTTATCGGACATGACTCGCTACACGTGGTGGTGACCGCCAAATATGTCGCTGGCGGTATCACCTACACCGCATCGGCCTTGCTGTTAGTGGTGTATGACAGTGTGACGGTGGCACCGCGAACATCGGTTTATCCCACCAGGGCGCAATCACAACCCATCGTGTTGAAGGCGACAACGATGAACGCCACGAATGTGACCTGGGCCCCGCTCATGCCCGAATATGGAACCCTGACTCATCAGGGTAACCAGGCAACGTTTACACCGGACGCCCGATCGAGAACCAAAGGCCTGGTCGTTCAACAGATTGAAGTCACAGGTGCCGAGACACGGCGGTTATCCCTGGTGCTGCTGAATGCGCAACAACAGCTTCGTATCGATCCGGCCTATGTTCCCGCGGTCAGGAAGTCTGTGGACTTGCAACTGAGGGATGATGCCACGCTGCTGCCCGGCCTTCCCAGGCGTTGGAAAGTGATCAGCGGTGACGGTACTGTCAGTTCCACTGGGCATTTCACCGCATCGGCACAGGGCCCGGCCTCCAGCAGTGTCGTGCAATGCGAAATCGTCAGCAACGGAGTGGTTTTGTCCAGTGGCTACAGTGTCGTTGAACTTTCCGAACTGGAGCCGGAGCCTACCTGGGAAACGCTTTCACAATTCACTATAAAGGTGCCCGGCGGGCTCGAAGGGGGAAAACTTGGCTCGTTGTATGCCAATGGCTATCAACAGCTCAAGACGGAGATCGTGGTTGAGACGACCCCTGTCGATAATAGGGAGTACCCGTTGAGCGTAAGCGAGAAGGCCAGTATGAGGCTGGTGGACGATGGGGTGGGCGATGAGATAGAACCTGTCGATGAACCCCATGAGGGGATGCCAGTATCGGATCGCGAGAAGTGGCGCAGCCGTTTGGTTGAGAATCGTTTTGATCTGGCCGAACCCCGAGTTGCAACGCAAGATAACTCGCCCAGTGCAGCCATCAGTAGGATCGATATCTATCTCCATACGCGGGACACAGCGAACGCCGTAAAAACTTTTCATGCGAAGTTTCAGAAGGACAGACCTACTAGATGGATTAAGTCGACCGATTATACCGATCCCAACAGTAAGATCGAAATTACACCGCGTGCAATCCCGCAGTTTCAACCGAGTGACTACGAATTCGAGCGAGTCAGGGTCGACGGAGGGTCAGGTGGCCCGGGTGATCCGGAAGATGATGACTTCGACTTTCATTTGCGCACTGTCGATTACTGGAAGTTGCGATACGTGGGGAATCTGGTTTTGTCAGGGACTGCTTTCGAGGCACTGGAGTTCGTGTCCGTTGACGCAAACGATGTGCATATGTCGATCTCGACGTCGACCATTCGTTGGGAGAGCGAGCAACTGGCCGAAACCATGTTCAGTTGGACAGGGTATATCTTCAAGGATCCGCTGAAAGGGGAGCCGCTCGATAAGGTGAAGTTCGATGACGCGCTCAAGGATGTCGTCAAGGACGAGTCGCTTGATATTGATGTCAACAGCTCGGTATTTGAAGATGGCCTGTTGGTCATCAGCTTGCATCGTTCTGATCGCATCCCTTATATCCGTCAAGGAAATCAATCTCGAGACAAACTGTCCCGAGACTTGGCGGTGATGTTGTTCGACAAGCGTGGAAACCCACACATTCGACGGATTTCTTTCCTTCCGCCCAGTACTGTGGGTGACCGCAATAGATTGGTGCATTCGCTGTTCACGCCTGCGCAATAAATAGTAGGCAGATAAATGAGTATTGAGACTCGGGCGATGGGCGGGTAATGGCCGGCCACTGAATGTTAATGGCGATGCCCTATCGAGACTTTATAAAATTCAAGTGCGTGAGGACTACTAAATGACCATCTCGAATTCAGTCCATTCCAATGCCTTCAACTTTATGAGTTTTATAGAGGGCGGCGTTGACCCCCGCACCGGGCAATATACATTTGCAATCAGTTTGCCCGACGTGAAAACCAATCACCTGCAAGGTCCCGGTGTTCCGCTGAACCTGGCGTACAACCCACTCAACAGGCAAGACAGTGGCTACGGCTATGGCTGGAACCTGCAGTTGTCCCAGTACACGCCTGGCAATCAGATCCTGTCCCTGAGCACCGGTGAAACCTTCAAGGTCACCGGCAGCGACAGTGTCAGCGGGCAGTTGGTGATGAAGGAAAAAAAACTCGACAGTTTTCATTTCCATCAGGACGAGGATCACTACCGGGTCGTGCACAAGTCCGGCCTGGTCGAGATACTCGAAGTCATGGGCAGCACCCAGAACCGGGTGGCCCTGCCTGTGGAGATTCGTTCACCCACGGGGCACAAGGTCACGCTCGGTTATACGTTGTTCGGTGGCGCTAATTACATACTGGCCTGGGTCAAGGACGATTCGGACCAGACCCTGCTGACGATCGAGCGCCAGAGCACCTCCGTCGAAGTGTTGCTGCAGCCGTTCGCCGGCCCTGATGGGACCCCGTTGGCGCGCTTCTTTATGACCCTGGGGGGCTCTGACAAATATGTCACGCGCATCACCCTGCCGACCGAGAACGAGGCGTCCTGGCGTTTTGGCTACAACCTGATTCGCGATCATCTCTGCGTCACTTGGGTGGAGACACCTGCTGGCGGGCGCGAGGAAATGTTCTATCAAGACGCCGGCCATCAGTTCCCGGAAGGCAGCGGTCGCGCGCCGCTGCCTCGTGTCACCCGACACCTCACCGTCCCAGGCTTTGGCCAGCCGGAGATCGACGTACGCTACACATATAAGCTCTTTGACAGCGACACCGAAACGAATTTTCTGGGTTACGGACTTCGTCTGTCGTGGGATGACGATGGCCTCGACAATCTCTATAAGTACATTGGTACCTACGAGTATGGAAGTATTGAAACCCTCGGGGTCCTCGATGACTCGGAACCGCAAGAGCGTGCGGTACGAATAATCGAGCGAAAATTCAACCAGTTCCATCTCCTGACTCACGAAACCACCACTCAGAACAATAACGTCAAGACGGTCGAGACCACATACTCCCTGACCCCGAACGTCGAGTTCGACAGGCAACCCAACGACTGCCAATTGCCCAGGAACGTCAGAACCAGTTGGTCGTTACTCAATAATCCGAGCCGCAGGCGCAGCGAAACTGTCAGCAACACGTATGACACACACGGCAACCTGCGGGTCCGAACCCTTGCCAATGGCGTTATCGAAACCAACGTCTGGTATCCCGCCTCAGGGGGCGATGGCTGTCCAGCCGATCCCGAAGGCTTTGTGCGCAACCTGAAAGAGCAAACCGTCGCCCCGGCCCCGTCCCCCAACGGCCAGGCCCCAATGCTATGCACCCGTTATCGCTACAAGGGCTTGCCGGAACTGGGGGACAGCCTGCCGGAGGAGTGCCCGCCGCAAGACTTGCTTCTGAAACAATGGCTCACGGTTGAAAACCAGACCCTGGTGCAGCTTGGCACCACCGAAATCGAACTGGAACGCACGCTGTTCGAGCATGTCGACGACCGCACCGATGCGTTCCTGCATGGCCGCGTCTCGCGCCAGACAGTGACCTTGAATGGCAAGTCGACCGTCACCGACTATGCGTATAGCACGCTCGACAGCCCGGTGTTCAAGGAAAGCGTGCTGCAGACGGTTGAAACCCTGACCGGTTTCGACCACGAACAAGGTGGAAGAAACGTACAAAAAATCGTCACGTTGTGGCATTCGATGCTCAATGGCGAACCACTGCTCAACCGCGATGACAACAACGTAGAAATCCATTACGAATATGACGCGCTACGGCGAGTGACCCGTGAAACTGTGGCGCCCGGTACTGCTTTTATGGCACACCGCAGCTATGAGTACTTTCTTTGTGCCAATGCCGGGGACCAGGCCGAACAATGGATGTCTGACGTCAAGCAGGTCAAAACGTGTACGAAGTTCGACGGGCTCAACCGGGCGATCTACGAAGAGCGGGATGACGCCGATAACCCCAGCCGCGCCAGCACGCCTCGCCAGATCTATGCTGCGGGCTACGACGTGTTTGGTAATTTGATCAAGGAAGCCGAGCACGATTGGCTGGGTGAAGATGTACGGATTCTGACAACAGAATACGAATACGACGACTGGGGCGCGCAATATTGTGTCACCGGCCCGGACGATGTGAAGACGTTCGAGCAGACTGACCCGATCGGTACGTCCGAGTCGCAAGGGCCGATTCAGCGCAGTTGGCGCGAAGGCTTATTACCTACCCCGAAAATCAGTGGTGTCACCGAAACCTGGCTCAATTTGTTCGAAAAGCCGACCCGTATCGAACGGTTCGATTTGGTCGAGCAGCCTGTCAGTTTGCAACGGAATTTTTATGACGGGCTTGGGCGGGCCGTGAAAGAGATAGTCGGATTCTCAGTGCTGGAGCGCGAGACGCTTTATAGCTACGACGCTTTCGACCGGCTCACCGAAAACACGCTGCCGGACACCGCCGTGGTTCGGCGCAGCTACGCCGAGCACAGCCGCGAAGACCTGCCTATTTCGATCAGCGTCAATGGTATTGAGCTTGGGACCCAACTGTTCGACGGTCTTGATCGCATGATCAGCTCGACTACGGGCGGTCGCGAGCAGGTGTTCACCTACGAGCCCGGGCAAACACAACCTCATACGGTGACCACCCCCAGCGGCAAAGTCATCGAGTACGAATATCAGCCGGAGCTGGGCACCGAACCGCTACGGCGGAGCCTGACGGGGAATATCTCGGCCGATTACGAGTACGACCGGAAGAACGCACGCCTGACCAGTTGCCAGGAACAAGGCTTGCAGCTCACCCGCGAGTACTACAGTACCGGCGAGCCGAAAAGCGAGCGGCGAATCGTGGAAGGCAATGAATACACCATGCATTACCGTTACAGCCGGCTCGGTCGCTTGTGTGCCTACACGGATGTCTTGGAGCAGGAGCAGAGTTATGAATATGACGCTCAAGGACGTCTGGAGCAAACGCAACTGGGCACGACTGTCTCGACGTTTACCTACGATTCGCTGGGCCAGACGGCAAGTATCCACACCCGCGATAGCTTCAGTGGGCAAAGCGTAGGCATTACGTTGCAGTATGATGAGTTTGGTCGCGAAACCTTGCGTACCTTCGACCTCGACGGGGTCGAACAGCAACTGAGTCAGGTCTACAACGATGTCGATGGTCTGAAACAGCGGACTTTGCGTCAGGGGGCCGTCGTGCTGCGTGACGAATCCTATGTCTATGACTTGCGCGGGCGTCTGACAGACTACACGTGTACTGGCACCCAGCCGCCCATTGATCCGTATAACAAGTTCATTACCCGTCAGGTGTTTTCGTTTGACGAACTGGACAATATCAAACTGGCGCTGACCTACTTTACCGGTGGCATCAACAGGGCGATTTATACTTACGACACCACTTCCGATCCGACGCAACTGCTTCGCGTCGCTAATAATCATGCGGATTACCCTGACATCGAGTTGGCATACAACCTGGACGGTCATCTTATCCGCGACGAAGAAAACCGGACGCTCGAATACGATCCCCTCGGTCGGTTGGTTTCTGTTAGTGGGCTGTCGGGGGAGCCCCCCGCTGGCTACAGCTACGACCCATTGGACACGTTGGCCGGCCTGGATGATGGCAGTGGGAAAGAGCAGCGCTTTTACCAGGGCGGTGAATTGACGAGCCTGGTCAAAGGCGCCAACAGCAGCACTTTCATTCGCGCGGATGGTGTCGTGCTCGCCGAGCACCAGGTGGGTGCTGACCCAAAGTCGTTATTGTTGGCCGGTGATGACAAGAACAGCGTGCTGTGGGAAATCGATCGCGATGCAACCCAGGAGGTTGTTTATGCACCGTATGGCCATCGCGCGGATGAAGCGTCGATCAGCAGCCACCTGGGTTACAACGGCGAGCGGCGGGAAACCCAAACGGGTTGGTACCTGCTGGGGAAGGGCTATCGGGCGTTCAATCCGGTGTTGATGAGGTTTCATAGCCCGGACGACTTGAGCCCGTTTGGTGAAGGGGGCTTGAACGCGTACATGTATTGCGAGGGGGATCCGATTAATTATGTGGATCCGACGGGACATACTCCTTGGGGATGGCTTCTTCGAAGTTTTCGGACAACTACTGCATCTCCTATTGCTAATACACTTCCAAGGAGCTTTGTCACGAATCCACATAAGAATAGGGCGGCCTCGTTAAAAACTATCGAGCTTAAGCATGTTGGTGATCTAATGAAGACAGCGGAAAAGTATCACGGAGATACCAAGGTCCTTAAAGAAACTATAAATCAGCTCGCTAGTCAGGGAGCGCCTACTAAGAAAATAAACTCTATAATCGATGAACACAATCGTCTTGTTGATAAGGCGAAATCAGCCGTTGATGATTTTGACTTTGCCTATCTCAATATAGGGGGAAAGGGCATTACCCGATACCGCGCTAAAGAAATCAAGAAACAAGCAAAAATATATGACATGAGGGTGACAGCTGAAAAAAGAAAGAAGCATGAAGAACATAAACTACAAGCAGCCAACGACAAACAGCAAATGAGAGTCCAGCGAATTCGTGGTGTAACTAAAAATTATCTGGGTAATGACAATAGTTGACTAGTCTATTGTTCGGGATAGCAACGAAATTAAACGTTGCTATCCCAGCTTTTCGCTCTCCAGTTTGGGTTTCATTGAGCATATGCTAAATGACTGATCCCGCTGACCTTGCCCACTCAGGGAGTTCAAGCATCACGCCGCTGCAAAGACACCACCGGAATGCTCAGATCAAGCCCCGCTCACGCGCAATCTTCCCCGCGAGGTGCCGCGAACTGACGCCGAATTTTCGGCGGATATTATTGAAGTGATAATTGACGTTGGCTTCGCTGCAATCGACGATCATGGAGATCTCCCAGGACGATTTGCCGGCCTCGCTCCACTGCAGGAATTCCTTTTCCCGTTTGGTGAGTCGAATCGCTTGGGGCTGGTTGCTCTCCGTGGAGTGGTGATGGTCCTGGTATGGCGACGAACGTCCAGAAATCGCGGTGCTGTGGTACATGACTGAAACTCCCATTCATCATCAATGATGGCGTGGGGGCGGCGGAATCTTCCTACTTCTTGATGGCATGGTTCACACGACCCGTCTTCAAGCCCTTAGGCAGGGCTGGAGGCACGGGGTCGTTATATCTCGATTCAAGCCACCTGAAACCTGTCAGACATTACAGGTGGTGAATATCAATCAAGGGTTATCGGAACGGCTTTGAGGCAAAAGCCTTTGATAATCATGGTTTTTTTTTATGCGCATGAGACCGCGAGCAAAAGCGCAAGAACGGATGACGGGAAGGGCGCGGCGCTGCGAGGTCTGTGCACGACCCGGAAAAACTGTGGGAGCGAGCTTGCTCGCGAAGGCGGCGGCACAGTCAACATCACTACAAGCTGACTCACCGCTATTGCGAGCAAGCTCGCTCCCACAGGGGATTTGTGGTGTATGCGAGGTCTGTGAACGACCCGGAAAAACTGTGGGAGCGAGCTTGCTCGCGAAGGCGGCGGTACAGTCAACATCACTACAAGCTGACCCACCGCTATCGCGAGCAAGCTCGCTCCCACAAGGGATTTGTGGTGTATGCGAGGTCTGTGAACGACCCGGAAAAACTGTGGGAGCGAGCCTGCTCGCGATGGTGATGGCACAGTCAACATCACTACAAGCTGACCTACCGCTATCGCGAGCAAGCCCCTCTTTGATGAGTGCTTCGCACTCAAGCGGGAGCAAGCTCCCTCGCCATGGATTCAATCAATCCTTAAATGAGCAAGACCGAAACGCCTCATTTAAATTTGCATTCCGCCAACCCCGGGTATATACACGCACCATGCTTCCTTCCCAATGTCTGTGCATCAACCTGCGTCGTGCCGCCCGTGGCGTCAGCAGGTATTACGACGGCGCCCTCGACGGCTTCGGGATCAACGTCGCCCAGTATTCTTTGCTGAGCAACCTGGCGCGCCTGGACCAGCCGAGTATTTCTTCCCTGGCCGAGGCCATGGGCCTGGACCGCAGCACCCTGGGTCGTAACCTGCGGGTGCTGGAAGGCGAAGGGCTGGTGGCGCTGGCCGAGGGTGACGACCTGCGTAACCGCATTGTCGTGCTCACTGAAACGGGGCAGGCCCGGCTGGCGGCGGCGTTGCCGGCCTGGGAAGCGGCGCAGCAGAAACTGATCGATAAGCTGGGCGCGGAAAAGCGCGCGACTTTGCTAGCCTTGCTGGATGAACTGGCGTGAAGCCGGTTCGTTCGATGATAAGTGGGTATATACCCGCGACTGGAGAACAAGAATGACATCGATGTGGCGTACCTGTGGTTGGGTCCTGGTGGGCAGCGCGCTGATCCTGGCGTTGTCCCTGGGCGTGCGGCATGGCTTCGGCCTGTTCCTGGCGCCCATGAGTAGCGAGTTCGGCTGGGGCCGCGAGGTGTTCGCCTTTGCCATTGCCTTGCAGAACCTGATCTGGGGCCTGGCGCAGCCGTTCACCGGTGCGCTGGCCGACCGCTTCGGTGCGGCGAAAGTGGTGCTGATCGGTGGCGTGCTGTACGCGCTGGGCCTGGTGTTCATGGGCATGGCCGACTCGCCATGGTCCTTGTCGTTGAGCGCGGGCCTTTTGATTGGCATCGGCCTGTCGGGCACGTCGTTCTCGGTGATTCTGGGGGTGGTCGGACGGGCCGTGCCGCCGGAAAAACGCAGCATGGGCATGGGTATCGCCAGTGCCGCCGGATCCTTCGGCCAGTTCGCCATGCTGCCCGGTACGCTGGGGCTGATCGGCTGGCTCGGTTGGTCGGCGGCGTTGTTGGTGCTGGGGTTGCTGGTGGCGTTGATCGTGCCGTTGGTGAGCATGCTCAAGGACGCGCCGTTGCCAGTCGCCGGCCATGAGCAAACCCTGGGCGAAGCCTTGCGCGAGGCGTGCAGTCACTCCGGGTTCTGGCTGCTGGCGGTGGGCTTTTTTGTCTGCGGGTTCCAAGTGGTGTTCATTGGTGTGCATTTGCCGGCGTACCTGGTGGACCAGCACCTGCCCGCCAGCGTCGGCACCACCGTGCTGGCCCTGGTCGGATTGTTCAATATCTTCGGCACCTATACCGCCGGCTGGCTGGGCGGGCGCATGTCCAAGCCGCGCCTGCTGACCGGGTTGTACCTGGTGCGGGCGGTGGTGATCGGTTTGTTCCTGTGGCTACCGGTGACGACCACGACGGCGTACCTGTTTGGCATGGCGATGGGCTTGCTGTGGCTGTCGACCGTGCCGTTGACCAACGGCACCGTGGCGACCCTGTTTGGTGTACGAAATCTCTCGATGTTGGGTGGGATCGTGTTCCTGTTCCACCAGTTGGGTTCTTTCCTCGGTGGTTGGTTGGGCGGGGTGGTGTACGACCGCACCGGAAGCTACGACTTGATCTGGCAGGTGTCGATCCTGCTCAGCCTATTGGCGGCGGCGTTGAACTGGCCAGTACGTGAACGTCCGGTGGCGCGCCTGCAAGTCCAGGCCGGCGCAGCATGAGTCGCGTCGCCCCGTGGTTGATCGCTGCCGGTGCCGGCCTGCTGCTGGCGTTCGCCTGGTGGGGCTGGCATCAGGGCGGGCTGGCCTTGATGCAGCTGGGCATGGGCAACTGCTGAATAATGGACGGCATCGGACGCTGCGAGTAACGTCGTGGTCTGACGTGCTTTTAAGGAAAATTGACATGTTGATGCGCTGGTTTGCTGTTCCCACCCTATTGCTGGCTGTGACCGGGCAAGTCTGGGCCGCCGGTTGCCCACCGTTGCTGGAGGGGTCGTTGCCCAAGCTGCGGGCCAAGGAAACCATTGATTTGTGCCAGCGCTTCGCCGGCAAGCCGCTGGTGGTGGTCAACACTGCCAGCTTCTGTGGGTTCGCCCCGCAGTTCAAAGGCCTTGAGGCGCTCAATCAGCGCTACAAGGACCAAGGGCTGCAAGTGCTGGGTGTGCCGTCCAATGACTTCAAGCAGGAGTCCAAGGATGGTGCTGAAACCGCCAAGGTCTGCTACGTCAATTACGGTGTGACCTTCACCATGACCGAACCACAACCGGTGCGCGGCGCGGATGCGATACCGCTGTTCAAGCACTTGGCCGAACAATCCGGCGCGCCGAAATGGAATTTCTACAAGTACGTGGTGGACCGCCAGGGCAAGGTCGTTGGCAGTTTTTCCAGCCGGATCAAGCCTGACGATCCCGATTTCATCAAGGCGGTAGAGACGGCCATTGCCTCAAAACCCTGATCGCCGCCCACGAAAAAGCCCCGCCTCTTTGCAGAGTGCGGGGCTTTTTTTCGCTTCAGGTGGCGAGTGGTTCAGGTTCGCCGTGAAACATCAGAAGCGGTAGGTTGCACCGACACCGAAACCGTTGGCGCTGTTTTCATATTTGGCGTTGTAGGACTGGCCGAGGGCGTTGCTGCCGCTGACGTTGACTTTTTCTTCCTTGAGGTAGGAATAAGCCACGTCGATGGTCAGGTCGTCGGTTGGGCTCCAGCCGGCACCGAGGCTGAAGATGGTCCGGTCGCCAGTAGGGATGCGTGGCGAGCGGTCGGCGTTGTTGGTTGGCGCCTGGTCGAAAGACAGGCCTGTACGCAGTACCCACTGTTTGTTCAACTGGTAGGAAGTACCGATGGCGTAGGCCCAGGTGTCGTGCCAGTTTTGCTCTTCGGTGATGTTGGTGAAGAAGTTGGGAGCCAGGGGGCCAGTCACACCTTCATTGTTCACGGTGATTTCTTTCAGGCGGCTCCAGCGAGTCCAGGTGCTACCGGCGTAGACGGTCCAGGCATCGTTGATTTGCTGGGTGACCGAAAAGTCCACCGATTCAGGAGTCGTGATATCCAGCGAGGCATCGTAGCGACCGCTGTCGAGCAGGAAGGCAGGTGTGCCGGCTCCCGGATTTACCTCAGTGTGGCCTTCGAGTTTGTACTTGACCTTGGAGTGGTAGGTCAGACCAACGCGAGTAGTGTCGGTCGCCTGGACCAGCACGCCGATATTGTAGCCATAGCCAATGTCGTCGCCCTTGATCTTCACGTCGCCGTCATTAGGCGACAGTGGTGTGGTCAGGGTCGATTCCAGGGAGCCGGAAATACGGTTGATGGTCGGGCCGAAACCGATCGATACCTTGTCGTTGAAGGCATAGCTGACGGTTGGCTGGAACGTGACGACCTTCACTTCGCTCTTGCTGCCGAAGTTGCCGCCCTGGAAGCCATTTTCATAGTCGGTGATCAAGCCGAACGGTGCGTAGACACCCAGGCCGAACGCCCACTGATCATCGATAGGCTTGACGTAATAGCCCATCGGAACACCGGTCAGCGGGACCATGTCGCCCTTGTTGGTGCCGGACTGGGTGCCGCTGGCATCGTCGATATCGGTGGAGGCATCAATGGCGGCGAAGCCACCGGTGACTTGCTGGCGCTTGAGGCGCGACATGCCGGCAGGGTTGCCAAACACGGTACTGGCGTCATCGGCAGCGGAAGAACGACCTGCGAAACCAGTGCCCATGCCACTGATGCTTTGTTCGTTCAAGGCAAAGCCACTGGCGAAAAGTTGGGTGGATGCCAAGGTCACGGCAAGGCCAAGGGTGGTTTTGAGCATGATTTTTTTCATTGTTAGAACTCCTGATGATCACCGGGGCGAAAATTACCAACATTTTCGTGCAAGCGCTATAGCCCTTATCGCTTGATTTAGAGGGGTTTTGTAGGACAATCCGACCAGATTCGCGACCGTTGCAGGAAGTTTCCAAATTTCCCATCAGCAAGCGACCTGATTCAGTGGTGAAACACAGCTTCGCCAGGCGCAGGTGAAATCTCGCAGGCGCCCTTGGGGGTGAAAGGTTTGTCGCCAGATGCGGGCCATGCCAAGCAGGTCATCGGATTCGGGAAGCGGAGTGTTCTGTTCCTCCACCAGCAGCCAGGCAATGGCGGTGGCATAGCGCAGGTTGACGGTCAATTCCAGGTGCGGGCCGCTGAGAAAGGCGTGCTGGCTGGCCAGGCCGCGTACCAGGCTGGCACGTTCCGGGTCCAGCGCCAGGTAATGGTCCCAGAGTGCCTGGTGTCGGGGCTCGGTAATGCGATACAGGCCATGCCCGCGGCGATCATGCAGGGCTGAACCCAGGGCGGACTGGCTGGCGGCAATACCCAGCAACAAGGATTCCGCAGTTGCGCTGTGACGCTCAAGGTAGAGGAGCGTCGGGCGGATCACATATCGACACAGTTCGCTGGCAGCGATACCCATAAAACCCTCGAAGTGTGAAATGGGCGGAGCCTGAAGAGTGTGGGCTTGGCAGCGGTGGATCGGTCCAGGCCCCGCCGGAAGCGGATCATGCCGCTTGACTTGAAGTGTAGTGTCATATTTACGTTGTAAAGGACTGTTTTTAAAACATCTTCAACGAACGGTTATAACTGTTATATCCCTTGGTACTTACGCCGTTTCGCTTAATCGAGGAATTCCAGGCAATAAAAAACCCCGCTTTTTGGGCGGGGCCTTTGGGGTTTCAGCCTTTCTGGCGTCTCAGGCAACCAGTGCCTGGCGGGTACGCTCGATCACGGCCTGCAGCGGTTCGGCGCTGGAGTACTGATCGGGGTACAGGCGTTCGCTGTGACGGGCGATGCCGTGTTCGTTGACTAGGGTGAAGCTGAAGCAGCCTTTGCGAGCGGCCATGATCAGGCAGTTCATCGGGGCAAAAGCGTTGGTTAGGGTGCGGATAGCATCCTGTGCGTGGATTTGAGTAGACATGTTATGGGTGTTCCTACAAATGACACGGTTAAGAACCGTGCAACGTTAAAACGTTCCAGTAACGTCGACCACCATTGGTCGAACGAAGAACCCGACTGGAACAAAGCAGCCAGTTTGAGCGCTATATAAAGTGCGCGCTTGGGCTGGCAGGTAGGTACTTAGGAGGGCAGGCAACACATCGAGGGCAAAGGTTCTGGGCCCGGGGTGAAGATCCTGATCAATTTTGCAGGTTGGTTCGGTCAGAGTAATTAGCCTGGCAACACCCTTTGCATTCGATCAAAGGCTATGTTGACGCAAGGTTTACCTGGAAACCATCGAGGGGGCCGGTCTCCTTTTTTCGGTGAGGCGTCCTTTGAAGGATGGCTGACCGTGGAGATGTGTTCGACCCGGAATTGACTTTCAGCTTGGTACTAACGCTGCGGATACTAACGGATCGAGCTTGTGAAGGGAAGGGCGTTGGTTAAAAAATATTCAAGTAGGGCCTAACCCTGATGCCGACTAGTTAAGAGAACAGCCTAGTAATATTCTCGTGGCGAGGGAGCTTGCTCCCGCTGGGCTGCGTAGCAGCCCCAAAACAGGGCCGCTTCGCGCCCCAGCGGGAGCAAGCTCCCTCGCCACGGGTTATCCCCAGGTTTTACCGCCAGATGCGCCAAAAAAGCACAGCGTTATAACCCATTCGGCTGTTACTTGTGCACACTCGCTGCACCACGTGTCACTGTACTGTCATGTCGAAACAATCCGGGGTGGGTGCCTGCATCCAAAATTTAAGTCAATGAAAAACATCGCTTTTTTTTACTGGTGAAAAAATCGTCAGTTTGAGCGCAGGCCCCGTTCCACAGGGCTTTGCACGAGTTCAGGGTGGGTTGTCCACTGAGTTATCCACAGCTTCTGTGGATTGTCCCAAGCGCTTGCTCTAGCACGGGCGTGCTGGTTTTTTTCGGCTTTACCCCTACGAAAAAAGGAGTAGAGTGGCGCGCCTTCCGATCTATCCCACAGTGTTTTATGAAGTTTCGCTCCGTATCAAATCCTGTTACCTCCACACCCCATGGTGTTACCCCACCCAAGCGTATTTCGATGCGGGTGGCCGAGTGGCTGCTCGACAGCCCGCGACTGGGAGATAGCCCCAGCGTCAAGCACCTGGCCGGCCGTTTACTCAAGCAACCGGCCCGTGAAGGCGTGGTGGCCGCACAAAGTCGCCTCGGACAATTGATGTGCCGTGAATGCGGCAACGCCCGGGATCGCCGCATCGGCCAGGACCTGCTGCGCCAGGCTGCGCGGGCCGGCGATGATCGAGCCCGCCGGGCCCTCGGTGAAATCAAAGGCTGAAAACGAAGACCGAGCTGGGCAACCCCCGGCCGCTTGGTTAACCTTCGGGCTTTATTTGATCGGCAGGAATTGTCATGGCTATGGATTTGACCAGCCTGTTGTTTGGCCTGGCGGGCGCTGCGGTGCCGTTGCTGGCACTGGCCTGGCACCTGCAACGCCAGGCCGGCGCTGCGCAGACCGAACAGGCCCTGCTGGAAGAACGCCTGGCCACTGCGCACATGGCCCACGACGGCCTCAATGCCCAGCTCGATGCCTGCCGCGATGAGATCAGCGACCTGAGCCAGGCCAACGCCGCCAAGCAAGCCGAGCTTGCCGCGGCCTGTCGTGAAGTCGAGTTGTTGCAGATCGAGCGCGACAACGCCCGGGATGCGGCCCACGCCTGGAACCTCGAGCGCGCCAACAAGGAAGCGGAACTGCGGCGGCTCGATGCCCAGGCGGCGTCGTTGCATGCCGAACTGCGTGAGCAGCAGGAAAGCCATCAGCAACGCCTGGATGATCTGCAAGGTTCGCGCGACGAGTTGCGGGCACAGTTCGCCGAGCTTGCCGGAAAAATCTTCGATGAGCGTGAGCAGCGTTTCGCCGAGACCAGCCACCAGCGCCTGGGTCAGTTGCTCGATCCGCTGAAGGAGCGCATCCAGTCCTTTGAAAAACGCGTCGAAGAAAGTTATCAGGCCGAGGCCCGGGAACGTTTTTCCCTGGGCAAGGAGCTGGAGCGCTTGCAACAGCTGAACCTGCGCTTGAGCGACGAGGCCACCAACCTCACTCGGGCACTCAAGGGCCAGAAGACCCAGGGCAACTGGGGCGAGCTGATTCTGGAGCGAGTGCTCGAACATGCCGGCCTGGAGAAGGGCCGCGAGTATCAGACCCAGGTCAGCCTCAAGGGCCCGGACGGTGAGCGTTTCCAGCCGGACGTGTTGATTTACCTGCCTGGCGACAAGCAGGTGGTGGTCGACTCCAAGGTCAGCCTCACGGCCTATCAGCAATATGTGGCCGCCGAAGATGACGCCATTGGCCAACTCGCCCTCAAGCAACATGTGGTGTCGTTGCGCGCCCACGTCAAAGGCTTGGCCGGCAAGGACTACAAACGCCTGGACGGTTTGCACAGCCTGGATTTCGTGTTGTTGTTCGTGCCGATCGAAGCGGCGTTTTCCGCCGCCCTGCAAGCCGAGCCGAACCTGTTCCAGGAAGCTTTCGACCGCAACATCGTGATCGTCAGCCCGACCACATTACTGGCGACCCTACGGGTGATCGACAGCTTGTGGAAGCAGGAGCGCCAGAGCCAGAACGCCCGGGAAATCGCCGAGCGGGCCGGGTGGCTGTATGACAAGTTCGTCTTGTTCATCCAGGACCTGGACGAGATTGGCAGTCGCTTGCAGCAGCTGGACAAAGCCTACAGTGCGGCGCGCAACAAGCTGACGGAAGGGCGCGGCAACCTGATCAGCCGCAGCGAACAGCTCAAACTGCTCGGCGCTCGGGCCAGCAAGAGTTTGCCCAGCGAATTGCTCGAACGGGCGATGACCGATGCGGATGGGCTGCCTGAGTTGCCGGAAGAAACCAGCGAGAAAACCCAGGGCTGAAGCAGATCCCAAGGCTGAAGCGGAACCCTGTGGCGAGGGAGCTTGCTCCCGCTGGACTGCGCAGCGGCCCCTTTTTTTGTGAGTGCTGCGCACTCAAGCGGGAGCAAGCTCCCTCGCCACAGGGTGAACAGTGTGTCCATAGAGGGCACGCTGTGCTCACGGGGACACATCATTACAACGGCAAATGCCGACTCAACAACGCCCGCAACGCCGCCGGCTTCACCGGCTTGGCCAGGTAATCCAGGCCTGCGGCATGCACCTGGGCGACCATCTCAGGTCGGCCGTCGGCGCTGATTACCACACCGGGAATCGGTTCCCCCATGCGCGTGCGCAACCAGGCCATCAGTTCGGTGCCGGTCTCGCCGTCGTCCAGATGAAAATCCACCAGCGCCAGTTGCGGTCGACCGCCCTGGGCCAGCCAACGCTCGCATTCTTCCCGGTTGCGCGCCGTCCACACCTGGCAACCCCAGCGTGTCAGCAGGCTGTTCATGCCGATCAGGATGCTGTCTTCGTTGTCGACACACAGCACCTGGGCACCGATTGGCAAATGACCGTTGAGTTCAGCCGCGGGGCTCGGTGCGACGACCTGTGTATGGGCCAAGGGGACGCTGACGCTGAACACGCTGCCACGCCCCGGCCAGGAGCGCACGCGCAAGGTATGGCCCAGCACGCGGCAGAGCCCGTCGGCGATGGCCAGACCCAGGCCCAGGCCTTTTTCGGCGCGGGTCTGGTGGCTGTCCAGGCGTTTGAACTCTTCGAAAATGACCTGCAGCTTATCCTCGGCGATGCCCGGCCCGCGATCCCAGACCTCCAGGCACAACTCGCCGTTGCGCCGACGTACCCCCAACAGCACCGGGCCCTTGGCGTAGCGGAAGGCGTTGGTGAGGAAGTTCTGCAAAACCCGCCGCAACAACTTGATGTCGCTGTCGACCCGCAGCCGCGAGCCCCGCATTCGGAATTTCAGGCCTTGTTCCTGGGCCTGCGCCGTGAACTCGGCGCCCAAGGTGTCGAACAACTCGTTGAGGACGAACGGCTTGCGGTCGGGGTTGATCTTGCCGTTTTCCAGGCGGGAGATGTCCAGCAGGTCGGTGATCAGGTCTTCAGCGGAACGCAGCGAACTGTCCAGATGCTGCACCAGTTGCCGGGCCTCGCTCGGCAAACCCTCGTGCTGGTGGGACAGCGCGGCAGAGAACAGCCGCGCGGCGTTGAGCGGTTGCATCAGGTCGTGGCTGACCGCCGCCAGGAACCGGGTCTTGGATTGATAGGCCGCTTCGGCGGTGCTCTTGGCTTCGGTCAGGGCCAGGTTCAGTTGTGACAATTCCCGGGTGCGATCGGCCACCCGTTGCTCCAGCCCCTCGTTGGCTTCGGTCAGCGCTTGTGCGGCCTCGCGGAACGCGGTGATGTCGGTGAAACTCATGACGAAACCGCCACCGGGCATCGGGTTGCCGATCAGCTCGATCACCCGGCCGTTGGGGAACAATCGTTCAGAGGTATGAGCGCGGCCCTGGCGCATCCAGTGCAGGCGTCGGGCGACGTGAACTTCGGCTTCGCCTGGGCCGCAGAGACCACGCTCGGCGTTGTAGCGGATGATATCGGCAATGGGCCGGCCGACACTGATCAAACCGTCCGGATACTTGAACAGTTCCAGGTAGCGACGATTCCAGGCCACCAGCCTGAGGGACTGGTCGACCACGCTGACGCCCTGGCTGATGTTCTCGATGGCGCCTTGCAGCAGGGCACGGTTGAACTGCAGCACTTCTGAGGCTTCGTCTGCGATCCGGACGACGTCTTCGAGCTGCATCTCCCGACCTTCAATGGCGGCTTTTACCACAGCCCTTGTCGAAGAGGCCCCGAGTACACCGGCCAGCAGGCGCTCGGTGTGGGCGATCCATTCGCTGTCGGCGTTCTGGGTCGGGTTGAAGCCTTTGCCCTGGCGGTAGGCAAAGCGAATGAAACTCTGCCGCGCCCGCTCCTCGCCGACGAAGCGCGCGGCCAGTTGCAACAGGTCTTCGATGTGCACCGCCAGCATTGAGCGGGGGTTGGGGCGGGCGCTGATTTCCTGGCCGATGAAGCGTCCGGCCTGCCAGTGTTCCGAGACGCGTGTGCGCGAGAGCACGGACACCCAGGCAAACAGCGTGAAGTTACCGGCCAGGGACAGGACCACCCCTTGGGTCAGAGGGGTAATCGGCAGGTTCAATGGATTGCCGTGCAACCAGGCCAAGCCCGGGAAGCTGCTGAGCGACCAGCCAAGGCTGTGAGCGGCGATCGGTAACACCAGGGTGTAGAACCACAGGAAAATCCCCATGGCGAGGCCGGCGAATACACCGCGGCGGTTGGCCTGTTTCCAGTACAGCGCGCCGAGCATGGCCGGGGCCAGTTGGGTCACGGCGGCGAAGGCGATCTGGCCGATGGTTGCCAGGCTCGCCGTCGAGCCCAGCAGGCGGTAGCTGACATAGGCCAGCAACAGGATCACCACGATGCTCACCCGACGCACCGACAGCATCCACTGGCGAAACACTTCGAAAGGCCGCTCGGCGTTGTTGCGGCGCAGCAGCCACGGTAACAGCATGTCGTTGGAGACCATGGTGGACAGCGCCACGCTGGCCACGATCACCATGCCGGTAGCCGCCGAGGCGCCGCCAATGAACGCCAGCAACGCCAGGGCCGGATGGGCCTGGGCCAGCGGCAGGCTGATGACGAACGAATCTGGCAGTACCGAGCTGGGCAGCATCATTTGCCCGGCGAGGGCGATGGGCACCACGAACAGCGCGGCCAGGGCCAGGTAGGCGGGGAACACCCACTTGGCCAGGCGCAGGTCCTGAGGCTCGATGTTCTCCACCACGGTCACGTGGAACTGCCGCGGCAAGCAGATGATCGCCATCATCGCCACCCCGGTCTGCACTACCATGGATGGCCAGTTGATGGTTTCTTTCCAGTATTGCTCCAGCCGTGGGGCGAGCATGGCCTGGTTGAACAGGTCGTCGAAGCCGTCGTACAGGCCGTACGTCACGAATGCACCGACCGCCAGGAAGGCGAACAGCTTGACCAGGGATTCGAAGGCAATCGCCAGCACCATGCCACGGTGGTGTTCGGTGGCGTCCAGGTTGCGGGTACCGAATACGATGGTGAACAGCGCCAGGATCAGCGAGACGATCAGCGCGGTGTCCTGGGCGCGGGTGCCCATGGCATCGGCGCCGGCACCGATCAACAGGTTCACCCCGAGCACGATGCCCTTGAGCTGCAAGGCGATGTACGGCAGCACGCCGACCAGGCAGATCAGCGCGACCACCACTGCCAGGGATTGGGACTTGCCATAGCGGGCGGCGATGAAGTCGGCGATGGAGGTGATGTTCTCCTGTTTGCTGATCATCACCATTTTCTGCAGGACCCACGGCGCCAGCACCAGCAGCAGGATCGGCCCGAGGTAGATCGGCAGGAATGCCCAGAGCTGTTCGGCGGCCTGGCCGACGGCGCCAAAGAACGTCCAGCTGGTGCAATACACCGCCAGCGACAGGCTGTAGACCCAGGCCCGCACCCGTGGCGGCAACGGTGTGCTGCGCCGGTCGCCGTAGAAGGCGATGGCGAACATGATGGCCATATAGGCCAAGGCGACAACGGCGATCAGCCCGCTGGACAGCGACATGGAAACTCCCGGACAGAGACACCGGGACTTGAGCCCGGCAGGACAGTCTCGCATGCCCGCTCGGGTTCGTCAGTGTCGACCAAGGTCGAGGCGTGGTGGGGTGTCGCAGGCGGGGGGATTCTTGGGTTATGCAGGGGTTTTGCTGGCCTCATCGCGAGCAAGCTCGCTCCCTCACTGTTTCTTGGGCGAGCATAAATTTTGTATTCGCAGCAGATCAAGTGTGGGAGCGAGCTTGCTCGCGATGGCGGCCTACTGAGCCAACGCAATATCCACCAACCGATACAACTCCCCAACCTCAAGTGGCGCGGTAGCAAAGAGGATGCGAAACACCGTCGGCGCCACGATCACATTGATCAGCCGTTCGACGCCTGGATTGGGCTCATCGGGGTAGCGCTCCAGAATGATCTGCAACTGACGGCTGATGATCCCCACGCAATACCCCGGCGTGGCGCAGGCCTGGATGTCGCGCATCATGTTGCGACCGGGCTCGGAACTCATTTCGTCCAGGTACTGTTCGGCCCAGGCGAGCAGGTCGCCGCGCAGGCTGCTGGTGTTGGCGGGTTCGCTGTCGGGGCGCAAACGAGCGATGGCGACGTCGGCCAGCAACGCCGGCAGATCACCCCAGCGTCGGTAGATGGTGGACGGCGTCACCCCGGCACGCGCAGCGATTTGCGGCACGGTCAGGGTCGCGCGGTCCTGCTCTTGCAGCAGGTCGCGGACCGCCGAATGAATCGACTCTTGGACCCGGGCGCTTCTACCGCCTGGGCGTAAACCTTCTTTAATTGCCATGCGTCAGACCTTAACACAAAGAATTTGCTTTAAGCGCACACCGGTAGCACACTCCACAAAAGCAAAAAATTAGCTTTTGCGAATACTCCTGTGGAGCGTGCCCATGTCCCGTCCAGCTTCGACCCGCGCCAGCCTGATATTCCTGGCGCTCACCTTGCTCGGTTTTCTCGCCGCGTCCAGCGCGCCGACGCCGTTGTACCACCTCTACCAGGAACAATTGCAATTTTCCCCGGCCGTCCTGACGCTGATTTTCGGTGTGTACGCGTTCAGTCTGTTGGCGGCCTTGCTGACCGTGGGATCGCTGTCGGATTACCTGGGCCGCAAACCGGTGATCTTCGCGGCATTGTTGCTCAATATGCTGGCGATGCTGCTGTTCATCAGCGCCGACAGCGTTGCCTGGTTGATCAGTGCCCGGTTGATCCAGGGATTTGCCACCGGCATGGCCACCAGCGTGCTGGGGGCTGCCTTGCTGGATTTCGACCGTCGCCAAGGCCCATTGATCACCAGTGTCGCGCCGCTGTTGGGCATGGCGTGCGGGGCGCTGGGCTGTGGCCTGCTGGCTGAGTTCGCGCCCTTGCCCTTGCAACTGACGTACTGGCTGCTGTTGGGCTTGTTCCTGGCCCAGGCCGTTTACCTCTGGCGCCTGGCGGAAAGCGTCAGCCCGCAACCCGGTGCCTGGCAGTCCCTGCGGCCAACCCTGCATGTGCCGCCCCAGGCGCGGCAAGCCTTGTGGCGGGTCTTGCCGCTGGACCTGGCGGCCTGGGCCGTGGGCGGTTTCTACCTGTCACTGGCACCGTCCCTGGTGCGGGCGGCAACCGGATCGACCTCCAACCTGATCGGTGGCGCGCTGGTGGCGGTGTTGACCCTCAGCGGCGCGTTATCCATCTACCTGTTGCGCAACCAAGGTGCAGACAAAATGTTGCGCCTGTCCGCGAGCTTGCTGGTGATTGGCCTGGCATTGGTGCTGGCGGCGGTGCATGGCGCTAGCTTGCCATTGTTCTTCATTGGCACGCTGGTCACCGGTGGCGGCTTTGGCGCAGGATTCCTGGGGGCGCTGCGCAGCATCATGCCGCTGGCCTTGCCCCACGAACGGGCCGGTTTGATGTCGGCGTTCTATGTCCTCAGTTACCTGGCCTTCAGCCTGCCGTCGCTGCTGGCGGGGAACCTGACGCGAGTGTTCGGATTGATCCCGACCACCGATGGTTATGGCGCGGTGTTGATTGTGCTGTGTGTCGCTGCGCTGTTGGGGTTACGTCAATCCATGAGACCGGTCAGCGATGGCGCGCGGCCTTGAAACCAAGGGTGCAGGCGCCGCTGGCAGTGGGTTAGTCTTGGCGCCTCGGTCTTTTTTTCGGACGATCTCTTGAAAATCATTCGCAGCAAATCCTTCACCGGGGACCGCGCCTGGGCGGCGCTGGATATCGCCAACATGAATGGCATCACCACGCGCCTGCACTGGACCGATCAGCCGTACAAATGGCACGTCAATGACGGCGAGGAAGTCTTCGTGGTGCTCGATGGGCAAGTGCGGATGTGCTATCGGGAAGAGGGTGTCGAAAAGGAGACCTTGCTGGAGGCCGGGGACATTTTTTACGCCTCGGTGGGCACCGAACATGTGGCCAGGCCCTTGGGCGAAGCGAGAATCCTGGTGATCGAGACCGAAGGCAGCGTCTGATAGCTATCTGTGAAATCGATAACATATAGAGAAATTACCCGTTATATAGATATTTGATCTGGCTCTAGCATGGCGTCACCTCATCCGAGGACAGGAGTTCGCCATGACATGCTGCGCTGCAAAAAACCGCTTGCGTCCATTGAGCCATTTGCCCAGGCCGCTGGAGGCCATTCGCCAATTCACGCCTAACTGGTTTGCCGTGGTCATGGGCACCGGAGTGCTGGCGCTGGCCTTGGCGCAATGGCCTGGGAATGTGCCGGGCCTGCGCCTCTTGGGTGAGGGTTTGTGGTTGTTCAACACGCTGTTGTTCGTGGTGTTCGCCCTCCTGTACACGGCCCGTTGGGTGTTGTTCTTCGACGAAGCGCGACGGATTTTCGGCCATTCAACGGTCTCGATGTTTTTCGGCACCATTCCCATGGGGCTGGCGACCATCATCAACGGCTTTTTGGTATTTGGGCTGCCGCGCTGGGGGGAGGGCGTGGTGGCGGTGACAGAGGCGTTATGGTGGATCGACGTGGTCATGTCGCTGGCCTGTGGTGTGCTGATCCCGTTCTTGATGTTCACCCGCCAGGAACACCGCATCGGCCAGATGACCGCCGTGTGGCTCTTGCCGGTGGTGGCTGCCGAAGTCGCGGCGGCCAGTGGCGGGCTGTTGGCGCCGCATCTGGCCGACGCTCATGGGCAACTGGTCATGCTGGTGACCAGCTACGTGTTCTGGGCCTTTTCCCTGCCGGTGGCGTTCAGCATCCTGACGATTTTGCTGTTGCGCATGGCGCTGCACAAACTGCCTCACGAAAACATGGCCGCCTCGAGCTGGCTGGCCCTCGGCCCGATCGGCACCGGCGCCCTGGGCATGTTGCTGCTGGGCAACGATGCCCCGCTGATTTTTGCCGCCAATGGCCTGCCCGGCGTGGGCGAAATCGCCGCCGGGTTGGGCCTGGTGGCCGGTATCACGCTGTGGGGGTTGGGGTTGTGGTGGATGTTGATGGCACTGCTGATCACCGCGCGCTACCTGCGCGCAGGCATTCCCTTCAACCTCGGCTGGTGGGGCTTTACCTTTCCCCTGGGCGTATACGCGCTGACCACGCTGAAGCTTGCGGACCTGCTGGGCCTGGGTTTTTTCAGCGTGTTCGGGGCTGTGCTGGTGGCGATGCTGGTGGTGATGTGGCTGATCGTCGGGCGGCGTACGGTGCAGGGCGCCTGGCACGGTGAGTTGTTTGTGTCGCCCTGTATTGCAGGGCTGGCGAAATAATCGCTAAAGACAGGTAATGTGTGGCCTGGATCGAAAAACGTTCACTCCAATAAGCGTCCACGCCACTCAGGAACATGGAAGATGAGTCACCCTTCGCAGTTCACCTTGCTTCGCACGCGGCGATTCCTGCCGTTCTTCATCACGCAGTCCTTGGGCGCGTTCAACGACAATATTTTCAAGCAGTCGCTGATCCTCGCCATCCTCTACAAATTGACCATCGAGGGGGACCGCTCGATCTGGGTCAACCTCTGCGCGCTGCTGTTTATCCTGCCGTTCTTTCTGTTCTCCGCTCTGGCAGGGCAGTTCGGGGAAAAATTCGCCAAGGACGCGTTGATTCGTCTGATCAAGCTCGGCGAAATCGCCATCATGGCGGTCGGCGCAGCAGGGTTTCTGTTCGATCACTTGTCGCTGATGCTGGTGGCGCTGTTCGCCATGGGCACGCATTCGGCGTTGTTCGGCCCGGTGAAGTACTCGATCCTGCCCCAGGCCTTGCGTGAGGAAGAGTTGGTCGGCGGCAACGGCCTGGTGGAGATGGGCACGTTCCTGGCGATCCTGGCCGGCACCATCGGCGCCGGGATCATGATGTCCTCGGCGCAATACGCACCCGTGGTGTCCACCGCGATCATCGGCGTTGCCGTGCTCGGTTACCTGGCCAGCCGCAGCATTCCGCGCGCGGCCGCGGCCTCGCCGCAAATGCGCCTGAACTGGAACATCTTCAGCCAATCCTGGGCCACCCTGAAACTGGGGTTGGGGCAAACCCCGGCGGTGTCCCGGTCGATTGTCGGCAACTCCTGGTTCTGGTTCGTCGGTGCGATCTACCTGACGCAGATCCCCGCCTATGCCAAGGAGTGGATGCACGGTGACGAAACCGTGGTGACCTTGATCCTGACGGTGTTCTCGGTGGGGATCGCCTTGGGTTCGATGCTCTGCGAAAAGCTTTCCGGGCGCAAAGTCGAGATCGGCCTGGTGCCGTTCGGCTCGTTCGGGCTGACGGTGTTCGGTCTGCTGCTGTGGTGGCATTCCGGTGGAATCCCCGACAGCGTCGAGGGCCATGGTTGGCTTGAAGTGCTCGGTTTCGGTCACGCCTGGCTGGTGTTGATCGACATCCTGGGCCTGGGTGTCTTTGGCGGTTTCTACATCGTGCCGCTGTACGCGCTGATCCAGTCGCGCACGGTGGAGAACGAGCGGGCGCGGGTGATTGCCGCCAACAACATTCTCAACGCGTTGTTCATGGTGGTCTCGGCCATCGTCTCCATCGTGTTGCTGAGCCTGGCCAAGCTGTCGATCCCGCAGTTGTTCCTGGTGGTGTCGTTGCTCAACATCGGCGTCAACGCCTACATCTTCAAGATCGTTCCTGAGTTCAGCATGCGTTTCATGATCTGGCTGCTGAGCCATTCCATGTACCGCGTGGAGCACCGCAACCTGGAGGCGATCCCGGATGAAGGCGCTGCGCTGTTGGTCTGCAACCACGTCTCCTTCGTCGATGCCTTGCTGATTGGCGGCGCGGTGCGTCGGCCGATTCGCTTCGTGATGTACTACAAGATCTACAACCTGCCGGTGTTGAATTTCATCTTCCGTACCGCCGGGACGATCCCGATTGCCGGGCGCCAGGAAGACATTCACATCTACGAAAAAGCCTTCAAGCGAATCGCCCAATACCTGAAGGACGGCGAGCTGGTCTGCATCTTCCCTGAAGGAAAACTGACTGGCGACGGTGAGATCAATGAGTTCAAGAGCGGACTGACACGCATCCTCCAGGAAACCCCGGTACCGGTGATTCCCCTGGCGTTGCAGGGTTTGTGGGGCAGCTTCTTCAGTCGCGACCCGGCCAAAGGGCTGTTTCGTCGGTTCTGGTCGCGGGTGACGCTGGTGGCGGGTTCGGCGGTCGCGGTGGAAGTGGCTGAGCCGGCGAAGTTGCAGGCGTTGGTGGGGGAGTTGCGTGGGACTGTCCGCTAGAACGAAAAACTGTGGGAGAAGGCCTGTGGGAGCAAAGCTTGCTCGCGATGGCGGCCCTGAGATCGCTATCGCGGGCAAGCCTTGCTCCCACAGGTTTTGTTCCTACAAGTTCCACTGTTCCTGGAAGGTCTTGCTCCTACAGGGAGGGCTCAGGTGCTGACCTTGAGCCCGATCAACCCTGCAACGATCAACGCCACGCTGGCCAGGCGCACCAGTGCCATCGACTCACCAAACAAAATGATCCCGGCGATCACCGTGCCCACGGCACCGACCCCGGTCCAGATTGCGTAGGCCGTACCCAGCGGCAGTTCTTTCATTGCAAGGCCGAGCAGGCCGAGGCTGATCGCCATGGCGGCGATTGTCAGTGCAGTGGGGAGAGGGCGGCTGAAGCCGTCGGTGTATTTCAGGCCGACAGCCCAGCCGACTTCGAACAGGCCGGCAAAAAACAGAATGATCCAGGACATCACACACCTCATCGATGGATGGGGTCGTCCCCGGATAATGATCGCTCTAGCGTTGCGGGGTCGTCCCCGCATTGGGCGCAAGAGTGCCCAATGCTGACGACTCGGTCAAGATTGTCCTTCAGTCCGCCGCTTGACGGGCCTGTAGTTCACGGTCCTGTTTTTCGCTCATGCGCCGGAAGTACGTCGAGAGCAGGGCACCGGAAATGTTGTGCCAGACGCTGAACAGTGCGCTGGGTACCGCCGCCAGTGGCGAAAAGTGTGCACTCGCCAACGCAGCACCCAGGCCGGAGTTCTGCATGCCGACTTCCAGCGCCAGGGATTTACGCTGGGCCAGCGGCAGCTTGAACAGATGCCCGGTGAAGTAACCCAGCAAAAAGCCGAAGCTGTTGTGCAGCATCACCACGGCCATGATCAACAGCCCCGACTCGGCAATTTTTGCCTGGCTGGCGGCAACGACGGCGGTGACGATGATGACGATGCTCACCACCGACACCAACGGCAACACCTCCACCGCATGACGCACCTTGTCCCCCAGCAGCCGCTGCGCCACCACGCCCAGCACGATTGGCAGCAGCACTACTTGCAGGATCGACCAGAACAGCTCCATGAACGATACCGGCAGCCAGGCCGAGGCCAGCAGCCAGATCAGCGCCGGGGTCAGCAGCGGCGCGAGCAGGGTCGTGACGGCGGCGATGGCTACCGACAGGGCCAGGTCGCCACGGGCCAGCCAGGTCATGACATTCGACGAGGTACCGCTTGGGCAGCAGCCCACCAGAATCACGCCGACGGCGATTTCCGGTGGCAGGTGGAACACCTGGCAGAGCAACCAGGCCACACCGGGCATGATCACGAAATGCGCGACCACGCCGAGGGCCACGCGCCAGGGATGGCGTGCGACTTCGGCGAAGTCTTCGAGCTTGAGGGTCAGGCCCATGCCGAACATCACCAGGCCCAGCAGCGGCACAATGGCGCTTTTTAGACCGATGAACCAGGCCGGCTGCAGAAACGCCACCACCGCGAAAATCAGAACCCAGTAAGCGAAGGTATTGCCGACAAAGCGGCTCAATGCAGCCAGTGCGCGCATGACCTGATCCTTATTAATAAGAACACCGAATACTAATGTGGGAGCGAGCTTGCTCGCGATGGCGGTGTGTCAGTCAACATCTCGGTGGCTGTCATACCGCTATCGCGAGCAAGCTCGCTCCCACAGGGGAGGGGTGGGGTTTAGATCCCCTGCGGAATCTCTTCCCCACCCAAGGCTTCAACCAGCGCCGGCAGGAACTCGCCGAACGTCAACATCATCAGTGTGAAGCTGGCGTCCAGTTGGCCGAGGGCTTCGTCGCCACCGTCCTGCTCTGCCTGGTCCTGCAGCAGGTCTTCGAACTTCAGGCGCTTGACCACCATCTTGTCGTCGAGCACGAAGGACAGCTTGTCCTGCCAGGCCAGGGACAGTTGCGTGACGACCTTGCCGGTGTTCAGGTGCAGCTGGATTTCGTCGCTGGTCAGGTCCTGGCGCTTGCAGCGCACGATGCCGCCGTCTTCGTGGGTGTCGCGCAGTTCGCATTCATCCAGCACGAAGAAATCGTCCGCGGCTTTCTGGGTCTTGACCCAGTCGGTCATGGTGGCGGTCGGGGCCATTTTTACTGTCAGTGGACGTACCGGCAGCGAGCCGATGACTTCGCGCAGGGTAGACAGCAGGTCTTCGGCGCGTTTCGGGCTGGCCGAGTTCACCAGGATCAGGCCCTGTTTCGGCGCGATGGCGGCGAAAGTGGACGAACGACGGATGAACGCACGGGGCAGGAACGCCTGGATGATTTCATCCTTGAGCTGGTCCCGTTCCTTTTTATAGACCTTGCGCATTTGCTCGGCTTCGATCTCTTCGACCTTTTCCTTCAGGGCATCGCGTACGACGCTGCCCGGCAAGATGCGTTCTTCCTTGCGCGCGGCGATCAGCAGGAAATCCTGGCTGACGTGCACCAGTGGTGCGTCTTCGCCTTTGCCAAACGGCGCGACGAAACCGTAAGTGGTCAACTCCTGGCTTGCACATGGACGCGCCAGTTTGCTGGCCAGTGCAGTTTCCAACGCCTCGGCATCAAAAGGCAGATCTTGGGTCAGGCGATAGATAAGCAGGTTTTTGAACCACATGGGGTGAGTCTCTCCTTTATACAAAGGGGGGCATTATTCTCTTCGCAGCGCCATAGGCCAACCCTTCGCTAAGCCTTTGGAAGGCCTGAAAAAATTAATTTAAAAAGTGCTTGCCAGCTCAAAGAGTGCTCCGTAGAATGCGCGCCACACCGAAAGCGAAGGGTGATTAGCTCAGCTGGGAGAGCGTCTGCCTTACAAGCAGAATGTCGGCGGTTCGATCCCGTCATCACCCACCATTCGTTCAAAGTGTTACGCGCAGCGGTAGTTCAGTCGGTTAGAATACCGGCCTGTCACGCCGGGGGTCGCGGGTTCGAGTCCCGTCCGCTGCGCCATATTCGGTAACCTGGAACACTGAACGCCAGGTCACCACGGAAAGCCCGCTAACGCGGGCTTTTTGCTGTTTGCAGTTCCTGTGGTGTGCGTTGCTCATATTTTTTTTGCTGAATTTGCTAATTAAATCAGCACGTTACAAAAAACTGTGAGAGAATGCGCCCCGCATCGAAAGTGAAGGGTGATTAGCTCAGCTGGGAGAGCGTCTGCCTTACAAGCAGAATGTCGGCGGTTCGATCCCGTCATCACCCACCAAACTTTCAGTGTTACGCGCAGCGGTAGTTCAGTCGGTTAGAATACCGGCCTGTCACGCCGGGGGTCGCGGGTTCGAGTCCCGTCCGCTGCGCCATATTCGGTTATCTGGAATGCTGAACGCCAGGTGGCTACTAGAAACGACGCTTTTCCTTTACGAGGGGAGAGCGTCGTTTTTTTTGCTCTTTGTTTTTTGAAGTGGTGTGCATATCCGTTACCAAAAAAACGGATATACACCCCAATCCAACCTCTACAGCTCAGCATTCCGCCGATGACGATAATCGCTGACCGCCTCATACACCGCCTTGCGCAAGCGATTGATCCCACCAATAGGCCGATGCGCCTCAATCCCAAACCAAGGATTGAACGACTGATTATCACAAGCCAGATTCAACTTGGGCGTATCAAAATCCTGAGCCGGCACCTTGATCCGCGCCACGGTCTCGAACGGCGCATCACTTTCCTGCCACTCAATACTGGTGTCTTCAATCGGCATGTACTTGCCCGGATCCTGACGCTGGATCTGCAACACAAAACACGCCGGCACCCGGTCGGTGGATAACTGCTGGTTCAATGCGCTACGCAAGAAGTTCGGCAGGTCCTGATTCTGCGGAGGCAAGGTGTAGCTTGGGCAACTGTCCGGGTCCGGTGCGACGCGAAACTTGGCGTTGGCCTCGCCGAACTTATAGGGCGATACCGAGAAGTAAGTGGTCTGGGTCGGACTGGCCGGTGGCGGTGAGAGGGTCGCCAGGGCGATGAATAAATGCCGAATCTGCCAACTGCGCGGGTCGAGGCTCGGAAAAAAGGCCATCGCCTTCTTCCCGTCAGCCTGAGCGGCCACATTCTGACGGTACTCGGCGACATCACTGACAAAGAAGTTCGGATGGTTGAACATCACGAAATCCTGCTCACCTTGTGATTGCCGGTCAGCGAGCAGTTGCTTGCCCGGTACGTTCATCAGCTTGATCGCCATCCCCCGTGCATCGCGAAGGCTGTCGAACTGCGGATAGGCGTTGCCGTTGGACAGGCGAATCGTCGCCTGCCAGACCTTCCCCGGCTCGGCGAATACCCCTTGGCGCAACGGTGCCGGCAGGTCGCTCGGCACCTGGACTTCGGCCATGACACAGCCGTGGGCCTTGGCGTGGGCGTCGCGCAGGTAGCGTGTGCTTTCGCGGTGCTGATCGACGATGCGAATAGCGGTCTGGATGATGTCCTGGGTCATGGCCGCTTCGCCGGGCGCAACCTGTTCCTTGTCCGGGACCGGTCCCTTGTGTTGCCAGGCAAACCAGGCCGTGGACAGTGCCCAGCCGAGCAACCCGATGCCCAGCAGCCACAGGAGCGTCTTGCCCAAAAAGGCACCGAGGCGCAGCCAGAGCGTGATCAACATTGAAACTTCCTTTTACCTGTGGGGTTCATCATTACAGTTGCGTCTCTAATGGCCCGCCCAGCACCTTTAAATACTCGAGCAAGGCCCAGCGTTCCTGCGGTTGCAGCAGACGCCCGATGACGCCGTTGCCGCGCTCGCCCGCGCGGAATTCATGGCCGCTGTTGTGGTTGCCAGTGATCCGGGTATCGAAGAGAAATGCGTTGGTGAAGGCTTCGGTGCGATAGCCCAGGTGGCGCGGGTCGTATTCGAAGTTGCCTTTATAGAACGCGGTCGCGCGCTCGTCCTGGGGGGACAGCAGTTGATAGATCGTCGGCACCGAGCCGTTGTGCAGGAACGGTGGCGTGGCCCAGACGCCCGCCAGCGGCCGGGCCTTGTAGGCGCGCAATTCACGTACGCCGATGGGCAAGCCGAAACCGTCCAGCGCCGGGCGCTCGGCGGGGGTGACGCCGGCGTCGCGGTAAGCGCGGTTTTCGACGAATGCCGTAACGTAGGCCAGGCCCTTGGCGACCGTGAGTTGGCTCAGGTCCAGCGGTTCTGTCGGGGTCGGGTGCAGTTGCACGTCCAGCTTCGCCAGCTCGGCCGGATCCCACTGCAGGCTGGTCAGGTCGAAGCGGTGGTCAGCGATGTTATTGGCAGTGCCCGGGTCGGTGCCGATCACCTGCACGGGCAG
Organism: Pseudomonas sp. B21-010; assembly: GCF_024749325.1. Taxonomy (NCBI): domain Bacteria; kingdom Pseudomonadati; phylum Pseudomonadota; class Gammaproteobacteria; order Pseudomonadales; family Pseudomonadaceae; genus Pseudomonas; species Pseudomonas sp. B21-010. The sequence goes on along the minus strand of NZ_CP087198.1, from coordinate 4,760,760 downwards.
CATGTGCAATTGCTGGACCGGCCTGTCGGGCCCTTGGACCACCTTGGGTACATGGCAGCCGGTGCAGTTTTCGGTAAACAGGGCTCGGCCCTTGGCGGCCAGAGGTTTGTCGATGGGGCCCAGTAGCGCTTCCGGCCATACAGGCGGCTTGAGCAGTTGCAGGGTTTCTTCGATCTTGTTCAAGTCGCGCACACGCACGCTGGAGGGGTATCGCGCATCGCCCTGCAGCGGTTTGCCTTGGGCGTCGAAGAAATTCAGCGTGGCGCCGACCCCCAACGCCTCACCGACGTTGCGGGCCATCGGTTGCTGGGCCGATCCGTTCCACTGCACCCAGTCGAACGTCCATATGTCCCACAACTGCGGGTAATCCACGGGGGCGTTGGCCACCCGGTAGTTTTGCGGCGAAATGGCGTCGCCGAAGCTGGCGTTGGCGATGCGACCGAAGGCGTCGGTACGGCCAGGCCCTTCTTCGGTGGGGTAGAGGCCACGATGGGTGTCGTTCCAGGCCACCCGCAGGAACGTATCCAGGGAGACTTTGAAGGCCTTGCGCAATTCCTCGTGGCGGGCGTCGTAGTCCTTGCCCAGCACTTGGCGGGCGAAGCGCTCGAATTTCCAAGGGTTGTAGTAGGTAGACGCCAGACTGGCGACCAATGCTTGTCCGAAACTGCCACCACGTAATGTAGGAACACTGGAGGGCAGCACGTGCTGAGCCGAGCCGCCGTCGATCCGTATCGCCTGGCCCTTGAAGCGCAATTCGCCGGTATGGCACGCCGCGCAGGTGATATCCAGGAACTGCTCGGTGCTGCCCGGGTTCTGGTGCCGCGCAAATCCTACCGGCAAGTTGCCGGGATTGGCCGACGAGGCTTTCTGCGCCGGATCGACCAGGAACCCAAAGCGCGCCAGGTACTCAGGCGATGCGAAGCGTTGTTGCGAAAACGGTAATTCGAGGGCGGTGAACCAGTCGTAGCGAAGGCCTTTGACCTGGGTGCCCTGGGGCGTGAAGTAATACGTCTGGCGCTCGGCGGCACTCCATTGGTCCAGGTAATTCACCTGTTCGACGGGCGTGTAGAACGGCAAGCGAGGATTGGCGACGTAATAAAGCACCACGGCCACGACAATGATCAGCAGCGCGAGGAGCAGCAAGAGGATGCGAGAGAGAAGGCGCACGGGTAACGTCCTTGTTTTTTTGATAAGCCCTTATGCCTCAGTGCCGCCCGGCGGGCAAGTGGCCATTACCCCTGGCCTGTGTAGGGCGGCAATTTGTCCCTGTACGTAACAGATGACAGATGCTTCATTCTTCCAGGATTAAAAAGCGTTTGCGGACCTGAACTTATCATTACTTTGTGGCTCACATGCCGGTAGCCATTGGTCGTGGCCGCCTGATAAGCTCGCGGCTTTATTCGATTGCCCTTTAGGCGCATGAACAAGGAAATAGCATGAAACAGCATCGGTTGGCGGCGGCGGTGGCCCTGGTTGGCCTGGTACTCGCGGGTTGCGACTCGCAGACCAGCGTAGAGCTGAAGACCCCGGCGCAGAAAGCTTCCTACGGTATTGGCCTGAACATGGGCAAGAGCCTGGCTCAGGAAGGCATGGATGACCTGGACTCCAAAGCGGTCGCCCAGGGCATCGAAGATGCCGTCGGCAAGAAAGAACAGAAGCTGAAAGACGAAGAACTGGTCGAAGCCTTTGCCGCACTGCAAAAGCGTGCCGAAGAGCGCATGGCCAAGATGAGCGAAGAGTCGGCAGCCGCCGGCAAGAAATTCCTCGAAGAAAACGGCAAGAAAGCCGGTGTTACCACCACCGCTTCCGGCCTGCAGTACGAAGTGGTCAAGAAAGCCGACGGTCCACAGCCTAAGCCGACCGACGTAGTGACTGTCCACTACACCGGCAAGCTGACCAACGGCACTGTGTTCGACAGCTCCGTTGAACGTGGCAGCCCGATCGACCTGCCGGTCAGCGGCGTGATCCCGGGTTGGGTCGAAGGCCTGCAACTGATGCACGTCGGCGAGAAGTACAAGCTGTACATCCCGAGCGACCTGGCCTATGGCGCCCAGAGCCCGAGCCCGGCCATCCCGGCCAACTCGGTCCTGGTGTTCGACCTGGAACTGCTGGCGATCAAGGATCCGGCAAAAGAAGACGCAGCCAAGTAATCGCGTCTGCTATAACGACAACGCCTCGCTTATGCGGGGCGTTGTCACATCTGGGCTTCGGCAAAATGGCAAAAAAACCGAACGCACGATGCAGGGTATAGTCATAGGCAATACAGGCGCTGTGCTAGACGCAGTCAGCCGGTCAAGTCAATGAAATATTGGGTTTTTTTATGTGAGTAAAAAACGCCCGATCTAAGCCGGGCCCTTATGAAACGGGGGCTTCAGCGGTGAAATGCAGCTCTGTTCACAAGGTTATCCACAATTTGTGTGGATAACATTTCAGTGGGAGAAAAAATGAAGGCCCCGTGGAATTTTGCGCGATTTCTGCCCTTGGCAGGCCGCCTGCTGGCCCGCGGTCGATTGCCTACGTTGTTGTTCGCCGTCGCCAGCAAAGGCGCCCGAGAGGGCGGACGACTGGGCAAGCTCAAGGAAGACCTGCGTCTGTTGCAGGCCTTGTGCCTGGCCTACTGGCGGGGCGAATACCGCGCTGTCAGCGCCAAGTCGATGCTGTCGGTGGTGGCAGGGCTCATGTATTTCCTCAGCCCCCTGGATGCAATTCCAGATATCTTGCCGATGTTTGGCATGTTCGACGATATCGCGGTGCTGGCCTGGGTCATGAAAACCCTCGACGTTGAACTCGAGGCTTTCCGCGCCTGGCGTTATCGGCAATCGCCCGAGAAGCTTGCCCGGGTCGAAAGGCTTCCCGATACCCCGGAACAACTTCAACTCCAAGGTCAGAAAGAAACCTGATTCGGTAGCACTTGCCCCAGAGAATTCATCGCCCCGCGACCTTAGCCGGTATTAGGATTACACTTCTAAGAAAAAAGGCTGGCTCGCTAAGTGTTGTTGTCCTACGGGGTAGACATGGATATTCAAGTAATCACACGTGACGGAGAGCCCGAATACGCGGTTTTGCCGTGGGATCAGTACCAGTCGTTGTTGAAGGCAGCAGGCATCGATCAAGCTCCGCCGCGCGAAGCGACAGTCCGTCACGCGGCGGCACCGGGCCAGGTTCTCCCTGGCCTGGATCAATTACGCAGTTTACGCGAAGGGAAGGGCATCGCCATCGAGGCGCTGGCCCGCACGGTAGGTATCAGCCCGTCTTATCTGGCCTTGATCGAGAGCGGCGAGCGTCAGCCCGATGCCGCGATTCGGCGCAGTCTGGCCTGGGAGTTGACGGTGCCGGGTTGGAGGGAAGAATCGTGAGCGTACGCATCAGTCGGCAGCATTGGGATGGGTTGTTGGGTGAGTTGGACCAGGCGCGCCGCCAGCGCCATTTGTTGACCTACCGCGCGTTGCTGGAGCGTCTGCAACTGCCCAGCCCGGCCATGCAGACCTTGACCGCGGCCCTGGAACACCTGGCGGCGCTGGACGCCCGGGCGGAACAGCCGCTGCGCAGCTCATTGGTGATCAGCCAGGGCGCCAGTCGGTTGCCGCGCACGGGGTTCTTCGAGTGTGTAGAACGCTTGGGTCGCTTTTCCGGGCCTTCCGATGGCGTGGCCGCTGCTTCCTGGCACGCTTCGGAAGTGGTCCGGGTATTTGAATACGAATACCCCGAGTCGGCGGAGGCCTGAGTGCTCTGGCGACTCAAGGCGCGGGCCGGTTACTGGCTGGCGCGTCGGTTGTTTCATTGGTCCTGGTTCGTTCGTCAGCCGCGTGGCTGGGCCTGGCTCGAGGGTCAGTTCTCGCGCATGGCGAACTTGGGCGACGTCGGTGCGCAAAGCTTCTATGGGCATATCCTCACGTTTCGCGGCCAAGGGCTGGGCGCCCGGGAAGAAGGAATTCGCCTGCTGCGGCTGGCGGCATTGGCCGGTGATGGCAAGGCCGCCTACCAGGTTGGCGTGATCAGCCTGGCCGGCACAGCCAGCAAGGCGCCGGACCCGGTTGAAGCGGCGCGTTGGTGGACCTTGGCGGCGAAAGCCGGGCATCCGCTGGCCGAAATCAAGCTCAAATCACTTGAAGCTCACGATATCTAGGGCTATCCACAGGCGATTCGTTGTGCAGGTCAGACGAATTTAGCGAATCGCCCTACGCGCTCTGTCTCCTTCCCCTGACTTAATTCCCCTGTCATCCCCGGCAAAGTCTCGCGCTCCCTGAGTGCTGCGAGACGTCTGCCCATGTTCGACCGTTTTTTCCTGCCGGCCCTTGAGCGAGCCCTGTCCTGATGGATCAGGTGAGCCGAATCGAGCAGGAACTCGACAGCTTCAAAGGCACCTTGTCGGTCTACCGCGAGCAGCTCGAGCGCTGGTACAGCCGAGCGGCGGACCGTGCCAGTCATGCCGCTGACTTGCCGTCACTGATGGGCATGGAGCGGCTGATCCGCTTTGGCGACAGCACCACCGCTGTCAGCACCGGTGACGATGACTTCCTCTCCACGGTCGTCCAGTGCCCCAAGGGCGGGCCGATGACGATCGAAAGCAAGTTCGAGTCGGTGTACGACATCCCGTTGGGCGACATCGTGGTGGATGTGGTGGATGTGGCCAGCGGCGAGGTCACTCCAGTCACCCTGGATGCCCAAGGCCTGGGGACCTTCACGGGGGAGGCGGGCAAGTCCTATCGGGTTCACGTTCAGGGCGAGGTGTCCGCCAAGCAAATCGCGAATCTGTTTTCTTCCTACGATGGTCTGACCACCGATCTGACGGACTGGCTGCGCGGCGAGTGGCAGGGTTTCAAGCCGCGATGGGCACAACAATCGCTGTCGACTTCGGCGGCGGCGGTGGGCAACGGGTTACTCGCCGGCAGTTGGGCGGCGATTGAAAGTGTATGGGACAGCATCAGTTTGCTCTCGGACATCCTCAAGGACCCCGGTCAGTTTGTTGAGCGGTTGGGCGAAAGCGCTGATCAGTTGAAAAAACTGGCTCAGGACACGCCGCAAGTGATGGCCAAGCTGCAACTGCTGGCCAGCGACGAAGCGGCACTGTGCCTGTTGGTGCGCACTGCCAGCCTCTGGCTGGAGATGTTGCCGCCTAGTGAAGTCGCTGGCGAAACGGCCAAAGGGTTCTCGACCGTGGCGGTGCAACTGGTAATCGACTTGCTGATCGGTGTGGTCTTGACCTTTGCCGGGGCAGGGGCCGGGATTGCCTACCTGTCGATGCGGTTGGCCAGGCACGGTGCAACCCTGCTGAACGCCATGCAGCGTTTTATCCGTGCGATCTTCGCGGTGGTCAACGGCTTCATGACCTACGTGGATCGCTACAAAACCGTGGCGGCACGCGGTATCGCGGCTGGCGTGAAAAAGGGCCGGATGCAACTGCGCTGGGATGCGCAGCGCAACACCACGCTGAAAAAACACGAACCCCACGACGACGCCCCCGCCCAGTCGAAAAACCCCAACGGCGACCCCGCCGACACCGCGTCCCAGACCCAGACCAGCGGCTGTCCGGTGTCGATGGTCACCGGCGAAGAACTGCTGACCCTCGACGATGGCACCCTCGATGGCCGCTTGCCGTTCGTCTTCACCCGTTTGTACCGCACCAGCGCCGCCGACCTGGATGTCGGCCTCGGGCGCGGCTGGAGCCATGCCCTGGCCCATCGCTTGGAACTTGAGGGCGAGCAGGTCACCTGGGTCGATCAGGAAAACCGCCGCACGATCTTTCCACTGCCCAGCGCCCAGCGTCCGGCGATCCACAACAGCCTGGCCCGCGCGGCGATCTACCTGGGCACCGAGGCGGACGAACTGATCGTCGCCCAGCCCGGGGAAAACGCAGCATTTCTGCACTTTCGCGACGGCCACCTGAGCGCCCTCAGCGACCGCTACGACAACCGACTGACCCTCCAGCGCAACATCCATGGCGACATCTGCCGTTTGGACAACGGCGCCGGGCGCGCCCTGCGCCTGCGTTACGAGCAGCGCCACCTGATCGCCGTCGACTACCAGAGCTTCCACCCGGCCATCACCCTCGACGAAGCCTGGCGGACTGAACAGACGCTGGTTTCCTACCGCTACGACGGACGTTTCCGACTGATCGAAGCGACCAATGCCGCAGGTGAAAGCGAACGCTACGACTACGACGACCAACACGTCATCCTCCAGCGACAACTGGCCGGCGGGGCGAGCTTCTACTGGGAGTGGCAAGGCGTCGGGCCGGCGTCCCGCTGCGTACGGCATTGGGCTTCGTTTGCACAGATGGACAGCCGCTACACCTGGGGCGAAGACGGCAGCGTCACGGTCCGGCACCTGGATGGCAGCCAGGAGGTGTATGTCCACGACGACCGGGCGCGGTTGGTGCGCAAGGTCGAGCCCGACGGCGGCGAGCACCTCAAGGCCTATGACGAACAGGGCCGGTTGATCGCCGAACAGGACCCGCTGGGGGGCGTCAGCGAATACCGCTACGACGACGTCGGACGGCTGGTGGCACTGCTTCCCCCGGATGAGACGCCGACGTCCTACGAATACCGCAACGGTTTCCTGCACACCCGTGCGCGCGGCAAGGCCGTGTGGACCTACCGGCGCAATGCCCGCGGCGAGGTGATAGTCCTCATCGATCCGGACGGCCGGCGCACGGAATATGCCTACGACGCCCATGGGCAACTGCTGGCGACGTATGACCCGGACGGCGGCGAACATCGCTTCACCTGGAGTCGCCTGGGCCAACTGACCGAAGAGATCCTGCCCGACGGCAGTCGCCGGTGTTTTTCCTACGACGCCCTGGGGCGTTTGCTCAGCCGCCAGGACGAACACGGCGCGCTCACGCACTACCAATGGGACGCCGTCGGCCGCCTGCTGCAGGTGACCTTGCCCAACGGTGCCACCCGGACCTGGCGCTACAACGCCTACGGCAAGGTCACCGCCGAATGCGATGAACAGGGCCGTCTGACCCGCTACGAATACGCCGACGACTTGCACCTGGTCAGCCGTCGCCTGAACCCCGACGGCAGCGAGCTGAAGTACCGCTACGACTCGGCGCGGCTGTTGCTGACCGAAATCGAAAACGAATCCGGCGAAAAATATCAGCTGGACTACACGCCCAACGGCTTGATCCGACAGCAAGTCGGCTTCGACGGCCAACGCACCGCCTACGCCTACGACCTCAACGGCCACCTGCTGGAAAAAACCGAGCACGGCGAGGACGGTTCGCAACGGCTCACCCAGTACCAGCGCGACGCGGCTGGGCGGCTGCGGGTCAAGACCTTGCCCGACGGCCAGGCCATCGAATACCGCTACGACGAACTGGGCCGGCTGGTCCACGTCAACGACGGCAGCGATCATCCCCTGGCCTTCGAGTACGACGCCCAGGATCGGCTGGTCTGCGAGCACCAGGGCTGGGGCACCCTGCGTTATCGCTACGACGCCTGCGGGCGCCTCAACCACCTGCGCCTGCCGGACGACAGCCAGCTCGACTACCACCATGCCCCAGGTGGCGCACTGACCGCCATCGACCTCAACGGCACGCGCCTGACCGAACACCGGTTTGACGGCGGACGCGAACGACAACGCCAGCAGGGCCGGCTGCTCAGTGATTACACCTACGATGAACAGGGCCGCCTCAAGGCCCAGACCGTGTGGCAGAACCAACAGCAGCAACTGTTCTGGCGCGATTATGCCTACAGCGCCAAGGGCAACCTGCAAACCCTTTCCGACAACCGAAACCGCCGCAGCTACCAGTACGACCCGCTGGATCGCCTGACCCGCATCGACTTTTCCCACAGCGAACCGCCGGAACACTTCTGCCACGACCCGGCCGGCAACCTGATGATGCAGGACCGCCCCGGCCCGACCACCCTCAAGGGCAACCGCCTGCTGAAGGAGGGCGACCGCCACTACGACTACGACGCGTTCGGCAACCTGATCCGCGAACGCCGCGGCCAAACCTTGGTTAGCGCCTACCGCTACGACAGCCAGCACCGCCTGATCGGCGTCACCACGGCCAACGGCCGCGAAACGTCCTACCGCTACGACGCCTTTGGCCGACGCATCAGCAAGACCGTGGACGGCCTGACCACGGAGTTTTTCTGGCAAGGCGACCAGGTCGTCGCCGAAAACAGCCCGCGCCACCACCGCAGCTACGTCTACGAACCGGGCACCTTCCGCCCGCTGGCGATGCTCGATGGCGAAGGCCCGGAAAAAGCCACGCCGTTCTACTACCACCTCGATCACCTGGGCACGCCCCAGGAACTGACCAGCTACAGCGGCCAGATCGTCTGGTCGGCGCGCTACAACGGCTACGGCAAACTCACTGAACTCACGCACGGTGGCGGCGAACAGCTTGAGCAACCGCTGCGCTTCCAGGGCCAATACTTCGACCCCGAAAGCGGCCTGCACTACAACCGGCACCGCTACTACAATCCCGAGACTGGCCGTTACCTGACGCCCGACCCGAGCAAGTTGGTGGGTGGGCTCAATGGGTATCGGTACACCCTGAACCCGACGGGGTGGGTGGATCCGTTGGGGTTGGTGGATTGTCCGGGGAAGGGTGGGTGTAGGCCGGCGGTTGGGGAGCAGGATCCGGCGGTTAAGGTTGGGGTGGATGAGGGGGAACCGCGGCTGCCGATGACGGCGGAGCAGCGGCGGGCGCGGATTGATGAGTTGGCGGAGGCGAATGCCTACCGGCGCTTGGATGAAATGGAGCGATCGATTGAGGGCGCGCATTTCTTGCAGAAACATGGTGCTCAGACTACGGCCAATTCTCAGTTGGAGCGCGTTAGGACAGGCCGGAACCCGGGCACTGGGGAAATCGATGTTTATGGAAGCGGAAGTAATGCAGGCCTGCCTGCCATTCCGTCTGCCGCAACTCGTTTTTTTAGTCATCGCGACCAACTCAATGCTATTCATCGAGCTCAGTTGATTTTCAGGCGAGTAGGCATTGTGGCGTCTAAGAAACCAATTGAAATGGGGCGGGTAATTGGTGAAGGTTATAAGCGGGGAAGTTTAGAGTATGGTCAAAGTACGAAGGCGATAGTCATTCTGGATGGAAATGGTCGACCTAAAACAGCCTATACAGGATTCGGTATATGAAAAATACATATGATTTGCATGATATCTGGGGGTTGTTGTTTGTTTTCAGTATTGAAAATACTCATGACGTGGCGCGTGAGGAAATAATAACTTCAAAAAATGTAAATGATGATGAGGAGTTGGGTCAACTATTTGATTTGTTGATTCGTCCGGAGTTTTTATTTCACAGCCCAAAAGAGCAAATTTTGTTGATTAATACTCTCAACTATTTCCTAGAAGGCGGTGATAGCTTTGATAGAGTTTTTTTGAATCTTGATACATATTTTGATGACGATGTTAATGATCGGCGCCGATTTATGCGAGTCCTGTTGGCTTCTTTGATGAGATATCAAGCCGAGAGTTGATCGTTCCCACGCTCTGCAGGGGAATGCATCTCGCGATGCTCTGCGTCACCCTTCCAGAAACGGAACGCGGAGCGTCCCTGGTGGCGTTCCCACGCAGGAGCGAGGGAACGATCGAATAGGAAACAATGAAATGATCGATCCAAGCACCGGCCAGCCATATATACCCACACCTGCGTATTTTTTGGGTTGTTTTGACATATATGATCGAGAGGAAACGCTAGGGGAGGAGCTTGAAAAATATGACCCCAACAGTCCTGCGGATCGACAGGAATTAATCTTAAATTACTCGCTGTCTAAAGGTTGGAGCATAACGTACAGGCAAAAGTTCGTACTATATAAAAATTTAGAGGAGGCGCTGCGAGACAGCGGTTATGATTTTCAGGCTTTGCTAGAGCATAACTGTCAGGAATGCTCATCGCTACCCAACGGGTGGGATGCAATGAACGACCCACGAATTTTTTTTGAAGACATATACAGACTGGCGAGTGATCTATGGGCGGATGATCTCCGCAAGGCAGAATCTGAGGATAGATTTGCTTGGGATTATGTATAGCTGAATTGCCGAAAGGGGGGGAGAGGGCACTATATTAATTGGCCATCTTCCACTCGTACAATTTCCTGGCGAGGGAACTTGCTCCCGCTGCACCTGTAGGAGCTGCCGAGCGAAGCGAGGCTGCGATCTTTTCCCTGACAGTTGAATCTCAAGCGAAAGAGCAAGATCAAAAGATCGCAGGCTTCGCCAGCTCCTACAAAGCCCAGCGGGAGCAAGCTCCCTCGCCACGGGGCCGCGCCAGATGTTTCACACCGTCAAACCCAACGCCACCACAGACTCCCGCTCCGCCAAACCCTCCACCAAATACACACTCCCTCCCAAAATCTCCTTGGCATGATGCTTGGCCTGCGAAGCCAGTTCCGCCAACTGGCTGGCATCCAATTCCTCACAGGCCTCGGCGCGCAGGTGCACTACCCCAATCGACAGCGACAACAACGCGAACTCCTGTCGAACGCCCTGTCGGTTCAACGCTGTAAAGCATCCCGCCTCCAGGTGTTCGGGGCGGTAGAAGCGGCGGCAGTGGGTCTGGAAGTCGCTGAGGAGCTGGTCCAGGCGTCTGCGCCAGTCTTCCGGGCCGAGGACCAGCAGGAAGTCGTCGCCGCCGATGTGGCCGACGAAGTCGCGGCTTGGGTCGATGCGTTCGTTCAGGCATTGGGCCAGGCACAGCAGGACTTCGTCGCCGCGACCGTAGCCGTAGATGTCGTTGAAGGGTTTGAAACTGTCGATGTCCACGTAGCAGATCACCGATTCCTGCCGTTGTTGCAGCAGGCGCGTGAGGCATTGCTGGATCGGGACGTTGCCCGGCAGCAGGGTCAGGGGGTTGGCGTAGCGGGCCTGTTGGATTTTCAGTTCGGTGATGAGCTTGAGCACATCGATCACCCGGCCCAGGCCCAAGTAACCGCCGTTGAGGGTGATGATGAAGTCTTCTTCGATGCGTTGTCGGGCGCGGCTGGTGATCAGGCGGCTGACTTGTTGCAGCGACTGGTTCAACTCCACGGCGAGAAAGTCGTCGCTCATCAAGCGGCTGATGGGTTTGCGGGCGAACAGGTCGGTGGCGAAGGGCTTGAGCAAGGCATCCGAGAGCGAATGGCGATGAACGATGCCGCAGGGCTGCCCTTGATCATCCAGCACCGCCAGGGAGTTGAGGTTGGCCTGGCGCCGAAACGCTTCCAGCACGGTGGCTGTCGGCGTGTTGTGGGCCACTGCCGGTTGTTCGTTGAGCAGCGCACTGAGGTCGTTGACCTCATCGTTCAACGTCGCCACGCCGCTGTCCTGCTTGGGCATCAGCGCCCTGGCATCGCGTGACGGTTGTTCCTGAGGCCGGGCCAGCAGATAGCCCTGGACCAGGTCTACGCCCATTTCGATCAGCACCGCCAGTTCTTCCGGCAGTTCGATTCCCTCGGCAATCACCTGGGCGCGGGAGGCCCGGGCGATTTTCAGGATCGAGCCCACGAACTCGCGCTTGAGGGCGTCCTGGTGGATGCCGTCGATGAAATGCCGGTCGATCTTCACATAGTCGGGCCGCAATTCAGACCACAGCCGCAGGCTCGAATAACCGGCGCCCAAGTCGTCCAGGGCAATCGAGAAACCCATCGCGCGATAATGATGCAGCGCGGTTTGCAGGAGCTGGAAGTCATCGATAGGGGTTTGTTCGGTCAGTTCGATCACGACCTGGCTGGGGGCAATGCCGAGGTCCTGCAGCAGTTGCAGTGTGCGCCCGGTCTGGTGCGCGGACTCCAGCAGCGACTCGGGCGAGACGTTGAGAAACAGCTTGCCCGGGAGTTTTTGCTCATTGAAGCGCTGGCAGGCGCTGCGGCGGCAGGCCAGTTCCAGTTCACTGAGGCGGCCGGCCTGGCGCGCCACGGAAAGTAGCGCGATGGGGGAGTGCAACGGGCTGTTGGAGGGGCCGCGGGTCAAGGCTTCATAACCCACGATGCGCCGTTCGGAAAGGCAGATGATCGGTTGGAACAGGCTGTGCAAACCGCTTTGAGCCAGGATCGAACTCAAGGCACTCAGCTGTTCTGTCGTGGTCATGGCAATCTCTGGCGATAAAAAAAGGACCGGGTGCGCGGCACCCAGTCCTGTATTTCACGACAGACTGATGTCAGTTTGATGACACTCCGACGAGCATCACCATTAAATGGCCATCATCTTAGTGCTTGGCGATCGCCGTGTTGAGTTTCAGGTAATCCAGCAGGATCCGCCCGGTCTCGCTCAGGTAGGCATCGTCTTCCGGCTTGGTTTTCTCTGGCTCGGTGATCAGGTCTTCGTCCTCTTTCTTCAGCTCTTTGAGCGGTTCTTCGCCCTTGGCCTTGCGACGCAGGTTTTCCATGACCAGTTGCTTGGCCTCGATGTCGGCATGCTGCGCGCGACGGTCGGCTTCGTTGAGGGTGACGGTTTTCTCCAGCATCAACTTCTGCGCCAGGGCCAGCTTGTCGCGGATGAAGACAAACTCTGCATCCTGGGCCGTGCGGGTGTCATGTTCGGACTTGAGCTGGGCCAGGAACGGCTTGAACGGATCCACGGCCGGCTTGATCGCAGGCCGGATGGTGTCCCACGGCATGGCTTCGGGCAGGGCGCTTTCACCGATTTCCTTGGTGTCGATGATCGACGGGTAATCGATGTCAGGCAGCACGCCCTGGTGCTGGGTACTCTGGCCGGAAACCCGGTAGAACTTCGCCAGGGTCAGCTTCAGTTCGCCATGGTTGAGCGGCTGGATGGTCTGCACGGTGCCTTTGCCGAAGGTCTGGCCACCGATGATCAGCGCACGGTGATAGTCCTGCATGGCGCCGGCGAAAATCTCCGAGGCAGAAGCGGACAGGCGATTGACCAGCAAGGCCATTGGCCCCTTGTAGAACGCACCGGGGTTTTCGTCTTCCAGCACATCCACTCGACCATCGGCGTTACGCACGAGCACGGTCGGGCCTTTGTCGATGAACAGGCTGGTCAGCTCGGTGGCTTCCTGCAGGGAGCCGCCGCCGTTGTTGCGCAAGTCGATGACCACGCCGTCGACTTTTTCCTTCTGCAGCTCGGTCAGCAGTTTCTTGACGTCGCGCGTGGTGCTCTTGTAGTCCGGATCCCCGGCGCGGAAGGCCTTGAAGTCCAGGTAGAAGGCCGGGATCTCAATGATGCCGAGCTTGTAGTCCTTGCCATCCTGCTTGAGGTTGAGGACCGATTTCTTCGCTGCCTGTTCTTCCAGCTTCACCGCTTCACGGGTGATGGACACGATCTTGCTGGTCTGGTCGTTCGGCGCATTGCTGGCCGGGATGACTTCCAGGCGCACGACCGAGCCTTTCGGACCACGGATCAGCTTGACCACTTCGTCCAGGCGCCAGCCGACCACGTCGACCATTTCCTTGTTGCCTTGGGCAACGCCGATGATCTTGTCCGCCGGGCTGACCTGTTTGGTCTTGTCCGCAGGGCCCGCCGGGACCAGGCGCACGATTTTCACCTGGTCGTTGTCGCTCTGCAGCACCGCACCGATGCCTTCCAGGGACAGGCTCATGTTGATGTCGAAGTTTTCCGCGTTATCCGGCGACAGATAATTGGTGTGCGGGTCGTAGGACATGGCGAAGGTGTTGATGTACGCCTGGAAAATGTCCTCGGCGCGGGTCTGGTCCAGGCGAACCAATTGGTTCTTGTAGCGCTTGGTCAGGGTTTCCTGGATCTGCTTGGAATCCTTGCCGGCGATCTTCATGCGCAGCACTTCGTCCTTGACGCGCTTGCGCCACAGGTCGTCGAGTTCGGCTGTGCTTTTGAGCCAAGGGGCATCCTTGCGATCGACCAGCAAGGTTTCCTTGGTATTGAAATCGATTTTGTCGACGCCTTTGTTCAGCTCGGCAATGGCGTAGTCCAGACGCGCCTTCACGCGGTCCAGGTAGCGCTTGTAGATAGTGAACCCGGCGTTCAGGTCGCCGCTCTTGAGGAAGTCGTCGAACTGGGTTTTCCACTTGTCGAATTCAGCGATGTCGCTGGCCAGGAAATAACTGCGCGACGGATCGAGCAGCTTCAGGTAGCTGTCGTAGATGATGACCGAGCGCGCATCATCGAGCGGCGGCTTGCTGTAGTGATGGCGCTTGAGCAACTCGACCACGTTAAGGCTGGCAATCACCTCGTCACGATCGGGCTGAAGCTTGTCCCAGCTGTTGGCTGCGAACGTATCGTTCGACAACGGTAACAGGCCGAGGCCAATGACTAGCGCGAGGGCGGTACTGGGGAACAGATGCTTCATGCTGATTCGACGCAGGGACAATTGATAACGCATATTAGGCCGTCTTTGAAGTCGCCGGTTCCATGTGGCCCGGGCGCATAATGCAAGAAAGCCCGGCGTTGAAGCAGCGGGCCCAGTCGAGACTCACTATGGAGGCACCGTGAAAGCATTGCAAGGCGTTGAAGGCCAAGTGGTATGGGCAGATGAGCCGAGCCCGGCGTGTGATGTCGGGCAAGTTCGTATTCGTGTGGCAGCCGCCGGCCTGAATCGGGCCGATTTGCTGCAAAAAGCCGGACTTTACCCGCCGCCACCCGGCGCCAGCCAGGTGTTGGGGCTGGAGTGCGCCGGGGTGATCAGCGAGGTCGGGCCGGGCTCGTCCTGGCAGGTGGGCGACCGCGTTTGCGCGTTGCTGGCCGGCGGTGGGATGGCCGAGGAGGTGGTGGTCGATGGCCGGCATGTATTGCCGGTGCCGGAGGGCCTGTCATTGACTGAAGCGGCCGCGCTGCCGGAGGTCTACGGCACTGCGTGGCTGAACCTGTTCCAGCTGGCGGCGCTCAAGCCGGGTGAAAAAGTACTGTTGCACGCCGGGGCCAGTGGCGTCGGTTCGGCCGCGATCCAGCTGTGCAAGGCGTTCGGCAACCCATGTTGGGTCAGTGTCGGTTCGACCGAGCGGCTGGCCTATTGCGAGGCCCTGGGCGCCCAGGGTGGCGTGGTGCGCACCGACGGCCTGGAGAGTTTGAACGATCTCGGTCCGTTCGACGTGATCCTCGATCCGGTGGGCGGCAGCTACGCCAAACTCAACGTGAAACTTTTGTCAGTTGACGGCCGCTGGGTATTGATCGGTCTGATGGGCGGGCGCTCGACCGAACTCGATCTGGCGCAGGTGCTGGGCAAACGCATCCAATTGCTCGGTTCGACCTTGCGCAGCCGTGACGAGCAGTTCAAGGCCGACCTGATCAGCGAGCTGGGCCAACAGGTGTGGCCGCTGTTTGCCGACAAGCGCCTGAGCCCGCAACTGGCCAAGACCTTCGCCATCAAGGACGCCGAAGCGGCGTTTGCGGAGCTGGCGACCAACCAGGTGTCCGGGAAGCTGGTGTTGGTGATCGATGAGAGCCTGAGCTGATTTCGGCCCTGTGGGAGCGAGCTTGCTCGCGATGGCGGTGTGTCAGCTAAATCAATGCCGGCTGATCCAAAGCCATCGCGAGCAAGCTCGCTCCCACAGATGTCTTTATTTGCAGGAGCATTTGCAGGCCCGCGCCGACATGACTGGCAACCTCATCCCTATCGACGGTGGCTTGCACCTTCGGTCGGCAGCCCGTATCCGATGCGCGGGCCCTGCTAGCGTTAACTAATGGGGGATGGGGTAACCGCAGCTTTCATTTCACCCGCCAGGTGAAGAGGTTGATCATGGCCATCGCCGAATGGCGCATGCAGGGCGTCGAATTCATTGCCTGCAACTGCAATTGGGGTTGCCCCTGTCAATTCAATGCACCCCCGACCCAGGGTCACTGCCAGGCGGTGGCGTCGATGCGAGTGGAACACGGGTATTTCAATCAGGTAGCGCTGGACGGTTTGTGCTGGGCCGCCACCTTCGCTTGGCCGGGTGCCATCCATGAGGGCAACGGCAGTTGCCAGGTGTTCATCGATGAACGCGCCGACGAGGCGCAACGCCAGGCCCTGCTGACCATTCTTTCTGGCTTGGAGAGCGACCCCGGGGCCAACGTGTTTCAGGTGTTCAGTAGCACCATGAGTGAAGCGTTCGAACCGCTGTTCGTGCCCATCACCCTCTCCATCGATGTCGATCAGCGCTTGGCGCACCTGGACATTCCAGGCGTGCTGCAGGCCAGCGGCGAGCCGATCCGCAGCCCGGTCGACGGCTCACCTCATCGAGTCCGGCTGTCCTTGCCCAACGGCTTCGAGTTCCTTGAGGCCGAAGTGGCCAGCGGCAGCTACCAGACGCATTCAGCCCTCAAACTGCAATCCCAGGGCAGTCATAGCCACCTCGCCCACGTGCACTTCACCGGCCATGGCATAGAGCCGTAATGGCAGAACCTCAGGCGGTGACGCCGAGCAAGCGACTGACAGGCGAACAGTGGCTGCTCATGCTCTGCCTGCTCGCGCTGACCGCCCTGGCCTGGCTGCTGCTGTTGCGCATGGCTCGCGACATGAGTGCGCCGGGTGGCATGGCTGATGCGGCAATGGGCGGCATGCTCATGCCCCGGAGCCTGGCCGATGGGCTGCTGATGTTCGCGATGTGGGTGGTGATGATGGTCGGCATGATGCTGCCCAGCACCTTGCCCATGCTGTTGATCTACCAGCAGATGCTGCGCAAGCGCATGCCGGCACCGCGGCGACACCTGGCCCTGCTGCTGTTCTGCGGCGCCTATGTCCTGGTCTGGGCCGGTTTTGCCCTGGGCGCCACGGCGCTGCAATGGGCGCTCGAGCAGCTCGCCCTGCTCAGTCCGGGGATGCGCAGCACCAGTACCGCGCTGGGCGCCGGCCTGCTGCTGGTAGCAGGCGTCTATCAATGGCTGCCAGGCAAGGCGGTCTGCCTTGAGCATTGTCGCGGGCCGCTGCATTTTCTGCTCAGCTACTGGCGCCCCGACGTGCTCGGCGGCTGGCGCATGGGCCTGGCCCATGGCGCTTACTGCCTGGGCTGCTGCTGGGCCCTGATGGGCCTGCTGTTCGTGGTCGGCGTGATGAACCTGCTCTGGGTGGCAGTGATCGGTGCCTTCATCTTGCTGGAGAAAAACCTGCCGCAGGGACTCTGGCTCAGTCGTCTCTGCGGTGTGTTGTTGCTCGGCTGGAGCCTGTGGCTGCTGCTGGGCTGAACCTGAACCTGAACCTGAACCTGTGGGAGCGAGCTTGCTCGCGATGGCGGTGGATCAGATAAATCAATGCCGGCTGATCCACCGCTATCGCGAGCAAGCTCGCTCCCACAGAGGGCTTATTTCCAGGTATGGATTGGCCACCCGGCCGATTCGGCATGAGCCTTCAATACCGGGTCGGGGTTCACTACGTGCGGGTAATCGACCTTGAGCAACAGCGGCAGGTCATTGCGCGAGTCGGAATAGAAACTCGCGCCTTCCAGGTTCTCCTCCTCGGCATCCAGCCAGTCCAGCAGCCGCGCGATCTTGCCTTCGCGGTAGGTCAGGGTGCCCACGGTCTTGCCACTGTACACCCCATGGGCCACTTCAAGTTCGATCGCCAGGATCTCGTCGATGCCCAGGCGCTCTGCAATCGGCTTGACCAGGTGCGTGCCCGAGGCCGAGATCACCAGGATCCGGTCGCCGGCCTTGCGGTGTTCGGCGATGGTCTTGGTGGCGTCGCTGAAGATGATCGGCTCGATGAAGTCTTCCACCCACGGTGCCACCAGGTGCTCGATTTCTTCCGGTGTGCGGCCGATCATCGGTTCCAGGCTGAAGTCCATGTACTCTTCCATGCTCAGCTTGCCGTGGCTGTAGGCGTCCATCAGCGCGTTGTTGCGCTGCATGAACGACTCGGGATCGACCCAGCCCAGGCGCCCCATCTGTTCGCTCCAGAGGGTGGCGCAGTCGCCGTGGATCAGGGTTTCGTCCAGATCAAAAATTGCCAGGGCCATCAGCGCGTTTTCCTCTTCAAGATCAGCTTCAAAATCGATAAAGCCATCAGGCTACCTCACACAGCGCCGACGGATCGATGGAAAGTGACAGGCGTGCGCCATCGGGGTGCAGGTCGGCGGCCGAGCGATTGAGTACATCCACCACCAGTTCCACGCCACGGGCCTCGACCCGGTAGCGAATCACGTTGCCCAACAGGCTGTGGCTGCGGATCAGCGCATCGGCCTCGCCGTTGCGGCTCAGCTCGATGGCTTCCGGACGGATGGCGATACGGCCACTCACCGGCCGTTGCAGCAGTTTGGTCGCGCTGTCGGCGTCCAGCAGGTTGTAGTTGCCGATGAAACCGGCGGCAAAGACGTCGACTGGCGCTGTGTAAAGGGTTTCGGCATCGCCGCTTTGTACGATCTTTCCCTGGTTCATCAGGAAAATCCGGTCAGACATGGTCAGCGCTTCTTCCTGGTCGTGTGTGACGAAGATCGTGGTCAGGCCCAACTCACGCTGGATCTGTCGGATCTGTTCGCGCAAGTGCTTGCGAATCCGTGCATCCAGGGCCGACAGCGGCTCGTCCAGCAGCAACAGGCGCGGCCGGGTCACCAGGGAGCGGGCGAGGGCGACGCGCTGGCATTGGCCGCCGGACAGTTGATGGGGATAGCGGCCGGCAAAATCATGCAGCTCCACCAGGCGCAGGATCTCCAGCACACGCTTGTGGCTGTCCGAGGCGTCGACTTTTTGCATGCGCAGGCCGAAGGCGACGTTCTGTTCCACGGTCATGTTGGGGAACAAGGCGTAGCTCTGGAAGACCATGCCGATCCCGCGTTTCTGCGGGCTCAATGGGACGATGTCTTGCCCGTCCAGGATGATCTGGCCGGCATCCACTGCGGTCAGGCCGGCAATGCAGCGCAACAGCGTGGATTTGCCACAACCGGAAGGGCCGAGCAGGGTGACGAATTCGCCCTTGCGGATCTCGCAATTGATGTCGCTGAACAGCGGCGTGCCGGCGTAGCTTTTTTGCAGGTGTTGGACGCTGACGTAGCTCATTGGCTTTTGTCCTTGTTCAAGATGTTGGCCGCCCAGGTCAGGACCAGTACGAAGAAGAAGTAGGAAATCACCAGCGCACTGGTGAAGTGACCGCTGCTGTTGCGCATGTTGTTCAGGTACACCTGCAGCGTTTCATAGCGAGTGCCGACGAGGATGTTGGCGAACACGAATTCGCCGAACAGGAACGAGAAGGACAGCAGCAACGCCACCATCAAGCCCTTGCGCAGGTTCGGCAGCACCACCAGGAGCGCGGCCTGGAAGGTGCTGGCGCCGAGCAGTTGGGCGGCGTCCATCAGGTCGCGCAGGTTGATGGCTTGCAGGTTGTTGGTGATCGCCCGGTACATGAACGGCAGGGCAACGGTGAAGTAGCAGCCGATCAGGATCCATGGCGTGCCGACCATCGCCAGCGGTCCGGAGCCGTAGAGTTGCAACAGCCCCACCGACGACACCACCGGCGGCACCGCGAAGGGCAGCAGGATGAGGATGTTCATCAGCGCGTCGAGTCTGGGGAAGTGGTAATGCACCACGAACAGCAACGGCAGGATCAACACCACCGAGAGCACCAGCGCACCGACGCAGACCAGCAGCGATTGGCCGAAGGCGTGGAGAAAACGCGGATCGCTCCACAACTGCACATACCATTTGAACGTGAAGCCGCTGGGTAGCACGGTGGCCGACCAACTGCTGGCGATGGAGTAGACGAGCGTGCCGGCCAGGGGCAGCAGCAGGATGGCGAACAGCAGGTACACCACCGCCCGATGATAGAGTCCGACGGAGCCCGGTTCAGCGCGAGACATGGTAGCTCCTCTTGAGCAGCAACTGATGGACGATGGTGACCACGGTCATCAACGCCACCAATATCACGGCCAGGGCACTGGCCATGTTCGGGTCGAGGGAAATATCGCCGGAGACCATGGCGGCGATGCGAATCGGCAACACGTTGAAGTTGCCGGTGGTCAGCGCATAGACCGTGGCGTAGGCGCCGAGGGCGTTGGCCAGCAGGATCACGAAGGTGCCCAGCAGCGCCGGGGTCAGCACTGGCAAGCCGATGTGGCGCCAGAACTGCCAGCCGTTGGCGCCCAGCAGCTCGGCGGATTCGCGCCAGTCTTCGCGCAGGGCGTCGAAGGCCGGATAGAGCAGCAGCACGCCCAGGGGGATCTGGAAGTAGGTGTAGAGGATGATCAGCCCGGTTTTGGAGTACAGGTTGAAATCCTCGATGACCCCCGCCTGTTTGAGCATGATCGTGATGCTGCCGTTGAACCCGAGCAAAATGATGAAGGCGAAGGCCAGGGGCACGCCAGCGAAGTTGCTGGTCATGTTGGCGAAAGCGTTGACGAAGTTGCGCAGCCGCGAATCCACCTGGCGCAGGGAGTAGCTGCCCAGCACGGCGATGACGATGCCGAACACACTGGACCAGAAGCTGATCTCCAGGCTGTGCTGGATCGCTTGCAGGTAGAACTTGGAACTGAAGATCTTGCTGAAGTTGGCCAGGCCCCAGCCGAACTCTTCCGATTCCAGGCTGTTGACCAGCACCCAAAGCAGCGGGGCGATCTGGAACACGATGAAGAAAATCGCGAAGGGCACCAGGCACAACGCTGCCAGCCATTTGCCGCGCGTCATGGCGTTCACTTGAGTAACTCCTGGCAATAGGGTTTGTCGTGGGCGACGCCGAGCAACTGGCAAATGGTGCCGCACAGCTCGGTCTGCCTCGGCGCGGCAGCGGGGTCGAGGCTGAAGCCGCTGCCCAGGACGAACAGCGGCACTTCCCGTTCTTCGGCCAGCAGGCCGTTGTGGGAACGGTCGTTGTTCATGCCGTGGTCGGAGGTCACCAGCACCTGGTAACCGGCGTCGAGCCAGTCTTGCAGGTAGACCGCCAGGTTGATGTCGGCCGAGCGGGCGCTGTTGCGGTATTGCGGGGTGTCGAGGCCGTGCTTGTGCCCGGCGTCGTCGATGTTCATCGGGTGCACCAGCAGGAAGTTCGGCAAGTAGCGCTGGCGCAGGTGTTCGGCGTCGGCGAACAGATGGGAATCGGGGTAGTGGTCATTCCAATAGAAATGCCCGTACTGGATCGGCAAATCGGGGTTGTCGGTGTGACGATCACGACCGGCCACGAAGGGCGAGACGTTGTAGAGCTCGCTGACCCAGTGATACGCCGCGGCCGCCGTACTCAAGCCGGCCTGGGTGGCGTAGTGGAAAATGCTGCGCTGGTTCGACAGGCGCGAGACGTTGTTGTGCACGATCCCGCTGTCGATGGGCACGACGCCAGTGAGGATGCATTCATAGAGCGGGCGGGACAGGGCGGGCAACTCACATTCCAGTTTGTAGAGGGCCGCGCGTCCTGCGCCGACGTAAGCCTGCAAGTGCCCCATGGCATGCCGGGCGACCTCATGGTTGAGACCGTCGAGCACCACCAGGATGACGTTGTGCTTCATGGGTACCGGGACTCCGGGCAGATACCAGAAAGCTCGAATCCCCGGGAACCTGATGCGCAAGCCAGCTTCTGTGGGAGCGAGCTTGCTCGCGATGAAGGCGACACGGTTCAACTGCAAGACCGTGTCATCGTTTATCGCGAGCAAGCTCGGCTCCCACAGGGATTGCTTTCACATTTGGGTGCCCAGTGGATAGCCGAGCGGGAGCTAGCGCCTCACTTCATCTCGACGATGACTTGTTCATTCCACGCCTGCGGCAGCGCCTTGGAAGTCTTCTCCCAAGCATCCGCGTCCTTGATCGGGGTCACGCCTTTGTACTGCTCGTTCGGCAGCAGCTTGGCCTTGACCTCTTCCGGCAGGGTCAGGTGCTCGGCGCGGATCGGACGGGCGTTGCCCTTGGCCAGGTTGATCTGGCCGGCGTCGCTGAAGATGTACTCGCGAGCCAGCTTGGCGGCATTCGGGTGCTTGGCGTATTTGTTGATGATGGTGGTGTAGCCGGAGATGACCGAGCCGTCGGACGGAATCAGCACGACGTAGTCATCCGGGTTGGCCATCTTGGCCTTGTAGCTCAGGCCGTTGAAATCCCAGACCACGCCGACTTCGACTTCACCTTTCTCCATCGTGGCGATGGTCGGGTTGGCCATGGACAGGCGCCCTTGCTTGGCGATTTCGGCGAACATCAACAATGCCGGCTGGACGTTCTTCTCGTTGCCACCGTTGGCCAGGGCCGCGGCCAGCACGCCGTTGGCGGCTTGGGCGGCGGTGCTCACGTCACCGATGGAGACTTTGTATTTGCCGGTCTTCAGGTCCGCCCACTTGGTCGGCACTTCGGAACCGTGCAGCAGCTTCTTGTTGACGATGAACGCGATGGTGCCGGTGTAGGCCAATGCCCAGTTGCCGTCCTGGTCCTTGGCCCAGGCAGGGACTTGTTCCCAGGTGCTTGGCTTGTAGGGTTGGACCACGCCCTGCTTGACCGCGATCGGGCCGAACGCTGCACCGACGTCGCCGATGTCGGCGCTGGCGTTGTCTTTCTCGGCGGCGAACTTGGCGATTTCCTGGGCCGAGCTCATGTCGGTGTCGATGTGTTTCAGGCCGTAGACCTTGGCCAGGTCGTCCCAGGTGCCTTTCCAGTTTGCCCAGTCATCGGGCATGCCGACGCTGTTCACGGCGCCTTCCGCTTTCGCAGCGGCTTCCAACGTTTTCAGATCGGTGTCAGCGGCCATGGCGGCGGTGCACATGGCAATGGTCGAGCCTAACAGTGATGCCAGGAAAAGCTGTTTCATCCGAAGCTCCTATGGGCGTTTTCAACGCTGCGATTGCGGTTGTGTTGGTCTAGGTCAGCAATACCTGAGCCAATGTAGGCGAGCCCTGTGACATTTTGATGTCGGTGTTGGAGGGACCAGGAAATGCCCGGCTCGTGGAGGTTGGCTGCAAATTAAGCGTAGACCATGGTTAAACAGCTGATATGAAAGGACTTGGCCGTTAATTTGCACGCTAGCAAAACGACCGTTCGGCGGCTCTGTCATCTGCCAGTCATGTGCAGTGCCTAGGCTTGCTGGACCAAGAAGCGGATCGATGGACAGTCGATCTTGCCCCGAAACAGTGCTGGTCTAGTCCAGATAGGTAACGTTGATGCGCATCGATGCAACCAAAGCGGTGACAGCCATCGGACAGGTCTTGCAAGAGCAGCTCGACCACGGGTTGCTGGCGCCTGGCAGCAAATTGCCGGCCGAGCGCAAGCTCAGTGAATTGTTCGGGACCACGCGGATTACCGTGCGTGAGGCGTTGTTGCAGCTCGAAGCCCAGGGGCAGATTTATCGGGAGGAGCGCCGGGGCTGGTTCGTCTCGCCGCCGCGCCTGGCCTACAACCTGATGCAGCGCAGCCATTTCCACGCCATGGTCGCAGCCCAGGGGCGTGTGCCTTCTACCCAAGTGATCTCGGCGCGTCTGCAACCCGCTTCGGCGGCGGTGTGCGCCTGGTTGCAGCTGCCGGCATTGTCCAGCGTGATCCAGATCTGCCGCGTGCGGCGTATCGACGAGCGGCTGGTGCTGTACGTCGAGCACTACCTGAACCCGCAGTATTTTCCGGACATCTTGGGGTTTGACCTCGACCAGTCCATCACCGAACTGTACGCCCGCCATTACGACCTGCACTACGGCCGGGTGAAGTTTGAAATCGTGCCCACCTCGTTACAGCCGGAAGCGGCAGCGGCGTTGAAGGTTTCGGTGGGCAGCCCCGGGCTTCGCATCGCACGGGTCAACTATGACCAGCACCAGCGGCTGATCGATTGCGACCTGGAGTTCTGGCGACACGATGCGATCCATGTCGGCGTGGATGTGCCGGAACAACCTGTACCGGAACAATCGCCCGCAGCCTGAGGCAGGGTCAGAGCGACTCGTTGAGCTTGCTCAGGATCTTGATCACCACCGTGGCGAGGATCAGCAACATGCCGATCCACATGGCAAAGACCCCGACGCTCTTGTCACGGAAGTTGAAGCCGATGGCCAGCAGGATCATGCCGGCAATAATGGGCACCAGCATGGCGTTGAACGAAGACATCGAGATCATGGCGACAGCCTTGTCGGGGAAGGATAGGGCCAGTCTAGTTGGGGTTTTGCCGGGGTGTGCTGATGTATGTCACGGCCTCCTCGAATCTTGAGGCGGACATCATTGTGGCGAGGGAGCTTGCTCCCGCTCCAGTGCGTAGCACTGGCCAATCTGCATTCAGTTGCGGATTTGGGGCGGCTGCGCCACCCAGCGGGAGCAAGCTCCCTCGCCACAGGGTTTAGCTGCAACTGCAACTATGGCAACTCGCGAGAGGCGTAGAACGCGCTCAGCACCTTCACCAGATGCGCCAGGTCATGGCTGCCGCACAGTTCGCGGATCGAATGCATGGCGAAGGTCGGTAAACCGATGTCCACGGTGCGCACGCCCAGCTGGCTGGCGGTGATCGGGCCGATGGTCGAGCCACAGCCCATGTCGCTGCGCACCACGAAGCTCTGCACCGGCACTTCTTCCGCCATGCACAGGTGGCGGAAGAACCCGGCGGTTTCGCTGTTGGTGGCGTAGCGCTGGTTGCTGTTGACCTTGATCACCGGGCCGGCGTTGAGCTTGGGGCCGTGGTTGGCGTCGTGCTTGTCGGCATAGTTGGGATGCACGCCGTGGGCGTTGTCCGCCGACACCAGCAGGGATTTCTGAATGGTGCGGACGAACTCTTCACCTTCAGGCAGCAGGCGACGCAGGGTCTGTTCCAGCATCGGGCCGTCGGCGCCACAGGCCGAGCACGAGCCGACTTCTTCGTGATCGTTGCACACCAGCACGCAGGTTTCTTCGGTGTCAGCGTTCAGCAACGCTTGCAGGCCGGCGTAGCACGACAGCAGGTTGTCCAGGCGCGCACCGGCGATGAAATCGCCGTGCAGGCCAATGACCGCGGCGCTTTGCGTGTCGTAGAAACTCAACTCGTAATCGAGTACCACGTCGGCATTCAGGCCGTGTTCGCGGGCCAGTTGATCGGTGAGCACAGCCCGGAAATCAACGCGCTCGTCCCCGGCGAACTGGGCAAGGATCGGCGGCAGTTCATTCTGCGGGTTGATGGCCCAGCCCTGGTTGGCTTCGCGATTGAGGTGGATGGCCAGGTTCGGAATCGTGGCGATCGGCGCCTTGAAATCGATCAACTGGCTTTCGACCTTGCCATCGCGGCGGAAGGTCACGCGCCCGGCCAGGGACAGGTCGCGGTCGAACCACGGCGCCAGCAACGCGCCGCCGTAGACTTCCACGCCCAGTTGCCAGAACCCGTGGCGTTGCAGTTCCGGCTGCGGCTTGACCCGCAGGCAGGGGCTGTCGGTGTGGGCGCCGACCAGGCGGATGCCATCGTGCAACGGTGAGTTGCGGCCGAGCTTGAAGGCGATGATCGAGGAGTCGTTGCGCGTGACGTAGTAGCGACCGTTGGCCTCGGTGGCCCAGGTCTCGCGTTCGTCAAGACGCTGATAGCCTGCCGCCTCCAGGCGTTTGGCAAGGCTGGCGGTGGCATGGAACGGGGTAGGGGAGGCCTTGAGAAAGTCGATCAGGCCCTGGTTCAACTCTGCGCGCATAAGAAACTCCAGACAGCAATGGGCGGCAGTTTACCCCATCGACCGCCTGCATTGCAGACCCAATCCCCCGTCACGGATTGTTCTGTGGTCCGGCGATCGATCAGCCCGAGACAGCGATCCGCTTGCGCAAGTGCGCCATGATCAAGGGCTTGTCTTGTGCCTTGGACGGTTCTGGCAGGTGCTGCGGCCAGTGCTCCAGTTGGCCGAACAGCTGTTGCTGGCGCTCCGGGTCCAGGCGAAGAATCTCCCGCGATGCCGAATCCCACCAATGGTGGCGGCAAAGGTTGTAGTAGGGATGCTCCGGTGCTGCGCTGCCATACAGCAGGTCGCGACCGATCTTGTGCAAGGCGCCGCGCTGGTGGCGCAATTTCCATTTGATCTTCAGCCGCCGCCAGGCAGAGGGGAAAGGTCGGGTGCGCGGTACGTCATGGCAACGCTCGATCAACTGCGCGCTGAACGCCTCGCCGTGTTGGGCAAAGAAGTGCGCCAACATGGTGTGGAAGAAGCGTTTCTCGGCGAAGTAGTGATAGACGTGTTTGTTGGTTTCGTTAATGGTCTGGTTGCGTAGCGTGAACGAGATCGCGATCTGTTCGATGGTGTGGATGTCGAAGCCACCTTCGGTCCATTCATCGATCAGCTCGACGGCCTGGCCCAGCAGCGCAGCGTCGTTGTCAGTCACGCCGCACAGCCCGCTGTTGTAGAGCTTGAAGCTGTTGTCCGGGGTGATGCCGTGGCGGCGCAGGCGCGTACCCAGCTTGAGGTAATCCTCGCGCTTGCAGACGAAGTCCCAGTTGTATTCGAAGCTGTCCATCAGGTATTGCCCTGGCTGGATTTGCTTGAACAGCAGGTCGGGATCGGCGAGGAACAGCGTGTCGGTGTCGACGAACAGGGTTTTTTCCGCCAGTGTCAGGCTGGCCGCGATGGCGCAGGCTTTGCGCCGGTGAATGTAACCATTATTGCCTTGCCACTCGGTCAGCAACTGCGGGCTCAACGCGAGGGTCTCCACCGGCCAGCCCTGATAGTCCTCAGGCCGGTCGGTCAGGATCCTGATGGTGGGCAGGGTCGACGGATTGCCGTGGGCGAGGGCAGTCAGGATGCTGAACTTGGCCTCGTGGCGATAAGCGTCCTTGTCGCCATAGACCAGGTACAGCAACTGATGGCGGACTTTTTTGACGGGCGTTTCCTGAAAATCAATAACCTGCATGCCAAGCCTTTATCGAATTTAGAACGGTGCCGGGCACTCGAAGCGCAAGCGCTCACCGCTTTGCGGATGGGTGAAGCTCAGCATGCTGGCGTGCAGGCACAGGCGCGGCCAGGCAGCGAGGGCCTGCGGGTGGGCGTAGAGTCCGTCGCCCAGCAGCGGATGACCGATGGACAGCATGTGCACGCGCAATTGGTGCGAGCGCCCGGTAATCGGCGTGAGTTCGACCCGGCACCAGTCGCCGCAACGTTCCAGTACGCGCCAGAAGGTCAGGGCGTGTTTGCCGTGCTCATGGTCCACCACATGCCGAGGTTTGGTCGGCGGGTCGTAGCGCAAGGGCAGGTCGATGCTGCCGCTGTCCAGTTCCGGCTGGCCCCAGCACAGCGCCGTGTAGGCTTTTTCGGTTTCGCGATCATGAAATTGCCGGGACAGTTCGCGATGAGTGTCCGGGTCGCGGGCCAACAGGATGATGCCGGAGGTTTCCCAGTCCAGTCGGTGCACGATTCGGGCTTCCGGATAGCCGTTTTCCTGCAGGCGGGTGATCAGGCAGTCCTTGTTGTCGTCGGCCCGGCCGGGCACGGAGAGCAACAGGGTCGGCTTGTCGACCACCAGGACGGCGGCGTCCTGATGAATGATGCGGATGTTGGACAGGGGCATTGAAAACAGTCTCGTTACAAACGCCAACGGCGGCTCGGGCCTGTCGTCCTATATGTAGGAGCTGGCGAAGCCTGCGATCTTTTCCGAGCTTCCTTGAGTTCAAGTCAAGATCAAAAGATCGCAGGCTTCGCCAGCTCCTACACAAGGGCGCTGAGCCCGAGCCGCCGTGGCTACCGCAGGATCTATCAGCGATCCGGCAGGGTGATGTTGAGTTCCAGGATCGAGCAGCTGCCCTGGCTTTCCAGTGCCACATGCACGTCATCGCTACCGATGTTGACGTATTTGCGGATCACTTCCACCAGTTCCTTCTGCAAGGCCGGCAGGTAGTCAGGGGTGCTGCGTTGGCCGCGTTCGTGCGCCACGATGATCTGTAGACGCTCTTTCGCGACCGAGGCGGTACTGGGCTTTTTGTTGGCACGAAAGAAGTCAAAAAGGTTCATTACCTACCTCCAAACAGGCGCTCGAAGAAACCCTTCTTCGTTACATCGAGGAAACGATGCTCCACGGTTTTGCCCAGCAGGCGATCAACGGCATCGCTATATGCCTGGCCGGCATCGCTCTGGTCGTCGAGAATCACCGGCACGCCGGAGTTGGAAGCCTTGAGTACCGCTTGGGATTCGGGAATGACACCCAGCAGGGTGACGGCGAGGATTTCCTTGACGTCTTCGACGCCGAGCATTTCGCCATCGCTGACCCGTTGCGGGTTGTAGCGAGTCAGCAGCAGGTGTTCCTTGATCGGCTCTTCGCCCTGCTCGGCACGACGGGATTTGCTCGCCAGCAGGCCCAGCATGCGGTCGGAGTCACGGACCGACGACACTTCCGGGTTGGTCACGACAATCGCTTCGTCCGCGAAGTACATGGCCAGGTGGGCACCTTTCTCGATACCGGCCGGGGAGTCGCACACCACGAACTCGAAGTCTTCCTTGAGTTGCATCAGGACTTTTTCCACGCCTTCCTGGGTCAGCGCGTCTTTGTCGCGGGTCTGGCTGGCGGCCAGCACGTAGAGGTTCTCAAGGCGCTTGTCCTTGATCAGGGCTTGTTGCAGGTTCGCTTCGCCGTTGACCACGTTGACGAAGTCGTAGACCACGCGACGCTCGCAACCCATGATCAGGTCCAGGTTACGCAGGCCGACGTCGAAGTCGACGATGACTGTCTTGTGGCCGCGCAGAGCGAGACCGGTACCGATAGCGGCGCTGGTGGTGGTCTTACCCACACCACCCTTGCCGGATGTAACCACGAGAATCTTGGCCAAGGTGTTTCACCCCTAAGGAAAAAGGACTTTTTCAGCCCCTGAAAAACATCTCTGGAAAACTGCTGCAATTGGACAGGCTTGGCTGGAATCGGATGTCGGGCGGGGTCTACCTCCGGTAAACACTGCCTGATCCTTTTTCCTACGTCGTTTAAGCCGTTTTCGCTCGTTTTAGAGATGCTTGGAAAATGCGGCAGTATCCGTTAAAGCCGAATGATGTTCAACACGTCGCCCGACAGGCTGATCTGAACGCCGGCCCCCCACAACGGATCGCGGCGCAAATCCTCGGAGACCTTGTACTGCCCGGCGATGGAGACCAGTTCAGCGCTCAATTGCTGACAGAAGATCCTGGCTTTCGTATCGCCCTTGACGCCGGCCAGCGCGCGGCCGCGCATCGGGCCGTATACATGGATGTTGCCATCGGCGAGAAGTTCCGCCCCCGGGCTGACCGAGGACACGATGACCAGATCGCCACCCTGGGCGTAAATCTGCTGCCCGCCGCGTACTGGCGAGGTGATGACGCGTGTCGGCTTGATGGTGGGTTCCGGTGGTTTTTCCGGGACTTTCTTGGCTTCGACCGGGCTCAGTTCCAGCACGCGCTCCCGGGCGCCGGACGGCGGCAGGACCGGAATGTCCACGGCGATGGCGGCGGCGATGTCTTCGATGCGGCTGGCGCGGATCGCCAGGGTGCGCAGGCCGTGTTGGCGGCAAACGCGCATCAGGCCTGGCAGGTCCACCGCGCCTTCGCCGGCCGGCAGTTTGTCCAGGGCCAGCACCAGTGGTGCATTGCTGAAGAAGTTCGGCGCCTGGGCGACTTTGGCCGCCAACTGCCGGTCGAGGCCTTCCAGGTCGTTGCGGGCCAGCTCCAGCACCGTAATGGCGAGCATGCTGCCCTTCAACTGGAACACGGGATCTTGGTCTAGCGGTTCGGTTTGGCTCATGGTCGGCGTACAACGGCTTGTCACTAAAAGTGCCGAGACTTATAACGAGATCGTCCGCCAGCCGCAACCCGGGTCGAACAATGTAGAATGCGCGGCCCATGTCTTAATGGAAGCTGTAATGGATCGCCCGCGTTTTCGAGCTGCATTTTTTCATCCGCGTTTCTGGCTGCTGTGGTGCGGCCTGGGCCTGTTGTGGCTGATCGTTCAGTTGCCTTATCCGCTGTTGCTGCGGGTCGGTCGCGCACTGGGTGCGCTGATGTACCGAGTGGCCGGCGACCGACGGCGCATCGCCCGTCGCAATCTGGAGCTGTGTTTCCCGCAAAAGTCCGCCGCCGAGCGCAAGCGTCTGCTCAAGGAAAACTTTGCCTCCACCGGCATCGCCTTTTTTGAAATGGCCATGAGTTGGTGGTGGTCGCGTTCGCGCCTGGCGAAACTGGCCCATGTCGAAGGGCTGGAGCATCTCAAGCAGGCCCAGCGCGAGGGCAAGGGCGTGATCCTGATGGCGCTGCATTTCACCACCCTGGAAATCGGCGCGGCGTTGCTCGGCCAGCAGCACACCATCGATGGCATGTACCGCGAGCACAAGAACCCGCTGTTCGACTACATCCAGCGCCGCGGCCGCGAGCGGCACAACCTCGACTCCCTGGCCGTGGAGCGTGACGACGTGCGCGGCATGCTCAAGCTGCTGCGGGCCGGACGGGCGATCTGGTATGCGCCGGACCAGGATTACGGCGCCAAGCAGAGCGTGTTCGTGCCGTTGTTCGGCATCCAGGCCGCGACGGTCACCGCCACCAGCAAGTTCGCCCGCCTGGGCAAGGCACTGGTGGTGCCCTTCATCCAGGAACGCCTGGCCGACGGTAGCGGTTATCGCCTGGTGATCCAGGCCCCGCTGACGGATTTTCCGGGCGAGACCGAGGAAGCCGATTGCATCCGCATCAACCAGTGGGTCGAGCAGTCGGTGAGTGATTGTCCCGAGCAATACCTCTGGGCCCACCGGCGCTTCAAGAGCCGTCCGCCGGGCGAGCCGAAGCTGTACGACAAACGCGGTTGAGCCGGTAGTCCGCCATTTTTCAGCAGCACCTTGAGCACGGAGCATTGCGATGACCCCAGCTGAACCGGTTACAGGTTTGATTCTTTCCGGCGGCGGGGCTCGAGCGGCGTATCAGGTAGGCGTACTGGCGGCCATCGCCGAATTGTTGCCGGACGGTGCGGACAACCCGTTCCCGGTAATCGTCGGTACGTCGGCCGGGGCGATCAACGCAGTCAGCCTGGCGAGCGGGGCGATGGACTTCAAGACCGCCATCGAGCGGCTGACGGCGTTCTGGCAAGCGGTGCACAGCCATCAGGTCATGCGCAGCGACTGGCGAGGCGTGATCGCCCAGGCGATGCGTTTCATCAGCCACAGCCTGTTGGGCCTGGGGGCCAAGTTGCCGGTGGCGCTGATCGACAGCTCGCCGCTGCGCGAGCTGCTCCAGGCCCAATTCCACGCTTCGGGTATCGAACTGGCCATCGCCGAGCAGCAACTGCGCGCGGTGGCGGTGACGGCATTCGGCTATGAATCCGGCCAGGCCGTCACGTTCTACCAAGGGCGCGGGACCATCGATGCCTGGCTGCGACATCGACGTATCGGGGTGCCGACGCAGTTATCAGTGGAGCACCTGCTGGCCAGCTCGGCGATTCCCTTGTTGTTCGCGCCGGTCAGGATCGGCCCGCAATACTTCGGTGACGGCGCGGTACGGCAATCAGCGCCCATCAGCCCGGCCTTGCACCTGGGGGCCAATCGGGTGCTGGTGATCGGTGTCAGCGGCAACCCCCGTGGCGCTGGTGGGCAGGATCCCGCCGAGCGCAGCTACACCGGCCTGCAACCGACCCTGGCGCAGATCGGCGGCCATATGCTCAACAGCACGTTCATTGACAGCCTGGAAAGCGACATCGAGTTGCTTGAGCGTCTGAACGGGTTCAGTCACCTGCTACCCGACGACGTACCGGCCCACGCCCTCGGCGCGGCGCCGGTGGACGTGCTGGTGATTTCCCCAAGCCAGCCGATCGACGAAATCGCCGCCCGCCATCGCCAGGAACTGCCCCGTGCGCTGCGGTTATTCTTGCGCGGGCCGGGTGCGACCAAGACCAGCGGCGCGGGGGTGCTGAGTTATCTGTTGTTCGAGTCGGGCTATTGCAGCGAACTGATCGAGCTGGGACGCCAGGATGCGTTGGCGCAGCGTGAGGCGTTGAGTCGGTTTTTGGGGTTGTCCTGACTGATGCAAGCAGGTCCACCGCTATCGCGAGCAAGCTCGCTCCCACAAGGGGTTTGCGGTGGACGCTTAAACTGAGCCCAACACACAACCAATGTGGGAGCGAGCCTGCTCGCGATGACGGCGGCACATTCAGCATCGACTCAGGCTGACCCACCGCTATCGCGAGCAAGCTCGCTCCCACAGGGTATTGCTGCGGATGTAGATCCCAGGATCAGAAATGGTACTTCAGCAAGAAGCTGGTATTGCTCTGGTTGGTCTTGAACCCGTCGCTGTCTTCGATCCCGTACTTGTTCTTCCAGTAGTCATACTCCACGCCCACATACAACTGCTTGGCACCGAGCTTCAACGCCTTGCCCAGGTCATATTTGATCTGCGGGTTGATGTGCAGGTTGGCGTGGTAGGTGCCCTTGGAGTTGGTGTCGTTGTCCACCACCCAGTCGATGAAACCGTCGATCAGGAGGTCGGATGAGCCCATGGGGATGGTGTAGGCCCAGGTCGGGGTGATCTGCCAGACGTTGTCGCCGGCGCGTGGACCTTCGGTCTGGCGGTTGTAGAAGTTCAGCTGGAAGTAGTCGAAGCCGGGAATCGCCAGGTCGAAACCCGGGCCGATCAGGTAGGACTCGTTGTCGCCTTCGCCGAATTCATACGTCATGGCCAGCAGCACGTCCTTGATCGGGCCCAGTTCCAGCTTCTGGTCGAAGATCTTGCCGAACGACAGGCGTGGGCTGAACTCGCCGTAGTAGGTGTTCGGGCCGGACTGGCTGTCGTCCTGGCCGTTGTAGAAGATCCGATCGAGGAAGAAGAAGTTGTCCCCGTATTTCCAGGCGTCGGCGTGTTCGAAGGTCACGGTCTGCTGGATGCGCGGGTTGACCTGGAAATCCTTGCCATACAGGTAGGTCAGGCTGTTGTTCTGCCACTGGAACAGGTCGTCGGCCATCGCTTGGCCCCCGGCCAACAAGGCTCCTGCGAGTATCAGGCTGGTGCACGTACGTTTCATTCGGTTTGCTCCCAAAGGTAAGTGGTACCGCTTTTTTTTCAGGTCAGCGCTCTGGTGTGGCGCCTTTTTCCTCGGATAAAAAACATCCGTTCGGTCAGCTTTTTGCGCGTGGCAAATGCTGATAGCAAGAGCTGAGCCAAGGCCGGGGCAAACCCGGAAAAGACTCATCCAGCTGTTTGGAACAGTCGAAAAAGGTGTGTTCAGAAGGGCGCTTATTCTATCCGCCGGCGCCTGGATAAGTTGGCGGGCCGGTCAGGATCGGAGGGGGTTTTTGTGTCGGCCGGTTTCGAACGGCCGCGCAGGATACGGGCTTGCCTTAAGGGGCTCAAGTGCCCTGCAACGGCGCATCCGTGGCGAATTTGGGGCGTACTGGCGGGACTGGATCATCAGGTGCTTTCCTCTTGTTTTTATTGTTGAGGCGCAGGCAGTCGCTGACGGGCGACCGGTGGTGTGCCGGCCGGCCTGTCAGCGGTATGACGTGTGACGTTATTGGCGCGCGAGGCTCAGTTGGTCCGCGCGCCCTGGTTGATCCACGCGCCGATCAGATCGCGTTCCTGCTGGGTCATCTGGGTGATGTTGCCCAAGGGCATGATCTGGTTGGTCACGGCCTGGGCCTGGATGCGCGCGGCCTGTTGCTGGATCTGCTCTGGCGTATCGAACATCACTCCACCCGGCGCGGCGCTGAACAGCGGGCTGGTGGGCTTGGCCGAATGGCAGACCGAGCAGCGTTCCTGGATCACGCTATGGACCTTTTCGAACGACGGGCCCTGGGCGTTGGCGGCCTGGGTGGGCGCCGCTGTCGGTGCGGCGGGGGCTGTCGCCGGTTTCGCGCCACCACCCACCGCCGTTTCCGGTAGCGGTTGGTACTCGATGGCGGCGGGTGCCTTGGCCACGTCGGGTGCGCTGGAGATGGGCTTGGGACCGGTAACGTAAGCCAGGCAGATCATCGCCAGGGCACCGACTGGCAGCGTCCAGGCAAACCGGTTGCTGTCATGGCGGGTGTTGAAGTAATGGCGCACCAACACCGCCGCCACGGCGATCCCGGCCAGGATCAGCCAGTTGTACTGGCTGCCGTAGGTGCTCGGGAAATGGTTACTGATCATGATGAACAGCACTGGCAGGGTGAAGTAGTTGTTGTGGCGCGAACGCAACAAACCCTTGGCCGGCAGTGCAGGATCGGGCGTGCGGTTCTCGGCGATGGCCGCCACCAGCGCACGCTGGGCCGGCATGATGATGCGGAACACGTTGCCGACCATGATCGTCCCGATGACCGCCCCGACGTGCAGGTAGGCACCGCGACCGCTGAACACCTTGCTGAACCCGTAGGCCGCGGCGATCAACAGCACGAACAGGATCACGCCGAGC
Organism: Pseudomonas sp. B21-010; assembly: GCF_024749325.1. Lineage (NCBI taxonomy): Bacteria > Pseudomonadati > Pseudomonadota > Gammaproteobacteria > Pseudomonadales > Pseudomonadaceae > Pseudomonas > Pseudomonas sp. B21-010. The sequence goes on along the minus strand of NZ_CP087198.1, from coordinate 4,726,725 downwards.
AGGGCAGGGCGCTTGCCCAGGGCCGAGTCGCAGAGGAAGGAATAGACGAACCAGCCGACGAGCAACGAACCGAGGCCCAGGGCGACGCCTTCGGGGCCGCTCAGGCTGCTGCCGGGAGCCAGCAAGTAGACAGTCGGGTTCCAATAGAACACCACGCACAACAGCGCGATGCCCGACATCCAGGTGAAGTAGGCTTCCCACTTGAACCAGTGCAGGTTGTCCGGCATGGACGGTGGCGCGAGTTTGTATTTTTCCAGGTGGTAGATACCGCCACCGTGGATGGCCCACAGGTCACCGGCCAGACCGCTCCTGGGGTTGACGCGATTGAGGTTGTTTTCCAGCCAGACGAAGTAGAACGACGCGCCGATCCAGGCCACGCCAGTGATCATGTGAACCCAGCGTACGCTCAGGTTCAGCCATTCCAGCATATGTGCTTCCACAGTCTTTACCTCTCGCCCGTCACGCTTGTTTTCGCGTGATCGGACCTTCTCTTGGGGACGGTGTGAAAACGTAGCGAGCGAAGGCAAGACAAGGCGAAAACTGGCGAGAAAGCGGAGTTGACTTTAGTCAATGAGCATTTCGAGTCAGTTTTCAACGCAGTATTGCCGAGCGCAGTAGTTTTCACTCCGTCCGCTGGTGGGGGGCGAGGATCAAATACTCATCCTCTTTGAAAAAATGCTCATCGCAGTTATTGCCTGTGCCACTGCGATCAACCACCAGGAAGTCATCCCGCTTTTCGATCGTCAGCACCGGGTGGTGCCAGACGCCGCGATGGTAATTAATGCCCTGCCTGCCGTTGGTGACGAAGGCGCGGACCAAACCTGATACAGGTGCATCGCCAAGTGGCGCGACCACGATCAGAAAGGGGTTGCCGAGCAGCGGAATGAACGCCTGGCTGCCCAGCGGATGGCGCTCCAGCATGCGTACGGTCAGCGGCATGTCCAGCGCGTCGGCGCGGAAAATGCTGATGATCGCCTTGTCGTCCGGCGTGGCGGTTTCCACCGTCGCCAGGCGATGGAAGCGCATGGTCGAACCGTTGTTGATCATGAAGTGATCGCTGCCATCGGTTTCGATCACGTCACCGAATGGGGCGAAGGCTTCTTTGGTCAACGGTTCGATCTTGAGTGTGCGCATGCTGGTCTTCTTACCTTGAATTCTGTGTTGTTTGTTGTACTGCCATCGCGAGCAAGCTCGCTCCCACAGGGGAATGCATGTCAAATGTGGGAGCGAGCTTGCTCGCGATTCGGGTTCACCCTTATTTCGATACCTTGCCAAGCACCCGCAGGCGACTCACCCCACCATCCGGGAACACGTTCAGGCGAATGTGAGTAATCGGCCCCAGGGCCTTGATCTGCTCGGCGAAGGTGTGTTCGGCGTGCATTTCCAGTTTCTGGCTGGGCAACAGCTCACGCCAGAACAGCGATTGGGTTTCGATCTGGCTGTCGGTGCCGCCCTTGACGAACGCGCCCTGGATCGAGCAGCTGTCGGGGTAGTTGCCCTTGAAGTGCAGGGTGTCGACGATGACTTTCTCGACTTCGCCGGCATGGCCCAGGGCGACGATGACCCAGTCATTGCCCGGGGTACGACGACGGGCGGTTTCCCAGCCATCACCCATGTTGACGCCACGACCCGGGTTGAGAATGTTGCTCATGCGGCCGAAGTGTTCGTCGGAACAGGCCAGGGCACGGCCACCATTGAGGGCTGCGGCCAGATCGATCTGTTCGTTGTCACCCACGGCTGACCAGTCGCGGTACGGAATGCCGTAGACCCGCAACCGGGCCACGCCGCCATCGGGGTAGATGTTGAAACGCAGATGGCTGAAGGCCTGGTCGTTGTTGATTTCGTGATAGTGGTGGCTGTTGCCTTGCAACTCGACGGCCGACAGCACTTCAGTCCATTGGGTGTTTTCGTCTGGTTCGCCTTCGGTCAGGAAGCAGGCTTCCAGGGAGGCCGACGGTGGGTAGTTACCGGTGAAGAATGAGGTGTCGATGTCCACGCCTTTGATCGAGCCGGCCACACCCAGGCGGATCACCGCGCTGTCGTAGCCTTCGAAGCGCTTGCGCCGCGATTCCCAGCCGTCCATCCACTTGCCGTTGTCATCGAACACGCCCTCCTTCCATACGGCTGGGGTCGGTTGGAACAAACGGTTGGCGTCGGCGAACCAGTCATCGGTGACCGAAATGATCTTGGTGCCGAGGCGGGCGTCGGCCAGGTTGACGAACTTCTCGAAAGGTACGGCGTAAGCTTTCATTCTTCTTGTCTGCCTTTAAATAAGTTGGCTGGGGATGCTTGCAGGACCTGGGGTAGCAGGGCTGCTCGCTAAAGGGTCAGTAATCGGAACAACGCGATCTTGTTGATCTCTGCCAGCGCGCATTTGAATTCGGTGTCTACCGAGTGATGGATGCGCGTTTCGAACGCCGCGAGGATCTGATGCCGGTTGCTGCCTTTTACCGCCATGATGAAGGGAAACTTGAACTTGGCCTTGTAGGCGTCGTTCAGCTCGGTGAAGCGCTGAAACTCATCGCTCGAGCATTGGTGAATACCGGCGCCGGCCTGTTCGTTCGTGCTGGCTTCGGTCAGTTGGCCCTGGACGGCGGCTTTGCCTGCCAGGTCCGGGTGAGCGTTGATCAGCGCCAGTTGGCTGGCGTGATCGGCACTGAGCAGGATGTCGCTCATGCGCTGGTGCAGGGTTTCGATCTGGTCGATCGACGGGTCCTGGCCCAGGTCGAAAGCCTTTTCGGCGACCCATGGCGAATGTTCGTAGATATCAGCGAAGGCTTTAACGAACGCTTCGCGGTTCAAGGTGGAAGGCTTGAGAGTCTGGAAGGCCGTCATTTCGAAGCTCCTGGTTTCGAAGCTTGCGGGCACGGGTGAGTCTGTTGCCAGTGGCGGGCGATGTCGACGCGGCGGCTGAACCAGACCTGTTCATGACCCTTGGCATATTCAAGGAAGCGCTTGAGGGACGCGAGGCGGGCAGGGCGGCCGATCAGGCGGCAGTGCAGGCCGATGGAGAGCATCTTGGGGGCTTCGGCGCCTTCGGCATACAGCACGTCGAAGGCGTCCTTGAGGTATTGGAAGAAATCGTCGCCCTTGTTGAAACCCTGCACCTGGGTGAAGCGCATGTCGTTGGTGTCGAGGGTGTAGGGGATCACCAGGTGCGGCTTGCCGTTGGGTGTGTTCGGTTCCCAGTAGGGCAGGTCGTCGTCGTAGGTGTCGCTGTCATAGAGAAAACCGCCTTCCTCCATGACCAGCCGGCGGGTATTGGGGCCGGTGCGACCGGTGTACCAACCCAGCGGACGCTCGCCAGTGATTTCGGTGAGGATGCGGATCGCTTCGAGCATGTGCTCGCGCTCCTGGGCCTCATCCATGTATTGGTAGTCGATCCAGCGATAGCCGTGGCTGCAGATTTCGTGACCAGCGGCCACCATGGCGCGGATCACGTCCGGATGGCGCTGGGCGGCCATGGCCACGGCGAAAATGGTCAGCGGGATATCGAATTCCTTGAACAGCTTGAGGACCCGCCAGACCCCGGCGCGGCTGCCATACTCGTACAGCGATTCCATGCTCATGTTGCGCTCGCCCTGCAGCGGTTGCGCCGCGACCATCTCCGAGAGGAACGCCTCGGATTCCTTGTCGCCATGCAGGATGTTGCGCTCGCCGCCTTCTTCGTAATTGAGCACGAAGGACAGGGCGATGCGGGCATTGCCCGGCCACTGGGGATGGGGAGGGTTACTGCCGTAACCGATCAGGTCGCGTGGGTAGTCAGCGCTCACTGCAGTTTTCCTTCTTGTTCGAACCATGTGGGTGGCGCCCTGGCGATGGATCATAGGCTGGCGTCACGACGATGGAGTGATTGTATACAACTTTATGTGCGATTTGTAAGCCTGATTTTTTGCATTTTTCACCGCTGTCCCTGGTTTGTCTACACTGCAAGAAACCTGCCCACCTGGTCAATTAATGGCTTCAAGAATGGCGTATCCGTTGGTTTGGCTTAAGATTGGGCAGGAACCTTTGTCGGAACGCGCGTGGACTAAATATCTGTTTTTTATTGTGTACAATTTTCTTTTAAAGTGTCTTAATTCTCTCATCGCCGTGGCGTTTCGTGCTCCGAAACGGTGCGGCCTGTCTTTCAACTGATTCAGGAGGCGTCGGGCCGGACTGCACAGCAGCGAGGCGCGCACAATCAATGGGACGTTTGACTACTCACGTTTTGGATGCTGCACACGGCTGCCCGGGCAGCTCGATCAAGGTCGAGTTGTACCGCGTGGAAGGTTCGCAACTGCAGCTGGTCGCCACTGCGCTGACCAACAGCGACGGTCGCTGCGACGCGCCGCTGCTGCAAGGGGATGACTACCGTTCGGGCGTCTATCAGATTCAATTCCATGCCGGCGATTACTACCGCGCCCGTGGTGTCCAGTTGTCCGAGCCGGCGTTCCTGGATGTGGTGGTGCTGCGCTTCGGCATTTCGGCCGAACAGGATCATTACCACGTGCCCCTGCTGATTTCGCCTTACGCCTATTCCACCTATCGAGGCAGCTGACCCCAAGCGGCTGCCTTGTCCCGGAAGCGACTGCGCATGGCGCTTCTTTGGTTTTTCGCCCGCTCACACTGCGGGCTTTTTTTCGTCCGTGGATATGTGGCGTCTTGGAGAGCCTCATCGCGAGCAGGCTCGCTCCCACACTGGATTTTGCCGCTCACAAAAAAACTGTGGGAGCGAGCTTGCTCGCGATGCTTTTGCTTTTGCTTTTTTAGCGGCTCAACAACGACGCCGCCCCCGCACCGCCAAACAACCCGGCACTGACCCGGTTGAACCAGCCCTGGCCCTTACCCGTACGCAGATACCGCGCGGCGCCATGGGCACCAAGGCCGTAGGCCAATTTGCACAGCAGGTCGAGTACGGTCCAGGTGGCGATCATGATCAGCAGTTGTGGCAGGAACGCTTGTTCGGCGCTCAAGAATTGCGGCAGGAACGCGGCGAAGAACAGGATGTCCTTCGGGTTGCTGGCGCCCAATACGAACGCCCGGCCGAAGAGGGCGCGAAAGCGCGGGACGGCGGCGGCCTGGGGCACGTCGGCGCCTTGGGACGGTTGGCGTGATTGCTGCCAGCTCTGCCAGGCCAGGTAAAACAGGTACAGGGCCCCGACAATCTTCAGGGCACTGAACAGCTGCTCCGAGGCCATCAACAACGCACCGAGCCCCAGCGCCGAGGCGCTCAGCAAGCAGATCGAAGCGATCACGCCACCCAGGAATGCCGGATACGAGCGGCGCAGGCCGTAGTTCAGGCTATTGCCGATCATCAACAACGACAACGGGCCGGGGATGAGGATCACCACCAAGGCGGCACCGCTGAACAACAGCCAGGTTTCCAGATTCATTGCTTTGCTCCTGATGTACAAAAGCCTCACCCATTGGGTGAGGCGGGTGGATATGTTGTCGCTTACAAGAAGATGAGCTTGGCGATGAAGATCGCGCAGAGCACCCACAGGCTGACGGAGATTTCCTTGTGTTTACCGGTGCCGGCCTTGAGCACCACATAGGTGATGAAACCCAGGGCGATACCGTCGGCGACCGAGAACGTCAGGGGCATCATGATGGCCGTGACAATGGCCGGGATGCTGTCAGTCGCCTCGTCCCATTCGATGTGGGCCATGCCGCCCATCATCAGCATGGCAACGTAGATCAAGGCCCCGGCCGTGGCGTAGGCCGGGATCATCCCGGCCAGCGGTGCGAAGAACATGGCGGCAATAAATAGCACACCGACGGTCACGGCGGTAAGCCCCGTGCGGCCACCTGCCGCCACGCCGGCGGCGCTTTCCACGTAGCTGGTCACCGGCGGCACGCCGACCATGGCGCCAAATACGCTGGAGGCGCTGTCGGCTTTCAGGGCGCGGGACAGGTTCTCGATCTTGCCATCGGCTTTCACCAGGCCGGCGCGCTGGGCAACGCCCATCAGGGTGCCGGCGGTGTCGAACATGTGCACGAACAGGAAGGCCAGCACCACGCTGATCAGGCTGACGTTGAACACACCGGCCACGTCCATCGCCATCCAGGTGGGGGCCAGGCTCGGCGGTGTCGACATGACGCCGTTGTACTGCACCAATCCCAGGCCCCAACCGGCCAGGGTCACGGCGATGATGCTGATCAGGATCGCGCCGAACACGCGGTGATAACTGAGCACGGCGATCATCAGGAAGCACACCGCGGCCAACAATGGGCCGGGCTCCCGCAACGAGCCGAGCTTGATCAGGGTGGCGGGGCTGTCGACAATGATCCCGGCGGTTTTCAGGCCGATCAGCCCGAGGAACAACCCGACCCCCGCGCCCATGGCGAACCGCAGGCTCACCGGAATGCTGTTGAGCAGCCACTCCCGTACCCGTGACAGGGTCAGGACCATGAACAACACACCGGAAACGAACACCGCGCCCAACGCAGTCTCCCAGTTGTAGCCCATGGTGCCGACCACGGTGTAGGTGAAGAAGGCGTTCAGGCCCATGCCTGGCGCCAGGCCCACCGGCCAGTTGGCGTACAGGCCCATCAGCAGGCAGCCCAGGGCCGCGGCGATGCAGGTGGCGACGAATGCGGCGCCGTGATCGATGCCGGCGTCGGCCATGATGTTGGGGTTGACGAAGATGATGTAGGCCATGGTGATGAAGGTCGTCAGGCCGGCAATCAGCTCGGTCTTCACCGTGGTGCCATGCAAGCTGAGTTTGAAGATGCGCTCCAGCCAGCCACTGCGTAGTGGCGGCGAGAGGTCCAGCGTCCGGGCTTCGGGTTTGCGGCTTTCCACAGCGAGTACTCCTCAAGAGTCTTATTGTTATTTCCAGCACCGCATACGCCCTGGGGGTGGCTGCGATGCGCTGAGGCAGGTAAGGCTGGCGAAGTATGTTGACCTGATGGTCAGGAACTCGCACGAAGCGAATTATGCTTTTGTATACAAATAAAGCAAATAATGTTTTCTATGTTGTCGACGAAATGTCGGGCGATGGGGATATATTGCCCAGGCGGACGCTATCGCGAGCAAGCTCGCTCCCACAGTGGACTGTGGTGAAATGCAGGAATGAACCCTGTGGGAGCGAGCTTGCTCGCGATGACGTCGGATCAGGCGCCTTCAATCACTGGATTTCCCCAGTGCCAGGTTCACCGCCAGCCACCCATCCACCGCCGCTTCCCCGGCCTCGGCAAACACCCGCTCCAGCAATTTCACCTGCTCACGCCGCAACGCCTGCTCGAAGCGTTCGCCCTCGGCCGTCAGTTCCAGTAGTCGCTTGCGCTTGTCGGTCTCGGACGCGACGCTGTTCACCAGGTGCATTTCCATCAGCTGCCGCAACGGCATGTTCAGCGCCTGCTTGCTTACCCCGAGCAATGCCAGAAGCTCCTTCACGCTCAATGACGGGTAGCGGGCGATGAAGAAAACGATGCGCTGGTGCACCCGGCTCAACCCGCGGCGCTCGAGCATTTCATCGGCCTTGGCGGTGAACGCCTGGTAACCGAAGAAGAACGCTTCCATGGCCATTTGTTGGGAAGTCGGATTTTTAAGGTCAAGCATATTGACGTATCCACGGAGGTCGGCGTAATTTCGGTCAACCAGTTTGACTCATTTCTCCCGTGCCCCGCTACAGGTGACCTCCATGGCTTTTTCCGAACGTGTCTCGCGCCTCAAAAGTTCTTTGATTCGAGAAATCCTCGCAGCGGCGCAGCGCCCTGAAGTGATGTCGTTCGCCGGCGGCCTGCCGGCCGAAGCCATGCTGCCGAAAGTGGAATGGGCGGCTATGCCGTTGTCCATGGGCCAGTACGGCATGAGCGAAGGCGAACCCGCCCTGCGCGAAGCCCTGGCGGCCCAGGCGCGGGCGCTGGGTGTGGCCTGTGAGGCGAGTCAGGTGCTGGTGGTCAGCGGCTCCCAGCAAACCCTTGACCTGGCGGCCAAGCTGCACATTGACGTCGGCACGCCAGTGATGCTCGAAGCGCCGACGTATCTGGCGGCGTTGCAGATTTTCCAGCTGTTCGGCGCCGACTGCATCACCGTGCCCCTGGAGGCCGACGGCCCGGACCTGAAACAGTTGCGGGCCCGGCTGGAGCAGCATCGGCCTGCGTTCATCTACCTGATCCCGACGTTCCAGAACCCCTCGGCGGTGCGCTACAGCGAGGCCAAGCGCGATGCGGTGGCGGCGCTGTTGGACGAGTTTGGCGTGACCCTGATCGAGGACGAACCCTACCGCGAGCTGACGTTCGATGGCGGCAGTGCCACGCCGATTGTCAGTCGCTTGAAGAAGGCCAGCTGGATCTACACCGGCACCGTGTCGAAAACCCTGTTGCCGGGGCTACGGGTGGGCTACCTGATCGCCAGCCCGGATCTGTTCCCGCATCTGCTGCGACTCAAGCAGTCGGCGGACCTGCACACCAATCGCATCGGTCAGTGGCAGGCGCTGCAATGGATCGGCACCGAGCAGTACCGCAGCCATTTGAGTGAGTTGAGGGATTTCTATCGGGACCGTCGCGATCGGTTCCAGGCGGCATTGCAAAAGCATTTCTCTGATATCGCGGACTGGAATGTGCCCCAGGGCGGGTTGTTTTTCTGGCTGACCCTCAGGCAGCCGCTGGACACCCGCACCTTGCTCCCCGCTGCGCTGGCGGCCGACGTTGCGTTCATGCCAGGGGAGCCGTTCTTTCCTGAACCGGACCAGCACCCGGGGCACTTGCGCTTGAACTTCAGCCACATCGATCCGGCGCGGTTGGATGAAGGGCTCAAGCGGTTGGCGGGGGTGGTGCGGGAGGCGTTGGCTGCAAAAGCAGCCTGATATCAGGGGGCTTTGCCGGTGGCTGTCTGGGCCCCATCGCGAGCAAGCTCGCTCCCACAGTGGGCCATCCACCACTGTCCCCTGTGGGAGCCGAGCTTGCTCGCGATGAGGCCAGTCGCCACACCAGAAAACTATCAGGCTGCAGAGAACCGCTTATCCAGATAATCAATGATTACCTTGGACTCATACATCCAGGTGGTCTCGCCATTTTCTTCAATCCGCAGGCACGGCACTTTGATCCGGCCACCTTGCTCCAACAGTGCCTGGCGATCCTGTTCGTTGTTTTTCGCATCGCGCAGGGCCACCGGCACATTGAGGCGGCGCAGGGTGCGGCGGGTCTTCACGCAGAACGGGCAGGCGTGGAACTGATACAGCGTCAGGCTGCGAGCGGCCTGCTCGACCTGCGCCTGGGCCTCGGCCGGGCGCTTTTGCTTGCCCGGGCGGGTGATGAAGTCGATGAAGATGATGAGCTGGCCCAAGCCAACCCGAAGCGCTTTGACGATCACGGTATTAAGCCTCGCGGCAGGGAAGAAGAGGGCGCGCAGCTTACCTGATTTTTCACAGGCGAAAAAAAACCGGCGATCAATGCCGGTTTTCTTCATGCGGCGGATTACTTGATGAGGCTGAGGAATTCGCTGCGAGTGGCGGCGTTTTCCCGGAACTCACCGAGCATCACCGAGGTGATCATCGAGGAATTCTGCTTTTCCACGCCACGCATCATCATGCACATGTGCTTGGCCTCGATCACCACCGCCACGCCCAGGGCGCCAGTCACTTGCTGGACCGCATCGGCGATCTGGCGGCTGAGGTTTTCCTGGATCTGCAGGCGACGCGCGTACATGTCGACGATGCGCGCGACTTTCGACAGCCCCAGCACCTTGCCGCTCGGGATGTAGGCCACGTGAGCCTTGCCGATGAAAGGCAGCAGGTGATGTTCGCACAACGAGTACAACTCGATGTCCTTGACCAGCACCATCTCGCTGTTGTCGGAGCTGAACAAGGCACCGTTGGTGACTTCTTCCAGGGTCTGTTCATAACCGCGGCAGAGGTACTGCATGGCCTTGGCAGCACGCTTGGGCGTGTCGAGCAGGCCCTCGCGGGAAACGTCCTCGCCCAGTTGGCCGAGAATCGCGGTGTAATTCTGTTCCAGAGACATGAAACTACCTGTGGGATTTTACGCAAAGGGCAAGGGTACGGTGGCGGACACGGCGCTGCAAGCTCGGCAATCGAGGGCTATTCGTCGCGACCTTCCATCATGGTGCGCTTGAGCATCACGTAGACCGCCCCGGCGCCGCCGTGTTTTGCCTGGCAGGAGGTGAAGCCCAGCACTTGCGGGTGCTGGCGCAGCCAGGTGTTGACGTGGCTCTTGATCATCGGCCGCTTGCCGTCCAGGCGCACGGCTTTGCCATGGGTGACGCGCACGCAGCGGATTTCGAACTTGGTGGCTTCGGCCAGGAATGCCCAAAGGGTTTCCCGGGCTTTTTCAACGCTCATGCCGTGCAGGTCGAGGCTGCCCTCGAAGGGGATCTGGCCGACCTTCAGCTTGCGCATCTGGCTTTCCTGGACACCGTCGCGTGCCCACATCAACTCGTCTTCCGGCCCGACGTCGATCACGAACTGATCGGACAAGCCATCCACGGTCGTGGCGTCGGTACGCACGGTGGCGGCCTGGCGCAGCTTGGCGATTTGCGCGCGATCGGCCTTGGGCTTGCCGGTCTCGGCACGGTCGTGCTTGATCGGTTTTACGCCCTGAATCGCACTTTTGAACAGGGAAAAGTCATCGTCTTGCATGTCAGCCTCCGCGAAGCCGGCCAGTTTACCCAACTCTGGCGGGATCAGGCGCGACAAAACGTCGGATGGCGGGTCAGTCGTGCTTTCTCATCAGGTGCGGAGCCATGGCCAGCTCCAGGGATTGGCGGGCGCGACGGCGGCAGCGGCGCCAGAGCCAGACGCCCAGCAACAACACGAAAAGACCGACTGCCAGGATGATCGCCGAACCCATTGGGGTGGCATTCAACTCGCCCAGTGCGGGCGGGCGGCCCAGCAGGCTGGCGGCACCGGCCATGGCCAGCAGTACCCCGAGTGTTGCCAATAGCGCGGCGATCGCCGCGCCAAAACGAAACCGCCAGTTGCTCGGGCCCTTGGGCCGCAAGCGACGTGCGTCAAAACCATCGGATAACTTCATTCCGACCTTCCTCAATGGGTATCGGCCCTTCGACCGGAAGATGTTCGGGTTGTTCCTGATACTCCGGTAATTGCGGCAAATGAGAGGCTTTTGCGGATGAGCGGCGTCACGGGCCGCTCATCGAAGGACATCAGGTGAAGTCGCGGGTCAACGCCAGGGTGGCGAAGTTGTCCGCCATGATCGCCATTTCGGTCTGCTGAACGTGTTCGGCACTGAGGACGCCGCCCTTGTACGGCAGGTCGCGCGTGGCACAGGCATCTTCCACCAGGGTACAGCGAAAGCCCAGGTTCTTGGCGGCACGCACGGTGGTGCTGACGCTGGAGTGGCTCATGAACCCGCACACGATCAGGTCCAGGGGGCCGAAGTCTTCCAGGCGCTTTTTCAACTCGGTGCCGTGGAACGCGCTGGGCAGCAGCTTTTCGATCACGGTTTCGTCGGCCTGGGGTTCGAGGCCGGGAATGAACTCCCCGCGCTCGCCTTGTGGATCGAACAGCCCGCCATGGGTGCCCAGGTGGCGCACATGCACGATCGGCCGACCGGCTGCACGGGCCGCACCGAGCAATTGCTTGATGTTCGCGACGGCTGCATCCATGCCGCTCAGGGCCAGGGGGCCGGCGAGGTATTCTTTCTGGGCATCGATGATGATCAGGGTCGCTTGACTCAGGTTGGCCGCTGCATAACCACGGCCGCTGAGTTGAAACATCGTTTTTGGAACGGACATTCTGGGGCTCCTTCGAGTGGGGCTTTTGCGACATTCTCCTCTGGCTGAGCGGTTCTGTGAATCGCTTCCATCGCAAGGGCCGCCGTTGCTGGCCTACAGCCTTGTCAAGATGCTCGTCTTGTTCAATAGGCGGATCAAAAAACGGATAATTCCTACGATTGGTCCGGGGTTTTTCGTTCGTCATCGGGGCGTGTTTGGGTGGGGCCGCGTTTGGCTGGTAGACTCGCCCGTCGATTTTTCTGGAGTTTGCCGCCGTGATCACTTCCCGTCTCCGTACCCTGCGCGACCATATCCGTTGGGCCGTCAGCCGTTTCCATGGGGAGGATCTGTTTTTCGGTCATGGCACCGACAATGCGTGGGACGAAGCCCGGCAACTGGTGTTGGGCGCTTTGCACCTGCCATGGGAAATTGCCGACAGCTACCTGGACTGCCGTCTTGAAGACGAAGAGTTGGTCCATGTGCAGCGTCTGCTGCGTCGGCGTATTGCCGAGCGCATCCCGACAGCCTACCTGTTAGGTGAGGCCTGGTTCTGCGGGATGTCTTTCATCGTCGACGAGCGCGTGCTCATTCCGCGCTCACCCATCGGCGAGTTGATCGAAAAGCATTTCGAGCCGTGGCTGGGCCAGGAACCGGCACGAATTCTTGATCTGTGTACCGGTTCCGGCTGCATTGGCATTGCCTGTGCCTATGAGTTCCCGGAGGCCGAGGTGGTGCTGGCCGACCTGTCGTTCGAAGCGCTGGAAGTAGCCAACCAGAACATCGAGCGCCATGGCGTCGACGAGCGCGTGTTCACGGTCCAGGGCGATGGCTTCGACGGTCTGCCGGGGCAACGTTTCGACTTGATCGTGTCGAACCCGCCCTACGTCGATGCGGAAGATTTCGCCGACATGCCGCAGGAATACCAGCATGAGCCGGAGCTGGGCCTGGCCTGTGGCGATGACGGCTTGAACCTGGTGCGCCGAATGCTGGCCGAGGCGGCCGATCATCTGACCGAGAAGGGATTGTTGATTGTCGAGGTGGGCAACAGCCAGGTGCACGTCGAGGCGTTGTACCCGGAAGTCGATTTCGCCTGGCTCGACTTCGAACGCGGTGGCCATGGCGTGTTCATGCTCAGCGCCGAACAGTGCCGCCAGCACCAGGGATTGTTTGCTTCGCGGGTTTGATCCCCCTTATCCATCTGGACACACCCACTGTGGGAGCGAGCTTGCTCGCGATGGCGTCGGATCAGCAGCATTGAAGTTGGCTGATTCACCGCTATCGCGAGCAAGCTCGCTCCCACAGGGTTATTCAGGCGCTGTCGGGCTTAGTGCCGTGTCGCAATCCAGATCAGCAATCCCGCCTGGAACATGGCGAAGGCCACCAGGCAGGTGATGGTGAAGCGCAGGCCGGCGTCTTCGCGCTTGAACTTGGTGACCTTTTCGTCCTGCTGCTTGAGTTTGACTTCCTGTTCCGCCAGGTTCTGCTCGGCCTGTTGCAGCATCTGCGCCGCTTCAAGGATTTCCACGAACTGCAGCTTCTCGGTGTTCCAGTCTCCGAGCAGGTCGCCAACGTGGGTTGGCTTGACGCTGCCCTTGAGGTGCTGGGCGTCGGCGTAGACCACCTCGAAACCCTGGGCCTTGAGAAAGCGGTCGCGGCGCAGGCGAGTGTCTTCGTTCAGGGCGTCCTTGTTATCCAGGTCGGTGCCGTGCACCTGGTAGGCCGACCAGCGTTTCTTGGCCCAGGTAATGCCCTGGGCCGCCAGGAAACGGCCGATGCCTCGGTTGGACGGCTCGACTTGCAGGTTGTCCGGGGAAAAAAACAAGCGCTTCTCGACGTGGTCGGCCCAGACGTCCAAGTGATTCTGTTCCTTGCGCACGCGCTGGTTCGGCAACAGGATGCTCATGCGCAGCAGGCTGCGTTCCTTGCTGTGGCGCTCGGCATAGCTGAACTCGACAAACCGCAATGGCCGCGCACCGGTGGCGCGGTCGGTCTTGAGCGGCGCCAGCCGGAGCATTTTGTGATGCTCGGTATGCACGTCGGCCCACGGCAGCTCTACCGCAGGCGAGGCGGGGGCTTCGGCGGCGGTGTCGGGGGAAGCTTGAGTTTCAGTCATAACGGCAAAATCCTGTCCAGGCCGGCTGGTCGGCAGCCATAGCGCTGCCCGACACCGGGCTATCGGCCGTTTTTGCCAGTCCTGAAGCTAAATCGACTAAAACCGCCTAACGCGCGGCTAACGAGTCAATAAAACGCAGAACTCGCGCACCGAGCTCGGCCGCCAGGGGCAGATTGGGATCCTTGTAGGACGCCAGTTGCCGTTTCACGTCGTTGGGCACGATGCGCATCACGTGGTTCATGCCCTCGATCAGCGCCAATTCAGCGTCGGGCTTGGCGGCTTTCAACTGCCGGGCGTCATCGACGCTGACCTGGATATCGTTGCTGCCCTGGATGATCAAGGCCGGCATCTTCAACGCCGCGAAGGCCCGGGCCGGGTCCTGGCGGAACAACGAGATCAGGTAGGGCTGTACGCTGGGGCGGAAAATGACCTGCAGTTGCGCCGGCACGTTGTCGTCGAGTCGACCGGCCTTGAGGCTGTCGAGCAACTCGTTGCTGCGCAACATCAGCGGCGGTGGCAGGCGGTTGCTCAGTTGTTGACGCAGCACCTGGTCGATCGGCCGGGCACTGCCAGACAACGAAATCACCGCCGCCGCGTTGGCCTGGGGCGCGGCGAGGCTGGCGATCAACGCGCCTTCACTGTGACCCAGCAGGATCAACGGGCCCAGGCGCGGATCGGCGGCGAGCTTGTGGCTCCAGGCCACGGCATCGGCCACATAGGCCTCGACGCTCAGGTTGCGTTCGTCCGGTGTCGCCGCGAGGCTGGCCGCTACGCCGCGCTTGTCATAACGCACGCTGGCAATGTTGTGCCTGGCCAGGACCCAGGCCAGGCGCTTGAGGCTGTCGTTGCGCCCGCCCTCGGGGTTGTTGCCGTCGCGATCCGTAGGACCTGACCCGGAAATGATCAGGACAACCGGCACCGGCGTGTCGGACTTGGGCAGCAACAACGAGCCGAAAAGCTCACCATTGCCCGTGTCGAGGCTGATCGGGCGTTGCAGCACCGTGGCCTGGGCCAGGCCGCAAAACAGGCCGGTGAACAAAGTAAGGCTTAAGGCAAGCAGCTTTAACATCATCACGCCATTAGTTGCGAAGGTGCCGGTTGGACTGGTGGTCGCCGATAAGGTTCGAGGATGAACTACGCGGGGAGCCTGCGTATACTGGCGCGCATTACGAATCCAAGGTTGAGTCTCTCAGCGATTTCACGGAGCACCCTGCATGTCCGGCAATACCTACGGCAAGCTGTTCACTGTCACCACCGCGGGCGAAAGCCATGGCCCGGCGTTGGTCGCCATTGTCGACGGCTGCCCGCCGGGCCTGGAGATTTCCCTGGACGACCTGCAACGTGACCTGGACCGCCGCAAGCCCGGCACCAGCCGCCACACCACCCAGCGCCAGGAAGCCGATGAAGTCGAAATCCTCTCCGGCGTGTTCGAAGGGCGCACCACCGGCTGCGCCATCGGCCTGCTGATTCGCAACACCGACCAGAAGTCCAAGGACTACTCGGCCATCAAGGACCTGTTCCGCCCGGCCCACGCCGACTACACCTACCACCACAAATACGGTGAGCGCGACTACCGTGGCGGCGGTCGCAGCTCGGCGCGGGAAACCGCCATGCGCGTGGCGGCCGGGGCGATCGCCAAGAAATACCTGGCCAGCCAGGGCATCGTCATCCGTGGCTACATGAGCCAGTTGGGCCCCATCGAAATCCCGTTCAAGACCTGGGACTCGGTGGAGCAGAACGCCTTTTTCTGTCCCGACCCGGACAAGGTGCCGGAACTCGAGGCCTACATGGATCAACTGCGCCGGGACCAGGATTCGGTCGGCGCGAAGATCACCGTGGTCGCTGAAGGAGTGATGCCGGGCCTTGGCGAGCCGATCTTCGACCGCCTCGATGCCGAGCTGGCCCACGCGCTGATGAGCATCAACGCGGTAAAAGGCGTGGAGATCGGCGCCGGTTTCGCCTGTGTCGCCCAGCGCGGCACCGAGCACCGTGACGAACTGACGCCTGAGGGTTTCCTCAGCAACAATGCCGGCGGCATCCTTGGCGGCATTTCCTCGGGCCAGCCGATCGTGGCGCACCTGGCCTTGAAGCCAACGTCCAGCATCACCACGCCGGGCCGCTCCATCGACATCCATGGCAACCCGGTGGACGTTATCACCAAGGGCCGTCATGACCCGTGCGTCGGCATCCGTGCCACGCCCATCGCCGAGGCGATGATGGCGATCGTGCTGATGGATCACCTGCTGCGTCATCGCGGCCAGAACGCCGACGTTCGCGTCAGCACTCCGGTGCTGGGGCAGCTTTGATGGTTGGCCTGCCGACCGCCGTAGCCTGACGACCGTGGCGGCACTGCCGTACTGGCGGCTCTCCAGTTTCTATCTGTTCTATTTCGCGCTGCTCGGTTCGACGGCGCCGTTCCTGGCGCTGTATTTCGATCACCTGGGGTTCAATGCGGCGCGCATCGGCGAGCTGGTGGCGATTCCCATGCTGATGCGCTGCGTGGCGCCGAACATCTGGGGCTGGCTGGGGGACTACACCGGCCGGCGCCTGGCGATCGTGCGTTTTGGCGCGATCTGCACGCTGCTGGCCTTCTCGCTGATCTTCATCGATAAAAGCTACGCCTGGCTGGCGATGGTCATGGCGCTGCATGCGTTCTTCTGGCACGCGGTGTTGCCGCAGTTCGAAGTCATTACCCTGGCCCATCTGGGCGGGCAGGCCTCGCGCTACAGCCAGATCCGCCTGTGGGGTTCCATCGGTTTCATCATCACCGTGGTGGTGCTCGGCCGCTTGTTCGAATGGCTGAGCCTGGATATCTACCCGGTGGCGCTGGTGTTGATCATGGCCGGCATCGTGCTCGCCAGCTTCTGGGTGCCCAACGCCCAGCCACTGCAGGGGCCGTGCATCGCGGGGGAGGGCTTCCTGCGACAACTGCGCAACCCTGGCGTGCTGGCGTTCTATACCTGTGTGGGCCTGATGCAGGTGAGCCACGGGCCGTATTACACCTTCCTGACCTTGCACCTCGAACACCTGGGCTACAGTCGCGGGTTGATCGGCCTGCTCTGGGCCCTCGGCGTCGTGGCGGAAGTTTTGGTCTTCCTGCTGATGAGCCGGATCCTGACGCGGTTTTCCGTGCGCCGGGTGCTGCTGGCGAGCTTCCTGCTGGCGGCGTTGCGTTGGTTGTTGTTGGGCTCGCTGGCCGAGTTTCTCTGGGTATTGTTGTTTGCCCAGGTGCTGCATGCGGCGACCTTCGGCAGCTTTCACGCCGCCGCCATCCATTTCGTGCAACGCAGCTTCGGGCCTCGCCAGCAAGGCCAGGGGCAGGCGCTGTATGCGGCGCTGGCCGGTACGGGCGGGGCCTTGGGCGCGTTGTATTCCGGCTATAGCTGGAACACCTTGGGTGCCAGTTGGACGTTCAGTCTCGCCAGCCTCGCGGCTTTCGCGGCTGCCGTTATCATTGCCACACGTATGCAAGAGGACCGGCCATGAGCCTTCGAACCGTTAATTTGCTGGAGCCTTTGTCATGAGCAGCCTGTCGGTCTATCACGTTTCGAGCCCTGACATCCCGAACAAGGTGTTGACCCACGTCGAGGACATTGCCGCGACCCTGGCTGAACAAGGTATTCACTTTGCCCGTTGGGAAGCGGCGGTGAAAATCCAGCCGGGTGCCAGTGAGGAGGACATCATTGCGGCTTACCAGGCTCGGATCGATGGGTTGATGACTGAGCGGGGTTATGTGGCAGTCGATGTCGTCAGTGTCAGCAGTGATCAGCCGGAACCGGCCGGGGAGCTCCATGAGTATCGCCATAGCCAGGATGAAGTGCGATTTTTCGTTGCTGGTCGTGGCTTGTTTAACCTGCACGTTGGGGATTATGTCTATGCGGTGCTGTGTGAAAGGAGCGACTTGATAACGGTGCCAGCTGGTATGCCGCATTGGTTTGACATGGGGGAGCGGCCGCATTTCGTTACGATTCGTTTGTCTGGTGATTTGCAGGGGTTGGTTGCTGAGGTTACGGGGAATGATATTGCTCGGCGGTTTCCTCGTTTGGAGGATTGACCTGCGTTCTTAGGGGGTGTGTATATCCGATATTTCGGTAACGGCGGCTTATGGTTCCGCCCTTACGGCGGCTCACTTTTGGAAGAGCGCCAAAAGTAAGCAAAAACGCTTTGCCCCACCACTCGGTGCCTCGCCTAGGCTCGGCATGCCCTCACTCCGGCATTGCTCCGTGGGCCGCCGCGAAGGGCCATCCATGGCCCAGCGCGGCTATCCCGGCATCCATGCCGGGATGCCCACTGCGCAATGCCTGCGTTCGGCCAGCGTGGTTTAACGGGGCGCCCAGATCAAGATCAAGATCCGAAGCAAAGCAAGAGCGGTGCATGTCCGGCATTTATTATGTGGTTGAGCTACTGCTATCGCGAGCAAGCTCGCTCCCACATTGGATCTTCAGCAGCCACACAATTCATGTACACCGCGGATCCCCTTTGTGGGAGCGAGCTTGCTCGCGATGAGGCCGGCACATTCAACATCACCGCAAACTGACCCAGCGCCTTCGCGAGCAGGCTCGCTCCCACAATGGGCTGCAGTGAACACATAACTCATGAACATCCAAGATCCCCTGTGGGAGCGGGCTTGCTCGCGATGAGGCCGGCAATATCCAACATCACCGCAAACTGACCCAGCGCTTTCGCGAGCAAGCTTTGCTCCCACAGATCTAACGGGTGTACGACCGGGAGAGCCAGGTCGGCTGTTAGGCCGCCTCGGCGTGGACGTTGATCTCGGGCGCCCCGTTAACCACGCTGGCCGAACGCAGGCATTGTGGAGTGGGCATCCCGGCATGGATGCCGGGATAGCCGCGCTGGGCCATGGATGGCCCTTCGCGGCGGGCCCACGGAGCAATGCCGGAGTGAGGGCATGCCGAGCCTAGGCGAGGCACCAAGTGGTGGGGCATGAGCGCTTTGGTTACTTTCGCGCTTTTCGAAAGTGACCCGCTGTAAGAGCGGAACCGTCAGCAGCCATTACCGAAGAAACGGATATACACACTAAAACCAAAAGCGGGCTCGCCCAAAAGAAGGCGCAAAAAAAACGGCGCTTCCCATTTCCGAAAGAAGCGCCGTTTTTTCAAGCAAGCAGCACCGCGTTTTTCCAGCAGGCTCAAGCGCTATGGTAAGTCGGCAAAGCAAACCGATGCTGGCTCTGCAACAAGGTGATCTGTGGCAACTCGCTAGCCTGTTCAGCCAGGTCACGACGAATCGCGCTGATCGCCCAGGACAACTGATCCCCAGCGTGCAGTTGAGCATAGGAAATCGTGCGTTTGAACAGCTTGCCGTCGCTATTGCGCAAGGTCAGCAGAATGCCGCCATCCGGGCGGGGCTGGGTGGTCACTTCGTAGTTGGAAAACAGGGACGCAAACTTTTCTTGAATCATGTTCATAGTTGACTGCTCCATGGTATGGCAAACCGTGGAGGGGAAGTTGCACTGTCTGTGCCAGCATTCGGCTTTGTGTAAAACCCTTTGAAAACAGATAGTTATATTTTCCCTGTATTTTTGATTTCGTGCATCTTGCATGAATAGCCATCGTGCATCCTGCATTTTGCGTGGTCGGCCAATGATTTTTGGAACCAAATCGTTTTGCGGCGCTCACCCTTCGCCTATATCGGGCAGCGGATACAAAACATTGCAAAAACCGCGTGTACAGCGCCGCAATCGCCGGCGTACTTTCGAGCCAAAATCACCTGCTGCCCGATAACAAGAACCGAGACCCACGCGGTCGAACGGGGAAGATCACCATGAGTCGTACACCCAGCGACGCGATTACCTGGGGCATGATGCTGCGCAAGCTGCCAGCCATTGCCAGAGCCGTCCCCCGGATCGTCAAAGGCATGAAGCAGGCCAACGTCCAGGACCCGACCCAGCCTTGCGGCCTGGGCTGGTGTTTCGAACAGGCCACGCAACGCAATCCCCAGGGCCCGGCACTGCTGTGCGGCGAGACGGTGCTGAGTTATGCACAGGTCAACGCGCAGGCCAATCGCATCGCCCATTACCTGCTGGCCCAAGGCATCGGCAAGGGCGATTGCGTGGCGATATTCATCGAGAACCGGCCACAGCTGTTGATCAGCGTGCTGGCGATGGCCAAGGTTGGCGCGGTCAGTGCCATGCTCAACACCTCGCAAACCGGCGACGCACTGGTGCACAGCCTGGCCCTGGTCAACCCGGTCGCTGTGGTGGTCGGGGATGAACGGGTCGCGGCCTTCAACGACATACGAGAGCGAACCACGCTGTCGAGCAGCAGGACCTGGTGGCTGGCGGATCAGGACAGCGCCGATATCCCGTCCGATGCCCCGTCCGGTTTCATCGACCTGATGGCTGGCAGCGAGGATTACCCAAGCAATAACCCGGCGTGCAGCCGGCAGGTCTTCTGCAATGACCCGTGTTTTTATCTCTACACCTCGGGCACCACCGGGCTGCCCAAGGCCGGGGTGTTTCGCCATGGTCGCTGGATGCGCACGTCCACCAGCTTCGGCCTGATCGCCTTGGACATGCAGCCCGACGATGTCGTGTATTGCACGTTGCCGCTGTACCACGCCACCGGCCTGTGCGTGTGCTGGGGCGCGGCGATCTGTGGGGCATCGGGGTTCGCGATTCGGCGCAAGTTCAGCGCCAGTCAGTTCTGGAGCGACGTGCGCCGTTACCGGGCGACCACGCTGGGGTATGTCGGTGAGTTGTGCCGCTACCTGATCGACCAGCCTGCCGCTGCCGATGACCGTCACCACGGTGTGAAGAAAATGATCGGCAACGGCCTGCGGCCCGGGGCCTGGTCGACCTTCAAGACCCGGTTTGGCATCGACCATATCTGTGAGCTGTATGCCGCCAGTGACGGTAATATCGGTTTCACCAACATCCTGAATTTCGACAACACCATCGGGTTTTCCCTGATGGGCTGGGAGCTGGTGCAGTACGACCATGCCAGCGGCCTGCCGTTGCGCAACCTGCAAGGTCGCATGCAAAAAGTGCCCAGGGGCCAACCGGGCCTGTTGCTGGCGCGGATCGACGAGAAGGCGCCACTGGATGGCTACACCGATCAGGCCTTGACCGAAAAAACCATCTGCAGGGATGTCTTTGCCCCGGGCGACCGTTACTTCAATACCGGAGACCTGTTGCGCAACATTGGTTTCGGGCATGGGCAGTTCGTTGATCGACTCGGCGATACCTATCGCTGGAAAGGCGAAAACGTCTCCACCACGGAAGTCGAAAATGTGCTGCTGCAACATCCGCAGGTGGCCGAGGCGGTGGCCTATGGCGTGGAGATCAATGGCACCAATGGCCGTGCCGGCATGGCGGCAATCACCCCGTCCGAATCCCTGGCGACCCTGGATTTCAGCGAGTTGTTGCAGTTTCTGCAATGCAAGCTGCCTGCCTATGCCGTGCCGCTGTTCCTGCGTATCAAGGTGAAAATGGACACCACCGGCACCTTCAAGTACCAGAAGACCCGCCTCAAGGCCGAAGCGTTCGACCCATGCGTTACCGGGGATGAGCCGATCTTCGCCTGGCTGCCGGGCACCGATACTTACGTGCGGGTGGATCGGCAGTTGGCCGTTCGGATTCAGGGCGGACAATTGCGTTATTGATTCTGGCTATGACGGGCACAGTGAAAAAAGGGATGACAGCGCCCGGGTCCCTCGGGAAACTAGCCGCTTTGCGAAGACCCGAGTGGAGTTTCCCATGTCCGATACAAGCCGCCAGATGACCCCGGAAGAGGCTGCGGAGTTTGCCGAGCAGGTGTTCAACGTCGCACGCCAGGGTGATGCGGCCATGATGGCTGCGTTGCTGAGCAAGGGCCTGCCGCCCAACCTGCGTAACCACAAGGGCGACACCTTGTTGATGCTGGCCGCTTACCACGGGCATGTGGAAACGGTGAAGGTGTTGCTGGAGCACAAGGCCGATCCGGAAATCCGCAACGACAACGGCCAGAGCCCGATTGCCGGCGCGGCATTCAAGGGCGACCTGGCAGTGGTTTCGGCGTTGGTGGATGGCGGCGCGCAAGTGGAAGGCGCCTCCTTCGATGGTCGTACCGCGCTGATGATGGCGGCGATGTTCAACCGCGTGGAAATCGTCGACTACCTGATCGGCAAAGGTGCCGACCCGAAAGCCAAGGATGCCAACGGCGTCTCGGCTCTCGATGCCGCCAGGACCATGGGCGCGGTGGACACCACGGCGCAGTTGGAAAAGTTGTTGGCCCTGTAGGAGCTGCCGAGCGAAGCGAGGCTGCGATCTTTTCCTGACAGTTGAATCTCAAGTGAAAGATCAAAAGATCGCAGCCTCGCTTCGCTCGGCAGCTCCTACGGACCGATATGATGCGTTATCCTGCCCGCCCTCAAAACACCCTTCGCCACAGGATTCACCCCATGAAAGCCGCCCTCATCGAACTCATCGGTAAAATCAGCTCCGGCTGCCTCGGCGAGGCGGACATTGCGAAAATCGCTGACGAAGCGGCCCAGGCCTACGCCGATCCGACGGCTTTCCTGGCGGCCAACCCCGATATCAACTACGACGACACGTTCCCGATCCCGTTGGGTGAGTGGGTCGTGGTGGGCAGCCTGCCGGACACCGTGCTGTTCCAGGCCGACACCTACGTGGACCTGCTCGAACAGATCGTCGCCTCGTTCGGCCCCGGCGTGGCGTTCAACCTCAAGCCCAAGCAACTGGCGAAAACCGAAGCCCTGACCGCGCTGAACCGCATCCAGATCCAGATGAGCAGCCTGAACAAGGAAAACGGCGGCTACGTGCTGATGAACTTCAGCCAATTGCTCGACGATGAATTGCAAATGGTGCTGGTGTACGGCAACGACGTGCCGCGGGTGCTGGAGCTGTGTGCCGAGGTCGGCATTGCTGCCACGCCGTCCCTGGAAGCCCTCAAGGTCGCGGTCCACGTCTGAAGCAATAAAACGGAACCCTTGCCTGGGGCCCGCTATCCTAAGTGTGCACATCACCATTTGGGAGCGACACCATGGGTTCCACTTTCAACGGCCTGGTCGGCCTGATCATCCTGGCGCTCGATATCTGGGCGATCATCAACGTACTCAAGAGTGGCGCGGAAACCGGGATGAAAATCCTCTGGGTGCTGCTGATCCTGCTGTTGCCGGTACTGGGCCTGATCATCTGGGCGATTGCCGGGCCGCGTGGCAACGTGCGGATTTGACACGCTCCACCAAAAAGCCCGGGCGCTGAAGGCGACCGGGCTTTTTTATGCGTGGGGTATTCAGGCCGTAGCCAGGGACTGCTTGCGCGAGGTGCTCAAGAAGCGCAGCAAGGCCAACAGTGGGAAGGCACTGCCGACGATCACCACCCACAACCAGCCGCCGTGTTCGTACACCGCACTGGCAATCGATGAGCCGAAGGCGCCACCGACGAAGATGCTGGTCATGTACAGCGCATTCAGCCGGCTGCGACTCTTGGCATCGAGGGCATAGATGGTGCGCTGGCCCAGGACCATGTTCATCTGCACACAGAAATCCAGGACCACGCCGGTCACCGCCAGGCCGATCACGCTGTAGAGCGGATGGATGAACGTCGGCAGGAAACTCAGGCTGGCGAACAGCATCGCCAGCAGCGAGGCGATGCGGGTATGGCCGGCATCCGCCAGGCGACCGGCGATGGGCGCGGCGATCGCACCAATGGCACCGACCAGGGCGAACAAGGCGATTTCAGTCTGGGACAGGCCATGGTTGCGTGACAGTTCCAGCGGCACGGCGGTCCAGAACAGGCTGAACGTGGCAAACAGGCAGGCCTGGTAGAACGCCCGTTGCCGCAACAGCGGTTGTTGACGCAGCAGGGTGCCGAGCGAGCCCAGCAGTTGGCCATAAGAGGCGCTGTGGTCGGGCTGGCGCTTGGGCACGGTCAGTGCCAGGACGATGCTGATGGCGGCCATCAACGCGGCGGCGATGATGAACATGGCCCGCCAGCCGAAGTGATCGGCCACCACGCTGGAGACTGGCCGCGCCAGCAGGATCCCCAACAGCAGGCCGCCCATGATCCCACCCACGACCCGACCCCGGGTCTCCTCCGGCGCCAGGTGTGCGGCCAGCGGAATCAGGACTTGCACCGACACCGAGCTGAACCCCACCAACAGCGAAACCAGCAGGAATACGTTCGGTTGATCGGTGAACGCTGCCCCTAACAAACTGGCAATCGCCACCACGGTGGTGATGATCATCAGCCGACGGTTTTCCAGCAAGTCCCCCAGTGGCACCAGGAAAAACAGGCCCAAGGCATAACCGATCTGGGTCAGCGAAACGATCAGGCTG
Organism: Pseudomonas sp. B21-010; assembly: GCF_024749325.1. Classification (NCBI taxonomy): domain Bacteria; kingdom Pseudomonadati; phylum Pseudomonadota; class Gammaproteobacteria; order Pseudomonadales; family Pseudomonadaceae; genus Pseudomonas; species Pseudomonas sp. B21-010. The sequence continues at coordinate 4,702,633 of NZ_CP087198.1, read as the reverse complement.
GCCATGGTGCTGCTCAGGCCGACGTCGGGAGCGATCAGTTCAATGATCGGTTGGGCGTAGTAGATGTTGGCGACGATGGCACCGCAGCAGAAGGCGAAGAGCAGGACCATGCCGCGGGTCAGCGGGCTGCCGGGTGAGGTAGGTGAATGAGCACTCATGGCAATCTCGTCGATCAATTGGAAGGATGGCGTGAGGCTAAAGACTTAGAGGGGGCAGGAACAGGGCTTGTGGTCGATAGCTGTCATGCCTGCGGTTGATGATAGGCAGCACCACAGGAGATAAGGGAGTGCTCTTGTGGCGAGGGAGCTTGCTCCCGCTCGGTTGCGCAGCAACCGCCAGAATGGGGCCGCTGCGCAGCCCAGCGGGAGCAAGCTCCCTCGCCACAAAAGCCTCCCTACCCACCGATGAATGAAAAAGGCGACCCGGAGGTCGCCCTTTTATTCGAATCAGCGCCTCACTGCCCGCTGTAGATCTGGTCGAAAACCCCACCGTCATTGAAGTGAGTCTTCTGCACCGTGCGCCAGTCGCCGAAGGTTTTTTCCACCGACAGGAAGTCCACTCTCGGGAAGCGGTCGGTGTATTTGGCCAGTACCGCCAGGTCCCGTGGGCGCAGGTAGTTGGCGGCGGCGATTTCCTGGCCTTCGGGCGACCACAGGTATTTAAGATACTCTTCGGCGGCTTCGCGGGAGCCTTTTTTCTCGACGACTTTGTCGACCACGCTGACCGGTGGCTCGGCTTCGGCGGAAACGCTCGGGTAGATCACCTCGAACTGGTCGCGGCCGAATTCGCGGGCGATCATTTCTGCTTCGTTTTCAAAGGTCACCAGCACGTCGCCGATCTGGTTGGTCATGAAGGTGGTCGTCGCGGCGCGGCCGCCGGTGTCCAGTACCGGCGCCTGCTTGAACAGTTTGCCGACGAAGGCCTTGGCCTTGTTCTCGTCACCGCCATTTTTCAGCACATAGCCCCAAGCCGAGAGGTAGGTGTAGCGACCGTTGCCGGAGGTTTTCGGGTTGGGCACGATCACCTGCACACCGTCCTTGAGCAGGTCAGGCCAGTCCTTCAAGGCTTTCGGGTTGCCTTTGCGCACGATGAACACCGTGGCCGAGGTGAACGGCGCGCTGTTGTTCGGCAGGCGGGTGACCCAGTTCTCGGGCACCAGTTTGCCGTTGTCCGCCAGGGCGTTGATGTCGGTCGCCATGTTCATGGTGATGACATCTGCCGGCAGGCCGTCGATCACCGAGCGCGCCTGCTTGCTGGAGCCGCCGAACGACATTTGCACGGTGATGTTTTCGTTGTGCTCGGCCTGCCAGTGCTTCTGGAAGGCTGCGTTGTAGTCCTTGTAGAAATCGCGCATCACGTCGTAGGAAACGTTGAGCAGGGTCGGGGCGGCGTGGGCCAGGCTGCCAAAGGTCAGGCCAGTGGCGAGAAGGGCGGCGCCAAAGAAGTTCTTCACTACGAATTCCTTTTTATCAACGGGGGTTCCGGGCAATTAGCCAGCACACTAGCTGCAAGCCTATAGACCTTCAAGCATCAAAAAGTGCTTTGCTTATTCCAATTTCTTAAACAGCGCATTGCCACAACGGGAGCAGAAAGCGGCACCGTGTTCGTGGTTGTTTTTGCTGCACACCGGGCAGTCGTGCTGGAGCTGGTCGCCGCGCATGGCGGTGGCCAGTTCTGCCGTGAAAATACCCGTCGGCACGGCGATGATCGAATAGCCGGTGATCATTACCAGGGATGACACCACCTGGCCCAGCGGCGTCTTGGGCACGATGTCGCCGAAGCCCACGGTGGTGAGTGTCACGATAGCCCAATAGATGCCCTTGGGAATGCTGGTAAAGCCATGCTCGGGACCTTCGATGACGTACATCAGCGTGCCGAAGACGGTCACCAGGGTCGAGACGCTGACCAGGAACACGATGATTTTCTGCTTGCTCCCCCGCAGCGCCGCCATCAGGTAATTGGCTTGCTTGAGGTAAGGACTGAGCTTGAGCACGCGGAAAATCCGCAGCATGCGGATGATCCGAATGATCAACAGGTACTGGGCATCGCTGTAGTACAGCGCCAGGATTCCCGGCACGATCGCCAGCAGGTCCACCAGCCCGTAGAAACTGAAGGCATAGCGCAGCGGCTTGGGCGAGCAGTACAGGCGCAGGCCGTACTCGACGATGAAGACGAAGGTGAAGCCCCACTCGATACCGGCCAGCAGGGCCGCGTAGTTTTTGTGCACGCTGTCGATGCTGTCGAGCATCACGATCACCAGGCTGGCGAGGATGATCAACAGCAAGGTGCTATCGAAGCGTCGACCGGCGACGGTGTCGGTCTGGAAAATGATCACGTAGAGGCGTTCGCGCCAGTTGTTGCTGCTTTGCATAATCGTCGCCTGAACCGGAATCAGCGAAGCCTAGGGCGATTGCCCTGCAGAGCGCAAGGCGCGCTGTCGAGGTTGGCCTGGCGCCACGCCCGGCCGGTGGCCTGGATCAACCAGCACGCGAGGATGAACGGTGCCGTCAGGGGAGGCAGGCCGAGGGTGATAAAACCTGGGGCAAGCATGAGCGCCAGGAGAATGCCCGCCAGTGGCAGCCAGGCATGGCGGCGCTGTTGGCTGAGGGCCAGCGCCACCAACACCGGGTTGTAGCCACCCAGCCCGCAAAGGGCGGTTACGTTTTCATGTTGCGACAAGGCGAAGGCCAGGCCGGCGGCGGAACCGAACAATGCCCAAACGGCGGCACGACGGTCGGCCAGCAGCAGGCCCGCCGCGATCAGCGCACCCGCCGCCGGGTGGCCAAGAAACATGACCTGGCCCAGACCGCTCAAATGCGCGGCCAGCAGGTTGGGTACTGTCATTTCAATCGAGGTGGTTGGGGGCGGCGGCAGGGTGAAACTCATCAGCAGCCAAGCCAACCCTACAAAAGGCGCGGTGTAGGCGGGCAGGCATCGAGGGCCTCGGGTGCGCTTGAGCCATTGCTGGGTCAGCATCGCGCTGAGACCGCCTGTGGCGAGGATCAACGGTGGCAACAGGACGGACCAGGGCAACGCGAGGCTCAGCAGCAAGCCCAGCAGGATGCCGTTGTAGCTGAACAGCCCGGCTTGCCGGTCGGCCTTGGCGTAACCGCGTCGCTGGGCCGTGAGCAACCCGGCCACCCCACCCAGCAACGCACCGCCGAACAGAGCGGGCGCAGTGAGCAGGATCGCCAGCAGGCACAGCAGGCCGCACAACGGATGGCGCTGGAGGAAGACTTGGCTGAAGCCGTTGAGCAGGGCGGTTGCCCAGTCGGGGCAGGGGGTGTTGGGCATAAGTAGGTGTGTCAGAAGGACCGAGTCGACTTCATCGCGAGCAAGCTCGCTCCCACACTGGACTTGTGGCATTCACAAAACCCTGTGGGAGCGAGCTTGCTCGCGATGGGGCCAGTACAGCCGCTAGATCAGGGTCTCAATGCGCAGCGAATTGGTCGACCCCGGCTGCCCGAACGGCACGCCCGCCGTGATCAGCAAGGTATCGCCGCGCTGGGCCATGCCTTGGGCCTGGGCGATTTCCAGGGCGGTGGAACAGACTTCATCCACTTGCTTCAACCGATCGTTGACCACCGAGTGCACGCCCCAGGCCACTGTCAGGCGGCGAGCGGCCTGCAGGTTCGGCGTGAGGTTGAGGATCGGCACCGTCGGCCGTTCCCGCGCCGCCCGCAGGCTGGAACTGCCCGATTCGCTGTAGTTCACCAGCACCGCCACCGGCAGCACGTTGCTGATACGCCGGATCGCGCAACTGATCGCGTCCGACACCGTGGCTTCGGCTTTCGGCCGGCTGACGTCCAATTGCGCCTGGTAGTCGGGGCCGTTTTCCACTTGGCGGATGATCTTGCTCATCATCTGCACGGCTTCGAGGGGGTAATCCCCTGAAGCGGTTTCCGCCGACAGCATCACCGCATCGGCCCCCTCGGCCACGGCGTTGGCCACGTCGGTGACTTCGGCGCGGGTGGGCGCCGGGGAGAAACGCATCGACTCGAGCATCTGCGTCGCCACCACCACCGGTTTGCCGAGGGCGCGGCAGGTGCCGATGATGGTCTTCTGGATCTGCGGCACGCTCTCGGCCGGGACTTCGACACCCAGGTCACCGCGAGCAACCATGATCGCGTCACTCAATTCGGCGATTTCCCGCAGTTGGGTCACCGCCGACGGTTTCTCGATCTTTGCCATCAGGAACGCCTTGTCGCCGATCAGCGCCCGGGCCTCGCGGATGTCCTCGGGACGTTGGACGAACGACAACGCCACCCAGTCCACGCCCAGCTCCAGGCCGAAACTCAAGTCGCGCCGGTCCTTGCTGGTCAACGGGCTCAGGTCAAGCACGGCCTGGGGCACGTTCACGCCTTTGCGGTCCGACAGCTCGCCGCCGTTGAGCACCTCGGTGTCGATGGCGTCGCTGTGCCTGGCGGTCACGCGCAGGCGCAACTTGCCGTCGTCCAGCAGCAGGTCCATGCCGGGCTCCAGGGCCGCGATGATCTCCGGGTGGGGCAGGTTGACCCGGCGTTGATCGCCGGGCGTCGGGTCCAGGTCCAGACGCAGGGCCTGGCCGCGTTGCAGCAGGACCTTGCCGTCGGCGAACCGGCCGACCCGCAGCTTCGGGCCTTGCAGGTCCATCAGGATACCCAGCGGGTAATTGAGCTGCTGCTCGACCTCGCGAATCCACTGGTAGCGCTGGGCGTGGTCGGCATGCTCGCCGTGGCTGAAGTTCAGGCGGAAGATGTTCACGCCGGCCTGTACCAGCTCGCGAATGTCATCGATGCCGCGGGTGGCGGGGCCGAGGGTCGCGAGGATCTTGACCTTTTTATCAGGCGTCATGTTCGGGGTTCTCGAGGATCAGGATGGCGCGAAAGTCATTGACGTTGGTGCGGGTCGGTTCGGTGACGATCAGCCCATCCAGGGCAGCGAAGTAGCCGTAGCCATTGTTGTTGTCCAACTCGTCGCTGGCGCACAGGCCCAGCGCGGTGGCGCGGCGATAACTGTCCGGGGTCATGAGGGCACCGGCGTTGTCTTCGGAACCGTCGATGCCGTCGGTGTCGCCGGCCAGCGCGTAGATGCCAGGATGACCCTTGAGGCTGTCGGTCAGGCTCAGCAGGAATTCTGCATTGCGCCCGCCACGACCGTCGCCGCGCACGGTGACGGTGGTTTCGCCGCCGGAGAGGATCACGCACGGCGCCGCCAGTGGCTGACCGTGCAGGGCGACTTGCCGGGCGATGCCGGCGTGGACTTTCGCCACCTCCCGGGATTCGCCTTCCAGGTCGCCGAGGATCAATGGGCTGAAACCGGCCTGGCGCGCCTTCACTGCCGCGGCCTCCAATGACTGCTGGGGGCGGGCGATCAATTGGAAGTGGTTGCGGGCCAGGCTTGGGTCGCCGGGCTTGACGGTTTCCGATGCCGGGCTGTGCAACCAGTTGCGCACCGAGGCCGGCACCTCGATCTGGTAGCGCTGGAGAATCGCCAGGGCTTCGGCCGACGTGCTGGGGTCGGCCACGGTGGGGCCGGAGGCAATGACCGTGGCAAGATCCCCGGGCACATCGGAGATCGCGTAGGTGTACACCGTCGCCGGCCAGCAGGCCTTGCCCAGGCGCCCGCCCTTGATCGCCGAGAGGTGCTTGCGCACGCAGTTCATCTCGCCGATGGCCGCGCCGGATTTGAGCAGGGCTTTGTTGATCGATTGCTTGTCGGCCAGGGTGATGCCTTCGGCGGGCAAGGCCAGCAGGGCAGAACCGCCGCCGGACAGCAGGAAGATCACCCGGTCGTCTTCGCTGAGGTTGCTGACCATTTCCAGCACCCGCTGGGCCACGGCCAAGCCGGCGGCGTCAGGCACCGGGTGGGCGGCTTCCACTACTTCGATTTTCTGGCAGGGCGCGCCATGGCCGTAGCGGGTCACCACCAGGCCAGACACTTCGCCCTGCCAGCAGCGCTCGACCACTTGCGCCATGGCCGCCGCGGCCTTGCCGGCACCGATGACGATCACCCGACCGCTGCGGTCGCTGGGCAGGTAGCGTTCAAGGACGTGTTGCGGATGGGCCGCGTCGATGGCTGTGGCAAACAGCTCGCGCAGCAGTTGTTGCGGATCGACCGACATGGCGGGCTCCCGATTTTTATTATTGGCTGAGGCGACTTGGTTACTTGTGGGAGCGAGCTTGCTCGCGATAGCGGTTTTACATTCAACATCAATGCAGGCAGATCCACCGCTATCGCGAGCAAGCTCGCTCCCACAGGGTTCTTTGGTGTGTCAGTTATCGCGGATGGAGAAATTGGCCATGTGCTCCAACCCCTTGATCAACGCCGAGTGATCCCAGTTGCTGCCACCAATGGCCGCGCAGGTGCTGAACACTTGTTGGGCGTTGGCGGTGTTGGGCAGGTTGATGTTCAGTTCCCTGGCGCCTTGCAGGGCCAGGTTCAGGTCCTTCTGGTGCAGGCTGATGCGGAAGCCCGGGTCGAAGGTGCCCTTGATCATGCGTTCGCCGTGCACTTCGAGGATCTTCGACGAAGCGAAACCACCCATCAGCGCTTCACGGACCTTGGCCGGGTCGGCACCGTTTTTCGAGGCGAACAACAACGCTTCGGCTACCGCCTGGATGTTCAAGGCAACGATGATCTGGTTCGCGACTTTGGCGGTCTGGCCATCACCGTTGCCGCCCACCAGGGTGATGTTCTTGCCCATGGCCTGGAACAGCGGCAGGGCACGCTCGAAGGCGGCGCTGTCGCCACCGACCATGATGCTCAGCGTCGCGGCCTTGGCGCCGACTTCACCGCCGGATACCGGAGCGTCGAGGTACTGCGCGCCTTTTTCATTGATCTTCGCCGCGAAGGCCTTGGTGGCGGTGGGGGAGATCGAGCTCATGTCGATCACCACCTTGCCCGCGCCCACGCCCGCCGCCACGCCGTCGGCGCGCAACAGTACGTCGTCGACCTGCGGGGTGTCCGGAACCATGACGATGATGAACTCCGCTTCCTGGGCCACTTCCTTCGGGTTGGCCAACGCTACCGCGCCGCCCGCCAGCAGGTCGGCCGGGGCCGTGTCGTGGTGCTGGGACAGGAACAGGCTGTGACCGGCCTTTTGCAGGTTCAGTGCCATGGGGTGGCCCATGATGCCGGTGCCGATGAATCCGATTTTAGCCATGGGGAAATCCTCTTGTTGTTATCGCTGCTTCAAACCGATGAAGAACTGCTTTTCTGTGGGAGCGAGCTTGCTCGCGATAGCGGTGGGTCAGTGCCGGTGATATTGGCTGTACCGACGTCATCGCGAGCAAGCTCGCTCCCACAGGGGGGAAGAGTGGGTTAGATCGCGTTATGGGTTTTCAGCCAGCCCAATCCCGCTTCGGTGGTGGTCAGCGGCTTGTATTCGCAGCCGACCCAACCCGTGTAGCCGATGCGGTCCAGGTGTTCGAACAGGAAGCGATAGTTGATCTCGCCCGTGCCCGGCTCGTTGCGGCCCGGGTTGTCCGCCAGTTGCACGTGGTTGATCTCGCCCAGGTGCGCCGACAGGGTCCGGGCCAGGTCACCTTCCATGATCTGCATGTGGTAGATGTCGTATTGCAGGAACAGGTTGGCGCTGCCCACCTGCTCGCGGATCGACAGGGCCTGGGCGGTGTTGTTCAGGTAGAAGCCGGGAATGTCGCGGGTGTTGATGGCTTCCATCACCAGCTTGATGCCTTTGGCCTGCAGCTTCTCGGCGGCGTATTTGAGGTTGGCGACGAAGGTTTTTTCCACCAGGGTTTCACTGCAGTTCTGCGGGCGAATCCCCGACAGGCAGTTGACCTGGGTGTTGCCCAGCACCTGGGCGTAGGCGATTGCCAGGTCGACACCGGCGCGGAATTCCTCGACCCGGTCCGGCAGGCAGGCAATGCCGCGTTCACCCTTGGCCCAGTCACCGGCCGGCAGGTTGAACAGCACCTGGGTCAGGCCGTTGGCGTCGAGCAAGGCCTTGAGTTCGGCGGAGCTGTAGTCATAAGGAAACAGGTATTCGACACCACTGAAACCGGCCTTGGCGGCGGCTTCGAAACGGGCGAGAAAATCCTGCTCGGTGAACAGCATGGACAGGTTGGCGGCGAAACGCGGCATGGTGGTCTCCTTAAATAATGTGAACGCACCCCTGTGGGAGCGAGCTTGCTCGCGATGAAGGCAGTACAGCCAACATCACCGGCACTGACCCACCGCTATCGCGAGCAAGCTCGCTCTCACAGGAGGGCGTCGGCAGTCAGTCGAGTAGCGAAATGGCAGTCGGTGCATCGTTGCCCACAAGCGCCAGATCTTCAAATTCATTGACGGCGTTGATCTCAGTGCCCATGGAAATGTTGGTCACCCGTTCCAGGATGATCTCGACGATCACCGGCACCTTGAACTCCTCGATCATCGCCTGGGCCTGGCGCAGGGCCGGCTGGATGCCGGACGGTTCGAACACCCGTAGCGCTTTGCACCCCAGGCCTTCGGCCACGGCAACGTGATCCACGCCATAACCGTTGAGTTCCGGGGCGTTGAGGTTGTCGAAGGACAGCTGCACGCAGTAGTCCATGTCGAACCCGCGTTGGGCCTGGCGAATCAAGCCCAGGTAGGAGTTGTTCACCACAACATGGATGTAGGGCAGTTTGAATTGCGCTCCCACCGCCAGCTCTTCGATCATGAACTGGAAGTCATAGTCGCCCGACAGCGCCACGACCTTGCGGCTCGGATCGGCCTTGACCACCCCCAGCGCGGCCGGAATGGTCCAGCCCAACGGCCCGGCCTGGCCGCAGTTGATCCAGTGGCGTGGCTTGTAGACGTGGAGGAACTGCGCCCCGGCGATCTGCGACAGGCCAATGGTGCTGACGTAGCAGGTGTCCTTGCCGAACACCTGGTTCATTTCTTCGTACACACGCTGTGGCTTGACCGGTACGTTGTCGAAGTGCGTCTTGCGTTGCAGGCTGGCTTTGCGTTGCTGGCAGTCTTGCAACCAGGCGTCGCGGTTTTTCAGCTTGCCGGCGGCTTGCCATTCACGGGCCACTTCGATGAACACCGTCAGGGCCGAGGCGGCATCGGAGACGATGCCCAGGTCGGGCGTGAACACGCGGCCGATCTGGGTCGGCTCGATGTCCACGTGAATGAACGTGCGGCCTTCGGTGTAGACGTCCACCGAACCGGTATGACGGTTGGCCCAGCGGTTGCCGACGCCCAGCACCGCGTCCGACTTGAGCAAGGTGGCGTTGCCGTAGCGATGGGAGGTTTGCAGGCCGACCATGCCGACCATCAGCGGGTGATCGTCGGGGATGGTGCCCCAGCCCATCAAGGTTGGGATGACGGGGATGCCGGTCAGCTCGGCGAACTCCACCAGCAGTTCGCTGGCATCGGCGTTGATGATGCCGCCGCCAGCCACCAGCAATGGACGCTCGGCCTGATTGAGCATCGCCAGGGCTTTCTCTATCTGCACGCGGTTGGCCGCGGGTTTGGCCAGGGGCAGCGGCTGGTAGGCGTCGATGTCGAATTCGATCTCGGCCATCTGCACGTCGAACGGCAGGTCGATCAGCACCGGGCCCGGACGGCCGGAGCGCATCTCAAAGAACGCCTTCTGGAAGGCATACGGCACCTGGCCGGGCTCCAGCACGGTGGTTGCCCACTTGGTCACGGGTTTGACGATGCTGGTGATATCCACAGCCTGGAAGTCTTCCTTGTGCATACGGGCGCGGGGGGCTTGCCCGGTGATGCACAGGATCGGGATCGAATCGGCCGAGGCGCTGTAGAGCCCGGTCACCATGTCGGTGCCGGCAGGGCCCGAGGTGCCGATGCACACGCCGATATTGCCAGCCTTGGTGCGGGTGTAGCCCTCGGCCATGTGCGAGGCGCCTTCAACGTGGCGAGCAAGGACGTGATCGATGCCACCCACCTTCTGCAGGGCGGAGTACAGCGGGTTGATCGCGGCACCCGGGATACCGAAGGCGGTGTCCACGCCTTCACGGCGCATTACCAGAACGGCGGCTTCGATTGCTCTCATTTTGCTCATTATTTTGTGCCTCTTACGTTTTGTAATTGTATACAAGTGGCTTTGCGCAGAGTGTATTCACGGTAAACGGCGCAGGTCAATCCATTTCCTCAAGCAGCTGTTTCATTCGTCGGAAGGCCAGGTTTTGCTGCGGTCTTCCATCGATTAAGGTGCTTTGTGAAAATTATTGTATACAAAAATATGCATTGTTGTGTTCTATTTGTTGTGTTCGGTTTTGCTGAAAGTGAAGCCCGCAAGGCTCTCCCATAACAAAAGAAGGACAGCACCCATGAGCGTTCTAACCTTGAAAATCGCCGTCAACCTGGCCGGGCAAGCCCTTGTCGCCGGTCGTGAAATCAGCGCAGCACCCCTGACCGTCGCGGTCCTGGACAGCGGCGGGCACCTGGTTGCCTTGCAACGCGAAGACGGCGCCAGCCTGCTTCGCCCGCAGATCGCCATCGCCAAGGCCTGGGGCGCCATCGCCCTGGGCAAAGGCTCACGCCTGCTCGCCCAGGACGCCCAGCAACGCCCAGCGTTTTTCGCGGCATTGAACGGGCTAGGGCAGGGCAACGTCGTACCGGCCCCGGGTGGGGTATTGATCAGGGATCAGGATGGGAAGGTGCTGGGGGCGATTGGTGTCAGTGGTGATGTTTCGGATGTGGATGAGCAGGTGGCGGTCAGGGCGGTGGAGGCGCTGCGGTTGAGGGCGGATGCGGGGGGTACTGTTTGATTTTGCGGTGAATTGACTGACGTCATCGCGAGCAAGCTCGCTCCCACAGGGTCTGGTGATCGACACAAAATGTGTGAACGTCGCAAATCCCCTGTGGGAGCGAGCTTGCTCGCGATGACGATCTACCAGACACATCCAGCCAAGAGTCTGTCCGGCATTCAAAAATCTACAGGCCTAGCCTTTGATGACCTGATCATTGGAGAGGCGAAGGAATGCCTGATCTACCTGCTTCACATCGCTTGCACACCGGTCGTTACGGTGAGTTGAATCGAATCTATTTATTGACCACTAAGACGGCAGAGCGAAAGCCGATTTTCAAGGATTTCGCTTTAGGTCGATTGGTCGTTGAGCAATTTAGGTGTGCCCAGGATGAGAGATGGGCGAAGTCATTGGCTTGGGTGATCATGCCTGACCATTTCCATTGGTTGATTGAATTGCAGCAAGGCTCGCTGAATGAGTTGATGCAAAAAACCAAGTCCTTGAGTGCTCGGGCGGTAAACATGTCCACAGGGCACAGAGGCAGCCTTTGGCAACCGGGTTACCACGATCGAGCTTTGCGGCGGGAAGAGGATTTGGTAAAGCTGGCTCGCTATGTTGTGGCAAATCCACTGCGGGCAGGCCTGGTAGAGCGACTTGGCGACTATCCGCTGTGGGATGCCATTTGGCTTTGACTTGAAATCGAGTTGTCTTCAATCGCGAGCGAGCTCGCTCCCACAAGGGCACCGCGGCCCCCTGTGGGAGCGAGCTTGCTCGCGATGAAGGCAGCTCGGTCCATCAGTCGGGCTCACACCCCTTCAACACCAACCGAATAATCGTCTGCGCCGCCGCTTCGTAATCCGCCTCATCGAGCTTGGCCTTGCCGGTCACGGCGCTGATCTGCCAGTCGAAATCGGCATAGGTCTGGGTGGCGGCCCAGATGCTGAACATCAGGTGGTTGGGGTCGATGGGGGCGATCTGGCCGCGGTCGATCCAGGTCTGGATGCAGTCGATGTTGTGCCGGGCCTGGGCGTTGAGTTGGTCCACCAGGTCGGGGCTCAGGTGGGGGGCGCCGTGCATGATTTCGCTGGCGAAGACTTTCGAGGCGAAGGGCAGGTCGCGGGAGATGCGGATCTTGGAGCGGATGTAGTGGCTCAGTACCTCGCCGGGCACGCCGTCGGCATTGAACGGTGTCGAAGCCTGGAGAATCGGCTCGATGATGCTTTCCAGTACCTCGCGGTAGAGGTTTTCCTTGGATTTGAAGTAGTAGTAGACGTTGGGTTTGGGCAGGCCTGCCTTGGCCGCGATGTCGCTGGTCTTGGTCGCGGCGAAGCCCTTGTCGGCAAACTCTTCGCTGGCGGCACGCAGGATCAATTCTTTGTTGCGCTCGCGGATAGTGCTCATAAACCCAGGGGTTCCTTGCCTGTTCTGGCGGTGGCGCATGGTAGCACCGGCCTCGCGCGGCGCTCAAGAATGCCCCTGGTGGCCTGTGTGGCTAATTCGTGCACTCAACTTCGGCGCCAGTGCTTGCCAAGCTGCGTTACCATTCCTCGCCGTAGCGGGCTACGACTCGTCATGGCGCCTTGCCTGGCAAGCACTGGCACTCGAATTTGAGTACTCGAATTAACAGTACAGGCCACAAGGCGCTGCGGCTCGCGGTATGCTGCGCGGCATTATTATTCAAGGAGCCCCTCCATGGCCGGAAGCAGTTTGCTGGTACTGATCGACGATATCGCCACCGTGCTCGACGATGTTGCGCTGATGACCAAAATGGCCGCCAAGAAGACCGCTGGCGTGCTCGGCGATGACTTGGCGCTCAATGCCCAGCAAGTCTCTGGTGTACGGGCCGAGCGGGAACTGCCGGTGGTGTGGGCGGTGGCCAAGGGATCGTTCATCAACAAGTTGATCCTGGTGCCATCGGCGCTGGCGATCAGCGCCTTCGTGCCCTGGCTGGTGACGCCGCTGTTGATGGTGGGCGGCGCCTATCTGTGTTTCGAAGGGTTCGAAAAACTGGCCCACAAGTTCCTTCACAGCAAGGCCGAGGACCAGGCTGAACATGCGCAACTGGTCGAGGCGGTGGCGGATCCGGCGGTCGATCTGGTGGCCTTTGAAAAGGACAAGATCAAGGGCGCGGTACGCACCGACTTCATTCTGTCAGCGGAAATCATCGCCATCACCCTCGGCACTGTTGCCGACGCCGCGCTGACCCAGCAAGTGATCGTCCTGTCGGGCATCGCCATCGTCATGACCATTGGCGTCTATGGCCTGGTGGCCGGGATCGTCAAGCTCGATGACCTGGGGCTCTGGTTGACGCAAAAGCCAGGGCAGACCGCCAAAAGCATCGGCGGCGCCATCCTGAGTGCAGCGCCCTATATGATGAAAAGCCTGTCGGTGATCGGCACGGCAGCGATGTTCCTGGTGGGCGGCGGCATCCTGACCCATGGCGTGCCAGCGGTGCATCACTGGATCGAAAGCGTGACGGCCAGCGCCGGTGGTGCCGGGTTTATCGTGCCGACGTTGCTCAATGCGGTGGCGGGCATTGTCGCGGGGGCGGTGGTGTTGGTCGGTGTGCTGGCGGTGGGCAAGATCTGGAAGACGCTCAAAGGCTAAAACTGACAACTCATAACCCCTGTGGGGGCGAGCTTGCTCGCGATGAGGGCCTGGCATCCAACATTAATGTTGCCTGACAGACTGCTATCGCGAGCAAGCTCGCTCCCACAGTGGGTTTTGGGGTGGCCGAAAGTTATTCGGCAATCTGCAACTTGCGCGACTCGGTGTACACGTAGCGCACCTTCTCATACTCGAATGGCGAGTTCAGTTGCCCGTAGCGGAAGCTGGTCTGGTAGCGCTTGTCCACGCCGCGCAGAAGCAGCAGCTCCGGGTGGTTGGAGCTGACTTCCGAGACGTTCAGGAAGTTGATCGCCGATTCGGCCGTGTAGTCCACCAGCAGGCCTGAGGTGTCGCGCAAGTTCGACGGGCCAAAGATCGGCAACACGAAGTAGGCGCCGCCCGGTACGCCGTAGAAACCCAGGGTCTGCCCGAAGTCTTCGCTCTGGCGCGGCAGGCCCATGGCGGTGGCTGGGTCCCACAGGCCGGCGATGCCGACGGTGGTGTTGAGCAGCAGGCGCGCCGTGGTTTCCATCGAACGCTTGCCCTTGAATTGCAGCAGGCTGTTCATCAGGTTTGGCACGTCCCCCAGGTTGTTGAAGAAGTTGCTCACCCCAGTGCGCACGAAGCTTGGCGTGACGTAGCGGTAGCCATCGACCACGGGCAGGAATACCCATTGGTCGAAGCGATAGTTGAAGTGGTAGACGCGGCGGTTCCAGGACTCCAACGGGTCATAGACGTTCAGGGCGTTGAGGGTCGAGCGCTCGAATTCGCGCTGGTCCAGGCCCGGGTTGAACTTGAGCTTGCTCGACGGCTCCTTGAAGCCGTCCGAATCCACCACCACAGGCGCATTGGCCTTGCTGTTGTCGGCGTGGACCATGCCCGCACTCATTAACGCAGCGATAAGCAGCAGATATTTAGCCACGGAAGAACTCCAGCATGGCGTCGCTGTTGACGCGGTAGTTAAGGTTGCCGCAGTGGCCGCCCAGCGGATAAACCGTCAGGCGATCGCCAAAGGTCTTGCGCAGGAAGCCCAGGTCGCCCGGACCGAGAATGACGTCGTCGGCATTGTGCATGACGGCAATCTTCGGGCTGTCGTGCAGGTAATCCTTCAGCGCGTACAGGCTGACCTGGTCGACCAGTTGCAACAGGCTGCCGCCGTCAGTACGCGCGCGCCACATCGGAATCACCTGCTCGGTGAGGTAACAGTCGAAATCGCATTGCAGCGCGCGCTTGAGGAACGGCGTCAGGCTGGTGCTTTCGGTAATCGGGAACTTGGGCGGGATGATCAGCCCGCGCCGATTGATCAGGTCCGAAGTGAACGCGATGTCGGCCGCCGAGAAACGGAACGAGGTGCCGATCAACATGGCCATCTGCTCGTTGCTCAGGTGTTGCTTGGACTGCTGGAAGTCGTAGACCAGGGCATCGTTGAGGTCGATGTAGCCTTTTTGCTGGAAGTAGCGCGTCAGCTTGTTCAGCACCAGCTCATAGAAGGTGGTGGTGTTGTTGATGCCCTTGACCTCGGTCTGGACCAGTTTGTCCAGGTTGGTGATCGAGGTGTAGAGGTTCACCGGCGGGTTCAGCAGCAGCACCTTCTTGAAATTGAAGCTGCGCCGGGTTTCGTCCAGGTGTGCGACGAAGGCCGCGTCCAGGGCACCTAGGCTGTAGCCGGTCAGGTAATACTCGGTCACCGGCAGCTTGGGGTTCTGCGCGCGCACGGCTTGCATCACCCGGTACATGTCTTCGGCGTCTTCCTTGGAAATGCCTGGCGTGGCGAAGCGCGAAGCGGCGCTCATGAAGTCGAAGCTGGTGGGCGAGGACAACTGCACCACGTGGTAGCCGGCCTTGTAGTAGAGGCGCTTGAGGTATTCATTGATGCTACTGTCAAAGCGCGCACCGGTGCCGGCGATGAGAAAGATCAGCGGCGCGGGTTTGTCCTGGGTGGCCATGCGGTAGGTGAGGCTTTTCACTGGCCAGAAGTTGTCCGGCAGGATGAACTCGCGTTCCGGGCGCAGGGTCAGGCTGTGGTCTGCCTGGTCGATGTCTTCGATCAGCGGCAACTCCGGGCGCAGGTCCGGTGGCGTGGTAGCGATGGTCGCCTCGAACGGGTTGGTCAAGGGGTAGCCATAGCTGGCGGCGTCAATATCTGCCGCCAGCGCGGACGCACTCAGGATAAGGCCGCCGAGAAGGGCAGCGAAGCGCAAGGAACGGAGCATGACTGGATCCCTTAGAGGAAGGTGCCGAATGAGGTTCGCAGGCTATGACCACCGAAGCAGAGCCAAGTGCCATGATGGGCACAAAACAGGCACGGACGGGGCGCGATAGTAGCGGGACGATACACGGTCGTGCGTGCTGGCGGCTAGTTATCTGGCGTTTGCCGGATTTGACCGCTAAATTTCACGTGTGACGGAGCTACAAATGCCCGGAACTGAGAGCTGGCGTTCTGATGTCGTTTCTCGTTGCCTCGACGTCGCAGACAGAGCAGGTTCCGGATCGGCGCAGGTCGATGATCAACGAGTCAGTACTCCACTGGCGTTCGAGCTGGTTTCAGGCGAACGTGATGGGGGCGCTGTGCACCATAACAATACGTTGACGCTGCCCGACATCCGTCGGGCGCAGCACTTTCGGGGAAGTAACGATGAAGATGCGACGACTCTTGGGCGCAGGTGCCGCACTGGTACTGGCGATCAGCTCCACCCTGGCCAGCGCCGAAAACAAAACCTTGAGCATCGGTTACGTTGACGGCTGGTCCGACAGCGTCGCGACCACTCACGTGGCCGCCGAAGTCATCCAGCAGAAGCTTGGCTACGATGTGAAGCTGCAAGCGGTTGCGACCGGGATCATGTGGCAAGGTGTGGCCACCGGTAAACTCGACGCGATGCTCTCGGCCTGGCTGCCGGTGACCCACGGCGACTATTGGACCAAGAACAAGGACAACGTGGTCGATTATGGCCCCAACTTCAAGGACGCAAAAATCGGCCTGATCGTGCCGGAGTACGTCAAGGCCAAGTCGCTCGAGGATCTCAAGACCGACGACTCCTTCAAGAAACGCATCGTCGGCATCGACGCCGGTTCAGGCGTAATGCTCAAGACCGAACAGGCCATCAAGGATTACGACCTGACCGGTTATCAACTCAAGGCCAGTTCCGGCGCCGGCATGATTGCCGAGCTGACCCGTGCCGAGAAGAAAAACGAATCCATTGCCGTCACCGGGTGGGTGCCGCACTGGATGTTCGCCAAGTGGAAACTGCGCTTCCTGGAAGACCCGAAAGGCGTCTACGGCGCGGCTGAAACCGTGAACAGCATCGGCAGCAAGGAACTGGAGGCCAAGGCACCGGAAGTGGTCGCCTTCCTGAAGAAATTCCAATGGGCTTCGAAAGACGAGATCGGCGAAGTCATGCTGGCGATCCAGGAAGGCGCCAAGCCTGACGCCGCCGCCAAGGACTGGGTTGCCAAGCACCCGGATCGCGTGAAGGAGTGGACCGGCAAGTAATCGGCCTGGTTTAGCTGTTCCGAAAAACCGCATGACCGTGTGTCATGCGGTTTTTTTGTGCCCGCAATTCCTGGTTTCCCCCAACCCCCTGTGGGAGCGAGCTTGCTCGCGATAGCGGTGTGTCAGCTTGCATCTACACTGACTGTGCTACCGCCATCGCGAGCAAGCTCGCTCCCACAGGGGAGGGGCTTGGGTTTTTTTGCGGAAAACTGGCAAAACCGTCATGTCGTTCTAATACTAAGGTCGTCTGGAACCTGGCCTTGAGCCGCATAGAGTAGGGCTGTTCCAATTAAATCTGTGCTGCGAGGATAAAAACAATGAACGACAGCATTTACCTCTCGATTCAAAACAGCCCGCGCTTCAAGGAGCTGGTGAGAAAAAGGGAAAAGTTCGCCTGGATTCTCTCGGCGATCATGCTTGGGCTGTATTCCGGCTTCATTCTTCTGATCGCCTACGGGCCACACATTCTCGGGGCCAAGATCACGCCTGAGTCCACCATCACCTGGGGCATTCCCATCGGTGTCGGCCTGATTGTCTCGGCCTTCGTCCTGACCGCTATCTACGTACGACGCGCCAACGGCGAGTTCGACGACCTGAACAATGCGATTCTCAAGGAGGCTCAGCAATGATCCGGCGTCTACTGGCTCTATTGAGCATCGCAGCGTTTGCCCCGGGCGCCTGGGCGGCTGAAGCCCTGACCGGTGCCGTGCAGAAACAGCCTCTGAACGTCTCGGCCATCGTGATGTTCGTGGTCTTCGTCGGTGCGACCCTGTGCATCACTTACTGGGCCTCCAAGCGCAACAAGTCGGCCGCTGACTATTATGCGGCGGGCGGGCGGATCACCGGTTTCCAGAATGGCCTGGCCATTGCCGGTGACTACATGTCGGCGGCGTCCTTCCTGGGGATCTCCGCACTGGTGTTCGCCTCCGGCTACGACGGTCTGATCTACTCGATCGGCTTCCTGGTGGGCTGGCCGATCATTCTGTTCCTGATCGCTGAACGCCTGCGTAACCTGGGTAAATACACCTTTGCCGACGTGGCGTCCTATCGCCTTGGGCAAGCCCAGATCCGCAGTCTGTCCGCCTGTGGCTCGCTGGTCGTGGTGGCGTTCTACCTGATCGCGCAAATGGTCGGTGCCGGCAAGCTGATCCAGCTGCTGTTCGGCCTGGACTACTACGTTGCGGTGATCCTGGTCGGTATCCTGATGTGCCTCTACGTGTTGTTCGGCGGCATGCTGGCCACCACCTGGGTACAGATCATCAAGGCGGTGCTGTTGCTGTCGGGTGCTTCGTTCATGGCCCTGATGGTCATGAAACACGTCAACTTCGACTTCAACATGCTGTTTGCCGAAGCGGTCAAGGTCCACCCTAAAGGTGAGGCGATCATGAGCCCTGGCGGCCTGGTGAAGGATCCGATCTCGGCCTTCTCCCTGGGGCTGGCGCTGATGTTCGGTACCGCAGGCCTGCCGCACATCCTGATGCGCTTCTTCACCGTGAGCGACGCCAAGGAAGCGCGCAAGAGCGTGCTGTATGCCACTGGTTTCATCGGCTACTTCTACATCCTGACCTTCATCATCGGCTTCGGCGCGATCCTGCTGGTCAGCACCAACCCGGCCTTCAAGGACGCGGCAGGTGCCTTGCTCGGCGGCAACAACATGGCGGCGGTGCACCTGGCCAACGCTGTGGGCGGCAGTATCTTCCTGGGCTTCATCTCGGCGGTAGCCTTTGCCACCATCCTGGCGGTGGTCGCGGGCCTGACCCTGGCCGGTGCCTCGGCGGTGTCCCATGACCTGTATGCCAGCGTGATCAAGAAAGGCAAGGCCAACGAGAAGGACGAGATTCGCGTCTCGAAAATCACCACCATCGCCCTGGCGGTGCTGGCGATTGGCCTGGGCATCCTGTTCGAGAAGCAGAACATCGCGTTCATGGTCGGCCTGGCGTTCTCCATTGCGGCGAGCTGCAACTTCCCGGTACTGCTGCTTTCGATGTACTGGAAGAAGCTGACCACCCGTGGCGCCATGATTGGCGGTTGGCTGGGCCTGGTCAGTGCCGTGGGCCTGATGATCCTCGGCCCGACCATCTGGGTGCAGATCATGGGTCACGAGAAGGCGATCTTCCCGTATGAATACCCTGCGCTGTTCTCGATGGCCATCGCCTTCGTCGGCATCTGGTTCTTCTCCATTACCGACAAGTCGGCTGAAGGTGCCAATGAGCGGGCGCTGTTCTTCCCGCAGTTCGTGCGTTCGCAGACGGGCCTGGGGGCGAGTGGGGCGGTTAACCATTGATGTAGAGATAAGTGCTTGAAGAAATACCCCGGTCGAGAGGCTGGGGTATTTTTTTGTGTGCGATAACTGCGGTTTGAGTGATGACGTCTTCGCGAGCAAGCCCGCTCCCACAGGTAATGCTGTTCACTTAAGGCTGTGGATTGGGGTAGGGGTGTATATCCGTTGCTGCGGTAACGGCTGCTTAGGGTTCCGCCCTGACGGCGGGTCACTTTTGAAAAGCGCCAAAAGTAACCAAAACCGCTTTGCCCCACCACTCGGCACCTCGCCTAGGCTCGGTGTGCCCTCACTCCGGCATTGCTCCGTGGGCTCGCCGCGAAGGGCCATCCATGGCCCAGCGCGGCTATCCCGGCATCCATGCCGGGATGCCCACTGCGCAATGCCTGCGTTCGGCCAGCGTGGTTAACGGGGCGCCCCAGATCAAGATCAGAAGCGAGGCGGCCTGATAGCCGACCTGGCTCTGGGTGATCGCGTTTCTCCTGTGGGAGCGAGCTTGCTCGCGATAACGCCGGCCCATCCAACATCTCCATCGACTATGAAACCGCTATCGCGAGCAGGCTCGCTCCCACAGTTGGATTGAAGTACTGCCGCCAGAGGCAGGTCGGCTGCCAGGCCGCCTCGCGGTGGACGTTGATCTCGGCGCCCCGTTAACCACGCTGGCCGAACGCAGGCATTGCGCAGTGGGTACCTCGGCATGGATGCCGAGGTAGCCGCGCTGGGCCATGGATGGCCCTTCGCGGCGGCCCACGGAGCAATGCCTTCGTTCAGGCACACCGAGCCTAAGCGAGGTGCCGAGTGGTGGGGCATGAGCGCTTTGGTTACTTTCGACTGGGCCGGCTTCCGGGCTTTTCGAAAGTGACCCGCCGTCAGGGCGGAACCCTAAGCAGCCGTTACCGCAGCAACGGATATGTACCCAACCCAACCCCAAAGGAAACGGCGCTCCCTCGGAAAAGCGCCGTTTCCTTAAGTGAGCGGTATTACGTTCCCGCAGGGGATTTGCGTCATGCACAGGGTCCAATGTGGGAGCGAGCTAGCTCGCGAAGGTGTCGGAGCAGTCGCCGCAGATATCAAAGAGAGCACAAGCAAAACAGCCCCTGCTCTTATATAAGAAGCAGGGGCTGTTTCAGTACAGCTTGGGACCTATAGCAAGGAAGGCCTTACTTGCGGTCTTCCAGCTGGGTGATGTCACGCGACTCGTAGCCGGTGTACAGCTGGCGCGGGCGGCCGATCTTGTACGGGCTGGAGAGCATTTCCTTCCAGTGGGAGATCCAGCCGACGGTCCGCGCCAGGGCGAAGATCACGGTGAACATGCTGGTTGGAATGCCGATCGCCTTGAGGATGATCCCCGAGTAGAAGTCGACGTTCGGGTACAGCGAGCGTTCGATGAAGTACGGGTCGGTCAGGGCGATCTCTTCCAGGCGCATGGCCAGTTCGAGTTGCGGATCGTTCGTGATCCCCAGTTCCTTGAGCACTTCGTCGCAGGTCTGCTTCATGACGGTGGCGCGCGGGTCGCGGTTCTTGTAGACCCGGTGACCGAAGCCCATCAGCTTGAACGGATCGTTCTTGTCCTTGGCCTTGGCGATGAACTTGTCGATGTTCGAAACATCGCCGATTTCATCGAGCATGGTCAGTACCGCTTCGTTGGCACCGCCGTGGGCTGGGCCCCAGAGTGCGGCGATACCGGCGGCGATACAGGCGAACGGGTTGGCACCCGAGGAGCCGGCCAGGCGCACGGTGGACGTGGAGGCGTTCTGCTCGTGGTCGGCATGGAGGATGAAGATCCGGTCCATGGCCTTGGCGAGCACCGGGCTGATCGGTTTGATCTCGCACGGGGTGTTGAACATCATATGCAGGAAGTTCTCTGCATAGGTCAGGTCGTTGCGCGGGTACATCATGGGCTGGCCCATGGAGTACTTGTAGACCATGGCTGCCAGGGTCGGCATCTTCGCCACCAGGCGGATCGCGGAGATTTCGCGATGCTGGGGGTTATTGATGTCCAGGGAGTCGTGGTAGAAGGCCGAGAGGGCGCCGACAACGCCGCACATCACGGCCATCGGGTGGGCATCGCGACGGAAGCCGTTGAAGAAGGTCTTCAACTGCTCGTGAACCATGGTGTGGTTCTTCACGGTGCTGACGAACTGGGCCTTTTGCTCTGCGGTTGGCAGCTCGCCATTGAGCAGCAGGTAGCAGGTTTCCAGGTAGTCCGATTTTTCAGCCAGTTGCTCGATCGGGTAGCCGCGGTGCAGCAGGATGCCGTTGTCGCCGTCGATATAGGTGATTTTCGATTCGCACGAGGCGGTCGACATGAAACCTGGGTCAAAGGTGAAACGGCCCGTGGCCGTCAGGCCCCGTACGTCGATTACATCGGGACCAACGGTGCCGGTTAAAATGGGCAGCTCGACGGGGGCTGCGCCCTCGATGATCAACTGCGCTTTTTTGTCAGCCATGTGGCCTCCTATTAATGCTTGGAATCATCAGACAGACCCCCCACGCAGGGCCCGCACCACTATAGTGAGATAAATCCGAATGTCAATTTGCCTAAAGTCTTGCTCCAGAAGGCTTTAACCGGACTTTTTCCGCGAAATTACCTGCCGTTTACGCCTTTTGCGCCGTATGTGCAATGCGCTATTAGGGGAAGGTGAACGCGTTGTCATTAGTAGCCTAACTGTCTATACTCGGCCACCGACCGCCAGGGGCTTTTGGGCCTGCTTTCTTGGGGGTCGTCACTCCCTGGGTGGTGAGTACCTGACCAGTGCGCGCCCCAACAACTTTGCCCTGATTGTTAGGGGCTCTTCAGTGTGAAAAAAAAGCCGTGAAAAGCCAACGACCTGTAAACCTAGACCTAAGGACCATCAAACTCCCAGTCACTGCTTACACGTCCATTCTTCACCGTATTTCCGGTGTCATCCTCTTCGTCAGCCTGGCCATCATGCTTTATGCATTGGACAAGTCGCTCGATTCGGAAGAAGGCTTCGGTCAGGTGAAAGCGTGTCTGACCAGTCCGCTAGCCAAGCTAGTGATTTGGGGCATCCTGTCCGCCTTGCTGTATCACTTGGTTGCCGGTGTGCGCCACTTGATCATGGACATGGGCATCGGTGAGACGCTGGAAGGCGGCAAGCTGGGCTCGAAAATCATTATCGCCGTGTCTGCGGTGCTGATCGTTCTGGCAGGAGTCTGGATATGGTAACCAACGTCACGAACCTTTCGCGTTCGGGCCTCTATGACTGGATGGCGCAGCGTGTGTCTGCGGTCGTTCTCGCGGCTTACTTCATCTTCCTGATCGGATATGTCGTAGCAAACCCAGGCCTGGGCTACGCCCAATGGCATGAACTGTTCGCAAACAACTGGATGCGTATCTTCAGTCTGCTGGCACTTGTCGCACTGGGCGCTCACGCCTGGGTCGGCATGTGGACCATCGCGACCGACTACCTGACGCCAATGGCGTTCGGCAAGTCGGCGACTGCCGTACGTTTCCTCTTCCAGGCAGTATGCGGCGTTGCGATGTTCGCTTACTTCGTCTGGGGTGTGCAGATTCTCTGGGGTATCTGATCCATGGCTAACATTCCAACGATTTCTTTCGACGCTATCATCATTGGTGGTGGCGGTGCCGGCATGCGCGCAGCGCTGCAACTGGCACAGGGCGGTCACAAGACTGCCGTGATCACCAAGGTTTTCCCTACCCGTTCGCACACTGTTTCCGCCCAGGGTGGCATCACCTGCGCCATCGCTTCGGCCGACCCGAACGATGACTGGCGCTGGCACATGTACGATACCGTCAAGGGTTCCGACTACATCGGTGACCAGGACGCTATCGAATACATGTGTCAGGAAGGCCCGGCCGCAGTGTTCGAGCTGGACCACATGGGTATGCCATTCTCGCGTACCGAGCAAGGTCGTATCTATCAGCGTCCGTTCGGTGGCCAGTCCAAGGACTACGGCAAGGGCGGCCAGGCTGCGCGTACTTGCGCGGCGTCCGACCGTACCGGTCACGCGCTGCTGCACACCCTGTACCAGGGCAACCTGAAAGCCGGTACCACGTTCCTGAACGAGTACTACGCCGTTGACCTGGTGAAGAACCAGGACGGCGCGTTCGTCGGCGTGATCGCGATCTGCATCGAAACCGGCGAAACCACCTACATCCGCGCCAAGGCCACCGTACTGGCGACCGGCGGTGCAGGCCGTATCTACGCATCCACCACCAACGCCCTGATCAACACCGGTGACGGCGTCGGCATGGCCCTGCGTGCTGGCGTTCCGGTGCAAGACATCGAAATGTGGCAGTTCCACCCAACCGGCATCGCCGGCGCCGGTGTACTGGTGACCGAAGGTTGCCGTGGTGAAGGTGGTTACCTGATCAACAAGCACGGCGAGCGTTTCATGGAGCGTTATGCTCCGAACGCCAAGGACCTTGCCGGTCGTGACGTGGTTGCCCGTTCGATGGTTAAGGAAATCATCGCTGGCAACGGTTGCGGTCCGAATGGCGACCACGTGATGCTCAAGCTCGACCACCTGGGCGAGGAAGTGCTGCACAGCCGCCTGCCAGGTATTTGCGAACTGTCCAAGACCTTCGCTCACGTCGACCCGGTCGTCGCGCCAGTTCCAGTAGTTCCAACCTGCCACTATATGATGGGCGGCGTTGCCACCAACATTCATGGCCAGGCAATCACCCAGAACGCCGAAGGCGTGGACGCAATCATCCCTGGCCTGTTCGCAGTGGGTGAAGTGGCGTGCGTATCGGTCCACGGTGCCAACCGCCTGGGCGGCAACTCGTTGCTCGACCTGGTGGTCTTCGGTCGCGCTGCCGGCCTGCACCTGGAAAAAGCGCTGTCCGACGGTATCGAATATGACGATGCCACCGACGCCAACATCGAAGCCGCCCTGGCGCGTCTGTCCGCTCTGAACGAGCGTACCGAAGGCGAAGACGTGGCGACCCTGCGTCGCGAGTTGCAAAACTGCATGCAGAACTACTTCGGTGTATTCCGTACCGGCGAATACATGCAGAAGGGTATTGCCCAGCTGGCGCAATTGCGTGAACGAATCGCCAACGTGAAGATCAACGATAAGTCGCAGGCGTTCAACACTGCCCGTATCGAAGCGCTGGAGTTGCAGAACCTGCTGGAAGTGGCCGAAGCCACCGCCATCGCCGCAGAAGTGCGTAAAGAGTCCCGTGGCGCCCACGCCCGCGAAGACTTCGAAGACCGTGACGACGAAAACTGGCTGTGCCACACCTTGTACTTCCCGGGTGATAAGCGCGTCACCAAGCGTGCCGTGAACTTCTCGCCGAAGACTGTTCCGACTTTCGAACCAAAAGTCCGGACTTATTAAGGGTGACCGCTATGTTGCAAGTCAGTGTTTATCGCTACAACCCTGATCAGGACGCTGCGCCGTTCATGCAGGACTTCCAGGTCGACACCGGTGGTAAAGACCTGATGGTGCTGGACGTGCTGGCCCTGATCAAGGAGCAGGACGAGGGTTTCTCCTATCGTCGCTCTTGCCGTGAGGGCGTTTGCGGCTCCGACGGCATGAACATCAACGGCAAGAACGGCTTGGCTTGCATCACGCCGCTGTCTGCCGTGGTCAAGGGCAACAAGCTGATCGTTCGTCCGCTGCCAGGTTTGCCGGTTATCCGTGACTTGGTCGTCGATATGAGCATCTTCTACAAGCAATACGAGAAGGTGAAGCCATTCCTGCAGAACGACACGCCGGCTCCGGCCATCGAGCGTCTGCAGACTCCTGAAGAGCGTGAGAAGCTCGACGGTCTGTACGAGTGCATCCTGTGCGCTTGCTGCTCGACCTCGTGCCCATCCTTCTGGTGGAATCCGGACAAGTTCCTGGGCCCGGCCGCCCTGCTGCAAGCGTACCGCTTCCTGGCAGACAGCCGTGACACCAAGACGTCCGAGCGTCTGGCTTCGCTGGATGACCCGTTCAGCGTATTCCGCTGCCGCGGGATCATGAACTGCGTCAACGTCTGTCCGAAAGGCCTGAACCCGACTAAGGCCATCGGTCACATTCGTAACATGCTGCTGCAAAGCGGCGTGTGATTCAGCTGCTGTACCCGTAGGACCGCTTTACCCGTAGAAGGCCAGGCGCGGGCTTCAACCCGCGCTCAGGCTATAACCAGAACAGCCGCTCACAAAGCGGCGGTTCTTATTTTGAAGAAATGAGACAAGCAGGGGCATCCGGGCTGGTACCCGGACTATCAGCGTGATCCTAAGTGGCTTGTTTTAGTCGCTGCACTCGGACTTCTGCAAGTTTGCTCGGTGTTTTCGCCGGTGGTGTTCCCCTAATCGAGGGTGACCAAGCATGCAAGAAAGCGTGATGCAGCGCATGTGGAACAGTGCCCACCTTTCCGGTGGTAACGCTGCCTATGTGGAAGAGCTTTACGAGCTCTACCTGCACGACCCTAACGCTGTGCCAGAAGAATGGCGCACCTACTTTCAGAAGTTGCCGGCTGACGGTAACTCTGCCACTGATGTTTCGCACTCGACGATTCGCGATCATTTCGTGTTGCTGGCAAAGAACCAGCGCCGCGCTCAACCGGTATCTGCCGGCAGCGTGAGCAGTGAACACGAGAAGAAGCAAGTTGAAGTGCTGCGACTGATCCAGGCCTACCGGATGCGTGGCCACCAGTCAGCCCAGCTTGACCCGCTGGGGCTGTGGCAGCGTCCTGCACCTGCAGACCTGTCGATCAATCACTACGGCTTGACCAATGCCGATCTTGATACGACCTTCCGTGCCGGCGACCTGTTCATCGGCAAAGAGGAAGCGAGCCTACGCGAAATTCACGAAGCGTTGCAGCAGACATATTGCCGCACCATCGGCGCTGAATTTACGCATATCACCGATTCCGAGCAGCGCCAGTGGTTCCAGCAGCGTCTGGAAAGCGTGCGCGGCCGTCCGACGTACTCTGTCGACATCAAGAGCCACCTGCTCGAGCGCGTCACCGCCGGCGAAGGCCTTGAAAAATACCTCGGGACCAAATACCCGGGTACCAAGCGTTTCGGTCTGGAAGGCGGCGAGAGCCTGATTCCGATGCTCGACGAGTTGATCCAGCGTTCCGGTTCCTACGGCACCAAGGAAATCGTGATCGGCATGGCCCACCGTGGTCGCCTGAACGTGCTGGTCAACACCTTCGGCAAGAACCCGCGCGAGCTGTTCGACGAGTTCGAAGGCAAGAAGAAGGTCGAGCTGGGTTCCGGTGACGTGAAATACCACCAGGGCTTCTCGTCCAACGTGATGACCGCAGGTGGCGAAGTGCACCTGGCCATGGCGTTCAACCCGTCTCACCTGGAAATCGTTTCTCCAGTGGTCGAAGGTTCGGTCCGCGCCCGTCAGGATCGTCGTAACGACCCTACCGGCGAGAAGGTGCTGCCGATCTCCATCCACGGTGACGCGGCATTCGCCGGTCAGGGCGTGGTCATGGAAACCTTCCAGATGTCGCAGACCCGCGGTTTCAAGACCGGCGGCACCGTGCACATCGTGATCAACAACCAGGTCGGTTTCACTATCAGCAACCCGCTGGACTCGCGCTCCACCGAGTATGCGACCGACGTTGCGAAGATGATCCAGGCGCCGATCCTCCATGTGAATGGTGATGATCCGGAAGCCGTGTTGTTCGTGACCCAGCTGGCCATCGACTACCGCATGCAGTTCAAGCGTGACGTGGTGATCGACCTGGTCTGCTACCGTCGTCGCGGCCACAACGAGGCCGACGAGCCAAGCGGCACCCAGCCAATCATGTATCAGCAGATCACCAAGCAGCGCACCACCCGTGAGCTGTATGCCGATCATCTGACCCAGAGCGGTGTGCTGGACGTTGAGCGTGTTCAGGCGAAAGTCGACGAATACCGCAACGCGCTGGACAACGGTCTGCACGTGGTAAAAAGCCTGGTCAAAGAGCCGAACAAAGAGTTGTTCGTGGACTGGCGTCCGTATCTGGGCCACGCCTGGACCGCGCGTCACGACACTCGCTTCGATCTGAAAACCTTGCAGGAACTGTCCGCCAAGCTGCTGGAAATTCCGGAAGGCTTCGTGGTTCAGCGCCAGGTCGCGAAAATCTACGAAGACCGGCAGAAGATGCAAGCCGGCGGCCTGCCGATCAACTGGGGTTACGCCGAAACCATGGCGTACGCGACCCTGGCGTTCGAAGGTCACCCGATTCGCATGACGGGTCAGGACATCGGTCGCGGTACGTTCTCGCACCGTCACGCTGTCTTGCACAACCAGAAAGACGCGGGTACCTACGTCCCGCTGCAAAACCTGTACAAGGGCCAGCCACGTTTCGACCTGTACGATTCGTTCCTGTCCGAAGAAGCCGTGCTGGCGTTCGAATACGGTTACTCGACCACCACGCCTGAGGCGCTGGTGATCTGGGAAGCCCAGTTCGGCGACTTCGCCAACGGTGCCCAGGTGGTTGTCGACCAGTTCATCACCAGCGGCGAGCACAAGTGGGGCCGTCTCTGCGGTCTGACCATGCTGTTGCCACACGGTTATGAAGGGCAGGGGCCGGAGCACTCTTCGGCGCGTCTGGAGCGTTACCTGCAACTGTGTGCCGAGCACAACGTCCAGGTCTGCGTACCGACCACGCCAGCACAGATCTACCACTTGCTGCGTCGTCAGGTCATCCGTCCGCTGCGCAAGCCGCTGATCGTGCTGACACCGAAGTCGCTGCTGCGTCACAAACTGGCGATCTCCACGCTCGAGGATCTGGCCGAAGGCTCGTTCCAGACCGTTATTTCGGAAATCGACACCCTGGACGCGGCGAAGGTCACTCGCCTGGTCCTGTGCAGCGGCAAGGTCTACTACGACCTGCTGGAAAAACGTCGTGCCGAAGGCCGCGAAGACATCGCCATCGTGCGGATCGAGCAGCTTTACCCGTTCCCGGAAGAAGACCTGATGGAGGCCATCGCGCCTTACACCAACCTCACCCACGTGGTGTGGTGTCAGGAAGAACCGATGAACCAAGGCGCGTGGTACAGCAGCCAGCATCACCTGCGTCGCAGCATCGGCAACCACAACAAGGCCCTGGGCCTGGAATATGCCGGCCGTGATGCTTCTGCTGCACCTGCGTGTGGTTATGCGTCGATGCACGCCGAGCAGCAGGAAAAACTGCTGCAAGATGCCTTCACTGTTTAACGCCTTCGCGCTGACTGAAACCGAATTTTAAGGACCCACAGATAATGGCTATCGAAATCAAAGCCCCGTCATTCCCGGAATCGGTTGCCGATGGCACCGTTGCCACCTGGCACAAGAAACCAGGCGAGGCCGTCAAGCGTGACGACCTGATCGTCGACATCGAGACCGACAAGGTCGTGCTGGAAGTATTGGCCGAAGCTGACGGCGTGCTGGGCGCAATCATTGCCGAGGAAGGCGCTACCGTTCTGTCGAACCAGGTCCTGGGCTCGATCGAAGAGGGCGGCGCTGCCGCTGCTCCAGCCGCCGCTGCTGCACCGGCTGCCGCCCAGGCTGCTGCTCCAGCCGCTGGTGGTGAAGACGATCCGGTCGCTGCCCCTGCTGCTCGCAAGCTGGCTGAAGAGAACGGCATCAACATCGCTTCCGTTGCCGGCACCGGCAAGGGTGGTCGCGTGACCAAGGAAGACGTGGTTGCAGCCGTTGCCGCCAAGAAAGCCGCTCCGGCCGCCGCGCCAGCCAAGCCTGCCGCACCTGCCGCTGCCGCTCCGGTGTTCGCTGCCGGTGATCGCGTTGAAAAACGCGTTCCGATGACCCGCGTTCGCGCTACCGTGGCCAAGCGTCTGGTAGAAGCCCAGTCGAACATGGCGATGCTGACCACCTTCAACGAAGTCGACATGACCGAAGTCATGGCCCTGCGTTCGAAGTACAAGGATCTGTTCGAGAAGTCCCACAACGGCGTACGCCTGGGCTTCATGTCGTTCTTCGTCAAGGCTGCCACCGAAGCGCTGAAACGCTTCCCGGCCGTCAACGCGTCGATCGACGGTTCCGACATCGTCTACCACGGCTACGCCGACATCGGTGTTGCTGTTTCCAGCGACCGTGGCCTGGTGGTTCCAGTACTGCGTAACGCCGAACTGATGAGCCTGGCCGAAATCGAAGGCGGCATCGCCACCTTCGGCAAGAAGGCCCGTGACGGCAAGCTGTCCATCGAAGAGATGACCGGCGGTACGTTCACCATCACCAACGGTGGTACATTCGGTTCGATGATGTCGACCCCGATCGTCAACCCGCCACAAGCGGCTATCCTGGGCATGCACAACATTCTGCAGCGTCCGATGGCGATCAATGGTCAGGTCGTGATTCGTCCGATGATGTACCTGGCACTGTCCTACGATCACCGCCTGATCGACGGTAAAGAAGCCGTGACGTTCCTGGTAACCATCAAGAACCTGCTTGAAGATCCGGCTCGTCTGCTGCTGGATATCTGATTTTCGCCGCGAGGGCCGGTCTGTTTTGACCGGCCTCTTGCTGAAACAACCGGTTTCGTCCCTCGACGGTCATCACAAGTGATCGTCCGGTTTGATTCGAAAAGGAATGACTCATGACTCAGAAATTCGACGTGGTAGTGATTGGTGCGGGCCCTGGCGGCTACGTAGCGGCCATCAAGGCTGCGCAACTGGGCCTTACCACTGCCTGCATCGAGAAATACACCGACAAGGAGGGCAAACTGGCCCTCGGTGGTACTTGCCTGAACGTCGGTTGCATTCCTTCCAAGGCGCTGCTGGACAGCTCCTGGAAGTTCCACGAAGCCCAAGACGGCTTCGCGATCCACGGCATCAGCACGGGCGACGTGAAGATGGACGTGCCAGCGATGGTGGGTCGCAAGGCCAACATCGTCAAGAACCTGACCAGCGGTGTTGCCACCCTGTTCAAGGCCAATGGCGTGACCTCGATCCAGGGCCACGGCAAGCTGCTGATGGGCAAGAAAGTCGAAGTGACCAAGCCAGACGGCTCGGTTGAAGTGATCGAAGCCGAGAACGTCATCCTGGCGCCAGGCTCGCGTCCGATCGACATTCCACCGGCTCCGGTCGACCAGAACGTGATCGTCGATTCCACCGGTGCCCTGGAATTCCAGACCGTGCCAAAACGCCTGGGCGTGATCGGCGCTGGCGTGATCGGCCTCGAGCTGGGTTCGGTATGGTCGCGCCTGGGTGCGCAAGTCACCGTACTGGAAGCCCTCGACACCTTCCTGATGGCCGCTGACACTGCGGTTTCCAAGGAAGCGCTGAAAACCCTGACCAAACAGGGCCTGGACATCAAGCTGGGCGCTCGCGTCACCGGTTCGAAGGTCAACGGCGAAGAAGTCGTGGTGACCTACACCGACACCAACGGCGAACAGACCATCACCTTCGACAAGCTGATCGTCGCGGTCGGCCGTCGTCCTGTGACCACCGACCTGCTGGCTGCCGATAGCGGCGTGGAAATCGACGAGCGCGGCTTCATTGCCGTCGACGACCAGTGCGCAACCGCAGTACCGGGCGTCTTCGCCATCGGTGACGTGGTTCGCGGCATGATGCTGGCACACAAGGCATCCGAAGAAGGCATCATGGTTGTCGAGCGCATCAAGGGCCACAAAGCCCAGATGAACTACGACCTGATCCCTTCGGTTATCTACACCCACCCGGAAATCGCATGGGTTGGCAAGACCGAGCAGGCCTTGAAAGCCGAAGGCGTTGAAGTTAACGTCGGCACCTTCCCGTTTGCAGCCAGTGGCCGTGCCATGGCAGCCAACGATACCGGTGGTTTCGTGAAAGTCATCGCCGATGCCAAGACGGATCGCGTATTGGGCGTTCACGTCATTGGCCCAAGCGCTGCCGAGCTGGTACAGCAAGGCGCGATCGGCATGGAATTCGGCACCAGCGCTGAAGATCTGGGCATGATGGTCTTCTCCCATCCGACCCTGTCCGAAGCCTTGCACGAAGCGGCCCTGGCCGTAAATGGCGGCGCCATTCACGTGGCCAACCGCAAGAAGCGTTAATAGACAATAAGAAACCACGGCGGTATGGCCCGTCGTGAGCCTTGCGAGCAAGACTCACCGCGGAATATCCGCTGGACGCAGCCTTGCGTAGCCGAACCGGTTAACTGGAACGCTACGCAAGCAGCAGTCACAGGTGGTGCGGCACCAGAACGGTGCAGCACCGAATGCGCAGTACCTAACGAAGACGGTAATAAGCATGAATCTTCACGAGTATCAGGGTAAGCAGCTGTTCGCTGAGTACGGCCTGCCAGTATCCACCGGTTACGCGGTAGACACCCCGGAAGCGGCAGCAGAAGCTTGCGACAAAATCGGTGGCAGCGAATGGGTTGTCAAAGCCCAGGTTCACGCCGGTGGTCGCGGTAAAGCGGGCGGCGTCAAGCTGGTTCGCAGCAAAGAAGACGCCAAAGCCTTCGCACAGCAGTGGCTGGGCAAGCGTCTGGTGACTTACCAGACTGACGCTAACGGTCAGCCAGTCACCAAGATCCTGGTTGAATCGTGCACTGATATCGCTAAAGAGCTGTACCTGGGCGCTGTCGTTGACCGTTCGAGCCGCCGCATCGTGTTCATGGCTTCCACCGAAGGTGGCGTGGACATCGAGAAAATCGCTCACGATACCCCTGAGAAAATCCTCAAGGCCACCATCGATCCACTGGTTGGCGCACAGCCATTCCAGGGTCGCGAGCTGGCATTCCAGCTGGGCCTGGAAGGCAAGCAAGTTGCTCAGTTCGCCAAGATCTTCGTAGGTCTGGCCAAGCTGTTCAAGGATCACGACCTGGCACTGCTGGAAGTGAACCCGCTGGTGATCAAGGCCGACGGCGACCTGCACTGCCTCGATGCCAAGATCAACATCGACGCCAACGCCATGTACCGTCAGCCTAAGCTGAAGACTTTCCACGATCCGTCGCAAGACGATCCGCGCGAAGCGCACGCTGCCAAGTTCGAACTGAACTACGTAGCCCTGGAAGGTAACATCGGCTGCATGGTCAACGGTGCTGGCCTGGCCATGGGTACCATGGACATCGTCAACCTGCATGGCGGCAAGCCAGCCAACTTCCTCGACGTGGGCGGTGGTGCTACCAAGGAACGCGTAACCGAAGCGTTCAAGATCATCCTGTCCGACACCAACGTCGCTGCAGTACTGGTCAACATCTTCGGCGGCATCGTTCGCTGCGACATGATTGCCGAAGGCATCATCGGCGCCGTGAAAGAAGTTGGCGTGAAAATCCCGGTTGTTGTTCGCCTTGAAGGCAACAACGCTGAGCTGGGCGCTAAAGTACTGGCAGAAAGCGGTTTGAACATCATCGCTGCTACCAGCCTGACCGACGCTGCTCAACAAGTTGTCAAAGCTGCGGAGGGCAAATAATGAGCGTCCTGATCAATAAAGACACCAAGGTTATCTGCCAGGGTATTACCGGTTCGCAAGGTAGTTTCCACACCCAGCAAGCCATCGAATACGGCACCAAGATGGTTGGCGGCGTAACACCGGGCAAGGGCGGCACCGAGCACCTGGGCCTGCCAGTGTTCAACACCGTGAAAGATGCTGTAGCCGCCACTGGCGCCACCGCCAGCGTGATCTACGTTCCAGCTCCTTTCTGCAAGGACTCCATCCTTGAAGCGGCGTTCGGCGGCATCAAGCTGATCGTCTGCATCACCGAAGGCATCCCGACCATCGACATGCTGGAAGCCAAGGTCAAGTGCGACGAGCTGGGTATCACCCTGATCGGCCCTAACTGCCCAGGCGTGATCACTCCAGGCGAATGCAAGATCGGCATCATGCCAGGTCACATTCACTTGCCAGGCAAGGTCGGTATCGTTTCCCGTTCCGGCACCCTGACCTACGAAGCTGTGAAGCAGACCACTGACGCCGGTTTCGGTCAGTCGACTTGCGTCGGCATCGGCGGTGACCCGATCCCAGGCTCGAACTTCATCGACATCCTGAAGCTGTTCCAGGAAGACCCGAAGACCGAAGCGATCGTCATGATCGGTGAGATCGGCGGTTCGGCTGAAGAAGAAGCGGCTGCCTACATCAAGGCCAACGTGACCAAGCCGGTTGTTTCCTACATCGCTGGTGTGACTGCTCCTCCGGGCAAGCGCATGGGCCATGCTGGCGCAATCATCTCTGGCGGCAAAGGCACTGCAGACGAGAAATTCGCTGCACTGCAAGACGCAGGCGTGAAAACCGTGCGTTCGCTGGCAGACATCGGCAAGGCCCTGGCCGAGCTGACTGGCTGGGAAATGAAGAAGTAAGCTTCGGCTGACCTTTTCGTTCCAGCAACAAAGGCCACCTTCGGGTGGCCTTTGTCGTTTCTGGGTTCAGGGTGCCAGTTAGGGCCCTATCGCGAGCAAGCTCGCTCCCACAGTCGAGCGCATTTCATTGTGGGAGCGAGCTTGCTCGCGATGACGGAATGACAGTCGCCAACCATTTACATGCAAAAACGCGACACACGAACGTCGTGCATCGGATAGTTCGCCCCTTAACAGTGCGCTTTCTCGCTAAATTCGTTAGGCTAGCAGCCATTTTTGCGACCGCTGCCCACAAGGAAGCGCCGCGCTAAACGGGTCGGTCCCATACGGATCGGCAGCATTTCCCTCATCCATAAGGGAAATCCCTCTCTAAATTCCGATTCAGTAGTGTGGTTTCCTTAATGAAAGTGTTGAAAGGCCAGGACATCCTGGCGCTAGGTTTCATGACATTTGCCCTGTTCGTCGGGGCCGGCAACATCATCTTCCCGCCTATCGTCGGTTTGCAGTCCGGACCTCATGTCTGGATGGCGGCGCTGGGCTTCTTGATCACGGCGGTCGGGCTGCCGGTCATCACGGTCGTTGCACTGGCCAAGGTGGGCGGTGCGATGGACGCCTTGAGCAGCCCAATCGGCAAGCTCGCCGGTGGTGTACTGGCGGCGGTGTGCTACCTGGCCGTCGGCCCGTTGTTCGCCACGCCGCGTACCGCCACCGTTTCATTCGAAGTCGGCTTGGCGCCGTTTACCGGTGAAAGCCCGCTGGCGCTGTTCCTCTATAGCGCAGCGTATTTCCTGCTGGTGTTTTTCATCTCGCTCTACCCGGGCCGCCTGCTGGACACCGTCGGGCGCTTCCTCGCGCCACTGAAGATCATCGCCCTGGCCGTGCTCGGCATCGCGGCGTTTGCCTTGCCCGCCGGCGATGTCGGCGTGGCGACCCCCGAGTACATCGCGGCACCGTTCTCCCAAGGGTTCATCAACGGCTACCTGACCATGGATACCCTGGGCGCCTTGGTGTTCGGCATTGTCATCGTCAACGCGATCCGTTCCCGGGGCGTCGAGTCGCCGGCCTTGATCACCCGCTATGCGATCATCGCCGGGCTGATTGCCGGGGTGGGCCTGGCGCTGGTCTACGTCAGCCTGTTCCGCCTGGGTTCGGGCAGTCATGAGGTGGCAGTGGGCGCAACCAACGGCGCCGCTGTGCTGCATGCCTACGTGCAACACACCTTCGGCAGCCTGGGCAGTGGTTTCCTCGCCGTACTCATCTCCCTGGCGTGCCTGGTGACCGCAGTTGGCCTGACCTGCGCCTGCGCCGAGTACTTCAGCCGCGTCCTGCCGCTGTCCTACAAGACCTTGGTCGTGATCCTGGCGGCCTTTTCGCTGCTGGTCTCCAACCTGGGCCTGACCAAGCTGATCGCGTTCTCGATTCCGGTCCTCACCGCGATCTATCCGCCGTGCATCGCCCTGGTGGCCCTGAGCTTCTGCAAGGACTTCTGGCACGAGCAGGGGCGCATCGTTGGCCCGGTGATGCTGGTGTCGTTCCTGTTTGGCCTGATCGATGCGCTCAAGGGCGCTGGCCTGGCGGACTGGATGCCGGCGCAACTGGCCCACCTGCCGCTGAGCGAGCAGGGCCTGGCCTGGCTGGTGCCTTCGGTGATGACCCTGGCGGTCGCGGTGGTGTGCGATCGCCTGCTGGGCAAGCGCAGCGAAGCGTTGGCTTAAGCGGCCTACTGGCAGATCCATCGGCAAGAACTGAAATGCCCCGTATCAAACGATACGGGGCATTTTTTTTGAGTGCAGTGTCTTTTTCCGTGGGCTAACGTCGAAGCAGTGTCTTGAAAAACCTGCACAGAACCCTGTGGGAGCGAGCTTGCTCGCGATAGCGGTCTATCAGCTACCTCATGGCTGACTGATCCGACGCCATCGCGAGCAAGCTCGCTCCCACAGGTCGGCATTTCAAGGCAAGTCTGGCTTTAGACGTCATGTTTTTAGACACACAGGAAATCGAATGTCATTCATCCAAGCCAACCTGATCCACCTGCTTGCCGCCGCCTGGTTCATCATCTGCTGGGCGGGCTACACCCGTTATGCCACCTGGAAGGCGCGCGACACGGCGTGCCTGGCCAGCGTGATGCACCTGTACCGCGAAGACTGGATGCGCCGCATGCTGCTGCGTGAGAACCGTATCGCCGATGCCAGCGTGATCGGCAACCTTGAGCGCAACGCATCCTTCTTCGCCTCCAGCACATTGATCATCCTGGCCGGTATCCTGACGGTACTCGGGGCGTCCGATCGGGCGGTGTCGTTGCTGGCGGACATACCCATGGTGCAGCAGGCGTCCCAGGGCATGGCGGAGGTCAAGTTGCTGTGCCTGGCACTGGTGTTCGTGTATGCGTTCTTCACGTTCAGTTGGTGCATGCGCCAGTACAACTTCGCGGCGGTCCTGATTGGCTCGGCACCGATGATCGGCGAGCGCCATGTGTCGGAGCAGGAGCGCAAGGCCTTTGCGCTGAGGGCAGCGCGAGTGATCTCCATGGCCGCCAACCAGTTCAACTTCGGCCTGCGTGCCTATTATTTCGGCATGACCATGTTGGCGTGGTTCGTCAGCCCCTGGTTATTCATGTTGATGAGTGCTGGCGTGGTGTTCGTGCTGTATCAGCGCGAGTTTCACTCCGATGTACTGGACGTGATGGTCTATACCCCCACCGAAGCACCCGTGTCCGAGGTGGGCAAGGAAGCAGCCTGACAGGCGGCGCCGCCAAATCGCAGGCAAAAGAAAACCCGCACCAGGCGGGTTTTCTTTTGCTGCTAAAACCGTATCAGTTGGTTTTAGCTGGAGTCGCTGGAGTAGCTGGGGCTGCTTCTTTCGCGGCCGCTTCGTTCGATTCAGCCTGCTTTTTGGCGGCTTCGGCGTTTTCTTTCGCCGCGTCGTTCACTTTATCCTGTGCTTTGTTCATGTCTTGCTGAGCTTGCTCAGCGTGTTGTTGGGCATCTTGAGCTTTGTCCTCGGATTTTTTATCGCAGGCAGCGAGGCCGAGGGAAGCGGCCAACATCAAGGCAATAGCAAAAGTCTTACGCATGGGGTGTTTCTCCTTATGGAAATAACTACTGGCCTTTTGAACGCCTCCCCTCGGATTAAGTTCCTGTTGTGTAACAGATATATAACTTTGCACTGCGATGGAACTTTGTGCATCGCGCCTGTGGTCAGGTCTCGTCACTCATTGGAGCGTTAATCGAATGGCCGAAGACCCCGTTTTTGAGCGTGCAACACGTTTTTTATCCGCACTCAGGCATTGCCAGGTGCTGGGCTTGAAGTTGCACAGTGCCAGTCGTGACGGGCTGACGGTCATCCTGCCGTTCAGCCCGCAAATCGTCGGCAATCCCCTGACGGGCATCATCCACGGCGGGGCGTTGACCTCGTTGATGGACACCGCGTGCGGCATGTCGACCTTGTGTGTGCTGCCGCAATTCGAAGTCTGTCCCACCCTCGACCTGCGCATCGACTACATGCACGCTGCCGAGCCCCACAAGGACGTCTACGGCTTCGCGCAATGCTATCGAGTGACCCCGGACGTGATCTTCACCCGGGGTTTCGCCTACCAGGACGATCCCGAGCAACCCATCGCCCATGTGGTGGGGACATTCATGCGCCTGGGCCAGCATGCCAGGGGAA
Organism: Pseudomonas sp. B21-010; assembly: GCF_024749325.1. Classification (NCBI taxonomy): domain Bacteria; kingdom Pseudomonadati; phylum Pseudomonadota; class Gammaproteobacteria; order Pseudomonadales; family Pseudomonadaceae; genus Pseudomonas; species Pseudomonas sp. B21-010. The sequence continues at coordinate 4,665,710 of NZ_CP087198.1, read as the reverse complement.
TGGGGAAGGGCGTTCCGATGACCGCTGTGGGCCAGCCATGACCGATATCCTCCAGGAACAACTGCGCCGCGCCTGCGAGCAGGGCGACTATGCGCTGCTGCTCGCCTCGATTCCCTATGCCCAACTCATCGGCGTCGAATGCACGCGCCAGGGCGACGACTTGTTGTTTCGCCTGCCGGCCAACAAAGACAACATTGGTAACCCTTTACTGCCGGCCATCCACGGTGGGGTCATCGCCGGTTTCATGGAACTGGCCGCTGCCGTGCATCTGTTGATCGCCACTGGCACGCCGGGCATACCGAAAATCATCGATTTCTCCCTGGATTACCTGCGCACCGGACAGTTTCGCGACACCTATGCCAAATGCCAGGTCTGGCGCCAGGGCCGGCGGGTCGCCAACGTCGCGATCACCGCCTGGCAAGACGCCGAGGCACAACCCATCGCCACCGCCCGGGCGCATTTCAAGATCCAGGAGCCGTCAAAACCGGATCGCCCTTGAAATCATCAGCGTTGCCCCCACCTTGAGGACATCCCGCCGCCAATCTCAGCGAGGCGGACACCACCATCCACTTGGAGTTTGATGACCATGAGCGTGGAAACTCAAAAGGAAACCCTGGGCTTCCAGACCGAGGTGAAGCAACTGCTGCACCTGATGATTCACTCGCTGTATTCCAATAAGGAAATTTTCCTTCGCGAGTTGATTTCGAACGCCTCTGACGCTGTCGACAAATTACGTTTCGAAGCCCTTTCCAAGCCAGAATTGCTGGAAGGCGGCGCTGAGCTGAAAATCCGTGTGAGCTTCGATAAGGACGCGAAAACCGTCACCCTCGAAGACAACGGCATTGGCATGAGCCGCGAAGAGGTGATCACGCACCTGGGCACCATCGCCAAGTCCGGCACCGCCGACTTCATGAAGAACCTGTCCGGTGACCAGAAGAAAGATTCCCACCTGATTGGTCAGTTCGGCGTCGGTTTCTATTCCGCGTTCATCGTTGCCGACCAGGTTGAAGTGTTCAGCCGCCGTGCCGGCCTCGCGGCGAGCGAAGGCGTGCACTGGTCGTCCAAGGGCGAGGGCGAGTTTGAAGTCGCCACCGTCGACAAGGCTGATCGCGGCACCCGCATTGTGCTGCACCTCAAGTCCGGTGAAGACGAGTTCGCCGATGGCTGGCGTCTGCGCAACATCATCAAGAAGTACTCCGACCATATCGCGCTGCCAATTGAGCTGCCGAAGGAAGTCACCGCTGCCGAAGGCGAAGAAAAGCCTGAAGTGGAATGGGAAACCGTCAACCGCGCCAGTGCCTTGTGGACCCGTCCGCGCACCGAGGTGAAAGACGAGGAATACCAGGAGTTCTACAAGCACATCGCCCACGACTTCGAGAACCCGCTGAGCTGGAGCCATAACAAGGTCGAAGGCAAGCTGGAGTACAGCTCGTTGCTGTACGTGCCGGCCCGTGCGCCGTTCGATCTGTATCAGCGCGAAGCGCCACGCGGCCTGAAGCTGTACGTGCAGCGTGTGTTCGTGATGGACCAGGCCGAATCGTTCCTGCCGCTGTACCTGCGCTTCATCAAGGGTGTGGTGGACTCCAACGATTTGTCGCTGAACGTTTCGCGGGAAATCCTGCAGAAAGATCCGATCATCGATTCCATGAAGTCGGCACTGACCAAGCGCGTGCTGGACATGCTGGAAAAACTGGCGAAGAACGAGCCCGAGCAGTACAAGGGCTTCTGGAAAAACTTCGGCCAGGTGATGAAAGAAGGTCCGGCCGAGGACTTCGCCAACAAAGAGAAGATCGCCGGCCTGCTGCGTTTTGCGTCGACCCAGGGTGACGATGGCGAGCAGATCGTTGGCCTGGCCGATTACCTGGCCCGCACCAAGGAAGGCCAGGACAAGATCTACTACCTGACCGGTGAAACTTATGCACAGGTCAAGAACAGCCCGCACCTGGAAGTCTTCCGCAAGAAAGGCATCGAAGTGCTGCTGCTGACCGACCGCATCGATGAATGGCTGATGAGCTACCTCAGCGAGTTCGACGGCAAGAGCTTTGTCGACGTGGCCCGTGGTGACCTGGACCTCGGCAACCTGGATTCGGAAGAAGACAAGAAAGCCGCCGAAGAAGTCGCCAAGAGCAAGGAAGGCCTGGTCGAGCGGATCAAGGCGGCCCTGGGCGATGCTGTCAGCGAAGTGCGTGTCTCGCACCGCCTGACCGATTCCCCGGCGATCCTGGCCATCGGTGAGCAGGACCTGGGCCTGCAAATGCGCCAGATCCTCGAAGCCAGCGGCCAGAAAGTCCCGGACTCCAAGCCGATCTTCGAATTCAACCCGGCCCACCCGCTGGTGGAAAAACTCGACAACGAGCAGAGCGAAGAGCGTTTCGGCGATCTGTCGCACATCCTGTTCGACCAAGCGGCCCTGGCGGCTGGCGACAGCCTGAAGGACCCGGCGGCGTATGTGCGTCGCCTGAACAAGCTGTTGGTTGAGCTGTCAGCTTAATCTGACGCAGAAAAGTCCCTTGTGGGAGCGAGCTTGCTCGCGATTTCGATCGAACATTCAACAGATGAGTTGACTGGTCTACCGTCATCGCGAGCAAGCTCGCTCCCACAATGGCTTCTTGAATGTTTCATCAAGAGGAGTCCGTCATGAGTCAGGTTACGGTTCGTTCGCTGGTCTATCAGATCGATGGTCAAAGTTATGAAGGTCGCCTGGCCTTCGACGTCAGCCAACAGGGCTCGCGCCCGGGTTTGCTGATGGCGCCGAATTGGATGGGCGTAGGGGCGGGGGCCGAGGACATCGCCAGATCGGTGGCGGCCAACGGTTATGTGGTGTTGATCGCCGACCTGTACGGGCAGGCGGTTCGCCCGAGCAATGCCGATGAGGCGGGAGCGGCGATGATGCCCCTCAAGAACGACCGGGCGTTGTTGCGCAAGCGCATGCAGGCGGCGCTCGAGCAACTGCAGAGCCAGGGCGAAGCGCAGGTCGACGCTTCCAGGCTGGCCACGTTCGGCTTTTGCTTCGGTGGCTGCTGCGCCCTGGAACTGGCCCGCAGCGGCGCACCGCTGAAGGCGGCGATTTCCTTCCACGGCACCCTGGATACACCGAACCCGGCCGATGCGCAGAACATCAAGGGCGCGGTGTTGGTCATGCATGGCGCCTCGGACCCGCTGGTGCCGAAAGAGCAGCTACCGGCCTTCGAAGATGAAATGAACGCCGCCGGGGTGGATTGGCAACTGCTGAGCTACGGCGGTGCGGTGCATTCGTTCACCGACCCGCAGGCCAATGTGCCGGGCAAGATGATGTACAACGCCAAGGTCGCCGGGCGGGCGTTCAGATCGATGCATAATTTGTTGGATGAAGTGTTCAGGGGCTGAATGCTTCAAGTTGAACCTGTGGCGAGGGAGCTTGCTCCCGCTGGGCCTGTAGGAGCTGTGTAGGAGCTGTCGAGTGCAACGAGGCTGCGATCTTTCCCCAGTCACTTGAACCTCAAGCGAAAGATCAAGATCAAAAGATCGCAGGCTTCGCCAGCTCCTACAGAGCCAAGCGGGAGCAAGCCCCCTCGCCACAGGATGTTGTGAAGCTAGGGCAACTCGATCCGCTCGCTTTCCCCCGGCACCGTCGGCCAGTCTCCAGCGGCCCAGCGCCGGCGGACCTCATCGATCCGGGCCGGGTCGCTGGAAACGAAGTTCCAGTTGATCCGTCGCGGTCCGTCCAGGGGCGCACCGCCGAACAGCACGGCATGGCAGTCACTGTCGGCAAACAGCGTCATTTCTTCCCCTGTCGGCAGGATCACCAGGGAATGGGCTTCTACCGGCTCGCCATCCAATGACGCCTCGCCGCTCAGCACATACAGGGCCCGCTCTGCATGTTCGGTGGGAATCAGCAAGGTCGTCGCGGTTTGCAGCATCAACTCGGCATACAGCGTTGGCGACAGCACCGGCACCGGCGATTCCAGGCAAAAGCCTGACCCGGCGATCATCCGGATGCTGACCCCCAGGTTCTCGCTGACCGGCAGGCTGTGTGCCGGGTGATGGCTGTAGTGCCCGGGGCCTTGTTCATGGGCCTTGGGCGAGGCCAGCCAGACTTGCAACCCATGCATGACGAATGCGCTGCCCAGCAATGACTCGGGGGTGCGCTCGACGTGGGCGATGGCGCTGCCGGCGGTCATCCAGCTGACATCCCCGGCGTCCACCACCTGGTCGGAACCCAGGCTGTCCTTGTGCTGGAGTTTTCCTTGGAACAGGTAGGTGAGGGTGGACAGGCCGATATGCGGATGTTGGCGGATGTTCATGCCTCTGCCGGCCGGGTAGGTGGTTTGCAGCATGTGATCGAAGAACACGAAAGGCCCGACGCTGCGGCATTTGGCGGACGGCAGCGGGCGAAGAATCGGCTGGCCTTCGACATCTTCGGCGCGGGGGCGAACGGTCAGGGGAGTGCTCATGTTGTCTTCCAGGTTGAACAACGGTTGCACGAAGCATAACCCGTCGTCGGCAGACGCGGCAGATACGCCTTGAACCCAGGCGGGACGGTTAGGGTCTACGCTGTTCAAGGCTTCTGGAGACTGCCCGTGCCCCTGACTCGTCTGATCTGCGCCTGGCTACTGGTCGTTTCCAGCAGCGGCGCCGTGGCTCGTGAATATGCCTACAGCGATGCGCACCTGCATTACGTCGATTTCTTCCAGGAAACCGCCGGCATGCCCAAGTTGCTCCAGGCGATGGCGGACAATCGCATTGAGCATGTGATGATTTCCGGTGTGCCGGTGGCCAAGAAATGGCATGAGGACGAGCCCAAGCGTCCGCGCTATTACGCCGGTGACGATGCGGATGCCTATTGGTACAGCGCCACCGACGTGATTGTCGCCGCGGCGGTGAGCAAGCTGACCGACGAGCAGCGCCGGCACTTTCATCCCTTCCTGTCGGGCTTCAACCCCAACGACAAGAACTCCGCCGCCCATATCCAGCGCATGCTCGATCTCTACCCGGGTTTGTGGCAAGGCATCGGCGAGGTCTTCACCCGCCACGACGACCTGACGGCGCTGACCTCGGGCGACACCCCGCGGGCCAACAATGAAGCCATGACGCGGATCTATCACCTGGCGGCCGAGAACGACTTGCCGGTGATGCTGCATTCCAACATCACTTCCAAGCGTGAGAAAAATCCGCTGTACCTGGCAGAAATCGAGGAGCCGTTGCGCAATCATCCGCATACGCGCTTCATCTGGGCTCACGCCGGTACCAGCATGGAGATCCATCGCCACCAGACCCGCTTGGATTTTCTGTTGCCGACCCTGACCCGCATGCTCGAGGCTTACCCCAATCTGTACATAGACCTGTCCTGGAGCGTGCTCACGCCGTACTTGCTGGACGAGGCGGGTAAGCCGCGGGATGAGTGGCTAACGCTGGTGGAGCGCTTTCCTGAGCGCTTCATGGTGGGTTCGGATGTCGTCGGACGGTTCAACAAGTTGGGCAAGGAGCTGCGCAGCTTCGATCCGTTTCTCGATGCCTTGCCGCAAGACGTGGCGCGGAAGGTGGCGCGGGATAACTTTCTTTCGGTATTGCCGCGCTCAGTGGCCCGCTGAGTCCGCTTTTGTGGCGAGGGAGCTTGCTCCCGCTGGGCTACGCAGTAGCCCCAAATCTGGCGACTGCTGCGCAGTCGAGCGGGAGCAAGCTCCCTCGCCACAGGTCAACCCTATCCCCAAGTTATAGCTGGCATGGCCAACATCGCTTTGTCATCAGCCTGTCACTCCCGCGTCATACCCTCGCGCTCATCTCAATCAAGGAGCGCACTATGCACCTCACCCGTTCAAGCGCACTGGTCGCGCTGTTGTTGACCTGCGGCCTGGCACAGGCCGAAGTCCGTGTCGAAGGCCCGGTGGAGTACGGTGTTTTCGACGGGCCGCAAGCCGAGCTGCAATCGGGAGAGCGGGTCCTGCGGCGCAGCAACGAGCAGATCCGCCAGACCGAGAGCGTGCCGGCGAAGCTGGGCACCAAGTTCGGCATGCGCTACCAGTTGGCCGGCAAGGTCGCGGATGACCAGCCGTTGACTCTGTTGTACTTCACTCCCGGCATCCGCACCCCCGATGGCGTGCGCCACGACAAGTTCGAGGTCATCCAGAAACTGGTGCCCGGCGCGCCTCAGGATGTCATGGCCTACGAATTCACCGAAAGCCACGAAGTGGTGCCGGGGGAGTGGCGGTTCATGGTGTTCCAGGGGGATCGGCTGCTGACGCAGCAGCGGTTTGTCGTGCGCTGATTGAGGGAGCACTGTGGGAGCGAGCTTGCTCGCGATGGCTGCGGCACATTCAACATTGATGCAGGCTGATCCACCGCTATCGCGAGCAAGCTCGCTCCCACAATGAGCTCAGGCATATTTGCCAGGCAAAAAAAACGCCCCGAACCAGTCGGGGCGTTTTTGTGTGTGGCGTAGCGGCGGGGCTTACTTGCCCTGCCAGCGCTGCATGACCAGGGTGGCGTTGGTGCCGCCGAAGCCGAAGCTGTTGCTCATCACGGTATTGATGGTGGCGTTTTCGCGAGTCTTGGTCAGGATTGGCAGGTCGGCCACTTCCGGATCCAGTTCGTCGATGTTGGCGGAACCGGCCATGAAGTTGCCTTCCATCATCAGCATGCAGTAGATCGCTTCGTGAACGCCGGCGGCGCCCAGGGAGTGACCCGACAGGCTCTTGGTGGAGCTGATGGCCGGGGCCTTGTCGCCGAACACTTCGCGCACACCTTTCATTTCCGCGACGTCGCCGACCGGAGTCGAGGTGCCGTGGGTGTTCAGGTAGTCGATCGGTGCATCAACGGTGGACATGGCCATCTGCATGCAACGCACGGCGCCTTCACCGCTTGGTGCGACCATGTCGTAGCCGTCGGAAGTGGCGCCGTAGCCGACGATTTCCGCGTAGATCTTGGCGCCACGGGCCAGGGCGTGTTCCAGCTCCTCGACCACCACCATGCCGCCGCCGCCAGCGATGACGAAGCCGTCACGGTCTGCATCGTAGGCGCGGGAAGCCTTGTCCGGGGTGTCGTTGCGCTTGCTGGACAGGGCGCCCATCGCGTCGAACAGGAACGACTGGCTCCAATGTTCTTCTTCGCCGCCACCGGCGAACACGATGTCTTGTTTGCCCATCTGGATCTGCTCGACCGCATTACCAATGCAGTGGGCACTGGTGGCGCAAGCGGAGGAGATCGAGTAGTTCAAACCCTTGATCTTGAACGGCGTGGCCAGGCAGGCGGAAACGGTGCTGCCCATGGTCCGCGTGACGCGGTACGGGCCAACGCGCTTGACGCCTTTCTCGCGCAGGATGTCCAGCGCTTCCATCTGGTTCAAGGTGGAGGCGCCACCGGAACCGGCGATCAGGCCGGTGCGCGGGTTGGAAACCTGCTCTTCGGTCAGCCCGGAGTCAGCGATGGCGTCCTTCATGGCCAGGTAGGCGTAAGCCGCCGCGTGGCCGACGAAACGGTAGATCTTGCGATCGATCAGCTCTTCGAGGGGAAGGTCAATGGAGCCGGAAACCTGGCTACGCAGACCCATTTCGGCATATTCCGGATTGAACCGGATGCCAGGGCGACTTGCACGCAGGTTAGCGGAGACGGTCTCTTTGTCATTGCCCAGGCACGAAACGATGCCCAGACCAGTGATAACGACGCGGCGCATGCGGATAACCCTTAGAAGTTGTCAGTGGAGGTGAAAACGCCAACCCGGAGGCCTTCGGCGGTGTAGATCTCGCGACCATCCACGGCGACCGAACCATCGGCAATGGCCATGTTCAGCTTGCCCTTGAGGACACGCTTGATATGAATGTTATAGGTGATTTTCTTGGCGGTCGGCAGGACCTGACCAAAGAACTTCACTTCGCCCGAGCCCAGGGCGCGACCGCGACCCGGCAGGCCTTGCCAGCCGAGGAAGAAACCGACCAGTTGCCACATGGCGTCAAGGCCCAGGCAGCCCGGCATGACCGGATCACCTTCGAAGTGGCAGGCGAAGAACCACAGGTCCGGAGTGATATCCAGCTCGGCGACCAATTCACCTTTGCCGTACTTGCCACCCTCTTCGCTGATATGGGTGATGCGATCCACCATCAGCATGTTCGGGGCGGGCAGTTGCGCGTTACCTGGGCCGAACAGCTCACCGCGACTGCAGCGCAGCAAATCTTCCCGGGTAAAGGCGTTTTGTTTGGTCATGCGAGCTCCTCAATAGTCCCATGCGGCAGGGTGGGGCAAATCTTCCCGGCCGACCGAAGCGTTCATGCCTCGAATCGACAGCCTACTCATAGACTATTGCGTTGTAGTGAAAGTCACAGCACACGGGAAATGAATGTACACCTGTGCACTGAAATTTTTATTCAAGCCCCAATCGAGGCTTGTTCGGGTGCTTAAGACTGCCGCACTTTCGCCTTTCACGCCAGTCACAGATGGTCCAGTGACCTGTTCTAATTCACCCAGCGCTGCAGAATCTGCTGCAGGTCGTTCCTTTTGAACGGCTTGGCCAGGTAATCGTTCATGCCCGCCGCGAGGCAGGCTTCGCGGTCACCCTGCAAGGCGTTGGCCGTCAGGGCGATGATCGGCACCTCGCCGCAGCCCGGCAACTGACGGATCTGCCGCGTGGCTTCGTAGCCATCGATGATGGGCAAACGGCAATCCATGAGGATCGCCTCGAAAATCAGGCTTTCGGCGCTGCGTACAGCTTGGGCGCCATCGGTGGCGATGCTGACGGTGAAGCCCAGGCTGCGCAGCATGGCTTCGACCACTGTCTGGTTGACCGGATTGTCTTCCACCAGCAATACGTTGCGGCCTTCGCCATCGCCGCTGCCGCTGCCGATAGGCAGGCGCGGCGCCAGGGTCACTGGCGTCTGGCGCGACAGGGCCAGCGGGATTTCGAGGGTGAACACCGAACCCTGGCCTTCTTCGCTCTGGGCCCGCAGCGTCCCGCCCATGCGCTCGGCCAGGGTACGGGCGATCGGCAGGCCCAGGCCGGTGCCGCCGTAGCGCCGGGAGATCGAATTGTCGGCCTGCTGGAAGGCGTCGAACATGCGCTCCAGGCTCTCGGCCGGGATTCCGATGCCACTGTCGCGCACTGTGCAGGTGAACCACAGCAGTTCGTGGTCCAGGGCCTGCCACTGGCATTGCACGGTGACACGGCCTTGCTCGGTGAATTTCAGTGCATTGCCGATCAGGTTGACCAGGATCTGCCGTATCCGTGTCGGATCGCCCTGGACCTGCAAGGCCTGCAGGTCGTCCGGGACCAGCAGGTCCAGGCCCAGCTTGCGCTGCGCGGCGCTGTGCTGGAACGACTGCGCGCAACTGCTCACCAGTTCTGCCAGGTTGAACGGGATGTGCTCCAGCTCCAGGGCCGAGCGTTCGATGCGCGAGAAATCGAGGATGTCGTTGATCACCTTCAGCAGGTGTTCGGTGGATTCCGAGGCCAGCGCCGTGTACTCGTGCTGCTCGTCGGTCATGCGGGTGGTTTCCAGCAACTGCAGCATGCCCAGTACGCCGTTCATGGGCGTGCGCAGTTCATGGCTCATCATCGCCAGGAATTCGGACTTGGCGCTGTTGGCTTTTTCCGCTTCTTCGCGGGTCTTGATCAACTGCGCCATGGCCTGGTGCTGTTCACGGCTGGCTTGCCCCAAACCATCGGCCAGGTTGTTGATGTGCCGCGACAAGGCCCCCAGTTCGGCGTCATCGACGATGGGCAGCGGGGTGCTGTAGTCGCCTTGCTGGATGGCCTTGACCGCGTTACCGATGTCGCGGATCGGCCGGGACAGGTTGGTCGCCAGCCGGCGCGCCACCAGGAAGGTGAACAGCAGGGCGAACAGTGCCAGGATCGCGGCCTTGAACAGAATCTCCTGTTGCCGCTGACTGAAGGCGTCGCTGGACATGCCGACGATCACGCGGCCCAGGTAATCTTCGCCGGAGGCCTCCACGGATGGGCTGTTGCCCTGCAGGAAATCATTGTTCAGGGCGATGCGCTGCAGGCGCACCGGGGCCTGGAAGACTTCAACCTGCTGGCCACGGCTGCGGGTTTGCTCGGGTTGTTCGACGTACACCAGGACCTTGTCGGTGCTGTCCTGGATCTCCAGGAAGCGCACGTGTGGGGTCGCCAGGGTGGCGGTGAGCAGGCTTTCCAACACTTCTTTATTGCCGGAAATCACCCCGTATTCCGTGGCGGGGGCCAGTTGGTTGGCGATCAGTTGCCCGGTGTGATTGAGTTCCTGGCGCAAGTCCTGGATCCGCACGAAGGTAAAGAAACTGATCAGCAGCACAGTCAGCAGCAACGCCGGGCCGAGGGCGATGAGCTGGGTTCGGGTGTTGATGTCCCAACGGCGACGCAAGGTCATGGGCGGTGTTCTCCTTCGGCCAACGTTGCCGCGACGGATTCGGCATCAATCGGTTCGATCCCCAGTGAGCGGGAGACCTGCCGGTTGCCCAGGACCTTGAAACGGTCCGGATACAGGGTGCGCGGCCAGGTGGTGGCGGGGCGGTCGAGCAACTCGTCGAGAATCGCCAGCCAGTCTTGTTGGTCGCTATAGGTGCTGGCCAGGCTGCCGGCCTTGACGAATGCGGCGCTGGGCCCGATCAGGGCGCGTTGCCGGGCGTAGCTGCTGAGCAACAGGTTCTTCACGGTCTTGGGGTTGTACAAGTCGGGGTCATCGAGACCCAGCAGCACGTCGCTCTGGCCCAGCAGGTTTTGCAGGGAACGGCTGTCATTGGTGTCGTCCCAGCGTTCGCTGACGAGGGTCAGGCCCAGCGGTGCCGCGGCCTGTTGAATGTCCTTGAGCAGGAATTCGCTGTGGGTGTCGTAGAGCACGCCGACCCGTCGCACCTGCGGCAGGATGGCGCGGATCAGCCGCAATTGCCGCGCCATCGGTGGATCGCTCCACAGCAGGCTCAGGTGCGCAGGCGTTGCTTCGCCCAGGCGATCACGGGCTTGCTGGCGGCTGATGCGCAGCACCAGGGTGGCCGGGCCCCGGGCGTCTTGCAGGCGCCAGTCGAGGCTGGGCAGGTCAAGCAGGATCAGGCGGACATTGCCCGGCAGCTTGTCTGGTGCTGGCAGGTTGGCCAGCGGCGTAAACCGCACGCTGTCTTCAGGGCGCAGGGTTTTCAGGGCATGGGTGAAAGATTGCACGCCGGGGCTGTCCTCGGCGCCGGTCAGCAGGATCTCGGCGGCCTGGGCCTCGATGGTCGCCAGCCAACCGGCAAACACCAGGCATAGGGCTAGCGTCAGGCGGCCATGAAATGGCGTCTTGCGGGGTGGGCGTCGGGACATCTAGAAAGACAACTCCGCGCTGAAGTACACGACATGGCGGGAGTCGTAGCGATTGTCGATAAACGTGGTGGGCTGGTTGTCCAGGCGCTGCTGCAGGACTCCTGCCAGTTCCAGGCTGGCCTTGCCCAGGGGAATGCGCCGGGCGAGGCGGGTGTCTACCCGTTCGTAGCGATAGCCATTGAGGGCGTCGGCGGCGTAATAGAACAGCGCACTGTTCCAGCCTTGGCCCCAGTCCCGTAGCCAGCCGGCCGAACCGCTGTTGCGGGCGGTCAGTTGTTCGTCGAGGGGGTTGCTGGCCTGGGCGTCGACATAGGCATAGGTCAGGCGCAGGCGGTCGGCGCTGGTCACGCGCCAGTCGACCTGGGTTTCGGCCCCGGAGAATTGCGATTCGTTGCTGTTGCTGGCGATGTACTGATTGTTGCGCAACGGTTCGCTGATCATGTCGGTGATTTCGTCATGGAACAGTTTCACGTCGACCGCCAGCCCCAGGTCCACGAAATAACCGTTGTAGCCCAATTCCCGGGAGCGCATGTGCTCTTGTTCCAGGTTGCCCGGGCCGCGGGTCCGGACGAAGTAACGGGCACTGTTCTGGCCGAAGGCGGCGGGTTGCAGGTTGGTGACTTGATAGCTCCAGTTGACGTTGTTCTCGAACATGTCCGGGGAGCGCACGGCTTCGGAGTACACCGCCCGCAGTCCGTGGCGCGGGGTGATCAGGTAGTTGACCGCGACCCGTGGGGTCAGCGAACTGCCGGTCAGGCGGGTGTCTTCGAACATCGCGCCGCCCTGCAACAACCAATGCTCGGTGGCCCGCCATTCGAGCTGGCCGAACAGGCGCCAGGTGGTGTCGTCCAGGGTGCCGTTGAAGTATGTCTGCGAATCGGCCCGGTCATAGCGATAGTTGGCGCCGGTGACCAGTCGCAGGCTGTCGGACAGGCTCAGGGTGTCCTGGATCTCCAGGTCGTAGCGCGATTCCCGGGCGCTCTGGTCGATGTCGCCGCACAGGGTTTGCGAGGCACCGTTGCGCCACTGGTCGAGTACCTGATTGGCCAACGCCTGTTCCTGTGGCGTGCCGGCTGGCGCGCCGCTGCTGATGTAGCTGGGGATATTGCGCGCCAGCTTCTCGGCATAGTAGGGGTTGAGCTGCCACAGGTCGGTCAATTGCGGGCTGAAGGACACCTCGGCGTCGCAGGCGCGCCAGGTCTGCTGGCGATCCCAGTGCTGGATCGAGCCCTGTACATAAAGACTGTGGTCGGGGTCCAGGTCCAGGTTCCAGCGCAGTGAGCCTGCGTAGTCCTTGGCGATGACGTCGGAATTGTCGCCGGCGGCGGTAATCCCGGCGAACACCGGGTGGTAGGTGTAGGGCCGCTGATTGGTCCCGTCCTTGGCGTTCAACTGCCAATCGATACTTTGCTGCTCGTTCAACGTCTGGCTGACGGACAGGTTGAAGCGGTTCAGGCGGCGGCTGTCGCGGTAATCGGCGCCGTTGCGGTCGCTGTCAAAGCCATCGTCTTCCTGGCCGGACAACGACAACCGCAGGTCGCCGCCGTCCCAACCGCTGCCCTGGCTGGCGTACCAGTCGCTGATGCCGCGTTGGCCACGGGTGATTTTCAACCGGGTGCCGTGGCTGTCGGCCGGGGCACGGGTGATGATGTTGACCACCGCCATCAGCGCATTGGCGCCGTAGCTGACGGTGTTGGGGCCGCGGAAGACTTCGATCCGCTCGATGTCCTCCATGGCCACCGGAATATCGCTCCAGTCCACCGTGGCCAGGCCGGCGCGGTACACCGAGCGGCCGTCGATCAGCACTTGCATGCGGCGGGCTTCGCTGGCGTTGGTGCCATGGTAGTTCACCGCGGCCTGGTTGCCGCTGATGTTGCCGACCATCATGCCCGGCACCAGGCGCAGCAGTTCGCTGATATCGCGGGCGCCGCTGGCCTTGATCAACTCGCTGTCGAGCACGGTCATGCTGCCTGGCACTGCCGCTGGTGATTGCTTGAGGCGCGTGGCCGTCAGCACCTGGGGCATGGGCTGGCTGTCCACGAACAGGTCGTCGCCCAGCACTGGCGGGCTGATGATCAGTGCCAATAGCAGGGACGAGCCTGGACGGGAAGGGCCAACGGACACGGCACAGCCTTTGAGATAGGGTGGATGGCGGGCATGTTAACCGAGCTGAACGACTTTTCCATTCGCGTTGACAGCATTTTCCTAGGAATTGATGGTCAGCTTCCTACAGCTGGTGGTAATTGTTGCCGGGGCTGGTCGCGCTCTGGCCGCTCCGTATAATGCCCCGCATTGCCACTTGGTATGGATGAACGGATTGCATATGACTGAACAGCGCCCGATTGCGGTCCTGGGAGGCGGGAGTTTCGGCACCGCCGTGGCTAACCTGCTGGCCGAGAATGGTCACCCGGTGCGCCAGTGGATGCGTGACCCGGAGCAGGCCGAGGCCATCCGGGTCAATCGCGAGAACCCGCGTTACCTCAAGGGCATCAAGATCCGCCCGGAAGTGGAACCGGTGACTGACTTGCAGGCAACCCTGGAGGGCAGCGACCTGTTCTTCGTCGCCTTGCCATCCAGCGCCTTGCGTTCGGTGCTGGCGCCCTACGCAGAACGCTTGAGCGGCAAGCTGTTGGTGAGCCTGACCAAGGGCATCGAAGCCAAGACCTTCAAGCTGATGAGCGAGATTCTCGAAGAAATCGCGCCCAAGGCTCGGATCGGTGTGATCTCCGGGCCGAACCTGGCGCGGGAAATCGCCGAGCACGCGCTGACCGCCACCGTGGTCGCCAGTGAGGATGAGGAGCTCTGCCAGCGGGTCCAGGCGGCATTGCATGGCCGCACCTTTCGGGTCTACGCCAGTGCCGACCGTTTCGGTGTGGAACTGGGCGGGGCGTTGAAGAACGTCTATGCCATCATCGCCGGCATGGCGGTGGCGCTGGGCATGGGCGAGAACACCAAGAGCATGCTGATCACCCGTGCGCTGGCGGAAATGACCCGCTTTGCCGTCAGCCAGGGCGCCAATCCGATGACCTTCCTGGGGTTGGCCGGCGTGGGCGACCTGATCGTCACCTGTTCCTCGCCCAAGAGCCGCAACTACCAGGTCGGTTTTGCCCTCGGCCAAGGCTTGAGCCTCGACGAGGCCGTGTCGCGCCTGGGTGAAGTGGCCGAAGGGGTCAATACCCTCAAGGTGCTCAAGGCCAAGTCCCAGGAGGCGGGGGTGTACATGCCGCTGGTCGCCGGGCTGCACGCGATCCTGTTCGAAGGGCGCACGCTTGAACAGGTGATCGAGCTGTTGATGCGTGGCGAACCGAAGACCGACGTCGATTTCATTTCCACCAGCGGTTTCAACTGAACCTTTATTGACCGCAAGCAGGAGCGAGCCATGAACGATCCGCAAGGACAACCCCAATACGAATCCATCCTGCTGCGTGTGCTGTGGATGGTGATTTACCTGCTGGTCTGGCAGGTGGCGCAATTCATCCTCGGCGCCGTGGTGCTGGTGCAGTTGATCTATCGGCTGATCTACGGCGCTCCCAGTGCCAGCCTGATGAATTTCGGCGACAGCCTGAGCCAGTTCCTGGCCCAGATCGGTCGTTTCGGTACCTTTCACAGCGATCAGAAACCCTGGCCGTTCGCGGACTGGCCGACCCCGCGCACGCCTGAAGGTGAAGCGCCTCACACCGTGGCGCCGGCCCCGCATCCGGCCCGGGACGAGGAGCCGAAGCTATGAGATTGTGGGTGTTGCGTCATGGTGAGGCTGAGCCGTACGGTACCCGTCCCGATCCGGAGCGGGCCCTGACGGCTCACGGTCGCGAGGAGGTGTTGCGCAGTGCCGCGCAATTGATCGGCCAGCCCCTGACCGCGATTTACGCCAGTCCCTATCTGCGCGCCCAGCAGACCGCACAACTGGTGCGCGAAGCGCTGGGTTTTCAGCCTGAGCTGATCACGGTGAACTGGCTCACGCCGGACACCCGGCCGCAAAAAGTCCTGGAACGCCTCGAGGACCAGGACAATGTGCTGCTGGTCAGCCATAACCCTTTGGTGGGCAGCCTGCTGGGCTTTCTGCAGCACGGCCATCTGCAACACCCCGAGCAGGTGCAAACCGCCGGCCTGGCCGAGCTGGAAGGCGACATGCCGCTGGCCGGGGCGATGACGCTCAAGCGTCTGTAATACCTGATCCACCCCAGCGTCTGCATCGCGGGCAAGCCTTGCTCCCACAGTGCTGTGCAGGATTGAATGCAATAAAAAAACCACACAGGAAGGGCAACGATGAGTCTGTGGCGCACCACCCCCAACATCGAGCAACTGAACGCTGCCGGTAAAAATACCATCAGCGAAATGCTGGACATTCGTTTCGAGTCTTTCGACGACGAATCCCTGACCGCCAGCATGGTGGTCGATCATCGCACCCACCAGCCGTTCGGCCTGCTGCACGGCGGTGCCTCGGTGGTACTGGCCGAAACGGTCGGGTCCATGGCGGCCTATCTCTGTGTCGATGCCAGCAAGTTCTATTGCGTGGGCCTGGAGATCAATGCCAACCATCTGCGCGGTGTGCGCAGCGGACGGGTGACCGCCACGGCCCGGATGGTCCACCTGGGCCGCACCACCCAGGTCTGGGACATCCGCCTGGTCAATGACGAGGGCAAGGTCAACTGCGTGTCGCGCCTGACCATGGCCGTGGTGCCGCTGGGTGAACAGCCGCCGGCGCGTTGAACCCGAATGCATTTGTGGCGGGGAAGCTCTTGTGGCGAGGGAGCTTGCTCCCGCTGGACTGCGCAGCAGGCCCAAGACCAGGCGATGCGGTGTGTCAGGCGGATGGTTTGGGGGGGCGCTTCGCAGCCCAGCGGGAGCAAGCTCCCTCGCCACAGGTTTTCATCGCTCATATAACCCCATAGCCCAAGCTCGACTGTCATCATTCCTGTCAGTTACGGTCATTGCCGTGCCGTCGGGTTCTGCGGACAATCTGCCCCAGTTCCCCAATGGATCGGCTGTCATGTCGCAACAGATTTTTTTCGCCCACGCCAACGGTTTTCCCTCGGCCACCTACGGCAAGCTGTTCGCCGCGCTGGCGCCGCAGTACCAGGTCGCGCATCTGGAGTTGCACGGCCATGACCCGCGTTTTCCGGTGGACGATAACTGGCACAACCTGGTGGACGAACTGATCCATCACCTGGAGCAGCAACCGACGCCTGTGTGGGGCGTCGGTCACTCACTGGGCGGCGTGCTGCACCTGCACGCGGCGTTGCGCTGCCCGGAGCTGTATCGGGGCGTGGTCATGCTCGATTCGCCGCTGCTGACCCGTACCGACCAGTGGGTGATCCTGGCCGCCAAGCGCCTGGGCTTAATTGACCGCCTGACGCCAGCGGGCCGGACCCTGGGTCGGCGTGAGGAGTTCGCTGACCTGGCATCGGCCCGGCAGTATTTTGCCGGCAAGACCCTGTTCCGCAGCTTTGATCCGGATTGCTTCGACGCCTACCTGCAACACGGTCTGCAACAAGTCGGCGACCGGTTACGGCTGCGCTTCGACCCTGCCACCGAAATCAGCATTTACCGCGGCGTGCCGCACACCAGCCCCGGGCGGCCCCGTAAGCTCAAGGTGCCGCTGGCCGTGGTGCGCGGTCGGCAGAGTCGCGTGGTGATGCGTCATCACACCCGTTCGGTGGGGCGTATGCTCCATGGCGAATCCCTGAGCATGCCCGGCGGCCATATGTTCCCCCTCGAACGTCCACAGGACACGGCCAACCTGCTCAAGAACCTGTTCCAGCGTTGGGAAGGGCACAACGCATGAGTGTGGTCGAGGAAGTCCGCCTGAGCCTGCCGCACATCGAACTGGCGGCCCACCTGTTCGGGCCGGAAGATGGGCTGCCGGTGATTGCCCTGCATGGTTGGCTGGACAACGCCAACAGTTTCGCCCGCCTGGCGCCCAGGCTCGAGGGCCTGCGGGTGATTGCCCTGGACATGGCCGGCCACGGTCACTCCGGGCATCGGCCGCCCGGTGCCGGTTATGCCCTCTGGGACTACGCCCACGATGTGCTGCAAGTCGCCGAGCAACTGGGCTTGAAGCGTTTCGCCCTGCTGGGGCACTCCATGGGTGCCATTGTCTCGCTGGTGCTGGCCGGCTCCCTGCCGGAGCGGGTGACGCACCTGGGGCTGATCGACGGGGTCATTCCTCCGACAGCCAAAGGCGATAACGCGGCCGAGCGCATGGGCATGGCCCTGCAAGCCCAGTTGGATCTGCAGCAGAAACGCAAGCCGGTCTACAAAACCCTCGAACGGGCCATCGAAGCACGGATGAAGGGGCTGGTGGCGGTCAGTCGCGAGGCCGCCGAATTGCTGGCCCAGCGGGGCCTGATGCCGGTGCCCGGGGGCTATACCTGGCGCACCGACAACCGCCTGACCTTGCCATCGCCTTTGCGCCTGACCGATGAGCAGGCCATGGCGTTCGTGGCGCGGGTTGGTTGTCCGGCGCATCTGGTGGTGGCAGCCGACGGCATGCTGGCCCAGCACTCGGAGTTGCTGGAGCGTCTACCCTTCAGTCATGAGCAGTTGCCCGGCGGCCATCATCTACATCTGAACGACGAGGTCGGTGCCACGCTTGTAGCAGACTGTTTCAATCGGTTCTTCACCGTTCCTTGACTTGCGGCGGGCAACTGTCGAGGCTGGGCGGGTTGAAAGGGAGACAACCATGACAGACCTCTGTTTATCAGCCTCGCGGTGCATCGACGACGCCCGTTGCGTCCAAGCGTCCCAGGCCAAGCCGACCCGATGAAATTATCCGTTCACTCACTCGTCCTGCTGGTGCTGGCCTGCTTCAGCCCGGCGTCGTTCGCCGTCGATGTGCCAGGCAGTCGCGACCTGGAGCGTGTTCCGCGCATGCCCGACGCGCAGATTGTCGATTACCGGCAAACCAGCGACATGGAACGCGTCTATCCCATGGGCTCGATCCGCAAGATCAGCGGCCAGTTGCGTTTCGACGGCCAGGTCGATGCCCGTGGGAACGTCACGTCTGTTACTTACGAACTGCCGCCGGAACATTCCGCCACCCAGGCCTTTACCGCCGCGCGCGAAGCGTTGCAGAAACAGGGCGCCGAGCTGTTGTTCTGGTGCCAGGCCCGCGATTGCGGCGAAAGCAGCCTGTGGGCCAACGACGTCTTCGGCAACTCCAAGCTCTATGGCGCCGACAACGACCAGGCCTTCCTGCTGCTGCGCCTGGCACCACCGGCGGACAGCACACTGATTGCGCTGTATGCCATCACCCGCGGCAATCGCAAGGCCTACCTGCATGTCGAGCAGTTCGAGGCGAACGCAGCGCTGGGGGACTTGCTGCCGACGTCGGCCACGCTGCTGCGCCAGCTCAAGGACACTGGGGTCCTGGATTTGCCGCGTCTTGCCGGTGAGCCAGACGACACCTGGTTGCGCCTGTTGTCCCGGGCGCTGAACCTGGACACGGGCTTGCGGGTCAATATCGCCGGTCCCCGGGCCGAGGATTGGATTGAGGCTCTGGCGGGCCAGGGCGTTCGGGCGGCGCGCATGGAGGCCGCCAGCGGCGAGGCGGCGGGATTGCACCTGGAGTTGCTGCGCTAAGCTGTCTCGGGGCAGCGGGTTTCACGCCGCTGCCGCGCTCCTGTTCATTTTTTCGAGACCCTACATGATCAATAACGATCGGCTGTTGGTGCAGATCCTGCTCCTGGTGTTGTTCGGCGCAAGCCTCTGGGTCATGGCGCCGTTCTGGTCGGCGCTGTTCTGGGGGGCGGTGCTGGCGTTCGCCAGTTGGCCGCTGATGCGCCTGCTGACCCGCTGGGTCAATGGTCGCGAATCCCTGGCGGCGGCGCTGCTGACAGTCGGCTGGATGTTGTTGGTGGCGGTGCCGCTGGTGTGGCTGGGTTTCAACCTGGCTGACCATGTGCGCGATGCCACCGCGTTCATCAAGGACGCACAGGTCGACGGCTTGCCCGAAGCCCCGACCTGGTTGGCCGGTGTACCGCTGGTGGGCGAACGGCTGGTCGGCGTCTGGAACAGCATCGACCAGCAGGGGGCCGCGCTGATGGTGTCCGCCAGGCCTTACCTGGGGCAGGTCGGCAACTGGCTGCTGGCGCGCAGTGCGCAGATTGGCGGCGGCATACTCGAGCTGACCCTGAGCATCGTGTTCGTGTTCTTTTTCTATCGCGACGGCCCGCGCCTGGCGGTGTTCGTCCACGGGTTGCTGGAGCGTCTGATCGGCGACCGTGCCGGTTACTACATCGAGCTGGTGGCTGGTACGGTGCAACGGGTGGTCAACGGCGTGATTGGCACCGCGGCGGCCCAGGCCGTGCTGGCGCTGATAGGCTTCCTGATCGCCGGGGTCCCGGGGGCGCTGGTACTGGGTATCGTCACGTTCCTGTTGAGCCTGATCCCCATGGGGCCACCGCTGGTGTGGATCCCCGCCACGGCGTGGCTGGCGTGGAAGGGTGAGTACGGGATGGCGGTGTTCCTCGGCATTTGGGGCACGTTCATCATCAGTGGCGTGGACAACGTGCTCAAGCCTTACCTGATCAGCCGTGGCGGAAACCTGCCCTTGGTCATCGTGCTGCTGGGGGTGTTCGGCGGGTTGATTGCCTTCGGTTTCATCGGCCTGTTCATCGGCCCGACCCTGCTGGCGGTGGCGTATAGCCTGTTGACGGACTGGAGCAAAAGCCAGGCGCGATAGCTTGAATGCCGAGTACCTGTGGCCCGAACACTTGTGGCGAGGGAGCTTGCTCCCGCTGGGTTGCGAAGCGACCCCAAACCTATGACCTCGATCCGTCTGATGCACCGTGTCGGCTGGCTTCAGGGCTGCTGCGCAGCCCAGCGGGAGCAAGCTCCCTCGCCACAGGGTTATTGTCGACCCATCAACCGCCAACCTGGCGCCCGAAGGGCCAGGTTCGAGTGAATCAGGTCGCCACGTTCAGGTGTTTCCCTACAGTGGCGACGTTATCCAGCGAGTATTGCCGGCTGAGGTTGGCGATCATTCTGTTCAACGCTTCGCTGACATTGGCCTGTTCGGTGGAGCTGTCGCTGCGGCGACCGGCCTGCAAGGCGCTGCTCAGTTCGCTGGCGGTGACGGTGGCGTCGCCATCGGCATCGAGCTGGCTGAACAGCTCTTCACTGGAGGCCTGTTGCGGTGGTGGCGGTGGCGCAAGGCTGGCGGCGAGTTCGTCGAGGCTGACAGTGCCGTCTTCATTCTTGTCCAACGCCGAGAACACTTGCTGGCTGTCGGCATCGCTGCCAGTGCTGGCCAGGCCGTTGCTCAACTCATCGCTGCTGACCACGCCGTCACCGTCGGCGTCCAGGGCGCTGAGCAGCGCATCGGCCAGTTCGGTATTCGGCGCCTGGTCCCGTGGCGGCGGAGGCGGCGGTGCCATCGCGGCCATTTCCTCGCTGCTCAGGTCACCACTGCCGTCACTGTCCAGGTCGCTAAAGTTGTCGCTCAGGCTGACCAGGATGCCATCGTCGCTTTTTTGCGACAGGGCGCTGCTCAACTCTTCCTGATTGACCGAACCGTCGCCGTCGCTGTCGAGCTTGCTCAGCAGTTCCTTTTGAAACTGCTGGCTGCGGGCACTGCTGGTGGTGGTACTGCTGGTGCTGGTATAGGTCGAGTAACTGCTGACGCTACCAATCATGGGCGCTCTCCTTGGGCTGGGATAGCCGGTGGGTGCACCGGCTTATGCAGCCTCGGCGGGGCAGTTGTCGTGGGTGTGTGGAGTTTGTACCGAGAGAAATACACAGCGTTCGCCCCTGTGGGAGCGAGCTTGCTCGCGATAGCGGCCTGTCAGGCACATCAAGGTGGACTGATACACCGCCATCGCGAGCAAGCTCGCTCCCACAGGGAAGATAAGAAGGCTTAGAGACGAGGCAGGCTGATCACCGCCGTCAACCCACCCCCCGGTGTCTCTTCCAGGGTCAATTGCCCGCCCAGGCGTTCGCTGGCTTCCCGGGCGATGGTCATGCCCAGGCCGACGCCGCCGGAGTTGCGGTTGCGCGAGCCTTCCAGGCGAAAGAACGGCTCGAACACCGCCTCGCGTTTGTCCGCCGCAATACCGGGACCATGGTCGATGACTCGAATCAGCACCTGCTTGTGTTGGTCTTCCAGGCTAATCAAGGCATGGCCGGCGTAGCGCAGGGCATTGTCGATGAGGTTGTTGAGGCACGAACGCAGCGCCATCGGTTGCACCTGCAGCGGCGCGCAGGTACCGCTGACCTGCACATCGGCGCCCTGGTCCTGAGCGTTTTCGCTCAACGACTCCACCAAGGCCTGCACGTCCATCCATTGCAGCGCTTCACTGGTGCGCTGTTCGTGCAAGTAGGTGAGGGTGGCGTCGAGCATGCCGATCATGTCGTCTAGATCCTGACGCATCTGGCCTTGCAGCTTGATGTCATCAATCTGCTCCAGGCGCAGCTTGAGCCGCGACAGCGGCGTGCGCAGGTCATGGGACACCGCGCCGAGCATGCGCGAACGCTGCTGCACCTGCTCAAGAATCCGTTGCTGCATCAGGTTGAACGTATGGGCTGCCTGTCGCGCCTCACGGGGGCCGTTTTCATCCAGCGGCGGGCTGTCGAGGTTTTCGCTCAAGCGCTCGGCTGCATCGCTCAGGCGCTGGATGGGTCGGGTCAGGAGCTTGGCGCCGTACCAGGCCGCGACGATCAGGAACACGAATTGAAAGGTCAGCGGCACCACCGGCCCGCCGAACCAGGGGCGCGCTGGACGGTTAGGGGGCGGGCCGAAGCGCGGGGGGCCTTCGGCTTGTCGGGAAAATCCCGGTGGCGGCCCGGGAGGCGGCCTGTCGTAGTGAGAAAACCAGGCAAACGCCAACAGATGCGCCAGGACAATCGCCAGCAACAGCACGCCAAACAGGCGGCCGAACAGGGAGTCGAGGCGCAGTTGCATCAACCGATGTCCCGCGCGTCGAACAAATA
Source organism: Pseudomonas sp. B21-010 (assembly GCF_024749325.1). Taxonomy (NCBI): domain Bacteria; kingdom Pseudomonadati; phylum Pseudomonadota; class Gammaproteobacteria; order Pseudomonadales; family Pseudomonadaceae; genus Pseudomonas; species Pseudomonas sp. B21-010. The sequence goes on along the minus strand of NZ_CP087198.1, from coordinate 4,643,521 downwards.
GCCCTCACCGCGCACGGTCTTGATCAGTTGCGGGGCCTTGGGGTCGTCGCCCAGCTTCTGGCGCAGGCGTGATACAAGCAGGTCGATGCTGCGGTCGAAGGCCTCGATGGAGCGCCCGCGAGCCGCGTCCAGCAGCTGTTCGCGGCTGAGCACTCGGCGTGGCCGTTCGATGAAGACCCACAACAGGCGGAACTCGGCATTGGACAGCGGCACCACCAGCCCATCGGCGGAGATCAGTTGGCGCAGCACGCTGTTGAGTCGCCAGTTGTCGAAACGGATATTGGCCCGCTGCTCGCTGCGGTCGTCGCGCACCCGGCGCAGGATGGTCTGGATACGCGCCACCAGCTCCCTGGGTTCGAACGGCTTGGCCATGTAGTCATCGGCGCCCAGCTCCAGGCCGATGATGCGGTCGGTGGGCTCGCAGCGGGCGGTGAGCATCAGGATCGGGATGTCCGATTCGGCGCGCAGCCAGCGGCACAACTGCAAGCCATCTTCACCTGGCAGCATCAGGTCGAGCACGATCACGTCGAAGTGCTCGGCCTGCATTGCCTGGCGCATGGCCGCGCCATCGGTCACGCCGCTGGCGCGTATGCTGAAGCGGGCCAGGTAATCGACCAGCAGCTCGCGGATCGGCACGTCGTCATCGACGATCAGCGCGCGGGTGTTCCAGCGCTTGTCATCGTCGGGTACTTTTTGATCGCCAGAATTTGCAACAGGGGTGTTCTGCATGGATGCATCATCTGCCAGGTAGGCTGCCAACCGCAAAGCAGGCGGCGAGGTTGAGCCCTCAGCATAGGCTTCGTGCCGCGAGGCGTGAAGCGCTGAAAGGACGGGTTGCGGCGGCGGACGGTAGCGTGTCGACGTGTTGTACGCATGTCATGAATGTATCGGCTTCGACACAAAGGCCGGTATCGTCCATGCTGCTGGGGGGATGATGAGATTTACCGATCATCGGGTCCCGCACGGGCGCTCGTTCCGCTACAATGCGCGCCGATTTCGACTTGCCTGAGAGCCCGCTCATGTCCGCCTGCCAGACGCCCATTATCGTCGCCCTGGATTTTCCCACCCGTGACGCCGCCCTGAAGCTGGCCGACCAGTTGGACCCCAAGCTTTGCCGGGTCAAAGTCGGCAAGGAACTGTTCACCAGTTGTGCTTCGGAAATTGTCGGGACCCTGCGCGACAAGGGTTTCGAAGTGTTCCTGGACCTGAAGTTCCACGATATTCCCAACACCACCGCCATGGCCGTCAAGGCGGCTGCGGAGATGGGCGTGTGGATGGTCAACGTGCATTGCTCCGGTGGCCTGCGCATGATGGCGGCCTGCCGTGAAGTGCTGGATCAGCGCAGCGGCCCGAAACCGTTGCTGATCGGCGTGACCGTGCTGACCAGCATGGAGCGCGAGGATCTGGCCGGGATCGGCCTGGACGTCGAGCCCCAGGAGCAGGTGCTGCGGTTGGCGGCGCTGGCGCAGAAGGCCGGCCTGGACGGTCTGGTCTGTTCGGCCCTGGAGGCCAGCGCCCTGAAAGCGGCTCACCCGTCGCTGCAACTCGTGACGCCGGGGATTCGTCCGACGGGCAGCGCCCAGGACGACCAGCGTCGCATCCTGACTCCGCGCCAGGCGCTGGACGCCGGTTCCGATTACCTGGTGATCGGCCGTCCGATCAGCCAGGCCGCCGATCCGGCCAAGGCGCTGGCGGCGGTCGTGGCCGAACTGGCCTGACCTGACCCCGAAGATCCCTTGGTGTGGGAGTGAATCTGTGGGAGCGAGCTCGCTCCCACAGTGGTTTTGTGTCAGACCTTGAGCACTAGCTTCCCGAAGTTCTCCCCACTGAACAATTTGGTCAGTGTCTCGGGAAATGTCTCCAGGCCTTCGACAATGTCTTCCTTGCTCTTGAGCTGCCCCTTGGCCATCCAGCCGGCCATTTCCTGCCCGGCGGCGGCGAACTGCGCGGCGTAGTCCATGACCACGAAGCCTTCCATGCGCGCCCGATTGACCAGCAGCGACAGGTAGTTGGCGGGACCCTTTACCGCTTCTTTATTGTTGTACTGGCTGATTGCGCCGCAAATTACCACGCGGGCCTTGAGGTTCAAGCGACTGAGCACGGCATCGAGGATGTCGCCCCCGACGTTGTCGAAATACACATCCACGCCCTTGGGGCATTCGCGCTTGAGGCCTGCGTGGACGTCTTCGTTCTTGTAGTCGATGGCACCGTCGAAGCCCAGTTCATCGACCAGGAATTTGCATTTGTCGGCCCCGCCGGCGATGCCCACCACGCGACAGCCTTTGATCTTGGCGATCTGCCCGGCGATGCTGCCCACCGCACCGGCGGCACCGGAGAGCACCACGGTCTCGCCAGCCTTGGGCGCGCCGACGTCCAGCAGGGCGAAATAGGCGGTCATGCCTGTCATGCCCAGTGCGGACAAATAACGTGGCAGCGGTGCCAGTTTCGGATCGACCTTATAGAAACCTCTTGGCTCGCCGAGGAAATAATCCTGCACCCCCAGCGCACCGTTTACGTAGTCCCCGACTGCGAACCCCGGGTTGTTGGAGGCAATTACCTGGCCGACACCCAATGCCCGCATCACTTCGCCGATGCCGACCGGCGGGATATAGGACTTGCCCTCGTTCATCCAGCCGCGCATGGCCGGGTCCAGGGACAGGTATTCGTTTTTCACCAGGATCTGGCCGGCTGCCGGTTCGCCGACCGGTACTTGCTGATAGGTGAAAGTCTCGCGGGTCGCCGCGCCTATCGGGCGTTTGGCGAGCAGGAACTGGCGATTGGTCTGGGCAGTCATGGCGGGCACTCAAGATGAATGAAGCCTTGTTGATAGACCTTCGAAGCGCTTGTCGCAAGGTTTGCTGACATAGCGAATGCAGTTCGATCCAACACAGTGATAGTTCGCCTGGGGGCCTTATCACTGGCGCCCATGAGTGCTCAAACGGCAGTTGGATAGTGCTGCCGCGCCCTCGGGACCTGTGACTAGACTGGCGGCATCTCCCGCATTCTTCGAGGAACAGACAATGAGCATGACGTTTTCCGGACAGGTCGCCGTGGTTACCGGCGCTGCCGCTGGTATCGGCCGGGCCACTGCCTTGGCGTTCGCGGCAGAGGGCCTGAAAGTGGTGGTGGCCGACCTGGACGTGGCGGGCGGCGAGGGCACGGTGCAGTCGATTCGTGATTCGGGCGGCGAAGCGGTGTTCGTGCGCTGCAACGTGACGCTGGAAAACGATGTGCAGCAACTGATGGACGAAGTGATCAAGACCTACGGTCGCCTTGACTACGCCTTCAACAACGCCGGGATCGAGATCGAGAAGGGCAAGTTGGCCGACGGTACCCTCGATGAGTTCGACGCGATCATGGGGGTCAATGTGAAGGGCGTCTGGCTGTGCATGAAATACCAACTGCCATTGCTGCTGGCCCAGGGTGGCGGGGCGATCGTCAACACCGCCTCGGTGGCGGGCCTGGGGGCAGCGCCGAAGATGAGCATCTATGCGGCGTCCAAGCATGCCGTGATCGGCCTGACCAAATCGGCCGCCATCGAATACGCCAAGAAGAAAATCCGCGTCAATGCAGTCTGTCCGGCGGTGATCGACACCGACATGTTCCGTCGTGCCTATGAAGCAGACCCGAAAAAGGGCGAGTTCGCCAATGCCATGCACCCGGTGGGGCGTATCGGCAAAGTCGAGGAGATCGCCAGCGCCGTGCTGTATTTGTGCAGCGACGGGGCGGCTTTCACCACGGGCCATTCCCTGGCGGTGGACGGCGGCGTCACAGCGTTCTGAGGGCGTGCCCATTAGCTTGTAGGACGAAGCCCGCACTGGTTGCGGGCTTTTTCGTGTGAGGCCGAAAAAACCTCGGAACGGCCCTCAATGTGTTTCAAAGGGTGAGAATCGATGGTTTTGGCGACGTTGTCGTACATCGTCCCGTAGCGGCCTGTGCTTAACTGTTTCCGGAAATAAAACAAACGCTTAGGAGCTTGGTTACTCATGGAGTTGAGAATCGACCGACAGGCCCTGGTGCCTGTCGTGCAGCAAATCGTTGACGCGCTGACCGGCTGGATCCGACAGGATGCGGTGCAACCGGGAACTCGGCTGCCATCCGTGCGCCAACTGGCGCGGGAGAACCTGCTCAGCCAGTCCAGCGTCAATGAGGCGTGTGAACGCCTGGTCGCCCAAGGCCTGTTGGCGTCCCGCCATGGTTCCAGCTTTTTTGTCGCCCCACCCCCTCCGCCCGAGCCCACCGATCAGAATCGACAGCAAGACACGTTCACCGACGGGGGCGACAGCTCGCAATGGGAATTGAAGCTGGGGTGTGGCGGGCTGCCCGAGAGCTGGCGTGAAAGCGATGACTTGGGCTATGCGATCCGTCAGGTCACTCGCACCGACATGGCGGGATTGTTCAACTACAGCACGTCGTTGGGGCTGCCTGCCCTGCGTGAGCAACTATCCAGGCGCTTGAAACAATTCAATATCGAGGCCGATAAAGACCTGATCCTGACCACCACCGGAGCGACCCACGGGCTGGACCTGATCGTACGGACACTGTTGCCGCCGGGTTCCTGCGTGGTCGTGGAGAGCCCCGGCTATTCAAGCCTGTTCGACCTGCTCAGGTTGCACGACATCGACATGATCGAACTACCCAGGACCCCGCGCGGCCCGGACGTCGACGCGCTGCAAGACCTGCTGGCGATGCACCGGCCCACTGCGCTGTTCGTCAACAGCGCCTGCCATAACCCGACCGGCACCAGCCTGGCTCCGGCCGTCGCTCAACGGCTGCTGCAATTAACGAAGGAACACGGCGTACTGGTGATCGAAGACGATGCCTATGGCGATTTCCAGAGCTCGGCACGGACCCGGCTGGCGGCACTGGATCCGGAGGTGGTCTACGTGGGCAGCTTCTCGAAAACCCTGAGCAGTTCGTTGCGCGTCGGTTTCGTGGTGGCCGGGCCTTCCATCATCGCGCGCCTGAGCGAGGTCAAGGGCATTACCAGCATGGGTGGCTCGCGGTTCTGTGAGTCGGTCCTTGCCTGCCTCCTGGCCAATGGTGCCTATCGCAAGCTGGTCCAGCGCCAGCGGCAGCGTCTGGGTGCCGATATGGCGGCGCTGTTGCAGGTACTGGAAGACGCCGACTGGGAGGTCTTTGGCAAACCGGTCGGCGGGCTTTTCATCTGGGCAAGACCGCCATTGTGTGACTACGCTGGAGTACAACGTCTGGCCAGGCGGTTCGGCGTGCTGTTGTCTTCGCGTACCGCGTTCAGCCCTTCGGGCGCCGACAGCGACTGGCTACGGATCAACGTGGCGTATGCCCGTGACCCCAGGGCGCTGGCGTTCTTCCGGGCCGCGGCTCTGGATCGACCTCTAGTGTCCTGAAAACGACGCGGCTGTAGCTTTTTGCCATTATTCCGACGCCAGCATCTTGTGTTGCAGGGCGTCTCGTTGCGAATCTGCAATCAACACACGCTGGCAGAGGACTGAGCGCAATGATTTCGGCCGTGCAAGGACGTTTTGCCAACCTCGGTATGGCAAAGAAACTGGGTATCGGATTTGTCCTGGTGCTGTTGCTGACCGCAGTGGTCGCGGCCATCGGTGTCTGGTCCCTGCAGACCATCAGCTATCGCTTCGATGGCCTGAAACAGATGTCCTCCCTCAACAGCGGGTTGCTCAAGGTCAGGCTGCTGGAGCAGGAATACGCCTCGCGCTCCGATCCCAAGACGGCCGACGCCCTGCGCCAGGGCGTCGATGGGCTGGTGGCCCAGGCGAACGAACTCAAGGTGCAGTCGGCTGCCAACGTGCCAGTGATGAACGACGTGGAGCAGGCGCTGGCCGCGTATCGCAAGGCGTTCGACGAATTTGTCGGGTTGAGCCAGAGCAAGGACCTGGCGCTGGAAATGGCCAGTTGGTCGGTGTCCAGCGTCGCCAATAACCTGGATGTGTTGCAGGCCGGGCTGGCGGATGACGGCGCCTATACCTTGAAAGATTCCGAGGGCAAGGAGGGTGCCGAGTTCATCGAGCAGGCCAACCAGGTCAGCGAAGTATCACGCTTGATGTTGCAGGCCATGAACGAAGCACGGGTCCGCCTGGACCAGAGCCGCAAAGGCAATGTCGAGGGCGCCGGAGAAGGCAGCATCGAACAGGCCGAGCAGGCGATGAAACAGGCCGAAGTGCTCAAGACCACGGTCAAGGACCCGGGTTACCAGACCGTGCTGAATGAAGTGGCCGGGCATATCGCCGGGTTCAATGAACAATTGGCCGAATACACCGGCCTGCTGGCGAAGGAAAAAGTCGTCTACCAGCAACTGCACGAGCGGGCCGACCAAGTGGTGGCGCGGGTTGACCAGGCCTTCAGTGCCGAAGACCAGGCCATGCAGACCGAACTGAAGAAAAACTCGCTGCTGATCATCGGTTCGTCGGCCTTGGCGTTGCTGGTGGGATTGATCGCGGCGTGGGTCATAACCCGGCTGATCGTGACGCCGCTGCGCAGTGTCATTCGCGTGGCCCGGCAGATTGCGTCGGGTGACTTGAGCGCCACGGTCGAGGTGACGCGCCGGGATGAAATTGGTCAGTTGATGCAGGCGATGCAACAGATGGGCGCGGGGCTGAGCAGTATCGTCAGCGGCCTGCAGGCCGGCATCGAGCAGTTGGCCAATTCGGCCCAATCGCTGTCGGCCGTGACTGAACAGACCAACCTGGAAGTCAGCAGCCAGAAAGAGGAAACCGAGCAGGTTGCCACGGCGATGAACCAGATGACGGCGACTGTGCATGATGTGGCACGCAACGCCGAGGAAGCCGCACAAGCGGCCCAGACCGCCGACGACAAGGTCGAAAGTGGCCAGCAGGTGGTGCGGCAGAGCATGGTGCGCATCGAGCAGTTGGCCGATTCGGCCACGTCGGCCAGCTCCAGCATCGAGAGCCTCAGCGCCGAGATCCAGAACATCGGCACGGTGCTGAGTGTGATCAAGAGCGTGGCCGAGCAAACCAACCTGTTGGCACTCAATGCCGCTATCGAGGCGGCCCGGGCCGGGGAACAGGGCAGGGGCTTTGCGGTCGTGGCCGATGAGGTGCGGGCGTTGGCCAGGCGTACGCAACAGTCCACCGAGGAGATCGAGCGCCTGGTGAGTGCCCTGCGTTCAGCGGCCCAAGCTTCCGTGCAGCAGATCCAGAGCAGCGGCGAGTTGGTGAAGATGGCGGTCAGCGATGCACTGCAGACCGAAAGCGCCTTGGGCAGTATTGCGGCGGCGGTATCGCTGATCCAACAGATGAACCAACAGATCGCGGCGGCGGCCGAGCAGCAGAGTTCGGTGGCCGAGGAGATCAATCGCAGTGTCACCAGCATTCGCGCCAGCGCCGATCAATCGTCCCTGGCGATGCGCGGCAATGCCGCTTCCAGCATCGAGCTGGCGCAGTTGGGGGTTGAGCTGAAAGGGATGGTGGGGCATTTCAAGTTGTGAGCCGGTGGTGGCTCGACATATACCCTGTGGCGAGGGAGCTTGCTCCCGTTTGAGTGCGGAGCACTCAGCATTAAAGAGCTGCTACGCCCGAAGCCCGCGGCGTCGGACCGGCCCAGCGAGAGCAAGCACCCTCGCCACAAGGGTGCTTGATCCAGCCAAGTAATCTCAGTCGTAAACCTTCTTCTTCTTCCACTCGTCGTTGACTTCGGCGTCCTTCAGCCCTTCGGTCAACTGGTTGACCTCGCCTTCGACCGGCTGGGTACTGGCCAGGACCTGGGCATTGGCGCGGGCCAGGAGTTTCTCCAGGTAGGCCAGTTGTTCGGCGTAGACCTGGGGTTCCTGTTGCTTGCGCAGGTACTGCACACCGCGCTCGAAGGCCAGGCGGGCCTGCCCGGGTTGTTCTTGCTGCAGGGCTTGCTGGCCGAGGTTGTTGAAGAACTCGATGTGCAGCAGTACCAGGATGTGCCGCACTTCGCGAATCCAGCGCTTGGCTTCGTTAGACGGCAGGAAACCGTCCTGGGCGGCGCGAGTGATCTGGCCGTGCAAGGCCTCGAGCAGAAAACGTACGTCCTTGGCCTTGGCTTCTGTCAGGATCGGTGCCGGTGGATTGTTCACCGGGATCGATTCACCTTGGGCGGCCAGTGCGCTCAATTCGTCCAGGCGTGCCTTGACCGCGGAATTGGTCTTGTCCAGGTTTAGCAAACGCTGGCAGGCGTTCATCTCAAGGCGCGTCATCAACAACTTCAGGGCAGGGGTCATCAACTGCCCGGGGAAGGTTTCGGTGAGCTCGCCACAGCGACGCATGCGGTCGTTGAGTTCTACCTTGGTGCGGGCCTTTTCCAGCTTGTTGTTTTCCACCACGTGGTTCATGTAGCCAATGGCGATCAACAGGGCGATCCCGGCTACGACGAGCAGGGTGATCATGAGTGGTGTCACCGGTAAGACCTCTTTATTGTGGTACGCATGTCATCAGTGTAGTGGCTTGGCTTTTAAGCGCATAGGCCCGAGCGACGCGATTAGACGGGCGTCGTGCTGTTTATAGGAAGCATAAACGGGTGGATGCACATTGCCATCATTTGCCGGGCGCGACTATAGCGTCTCGGCGGCTGACAGAATATAGGCGTCAGAGACCGGGCGGACAAAATGTCCGGATTGCCCCCAAACCGGGCGAAGTCATTGATTTAAATAAATTTATATCTGGGGGTTGACGACCCTTCAATCCATCCATAGAATGCGCGCCACTTACAGCGTAAAGCACTCAGCTAAACGCTCTAAGCAGTGAATGTTGTACGTGTGTCCCCTTCGTCTAGTGGCCTAGGACACCGCCCTTTCACGGCGGTAACAGGGGTTCGAGTCCCCTAGGGGACGCCAATGCGGGAATAGCTCAGTTGGTAGAGCACGACCTTGCCAAGGTCGGGGTCGCGAGTTCGAGTCTCGTTTCCCGCTCCAATTTTAAACAGCGTTGCTTTCGGGAAGCGCTGAGTGAAACCAGAACCAAATCTTCGGAGGCGGATCTGGGCACTGGAACACACACCATGTGTTCCGGGCAGCGTGTCCCCTTCGTCTAGTGGCCTAGGACACCGCCCTTTCACGGCGGTAACAGGGGTTCGAGTCCCCTAGGGGACGCCATTTGCGGGAATAGCTCAGTTGGTAGAGCACGACCTTGCCAAGGTCGGGGTCGCGAGTTCGAGTCTCGTTTCCCGCTCCAAATTCAAAAAAACGCCGCTCAAATGAGCGGCGTTTTTTTATGCGCGTAAAAAAGCCATCTCAATGCCCAAGGTTATGTATCCGGCGCTCAAGGGCCTTTAACCAGCGATTTGCCTTGTATGAGGGGGCTGGCGACGATTTTCCTTAATATTGAAGGGGAGTGGAGAATACTTCCTGCAAAATTTAAGGGAAAACGCTTAGTAAGATTAATAGTTCATTCCTAAAGAAATGCACTTCTCCTAACCTTCCAGTACCCCTTCTGGAGATGCATTTATGCTGATATTCGTTAAATCGATGGTCATTGGGCTGTGCATTGCAGCCCCTGTGGGACCCATTGGGCTGTTGTGCATACAGCGAAGTCTGATGCTTGGGTGGAGAGCCGGTTTCGCGACGGGATTGGGTGCGGCCACAGCCGATTCGATCTATGGATTCATCGGTGCCCTGGGTGTCACCGCCATCATTGCGACGCTCATCAGCTTTAAACCCTGGTTGTGTATTTTTGGTGGGTTGTTCCTCGCCTACATTGGTTATCAGACAATACGATCGAAGGGCGGCTCGACGGCCATGGCGGGTGAGCGTGCCAACATGTTCAAAGCCTACTCGACGACGCTGTTCCTGACGCTTTCCAACCCCATGACCATCTTGTCGTTTATCGCGATATTTGCCGCGTTGAGTGATGGTATGGCCAGTGACCAAGGCGGCCAGCACGCCTTGCTGCCGATGGTGACCGGTATCTTCCTGGGCTCGGCTGCCTGGTGGCTGGGGTTGAGTGGGTTCTCCTCCATTTTCAAGGCGCGGATTGCCGAATCAAAGCTAAGGCTGATCAACTACTTTTCAGGGGCAACCATCACCGTCCTGGGGGCCTACCAGGTCGCCACTGGCGTCATGCTGGCCACGGGAGCCTGACCCGGAGCTTATGCCTCGCTGAGCGAGGCATAAGCCTTGGTATTCCCCCTGCAATACACGCAGACGTTTTATTGCAGCTTGAACTCGACGTACGCCCTGAAACGGCCTATCGCCTGGGTGATTTGCGAGGTGGTTGCATTGCTGAACGACAGCCTGACCTGGGTGGTGGCCTCATTCATCAGCGAAAACAAGGTGGTGGGAAATACAATCACCTTGAACAACCTGGCGCATTCGCGCATTTCAGAATATCCAAAGGCGAAAGGCAGCTGCACGTTGATGAAGAAGCCGCCTGCCGGATGATTCCAGCTGACCGCTCTTTGGGCGCCGACCTTGAATGGGAATTCGCGCTCAAGGCATTCAAGCATGTGATTTCTTTTCTTTGTGTAAGACAACACCCTGGGTTGGTTCAGCCCTTTCAACGAGTAGTCGTGCTCGATCAGCAAGCCTGCGACAACCGCTTGGCACAGAGCGGGGGTATTCACCGTGATCAGGCTTTTGGCCTTGCTCAATCGGCCGCTGAAGGACATGACCCCCGTGCCCTCTGGGGCGACCACATAGCCCATGCGCAAGCCCGGGAAAATCGATTTGGCAAACGAGCCCAGCAAGAACACCCGACGGCTGTCGATGGACTTCATGGACGCAATGGCATCGCCGTCGTACCTGAAGTAACGGTAGGCGGTGTCTTCGAGGATGAAAAAGTTCTTTTCATCGGCCAGGGAGAGCATGGCTCTCCTGTTGTCATGGGAAAGGCTGTCGGCGGTAGGATTGCTAAAGTCCGCAATTGCATAAAGCGCCTTGATTCTTTCACCTCTGGATTCCAGTGCTTCGATGAGCCTGCGCAGGGCGATCGGATCAAGAAAGGCAGCCATGGGGACGGGGGCTACTTTTATCCCCAGCAATTTTGCGATGCCCGTGATCCCGGAAAACACCGGGTCAGGTACCAATAAAACCCCACCGCCTTCAAAAATGGACAGGAGCGTCAAGGTGCAGGCTTCTTGAAAGCCCATGCACACCACAATGCTTTCAGGGTTGGAAACGTTGATCGCTTCATCCACCTGCAAATGGTTGGCGATTATTTCATTGATGATTCCAGAGGTTTTTCCATATTGGCAAAGCAGCGTCGCCAGTGACTGTTCGGTGCCGGCAACGTGATCCTTGTATTGGGCCAGGCCCCTGTCGATGAGCGAAGGGTCGCACTGCTCGTCATCGGGTCGACCGGAGGCCAGTGAAATGGCCTCCGGGTTTTCTTGGGCAATGGAGTTCAGTAGGTGGATGACGTTCAGGATGGGGTCGTCGAATATCGTGTTTTCGAATGCGCTGGACACTTCGCTTCTCCATAAAAAAAGCAACGAGCCATTGAAGGCCCGTTGCTCATGATCAACACCCGCTACGCAGGATCGAGTGAGCGTTCTTGATCGACCTTGCTCTGCGTGGCTTCGAATGCTTGCAGCAGGTCCTCCTTGAGGTCTTCCAGGTCCTCCAGGCCAAAGCACAATCGAACCAGGCCTTTCTCGATGCCCATGTCCGCTTTTTCCCGATCCGTCATCGAGGCATGGCTGCCACTGAAGGGCTGGGCAACCATTGATGTCACGCAGGCCATCCCAGTGCCCGTGCCAAACCATTTGAGCGCGCTGGTGAACGTTTTGTAGAAGGGAACCAGGTCCGGCCGAATATCAACAAACACAATGCCGCCATAACCGGTCAGTTGTTTGCCATCGACGCGTGGGTAATAGACATGCTCAATAAAAGGCAGCTCGCGCAGATAGTTGAGCATGCTGGATGTCGTCTGGCTGTGTTTCTCCATGCGCAGGTTGAACGTCTGCATGCTTCTGCGAAGCAACCATGCGCTATTGGGGGTTAATATCGTGCCCGAATAAAAGCGGCCTTCAAGCAGGCGGTTATAAATCTTCTCGTTGTTGACCAGAACCAGGCCGCCCATGACATCGCTATGCCCAGAGAAGTATTTGGTTGCGCTGTACAGGGAAATGTCGGCGCCAAAATTCAACGGCTTCTGGAATATCGGCGTGGCCCAGGTATTGTCAACGACTACCAGCGCGTGCGGGTTGATTTGCTTGACGGCCCGGCTGACCGCATGAATATCAATGTCTTTCAGGAACGGATTGGTCGGTGTTTCGAAAATGACCATGTCGACGTTCGCCGGCAATGCCTTCAACCCGTCTGCCGTGGTGAGATCTAGAATCGTCAGGTCTGCGCCGATACGTGCCGCATACCGCTGGAACAATTTATAAGAGCAGCCATAGATGTATTTGTTGATGACCAGTGAAGCACCCGGTTTCAACAGTTCCAACACCATGTAGATGGCGCTCATCCCGGTGCTGTAGGCCAGGGCATATTCGCTGCCCTCCAGGGATGCGACGACCTGTTCCAATTCACTCACGTTGGGATTGGCCTTCCTTGAGTAAAAGAAGGCCGAGTCAGCGCTGAAGGCGCTGCACTGATAAATAGGCGTGACCGAAGGACGCGCGTCCCGGTCATCGACCTTGATATGAAGTATTTCAGTGGACACTTTCATGCCTGGCTGACCAGTTTGATGACCTGTTCGTACATGTTCTGCTTGCCCTCGTAACCAATGGTCGGGGTAATGTCGTTTTGCGAAATACCAATTTCTTCAATCGATTCCGTGGGGAAGTGAGCCCTGTCGAATACTTCATGAAGGTTCGAGTTCACCCCGTTGGGCAGCCAGACCTCAGGACCGGTTTCATCGATGCGTGCCTTGGCAATAATGAATCGATAGCTTTCATGTGGCCGCAGCGTCAGTGATTTCCAATCGCTGTTGTGCCCGTCCGTATAGTTGCGTCGCAGGTAGACGGTCTGTTCGAAGTCTTCGGTATTGAGCACTTGGGCGTGCAGCGACACGATGTCCCCGTGCCACTCGAACTTGCGTTTCTCGTAAGCGCTCAGCGCGTCCTCGCGCAACTCGACAGGGGCGTTTGCCTGATGCTCGCCGAGTAATTTGAAATGCGCGTCGTGGCCGCATTGAGAGCAGCAGCCTTTGCTGTCCAGCCCGATGATTTCAGCGTTCAAACCGTAGCGGGTGACGAGCAGGGCGTTACAGTTGTTGCAGCTGGTGTTGGTGCCCTCGACGTCATTCACGTTGCCCAGGTAGACATGCTCAACGCCCATGCTCCGAGCAACGTCCCGAGCCTTCAGCAGCCGGTCCACAGGGGTACGGATGCTGTTGCTCATTTTGTAATCGGGGTGGAACCTGACGAAGTGCAGCGGCACATTCGGGCCCAGCTCATCCAATACCCACTGGCTGATTTTCCGGGCCGTTTCCTCGTCGTCGCTGATGTCGGTCACCATCAAGGTGCTGACCTCGACATATTTGCCGGCGTCATAGACCTTCTTGATACCCGCCAGGACTGGCTCTACCCAGCCGGTGGTGACCTTGCGGTAGTATTCCGGGGAAATGGATTTCAGCGAAATCGAGAAAATATCGATGACCGGCAGTAATTCATCAATGGCTTCTTCACTGATAAAGAACGCCGATTTATACAGGTTGATCAGGCCCGCTTCCTTGGCCAGCTTTGCCGTGTCGAGGATGAATTCATGCCAGACAACGGGATCGTTATACGTCCAGGAAATGACGCGTATTCCGTGCTTGAGTGCGGTTTCCACAACTTGTTCAGGGGTGTAGTAGTAAACGTCTTTGTCGGTGACGTACTTGGCTTGCGAGGTCTTCCAGTTGTGGCAATAACCGCAGTTGAGCATGCAGCCGATATTGCCCAGGGACAGGATCCGCTCTCCAGGGGCGAAGTGGAAAACGGCTTCGGTCTCGATCGTTTCTTCCGTGCTGTGAACGCCTTTGCCGTAGTTCAATGTAACGAGTCTGCCGCCGCGGTTTCCGCGCACTTTGCAAAAACCTACCTTGCCCTCCTGTATGACACAGTTTCGTGGGGAGAGATGACACTTGACGACGCCCCCCGGAAGTATTTCTTCCAGTTTTGCCGGGCTGCTTTCCAAGGTCCAGTTCTTATTTTTTGTAGTGTCCATCTTTCTCAGTCCTCATCACGGAAGTTGCTATCAATATCATCGGTTGAAAAAGTCGAGGCGAAACAATCCCGCTGCCATGGATGGCAGCTATCTTTATGGGTATTAGTAGGCGGATGAAGCGCGAATCAATCCATAGTTCTTGAGAGAAAAGCGCTTGGCATTCATGTTCATGAAGGGTTGAATAAGTGGGCCGATCACTAGCAGGAATGCAATCGTTCCCACGCCGAACGGGCCGCCTAAAAGCCATCCGCTCGAAAAGATGCCGATTTCAATGATCATTTTTGCTTTGGTGAATGACCAGCCCCACTTGGAGACCATGGTCAGGACCACCAGGTCCATGATCCTGATTCCAATACCGCTCATGATGATCAACGCGGAGGAATAGGCACATAACATCAGCCCCGTCGCCAATAACGTGTACTCATTCATCCTCGCGATCAAATACTCTCCGAGCCCCAACCATGACCAGAGATCAATCAACAGACCGGTCAGTGTTGTTGTAATAAAGGGACTTATCGGCGGATATTTTTTGTTCCAGAGCATCCACCATGTGAGGAAGAAGAGGGACACGATAGCCGAGCAAATGCCCATGCCAAGCATAAGTATTTTATCGATGGAAATGATCAAGACGTCTAATGGATCGGTACCCAGTTGACTGATGATGAAGCACTTGGCGCCCAGCGAAAAGAAACCGACACCCGTCAAGTACATCAGGATCTGGTCCTTCTTGAAGCGGCGAAGATTTAGTACTTGCGTGCCAATGTGCTGGGTGAAAGAGTATGACTTTTTTCCACACTTTATCTTTTCATCTTCCATGCGAACACCATCCCTGGAGAGAATATTTTATTATGAGTGCGTCACGCTAAAGAGCAGGGCTATTGATTGCCCTCGGCTTTCAGGCTGGAAATAGACTAGCGTCCTGCTTTATTTTGGTGCATGCTTTTTTTAATGAAAAACGCGCGCTTTTCATTAAAATTTATACTTTTAACCGGGGAAAACGCACATGGATCGTATAGACGTCAAAATCCTGGGTAAGGTACAGGACTGTGGTCGCATTTCCATCACAGAGCTTTCCAAGCACGCAGGTCTTTCTATTCCTGCCACCAATGACAGGTTGCGCAAACTTGAAGACTCAGGGGTCATCAAGGGCTATTGCGCTCAGTTAGATCCAACCAAGCTGGGGTACGGCATATCAGCTGTCGTCGGCATCACCACCCTCAAGCCAGCGAAATCCAAATTAATAGCAACACTCACCGACATACCCGAAGTCGTCGAGTGCCTGCACATCACGGGAAACGACTCCTATCTGATCCGGATCTACGCCAGATCCATGGCTGAAATCGAGGACATCATTGCGAAAATCAACGCGTACGGAGAGACGCGTACCAGCATTGTCCTGTCCATTCCTATCGAGAGAAGAAAGCTCGCCCCATGAGCCTGGGTGCTGCGCACTGACTACGTGCCTTGCTGAACAAATAGGGCTCACCCCTCAAGGCTGTGCACCAGGTTTTCAATCGCTTCCAGAGCCGCTTCATCCACAGAGGGTGGTGCAGGACGTGCGCTGCGTACCTGGTACGCAAGACGGTACTCACTGGGGGTGCAACTGGCGTATTGCTTGAAGGCGCGGGCGAAGTAGGACGGGTCCTTGAAGCCGGCCTCGTAGCCGATGCTGGTGATGGGCATCTGGCTGTTGTCGAGCAGTTCCTTGGCAAAGCTCATGCGTTTGTTCAGCACGTAGTCGGTGAAGCCGAGCCCGTTGGCCTCCTTGAACACCCGGCTGAAGCGAAATGTGGTCATTCCGCAGCGCTTGGCCAGATCGCGCTGGTCGATGCTGTCGCGAAAATGCTGGTCGATGTACAGCATGATGTGGCTGAGGGCCTGGTGTTTCTGGTGCCCGGAGGTCAGGCGGATACTGTCCGGCAGGGTCGGGGAGTGGTCGATCTGCGAGGTCTTTGCCCGGCCATTGGTATTGCGACGCAACTCGCACAGTTGCACCACGGCCGTCAGGTAGCGCCTTCTCTCGGCGGTAGACAGGGGCACCACCATGTATTCCCAGACGCTGGAGCGCATGGCCCACACCGCCAGTTCTTCGGAGTGCTGCACGGTGAACATGGTGATGGGGATGGTCGGAACGGTCCGCTTGATCTCCAACAGGCGCCGCAGGCCCGGCGTGTCCGGGCGATCGAAGTGGATGCAGATCATGTCGACCTGTTCCCCGCTGGGCAGCATGGCGTTCTTTGCCAACGTGCAGTCGCAGCTGTCCTGGAACTGGGAGACGAGTTCCTTGGTGGACCGATCGTGAGTCAGATCGAACCATAACAGCTTTGGTTTTTCAGTCAGACTTGGCGCCATAGGACGACTACCCAGAGGTTCTTCCTGCCCTTTAGCTAGCAGTATTGTCACTGTGCTATCACTTCGCCGAATAAATTTTTATAAAAACCCGATCTTTTAGCGCCGTCCCCGCCACGAGACGCTCGCGAGCGCCCGTTTGCGCTGCAGTACGGATGGATTTGCCGGCCTCTGGGCCTTTCCCATCCCCCGCAAAAAAATCCTAGCGATGTGCAAAATCCTCCTAACGGCTATGACCACCTGCTGACTAGGGTTGCATCAGGCAGTTCGCAATGTACTGCCCCTTGAAAAACAACCCCGATGAGGTGTGCGAAATGACTCTTCAAACAATCAAGGCTTCGGTACTGAAGTTCGCCAAAGATGAAGACGGCCTGACCATTGTGGAATACGCCGTGGCCGGTGGGTTGATCACCGTATTGGTGGCCGCCGCGTTTGTGCTTCTGGGTGGTGCCGTGAATACCAAGATCCGTGCACTGTGCCAGGCGGTCAACGGCAACGTTGCCTGCTGACAGCGACAACTTGCGGTGACGGGGACACGGTAACTTTCAAGGAATAACGCTTGCGACTCTTTTGCAGTGAGTACAACGAATAAATCAAATGGACTTCGCGCTGTCCCCCTCCAACCAGGTTTTAGCAGTACTTCTTACCAGCGTGAGGTTCATGAAATGACTCTCCAGACAATAAGCACTTCGATCAGCAAGTTCGCCAAAGATGAAGACGGCCTGACCATTGTTGAATACGCGGTGGCGGGTGGCTTGATCACGGTGTTGGTGGCGGCGGCATTCGTCCTTCTGGGCGGCGCCGTGGATACCAAGATCCGGGCGCTGTGCCAGGTCGTCAATAGCAACGTCGCCTGCTAACGATAATCACACTAGGGAGACGCATCATGTCCATGGAATTGCTGGTGTCGACGGTACTGCTGCTAGGACTGCTGGGTGTGGCGGTGGTGAGCGATCTGCTTCGCCACCGCATCCCCAACACGCTGGTCCTGTTGGGCCTTGCCCTGGGCTTGGCCGGCCAGGTGTACGCCGATGGGGTCGGTGGCCTGGGCGACAGCCTGTTGGGCATGCTGATCTGTTTCGGGCTGTTCCTGCCTATGTACGCGGTCGGTGGCATGGCCGCCGGTGACGTCAAGCTGATGACCATGGTCGGCAGCTTCCTGCCTTTTCATTACGCACTGTGGGCGGCGCTGTTCAGCCTGATCGCCGGCGGTGTGTGCGGTTTCCTGATCGTCCTGGCCCGGGGCCAATTGCTCCAGACCCTGGGGCGCTACTGGTTGATTGTGCGAGCCCAGGCCTACCTGGCGCCGACTTCCGATGAGGTGGCCGGCAAACCCTTTCCTTATTCGATTGCGATCCTGATCGGTACTTTGAACAGCGTTTACTGGCAACTGGTTGCCAGCGGCTGGGGAGTCTAGTCATGCACGTCATCAACGATAGCGATGCCTACCCCAGCGAACGGGAAGCGGTCCAACGCCTGGCGCCACAACCCTGCACCATTCGCGACACCGGCCTGACCGACAGCTTCCTGGGTGAGTTGGTGTGCAAGCACCTGCACGACGCCGGTGTGCTGGACATGTCGCGGCTGGTGGAGCGCCTGGCCCTGACCGGCGCGGTGCTGGAAGAAGTCCTGGCGTTCCTGCGCAAGGACGGTCGCGTCGAAGTGCTGGGCCAGTTGGGGCAATCGGGCGGACAGACGCTGCGTTATGGCTTGACCGAGCGCGGCCGCAGTTCGGCGCGTGACGCCCTGGCCCGTAGCGGCTACATCGGCGCGGCCCCGTTCCCGGTGAGCACCTATCGCTCGCTGATCAAGATCCAGACCATTCACCATGGCCGCATCACCGCCAAGGACATGCACCAGGCGCTGGCCGGCCTGGTGCTGAGCCAGGGCATGCTCGACCAGTTGGGCGTCGCCCTGAATTCCGGGCGGGCGATCATGATCTACGGCCCGGCGGGCACGGGCAAAACCTATGTCAGCAGCCGATTGATCCGGCTGTTCGCCGAGGCGATCTGGGTGCCCCATGCCATCGTCATCAACGAGTCGGTGATCGAGATCTACGACCCGCAGGTGCACCAGCGCCTGGATGACAACGGCCAATTGAACAATCTGATGCTCAACGAAGGCATCGATCGCCGGCTGCTGTGCTGCAAACGCCCGATCGTCATTACCGGCGGCGAGCTGAACATGGAACAGCTGGACGTGCGCTACGACCCGTTCACCCGGCAATACCAGGCGGCGTTGCAGCTCAAGGCCAGCAATGGCCTGTTCATCATCGATGACATGGGCCGCCAGCGCATGGCCCCGGCCGAATTGCTCAATCGCTGGATCGTGCCCATGGAGGAGAAGCGCGACTTCATCAACCTGGGCGGCGGCCGGCATTGCGAATTGCCGTTTGACCTGGTGCTGGTGTTTTCCACCAACCTCAATCCCCTCGAATTGGCCGACGAGGCCTTCCTGCGGCGCATTGGCTACAAGGTGCAGTTCGGCTACCTCAAGCCCGAGGAATACGAACAGATCTGGCGCCAGGAGTGCGAACGCTTGGGCATCCCCTATGACCCACTGTTGGTGCGCTATGTCCTGCAGCGGTTGTATGCAGCCGAAGGCATGCCGCTGGTGCCTTGCCATCCCCGTGACCTGTTGAACATGGCGCTCGACCGCCAGCGTTACCTGGGCGGTTCCGGGCCCCTGTCGCCGCAAGAGCTGGAATGGGCCTGGCACAACTACTTCGTTCAGCTCGACTTCCTTTGATCTGGAGATACCGACATGAGCTCTCGTACGCTTCCGCTGATAGGCATTTCCCTGGTAATGGGCCTTGGTGCCGCATGGATGGCTGACTCCTGGCTGAGCGCGCGACTCAACGCGACCCCCGACGATCACTTGCGAAGCGTGGTGGTCGCCACGGTGGAAATCCCCTTCGGGCAAATGGTCGAGGCCCAGCAGGTCACGACCGTGCGCATGCCCATGGACACGATCCCGGACGACGCCTTCGATTCCAGCGAACAGGCCGTGGGCAAGATCGCCACCTTCGACATCCTGCGCGGCGACATCGTGCGGGGTGCGCGGCTGAGCGAGCACTTGGGCGGCAGCACCCTGGCTTCGCTGATCGCACCGGACAAACGGGCCATATCGGTGCGTGTGGATGATGTGGTCGGCGTGGGTGGCTTCCTCTTGCCCGGCAACCGGGTCGATGTCTTGGCGACCAAGACCACCAGTGCCGGCAGCAACAGTGCGACATCCCGGACTCTCCTGGAAAACCTGCGGGTACTGGCCGTGGACCAGACCGCAGGCACGGACAAGACCCAACCCGTAGTGGTGCGGGCCGTGACGCTGGAAATGTCCGCCACCGAAGCGGAATTGCTGGTCACTGCGCAGACCGAGGGCAAGTTGCAATTGGCCTTGCGCAACCCGTTGAACCTGGAGAAGAAGGCCGTGGCCGTTGCGCCGCCAGCCCCTGCGCCGGTCATGGCGATGGCGGCGGCCCCAGTGCCAAAACCTGTGGTGCTGCGCAGTGCCAAGCCGCAAGGCGGGGCGATCACGTTGATCCGTGGGATTGAAAGCAGCGTGATCAATGTTCGCTGAGTGACGCCTCCATGCCAGGCCGTTACGGGCCGTGGCGATGCCGATCCTCAAACGTTGTATGAGGGCTCGATGATGAATGCCAATATCCGGCGCCAGGGAGGGGCGGTGAGTGTACTGATGGTGATCGCCCTGGTGGCGATTTCGATGATGGCGGCGTTGGCCCTGGATGGCGGGCACATGCTGCTGAACAAGACGCGCCTGCAAAATGCGGTGGATGCCGCGGCGTTGGGCGGCGCCAAGACCCTGAGCCAGGTGAGTGGCAGCATCAACATGGCCAGCACCACCCGCGCGGCGGCCCTGGACACGCTCAACAGAAACGCCAACGCCGCCGGCAACACCGAGCTGGCAACCGCCGTCGCCGGCAACCCGGGTGCGTTTGCCGTGGTGGAACTCTCCAGCAGCGTCTACGGCCCGTTCTCCTACCCAGGGCCTACCGATGCCAAATACGTACGGGTGTCGGTATCCAGCTATCAGTTGAGCGGGTTCTTCTGGAGTTTCGTGCAAACGATGGGCAGCGCCGGCTTGGGCAATAAGCGCGTGGCGGCGATTGCCACTGCGGGTCCCAGTCCGACCTCTCCTTGTGACCTGGCGCCGTTGATGGTCTGTGGCGATGCCACTCAATACAACCCGGCCGCCGGCAACTTCTGGGGGTATCAATTTGGCGACCTGGAAGTCTTGAAAACGGCGGCGGGGAACTCGTCGCCCATCGGCCCGGGGAATTTCCAATTGCTGGATTTCGGCTCAGGCGGCAGTGCAGTCCGGGAGGATCTTGCCGGCGGTGGCTCGGTTTGCCGCAGTGTCGGCGACAACGTCCAGACTGCACCAGGTAATAAAGCCGGCCCAACGTCCCAAGGCATGAACACGCGCTTCGGTATCTACAACGGTCCGGTCAGTTCTTCGGACTACCCACCGGACCTGGTCACTACGTCGAGCACCCCGGCGATGACCTACAACAATGCGCTCTCCCAGGCGCAATACAAAGGCAAAGCCGTCACTTCGAGCAACGGCGATCTCTCGGCGGGCGGCGAGGCAATACAGGACTACAACGATTGGCGGACCAAGGTTGCCGCCTGTGTAGCGGGAGGGGCGAGCGGCTGCCAAAGCAACGGGGTTTTCGAACGTCGGATGCTGAAGATCGTGATTGGCAATTGCACCGGCAAGCAGGGCGGTTCCACCTCGATTCCGGTCCTGGGGTTCGGCTGCTATTTCGTCGTGCAACCGGTGGATGGCGGGGGCTCGGACTCCCTGGTTTTTGGCCAGTTCGTCAAGGAGTGCGAGGGCGATAACGTCCCCGGCCCCACGCCGTCCAGCGATGCCGGCCCGCAGATCATCCAGCTCTACAAAACCTATCTCAACGGCAGCGGCACTCCGAGCACCGACTCGTAGGAGGCGTCATGAGACTTGCCCGATTCAAGCCACCGCACGCCCAGCAAGGCGTGGCGCTGGTGGAGTTCACCCTGGTGCTGCCATTGCTGCTGTTGTTGCTGCTGGCCTTCGGTGAGTTCGGTCGCATGCTCTACCAGTACAACGTGCTGCTGCAGGCCAGTCGCGATGCCGACCGCTTCGTCGCCAGCCAGGCGTGGAACTCTACTCTCGGCGGAATTGCCCTGAGCAACACGCTATTGACCCAGACGAAAAACGTTGCGGTGTATGGCGTGCCCAGCGCTGCCGGCACCGCCGCGGTGTCAGGGTTGACCACGGCTAACGTACAGGTCGCCGCCGTGGGCATCAATCATGTGCGCGTCACTATTACCTACACCTTCTGCCCGGTGATTGGTGCGGGTAACTGCACGGGTTCGATTCCAGGATTTTTCGGCAATGCCATTCCACTGGGCATCCAGTTGGTCGCAACCACTGTCATGAGGGCGCTGTGATGAATAACAAACACATGCGCGGCACTTACATCGTGGAGTTCTCCTTCGTGGGTTTGCTGGTCTTCATCCTGCTGTTTGGCGTGGTGGAAATGGGCCGGCTGTACTTTACGGTCAACGCACTGGATGAAGCCGCGCGCCGTGGTGCGCGTTTGGCGGCGGTGTGCAATATCAGCGACCCGGTGGTGTTGCGCCGGGCCATCTTCAACGCCGCGACGGACGCCGGTACCAGTCAACTGATCAGTAGCCTGGCGACCTCGAACCTGGCGCTGACTTATCTGGACGTCAACGGAGCGGTGGTGGCGAACCCCGCCAACACCACCGGCACCACCGGCTTTCGAGCCATCCGCTATGTCCGGCTGAGCGTGCAGAACTTCGTTTTCAACCTGTTCATTCCCGGCTTAGGCGTGCCCATCACCCTGCCCACGTTCAGGGCAACCTTGCCACGCGAAAGCCTTGGGCGTCATTCCGATTCCGGGGAGATCACACCATGCTGAACACCAAGGAAACTCCGCTTTCGACCGCGACTGGCAGAGCCGGGCTGCGGATACTGATCAGCAGTCGCGATGCCACGTCGCTGCGCGACCTGCAATGCGTCTGCCAGCGCATGCCTGGCCTTGAAGTGAGCACGCGCCTGGTCAGCAACGGCCATGTCGACCCACTCTACGGCCTGGACCGCATGCCCGACCTGCTACTGCTGCGCGTCAGCCACCTGTGGCGCGAAGAGCTGTCGGCGTTGTTGCAACGTCCGGCCCATGAACGTCCGCCGATGCTGGTATGTGGCCCCTTGGGTGAGCAGGAGGGCATGCGCCTGGCGATGCAGGCCGGCGCCCGGGATGTGCTGCCTGAACCCATCGCCGATACCGAATTGGTAGCGGCCCTGAATCGCCTGGTGACGGAAGTCCGCCTGGGCAACGGCAACGAGGGCAAGCTGGTCGCCGTGATCAGCGCCAAGGGCGGCTCCGGCGGAACCCTGGTGGCCTGCAACCTGGCCCAGCAGCTCAGCGCCCGGGCAGGCAATACCTTGCTGCTGGACATGGACCTGCAATTTGGCAGCGTGACCCATTACCTGGACGTGGCGCAGTCCCACAGTCATCTGGAAGTACTGCAGCAGATCGATGACATGGACAGCGTCGCGCTGCGGGGTTTTTGCAGCCACTTCAGCCCGACCCTGCACGTACTGGGTGGCCGGGCTGGCGAATTGTGCCTGCCCCAGGACGCCCAACCGGAACAGCTTGACGCCCTGTTGCAACTGGCCCGCGCCAGTTATGAGTGGGTGGTGGTGGACCTGCCGCGGCAGATCGATCACCTCACCGGTTCGGTGCTGGAACAGGTGGACCGGGTGTACGTGGTGGTGCAACAGAGCGTCAGCCACCTGCGCGATGCCAGTGCCCTGGTGCGCATCCTGCGTGAAGACCTGGGCGTGCGCGGGGATCAGTTGCAGATCGTGATCAACCGCTATGACAAAAACGCTGCTGTCAGCCTCAAGGACATCGGCGAGGCCCTGCGTTGCACGAACCTGTCGAAATTGCCCAATGACTTCAACCTGGTCAGCCAGAGTCAGAACACTGGCGTGCCGTTGGGGCTGCATGCGCCGAAGGCGGCAATCACCGCCGCCCTGCGCGATTTGACCGAAGACCTGGTCGGTCACCAGATGGCCACAGACAAGGGCCTGCTTAAACGTGCCTTCAACCGTTTTTTCGGGGGATGACCCATGATCAGCGACTTTCGTAACCGCTTGCGCAAACAGCCCGCCAAACATGGCGCTTCAGTGGGCGCCCAGCCCGGCGACGGCCTGCCTGACCCGACAGACGCGTTAATGGCCTGGGAGCAGGCCATCCCCGACGTGCTTTACGAAACTCGCAGCCAGGTCACGCCGGTGGAGGCCGAGTGGCGGGAAAAGATCTACCAGCAACTGCTCAAGGTCATGGACCTGTCGTTGCTCGATGCCCTGGAACAAGTCGAGGCCACGCGGCAGATACGCGATATCTGCCAGCGCCTGCTCGAGGAACATTCGGCGCCGGTAAGTACCGTCAGCCGGCAGTTGATCATCAAGCAGATCACCGATGAAGTGCTCGGCCTCGGGCCGCTGGAACCGCTGTTGGCCGACCATAGCGTGTCCGACATCCTGGTCAACGGGTTTGCCTCGGTCTACGTCGAACGCTTCGGCAAGTTGCAACGCACCGACGTGCGTTTTCGCGACGACCAGCATTTACTGAACATCATCGACCGCATCGTTTCCAGCCTGGGGCGACGTATCGACGAGTCCTCGCCCTTGGTGGACGCCCGGCTCAAGGACGGCTCGCGGGTAAACGCGATCATTCCACCGCTGGCCATCGACGGTCCGAGCATGTCGATCCGGCGCTTCGCCGTGGACCTGCTCAACACCGACAGCCTGATCCAGGTTGGCACCATGACCCCGGCCATTGCCTTGCTGCTCAAGGCCATCGTTCGCGGGCGCCTGAACGTGCTGATCTCCGGCGGGACCGGCAGCGGCAAGACCACCATGCTCAACGTGCTGTCCAGTTTCATTCCCCACAACGAACGCATCGTCACCATCGAGGATTCGGCCGAGTTGCAACTGCAGCAACCTCACGTGGTACGCCTGGAAACCCGGCCGTCGAACATCGAGGGGCGCGGCGAGGTGAGCCAGCGGGAGTTGGTACGCAACAGCCTGCGGATGCGTCCGGACCGCATTGTCATTGGCGAGGTGCGCGGCGCCGAGGCGATGGACATGCTCACGGCGATGAACACCGGTCACGATGGTTCGCTGACCACCATTCACGCCAACACCGCGCGGGATGCCCTGGGGCGAGTCGAGAACATGGTGTCGATGACCGGGGCGACTTTTCCGATCAAGGCCATGCGTCAACAAATTGCCTCGGCCATCGATGTGGTGATCCAACTGGAGCGTCAAGAAGACGGCAAGCGACGCGTGGTGAGCATGCAAGAGATCAACGGGATGGAAGGAGAGATCATCACCATGACCGAAATTTTCTCCTTCGTGCGCCAGGGCATCGGCGAGCACGGCGAGGTGCTTGGGGAGTATCGGCCCAGTGGCATGATCCCGGCCTTCCGCGATGTGCTGGCCAAGCGCGGCATCGAACTGCCACTGACCCTGTTTCGCCCTGAGTGGATGGAGGGCCGGACGTCATGAGCAATATCCCCAGTGAATTCATCCTGATTTTCCTCGGCATGGTGTTCATCGCCGTATTCCTGCTGTCCCAGGGCGTGGTGGTGCCGGTGTTCGGAGAAGCCGGCAAGATGCGCAAGCGCATTCGCGGGCGCCTGCATGTGCTGGAAAAGGCCAACCACTTGCCCAACATGCAGACCGTGTTGCGGCAGAAGTACCTGACGCGCCTGTCACCCTTGGAAGCCCGCCTGGAACAGCTGCCGTTCATGGCCAACCTGACCCAGCTGATCGAGCAGGCCGGGCATGAATACCGGGCTTATCGGGTCATGCTGCTCGGTCTGATCCTGGGGGTGGTGGCCGGTGCCCTGGTGCTGATGGTCTCGCCCGTCTGGTGGCTGGCGCTGCTGGCGGCATTTGCGCTGACCTGGGTGCCGGTGCTGAAAATCCTGCGTGACCGCAACAAGCGTTTCGCCGCGTTCGAGGAAGGTTTGCCGGATGCGCTGGACGCCATGTGCCGGGCCTTGCGCGCCGGGCATCCGTTCAACGAAACCCTGCGCCTGGTCGCCGAGGAGCACAAAGGACCGGTCGCCCAGGAATTCGGCATGACGTTTTCCGACATCAACTATGGCAACGATGTGCGCCGGGCCATGCTCGGCCTGCTCGAGCGCATGCCGAGCATGACGGTGATGATGCTGGTGACCTCGATCCTGATCCACCGTGAGACCGGTGGCAACCTGACCGAAGTGCTGGAGCGCCTGAGTCGCTTGATTCGTGGGCGGTTTCGTTTCCAGCGCAAGATCAGGACGCTGTCGGCGGAAGGGCGCATGTCGGCCTGGGTGCTGGTGGCGATCCCGTTCGTGCTGGCGATCGCCATCGTGCTCACCAGCCCCAGCTACATGCCGGTACTGATCAATGACCCCATAGGGCACAAGCTGATCATCGGCGCGTTCTGCGCCATGTTGATCGGGATTTTCTGGATAAGAAAGATCATCCGGATCCAGGTATAAGCGCTGTTGCGCCGAGAGGTTTCAGTCATGGACTTTTTGCTCGGATTGTTGAGTCGGTTTACCGGCAACGAAGAGCTGGCACGCCTGTTGTTCGTCACAGTGGTCGGCGTCAGCACGGTGTTGGCGGTCGTCGCGCTCATGCTATTGATGTTGGGCTTGCAGGATCCGGTGCAGCGGCGCTTGGCGCTGATCAAGCGCGGTTACGCTGGCAACACTGTGGGGCAGGAGGCGCCCAGTAACCTGCAGCTCTTGCTGGAACGGGTTGGCCAGCGCTTTGCCTCGACCGATCAGGCCCACACGTCCGCGACCCAGACCTTGCTGACCCATGCCGGTTACCGGTCTGCCTCGGCGGTGCAGATGTATTGGGCGGTGCGCCTGATGTTGCCGTTGTTGATGGTCGGCGTTGCGTTGTTGCTGCTGCCGATGGTCAAGGTTTCAGTGGCCATCGGCCTGCTGGCGGTGACCCTTGTGGCGGGCATTGGCTGGTTGCTGCCGGCGATCTACGTCGGCAAACGCAAGGAGGCACGGCAAGGCCGGCTGCGTGCCGCATTCCCGGATGCGCTGGACCTGATGGTGGTTTGCGTCGAGTCGGGCCTGGCCCTGCCCACGACGATCGAGCGGGTGGCTGAAGAGATGTCGGTCAGCCAGGTTGAACTGGCCGAGGAGCTGGCGCTGGTCAATGCGCAGATCCGGGCGGGCATCACCAGCACCGAGGCCCTCAAGCAACTGGCCGTGCGTACCGGCCTGGAGGATATCCAGGGTCTGGTCAGCCTGCTGGCGCAGAGCATCCGTTTCGGCACTAGCGTGGCCGATACCCTGCGGATCTACGCCGATGAGTTTCGCGACCGGCGTACCCAGGCTGCCGAAGAAATGGGGGCCAAGATTGGCACCAAGCTGATCTTTCCGCTGATTTTCTGCCTGTGGCCGAGCTTCTTCCTGGTTGCCATTGGTCCGGCCATGATCGGTGTGTTCAGGGCCTTCGGGAATATGTAGATCGGTGGGTGTTCATGGGGCTTGTGTTCACCACAGTCCCATTGTGGGAGCGAGCTTGCTCGCGATGGCGGCCTGACAGTTGGCCAGGGTTTTGTTGATCGAGTACATATCCATTGCTGCGGTAACGGCTGCTTAGGGTTTCGCCCTGACGGCGACTCACTTTTGAGAAGCCCGGAAGCCGGCCCAGTCAAAAGTAAGCAAAACGCTTCATGCCCCACCACTCGGTGCCTCGCCTAGGCTCGGCATGCCCTCACTCCGGCATTGCTCCGTGGGCCCGCCGCGAAGGGCCATCCATGGCCCAGCGCGGCTATCCCGGCATCCATGCCGGGATGCCCACTGTACAATGCCTGCGTTCGGCCATCGTGGTTAACGGGGCGCCCGAGATCAACGTCCACCGCGAGGCGGCCTAGTAGCCGACCTGGCTCTCCCGGTCGTACACCCCACAGATCTGTGGGAACCATCAGATCTGTGGGAGCAAAGCTTGCTCGCGAGGCGGCCTGACAGCCGACCTGGTTCTCCCGGTCGTACACCTTATCAGATCTGTGGGAACCATCAGATCTGTGGGAGCAAAGCTTGCTCGCGAGGCGGCCTGACAGCCGACCTGGTTCTCCCGGTCGTACACCTCATCAGATCTGTGGGAGCCATCAGATCTGTGGGAGCAAAGCTTGCTCGCGAGGCGGCCTGACAGCCGACCTGGCTCTCCCGGTCGTACCCCGATCCATTGTGGGAGCGAGCCTGCTCGCGATAGCGGTGGGTCAGCTTGCATGGATGTTGGATATGAAGGCCTCTTCGCGAGCAAGCTCGCTCCCACAGGTGATCTTGGGTGTTCATGAGTCTTGTGTTCAGCATAGGTCCATTGTGGGAGCGAGCCTGCTCGCGAAGGCGGTGGGTCAGTTTGCATGGATGTTGGATATGAAAGCCCCTTCGCGAGCAGGCTCGCTCCCACAGGTGATCTGTGATGTTCATGGGTTTTGTGTTCACTGCAGACCCCATGTGGGAGCGAGCTTGCTCGCGATGGCGGTGGGTCAGTCAATGAAGGTGTTGAATGTCAGTCCGCCTTCGCGAGCAAGCTCGCTCCCACAGGTTTGCGCCTTTAGTCAGCCGACCGTTCAAGCCAAAAGACCGCAGCCTCCGGAAGTACCTACATCGGATCAAATGTAGGTACTTCCAGAGGCCGCGGTCTTTCGTTTCCAGCATGCTTCATTTGCTGCTGGTGATTTCTCCTGCCGAGTCCTGGTCAAAGAATTCCGGGATCGGGTAGTTGAAGCTGTTGAGCCAACGCTGCATGGCCATCTCGCGTTCGGCGGCCGAGGCGGTTTGCAGGTTGGTGGAGGCCACCACGCCGCGAATCTGCAGTTGCATCCAGCTCTCGGTGCCTTGCTGTGCGGGCGAAGAGGGGCCCGGGTCAATGGCCCAGGCGCTGCTGGAAAGGCTCACCATGCATGCAATCATCAATTGTTTGGTCATCATTTCTTGGACTCCTCGTAACGCTCTACTTGACCGCGCCAGTTGAGGCGTCGACAACCTCGGTCAGGCGGTTGGCTTGTGACGTCACGGCGTTAGCGGCCGAACCCCTGATTTTTTCCGCACGGGCTTGGGCATCTGCCACTTGTTGGGGGCTCAGCTTGGCCATGTTCGCGAGCTCGGCGGCCTGCTTCCAGTTGTCCTGGTAGATCAGCAGGGTCACCATGTTGAGCGCTGCCAGCGTGTCTGACTGCTGGAGCTCCATCGCGGTCATGAACTCGAAGCGGGCTTCTGAAATGCGTCGTTGGTTGAGGTAGACGACCCCCAGGTCGTTGCGAATCTTGCCTTCGGTCGGGGCCATTTTCGCTGCGCGTTCGAGGTATTGCGTAGCCGTCGCATTGTCATTTCTGGCAGCCGCCAACTGCCCAAGACCATGTTCACCGTCTGCGGCCAGGCATGTCCCGAGCAGGCTTTTGTACAACGGTTCGGCCTCGTTGCGACCCATCAGGCGCAGCACCCGAGCCTTGCGCAGGCGGACCTGGACCAAGTCATCGGGCAAGCGTTCGAGGTTCGCCAGGCTGGCGTACAAACGACCTTCGTTGGCCATGTCTTCGGCCATGTTCAGGGCCAGTTCCTGGTCGGATTCGGGCTTGGCGCACTGGGTCGAGCGTGAAGCCACTACGCCGTTGCTGGCACAGCCGGCGAGCATCAAGGTCGCCGCTATTGCGATCACTGCTTTCATTGAATGCCCCTTGGCAAGCCGTTGGACAATAGGTGCTTCGCACGTCTGGCGCCGGCTCATTGGGAAAGCCCGCTGCGGTTGTCGAACTCGCCATGTTCGAGGAAGTACATGCGGTAGAAATTCGGGTCGTAATTACGCAGTTGCTCGCCCGGCAACGTTGGCAGTTGCGCGTCGGCGGCCAACGGTTGGACCAGGTGCGGCGTGACGATCATCAGCAGCTCGCGCTCTTCGCGGTTGATGGAGTTGTCGCGAAAGAACGCGCCGAGAATCGGTATATCGCCCAGCCCCGGAAACTTGTTCACCTGGGAGCTGTTGCGGGTGCTGATCAGGCCGCTGATGACGAAGCTTTCGCCATCGGCCAAGGCGATGCTGGTGTCGGTACGACGCACCGTGAGTGCAGGCACCAGTGTCCCGGCGATGTTCACCGCGTTGGTGAAGTCCAGCTCACTGACTTCCGGCGCCACCTTCAGCGCGATGCGATTCTTGCCGATGACGGTGGGGGTCAGGGTCAGGCGAATGCCGAACTCCTTGTACTCGATTGACACGTTGTCGCTGCCGGCACTGGGCACCGGGATCGGCACTTCGCCGCCGGCCAGGAAGCTCGCGCTTTGCCCGCTGAGGGCCACCAGGCTCGGCCGCGCCAGGGTATAGGCGAAACCACTGCCTTCCAGTGCGTTGATCATCAACAGCGTTTTACCGGTGGCAAAAGACAGGTTGAACATGTCGTTATTGACCGGCAATGAAGGCCGGACAATACCGCCGACGGTGGGCAAGGTCCTCGGCGAGCCGAACAGGAAGTTGCCACGGCTGCCAAAAATCGACGTCGAGGCTTCCTTGAGTTTGGTCCGGCTGACTTCAACGAAACGAATGTCGGTCTGTACCTGGGCAAGCAGCATCGGATCTTCGGACGGGATGCTCGCCGCGCCGGTCAGCGCCTCGGTGGCCCGGCCTTTGACAAAGACCATGCTCTGGCGCGGTATTTTCGAACAGTCGGTCCAGACCATCAGGCTGGTGGCGCCGGGCGCCAGGCCCGTGAGAATAAAGGCATCGTTGCCACTGGGCTGCACATCGGCAATTTTTGGGTCGCCGACGGCCAACTTCGTCACGGGGGCGAGGATGCGCAGTTCGCTCTGGAGCCCTTGGCCGACCTCGAAGGTTGCCGGCAAATTGTCCAGCTGCGAACAATTTGCCGCTGCGGCCTGGGCCGCATCCAAGCCAAGACCCATCCAGAACAGGCCATGAAGGAAATGTTTTAGAACGGGAGCAGTACGATGGGTCATGAAGTGATCCTCGATGAAGAGACCATCCCTAGGCTTAACTATTTGCCGCGGATCACTTAAGAGGCCCGGGCTACCCCTTTCCATCTAACCTGATCGTTCATTGGTTCCGGTTTCAGGCCGCGTCGCTTACCAGCAAACGGGCGCATTTCACCGGCCTGACTGAACGACAGGCTGCTTGCAAACAACGTTTCGGTACCCGGGGGATCCGGGATTTACGAAGGCAAAGACGGTGTCGATCAGGTCGCTTCAGGAGCGTTTTGCCGACCCTGTCATCGCTTCTGTTTGACGGTAGTTCAAGCATGGCAAAGCGCCACGCCTTAAATAAAAAAAATGACTAAAAAGTGACGGAAGGGAAAAACTCGCGCAAGCGGGCGTCAATAATCTGTCTTTTTGTGTTGTGAAGGGGATTTGCAGGAGCCAGACCTGACAGGGGGAGGCGAGGCCTGCGAGCCATTGCGGGTCGCAGGGGCTGGCGGATATCAGGCCACGTGGTAGTGCACTGACAGTGTTCCTTTCTTTTGCGAAAGCGAGGCGATGGTGACGGTTCCCAGTTCCTGCAGGTGCTGCACGTGAGTGCCGCCGCAACCGTAGGCGGCCAGCTCACCGAAACCGACTTCGCGCAGGCCCTCGCGCAACGTGATCAAGCGCGACAGGTCGTTGGCAATCCATTCGTCGATGCCTTGCTGAATGATCGAGATGTCCAGTTCCTGAGGATTTTCCCCTGGCTGGAACTGCACGCGGCTTTCACCGGGCCAATGATGGGCCTTGATCGGCGTCCAGCCACGGGTCTCGGCGAAATGGCCGATCAGATGCCCAGCCGAGTGCAGACGCGCATTCAACTGTCGGCGCTGCGCATCCACGCGGATCGCAGCCGTGCCCAAGGCCACCGGGCGGTCGACGTAATGGACGATCTGTGGCCCTTCCTGGACCACGCGCAGCACCTGGCTTTCACCGATCCATCCGGTGTCGCAGGGCTGACCGCCACCCTGGGGATGGAACAGCGTGGCGTGCAGCACCACGGCAAATTCATGTTCCCGGGGGCTGCAATCCAGGACTTCCACGTTGGCCTTGAGGTCATCGCTATGGAAAAAGAGGCGAAGCGTCATGTGCCATACCCACATCAGAAATTGTGACGGGATTATAGGTAGGGCATAAAAGGGTGATAATCCGTTCAAATTTCAAAGGACTGTTGCGCCATGAGCACAAATCTACCATTGCCGTTGCTGGCCGAAATGGCCATCTTCGTCAAGGTCGTGGAGACCGGCAGTTTCTCCGAGGCGGCCCGCCAGTCAGGTTCATCACCATCGGCCATCAGCCGCAGTATTTCTCGCCTGGAGAAAGCCCTGGCGACCCGTTTGTTGCAACGCACCACCCGCAAGTTGCGTTTGAGCGATGGTGGGGAAGAGGTGTTCAAGCGCTGTCAGGAAATGGTCGCTGCCGCTCGGTCGGTGATGGAAATCAGCGGGCAGTTCACCCAGGAGGCTGAAGGCCGCATCCGCGTCAGCGTACCCAAGGCGGTGGGGCGTTTCGTGATTCATCCGCACATGCCCGAATTCTTGCGTCGTTATCCGAAGGTCGATGTGGAGCTGTTCCTGGAGGATCGGCAGGTTGACCTGATCGACGATCATGTCGACCTGGCCATCCGGATTACCGATCAACCTCCGGTCGGGCTGGTGGGGCGTCAGTTGCTGACCATCGATCACCTGCTCTGCGCCACGCCGCAATACCTGGCCGAACACGGTACGCCCACGCATCCTCACGACTTGTTGGAACACAGCTGCATTTACCTGGGGGCAACCCCGAACGACGCGCGCTGGAAATTCAAGAAAGGCA
Source organism: Pseudomonas sp. B21-010 (assembly GCF_024749325.1). Lineage (NCBI taxonomy): Bacteria > Pseudomonadati > Pseudomonadota > Gammaproteobacteria > Pseudomonadales > Pseudomonadaceae > Pseudomonas > Pseudomonas sp. B21-010. The sequence goes on along the minus strand of NZ_CP087198.1, from coordinate 4,611,196 downwards.
GCAAGTCCATCACCGTCGGCGTGCATGGGCGCTACGCGGCCAATCACACGGGCGTGCGGTTGGGGGCCGTCTTGCAGCACATCGGCATTGGCAGCCTGCCGTACTTCACCGCCCGTCATGCCTTGGAGCAAGGCTTGATCGTGCAGGTATTGGCCGACTGGACGTTCCTGGCTTCCTACCACGGTGGCTTGTGGTTGCTGCATTCACCGACTCGTTACCTACCGCCCAAGCTGCGGGTGTTCATTGATTATCTGGTGGCGTGCCTGGAGAAGGAACCGACCTTGAGCACGGTGGGCGGCGGGAGTGGCCCCAGCCAGGTCGCGACGGGTTATGAGTTGCCGGAGAGTGATGGGTTGTTTTGACCGGCCTCATCGCGAGCAGGCTCGCTCCCACAGAATTTGCTGCGTACATGAGTTTTATGATCAACCACAAACCAGTGGGGAGCTTGCTCGCGATGGCGAGGTGTCAGTCGACATGGATTTTGTTGACCAGGTACATATCCTTTGCTGCGGTAACGGCTACTTAGGGTTCCGCCCTTACGGCGGCTCACTTTTTTTCAGACGCCAAAAAAGTAAGCAAAAAGGGCTTGCCCCACCACTCGGTGCCTCGCCTAGGCTCGGCATGCCCTCTCTCCGGCATTGCTCCGTGGGCCCGCCGCGAAGGGCCATCCATGGCCCAGCGCGGCTATCCCGGCATCCATGCCGGGTTGCCCACTCCACAATGCCTGCGTTCGGCCATCGTGGTTAACGGGGCCTCCAGATCAAAAGCAAAAGCGAGGCGGCCTGATAGCCGACCTGGCTCTTGCGGTCGTACACCCTTCCGATCTGTGGGAGCAAAGCTTGCTCGCGAGGCGGCCTGGCAGCCGACCAGGCTCTCTCAGTCGTACACCGATCCAACTGTGGGAGCGAGCTTGCTCGCGATGAGGCCCGTCCAGGCAACACACTTTGGCAAGGCAAAAAAAAGCCCGCCGGGTTAACCGTGCGGGCCTTTGCATGACGGATCGCAATCAGTGCTTGCTGTCCTGCTCCGACATCGCCAGCAATTGCTTTTCCTGGTTCCAGTCGAAAGGCTCGTCGTTTTGCTCGGCTTCGAAACGACGCTCCTCCAGGGCCTGGTACAGGGCGATTTCTTCGTCGGGCATGTAGTGCAGGCAGTCGCCGGCGAAGTACCAGAGCAGGTCGCGAGGCACCAGGTGGGCGATTTGTGGATAACGGACGATCACTTGGCACAGGAGATCCTGGCCCAGGTACTGGCTTTCTATCGGGTCGACGGGCAGTTGCGCGCGCAACTCGTCGAAGCGCTCCAGAAACAGGGCGTGGCTTTCTTCGGGCACCTGTTCGGCCTCACCCACGGCGACCAGGATGCTGCGCAAGTGGTCAAGCAAGACAAGGTGATCGGCAACGACATTGGACACGAGATAAGTCCTCAAGAGCAAAACGGGCGCAGGAGTATAAAGCCCTTGCGCCCGCTTTTATAGGTGAAGAGCTGTAGGTGAAAGCTATAGCTCACGAGCGTAGCCGGTCGTCAGGATCAACGGACCTTGTCCTGCGCCAGCGTCAACTCCTCCTTATCGAAGTCATCCACATCGATGACCTTGCGCCGCGCCGCCTCGGCCGCGCGCAAGGTCTGCGCTTCACCGGCTTGCAGCACACCCGCTTCCAGGGCTGCGTCGATGAGTGGTTCGCCCGGCGCGGGGTTGAGCTGACCCTGCTTGAGCGCCACGTGCAGTTTCTTGTGCAGCGGATGGGCGGCGGCCAGCAGGTCTGCGGCGTGTTGCAGGGCGCCCACCGGATCATCGGCGGATTGTGGGCGATAGCAGCCCTGCAGCAACTCTTCGAGGGTCGGGTCACCCTTGGGTCGGCAGATGACCGCCGCCACCTCGGCGTCGAGCCTGTCGCTCGGGCCCTTGTGACGACGACCGAAGGGGAACACCACCAGGCGCAACAGGCAGCCCAGCACCCGGTTCGGAAAGTTGCTCAGCAGTTCATCCAGCGCACGCTCCGACTGGCCCAGGCTTTCCTCCATGGCCCAGGTGAACAGCGGTGTCATGTGGTCCGGCGAGTCCAGGTCGTGATAGCGCTTGAGCGCTGCGGACGCCAGGTACAGGTTGCTCAATACGTCGCCCAGGCGGGCCGACAAGCGTTCCCGGCGTTTGAGTTCGCCCCCCAGCAGCATCATGCTCAGGTCCGCCAGCAGGGCGAACGCCGCAGCCTGCCGGTTGAGGGCGCGGAAATAACCCTGGCTCAAGGCATTGCCGGGGGCCTTCTCGAAATGCCCCAGGCCGAGGTTGAGCACCAGGGTGCTGGCGGCGTTGCTCACGGCAAAACCAATGTGCTTGAGCAACAAGGCGTCGAACTCGACCAGCGCCTGGTCCTTGTCTTCACGGCTTGCGAGGGCCATTTCCTTGAGTACGAACGGATGGCAGCGAATGGCGCCCTGGCCAAAGATCATCAGGTTGCGCGACAGGATGTTCGCGCCTTCGACCGTGATGAAGATCGGCGCACCTTGCCAACTGCGACCCAGGTAATTGTTCGGGCCCATGATGATGCCCTTGCCGCCATGCACGTCCATGGCGTGGCTGATGCACTCGCGGCCGCGTTCGGTCAGGTGGTACTTGAGAATGGCCGACAGCACCGAAGGCTTTTCCCCCAGGTCCACGGCGTTGGCGGTCAGCATGCGCGCAGCATCCATCATCCAGGCGTTGCCACCGATGCGCGCCATGGCTTCCTGGATACCTTCGAACGCCGACAACGGTACGTTGAATTGCTCGCGCACCTGGGCGTACTGGCCCGTCACCAGGCTAGTGAACTTCGCGGCACCGGTGCCCACCGCCGGCAGGGAAATCGAGCGCCCGACCGACAGGCAGTTCATCAGCATCATCCAGCCCTTGCCGAGCATGTCCTGGCCGCCAATGAGGAAGTCCAGCGGGATGAACACGTCCTTGCCCCAGTTCGGCCCGTTCATGAACGCGGCGCCAAGGGGCAGGTGACGGCGGCCGATATGCACGCCAGGGGTGTCGGTGGGAATCAAGGCGAGGCTGATGCCCAGGTCTTCTTCCTCACCCAGCAGGTGGTCGGGGTCATACGCCTTGAAGGCCAGGCCCAGGAGGGTGGCTACCGGACCGAGGGTGATGTAGCGCTTTTCCCAGTTCAGGCGCAGGCCCAATGTTTCCTGGCCTTCCCATTCACCCTTGCAGATGATGCCGGTGTCGGGCATCGCCCCGGCGTCGGAACCGGCCAGCGGCCCGGTCAGGGCGAAGCAGGGAATATCGTCGCCACGGGCCAGTCGCGGCAGGTAATGGTCGCGTTGCTCATCAGTGCCGTAGTGCAACAGCAGTTCTGCCGGGCCAAGGGAGTTGGGGACCATCACGGTGGAGGCCAGGTCGCCACTGCGCGTGGCCAGTTTCATTGCCACCTGGGAATGGGCGTAGGCAGAAAAGCCTTTGCCGCCGTATTCCTTGGGAATGATCAACGCGAAGAACCCGTGCTCCTTTATATGAGCCCAGGCTTCAGGCGGCAGGTCCATGGCCTGGCCGATCTGCCAGTCGCTGACCATTGCGCAGAGGGCTTCGGTGGGGCCGTCGAGGCACGCCTGCTCCTCCTCGGTCAGTTGCACCTTGGGGTAGGCCAGCAGCAAGTCCCAGTCCGGGCGGCCGCTGAACAGTTCGCCGTCCCACCACACCGTGCCGGCGTCGATGGCATCGCGCTCGGTCTCGGACATGGGCGGCAGGGTTTTCTGGAACCACTCGAACATCGGTGCACTGAAGTATTTGCGGCGCAGGTCCGGTAGCAGCAGCGGGGCGGCGACAGCCGCGAGTACCACCCAGAGGATCAGCAGCAGCCAGCCGGGCGCATGGCTGAAAATGCCCATGGCCAACAGATAGACCGCGACGATACCCAGCGCGGGCAGCGGGTCGGTGCGCCGATGCGCCAGCCAGGCGATCCCGACGACCAGGACCAGTATCCACAACAACAGCATATGTAATCCTCCGTGAACCAAGGCAAAACCGACCTTCAGAGCTTAGACGGCATCTGCAAAACCGGCGGTCAGCGCGATGTGATTGATTTCGTGGGAAACCCTGGGTGCATTGCGCCAGTCTGGTTGGCAACAGCCGTGGGAAATCGTTCGTTAACAAGGTGAGAAAACGCCATTGTTTGGCCGGAATGCCGTTATCGTTGGCTGAGGGCTGTGGATAAACTCGAGGCAAGCGGTGATGTTTCTCCAGAGGCCTTCCTTTTATGCAGCAATACCTGAACCCCGGCCCCTTCATCGACAGCGATCACCTCGCGGTCATCGACTTCGCCGAAACCCACCGCGGCACCGACCGCGACCCGCTGGCGCAAGCGGTCAGCCTGTATTACGCCGTGCGCGAGGCAGTGCGCTACAACCCCTACACTTTCAGTCGCGACCCGGCGACCCTGCGCGGCAGTTACGCGCTGGCCGTCGGCGAAAGCTATTGTGTGCCCAAGGCCACCTTGCTGGCCGGCTGCGCCCGGCATTGCGGCATCCCGGCGCGCATCGGCCTGGCGGATGTCCGCAATCACTTGTCTACACCGCGCTTGCTGGAATTGCTCAGGAGCGACGTGTTCGCCATGCACGGTTATACCGAGCTGTACCTGAACGACCGCTGGGTCAAGGCCACGCCGGCATTCAACCAGGGGCTGTGCGAGTTGTTCGACGTGGCCCCGCTGGAATTCGACGGTCGCTACGACAGCGTTTTCCACCCGTTCAATCGACAAGGGGCGAAGCTGATGGAGTACCTCACCGACCACGGCCAGTTCGCCGATGTGCCCGAAGCGTTCTTCTTCGAACACCTGGAGAAATGCTACCCGCACCTGTTCGGCGCGCAGGTGCCGCGCTTGCTCGGCGACCTGCAGGGCGATTTGAGTCGCGCCTGATCCGGCGTATGCTGCTGCGGCATTTATCCATCGAGGACGCCGTGATGCTGAAGATATGGGGCCGGAAAAATTCATCGAATGTGCGCAAGGCGTTGTGGTGCGCAGAAGAGTTGGGGCTGGCCTACGAGGCCATTGATGCGGGCGGGGCATTCGGTGTGGTGGACACGCCCGAGTACCGTGCGAAAAACCCCAATGGCCGGGTGCCGATGATCGAAGACGACGGCTTCGTGCTCTGGGAATCCAACACCATCGTGCGTTACCTGGCTGCTCGCCATGCGTCGGGTTCGGCCTGGTATCCCGCTGACGTACAGGCACGGGCCCAGGCTGAAAAATGGATGGACTGGACCACCTCCAGTTTTGCCGCACCGTTTCGCACGGTGTTCTGGGGCGTCTTGCGCACCCCCGCCGAGCAACAGGACTGGGCGGCCATCAACGCGGCGATCAAAGAGTGCGACGGCTTGCTGGCGATGGTCGAGCAGACCTTGAGTGAGCAGCCTTACCTGTCGGGTGCTGAAATCGGCATGGGCGACATTCCCCTGGGCAGTTTCATTTATGCCTGGTTCGAGATGCCCATCCAGCGCGCCGAGCTACCTGGCGTGCAGGCCTGGTACGCGCGGTTGCAGGAGCGTGCGGCCTACCGCAAGGCTGTCATGACCGCGTTGACTTAATACTTACTATCGACACACTTGACTGTACTTGTGCGGCGACGCCAAGCACCATTGCCTTCGTGCGCCGTGGTTGCATTGCTCGCCGCCCGCCCTTATCTATTCTTTTCCTCCCTCCCTTCTTGGTGCGTAATCCGATATGAGTTCCGCTCTGTCCATCCGGCAGCTAACCAAAACCTACGGCAACGGTTTCCAGGCCTTGAGTGGTATCGATCTGGACGTCGCCGAAGGTGACTTTTTCGCCTTGCTCGGCCCCAACGGTGCCGGCAAATCCACCACCATCGGTATTCTTTCCACGCTGGTGAACAAGACCAGCGGCACGGTGAATATCTTCGGCCATGACCTGGACCGCGAGCCTGCCGCCCTCAAGCGCTGCATTGGCGTGGTGCCCCAGGAATTCAACTTCAACCAGTTCGAAAAGACCTTCGACATCGTCGTGACCCAAGCCGGTTACTACGGCATCCCGCCGAAGATCGCCAACGAGCGCGCCGAGCAGTACCTGACCCAGCTGGGCCTGTGGGATAAGCGCGACGTGCCGTCCCGTTCATTGTCCGGCGGCATGAAGCGTCGCCTGATGATTGCCCGCGCGCTGGTGCATGAGCCGCGCCTGCTGATCCTCGACGAACCGACTGCCGGCGTGGACATCGAACTGCGTCGTTCGATGTGGACCTTCCTCACCGAGCTGAACCAGAAAGGCATCACCATCATCCTCACTACCCATTACCTGGAAGAGGCTGAGCAGTTGTGCCGCAACATCGGCATCATCGACCACGGCACCATCGTCGAGAACACCAGCATGCGCCAGTTGCTCAGCCAACTGCATGTGGAAACCTTCCTGCTGGACCTGAAAAACGACCTGGCGACGGCACCCCAGCTCATGGGTTATCCGGCCCGCCTGGTAGACAGCCACACCCTGGAAGTCCAGGTGGACAAGGCCGTGGGGATCACCGGGCTGTTCGCCCAACTGGCCCTGCAGAACATTGAAGTGCAGAGCCTGCGCAACAAAACCAATCGCCTCGAGGAGTTGTTCGTGTCCCTGGTGGAGAAAAATCTGGCGAAGGTGGCGGTATGAGCATGAGTTCCGAATTGCGCCCCAACCTCATCGCCCTCAATACCATCGTTTACCGTGAGGTTCGGCGTTTCATGCGGATCTGGCCGCAGACGCTGCTGCCGCCCGCCATCACCATGGTCTTGTACTTCGTGATCTTCGGTAACCTGATCGGCCGGCAGATCGGCGATATGGGCGGCTTCACGTACATGGACTACATCGTGCCGGGGCTGATCATGATGTCGGTGATCACCAACTCCTACGGCAACGTGGTGTCGAGTTTCTTCGGCAGCAAGTTCCAGCGTTCGATCGAAGAACTGATGGTCTCGCCGGTGTCGCCCCATACGATCCTCATCGGCTACACCCTGGGCGGTGTGCTGCGCGGCCTGGCGGTGGGTCTGATCGTGACCCTGCTGTCGTTGTTCTTCACCCATTTGCAGGTGCATCACCTGGGGGTGACGGTATTGGTGGTGGTGCTTACGGCCACGATCTTTTCGCTGCTGGGTTTCATCAATGCCGTGTTTGCGCGCAACTTCGATGACATCTCCATCATCCCGACGTTCGTGCTCACGCCGCTGACCTACCTGGGCGGGGTGTTCTACTCGATTTCCCTGCTGCCGCCGTTCTGGCAGACCGTGTCCTTGGCCAACCCGGTGCTGCACATGGTCAACGCCTTTCGCTATGGCATTCTCGGGGTGTCGGACATCAAGATCAGCATCGCCATTACCTTCATGCTGGTGGCGACCTTGGTGCTTTACATCGGTTGCGCGCGGTTGCTGGTCAGCGGGCGCGGGATGCGTACCTGACCCCATCCCCCTGTGGGAGCGAGCTTGCTCGCGATGGCGTCAGTACGAACTCCACAAAAAAAGGCCTCCATTCCCAGGAGGCCTTTTTGCATTTCACATCCGGCTTTTCTTGCGCCGCTTCCACTGTCGGGCCACCCACCAGCGCCAGTAACTCATGGTGACGAAGTAGGCGAGGGCGCCGAGTACCAGGCCGGTCACAACCGAGCCGAGCAGGAACGGCTGCCACAAGGTGGACAACTGGCCGCTGATCCATTCCCAGGTCAGCTCTTCGGGCAGCGTCCGGGCGGGCACGTCCATCAGCCAGGCGCCGGTCTGGTAAGTGCAGAAGAACACCGCCGGCATGGTGATCGGATTGGTCAGCCACACCAGGCTCACCGCAATCGGCATGTTGCCGCGCACCGTGATGGCCAGTGCGGCGGCCAGCAACATTTGCAACGGGATCGGCAAGAAGGCGGCAAACAGGCCAACAGCCATCGCCCGGGCGACCGAGTGCCGATTGAGGTGCCAAAGGTTGGGATCGTGCAGCAGGGTGCCGAGAAAACGTAAGGATTTATGTTCCCGAATGCTCTCTGGGTCTGGCATGTAACGTTTGAAAAGGCGCCGGGGCATAAGGCTTCTCGGTCGGTTCAACGCAGTAAGGCCGCAAGTATGTCCGGATTCTACGGCTGACAGATTCAGACTTTGTGACAATTGATAACGCCAGCGGTGCCGTAGACCGTCTATGCCTGAAGAGGGCACTCTCAAGGACGGGTTATGCGCACAGGGTTAGTCGCGCTTGCACTGGGGCTGTTGGCCCCGATTTTTTTGCCGGCACTGCCGCCGTTGTGGCTGATTGCAGCCATGCCGGTGCTGGCGCTGATGGCGTTGCCGTTTCGAACCTATCCGCTGGGTTTTTTCCTGTTCGGGCTGGCCTGGGCCTGCCTGTCGGCGCAGTTTGCGCTGGACGACCGGTTACCCATCGCGCTCGACGGCGAAACCCGCTGGGTCGAGGGGCGAGTGGTCGGTTTGCCGCAACAGGGCGAAGGCGTGGTGCGCTTCGAACTGGCCGATGTCCATTCACGCCGTAGCCGTCTACCGACGGCGATGCGCCTCGCCTGGTTCGGTGGGCCGCCGGTCAACAGCGGCGAACGATGGCGATTGGCGGTGAAGCTCAAGCGGCCCAGTGGGCTGCTGAACCCGCACGGTTTCGACTATGCCGCCTGGTTGTTGAGCCGCGGCATCGGCGCGACTGGTACGATCAAGGATGGCCATCTCCTGCAAGCGGCCCGGGGGGCCTGGCGCGATGAGGTGCGCCAGGCCCTGGCACAGGTCGATGCCCACGGCCGCTCCGGTGCGCTGGCGGCACTGGTCCTGGGCGACGGCGGCGGGTTGAGTCGCGAGGATTGGCAGGTCCTGCAAGACACCGGCACCGTCCACTTGCTGGTGATCTCCGGGCAACACATCGGCCTGCTTGCCGGCCTGGTGTACCTGTTGGTGGCCGGTGCGGCGCGTTATGGCCTGTGGCCGGTGGGTCTGGCCTGGTTGCCTTGGGCCTGTGGGCTGGCCTTCTGTGCCGCCCTGGGCTACGGCTTGCTCGCCGGCTTCGAGGTGCCGGTGCGGCGGGCCTGCGCGATGATCGGCCTGGTGTTGCTGTGGCGCTTGCGTTTCAAACAGCCAGATCCGTGGTGGGCATGGCTGCTGGCCTTCGTCGGGGTGCTGGTGTTCGACCCGCTTGCCAGCTTGCGGCCGGGGTTCTGGTTGTCGTTTGCAGCCGTGGCCATCTTGATGTTCACCTTTGGCGCTCGCCTGGGGCCCTGGCGCTGGTGGCAAACCTGGACCCGTGCCCAGTGGCTGGTTGCGCTTGGCCTGTGTCCGTTGTTGTTGATCGTGGGCTTGCCGGTCAGCCTCAGCGGGCCGTTGGTGAACTTGCTGGCGGTGCCCTGGATCAGCCTGTTGGTATTGCCGCCAGCGCTGCTTGGCACGGCATTGTTGCCGGTGCCGTTCATGGGCGAAGGCCTGCTGTGGATCGCCGGCGGGCTGCTCGATCTGCTGTTCAAGGGGCTGACGCTGGTTGCCGGACGAATGCCAGCCTGGGTTCCTGCCGCGGTTCCGCCTTGGGCCTTGGGTATCGCCGCCTTCGGTGCTTTTTTGCTGCTGTTGCCCAAAGGTGTGCCGCTACGTGTACTGGGGTGGCCGATGGTGTTGCTGATGGTTTTTCCACCGCAAGAACACCTGCCGCAAGGGCACGCCGAGATCTGGCAGTTGGACGTGGGCCAAGGGCTGGCGGTGCTGGTGCGGACCCGGCGGCACGCCCTGCTTTACGACGCCGGGCCGCGCTTTGGCGAGGCTGACGCGGGCGAGCGGGTCGTACTGCCGACCTTGCGCAAACTGGGTGTGCGCGGCTTGGACCTGATGTTGCTAAGCCATGCCGACGCCGATCACGCTGGCGGTGCCCGCGCCGTGCGCAATGGGCTGCCGACGATGGAGGTGATCAGCGGCGATCCCGACGCGCTGCCCGCCGAGCTGCTGGCCGGGCCTTGCGACAGTGGCAGACGCTGGGAATGGGACGGGGTCAGGTTCGAGCTATGGCGGTGGGCCTCTGCTGTCGAGAGCAACCAGAAGTCCTGCGTCTTGCTGGTGGAGGCCGGCGGTGAACGCCTGCTCCTGACCGGCGATATCGACACCCCGGCCGAGCGCGCCTTGCTCGACGAGGCCCTGGCGGTGCCGATCCAGTGGCTGGCCGCGCCGCATCACGGCAGCCGCAGTTCGTCGTCGATGGCATTGCTGTCGCGTCTCCAGCCGCATTCGGTATTGATCTCCCGAGGGCAGGGCAACGCGTTCGGCCACCCTCACCCCCAGGTGATGGCTCGGTATCGACGTTCGGGCCTGGCGGTCTACGACAGCGCCGAGCAGGGCGCCATTCGTCTGCAACTGGGCGCTTTCGAACTGCCGCGCACCGAGGCCGGGCATCGCCGCTACTGGCGTGATCCGCCAGCCGTCGGGCCAGCGGGGCAATATTGATCCAGCGCAATCGGCTGATGCGCTTATCGGTGGGGCGGGTCTGCAAGGCGAGTCTGTGTGATAAAGTGGCGCACTTTTTCGAGGGGGCAGTCACTGTGTGGGAATTGGTCAAATCCGGCGGCTGGATGATGTTGCCGATCATTCTGAGTTCCATCGTGGCACTGGGTATCGTTGCCGAACGCCTGTGGACCCTGCGGGCCAGCCGCGTGACCCCGGAGCATCTGCTCGGGCAGGTCTGGGTCTGGATCAAGGACAAGCAGCTGAACAAGGACAAGCTCAAGGAGCTGCGAGCCAGTTCGCCCTTGGGGGAAGTCCTCGCCGCCGGCCTGGCGAACTCCAAGCATGGTCGCGAGATCATGAAGGAGTGCATCGAGGAGGCTGCCGCGCGGGTCATCCATGAGCTGGAACGCTACATCAATACCCTGGGCACCATCGCCGCCATGTCCCCGCTGCTGGGCCTGCTGGGTACGGTGCTGGGCATGATCGACATCTTCAGTGCGTTTACCGGCTCCGGCATGACCACTAACGCCGCAGTACTGGCGGGGGGTATTTCCAAGGCTTTGATCACCACCGCCGCCGGCCTGATGGTGGGTATTCCGGCCGTGTTCTTCCATCGGTTCCTGCAACGCCGCGTCGACGAGTTGGTGGTCGGCATGGAGCAGGAAGCGATCAAGCTGGTCGAGGTGGTGCAAGGTGACCGTGACGTGGACCTGGCTGGGGGCAAGAAGTGAAATTCCGCCGCAAGCCACGGGAAAACATCGAGATCAACCTCGCGTCGCTGATCGACGTGGTGTTCATCCTGCTGCTGTTTTTCGTCGTGACCACTACGTTCACCCGGGAAACCCAGCTCAAGGTTGAATTGCCGCAGGCCATCAGCGGCTCGCCGGCCGAAGACCAGCAACTGAAGAACCTGGATATCACCATCAGCGCCGAAGGGGCGTTCTCGGTGAACAACCAATTGCTGCCCAAGAGCGACCTGGCGAGCCTGATCGATGCCTTGCAGAAAGAGTCTGGCGGCGACACCAGCCTGCCGCTGTCCATCAGCGCCGACGGCAAGACCCCTCATCAATCAGTGATCACCGCCATGGACGCGGCCGGCAAGCTCGGTTTCAGCCATCTGCGCATGACCACGGTCGAGGCGGCCCCCGCACCCTGATGGCCATGTCCGATCGATTGCTTGCCGCGTGGTATGAAGGTCACCCGGCGCTGACCTTGCTACGGCCGCTGGAGTGGTTGTACCGCCGGGTGGTGGTGGGCAAGCGCGAGCGTTTCCTGGCGGGTGAAGGCCAGATCTACCAGCCTCCCGTGCCGTTGGTCGTGGTCGGCAATATCACGGTTGGCGGCACCGGCAAGACGCCGTTGATCCTGTGGATGATCCAGCACTGCCAGCGCAGTGGCCTGCGGGTCGGGGTGGTCAGCCGGGGTTACGGCGCCAAGCCGCCGCAACTGCCTTGGCGGGTAACGGCCGAGCAGGGCGCCGACGTCGCGGGTGATGAACCGCTGTTGATCGTCCAGCGCACCGGTGTGCCGTTGATGATCGACCCTGATCGCAGTCGCGCGATCCAGGCGCTGCTGGAGGCCGAGCCGCTGGACCTGATCCTGTCCGACGACGGCATGCAGCATTATCGGATGGCCCGCGACCTCGAGCTGGTGTTGATCGACAACGCCCGTGGCCTGGGCAACCGCCGTTGCCTGCCTGCAGGGCCATTGCGCGAGCCGGTCGAGCGCCTGCAATCGGTCGACGCCGTGCTGTACAACGGCGCCAGTGCCGACCGCGAAGACGGTTTCGCCTTCCAATTGCGCCCCACCGCGCTGGTGAACCTGGCCAGCGGCGAGCGGTGCTCCCTTGAGCATTTTCCACCCGGCCAGGCCCTGCATGCCGTGGCCGGAATCGGCAATCCCCAGCGTTTCTTCAAGACCCTCGAAACGCTACACTGGCGGCCAATACCGCATGGGTTTGCCGACCACGCCGCATACAACGCCCAGGCCTTGAATTTCACGCCATCGCTGCCGGTGGTCATGACGGAAAAGGACGCAGTCAAATGCCGTGCCTTCGCCGCACCCGACTGGTGGTACCTAGCGGTAGACGCCGCGCCGTCGCCGGCCTTCGCGGCCTGGTTCGATACGCAGTTGATGCGCCTGTTGCCGGATCGGCTTTTGCCTTAAAACCTTTTATCCAGGGGAATTCCATGGACACCAAACTGCTCGATATTCTGGCCTGCCCGATCTGCAAAGGCCCGCTCAAGCTCAGCGCCGACAAGACCGAGCTGATCAGCAAGGGTGCCGGCCTGGCTTACCCGATTCGCGACGGCATCCCGGTGATGCTCGAAAGCGAAGCTCGCACCCTGACCACCGACGAGCGCCTGGATAAATGACCGCAGCCTTTACCGTTGTCATTCCGTCGCGTTTCGCTTCGACGCGCCTGCCCGGCAAGCCGTTGCTGTCGATTGCCGGCAAGCCGATGATCCAGCACGTCTGGGAGCAGGCTTGCAAAAGCAGCGCCCAGCGTGTGGTGGTGGCGACTGACGATGCGCGCATCGTCGAGGCCTGCAAAGGCTTTGGCGCCGAAGTCGTGCTGACTCGTGAAGACCATAATTCCGGCACTGACCGCCTGGCGGAGGTCGCGGCGAAACTCGGTCTTGCCGCCGACGCTATCGTGGTCAATGTGCAAGGTGACGAGCCGTTGATCCCGCCGAGCGTGATCGATCAGGTCGCCGCCAACCTCGCGGCCCACACCGAGGCGCGCATGGCCACCCTGGCCGAGCCGATCGAGGATGTGCAGACCCTGTTCAACCCCAACGTGGTCAAGGTGGTCAGTGACCTCAATGGCCTGGCGTTGACCTTCAGCCGCGCGACGTTGCCCTGGGCGCGGGACGCATTCGCCCAAAGCCGTGACGTGATGCCGGAAGGCGTGCCATACCGCCGCCACATCGGCATCTATGCCTACCGCGCCGGCTTCCTCCAGGACTTCGTCGCCTGGGGCCCGTGCTGGCTGGAAAACACCGAAGCCCTGGAACAGCTGCGGGCCCTGTGGCACGGCGTGCGGATCCACGTCGCCGATGCGCTGATCGCCCCGCCGACCGGTGTCGACACCGCCGAAGACCTCGAGCGCGTTCGTCGCCTGCTGGAGGCTTGATGCGGGTCCTGTTTGTCTGCCTCGGCAACATCTGCCGCTCGCCCACCGCCGAAGGTATCCTGCGCCACAAGTTGCGTGAGGCCGGGCTGGCCGGGCAGGTGGAAGTCGCTTCCGCCGGCACCGGTGACTGGCACGTCGGCAAGGCCCCGGACAAGCGCAGCCAGGCGGCGGCCCTGAAGCGTGGCTACGACTTGTCGGCCCAGCGTGCGCAACAGGTGACCCGCGCTGATTTCGCTGCCTATGACCTGATCCTGGCGATGGACAGCAGCAACCTGCGCAACCTCAAGGCCCTGCAACCGGCCAATGGCAGGGCCGAGCTGGACCTGTTCCTGCGGCGCTACGAAGCCGAGCTCGACGATGTGCCGGACCCGTACTACGACGGCGAACAAGGCTTCGAACAGGTGCTGGACCTGATCGAACGCGCTACCGATCGCCTGGTGATCGAATTGAAGGGGCGGTTATGACCTTGCAGGTTCGGGCGGGCGTCAGCCTCAAGCCCTTCAACAGTTTCGGTGTGGACGTCACTGCCCGGTTGTTCGCCGAAGCCCGTAGCGATGGTGATGTTCGCGAGGCGTTGGCTTATGCCACCGAACATGCCGTGCCATTGTTGGTAATCGGCGGCGGCAGCAACCTGCTGCTGACCGGCGACATCGACGCGCTGGTGCTGCGCATGGCCAGCCACGGTATTCGCCTGCTCAGCGATGACGGCGAACGCGTAGTGGTCGAAGCCGAAGCAGGGGAGCCGTGGCACCCGTTCGTCCAGCACACGCTGGCGCAGGGCTGGTCCGGGTTGGAGAACCTCAGCCTGATCCCCGGCACTGTGGGCGCGGCACCGATGCAAAACATCGGCGCCTACGGTGTGGAGATCAAAGACGTCTTCGCCGGCCTCACCGCGCTGGATCGCCAGACCGGTGAACTGCGCGATTTCAGCCTTGAAGACTGTCGGTTCGCTTATCGCGACAGCCTGTTCAAACAGCAAGCGGGTCGCTGGTTGATCCTGCGGGTGCGCTTCGCCCTCAGCCGCGCCGCACACTTGCATCTGGAGTACGGTCCGGTTCGCCAGCGGTTGACCGAGCAGGGCATCGAGCAGGCGACACCCACCGATGTGAGCCGGGCCATTTGCAGCATCCGCAGCGAGAAACTCCCGGACCCGGCCGTGCTGGGCAATGCCGGCAGCTTCTTCAAGAACCCGCTGGTGCCGGCCGCGCACGTAGCACACCTCAAGCTGCAATACCCTGACCTGGTGGCTTATCCACAGCCTGAAGGGCAGATGAAAATCGCTGCCGGCTGGCTGATCGAGCGCGCCGGCTGGAAGGGCTTTCGCGAAGGTGATGCCGGGGTGCACAAGTTGCAGGCGTTGGTGCTGGTCAACTACGGCAACGCCACGGGCCCGCAACTTCTGGACCTGGCCCTGCGCATCCAGAAAGACATTGCCGAGCGTTTCCAGGTCGAGCTGGAAATGGAACCCAATCGGTACTGAGCGACTTTCACGCAAGCGTCTGAAAAAACGCCCTGCACACCCTGCACACAAGCATTTGTGCAGGATTGTGCAGGGCGTTTTGCGTGATCCTGGGTTAATTTAGCTTCCTAACGATGCGACCATTGCATCCTAAAGGCCCGATGCAGACGCCTGCGTGCGCCGGCATAAGAGAGCCCGATCAGCCTGAGCCAGTCTGCGACAACCGAACCGTCAACCCGGCGGCAGATTGCTCGACCCCATAACTCGATCACTATGCGGGCGTGCCCATGATTACCCTGAAACTCAATGGAAAAGACCATCAACTGGATGTGACCGAGGACATGCCGCTGCTGTGGGCTATCCGGGATGTGGCCGGTTACAACGGCACCAAATTCGGCTGCGGCATGGGCCTGTGTGGCGCCTGCACCATCCACATCGACGGCGCCCCGGCGCGCAGTTGCATTACGCCAATCGGTTCTGTGAATGGGCAAAGTGTCAGCACCATCGACGAACTTCATGTCGATCCGGTTGGGCAAATCGTCCAGAAGGCCTGGCTCGACACGGCGGTGGCCCAGTGCGGTTACTGCCAGGGCGGGCAGATCATGTCGGCGACCGCCTTGCTCAAGACCAACCCCAACCCGAGTGATGAGCAGATCGAAGAAGCCATGGTCGGCAACATCTGCCGTTGCGGCACCTACAACCGGATCAAGACCGCGATCCGCCAGGCCTCCACTCACCTGAAGGAGGCCAAGGCATGAGCCGCTTGCCCAATGATTTTGTCCTGAGCAACCTCAGCCGTCGCGGCTTCCTCAAAGGCGCGAGTGCCACCGGTGTGCTGGTGCTGGCGGCCACGTGGGGCCTGCCGGAGGCCTTTGCCGAGGAAAAGAAATTCGGTGCCGAGGGCATGCCCCATGGCGCGGTCGACGACCCGAAGGTGTACGTCAGCATTGCCGCCGATGGCAGCGTGACCGTGATCTGCAACCGTTCGGAAATGGGCCAGGGTGTGCGCACCAGCCTGAGCATGGTCGTGGCCGATGAGCTGGAGGCCGACTGGGCGCGTGTGAAGGTGCAACAGGCGCCGGCCGATGAGGCGCGCTTCGGCAACCAGGACACCGACGGCTCGCGCAGCATGCGTCATTGGTACGAGCCGATGCGCCGTTGCGGTGCCGCTGCGCGGACCATGCTGGAACTGGCCGCCGCTGCGCAGTGGAAGGTGCCAGTGAGTGAATGCCATGCCCAACTGCACAAAGTGCTGCACCAGCCTTCGGGGCGTGAACTGGGCTATGGCGAATTGGCCGCTGCTGCCAGTGCCTTGCCGGTACCGGGGCGTGACAGCCTGCGCCTCAAGTCGCCATCGGAGTTCCGCTACATCGGCAAGGAGGCGAGCCGGGCCATCGATGGCGCGGACATCGTCAATGGCCGTGCTGTGTTTGGTGCTGATGTGCATTTCGACGGCATGCTCTATGCCGTCATCGCGCGTCCGCCGGTCTATGGTGGCAAGGTCAAGAGCGTGGACAGCAGCGCGGCGCTGAAAGTACCGGGTGTGGTCAAGGTGGTGCAGATCGAAGGGCGCCCGCTGCCCTCGGAATTCCAGCCGTTGGGCGGCGTGGCGGTGGTGGCGAAGAACACCTGGGCGGCGATCAAGGGCCGCGAAGCACTGAAAATCCAATGGGACGACGGCCCGAATGCCGGTTATGACTCCATTGCCTATCGCAAGGAGTTGGAAGCGGCGGCCCTCAAGCCCGGAAAAGTCGTGCGCAGCAGCGGCGATCTCGACGACGCGCTGGCCAAGGCTGATTCGACGTTGGAAGCATCGTATTACCTGCCGCACCTGTCCCAATCACCGATGGAACCGATGGTTGCCGTTGCCCGGTTCAAGGACGGCCAATGCGAGGCCTGGGCACCGAGCCAGGCCCCGCAGGTAACCCGTGAACGTGTCGCTGAACGCCTGGGCATTCCTTTCGAGAAGGTCACGGTGAACATCACGTTGCTGGGCGGCGGTTTCGGACGCAAGTCAAAACCCGATTTTGTCGTCGAAGCGGCCGTGCTCGCCAAGGTGTTTCCCGGCCAGGCAGTACGGGTGCAATGGACCCGCGAGGACGACATCCATCACTCGTATTTCCACACGGTATCGGCCGAATACCTCAAGGCCGGCCTGAACCAGGACGGTATGCCGTCCGGCTGGTTGCACCGCACCGTAGCGCCGAGCATCACCGCACTGTTTGCGCCGGGCATGACCCACGAGGCGCCGTTCGAAATAGGCATGGGCGTGACCAACATGGCCTACGCCGTCCCGAACCTGCGCCTGGAGAATCCCGAAGCGGTGGCCCATGCCCGGGTGGGCTGGTATCGCTCGGTGTCGAACATCCCCCATGGTTTCGCGATCCAGAGTTTCATCGACGAATTGGCCCACAAGGCCGGCCAGGATCCGCTGAAGTACCAGGTCAAATTGCTCGGGCCGGACCGTAAGATTGATCCGCGTACCTTGAGCGAAGAATGGAACTATGGCGAATCCCCCGAGCGTTATCCGATTGATACCGCGCGGATTCGCATGGTGCTGGAAACCGCTGCCAAGGCCGCCGGTTGGGGGCGGGAGCTGCCCAAGGGCCGTGGCCTGGGGTTGGCGGTGCACTACAGCTTCGTCACTTACGTGGCGGCGGTGATCGAAGTGGAGGTCAAGGACGACGGCACGGTGATCGTGCACAAGGCGGACATCGCCGTGGATTGCGGTCCGCAGATCAACCCAGAGCGCATCCGTTCCCAGTTCGAGGGCGCCTGCGTCATGGGCCTGGGCAATGCCATGGTAGGCGAAATCAGCTTCAAGGACGGCAAGGTGCAGCAGGACAATTTCCATATGTACGAAGTGGCGCGCATGTTCCTGGCGCCCAAGGAAGTGGCGGTGCATCTGGTCACGCCGCCGGGTGAGGTGCCGTTGGGCGGTGTCGGCGAGCCGGGCGTGCCGCCGATTGCGCCTGCGCTGTGCAACGCGATTTTCGCCGCCACTGGCAAGCGTATTCGTAGCCTGCCTGTGCGCTATCAGCTGCAGGGCTGGCAGCAGGCGAAGGCCTGATGGACAGCGTTGATCTGAACGTCCTGCGCAGCGTGCTCGAGTGGCGCCGCGCCGGGCAGCGGGTGGTGCTGTTCACTGTGGTCCAGACCTGGGGCACCGCGCCAAGGCCGCCGGGGGCGATGCTGGCCCTGCGCGAAGATGGCGCGGTGATTGGTTCGGTGTCGGGCGGTTGTGTCGAGGATGACCTGATCGCCCGGCTGCACGACGGTCGCATTCCGGCGGACGGTCCGCCGGTGCAACTGATCACCTATGGCGTCACCCGCGAAGAAGCGGCGCGCTTCGGCCTGCCGTGCGGCGGCACCCTGCGCCTGACCGAAGAGCGGGTGGGCGATCCACACTGGGTTGCGCAATTGCTGGAACGTTGCGAAGCCCATGAGATTGTTGCCCGTGAGCTGACAGTGACCAGCGGCAACGTGGTCCTGACCCCCGCCAGCAAGACCGACGCCCTGGTGTTCGATGGGCAGGTCCTGCGGGCCATATACGGTCCACGTTGGCGGCTGCTGCTGATCGGCGCCGGGCAACTGTCGCGCTACGTGGCGGAAATGGCCCGGTTGCTGGATTTCGAAGTGTTGATCTGCGATCCGCGCAAGGAGTTTGTCTACGGTTGGGAAGAGCAGCATGGCCGCTTCGTCTCGGGGATGCCCGACGAAGCGGTGCTGAGCATCCAGACCGACGAGCGCACCGCCATTGTGGCCTTGACCCATGACCCACGCCTGGACGACATGGCGCTGCTCACGGCCCTGGACTCCAGGGCTTTTTATGTCGGTGCCCTGGGCTCGCGAGTCAACAGCCAGAAGCGCCGGGATAACCTGGCTCAGCTAGGCTTGTCAGCAGAGGCCATTGAACGCTTGCATGGACCCATCGGCTTGCACATTGGCAGCCACACCCCGGCGGAAATCGCCTTGTCGCTGCTGGCCGAAATCGTGGCCATCAAGAATGGCGTTGAACTGCGGCAGAAAAAGTCGCTGTAAGCCGTGGGCGAGGAGGGCGTATGAGTGAGTCGATTGGCGTGATCATTCTGGCGGCCGGATCGGGCAGCCGTTTCCGCCGTATTGCAGGTCCGGACAAGGATAAATTGCTGGCTGATTGCACAGGGCGTGACGGTGCCGTGCGGTCGGTGATCGAGCAGGTGCTGGTGAATCTGCCTGCCTCCCTGGAAAAGCGCGTGCTGGTGACGAGCAGGGACCGGCCGCAAGCCGTTCGCATGGCCCAGGCCTATGGCTGCGATTTCGTGGAACTGGACTCGCCCGGCCTGGGCGACAGCATTGCCGTAGGCGTCCAGGCCTGCCCGGACCTTGATGGCTGGCTGATGGTGTTGGGCGACATGCCCTTCATCCTGCCGTCGAGCATCGAACAGGTGGTGGCGGGGATCCGTGCGGACGGCATCAGCGTGCCGGTCCTTGCAGGGGAGTACGGGCATCCGGTGGGATTCGGTCGTGGGTTTGGGCCGAAACTGATGGCATTGACCGGCGATCGAGGGGCCAAGGTATTGTTTGCCGGGGCGCAAGTGGTCGAAGTTCCGGTGGATGACCCAGGCGTGACGTGGGATGTCGATGTGCCAGAGGCACTGGCCTTCAAATAACAAACGACGCAGAACCCTGTGGCAGCGAGCTGGCATTCAACACTGATGCAAGCTGACCCGACGCCTTCGCGAGCAAGTCCGCTCCCACATTGGATCTTCGGTGGTGCATAAATCTTGTACCCGACCCAGGGCGCCCTGTGGGAGCGAGCTTGCTCGCGATAGCGGCCTGGCATTCATCATTGATGCAAGCTGATCCGGCGCCATCGCGAGCAAGCTCGGCTTCCACATTGGATCTTCAGTGTATATAAGACTTGTGTCCGGCCCCGGCTCCCACATTGGATTTTCAGTTGGCATAAGTCTTGTGCCTGGGCTCAGATCCACTGTGGATAAGTATGAAGGCATAAAAAAGCCCCGCCTGGCATGACCAGGCGGGGCTTTTTACTGGGCGGTGGAATCAGGCGTGAGGTTTAGGCTCGTGCTCTTTTTCCAGGGCTTCAGTGTGACGCGGCGCGACTTCTTCAGCGGTGTGCTGAGGTTCGTCGAATGTCGGAGTCGATTCAGTCGGGGTCTCGGCGACCGGGGCAGGGGCTGCCTCGGCGACTTCTTCCACGGCTGGAGCTGGCTCGGCAGCAGGCGCTTGAGCGGCAGCTTGTTCGGCTTCCTTCTGCAGACGCTCGGCTTCACGCTTGCGACGACGCACTTCACGCGGATCGTTCGGCGCGCGGCCATTCGCGGTCAAGGCGCTGGCAGGTTCTGGCTCTTCAACCTGGGCAGGTACTTCGACAACCACGGGTGCCTCGACCACTGGAGCAGGCTCGACCACTTCAGGCTCGACCGCTTTCACGGGCTCTGGTGTCGGTTCTGGCTCGACAACAGGTGCCGGTGCAGCTGGCTCGGCGGTCCAGTTGAACGCAGTCTGCTCCTCGCGGGCAGGCTCTGGGGCCTTTTCCTCGGTCGGTGCTTCGAAGGCCGGCTCAGCGGCTACCACTGGCTGCTCGACGACCGGTGCAGGCTCGGCGACCACTTCAGTTTCAGCAACCTGGGCTTCACGGGCTGGGGCGACTTCCACTTCTGGCGAAGCAGTGGCTTCTACCGGGGTAGTGGCTTCGACCACAGGCGCTTCAACCGGCGCGCTTTCCACCGCCGCGGTAGCGCGTTCGGCTTGTTCGTGAGCCTGGGCTTCGGCCGGGGCGCTGATTGCGCTGCTGGCAACGGCCGCAGTCACGGCCAGGCCGGCGGCCAGGTCCGCAGCGCTTGGCGCTTCGGCGTTCTCGGTGGACTCGGACTCTTCCGAACCTTCGATCACGTTGCCGTTGGCGTCGCGCTGACGCTCACGACGGTTGCTGCGACGACGCTGGCCACGGGAGCGGCGGCGTGGACGATCGCCTTCGGCGGTGTCCTGGCCGTCTTCCTGCAACTGCTCTTCGGTGCTCAGTACTTCTTCTTCGCTGGCAGCGGCGGCTGCCTGCTCGGCGCGTGGCTGGCGCTCTTCACGTGGTGGACGCGGTGCACGTTCTTCACGAGGCTGGCGGGCCGGACGCTCTTCAGCGGTGGCAGTGGCAGTGGCAGTGGCGGTGGCGGCAGCAGCAGCCGGGGCGGCATCCAGTGGCTCGCGCAGTTCGCGAACACGTTCTTCACGCTCGCCACGTGGCTTGCGATCTTCACGCGGTGCGCGCGGCTGACGTTCTTCACGCGGCGGACGTGGTGCACGTTCTTCGCGGGCTACGGCTGGCGCTTCCTCACGGGCTTCGCGCGGCTGACGCTCTTCACGCGGCTCACGTGGCGCACGTTCTTCACGCGGTGCACGTTCTTCGCGAGGTTTGCGTTCTTCGTCGCGACGACCGTTGCGGTTGCGGGTCTGCTGGCGACCGTTACGGCGTTCTTCGTTGCGGGCAGGGCGCTCGGTGGTGGCAGGCTTGGCGACGACAGCCGGGGCAGCAGGTTCTTCCTTGGTGGCGAACAGGCTGACCAGCGACTTCACCAGGCCTTTGAACAGGCTTGGCTCTGGTGCAGCGGCCGGGGCGGCAACCGGAGCGGCCACTTCGGTCGGAACCGGAGCGTTGGCGCGGGCCGGAGCGGTCTTGACCGCGGCTTCCTGGCGAACCAGGGTACGAGTGGCGGCGGCGGCCGGCTGGACTTCTTCCACTTCGGCAGCGGCAGCAGCGATTTCGTAGCTGGACTGGTTGGTGTGGGCTTCCGGGCTGTCATCGCGCAGGCGCTGCACTTCGAAGTGCGGCGTCTCGAGGTGATCGTTCGGCAGGATGACGATACGGGCACGGGTGCGCAGTTCGATCTTGGTGATCGAGTTGCGTTTTTCGTTGAGCAAGAACGCGGCCACCGGGATCGGCACCTGGGCGCGAACTTCGGCGGTGCGGTCTTTCAGGGCTTCTTCTTCGATCAGGCGCAGGATCGCCAGGGACAGCGACTCGACGTCACGGATGATGCCAGTGCCGTTGCAACGCGGGCACACGATGCCGCTGCTTTCGCCCAGGGATGGACGCAGGCGCTGACGGGACATTTCCAGCAGGCCGAAGCGCGAGATGCGACCGACCTGTACGCGGGCACGGTCGGCTTCCAGGCATTCACGGACCTTTTCTTCCACGGCGCGCTGGTTCTTGGCCGGCGTCATGTCGATGAAGTCGATGACGATCAGGCCGCCGATGTCGCGCAAGCGCAACTGACGGGCAATTTCTTCGGCCGCTTCAAGGTTGGTCTGCAGGGCGGTTTCTTCGATGTCGCTGCCTTTGGTGGCGCGGGCCGAGTTGATGTCGATGGACACCAGGGCTTCGGTCGGGTCGATGACGATGGAGCCGCCGGACGGCAGTTCGACGACGCGCTGGAAGGCGGTCTCGATCTGGCTTTCGATCTGGAAACGGTTGAACAGCGGAACGCTGTCTTCGTAGAGCTTGATCTTGCTGGCGTACTGCGGCATCACCTGGCGAATGAAGGTCAGGGCTTCGTCCTGGGCTTCGACGCTGTCGATCAGCACTTCGCCGATGTCCTGGCGCAGGTAATCGCGGATGGCGCGGATGATCACGTTGCTTTCCTGGTAGATCAGGAACGGCGCGGAGCGATCCAGCGAGGCTTCTTTGATGGCGGTCCACAGTTGCAGCAGGTAGTCGAGGTCCCACTGCATTTCTTCGCTGCTGCGGCCCAGGCCGGCAGTGCGCACGATCAGGCCCATGTCAGCCGGGGCAACCAGGCCGTTCAGGGCTTCACGCAGTTCGTTGCGCTCTTCGCCTTCGATGCGGCGGGAGATGCCACCGGCGCGAGGGTTGTTCGGCATCAGGACCAGGTAACGGCCGGCCAGGCTGATGAAAGTGGTCAGGGCGGCGCCCTTGTTGCCACGTTCTTCTTTTTCGACCTGAACGATGACTTCCTGGCCTTCGCTCAGGACGTCCTTGATGTTGACGCGGCCTTCAGGGGCCTTCTTGAAGTATTCGCGGGAGATTTCTTTGAGGGGCAGGAAGCCGTGGCGCTCGGAGCCGAAATCGACAAAGGCAGCCTCAAGGCTTGGTTCGATGCGAGTAATCCGGCCTTTATAGATGTTGGCCTTCTTCTGCTCGCGTGCACCGGATTCGATATCCAGGTCGTAGAGGCGCTGGCCGTCTACCAGTGCAACACGCAACTCTTCGGGTTGAGTTGCGTTAATCAGCATTCTTTTCATGTAGTACCGTCGGTTTCCGGGCTGCCGGAAACGGCGTTCGGCACACACGACTTCTCACGGTCGGTGTCAGGTGCGTCCTGGAGATGGCAAGGCCACTCCAGTGTCCAGCGAGTTCGACCCAATGATGGCGAAGTCGCGACGGACGCGTCCTGCTTGCTGGTACTCAAGCACTCAGTCAGGAGGAGGAATCAACCGGCGCCTGTGGACGAGATGAAGCGTCTAAATATAAGCCTAGTGCTACACAGTCCGACGGTTGTACATCTCCACCCTACACGTATCCCTGATAATTCGGGTGCTGCCGCGCGCAGAATCCGCAGCGGGTTGGCATTTACCGTGAGCTCCGGAAGGGGAGGTCACGCATCATGGCTAATTTAGGCGTTGTTTCCGAAGCATTCGCTCGGGGTCGTCCGCAGCTGACTGCACTTTGTGAACTGGCCGTGAATGTGGCGCGCAAGGCGAGTCAAAACTCTGCTTTGCGGCGTATTTCAGGCCTCATGTCACCTGCGCTCGTTACACCTGAAAACTCTACCGTTACGTAGCGAAAGCCCCGTAGGACGGCCTCTCGTCCTCGTGAATTGCGTTGGTCAGGGCCGGTTTTTGACCGTTAGTCCACTGGCCAGCCACTTTTGGCGGCGTTCGCGACTATAGCAGCAATGATTAAGTGCTTCAATTCCATAAAAAATTGTTATGATCGCCGCCATGACAACTACTGCCCCTTCGACCCCTGGCGTTCAACTGCTCGAGGTCTCGCCGGAATATGCCGGCCAACGAATCGATAACTTCCTGCTGGCCCGGCTCAAAGGCGTGCCCAAGACCTTGATCTACCGCATTTTGCGCAAAGGCGAAGTGCGGGTGAACAAAGGTCGGATCAAGCCCGAGTACAAGCTCCAGGCCGGTGACATCGTGCGCGTGCCGCCGGTTCGCGTGCCCGAGCGCGATGAGCCGGTGCCCCTGGCCCAGGGTCTGCTGCAACGCCTTGAAGCCTCGATTATCTATGAAGACAAAGCCCTGATCGTGATCAACAAGCCCGCGGGCATTGCGGTTCACGGCGGCAGCGGCCTGAATTTCGGTGTGATCGAAGCCTTTCGTCAGTTGCGTCCGGACGCCAAGGAGCTGGAGCTGGTCCATCGCCTCGACCGCGACACCTCCGGCCTGCTGATGATCGCCAAGAAACGCAGCATGTTGCGCCACCTGCACGAGCAATTGCGCGGCGACGGCATCGACAAGCGCTACATGGCGCTGGTGCGTGGCCGCTGGGAAACCTCCATCAAGCAAGTCCGTGCGCCGTTGCTCAAGAGCAACCTGCGTTCCGGCGAACGCATGGTCGAAGTCAACGAGGAGGGCAAGGAGGCGCTGACGGTGTTCAAGGTGCTGCGCCGCTTCGACGACTTCGCCACCCTGGTCGAGGCCAAGCCCGTGACCGGGCGTACTCACCAGATCCGTGTCCACACCTTGCATGCCGGGCATTGCATTGCCGGCGACAGCAAATACGGCGATGACGATTTCACCAAGGAAATCCGCGATCTGGGCGGTAAGCGCCTGTTTCTCCATGCTTACATGCTGACTGTGCCACTGCCCGATGGTGGCGAGCTGAAATTGCAGGCCCCGGTGGATGACATGTGGGCCAAGACCGTGGAGCGGTTGAGTGCATCCTGACTACAAACTGCTGATTTTCGATTGGGACGGCACTCTGGCCAACTCCATTGGTCGGATCGTGGAGGCGATGCATGTCGCCTCGGACCGCATGGCGTTTGCCCGGTGCGACGACTTGGCAGTGAAGGGCATCATCGGTCTCGGGTTGCCAGAAGCCATTCGCAGCCTGTATCCGGAAATTGACGACAATAAGCTGGTGGTTTTTCGCCAGCATTACGCTGATCACTACATCGCACTGGACGCCGAGCCTTCACCGTTGTTCGATGGCGTGGCGGGTACGCTGGAGGCTCTGCGTACCGAGGGCTATCACCTGGCTGTCGCGACCGGCAAGGCTCGTCGCGGGCTGGATCGAGTGCTCAAGTCCCATGGTTGGGAGGATTATTTCGATATCACCCGTGCTGCGGACGAAACCGCCAGCAAGCCGCACCCGTTGATGCTCGAGCAGATCCTGGCGCACTGCAACGTGCGACCGGAGCAGGCGCTGATGGTGGGGGATTCGTCTTTCGACCTGCAGATGGCGCACAACGCCGGCATGGGGTCGGTGGCGGTCAGCTACGGCGCTCAACCGATCGAGGCGCTACGGGCATTCGAGCCGCGACTGGCCATTGATCATTTTCCTGAGTTGCACGCCTGGCTGAGCCAGCGGGCTCTTTAAGTTTTGCTGGGGATTCGCGCATGACCGATGAATGGAAAGCACCTGTCAAGGCGAGCGCCGAGAGCGGGGATGACAAAAGCTGGAAGCTGTTGGAGAAAACCTTGCTCGCCAGCGTGCAGGAACAGCGTCGCTCCCGTCGCTGGGGTATTTTCTTCAAGTTGCTGACCTTTACTTATCTCTTTGTTGCGTTGGCGTTGTTCACGCCGCTGATGGACATGGAGAAAAGCGCTGTCGCCGGCTCGGCGTACACCGCCTTGATCAATATCGAGGGCATGATCGCCGACAAAGAGCCTGCCAGCGCCGACAACATTGTCGGTAGCCTGCGGGCTGCTTTCGAGGACTCGAAGGTCAAGGGCGTGGTGCTGCGCATCAACAGTCCCGGTGGTAGCCCGGTGCAATCGGGATACGTTTACGACGAGATCGTGCGGTTGCGCGCATTGCACCCGGATATCAAGGTGTATGCGGTCATTTCCGATCTCGGTGCTTCCGGTGCCTATTACATTGCCAGTGCGGCGGACCAGATCTATGCCGACAAGGCCAGCCTGGTGGGTTCCATTGGTGTGACAGCGGCCGGCTATGGCTTTGTCGGGACCATGGAGAAGCTGGGCGTGGAGCGTCGGGTGTATACCTCCGGCGAGCATAAATCCTTCCTTGATCCGTTCCAGCCGCAAAAGCCTGAAGAAACCGCTTTTTGGCAGAGCGTGCTCGACACCACTCACAAGCAATTCATTGCCAGCGTCAAGAAAGGTCGGGGCGAGCGCCTGAAGGACAAGGAGCATCCTGAGTTGTTCTCCGGGCTGGTCTGGTCGGGGGAGCAGGCGTTGCCGCTGGGCCTGATCGACGGCTTGGGCAGTGCCAGTTCGGTGGCGCGGGATGTGATTGGTCAGAAGGATCTGGTGAACTTCACGATCGAAGAGTCGCCGTTCGATCGCTTCTCGAAAAAGCTGGGGGCAAGCATCGCCGAGCATCTGGCGATGTGGATGGGCTTCCAGGGGCCTGCGTTGCGCTGATCGTATTGGGAGCTTCAATGCAGGGGGC
This sequence comes from Pseudomonas sp. B21-010, assembly GCF_024749325.1. Lineage (NCBI taxonomy): Bacteria > Pseudomonadati > Pseudomonadota > Gammaproteobacteria > Pseudomonadales > Pseudomonadaceae > Pseudomonas > Pseudomonas sp. B21-010. The sequence goes on along the minus strand of NZ_CP087198.1, from coordinate 4,584,579 downwards.
GGCTGGTGCTGGCCCTTGTGGCGAGGGAGCTTGCTCCCGCTGGGCTGCGAAGCGGCCCCAAATTTTTGCGGTCGCTGCGCAACCGAGCGGGAGCAAGCTCCCTCGCCACGGATGATTCTCAGGTCAGGGAATCTGCACGCCCTCGGCCAGCAACATATCCACAAGACGAATCAGCGGCAGGCCGATCAGGCTGGTGGCGTCTGGCCCTTCGGTGCTCTGGAACAGGCTCACGCCAAGTCCTTCGGCCTTGAAGCTGCCGGCGCAGTCGTAAGGCTGCTCGGCCCGCAGGTAGCGTTCGACGCGCTCTGGGTCCAGGGTGCGCATGGTGACGGTAAACGGAATGCAGTCGACCTGACAGGCGCCGGTCTGGCTGTTGAGCAGTGCCAGGCCGGTCAGGAACGTGACCTTGGTACCGCTGGCAGCCAGCAGTTGCTCGCGAGCGTTCTCGAAGGTGTGAGGCTTGCCCAGGATGCGTTCGCCGAGCACGGCGACCTGGTCTGAACCGATGATCAGGTGTGCCGGGTGGCTGTCGGCCAGTGCCAGGGCTTTTTCCCGGGCCAGGCGCTTGACCAGTTCAAGGGCGAGCTCGCCGGGGCGATGGCTTTCGTCGATGTCGGGTGAGCAGCAGACGAACGGCAGTCCCAGGCGGGCAAGCAATTCCCGGCGATAGACCGAGCTTGAGGCAAGTAATAAAGGCAGCATGGGCGGCTCCAAAAGGCAGGTGCGAATTCTAGCGAGGCGCGCAAGTGACGGACAGGGCTGAATTTCCTTTGACATGGCCGGGGGCATCCCTATAATGCTGCGCCTATGTTGAATGACCCGATTCCACCTCACGTTGACCCGCGCAAATTGGCTGACCGTGGCACCACCCTTCAAGGTGAACTGCTGCTGGCCAATTTGAAGAGACTCTGCGACCCGCTTTCCGACGATGTCGGTACGGTCCAGGCCAAATTCGTTTTTGAACGAGATGAACGTAAATCTGTGGTAATCCACAGTTTTATCGACACTGAAGTCAAAATGGTTTGCCAGCGTTGTCTTGAGCTGGTCACCCTGCCGATCCACAGCGAATGCAGTTACGCCGTGGTGAAGGAGGGTGCGAATACCCAGTCGTTGCCGAAAGGTTATGACGTGCTGGAACTGGGCGAAGATCCATTGGATCTGCAGTCACTGATCGAGGAGGAGCTTCTGCTCGCCTTGCCCATTGTGCCTGCTCATCATCCGGAAGAATGCCAGCAGCCGGCGGGAGCAGATGAGCCCGAACCGAGCGAGGACGAGGTAACGCGGTCCAACCCGTTCAGTGTATTGGCGCAGTTAAAGCGTGACCCAAACGTTTAGGAGTTAATCAATTATGGCTGTTCAGCAGAACAAAAAATCCCGCTCTGCCCGTGACATGCGCCGTTCGCACGACGCTCTCGAGGCTAGCACCCTGTCCGTAGAAAAAACCACTGGTGAAGTTCACCTGCGTCACCACGTATCGCCAGAAGGCGTATACCGTGGCCGTAAAGTGATCGACAAGGGCGCTGACGAGTAATCACTTGTCCGCTCAAGTCATCGCGATTGACGCAATGGGCGGGGACTTCGGTCCCCGCAGCATTGTTCAGGCCAGCCTTGCTTGTCTGAATGCTACGCCCTCGCTGCACCTGACCCTCGTCGGTCAACCCTCCCTCCTGGAAGAAATGCTCAGCGGCCAATCGGCTGTCGATCGTGCGCGGCTGACGATTGTTCCGGCGTCCGAAATCATCACCATGGACGAAAAGCCGGCCCAGGCCCTGCGCGGCAAACCTGACGCCTCGATGCGGGTAGCCCTTGAGCTGCTGCGCGATGGCAAGGTCCAGGCATGCGTCAGCGCTGGCAATACCGGTGCGCTGATGGCGCTGTCGCGCTACGTACTCAAGACCTTGCCGGGTATCGACCGGCCCGCGATGGTGGCGGCGATCCCGACCCAGCGTGGGTTTTGCCAGTTGCTCGACCTGGGGGCCAACGTCGATTGCAGTGCCGAGCATTTGCTGCAATTTGCGGTGATGGGCTCGGTCGCGGCAGAAACCCTGGGCATCGTGCGTCCTCGTGTGGCGTTGTTGAACATCGGCACTGAAGACATCAAGGGCAACCAGCAGGTCAAGCTGGCGGCCACGCTGCTGCAGGGCGCGCGCGGCATCAACTACATCGGCTTCGTCGAAGGCGATGGCTTGTACCGTGGCGAGGCCGATGTGGTGGTGTGCGATGGCTTCGTTGGCAATATCCTGCTCAAGTCCAGCGAAGGCCTGGCGACCATGATCGGCCAGCGCATCGAGGCCTTGTTCAAGCAAAGCTTCGCCTCGCGGGCAGTCGGCGCACTGGCGCTGCCATTGATGCGTCGGTTGCAGGCCGACCTGGCACCGGCGCGGCACAACGGTGCGAGTTTCCTCGGGTTGCAGGGGATCGTGATCAAGAGCCACGGTTCGGCGGGCGTGCAGGGTTTCCAGAGCGCGATCAACCGGGCGGTGATCGAGATCCAGGAAAACCTGCCGGAGCGCCTGCACGGTCGCCTCGAGGATTTGTTAACTTAGGCGTTTTCGTCCGACAATGCTTAAATGTGACCGGTCGGTTCAAGCCGCCATCCAACTTTCAGTTTGCTAACGCCCCCAGGGGCGTCAATTTTTGACGACAAGATCATTAGGGGCTTTGTTTTCATGTCTGCTTCCCTCGCATTCGTCTTTCCAGGACAGGGCTCGCAGTCCCTCGGCATGCTGGCCGAGTTGGGCGCGCAATACCCGCTGATCCTCGAAACATTCAAAGAAGCTTCCGATGCGCTCGGCTATGACCTCTGGGCGCTGACCCAGCAAGGGCCGGAAGAGCGCCTCAATCAAACCGATAAAACCCAACCAGCCATCCTGACCGCCTCGATCGCATTGTGGCGCCTGTGGCTGGCTGAAGGCGGCGCGCGTCCGGCATTCGTCGCCGGTCACAGCCTGGGCGAATACAGCGCCCTTGTAGCCGCTGGCAGCCTGAGCCTGGGCGACGCGGTGAAACTGGTGGAGCGTCGTGGCCAGTTGATGCAGGAAGCGGTTCCGGCCGGGCAGGGCGGCATGGCCGCGATCCTCGGCCTGGAAGACGCCGATGTGCTGGCCGCCTGTGCCGAAGCGGCGCAAGGCGATGTGGTCAGTGCGGTGAACTTCAACTCCCCGGGCCAAGTGGTCATCGCCGGCGCCAAGGCTGCTGTCGAGCGCGCCATCGAGGGCTGCAAGGCCCGTGGTGCCAAGCGCGCCATGCCACTGCCGGTCAGCGTGCCGTCGCACTGCGAGCTGATGCGTCCGGCTGCCGAGCGCTTTGCCGAATCCATTGCCGCCATCGACTGGAAGGCCCCGCAGATCCCTGTGGTGCAGAACGTCAGCGCCAACGTGGCGCCGGATCTCGAGACCCTCAAGCGTGATCTGCTGGAGCAACTCTACAAGCCGGTTCGCTGGGTCGAATCGGTGCAGGCCCTGGCGGCCAAGGGCGCGACCGAGCTGGTCGAATGCGGCCCTGGCAAAGTGCTGGCAGGCCTGAACAAACGCTGCGCCGAAGGCGTGTCGACTTCCAACCTCAACACCCCAGACGCCTTCGCTGCCGCCCGTGCAGCGCAGGCCTGAACAGGAGAAGCTTGCATGAGTCTGCAAGGTAAAGTTGCACTGGTGACCGGTGCAAGCCGCGGCATCGGCCAGGCCATCGCCCTGGAACTGGGTCGTCAAGGCGCCATCGTTATCGGCACCGCGACTTCCGCTTCGGGCGCCGAGCGTATCGCTGCGACCCTGAAGGAAAACGGCATCCAAGGCACCGGTCTTGAGCTGAACGTCACTAGCGACGAATCCGTTGCGGCGGTGCTGGCAAGCATTCAGGAGCAGTTCGGTGCGCCGGCGATCCTGGTCAATAATGCCGGTATCACCCGCGATAACCTGATGATGCGCATGAAAGATGACGAATGGTTCGATGTCGTCGACACCAACCTGAACAGTCTGTACCGGCTGTCCAAGGGCGTTTTGCGTGGCATGACCAAGGCTCGCTGGGGTCGAATTATCAGTATCGGTTCGGTTGTGGGTGCCATGGGCAACGCAGGCCAAGTAAACTATGCTGCGGCGAAGGCCGGTCTGGAAGGTTTCAGCCGTGCGCTGGCGCGTGAAGTGGGTTCGCGCTCGATTACGGTAAACTCGGTTGCACCGGGTTTCATCGACACCGACATGACCCGTGAACTGCCAGAAGCACAGCGTGAAGCCTTGTTGACGCAGATTCCCCTGGGTCGTCTGGGGCAAGCTCAAGAAATCGCGTCCGTGGTCGCTTTTCTTGCGTCGGACGGTGCGGCATACGTGACCGGGGCTACAATCCCGGTAAACGGCGGGATGTACATGAGTTAAATGTGACGGATTGCTTCAAAAAAATGTCATACGAGCTGTCTAAAATCCGTTATAAAGCTGCAATCAATTTATAGACGGCGGGCCGCAGGGTTTGAGGAGTGAAGCTTTCGGTTGAAAAACCGAAAAGTTCTTCTATACACTTACCCACCGGCCAGCTGCCTGAATTTGTCCATTAGGAGTGAAAACAAGGTATGAGCACCATCGAAGAGCGCGTCAAGAAAATCGTTGCCGAGCAACTGGGCGTTAAAGAAGAAGAAGTTGTGAACACCGCTTCCTTCGTTGAAGACCTGGGTGCCGACTCCCTTGACACTGTTGAGCTGGTGATGGCTCTGGAAGAGGAATTCGAGACCGAGATTCCTGACGAAGAAGCTGAGAAGATCACTACTGTACAAGCTGCTATCGACTACGTTACCAGCCACCAGGCGTAATCGTTTTTAGTCGTCGCTAGCTGTCATGGAAAAACCGCACTGCCATCACGGCGTGCGGTTTTTTCTTTAGGCCTGATGCAAAGTCGTCATTAGAAAAAGGAGAGTGCTGTGTCGCGTAGACGCGTCGTAGTCACCGGTATGGGTATGTTGTCGCCACTGGGCACGGATGTGCCGAGCAGTTGGCAGGGCATTCTGGCTGGCCGCAGTGGCATTGGTCTGATCGAACACACCGACCTTTCTGCCTATTCCACCCGTTTTGGCGGCTCGGTAAAGGGCTTCAATGTCGAGGAATACCTGTCGGTCAAGGAAGCTCGCAAGCTTGACCTGTTCATTCAATACGGCTTGGCAGCCGGTTTCCAGGCAGTGCGCAACGCCGGGCTGGAAGTCACCGACGCCAACCGTGAACGCATCGGCGTGGCCATGGGTTCGGGTATTGGCGGCTTGACCAATATCGAAGAAACCAGCCGCACGCTGCACGAATCGGGGCCGCGACGGATTTCTCCGTTCTTCGTGCCGGGCTCGATCATCAACATGATTTCCGGTTTTCTGTCCATCCACCTGGGTGCCCAGGGACCTAACTACGCCATTGCCACGGCGTGCACCACCGGTACCCACTGCATCGGCATGGCCGCGCGCAACATCATGTACGACGAAGCCGACGTGATGATTGCCGGTGGCGCCGAGATGGCGGCTTGCGGCCTGGGCATGGGTGGCTTTGGTGCTTCCCGTGCGCTGTCGACCCGCAACGACGAGCCGGCCCGCGCGAGCCGGCCGTGGGACAAGGGCCGCGATGGCTTCGTGCTGTCCGACGGTGCCGGTGCGCTGGTGCTCGAGGAGCTGGAGCACGCCAAGGCGCGCGGCGCGACCATCTACGCTGAATTGATCGGCTTTGGCACCAGTGGCGATGCGTACCACATGACGTCGCCACCGGCCGATGGCGCCGGTGCTGCCCGTTGCATCGCCAACGCCCTGCGTGATGCAAAGCTCAACGGCGAGCAGGTGCAGTACATCAACGCCCACGGCACTTCGACCCCGGCCGGCGACCTGGCCGAAGCCCAGGCGATCAAGACCGTGTTCGGCGAACACGCCTACAAGCTGGCGGTCAGCTCGACCAAGTCCATGACCGGTCACCTGCTGGGTGCGGCTGGGGCGGTGGAAGCGATCTTCAGCGTCCTGGCGATCAACAGCCAGACAGCGCCGCCGACCATCAACCTCGATGAGCCGGACGAAGGCTGCGACCTGGACTTCGTGCCGCACACTGCCCGTAGCATGGACATCGATGTGGTGCTGTCCAACTCCTTCGGCTTTGGCGGGACCAACGGTTCGCTGGTGTTCCGCCGGTTCGCCGGTTGATGGAAAGCTGGGTCGACGGTCAGCCGGCCGACGTCCTGTCGCTGAAAGATCGCGGCCTGGCTTACGGCGATGGGTTGTTCGAGACCCTCGCCGTGCACGATGGCGCGCCAGTGTTGCTGGAGCGTCACCTGCAACGCCTGGAAACCGGTTGCCGGCGGTTGGCGTTCAATGTCGACATGAGCGCGTTGAGCACCGAGTTGAATGCCTATGCCCGCTGCCTGGGCGCCGGCGTACTGAAGCTGATCGTGACCCGTGGCGACAGTCTGCGCGGTTATGCCGCAGATCCCTCGACCCCGGCCCGACGCATCCTGCAAGGGAGCCCACCCGCCGCTTATCCCGCCGCCCATGCCGAACAAGGCGTTCTGCTGTTTCCCTGCAGCGTGCGGTTGTCCGAGCAGCCCTTGCTCGCCGGCCTCAAGCATCTCAATCGCCTGGAACAAGTGCTGGCCCGTGCCGAATGGAACGATGGGCAGTACGCCGAAGGCTTGATGCTGGATACGTCCGGACGGGTGATCGAAGGTGTGTTCAGCAACCTGTTCCTGGTGCGCGATGGCGTGTTGTTCACGGCGGACCTGAGCCGTTGCGGCGTGGCCGGCGTGATGCGTGCAGAATTATTGTTTCAAGCCAAGTCCCTGGGCATCGCCACGCAAATCACGGACATCAGTCTCGAACAGCTGCACCAGGCTGATGAAGTCTTCGTCTGCAACAGCGTTTATGGCGTGTGGCCGGTACGCGGATGCAGTTCGGCGCGCTGGTCGGTTGGCCCGCTCACCCGTAAACTGCAAACCCTTGCCCGTGCGCTATTGGATGTTTGATTCGTGAGACGTAAATTCTTGCTGCTGCTGGAGACCGGACTGGTTCTGGCAGGGCTGTTGTTGGGCGCTTCGGCCTGGAAGATTCATTCGGCGCTGCAACAGCCGCTGAACATCACCCAGGAAGAATTGCTGGACGTGCCCAACGGGACCACCCCGACCGGAACCCTCAAGCGCCTCGAAGCCGATGGCCTGATCAAGGACGCCTTCTGGCTGCGGATCTATTGGCGCTTCAATCTTGCCGACCAGCCACTGCATTCCGGTGAATATCGGATGGTGCCGGGCATGACCATGGAGGGCCTGATCGGCGTCTGGAAACGCGGCGAAGTGGTGCAGTACAGCGTGACGCTGGTGGAGGGCTGGAATTTCCGTCAGGTGCGCGCCGCGCTGACCAAGGATGAAAAGCTCCAGCAGACCCTCACCGGCTTGAGCGACGCCCAGGTCATGGACCGTCTTGGTCACTCCGGGATATTTCCCGAAGGCCGGTTTTTCCCCGACACCTATCGCTTCGTGCGCGGCACCTCGGATGTCGACCTGCTGCAAAAAGCCTACGACCGCTTGGAAGACGTGCTCGCCAAGGAGTGGGCACTGCGTGCCGCCGATGTGCCTTACACCCAGCCGTATCAAGCGCTGATCATGGCGTCGTTGGTGGAGAAGGAAACCGGCGTACCCCAGGAACGCGGGCAGATTGCCGGCGTCTTTGTTCGGCGCATGCGCCTGGGCATGCTGCTGCAGACCGATCCCACGGTGATCTATGGCCTGGGCGAGCGCTACACCGGCAAACTCACCCGCGCCCATCTGAAAGAAGAAAACCCCTATAACACCTACCTGATCCCGGGCTTGCCGCCGACGCCGATTGCGATGGTGGGGCGCGAAGCGATTCATGCGGCATTGAACCCGGCGTCGGGCAATAGCCTTTACTTCGTCGCGCGCGGTGATGGCAGCCACGTGTTTTCCGATGACCTGGAGTCGCACAACAACGCGGTGCGCGAATTCCAACTCAAGCGCCGTGCCGATTACCGCTCCAGTCCGGCCCCGGCAACACCGGACGAGCAGGCACCCATTCCCGCGGCATCACCCGAAACGGCGCCGGAAGCCGTGCCCCAGGTGCCGCCCCAAGTGCCTGCTCCCGAACCGGATGCCAGCGAGCCGCCGAGCCCGCAATGACTTTGATTAAGGATCGCCTGTGACTGGCTTGTTTATAACGCTGGAAGGCCCGGAAGGCGCCGGCAAGAGCACTAACCGCGAATACCTGGCCGAACGCCTGCGGGCTGCCGGCATCGAGGTGGTGTTGACCCGCGAGCCGGGCGGTACGCCGCTGGCCGAGCGAATTCGCGAGGTGCTGCTGGCTCCCATTGAAGAGGTCATGAACCCCGACACCGAGCTGTTGCTGGTGTTCGCGGCCAGGGCACAGCATCTGGCCGAGGTGATTCGCCCGGCGCTGGCCCGTGGCGCCGTTGTGCTCTGCGATCGTTTTACCGATTCGACCTATGCCTACCAGGGCGGCGGCCGGGGCTTGTCCGTGGAGCGCATCGCCGCGTTGGAAACCTTCGTCCAGGGTGACCTGCGACCAGACCTGACCCTGGTGTTCGACCTGCCGGTGGAAATCGGCCTGGCCCGCGCCAGTGCCCGTGGTCGCCTGGATCGTTTCGAGCTTGAGGGCCAGGCTTTCTTCAATGCCGTGCGCAGTGCCTTTCTGAGTCGCGCCAAGGCCGATCCGGCACGTTACCTGCTGATCGATGCCGCGCAACCGCTGACCCAGGTCCAGCAGTCCCTGGACGGCTTGCTGCCGCGTTTGCTGGAGCGTGTCCGTGGCTGAAGCCTATCCCTGGCAAGACAGCCTCTGGCAGCAACTGGCCGGTCGTGCCCAGCATGCCCATGCCTATCTGTTGCACGGCCCGGCCGGCATCGGCAAGCGGGCACTGGCCGAGCGCCTGATGGCCAGCCTGCTGTGCCAGCGCCCGGGTGTCTCGAATGCCTGCGGCGAGTGCAAGTCCTGCCTGCTGCTCAAGGCGGGCAGCCATCCCGATAATTACGTGCTGGAACCGGAAGAAGCGGACAAGGCGATCAAGGTCGACCAGGTTCGGGACTTGGTCAGCTTCGTGGTCCAGACCTCGCAGATGGGCGGGCGCAAGGTGGTGCTGATCGAACCCGTCGAATCGATGAACATCAACGCTGCCAACGCCTTGCTCAAAAGTCTCGAAGAACCTTCTGGCGACACCGTGCTGTTGCTGGTCAGCCACCAGCCGAGTCGCTTGCTGCCGACCATCAAGAGTCGCTGCGTGCAACAGGCCTGCCCGCTGCCGAGCGAGGCGATGAGCTTGCAGTGGCTGGCCCAGGCCTTGCCCGACAGCAGCGACGAAGAGCGTGTCGAGCTGCTGACCCTGGCGGCCGGCTCGCCCCTGGCGGCTGTCAGCCTTCAGGCCCAGGGCGTGCGGGAGCAGCGAGCTTTGGTGGTGGACGGGGTCAAGAAACTCCTCAAGCAGCAGCAATCCCCCACGCAACTGGCCGAGGGTTGGAACGCGATCCCGTTGCTCTTGCTGTTTGACTGGTTCTGCGACTGGTCGAGCCTGATCCTGCGTTACCAATTGACCGAGGACGAGGCTGGCTTGGGGTTGGCGGACATGCGCAAGGTGATCCAGTACCTGGCGCAAAAAAGCAGCCAGGATAAAATCTTGAACATTCAGGACTGGATTCTTGCCCAACGTCAGAAGGTGCTGGGCAAAGCGAACCTCAACCGGGTGCTGTTGCTCGAGGCGCTGTTGGTGCAGTGGGCGAGTTTGCCTGGTCGAAACTGACAGGTACCGCCTAAACTCAGCTCAATCGCAGCGGAGATCAGCATGAACGAACCTGTCAGTCCCGGGCCACGCAACGGCATCCTGTCCCTGACCATCAAGGACAAGTCGGTGCTCTACGCCGCCTACATGCCCTTCATCAAGAACGGCGGCCTGTTCATTCCGACCAACAAGAATTATCGCTTGGGTGATGAAGTGTTCATGCTCTTGAGCCTGATGGATGAGTCGGAAAAGATCCCGGTCGCCGGCAAGGTGATCTGGATAACCCCCAAAGGCGCCCAGGGCAACAGGGCCGCCGGCGTCGGCGTGCAATTCAGCGACGGCGACAATTCCGCCCGCAATCAGATCGAAACCCACTTGGCCGGCTCCCTGAAGTCCGACCGTTCCACTCATACGATGTAGCCCGGCCTTTTATGCTTGTAGATTCCCATTGTCACCTTGACCGTCTCGACCTCGCTGCCCATGGCGGCTCCCTGGATGCTGCGTTGGACGCGGCTCGTGAGCGGGGTGTCGGTCATTTCCTGTGCATCGGCGTCAGCGTCGACAACGCCGCCGACGTCAAGGCCCTGGCCGAACGTTATGCCGATGTCGATTGCTCGGTCGGTGTCCACCCGCTGGATGTCCAGCCCGATGCCGCGCCGGCGCTCGATTGGCTGTTGCGTGAGCTGGACCATCCACGGGTAGTCGCCATCGGCGAAACCGGCCTGGACTATCACTACGAACCGGAAGCTGCCGACGTGCAGCAGGCGTCATTCCGACTGCACCTGGAGGCCGCCCGGCAAACCGGCAAGCCGGTGATCATCCACACCCGTGGCGCCCGGGCCGACACCCTGGCCTTGCTGCGTGACGCCGCGCTGCCCCAGGCCGGGGTGCTGCATTGCTTCACCGAAGACTGGGACATGGCCAAGGCCGCCCTGGACATGGGCTATTACATTTCCTTGTCCGGGATTGTCACGTTCCGCAATGCCGATGCATTACGCGACGTAGCCAGCAAGGTGCCGGCTGATCGGCTGTTGGTGGAGACCGACTCGCCTTACCTGGCGCCCATTCCCTATCGTGGCAAGCCGAACCTTCCGCAATACGTACGGGAAGTGGCAGAGTTCCTGGCGATGCTGCGCGGTGAGTCCTACGAACGGTTTGCCGAGCAGACGACGGAAAATTTTAAGCAATTGTTTCCACTGGCTCACGTGCGTGCGGCGCAAGCCTGAATTCCATGCAAAAAAAACCCGGGTTCTGGGGGGTGAATCCGGGTTAAGACCATTAGGAGTAAAACAAAGGTACGCGGTCCGTTGGTACCTTCATCAGCGCGTCACTTGGGGGAGATGTCGCGCTGACAGTTCAAGTATTGATCAGTATGCCAACCCGTCCAGTCTGGCCGGGGCGGTTTTTAAACAAATTTGGAATACGCTCGCTTCGGATAAGTTCTCACTGTCGCCAAAGCTCGCAGGCGCGGCGCATTGGTGTGGGAAACGGCGAGCCGGGTGTGTACGGTTTTGTGAAGAACAGTGGCCGAGAACGGATGATCCGTGCATTTTTGCGTAAGTTAGGCATAATACCCGGCTTCGAATTTTGACCCTTCAGACCTTTTTCTTATGCACAAAGAACCCCGTAAGGTCCGTGAGTTTCGCCGCCGCGAGCAGGAAATTCTCGACACCGCGCTCAAGTTGTTCCTCGACCAGGGTGAAGACAGTGTCACCGTCGAGATGATTGCGGATGCCGTGGGTATCGGCAAAGGCACGATTTATAAACATTTCAAATCCAAGGCGGAGATCTACCTGCGCCTGATGCTCGACTACGAGCGCGATTTGAACGAGCTGCTGCACTCGGCCGATGTGGACAAGGACAAGGAGGCCCTGTCCCGGGCCTACTTCGAGTTCCGCATGCGCGACCCGCAGCGCTACCGCTTGTTCGATCGCCTGGAAGAGAAGGTGGTCAAGGGCAACCAGGTGCCGGAGATGGTCGAGGAGCTGCACAAGATCCGCGCCTCGAACTTCGAACGTCTGACCCTGCTGATCAAGGGCCGGATCAGCGAAGGCAAGCTCGAAGACGTGCCGCCTTATTTCCATTACTGCGCTGCCTGGGCGCTGGTGCACGGCGCTGTGGCGCTGTATCACTCGCCGTTCTGGAGCAACGTGCTGGAAGACCAGGAAGGTTTCTTCCAGTTCCTGATGGACATCGGCGTGCGCATGGGCAACAAGCGCAAGCGCGATACTGACGTCCCGAGCAGCTAAGGCCGCACAGGCCAAGACATTCAGCTGTCTTATTGCGCCATGTCCGCTTACATGGCGCAGTGTCCCAGTAATATACTCGGGCTTGGGTCTTGCGAAATCTTGATTTCTAGGTCAATTTTCGTGAGTCCGTTTTTTCTCGTGCCGGAGTGATCCATGATCGTTGACCGTCAAGGCAGGCGTTTCCGTAATCTGCGGATAAGCCTGACCTCAGCCTGCAATTACGCCTGTACCTATTGCGTGCCTGACGGCAAGCGGTTGGTGGCTGCGCAGGATGAGCTGTCAGCCGAGGCCATGGCGCGTGGCGTGGCCTATTTGATCGAGGCCGCCGGCATCGAGCGGCTGCGCATCACTGGCGGCGAACCGTTGGTCAGCCCCAAGCTCGAGCGTTTCATGATGGCGGTGGGGCAGATGGGCCTGGAGGACATCAGCCTGACGACCAATGGCCAGTTGCTGGCGAAAAAACTGCCCTTGCTGGTAGACGCCGGTATCCGTCGCATCAACGTTTCCCTCGACACCCTGGACCCTGCCGCGTTTCGCAGTATCGCCCGTGGCGGCGACCTGGCGACTGTGCTTGATGGTATGGAGCAGGCCCGGGCCACCGGGATGAAGATCAAGGTCAACATGGTGCCGTTGCGCGGGCAGAATCTGGACCAGGTGATGCCTTTGCTCGAATACTGCCTGGAACGTGGCTATGAGTTGCGTTTCATCGAGTTGATGCGCATGGGACACCTGGCCAGCGATTCCAACGCATTTTTGCAGCAGTTCGTCAGCCTCCAGCAACTGCTCAGCCTGATCGGCGATCAGTACGAATACCTGCAAGCCGATGCGCCGGTAGATGCTACCGCGGTGCGCTATGAGATACCGGGGCTGGGGCACTTTGGCGTGATCGCCAACGAAAGCGTGCCTTTCTGCCGTACCTGCTCACGGTTGCGGTTGTCTTCCACGGGTTGGCTGCATGGCTGCCTGTCGTCGAGTAACCGTCACTTCGTCGGCGATCTGCTGGACAAGCCCCGCCACCAGGCCTTGCCGGCGCTTCAGCGCTTGTTGGTCAAGGCGTTGGGGGACAAGCAGGAAGTGGCATTCTCCGGCGGGGCGACCATCATGAAAATCATCGGCGGCTGACCGACTCGACCAGGTGCACTCTGCTGTAGGAGCTGTAGGAGCTGTAGGAGCTGTAGGAGCTGTAGGAGCTGTCGAGTGCAACGAGGCTGCGATCTTTACCCAAACCATTGAGTCGTGAGTGAACGCCCAGTAGATCAAGATCAAAAGATCGCAGCCTTCGGCAGCTCCTACGGGTTACTGCGCACCTTCATCCTGCAAGCTGGCGCAAAAGCTGCATCCCACGACCATTCGCCGGTTTTCCGACACCGGTTCTTTGGAGGGTAGGATGCGTAGCCTGGTTTTGCTGCTGGCCATTTTGGCGCTTGGTGGCTGCATGAATGTCAGCGACATGGGAGAGGGCGTTCGTTATCACATGAGCGACGCCGGCCTGCTGGACCATAGCGACAGCCGTCGTGTGAACAACCTGCGTATTCAGCCCGACTCGTTCATCTACATCGCCCAGGGCGCTTTCGCTCCGCCAGGCAGCGCTTATCCGCGTCCCAACGTCGTGGCCGAAGAAGCCTTCAATGGCTTCATCGAATATTTCCCCATGGTCCGTCGCGCCCGCGTTCCCGAAGGCCTCGACCAGGCCATGGGCGAGGCCCGTTCCGCCGGCGCCCATTATTTGCTGTACACCCGCTTCGCCAAGGCTGACAACCGCATCGGCAACACTGACGAATGGCAGGATGAAGAAGCCTTGGATCGCTTGGGTGTCGATACCAGCGTGATTCAAATCATGTTGATCGAGACCAGCACCCAGTATTTGATTGATACTGCACGGATCAAGAGTCGTGGCGGTTTACTGACGTTGCACGACAAGCAGCCACAAGACCTCATCGCCACGCCTTTGCGTGAATATGCCCGTAGCCTGCTGGGGATGAGCGACGAATAAATAATCAGGAGTCACCATGAGCGGACCGCAAAAAGCCAATGACTTGCTGGGGCAGATCCCCAAGACCAAAGGCCTGCCGCCGGTCCACTTGTGGAATCCCGACTTCTGCGGCGACATCGACATGCGCATCGCCCGGGACGGCACCTGGTACTACCTGGGTACGCCCATCGGGCGAAAGCCGATGGTCAAGCTGTTCTCCACCATCATCCGCCGCGACGGCGATGATTACTTCCTGATTACCCCTGTGGAAAAAGTCGGCATCAAGGTCGATGACGCGCCGTTCGTGGCCGTGACCCTTGAGGTCGAAGGGCAGGGGGAAGGGCAATTGTTGCGCTTCACCACCAATGTCGAGGAAACCACCGAGGCCGGTGCCGAGCATCCGCTGCGGGTGGTGATCGATCCCCAGACCCAGGAACCTGCGCCCTACGTGCATGTGCGCAGCAATCTCGAAGCGCTGATCCATCGCAATGTCTTCTACCAACTGGTAGAGCTGGCGGTCAGCCGCGAGATCGACGGGCAGCGCTGGTTGGGCGTGTGGAGCAGCGGCGAATTTTTCCCCATAGGCCTGGAACCATAACCCCTGTGGGAGCGAGCCTGCTCGCGATGACGCCGGCACATCCAACATCTCTCCACTGACCCACCGCTATCGCGAGCAAGCTCGCTCCCACATCAGATGTGTAGCGAACACAAACAATGTGAACGCCCGGAATCTACTGTGGGAGCGAGCTTGCTCGCGATGACGCCGGCACATCCAACATCTCCTTAACTGACCCACCGCTATCGCGAGCAAGCTCGCTCCCACATCAGATGTGTAGCGAACACAAACAATGTGAACGCTCGGGATCTACTGTGGGAGCGAGCTTGCTCGCGATGACGCCGGCACATCCAACCTCTTCTCAGCTGACCTACCGCTATCGCGAGCAAGCTCGCTCCCACACCAGATGTGTGGTGAACACAAACAATGTGAACGCCCGGAATCTACTGTGGGAGCGAGCTTGCTCGCGATGACGCCGGCACATCCAACACCTCCTTAACTGACCCACCGCTATCGCGAGCAAGCTCGCTCCCACAGGGGTATGCAAAATTCAAATTGACACCCAATCGTATGATGATTAGCGTGGGCCTCCAATAAGAGTGGTCCGCGGGGTTTTCATGTCCAGCAGTTTTCATGCATCGACCGTCGATTGGCTGGGGGGCTGGATAGCCGCCGGTCAGGTCAAGCCTGGGCAAACCATCAAGGTCGAAGCGGACTTGGGCGAGCAACTGGGCGTCAGTCGCACGGTGATTCGCGAGGCGATCAAGACCCTGGTGGCCAAAGGCATGCTGGAAGTCGGGCCGAAAGTCGGCACGCGGGTATTGCCGGTGCGGCGCTGGAACCTGTTCGACCCCCAAGTGGTTGGCTGGCTGTCACGCAGCGGCCTACCGGAAAATTTTGTCGATGACTTGCTGGACCTGCGTCGCACCATCGAGCCGATGGCGGTGCGCTGGGCCTGTGAGCGGGCCACGGCTGATCAGGTGCAGGCGATCCGCCTGGCCTACCATGCGCTGGAGCGCGCCGTGGACAGCGGCGCCGATTACAACCGTGCCGACCAGTTTTTCCATGAGTGCATCCTCGCGGCCAGCCATAATCAGTTCATCGAGCAAATGGTCCCGGCCCTCGGAGCGCTGCTGGCGGTGTCGTTCGAAGTATCGGCGGCCGACCCGGATGAGCTGCGCCGCACTTTGCCCATCCACAAGGACATCGCCGACGCTATCGCCGCCCGTGACGCGGCGCGGGGCGTCTGGGCCTGCATGACCCTGATCGATAACGCTGACCTGGCCATCAAACGCTTTTACCCCAATGTCATGGCCGGTCGAACAGACGCTGCCGGGCAAGCCGGGAACGGGAGGTTTCAATGAAGTGGACGGCTGTGACGGAACACCGGGCGAAGTTGGGCGAAGGGCCCTTCTGGGACGAGCCGACCCAGGCGTTGTATTGGGTCGATATCGCCGGCAAGCAGGCACTGCGGCTGATCGGCGCCAACGTACAGATCTGGCAGATGCCCGAGCATGTGTCCGCTTTCATTCCGACCCAGAGTGGCGACGCCTTGGTGACTCTGAGCAGTGGGGTCTACCGCCTTGATCTCGATTCTCCGGGCCTGGAACCGCGCCTGACGTTGCTGTGCATGGCCGATCCCCAGCCAGGCAATCGTCCCAACGAGGCCCGTTGCGACGCCCTGGGTCAACTCTGGCTCGGCACCATGCAGAACAATATCGGTGACGAAGGCGAGGACTTGCCGATCGAGCGGCGTTCCGGCGGGCTGTTTCGCGTCGCCGGTGATGGCAGGGTCATGCCCTTGCTGCGCGGGCTGGGTATTCCGAACACGTTGCTCTGGAGCCCCGATG
Organism: Pseudomonas sp. B21-010; assembly: GCF_024749325.1. NCBI lineage: Bacteria > Pseudomonadati > Pseudomonadota > Gammaproteobacteria > Pseudomonadales > Pseudomonadaceae > Pseudomonas > Pseudomonas sp. B21-010. The sequence continues at coordinate 4,568,215 of NZ_CP087198.1, read as the reverse complement.
GCACCACGGTGTATTTCGGCGAGAGCCTGGATGGCACGTTGTATCGGCACTTTATCTACCCTGAGGGCAACCTGGCGCCTGCCGAGGTCTGGTTCGGCCCCCATCCCCGTGGCGGCCCGGATGGCTCGGCGATGGATGCCCGGGGCTATATCTGGAACGCTCGCTGGGACGGCAGTTGCCTGCTGCGGCTGAGCCCGGATGGACAGGTCGATCGGGTGATCGAACTGCCCGTCAGCCGCCCGACCAGTTGTGTATTCGGCGGCGAAGACCTCAAGACGCTGTACATCACCAGCGCGGCGAGCCCATTGGGTCATCCGCTGGACGGTGCCGTGCTGTCGATGCGTGTCGATGTGCCTGGCGTGGCGTGTACAAGGTTTGCAGGCTGAATCCCAAAATATGGGATGTAAATATATATATTGAGATTATTTGGTGGCCGGGTTTATAGTCGGCTCCATCGGCAATACGCACTCACACTAAAAAAACAAAACAGGTGAAGTGATGCAACGATCTTTCCCCGTACGCCCCGGTGGCGTACGCCGGCCACTGTTTTTTCAAGCGTCTTTGCGCCGGTCATCCGTGGATGCCCGGTTTTTGTCGTGCCCGCGAGCAGGAGGCGTAAACCATGGCTGAGCCCTTGGTCTTGCCCCCCGTGCCGGAGCCACCGAAGGGCGAGCGCCTGAAAGACAAGGTCGTGCTGTTGACCGGTGCCGCCCAAGGCATTGGCGAGGCCATCGTCGCGGCGTTCGCGTCGCAACAGGCCCGGTTGGTGATCAGTGATATCCAGGCGCAGAAGGTCGAGGCGGTGGCCGCCCACTGGCGTGAGCGCGGGGCCGATGTGCAAGCGCTGCAGGCCGATGTGTCGAAGCCGCAGGACTTGCAGGCCATGGCCCGGCGCGCCCTTGAGCTGCACGGTCGCATCGATGTGTTGGTCAACTGCGCTGGCGTCAATGTCTTCCGCGACCCACTGGAAATGACCGAAGAGGACTGGCGTCGCTGCTTCGCCATCGACCTGGATGGCGCCTGGTACGGTTGCAAGGCGGTGTTGCCACAGATGATCGAGCAGGGCGTGGGCAGCATCATCAACATTGCCTCGGTCCATTCGTCCCACATCATTCCCGGCTGTTTCCCTTACCCGGTGGCCAAGCATGGCCTGCTCGGCCTGACTCGCGCCCTGGGCATCGAATACGCGCCCAAAGGGGTACGCGTCAACGCCATCGCCCCGGGTTATATCGAAACCCAACTGAACGTCGACTACTGGAACGGCTTTGCCGATCCCCATGCCGAACGCCAGCGTGCGCTGGATCTGCACCCGCCACGGCGCGTCGGGCAACCGATCGAAGTGGCAATGACGGCCGTGTTCCTGGCCAGTGACGAAGCACCGTTTATCAATGCCTCATGCATCACCATCGATGGGGGACGTTCGGTCATGTACCACGACTGAATATTCCTGGATTGCAGTGGGAAACTTCGCCTGTAATCCAATCATCATACGATATGACTATTCAGGCCTATGCTGTGTAGCAACTTGATGTAACCGCCCAGCCTGCGCATTTCCACCGACGGTGGAGCAGAAACCTGGACGTTTGGCTTTCAATAAAAAAAACAAGGAGTCAACTATGAAACATCGTCGTGGGATCCGTTCCCTGTGTCGCGCCGCCCTGGCGGTTACCGCCGTCAGCCTCAGCAGCCACTTGCTGGCGGCCGAGGCGGTAAAAATTGGTTTCCTGGTCAAGCAGGCCGAGGAGCCTTGGTTCCAGACCGAATGGGCGTTTGCCGAGAAGGCGGCCAAGGATAAAGGCTTCCAGTTGATCAAGATCGCCGTGCCCGACGGCGAGAAAACCCTCTCGGCCATCGACAGCCTGGCCGCCAACGGTGCCAAGGGCTTCGTGATCTGCCCGCCGGACGTATCCCTCGGCCCGGCCATCGTGGCCAAGGCCAAGCTCAATGACATGAAAGTGATCGCTGTCGACGACCGCTTCGTCGGTTCCGATGGCAAGTTCATGGAAGACGTACCGTACCTGGGCATGGCCGCGTTCGAAGTCGGCCAGAAGCAGGGCGCCGCCATGGCCGCTGAAGCGAAAAAACGCGGCTGGGATTGGAAAGAAACCTATGCGGTGATCAACACCTACAACGAACTGGACACTGGCAAGAAGCGCACCGATGGTTCGATCAAGTCTCTTGAAGATGCCGGTATGCCGAAAGATCACATCCTCACGGCGGCGCTGAAAACCCTCGACGTACCCGGCAGCATGGACTCCACCAACTCGGCCTTGGTGAAGCTGCCAAGCGCCGCGAAAAACCTGATCATCGGCGGCATGAACGACAACACCGTGCTGGGCGGCGTGCGCGCCACCGAAGCCGCCGGGTTCAATGCCAAGAACGTGATCGGCATCGGCATCAACGGCACCGACGCTATCGGTGAATTGAAGAAACCTGACAGCGGCTTCTTCGGTTCGATGCTGCCAAGCCCGCACATCGAAGGCTACAAGACCGCCGAAATGATGTACGAGTGGATCACCACCGGCAAGGAGCCGCCGAAGTACACCGCCATGGACGAGGTGACGCTGATCACCCGGGAGAACTTCAAGCAAGAGCTGGAAAAAATCGGCCTGTGGAACTGACGGCCGGTTGATTCAAAAGCGGCCCTGGTCACTTGGGTGGCGGGGTCGCTTGATCTCTGTAAGTTCGAGGTGGTTATGCAAGCGCAAACAGCGACACGGCAACACAACATCGGCGGCAGCTTGCGATTCAACGGGATCGGCAAGTCCTTTCCCGGCGTGCAGGCGCTGGCCAATATCAGTTTCGTGGCCCATCCGGGGCAGGTCCATGCCTTGATGGGTGAAAACGGCGCCGGCAAGTCCACGCTGCTCAAGATCCTGGGCGGTGCCTACATCCCGAGCAGCGGCGACTTGCAGATCGGCGAACAGACGATGGCGTTCAAAGGCACTGCTGACAGCATCGCCAGCGGTGTGGCAGTGATTCACCAGGAGCTGCACCTGGTGCCGGAAATGACCGTCGCTGAAAATTTGTTTCTTGGCCATTTGCCGGCACGTTTCGGCCTGGTCAATCGTGGCGTGCTGCGCCAACAGGCGCTGACACTGCTCAAAGGCCTGGCCGACGAAATCGACCCCCAGGAAAAAGTCGGTCGCCTGTCCCTCGGCCAGCGCCAATTGGTGGAAATCGCCAAGGCCTTGTCTCGTGGTGCCCACGTCATTGCTTTCGACGAGCCCACCAGCAGCCTCTCTGCCCGGGAAATCGACCGTTTGATGGCGATCATCGGCCGGCTGCGAGACGAGGGCAAAGTGGTGCTCTACGTCAGCCACCGCATGGAAGAGGTGTTTCGCATCTGCAATGCGGTGACGGTGTTCAAGGACGGTCGTTACGTGCGGACCTTCGAGAACATGAGCGAGTTGACCCATGATCAACTCGTCACGTGCATGGTCGGTCGCGATATCCAGGACATCTATGACTACCGTCCTCGGGAGCGCGGCGATGTGGCGCTGCACGTGAAGGGCCTGTTGGGGCCGGGCTTGCGCGAACCGGTGAGTTTCCAGGTGCACAAGGGCGAGATTCTCGGCTTGTTCGGGCTGGTCGGCGCCGGTCGTACCGAGCTGCTGCGCTTGCTCAGTGGCTTGGAGCGTCAGCGCGAAGGAAGTCTCGTCCTGCACGACAAGGAACTGAAACTGCGTTCACCTCGGGATGCCATCGCCGCGGGCGTGCTGCTCTGCCCGGAGGATCGCAAGAAGGAAGGCATCATCCCGTTGGGCAGTGTGGGCGAGAACATCAACATCAGTGCGCGCCCGTCTCATTCCACGCTCGGCTGCCTGTTGCGTGGCGACTGGGAGCGGGGCAATGCCGACAAGCAGATCAAGTCGCTGAAAGTGAAGACCCCGGCGGCCAGCCAGAAAATCATGTACCTGTCCGGCGGCAACCAGCAGAAGGCGATTCTTGGTCGCTGGTTGTCGATGCCGATGAAAGTCCTGCTGTTGGACGAGCCTACTCGCGGCATCGACATCGGCGCCAAGGCGGAGATCTACCAGATTATCCACAACCTGGCAGCCGACGGTATCGCGGTGATTGTGGTGTCCAGCGACCTGATGGAAGTGATGGGCATTTCCGACCGAATCCTGGTGCTCTGCGAAGGGGCCATGCGCGGCGAGCTGCCGCGTGACCAGGCCAACGAATCCAACCTGCTGCAACTGGCGCTGCCGCGCCAACGCGTTGCCGACGCGGCGAACTGAGAGGTAAATCATGACCATTCAAAACAATGCACTGCCAACGGCACGCAAACCCCTGGACCTGCGCCGTTTCCTGGATGACTGGGTCATGCTGCTGGCGGCCATCGGCATCTTCGTGCTCTGCACCCTGATGATCGACAACTTCCTGTCGCCGCTGAACATGCGCGGCCTGGGCCTGGCGATTTCCACCACCGGCATCGCGGCCTGCACCATGTTGTATTGCCTGGCGTCCGGGCACTTCGACTTGTCGGTCGGTTCGGTGATTGCCTGTGCCGGCGTCGTCGCGGCGGTGGTGATGCGCGACACCAACAGCGTGTTCCTCGGCGTCAGCGCGGCGCTGGTGATGGGGCTGATCGTCGGCCTGATCAACGGCATCGTCATCGCCAAGCTGCGGGTCAACGCGTTGATCACCACCCTGGCAACGATGCAGATCGTCCGCGGCCTGGCCTACATCTTTGCCAACGGCAAAGCGGTGGGTGTGTCGCAGGAATCGTTCTTCGTGTTCGGCAACGGCCAATTGTTCGGCGTACCGGTGCCGATCCTGATCACCATTGCCTGCTTTCTGTTTTTCGGTTGGCTGCTGAATTACACCACCTACGGGCGCAATACCATGGCCATCGGTGGCAACCAGGAAGCGGCGTTGTTGGCGGGGGTGAACGTTGATCGCACCAAGATCATCATCTTCGCCGTGCATGGTTTGATCGGCGCCCTGGCCGGGGTCATCCTGGCGTCGCGCATGACCTCGGGCCAGCCGATGATCGGCCAGGGTTTCGAACTGACGGTGATCTCGGCTTGCGTGCTGGGTGGTGTGTCGTTGAGCGGTGGTATCGGCATGATCCGCCACGTCATTGCCGGCGTGCTGATTTTGGCGATCATCGAAAACGCGATGAACCTGAAGAACATCGACACCTTCTACCAATACGTCATCCGCGGCTCGATCCTGCTGCTGGCGGTGGTGATCGACCGCTTGAAACAGCGCTAGACGGCAGGATTACTGGCGACTGATCCACCGCCATCGCGAGCAAGCTCGCTCCCACAGGTTTTTGTGCCAGGGCGCAGAACCCCGGCACAGCACAGATCCAATGTGGGAGCGAGCCTGCTCGCGATGGCGTCGGTCCATTCAACACTTGCTAACCTGACCCACCGCCATCGCGAGCAAGCTCGCTCCCACAGGTTTTTGTGCCAGGGCGCAGAACCCCGGCACAGCACAGAACTCAGTGTGGGAGCGAGCTTGCTCGCGATAGCGTCCTCCCTGACGCCACCAATCACCCCGCCTTGCGCAACGCCTCAACCAATTCCTGCTTACGCATCCTCGAGCGCCCGGGAATGTTTTTCGCCCGGGCCTCCTTCATCAGGCTGTCCACCGTCTGAGTCGCATGGGAGGCTTTGCTGGTACGCGGGTGACCTTCGCGGGTCTTGGCGGCGCGGCGGGCCGACTCCTTGCGGTCGGTTTTCTTGGCCGTTGCCGGCTTTTCCTTGCCCGAACCGCCGGAGCGTTCGCCACCACCGGACTGCTTGTTCACGGTCGCCCAGGCGCGTGCCTCGGCTTCGTTCTCGGACACACCTTTTTTCTCGTAGCTTTTTTCAATGTGTGCGGCCTTGCGCTTTTGCTCGGCGGTGTATTTGTCTTTGCTTCCACGAGGCATGGGATCTTCCTCCTCAAATGTCCGGGCAGAGGCTATTGGCTGGCGGAGCCACCTTCGGAGCCCGAACCACCGGTCGTGGTTTTCGAGCCCACCCCGGTCTCGGCGTTATCAGGCGCTGTCGAGTCCGGTGTATTCATGCCGCCCTGACGACCCGTGTCATTACCCTGCACGCGCGGATCAGTGCCGGTGGCGGGTGGCTGGCCATTGTTCAGGCCGCCGCCGGTACCGTCGGTGTTCAATTTGGGCAGGCCTTGCGTGGCGGGGGAGTTGGGCGCTTGCACGGGATCGGTCGGCCCGGTGCCGGAGGTCGAAGCCGCGAAGGCTACCGAGGACAGCAACGCGGCGAAGGTGAACGCGGTCAGCCTTGAAGTGATCATGGGTGTCGCCTCCATTTTTCAGAATGCTTACCTGATCTTGGGCCTCGCTGGATTTGGGTTGGTGCCTCGGGTGCGACGAATGGTCTAGTCGTCGAGTCCGGCTTCTTCCATGAATTGCTCCATGAAGTTTTTTAGTTTTTCGTGACGGGTCAGCGCCATGTGTTGCCCGGTGGCAGTCTGGAAACCGTCGGCCAGGTGCAACAATTTGGTCTGGAAATGATCGAGGCAGAAACGTCGATCATCGTAATCCCGGGATTTGGCCTGCGGATCCTGAGGGTCATAGAGCGCACTGCCCATGCGTCCGGCCACATAGAATGTGCGCGCCACCCCGAGCAGGCCCAATGAGTCTAGGCGGTCGGCGTCCTGGAGAATTTTGGCTTCGAGTGTGATTGCTGCGATATTGGCCGAAAAACTGTGAGCCTCGATGGCATGGGCAACGGCGCTGATTTTTTCGTTTGGCCAGTTCAGTGTCGACAACAGTGTCGATGCCTTATCCGCTGCCAGGCGAGAGGCTTGGGCGCGCAGCGGTGAATTCTTTTCCACTGCCACGCAGTCATGCAGCAACGTTGCCGCCAGCAGGATAAGCAGGTCACCGCCTTCATGACGGTGGAGCAAGCGTACGTTGTGCCAGACCCGTTGCAGGTGTGACAGATCGTGAGCGCCATCCTCCGATGGCTCCAGTGCGTGAGGCAGCAACTGGGCAGCGACGGTTTGAAAAGGTGCAAAGACGGCAGCGGTCATGACAGATCCTTTGTATGTCGGTACTTCGTGGGTTCGTGGATGATGTTCATTTTCATATGTGACGAGCGCCCCGTGGCGGCTTAGTATGGCGCTTTCAATTGGCTACAAGGCCTGTTCATGTCCATCGAGATCCGTCCTGCGCAACCCAGCGATGCGCCTCAAATCCTTGCCTTCATCACCGAGCTTGCCGATTACGAAAAGGCCCGCCACGAAGTCATCGCCAGTGTGGCGGACATCGAGCGCAGCCTGTTCAGCGAAGGCGCAACGGCCCACGGGTTGATCTGCCTGCGTGATGGCGTGCCAATCGGTTTCGCGGTGTTTTTCTTCAGTTATTCCACCTGGCTGGGCAGCAACTGCCTGTACCTCGAAGACTTGTACATCACGCCTGACCAGCGCGGTGGCGGGGCGGGCAAGACGTTGCTGCGCCATTTGGCGAAAGTTGCCTGTGACAACGATTGCGGGCGTTTCGAATGGAGTGTGCTGGACTGGAACACGCCGGCCATCGAGTTCTACAAATCCCTCGGCGCGCAACCACAGGAAGAGTGGGTGCGCTACCGAATGGACGGCAAGGTGCTACGGGATTTCGCTAACGGCAACTGAGCACTTCATGAGTGCGCGGCGGATGCGTACTCGGCAAACCCCGGTCGCTGTTCGAGGCGTTTGCAGTAGGCCGCCACGGCCGGATAGTCGGGACGCTCCATGGGCGCCTGGCGCCAGCGGTGCACCGACAAGCCGATGAGCACATCCGCAAGGGAAAACGCCGTACCGGCCACGTAGGCGCCGGTGCGGTTCAACTGCTGCTCCAGCAAACCCATCTTCTCGTTCCAGCCTTTGACGCCGGCGGCGATGCGCTGTGGGTCCTGGAAGTCCGGATTCTTGCGTACCAGGGCGTGGAATGCGTAACCCCATGACGGGTTGAGCTCTGTGGCTTGCCAGTCCATCCACTGCTCGACACGCGCCCGTGCGGCAGGTTCGACAGGCAGCAGGTCGTTGCGCCCATGTTTGCCCACCAGATAGCGGCAAATGGTGTTCGACTCCCAGAGCACACCGTTCTCATCAATGATCACCGGCACCTGGGCGTTGGGATTCAAGGCCAGGAAATCCGGGTCTTGGGTCGAAGAAAAACCAATGCCCCAGTCTTCGCGCTCGTAGGCGATTTCCAGTTCCTGGCAGGTCCACAGCACTTTCCTGACGTTGATCGAGGAAGTGCGGCCGAGGATTTTCAGCTGTTGTCCCATCACTTTTTCCCTGAGTTGTTTGGCGTCCGTTCAGAAACGTAGCAGGGTCTTGGACGGATGGCGATTGGCTTTGTGGTTGGTTTACTAGATCCCAATATATGGGAGTGATATTTATATATTGAGATATTGTCGCGCCCAGGTTTATAGTCCGTTCCACTCACTGCCAAAAAACAGAACAGGTGAAGCGGATGCAGGCGCAATTGATCGCGCTCGATTGGGGGACCACCTCATTACGGGCTTACAAACTCGCAGCCGGTGGCGAGGTGCTCGAGCAGCGCTCGCTGTCATCGGGGATCATGCAGTTGCCTTCCGGGCCGCGAACCGTGGCCGGCCGGGTGTGCATCGACGGTTTCGAACTGGCCTTCGACGAGGCCTGCGGCGATTGGCTCGATGCGCAGCCTGGCTTGCCTGTCATTGCCTGCGGCATGGTCGGCAGCGCTCAGGGCTGGCGTGAAGCGCCGTACTGCGACACACCCGCCAACGTCGCCAATCTCGGACATTCCCTACGAACCGTTCGCAGCCTTCGCGGTGTCGATGTGCACATTGTGCCCGGCGTGATTCAGCGTTCACGCTTGCCCAATGTCATGCGCGGTGAAGAAACCCAGGTGCTTGGCGCCTTGCACAGCCTGCCGGACGAAGCGGTGCTGATCGGTTTGCCCGGCAGTCATTCGAAATGGGTGGAAGTGGCCGATGGCTGCATCGTGCATTTCGACACCTTCATGACCGGCGAGATCTTCGCCGTGCTCAGTGACCACAGCATTCTTGGCCGCACCCAGCAACGGAGTACGACCTTCGATGGCGTGGCCTTTGATCGTGGCGTACAGGTGGCGTTGTCGGTGGACGGCCGGATCGGGCCGTTGTCCACGGTGTTCAGCGCTCGCAGCCTGGGCTTGACCGGCGAACTGGAGGCCAGCGCCCAGGCCGATTACCTCTCGGGCCTGCTGATCGGCCATGAGCTGACGGCGCTGGCCGAGGTGCAACGCCGTCGCCGCGACAGCCTGCACCTGCCGACGGTGGTGCTGATCGGCAACTCCCAACTCTGTGTCCGTTATCAACGGGCCCTAGACGCCTGCGGCTTCGCCCGGGTGGTCTTGGCCGAACAGGCCACCGAACGCGGTTTGTGGCAACTGGCCGTGGCGGCTGGGTTGCTCGATTCCACCGCCCCCTGAACCTGACTGGAGGTCTCACATGCTCGCACAAGCACTGGCGCACAACGGGTTGATCGCGATCCTGCGTGGTCTGCGTCCCGAAGAGGCGGCAGCCATCGGCGAAGTCCTGTACAGCGCCGGATTTCGCGTCATCGAAGTGCCGCTCAATTCCCCCGAACCGTACGAAAGCATCCGCATCCTGCGCAGTACCTTGCCCGCCGATTGCCTGATCGGTGCCGGTACCGTGCTCACACCGGAACAGGTCGAGCAGGTGAAAGCCGCTGGCGGCCAAGTGATCGTCATGCCCCACAGCGATCCGAAGGTGCTGCGCGCGGCGAAAGCGGCGGGTTTGTACCTGTCGCCAGGCGTCGCCACGCCCACCGAAGCCTTTGCCGCGCTGGCTGAAGGGGCCCATGTACTGAAGATGTTCCCCGCCGAGCAAATGGGCCCGGCGGTGGTCAAGGCCTGGCTCGCGGTACTGCCGGCCGGGACTGTGTTGGTGCCGGTGGGCGGGATTACGCCGGACAACATGGCGGTGTTTGTCGACGCCGGTGTCAAGGGTTTCGGCCTCGGTTCCGGGCTGTTCAAGCCGGGCCTGACAGCGGATGAAGTGGCGGTGCGGGCCAAGGCCTACGTGGCCGCATGGAACGCCTTGAACTGAAGACTTTTCCAGCGCCCCGTGCGCTGCATCTGACAAGAGAGACAACAAGATGAAAATCACCAAGCTGACCACGTTTATCGTTCCGCCGCGCTGGTGCTTCCTCAAGGTCGAGACCGACGAGGGCGTGACCGGTTGGGGCGAGCCGGTGGTCGAAGGCCGGGCCCACACGGTGGCGGCGGCTGTCGAGGAATTGTCCGACTACCTGATCGGCAAAGACCCACGCAACATCGAAGACATCTGGACCGTGCTCTATCGCGGCGGCTTCTACCGCGGCGGGGCCATTCACATGAGCGCCCTGGCCGGTATCGACCAGGCGCTGTGGGACATCAAGGGCAAGGCCCTGGGCGTGTCGGTCAGCGACCTGCTGGGCGGCCAGGTGCGCGACAAGATCCGGGTGTATTCGTGGATCGGCGGCGACCGGCCGGCGGACACCGCCCGGGCGGCGAAAGAAGCCGTGGCGCGGGGCTTCACGGCGGTGAAGATGAACGGCACCGAAGAGCTGCAGTTTCTCGACACCTATGAAAAAGTCGACCTGGCCCTGGCCAACGTCGCGGCGGTGCGCGATGCGGTGGGGCCGAACGTCGGCATTGGCGTGGACTTCCATGGGCGGGTGCACAAGCCCATGGCCAAGGTGTTGATGAAGGAACTCGACCCCTACAAGCTGATGTTCATCGAAGAGCCGGTGCTCAGTGAAAACTACGAAGCCCTCAAGGAGTTGGCGCCGCTGACCAGCACCCCGATTGCCCTGGGCGAGCGCTTGTTCTCGCGCTGGGACTTCAAGCGCGTACTCAGCGAAGGCTACGTGGACATCATCCAGCCGGATGCGTCCCACGCCGGCGGCATCACCGAAACCCGCAAGATCGCCAACATGGCCGAGGCCTACGACGTGGCGCTGGCATTGCACTGCCCGCTGGGCCCGATCGCCCTGGCGGCGTGCCTGCAACTGGATGCGGTCTGCTACAACGCGTTCATCCAGGAACAGAGCCTGGGTATCCACTACAACGAGAGCAACGACCTGCTGGATTACATCAAGGATCCACAGGTGTTCGACTACGACAAGGGCTTCGTGAAAATCCCCAATGGTCCGGGCCTGGGCATTGAGATCAACGAGGAATACGTCATCGAACGCGCAGCCATCGGCCACCGCTGGCGCAACCCGATCTGGCGCCATGCCGATGGCAGTTTTGCCGAGTGGTGAGTGAGCCCTGACTCTCTCGGTTTGATCGTTCCCACGCTCTGCGTGGGAATGCAGCCAGGGACGCTCCGCGTCCCTCAAGAGCCGAACGCGGAGCGTCCGTAGAGGCGTTTCCACGCAGAGCGTGGGAACGATCGGGCGTGCTCGACTCCTCAATAAACATAAAAAGAGGCACCTCACATGCAAGCGCACACCCTGAGCGCGCAGGCGTCGTTGGTGACGCCCAGTCGCAAGCGTTTTTTCATCATGGTCCTGCTGTTCATCACCGTGGTGATCAATTACCTGGACCGCAGCAACCTCTCGATCGCCGCCCCCGCATTGACCAGCGACCTGGGCATCGATCCGATCCACGTCGGGCTGATTTTCTCGGCGTTCGGCTGGACCTACGCTGCCATGCAGATCCCCGGTGGTTGGCTGGTAGATCGAGTGCCGCCGCGCATTTTGTACAGCGTGGCACTGCTGTTGTGGTCGGTGGCCACGGTAATGCTGGGTTTTGCCGCCAGTTTCATCGCGCTGTTCGTGCTGCGCATGGCGGTCGGTGCCCTGGAAGCGCCGGCTTATCCGATCAACAGCCGCGTGGTCACCACCTGGTTTCCTGAGCGCGAGCGGGCCACGGCCATCGGTTTCTATACCTCCGGGCAGTTTGTCGGGCTGGCCTTCCTGACCCCGGTATTGGCCTGGCTGCAACACGCCTTCGGTTGGCACATGGTGTTTGTCGCCACGGGCGCGGTGGGCATTCTCTGGGCGGCGATCTGGTACGCGGTGTATCGCGAGCCACGGGATTTCAAAGGCGCCAACGCCGCCGAAATCGAATTGATCGGCGAAGGCGGCGGGCTGGTGGATATCCAGGCCGATACCGCCAAGGTCAAGGCGAAATTCAGTTGGACTGACCTGGGCATCGTCCTGACCCAACGCAAGTTGTGGGGCATTTACCTGGGGCAGTTCTGCCTCAACTCCACGCTGTGGTTTTTCCTGACGTGGTTCCCGACCTACCTGGTGAAATATCGCGGCATGGACTTCATCAAGTCCGGCTTGCTGGCGTCGTTGCCGTTCCTCGCGGCGTTTGTCGGCGTGCTGTGCTCCGGGTTCTTTTCCGACTGGCTGATTCGGCGCGGCGCCACCGTGGGGTTTGCGCGCAAGCTGCCGATCATTGGCGGGTTGCTGATCTCGACCTCGATCATCGGCGCCAACTTCGTCGAGTCGACGCCGCTGGTGATTGCCTTCCTGGCCTTGGCGTTCTTCGGCAATGGCCTGGCGTCGATCACCTGGTCGCTGGTCTCCACACTGGCGCCGGCGCGACTGCTCGGGTTGACCGGTGGGGTGTTCAACTTCATCGGCAACCTGGCGGCCATCGCCACGCCGATCGTCATTGGCTTCCTCGCCAGCGGCGATTCGTTTGCCCCGGCCATCACCTATATCGCTGTCCTGGCACTGGCTGGCGCGCTGTCCTACATCCTGCTGGTCGGGAAGGTCGAGCGCATCGAGTTGTAGTCCGACGGGGCGGGCGACCATAATGCCGCCCGTTCCCCGCTCACTGTTGAAGGCCGGCTATGCAGCAAGACGATCCAAAAATCACCAAGGACGCCGCGCCCACAGGCACGCAGACATTGTTGCGTGGCTTGGGGGTGGTCCAGGCGGTCGCCAGCGGCGCCCGTGACTTGAAGGAAATCGCCCGGCTGATCGGCACCACCCGCAGCACCACCCATCGCCTGGCCAGTTGCCTGGTGGACGAGCGTTACCTGCGCGTGGTGCCGCAAGTGGGCTACCTGCTGGGGCCGAAACTGATCGAACTGGGCTTTCAGGCCCGGGAAGAGTTGCCACTGGTGAGCCTGGCGGGGCCGTACCTGGACGAGCTGTCGGCGCTCACCGGGGACACCGTGCACTTGGCGATTCGCGAGGGCGACGAAGTCTTGTACCTGCTGAAAAATCCAGGGCGCAACGGTCCGGAAATGCGCTCGCGCGTAGGCCATCGCATGCCGTTGGCGCGCACCGGGATCGGCAAGGCGCTGATGCTCGATGACTCGCAGGAACAATGGAAGCGGCTGTATGAAATCAGCCTGCCAGCGGGTGGGAAGAATCAGTTCTGGCCCCAGCATCAGGAACAATCCTGGGAACAGTTCCAGCAACGGATGGTGGAGTACGTGGCGGGGGGCTATGCCTTCGACCTGGAAGACAACGAACCGTCGATTCGCTGTGTGGCGGCGCCGATCCGTGACGCCGGCAAGCGCATTGTTGCCGGTATCAGCATCGCCAGCACCGTGCCGTACATGCCGCTGGAAAAGATGGCCGAGCTGATTCCCCTGGTCAAAGGGGTCACAGCCCGGCTGTCGGCGGAACTGGGCGCCAAGGCTTGACGAGCGTCAGGCCTTGAGCGTGGCCATGTCGATGACAAAGCGGTATTTCACATCCCCGGCGATCATGCGGCTGTAGGCCTCGTTGATCTGGCGGATGTCGAGCATTTCAATGTCGCAGCTGATGTTGTGTTCGGCGCAGAAATCCAGCACCTCTTGGGTTTCTGCGACACCGCCGATCAGCGAGCCGGCGAGGACGCGGCGACCCATGATCAGTTTTGCCGCGTGTACCGGCGGATCGATCGGCTCGACCAGGCCCACGATGATGTGCACGCCGTCGAAACGCAGCGTGTCAAGGTAGGGATTGAGGTCGTGCTGCACCGGAATGGTGTCCAGCAGGAAGTGGAATCGTCCGGCTGCGGCGGCCATCTGTGCGGCGTCGGTGGACACGATCACATGGTCTGCACCCTGGCGACGGGCTTCTTCGGCCTTGCTCGCCGAGCGGGTGAACAACGTGACTTCCGCGCCCATGGCCTTGGCGAACTTGATGCCCATGTGGCCCAGGCCGCCCATGCCCAGCACGCCAACCTTGTCGCCAGCCTTCACGCCATAGTGCTTGAGGGGCGAGTAGGTGGTGATGCCAGCGCAGAGAAGTGGTGCGGCGCTGGCCGGGTCGAGTGCTGCCGGAATGCGCAGTACGAAGTGTTCGCTGACCACGATGCTGTTGGAGTAACCGCCCATGGTGTGGCCGCCACTCACGCGGTCCGGGCTGGCGTAGGTCTGGGTCATGCCTTCCAGGCAGTATTGCTCCAGGTCAGCGCGGCAAGCTTCGCACTCGCGGCAAGAGTCGACCATGCAGCCCACGCCGACCAAATCGCCTGCTTTATAGCGGGTGACATTCGCACCGACGGCGGTGACTTTGCCGATGATTTCATGGCCGGGCATCAGCGGGTAAACGGCGATGCCCCATTCATTGCGGGCCTGGTGGATGTCGGAATGGCAGACGCCGCAGTAGAGAATGTCGATCGCCACATCGTCGGCTCGCGGGCTGCGACGCTCGAACTTCATGGGGGCGAGGGGAGTGGTGGCCGACTGGGCGGCATATCCGATGGCTGTGTACATGATGGACCTCGCTAAGCAGTGAACGGTGAGGGGTTCCATTCTGGGAGTCCTGGCGGCCGGCGGCGATGGCGATTCCTCCGCGTGTCATGCCTAATCCTCCGGTCTTGGCCAGGATCTGATCCTATGTGACGCCAGACCTGCGATGATGGTTTCATCCCATTTTTCGTGAAGTTTTTGCCCATGTTGTTGACCCGTCATCTTGATGCCAACGCCACGCTGGTTTCACTGATAGAACCCCTGGCGACCCGTGACGGCTTCGTCCCGACGCCACTGCCCGGCGTACATGCGCTGCGGGCCAGCCAGGACGTCGCCCGTGGCCCGCAGCTCTATGAGCCGAGCCTGGTGATCATCGCCCAAGGCAGCAAATTGGCGTACCTGGGGCCGCGGACACTGGAATATGGCGCTGGGCACTATCTGATCCAGGCCTTGCCGGTGCCCTTCGAATGCGAAACCTACGCCATGCCCAATGCTCCGCTGCTTGGGGTTTCCGTTGCGATCGATCGGGCGCTGCTTGGGGAGTTGGTACTGGCCATGGGGCTGGTGCCGGGGCGGAGCCTGGCGCCGCAGACGCTGGAATCGATGACCTGCGCCGTGCTCGATGACGCCATGCGTGGGTGCGTCGAACGCTTGTTGCGTTGCTTGCACGACCCACTGGAGTGCCAGGTCATGGGCCAGGCGCGGCTGCGGGAGTTGCTGTTCGTCGCGTTGCGCGGGCCCCAGGCCGATGTGTTGCGGGCGCTGGTGGAGCAGCAAGGTCAATTCGCCCGGATTGCCGCGGCCCTGAGCCATTTGCATGCGCACTTCACTGAGCCGCTGAACGTCGAGACCTTGGCCAGTTGCGCGAACATGAGCGCCTCGACCTTCCATGAGCATTTCAAGCGCAGCACCTTGCTGTCGCCAGTGCAGTACCTCAAGCGTTTGCGCCTGCTCAAGGCCCAGCGGCTGTTGATCACCGAGGGCATGGGCGTGGCCCAGGTCGCGCACCAGGTGGGGTATCAGAGCTCGTCGCAGTTCAGTCGGGAGTACAAGCGCTACTTCGACCGCAACCCTGGGGAAGAGCGCGCCGCCTGAGTCTTTGAAAATCCCTTGCTCGCGATCGCGGTGTGTCGGTCGACATCTGTGTTGAATGAAAAATCCCTATCGCGAGCAAGCTCGCTCCCACATTTGGACTGTTGTGTTGCTTGAATCGGAGGCAACAAAAAGGCCCCCATTACGGGAGCCTTGATGTTCAGCGCAACGGCTTACATGTTCGGGTAAGTCGGTCCGCCAGCGCCTTCCGGCGACACCCAAGTGATGTTCTGCGAAGGGTCCTTGATGTCACAGGTCTTGCAGTGCACGCAGTTCTGGGCGTTGATCTGGAAGCGCTTCTCGCCGTCTTCCTTGGTCACCACTTCGTACACGCCGGCCGGGCAGTAGCGCTGGGCCGGTTCGTCGTACAGCGGCAGGTTCTTGCTGATCGGGATGCTCGGGTCGGTCAGCTTCAGGTGGCAAGGCTGTTCTTCTTCATGGTTGGTACCGGAGATGAACACCGAGCTGAGTTTGTCGAAACTGATCTTGCCGTCCGGTTTCGGGTAGTCGATTTTCTTGCAATCGGCTGCCAGCTTGAGGCAGGCGTAGTCCGGCTTGGTGTCGTGCAGGGTGAGCGGTATTTTGCCGCCGAAGATGTTCTGGTCGATCCAGTTGAAACCGCCGCCGATGATGGCGCCGTATTTGTGGATTGCCGGGCCGAAGTTGCGGCTGGCGAACAGCTCTT
This sequence comes from Pseudomonas sp. B21-010, assembly GCF_024749325.1. Classification (NCBI taxonomy): domain Bacteria; kingdom Pseudomonadati; phylum Pseudomonadota; class Gammaproteobacteria; order Pseudomonadales; family Pseudomonadaceae; genus Pseudomonas; species Pseudomonas sp. B21-010. The sequence continues at coordinate 4,551,805 of NZ_CP087198.1, read as the reverse complement.
CATACAGCCAGCTGCTCTTGAAGCTGTCGACGTAGTTGGTCAGTTCATCACCGCCTTCGCCGCCGGACAGCAACGCTTCAGCCACCGATTCGGCGGCGAGCATGCCGGATTTCATCGCGGTGTGGCTACCCTTGATCTTGGCCACGTTCATGGTGCCCAGATCGCAGCCGATCAATGCGCCACCCTTGAAGACCATTTTTGGCAGCGAATTGATACCACCCTTGGCCAATGCACGGGCGCCATAGCTGACACGCTTGCCGCCTTCCAGGTACTGCTTGAGCACCGGGTGATGCTTGAGGCGCTGGAACTCATCGAACGGCGACAGGAACGTGTTGCTGTAGGACAGGTCGACGATCAGGCCGACCACCACCTGGTTGTTTTCCAGGTGATAGAGGAAGGAGCCGCCGGTGTTTTCGGTGCCCATGATGTCCAGCGGCCAGCCGGCGGTGTGCACCACCAGGCCGGGTTGATGCTTGGCCGGGTCGATTTCCCAGATTTCCTTCAGGCCGATGCCGTAGTGCTGGGCGTCAGCCTCGCTGTCCAGGTTGAAGCGCTTGATCAGTTGCTTGCCGATGTGGCCACGGCAGCCTTCGGCGAACAGCGTGTACTTGCCACGCAGTTCCATGCCTGGGGTGTAGAGGCCTTCCTTCGGATTGCCTTCGCGGTCGACACCCAGGTCGCCGGTGATGATCCCGCGAACCACGCCGTTCTCGTCGAACAGCGCTTCCTGGGCGGCGAAGCCCGGGTAGATTTCCACGCCCAGGTTCTCGGCCTGCTGGGCCAGCCAGCGGCACAGGTTGCCCAGGGAAATAATATAGTTGCCTTCGTTGTGCATGGTCTTGGGCACAAAGAAGTCAGGGATTTTGCTCGCGGCCTCGGCGTTTCTCAGGACATAAATGTCATCGCGCACGACGGGCGTGTTCAACGGGGCGCCGAGTTCTTTCCAGTCCGGGAACAGTTCGTTCAGGGCGCGGGGCTCGAACACCGCACCGGAGAGGATGTGCGCACCGACCTCGGAGCCTTTTTCGACCACGCAGACGCTGATTTCCTTACCGGCTTCGGCGGCCTTCTGTTTCAGTCGGCAAGCGGCAGACAGGCCAGCGGGGCCGGCACCGACGATGACCACGTCGAATTCCATGTATTCGCGTTCCACAGGGCTATCTCCTACTCAAGGCTCACAGTTTTTTCTAATTGGAGGTTTGGCGTTGCATCCGTTGTTTCCTTCGCGAAAAGCGACGAAAGCGACAATGGATGAAACGCGTGTCTCTCTTAAGCGGCGCATTATATCTACACCACTCTCAGGGTCCAATACAAACGTTTGTTTGAAATTGCCGCAGCCCAGATAAATCACAGACGTACGGCTTATGACTGACCATTTTGCCGTATTGACCGGAATAGGCGTTCCGGTCAAGATACGGGCGGTTTTGCGCTCGCCGTAGGCTGACTGTTGGTTTCAAGAGCACCTCTAAAAACAGGGCGAAGGCAGCACAAAGTGACGCATTGCGTGGTTCCGACGCGCAGTTTACACGCCGCGATAATGAATGACTCATCAGTCATCACTGACGAATGGTCTTCACTCCCGTGAGCTGGGTCATGTGTGGTTCATGCCGGCGTTTTTAGAGGTGCCCTTGCGCCCATGAGCATCAACCGCCAGGTTCGCCTAGGCGACTTTTTTTCACCGGAGAGTAACGAGGAATCCATGAAGGTTCTTGTAGCTGTCAAACGAGTGGTCGACTATAACGTCAAGGTTCGCGTCAAGGCGGACAACTCCGGCGTCGACCTCGCCAACGTCAAGATGTCGATGAACCCTTTCTGCGAAATCGCCGTAGAAGAAGCCGTACGCCTGAAGGAAAAAGGCGTGGCGACTGAGATCGTCGTCGTCTCCATCGGCCCGACCACCGCCCAGGAGCAACTGCGCACCGCGCTGGCACTGGGTGCCGATCGCGCCATCCTCGTCGAATCCGCCGAAGACCTGACCTCGCTGGCCGTGGCCAAGCTGCTCAAGGCTGTTGTCGACAAGGAACAGCCATCGCTGGTGATCCTCGGCAAACAAGCCATCGACAGCGACAACAACCAGACCGGCCAGATGCTCGCTGCTTTGAGCGGCTACGGTCAGGGCACCTTCGCGTCCAAAGTCGAAGTGTCCGGCGACAGCGTTGCCGTGACTCGCGAGATCGACGGCGGCGCGCAGACCGTTTCCCTGAAACTGCCAGCGATCGTCACTACCGACCTGCGTTTGAACGAGCCGCGCTATGCGTCGCTGCCAAACATCATGAAAGCCAAGAAGAAGCCGCTTGAAGTGCTGACGCCTGACGCTTTGGGCGTTTCCACCGCCTCCACCAACAAGACCCTCAAGGTCGAAGCGCCGGCTGCACGCAGCGCGGGCATCAAGGTCAAGTCGGTGGCTGAACTGGTCGAGAAACTGAAAAACGAAGCGAAGGTGATCTGATCATGACTATCCTCGTAATCGCCGAACACGATAACAAGGCGCTGGCTCCGGCCACGCTGAACACTGTTGCGGCTGCCGCTAAAATCGGTGGCGATATTCACGTGCTGGTCGCTGGCCAAGGCGCTGGCGCCGTGGCTGAAGCCGCTGCGAAAATCGCTGGCGTGGCTAAAGTGCTGTCGGCTGACAACGCTGCCTACGCTCACCAGCTGCCGGAAAACGTTGCGCCACTGGTTGCCGAGCTTGGCAAGGGCTACAGCCACATCCTGGCTGCCGCCACCTCCAACGGCAAAAACATCCTGCCGCGCGTGGCCGCTGCACTGGACGTCGACCAGATCTCCGAAATCATCTCGGTAGAAAGCGCCGACACCTTCAAGCGTCCGATCTACGCCGGCAACGCCATTGCCACCGTGCAATCGAACGCTGCGGTCAAGGTCATCACCGTCCGCGCCACCGGTTTCGACCCGGTTGCCGCCGAAGGTGGCTCGGCTGCCGTTGAAGCGGTAGGCGCTGCCCACGACGCCGGCATTTCCAGCTTCGTCGGCGAAGAACTGGCCAAGTCCGATCGTCCTGAACTGACCGCCGCCAAGATCGTCGTTTCGGGCGGGCGTGGCATGCAGAACGGTGACAACTTCAAGCACCTGTACGCCCTGGCCGACAAGCTAGGCGCTGCCGTCGGTGCTTCCCGCGCCGCGGTCGACGCCGGTTTCGTACCCAACGACATGCAGGTCGGCCAGACCGGCAAGATCGTTGCGCCACAGCTGTACATCGCCGTCGGTATCTCCGGCGCGATCCAGCACCTGGCCGGCATGAAAGACTCCAAGGTGATCGTTGCGATCAACAAGGACGAAGAAGCACCGATCTTCCAAGTGGCCGACTACGGCCTGGTGGCGGACTTGTTCGAAGCCATCCCTGAGCTGGAGAAGCTGGTCTAATCCGGCGTCTTCACTTATAAAGAGCCCGGCCCTTTGGCCGGGCTTTTTATTTCTGCCTCAGAGGAGCGTATTGCCATGGATCTGCGTCGTTTGGCTGGCTGGTCGTTGTTGTGGACGTTGGCGTTCGTGCCAGGCCTGTCTGTTGCCGCCGGCAAATGTGAACGACTGATCGCCACCGGCAGCCCGGATGCACCGCCCTATCTCTGGCAGGACCCTCAGGACCCCAAGCACTTGATTGGCGCCGGTGCCGACCTGTTGGCGCACGTCGCGCAAGAACTGGGGATCAAGATCGAACTGCTGTATGCCGGCAAGCGCGCCCAGGCGTTGGACGAAGTGCGCAGCGGACGCATGGACCTGCTCACCGACGCGCCACTGACCGTTACCGGGCTTGAAGTGCTGGATTACGTTCATCCGCCCTTGCTCGAAAACGATTACCTGGTCTGGACCCGCAAGGACTCGACGCTGGTCATCAACCAGCCCGTAGACCTTCACGGTCATCCCGGGGCCTTGTCGGAAAAGGCCCGCATGACCCAGGGATTCGGCGTCTTTGCCGAGCAGCAATTGTCCCTGGTGCGCACGCCCAACCTGACCCAGGCCTTTCAGAAACTGCTGCTGGGCGAGGTGGAATATGTCCTGGCGGGGCGCTACTCGGGCCTGGCAATGGCGCAGACACTGGGGATGGCCAACGACCTGCAAGCCGCACCGCAACCGGTGGACAAACCCGGGCTGTTCCTCGCGATTTCCCATAACTCCGCCTGCAATGACCCATGGTTACGCGGACAGCTGGCGCAAAAGATGACAGAATTGGCCGCGTCCGGCCTGGCGGAGGCTGTGTTGCAACGCAATCTCGAACGTTGGAATACACAGTTGCAGCCATCTGTCAGTGCCCCAAAACAGTAGGGAACATTAGTGACTATTCGACCTCTTTTCGCTGCCCTGGCCGTTCTGGCTCTGGCGGGCTGCGCAGCCGATCCGGCGCCGAATGAACAGATCCGCCTGACCGAACAGGCACTGGAGCAAGCCCGGGCCGTTGGCGCTACTGCCGACGAAGTGCCCGAATTGAAACTGGCAGAAGAAAAGTTCGCCCGCGCCAAATCCAACATGGCCGACGAATCCTACAAGAAGGCGCGCATGCGGGCCGAACAGGCCGAACTCGACGCCCGCCTGGCCGAAGCGAAGGTGCTGACCCTCAAGAGCCAGGAGCAACTGAACGTGCTCGACACCCGCATCAAGCGCTTGCACAAACAATTGCGGGAGGATGCCCAATGAAGCACTCCCACGTATTGGGCAGCCTGGTCCTCGTCGGCGTGGCCAGCTTGTATGGCTGCGCCGGCCAGCGTAGCGAAGCGGCGCTTGAGCAGGCCAGCACCGACTTCCAGAAGGTCAAGGAAGACGCGAACGTATTGCGTGCCGCGCCCCGGGACGTGATCCGCGCTGGCGAATCCCTGGCCCGCGCTGATCGTTTGTCCAGCTACTGGGGCAGCGGCGAAGATGTGCAGCATTACGCCTACCTCAGCCAGCGCTACAGTGCGATCGCCCGGGAGCACAGCAACCAGGTGGTCAACGAAGAGCGTGCCGCTAAGCTCGAACTGGAACGCCAGCGCCTGCAATTGGCCCTGCGTGAATCCAAGTTGCTGAGCGTGCAGCAGCAGGGCAAATGGCTTGAAGAACAGATCATGGCGATGGCGACCACGCAAACCGATCGCGGCCTGGTGATGACCCTGGGTGACGTGCTGTTCGATACCGGCGAAGCGGAACTGAAGAACTCGGCCAACCGGGTCGTGCTCAAAATCGTGCAGTTCCTGCAGCTCAACCCCAAGCGCGTGGTCCGTATCGAGGGGTACACCGATAGCACCGGTGGCAAGCAGGAAAACCTCAAGCTGTCTCGCGACCGCGCCCAAGCGGTCGCGGATGTGCTGGTGGACCTGGGGATAGACGAAAAGCGTATCCAGGTCGAAGGCTACGGCGATGAATACCCGGTGGACGTCAACGCTTCCGAGCGCGGCCGGGCACAGAACCGTCGCGTTGAAATTGTGTTCTCCGACGAAAAAGGCCAGCTCGGCGCCGCCCGCTGAGGGCTGCGTCACTGGAAAACCCGGCCCCTGCAAAAGGCGCCGGGTTTTTTTGGCCCTGCAATCGATGCACGATGAGTACAGTTAGAGCTGTCACTCCACTGTACTGTCGAGTAATCTGGCAACTGTCCCAGTACACTTCTAAACTGTTCCGGTATCGTTTCCGACAAGAATAAAATGCCCGTGAAATCGAGTGCTGCGTCATGACCAACCTTCTGCTCTATCAACGTATTGCTCAACAGCTGGCTGAAGATATCCGGCGCGGTGTGTATCAGCCCGGTGAACGCGTGCCTTCGGTGCGCAAGATGAGCTCGCAGCTCAACGTCAGCCATGCCACGGTGCTGCAGGCCTACGCCAACCTTGAAGATCAGGGGCTGATCCGCGCGCGGCCGCAGTCGGGCTACTACGTGCACCAGACGCCGGCCCTGACGGCACCGACGCCGGATATTGCCCGGGTCGAGCGTCCGGGGCTGGTGACGCGCAGCAGCATCATCCAGCAAGTATTGGTCGAGTCGCGCCGCGAAGGGGTGTTTCCCCTGGGAGCGGCGGTGCCGAGCGTCGACTATCTGCCGGTCCGGGCCCTGCATCAGCAATTGGCCAAGGTCACACGCTTCCACAGCCCGCGGGCGTTCAGCTACATGTTCAGCCCGGGTTTCGAGCCATTGCGCCGCCAAGTGGCGATTCGCATGCGCGATGCCGGCGTCGTGGTGGACCCTTCCGAGGTGGTGATCACCCACGGTTGCGTCGATGCCTTGCAGATGTCCTTGCGGGTGCTGACGCGGCCGGGGGACTTGATCGCCGCCGAGTCGCCGACCTATTACGGCTTGCTGCAACTGGCGGATCTGTTGGGCCTCAAGGTCATCGAGATCCCCAGCGACCCGGTCACCGGCATGAGCCTGGAGGCCTTGCAGTTGGCGGCCAACCAATGGTCGATCAAGGCGCTGGTGTTGACCACGCGCCTGAGCAATCCTCTTGGCGGCACCATGCCGGAAGAGCGGCAAAAGCAACTGCTGCGCCTGGCGTCGGACTTCGACATCCAGATCGTCGAGGACGATATCTATGGCGAGTTGATGTTCGAGCAGGGGCGCACCAAGGCCCTCAAGGCCTACGACCGACTGGATCGGGTCATCTACTGCTCGAGTTTTTCCAAGACGTTGTCGCCGGGTGTGCGCATCGGCTGGATGATCGCGGGGAAATTCCAGCAGGAAATCCAGCGGCTCCAGACCTTCAGTACGCATTCGGCGTGCAGCGTCACGCAGATGGGCATTGCCGCGTACCTGGAAAACGGCGGCTATGACCGGCACTTGCGCTATATCCGGCAGGAGTACCGCAAGAACCTCAGCGCCTTTCAGCTGGCGGTGCAGCAGTACTTCCCCGAAGGCACGCAGATGAGCCGTCCCACTGGAGGCTTCATCCTGTGGGTCAGCCTGCCGGGGCGGGTCAATACCCAGGAGTTGCATGTGCGGGCGTTGCAACAAGGCATCAGCATCGCGCCAGGGCTGATTTTCAGTAACACCGAGCAGTTCAACCACTGCATTCGCTTGAACTGCGGTACGCCCTGGAACCGTGAGGCGGAGCGAGCCCTGATGACGCTCGGGATGTTGGCCACTCAATTGTGCCAAGAGACGGCCAACGGATTTCTTTAGACGTCAGTGGCTTAGCTCGATGTGCTTGTCAGCGCCTCATTATCAGGCGAGCATGGGGGTCTCTGCCGTCAATGCCGTTGTATCTATGAAAGCCATTGTTCCTGCTGCCTGGATTTTGATCGGCCTGTTGAGCGTCTTCCACATGGGAGGCGTCGTCGCGGCAGCGCCAGCGCAGGAAAAACCGGCTGCCAGTGCCACGAAGGATGCGCCGAAAAAAACCACAGCGACCAAGAAGCCTTCCGCCAAGAAGGTGGCACCCGCGAAGAAAAAACGCGCGCCCATCGCCTCCAAGAGCAAATCCGCCCACGAGGTCGCCAAGACCCCATTGCCGCCGGCCAAGCTGGATTTGAGCTTGCCCCATGAAATGGTCGATAAACTGCAACCGCCGGGTAAGGTGATGCAGTTCAAGCGTGAACCCCTCTTGCCGTCGATGTTCGGCGAGAAACCTGGGCCGTTTCAGCTCAATGGCCGTTTGTTGAGCAATGAAATGCAGCTGCCACTGCGCAACCAGGAGCGTAATGAGGTGGAAGGCGCGGCGCTGGATTTCGAATTCAAGCAATAACCTTCGGCAGGCCTGCAGTTCGTCGCTGACCATTCGGTCATCCCGCCGTGGTCAAAAAAACACGCAGACGGTAATTTAAAACGAGTGTTTTAGCCGTTACTCTGTGTTCTGTTACTAACCATTACCTGTCGTGAGGATGTTGTCGTCATGAAATGCCGTGAAGGCTGTGGCGCCTGTTGCATCGCCCCTTCCATCAGCTCACCTATCCCTGGCATGCCCCAAGGCAAGCCGGCGGGAGAACGTTGCGCGCAATTGTCGGTCGATAACCTGTGCCGGATCTTCGGCCAGCCGGAGCGTCCGGCGGTGTGCTCGGCGTTCGAAGCCGACATCGAGGTTTGCGGCAGCAGCAGTGAAGAGGCCATCCGGCTGATCGGTTGGTGGGAGCAAATCACGGCAGCGTAATGAATTAATGAACGGATCCTAACTGAACGAACTTGGACAATAAGGAAAAGAACTATGGGTTCGCTGCATCGTATGGCTGTGTTGTGTGGGTTGACCGTGTTGCTGGCAACGGCCACCGCTCAGGCAGAGGACTGGCAGGTTGCCAAGGAGAAGGACGGTATCAAGGTTTCCCTCAGTGAGGTGGCGGGCTCCAAGTACAAGGCCTATCGCGGCGTGACGGTGATGAAAACCACCATGGCCAAGCTGCGGGCCCTGCAGGAAGACGTTTCCGGTGCCTGCGCCTGGATTCATGAATGCAAGAGCCAGAAACTGCTCAAGCACGAAGGCAATCAGAGCTGGACCTACACTCAGTTCAACACGCCATGGCCGGTGACGTCCCGGGACTCGATACTGGAAGTGACCACCGAGGAGGGCGCTGATGGCAGCCTGACCCGCAAGCTCAAGGGTGTGCCGAAATACCTTCCCGAAGAGCAAGGTTTCGTGCGAGTGACCCAGGTCGACGGCTTCTGGAAGTTCACGCCAAAGGGCGCAGACCAGATCGAAGTGACCTACCAGGTCCACACCGAACCAGGGGGTGACGTGCCGTCCTGGCTGGCGAACAAGTTCGTGGTGGATGCACCGTTCAACACCTTGAAAGCCCTGAAGGAACGCGCCGAGAACTGATCGGCCACGGCTGCACTGCAAGAGACCGCCCCAGAGGCGGTCTTTTCATGTGTGCCGTCCAGACGCCCGGCGGAACAATTGTCCGGCCCTCAATGTCGAGATAAAGGTAAGCCAGGCCCTGAATTGATCAAGGAGACACCGATGCAAAAGTGGGAAATCACTTTCGTGGATGATCATGGCGAAGCCATCGCCGAGCAGTTCGACTACGAGCAGGAGCCTACGATGGAGCAGGCTGCACAACTGATTCGCGAAAAATTGCTGCCCGTTTCCGCCCAATTGGACCTCAACGACCTGGAGGGTCGTACAGAAGATCCCACCGTCAAGAACCTCAAGTCCCAGCACAGCATTGAAATCATCAGCATTACACCGATTTCATGAAACGGTGCCTGGTCTCGCTTGGCAGCGGCTGCCACTTACGGCTACTCTGCAATTGAGATCAGCGAAAGGATCGCCAAGGTCCGGTCTTGTCAGCTACATGCTTGTGTCCCGACGGCCATTTGATGCCGTACCGCTTGCAGCCTGAGGGCTTCACGCACGGGAAGACGGAAAGTCTATCCATTGGTTTCAGGAGGACGTTTCATGAGCACAGCCTATCAAGAAGACATCAGCACCAGCGTGTTGCGCCGCATGAAAGAAGGCGGTTTCGATTTTTCCCGATTCCATCCCATTGAGTTCTACGCCATTTTCCCGGACGAGGAGCGGGCGCGCAGGGCGGCAGGTCATTTTCGGGGAGAGTCGCTGAACGCGCAGATCAGTGCACGGGACGACGGGGCTTGGTCATTGGAACTGAGCCGGGTGATGTACGCCACTTACGATGACATAGGAGACTTCGAGCAAGACTTTGAGGCAGTCGTCGAACCCTTGGGTGGTGTGATCGAGGGCTGGGGCGTCAAGCAAGAGATCCGGCGCCTGCAGGCCTGACAGTTACTCACCGCAACCACAGCAACGGCTGACCTTTGTGTCGGCCGTTTTCATGTCTGTGAACTCCGCAAGAATCCTGTGGGAGCCGAGCTTGCTCGCGATGACGGCGGCTCAGCTTGCATCAATGTTGAATGTGCCGACGCCATCGCGAGCAAGCTCGGCTCCCACAGGGAATGTCATGCACCCGCCAACACCACAACCGCCAGGTTTTGTAACCTAACTGTATCCAGATCAAGCCGCGTCGTTTTTCCGAGACTATGCTCAGCAGAGCGACGCCCCTGCGTCGCAATGAAGCGGGGGGCAGCGGGGTGGGGGCATTTGTTGCACTAGAAAAGTGCACGGCCTCTCAGAGGAGAATCCAACCCGTTGATCATAAAGCGTTTATGCCGATGGCACGGGGCTTGCGAAGCCTTGCTGCCAGGGTGACAAGGAGTACGGCATGATCCGCAGCGGTTTTGATGAAATGTACGATGCCAACGGCCAGGTCCGTCCGCATTACCAGGCGTTTGCCCGATGGCTGGCTGAAACGCCTGACGAGCTGCTGGCGCAACGCAGGCGCGAAGCCGACCTGTTGTTCCATCGTGCTGGCATTACGTTCACGCTCTACGGCGATGAGCAGGGGACCGAGCGGCTGATCCCTTTCGACACGATCCCGCGCAGCATCCCGGCCAGTGAATGGCGGGTGGTCGAACGTGGCTGCATCCAGCGGGTCAAGGCGCTGAACATGTTCCTGGCCGATCTCTACCACGAACAACGGATCATCCGCGCCGGCATCATTCCCGCCGAGCAGGTGCTGGCCAACGAGCAGTACCAACTGGCGATGCAGGGGCTGGATCTGCACCGTGACATCTACGCGCACATTTGTGGTGTCGATCTGGTGCGCGACGGTGACGGCACGTACTACGTGCTCGAAGACAATCTTCGTACGCCCAGCGGCGTCAGCTACATGCTCGAAGACCGCAAGATGATGATGCGCCTGTTCCCCGAACTGTTCGCCGCCCAGCGCATCGCCCCCATCGACCATTATCCGAACCTGCTGCTCGACACCCTGAAAAGCTCCAGCCCGCTGGACGATCCCAGCGTCGTGGTGCTCACGCCGGGGCGTTTCAACAGCGCGTTCTTCGAGCACGCGTTCCTGGCCCGGGAGATGGGCGTGGAGTTGGTGGAGGGCGCCGACCTGTTCGTACGCGATGACAAAGTGTTCATGCGCACCACCGACGGCCCGAAAGCGGTGGATGTGATCTACCGTCGCCTCGACGACGCGTTTCTCGATCCGCTGGCCTTCAATCCGGACTCGATGCTCGGGGTGCCGGGCCTGTTGTCGTCCTACCGTTCCGGCAACGTGGTGCTGGCCAATGCCATCGGCACGGGCGTGGCGGACGACAAGTCGGTGTACCCGTTCGTCACCGACATGATCCGTTTTTACCTGGACGAAGAGCCGATCCTGAAGAACGTCCCTACATGGCAATGTCGTAATCCCGCCGAGCTTTCCCACGTGCTGGCAAATCTTCCCGACCTGGTGGTCAAGGAAACCCAGGGTTCCGGCGGTTATGGAATGCTGGTGGGGCCGGCCGCGACGACGGCGCAGATCGATGCTTTCCGCGAGCGGATCAAGGCCAAGCCGCACGCCTACATCGCCCAGCCGACGCTGTCGCTCTCGACCTGCCCGACCTTTGTCGAAAACGGCATCGCCCCGCGCCACATCGATTTGCGGCCGTTTGTGCTGTCGGGGCGCGAGACCCGCGTGGTGCCTGGTGGGCTGACGCGGGTGGCGCTGCGCGAAGGCTCCCTGGTGGTGAATTCATCCCAGGGCGGTGGGACCAAGGACACTTGGGTCGTCGAGGATTGAGGTGCTGCCATGCTGAGTAGAACCGCCTCGGACCTGTACTGGATGTCGCGCTACCTGGAGCGTGCGGAAAACCTCGCACGGATGCTCGACGTCAGCTATTCGTTGTCACTGATGCCCCAGGACGGGCGTGGCGACGGCCTGCACGAGCTGGCCATGCCATTGCTGATCACCGGCACGCTGGATGATTACCGGGAGCGACACGGCGAGCTGCACGCCGAGCGCCTGCTGCATTTCTTTGCCCTGGAAGCGGCCAACCCGGCCAGTATCTACAGCTGCCTCGGTGCCGCGCGAGCCAGTGCCCACGCGGTACGTGGGCGAATCACCGCCGACATGTGGGAGAACATCAACGCCACCTGGCTGGAAATTCGCGGTATCGCCGAGCAAGGCTTGAATCGCTACGGCATGAGCCGTTTCTGTGAGTGGATCAAGGAGCGATCCCACCTGTTTCGTGGCGCAACCTACGGCACCATCATGCGTAACGACGCGTTCCGCTTCATTCGCCTGGGGACCTTCATCGAAAGGGCCGACAACACCCTGCGCTTGCTCGACGCCCGCTACGAAATGGCCGGTGACCAGGCCGACGCGGTCAGCGACGGCACGGCCCACGCGTATTACCAATGGAGCGCCTTGTTGCGGGCCTTGTCGTCCTTTGAGGCCTACACCGAGATCTACCGTGACGCCCCGGGCGCTCGGCATGTGGCCGAGTTGCTGCTGTTGCGCGCCGATGTGCCGCGTTCGCTGCGCGCCTGTACCGAAGAAATCAACCAGATCCTCGCGAGCCTGCCGGGCACCAACGGTCGGCAGGCACAACGGCTGGCGGCGGAAATGGACGCGCGCCTGCGCTACACCGGCATCAACGAAATCCTCGACGGGGGCCTGCATGCCTGGCTCACCGAATTCATCCCACTGGTCCGTGAACTGGGCAATGCCATTCACAGTTCCTACCTGGAGGTCATATGAGACTCTCGATCAGCCACGAAACGGCCTACCACTATGAAGATCAGGTGCGCGCCAGCATCCAGTACCTGCGCCTGACGCCCCACGACAGCGAACGCCAGCATGTGCTGAGCTGGCAACTGGATTTGCCCCGGCCGGTGCGGGCGCAGCTGGACCCGTTCGGCAACATCCTTCACGTACTGACCCTGGACGAACCCCACGAAACGGTCATCATCGGCGCCCGTGGACAGGTGGATATCGATCCGTCGCGTGAAGCCGAGCACGAGAGCCAGTCAGCGCTGCCGTTCCTGCGCTTCACCCGGTTGACCGAGGCGGACGAGGCCCTTCGAGCCTTTGCTGCGCAGCAGTGCCAGCAGCGTCGCGATCGCACGGCGCTGATTGACCTGATGCACGGGCTGAACCAGCACATGATCTACACCCCTGGCACCACTGAAGTGGAGACAAGTGCGGCTCAGGCTTTTGCCGGTCGTAGCGGGGTGTGCCAGGATCACACCCACGCCTTCCTGGCCTGCGCCCGTAGCCTGGGGGTGCCGGCGCGGTATGTCTCGGGGTATCTGTTCAGCGAAGAGAGCGAACACCTGGCAAGCCATGCCTGGGCGGAGGCCTGGCTTGACGACGCCTGGTACAGCTTCGACGTGACCAACCAATTGGCCCGTCCGGAGCGCCACCTGAAGCTGGCCGTGGGCCTGGATTACCTGGACGCCTGCCCGGTGCGTGGCATGCGCCGTGGCGGCGGTTGTGAGCAGATGCATGCCAAGCTGGTCGTGCCACCGGCGCCGGTGATCACGGTGCAACAACAATAACTCTCCAGCGGGGGAGCTTCTGTGGCGAGGGAGCTTGCTCCCGCTGGGCTGCGCCCTGTAGGAGCTGACGAGTGCAACGAGGCTGCGATCTTTTCCCGGTCACTTGAATCTCAAACGAAAGATCAAAAGATCGTCCGAACGCGGCCCGAACCTTCGGCAGCTCCTACAGAGCCCAGCGGGAGCAAGCTCCCTCGCCACAAAAAAAGCTATCTCACGGGGCCAATGGCTGCTTGCGTCCCGCCATATGCTTCAAATAACCCACCAGCAGATCCAGCTCCGAATCCGGCAGCACCGCAGCCGAGAACCCGGGCATCTTGCCCTGGGGCCAGTGACGCAGCGCTTGCGGGGCGCGAATGTAGCGCTTGAGGAAATCCCCGGAGAAGTATTCGGTCGGGTTGAAAGGGATGTTCAGGTCCGGGCCGAACTGCGCATCACCCGCGCCATTGAGCCGATGGCACGCCAGGCAGTTTTTCTGGAACAGTTCGAAACCTTTATTGACCGGGTCGTCCTTGGCCAGGCTGGGCGCCGGCAGCAGGGCGGGGAAGCGTTCGGCCACGGCCGACAGGCGCTTGATAGTCGCCACCGCGTAGGGCCATTGCTCCGGGCTTATATGGCCAGCCTGCGGATCGGTCCAGACCAGGTAGAAAGGCCCGGCGCTGTGCTTGCCTTCCCCCAGCGACGGCCATGGCTTGGCCGGGTCCTCGATCGCCAGCCAGGCCCGGGCCCCACTCTTGTTGAGTAACGGTGCCGCAGGCATTTCGGCAGCGAAGCCGTCCAGGGCCACGGCTTGCAGGTGGTCGTCCGCTTGGACGCCCGTCAATAGTGCCGTCAGCGGCACGGCTCGATAGCTCATCGGTTTCTTGTAGGAAGCGTCATCAGCGATCTGGACCGTTTGAGCGTCCGGGTGCTTGAGCAGTTCTTCGGTTTGCCAGGTGCGCGTGCCCGCGCCCAACTCCAGCACCAGTTGCGCGGCATAAAGGGGCGTGCTGAGCAGCAACGCCCCGAACACAATAAGAGCTTTCAAGTCGATCGCCTTCCATGTCGAGGGGGGGGCCGCAAAGGTTGGCACAGCCATCGCGGCTCGAACAGAGAACCCGTTACATTTTTTGGCGACACAACTAATGGATGATGCAGATGCCCTCGCGCAGGATTCAGCCAATCACCTTGGTGATATTCGGCAAAATCAACAGCAGCGTCGTGGCAAAGAGAATGAGTCCGGCTTGGCGAACTTTCGAATGTTTGAACATGGCTGACCCGCCTTTATTGTTATTTCCTAGAAGCCAGCCTGCATATCCATGGCGGCTGGCGTTGCACTTCCTGTTCGACAAGCGCCTCGGCAAAACCCGACGACTTTCTTGTACAAGGATTACATTAGGGGCCGCGGCGGCCTTGGCTTAGATCCAATTCATATCAGCTTGGTACAGGTTGCTCTAAAAAAGGTATGAGGCCTATTGCCACCTTCCTGCCGGCCCTTTTGCTAGACAGCTTGCCCTCCTGAATCGGTTAACCCGATAGCTCGCTACCGTTCGTCTGAGCGTGGCCGTCAACGCCATTGAGCGCTGTGGTCATTGAATCCGGCGCCGCTGGGCTTATGGTTGAAGGCATCGCATTACCCCGTGGTTTCGAGGACGTCATGATCCAAGCTTTGATTTTCGACGCATTACGCACGCCCCGCGGCAAGGGCAAGGCCGATGGTGCCTTGCACAGCGTCAAGCCGGTGAACCTGATGGGCGGCCTGCTCAGCGCCTTGCAGCAGCGCATGGATCTGGACACCAGCCAGGTCGATGACATCGTGCTCGGTTGCGTGACCCCGGTGGGTGAACAGGGGGCCGATATCGCCAAGACCGCTGCGCTGGTGGCCAATTGGGATGTCAGCGTGGCCGGTGTGCAACTCAATCGGTTTTGCGCCTCGGGCCTGGAAGCGGTGAACCTGGCGGCCATGAAAGTGCGTTCCGGCTTCGAAGACCTGGTGGTGGCCGGCGGCGTCGAATCCATGTCCCGGGTGCCCATGGGCAGCGATGGCGGTGCGTGGGCGCTGGACCCGCAATCCAACCTGCACGGTCACTTCGTTCCCCAGGGCATCGGCGCCGACCTGATCGCCACGCTGGAAGGCTTTAGCCGTGAGGATGTCGACGGTTATGCGCTGCATTCCCAGCAAAAAGCGGCGCGTGCCCGGGGTGACGGTTCGTTCAATAAATCCCTGGTCGCCGTGCGGGACCAGAATGGCATCGTGCTGCTGGACCACGACGAATTCATCCGCGCCGACTCCACGCTCGACGGCCTGGGCAAGCTCAAGCCAAGCTTCGAGGCCATGGGCCAGATGGGCTTCGATGGCACAGCGCTGCGTGTCTACAGTCATGTCGAACGAATCCATCACGTGCACACACCGGGCAACAGTTCCGGCATCGTCGACGGCGCGGCACTGATGTTGATCGGTTCCGAAGCCAAGGGGCGCGCCATGGGCCTGCAGCCCCGGGCGCGGATCGTCGCCACCGCTGTCACCAGTACCGACCCGACCATCATGCTCACCGGCCCGGCGCCGGCTACCCGCAAGGCCCTGGCCAAGGCCGGGTTGCGGGTGGAGGACATCGACCTGTTCGAAGTCAACGAAGCCTTCGCCTCGGTGGTGCTCAAGTTCATCAAGGACATGGCCATCGACCCCGCCAAGGTCAACGTCAACGGCGGCTCCATCGCCATGGGGCACCCCTTGGGCGCCACGGGGTGCGCAATCCTTGGCACGTTGCTCGACGAATTGGAGGTGCGTCGCCTGCGCTATGGCCTGGCGACCCTCTGTGTCGGCGGCGGCATGGGCATTGCCACCGTCATTGAACGCCTCTGAGCCCGACTTCAAGGAACACTTTTTCATGACCGATGCCATTCGTTACGAAACCGGCCAGGACCGGATCGTCGTCCTGACCCTGGACATGCCGGGCCAGGGCGCCAACACCATGAACGCGGTGTACCGTGAGGCCATGGCCGCCTGCGTCGCCCGTTTGCAGGCTGAAAAGGACTCGATTGCCGGTGTGATCATCACCTCGGCCAAGCACACCTTCTTCGCAGGCGGTGACCTCAACGAATTGATCAAGGTCGGCAAGCCCGAGGCCAAGGCTTTCTACGACATGGTCCTGCTGCTTAAAGCGCAACTGCGAGCCTTGGAGACCCTGGGCAAACCCGTGGTGGCGGCCATCAATGGCGCGGCCCTCGGCGGTGGTTGGGAAATCTGCCTGGCCTGCCATCATCGCGTGGCCCTGGACCTGCCATCGGTGCAGCTCGGCTTGCCGGAGGTCACGCTTGGCCTGTTGCCGGGTGGCGGCGGGGTGGTGCGGATGGTGCGCCTGCTCGGTTTGGAAAAGGCCTTGCCGTATCTGCTCGAGGGCAAGAAGGTCAATGCGCAACAAGCGCTGCAGGCCGGTTTGATCGATGAGCTGGCGAAGGATCGTGACGAGCTGCTGACCAAGTCCCGGGCCTGGATTCTTGCCAACCCCAGCGTCATCCAACCCTGGGATGCAAAGGGCTATCGACTGCCGGGCGGCACGCCGTCTGACCCGAAAGTTGCGCAAATGCTGGCAATTGCCCCTTCGATCCTGCGCAACAAGACCCAGGGTTGCCTGCCAGCACCGGAGAAAATCCTCTGCGCAGCGGTGGAGGGCGCCCAGGTTGATTTCGACACCGCGCACCTGATCGAAACCCGTTACTTCACCGAACTGACCACCGGCCAGGTGGCGAAGAACCTGATCGGCACCTTCTGGTTCCAGCTCAACGAGATCAAGGACGGTGGTTCCCGCCCACAGGGTTTTGCGCCTTATCTGACGAAAAAAGTCGGCGTGCTCGGCGCGGGCATGATGGGGGCGGGTATCGCCTATGTCAGCGCCGTGGCCGGCATCGCAGTGGTACTCAAGGATGTCGATCTGGCGGCGGCCGAGAAGGGCAAGGCCCGTTCGGCGGCGTTGCTGGATAAAAAGGTCGCACGCGGTCAACTCACCGCCGAGCAACGCGAAGCCACGCTGGCGCGGATTCACCCCACCGACAGCAACGCCGACCTGGCCGGCTGCGACCTGATCATCGAAGCGGTGTTTGAAGATCGCGCCCTGAAAGCCAGTGTGTCGGCCGCCGCCCAGGCGGTGGTGGGCGAGGATGCGGTGATCGCTTCCAACACCTCGACCTTGCCCATCACCGGCCTGGCCATGGCTGTGCCAGACCCGACGAAGTTCATCGGCCTGCACTTCTTCAGCCCGGTGGAGAAAATGCCTTTGGTGGAGATCATCAAGGGCGCACGCACCGGTGACGCGACCCTGGCCCGGGGGTTCGATTTTGTCCTGCAGATCAACAAGACGCCGATTGTGGTCAACGACAGTCGCGGCTTCTTTACGTCGCGGGTGTTCGGCACCTTTACCAACGAGGGCATCGCCATGCTCGGCGAGGGCGTGAGTGCGCCGATGATCGAGACCGAAGCGCGCAAGGCCGGGATGCCGGTCGGGCCTCTGGCGATCTCTGACGAAGTTTCCCTCAGCCTGATGAGCCATATCCGCGCGCAAACTGCCAAGGACCTGCGCGCAGAAGAGAAAGCGCCGATTGAGCACCCGGCGTTCGCCGTGATCGACTTGCTGCTCAACGAATACAAGCGACCGGGCAAGGCCGCCGGTGCCGGTTTCTATGAATACCCGGCCGATGGGCAAAAGTACCTGTGGCCGGCGCTCAAAAGCCGCTTCGAGAAAGCCGACGGGCAGATTTCCCCGCAGGATATCCGCGATCGCCTGCTGTTCATCCAGGCCCTGGAAACCGTGCGCTGCATGGAGGAGGGAGTGCTGACTTCGACGGCCGACGCCAACGTCGGCTCGATCTTCGGCATCGGTTTCGCCGCCTGGACCGGTGGTGCGCTGCAGTTTATCAATCAATACGGCCTGCAAGACTTTGTCGGTCGCGCCCAGTATCTGGCCGAGCAATATGGCGAGCGCTTCTCACCGCCGGCCTTGTTGCTGGAGAAAGCCGCCCGCCACGAACTGTTCTGACAGACCCGGGAAGGGGCTTGCCTTGGGACCGTGTTTCAGGGCAGGCTCTGGGGTGTGCAATATTCCCATCATCGTGTCAGGTATTTTTTATGTCGCTACGCATCTGCATTCTGGAAACCGATATCCTGCGTCCGGAACTGGTCGACCAATATCAGGGTTACGGGCAGATGTTCCAGCGCCTGTTTTCGCAGCAGCCCATTGCGGCCGAATTTGTTGTGTACAACGTGATGGAGGGGCATTACCCCAGCGATGACGAGCAGTTCGACGCTTATCTGGTGACCGGCAGCAAGGCTGACTCCTTCGGCACCGACCCTTGGATTCAAACCCTCAAGACTTACCTGTTGGAGCGTTACCAGCGCGGCGATAAATTGCTCGGTGTGTGCTTTGGTCACCAACTGTTGGCGTTGTTGCTGGGCGGCAAGACCGAGCGTGCCACCCAAGGCTGGGGTGTCGGCACCCATCGCTACAAACTCGCCGCCAAGGCACCTTGGATGAGCCCGGTGATGGAAGAACTGACCTTGCTGATCAGCCATCAGGACCAGGTCACCGAATTGCCCGAAAGCGCGACGGTCATCGCTTCCAGCGATTTCTGCCCGTTTGCCGCCTACCACATCAACGACCAGGTGCTGTGCTTCCAGGGTCACCCAGAGTTCATCCACGATTATTCCCGGGCCTTGCTGGAGATTCGCCAGCAGCACCTCGGCGAGCAGATCTATAGCCAGGGCGTGGCGAGCCTTGCCCACGAGCACCACGGCACCACGGTGGCGGAGTGGATGATGCGTTTCGTCGCTCACAAGCCGCAGGCCGAAGCCACCCAAGGCTAAAGATCACCACTCTCTAATGTGGGAGCGAGCTTGCTCGCGATGACGGCGGCACATCCAGCATCAGGCCAACTGATCCACCGCTATCGCGAGCAAGCTCACTCCCACACTGGATCTGTGTACGACGCAAATCCCCTGTGGGAGCGAGCTTGCTCGCGATGAATCCCACACAAATTCCACTGTTCGCCTACAACCAACCCGATCGCTTGAAGCTCCACCACAGCGACGAGCAGCCCACCGCAATAACCCCCAGCACCGCGAAATAGCCGTATTGCCAACTCAGCTCCGGCATGTCCTGGAAGTTCATCCCATAGATCCCGGCCACAGCCGTGGGAAACGCCAGGATCGCCGCCCAAGCTGCAAACTTGCGCTGCACCACGCTCTGGCGCGACGCTTCGAGCAACACGCCGACTTCGATGGTCTGGCTGGCGATGTCGGCCAGGGTCGTCAGGTCTTCCATTTGCCGCGTGACATGAATCTGCACGTCGCGGAAATACGGGCTCATGTTCTTGTCGATGAAGGGGAAGTCCAGTCGCTGCAACTCTTCACTGATCTCCACCATTGGCGCCGCATAACGGCGCAGGCGCAATACGTCGCGGCGCAAGCTGTGCAGGTTCTGGATGTCCCGTTCGTTCAGGGAGCTGCACATGACATTGTGTTCCAGCTCATCGATTTCGGCGTGAATGGCTTCACCCATTGGCTGGTAGTTTTCAATCACGAAATCAAGGATGGCGTAGAGAACGAAATCTTCCCCGTGTTTCAGCAAAAGCGGACGCGCCTCACAGCGCTGCCGGACGTGGGCGTAGGACGCGGAATGGCCGTTGCGAGCCGTGATGATGTAGCCCTTGCCGGCAAAGATATGGGTTTCGATGAACTGCAGCTTGCCGTCCTTGCGTATCGGCGAATACGTGACGATAAACAGCGCATCGCCAAAGGTCTCCAACTTGGGACGGCTGTGTTTCTCCATGGCGTCTTCGATCGCCAGTTCGTGCAGGTTGAATTGACGCTGCAGGTTGGTCAGCTCCAGGGCGCTGGGCTCTTCGAGACCGATCCATACAAAATGACCAGGTTTGGCAGCCCAGGCGCTGCCTTCGTCGAGGGTGATATTGGTGACTTTCTTACCGGCGCTGTAGACCGCAGCAGCAACGACTCTACCCATAATGGTGGTTCACTTCTTATTGAAAATGGCAGTGGCAGGCAGCGTCCAGCTTAACGCGCCCTGTAGCTTGAGAGTCAGCAAAATCTGCGGAGTTCGGCGGCAAAAGAAAACCCGCCGAGGGGGCGGGTTTCCATTCAGGCGGTTTGCAGCTGCCGGTCCATTGTCGCGATGCACTCGCGCATCTGTTCACGGCATTGGGCAATGAGCCGGGGCATGTCATCCATACTCAATCCGGCCGTAGGAATCGCCGGCAATGAACGTATGAGGATGTCACCGCTGCGCCAGCGATTGAGGCGCATGTGCTTGATGTAGCTGCTCACGCATACCGGAACAATCGGCACTCCGGCGGCTATTGCCATCTGGAAGGCGCCTTTCTTGAATGGCAGCAGGTCTTCGCCCAGATTGCGCGTGCCTTCCGGAAAAACCCAGATCGAGGTGTCCTCGTGCTGCAACGTATGGGTGGTGGTCAGCATCGACTTTCGGGCCTTGATCGCGTTGCCGCGGTCGATCAACACGTTGCCCGCCAGCCAGAACAATTGCCCGAACAGCGGCACCCATTTCAGGCTCTTCTTGCCGATGCACACGGTACGGCGCGGCACCACGTTGCCGAACATGAACAGGTCATAGTTGGATTGGTGGTTGGCGATGATGACGCAGCCATTGGGCTTGTTCACCAGCGTGTCGACTTGCGTCCGGACCCGCAGGCGCAAAATGCACATCGCTGGCAACGCGTACAACCTTGCGCATAAACGGCTGTTGTCCGGGTTGAACGGCCGGCACAGGCCCACAATCACCCCGAGCACGCCAGCCAATACAAAATGCAGGCCCATCAACAACATACGCAATACAAACAGCATCTACAGGCCCCATCGGGACAAAAGGTGGCGCAGTGTACGGATGTGCACTGTTTTCGGCAATTGGCCCTATAGATGTAGGAAATGGACGATGTTTAAGCGCATGTTGCGAAATAAGGCGACAGAAGCGGCCTAGAGCGGTTGCGGACTTTTAAACGACGCACGTAGGAAAAAGTCCGACTCCAGGTGAGGGCTCGCTCTCTCTGGGCCCGTAGGAGCTGACGAGCGGAGCGAGGCTGCGATCTTTCCATTACCAATTGAGTCCGGAGCGAAGGATCAAAAGATCGCAGCCTCGCTCCGCTCGACAGCTCCTACAAGCCTCAGCCCATATGCTCCTGATCCAGCAGAATCGCACTGTCCAGCGTTTCCAGCAGAGCCTTGCGCACTTTCAGCTTGGTGTTCTTGTGGGCGGACATGTTGATCTTCTTCAACTGACGCGCCGCTTCCAGGGCCGCGCCCTGCAGTTCTTCGGCCGACACCACCTTGTCGAGGAAGCCGGCATCCACAGCACCCTGCGGATTGAACATCTCGGCATTGATTACCGAGCGATGGAACGCCGACTTGCGCAGGCGATCACGGGCCAGCTCGATACCGGCGTGGTGCATGGTCATGCCGATCTGCACTTCGTTCAGCCCGATGCTGAACGGCCCTTCCACGCCAATGCGGTAGTCCGCCGAGAGCAGCAGGAACGCACCCTTGGCCACCGCATGCCCCGGGCAAGCGACAACGACAGGGAAGGGGTGCGACAACAGGCGACGGGCCAGGGTCGAGCCAGCTGTGACCAGGCTCACCGCTTCCTTGGGACCGGCGGTCATTACCTTCAGATCGTAACCGCCCGACAAAATCCCCGGTTGCCCGGTAATGATCACCACCGCCCGATCCGCCGTCGCCTGGTCCAGCGCAGCGTTGAACGCGGCAATCACATCTGGCGAGATGGCATTGACCTTGCCGTTGTTCAAGGTCAGGGTCGCGATACCGTCGTCGAGATGGTAGGCAATCAAGTCGCTCATGACGCTATTCCTTGTAAGAGAAGTGACGCAGACGTTACCCACCGCCGCAGGTCAGGTAAAGCGCCGTGACTGACTCACCGGTCAGCCTCAGGCTCTGCAAACAGCCTGGCCCGCCCATCCTGCTTCGCCTTCATCTATTGAGCAGCGCCTGCATAACCCCGAAGATTGGCCGGTTTGCCATGCCCAGGCGTGTTTGAAATGCCCGACCAAGCTTAACCGCATGAAAATTCTGAAAAAAACCTTTGCCATCGGAAAAGCTTTCGACTACATTAGCGCGCCTCGACAGACTGAACAGTTTGCCGAGATACGGTGAAGTGTCCGAGTGGCTTAAGGAGCACGCCTGGAAAGTGTGTATACAGGAAACTGTATCGAGAGTTCGAATCTCTCCTTCACCGCCACATTCTGAAAACGCAAACCCCTGATTTTCCTAGAGAAAGTCGGGGGTTTGTGGTTTTTGGCGTCCAAAAAATGGCCCCATGGGACCGTCATGGGACTGGTGCACATTTCTGGTGCGTTTTTTGTTCGCGAGATAGATCGCATCTCTCCGTCGTTAATTGGGGATGCGGTTGGCTAACTTTGGTGGACAGCTGCAACTTAATGGTGTCAATCAAACCAAGGCGATTCCTTGCCATACCTAATCTCCTCCCATATTTGATTCTCTGTGCTGTGCATCCAGCGGAGGGATTGATCCGTATGTCCTCTTGAGGGCTCGAGTGCGATGAGTATCCGAGATCAGCAAGCGATGCAGTGCGATGAGCGGTTCAGGCATTTCTTGAACCGAACCATCATTCCTGCCAAGGACAGCTACGATCATGATACGACCACAGTCAGGTACTGCCATGAACGCCACGGATGACGCTCATTTTTTGGACCGCCTATTGCGCGGAGAACAAGACGCATATCGTGATTTGGTGTGCACGCATCAGGGAGCAATGAAGGCCATAGCTTATGGAATCGTGGGACCGCGCCATGCAGACGACGTAGTGCAAGATGCATGGCTTGCGATTGTGAGAGGCATGGGAAAATTTCAGAGACGATCTAGTTTAAAAACCTGGATGCTAAGGATCACGTCCAATACGGCGAAATGTCGATACAAAGCTCGGCGAAGTGAATCGAACTGCATCCCATTTACCTCTTGGGTTGAAGCAAGAGGATCTTTATTTGTAGATGATCTTTCCCACTCTCCGCCTGCGGTGTTGCATGAAGATAGCCCCGAAGCACTTCTGAGCGAATCCGAGCTATATGCTCTAATTAACGTTGCTCTTGAGGCTCTACCGGATCTGCAAAGAAGCGTGTTGATACTGAGAGAGCGCTCTGGATTGGAGCTGGATGAAATTTCTACGCTCCTCGGAGTATCGCTGACTAACGTAAGAGTGCTTTTGCACCGAGCGCGTTTAAAGGTTTTTTCGGCGATTGCGGAGTACCAGTCTGTTCTTGATATGTGAGCATCAAGGGGATTTCCCAACTGCCTGAATGTTGGCACCCGAAAAATGGTACTGAGATTTCCACTGGAGGTCTGCCATGGCGACTGTAAAAACTGCACTCGTTCTCGCAGGTGGCGGTAGCCTCGGTGCGGTTCAAGTTGGAATGTTAAAAGCTCTAGTGGAAGACGGCATTAGATTCGATCTGGTGGTCGGCG
The DNA here is from genome assembly GCF_024749325.1 of Pseudomonas sp. B21-010. Taxonomy (NCBI): domain Bacteria; kingdom Pseudomonadati; phylum Pseudomonadota; class Gammaproteobacteria; order Pseudomonadales; family Pseudomonadaceae; genus Pseudomonas; species Pseudomonas sp. B21-010. The sequence continues at coordinate 4,528,057 of NZ_CP087198.1, read as the reverse complement.
CATCTGTCGGTGCCATCAATGGTGCGTATTTCGCAGCCAGGCCGAATTCCCAGGGGATTGCCGAGCTCGCTGACTTCTGGCGGGGCTTGCGAAAGGCGGATGTGTTTCCATTCTCTGTAATCGACACCCTGACGGCAATATTGCGACGTCGTGGATATCTTCTACGCGCTTCAGCGTTACAAAACCTGGTGCGCCGATCGCTGCCGGTGAAATTGATCGAAGATACTGAGTTGCCTTTGTATATCGTCACCACCAATCTGCTCAGCGGTGCCGAAGAATTACTGTCCAGTGGCAGTGCTGAGCAGGCATTACTCGCCAGCGCAGCAATCCCGCTGGTGTTTCCACCCGTTCGAATAAGTAACAAACTTTTAATTGACGGTGGCGTGGCTAGCAACACTCCTATTGCCAGTGCGATCTCACTAGGGGCCACTCGTGTTGTTGTGGTACCAACTGGTTTCGGTTGTGCCTGTCCTAACCCTCCGATCGGGCTCGTTGCATTAGCCTTGCACACACTCAACTTAATGAGCATGCGTCAACTGGTGCGTGATATTGAGTTGTACGCTCCGCGGGCGTCTATTCACGTTGTTGCGCCGTTGTGCCCATTAAATGCTTCGGTATTCGATTTCAGCCAAACAGATCAGCTCCTAGAGCGCGCTTACCAGTCGACCCAGACATGGATTGAGGAAGGTGGGTTAATTCGCACTGGTGTGCCGGATTCGTTGCAGGCTCACACCCATACCCAGATATAAGTAAATAGCCTCGGTTTCTAGAAGCGATCGGTCAGTTTCGATTGGCCGATTGCGGCGGTTCACGAAAGTTAGATTGAAAGCGAAATTCGAATAACGCCGCTTATGTTCAAAAGGCCCCCACACCTGAGCCAGGTGTGGGGGCCTTTTTGTTACCGGCGGAAGCCATAACCCCCTGGACTGGTATGCCGATGCCCCCTACAGTGGTTTTAGGCACTAAAACCCATTCAGAAAGGAATCGACCCATGGGCACCCCCACGACTACGCAATTGCACGGTATCAATCTTCCTACGCAGGCTCGCCAATGCGTGGAGAAGCATTTGGGTTGTATTGAGCGCGCTGAGGACGACGCCACTGTGTACGTCTGGCTCAACCGAGCGGAAAGTTTGATCGAAGGGCTGGAGGCATCCGGGGCATTCAACGACAGTACGATCGAGGCGCTGTATGTGCACTTCGATCGGGTCGCGGTAGCGCGTATGGTGGTGCTGAAAGGATGATCGGCGAGAGAGACGCTGAAAGCCCTGGTCAGCCAACACTCGTGACCGGCGAAAGCTTTAGGGCCAGCTGTAGCATTCCCACCACGTCTGGCCCGTCCTCATTGATCCAAGTCCCATAGTGCTGGCGGATCATGTTGCCGTTGGTGTGCCCCATCTGTTCGGCGATCCAATCGATTGAGGCAATGCCCGTCGTCAGTAGCTGGCTGGCGTAAGTGTGACGGCACTGCCCAGGCCCGCGATAGCGGACCCCCGCCGTGAGCAAATGAGCCTTAAAAAAGCGGTCACGCACAACAAAGTCGTTGGCGTGCGGCAGTCCGGTTTTGGTGTTCAAGAACACAAAATGCAGCGTGTGCCGTCGCACGGTTTTATTGTCCCGCTCGACGATTTCAACGGTTTCGGCTTTTCTTTTGCGGGTCAGTGCCTCGACTTTGCGCAACGCATCCCAGGCCGGCGCCAGTAAACGAACCTTGCGCATCGAGCGCCGAGTTTTCGTGACGCGATAAGCACCGCGCACCTTCGATCGGCGGAAGGTCACCGTGCCGTGTTCCAGGTCGACGTCCTCCCACGCCAGGGCGATGGTCTCGGATACCCTGGGCCCGGCCCAAATCATGAACTGCACCATCAGCAACTCAAGCGTGCGGGTGGTCGGCGTTTCCAGGATCTGTTTGATTTCCGCCCGGGTGAACGGGTCCGGTGCTTCGGGATCGGGCAGGCGCACCATTAAGCCTTCGGTGGGATCGTGCGCGACTTTCATCCTCGTGCGGTACAGCCGGAACACCTGGCGCACATTGCTGATGATGTCGCGGATCGTTTTGTTTTTTAGCGTTTTGGACAGCGTGCCTTGGATCCACTCCTGTAGGTCCAGGTGATCGATCGCGTTGATCTGCACCTTGCCCCAGCGCGGTCGTACATGCACTTCGGCCTTGTTGGCGTAACCCCGGTAACTCGATGCCGCGACGCTATTAGCCTTGATCCGCAACCACAGGTCCAGGTAGTGACCAAACGTGTTTTCCACCAGCCTGGCCGAATTGGGAAAGTGGCGTGCGTAGTCAAAGGTGCCCGCTTGGATTTCGTATTCGATGATGGCGAGCAAGCGCTTGGCCTGGGCAACGTTCGCCGGTGTGTTCCCTCCAGGTAATGATTCGCGGCATTTGTCGCCGTCGTATTGAAAATAGATTCTCACGGAATTACCGCGAGCTTCGACCCCACTCATGTAAACCCCTAACGCTGTATTCGTATAGCGACAGTCTGACGATCGGAAACAAAAAGGCCCGTTTCCGGGCCAAGTATCTGGAAGCGCATCTTCTGGTGGACGCGGCTTATGGCTTGGGCTTTGGGTTGCGTAGATGGGCATTCAGCCGTTGGCGTTGCCGGCTGCATTGTTCGTGGTTGCCCTGGGCGCGCCACCGACCGCATACGTCGCAAACGCTGGTGTAGTCGATGTTCCAGGGAAAGCGTCGTGCACGAGTTGCATGGGATTGCTTAGGCATGGCGCGCCGTCCCCCGGGATGAGGTGTTGGCGAGCAACTGCGCGACGACAGCCGCATCCGTTTCGCTCAGTTCGCCCAGGGTGCTGGCCATCTGACTGAGGCTTTCGAGGCGGGTGCGTGATTCAGGGGTTTTGTGCACCAGGTAGCCAATGACGGCCGCGCCGATAATCGCGATGGCCACAAGGTGCCGGGCTGGTGTGGTAGCCTTCGCGGCGCTGCTGCTTAGGTTCTGTGCTTGCATGGTATAGCCCTCTGTTGCGGTCGGGTGTCGAGGAGCTGCAACTCCTCGGCACTGTTTTTTAAAGGTCAGTCCTTGCGGGCCAGGTGGATCACCAGGCCATCAAACTTCAGCTCATGTTCACTGCATGATTGCCATTCCAGCACCCTCAAAATCTGTTGCCGGCTGCAGTCGTCCACCAGGATTTCGCGTTGGCCACCGGCTGCGCGCACCTCCAAAATTTCCAGCAAATCATCCTCTCCATATGCCCCGGCCTGGATGATCGGCGCGCTTTCTCCCGTGAAGTCCAAGCGGTCCTGAACTGACTGGAGCTTGCTGGTTTTGCCGTGACTGGAACTGCCCATAAACACTTGGATTTGCATCGGTCTTACTCTCCTTTACGCCTTGAATGTCCAGCACTTAACTGTCGTCGGCCGGGGTTGTGAACACGGGTTGCGGTTGTTGAAGGCAGCACGTACAGCGCTGTGCACCGCCTTGTTGCTGTCCAGAAACTTGCGGGAACGGGACTCTTTGAGCAGATCGCGCAACGTGGCCACGTCGGCCAACTTCTGTTTGTGTTCGGCGGCGCGCTCGCAGAATTCGTTTAGGTTGATAGCGATCACAGCGGGGTCGCTGCTGTGGTCGACCACCGGGTCTTCGCTCAAGGATTCGAGGTAGTCGTAGACCTCCCAAAACTCGGCCACGGCGGAATGGTCGGAACTGATCGAGGCCTGGCGCTCGATGGCCATCCGCACTATTTGGCGTTGGGTGGCAGCGACCTGGGGATCGCTCAATTTCAACACCAGGCGTAGGCAATCCAACAACGAAAGCAGTTGCGCGTGGTTCTTGCTGATGCGCTCGACACGGAGGTAACCGCGCAAGTCATAGCCGCAGCTGCTGCAGTTGCCCTGGTCGCTGGTGTAGGCGGTACCGCAAGCAAAGCAATGGGTATGCAGGCGGCGCAGCTTAGCTTCGTGTTCGGGCATACGCTGGGCGAACAACTCAAGCACCGCGGACTCTTTGCCCACCGCCCGCAACAGGAAGTGACTGAGGGTGCCGCCATCCAGCGCGTTCATTTGGTCAGCTGCCGCACGGCTTTGCTGTGTGACGACCGGGCGCACAAAGTGCAACTTTACGATGCGCGTCATGATCGCTTCGTGGGCGACCACGGCCGCGTTCTGGCTAATTGCGATCGTTCCTCGGAATGGCGGCTCGTACGTCTCGTTACCGGCCGTCTTGACGCCCTTAGTGGCCAGGGTGCCCCCGCCAAAGAAGTCTTTCAGCTCGTCCCATTCAAAGGTTTTAGCGTGCGCTCGATCATCGCTGTGGCGATCTGCTTCCAGGAACACAACCGGCATGCCAGAGACCTGGCCCATCAGGCGCGAGCGTCCGGCCTTGGTCGATTTCATGGGGTCGAAGCCCTCATAGCCTTCGCGGCCGAGTAACTTCCAGAGCAGGTTCAGCAGGGTGGTTTTACCGGCGCCGGCCTCGCCGGTGGCCTCCAGGAACGGGAAGGACTGGTAGCGGGCGCGGATCTGTTCGCAGAACAGCGAGCCGAAGAAGAACACCAGCGCGACGAAGCCCTGGGCGCCGAAACAGGTCCACAGCAACTGCACCCACTTTTCATCAAAGCCCTTTGCTTCGCGCTGCAGCTTGATGGGGACGCCTTTCTGCAGGGTTTTCAGGCGCAGCTTGCCGAACTCGAAATAGTCTTCGCTGTTGACCTTGTAGGTGGTGCCGTCCTTGATCGCGATGTCACCGTAGACGTAGCAGGCGTATTCCTTGCTGTAGCCCACGTAGTCGATGGTCGACACAGTTTTGATGCCGAACAGTTGGTCCTTCATGAGCTTATCGAGCTGCTGGCCACTGCCGGTAAACATCGCACCTGCCGCCATGCCGAGCAGTCGCTTTTTGAATTCGCTCGCGGCCGACAGCTGGCCGCTGGTGAAAGTGTTTTTCACGCTTTCGGAATCGTGCGGGAAGTCCACGCGCAGGTAGTACCAGGACTCGTCCGTTACTTCGTTGCGCTGGAAATAAAGGGCTTGCGGGTAGCAGTTGGCAATCTCAACAACACTGCCGGATTGCTGCAGCGCCTTTTCGCGCTGTTGTGCCTGGTTGAGCAACTGGTCGTCGTGATTCTCGCTGTCCTCGATGTCGGACATGGCCCGGTTGAATTTCTCCATGTCCAACTTGAACCAGTACAGGCGGTTGGCAAAGCCCAGGTGAAATTCCCCGCGCTTGTTCCAGTCGTACATCAGCAAGGCCTTTTCCGCTGCGCTCTCGGCCAGTAGCAGGGCGCCCTGGTGCCGGGCTTGCTTGAGGTCAGCAGCGATCTGTTCGGCGCGCTTGGCGTCGTCCTGGATGAAGCTCCAGCGCTGATGAAGATCGTTCCAGTCTGACTTGCGACCGTCGCGTTGCGGGATCTGCGCGGACTCACATACGAAGCCCAGGGCACGGGCTTCGCGCACCCAACGTCGGGTGTAGGCGTTGGCGCTGGGCTCGTTATCAAGCGCCCAGACCAGCTTGGGCAACTTCCCGCCATCGCGGGTCTTAATCAGGCCCTTGAGTGAGTCACCAGGGAACGCATTGGACGACATTGCCGATACGGCCGCGATGTCGTTATGCACCAGGGCGATGGCGTCGAAGATACCTTCGACAATCCAGATTTCCTTGGCTTCAAGTAGGTCGACGCAGGGCGGGCACCACCAGACGCCGCGATAGCTATCCTTGGATTTGAAGCGGGCTTTCATCTTGCCGAAGCGGTGTGGCTGATCGATCAGGCGTTCCCACCAACCGCCTTTTTCCAAGGCGAAGCGCACCGTTGCGCTGCCGGCATTGTGTTCAGCAGAGTAGAACGTTTCCTGGGTGAACCAGCCCTGGATCAGCTCAAACCGAAAGCCCCGGGCGAACTCCAGGTAGGCGCGTGCAGTTGCGTTGGGATGCTGATCTGTCGCCGGCGCTCGCTTGCTCCAGTCTTCGAACAGATCGTCGTACAGCTCTTTTACGTGTAGGGTGTGACCACATTTTTCGGGACGACCACAGATCACCATCCATGGCGTATCAAAGCGGGAATACAGTTCTTTCTTTTTGCACTTCGGGCAGGTACCGCCGCGCATGTAGTCGGTGCCCGTGCGGTGCTTGAGCCCAAAGTCGGCCTGGAGGCGTTGCAGCACGTCGTGACGAAGGTCTTCTTTCATGGGGTTACTTCACTGCTTTGAGGCTGTGGGACAGGGCTGCCATGAGGCGTTTTTGCGCAGCCATGACCGGGATGTGGGCGAGAATCGCGCCGTGGCGCAGGCCAGCCGCTACAAGGCGGAATTGGTCGGCGTACCAGTGTTCGTTGAGGCTCAAGCGATACTGTTCACGCAGGTTGGCCAGCAACGCTTCGGCCTCGGCTGGGGGCAGTTGTGTGGTGACAATTACGGCGTTTGTCATCGTTAAACCTCAATTTCGGGCGCAGCTCACCCAAACCCACGGGACGTGGGGCCGGCGATTGGTTGGGTTGGGTGTTACGAGTTCGCGGAGCGTTGGCGGTGTGCCAGGTCCAACAACTCAATGTGGGCAAGGTCGGTCAGTTTGGTTGCTACCGGTTCGGCCACGTCGAGATTCTCAACCAGATGAAAGATTGCCCGTTTGCGTAGCGCCGATAGGTCGCCCAGGTGTTCGGCTTGATGGCGCTCAAGAAACGCCAGTGCAGCGTTCTGCATACACTGCTTGTAGTCCAGGGTATTGGTTTGAGTGTTCATTGGCCTTTACCTGACTTGGCGCGGTAGAGATCGATGGCGGCATGAATTTCGGCAGTACGTGCAGCTATGTGCAAGACGTGCGCGTTCAGGATCAATTCGGCCTCGTCTTCGGTGATTACGCCGTCTTCGATAGCCTGAGCGATAACCTGGTCGACCGTGCCCTGTTTGGCTGAGGTCTGCACTGCCCGTGCGTACATCTCAACGTTGTCTAGGTTTTCCGGTTGGATGACCGGCACGAACATGCCGCCGTACATGGCCGCCACGTAGTTGGCCAGGTGCTGGGTACCTGTGACTTGTTCCAGCTGATAGATCTGTAGGTCTGTCAGCGGACGGCAGTTATTGTTCTCGTAAGCGTGGTTATCAAACTTCTTGAGAGGTAGGCCGATGCGAGCGGCGGCGCGTTCGCGGCCACCTTCGAAGGTGCAAATAATTGCACTGACGACTTCACGCCGTGTTTTTAGAACCTGACTTTTCATCTTCTGCTGTTCCCTCAGTGCACCGGCCATTACTGTTCAATCACGCCGTCTTTGATTCCGAGTAATACGGCTGCGCGATGAGCCTCCCCACGACGGCATTGGCTTTGGCCATTCAGTACCGCATAAACGGTGCTGGGGTTGAGGTTGTTCCGTTCAGCAAAATTTCTGGCAGTCTGGCCACGCTTCTCCAAGGATGCGCGCGCCTGCTGGCGAGCTTGCTCGGTGATGGGTGAGTTGGGCATAGTGCAATTCCTTGCGTTTTCATGTGATGACAAGCGCAGGATGTGGCAAAAATCTGCCAATGTAAATATCTGGATGGAAAAATATTGACACTCTCCGAAGAGATTGGCGCAAGGTTGCGCCAACAACGAGCCCAGGCTGGGCTGACGCAAGATCAACTTGCGGAACAACTTGGTGTCTCGAAAAGAACTCAAGGAAACTACGAATCCGGTGCCAGTGACGCGCCAGCCTCCTACTTGAGTATGGCTGCAAGCGCGCTCGGATTTGACGTGCTTTACATCGTGAGCGGAACTCGTACCACGCTGAAAGTTGATGCGTTGTCTGAGGTTGAGGACAGCATTGTTCAGCAGTACCGCAGCATTCCTGTGGACGATCAAAAAGCCATCCGGCGCTTTCTTAAAGCCATCGCTGACGATGCTGCCAAAGAGGTGAGTTAATCCCCCCATTCGCGTCTCGCCACTCGCTTGCCCCCATATCACTGCGACAGCAATGGATTTAATGGAGTGGTAAGCATGTTGGATCGCACAAACGCGGATGTTGGTTACGTTGAAATGGCAGCATCTGCGCGGTATGAGCTTTCGCAAATTGAGCGTCGTCTGATTGGGTTGTATCGTCAGTTGAGCCTTCGCGACCAAGAGCAATTGCGCAGACTGACCGAAGCGCTGATAAGCAACCCGGATCATTCCGACGAAGACTGATCCCAGCGCCGCCGGCACTCGATTGTCGGCGGTTTTGATCATGCGATTGCCTGCGATCCGAGCCTTTCGAATAGCTCCCGCTGCTGGTCTCTAGGCATGTCTCGCAGACGATCAATCAGCAGCCTGTCGAACGTCTGTGCAGACGGGCTGAGTGTGTGGGAGAACGTGAGATTTGCGACCCAGCTGTGCCCACACTTCGCGTCAAGGCACTGGCAATAAAGCTTCGCAAAGTCGGTAGATAGCACCTCACGCGACGCAATCCGGCCTTTGTGCCCGCATTTACAAGTAACTCTCATATTCCCTCCCCAGGGTGCAGCTATTTGCCACTATGGTCGCATGTGGTGCAGGATATTTCTCTATCTTTGAACGATCAGATAATGCTTTCCCCTGAGTTATCTATCTTTTTCCAGTTGATGTGCCTGTCGCGTCGAAGGCTGTCATTCAACTGATTGAACAGCTGACAGATCGGTCTGATCTCGTTGCTGGTATACACGCGATCGATCTTCTCAATATCGCCAAAACCGCCGTTATTCTCCGGGATGATCCCGGCCAGGGCGGGGTTCATACGCCAGGCAGCGATCACGTCATTGCGGGTAATGTTCTTCACCTTCTCCAGCTCGTCCTTGGCCTGGAAGTCGCCCACAGGGATGATCTGGATCGCGTTCTCCTTGCCGTTCGGGATGTTGACGAACATAGAGCGGAAGTTGCCCACGCCCTTGCTGGCGCTGATCTGTGCGCGCAGGTTCTCTTCGTCTTCCTCGGTCAGGTCCGGGTCGTTGGTGTAGAAGATGTAGCCCGCGTGCGCGCCGTTGCTGTAGTAGCGCCGGCGGAACAGGGTCGCGGCTTCGTTGAGCAGCAGCGCCTGCAGGCCACCTAGGTAGTCGGGCACGCCGTAGATGTTCTGTTCCACGTCGTAGTCCAGGACGTGTTCAATTTCGTCCTGGTCGAAGTCCATGAACTTGCTGTCCGGCAGCAGCATCCTGAAACCGCCGTCGACCTTCACGCGCATGTTGATCGCTGGCAGGTGCTGCATCTCCAGCACCTCGCCGAAGGCATTGGTGTCGCGATAGAAATACGCCTCGCCGAACACCATGTAATCCAGGCTCGCCCGTCCCATGGTCTGTGTGCTGCAGCCCTCGGAAGGGATGAACTCACGCAACAGCAGGTTGCGTTTGAACTTGGGAATGGCGCCGTGGTGCGCGTTGGCGCGCAGCAACTTGGCCAGGCCCGCCCGCGATACCGGCGGTTTGTAGATTTCGCCGTCGTCGCTGAGAAATACCCCCAGATACTCGCCGATGTTGCCGGACAGCACCTGTTCGGGTTCCCCGAACGTGAACGCCCGCATGGGCTGCTGCTGTCGTACCTGCTGACTGGCTTGGGGCTTTCTGCGTTGTGGTTTGGGCATTGTTTCCGCTCGTGACGTAGCGGCTACGGCGCCGCTTGTTGGTATTCAGGGGTTCGTTGGCCAGGGCGTGCATGACGGCCCAGGCGATATCGGCGTGGCCGGTGGCGTCGGTGCGCGAAGCGCTGTAGGTGACCTGCCCGCTGTTGGTGGTGCCGCGCTTGATGGTTAGGAACGCCTGGGCGATGTCCGTCCAGCCGGCGTCCCACTCAATGCGGCTGCCCTGGATCGTGTCCTGGGCCTTGAGTACCAGGGTGTTTTTGGTCTCAAGGCTGTAGTGAATCGGCGTTGCCTTCGCGTAGAAGTCGCGCACCAGGTCGAACACGCCATAGCCCACGCCGGTGATATCGATCCCGATGTGTTGGACGTTGAAACGCTCGGTAAGCTTTTTGACCTGGGCGGCTTGGTAGGTGAACGAATGCCCCCGCCAGCTGTGCTTCTCCAGGATTCGAAACTTCGCCCCGGGTTCCAGCGGCGGGGCGACCACCACGCAGGTGGCGTCGTCGCGGGTGCGGCTGGGATCGTAGCCAAGCCACACCGGGCTGTTGCCGAAAGGGCGATCCAGTTCCGGGTTGTAGTCCTCCCACAACGACAGGTCGGAATAACACCGCTCCAGATCCTTGAGGCCGAAGGCGCTCTGGCTGCTGTCGATAAACTTGCAGTAGAAAAGCTGCTGGAATTTGTCTTCGTCGTACTCCAGCTGCAGTTGCTCCAGGTCGAACAGATCGCAGCCGCCGGCGATGGCATCGTCGATGGTAATGGTCTTGCGCCACTGGCCATCGGGGCATAGCGCGCCCTGTGTGTAGGACGCCTCGGTAGGCCAGGTGCCGCCGGCCTTCTTGCCGCGCTTGCTGTTGCGGAACTCCTCCCCCGACCAGAACGGGTATGCCTGGTGCGACACGGCGCTGGGCGTCGAGAAGTAGGTTTTACGCCATTTCTTGTGGGTGCCCATGGCGCTGGCCACGGTGCTGAGTTTTTCGAAGTCGCGGATCCAGAAATATTCGTCCACGTACACATGGCCGTGATAGCCCTGGGCAGTGCTGCTGTTAGTGCTGAGAAACCGTAGTTCGGCGCCGTTGCTGAGCGCGATCGGGTTGCCGGTTAGCTCGATGTCAAACCACTGCTTTGCAAATTGGATGATGTAGCTGCGGAAGATTTCCGACTGCGAGCGGCTGGCCGACAGGAACACCTGGTTGTCGCCCGTTAGCACCGCGTCCATGAACGCTTCGCCGGCGAAGTAGTAAGTCAGGCCGACTTGGCGGCTTTTCAGAATGTTGCGGATCCGGCACGTCAGCGGGTTTTGCTTGGCCGCGAACAGCTCCTGCTGATAGCGGTACATCTTGCTGATGAACTTATCCAGGAAGTCGACTTCGGTCAGTTCGCTGACGTCGTTCTTCACCTTCTTTTCGCGCTTCTTTGCGCCGCTATCGCCACGGCTGGAGCGCTCGCTGCGTTGCCCTGGGCGACGTTCCTGGGGCTCGCTGGCAGATTCCCCGATCGGTGCCGGCGCCGGTTTGACCGCCTGTTTTAATAACCGCTCGCGGACGGTAGTCAGCCGGTCCAGTTCGTTCAGCTCGTCCTTGGTCAGGCTGCTGGCTTTGTCCAGGAGGAGGGTGATTCGCCGGCCCACGGCCGTCAGCGGTTCCTCGTCCGACAGCATGTCTTCCCACCCGCCCTGGCGGATCCAGTAGTAGACGATGCGGATGTTAGGCAGGTTGAGCTGCGCCTGAATTTCCTTGGCCTTACAGCGGCGTAGAAACAGGCGTTTGGCGGCTTCTTTAACTTCGGTCGAGTAGTACATGGGCCGCAGTCTATGCGGCGAAAACGCTGGAAACGCGGGGTTAAATTCCGCGTTTCTCCTATATGCCGAATCTAGGAGAAACGCGCATTTGAACCGTTTGTTTAGGGCTTGGCGGCTCCCTATCTTGGCGGCTCATTCAACCGATTGAGCGCAGTTAACGCCCATGCCCCGTTCCCTTGTTTCGTACTGGAAACGTGTCGCCACCAGCGGCACTACCGTCGATGGTCGCGAGATCCTTCCCCAGGAACTGCGCGACATCGCTGAAACCTACAAGCCTTCGAAATATACGGCAGTGATCTGGTGCGACCACGAACGTTGGAGCGGTTCCCACGGCACCGTCTTTGCCGTGCGCTTGTTGGAGGAGGGCGAAGATCTGGAGCCCGGACAAATCGCTCTGGAGGCACAGCTCAAGCCGAATGATCGCCTACTGCAGTTGAATGATCAGGGCCAAAAGCTCTTCTCCAGCATCGAGATCACTCCGAACTTCGCCGGCAGCGGAAAAGCCTACCTGACAGGTCTGGGCGTCACCGATGAGCCGGCCAGCCTGGGCACCCAGGAACTCTATTTTTCGAAGCAGACCCACAAAAACTCTTTCTATGCCGCGTCCGTTGAACTGGGCTCTTTTGAGGCTGAGCCACAGAGCGAGGTCGGCAAGCTTATCGGCTTGCTCGCTGGCTTGTTCAAGCGCTTTTCCACGGATGACGAGCCCGTCGAACCCACCACCCCAAACGAGAGCAAACCCCCAATGGATGAAGCTACAGCAACGGCCCTTAAAGCCCTGCTGGCTCAATTGCTGATTGTCGCTGCCGGCATTCAGGCTGTGATTGAGCCCGTCGCGGAAGACGCCCCAGAGCCCGAAGCCGCTCCAATCGACGACGTAGCAGCAGCTGTTGACGATATCGTCACCACTGCCGAAGACGACCGCGAATTCAGCCGTAAAGGCAGCGCCACCAACAAGGCATTGCTCGCCAGCATGGCGAAGTTGGAGCAGCAGTTTTCCGCATTGCAGAACACTTCGACCGGTCGCCAGTTGCCACGCAATCCAGGCCCGGTAAACACCCCACGACGCAAGGTGCTCTGACATGGCCCAGCCATTAAGCGCCCGTGGCGCCAAACAATATGCTGAGCTGCAGGCCGCAATCGCCGAAGCCTATGGTGTTGAACGATCGAGCCGCATGTTCAGTGTTGAACCGTCGATTGCTCAGGAGCTGAACGACGCGATCACCGCTAAGGCCGACTTCCTGGAGCGCATCAACGTCACCCCGGTCAGTGAGATCAAAGGTGAGAAGGTGTTCATCGGTGTGAACGGCCCGGTCACTGGCCGCACCAACACCAAGACAACCGATCGCGAAGCCAAGGACGCATCGGCGCTGGATAACACCCAATACGAACTGGCTGATACCCAGTCAGACGTTGGTCTTCCGTACGCCAAAATCGACGCCTGGGCGAAGTTTCCAGACTTCAAAGAACGCTACTCCGCCGCTGTGCAGAAGCGTATCGCACAAGATCGGATCGTTATCGGCTTTCACGGTACTCACGCTGCTGTTGATACTGATCTGGAAAAATTCCCCAAGCTGCAGGACGTGAACAAAGGCTGGCTGCAGCAACTACGCGAGCAGGCCCCACAGCAGGTGCTCAAAGAGGGCAAGACTGTCGGTAAGGTCACGCTGGGCGCCGGTGGCGACTACGCCAACCTTGATGCCCTGGTGCATGACACCAAGCAGATGGTGGACGAGATCCTGCGCGAAGACGGCGACCTGGTAGCGATCATCGGCACCGATTTGCTCGCTGCTGATAAGGCCAAGTTGTACACCAAACAGGGCGACACCCCGACTGAAAAGGAGCGTATCGAAAACGCTCAGGTCATTGCGACCTATGGCGGCCTGCCGGCGTTCAGCGTGCCGAACTTTCCGGTCAACGCGGTGCTGGTCACCAGTTGGGACAACCTCTCGATTTACTACCAGGACACTAGCTGGCGTAAGCAGACGATCGAGAATCCGAAGCGCTCCCGCGTCGAGGACTACAACAGCCGCAACGAAGGCTACGTGATCGAGCAACTGGAAAAGATCGCGTTCACCGAAAACGTTGAGCTGGTGGTCGCGTGAGCCTGGCCCTGGCGCACAAGCGCCGCACCCTGGCCTTGGGCAGCACTGCAGTAGCGGCGCTCGCCGCTGCTGCAGGCATGGCTTATTCCCCGGCCGATGCGCTGAGCAGTCCCGCTAATGCGCGCAAGCATCTGCTGTTGCAGGAAGCGGCACTGGATCAGGACCTGGCGCGAATCAGCGCTATCAATGGCCTGGCCGGACGCCAGGCGCTGAAGCGTGAAGAGCTGTTGCCCAAATACCAGGAATACGTCCAGCGCTACTGCGAATCGGGGCTGAACTTCCCCAACCGCGTTGCGGTGCAGGTTTTGGTCTGGCTGTTCGACACCGCCCAGTTCGAAGACGCCCTGGAGCTGGCCGACTTCTTGATGGAGCAGGGCCAGGAAATGCCGGAGCGCTTCAAGCGCCGGGACATCCAGACGTTTGTCGCTGACGCCGTGTGCGAGTGGGCCTATGCCGAATACAACGCCGGTCGCAGCCCAGAGCCCTACCTGTCGGACCTGCTGCCACGTGTAGACAACGAGTGGAACCTGACGGAACAGATCCCGAGCAAGTACCACAAGTTGATCGGCATGCGCGCCATGGAGGCCGAGCAGTGGGAAACCGCGCTCAAGCACCTTGAGCGCTCCACCGAGCTGTACCCGAAAGCGGGCAACGAAACGCGCATCGTGAAATGCCGCAAGGCATTGGCAAAACAACAGGCCAGCACGGCTTCCGAATAACCGACTACCCCCCCCCAGCGGGGACCTGTGGAAGTGAGCCGCCCATTTATGGACCGTCCCACTGAAAACAGGCTCCCCGCCCTATTTGAGCGCCCAGCGATGAGCTTTTCCGGGAAACCTACCACCTTTGTGGAGCAGACAATCGAGAACGACGGCTTTTGGCCGAACCTCTCTCTGTCCGAGTTCCAGAAGGAATACCGCCTGCCGGCGGAGTACCTGGTAGAGCTGCTGGGCGGTGATTTGACGATGGCCATGATCGAGGTCAACGGCGACCTGGCCAAGTGCAAGGCCCGGTGGCAGGCCTTCGGTATCAACAACGTTGAAGCCGCAGACACGGTGCTGCTGCCCGAGCGTACGTTCAAGGTGAAGCTGTACAAGCGCGCCGTGTACTGCCGCACCAAAGCCAATTTGCTGCCGCAGTTCGCCACGGTTACCCGCAGGGACAGCGCCGAGAACACCGGCAAGGAAGCCCCGGAGCGGGCTGAAACATTCTTGGCCTTCAGCCAGCAAGCCGTTCGCGCTCTGCAGGGCCGTGGCCGCATCACGGCGTCTTTGCAGTGATCCAGCTGCAGGCGCTGACCGCCTACCTGATGGCCCGCAACCTGGTGCCCCCGGAGCAGTTCGACAGCTGGACCGAACAGGTCAGTCTGGAGCTGATTTGGAAGCCCGACCGCGACGGCCTGCACATGGCTGATATGCGCTACCGCGCTGCGTTCTCCCTGGAGCGTTTCACCGGTCACCCGGCCAGGCTGATGGCCCTGGTGGGCAGTTGGCTGGAAACCCACGATCCCGATCGGTACCGCCACGACCTGCCGGCGCCACTGTTCGCCGTTGAGCCCCTGGACCAGGACAGCTTCGACGTGGAGCTGTCGCTGGAATTCGTTGAGCCGCAATACCTGGCCGAGGATCCCGCCGGCGAGATCGAGGCGTTCAACAAGACCTGGGCGTTCATGCCGTTCGACCTGTGGATTGCTGAACAGGGCGAGGTCGGTCATGGCCGCTAGCCCGCTCGACCTCGATGTCAGGGGTTTGCTCAACATCGATGCCCAGTTGGCGTTGCTTGACCTGTCGCCCCAGTTGCGCCGGCGGCTGTTGAACAACGTGACCAAGCGCGTGCGCTCGATGAGCCGCAAGCGGGTACGTGAACAAAAGAATCTGGACGGCAGCCCCTTCGCAGAGCGCAAGGGGTCTGCCAAGGGCAAAAAGAAGATGGAAGCCGGCCTGGCCAAGCTGCTGCAGGTCACCCGCGTCAGTTCCGATGAAGCCGAACTGGGCTGGAAAAACGCGCTTACCCGGTGGGTTGCATCCCAGCAGCACAACGGCGTCAGCGAGCGGCGTACCGCTGCACAGATGAGGCGCTGGAACAAAGTCCCGCCGGGAATTGCCTGCACCGACAAACAAGCCAAGCGCTTACGCCGGCTGGGGTTTCGCACCCGGCAGAAGGGCAAAAAGACGCTGACCAGGCCGTCAGTGGCATGGATTCAGGAACACGTGAACTACGCCAAGGCCGGCTTGCTGATCCGCATTTTGAACGATGAAAAAACCGAGACATCGGGCGCGCAAAGCTGGGACATCACCCTGCCAAAACGCCAGTTCCTCGGGGTAGAGACCGGGAGCGAAACCCGCGAGTTGGTTAACCAGGTCTTCCAACAAATCCTTAATTCACCCCGCTAACGAGGCACAGCATGGCACTTGGCAAAGTCAGCGTTAACAATCTCAATCTGGGCCAAGGTGCCGTGACTGAGATCGAACGCTATTTTCTGTACATCGGCCCCGGTCCGAAAAACACCGGCAAATTGATCGCCCTCAACACCGACAGCGACCTGGATGCCGCCCTGGGCGTGCCAGCCAGTGACCTGAAAACCCAGATCACTGCAGCACGCTTGAACGGTGGCGATCGCTGGGCCTGCCTGGCGGCGCCGATCGCAGCGGATGGCGACTGGGCCAAGGCCCTGGAAATGTCCCAGCAGCAGGGCTTTTCCGTCGAAGCGGTGGTGATCACCAAGCCGGTGGCCACCGGTGCCGAACTGTCGGCAATGCACGACGCGGCGGTGTCGATGAATGACACCTATGGTCGTCGTGTTTTTGTCATGGCGGCCACGGCAGGCCTGTCGCTGAGCCCTTTCCAGAGCTGGGCGGAATACCTGGTAGCCCAGAAGGCAATCACTGGCGGCCTGGCTGCGCCCCGGGTGTTGGTGGTGCCGCAACTACACGGTAACGACCTGGGCGTGTTGGCCGGTCGCCTGGCCAATGCTGCAGTAAGTATTGCTGACAGCCCTATGCGCGTGGCCACTGGCGCGCTGCTGGGCCTGGGACCAGTGCCTGTGGACTCCGAAGGCGTGCCACTGCCGTCCTCGATCCGATCGGAGCTGGATAAGGCGCGTTTCTCCGTCTCCCAGACCTATTCCGATTACCCGGGCGTGTACTGGGGTGACGGCAACATGCTGGACACCCCTGGCAGTGACTACCAGGTAATCGAATACCTGCGCCTGGCTGACAAGGCCGCTCGCCAAGTCCGTCCGCTGCTGATTCGCCGCGTGGGCGATCGGCGCCTGAACAACACCCCCAACAGCATGGCCGTGAACATCACCGCGCTAATGGCGCCTCTGCGCCGTATGGCCAAGTCAGTGAAGTTCGCCGGCGAGGTGTTCCCGGGCGAGATCGAATCGCCGAAGGACGGCGACATCGTGCTGGTCTGGAAGAGCAAAACCGCCGTAGAGGCGTTCATCAAGATCAAGCCCCACAACTGCCCGAAAGACCTCACGGCGAACATCGCCCTGGACCTTTCCAACGACGATTCGGAGTAACCCCCATGTCACGTATTGGCGGCAAGAACTTTGACGTGAACTTGGGCGACCTGCAGGTCCACGTCGAGAGCTGCACCCTGGACATCACCGACAACAGCAAGACCGCGCAAACCCGGGGCGTGCCTGACGGCTACGTCGACGGCGATGTGGCGGCTGCTGGCGACCTGGAGCTGGATTCCACCAACTTCAATCTGTTGATCGAGGCGGCACGCAGTGCCGGCAGCTTTCGCAAGCTGGAGGCCTTCGACGCGGTGTTTTTTGCCAAGGCTGGCGACGACGAGCTGCGCATTGAGGCCTTCGGCTGCAAGTTAAAGGTCTCCAGCCTGCTGAGCATTGATCCCAAGGGCGGCGAAAAGACCAAGCACAAGGTGCCGTTTGAGGTCACCAGCCCGGACTTTATCCGCATCAACGGCGTGCCGTATCTGGATGCCACCGAGATCGAGGGCATTAGCTGATGGTCTGCCCGTTCGATCGCGCCCAAGCCCTGGAACAACGTCAGCGGGACCAGGCTATCAACGCCCAGTTGGCCCAGGCCCGGCGTGAGTCAGCGGGCCCAAGCCTTACCCACTGCCAGGACTGTAATAACGAGATTCCTGCAGCGCGCCAGGCGCTCGGCGGCAAAACCCGCTGCGTCCTGTGCCAGTCCTTTTTCGAGAAAGGAGGGCGGCGATGAGTACGAATCAGGCGGCCCAGGACACCGCCATCGCACTCGCGAAGGCGTCACCTGCGATCGGAGTAGCGGCAACTGGAGCGACAGGGGCCGTCGACTGGTCGGCTGTTGCCTACATGCTGACTGCCGTTTACATGGTGCTGCAGATCCTGCTGTTGGTTCCGAAGTATCGCCAGATGTTGCGCGACTGGAAGGTGAAGCCATGAGCCTGCGCGGCAAGATCGCCGCCGGCGCCATTGCGCTCTGCAGCTCCACGCTGGTGGTGTTCCTCGGTACCTGGGAAGGCAACGGCCAGAACACCGTGTATGCCGACAAGCTCGCCCAGGGCCTGCCGACCGTGTGCAAAGGCATCACCCGCCATACCAGCCCTTATCCGGTGGTGGTCGGTGACTACTGGTCAGACGCGCGGTGCGACGAGGTGGAACAGCTGGTGATCAGCAAGGGCCAGTTGCAGTTGGCGGACTGCATCACCAACCAGGACGTGGGCCAGAGCACCTTCGACGCGCTGAGCAGCCATAGCCACAACTTCGGCGTGCCCAGCACCTGCGCCAGTCGTGCCGTCGCGCTGATCAATGCCGGGCGCATCAAGGACGGATGCAACGCGCTGGCGTGGGCCGCTGACGGCAAAACCCCAGTGTGGGCCTACGTCACCACCGCCCAGGGGCAAAAGGAATTTGTACGGGGCCTGCACCGGCGCCGGTTGGCCGAAGCACAGCTGTGCAAGGCGGGTTTGTAATGCGCGAAGCCATTTTCCCCCTGGTGCTGTGCCTGGTGGCCTGGTTCGCTTTCGACCTGCTGGAAGGTCAGCGCGATACCGCCCGCAGCGAACGCGACAGCGCCTTGTTCGAAGTGGAGGGCCTGCGCGAAGCGGCCCGCCTCGCCGGCGAGAGGCTGGCCGAGCGTGACGCTATCGACCTTCAACGTACCCAGGAACTGAACAATGAACGCGCCCAAAACGACGGTCTGCGCCGTGCTGTTGACGATGGCCTTAGCCGGCTGCGGATCAAAGCCACCTGCAGCGCCCCCAAGCCCGGCGATGCCGGCGCCAGCGGCGTGGCTGATGGCGGATCCGCCGAACTCTCAGCAGACGCTCGATCGGATTATTTCACCCTCAGAGATCAGCTTGCCCTCAGCAAGCAAATGATCCTGGGGCTGCAGGACCACGTGCGCCGGGTTTGCCTGCGCTGATTCACCCACTTTAAAACCTAAACGGAGCAACACGAATGACCGATAAACGCGAGATCACCCTGGAAGTAGGCGACAAGGAATTCACCTTTGAGCTGACCCCGCAGGACGTGACCAAGTACTTCAACGCCGTGACCCAGACCAACAAGGTCGCGCCGGCGAACAACCTCCTGGTGAACACCGTTAAGCAGGAAGAACGCGCCACCCTCAAGCCGATGCTGGGCAACCCGGTATTGGTCATGCAGCTGGCCGGCGCGCTCCTGGAGGAATACAGCCCAGACGTTGAAGTCACCGTAAAAAAGCCCTCGACCACGCCGAACGACTGACCGAAAACGGCCTGGGCCAACTGCTGGCCTTGGCCGGTCGCTGGCTACCAGGTGCCGAGCCCACCGCCGAGGTGATGGGCACGGCCAAGTGGCTGGAGGACGAACACTGGCGGCGGATGGAAATCGCCATCGCCAACGGCATCGCCCACGCATTGAACGGATAACCACAGATGGCTGACAAAAGCGCCCGCCTGGCCTTCATTTTGAACCTGACCGATAAGGTCACCGCCCCGCTGGGCAAGGTCAAAACGGGCTTTTCTGACCTGGCAGCACAGAGCCAGAAGAACATCACCCAGATGGGCATTGGCCTCGCTGGGATGGTGGGCGCCGGGATGGCCATCAGCGGATCCCTGGAACCTGCCCTGGAGATGAACCGTGCCCTGGGCGAGGTCCGATCGCTGGGCGTAGCTGAAGAAGCGTTGGATGCGCTGAATAAAAAGTCCCTGGATTTTTCGGTGGCCTACGGTGAAAACGCCCGGGACTTTGTGGCCTCGGCGTACAGCATCGAGGGCGCGATTAAGGGCCTGAGCGGCAGCCAGTTGGCGACGTTCACCAATGCCAGCAACCTGCTGGCCAAGGCCACCAAGTCGGACGCCGGCACCATGGGGCAGTACGTCGGCACCATGTACAACCTGTTCAAGGGCCAGGCCGATGCCATGGGCAAAGGCCAGTGGGTGGACAACCTGACCGGCCAGACGGCGACGGCTGTGAAACTGTTCCGTACCAGCGGCGAGCAGATCGGGGAGGCCTTCAAGGCCGCCGGCGGCCTGGCCAGCACCGCCGGTGTGAGCCTGGCTGAACAGATGGCGGTCCTGGGCACCCTGGGCAGCACCATGGACGGGGGCGAGGCAGGCGGCCTGTACAAGTCGTTCTTTGAGAACGTCAGCGGCGCATCGGAAAAGCTCGGTATGTCCTTTGTGGATCAGCAGGGCAAGTTGCTGCCTATGATGGACATCCTGGACAAGCTCAAAGGCAAGTTCGGGGATCTGTCGATTGAGGCCAACGGCAAGAAGCTGCGTGACGCATTTGGCGGTGAAGCGGCGCGCTTGATCACCACCCTGATGGGCGACACCGACCGCTTAAAGAACGGCATGGACCAACTGGGCAACGTGCGAGGCCTGGAAAACGCCGAGAAGATGGCCATGGCCATGGTCGACCCGTGGCAGCAGTTCGGCAGCGCCGTGCAGGCGTTGCGTATCGCGTTCGGCCAATCCTTGATGCCAATCCTGCAGCCGCTCATGGCCAGGCTGACCGGCGTGGCCACGACCCTGACACGCTGGTCGCAGTTGTTCCCCAACATCACCCGTCTGATCAGCATTATCAGCCTGGTGGTCCTTGGGCTGACGGCTGGCCTGGCAGCGCTGACCTTTGTGGTCGGACTCAGCAAGATGGTCTGGCTGTCATTGGTTACAGTCTGGCGAGTGGTACAGCTGCTGCAGCTGCGCTCTGTGGCTGCGTTCATCCTGCAGGTGGCCCTCATTGCACTGTACGTCACCGGTTTGGTCCTGCTGTATACGGCCCTCGGCATTATCCGTGGGGCCATGTTGTTGTGGCAGGGCGCGATCTGGCTGGTCAACGTGGCAATGGCGGCCAACCCGGTCGGCGTCATTGTGATGGGCATCGCCCTTCTGATCGGCGTCGTAGCGGCAGCGATCATCTACTGGGATGAGTGGACCGGCGCCTTGATGAACACCGAGGCGTTTAAGTGGATCAGCGGCCAGCTGACGGCGCTGTCTGACTGGTTCAACTCCATGGGCGGTTGGTCGGGCATGGCCAGCGCCGCGTGGGACGGCATCGTCAATATCTTTAAATCGGCCATCAATGGCTTGATCGAGATGCTGAACAAGATCCCGGGCGTGCAGATTGATGCCGCGTTTGGCGACATGCCGGCGGCACCGCAACTGCCCACCATCACCGGCCCGACGGTCGAGGCACCGTTGCTGCCTCAGCTCGTGAGCGCTCCCCAGCAACCCGTCCAGGGGCCGCCCCTGGTAATGGCTGCCGCGCAGAAGGCACAGGCCCCGGCCATGCCTGCGCTCAATGCATTGCAACCCAAGGCACAGCCGCCAGCGTTGGTGCTGGCCCCGGTACCGAAAACGCCGGCGCCTATTCCGCAGCCCCTTACGGCACCCGAGCCCCCGCGCACAGCGCCGGCACTGGTGGCCGCGCCTGCCTTGAAGGTACCGGCGCCAATCGGGCCGCAGCTAAACATCCCGCAGCCGAAGCAGCCGCCGGCGCTGGTGACCGCGCCGGCACCCACTGAAAAGGCCGAGCAAAGCCAGCAACGCATGAATGGATCTGTGGCCAGCCTGTCACCGAAGCGGCCCGACGCCGTGCCCCGGGGCGGCCTGCTGAGCAGTATCCAGAACAATAACCAAACCCAGAACAAGGGCACCCACGTGGAGAACGTCAACATTCACACCGGTAAACCGATGAACCCGCTGGAGCTGGAAGGCATGTTGGCCATGGCGGTGGGCGGATGAGCGAATACATCGACCTGTTGATCGTCGACAACGACCTGTCGCTGGACCCGTCCCGTCAGCCGCTGCTGATCGAGGACCGGGCCAGCATCGCCCAGGACATCGCGCACATGATCCGCGAAAGCGGCCTGCTGGTGACGCTGGTGGCTGAGCGTAGCCGCCTGCGCCAACGCGACTGCATCCAGCAACTGGAACTGCTGGTGGAGGCGGACGAACGCTTGGTGCCGGGCACCGCACTGATTAACCAGGTGCAGTCCGGCCAGTACCTGGTCACGGCCAAAACGCTTAAGTTTGGCGACATCGAGGTGACCCTGTGAGCGACGTAGATTTTAAACAGGCGCTCGCTGACGCCGGCATTCCCACCACCGAGGACGGCTTGCGTAAGGCCTGGGAAAAGGAAGTAGCCTCCCAGGGCAGCAAGATGAGCAACACCAGCGCTTATTCGCCGTTCTGGCGTGTGATCACGGCCCTGGTGACTAAACCGGTCATGTGGCTGATCAGCTTTGTCAGTGACACGGTCCTGCCCAACTTCTTTGTAAAAACTGCCCGGGACAAGTGGCTGGACATGCTGGCCTGGGCGGTCAACGTCGAGCGCAAAGGTGCGACCAAGGCCCAGGGCATGCTGTTGTTTACCCGGGACGTCGCCGGCGGCGTGCTGGAGCTGCCCGCCGGCGTCCTGGTGCAATCCGCCGCTATCAACGGCCATATTTACCAACTGATCACCACGCAGGCCGCAACCTTTGCAGACGGCCTGCAGCAGCTGGAAGTCCCGGTAGAAGCCCAAGAGGTTGGCAGCGGCTACAACCTGGCCCCGGGTTACTACGCGATCCTGCCGGTACCCATTGCCGGCATCGCCCAGGTGGTGAACGTCGACGGCTGGTTGATCGCACCTGGTGCAGATCCTGAACCGGACGATCAGCTGCGTTTGAGGGTGCGCAACCAGTTCTCGGCGGTCAATCAGTGGCACACCGATTCGGTATACCGCGCCATGATTTCAGTCTTCCCGGGCGTGCGGCCCGATGGTGTGTATTTCCTGCACGGAGCCCCCCGGGGCCCAGGCAGTGCCAATGCCTACGTACTGTTTGATGCAGACGTGCCGGCGGCGACATACCTGGAGCAAATCAACGCGCATATCCGCGACCAGGGCAATCATGGCCACGGCGATGATCTGTTGGTCATGGTCATGCCTGAAACCCAGCACGCGTTGAGCTTGACCGTGTGGCCACGTCAGCTACTGACCGCAGAGCAGCGCACCAAGCTGCAGGCGGAAGTGGAACTGTTCATTCGTGCGGCCTTCCGCGAAAGCAGCGCCGGCGACTATCAGCCAACACTGACTTATCCACAGTCGCGCTTTTCATTCAGTCGCCTGGGCGAAGAACTCCACCAGCAGTTCGCCGGCATCGAGTCGCTGCACTTCGAGAACGCCGACATCGTGTCAGAGCTGACCATTCCCAGGATCAGCAGCCTGCAGGTGGTGTTGGCATGATCAAGCTGAATTTGCCGTTCTGGCTCGATGGACCACAGCTCACCAAGCTGAAGGCCGCCGCCCAGTCCTGGTGGGAGAAAGTCGAAGGCTGGCTGCAATGGCCGCTCCTGCAGATGGACGCCGAGACCTGCCACCTGACCGTCCTCGATCTGCTGGCCTGGCAGCGGGACACCACCCGGTTCAAGGACGAGCCTGAAAGTTTGTATCGCTTGCGGGTCAAGTTCGCATTTATCAACGCCGTCGACGCCGGCAGCACAGCTGGGCTCAAACGCATCCTGCAGCGTCTGGGCGTGGGCTACGTCGAGATAGACGAGCGTATGCCCGATCGGGACTGGGACGTGGTGCTGCTGCGCCTTTCCGACTCCCAGCTATCGCAGAACCCCGAGCTGCTGCGCGTGCTGATTCAGCAGTACGGCCGCACGTGCCGGCGCTATGACTTTGTGACCATCACCCCCGTATCGCTGCGCATTGTCGCGGCTGACTTTAACGATGATCAGCAAACGCTGATCGCCCGCCTGTAGGAGTCCCCCATGGGAGCCAGTATTACCCTTGCAGGTGAAAGCCTGATCGCCAAAAAAACAGGCGCACAGCAGCGCCTCGATGTCGTGCGCTTTGTCTTCGCCAGCGTGCCAGGCCTGAACCCAAATGCTCCGGTCAACCGCGCAGCCGGTAAACCGCCGGCGGCGCAGATCGTCCACACCTACACGATCCCGAAACAGAACATCGGCTTTGTGAACCCCAACCAGGTGGTTTACAGCTCGATGTTGGGCAGCGATGTCGGCGACTTTGATTGGAACTGGATCGGCCTGGAAACCGCCGAGAATGTATTGCTCGCCGTGGCCTACGTGCCTGTGCAGCAAAAGCGAAAGAACATTCCGCCGCTGCAGCTGGGCAACAACGTCACCCGCAATATCCTAGTGGTGTTCGACGGGGCCCAGGCGCTGACCGGCATCACCATTGACGCCAGCACTTGGCAGCATGACTTCACCGTGCGCCTAAAGGGCATTGACGAGCGCGAGCGGCTGAGCAATCGCGACGTATTTGGTCGTGCCTGTTTCTACCGTAGCGGCCTGCAGGTGGAAAAGGTTGGGGCCGGGTATCAACTCAAGCCCGGGTTGGCCTACATCGAAGGCATCCGCGTGGAGCTGGCCAGCGCCTTGCCGATCGCGCCGCCGGCGGTACCGGCACCGGTGTGGCTGCATGTGTCATTGCGCCGTGAGTTGAACGACGTGCAGGCCAGTTGGAAAGTGGTTTTTGATCCCAACCAGGTCGACTACCTAGACACTGACGGTTCCTGGCACTACTGCATTCCCTTGGCGCACCTGGTGAACGCGAACCAGATCAACGATCTGCGCACGATTGCGCCAATCGACGGCCCGCTGGTGGATCACTTCGCCGCCAAGGTGGGCCATTACCCTGACTTACGGTCGGGGTCCGCCACCAAGCTGGCCAACCCCCGCGCTATCAACGGTGTGCCCTTCGACGGTACCCAAGACATCACGGTGCAGGACGCCACCAAACTGCCGCTGACTGGCGGCACGATGATCGGTGATGTGGTCTACGCCGCCGGCAACTATTTCGGCAGCGCCTGGGCGCGTGGGATGACGTTCACGTCCGGCGGCAACATCGTGGGCAGCATCGGCGGTTACGGCTCGTCTACCGGCTTTAAAACCCTGTTCATGGGCTTGGGCACTGATGGGTATATCTACGGCAACGGCGTGCGTGTTTCTGACGCCGGCGTGGCTATTACCGGGAAACTATCTGGCGACGGTGGCGGACTGGTTAACCTCAACGCCGGCGCCCTTACTGCAGGAACGGTGCCCCGGGTAAACCTGTCCGGCTCCTATGACATCCAGGTCACCGGCAATGCTGGTACGGCCACCCGTTTGGAAACGGCCCGCCTGATCAACGGCGTGGCGTTCGACGGTACCCAAAACATCGCGATTGGCGACGGCTCCAAGTTGCCACTTAGCGGCGGGACGCTGACCGGCGGCGTGCGATTCAACGTGCCTACGATCGGCGGATCATTTGTCAGTTGGCAGGAGCGCCAAACCGCTATCCAGATTGACTGCGCATCCAATGGCGCCGCGTATTCCGTGTGGAAAGGCACCAATTGGAGCGAGCGACACTTGGCCGCTATGGAAGTTTATGCCGGCGGAACATCGGCTTCATTACCGTCCGTGGTCATGCACGTCGGCGGTACCGTCGCAGCATTCACGTTGGACGGTGCGGGGCACCTGACCGTCAAAGGCTCGTATTTTGGCGACGGTGGGCAGTTGAGCGGCTTGAACGCCAGTGCTCTGACCCTGGGCACGCTGCCCAGAGCCCGACTGAGCGGTACCTACGACATTGCGGTGACAGGCAACGCCGCCACAGCGACCAAGCTGGCCACGCCTCGGCTGATTAACGGTGTGTCGTTCGATGGCACCGCCAACATTGCGATCGCGGATAACTCAAAGCTGCCGTTGAGTGGCGGTACCTTGAGCGGGCCTGCACGGTTCGATTTCCGTGCAATGGGCGGTGCGTACGTCGATTGGCGAACCCGACTCCCCGCTGTGCAAGTCGACTGCCCGGACAACGGCAACGCCTATCTCGTGTGGAAAGCGACCAACTGGGCAGAGCGCCATTTGGCGTCCGTAGATGTGCATGCCGGTGGTGGCTCCGCGAGCCCTGCAAGAGTAGTGATGCACGTTGGGGCAACCAACCACGCGATGACCCTCAGTGAAGGCGGAAATTTAAGTATCGCCGGCAGCTACAGCGGTAATGCCGGAGGCCTGACCAATCTCCCCCAGGCGACACCCGATGTACCTGGTGCGGTGCTCAAGAACAACGCATCCCTTGGCCCAAACGGCTGGTGGAAGTGTGCACAAACCGGGTTGATCCGTCAGTGGGGCATCACCCTGGGTGCCTCTGACACCGTGACCCACCGCAGTTTTCCGATCGCTTTCCCGAACCGCTGCGTGTCCCTGGTCGCCTCCCGGACCAGCCTTTTCTATTCGGACCCTGCCACAGGCACGAACACGTTGATCGTCAGCAACAGCCAATTTTCCGTGATTTCTGGCCCGTTCAGCTCGCCAGATGACATTTATTGGGAGGCCACAGGCTACTAATCATGAGCATATTTTTTCACGCCACAACCGCAGGCTTTTACGACACACGCGCCCACGGCGAGCGCACCTTGCTGGTAGCCGACCCGAAGTGGAAACAGCCGATGATCAGTGTCCCGGATCCCAGCTGGATGGCCTCCGAAGGTTCGAAGGACAAGGCCCCGACGATCAAAGTGAAAGACCCGAAAGCCATGCCGCCCCTGGTTGAGGTTTCCAACCCGGGCTGCAGCCTGCCACCTGCCGGCGAACTGTTGGAAATTACCCTGGGCGAGTACCAATCGTTGTTTGCCGCCCAGGCTATGGGAAAAGTCATTCAAGCGGTGAAGGGCCGGCCCGTGGCTGTCGACCCGCCGCCGCTGACCTGGGAGCAGCGCAAATCCGAGTATGTGTCCAGCGTCCAGATGTTCCTCGATAGAACGGCGAAAGCCTCCGGCTACAGTGACCTGAAGGACGCGATCACCTACGCGGATGAACCTTCGGTACCGAAGTTTCAGGCGGATGGGTTGGCGTTCCGCACCTGGCGCTCACTGTGCTGGGCCTACTGCTACGAGCAGTTGGCCGCCATCGAGCAGGACAAGCGCAAGGCACCGACCAGCGCCGAGCTGGTGGCCGAATTACCTGCCCTGGTACTGCCCAATGCCTGACGCGAACTGGGCACCGGTGACAATGCGCTGGCCCGCGCAGGCCACCGAATGGATGGGGCAATTGTCAGCCGCCCAGGGCCTGGCCGGCGGCGAGCTGGCCAGCACGGCTAAACGCCTGGCTGATTTGAGTGGCAAGACCAGTACCAGCCCGGGGCCGGTGGGTGGTGCTGCCCAAGGCGCGATCGCTGCAGGTCGTGCCGCGCTCGCCGATCAAATGGGCGAGGCCCCGGCCTGCCTGGTGGTGACACCGTTTCAAAGTGGCATTGGGCAGGGCCGCGGCTACCAGTGTTTTCTGTCTGCACCGAACTTGCTGCAGCAGTTGGCCGGCAAACTGGTGGACGTGAGCGACACAGGCCGGCCCGATGGTCAGCAGCACGCCCTATGCCTGATGTTCCTGGCCACTCGCTTTGATCAGTTGGCCGAGAGCCTGGCGCGGTTCAATGCCTTGCTGCCGATGCCTGACCTGGTGCGGGCCGAGCGCCGAGCGCGGCACCTGTCCAAACTGGAGACGGAAAAGTGGGAGATCCCCACCGCCGGCGCGTTGCCACGCTGGCAGGATCTGCCCCTGGAGCGTTGCACTGTGGTTAAAGCTGCCCAGCAATCCATGGCCGGACAGATCGCCGTCCTGGAGAGTTACGCCGCCGACAGTTCGCCCATGGCCGACCTCTCGGCCCTGGCCAACCGGAAAGCCGCCCAGCAACAGGGCCGTGACAAGCAACTGGCTGACCTGAAAGCCCTACTGGCTGATGGCAACCCTGACAGCAGCATGCGCGCACGGCTGATCGGCCCGGGCAACGCTACCGAGCTGCGCGGCCAACTGCTGGCCGGTGACGCCCCGGGACACGAATGGGTGTTGTGCGCCGGCGCGCTGCTGGTGGGATCTGAGCAGGGCCTGAGCTTTGTTCGTGAACTGGTGGGCCTATGACACTGCTACTCGACGGGCAAGAGGTGCGCGGGAAGAACCTCAAAGTCACCGGCAACCTGCGCATTGAAAGCGACGATCTGTCCGGCCAGACCAGCAACACCGACAAGGGGCACAAGGGTTTCAAGCCCAAAACCCTGACCGTCAGCCTGATGATTCCGTTTGTTGACCAGGTGCAGTTGCGCGACCTGATGCACCTGGTGGAAGCGACCGAAGGCGGTGGCCAGCTTAAGACATACCGCATCGTCAACGACACCGCTGCCGCGTTCGGCATGCGTCAGGTGACGTTCACCGAAGGCGTGAGCGCTCGGGAAGACGACAACCTGCGCGGCTGGCTGATCCAGTTCACCCTGACCGAAAAGCTCTCCAATCCGGAAAAAGTGGAAGGGCGCCGATCGGGCAACTCGGTGACGGCGCAGTCTGGCCCGGGCGGCGCGGTCGGCGGTACCGGTGGCGACACACCAGGTGGGCCCGAGGAACTGACCGGCTTTGAAGCGACGCTTAAAAAGGTGGATACCTGGTTAGGCGGGAGTCCCAAGGCATGAAGCTCCACAAGGAATTGGCCGTTAACGGCGTGCCCTATGTCCTGGTCAAAAACGAAGTCCGGCTGGACGCCAAAAGCCCCGGGCGGGCGACGTTTACTATCCAGGCCAAAGCCCCGGTTAAAGGCCTGGTAACGCTCGATATCGGCTACAACGACAGCACGCTGCAGCGGCACTTTATCGGCTACGTCGAGCGCTCCACCACGGCCAGCAGCACCCAGCAGGTGCTGTTCTGTCGTGAGCTGGCCGCGATCCTGGCCAAACCGCTGCCGTTGAACCTGCGTCACGTCGACCTGCGCGCCGTCCTGGTCGAGATCGGCCAGCACACCGGCTTGCGCTTTCGCGTCCCGGAACAGACCTATGCGAGCGTCAAGACGCCATTTTTCTACAGCCTGGCTGCCGGCTATCAAGCCATGGACAGCCTGGCCCGGGTTTTCAACATCCCCGACTTCATCTGGCAGCAGCAGGGTGACGGCGAAGTGTTTGTGGGCAGTTGGGCCGACAGCTTTTTTGGCGTGCGCACGCCGCTGCAGCTGCCGGTGGAACTGTTCGACGACTACCAGGGCAACCAGAGCGCCATGATTGCAGCCCTTCCCGGGTTGCGACCAGGTGCAACGATCAATCACGGCGAGCGCATCACCAGTGTGGCGCTCATCGACAACCAGATGGCCATCCGATGGACGACGCAATCCGCCGCAGCGTAGAACGACAATTCCCCGAACTCACCGGTGGTTACCACCTGCCACGCTTTGCCCGCGTCGTCGCCGTGGCCGACGCGCCCGCCGGCGCCGGGATCTGCGACGACTTCCGCCCGCGCTACGCGGTCGACATCGAGGTCATGGGGCCGGACGGCGAACCAGACACTAAGCTGCCGATCCTGGCCGGTGTGCCTTTACCGCTGCCCACCGGTGGCGAAGAGATGGGCATCTATGCGTTTCCGGAGGAAGGCACCCAGGTTGTGGTGTGCTTTGCCTACGGCCTGCCGCACAAGCCCTATATCCAAACTATTCTGCCCCACGGCCTGAGCATGCCCAGCGTTCCGAAGGGGGACCAGGTTTGGCAGCACAGCGAGGCGTGCCAGCAGCGCGTCGACGCCGACGGTAACTGGCTACGCCAGACTGACGGCAAGATCCTGGACAAGGCGATCGAGCGGGAAGTGGAGGCGATGGGCAACACCGAGCGGTACCAGAGCCACACCAGGACCGTGGACGACCATTCAACGGAGTCGGTTGGGGGCATCAAGACGCTTGAAGCCCTGGGCGCGCTCAAGCTGTTGTCGGGCGGATCTGCGAGCCTGGCGGCGGTGGATGATCTGCACCAGGCAACCGGGAGAGACTTGAACATGGTGGTGGGGCAGAAGCACAACGCCACGGTGGGTGGGGACATGGAGGAAAAGGTTGAAGGGGGGCGTCAGAGTGTGGCGGGTGTTAGCCAGCGGATGCAGGCACCGAAAAGTTGGATCGGCTCGCATTCTGTTAATCTTTTCCAAGTCGTGTGCGAGTTGTTAGATTTAATACAGCAAATGAATACCCAACTTGCGGTTCATACTCACCTACCTGGGGCGTCGCCCAGTCCTGCCGATTCATCTGCTTTTATCGCCAAGTCAACACGTGCCTTTTCCTTGGCGATGAAATTGAAAGATGTGACGCTCGAATAAATAGGCATAGGTAATCCGCAGGGCTTAGCAGGCATAACACATGCTTTCTCACAAGATTTTTGCTAGCGAGAAAGCATGCGTTTGCTAGCCAGACTTTTAATCCTCCTGGAGCATGTCTTTTAAAGTAATTTCGCCCCTCAGCATTTTCAAGAATGTTGATTGACCACCGCTTCCAGGCGCGAAGTTTCGGATGGTGAAGTCTTCGTCTTTCAGTTCGATATGCTTCAGCTGCTGTGCAAACTCTTTAACTGTTGGGATTCGGCCGTAGTCTTCCCTCGCCAGTTCAGGGTACAGATCTTCTCTTAGATAAATCATGAAGGCCTTGAATGCGTTCGATCTCGGAAGAAGGTTACCAACCCGATCAACTGCCTTCCAAGATTCGGGCCATTTCATTTCGATTGCGGAAAAATAGTTATAAATAATTTCAGCAATGTCGACTTCTTTGTCTGAAATAAACATATTGCGGAATGGGAACTTCTTTAACTCGAGTTCGTTGGCCGTTTTTAGCTTTCGATTTGCCAAAAGATCGTTTCTGTCTTGAACTGGATCCGGTGAAATAAACTTTACCAAGGACTCTACAAACGAGGCCTGAGTCAAAGGTTCTTTTTTTCTACCCGGAGTTGCAGTTCCCAGCCGTTTGATTCTTTTGTAGAGCGGGCTCGAAGGCTCGTCATCTAGTGCGACAGCTACGTTGTGGCATGTTTTATATGGGCTAGATGTGTTTGCAAGTTCTGTAAGATCATAAACTAGGCTTTTGTTAACTTTTGTTTGTGCTAGGTTCACTGTCGCAAATATATTGGCTTGTTCGGAAACGTCGGCGCCTATGAACAGAGATACGTTTATGTCGAACTCGTTTTCTCCGTAATCGAAGCTCCAGTTTCGATCATCGTCCATAAAGGCAGCGATTCGATGCTGTCCATCTATAACTTTTGCGATTTTATCAAATGGTATTCCGCTCTCTTCTGAGTCTGCGGTTGGGTCAAAAGCTCTCAGAGTAAGTGTGCCCATGTAATCATTGATGGCTTCGTATTCAGCGCAGCGCTCATCAACTGCAAGTATCACTGAAGTAGGAAAGGTCGCGTCATTGCCTTGAATGTATTTTTTTATGTCTTTAATGCGTTTTGGGCTTACTGGGCGTTGAATGCCAAGATACTTTTCTAAGTCTCGCTGATCCTCTGCCAAACGCCGAACGTCAGAGAATGAGATCTCTACCAAGTCCTTCGCTTTTACCGAGGCAATGTAAAACGTGCCAATCGGCTGTTCTACTTTCAGAACCGGTAAGCATAATTCCTTGTTGCTCATTATGTATCTCCTCGGAATTTCAATCGCTCAGCTAAACCATTCGATACCATTTTCTCTGACTTTCGAGTGGCGACGACAAAGTCGCCCGCATGGATCCCATCCAATAATGAAAGGTACCAGCAGTAGAGTGCAAATAGATAAATAAATACTGAATATTTGGTCAGAAAAAGGTTCAAGTAAGTAGACTTGAAATTGTCAGGATTGGTCTTTAATGCACTAAATGCAGATGCTGTAAGTAAAATCATCAACAGAGCAGTAAATACAACCGTTCCATAGCCATTAAATAGCTCCCGCAGGCTTTGCGACAGTTTCTTGTTGAAACTATCTTGGCTTGAATTAATGTATTTTTCATACCATATGTAAAGGATTGGAGTGAGAAAAGAAGCCGTATACACAAATTGTTCGGATACGGAAATTGACTCACTTAATCTATCAATCCAATCGGAAAGTGCTGCATCACCTCCCAAGTTAACTGGTGACAAGAGCGCGGCAAAAATGACTGGTAGGCTTGTCAGTACCCACAATACTGCAAATTTTTTTAGGGCACTCATGTGCGCTTCATATGGAAAGCATGATAAACACTGTAAATAAGGAGTTTTGCTAATTATTTTTAGAAGCATTTTATCACCATTTCTTCGTACCTTCCTCTGGCAGCAGATTTCCCTGCTATTACACTCGCCCGATCTAAAACTATTAATTCGCCTATATCTTCGTAGATGTCTCGAATGCTTTCATGACATGCGTTTGTAACTAATACCTTTGCTCCGCGACTGGAAGCGGCTTTTACGCTATCTCGAAGCCTAACCTGATCGTCCCAAGAGAAAATACTTTCGTTATACTTGATAAAGCCGTTGTAGTTATGTTTTACGGTATAAGGAGGATCTACGAAGACGAAATCATTAGCGCCGGCTCTTGAGATTACTTTCTCAAAGTCTCCGCATACCAATTCTGCACCGACCAACAATTTTGCGGTCGCCTTGAAATCATCGGTCTCAAGTATAACGTTCTGCTTCGTACCAATGGGGACGTTAAATTTACCTTCTAAGTTTACTCTGTAGAGACCATTCCAGCATGTCCGATTCAGATAAATGAATTGGGCTGCTCTGGTTTCAGGTGTTCTCATTTTTTTTGAGCGTTGAAGGTAATAGTACTCTTTGCAGTGAAGCCGGTGATGTAGTTTTAAATGTTTAACGACCGTCGGCCAATTCTCTTTTATTGCGGAATACGTTTCAATAAGTTGTTCGTTTTTATCGCAGAGAAGCGCGGCAGCAGGCTGCAGACTAAAGTAAACAGCTCCGCTGCCTAAGAAAGGCTCAATAAATCTATCGTAACTGTCATTTAAGAAGTTTGAATGTTTTTCAACCAGCCAGCGCTTGCCTCCTGCCCACTTCAGGAAGGGTATAAGCTTTTTAGTATCCAAGGTTTCCAAACTGATTTCCTAAATTTAGGCCTAATTAATTCAGCCTAGTTGCAGATTAAAGCGAGGTGTTGAAGCCGATGCATTGCTCGCTTAACCATTCCATAGCTCGCGACTATACCCCCATGACTCGGTAGGACGCTACGACCAACGGGCAAATTGCCATCGTAGTGTAGACACCTGTTGTGAGCAGGGAGAATGCTATTCAGATATCAAAAGTGCTTTCTGTAGCTCAGATGCTTGTACGCTCGTCTCTGGCCATCCTACCAATTTTTTGCTTGGTGAGGACGAAAGAGGTGAGAGCCTGACTTTCAGGGCGAGGGTCCGAATCGATGATACGACGAAAAAATGGCTGAAAAAGCACTTATCCCCCTCCCGCCGACGGGGTTTGCGTCCTTTTTTTGTGCAAACCCAGATGTAGTGCAAACGGACTCGTAGCCCAGGCGGGCCGGCGCGCTCTACGGGCGACCGGCAGTTTCACGGATTGCAAAGATTTGAAGAGAAGTGCAGGGCGGTCGCACAGCGACGTAGCAGGCGATCATGAACGTGGCAGGCTTGGAGGCCCCGGGTTCATTGGTTGGAAGGGAAGAAAACGTAGGAATACGGGCATTTTCCGAAACGAGATAGATCTTTTTTCTCGCCGTCTGTAGCTGTCTTCGAAGAGGCTGAAAGCTGCCGCAAGCCACGAAACGTGTGGGCCTTGTCGAGATTGAAGCATTTCACAATTTGTCCCGCCTCCTTAGCTGGCTCCTGACCTTTTCAGGCGTGCCAAGCCTTGCTTGATATGCCCCGCGTTCTCACCGATTGCCTCTAAGGACCCACGCACGTTTTCAGCTGCTTCTGCTGAGCCTTGTTGTTCCAGGCGTAGGGTGATCTCCATCACAGCTGCTTCAAGTGCCAACTGATTCTCGTACATCCTTTCAAGCACATCTGAGAGCGAATATTCATGCGCCATATGAAGGTTCCTGTAGTGAACTATCAGACTAGCCTCAAGCTGCAGGATTCGCCTCACAGACGGCTTTTTTGGAACCAGGGCTGGGAAAAAGGTAATTTTGGTTAGGAAAGGCACGAAAGCCGCTGCAGCCCACGTAGTCCATGGGGTTGGCGCATTACCTTGAGGAGTAATATTTGGTAATGGCAAAGGTAATATTCGTCCAAGTGCCCGGTTTTGCTGGGGATTGAGCTTGTCAGGAATTACCCGACGAAAAGGTAATGACCTAACCTATAAATTACCAAATTATTACCTTTCTAAATATCTATCAAACCATTGAAATTAAAGGGTTTTATTCTGATTTTCCAAACGGATTACCAATATTACCTTTTTCCCGTGCCTCAACATAAACCGGGCGGCACGCCGTTTTTTACCCCTTCTCGACGCTCGCGCACTAACTTGGTGCAAAACCCATGGGACTACCATGGGACTGAGAAAGCCGATTTTTTTGAGCGACACCATCGCTGCAGCCCGCGTAAATCGGGTGCTTGCATAATGAAAGTGACTTTGCGGGTAGTTTCGAATCTCTCCTTCACCGCCACATTCGATACACACAAAACCCCTGGTTTTCCAAGAAAACCAGGGGTTTTGTGGTTTCTGCCGTCTGAAAAATACACAAGGCATGTGGAGTATCCAGGAATAAGCACCGCCCCCCTGTGGGAGCGAGCTTGCTCGCGATGACGGCCATACATCCAACATCAAAGTGACTGATCCACCGCTATCGCGAGCAAGCTCGCTCCCACAGTGGCCTGATTACCAAACAGCATCAGACAACCTCACAGCAGTATCGGGCAAAGGTTTCTGGGCACATGCCGTTAAGGTCCTCCTGGAAGAGCGCCTTATCAACTGCATTGCTGTGAGAGAACATCATGACCAGATGGATGAATTTTGCTTGGCGCGTCCAGGCGCTTGCACTGTCTTTAATATTTTTTACGAACAACGTCTGGGCTTCGGAAAACACCCAGCACGCGAATGCGACTCTGGTCCGCCAGGCGTTCACTCACTGGCAGCAGGGCAAAGGCACGGTGTTCGATCTGCTGGCGCCCAATGCGAAATGGACCGTGGCCGGGACGAGTCCTGTTTCCGGTGTCTATAACAGCAAGGCTGAGCTGGCCCAAGTCGTGCGGCCGATTACTGCGCGACTGACAACACCGATTGTCCCCACGGTGCAGAGCATCGTTGCCCAGAATGATGTCGTGGTTGTTCTGTGGAATGGAACAGCCACGGCGCTTGATCACAAACCCTACAACAACACCTACCTGTGGCACATGACCTTCAAGAATGGTCAGGTCATTGAAGTCACAGCCTTCCTGGACACCTACGTGTTGAACGATCTTATGCGGCGCGTAAAACCCCCACAGTAGTGGCTGGGCTATCTTGTTGGCTGTGAAGCAGTTCGCTTTTGCGTAGCGTGCTCTTCAAAAGGTCTACTCGATTCAGAACAAAAACCGGAAATGCGTGGTCTTTGTCAGTACCCCAAGTTCGTCTCTCCCTGAGGTCGCACATGAGTCTGATCGATTGCCCTGAATGCGCTTCCCGAATTTCCGACAAGGCCTACGCCTGCCCACATTGCGGCAATCCTTTCCGGGAGCCGAGTTTCCGCCTGACCGAAAAGAACGTGGGGCAGATTGCCGGGGTGACCGGCGTCTGGCTCACCGCGCCCTGGATCGCGCGGATGGTCTTTGGTGTGGTGGCCGTGATTGCGGTGGCCGCGGTGTTGATCTTGCGGTGACCCGTATCCGCGACTGTCGGCTTATGTGTTCAACGGCAACTGCGGACTGTCCGGATTCAACTGCTGCCGCCTGAACTGCCCCGGCGGCTGCCCATGTATCTGGCGAAACCGCCTGGAAAAATATGCCTCGTCGGCAAACCCGCACAACCTCGCCACTTCGCCTACGGGGCGGGTGCCATTGAGCAAGTAATTGCGCGCCGCATGCATCCGGCGTTCGAGCACCAGTTCGGTGAAGGTCTTGCCGATTTCCTTGCGCAGCCAGTGGGTCAGGTACGTCGGCGACAAGTAAGTCGCCGCGGCCACTTTGATCAGGTTGAGGTCAGGATCGGCGATGTTCTTGCGCAGGTACTCGGACATCCGGCCCAGCGCATCGCGTCGGCTGACTTCGGCGGCGTTCTCTTCGGCCAAGCGCTTGAGCGGCTCGGCGTACAAGGCGCAGACGCTGCCGATCAGTTGCAGCAACAAGCCTTTGAGCATCTCGCGGGTGCCGAACTGACGGTTCTGGTCCAGGCCACGCATCTGCTCGATCAGCGCGCAGGCTTTGGCGAAATCCTCATCCCCCAGAATGAAGTCCAAGTGTTCCTGGAAACGGAACGGCGACAGTTCCGGCGCCAGCAGAATCGAGACCTCTTCCAGGTCCATCGGGTCGCACTGCAAATGCGGCAGCAGGAACGTCTGGGAAAAATTGATCACCATGAAGTTGCTCTCGGCCGGGTGCGGAATCACGTGCACGCGGTGGGGCAGGATGAAGGCCAGGGTGTTGCGCGGAAACGGACGTTCGACGTTGCCAATGTGTTGCACGGTGTCGCCGCCAAGGTTGATCTGGATCTGGAAGTACTCGTGGCGGTGCGGGCTGGTTTCGGCGCGCCGGCCCTTTTTGTCGCGGATGTAGAAATCCGTCAATTCGCTGCGTTGCTGCATGACGTAGGTGGGGACTCGGCTCGGTGATGACATCTCCTGGGAATCCTTTGCGGTGCATGACGGTGATGACGATTGTGACGGTGCATCTGGATGATTTTCAAGAAGTCATACGATGACAAAGCTGTTGGCGTGAATTTTCTGCCTCTCGAAAATGGAGGGCACTTGTCCAAAAACGATAAGTTTTAGATTGTTAATTTATCTTTTAAAAACAAATATTTAAGTTTGTTGTAGCAGGAATGATAAAAAATTCACCAATCTGATTTTTTTGGACAGGTTCCTTGGACGCGGTTTTAAACGGGAAAAATGATCTAACAGCTCAGTTGATTTTGAGTTGTTGTACGACCACTGTTGAGCCACGCAACCCGACCCTCCATCCAAAAACAATCAAAAGGTGCGCACATCATGAACCTGTTCCTGCTTCACGCTGACCCTCCCGACCGCTCCTGCAACAGATCCTGTTGCAAGGCCTTTTCGAACACCTGACACCGGCTGTTCGTACCTCTCATTCCAGTAGCGATTGTTCTGCCCCGGCATCGAGGGCATTGATTTCGGCTGCTCGTAAACATTTCGACGCTTCTAACAATAACGAGGTCCACTCATGTCGAATTCCCACACCTCCCAGACCGCCGCCGCACCGGTGGTTGCCGGCGCCCGGGACGCCGCAGTGCCAGAGCGTCTGCCGTCTCGGCGGCGTTGGTTCATGCTGTCGTTGCTGCTGATCGCGACGATCATCAACTACATCGACCGGGTGAATATCTCGATTGCCGCGCCGTTCCTCGCCAAGGACCTGGGCCTGGACAAGATCGAGATGGGCCTGATTTTTTCCGCGTTTGCCTGGACCTACGCGATCGCACTGGTGCCGGCCGGCTTCATCGCCGATCGCTTCGGTTCCCGGTTCACCTACGGGGTGTCGCTGATCAGTTGGTCGACCGTCACCGTGTGCCAGGGCTTGGCCACGGGCTTCGCTTCGCTGTTCGGTCTGCGCCTGGCCGTCGGCGCTATGGAAGCGCCGGCGTTTCCGGCCAACAGCCGGGCGGTCACGGTGTGGTTCCCGGCGCGGGAGCGGGGCCTGGCCAGTAGCATTTATGTCTGCGGCCAGTACTTGGGCACGGCGCTGTTTACCGGAGCGCTGCTTTGGCTGGCCACCACCTATGACTGGCGCCATGTGTTCTACAGCACCGGCGCACTCGGCATCGTCTTCGGTGTGGCCTGGCTGTTCTTGTATCGCGACCCGATGAACTGCAAGAAAGTCAGCAAGGAAGAACTCAAGTACATCGAAGCCGGGGGAGGGCTGGTCAAGAGCAGCCAGGAGCGCACCCGCTTCAACTGGCGGCAGATCGCCGAGCTGTTCAGCTATCGGCAGGTCTGGGCGATTTGCATCGGCAAGTTCGCCAGCACGTCGGCGCTGTACTTCTTTCTCACCTGGTTCCCCACGTACCTGATCGAAGAGCGTCAACTGACCATGATCAAGGCCGGGATCTTCGCCGTGCTGCCGTTCGTGGGCGCGACGGTGGGCATCCTGCTCGCCGGGATCGTGTCCGACCTGCTGATCCGTCGCGGCTACTCGCTGTCCTTCGCCCGCAAGTTGCCGTTGGTGGTCGGGTCGATGCTGGGCATGTCCATCGTCCTGGTGAATTTCACCGAATCGAACGTGATCTGCATCGCCGTGCTGACGATTGCTTTTTTCGCCCAGGGCATCGCTTCGTCCTCGTGGGCGGCGGTGTCGGAAGTGGCGCCCAAGGAACTGATCGGGCTGACCGGTGGGATCACCAGCCTGGCGGCCAACATCGGCGGGATTGTCACCCCCATCGTGATTGGCGCAATCGTCCACAAGACCGGCTCATTCGCCTTGGCCTTCTGGTTCATCGGCGGCGTGGCGCTGATCGGCACCTTGTCCTATTCGTTGCTGCTTGGCCGTTTGTATCGCATTGAACTCAAGGCGCGCTGAACCCGGAAAAAGCCGTTTTTCTCCAACACGAGGCGGCATTCCTCCAACTTCGCCAGGGATTGCCGCCGTACGCTGACCCTTCCAACAGGACTTTTATCAGGATGAACATGCCCGAGTATGTCTTTACCCCGGACCTGCCAGTGACGTTGTCGGTTGTTGGCACCCCGCAGCGTTTTCCCGTCGGCCGGGTCTTTTGCGTGGGTCGCAACTATCCCTGGCCCGATACCCAGGGTGAATCCCGAGTGCCACCGGTGTTCTTCATGAAGCCAGCCAGCTGCGTGGTGGAAGCGGCGGGTGAGGTGACGTTTCCATCGGTGACCGAGGAGTTTGCCCACGAAATCGAATTGGTCGTGGCCATCGGTGAGGGCGGCGCCAACATCCCTGAGAGCCAGGCGTTGGCTTATGTGTGGGGCTACGCGGCGGGTCTGGATCTAACCCGGCGTGATGTCCAGCGCATGGCCAAGCGCAACGGTTTGCCGTGGGAGGGCGCCAAGGTGTTCGACGGCGCCGCGCCAATGACCGCCATCGTCCCGGTCTCCCGGGCGGGGCACCCCGATGGCGAGTTGTGGCTGAACGTGAACGGCCAGGAGCGCCAGCGCGACAGCCTCGACAGCCAGATCTGGTCGGTCAGTGAAGTGATCGCCCGCATCTCCCAATCGGTGGCGCTGCGGGCCGGCGACCTGATCATGACTGGCAGTCCGGCAGGCGTCGATGTATTGCAGCCGGGTGATGTCATCACGGCCGGCATCGATGGCATTGGCGAATTGGAAATGCGCGTCGGTCCGCGTTTGTCTTACTGAATTCGAGAAGGGAGAACCCACATGTCCAACACATTGAAAGTGGCTTTGGTGACTGGCGCCGGCAGCGGGATTGGTCGTGCGGTGGCCCTGGGCCTGATGGAGGACGGCTACACACTGGTGTTGGCCGGTCGCCGGCCAGAGCCCTTGCAGGCATTGGCCGAGTTGGCGGCCAGCCAGGGTCGCGAAGCTTTGGCGGTGCCCACCGATGTGCGCGATCCGGTCAGTGTCGATGGGTTGTTTGCAACCATCGCCGAGGTCTACGGACGCCTGGACGTCGTGTTCAACAACGCCGGGGTCAACGCGCCCGCCGTGCCGTTGGATGAGCTGACGTTCGAGCAGTGGCGAAACGTGATCGACACCAATCTCAACGGCGTTTTCCTTTGCGCCCGTGGTGCCTTCGGCCTGATGCGCCGGCAGCAGCCCCAGGGTGGACGGATCATCAACAACGGATCGATCTCGGCCCACACCCCACGACCGCTCAGCAGCGCCTACACCGCCAGTAAACACGCGGTGCTGGGGCTGACCAAATCCCTGGCCCTGGACGGACGTGAATACAACATCGCCTGCAGCCAGATCGACATCGGCAACGCCCTCACTGAAATGTCCGTGCGCATGACCAAGGGCGTACGCCAGGCCAACGGCAGCATCGCGGTGGAGCCGATGGTGGACGTCAAGCACGTCGCCGATGCGGTGCGCTACATCGCCGGCCTGCCGTTGTCGGCCAACGTCCTGAACATGACCGTCATGGCCACGGCCATGCCGTTTGCCGGTCGCGGTTGAGCCAGTCTTTTTTATTCTGTTACGAGGTCTACATGAAGCCAGAAGTCTTGCAACTCAGCCCGATCCTGATCCCTGAAATCAACGCCCGGCTCAACGAGCTGTTCACGGTGCGACGCTATTTCGAGCAGGCCGACAAACAAGCCTATCTGCAAGAACACGGTGCCAATATTCGCGGCGTGATCACTGGCGGGCATACCGGCATCAGCCAGGCGCTCATGGCCCAACTGCCCAAGCTGGAAGTGGTGGCAGTCAACGGCGTAGGCACCGATGCCGTGGACCTGGCCTACGCCAGGGATCGCGGAATCCGCGTGACGGCCACCATCGGCGCGCTGACCGAAGATGTCGCCGACCTGGCAATTGGCCTATTGATTGCGGTGTGTCGCGGGCTGTGCACCGGTGACCGTTACGTGCGCTCCGGCCAATGGCCCCAGAGCCCGACGCCACTGGCCCCGCTGCCATTGGCCCGGCAGGTGTCCGGCATGCGCATCGGCATCGTTGGCATGGGCCGGGTCGGTCGCGCCGTGGCAACCCGCGCCGCCGCGTTCGGTTGCCCGATCAGCTACACCGACCTGCAACCCATGAGCGACGTGAACCACACCTTCGTCGCCGACCTCAAGCAACTGGCCCGCGACAGCGACGCGCTGATCCTCGCGGCCGCCGCGGACAAGGCTGAAGCCATCATCGATGCCGAGGTGCTGCGCGCCTTGGGCCAGGGCGGGTATCTGATCAATGTGGCGCGGGGCAAACTGGTCAACGAGGCCGACCTGGTCGCGGCGCTGACCGCTGGTGAAATCGCCGGTGCGGCGCTGGATGTGTTTGTCGATGAGCCGCATGTGCCTGAGGCATTGTTTGGCAATGAACAGGTGGTGCTGCAACCCCACCGCGCGAGCGCGACGTTGCAGACCCGCACGCGGATGGGGGAGATGGTGGTGGCGAGTCTGGTGGATAGTTTTGCTGGGAAGGTGCCGCAGGGTGGTGTGACGGGGTGAGGCGCAAGAGTTGCGGCGTTGCGGTCAAATTGATGGATGTGCTCTGTTGAGCTAGGGGGCGGCAGGTAGGTCTCAGGTGTGCGATGGCTGTGCTTGCTCGATCAGTCAATAAAGACCAAAATAACGACCTATTTAAGCGGGAGCCGCCTCCATGCAAATCGTTTTGGCTGATGTGGCCGTCAGCGTATCTGAACTCAAAAAAAACCCATCATCCGTCCTTAACGGCGCCAACGGCGCGCCGGTGGCGGTGTTGAACCATAACCGGGTCATGGGCTACATGGTCCCGGCTAGTGTCTACGAGGCGATGGTTGATCGCTTGGAAGAACTGGAATTGGCGCAAGTGGTCAAGGCACGCATCGAGGCCAACGAAACACCTGTTCGGGTGTCTTTTGACGAGCTTATTGGCGAGGCTGAGGCTGATATCGTCAATGGGCGTTGATTACGATGTCGAATGGGATCCGAAGGCACTCTAGGAGCTTAGAAAAGTTGATGGTGCTATCCGTCTGCAGCTTCTGCAGTTTGCGATGGAGCCGAGTGCTTTCTTGACCGCGGCCTCAGCAAAGGTGACGGCTCATATCGAAACTGTCCCTCTTTCCGTTAGTAACACTTCAGCTCATTACGTTTTGCACGAGGGCTCTCCGGTCGCATATTCAGTTGAAGAGGCCGGTGCCAGTGAATACAACGTGGTGACTTCGAACGGCCGCAGAAAGACAGCCAAAGAACCGGATAAGGGGTAGGGCAATCATCTGCTGATCAAGGGGCGGGGTTGGTTGTCGATTCACGGAAGTTCAGGATGACACGCGCCCTGATACATCGGCCATTGCAGCCAATCCCCGAACCCTCTATAAAATCTCGCGCTGGCATCGCGTTCATCTCGACCGTCGTTGGCCATGGATATCTGACCCGCATGGAGCATCATCGTGAGCCAATCGCCACGCCCCCTCAACTCCCGAACTGACATTCGCCCGCGCATTACGTCCCGCGTCCTGCGACAGACCTGGAACTTCACCTTACTGACCCTGCTCACCGGCTGTGGAGCGCTGTCGGATGTCCGCTCTTTCTCCACGCCCTATTCAACGCCAGACGGTGGTGAGACAGCGCGCTTGCGGGTGATCAGCGATGGCATGGTCAGGGCTGTACCCAAGTCCGATTGCGTGGACTTCCGCCTGCCGGGCGCCGGGGTCATGGTGGCGTTCCGCGATGGTTACGCCAATCGCAATGGCGAAAGCCTGGGCATGCCAGATGACGATAAACACTCATCTTCCACGGTGATGACTGAGTTGCTGGTGCCTGCCGGGCAGCCCATCGCGTTTCATTACATCGGTGCTCAATGCTACAACATGTTCCGCTTTGTCCCTAAAGCAGGGGCGGACTACCAACTGGACGCCGCGGGGCGATACAAGTGCACGGTGACTCTCAAGCAACTGTCCGTGAAAACGACTGAGCTTCCCCCTTTATCCTTGGAGGACAGCAAGCTGTGCAGGATGACGGATAACTTTTAGCGTGGAGGGTTTTCCAAGGACGCCATAACGTTGAAAAAGGAGTTTCAGCATGAGCCCCATCCCCACGTTCCAAACCCGCCGCCTCATCCTAACCCCCCTTGAGCTGACAGATGCACCGGCGATCCAACAGCTATTTCCCCATTGGGAAGTGGTCCGTTACCTGGACAGCCGCGTACCCTGGCCTTACCCGGATGACGGCGCGCTGGCCTACGTGCGCGACCATGCGCTCCCCGCTATGGCAGCCGGACGCGAGTGGCACTGGATGATCCGTATTGCCGAAGAGCCGATACAGAGCATCGGCAGCATCAGCCTCTACGACCAGCCTGGCAACAACCGGGGTTTCTGGTTGTCGCCGCAGTGGCAGGGGAAAGGCTACATGCGCGAAGCGTGCGAGGCGATCAACACCTATTGGTTTGAAACCCTGGGGCGCCCCGTCATGCAGGTGCCCAAGGCAGTGGGCAACCAGGCTTCACGTAAAGTTTCGGAACATGAAGGCATGCGCATGATTGCGACGCAGCAGGGGGACTTCGTTTGTGGGACGTTGCTTAAGGAAGTCTGGGAAATGACGCGGGAAGATTGGCTTGAGAGATAGCCATTATTTACCCGCCAAAGGACGCCACGCCGTGGTCTGTAGATAAGGCCACTGTTTGAGCAGTAGACCACGCGTTGTTTCCACGCCCTGCAAGGTTTCAGTGCAATTGACCATCGCGGTAAAGCTGCGGTCGGTCAGCATGAAGCTCTCCGACCCCAGCGCCTGGCACTGTTCGCTGGCACCGATTGGCTGGCAGAACATCGGTTGCATTTTTACGTCGTAGCCTTGGGCCCGAGTGAATGCCTGGAACTCTGGCATGGCGAGCCGAGCCGGCGTACCGCTCAATGCCGGGCCTTGCCAGACGGGGGTGATCAGGCCTCTTGATGGATAGTCGCTCAGCCCCTGGA
Source organism: Pseudomonas sp. B21-010 (assembly GCF_024749325.1). Taxonomy (NCBI): domain Bacteria; kingdom Pseudomonadati; phylum Pseudomonadota; class Gammaproteobacteria; order Pseudomonadales; family Pseudomonadaceae; genus Pseudomonas; species Pseudomonas sp. B21-010. The sequence goes on along the minus strand of NZ_CP087198.1, from coordinate 4,484,773 downwards.
CTTGTCTGGCCTCGAACAGGGCAAAACAGAACGAAGTATTGGTCGCGCTGTTGCTTGCTGGCGATGTAACGGGAGCAGCCAAGGGGAGCGTCGGTGCGGCAGCCGCCGGAGGCGCAGTCGCTACCGAGGGTGCCAAGCCCGATGATTCGCCTATTTCCACCAGCGCGTCGATGGGGGTCCGATTGCGCCATACCTTCAGTGGCGCGGTGAAACCAGGTCGAATACGGTTGGCGACAGCTGTCAGCTCGGCCGGGCTATTGACCAGGGTCCCGGCAATTTGCAAAACGATATCGCCGGCCAATATGCCTGCTTTTTCCGCGCCACTTCCTGGCACTGGCCCTACGACCAATACACCGCTGACGCCGGTTAAGCCGAATTGCCGAGCCACCGTCGGTGTAACAGGGGTGATGTGCAGGCCCAAGGCTCCTGACTGATTGGACACCGGTGCGGGCATTGCCGCTGGCGTCACGGGCGTCGGTTGCACTGCAGCCGCGCTGGGCACAGGAGCGCCGCTGGCTGAACAGTCGCGTTGTGTGGCGACCTGTTGGATCACCAGGTTGACGGGGTCGGCCGCCATGTTGGGGTATTTTTCCCAGCCCCGTTTGGTGGCCAGGAACGTCTCACAATCCATGGCGTAGTAGGTCGCCGGGTCTCTGACCTTGCGCAGGTATTCCGCTGTTTCGGCTCGCTCGGCGGCGCTGTACATGGGGTTGACGCAAGACGCCAGGAGAGGGGAGAGCACCAGTATTGCGGCAAGGCATTTTGTTGACATGGGCTTCTCTGAGATCGGGGCGTTCAGGTGGGTCCAGGCAAGGTACTATTTGGCCATCATCCTGTCCAACCGCAACCAGGCGCTTCGCTGGCGTGGTGATTGAGACGAGCGGCATTCGGGCAAACATGCATTCGATATACAACTTAAAGGCACTTTGCCATGATGCGGCACGATCCATTCGAATCCATCACTGAGAAGCGAAATGTCTGCTCCTGCCTTCAAATCAAGCACCAGGCTCGCCGTTGCGCTGTCATTCACTGCCTTGGCTGGCTGTGCCTCTGATGGCGGTCTCGGTGAGGCTGCGGTAGTCGGTGCGATGCTCCTTCCCATGCCGGGTGGAGTCGACACCAGCGTAATGACCAGTGCCGTAGGCCTGGCGGCCGGCGCCTACGTGGTTTCCTCGGTCGCGACAGCGGACTCCGCCAGTGTCTCTCCCGCGACCTCCACCATCGCTGCGCCCCAAGGCCTGCCTCCCATTGACCTGCAAAAACTGGTGACCCGGGAAACGCCAGACCGGTATCGCTCCAAATCCTGTGAGTACATCGAAATGTCCCTCAGCGAGGTGCCGATGTACCAGGCGAGCGCTGAGCCGATCATGAAGCAGGTCGCCACGGCTCGAAAAGAAGCGGCCAGCCAGGTATGGCTTGAAAAAAGTTGCCAGCCAGCCAATTTGCCTCGCGGTCGGATCGGCGCCAACATCGACACCATCGATCCGAAGCGGGCCATGGCCCTGTCACTTCCCCCCGCTGGGGTTGTGGTTTTGGCGACTGTTCCGGGGAGCGGTGCGCAACAGGCCGGGATCTTGTCTCAAGACGTGATCGTGGCGGTGGACAACGGGCTTATTGCCGACTCAATCGATTTCAGGGTGGCCGTTGCAAAAGCGCCAATCGGCTCGCGGGTCAACCTGAAAGTCTGGCGAAACAACGCGTTCAGCATCGTTCCGGTTCTGGTGGGGCCTGGCGGGACTCAAGTCTCGGTGACCCCGACGGTGATGGCGAACGGTGCCACGGCGATGATCCCGGCCGCTGCAATGTACTGCACCGCCGTGCTGTCCACCCAGCATACGTACGGCGCTAGCGTCAGCCCGGTCAAATTGATCGCCGGGGCCGCGAGCGACATGCAACCGTCGCTCAAGAGCTACATCGCCAAGGTGAAGCAGGAACAGCCCGGCGTTTGGGGTGATTTCAAACTCAACAGTGCCATTTGCGCACCGGGCGCTGTTGTGTGCATGGCCGAGGCCAAGGGGCCGACCGGCAAGAAACAGAACGCCTTCGAGTTCTGCCACGCGACGCAAGCCAAGGCGGATGCTGAACTGGCCCAGATGCGTCAGGGGGATCCGAAAGCGGTGCTCGTTGATTGGCCTTGAGCGGTAGTTGTCCTGTGCGGTTATGATCGAGCGGTTTGAAGTGCTAGAGCGCCTGGAGGCATGCGCATGATGGGGCCGCTGTGGTGCATTGCTTAAGACGGTGGGTAATCATGAGTACCTGTCACCGGCGATTGACGTCCAAATCCGTTAACGACGATGTACAACAGTGGACCGATTGATACGAAGATGGCCGTGATCACGAGGTAAGGCAGCAGCGATGTGAGCGACCTGCCTTTCGCACGGGTGTCCCGGTACATCCAGATGCACGCCATGCAAGCGAGCAAATAGAGATCAATGACTACCTGCGTGGTGTCCGGGCTAGACATGAGCCTGATGCCGAACGCCAGGAGCGATTGCTCGGCGAGAAACAAAGTACTCGCCGTGTACACGGAAAAAAACAGCAGCGTGACAAGTGCGATGTAAGGTTTCTTCACGTTGCCTCCTTGGACAAGTTCATTGATCAGTGGAGGTAGGCTAGTGATTTGACCGTCATGGTTTCAATGACCTCAGAGGTCATCGACGCCGCTCCCCCGCAATGCCAGAGTCAACGGATGACCAGTCGACCTTTTTCTCGAACAACGCCAGCAACCTCAGCCGGTGAACAACTGCGTCACTTGCGCCAACAGGCCGGACTGAGTCAGCTGGACTGCGCACTGATCACAGGTATCTCTCAGCGTCACCTCAGTTGCATCGAGACGGGGCGCGCCAAACCAAGCCCCGGCACGCTGCATAACTTGTTGACTGCCCTGGATGTACCTTTGGAGCGATGCAACGACATCTTCATTGCCAGTGGCTATGCCCCTCGCTACGAAACGACGCCGCTCACGTCTTCGTCAATGGAAGTGGTACGTGATGCCATTAATCATGTACTTCACGCCAATAACCCCGCTCCGGCGATTGTTCTGGGTGCCCAATGGGACATCCTTGCAGCCAACACCAGCGCGGGTGTTCTGTTCGATCTGGTGGGTCTTGCCAGGGATGCAGCCGATGGGCTCAACCTCTTGGTGACACTGCTGCAACCCGGTGGCTTGGGCGATCATTTGAGTAACGCCGAGGAAATAAGATTAGTGGCCTGGCAACGGGCATCTCGGGAAGCCTTGAGTAATCCCGCGTTGGCTGAGATTCTGAAGAGCCTGCCGGCCCCATACAGCTCTGCGGCGCTGGTTAACGAGCTGCCTCCGCTGTTGCTGACGCGAGTCGAGTCTCTCCATGGGGAGCTGAAGTTCATGTCAACGTTCACCACCTTCGGCATGCCGCTCGACATCACGATGAGCTCATTGCGTATCGAGCATCTGATTCCTGCCGACGCCAAGACCTGGGAGGTCATGACCAAGGCATATGAGCAGGCGCAACACCCACAATGATCAAGGAAGAACCCATGCAACCGTCACTCAATCGAACCATGTTGTATGCCCGGAACGTTCAAGCGACCTGCAATTTTCATTACGTTCATTCCATTTCCATCGCCAGCAGAGCGTTTGCATGCCACTGAGCTTTCATAAGATGCATGCCAATGGCGATGACTTCGTTATTGTCGATTCGCGCAATGCAGCCAGCCCGGTGACGGGTGCCATGGCCCAGCGAATGGGTGACCGTAACCGGGGCGTAGGCTTCAACCAACTCGCGGTGTTGCTCGATTGCGACGATGCCGATGCGCGCGTGATGTTCTGGAACGCCGATGGCTCTGCGCTGGATGTTTGCGGCAGCGCGACGCGGGGGGCGGCGGACCTGCTCATGCGCGAAGCCAATATTACTTCGCTGGTGCTGCGCACTAACCGTGGTCTGCTCACGTGCGAACGTACCCCAACCGGCGACATTTCCGTCGATATGGGCGCGCCGCTTTTCGGCTGGTCGGACATTCCTTTGGCGCAAGAACTGGACACCTCCGCCTTGCCACTTGCCGGCAGTCCAGCCGCGTGCAGCATGGGAAATCCCCACTGCACTTATTTTGTCGATGACCTGGCTAGCGTTGATATCGCGACCATCGGCCCGGCCATCGAAACCAACGCGCTGTTCCCGCTCAAGACCAATGTGCATTTCGTCCAGATCATTGATCGCACGCATATTCGGTTGCGCATCTGGGAACGCGGGGCGGGTATTGCGCTGGGTTCGGGGTCCTGTTCGTGCGGTGCGGTTGTTAATGGGATTCGTCGTGGGTTGTTGGACAGCACCGTCGAGGTTGAATGTGATGGCGGGTGTGTGACCGTGCAATGGGATGGCGTGGGGGCGGTCTTTCTTATCGGGCCGGTGGAGGTGAGTTTTTCGGGGACGATGAGTCAAGGCTGAGTCGGGTGTTCTAACCCTGATACTGGGATTTGCAGGACGTTGTGAATCATTAAATCAAAAGGAAGTTTTATTCATGTCGGAGCAACGCATTCGCCCCCTAGCTCTTTGTATCTTTCATCATCATGGAAAAATACTGGTCAACCAGTTTTACGACGCCAACAAACAGCAGATGTTTTTTCGTCCCGTTGGTGGTGGTATTGAATTCGGCGAGAGGAGCCACGATGCCATTGTCCGAGAAGTGCAAGAAGAACTGGGTGCCTCGATCAGTGACCTTCGGCTGATTGGCACTTTGGAAAGCATTTTTACCTACGCCGGCAAGCCTGGGCACGAGATCGTCCAGGTCTATGACGCAAGGTTCGACGACGCTGATCTCTACGAAAAAACCTGGTTGGAAGGCTTTGAAAGCGACGGTGCATCGTTCAGAGCAACGTGGTGCTCCAGTGCCAGTTTCACCGCCCTATCACCGCTGGTGCCTGAAGGACTTTACGATTTGCTCAAGTCGGCTTCGCTCCTGGAGTGAGTCGGATCAGTGAAGGTCATCCATGATTCGGAGCCACTGCCAGCGAGCTTGATAACTCTTCGCCTTCTCACCGAACAGATCTGGCTGGGGGTTCTTTGGATTGATACGAAGAACACCTTGCTCTATGTCGTCCAGGCCATAGGGCGCATAGACGTCACCGGTTTCAACATCCAACCCAATACACGTTCCCGCAATCAAGTAACGATCAATGCCATCCTTGGCCGACTGAAGCTGAGGATAAGGTTTGCCAAACCGCTGACCGTACCAAAGGTGGACGCGGGCCTGGTTCTTGACCTCGATGTTGACGTCCAGGTCCTGAAAGAGACGCTGGGCGGCGTTGATGACTTCATTCTCGGCTTCCCAAGACAGGTCAGGGTCGAAGTAAAAAACATCGTAATCCTTCACGCCCCAAGCGGGTGGCCGTTGCGACTGATGATTCCAGACGGCTTGGAACAGGCAGCCAGCCGTAAGTATGCATTGATTCAACCCGAGTGAAGGCAAGCGCGAGGTGATCTGCGCGTTGATTGGATTGGTCATTGCTATCCTGACCAAACGTTCGACCGTCAATGTCATATTCATCCTTTTGGAATCGGTCCGGTCCTGGCGCCCCGACAGATGTTTGAGCAAAATCTGGTGAGCCAGGGCACTAAGTGCATAGATCTCAAGGACGCCCAATGATATTGCAAAGCAGGCCAGTGATGGCTGATGACATCAAGACCCTCTGTAGCTTTGCGCAGGACGCTCGGGAACTGTTCTATATGTTCCCGAAAGCTCAATACCCTCTGACTGAGGCTCAGTTGTCTGAAGCTATCGCTCGACGATTCGATTCGACGGTCATCGAGGCAGGGAACCGTGTCATTGGTTTTGCTAACTTCTATCGGGCCGAAACGGGCGGGGTTTGCTGTATCGGTAATGTCATCGTTGCCCAAGAGGCTCGAGGTAAAGGTGTTGCCAGTTTTCTCGTGGAAACGATGACGGCCCTGGCGTTCGACCGCTATGACGCCACTGAGGTGCAGGTATCGTGTTTCAATGAAAACACGGCAGGCTTGCTGCTTTATCCAAAGCTGGGCTTTTTGCCCTTCGCTGTCGAAGAGCGAGTTTCTCCAGATAATCGTAGAACCGCACTCATCCACATGCGTCGCGTTAGATCGGGTCGACCTTAGATTCTTTTGAGCGGCTACCCCCAGAAAATGCCTGAAAACCCAAGCCCAGCCCAACGCGACTGATTTACAATGCCGCTCCTTCGACAGAGACCGGCCTTTCGTGGATGCGTTTTCCCTTGTCTATCAACACCTGGGCGCATGGGTAATCGCCCCCATCACCCAGCAGTTCCTCGACATCTTCAACTTGAACGGTCGGTTCGGCGTCCTGTTTCTCTGCGCCTCCTACGGTGTCGCCTATGGCCTGTTCCGTTTCAGAAAACACCGTGGCCTGACTGACGCTCGTTCGTTCTGGCAATTCATCGGTGGTCGTGGGGTTTACCTGCATCGTTCGGCGTTGCTGGACTATCGCTACTACTTCGTCCGGGCGATTCTCAAGATTGCCTTGGTGTTGCCCATTGTTCATCTGGTCGATCCGTACATCCTGCGCTCCGGAGATTACTCGGCTTTTTTCAGCAACCTCTGGGGCGCGCGTCCGCGCCTCGGTGAGAATTTTTCGCTCGCGTTGCTTTATGGGCTGGGGGTGTTCCTGGTGAAGGACTTCGTCCACTACTGGGCGCACCGGGCGTTTCATTCGCGCTGGCTCTGGGCGTTTCACAAGGTTCATCACTCGGCGCCAGTGCTGGTGCCGGCTACGGCCAGTCGGATGCATTTTTTGGAAAAGATCGTCGAGAAACTCGGCATCACAGCCTGCATGGGCCTCTTCGCGGGTGGTTTCTGGTACGCCTGTGGTGGTGAGATCAGCCGCTACACGTTGTTCGGCGTGACGTACCTGGTGTTCATCTTCAATAGCCTGGCGGCCAACTTGCGTCACACCCATGTCTGGCTGTCCTTTGGCCCGGTGCTGGAACATGTGCTGAACAGTCCGGCCCAGCACCAGATTCACCACAGCGATGCACCGCGTCATTTCAACCGCAATTTCGGCGTCAACCTGTCGCTGTGGGACTGGATGTTCGGCACGCTCTATGTCACCCGCTCGCAGCCCGAGCACTTGCGTTTCGGCACCGGAGAACAGGACCACCAGCGTTACCTGACGGTGTATAGCCTGATTGTCACGCCTTTCGTTGAAACTGCCCGCAAGTACCTGCCCGCGTTTTCATATCAACGCCAACACGCCACAATGCGCCCAACGCCTGCCCTCGGATCAGCGAGTGTTGATACCGGTGAAGCCGAGCGAAAACCCAGCAAGGAACGCCCATGAATTTCTTCAAGAAGCTCTTCGGTTCATCGAAAGCCCCTGAAACCCAAGACGACCAGCCTGCGCCGCAATCCCACGAGCTTGGCGACCTGACCGAGGCTGAAGCCGCCAATCTGGCCGTCCGGGAAGCCGGCGCAGCGTGCCTGGATCGTCATTGGAGCGCTGTCGGCACGGTCGAGCGGGATGTCCTTGCCTACCTGATCAGCCCGACTTTTTCCGGCGGCCCGTACTGGCCTTCGACCCGCCAGGCCTACCGCGTGGTTCGCCGTGGCGACACGATCATTCTCGCCACTGAAGGCCTGTCCGATCCGTTCGATGATGCGGAAGGAATGGGCAACGGCTTCGAGATGGAATTGTTCGTCGAAACCTCGGATATCCCCGAGCACGCCTATGGCCCCGTGGGGGAGGTCGATCCTTTCAAGCGCAGCTGGGCATTCGAGCTGGTGGAGCACGTCGCCAAAACGGTGGCCGACGCTGGCGGCATCACCCACCAACTCGACCAATACGGGACGCTATCCCTTGAGCTGCCCGGGCTCAGCCAATCGCATCACATGAGCGATCAACTGCCCAAACTCTTCGTGACCGATGACGACTCCACCGGCGTTCTGCTCGGCGCGCCGGCACCGGATTTTCCTACCCAACTGGATGACATGCCCTTGTCTCCGGTCAGATTGGTGCCGGTGGTCTTGATTACGGCGGCGGAGCTGGAGTACGTGCGTTCGGGAGGGCGAGCGGCGCGGGAGGATCTGGTGAGCCGTTTGCAGGCGGCGGGTGTTGGGCATATGAGCAGCCTGCATCGGGCGAGTGTGGTGTGATGCTTCGCGGCAATTGATTAGTAGAAGCGGACTAACCGTCGCATTGGACATTCAAGGACAGTGAGGCCCCATGGAATTGATTGAAGAAATCGAAAAAGCATGGGGCTGGGTCGGGCTCAAACCTGCAGTAGTTATTGGGGATAACGATTGTGGCAACCTCATCATCAAAGACGCAGCAGGTAGTTACTGGCGCCTGTGTCCCGAAGATCTTTGCTGCAATCGTGTTGCCAATGATCGCGCGGAGTTTGACGCACTCGCTCAGAGTCAGGAGTTTTTGCATGACTGGTACATGGAGGCGTTGGTCAACCAGGCAAGGGATAAACTCGGCCTGCTTCGTCCGGGGTACAAGTACTGTCTGAAAATCCCTGCCGTGTTGGGTGGGAAGTACGAGGAGAGCAATCTGGCGATCATCTCACTTCATGAGCTGGTGGCAGTTTCAGGCTACCTTGCTGAGGAAATCGACGGTTTACCCGATGGCGCACAAATCCGCCTTAATGTTACGAGGTAGCGCCTCTTTAAACAGAGCTTCATACCCCGAGACATACCGTTGCACAGGAATCTGACAGCCTGCTTCGGCTCGATTGCGGCGCTCCCTGAGGGGCAGCCACCTGCCAGAGGAGAACCTCCGAAAGCTCGTCCTTCCCTTTCCAATAATAGAGCGTACCCGACAGCGATCTTGGTCATTACGGCTATCATCATGTAACTGTGCTTTTTTATTATTGGATTCAGAAACTGGGAGCGTCACAGCAGATCACTGTGTCGTCTAGTCTTTTTGGGAGTGCGTCATGAAATGGACTTCGCACTTGGCACTCGCGGTCCTTTGTAGCTCCATTGTCCAAGCTGCGGATGTGTACAAATGCACGACCCCGGATGGTCACGTGGTTTTCTCGAACTTCGGGTGCGGAACCGCAAGCGGGAGCGCAGAACTACAGGAACTGAAAATCAACAACATGGGGGAGCCCATCAAACCATCATCTGAGCACCGAGAAATCCAAAGCGTGGATCGGGATTTGCCTGCTAACTCGCCGACTGTAGTTCGGGATTCCGCTGATGAAGATACAAGGGATGGTCGTATCAAGCGACGCTTAAGGGCTCAGGAGGAGTACCTCGACAGCCTGAAACCGAAAGTTCCGGGCGTGACGGTAATCAAGAATAAGGGTAGCGAAACCAATCACGAAAAAGCTATACGTCTGAGAGAGGAGGCTCGAGAGCTTTACTACCGACAGTAATTTCTTGAGTGACGAGTTTGGATTGATAGTTGCGCGTGACTGGGCTTTTCGTGCTGCTCAAGACTCTAACGCATAAGTGATACCTCTTTCTGGTCCATGGGGCGAAGCAACTCTTTGCCCTAGATAGCATCCAGCCAAAAGCGCCCCGATACGAAGCTTTCATCGTGGGCTTTAGCAAGCTTTCGGACCGCTATCAGTAGCTGTTTGGGTCATTGGAAATCTCTCTACCTACAGCTCTGTAATGCGCACTTAAGAGCGATGAATGCGTGGCGAGGGAGCTTGCTCCCGCTTGAGTGCGAAGCGCTCACAAAAGGGGCCGCTGCGCAGCCCAGCGGGAGCAAGCTCCCTCGCCACAGGTTGTCGGCTGGCAGGCTTATAGAGTGGAACCTGCCGGGGCCGCATCCAATCGTCGCGCAATCACATCCATCACGTCACACCCATCACGCAGTGGGATGCAGCAAAGCTGCGCCAGATCCTGCAAGGTCGCGGGGTCGATGGTCTGTTCATCGCGCATCGCCAAATTTTCCAGGAACTGGGTAGCGGCACGGATTCGGTAGGCGGCTGAGTCGAGCAGGATGTGTAGCGGCGCGGTGGTATCGACGTAGAGGGGTTGGTCGTCGGCGTTGCTGGTAAGGCCCATATATCGGTTCATATCTATTCCTTGTGTCATGAATGAACTGTCACGCTTTGTCGCCAAACAAAGGGTGACAGCTGTACGCAGGTTGGCGAACCGGAGACACAAGGAGCCGGCAGACCCGAAGGTCTCCCGCGCACAGCTGCCATAAAGCAGTTTCTGTGAGCACAAGGGTGCTTCTGCCACAGCAGAAAGCACCGTTGCACTTGTGTCAATCGGGTCGCCAAACCCGGCCGCCATTTGGGCGACGCCAAGACTATAGTCGCCACAGTAAAAAATACGCAAGGGATTGATAGGGAAGGGGATTCCCAATCATATGTAGGACGTTGGCATGATCGTAAGCATCCGAGCTGTACGTCTTACAAATCAGCAGGGCCACCACCTACATCTTCCGCGGGCAAGAACATTGCGAATACTGGGGGCGAATGGCAGCGTTCACAGCGTTTAAAGAATGACGAGTGATTCAAGCCATGCAAACCAGAGAAGTAAGATTGATATCGCGTCCCACCCAATACCCTTTCGAGACATCATTGACTGATTACCGTGGACTGATCCTTGAAGACATCCGTGAAGGCGCCGCCGACCGTGCCATCGCGCAACTGGAAGCCAGCCTGGGTGCCCGGCTGTAGGACTACTATTGCCAGTTCCTCAAGACCTGCAACGGCGCCCACTTGGAATACGATGTGCTGGCCACGCTCGCCAATGGCGATGAGGAGTTGCTCAGTTTTTCGCTGTACGGGCTGGATCCGGACAAAGAGTATGAATCCAACCCCTTCGAACTGGAGCAACTGCGAGCTCAGCCCGCTTTCCCGCAACGGGGTTGCTGCCGATCGGTCGCGACGGTGGCGCGAGTATTTTGCTGCTGGACCTGCGGGAAGGGCGCCAGGATGTGGCTGCGATGGTGGCAGGCTTGCCCGCTTGGGCTGGGCGTCGTCAGTAGGGCGATGAGTCCGTGGTGTTGGCGGATTCTTTCAATGGCTATCTGGACTCGCTGCATCTATCGGAAGAGCGGATTGAGGAGCATATCAATCACTCCGTCATTAGCCCTGAGAGTATTGAGGCGACGTTGGAGTGGTTGGATAAGGGGATTCCGGGGGGGCGGGAGCGGTATGGGGGGGTGTGGAATGCGAGGGTTGTAGCTCGGACGATTTGAAGTCTTGCCGGTGAATGAGTCCCATGCTTCATGGATGTATACGGGTTCTTTTGGGTCGACTGTGCCTGTCTTGAAGGGCTGCAATCGACCGATTCTGTTGAAAAAGTCGGTCTGCCCAAACTGCCTGATCATTGACTGGCGAAAACGCCTTTTTTGCACGCTGCTACGTGAAATCCGAGTCCGGAAGCCTCTGCCAAAAGTAAAGATTTCAATCTCGGACGCGTACTTTTCTGATGCGCAAACCATGGCCGACTTTTTCAACACAATCGACCCTTTGCAGACATTCATAACGTCTAGGCTCAGCCGCGGGTATGCCGGCCCGAAGCGGAGTCAGATCATCGGCTGGAATAGTTTGTTAGATGCGGCTACTCGCACCATACATCGCACTTTTCGCGAGTTCTCAGGTTTAGAAGCTCTGCGCTTGTACACGCACCGACCGGGCTTCCCTCTAGAAATAGAACTTCATCTCCTTCTTCCCAGCCCAGGCAATAAGTTTGTGATTCAAATTTTTCTCCATTGATAATGAAAAGCTCATCGTTGTGGGCTACCTCGATTTTATAGCTCTCATGACCTGAGCTTCTGCTTGGTGTGTTGTAGAGCTGGCGTGGAGCAGGAGACGCGGTTGCGCGTGGTTGTTGGGGAGCGGATTGTGTGCCACGAAGAGCTGCCGATTCTCTTTGAACGCATGCCGCAAATAGCGAAGGCCCCAGAGATGTAGAGCAGGAGCTGAACAACCATTGCTTTTGTTCTTCGGTAAGAGATGAAATGTTTGGCAGCCCGTCTGCCAGTGCAGCTTTCTCGCGGGTGAGGCAACTAATGGTAAGAGATGGGCCGAGGGAGTCGGAGCAGCTTCTTATGACCCAAGCCCGCAGCTCCGGATTTAGACTGGAGAGATCTGGTTTTCCACGCGAAGCAGCTGACGCTTCCCGCACGACGCAGCTAGACCAGAGAGACGGCCCGAGGCTGCGAGTACATGAACGATTGACCCAATCGCGTGCGTCGGTAGAAAGCTTAGATAAGGCCGCGTCAGGGTCTTGAGCTATCGCTGACCGAGCAACCAAAATCGCAAGAGCTGTGAAAAGCTTAAGTTGAAATCGCATGTGCCTCCCGCATCTAGCTAGCGACATCGCTCTCGCATTTAAACGCGATAGTAATGTCGTATAACGTTCCTTGATGTCCTGTACGTCCTTGTTTTCCCTAGGGTGATCACGGCGAAAGCGAGCTTATTCAAGGAAAAACACGATACAGATAACAAGCCAAGCTGCTTGATCAGTGTAGGCGGCAAATCAAACAACACTGCCAGCAGCTTCATTGACCGCTCCTGGCCGATTTCAGTCTGTCTCGAAGGGCAGCAGCCGACCCCTTACGGATTATCGGCGTCATCAATATCGTGGTCTGTCCCCGATGCCGATGGATCGCTGCAGTGCTACAGGTCCAAGATTTTCGTCATGATGATCGTGCGCTCAGATTTGTGAAACTCATCCCTGACTTTTATAAAGCCAAGCGAAGCATAAAAGCCCTCTGCGGTGATTGAAGAGGGAACCCGTAGCAGGTTCAGACCTGCATTTATGGCGATCGATTGAAGCCTCTCCATCAGGTGTCTCCCGAGACCCTGCCCTTGATAGCTCGGCTCGACAAACACGCTTCGGACAACGTCCTGATCAAGACTCGCCGTTGCAACAATATGATTGTCGACTATTGCTACGAGTACCTGACGTTGAGTCAACAATTGAAGAATTGCCAAGGGAGAAAAACTTTGCGCCACTTGATCGATAATTTCGGATGAGTAGTCTTGGGCATTGGACTGGCGCAGAGCATTGATGATCGTTTGACTGATGGCCGGGGCATCGGTATCCATAGCGTTTCGAATCAGGTAATCCATCAAGGTAATTCCTTGCGCATAATCGCTTGAGCATAGAAGGATTCGGCCTCACTGACCAAAACGAAAGGCGCAATGGCTGCTGTCGTCCATGATCTCTCTTCCACGAAGGGCTGCTATGGATAACAGCTCTCGTCCCGAAGCGGTCATCGAACCCAGCGGTATCTCTTTTGCATTCTTGCTGACCCTTTCAAATCCACCCTCAAGGACGAACCTATGACCGCATCCCCCTCCAAACTCATCTTCCTGCCCGGCGCCTCAGGCAACACCCAGTTCTGGCGTCCGGTCGCCGAGCGCTTGGCCCACCCGGCGCAGCAAGTACACATCGGCTGGCCCGGTTTTGGAGACACGCCGCCCGTGCCTGACGTGACCGGCATGAGTGACCTGGTGGCGCGTGTGCTGGCCGAGATCGACCGACCCACAGCGCTGGTGGCGCAATCCATGGGCGGTATCGTCGCTGTGCTCGCAGCACTTGAACGCCCTGAGCTGATCACCCACCTTGTGCTGACAGTCACCTCGGGCGGGGTGGACATGTCGGCGCTGGGCGCGCACGACTGGCGCCCGGATTTTGCGGCGGCCAACTCGACACTGCCAAGTTGGTTCCTCGACGACCGTACCGACCTCACGTCCCGCTTGGTCGAGTTGCGCATGCCGGTCCTGCTGCTTTGGGGCGACGCTGATCCGATCAGCCCCGTTCGCGTCGGCCAGTACCTTGCCCAACTATTGCCCCGTGCTGAACTGCACGTTTTCCCTGGCGCCGATCACAGCCTGGGCTTTACTCACGCAGATGAGGCGGCGAGGCTGATCGAGAGACATCTGGCCAGCGAGTGAGCGGAGCACTTGTTATCGACGTGTCGGACTGATTGTGCGGCGCGGCGTGTTTCAAGACCTTCAGGGACCCAATACCTTTTCGAGACATCAATGACTGACTACCGCGGACTCATCCTCGAAGACACCCGTGAAGGCGCCACCGAGCGTGCCATCACGCAACTGGAAGCCAGCCTGGGGGCTCGCTTGCCGGACGACTATCGCCAATTCCTCAAGACCTGCAACGGCGCCTATGTGGAATACGATGTGCTTGCAACGCTCGCCAATGGCGATGAGGAACTGCTTAGTTTTTCGCTGTACGGGCTGGACCCGGACAAAGAGTATGAATCCAACCCCTTCGAACTGGAGCAACTGCGGGCCCAGCCCGGCTTCCCCGCAATGGGATTACTGCCGATCGGTCGCGACGGCGGCGCGAGCATCTTGCTGCTGGACCTGCGAGAAGGGCGCCAGGACGTGGCGGCGATGGTCGCGGGTTTGCCTGCCTGGACTGGGCGCCGTCAGCAGGGCGATGAGTACGTGGTGTTGGCGGATTCTTTCAATGGCTATCTGGATTCGCTGCATTTATCGCAAGAGCGGATCGAGGAGCATATCAATCACTTCATGATCAGCCCTGAGAGTATCGAGGCGACGTTGGAGTGGTTGGATAAGGGGAGTCCGGGGTGGCGGGAGCGGTATCGGGAATTGTGGAATGCGAGGGTTGTGGATCGGTTGATCTGAAGACTGATTGGGTGGATGAATTCCGGTCTTGTCCCCTGGAGGCTGTTTACCTCTACTTCCCAAGCCGTCGCCACCATTTCGTAAGCTATGAGCGATGCAAGTGGGCGCTATAGACACGAAGCGGCCTTGGTCAGCACAGTAGCTGTAACTTCGATCTTCAGTCAGCAAGGACATCTCATTGAACGACTCTGAACATGTGAAAGAACTGTGCGCCCGTTTCAACTCTGGAGAACATCTGACGTTTACGTTTTTCTGGGGGCACCAGCGCAGCAAAATTGCCGTTACGGCTTCGTGCTTCAGCCAATGGTTCGAGGCCGGGTTCATTGTCGAGGGGCAACATTACCCGACAGCCGAACACTTCATGATGGCCGAGAAAGCGGCCTTGTTCGGCGATCAGGACATTCGTGCGCAGGTGCTCCACGCACCTACTCCTAATGCCGCCAAAGCACTGGGCCGCAACGTGCGCGGCTTCAATGATAGGGTTTGGCTGCAACACCGATACGACATCGTCGTTCGAGCGAACCAGGCCAAGTTCTCTCAGAATCCGCAGTTGCACGAATACCTTCTACAAACCGGTTCGAGCGTTATTGTCGAAGCCAGCCCGGTTGATAACATCTGGGGTATAGGGCTCGCACAGGACAACGCGGATGCGAACAATCCGAATCTGTGGAAAGGCTTGAATCTGCTGGGGTTTGCGCTGATGCAGGTGCGGGACGGGACGAGTGTGCCAGCCCCAAGGTAGTGTCCTGCTTACAGACTCCCTCGGGCCGGCAGTGGTAGCGATTTTCCGACGCAGAATCATCATTCCCGCAGATACAAGGCGAGTTGCACTGCTGCTCGCGGATGGCCGCCGGCCACCCGCGAGCCAGTGCCATCAAGCCAGCAGCTTAAGCTCGTCTTTACCGTACTTGAGCGATTTCTCGTCTGGAATCATCAGGCCGGTGTGCTCGTCGCGCCCCTGCAGGACGAAGCGGGCGTCCGGCTTGCCCAGTTGGGTAGCGGCCTGCTGGCTGTCGGCGCCGATCTCGCCCTTCTTCATGCGGTTGACGATCACCCCCACCGCCGTATCGTTGAAGTCGCGCAGCATCCAGGCATCGCCATCGCTGTCGCCAGCCACCAACACCGGGCCATAGCCCTTCTGTTTAACCATTACGTTCTTGATGCCGACGGTCTTGCCCGGACCGTAATTGAAGTGCCAGTCTGGCTGATAACGAGTGGTGTACTTGCCGTCTTCCATCGCCATGCGCAGGCCGATCACGTTCTCAGGCGGCACGCCGTATCCGTAATGAGGATTGCCCGCGAATACGCGTACCACATCGTCGATCGAGGCGGTGCTGATATAGACGTCGATGCCGTTGGCGCGCAGCGTGTGCATCAGGCCGCGAATCTCCTCATGGATACGAATGCCATGGAAGTGGGTATCGGCCACCACCCCGGCCCTGCCCGGTAATGTGCGCGAACTCTCGTACTTGACCTTGCGCAGCGCGTCGCCGATGGCGTAGTTGTTGGAAGCCTCGGCCATCGCCTGCAACTCAGCCGTGGTCATGTTCTTGTAGAAATACAGAATCCACTTGTAGCCGATCTCCACCGGGTAACTTTCGCAGATCGCGTCGTACATGAAGTAGAGCTTGGCGAGAAAATCCTTGTACTGCTCGCTGGTCTGGATCTCTTCCAGGCTCTTGTCGCCAGCGAGCCCCTTGTAGTTGGCGTGCAACCAGCGGTAATCCGCTTCCACATCGCTGGCGATGTCTTCCATCTTGACCGGCTTGCCGTCCACCGTGGTGTAGTCCTTCATGAACGCGCCGTTCGGCACGTCCTGACGCACCACGGCAGCGAACTCATCAGGTGTCAGCTTGTACTGCAAATGATTGATCTGGTAGACCAGCAGTGCTTCTTCACAGTCGTTCATGATGCAGGTGTTGTCCCAGTCGAACACCGCGTATGGGCGCTGGTCAGGACGGTAGGACGCGCTTTTGACGCCGTGCTGATCGATCACTGCTTGCAGACGCTTTTGGTTAAGCGGCGACCAGCGCGCTGGGTCCAGTGCACTCGGTGTGGTCGCAGGCGTGGCGGCTTGCGTTATGCGGGATGACAACAACAGCGGAGAGACGATGGAAACGGTGGCGAGGGTGTTCAGAAACTGGCGACGCTGCATGGCATAGCTCCTACTTCTAGACGAGAGGTTGCAACCGAGGCGATGGCGAAAGCGTGTTTCGAAATACGGACGAGGGGAAGAGACCGTCCGGCCACGAGGCTAGCTCCAAATACACAAAAAAACAATATTGCCTCAATATTACACAAGCATGCCGCGCAAACCGTGTCAGCGCATTGATCCTGGGGCCGCGCCAAACTTGACAGCGACTGACGCCCCTCCACAATGCGTGCTCGAACAGCAGGGACACACGGTATGTGGCAAGAAGAGCGTTACCAGCGGATCCGCGCACTGCTATCGACCTTGCAGCGCGTCACCACCGACCGCATCGTCACGGACCTGAATGTTTCTCGCGAGACAGTGCGGCGCGACCTGGTCGCTCTGGAAGAACAGGGAGAGTTGAAGCGGATACACGGCGGCGCCATCCGCGTCGAGGACGAAGCGCCCATCGCCGAGCGGGCGCAAAGCAACGTCAAGTTCAAGCGTGACCTCGCGCGCGCCGCAGTCAGTCTGCTGTCACATGGGCAGACAGTGTTCATCGACGCGGGCACCACCACCGTCATCCTTGCCGAAGAGCTGGCCAAGCTGGGAGGGCTGACCGTGATCACCAACTCGTTCAACGTGGCACTGCAACTGCGCAACCCCGCTGCGTCGGGCGGTCGGCATAACGAGGTGCTCGTACTGGGCGGTTCACTCGACGATCGTGCGCCGGCGACGGTCGGCAGCACCACGGTGGCGGAAATTGCCCGCTATCGGGCCGACCTGGCGCTGTTGTCGCCGGTCGGCATCGACGCCCAGCGCGGTGCCAGCAACTACGACCACCGCGAAGCCGAAGTGGCGCGCGCCATGGCCGACAATGCCGAAGGCGTAGTCATCCTCGCCGATTACAGCAAGATTGGCGTGGAGAGCCGCGTCGCTTTCTGCCCGCCAGAACGCATCGACGTGCTCATCACCAACCACAAGGCCAGTACCGAAGCGGCGTTCGCCGCGCTGAACGCCAAGCTGAAACGTATTGTCCTGGTGTAGGATTACAGTCACTGCTGAGTATGAACGGCTTTGCTCGAACGAAAGACCAGGCAACTCGCCGCCACCAGCACCCATGCGGCAATACCGCCATACAGCATCACCCAGCCAAACCCATGGGCCAAAGCTGCGTTGGCGACATCGATCGGGATCGTAGTCCCCTGGCCAGCCTGCGCCAACACGGCAGAGTTGCCAGCTGAAATACTCTCCGCCAGCAACCTCAGTTGCACCTCATCGGGCGAGCCAGATAACTGGTTGCGCAGGGAAGACAGAATGCCTTCCACCAGGATGAACCCCATCAGCGCGATATTGATTGCAAGACTGATCATACGAGCGCTGATATCGATGCCCGATGCCATGCCTGCACGCTCACTGGGCACCGATCCGGTGGTGGTATTGGTCACAGGCGTGTTGGTCAGCCCCAGTCCGATCCCGGCGATCAGGCAGCCTGGAAGCATTGTCAGCCAGCTGGCATGCGTGACGCTGCTACCCCATTTCATCAGCAGGAACCCCAGACCGATGGTGAACAAGCCTGCGGGAATCACCACGTCAGGTCGATAGCGCAGCGCCAGCCGTTCGCCTAACGGGGGGATAACCAGCGTCGGCAGCGTATAGGCCAGCAGTGCCAGACCGGTGCCGACACTGGCGTAGCCCAGACTGTTTTGAAAGTACAGAGGCAGGTAGATCATGAATGGCCAGAAGCTGAAGTTCATGCCCGCCGACCCTAGCAAGGCACCCGAGAAGCGACGGATACGCAATACCGAGAAGTCGAACATGGGATCGGCATAGCGTCGCTGCGCGACGACAAAGACGATGAAGCTGACCATTGCCACAACCAGGCTGGCGATGGCCGAACCGCTGGAGAAACCCGTCCCCGCTCCCTGAGTGATGAACCAGGAAAGGCCCAACACTGCCAGCGACAGCGAAATAATGCCCAACACATCCAGCCTGCGACGCTGCGGATCCCGTGATTCATCGACACCAGCGATCACCAGCACCAGCGCGAGCACAGCAATGAGTGCATGCACCAGGAACACCCATTCCCAACTCGACAACGCCACAATACCTGCGCCGATAATCGGACCGAACCCCAAGCCAATGCCGAAGACGATCCCCCAGGCACTGAACGCTTTGCCGCGCGCAGCTCCCGACTGGAATCGGTGAGACAGCACTGCCACCTGACAGATCAGCATGGCACCACCGGACATACCTTGCAGGAATCGGCTGGCGATCAACACGCTAGCGCTTTGAGCCCATCCACAGGCCAGAGAGGTCATGCCGAAAAGCACCAGGCTAATGACAAACACTCGCTTGCGCCCATACCGATCCGCCAGTGTGCCGGTGGCCATCAGCACCGTGGTGCAGGCGATGGTGTAGGCATTCATGATCCACTGCATATCTTTGAAATCGCTGCGCAGAACCGATTCAAGAGCGGGCAGGATTGCCGGTACGCTCGAGATTTCCAGGCCGAACATCAGCGCGGCCAGGCAAACGGCGGCTATGGTGAAAACATCTTTTCGCGAAGAAGAGAACTGCATCGTGATCTTCCAGATCAAGTTGATGGGCACTGGCAAGACCGCCCTGAGGGGCGTTGGTACGATCGCCTCACCAGCGTCACCAGACATAACTCCAAGTGACCGGCGGCATTCTGGAAGTAATTAAAAAATGACAGAAATGATTTAATTTCGTAAGTTTCATTAATATTCATCATGAGTGGACTAAATGGACTTTGACCCAGCTCTGTTGCGTGCTTTTGTCGCGATCAAGGAGACCGGTAGTTTCACTCGTGCCGCAGAGCGGCTGCATTTGAGCCAGTCAGCGATCAGTCATCAGATCCGGCGTTTGGAAGAACAGGCCGGTACCGCGCTACTGGTGCGCACCACCCGACGTTTGATGCTGACAGAAGATGGCGAAGATTTTCTGCGCCATGCCGAACACGTCCTCAGAGCGCAAGACGCCCTCTCCCGGCGTTTCGAAGCGTCATCGGTATCCGGGGCCGTGCGCTTCGGTGTGCCAGAAAACTTTATCGGCGATGGCCTGCCGCCGTTACTGACTCGGTTCGCCAGACAATTTCCCGCCGTACGTCTTGATGTAACCGTCGGCACTTACCTCGACCTGCGCGCGCTGGTCGATGCCGATGGGCTCGATCTGGCCGTGGTCATGGCATTGCCGGGCAGTCAGGTTGGCGGTACCGTGCTGCGCGAAACCCGGTTTGTCTGGGCCGCGGCGCAGAGTTTCGACTTTACCGGCGATTGCCCTTTGCCGCTGGCGTTCGCACC
This sequence comes from Pseudomonas sp. B21-010, assembly GCF_024749325.1. Taxonomy (NCBI): domain Bacteria; kingdom Pseudomonadati; phylum Pseudomonadota; class Gammaproteobacteria; order Pseudomonadales; family Pseudomonadaceae; genus Pseudomonas; species Pseudomonas sp. B21-010. Next base: position 4,464,762 of record NZ_CP087198.1, on the reverse strand, counting down.
AGCGCCCTGCGTGCACCGCCAGGTGGCCGTAGAAGCATTGGAGCGTTCCACCGTGGATTGGCGGGTCGCCTTTACTTCTCCAAGTCAACAAGGACTGCGGGCGGCGGTATTGGCGGGGCTTGCCGTCACCGCTCTACCGCTAGGAGATCTAGAGCCCGGCATGGTGGTGATTGACGGTCAACATGGCCTGCCGCCGCTGCTGGAGGCTGATTTCAGACTGATATGGAGTGTCACAGGAAAGACCCCAGCGGCCTATGCATTTGGGCAACTGCTGGTGGAAATGTCTGAGTCACCATCGATCTAGAACACGCTGAAAAGAGCAGGAACGAGATGGGTGCGAGTACTTTGAGGGCCAGCTTCTCGAAGCCATGAAGCGAGTGCAGTCAGGGGATTAAGTTATCCCTTCGCCGCTTGAATCCAGTCCTCAGTCGAGGCGGCCGATGGCGCGTGCAAGATTTGCGTGTGCCTGCTGCTCGAATGCGTCGAAGTACGCTGCGGTCGTATAGATTCGCCCGCGCGCCTGGAATCCCTCCAGGACCTGGCGCCGTTTTTGGCGGTACACAGGCAGAGGCACAAACTGGTACTCGTGGCGAATTTGTTGGTCGTATTCCTCGAACCGTTCGAACGACGCTCCAAGGATCGCCAGATCCGTGTCCACCAACACCGCTTCGTCTGCCGACTTCGGGGCGCCATCGTGTCGCGTCACCATGATCAGGTCGTAAAGCCTGCGTCGCGTTTCATCGCCCAGGCCGCTATCACGTGCCACGTCGTCCAACCATTGCGCGCTACGCAGCTCGTTGTCGCTGCGAAGGGGCTCGTAGATCGCGTCATGGAACCACAGCGCGAGGTCGATTTCGGCGGGGGCCTGGCAGGCCGCGTTGACGAATCGGCGCACTTGAAGGCATTCCTTCAGGTGCTGGAGGTTGTGGTAGGCGCGGTGCGGCTCGCAGTAATGCCGAATGAGTGCTTCGTACGCCTCTCGTGACGCGCATACAACGCCAAGCTCCGCCCAGACGCGAGCCCAGGCGTCGAAACCCGTGCCATCAGCCACGTCTAGGTCGCCGGGTGTGCTGGCCGGGAATAAACCGTTCTCTTCTGGCGAACCCGTCATCGTTTCTCCTGCGCTTCAAAAATGAAAAAGACAATTATTGGGCATCACTCGCCGGCTCATCGTCGGCATCCTCCGCTGGTGCCCCATAAGGTGCGCCAATCTCGACCCGATCAGCCTTTACCCAACCGGTATAGTCGTCGCCGCTCTTGGCGATGAAGTTCACTTCCAGCCATGATTCGTCTTCAAGGCTGGAGTAAACGGTGAGGGAGTCGCCGGGTATGACGAAAATCTTCTTATTGGCACAGGCTTCATCCGGCGCTTCGTGGAAATGCAGACGTCCGGTGCCAATGACCTTGCCTTGCACCGACGGATGAAACTCAGGCACCGTTCCGGAGATCTTTTCCGCCAGGGCCGAACAGTTAACAGCGGCCTGGCTCAGGCTGCTGAAAAGGCACAGGCACAACACGCTTGAACGCAGATACATCGTGGCGAATCCGTTTGGGGTGGGGGCGTAGGATAGTTAAGTCAGAAACTCTTGGGAAAGAGAAAAAAGGGGACTCGAACAATGGCAGAAAGGGGTGCACATCTGCCAATACCCCGCTATCCAAACCATCCACTCAGCACCGCCGCGCCCAACGCGACTAACGCGGTATTGAGACAGACCAGCGTGAAGCCAAACCTTACCAGTTCGCCTTCCTCCTTGGCCTGGGTCTTGGCAAGTCCCAGGATCAGCATGACAACCGACAGCGAGCCCAGCGCAGCATGCCCGGCCGAGCTGTTCTGGACGGCAGCCAGCAACAGGCGAGAGGATTCGGGCAACATCGCGATGGCCGGCATGAAGATCGCATTGCCGCCAACATTCGACCCGGTCATGTAGCCTGACAGCGCGCCAAACAGGGCAACCAGCGACGTCGCGGCGGCGGGCGACAGGCCCGCCAGCAGTTGCATCAAACCCGCGAGGAAGCCGGCCTTCACCATCATCTGCGACATCGCGAGGAAGAAGAAAATGGTCAACAGTGGTCGCTTCGCCCGCGCCACCAACGCAGCAGGCATGCTGACGTCGAGTGCTGTCTGGTGTTGGGTGTGGCGTGTGTGAAACCCTAGCCCGATCAGCACCAGAACCAGTGCCAGGCCTGGTGAGGCGAGTGGCTTCCAGGTGACCTGGGCGCCCTGTACAAGCCAGTGATCCTGCCAAGAGGTGATCGCCCACACCATCTTCAACGCGACAATGCAGACAATCAGCACCAGATACGGCCATGCCTGGCGCGGCCATTGCACCGTACCGCGCTCGCTATCGTTGCGGCGCAAGCGCCACAGCCCCGCAGAGAGTACCGCTGCGGCCGTCACCAGGCCCGCGGCCACGCCGGCCACTTCCGGCCCCAGCCACCGACTGGCACTGTAAAGCACGCCCACAAACAGCAGCCAGAAAGCGCCCAGCGCCCTCCATTCCCGCGAGTCACGAACGCCTGCAAGAAATAGCGCGATTGCACTGAGGACCAAAAAAACCGGTGCGCTGGTCAGTGCCGAGGTCGACGCCAGCGTGGGTGCGTCCAGGTGAACCAACGAAGCACCAATGACCGATGCCAGGCCCAGCGTTCCCCAGGGCATGATTGCCATGCCGGTCAGTGCTATTCGTAGCGCGACCCGACGTTCGAAGAGACTGAGCAGCAGGGGCACCGTGGCGATCAACGACACGCCGAAGCCGGTCATCGCTTCGAGCAACGGTGCCAGTCCAAGAACGATAAACACGACTTGATCGCCGCGTCCAAGCCCCAGCGACCGCACCCATTGGCTAAGCGCCAGGTTCACGCCCATGCGCTCGATAAAAATCACGAAGACCAGACCTGGAACGATCACGAAAGCCGTACTTGCAAACAGCACGGCCGTATCTTGAGCGGCGGCCACCATACTGCCTAGGCGCCACGCGTCGGCAGCGCCGGCGAGCCAGAGCACCATGACTAATGCAGTACCTGCAATGGCGGCGTGCACGGGTGGCCGGCGCAGCACCACGAGCATGGCTGTAACCAACAGGACAGGGGAAAGATGGAACAGTGCGAGCATGCCAATAATATCCTGTGTGTGTTCCCGACTAAGGCTGCGTACGCAGACTGCTGGCAAGATAATATTTCTCTTGGCTAGATAAAGGGGTGCGGTTTTCTGTTAGTTTTCGAGAAAATTTCTCACGGGTTTACCATGGCTAAAAACGACGCAGCACTTGAATCGTTGGACAAGTTCGACCGGGCCATCCTGGACCTCGTCCAGCGCGACAACACGATGCCGCTGCGCCTCATGGCCGAGCAGGTCAATCTTTCCACGGCCGCCGTTCAGCGTCGCATCAAGCGGATGGAAGCGGGGGGCGTCATCACGGGCAACGTAGCCATCGTGGATCCCACCGCCGTAGGACGGCCGATCACGATCATTGTGGAAGTGATGGCAGAGCGCACCAGCATCGAGGCACTGGAGGCGATGAAGGCACACTTCGCGGTGCCCGAAGTTCAGCAGTGCTACTACGTCACCGGCGAAGTGGATTTCGTCCTGGTATTAACCGTTGCCAGCATGAACGAATACCAGGCGTTGGCGCGGCGATTGTTTGCCGAAAATTCCAACGTTACCTGGTTCAAGACAATCGTGGCGCTGGACCGTGTGAAAGTCGGGCTTAATGTGCCGAGCATGCCTGTGGGAAAAGGGGTGGAAAAGGGGGATTTACTTTTACTTCCATAAAACAAATCCGGCCGGGTCGGGCACGTGACTTTGACAGACGCTCACGTGGGGCGAAGCGCTTACCCATGTTCCGCTGCCAACATCGATCTGAACTGAGCAATGATCTCTGAAGATAACCCGGCACCTTCGAACACTGCGCAGGTGAAGCTCACGGGAGCAGGGCCTGGAGCCGTGATGATGCGGTCCGCAACCACAGCTACTGGGCTGCTTCGATAAAACTCATTGCCTTCATAACCCACGGCATTCTTTTGCAAGAAGTCGGCGCTGTTCGAGGTATGAGGAACCGTGTCGAGAAGCCCAGCCCTGGCCAGTGCCAGCGTTCCTCCGCAGATACCGGCAATTGTCGCTCCACGTGATCGACTCGCCTGAAGAAAATCGCCAATATCGGGCGCTTCTGCACGTTCCCAGACCATTCCACCAATGACCACGACAACGTCCGGTTTCCAGTCCAGGCATTCCTGCAAATTGCTATCAACCGTTACGGCCAATCCACCCTGGGAACGGAACTGCCCCGTAGCAGGAGCGAAAAACCTGACGTCGACCCCGTAAAAAGGGGACGCAGTTCCAGCGATGAAAGCGTATTCCCAGTCCGCAAAACCGGGTGTCAGTATCAAACCCACGCGTGCCATCAGTCAGAATCCTCCATGAATGCCAAATGACTGCCACGGCCTTTTCGTTAAGCCGCAGCGAGTCAGTTCCACCGGTTACAAACTGTCTTTTTTGTCTGCAGGTGATTGCGCCAGAAACTCCGCGATCAGCGATACAACCTGCTGCTGAATCACCCCGCGAGCACGACCGCCATCACCATCCCGACAAATGATTCCATCCCCCGGCACGTCCTCTTCGAGCATCCCCTGCGCACCAGGTTTGCACATCGACGTGAAGCTGAAGTGGCTTGCGTCTTTGATCTCGATGTAACGGCTTGACGCCGAGGGCAGGCGCTTGGCCAGGTTGGCAGATTCCAACTCGGCGGGAAGCTCTCGCGACGGTACGCCAGCCGCGATCACCAGGGCGGGGACAGGCAGTGCGGTCAAGCTTTTATCGGTCATGCCCCGTGAAAGGCCCAGGTCCAATGTCACCACCGCAGTAACGCGTTTATCACGCCAATCGGCGGCCAGTTCGGCCTTTGATTCAGCGGTGCTGGCGGGGTTCATCTGTTCGTAAACGGTGCAACTGGATAACTGCGAATGGGCTTTGCAGTCTTGGGCGAAGCGCTCTGGGTCGAAGCGAGCGCCGACGATTTCCAGGGCGGTCCAACCACCGAGTGAATGGCCCACGGCTGCAATTCGGCCATTGGCGACCCGGCCAAATTTTTCCGGTTGAGTCGTGACCGCATCGATGGCTCGACGCAGATCGCCGGGCCGCTGCCATAACTGCGCCGCTGCTTGCGGGCTGCGGTCATGGGTGGTGCTGCCGGGGTGGTTGATGGCGGCGACGATGTAACCCTTCTGGGCCAACGAGCTGGCCAGCCAGATCTGGTTGCTCCAGTTGCCCCTGTAGCCGTGGGAGAGCACCACCAATGGATGTTCGCCGGCAGCGGGTGGTGCGTTACGCACGGCAGCAGCGCCGACAAACACCGCGTTATCGGCGATCAGTTGCGGGGTTTCGGTCGTTGCGCTGGGGTACCAAACGACCATCTCCAGTGCGCGGCCATTGTGCGGATCCGGCAGGGTGGAGGATTGGAAACCGACGGGGTTTTCGTCAGCAAATGCGGTAGTTGTCAGGCAAGCCAACAACAGGGCGCCGAAAGCTGTTTTCAATGTCGTTTCTTCCTTGAATAGACGAATGGGCGTGTCGATAAGCATGGGCATTAAAGCTCAGATTCGAACCGCTGCGCACAACTTTTATCGACCAAAAACCTCGCCCCCGAAAGCAAACTCCGAAGGGGCGAACCGGTCGCTGGTGTCCATACGAATATTGCGCAGTACCACGGTTTCCAGGTGTGACGCGTAGAGCGACTCCGAGAAATAACTGATCAGAATGGAACGACGGCGTTCGCCGATCACGTTCAGGCTGCCCGCATGCACCAGATCGACATCGAACACCAGGATGTCACCGGCAGAGCCGGAAAGCTGTACGGCGCGTGACTCGTCATTGAAGTCGAAAGGTGGGGCGCCCGGCTCAGGTCGATGGCTGCCGGGGACGATCCGTGTCGCGCCGTTCTCGGGGCCGTAATCGTCGAAAAAAGCCAGGGCGATGGCGATGTCGCCTGGCCGTTGGGCCGACAAGTCGCGGTGCAGTTGTTGGTGGCCGCCACCGGCAAGAGGCTCGCGGCCTTCCACTTGGGAGAGGAAGAATCGCTCGCCGATCAACTCTCCCGCCACCGACAGTAGCTGGGGTAGACGACACACGGCCTGAATTGTTGAATCGTCATCCAGCATCGAATAGCGCCAGTCCATGCCGCGGGGCACTGGCCATTGGTCCAACGGTTTCACGCCCGCATCAAACACGGCACGAAGGTCGGCCAGCCACTCGGTCGGGATTGCTTGACGGAGCAGGGCGTAGCCGTCTTGGTGGAGTTGTTTGCGGTCAGGCATGGTTTTCTTGACGTCCTTGTGCGGGCCTTTGGAAGGCTAGTACGCAAACCAAAGTGGGACCACCAGCCCTTGATGAGTCAGGGGCCCTGTAGGAGCTGTGTAGGAGCTGTCGAGTGCAACGAGGCTGCGATCCTTTGATCTTTCGCTCCGAACTCAATTGGCAGTGAAAAGATCGCAGCCTCGTTGCACTCGACAGCTCCTACAACGCAGTTCAAGCGGGAGCAAGCTCCCTCGCCACAGGTTGTCGGCTGGCAGGCTTATAGAGTGGAACCTGCCGGGGCCGCATCCAATCGTCGTGCAATCACATCCATCACGTCGCACCCATCACTCAGTGGGATGCAGCAAAGCTGCGCCAGATCTTGCAAGGTCGCGGGGTCGATGGTCTGTTCATCGCGCATCGCCAAATTCTCCAGGAACTGGGTGGCGGCACGGATTCGGTAGGCGGCTGAGTCGAGCAGGATGTGTAGCGGGGCGGTGGTGTCGACGTAGAGGGGTTGGGAGTCGGCGTTGCTGGTAAGGCCCATATATCGGTTCATAAGTAAGCTCCACTGGATAGTTTTGCCCACTGCGGGTCGCCAAACCCGGTCGCCATCTGGGCGACGGCAAAACTATAGACGCCCCCACAAAAACGACGCAATAGATGGATAGGCAGGCCAATTCCCAACGGTATGTAGGACCTTTCTGTAGCCCCACCCCCATTTTTCGCCTTTCATCCCCTATTTGCCCCCCGACGCATCCCACAATCCAATCGCGCATTCCCACCCGACGCGGGATAATACGGGCCTGCTAGGGGTCACAAGCTTTTCCCCCTCGTTGGTATTGGCGGCTCAGAAGGATCGAACGCAATGACAGATTGGCTCCAGAGCTATGGAGAAATGGCTGAGCGGGTTCGCCGCCATCCTTGGGAGGACACGCCGCTCGGGCCGCTTGCCCACTGGCCTGATGTATTGAAGACCACCGTGGCGCTGAGCCTCGCCTCGCATTTTCCCCAGGCCATCGTATGGGGGCCGGGCCTGATCACGCTGTACAACGATGCGTTCCTGCAGATCCTCGGCAGCAAGCCCGAGGCGCTGGGGCGGCCGTTCGATGAGGTTTGGCAGGAGGTCTGGAGCGATATCGGGCCGATCGTGCAGGGCGCCTTCGATGGGCAAGCGACTTATATAGAGAACTTCCCCCTGGTCATCGAGCGCGGCGGCGGTCCTGAGCAGGCTTATTTCACGTTCTGCTACAGCCCCATCCGTGACCAGTTCGGCAAGGTCGTGGGCATGCTGGATACGGTCACCGAGACCACGTCCACGGTGTTCATGACCCAGCGGCTGGCGGTGCTCGATGCCATCGGCAATGCCGTGGCGAATGCCACCGACCCGCAAAGCATCATGGCGGCCACCACACGGATCCTGGCGGCGCACCTGAACCTGTCCAATTGTGCCTACGCGGCCATGGATGAAGACGAGGACGGCTTTACCATTCGTGGTGATTGGGCCAGGGTGGGCTCGCCGCATATCCTTGGGCACTATCGACTGGCTGATTTTGGCCGACTGGCAGTCACTAACCTGCGGGCCGGCAAGCCGCTGGTGATCAACGATAATCTCAAGGAACTGGCGCCGGAGGAAGCTGCGACGTTCCAGGCCATTGGCATCGCGGCCACTATCTGCGTGCCGTTGATCAAGGGCGGGCGATTGACCGCGTTGATGGCGATCCACGATAAAACGCCGCGGGTCTGGTCATCCTACGACCTGGCGCTGCTGATGGAGGTCACCGAGCGATCCTGGGCCCACATCGAGCGCGCCCGTGCCGACGCTGCCGTGCGCGAAGGCCTGGCGGCCCTGGCCGAATTGAACGCGACGCTGGAAGAACGGGTCGAGGAGCGCACCACGCGCTTGAAACAGACCGAAGCGGCGCTGCGCCAATCGCAAAAGCTCGAAGCCATCGGCCAGCTCACCGGCGGTGTGGCCCATGACTTCAACAACCTGCTGACGATCATTCGTTCTTCGGTCGACTTCCTGCGCATGCCCAGCCTGTCCGAGGAACGTCGGCAACGCTACATGACGGCGGTGTCCGAAACTGTGGAGCGCGCCTCCAAGCTGACCAGCCAGTTGCTCGCGTTTGCCCGGCGCCAGCCGTTGAAGCCGCAAGTCATCGATGTGGGCAAGCAAGTGCAGAGCCTGGGGGACATGCTGCAAACCGTCACCGGGGCGCGGATCCAGGTCCACGTCGAGCTGTGCGATCGGCCCTGTTACATCCGCGCGGATCTGAGTCAGTTCGAGACGGCGCTGATCAACATGGCCCTCAATGCCCGGGATGCCATGAATGGCCAGGGCACGCTGTGGCTTCGGCTCAGTTGCGGCGGTGGCATGCCGCCGATCCGTGGTCATGCCGGGGCCGGGCAATCCTTTGCTGCCATTACCCTGGCGGACACTGGTACCGGTATTGACTCGCCAGTGCTCGAGCACATCTTCGAGCCCTTCTTCACCACCAAGGAAGTGGGCAAGGGCACGGGGCTGGGCTTGTCCCAGGTGTTTGGCTTTGCCAAGCAGTCCGGTGGCAACGTCGATGTTTCGACCGTGGTGGGCGAGGGCACGGTGTTCACCTTGTACCTGCCGGAGGTGGCGCCCGAGAAAAACCATGAGCCTGTCCGGGAAGAACACACGCATCTGCTGCCGGAAAAGGGCAAGCGTCGGGTATTGATCGTGGAAGACAACCTGGAGGTGGGGCGTTTTGCCAACCAGATCCTCCAGGACCTGGGCTACGAAACCGCCTGGGCGACCAACGCCGAAGAAGCGCTGGAAATGGTCGGCCCGGATGCGATGGCGTTCGACGCGATATTTTCTGACGTGGTGATGCCCGGCATCAGCGGCATTGCCCTGGCCAGGGAACTGCGCCAGCGGCGCCCGGATTTGCCGGTTGTGCTGACTTCTGGTTACAGCGAAGAGTTGGCCCACAGCGGCTATGAGGGCTTTGAATTCTTGTCCAAACCCTATTCGGCCGATCAGGTTTCCCGGGTTTTAAACCGGACGATCCTGGGGGCTGAATGAGTGTTTCCTTTCTGAAACAGTGAGTTCCATTCGTCGGCCAACGGCTTTGTTGAATCAACAGTCTGTTGATGACCGACTAGTCTCATTGTCGTGAGGGTCGATATTGTCAGGCAACCGATTGTTGCCGGTATGGGCCTCGATGAAAGGGGAAAGGCAATGGGAACACCGTACAGCGAGGAGAACACTGCCGCGTATCCGATCAATGAGGGGTTGCAGTGTGGCCAGTCGGCCTATCATGCGGACTTCGGTGACGAGCCGATCAAGTCCATCAGGACGAAGGTGGCCAAAGTACAGCGAGGGGAGAAGGCCAAGTTCTTGCCCAGGGTCCCGGTCAGAAAGTGACGGCGGATCGTGGTAGGGGAGCTTGCTCCCGCCGGGCTGCGTAGGAGCTGTGTAGGAGCTGTCGAGTGCAACGAGGCTGCGATCTTTCCCCAGACAAATTGAGTCTCAAGCGAAAGATCAAAAGATCGCAGCCTTCGGCAGCTCCTACAGGGCGATTTCGGCTTTTGCGTAAATATTTTTCATCTTTTCTCAACTGGCATTTTCTTTCACGTTTCTTTCACAAGCAGGTACGTAGTCTCAGCTCATCCGTTAGAAAGCAGTACCTGCCCGTTTCCCCAGCGGGCTTTTTTTTGCCTGTCATAAAATAAACCCCCGTTTCGTTGTCCAACCATCATGGCTGACGCTGTCTGGCGTAGACTCGCGCCCGCGCGCACCGGCCATTTCTCCCCGATGCGGCATTTTTGAGGTTTCTATCATGCGTTTGACTTTGTCCACCTTGGTACTGGGGTTGGTGGTTGCCCAGGGCGCGATGGCTGCCGGCGATGGTACCGCCGCGGTCGGCGGTGGTCTGGGCGGTGTATTGGGCAACGTGGTCGGCCAGCAGATGGGCGGCAGCACCGGCGCCGCGATTGGCGCGGGCGTTGGCGGCGCAGCCGGCAGTGCCGTAGGCGCTCGCAAGGGCAGCCGCACCGAAGCGGCCATTGGCGGTGGCTTGGGGTCGGCCGGTGGTTCGGTTGTCGGTAACCGTCTGGGCGGCTCCACCGGTTCCACCATCGGCGCAGGCATCGGCGGCGCGGCGGGCGGCGCGTTGGGCAGCAACCTGTCCAATGACAACGACCGTCACTCCAGTGGCAAGAAGTACAAGCACAAGAGAAAGCATCGTTAAGCGGATGCTTGGATGAATAGACCCGGCCTTGTGCCGTGATGCTGTTCGCTTGGAAAAAACGGCGCTTCTTTCAGCAATGGGAAGCGCCGTTTTTTTTGGGCTTTTTTGGGTTGGCGGGCTAAGTACCCAAGGCAAGTCCAGCAGGCAAGTCCAGCCGCTATGCAACTGCACTACCGCCTTCGCGAGCAAGCTCGCTCCCACAGGAGAAACGCGGTCTCCATCAAGAACCAGATCGGCTGTCAGGCCGCCTCGCGGTGGGGCATGAGCGTTTTGCTTACTTTTGACTGGGCCGGCTCCCGGGCTTCTCAAAAGTGAGCCGCTGTAAGAGCGGAACCATACGCGGCCGTTACCGAGGAAATGGATATACACTCCCACTGAAACATACCCCCCAGAACGGCAAATCAAAATCTCCGGAACGATTGCCATCCCCCCGCTTCGAACTCATACATCCATCAACAATTGCGAGGTGTACCATGACGCCGCAAACGCAAGACAAGGACGAGAACGACTCCTCGGGCACGCCTGTCGTCAATGACCCAGGTAATGAAGACCCCGGTTCCCTGATGGATGACGCCCAAGTTCCCTTGATCGAGGAGGATGAAACCCCGGAATACCCGCTGCCTTCGCCCACCAACTCCCTGAGCCGCGACCAGCGTCCACCCGATGACGATGCGGGCGTCGAGCAGGTCCCCAGCGACGATGAGGAGATCGAAGCGAGCCCGGATGACCCGGACATCGCCGGTGACGATGCCTCCGGCAAGCCGAGCTGATCGCAGGCCCGTCTGTCGATTCAGCGGCACCATCGTCCCGCCACGCGTGCCACACATCAGGTAAGGATCTTGAAAAGGAGACTCACCATGATGAAGTCCAACATGACAGCGCTGACACTCGCCGGGATTCTTTCGCTCAGTTCACTGGCTGCCTTGGCAGAATCTTCGGGCGGCACGCCCCCCGTGGACAAGGGCGGGATGCCACCTTCCACGGAAATGGAGGCCGGCTCCAATTCCGGTGCCAACGGTAACGCCTTGCCCCCGGGCTCTGTGAGCGGCGGGAACGGCGGCGATGCCAACGGCAGCAGCACCAGCCCCGGTACCGGCAGCGGTTCGATGAGTGGAGGCAGCACGATGGGCGGTGCCGACGCCGGCGGTGGGAGCAACGGAGGAACCGGTACCCGCGACAGCGGCGGCAGCTCGGGCAGCAGTGGCTCGGGATCGGGCGGCTCCGGCAGCTCGGGTCAATAACCATCCCTCCACACCCATCCGCTTTCTGTGGCGAGGGAGCTTGCTCCCGCTGGGTCGCGAAGCGACCCCACGATCCAACGGTCGCTGCGCACCCGAGCGGGAGCAAGCTCCCTCGCCACAAAAACCCATTCATAGATTGCCCATTGCCGCCTCCAAGCCCCCTTCGTTATCCTGCTGAATCCTTTAAGGCGAACACGCTGCCCTGGCCGCACCTGAGCCATCCCTGGAATGTTGTGTTGATAACGGATCAGATGCGATGAATGCACCGCTGAAAGAGTTTGGCCCGATCAAAGCTGTGATTTTCGACATGGATGGACTGTTGCTGGACACCGAGGGGATCTACACCGAGGTCACGTCCATCATCGCCGAGCGCTACGGGCGCACGTTCGATTGGAGCGTCAAGCAGAACATCATCGGGCGCGGGGCCACGGACCTGGCCAATTACGTCGTCCAGGCGCTGGAATTGCCGATCACCCCCGAAGAGTTCCTGGTCATCCGCGAGCCCTTGATGCGCGAGCGTTTTCCTCATGCCCTGGGGATGCCCGGCGCCGAGGAGCTGGTGCGGCATTTGAAAGCCCACAACGTTCCCATTGCGGTGGGCACCAGTTCGTCGAGCCCTACGTTCGCACTGAAAACCACCTTGCATCGGGACTGGTTCGCGCTGTTCGACTTCATCGTGACGGCGGATGACCCTGAGGTCGGGGCGGCGAAACCAGCGCCGGATATCTTCCTCACGGCTGCCCGGCGCCTGGGTGTCGAGCCGCGCGACTGCCTGGTGTTCGAGGATTCGCCGTTCGGCGTGACGGCGGCGAAAGCCGCTGGCATGACCGCCATTGCCATTCCGGATTCGGCCATGGCGGATGAAAAATACGCCCACGCCGACGGGATCATTCGCTCCTTGAAAATGTTCCAGCCGAGCCTTTGCGGTCTGCCGGAGTTGGAGTGGGCCTGACACTGTCGCGTTACACAGCAAAACGCCGGTCATGGTTAAAGCCATGACCGGCGTTTTTTCATGCCTGGATCAGGCGCCGAAACCACCGTCGATGGTCAGGCTGGCACCGGTGATGTAACCGGCCTCCGGCCCTGCCAGGTAAGCGACGAAGCTGGCGATTTCATCGACGTTGCCGTAGCGCCCGACGGCCATCAGCGACATCAGGCTGGAGGCGAAATCGCTGTCGGCCGGGTTCATGTCGGTGTCTACCGGGCCGGGCTGCACGTTGTTGACGGTGATACCACGCGGGCCGAGGTCACGGGCCAGGCCTTTGGTCAGGCCAACCAGTGCGGCCTTGCTCATGGCGTAGGGCCCACCGCCGGCGAAGGGCATGCGGTCGGCGTTGGTGCTGCCGATGTTGATGACCCGACCCCCTTCGCCCATGTGCGGCGCAGCGGCCTGGGTGGCGATGAACACGCTGCGCACGTTGATGGCCAGGGTCTGGTCGAAATCTTCGAGTTTGAATTCATCCAGCGGCCCTATCGCCAGCACGCCAGCATTGTTGACCAGGATGTCCAACCGGCCAAAAGCCTCGACGGTGGCCGCGACGGCGTTACGGATGGCCTCGGCGTCGGCGCTGTCGGCCTTGATCGCCAGGGCCTTGCCGCCTGCTACGGTGATGCTGTTCTGCAGTTCTTCAGATTTTGCGCCAGAGCTGACGTAGGTGAAGGCCACGGCGGCGCCTTCTGCTGCCAGGCGTTTGACGATGGCGGCGCCGATGCCGCGAGAACCGCCCTGGATCAAGGCGACTTTACCGCTCAGTGCTTGGTTACTCATGATGATCTCCAAAAAGTGCCGGGGCGAGATGCCGCGGCGATGGGGCGAGTATCAAGAAGGTGCCGTGGGCTGTGTAGACCGTCATTGCTATAGTCTGTCTAAACCAAAAGTTTAGAGTGAGGCTCATGGAGACCTTCAACAGTATCGAATGCTTCGTGCGCAGCGCCGAAGTCGGCAGCTTTGCCGAGGCGGCGCGACGTCTGAGCGTGACCCCGGCCGCGGTGGGTAAAAGCGTCGCCAAGCTGGAGGCGCGAATGGGCGTACGCCTGTTCCAGCGTAGCACCCGCAGCCTGAGGCTGACCGAAGCCGGCCAGTTGTTCTTGGGAGAAGTTGGCAGCAGCTTCAACACCATCCAGAACGCCGTCGCCAATCTGGCCAGCGCCGGCGGGCAACCGGCGGGGACGCTGAAGGTGAGCATGGGCACGGCGTTCGGTCGATTGTATGTCGTGCCGTTGCTGGGGGAATTTCTGCGACGTTATCCGGCGATCAACCCGGACTGGCATTTCGATAATCGCCAGGTGGACCTGATCGGCCAGGGCTTCGATGCCGCCGTCGGCGGCGGTTTCGAGCTGCCCCAGGGGGTGGTGGCGCGCAAATTGACGGTGGCTCATCGGGTGCTGGTTGCCTCGACCGGCTACCTGCAAACCCATGCCGCGGTGACAGAGCCGGACGATCTGTCACAGCATCAAGGCATCCTGATTCGTTCCCCACAAACCGGGCGCGTGCGTTCCTGGCAACTGACCAGTCGCAATCGGGAACACAGCCCGCTGACGCTCAAGACGCGCATGACCATGAGCGATTCGGAAGCCGACTGCGCGGCCGCCACCCAAGGCCTGGGTATCGGTCTGGTGAGCATGCCGATCGCCGTTCCCTTTCTGGAAAGCGGGGCACTGCAGCGGGTGCTGCCGGACTGGTATGTCGACGATGGCAACATCTCCATCTACTACGCCGAACACAAGCTGTTGCCAGGCAAGACCCGGGCGTTTGTGGATTTCATCATCGAGCAGTTTGCCGAGCAGGGGTTGGCGCGGCGGTTTAGTGCGGTTTGAGCTGGGCTCTGGACCGCGTTGGGCCGAATCGCGAGCAAGCTCGCTCCCACAATTGATTTTTGTGAACACAACCAACCCTGTGGGAGCGAGCTTGCTCGCGATTCGAGGCACCTCAGTCTAAAGTCATGAACTCACCGCCCAAACCGCCCCGGCCAACCAATGATGGTTTTGGGCCGAGGCGTCGCGTAGGTGCGCACTTTCGACGTCGACAACCCCAGCCGTACCAGCGCTTCGGCAATGGTCACCGCCGCCGTCACCCCATCGACCACCGGCACGCCGGTGCGCTGGCGGATCTGCTCGTCGAGCCCGGCCATGCCGCCGCAGCCCAGGCAGATCACTTCGGCTTTGTCCTGGCTCACTGCCAGTTCGGCCTGTTGCACGATGGCTTCAACCGCCCGTTGCGGATCCTGCTCCAGTTCCAACACCGCCAAACCACTGGCCCGTACCGAGGCGCAGCGGTCGAACAGGCCGGACAGCTTGAGCCGGTCTTCGATCAGCGGCACGGTGCGGTCCAGGGTGGTGACCACCGAATAAGCGTGGCCGAGGAACATGGCGGTGCTCGCGCCGGCATCGGTGATGTCCACCACCGGCACGTTCAGCAGTTCCTGCAAGCCTTCACGACCGTGTTCGCCATAGCCGGCCTGGATCACCGCGTCGAACGGCTGGTCGTAGGACATCACGCGGTCCATCACCGCGATGGCCGCCAGGTAGCTTTCAAAATTGCCCTCGATGGAGTCGGCACCGAAATGCGGCGTGAGCCCGACGATCTCGGTGCCCGGCGCGGCCACGGCCTGGGCCTGGCGGGCGATGGCCTGGGTGATGGATTCGGTGGTGTTGACGTTGACCACAAGAATTCGCATGAACTGTCCTCCTTAACACATAAAAGTAAGCGGCCCGAACCTGGCGGGCCGTTCGAGCGATCAATGATTGACGTTATCCACAGCGATGGATTCGCCGCTGACGTCCTCGTAATACGGCTGGCGCTTGGCGATGATCAGGTACAGCAGCCCTGCAATCGAAGCGCCAATCAGCCAGGAGAACGGTGACACGCTGTCAAAACCAGGCACCAGCGCCAGGATAATCGCGATCAGCGCCGCCGGAATGAATGCCGCCACCGCCCGCAGGTTGACCCCATTACTGTAGAAATACGCACCGTTTGGGTCCTCGCTATACAGTTGCGGCACGTTGATGCGGCCTTTTCGCAGCAGCCAGTAGTCGACCACGATCACCCCGTACAGCGGCCCGAGCAGGGCGCCGAGGCCGGACAGGAAATACACGATCACCAACGGGCTGTTGTAGAGGTTCCACGGCAGGATCAGCACGGCAATGGCGGCGCTGATCAACCCGGCGCGACGGAAGGTCAGGTATTTGGGCGCCAGGTTGCTGAGCACGAAGGCCGGGGCGACGAAGTTGGCCATGATGTTCACGGCCACGGTGACGATCAGGAACGCCAGGCAGCCCAACACGAGGAAGAAGGTGTTGGGGATCGAGGCAATCACCTGGGTCGGGCTTTCAATGATTTGCCCATTGATCTGGAACTGCGCGCCGCAGAGCAGGATGGTAATCCCGGCAAACACCAGGATGTTCACCGGCAGGCCCCAGAAATTGCCGACGACGATGGTCCGGCGGCACGGCGAGGAGCGGGCGAAGTCGCAGAAGTTGAGAATCAAGGTGCCGTAGATCGATAGCCACAGCGCGCCACCGGCAAAGATATTGCGCCACATCTCGCCACCGGTCAGCGGTTCGCGGATCGACCAGGCAATGGTGGCGTCGGCCTGGGTGTACATCCAACCGGCCAGGGCCGCGACGGTTACCAGGATCACCGGGCCGGCAAAACCTTCGTAGCGGCGCACCGTTTCCATGCCGTAGGCCAGGATCACCAGTTGCACGAACCAGATCGCCACGAAACACACCCAGCCCAAGCTCGACAGGCCGAGGATCGAATCGTGGTCGTAGTCGGCGAAGCCCGGGTGGATCGCCACCAGCAATACGCGAAACACCACCGACGCCAGGTAGGTCTGGATACCGAACCAGGCAATGGCGATGACCGCCCTGATCAAGGCAGGAATCTGCGCACCGTGGATACCGAAACTGATCCGGCTGATCACCGGGAACGGCACCCCGGTTTTCTGGCCCATGTAGCCGGACAGGTTCATGAAGCCATACACCAGCGCCGCGCCTATCCCCAGGGACAGCAAGATCTGCCAGCCACCCAGGCCCAGGGCATAGAGGCCGATGGCGAAGGAGTAGTTGGCGATGTTGTGCACGTCGTTGGTCCACAGGGCAAAGATGCTGTAGCGACCCCAGCGTCGACCTTCGGCCTTGGTCGGCGCCAGGTCCTTGTTGTGCAGCCTCGGGCTCAGGGCCAGGGACGCGGCAGTGTTGTCGTCGAGGGCCGTGGTGGTGGAGGGCAGATCCAGCGCGATGTTATTGGAGAGACTTGTACGCATTCCGGCAGGCTCCTGATTCTCGGCGCAGCGATGACTGTGCATGAGCGCGGGGCTCGACAAATCTTCGTCGCGGCGGTCGAGCATCATTGATTACGGGGCATCTGCAGCCTGTACGGGATAGGGCGCTTCAGGCTTGCGGATCTAAAGTGTGTGTATGTTTTATATAAGTTGTATACAAAACACGTGTCTACTCAAGCCAGATCTATGCCACTTACGGATCTATCCGAAGAAGCGCTAATTTCGTTTCGTTATGATCTTTGAATAAGTAACTGAAATACCGTGATTTAAAACTGACCGTTTAAACAGGTATTTATTTTTTGGCGAACGCCAATGGAGTAAGGAGGGCAGGCGAGGCGGGAAGGTGTGTGTAACCTTTGGGGGCAGTAACGTAATAAGTGCACACAAAAATGCCACTTGCAGTGACATTTTTGTGTACAGGGTGCGGCGGGCGCTTAGACGGTCTTGGATTTGGCGATGATGTTCCCGGCGTGCAGCCCGCATTCTTTCTGCGTGGCTTCTTCCCACCACCAACGGCCTTCGCGCTCGTGCTGGTTTGGCAGCACCGGGCGGGTGCAGGGCTCGCAGCCGATGCTGATGAAGCCGCGTTCATGCAGGCTGTTGTAAGGCAGTTCCAGCATGCGGATGTAACCCCAGACTTCTTCGCTGGTCATCTGCGACAGGGGGTTGAACTTGTACAGGGTGCGCTCCGGGGTGGAAAACGCCGTGTCGATTTCCAACACCGCCACCTGGCTGCGGGTGCCGGGGCTCTGGTCGCGGCGCTGGCCGGTGGCCCAGGCGCGGACATCGGTCAGTTTGCGCCGCAATGGTTCGATCTTGCGGATGCCGCAGCACTCGCCGTGACCGTCCTTGTAGAAGCTGAACAGGCCTTTTTCCTTCACGAAGGGTTCAAGTTTCGTGTAGTCCGGCGAAACCAGCTCGATGTCGATCTTGTAGTGCTCGCGCACCTGGTCGATGAAACGATAGGTTTCCGGGTGCAGGCGGCCGGTGTCGAGGCTGAACACCTTGACGTTCTTGTTCAGTTTCCAGGCCATGTCCACCAGCACTACGTCTTCGGCGCCGCTGAAGGATATCCACAGCTCGTCGCCGAATTCGGCGAAGGCCAGTTTGAGGATGTCCTGCGGGGACTTGTTGGCATAGATCGTGGCGAGTTCCACGACGTCAAACGATGGGCTCATCAGGGCGGTTTCCTACAGGTCGGTGGCGCTGGGCGCTCTATATAGGGCTGATGGTAACAAAAGCTGTCGGGGCTGGCGCGTTCCTGTGCGTTGCGCAGGCTTCGACGAATGGCTAGAGTCGGCAAGCCTTTTGTTCGCTCAACCAATAAACATCAGAAAAAATGGGAGTGTCTTGTGGAAATTGCCTGTCTCGACCTGGAAGGTGTACTGGTCCCGGAGATCTGGATCGCCTTCGCTGAAAAAACCGGGATTGACTCCCTCAGGGCAACCACTCGGGACATTCCCGACTACGACGTGCTGATGAAGCAACGGTTGCGCATCCTCGATGAACACGGCCTCAAGCTTTCCGATATCCAGGAAGTCATCGCCACCCTCAAGCCGCTGGACGGCGCCATCGAGTTCGTCGACTGGCTGCGCGAGCGCTTCCAGGTGGTGATTCTTTCCGACACGTTCTACGAGTTTTCCCAGCCATTGATGCGCCAGTTGGGCTTCCCGACATTGCTCTGTCATCGGCTGATTACTGATGACAGCGGGCGGGTGACCGGCTACCAGTTGCGTCAGAAAGATCCCAAGCGCCAGTCGGTCCTGTCCTTCAAGAGCCTGTACTACCGGGTGATTGCCGCGGGAGATTCCTACAACGACACCACGATGCTGGGCGAAGCCGATGCCGGGATTCTGTTCCATGCGCCTGAAAACGTGATCCGTGAATTCCCGCAATTCCCGGCGGTGCATAGCTTTGCCGAGTTGAAGCAGGAATTCCTCAAGGCTTCGAACCGCAGCCTGAGCTTGTAACCCCAACCCCTGTGGGAGCGAGCTTGCTCGCGATAGCGGTGTATCAGTTAGCACAAAGGCTGCTGGCCCAACGCAATCGCGAGCAAGCTCGCTCCCACAAGGTCTTGGGTCAGGCCAGGGGGCTGTTCAGAGGTTCTGCAAGGTTTCCAGCAGCACCTTCACCTTGGTAATCGACTCCTGATACTCGGCCTCCCAGTCCGAGTCCGCGACAATCCCGCCGCCGCCCCAGCAGCACACCTGCCCATCCTTGACCAGCAAACTGCGGATGGCGATGGAGCTGTCCATTTCCCCGCGCACGTCCAGGTACAGCAACGAGCCGCAATACAGGCCGCGTCGAGTCGGTTCGAGTTCGTCGATGATTTGCATGGCGCGGATTTTCGGCGCCCCGGTGATCGAGCCGCCGGGAAAGCTACCAGCGATCAGGTCGAGAGCATCTTTATCCACAGCCAACTCGCCGGTCACGCTGCTGACCAGGTGATGCACGTTCGGGTAGCTTTCCAGGCTGAACAACTCCGGCACCCGCACCGAGCCGATGCGGCAGGTGCGGCCCAGGTCGTTGCGCAGCAGGTCGACGATCATCAGGTTTTCCGCCCGGTCCTTGGGGCTGGCCAGCAGCTCGGCGGCGTGGGCTGCGTCTTCGCTGGGTGTTGTGCCACGGGGCCGGGTGCCCTTGATCGGCCGGGTTTCCACCTGGCCTTCGCTGACCTTGACGAAGCGCTCGGGGGACAGGCTCAGCACCGCGCCGCCATCGGGCAGGCTCTGGAAGCCGGAAAACGGTGTTGGGCACGCCGCCCTCAGAGCTTGGTAAGCGGCCCAGGCATCGCCCTGGCAGGGCGCGCGAAAGCGCTGGGCAAAGTTGACCTGGTAGCAGTCACCCGCCTGGATATACGCCTGGATACGCTCGAAGGCCTGTCGATAGGCTTCGGCGCTGAGGTCGGGGGTCATCGCTCCTTCGAGGCTGAAGACGCCAACGGATGCCGCAGTCGGCTGGCTGAACAGCGCGATCAGACGCTGGCGTTCGCCTTCGCCACAATGGGGGTGGAAGACCAATTGACTGGTGCCGGCCTGGTGATCGCTGACCAGCGCCCAGTCGTACACGCCAAAACGCGCGTCGGGCAGTTGCAGGTCGTCCTTGGCGTGGGACGGCAAGGTTTCGAGGTGTCGGCCGAAGTCATAGCTCAAATAGCCGATCAGGCCGCCGGCAAAGGGCAATTGCACCGTGGTCGGTAGTACCGCGTCGCCCAGTTGTGTCAGTTGAATGCGCAGGCGTTGCAAGAAGTCGCTACCGCTCTCGTCCGGCAACACCGCCAGTTGCGCCAGCGGCCAGGCGCTGAGCAGATCGTAACGCCCGCGCTCGGCACTCGGCCGGCCGCTGTCGAGCAGCACGCTGCCGGGGGCATGACGGATCGCCGCGAAATACTCGGCAGGGTTGGCGCGGTAGGGCAGCGGGTATACGGAGCAGGTTGGCATGGGCGGGGCAGATCAGCCGTTCAGGCGGGGGAGCGATTGTAATCCCTCTGTAGGATTTGCTCCTAGAGGGATGTCGGAGATGGGCATGTCTGGAAGGATCGACGATATCTGTGGCAAGGGAGCTTGCTCCCGCAGGATTGCGCCTGTAGGAGCTGTGTAGGAGCTGACGAGCGAAGCGAGGCTGCGATCTTGTCCCAGACAATTGAGTCGCAAGCGAAAGATCAAGATCAAGATCAAAAGATCGCAGGCTTCGCCAGCTCCTACAGAACCCGGCGGGAGCAAGGTTCAATTTTCAGCCGTCAGCCGTCAGCCGTCAGCCGTCAGCCTTCAACCGGCGGAATATGCCCAAACAACGCCTGGGCAAACGCCACGCGCTCTTCCACGGTTTCGGTAACGCCGCGGGCCTTGAGTTCTTCCAGGTGGGCTTCCACCGCGTGGGTGCGCAAGGTCAGGCCGCAGTCGTTGGCGATCTGGATGTTCAGGCCTGGCCGGGCGTTCAATTCCAGGATCAACGGGCCTTTTTCCTGGTCCAGCACCATGTCGACGCCGATGTAGCCCAGCCCGCACAGCTCATAGCAACCGGCGGCCAGTTTCATGAAACCGTCCCAGTAGGGCAGTTGCACGCCGTCCACCGCGTTGGTGGTGTCGGGGTGTTTGGTGATGATGTTGTTCAGCCAGGTGCCGCGCAGGGTCAGGCCGGTGGCGAGGTCGACACCCACGCCGATGGCGCCCTGGTGCAGGTTGGCCTTGCCGCCGGACTGGCGGGTTGGCAAGCGCAGCATGGCCATCACCGGATAGCCCATCAGCACGATGATGCGGATGTCCGGCACGCCTTCATAGCTGATGCTCTTGAAGATCTGGTCCGGCGTCACGCGGTATTCGATCAGTGCCCGGTCACGGTGCCCACCCAAGGAGTACAGGCCGGTGAGGATGCTGGAGACATGGTGCTCGATTTCCTCATGGCTGATGATCTTGCCGGACACCGTGCGATAGCGGCCTTCGAAGCGGTCGGCGATGACGATGATGCCGTCGCCGCCAGCGCCCTGGGCCGGCTTGATCACGAAGTCGGTGCGCCCGCCGATGATCTCGTCGAGCTTGTCGATTTCCTTTTCGGTGGAGATCACCCCGTACAGCTCCGGCACATGAATGCCGGCGGCGATGGCCCGTTCCTTGGTGATGATCTTGTCATCGACGATGGGGTACAGGCTGCGCTTGTTGTACTTGAGCACGTAGTCGGCGTTACGCCGGTTGATGCCCATGATGCCCCGGGCTTCCAGGGCCTTCCAGGTCTTCCAGAAGCCGAACATCAGGAGTCTGCCTTGAGGAAGGCCTTGAACCGTACCAGTTCGGTCAGGCGGTAGCCGCGATAACGACCCATGGCCAGCATGAAGCCCACCAGGATCAGCAGGATCGCCGGGAAGGTGAATACGAAGTACACCAGTTCCGGCACGCTCATGATCAGGTGTGCCAGGGACGCGGCGAACAAGGTGCCGATGGCGACTTTCATCGCGTGGCCGGCGCCGCGCTCTTCCCAGGTGATGGACAGGCGTTCGATGGTCATGGTCAGGATCACCATCGGGAACAACGCCACCGACAAGCCGCGCTCCAGGCCCAGCTTATGGCTGAACAGGCTGATGGCGGCGATCAGCACCACCACGAATGTCAGCACCACCGAGAGTCTCGGCAGCATTTGCAGCTTGAGGTGCTCCAGGTACGAACGCAACGACAGGCCCAGCGTGGTGATCACCGAGAACAGGATGATGCCAAAACCCAGTTGGGTCTCGCGAAAGGCCAGGGCGATCAGTACCGGGGTGAAAGTCCCCAGGGTCTGCAGGCCGATCAGGTTGCGCAGGATCAGGATGACCAGCACGCCGATCGGGATCATGACCATGATCATGAAGGTTTGCTGAGTTTGCAGCGGCAGGCCGTAGAGCGAGTATTCGAGGAAGTTGGCGTCGGTGTTCTCGTCCGTCAGCTTGGCCAGGCGAATGGCGTTCATTTCGCTGTTGTTCATGCTGAAGGTGACGGTGGCTTTCTTGCCGCCATCGACGGTAATCAGGTTTTCATCGCCGGTCCACCACAGCAGACGGTCGGTGGGCAGGCCCTGTTCGCCGGTGTCCGGGTTGAAATACAGCCAGTCGGTGCCGTTGAAGCTGCGCAGCCACAGCTCAGGTGTCTGCGGCTGCTCGGCCACCAGGCGGATGGTGTGGACCTTTTCCACCGGCACGTGGGCGATGGACAGCACCAGTTCGACGATGCGCGCCTTGTTGGCCGAGGAAGGGTCGCCGGCCAGCAACAGCTTGACGTTGTCGTCGTTGAGGTTGTTGACCCGCTTGATCGCTTCGCTGATGAACGTCTCGACGTCGGCCGAATGCTGGCGGATCGGCGCGAGCAGAGCCTCGGCGGCCAGTTTCTCCGGGCCTTCGACGGCGATGCTGTCGCGGAAGGTCGGGCCCTTGACCTTGGTTTTCTCGGCGCTGTAGCGCTTGGTCAGCACCAGGCGGTAATACAGGGTCTGGTTACCTTTGGCGCGCCGGGCCGACCACGTCACCTTGCGGTTACCGTCGACCCGGTTCACCGCTACGCCGTAATTATTGGAAATGAAACTCTCGTTGAGGCTCACGTAGTCGCGGCTCAGCGGTGGCACGAACATCTGGATCTTCACCGGGTCCTTGGCATTGGGCACGAACTCGACCTTGGCGTCGATGTTCCACAAGTCGTCGGTGGCGTCTTCGGTGACCGGAATGCCGAGCACGAAAATCTGATAGGCCGTCACCGACAGGCCCAGCACCACCAGGATGGCGATCAGCATTTTCAGATGGAGGGTAAGGGAGCGCATTGGAATTACTCTGCGGTTTGAGCGGCATTGGCGCAGGCGGGTTTGCCGGCAGCGTATTTAAGACTGGGGTCGACCAGCGCGTCGAAGCGCTTGAGCGCCTCGGAACCGATCAGCAACGGGTATTGGAAGGCGCTACGGTCGGTCAGGTTCACTTCAATGCTGCGCAGGGCCGAGCCCATGCAGATGTCCAGTTCGATGACCGGCCGGGCCGTGTATTTCTTGCCTTCTTCCGGGTCGTAGTCACCGGCGCGGCGCTTGATCTTGCTGACCCGGGCCAGCGGACGTTCGATGGGGTGCGAGTGGGCCGCGTCAATGGCCAGGTAAAAGCGCACCCAGGACTCGCCATTGCGCTTGAAGCGCTTGATGTCCCGGGCGCTGAGGGACGCGGTCTTGGCGCCGGTGTCGAGCTTGGCGGCGACCTCCAGGTCGATGCCCTGCAGGGCGGCATATTCGTTGAGGCCGTACACGGTTTTTTCACCCGCCACGGCAAGCCCCGGCAGGCACACGAAATAAAGAGCAGCGGTGAAGGGCTTGAGTGTCATAGATCCTGGTGCGCAGCGTTCCGTTTATCGGTTCAGGCCCTGGCATTACTGCACAAGCTCCCTGGGCAGCCTTCCCTATAAAAGGAGAGCGGCAAATCGCGCGGCATTCTAGCACGGTGGTTTTCTGACGCCACCGCTGGCCGGACGCTACGACGCATTCAAACGAGCGGTTATGGCGGGTGAGCTTATTAGACGATTGTCGACAATGTTGATTTTTGCTTTGACGTTAACGCCGCTATTGGTTAGTTTTTGCCGTATTGATTTGCAAGGTGTCGACAATATGCTCGATCAGCTCGAAACCCCGGTGATGGCCCAAGACGATTCGGAGACGCTTTCCGAGAACGTCTTCCGACGTATCCAGGCCGCCATCGTCAAAGGCGAGATCGCCCCCGGCAGCAAGATCTCCGAGCCCGAGCTGGCGCGCACCTACGGCATCAGCCGCGGGCCGCTGCGCGAGGCGATTCATCGCCTGGAAGGCCAGCGCCTGCTGGTGCGGGTGCCTCACGTCGGTGCCCGGGTGGTGTCGCTGAGCCATGCCGAGCTGCTGGAACTCTACGAAATCCGTGAATCCCTCGAAGGCATGGCCTGCCGCCTGGCGGCCGAACGCATGACCCTGGAAGAAATCGACGAGCTGCGCCGGGTGCTGGAAACCCACGAGCGCGATGCGGCGTTCCAGGCCGGTGTCGGTTATTACCAGCAGGAAGGCGATTTCGACTTCCATTACCGGATCATCCAGGGCAGCGGCAACCGCACCCTGACGCAGATGCTCTGCGGCGAGCTGTACCAACTGGTGCGCATGTACCGCATCCAGTTTTCCACCACGCCCAACCGTCCGCGCCAGGCCTTTGCCGAGCACCACCGGATTCTAGACGCCATCGCCGACCGTGACGGCGAACTGGCTGAATTATTGATGCGCCGGCACATCGGTGCGTCCAA
Source organism: Pseudomonas sp. B21-010 (assembly GCF_024749325.1). Lineage (NCBI taxonomy): Bacteria > Pseudomonadati > Pseudomonadota > Gammaproteobacteria > Pseudomonadales > Pseudomonadaceae > Pseudomonas > Pseudomonas sp. B21-010. The sequence continues at coordinate 4,439,967 of NZ_CP087198.1, read as the reverse complement.
ACGCAACATTGCGCGTCATTTCCAGGACAGCGCCGCCACTGAACGAGGTGAGTCATGAGTTCCAGCAAGAGCACGCCAGGCCAGCGTTTCCGCGATGCGGTCGCCACCGAGCATCCGTTGCAAGTGGTGGGCACGATCAACGCCAACCACGCGCTGCTGGCCAAACGCGCCGGTTTCAAGGCGATCTACCTGTCGGGTGGCGGCGTGGCGGCCGGCTCCCTCGGCGTGCCGGACCTGGGCATCACCGGCCTGGATGACGTGCTGACCGATGTGCGCCGTATCACTGACGTGTGCGACCTGCCGCTGCTGGTGGACGTGGACACCGGTTTCGGTTCCTCGGCGTTCAACGTGGCGCGCACGGTCAAGTCGATGATCAAGTTCGGCGCGGCGGCCATTCATATCGAGGACCAGGTCGGCGCCAAGCGTTGCGGCCATCGCCCGAACAAGGAAATCGTCTCGCAGCAAGAGATGGTCGACCGCATCAAGGCCGCCGTCGATGCCCGCACCGATGACAGCTTCGTGATCATGGCCCGTACCGATGCCCTGGCGGTGGAAGGCTTGGAATCAGCCCTGGACCGCGCCGCGGCCTGCATCGAGGCGGGTGCCGACATGATTTTCCCGGAGGCCATCACCGAGCTTGAGATGTACAAGCTGTTCGCCAGCCGCGTGAAAGCGCCAATCCTGGCCAACATCACCGAATTCGGCGCGACCCCGCTGTACACCACCGAACAGCTGGCCGGTGCCGACGTGTCCCTGGTGCTGTACCCGTTGTCGGCCTTCCGGGCCATGAACAAAGCGGCCGAGAACGTCTACACCGCGATCCGCCGCGACGGCACGCAACTGAATGTCATCGACACCATGCAGACCCGCATGGAGCTTTACGATCGCATCGACTACCACACCTTCGAGCAGAAGCTCGATGCGTTGTTCGCGGCGAAGAAATGAAAAGATCGCAGCCTCGCTTCGCTCGACAGCTCCTACAGGGTGGGGCCGCGTAGGAGCTGTGTAGGAGCTGTCGAGTGCAACGAGGCTGCGATCTTTTTCCAATCTCTACAAATCTAAAAAATGGAGACAGCAAATGGCCGAAGCAAAAGTACTCAGTGGCGCCGGGCTCCGTGGCCAGGTGGCCGGGCAAACCGCATTGTCCACCGTAGGCCAGTCGGGCGCCGGCCTGACCTATCGCGGCTACGACGTTCGCGACCTGGCGGCAGATGCGCAATTTGAAGAAGTGGCCTACCTGCTGCTGTACGGCGAGCTGCCGACCCAGGCACAGCTGGACGCCTACACCGGTAAACTGCGCCAGTTGCGGGACTTGCCCCAAGCCCTGAAAGAGGTTTTGGAGCGCATTCCCGCCGACGCCCACCCGATGGACGTCATGCGTACCGGCTGCTCGTTCCTGGGCAACCTGGAACCCGAGGAAGACTTTTCCGAGCAGCACGACAAGACCGACCGCCTGCTGGCCGCGTTCCCAGCGATCATGTGCTACTGGTATCGCTTCAGCCACGAAGGCCAGCGCATCGAATGCGTGACCGACGAAGTGTCCATCGGCGGCCATTTCCTGCACTTGCTGCACGGCAAGAAGCCGAGCGAGCTGCACGTCAAGGTGATGAATGTTTCGCTGATCCTCTACGCCGAGCACGAATTCAACGCCTCGACCTTCACCGCCCGGGTTTGCGCCTCCACGTTGTCGGACCTGTTTTCCTGCATCACTGCCGCCATCGGCTCGTTGCGCGGCCCGCTGCATGGCGGTGCCAACGAAGCGGCGATGGCAATGATCGAGCGCTTCAGCTCGCCGCAGGAGGCCATCGAGGGCACCCTTGGCATGCTGGCGCGCAAGGACAAGATCATGGGCTTCGGTCACGCGATCTATAAGGACAACGACCCGCGCAACGAGGTGATCAAGGGCTGGTCGAAAAAACTCGCCGATGAAGTGGGCGACACGGTGCTGTTCCCGGTCTCCGAAGCTATCGACAAGACCATGTGGGAACAGAAGAAACTGTTCCCCAACGCCGATTTCTACCATGCCTCGGCGTACCACTTCATGGGCATCCCGACCAAGCTGTTCACGCCGATTTTCGTCTGCTCGCGCCTGACCGGCTGGGCCGCCCACGTGTTCGAACAACGCGCCAACAACCGCATCATCCGACCGAGCGCCGAATACACCGGCGTCGAACAGCGCAAGTTCGTGCCAATCGAACAACGCTGAGCTGGAGGGTTCTAGCCGCAGGAACTGGATACCCCCGAAACCCTGTGGGAGCGAGCTTGCTCGCGATTGCGCACTGACATTCAACATTAATGTCGACTGATACACCGCTATCGCGAGCAAGCTCGCTCCCACAGTGGCCGGGGGCGCTTCAAGTCCGGCGCCAACCCTTCTGAAACCACCGTGACCCGAGTCCTGACGATGAACACAGAATTTCGCAAACCGCTGCCCGGCACTTCGCTGGATTATTTCGACGTTCGCGAGGCCGTGGATGCCATTCGTCCCGGCGCCTACGACGGCCTGCCGTACACCTCCCGCGTGCTGGCGGAGAACCTGGTACGGCGCTGCGACCCGGCTACGCTGGGCGAGTCGTTGCTGCAACTGATCGAGCGCAAGCGCGACCTGGATTTCCCGTGGTTCCCAGCGCGCGTGGTGTGCCATGACATCCTCGGCCAGACCGCGCTGGTGGACCTGGCTGGCCTGCGCGACGCCATCGCCTTGCAGGGCGGTGATCCGGCGCAGGTCAACCCGGTGGTGCCGACCCAACTGATCGTCGACCACTCCCTGGCGGTGGAAAGCGGTGGTTCCGACCCGCAAGCCTTCGCCAAGAACCGCGTCATCGAAGACCGGCGCAACGAAGACCGCTTCCACTTCATCAATTGGACCAAGAAGGCCTTCAAGAACGTCGATGTGATTCCGCCGGGCAACGGGATCATGCACCAGATCAACCTGGAAAAAATGTCCCCGGTGATCCAGCAGCGTGACGGTGTGGCGTTCCCCGACACTTGCGTGGGCACCGACAGCCACACGCCCCACGTCGATGCCCTGGGCGTGATCGCCATCGGCGTCGGTGGCCTGGAGGCCGAAAGCGTCATGCTCGGCCGCGCCTCGTGGATGCGCCTGCCGGAGATCATCGGCGTCGAGCTGACCGGCAAGCTGCAACCGGGCATCACCGCCACCGACATGGTGCTGGCGCTGACCGAATTCCTGCGCAAGCAAAAAGTCGTCGGTGCCTGGCTGGAGTTTTTCGGCGAAGGCGCCAGTGCCCTGACCTTAGGCGACCGCGCGACCATTTCCAACATGGCCCCGGAATACGGCGCCACGGCGGCGATGTTCTACATCGACCAGCAAACCATCGATTACCTGAAGCTCACTGGCCGTGAAGACGAGCAGGTGCGACTGGTCGAGACCTACGCCAAGCAGGCAGGCCTGTGGGCCGACAAGCTCAAGGGCGCGCAATACGAGCGGGGCCTGAGCTTCAACCTGTCGTCGGTGGTGCGCAACATGGCCGGTCCCAGCAACCCGCACGCCCGTGTCGCGGTGTCGGATTTGGCTGCCAAAGGCATTTCCGGGCAATGGGACGATGTGCCGGGGCAAATGCCCGACGGTGCGGTGATCATCGCCGCCATTACCAGCTGCACCAATACCAGCAACCCGCGCAACGTGATCGCCGCCGGCCTGCTGGCGCGCAACGCCAACCGCCTGGGCCTGGTCCGCAAGCCGTGGGTCAAGTCGTCCCTGGCGCCGGGTTCGAAAACCGTGGCGCTGTACCTGGATGAGGCGGGCCTGACGTCCGAACTCGAGACGCTGGGCTTCGGCGTGGTGGGGTTCGCCTGCACCACCTGCAACGGCATGTCCGGCGCGCTGGACCCGGTGATCCAACAGGAAATCATCGACCGCGACCTGTACGCCACCGCCGTGTTGTCGGGCAACCGCAACTTCGACGGGCGCATTCACCCGTACGCCAAGCAGGCGTTCCTCGCCTCGCCACCGCTGGTGGTCGCTTATGCCATCGCCGGGACCATCCGCTTCGACATCGAGAAGGATGTACTGGGTGTGGTGGACGGTCGGGAAATCCGCCTCAAGGACATCTGGCCGAGCGACGAAGAAATCGACGCGGTGGTCAAGGCCTCGGTGAAACCGGAGCAGTTCCGCCAGGTGTACATCCCGATGTTCGCCATCCAGGAAGACACCGGGTCGAAAGTGACGCCGCTGTACGACTGGCGCCCACAAAGCACCTACATCCGTCGTCCGCCGTATTGGGAAGGCGCGCTGGCCGGTGCGCGACCGCTCAAGGGCATGCGCCCGCTGGCGGTGCTGCCGGACAACATCACCACCGATCACCTGTCGCCGTCCAACGCCATCATGCTGGACAGCGCCGCCGGCGAATACCTGGCGAAAATGGGCCTGCCGGAAGAGGACTTCAACTCCTACGCGACCCACCGCGGCGACCACCTGACCGCGCAACGCGCCACCTTCGCCAATCCGAAACTGTTCAACGAAATGGTCCAGGAAAGCGGCAAGGTCAAGCAGGGCTCCCTGGCCCGGGTCGAGCCGGAAGGCAAGGTCATGCGCATGTGGGAAGCCATCGAGACCTACATGGAGCGCAAGCAGCCGCTGATCATCATTGCCGGCGCCGACTACGGCCAGGGTTCGTCCCGGGATTGGGCGGCCAAGGGCGTGCGCCTGGCCGGTGTCGAGGCGATCGCCGCCGAAGGTTTCGAGCGTATCCACCGCACCAATCTGGTGGGCATGGGCGTGTTGCCGCTGGAGTTCAAGCCCGGCACCGATCGCAAGACCCTGGGCATCGACGGTAGTGAAACCTATGACGTGATCGGCGAACGCACCCCGCGTGCGACGCTGACCCTGGTCATCACTCGCAAGAGCGGCGAGCGCGTCGAAGTGCCAGTGACCTGCCGCCTCGATACCGCTGAAGAAGTGTCGATCTATGAAGCCGGGGGCGTGCTGCAACGCTTTGCCCAGGACTTCCTTGAATCGGCGGTTGCCGTCTAAATCAAAGCTGCGGACACCCGGCGTGTCCGCTTGAGGAGCATCATGGCTCACGCACCGCAAATCAGAATTCCCGCTACCTATATGCGTGGCGGCACCAGCAAAGGCGTGTTCTTCAGCCTGCAAGACCTGCCCGAAGCGGCTCGTGTCCCTGGCCCGGTCCGGGATGCCCTGTTGCTGCGGGTGATCGGCAGCCCCGATCCGTACGAGAAACAGATCGATGGCATGGGTGGTGCGACGTCCAGCACCAGCAAGACTGTGATCCTGTCCAAGAGCACCCGGGCCGACCACGATGTCGATTACCTGTTCGGCCAGGTGTCCATCGACAAGCCGTTCGTGGACTGGAGTGGCAACTGCGGCAACCTGTCGGCGGCGGTCGGTTCATTCGCTATCAGCAGTGGTTTGGTGGACGCCGGTCGCATCCCACAGAACGGCGTGGCCGTGGTGCGGATCTGGCAGGCCAACATCGGCAAGACCATCATCGCCCATGTGCCGATCACCGACGGCGCGGTGCAGGAAACCGGTGACTTCGAACTCGACGGCGTGACTTTTCCGGCGGCCGAAGTGCAATTGGAATTCATGGACCCGGCCGCCGAGGAAGAGGGCGGTGGTGGTTCGATGTTTCCCACCGGCAATCTGGTGGACGACTTGGAAGTGCCCGGTGTTGGCACCTTCAAGGCGACGCTGATCAACGCCGGGATCCCGACGATTTTCATCAATGCCCGGGACGTCGGTTACACCGGCACCGAATTGCAGGGCGCCATCAACGGCGATCCCAAGGCATTGGCCATGTTCGAAACCATTCGCGCTCACGGCGCTCTGCGCATGGGCTTGATCAAGCACCTGGACGAAGCCGCCCAGCGCCAGCACACACCGAAAGTGGCGTTCGTCGCGCCGCCGGCGGACTACGTTTCATCCAGCGGAAAAGCCGTGGCGGCCGGGGACGTTGACCTGTTGGTACGGGCGCTGTCCATGGGCAAGCTGCACCACGCCATGATGGGCACCGCAGCGGTGGCCATCGGCACGGCCGCAGCGATCTCCGGCACGCTGGTAAACCTGGCAGCCGGCGGTATCGAACGCAACGCCGTGCGTTTCGGCCACCCCTCCGGCACCCTGCGCGTCGGCGCCGAGGCCAGCCAGGTCAACGGCGAATGGGTCGTGAAAAAAGCCATCATGAGCCGCAGCGCTCGGGTGTTGATGGAAGGGTTTGTGCGGGTGCCGGGGCAAGCCCCGAGCTGAGTTGAACCCTGTGGGAGCGAGCTTGCTCGCGATGGCGGTGTGTCAGCCGATATCAATGTTGGATGTGCCGGCCTCATCGCGAGCAAGCTCGCTCCCACAGTGGATGTGTGGTGAACACAGAATCTTCGAACATCCACAATCAACCCTGTGGGAGCGAGCTTGCTCGCGATGGCGGTGTGTCAGTTGATATCAATGTTGGATGTGCTGGCCTCATCGCGAGCAAGCTCGCTCCCACAAGGGATGGCCGTCAGCCTCCCGTCAGTGCGGTGACCACCAGTCCTACATTGCTTTCCAGTTCCGCCACCGGATCGGCGCCATCGGTGCTCAACACCAGCAGCCGGCTACCTCCTTCGGTGATAGCTGCCTTCAGCGCATCCGAAGGCTGGCGATGATGCAGCACCAGCGCCACGTCATTGTCTTTCAACGTCGCGCTCAACTGCTTGAGGGTTTCGGCTGTCCATTCGGCGTCGGGCCGGGTATCGGTGCTGATTGCGTCCAGGTTGAGCCCGCTGATCAGGTAGCCGAAATGCTCGCTCAGGCTGACCACGCTCAGGTTATCGGCACTGGCGAGGCGTTTTTCGCTGTCGGCGCTGAGTTTGAGCAGGCGCTGCTTGAGGGTCGCCAGGTTGGCGTCGATCTTCGGTTTGTCCGCCGGGGCCAGGCGCACCAGATCGGCGGCGATCACGTCGGCCATGCGCCCCAGGTTATGGCTGGCCATCCACGGTTGGCTCGCTAGGCCGTCGGCCATGCCCGGCTGCACGGCGATACCGGGCAGGGCACCGTCCACCGGGCGCGCGGCATCGACTTCGACGATGCGGATATTGCTGCGTCGCGCCATGGGGTACAGCGGATCGTCCGGCCATAGCGAGCGCAGCCCGATCACCCCGTCAGCATCGCTGGCCAGTTTGCTCAACGCCGGCGCGCCACGGCCGCTGAAGTAGGCGCTCTGCCGGGTGCCAGGCAGATTGGCGGGCGCGGCCCGCTCCAGGCTGACCTCGGTGCCCTTGAGCAAGGCCTCGCCCAATCCGTAGGTGACCGGCAGCGATGCCAGCAGACGGACCTTTTCGCTGGCGAATGACGAAGTAACGGCCACGCCGCACAACGCCACGGCCAGGGTCAGTTGTCGCAATGAAAAAACCATTTATCCAAGATTCCCTTTGAGGCTGGGGACGACACCGCGGGCGATGGCGCTCAGGGCGAAGGCGATGCCGGCCACCAGGATGATCGCAGCGCCGGACGGGATGGGCAGGTCGAACACGATCGGCGCGAGAATCCCGCACAAGGTGCTGGCGGTGGCGATCAACACTGAACACCAGAAAAAGCCTTTCAATGATTGGCTGAGCAGGCGCGCCGCCGCAGCGGGGATCACCAGCAACGCGCCCACCAGAATGGCGCCAATGACTTTCACCGCCGCCACGGTGATCAGCGTCACCAGGATCACGAACAAGTAGTCCAGCGTCTTGACCGCCACCCCGCGCACCGCTGCCAGTTGCGGGTTGAAGCTGGCAAGCATGATGCGGTTGTACAGCGGCAAGGCCAGGGCCATCACCAGCGAGCCGACCACCGCCAGCACCAGCAGGTCATTGCCATTGACCGTCAGTACCGAGCCGAACAGTACGTTCTCCAGGATGTGCACGTTGATCTTGCCTGCCAGGATCAACAGCAGGCTGGCGCCCAGGGCCAGGGACACCGACAGGAAGACGCCGATCAACGTGTCGGGCGCCAGGCCGGTGCGGTTGCGCAGGTAATTGAGCAGGATGCCGAACAACAGGCAGTAGCCGAACAGGCTGCCGTAAGGCCCGGTGTAGGGTTCGCCGAGCAGGATGCCGATGGCCACGCCGGTCAGCGCCGCATGGCCCACCGCCTCGGAGAAAAACGCGAAGCGCTTGACCACCACCAGCGTGCCGAGACCGCCCAGCACCGGGCCGATCAACAGCCCGGCCAGCAAGGCATTGACCACGAACCCATAGGCCAGCGCTTCGGGCAGATAACCGGCCGAAGCCCAGCCCTGGACCATCAGACGAAAGGCTTCATAACTCATCAGGCAGCGCTCCCGTTCGTGCGCGGATGGGTGGAAAACAGCGTCAGCAGGCGTTCTGGAGTCAGGGTCTGGCGGGGCGGACCGTCGAACAGCACCCGGCGGTTCAGGCCGGTGACACGGTCGGCCAGACGCCCGACGGCTTCCAGGTCATGTTCGATCCACAGCACGGTGATCCCGGCTTGGCGCCAGTCCTGCAGCAACCGTTCAAACACCTGGATGCCGGCCTCGTCCAGGGCCGACATCGGTTCATCCAGTACCAGCAATTGCGGCGAGGGAATCAGTCCCTGGGCCAGCAACACTCGCTGACGCTCGCCGCCGGACAGCGCGCCCATGCGCCGCTTGCGCTTGTCCTGCATGCCGACCCGCTCCAAGGCCTGTTCTATGGCGCCGGCGTAGTGCTTGCTCAAGCCGAGAAAGGCCGGCCGCCGCTGACACATCGCTGCCATGAAATCGTCCACCGTCAAGGGCAGGCCCCGGTCGAACTCCAGCGCCTGGGGCACGTAGCCGATCACACCGGGCTCGCCTGGCCATTGCAGGCTCAAGCATCCCTGGTGCGGCATCTGCCCCAGCAAGGTCTTGATCAGCGAACTCTTGCCGCCACCGTTGGGGCCCACCAAGGCATGGATGCTGCCGGGCTCGACCTGAAACGCCACGCTGTCGAGAATGGTGGTGCGGCCCAGGTTCAGGCTGACGTCGGCGAACTCAATCAAGGGCCCGACGCGCTGCAGAGTGAGGGTTTCCTGGACGGTCATGCGCCAGACTCCTGGATGGCCCGGACCACGGTGTCGAGGTTGCCGGCCATTTCCTTTTCGTACTTCTCGGGGCTGTAGTCGCCGTAGGAAATGTGTGAGAGCGGGTACAGCTTCACGCCCGATTCACGCTGGATGGTGTCGACGTAGGTGGACGGGAAATCCATCTCCGAGAAGATCACCTTCACGTCCAGCTCGCGCAGTTGGTCGATGGTTTTCTTCAACTGGCTCGGGCTCGGTTCGATGCCATGGGCCGGCTCGACCACGGCGGTCACTTCCAGGCCGAATTCGCGCAACAGGTAGTCGTAGGCGGCATGCACCGTGGCGACCCGCAACTCGGCATTGGGGGCCTGGGTCAGCTTCGCCAGGGCAGCGGCGCGCATCTGCCGCAGGCGCTTGCCGTAGGCGCGGGCGTTCTGGGTGTAGGCCTTGGCATTGTCCGGGTCGAGCTTGCCCAACTCCCGGGCGATGTTATTGACCTGGGCAATGGAGGCGCTGATGGACAGGAACGTGTGCGGGTTCACGACCTTGCCCGCGCCACGGGCCGCCGTGCCGGTGGCTGCCAGCAGGGGCACGTTTTCGTTGGCCTCGATCACTTTCACGTTCGGGGTTTCGCTGGCGGCGATCATGCGGTCGGCGAAGTCGTCGTGGCCCACGCCGTTGAGCACGATCACGTCGAGGCCGCTGATGCGCTTGATGTCCTCGGCCCGTGGTTCATAGGCATGGGGGTTGAAACCGGCCGGGATCAGCGGCACGACCTCGGCCTTGTCGCCGACGATGTTGGCCACGTAGCTGTAATAAGGGTGCAGGGTGATGCCGATGCGCAGGCGCTTGGCTGTTTCGGCGCTCACCGGCGAGGTGAACAGGCAGGCCAGCAGGCCGATCAGCAGCAGGCGCAGCAAGGGGCGGCGTTGGGATGCAATAGGCATGGGCAAACGGTCTTCTCTCGAATGAAGGCGTGGGGTCAGTGCCGGTGCTGGCGGGTTACGCCGGCATCGAATTGCGCGACGATCTGTTGCCAGCCGGCGGCGGACAAAGCGGCGTCGTCCAGCGCGGTAGGTGTCGCGAGGCCATTGCTGCGGTTGAGCCAGATGTCCGGCGCAGCGTCGGACGCTTCGCCGATGCGCATCAGAAACGAACCTGCGACGGAAGAATTGGCACTGGCGCCGAAGTAGGCCTGGTCCTGCAGCAGTTGCCAGGCGTGGCCGCCCCGGCTGACAGCGCTGGCGTCCTGGGCGAACGGCGCGAAGCCTTCTTCGGCCAGGGTTTGCGGGCCGGGCAGGGTGGATTGGTCTTCGCGCAGCAAGCGGATTTCATCCAGGGTCACCCGCAGGTCAGCGTAGATGCCCTGCTCGGCGGCGCTGAGGTCGCGGCGGGCGTCGAGCTGGTTCGAGGCCAGGTGCGTGGTGTCTTCGGCTTTGCCATGCCAGGCCACCACAGACCCGGCGACCAGCACGATGACCAGGCACAGCAGCAACACATACAGGGTTTCATGGCCCGCGCCAGCGGGGCGGATGACTTGAGTCGTGGTGTTGGTCATGGGGCCTCGATGTCGGCTTGGTCGATTTCCACCACGTGGCCGGGGCCGGCGTCGAAGAGCACGTAGAACTCAGCGTCCGGCTTCTTGAAGGTCAGCTTCGAATCGGCGCCGAGCTTGCCCGGGACGAGGATGGTCTCGTCATAGCCGATCACGTCCAGGGTCACTCCGGGCGCGCCGCTGCCGTCGGAAAAACCGCCGGTGCATTGGATCTGCTCGGCGTCGATGGCCTTGCATTCGCACATCGGGTTGTGGGCCAGGGCGCTGGTGCTTGCGCCTGCGCAGAACAGCAACGCCAGGCCGTTGGATAAGGCGCGGAAGGTCATGGTTTGGGTCCTTGGTTCTTCAGCCAGGCGACGGTGGCCGGGGAGGCCTGGCTCAGGGGAATGGAGGCCTGGTGCATCGAACCGTCCCAACCCTCGAGGGTTATCCACAGTTCGGCATCGGGCTGGGTCTTTGGCGGGACCGGCAACAAGGCGCTCATGCGATAGGGCGAGCCGAAGAAAATCACCCCGGCGGCCCTTAGGCTGCGAGGTTTGCCGACGCGCAGGTAGGTGGCCTTGACCTGACCGATACAGCGTTCGCACAGGGCCGCGTTGAAATGCTTCATGGGCCCGGCAGGCCCCTGGACTCGTGGGGCTTCGTTGCGAAATTCCGCCAGGCGCAGGCTCCAGGGTCCGACCTGGACTTCGCCGACTTCCCGCTCGCCAAGCCCGGCGTCCCCGCGAAACAGCGCGGCTTCGGATAAATATTTGGGCATGAACCCCAAGGGGATCAGCAACAACAGCACGTTGAGGTGGAAGCGCCATTTATGCCAGAACAGGCTCAGGCGTGACGGTGATGAAGTGGTATTGGACGGATTCACAGGCTGCCCTCCGACGACTCACGGTGGACCGACGGCTGCAATGCCTGCGCGATGCGGGTTTCACGGGAGGGTTTCTGGCTACGCTTGAGGGCATTGGCGGTGGCCAGGGCCGTGCGTTTGGTCCAGATCAGCAGCCCGCTGAGAACCATCATGCTCAGGACCAAACCGAAGAAAAACCAGATGAGCTTGATCCACAGGCCACCGAAGTCGCCGGTGTGCAACGGGCGCATGGATTCGGTGACGAATTCCAGGGTCGTGCGGTCGGACAGCAGTCGTGAGGCGGCGACGTCACCGGTGTAGGGATTGATGGTGGCGGTCTGGAACATCAGTGGATACCAACCGCGGCCGCCGACTTCGAGATGGCTGTAGGCATTGCCGGGCAGGCTGACGAAACTCGCTTCCAGGCCCGGGATGCGTTGCTGGGCGATTTCAATGGCCCGGTCCAGGTTCAATTGCTGCGGTGCAAGACCATCGGCTGACAACGGAACGTTTTCACGGGCCACCACCGGGATGACCGGCTCGCTGGAAATGGATATCTGGTTGTCCGATAGCAAGGCTTCGATCAGGAACCAGGTGCCCGTAACGGAAATCACCGCGATGAACCAGATCGACCAGATACCACTGAGTCGGTGGAAATCCCCCCAGAAAATTCGGGCGCCGTGGCGGATCCGCAGCGTCGGACGGAAAAAGCCTTTCCAGAAACGCTTGTAGACCACCAGCCCGGTCACCAACGAGGCCAGCAACGGCAGCCCCAACAAGGACACCAGGTACCAGCCCCAGCTGTAGCCGTTGGTGAACGGCACCAGCCACCAGCCATGCAGGGCACGGGTAAACCCCCTGAAGTTGAATGTCGGCGCCGAGCCTTGGATGACGCCGCTGTAGGGGTTGACGTAGACCTTGTCGGGGCGTCCGTCGGGGTAGGTGACGCTGACCTCCAGCGCAAAGTGCGACTCGTCCGGGCGGACGATGCCTTGCACCTGGGTGTGCGGCTGGGCTTGCTTGATCGCGGCGATCACCTGGTCATAGCTGAGCAGTTGGGCATCGTCCGAGGGCTTGCTGGCGCGCATGTCGGGGTTGACCAGCCAGACAATCTCCTGGCTGACCACCGCGAGGGTGCCAGTGACGCAAACGATGAGCACGAAAAACCAGATGGGCAATGCCAGCCAGCTATGGACCAGGAACCAGAGTTTGGAGCGGGACTTCTTCGACATGATTGAACGTCTTGATTCGATGAAAGGTTCGGTATTACGGGCTTCGCAGTACCGTGAACCGTAAAAAGCAGACCGTGGCTTTTGCCGACGCGGCCTGCTGCATCTAATTAAGACGAACGAGCGATCGCAATCCTGAAGGGGAAGATGAAAGAAAATGTTTCGCGTGGTAGGAGCTGCCGAAGGCTGCGATCTTTTGATCTTTTGATCTTTTGATCTTTCGCTTGAGATTCAAGTGACTGGGGAAAGATCGCAGCCTCGTTGCACTCGACAGCTCCTACACAGCTCCTACACAGCTCCGACGGGGCGAAACCCTGCGGGAGCAAGGGCAAATCAGCCTTGCTGTTGGAACATCTCCCTGGCCCGTTGCTCGATCTGTTCCTGGCTCAGATCTTCCTTGTGCGTCGCCAGGAACCACAGATGCCCATAGGGATCTTTCAAGGTGCCGGTACGATCGCCGTAAAACTGGTCCTTGACCTCTGAAATCACTGTGCCACCGGCAGCAATGGCCTGGGTAAATGCGCTGTCCACGTCCTCGACATATAAATGCAGGCCGACCGATGGCGATTTGTCCGGATTGCTCAGCGGGCCTTGGTCGCAAGGCGTGCCGAGCATGATCGGAAATCCGTTGATCCGCAGTTCGGCATGCCCGATGCCGCCGTCGGGCATGGCCAGGCGCATGACCTCGGTGGCATTGAAGGCTTTTTTGTAGAAGTCGATGGCTTCGGCAGCTTTTTGAATGCCCAGGTAGGGCGTGATGTTATGGAAACCTTCGGGAATGGCTTTGACGCCCATGACGGTTCTCCTTGTTGTTATGGGAGGCGAAGAGAGTCTTCGTCGGTTTTGCGCCCATCCACTATAGGCCAGCCGCCGTGGACGGGCTCATGTCCCGACGAACGCTTCACGGCTGCTCCAACAGGTGAGCCCCTGGCCCGTGTTTTCCCAGCACGTCGCCCTGATTGCGCAGCGGGCAAGCCTCCATCGACAGGCATCCGCAGCCGATGCAGCCGTTGAGTCGATCACGCAGCGCCACCAATTGGTTGATGCGCTCGTCCAGGTCCCGGCTCCACTGCGCCGACAAGGTCTGCCAGTCGGCGGCCGTTGGCGCACGGTCGTCCGGCAGGTTTTTCAAGGCCTCGCCGATTTCCGCCAAGGGAATGCCCAGGCGCTGGGCAACCTTGATCAGCCCCACGCGGCGCAATACTGCCCGTGAATAGCGACGTTGGTTGCCCTGGTTGCGCGTGCTTTTGATCAGCCCCTTGGATTCATAGAAGTGCAGGGCCGTGACCGCCACGCCGCTGCGGGCGGCCACTTGGCCGACGGTGAGTTCCTTGTGGATATCGATCTGCGTCATCGCGTCAATTCACTGCTTGACCTCAAGTTAACTTGAGGTTTTACCCTGCACGCGTTCGGATCGCAAGATCCGTCTTACGTGCAGAGGGGACCTTTCATGCAATTACCAAGGAACAATCGCAGCTTCACCCAGTTGATGGAATTCGATATCGAACCGCAATGGCAGCAGGCGCTGGTAACCGCCTTGTCGGAACAGACCGAGCGCCTGGCTCGGGATCACCAGGGGTTCCTGAGTGCCAGTATCCAGGCCAGCGAGGATGGTCGGCGGGTGCTCAACTATTTGCAGTGGCAAACCCGCGAGGCAGGCGAGGCGGCGCTTCAAAGCTTCGAAAGTGGCGAGCAGGATTTCTGGCGGCTGATCCAGGCTCATCGAGCCAAAGCCGTGACGTTCGGCTCGTTCCAAGTGCTGCGCAACATCGAGCGCAGCCCGGACAACGCGCTGCATTGCCAGTTGGTCGACTGAGTGCAGCGGCTGATCCGCAAAGGCAATAGCCACTATTGAGAGGGTTGATTTCTGCCGCGCAGGGCTGGCGGGTAGCCTTTGTTCATCGCCCAACTCCAGTACACCGGACACTTGCCATGAACCGTACCTTTGCTGTTTTGCTGCTGTTGACCGCCACCCTCCTGGGTGGTTGCGCCAGTTCTTCCCCGGAGCTGCGCCCCTACACCGCCGACGAGACCCGCGAACTGGCTCTTGAGGCCTTGAATCGCCGCGGCCTCTCGTTCGATGAGTACCACGCGAAAAAAGCCGAGCTGCTTGGTTCGTCGCAGAAAAACGTGGGTTTCGACGATCAGGGCCAGATGAGTGCCGAGCGGGTCGTGCAACAGCCAGGCCGGTCAAGCTGAAGGACTGTACCGCTTAAAGTTTTGCCCAACTGTCCGTGGGTTTGCGCCAAGGCGTGGGGTAGGGTCATGACTTGACTGACCTGCCCTGATGGACTGACCTGACATGACCCTTTCGTTTGACCTGCTGCTGGGCTTCGCCCTGTTTGCCCTGGTGACCTCGATCACGCCTGGCCCTAACAACACCATGTTGTTGGCCTCGGGTGTCAATTTCGGTTTCAACCGCACCATTCCTCACATGCTGGGTATTACCTGCGGCTTCTTTTCCCTGGTGCTGGCGGTGGGCCTTGGCCTGGGCGCGGTGTTCCAGACTTATCCACTGCTCTATACCGCGCTGCGCTACATCGGCGCGGCGTACCTGTTGTACTTGGCGTGGAAAATCGCCCACTCCGGTCCGGTTTCGGAAAACCAGCCGGGAGACAATACGCCGATCAGCTACTGGGGCGCAGCGGCGTTCCAATGGGTCAATCCCAAGGCCTGGATCATGGCCATCGGTGCCATCAGTACGTACACGCCACTCCAGGGTTATTTCTTCAACGTGTTGGTGATTGCGGCGGTGTTTGCCCTGATCAACCTGCCAAGCGTGAGCCTGTGGGTGGTGTGCGGCAGCCTGTTGCGCAACCTGTTGCGTGATCGTCGCTGGCTACGCGTGTTCAACTGGGGCATGGCGCTGCTGTTGGTCGCTTCGCTGTATCCGTTGTTGCTCGAAAGCATCAGTTGAGGGCTGAGCTTCGCCGCGATGCCTGCTAAGCTCGCTGTTCAGGAGCGTTCCTACGCACTTTTAAACGAAGTCCGACTTCTTTAAGGTCTTTGATCAGGTATTGCTAGTCTCGAACCCAACGAGGGCGCCTGATCCCGGAGCAGGCTCTGCGAGTTTCCTATGAAAAAACGTCCTTTGTATTTCGACTACGCCGCCACCACGCCGGTGGATGAGCGGGTCATCCGGGTCATGGTCGAGTGTCTGGGCTTTGACGGCAACTTTGGCAACCCGGCTTCCAGTTCCCATGCCTTTGGCCAGGAAGCCCGGCGCTCGGTAGAGCGCGCCCGCCAGCAGGTGGCGCAACTGGTCGGGGCTCAGCCCGAACAGATCGTCTGGACGTCCGGCGCTACCGAATCCAATAACCTGGCCCTCAAAGGGGTGGCCCAGGCGCGCGGTGGTTCCGCCGGCCATGTCATCACCAGTCTGATCGAACACAAGGCGATTCTCGACACGGCGCGCCAGCTTGAAGAGAGCGGCGTCGCGGTGACCTGGCTGGCGCCGGACGCCGAGGGCCTGATCAGTCCGCAAGCGGTTCGCGAGGCGCTGCGCGAAGACACGTTCCTGGTGTCGCTGATGCTGGTGAACAATGAGTTGGGCACCGTCAACGATGTCATCGCCATCGGCGAGATCGTGCGCGAGCACGGTGCGCTGTTTCATGTGGACGCGGCCCAGGGCGCCGGCAAGGTGCAGATCGACCTGTCTCGTTGGCCGGTGGACCTGATGTCTTTTTCCGCGCATAAGATCTACGGCCCCAAGGGCATCGGTGCGCTCTACGTCGGCGACCGTGCCCGGCCACGGTTGTCGGCGCAGATTCACGGCGGTGGGCATGAAGGCGGTTTGCGCTCCGGGACCCTGGCGACCCACCAGATCGCAGCCATGGGCGCCGCATTCGAACTCGCAGCCGAGGCATTCGACGAAGAACTCGCAAAAATCGCCCGGTTGCGCAATCGTTTGCTTGAGCCGCTGCTGGCCTTGCCCGGTGTGCGTATAAACGGCAGTGCGAGCCGTCGGATTCCCCACACGCTGAGCCTGACCTTCAACGAAGGTGAGTTCAACCCGGCGACGTTGGGCGCATCGATTGCATTTTCCGCCACCTCGGCCTGCAATTCGGCGCAGAACAGCCCGTCCCACGTGCTGCTGGCCCTGGGGCACGATGCGCGCGCGGCCGGGCGGACCATTCGCTTGAGCCTGGGCCGTTTTACCACCGAACAGGATATCGACGAGGCGGTGCGGCTGATCCAGGCGGCGTGCGCGACAGCGCCGGCGTTCTGGGCCACGACCCCATAAGCCGTCTTCGGCATCGAACAACAATATCAATGAGCAGGAGAAACAATGAGCACCGAGCCCTTGCCCCATGGACTGGTTCCCCAGCGCCTGGCCCAAATCCGCCAACTGATGAGCCGAGAGGGCATTCATGCGCTGCTGGTGCCATCGGCCGACCCGCATCTGTCCGAATACCTGCCGGGCTATTGGCAGGGGCGGCAATGGCTGTCGGGGTTCCACGGATCGGTGGGTACCTTGATCGTGACCGGCAGTTTCGCTGGCGTCTGGGCCGATAGCCGTTATTGGGAGCAGGCCACCAAGGAGCTGGAGGGCAGTGGTATCGAGCTGGTCAAGCTCATTCCCGGCCAGCCTGGGCCCCTGGACTGGCTGGCGGAACAAACGCCTGAGGGTGGAGTGGTCGCCGTTGACGGTGCGGTTATGGCCGTGGCATCGGCCCGCACCCTGGGCGGCAAGCTTACGGAACGCGGCGCACGGTTGCGCACCGACATCGATCTGCTCAAGGCGGTCTGGAGCGATCGCCCAAGCTTGCCGGATCAGCCGGTCTATGCCCATTTGCCTCCCCAGGCGACCGTCAGCCGGGTCGAGAAACTCGCCAAGCTGCGCGAATCCCTCAAGGAGCGTGGTGCCGACTGGCATTTCATCGCCACGCTGGATGACATCGCCTGGTTGTTCAACCTGCGCGGCGCGGATGTGTCGTTCAACCCCGTGTTCGTCTCCTTCGCCTTGATCAGCCAGCAACAGGCAACGCTGTTCGTGGCCCTGGACAAGGTTGACGCAGCGCTGCGTGCCGTTCTTGAACAGGATGGCGTGGCCCTGCGCGATTACAGCGAAGCCGATGCCGCATTGCGTGAAGTGCCGGACGGCGCAAGCCTGCAGATCGATCCGGCGCGGGTGACGGTCGGCTTGCTGGATAACCTGGGCAGCGGCGTGAAGCTGGTCGAAGGTCTCAATCCAACGACGCTGGCCAAGTCCCGCAAAAGCCTGGCCGATGCCGAACACATCCGTCGGGCCATGGAGCAGGATGGCGCGGCGCTCTGTGAGTTCTTCGCCTGGCTGGAAGGGGCCTGGGGGCGCGAGCGCATCACCGAGTTGACCATCGACGAGCACCTGACCGCCGCCCGCACGCGCCGGCCGGACTTCGTCTCCCTGAGTTTCAACACCATCGCCGCCTTTAACGCCAACGGCGCGATGCCTCATTACCACGCCACGGAAGAAGCCCATGCGGTCATCGAAGGTGATGGCCTGTTGCTGATCGATTCCGGCGGCCAGTACTTGGGAGGCACCACCGACATCACTCGCATGGTGCCGGTTGGCACACCCACTGCTGAGCAGAAACGTGATTGCACACGCGTGCTCAAGGGCGTGATTGCCCTGTCCCGGGCCAAATTCCCGCGGGGCATCCTTTCGCCGTTGCTGGATGCTATCGCCCGTGCACCGATCTGGGCGGAGCAGGTGGATTACGGCCACGGCACCGGCCATGGCGTCGGCTATTTCCTCAATGTCCACGAAGGCCCGCAGGTGATTGCCTATCAAGCCGCTGCCGCGCCGCAAACGGCGATGCAGGCTGGCATGATCACCTCCATCGAGCCGGGCACTTATCGTCCCGGTCGCTGGGGTGTGCGCATCGAGAACCTGGTGTTGAACCGTGAAGCAGGAAGCAGCGAGTTCGGTGAGTTCCTTGAGTTCGAAACCCTGACCCTGTGCCCGATCGACACCCGCTGCCTGGAACCTTCGCTGCTGACCCAGGACGAAAAAGACTGGTTCAACGCCTACCACGCCGAGGTTCAGCGTCGCTTGAGCCCGTTGCTGGACGGTGACGCGCTGCAATGGCTCAACACGCGAACGATGGCGATTTGAAGTAGAGGGTCAGGCGAGGGCTTCACGGACGAAGTCCAACCGATCCTGGCCGAAGAACAATTCGTTGCCGACAAACATGCTCGGGGCGCCGAACACGCCCCGTGCGATGGCTTCTTCAGTGGTGGTCTTGAGTGCTTGCTTGACCTGCTCGTCGTTCGTCAAGGCCTGCACATAGTCGGCATCGAAACCGCCCTCGTTCAGGACCGCAGCGACAGTCGTCGGGTCATTGAGGTTGCGGCCATCCACCCAAAAGGCGCGGAACAGGCAATCGACGAAGGCCTCGAAGCGTTCAGGTTGGCGCAACTGCATGCCAGTCACCGCGCGCATCAGTTGCAGTGTATTGATGGGAAAGTGTGGATTGAACTTGAAGGCGACCCCGTAGCGCTTGGCGAAGCGATTCAGATCCTTGAACAGGTAAGGGTTCTTGGCCGGCACTGTCGCCGGTGATGCATTGCCGGTTGCCTTGAAGACGCCGCCCAATAACATCGGACGATAGATCAACTGGCTGTTGGTCTGCGCGCACAGCGTCGGCAACTGGGTGTAGGCCAGGTACGTGGTCGGGCTGCCGAAATCGAAGTAAAACTCCACCGATTTGCTCATGGGATCTGCTCTCTTGTTGTTGTGAGGGGAGGGTTTACCAGCGTTCGCTCCAGGGCCGCAGGTCCAGTTCGAAGGTCCAGGCGTCGCGGGGTTGGCTGTGCAGGTACCAGTAATTGTCGGCGATGTGTTCAGGGTTCAGGATGCCGTCCTGATCCTTGGTGGCATATTTTTCCGGGAAATTATCGCGGATGAAGTCGGTGTCGATGGCGCCGTCCACCACCACATGGGCCACATGAATATTCAGCGGCCCCAGCTCACGGGCCATGCTCTGGGCCAGTGCCCGGACGCCATGTTTGGCGCCCGCGAATGCGGCAAACCCCGAAGCGCCGCGCAATCCCGCCGTTGCCCCGGTGAACAGAATCGTCCCGCGCTGGCGCTTGACCATGCGCTTGGCCACTTCCCGTGCATTGAGAAAGCCTGAGAAACAGGCCATTTCCCAGATCTTGAAATACTTGCGTGCGGTTTCTTCGAGGATGCTGCAGGGGACGTTGGCGCCGATGTTGAACACAAAGGCTTCGATCGGGCCGATCTGGTTCTCGATTTGTTCGATGAGTGCGATCACGTCGTCTTCTTTACGCGCATCACAGGCAAACCCGTGGGCTTCGCCGCCTTGGGCGCGGATTCCATCCACCAGTGGCGCGAGCTTGTCGGCGCTACGGCGGGTAACGCAGGCAACAAAGCCTTCCTGTGCAAAGCGTCTGGCAATCGCGCCACCCGTGGCATCGCCTGCGCCAACAACCAGTACGACCTTCTTGTTATTCATGGTCAGCCTCATTGGTAAACGATCGTTAACTGAACGGACGTTATGCTAAGATCCGGCAAGCGTCAAGGTGAGCAATCAGGGGCAGGACCATGCGATATTCAGCCAATCACAAAATGGAAACCCGCGAGAAGCTGCTCGCCAGCAGTGCCGTCTCTGCCAAGAAGTCGGGTTTCTCCACGGTCGGTGTCGATGGCTTGATGAAAGCGATCGGGTTGAGCGGCGGTGCGTTTTATAGCCACTTCTCATCGAAGGATGAGCTTTTCAAGGCCATTGTTGAGCGGGAGTTGGCCCAAAGCCTGGATCGTCTGAGTGGCGACGGTGCCATGGACTCAATGAAGCTGGAGCGCTGCCTCAAGCAGTACTTGAGCATGAGCCACGTTGAGCAGCCCGAAGCAGGGTGTGCGTTGCCAGTACTGGGTGCCGAGATCGCGCGATCGGATGTCGAGGTGAGGGAGGCGGCGCAAACATGGATATGTCGTTTGCACGAAAGCTGGGCGCGGATATTGGGAAGCGACAGTCTGGCCTGGGCCATCCTGTCTCAATGCGTGGGAGCATTGGTCGTTGCGCGGATGCTGGTCACGCCGCAGGTCCAGCGTGACGTCCTCAAGTCCAGTCATGAGGAGATCAGGCGCCGAATGGCCGAGCAAGGGCTCGACTGACATGGCCTATTTACAGATGACGATCATGCTGCGGCTGGTATAGCCAGCGGGGTTGAGCCCGAAGGGATAATCCCCGGGTTCCTCGACGGCGTCGCCGGACTTGGCAATGACCTTGTAACCCTTGGGAGCACATGAGTTGGCAGCGCTGGCGGCGCACTGATCCCAGGATGAGGACAGGCCGGAGCAATTGATGTGCAGGCCTTTTTTACCGCGCTTGACTTCAGTTTTCGATGTTGCCGCACAGCCCGCTACTGCAAGTACGGCGATCAGTATCAAAATTCGTTTCATTCCCATCCTTATAACCGTCGTGGATCTTGTGTCCACGTACGATTGTGTTCGCTCTTGCTTGAAGCGTTCATGACGTCCTGTATGAAAAATCCATGTCTGACATTGGGTTAGCGGTCTAAACATGGCCTAAATGCGTGGCAAATACCAGACCTTCGTTAAATCCTGCTTCAATCTGCCGCGACGGCAGGCTTTGCGGTGTTGGCCATGGTCATCGTTGCGCCGACCGACGCGAGGATAATGCAGGTAATGGCTAGCCATTGGGCCAAGGACAGGTACTCCTGGAGAAAGACCAGCCCCGACAGGGCCGCGACTGCCGGTTCGACGCTCATCAGAGTGCCGAAAGTGCGGGCTGGCATTCGGGTCAGGGAGATCATTTCCAGGGTATAGGGCAGGGCCGTAGACAGAATGGCGACGCCGATGGCGATTGGAATCAGGCTCGGTGTGAGCAGTGCGGCGCCTGCGTGCACGATCCCAATCGGTGCGACGAACAGGGCGGCGATCATCACCCCTAATGCGGCGGTTTGCACACCATTGTCCGCGCCAGCCTTCTGGCCAAACAGGATGTACAACGCCCAGCAAACACCTGCGCCCAGCGCATAGCCGGCTCCAAGCAGGTCAATACCGGCATTGGTCGCTCCGGTCGGTATAAGCAGAAGCAGGCCAGCGACTGCCAGGGCGATCCAGAGAAAGTCGATTGCCCGGCGTGAGGCGTAAATGGCAACTGCCAGGGGCCCGGTGAACTCCAGTGCCACGGCAATGCCCAGTGGAACGGTACGAACCGACATATAGAAGAGAAAGTTCATGCCGCCCAGTGCCATTCCATAAACGATCACGGTGCGCAGGGATTGGGCGGTGAGCTTGGCGCGCCAGGGACGTAGCAATAACAGCATGATGAGGCTGGCAAAAATGAGTCGCAGCGTCGTTGTGCCCTGTGCGCCCACTACCGGGAACATGCTTTTGGCGAGGGAGGCTCCCGATTGGATGGAGGCCATGGCTATTAATAGCAGGGCAACCGGATACAGGGTGGAGGCCAGGCTGCGATGTGGAGGGGGTGTCATTACGAAGTGTCGTCCAGAATAAAGGCGGGGGAGGCTGCATTGAGCAGTATATTGCGCATGTGCGACGATTCCGTCTATATACCGGGCAGATTTAAGTGTGGTTTCGGATTACAGATAGAAAAATCAAATTAAGGGTTGACGGCAGATTCTGGAAGTCTATAATTCGCCCCACTTCCGGCGCAGTCGAAACGGAAAACTCCTTGAGATTCAATGAGTTAAGTAAGTTTCGAAGGTGTTGGGCTTCAGTTCATCGAGGCTCGGAAGGAGCAGGTAGAGCGGTGTTGTTTGGCTCTATTGGCGGTTCGATCTTCTCGGTCGAAAGCGGTGAAAAAGAGGTGTTGACAGCAGCGAGTAACGCTGTAGAATTCGCCTCCCGCTAACGAGAGATCGGAAGCGCAAGTGGTTGAAGTTGTTGATGTTTCCGAAGCGAAACTTTGAAAACTTCTGAAAATAACCGCTTGACAGATGCATGGGGCGCTGTAGAATGCGCGCCTCGGTTGAGACGAAAGACTCAGCCAACCGCTCTTTAACAACTGAATCAAGCAATTCGTGTGGGTGCTTGTGGAGTCAGACTGCTAGTCAACAGATTATCAGCATCACAAGTTACTCCGCGAGAAATCAAAGATGTAACCAACGATTGCTGAGCCAAGTTTAGGGTTTTCTCAAAACCCAAAGATGTTTGAACTGAAGAGTTTGATCATGGCTCAGATTGAACGCTGGCGGCAGGCCTAACACATGCAAGTCGAGCGGTAGAGAGGTGCTTGCACCTCTTGAGAGCGGCGGACGGGTGAGTAATGCCTAGGAATCTGCCTGGTAGTGGGGGATAACGCTCGGAAACGGACGCTAATACCGCATACGTCCTACGGGAGAAAGCAGGGGACCTTCGGGCCTTGCGCTATCAGATGAGCCTAGGTCGGATTAGCTAGTTGGTGGGGTAATGGCTCACCAAGGCGACGATCCGTAACTGGTCTGAGAGGATGATCAGTCACACTGGAACTGAGACACGGTCCAGACTCCTACGGGAGGCAGCAGTGGGGAATATTGGACAATGGGCGAAAGCCTGATCCAGCCATGCCGCGTGTGTGAAGAAGGTCTTCGGATTGTAAAGCACTTTAAGTTGGGAGGAAGGGCATTAACCTAATACGTTAGTGTTTTGACGTTACCGACAGAATAAGCACCGGCTAACTCTGTGCCAGCAGCCGCGGTAATACAGAGGGTGCAAGCGTTAATCGGAATTACTGGGCGTAAAGCGCGCGTAGGTGGTTCGTTAAGTTGGATGTGAAATCCCCGGGCTCAACCTGGGAACTGCATTCAAAACTGTCGAGCTAGAGTATGGTAGAGGGTGGTGGAATTTCCTGTGTAGCGGTGAAATGCGTAGATATAGGAAGGAACACCAGTGGCGAAGGCGACCACCTGGACTGATACTGACACTGAGGTGCGAAAGCGTGGGGAGCAAACAGGATTAGATACCCTGGTAGTCCACGCCGTAAACGATGTCAACTAGCCGTTGGGAGCCTTGAGCTCTTAGTGGCGCAGCTAACGCATTAAGTTGACCGCCTGGGGAGTACGGCCGCAAGGTTAAAACTCAAATGAATTGACGGGGGCCCGCACAAGCGGTGGAGCATGTGGTTTAATTCGAAGCAACGCGAAGAACCTTACCAGGCCTTGACATCCAATGAACTTTCCAGAGATGGATTGGTGCCTTCGGGAACATTGAGACAGGTGCTGCATGGCTGTCGTCAGCTCGTGTCGTGAGATGTTGGGTTAAGTCCCGTAACGAGCGCAACCCTTGTCCTTAGTTACCAGCACGTAATGGTGGGCACTCTAAGGAGACTGCCGGTGACAAACCGGAGGAAGGTGGGGATGACGTCAAGTCATCATGGCCCTTACGGCCTGGGCTACACACGTGCTACAATGGTCGGTACAGAGGGTTGCCAAGCCGCGAGGTGGAGCTAATCCCACAAAACCGATCGTAGTCCGGATCGCAGTCTGCAACTCGACTGCGTGAAGTCGGAATCGCTAGTAATCGCGAATCAGAATGTCGCGGTGAATACGTTCCCGGGCCTTGTACACACCGCCCGTCACACCATGGGAGTGGGTTGCACCAGAAGTAGCTAGTCTAACCTTCGGGGGGACGGTTACCACGGTGTGATTCATGACTGGGGTGAAGTCGTAACAAGGTAGCCGTAGGGGAACCTGCGGCTGGATCACCTCCTTAATCGACGACCGCAGCTGCTTCATGAGCTCCCACACGAATTGCTTGATTCATTGAAGAAGACGAAAGAAGCAGCCCGAAATTGGGTCTGTAGCTCAGTTGGTTAGAGCGCACCCCTGATAAGGGTGAGGTCGGCAGTTCGAATCTGCCCAGACCCACCAATTTTGTGTGGGAAACGCCTGTAGAAATACGGGGCCATAGCTCAGCTGGGAGAGCGCCTGCCTTGCACGCAGGAGGTCAGCGGTTCGATCCCGCTTGGCTCCACCACTACTGCTTCGATTGTATAAAGCTTAGAAATGAGCATTCCATCAGTACGATGGTGAATGTTGATTTCTAGTCTTTGACTAGTTCGTTCTTTAAAAATTTGGGTATGTGATAGAAAGATAGACTGAACGTTACTTTCACTGGTAGCGGATCAGGCTAAGGTAAAATTTGTGAGTTGCTCTCATGAGCAAGATCGAATTTTCGGCGAATGTCGTCTTCACAGTATAACCAGATTGCTTGGGGTTATATGGTCAAGTGAAGAAGCGCATACGGTGGATGCCTTGGCAGTCAGAGGCGATGAAAGACGTGGTAGCCTGCGAAAAGCTTCGGGGAGTCGGCAAACAGACTTTGATCCGGAGATGTCTGAATGGGGGAACCCAGCCATCATAAGATGGTTATCTTGTACTGAATACATAGGTGCAAGAGGCGAACCAGGGGAACTGAAACATCTAAGTACCCTGAGGAAAAGAAATCAACCGAGATTCCCTTAGTAGTGGCGAGCGAACGGGGACTAGCCCTTAAGCTTCTTTGATTTTAGCGGAACGCTCTGGAAAGTGCGGCCATAGTGGGTGATAGCCCTGTACGCGAAAGGATCTTAGAAGTGAAATCGAGTAGGACGGAGCACGAGAAACTTTGTCTGAATATGGGGGGACCATCCTCCAAGGCTAAATACTACTGACTGACCGATAGTGAACTAGTACCGTGAGGGAAAGGCGAAAAGAACCCCGGAGAGGGGAGTGAAATAGATCCTGAAACCGTATGCGTACAAGCAGTGGGAGCCCACTTTGTTGGGTGACTGCGTACCTTTTGTATAATGGGTCAGCGACTTATTTTCAGTGGCGAGCTTAACCGAATAGGGGAGGCGTAGCGAAAGCGAGTCTTAATAGGGCGTCTAGTCGCTGGGAATAGACCCGAAACCGGGCGATCTATCCATGGGCAGGTTGAAGGTTGGGTAACACTAACTGGAGGACCGAACCGACTACCGTTGAAAAGTTAGCGGATGACCTGTGGATCGGAGTGAAAGGCTAATCAAGCTCGGAGATAGCTGGTTCTCCTCGAAAGCTATTTAGGTAGCGCCTCATGTATCACTGTAGGGGGTAGAGCACTGTTTCGGCTAGGGGGTCATCCCGACTTACCAAACCGATGCAAACTCCGAATACCTACAAGTGCCGAGCATGGGAGACACACGGCGGGTGCTAACGTCCGTCGTGAAAAGGGAAACAACCCAGACCGTCAGCTAAGGTCCCAAAGTTATGGTTAAGTGGGAAACGATGTGGGAAGGCTTAGACAGCTAGGAGGTTGGCTTAGAAGCAGCCACCCTTTAAAGAAAGCGTAATAGCTCACTAGTCGAGTCGGCCTGCGCGGAAGATGTAACGGGGCTCAAACCATACACCGAAGCTACGGGTATCACGTAAGTGATGCGGTAGAGGAGCGTTCTGTAAGCCTGTGAAGGTGAGTTGAGAAGCTTGCTGGAGGTATCAGAAGTGCGAATGCTGACATGAGTAACGACAATGGGTGTGAAAAACACCCACGCCGAAAGACCAAGGTTTCCTGCGCAACGTTAATCGACGCAGGGTTAGTCGGTCCCTAAGGCGAGGCTGAAAAGCGTAGTCGATGGAAAACAGGTTAATATTCCTGTACTTCTGGTTATTGCGATGGAGGGACGGAGAAGGCTAGGCCAGCTTGGCGTTGGTTGTCCAAGTTTAAGGTGGTAGGCTGGAATCTTAGGTAAATCCGGGATTCTAAGGCCGAGAGCTGATGACGAGTTACCCTTTGGGTGACGAAGTGGTTGATGCCATGCTTCCAAGAAAAGCTTCTAAGCTTCAGGTAACCAGGAACCGTACCCCAAACCGACACAGGTGGTTGGGTAGAGAATACCAAGGCGCTTGAGAGAACTCGGGTGAAGGAACTAGGCAAAATGGCACCGTAACTTCGGGAGAAGGTGCGCCGGTGAGGGTGAAGCACTTGCTGCGTAAGCCCACGCCGGTCGAAGATACCAGGCCGCTGCGACTGTTTATTAAAAACACAGCACTCTGCAAACACGAAAGTGGACGTATAGGGTGTGACGCCTGCCCGGTGCCGGAAGGTTAATTGATGGGGTTAGCTAACGCGAAGCTCTTGATCGAAGCCCCGGTAAACGGCGGCCGTAACTATAACGGTCCTAAGGTAGCGAAATTCCTTGTCGGGTAAGTTCCGACCTGCACGAATGGCGTAACGATGGCGGCGCTGTCTCCACCCGAGACTCAGTGAAATTGAAATCGCTGTGAAGATGCAGTGTATCCGCGGCTAGACGGAAAGACCCCGTGAACCTTTACTATAGCTTTGCACTGGACTTTGAATTTGCTTGTGTAGGATAGGTGGGAGGCTTTGAAGCGTGGACGCCAGTTCGCGTGGAGCCATCCTTGAAATACCACCCTGGCAACTTTGAGGTTCTAACTCAGGTCCGTTATCCGGATCGAGGACAGTGTATGGTGGGTAGTTTGACTGGGGCGGTCTCCTCCTAAAGAGTAACGGAGGAGTACGAAGGTGCGCTCAGACCGGTCGGAAATCGGTCGTAGAGTATAAAGGCAAAAGCGCGCTTGACTGCGAGACAGACACGTCGAGCAGGTACGAAAGTAGGTCTTAGTGATCCGGTGGTTCTGTATGGAAGGGCCATCGCTCAACGGATAAAAGGTACTCCGGGGATAACAGGCTGATACCGCCCAAGAGTTCATATCGACGGCGGTGTTTGGCACCTCGATGTCGGCTCATCACATCCTGGGGCTGAAGCCGGTCCCAAGGGTATGGCTGTTCGCCATTTAAAGTGGTACGCGAGCTGGGTTTAGAACGTCGTGAGACAGTTCGGTCCCTATCTGCCGTGGACGTTTGAGATTTGAGAGGGGCTGCTCCTAGTACGAGAGGACCGGAGTGGACGAACCTCTGGTGTTCCGGTTGTCACGCCAGTGGCATTGCCGGGTAGCTATGTTCGGAAAAGATAACCGCTGAAAGCATCTAAGCGGGAAACTTGCCTCAAGATGAGATCTCACTGGGACCTTGAGTCCCCTGAAGGGCCGTCGAAGACTACGACGTTGATAGGCAGGGTGTGTAAGCGCTGTGAGGCGTTGAGCTAACCTGTACTAATTGCCCGTGAGGCTTGACCATATAACACCCAAGCAATTTGTGAACTCGAAAGAGACCAGATTGCGGTGTGTGAAGACGAAACGAACCGAAAGTTCGAATCTCACAAAACACCGACGCTATCACATACCAAATTTGCTGAAGCGAGGCCAGCTGGCCGCGACTCAGTACCCGAATTTCTTGACGACCATAGAGCATTGGAACCACCTGATCCCATCCCGAACTCAGCAGTGAAACGATGCATCGCCGATGGTAGTGTGGGGTTTCCCCATGTGAGAGTAGGTCATCGTCAAGATTAAATTCCGAAACCCCTATCTGCTGATGCAGGTAGGGGTTTTGTTTTTGTCCGCAATAAAAAGCTTTGGCCAAAAAAAGGATGACCTGTAGAGGTCATCCTTTTTTGCATCCGGGCCCTTAAGCCTCGGGTACTGGGCAGCTCAGATCCCCTTCCTTGCACTTGAGATAGGTCTTGAATGCCTCGACCCGGGCTTTAGTCTGGGCGGTGATGCAGTTGCTGTAGATCAGCGGGTAGACGCTACCGCCCTCGACCCCGGAGGCGGAGAAATTGCATTCGGCATCACGGAAACCTATCCAGGCACGCTGCGCCTTGACCAGCATCTGCTTAGCCTCCGGGTTGTCCTTCAGGCGTGCTGTGATCTGCTTGTACAAGCTGTTCAGTTCGTTGTCGGCCGCCTTGTTTTCTTTGGCTGCGCATTGGTTCATTTCGCCTTGAGTGGTGGCGTCGGCGCAGTCGTCGGTCTGGGCAACAGTGACGAAAAGCAGCGGCATCAGGGTCAGAAGCAAGCGCAGGGACATGTTCGGTCTCTCCTCGAGGGGGTTGAAAACGCCGGGTGAGTTTACATCGCTCCATGCAGTTTTAAAGAAGGCGATCCTGATACAACTTTCTGGTTGGCCTTGTGGTCTTACAAGCCTACTGTTGAAACACAGGAGGTGACCCATGCATTCATCCGACCGCATTGAAAGAAAGATCCTGCTCAAGGCTCCGCGCTCTCATGTCTGGCGAGCCCTGGCCAATGCCGAAGCTTTCGGCCAATGGTTCGGTGTCGCCCTTGAGGGGAAACGGTTTGTGGCAGGGGAGCGTACCCAGGGGCAAATCACTTATCCAGGTTACGAGCATCTCATCTGGGACGTAGCGGTGGAGCGGGTGGAGCCTGAGCGGGTGTTCTCGTTTCGCTGGCATCCTTACGCTGTCGAGCCGCAGGTGGATTACTCTCAAGAGTCCGAAACCCGGGTGCTATTCGAACTTGAAGACATGGATGGCGGTACCTTGCTCAAAGTCGTGGAGTCGGGTTTCAACAACATTCCCGAGGCTCGCCGGCTCAAGGCTTTTCGCATGGACAGTCGTGGCTGGGACGAGCAGATGGCCAATATTGAAGCCTTCCTGAGCAAGTCTTGACGGGGACTGCTGAGGGGCTAAGGGTTTTCGGAAGGGCGGTATAGCGAATGTCTTACACGAGATGGTAGCTATGTCGTCTATTTCGTTTTGGATCCGAGGCGTAATCTGGACTCATCCACTGAAGCACAGGAAGTGCTCAGGATCAGGGACGATCGACCTTGCAAGGAAAGCTATCGACAGGGAGTCGTAATGGTCTTGGAAAAACCCGCTTCGGCGGGTTTTTTTTCGCCCGCAAAAATCTGAAAGGGTCCTATAGCGAAACGCTTACACGTCGTTGCTGCTTTCTCGTCTTTTTCCCAGATACCGATGGGCCTAATCTATGTTCATCCACTGGGTACAGGGAGTGCTCGGGGTCATGGATGATTGGACCAGGCATGGAATGCCGGACAGGGAGTCAAATTGGTCCTCAAAAAACCCGCCTAGGCGGGTTTTTTTTCGTCTGCGAAAAAGTGGCCTGATCATACCAGGCGCCGGGTCATGGTGCGGTCGGAACCATCGGCAGCGAGAGTCTAGGATCAGGCGCTACTGGCTTGCAGCGCCTGGGCCCGCAAACGAGCGATGTCCTTGCTCGGGGAGGCGCCAAATAGACGGCTGTATTCACGGCTGAACTGCGAAGGGCTTTCATACCCCATCTTGTAGCCAATTGACGAAACGTCGCTGTTCTCCGCCAATAGTAACCGTCGGGCTTCCTGCAAGCGCAGTTGTTTCTGGTATTGCAGCGGGCTCATGGCGGTCACGGCTTTGAAGCGGTGGTGCAGCGCCGAAGGGCTGAGATTGATCATTTGTGCCAGGCTGTCGATGCTCAGCGGTTCGGCGTAATGGGTATTGAGCCATTCGATGGCACGGCTGATGCGATGGGTCTGGGTGTCGGGAATGGCGATTTCGTGCAAGCGCTGGCCTTGGGCGCCACGCAGCAGCCGGTAGAAAATCTCCTGTTGGGCCAACGGCGCGAGGGTGGCGATATCGTCCGGGCTGTCCAACAGCCGCAGCAAGCGCAACAGCGCGTCGAGCAATGGCGCATCAATGCGATCCAGGAACAGCCCGCGCCCGCTTCTTTCGGCCGGCACGCCGATAGGGCTGGCGTCGGCAATCAGGCGGCAGATCTGTGCCGGGTCGATGTCGAGGCGGATGCACAAGTAGGGGCGCTCGGGGCTGGCTTCAATCACCTGGCCGGCCAGCGGCAGGGTCACCGAGACGACCAGGTAATTGAGCGGGTCATACACGTAGCATTCGTCCGCCAGGCGCACTTCCTTGCGCCCCTCGATAATCACGCATAAACCAGGTTTGTGCACGGTGTGCAGGGCTTCGGTCGGCTGGTCGCTACGGATCAGGTGCAAGGCCTCGATGGCCGTAGGGTGAACGCCGTATTCCGGTGCAAAGCGCTTCATCAGGCTCGCCAGTTCGGCACGGCGCTGGCTGACGCCGTCGTCTGGCGCAATGTGGATGGACGTGGATACCGACATGCCGATCAATCTCCCAGGCCAAATTGAGTGGACCGAGCTAGTAAAGCCGATTGCGCGGCTGTCGGCCAGAGTCGGTTTTATCGCCACAGGATCGTGCAAGTGCGCAGGAGGATCCGGCTAACCCAGGCCGTGGTCGGTTCCCTAATCTGGACCTGTCAAAACGCTCCCACCGGGGCAACACATCCAGACGAGGGAACCATCATGTCCGATATTCAAAACAAAGTAGTGGTCATCACTGGCGCCAGCAGCGGGATTGGTGAAGCGGCGGCGCGGTTGCTCGCGGCTCGCGGTGCCCGTGTCGTGCTTGGCGCCCGGCGCATCGATCGTCTGCAAACACTGGTGCAGGAGCTCGAAACCGCCGGCCAGCAGGCGGTCTGCAAAGCGGTGGAAGTGACCCGCCGCGAGGATGTCCAGCAGTTGATCGACTTTGCTGTCGAGCGATTCGGTCGGCTCGACGTGATCATCAACAATGCCGGGGTCATGCCGCTCTCCAAGCTCGAGGCGCTGAAAGTCGAGGAGTGGGACCGCATGATCGACGTCAACATCCGTGGCGTGCTCCACGGCATCGCCGCCGGCCTGCCGCTGATGCAGCGCCAGCGCAGCGGCCAGTTCATCAACATCGCGTCCATCGGTGCCTACGCCGTCAGCCCGACTGCCGCCGTGTATTGCGCGACCAAGTACGCTGTGCGG
This sequence comes from Pseudomonas sp. B21-010, assembly GCF_024749325.1. Classification (NCBI taxonomy): domain Bacteria; kingdom Pseudomonadati; phylum Pseudomonadota; class Gammaproteobacteria; order Pseudomonadales; family Pseudomonadaceae; genus Pseudomonas; species Pseudomonas sp. B21-010. The sequence goes on along the minus strand of NZ_CP087198.1, from coordinate 4,408,704 downwards.
GCGATTTCCGAGGGCTTGCGCCAGGAAGTCGGGGGTGATGTTCGGGTGACGGTGATTTCCCCCGGCGTGACCGAATCGGAACTGGCCGAGAGCATTTCCGATGAAGGTGGTCGTGCCGAAATGCGCGAGTTCCGCAGGATCTCCATTCCGGCCGAAGCCATCGCCCGGGCGATCGCCTACGCCATCGAACAACCAGCGGATGTGGACGTCAGCGAACTGATCGTGCGCCCCACTGCCAGCCCGTTTTGAATCGAGTTGACCCGACAGGAGACCGCTCATGAGCGAGTGGTATCGCATGAGGGAAACCTGAGCTCTGTGGCAGGCCCAGCTGTGTGGGAGCAAGGCTTGCCCGCGATAGAGGCGATGCGGTCTTTCCAGAAATAGAGGCGCCTGTTTCGCGAGCAAGCTTTGCTCCCACAGCACAACACAGCACAGCACAGCAGTGCCTGGCTGGGGCTTATCGTTACGCCCGCTCCAACCGCGCCGCAGCTCGCTGAGCGATCTGCGAGCGCACCCGGAACGACTCTGCGGTACGCCGGTGGGCTTCTTCCAGGACGCGCGTCGGCGCGGTGTCGGGGCTGCCGGCGTTGAACGGCGGGGCAGGGGCGTATTCGAGCTGCAGCTGGACCAGTTCGGCGGTGTCCTGGTCGAACAGTTCGGCCGCCAGGGTCAAGGCAAAATCGATCCCGGCCGTGATGCCGCCACCGGTGAGCAGGTTGCCATCGCGGACCACGCGATCCTTGACCGGTGTCGCGCCCAAGGTTTGCAGCAGGCTGTGATAGGCCCAATGGGTGGTGGCGCGCTTGCCTTGCAACAGGCCCGCCGCACCGAGCACCAGCGAACCGGTGCACACGGACGTGATGTATTTCGCCTCGGCGGCCTGCCGCTTGATGAAGGCCAACGTCTGCTCGTCTTCCATCAGGGGCCCGACGCCGGTCCCGCCGGGAACGCAGATCACGTCGAGCTTCGGGCAGTCCTCGAACGTGGTGGTGGGTAGCAACACCAGCCCAGTGCTGGCAGTGACCGGCGCCAGGTCCTTCCAGATCAGGTGGACCTTCACGTCTGGCAACGAGGCCAGTACGTCATAAGGGCCGGTCAGGTCCAACTGCTGGACTTGGGGGAATAACAGCAAACCGATCTGCAGCGTCATGTCGCGTGCTCCTTTGGATGATGCCCGAGGGGTGGACGGTTTTACTTTAGATCCGTAGGTTCTGGCGTATACGCCAATAAACCCACGAATCACGCCAATATGCCCAACCCACCGAAAACCGTTCATGTACTGGCCTTCGCCAACGTGCAAGTGCTGGATGTCACCGGGCCCCTGCAGGTGTTTGCCTCAGCCAACGACCTGGCCCGCCAGCAAGGCCTGCCGTTGCCCTACACGCCGACAGTCATCGCTGTGGGGGGCGGGGCGGTGATGTCCTCGGCAGGGTTGGCGCTGTTAGCCGAGCCGCTGCCGAGCGAAGGCAGCGACACGCTGTTGATCGCTGGTGGCTGGGGCGTGTACGAAGCGGCGAAGGATCCGGCGCTGGTGGCCTGGGTCAAGGAGCACGGCCTGCGTTCGCGAAGGGTGGCGTCGGTGTGCACCGGGGCGTTCCTGCTGGCCGCCAGCGGTTGGCTGGACGGGCGACGCGTGGTGACGCACTGGACCCGCTGCGAACAACTGGCCGAGCAGCATCCGCAGTTGCGGGTCGAACCCAACCCGATTTTCATCAACGACGGTCCGGTCTGGACCTCGGCCGGGGTCACGGCCGGCATCGACCTGGCCTTGGCGCTAGTGGAGGAAGACCTGGGCCGCGCGGTGGCGCTGGAAGTCGCCCGGCACCTGGTGGTGTTCCTCAAGCGGCCTGGCGGGCAATCGCAGTTCAGCGTGACGTTGTCGCTGCAAAAGCAGGGCAGTCGGTTTGATGACCTGCATGCCTGGATCGCTGAAAACCTCACCCGTGACCTGGGCCTGTCGAGCCTGGCCGCCGAGGTCGGCATGAGCGAACGCAGCTTTGTGCGGCACTACCGCGCCGACACCGGCCAGACCCCGGCGCGGGCGGTGGAGTTGATTCGCGTGGAAACCGCTCGCCGCCTGTTGTCCGACACCGCTGTGTCGATCAAGCGGGTGGCGGTGCAATGTGGCTTCGGCAGTGAGGAAACCTTGCGCCGCAGCTTTTTGCGGGCCATGGGGGTAACGCCACAGGCCTATCGCGAGCGGTTCGCCGTCAGCCCTCAAGCAGATCCAGCAATGCCTTGAGCGTGGCCTCGGGGGCTTCCTGTGGGATGTTGTGGCCGACACCGGCCAGCACGCGGCGCTCGTAAAAACCTGTGAAATGTTCGGCGTCTTCATCATGTTCCGGCGCTGGCCCCACGCCGTCGTCGGCGCCGCACAGGGAAATGCTCGGCACGCTGATGGCCGGTTGTGCCGCCAGCCGTTCCTCCATCCACTCCAGCGTCGGGTCGCCCGGTGCGTACATGAAGCGATGGCGGTAGGAGTGGATCACCACGTCGACGAAGTCCGGGTTGTCGAACGACGCAGCACTGAGGGGATACCGTTCGGCGCCACGTTTCCAGGTCGGTGACCACAGGCGCCAGAGCAACTCACACAGTTCACGTCGGTTCCGGGTCAGGCCCTCGACGCCCCGCGCCGTGTGGAAATAGTACTGGTACCACAGGCGATGTTCGGTTTCCGAGTCCAGCGGCTGCGTGGAACGGGGAATGTCCTGCAGGTTGTAGCCGTCGCCAGTCACCAGGCAGCGAACGCGCTCGGGCCACAGCGCCGCGACGATACACGCCGCCCGACCGCCCCAGTCGTAGCCGCACAGCGCGGCCTGGGGGATGGAGAGTGCGTGCATCAGGTCCAGCAGGTCCTGCGCCAGTGCCGCTTGCTGGCCGGAGCGCAGGATGGCCGGGTTGTTGAACCGGGTCGGGCCGTAGCCGCGCAGGTAGGGCACGATGACCCAATATCCACGCTCGGCCAGGGCTGGTGCGACTTCATCGAAAGCCCTGGGGTCGTAAGGAAAGCCGTGCAGCAGGATGACGGGCTCGCCGCTGGCGGGACCGTGTTCTTCGTAGGCGATGCGCAACAGCGGCGTCACGGCGAAGTTGACCTTGGGATCGAGGTTCATGTTGGCCTCCGGCATTGCTCGGTTGCGGTCAGGCGGGTTCCTGGTTCACGTATTTGGCCCGATCCGGCGTGAACGTCACGATCATGTTCGTGCTGGAGCAGGTGAGGGTGCGCTCCTGGGTCAAGTCGATGTCCAGGTCTTCACCGCGCAGGCCCTGCCATTGGGCGAGGTACTTGAGACAGCCGAATTTTTCGCTTTTCTTCAGGCTGCGGCTGACGCCACCTTTCCAGCCCAGTACCGGCAACTCACCGGCCAGGCAGCGCTGCGCCAGTTCGGGAAACTTCACCGCGCGGTCGCGGCCGATTTCCCAGCATTTGATCAGGCCCCGGTCCTGGCCCTCCCAGAGGTCTTCGCGGGTAAGGCCTCTTCGGGGTGGGGTGGTGATGGGGCGTTTGATATGGGTCATGTCAGGTCCTTGAGTCGGGTTTTTATCGGGCAGCTCCGCTGCACCCGTGAGAGCATCGATCTTAGGAGGGGTTTGGGGGGCTGGCAACTCGAAACGGGACGTAACGATAAATGGGAAGCGGGTACTGCAATGCTCTTGTGGCGAGGGAGCTTGCTCCCGCTGGGTTGCGAAGCGACCCCAAGATTTTTGCGCCTGCTGCGCAGTCGAGCGGGAGCAAGCTCCCTCGCCACGGGGTTGTGTTCCTACAAAAAAATAGGTGAACCGGAATTTTCTGACGAGTCGCGGCGGTTGCCGGTTAGGAAATAGCGGGGATAGGCTTTGCCCGTCGCTGCAAAATCAGCGACCGGGTTTGGTCACCCGTCCAATGTCAGGCGCACACGCGCCAACCTCAGCCTTTTTCGTAGCGAGGTCGGTGAACTCATTTTTCAAGCTAGGAGTTTCACAATGGATAAGATCAATCACCATAGAGCCGAAGACCTCTCTGCCTACACCACCCTCGATACAAAAAAGCTCCGCGAAGCCGCCGACCGGGCGCTGAATATCCATTTGTCGCCCACGCCGCCTAAACCTGACACCCAGGACGGCCAGGTTTTCACCGTGGTCCCCGGCCTCAACACCGAATCGGTGCTGACCACCCTCAGCGAAACCCTGGCCTCGGCCGATGCGCTGGTCAGTGACCTGGGGTTCGATCTGGAAGGTTCCCGGCGGCATGTTGCGCTGGGGATTCAGCAGTTGATCGAGCTGGCCAGGTTGTTGGCCAACCGTGCGTTGGATGACCTCGAATTGGCCGACTCAGCGCGGTAGTAGGAGCTGTGTAGGAGCTGTCGAGTGCAACGAGGCTGCGATCTTTCCCCAGACACTTGAATCCCAAGCGAAAGATCAAAAGATCGCAGGCTTCGCCAGCTCCTACACAGTCGAGCGGGAGCAAGCTCCCTCGCCACAGGGACTGTGCCCAGTCTGAAGGGCAACTCAGTTCACGGCTGCCAATGAGTTTTCTCCCCGCTCAACTTGCGATCCAGGAAGCTCGCCGCGCTGATCAGCGCAAGATGGGTCAGGGCTTGGGGAGTGTTGCCCAGGTGGTAGCCGTGGCTGTCGAATTCTTCGGCGTACAGCCCCAGCGGGTTGGCGTAGCGCAGCAGTTGTTCGAACTCCAGCTGGGCTTTTTCCACGCGGCCGGCGCGGGCCAGGCATTCGACGTACCAGAATGAGCAGGCCGCGAATGAGCCTTCGATGCCGCTGAGGCCGTCGATGGGGCTGTCGTCGTTGCGGTAGCGATAGACCATGCCGTCGCGCACCAGGTTTTTTTCGATGGCATCGAGTGTCGAGAGCCAGCGCGGGTCGCGGGCGCTGACGAAGCGCACCAGCGGCATCAACAGCATCGAGCCGTCCAGGGCGCTGCTGCCCAGGCGCTGGATGAAGTGCTGGTGTTCGTCGTTCCAGAAGTTCGTCCAGATGTCCTGGTAGATGGCCTGGCGCGTCTCGTCCCAGCGGGCGAACGGGGCGGGCAGGGAGCGTTTTTCGGCCAGGCGGATGGCGCGATCCACGGCGACCCAACACATGAGCCGCGAATGCAGGAAATGCTGTTTGTCGCCGCGCATTTCCCAGATACCCACATCCTTGTCCTGCCAGACCTTGCACACTTGGTCGACCACCTCGACGGTGTGTTTCCAGCCTTGATGGGAGATGGCTTCGCCGTATTTGTTGACCAGGTACACCGCGTCCATCAGCTCGCCGAAAATGTCCAACTGCACCTGTTTGTAGGCCAGGTTGCCGATGCGCACCGGTCGGGCGTTGCCGAAGCCACTCAGGTGCGGCAGTTCGGTTTCCGGCAGTTCCAGCCTGCCGTCCAGACCGTAGAGAATATTGAGTTTGGTCGGCTGATCGCAGCAGTCGCTGACCCGGCCGCGCAGCCAGCGCATGTAGGCGTTGGCTTCTTCGACGAAGCCCAGGCGCATGAACGCATAGACGGTAAAGGAAGAGTCGCGGATCCAGGTGTAGCGATAATCCCAGTTGCGTTCGCCGCCGCGGGTTTCCGGCAGGCCGAAGGTGGCGGCGGCGAGGATGGCGCCGTGCTTGCGCGAGGTCAGCAGCTTCAGCGCCAGGGCCGAGCGGTTGACCACTTCCCGCCAGCGGCCCCGGTAGGTGGACTGGCCGATCCAGCCGCGCCAGAACGCCAGGGTGCGTTCCAGGCAAATCGCGCTGACATCGTCCTGAAGGCGCGGGTCGTCGATGCCACCCAGCAAGAATTCGGCGCTCTGGCCCTGCGCCAGGGTGAACTCGGCCACCGCCGCATTGCCGTCCAGCGTCATGGGCTGATCGGAGCATAAGCGTAGGCTCGGTTGTCCCGGCGCCTCGAAACAGATGTGGGCAGCGTCCTGGCGCGCAGTGGTGGCGGCCCGGGCGTAGTCATGCCGCACGGCGCAGCGCATGCGAAACGTCGCGCTGCCGACGGTCATGTGCACCTTGCGCATCAGCACCGGCAAATCATCCTCGCTGTCGCCAATGGGCAGCAGGTCGGTGACTTCCACCACGGCACCGTCGCTCAGCCAGCGGGTTTGCAGCACGTTGGTGTCGGGCAGGTAGATCTGCTGGCGGCGGGCATTCGGCAGGTCTGGCGCGAGTTGGAAAATGCCCGCTTCGGGCGTATCCAGCAGCGAACAGAAGATCGACGGGCTGTCGAATTCCGGCCAGCAGAAAAAATCTATGCTGCCTTGGTCATTGACCAGCGCGGCGCTGCGCATGTCGCCAATGATGCCGTGGTTCTCGATGGGGCTTTGTGGTTCGTCATGATCAGCCATTGCCGCGAAACCCCGGATAAAGGCTCATCCCGCCATCGATGAACAGCGTGGTGCCCACCACATAATCGGACAAGTCCGAGGCCAGCCAGACCACCGCGTTGGCGACGTCCTCCACATCGCCGACGCGACCGTAAGGAATCAGCTCCAGCAGTTTCTGTTCCTGCTCGCCCTCGGTGGCGTCCTGGTTGATGGCGGTGCGGATGGCGCCGGGGGCGATGCTGTTGATGCGGATGCGTTGGTGGCTGGTTTCCTGGGCCAGGCTCTGCATCAGCAGATCGACTCCGCCCTTGGACGCGGCGTAATTGGCGTGGCCCGCCCAGGGAATGCGCTGGTGCACCGAACTCATGTGAATGATCTTGCCTGCGGCCCGGGACACGCCCTGGCGAATACCCTGGCGGGTGAAAATCCGCAGGGCGGCGCGAGCACAGAGGAACTGGCCGGTGAGGTTGGTGCCGATCACGGTGTTCCAGTCTTCCAGGCGCATGTCGACGGTGGCGGCGTCTTTTTGCAGGCCGGAGTTGGCGACCAGGATGTCCAGCGCGCCAAACGCTTCGAGGGTCTGGGCGAACAGCCGCTCGACGTCCGGCTCCTTCGACACATCGGCCCCGACGGCGATGGCGCGGCCGCCGGTGGCGTTGATTTCACGGGCCAGTGCTTCGGCCGGGCCGGCGCTGGAGTGGTAGTTGAGTACCACCGCGGCACCCGCGTCTGCCAACGCCCTGGCCGCGCCTGCGCCAATGCCGGAGCTGGCGCCGGTGACCAGGGCAACCTGTCGGGCGAGGGATATCTGCATGGTCTAGCACCTTGAACGGAGGGGCCTTACCTGCTGACTGGTGTGAGGGGGGCAGAGTTCAGTTGGGTGAAGCGGTCTTCATATTCCAGGTCCAAACACAAACCTGTGGCAAGGGGACTGTGGGAGCATAGCTTGCTCGCGAAACAGGCGACTCGATTTCTGAAAGACCGCATTGCCTTCATCGCGGGCAAGCCTTGCTCCCACAATCCTCCAGCCACAAAGAATGTTGCTTCAGGTCGGTTGTTACCAACCCCGCCCCGAATTCACCCAGAAATTCACCGACAACGACGTAGACACCGACTCCACCTGATGGAACCAGCCCTCAGGCAAAAACAGCAAATCCCCAGCTTCCAATGTCACGCGCATGAAGGTCACGTCGCGGGCGTGGGGGAAGCGTTGGTAGTCCGGCGCGTCCGGGTTGAAATCACAGCCGTCCAGCCCGCCTTGGGGCGCCGTGGACCAAGTGCCCAGGGCTTCGCGGTGGTGAGGCGCGGCGAGGGTGAAGGTTTTCTGGCCCCAGACCTGGGCGAACAGGTTGTCGGTGTCGTCGCGGTGCAGCGGCGTCAGGGTGCCCTTGGGGCCGATCCAGATGCGCGGCGGGATGAACAGCGAGGCGTCGAAGTAGGGCGGGTACTTGATCTGCTCCATCAGTTGCGCCGGCAGGATGTTGTTGCCCATGTAGGCCGGTGGTTCGCCGTCGGCGCCCCTGGTCGCCGGGCTGTCGAGGGAGGCGATGAAGTCGGCCATGGACGTGGAGCGGAAATCCCGCTCGGTGGAGAAGGTCTTCTTCACGTAGTCGCCGTGGCGGGTGATGCCTTGCAGCTCGGCAAAATGCACCAGGGATTCTTCGCGGCTGAGCTTGAACAACGGCCAGTCCTGCAAGGCATCGCTGATGACCAGTGGAATGCCGTGGGGTAAATAGCGTGCTTGAAACTCCTGCACCGACAGCCCGCTGCGAGGCCGACGCTCCACGCTGCGTTGGGGCGGCAGGCTGGCGGTGAGTTTTTCGCTGAAGCGCGACGGGGTGGGGTAGCGCTTGTTCATGTCGACCTTTTCCACCACGCCACTGCCATGCCGGGCATGGTCGATGATCTGCGGCAGCAACGTCGCCAGGCCCATGTTGCCGCCGATCTTCAGGCGCCCGCTGGCGAACAGTTCCTCGACATTGGCCAGGCCGGCCATGATCCCGAGGAAGTCCTTTTCCGCCACCTCGATGGTCACGTCAGGGCTGGTGTGACGGCCGGCCTCGGTGCGGCTGCTGGCCTTGACCTCGGACCAGTACGCCTGGTGCGGGCCGAACACGAATTGGAAGACGCCTTCGATACCAACGGCGCCGGCATTGGCGAACAGCTTGCCCAGGATGGTGTGCAGGTCCACGGCGGTCACTCTTGCGGGTTTTTGGTCTTAGCAGGTAACGAGGGCCCGGATCAGAAATTTAGGCCCCGTCGCTGCGTTATCGACCGTCGCCCTAGCGCGTCGCGACCATGAACAACCGGGGAAACGGCAGCAGCACCGTCCCATCGTCCTGGGCTGGATAAGCCTGTTCGATCGCCTTGAGGTACTGCGCCAGGTACTGCTCGCGTTGCGCCTCGTCCAGCGGCTCGAGAAACGGCCGCAAGGCGCTGCCCTTGAACCATTCCACCACGCCTGCGGCACCGCCGGCCAAGGGGTGATGGTAGGTGGTGCGCCACACATCGACGCGGCTGCAGTGGGGCTTGAGGATCGAGTAATAGGTGCTGGCATCCGCCATCTCGGTACGCGAATCAGCCGCCGCGGCCAGTTGGCTGGCCCAAGGCCCGTTGGCGGCGATTTCCCGCATCAAGCGGTGGGAGGGCTGGTGCAGGTTGTCGGGCATCTGGATCGCCAGGCTGCCGCCGGGAGCGAGCTTGCCCACCAGCGAGGGCAGCAGGCTGGCGTGGTCGGGCAGCCATTGCAGCACGGCGTTGGCGAAGATCACGTCGAACGGCCCGGGTTCATCCCATTGGCCGATGTCGGCGGTGTCGAACGTCACGGCGGGCAAGCGTTTGCGTGCGGCGTCGACCATGTCGCTGGAACTGTCCAGGCCGCGCACCGTGGCGCTGTTGAAATGTTCCACCAACAGTTCGGTGGAATTGCCCGGGCCGCACCCCAGGTCGATCACCGAGCGGGCCTGTGTGGGGGGGATGGCGGCGAGCAGGTCCCGGGACGGACGGGTGCGTTCCTGTTCGAAGGTGACGTATTGCTTGGCGGACCAGCTCATGGCGTTCTCCCGTGTGGTGCAGTGATCAAGGTATCGCCAGTATAAGGTCGGGTGGGAAGATGAACCGCGTTATCGTTCATCGCGGGCAAGCCTTGCTCCCACAAGGTGCCGTCATCGCGTAGCGAACGTCACGGTTTTGACTAATTCCATGGGTTACGATTTCGTTATCTTTTCTACACGACCGATCGGAGAAAACCGCAGTGACCCAACTGACCCTGCTGTGCCTGCCTTATTCCGGCGCCAGCGCGATGGTGTACAGCCGCTGGCGGCGCACGTTGCCGCAATGGCTGCACGTGCAACCGGTGGAACTGCCGGGGCGCGGGGCGCGCTTCGACGAGCCGCTGCATACCGACATGGGCCCGTTGGCGATGCAACTGGCGCGGGAGCTGTCCGCGACACTCCAGGCCCCTTACGCCTTGTTCGGCCACAGCCTGGGCGCGCTGCTGGCTTGCGAGATCGGCCATGCCCTGCGTGAGCTCGGCTGCCCGGAACCAGTAGCGCTGTTTGCGTCCGGCACCGCGGCGCCGACAATGCGCGCCGACTATGACCGCGGTTTCGCCGAGCCGAGAACCGACGCTGAACTGATCGAGCAACTGCGCACCCTCAACGGCACCAGCGAAGAGATATTGGCCAATGAAGAGCTGATGGCCCTGACGTTGCCGGTCCTGCGGGCCGACTTCCTGCTGTGTGGACGCTTCCAACCGCGGCAGCGGCCGCTGCTCAACTGTCCGGTGCACGTGTTCGGCGGCACCACCGACAAGGCCACCACGGAGCAACTGATTGGCTGGCGCCAGGAAACCACGGGCAGCTTCTCGGTGGACATGCTGGCCGGTGGGCACTTCTTCATTCATGAGCACGAGGCCAAGGTGCTGCGGCTGATCAAGGATCAGTTGAGCGTGCATCATCGGCGGCATGGGTTGGCCATCAGCGCCTGATCCAAATGCAGCCCCCACAGTGGATGGGGGTGATATACCCCCTTGTGGGAGCGAGCTTGCTCGCGATGGCGTCGTGTCAGTCAACGAACAGCAAGCTGACCCACCGCCATCGCGAGCAAGCTCGCTCCCACATTTAGGGGGCTGCATCCTTCTGAAAATCCCTGTTCTGCCTCCCTTCCTGACACAAATTCTCAAACGCTAATTTTTCCGGTCTGCATTCGTTTTATAGGGACGACTTGCCTTTGTGCCTTGTGCCCACTGATTCCGGATACCCCAGAAATGAATGCTGAAGACGCCTTGAAACTTGCTCGCCGGTTTATCGGGTTGCCCCTGGAAAAGCGCCGGATGTTCCTGGCCGCGCTGGACAAGGAGGGCGTGGAGTTCAGCGGTTTCCCTATCCCTCGGGGCGTCGAGGCCGAGGATCGCCAGGCCTTGTCTTATGCCCAGCAGCGCATGTGGTTTCTCTGGCAGCTGGAGCCGGACAGCGGCGCCTACAACTTGCCGGGAGCGGTGCGGCTAAAGGGCGCGTTGAGCCTGCCGGCGCTGGAGCAAGCTTTCGCCAGCCTGGTGGCCCGTCATGAAACCCTGCGTACGGTGTTCCGGCGCCAGGCCGACGACAGCCTCCTGCAAGTGCCGACCGACGCGCCGTTGGTGATCGAGCACAGGGACTTCAGCGCCATGCCGGCAGCCGAGCGCGAGCAAGCGGTGCGTCGGGCCGCCGAGGAACAATCACTGCGGCCCTTCGACCTGTCCAGCGGCCCCTTGCTGCGGGTCGAACTGCTCAAACTCGATGATCAGGAGCACGTGCTGCTGCTGACCTTGCACCACATCGTCTCCGACGGCTGGTCGATGAACGTGCTGATCGATGAATTCATCCGCTGCTACGACGCCCATGAGGCGGGCGTTGCGCCGCAATTGGCCGACTTGCCGATCCAGTACAGCGACTATGCCCTGTGGCAGCGGCGCTGGCTGGAAGCGGGCGAGCTGCAGCGTCAACTCGATTACTGGCAAGCGCAGCTGGGCGATGAGCATCCGGTGCTGGAGCTGCCGATCGACTATCCGCGCCCGGTGCTGCCGAGCTATCGCGGTCGCCGCCTGGAGCATGTGGTGGACGCCGCGCTGGTCGAGCAACTGCGCGGCGTTGCCCGCCAGCATGGGGTCACGTTGTTCATGCTGCTGCTGGGGACTTTCAATATCCTGCTGCACCGCTATACCGGACAAGACGACTTGCGGGTCGGCGTCCCGATCGCCAACCGCAACCGCCGGGAAATCGAAGGGCTGATCGGTTTCTTCGTCAACACCCAGGTATTGCGGGTGCAACTGGACGGCCAGACTCGCCTCGGCGACCTGTTGCGTGACATCAAGGAAATCGCCCTCGGCGCCCAGGCCCACCAGGATCTGCCCTTCGAACGGTTGGTCGAGGCGCTGAAGCTTGAGCGCAGCCTGAGCTACAACCCATTGTTCCAGGTGATGTACAACCACCAGCCGGAAGTGGCCGACGTCACCACGCTGAAAGTCGGCAGCGGTCTGGAGTTGGGCGTCATCGAGTGGGAAACCCGCAGCACCCAGTTCGACTTGAGCCTGGACACCTACGAAAAGGGCGGGCACTTGCATGCGGCGTTCACCTACGCCAGTGACTTGTTCAACCCCGACACCATCGAGCGCATGGCTCGGCACTGGACGCTGCTATTGCGCAACATCGTCAACGACCCGCAGCAGCGCGTCGGCGAGCTGGCGTTGTTGGCGCCGGCCGACTATCGGCAGGTGGTGACAGAGTGGGCGCGCCACGACACGAGCTGGCCGAGTGAGCGACCGGTGCATGAACTGTTCGAGGCCCAAGCTCAACGTAGCCCGGACGCCGTCGCCTTGATCTGCGATGGACAACGATTGAGCTATGGCCAGCTCAATGCCCGATCCAACCGCCTGGCGCGCACATTGGTGGCGGCGGGGGTCGGTCCTGACGTGCTGGTGGGCATCGCTGTTGACCGGAGCCTGGACCTGGTGGTGGCCATTCTTGCCGTGCTCAAGGCCGGCGGTGCCTACGTGCCGCTGGACCCCCAGTACCCGGTGGATCGCCTTCGATTCATGATCGAAGACAGCGCCAGCCGTTTGCTCCTGAGCCAAAGCCATTTGCTTGAACGACTGCCTGTGCCTGACGGCGTGCGTTGCCTGTGCCTGGATCAGGCCGAGTCCTGGGAAAGCGCCGAGCCAGGCAACCTGCAACGCACGGTGTGGGCCGACAGCCTGGCCTACGTCATGTTCACCTCCGGCTCGACCGGGCGGCCGAAAGGCGTCGGTATCAGTCATGGCGCGCTGAGCAAGCATGCGTTTGCCTCGCAGTACTATTACGGCTTGAACAGCGCCGACTGCGTGCTGCAATTCGCGACGTTCAACTTCGATGCCTTTGGCGAGCAACTGTTCGGCCCGCTGACCTGCGGCGCCTCGGTGGTGCTGCGCGGCAACGAGGTCTGGGACAGCGAAACCCTGTACCGCCAGATCGTCGAGCAGGGCATCACGGTCATGGACTTGACCACCGCCTACTGGAACATGATCGCCAAGGAGTTCGCCGCTGTCGGGCCGCGTGACTATGCAGCGCTGCGCCAGGTGCACAGTGGGGGTGAAGCCATGCCGCCCGAAGGCGTGCAGGCCTGGCGCCGGGCCGGGCTGGAGCAGGTCAAGCTGCTCAACACCTACGGCCCGACCGAGGCCACGGTCACGGCCACCACCCTTGATTGCAGCGATTACGTGTTTAATCGCCGGCCGCTGCCGCTGACCTTGCCCATTGGTCAACCGCTTCCAGGCCGGCATACCTATCTGCTCGATGCGCATCTGGCGCCCACGCCGGTGGGGGTGACCGGGGAGTTGCTGATTGGCGGCGAGCTGCTGGCGCGTGGTTACTTTCAACGCCCGGCCTTGACCGCCGAACGTTTCATCCCCGATCCGTTTTCCACCAGCGGTGCGCGCCTGTATCGCACCGGCGACTTGGCGCGCTTCAATGCCTTGGGCGAAATCGAATACGTGGGCCGCGTTGACCATCAAGTGAAGATCCGCGGCTTGCGCATCGAGCTGGGCGAGGTCGAAGCACGCCTGTTGGAACTGGCGGCGGTCAGTGAAGCCGTCGTACTGGCGGTGCAGGGTGGCAGCAGCTTGCAACTGGTGGGTTATGTGGTGCCCAACGACACTTCGCTGGTGTCGGCCTCGGCTGATGAGCAGGGCGCTGCGCGGGAAACTCTCAAGGCGCAACTCAAGGAGCACCTGCCGGATTACATGGTGCCGACCCAGCTGGTGTTCCTTGCGCAAATGCCGTTGAGCCCCAACGGCAAGCTCGACCGCAAGGCCTTGCCTTCAGCGGATGCCAGCCAACTGCAGCAGGCCTATATCGCCCCCCGCAGCGAACTGGAGCGAGGCATCGCAGCCGTCTGGCAGGACGTGCTCAAGCTTGAACAGGTCGGCTTGACCGACAACTTTTTCGAGCTGGGTGGCGACTCGATCATCTCGATCCAGGTGGTCAGCCGCTCGCGGCAGGCCGGGATCCATTTCACCCCCCGTGACCTGTTCCAGCATCAAACCGTGCAAGGCCTGGCGAGCGTCGCGCAACAGGGTGGCAGCGGGCTGCAGATCGATCAGGGGCCGGTCAGCGGCGAGCTGCCGTTGCTGCCCATCCAGCAGCTGTTTTTCGAGGACGCCATTGCCCAGCGTCACCACTGGAACCAGGCCGTCTTGTTGCGCAGCCATCTACCGTTGCAGGCCCCGGTGCTGCGGCAGGCCCTCAACGCCGTGTTGGCGCATCACGATGCCTTGCGTTCGCGCTTCGTCGAAACCCCTGCCGGCTGGCGGGCCGAGGTGGCGCCGATGGTGGTCGACCCTGAGTTGTTGTGGACGGCGGACAACCTGAGCGCCGCTGAGCTGCAAGACCTGTGTGCCAAGGCTCAGTGCAGCCTCGACCTGCACAATGGCCCGCTGCTGCGTGCGGTGCTGGCGAGCATGGCCGATGGCAGCCAGCGGCTGTTATTGGCCGTGCACCACCTGGCCGTGGACGGTGTGTCGTGGCGCATCCTGCTGGAAGATCTGCAACGGGCTTATCAACAGGCCAGCGCCGGCGCCGCCATCAAGCTGCCGGCCAAGACCAGCGCCTACAAGGCCTGGGGCGAACATCTGCAGGCCTACGCCAGCACTGAAAACGTTCAGGCCGAACTGACGTTCTGGCAGCAACAACTGCAAGGCGCGGGAGTGGATCTGCCGTGGGATAACCCCCAAGGCAGCCGGCAAAGCCGTTACGCCAAAGTGCTGCACAGCCGTCTCGACAAAACCCTCACCCGGCAACTGCTGCAAGAGGCTCCCGCGGCGTATCGCACCCAGGTCAACGACCTGCTGCTGACCGCCCTGGCGCGGGTAATCTGTCGCTGGACCGGCCACGCCGACACCTTGATCCAGCTCGAAGGCCATGGCCGCGAAGAGTTGTTCAAAGGCGTCGATCTGACCCGTACGGTCGGCTGGTTCACCAGCCTGTTCCCCGTGCGCCTGACCCCGGCCGATAGCGTGGCCGCCGCGATCAAGCAGATCAAGGAGCAACTGCGGGCGATCCCGAACAAGGGCATCGGTTTCGGTGTGCTGCGCTACCTCGGCGACGATGCGGCGCAAGCCTGTCTCAAGGCCTTGCCATTGCCATGCATCACCTTCAATTACCTCGGCCAGTTCGACGGCAGTTTCGATGCCCGGGAGGGTGCGCTGTTCAGCCCGGCGGGGGAAAGCGCCGGGCGCGAGCAGAGCCTTGATGCGCCATTGGATAACTGGCTGAGTGTCGAAGGCCAGGTCTACGACGGCGAGCTCGACTTGCGTTGGACGTTCAGCCTTGAGCAATTCAACGAGGCGACCATCGCCTGTCTGGCCGATGACTATGCCCGCGAACTGGAAGCGCTGATCGGCCATTGTTGCCAGGCCCATTCCATGGGCACCACGCCGTCGGACTTCCCGCTGGCGCGCATCACCCAGGCGCAGTTGGACGCGATCCCCGTGCCGGCTGCCGCCATCGAAGACATTTATCCACTGTCGCCGATGCAACAAGGCATGCTGTTTCATACCCTGTACGAGCAGGGCACCGGTGCCTACATCAACCAATTGTGCGTGGATGTCGATGGCCTGGACCCCGAGCGTTTCCGCGCGGCGTGGCAGGCGACCCTGGACGCCCATGAGATCCTGCGCAGCGGCTTCATCTGGCAGGGCGAGTTGCAGCAACAGTTGCAGATCATCCACCGCCGTCTGGCGCTGCCCTACACCGTGCTCGATTGGCGCGAACGCCAGGATGTCGCCCTGGCCCTCAAGGATTTCATTGCCGCTGACCTGGCCATGGGGTTCGACCTGACCCAGGCCGGGCTGCTGCGGGTCACGCTGATTCAACTGAGCGATGAGCGTCATCACCTGATCTTCACCAACCACCATATCCTGATGGATGGCTGGAGCAGCGCGCAGATGCTCGGTGAAGTGCTGCAACGCTATGCCGGTCAACAGCCGCCGCGCCCGGTCAGCCGCTATGCCGATTACATCCAATGGTTGCAGCGCCAGGACGCCGCCCTCAGTGAAGCGTTCTGGCGGGGGCAACTGGCCGATCTCCAGGAGCCGACTGTACTGGCGAACGCCGCTGCGGCGAGTGGCGAAATGCGCAGCGAAAGCGCTCATGCGCTCAGGCATTACCACCTGGATGCGCCGGGCACTGGCCGTCTCAACGCGTTCGCCCGCCAGCAGAAAGTCACCGTCAATACGCTGGTGCAAGCGGCTTGGCTGCTGCTGTTGCAGCGCTACACAGGCAGCGACTGCGTGGCATTTGGCACCACCGTGGCCGGGCGGCCGGCGGAGCTGGTTGGCATCGAACAACAGGTCGGCCTGTTCATCAACACCTTGCCGGTGATCGCCGGCTCGCGTCCGGACCAGACCGTCGCGGCCTGGCTGGCCGCCGTACAGGCGCAGAACCTGAGCCTGCGCGAGTTCGAGCATACGCCGCTGGCGAGCATCCAACGTTGGGCCGGGCAGGGCGGGGGAGCGCTGTTCGACAGCCTGCTGGTGTTCGAGAACTTCCCGATTTCCGCGGCGTTGCAACACGGCACCGCCCAAGGCGTGGTATTCGGCGAAGTCGCCAACCAGGATCAGACTCACTATCCGCTGACCCTGGGCGTGACCTTGGGCGAGACGCTGGCGCTGCACATGAGTTTCGACCAGGCGCATTTCAGCGTTGCAACCATTGAGCGCTTGAGTGCGCAACTGCTGCTCCTGCTGGAGCGGTTTGCCGAGTCCGCTGAGCGTCGCCTCGGCGAGATCGCCCTGGCCGATGACGAGGAGCACAGGGCGCAACAGGCGGCCAACCACCCGCAGCCGTACCCGACCGACATTGCCGTACACCAACGCATCGCCCATCTGGCGAAGCATAAGCCCGACGCGACGGCGGTGATCTTCGACGGCCAGCGCTTCAGCTATGGCGAGATCGACCGGCGGGCCAACCAGTTGGCCCACGCCTTGATTGCCCGTGGCGTGGGTCCGGAAACCCGCATTGGCGTAGCCCTGCCGCGCAGCGAAGGGGTGATCGTCGCACTGCTGGCGGTGCTCAAGGCCGGCGCGGCCTATGTGCCGCTGGACACCAGCTACCCACGGGAACGCCTGGCCTACCTGATCGAGGATTCCGGTCTGGCGCTGTTGCTCACCGACTCCCGGGTGTCGGCGCAACTGCCGCTGGAAGGCGCCAACCAGGTGCTGGAGCTCGATCACCTGGACCTGAGCCTGCAATCGGCGGATGCACCTTTGGTCACCGTCGATCCGCAGAACCTCGTCTACGTGATCTACACCTCCGGTTCCACCGGCAACCCGAAAGGCGTGAGCGTGGCCCACGGTCCGCTGGCGATGCACTGCCAGGCCATCGGCGAACGCTACGAGATGCGCGACAGCGATTGCGAATTCCATTTCATGTCGTTCGCCTTCGACGGTGCCCATGAGCGCTGGCTCACCAGCCTGACCCACGGCGCCTCGCTGCTGATTCGCGATGACAGCCTGTGGACCCCGGAACAGACCTATGACGCCATGGGCGAGCACGGCGTGACGGTGGTGGCGTTCCCGCCGGTGTACCTGCAACAACTGGCCGAACACGCCGAGCGCGAGGGCAACCCGCCGAAGGTGCGCATCTACTGCTTCGGCGGCGATGCGGTGCCCAATGCCAGCTTCGAACGGGTCAAGCGCGCCCTCGACCCGGACTACATCATCAACGGCTACGGCCCGACCGAAACCGTGGTCACGCCGCTGATCTGGAAGGCCGGTCGCGACGTGGCGTGTGGCGCCGCCTATGCGCCCATCGGCAGCCGCATCGGCGACCGCAGCGCCTACGTGCTCGACGCTGACTTGAACATGCTGCCCCAGGGCATGGCCGGCGAACTGTACCTGGGCGGCAGCGGCCTGGCGCGGGGGTACCTGAACCGTCCGGGCCTGACGGCCGAGCGATTTATCGCTGACCCATTCAGCCGCGGCGGCTTGCTCTACCGCACCGGCGACCTGGTGCGCCAACGCGCCGATGGCACCTTCGATTACCTGGACCGCATCGACAACCAGGTGAAAATCCGCGGCTTCCGCATCGAACTGGGTGAAGTCGAAGCCAGCCTGCAAGCCCTTGAAGGCGTGCGCGAAGCGGTAGTCGTGGCCCAGGAAGGTGCCGCTGGCAGTGGCAAGCGCCTGGTCGCCTACGTGGTGGCCGATGAGTCCGTGGGTGATGCGTTCGCCGAGCACTTGCGTGACCAGCTCAAGGCGACCCTGCCGGCACACATGGTCCCGGCTTATCTGCTGCTGCTCGAACGCCTGCCGCTGACCCCCAACGGCAAGCTCGACCGCAAGAACCTGCCCAAGCCCGACGTCAGCCAATTGCAGCAAACCTACGTGGCACCGCGCAGCGCGCTGGAACAGCAACTGGTGTCGATCTGGCAGGACGTGCTCAAGCTCGAACAAGTGGGCCTTCGGGACAACTTCTTCGAACTGGGCGGTGACTCCATCGTCTCGATCCAGGTAGTCAGTCGTGCTCGGTTGGTCGGTATGCACTTCACGCCGAAGGACCTGTTCCAGCACCAGACCATCGAGGCCCTGGCCGCCGTGGTACAGACGGGCGCGCCATTGCAATTGATCGACCAGCAACCCGCGACCGGCGAAACCGCACTGCTGCCGATTCATCAATGGTTCTTCACCCTGCCGATC
The DNA here is from genome assembly GCF_024749325.1 of Pseudomonas sp. B21-010. Taxonomy (NCBI): domain Bacteria; kingdom Pseudomonadati; phylum Pseudomonadota; class Gammaproteobacteria; order Pseudomonadales; family Pseudomonadaceae; genus Pseudomonas; species Pseudomonas sp. B21-010. The sequence continues at coordinate 4,390,200 of NZ_CP087198.1, read as the reverse complement.
CCCGACCGCCATCACTGGAACCAGTCGGTGATGCTCAAACCGACCCAGGCGCTGGATCCGCAGGCGCTGGAACAGGCCTTGGGCGCACTGGTCGTGCACCACGACAGCTTGCGCCTGGACTTCATCGAGCAGGGCGAACGCTGGACCGCGCGTTACCGTGACGTCGAGGCGCAGGCCTCCGACACGCTGCTCTGGCAAGCCGACGTCGCCGATCTCGTCGCACTGCAAGTGCTGGGCAACCAGGCCCAGCGCAGCCTGCGACTGGCGGGCGGGCCGCTGATCCGCGCGCTGCTGGCGAACCTCGCCGATGGCACGCTGCGGCTGTTGCTGATTGTCCATCACCTGGTGGTGGACGGTGTGTCCTGGCGGATTCTGTTTGAAGACCTGCAAAGCGCTTATCGACAGACCCTGGCCGGCGCGGCGGTGCAACTGCCGGCCAAGACCAGCGCGGTCAACGCCTGGACGGCAGCGTTGCAGGACTATGCCGCCAGCGCACCCGTGCAGGCCGAACTGGGCTTCTGGCAGCAGCAGTTGCACGGCGCCCCGGCGGGCTTGCCGTGGGACAACCCCCAGGGCGGACAGCAACAGGGCCAAGCCGTGACGATTCGCACGGCACTGGACAAAAACCTCACCCGGCAACTGCTGCAGCAAGCCCCGGCGGCCTATCGCACCCAGGTCAACGACCTGCTGCTGACGGCGCTGGCGCGGGTGATGGTGCGCTGGACCGGCGATGACAGTGTGTGGGTGCAACTCGAAGGCCACGGCCGTGAGGATCTGTTCGCCCATGTCGACCTGAGCCGTACCGTAGGCTGGTTCACCAGCCTGTTCCCGGCTCGCTTGACGCCGGTCGCCGAGATGGGCGCCTCGCTGAAGCAGATCAAGGAGCAACTGCGCGCCATCCCCAACAAGGGCATTGGCTTCGGGGCCTTGGCGCACCTGGGCGATGACCTTGCGCGTGAAACCCTGCAGGCCTTGGCGAAACCGCAACTGACCTTCAATTACCTTGGTCAGTTCGACGGCAGTTTCGATGCGGCCGCCGATGCCTTGTTCGTGCCGACCACAGAGCGCGGTGGCGAGGAAGTGAACCTGCAAGGTCCGCTGGGCAGCCCGCTGGCCCTTGACGGCCAAGTGTTCGGCGGCGAGCTGGACTTGAGCTGGACCTTCAGCGGCGACCTGTTCAATACCGCGACCATCCAGCGCCTGGCCGATGACTACGTGCAAGAGCTCACTGTGCTCATCGGCCATTGCTGCGACAGCCACAGCGGTGGCGTGACGCCGTCGGACTTCCCCCTGGCGCGGCTGACCCAAGCACAACTGGACACCCTGGTCCAAGTACCTCAGGCCATCGACGACATCTACCCGCTGTCGCCGATGCAGCAGGGCATGCTGTTTCACTCCCTGCTCGGGCAGGGCGGCGGCGACTACATCAACCAGATGCGCCTCGACGTCGAAGGCGTCGATCCGCAGCGTTTCCGTGCGGCTTGGCAAGCAGTGGTCGATGCCCATGACATCCTGCGCAGCGGCTTCTTCTGGCAGGGTGACCTGGAGCAGCCGGTGCAAATCGTCCAGCGTCAGGTCGAGGTGCCGTTCCGTATGCTCGACTGGAACGGGCGGGCTGATATTGAGGGCGCCCTGCAAACCCTCGCCGATGAAGAACGGGCCCAAGGCGTGGACCTGACCCAGGCACCGCTGATGCGCCTGGTGCTGGTACGCATTGGCCCTGATCGGCATCACCTGCTCTACACCAACCATCACATCCTGATGGATGGCTGGAGCAGTGCGCAGTTGCTCGGCGAAGTGTTGCAGCATTACCGCGGTGACAGCGTGGCCCGTCCGGCGGGTCGCTACCGCGATTACATCGCCTGGCTGCAACGCCAGGACGCGGCCATCAGTGAAGCGTTCTGGACCCCTGCGCTGCAACGCCTGGGGACACCGACGCGCCTGGCCGACGTCATGGCGAAGCCGGCGCAGGCCCAGCCCGGTTATGGCGATCATGTCCAGGTGGTGGACGAAGCACTGACCCGACGCCTGGAAGCCTTCGCCCGCACCTCGAAAGTCACCGTCAACACCTTGGTGCAGGCCGCGTGGCTGCTGCTGTTGCAGCGTTACACCGGCAAAGACACGGTGGCTTTCGGCGCAACCGTGGCCGGTCGTCCGGCGGATCTGCCGGGCATCGAGCAGCAGATCGGCCTGTTCATCAACACCTTGCCGGTGATCGCCAGCCCACGGGCCGAGCAATCCCTGCACAGTTGGTTGCAAGCGGTGCAGGCGCAAAACCTGGCGTTGCGCGAGTTCGAGCACACCGCGTTGCTGGACATCCAGCGCTGGGCCGGGCAGGGCGGTGAAACACTGTTCGACAGCCTGTTGGTGTTCGAGAACTACCCGATTGCCCAGGCCCTGGAGCAGGGCGCGCCGGATGGCCTGCGTTTCGGCGCGGTGGCCACTCAGGAGCAGACCAACTACCCATTGACGCTGTTGGTGGGATTGGATCGGCAACTGTCGGTGCACATGAGCTACCAGCGGGCCAGTTTTACGCCCGCCACCGTGGCGCGACTGGCAGCCCATCTGGCTCAGTTGCTGGGCCAGATGACCGCCCATGGCGAGCGCTGCCTGGGTGAACTGTCGATGCTGGAGTTTGATGAGCATCAGCGCCTGACCCATGACTGGAACCCGGTGGACGCACCGTTCGAGCAAGCGTTGTGCATTCACCAGATGATTGCTCGTCAGGCCCAAGCCTCGCCGGATGCTCTGGCGGTGACCTTCGCCAACACCCAACTGAGCTACAGCGAACTGGACGGCCGCGCCAATCGCCTGGCCCATAAACTCATCGAACTGGGGGTGGGCCCGGAAGTCCGCGTCGGCGTGGCAATGCCACGTTCCGAGCACCTGCTGATCGCCTTGCTGGCAGTGCTCAAGGCCGGTGGCGCCTACGTGCCGCTGGACCCGGATTATCCGGTCGAGCGGGTGGCCTACATGCTCGACGACAGCCGTGCTCGGGTGCTGCTGACCGAAGACGCGGTGGCGGCGACGCTGAGCGTGCCGGCTGAAACCGCCGTGCTGATGCTCGACCAGCTCGATCTTTCACGCTATCCATTGAGCGCACCGCACAGCAGCGTCACGCCAGACAACCTCGCTTACGTCATCTACACCTCCGGTTCCACCGGTAAGCCCAAGGGCGTGGCGATTGCCCATCGCAACGTGCTGGCGCTGATCGACTGGTCCAAATCGGTCTACAGCCGCGACGACATCCAGGGGGTATTGGCCTCGACGTCGGTGTGTTTCGATCTGTCGGTGTGGGAGCTGTTCGTGACCCTGGCCAACGGCGGCTCGCTGATCATCGCCCGCAATGCCCTGGAATTGCCGCAACTGCCGGCCCGCGATCAGGTACACCTGATCAACACCGTGCCCTCGGCGATTGCTGCGTTGCAGCGCAGCGACGAGATCCCGGCCAGCGTGCGCATCATCAACCTGGCCGGTGAGCCACTGAAGCAAAGCCTGGTGGACGCGCTTTATCAGCACCCCCTCTGTGGGATCGGGCCGGTGCAAGCTAAGCCTCTAGAATCAGAATCTGTGGGAGCAAAGCTTGCTCGCGATAGCATCCTATCGGCTGGCCCATGTGTGACTGATCCACCGCCATCGCGAGCAAGCTTTGCTCCCACAGGCTCACTCCCACAAGGGGTTGAGCATGTGTACGACCTTTATGGCCCTTCGGAAGACACGACTTACTCAACCTGGACCCGCCGCACCCCCGGCGGCACGGCGAACATCGGCCGGCCCCTCAAGCACACTGCCAGCTACCTGCTCGACGCCGACCTGCAACCAGTCCCCCAAGGCGTTTCGGCAGAGCTGTACCTGAGCGGTGCGGGCATCACCCGAGGCTACCTTGGCCGCGCGGCGATGACCGCTGAAAAATACGTGCCCAACCCGTTCTCTACAGCCGGCGAACGCCTGTACCGCACGGGCGACCTGAGCCGTTACCGCGTCGATGGCGTGCTCGAATACCAGGGCCGCATCGACCATCAGGTGAAGATCCGTGGCTTCCGTATCGAGCTGGGGGAAATCGAAGCGCGGCTGCTGCAACAGCCTGAGGTGCGTGACGTGGCGGTCCTGGCCCAGGACGCCCCGGGCGGTCAGCAACTGGTGGCCTACGTGGTCGCTGCGGCGCTGAACCTGGATGCCAGCGAAGCCCAACGTGCACTGCGTGAGCAACTCAAGGCCGGGCTCAAGGAACACCTGCCCGACTACATGATCCCCGCGTACCTGTTGTTCCTCGAACAATTGCCCCTGACCCCCAACGGCAAGCTCGACCGCAAGGCGCTGCCGGACGTGGACACCGGCCTTTTACAAGTTGGTTATGTCGCGCCGGTCAGTGACCTGGAACAGCAGGTCGCGGCGATCTGGGCCGAAGTGCTCACGTTGAATCGCGTGGGCTTGAACGATCACTTCTTCGAGCTGGGCGGCCATTCGCTGCTGGCGGTCAATGCCGTCTCGCGCATGGCGCTCGAACTGGGGCTGACGCTGACCCCGCAACTGATTTTCCAGCACCCCGTCCTGGGGGATTTTGTCGCGCAACTCGACACCGGGGATGGGCCAATCAATGAACAGAAACTGAACAAGCTGGAAGCCCTGCTTGATGAAATGGAGGAAGTCTGATGGACAAGAGTGTTGCTTTGAGGATCGCCAAGCGCTTTATCACTCTGCCGCTGGACAAACGTAAGCTGTACCTGGAAAAGATGCTCGAAGAGGGCGTCTCGCCGGCCAACCTGCCGATTCCCGAGGTCCGTTGCGGGTTCGAAAACATCGCGCTGTCCTACGCCCAGGAACGTCAGTGGTTCCTGTGGCAGATGGACCCTCACAGCTCGGCTTATCACATTCCCAGTGCCTTGCGCCTCAAAGGGCCACTGGACGTGCCGGCCCTGGAGCGCAGCTTCAACGCACTGGTCGAGCGCCACGAAAGCTTGCGCACCACCTTCATCGAGCGCGGTGAGCAAGCTGTGCAGGTCATCCACCCGCAGATGCCATTGTGTGTTGCGGTCCAGGCGCTGCCCGCCGGTTCACCGGCCAGCCAGGACGACAGCATCAAGGCTTTCGTCGAGCGCGAAATCGCCCGCCCGTTCGATTTGCGTCAAGGGCCGTTGTTGCGGGTTTCGCTGTTGAAAATCGCCGAGGGCGATCATGTGCTGGTGCTGATCCAGCACCACATCGTTGCCGATGGCTGGTCGATGCAGGTGCTGGTGGATGAGCTGGTCCGCCACTACGCCGCCGATACGGCCGGCGAGTCACTGGTGTTGCCGGAATTGACCGTGCAATACGCCGACTACGCGATCTGGCAGCGTCACTGGCTCGAGGCCGGTGAGCGCGAGCGCCAGTTGGCCTATTGGGTCAAGACCCTGGGCGGCGAACAGCCGGTGCTGGAGTTGCCGTTCGACCATCCGCGCCCGCCCGTGCAAAGCTTTCGCGGTGCGCGGCTGGACCTGAACCTGCCGCCGCAACTGGGGGCAGCGCTCAAGCAGTTGGCCCAGCGCCAAGGCGCCAGCCTGTTCATGGTGTTGCTGGCCTCGTTCCAAGCCTTGTTGCACCGCTACAGCGGCCAGCCGCAGATCCGCGTCGGGGTGCCGGTGGCCAACCGCAACCGGGTCGAGACCGAGGGCCTGATCGGCTTTTTCGTCAACACCCAGGTGCTCAACGCCCATGTCGATGGACAGTTGCCGTTCGAGCGCTTGCTCGATCAGGTCAAGCAATCGGCGATGGCGGCCCAGGCTCATCTGGACTTGCCGTTCGAGCAGTTGATCCAAGCCCTGCAACCGGAGCGCAGCCTGAGCCACAGCCCGATCTTCCAGGTCATGTTCAACCATCAGACCTCGGGTGATGCCCAGGCCCGGCAAATGCACTTGCCGCAGCTGGGCATCGAGGACCTGGTATGGGAAGGGCGCACGGCCCAGTTCGATTTGACCCTGGGCACTTATGAAACCGAGCAGGGCGTCGCCGCGGAACTGACCTATGCCACCGACCTGTTCGAGGCGCAGACCATCGAACGCCTTGCCCGCCACTGGCAGAACCTGCTGCAAGGCATCGTCGATGCGCCGCAGCAACGTATCGGCGAGTTGCCGTTGCTCGACACCGACCAGCAGCGTCTGACACAGCACGACTGGCGCCGCATGGTTGAGCATGGCCCCGCGGCGTGTGTGCACCAGCGCATCGCCGAACAGGTCCGCATGACCCCGGACGCACTGGCGCTGACCATCGATGGACAGGCCCTGACCTACGAGCAACTGGACGCGCGCGCCAACCAGCTCGCCCACCGTTTGCTGGCCTTGGGCGTGATGCCGGACCAGCGCGTGGGCATCGCCGTGGAGCGCAGCGTCGAGATGATTGTCGGCCTGCTGGCGATCCTCAAGGCCGGCGGTGCCTACGTGCCACTCGACCCGGCGTACCCCGAGGATCGCCTGGCCTACATGATTCACGACAGCGGCATCGAACTGCTGCTGACCCAGGCCCGTTTGCAGGCGCGCTTGCCGATCCCGGCGACCCTGCGGACCCTGCTGCTGGACCAGCCCGACGCTGCATTGCAAGCAGCCCCGCAAACCTGCCCGGCCGTGTCGCTGACTGGCGAACACCTGGCCTACGTGATCTACACCTCAGGTTCCACCGGCAGGCCCAAGGGCGTGATGGTGCGCCATGGCGCGCTGAGCAATTTCGTCACCAGCATGATCGCCCAACCGGGCCTCACGGCCAGCGATCGCATGCTGTCGCTGACGACGTTTTCCTTCGATATTTTTGGCTTGGAGATCTACGGGCCGTTGTCGGCTGGAGCCAGCATCCTGCTGACCGGCCAGAACGTCCACCAGGATCCGCAAGCGGTGCTGGCGCTGATCGAACGGCACGATGTGACGGTGCTGCAAGCCACCCCTTCGAGCTGGCGCATGTTGCTCGATCATGAACAATCTGCGCTGCTGGCCGGTCGCACCTTCCTGTGCGGTGGCGAGGCGTTGCCCCTGGAGTTGGCGCAACGGCTGCTGGCGCTTTCGCCGAAGGTCTGGAACCTCTACGGCCCGACCGAAACCACGATCTGGTCGGCGCTGCATCCGTTGAGCCCTGAAAACAGCCGTCCGTTCCTTGGCAAACCCCTGGACAACACCGCGCTGTACGTGGTCGGCAGCGACCTGACGCTCAACCCGCCCGGCGCGCCGGGGGAACTGCTGATCGGTGGTGACGGCCTGGCTCGCGGCTACTTCCAGCGCCCGGCCCTGACCGCCGAACGTTTTGTGCCGGACCCGTTCTCCGCCACCGGCGAACGGCTGTACCGCACGGGCGATCTGACCCGCTATCGGGCCGAAGGCGTGGTCGAGTACATCGGCCGCATCGACCATCAGGTCAAAATCCGCGGCTTGCGCATCGAACTGGGGGAAATCGAAGCCGCACTGTTGGCCCAGGAGAACGTGCGTGAAACCGTGGTGGTGGCCCATGAAGGCCCGACCGGCGCGCAACTGGTGGCTTACGTGGTGCCCGCGAACGGTGAAGTAGCGGACGAGTCTTCGTTACGCGCTTCGCTCAAAGCCGCGCTCAAGGCGCAATTGCCCGAGTACATGGTCCCGGCGCACCTGGTGTTCCTGGCGCAACTGCCGTTGACGCCCAACGGCAAGGTCGATCGCAAGGCACTGCCGGCCCCCGATGCCGGCGATTTGCAGCAGGAATACGTGGCACCGCGCAGTCAACCTGAGCAACAGGTGGCGGCGATCTGGCAGGAGGTGCTCAAGCTCGAGCGGGTAGGGCTGGAGGACAACTTCTTCGAATTGGGCGGGCATTCGCTGTTGGTCACCCAAGTGGTCTCGCGGGTCCGGCGCACGCTGGGTATCGAGGTGCCGCTGCGCAGCCTGTTCGAGCACAGCACGTTGCGCGATTTTGTCAGTGCCTTCGAGCAGGGCCACGGTGAACAAGCGTTGGCGATGGTGCCGGTGCCCCGCGACAAGCCGCTGCCGCTGTCGTTTGCCCAGGAGCGCCAATGGTTCCTGTGGAAAATGGACCCCGACAGCGCCGCCTACAACATTCCCACAGCGCTGCGGCTGCGTGGCGTGCTGGACAAAATGGCCCTGCGTCGCAGCTTTGAAGCACTGGTGGCGCGTCACGAAAGCCTGCGCACCCTGTTCGTGGAGGACGATGGGGTGACCTGCCAGGTGATCCGTGCGCAAGGGCAGGTCGATTTCGTCGAACAGCGTCTGGCCGGCGATGACGAGGCCAGTATCCAGGCCTTCATCGAGCAGCAGACGCAAGCCCCGTTCGACCTCTTGAACGATGCCCTATTGCGCGTGGCGTTGCTGGCGTTGGGTGAGCAGGAGCACATTTTGGTGCTGACCCTGCATCACATCGTGTCTGACGGCTGGTCGTTGCAGGTGATGGTCGACGACCTGATGAGCCTGTATTCGGCCTTCGCCCAGGGGCAGCCCGCGCAGTTGCCAGCGTTGGCGGTGCAATACGCCGACTATGCCGTCTGGCAGCGCCAATGGATGGCTGCCGGTGAACGGGATCGCCAACTGGGCTACTGGACCGAGCAACTGGGCGGTGAGCAGCCGCTGCTGGAACTGCCCACCGACCATCCGCGCCCGGCGCAGCAGAGCATGCGTGGCGCGCGTTTGCCGATTGTGCTGGATCGCGCGTTGAGCGATGCCCTCAAAGCGCTGGCTCGACGGGAAAACGTCACGCTGTTTGTGCTGCTGCTCGGCTCTTTCCAAGCGTTGCTGCACCGCTACAGTGGCCAGGCCGACATCCGGGTCGGGGTGCCGATTGCCAACCGCCAGCGCCTGGAAACCGAGCGCTTGATCGGGTTCTTCGTCAATACCCAGGTGCTGCGGACCGAATTCCACAGCGATCTGACCGGCGCCGGATTGCTGCAACAGCTCAAGCAGACGGCCATGGCCGCGCAGATGCATCAGGACCTGCCGTTCGAGCAATTGGTCGATGCCTTGCAGCCGCAGCGTAACCTGAGCCACAGCCCGCTGTTCCAGGCCATGTTCAACCATCGCAACGAAACCGCTTCGGCCTTTGAAGACGCATTGCCGGGCCTGGCGGTCGAACCCCTTGGCTGGGAGCAGCGCACCGCACAATTCGACCTGAGCCTGGAGACCACCGATAGTCCGCAAGGTCTGCACGCCGCGCTGATCTACGCGACCGACCTGTTCAAGCCGGCCACCCTCGAACGCATGGGCCAGCATTGGCTCAACCTGTTGCAAGGCATGGTGCAGGACCTGCACCGGCCCGTTGTGCAGTGGACGTTACTGGACGATGACGAACGTCGGCAGATGCTCGTCGACTGGAATGCGACGGCGGTTTCATACCCGCTTGAGCGCAGTGTCCAGGGGCTGATCGAAGAGCAGGTGCGCAGGACCCCGGATGCTGCGGCCCTGGTGTTCGGTGAGCAACGCCTGAGCTACGACGAGCTCAACGCCCGGGCCAATCGCTTGGCGCACACATTGATCGAGCATGGCGTGGGCCCGGATGTGCTGGTGGGCATCGCCGTGGAACGTTCGGTGGAAATGGTCCTGGGGCTGTTGGCGATTCTCAAGGCCGGCGGTGCCTATGTGCCGCTGGACCCAGAATACCCACGGGATCGCCTGGCCTATATGTTCGAAGACAGCGGCATCGGTTTGCTGTTGACCCAGCAGCATCTGTTGGAGCAGTTGCCGATCCCGGACGGGTTGCGCAGCCTGGTGCTGGACCTGCCTGGCGACGGGGTGTACGCAGCTCGCGAGACGAATCCGGACGTCGAGGTTCACGCTGAAAACCTGGCGTATGTGATCTACACCTCCGGTTCCACCGGCAAGCCCAAGGGCGCGGGCAATCGGCACTCGGCCCTGGTCAATCGGCTGTGCTGGATGCAGCAGGCCTATGGGCTTGATGCCACGGACAGCGTGCTGCAAAAAACGCCGTTCAGTTTCGACGTGTCGGTGTGGGAATTCTTCTGGCCATTGTTGACCGGCGCGACGCTGGTGGTGGCCGCGCCGGGCGCTCATCGCGACCCGACGCAGTTGATTGAGCTGATCACCGCGCGGCGCATCACCACGTTGCACTTCGTGCCGTCGATGTTGCAGGCGTTTGTGCAAGACCCACACGTGGCCCAATGCACCAGCCTGAAGCGGATCGTGTGCAGCGGCGAAGCCCTGCCGGTGGATGCGCAGCAGCAGGTGTTCGCCAAACTGCCAAGTGCCGGCCTGTACAACCTCTACGGCCCGACCGAGGCCGCCATCGACGTCACCCACTGGACCTGTGTCGAGGAGGGGCGCGACAGCGTGCCGATCGGCCAGCCGATTGCCAACCTGGGCACCTACATTCTGGATGATGAATTAGCGCCGGTACCGATGGGGGTGATTGGAGAGTTGTACCTTGCGGGGGAGGGCTTGGCCCGTGGTTACCATCGACGTGCAGCGCTGACGGCCGAGCGGTTCGTGACCGGCCCCTTCGGTCACGGTCAGCGGCTGTATCGCACCGGTGACCTGGCGCGCTACCGCACCGATGGCGTGATCGAATACGCCGGGCGCATGGACCATCAGGTGAAAATCCGTGGCTTGCGCATTGAACTGGGGGAAATCGAAGCGCGCCTGGCCGAGCACGCCGAGGTGCGCGAAACCGTCGTCATCGCCCAGGACGGCACCTTGCTGGTGGCCTACCTGGTGCCAGCCCGCGCAGAACTGCTGAGCGCCGAAGACACCGTCCGCCAGGCGCTGCAAGGTCGCCTCAAGGACCATTTGAGCCAGTCCCTGCCGGATTACATGGTGCCGCAGCACTGGGTGTGGCTGGAAAAAATGCCCGTCAGCCCCAACGGCAAACTGGAGCGCAAGGCGCTGCCAAAAGCCGATATCAGTGCCAGCCCCAAGGCTTACATCGCACCGATCACCGCCCTCGAACAGACCCTGGCCGCGATCTGGCAAAGCGTGCTCGGGCGCGAGCAAGTGGGGGTGGGTGACAACTTCTTCGAGCTGGGGGGCGATTCGATTATCTCGATCCAGATGGTCAGCCGGGCGCGGCAGGCCGGGATTCATTTCAGTCCCAAGGATCTGTTCGTCCACCAGACCATCCAGGGCCTTGCCAGTGTGGCGACCCAGGGGGACAGCGGCCCGGGTATCGACCAGGGCCCGGTGATGGGCGACGCGGTGTTGCTGCCGTTCCAGCAACTGTTTTTCGAACAGGACATGGCCGAGCCGCATCACTGGAACCAATCGGTGCTGCTCAAGGGGCTGCGGCCAGTGGACGCCGCTCATCTGGAGCAGGCGTTGCAGGCGTTGGTTGCCCACCACGATGCCTTGCGCCTGGCCTTCACCCGTGAGAACGACGCCTGGACCGCTCGCCATCAAAGCCTCGCCGAGCAGCAGGCGCTTTGGCAACGCTCACCGCTGTTGTGGACCGCCGAGGTGGCAGATGCTGCGGCGCTTGAACGGTTGGCCGAACAGGCCCAGCGCAGTCTCGAACTGCAGAGCGGTGCGCTGTTGCGCGGGGTCTTGGCGAGCCTGGCCGATGGCAGCCAGCGGCTGTTGCTGGTGATCCATCACCTGGTGGTGGACGGGGTGTCCTGGCGCATTCTGCTGGAAGACCTGCAACAGGCTTATCAACAACTGCAGGCCGGCCAGGCCCTGAAACTGCCCGCCAAGACCAGTGCCACCCAGGCTTGGGCGCAACGGTTGCAGGGGCATGCCGGCAGTGCGGCTTTACAGGCCCAAATGGCCTATTGGCAAGGGCAACTGCAGGGCGCTCGCGCCGATTTGCCTTGCGATCGGCCCGAGGGCGAACTGCGCAGGTGCCATGGGGCGCAGGTTCAGACGCGGCTGGATAAAAACCAGACCCGACAACTCTTGCAGCAGGCGCCGGCGGCCTACCGCACCCAGGTCAACGATCTGTTGTTGACGGCCCTGGCCCGGGTGATTGGCCGCTGGACCGGCGACGCCTCGACCTTGATTCAGCTGGAGGGTCACGGCCGTGAGGCGCTGTTCGATGACCTGGACCTGAGTCGTAGCGTCGGCTGGTTCACCAGCCTGTTCCCGGTGCGCTTGACGCCGGCCGCGACCGCCGGGGATTCGCTCAAGGCCATCAAGGAGCAATTGCGGGCGATACCCGACAAAGGGCTCGGATTCGGTGTGCTGCGCTACCTGGGGGATGAGCTGACCCGGCGTACCCTCCAGGCGTTGCCGCTGCCACGCATCACCTTCAACTACCTGGGCCAGTTCGACAGCGGATTCGCCGATGATGCCGACGGCTTGTTTATCCCGGCCATTGAATCGGCGGGCGCACCACAGAGCCCGCTGGCGCCGCTGGATAACTGGTTGACCCTCAATGGCAGTGTCTACGCCGGCGAACTGAGCATCGACTGGACGTTCAGCACGCAGATGTTCAACGAATCGACGATCCAGGCGCTGGCCCTGGACTACGGCCGAGAGTTGCAGGCCCTGATCGAACACTGCTGCCAGGCACCGCACCAAGGCTTCACGCCGTCGGACTTCCCGCTGGCCGGGTTGACCCAGGCTGAGCTGGACGCGTTGCCACTGGCGCCCCGGCAAGTCGAAGACATTTATCCGTTGTCGCCCATGCAGCAAGGCATGCTGTTCCATACGTTGTATGAGCAACAGGCCGGCAGCTACATCAATCAGTTGCGGGTGGATGTCGGAGGGTTGGACGTCGAGCGCTTCCGCCAGGCCTGGCAGGCGGCCCTGGACGCCCATGAAGTGCTGCGCAGCAGTTTCGTCTGGGAAGGTGAATTCAAGCGTGCACTGCAGGTCGTGCACAAACAGCTGGACGTTGCCTTCCTGTGCCATGACTGGCGCGCCAGTGCGCAGCTGTCCCAGGACCTCGACACTCTTGCCCTGGCGCAGCGCCAACAGGGTTTCGAGCTGGAGGCGGCGCCCTTGCTGCGCCTGGTGGTGACACGCGTGGCAGAGGACCGCTACCACTTGATCTACACCTGCCATCACATCCTGATGGACGGCTGGAGCAACTCGCAATTGCTCGGCGAAGTGCTGCAACGCTACAGCGGCCAACCCGTCGCCGCATCGGGCAGCCGCTACCGGGACTACATCGCCTGGTTGCAACGCCAGGATGCGGCGGCCAGCGAAGCGTTCTGGACGCCTGCGCTGCAACGCTTGGAGGCCCCGACCCGACTGGCCGACGTCATGGCGAAGCCGGCGCAGGCCAGCGCCGGTTATGGCGACCATATGCAGGTCCTGGACGAAGCGCTGACCCGGCGCCTGGAAGCCTTCGCCCGCACCTCGAAAGTCACCGTCAACACCTTGGTGCAGGCCGCGTGGCTGCTGCTGTTGCAGCGTTACACCGGCAAAGACACGGTGGCTTTCGGCGCAACCGTGGCCGGTCGTCCGGCGGACCTGCCGGGCATCGAGCAGCAGATCGGTCTGTTCATCAACACCTTGCCGGTGATCGCCAGCCCACGGGCCGAGCAATCGTTGGACAGCTGGCTGCAAGCGGTGCAGGCGCAAAACCTGGCGCTGCGCGAGTTCGAGCACACCGCGTTGCTGGACATCCAGCGCTGGGCCGGGCAGGGCGGTGAAGCGCTGTTCGACAGCCTGTTGGTGTTCGAGAACTACCCGATTGCCCAGGCCCTGGAGCAGGGCGCGCCGGACGGTTTGCGCTTTGGTCCGCCGCTCACCCAGGAACAGACCAGCTACCCGTTGACGCTGTTGGTGGGATTGGATCGGCAACTGTCGGTGCACATGAGCTACCAGCAAGCGAGTTTTTCGGCGGCCACGGTGCAACGGCTGGCGGCCCATCTGGCTCAGTTGCTGGGACAGATGACCGATGGCAGCGAGCGCTGCCTGGGTGAACTGTCGATGCTGGAGTTCGATGAGCATCAGCGCCTGACCCATGACTGGAACCCGGTGGACGCCCCGTTCGAGCAAGCGTTGTGCATTCACCAGATGATTGCTCGTCAGGCCCAAGCCTCGCCGGATGCTCTGGCGGTGACCTTCGCCAACACGCGCCTGAGCTACAGCGAACTCGACGGTCGCGCCAATCGCCTGGCCCATAAACTCATCGAGTTGGGGGTGGGCCCGGAAGTGCGAGTGGGCGTGGCAATGCCACGCTCCGAGCACCTGTTGATCGCCTTGCTGGCAGTGCTCAAGGCCGGTGGCGCCTACGTGCCGCTGGACCCGGATTACCCGGCCGAGCGGGTGGCCTACATGCTCGACGACAGCCGTGCCCGGGTGTTGCTGACCGAAGACGCGGTGGCGGCGACGCTGAGCGTGCCGGCTGAAACCGAAGTACTGATGCTCGATCAGCTCGATTTGACGCAATACCCACTGAGTGCACCGCACAGCAACGTCACGCCAGACAACCTCGCCTACGTGATCTACACCTCCGGTTCCACCGGTAAGCCCAAGGGCGTGGCGATTGCCCATCGCAACGTGCTGGCGCTGATCGACTGGTCCAAATCGGTCTACAGCCGCGACGACATCCAGGGGGTATTGGCCTCCACGTCGGTGTGTTTCGATCTGTCGGTGTGGGAGCTGTTCGTGACCCTGGCCAACGGCGGCTCGCTGATCATCGCCCGCAATGCCCTGGAATTGCCGCAACTGCCGGCCCGCGATCAGGTACGCCTGATCAACACCGTGCCCTCGGCGATTGCCGCGTTGCAGCGCAGCGACGAGATCCCGGCCAGTGTGCGCATCATCAACCTGGCCGGTGAGCCACTGAAACAAAGCCTGGTGGACGCGCTTTATCAGCACCCCCTCTGTGGGATTGGGCCGGTGCAAGCTAAGCCTCTAGAATCAGAATCTGTGGGAGCAAAGCCTGTGGGAGCAAAGCTTGCTCGCGATAGCATCCTATCGGCTGGCCCATGTGTGACTGATCCACCGCCATCGCGAGCAAGCTTTGCTCCCACAGGCTCACTCCCACAAGGGGTTGAGCATGTGTACGACCTTTATGGCCCTTCGGAAGACACGACTTACTCAACCTGGACCCGCCGCACCCCCGGCGGCACCGCGAACATCGGCCGGCGCCTCAAACACACCGCCAGCTACCTGCTCGACGCCGACCTGCAACCAGTCCCCCAAGGCGTCTCCGCAGAGCTGTACCTGAGTGGCGCGGGCATCACCCGTGGCTACCTTGGCCACGCGGCGATGACCGCCGAAAAATACGTGCCCAACCCGTTCTCCACCACCGGCGAACGCCTGTACCGCACGGGCGACCTGAGCCGTTACCGCGTTGATGGCGTGCTCGAATACCAGGGCCGCATCGACCATCAAGTGAAGATCCGTGGCTTCCGTATCGAGCTGGGGGAAATCGAAGCGCGGCTGTTGCAACAGCCTGAGGTGCGTGACGTGGCGGTCCTGGCCCAGGACGCCCCGGGCGGTCAGCAACTGGTGGCCTACGTGGTTGCTCCGGCGTTGCAAATGGACGAAAGCAAGCTGCGCGCCCAGCTCAAGGCAGGCCTCAAGGAATACCTGCCGGACTACATGATCCCGGCGCACCTGTTGTTCCTCGAACAATTGCCGCTGACGCCCAACGGCAAGCTCGACCGCAAGGCCCTGCCGGCCGTGGAGACCGGGTTGTCGCAAAGCGGTTACGAGGCGCCCGTCAGCGAACTGGAGCAACAGATCGCCGGTATCTGGCAAGAGGTGCTGGAAGTGGAACAGGTCGGTCGCAATGACCATTTCTTCGAGCGCGGTGGCCACTCCTTGCTGGCAACCCAGGCGGTCTCGCGTTTGCGCAAGCTGACGGGTTATCCGCTGAGCCTGCGTGACTTGTTCAATCATCCGCAGCTCAAGGCGCTGGCGGTCCTGATGGCCGGCACTGCCGATGGGCCGGTCCGGGCGGGCGATTCCCATGAGGTCCGGCTCAAGGCCCATGGGCCGCGACGTTCGGCACCGCTGTCGTTGGTGCAGCGACGTTTGTGGATCGCCGAACAATTGTCCGGCGGCACGTCGGCCTATGGCATGCCCATGGCGCTGCGCCTGTGCGGCGAGTTGTCGCTGGCGCACCTGATGAGCAGCTTTGCCGATGTGGCTCGCCGTCATGACGTACTGCGCACCGCGTATGTCCAGGACGAAGAAGGCGATCCGCTGGCGCTGATTGCCGATGAGGTGCAACTGGACTTCCCGGTGATCGACCTCTCTGGCCTGTCGCCCAGTGCCCAGCAGGAACAAGTGGCCCGGGCGACGCTGGAAAACGCGCGCATCCCCATCGACCTGGAACAGGCACCGCTGTTGCGCGGGCGGATCCTGCGCCTGGGGCCGACCGAGCACGTGTTGTTGTATGCCATGCACCACATCATCTCCGAT
The DNA here is from genome assembly GCF_024749325.1 of Pseudomonas sp. B21-010. Taxonomy (NCBI): domain Bacteria; kingdom Pseudomonadati; phylum Pseudomonadota; class Gammaproteobacteria; order Pseudomonadales; family Pseudomonadaceae; genus Pseudomonas; species Pseudomonas sp. B21-010. The sequence goes on along the minus strand of NZ_CP087198.1, from coordinate 4,373,929 downwards.
GGCTGGTCGATGGGGCTGTTGATCAACGAACTGGTGCAGGTCTACGAGGCATCCCTCAAGGGGGAACCGATGCCGCTGCCGCCCCTGGAGGTTCAGTACCATGACTTCGCGCTGTGGCAACAGGCGCTGGAGGAGCAGGGCGTACTGGCGCGACAGGCCGAGTACTGGAAACACCGGCTCGGCGGCTACGAAGGGCGCCTGGACTTGCCGCTGAGCAGCCCCCGGGGCCAGACGGCGTCCTACGACGGTGATGCGTTGCAGTTCCAGCTTTCCACCGCGCTGAGCGGGGCCTTGCGCCGGTTAGCCAGCGACGCCGGTGTCACGCTGTACAGCACGCTGCTGGCGTCCTTCCAGGTGTTGTTGCATCGGCTCTGCGACGCGCAAGACCTGGTGGTCGGGGCCGACGTGGCGGGTCGTGAACAGCCTGAGCTGGAGCGGCTGATCGGTTTCTTCGTCAACGTACTGCCCCTGCGTTCGCGTTTCGACGCCGGGGCCACGTTCTCGCGCTTCCTGGGGCAGACCCAGGACAATCTGCTCGGCGCCCTGGAGCATCAGGATTTGCCGTTCGACCAGATTGTCGAAGCCGCGGGCGTACCACGACACAAGGGCATGAACCCGTTGCTCCAGGTGTTGTTCGTGATGAACAACGTGCCGGTGCGCACCCGCTCCATGACGGGGTTGAGCGTGGAATTGCTGCCGGCGCTCGAGACCCATTCTAAATTCGATATGGCGTTGTTCGTTGACGAAGAAGAAGGGCAATTGCGCGGTAATTGGCAATTCGCCACAACCTTGTTCGGACATGAGCGCATTCAGCACCTGATTCAGGCCTGGACAGCCCTGTTGGAACAGATCGTCGCTGATCAGGACATTCAGTTGGGAGCTATCAGCATGCCAGTCGACAACATGGCGGCGGCCGTCACGCCTGCCACCGTCCCGGGGCCCAAGGCCGACAAATTGGGCAAGTTTCTCAAGCGTTCCGTGACACCGCTCGCCAAGCCTCGTGCGGCGCGGGTGCGTGAATCACTGGTGGCTGCACCGCAGCGCTTTCCCTTGATGCTGGAGCCGGGCGAGCCCCATCTGGATGTCATCGAGTGGATCCACCAGAACCGGCCGCTGCTCGAGCAAAAGCTGGCGGAACATGCGGGCATTCTGTTCCGCGGTTTCGAGCTGGACGGTATCCAGGGTTTCGAAGCGTTCGCCGAAGCGGTACAGCAAGGGCTTTATGGTCAGTACGGCGACCTGCCGAAGAAAGAAGGCGGCAAGAACACCTACCGTTCCACGCCGTACCCCGAGCGCAAGATGATCCTGTTCCACAACGAAAGCTCCCATCAAGACCGCTGGCCGCGCAAGCAGATGTTCTATTGCGAGCAAGCCGCGCCCGTAGGCGGCGCGACCCCGGTGGTGGATTGCCGGTTGATGTATGAACGACTGCCGGCGGACCTTCGCGAGAAGTTCGAAGACAAAGGGTTGCTGTACGTACGCACCTTCACCGACAAACTCGACGTGTCGTGGCAGCACTTCTTCAAGACCGAAGACCGCCTTGAAGTGGAGGCCCGCTGTCGGGCGGGCGGCATCCAATGGCGCTGGCTCGATAACGACGAGTTGCAGACCCGCACACCGGGGCCCGCGATCATCACGCACCCGATCACTGGAGAGAAGTCGTTCTTCAACCAGGTGCAATTGCATCACATCTATTGGTTGGACCCGGACGTGCGGGAGGACCTGTTGTCGATGTTCGGCCTGGAGCGCATGCCTCGGCATGTGTATTACGGCGACGGCACACCGATTGAAGACGAGGTGATGGCGCGTATCGGTGAGCTGTATGAAGCCTGCGCGGTGCGTTTCGACTGGCAAAAAGGTGATGTGATCCTGCTGGACAACATGCTGGTGGCCCACGCCCGTGACCCGTTCGAGGGCCCGCGCAAGATCGTGGTAGCCATGGGCGATATGTACGACCGTAGCGCGCTGGACAACCCGGCCAGTGCCGGGCACGCGATTCAGGGCCGGCGCAATCTGGAGGAAACCGGAGCATGAGCGAAGCAAGGATGGATCAACAGGCCCCAAGTTTCCCCCTGACGCCCGAGCAACAAACGCTGCTCGAACAACTGTCGCCCACGGCGACCTGTGGCGAGGCGTTGCGCTGGCTGAACGTGGTGATCGACGGCGATTTCGATCCGCAGCGCTTGCAGGTCGCGTTCGATACGCTGCTGGCGCAACAGCCGATGCTGTTGGCGCGGCTGGTCAAAGTCGCCGGTTTCCACGGTTGGCGCCAGGCCGCCGCCAGCGCCGCTCGCTTCCCGCTGACAGTACAGGCCAGCGAGCAACAGGCCGAGGACATCCAGGCGCAGATCAAGGATTCGATGGGTCGCGCTTTTGTGCTCGGCGAATCGGAAAGCCTCCAGGCCGGGCTTTATCGTCTGGCGCCACGGCAATGGCAACTGGTGCTGGGCATCGCCCGCTGCTGTGCCGATGGGCAATCCCTGAATCTGCTGCTTGAGCAGGTGCAGCAAGCCTACGCCGGGATCCAGGGAACGGAAGACGACGCGCCGGGCGAGTTCACCCAATATCTGGAATGGCGCAGCGAGGTGGTGCTGGATGAAGATGCCGCCACCGGACGCAGCTACTGGCAGCAACACCTGCACGGTGTGCAGACGGACATCGCCACGCCGTGGTTGGCCGCACGCAGCGCCGGCAGTGAGACCGGTGCAGGCGACAGGTGCGTGTCGTTGACGCTGGAATCTGCCCAGCGTGACGCTTTGCAACGTCTGGCCGAGCAGCTCGGCCAGCCGCTTGCCACGCTGCTGCAAGGCGCGTGGTGGGTGTTGCTGGGACGTTTGAGCGGGCTTGAGCAGGCGCTGGTCGGCGTGCGCCATGACAGCCGTGGTGACTATGAATACTTCGCCAATGCCGTGGGCGTGTTCGAGAAAACCCTGCCGCTTTGCGTTTCGTTGCCCGCCAGCGTGGCGTTCAGTGAGTGGTTGAGCGAACTGGCGGCGGGCCTCGAAGCCCATCGTACCTGGCAGGAATACTGGACCCCGGACCTGGCGCCTGACGCACGCCCGGTCTATGGCTTTACCCTGGGGCAGGCGAGCGGTGCCTGGAGCAGTGGCGACCTGAACTGGGCGCCGGAGCCAACGCTTGTGCAGGCCGATGCGTTCGAGTTGCTGCTACAGGTTCAATTGGACGATGCCCAGCGGCTTGCCGCGGTCAATCTGTCTTACGCCGGTTCGCGTTATTCGCCCGCATCGGCCGGCGTCGTGCTGGAACAGTACGGCGTGCTGTTGGCGTCGATCCTTGCCGCCCCGCAAACCGCACTGGCGCAGCTCAATGTGCTCAGTCGCAGCGAGGAGCAGCGCTTGCGGGCGATCAATCCGCCGATGCAGGCATTGGCGGATGGCCGTTATCTACCGCAGCGCATCGCTGAGCTGGCGATTCGTACGCCGGACGCCATCGCCCTGACCGACGCCCATCAGCACTTGAGCTATGGCCAGTTGCAAACCCGTGTCGACCGTGCAGCGCAGGGCCTCAAGGACCAAGGTCTGGGCCAGGGTTCGATTGTCGCGCTGGCGTTGCCGCGCTCGGCGGAGCTGGTGATTGCGATGCTGGCGAGCTGGCGCATAGGGGCGGCGTACCTGCCCTTGGATGTGCAGTGGCCCCAGGCGCGCCAGGCGTTGATGCTGGAACAGGCCGACGCGGCCGTGTTGCTCACCGATGCGACGCATCTGCCGGCCTGGCACGGGCAGCCGTACAAGGCGCTGACATTGGCTGAACTCAGTCAGTCGGCAGCGCCATTACCGGTGCTCGCCACCCAGGGCAACGACATCGCCTACGTGTTGTTTACATCCGGCTCCACCGGGGTGCCCAAAGGCGTGGTGATCGAGCATCGGCAATTGCTCAACTACACCGCCCAGGCCAGCCAGGCCCTGGGGCTGGCACAGTGCAAAAACGTCGGTTTCAGCTCCACCGTGGCGGCGGACCTGGGCAACACGGCGTTGTTTGGCGCGTTGTTCAATGGCGCCACCCTGCATGTGGCCAGCGATGAGCAGATGCAGGACGGCGCGTTGTTTGCCGGGTACCTGCAGCAGCAACGGATCGACTGCCTGAAAATCGTGCCGTCGCACCTTGCGGCGCTGCTCGACAGTGAGCAGGCGACACTGCCGCTTACGCTGATTCTGGGCGGCGAGCCGATCCCCGCGACGTTGATCGAGCGCATCGCCCGGTTGCGCAGCGATTGCCGCGTGTTCAACCACTATGGGCCGACCGAAGCCACGGTGGGAGTAATGATTCATCCGTTGTCGCTGCACGGCGCGGTCGGCGATTGTTCGGCGCTGACTCAGGTGCTGGGCAACAACCAGGTTTACGTGCTGGACGCCGATCTGCGCTTGGCGCCGGTGGGCGTGCTGGGTGAGGTGTACCTGGGCGGCGCGCAGTTGTGCCGGGGCTATCTGAATGCCGAGGCCGATGAGCAGACGTTCATCCAGAGTCCGTTTGATCCGGCGCAGCGTTTGTATCGCACCGGCGACCTGGCGCGTTATCGCACGGATGGGGCGATCCAGCTGTACGGTCGGCGTGATCAGCAGGTCAAGGTGCGCGGGTTCCGTATTGAACTGGCGGAGATCGAGGCGGTGCTTCTGCGCATGCCGCAGGTGGCCGAAGCCCTGGTGCTGCCGGCGGCATCGGTCGAGCAGGGACTGTTGGCCTTTATCGTGGCGCAGCCGGGTAGCGCCACGGGCGTGTTGGACGCCGCCCGTGCCGGGTTGAGCGCCCGCCTGCCCAGCGTGATGGTGCCCCAGCACATGCAGCTGATCGAAGCGTTCCCGCGACTGGTCAACGGCAAGATCGATCGCAAGGCATTGCAGCAGTTGGCGGGTGCGGCAACGGATGACAAAGACGCCGCGCCGCGCGATGCGCTGGAGCAATTGCTCGCCACACGCATGGCGCAATTGCTGGGGCTGGAGCGATTGGGCATCGATCGTGACTTCTTCGCCGCCGGAGGTCATTCGCTGCTGGTGATCAAGTTGGTGGCCGGTATTCGCAAGTTGTTGCAGTGCGAAATTCACCCGGGCCTGGTCTTCGATCATCCGACCGTGGCGTCGCTGGCACTGGCCTTGCGGGCGCTAGAGAGCAGTCCGGGGCAACTGGAAAAAATGGCCCAGGTCCGCTTGCGCATGGAAGCGATGAGCCCCGAGGAAAAGCTCCGCCTGACCGAACAGGCTCGGCAGCTGCAAGCCGCCAGGGCTGCGCAAAGCAACTGACATCACACGAAACAAAAGGCCGTCGCCCAACAGCGCCGGCCTTTTTTTTAATCTTTTTCGCGAATGATAAATAAACTCATTCCGGTTTTTGGCAGGTGCTGCGTCTTACTTAGGTATGTGGGCAAATCGGGTCGGGCAGGACGTCCAGGCACCGGGCTTGTTCAGAAAAAATTTCGCCGTCTTCCAGCCAGATGACCGTGCCCGGGGAGGGGCCGGTCGGCCACGCACTGACATTGCCTTGGGGCAATCGACCGTGCGGGTTCACGTGTGCTGGCGAGCGGCGGGCCCTTCGGCCCCATGGACTTTTACTTCTACCAATAATAGAGAGCACGATGTCATCCATTCATGAGTTGAAACCTCTGTTCAAGGCACTCGTCATGTCCCGCGGCCTGCGTTCGCGGCGGGTGTTGGCCGGTCTGGGGTTGGTCTGCGTACTGCCCCTCAGCGCTCAGGTGATGGCAGAAGACGTCAGCATCAACATTCCTGCGCAACCGCTGCCGCAGGCACTGCAAGCGTTCGGTCAGCAGACCAACCAGCAAGTGATCTACAACGCTGCAGATATGGCCGACCTGAAGAGCACCCGCGTCAGCGGCAAGATGAGCCCGCAGGCGGCCATTGCCGAGTTGCTCAAGGGCACGGGGGTGCGTTACAGCGTTGAGGGCAATACCCTGATGCTGGTGCGCGGTTCTGCCACGGGAGGCCTTGAGCTGGGTGCGACCACCATCAGTGCACAAGCGTTGGACGCGACAACCGAAGGCAGTAACACCTACACCAGTCACGCCGTGACCATTGGCAAGGGCACCCACACCCTCAAGGAAATTCCCCAGTCGATCACCGTGATGACGCGCAAGCAGATGGATGACCAGAACCTGGTCAGCCTCAAGGACGCCGTCAACCAGACCACCGGCATCGTCGGTCTGCAGGGCGTTGGCCAAGGCATGATCCTGTCGTCCCGCGGTTTCCAGATCGACGATTGGCAATACGATGGTGTGCCGATCCTACGTAACAACTATTCGCTGGGCAACTGGGCGACCCAAGACCTGATCTTCTTCGACCGCCTGGAAATCATGCGCGGCGCGGCCGGCCTGCTGCAAGGCACTGGCAGCCCCGGTGGTGCCGTCAACCTGGTGCGCAAGCGTGGCCAGAGCGCACCGACCGTGACCCTGACCGGCAGGGCCGGCTCCTGGGATCACTACGGTCTGCAATTGGACGCCGGCGGCCCGCTGAACCAGGCCGGCAACATTCGCGGCCGCGTCGTCGTCGACGAAGACCAGAGCAATTCGTTCGTCGACCATGCGTGGACAAAGACTCACTCGCTGTACGGTGCGTTGGACGTCGACTTGAGCGAAGACACCACCCTGGGCTTCGCCGTCAGCCAATCCAACGGCGAATCGCGCGGCAACATCCGTGGCCTGCCTCGTTATGCCGACGGTTCGATGCCGGACGTGTCGCGTTCGACCTACACGGGTGCGCGTTGGAACCGTTCTGAAATCGATGTCACCACCTACTACACCGACCTGGAGCATCACTTCAACGAGGACTGGGCGTTCAAGGTGGGTGCTGTGTACATGACTGAAGATAACCAGGCGAAGAACCAGCGAGTCCAAAGGGGGGGTGGTCTCTTGGCTGATGGCAGTGGCGTGCAATATGCCGACTTCGTGACGGATTTCCAGTCCACGAAGTCTGGTCTGGACATGAACCTGACCGGCAAGTTCGAAGCCTTGTCGATGGAACAGGAAGTCATGCTGGGTGGCAACTTCTCGCAGTTGGAGACGGATGATAAATTCGCCCGTACATTCAACAATACCAGCGACTCCATCTTCGACCTGAACAATGACCGTCCGGACATCAGCTATGAGAGTCTGATCAACAGCCCGGGCGGGCGAGGCACCCTCAGTAAATACGATATCCGCCAGAAGGGTGTGTATGGCACCTGGCGCGTCAAGCCGATCGATGATCTGACGCTGGTGTTGGGGTCTCGGGTCAGTTGGTATGAGTCCAGCTACAAGTCGAAAACCCAAGACTCGGCCGGTATCACACGCAACGACCCAAGCACCGCAACTGAAACCGGGGTGGTCACGCCCTACGGCGGCATCATCTATGACCTGAGCCGTGAGTGGGCGGTCTACGCCAGCTACACCGATGTGTTCCAGCCCCAGACCGAGGTCAGCCCCAGCGGTTCGGTGCTCAAGCCTATCGTAGGCACCAACTACGAAGTTGGCCTCAAGGGTGAGCTGATGGACGGTCGGGTCAATACCTCCCTGGCCATCTTCCGTTACGATCACGAGAACCGTGCCACCGACATCCCTGGTTGTAATGACGTGAACTGCTCCACTGCCTCGGGGAAAGTGCGCAGCCAGGGTTTCGATGCCGAAATCAGTGGTGAAGTGATAGACAATCTGCAGTTGTTCGCGGGCTACACCTACAACACCACCAAGTACCTGGAGGACCCGGAAAATGAAGGGCGTGTCTACAGTAGCTGGACGCCGAAACACATGCTGCGCGTGTGGGGCAATTACCAACTGACCGGCGACTGGAGCCGCGTCAGCACTGGCCTGGGCTTCACCACCCAAAGCCACACACTGGTTTACCAAGAAAAGACCGACGTACCGGGTTATACCGTGTGGAATGCCCGTATCGGCTACCAGCTGACGCCGGAAATCGCTTTGGCGCTCAATGCCAACAACCTGTTTGACAAGACGTACATAACGTCCGCTTACAACCAGCTCGATGGCAACAACAACTTCGGTGATCCGCGCAACTTGATGTTCTCGGTGAAGTACACCCCGGAGTTCTGATTCTCGCGGGAATGAAATAGACCCGCCTTGTGCGTAGTGTTGGTCACTAAAAAAACGGCGCTTCTTCAGAAATGTGAAACGCCGTTTTTTTTGGCTTTTTTTGGATGGGGTGGTGTGTATATCCGTTGCTGCGGTAACGGCCACTTATGGTTCCGCTCTTACAGCGGCTCACTTTTGAAAAGCGCAAAAGTAAGCAAAACGCTTCTGCCCCACCACTCGGTGCCTCGCCTAGGCTCGGCATGCCCTCACTCCGGCATTGCTCCGTGGGCCCGCCGCGAAGGGCCATCCATGGCCCAGCGCGGCTATCCCGGCATCCATGCCGGGATGCCCACTCCACAATGCCTGCGTTCGGCCATCGTGGTTAACGGGGCGCCCGAGATCAACGTCCGAAACGAGGCGGCCTGATAGCCGACCTGGTTCTGGGTGGGACCGCATTCCCCCTGTGGGAGCGAGCTTGCTCGCGATAGCGGAGGGTCAGTTTACGGTGATGTTGGATGTGCCGGCGTTATCGCGAGCAAGCTCGCTCCCACAGAAGGACCCCGGGTGCATACGGATATTGTGTCTGCAGAAGCTCCAATGTGGGAGCGAGCCTGCTCGCGAAGGCGGCGTTCCAGTCGATGAAGATGTTGGATGTACTGGCCTCTTCGCGAGCAAGCCCGCTCCCACAGAAGGACCCCGGGTGCATACGGATATTGTGGCTGCTGAAGTCCAATGTGGGAGCGAGCTTGCTCGCGAAGGCGGCGTTACAGTCGATGAAGATGTTGGATGTGCTGGCCTCATCGCGAGCAAGCTCGCTCCCACAGAAGGACTCTGTATGCATATGGATGTTGTGGCTGCTGAAGATCCAATGTGGGAGCGAGCTTGCTCGCGAAGGCGGTGTCACAGTCGATGAAGATGTTGAATGGGCTGGCCTCATCGCGAGCAAGCTCGCTCCCACAGAAGGACTCTGTATGCATACGGATATTGTGGCTGCTGAAGATCCAATGTGGGAGCGAGCTTGCTCGCGAAGGCGGTGTCACAGTCGATGAAGAGGTTGGATGTGCTGGCCTCATCGCGAGCAGGCTCGCTCCCACAGAAGGACCCCGGGTGCACACGGATATTGTGTCTGCAGAAGATCCAATGTGGGAGCGAGCTTGCTCGCGAAGGCGGGGCTACAGTCGATGAAGATGGTGGATGTACTGGCCTCATCGCGAGCAAGCTCGCTCCCACAGGGGAAACGCGGTCACCTAGAACCAGGTCGGCTACTAGGCCGCCTCGCGGTGGACGTTGATCTCGGCGCCCCGTTAACCACGCTGGCCGAACGCAGGCATTGTGGAGTGGGTAACCCGGCATGGATGCCGGGTTAGCCGCGCTGGGCCATGGATGGCCCTTCGCGGCGGGCCCACGGAGCAATGCCGGAGTGAGGGCATGCCGAGCCTAAGCGAGGCACCAAGTGGTGGGGCATGAGCGTTTTGGTTACTTTTGACTGGGCCGGCTCCCGGGCTTCTCAAAAGTGACCCGCCGTCAGGGCGGAACCCTAAGCCGCCGTTACCGAAGAAACGGATATACACACCACCCCTGAAATCCGGCAACCCAGTGTGTCAGGCAAATTGAGTTCGCGCCTTTGGGTCTGCTGCGCAGCCCAGCGGGAGCAAGCTCCCTCGCCACAAAAGCGACCTTGCCACCGTATCGTCTATTGGCGCTATTTCCCTTCCACCGTACTGGCCAGAAAAACCTCGACCAGTGAATCCAGCAACACATCATCAAAAATCATGCTGCGATGACGCAACGGGGAATGCATCGAGCATTGCAGCTCACCCGTCAGGCTATAGCCCTTGATCAAGGCTTCGCAGAATGCCAGTTCCCCAGGGGTTTTTTCCGCCTGTGTCCACCAGCAACTGGGACGTACCTGGACTGGTTTGAAGGTGAACCCGTCAAAGGCTTTGAGCAACCGGTCATGCACCGAGAACGCCTGGGCGTTCATGACTTCATCCTTGACGCTCTGCACGATCGACAGCAAGTCGCCCCGGCCCGGCTCGATCTGGCTGGCGGCCCACTCATGGAAGGCCTGGACCGTGCTGGCGGGGTGTTCTTGCCGGTATGCCGCCGTGCGTTCGGTGAGGGTTGGAAACAGCAGGTCGAAGTATTCGATGGCCTCGAGCAGATCCTGGGAGGCCGGGTCGGCTTGCTCCGCGCCTGGCAAATGCCGATGACGCGACAAGGTTGCCGGGTACAGATGTTCAGGAATCGTGGCGTCCACCAGGCCGAGGAAGCTGACGGTGTGGCCCTGGTTTTCCAGCGACGCGGCGATGTCCAGCGCGATGGTTCCGCCCAGGGACCAGCCCATCAGGTAATACGGGCCTTGGGGTTGGGCGCTGACGATTTCCCGGCTGTAATCGGCAATCATCTCGCGCCAGTCCTCAGGACTCGCATGGGGTTCGCTGAAGCCGCGGTGCATGACGCCGCTGACGCTTGCCCGGTGTTTGAGTTTGCGCGCCAAGGGTTGGTAGCAGAACACGATGCCACCGCTGGGATGCAGGCAAAACAACTGCGGCGCATTGGTGGGAGCGGTGTTCAAGGGAACAAGACACTGAGTCTGCTGCCGATGCTCCTGGGAAATGAACAGTGCCAGCTCCGCGATGCTCGGGTTGGCCAGCAGCGCCTGCAGACGCACGGTGATGTTCAGGCGTGCCTTGAGGTTGGCGATCAGCTCAATCGCCAGGATCGAATGCCCACCCAGTTCAAAGAAGCTGTCGTTGATCCCCACGCGCTCAACCCTGAGGGATTCTTGCCAGAGCTGCGCCAGCGCCTGTTCCAATTGAGTACGCGGCGCCACGTAATCGGTCTGCCGAAGACGCGCGTCCGGTTCCGGCAAGGCCTTGCGGTCGAGCTTGCCATTGGCATTGAGCGGCAAGTGATCGATGAACACCAGGTGACTGGGCACCATGTAGTCCGGCAACTGCGCTTTGAGGGCGGCCAACAGACCTTCGCGTAACCCACTCATGAACGCTTGCGTGGCAATCACATAAGCGACCAGTTGCAGGCCGGCCGGGCCTTCATGGGTCAATACGACACAATCCCGGACCGCCGGCAGCGCTTGCAAACGTGCCTGGATTTCGCCCAATTCAATGCGGAATCCGCGGATCTTGACCTGGTGATCCAGGCGCCCGATGTATTCGATGCTGCCGTCGCTGCCATAACGTGCCAGGTCGCCGGTGCGATACAGGCGACCACCCGGCAGCGGATCGAACGGGTCGGGGATAAAGCGGCTGGCGGTCAGGTCGGCGCGTTGGTGGTAACCACGGGCCAGGCCGGCCCGACCGACATGCAGCTCACCGATGCAGCCCTTGGGGACCGGGTTCAGGTGCGCGTCGAGCACATACCAGGACAGGTCGACGATGGGCTGGCCGATAGGGCTCGCGGTCTCGCTGTTCAAGTCGTCGATCGACAGCGGTCGCCAGGTGACATGGACGGTCGTTTCCGTGATGCCATACATGTTGATCAATCGAGGCGACTGGTCGCCGAAACGTTCGAACCAGGGGCGCAAACTCTGCACATCGATGGCTTCGCCGCCAAAAATGACCTGGCGCAGCCGGTGACCAAGCGGCTGATGAGGCTCGCAGGCGACTTTTAGCAACGACCTGAACGCCGAGGGCGTCTGGTTGAGCACGGTGACGTGTTCTTGGCAAACCAGGGCGTAGAACTCCTGCGGCGAACGACTCACCGCGTGGGGCACGATGACCAGTCGGCCGCCGTGCAGCAACGCACCGAAAATTTCCCACACGGAAAAGTCGAAGGCATAGGAATGGAACAGGCACCAGACGTCCTGGTGATCGAAGCTGAACCAGCGGTCAGTGGCCCGGAACAATCGGCTGACGTTGTGGTGCGTCAGCAATGCGCCTTTGGGCTGGCCGGTCGAGCCGGAGGTGTAAATCACATACGCCAGGTTATCCGGGTGCATCGGCACATCCGGATTGTGTTCGGGATAGTCGCCCTCGATCTCGACGGGGTCGAGCGACAAACAGTTCATGTCGGCTGGCAACGCCAACGATTCACGCAGATGAGCCTGGGTCAGGATCTGCGTCACGCCACTGTCCTGGATCATGTAGGCCAGGCGATCGGCCGGGTAGGCCGGGTCCAGCGGCACGTACGCGCCACCGGCCTTGAGAATCGCCAACAGGCCAATGATCATTTGCGGCGTACGCTCGGCGGCGATGCCGACCAGCACGTCGGGCCCGACGCCTTGCTCGATCAGCCGATGGGCCAGTTGATTGGCCTGTCGATTGAGCTCGGCATAGCTCATGTGCTGCCCTTCAAAGGTCAGTGCCGTGGCGTCACCCGTGGCGGCGGCATGGGCCTCGATTAACTGGTGCAGGCACTGTTCGCAAGGCAGTCGGGTGGGCTGGCGGTTCCAGTCGTGCAGGGTGTGTTGCCGTTCCTCAGCGCTCAGCAATTGCAATTCGCCGAGGGCGCGTTCAGGGGTTTCGATCAGGTCCTGCAACAGGTTTTGCCAGTGGCCGGCCATGCGCTCGATGGTTTCAGTGCGGTAGAGATCACGGCTGTATTCGAACGTCGCCAGAATCTGCTGCTGTGAATAATCGACATCCAGCGACAAGTCGAACTTGGCCTGGCTGTCGCCTGTATCGAGAAACTCCAGGGCCAGTTCGCCGTTGGGCGAGATCGTCAGGGGCGGTGAGCCGGTGCGCCAGTTGAACAAGACCTGGAACAAGCCCTGTGCGCCGGGACGTTGCAGTTGATCAAGGATCAGCTCCAGCGGGTAGTCGGCATGTTCCAGCGCGGCGAGGGACTGGGCGCGCAAACTGCGCAGGAAATCCGACACGCTGTGGGTCGAGTCGATCCGCGTCCGATACACCTGGCTGCTGACAAAGAACCCCACCAGGTCCTGGCATTCATGGCTGTTGCGGTTGGCGTTGGGCACGCCGACGGTGAAATCGTCCTGGTTGCTGTACCGGCCCAGCAACAGCTGCCAGGCAGCCAGTGCCACCACGAAAGGCGAAAGGCCCTGGTGTTGGCAGAACGCGTCCAGGGCCCGGGTCACTGCGGGGGCAAGTGTTACGTGCACACGTCCGGCCCTATGCTGCTGGCCGGCGGTGCGGGGGAAATCCAGGGGCAGTTCCAGCGTGGGCAGGTCGCGACCCAGGTAGTGGCGCCAGTATTCACCGCTGCGCTGGCAGGCCGTGCCGTGCAAATACTCGCCTCGCTGATGGGTGGCGTAGTCGGCGTATTGCAGGGACAACGGTGGCAGCGGTGACGGATCACCGAGCAAGGCCTGAGCGTAGGCCTGGGTCATGTCCTGCATGAGGATCGTGTTGGACCAGGCATCGGAGACAATGTGATGCATGTTGAGCAGCAGTACATGTTCGTCGCTGCCCAGCCGCAGAAGCGTCGCCCGCATCAGCGGCGCGTGGCTGAGATCGAACGGTTGCCGGGCGTGCAACTCGATGCGCTGTGAGAGTGCCATGGCTCGTGCCTGGGGGGCGAGCGCGCCGAGGTCCTCCCGGTGCAGGATGAGGCAGACGTTGCGCTCGACGACCTGGACTGCCGCACCGTCGAGGTCATTGAACGCGGTGCGCAGGATGTCGTGTCGGTCGATGACCCGATTCAGCGCCTGTTCCAGGGCGTCGGCATCGAGTCTGCCGGTCAGGCGCAGCGCCCGCGGCAAGTTGTAGGCCGAACGGGCCGGGTCTCGCTGATGCTCCAGCCACAAGCGTTGCTGGGCGAAAGACAACGGCGCGCGGTCCAGCCGGCGGCTGGCGCTGGCGTGCATGTCGCCGGCGACATCGTCGAGCAGCAGCATCAGCAGATCATCATCTAGCAGTTCGTTCATGGTGTTCTCGATAAACAGCATTGCGTCGGACGGGTTCAGGCAAAAGCCGCCGCAGATTTTTCACTGACCACCTGACCGGCCTGCATGCGGACCAGTTGATCGGCGATGTCGAAATAGCGGTCGTCATGGGAGATGACAATGATGGTTTTGCCCAGCGCCTTCAGTTCCGGCAGCAGTTCGGTATAGAACACGCGCCGGAACACCGGATCCTGGTCGGCGGCCCATTCGTCGAACACCAGCACTGGACGCTCCTCAAGCCAGGCGTTGAGCAAAGCCAGGCGTTTGCGTTGGCCGGTGGAGAGGTCGGTAGTGCTGAAGGCGCCGTCCTGAATACTGACCTTATGAGCGATTTCCAGGCGTTCCAGGTAGCGGTTGGCGTCTTTGGGCACCTGCTGGTCGCCCTGGACCAGCTCGTCGAACAGGTAGTAGTCGGCAAAAATCGTCGTGAACAACTGGCGATAATCGTCCCGTTGAGCGGCCCCTACCGGCGCGCCGTCGAGGAGGATTGCGCCGCCCTGGGGGAAGTAGAGGCCCAGCAGCAGCTTGATCAGCGTGGTCTTGCCGCCACCGTTTTCACCGACGATGAACACGATGTCACCCTGGGCGATGGACAGGTTGACCGGTCCCAGGGCGAAGGGTTGGCTGCCTTCGACCACCGGGAAGGCGTAGTGCACATCGCGCAACTCAAGGTGCTGGATCGTTGGTTTGCATAGGTGCTTGTCGTTGAGCAGCAGATGCGGTTCCGGTGAGGAAAACTGCTCGGCCAGTTCGGCAATGCGCTTGAACGCAACGTTCGCCCGGCTGATCACCGGCAACGTCATCACCAGGTATTCCAGCGGGCCCTTCATGTACAACAGCACCAGCACGAAACCGCTGAGCACCACCCGGTCCGTGCCCAGCCACAGCGATTGCAGGGCCAGGACCAGGCCGATGACCACAAAAAACAGCATCGAGCCGAACGTCTTGGCCACCACGAATGTATTGACCGAGCGGATGTTGGTGTCGCAGATGTAATCGGCGGTCGCTTCGATGCGCTGGCTGAACATGCGCTGGCGGCGTGGGCGATGAATGCGCAATTCCTTGGCCCCGGCGGCGATAGCGCCGTAGTGTTTCTGCAGCGCGTCTTCGGCCTCACGGGCGTCTTCGAAACCCCTGATGCCACGGGCGCGAGCCAGGTATTGCACGACCGTGCCGATGACCAGTGCCACCAGCAACAGCAAAAACATCGGCACTGACAGGTAGGCCAGGTAGCCCAGGCAACCGAGGGTGACCGTGAAGGCGATGGCCAGTGGCGCGAAGGAAAACGCGAAGTCGCTGACGGTGTTGACGTCGTGGGTCAATACCGGGATGAGCCGATGGCTGCGATAGCGTTCGATCTGTTCGATGGGGGCCAGCAAGACTTTCTTGCCCAGGGATTTACGCAGCTCGGCGATGATGTTCTGGCCGACATGGTTGGTGCCGATGTCTGAAAGAATCGAGGTCAGCAGCGCTGCCGCGCAAAGCCCCGCGAACGTCGCCAGCATCTGGAACGTGGGCGTTGTGGCGGCGTTCAGGGCGTCGTTGATGGTTGCCAGCAGGGCAGTGATGCTCAGGCCGCCCAACATGCCCAAGAGGATGGAGCCCACGACAATCAGCCGGAAGGGTTTGAGCAGGGTGAACAATTCAGTGATCACCCCGCGTTTTGGTTGGCTCATGGAGGTTTCCCTGCTAGATGAAAAAGGGCGAAGGCCATCGCGGGCGTTCACCGCATGGGCTGGAGGACGGCGGCACGCCGGTTGGGGCGCGCCCACCTGTAGAACGATTGGAGGGGAAGGGGATTTAGCGAGGAGCCGCCTGACACACATTATTGTGGCGAGGGAGCTTGCTCCCGCTGGGCTGCGCAGCGGCCCCTGGATTTTGCGGTCGCTGCGCAACCGAGCGGGAGCAAGCTCCCTCGCCACAAAAGCCGGCCTTCAAGTGCATCGGCGAGGCGTCTTCACATATCCCGCGCCACCCGAAAACCGATCCAGTCGCCGCGATCGCCGGGCACCAGCGCGTTGCGGTTGCCGGAGCGGGAGAACACCGGCGCCTCGCCCCAATCATTGCCACGGATGCGTTTGAATTCGCACTTGCCGGTCAGCCACGCGCTGCCGTCGCTCGGGGCGCCCACATAGTTTTCGTTGTAGCAATCGGCGGTCCATTCGTAGATGTTGCCGTGCATGTCATACACGCCGAAGGCGTTGGGCGCGAAGCTGCCGGCCGGGGCGGTGAAGTTGTAGCCGTCGGCCGCGCCGTAGGTGTTGGCGTGCTGGGCGATGCTGTACTCCTTGCCTTCATCGAACGGGAAGGGGAACGGGCCGGTGCTGCCGCCGCGTGCCGCGTACTCGCGCAGGGACTCGCTGACCAGCCGGTAGTGTTTGCCGGTTTTTTTCGACAGCCACGCGACGTAGGCATTGGCCTCGGCGAAATCCATGCACACCGCCGGGTGCCGGTCGGTGTATTGCTTGCGTGGGTCGCTGCCCTGGTAGTCCGGAATGCCGGCCTTGCAGGCGCGGCCGGGGCGCTCATCG
Organism: Pseudomonas sp. B21-010; assembly: GCF_024749325.1. Classification (NCBI taxonomy): domain Bacteria; kingdom Pseudomonadati; phylum Pseudomonadota; class Gammaproteobacteria; order Pseudomonadales; family Pseudomonadaceae; genus Pseudomonas; species Pseudomonas sp. B21-010. Next base: position 4,357,500 of record NZ_CP087198.1, on the reverse strand, counting down.
CCGTCGGGCATCGTGTAGCCGGTGTCGCGCAGGTAGGCGAACCATTCACCCTTGAGCACCTGGAAGCGACTGATCGCCAGCGGCTTGGCGAACGTCACCGGGTGCATCGGGCCTTCGTCGGGCTCGCGGCCTACTTCGTTTTCCGGGGTGCCCATCTGGAAGGTGCCGGTGGGCAGCACGACCATTTCCGGGCAGTCCTTGCAGTCACGAAAGACCTGGCCCGCTTGCGAGGCCTGGGCGCCGGAGGGCAGCAGGACGGCGACGGCCAGTGTCGGGAGTAGCTTCAGCGAAAAACTGTTCATCCATCTCTCTCGATAAGTCAGGTTCAGAGTGTCTTGCCCAGCAAGCCCATGAAGCGATCGATCTCGGCTTCGGTGTTGAGCAGCCCCGGCGCGGTGCGGACCACCGGCCCCGCATCGCGGTGCACGGCGTCGGCGATTACGCGGTTCTTCATCAGGTAGGCGGCGACCTCGTCGCTGTCGCGGCCCTTGACTCGGAAGAAGGTGAAACCGGCGGACAGGTCGGGGCTCAGCGGGGTGACCAGTTCGATCTGCGGCTGTGCCACCAGCTGTTTTTTCAAATAGCTGTTGAGGGCATGGATGCGCGCCTGCACCTCGGCCTTGCCCAGTTGCAGGTGCAACTTGAACGCCTCGTCCGCCGCCCAGCGATGCTCGAAGGCGTGGTAGCCACCCGGCGTCATGGTGGTGGAAAACGCCGTGGCCTCAGAGAACGTTGGAATGATCGGTGTGACGTACTTGAGCTCTTCGCTGCGGCTGCACACCAGGCCGGTGCCGCGCGGGCCGAACATCCACTTGTGGGTGCCGGCGATGAAAAAGTCGCAATTCATGGCGGGGAAGCTGAGGTCTTCGACGCCGAAACCGTGCACGCCGTCCACCACGTAAATGATCCGCTGCTCTTCGCTGCGGCCCTGGTTGTGCTTGTCCACCAGGGCGCCGATCTTGTCGATCGGCAGCTTCACGCCGCTGCCCGAATGCACCCAGGTCATGCCCAGCACCCGGGTTTCGGGGCGGATGTTGCGGTCGATGGCCGTGAGGATCTGTTCATGGCTGGCGTCGTGGGCCTTCTCGAACAGCTTGATCTTGCGCACCCGTGTGCCAGTCCGTTGGGTGCGCAGGTCGAGAATGGTGTGGGTGGCGTAGTGTTCGTGGACGGTGGTGAGGATTTCCTGGTCGGCCGCCACGTGGACGCCGCCGTAGATGATCGACAGGCCTTCGGTGGTGCTACCGGTGAGGGCGATCTGTTTCGGGCTCGCTTGCAGGTAGCGGCCGGCCCAGCTGCGGACGTTTTCCTCGCGTTCTTCGGTTACGCCCAGGTCCCAGTCCATCAACAGCCCCGGGTTTTTATCCAGGGCGGCGCGGTGCCGGTCGATGGCCTCGCGCACCGGGCGCGGGTGGGTGGTGACCAGGAAATTGGAGAAGTGCAGATAGTCCGGGTCCTGGTTGAACAACGAGCGCAGTTGCGCCCATTTGTCCTTCGGCAGCGGTGGCAGTGGAGCGGCACTGGCCGTGGCGGGCAGGCTGGCAGCGAGCGGCAGGCCGGCGGCGAGGATCCCGGCCTGCTTCAGGAAAGTGCGACGTTCATTCATGGCTGGACGGTCTTCTGGGTCGAGGCGAGGGCGGGGCGGGCGGCTTTCTGGACCTGGTCCCAGACCCGCAGGAAATTGCCGCCCCACAGTTTGGCGATGTCGGCTTCGGAGTAGCCGCGGGTCAGCAGTTCGGCGGTGACGTTGCGGATGTCGCCGACGTTCTCCCAGCCCTTCACACCGCCGCCTTCGTTGAAGTCCGAGCTGATGCCGACGTGGTCGATGCCGATCTTGCGCACGGTGTAGTCGATGGCATCGCCCAGGTCCTTGAGGCTGGCCTTGGGTTCCTCTTCGAGGATGCCGTAGAGCTGGCCGGCGTATTCGCCGAATTTCTGTTCCGGCCAGGCGGCGATGATCGGGTCGCCGGGCATCAGCGCCATCGCCAGGTTGGGCAGCGGCGACAGGTCGAAGCGTTCGCGCAGGGCGTTGAGCTTGTCCTGGGTCTTTTGCGTCAGCGGCCGCAGGTATTGGGAGAAACCGACGACCTGCACTACGCCGCCGCTGGCCTTGATCAGTTGCATTTCCTTGTCGCTGAGGTTGCGTGGAATGTCGACCATCGCCCGTGGCGCCGAATGGGAGGCCACCAGCGGCGTGCGGCTCAGTTGCGCGACTTGCTCCAGGGCCGGGGTCGACATTTGCGACACGTCGATGATCACGCCCAGGTCGTTCAGGCGCGTCACCGCTTGCTTGCCGATGTCCGACAGGCCGCCGAGGGCGTCGGGCGAATCGTTGAAGAACGGCAGCGGACGGGAGGAGTCGGCCCAGTCGTTGTTGCCGATGTAGCTGAAGCCGAACATGCGCATGCCTCGCGCGGTCCACAGGTCCAGCAGGCTCAGGTCATGGCCGAGGGGATAGGCGTTGAGCATACTGATGAAGATCGCGAACTTGCCTTCGCCGTGCAGGCGGCGGAAATCATCCGGGGTGTAGGCGATGGCGACCTGGTTGGGAAAGTCCCGGACCAGGCCGGTGATGATTTTGTAGCGCACCTCCTGCTGGTTGCGCGCTTCCTCGACGAAGCCGGCGGTGGGCTTGTGCGGGGCGTTGGGTCCGTTCCACAACTCCGGCCAGCCGAAGATCGTCAGGGCCGCGCCGGACAATTGCCCGCGGTTGGCTTTCACCAGGTCGAACTGGCCGCTGCCGTCCTTGTCGGCTTCGTTGCCGGCGGTGCCGAAGTCCAGTGGCACGGTGATGTGGCTGTCGAAGGACAGCAGGCGCTCGTGCAGTTCCCTGGCCTCTTTCATCACCTTGACTGGGTAGCCGGGGTTATCCCGCCACCAGTGGTCCCAAGCCGCGACGCCCGCACCCACGGTCAACGCCAGGGCCAGGGGCAGGCCGATGAAAAGAGCCTTTTTCGAACGTGGTGTTGTCATTGCCGATCTCAGTCAGGTTCGCCTTGGAAGGACAGGCGCGGGGGCCTTTGCTATCTGGGGAGAACGAGTGATCGGCGGGGAAATTTAGGTGTTCTCGGGGCCGCCATCGCGAGCAAGCTCGCTCCCACAGGGGACCGCATCCAATTCCACTGTGGGAGCAAAGCTTGCTCGCGAGGCGACCTTGCAGTTGACCTGTTTCTGCTGAATATACCCAGACCCCCTGTGGGAGCGAGCTTGCTCGCGATAGCGGCCTTGAAACCCACCCATCTCTTGCGAATGACTCAGATCCATTGTGGGAGCGAGCCTGCTCGCGATGAGGCCCTCACAACTGCCTATAAATTTGTCAGCCCACCCATCGTTCTAGCTTGGATAAAGCCCGCTCCAGGGCTGGACACAGGTAAGGCAATGACGATTTCTCGACGATGGTTCATGGCAGGCCTGGCGCTGACCGGTGCCGCCGTGCCTGCGGTGTATTACGGGCATCGCGAACTGACCCGGCCGGACCCGACCATCACCCCCGGCGAGGCCTCGTTCGACGTGGCTGACGTAGCGGGCCAGCGCCGCGCCGATACGTTGCGGGGCATCTGGACGCTCCGTTTCACCGGCCGTGACGCCGGTCTCGAAGGCTTGCCGCGGGACGATTTGCAACTATTCCTCGATATCGGCCACAGGGGCCGTGGCCTGGTGGGCTACCTCGACACCGCCGAACGCTTGCGTGGCGCCGAAGAGCCGCGTTACCGAGTGTTGGGCGACCTGGCCGGCACCGACCCGAAGCAACTGAGTTGGCGGCTGATGAGTGCTCGCCAGGACGCGCCGGACTATGAATGCATCATGACCCTGGACGAAGTCTGGGCCGGCTTCGGCAATGCCGGCAGCGCCACCCTCAGCGGTCGGGTGTTGCGCCTGGACCGTCCCATGGCGCTGCCTGAACAGGACAATCATTTCATCGCCCTCAAGCAACGCTTCCCCGAGGCCCGGGAGCGCACGCCGCTGAGCCCGCCGTTGCTGGCCTGGCTGGTGTCGCCCGAGCATCGGCTGTTCCACCAGCTCTGGCATGCCACGCGGGACAAATGGCACACCCTGGACGAGGACAAGCGCAATGCCCTGCGTGGCATTGGCTGGCAGCCCGGCCCGCGGGACCAGGAGCGTGATGCCCGCGGCCCGCGCAAGGATCGCAATGGCTCGGGTGTGGACTTCTTTTTCATGCACCGGCACATGCTCGGCACCGCCCGTTCGTTCCAGCCGCTGCCATCGTGGCCGCGCTTTCCCTTGCCGCAACCGGAGCTGGAACGCGATCGCCTTGGGTTCGCCCGCTACCTCGATAACCACGATGGCACGGCCTTGCCGCCGACCTGGCTGGCCGATGGCGACGCGCAGTACGCCCAGTGGGTCAGCGACATCAAGACCGCCGAGACCTACCACAGCAATTTCCAGGTCTGGGAATCGCGCTACCGCGACCCGCGCTACCTGGCGAAACTGACCTTGGGCCAGTTCGGTTCGGAAGTGGAATTGGGCCTGCACGACTGGTTGCACATGCGCTGGGCCTCGGTGCCGCGTGACCCTTCCAACGGTCACCCGGTGCCGTTCGCCCGCGACCCGGACGACTTCGCCCAGCGCTGGTTCGCCGCGGAAAACGACTTCCTCGGTGATCCGTTTTCCTCCCACGTGAGCCCGGTGTTCTGGGCCTTCCACGGCTGGATCGACGACCGCCTCGAAGACTGGTTCCGCGCCCACGAGCGTTTCCATCCGGGCGAAGTGAGCCGGCTCGACGTCAACGGCGTGCCCTGGTACGCCCCGGGTCGTTGGGTCGAAATCGCCGATCCCTGGCTGGGCCCGGACACCCACGGTTGCAGCACCACGCCGGGGTTGCAGGTTGGACGTTCGGTGGAGATGGACCCGGAAACCATGAAACTGGCCCTGCGCATCACCTTCGGCAGCGATGATAAAAAGCTCTCCGAACTGTTCCGCCGCGTGCCGCAGCGGCCGTGGTATGCGCGTAATCTAAAATCCAAACCGGTGTGAACCCTGGCCCGTACTGACCGAACCTGGGCTGTGTGAATGACTGCTTTTGTGGTGAGGGAGCTTGCTCCCGCTGGGCTGCGAAGCGGCCCCAATGGCCAGCACCTCAGTGGGTCAGATATTACTGATCGTTCCCACGCTCTGCGTGGGAATGCAGCCAGGGACGCTCCGCGTCCCAAAGGGCCGAACGCAGAGCGTCCGTAGAGGCATTCCCACGCGGAGCGTGGGAACGATCGAACCTGGGCTATATGGATGGCTGCTTTTGTGGCGAGGACGCTTGCTCCCGCTGGGCTGCACCCTGTAGGAGCTGCCGAAGGCTGCGATCTTTTGATCTTTTGCTTGGGATTCAAGCGTCAGGGGAAAGATCGCAGCCTCGTTGCACTCGTCAGCTCCTACGGGACGTAGCTCAGCACAATGACTCGGGCGCTTATCGCGGCGTAGCGATGTCCAGTGCGCGGTTCGCCAGCAACTCACTCAGCTCGACCATCTGCTGGATCCCCAGGGCAAAACTCCGTCGCGCGCCTTCCAAATCAAAGGCCAGTTCGTTGGCCATGGCATTGACCGAGGCGAGGGCGCGGTCGGCGGCTTCGTTGAGTTTTTTGGACTCGTCACCCTCGCTACCAAACGATTGGGTGGTGGCCGTACGCGGGTTGGTAGACCGGAGCACTAGGAACCCGGCGCGCCCGAAGACGCCCTGCGCACGGCCACCATGACACAGGCGCGAGAGAGCATCTGTAGAAGGTGGCGCTTGCGCCTAGTTGACTCGCGGGCTACCAAACCCGATCGCTGAAATCAGCGACCCGGAAACAGTAAAAGCCACGAGCCAAGCGCACAAGCCGGCGGATTCTGGCGTAGTTGTAGGCAATGACGCAAGGCAACGTAGCCTCGCTCGGGACTCCTACATGGCCGGATAAACAGAGCCAAAGCCGAACACCATTACTGATCGTTCCCACGCTCCGCGTGGGAACGCAGCCGGGGACGCTCCGCGTCCCAGAGAGCCGAACGCAGAGCGTCCGTAGAGGCATTCCCACGCGGAGCGTGGGAACGATCGAAAGATGAGCCTGGGGCCTACATCACCCGCCAACCCCCACCCAACGCCCTGTACAGCGCTACGCTCGCCTGCACCCGCGCCAATCGCAATTGCACGTTCATGTCCTGGGCGGCGAAGAGGGTGCGTTGGGTTTCCAGTACGGTGAGCAGGTCTTCGGCGCCGGCCTGGTAGCGGCGTTGGGCGATGTCGAAGGCGGTCTGGGCCTGGTGCAGTTCTTCGCTTTGCCATTGCCGTTGGCGGTCCAGGCCGTTGATGCCGTTCAGGGCTTTTTCGACGTCGGCGAAGCCGTTGATGATGGCGGCGCGGTACAGCTCGAGTAGTTCCTCCTGACGCGCGGTGGCTCGGTCGCGTTCGGCGCTCAGGCGGCCGTTGTTGAAGATTGGCGCGGCCAAACCGGCGCTGAGGTTGTAGAAGTTGTTGCGCAGCAATTGGTCGGCGATGTCGGCGCCAGTGCCCAGGCTCAGGCCCAGGGTCACGCTGGGCAGCATGGCGGCGCGGGCCACGGTGATGTCGGCCTGGGCGGCGGCGAGGCGGGCTTCGGCGGCGGCGATGTCCGGGCGGCGGCTCAGCAATTGGCTGGGCACGCCAGCGTCGATGGCCGGCCAGTGCAGGCGGTCGAAACTGTCGTCGTCGAGTGTGACCGACTGCACCGGTTGCCCCAGCAGCGTCGCCAGGGTGATCAACGCTTCCCGGGCTTGTTGCTGCACCTGGGGCAAGCGGCGTTGCTGGGCCGCCACCAGGCTTTTTTGCTGGGACAGTTCCAGGGCTGTGGCACTGCCGGCGTCGTAGCGGGTCTGCACCAGGTCGAGCACGCGTTGGGCGTTGCCCAGGTTCTGTTCGGCGATGCGCTGTTGCTCGCGCAGGGACAAGGCCTGGGTGTAGCTGTTGGCGACGCCGCTGAGCAGGGTCAACTCCACCGTCGCGCGGTCGAACTGGCTGGCCGCCAACGTCTTCAACGCACTGTCCCGGGCCGCCCGTTTGCCGCCCCAGAAATCCAGCTCATAAGTGGCACTGAGGTTGGCGTCGTAGTAATCGATGGTGCGGTTGTTCCGATCCACATCCAGCTGGCTGTAGCCCTTGCCCCGTAGCAATTCCTGGCGATTGCCGTTGAGCCCGGCCGTGACCGCTGGCAGCAACGGTGCGCCGGCGATCACGGCGCTGGCCTCGGCCTGGCGCACTCGGGCCATGGCCGCGGCCAGGTCGTGGCTGTCCAGGCGCGCCTGCTCGATCAAGCGGTTCAATTGCGGGCTGCCGAAGTGCGTCCACCATTGCTGGTTATCCGCCCGGGCGCTGGGTGTATCGAGGTTCTGCCAGGCCGGTGGCGGTTGGAGGCCGCTGTCCGGCGCCGACGCAGGGGTGGCGCAGGCCGCCAGCAACAGGCTGGCGGCCAGGAGGGTCAGGTGGACTTTCATAGCGTGGGGTTCATTCACTGGTAAGGGCCGCGACCGGGTCGAGGCGGGCGGCCTTGCGGGCCGGCATGAAACCGAAGACAACGCCGGTGACCAGCGCGCAACCGAAGGCGCCGAACACCGCCAACCATTCGAAGGCCACGGCGATCTTGCCCAGCAGCAACGCGCCGCCCACCAGCAGGGCCAGGCCGATACCGGTGACCCCACCGACCACCGAGAGCATCACCGCTTCGGTGAGAAACTGGCGCAGGATGTCGCGCTGGCGGGCGCCGGTGGCCATGCGGATGCCGATCTCGCGGGTCCGTTCACGCACGGTCATGAGCATAATGTTCATCACGCCGATGCCGCCCACCAGCAGCGAAATCGCCGCGATGGCGCCGAGCATCAGCGACAGCGTGCCCTGGGTGCGTGCTTCGGCCTGGATCATCGCGGCGTTGTTGGTCAGTTCGAAATCCTGCTTGCCGTCGTGCAGGCGCAACAGCGTCCGCGAGACGGCTTGCTCGGCCTGTTGGACTTTGCCTGCGTCCTTGGCGGCAATCACCACGTACTCGGGATGGCGCGTGCCGAACAGCCGCACGCTGGCGGCAGAGTAGGGCACCGCGACGCGGTTGTCGGCGTCTGAGTCCCCGGAGCTGGCGCCTTTCTCGGCCAGTACGCCGACCACTTGGAACGGCACGTTCTCGATCAGGATGTAGCGACCGATGGGGTCGGCGACATCCTTGAGCAGTTTCTGTCGGACCCTGTGGCCGATCACCGCCACCGCCGCCGCGCTGCGCTCGTCGGCCTCGCTGAAGTAGCTGCCCTGGGCCACCGGCCAATTGAAGATGATCGGGAAATTGGTGTCGTTGCCGCCGACGTAGCTGGTGTGGTCGAGGTTGCCGAAACGCACGCTGGCCTCGGCACCGTTGACCGGCATGATTCGCTGCACCTCGGGCAACGCGGCGAGGGCGGCCAGGTCGTATTCGCTGATAATGCCCTTGGTAGCGCGCGGTGTGGGCGCGATGCCGTTGAGGTAGATGATGTTCGAGCCGAAGGCGCCCATCTGGGCCATGACCTGGCGCTTGCTGCCTTCGCCCACGGCCAGCATGACCACTACCGAGGCCACGCCGATGACGATGCCCAGTAGCGTCAGGGCGGTGCGAAAACGATTGATCCACATCACCCGCCACGCCGCCTGTACCGCGTCCACCAGCTCACCTTTCCAGGCGCCGTTGTGTTCGCTACCGGCACTCAGGCGCTGGCGCAGGTCCACGGCTTGCAGTGCCTTTGGGTTGGCTGGCGCGTCGCTCGGCAAAGAGCTGGCGCTGTCGCTGATGATCAGCCCGTCGCGGATCTCGATGATGCGCTTGGCCCGGGCCGCCACTTCGCGGTCGTGGGTGATCAGGATGACCACGTGGCCCTGGCTCGCCAGTTCGTCGAGCAAGGCCATGACCTCGATGCCGCTCTGGCTGTCGAGGGCGCCAGTGGGTTCGTCGGCGAGGATGATGTGGCCGCCGTTCATCAAGGCCCGGGCAATCGACACGCGTTGCTGCTGGCCGCCGGACAATTGATGGGGGCGGTTGCCGGTGCGGCTGGCCAGGCCCAGGCGGTCGAGCAGGGCGCTGGCCCGGGTATGGCGCTCGGCGGCCGAGGTGCCGGCGTAGATGGCCGGCATCTCGACGTTTTCCTGGGCGGTGCCGGAGGGGATCAGGTGATAGCCCTGGAACACGAAGCCGAACGCTTCGCGCCGCAGCCAGGCCAGCTCATCACTGCCCAGGCCGGCGACGTCTTCGCCGGCGAAACGGTACTCGCCGCTGGTGGGGCGGTCGAGGCAGCCGAGGATGTTCATCAAGGTCGATTTGCCGGAGCCGGACGCGCCGACAATCGCCAGGAATTCCCCGGCGTGAATGGCCAAGTCGATGCCGCGCAGCACCTCCACCCGAGGACTGTCGCCACCGCCGTAGGCCTTGCGAATGTCCCGCAGTTCGATCAGGGGCGTGTTCATTCAGCCTCCGCTGCCGGTGGCCGGGCCGATCAGCACCCGGTCGCCTTCGCTCAGGCCGTCGACAATCTCGGTACGCAGTCGATCGCTGACGCCAGTGCGAACGGTGCGTGGCTGGACATCGCCATTGTCGGCCAGCACCCGTACCTGGCCGGCGTCCTGCAAGGCGGCGATGGGCACGGTCAGCACGTCCTTGGCTTGGGCGGCGACGAAAAACACCTGGGCGGTCATGTCGGTCATCAGCGCGCGGTCGGCGTTGTCCACATCCAGCAAGACGGTGTAGAGCACCACCCGCTCGCTGCCGCTGCGACCGCCCGTGGGGCTGCCGCCCTGGCTGGCTTCCAGCGGGCGTGGCGGCACCGGGAGGATCTGGCGAACGGTGCTGCTCCAGCGTCGGCTGCCGCCGGCCAGGGTGGTGAAGTAAGCGGTCATGCCCGGTTTGACGTGGCCGATGTCGGCTTCCGAGACTTCGGCCCAGACGGTCATCGGCGACAGGCGCGCGATGCGCAGGATCAATGGGGTTTGCTGCTGGGCGTTGAGGGTCTGGCCTTCCCGGGCACCGACGGCGACCACGGTGCCGCTCATCGGCGCATAGATGCGCGTATAGCCCAATTCAGCCTCGTCACTGCGCAGGCTGGCCTGGGCCTGGCGGATCTGGGCCTGGAACATGTCGATGCGCGCCTGGGTCGCCCGCACTTCGGCCTGGGCAGTCTGCACGTCTTCCTCGCGGGTGGCACCGCCGGCCTTGAGCTGTTGCTGGCGGCGGGATTTCTGCTGCGCCAGGTCATGCTGGGCGCGCTGTTCCTGGAGCTGGGCCTTGAGGTTCTCGATTGAAAAACGCCCGGCGTCGAGCCGGGCTTTTTGCGTGGACGGGTCGATTTCCACCAGCAACTGGCCTTCGCGCACCTCGTCGCCGGCTTCCACATGAATCTTCTGGATCTGCCCGGACGCCTGGGCGCCGACGTCGACATAACGCCGTGGTTGCAGGGTGCCCAGGGCGGTGACGCTGTTTTCGATATCGCCACGGGTGACGGGCGCGGTGACCAGGGGCGCACGGCTTGGCGCCACCGCTTGCCACGCGGCGAAGGCCACGGCCGGAAGCAGGGCGAAGGTGAGAAGCCAGGCGCGTCGGGTAGGGCGGGGACGTTTCATGCAGGGTTCCGGCCGGTGATATCGGGCCCGTCCGAGGAAGGGCAGGGACGGGAGGCTGTCCTGGTAAACGAGCGTTCCGGGCGGGAATTTACTGCTGTGAAACACTTACTGTAGGAGCTGCCGAGCGAAGCGAGGCTGCGATCTTTTGATCTTTCGCTTTGAACTCAATTGGCAGCGGAAAGATCGCAGCCTCGCTTCGCTCGACAGCTCCTACAGAGTCCAGCGGGAGCAAGCTCCCTCGCCACAAAAGCGGCCCTGGCACCCCATTTATCTGAACGAATCAGTCCTGATACAAACCAAAGCTTTAAATCTATATGAGAATTACTATAAATTACGCGATCGAATCTGCCACTATCGTGCCATTGCCTGTCCCGGGCATGCCGAGTGGGCACAGGGATAGCGGTCGCAGCCATTGCGCATGGGAGTCATGTTGGAAAACTACTATCGCGAGCTGGTGTGTTTCCTGAACGCCAGGCTAGGCAACCGTCAGGCGGCCGAGGATGTGGTGCATGACGCCTATGTGCGGGTGCTGGAGCGTGCCAGCGACGTCCCCATCGAGCAACCGCGGGCGTTTCTCTACCGCACGGCGCTGAACCTGGTGATCGACGGGCATCGGCGCAATACCCTGCGCCAGGTCGAATCCCTGGAGGTGCTGGACAGCGAAGAGCGCTTCTTCACCCCGTCGCCCCATTCCAGCCTCGACCATGGCCAGCGCCTGGACATGCTCCAGCGTGCCTTGGCCGAGCTGCCACCGCTGTGCCGCGAGAGCTTCCTGCTGCGCAAGCTCGAAGGCTTGTCCCACCCGCAAATCGCCGAGCGCCTGGGCATTTCCCGGGCGCTGGTGGAAAAACACATCGTCAACGCCATGAAGCACTGCCGCGTTCGCGTGCGGCAGTGGGACGCGCATTAATCTGCCCACGCCGGTCGCCTCGCGGTAAATTTTTTTTCATTGTCCTCGTTCCTCTCAACACACGACTTGTTGGCCCCTTAAACGCTGGGCAGGTCACCCCAGGCTTTTTGCGCCCTGTTGAGGGCTTTTCCAGAGGACACTGGACATGACACAGGCAATTGCATCGCCCATCGTTCACGACTTGATCGGCATCGGTTTCGGCCCCTCGAACCTGGCGCTGGCCATCGCGCTGCAGGAGCGCGGGCCGGTCCAGGGTGAACTGGACGTGCTGTTCCTCGACAAGCAGGCCGACTACCGCTGGCACGGCAACACCCTGGTGACCCAGAGCGAGTTGCAGATTTCCTTCCTCAAGGACCTGGTGACCCTGCGCAACCCCACCAGCCCGTATTCGTTCGTCAATTACCTCAAGCACCACGGTCGCCTGGTGGATTTCATCAACCTCGGCACCTTCTACCCGTGCCGCATGGAGTACAACGACTACCTGCGCTGGGTGGCCGGGCATTTCACCGAGCAGAGTCGCTATGGCGAAGAAGTGCTGCGCATCGAGCCGGTGTTGCACAACCAGCAGGTCGAAGCGCTGCGGGTGATTTCCCGCGATGCCCAGGGCGAAGAGTTCGTCCGCACCACCCGTGCGCTGGTGGTCAGTGCCGGCGGTACGGCGCGCATCCCCGAGGCGTTCAAGGCCTTCAAGGATGACGCGCGGGTGTTCCACCATTCCCAGTACCTGGAACGCATGGCCGGCCAACCATGCGTGAAGGGCCAGCCGATGAACATCGCCATCATCGGCGGTGGGCAGAGCGCGGCGGAGGCTTTCATCGACCTCAACGACAGCTTCCCTTCGGTGCAGGTCGACATGATCCTGCGCGGCTCGGCCCTCAAGCCGGCGGATGACAGCCCATTCGTCAACGAAGTGTTCTCGCCGGAGTTCACCGACCTGGTGTTCCAGCAACCCCACAGCGAGCGCGAGCGCCTGGTCAACGAATACCACAACACCAACTATTCGGTGGTGGACATCGACCTGATCGAACGCATCTACGGGATTTTCTATCGCCAGAAAGTCTCTGGCATCGCCCGTCATGCGTTCCGCACCCTCACGACGGTGGAGAAGGCCACGGCCACCGCCACCGGCGTGGAACTGGCGGTGCGCAACAACGCCACGGGCGAATTGACTGTGCGCCGCTATGACGCCGTGGTGCTGGCCACCGGTTACGAACGGCAGATGCACCGCACCCTGCTGGAGCCGCTGGCGCAATACCTGGGAGATTTCGAGGTGGATCGCAACTACAAGCTGATCACCGACGAGCGCTGCAAGGCGGCGATCTACATGCAGGGCTTCTGCCAGGCCAGCCATGGCCTGAGCGACACCTTGCTGTCGATCCTGCCGGTGCGTGCCGATGAAATCGCCGGCTCGCTGTATGAGCACGGGAAGCATCGCGGGCAGGCGCGCCCGGTGCCTGATTTGCGGTTGGCCGCTGTGTAGGAGCTGTGTAGGAGCTGTCGAGCGAAGCGAGGCTGCGATCTTTCCCCAAACACTTGAGTCCCAAGTGAAAGATCAAAAGATCAAAAGATCAAAAGATCGCAGTCTCGCTTCGCTCGACAGCTCCTACAAAACAACCGCAAGCCAGTCAGGAAATTCTTCAGAAATTTCCTACACTCACTTCACAGCCTCCTGCTGTTTGAAAGGCTCGGTTCGCTGTTCCCTCGTATTGGCAGTCTGAACCCCTCAGCCGGTCCACCCTGACTGAATGTGCAGTCGGTGTGAGCCGGGCCGACTACGCCAAGCGAAACACCCTGACCAGATGATTTTGCTTTTACGCACAGGCCTGGTGGCGCTGTTGCTGGGTTCATTGAGTGTGGTGCCACCGGTGGACGCGGCCCCCGAGGCGCTGCAGGTGCTCGGGCGCTCCAATGTGAGCGATTATTCGGTGTCCCTGGACGATGCCGACTGGACCTGGCTGCGCCAAAAGGGCACGTTGCAGCTGGGTGCCTCGGCGCCGGACTACGCGCCGTTCAGCATCACTGGCAATGGTCGCGACTATGAAGGCCTGACCGCTGACTATGCGCAATTGCTCGGGCAACTCCTGCACGTCAAGGTGCAGGTCCAGCGCTACCCATCCCGTGCCGAATCGCTCCAGGCCCTGCGCGGCGGCGAGATCGATATGCTCGGCACCGCCAACGGCTTCGAAGCCGCCGATCCGGACCTGGCGATGTCCCAGGCCTATGCCGATGACCTGCCCACCCTCGTGGCCCGCATCGACGACAGCCAGGATTTGCCCAGCGACCTGGCGGGCAAGCGCGTGGCGATGCTGTATCACTACTTGCCGCCGGAAACGGTCGAGGCGTTTTATCCCGAGGCTTCCTTGCAGCTGTTCCCCTCGACCTTGAGCGCCATCGGCGCCGTGGCGTTTGGTCAGGCCGACGTTTATCTGGGGGATTCGATCAGTTCCAACTACCTGATCAGCAAGAATTACCTGAACAATATTCAACTGGCCGATTTCTCGCGCATGGAAGTGCAGCCGTTCGCCTTCGCGGTCAGCCGCGACAACGCGCGCCTGTTGCGCATTATCAACGCCGCGCTGCAAGCCATCCCCGCCAGCGAACACATGAGCATCCTGAGGCGCTGGAGTGCCGGCGGCGCGAGCATGCCGGGTCAGCAGGCGCTGCACTTCAGCGTCAAGGAGCAGCGCTGGCTGGATGCCCACCCACGGATCAAGGTCGCCGCCAACGAAAACTTCCTGCCGCTGACGTTCTTCGATGAGCAAGGCCATTTGCGCGGCATCGGCGCCGATGTCCTGGCGAGGATCAGCTTGCGCACCGGTTTGAAATTCGATGTGCAGCGTGGCGGTTCGGTTGACGATTTGATCGGGCAGATCAAGAGCGGCAAGGCCGATGTCCTGGCGACCGCCATACCCAGTACCGAACTTGAAGACGAGTTGCGCTTTACCCGACCGTACCTGACGAATCCGTTCGTGCTGGTGGTGCCCGCTCGGGCCAAGGGCCCGCTAACCCTGGACCAGATGGCCGGCAAGCGCCTGGCGCTGGTGCGCGGCAACGTGTTGCGCGAGTTCCTGCTGGAGCAGTTCCCCCGCGTGCAGTTGGTGACGGCACAAAACACCGCCGACGCCATGGCCATGGTCGCCGCCGGCACGGCGGACGCTGCGGTCAATCCGCTGATCAGTGCCCGCTACATGATCTCCCGCCAGTACCGCGACAAGCTGCAGGTCACCAGTACCGTCGGCACCTTGCCCGCGCGCGTTGCGTTGGCAACGAACCGGGGCGCATTGGAGCTCTACTCGATTCTCGACAAGGCGCTGTTGAGCATTTCTCCCGAAGAGATGGACGAGTTGACCAACCGCTGGCGCAGCGAGGTGGTGATCGACGACAGTTACTGGCTGCGCAACCGCACCACGATTCTCCAGGGGTTCACCGTCGCTGCGCTGCTGTTGCTGGTGACCTTGGGCTGGGTCATTTACTTGCGGCGCCTGCTGGAGCAATTGCGCGTCGCCAAGGAAAGCGCCGACGACGCCAACCGGGCCAAGACCACCTTCGTGGCGACCATGAGCCATGAGATCCGCACACCGATGAACGCGGTGATCGGCCTTCTGGAACTGGCCCTGAAAAAAGCCGACCAAGGCATCGTGGACCGGTTCGCCATCGAGGTCGCGTCGGGGGCCGCCCATGGCATGCTGGACTTGATCGGCGACATCCTCGACATCGCCCGCATCGAGTCGGGCAAGCTGTCGCTGGTACCGCAACGGGCCAATCTGCGCGAATTGACCGAGTCGGTGGCGCGGATTTTCGAGGGCCTGGCCCGGCAGAAACACCTGCGCCTGCAACGGGCACTGGACGCCGAGGTCAATCGTGACGTGTTGATCGACCCGTTGCGCTTCAAGCAGATCGTCTCGAACCTGTTGAGCAACGCCATCAAGTTCACCGACCAGGGCGAGGTGCGCCTGAGTGTGCGCGGCGAGCCGGACATTGAACACGGGCGCCTGGGCATTTGCCTGCGAGTCGAGGACACCGGCTGCGGGATTTCGCCTGAGGACCAGCGCCGCCTGTTCAGCCCCTTTACCCAGGCCAGCCACACGACCCAGTCGGCGCGCAGCGGTTCCGGGCTGGGGCTGGTCATCAGCCGCACCTTGTGCGAAATGATGGGCGGCACCCTGACGTTGCGCAGCGTGGCGGGGGCGGGCACGCAGGTCGAGATCCTGCTGGACCTGCCCCTGCTCGATGCCTTGCCGACCGCGCCACCTGTCGAGGCCGAGGCGCTGGTACCAGGCCGGGCGCTGAGTATCCTGGTGGTCGATGACTACCCGGCCAATCGCTTGCTGCTGTCCAAGCAACTGGGCTACCTGGGCCATCGTGTCCAGGAGGCACAGAACGGTGTCGAAGGTCTGCACGCCTGGCGCAACGAACACTTCGATGTGGTCATCACCGACTGCAACATGCCCTTGATGAGCGGCTACGAACTCGCGCGGGCCATTCGCGACGAAGAGCGTGCGCAAAACCTGTCGCCCGGGGTGATCCTGGGGTTCACGGCCAACGCCCAGCCTGAGGAAAAGGACCGCTGTGCCGAGGCCGGGATGGACGATTGCCTGTTCAAACCCCTCAGCCTTCGGGAGCTTAACGCGTGCCTGGCTTCGGTCACGCCGGACGTGGGGGCGCCTCAGCCCGACGATGAAATCGACTTGACTAGCCTGGAACAACTGACCGGCGGCGACACGACCGCCATCAGGGCACTGCTGGAGGAACTGGTCAGCAGCAATGCCGACGATCAAGCGCGACTGTTGCACCTGTCCAGCCGACAAGACTTGCCGGGCCTGGCGGACCTGGCGCACCGGATCAAGGGTGGGGCGCGGATCGTCCAGGCGCAACGCCTGATCGCCGCCTGCGAGGCGCTGGAAAGCGCTTGTCGGGGCGGCGATACGTTGCTGCTCGCCCAAGCCGTGGAAGATATTCGCCAAGCCATCGAGCACCTGGCGGAACAACTGAAGACCTACATGGAGGAGTAGGAGCTGTAGGAGCTGACGAGTGCAACGAGGCTGCGATCTTTCCCCAGACACTTGAGTCCCAAGCGAAAGATCAAAGATCAAAAGATCGCAGGCTTCGCCAGCTCCTACAAAAGCGTCGAGCGTAGGGTGAATTTCCTCGTCGCAGGGGCTTGGTCCGTCATCATTTTAGGAATAATCCTACATCGTCTTTCAAACGCTTCCTCTAGCCTGACGGCCCTTAATGTTCTGAGCCGGTTTCTACCTGGCGCGTTGCTATTGGAAAGCTTGCCATGCCGAACAAAGCACTCCGTATCCTGATTGCCGACCCACACCATGCTTATCGAATCGTGCTGGAGCGCCTGTTCAACCAACAGGGCTATTTCCGGATTGTCCCCGTGAGCCATGTGCAAGAGTTGCTGACGCTGGTGGAGTACGGCAGCGAGCCGTTCGACCTGATCGTCGTCAATGCCGGGCTGGCAAGCGGGGCGTTGGACTTGCACGATTTTGTTATCTATAACCCACAGGTTCGTCACGGGATGATTTACAACGCGCAACCGGCCAGCCTGTCGCCGGTGCCGGTCGCGCGCCGATCGAGCATGCACCTGAGCCAGGCACCACTGCCTGACCTTGCCTCCCTGCGGTGCCTGATGGAGCGGGTCGACCCTCAAGCCAGTGAGTCGCTGCAACCGTGGACGCGTGCCCTCAGGCAGGGCCATGGACGCTGAGGAAGACCGCTGGTCTGCACTGTCGGATCTGACAGGTGGCAGGGCCTGGCGCTTGTGCGAGAGTCCGGCGCAGTCATGGCGCCGGTGCCGTTTGTAATGACCTGGGGAGTTGCCTTGAAAGACGTGTTGATCGTGGATGACCACCCTGTCATACGAGGGGCGCTGCGGCTTATTTGCCAGAATGAGGCGTTCACCCACATCCGGGACGCCAGCGGCGCGGCCGATGCCAGGGCCCTCATCAAGGCGTGCGTGCCAGACCTGGTGATCCTCGACCTGGTGATGAACGGTTTCGATGGCCTGGACCTGCTGGTCTGGATCATGGCCCAGTTCCCTGAGTGCAGCGTGCTGGTGTTCACTTCCCAGGATGCGCAGCACTTCTGCAACCGCTGCATCTCGGCCGGGGCCCGGGGGTTTGTGACCAAGAAAAGCGATCTCAAGGAACTGACCAAGGCCATCCAGGCCTTGAAGTCCGGTTATGCCTATTTTCCACAGATGTCCGTCAGGCTGGATTTCCAGCAGCGCAGCGAACAGCAGGCGCTGGAAAGCCTCTCTACCCGTGAGCTGTCCATCCTGCGCATGCTGGCCATGGGCATGCGCGGCAAGGACATCGCCGAAAGCCTGTTCCTGAGCCCAAAAACCGTCAGCACCTACAAGACTCGCCTGTTGGAAAAGCTTGGCCTGCAATCCTTGGTGGGGCTGTCGGAATTTGCTAAGCGCAATCACCTTTGAATGACACCAGAACCTGTGGGAGCGAGCTTGCTCGCGATAGCGGTCTGCCCGTCGATGCATCTTCGGCTGATACAGCGCTATCGCGAGCAAGCTCGCTCCCACAGGTTTTTCAGTCGTTCTCTAAATAGAACGCTAAAGCCGATTTTTGCAGTCTAGTGCTGCAAAGGTGTCGGTTCTAAGCTGTGTCCATTGAATCGCAGTACCTGATTTTGGAGACACAGCATGAAAAACATCATCGGCCTCTACACCAGCCCACGGCCTCATTGGGTTGGCGATGGCTTCCAGGTTCGCACGCTGTTTTCCTATGACAACCTGGGCAAGCACGTCAGCCCGTTCCTGCTGCTGGACCACGCCGCCCCGACTGAATTCATGCCCACCACGGAACGTCGTGGTGTCGGCCAGCACCCGCATCGCGGTTTCGAAACCGTGACCATCGTCTACCAGGGCGAACTGGAGCACCGTGACTCCACCGGCAGCGGCGGCAAGATCGGTCCCGGCGACGTGCAATGGATGACCGCCGCGTCCGGCATCATCCACGAAGAGTTCCACTCCGAAGCCTTCGCCCGGCAGGGTGGGTTCATGGAGATGGTCCAGTTGTGGGTCAACCTGCCCGCCAAGGACAAGATGGCCCCGGCCGGCTACCAGACGATCCTCAAGGGCGACATTCCGAACATCGCCCTGAAGGACAACGCCGGCAGCCTGCGCCTGATCGCCGGGCGCTTCGAAGGGCATCAAGGCCCCGCCAGGACCTTCACGCCTATCGATGTCTGGGACATTCGCTTGAATGCCGGGAAAAACCTCATTCTTGACCTGCACGAAGGTCACAACACCGCCTTGGTGGTATTGCGCGGCTCGGTCCAGGCCAATGGCCGCGAGCGCGTCGAGGCCGGGCAGATGGCCCTGTTCGACCGGGCCGGCGACCAATTGAGCCTGCAAGCCAATAACGACGCGGTGGTGCTGCTGCTCAGTGGCGAGCCGATCGACGAACCCATCGTCGGCCATGGTCCGTTCGTGATGAACAGCGAGCAGGAAATCCACCAGGCCTTCAATGATTTCCACTCGGGGCGTTTTGGCCGGATGGACGATTGAGGCGAAACAACAGCCACGCTGAACCCATTGTGGGAGCGAGCTTGCTCGCGATAGCGGTAGGACATTCAATGATGGGTTGACTGTCAGACCGCCATCGCGAGCAAGCTCGCTCCCACAATGGGGATCTGCATGGGGATCTCTACAGAGTATTCATTCTGTGCCAATCTTCGCCAATCGCCTTCCTGGAGCTGTCCCGATGCTGTCTCTGATCTCCGAGCACCCGCTGCTCTGTTCCCTGGCGCTGCTGGTGCTCGACCTGTTGATGTGGCGCCTGGTCAGTGCGGATCGGATCTATTGGAAAGTCGGCGCAAGGCTGGTGATTTTTTCGCTGTTCAGCGTGCTGCTGTTCAACGAAGGCCTCAACCCCATGGAGCCGGCGCAGTGGGTTGACGATGTGCCGCGGCACCTGGCCGCGACCGGCCTGCAGATCGCCTGGTGGCTGTTCGCCGCGCGAACCCTGACGGTGCTGATCGGTGCGGCGATGATGCAACGGGTCGGCCATACCGGGCGGTTGCTGCAGGATTTGCTCGGCGCGGTGATTTTCCTGATCGCCGTCATCGCGGCAATGGCCTACGTGCTGGATTTGCCGGTCAAAGGCGTGTTGGCGACGTCCGGCGCGATGGCGATCATCGTCGGCTTGGCCTTGCAGAGCACCCTCAGCGACGTGTTCTCCGGGATCGTGCTCAACACCACCAAGCCTTATCAGCTCGATGACTGGATTTCCATCGACGGCACCGAAGGCCGGGTCACTGACATCGACTGGCGGGCCACGCGCTTGCAGACCGCCCAGGGCAGCATGGCGGTGATCCCCAACTCGCTGGCGGCAAAGGCCAAGGTCATCAACTTCAGTCGACCCAGCGACGTCCATGGCTTGTCCATCAGTATCCAGGTCAGCCCTCATGCGCGGCCACAAACCGTGATCGACGCGCTGGAGCGGGCGATGATCGGCTGTCGTTCCCTGCTCGCCAGCCCGCCCCCCTGCGTGACGCTCAAAAGCAGCGGCAGTGGCGGCGCGGAGTACGAGATCAGCGGGTTCGTTGCCTCCATGGCCCAGAAACGCACGGTGCGCAACCAGCTGTTCGACCTGGCGTTCCGGCATTTGCAGGCGTCGGGCGTGAGCCTGTTGTCCACCAGTGAAAGCGCGGTGCCGCAGGAGGTGTCGCGACCCCGGGCCCTGCTGGAAAGCTCGAATATTTTCTCTACCTTGCGCCAGGACGAGAAAGACACCTTCAGCCAGAACATGACCCTGCAGACCTTCCGTGCGGGTGATGTGATCCTGGCGGCCGGGGAGGTCAGCGATCATCTGTTCATCATCGAGTCCGGGGTGGTCAGCGTGAGCCTCATGCGCAACGGCCAGCCACTCGAGGGCGGGCGCATGGGGCCGGGGGAGGTGATCGGCGAAGCCGGGATCGTCGCCGAACAGGCAGCGCTGGCGAACTTTAACGCCAAGACCTTCTGCACCCTGTACCGCATCGAGAACAGCTACCTAAAGCCTTGCCTCGAGGCCCGTCGCGACATCAACGACGCGATGAAAAACCTGCTGGACGTGCGCATGCACCTGGCCCAGAACCTGACCCGCGAAGCCCCCAAGCCGATCGTCAAGAAGCGTTTTTTGCAGTGGTTGCGCAGCCGGGCCTGACTGAAGTGCTCATGGCCCTGTGGCGAGGGAGCTTGCTCCCGCTGGGTCGTAGGAGCTGTCGAGTGCAACGAGGCTGCGATCTTTCCCCAGTCACTTGAGTCCCGAGCGAAAGATCAAAAGATCGCAGCCTTCGGCAGCTCCTACAGCGCAGCCGAGCGGGAGCAAGCTCCCTCGCCACAGAGAAGCCTCTCTCCCTTTGATAGGTTGTTCCCACCGCCTGCCATTGGCCACCCGAACTTCCCAACAATTGGCTATTTGTACCGCGCCACCGCACGGCTAACGTAGCGCTACACCCAATTGTCCTGGAGTTCACCATGCAACCGCGTATCGATTTCTACACCGCTTCCCCTGACGCTTTCAAAGCCATGCTGGCCCTGGAAACCGCCGTCTCGAAGCTGGGCCTGGAGAAGTCCCTGCTGGAGCTGGTCAAGCTGCGCTCCTCGCAAATCAATGGCTGCGCTTTCTGCATCGACATGCACACCGCCGATGCCCGCAAGGACGGCGAGACCGAACGTCGGCTGTACGCCGTGACCGCCTGGCGCGAAGCACCGTTCTTCACCGGCCGTGAGCGCGCGGCACTGGCCTGGACCGAAGCCCTGACCCGCCTGAGCGACACCCACGCGCCGGACGCCGACTATGCCTTGCTGAGCGAGCATTTCAGCCCCAAGGAAATGGTCGACCTGACCGTGGCGATCAACGCCATCAATGGCTGGAACCGCTTGGCAGTGGGCTTTCGCAAGATGCCTGAGGCGTAATCAGAAGAAAAAATACCTGTGGGGGCAAGCCTTGCTCCCACAGGGTCTGTAGAGAACTCAGACCTTCAACACCTTCCCACTGGCCGCCACCGCCACCAGCGATAGCGCAATCAACCCAAAGGCAATGCTCAAGCTGCTGCCATGGGCGACGAAGCCGATCAGCGCCGGGCCGGCAAGGATGCCGGCATAGCCGATGGTGGTGATGGCCGGCACAGCGATGGCCTCTGGCATCAAGGTCTGTTTGCCGACCGCGGTGTACAGCACAGGCACGATGTTCGAACACCCGGCGCCCACCAACGCATAGCCCAGTAGCGCGGCTTGCCACATCGGTGCGAGGGTCGCCAGCAGGAACCCGGTTGCCGCGATCGATCCGCCATAGATGATCACGCGTTTGGCCCCCAGGCGATGCACCACTGAATCGCCGGTCAGCCGGCCGACGGTCATGGTCAGCGCGAAAGCGGCATAACCCAGCCCGGCATAGGCGGTATCCACTGCGCGTTCGGTGGTCAGGAACACGGCGCTCCAGTCGAGCACCGCGCCTTCGGCCAGGAACACGATAAAACACAGGATGCCGATAAACAGCACCACGCCGTGGGGAATGGCGAACGCCGGTCCCGAGCTCTCACTGCCGTAGGGCAGCAGGTGCGGCGCAGCCTTGAACAACGCCACCAGCAGCACCCCATTGACCACCAGCGTCGCCCCCAGCGGCGAAAGCCCCAGGCCAAGCAGGACACTTACACCCGCCGCGCCAATGATCCCGCCGAGGCTGAACATGCCATGGAAACCCGACATCATGGTCTTGCCGCTGGCCCGCTCGACGATCACCGCTTGCAGGTTCACGGTCGAGTCCACGGTGCCGAGCCCGGCGCCAAACAGGAACAAGGCGGCCACCAGCCAGGGCAGGGAGGTCATTGTCGCCAGCAACGGCAACGCCAGGCAGATCAGAATCGTGCCGCCGCTGAGCACCCGTCGGCAGCCGAACCGCGCCGCCAGCGCACCGGAAATCGGCATCGCCAGGATCGACCCGACCCCCAGGCACAACAGCAGCAACCCGAGGGTGCCTTCATCCAGGTTCGCCCGCACCTTGGCGTACGGCACCAGCGGCGCCCAGGCGGCGATGCCGATGCCGGCGATGAGATAGGCGATGCGGGTGGACATCTGCTCCAGGCGTCCGGGGATAAAGGTGGGCGGGGGCGTAATGGCAGTCATGAAACGTCCTTGGCTGTCGTGCGGTGTGGTGCGGCGGGCAGGGGCCTATGCTTGCACATCCACTGACCGCACCGCGAGCCCAAGGTGCCGACGCGAATATCCGGGTCGCCAGCAGGCTTTGCTCCCCCAGCCTTTGCCGGCATAAAGTACTGCCCCTTGCTGGCTGATACCGGGTTTGGTCCATGACGCAGTTTTATGACGCACGCGGCAATATCTATGGAGTCGTTTCACCTCGACAGGTCCGTGACCAGGGCATTGATCTGCCACCGTCGGCTGCCGAGGCTGCACGCACACGCGAATCCTGGACAAAGGCTGCGGTGCAGGCCTTCTGCAGTTGGGCTCCGGGCGAAGCGCCGCCGGACGCCAAGGCCCATCGCAGTGACGGTCTGTTGATCGGCCCGTTCCAGAGCGAACCGCCTTTTGATCTGTTGATCGTCAACACCGACGGCACCCTGGCCGAGCGCAGCGGCAACGGCCTGACGATTTTCTCCCAGGCGTTGCAAGCGCAAGGCTTGATGCCGGGCGCGGGTGAGTGTGTGCTGCAGGTTCATCACGATAAACCCGACGGCTTGTCACCGCTGCACACCTCGGTTCGTGCCGCTGAATTCGACGGCGTCCAAGGTTTCTGGCTGGACCTGGGCAAACCGCTGTTCGGGCCCCAGGCTGTTGGCGCCCAGGAGGTCGAGAGCGTGCTGTTCAACCAGTGCGATGTCAGCCGCGTGGCGGCGCTTTACCGGTTGAACCCGGCGTGGGGCCACAGCCAGTTCGTGAGCCTCGGCAATCCTCATTGCGTGACGCTGGTGGCGGGTGTCGAGGCGTTGCCGGGCAATTCGCAGATGCGTGTTGCGGCGCTCTCGCAAAGCCTGACCCAAATTGCTTATGCGGCGCCCGGTGGGGCCGGTGTTCCGTGCCCGAGGGGGGTGAATCTGCAATGGGCCTGGCGCGAAGCCGAAGGGCGAATCGCGGCCCGGGTGTTTGAGCGAGGCGAGGGGCCCACGGCTTCCTCGGGCACCAGCGCCAGTGCCGTGGCCAGTGCCGCATGGCGGGTGGGTTGGGTGCAGGCGGGGGCGGTGAGTGTGGTGATGCCGGGGGGGACTGCGCCGATTTTGCTGGAAGAAGAGGCGGGTGAGTTGGTGCGGGTCAGGTTGTTTGGGACGGCGCGGTCTGTGCCGTAGAGCTTTCTGGAAGTTTTGCGGTGTGGCTGATGCCGCTATCGCGAGCGAGCTCGCTCCCACAGGGGGGCTTCAGTGGATAGAAATGGTGTATCCGACACAGATCCATTGTGGGAGCGAGCTTGCTCGCGATAGCGGCGGGTCAGTCACATCCATATCAACGGGTAGACCGCCATCGCGAGCGAGCTCGCTCCCACAGGGGGGCTTCAGTGGATAGAAATGGTGTATCCGACACAGATCCATTGTGGGAGCGAGCTTGCTCGCGATAGCGGCGGGTCAGTCACATCCATATCAACGGGTAGACCGCCATCGCGAGCGAGCTCGCTCCCACAAGGGGTTGTGGGAATCAGCCTGGCTGCTGCGCAAACTCCACCACCGGCATCTGGCGCTTCATCAGCACTTCACCGTTGCGAATCGAATAGAGCGGCAAGCCCTGGCTGCGGATCACTTCGTAGTCACTGTCCGCCGACAGGATCAGCAGGTTCGCCGGGCGACCGGGTTCCAGGCCGTAGCGCTCGCCCAGGGCCATGGCCTTGGCGCTGTTGTCGGTGACCAGGTCCAGGGCGCTTTGCAGGTTGCGGTAGCCGAGCATGTGGCAGATGTGCAGGCCGGCTTCGAGGACCCGCAAGATGTTGCCGTTGCCCAGCGGGTACCACGGGTCGACGATGGAGTCCTGGCCGAAGCACACATTCATCCCGGCCTCGAGCAGTTCATTGACCCGGGTGACACCGCGGCGTTTGGGGAAGTTATCGAAGCGCCCTTGCAGGTGAATGCTTTCGGTTGGGCAGGAGACAAAGCTGATGCCTGAGTGCCCGAGCAGGCGGAACAACTTGGCGCAGTAGGCGTTGTCGTAGGAGCCCATGGCCGTGGTGTGGCTGGCCGTGACGCGCGCGCCCATGTCGCGGCTGCGGGCTTCTTCGGCGAGCACTTCTAGGAAGCGCGAGTGCGGGTCATCGGTTTCGTCGCAATGCACATCCACCAGGCAGCCGGTGCGCTCGGCCAGGTCCATGAGGAATTTCACCGAGCTGACGCCCTGGTCGCGGGTGTACTCGAAGTGAGGAATGCCGCCCACCACGTCGGCGCCCATGCGGATCGCTTCTTCCATCAACTCGCGGCCGTTGCGATAGGACTCGATGCCTTCCTGGGGAAACGCGACGATTTGCATGTCGATCAGGTGACGGCTTTCCTCGCGCACCTCCAGCAGCGCCTTGAGCGCCGTGAGCTGGGGGTCGGTCACGTCGACGTGGGTGCGCACATGCTGGATGCCATGGGCGGCGAGGGCCTGGATGGTTTTCTTGGCGCGGGTCTTGGTGTCTTCTTCGGTGATGGTGGCCTTGCGTTCGCCCCAGCACTCGATGCCTTCGAACAGCGTGCCGCTCATGTTCCAGCGCGGTTCGCCGGCAGTGAGGGTCGCGTCCAGGTGAATGTGTGGTTCGACGAAGGGCGGGACCACCAGGTTACCGCCGGCATCGAGGTCTTCCGGGCCGAGGCTGGGGGCCTCGGTCTGGCGGGCGATGTTGGCGATCAGGCCGTTTTCCAGGTGCAGTTCATGCAAGCCTTCACGGTTACGCAGACGGGCGTTGATGATGTGCATCAAGCGAATCCTTTAGAGGTCTTGTAGGGGCGCATCAGCGGTGCGAGTACCCATTACGCTGATCAATAGCACATACGTTAGCGCGCCGGCAGCGATTCCTACCAGTGGCGCGACCCATGGCGAATTGAACGCCGCGACGGTGCCAACCCCATAGGCCAACAGCCCGGGCCAGTTGAACGCCGGCAGTTGCGCCTCGGCCAGGCGCGGGTAACGACCACGCCAGCGGAAGAAGAAATCGGCCATGATTACCCCGCCGATGGGCGGGATCACCGTGCCCAGCAGGATCAGGTACGGCACCAGCAAATCGTACATGCCCAGCAGCGCCAGCAGCGTGCCGATCACCGCGCCGCCCAGGGTCACGGTTTTGCGCCGACGGGTGCGCAGCAGGTTGCATCCTGCCACGGCGAAATTGTAGATGGTGTTGTCCTGGGTGCTCCAGATGTTGAGCAGCAACATGGCCATCGCCGCCATGGCGAAGCCCTGCAGCAGCAACACTTCGACCACGTCCGGTTGTTGATAGACGATGGCCCCGTAGGCGCCGATCAGCACCATCAGGCCGTTACCCAGGAAGAAGCCGATCAGGCTCGCCAGCACCGCGACCTTCGCCGAGCGGGAAAACCGCGTCCAGTTGGTCGCCTGGGTCGCGCCGCTGACGAAGGTGCCGAACACCAACGTGATGGCGGTGGACCAGTCGAGGCTGCCCGTAGGCACCACCGCCAACAAGCCCTCGAAGCCACCGACCTTCACCGTCGCGACCCACATCGACAACATCAGCAGCAACATCATGGCCGGTACGGCGAGGTACGAGAGGATTTCCAGCCCGCGATAACCGACATAGGCCGTGGCACAGAACCCCAGGCCGAACAGCACCATCAACCCCAGCACGGTGCCTTCACTCAATTCGAAATACTTGCCCAGCACCACCGCGGCGGTCGCCGTGCCCCAGGCGTACCAGCCGATCTGGGTGAACCCCAGGATCAAGTCGCTGAGCTTGCTGCCCACCTCGCCGAAACAGAAGCGGCCCATCAGCACCGAATTGAGCCCGCTCTTGAAGGCGATGTAGCCCAGGCCGGCGGCGTAGAGACCCAGCAGCAGATTGCCGATGACGATGACCGTGAGCATTTCGGCAAAACCGAACGCTACCCCCAGCTTGCCGCCGGCAAACATGGTGGCGGTGAAAAAGGTGAAACCCAGCAGCACCATGGCCGTGGAGGCCAGGCCCTTGCGGGCGTGCATCGGGACTTCGCTCAAGGGGTAGTCATTGCCCGGATCGTTCTGAGTCATGTGGCGGTCCTTGCGGATGAGGGGTATATCGCAAGCGTGCAGCGGCCGTGCCAAGCGAGTGATCGCGAGGTTATTTATAGACAATCCTGAGGATTGGGTGGGCGAAGGGATCGAAAGCGGTGCGGCGGTGATTCAAGTTGGAACACAGTTCTCACTGCCTATCCGGTTTCCCTGTGGGAGCGAGCTTGCTCGCGATAGCGGTAGATCAGTTGACGGCGATGTGGCTGAACAGACGCTATCGCGAGCAAGCTCGCTCCCACAATGGAATGCAGGGTTCTTCATGCCAGGAACCGCAACACCGCCGCCACGACGGCCTCCGGCGCGTCTTCCTGGACCAGGTGCCCGGCGTTCGGAACAGGGTGGAACTGTGCACCTGGAATCAGCTGGTGCAGGGCCCGCCCGCGCTCGATGGGGATCCACTGGTCATCCTCGCCCCACAGTATCTGCGTCGGGCAGCGCACGGTCGGGTACAAGCCCTCGGCTTCGCGGGTATAACGCTCGTCCATCTGCGCAATCTGCCGGTAGAACGCCGCCTGGCCCGGTTCGCCAAGCCACGGCTGCACGTAGGGCGCCAGTTCGGCGTCCGGGATGTCCCGTTTGAGCGCACCGCGGATATAGGTTGGCACGATGGCTCGCTGAATGTAGTCGGGCAGGCCGCTGAAGGCGGCTTCATGCTGGCGTACATGCTGGACAAAGGGTGAACCCCAGGGCGACAGCGCCACCGGGTCGATCAGGGTCAGGCTGCGGTAGTCCTTGCCATTGAGCAGGTGCGTGCGCAGGGCCGTGGCGCCGCCAAAGTCATGGGCCACCACGTCCGGGCAGTCCAGGCGCCAGTGCTCCAGCAGTTGCGCGAGTAGCTGGTTTTGCACGCCCAGGGACACATCGGCATCCGGTTGCGCGGACTGGCCATACCCCAGCAGGTCGAAGTAATGCACCGTGTGGGTGGTGAAGAACAGCGGGGCGATGCGGTGCCACACGTAGGAAGAGAAGGGTGTGCCGTGGACAAACACCAGCGGCGGGCCGTCGCCGTGGATGGCGTAGCGGATGGGGTGTCCGTTGAAGTCGTATGTGTGATCCAGCGGCCAGTGGGTCATGCTCGATACTCCCCTGAAAATGGCTCAGGGGGTAGAGCATAGGTCAATGCTGACGGGACAGGGAAACCCCAATGGTGGCGCCAGATTTTGTGGGAGCAAGGCTTGCCCGCGATACAGGCGCCTCGGTTCCGAAGAGACCGTGCAATCTTTATCGCGAGCAAGCTTTGCTCCCACAGGTGGGACCCTACAGGCGGATCCCACAGGTTTTATTCGCCGTGGTAGATGCAACCGCTCGTGCAGGTCTCATGGATGCGGATGGCGCTGAGTTCCGGCAGCAATGGCTTCAATTCATTCCAGATCCACTTGGCCAACACTTCGCTGGTGGGGTTTTCCAGGCCAGGAATGTCGTTGAGGTAGTTGTGGTCCAGGCGCTCGTAGAGCGGCTTGAAGATCGCCTTGATTTCCGAGAAGTCGCGAATCCAGCCCGTGTGCGGGTCGATGTCGCCGCTCAGGTGAATCGCCACCTTGAACGAGTGGCCGTGAAGACGGCCGCACTTGTGGCCGTCCGGCACGTGGGGCAGGCGGTGGGCGGATTCGAAGGTAAACTCTTTGAAAATTTCCACAGGTTCGGGCTCTTTAGATATCGGTCGCGAGGCAGGCGGCGGAGTTTATCAGTTTGATAACGGCGTTGCGCGACCGTGCTGACTAAAGGGTCAGCAAACGCCCGCCCAACCCGCCGTTGGCCGTCAGCTCCAGGAACTCATCACCGAGCCGACGGCTCTCGTCCATCGCCGTGCGCCAGTACTGGCGGCGGCTCGGGTCATCGCCCATGAAACGCTTGAAGTCGTTGCGGTCCGGCAGTTTGCCGTAGGGCAGGCGCGCCAGGTATTCACGCGACGGTGCCAGCAACAGCACGTCTTGCAGGCGGTCGACGTTGCCCCGGCGCCACGGCAGGCCCTTGTCGAACCAGCCGGGAATGACCCGGTCGGTGAAGTGTGGATAGAGCACGATGTCTTCGCCGCTGTACGGCAGGTCGAGGTGGTAGTCCAGCAGACCGCCGTCGCGGTAGGTGCCAGCCCCGGCACCCGGCAGGTCGCGCACGCCTTCCATGACCATCGGGATCGAGCCCGAGGCCAGCAGGGCCTGGCGCAGGTTGCCGGCCGCCAGCGGAACGAAGCGTGACGGAAAGTCATTCAACGGATGCAGGGGCGGGGCCAGGCGCGGGTCATGAATGATCAGCCGTTCGAAATGCCGCGACAGCCGTGCCCGGCCTCGCAGGTTGTCGGCGATCACCGACGACAAGCCCAGGCCCAGTCGGCCGCGATGATCCTGGGCCAGCAGGCCGTGGCTCTTGACCACCATGATGTTGAGCCGGTATCGCGGGTTATCGAGGATCGAAGCGTCGCGGCCGTCGAGCAAATCATCGAGCATGCGTTGCGAGCTCTGGCTGACCCCGGCCATGGTCACGCCTTTGGCAAAGCTTTGTTCGTTGTACAGCGTGCCCAGGCGCCGGATTCCCTCGGCGGCATCCGGCAGGCAGGCGCTGGCGAAGCGCCAGGCACCCACCGAGGCCCCGATCAGCGAGCGCTCCCGGGGCTCGGTGGGCAGCCATTCGCCGAACAGCGCCAGGTCCAGCCCCTGGATGCCCAGGGCCTTGGGACCACCGGCAGCGCCCGGCAGGATACCGACGTCGGCGGCGTTCAAGCCGGCCTGGCGAATCCGCCCGAACGCACGGGGGCCGGCCTTGAGGGTGAGGGCGGGAAACTTGATGTGGATGGCGGTCATACCGGTCTCGAATACGGGTAAGCGGCTGATTATAACGACACAAAACCCTGTGGGAGCGAGCTCGCTCGCGATAGCGTCAGTTCTGTCACATCGATATCAACGGATAGACCGCCATCGCGAGCAAGCTCGCTCCCACATTGATGTGGGTTCCATGATGGCCATTCAGTTTCAGTTAAGTTCACCCCGATACAGTCCCCCCGGTAAAGATTATAAGAAGGAGATAACCCATGAACCGCCTGACTGCCTTTTTCATCGCGACCCTCATGGCACTGGGAACCAGCCTGGTTCACGCACGAGACCTGGACACGGACGAAGCCCGCAAACTGCAAGACGCTGGTACCATCCTGTCCTTTGAAAAACTCAACGCCGCTGCCCTGGCCGAACACCCTGGCGCCACCTTGACCGATACCGAGCTGGACGAAGAGTACGGCAAGTACATTTACCAGGTGGATCTGCGCGATACGAAGGGCATTGAGTGGGATCTGGAATTGGACGCCACCAACGGCAAGGTGCTCAAGAATCATCAGGATACGTAATGAAGCTTAATCTGCGCGCCCATAGTCGATGGGCGCTGGCGCTGCTGGCGTTTTGTTCGCTGGCCGTGGCCCGGGACCTGGATCAGGACGAGGCCCTGCAACTGCGCCAGCAGGGTGTGATCTTGCCGCTGGAGCACCTGCTGCAACAGGCGCTGGACTTGCATCCCGGCGCCAAACTGCTGGAAGCCGAGCTGGAGGAAAAGCACGGCGTCTATATTTATGAGGTCGAATTGCTGGACACCGACGGCGTCGTGCGCGAATTGGACCTGGAGGCCGCGACCGGCCGCCTACTCAAAGATAAGGAAGACTGATGCGCCTGCTTCTGGTGGAAGATCATGTGCCCCTGGCCGACGAACTGATGGCCGGGCTTGCACGCCAGGGCTACGCTGTCGACTGGCTCGCCGATGGTCGCGACGCGGTGTACCAGGGCAGCAGCGAACCCTACGACCTGATCATCCTCGATCTCGGCCTGCCGGGTGTGCCGGGGCTCGAGGTGCTCGCCCAATGGCGTGCCGGTGGCCTGAGCACGCCGGTGTTGATCCTTACCGCACGCGGGTCCTGGGCCGAGCGCATCGAAGGCCTCAAGGCCGGGGCCGACGATTACCTGACCAAACCTTTTCATCCTGAGGAGCTGCAGTTGCGGATCCAGGCGTTGCTGCGCCGCTCCCACGGCCAGGTCAACCAGCCGACGCTGAAATCGGCCGGATTGCACCTGGATGAGAGTCGCCAGTGCGTGGTCCGCGACGGCACCGACATCCAGCTCACGGCGGCCGAGTTCCGCCTGTTGCGCTATTTCATGCTGCATCCCGAGCAGATCCTTTCCAAAAGCCATCTCGCCGAACACCTGTATGACGGTGAGACCGAGCGCGACTCCAACGTGCTCGAAGTCCACGTCAATCACCTGCGGCGCAAACTGGGACGCAGTGTGATCGAAACCCGTCGCGGCCAGGGTTACCTGTTCGGCGGGCAGGCGCAGTGAGATCCATCCAGCGGTGCCTGAGCCTGGGGTTGATCGGTGTGATGGTGGTGGTCGGCCTGGTCCTGGCACAGACCAGCCTGTGGCTGTTCGAGCTGGGCTTGCAGCGTTACCTGGAAGCCGGGCTGCGCAACGACAGCGAAAACCTGCTGGTGGCCCTGGTGCGCGGCCCGCAGGGGCTGCAACTGGATGAACGACGTTTGTCGCCGGCCTATCAGCGGCCGTTTTCCGGGCATTATTTCCGCATCGACTTTGCCGATGTGCACTGGCGCTCCCGCTCCCTGTGGGACCAGGAATTGCCCCGGCTCGACCACCCGGGCCTGCACAGCAACCTGCAACTGGGGCCTGAGGGTCAGAAGCTGCTGGTGCTGCGTACCGACTATCGACGGCTGGGCCAGGCGATCTCCATCAGCGTGGCCCAGGATTACACGCCGGTGCGTGACAGCTTCCGCCGAATGCAGCAGATCGGCCTCGGGCTGGGGTTGGCGGGGCTGCTGTTGATTCTGTTGCTGCACCGCATCACCGTGCGCCGCGCCTTGCGTCCGCTGGACCGGGCGCGGGAGCAGATTGCCCAGTTACAGCGCGGGCAGCGTTCGCAACTCGACGAACAGGTGCCGCGGGAACTGGAGCCGCTGGTGGCGCAAATCAACCATCTGCTGGCCCACACCGAGGACAGCCTCAAGCGTTCGCGCAACGCCCTGGGCAACCTCGGCCATGCCTTGAAGACCCCGCTGGCGGTGCTGCAAAGCCTGGCGTCGAACGAGAAGCTCGACCCGTATCCCGAGCTGCGCAAACTGTTGCTCGAGCAACTGGAGCAGGTCCGCCAGCGCCTGAACCGCGAACTCAACCGCGCCCGCTTGTCCGGCGATGCCTTGCCCGGCGCGCACCTGGACTGCGACGCCGAGCTGCCGGGGTTGCTGGCCACACTGAACATGATCCACGGCGAACACCTGCACCTGAGCTACGTCGCCCCGTCTGGCCTGCACCTGCCGTGGGATCGTGAAGACCTGCTGGAACTGCTGGGCAACCTGCTGGACAACGCCTGCAAATGGGCCGACGCCGAAGTGCGACTGACCATGATCGAGACAGCCGACGGGTTCAGCCTGGCCGTGGAAGACGACGGCCCCGGCATTCCCAGGGATCGCCGCGACCAGGTGTTCAGCCGCGGCACGCGACTGGATGAACAGACCGATGGACACGGCCTGGGCCTGGGCATCGTGCGGGACATCGTCGACACCTGGGGCGGCCTGCTGGCGTTGGACGACAGCGAGTGGGGTGGGTTGAAGGTGGTGATCGAATTGCCCAAGCGCTGAAGTCCACCCCCCTGTGGGAGCGAGCTTGCTCGCGATGGCGGTGTGTCAGGCAATGATGCATGGACTGTCAGACCGCTATCGCGAGCAAGCTCGCTCCCACAGGGGGCAGTGGTGGCTGCAAATATTGCGAGACTTGAAAACCCGCCCCACGGCCCTTGCAGCTTGCCGCCGCTTGCTGCAAAGTCGCGACCTTTTTGTCCGGTGGCTTTCCATCGCTGTGCTTTGAGGTAATGATGATAAATGCAGTAATTGCCGCGGTTGGCGTCATGCTGGTGCTCAGCCTGTCCCGCGTGCATGTGGTGATCGCGCTGATTATCGGCGCGTTGGTGGGTGGCCTCACGGGCGGCCTGGGGATCGAGGCGACGCTCAAGGCGTTCAATGCCGGCCTGGGTGGCGGTGCGACAGTGGCGTTGTCCTACGCCTTGCTCGGTGCCTTCGCCGTGGCGATTGCCAAGTCCGGCATGGCCCACGCCCTGGCGGACAAAGCCCTGGCCCTGGTGGATCGCCAGGACGCTGCCGGCGGCACGGGCGTCAAATGGGTGCTGATCGGTCTGCTGGGAACGGTCGCGGTCGCCTCCCAGAACATTTTGCCGATCCACATCGCTTTCATCCCGCTGCTGGTGCCGCCGCTGCTCTACGTACTGACCAAGCTGCAGTTGGACCGCCGGTTGATCGCCTGCGTCATGACCTTCGGCCTGATCACGCCCTACATGTTCCTGCCAGTGGGTTTCGGCAATATCTTCCTCAACGAAATCCTCCTGGCCAACATCGCCCGCAGCGGTGTGGACGTCAGCGGCATCAACGTCACCCATGCCATGGGCATTCCGGCGCTGGGCATGGTGTTTGGCTTGCTGTTGTCGTTGTTCTCCTACCGCAAGAAGCGCGTCTACGACCTGAAGAAAATTGCCCGGGTCGAGCAGGTGAAGGTGAACTACAACCCGCTGAGCCTGATGGTGGCCGGGTTTGCGGTGGCGGCGGCGTTCGCGGTGCAACTGCTGGTGGACTCGATGATCATCGGCGCCCTGGTCGGGTTCCTGATTTTCTCGCTGTCGGGGGTGGTGCGCTGGCGCGAGACTGACGACCTGTTCACCGAAGGCATGAAGATGATGGCGATGATCGGCTTCATCATGATCGCGGCCTCAGGCTTCGCCGAAGTGATGAAGGCCACCGGCGAAGTCCAGAGCCTGGTGGAGTCTTCGGCGGCCTGGATCGGCCACAACAAGGGCGTCGGCGCGCTGATGATGTTGCTGGTGGGGCTGCTGGTGACCATGGGCATCGGCTCGTCGTTTTCCACGGTGCCGATCCTGGCGACGATTTTCGTACCACTGTGCCTGCAACTGGGCTTCAGCCCGCTGGCGATCGTCTGCATCGTCGGCACCGCCGGCGCCCTGGGCGATGCCGGCTCGCCCGCCTCGGACTCGACCCTGGGCCCGACCTCCGGCCTGAACATCGACGGCCAGCACCATCACATCTGGGACACCGTGGTCCCGACCTTCATCCACTACAACCTGCCGCTGCTGGTGTTTGGTTGGGTGGCGGCGATGGTGTTGTAACCTCAATACCGAGTTGCCTCAATCGCGAGCAAGCTCGCTTGTATGTTTAGACTTGAAGGGGTGGGCGGGACTAAAAGCTCGATTCCGACTCTAGCCAGTACGGACCGTGGGAGACTTCTCGTCCCGCCCTTTCTACCCAAAGCGCCAATAAGGAATTCATCGGTAAAACCGACGATAGAGACAAGCCAGCGCAAAGGTAGACCCCAACAAGCACCTAAACCCTAGCTCCGAGGATTCGTCATGACAATCCTTACCTCGCAGACGGTTGTTGGTATCGATATAGCCAAGGCCGAAATTGTTGTTTATCGCTCTGATCTGCAAACCATCGACACTATCAAGAATGATCGAACAGCCCTCAAACGCTGGCTAAAAACGTTGCCCGCCCAAAGCGCTCTTGCCGTTGAAGCCACCAATATCTATCACCTGGATACCGTCGAGCTGGCTCACGCGATGGGTCATCAGGTCTATGTCGTGGATGCTTACCGGGTGAGCAACTATCGTCGCGGCATCGGCCAAAGAGCTAAGAACGATCCTTGTGATGCCCGTCTGCTGGCGCGGTATTTGACCAATGAACAGCACGAGCTGCGGCTCTGGAACCCGCCACCGAAGGCCTACACGACATTAAAAAGCCTGCTTCATCGGCGCGCGACGCTGGTCAAGAATCACGCGGGTCTTATGTTGAGCTGGGCCGACGAACCCTTGTTAAAAAAAGCGCTGATTGCTCAGCAAAAAGCGTTTAAAGAGGCGATTCAGGCCATCCAGAAGTTGCTACAAAAAGTCAGCAAAGAGTCGGGAATTGAGGCGAATATCGACCGCTGCAAAGCCATCGAAGGCGTTGGTGAACTGGTCGCAACTGGGTTGGCGACGAGTTTTATGCGAGGTGATTTTGCGGACAGCGATGCATTTATCGCGTTTTTAGGGATGGACCTGCGGGTCGATGATTCTGGAAAAAAGAACGGTCCCCGGTACCTGAGTAAAAAGGGGGATCCAGAAATACGCCGCTTAGCTCATATCGCTGCAATGACGGCATGTCGCTCGCCTAGATGGAAACCGTTTTATGAGTCGTACCTGGTCAGAGGTTTCTCAAAAACCCAGGCATTGGTGGTGCTTGCTCGCAAGCTCTGCCGGGTGGCATTTGCCTTGATGAAAAATCAGAGCGAATACCAGCCGAAGCCTATGTTGCAGGGTTGCCCTGCAACATAGAATCTCCCACAGTGGAATGCGTTCCCCTGTGGGAGCGAGCTTGCTCGCGATGAGGTCCTGAATCCAACGACCCTGCCGACGGACCGTTCACCTTGCCCTACAGTTTTGCCGTGCGATGCCGTTAATACAGCTAACCACGCCAATAACACCTACAAGAGTGAACAGCATGCGCCTGAGCCTGAAGGCTAAAGTCCTGTCCCTTGCGATACTGCCGGTATTGCTGTCCGCCGTGATCATCAGCCTGACCACGGCTTTCATCTTGAAGGAGCAAGCTAGCAAAGAGGTCCAGCAGACCCGCGAGCGCCTGCTCAGCGAGGCCAAGGCCACGCTGCAGAACTACGTGGCGGTGGGCCTGACCGCCATCAAGCCGCTCTACGATGCCGCCGCGCCTGGCGATAACGAGGCGCGTGCCCAGGCGATCAAGCTGCTGTCGAACATCAGCTACGGCAAGGACGGCTATTTCTTCGGCTACGACTCCGAGACCATTCGTCTGTTCAAGGCCAACAGCCCCGATGGCGTGGGCAAGAGTTTCAAGGACAACCGCGACCCGAACGGTGTCTACGTCAACCGCGACCTGGTGAAAGTCGCCAAGGACGGGACTCACTACCTCGAATACAGCTCGCCGCTGCCCAACAGCAAAGACCTGGTGCCCAAGCTCGGCTACACCGAATACCTGTCCAAGTGGGACCTGGCAGTCGGCAGCTCGGTCAACCTGGACGGCATCGAAGGCCAGGTGGCGTTGGTGCAAGCCACGGTCCATGAACGTCTGCAAGGCGTGATCTTGAGCATCGTCGGGATCGCCGCGGTGGTGTTGCTGGTGATTGCAGTGGTGGGCCTGGTGCTCGCCAACACGATCCTGCGTCCCTTGAACCTGATGAAGGACAACCTCGACGACATCGCCGCAGGTGAGGGCGACCTGACCCGTCGGCTGGCTATCACCAGCCAGGACGAGCTTGGCCAGTTGGCCGGTTCGTTCAACCGCTTCGTCGACAAGATCCACGGCCTGGTGCGGCAGATCACCGACATGACCTCGCAACTGACCGGTCTGGTGACCCAAGTTTCCGAGCAGGCCCAGCGCTCCGAGCAGGCGATGGAACGTCAGCGCCACGAAACCGATCAAGTCGCCACGGCGATCAACGAAATGTCCTCGGCGGCCCAGGAAGTCGCCCGCAGTGCCCAAGGCGCCGCCGTCGCGGCCCAGCAGACCGACGAGGAAGGACAGTCGGCCAAGCGCGTGGTGGCCGGCAGCATCCAGCAGATTCATGCGTTGGTGAACGATATCCGCAGCAGTGGCGTGTCCCTGGATAGCCTGCAGCAGGACGTGGCCTCGATTGTCAGCGTGCTCGGGGTGATTCGTTCGATTGCCGAGCAGACCAACCTGCTGGCCCTCAACGCCGCTATCGAGGCCGCGCGTGCTGGCGAGGCCGGGCGTGGTTTTGCGGTGGTGGCCGATGAAGTGCGGGCCCTGGCCAGCCGGACCCAGCAGAGCACCCAGGAAATCCAGGGCATGATCGATCGCCTGCAATCAGGCACCCACGCGGCGGTGGAAGCGATGCGCCGTTCTAGTGAGGCCGGTGACGGCACCTCGGAACGGGCCAACGAGGCCGGCGCCTCCCTGGACACCATGGCGCAACTGATCGGCACCATCAACTCGATGAACGCCCAGATCGCCAGCGCTGCCGAAGAACAGACCGCGGTGGCCGAGGAAATCAACCGCAGCGTGCATCAGATCGCCGTGGCCGTGGACAGCGTCGCCGACGAGACCCAACTCGGCGCCCAGACTTCCCGCAGCCTGGCCGACCTGGGCCAGCGCCTGGGCAAGCTGGTGGGGCAGTTCCGGATCTGATCCCATCGCAGCAGGAGCTGCCGAAGGCTGCGATCTTTTGCTCTCGATCCAGATGTTTTCACCTGGGCAACCGGGTCTTATCGAGAAAGACGGATCGCAGCCTTCGGCAGTTCTTGCCGTGCACGGCAGACCGTCCCAAACCTGTGGGAGCGAGCTTGCTCGCGATAGCGGTGTGTCAGTCAAATGAATATTGGCTGATCCGACGCCATCGCGAGCAAGCTCGCTCCCACAGTGTTCTGCGGCGCCTGCATTATTGGATCGGTGCCAGTGCTAAGGCTCGCGCACATCGCGCATCAACAACCCGAACCGCAGATCCACCGCATCCGGGATGGGCACGTACACCACGTGCCCATCCCCCGGTGCCACCTCGATGCCCTGGCCTTTGGCGTTCTGCAAGTGATGCAGGTCGAAGTGGAAATTGCCCTTGGGGGTCATCAGTTCCATGTGATCGCCAAGGCCAAAGCGGTTCTTCACCTTTACTTCGGCCAGGCGTTCGCGCCGTTCGCCGGTCAGTTCGCCGACGAACTGCTGGCGCTCCGACACTGAGCTGCCGTTCTGGTAGTTCTGGTATTCGTCGTGCACGTGGCGCCTTAGAAAACCTTCGGTGTAGCCGCGCTGGGCCAGGGACTCCAGGTCGGTCATCAGGCCACGATCAAATTCCCGGCCGGCCACCGCGTCATCGATGGCCTGGCGATACACCTGGGTGGTGCGCGCGCAATAGAAGTGCGACTTGGTCCGGCCTTCGATCTTCAGCGAATGCACACCCATGCGCGCCAGGCGCTCGACGTGTTGTACGGCGCGCAGGTCCTTGGCATTCATGATGTAGGTGCCGTGCTCGTCCTCGAAGGCCGGCATGGATTCTTCCGGGCGATTGGCTTCCTGAAGCAAAAACACCTGGTCGGTGGGCGCGCCGAGGCCCAGGGTCGGCTCGGGCTGATAGCTCTGCACAATGTCGCCCACGGCGTTTTCCACCGCCGGTTGGGCCGAATATTTCCAGCGACAGGCGTTGGTGCAACTGCCCTGGTTGGCGTCGCGCTTGTTCAAATAGCCGGACAGCAGGCAGCGCCCGGAATAGGCCATGCACAGCGCTCCGTGGACGAACACTTCCAGCTCCATGGCCGGCACCTGCTCGCGGATCTCGGCGATTTCCTCCAGAGACAGTTCCCGGGACAGGATGATCCGGCTCAAGCCCTGCTGCTGCCAGAACTCGACGCTCGCCCAGTTCACCGTGTTGGCCTGCACCGACAGGTGAATCGGCATCTGTGGGAAGTGCCGGCGCACCAGCATGATCAGCCCCGGGTCGGACATGATCAGCGCGTCCGGCGCCATGGCAATCACCGGTTCAAGGTCTTTGAGGAAGGTGCGCAGCTTGGCGTTGTGCGGGGCAATGTTCACCACCACGTAGAAGCGCTTGCCCATGGCCTGGGCCTCGGCAATACCCAAGGCCAGGTTCGCATGGTCGAACTCGTTGTTGCGCACTCGCAGGCTGTAGCGCGGCTGGCCGGCATACACCGCATCGGCACCGTAGGCGAAGGCATAGCGCATGTTTTTCAGGGTGCCGGCGGGGGCCAGTAGTTCGGGGGCGGCGAGGGTCATGATGGCGTCGGATCGCAAAAGGCGGCGAGGGTAGCCCATGGTCGGCCAGGCCCTATTGATCTGAATCAATGCACGGCGCAAACGAGAAGGCACTCCCACGAGTCCTGGCTGACTAATGTTTATCCCGCCTTTGGACATGGAAAGCTGATGAATCGAAAGATGCTGCAAAACAAAGCCCAGATGTTGCTCCTGGTGCTGGTCACCATTGCGTTCATCTGGATTCTGCTGCCGTTTTACGGCGCGGTGTTCTGGGCGGTGATCCTGGGCATCGTCTTTGCGCCGATGCAGCGACGCCTGCAGTTGAAATTCGGCTGGCACCGCAATGTCACCTCGCTGTTCACGTTGAGCATCTGCGTGGTCAGCGCGATCTTGCCGGTGATCATCATCAGTACGTTGTTGGTCCAGGAAGGCGCGGCGCTGTACAAGAGCCTGGAAAGCGGAGAACTGGACATTGCCGATTACCTGGCCCGTTTCAAGGATGCCTTGCCGCCGTACTTTCAGCATCTGCTGGACCGCTTCGGCCTGGGCAACCTGAACGGCTTGCGCGACAAGATCGTCAAGAGCGCGATGCAGGGCAGCGAGTTCTTCGCCACCCAGGCCTTCAGTTTCGGGCAGGGGACCTTTCAGTTCCTGGTCAGCTTCTTCGTGATGATCTACCTGCTGTTCTTCTTTCTGCGCGACGGCGCGGAGCTGGTGCGCAAGGTGCGCACGGCCGTTCCCTTGGCCGAACACCAAAAGCGCCGCCTGCAGTTGAAATTCAATCGGGTGGTGCGCGCCACGGTAAAAGGCAACCTGCTGGTCGCCATCAGCCAGGGGGCGCTGGGTGGGCTGATCTTCTGGGTCCTGGGGATTCCAACGGTGTTGCCCTGGGCGGTGCTGATGGCGTTCCTGTCGTTGTTGCCGGCGGTGGGGGCGGGCCTCGTCTGGGCGCCGGTGGCGGTGTATTTCCTGCTTTCGGGGGCGATCTGGCAGGGCGTGGTGCTGACGCTGTTCGGGGTGTTCGTGATCGGCCTGGTGGACAACTTCCTGCGTCCGATCCTGGTGGGCAAGGACACCAAGATGCCCGACTACATGGTGCTGGTCTCGACACTGGGCGGGCTGGCGGTGTTCGGGCTCAATGGCTTCGTGATCGGGCCGCTGATCGCCGCGCTGTTCATGTCGAGTTGGGCCCTGTTCGTCGAAACCACACCGCGGGTGCAGTTGCCTTAGGCGCTCAGCAGGTAGGGGCCAATACGTTGCGACAGGGCCTGGGCGGCGGGCAGTGAAGTCAGCGGGCCGCTGATGGTTACGCCGTCTTGCACCAGATACCAGCAGGCCAGCAACCCGAGCTCCCGGAGTGGGGCGGGGACGGCGCTGCCAATGACAGACATGATTTGAACCTTGGGCATGGGAAACCTCCATCAATCGATGGGGTTACCTTACGACTCAGTGGGGGTAACGAAAAATCAACCGGCTCAATAGTAGGAATCGATGCCGCTCAATCGACGACCAGATCGAGCATGTGCACCACTTCCTGCTCGTTGAGCAGGCCCTTGCGCACCAGGTTTTCCGCCAGCAGGGAAAGGAACTTGGCGCTGCGGTGGCCTTCCAGTTGCTTGAGTTCGGTCAGCACGTTGTACACCTTGCTGGAGGTGCACAGGCCGACGATGCGATGGGGGTTTTGTGTGGGCATACCTTCGTCCTTGTTTTTATGAAGCTGTTGTTGGCGGACAGAGCCAGTTTGCGGCCCGGTCATGACGCTCACGTGACAGCTTGGGTTGTTGGAGAAAAGAAAGCAGGATCCGGACCATAATGCCTTTTTGGCGCCGGATTATTGTTCCGGTAGCGACCTCGGCCAGGCATATACGGCCATTAGTCTATTTTTTACCCACAAAAAAGCCCCTGGATCTTTCGATTCAGGGGCTTTTGTTTGTTGCTGTCTGGCTCCACGACCTGGACTCGAACCAGGGACCCAGTGATTAACAGTCACTTGCTCTACCAACTGAGCTATCGCGGAATGGCGCGTATGTTACTGATTGGCAAAGAGAAGTCAAGCGTCCATTGCCGGACGGCGCATTCCTGGTGCCCTTTGACGGTCAATCAACGATTGGCAGTTACCGCCAGGGCAGGAGAGGACTACCATGGTCGCCCGGAAGTGGCAGGACGCGCTGCCGGCCATTCGCCGACATTAAGGTACGCGCCATGAACCACCTGTTACCCCTTCTCAGTGTCCGCCGCGCCGAGGTGCTCTTGTGAGTACCGCCCAGATCAGCTTGCCCAAGGGCGTGGGGCCTCATGCCGAGAAACTGTACGACGCCATCACCCAGGCCAGCACCGCCGAAGAACTGAACCGCGCCGGCGGCAAGGCCGAGGGCTTTGTCCTGGGGCTGGAAAG
This sequence comes from Pseudomonas sp. B21-010, assembly GCF_024749325.1. NCBI lineage: Bacteria > Pseudomonadati > Pseudomonadota > Gammaproteobacteria > Pseudomonadales > Pseudomonadaceae > Pseudomonas > Pseudomonas sp. B21-010. The sequence goes on along the minus strand of NZ_CP087198.1, from coordinate 4,316,602 downwards.
CACCAAGGCGATCAAGAGCCAGGTGGCCGAGTCGTTGTATGTCATTTATGACGATGCGGCGAGCCAGCGGGCGACGGAGTTGTAGGCTCACCGAGAGTCGTGCCAGATGCTTTTGTGGCCTTGCTTTGGTGGTTTTGCTTTGGTGGTTTTGCTTTTGTGGCGAGGGAGCTTGCTCCCGCTGGGCTGCGAAGCAGCCCTAAAGCCAGCCACCTCGGTATTTCAGGCTGATTTAACCAAGCATTTTTGGGGCTGCTTCGCAGCCCAGCGGGAGCAAGCTCCCTCGCCACAGAAGCAGGCCACAGAAGCAGGCCACAGAAGCATCAGGCCAAAAAAAACGGGAAGCCAATGGCTTCCCGTTTTTCATCCGGCGTCGAGGCGTCAGATCACCTGGACGATGGCCTTGGTCACCGCATCGATGTTGTTCTGGTTCAGCGCGGCCACGCAGATGCGACCGGTGTCCAGGGCATAGATGCCGAACTCGTTGCGCAGGCGCGTCACTTGTTCAACGGTCAGGCCGGAGTAGGAGAACATCCCGCTCTGGCGTGCGACGAAGCTGAAGTCGTGGTGCGGGGCGGCCTTGGCCAGCATGTCCACCATCTGGACGCGCATGCCGCGAATGCGCAGGCGCATTTCGGCCAGCTCGGCTTCCCACTGGGCCCGCAGTTCCGGGCTGTTGAGCACGGCGGCAACGATACTGGCGCCGTGGGTCGGTGGGTTGGAGTAGTTGGTGCGGATCACGCGCTTGACCTGGGACAGCACGCGGGCACTTTCTTCTTTCGATTCGCTGACGATCGACAGGGCGCCGACGCGCTCGCCGTACAGCGAGAACGACTTGGAGAACGAGCTGGAGGCAAAGAAGGTCAGGCCCGACTCGGCGAACAGGCGCACGGCCGCCGCGTCTTCGTCGATACCGGTGCCGAAGCCCTGGTAAGCCATGTCCAGGAACGGAACGTGGTTCTTGGCCTTGACCACGGCCAGCACGTTTTTCCAGTCTTCCGGGCTCAGGTCCACGCCGGTCGGGTTGTGGCAGCAGGCGTGCAGCACAACGATCGAGCGGTCGGGCAGGGCGTTGAGGTCTTCCAGCAGGCCGCTGCGGTTCACGTCGTGGGTGGCGGCGTCGTAGTAGCGGTAGTTCTGCACCGGGAAGCCGGCGGTTTCGAACAGGGCGCGGTGGTTTTCCCAGCTTGGGTCGCTGATGGCGACGACGGCATCAGGCAGCAGTTGCTTGAGGAAGTCGGCACCGATCTTCAGTGCACCGGTGCCGCCCACGGCCTGGGTGGTGATGACGCGACCGGAGGCGATCAGCGGCGAATCCTTGCCGAACAGCAAGGTCTGCACAGCCTGGTCGTAGGCGGCAATGCCGTCGATCGGCAGGTAGCCACGGGAAACGTGCTGAGCCACGCGAGCCGTCTCGGCCTCGACAACGGCGCGCAGGAGTGGAATACGCCCCTCTTCATTGCAGTAAACACCTACACCCAGGTTGACCTTATTGGTACGGGTGTCGGCGTTGAAAGCTTCGTTGAGGCCCAGGATGGGGTCGCGGGGTGCCAATTCGACAGCGGAAAACAGGCTCATTATTGCGCGGCTCTAATGGAGAGTGAGGGGAGATGTGGCGCTCCAGCCGAATGCACTAGAGCGGTGCACAAACGGGGAGCTAGTATAGAGGCCATCACCCGGCACGGCGACAGGCGATTCGGTTTTTACGCTAAGTTTTTACGATTTTTTTCGACCGTTAGTCCTCTCGCCGCGTCAAAGTCTTCAAGGCGTGTAGGACGTTCGTCTTGAAAGCGAAGGCATTCACCTCCACATTGTGTGCATTCCAGTTTTTTCCTCGGGCGACATCAGTCGTTTCGGTCTTTCTCGTTCCTGTCGGCTGGCCGACAGGGGTGAATCCAGAGGTTATGTCATGTCTGAATTCCAGCTAGTCACCCGCTTCCAGCCCGCCGGCGATCAGCCGGAAGCCATCCGCCTGATGGTCGAGGGCATCGAGGCCGGGCTGGCGCACCAGACGCTGCTCGGTGTGACCGGCTCGGGCAAGACCTTCAGCATTGCCAACGTGATCGCCCAGATTCAGCGCCCGACCCTGGTGCTGGCGCCGAACAAGACCCTGGCGGCGCAGCTGTACGGTGAGTTCAAGGCGTTTTTCCCGAATAACGCCGTGGAGTACTTCGTTTCCTACTACGACTACTACCAGCCCGAGGCCTACGTGCCGTCGTCGGACACCTTCATCGAGAAGGATGCCTCGATCAACGACCACATCGAACAGATGCGACTGTCGGCGACCAAGGCCTTGCTCGAGCGCAAGGACGCGATCATCGTCACCACGGTGTCGTGCATCTACGGCCTGGGCAGCCCGGAAACCTACCTGAAGATGGTGCTGCACGTGGACCGTGGCGACAAACTCGACCAGCGCGCCTTGCTGCGGCGCCTGGCGGACTTGCAGTACACCCGCAACGACATGGATTTCGCCCGGGCGACGTTCCGGGTGCGTGGCGATGTGATCGACGTCTACCCGGCGGAATCGGACCTGGAAGCGATCCGCATCGAGCTGTTCGACGATGAAGTGGAGAGTCTCTCGGCGTTCGACCCGCTGACCGGCGAAGTGATCCGCAAGTTGCCACGCTTCACCTTCTACCCCAAGAGCCACTACGTGACGCCCCGGGAAACCCTGCTGGACGCCATCGAAGGGATCAAGGTCGAGTTGCAGGAGCGCCTGGAATACCTGCGTTCGAACAACAAGTTGGTGGAAGCCCAGCGCCTGGAGCAGCGGACCCGGTTCGACCTGGAGATGATCCTGGAGCTGGGCTACTGCAACGGCATCGAAAACTACTCGCGCTACCTGTCGGGCCGTCCGGCGGGCGCGCCACCGCCCACCTTGTATGACTACCTGCCGGCCGATGCCTTGCTGGTCATTGACGAATCCCACGTCAGCGTGCCCCAGGTCGGCGCCATGTACAAAGGCGACCGTTCGCGCAAGGAAACCCTGGTGGAGTACGGCTTCCGCCTGCCCTCGGCGCTGGACAACCGACCGATGCGCTTCGACGAATGGGAAAGCGTGAGCCCGCAGACGATTTTTGTCTCGGCCACCCCCGGCAACTACGAGGCTGAGCATGCCGGCCGCGTGGTCGAGCAAGTGGTGCGGCCGACCGGGCTGGTGGACCCGCAAGTCGAGGTGCGCCCGGCGTTGACCCAGGTCGATGACCTGCTCTCGGAAATCTCCAAGCGAGTGGCGGTGGAGGAGCGGGTGCTGGTCACCACGCTGACCAAGCGCATGGCCGAAGACCTCACCGACTACCTGGCCGACCATGGTGTGCGGGTGCGCTACCTGCACTCGGACATCGACACCGTGGAGCGGGTCGAGATTATCCGCGACCTGCGCCTGGGCACCTTCGATGTGCTGGTGGGCATCAACCTGCTGCGCGAAGGCCTGGACATGCCGGAAGTGTCGCTGGTGGCGATTCTCGACGCCGACAAGGAAGGTTTCCTGCGTTCCGAGCGTTCGCTGATCCAGACCATCGGTCGCGCGGCGCGTAACCTCAATGGCCGGGCGATTCTGTATGCCGACCGCATCACTGGCTCCATGGAGCGGGCCATCGGCGAGACCGAGCGCCGTCGCGACAAGCAGATCGCCTTCAACCTGGCCAACGGCATCACCCCCAAGGGCGTGTTCAAGGACGTCGCCGACATCATGGAGGGCGCCACCGTGCCTGGCTCGCGCAGCAAGAAGCGCAAGGGCATGGCCAAGGCGGCCGAAGAGAGCGCTCGTTACGAGGCCGAACTGCGCTCGCCGAGCGAAATCACCAAGCGCATCCGCCAGTTGGAAGAGAAAATGTACCAACTGGCCCGGGACCTGGAGTTCGAGGCGGCGGCGCAGTTGCGTGATGAGATTGGCAAGTTGCGTGAGCGGTTGCTGGCTGTCTGAGGTTCTTTGGCGGCTTTAAGGGCCTCATCGCGAGCAAGCTCGCTCCCACAGTTTGATCGAGTCCCCCTGTGGGAGCGAGCTTGCTCGCGATGAGCGCGACTCGGTCTGACGACTGGCGACACAAATCCCGCTCTCACTGGAGCCCGCCCGCCATCGCCTGTTACCATTCGCCCCCTGTTTGATCTTCGCTTTTATATTCTTTCCGAGACATGCCATGACCACCGTCCGCACCCGCATCGCGCCTTCGCCCACTGGCGATCCCCATGTTGGCACCGCCTACATCGCTTTGTTCAACTATTGCTTTGCCAAGCAGCATGGCGGCGAGTTCATCCTGCGGATCGAGGACACCGACCAGTTGCGTTCGACCCGCGAGTCTGAACAGCAGATCTTCGACGCCCTGCGCTGGTTGGGGATCGACTGGAGCGAAGGCCCGGACGTCGGCGGCCCGCACGGTCCGTACCGCCAGAGCGAGCGTGGTGACATCTACCAGCAGTATTGCCAGCAACTGGTGGACATGGGGCATGCGTTCCCGTGTTTCTGCACCGCCGAAGAGCTGGACCAGATGCGCGCCGAGCAAATGGCCCGCGGTGAAACCCCGCGTTACGACGGCCGGGCGCTGCTGCTGTCCAAGGAAGAAGTCGCCCGTCGCCTGGCGGCCGGCGAGCCCCATGTGATCCGCATGAAGGTGCCGAGCGAAGGCGTTTGCGTGGTGCCGGACATGCTGCGTGGCGATGTCGAGATCCCGTGGGACCGCATGGACATGCAAGTGCTGATGAAGACCGACGGCCTGCCGACGTACTTCCTGGCGAACGTGGTCGACGATCACCTGATGGGCATCACCCACGTCCTGCGCGGTGAAGAATGGCTGCCATCGGCGCCGAAACTGATCCTGCTCTACGAATACTTCGGCTGGGAGCAACCGCAGTTGTGCTACATGCCGCTGCTGCGTAACCCGGACAAGAGCAAGCTGTCCAAGCGCAAGAACCCGACCTCGGTGACGTTCTACGAGCGCATGGGCTTCATGCCCGAGGCGATGCTCAACTACCTGGGGCGCATGGGCTGGTCTATGCCGGACGAGCGCGAGAAGTTCTCGCTGCAGGAAATGGTCGAGCATTTCGATCTGTCGCGCGTGTCCCTCGGCGGGCCGATCTTCGACGTCGAGAAACTGTCGTGGCTCAACGGCCAGTGGCTGCGGGACCTGCCGGTCGAAGAGTTCGCCGCACGTGTGCAGAAGTGGGCATTGAACCCTGAGTACATGATGAAGATCGCGCCCCATGTGCAGGGCAGGGTAGAGACCTTCAGCCAGATCGCCCCGCTGGCCGGCTTCTTCTTCGCCGGTGGCGTGACGCCGGATGCGAAGTTGTTCGAATCCAAGAAGCTTTCGGGCGACCAGGTGCGCCAGTTGATGCAACTGATCCTGTGGAAGCTCGAAAGCCTGCGTCAGTGGGAGAAGGACAGCATCACCGCGACCATCCAGGCCGTGGTCGAGTCGCTGGAGTTGAAACTGCGCGATGCCATGCCGCTGATGTTCGCCGCCATTACCGGCCAGGCCAGCTCGGTGTCGGTGCTCGATGCGATGGAAATCCTCGGTCCGGACCTGACCCGTTTCCGCCTGCGCCAGGCCATCGATCTGCTCGGTGGCGTGTCGAAGAAGGAAAACAAGGAGTGGGAAAAACTGTTGGGCGCGATCGCCTAAATGGCCTGTAGGAGCTGTGTAGGAGCTGTCGAGCGAAGCGAGGCTGCGATCTTTTGATCTTTCGCTTGAGATTCAAATAGCTGGGGGAAGATCGCAGCCTCGTTGCACTCGTCAGCTCCTACACAGCTCCTACGGAACAGGCGAGGCCCCAGTTTTATTGGGGAAGGTGGTAAGTGATTGTTATCCCGGCAAAAAATTTTCAAATTTGTTGAAAATAAATTTGACAGCCCTCCGATACGCCCTTAAGATTCGCCCCGTCCTCAGCGATGAGGGGCTATAGCTCAGCTGGGAGAGCGCTTGCATGGCATGCAAGAGGTCGACGGTTCGATCCCGTCTAGCTCCACCAATTTACACTTCAAGGCCTGGCCACACCGGTCTTGAAGCGATCAACACTCAGCGTTGATCAGTTGTATAGAAGGGTTTGCGTCCCCTTCGTCTAGTGGCCTAGGACACCGCCCTTTCACGGCGGTAACAGGGGTTCGAGTCCCCTAGGGGACGCCAGTTTTACAGAAGCGATGTTGCAAGATGTCGCTCCGCCGCGAGGCGAAAAATCTGGGGCTATAGCTCAGCTGGGAGAGCGCTTGCATGGCATGCAAGAGGTCGACGGTTCGATCCCGTCTAGCTCCACCAATTACAGGTTCGAGGTCTGGCCACACCGTCCTTGAATCGATCAGTTCTCAGCGCTGATCAAGTCAGAAGGTTTGTGTCCCCTTCGTCTAGTGGCCTAGGACACCGCCCTTTCACGGCGGTAACAGGGGTTCGAGTCCCCTAGGGGACGCCACGATTACCCGCTCTGCGGGATTTTATAAGGGTCATTCAATTCTTGAATGGCCCTTTTGTTTGTCTGGCGTTCGGCCAATTCCCTTATCCTTGAAAATAGACTTCTGACCGGCGGTCAACATTTCCGCTTGCGGAAAATTATTATAGGAATAATATTTCAGTCGTAATATTCGGAGGCGACGATGAGCGATAAAAAGGCACAAACCCGTGAGCGCATTCTCAAGGCTGCCAGCGATGCGCTGATCCAGCGTGGGCCGGCTGAGCCGAGCGTGGGCGAGGTGATGGGCGCGGCCGGGCTGACGGTGGGCGGTTTTTATGCCCATTTCGAAAGCAAGGATGCCTTGATGCTGGAGGCATTCAAGCAATTGCTCAATCGGCGCCGCGGCCTGATCGCCGACATGGACGGCGAACTGACAGGCGAAGAGCGGCGCGCCCTGGTGGCGGCGTTCTATCTGTCCCGCAAGCACCGTGACTCCACCGAACACGCCTGCCCGATCCCCGCGTCGGTCGGCGAGCTCGGCCGGCTGCCGGATGCGTTTCGTGAAGTGCTCAATGAGCATATCGAGTTGATGGTCGCGCAATTGGCGGCCAGCCCGGAGGACGCCGACAAGGCCCTGGCCGACATCGCCTTGATGGTAGGTGGCCTGGCCCTGGCGCGAGCGCTGGGCCCTGGAGAGTTATCGGATCGTTTGCTGCGCGCCGCCAAGTCGGCGGTGCGATGAGCTAAGGCGCAAGCCCTGGAGATGAGCGATGAACAGGTTGAGCTGGATTCGTAGCGTCAATGGCACGCTGGGTTGGGTGGCTCCGCGCCTGGTGGCCAAACAGATGCGTTCGCTGTTCATGCGCCCGCGCAACTTGCCGCCGCGGGATTGGGAACTGCCGCTGCTGGCCTCGTCCGAGCGTATCACCTTGCGCTTCGGTCTCTCGGCCTTGCGCTGGGGCAAAGGCCCGGCAGTCTTGCTGATGCATGGCTGGGAAGGGCGGCCGACCCAGTTCGCGGCGCTGATCACGGCCCTGGTGGACGCCGGTTACACGGTGGTGGCGCTGGACGGTCCGGCCCATGGTCGCTCACCGGGTCGCGAGGCGAATGTCCTGTTGTTTGCCAGGGCCATGCTCGAGGCCGCTGCTGAGCTGCCGCCGTTGCAGGCCGTTATCGGGCATTCCATGGGCGGCGCCAGTGCCCTGTTGGCCGTCCAGTTGGGGTTGCGTACCGAGACGCTGGTCAGCATCGCCGCACCCGCCCGCATTCTAGGGGTACTGCGCGGTTTCTCCCGGATGATGGGCCTGCCACCCAAGGCGCGTTCGGCGTTCATTCGCCAGGTGGAAAGCGATGTGGGCATGCCTGCCTCGAAGATGGACGTCGCGCATTACCAGCTGGACGTGCCGGGGTTGATCGTCCATGCCGAGGACGACACGTCGGTTTCGGTGAGGGAGTCGCAGTTGATCCATGAAGCCTGGTTCGACAGTCGTTTGCTGCGACTGCCACAGGGCGGGCACCAGCGGGTGCTGGCCGATCCACGGGTCATTGATGGGGTGTTATCACTGCTGGCCGGGCGCAGCCTGCAGGCGCGGCAATCGGCTTGATCTGTGGGAGCAAGGCTTGCCCGCGATGGCGGTCGAGCTAGGATCCGTTACACTGCCCCGATCCAAATTCGACCAGGAGAGAGGCATGGGCTGGGATCGCGCAACACCGTTCATTATTGATCTTCAGGTCAATGCCGAAGACATCGACGGGCTGGGCCACGCCAACAACGCGGTGTACGTCAGCTGGCTCGAGCGCTGCGCCTGGCGCCATTCCCAGCGCCTGGGCCTGGATCTGGTGGAATACCGGCGCCTCGACCGGGCCATGGCAGTGGTGCGGCATGAAATCGATTACCTGGCGGCCGCCTATGAAGGCGATGAGCTGCAATTGGCGACCTGGATCGTCGACTGGGACCAGCGGTTGAAGATGACTCGGCATTTCCAACTGGTCCGTCCCAGCGACAACACCACGCTGCTGCGGGCCCAGACCACCTTCGTCTGCATCGAATTGTCCACCGGCAGGCCCAAGCGCATGCCGCCGGAATTCATCGAAGGTTATGGTCCTGCGTTGAAACCATCCGGGGTCCTCACCGACTGACCCACCGTAATCGCGAGCAAGCTCGCTCCCACAAGGGATTTGTGGCGAGCGCAGGATTTTTGAACGCTCGAGACCCCCTGTGGGAGCGAGCCTGCTCGCGATGACGGCAGCACATTCAACATCTCCGCAAACTGACCCACCGCCTTCGCGAGCAGGCTCGCTCCCACAAGGGATTTGTGGTGAGCGCAGGATTCTTGAACGCTCGAGAACCCTGTGGGAGCGAGCTTGCTCGCGATAGCGGCACTACATTCAACATCTCCGCAAACTGACCCACCGCCTTCGCGAGCAGGCTCGCTCCCACAAGGGATTTGTGGCGAGCGCAGGATTCTTGAACGCTCGAGAACCCTGTGGGAGCGAGCTTGCTCGCGATAGCGGCAGTACATTCAACATCTCCGCAAACTGACCCACCGCCTTCGCGAGCAGGCTCGCTCCCACAAGGGATTTGTGGTGAGCGCAGGATTTTTGAACGCTCGAGACCCCCTGTGGGAGCGAGCTTGCTCGCGATAGCGGCAGTACATTCAACATCTCCGCAAACTGACCCACCGCTTTCGCGAGCAAGCTCGCTCCCACAGGGATTGGTGGTCAATTCCGATGTTGTGGGCAAAATCCGGTAAACTGCCGCACGTTTTTTCGTTCGAGTGTGTGTTTCCATGCAAATTGCCCTGGCGCCCATGGAGGGGTTGGTCGACAACATCCTGCGGGATGTCCTGACCCGTGTTGGCGGGATCGACTGGTGTGTCACCGAGTTCATCCGTGTCAACGACCGTCTGCTCACGCCTGCCTATTTCCATAAGCTCGCCCCTGAGTTGTTGACCGGTGCCCAGACGGCTGCCGGTGTGCCGTTGCGGGTGCAGTTGCTCGGTTCCGATCCGGTGTGCCTGGCGGAAAACGCGGCGTTGGCGTGCGAGTTGGGCTCGGAGGTTATCGACTTGAACTTCGGTTGCCCGGCCAAGACCGTGAACAAATCCCGGGGCGGGGCGGTGTTGCTCAAGGAGCCGGAACTGCTCAACGAAATCGTCGAGCACGTGCGTCGTGCGGTGCCAAAACACATTCCGGTCACCGCCAAGATGCGCCTGGGTTTCGATAGCCCGGACGGTGCGCTGGTGTGTGCCACGGCACTGGCCGAAGGCGGCGCGGCGCATATCGTGGTGCATGCGCGGACCAAGGTTGATGGCTACAAGCCTCCGGCCCACTGGGAGTGGATTCCCCGGGTGCAGGAAGTGGTCAAGGTGCCGGTGTTCGCCAATGGCGATATCTGGAGCGTTGAGGATTGGCGCCGTTGCCGCGAAATCAGCGGTGTCGAAGACATCATGCTCGGTCGCGGTCTCGTTTCCCGTCCTGACCTGGCCCGGCAGATCGCCGCCGCCCGGGCCGGTGAGGACGTGGTCGAGATGTCCTGGGCCGAGCTGCAGCCGATGCTCCACGACTTTTGGGTGCAGGTGGTCGAGCAACTGACACCACGCCAGGCTCCAGGCCGGTTGAAGCAGTGGCTGGCGATGCTGACCCGCAATTACCCCGAAGCGGTGGCACTGTTTACCGCGTTGCGCCGGGAAACCGACCTGGATGCGGTGGGCCATTTGCTGGGTGTGCAGCGCACCGAAGCGGCCTGAAAAAATTTCAGAAGAAGCTCTTGAAAAGTTTTTGGCGGTCCCTAGATAAGGGTTACGCGATGCCGAATTCGGGTCGCGGAGACAAAAAAACTTGCTGAATTTTTCAGGAGATTTGAATCATGAGTACTGCATTTTCGCTGGCCCCGCTGTTCCGTTCCTCGGTAGGTTTCGACCGTTTCAACGACTTGTTCGAAACCGCCCTGCGCAACGAGCCGGGCAGCAGCTATCCACCCTACAACGTGGAAAAACATGGTGATGACGAGTACCGCATCGTGGTCGCCGCCGCTGGGTTCCAGGAAGAAGACCTGGACCTGCAAGTGGAAAAAGGTGTGCTGACCATCAGTGGCGGCAAGCGTGAAGCCAGTAACGACAGCGTCACCTACCTGCACCAGGGCATCGCCCAGCGTGCGTTCAAGCTGTCCTTCCGGTTGGCCGATCATATCGAGATCAAATCCGCCGGCCTGAGCAACGGTCTGTTGAGCATCGACCTGCTGCGGGTGATCCCGGAAGAGGCCAAGGCCAAGCGCATCCCGATCAACGGAGCGCGGCAACAACCCGCACTGCAAAGCTGATGCAGCGCAAATGAAGAAGGGCGCCCAACGGCGCCCTTCTTCATTTTGGATATCGATGGAAGATTAATTGTGACTAGGGGCTGTGAGAGCAAGGCTTGCCCGCGATAAAAGCGATGCGGTCCTTCAGAAACCGGGTCGCCAGCAGTCGCGAGCAAGCTTTGCTCCCACATAAAACCTCCTCGCCACAAAGGCCCCGTGTTCCAAATTATGGCAACAACCGCTCAAACGCCTCCAGCGGCAGCGGTCGGCTATGCAAATAACCCTGGTACAGATGGCAATCGAGCCCTTGCAGGAATTGCAATTGCTCCAAGGTCTCCACGCCCTCGGCAATCATGATCAGGTTGAGGCTGCGGGCCATGGCGACGATGGCGCGGATGATTTCGGCGTCGTTGGGGTCGCTGGTGGCGTCGCGCACGAATGACTGGTCGATTTTCAGCGTGTCCACCGGCAGGCGCTTGAGGTAGGTCAGCGACGAGTAGCCGGTGCCGAAATCATCCATGGCGAAGCTCACCCCCAGTTTCTTGAGCCGGCGCATCTTGGCGATGGTGTCGTCCAGGTTCTGGATCACGATGCCTTCGGTGATTTCCAGTTTCAGCAGGGAGAAGGGCAGGCCGTGAGAGAGGAGACTGTTTTCGATGCGTTCGACAAAGTCGCTCTGGCGAAATTGCCGTGGGCTGATGTTCACGCACAGGCTGAATTGCTGGGGATCGATCTTGCCCTTGGCGATCAGTTGCTTGAAGCCGTCGCAGGCTTCATCGAGGATCCAGGTCCCGACTTCCAGGATCAGGCCACTGTCCTCCAGCACTTTGATGAATTCATTGGGCGATTGGGCGCCCAGGTCCGGGTGATGCCAGCGCACCAGGGCTTCGGCGCCGATGATGCGGTTGTCCCGGGCATCGACCTGAGGCTGGAAATGCACGCTGAACTCGCCACGGGCCAGGGCAAGGCGCAGGTCGGTCTCCATCCGCAGCCGTTCGCTGGCGGCTTTTTGCATGGTGGTGTGAAACATCTGCGAGGTGTTGCGCCCTGAGTCCTTGGCGCGGTACAGCGCAATGTCGGCGCGCTTGAGCAAATCGGTGGGCGTGGAACCGTGGTCGGGAATCAGCGCGATACCGATGCTCGGCGTGACCTGCAGGCGCTGGCCATCGAGAAACATCGGCTCCGAAAGCAGTTCGCGCAGGGTGTCGGCCAGGGTCCGCACTTGCTCGCTGACTTCGTTGCGCGAGCCTTCCAGGCCGCTGAGCAGCACCACGAATTCGTCGCCACCCAGCCGCGCTACGGTGTCTTCCAGGCGCACGCTGGCTTCCAGGCGCGCGGTGATGATCTTCAGCACGGTGTCGCCCACCGGGTGACCGAGGGAGTCGTTGATGTGCTTGAAGTGGTCCAGGTCGAGAAACAGCAGGGCGCCGCGCAAGTTGTGGCGCTTGAGCAGGGCGATCTGCTGGCTCAGCCGGTCCATCAGCAAGGCCCGGTTGGGCAGGTTGGTCAGCGAGTCGTGGTAGGCCAGGTGGCGGATCTGGGCTTCGGCATTGCGCAACAGGCTTACGTCCCGGGCGGTCAGCAGCAGGCATGCGGTTTCATTGAGGGTGATGGGCTCGACCGAGACCTCCACCGTAAGGATTTCCCCCTGTTTATTGCGCCCGAGCATCTCCTGGTGGACTACGCGGCCCTTGAGTTGCAGCTCGGCCAGCAAGGCGGCTCGCTGTTTTTCTTCGGCCCAGATCCCCACTTCGTAGACGGTGTGCCCGATCACTTCGTCGGCGCGGTAGCCGGTCAGCCGGTAGAAGCCGTCGTTGACCTCAAGGTAGCGACCGCTTTCGAGCTCAGTGATGGTGATGGCGTCGGGGCTGGAATGAAACGCCTTGGCGAATTTCTCTTCACTGGCCTTGAGGGCGGCTTCGGAGCGTTGTTGCTGCGTGATGTCGCGCAAGGTCGTGACGATGCAGGGCTGGTTTCCGACGTTGATTTTTCGGCTAGAGATCACGCAGGTCAATGGCTGGCCGTTCTTATGGTGAACGACGATGGCGACATTGTTCAGCGATTGTTCGCGGATCACCCGTTCGATGCGTTGCAGGCTGCTGCCCGAGGCGTCCCAGAGGCCGATTTCGTCGGCGTTGAGGCCGATCACGTCGCTGGTGGTCCAGCCGAAGGTCTGGGTGAAGCTGGAGTTGATCTCGAGGAACCGCCCGCTGTCCTGGTGGGTGACGCAGATCGGGTCGGGACTGACCTGGAACAGCGTGGCGAATTTCTCTTCCGAGGCGGCCAGGCTTTGTTCGCGCTCCACCTGGTCGGTGATGTCCAGCAAGGTCCCGGCCATGCGCAAGGGGCTGCCGTCGTCGTTGCGGTAGAGGCGGGCACGGCTTTCCAGGTAGCGCGAACTGCCGTCCGGCAGTTGTATGCGGTAGGTCAACTGATAGTTGCCCGCCGGGCCTTCGCGCAGGCTGCGATAGGCATTGCGCATGTTGTTGCGTTCTTCAGTGGGGACGCCTTCGAAAAACGCATCGAACGATTCGTGGAACGGCTTGGGCTCCAAGCCATGGAGTTGCGCGGCCCGAGCCGAGCCGTAGAGCATGCCGCTGGGAATGTGCCAGTCCCAGGTGCCCAGTTGCGCCGAGTCGAGGGCCAGGTCCAGGCGTTCCTGGCTGTCCTTGAGGGCCTGTTCGGCGAGTTTGCGCTCGGTGGTGTCGAGAAAGGCGCTCAACAGGTAGGGTTGGCCCTCCAGCTCGACTTTCTGCGCGCTGAGCAGGCCGGTGTGGATCTGGCCATTGCTCGCCCGCAGTTCCACCTCCATGCTCGCCAGTTCGCCCTTGGCCTTGATGGCTTCCAGCAGTTTTTCCCGTTGCCCGGAGTCGACCCACAAGCCCAGTTCCAGGGTGGTCCGGCCAATCACATCGTGCAGCGGCCAGCCGAACAGGCTTTCGAAATACTGGTTGGCCTCGCTGATCATCCCGTCTTCCTCGCGGGTCAGCAGCACCATGTTCGGGCTCAGGTGGAACAGCGTGGCAAAACGTTTTTCCGAGCTGCGCAGCGCCTGTTCCCGCTCGCGCTGATGGGTGATTTCGCGGATCACCCCGATCATGCGCGGGCGCCCGTGCTTGTCGGGCAGCACGCTGCCGCTGATCTCCAGCCAGTGCAAGCTGCCATCGGGCCAGACGATGTGGTGATGCATGGCCTGTTCCAGTGGCGCCCCGGCCACTGCCGCATGAAAGGCACGCAGGGCCTTGGCCCGGTCTTCGGGCAGCAGCAGGTCCAGATAATCCACATCCGCTGGCAATGGCTGGCGCGGATCGAAGCCGAACAGCGCCTGGGTACCCCGGGACCAACTGATCTTCCCAGTCTCGATGTCCCACGACCAGGCCCCCAGCCGCGCACCGTTCAGGGCGGCCAGCAACTGCGGCGCGCTGTCCCAGCTCTGCTCGGACCGTTTCGGGTCGAGCGCCTGGATGCGTGGCAAGGGCGGGAGGTGGTCAGCGGGTTTTGGCATTATCTAGCGAGCCTTGAGCGGGTTAGGGCATAAAGCACAGGCGTCAGGCCCTACAGACGCGGCACAACCTATGCCCTTGTCCCTGGCAAATCGATTTGTGCGTCCAGTAAGGCCATGAAGGCCCGTGCGGCGTTCGACAGCGTCCGTTCGGTGTGCAAGATATAGCCTAGCTGGCGACTGAGTTGTATGCCCGGCAAAGGAATGCGCGCCACCTGTTCGTCGAGCATGGTGCGCGGCAAAACGCTCCAGGCCAGGCCGATGGAGACCATCATTTTTATGGTTTCCAGGTAATTCGTGCTCATGGCGATATTCGGTGTCAGGCCCTGGGCTTCGAACAGCCGTCGCACGATGTGATGGGTAAACGTGTTGCCCCCCGGGAAAACCGCCGGATGCAGGGCAATGTCCGCCAGGCTGACCGCGCCGTTTTCCAGCAGCGCATGCTCCGGGGCAACCACGAAATCGAGGGGGTCGTCCCACACCGGTGTGGCCCGTACCAGCGTGTGGGGTTCGGGGGCGAGGGTGATGACGGCCAGTTCCGCCCGGCCATGGAGAATTTCTTCGTAGGCCACTTCCGAATCCAGGAACTGGATATCCAACGCCACCTGGGGGTAGCGTCGGGTGAATTCCCGCAATAAAGGTGGCAGGCGGTGCAGGCCGATGTGGTGGCTGGTGGCGAGCGTCAGGCGCCCGGTCACTTCGCCGCTCAGGTTGGTCAGGGCGCGGCGGGTGTCGTCCAGTACGTTGAGGATCTGATAGGCCCGTGGCAACAGGGCCCGGCCGGCCTCGGTCAGGCCCACTTCACGGCCCAGGCGATCGAACAGGCGCACCTTGAGCTGTTGCTCGAGGCCGGCAATGCGCTTGCTGATGGCCGGCTGGGTCAGGTGCAGGCGTTCGCCGGCGCCGGAGAAACTGCCCGTCTCGGCGATGGCTATAAAGGCATTGAGGTTGGCGAGGTCCATGGCGGTTCCGGTCGAATTCCAGTTGGTTATGCAAAGTATGAAAAATATGAATTTGAGTTATTTAATGTAACCCCATAGGATCAGCCTCACAAGCCAAGGGGTTATTGATTCGTTCAAGGCCCGGGGCATAGAAACAAGCTGATGAGGAACCGTCTGATGGCCGGCAAAACGCTCTACGACAAGCTCTGGGATTCGCATTTGGTCAAGCAGCGCGACGATGGCTCGGCGCTGATCTACATCGATCGTCACATCATCCACGAAGTGACTTCGCCGCAAGCCTTCGAAGGCCTGCGCCTGGCCGGGCGCAAGCCTTGGCGTATCGATGCCAACATCGCGACCCCGGACCACAACGTACCGACCACCCCGGAGCGCAAGGGCGGCATCGAAGCCATTGCCGACCAGGTCTCGCGCTTGCAGGTCCAGACCCTCGACGACAACTGTGACGAATACGGCATCGTCGAATTCAAGATGAATGACGTGCGCCAAGGCATCGTCCACGTCATCGGCCCGGAGCAGGGCGCGACCTTGCCTGGCATGACCGTGGTCTGCGGCGACTCGCACACCTCGACCCACGGTGCTTTCGGCGCCCTGGCCCACGGCATCGGCACCTCCGAGGTGGAGCATGTGCTCGCCACCCAGTGCCTGGTCGCCAAGAAAATGAAAAACATGCTGGTGCGCGTCGAGGGCAAGTTGCCGTTCGGCGTGACCGCCAAGGACATCGTCCTGGCGGTGATCGGCAAGATCGGCACCGCCGGCGGTAACGGCCATGCCATCGAATTCGCCGGCAGCGCGATCCGCGACTTGTCCGTCGAAGGTCGCATGACCATCTGCAACATGTCCATCGAGGCCGGTGCTCGCGTTGGCCTGGTGGCCGCCGATGAAAAAACCGTGGAATACGTCAAGGGCCGTCCGTTCTCGCCAAAAGGCGCGGAATGGGACATGGCGGTCGAGGCTTGGAAAGACCTGGTGTCCGACGCCGATGCCAAGTTCGACACCGTGGTCGAGCTCGACGCCACGCAGATCAAGCCGCAAGTCAGCTGGGGCACCTCGCCTGAGATGGTGTTGGCGGTGGACCAGAACGTACCGGATCCGGCCAAGGAAATGGACCTGGTCAAGCGCGACTCCATCGTCCGCGCCTTGAAATACATGGGCTTGAGCGCCAACCAGGCGATCACTGACATTCAGCTTGACCGTGTGTTCATCGGCTCTTGCACCAACTCGCGGATCGAAGACCTGCGCGCCGCTGCAGTGATCGCCAAGGGTCGCAAGGTTGCTTCGACCATCAAACAGGCCATCGTGGTGCCGGGCTCGGGCCTGGTGAAGGCCCAGGCGGAAGCGGAAGGGCTGGACAAGATTTTCCTTGAAGCCGGTTTCGAATGGCGTGAGCCGGGGTGCTCGATGTGCCTGGCGATGAACCCGGACCGCTTGGAGTCGGGCGAGCATTGCGCCTCCACCTCCAACCGTAACTTCGAAGGCCGTCAGGGCGCCGGTGGCCGTACGCACCTGGTGAGCCCGGCCATGGCCGCGGCGGCGGCTGTCAACGGCCGTTTCGTCGACGTCCGCGAATTGATCTGAAGGAGCGCAGCATGAAAGCTTTTACCCAGCACACCGGTCTTGTCGCGCCTTTGGATCGTGCCAACGTCGACACCGACCAGATCATTCCCAAGCAGTTCTTGAAGTCCATCAAGCGCACCGGTTTCGGCCCGAACCTGTTTGATGAATGGCGTTACCTGGATGTCGGCCAGCCTTACCAGGACAACTCCAAGCGGCCTTTGAACAAGGACTTCGTGCTCAACGCCGAGCGCTACCAAGGCGCCAGCGTGTTGCTGGCCCGTGAGAACTTCGGCTGCGGCTCGAGCCGCGAGCACGCGCCATGGGCCCTGGAAGAATACGGTTTCCGCAGCATCATCGCGCCGAGCTATGCCGACATTTTCTTCAACAACAGCTTCAAGAACGGCTTGCTGCCGATCATCCTCAGCGATGCTGACGTGGATGAGCTGTTCCAGCAGGTCGAGGCCAACCCCGGCTATCAACTGCAGGTCGACCTGGCCGCCCAGACCGTGACCCGTCCCGACGGGAAGGTGCTGGGTTTCGAGATCGACGCGTTCCGCAAGCATTGCCTGCTCAACGGCCTGGACGATATCGGCCTGACTTTGCAGGACGGCGAGGCGATTGCCGCGTTCGAGGCCAAGCACCGGGCGAGCCAGCCTTGGTTGTTTCGCGATGCTTGAAGGATTGATGTAGGCAGTACCGGCCTCATCGCGAGCAAGCTCGCTCCCACATTGGATTTGCGGCGTTCACAAAGCCCCTGTGGGAGCGAGCTTGCTCCGGGCGGCGATCCGACGATGAGGCCCGCCCAGGCAACACAACACCACAAGGACATCCCATGACCAGCACCGCCCACAGTCAGGTTGTACAAAAGCAATTCGGTGAACAGGCCTCGGCCTATCTGAGCAGTGCCGTGCACGCCCAGGGCGCTGAATTCGCGCTGCTGCAAGCTGCGTTGGCCGGCCGTGGCGATGCCCGGGTGCTGGACCTGGGGTGCGGCGCCGGCCATGTGAGTTTCCATGTGGCGCCGCTGGCCGGTGAAGTAGTGGCTTATGATTTGTCCCAGCAAATGCTCGATGTGGTCGCCACGGCGGCTGCCGAGCGTGGCCTGGGCAATGTCGGCACGGTATGCGGCGCCGCTGAGCGCTTGCCGTTCGCCGACGCTGAGTTCGACTTCGTGTTCAGCCGCTATTCGGCGCATCATTGGAGCGACCTGGGCCTGGCGTTGCGGGAAGTGCGCCGGGTGCTCAAGCCGGGCGGCGTGGTGGCGTTCATCGACGTCCTGTCGCCTGGCCTGCCGTTGCTGGACACGTACCTGCAAAGCGTCGAAGTGCTGCGCGACACCAGCCACGTGCGCGATTATTCTGCCGGCGAGTGGTTGCGCCAGGTCAGCGAGGCGGGGTTGCACACCCGCAGCACCTCGCGCCAGCGCCTGCGCCTTGAATACCGCTCCTGGGTCGAGCGCATGCGCACCCCCGAGGTGATGCGGGCGGCGATTCTCCAGCTGCAGCGTTCGATGGGCGATGAAGTGCGTGAATATTTTGAGATTGAGGCCGATGGTTCGTTCAGTACAGATGTGCTGGTGCTGTGGGCCGAGCGATAGCATTTTTCCCGGCCAGGCGTTGGGTACAAAGCCCAAGCGTGTGCCGACAGAGCAAACGAGGAAAGCATGAGCAAGCAGATTCTGATTCTCCCAGGTGATGGCATTGGTCCGGAAATCATGGCCGAAGCGGTCAAGGTCCTGGAACTGGCGAACGACAAGTACGGCCTGGGCTTCGAACTCAGCCACGACGTGATCGGCGGCGCAGCCATCGACAAGCACGGCGTGCCCCTGGCCGATGAAACCCTGGACCGTGCCCGTGCAGCCGATGCCGTGCTGCTGGGCGCCGTGGGTGGCCCGAAGTGGGACAAGATCGAACGCGACATCCGTCCTGAGCGCGGCCTGCTGAAGATTCGCGCGCAACTGGGCCTGTTCGGCAACCTGCGTCCGGCGATCCTTTACCCACAACTGGCCGATGCATCGAGCCTGAAGCCGGAAATCGTCGCGGGCCTGGACATCCTCATCGTCCGCGAGTTGACCGGCGGCATCTACTTCGGCGCCCCACGTGGCACCCGTGAGCTGGAAAATGGCGAGCGCCAGGCCTATGACACCCTGCCGTACAGCGAAAGCGAAATCCGCCGTATCGCCCGGGTTGGCTTCGACATGGCCCGCGTGCGTGGCAAGAAGCTGTGCTCGGTGGACAAGGCCAACGTACTGGCTTCCAGTCAACTGTGGCGTGAAGTGGTCGAGCAGGTGGCCAAGGATTACCCGGACATCGAGCTGAGCCACATGTACGTCGACAACGCCGCCATGCAACTGGTGCGTGCGCCGAAGCAGTTCGACGTGATCGTCACCGACAACCTGTTCGGCGACATCCTGTCCGACGAAGCGTCGATGCTCACCGGTTCCATCGGCATGCTGCCGTCGGCCTCCCTGGACGCCAACAACAAGGGTATGTACGAGCCGTGCCATGGTTCGGCGCCGGACATCGCCGGGCAGGACATTGCCAACCCGTTGGCGACCATCCTGTCGGTGTCGATGATGCTGCGCTACAGCTTCAATTTGAATGATGCCGCCGACGCGATCGAAAAAGCCGTCAGCGTGGTCTTGGACCAAGGCTTGCGCACCGGTGATATCTGGTCGCAAGGTTGTACCAAAGTCGGTACGCAGCAAATGGGCGATGCAGTAGTCGCCGCGCTGCGGAATCTGTAATCTTTCGGGCCCACCGCTCCGACGGTGGCCCACTTTTGTATAGGTGTAGTTGCGATGAAACGTGTAGGTCTGATCGGTTGGCGCGGCATGGTCGGTTCCGTGCTCATGCAGCGAATGCTGGAAGAGCAGGATTTCGATCTCATTGAGCCGGTGTTTTTCACCACTTCCAATGTCGGTGGCCAGGGCCCGTCTGTGGGCAAGGACACCGGTGCGCTCAAGGATGCCTACAGCATCGAAGAGCTCAAGACCCTCGACGTGATCCTGACCTGCCAGGGTGGCGACTACACCAGCGAAGTTTTCCCCAAGCTGCGTGAAGCCGGCTGGCAGGGTTACTGGATCGACGCCGCTTCCAGCCTGCGCATGCAGGACGACGCGGTGATCGTCCTCGACCCGGTGAACCGCAAGGTCATCGACCAGCAGCTGGACGCGGGCACCAAGAACTACATCGGCGGCAACTGCACCGTCAGCCTGATGCTGATGGGCCTGGGCGGCCTGTTCGAAGCTGGGCTGGTGGAGTGGATGAGCGCCATGACCTACCAGGCGGCGTCCGGGGCCGGCGCGCAGAACATGCGTGAGCTGATCAAGCAGATGGGCGCCACCCACGCCGCCGTCGCCGATGACCTGGCCAATCCGGCCAGTGCCATCCTCGACATCGATCGCAAGGTCGCCGAGGCGATGCGCAGCGATGCCTACCCGACCGAGAACTTCGGCGTACCGCTGGCCGGCAGCCTGATCCCCTGGATCGACAAGGAACTGCCTAACGGCCAGAGCCGCGAAGAGTGGAAGGCCCAGGCCGAAACCAACAAGATCCTGGGTCGCTTCAAGAGCCCGATCCCGGTGGACGGCATCTGCGTGCGCATCGGCGCCATGCGCTGCCACAGCCAGGCGCTGACCATCAAGCTGAACAAAGACGTGCCAATCGCCGACATCGAAGGGCTGATCAGCCAGCACAACCCTTGGGTCAAGCTGGTGCCGAACAACCGCGAAATCAGCATGCAGGAGCTGAGCCCGACCAAGGTCACCGGCACCCTGAACGTACCGGTGGGCCGTCTGCGCAAACTGAACATGGGTTCGCAATTCGTCGGTGCCTTCACCGTCGGCGACCAACTGCTGTGGGGCGCGGCCGAACCGCTGCGTCGCATGCTGCGGATCCTGCTCGAGCGTTGATCGATTGCTGCGGTGAAAGAACCCGTGCCTTGTGAGAGGTGCGGGTTTTTTATTGGGGGGCAATTGTGTATCAGGGCGGGCCTCATCGCGAGCTCGCTCCCACAGGTTTTGTGGTCACTGAAGATCCCATGTGGGAGCGAGCTTGCTCGCGATGAGGCCCGCCCAGGCACTGCAAACCCTCCGGCCAATTGCCTGCATACCCACCACCCGGTAAAGTGCCGCTCCCCACGTTTTACCTGAGGTAGACCCATGAGCCAGTCCTTTGATATTGCCGTGATCGGCGCCACCGGTACTGTCGGCGAAACCCTCGTCCAGATTCTCGAAGAGCGGGATTTCCCGGTCGGCAACCTGCACCTGCTGGCCAGCAGCGAATCGGCAGGCAGTTCGGTGATGTTCCGTGGCAAAAACGTGCGGGTGCGCGAAGTCGACGAATTCGATTTCAGCAAAGTCCAACTGGTGTTCTTCGCCGCCGGCCCGGCGGTGACCCTGAGTTTCGCCCCGCGGGCCACGGCGGCTGGCTGTGCGCTGATCGACCTGTCCGGCGCCTTGCCGCCCGAACAGGCGCCGCAGATCGTGCCGGAAGCCAATGCCCAGGTGCTCGCCGGTTTGAGCAAGCCGTTGCAGGTCAGCAGCCCCAGTGCTTCGGCCACGGCCTTGGCGGTCGTGCTGGCGCCGCTGCGCGAATGCCTGGACTTGCAGCGCATCAGCCTGGCCGCCAGCCTCGCCGTGTCGGCCCAGGGCCGCGTGGCCGTGAGCGAATTGGCGCGCCAGACCGCCGAGCTGCTCAACGCCCGTCCGCTGGAGCCGAAATTCTTTGATCGGCAGATGGCGTTCAACCTGCTGGCCCAGGTCGGCACCCCGGACGAGCAGGGCCATACGCAGCTGGAAAAGCGCCTGGTCCGCGAGTTGCGCCAGGTGCTGAATCAACCTTTGTTAAAGATTTCCGTAACTTGCATTCAAGCCCCGGTGTTTTTTGGCGATAGCTTTAGCGTGACTGTGCAGTCTGCGAGCCCCATCGACCTGGCCAAGGTCAACACGGCGTTGGAAGCGGCACCCGGTATCGAGCTGGTGGAGGCGGGCGATTACCCGACGGCGGTGGGCGATGCGGTGGGGCAGGATGTGGTCTACGTTGGTCGTGTTCGCGGTGGGATCGACGATCCGGCGGAACTAAATATGTGGCTGACGTCAGATAACGTGCGCAAGGGCGCGGCGCTCAATGCCGTGCAGGTGGCTGAGTTGTTGATAAAAGACTTGCTGTAAAAGATACTTGGCGTCAATTTGTCGAATGATTCTAGCCGGGCGCTATGCTTGGTCGGAATGCTGAAGGCGAACATCCCTCTGGGGGACTTTCCCGGGGCATGAGTGAAATGATCGCGCGCACCGTCGCATCGGGGCTGCGCGCAATGCCTTACGGCAGCGGCATCAATACCTTCTCGCTGGCCGAGGAATGTTCAAACAAAGGAAGAGGCTATGGTTCAAGTTCGCAAACTGGTGTTAGCAATAGCGGCCGCCTCGGCGCTGTCCTCCGGTATGGCGCAAGCGCTCGGGCTCGGGGAATTGACCCTGAAGTCGACGCCGAACCAGCCCCTGGTCGCCGAGATCGAGTTGCTCGACGTCCAGCAGCTGACCGCCGCCGAAGTCGTGCCGAGCCTGGCCTCGCCCGATGACTTCGCCAAGGCCGGCGTCGACCGCCAGGCCTTTCTCAATGACCTGAGCTTCACCCCGGTGATCAACGCCAATGGCAAGAGCGTCCTGCGGGTAACGTCCAGCCGGCCGCTGTCCGAACCCATGGTCAAGTTCCTGGTGCAGGTGATGTGGCCTAACGGCCGTCTGCTGCGCGACTACAGCGTTTTGCTCGATCCTTCCAAATTCTCGCCACAGGCCGCCGACGCCGCCCGGGCGAAACCGCCCCAGGTCGTGTCCACGCCGGTCACCGGGGCCACCAAGCCTTCGCAATACACCACCACGCCGCGCGATACCCTGTGGGAAATCGCCGCCAAGGCGCGCAACGGTGGGTCGGTCCAGCAAACCATGCTGGCGATCCAGGCGTTGAACCCGAACGCATTCATCAACGGCAACATCAACCTGCTCAAGACCGGTCAGGTCTTGCGCCTGCCGGACCCCGTGCAAAGCACTGCGTTGCCGCAACCCCAGGCCATCGCTGAAGTGGCTGCGCAGAACGCCGCCTGGCGCTCGGGTCGTCGTGGCGTGGCGGGTGCTGGCAAGCAGCAGTTGGATGCCACCAAGCGTGGCCGTGGCGAAGGCGCGCCGGCACAGGCTGCCGGTCGCGACAACTTGAGCCTGGTGTCGGCCGACTCGGCGAAGGCGGGCGGCAAGGGCAAGGGCGCTGCCGGCGATGCCCAGGCGCTCACCAACAAGCTTGCAGTCACCCAGGAAAGCCTCGACTCGGCTCGCCGGGATAACGAAGAACTGAAAAGCCGCATGGCGGATCTGCAGAGCCAACTGGACAAACTGCAGCGCCTGATCGAGCTGAAGAACAACCAACTGGCCAAGATGCAGGCCGAAGGTGCCGCCGTTCCTCCTGCTGGCGAGGCACCTCCTGCAATGTCCGCAGAGTTGACCCCTGCGCCAGCGGCACAGGCCCCGACGGCTGCGCCTGCGCCAGAGGCGGCCCCGGAAGCGACACCGCCTGCCGCTCCGGTCGAGCCGACGCCTGCCACGTCCAACGAGCAAAAATACAACGACCTGCTGACCAACCCGATCCTGCTGGGATTGATTGGCGGCGGCGCGCTGCTCCTGCTGTTGCTGCTGTTGCTGCTCGCCCGTCGCCGCAAGGCTCAACAGGAAGCGGAAAAGCACTTGCGCATGGCCCGAGCCCTCGAGGAGGAGGCTGACTTCTCCCCGGAGCTCGATCTGCCCCCGAGCAGCTTCGAGGGCATTGACGTTCCGCCACCGAGCGTAAAACTCGAGCCAAAACCCGCGCCTGCCCCTGCGCCATTCCCCAAGCCGGCCCCGGTGGTCGCGCCTGTGGTGGTCACACCGCCTATCGCGGCGCCATTGGTGGCTCCGGCTGCCGAGCGCTCCGACGACGTGCTGCCCCAGGCCCAGTCCCATATCGACCGCGGTCGCTTGAACCAGGCCGCCGACCTGCTTGAACAGGGCATCAAGGCCGAGCCCCAGCGCAGCGACCTGCGCCTGAAGCTAATGGAAGTCTACGGTCAGCAGGGCGACCGCGACGCTTTCGTCGCCCAGGAACGCCAGTTGGTGGCCAATGGCGAGAATTTCGCCCAGGTCGAACAGCTGAAAAGCCGTTTCCCGGCCATGGTGGTCGCCACCGCGGCAGGCCTGGCCGCCGCGACAGTGGCAGCGGAGCTGGACGCGCAGTACGTCAAGGACCTGTTGGAAGACAAGACGCCGACCGACGAGGAGCTGGACAGCGCCTTTGACTTGAGCCTGGATGACCTGGAAACGACCCCGGTCGCGCCGACACCAGAGCCTGTCGCTGAGCTGGACGCGTTCCCGGAAGACGACGATCTGAGTTTCGAGTCGGTGCTCAAGCAACAGACTCAAGCCAACGAAAGCCTGGACGACCTGTCGGAATTCGACCTGGACCTGGGTGCCGATGCGCCGACCCCGATCCCGGCGCTCGACGATGAAGACTTCCTGCTCGATCTGGACGACGACCTCAAGGGCCTGGACTTGCCTGCGACTGAAACGCCAGCCTTGGCCGACATCCCAGCCGACGATCTCGAACTGCCGGCGGATTTCGATCTGTCCCTGTCTGATGAAATGGACGCGCACGATGCGCCCAAGGATGCCTTCGAGTCCGAGCTGGACGATGTAAACGCCGAGTTGGATCGCCTGTCCGACACGCTGGGCCAGCCAACGTTTACCGCCGAAGATGCCCTGGTCGGTGCTGAAGACGAACCCGACTTCGACTTCCTTAGCGGTACCGACGAAGTGGCGACCAAGCTCGATTTGGCCCAGGCCTACATCGACATGGGCGACAACGACGGCGCCCGCGACATCCTCGGCGAAGTCCTCAGCGAAGGCGACGCCACCCAGAAGAGCGAAGCGCAGGAGATGTTGTCGCGCCTGGCTTGAGTCAGCGATTGAACAAAAACGGCAGCCGGTGAGGCTGCCGTTTTTGTTTGTGGGCAATTCACGCTGCTCTTGTGGCGAGGGAGCTTGCTCCCGCTCGAGTGCGCAGCGCTCGCAAAAGTGCTCGACGCGCCATGGAGAGGGTCTGCTTCGCAGCCCAGCGGGAGCAAGCTCCCTCGCCACAAGGACTTGTCTTGGTCTGAAAAATCATCTGGGCTCCTGTGGGGGCGAGCTTGCTCCGGGCGGCGATCCGACGATAGCGCCAGACCATTCAACACAGGATCACCCGTCGGACTGGCATCCCAAGCCATCGGCCTTATAATGCCCGCCTTTGCGTACCTCAGCAGGCTGTAATTCCTTGGCAAACATAGACAACCCGGCCGCCGAAATGGCGGCCGACGGCTTTTTCCGGATCGCCTTGGGCGTTGAATACAAAGGCTCGCGCTATCGTGGCTGGCAGCGCCAGGCTTCCGGTGTATTGACGGTGCAGGAAACCCTTGAAAACGCCCTGTCCAAAGTCGCCGACTCGCCCGTGTCGCTGCATTGCGCCGGCCGTACCGATGCTGGCGTGCATGCCTGCGGCCAAGTGGTGCATTTCGACACCCAGGTCGAGCGTTCGATGAAGGCTTGGGTGATGGGCGCCAACATCAACTTGCCCCACGACGTCAGCGTCAGTTGGGCGAAGGTGATGCCGGCGCACTTCCATGCCCGCTTCAAGGCCATCGCCCGGCGGTATCGCTACGTGATCTACAACGATCAGATCCGCCCGGCGCACCTGAACGAAGAAATCACCTGGAATCACCGCCCGCTGGACGTCGAGCGCATGGCCGAGGCCGCGCAATACCTGGTCGGCGTGCACGACTTCAGCGCCTTTCGCGCCGGCCAGTGCCAGGCCAAGTCGCCGATCAAAGAGTTGCATCACCTGCGCGTGACTCGTCACGGCAAGATGATCGTGCTCGACATCCGCGCCAGCGCGTTCCTGCATCACATGGTGCGCAACATTGCCGGCGTGCTGATGACCATTGGTGCTGGCGAACGGCCAGTGGAGTGGATCAAGGAAGTGCTCGACAGTCGTGTCCGTCGCTCCGGTGGCGTCACGGCGCACCCGTTTGGCTTGTACCTGGTACAGGTCGAATATCGCGATGAGTTCGAGCTGCCGGAGCGTTACATCGGGCCACATTTCCTCACGGGCTTCTCGGAACTCGACGGCTGACGCCCTCCGCAGCATTTGCTACCATCCGGGACTTTCACGCAATTGCCTGAGGTTTTACCCACCATGCCGGTCGTTCGCAGCAAGATTTGCGGGATCACCCGCGTCGAGGACGCGTTGGCGGCTGTCGAGGCCGGGGCCGATGCCATCGGGCTGGTGTTCTACGCCAAGAGCCCGCGCGCGGTGACGGTGCAGCAGGCGAGGGCGATCATCGAGGCCTTGCCGCCGTTCGTGACGTCCGTGGGCCTGTTCGTCAATGCCAGTCGTTGCGAGTTGGGCGAAATACTCGATGCGGTGCCGCTGGGCTTGTTGCAGTTCCATGGCGACGAGACCCGAGCCGATTGCGAAGGCTGGCATCGTCCGTACATCAAGGCGTTGCGGGTCAAGGCCGGGGATGACATTGCCGCCAGTTGCGCAGCGTTCGCCAGTGCCAGCGGCATTTTGCTGGACACCTATGTGGAAGGCGTTCCCGGAGGGACCGGCGAAGCGTTCGATTGGTCGCTGGTGCCCCAAGGCTTGGACAAACCGATTATCCTGGCCGGTGGCCTGACCGTGGATAACGTGGCCCAGGCCATTCGCCAGGTTCGCCCTTACGCGGTGGACGTGAGCGGAGGCGTGGAGCAGAGCAAGGGCATCAAGGACCCTGCAAAGATTCGTGCATTCATGGCCGCTGTGCGCAGTAGCCAGTCGTCAATGTGACGGCTGGCAGACTGCCGCCGTCCATACCAGCACTGTACAAAACAGGCAGGCGCCGCCTCCGGGTGGGCCGATAGCGAAGTGGTAGCCGCCGTGCGGTTGCCGGGATGGCTGAGGAAGGTTGGGTTGCACGCAGGTCATGTCTTGCACTGACCGTGGCGGCCCCTCGACTCGCCGCACAATGAATTTAGCTCAAGGGCATACGCGGGGCCGCGAACCAAAGCGTTCGGGCCGCCGGTACTGGAGAAAGAAAGCATGAGCAACTGGTTGGTAGACAAACTGATCCCTTCGATCATGCGTTCCGAGGTGAAGAAAAGCTCGGTGCCTGAAGGTCTGTGGCACAAATGTCCATCCTGCGAAGCGGTGCTGTACCGTCCCGAGCTGGAAAAGACCCTGGACGTTTGCCCCAAGTGCAACCACCACATGCGCATCGGCGCGCGTGCCCGTATCGACATTTTCCTCGATGCCGAAGGCCGTGTTGAGCTGGGTGCCGACCTGGAGCCAGTGGATCGCCTGAAATTCCGCGACGGCAAGAAATACAAGGACCGCCTGACCGCTGCCCAGAAGCAGACCGGCGAAAAAGACGCGCTGATATCCATGACTGGCACCCTGCTGGGCATGCCGGTGGTGGTCTCGGCCTTTGAATTCTCCTTCATGGGCGGTTCCATGGGCGCCATCGTCGGTGAGCGCTTCGTTCGTGCCGCCAACTACGCTCTGGAAAACCGTTGCCCGATGATCTGCTTCGCCGCTTCCGGCGGTGCGCGGATGCAGGAAGCGCTGATCTCCCTGATGCAAATGGCCAAGACCTCCGCGGTGCTGGCGCGTCTGCGCGAAGAAGGCATTCCGTTCATCTCGGTGCTGACCGACCCGGTCTACGGCGGTGTTTCCGCCAGTCTGGCGATGCTGGGCGACGTGATCGTCGGCGAGCCGAAAGCCTTGATCGGGTTTGCCGGCCCGCGCGTGATCGAGCAGACCGTGCGTGAAAAACTGCCGGAAGGCTTCCAGCGCAGTGAGTTCCTGCTGGAGCACGGCGCCATCGACATGATCATCCATCGTCAGGAGCTGCGTCCGCGCCTGGGCAACCTGCTGGCACAACTGATGGGTCTGCCGACGCCGAAATTCGTCGCCGCACCGATCGAGCCGATCGTGGTTCCGCCAGTGCCTGCCGGGCTATGACCCAACGCACCCTGGGCGACTGGCTTGCCTACCTCGAGCAGTTGCATCCATCGGCCATCGACATGGGGTTGGAGCGCTCGCAAACGGTAGCGTCCCGCATGGGACTGGCCAAGCCGGCGCCCCGGGTCATCACCGTCACCGGCACCAACGGCAAGGGTTCGACCTGCGCCTTCGTGGCTTCGCTGCTACGAGCCCAGGGGCTGAGCGTCGGTGTCTACAGCTCGCCGCACCTGCTGCGCTACAACGAGCGGGTGCAAGTGAACGGCGTCGAAGCCACTGACGCCCAGCTGTGTGAAGCCTTTGCCGCGGTGGAAGCCGGGCGAGGCGATACAACCCTCACTTATTTCGAGATGGGCACCCTGGCGGCGTTCTGGTTGTTTGCCCGTGCCGGTCTCGATGCGGTCGTGCTGGAAGTGGGCCTGGGCGGACGGCTGGATACGGTCAACCTGGTGGACGCAGACATTGCCCTGGTCACCAGCATTGGCGTGGACCATGCCGATTACCTGGGCGATACCCGCGAATCCGTGGCCTTCGAGAAGGCCGGCATCTTTCGCCAGGGCGCGCCTGCGCTTTGCGGCGATCTCAATCCCCCCCAGCCGTTGCTGGACAAGGTTCGCGAATTGAGCTGCCCGTTCTTTCTACGCGGGCGGGATTTCGACCTGGCGATGACCGAGCAGCATTGGCAATGGCGCGGCAGCGACCTGCAGGGCAATCCGGTGGAGTTGCACGATCTGCCCTTGCTGGACCTGCCGATGGAAAACGCCGCGCTGGCGCTGCAGGCCTACCTGTTGCTGGGCTTGCCATGGGATGCCGGGCAAATCGTCCAGGCGCTGCAGGCGACCCGTGTGGTCGGGCGCCTCGATCGTCGTCAGTTCGATTGGCAAGGCAAGCGTCTGAACCTGTTGCTGGATGTCGGCCATAACCCTCACGCGGCGCAGTACCTGGCCGAGCGCCTGGCACGGCGGCCCGTGGTGGGGCGGCGCCTGGCGGTGTTCGGGCTGCTGTCCGACAAGGATCTGGATGGCGTTGTCGAGGCGTTGGGTGCTAGTGTCGAGCATTGGGCGGTGACGCCACTGGATTCGCCGCGCTCGCGTACCGCGGCTGAGCTGCAGGAAGCCTTGCAGCGCCATGGCGCTTCAGTGCAAGCCTACGCTAGCGTGGCCGCCGCGCTGGAAGGGCAGTGCGCCCTGGCGACGGCCGATGATGAAATCCTGCTGTTCGGATCATTTTTTTGTGTTGCCGAGGCCCTTCAATGGTTGGCCCGGCGCTCCACGGAGGAGGCTGCAGATGGCATTGCTGGATAAGGCGTACAAGCAGCGCATGGTCGGGGCCCTGGTGTTGGTGGCCCTGGCGGTGATTTTCCTGCCAATGCTGTTTTCCCGTCAGGACGAGCAACGCCAGGTCACGGTCGACGCGCCGGCCGCGCCCCAGGCGCCTTCGGTGCCGCCTGTGCAAGTCGAGCCAGTGGCGGTGCCCGAGCCCCAGGCGTTGCCTCAGGAGCCTGTGCCAAGCGACGAGGAATTGGCTGAGCAGCCTGCGGTGCCTTCTACGCCGATTGCACCTGCACCTGCACCTGCCACGCCTGCCCCCGCCGCGCCAAGCAAACCGACTGTCGCGCCGGTGCCTGTTCCAGCAACACCGGCTATCAAGCCGGCCCCGAGCCAGCCGATCACTGCTGCGCCCACCAAGCCGGACACCACGCAGAGTCGTGTGGATGCCAATGGCCTGTCGGTCAGCTGGTCGGTGCAACTGGCCAGCCTGACCAGTCGCGAAAGTGCCGAGAACTTGCAGAAAACCCTGCGCAGCCAGGGCTACAACGCCTACATCCGTTCCGCTGATGGCAAGAATCGGGTGTTTGTCGGGCCGCTGATCGAGCGTGCCGAAGCCGACCGCCTGCGTGATCTGCTCGGCCGCCAGCAGAACCTCAAGGGTTTTGTGGTGCGCTTCCAGCCAGAGCGCGGTTGACAGCGATTTAGCTGATTTGAATCGTGCAGCTTACCGACAGCCCTGCGCTCTGCTAAAATGCGCCGCCTTATCCGTCTGTAGGCTGCACCGTGCCATTTACCTGGGTTGACTGGGCGATCGTTGCGATCGTCGCCATCTCCGCATTGATCAGTCTGAGCCGCGGCTTCGTCAAGGAAGCCCTCTCGCTGCTGACCTGGATCATCGCGGGAGTCGTGGCCTGGATGTTTGGTGGTTCGCTGTCCCAGTACCTCGCCGGATACATCGAAACTCCGTCGGCTCGCGTGATCGCGGGCTGTGCCATCTTGTTTATCGCCACCTTGCTGGTTGGCGCAATGATCAATTATCTGATCGGCGAACTGATTCGCGTCACCGGGCTTTCCGGGACGGACCGGTTCCTGGGCATGGCCTTTGGCGCGGCGCGTGGCGCGTTGCTGGTGGTCGTGGCCGTCGGGCTCTTGAGCCTGGGGCCGGTACAGCAGGATACGTGGTGGCAGGAGTCCCGGCTCGTGCCTCAATTTTTATTGGTCGCAGACTGGTCCAAAAACCTGATCCTGGGTTGGAGCAGTCAGTGGCTTGCCAGCGGTATCAGCGTACCCGCTGAAATACCGTTCAAGGAACACCTCTTGCCGATGGCCAAAACGCCGCAGTAAGTGTGTTCAGTTCAGATCCATTAAGTAGGGGTTGCGTCGCATGTGTGGCATCGTCGGTATCGTCGGTAAGTCGAACGTCAATCAGGCGCTGTATGACGCGCTAACCGTGCTCCAGCACCGCGGCCAGGACGCTGCCGGTATCGTGACCAGCCATGACGGCCGGTTATTCCTGCGCAAGGACAACGGCCTGGTGCGTGATGTGTTCCACCAGCGCCATATGCAGCGCCTGGTCGGTCACATGGGTATCGGCCACGTGCGCTACCCGACCGCGGGCAGCTCGACGTCGGCTGAAGCCCAGCCGTTCTACGTCAACTCGCCTTACGGCATCACCTTGGCGCACAACGGCAACCTGACCAACGTCGAGCAACTGGCCAAGGAGATCTACGAATCTGACTTGCGCCACGTCAACACCAATTCCGACTCGGAAGTGATGCTCAACGTCTTCGCTCATGAGCTGGCCCAGCGCGGCAAGCTGCAGCCTACCGAAGAAGACGTGTTCGCCGCCGTGACCGACGTGCACAACCGTTGCGTCGGCGGCTATGCGGTGGTGGCGATGATCACCGGCTACGGCATCGTCGGCTTCCGCGATCCCCACGGTATCCGCCCGATCGTGTTCGGCCAGCGCCACACCGACGAAGGCGTCGAATACATGATCGCCTCCGAAAGCGTGTCCCTGGACGTGCTGGGCTTCACCCTGATTCGCGACCTGGCTCCGGGCGAAGCGGTCTACATCACTGAAGACGGCAAGCTGCACACCCGTCAGTGCGCGACCAACCCGTCCTTGACCCCGTGCATCTTCGAACACGTCTACCTGGCGCGTCCGGACTCGATCATCGACGGCGTCTCGGTCTACAAGGCCCGCCTGCGCATGGGTGAAAAACTGGCCGACAAGATCCTGCGCGAGCGTCCGGACCATGACATCGACGTGGTCATCCCGATCCCGGACACCAGCCGCACCGCGGCCCTGGAGCTGGCGAACCACCTGGGCGTCAAGTTCCGCGAAGGCTTCGTGAAGAACCGCTACATTGGCCGGACCTTCATCATGCCGGGCCAGGCAGCACGGAAAAAATCCGTACGCCAGAAGCTCAACGCCATCGAACTGGAATTCCGTGGCAAGAACGTGATGCTGGTGGACGACTCCATCGTGCGTGGCACCACGTGCAAGCAGATCATCCAGATGGCCCGTGAAGCCGGCGCCAAGAACGTGTATTTCTGCTCTGCGGCCCCGGCCGTGCGCTACCCTAACGTCTACGGCATCGACATGCCGAGTGCCCATGAGCTGATCGCTCATAACCGTACCACCCAGGACGTGGCCGACCTGATCGGCGCCGACTGGTTGATCTACCAGGACCTGCCGGACCTGATCGAAGCGGTCGGTGGCGGCAAGATCAAGATCGAGCACTTCGATTGCGCGGTATTCGACGGCAAGTACGTCACCGGCGACATCGACGAGGCCTACCTGAACAAGATCGAGAACGCACGTAACGATGCGTCCAAGGCCAAGACTCAGGCGGTCAGCGCGATCATCGATCTGTACAACAACTGATTAACCAACCGGCCCTGAGGGGCCGGTTTGCGTTTAAACCGATTTCAGGAGTGACAGCATGAGTCAGGATTGGGATGCCGGTCGGCTGGACAGCGACCTTGAAGGCGTAGCGTTCGATACCCTGGCGGTTCGCGCGGGTCAGCACCGTACACCGGAAGCCGAACATGGCGATCCGATGTTCTTCACCTCCAGCTACGTGTTCCGCACCGCTGCCGATGCAGCCGCACGGTTTGCTGGCGAAGTGCCGGGCAACGTTTACTCGCGCTACACCAACCCGACCGTACGGGCCTTCGAGGAGCGCATTGCCGCCCTGGAAGGCGCCGAGCAAGCCGTGGCCACTGCCACCGGCATGGCCGCGATCATGGCCGTGGTGATGAGCCTGTGCAGCGCTGGCGACCACGTGCTGGTGTCGCGCAGCGTCTTCGGCTCGACCATCAGCCTGTTCGAAAAGTACTTCAAGCGCTTTGGCGTGGAAGTCGATTACGTGCCCCTGGCGGACCTGTCCGCTTGGGATGCGGCAATCAAGGCGAATACCAAGCTGCTGTTCGTCGAGTCGCCTTCCAACCCCCTGGCCGAGCTGGTGGACATCGCCGCGCTGGCGGAAATCGCCCACGCCAAGGGCGCCATGCTGGTGGTCGATAACTGCTTCTGTACCCCGGCGCTGCAACAACCGCTGAAGTTGGGTGCGGACGTGGTGGTGCATTCGGCGACCAAGTTCATCGACGGCCAGGGCCGTTGCATGGGTGGCGTGGTGGCCGGTCGTAGCGAGCAGATGAAGGAAGTAGTGGGCTTTTTGCGCACTGCAGGCCCGACCCTCAGCCCGTTCAACGCCTGGATCTTCCTCAAGGGCCTGGAAACCCTCGGCCTGCGCATGAAAGCCCATTGCGCCAACGCCCAGGCCCTGGCCGAGTGGCTGGAGCAGCAGGACGGCATCGAGAAAGTGCATTACGCCGGCCTCAAGAGCCATCCGCAACATGACCTGGCCTTGCGTCAGCAACGCGGTTTCGGCGCTGTGGTGAGCTTCGAGGTCAAGGGGGGCAAGGAGGGCGCCTGGCGCTTCATCGACGCGACCCGGTTGATTTCCATCACCGCCAACCTGGGTGACAGCAAGACCACCATCACCCACCCGAGCACCACGTCCCACGGTCGCCTGTCGCCCCAGGAACGTGAATCGGCGGGTATTCGTGACAGCCTGATCCGCGTTGCGGTCGGTTTGGAAGACGTGGCCGATCTGCAAGCCGACCTGGCCCGCGGGTTGGCGGCCTTGTGATCGAGCTGGCTACGCCGCCGAGCGGCACTCATGGCCGGGTTGCACTGGTTACGGGCGCCGCACGGGGTATCGGCCTGGGCATCGCTGCCTGGTTGATCTGTGAAGGCTGGCAGGTGGTGCTGACCGACCTGGACCGCGAGCGCGGTTCCAAGGTGGCGAAGACCCTGGGCGACAATGCCTGGTTCATCGCCATGGACGTGGCGGATGAGGCGCAGGTCGCCACCGGTATCGCCGAGGTGCTCGGGCAGTTCGGGCGGCTCGACGCGCTGGTGTGCAACGCGGCTATCGCCGATCCGCACAACATCACCCTGGAAAGCCTGGACCTGGCTTATTGGAATCGGGTCCTGGCGGTGAACCTGGGTGGGCCGATGCTGCTGGCCAAGCACTGCGCGCCGTATCTGCGCGCTCACAACGGCGCCATCGTCAACCTGGCCTCGACCCGCGCCGCGCAATCGGAACCCGACACCGAAGCCTATGCGGCGAGCAAGGGCGGCTTGCTGGCCCTGACTCATGCCCTGGCAATCAGTCTCGGGCCGGAGATCCGGGTCAACGCCGTCAGCCCTGGCTGGATCGACGCGCGTGATCCCTCTCAGCGTCGCGCAGAGCCGCTGACCGACGCCGATCACGCCCAGCATCCAGCGGGCAGGGTAGGCACGGTAGAGGACGTGGCGGCGATGGTGGCGTGGCTGTTGTCGCGCAATGCCGGTTTTGTCACGGGGCAGGAGTTCGTGGTGGACGGCGGCATGACCAAGAAAATGATTTATACGTAAGTGCAGTTGCGGGTGCCGTTTGAACTGTTTTGAAAAAACTTCAACCCTGCTATTGACTTAGCTTCGGTACCTGCGTAAATTTCGCGGCCTCAACGAAGCAAAGGGTGATTAGCTCAGCTGGGAGAGCGTCTGCCTTACAAGCAGAATGTCGGCGGTTCGATCCCGTCATCACCCACCATGTTTTACGAGAGTTTTGCGAAAGCAAGACGGAAGCTGTCAAAAGCCTCCACCGACGCGCAGCGGTAGTTCAGTCGGTTAGAATACCGGCCTGTCACGCCGGGGGTCGCGGGTTCGAGTCCCGTCCGCTGCGCCATATTTTCCGAAGCAGGTTCGCCTGGTTCGAGATTCAAGCCCAAGGGTTTGGATCAGACGAGTTAACTGGGCGCAAGTCCATAGCGATACGCAGCGGTAGTTCAGTCGGTTAGAATACCGGCCTGTCACGCCGGGGGTCGCGGGTTCGAGTCCCGTCCGCTGCGCCATATCTGCTTCGAGGCCCACTGAACGCCTTGAAGCTAAGAAGAAAGCTGCAAAGCTACTTCTAGTCGATAGCAAAGACCCTGGTCGAAAGACCGGGGTTTTTTGTTTTCGGAATTTGAAAGATTGGAACAAGCCCGTGGCGAGGGAGCTTGCTCCCGCTGGGCTGCGAAGCAGCCCTTGTTGTTGGCGGCTTCAGAACCCCAATTTATCCCGCAACCCGTAATACCAAGCCCCCAACGCCGCAAACGGCGTACGCAACAACTGACCGCCAGGGAAAGGGTAGTGGGGCAGGTCCGCAAACGCATCAAAACGCTCAGCCTGACCACGCAGCGCCTCAGCCAGAACCTTGCCCGCCAGGTGCGTATACGTCACGCCATGGCCGCTGCAGCCCTGGGAATAATAAATGTTATCCCCCAGCCGCCCGACCTGCGGAAGACGCGACAGCGTCAGCAGGAAATTTCCGGTCCAGGCGTAATCAATCTTCACATCCTTGAGTTGCGGGAATGCCTTGAGCATCTTCGGCCGAATGATCGCCTCGATGTTCGCCGGATCCCTCGCGCCATACACCACGCCGCCGCCGAAGATCAGCCGCTTGTCGCCCGTCAGTCGGTAGTAATCGAGCAGGTAGTTGCAGTCTTCGACGCAATAATCCTGAGGCAGCAGGCTATGCGCCAACTCATCGCTCAGCGGCTCGGTGGCGATTACCTGCGTACCGCAAGGCATCGACTTGGCCGCCAGCTCCGGCACCAGATTGCCCAGGTAAGCATTGCCCGCCACGATAATGAACTTGGCCCTGACCTTACCCTGTGGCGTATGCACAACCGGGCTGGCACCACGCTCGATGCGCACTGCTGGCGACTGTTCATAAATCACCCCGCCCAGCGACTCCACAGCCGCTGCTTCGCCCAGCGCCAGGTTGAGCGGATGAATATGCCCACCGCTCATATCGAGCATGCCGCCCACATACTCATCGCAAGCCACCACCTCGCGAATGCGCCGCTGATCCAGCAACTCCAGCTGGGTATGCCCGAAACGCTCCCATAAACGCTTCTGCGACTCCAGGTGGCCCATCTGTTTAGCGGTGAGGGCGGCGAATACACCACCGTCCTTCAAATCACACTGAATCTGATACTTCGCCACCCGCTCGCGAATGATTCGTCCACCCTCAAACGCCATGTTGCCCAGCAACTGCGCCTGCTGAGGACCGACGCTGCGTTCGATCACATCAATATCGCGGCTATAACTGTTAACGATCTGCCCGCCGTTACGACCCGAAGCCCCAAAGCCGACCTTGGCGGCCTCAAGCACGGTGACTTTGAAACCGTTCTCCAGCAAAAACAGCGCAGAGGACAGGCCGGTGTAACCAGCGCCGATCACGCAAACATCCGTCTCGACGTCATCCTGCAGGGCAGGGCGCGGAGGAACCGGGTTGGCCGATGCGGCGTAATAGGACGCTGGATAGGATGTGTTCGCCATTCTGCAACCTCTGTTTTATATTTTTTACGAATGCAGCGATCCTACCCGAGATAAAAATCGGCCGCCAGCCACCGCCAAATCTTCGTCGCATCGGCGAAATTAAATATTTTGCATATTCATAGGGTTAGGTGAAAAAAAGGTGTTGACACCCCTCCGGAATTCCGTAGAATGCCGCCTCACAGCAGGCACGTAGCTCAGTTGGTTAGAGCACCACCTTGACATGGTGGGGGTCGTTGGTTCGAGTCCAATCGCGCCTACCAAACAAAATCCGCTCTGCTGGGCGGTCTAGAAGGGCTCACCGAAAGGTGGGCCCTTTTTTGTTGGCGTACACATAAGGACATGGTCATGCGGGTTGTCACTTCCGTAACTTTTCTTGCTTTAGCACTTGCTGGTTGCTCTGGAATACCTTCAGTTCCATACGAAGAGCCTGCTCAATCAGAGGGAGTGGCGCGTGTTCGCCTTATCACGAACTCTGATGTGTACGGAGATAGCGTCGTTGGCAGTTGTGCTCCTGCTACCCGGCATAAGATGGCTGAAGCCGGACGTTTCGGGCAGGACGGTACAGCGAGCATCAACTATCCGCAGTATCCCCTGAAGACGGCGAGCATTGGCATACCGAAAAGAGTTTGGCCCAGTCTTATCCAGTATGTCCCTGCAATTCGGATGGGGGAAGGGGCTTACAAAGAGGTCGTAACCGAGTATCGCGTCAGGACGGATTTGCCATTCCAGATTGCGACTCAGGGCGCGACCATCGCGGGCAACGGCAGCTCTTACCGGGCCTGTGGTGGCCAGGCGTTCGTTTACAAGCTGGAACCAGGGAAAGACTACGAAGCGGTGGTAGGGGTGGATAGCAGACCAAGCGAAGATGGCGAGCCAGCGCTAATTTGCATGTTGGCGGTTCTCGAGTTGAGCGCGGTGCCTGGCACTTCCATTGTGGTCCCACAAAAGCTGACGCATGCTGCGGCTCCGCAGGTGCTTTGCAAAAACTAATAAGCACAGCCCGCCGTCGAGGGGGTTTTGCGTCTAGCAGAAACGAGAAAGCCCCGACTTGGATCGGGGCTTTTGCGTTGCGGCGGATAAAGGGAGGGCGACTTCAGGTTGTGCGCGAATACGTCCTGAAGCTACCAGATCGCAGAAAGGCCGCCTCTGCGCGAGCGAGCAGGGGGGGGCGGTACCCGTGGCTCTCCTTTCAGAAGGAGAACGGCGACAGGCCAAGATGGGCCGATTGCAAGTGAGCTCAAATAGTGGTCTGTCCCCAGTTTCTCCGAGCTAGTTGCCAGCGCAGAAGCGCCGAACGCTCATCCGCCAAGCGCTGCGCTTCGGTTGTGCTTCTGCGGCCTTGAGCGTTTCGGCCATCTGATCCCGGTCGTAGCGGAGCAGGTCCAGGACGCTGCCACCCATTGGCTTGAAGCCTGCACGGTCGCTGATAAGTGCTCGTCAATATCTTTTCTTGAACTGCAGCACCACAGACCGCTCCGTGGAGCAGGTCTAGGCATGAAGGCCCATGTCTCATTAGTGTGAATTGGTCCTGGCTGTGCGCGATAAAGTGATCTATAACAAAGTCGATAGTCATGATAGCTAGCACCAAAGTGCGGTTCAGATAAATTTATAATAGGAGCATGGCGCTATGGCGGCTGGAGCAGTTGCTAACACATTGGGTCAACTCGTCGGTCAGCAGTTTAGTTGGCTTCCTGGTAAGTCTTCTCTTTTAGAGGAGAGTTGTATTTTTGGGCCAATGCGTGATCTTACATATGCTTTCAGCTGCTATGAATTTCCATTTCTAGGTGCGCGGCGAGCTAGTATTGCCTTGGATAGAATAATTGCGGTATCAGATGGGCTTATTCAGGTTCTTGCCGGTCAGGCGGTACCAAATAATGCATTCGCTGGCGGGTTGAGATCGTACAATAACTATGGAGTTTGGCAATGGATTTGGTGGCAAAATACGCCTTTAGCAGGCGATTTTGTTCTTTTTAGTGGGGCGAACGCGCGATACAGTGCGCATGTGGCAATTGCAACTGGAGTTGGGTATGACACAGTTACTTTTGGGCATAATGCGATTTCTGGTTTGCCAGCTGCACAGGCTTTACCTGTGCAAAATTTAACTGTAGATCAAATATTTGCTCTCAATCCAGCACTTACAACGGCCCATTTCTTAACTCCAATATGGTAGTTAATGAAAAGAAAGGAGTTGACTTCGCTTGATCCTGTTATGGAGGCTCTGTGAGAAAGCAGTGGGGAAAGGTGACGGGAAAAGGTGACAGATTTATTTTTGCTTCGCTGCGCTGAGAATTTTCATCGAATGAATTTGCTTGGATCAACTGACAGCGGGCTGGAAAATAAATCTGTCCCTTTTTTCGTTACTACTTTTTAAAGTTTTTGAATGAGGGGGGCATGGAGTGCGGCGAGGACCTGATTGGGTAGTTTGGTGTGTCAGTTTTGGACTGTTTATAGCAGGGGGTATTTTTTTTAAAATTATCCCTGGCAAAATAAGTATGACCGATTTTGTGGGAATAGTTTCTGCTATAGGAACATTTGCTGCGGCGGTAGCAGCTTGGCAAAGTGCAAAAATTTCGAAGGACGCAGCAATCCAAAGTCGCAGTGCGACTAGATTTAACGAGTTGACCTCCCACAAGAAACACTTCGATGAGCTTCTTCAGCAGGTTGAGCGTGATTTGGGGGTTGTTTTCTATAATGGTGCAAAGCTCTATGATGATATTTTTCCCAATAATAGAGATTTAACTAAGTCATTCTCAATTATAGGCACTGGAGAGTGCCTGCGTTCTTGGGAGAGTACTTATGTTGCTTTGGGTAATTTTTCTCATGGTGGGTATAAAAAATCAATAGGAATTCATCGGTGGGTAATAACTGCTATGCAGTTGTCAGGTAGTATGCAGATGCGTAATTTGCAAAGCGATTGTCAGCAAATATATTTGGACGGGTTTACTCCTACGGGTTTTGATGAGGAACATCCTGCCAAATATATGATTAAAGTCTGTGATGTTTTGAATAGAATTTATCAATTCAGCTTTGTTGATATTTCTGTAAGTGTATTTCCTGCTTCAGGTGTTTTCGAAGACGCATTCAAAGAGTATTTTTTATCCATCGTGAGTGGGGATGCGAATCATCAGTTTCGCGGGCCTCGATAAATTTTTAGATGCCACGTACTGTTTCAGCAGCGAAAAACGAAAAAGGGGACAGTTTATTTTTTGCTTCGTTGCGCTGCGAGCTTCCATCGAATGGATTCGCTTGGGTTAACTAGCTGCCGGCTAGAAAATAAATCCGTCCCCTTTTCCCTTTTCCCTTTTCCCTTTTCCCCTTTCCATCCGACGTCAGTTCAGGGTCGAAAGCTGCTTGCCCCGCTATTGCAGCGGAACATACACATCAGTTTGCCAGTGATCCTGCGGTGTCTCGGGATAGACGCTCAGGTAATGGAAGAACAGCGGCTGGTCACGAAGTTCCTCTCCACTGGCAGGAAGCCAATCGCGGTAAATCGGATAGATCGTTTCGCCGATGTGATCCGGTGACCCCACATGTCGTACCACGACGCAGCGACCACCGGGAATGACGATTTCGCGCACGCCGAACTCATTCGGCGCCACGGCCTCGTGAATCTCGCCGCAGATTGCGAAGCGGAATGCTTGCGCAGGTGTCGTATCGGGGTTGCCATAGGGAATGCCAAAGCTGCGACTCGACGCCACCGGCGACTGTCCGCTCTGCTTACGCCACTCGATGAACTTGCGCACGCTCTCGTTGACGAGCCCGGCGGGCCCGCAGTGTTCAAATGCTGCGACCCTGACTTCAGGGAATTGCACGATTCGTATCTGCATGATGATAGTCCTGGAAAAATGAGGGATTGCGAACACCGCATTCCAGACCTGCCAGTTCGGCTCCTTCCTGAACGCACTCGGCGTCATACCGAACGCCCGCCTGAACGCCCTGCTAAATGCTTCCGGACTTTCGAAGCCGGCACCGAGTGCGGCCTCCAGTACCGAGTAATCAGCGACGGCGGCCAGGCGATGCGCCGCGCGTCGTAATCGCATCAGTTGCACATAACGTGAAACAGGCACGCCTACGAACGCGGTGAATTGTCGATGGAAGTGAAATGCCGAAAAGTTCGCCACATGGCTCAACGTATTCACCGACAGATCACCTTCGAGATTCTCATCAATGTAGGCGAGGACGGCGTTGAAGCGTTTTGTGTAAGCGAAGTTGGTCGACATGTCAGA
This sequence comes from Pseudomonas sp. B21-010, assembly GCF_024749325.1. Lineage (NCBI taxonomy): Bacteria > Pseudomonadati > Pseudomonadota > Gammaproteobacteria > Pseudomonadales > Pseudomonadaceae > Pseudomonas > Pseudomonas sp. B21-010. The sequence continues at coordinate 4,276,469 of NZ_CP087198.1, read as the reverse complement.
CACTGGGGAAAGGCTCCTGGAAGTACGGTCGGCAATAGAGTCGACTATAGCGGCATGAACGCGCCTAGCCGCGTTTGCTCAAGGCACGTTTTGGGTTGGCACATGCGATCTCTTCCAAGGCGATGTGAAGGTCGGGGCATTTCAGGTGACCACTTCTGGCCGTTCTCTGCTGGTGCTCACTACCTCGTGTGCTGGTCAAGTCGAATGAGAAGGGAAAAAAGGACGAAAAAAGGGGTAGATTTATTTTTTGCGCTGAGAGCTTTCGTCGAATGGATTCGCTTGGATCAACAGCCGACTAGAAAATAAATCCCTCCCCTTTTCCCATAAGTCAGCGCTCTGTGAGTGATAACCTACGAGTTCTTCTATGAATGATATTGGATGCAGTTATGACAAGCTGTTTGAGGACGCTCGGAGCTAGCCTCGCTAACAGTGTAGTGATCCCCGCCGCCTGGTTATCGGGGCTTACGACGATAGGACTCTTGTGGGGCATGATAGCGTTTTGGCCCGATAAGCTTTCAGCCGAAGGACGTCAGCTCTTCCTGGCTTCTGTTTCTATTTTTTGCCTCGCCATATGGCACTTGATACGGCGCAAGCGACGAGCAAAAGCACTTGTAGCATCCATCAACCTAAAAGAAGGTCTGAGCCTCGACGATACTCAGCTGCTCGGCTATCCAAGCCCCATATTTCTTGCCTTTGACCTCTCCAACAAGAAACTCGCTCAATGCCAAAGCGCCACCGGCGACTATCAAATTCGAGACTTCACGTGGGTAACAGGCTGGCAGTGTGAGTGGCAACGGATTGACAGCAGGGTATCGGGCGGGGTTCTTCAAATAGTCGATGGGGCGGGCATGAGCGTTCCAGCCGACGAGATTCGGCGTAGATTCATAGGATTCTCACTGGTTTTGACGGTTGCCGATACAAGGCATCCTCTCCTCCGTTTTTCAATGAACCGGAGCGCAGCTGAAGGGTGGTGTAGCCGGTGCAATGAGTTTTTCAAGTGCTAAACGCGAAGCATCGCACCAGAAGATAATTATCTCTAGAGCTCGCGGCAGCGCTGCTATGAGGGCTCAAACGGGCGCCGCGAGAGGCATTGACGCAAATTCCTACACAAACCTCGGAAACGAGCGCATTGCAGCATTTGGGTATGCAACTTATTGTCTTTGTGTCGCACAAATGGCGATTCGGGTTTGGCGACTCGATTGAATGAAGCGCAGAAGCTCCTGCTCCTTATCAATTGAATGAAGGTACTGCTCATGACCCGATACATGCCCATCACTGGCATAGACTGCATCCCCGCGACCCTGCTCATCGACACCGAAGCGCCTCTGGACGTCCTTTTCGAAACCGCCGATTACCGCATCCGCACGGTGACCCAAGTCTTGGAAAATATCGCGTTTCGCTCGGACATCAGCTCGGACACGGTGGTGCTGACTGATTTTTGTAAATTGCTGACCACATCGTTACGTGATGGTTGTGATGTCATGGATGTGATCGGGCGACGATTGCGGGCGCAGGCGGCGGAATAATGAAGACGGGCGACTTATAAGCCGCCCGTTTCATAAAAGGATAACGGGGGACGGACTACTGTTATGAGACGGTCCGATTACAAATTAACCCAAGATCGTGGTTTGTCCCCCCGGTGTCTACGTTCGTCAGGCAGGTGAATGATTAGCTGCATGCCCAGGCTGCGCATGAAGATCAATGCCTAGCGCATGAATGACCTTGAGTACGGTATCAAATCTCGGCTTTGATCCGGGTGCGAACGCCTTGTACAAGCTTTCTCGCCCCATGCCAGAGTCCTTAGCGATTTGCGCCATGCCTCGGGCCTTGGCGACATAGCCGATCGCTCGGAGAAACTCCTCGCTATCACCATCAGCCAGCACTTGGGAAAGGTATTCACTGATGGCTTCGTCGCTATCGAGTAGTGCCGCCATGTCAAATGTCGTCAGGTGTTGGCTCATGTTCAAATCTCCTTTGCCAATTTCTTCGCTCGCCGGATATCAGCACTCTGTGAAGACTTGTCACCACCCGCCAGTAGCACGATGACCACTCCACCGCGCATGGTGAAATAGACCCGGTAGCCAGCGCCTACATCCACACGCAACTCTGAAATACCATCACCGACAGGTTTCACATCGCCCAGGTGCTGCGGCGCGATCAATGCGGCGGGCGATAGCGATTTTTGCTCGCAGATCACGGACCGATGAATGCCAAGCAGTGAACGTCTGCGTTTGCTGGATGAGCTATTTATGAGTGGGCCGTATCCAGTTGGATACTGGAAGTCAAGATGCTGATTCTGGTCGTCCCCCCGTATTCTCAAGCCGGGGTGCTGGGGGGAAACGAGGACAGACCACGATCTGATGATGAGTGAACTCAAAACCGTGGTCTCTCCCCAGTCTTTGCGTAGCAGCAAAAAGGAATCAGTGGGATGTATTCGAGGGCTTGTTACGGACTGCGCGGAAACGTCGAGAGGGCGGGTACGGCACGCATAAAAAAGCCCGCGAGAGAGGCGGGCTTATTCAGGGCTGACCTTCAAAGACAATCGGACTTGTCTATCTGAAAGTCAGTGATCGGAGCACTGCTTGAGTCATTGATTGCGTATTTGATCAAGAGCCCCGACTTCACGAACTGTCCTAGACCTTTTTCATCGCAGGATACAGAGGCCGCAAGGGCCTTTTTGTCCTTCGTAAATGCGTCGGAATCGATTTCATCTTTCGAGACTTTTGTAAGCGTGTAGGAAATACGCATGATCTCGTCCTTATAGGTTACCGAATCAAGGCGAGCGTCATCGATCATCTTCGGGGACTGTGCATTCATGATGAGCGCGATCCCTTTAAGCTGGCGTTCTCGCTCTTCCTTTTTGTCTTCCGAAGCAGACCGTGCATGCCAGAGTTGAAGCAGCACAAAGAGTGAGATCATTGCTGAAAAAAAGAGGATGGGTCCGCGGTACTGCTTCAACTGAAATATCCATGTCAAAAGGCTATCAGTTATTTGACCATGCCATCCCCCCCATCTCAAGCTGGAAAAGTGCCGATGATTCGTGTGGTTGAAAAGGATCGTGGTCTGTCCCCAGCGCCCGCGTAGTCCCCTCACAGGGCGGGCGCTGGGCACGCTCGATGACCCGGGTGGCAATTGCCGGGCGCGCCAGCAGTTCGGCGAGCAGTCGCCAGGATAAATTGAGCATCGGTAATCCTGACCTGATAGCGTTGCGTGAAAGGGCCACGGATGGGAACAGCGAATGGCCAAACCATGTGTTCCGATGTCTATTCGGAATGAGGACCGTTAATGCCGTACAACTACACGAACGGCCGCTACCTGGTCTTCAAAGGCCGGGGCAGCGATGGGGCGCCCTTTGGCCGGATTCACCAGGACGGAAAAGTTCGAAACCTCCTGGGTGAGCCGCTGTACTACATAGACATGGACGAACGTGCGTTCATTTCGGTCGATTTTGTCTTTCAGGGTGAAATACAAAAATGTCGCGGCACGTTTTGTGTGCTCAGCGACAAAACGCTTTTCACATTTTCCGAGATGGAGGTTAAGCCACTGGGAAACGAGACCGAGGAGCAGGCGCTTCACAGGGAGTTCAAAAGGAGGGCGCTAAGTTTGGCAGGGCAGATCGTTCAGGCGAAGAATGAGATGGTGCAGGCACGCTTGGATATAGCCTGGTCCAATTTAAACCCTTGCCGTCGTTTCCGTGCCTTCTTCACGAGCCGAGCCCGCAGGGAGCGAGCATCGCTAGGGTGGCGTTACAGTGGGCTGGAAAGTGCTCATGAGTTCAAATCGGAGTCTGTCTCTATCTCCTCATCGTCAATCGCGACAATGGTCTTGTGGGCAGCGAGTGCAAGGAAAACGCAGGCAGACCACGATTATGAGGCGGTCCGATTACACGTGAACTCAAATCGCGGTCCGTCCCCAGCTTTCTGGTTTCCACCGATTGAGGTGGGTGCTATAGCGGCACTTGCAGCAAGTCCTCGTCGTAGCTCGCGCTGGGAAAACATCCAGTCAATCTACACTCCGCGTTTTGCCCAGACACTCGTCAATTAATTGGGACTTAAATGAAAAAGGTAGTTTTGGCTCTCTCGCTGGTCACACTAGTAGCCTGCATGCCTTATCAATCAGTGACCTCGCCAGATCCAAATTGGATGCGTCTGGGTGGAGAAGCGCCTGAAGGCTATCCAAGGTCGTTTGTTGAGAACCTAAGTGGCAATTGTGCTCTGGTTACCGAGTCATGGTCTGAGGGAAGAATCAACGGTCGTCTTCTGTGGACCAAGAAACAGTCTCGAAAAGCTATTAGCTGCCCATAGGCATCTGTGTAAGGGCTGCTTTCGTGCCGATAAGAAGTGACAAACCACGATTCTGAGGCCGCCAGATTAATGCACGCACCTGGTCTGTCCCAATCTTTGCTGGCCCATCCTTGGCTCGTAGCAGCGAAGTAATGGTGCTAAATTCTGCGCGTCCAGCGTGTGGGCCCATCTGGCTCTGCGGGATATTTAACTCTTCTCTCAACCGATTTTGTGGATATGGAAATTCAATGAACACATCCAAGCTTTCGATTGCGCTGTCCTGCGCTGTAGCTGTTTTGATGTTGAGCGGATGCGCTGCCTCTGTAAAAAGCGGCGGGACTGAAACGCTCGTCATTCAGGAGTCAGCGAAGCAGAACCTGATCGTAAACTTTCAAGGCAATAGCAAGGTTCAACAAAACGAGGACTGGTCTCGCTTGAAGCAAGAGTGGAATGACGCCCTGCAAGTCGAAGCAACTCGCGCCGGCTACAGCCTTAAAGAGGCTCAGGCATCAAGCCTCGAGGGCAAGGACGGTGTCGGTATCAAGATCAACGTAACCAATTTCCGTTACCTGACTCCAGGCGCACGCTACGGAGCCGGGGTCATGGTGGGAAATGCGTGGGTCAATTCCAGTGCCGACTACTCGGACTTGAAATCGGGTCGCCTGATTGGAACTCGCACCTATGACACGTCCTCGTCGGCTTGGGAAGGTGTCATGTCGGCTATGACCAAAGAGCAGGTCCAGGCTATTTCTCAGAAAATCATCAGTGACATCAAGAGCGCAAAAGCCAAGTAATGCGATCCTGGCTAACCGGCGTCATGAGTCTACGAATAAAGAGGGTTGCGGAAGAGCGCGGATGACTCAATGGAAAACACAGGGAGTCTGGAGCAAGGCGTGGACCTATGCGTTGTTGGTATTTCTCGTAGTGTTTTCCTTTTACACCGACGCGACCTGGTTGGGCGACGGCCCATCCAAGCCCAAGCGGGTCTTCAGCCCCGGTTTCATCGCGTTCTGCGCGCTGGTGGCGGTGTTTGAGCTGATAGCGTTGAACCACTTCTATGATGCGAGTGGATGAGGCAAGGGCGGAGAGGATCGAGGGGGCAGGCTGATTGTAAGTGAGCTCAAAACTGTGGCTTGTCCCCAGTTTTTCCTGAAGCTGATGAGCTACGCCCCGAGGGAGGTTTAATCAATGCCAAAGAAACATCAGGAAAGCAAAGCCGCGACTGCTGCTGACATTGAGCGCTCCATCCAGGCACTGAACAAAATGGCCGAACGTCTCTGGGGCGATGGTCGGGAGGCTGAGGCGAAAGCCCTGCTCGATGCCTTGGATGCTTTAAACAGAGCGCTCGACAGGATCAGGATTGGGGAGAGTCGTAGGGTTCTTCATTGAAGCGTGAAGGAAAAGGGGCAGGCCCAAACGGCTGACCATAAAAATAAATCTGGCTCTTTTTCCCATAAGCGTCTGGAAAGCCATCTGGTCATCCCTGCGAAACCTGGTGACTCTGCTGGTAGGGCCAATGATGGTGCAGTAAGTGGCCCTCATGCGACACTCCCCGCCCTACAAAATCAGGGAGTGTGCTGGCATGGTGCATTTGCTTGCAGTTTCAGGGAGTCTTCGCGAGGCCTCCTCCAACTCATTGCTATTGCGTGCAGCTGAGGTTCTCTGTCCCAAAGGGCTGTCGATAACGCATTATCACGAGGTTGGCCAGTTACCTCATTTCAACCCGGATTTCACGCAAACTCCTCCTGAATCCATCATGAGCTTACGCTCCAGTATCGCCCACGCGGACGGCGTTCTGATCTCTTGCCCTGAGTACGCTCGCGGAATTCCCGGCTCATTCAAGAATATGCTGGACTGGCTCGTTAGCTCTGAGGAGTTCCCAGGCAAACCCGTTGCGCTTTTCAACGCTTCACCTCGGGCTTCGCACGCGCAGGCGGCACTGCGGCTGGTTCTGGAAACAATGTCGGCTTGTATCGTGGAGGAAGCATCAATATCCGTAAATTTGCTTTCCACGGAATTGAGTGCGGAGACCATCGCAAATGATCCAACGATCCGCCCACTGATTGTTTCCGCACTTGATGCATTCAAGCAGCAAATCGATGACAAAAAGAGCGGGCTATCTTCATAGAAACTCCGCTAGTTAAGTCGATAGCAAGCGTTTGGGTGGCTGATTGCAGATAAACTCAAAATCATGGATTGTCGCCGGTTTCCAGGCGTCGGCGAATCTTTGGCGCGCAAAGAAAAGCCCGACTGGGGAGGCCGGGCTAAAAGGATTTCACTAGGAGCTGAGATGACCATAGGCGCTCGGCTGTGAAAGGGATGTGAAAGATTGCGTTCAGTACGAGTTTTAAAATCGTATCTGTCCCTGGTTTTCATTAAAGAAATATTGATCCAGCTGTCGACGCGGCGAGCGAGTGAGATCGAGCAATCGCTACCGCATAACCGGCTGCTGTCTACACTGGATAGCTCACTCATCGAAGGACATGGAATGCTCATCGTCTTCAGCGGCCTTCCCGGCACCGGAAAAACGACTATCGCCAATGATCTCGCCGCTACAACAGGCGCCGTGTACCTGCGGATCGATACGATTGAGCAGGCGATTCGAAACTCGGGAGTTCTTGCGCAAGATGTGGGGCGCAGTGGTTACATGGTGGCTAATGAGCTTGCCCTGAGTAATCTCCGTTTGGGCCGCACAGTCATCGTTGATTGTGTCAATCCCGTTCTCGAAAGCCGAATCGCGTGGAGCGAAATCGCCTCACAGGCGAGTAGTCGATTGGCAAACATCCAAGTGATTTGCTCCGATAAAGATGAGCATCGGCGCCGGGTCGAAACAAGGATGGTTGATATTTCCGGGCTGACGCCACCCACCTGGCAGTCGGTACTGGATCACGAATATGAGTCGTGGGATGAAGCTACGTTTTGCATAGACACAGCCCTGGTCTCTCCAGTGCAAGCGGTCGCGATGATCATCAATCGATTCGTGTCCAGTGAATAGCGTCGGCCAAGTCCAAGGTAGCAAGGTGTGACGCGAATGCTTTGTTACCTTTTGTCAGGCTGGTCAACTCAAGCGCCTGCTTGGCTAACGAAATCGACGATAGAGGCCTAATCCATGCCTGCGCCGCTAAATCTACCCGTCCAAGCTGCTGCGAAATCTGTCTTGGCACAGCTCGTTGATCACATAACACCCGACTCTACTGAAGCCTCTATCGCGCGAATCGCAGCCGATATGCTCACGCAGTTGGGGTATCCAGATACTTGGTATTACGATTGTCCGGCATTCGTTTTACTTGGATCCCGCAGTCAGGCCTCAGTGTCAGGTCGAGACTACCAACCCAGCGAAGAAGCGGTAGGTTTACAAAGTCTTGTAACAGTCGACCTCAGTCCTCGATCAGGCACGTTGTGGGGTGATTGCGCACGTTCATTTTATGTTGAGGACGGTATATGTCGAACGTTGCCACTTGGTGATGAGTTCACTAGAGGGTATGAGGCGGAACAAAGCCTACATAAGATCATGCTGCGATTCGCTCGCCCTGAAACCACCTTCAATGACCTATATGAATTGGCTAATGAGTCGATAATTGATGTCGGTTTCGAGAATCTCGATTTTCTTGGCAACGTCGGTCACAGCATTTGCGAGCAGCGCGATCAAAGGCTTTACATTGAGTCGGGCAACAATCGGCGCCTGGGTGAGGTGATCTGTTTTACCTTCGAGCCCCACATACGTTTGAGAACCGGTAAATGGGGTTATAAGCATGAGAATATTTACTACTTCAACGATGACGGGACGCCCTGTGAGCTTTAAAAATTATGCAATACCCAGTTGAGAACAATATGAACGTTCGAAAAGCCTTACTCACCGATGCAGAATCGGTGTCCAAACTCCTAGGCCAGTTAGGCTACCAAGCCTCGCCAAAGCTAATCCGAGAGAAGCTTGAGGCTTTAGAGCTTAGCGCTCGCGATACCGTGCTGCTGGCACAAGACGGTAAAAATATTGTCGGTGTCATAAGCCTGCACGTACTTGAACTGTTTCATCAACCGGGTAGGCTCGGACGCATTACCTCCCTTGTCATTGATGAAAACTTCCGAGGACAAGGAGTAGGGGCAATGCTTGTTTCCGCTGCTGACGCATTTTTTACAGAGCAACGGTGCGTCCGGGCCGAGGTGACTAGCAGTGATCATAGAATACAGGCTCACACTTTTTATCAGCAGCACGGTTACGCGGTCGACGAGCGCCGGTTTGTCAAACGGTATGATTCTTCCGGGGCATAGTAGGTTTAAATTCGGCTAGCACGTCACCGCGAAGCCACCTTGCGCTCCCTGGCGCTAGGCTTAAGCCCATAACTCCGTCGCATCCGCCCGGCGCGAATATCTACGGGCTTGATCCGTCCTCCATGCCGAAGCTGCGCCGGCATCACGGACTCCCATCAATAGGACCTGCTTTATGACCTACCACGCTTCGTTGCTGCTTGATATCCCCGGTATAGATCATGGTTTTGAAACTTCTGGAAATTTAACGCTGCCGGAAGGAACACGTTACTGCACCCAGGCTCATGGTACGGTCATCATTGATGCTGACGTGGTAGGGCGGGGTGAACGCCCTGTCGGCGATGCGCTGTTCTCAAGAGGAGTTCGGGATGCAGTAGCGGTCATCACTGCCGATTGCTTACCGGTGTTGGTGGCGTCGGTAGATCAACCATTTGTAGCGGCAATCCACGCCGGGTGGCAGGGTTTGAAAGCTGGCATTCTCGGCCATTCGTTAAGCCGGTTAGAGAAGGAAGGTGTTCCTCTCGCTGGATTGCGAATAGCAATAGGCCCCTCCATCGGCCCCTGTTGTTATGAGGTGAGCAGGACGTTTGTCGAGCGTATTGAACATGCCGATAGCCATCTTTGGCAAAACGATTCTCCTCCGTGGACGGCCCACAGAGTGCCACCCGCGAATACGCCATGGGTCGAGCCCGATGCCACACATAATGAAGCTTGGTTCGATCTACGAAAATATGCGTTGTATCACTTGGCGGGGAGTGGTGTAAGTCGTGAACAGGTCCAGGTGCTTGGACATTGTACTTATTGCTGCGGCGCTGATCTGGGCAGCTACCGGCGGAGGAGCCATCGAACCGAGCCTAAAACCTTCCAGTATTCATGGATAAGACGTCAAGGGGGGCTGATTTGCTGAGGGTGGAATATCAGCAGCAGACGGAATGCTTGAGGTAGATAACGCGGACTGGGAACATACTTTGCGCAGAGAACGACGGAAACGGCTATTCAAATAGCCTCGTCTCCATTCAAACCCAGCATTGTACGGATACGGGGTTTAGAACTGGTGCAGTGCCACCATTATCGCAATCACCACAGCAGCAATTCCTAATCCCATCGTCCAGTTCGACTCGGGCGTCTCCTTGAACCACATACCTTTACTCGGGTAGCGGCCCCAACTGATGAGCTTGACTACCGGCCAACCGATTGGATAAAAAATTGCCCGTGCCACAGGTTCGAGAACGAAGTCCACTAATATGTCCAGCATCGTAACTCCACCTCGCGCATGCGATCTTCGGTAAGCGTACCGCAAGCACGCCTTGCGTAGTACACGGACGTCCACTTATGCGACGGGCTGATTGCAGGTGAGCTCCAATCGTGGCCTGTCTCCGGTTTAGTCATGCCCGCTCGTTCAATGACCGTCGCGATTGCGCTGCAGCCACTCGTCAACGACCTCTCCAAGCGTCTTAGGGACACCATCACGTATCCAGTCCATAAAGCCTCTATCAAATTTAAACTTCGCACCGCAGTGCTCCACCATGAATCTGCGGACGTTTTGGGTGTTTCGGTAATGCTTGCAAACTGGCGTATCTCTTGTGAGTTGCTCACTGTGCCAATTAAAACTCATGGGGCGGGCTCCGTGCTTAGTGGTCTGATTTATGAGTTCATGGCATGGAATGCTTGGCGTCTTGCAAGCGGTATCCACACGTCCACGTAACCCTTCCCTCGGGAGGGTTCGAAATCAGGACTGTACTGTTCGAACTCAGGCGCGTCGGCAAGCTCATATTCGGATTCAGGCAGCCAGTGATTGAAAATGGTGAAGAAAGTCTGATGGATCGTCGAGATATGGCCTTGGTGCCGAAACACGACATAGTGTTGCTGCGGCACCCTGAAATACCGAAAGGCCGGAGCAAGACCTTCGACGCAGGACACCTCGGTGCCGGCGATGTACTCAAAACTACCATCCGGTTCAGGATTACAGCACAGGCCGTAGCTCCCGTTGTTTACCTGATTGGGTACCTGTCCCAGGTAGGGGGAGAACGCTTGCCACAAGCCGACGATGCCTTCGTTCTTATCGAAGGTAAAACGATCCCCCAGACCTGCGATGAAAAACTCTGCTCTCGTTTCAAAGCAAGGTTCAGAGAGTGTTACGAGCTTCCTTTCTTTCATGCGTAAAGGCTCCACTAGTGAGAGATGTTCATCCTCGTGCCCACGCACCTGCTTTGGAGTGAACCCAAACAGATCGCAGAAGGCGCGTGTAAAGGCCTCATGGGAGCCGTAGCCAGCATCCAGTGCTACTTGCAGGATATCCGGCGCACCTTGACGCAAGGTCGATGCCGCTTGGCTCAAACGCCGTGCGCGGATGTAACGCATCACCGACCAGCCCGTCGACAGCGCAAACAAACGGGCCAAGGCAAAGGGAGACATGTTGCAATGGCGCGCGACACGTCCCAGATCGAGTTGGGATCCCAGCTCCAGCTCGATATACCACAGGGCCCTTTCGATACTCAGCATGACGAATCTCCATGAATGCTGAAGCAACGTTAGCAAATGGATGGGGACAGGATTTGATCGTTCTTGCGGTTTCTGCTTTAGACTCCTTTCTGAAACCGCCGATTACCGCATCCGCACCGTGACCCAGGTCTTGGAAAATATTGGTCGCCAAATTCCTTGACTGGTGGCAAATTGACGCTATTCGTTTTTGTGAGGTTTGAGGTAGGCGGTCTTTTACTGAAAAAATGTGGATTGCTTTCTGTTTTGGTGCTCGCGTTAAACAAAATCAAAGGATGGAAAAATAATGAAATTTTCGTTGTTGGGTGGTATCTGGCTTCTATCATTCAGCGTATTTTTTGCCGGGTGTGCATCTTCAGTTTCGTATCCGGCTCCAACTTCCAGTTCTGGGCAGTTACCTTATCCCACGCCGGAATACAGGACTGAAGCTTTTGCGCCAGTGAAGGTCAGCTATGCAACAAATAGAAGAAAAGCGCCGGATGGCAGTCTATTACCTGAGTTGAATGTTTCCGGTGACCCCCTGTCTTATGGTCAGGAGACCGTTCTGATTCCTTTTAAACGGGATGTAGGAAGCTTTAAAGATTCACATAGCCCTGCATTTAAGATGTTAATGGAGCTTGGGGTCGTGGATGAGCAGGATGATCCAATTATCACCTTACTTAATGACCAGTCGCTAACGTTGACTGAGGCTGACTTCTTCAAGCAGTTCAAGTCGGCGAAAGGTTTTAAAAGCGGTGATGTATTGCTTTTCGTACATGGCTTTAATGTGAAGTTTGAAGACGCTGTGAAGCGTGCAGCTCAAGTTTCTTATGATATTAATCCTGATTTGCAACCGGTGGTGTTCAGCTGGCCTTCTATTGGGGATCCGTTAAAGTACAATCGCGATTTTGGTAGGGCGTTGGACTCTGTTGATGACTTCGAAAAATTCATGTTGAAGCTGGTGGCTTCTACGCAGGGAAAGAGGGTTCATGTCCTGGCTCATAGCATGGGGTCAAAAGTAGTCATTCCTGCACTGGCTAAACTCTATTCTACTCATCCAAAACTATTTGATAAGAAGCTGGGTAATATCATACTGGCTGCACCTGATTTTCCCAGGGAGACGTTTATTCTAAAATATAAGGCCGCGTTTAGTAAGTTTGGCCGTGCGACAATCTATATGTCGTCGGAGGATAAGGCGCTAAAAGCTTCCTCTAGCACCTATCTTGCTGATCGAGGAATGCTTGGCTTTAGTGGCCCTGAAGGGTTTTTCTTTCCCGGAATTGACTCTGTTGATATAACTCGTGCGGGAGGTGTTGATGATCTTCTTGGGCATTCAAACTATGGTAGTTCGGCGCGTGTGCTAGTGGATATGCATGATATGATCGGAAGTAATTTGAGAGCTAGCAAAAGGAAAGGTTTTATCGTTGTGCCACCTTACAAGTATTTTTTTCTACAGCCCTAGTGGTTTTGGGGACTGGGGAGCGTGGGCAGAAACTCGCAGAGTCTAAACTACTAGCTAACAACGCACCCTAGGCTGCAAGCGTCCCGATTCGTCGGGACGTAGGCAGAACTGATTCAACCAATACTCCGCCCCAACAACCACTCACTAAACCCCCGCACCGTCGCCTGCCGCTCCCGTCCCGGCACACACACCACCGTATACTGCGCACCCGCCAAGCGAACCTCAGGGCGATATTCAATCAGCTCTCCACGCGCAACAGCCTCAGCAACCAGCACATTGCTGGCGAGCACCAGCCCGTGCCCGGCGATCGCCGCCTGCAGGGCGTGCTGTTCCTCGTCATAACGCCGGAAACGCGCGTTCTCCAGCCAGCCCAGGGTCTCGGCCTTGGCGCACCACGCAGGCCAGTCGACCGTCACCTTTGCACTGCTCAGCCACGGCACGTCGATCAGTTCGACGGGCGAGCCCGCGGCGGGCGGTTGCCAGCCGGGGCGGCAATAAACGCCAAAGTACTCATCCAGCAAAGGCTGTTCGAACAGCTGTGGGTCAGGCGTGAAGAGGGCGCGGATCGCCAGGTCGATGCTGGCGTCACGCTGTAGGTCGACCACGTCGTTGCTGGTATGCAGCCTGACGTCAATATCCGGGTACAACCGATGAAAATCCCCGAGCCGCGGTATCAGCCACAGGCTGGCGAATGCCGGCGTCGTGCTCACCACCAGCGACTGTGCAGCACAGGGCGGCGACAGCACCTGCAGGCCATGTTGGATATCAAGCAGGGCGCGGTGCATGAAAGGCTGAAGGCGCTCGCCGTCGGCGCTCAGGTGTACGCTTTGGCTGGAGCGTTCGAACAGTCGCACGCCAAGGAAGGCTTCAAGGCTTTTGACCTGATGGGAGATCGCCGCCGGGCTGACGTTCAGTTCCTGGGCCGCTGCCTTGAAGCTGCCCAGCCGTGCAGCGGACTCGAATCCGCGCAAGGCGGTGAGGGGCAGTTTGGCGAACATGCGGGTGGGTTACTCAGGTTGAGCGTGGCTCAATTTAGCTCAATTGTGCGCGGATGCTCAACTTGCCAGGCTGTGGTCTCCCAAGCCCAACCCAGGAGCCCAGCAATGCAAGGCACGCCCCGTAAAATCCTTCAGGCCATCCTCTACGAAGCCGGCGGTGTGCTGTTCGTGGCACCGGCGCTGGCGCTGACCTACGGTCAGGGCATGGGCTATTCAACCCTGCTGTCGCTGGTGATTTCCGCCGTCGCGCTGGCTTGGAACATGCTTTTCAATGGCCTGTTCGAGTGGTGGGAACGTCGCCAGCGCAGCCGCCATCGCAACTGGCTGCGACGACTGCTCCATTCCCTGGGGTTTGAAGGCGGCTTGACGTTGATTCTTACCCCGGTGATTGCTGCCTGGCTAGGTATCACTCTGTGGCTGGCACTGATGACCAACCTGGGGCTGTTTGTGTTCTTCTTTTTTTATTCGTTGGTTTTTCAATGGCTGTTTGATCGGGTGTTTGATGTTCCGCTTTCGGCGCAGTCCGGTCAGGGTTCTGCGTCCAGCGCCCGCTGAGTCAGTTGCAGGAATTTGTAGGGGAGGCGGTGAGTCATTCCTGGCCGAAAGTCGTTACAATTTGGCAAGACGCGGGGCATTCGCAACGCGCTGCATTTCATTGAACATTTATCCGTATTCTCGGTTCGTCTACGAAAGCGTTGTCGGCTACATCATGGGCAACATGTTTTTTTCGTGAATGCGCTGTTCATGCTGATGATGAAGGCTTTCACCATGGCCATGTGCTGGTCGTTCGCGATTTTCGTAGCGCCGGTGGGGTTGGCGTACCTGTTCTGGCGCAACAGCCGTTCGGTCGTTGAATAGGTCTATAGCTCAACGCGTTTGCAGTTGAAAATTGGTGTGGGTAGGGCAAACGTGAACAGACCATGATTATGGGTAAACTCATCATCTTGGTTTGTGCCCTGTTTCCCTGTACGAGGAAAGCCGCAGGGTGCTCCATTGATCCGCTACCAGATGTGAGTCCTCAATTTACGATATGGAAATCTCATGAAAAAAAACCTCGCAATACTTGCTCTCTTGGCCCTGACCGGCTGTGCCTATCAGAAATCTCAGTACGTTCTCGATATCGAGAGCGCGCCCCTGCCAACGACTCCTGAAGCAACAGCCAGCGAGTGCGCTCGCATCTACGAAGAAATCGACAAGAATAACCAGGCTATGGCTCGCAGCTACCAAGACGGTGGCTTCACCATGAAGGCTCAGAACGAAAAAGATGCGCGTAATGAAGCCCTATCTATTCGGACGTTCAAGATAGGCTGCCCTCGGCGGTAACGTCAGCACTAGCAGTGCTGATGGTCATTAACCAACTCCGATCCCGCTATGATGCAGGGCTTAGATGGCGACTGTAGATAGAACTATGCAAAGGTTGTCATTCTTCGTCAGAGTGTTGTTTGCATGTTGCCTTCTTGTCGCCACGGCTAATCACATCCGTGCAGATGCTTTACATGGTTTGCTCTGGGACTACGGATACGGACCTGGCGCTTATTTGGCGAGCCGTATCTTTTGGGGAGCGCTTACATTTTTTGACCCGTTCGCAGCTCTGCTTCTGTTCCTCAAACCAAGAGCCGGAATCGTGCTTACGGCTGCGATCATCGTGGTCGACGTAGCTCACAACACTTTATATGTCGCTTTGAAGCAGCAGTGGCTGGAGCCGTTTTACCTGTCCCAGGCGGCGTTCCTTATCTTTGTATTCCTGCTGTCTCCCATCGCTTGGCGCGGCTTGACTCCAGACGCTGTAATTACCAGTCCAGCTTGACGTAACTCACTCGCCGGCTGCGTCGTCGGGCGCGCGCGAACCTCCTTCAGGTACGCATACGGGGCGTGACCATTCAGTCGTCCATGCAGACTGGATCAAACTCATGGCCGCTGCCCATTTCCCGCAGTAAGCACTCAGCGAGGTACCTCCCTGATGTGCATCAGGGGCGGTGCCCTTTACGGCTGGTTAAGTTATTCGAGGTGGTAATCCAACCAGATATGGTGCGTTCCGTCGGTGTCAATCGTGATCCCTCCTGACCCGGATATTCCTTCCAAGCCATCCGTACCACTACCCCCAACTATGCAGAAAAACTCGTCTGCACGATCAGTTCCGGTAGTGGAGGCGGAATGAATGAAGTTAAAGGAACCCTCTACGCCATTCACTGTGCCCGTGAAGCTCTCCAGCGCAATGTAGCTGCCCCTTCTTGATGCTTGGTCGAACGCCGCAGTAAAGGATGTTGAAGAAATACCATCGATAGCGCCTGTATAGGACTTTTCCATGAAGCTGATCGACACTGGTAAGCCTGTTGTAATGTTGGGCGTGGGAGTCAGGTCAGTGGGTTTGAAATTCTTGGTGGAAAAAGTGGCTCGCGCTTCCATTCGGATCAGTCCTGTTCCATATGAGTTGAGCGGTCATTCTAATGTAAGGACCCCTCACGTTGAGAACATCTGGCAGAGAGCCAATTCTGTGGTAACAGCTGTCCGGCCTTCATGAGCGACGTGACATTGCACCTGGTTATTGCTGATCGTCAGTCGTAATCGGGCGTCGGTGCTGGAAGAACTCCTCCCGATCTGTTTCGTGGGCTTCATCAAGGACATAAGCGCAAGGGGGGGCGTAGAGGCCAGCCAACGCAGCCTTGCCGCTTCGTCGCGTAGCTCGCTCAACGCTCCGGCGGGTGCAGGGTGTCATTGGTCGGCGACTCGTCTAGACCGGGGGTTTATGCCGGGCTAAGGGTTGCCACGCAGGTTGTTGGCGACTACCCTGAAAATGTTTGGATTGTTACGAGAAATTTCAAGCGTGGCGATTTTCGGTCAACCCACTTAAGGATGAGGTGAACACGATGTTTTCTCATGAAGGCACTGCAATAGAGGTATTGCTCTTCATTTTTGGCTTCGCCGGCTTTGCCCTGGCACTGTGGTTTTCTCATGCCTATTTTGAGCGAAAGACTAAGAATGGTGTAAAAAAACAACATTCAGGTCGTTAAGGCAGTTGAGCTTCGGCTGATGTTTCTTCGTAGACGTCTGCCGAACCTGCCTTCCTGATGGCCACGCTCAGGGTGATGGCGTCCATCTATTGAGATGCACTCTCCCGTGGGGCAAACTCCTGTCGCTTCATTGGCCGATAACAGGAGTTTACGGATGCCATTTCCACTGATGGAACAGAATGCCTTGTTGGCCCTAAAAGGCGTAGGGCCGGCCGGTCTTGAGAACGCACAAAAAGCGGCAAAGGCGTTCAACGATGGAGATCCGAGATTCTCTGGGTATATGTACGCCATTGAAAACCTGACGTTCATGAGTCACCTCGTTCCTGAGATGAGTTGACCCTCGACGGACTACCAGAGCGGACAAGAGACATCGATGCCCTTGCTGTCAGGCATCGGTGTCGTTACTTCCAGCGTAAGTCTCCTCAGAGAGACTTACGTTCGGGTCGTTGTTTCTGACGGGAGTACGGCGCACTGATGCAAGACATGTAACTTATGTCGCCCGTTTCACAGGGCTTGGAGTAGAGTGCGGATCGCCCTTCTTCCGGCCCGTATTCGTGAGTGATCGCATGAAATTGTTCCTAGGCATATTGGCCGTTGTGCTGCTGGCAGGTTGTTCGACGCTCTCTGAAACCTTCGATGATCGTCCACGTTGTGGTCCCCATCCGTATTGCGGGTCCTCCACCGATATTGAAGTGATCAAGGCCGCAACGGATGAAAACGCCGGAGTGTTTCGTGCCTTGGTGCCATTGGCGTTGATTGACCTGCCGTTCAGCTTGGTCGCCGATACGCTATTGCTGCCGTATACCGTGTTTGCTGAAGAACCGACTCGGAACTAATCGGGCCCGCCCGAAGACTTCGCAGGTCCGTAGGCTGGGTTATCCAGATTCCCACGACTCAGAAACAACAAGCCCGCACACTCATGATGAGGTGCGGGCTCTTGATGACCCAAGCCTGCAATCAGAGACGCATGCCTTTGAACGGGTTCCAGCCTTGCTCGCCTTTCACTTCCTTGAGGTAGTAGGCGTAGTTGGCCATGAGTGCGTACATCATCGACAGGGCGATGCTCAGGCCTGTACTCAACGGCCGGGGAAATTCCATGCCGAGGATTGCGAAAATCACGCTCAATGCGATATTGATCGCCAGGAAAATACCCAGCAGGGCGAGGTTTTTCTTCCAGAGACCGAGGACGAACAGGTAGATAGGGCCAAAGAAAAACGCAATCACGTTGGCGTTGATGAGGATTTTCTTCTTGACGCCAGGCAGCGTCTTGACGGCTTCCTTGTAGCGCGGGTCGTTTGGTGCGCCATAGGTTTCAAAGAAGTCAAAGCGTTCCTGCCACTTGGCGCTGTATTTACCCGTGCTTTGTACTTGTTCAGTTGTGCTCATTTTGCAAGGCTCCTGCTTTCCATTAGTAATTTTTCTTTCTTCCAAGAAATCCTGTGCTCTGTTTCCAGCGCATTGATTGCTTTGATCTTTGACGAAGGGCGCGAGTGAATCGCCTGAGGTGCTTATTTTGCCGTTTTATGGCCCTTGGTGTGGAACATTCCGCATTGGCCGTTTGAGCGGTCGCCTGGTCTGTGACGTGCTTCACTCTATTTTTTCAACGGGGGCACCGGCCGACCTTCAGGAGCGGCTGACGCTGTCACCGTAGACACGGATCATGTCCAGCAGGTTCTTGACCCGCAACGGCAGGTTGCCGGCTGGATAGACCGCATGCATGCGCGGGTCTTCACCCGTGCTGGAGGTCAGCTTGTACTCGGGGAACACCCGCGCCAGGCGTCCCGCCGCCACTTCCGGCTCCGCCAGCCAGTCGGCCAGGCGGGCAATCCCGGCACCGGCCAGCGCAGCCTGGAACACCGCCGCGCCGGAACTGAAGCGAAACTTGGGGTGCACGCGAAAGCTGCCGGCCTGGCCCGGCCCACGAAAATTCCATTCCTTGAGAATCCGCGGCGCCGTGTGCAGGATCAATGCGTGCTGTTCCAGCGCCTCGATGGACGCCGGCAGCCCGCATCGCTCCAGGTAGCCAGGGCTGGCGTAGAGGTAGCGCGAATAGCTCCACAGCGGGTAGCCGATCAGGTCGCTGGATTGTGGAAAGGCGCCACGAATCGAAAAGTCCAGCTTGCCCTTGACCGGATCGACCGCCGCATCGGTGAAGATCACATCCACGCTGACATCGGGATAACGCTGGCTGTACTGGGTGATCAACCCGGGGACCACCGTGTGGGCCAAGGATTCCGGTGCGGAAAAGCGGATCCAGCCGGTGGCCAGGCCGCTAAGCCCGGCCAGGTCCTCGTCCGCCTCACGTTGCAGATCCAGCATTCTGTAGGCGTGGGGCATTAGCCGCTCGCCGGCCTCGGTCAGCGTCACGGCATTGGCCGAGCGATTGAACAGCTTGACCCCGCTGCGTTCTTCCAGCCCTTGAATGGCGCGGGTCAGCGAGCTGGGGGAGCGCCCCAGGCTGCGGGCTGCGACGACAAAGCTGCGCTTGCGGGCCACCGTCGCAAAGGCTTCAAGATCAGCCAACATATCCAGTGCCACCGGCTACCTCATTGCGCTTTTCACAATATGACATTGCAACACAAAAAAGCCCCTTCCGTTAGCCTTCCTGCTCTCGGCACAAGGACGTAGATAAACAGGAGCGATGGATATGTCGACGCTGGATGAAACACTCAGAAAAGCAACCGGCCTTGCGGGCGAAGCGACCCACGAATGGCTGGTGCCAAAAGCCCCCCTCTCGACAGAACAGCCCTTGGTCGAATTACAGCTTTCCTACGAAGAGAAAAGAAAATTCCACAACGAACTCAGGCATTTCGCAATCGGCGACAGCGCCTGCGGCCTGCGGCAGATGCCGGCCCTCGGACGCTGCCTGGAACAACTGCTGGCTCCGGAAAAATCCCGCTTGCTGCGTGACTTCCAGCACTGCGACGAGGTAGCGCTGGTGATCCGTGGCCTGCCGGTCGACGAGCAGTTGCCGGCGACGCCCTACGGTGGCAACCCGGATCTTGCCGAACTGCCGGTGGTCGCCGGGGCGATCCTCGCGGTACTCGCCGTGCTCGGCACCTGCCCGGTGGGCTACCAGGGCGAGAGCGAGGACAGCGTATTTCGCCATGTCTCGCCCAAGCAGCAGCGGGAAACCGAGAAGAGTTCCTACGGCTCGCGCCTGGATCTGGGCATGCATGTCGACAATCCACACCTGCCGCTCAGCTGCGAGGCCGTGCAGCAGTTGTCCGCCTGTCCCGAGTACCTGAGCCTGACCGGCTTGCGCTGCGAACTGACGGTGCCGACGCGGATCGTCGCGATTGCCGACGTGCTCAACATGCTGCCGGACTTCGTCGAGCAGGAGCTGCTGCGCCCGAGCTTTTCGGTACGCCGGCCGGACTCGTTCGCCCGCCAGGGCAAGGTCCTGGAACATGTCCCGCTGCTCTACCGGCCCAGCAGCGGCGGCCTGCACTGTCGCTACAACATGGCCAGCGTCAGCGCTCACTGCGAGCACTCGCGACTGGCCCTGCAACTGTTCGCCGCCGCCGCCAATCACCCCGACGTGGTCCGCTCGGTACTGCTGCAGCCCGGCGACATGCTGATCTTCAAGAACCAGCAGACCCTGCACGCGCGCGATGGCTTCACGCCGCGCTACGACGGCCTGGACCGCTGGATGCTGCGGGTCTTCGGCGTCAACGACCGCGAGCGCCTGCTCCCGCTCTCGACCACCCACCCCTTTATCGCCAGAGCCTGATTCAATGTTCGATATCGTCCTGCTATGTGTCTTCGCCTTCGCCGCCGGCCTGATCGATGCGGCCGTCGGCGGCGGCGGCCTGATCCAGATCCCGGCACTGTTCAATGTGCTGCCCAGCGCCCAGCCCGCAGCGCTGCTCGGCACCAACAAGGTCGCGGCGGCCTGCGGCACGGCCTTTGCTGCGCGCTCGTTCGTGCGCAAGGTGGTGATCGACTGGAGCCTGGTGGTTCCTGCCGCCGGCGCGGCCTTTGTCATGGCCTTCGCTGGCGCAGCGACGGTATCGATCGTGCCGCAGGCACTGATGCGCCCGGCGGTATTGGTGCTAATCATGCTGATGGCGATCTACACCTTCTGGAAAAAGGACTTCGGCAGCCTGCACAAGCCCATGCGCATCGGCACCAAGGAGAAGCTGCTGGCGGTACTGATCGGTGGCGCCATCGGTTTCTACGACGGTTTGTTCGGACCGGGTACCGGCAGCTTCCTGATCTTCCTGTTCATTCGCTGCTTCGCCTTCGACTTCCTGCACGCCTCGGCGTCGGCCAAGCTGGTGAATATCGCCACCAATGTCGCGGCGCTGCTGTTCTTTATCCCAAGCGGCAACGTGCTCTACTTGATAGCGCTGCCGATGGCGCTATTCAATATCCTCGGCGCGCTGACCGGCACCTGGCTGGCGGTGCGCAAGGGAGTGCCCTTTGTCCGCGCGCTGTTCCTGGTGCTGCTGGTGATTCTGATCAGCAAGCTGTCCTATGACCTGATCTCGGCGGGTTGAGTTGCCCATTGCCCCGCCAAACAGTGTTCGACAAGCAGATTCAGCCCCATACTCTCGTTTTTTGTATCGCAGATATTCAGAAGAGGCTCTGTTTTGTCGAATGTTGAACCCCACCTGCACGCGCTGACGTTGAATCACATCTACGACGGTTTCAAACAGCTGATCCCCATCTCTCTTTTCGTCGTTGTGTTCGGAGTGGCGTTCGGCCTGGCCGCTGCGCAAACGGGCTTGAGTGATACATCAGCCGTGCTCATGAGCACGCTGGTCTTTGCCGGCGCTTCTCAATTTGCCGCGCTGGACCTGTGGGGCCAGCAAGTGCCGGTCGTTCCGCTGATGATTACCGTCTTTGCTATCAACGCCCGGCACTTGTTGATGGGCGCGACGCTTTACCCGTGGCTGCGGGAGTTGCCCGTTGCCAAACGCTACGGTGTCATGCTGGTTGTTTCGGACGCCAACTGGGCCATGGCGATGCAGGCGCTCAGTCGTGGCAAGCCTGGGCTCGGGCTTTTATTCGGCGGCGGCATTGCGCTCTGGGTCGCGTGGATCCTGGGCAGTTGGCTGGGGCTTCATTTCGGCAGCGCCATTGAGAACCCGGTCAGTTTCGGGCTCGATATGGTGATGGGTTGTTTCTTGCTGGCGATGGTCGTGGGCGGGAAGAAAAACCTGCGCATGTTCATCATCTGGACCGTGGCGGCCTGCTCATCGCTGTTGGCTTACTGGTACTTGCCGGCGAACAGTCATGTCGTGGTCGGCGCTTTGGCGGGGGGCATTCTGGGCGCGCTGTGGATGGAGAAAAAACAATGAGCATTGAAACGGCGGGTTACGGCACCCTGGTGGTCATATTGATAATGGCCGCGGTGACATTGGCGACTCGGTGGGGCGGTGTTTTCGTGATGTCGTTCGTGCCGATCAACTATCGGGTGCAGCAGTTCATCACGGCCATGTCCGGTTCGGTGTTGGTGGCGGTGTTGGCTCCGCTGGCGGTTAAAGGTGACAACGGCGCACGCCTGGCTTTGCTGACCACGGCAATCGTCATGCTGGCACTGAAAAAACCGCTGCCGGCAATTGCGGCCGGCATACTTGCAGCTGCTTTAGCCAGGCAGTTCTGAAAGGTCGAGTCGCCCGCGAACAAGCGAGCGACGAAACCCCATCAACACCCAGGTCAAAAACTCAGCGCCGCCGCTTCCCCAAACGAGTGATCCTGTACCCCTGCCATAAAGTGCAGCGACATCTCCTGGGGGGCCTCGATGGGTGGAATTTCAAAACTCCCCACCACCTGACCCTGAAGCGCACTCAGCCGCATCGACTCTTCTTCCTTTAACTTTGCCATTCTCGCGTGATTCGCTGCGATTTCGTTGAGAGTTGACACGGTACATCTCCGTTTGCTGACCAAGCATTGATTAATTTGCCGCCGCGTCAGAATTACGTCGTTCTTGGCTGCTGAGACAGGCCAGTGCAAACCCTGAGCCAGACGTGGCCGCCTGTTGGCCCCGACACTCGACAGGTGACGAATGGCGGGGCAGACGCGCATTGACGCCGGCAACGTTGCAACCATGCCTCAATAATAAGTCACTGATAATACAAACCGCTCCTCGGCAGGGTCAGTCGCTCTCGGCGCTGTAGATGCTCGACCGGTGTGTCGAATACCTGTGCACCACAACCACCCCGGCTCCGATCAGGCTGGTGGCAACCGCCAGCAGCACAATCACCTGCTGCGTTCCAATCGGCGCGGCCAGCACCGCGACCAGCAGGCCCGCGAGCGGTTGCGACAGGTTGTTGAGCAGCGTGATGACGCCGACGGTCTTGCCGAAGTCCTGGGGCGGAATCACTTGCTGGCGGAGGGTGCGGAAGTAGACGTTGAACATTTTGTCGAAACCGACAATCAGCAAGAAACCGACGACGTAGCCCCCTGTGTTCGGGCTGAGTGCGGTGATGAAGGCGCCGACGGCGATCAGCGTGTAGGAGAGGGCACCCAGCAGTTTCAAGGGCAAACTCACCCGGGCGAGGAAGAACAGGATGAGGATGGTGGTGACGGCACCGGCTGCCTGTAAACCTGCGTAGTCATCCTTGCCGGCGCCGTAATGGCCGATGACCATGGCCGCCGAGGTGGCCAGGGTGACGCCGATGATCAGGTTGACGCCCACTGCCAGGCTGATGATCTTTTTCAGTTCCGCCAGGTTGCGAATGTGGCCGAAGGCAATGCGCAGCGGGTTCAGCCAGAGGTCGTGATGCTGCGCGAAGGTTTCCAGGGTGACCGAACTGACGCGTTGCCAATACAGCATCGCCAGGTCTGCCAGCAGGAACAGCCCGGCAATCGCCAGCACCACCCAGTGCCACGCCCACACCTCAAGCAGCAGCGCAGCGATCAGTGGGCCCAGCACCAAGCCGGTCTGGTCGGCGATTTGCGAGTAGGACAGGGTCTTGTTGTAGGTGTAGTGCTTGAAGATGTACGGCATCACCACTTCGCGGGCCATGATGCCCTGGGTGGTCAGCACGCCGCACAGGGCCGAGAGCGCGACGATCCAATAGATCCCGCCGAAGACGCCATGGAGCACGACCGCCACCGCGCAGGCGACGGCGCGATAGACCTGGCTGATGTGCAGGATGCGAATCGGCGAGAACTTGTCGCACAGCGCGCCGCAGATCGGGAACGAGAGGTAGCGTGGCAAGGACTCGACGAAAAAGGCCAGGCCTGCCCAGGCGACGCTGTTGGTGGTCTGGAAAACAATCAGCGGGACGATGAACAGCAAAATCTGGTCGGCCAACCGGGAAAGGAACATCGAGACGAAAAAAGCCAGGTAATCCTTGCGCATGAAACTCCTTGATTGCTGTGTTCAGGTGTATCCGGTCCAGGCAAGCGGCGCGCAGCGTGATATGGAACTAATATCACCGTTAGTCTCTATATCTTTACAGGGGACATCCCTTTTTTGAGAGAACCTGCCATGTTCAAATCCCGCTCGTTGATTGCTGCAGTGACCTGTTTCGCCCTGGCAGCTGGCCCTGGCATTGTTGTCGCGGACCCGGGCAACGGCAAGGGAAATGCTCAATTCGATCAAGGTCCTGGCCACGGACAAGGAGGCAAAGGCGGGCAGGGCAACAAGGGCGGTCAAGGAAATCCCGGCAATAAGGGAGGCAAAGGCAACCAAGGCGGTGGCGGTGGTGGCGGCGATTGGCATAACGGCCCGAGCCTTGACCGCGGCGGCATCCTCGGTGTGATTGGCGGTTATCGCGATTACTGGAGCCCCGGCCCGGCGCTGCCGCCAGGCATCCAGAAAAATCTTGCACGGGGCAAGCCGTTGCCACCCGGAATCGCCAAGAAGCTCGATGGGCGACTCCTGGGGCGGTTGCCGCACTATGACGGTTATGAGTGGCAGCAGGTCGGCACGGACCTGATCCTGGTAGCGATCGCCACTGGCATCATTTATGAAGTGCTCAATGGCGCGTTCGACTAAGTCGGAGTAATGCCAATCAGTTAAGCAACACACCTGTGGGAGCAGGCTTGCTCGCGATAGCGGTGGGTCAGCTAGCGATGATGTTGGCTGTGCCGCCGTCTTCGCGAGCAAGCTCGCTCCCACAGTTTTTTCCGAGTTGTTCTCGAACATCACATTCAGCACAAATCCCCTGTGGGAGTATGACTGGGAGAGCCAGGTCGGCTGTCAGGCCGCCTCGCGAGCAAGCTTTGCTCCCACAGGTCCTGCTCAAACAGATTTGACGGGTGTACGACCGGGAGAGCCAGGTCGGCTACTAGGCCGCCTCGCGGTGGACGTTGATCTCGGCGCCCCGTTAACCACGATGGCTGAACGCAGGTATTGCGTAGTGGGCACCTCGGCATGGATGCCGAGGTAGCCGCGCTGGGCCATGGATGGCCCTTCGCGGCGGGCCCACGGAGCAATGCCTTCGTTCAGGCATGCCGAGCCTAAGCGAGGCACCGAGTGGTGGGGCAAAGCGTTTTTGGTTACTTTTGGCGCTTTTCCAAAAGTGACCCGCCGTCAGGGCGGAACCCTAAGCAGCCGTTACCGCAGCAACGGATATGTACTCAATCAACAAGAGCAAGTCCATCCATCGCGAGCAAGCCCACCCCCACAAGTTTCGTATCAGCTTTCAAGTTGCCGCAGCCGTTTGTACAACGTATTGCGGCTGACCCCCAGCCGTCGCGCCAGGTGTGAAATATTCCCGCCCACTGCCTGCAACTGACGGTTCAGGTCCTCGGCATCGTTGAGGTCCACCGTCAGCGGCTCAGGCGTTTCCACCGGTTCCATTTCAAGGTCGACAAAGAAGTCGTCGGGCAGGTGTTCCGGGCGGATCGGTTGTTCTTCGGCCATCGCCAGGGCCACTTGCAGCACGCTGCTGACCTGCCGCAGGTTGCCCGGCCATGGATGGCGTTCGAACAGGTCCAGTACCTCGCGGCTCAGGCCGGCCCATTGGGTCGGTTCGCGGTGGTGTTCCCAGAGGCGTTTGAACAGGGCCTGTTTGTCGCTGCGGTCGCGCAGCGGTGGCAGCTCCAGGGTCAGGCCGCCGATGCGGTAGTACAAGTCTTCGCGAAACCGCCCCAGTTGCACCTGTTCACGCAGCGAGCGGTTGGTGGCGGAGATGATGCGGATGTCCACCGGGAACAGCTCGGCGCTGCCCACCGGCTGTACGCAACGTTCCTGCAAGACCCGCAGCAGCCGGGCCTGGGTTGGCAGGGGCATGTCGCCGATCTCGTCGAGGAACAACGTACCCCGGTCGGCCTTGCGGATCAGGCCGATGCTGCCTT
Source organism: Pseudomonas sp. B21-010 (assembly GCF_024749325.1). Lineage (NCBI taxonomy): Bacteria > Pseudomonadati > Pseudomonadota > Gammaproteobacteria > Pseudomonadales > Pseudomonadaceae > Pseudomonas > Pseudomonas sp. B21-010. The sequence continues at coordinate 4,250,713 of NZ_CP087198.1, read as the reverse complement.
TCTGGTTGGCGCCGGTGAAGGCGCCTTTTTCATAACCGAACAATTCCGATTCCACCAACTCGGCGGGGATCGCTGCGCAGTTGACGGCAATGAACGGCTGCTTGCAGCGCGAACTGGCCTGGTGCAGGGCTTTGACGAAGACTTCCTTGCCGACGCCGGTCTCGCCGTGGATCAGCAGCGGAATGTCCTTCTCCAGCAAACGCTCGGCCTGGCGCACAGCCTTCTCCACACGGCTGTCACCGAAGTGCAGGGTGTTGAGGCTGATAGCGTTACTGGCGGGGGCCGGCGCAGGTGCTGTTTCGGTGAACACGCGAGCCTTGATCGACACCTGGCTCGGGCGCCTGAGCAAGCACTGGAAACGATTGCTGCCGGACGCTTGCAGGGCGAACGGCAGGCCGTCGGGCTGGTTCAGCAGTTCCAGCAGTGAGACCTTGAACAGGCTTTCGATGCTGACCCGCGACAGGCTCAGGCCCAGCAGGTTGTCGGCGCGGCGGTTGGCGGACAGGACCTGGCCGCTCTCATCGAAGACCAGCAGTCCGGCCCATTGGCTGTCGAGGTTGTTCAGGCCGGTGTTGAAGGTCAGTTGGAAGTGTTCACCGCGAAACAGGTTGAGGATCAGCCGGTTCTCCACGGTCTGGCTCATCATCTTGACCATGCCCAGGGTGTGGGAGGGCGGCAGGTAGCTGTCGCTGGAGACGTCCAGCACGGCGATGACCTTGCGCTCGGCATCGAAGATCGGCGCGGCGGAGCCGGTCATGAAGCGGTTGGCCTTGAGGAAATGTTCATCGTGTTCGATGTGCACAGCCTGTTCGCAGGCCAGCGCGGTGCCGATGGCGTTGGTGCCGGTGCAGCGCTCCATCCAGCTCGCCCCGGCGCTGAAGCCATGGGCCAGTTTCGGTTCGATGAAGCGCTGGGTGCCCCAGGAGGTCAGCACTTGGCCCTGGTTGTCGGCCAGCATGATCAGGCAGTTGGAGTTGCTCAGGATGTTTTCGTAGTACGGCAAGACTTCCTGGTGGGTGGTCTGCACCAGCGAATGCTGGCTCTCCAGCAACTGGGCGATGCCTTGGGCGGGCAACTGGTCGAAGGCCGGCACGCTTTGATGGTTCAGGCCGAAGGCGCGGCAACGGGACCAGGAGGCCTGGATGATGGCCTCGTGGGACAAGGCTGGAGCAGGTGCGGCCATGGGGCACTCTCGCAGGAGCTGTTTTTATTGTTGTGGCAAGTCTCGCACAGACTCCTTGTGCTGGGGCAGGCCTGAATACCACTTCATACACAAACCCTTGTGGGAGCGAGCTTGCTCGCGATAGCGGTGGATCAGCAGCATTGATTTGGCTGACACACCGCTATCGCGAGCAAGCTCGCTCCCACAGAGGGCATGGCCAGGCTAGCCGAAAACGTTCTTTCAGTGTTGTTCAAAATTGTTCATTGTCAACCCGGGCGTTGTTCAGTTGTTCATTCATGGCTGTTCACTTGTGTTCATCAATGAACGTATTTTTCCTGCAGATAAGTGGAAATTTCAGGCTAATCAAGGGTTTGTGATTTCTGGCACGGCTTTCGCTTTCTAACTCGGGTCGCTTGACTCCAATAATAAAAAGGCCGAGCCATGTCATTAAAGCTTGAGCACATCTGTCGCACCGTCGAAGGCCAGACCTGGATCGACGATGCCAATCTGAGTTTCGAACCCGGATCCTTCAACGTCCTGTTGGGCCGCACGCTGTCCGGCAAGACCAGCCTCATGCGCCTGATGGCCGGTCTGGACAAGCCCGACAGCGGCCGCATCCTGATGAACGGCGTCGACGTCACCAAGCGCCCGGTACGGCTGCGCAACGTGTCGATGGTCTATCAGCAGTTCATCAACTACCCGACCATGACCGTTTTCGAAAACATCGCCTCGCCGTTGCGCCAGGCCGGTGTGTCCAACGAGGTGATCCAGAGCAAGGTGCTGGAAACCGCCAGGATGCTGCGCATCGAGAAATTCCTGCAGCGTCATCCGCTGGAGTTGTCCGGCGGCCAGCAGCAGCGCACGGCCATGGCCCGGGCCTTGGTCAAGGACGCCGAACTGATCCTGTTCGACGAGCCGCTGGTGAACCTGGACTACAAGCTGCGTGAAGAGCTTCGCCAGGAAATGCGCGAATTGTTCCAGGCCCGCCACACCATCGCCGTCTACGCCACCACCGAGCCCAACGAGGCGTTGGCCCTGGGCGGCACCACCACGATCCTGCATGAGGGCCGGGTGATCCAGAGCGGCAAATCGTCCTCTGTGTATCACCAGCCGCAAACCGTGCTGGCCGCCGAATTGTTCTCCGAACCCCCGATCAACCTCATGCCGGGACGCATCGCCGGCAACGAGGTGAGCTTCGCCAATTTCGTGCACTTTCCGCTGAACGTCGACCTGCGCCCGGTGGGCGAGGGTGAGTTCCGTTTCGGCGTGCGCCCCAGCCATATTTCCCTGGTGCCGAGCAACGACGACGACCTCGAACTGGCGGTGACCGTCGAGGTGGCCGAGATCAGTGGCTCGGAGACCTTCCTGCACGTGCGCAACGAGCATTTCCTGCTGGTGTTGCACCTGCCAGGGGTGCATGAGTACGACGTGGATGCGCCGATCCGCATCTACATTCCGACCCATAAACTGTTTGTCTTCGACGCCCAGGGCAAGCTGGTCCAAGCCCCAGGGCAGCGTATCGCGAGGGTTGCCTGATGGCCGAAATTCGTTTGCAGAACCTCGCCCACAGCTACACCAGCACCCCGGCGGGCCCCGAGGACTACGCTATCCGCGAGATGAACCACATCTGGGAGCAGGGCGGCGCCTATGCGCTGCTCGGGCCTTCGGGCTGCGGCAAGTCCACGTTGCTCAACATCATTTCCGGATTGCTCAGCCCTTCCGAAGGGCAGGTGATGTTCGACAGCAAGATCGTCAACGAGCTGACCCCGGAACGGCGCAACATCGCCCAGGTGTTCCAGTTCCCGGTGGTCTACGACACCATGACCGTGTTCGACAACCTGGCGTTCCCGCTGCGTAACCAGGGCATGGCCGAGGCGAGAATCTACACCAAGGTGCAGGAAATCGCCGAGGTCCTGGACCTGCAGAACCTGCTGGACAAAAAGGCCCGCAACCTCACCGCCGACGAAAAACAGAAAGTCTCCATGGGCCGCGGGCTGGTGCGTGACGATGTGTCGGCGATCCTGTTCGACGAGCCGCTGACGGTGATCGACCCGCACCTGAAATGGAAACTGCGGCGCAAGCTCAAGCAGATCCACGAGCAGTTCAACATCACCATGGTCTACGTCACCCACGACCAGTTGGAGGCCTCGACTTTCGCCGACAAGATCGCCGTGATGTACGGCGGCCAGATCGTGCAGTTCGGCACGCCTCGGGACTTGTTCGAGCGTCCCAGCCACACCTTTGTCGGCTACTTCATCGGCAGCCCGGGGATGAACCTGATCGAGGTCACGGCACAGCCCGGTGGCGTCGGCTTCGCCTCGACGCACTTGCCGCTGTCGGAAACCTTGCAACGTCGGGTCGCCGAAGCCGAAGGCAAAAGCCTGAAGGTCGGTATCCGCCCGGAGTTCGTGCATGTCTGGGATGGCCCTTACGACGATGCGATGCGCGCTGACGTGGTCCACGTCGAAGACCTGGGCACCTACAAGATCCTGACCCTCAACCTCGATGGCGCACCGCTGAAAGTGCGCCTGGCCGAAGACAAGCCCGTGCCCGAAGGCACGGCGTACATCAGTTTTCCGGCCCAATGGCTGATGGTCTATGCCGATGAGTATTTGCTGGAACCGTTGAGTGAGGTGCAGCCATGAACAAGGTGCAGAACAACAAGGCCTGGTGGCTGGTATTGCCGGTGTTCCTGCTGGTGGCTTTCAGTGCCGTGATCCCGATGATGACCGTGGTCAACTATTCGGTGCAGGACATCTTCGACCAGTCCAGCCGCTACTTCGTCGGCGCCGACTGGTACAGGCAGGTGCTGCTCGATCCACGGCTGCACGATTCGCTGCTGCGCCAGTTCATCTACTCGGCGTGCGTGTTGCTGATTGAAATTCCCCTGGGCATCGCCATCGCCCTGACCATGCCGACCAAGGGCAAATGGTCGTCCCTGGTGTTGATCATCCTCGCGATCCCGCTGCTGATCCCGTGGAACGTGGTGGGCACCATCTGGCAGATTTTCGGCCGCGCCGACATCGGCTTGCTGGGCTCCACCCTCAATGGCCTGGGCATCAACTACAACTATGCAGCCAACACCATGGACGCCTGGGTCACCGTGCTGGTGATGGACGTCTGGCACTGGACGTCGTTGGTGGCGCTGTTGTGCTACTCGGGGCTGCGGGCGATTCCCGACGTGTACTACCAGGCCGCGCGGATCGACCGGGCCTCCAGCTGGGCGGTGTTCCGGCACATCCAGTTGCCGAAGATGAAGAGCGTGCTGCTGATCGCCGTGATGCTGCGTTTCATGGACAGTTTCATGATCTACACCGAGCCGTTCGTACTCACTGGCGGCGGGCCGGGCAACGCCACCACGTTCCTCAGCCAGACCCTGACGCAGATGGCCATCGGCCAATTCGACCTGGGCCCGGCGGCGGCGTTTTCCCTGGTGTACTTCCTGATCATTCTGTTGGTGTCCTGGCTGTTCTATACCGCCATGACGCACGCCGACGCCAACCGTTGAGGCCCGCACAATGAGCAAGAAAAAGCTGATACCGCTTTTGATCTACATCCTGTTCCTGCTGGTGCCCATCTACTGGCTGCTGAACATGTCGTTCAAGAGCAACACCGAGATCCTTGGCAGCCTGACTTTGTGGCCGCAGGATTTCACCTTCCACAACTACAAGGTGATCTTCACCGACCCGAGCTGGTACACCGGTTACCTCAACTCGCTGTATTACGTGAGCCTGAACACGGTGATTTCCCTGGCGGTCGCATTGCCGGCGGCCTATGCGTTTTCCCGCTACCGGTTCCTGGGGGACAAGCACCTGTTCTTCTGGCTGCTGACCAACCGCATGGCGCCACCGGCGGTGTTCCTGCTGCCGTTCTTCCAGCTGTATTCGTCCATCGGGTTGTTCGACACCCACATCGCCGTGGCCCTGGCCCACTGCCTGTTCAACGTGCCGTTGGCGGTGTGGATTCTCGAAGGGTTCATGTCCGGGGTACCGAAAGAAATTGACGAGACCGCCTACATTGACGGCTACAGTTTCCCCAAGTTCTTCACCAAGATCTTCATTCCGTTGATCGGCTCCGGCATCGGTGTCACGGCATTCTTCTGCTTCATGTTTTCCTGGGTCGAGCTGTTGCTGGCCCGGACGTTGACCTCGGTGAATGCCAAGCCGATCGCGGCGGTCATGACCCGTACGGTGTCGGCGTCCGGTATCGACTGGGGCGTGCTGGCGGCGGCGGGGGTGTTGACCATCCTGCCGGGCATGCTGGTGATCTGGTTCGTTCGCAACCACGTGGCCAAGGGCTTCGCCCTGGGCCGGGTCTGAGGAGTCGATGATGGAATGGATGAACTGGACCGCCCCCACGGCGGTATTTTTCGGGGTTATCGCCTTGTTCCTGGCAGGCATGACCACCTGGGAGTTGCGTTCGCCGAGCATCCCTCGGCGTGGTTTCCTGCCGATTACCACGACCCGTGGCGATCGGTTGTTTATCGGTCTTCTCGGTAGCGCCTACCTGCACCTGCTGGTAATCGGCGCCACCGACTGGAGCATCTGGATAGCGTTCGCGTTGTCTTGGGTGTGGCTGTTGGCAGTGATGCGGTGGGGCTAGTCGCGAAGGTTCGCCGATCAGGCTCTTAAACCCAAACAGGAGGTCTCTATGTTCAATAAAAACAATAAGCTGCGACATAGCGTTTCATTGGCAGCCATGCTGGCACTCAGCGGGCTGAGTGCTGCGGCCTGGGCCGACGCCTATGAAGACGCCGCTAAAAAATGGATCGGCAGTGAATTCAAGCCGTCGACCCTGACAGCCGAGCAGCAGCTCGAAGAGCTGAAGTGGTTCATCAAGGCCGCCGAGCCGTTTCGCGGCATGAGTATTAACGTGGTGTCGGAAACCCTCACCACTCACGAATACGAGTCCAAGGTACTGGCCAAGGCCTTCACCGAAATCACCGGGATCAAGTTGAACCACGACCTGCTGCAAGAAGGCGACGTGGTGGAGAAGATGCAGACGGTGATGCAGTCGGACAAGAACATCTATGACGGCTGGGTCAACGATTCGGACCTGATTGGTACGCACTTTCGCTACGGCAAGACCGAATCGATCACCGACCTGATGGCCAACGAAGGCAAGGCTTACACTTCGCCAACCCTGGACATCAAGGACTTCATCGGCATCTCCTTCACTACTGCGCCGGATGGCAAGATCTATCAGCTGCCCGACCAGCAATTCGCCAACTTGTACTGGTTCCGTGCCGACTGGTTCGAACGCCCGGAGCTGAAGGCCAAGTTCAAGGAGAAATACGGCTACGAGCTGGGTGTACCGGTGAACTGGTCGGCCTATGAAGACATCGCCAAGTTCTTCTCCGAAGACGTCAAGGAAATCGACGGCAAGCGTATCTACGGTCACATGGACTACGGCAAGAAAGACCCGTCCCTGGGCTGGCGCTTCACCGATGCCTGGTTCTCCATGGCTGGTGGCGGCGACAAGGGCCTGCCCAATGGTCTGCCGGTGGACGAGTGGGGTATTCGCGTCGAAGACTGCCATCCGGTCGGCTCCAGTGTCACCCGTGGCGGCGATACCAACGGCCCCGCGGCTGTATTCGCCACCACCAAGTACGTGGACTGGCTGAAGAAGTACGCGCCGCCGGAAGCGGCGGGCATGACCTTCTCCGAGTCCGGCCCGGTACCGTCTCAAGGCAACATCGCCCAGCAGATTTTCTGGTACACCGCGTTTACCGCCGACATGACCAAGCCGGGCCTGCCGGTGGTGAACGCCGATGGCACGCCGAAATGGCGCATGGCGCCTTCGCCACGTGGTCCGTATTGGGAGCAGGGCATGAAGCTGGGGTATCAGGACGTGGGTTCCTGGACATTCATGAAGTCTACGCCTGAGAAACAGAAACTCGCGGCCTGGCTCTATGCGCAGTTCGTGACGTCCAAGACCGTGTCGCTGAAGAAGACCATCGTTGGCCTGACGCCGATTCGTGAGTCGGACATCAACTCCCAGGCGATGACCGACCTGGCGCCGAAACTCGGTGGCCTGGTGGAGTTCTACCGCAGCCCCGCCCGTGTGCAATGGACCCCGACCGGGACCAACGTGCCGGACTACCCGCGCCTGGCGCAACTGTGGTGGAGCCACATCGCCGAAGCCGCCAGTGGCGAGAAGACCCCGCAGCAGGCCCTCGATGGCTTGGCCAAGGACCAGGATGCGATCATGACGCGCCTGGAACGCTCCAAGGCCCAAGCCACCTGCGCCCCGAAAATGAACCCCGAGCGCGACGCGCAATACTGGTTCGATCAACCGGGTGCACCGAAGCCGAAACTGGCGAACGAGAAGCCTAAAGGTGAAACAGTGAGCTACACCGAGCTGTTGAAATCGTGGGAGGCAGCACGCAAGTAAAGCCCCAAGCGTGAAAACGAACGGCACCGAAAGGTGCCGTTTTTTTTTGCGTGCGCTTGTACCGCTATCGCGATGTTGACTGGGCTGACACTTTCGCGAGCAAGCTCGGCTCCCACAAGTTTTTCCGGGTCGTTCACGGACCTCGCGTACACCACAAATCCCCTGTGGGAGCGAGCTTGCTCGCGATAGCGGCGGGTCAGCTTGCCGCGATGTTGACTGGGCTGACGCTTTCGCGAGCAAGCTCGGCTCCCACAAGTTTTTCCGCGTCGTTCACAGACCTCGCATACGCCACAAATCCCCTGTGGGAGCGAGCTTGCTCGCGATAGCGGCGGGTCAGCTTGCCGCGATGTTGACTGGGCTGACGCTATCGCGAGCAAGCTCGGCTCCCACAGTTTTTCCGGGTCGTTCACGGACCTCGCGTACACCACAAATCCCCTGTGGGAGCGAGCTTGCTCGCGATAGCGGCGGGTCAGCTTGCCGCGATGTTGACTGGGCTGACGCTATCGCGAGCAAGCTCGGCTCCCACAGTTTTTCCGGGTCGTTCACGGACCTCGCATACGCCACAAATCCCCTGTGGGAGCGAGCTTGCTCGCGATAGCGGCGGGTCAGCTTGCCGCGATGTTGACTGGGCTGACGCTATCGCGAGCAAGCTCGGCTCCCACAAGTTTTTCCGCGTCGTTCACGGACCTCGCATACGCCACAAATCCCCTGTGGGGACACTGATCTTGTAAACAACCAAAGAACTGTGTGGGGGAGATCTGTGGGAGCAAAGCTTGCTCGCGATAGCGGTGTGACCGTCAATGAAGGTGTTGGGTATCAGCCGGGGGCTTGTGCGTTAGCCGGTCTTGGCCGAGCTTACCTGGATGGGCGACGGTTTGTTTTTCATCAACGTGTCCAGCGCTTGCCGGTAGTTTTTACCCGCCAGGCTCATGCTGTTGTTATGCGTCGCCCCCGGCACCAGCAGCAGGCGCTTGGGCTCCCGGGCGGCGTTGAACAGTTGCTCGCTGAAGCGTGGTGGTACGTAGCGATCGGCAGAGCCATGGACCACCAGCAGCGGCATGTTGATCTCGCCGATTTTGTCGATGGAATCGAATTTCTGCGACAACAACCAGCGCACCGGCAGGGACGTATTCGCCATCGCGGTGGCGACATCGCCCAGGGAGGTGAACGTGGATTCGATGACCAGGCCTCGGACCTGGGCAGCGCCATTCTTCGCGGCCTCCTGGCCCAACTGCGCAGCGAGGTCCACCGCGACGGCACCGCCCAGAGAATGACCGTAGATCAGCCGCAGGTCCGGGTCCGGTTGCAGTACCTTGAGGCGTTCCCAAGCGATGCGTGCATCCTCATAGACGCTGGCTTCCGACGGCAGATCCCCATGGCTTTTGCCAAAGCCACGATAATCGATAGCCAGCACCGAATAACCCAGCGCCCTCAGTTGCTGGATACGAAACAACTGGCCGGTCAAATTCCAACGCACACCGTGCAAGTACAGGATGGCCGGCGCATTCTTGCGTTCGGCCGGCCACCACCAACCGTGGATATTTTCCCCGGTCTTGAAACTCTTGGGCTTGAGATCGAATTCCTGCACACCGCTGGGAAGCCCACTGAACCAGCTCGCCGTCCCCGGCTCGATGCGAAAGACCAGCTCGCGTTCCTTGTGCTGCAGCACTGCACAGCCCACCGGCAGCCCGACCACCACTGCGCTCATGACAAGGAAGGCCAGCCAGCGCCGCCGAAGGCGAGAGAATAAAGGTAAAGGCATCGACGCAATTCGCTACTCGAAACAGAAGATGCCTTGTAGCAGATTCTCCGGAAGCGGCGCAGGGATTTCGGACGGTCGTGGCGAGGTAGCAAACGCCCTGGCCACAGGTATACACCGCGTGCCTGTCAGTGCACATCCCCGTACTCAACCACCGTCGACACCCGTGCGTTCCGGCCGTACGCGACCTTGGGCACGCCCGCCAGGCGCTTGTGCAGTACTTGGGTCAACGACTCGCCTGGCCTCAGGCTGGCATCGCCAAAATCCCCGTCCAGTTGCATCGGATGCACGATGACCTCAAGCGAGCCATAGGCCGGTGGCGCGGCGTAGTCCAGGTCGGCTGGGGTGCAGACGTAGTCCGCTGTCGCGCCGCACAGGCTGTGCATGCGACGGTTGAACAGGGTCTTGAAGATGCGCTTGGGCAGGTTCAAGTTTGCCCCCAGGTTGCGCGCCAGGCGCATGGGCACACCTTGCCTGGCGGCGAAGCGGGCCACCAGCTCGCCGATGGGCCAGATGTTATGCACATGTTGATGGGAATCGAGATGGCTGGGACGCAGGCCGTGGTCCAGGCAGTGTTGCCATTGCGCCTGCAGTTCATCTTCCACTGCCGCCAGATCCTTTGAGCCCAGGCGCAGGCAATAACGCGACAGGTTCAGGTCGAACTGGCCATTGGCGTCGCAAAAAACCGCTCGTGAGGTGATCGCCTGGCCCAGCGGCGGGCCGTAGCTGAGGTTGAAATGCAAGCCTACGTGGCCGTTGAGCAGCGGTTGCCGGGTCATTTCACACGCCTGCTCGAAACCCGGCATGTTGGCCATGGCCGTGGCCGAACTGATCACGCCGGTCTCGAAGGCCCGCAGGATGAGCGCGTTTTCACTGAAGCTGAGCCCGAAGTCGTCAGCGTTGACGATCACTTGACGCGGCATCTGTCTTCTCCTGGTTTTTAGGGGGGGACGATGCCGTCGTCGCGGTCGGTTTGCTTCGGCGTTTGCCAAACCATGGCTTCAAGCTTTTCCATAGTCGCAAGGCAAATCCCAGGAGCAAGCCACCGGGCTGCCATGAATAGAAACTCCAGCGCCAGTGTTCCAGTTGGCCGGTCATGCGTTCGTGTAACTGATGGTTGGAGTTCTCCAGGCTGACCCGTGATGCGTCGATCCAGCGCCAGTTTTCGTCCAGCCCCCAGCGAATCCACTCCTCGAGCAACACCCGGCCGCTGCCCAGGTCGGCATGCTGCGGCAGGAATGCAAGGTTGTAGTCGTACAGCCGTCCCTGGTCCAGCAGGCCGAGGCGATAGCTGATGCATTCGCCGTTCAGTTCCAGCATCACCACCCGCACCAGGCCTTGGGCGGCGAGGGCGGTGAAGGCGAGGTTCATCCATTGTCGGCGCCCGGGGTCGGCGAAAATACCGACACCTTCCTCGCCTTTCCAGCTGACATCCTCGACATCGGCCAGGGCTCGCAACAATTGCCCCATGCTGATGGCATCTGGCGTTATTCGGCGGATCTCGGCACCACAAGCAGCGATCCGCTTGCGTGCCCGGCGCAGCTTATAGCGTGGATCGCCAGAGATCTCCTGATGGTCGCTGTCGCTGATCAGATGCACCGGAACCCGGCAACTGAGTCGTCGCTCTCCGGTGGAACTCAGCGCCATCCAGGCGCTGAGGACGCTTTGCTCACCGACCGGCTCGATCACTTCATTCAATTGCAGTAACGCGTGAGGCAAGTGTTGACGGATCTGCATCAGCGCCTGACCCATGCCTTCGGCGTCCAGGCGTGCCAGCAGGGCGATGCGGTCGGCCATGGGATAACCCAAATGATGCAACACCCGGAACCGCAGCCCGCCGATACGTTCAAGTCCTGATATCAGAGGCAGGCAAAGGCACAAGGTCTGGTCCTGCCAGCCCAGCAGCACATGCAATTGCTCTTCGGGCAACAGGGCGAATTCCGCCGCTTGCAGCCAGGCCAGGGTGTTGAACGGCGTTGCGTCGGCCACCTGGGTTCGCAGCTGTTCATAAGCTGATACAGGAAAGTCCGCCGCGCCCAGGGAGCGACACCATTGGAACCGGATCGCCATGGAGATCAGGCCGCTGAAGTCGAGGTGGCCGGTTGGGCCGGTTTACGAAAGGCGTCCAGTACCGTGCCGGTGTATGACGTATTGCGCAGAAGCCGCCAGCGACCGAGCAAACGGTATAGGTGGGTGATCTGCCCGCGCTCCTGGAAGCCCATGCGGATATGCATCTTGATCGCTTGGATGTTTTGCAAATCGCAGACATCGACCATTGTGCTGCAACCGTGGTCCGCCATGACTTTCCACACTTCCAACTGCATGTCCGCCGATATACTGGAACCCCAGTATTCACGGATCGCCTCGCCACCGAACTGAAAGTACTCGCCAGGCTTGATCGGAAAGTTGCAGTGATAGAAATGGCGGTCGAAATAGTCCCGTGTACTGGCCCAGGCGAACCCCACGGTGTCGCCCTGATCATCCAGGTACATCAAGCCTGTGTAGTCTTCGGCCGCCAGCTCGCGCATGGTTTCGACGCGGTCGCCGAAGTGCCGGGCAAAGGCATCGGCATTGCTGATCGTGATGTGCTCCAAGCGCATCGGTGGGTAGGGCCTGAGGTTATGTGGGGGGAGTGGGGTCCGTACATCGTGCTCCAGCCACACCAGTCGGGTGTGGGAAAATAGGTAGCGCCTGCACAGCTGCTTTAGAACGGCGCGCAGACCTTTTTTCTGAATGCGATCACGCAATTTTTGCAGAGCGTTCATGGTGCCTCCTGACGGGTGGCAGGTTGGGGGGGAAGGGGTGCTGTCCAACTGAGGGAGAACACGGTTTCCCCTGGCAGGAGAAACCCGACCTGGCCGGCCTTGCAATCAAACGCAACGCTGTGGCTGCGGTTGTCCGGGCCGAAATACATCAGGGTCATGCCTGGTTGAGGGCAGACCGCGCCGTCGAGGCTGACCTGATGGGCTCGCGTGCTTTTGTTCACGCCCAGCAGATTGCGTTGCTTGCCGGTGGCCATGGCCAGGACATCGACTTCAAAAGCATCGTTGTCCAGGCGCAGTACCTGATCAAGCCAGTGCTGCTGAATGAACTGCTGGGCCAAGCCCACGGGCTTGAGTTCGAAGCGCTGATTGTCCAGCACTCGCACCATGCCTTTGGGGTATTCAGGTTCGTCGGCGAGCATGAACCAGTTGAGCATGTCGAGCCAACCATCCGCGGAGGCGTTGATCGCCACCGACGTCCACCACAAGGCGGCGTAGTGGGTTTCCTGGTCGTAAGGGCTCAGGCTCGAGCCGCTGGATATGTTGGTCTGGTCCAACAGCAAAGCCTTGCGGGGCCGGCCCTGGCTGTCCAGCCCCACCAGGTTGGCGGCCTGACGGACACTGTCGCGGTAGACCCGGGTCGCCAGCAGGTCGCGGACCATCCATTCATGCCAGGCCAGGGCGTCGATCTGGTCGTCGGACGTCGCGAGCAGGCGCCGTGCCCAGTCGATCCCGCGCCTGTCAGCCGCGTTGTCGGCTAAGGGGCCGTTGGTGAACCGCGAGCTGGCCGGTATGGCGATGCGGACACCGGCGCGTGCGTTGGCAGGATCGGCGCGGACCTGGGCAGCCATGCTCTGGAACAGTTGCTGGAAACTGGCGAAGTCTGGGTAGTTCAGGTTTGGCTCATCGGCAAAACTGAGGTAATGGATGCCGTTGTCGCCCGAAGCCCGGGTCGACATGAGCCAGGCTTGCAAACCGCTGAGACTGGTCCGGTCGGCCTGCAGATCCGCCCGGCGCTGGCTGCCGGCCAGCAGGGTGAGGTCTTGGCTGATGCCGAAGCGGTCCCGGTACAAGCGCCGGAAGGCATCTTCATGATTGACCTTGGCCGCCATGACGTCGACGAAGCTGTAGAGGGTTGCCGCCTGGGGTTTGAGCGCATCGAGCACAGCGTAGCTGGAGGGCGGCAGTAACTCATAGGGCAGGTATATGCCCAGCTTGGGGGTCTTGCCGAGCGCCTCGGTGTACAACTTCAGGTGGGTCTGCCCCGGATCCTGGCGCAGCGGTTGCAGGTGCGCCGGATCTTGGGCGAACAGGTTGGCGGTGCCGTCCAACCAGAACGCGGCCTTGCCGTTGCCTTGCAGATGCAGGCGCCAGATTTGGTCCACGTCCGCCACCGGGAGGGCCACCTGATCGAATTGCCAATAGGCCCGGTAGGGCTTGAGATTCAGTTGCACCTGCTTTCCGTCGTCGACGCGCCGGCCTTGCAGCGCACGTACGCCGCCATGGAACTTGCCCGCCAGCACGGCCTGTTCGCCGGCTGCGACTTTGAAATACAGCTCATCGCCATCGTGGGTCTCAGCGCTGAAATGCACCTTGGCCGGGGCAAACAGGGCACGGGTGCGCGCGTCGTGTTCGACGCTATAGCGCCGGAAACTGTAGCCGGGAATTTCCAGCCGATAACTGGTGGCACCTGGCAGCAGCGGCCATTGCTGTTCGCCACGGGTCTGATCCGCCTTGACCAGGCGCTCGCCCGCCAATCGGCCGTGGCCGTCGAGCAGATACAGGTGTTCGGCATTGGCCTCGGCTTGCCAGGCGGGCACCCAGCGCACGGTGACAGAGTCCGGGCGGTCGGTTTGCAGGTACAGGCTGCCGTCACGGATACCGGTCCACTCCATCGCCGCGCCCTGGGCTAAAAAGGCCAGGCTCCAAAGGCACAGGCCAGCAGTCACTTTCCACCAACGCTGCACTGGCCCCATCGCGAGCAAGCTCGCTCCCACAGTTGATTGGTGGTGGTCGCAGATATTGCACTCGGCACCGTGGCCCTGTGGGAGCGAGCCTGCTCGCGAAGGCGTCGGCACATTCAACATCGATGCAAGTTGACCCAGCGCTTTCGCGAGCAAGCTCGCTCCCACAGGGGATCGGTGGTGGTTGTGGAGGGTGTGTTCGGCACAAGGCTCTTGTGGGAGCGGGCTTGCTCGCGAAGAGGGCGGCTCATCCACCCTCACTGCAAGCTGGCTCAGTGCTTTCACAAGGGCATCACCGCCCCCTGTGGGAGCGAGCTTGCTCGCGATGGCGGTTTGGCAGGCAACCACACTCATGCCGATTTCCCCAACAGCATCTGGCGCATCGGCAGTAAATCGCTGGGCAGGATAATCAGCGTTTGCCACAGCGCCACGCCGCTGAGACGGCAATACATCACCAGCAGCCCCAGGGTCACGCCCAGATAGGCAATAGAGGAAGCCGCTGCGGCACCGACGATGCCGTAGTGTGGGATCAGGAGCAGGTTCAGCCCCAGGTTCAATAGCGCTCCTACGCCCATCAGCAGCGAAACAGTGCCGGGGCGGTCCTTGCCCAGCAGGTCCAGGCGCAGGATGCTCGCAAAGCACAACCCGAACACCCCTGGCAGCAGCGCCAGCAGGGCTGGGTACGCCGGTTGATAGGCGACGCCGAACAGGGTGACGATCAGCCATTCGCCGACCAGTACCATGCTCAGGCAGGCGCCCAGCATGGCCGTGGCGGTCAGGCGCAAGGCCAACGGGGTCAGGCGCTTCATGTCTGTGTCTTGCTGCAGCAGGCGTTTCATCAGCGGCGTGGTGACCGCTTCCGGCACGATATGCAGCAGTTCGGCCGCCGCGCTGGCCATGGCGTAGTGCCCCAGCGCCGTGCTGCCCAGCAGTGCGCCGATGAACAGGTAATCCGAGCGCAGCATCAGTTGCTGGAACAACAGGTCCGGATGACTGCGGACACCGTAACGCAACAGTTCGTTCTGGACGGTGCGATCCCAGCGCAGAGTGAACGCATGATCTCGGCGCAGCCACATCCAGCCCGCCAGTACTACCAGGCTCAGGCCCGCCAGCCAACTGATCAGAGCCGCTTCCAGCGCCGTGTCTTTCCACATCCAGAACAGCGCCACGAACAGCAACAGCGGGACCAGGGATTCCATCAGCCGCAACGCGTTGAACGCGCCGACGCCGCCGGAGGCGTTGTGCAGCGTCAGCAGGCCGCTCTTGAGTACCGCCAGCGGCACGGCCAGCAACAGCAGCCAGGCCAGCAGTCCCAGTTGCGTGGTGACGTCCAGTTCGGCACCGAACTCACGCACCAGCGCCACCACCAGCAGCGTCAGCAACCCTGCAAGCAGACAACCGAAGACCAGCACGTGGCTGAGCAACAGGCTCATCGAGCGATGCTGCGCCGCCTGATAACCCACGGCGGAATTCAGGCCGCCACTGGTGGTGGCGCTGATCAGGTCCGGCAGGGTGCTGAGCAGCGCCAACAACCCGCGTTCGCTGGGCCCCAGGATCCGTGCCAGCAACACGTTGCGCAACAGGCGCAGGCCTATCATCGCCAGGCTAGTGCCCATGCTCAACGCCAAGAGCTTGAGATAATGTGCGCGATTCATGAGCGGGCTCCTCGGCGAATGCGCCAGGCCAACAATTCAGGGTGACAGGCGTTGCTCTGGCTGACGCCGAAACGTGGCAGGTTCAGAGGGTCGCCGTCATGACGATACAGTCCGGCCTCGGTGCCCAGTGCGAACGTAAAACCGTGGGCTGCCACCTGCTCGCGCACGCGGGCGTCATTGTCACCGTTGGGGTAGCAATACACCGGCAAGGGGTGGGCGCAGCCGTTTTCCAGGGCGATCCAGCTGCGCGTCAGTTCTTCGTGCAGGCGCTGGTCATCCAGCCCGGTCAGGATCGCGTGGCTGGCACCATGGGGACCGAAGCGGATCAGCCCGGAATCTTCGAGCATGCGCACCTGGGGCCAGTCCAGGGCCTGGGGCTGGGAACCCTGTGGGCAGGCGTCGGTAAGGTCGCTCAACGTGTGGGTATCGAGACTCTTGAGGCTTTGCAGGTAATGCAGCAGCGCCAGGCTGCGGCGCTCGTCGTCGATGTCATCGAGCAGCACCGGCAACGGTCGACCGACGTGCTGCAAGTGCTCGATCAATGAGCGCCGTGCCACCTGGCCATGGCTGCCCCAGAGGGTTTCGCCGATGCTTTCCCACCAGAAGTGCTGGCGACTGCCGATGAAATCGGTGGAGAGGAAAATACTCGCCGGCACCTGGTATTGGCGCAGCAACGGAAAGGCATTCATGGCGTTGTCGCGCCAACCGTCGTCGAAGGTCAGGGCCACCCGCGGACGGTTCGGAACGTTTTCAGGATCGGCCAGCAACAAGGTCATCAGCGGCACGCACTCGAAATGCCGTAGCAGCCAGATCAGCAAATGTTCAAACGCTTCGGGCCCCACGCACAACTCGTTGCGATGGGGCAGTTCGGCGGCGCGGTCGTTGTTCAGCACACGGTGCAGCATCAGTATGACGCCGGCGCCACGCAGGGGATGGCGGCCCAGGGACGTGTTCAGGTACAGCCAGCCGCCGGTGCGCTTGAAGACTTGTTTGATCGACATCGGCCGTACTCCTTAGCGATTCTGCTCTGGGTTCCACTGGCTATAGCGCTGGCCCCGCAGGAACTGCCAGAGCCCGATGCTCATGCCCGCCAGCGTCACCAGCACGAATGCGGCCAGGCGAAAGGGCCGGGGCAGGCGGTGGCGCGCGTCCATCAAACCGATCAGCGCCATGGCGTAACCGAGCAATTGCGCCACCAGGCTCAGGAGATAGAACGGATGGTCGTTCCACAGCCAGGCATTGCTCAGCAAGAGCGGCAGCAGCAACACCGGCGCCAGGCGGCGGATCAACTTGTGGCTGATCAGCCCGATGGCGTAGAGCCCATGGCGCAGCGGGTTGAGCAGCTCACGGCGCTGAGCCAGGCTCTGCAACCCGCCGACGGTGACCCGCTGGCGACGGCGAAACTGCTTGTCGGCTTCGTCCACGCCCTGGTCTGTCACCCGGGCCATGGGGGCATAGACGATGGATTTGCCGGCAGCTGGCGCGCAGGTGCTGAGGAAAAAGTCATCGTTGACCTGGGCCGGTATCGGTTGGAACAGCACCCGGCGCAGGGCCAACAGCGCGCCGTCGGCCGAGACCATGCAACCGGTGCGACTCTCCACCCGACGCAACCAGCCTTCGTAGTGGCGATACAGACTGTCGCCCAGGCTCAGGCCCTTGCCCGGCACCGGGATTTCCATGTGCCCGGCACAGGCGCCGACTTCCGGATCGCCCAAGGGCGCCAGCAGATGGCTGAGGGTGTCGTTGGCCCATTGGTTATCGGCGTCGGTGAACACCAGGATCTCGCCGCTGCTGTGGGCGACACCGGTATTGAGGGCAGCGGCCTTGCCCAGGCGTGGCAGGTCGAGCACGGTGATGCGCGGGTCGATCACCTTGCGGGCGCAGGCCACCGTGTCGTCGGTGGAGCCGTCGCTGGCGAGGATGATTCGCAATGAATGGGCCCGATAATCCTGGGCCAGCAAGGTGCGCAACTTTTCCTCGATGTGCCGCGCCTCGTTGTGGGCGGCAATGACGATGCTCACGTCCATCGGAAATGCCTTGCCGTAGCGCCGCACCGGAAACAGCGGCGCCAGCAGGCTCAACATCAAGGGATAGCCGAGGTAGGCGTACACCGGCAGCAACAGGCACGACCAGTAAATGAATTCAGCCACGGGCAGGTCTCCTGACGTTCCATTGAAAAATATTGAGTAGCAGTGCGGCGCCGGTCAGGTGCAGGCGCACCCCGTGCAAGGCCCACAATTGCAAGGTCAGGCGCGGATCACGCCGGCTCTGGCGCAGGCTCAGAACCAGAGCCGGCAACGTGCTGAGCAACAGCAGGGTCAGGCCCAGGCGTGCCTGACCCTGGAGCAGGGCGATCAGGGCCAGGACGTCCAGGCCCCAGGCGCCAATCGACAGCGCGGGGAAGCGCAACAGGCGCAGGCTCGGCCCATGGCTGCGCAACAACTGCCAGTGGCTGCCCTGGCGCCACAGCTCCTTGCTCATCCACTCGCGCCAGCTGGCTTCGTAGCCCCAATGCAGGGCCACGCTTTCATTGACCAGCAACAATTGCGCGCCGGCTTGACGCAAGCGCAGGGAAAAATCCTTGTCTTCGCCAGTGCGCAGGGTTTCGTCGAAGCCGCCGACCTGTTCGAACCAGCTTCGGCGCATCAGCAGGTTGGCGCTGGGCAGCCACTGCACCCGGTGCAGGAGGTGTGAGCCGGGACGTTGACTGCGGCGCTGCCAGGCTTCGGCGAACCACGGCGCCTGCCGGGGCGTGTCGAGGTCCAGGCCGAGTACGTCGCCCTGGTGGCCTTCGAGTTCCAGCAGCAGCTTGAGCCAGTCGGCCGGCATTTCGATGTCGGCGTCGATGAACGCCAGCCAATCACCGCTGGCGACCGCCGCACCGCGGTTGCGCAGGGCGCCGATGTGCACGCCTGGCACGATCAACACCCGTGCCCCCAGCTCGTTGGCGATGCGCGGGCCGTGGTCGTCGGAGCCGTTGTCCACCACGATCAACTCACACGCCAGGCCTGCCTGGCGGGCGGCTTCCTGCGCCGCATGCAGCGTACGGCCGATGTGCCGGGCCTCGTTGTACATCGGGATCACAATACTGACGCGGCTCATGGGCGAGCCTCCTGCGGCTCGGCCTGTTCGGCGTCGTAGCGCAATATGCTGGTCAAGGCGAGCATGATCCACAGCAACTTGTGGTTCGGCGCGCTGAGGAACATCAGGAACAACGCCAGCGACAGGAAACTCATGCCCAGGTGCGTCAACAGGTCCGCCTGGGCCCAGTCCCGGCGCTGGAGCCAGAGTTGGCGCGCGCGCATCAGGTTATAGAGGCCCAGCCCAATCGTACCGACAAACATCAAGCCGCCTGGCACGCCGATTTCGCTGAAGATTTCCAAGTAAGTGTTATGGGCCTGGCGGTACAGATCCCCCCGTTTGCGATTGGCCGAGAACGCCTTGGCGTAGCCGGTGGGGGCGTAGTGCTCCGGAAATGTCCCTGGGCCTGAACCGAGTATCGGGTTCTCGCGGATCATCTGGCTGCCCACGATAATGTACGAGGCGCGGCGCCCCAGGGATCCGTCCTTGCTGGCGTTGGCGCCGGAGCTGAGGATGCTCAATGACTGGATGCGTGCCACGTAGCCAGCAGGCATCAAGGCGACTGTCGCCGGAACCATGAGTGCCACGCCGAGCATCGCGAACCCCAGGTGCCGAGGACGTATGCGTGGCAGCTGTGCCCGATAGTGATACAACCCGATCATCAGACTGAGCAACAGCACGACCAGCCCGGAACGCGATTCGGTCTTGGTCATGCCGCCTAGCAACAGGATGAGAGCGCCACCCCAGAACAACCGGTGCAACAGGTTTTTGCTGCGTATTGTCAATAACAAGGCCAGCGGTACGGTAAACGCAATCAACAGCGCAAAGGCGTTCGGGTCTTCCAGCAAACCCGAGGCGCGGCCTTGATCCTGGTATTTGGCCGAAAACATCGCGAGTACGCAGGTAGTGGCGACGCTCACTGTCATCAGGCGGGCGAGTATCTCCAGGTTCAGCTCGCGACCGATCAGCAACGTGATCACGAACAGAATCAGCCCTACTGAGAGTTCACGCAGTTGCGTCAGGGACAGGTCCATGTTTTCTGAAATCAACAGACTCAGGCCATAGAGCATCATGAAGCCGATCAGGGGCTTCCAGATATTGCTGCGCAAGCGCGTCGCGGGAATCTGGTGCAGGGCCAACTGCAACATCAGGATCAGGATCAGCGCCAGGCCAAAGAACTTGCTGGCGGAAAACGCGCTGTCCTTGAACAGGCCTTCGAACGGCACCAGCGCGGCAATGCCCAGCAGGCCCCAGGCGGGCTTGCGATACAGCAGCGTGACGCCGACCAGGCCGAGCACCGCGCCCGGTGCCAGGAACGGATAAGGACTGGCCAGCAATGCCAGGCAGACCAGCCCCAGCAGACTGACGATCGAGAGCGGGACGATCATGGCCGAGCCTCCCGAGCCGTGCGGATATAGAGTTGTGACCAGCGTTCGGCCAGCGTGCGCAGGTCGTAGCGGTCCTGTTGGGTGCGGCGTGCGTTGTCGGCCAGGATCCGCGCCAAGGGCGGTTCGCTGAACAGCGTTTCGATCTGCGCCGCCAGTTCCTCGCTGTTGGCCGGTGCCGCGAGCAGGCCGTTGTGGCGGTCCTGCAACACGTCGGGAATGCCGCCGACGCCGAATGCCACCACCGGCACGCCGGCCTGCATGGCTTCGAGCAGAATCATCGGGGTGCCTTCGGTGCGTGAGCTGATCACCAGGGCGTCGAGGCGACTCCACCAGGCGTTCATGTCGGTCTGATAACCCGGCAATTCGATGCGCGTGGGCAGTCCGGCGTCGGTGATGCGCTTGAGCAGCGCCTGGCGTTCCGGGCCGTCGCCGAGCATCACCGCGTGCAGCGATGAATGCTTCTGGCACAGTGGGATCATGGCGTCGAGGAACAGGTCCGGGCCTTTCTCGCTGCTCAAGCGGCCAACGTAGCCGACCCGCCAGCGCTGCTTGTCGTCACGATGGGCCAACGGCGTGCTGGGCGCTGGCAGGCCATTGGGGATGACATCGAGTTTTTCCGCCCGCACGCTGGCCCGGCGGTGCAGCGTGGCGATGCTTTCGGCCACGCAGACCACGCGCTTGACCGAGGCGGTGCGACACAGTTGCAGGCTCAGCCAGGTATAGAAACGCTGCTTGGGGCTGCGCGGCGTGAAGCCATGCTGGGTAATCACCAGCGGCAGGCGCAGCAACGTGGCGGCGGACCAGCCGAACAGCAGCCCCTTGAAGTTGTGGGTGTTGAGCAGCGGTCGTTCGTCCCGGCGCTCGCGCAGGTGTTGCAACAGCTCGGCCCAACTGGCGCAGTGACGGCAATCGACCCCGGCTTGGCGAAAGCGCGTGATCAAGGTCGGCGGTGCCGCCAGGAACAGCACCTGGTGCTGTCCGGGCGTTGCCAGGCAATGATCGAGCAGCATCCGCTCGGCCCCATAGAAGCCGCCGCTGTCGAGCAGATGAATGATCGACAGGGGGCTGTCTTGGCGGGACGGGCCGAACGGCGCGTTCAATTTTTCACCCAATGGACAAGGCTGGGCACACTCCAGTTGCGGTGCGGGTTGATCTGCTCGGGCGATTGCTCGTTGATCACCAGCAGCACCGGTAGATCCAATTGGTGGCTGATTTGCGCTGGGTGCTTGAAGCGATGGTCGAAGAACTCACGTACATAGACCAGGGCGATCGCCAACAGCAGGCCGCTGAACAAGCCGAACGCAATGATCAGCACCGGCTTGGGAAACGCCGCAGCGGTGGGTTCGAACGGCGGGCTCAGGACCCGGGCGTTGGACAGATCGTTGTCCAGCGAACGCGCGGTGCTGGCCTCGGCGAAGCGCTGGGCATAAGTCGAGAAGGCCGCATGCAGCGCGTTGATCTCGGTGTCCATCTGCCGCAGCTTGCTCTGGGTTTCCTGCAACTGGTGGATGCGCTCCTTGAAGGCGGCGATACGTTCGACCTTCTGGTTGATCACCGAGCTGACCACCGCCAGGTCGGTGGTGCGTTCCTGGATGCGGTTGTTCACCACTTTGAGGAATTGCTGGCGGGTGCGCACGATCTGCTCCCGGGCCAGCAGCATGGGTTCACTGCTGGGCTGGAAGATCGCCAGGTCGTTCATGTAGCGGCTGACCTGGCTGGTCAATTGCTCGCCCATCTGCCTGATTTCCCGATCTTCGAAGGCAATGTTGTCCACGGTGGTGGTGAACGTGAACGGGAAGGTGTAGTCGTTGAACCGCGAGCTGTTCGCCGTCGCCAGGCTGGTCTTGAGGTAATCGAGCCAGCGTTGGCTTTGCAGGAAACGGTCCTGAAACAAGTTCAAGGCCTGCTCTTCGGTGTTGATGGCGTTCAGGCGGAAGGTGATCTCTTCCTTGGGATCGGACGAACCGATGCCTTCAAGCAGTGTCAGGCGGTTGCCCTCCAAGCCATCGAGGCGCGTCTGGTACTGAAGCTTTTTCTGCTCATAGAACGCCTGTGGCAGTTCGATCGATTGCAGGTCCTGGCGACCGGTGAGGTAGTTCTGCAGCAGTTGCGCCACGAACCGGGTGCCCTGGGCCGGGTCGCCGAAACTGTAGACGATGGAGATGACGTTGGAGCCGGGCAGGGTCTCGATCTTCAGGTTTTCGATGGCCTCGTCGGTCAGCGTATCGAGCACGGTGTCGCGCACCGGATCGACCTCCAGCCCCAGGCCGTCGCGCAACGGGTTGATGACGTACTCGCGCAGGGGCAGGGTGATGTAACGCTTGAAGGGATCGCTTACCCATTTGTTGAAGATGCCCGGGCTGGGCGTGTATTCACCCTGGTCGCGCAGGGTCTTGATGGTTTCGCGAATCAACGCCGGCGAGCGCAGGATATTGCTCTCGGTTTCCATGTCCGCCAGGGACGGCGGGATGAAGGTGGCATTTTCCTGGTTCAGCGACGTGGTGGCGTCGCCCTGGGAGAGTTTTTTCGACTGGACGATCACCTGGGCGGTGATATCGAAGCTCTGCTTGAGCATCAACGGCAGCACCAGGGCGATCACGGCGAAAATCAGGAAGATACGCTTCACCCACTGCTTGTTGGCGAAGAAGATCCTGAAGAACTCATGCAGATAGTTTTCCTTGGGGTTCATGATCGGTCACCTGGGTCAGTTGCTGTTGCTGCTTTTGTTGTCGAGGCGGTAGCCGAAGCTGACCCCAACCCCCTGGAACAGCACCACGTCGGCCAGTTGCCTGGCCAGTTCGCCGGCGCTGGCTAGCTTGGTCTTGGGCACGAAAAGCATGTCTTCCGGCTGCAGGTAGGCGATCTGCGACGCGTCGCCGCTCAAGGCCTTCTCCACGTCGTAGTGGCGAGCTTCGACCATATTGCCGTTGCGGCGCATGATGACCACCGAGTCGAGCCTTGCCTTGACGTTCGTGCCCCGGGCCAGGGTCAGCGCCTCGAGAACGGAGATCGGCCGGCGGATCGGGTAGGAACCGGGTTGGGCCACTTCACCGAGGACATAGATCTCGTTGCCGGCGGTGGACTTGAGCAGCACGTCCACGGTCATGTGGCCGGGCAGTTGGGCATAACGCTCGTTGAGAAAGACCTCCAGTTGGGTAACAGTCATGCCCTGCAACGGCACCGAGCCTATTTCCGGGAAGCTGGCGTAACCATCCCGGCCCACTATGATTTCCCGGCTCATGCCCGTGGCCGGGTGGGTCAGGGTGTTGCGCAGGTTCGTCTCGCCGGACAGCGGACTGGTCACCATTACGGTCAATTGGTTGCGGTTGGGCTGGAACAGCATCTTCTGGTTATAGGCACGCTGCACCGCCAGGCGCGCCTCATCGGTGGTCAGGCCGGCGACTTTCACCGAGGTGTTGGCGCCCGGCAATTCGATACTGCCGTCGGGCATCACCTGTTGCGTGCCGTTGAGCTGGCTGGCGGCGGTGAAGTTCAGGGCAACCTGGTCGCCCGGCTGCACTCGATAAGCCTGGGAAGAGGTGGTGTCGATGTGAAAAATCACATCCAGCACGTCCTGGGGCCGCAGGGTCTGTTCGACCTTGGGCATGTCGGTGGCCTGGGCGTTGGCCGGCGCGGCCGTGAGGATCTGCACCGGCATCGAGTGGGTATCGGTATTGCTGGAGCAACCGGCAAGCGGCAGCAACAGCAGGACAAGCATTCTGGCGTTCATCTCGTCATCCTTTTGCAGGCTTACAGGTTGTTGTAGAGCCACTTGGGCATGTAGTACTTGCGGCGATTGAACACGCTGCCCACCACTTTCGCGCCGGCCTGGGACAGGCGCTGGCGGGTGGCCTGGGCCACTTCCCAGCGAGTCTCTTCACCACGCACCACCAGCACCACACCGTCGACCTGGGTGCTGAGCACCAGCGTGTCGCTGGCCGAATACACCGCGTCGGCGTCGATCACCACAAAGCGGTATTGCGCCGCCAGTTGCCTGAACAGTGGGCGCAGTCGCTCGGGGCTCAAGCGTTCGGCATTGCGACCGAGGCGCCCATGGGGCAAGACGTCGAAGGGCAGGCTCGATGCCTGCACCACGCAGTCTTGCAACAAGGGCGGGGCGAGGCTGTTGAACAGCAGGTCGGTAAAACCGCGCTCCTTGTGCAACGACAGTTGCTGGCTGAGGTTGCGCGGTGACTGGCTGGCATCCACCAGCAGTACGCGACCGCTGCTCATCTGCGCCAGTTGAGCGGCCAACGCCATCGCGCTGGTGCTGGTTCCGGTGCCGGCGTTGGCGGCCGTCAGAAGAAGAATCCGCAGGGAAGGGTCGAGCACGGTCGAGGTCAGGTTGGTCTCGCTCGGGCTTGCTATGGTGAGGGTATTGGTTGAACCGTCCATTTAACTCGCTCCGTGGCCGCTGAAAACTTTGAAGGGGGTAATCATCAGGATCTTCAAATCCAGCCACAGGCTTTGTTCAGCGATATAGCTGAGGTCCAATTCCACGCGCTGGTCGAAGTCGATATTGCTGCGTCCGGAGATCTGCCAAAGGCCGGTCATGCCGGGGTAGATGCTCAGGCGCACAAGATGGTTGTCCTTGTAGCGGTAGGCGTTGAACGAGGTCGGCCGCGGGCCCACCAGGCGCATGTCGCCGGTCACTACATTGATCAGGTTCGGCAGTTCGTCGAGGCTGCTGCGTCGCAGGAACCGGCCGATGGGTGTGATGCGCGGATCGTTGTCGATCTTGAAGTCGATGGCATCGGCACCGTGCTTGTTGAGGTGGCGCAGCGACTCCTTGAGAGCCTCGGCGTCGGCAACCATGGTGCGGAACTTGTACATGCCGAAGACTCGGCCGCGATACCCGGTGCGCTTCTGCACGAACAGCACGGGACCGGGGCTGGAGAACTTGACTAGCAGCGCCAGGCCCAGCAGCAGCGGGCATAACAGCACCAGGATCGCCAGCGCGCCGAGGCAGGCCACTACGCGATTGGTGCGCGAGACCGTCCAGGGCCGGCCGCTGTCGCGACCGGTCAACCAACCACGGCCCTGGCGGTGGATGGCCGCGTCCAGGCGCCTGCGGTGCTCCGGATCGACGCGCTTGTCGCGTCCAGGGGCGTTGATCTCGATGACTTGCTCATGTCGGGTCATGGATTCCTCCGCTGAGGTTGGGCCGCAAGCGTTCAGTCGCGAGCGGTGCGTGGGCAGGCCGTGGGTAGTAATCGAGGAACCACTGGATGAAGCGGCCCAGGCCTTCGTCCAGTTCGATACACGGCTTGAAACCGGTGGCCCGTGCCAGGTCGCTGGCATCGGCGCAGGTGTTGAGCACATCCCCCGCTTGCAGGGGCAGCAGTTCGATGCGGGCGGTTTGTCCCAGGTGCTTTTCCAGCAGTGCGACATAGGTGCGCAGCGCCACCGGGTGTTGCCCGCCGATGTTGTAGATCCGCCAGGGCGCACGGCTGGTGGCCGGGTCCGGTTGTTCGTGATCCAACAGGGGCGTGACCTGGGGCGCATGGTCGATCAGGCGGGCGATGCTTTCGACGATGTCGTCGATGTAGGTGAAATCGCGTTGGTGCTCGCCGTGATTGAACAGCTGCAGCACACGGTCTTCGACGATGGCGCGGGCAAACTGGATCGGCGACATGTCCGGGCGGCCCCAAGGACCGTACACCGTGAAGAAACGCAGGCCGGTGCTGGGAATGCCGAACAGATGGCTGTAGCTGTGGGCCATCAGTTCGTTGGCTTTTTTGCTGGCCGCGTACAGCGACAGCGGATGGTCGACGTTGTCCTGCACCGAATAAGGCGTGCGCGGGTTGGCGCCGTATACCGAGCTTGAGGAGGCGTAGATCAGGTGCTTGACCGGATACCGGCGGCAGCTTTCCAGGATGTTCAGGAACCCGGTGATGTTGCTGTCGACATAGGCCCGCGGGTTTTCCAGGGAGTAGCGAACGCCGGCCTGGGCGGCAAGGTGAATCACTACGTCCGGGCGCCGGGCCTGGAACAGTTCATCGATGGCCGGCGCGTCGACCAGGTCGATCCGCGCCAGGGGAAACGCGCCGGCCTGCTCGTTTACCCAGGTCACGCGGTCGTGCTTGAGTTGCGGGTCGTAGTAGTCGTTGAAATTGTCCAGCCCGCACACCCGATGGCCGTCGCGCAGCAGTCGCAGCACGACGTGGGCGCCAATGAAACCGGCCGCGCCGGTGACCAGGATGTTCATGCTTGCGGCCCGGGTAGCGGGGTGCCCGGCACGGTGTGCCGCAGCCCGATACCGCGATACAACAGCCCGGCGGCGGCCAGGTGTTCGGGGTTGTACAGGTTGCGGCCATCGATGATCACCCGGGCGCGCAACTTGCTGGCCAGCAGGTCGAAGTCCACCACGCGAAAATTCTTCCACTCGGTGCAGATCACCAGGGCGTCGGCGTCTTCCAGGGTGTCGTCGCGGGTGGCGCAGAGGTTCAGGTCCTTGCGATAGCCGTAGAGGCGCCGGCATTCGGACATGGCTTCCGGGTCATAGGCGTGGACCCGGGCGCCTTCGCGCCACAGCGCTTCCATCAGGTAGCGGCTGGGGGCTTCGCGCATGTCGTCGGTGTTGGGCTTGAATGCCAGCCCCCAGATGGCAATCGATTTGCCGGCCAGGCCCTCCTGGAATTGTTTCGCCAGTTTCTCGAAGAGGATGTGCCGCTGGCTGTCGTTGACGTCGGTGACGCTGCGCAACAAGCGCAATGGCATGCCGCTTTGTTCGGCGGTGTGCAGCAAGGCCCGCAGGTCCTTGGGAAAGCACGAACCGCCGAAACCGCAGCCGGGGTAGATGAAGTGGTAACCGATACGCGGGTCCGAGCCGATGCCTTTGCGCACCGCTTCGATGTCGGCGCCCAGCCGTTCGGTGAGGTTGGCCAGTTCATTCATGAAGCTGATGCGGGTGGCGAGCATGGCGTTGGCGGCGTACTTGGTCAGTTCGGCGCTGCGGTTGTCCATGAACATCAGTTTTTCGTGGTTGCGGCAAAAGGGCGCGTAGAGCTCCGTCATCTGGTCGCGGGCCAGCGGGTCGGCGGTGCCGACGATGATCCGGTCGGGGCGCATGCAATCGGCCAGCGCACTGCCTTCCTTGAGGAACTCGGGGTTGGACACCACCCGCACGTTCAACTGTTTCAGGCCGCGCCGAGCCAACGCCTGGCGGGCGCATTCGGCCACCTTGTCGGCCGTGCCCACCGGCACCGTGGACTTGATGACCAGGGTGCGGTCGCTGTCCATGAAGTCGGCGATTTGCTGGGTGACGGCCAGCACATGGCTCAGGTCTGCCGAGCCGTCTTCATCGGCGGGGGTGCCGACGGCGATGAAAATCAGTTCGCCATGGTTGACCGCGTCGCTGGCCTGGGAGCTGAACGACAAGCGTCCGGCCTTGATGTTGTCTTCGAGCAAGCTGGACAGCCCCGGTTCGCTGATGGTTGGTACGGCTTGTTGCAGTTGCTGGATTTTTTTCGGGTCGATGTCGATGCACAAAACGCGGTGCCCGACGTCGGCCATGGCGGCGGCCTGGATCAGCCCGACATACCCCGTACCAAATACGCTCACGTCCATTCTTGGCGCGCCTCGCAAACCGAATGATGTAACTCGGATGAAACTGTTTAGAGGGGTATAGCGCAGGCTTCAGAAAAGCGTGTCAGCAAAATGACAGTTGTCAGTGTTGGCAATTCAAGTGAAGTCGGGCATTTTGATATCAAGTCCTTGACTGTCTTAGTAAAGTGGCTGTTTTATTGGGCTTCACGGGAATTTGACAAAGCGATAAACGGTAGTAATCCATAGATTTTTACATTTTGTGACGGGTTTTCGTGTCATTTTTGGGGTAACTATTTTTTGACGCTTGGTGAGATCAAGCATTTCTTGCGCTTTGAAAATCGGCTGCTAACGTGCAGGAACGAAGTGCTTTTGACACGGCGATCTGGTCGAGGAAAACATGGTCCGTTACCTCAAGGAACTGCTGCTGGTTCTGTACCTGCTCAAGGGGTACGACTATTACCTCGACCGTCTCGACGCGTTGGGCTTGGGCTTGGCAACCTTGCTGTTCGGCGCCATGTTCGTGCTGTTGGTGCTGGCGCTGTGGATGACTGCCTACATACGCCAGACATTGGTGCGGCATGTGTTTGCCTTGGCGATGTTTGTTTCAGCGGTGTTTTTCGAGGTGTACGCCCGGGTCACGGACAGTTACCTGACCTATAGCCAGTTTGTTTCGCTGGTGTACTCGGGGGGATTTATCCAGGAGGCGGCCTATCAGTACCGCGACGTGATTATCAGCGTGGTGATAGGTGGTTTGTTGCTGTTGTTCGGCATCGCGCTCAAACCTCGGCGGGCGGTGCGGTTGCCCGGTTATCTGCCAATAGCGGCGCCGGTGCTGGGTGTGTTGTTGCTCAGCGGCGTGTTGTTCGTGCGGGCCGGCGAGGGCGCGCGCGGCCTGCCGGTGATGTACACGCCGTTGGCCTATTTGAATCTGTTTGCCTACGAGTCCTTGCACAACACCATCGGCCCTCGGGAGCCGGTCACCCTGGCGCGACGATCGTCTTTGATCGAGCAGGATATCGTGCTGATCATCGATGAAAGCGTTGGCGGTAATTACCTGGATATCAACGCGCCGTTCGGTGTGCACACCGGCCTGAAGACGCCGCCCGAGGGCGTGGATATTTTCAATTTCGGCTACGCGGCCTCCGTCGCCAATTGCAGCGCCGACACCAACGTCACCCTGCGCTACGGCGGCACGCGCGCCGACTATATGCGCATCAACAGCACCCGACCGTCGATCTGGCAGTACGCCAAGAAGGCCGGTTTGCGTACCGTCTACATCGACGCCCAGCGCACCGGCGGTAACCTGCAGAACCTGATGACCAGCCTGGAAAAACAGGACATCGACGAATTCGTCCAATTTGACCAGGCCAGCGTGCGCGACCGCGACATGGCCGCTGCGGCGAAGTTGATCGAACTGCTGGGTGACAACCAGGCCGAACTGGTGGTGATCAACAAGGTGGGGGCGCATTTCCCGGTACACGACAAATACCCCGACGACTTCATGGCATACCGTCCGGCCTTGCCGCGAGGGCAGTTCCAGGAAGTGGCCGACACCGGCAGTCGCGATGGCTTCAACGGCCAGAAAGATGACTGGTTGCTGTACCGCAACGCTTACAAGAACACCTTGCTGTGGAACGTCGGCGAGTTCTTCAAGCGAATCTTCCAGCAGGGCGATTTGAGCCATGCCGTGCTGATCTACACCTCCGACCACGGCCAGGACCTGCACGAGCGCGGCAACCCCGGGCTCAACACCCATTGCGGCGGTGACCCGGTGGCGGAGGAGGGGTTGGTGCCGTTGGTGGTGATCCAGGGCAGCCAATTGCAGACCCTTGATTGGCGCGATGCCTGGGCCCGGAACAAGGACCGTTCGAGCCACTACAACATCTTCCCGACGCTGCTGCAGTTGATGGGCTACGACCCGGCCGGGGTTGAATCGGCCTATGGGAAATCCCTGAGCCAACCGACCGATGACGACTTCACTTTCAACTATCGCTTTAATGCGCGGTTGGGGGCGAAACCGGCTTGGAAACACATCGACTTGGGCGACATCGTGACACCGCAGTCCGGCCAGGTTGAGATGGCGGCGGGGCATTGACTGGCGCTGAGCTCTTGTTGATTGAGTGCATATCCATTGCTGCGGTAACGGCCACTTAGGGTTTCGCCCTTACGGCGACTCACTTTTTTTCAGACGCCAAAAAAAGTAAGCAAAAAAGGCTTGCCCCACCACTCGGCACCTCGCCTAGGCTCGGTGTGCCCTCACTCCGGCATTGCTCCGTGGGCCGCCGCGAAGGGCCATTCATGGCCCAGCGCGGCTACCTCGGCATCCATGCCGAGGTGCCCACGGATCAATGCCTGCGTTCGGCCAGCGTGGTTAACGGGGCGCCCAAGATCAAAAGCCAAAGCAAAGCAAGAACCGGAGCATGTCCAGCATCTATGTGGCTGAACCACCGCTATCGCGAGCAGGCTCGCTCCCACAACGGGCCTGCGGTGAACACAAGACTCATGGACACCCAGAATTCCCTGTGGGAGCGAGCTTGCTCGCGATGAGGTCGGCAAGCCCAACATCCCTGTGACTGAACCACCGCCTTCGCGAGCAAGCCCGCTCCCACAGGAGAAACGCGGTCCCACCAAGAACCAGGTCGGCTATAAGGCCGCCTCGGCGTGGACGTTGATCTGGGGCGCCCCGTTAACCACGATGGCCGAACGCAGGCATTGTGGAGTGGGCATCCCGGCATGGATGCCGGGATAGCCGCGCTGGGCCATGGATGGCCCTTCGCGGCGGGCCCACGGAGCAATGCCGGAGTGAGGGCATGCCGAGCCTAGGCGAGGCACCGAGTGGTGGGGCAAAGCGCTTTTGGTTACTTTTGGCGCTCTTCCAAAAGTGACCCGCCGTAAGGGCGGAACCCTAAGCGGCCGTTACCGCAGAAATGGATATACCCCCCCAACCCGACGAGCGATGAGAAAACCCGTGGGTGGGGACCGTCCCTCAACTCCGCTATCCTGACCCCCACGTTCATCCATCGAGCCTTTTCATGCTTGAAGTCCGCGATGTTTTCAAAAGCTACCCCACGCCTCAGGGCCCATTGCCGGTGCTGCAGGGTGTCGACCTGACCCTGATGCCCGGTAGCAGCCTGGCGCTGATGGGAGAGTCAGGCAGCGGCAAGAGCACTCTGCTGCACCTGGTCGCCGGGCTGGACAAAGTCGATCGCGGCAGCATTCGCAGTGGCAAGTATCGGCTCGATGGCATGAGTGAAAGCCAGTTGGCGAATTGGCGACGCACGGAAATCGGCCTGGTGTTTCAACAGTTCAACCTCATCAGCAGCTTGTCGGTGGAGGACAACCTGGCGTTCCAGGCGCGTCTGTGCGGCCGTTATGACGCAGCGTGGCAAGCCCATCTGGTGCAGCGGCTCGGGCTTTCAGCGCTGCTGCGGCGTTATCCCGAGCAACTGTCCGGCGGCCAGCAACAGCGGGTGGCGCTGGGGCGGGCGTTGGCTTCGCGACCGCCCTTGTTGCTGGCCGATGAACCCACCGGCAGCCTCGACGAAGCCACCAGCGACGAAGTCCTGCAACTGCTGCTGGAACTGCTGGAGGGCAGCCCCACCAGCCTGCTGATGGTGACCCACAGTCCACGGGTGGCAGCGCGCCTGGCCCAGCGCGTGGTGTTGCACGGCGGGCAGTTGGCGCAGGTGGCCCAGGGGTGATGATTTTTCGCCAGACCCTCAAGGCCCTGCTCAGCCACTGGCGCCAACACCCGGTGCAATTCTTCAGCGTGCTGACTGGCCTGTGGCTGGCCACCAGCCTGCTCACTGGCGTGCAAGCGCTGAACAGTCAGGCCCGGGACAGCTACGCCCGGGCCAGCCAATTGATCGGCGGCGAACCCCAGGCCAGCCTCAGTGCGCCCGGTGGCGGCACCTTTCCCCAGCAATGGTTTGTCGAGCTGCGGCGCCAGGGCTGGCCGGTGTCGCCAGTGTTGCAGGCTCGGGTGCTGCTCAAGGACCGCGAAGATCAGCGCCTGCAACTGATGGGCATCGACCCGGTGTCGCTGCCGCCCGGTGCCGCGCTGGCGGGGCAGGCGCGGGAGATGACTGAGGTGGTGGCGTTCTTTACCGACCCCGGCCGCACCTGGATCGCCCCGCAAACCTTGCAAGCCCTGGGACTGACCGAGGGTGACCGACCCCGGAGCGTCGATGGGCAATCCCTGCCACCGTTGCATGCCCAGGAGGACATGGCGCCGGGCGTGCTGTTGATGGACATCGGTTTTGCTCAGCAGGTACTCGGGTTGCCGGAGCAACTGTCGCGACTGTTGTTGCCCGCCACGTTCAGTGCCGCATTACCGGAAGCGTTCAACGGTCGCCTGCAACTCAAGCACGCCGATGAAGAAAACAACCTGTCGCGCCTGACCGAAAGTTTTCACCTGAACCTCGATGCATTGGGGTTTTTATCCTTCGTGGTGGGGCTGTTCATCGTTCACGCGGCCATCGGCCTGGCCCTGGAACAACGCCGCAGTCTGTTGCGGACCCTGCGCGCCTGTGGCGTCAGTGCGCGGGTGCTGGTCACCAGCCTGACCATCGAACTGGGCGCGTTGGCCCTGCTGGGCGGGATCGCCGGGGTGCTCAGCGGCTATTGGCTGGCGAGCCTGTTGTTGCCCGATGTAGCGGCGAGCCTGCGAGGTTTGTATGGCGCCGAAGTGGCCGGGCACTTGAACCTCAGCCCGTGGTGGTGGTTCAGCGGTGTCGGCCTGAGCCTGCTCGGTGCACTGCTGGCCGGCGCTGACAGTCTGTTGCGGGCGGCGCGCCTGCCCTTGCTGGCGCTGGCCAACCCCCAGGCCTGGCATCAGGCCCATGCCCGATGGCTGCGACGCCAGGGTTGGGTGGCGACGGTGGCGGCATTGATTGCCGCATCGGCGTTGATCTGGGGCGATAGCCTGGCCAGCGGTTTTGTCCTGATGACCGCCTTGTTGCTGGGGGCAGCGCTGGCCTTGCCGGTGTTGCTCAACAGTGCGCTGAAGCGGTTGTTGAGCCGCAGCCGCTCGGTGCTCGGGCAGTGGTTTCTTGCCGATTGCCGCCAGCAATTGCCGACGCTGAGCCTGGCGTTGATGGCCTTGTTGCTGGCGCTGGCGGCAAACATCGGCGCTGGCAGCATGACCGCCGGTTTCCGCCAGACTTTCAGCAATTGGCTCGAACAACGGCTGACCGCCGAGTTGTACATCAACCCGCAAACCCCGGCCCAGGCAAACGAACTGCACGCCTGGCTCAAGCAACAACCGGCGATCACTGCCGTCGTTCCCCTTTGGCAAGTCTCAGTCCCGTTGCAGGGCTGGCCGACGGATATCCACGGCATCATCGATCACCCCCACTATCGACAGCATTGGCCGCTGCTGGAATCGGCCGGCGACAAGCCGTGGGAGCAACTGGCGGCCGCCGACACCCTCATGCTCAGCGAACAACTGGCACGGCGTCTCAAGGTGAGTATCGGTGATCAGTTGACCCTGCCGACACCTCAGGGGCCATGGGCACTGCGCATCGTCGGCATCTACGCCGACTACGGCAATCCCAAGGGCCATGTGCTGGTCAACGTCGATCACTTGCTGGCGCACTGGCCGAACCTGACGCCGAACCGTTTCAACCTGCGCATCGAACCGTCTGCGATCCCGGCGCTACTGACAGCGTTGCAAGGCCGGTTCAGCCTGGATGACAGCCGCATCGTCGACCAGGCCCGGCTCAAGGGCTGGTCGACCCAGGTGTTCGAACGTACCTTCGCCGCCACCGCCGCCCTCAACAGCCTGACCCTGGCGGTGGCCGGCGTGGCGTTGTTCATCAGCCTGCTGACCCAGAGCCAGAGTCGCCTCGGCCAGTTGGCGCCGCTGTGGGCGCTGGGGGTGACGCGTCGGCAGTTGATGCTGCTCAACCTCGGCCAGACCTGGCTGCTGGCGCTGCTGACCTTGGTCCTGGCGTTGCCGCTGGGCATCGCCCTGGCCTGGTGCCTGGACACGGTGATCAACGTGCAGGCCTTCGGTTGGCGCCTGCCGTTGCGGGTGTTCCCGTTGCAACTGGTGCAGTTGCTGGCCCTGGCGATGCTCGCCACGCTACTGGCATCGGCCTGGCCGCTGTATGCGCTGTACCGCACGCAGCCGGCGGATTTGCTGAGGACTTTTGCCCATGAAGATTAGGGTCGGCGTGTTGTTGCTGCTGGCGTTGCTCAGCGGTTGTGACGACTCCGCGCCAGCGCAAAAGGGCTTTGCCGGCCTCGGCGACCAGGCTGTCGCGTTCACGCCGGTTGTGCCTGGGCGGGTGTTCAGTTTCCCCGCCGACCATGGCCTTCATGAAGGCTTTCGCATCGAGTGGTGGTACGTCACCGCCAATCTCAAGGACGCCCAGGGGCATGAGTTCGGCGTGCAATGGACGTTGTTTCGCAGCGCCTTGAATGCCGCGCCCCAGGCCGGTGGCTGGCGCAACCAGACCATCTGGCTCGGCCACGCGGCGGTCACCTCCGCCACCGTGCACCATGCCGCCGAGCGTTATGCACGAGGCGGGGTGGGGCAGGCCGGGGTGCAGGCGGTGCCCTTCAATGCCTGGATCGACGACTGGCAATTCGGTACCCAGGCTTCAGGGGACGAGCCGTTGGCGGACATGCAATTGAAGGCGCGCGACCCACGCTTCAGCTATGCATTGCGGCTGACGTCGAGCCGGCCGCTGGTGTTGCAGGGCGAGCAAGGGTTCAGCCAGAAATCCGAACAGGGGCAGGCGTCGTACTACTACAGCCAGCCGTTCTTCCAGGCCAGCGGTGAGTTGGAAATCGATGGCCAGCGTTACGCGGTCAGCGGCCCGGCCTGGCTCGACCGCGAATGGAGCAGCCAGCCCCTGACCGCAAACCAGACCGGCTGGGACTGGTTTTCCCTGCACCTGGACAACGGCGAGCACCTGATGCTCTACCGCATGCGCCACAAGGACGGCGCGCCGTACCTCACGGGCACCTGGATCGACGCCCAGGGCCAAGCACAAACCCTGCACGCCGGGGAAATCAGCCTCGTGCCCCAGGACACTGCCAAGGTCGCCGGACGTTCTATGCCAGTCGGCTGGGCGATCAAGATCCCCAGCAAACAACTCGACATCACCCTCCACGCGCTCAATCCCAATGCCTGGATGAACCTGCGCATCCCCTATTGGGAAGGACCGGTTCGACTGCGTGGCAGCCAGGGCGGCACCGGTTACCTGGAAATGACCGGCTACTGAGAATCGTCGGAACTCCCCGCGAACACCGGCCCTCATAGTTTATGAATGTCTCGCAGGAGCCCGTCATGAGCGAGGACCTCAAACTTGCGTCGCTGGCCGATTGGCAGCGATTGTTCGACGACCAGGCCTACTGGCAGCAGTCCCCCGATGCTCACTTCACCGAACTGATGCGGGTGGCCAATGACCTGTTCGGCCAGGGCGCCATCGACCTGGCGCAGTGGCAGGCCTTGAAGACCAAGGCCGAGCAACTGCACCAGCGCTCTCCGGATGCCAACGTCGCTGAAGAAGTCGCCGACCCTGACGCCTGACCTCAGGCCTGAAAGATTCAAGGAGTTCGCCATGCAGCAACGCCCCGATCAAACCCGGCAAAACCCCGACGCCCCGGCATTGCCTGGTGAAGTGGAACGCGATAATGACGCCTTGCGGCCAAATGACCCGGCCAAGCGCAAACAACAGCAAGGCGACCCTGAGGCAGGGGATACCGATGCACAGAAAACCGGTCGGCGTGGCTGAGGTTTGTCACGTCGACCGGCATTAAAAACAGTTTTTTAATGACTGTTTAATTTTCCTACATGGATAACGTTTTTGTATTTGTCCGTGTTTTGTATAAGTGTTTACGCCGCTAGCGCAGGAGTTGCCATCCAAACACTGTGGCGAGGGAGCTTGCTCCCGCTGGATGCGAAGAAGATATGTGTACGCTGCGTAGGAGCTGTCGAGTGCAACGAGGCTGCGATCTTGCCCCAGGCACTTGAGTCCCAAGCCAAAGATCAAAAGATCGCAGGCTTCGCCAGCTCCTACAGAAATATGAAAGGCTTCAATATTAAACAATTATTTAAACAGGCTCGC
The DNA here is from genome assembly GCF_024749325.1 of Pseudomonas sp. B21-010. NCBI lineage: Bacteria > Pseudomonadati > Pseudomonadota > Gammaproteobacteria > Pseudomonadales > Pseudomonadaceae > Pseudomonas > Pseudomonas sp. B21-010. The sequence goes on along the minus strand of NZ_CP087198.1, from coordinate 4,214,923 downwards.
GGACATATTCTGAAAGTTCCATTATTATTATTCACGTTCGCCCAGTGTCAGGCTCTTTACCAGTGCATGGATTGCCGAGGCCATCGCACTGGGCGAACACCACCCTGAATCAATAACTATCGATTATTTTCAACTGCACATCGACCCACAGAGTTGGCCGATGCGTGAGTGGCTGCCTCCGATTCAACCAGCAGCCGGCGAACGCCAGTCATCGGAGCCCGAGGTACCGCTGACTTCGTGGGTCCAGGTGATCTTGCGATACGTGAAGTGCACGTCCTCCAGATGGGTGAAGTGTGAGTTTTCTGGGTCCTGGCAGTTGAGCATGTAGTCCTTGATATCGACGATAATCGCATCCTCCAAAGTGGTGGTGTAGTAGTGCTCCTGGGTGCCTGCGGCCGAAGTGCGGTACCACTGGATCTTGACTTCCTCCAGGCGTTCGCCGCTCGTTAGGGCGACCTGAAGCAGTGGCGAAGCTTTGTCGAATACCTTGGTGATGATCAGGGGTTTGTGTGTGCGCTGACCGGTTGGCTGACCGGACTGAGGGTCGCGAGGGATGGTCACTTGGTGCTCGAAAGCCTGCACCATGACCTGATCCTCATGACCCTCTTGGTAGGTGTTGCCCACTGAATCGGCGGTAAACGCACCGGCAGTGATCAGGCCTTGTTTAGTGCCTTTTACGGACATGTACGCGGGGGTAGCCAATGGATGCTCTCCTTCCTGGATAACGATAGGGCCTGGGACGGGAGTCGCCCGAGGTGGCCTCACGGATATCAAGAGCTATGCCATTTTTTAAAAACTTATATATATCAATAGGTTGATCTGATATCGGCAAGCGCCTCCCTGCAGGCAAGCGAGAAAGCGCTCAAAGGCTTGCCCGGCTCATTGCAGCTACTCGCGACCCGATCAGACACCGCGATACCCGAGCCGGGTGGCCAAGAAAGGCGCGCCGCGCGCACGCCTCTCAGGCAGTTTTTTGCCGTTTTGTCCTTCGGCTTATTCCTACACGCCCAATGCAGCCCTGCACTCATCGATGGAGCGCTGTTGTGTCTGGGCGTACAAACCCAGCTCATCAATGGTCGCTCGTCCCAACGCCTCTTCGAAGGCCTGGCGATTGGACTGGCCGGCAAAATGACTCTGGGCGGCATCGCCGAGGTTCGACTGGAAAATACCGGCGGCGCTGACGGGCAGGAAGTCCTCGTACACCAAGGGTTCGGCGCGCAGGTATTGCTGCTCGAGCAAGTGCTCCAGGGAGGCCGCTTGTTCAAGTGTGCCCTTGGCGGCGAGGCCCTCGGGCGTGACGAAATAGCGGAAATACGCCAATGCCTGTCGGCGCAGTTCGTCGTGGTTGTCAGGGAATTCGACAAAGTGTTCGGCCATCAGCCGGTTGTAGCGTTCGGCGTTGGCTTCGTTGGGAAACTCTCCCAGCATGTCGCGCGCGGCGTTCAGCAATCGATCGTAGAGCGCGCGGCCCTTGGGCGTGAGGGCCGCGCCGCGTTGCTCGATTTCGCCGAAGCGGGCGCTGTGGCTGCCTTGGGACTGTGGCTGGTCGGTGAAGGCGACGGGTTCGTCGAGTGCCTTGAAACTGGTCTGGCGCAGCAGGATCGGGCATTGGCGACGGGGTGGGCCTTCGATCACGGCCTTGGGGGTAATGCCGTGCACGGGCATCCGGGCCTGGACGATGTCGATGTCCAGGGTACGGGGGGTCAGGTGATTGATGTGCGGGCCCTTGAACGCCACCACGTCGGCGATCAAGCGATGTTGGGCGCTCAGTTGCCGGTACTGTTCGGCGGTGACGGTGGCGCTGTGGTGCCAGCGAAAGGTTTCCAGAGCCTGTAGGACGAAGTCCTCAGCCTGGGACTCGCTCAGGCCACCCTGGTGTTCGGCCAGTTCAATGAGCTCAAGGGCCCTGGGGGTGAAGATCTGTCGTTTGTCCAACACCGACTCGGCAAAGGCCCGAAGCTCGGCGTTCTCGATCAGTTCCAGGCGCAGCAGCGAGGTAAACACCCGGAACGGACTGACCTGCAACGCGCTTTCGTGCACGGCGCGGAAGGCGGTGGAATGCACCGGCACCCCGGCAGGCGTGAGATCGTAGTAGCCCACCGGCTGCATGCCCATGACCGCGAACAGACGCCCCAGGGTCGCCAGCTCGGCGGCGGTGCCGACGCGGATCGCGCCGTGGCGTTCCAGGTCCAGGCGCTCGAGTTCGCCGGTGCTGCGCAGGTGTGCGGCCAGGACCGGGTCTTCGGCCAGCACTTGGGCGTTGGTGTGTTCCACCAGCCTCATCAGCGCGCCATACAGCGGCACCTCGTCGCGGTACATGTCGGACATCGCTCTGGAGAAGCGTTGGCGGATCAGGTCGGGGCTGACGAAGCTCATCGTAAGAATTCCTGGCGAGGGCTGTGGGAAAGTTGGACGAAAGATCGCAGCCTTCGCCGGCCCCGGCAAACGAAGAATCTTCAGGACTTCATTCTGCCAGGGACTGATCCACCAGCTCGATCCAGTGCCGCACGGGCGTGCGACCGGCGCCGTCGAGGTGGTTCTGGCAGCCGACGTTGGCGGTGACGATCAGCTCCGGCTGGCCGCTTTCCAGCGCATTGAGGCGGTTGTCGCGCAATTCCCGCGCCAGGGCGGGCTGGGTCAGCGAATAGGTGCCGGCCGAGCCGCAACACAAATGGCCGTCGGGCACCTCGGTGAGGTTGAAACCCAGCCGCGTCAGCAGCGCCTCGATGCTGCCGCCGAGTTTCTGCGCGTGCTGCAAGGTGCAGGGGCAATGCACGGCAATGCGCTGGTTCCTGGCCGCGCAGATCTGTTCCAGCGGTTCCTTGCCGAGCACTTGCACCAGGTCCAATGCCCGTTCGCTTACTTGTCTGGCCTTTGCGGCATAGCCGGGGTCATGTTCCAGCAGGTGCCCGTAGTCCTTGATGAACGCGCCGCAGCCGCTGGCCGTCTGGACGATGGCTTCAGCACCGTTTTCCAGGTGCGGCCACCAGGCGTCGATGTTTTGTCGGGCGCGGTCCAAGCCGGTGGCCTGGGCGTCGAGGTGATAATCCAGCGCGCCGCAGCAGCCGGCCTGCGCACAAGGGATCACGCTGACGCCGAGTCGATCCAGCACCCGCGCTGCCGAGGCATTGGTGTTGGGCGACAGGCCCGGTTGCACGCAACCTTCGAGCATCAATACCGTACGCCTATGCCGCAGAGGTGGGCGTTCGCCGTGAGGCGGGGAAGGGCGGGGCAACTTCGCGGTCAGGTTCGCTGGCAGCAACGGACGGAAGATCGCTCCAAGACGCAGCAGGGCCTTGAACCGCTCGGGGCTGGCGGCCAGGCTGCGCAGCCCCAGGCGCAGCGCACGTTGGCCGGCGGGGCGCGGTACGGCGTGATCGACCACCGCCCGACCGATGTCCAGCAGGTTGTGGTAATCCACGCCGGACGGGCAGGTGGTCTCGCAGTTGCGACACGACAGGCAGCGATCCAGGTGCAGTTGGGTGCTGGCCGTCGCCGGCTGGCCTTCGAGCACCTGCTTGATCAGGTAGATGCGTCCGCGCGGGCCGTCCAGTTCATCGCCGAGCAATTGGTAAGTGGGGCAGGTGGCGTTGCAGAAACCGCAATGCACGCAACTGCGCAGGATCCGTTCGGCTTCTTCGGCACGGGGCAGATTTTTGCTTTCCTCACTAAACCGAGTCTGCACGCTAGAACTCCGGATACATCCGACCAGGATTGAACAGCCCCAGGGGATCGAGCTGGGCCTTGAGTTGCCGGTGATAGCGCAGCAGCGCCGGGGCCAGTGGCTGGAACGGCGTGTCGCTGGCCCCCTGAAGATAGCAGGTGGCATGGCCGCCGACTTCATGGGCCAGGGCTTGCACCGTGTCGGCCTCGGTTTTCAACCAGCGTTGGGCGCCGGCCCAGTCGATCAACTGCGCGCCGGGCAGGGCGAGCGGCCCGGTATGGTTGGGCAACGACAGGCGCCACAAGGGCAAGCCTTCATCGAAAAAGGCCAACTGATGTTCATTGAGTGCCGTCCAGTATTGATCGTCGATCACCTCGCCACCGAAACGCTGATGAGCGGCGCTGACCGAGCCTTCGCCACCCTCCAGGCGCAGGTGCAGACAGCCGCCGTCATGACTGGCGGCGCTGATGGGCAGCGGTTGACGGCCCCATTCGGCGAGTTTTTCCAGGGCCTCGGCGCTGTCCAGTTCCAGGCGGATACTCAGGCTGTGACGAGGTTTGGGCAGGACCTTCAAGGAGACTTCGGTGATCACCCCCAGGCAACCGAAACTGCCGGCCAACAGGCGCGAGAGGTCGTAGCCGGCGACGTTTTTCATCACCTCGCCGCCGAAACGCAGCAACGTGCCGTGGCCACTGATCAGGCGTGTGCCCAGGACAAAGTCGCGTACCGAACCGGCCCATGGGCGACGCGGCCCCGACAGCCCGGCGGCGACCATGCCGCCGACCGTGGCGTCATCGCCAAATGCTGGCGGTTCGCAGGGCAGCCGTTGCCCCGCGGCGTCGAGGGCGGCCAGCAGTTCCCGCAGCGGGGTGCCGGCCCGGGCCGTGATGACCAGTTCGGTGGGGTCGTAGTGGACGATGCCACGATGGACGCGGGTGTCCAGCACTTCGCCGGCCACTTCGCGCCCCAGGAAGGCCTTGCTGTTCGAACCCTGGATACGCAGCGGCGTGGCGTTGGCCCGGGCGCGATTGACTTGTTCGAGCAGCAGGTCGCTGGCGTCCTGGTCGGCTTCGCGGCTCATCAGAAACGCTCCAGTTCGGGAAACGGCAGTTGCCCGCCATGGATGTGCATGGCACCGAATTCGGCGCAGCGGTGCAGGGTCGGGATGTTCTTGCCGGGGTTGAGCAGGCCTTGGGGATCGAACGCTGCTTTTACCGCGTGGAACAGGTTCAGTTCGTCGCTGTTGAATTGCGTGCACATCTGATTGATTTTTTCCCGGCCCACACCGTGTTCGCCAGTGATGCTGCCACCCACCTGGACACACAGTTCGAGAATTTTCCCGCCCAAAGTTTCGGCGCGCTCCAGTTCGCCGGGCTGGTTGGCATCGAACAGGATCAGCGGGTGCATGTTGCCGTCACCGGCGTGAAAGACGTTGGCGACGCGCAGGCCATGCTCGGCACCGAGGCTGGCGATGCGCTGCAGTACCTCGGGCAAGGCGCGTCGCGGGATAGTGCCGTCCATGCAGTAATAATCCGGCGCCAGGCGACCCACCGCCGGGAAGGCATTCTTGCGCCCGGCCCAGAATCGCAGCCGTTCGGCCTCGTCCCGCGCCTGGCGCACCTCGGTGGCACCGGCCTGCTCCAACACCTGGCGGACCCGTTCGCAATCGTCATGGACATCGGCCTCGACCCCGTCCAGTTCACACAGCAGGATCGCTTCGGCCTCCACCGGATAGCCGGCGTGGATGAAATCCTCGGCGGCGCGGATCGCCAGGTTGTCCATCATTTCCAGGCCGCCGGGGATGATCCCTGCGGCGATGATGTCGGCCACCGCTCGCCCGGCCTTGTCCACCGAATCGAAACTGGCCAGCAGCACCTTGGCGACCTGGGGCCGGGGCAGCAGTTTGACCGTCACTTCGGTGATCACCCCCAGCAAACCTTCGGAGCCGGTGAACAGTGCCAGCAGGTCCAGGCCCGGTGAATCCAGGGCTTCGCTGCCCAGGGTCAGGCGTTCGCCTTCGATGGTGAGGATTTCCAGTTTCAACAGGTTGTGCACCGTCAGGCCGTACTTGAGGCAGTGCACGCCGCCGGCGTTTTCCGCGACATTGCCGCCGATGGAACAGGCGATCTGCGACGAGGGATCCGGTGCGTAATACAGCCCGAACGGTGCCGCTGCCTGGGAGATCGCCAGGTTGCGCACACCGGGTTGAAGCCGCGCGGTGCGGGCGTCGGGGTCGATGTGCAGGATCTGGTTGAACCGCGCCATCACCAGCAACACGCCACTTTCCAGGGGCAGGGCGCCGCCGGACAGACCGGTCCCGGCACCCCTGGCGACCACGGGCACATTCAGCCCATGGCAGAGCTTGAGCAGCGCTTGCACCTGCTCGACGCGCCTGGGCAGTACCACCAGCAGGGGCGTGGCGCGGTAGGCCGACAGGCCATCGCATTCATAGGGCTTGAGGTCTTCCTCCTGGTGCAGGATGTCCAGGTCTGGAACCTGTGCCTGCAAGGCTTGAAGCAGGACCTGTTTGTCCACCTTGGGCAAGGGGCCGTCGAGGTGTTCGTCGTAGAGGATGTTCATGAAGTCGATACCCTGTAGGAGCTGACGAGTGTAACGAGGCTGCGATCTTTCCCCTGGCAATTGAGTCTTGAGCGAAAGACCCTATAGATCAAGATCAAAAGATCGCAGCCTGCGGCAGCTCCTACGGAGCCCCGCACAGGGAGATTCCTTGCATGACGGTCACTGCCCCAACCCCTTGAGGAATTCCCGGTACAGCGCCGCGGTTTTCCCCGGTCGTTCGACCATCGGCATGTGGCCGATACCGTCCCAGATTTCCACCCGCAAATCGGCGATGCCCTTGCTCCACACCGGCACGCTGCTGACGTCGATCAGCCGGTCCTTGCGCCCCCAGAGTAGCAGCGACGGGGCGCGGATGTCGGCCAGGCGCGGTTCCATCGGCGGGCTGGCGCGAAAGTCGACGAAGATCTCCGCCAGTTCATCGCGGCGCTGTTCGTAACGTTCGGCCATTGCCGCCAGCACCACGCTGGGCACCCAGGGCGGGGAGGCCATGGTCATTGCGTAGAACGGCGCGAAATCGTCCCGAGAGTCGACGAGGAACGGGTTATGCCCGGCGGCCAGGTGGCGTTCCATGTCGCTGGCCTGGGGGGCGGTGACGCCGGCCGGATCGATCAGCGCCAGGGTGAGCACGCGCTCGGGCGACGTGGCCGCCAGCCATGCGGCGAGGTAACCGCCCATGGAATTGCCGATCACATGGACCTTGTCCAGGCCACAGGCGTCGAGCAACTCGATGACCCGCCGGGCCTGGGTCGGGATGTCATAGCCGCCGCCAGCCTTGAAGCCGGTTTCGCCATGGCCGGCCAGGTCGGGCACCACCACCCGGTAGTCGCCGACAAAATGCCGGGCAAAGCGTAGCCAGAGATTCTTGTCAGCGCTGTAGCCATGCAGCATCAGGATGCTGCCGGACGCTTCATAGGGCCCGCCTTGCCAGGTCGATACGGTCATCTCGCTGATGGGGACGGTGATCTTGTGCAACCGGTAGAGACGTGCCTCCAGCGCCATGCCCATGTCGTACAGCACATGGCCGATGCCTGGATACGTCAACCAGCTCCAGGCGATAAACACGGCAAGGACTACCCACAACACCAGCATGTTTTGCCCTCCATGGGTCAGGACAGAATGGGATCGGCCAGTCTGAGCCGACGGGTCAGATACCGTTAAGTGAAGCTGAAACCCGAGCACATCGCGATGACATGGCGCATTTGCTTTGCTACTTGCTATGACAGCCGCCGGATGACTCATGTATAGCCAAGATCCGTGGCAGGGCCCGACATTTGAAGGAGAATAAATACCCCTTGATTCAGTGGTGGCTATTTGATGCCACCCTGATAGACTCCAAGCTACCCCCCCGTCCCAATGACTTGGAAAACCCGCGGTGCAGAGGTTCTTATGCAAAAAACGGGAAAGAAGGGACGGACGCTGGCCAGGAGGCTTTATATATCGCGCATCCTGGGCCTGACGCTGGGGTTGCTGTTGGTGAGTGTTGCCGTCTTTCCCCTCGAACCGGCGCCGTGGGTCTGGGGGTTCATGTTGTTCAACGGCCTGCTCTGGCCACATTTGGCCTACTGGTGGGGCCGGCGTTGCTCGAGGCCGTACTACGTCGAACACCTCAATTTACTGATCGATGCGGCGCTCGGTGGCTTCTGGGTCGTGGCGATGCAGTTCAACCCGCTGCCCACGGCCGTCACGCTGGCGATGATGGCGATGAACAATGTTGCCATTGGTGGCCTGCGTTTCCTGCTTATCGGGGTGCTGGCTCAAGTGGCCGGTATTGTCGTGGGCGTGCTGATCTTTCCGCTGACCAGCGTGCCCATGACCAGCCCGGCGCAGATCTACGCTTGTCTGCCGCTGCTGTGCCTGTATCCGATGGCGCTGGGTTGGTTCTGCTATCGCCAGGCCTACACCCTGGGCCGGCAAAAGCGCGAGTTGCTGGCCCTGAGTCGCACCGACAGCCTGACCGGCTTGCTTAACCATGGCGCCTGGAAAGATCGCCTCGACGAGGAGTTCCAGCGCTGCCAGCGTCACCCGAATGACGGGGCAGGGCGCGGCGCGATTGCGCTGATCGACATCGATCACTTCAAGGCCATCAATGACACCTATGGTCATGTCGCCGGCGACATCGTGTTGCGCCAGCTTGGCAAGATGCTCAAGCAAAACCTGCGCGCCGCCGATGTGGTCGGGCGTTATGGCGGGGACGAGTTCTGTGTGATTCTGCCGGACCTGACGCTCCACAACGCCGTGCAGGCCATGGACGGGTTGCGCGAGCGCTTTACCATGCTCAGCTATGAACAGAACCCGGCGCTGAAGGTGAGCCTGAGTATTGGCCTGGCGGCCTTCAACCCGGCTTATGGCGATGCGACCCATTGGCTCAATGATGCCGACCAGGCGCTTTACGCGGCCAAGACCGGCGGGCGCAACCGAGTCACTTGTTACCGGTATCGGCAGGTGTTGGAGAAATCGGCCATTTCTCCCTGAGGTGGTTACCTGCGGTCTAGAGCCTTGACCCATTGTCGGGTAGGGTGCCTATGGCACTCTTTCGATACGGAACAAGGATGAAATCATGATAATGACCGCTCTTCGCTCCCGTCTGGCCGTCAGTCTTGGCCTGAGCCTGGCCCTCGGCGCCTTCGCCCCCGGTGCTTTCGCACAGCCCCATCAACAAGTCCTGAGCGACGCCGAACAGTACAAGGGCGAGGCCCTGAAACTGCTCGAGCGGTTGGTGAACATCGACTCTGGCTCAGGCTATGTGCCGGGGTTGACCCAGGTCGGTGATATTGCGATCGATGAATTGACGAAGTTGGGCGCCACCATCGAAAAGGTGCCTAACTCGGACGGCACCCAGCACATCCTGGCGACCCTCAAGGGCACCGGCAAGGCAAAAATCCTGCTGATGGCCCACATGGACACGGTATTCAAGGAAGGCTCGGCTGCCGAGCGTCCCTTCCACATCAAGGATGGCCGGGCCTATGGGCCGGGAGTGATGGATGACAAGGGCGGCATCGTTGCCGGGATCTATGCGCTGAAGGTGCTCAAGAACCTGGACTTCAAGAACTACGCGCAGATTACTTTCCTGCTCGACGCCAGCGAAGAAACCGGCTCGGACGCCGCCACCGACCTGATCAAGAAAACCGCCAAGGCCCATGACGTGACCCTCAACCTCGAACCGGGTCGCCCGGCCGATGGCTTGGTGGTGTGGCGCAAGGGCAGTGCCACGGCGCTGGTGGAGGTCAAGGGCAAGGCGTCCCACGCCGGTGTCGCGCCGGAACTGGGGCGCAATGCGGCGATGGAAGCCGCGCACCAGATCTTGCAACTGGGCAAGCTTGGCGATGCGGAAAAGAAAACCACCATCAACTTCACGGTGATCAAGGCCGGCGACCGGACCAACGTGATCCCCGACCAGGCGAGCGCCAAGGCGGATGTGCGGGCGGCGGTGCCGGAAGAGTTCGACCGCATCGAAAAAGACCTGGCCCGGGTGTCGCAGGACAAGTTGATCGCCGACACCGAAGTCACCACCAGCCTCAAGCGCGGCCTGCCACCAATGCCGCAGACGGCGGAGTCGGACCGGTTGATGGCCATGGCCCAAGGCATCTATGGCGAACTGGGGCGCAAACTGACGGAAGAAGGCAGCGGTGGAGCGGCGGATGCCAGCCTGTCGGCCGGGGTTGGCACGCCGACGCTGGATGGTTTTGGCATTGTCGGTGGCAACATTCATACGCCGGAGGAATACGCCGAAGTCGAGAGTGTGGTGCCGCGGATTTACCTGTTGTCGCGGATGATCATGGAGTTGGCTGGGCGGTAAAGCGCTATGTCGTCCTGTGGGAGCGAGCTTGCTCGCGAAGCGATCTGTCTGTCGGTCAAGTATTGACTGACACGCCGCCTTCGCGAGCAAGCTCGCTCCCACAGGGGAAATGTGCTGCAAGACTCGGTGGTTCGCTCCTACGCCGATGGTAATACAATAAACACAAGGTTTTTGTGGCGAGGGAGCTTGCTCCCGCTCGGCTGCGCAGCAGTCGTAAAACCGGTTGGCGCGATTTGCCTGGAGGACCGCGTCAGCTCATGTTGGGGCGGCTGCGCCACCCAGCGGGAGCAAGCTCCCTCGCCACAAAAGCGGGTTCGTCTTTTGATGGCGCCGTGTCTAGTAAACCCAAACCTCCACCCGCCGATTCTTGACTCGGCCTTCATCCTCGCTGTTGGCTGCCACCGGCATCAATGCGCCGAACCCCCGTACCTCTCGCAGTGCCACACCGTATTTGACCAGTTCCCGGCGCACCGCCATGGCCCGCAGCTTGGACAGAAGGTCGGCCCGCGCCGGGTCGTCCTTCGCGTCGCCAAACCCCACCAGTGTCACGCGTCGATCGGTTTTGCCATGCTGCTTTATATAGTCGAGCACGCGGCCCAGATCCTGGTGGGCCTTGTTGTCCAGGCTGGCGCTGCCTTCTTCGAAGCGAAAATTCACGGTCAAGCGTTGGGCGTGGCGGCTCAGGGCCTGGTAACCCTCGGGCATCAAGGCATTCGGCGTGACGGCCATGGCCTGGACGGTCTGGGCGATAAACCCGTTGGCGGCGACGATGGCCTGGCCTTTGTCGCTTTGGGTGAACGCCACCAGCGCCTCGGCCCACGGGTTGGTTGCCTGGGGCGGCAAATAAAAGAACAGGCGCCGGGACAAGGGGTAGTCCTCGGTGGCGATCAGGTTGTTCAACGGCAACATGGGTTGGGAGTCACCGTCGACAATCGCCAGTGCCTTGGCCTGGCGCACATAGGGCAAACCGATGAAGCCGATGCCTTGCGGGTCCTGGCTGACAGCGTCGGACAACTGTTCGCTGGATTCGAAGCGCCGTGTTGAAGGATCCAGCCGTTTGCCCTGTCGGCCGAGGACCAGTTCCTTGAAGGTATCGTAGGTGCCGGACTGTTCATCCCGGGCATAAAGATGAATCGGCCCACCGACGCCGCCCACGGCCTCCCAGGTTTTCACCTCGCCACTGAATATCCGCGCCAGTTGCACGGTATCGAGCTGACGCAACGGGTTCTGTGGATGAAGAATAATCGCCAGGCCATCAATGGCGATGACCTGCTCGGCGGAGGGACTTTTCAGGTCGCCCAGGGACGACAGTTCCTTCAGCTCACCGTCCTTGATCGGTCGTGAAGAAGCGGCCAGGTCGGCGTTGCCCTGCTTGAGGGCGGCGAAGCCGGTGCTGGAGCCGTGGGCCGCGATGTCCACTACCACCCGCCGGCCGTCGACGGTCTGGCCGACGATGCGCTGCTCGTTATCGCGACCGGTGATTTCGCTGCTGACCCTGAGCAGTCCCTGATCTTCCATCAAGCCCCTGACCACAGCCGGCCCGAGCGCCGCACCGATGGTGTTGGAACCTTGGAGGCGCAGGGCCGGGCCCTGTTCGGGAATGGGCAAACTGCCGGCCGATGCCATGAACGGCAGCCAGAGGCCGATGAAAAAGACAACGCGCAGCCGCATGCCGGCACCTTCTGAACCCGAGGAAGTGCCGGAAGATTAAGTCAGTCAGGTTACTGAAAGGTGACAGGGTTGCGACGGGGCACCGAAGTCCAATGTGGGAGCGAGCTTGCTCGCGATGACGGCGGCACATTCAGGATCAATGTGACGGTTAGACCGCTATCGCGAGCAAGCTCGCTCCCACAGGGGTTTGGTGTGATGCGGTCAGCTCAACTGCAACCAGATCGGCGCATGATCCGACGGTTTTTCCATGCCCCGCAGTTCGTAGTCCACGCCGGCGTCCTTGACCCGTGGCAGCAGGCCGTGGGAGGTGAGGATCAGGTCGATGCGCAGGCCGCGCTTGGGCTCGTCCTCGAAACCGCGGCTGCGGTAGTCGAACCAGCTGAAGCGGTCGGTGACGTCCGGGTTCAGGTGGCGGAAGCTGTCCACCAGGCCCCAGTTCTTCAGGCGGGCCATCCATTCGCGTTCTTCCGGCAGGAAGCTGCATTTGCCGGTTTTCAGCCAGCGCTTCATGTTGTCCGGGCCGATGCCGATGTCGCAGTCTTCCGGGGAAATGTTCACGTCACCCATCACCACCACCGGCTGGTCGTTGCTGAAGCGGCTTTCCAGCAGTTGCTGCAAATCGCTGTAGAAACGTTCCTTGGCCGGGAATTTGGTCGGGTGGTCGCGGCTTTCACCTTGTGGGAAATAACCGTTCATGATGGTCACCGGCACGCCATTGGCATCGGCGAAGGTGCCCCAGATGAAGCGCCGCTGGGCGTCCTCGTCGTCGCCCTCGAAGCCCTTGTACAGGCTCAGTGGCGCCTGGCGGGAGAGCAGGGCGACGCCGTAATGGCCCTTTTGCCCGTGGTAATGCACGTGGTAGCCCAGGGCCTGCACCTCGGCCAGGGGAAATTGTTCGTCGTGGACCTTGGTTTCCTGCAGCCCGATCACGTCCGGCTGGTGCTTCTCGATCAGCGCCGCCAACTGATGGGGACGGGCGCGCAGCCCGTTGATGTTGAAGGAGACGATCTTCATGGTCGGCTGTCCTGGCAAAACTGCGATGCTAGCTGACATGTCGGAACACGGCCAGCGTGGCAGTAGGACAAATGCACTGCTAATGTCCTGTGGCGAGGGGATTTATCCCCGTTCGGCTTTGTAGGAGCTGGCGAAGCCTGCGATCTTTTGATCTTTCGCTTGGGATTCAAGCGCCTGTGGAAAGATCGCAGCCTCGTTGCACTCGGCAGCTCCTACAGGGCTCATTGCCAAGCCTCGCCCCCAGGAGATCCAACGTCATGCCTGAAACCGCCACCGCCACCGCCACCGCCATCGCCGACATCCATATGCTCGACAGCGGTTATTCCCGTGAAGCCCGTTCGTTGCTGTACCAGGCCTATCGCCACGAGCCGACCTTCAGCTACCTGTTCGAATCCGAGCGTCCCGGTTATGAACAGCGAGTACGGGCCACGGTGCGTGAGCTGGTCAAGCAGCACTTTCTCCAGGATCTGCCGGCCATCGGCTTGCTGGTCAACGACCGCCTGATCGGCATCGCCCTGATCGCTCCGCCGCAGCGGCGCCTGGGCATCACCGAAAGCTGGGCCTGGCGCCTGCGCATGGTCTTGAGCACTGGTTTTCGTTGCACCCGGCGCTACCTGGAATACCACGCGGCAGTGCTGGCCTGCCTGCCGTCGGATGCGGTCCATGTATTGCCGCTGCTGGGCGTGCACCCACATTTCCAGGGCAAGCATTTCGGCGAGCAGTTGCTCGAAGCGGTGCATAACTGGTGTGCGGTGGACGAGCATTCCCAGGGCGTGGTGCTGGACACCGGCAACCCGCGTTACCTTGAGTTTTATAAACGCCAGGGTTATGAGGAAATCGGCGAAGTGGCGGTAGGACCGATCCGCGAGCACGTGTTCTTCCACGCCAACCCGCAGGTTCTGCAAAGCGCAACGGCATAGTCAGGCGAACTTTTGCGAAATGTCCGGCTCTATCAAGCACCTACGCTCGTGATAGCATCCGCGCCATGAACCTCTCAGGAAGAATGACCAGTGGCGCGCTCTTGCTGTCCCTCAGCTGCGTGGCGCTGGCAAACAGTGAATTGGAAGTACGGGTCAAGCCGTCCAACGATGAACTCAAGGCCAACGTAGAAGGTTACATCGGCAGTGTGGGTGATCGTGACGAGGAGGCGTTGCTGCGCTTCAGCCGTGGCGCCGAGGAGCAGGCGCGCAGGGCCGCCCAGGCGCTGGGCTACTACCAGCCGCAGATCGACAGTGAGGTCAAGGGCGGCAAGGACCCACGCCTGGTGCTGACCATCGACCCCGGCGAGCCTGTGCATTTGCGCAACGTCACCGTGCGCATTGATGGCCCGGCGGCATCGCTCAAAGCCTTTCGCGTACCCAGCAACGCCGCCCTCAAGCCCGGCGCGGTGCTCAACCATGGTCGCTACGAAGACGCCAAGCGAATCATCCAGAACCAGGCCTCGCGCTATGGTTTTTTCAGCGGGCGCTTCACCCGGCAGAAGCTGTCGGTTGACCCCCAGGCGGGCATCGCCGACATCGAACTGATTTACGACAGCGGCCCGCGCTATGCCTTGGGCCCGGTGAGTTTCGAGGGCGACACGCCGTTCGACGAAGACCTGCTGCAGCGCATGGTGCCGTTCAAGGCCGGCACGGCGTACGACTCCGAGCTCATTGCAGAGCTCAACCAGGCCCTGCAATCGAGCGGTTATTTCGAAGGCGTCCGGGTGGATGCCGCACCGACGGCGGCCACCGACAACGTGATCCCGGTGGCGGTCAGGCTCGACACGCGCAAACCGCGGACCATGGGCCTGGGCCTGGGTTTTTCCACCGATGTCGGCCCACGGGTCAAAGCCAACTGGACGCGCCACTGGGTCAACCCCCAGGGCCACAGTTATGGCTGGGAAGCGGAAGTGTCGGCGCCCCGGCAGAACGTCGGCTTGTGGTACGACGTGCCGTTGGATCCGCCATTGACTGACAAGATACGTTACGCCGGCGGTTATCAATATGAAGAACTGGCCGGCACCGACAGCCTCAGCAAACTGCTCACCGTGGGCCCGGAATGGCACAGCAAGTTGCCCAGCGGCTGGCAGCGGGTGGTGTCGCTCAAATGGCAGCGCGAGGAATATCGCCTCGGCGACGATGCGGGCCTGAGCACATTGCTGATGCCGGGCCTCAGTTATTCCTACCTGCGCAGCGACAACCGCATCGATCCGCACAACGGCTACCGCTTGCAGTTCGACACCAAGGTCGCCAAGGAAGGGCTCGGCTCGGACAACAACCTTTTATATGGCACCGCCATGGTCAAGGGCCTGACCACGGTGTTCGACAAGCATCGCTTGCTGGCGCGGGCGCAGATCGGCGGCAGCGCCACCAATGGCTACAAATCCATCCCGCCGTCCCTGCGCTTTTTTGCCGGTGGCGACCAGAGCGTGCGGGGTTACGACTACCAGAGCCTGTCGCCGGAAAACGCCGAGGGCGACCGTATCGGTGGTCGCTACATGGTCGCCGGCAGCCTCGAGTATCAATATTCAATCGCGGAAAAATGGCGGGTGGCGACGTTCATCGACCAGGGCAACTCGTTTAACAGCCTCGAACTGCCGAGCCTCAAGACCGGCGTGGGCGTCGGCGTGCGCTGGGTTTCGCCGGTGGGCCCGATCCGCCTCGACCTGGCCCATGCGATGGACGACGACGGTGGCATCCGCTTGCACTTTTCCATGGGGCCTGAGCTGTGACGCGTGGTTTGAAGATAACGCTGCTGGCGCTCGTCGGGGTGCTGGTGGCGGTCGTGCTGGCCTTGAGTGTTGTGCTGGGCACGGCATTCGGCAGCCGCTGGGCCCTCGGCCTGGTGCCGGGGCTGACCGTGGAGAATTTCCAGGGCCGGCTGGGTGGACAGTGGAGCGCCGATCACCTGCTGTGGCAGCAGGACGCCAGTCGGGTGGAGGTGGATCGGTTGATATTCGCCTGGTCGCCGCTGTGCCTGGCGCGCATGACCCTGTGCGTCGAACAGCTCAAGGCCGACCAGGTCGCCTTGCAATTGCCAGCCTCTGCCGATGAACCGAGCAACGGCCCGATCAGCTTGCCGGACCTGGACTTGCCGCTCGCCATCGAACTGGGCGATGTGCAGGTCGGCAGCCTGTCGCTCAACGGCAGCGAGCAGCTCAAGGGTCTGCAATTGGTTGCCCGTTGGACCGCCGAGGGCATGCGGATCGATTCGGTGCAATTGCAGCGCGATGAGCTGAGCCTGAAACTCTCCGGCCTGCTGAAGCCGGGTGGCGACTGGCCGTTGAGCGCCGAGGGCCGGTTGACCTTGCCGGCACCGGGCGCCACGCCCTGGGCCCTGGACCTGAAAGTCGACGGCAACCTGCTCAAGACCCTCAACCTCAAGGCCGACAGCAGCGGTTACCTGCAAGGCCAGTTGAGCGGTGAACTGCAACCGCTCGCGGACAACCTGCCCGCCAAGGTGCGCATCAGCGCCGACGGCTTCAAGGCCAGCGCCGATCTGCCCGACACGTTGTTGCTCAATCAGTTGGAATTGACCGGCGAAGGCGATCTGAAAAACGGCTATCAACTGCTCGGCAAGGCGACGCTGCCCGCCGAAAAAGGGCCGGTGGCGTTGTTGCTGCAAGGCACGGTGGACGCCAATGGCGCGCAGATCGCCGGCCTGGATCTGGATGCCGGCGATCAGCAAAGCCTGAAGCTCAGCGGCCAATTGGACTGGCGCGAAGGCCTGCGCGCCGAGGCGAAAGTCGCCTGGCTGGATTTCCCCTGGCATCGCCTCTATCCGCTGATCGATGAGCCACAGGTGATGCTGCGCAGCTTTGACGGCGAAGTCTCTTACACCGATGGCCAATACCTGGGCAACTTCCAGGCCTCGCTGGACGGGCCCGCCGGAGCCTTCAGCCTGGGCAGCCCGTTCAGCGGCGACCTGACGCAAATCCACTTGCCGCAGCTCAAGCTCGCGGCGGGGCAGGGCAAGGCCGAAGGGCACCTGAGCCTGCAATTTGCCGATGGCATCGCCTGGGACACGGCGCTGCAACTGTCGGCCATCAACCCGGCGTATTGGCTTGGCGAACTGCCCGGGACCCTGGCTGGGCCATTGCGCAGCAAAGGGATGATGAAGAACGAGCGCCTCGACCTCGACGCGGACCTGGACCTCAAGGGCAAACTGCGTGGCCAGCCAGCGGTGCTCCAGGCCAAGGCCAGCGGCGCTGGCGAGCAGTGGAAGCTCAGCGCGCTGGACATTCGCCTGGGGGATAACCGCATCAACGGCAGTGCCAGCCTGCAAGAGAAACTGACCGGCCAGATCGACATCAAGCTCGCACGCCTCGCTCAGCTCTGGCCGCAATTGCGCGGCCAAGTCGTCGGCCGTGTCGACGTGGCCGGCACGCTCAAGACCCCCCAAGGCAAGCTCGGCCTGCAAGGTACGCAACTGGCCTTCCAGGACAACCGCCTGCAAAGCCTGAACCTGGACGCGGTCCTCGACAGCGCCCAGCGCGGCAAGCTCGACCTCAAGGCCAGCGGCATCCGCGTCGGCGAAACGTCACTGGGCGTGCTGACGGTCAGCGGCCAGGGTGATATCAAACAGCAGAAGCTCAACCTGGACCTGCAAGGGCCGCAGCTCGACACGACCCTGGCCCTCGATGGCGCGCTCGACCAGGGCAATTGGCGCGGGCGCCTGGCCAGCGGCGACGTGCAGGCCGGCGGTCAAGCCTGGCGCCTGCAAGCCCCAGCGAAACTGGAGCGCCTGGCCGACGGCACGCTCAACGTCGGCGCGCATTGCTGGCGTTCCTTTGATGCCAGCCTGTGCGGTGAAGACCAGCGGCTGATGCCGGAGCCAAAGCTGCGCTATCACCTCAAGCAATTCCCCATCGAAAGCCTGGCCCAGTGGATGCCCAAGGATTTTGCCTGGCAGGGCCGGCTCAACGCGGACCTGCAACTGGACCTGTCGGCCAGCGGTCCGAATGGTCGGATCCTGGTGGACGCCAGCGGCGGTACTTTACGGATTCGGGACAAAGACGGCGATAAGGCGCAATGGCTGGACTTCCCGTACCAGACCCTGACGCTTAACAGCCGCCTGACCCCCAAGCGCATCGACACCGACCTGAATTTTGTCGGCGCCAGGCTCGGCGAACTGATGCTCCAGGCACAAATCAACCCCATACCGGCCAGCAAACCCATCAGCGGCTCGTTCCGCCTGACTGGCCTGGACTTGTCCGTGGCTCGGCCATTCGTGCCGATGGTGGAAACCCTCACCGGTCACTTGAACGGCAGCGGGACTTTGTCCGGTGGTTTACTCGCGCCCCAGGTCAACGGCAACCTGGTGCTCAGCGACGGCGAAGTGTCTGGCCCGGAACTGCCGGTCAGCCTCGAAGCCTTGCAGATGCGAGCAACGATTACCGGCGAAGCGGTGCAGCTCAATGGCAATTGGAAAAGCGGCAAGAGCGGGCAGGGCAGCTTGAACGGCAACATCGGCTGGGGCGACGCCCTGACCATGAACCTGGCGCTCAAGGGTTCGCAACTGCCGGTCACCGTCGAGCCTTATGCGGTGCTCGACGTGGCGCCGGACCTCAACATCACCATGCAGGGTGAGCGGCTTTCCATTGCCGGCAAGGTCCTGGTGCCCAAAGGCGAGATCACCATCCGCGAACTGCCGCCGTCCACCGTCAAGGTGTCGGATGACACGGTGATCGTCGGCCACCAGACCGAAGAGGGCAAGGCGCCGCTGGCCATGGCGATGGACATTGACGTGATCGTCGGCCAGGACAAACTCGCGTTCTCGGGTTTCGGCCTGACCGCCAACGTGCAGGGCCAGGTCCACATCGGTGACAACATGGACACCCGCGGCGAGCTCTGGCTCAACGACGGTCGTTATCGGGCCTACGGGCAACGGCTGACGGTGCGACGGGCGCGGCTGCTGTTCGCCGGGCCCATCGACCAGCCCTACCTGGACATCGAAGCGATCCGCCAGACCGACGACGTGATCGCCGGCATCCGCTTGAGCGGCAGCGCCGAGCAACCGACCACGCAAATCTTCTCGGAACCGGCCATGAGCCAGGAGCAGGCATTGTCCTACCTGGTGCTGGGCCGGCCGCTGAGCACTACCGGCGAGGACAACAACATGCTCGCCCAGGCGGCGTTGGGCCTGGGGTTGATGGGCAGCTCGGGGGTGACCACCAGCCTGGCCAATAACCTGGGGATCGAGGATTTCCAGCTCGACACCCAGGGCAGCGGCAATGCCACCAGCGTGGTCGCCAGCGGCAACCTGTCGGAAAAACTCAGCCTGCGCTACGGCGTTGGCGTGTTCGAACCGGCCAACACCATCGCCCTGCGCTACAAGCTCAGCAAGAAGGTCTACCTCGAAGCCGCGAGCGGCGTCGCCAGCTCGCTGGACATCTTCTACAAACGCGATTTCTAACCTTCCCCAACCCCCCCCTTTGTGGGAGCGGGCTTGTGTGGGAGCAAGGCTTGCCCGCGATATAGGCAACTCGGTCTATCAGTCGAACCGAGGTGATGCTATCGCGGGCAAGCCTTGCTCCCACAGGACCAGCTCCCACACACTTCATGTGAATAGCAAGCTAACTATTCGATTGACATTTGCTGCCTAAGCAGTAATATCTCGACATACATTCACTGCCTAGGCAGCAAACGGTGGTCAGATGAAGCATTTCACCCCAGACAACTTTCACAATTGCCATCTCGGCATGCTGCTCGGCCGTACCGCGCTGCTCAAGGACCGGATCATCGACACTCATATGGAACCCGTCGGCATCACCGCCGCGCAGTTCAAGGTGTTGATCATCATGGCCCAGTACGGCATCGAGACGCCGGCCGAGCTGTGTCGTTACCTGTCCCTGGACAGCGGCTCGATGACGCGGATGCTCGATCGCCTGGAGCAGAAAGGTTTCCTGGCCCGTGAACGCTCCGCCCAGGACCGCCGGCAAGTGCGCCTGGTGCTGACCGAAGCCGGCCAGGCCCTGGCCGATCGCCTGCCGTTTATCGGTGCCGAGGCCATGAACCAGTTGGCCAGCGCCATCAGCCCCGAGGAGCTGCAAACCCTCGAACAGATCCTCAAGAAAATTCTGCTCGCCGCCGGTGACCCCATCACCGTGTCGCGAATGGGGGAAAAATGAAGCGTAAAACCTTGCGTACCCGATTAAGCCTGGTGGTCTTGGCCATGAGCCTGGCGGGCTGTGCCAGCTACAGCGGCCTGAAGACCGAAGGCGTCAGCCTGGAGGCCCAGAGCCTCAAGGCCGGGCAATCCCTGAACGGCGTCACGCTGTCGCAGGCCGCGTGGCCGAAAAGCGATTGGTGGAAGAGCCTCGGCGACCCGCAACTCGACGGCTTGATCCGTGAAGCCCTGCGCGATAGCCCGGACATGCAGATCGCCAGCGCCCGGGTGCATCAGGCCAGTGCCGCCGCCTATGCCGCCAACGCGGCGCGCCTGCCGACCCTCGATGCCAGCGGTGGCGCCAGCCGTTCGCGGCTGTCCCGTGACCAGGACCCGCAAGGGCAGGGCGGGGCGTACAGCACCCTGCGCACGTTAGGTGTGGACTTCAATTACAACTTCGACCTCTGGGGTGGCCAGCGTGCCGCCTGGGAAGCCGCCCTCGGCCAGGCCCGCGCCGCCGAGATCGATCGCCAGGCCGCGCAACTGACCCTGGCCGCCGACGTGGCCCGGGCCTATAGCGACCTGGGCCAGGCCCACATTATTCATGACCTGGCCTCCGAGGACCTCAAGCGCACCCGGCAGATGCTCGACCTGGGCAAGCGCCGCCTCACTGCCGGGATCGACAGCGAATACCAGTTCCAGCAGACCGAAAGCCTGGAAGCCAGCGCCGACGCAACCCTGATCGACGCAGAGAAACGCCTGCAAAGCGCCAAGATCGCCCTGGCGGTGTTGCTGGGCAAAGGTCCGGACCGCGGCAATGAAATCCCCCGGCCCAACGTGCTGCAAGCCAGCGCGGTCGCCTTGCCGTCGAACCTGCCGGCCGAGTTGCTGGGGCGGCGTCCGGACCTGGTCGCGGCACGCTGGCGGGTCGAGGCGGCGAGCAAGAACATCGAGGCCGGCAAGACCAACTTCTACCCCAATCTCAACTTGAGCGCAGCCGCCGGAACCCGGTCGTTGCTGGGCGATGCGATGTTCGGTTCGGCCAGCCGCTTCTTCAATGTGGGGCCGACGGTGTCGCTGCCGATCTTCGATGGCGGCCGCTTGCGGGCGGACCTGGATGCCCGGGACGCCGATTACGACCTGGCGGTGGCGCAATACAACAAGAGCCTGGTCACGGCCCTTGGGGATGTCAGCGACACCATCAACCAATTGCGTGACATCGCTCGCCAGATCGGCGCCCAGCAACATGCCACCGATATCGCACAGAGCTCCTACGACACGGTGGTCCAGCGCTACGGCTCGGGCATCGGTAATTACCTGGACGTGTTGAGCATCGAGCAGCAATTGCTCCAGGCCCAGCGCCAACTGGCGAACCTGAATGCCGACCAGATCGATTTGTCGATCCAACTGATGCAGGCCCTGGGCGGCGGTTTCGAGGCCCAGACCCTGGCGGCGGCCACCCCGGCCGCGACCACGCCAAATAACTGATTCGAGGTACTTGTCATGGCGACTGCCGAAACGACTCAATCCGAACATGCGCAAGACAGCAACCCACGCAAGCGCAAGGTCATGCTGCTGACACTGACGCTGCTGGTCATTCTTTCGGGCCTGGGCGTCTGGGCCTGGTACGAACTGTATGGTCGCTGGAGTGAAAGCACCGACGATGCCTATGTGAACGGCAACGTGGTGGAAATCACGCCGCTGGTCACCGGCACCGTGGTGAGCATCGGGGCCGACGACGGCGACCTGGTGCGTGAAGGCCAGGTGCTGGTGCAGTTCGACCCGAACGACGCCGAAGTCGGGCTGCAAAGTGCCCAGGCCAACCTGGCCCGGACCGTGCGCCAGGTGCGTGGTTTGTACAGCAACGTCGATGGCATGCGGGCGCAGGTCAATGCGCAAGAGGCCGAAGTGCAGAAGGCCCAGGAAAACTACAGCCGACGCAAGAACCTGGCGGCCGGCGGGGCGATTTCCAAGGAGGAACTGTCTCACGCCCGGGATGACCTGACCTCGGCGCAGAATGCCTTGGCCAATGCCCGGCAGCAGCTCAAGACCACCAGCGCCTTGGTGGACGATACCGTGGTGTCGTCCCATCCCGACGTGCAGTCCGCCGCCGCGCAACTGCGCCAGGCCTTCCTGGCCAACGCCCGCAGTACCTTGATCGCACCGGTCACCGGTTATGTCGCCAAGCGCACCGTGCAACTCGGCCAACGGGTGCAGCCGGGCACGGCGTTGATGGCGGTGATCCCGCTGGATCAGCTGTGGATCGACGCCAACTTCAAGGAAACCCAACTGCGCGACATGCGCATCGGCCAGCCGGTGGACATCGAAGCCGACCTGTACGGCAGCGATGTGAAGTACAGCGGCACCATCGACAGCCTTGGCGCCGGGACCGGCAGCGCGTTTGCCTTGCTGCCGGCGCAGAACGCCACCGGTAACTGGATCAAGATCGTCCAGCGGGTGCCGGTGCGCATTCACATCAATGCCCAGGAACTGGCCAAGCATCCGCTGCGGGTCGGCCTGTCGACCCTGGTCAACGTCGACCTGCACGACCAGAGCGGCCCGGTACTGGCCCAGCAGCCACCGCAGAAAGCCTCGTTCAGCACCCAGGTCTACGACCAGCAGTTGACCGATGCCGACGCGATGATCGCCCGCCTGATCCACGACAACAGCGCAGTGGCCAGCAAGACGGTGCAGCGCTAGTCAGCTACAGCGTTGAACCTGTGGGAGCGAGCTTGCTCGCGATTGCGGCGGGCCAGCTTGCATCCTGGGGACTGGCATACCGCTATCGCGAGCAAGCTCGCTCCCACAGGGTTTGTGTCTTGCCCTAAGGGATTTCGCCACCTTCGCTTCATAGGATTTTCGCAATGAGCAATAACGCGTCTTTCACGCCGCCCAGCCTGTTGCTCAGCACCATCGGGCTGTCGCTGGCGACGTTCATGCAGGTGCTCGACACCACCATTGCCAACGTCGCCTTGCCGACCATTTCCGGCAACCTGGGTGTCA
Organism: Pseudomonas sp. B21-010; assembly: GCF_024749325.1. Lineage (NCBI taxonomy): Bacteria > Pseudomonadati > Pseudomonadota > Gammaproteobacteria > Pseudomonadales > Pseudomonadaceae > Pseudomonas > Pseudomonas sp. B21-010. The sequence continues at coordinate 4,192,106 of NZ_CP087198.1, read as the reverse complement.
GCTCGGAGCAGGGCACCTGGGTGATTACCTCGTTCGCGGTGAGCAACGCCATCGCCTTGCCGCTTACCGGCTGGCTGAGCCGGCGGTTTGGCGAGGTGAAGCTGTTTTTGTGGGCGACGATGCTGTTCGTGCTCGCGTCGTTCTTGTGTGGTATTTCCACCTCGATGCCGGAGCTGATTGGCTTTCGTGTACTTCAAGGGCTGGTGGCCGGGCCGTTGTACCCGATGACCCAGACGTTGCTGATTGCCGTGTACCCGCCGGCCAGGCGCGGCATGGCCCTGGCGTTGCTGGCGATGGTCACGGTGGTGGCGCCGATTGCCGGGCCGATCCTCGGCGGCTGGATCACCGACAGCTACAGCTGGCCGTGGATCTTCTTCATCAACGTGCCCATCGGCGTCTTCGCGGCGCTCGTGGTGAAACAGCAGCTCAAGGCGCGGCCGGTGGTCACCAGCCATCAACCGATGGATTACGTGGGGTTGATCACGCTGATCATTGGCGTCGGTGCGCTCCAGGTGATCCTCGACAAAGGCAACGACCTGGACTGGTTCGAATCGAATTTCATCATTATGGGTGCGCTGATTTCGATCATTGCCCTGGCGGTGTTCGTGATCTGGGAAATGACCGACCGTCACCCGGTGGTCAATCTCCGGCTGTTTGCCTATCGCAACTTCCGCATCGGCACCATCGTGCTGGTGGGGGGCTATGCCGGGTTCTTCGGCATTAACCTGATCCTGCCGCAGTGGTTGCAGACACAGATGGGCTACACCGCGACCTGGGCCGGGCTGGCGGTGGCGCCCATCGGCATCCTGCCGGTGCTGATGTCACCCTTCGTCGGCAAGTACGCCCACCGGTTCGACCTGCGTGTGTTGGCCGGGCTGGCGTTCCTGGCCATGGGGCTGAGCTGCTTCATGCGTGCCGGGTTTACCAATGAGGTGGATTTCCAGCACATTGCGATGGTGCAGTTGTTCATGGGCATCGGCGTGGCGCTGTTCTTCATGCCGACCCTGAGCATTCTGATGTCGGACCTGCCGCCGCACCAGATTGCCGACGGCGCGGGGCTGGCGACGTTCCTGCGGACCCTGGGCGGCAGCTTTGCCGCGTCCCTGACCACCTGGATCTGGATCCGTCGGGCCGACCAGCATCACGCCTACCTGAGTGAAAGCATCAGCACTTTCGAGCCGGCCACCCGCGAAGCGCTCAACCAACTCGGTGGCGCGAGTGCCCCGGCCTATGCCCGGCTTGAGCAGGTCCTCAACAGCCAGGCATACATGCTCTCCACCGTGGATTACTTCACGCTGCTGGGGTGGGCGTTCATGGGGTTGATCATGCTGGTATGGCTGGCGAAGCCGCCGTTTGCGGCGAAAGCTGGGCCTGCATCGGCGGGGCATTGATCCAGAAGTGGAATGCAGTCCACTGAGGAAGCGAGCTTCTGTGGGAGCCGAGCTTGCTCGCGATGAGGCCCTTCCAGTCAATATCTCTGTTGTCTGTTACGCCGCCATCGCGAGCAAGCTCGGCTCCCACAAAAGCTTGGCTCCCACAGAAGCCCGCTCCCACAGGGGCTGTGGGGTCTTTAAGTGCTTGGCAACGCCAACTGCGCATTACCGAACCCAAACGGCGCCAACGCAAACCCTTGTTCATCCACCTGCAACGCCCAGCCTTGCTTGTCCCAATCCCCCAGCACGATGCGCCGGGCGGCGTGTTCGCCCAATTGCAGCTTGTGGATGGCGGGACGATGGGTGTGGCCGTGGATCAAGGTCTTCACGCCGTATTGCTGCATGATCCGCGGGATCTCTTCGGGCGTGACGTCGACGATGTCATTGGCTTTCATGCGTGTCTGCGTGCGGCTTTCGCTGCGCAGTTTGCGCGCCAGTTTCTGGCGGCTGCCCAGCGGCAGGTGCCGCAGGACGAACAGCGTGACCGGGTTGCGCAGCCAGCGCCGCAGCTTCATGTAGCCTTCGTCGCGGGTGCAGAGGCTGTCGCCGTGCATCAGCAGCACCGGCTCGCCATTGAACTGCACGACACTCGGGTCCTTGAGCAGGGTGCAGCCGGCCGCTTTGCAAAAGGCCTGCCCCAGCATGAAGTCGCGATTGCCGTGCATCAGGAAGATGGCCGTGCCGCTGTCGCTCAATTCGCGCAGGGCCTGGCAGATGGAACGCTGGAACGGCGTCATGGCATCGTCGCCGATCCAGGCTTCGAAAAAGTCGCCCAGAATGTACAACGCTTGCGCCGAGCGGGCGCGTGTGGCGAGTAAATCCAGAAACGCCCGGGTGATGTCCGGGCGCTCCTCTTCCAGATGCAAGTCTGAAATCAGCAATATCACTCAACGATCTCGGCTTTCTCGATGATCACGTCTTCTGCCGGGACGTCCTGGTGGCCGGCCTTGGACGTGGTGGAAACGCCTTTGATCTTGTCGACCACGTCGGTGCCTTCGATCACTTCACCGAACACCGCATAGCCCCAGCCCTGGGTGGTCTTGCCGCTGTGGTTCAGGAAGCTGTTGTCCGCCACGTTGATGAAGAACTGTGCGGAGGCCGAATGCGGCTCCATGGTACGGGCCATGGCAACGCTGTACTTTTTGTTCGGCAGGCCGTTGTCGGCTTCGTTCTGGATGCTTGGGCGCTTGTCTTTCTTTTCCTTCATGCCTGGCTCGAAACCGCCGCCCTGGATCATGAAGTTGCCGATGACGCGGTGGAACACGGTGTTTTCGTAGTGGCCGGCGTTGACGTATTCGATGAAGTTGGCCACGGTCAGCGGCGCTTTCTCGGCGTTCAGTTGCAGGACGATGTCACCGTGGTTGGTGGTCAGTTTGACTTTGCTCATGATCGGTACTCTTTCAAGGAATTCGTGGGTTTCGGGGCTTCACTGCCCGCAACCGGTCTGGCTGTAATCGGCCAGGCTGGGCAGTTTAGCGCGCCGGGCACGAATTTCGAGGCTGTTTTTCATCTGGTCGTCGATTAAATTCAATCGTTTGCCGGCCTGGCCTGTCAGGTGCTTGACAGCATCGGCTATGATACGGGCTTTGATTTATCAGGCCGTACCCGGCCGCGCACTTGTCTGTTCAAGGATCCTATGAGCAAGCCCACTGTCGACCCTACCTCGAATTCCAAGACCGGCCCGGCCGTGCCGGTCAACTTCCTGCGCCCGATCATCCAGGCGGACCTGGACTCGGGTAAGCACACACAGATCGTCACTCGCTTCCCACCAGAGCCCAACGGCTACCTGCACATCGGCCATGCCAAGTCGATCTGCGTGAATTTCGGCCTGGCCCAGGAGTTCGGCGGCGTCACGCACCTGCGTTTCGACGACACCAACCCGGCCAAGGAAGACCAGGAATACATCGACGCGATCGAAAGCGACGTCAAGTGGCTGGGTTTCCAATGGTCCGGTGAGGTGCGCTACGCCTCGCAATATTTCGACCAGTTGCACGACTGGGCAGTGGAACTGATCAAGGCCGGCAACGCCTACGTGTGCGACCTGACCCCCGAGCAGGCCAAGGAATACCGTGGCAGCCTGACCGAGCCGGGCAAGAACAGCCCGTTCCGTGACCGCGGCGTGGAAGAGAACCTGGACCTGTTTGCCCGCATGCGCGCCGGTGAGTTCCCGGACGGCGCTCGGGTGCTGCGCGCCAAGATCGACATGGCTTCGCCGAACATGAACCTGCGCGACCCGATCATGTACCGCATCCGTCACGCCCATCACCACCAGACCGGCGACAAATGGTGCATCTACCCCAACTATGACTTCACCCACGGCCAGTCGGACGCCATCGAAGGCATCACTCATTCGATCTGCACCCTGGAATTCGAAAGCCATCGTCCGTTGTACGAATGGTTCCTCGAGCACCTGCCGGTGCCGGCCAACCCGCGCCAGTACGAATTCAGCCGCCTGAACCTGAACTACACCATCACCAGCAAGCGCAAGCTCAAGCAATTGGTGGACGAGAAGCACGTCAACGGCTGGGATGACCCGCGCATGTCGACGCTGTCGGGCTTCCGTCGTCGTGGCTACACGCCCAAGTCGATCCGCAATTTCTGCGAAATGGTCGGCACCAACCGTTCCGACGGCGTGGTGGACTTCGGCATGCTGGAATTCAGCATCCGTGACGACCTCGACCACAGCGCCCCGCGCGCCATGTGCGTGCTGCGTCCGCTGAAAGTCGTGATCACCAACTACCCGGAAGGCCAGGTCGAGAACCTCGAACTGCCGCGCCACCCGAAAGAAGACATGGGCGTGCGCGTCCTGCCGTTCGCCCGGGAAATCTACATCGACCGTGAAGACTTCATGGAAGAGCCGCCGAAAGGCTACAAGCGCCTGGAGCCTACCGGCGAAGTGCGCCTGCGTGGCAGCTACGTGATCCGCGCCGACGAGGCCATCAAGGACGCCGACGGCAACATCGTCGAACTGCGTTGCTCGTACGATCCCGACACCCTGGGCAAGAACCCGGAAGGTCGCAAGGTCAAGGGCGTGATCCACTGGGTGCCGGCCGCCGCCAGCGTCGAGTGCGAAGTGCGCCTGTACGATCGCCTGTTCCGTTCGCCGAACCCGGAAAAGGCCGAAGACAGCGCCAGCTTCCTGGACAACATCAACCCTGACTCCCTGCAAGTACTCACTGGTTGTCGTGCCGAGCCTTCGCTGGGCAATGCACAGCCGGAAGACCGTTTCCAGTTCGAGCGCGAAGGTTACTTCTGCGCGGATATCAAGGACTCGAAACCCGGTGCTCCGGTATTCAACCGTACCGTGACCTTGCGCGATTCCTGGGGTCAGTGATCAAGTCTTAAGGGAAACCCTGTGCTTACGATCTACAACACGCTCACCAAGAGCAAAGAAGTCTTCAAGCCGTTGGATGGCAACAAGGTCCGCATGTACGTCTGCGGCATGACCGTGTACGACTACTGCCACATTGGTCATGGCCGCAGCATGGTCGCCTTCGACCTGGTAACCCGCTGGCTGCGATTCAGCGGTTATGACCTGACCTACGTGCGCAACATCACCGACATCGAAGACAAGATCATCAACCGTGCCCGCGAAAACGGCGAGCCTTACGATGCGCTGACCGAGCGGATGATCAAGGCCATGCACGAGGATGAGGCGCGCCTCAATATCCTCAAGCCGGACCTGGAGCCTCGTGCCACGGACCACATCCCTGGCATGCTGAGCATGATCCAGACCTTGATCGACAAGGGCTACGCCTACGCACCGGGCAATGGCGACGTGTACTACCGCGTCGCCAAGTTCATGGGCTACGGCAAGCTGTCGCGCAAGAAGATCGAAGACCTGCGCATCGGCGCGCGTATCGAAGTCGACGAGTCGAAAGAAGACCCGCTGGACTTCGTGCTGTGGAAGGGCGCCAAGCCGGGTGAGCCGAGCTGGGCGTCGCCGTGGGGCGCCGGGCGTCCGGGCTGGCACATCGAATGCTCGGTGATGTCCACCTGCTGCCTGGGCGAGACCTTCGATATTCATGGCGGCGGCAGTGACCTGGAGTTCCCGCACCACGAAAACGAAATCGCCCAGAGCGAAGCAGCCACCGGCAAGACCTACGCCAACGCGTGGATGCATTGCGGCATGATCCGCATCAATGGCGAGAAGATGTCCAAGTCCTTGAACAACTTCTTCACCATCCGCGACGTGCTCGACAAGTACCACCCGGAAGTCGTGCGTTACCTGTTGGTGTCGAGCCACTACCGCAGCGCCATCAACTACTCGGAAGACAACCTCAAGGACGCCAAGGGTGCCCTGGAGCGTTTCTATCACGCGTTGAAGGGGTTGCCGAGCGTGCCGGCCGCTGGTGGCGAAGCCTTCGTGGCGCGTTTCACCGAAGTGATGAACGACGACTTCGGCACGCCGGAAGCGTGCGCGGTGCTGTTCGAGATGGTGCGTGAGATCAACCGCCTGCGTGAGAGTGATCTCAACGCGGCGGCCGGTCTGGCGGCTCGCCTGAAAGAACTGGCCAGCGTACTGGGTGTGTTGCAGCTCGAAGCCGATGACTTCCTGCAGGCCGGTGCCGAAGGCCGCGTGGACGCCGCCGAAGTCGAGGCGTTGATCCAGGCACGCCTGGCTGCACGTGCCAACAAGGATTGGGCCGAATCCGACCGCCTCCGCGACCAGCTCACCGCCATGGGCGTGGTGCTGGAGGATGGGAAGGGCGGCACGACCTGGCGTCTGGCGGACTAAGCCTTACGCAGTACCCACTGTGGGAGCGAGCTTGCTCGCGATAGCGGAATGTCAGGCAACATTGTTGTCGACTGATACACCGCCATCGCGAGCAAGCTCGCTCCCACATTTTTTTGTGGCCAGCCTGGCAATCATTGTTTTATGAGCTAGTACTGTCAGGTCGATTCGACGTTCTCTCTGACAGGGTTCTTCCATGTTGGCTCATTGGTCTCTCGCGGCAATTCATCTGCTGGCCTTCGCCCTCGGGTTCTGGGCGGTGCTGACGCGCGGCACGGCACTGCGACGACTGGCGAGCGGTGTGGATGCGGTTCGGGGTGTCTTGGTCGCTGACAACCTGTGGGGCCTGTCGGCGCTGGTGTTGTTGGTGACGGGTGGGATGCGGGCGTTTGGCGGTTACGAAAAAGGCACGGATTATTACCTGCACCAACCGCTGTTTCACCTGAAGATGACTTTGTTCCTGCTGATCCTGTTGCTTGAGATCGCGCCAATGATCGCCCTGATCAAATGGCGGATGGCGCTGGGCAAAGGGGCTGCGATCGATCCTTCGAAAGCCGGCTGGTTTGCACGGATCAGCCACATCGAAGCCTTGTTGCTGATCTTGATGGTGATCGCCGCCACGGGCATGGCACGCGGCGTGAGCCTGGGTTGACCGACCGCGAACGCCTGCTTCGTCATCATTAAAACGAAACGTCTGACAGCCATGCCAAGCGCCATGTCATTAGTATCGATTCAACGGGCAGGACGAAAAAAGGTGGGGGCAGGGTGAGGTACGGTCGACCAGAATCTTTAGCCAGCCATTGCGACGATGCAAACGGGCTGGCTACGGACTGCAGCAAGGCTCAGGGAGTTTGCGGCTTGTCGGGGGCAGTGAGGCCCGCCTGAATACGCTGGTAAATCTCTTCGCGATGCACCGCAACGTTTTTCGGGGCGTTGATGCCGATCCGGACCTGTTGGCCGCTTACGCCCAGAATGGTGATCGTGATGTCGTCACCAATGTTTATGCTTTCACCGACTTTGCGGGTGAGTATCAGCATGGTGTTCTCCTTGATTGCTTTATAGGGCACCTGATTCAGACAGTGCAGATGTCGGTACTGCTTATAGATTAGTGCTAAGTGTCACAATGTGGGTGCCTCTTTCTGACGTGCAGATGCAGCATTAATTCCCAGGGTGCGACTATACAGAGACGCCGGGCAGGATTCTCGTGTTTTGAGCACTGTTTGCGGCGATCTTGAGGGGCTCGGGTGCTAAAATCCGTGCCTCATGTCTTCCGGGGGAAACGTTGTGCGCAAATTGGCTTGGGTTATTGCGGTATTGGTGCTGGCAGGATGCGGTGAAGGGCGTGACGTCGAAGCACCGAAACCCAAACCCGTAGCGACCTCCGCACCGGCCGCCGCTGCCGCCCCGCAGTGGGCCGTCGAGGTTCGCGGCGAAACGCCGCAGGCGGTCAGCGACCTGACCGGCTGGCTCATCGAACACAGCTTCATGTCGAACGTGGTGCGGGAAAACGGCAAGGAGCGCGTCCTGGTCGGTCCTTTCAGTTCCAAGGCCGAGGCTGAAGCCAAGCAGGAACAGGTGACGGCTGCCCTGGTCCGGGCGAAAAAACGCAACATCGAGACGTTGGTGGTGGATTACCCGACCACTCCATAACCGGACAGAACAAAACCTGTGGGAGCGAGCTTGCTCGCGATAGCGGTGGATCAGCCAATGTCGATGTTGGCTGACATACCCCTATCGCGAGCAAGCTCGCTCCCACAGTTTCATAAAAGCGAGGTCAGCCGCAGACCTTCATGTCCACCGGCCCCACGAACTCGTTGCCACGGCCCATGACGCACGCCACGCTCTGGTTGCGCTGACGCTCCCAGCTCTCGACCGGGTAGGTCTTGTCCCAGGCCTCATACAAGCGCCGGTCCTGATTCGAGAGGCGCAGGCCATATTGCTTGCTCATGTAGAAATAGGTCCGGGCGATCATGCCCCGGATAGAAGGGCGGGGCATGACCTTCTTGGCCTTGAAGTCCACCTGGGTCAGGCATGAGCCGTACTGACCCTTCTGCACCGGCAACCAGCCGAAACTGAAATTGCTGCGATCACCATTCACTTCCCCGATGCTCGGAACCAGGTTGTGCAGGTCGGCCTCGGCCCGTTGATAGACCGGGTCATAGCGGGTGCAGTTCTTGCGACCCCCTTGTTGCCAGCATTGACGCTGATGGCCGATCTGCCACGCCGGGACAATATGCTCCCACTCGATGCGAGCGGCGCGGCTGGCATTCTTGCGCGGTACATAACCGCAGGCGGCCAGGTTCACGCGATTGCCGGTGTATTTGCAGCCACAGTAAAACTCGGTGGATTGTGGTGCGTAGAGTTTCCAGGCGACTTTCTTGGCTTCGTTGAAGGTGCGCGGAGCACCGGCCTGTGCGCCCATGGCGAAAAACACAAGCAAAAAAGCTAAACAGCGAACACTCATCAGACTCAATCTTCCTTCGGCACAACCCAGAAAACCTGCACACCGCCATCGTCGCGATAGGCGAGGGTCACGTTGTCGTTCTCGTCGATTTCTTCCAGCAGGCGCTCCCACTCATCTACCGGCTCGTCGGGAAGACGGAAGATCAGGGCTGCCTTGGCTTTTTGCGCGGTGGGGGCGTTGATGATTTTCGAGACCCGCAGGCCGAGTCGTGTATAGGAATCTAAAGGGGTAGTTGCAGCGGAGGGCGGGGCCACAGGATTATCCTTATTAAGCTGTACGTGCATACAGTATTTAACCGTAGGCAATTACGCAACTGCTTAAAATTCAAGAAAATCGTCTGACAGCACTTTTTTCGTTTTGGTGTAGGAGAAAGGAATTTTTTATTGTCTGGCATAAACGGGTGGTTCAATCGCTCTGGCCTGTGGCGGATTTGCGCGAGTGCTAAAGAAATCGTCTCAGCGGGCGATGTCCTGCGTAGGAATCCCATCCATGGAGTTTTGTCATGTCGTTTTCTATCGGCTTTCCCAATGCGGCGGCCGTGACCATTGGCGGCCAGTCCGCAGCTACCCTGAAGGCCTTGAACGAGGCGAGTACCGAGGCCGCCGATGAGGCCCTTGGCGAGACGCCAACGCCCGGCAAAGTCCGGACGGGGACGGGCGCGCAAGCGACCGGTCAGGCGCAAGAGAGCGGCAGCACCCAGAGCATTGCCGTCCAGATTTTACTCAAGCGGATGCAAGAGCTTCAGCAACAGCTCAGGGAGCAGCAGCAACAACTGGCCGCCGCACAGGCGCAGACCTATCCAACCCCGGAAGCCAAGACCTCGGCGGTCATGGCGATTCAGGGACAGGTCGCCGACACCAGTGGCGCGTTGCTGGAGGTCACCGGCCATTTGGTCACGGAGCTGGCAAAGGGCGCCAGTTCGGGTACGGTGGTCAATACGACGGCCTGAGCCTGGACGTTGAGCCGCGACGTTGCGGATGAAACCGCAACGTTGACAAATCCCCGAAGCCTTACCATAGTTCACTTCACGCAAACGTTTGCGCGGCGTTCCGTGCATTGATTTGCTCACAATAATCATAAGATCGGAGTGAACCCATGAAGTTGCCATTCGCTGGACGTCTTCTCGCTGTCGCCATGCTCGCGGCCGCATCCGCTGCGCTGCCTATCTCCTCGGCATTCGCCCAGACCACAGAAAAACCCAAGGTCGCCCTGGTCATGAAATCCCTGGCCAACGAGTTCTTCCTGACCATGGAAGACGGCGCCAAGGCGTATCAGAAGGAACACTTCGCCGATTTCGACCTGATCTCCAACGGGATCAAGGATGAAACCGACACCGCCAACCAGATCCGCATCGTCGAGCAGATGATCGTGTCCAAGGTCGATGCGCTGATCATCGCGCCAGCGGATTCCAAGGCCATGGTGCCGGTGATCAAGAAAGCCGTCGACGCTGGCATCACCGTGATCAACATCGATAACCAGCTCGATCCGGCCGTCGTCAAAAGCAAGAACATCAACGTGCCGTTCGTAGGCCCGGACAACCGCAAAGGGGCGCGCCTGGTGGGCGAGTACCTGGCCAAGCAGCTCAAGGCCGGTGACGAAGTCGGCATCATCGAAGGCGTGTCCACCACCACCAATGCCCAGGCACGCACCGCGGGCTTCAAGGATGCGATGGAAGCGGCGCAGGTCAAGGTCGTTTCCCTGCAATCGGGCGACTGGGAAATCAACAAGGGCAACCAGGTTGCCGCGTCGATGCTCAGCGAATACCCGAACATCAAGGCACTGCTGGCCGGTAACGACAGCATGGCGGTCGGCGCTGTATCGGCCGTGCGCGCGGCGGGCAAGGCGGGCAAGGTGCAGGTGGTCGGCTACGACAACATCAATGCCATCAAGCCGATGCTCAAGGACGGTCGTGTCCTGGCGACGGCCGATCAGTTCGCCGCCAAGCAGGCCGTGTTCGGCATCGAGACGGCGCTGAAGATCCTCAAGGGCGAAAAAGTCGACAGCGGTACCAACGGCGTTATCGAAACTCCGGTCGAGCTGGTGACCAAGTAGTTATCCTGGCGACACAACGGTGCTCGCCCATCCGGGCGAGCGCATTGGAGAGTTTGTTATGTCCGTTCGCGACCCGAACGCTGTCCTGTGCGTCAGCGGTATCGGCAAGACCTATGCCCAACCGGTACTGACCGACATCAACCTGACGTTGATGCGCGGTGAAGTGCTGGCGCTGACCGGCGAAAATGGCGCCGGCAAAAGCACTTTGTCCAAGATCATCGGCGGGTTGGTGACGCCGACGACCGGGCAGATGCAATTTCAAGGTCAGGATTATCGCCCTGGCAGCCGGACCCAGGCTGAAGAGCTGGGCGTGCGCATGGTGATGCAGGAACTCAACCTGCTGCCGACCCTTTCCGTGGCCGAGAACCTGTTTCTCGACAACCTGCCCAACCACGGTGGCTGGATCAGTCGCAAGCAATTGCGCAAGGCGGCCATCGAAGCCATGGCCCAGGTGGGGCTCGATGCAATCGATCCTGACACGTTGGTTGGCGAACTGGGGATCGGTCACCAGCAGATGGTCGAGATCGCCCGCAACCTGATTGGCGATTGCCATGTGCTGATTCTCGATGAGCCGACGGCGATGCTGACGGCCCGCGAAGTCGAGATGCTCTTTGAACAGATCACTCGTCTGCAGGCTCGCGGCGTCTCGATCATCTACATTTCCCATCGCCTCGAAGAACTGGCGCGGGTCGCTCAGCGCATTGCCGTGCTGCGCGATGGCAACCTGGTCTGCGTCGAGCCGATGGCCAACTACAACAGCGAGCAACTGGTGACCCTGATGGTTGGCCGGGAGCTGGGCGAGCATATCGACCTGGGTCCACGCCAGATCGGCGCGCCGGCGCTGACCGTTAAAGGCCTGACACGCTCCGACAAGGTTCGCGACGTGTCCTTTGAGGTGCGCAGTGGCGAGATCTTCGGTATCTCCGGCCTGATCGGGGCAGGGCGCACCGAACTGTTGCGGTTGATCTTCGGTGCCGATACCGCCGACAGTGGCACGGTGGCGCTGGGTTCGCCGGCCCAGGTCGTGAGCATTCGCTCCCCGGCCGATGCGGTGGCCCATGGCATCGCGTTGATCACCGAAGACCGCAAAGGTGAAGGGCTGCTGCTGACCCAATCCATCGCCGCCAACATTGCCCTGGGCAACATGCCGGAGATTTCCAGCGCCGGCCTGGTCAATGGCGATGCTGAACTGGCCTTGGCACAGCGGCAGGTCGATGCCATGCGCATCCGCAGCTCCAGCCCGACCCAGTTGGTGTCCGAGCTGTCGGGCGGCAACCAGCAGAAAGTGGTGATCGGTCGTTGGCTCGAACGCGATTGCGCGGTCATGTTGTTCGATGAGCCGACCCGTGGCATCGACGTCGGCGCCAAATTCGACATTTACGCGCTGCTCGGCGAGCTGACTCGCCAGGGCAAGGCGCTGGTCGTGGTATCCAGCGACCTGCGGGAGCTGATGTTGATCTGTGACCGGATCGGCGTACTGTCCGCCGGACGCCTGATCGACACCTTCGAGCGTGACAGCTGGACCCAGGATGACTTGCTTGCCGCCGCATTCGCCGGCTACCAGAAACGTGATGCGTTGCTCAACGAAGCAGCGCCTAGGGATTTTTCATGAAAACCGCATCTGCCGTCGGCAAATCGAGTGGCAATTTCTATGGCCTCGGGACCTACCTGGGCCTGGCTGGCGCGCTGCTGGCCATGGTCGCGCTGTTCTCGGCCCTGAGCAGCCATTTCCTGTCCTATGACACCTTCAGCACCTTGGCCAACCAGATTCCGGACCTGATGGTGCTGGCGGTCGGCATGACGTTCATCCTGATCATCGGTGGCATCGACCTGTCGGTGGGATCGGTGCTGGCGCTTGCGGCATCGACGGTCAGCGTGGCCGTGCTGGGCTGGGGCTGGAGCGTGTGGCCATCGGCCTTGCTCGGCATGGCCGTGGCGGCGCTGGCGGGTACGGTCACCGGTTCGATTACCGTGGCGTGGCGGATTCCATCGTTCATCGTCTCCCTCGGCGTGCTGGAAATGGCCCGGGGCCTGGCGTACCAGATGACCGGCTCGCGGACTGCCTACATCGGCGACTCGTTCGCCTGGCTGTCCAACCCCATCGCCTTTGGTATCTCACCTTCGTTCATCATCGCCTTGCTGGTGATCTTCATTGCCCAGGCCGTGCTGACCCGTACGGTGTTCGGCCGCTACCTGATCGGCATCGGCACCAATGAAGAAGCCGTGCGCCTGGCCGGTATCAATCCAAAGCCTTACAAGATCCTGGTGTTCAGCCTGATGGGCTTGCTGGCCGGTGTGGCCGCGCTGTTCCAGATTTCGCGTCTGGAGGCGGCGGATCCGAACGCCGGTTCGGGGCTTGAGCTGCAAGTCATCGCTGCCGTGGTCATCGGTGGCACCAGCCTGATGGGTGGGCGCGGCTCGGTCATCAGTACCTTCTTTGGCGTGCTGATCATCTCCGTGCTGGCGGCGGGCCTGGCGCAAATCGGCGCTACTGAGCCGACCAAGCGCATTATTACCGGTGCGGTGATCGTGGTGGCGGTCGTGCTCGATACCTATCGCAGCCAGCGCGCCAGTCGGCGGGGCTGAACCATGGCGACGATCAAGGATGTAGCAGCGCTCGCCGGGATTTCCTATACCACCGTGTCCCACGTGGTGAACAAGACGCGGCCGGTCAGCGAGGAAGTGCGGCTCAAGGTCGAGGCGGCCATCGAGCGCCTGGACTACGTGCCCAGCGCCGTGGCCCGGTCGCTCAAGGCCAAGACCACGGCGACCATCGGCCTGCTGGTGCCCAACAGCCTCAACCCTTACTTTGCCGAGTTGGCCCGGGGTATTGAGGATTACTGTGAGCGCAACGGCTATTGCGTGATCCTGTGTAACTCCGACGACAACGCGGACAAGCAACGCAGCTACCTGCGGGTGCTGCTGGAAAAACGCATCGACGGCCTGATCTTCGCGTCCGCCGGCGGTGATGTCGGCCTGGCCGAGGGGCTTTCCAACGTGCGCACGCCCATGGTGATCGTCGACCGCGGGCTCGACGGCGTCGACGCAGACCTGGTGCGCATCGATCATGAATACGGCGCCTACCTGGCGACCCGGCACCTGCTGGAGCTGGGCCATCGCGATATCGCCTTCATCGGTGGCCCGGCCGATACCAGCGTGGCGCAAATGCGTCTGGCCGGTTACTGCCGTGCGCTGAAAGAGGCCGGGATCGAGCTGCCCGTCGAGCGCATGCTCGAGAGCGATTTCACCAGTACCGGTGGCTACCGCGCCGCCGCGCAACTGCTTGAACAGCAGCCGCCGAGCGCGATTTTCGCGGCCAACGACATGATCGGCATCGGTGTACTGCGCGCCGCCGCTGAACGCAACGTGCGCGTGCCCAGCGAACTGTCGGTCATCGGTTTCGATGACATCCAGATGAGCCGTTATGTCTACCCGGCGTTGACCACGGTAGGGCAGTCGATCCTGCAGCTCGGCGAGATGGCGGCCGAAGTGCTGCTGCGACGAATTGCGACGCCGGGCCTTGCCACCGAGCAGCGGATCGTGACGCCAAGTATTGTCCTGCGAGAGTCGACTGCACCGCTGTCCGGTACATTCGCCCAATACCGCTGAACCGAATTGATGAGTAGTGATGTATGCCAGCAAAAGTAGTGGTAATAGGCAGCCTGAACATGGACCTGGTGACCCGGGCGCCGCGTCTGCCGCGTGGTGGTGAAACACTGATCGGCGAGTCGTTCGCAACCATCCCGGGCGGCAAGGGTGCCAACCAGGCGGTGGCCGCCGCGCGCCTGGGGGCGCAGGTATCGATGGTCGGTTGCGTGGGCAATGATGCCTACGGCGAACAGTTGCGTGGCGGGCTGTTGGCCGAGGGCATCGACTGCCAGGCGGTCAGCGTGGTGGAGGGGGCCAGCGGCGTGGCGCTGATCGTCGTCGACGACAACAGCCAGAATGCGATCGTTATCGTTGCCGGTGCCAACGGTGCGCTCACCGCCGAGGTCCTGGACAGTGTCGATGAAGTGCTGCAAGGCGCCGATGTCATCATCTGCCAGCTCGAAGTGCCGGATGCCACCGTCGGCCACGCCCTCAAGCGCGCTCGCGAGTTGGGCAAAATCGTCATCCTCAACCCGGCGCCAGCCTCCCGGACGTTGCCGGCCGACTGGTACGCCTGCATCGACTACCTGATTCCCAATGAAAGCGAAGCAGCAGTCTTGAGCGGGCTGGCGGTGGATTCCCTGGAAACCGCCGAAGCCGCCGCGGCGCATCTGATCGCCGCTGGCGCCGGCAAGGTGATCGTGACCCTGGGTGCCCAGGGGTTGATGTTCGCCAACGGTGCCAGCTTCGAACACTTCCCGGCCCCGCGGGTCAAGGCAGTGGACACCACGGCGGCCGGAGACACCTTTGTCGGCGGCTTCGCGGCAGCCCTGGCGAGCGGCAAAAGCGAGGTCGACGCGATTCGTTTCGGCCAGGCCGCCGCCGCGCTGTCGGTCACCCGCGCGGGCGCGCAGCCTTCAATCCCCACGTTGCTGGAAGTACAGGCTTTCAAATCATGAAAAAGACGCCGTTGTTGAATGTGGCACTGTCACGACTGATCGCTTCCCTGGGCCATGGCGACAAGGTGGTCATCGGTGATGCCGGCCTGCCCGTGCCGCCCCAGGTCGAATTGATCGACCTGGCCCTGACCCATGGCATTCCTGACTTTGTCAGCACCTTGAAGGTGGTGCTCAGCGAAATGCAGGTGGAAAGCCATGTACTGGCCGAGGAGATCCTCGACAAACAACCGTCGGCCCTGACGACCCTGGAGGCGCTGCATGCCGAGGGTGCGCTGGGCGAGCGGGCGCTGGTCAGCCATGAACAATTCAAGATCATCAGCCGACAGGCGCGGGCGATCATTCGCACAGGCGAGTGCTCTGCGTACTGCAATATCGTGCTGGTCGCTGGAGTGACGTTCTAACCCTGTTCAACCCTGCACAAGGAGTGCGCCATGCACCGCTATGCTCAGAAAATGCATCAACTGATCCGGAGTCTGCTGCTTTTGTCATTGATCACTGCTACGGGCGCCCAGGCGGCGGAAAAAATCGACCTGATCATCGACACCGATCCGGGGGCCGATGACGTGGTGGCGCTGTTGTTCGCCCTGGCGTCGCCCGAGGAGCTGCATATCCGCGCGCTGACCACCGTTGCCGGCAATGTGCGCCTGGACAAGACCTCTCGCAACGCTCGCCTGGCGCGGGAATGGGCGGGGCGCGAAGACGTGCCCGTGTATGCCGGGGCGCCGAAACCGTTGATGCGCACGCCGATCTACGCGGAAAACATCCATGGCAAGGAAGGCCTGTCGGGTGTCACCGTGCACGAGCCGAAGAAGGGGTTGGCCGAAGGCAATGCCGTCAACTACCTGATCGACACCCTCAAGGCGGCCAAGCCCCACAGCATCACCATTGTCATGCTTGGCCCGCAGACCAACCTGGCCCTGGCACTGGTGCAGGAGCCCGACATCGTCCAGGGCATCAAGGAAGTGGTGATCATGGGCGGTGCGCATTTCAACGGCGGCAATATCACGCCGGTGGCTGAATTCAATCTGTTCGCCGACCCGCAGGCGGCCGAGGTCGTGGCCAAGAGCGGCGTGAAGCTGACGTACCTGCCGCTGGACGTGACCCACAAGATCCTCACCAGCGAAGCGCGCCTGAAGCAGATCGCGGCGCTGAACAACCATGCCAGCAAGCTGGTGGGCGATATCCTCAACGAATACGTCAAGGGCGACATGGAGCACTACGGCATGACGGGCGGGCCGGTGCATGACGCGACGGTGATTGCCTATCTGCTCAAGCCGCAGTTGTTCACTGGTCGTTCGGTCAATGTCGTCGTGGACAGTCGCGAGGGCCCGACGTTCGGGCAGACCATCGTCGACTGGTACGATGGCCTGAAAGCGCCGAAGAACGCGTTCTGGGTGGAAAACGGTGATGCCCAGGGCTTCTTCGACCTGCTGACCGAGCGCCTGGCGCGCCTCAAGTAACCTGCCCGGCTGTGCGCCCGCAGGTTGGGCCTGCGGGTGCGTGAGCTTCAGTCCACGGCGTCGACGACGCTCGGGTAGCGTTCGAATGCCTGCTGGATGAAGTTGCGGGCGACCTCCGTCCCCAGTTCCCTCACCAGCAATTCTATGCCGATGATTGCCAATTCCTCGGGGCTGCTCGGGCTATAGGAGCTATGGCCCTCCGACCATTTGGCATTGATGGTGGCTTCGATGCTGACGGTGCTCATGGTAGGGCTCGCGAGTTGGAGGGCTGTAAGTGGAGTTAAGCATTTTTGCCCCCGGTTTGGCACTGCGACTTAGGCATTGGAAGAGGGCTGTGCGACACTCTTTTTTTTGTTTTTAAAGGAGCCCCGCCGTGCAGATCGATTTGAACGCTCCGGATGGCCTGACCCTCGAAGCGGTTCGTCAATTGCTGGCCTCGGCCAGTGATGACGAGCATACCCAGCTGCGCGTGACCAAGGGCGGTGTCGCCTATTTGTCCTCGGGTGTGGTCGGTGGTGCGGACATCGATGGCTTGCTGTTTCGGCTCGAGACCTGGGCGAAGGGCTCGGGATACGTCGGGCGGGTCGCTGCCAGCGACGAGGTCTGGGTCATGCAGATCTACAATGCGCTGAAGGATAACTGGCCCAATCCTCCGTTCGATTACATCGACGTTTATTGAGCGGTGTTCATATCCAGTCACGATTCATGTCTGAACAGCAGTGGCGGCTCAGGCAAACTGCCGGTTTTCCGGATGAGCCAAGCCGAGACCTCCGGTGTTGAAACCAAGCGCCGTTTGGGTTGTCGCACGCTCTCTGTTTATCTATAGAAAAAGGAGGCTTCATGCCTTGGAAGCTCGCGTCATTGAGTACTCTGCTGGCCGCCGTGGTCTTGAGCGGTTGCAGCAGCACCTCGGAAACGACCCCCGAACCCGTGGCGACCGAGACCGGTAACGGCCGCTGCGAAGCAAAGGGCGCCGAGTTCGCCATTGGCAAGCAGGCCTCGCCACAATTGCTGGAGCAGGCTCGTACCCGTGCCGGCGCGCAGATTGCCCGGATCCTCAAGCCCAACGACATGGTGACGCTTGAGTACCGCTCCGATCGCCTGAACCTCAATACCGATGCCAACCTGGTGGTCAACCGGGTGAACTGCGGCTGACAGGCGGTTTTCAATCGCCCATAAAAAACCCCGTCACATGGACGGGGTTTTTTTAGTGCGCCGAGAAATTACTCTGGGCGAACCTGTGCAGCTTGCATACCCTTTTGGCCTTTCTCAGCCACGAAGGAAACGGTCTGGCCTTCTTTCAGGCTTTTGAAACCGTCGCTTTCGATAGCTTTGAAGTGTACGAACAGGTCGTCACCGCCACCTTGAGGAGTGATGAAGCCGAAGCCTTTTTCATCGTTGAACCATTTAACGGTGCCGGTTTGGCGATTAGACATGGTGTATCTCCAAGAAACATATATTTTCAGTGTACTGTGCTGCTCAGGCCAACTGGGCACACCCGGGTATCATAGTCGAAATGTTCGATTTGGGACCCCCCCAGACGCGTTGTTTGCCAATCAGTCGTGTTTACTTTACCGCCTTTACCCGCTGAAAGGCCCGGTTTTAAAGGCTTTCAGCCGAAAGTAAAGACGATAAAAAAAGCTGTAAAACCTGAATAAATCGTTCAAAAAAGCCTGAAATCAGTGTTTTTCAACCCTGCCGGGCCCGCTCAGGAAGCCTGTTTTCTCACTTTTTCGCCTTGTTGTCGGCCTTGCATTTTGCGATCTGGCCCAGTGCCTTTTGTTGCAGATCCGGGGTGGCCTTGTTGTCCATCAAGGCCTGGATGTCCGAGGCTGGATAGGACTTGATCGCATCGGCGCCACAGGCGCAATGAGCCTTGGCAGCGGCCGGGCCGATCTGGGGCGTTGCCGCCTCCGTGCATTGGGCCATGTATTTTTCGCGCTCGCCTTTGGGCCAGTCGGCATGGGCGGTCAGAGGAAGCAGCAGGGCGAGGGGGGCGACTACTGCAAACAATGTATTGAGACGCATGCGAAGATGCTCCTTTCGGGTCGATGTCTTGATATCTGAGGCGTTGCGCTCGGTTCAGTTCAGCACTCTGGCATAAAAACCGTGGATTTACGCCTGCTTCAATTCGAGCGCGGCGATGACCGTTCATCTGTGCTAGCATGCCGGGCTCGGGTATTTCCAGGCTGCGGATGACAACTCGTCCCGGCGGCAAATGTTCGAAATAACCCTGATTTGAATCCCAGTCACTCTGGTTCGGTTTTCCCGGTTGGCCGCAAGGCTCCTGCCGCTGTAAGGCAGGCGTTCGTCATTGAATGGCCTGGACTGGATCTTGTACTGGCTCATCCCAACCCACGTGACCTTTGGTAGGGGTCACCACTAGGAGAGGAGGCGCCATGCCAACTATTACTCTTCCCGACGGCAGTCAACGTTCATTCGATCACCCGGTTTCCGTAGCCGAGGTCGCCGCATCCATTGGTGCGGGCCTGGCCAAGGCCACCCTGGCCGGCAAGGTCAACGGCAAGCTGGTCGACGCCAGTGACGTCATCGACAGCGACGCCACGCTGCAAATCATCACGCCAAAGGATGAAGAGGGGCTGGAGATCATTCGCCACTCTTGCGCGCACCTGGTCGGCCATGCGGTCAAGCAGCTGTACCCGAGCGCGAAGATGGTCATCGGCCCGGTCATCGACGAAGGCTTCTATTACGACATCGCCTTCGAGCGTCCTTTTACGCCGGAAGACATGGCGGCCATCGAACAGCGCATGCAGCAGCTGATCGAGAAAGATTACGACGTCATCAAGAAGGTCACCCCGCGCGCCGAAGTCATCGAAGTCTTCAAGGCCCGTGGCGAGGACTACAAGCTGCGTCTGGTGGAAGACATGCCGGACGAGCAGGCCATGGGCCTGTACTACCACGAAGAATACGTCGACATGTGCCGTGGCCCGCACGTGCCGAACACGCGTTTCCTGAAATCCTTCAAGCTGACCAAGCTGTCCGGCGCCTACTGGCGTGGCGACGCGAAGAACGAGCAGTTGCAGCGCGTCTATGGCACCGCCTGGGCGGACAAGAAGCAACTGGCGGCCTACATCCAGCGCATTGAAGAAGCCGAGAAGCGCGATCACCGCAAGATCGGCAAGCGCCTGGGCCTGTTCCATACCCAGGAAGAGTCCCCGGGCATGGTGTTCTGGCACCCGAACGGCTGGACCCTGTACCAGGTGCTCGAGCAGTACATGCGCCAGGTCCAGCGTGAAAACGGCTATCTGGAAATCAAGACGCCGCAAGTGGTGGACCGCAGCCTGTGGGAGAAATCCGGGCACTGGGCCAACTACGCCGACAACATGTTCACCACCCAGTCGGAAAACCGCGACTACGCCATCAAGCCGATGAACTGCCCATGCCACGTGCAGGTGTTCAACCAGGGCTTGAAGAGCTACCGCGAGCTGCCGATGCGCCTGGCCGAGTTCGGTGCCTGCCACCGCAACGAGCCATCGGGTGCGCTGCACGGCATCATGCGCGTGCGTGCATTCACTCAGGACGATGCGCACATCTTCTGCACCGAAGAGCAGATGCAGGCCGAATCCGCCGCCTTCATCAAGCTGACCATGGACGTCTATCGTGACTTCGGCTTCACCGAAGTCGAGATGAAGTTGTCCACTCGTCCGGAAAAACGCGTTGGTTCCGACGAGCTGTGGGATCGCGCCGAAGCGGCCCTGGCCGCCGCCCTTGATAGCGCGGGCCTTGCGTACGACCTGCAGCCGGGCGAGGGGGCCTTCTACGGTCCGAAGATCGAATTCTCGCTGAAAGATTGCCTCGGTCGTGTGTGGCAGTGTGGTACCTTGCAGCTCGATTTCAACCTGCCGATCCGTCTGGGCGCTGAATATGTGTCCGAAGACAACAGTCGCAAGCACCCGGTCATGCTTCACCGCGCGATCCTCGGTTCGTTCGAGCGTTTCGTCGGGATTCTGATCGAACACTACGAGGGTGCGTTCCCTGCGTGGCTGGCGCCGACCCAGGCAGTGATCATGAATATCACTGATAAACAGGCAGATTTTGCCGCCGAAGTCGAAAAAACTCTCAATCAAAGCGGATTTCGTGCCAAGTCCGACTTGAGAAATGAAAAGATCGGCTTTAAAATCCGCGAGCATACTTTGCTCAAGGTTCCCTTTCTCTTGGTTATCGGAGATCGGGAGGTCGAGATGCAGACTGTCGCTGTGCGTACTCGTGAAGGTGCTGACCTGGGCTCGATGCCCGTCGCCGAATTCGCTGAGTTTCTCGCGCAAGCGGTTTCCCGGCGTGGTCGCCCAGATTTGGAGTAATTATTATTAAGCGTGAAATGAGACAAGATAAACGAGCTGCACCGAAAGCCCCGATCAACGAGAATATCTCGGCACGCGAGGTTCGGTTAATTGGCGCTGACGGCGAGCAGATTGGCATCGTCTCGATTGATGAAGCGCTTCGTATTGCTGAAGAAGCCAAGCTTGATCTGGTAGAAATTTCCGCAGACGCAGTCCCACCGGTTTGCCGGGTGATGGACTACGGCAAGTCGATCTTCGAAAAGAAGAAGCAGATTGCCGCGGCGAAGAAAAACCAGAAGCAGATTCAGGTAAAAGAAATCAAGTTTCGTCCAGGGACGGAGGAAGGGGATTACCAGGTAAAACTGCGCAACCTGGTACGTTTCCTGAGTGATGGGGACAGGGCCAAGGTATCCTTGCGATTCCGCGGCCGTGAGATGGCCCACCAGGAGCTGGGGATGGAACTCCTCAAGCGGGTTGAACAAGACCTGCTCGAGTACGGTTCGGTCGAACAGCATCCTAAGATGGAAGGACGCCAGCTGATCATGGTCATCGCCCCGAAAAAGAAGAAGTAATCACCAGGGCACGGCAGGCCTTGCGATTATGTTTATCAACTGAATGCGGAGTATCCGAACATGCCAAAGATGAAGACCAAAAGTGGTGCTGCTAAGCGGTTTCTGAAAACTGCTAACGGTATCAAGCACAAGCACGCTTTCAAGAGCCACATCCTGACCAAAATGTCGACCAAGCGTAAGCGTCAACTGCGCGGTAGCAGCTTGCTGCATCCGTCTGACGTGGCAAAAGTCGAGCGCATGCTGCGCCTTCGTTAATTTTTGGATCAAGAATAGAGGAAGTAACTCATGGCTCGTGTAAAGCGTGGCGTCATTGCCCGTAAGCGTCACAAAAAAATTCTGAAACTTGCTAAAGGCTACTACGGCGCGCGTTCCCGCGTATTCCGTGTTGCCAAGCAAGCGGTAATCAAGGCAGGCCAATACGCCTACCGTGACCGTCGTCAGAAAAAACGTCAGTTCCGCGCTCTGTGGATCGCTCGTATCAATGCTGGTGCTCGTGTTAACGGTCTGTCCTACAGCCGTTTCATCGCTGGCCTGAAAAAAGCGTCCATCGAGATCGACCGTAAGGTTCTGGCTGATCTGGCAGTGAACGAAAAAGCGGCGTTTGCTGCGATTGTCGAGAAAGCTAAAGCCACCTTGGCTTAAGTACCCCCGGCAGTCACCGGGGCCTACATCTGTGGGCCCAGGTGTCAAACGTCATAAATAGGGGAAGAGCCTTAAAGCTCTTCCCCTATTTCGTATCTGGAGTCTGTACATGGAAAACCTGGACGCGCTGGTCGCTCAAGCACTAGAGGCTGTGCAAAGCGCTGAAGATATCAATGCCCTGGAGCAAATCCGGGTTCACTACCTTGGCAAGAAGGGCGAGTTGACTCAGGTGATGAAGACCCTGGGGAACCTGCCAGCCGAAGAGCGTCCGCAGGTCGGTGCGCTGATCAACGTTGCCAAGGAGCGTGTCACAGAGGTCCTCAATGCGCGCAAGGCGTTGTTCGAGGAGGCGGATCTGGCTGCCAAGCTCGCCGCCGAGTCCATCGACGTGACCCTGCCTGGCCGTGGCCAGACTTCCGGTGGCCTGCATCCGGTGACCCGGACGCTGGAACGCATCGAGCAGTTCTTCACCCACATCGGCTACGGCATTGCCGAAGGCCCTGAGGTCGAAGACGACTACCACAACTTCGAAGCGCTCAACATCCCAGGCCATCACCCGGCCCGGTCGATGCATGACACCTTCTATTTCAACGCGAACATGTTGTTGCGCACCCATACCTCGCCGGTACAGGTCCGCACCATGGAATCGCAACAGCCGCCGATCCGCATCGTCTGCCCAGGCCGTGTGTACCGCAGCGACTCCGATATCACCCACTCGCCGATGTTCCACCAGGTCGAAGGCCTGCTGGTTGATCGCGACATCAATTTCGCCGACCTGAAAGGCACGATCGAAGAGTTCCTGCGGGTGTTCTTCGAGAAAGAACTGGCCGTGCGTTTCCGCCCTTCGTACTTCCCGTTCACCGAGCCATCGGCTGAAGTCGACATGGAATGCGTGATGTGCAGCGGTAAAGGCTGCCGCGTCTGCAAGCAGACTGGCTGGCTGGAAGTCATGGGCTGCGGCATGGTTCACCCGAACGTGCTGCGTATGTCCGGGATCGATCCGGAAGAGTTCTCCGGCTTTGCTTTCGGCATGGGCGTCGAGCGCCTGGCCATGCTGCGTTACGGTGTGAATGACTTGCGCCTGTTCTTCGACAACGACTTGCGGTTCCTTGCGCAATTTCGCTAAGCCGCAGACCCGTAACGAATCTAATAGGAGAGCAGGATGAAATTCAGTGAACAATGGCTGCGCGGCTGGGTAAGCCCGCAGGTAAGTCGGGACGAGCTGGTTGCTCGCCTGTCGATGGCCGGCCTTGAGGTCGACAGCGTAACGCCGGCCGCCGGTGATTTCAGCGGTGTGGTCGTGGGCGAGGTGCTGGGCACCGAGCAACACCCGGACGCTGACAAACTGCGGGTTTGCCAGGTCAGCAATGGCGCGGAAACCTTCCAGGTCGTCTGCGGCGCGCCCAACGTGCGCCCGGGCTTGAAGATCCCGTTCGCCATGATCGGTGCCGAACTGCCGGGCGACTTCAAGATCAAGAAAGCCAAGCTGCGCGGCGTCGAGTCCAACGGCATGTTGTGCTCCCAGGCAGAACTGCAGATTGGCGAAGGCAACGATGGCCTGATGGAGCTCCCGGCAGATGCGCCGGTGGGCCAGGACATCCGTGAATACCTGGGCCTGGACGATGCGAGCATCGAGGTCGACCTGACGCCGAACCGTGGCGACTGCCTGTCCCTGGCCGGCCTGGCCCGTGAAGTCGGCGCGTTGTATGCCGCTCCCGTGACGCGTCCCGTGGTTGCGAGCGTGCCGGCCGTGCACGACGAAGTGCGTTCGATTGAAGTCCTCGCGCCGGCCGCGTGCCCGCGTTACCTGGGCCGTGTGATCCGTAACGTCGACCTGTCCAAGCCGACGCCGCTGTGGATGGTCGAGCGCCTGCGTCGCGCCGACGTGCGCAGCATCGACGCCGCTGTCGACATCACCAACTATGTGATGCTGGAGCTGGGTCAGCCGCTGCATGCGTTTGATCTCGCCGAAATCAACGGTGGCATCCGCGTGCGCATGGCCGAAGAGGGTGAGAAACTGGTACTGCTCGACGGCCAGGAAGTGACCCTGCGCAGCGACACCCTGGTGATTGCCGACCACGCTCGCGCCCTGGCGATTGCCGGCGTGATGGGCGGCGAGCACAGTGGCGTATCCGCCACGACCCGCGATGTATTCCTGGAGAGCGCGTTCTTCGACCAGATCGCCGTCGCTGGCAAGGCCCGCTCCTATGGCCTGCACACCGACGCCTCGCACCGTTACGAGCGTGGCGTGGACTGGCAACTGGCCCGTGAAGCCATGGAGCGCGCCACAGCCCTGCTGCTGGACATCACCGGTGGCGAAGCCGGCCCGATCATCGAGACCGTCAGCGAACAGCACCTGCCCAAGATTGCCCCGGTCACCCTGCGTGCCCAGCGCATCACCCAGATGCTGGGCATGGAAATGGACCCGGTCGAAGTCGAACGCCTGCTCAGCGCCCTGGGCCTGAACATCCGCGCCGATGGGGCAGGGCAGTGGCACGTCGAAGTGCCAAGCCATCGCTTCGATATCAGCCTGGAAGTCGACCTGATCGAAGAGCTGGCCCGCTTGTACGGCTACAACCGCCTGCCGGTTCGCTACCCGCAAGCACGCCTGGCCCCACAGGCCAAGGCTGAAGCCCGCAGCGACCTGCCAGAACTGCGCCGCCTGCTGGTGGCCCGTGGGTATCAGGAAGCGATCACCTACAGCTTCATCGATCCACGCCAGTTCGAGCTGTTCAGTCCGGGTGTCGAGCCGCTGTTGCTGGCCAACCCGATTTCCAACGACATGGCTGCCATGCGCTCGTCCCTGTGGCCGGGCCTGGTCAAATCGCTCCAGCACAACCTGAACCGCCAGCAGGATCGCGTGCGGCTGTTCGAAAGCGGCCTGCGTTTTGTCGGTCAGCTGGATGGCTTGAAGCAAGAGCCTATGCTGGCCGGTGTCGTCTGTGGCAGCCGTTTGCCGGAAGGCTGGGCGCAAGGTCGCGATGTCGTCGATTTCTTCGACGTCAAGGCTGACGTCGAAGCGGTGCTGGGCTTCGCCGGCGCGCTCGACGCATTCACTTTCGCCCCTGGCAAGCACCCGGCGCTGCACCCGGGGCAGACCGCACGCATCGAGCGAGACGGGCGTGAAGTCGGCTATGTCGGTGCCATTCACCCTGAACTGTCGAAAACCCTGGGCCTTGATCGTCCGGTCTTCGTTTTCGAGCTGGTTCTGGCTGAAGTGGCACTGGGGAAAATGCCGAAATTCCAGGAGTTATCGCGCTTTCCTGAAGTGCGTCGTGACCTTGCGTTGCTGGCCGACCGTGACGTTGCTTCCAGCGCCGTGCTGGAGGTAATTCGTGAAAATGCAGGCGAATGGCTGACGGACCTCAGGCTATTTGACGTGTATCAGGGTAAAGGCATTGATCCGCATAGAAAAAGCCTTGCAGTTGGCTTGACCTGGCAGCATCCATCGCGCACTCTTAATGACGATGAGGTGAATACCGCAACGCAGAATATCCTCACCTCGCTCGAAACCAGGTTGAACGCCACGTTAAGGAAGTGACGTATGGGGGCTCTGACGAAAGCTGAGATGGCGGAACGTCTGTATGAGGAGCTGGGCCTGAATAAACGGGAGGCCAAAGAATTGGTCGAACTGTTTTTCGAAGAAATCAGGCACGCTCTGGAAGACAACGAACAGGTCAAATTGTCCGGTTTCGGCAATTTTGACCTGCGGGACAAACGCCAGCGGCCTGGCCGCAATCCGAAAACGGGAGAAGAAATCCCGATCACGGCTCGCCGTGTGGTCACCTTTCGTCCAGGGCAGAAGTTGAAGGCCCGAGTTGAGGCTTATGCTGGAACCAAGTCATAACGACGAACTACCCGTCATCCCGGGCAAACGCTACTTCACCATTGGTGAAGTTAGCGAGCTGTGTGCGGTAAAACCGCACGTGCTGCGCTATTGGGAGCAGGAGTTTCCTCAACTCAACCCGGTCAAGCGCCGCGGAAACCGTCGGTATTATCAGCGACAAGACGTGCTGATGATCCGGCAGATCCGCGCGCTGCTCTATGACCAGGGGTTCACCATCGGCGGCGCGCGTCTGCGCCTCTCCGGTGATGAGGCCAAAGACGATACAACCCAGTACAAACAGATGATCCGCCAGATGATCGCCGAGCTCGAAGATGTACTGGTGGTGCTCAAGAAATAAATTTCTGCTTTTAAATACTTCCAGTTTTCAAAAGCTTGCGATATATTCCTGAGCGTTCCGTTGAGAAGCGGAACAAGATTCACGCCTAGTCGGGGCGTAGCGCAGTCCGGTAGCGCACTAGCATGGGGTGCTAGGGGTCGAGTGTTCGAATCACTCCGTCCCGACCATATTCTTCAATGACTTAGGCCAATGTTCACAGCATTGGCCTTTTTCATGTGCGTGACTTTTGCGTGACTCCTAGATTTTTCACGCCTGCTTCCTCTTCAAAGTTGTCAGTACCGGTCCACGCGAATCGGTTGCTGATACCATATTCGCAGCCTCGATCAGATGCCCGAGCTCGGCGCCCGAGTAATGACTGGTGATGCTGCCGTTCTTGTGGCCTCAAAGAGCTTTACGATCTTCCTCGGTGACGCCTGCTGCGCGTAGCCGACGGCCAAACGTGTGTTTGAGGATCATGGATCCTGATGGGTGCATACCCAGGGTGAGCGGGGCGAAGGTTTTCCTCCTGCCAGAGTTTCGCCGCTCTCACCCGCGCTTTTTTCAAGGCCGAGTCATTCATCCCATGCATTGCGTTGCCGTTGTAAGGAAAAACCCATTCCTTGCTCAGGCCGGGCTCGACTTCGCCACGCTGTTGAGCACGACCAATCTCTCATCACCGTTTTTCACACCCGACCGCTCGTTCCTGCCGCCGAAGTCTGACGGAATCAGGAACACGCTGGTGCCAAGTCCCGGCACCGGAATCTCCCAATCCCATCTCAACTTGCAGACTTCTTGCTCGCGGCAACCTGTGTTCACCTTGAACAAGTCCATTGTCTGCAGGTGCGCCGGCAATTCCCCGAAGAGGATCGATTGCTCTTCCCTCGTCATCGGGTAGGGCTCGCGACCCTTTCCGCTGGTCGCCGTTGGGCGCGGAGGAGAGTGCATTCGGGTGGTGTCGGGGAAGAGGACGCTGCTGTTGGCGGATGAAGTGCAGCAATCTGCTAGCATTCAGCCCGCTGGACGGAAGAAAGGCTGGTCGCTTGTGCCCGCTTTGAATGACTACTTAGGGAAAAGATATGTCGGTCTACTCAGTTACCATCCCCTGTTTCGCACAGATGCTGCGATCTCTATCGTCTCTTTTGTCTAAGGGCGAGACTTGCGCTCGTGAACGCGGCTATGACTCGCAGATTCTGCTTGAAGCTCGGCTTGCACCGGATATGCACAATCTAGCCCGACAAGTTCAGTATGCTTGTACTCAGGCGCAGGAGGCGGTCCAGCGGCTTACACAGCAGCCGTTGCAATCGCTCGCTCCCCCCGAAAACTTGGCTGCAGCGAAGGCACTGATCGAGCGTACTCTGGCGGTTCTTGCTTCGGTGGACCGTGCCCAGGTGGATGAAGGTGCAGAGCGACAAATCGCTATCGCGCTACCAAATGGCATAACGTTCGATATGACCGGCAGTGAATACGCGGTTAACTGGGTCACGCCACAGTTCTATTTTCATCTAGTCACGGCGTACAACATCCTTCGTCATAACGGTGTACCTCTCGGGAAAGCTGATTACGTACAGCACATGTTCGCCTACCAGCGCCAGTAATTGGCTCTTGGTAAGCACTTGTAGGCATTCGATTGCAGCGAGCGCCAATAAAAACGGCCATTCTTACGGCCGGGCACGGCTGGTATGGAAAGCTCGTATTCCCAGAAGACATTGAGGTCAGTTTGGACTAGGGCTCGTCATCAGACTGTGCGGCTGCTCTCGCTCTTCAACGGCGCGCAGGCTGGCGGTCGCGGCGTGGAGGCAGGACAGTCCAGCTCCAGCACGTTGGTCAGAGGCTCGCGGAGGTAGATGCGCTTCGTGCGGTACTCATTTGAGCTACTGGCGCAGTTGTCTTGGGGATGCGTTCAACAGGCGGCGCATAAGTCGCCGTAGGGCCGTGGCATCCTGGTACCCCACCTGCTCGGCGATAGATTCAACGGAGTGTCTGCTGGTTTCCAGTAGCACGCGGGCCCTGTTCAGCTGCACACGCTGGATCAAATATTGGGTTGAAAGGCCGGTTGCTTTTCGAAGGTGCCGGGACAGCGTTCGCTCAGACATGCCGACGTACGCTGCAAGGCTCGGAACGCTGGGAGGGTGGGGCAGGCAGGCTTCTATGTAAGCGGTGAGGTTGGCGACCAGTGTATTGCCCCGGGCCATGATCGCTGGGTTGATGAATGGGGATTGCAACTGTCGGCCGTCGAGTAGAAGAGCCTTGCCCACATAGTCGGCGAGCGTCGGCGACAGGCGTCTGCGCAGCAGGTGCAGCATCAGGTCAGTTTGCGCGAAGGCTGCGCCAGCGGTCGTCAAGGGTGGGTCGCAAAGCACCATGACGTTGGGGTCGACGATGCAGTCCGGCGCAATGCTCGACAGCCAAGGGGCGAGCCACCAGGAGGTCGTTACCTTTCGACCGTCCAGTAATCCTGCGGCATGCAGGAGAAAGACCGCCGAGCACGAGGCGGCAATCTCCTTGCCTTCATTCACATGTGCCCTCAGCGCTGGCAGTGTCTGCAGTACCCAGTCTTGCTCAAGACGCTGCAGCAGCGCGTCGAAGTCGCTGATGCCAAGGCCCGGAATGACCCAGCAGGAGTTGTCCTCGACGTCTGTCGTCAGTTCGTCGACCAACAGTTGCATGCCTTGCCCTAGCGTAATCAGCCCTGGCTGCGGCCCGCAAACTCGCCAGCGTGGCACGGCAAGGCCTTGGCGCTGCGCAAGTGTCGCGGCGGTGCCAAGGATGTCCAGGGTGGCCGCGACGCTTGAGGCGAACGACCCGGGAAAGACTAGAACAGTGAAATCGTACATTGTCCGATTATGCCCGAAAGAAGGCGAATCGGTCACTTATGGAGTGGAGAGATAACTGGCCCAATGACGCTTCCAGTTAACAGTGAGGTTTCGCCATGCCAAACATCTTGATCAAGGTGCCTACGGGCGCTTTCAATCAGCCACAGCGCCAACAGCTGCTTCGAAGCGTGAGCAACGTGGCAATGCTTAATGAACACATGGGCGATGCCCCTCAGCAGCGTGCTTTGTGCTGGGTGCTCATTGAGGAAATTCAGGCCGATGAATGGCTGTGCGGAGGCGTTGCTCCTCATGCCAGGGCCGTTCCATGCATTGTCATCGTCAAGGTGCCTGCCGGCGTTCTTGATGCACCGATGCGTCAGCGCTACGTACGTGAATTGCATTGCGCAATACAATCGAGCCTGACAACGGAGGATCAGCGCCAGTTGCTGACCTCAATACAGATCCAGGATGTGGTTGATGGCACTTGGGGGGCGAACGGTGATATTTGGCATCTGGCCGACTTCACCCGTGCAGCCGGGTACGGACATCTTGCTCCCTAGGCTGTAGGCCTTCCAGAGAGCGCACTGCCCGGCGGGGAGGGCATGTCATTGCAGAGTATTGACGTGTGCACAAGCATGCACATATAGTCGGTTGCATGACTGATCGAATCCTTCACCGAACCCGCGCAATTGACGCCGCCATCGAGTCGCTCGATGGCGCTTTCTTCAAGGCGCTTTGCGAGCCTTCGCGTGTCGCTGTGCTCAAGCGCGTGATGCAACTGGGGCGCGCCGATATCGCCGAGATTGCGCAAGGATTGCCCCAGGAGCGTTCAGTTGTTTCCCGACATCTGCAAGTGCTGTTAGAGGCAGGTATCGTCCGCGGCACCAAGGTCAGTAGGCAGATGTTCTACGAGGTGGATGGTCCGGCGGTGGTGGCACGCCTCGAAGCCATTCTTGAGCATATGAAAAGCCTGGCCCCGTTCTGTTGCCCAGGTACGCCCTGATATTTTTTGTCTTGTAGTGTGCATGAGTGTGCATATATGAATGTAACGAATGAAGTCCTGGATGTCGTCGTGATTGGCGCTGGCCAGGCAGGATTAGCGTGCGGTTGGCACTTGCAGCAGCACAACCTCAGGTTCCTGATTCTGGATGCTGAGCGGTCTCCGGGAGGGAATTGGTGCAACTACTACGACAGTCTGAAGCTTTTCTCTCCAGCGGCTTACTCGTCATTGCCAGGCATGCGCTTCCCGGCAGAACCTGATCATTACCCGCTTCGTGATGAGGTCGTGCGCTATCTGGAAGACTATGCAAAGGCATTCAAATTGCCAATTCGTCAGTACACCCGCGTACAGCATGTACACAGAGAACACGGGCTGTTTCAGCTTCAAACGGACGGTGGGGAAAACTTTTTCTCCAAGGCGCTGATCGTCTGCACGGGAGGATTCAATCAGCCTTTCATTCCCGATATTCAAGGGCTTCAGGGCTTTCTTGGGCGCAGTTTGCACAGCGCGGAATATCGAAATGCCGATGGCTTTGGTGGGCAGCGAGTGGTTGTGGTCGGTGCTGCAAACTCGGCTGTTCAAATTGCTTATGAACTGGCCCATGTGAGCAACGTCGTGCTGGCAAGCAGGGAGCCCATTCGGTTTTTTCCGCAGAAGATACTCGGTCTGGATTTTCACACTTGGCTGAAGTGGTCAGGGTTGGAAAAGACCCGCTGGTTGAGCGATCAAAGTACGCCGGTGCTCGATGACGGCATCTATCGTCGAGCCCTTAAGCAGAAGTTTTTCGAGCGTAAGCCGATGTTCGAGGCGATAACACCAACCGGTGTGATCTGGTCTGATGGGCAGCACACTGAGGTTGATAGTTTGGTGTTTGCTACAGGATTTCGCCCGAACCTGAAATTTTTGAGCGGGTTGGAATGCCCAGGCAATGAATATTGGGCTCATCGTAACGGGCAGGCTGAGCACGTGCCTGGGCTGTATTTTGTCGGTCTGCCGAAACAACGGAATTTTGCTTCAGCGACACTTAGAGGTGTCGGCCAGGATGCGGCCTACATCATGCCCAGCTTGATGCGATTTGTTCGCGATGTGCCTGTTTAGCAGACCGTTTGGCGGCTGCATTGTGTTCAACGCGCCAGCGCCGAAGGGTTTTCCTGCAACATCACCGAACCGTGGAGGGTGGCGAGCGCTTCCTTCAACATGGATTGTTCTTGTGCCTCCTGGGATTTCTTGCTTTCCTTGGCGGCGTATTCCAGCAATACCAAGTGACTGCGGCTGGTTGAAGCTTCCTTTGGCACCACGGTCTCTTCAACCATTTTGCCCATGACGTACTGCTGTGTCCGGGTGTCCTGGCTGGCGTTTTGCGTGACAGAAGCCCTGGTCAGTCGGCCGTCTTTGTAGGCAAGGCTGGCCGAGCTGCTGGCCTTGTCATTCACTTCTACGTAGAGATAGTTCTGCGAGTCGCTAGTTGTGCCTAGCGCGGGTGCTTTCCCGCCCTTCAGGCTCTTGTGATAACTGGCCGATAAACTCGATTGCTGGACTTGATCGACGCTGCGATTGCTCATTATGGAACCTGCAACGACAGTTTTCTGCGACAGGGTATAGGCAAAGCTATCGACTTCGGATGGGCGCATCGGGTTGGACGCGTCGTTGGTTTGTTTGATGGACGCCTCGAAGTCTGCCAGCCCAGTCAGCAGGCCTTTGTCCGTCGCGTTACGGGTCAGTGGCTGTGACGGGGTAGCGCCCTGTGGATAGTGGCTGTTCATGGCGCTGAAGGCGTCCTTGAACATCTCCATCAGGGCGGCCTTGGCGCTGCCACGCTCCTGCACCCGATCAAACTGGGCGAGGTAGCTGTTCAGGGCGTTGGCCTGCTGCTTGGCATCGCCCAGGATTGCGCTGTTTTTCAGATCCACGCTCAGGTTCAATTCGCCATCCGGACCACTCATTTGCGTGGTGCGGCTCTGGCTGTCGGCGCGGTAGGCAAGGATCAGGTCCTCACCGTCCACGCCCTTGAGCTTGGCGTTCAGGTCAATGGATGCCAATACGCTGGAGTCGAACTGCGTCAGCTTGCCCAGGTCGAGCTTGGGAGGCTCGGCCGTCAACCCGTCGACAGCGGCCTGAAAGGCACTGCCAAGCACACCAATCGCCTTGAGTTCGTCCTCGCTCAGCGGGCCCCCGTCCACCGTAGCCTGAACGCCAAGTCCATCGTCCTGGCTGGTTAGGCTGAAGGTAACCGTCTTGCCACTGGCGGTCTTGATGCTGAGGCTGATCAGGTTGTCGGCTTTATTGTGCAGCAGCGCCTGTTCGGATTTTATCTCGGCGGCGTTGTGAGCCTTGTCCGGGGTGGTATGGAGCACTGACTGGGAAAGGCTCGAACCACTCTTGGCGAACTGCTCCACCAAGGCTGCACCCAGGCCGTGGAAGCGGTTGGCGATCGACAGCGATTTGGGATTGGTCCCCATGATGTTAGTGACAGCGTCCTGACCTGCCTTTTCCCAGACACGGACAGTCTCCTGGCCGGGCAGTTGCCCGAGTCGGGAATAGGTCTGCGCTTCGACATCGGCCACGGGGTTGCCCAGGCTTACGATTGCCGCTGGTCGAGCTGGCAAGACATCAGTGCTCTCTATCACTGTTGCAGGTGATGCCGCGACGGCAGAACGAGTCGGGAACTGGATGGGAATGGCAGGGCTGATCGGGGTTAGGGTAGTCATGACGGTCCGTGTCGACAGAGCAGGGTTACGCTCAATGTAGTGAATACACCGTCCGATTGAAAGTGTGGACGCTGAAATGGGTGGCAGAGAGCCATATGGCGTGGTTGTTCAGGTCCTAGGCACGGGCGTATGCCGAATCGACTGGCATGGCTGGCCGACGGTCTGCCCGCCCGCCTACCATTTTGCAGAAAACCAGTATCGTGCGAGCTTCACCTGGGTTCTAAGGCCTACCTGACCTTTTACGCATAAATCCTCCAGTTCCTCGGCTGACCTCAAAGGATCCTTCTTTGTGCTGGGTTTCAGGCCATCTTGATAGGTTGGGCCAAACTCAGGACTGGCCTCCGAAAGGAGTCGGATTGCTTTCGCATAGTCGTCTTCGAGATCTTCGGGCAAGGTGCCGCACGCTGCTTTTGTATGCTGATAGACCTTCCCCCACATGTAACCCGATTTGTCGGGGGTGTTAAGGTCCGAATAGGAGTCGGCTGCTGCAGAGGTACAGTAAGAAGTCAGTGACATTGCAGCCATTAAAAGTTGTTTGTGCATCGTTTGTTGATCCCTTCCGTGGTTGTAAAAAAGCCGACTTATACATTGCGCATCTTCTTCAAGTCCACGTTTTGCGCGCCCGGCATGGAGCGTGGAGCGTAAGTGCACCCACTAGGCTGCGGTGGCTATGTTGGTGGCTTGGAAGGGGTGACTCGTTTTTAGCGAAAGCGTCGGTGGTCGATACAGTATTCTTCCCCTTCGAATACCAGTACAGCTGCAACCTCTAAGCGACAGAGATTTTTACGTGTCAGGGAGTTTGTGGTTACTGTTGGCGTTGGTTTGCGACCAGGCCTGTCCGCGAACCCGGTTTCAGCCATAGCGCTTTTCCAAAGTAGAGGGATCCTCATGAAAGCCGTAGTTTACGAAGCCTTTTCCCAACCCCCTCGTTTGATGACCGTCGAAGACCCGACCCCCGAGCGTCACGGTGTGGTGGTTCAGGTCCTTGGCACAGGCGTGTGCCGAAGCGACTGGCATGGCTGGAAAGGTCATGATCCTGACATTCAACTGCCCCACGTGCCCGGTCACGAATTGGCGGGGATCGTGGCGGAGGTGGGGAGGGATGTCAGCCGGTGGAAGGTGGGCGATCGCATCACCGTGCCTTTTGTCGGTGGCTGTGGGGCGTGCCCGGAATGCAATAGCGGCAACCAGCAGGTGTGCCACAGCCAGTTTCAGCCGGGCTTCACCCATTGGGGGTCTTTCGCCGAGTATGTGGGGATCCACAAGGCGGATTTGAACCTGGTCGCGCTGCCTGAAAACATGGATTTCGCCACGGCGGCGAGCCTGGGCTGTCGCTTCGTCACCTCGTTTCGCGCGGTTGTCGATCAAGGCAAGGTCTCGGCGGGCCAATGGGTGGCGGTTCATGGCTGTGGCGGGGTGGGGTTGTCCGCGGTGATGATCGCCCACGCTATCGGGGCGAACGTTATCGCCATCGATATCTGCGACGATAAGCTCAAGCTTGCCCAGTCGCTTGGTGCCGTCGCGACGGTCAACGCAAGCCGGGTGGCGGATGTCACCGAGGCGGTGCTCGAGATTACGAAGGGCGGCGCTCATGTTTCGCTGGATGCCCTGGGCCATCCTACGACCTGCTTCAACTCCATCAATAATCTGAGACGGCGCGGCAGGCACGTCCAGGTCGGTTTG
This sequence comes from Pseudomonas sp. B21-010, assembly GCF_024749325.1. Lineage (NCBI taxonomy): Bacteria > Pseudomonadati > Pseudomonadota > Gammaproteobacteria > Pseudomonadales > Pseudomonadaceae > Pseudomonas > Pseudomonas sp. B21-010. The sequence continues at coordinate 4,157,533 of NZ_CP087198.1, read as the reverse complement.
ATGCTGGCGGACCACAGCACGCCGGCAATCCCCATGAGCAAGGTCATTGCCTACGAGCTGGAGATCTGTGGCAGCCATGGCATGCAGGCTCACCGTTACGGCGCGATGATGGAGATGATCACGTCCGGCAAGCTGGCGCCTGAAAAACTGGTCGGCAAGACCATCAGCCTGGAACAATCGATTGATGCGCTCATGAACATGGATCGGTTTGACACGGCAGGCGTTACGGTCGTGACGGAGTTCTAGGTGTTCGTCGACGGCTGGCCGAGGGATTCCCGATAATGCGCTTCGTCGACCTCGGTCAGGGTTGCATAACCGTCGTAGTGATAGATGCAATGTTGGTCACGGGCATAGCGCTCATCCAGGAATTCGAGCGTGGTCAAGTCGATCCGCTTGGCGCTCAGCGGGCGTCGGTGGCAGAACAACTTGCGCGTGCCCAGTTGCAGGAAGTCGGGATGGGGCACGCGGACTTCATCAGGGTCGAATGCCACCTCCAGCGGCTTGCCTTCCGAGAGAATCAGGCTAGGGCTGATGGCATAGGTGCCGAGAATGCGGGTGTCCGAGGGGTGTAGGCGTTTTTTCGCCTCGCCGTAGTAATACACCGCATCCCGATCCTTGGCCCAACCATGACCGCAGGACTCGAACGTGGCCGCTTGCGCCTTACGAATCGGCTCCGGGGGGTGGTAAAAAACCCGGTGACAGAACACCGTCTTACCGTCAGTCAGGTAGGGCGCACCCAGTGAGCGGAAATGCTCCGCGGGCTCCTGGGAAAAACGTTCAGGCACCTCGGATTCGGCGTTATGAAACGGGATCAGATACAAACCCTGGGCGTCGCCGCACAGGTGTGTGTCCAGCAATTTGAAACTCGCCGCGTCCAGCCCGTTGATCACGCGTCCATGGAAATACACCTGGTCGCCCCGTTCGAAACCGAGACCGATGGCCTGCAACGGCTGCGTTTCTACCTGCGTTTGCGCGGTTTTCGACTGTGCCTGCAAACGGTGCCACCAATAACCCTCCAACTGCGGATGGGCTTCGAAGTAAGGAGCCCACGCTTCTTGCATGGCCGCATCGATGATGCCGCCGGAGCCCAGCGGGCCGTGCTTGTCACCGACCAGCACGGGCGAGTAATCCTGGTCATTGCGATAGAGCTGGGTCACTACGAAGCTTTGCGCATCGACATCAAGGCGTTTCTGGCGCCTGTAGACGTGCTGGTGATCACGGTAATAGTCGAACCCCAAGTGGCGAAAACTCGGACCATGGGCTTCACGCAAGCGGGTCCCGGCGGCGTAGACGAACGTGTCGTCCACGGCAAAATAGTCATCCTCGTATTCGCTGGCACTGACCACGCGGCCGCACTCATCAAACACTGGCTGCGAGCATTTGAGCAGGTGGAAATCGCCAACGTAGCGAATGCTCTTGCCAGTCAGGTAATAGGCGCGGTGGCGGTCTTTGGCGTAGCGTTCGTTAAGCACGGTGAAGGTCGCCAGGTCGGCATTGTCGATGCGATAGAAGTATTCATAGGAAATGCTCGAACCTTGCTGCGCTTGCACGATGATCGACTGCCCATCTGTGCCCCAGCGATGGGCGAGCATCTGGAAGTCGTACGGGGTTGCGATCGGCAGCGGCGTGCCGTCCTTCTGGTGCAGGGGCTTGAAGCCCTTGTAGACCTGACCGTCGATCACTCGATAGGACGGGTGGTTGCAATACCGCACCCGCACCGTGGCGCTGGCGATAAAATGCCCCTGCAAAAAGATATTCACCCCGTCGCTGAACAGGGCGGACGCTGAAGTCACCGAGGCTGGTGACGCTGGCAACAGGGCCAGGCTGTCGTGCCGTGCCTCGGGAATTCGGCTGATCGCGTAGTCGCCGAACCAATAGGCGCCGGTTGCGTCACGCCAGTACTGGTGGCCGAGGCTTTCCAGGCCGTTGTCGAAACGAAACGGCAGGGCCTGCAGCGCGTGGTAGCCATGGCGTTCCCGGTAGGTCGGAAGCAGGTAGTAATCGCGCAGAGCGTCGCGCAAGACCCAAGGGTTGCGTCGATGTCGCCAAACCGGCTGATCGGCAAGCAAGGGCGAGGGCGGATAGAGCCCAGCGCTGGCAGATTGTGCTAACTCGCCGGGTCGTGCGCCTTGAGGGTTGAGCATGATGTACACATCAGGCACGCGCCCGTCGCCCAGCAGCATGCCGTCGACGAAGGCGAAACCTTGATGCCATTCAAGCTGCAGCGGCTCCCAGTCAGCCTTATCCGTCCCTGTGATTGTCATGTTATTGCGATCTGCTCTCCAGGGAGGTGGAACACCAAGCCAATGATCGCCGCCGCCACGCTCAAAAAATGAACTTGAACAGCGCAATCACCACGATCAGGCCAATCAGGAAGATGATGCCTACGGTACCGCCAAGGAATTTCAACATAAAAACGCTCTCATCGGATGGGCTTAATCGTCTAGACCGCTACCGATAACGCTCGTTTCGTTGAATATTCATGCGTGGTGATCAATGAACCGCAAAGGACCTTGGCACCGGCACATGCTCGAATTTTGAAATGGTCTTGATCCAGTAGCGGCGATAGTCCGTCTGGTCCGGTGCCAGCGGTTTGTGGCTGGACCATGGATGTTTCTCCTTCAGGCTGGCGCGGTACGTTTCCCATTCTTTCTGCTCGGCCACTTCCCGGGCTTTGCTCCGGTCATCGAACCAGCCCAGGACGTAAGCTTCGCCCTGGTCCGTGCCGTGCGCTATCAGCAAATAAATCTCTGTCATGACTGACCTACCGTTCTGTCCTGCGCCCCAGTCGCGGGGTCTTATCCTGGGTATCGGCCGTTATTTGCCGTTTTTGAGATTGATCGCAGAAAAACGCTGAGCCCAAAGGTGCGCCTGACGAAATTGATGAACAGTCGAGCGGTCGCTTTGGCTGGCGAGTGCTTGCATGGCGGTTTTACCCAGATCGGTGCCTTCATCCACGATCCAGACCCCTGGTTCCCGGTCGCGCAGGGCCATTTCACCGAAGCGAGTGGAGATGACGGGCAGGCCGAGGGCGCGGTATTCGTAGTATTTGATCGGATCGACCGAAGCGGTCAGGCGGTTGAGCTTGAACGGGATCAAACCCACCGAAAACGTTGCCATGGCCGCGATTGCACCGGCGTGGGAGCATTCGGGTAGCAGCTCGATGTTGGCGGGCAATACGCAAGGCGGCGGTGTGAAGAGGGGGCCGATCAGCCGGATCTGGTTTCCAGGATTGGCCTGCGCCAGCGCGATGACCAGCTCCCAATCGAACCAACGCCCCAGCGTGCCAACGTAGCCGAGTACCTGTTGTTTGGCACCGAAGTCCAGGCTTTCGACCGGCGCCAGTGCGTGCATGTCACAGGCATTGAGGGCCAGTTCTACCTGGTCGGTTGTGCCCAGGAGTTTGTCGCGAAGGGCGCTGGAGGACGCCAGTACTTTGGCGACCCGTCGAATGAGCTGGGCCTGGCGGCGTTCCATGGACCTGCGTGACAGGCCCTGATAAAAGGCCGGGAAATCATCCATGGCATCGTAGACGGCATGGCTTCCAGGGATGAGGGCGAGCAGTTGCAGGGCCAGTTCGGAAGGTTTTCCGACACAGATCATGCATGGGCCTTCCGCGGAAAATGCCGCAGCCTCTTTTAACAGGTTGCGCCACAGTCGCTTGAGGATTATTGCCGAGCCCGGAATGGGCTCGATGGGTAAGCTCCGGGGTTTGCAGACCTGCAACCAGGGTGGAACGGCGACGCTTTGCTGATCGGCAACAGGCGGCTTGCGCTTGAAATCGTTCAGCGTGGGTAAACGCGTTGGGTACGGATCGATCCAGAGTACTGGCGCCCCGGTCTGGTGGTGATACCAGTTGATGAAGTGATGGGGGCGCTGGCTGAAGCTGGCCCATGGCACCGGGGACAGGTAGATCATGCGCATGACTGGAAGTGCTGCCTTAAAACGTCGACGATGCGCGCGGCGGCCTTGCCGTCGCCATAGGGGGAAACCCCACGTGCCATGGCCTGATAAGCCTGCGGATCATCGAGCAGCCGCTGTGCTGCTTCGACGATGGTGTCCCGGTTGGCGCCGACCAGCTTGACCACGCCGAGGTCGACCGCCTCCGGGCGTTCGGTTTCCTCTCGAAGGACCAGCACCGGTTTGCCCAGGGCCGGGGCTTCTTCCTGCACGCCCCCGGAGTCACTGATGATCAGGTACGAGCGCTTCATTGCCGCGATAAACGGCGCGTAATCCAGCGGTGCGCAGAGGATGATGTTCGGGGTCCGCCCAAGCAGTTGGTGCGCGACATCCTTGACGTTCGGGTTGGGATGGACGGGATAGAGGATCTGGATGTCCGGGTTCCGCTCGGCCAGGTGCTTGAGTGCCTGGCAGATATTCTGGAACGGTTCGCCGAAATTTTCCCGGCGATGGGCGGTCACCAGCACCAGGCGTTTGCTGGCGTCCAGTGGGACAGTCAGGGCTGAGTCTTGTGCGGCAGTCATCAGCAAGGCATCGATCACGGTATTGCCGGTCAGGGTGATATCGCTGGTGGCGACACCCTCGCGCAGCAAGCTGTCCACGGCCTGCTGGGTAGGCGCGAAATGCCAGCGGGTCAGCTTGCCGGTGATCACCCGGTTGGCTTCTTCGGGGAACGGAGTGCGCAGGTCCCCGGTACGCAGGCCTGCTTCGACATGGCCAAAGGGAATCTGCAGGTAGAAACACGCCAGCGCAGCACTCATGACCGTGGTCGTGTCGCCTTGGGCCAGCACGACATCCGGTTTCTCGGCTTGCAGTACGCCGTCGAGTCCAAGCAGCAAGCGTGAGGTCAGCGCCGCCAATGACTGGTTGGGGCGCATGATGTCCAGGTCCAGGTCGGCAGTGATTGCGAACCCCTCAAGCACCTGGTCCAGCAAGCCTCGGTGCTGGGCGGTAGCTAGCACCCGACAAACGATATTCTTTTCGGCCTGGAGCGCCTTGATCACGGGGGCCATTTTGATGGCCTCCGGACGCGTACCGACGATGCAGAGTACCTTGCGGGTCATGCCTTGTGATTTCCTATCGTTGTTACGAGCGAGCGTGCTATCCGGTCCGCGTTGGCCATGAGAGTCAGCGTGTGGGATTTCTCGGTAAGGCTGGGCAGGCAGGCGCCATCGACAATATGCACACCGCCAAGGCCCGCGACTTCGCCAAGGCGATCGGTCTGCCCGATCCGGGGCGTCGAGTGCATGGGCAGGGTCCCCGCATAATGGATATCCGCCCCCGGTCTGCCGACGGTGAAGCTCATGGGCATCAACAGTGCGCCCATTTTCCAATAGATCCGGCGCAGCGTTGCCTCGGCAGTTTTCATGAGCCCGGGGAGCTCGGGATGCACTTGGCCTTCGATGCGCAACGAACCGTCGGGGCGCAAGACCGCGGTGTTGTTGGACAGGTGCCCGGGAAGGAAGATGTTCCCGACGAGGCAAGCGCTGAGCAGGTTTTTCAGCAGTTCGATGCTGTAGCGTTTGCTCATGGGGATCCGGCTGACAAACTCGGTCATCGGCAAGCCTGTGGTACTGAACGTCGAACCGAACGCCGTGGCGCTGGCCGTCAGCTCCAGGGCGAACGATAGCTGGCCCAGGCCGAATGTCGACACCCTTGGGGTTCCGAGCATTTTCGGCAGCCATAGCAGGAAAGCGGCCGTCGGTGATGACAGCAGTGGGATCGGAGCCGTATGGTTCAGGCCCTTGAGGGCGAGCCGGGTCGTGGCCAGGGTCCCCGCCGCCAGCAGCAGGCGCGTACCGCAGAAGCGCCGGGCGGAGCGATGGTCGGTGATCGCCCATGCACCGTCCAGTTTCTGCAGGTCCTCCACGAGGAAGTCCTGGACGTGCTGGAACCCTGGGTATTGCTTGAGTTTTTGCAGTTCTTGCGAGGCGCTATACAAGGCCTGGTTCTGACAGCCCCACAAGCAGTTCCCAGACAGGTCGCAAGCCTTGCGCTCGTCCAGCGGCTGGCTCAAGACGGCGACCCTGGAGCGGCCAAGGCGAAACCCCTGTTCGGGAAACGCCGGTCGGCGCCGGGTGTAGTGATCGAGCAGGCGCTGGTGCAGTGTGTCCAATGGCAGGGGCGGTTGCGACCACTCATCGAGGCCGAAGTAGCTTGAGAGGTCATCGTCGATCCGGCCACTGATACCGATCCGGCGAGTTACCGTTTCATAGGACGCCTGCATCTCGGAATATTCGATGGGCAGCCCGGTAAAGTCGCTGGCCCCGAGCGTTGCCACGCCGCAGCCCCAGGCATTGGACAGGCCTCCGGTGGCCAGTGAACCGATGCCGATAAAGTTGTCGGTCTCGATGCGGTTGCGGATGCTGAATCCCTCGAAGACGTGGGCGTGGGTCGGCGTCTTCAGCTTGGGCGATACCGCGTCCAGTTGGTTCAAGGCGTGGAAGTTTTCGCCGATCATCCATTTCCAATGATGCTCATCGTTTGCCCTGGCGCTGAGAAATGGACGCGTCGGCGGCGTCGCTGAGCCTGTATCGGCCTGGGCATCGACCATCAGGACTTTCAGGCCCGCCTTGACCAGCGGATAGGCTGCCGAAGTCCCGGCCGGGCCGCTGCCGACAATGATCACATCAAATTCAGGCTTCACGGTGGGCTTCACTTCCACGCAACAACTGGCGGGCAAAGGGGCGGCCTAACAGCGCCGCTATCTTCCACGCCAGCGCTTTGACCGAGGTGAGTCCCAGCGCAACCAGCGTGGCGACCAGGCTGCGCGGCTGTTGGGCGCCGAGAAACACCTGCGCGCCCTGGGGGCTGGCTTCGGCAATACCGAGTGCAACCTGCAGGCGCCAGGCCAGTTCCTGGCCGTCGGGCTTGTGCAGGACACCGGGATTGTCCAGGAGCGCCAGGAGTATCGGCCAGCGCATCAGCAAGCGTGAATGAATGATGGGTCGGGTTTTACCCGCACGTTCCAATGCCCTGGCGTAACGACTGACCAGGCTTCTTTGCGGCGGGCGTTTGAGCAGGTAGTGCAAGAGGCCCGCGGCTTCTTGCAGAAGCCCGCGACGTTGCCCATGGCCGGATCGATGCATGCCGTGGGCAAGGGGGCGCAACTGGATGCCGAGTTTTTGCAGGGACCGCGCGCTGTCAATGGGCGGCAGGTGGATGAGGGAAAAAATCCGCTCCAGGCCCAATTTCGCGCTCAAGGATCGTCCGAGTGACAGGCGTAATAGCCTGAGCAATGCCACCGGCAGAGGGACTGGCAGACGAGCGGCACGCACCCGGTGCTCCGCAATCGACATCAGGAAGCGGCCAAAGGCAATCGGTTTCACGGCGCCCAGATTGAGGATCTCGGCGTGAATGTCATTCCGTTCGACGACCGCTAATATCGAGGCTGCCAAGTCGTCGACATGAATAGGTTGCACGCCTGGTGCCGGCATCAGGATCGGAATAAACGGGCTTCGGCGCACCAACCCTGACAACAAGCCAAAGAGCCCGCGTTCGGGGCCACCATACACTTGGCCGGGACGGATCACGGTGCCCCCGGCGGCCAGCACGTGCTGCTCGATACGCCACTTGGTCCGGCCATAAGCGCCAGGAGCCGTGGCCTCGGCGGTTTGACTGGAGATGAAGATGAACCTGGCCGAGCCTTGTTGGGCGCAATGGATCAGCGCCTGGGCCGCCTTGACTTCGTCGTCTGTGCCGGTGGCAGCTGTCGATGTGTCGGCCGCCAAATGGATCAACACCTGGGTGCCCGCCGGGCACTTGGGCGCCGGGCCCCGCAGGTCATAAGGGAGCCAGGCATAGGTGGCGGGGCACGGCTGGCGCGTGGCGCACATGACTTCGTGTCCGCTGGCCGCCGCGAGGGCTGACAAGCGTTGTCCGATGTAGCCTGTCGCGCCGGTAATCAGTAGCTTCATCGTCATGCGCCTTCGGCGCGGTCAGTGGGAACAGGCGGGTGCGCAGCGGAATGAAACACGAACAGTTTGCTGATCCAGTAAGTCAGCACCACGCAGGCCACATCGGAGACAAATTTCACCAGGGCAGGGCTGTTGACGAAATACAGCCCCACGCTGAACAGCGCCGAAGCGAGCGGAATATTGATGGCAAGCAACGAGAAGTAGCGCACCGCTTGAACCTTGCTGCTGCCGCCGGTCGACTGGAACGTGAAGTGCCGATGCAAAAAGAACGCGAACACACCGGCGACGCCTTTACCGGCGATGTTGGCCAGGACGGGTTGATCGTTGAACAAGGCCATCAACAGCAAGAAGGTCCCCATGTCCAGCGCATAAGCCACGAGTTGGATGGTGCCGTACCGGATAAAGGTCAAGACTTCCTCCGGATGACCACGATGTGGTGCAGCGCCAATACCCGTCTCAACGGATACAACAGTTTTTCAACGACCTTGAGCACAGGGATCAGCGCGTCGGGCAGCAACTGGCGAAAGTTCAAGCCACCGGAAACCAGGTAGCGCAGATAATTGCCGCAGATTTCCTGGTGGACGATTTCCAGGCCCGGGTGCTTGCGCTCGAACGCCTGCCTGTCGCGAACGAAGACGATGTAGCTGAGGGCCTGGTTGGCGCCGTTCATGGGCCCGGTCGACGGGGTTTCCCAAGAAGGGAAGTGCATGTCGAAGCCTTCGGACTTGAACAGGCGCTTATAGAGAAAAGCGGCAAAGGGACCGTGGAAGGGTTCGATCAAAATGGCGCCGCCGCCGATCCTGAGGGTTCTTTCCAGCTCCGTGAAGAAACGATCGGGATGAGGGAAGTGGTGAAAGCAGTTCTGGCCGTAAAAGGCCCTCGCCGAGTGATCGTCCAGGCTCATTGCCTCGGCATTGAGCGCCATGTCCAGTTGCTCGGTGGCGACAATGTCCGTCGCCAATACTTCAGGGTACGAATTGCGCATGGGTGCGATGCCTGCCCCCAACTCCACCTCAAGACCTTCGACCTTGAAATAGCGGTCTGCCAGGCGATGAAACGCGTGGTGGAACTCCACGAATACTTCCCGAAGCATCCGCTTGCGCTCAAGCACTTTGCCGTGAAGTTCCAGGCGTTCGTTGCCATCGACATCCAGTGCCTTGAGCGACGGGTCCGTTAAAAAATCTCTTAGCGCTTTAATGAGTTTTCTTCCCGCAATGAGGTTGCTCTACCACGCCTGGATTGCCTTGGCCTGCTGGGTACGGAGGCGATGTCATAACCGAGGAACGCCATGATCAGTTGCAACCCCATGAGCATGGGCAGTGCGCTGAGCATCACGGTGCCGGCTGGCGTCGCGATGCCATTGCGCGCCGATTCATACCAGTGATAACTGCCGAAAAGGGTGCCGAACAAGAACATGAGAATCCCGATCGGCAGTTCGATCGAAGCCAGGGACATGTCGCGCAGATAATAGTTGTAGAGCACGCGCTTGGTGAAATTGCGCAGGTGTTTGAACAGGAATTCACCGACGATTTTCGAGATCTTGAGGTGACTGACCTCATCGCCGTATCGGGCTTCCATCGGAATATCCACCACGACGGCGCGCACGGTGTTCAGGCGGAACAGAATGTCGGTCTCGAAAAAGTAGCGTTGGCTGACCTTGTCCAGGGGTAAAAGCCTGGCGACGTCACGGTGAATCGCCGTGTAGCCGTTGGTGGGGTCGAACAGGTCCCAGTAACCCGTCGACAGTTTGGCCATCAGCGACAACACGGCATTGCCGAAAAGGCGAATGCGCGGCATCGATTGGACCTCTTCCAGATCGAAAAACCGATTGCCCTTGGTGTAGTCGGCTTCTCCCGCCAGGATCGGCTCGATGAACAGCGGGATCAGGGTCGGGTCCATCTGGCCGTCCCCATCGACTTTGACGATGATACTTGCGCCGTCGTCGAGGGCGGCTCGATAGCCGGTCATGACCGCACCGCCCACGCCTTTGTTGACGTCATGGGGCAGCACCTTGACCCGGGGGTCGTTACAGGAGGCCAGGACATGCCCGCCTGAACCGTCCGGGCAGGCATCGTCGATGACGTAGATGCGCCAGACCTCCGGCCCTATGGCCGCTATGACGGCGCCTATATGAGCGGTAACCCGATAGCTGGGGATGACGACGGCGACGCGTTGCTCGTCCGTGAAAAGCGCTGTTTTTGAGTTCATCGATATCGCCAACTATTGCCTGAATGAAAGTGACTTGAACTCCAGGGGAGTGTCGGTATGCCCGGATGCGTAAATGATCACGGACGTGGCATTGGCAGGGGCTACGACGTTCATCTCATGGGTCTCCCATTGCGTGGTGCAGTCAAACGTCTCGATGCTGGTGGTAATGAAATCGCCTTGTTCGTCCATCCAATTGGCCTGGATTCTTCCAGGCGTGGCTGTCGTTGCGCAGCGTGCCGACACGCTGTTGATGTACGTCAGCCCCGGCGTCACGTCGACACGTTGGGTTGCCGGTGTCTTGACACTGACGGTCAGGATCTTGCGCGCCGCGTCATAGGTCGAGGGTGACGTCAGGCTCCAGCCCTCGAGGCTGGACAGCCCTGGGTTGAGCAGGTGTTCGTAGTGCGTGTCATTGAGTTTGCGCAGTTCCATGTCACCCAGTCTGGCATACGACGTGGACACCGTGAGCAGCCGATCGAGTGGCGCCTGGGGCAGGGACTTGAGGTCGATCACCAACCAGCTCACCTGGCGCCGGCGCAAGCGCTGGGCAAGTTCTGATGGCGAAGCCGCCGAATCGAATTCGCTTTTCCATTTCAGGTTGTACCACGACGCGTAGAGGGCATCGCCATGCAAACCCGCCATCAAGGGCGACGCAAAGACCGCCACGGGCTGATGCCCGGTATTCAAGGCGTTGACGGTGTCGACCATTTTCCGGATGGGCAGGCGTTCCAATAGATAGGCATCCCGACCTGCCGTGCTCAACAGTGCAGAGGGTTTGATTTCGCCATAGTAAGTCGCGGCCTGGATGAAACGGGTATTGGTCAGGATCAACACGGCACCGGCCACGATGGCGAGGCTGCGCGGGAAGATCCTGGCGTCGGAAAAGGGCAGGGCCAGGATCACTGAGAACAGCGCGAAGGAGGGGAACACATAACGCAGGTAGGCCGTTGAGTGGAACGTCATGAACATCGCGCCGGCGCCGACCAGGAGGATGCACAGGGCTTTTTTGTTGCCGCTCAACAGCACGGCGACGGCAGCCGTGGGCAGCAGCAGCCATTGAAAGCCCGCCGCGCCAACCCGCCCTTCGATGAACTGAGGCGATTTGAAGACCATTCGATAGAGGGTGTCCCAGGTCACCCCGGTACCGAAAGTGGCCGGTGGTTCGAAATTGATGTTCGGCCAGAGCGGCGAATGGAAAATGGCATTGAAAAACGGGAACACGGGGTTGCCGGTCAAGTACCCGGCAGAGACGTAAGGGGTCGCACCGGCCAGTATCAGGGCGACACTGCCCAGCAGGAGCGTCTTGGCGATCCCTTGGACAGCCCAGGCCTTGTAGTGCAGCAAGAGGATCACCAGCAGGACCGGCAGGACGCTCAGGGTCACGGCCTTGGTCGCCATGGCGAAGCCCAGCAGGAGGCCGGCCAGGAGCAATTGCGACAGGCGCTCCCTGGGCTCCGGCGTAGAGCTTGAGACCTTCAGGATCGCCAGCGTCCCGGCCATCATGAAGGCGGTCCACGCCGATTCGATGTGCAGGCTGCTGCTTTCGGCGAAGGCGAGGGGCGTTGACAGAAAGATCAGGCTGGCCCAGCGGGCGCTTGTGGCGGAGCCTCCGGCCCAGAGGGTCATGTTGCGAATCTGCCACGCCAGCAGCAGGGTGAACGCGCTGTTGCTCAGGCGCGAGGCTGTTTCACCGGCCAGCATATAGACAATGCTGTAGATCCAGTCGGCCAGCATGGGCATGACCGCCCACACATAGGTGTTCGCATCGAACTTCCATTGATGCTGTTGGGCCAGGTGTGACGGGACAAAGAGGTGCATGGCCAACGCGTCATGCCCGACCTCCGGCATGAAGGCGACCAACACATAGAGGCAGGCGAAGCTGCCGATCAGCACGTCGAGCCCCGTCTGGAGGGGTGTTTGCGCTGAGCGGCTGGCCCGGATCTGCCGCAACAGTTCACGGCCTATCGAGGTGACGTGTCTACGTCCCAATACAAGCGGCAACAACAGCAGTGCGCCATACAGCCAGGGGTAGTTGATCGGCAAGTAGGCCGCCAGGCCTGTCAGTGTGCCGAACGTACCGGCTCCCACCAGCAGGTGGACGCTCCAGTCGGCCAAGGTTTCTTGCCTGAGCATCCACCTGCCGAGCACGGTCGAAGACAGTGCGAACACCGCGACGACCATCACCGGCCAAATCTGTGCGCAGGCAATGGACAGGCACGCCAGCAAACCCAGGCAAAGAATGATCGGTGGCTTGCGAGTGAAGACGGTGAGGGCGGCCAGGCTTGCCAGTGACAGAAATATCGTCCGGGTGCCGCTGTTTATGGGCGCCAGTTCAAGCGTCGAAAAACCGTATACGCCGACCACCGCACTCGCCAGTAAAACCAACAACACCACTGCGTATTTCAGGCTGAATCTGGGCAAAATATCGTCTCGGCTAAAGGGGCAATGCTGTCCATTGAGGCAAACCAGGATCCGTGGCGAGGGAGCTTGCTCCCGCTGGGCTGCACAGCAGCCCCCAAAAAGGCAGGATGCGACCAACCTGACACGCTGCGGAGGCTGGGTTCGGGGCCGCTTCGCAGCCCAGCGGGAGCAAGCTCCCTCGCCACGGATTCATCAGCTCCCTTGAATAAATGGCATTGCATGCAAAGGGGCTGCTTATACATCTCGGTACGTGTGCGGGACCCAGGATCCCCACTTGCTCTCGTAGATCGCCCGGTTTTTTTCGAAAAGCGCCTGTTTTTTCTTGGCACCCAAGGCGTCGAACGAGGCGGACAGGTGGTGGTGAACGAAGACGTCTTCGGCACAGGCCGCACGCATGCCACGACGCTGCACGCGACGGCAGTAATCGTCATCCTCGAAGAAGCCCAGGCCATACTCTTCGCACAGACCACCGATTTGCTCGTAGGTCGAACGCGGGAACATCACGCAGAAAAACGCCAGGGTGTTGATTTCGAACCACTCACCCATGCGAGCGCGGGTCATTTGCGCGGCTTCGGCGGGCATGTCATCCAGCCGGTCATAGCGGGTGCTGACTTTGGCCTCGTTGCCGATGTTGTTGGTGATCGGGCCGATGATGCCGATTTCCTTGTTGTCCTGCAGATGACGGATCAAGCCTTTGATCCAGCCAGCGGTGACGACCGTGTCGTTGTTCAGGATGACCAGATAGTCGCCACTGGCTGCCGCGAGGCCCAGGTTGTTGCCGGCGGAAAATCCCTTGTTGTCCGGGTTGAGGATGACGATCCGGTCTGGGTGTCCCTTGGCCCAGGCGGTGAGGTAGGCCGGGGTCTGGTCGCTGGAGTGGTTATCGACAACGATGATTTCAAGGTTCGGGTATTGGCTCTGGGTCAACAGGCTGTCGAGGCAGGCCTTGGTCAGTTCGAGGTTGTTGTAGGTCAACACCACCACGCTGACTTTGGGCAGGGGCAATGTCGCAATGGCCTCGCGCAGGCTGGCGGCCCGATGCTGCCAGGTCTGGCCCCGGGCGAACGATTGACGGGCCTCCAGCGTGGCGCTGGCCTCTGGCAGTGCGCCCAGGACACCGCGTAGGGTAGAGATGAACTCCGTCGGCTCTTCAACTGCCCAGACCAATTTGCCAAACTGGTTCAACTCCGGCAGTTTCACCGACACCACCGGTTTCCCCGCGCTCAGGTATTCATAGACCTTGACCGGGTTGGTGGCGAGGGTCAACGGCATGACCTTGAACGGAAGCAGGCAAACGTCCATGGCGTGGAGGTAGTAAGGCAGGGAGGTATACGGGACTTCGCCTTCCAGGACCACATTCGGGCAGGCCTTGAAGTATTTTTTCGCCTGGACGGTATCGCTGCCGATCAACAGTATCAGGTGCTGTGGGAAGGATTGGGCGACCCGCTTGACCAGGTCCAGGTCGAACCATTCGGCAATGACGCCATAGTAACCGATGATCTTTCTGTTGGTGGGGGCCCGGTAGACCTTGTCGGGACGTCGGCTGAAGAAACTGAACTCGCAGGCGTTGCGGATCACCTCGACGTTGCGGTTTTCCCGCTTGCCGTGTTGTTCGATCCAGTCGGATGTCGCCACCAGCAGATCGGCCCTGCGCATCAGGGCGGTTTCCAGGTCGAGCAACTCCTGGGCAACGTTGCCAAAGCCTTCGTGGTGATCCATGCAGTCATAGACCAGCGTGGCGTTGGGGACACGCCTTGCCAGCGGGAACCAGTAGGCGTGTTGGACAATGCAATCCACGGCATCGACGTTCGCCGATTGCAGGAGCATGGCCAGGCCTTCGCACAACTGGCGAATGGCGGCTGCTGACGGCGGGGCATGATAAATGGCCGGTGCACCGAGCACCTTGAAACGGATCTGGAACAGCCGGTTGGAGCCCTCCAAGGGCTCTGCTTCGAAGCCGGGGGCATCGTCGTCGATGAAGTCGTTCGAGATATAAAAGGTCGTTTGTCCGGCCCGGGCCAACTCCTTGGCAAGGTTTTGTGGGCGTTGGATGCGAAAATGCCAGTCGATCACGCCGAACATCAGGATCATGGGCTGCCCGAGGCTAGACGGTACTGCAAGGTTTACGGGCGGTGGCAGAGGTTGCAGGGCAAAACCAGCGTCTGCCGATGATTCGCCTGGTGTTGCCTTGCCGGGTTTCAACCAGCTTCGAAGTCGACGTGCCAGTTTGCTTTTCTGCTGTGCGGTGAGTGGCAACCAGGCGTAGACCCGGCGCGATAATTTATACAACTGCTTGCGTATCGAATAACGCAGCGGTGCGCGTTCGATGGCGTTGCCCCAATCAGAAATCTTGAACAGCTCGGCCTGCTTGGCCGCCAGTTGGGCACGCAGATCCACCGCCCAATCGGAAAGCACGACAGCCTCGCTTTCCTTTGTCTGGATTAACGCCTCGGCGTCCTTGAGGCGCTGTTCGGCCACCCGCAATTGCTCGCGCAGCCGCCCGGTCTTGCCTTCTTGAAGCGACAGACGGGTGCGAAGCGCTTTTGAATCAAGGTTCAGTTGTTTGATAAGCCGATCTCGATTCTCGATTTCCTTGACCAGTTGCAAGGCTTCAATGGATCTGGATTGTGTTGAGCGAGTCAATTTGTCAATGCAATCAACAAGACGGTTGATCTGGTCCATGCGGTTTTCTGGTCCTTTATTTAATACGGCAACGCATACTCGGTCTTGCAGGATCGACGTTGGCTTCAATCAACAGACAGGCCCAGGCTCCAGCCGTGCCATCAATCATCATAGCGGCTGCTGGACGGGGCGCCACGCATACAAACGTCATATGACGTCGGCAAAGCCTTTGCGGGTCCTCTGGAACCAGGCGAACCCTGAGCAGGCAATCAGCACGGAAATCGCCGAATAAGCGGCCAGGTGCTCCCATTGCGGCGTCTTGCCCCAGAACAGGACATCGCGAACCATTTCCACCGGCAGCGTCAGGGGGTTTGCCTGCAAGATGGCCTGGTAGCTTTGGGGCAGTGTCGAAAGCGGATAGAAAATCGGTGAGAGGAACAGCATCGCCGTGATGATAATGCCGATGAACTGGCCTATATCGCGCAGGTAGACGCTTATCGAGGCGAGAAACCAGGAGATCCCCAGCGTCAGCAGCACCAACGGGAACAGCACTACCGGCAGCAGAAGAGCCGTTACCGGAGGGGTACCGAACAGGACGATATAGAAGACCAGCCAGGCGAGGACGCTGACACCCATGTGGAACAGCGCTGCGCCAAGCGACACCAGCGGCAGGGTTTCCAGTGGGAACACAATTTTCTTGACGTAGTTGGTATTGGCCAGCACCAGGCCCGGCGCTCGGTTCACGCATTCGGAAAACAGGTTGAACACCAACAGGCCGGCGAACAGCACCAGGGCGAATTCGCTCTTGGATTCACCGCCGCCAGACCAGCGGGCCTTGAACACGACGCTGAACACGAACGTGTAGACCACCAGCATGAAAACCGGCGTGAAGAACGACCATAGAATACCGAGCATCGAGCCTTTGTAGCGACCGATGACTTCTCTGCGGATCAACACGTAGATCAATATTCGATTGATCAGGACACTCTTGACCATGGCGGCAGGGGACGTGCTGAACGACTGCATCGGTGCTTGATCCTAAAGACAATATCGAATGCTCCTTGAGTCGCATCCTCACGGAGGGTAGGCCTAGTGTAGATTCATTCGCAGTTTTTTATCCCATCTGTGCTTAACTCATCCGCAGCCCCCAGCGAAGGACTGATTCAGTAACGCCGCAATAATGGCCGTGATTCATGGAAGGGTTTTACCGATGTCGTTTGAAGTGGCCATCTGCGCCGAAAACCTGAGCAAGTGTTATCAGATTTACGATGCCCCCAAGGACCGCCTGTTGCAGATGCTGGTACGCGGCAGGAAGCGTTTCTATCGCGAGTTCTGGGCGCTGGACGATGTTTCCCTGACCATCGCAAGGGGGGAGACCGTCGGTATCATCGGCCGTAATGGCAGTGGTAAATCCACCCTGTTGCAACTGATCTGCGGAACGTTGATGCCAACCCGGGGCAGTGTCCAGGGGCATGGCCGGATTGCCGCGTTGCTTGAGCTGGGGTCCGGTTTCAATCCGGAGTTCACCGGTCGGGAAAACGTCTATGTGAATGCGGCGGTGCTGGGCTTGAGTCGCGCGGAAATCGACGCCCGCTTCGAAGATATCCTCGCCTTTGCCAATATCGGCGACTTTATCGACCAGCCCACCAAAATCTATTCCAGCGGGATGCTGGTACGGCTGGCCTTCGCCGTTTCGGTCTGTGTCGAGCCCGAGATCCTGATCGTCGATGAAGCCCTGTCCGTCGGCGATGCATCCTTTCAATTCAAATGCCTGAATCGGCTGGAAGAACTGGCGGCCAAAGGCACGACCCTGCTGTTCGTCTCCCATGACATGAGCATGGTCAAGCGCTTCTGCCACCGGGTCATCTACCTGCGCGCAGGCCGGGTCGTTGCCAGTGGTTCGCCCGATGAAATGGCCGAGCTGCATTTGCTCGACATGCGCGACGAGCAACGCCGCTGGGCCAGTGGCGGAGTCATACCGGTTACGCGCAAGTCATTCATGGGCGGGCAGGAGGGGATGGCCTTCGGGACCGAAGAGGGGCACATCAGCGCTGCCTGCTTCACCAACACCCAGCAGCTCTCCTCCAGTTACCTGTATGGCGACGACATCGAGATTCGCGTCGAGGCGTTGCTGCATGAGTCGATCACGCAACCCAACATCAGCTTCACTATCCAGGAAGCCAGGTTGCTGGTGATCGGCGGGGGCAACTTCGCACTGCAACCAGGCCCGGCCGAGAATGGCTGGCGGCGCGCAGCGATCACGGTGCGCTTCCCGGCCAACCTCGCCGAGGGGCGCTATCATGTCACGCTCAAGCTGTTGCACGGCGCGACGGAAGACACCTCGCAACTGATCGAGAAACAGGTGGCGCCCTTGGCGTTCGACATGTTGCCGAACCACAAGAGTTTCCTGGGCATGGTTGACCTGGGATTGCAGAGGATCGACCCTCGACCAGTCGAGTCGCTTGCCAAGGCCTGCGGGACTCAAGGAGAGAAGGTTTTGACGCAACACCTGGACGAGCGCACGTGGCAGGTCGCTATATTCGGCACCTTTGATGTAGAAAACTACGGTGACCTGCTGTTTCCGATCATTGCCGAGGCGGAGTTGGCCCGGCGCTTGGGTTCAGTCAACCTGCATCGGTTTTCCTATCACGGGAAAACCCGATCGCAATGGCCCTATGCGGTGACGTCGTTGACGCAGTTGCCTCATGTAGCGGCCAGCCTGGATGGCGTTTTGATCGGTGGTGGCTTCCTGATCCGATTCGATAAAGTCGTTGCCCACGGCTATGGTCCGACAACCGCCAATATCCATCACCCTACCGGTTATTGGCTGACCCCTGCGCTCATCGCGCAGCAGCACGGGGTTCCGGTCATGTGGAATGCCCCCGGGATGCATTGCAACAGTATTCCCGACTGGGCCAGGCCGTTGTTGACGATGGCTCTTGAGCAGAGCCAGTACGTGCGCGTCCGTGATGCACTGTCGCGCGATGCCCTCGGCGCGCTCACCCGGCAGGTCGAGATCGAAGTGCTGCCCGATACCGCGTTTGGCTTGCCCCGCCTGATCGATGAGCAGCAGCCCTCCGCTGAGTTCATTCGCCTGCGCGAGCACGCCGGGCTGACCGGGCCCTACATCGTGATCCACGCCATTCATGTGGTGGAATCTTTTGTAAAACTGTTCGAAGACCACGCCGAGGCGTTCCAGGGCTATCAGTTCCTGGTGGTGCCGATTGGCCCTGTCCTGGGTGACGATCCGTCGGTCATTGCGGCGCGCCTGCCCCAGGCAATCACCTTGTCGTTCTGGCCAGAGCCGTTGCTGATGGCGGAAATTCTCAGCCAGGCCCAAGCGGTGATCGGCCATAGCTACCACCTGGCAATCACCGCTCTGGCGTTTGGCGTCCCGGTGTTCTGCTCGGCGGATCTGACGACGGGCAAGTACACGGCGCTGGCGGAGTTCGATTCACTCCATGCGTTGCCGGACGCGGCGACGGTCGATCCGCAATGGTTTCTAGCGCGGGTGGGCAAGACCCATCCATCGCCCGCGGCGCGTGCGGCGGCGGATCGGTTGGTCGAGCATTGGGACCGTGTCGCTGCGATCATTCGCCAGGGCAAAACCTCGTCCCAGCCGGTGTTGGGTGCATTTCTACAGCATCTACCCAACCTGCTCGAAGCCGCGGCCGAGGGGCGTGATCCAATGTCGGCTGAATGTCCGGCAAGCCCCGCCATGCCGGAGCCTGATGTCATCGAACCGACGCCGGAGCCGGCAGTACAAGCGCTTGCCCAGCAGCAACAGATCGCCCAGCTCAGTCAGCAACTGGCCCTCAGTGACGCCAGGATGCTTGAGTTGCAGAACTCCAATTCATTCCGAATGACCGCACCACTGCGTTCCATCGCCCGTGGTATCAGAAACCTGACAGCGAACAAGAACAGACAATGCTAGATCTCTCTCGTCTCACGCCAGCGGCGCTAAAGTCTCACCCGTTCTCATGGGCTGAAATTGGCAGTCTGTATTCGACCGAGGATGCCGCCGCGTTGGCGGCGTCCTTCCCTCATGATCACTTCAAGACGGTGAGTGGTTATGGTGGCGAAAAAAACTATGACTATGAGGCCCGCGCCCTGGTAGGCATGGGCACCCATACCATCGCTTTCCCCGAAGAACTGAGCGAGGCATGGTTGAGGCTGGCGCAGGACCTTGGCTCGGCCGGCTATCGAGAGGCCATGTCGGAGCTGACCGGGATTGATCTGCGCAGCGTGCCGATGGAGGTCAACGTTTTTCATTACGGTCCTGGCGCGAGCCTGGGAGCCCATCCGGACCTGCCCGATAAACTGGTCACCCATATCCTGTATTTCAATGAGTCCTGGGACCGCAACGACGGCGGGTGCCTGAACATCCTGCACCGCAACGATCCCACTGCCGTGGCGGCCGAGATCGAGCCCCTGGTGGGCAACTCGGCGATCCTGGTGCGTTCGGATAACTCCTGGCATGCGGTCACGCCCGTGGTGAGCGGCTGCCATTCCTCCCGCCGCAGCCTGACGGCAACGTTCTACCGACCGGGGTCCCTCAGTTCCATGTGGCCGCCGGGCGACAGCACTCCACTGCATGGATACCCACGTGCTTAAGCTCGACAGCACCTTGATCGACCGCGACGCCGCCTTGGCTCAAAGAGATGCGGCCATCAATGAGCGCGATATTGCCTTGGCAAAAGTCGACTTCCTGCAAAACACCCGTTCGTGGCGTTTCACCCGACCACTGCGCTCGCTTTTCCGGTTGATGCGTTATGGTTTTAGCGCCATGCAGGAATTCCCCGAGACGGCCGCTGCAATCGTCTACCCGGCCGCACCGCAGCCGTTGCCCAACCCTGACGTGGACCCGGATTTTGCCACGAAAGGGCGCCTGGATATTCTCTGCTTCGCCAACATTGAGTGGGCTGCACGCTTCCAGCGCCCGCAGCAGTTGATGAACCAGTTTGCGAGCAATGGTTACCGGGTGTTTTATATCGTCCCCTCCAGCGTGCCGGAACAGGGACAGCTCTATCGGTTGACCTCAGTGGCGCCCAATGTTTTTGAAGTGGCGCTGCAGCGTGATGTGCAAGAAGCGTATTACGAAAAAGTAGTGACGCCTGAGAATCATCAGGCTTTGCTGCTCGCGATGGCCGCACTGGTCGCCGATATGCAGATAAGAACCGCCCTCGCGGTGGTGCATATTGCCTACTGGAGCCCCGTGGCACGCAGCCTGCGCGCCATGCATGGCTGGCGTATTCTTTATGACTGCATGGATGACTGGGATGGTTTCCCGAACATCGGCGAACAGCTGCTGAGCGAGGAAAAGACCCTGATTGCCCAGGCCGACCTGGTGACCGTTTCCGCCGCGTTGCTTTACCAAAAGTGGTGCACCCATAACCCACGTTGCGTACTGGTGCGAAACGCGGTGGATTTCGCTTTTTTTCGGCAGCACTGCTTTACCAATGATGTGCTGGGCGGGCTTGCCGGGCCTGTCATTGGCTACTACGGCGCCCTGGCGCAATGGCTCGATTATCCTTTGCTGGCAGCGTTGGCGGACAGGCGGCCAGAGTGGAACTTCATCCTGGTGGGGGATATTTTTGTCGACGATCTGGCGGGCCTTGAGCACAAGCCCAATGTCCAGTTGTTGGGCAGGAAGCCTTACTCGCAAATGCCGCTTTACCTGGATCATTTCGATGCCTGCCTGATTCCTTTCAGGCTCTACAACGTGACGCACGCGGTCGATCCGGTGAAGTTCTACGAGTACATCAGTGCAGGCAAACCGGTGATTTCCACGCCTTTGGCGGAGATGAGCATTTACAAAGACCTGTTGTACTTCGCAACCGGAGTCGATGAGTTCATCGAGCAGATCGAGGGTGCCTTGGCCGAGCGCGACCTGGCCCTGTACAAACGACGCGTAGAACTTGCCCGGGCCAATGATTGGAAAGATCGATTCGATAGCATGCAACTGGCTATCGTCGGGCTGTATGAAAAAGTCTCCATCGTGCTCGTGACGTACAACAACCTCAATCTGACGATTCAATGTGTAAACAGCATTCTGCGCAATACCACCTGGCCCAATTACCAGCTCATTGTCGTCGACAACGGCTCGGAGGATGGTACGGGCGATTATCTCGAGCGCCTGCGCCAGGAAGTGCCGACCGCGAAGGTCATCCTCAACCCAGACAACCGAGGCTTCGCTGCGGCCAATAACCAGGGCTTGCGAGAAGCCGACGGTGACATCCTGCTGTTGCTCAATAACGACACGGTAGTGCCTGACGGCTGGCTGGATCCGCTGGTCAGGCATTTGAGCGACCCGAGTATCGGCTTGATCGGACCGGTCACGAATGCGGTAGGAAACGAAGCGAAAATCGAAGTTTCCTACACCGACATTCAACAGATGCAAGATTTTGCAGACCGCTACACCGAAGCCCACAAGGGGCAGTCGTTCGACATCTCGATGCTCGCCATGTTCTGTGTCGCCTTTCGCCGAGGCATTCTCGAAGAGGTGGGGTATCTGGATGAAGCATTCGGTATCGGAATGTTCGAGGACGACGACTACAGCCGTCGCGTGCAGGCGGCCGGCTACCGGACGGTCTGCGCCGAAGACGCGTTTATCCATCATTACGGGCAGGCATCGTTCAGGAAGCTGATCGCCAGTGGTGAGTACCAGGCCCTCTGGGACAAAAACCAGGCGTACTTCGAAAGCAAATGGGGCGCTTGGCAAGCCCACGTTCATCGTAACGAGCCTGGGGTGGAAACGGGGGACAAGGGCTAGGTCGCGACAAGGTCATCACATTCAACATTTTCGTCGACGATGACACCGCCTTCGCGAGCAGGCTCGCTCCCACATGGATTTTCGGGTGTTCCCAGCATCTGCACACGACATAAAAATCTGTGGGAGCGAGCTTGCTCGCGAAGAGGCCGGCACATCCAACATCACCAAAAACTGACACACCGCCATCGCGAGCAAGCTCGCTCCCACAGGAGAAACTCGGTCCCACCAAGAGCCAGGTCGGCTACTAGGCCGCCTCGGCGTGGATGTTGATCTCGGGCGCCCCGTTAACCACGCTGGCCGAACGCAGGTATTGCGTAGTGGGCACCTCGGCATGGATGCCGAGGTAGCCGCGCTGGGCCATGGATGGCCCTTCGCGGCGGCCCACGGAGCAATGCCGGAGTGAGGGCACACCGAGCCTAAGCGAGGTGCCGAGTGGTGGGGCAAAAGCGTTTTGCTTACTTTTGACTGGGCCGGCTTCCGGGCTTTTCAAAAGTGAGCCGCCGTAAGGGCGGAACCCTAAGCCGCCGTTACCGCAGCAACGGATATACCCCCCGCCAGAAGAACCATCCCGCCTATTCGCCCAAGACTATCTCAGCGCCCAGGCAAATCCTCACCCATCAGATGAAACGCCCGAGGAGCAAAACCAAGCCAATCACTGGCGGGCGAATGGTCAAACACCAAGTCCTCGTTCATCCGCCCCACCAACGCACTTGAAAGATGTCGATAACGCGGCAGACACCGCATGATCGAAATGCCCCGGCTTAACACCTGGGCAGGGAGGGGCAGCGTTCGCTCCGGACGCCCCATGGCCTGGAATATTCGCCTCACCATCGTGTGATAAGGCAAGACTTCCCCTCCTGAGAGGTTATAGCCGCCACTGGGCAGACCAGGCGTACTCATGGCGGACAGACACGCCTGGATCACGTCATCAGCATGCACTGGCTGGCGCAATCCGGTACCACCCCCGATAAGCGGGAAAAATCCGAAGCGTTGAATGAAACGGGCTATTTGCGAGATGTTCTTGTCGCGACCAAAGCCATAGATCATGGTCGGCCGCAGGATCACCCATTCGACTTGCCGTTCGATCGCCCACTGCTCGAGCTGTTCTTCTGCGCGTATCAAGCGTTGCGCCACGTCCCGTTCCCGAGCATCGGGCGATGCTTGCTTGGTAAAACGGCTTGTGGAGGACAGCACGACAACGCGTTTGACGTGGGTGCTGGCCAGGCGCTCCAGATAGTCGGGTAACACCCAGATAGGGGCAAATGACAGGAAAGTATCCAGCGTCAGCCCGTGCCAGTCGTCAGCATTTCGCCACGTCACACCGGGGTAGGACACCGTGGGCAGGCTTCGAGTGAAGGCGCTCGTCGGGAGACCGGTTTGTGCCAGCAATGGCAGGGCGTGCTCGCCCAAGAGGCTGGAGCCGCCCAATATTCCTATTCGCACTTGAGGTCTCTTATCGTAGGCTCCATGCATGTCTAAACCGGGTAGCCGCGTGGCGAAGGACCATCAGGCTGAATCGAAACCAGACCCCGATCACCACACTGACCCATAGCACGGCAGGGTATTTGCGGCGGAAAAACTTGCGATAGAAACGCAGAATCCCCAGGTGTTTGTGCCATTCGACGAAATAGGGACGCTGGCGACTGCAGCCACCGAATACATGCATCACACGGGCATCTGGCACGAACAGTACGCGCCAGCCGGCCTGATGGAAGCGCATGCACCAGTCCAGGTCCTCGCAATGAAGGAAATAGTCTTCGTCCCACAACCCGACACTCTCGATCGCTTCGCGCTTGACCAGCATGCACGCCCCGGAGACGGCCTCAACGACAATGGGGACGCTGGGTAGCGGCTCCTTGTGCAATAAAAAGTCGGACAACAGTGATGGGAAAAGTGCTGAGAGCCGCGAAAGTCCGAAAGCCCGCATGAAGGCGCGTCTGGGCGTTGGAAATACGCGACGCCCACCGGCTTGCTCGCTGCCGTCCGGGTTGCACAGGAACCCTCCGACCATGCCGATCTCTGGCGCACTGCGCAGGGCCAGCAGCAAGTGGTCTATGGCATCGGCGGCCAGCACGGTGTCCGGGTTCAAGAAAAATAAATTGGGGGCCGCTGACAGGCGGGCACCTTGGTTGCAGGCCACGGCGAAGCCGAGGTTGGCGGTATTGCGTAGGATTTGAAGCGAGTCGCCGGCAGCGTGGGTTCGCTCCACCAGCATCAGGCTATCGTCGTGGGAATCGTTGTCCACCACGATCACGTTCGAAGCGCCGGCGGCAAACGCCGACCTTACACACGCCAACAAAAGTTCACCGGCATTGTAATTGACGATGATCACATCACACTCGCCACGTAGAGATGATGTGCTCCATTCATCAATAACGAGCAGTTCCACTGCTTCCAACTTCATCACTCCATTGCTCAAACCTGAATACGTATGGGATCGCAACTACTCAGGTCTGTATCCAAGATAGCAGGTCCGTGCCCTACGACCAGTTCCGGCTATCAGCCATGGACGACAGTACGTAACTGAGATTGGGAAGTTAGGCAGTGAGTCTGTTCGGATGGATCAGAACCTCAGGGCGAGGGGCTTGGGGGGATGCCAACGGCGCGCCAGGCGGCCTCGGCCAGCTGCTGCCGGTAGAGCTCAGGGCTGCGTTTGACTCGGGCCGAGAGCCAGGCGCGGCAATAGCTCTCCGCCGAACCGATGATCAGTGACGGGATCAGCTCAAAAGGCAGGTCCTGCAAATCCTGCTGGTGGGCAGGGTCGCTGAACCATTGCTTGAGCGCGGCGTTCCTGGCGGCATTCGCTTCGGCGAGCCGCTCGTTGAAGCTGCTGCGTGCGACCGCAAAGCGAGCCTGGTACTGGAACCGCGCCCAATCGGGTTGGCTGACCACCCAATCCACGTAGCTGAACACCAAGGCGTGGACCCATTCCCTGGTTGACGTGACAGCGCCGAGGTAGCTGTCCCTGAGCCGTGCCTGGTCATCCAGGGCGGTCATGTACAACGCCGCGACCAAGCCTTCCTTGTTATCGAAATGGTGATAGATCGCTCCCACGCTCATCTGGCTTTCGGCCCGGATGATGTCGATGGTGGTCGCTTCAATGCCCTGTTGATTAAACAACGCCAGGGCACATCGCAGGATGTGCCGCTTGGACTCGGCACGGCGCCCTGGGTAGCAACGCTCGAGGAGATCGACAGGTTCCATTTTTCGGCCCAGGCAAAAAGGGGCCATGGTAATTGAAACGCCGACCAGGCACGAGCGATTGACAGGGGGGATATTTACAGAATATTGTTCTGTAACAGAGCATTATTCTGTAATGGAGTGATGTTCTGTACGTGACTTCAATCCACCTGACCAGAGATCCCCCATGAGCCAGACTCTCAGCATGTACCAAAGCGTTGGCCCGTCCGCTTTCAGCAATATGGCCTGCCAGATGGCACCGTACTTCGGCACCATCAACCCGGAAATTTCTGTGTTGACTCCCGGTCGTGGTGAAGTGAAGGTGCCGTTTCGCAAGGAGATCACCAATCACCTGGCGTCCGTTCACGCGATCGCGCTGTGCAACGCGGCAGAGTTGGCGGGCGGGATGATGACCGAGGTGTCCATTCCCGGCGGCGCGCGCTGGATTCCCAAAGGCATGACCGTCGAATACCTGGCCAAGGCCAAGAGCTCCATCCATGCGATTGCCGACGGTAGCGAAATCGACTGGCAGACTTCGGGCGACAAGATTGTCCCGGTCGAGATCTTCGACGAGGCTGGGGTGAAGGTCTTCACGGCGCGCATCACCATGAATGTGAAAGTCGGCTAGGTCGCCTGGCCCAGGTTGCCGGTTTGCAAGTGGTTGCTGAGCAGGCCCCGACCAGGCCAAGTATTCGGCGAGCCACCAGACACCTGGACAGTGGTGGGGCCGTGTCTGGTGATTGCCGGTGGCATGTACGCAATCAAAGCGAAAGGGTAATGGCCTGGCAGATACCCAGCGATCCGGCTACTGGTTCCTGGCCAAAGCGGCAACGCATATTCCTGCGGGAGCGAGCTTGCTCGCGAAGAGGTCGGCACATCCAGCATATTCATTGGCTGTGACAACGCATTCGCGAGCAAGCTCGCTCCCACATTTGGTCTTCAGCGGACGTCAGCCCGGTTTAGAACTTGAAGCGTCCCACCAAACCCTTGAGCTGACCGGAAATATCCGTCAGACGCCCCGAGCCAGTCTGCGCCGAGTGGGCGAATTCCTCGACCAACTGGGCATCGGCATGGATCTGCGCGATGTGCCGGTTGATGTCTTCGGCCACCTGGTGCTGCTCCTCTGCCGCTGTGGCGATCTGGGTGTTCTGGTCGCGAATCGAGTCTACCGAGTTGCGGATCTTGTCGAAGCTGTCGCGGGCCTGTTGGATGCGTTCCACGCTGGTTTGCGACACCTGCAGGCTGCTTTGCATCTGTTGGGTGACTTCCTGGGTGCGCCGTGCGAGGTTGCCCAGCAGGCTGTCGATCTCGCCGGTGGAGTCGGCGGTACGCCGGGCCAGCGCTCGGACCTCATCGGCGACTACGGCAAACCCGCGACCTTGATCGCCGGCCCGTGCAGCTTCGATGGCAGCGTTCAGAGCCAACAGGTTGGTCTGTTCGGCGATCGAACGGATGGTGTCGAGGATGGTGTTGATGTTCTTGCTGTCCTGCTCCAGCGCCTGCATGGTCTGGGTCGACTTTTGCAGGTCGTCGCTCAGTTTCATCACGCTGCCGGTGGCTTCGCCGATGTGATGCTGGCCATCGTGTACGTCGCGATAACCTTCGTCCGCACTGGAGGCGGCCTGGCTGCAGGAACGGGCCACTTCGTTGGCGGTGGCGACCATTTCGTTGAACGCGGTGCTCACCAGTTCCACGGCCTGGCGCTGGCGCCCGGCAGCGTCGTTCATGTTCTGGGCCACGTGGCTGGTATCGGCTGCGGCAGTTTGCAGGTCGGAAGAGGCGTTGCCGATGCGCTGCATCAGTTGCGCGATCATGCCCAGGAACTGGTTGAACCAGCCCGCCAGGGTCGCCGTTTCGTCCTTGCCTTGCACCGAGAGCTTGCGAGTGAGGTCGCCTTCACCTTCGGCGATTTCCTGCAGGCCGTTGGCAACACCGCGAATCGGCCGCACGATCACGCTGGCGAAACTGGCGCCTACCAAAGCGAACACCACAGCCAGTACGGCAGCAATGGCGGCGATCAGCCAAGTCAGGCTCGAAGCCTCGGCCATCACTTCGTCGCGTTTGATCAGGCCGATGAAGCGCCAGCCCAACCCTTTGGAGCTGACCACGTTGGCCATGTAGGGCACACCGTCGATTTCGATCTGGGTCACACCATCGCTGCTTTTGGCCAGCGCGGCATAGTTGGGGCCCAAGTCGGCCAACGGCTTGAAGTTGTGCTTGGCATCGGCAGCATCCACCAGGACGTTGCCGTTGGCTTCGACCAGCATCAGGTAGCCGCTTTCACCCAGCTTGATGTTCTTGACCAGTTCGGTGAGCTGCTTGAGCGACACGTCCAGGCAAACAACACCCACCAATTTACCGCTGGCGTCAGCGACAGTTTGTACGGTGCCGATCAGCGACACATCATCCGGCGCCCAGTAATAGGCATCTGTGCGCACAGTCGTGCCCGGTGCGGCCATGGCGGCCTTGTACCATGGACGCACGCGCGGATCGTACTTGGCCATTTTGGGATCGTCCGGCCAGCTCGCGTAGCCGCCGTCATCCATGCCCACGGAAAGATAGGCGGTGGTTGGATGGCTCTTGGCGAATCTTTCGAAGATCTCCAGAAGCTGTTGATTGATCTCAGGGAAGGGGGCTTGTGCGGCGTCGGCGCTGGAATAGTTTTTCAAGCCCTTGGCGGCGATGACCCGCGGATCCCTGGCGAAGAGTTCGACGTTCTGGCTGATGCCATCGAAAAACTGCTTCATGCCGTTGTCGATCTGACGGATTTCACGACCGCTGCTGTCCAGGAAGTTGGCTTTTGCGGCGTCGCGCAGGTTCAGCACGACAAGCACCGCCACCAGGATAACCGGAAGGCAGGCGATGGCCGCGAACGCCCATGTCAGCTTCTGTTTGATATTCATGACTTCTCCCGCGGAATATTTTAAGTGTTGGAACGGCGGAAACAGCAGTGGTTGGCGTTGCGAGTCTCTGGAAGGGAAAAGCGCCCATGCCTACTGCCAGTGTATCGACCAAAGTTGTAGGCACTTGAGGCTTGCCATTTTGGCGCGGGATGATCGGTAGACGGCGCAGGCGCGATTGCAGCCGGCTTCACTAGTCTGGAAGATAGCGTGGTTTGCCCTGCGCCTTCGCTCTGGGGTTCAAGGCACTCTCGTGCAGCAAATCCTCATCGTCTTAAATGTATAAACGAGGCCCTATGCCAAGCGCATTCGAGAGCGTACTCAAGAACAAGAACATGGCTTATCGCCCGCTCGGCGCGGCGCCAGCCAGCCAGGCGCCGATCCGCGTCGCGTTTGTATTGATGGATAATTTCTCGATGATGTCCTTCACCGGTGCGGTGGATGCGCTGGTGACCGCCAACCTGATGAGCGACATGCCCCTCTACGAGGTGCTGACGGTGGGGGTTTCAGGTGGGCAAGTCACGAGCGACCTGGGCATTGTCATCTCGACCGACATCGAACTGGCGCAGATGCCGGAAAACCAGGACGTGCTGATTGTCGCCGGGGGCTTTCGCGTGAAGTTGCAAGGCCATCCCTTGCTGCGCCGCAAGCTCCGCGCCCATGGGGCGTGCGGGGCGATCCTGGGCGGGTTGTGGAACGGTGCCTTTTTCGTGGCCGATGCCAATCTGCTGGACGGTTTCGAATGCGCTGTCCACCCGGAAAGCCGCGCCATGATGGCGGAGGTGTTTCCTCATGTGAAGGTGTCCAGCCGGGCCTATGTGGTTGATCGGGAGCGGGTCAGTTGCGCGGGTGCCAACAGTTCGCTGCGCATGATGCTCCAATTGATTCGCCAGACGGGCGGGGCGGCGCTCGTGGGCGCCATCGAGGAAATTCTTCGCTGTGACGAGTCCGGCGATGATGCGACGGACTTGCCGCCGGTCTTCGTCGAGACTGACCCGACGTTGCCGGAAAGCCTCAAGCTGGCTCTGGAACTGATGTGGCAAAACGTAGAAGAGCCGTTGACCATCGATGAGCTGGCGGCGTGCGTCAAGATTTCCAAGCGGCAGTTGGAGCGGCGGTTCTGCAGTTTTCTTGGTGCGACCCCCACGCGCTATTACCTGGAACTGCGCTTGACGCGTGCCCGCCAGCTCATCCAGCAAACCAATCGATCCGTGACCGAAATCGCCGTGGCGACGGGCTTCGTCAGCTCCCCGCACTTCCAGCGTCGTTTCCGGGATTTTTTTGGTGTGCCGCCTGGTAGCTATCGCTCGAAATCGGAGCGCAAGCAAACCGTGCGATGAAGATGCGGGCAGATCAGAGATGAGTTTTTTGGGGGGAGAGGGCGTTGCCGCGCCGTAGCGCAGGAGCTATGTGGGGGCAAGCTTTACTCCCACACAGTTCCTGCGCGACGAATACAAGTCAGGTGTTATCGTCTGTTTGTGTTTCGGTGGGCAGGTCTTCAGTTTGTGGCGCGGCTTTCGAAGCGGTCAAGGAGGTGTCGTTGCAGAGCACTTTGCCAACTTCGTCGGCTATCGAGCCGTCGATGATTCGCCCTTCCATCTGGTCGAACTGAGCTTTTTCCACCCCTGAAAGACTGTTGTACATCCCCATGTGCCGAACATTGCGGTTGGCGCAGTCGAGTTCAAGCTTTGTGTAGTTGGTGAAGTAAGTGCCCGATCTTTGTACGGTGGCCTGGATGGCTGAACCGCTGTCGACAAACGAAACGATGGAGTACACCGCATCCGAATCATCGTAGAAGTACTTGATGTTCTGGACGTCCGCGGCCGCACTGCACGCAATAGAGAGTAACGCGAGGGATATAGCGTTTTTCATGCTTTCTTCCGTGAATAAGCAAGTCAGGAGAATCAATGGCAAAATGAAATCATTTTGCCTTGGTGCGTGCATTGGGTCAATTTGCGTTGGATAGCATCCAACGACCATTGGTCAGAAACAAGGTTGTTTCAGGAACTTTATAGGTCGTCCTGGCTCGTGGCAACGGACGAACGCATTTGAGGCGGCCCAGTGAATCTTTCCGAATGCACCACCCTCCATTATCAAAGCCTGAATTATTCAGGTTGCCTGACTTTTTTTAGATGTTTTTCGCCTGAAATACGTTATTGATCATGGATTCAGGACTTTCGAATCTTTCTTCGCTTATTGCGCAAGATAATCCTTGTGGGAGCTGGCTCGCTCCCACAAGGGGTCACGGTTGCTTCATGGCATCTGTGGCAGTTCCCGCGGCCGCAGATCGAACACCAGCACTTCGGCATCCTGGCCGTTACTGAAGGTCAGGACCTGCTCCTCGCGCACCCGCACGCCATCACCTTCCTGTAACGGTATGCCGTTGAGCTCGACAGCGCCTCGGGCCACGTGCACGTAGGCATAGCGTTCCGGCGCAAGGGCCAGGGTGGCGCTTTGCTCGCCATCGAACAACCCTGCGTAGACCCGTGCATCCTGGCGCACCTGGAGCGAGCCGTCGGCGCCGTCGGGGGAGATGATCAATTGCAGGCGACCGCGTTTCTGCTCGCTGCTGAAATGCTCCTGTTGGTAGCGTGGTGTTGCACCGCTGACGTTGGGCACGATCCAGATCTGCAGGAAGTGCACCAGCTCGTCCGCGCTATGGTTGAACTCGCTGTGGGCCACGCCGCTGCCGGCGCTCATCAACTGCACGTCACCCGGGCGAATGACCGAGCCTGTGCCCAGGGTGTCCTTGTGTTCCAGCGCCCCTTCGAGCACATAGGAAAAGATCTCCATGTCCCGGTGGGGATGCTGGCCGAAACCCTTGGCGGCAGCGACCCGGTCATCGTTGATAACCAGCAGGTCGGAGAAGCCTTGTTCGTTGAGGTCACGGTAGCTGGCGAACGAGAAGGTGTGGAACGAGGTCAGCCAGCCGTGGCGGGCAATGCCGCGGTCCGAAGCTTTGCGAAGGGTCAGCATGGTCAATTCTCCTGATGTCTGTGGGCAACGGCTGGGCCGTTCGCCGGGTTCAGAAGAAGGTTAATGGTTATCCATATGTTCAATAAGCAGGTAGAAAACGAAAGACTGTCCGCTTTGGGTGGACAATAGAGAGCCCTACCGGCAGATGCTTCGCTTCGACATAATGCTGACGATAAACCCTGTGGGAGCGAGCTTGCTCGCGATAGCGTCGTGTCAGTTGGAATTGATGTGACTGACTCAGCGCTATCGCGAGCAAGCTCGCTCCCACAGGGGCATTTATCGTTTCTGGATTTTTTGGCGTATCCCCGATGAGAACCATTGCAATGGTGCTGTTCCCGGACTTTTTGCTGCTCGACATGGCCGGGCCTCTGGAGGTGTTTTCCATCGCCAATCGTTACCTCGCTTCGGATCAGCGTTATCAATTGCTGACCCTGGGAACCGAGCGTGGGGCGTTGCGGGCGTCCAACGGCGTGACGGTGCAGGCCGATATCCATATCGACCAGGCATGGGCAGCCTATGACGTGTTGCTGGTACCGGGCGGGCCGGGGGCCTATAACGACCAGCATCCGGGGCTGCACACCTGGTTGCGGGCCGCGGCGCAACGGGCTACGCGCTACGGCTCCATCTGCACCGGGGCCTTTGTGCTCGGCGAGGCGGGCTTGCTTGATGGTTATAGCGTCACCACTCATTGGCATTACACCGAACGCCTGATCCAACGTTTCCCCAAGGCCCTGGTTGAAACCGACAGGATCTTCCTGCAGGACCGGCGCCTGATCACCTCCGGCG
Organism: Pseudomonas sp. B21-010; assembly: GCF_024749325.1. Lineage (NCBI taxonomy): Bacteria > Pseudomonadati > Pseudomonadota > Gammaproteobacteria > Pseudomonadales > Pseudomonadaceae > Pseudomonas > Pseudomonas sp. B21-010. Next base: position 4,125,791 of record NZ_CP087198.1, on the reverse strand, counting down.
GCGTCACCGCCGGGATCGACCTGGCCCTGTCCATCGTCGCCCAGGATCACGGTCGCAAAGTCGCGTTGGACGTGGCCAAGGTGTTGCTGGTGGTGATGAAACGCCAGGGTGGACAGGCGCAGTTCAGCCCCTCGGTGGCGGCGGTGTCGACGCAGGAGACGGCCATTACCCGCGTGCAGAATCATGTGGTGGAACATCTGGAAGAACCCTTCACCATCGAGCGCATGGCCGCGTTGGCTGCCATGAGCGCGCGGCATTTCGCCCGGGTCTTCGCCCGTGAGGTGAAGATGACGCCCATGGAGTTCCTGCAAGGCGCGCGCATCGACCGGGCGCGTCAGTTGCTGGAAACCACCGAACTGCCGCTCAAGACCGTGGCGTTTCGCAGCGGCTTCGGCAGCGTGCGGCACATGCGCTTTTTGTTCGGTGAAAAGCTCGGCCTGACCCCGGTGCAGTATCGCCAGCAGTTCAGTTGAGCCATCGGTGTCCGTCCAGGGCACTGTGATGTCCGTGGCGCTCCCTGTGCCAGCATTGTCCTGAGGCCTGCGCCTGCCAAGATAACGGCGAACCCTTTGGAAAGGATGCGCAGGAGCCAGGGCAGACGTGTTCGGTGATCCGCACGCTGACGCCCGTACCGGTTATCCGGCGCTGGATCGCCCATGAACAGTTTCGTCAAACCCGATAGCGAGCCGGCGGTGGGCTTCGGTCCGTTTGCCTTCTACCGGCAGCAGCGGCTGGTTACCCGTGACGGCCAGCCCCTCGCGCTGGGCGGCCGTGCCCTGGATGTCCTGCAGGTGCTGGTGGAGCACGCCGGCCACTACGTCAGCAAGCAAACACTCATCGCCCACGTCTGGCCGGACAGCGTCGTGGAGGCCATCAACCTGCGGGTGCACATCGCGGCGCTGCGGCGGGCTTTCGGTGACGGACGGGGCGGCGCTCGCTATATCCTCAATCATCCTCGACAAGGCTATTGCCTTGCGCTGCCCCTGGTAGCGCAAGAGCGCGTTGAGTTGCCTTTCAGTCCACAAACCGAGCGGCACAACCTGCCCACGCGCTTGAGCCCGGTGGTGGGGCGCGACAAAGTCCTGGGGCGGTTACTGGCGCAGGTGCCCCGTCAAGCCGTGACCACCGTGACCGGTCCCGGCGGGGTCGGCAAGACCACCGTGGTGGTGCGGGTGGCGGAGCTGCTGCTTGAACACTTTAAGGACGGTGCCTGGTTCGTTGACCTGGCGGCCGTCAGCGATCCCTCACAAGTGGTGGCGCAAGTGGCCGGTGTGCTGGGCGTGGAGCAGGGGGCTTTGGCCCGCTCTCTCGAACCCTGTCGGATGCTGCTGGTGCTCGACGGTTGCGAGCACCTGCTCGATGCCTGTCGCGAACTGGTCCAGACACTGGCTGCGACGGCGCCCGGGGTGTCGCTGCTGGTCAGCAGTCGCGAACCCTTGGACTTGCCGGACGAAAGAATGGTGTCACTGCCGGGCCTGGCCGTGACGTCGCCCCTGGAACCTGCGCACCAGATCGAGGCATGCCCGGCGGTGCAGTTGCTGATCGAGCGGGTTGGCGCCCGGCAGCAGGGTTTCAGGCCGGGTGGTCGCGACTGGCCGACGCTTGCGCAGATCTGCCAGCGCCTGGACGGATTGCCACTGGCGTTGGAACTGGCGGCGGCCCAGGTTGATGCCTTGGGAGTGGCTGGGGTCCTGGAACAACTGGATCACGGTTTATCACTCTTGAGCCACGGGCGGCGTACGGCGGTGGCCCGGCACCGCAGCCTGGAGGCGGTGCTGGACTCCAGTTTCGAGCGGTTGAGCGCTGACGAAAAAACCGCATTCCAGCGTCTGGCGGTGTTCGAGGGGCCGTTTACGCTCAAGGCGGCGCTGGCCGTGATCAGTTGCGCTGAACTGAGCGTCGGGCAATTACCCTCGCTGCTGTCGCGACTGGTGGGCGTGTCACTGCTGATGGTCGAGCCGCTTGCCGAAGGCGTGCGCTTCCATCTGCTCCACACCACTCGCGCCTATGCCATGGACAAACTGCGGCGCAGTGGTCAGTGGCCTGTGTTTCATCGGCGTTACGTGTTGCAAGGCGCTTGGGGAGTCCGGCATTCAAGGCCCCAACCGTCAAGTCAGCGCCTGGAGCAGCGCGCCGGCTTCCAATAGGTCGGGGGTCTGGAAACCTTCGGTGAAGCGTCGATAGACGGGGCCGAGCAGCGCCTGCGCAGCTTGCGCCTGCCCTTGGCGCTGCCACAAACGGGTCAGGGACGTGGCGCTGCGCAGTTCCCAGGCCAGGGCCTGGTGACGACGGGCGATGTCCAGGGCGGCAAGTAGTTGCGCTTCGGCTGCTTCTTCAAGAGACGGTTCGTTGCGGGCCAGCAAGGTCTCGGCATCGGCCCGCAGGATCTCCGCCGAACACCAGCCTGCGGCGCCGCTGCGCGCCCGTTCGATTTGCGCCGGGCTGACGAAGTCGCTGCGCAGGGTGACGGCGATGTCCTGGACCAAGCCGTTTGTCGGGCGTGTTGCCAGGGGCTGGCCATCAAATGCGCGGTCGTAATGGCAAGCCCAGTCATGGAACAGCATCACCGAATGTTTCTTGGCTTGCTGCTTCAACAGGTCGAGCCTTTCCCGGGCAGTCGAATGATCGCCGGTGTAGTGGGCGATTACGCAACCGGTCAGCGCCAAGGTGTAGCAGATCGAAATGCCGTGGTTGATCTGTAAGGCGATCTGCAGCGCCAGGTTGGCGGTGCGCCGGGCTTTCTCGGCAAAACCTTGCAGCCAGAGGATGCGCGCCAGAACCGTCAGCGCGGCCACGCTCTGATCGTATTGCACGCCGAAGCCGTGACTGAAGCGGCTGAGGTGACCGCTCTGGGCCAGGCGCTGGATCACCTGTTCGGCTTCGCGCCGCGCCGCGCCCTGGTCGCCGGTGAAATGCAACGCCAGCACCCGCAGGCGTTGGGTGCTCAAGGACAGGGTCGGGTCGCCCTGCAAGCCCAACCGGTCGAAATCCAGGCTGTGTGCCAGGGCCTGTTGGTAGTCGCCGCAACTGAGGTCGACGGTCATTTGCCCGGACACGGCCCGCAGTTCGCCGGCCAGGTCCTGGCATTGCCGGGCCAGTTGCCGGGCCGTGGCGAAGGCGCGGACAGTGGCCGGCGTGCCGCCCTCGGTGTGGTAGTTGAAACTGGCGTGGGCCAGTTCCAGGGCCAGGGTCAAGCGCGGGCATGGCGCGGGGCTGGCCCGCAACAATTGCAGCGCTTTGTTGACGTAGAGGCCGTGTTCCTTGAGCAGCGACAGCTCCTGCCAGAGGGGCAGGGTACGGGCGGTCAGGCGGATCGCGACGGCGTGTGAACCTTGCGGGCCCAAGCCTCGGTCGAGCGCCGCGCGGATGTCGTCGCGATAGTCGGCGTAGCGGGCGATCCACAGTCGGGTGGGGGTGTTTTCCCAAGCGCTTTCCGCTTGTCCCATGAGCGCCAGGCAGCGCTCGGCGTGGCGTTCCTGGCTGGCCGCCAGCTCGCCGGCCTCGGCCAGTTGCTCCAGGGCATAGCGGCGGGTGGTGTCCAGCAGGCGATAGCGCACCTCTTCATCGCCGATCTCTACATTGAGCAACGATTTGGCGACCAACTGGCTGACCGACACCAGCACCTGGTCGGGCGCGACATACTGGCCGACGATTACTGCGGCGGCCGAAGCCAGGTTGAAACTGCCCATGAACACCGCCAGCCGCCGCAGGCAGGTCTGTTCGCAGGTCGTGAGCAACGCGAAGCTCCAGTCCAGCGTGGCGCGCAGGGTTTGCTGGCGCGGGGCGGCATCGGTGTCGTTGTGAAGCAGGGCGACGTTGTCTTGCAGTTGCCGGTGAAGTTCCTCCAGGCTGAAGCGGCCGAGTTGTCCAGCGGCCAGTTCGATGGCCAGGGGAATGCCATCCAGCCGCTGGCAGATGTCGATCACCAACGGCACCTCGCGGTCGGTCAGTTCGAAGTCGTCACGGCTGGCCATCGCGCGTTCGGCAAACAGTTGCAGCGCCGGGTATTCCAGGGCGGGATAACCCTCGATGGGCATCTCCCGAGGCGGGAACGCCAGGGCGTCCAGGCGCTGCACGTGTTCGCCTTCGGCGCGCAGGCCTTCGCGGCTGGTGGCCAGGATATGCAGGTGAGGGGCGCCGCGCAGCAGGGTTTCGCTGAGCAGGGCGATGGCGTCGATCAGGTGCTCGCAGTTGTCGATCACCAGCAGCAGATGCCGCTCCTTGAGCTGCCGGGCGATGGCGTCCAGCGGATCACCGTCCTGCAGTGGCAGGTCGAGCAATGCGCACAGGTTGGGGGCGATCATGGCCGCGTCGTTGAGCGATGCCAGGTCCAGCAGATGAGTGCCGTCACGGTACTGGCCGATCAGCCGTTCAGCGACCCGCAGGGCAACGGTGGTCTTGCCGATGCCGCCGGTACCGACCAGGGTAATGAAGCGTTTTCGCGGTAGCTGGCCCACCAGGTTTTCCACCAGGGCCTGGCGTCCGATCATGCGCGTGCGTTGCAGCGGCAGGTTGCGCGTCAAAGACGGATGAGGGATGTGCGCCCATTGGTCGAGCGGTTCGAATGACAGCGGCGCGACAAAACTGTAGCCGCGCTGCGCCACGGTGACGATGTAGCGCTGCCCGGCCTGGCCATCCCCGAGGGCCTTGCGCAGTGCCGCGACGTGTACGCGCAGGTTGGTGTCTTCCACCACGCTCCTGGGCCAGACCCGGGCGATCAGTTGCTGCTTGCTCACCACCTCGCCAGCGTGCTCGAGCAGCACCAGCAGAATCTCCACGGCCCGCCTGCCCAGGCGCAACGGTTGCCCACCCTCGAGCACCAGGCGCTGGCGAGGATGGACCCGGTAAGGGCCGAAATGCACCGTCTGTTCGACGGGCAGGCTGAGGTATTGGCTCATGTTGCTCTCAATGTTCTGGTCCCGGTGCCTGGGCTTTACCCGAGCATATTCCTCAGGTTTTGTGTCAAGCGCAACGGCGCAGGCTCTACTTCCAGCCTTCCAGACGCCGAACCTGTGGCGAGGGAGCTTGCTCCCGCTGGGCTTCTGTAGGAGCTGGCGAAGCCTGCGATCTTTTGATCTTGATCTTGATCTTTCGCTCTCGATTCAATTGTCTGGAACAAGATCGCAGCCTCGTTGCACTCGACAGCTCCTACACAGCTCCTACGGGTGCAGCCCAGCGGGAGCAAGCTCCCTCGCCACAAAAGCAGGCTTTTAACACGCCGGTTCCGAAAAAATTAACAACGTTTAACTCACGCAGGTGCCTCCCGTGGCCGGACCATAAAGCGATCCACCCACCTCAAGGAGTCACGTCATGAGCACCTTCATTACCCGCGACGGCACCGAGATTTACTACAAGGACTGGGGCAGTGGTCAACCGGTGGTCTTCAGCCACGGCTGGCCGCTGAACTCGGACAGTTGGGAAGCGCAGATGATGTTCCTGGCGTCCAATGGCTACCGGGTGATCGCCCATGACCGTCGTGGGCACGGGCGCTCCAGCCAGCCCTGGGACGGCAACGACATGGACACCTACGCCGATGACCTGGCCGAGCTGATCGAGCGGCTGGACTTGAAGGACGCGGTGTTGCTCGGCTTCTCCACCGGCGGTGGCGAAGTGGCGCGCTACATCGGCCGCCATGGCGCTGCCCGTGTCGCCAAGCTCGGCCTGATTTCGGCGGTGACGCCGCTGATGCTCAAGACCCCGGCCAACCCCGGCGGTCTGCCTGTGGAAGTGTTCGACGGTTTCCGCCAGGCCTCCCTGGCCGACCGTTCTCAGCTATACAAAGATGTGGCCAGCGCGTTTTTCGGTGCCAACCGTCCGGGCGCCAAAGTCTCCCAAGGCATGATCGACTGGTTCTGGATGCAGGGCATGCTCGCCGGCCACAAGAACACCTATGACTGCATCAAGGCGTTCTCGGAGACCGATCTTTCCGAAGACCTGCGCAACATCGACGTGCCGACCCTGGTGGTGCATGGCGATGACGACCAGATGGTCCCCATCGAAGCTGCCGGCATTGCCGCCGCCAAGTTGCTCAAGCACTCGCAGTTGCTGGTCTACCCCGGCGCCCCCCACGGCCTGACCGACACCCACAAGGACCGCCTGAACGCGGACCTGCTGGCATTCATCCAGGGTTGATCAAGCCATAAACCTGTGGAAGCGAGCTTGTTCGCGATGGCGTCATTACATTCAACATCGATGCAAGCTGACCCATCGCTATCGTCGGAACGCCGCCCGGAGCAAGCTCGCTCCCACAGTTAAAACGGGACCTCACACCCATGAACCGCAACGATTTACGCCGTCTCGACATGAACCTGCTGGTGATCTTCGAGGCGCTGATGTTCGAGAAAAACCTGACCCGCGTCGCCGAAAAGCTGTTCATGGGCCAGCCGGCGGTGAGCGCGGCGCTGGGGCGGCTGCGGGATCTGTTCGATGATCCGTTGCTGATCCGCCACGGTCGCGGCATGGAGCCGACGCCGCGGGCCCTGGCGATCCTGCAAGAGCTGCAACCGGCCATGGACACCATCTCTGGCGCGGTCAGCCGGGCCAAGGCGTTCGATCCGTCCACCAGTTGCGACGTGTTTCGCATCGGTCTGTCCGACGACGCTGAATTCGGCCTGTTTCCACCGTTGCTGAGCCAACTGCGCGAAGAAGCGCCGGGGATCATCGTGGTGGTGCGCCGGGCCAATTTCCTGCTGATGTCGTCGCTGCTGGCCAGCGGTGAAATCAGCGTCGGTGTCAGCTACACCACCGATCTGCCGGCCAATGCCAAGCGCAAGAAACTGCGGGACATTCCTTGCAAAGTCTTGCGTGGCGACAAGCGCCCGGGGCCTTTGACCCTGGATGAATACTGTTCGCGGCCCCACGCCATGGTTTCGTTTTCGGGCGACCTGAGCGGCAACATCGACCTGGACCTGGCCCGCATCGGCCGGACCCGCAAAGTGGTGCTGGCGGTGCCGCAATTCAGTGGGCTGCGGGCCTTGCTGGCCGGCACCGAGTTGATCGCCACCGTGCCCGACTATGCCGCCTGCGCGCTGGTGGAAGGCTGCGCGCTGCGCGCCGAGGACCCGCCGTTCGATATCAATGCCGCCGAGCTGTCGATGGTCTGGAGCGGGGTGCATGACAACGACCCGGCCGAGCGCTGGCTGCGTTCGCGCATTGCCAGTCACATGTCCCAACCGCTGCCAGCGGCGGCCTCGATCACTGCGGACGGAGCCCACCGATGAACATGACCGATGAGCGCCCGCTGCAGGACCTGGGCTTGTTGTTCCTGCGCTTGAGCGGCGGACTATTTCTGCTGTGGGTCCATGGGCTGCCGAAGCTGTTGCACTACAGCGTCGAGCTGACCCGCATCGAAGACCCGTTTCACCTTGGCGCAGCACCGACCCTGATCTTGGCGATTTTCGCCGAGGTGCTGTGTCCGCTGCTGATCATGGCCGGTGTGTTGGTGCGCCTGGCGTGCCTGCCGATCCTGTTGCTCCTGGCGGTGGCGCTGCTGCTGGTGCACCCGCAATGGAGCCTTGAAGAAGGCCAGTTCGGCTGGCTGCTGCTGATCATATTTACCAGTGTGTTTATCGCCGGGCCCGGACGCCTGGCAATCAATACGCGTTTTGTTGGAGTGCTTCGCCATGTCTGAGTCTCAAACCGTTGAATCCACCGCGAGCCCGGCCAGGCCCGGCTTCGATGAAATCGTGACCCTGGTGGTCAAGCACCGGATCAAGGTTGGCCAGGAGGCTGCCTACGAGGCCTGGTTGCGTCGCACGGTGCGCGTGGCCGGCCAGTGGCCGGGTCATTTGGGGGTGGATGTAGTGAGGGGCAAGCAGGGCGGGCTAGCGTTGTTCACTTGCGTGCTGCGTTTCTGTTCCACCGAGGCCATGCAGCGCTGGTTGGACTCGCCCGAGCGCCGCGAGCTGGTGGAGGAGGCCCTGCCGTTGCTGGCCGACGGTGACCAGACCGAAGTCGGGTCGCACAAGGAATTCTGGTTCACCCCGCTGGCCGATGCGGCCACACCGCCGCCGCGCTGGAAGCAGGCCGTGGTGACGCTGCTGGTCATCCTGCCGCATACCTTGCTGGTGCCGCTGATCTGGGGGCCGTTGCTGCAACTCAACAGTTTTCTTTCCAACTACGTGGTGGCCACGTTCCTGATCACCCTGACCATCGTGCTTTCGGTGGTGTACGTGTGCATGCCGCTGGCGACCCGTTTGTTCGCGCCGTGGCTTGAGGACTCGAAAGCTCACGTGCACCTGGAGCCCTAAGCAGCTCCGATGCTTTTGTGACAAGCACTGTGTGGCGAGGGAGCTTGCTCCCGCTGGACGCGTAGCGTCCGCTCTTTTTGGGGCCGCTTCGCAGCCCAGCGGGAGCAAGCTCCCTCGCCACGGATTTGCCCGCATATCCATTGTTGAAGGAAAAACCGATGAACGCCGATCTGATTCTGTTCAATGGCCAGTTCCATACCGTCGACCGTGAAAAGCCCCGCGCCAGCGCGGTTGCCATCAGCCAGGGCCGCTTCGTCGCGGTCGGCACCGACGCCGAGGCCATGGCCTTGCGTGGTAGCGGCACCCAGGTCATCGACCTCAAGGGCCGCACCGTCATTCCCGGGCTCAACGACTCGCACTTGCACCTGATCCGCGGCGGCCTGAACTACAACCTGGAGCTGCGCTGGGAAGGCGTGCCATCCCTGGCCGATGCCTTGCGCATGCTCAAGGACCAGGCCGACCGCACGCCAACGCCACAATGGGTACGCGTGGTGGGTGGCTGGAACGAATTCCAGTTCGCCGAAAAACGCATGCCGACCCTGGAAGAGCTCAACCAGGCCGCTCCCGATACGCCGGTGTTCGTGCTGCACCTGTATGACCGTGCCTTGCTCAACCGTGCCGCGCTGCGGGTGGCCGGCTACACCCGTGACACGCCGAACCCGCCGGGTGGCGAGATCGTGCGTGACAGCAAGGGCGAGCCCACCGGCATGCTGGTGGCGCGGCCCAACGCGATGATCCTTTACTCGACGCTGGCGAAAGGGCCGAAACTGCCGCTGGAGTACCAGGTCAACTCCACTCGCCAGTTCATGCGTGAACTCAATCGCCTGGGCCTGACCAGTGCCATCGATGCTGGCGGCGGCTTCCAGAATTACCCGGACGACTATGCGGTGATCGAGCAGTTGGCCCGTGAGCAGCAGTTGACGGTGCGCATCGCCTACAACCTGTTCACCCAGAAGCCCAAGGAAGAACTCAGCGACTTCAAGAACTGGACCGGCAGCGTCAAGTTGCACCAGGGCGATGACTTCCTGCGGCACAACGGCGCCGGGGAAATGCTGGTGTTCTCGGCGGCGGATTTCGAGGACTTCCTCGAGCCGCGCCCGGACCTGCCTCCGGGCATGGAGCAAGACCTGGAACCGGTGGTCCGGCACCTGGTGGAGCAGCGCTGGCCGTTCCGCCTGCATGCCACCTACGACGAATCCATCAGCCGCATGCTCGATGTGTTCGAAAAGGTCAACCGCGACATTCCGTTCAACGGCCTGCCCTGGTTTTTCGACCACGCCGAGACCATCACGCCGAAGAACATCGAGCGCGTACGGGCGTTGGGCGGCGGGATTGCGATCCAGGATCGCATGGCCTTCCAGGGTGAATACTTCGTCGACCGCTACGGCGCCAAGGCCGCCGAAGCCACGCCGCCGATCAAGCGCATGTTGGCTGAAGGCGTGCCGGTGGGCGCTGGCACCGACGCCACCCGCGTCTCCAGCTACAACCCGTGGACCTCGTTGTATTGGATGGTCAGCGGGCGCACGGTCGGCGGCCTGTCGTTGCACGAAGAGGGCTTGCCGCGCCTGACCGCGTTGGAACTGTTCACCCACGGCAGTGCCTGGTTCTCGTCGGAGCAGGGCAAGAAAGGCCAGATCAAGGTTGGTCAACTGGCAGACCTGGCGGCCCTGAGCGCGGACTTTTTCAGCGTCGAGGAAGAAGCCATCAAGTGGATCGAGTCGGTGCTGACCGTGGTCGACGGCAAGGTGGTGTATGCCGCCGGCGACTTCGAGAAACTCGGGCCGGCCAGCGTTCCGGTGCTGCCCGACTGGTCGCCGGTGGTCAAGGTCCCGGGTCACTGGCGCCCGGCGTCACCGTTGCAGGCCCAGATCCACCAGTGCAGCGGTCCGTGCACGGTGCACTCCCACAGCCATGAACGGGCGCGGTTGTCGAACGTCCCGGTCAGCGATTTCCAAGGCTTCTGGGGCGCGTTTGGCTGTTCCTGCTTTGCCTTTTGACTAACACGCGGATTTCCCCTTGTGGGAGCGAGCTTGCTCGCGAAGACGTCGGCACACCCGACATCGCCGCAAGCTGACACTCCGCTATCGCGAGCAAGCTCGCTCCCACAGGGTTTTGTCACAAACCATCCAAAGGAGTCATCCCATGAGCAACGTTCCCGCCTACAACCGTCTGAACAAAGACGACGCGGTCGTCCTGCTGGTCGATCACCAGACCGGCCTGATTTCCCTGGTCCAGGACTTCTCGCCCAACGAGTTCAAGAACAACGTGCTGGCCTTGGCTGACCTGGCGAAGTTCTTCGGGCTGCCGACCATCCTGACCACCAGCTTCGAACAAGGCCCCAACGGCCCGATCGTGCCGGAGCTCAAGGAAATGTTCCCGGACGCGCCGTACATCCCCCGTCCAGGCCAGATCAATGCCTGGGACAACGAAGATTTCGTCAAGGCGATCAAGGCCACCGGCCGCAAGCAACTGATCATCGCTGGCGTGGTCACCGATGTCTGCGTGGCGTTCCCGACCCTGTCGGCGCTGGCTGAAGGGTTCGACGTGTTCGTCGTGACCGACGCCTCGGGTACGTTCAACGAAACCGTGCAACAGGCCGCCTGGGTACGCATGACCGCTGCCGGCGCGCAGATGATGAACTGGTTCTCGGTGGCCTGTGAGCTGCACCGCGACTGGCGCAACGACATCGAAGGCCTGGGCAACCTGCTGTCCCAGCGCATTCCGAACTACCGCAACCTGATGAACAGCTACTCGGCCCTGACGGCCAAGTAAGCGGTCCATGCTGAATGACGCCCGCCTTGTGCGGGCGTTTTTGTGTCTGGCGTTAACGCCTCGCAAGTTGTGCCGACGCTATCGCGAGCAAGCTCGCTCCCACAGGGGATCCTGGTGATTACAAGAACCCTGTGGGAGCGAGCTTGCTCGCGATAGCGGTGGCACATTCAACAGCTAGGCAATCTGACTCACCAAGACCACAATGCCCAGCCAAACCCCTCGGACTGTCCACCCCTGGAATGACAATGAACCCCTTCGAAGAAATGCGCATCTTTGCCCAGGTCATGGAGTCGGGCAGTTTCACCGCCGCGGCGGAAAAACTGGGGCTGTCCAAGCAGTTCGTCAGCCGCAAGCTGATGGAACTGGAACAACGCCTGGGTGTGCGTCTGCTCAATCGCTCGACCCGGCGGCTGGACGTCACGCCGCTGGGCCAGCGCTATTACGAAGCGGCGCTGCGCCTGCTCAATGAAGTCGAACAGGTGGAGCAGGGCATCAGCGGCCAGACCAGCGAGCCCCGCGGCACCATTCGCCTCAGCGCACCGCTGTCCTTCGCCGTGGCGCACCTGGGCAGCCTGCTACCGTTGTTTCTGCAGCGCTATCCGGGTGTCAGCGTCGAGGTGGACCTGAGCGACCGCTCGGTGGATCTGCTGGGAGAGGGCTACGACCTGGCGCTGCGCATCGGCGTGTTGGAGGATTCGACGCTGATTGCCCGGCGCATCGCGACCATCGAGCGGGTGTACTGCGCCAGCCCCACCTACCTGGCGCAAAAAGGCACACCCGCGCGGCCTGAAGACCTGCGCAATCACGACTGCTTGCCCTATGGTCACAGCCGTCAGGTGCAGTGGCGTTTCGTGGGGGCCGGCAAACCGCTGACCCTGGAGGTTACGGGACGCATGCGCGCCAATAACGGGGATTTGCTCAGGGACGCGGCCATCGCCGGCATGGGCATCACCTATCTGCCCGCTTTCATCCTCGGCGATGCGTTGAAGGATGGGCGGCTGATCAAGGTCCTGGAAGGCTTCGAGACCGAACCACTGGCGCTGTCGGCGGTATATCCCCAGCATCGGCAAAGTGCACGCCCGGTGCAGGCGTTGGTGGAATTCTTGCGTGAACAAATGCAATAAAGCGTCGCAACGCATTCAGCCGTCACATGACGGCTGAAGCATCTACGGCGCTTTGATCAGGCGGCGAGGTTGGCGCTGCTCAGTTCTTTTTTGTACTGCGCTTTCATGGTTTCCATGTCTGCACCCAAGGCATCGAGTTTGGCCTTGCCCAGCAGTTTTTTCGCGTGGGGGAACATTTCCTTTTCTTCTTCCTCGATGTGGTGCTCAAGCAGTTCCTTGACCACTTTCACTCGACCGGCGAATTCCGGCTGGGTTGGATCGGTGGCTTTCAGGTCCGGCAGCACCAGCGAGTCGACGGTACGGTGTTCTTCCTTGGCCTCGTAATACATTTCGGCCTCGTCCTTGCCACCAGCCTGCTTGAAAGCCGGATAAAGAATTTCTTCTTCCAGGCGGGTGTGGATGGAAATTTCCATTTCCAGTTTCGCCAACAGGTCGGTACGTTTTTTCACGGCGCGTTCGGTCGACTCGCTCAGTTGAGTCAGGATGGCTTTGACGCGTTCGTGGTCGGCTTTCAACAGATCGATGGCATTCATAGGTAGCTCCTCGGCAATACACGGATGCGGGCAGGCTTCGAGCGCCAACGCCGCGTAGGAGCTGAATTGCATCAGCTGTGCCAGCCGAAGATCGATTTAAAATCCTTTAAAAACAATAGGTTGCAAGGATAATAATTTCGGGGGTCGTGCAAGCTGCATGAGCGGGGTGCAAAACGCGTTGCACTTTGCGCTGGTGGCTAGACATTTTCGATCCGTTCTCGGACCCGGCTGGCGAGTGCCAGGCAGGACGTCAGCCCAGGCGACTCGATCCCGAGCAGGTTGATCAACCCTGGCACCCGGTGTTCGGCCTCGCTGCTGATGACAAAGTCGCGGGCCGGTTCGCCGGGGGCGGAGATCTTCGGGCGGATGCCGCTGTAGGCCGGTTGCAGGCTCTGGTCCGGCAGGCCCGGCCAATAATTGCGGATCGCCGGGTAAAACGCTTCGGCCCGGGCCGGATCCACTCGGTAGTCCTCGCACTCGACCCACTCGGTGTCCGGCCCGAAACGCGCCTGGCCGGCCAGGTCCAGCGTCATGTGGATGCCCAGGCCGGCGGCTTCCGGGGCGGGATAGACCAAGTGCCGGAACGGTGCCCGCCCGGTGAGGCTGAAGTAGTTGCCTTTGCACAAAAAGTCTTCGGGCACCGATTGCATCTCCAGGCCTTCGATGCGGCGGGCGAGGGCGGGTGCCTGGAGGCCGGCGGCGTTGATCAGCAGGCGACAGGACAGGGTCATCTGCGCCGTGCCGCCCAATTCCAGCATGAACCCCCCAGTGATGACGCGAGCGCCCAGTAACGGCGTGTGGAAAGCAATGTCCGCCCCGGCCGCTTCGGCGTCACCCAGCAAGGCCAGCATCAGAGCGTGGGAATCGACGATACCGGTGGAAGGCGAATACAGCGCCGCGACACAGGCCAGGGCCGGTTCCAAAGCCTGCGCCTGTTCCTGGTCGAGCAGGCGCAGGTCGTCCACGCCGTTCATCAAGCCCCGCTCAAGCAATGTCTCGAGTCCGGCCACCTGCGCCTGATCCGTGGCAACGATCAACTTGCCGAGCCGGCGGGTGGCGACGCCATGGCTTTCACAATAGGTGTACAGCCGGTGCCGGCCTTCGACGCACAGCTGCGCCTTGAGACTGCCCGGCGGATAATAGATGCCCGCGTGGATGACTTCGGAGTTGCGCGAGCTGATGCTCATGCCGATGGCTTCGGCGGCTTCGATCAGCAGCACTTCATGACCGGCTCGGGCCATTTCCCGTGCCACGGCAAGGCCCACGACGCCTGCGCCGACCACCACGCATTCGATATCGACGCTCATCCCTGCCGGTCGTCGAATGAAAAAAGATTCTGCGTGATGGCAGTCAGTCCGCTCGAGCCCAAGTCATCGATCCTCACGTGTGTGCCACAGGCGTAGCAGGTAAAGGGTGGAACCGGCTATTCCATAGCGCATTTCGTAGCGCCCCACTTGGATTCTGCGTACGTCTCGAGGTTCGAACTCTTCCAGGCGTTCACCAATGCGCGGGTTGGCCAGCAGAGAGGTTGGCGCGGCCGTGAGTTGTTGCACTGTTCGCGCGGCCGCGGGTTGATTCACCGCCGCCAGAAATTCATAAAGTCGAGCAATGTCGGAAAGCGCCTTGCTGGTCCACTTCAACTCCATCAGCGCGGTACCGGTAACGGGGCGTCGGTGCTGAGACTATCGGCCCAAGCCTGGACAGCCTGGTGGTCAATCACTCGGCCGGCGTCAACATCGGCCAAGGCCTCATGGGTCAGGCGGCTTCGCTCCTCCTCCTGCTCGATCCAGGCAGATAGCGCTTGTTTGACGATCCAGTTTCTGGAGCGCTCAAGGCGCTCGGCCATCAGGTCGACTTTTTCGGCCAGGTGCACCGGGACGTGAGCTGTGACCGACCGGGTTTTCGCGGTGGTTGTCATGGTGGATTTCTCTTAGGCAATTGGCAGTACAAGCCAGTCTTCTGAGCAACCGCTTCCGGGGCTACTTACTATCGGTGAATAGTACTGAATATTTATTCAGCGAAATGATTAAGAATGAATCATATTGAATAACGTTGTAGCGTCAAGCACTCCCATGGTGAAGGGGCTTTTATAGTGCAGGTTTGATTTGATCGCTCACGCTCTCAGCCTTGGGGGCTGGTAGCCAGAGGCCAACCGACACGTGCTGCACGCAGGAGGCTGGCTTTAACGACCATGCGGTGAAAGGGCGCAATAACGAAGATGTAGGCCCGGCCTAGACGGTTGTGGCACTGGACCACGGTTGAAAAAACCAGTTGGCGACTGCCTTCTGGCTCTGCCTCTTCAGAACACAGGATCGATATCCGGAAGTCGAGGTGCTTGTCGTCCTCTCCCAACACGATTTCAGTCTGGTTCGTGCTATAGACCTTGAAGATCTGAATCCGATGAGCAAGTGTCGCCAGATGTCTGGCTGTCTTGAGACCAAAACAGGCAACGACAGTGTCTCGGACTTTCATGAGCCATCCGATCCAGGATGGCTGGTGGGAAAGGATGAATCGCGCAAGCAAGTCTGGGTCGCTGGATGTGCCCGCAGGGAGCCGAATCGCAAAAGCGTCCGCCAGGTTCGTCGACTTGTAAAGGTGGGTGATGCCGGACCTCGAGGGGACTGGCACGGGCGTAATGAGCTCAAATTCTCGGGGCATCGGGGATCTCTTCCTGAGTTCTAACTACCAATTGGATGACATGCCATGTCGCGTTTCTTGTTGGGCGGCGCCAACTTCTCCTTGTCGGATACTGAGCCCGATCAGCACATCGTACAGCGCTTGCTGTCCAGCCGGCAGAACAGGGAGCAACGTCGCACGGCGCTTGTCGGCATCGAACCAGGATTCAACCAACCATCCCACCAGATAGAGCGCCGAAAGGCATCCGCCAGCGGTTGCAACGTTGCCCTGGCATACAAGAGGCTGGTCCACGGGCTCAAGTCCCAGCGCTTGCAAGCCCGATCGTGCATCCGGGTGTGTTGTTGCCTGGCCGCGGAGCAGCCCAAGCCGTTGAAGAATGAAAGCGCCGGCGCATATGGAGCCGATTCGCTGGCGTCTGGCGTCAAGTTCAAACGACGGCAGGAAATCCGGGGCGGCCAGTGCAGCGGGTATCCCTTCCTTGCCGCTGACGAACAATACCGCGTCGGCACTGTTGGCCTCTGAAAGTGGACCGTGTACCGAAACAGGCAGGCCGTGCGCTGATCGTACGACAGGGCTGGAACCCAATATTCGGACGTGCCAGTCCTCTGTGTTGCGGCCTAAGATGTCCCACATCAGGAATAGGTCGATATCAGTGAATTGGTCGAAAGCAACCAGAACGATTTTCTTCAAGGCGAGCTCCATGAAAAGTGCTGGCGTGCAGAACGCAACGGCCATCTTTGCGGGTGTTCGCAGCGTATCGATCGGTTACGCACCAAACACAGTCTGTATGGTGCTAAATAGGGAGCGAAATGATCGGTGAGAAAGCTAACTCGTAACCATTGGATCGCGGCTGGTTTTGAGGCCCTCGACCAAATAGGGCATACCGGCGTTTCGGCCGAGAGTCTATCGCGCCGATTGAATGTGACCCGCGGATCGTTCTATCACCATTTCCGCAATCGTGAAGATTTTGTCCGCAGCCTGCTGGCCGCCTGGGAAGAAGACTACACGGAGCGCATGCTCGCTTATGCGGGGCAGGGCAGTAGCGCGGGCGAAATCCTGAAACGCTATTTGAGTATTGCCGCTGGGAAACAACCTGGGCGGGAAGTTTCCATCCGAGCCTGGTCGCTGCACGATCCGTTGGTAGGCGAGTTTCAGCAGCGTGTTGACGCAAGACGACTGGACTTCGCGATACGGACGTGCCGCCGCTTGGTCCCTATGCCAGGCGAAGCAGAAGTGATTGGTCAGGTGGCTCATCTGTGCCTGATTGGCGGTCAACAGGCTGGGCTGCGGCGTGATGCCGCTCGCTTCAACCGTTTCCTGCATGGAGCCTTTTCACTTTTCGAAGGGGCGCTGGCACCGTGGCGGGCTGGGTCATGAGCTAAATCGGGCAACACGCATAAAAAAACGGCACCCGAAGGTGCCGTTTCTGTTTTCTACGAGCTAGCGCTACGCGATCAGCCCGTCAAGCCAGCCTGCTGAACCAGGGTCAGCAACGGCTGCGGGTACACACCGAGGAAGAACGCCAGTGCGGCGATGGCCAGCAGCATCACGCCGCCTGCCTTCTGTTCCCAGTGCAACTCGGCGTCGTGGCGACGCAGGTTCGGTTCCATCAGGTACAGCGTGACCATGACGCGCAGGTAGTAGAACACGCCGATGGCACTGCCCAGCACCAGGGAGCCGACCAGCCACCATTGGTGAGCCTCGACGCCGGTGGCGATGATGTAGAACTTGCCGATGAAGCCGGCGGTCAGCGGGATGCCCGCCAGGGACAGCATCATCACGGTCAGCACGGCGGTCAGGTACGGACGGCGCCAGAACAGGCCGCGGTATTCATACAGGGCGTCGGCGTCGCGGCCGTTGTACGGCGAGGACATCAGGGTGATCACGCCGAACGCACCGAGGCTGGTGATCACGTAGGTGACCAGGTACACGCCGATGGCTTCCATGGCCAGGCCCTTGCTGGCGATCAGGGCGATCAGCAGGTAGCCGAAGTGGGCGATGGACGAATAACCCAGCAGACGCTTGAGGTTGCTCTGGGTCAGTGCCAGCAGGTTACCGAACAGGATCGACGCGATGGCGATGATGGTCAGTACGTTGCTCAGCACACCGCTGCTGGCCACTGGCGAGATCTGGAACAGACGCACCATGACCGCGAACACCGCCACTTTCGACGCGGTGGCCAGGAACGCCGCCACTGGCGCCGGGGCGCCTTCGTAGACGTCCGGGGTCCAGAGGTGGAACGGTACCAGCGACAGTTTGAACGCCAGGCCGATCAGCATCATGCCCAGGCCCAGTTGCGCGATCGGGCTAGGCAGGCCGGTGGCCGCCAGGGCCTGGCCAATGCCGACGAAGCTCAGGGTGCCGGCTTCGGCGTAGAGCAGGGCCATGCCGAACAACAGGAACGCGGAACCGGCCGCCGACAGCACCATGTACTTGATGCCGGCTTCCAGGGAGCGCTTGTTGAAGAAGGCGTAGGCCACCAGGCCGTAGACCGGTACCGAGAGCAGTTCCAGGCCGATGAACAGGCTGGCCAGGTGCTGCGCGCTGACCAGGACCAGGCCACCGGCGGCGGCCATCAGGATCAGCAGGTACAGTTCTTCGCGGTTGCCCGGGTAACCCGAACCGCCATCGCCGAGGTAGGCGTGGGCGAGGGTGACGCAGGCCAGGGTGGCGACCAGGATCAACGCCATGTACAGGCAGGCGAAGCTGTCGATCTGTATCAGCGGGGTGACCGCCAGGGGCGCGACTTTCAGGGCCGGCAGGATCGACAGCAGGGCCAGGTTCAGCCCCGCCACCGACAGCAGGAAGGTCTGTGAGTGATTGCGCCGCCAGGCGATCGCCAGCATCACCACGATGATCGTGGCGCTGGTGATCAACAGCGGCGCAAGCGCGATAAAGTGTTGAATCGTGAATTCCATAGCGCTCTTACCGGGCCGAAGCGAGTTGAGAGAAGGCGGTGCCGAGCCACTGCTGCACGCCATGCATCGTGGCGGCAGAGGTGTCGAGGAACGGTTGCGGGGAAACGCCGAGGTAAACCAGCAGCACCGCAAGGCCAAGCACCATGATCAGTTCGCGACCGTCCATGCCACGCAGCACTTCGTCCGACTTGGTCGGGCCGAAGTAGGCACGGTGGATCATGATCAGCGAGTAGACCGAACCGAACACCAGGCCGGAAGTGGCGATGGCGGTGATCCACGGTGCACTGACGAACGAACCGATCAGGATCAGGAACTCGCCGACAAAGTTGCCGGTGCCCGGCAGGCCCAGGGAAGCGGCCGCGAAGAACAGGCTGATGGCCGGCAGGTAGGCGATGCGCGACCACAGGCCACCCATCTCACGCATGTCCCGGGTGTGCAGACGCTCGTACAACTGGCCGCTGAGGATAAACAGCGCTGCCGCCGACAGGCCGTGAGCCAGCATCTGGATCACCGCGCCTTGCAGGGCGAGCTGGCTGCCGGAGTAGATCCCGATCAGCACGAAGCCCATGTGCGAAACGCTGGAGAACGCGATCAGGCGCTTGATGTCGGTCTGGGCGAACGCCAGGAACGCACCGTAGAAAATCCCGATCAGGCCCAGGGTCATGGCAATCGGCGCGAACTCGGCCGACGCATTGGGGAACAGCGGCAGGGCAAAGCGCAGCAGGCCGTAGGCCGCGGTCTTGAGCAAGATACCCGCCAGGTCCACGGAACCTGCGGTCGGCGCCTGGGCGTGGGCGTCCGGCAGCCAGGAGTGGAACGGCACCACTGGCAGCTTCACCGCGAAGGCGATGAAGAAGCCGAGCATCAGCACGTACTCGGTGGTCTTGGACATCTGCACTTTCAACAGGTCGGCGTAGTTGAAGGTAATCACGCCGGTGTTGTTGAAGTTGACCAGCACCAGGCCAAGGATCGCCACCAACATGATCAGGCCGGAAGCCTGGGTGAAGATGAAGAACTTGGTCGCCGCGTAGATCCGGGTTTTCTTGCCGTCCGAAGAACTGTGACCCCAGAGCGCGATGAGGAAGTACATCGGCACCAGCATCATTTCCCAGAAGAAGAAGAACATGAACAGGTCCAGCGCCAGGAACACGCCGATGACGCCGCCCAGGATCCACATCAGATTCAGGTGGAAGAAACCCACGTGACGCTGGATCTCTTTCCACGAGCAGAGTACCGAGAGGATACCCAGCAGGCCGGTCAGCAGGATCATCAGCAGCGACAGGCCGTCGAGGGCCAGGTGCACGCTGATGCCGAAGCGCGCGATCCAGGCATGCTTGAATTCAAGCGCCCAGGTCGGATCGGCGCCAGGAGCCGGAGCAAATGAATAGTCGCCGGTCGCCCACAGCCAGAGGCCGAGCGCGAGTTCCAGGGACATGGTCAGCAGCGCAATCCAGCGCGGGAGCGTGGAGCTGGAGCGCTCCGCGATCCAGCACAGCAGGCCGCCGATGAAGGGGATCAGGATTAGCCAGGGCAGAATCATGACGGGCTCGTTTCCTTTCGCAAGTTCGCAAGGTTCATATCAGACCGCTACCAGCACGATGGCGCCGATAACCAGCACGGCGCCAGCCGCCATGGAAGCCGCATACCAACGCAGTTGACCGGTCTCGGTACGGCTCAGGGCAGTGTGGCCGCCCTTGGCCATGCGCGGGATCAGGCCAATGGTCTGGTCGAGCGGGTCTTTGCGCAGAATGTGGCTGATCGCAAGGTATGGCTTGACGAACAGTTTGTCGTAGATCCAGTCGAAGCCCCAGGCGGCGAACCACCAGGCCGAAAGGAATCGCCCGATGCCGCTGTTGGCGATCGCCGTGACGAAACGACGCTTGCCCAGGAACAGCAGGGCGGCCAGCAGGATACCCGACAGGGCAATGGCGCCCGAGGCGATTTCCAGGCTGTGCTTGGCTTCGCCGCCGGCATGGCCGACGCTTTGCGGCAGCACATCGGCCAGCGGTGGGGTGATCATGGCGCCGACGAAGGTCGACAGCACGATCAGCACCGACAGTGGCAGCCAGTGAGCAATGCCATGGCCGGCATGGGCTTCGGTCTTGGCTTCACCATGGAACGCGATGAAGATCAGGCGGAAGGTGTACAGCGAGGTCATGAACGCACCCACCAGGCCGGCATAGAGCAGCGCCTGGTTACCGCTGGCGAACGCTTCCCAGAGGATCTCGTCCTTGGAGTAGAAACCGGCGGTGACCAGTGGCAGGGCCGCCAGGGCCGCGCCGCCAACGATGAAGCTGGCATAGGCCAACGGCAGTTTCTTCCACAGGCCGCCCATCTTGAAGATGTTCTGCTCGTGGTGGCAGGCAACGATCACCGCACCGGAAGCAAGGAACAGCAGCGCCTTGAAGAAGGCGTGGGTCATCAGGTGGAAGATCGCGCCCTCCCAGGCACCGACGCCCAGGGCCAGGAACATGTAGCCGATCTGGCTCATGGTCGAGTAGGCGAGGATGCGCTTGATGTCGGTTTGTACCAGGGCGGCAAAACCGGCCAGTACCAGGGTCACGCCGCCGACGATGCCGACCAGGTGCAGGATGTCCGGCGCCAGGGCGAACAGGCCGTGGGTACGGGCGATCAGGTAGACGCCCGCCGTTACCATGGTCGCGGCGTGGATCAGTGCCGAGACCGGGGTAGGGCCGGCCATCGCGTCCGCCAACCAGGTTTGCAGCGGCAGTTGCGCGGATTTACCAACGGCGCCGCCCAGCAGCATCAGGGTCGCCAGGACGATCCAGAAGTCACCGACCTTGAAGTGCTCGGGTGCCTTGACCAACAGTTCCTGGATGTTCAGCGTGCCCAGTTGCTGGAACAGGATGAACAGGCCGATGGCCATGAACACGTCGCCGATCCGGGTGACGATGAACGCCTTGAGTGCGGCATTCCCGTTGTTGCGGTTGCTGTAGTAGAAACCGATCAACAGGTACGAGCACAGGCCCACGCCTTCCCAGCCGAAGTACAGGAACAACAGGTTATCGCCGAGCACCAGGAACAGCATGCTGGCGATGAACAGGTTGGTGTAGGCGAAGAAGCGCGAGTAACCGGCTTCACCGCGCATGTACCAGGAGGCGAACAGGTGGATCAGGAAACCCACGCCGACCACCACGCCGAGCATGGTGATGGACAGGCCGTCCAGGTAGAGGGCGAAGTTCGGCGTGAAGCCTTCTACCGCCATCCAGCGCCACAGCACCTGCACATACACACCGCCTTCGGGCGGGGCGACGTTGAATTGCCAGATCACGTAGGCCGTGACGATGGCAGACAGGCCGATGGAACCCACGCCAACCAGCGCCGAAAGGTTTTCCGACCAGCGTCCACGGGAGAACGACAGCAGCAGGAAACCAATGAGGGGGAATACGAAAGTCAGAAAGATCAGGTTCATCCGCGCATCTCGCTGGCAGCGTCGATATCGAGAGTGTGGAAGCGGCGATACAGCTGCAACAGGATCGCCAGGCCGATACTGGCCTCGGCGGCTGCCAGGCTGATCACCAGGATGAACATGATCTGTCCATCCGGCTGCGCCCAGCGAGCGCCCGCGACGATGAAAGCCAGGGCGGAGGCATTCATCATGACCTCCAGGCTCATCAGCACGAACAGAATGTTGCGGCGGACCATCAGGCCAACCAGACCGAGGCAGAACAGGATGCCGGCAACCGCCAGACCATGCTCGAGAGGGATAGCAGGCATGTGATTACTCCTTCGCCTCGTTACGGCCCAAATGGAACGCCGTGACGGCTGCGGCAAGCAGCAGCATCGAGGCGAGTTCGACCACCAGCAGGTACGGACCGAACAGGCTGATGCCCACGGCCTTGGCGTCTACGGTGGTGTGGCCGATGGCCTGGCCGCTCTGGTGAGCGAACAGCACATACAGCAGTTCACCCAGCAGCAGGGCGGACAGGATCACCGGTCCCGCCCAGATGCCGGGCTTGAGCCAGGAGCGTTCCTGCTGGACTGCTGCCGGGCCGAGGTTGAGCATCATCACCACGAACACGAACAGCACCATGATGGCGCCGGCGTAGGCGATCACTTCCAGGGCACCGGCGAACGGTGCACCGAGGGCGAAGAAGGTCATGGCCACGGCGATCAGCGAAATGATCAGGTAGAGCAGGGCGTGCACAGGGTTGGTGTTGGTGACCACACGAAGCGTGGACACCACCGCGATACCCGATGCGAAATAGAAAGCGAATTCCATCTTTCTTCCTTAAGGCAGCAAGCTCTTCACGTTGATCGGTTCGGCTTCGTTCTGCGCGGCGCCTTTTGGCTTACCGGCAATGGCCATACCTGCAACACGATAGAAGTTGTAATCAGGGTTTTTACCGGGACCGGAAATCAGCAGATCTTCTTTCTCGTACACCAGGTCCTGACGTTTGAACTCGGCCATTTCGAAATCCGGCGTGAGCTGGATCGCGGTGGTCGGGCAGGCTTCCTCGCAGAGGCCGCAGAAAATGCAGCGCGAGAAGTTGATGCGGAAGAAGTCCGGGTACCAGCGACCGTCTTCGGTTTCAGCTTTCTGCAGCGAGATGCAACCCACCGGGCACGCCACGGCGCACAGGTTGCAGGCCACGCAGCGCTCTTCGCCGTCGGGGTCGCGGGTCAGGACGATGCGGCCACGATAGCGCGGTGCCAGGTAGACCGGCTCTTCCGGGTATTGCAGGGTGTCACGCTTGCGAAAGCCATGGCCGAAGATCATGACCAGGCTTCGCAGTTGGGTACCGGTACCCTTAACGATGTCGCCAATATATTTGAACATGGGTCAAATCCTCACTGAACCGCGGCCGCAGGCGCGTTCATCAAAACGATCGCAGCGGTCACCAGCATGTTGATCAGGGTCAGCGGCAGGCAGAATTTCCAGCTGAAGTCCATCACCTGGTCGTAGCGTGGGCGCGGGATCGAGGCGCGCAGCAGGACGAACAGCATGATGAAGAACGCGGTCTTCAGGGCGAACCAGACGAAGGACAGTTGCGGCAGGATGTCGAACGGACCGTGCCAGCCACCGAAGAACAGCGTTACCAGCAGCGCCGAGATCAGGATGATGCCGATGTATTCACCGACGAAGAACATGCCCCATTTCATGCCGGCATATTCAATGTGGTAACCGTCGGCCAGTTCCTGCTCCGCTTCCGGCTGGTCGAAGGGGTGACGGTGAGTCACGGCCACGCCAGCGATGAAGAAGGTACAGAAACCGAAGAACTGCGGAATGATGAACCACAGGTTCTGGGCCTGGTACTCGACGATGTCGCGCATGTTGAACGAGCCGGCCTGGATCACGATGCCCATCAGCGACAGGCCCATGAACACTTCGTAGGACACGGTCTGGGCCGAGGCCCGCAGGCTGCCCAGCAGGGCGAACTTGTTGTTGCTCGACCAGCCGGCGAACAGCACCGCATACACCGACAGGCCAGCCATGGCGAAGAAGAACAGCAGGCCGATGTTCAGGTCCGCCACACCCCAGGTCGGGGTGATCGGGATGATCGCGAAGGCGATCAGCAAGGCGCTCATGGCGACCACCGGTGCCAGGGTGAAGATCACCTTGTCGGCAAACGGCGGCGTCCAGTCTTCCTTGAAGAACATCTTGATCATGTCGGCGGCGATCTGGAACATGCCGAACGGGCCGACGCGGTTCGGACCGTAGCGGTCCTGCCACCAGCCCAGCAGGCGACGTTCGACAAAGCTCAGCAACGCGCCGCAGACCACCACGGCCAGCAGGATCACGATGGCCTTGAGGACCGTCAGGATCACAGCGATCACTTCAGGGGTGAACCAGCTCATTGCGCTGCCTCCTGCAGACCGTCGACGGTTTTGCCGAAAATCGCTGGCGGGATGCCTGCCAGGCCGGCCGGCAGGGCCACCAGGCCGGCGCCCAGTTCTTCATTGATGCGCAGCGGCAGACGCAAGGTCTGGCCGGCCACGCTCAGGCTCAGCAGGGCACCGTCGTTGACGCCCAGGCGGTCGGCTTCGGACTTGGCCAGCGACACGTAGGCGGCCGGGATGCGTTCCTGCACCGGAGCGGCCTTGGAAGAGTTCTCTTCGCTGCCGAACAGGTGATGGAACGGCACGACCTGCCAGGTGCCCGGTGCCGGATTGAAGGCGCGCGGCACGCTGGCGAACCAGCTCAGGCCATCGCCCTGGCTTTCGATCAGGCGGGTGCCCGGGTCGCCTGCACGCAGGTGACCACCGACTTCGTCCTGGAACTTGTTCCAGGCTTGCGGCGAGTTCCAGCCCGGCGACCAGGCGAATGGCACCTGGGAACGCGGTTCGGTCGAGCCCGAGTAGCCTTCCATGGAGAACGAGAACGCGGTGTCGTTGTCCTGGGAGGTGCGCGGTTCGTGAACGCTGATGTCGGCGCGCATGGCGGTGCGACCGGAGTAGCGCAGCGGTTCGCGCGCCAGCTTCAGGCCTTTGATGCGGAACGAGGCGGACGGTGCGGCGTCGACGATGGCGGCCAGTTGCGGGCTGCTCGAAGCGACGGCGGCGGTAACGTGGTCCAGTTGCGTCCAGTCGATCGGCTGGTCCAGCAGGGTGGCGCGCAGGGCGTGCAGCCAGCGCCAGCCTTCATGAACCAGGATGCTGGCGTCCAGGTATTGCGGGTCGAAGACCTGGAAGAAGCGCTGGGCGCGACCTTCCTGGCTGACCAGCGTACCGTCGCCTTCGGCGAAGCTTGCCGCTGGCAGCACCAGGTGGGCGCGGTCGGTGGTGGCGGTTTTCTGATGGTCGGCGACGATCACAACCTTGGCTGCGTTCAGCGCGGCATCGACCTTGGCCTTGTCAGTGCGGGTGAACAGGTCGTTCTCCAGCACCACGATGGCGTCGGCGCTGCCGTCGATCACCGCTTGCAGGGCCGCGTCCACCGATTCGCCACCGAGCATGGCCAGGCCGAGGCTGTTGGCTTCCGGCACGATCAGGCTGATGGAACCGTTCTTCTCGCGCAGCTTCAAGGCTTTGGCGATGTTGGCCGCGGCTTCGATCAGCGCCTTGGAACCCAACGAGGTGCCGGCGATGATCAGTGGGCGCTTGGCCGCCAGCAGGGCGTCGGCGATGCGTTGGGCCAGGGCGGCCGCTTCGCTGTCCAGGCCGTCGACGGCCGGGGCGCTGGCGTCCAGGGCGTGGGCCACGGCGAAACCGATGCGGGCCAGGTCGTCAGGGGCGGCGTGGACGCATTCTTCGGCCACGTCGTCGAGCTTGGTTTCAGCGAGGCTGGCGATGAACAGCGGGTTCAGCGCGTGCTGGCCGATGTTCTTCACGGCGGCGTCGAGCCAAGGCTGGACGCGCATGGCGTCGGCCATGTCCTCGGCCTTGCCCTTGACCGACTGGCGCAGGGCCAGGGCCATGCGGGCGGCGGTCTGGGTCAGGTCTTCGCCAAGGACGAATACCGCGTCGTGGTCTTCGATGTCGCGCATGTTCGGCACGGGCAGCGGGCTATCCTTGAGCACTTGCAGCACCAGGCGGATGCGTTCCAGCTCACCGGCTTCGATGCCACTGTAGAAGTGCTCGGCGCCGACCAGCTCACGCAGCGCGTAGTTGCTTTCCAGGCTGGCCCGTGGCGAACCGATGCCGACGATGTTGCGACCGCGCAGCAGCTCGGCGGCCTTGTCCAGCGCTTGGTCCAGGCTCAGCTTGGCGCCACCCGCCAGATGCGGCTGGCGTGGACGATCCTTGCGGTTGACGTAGCCATAGCCGAAGCGGCCACGGTCACACAGGAAGTACTGGTTTACCGAACCGTTGAAGCGGTTTTCGATGCGACGCAGTTCACCGTAGCGCTCGCCCGGGGAGATGTTGCAACCGCTGGAGCAGCCATGGCAGATGCTCGGCGAGAACTGCATGTCCCACTTGCGGTTGTAACGCTCGGAGTGAGTCTTGTCGGTGAACACACCGGTCGGGCAGACCTCGGTGAGGTTGCCGGAGAACTCGCTTTCCAGGGTGCCGTCTTCAACGCGACCGAAGTACACGTTGTCGTGGGCGCCGAATACGCCCAGGTCGGTGCCGCCGGCGTAGTCCTTGTAGAAACGCACGCAGCGATAGCAGGCGATGCAGCGGTTCATCTCGTGGGAGATGAATGGGCCGAGGTCCTGGTTCTGGTGAGTGCGCTTGGTGAAGCGATAACGGCGCTCGTTGTGGCCGGTCATCACCGTCATGTCTTGCAGGTGGCAGTGGCCGCCTTCCTCACAGACCGGGCAGTCGTGAGGGTGGTTGGTCATCAGCCATTCGACGACGCTGGCGCGAAACACTTTCGCTTCTTCGTCGTCGATGGAGATCCAGCTGCCGTCGGTGGCAGGGGTCATGCAGGACATGACGATCCGACCACGCTTGTCGTTTTCGTCGGTGTACTGCTTGACCGCGCACTGGCGACAAGCGCCAACGCTGCCAAGGGCGGGGTGCCAGCAGAAATAAGGAATGTCGAGGCCCAGCGACAGACATGCCTGTAACAGGTTGTCTGCGCCATCGACTTCGAGCTCTTTGCCGTCTACGTGGATAGTGGCCATGGTTCAAAGTTCTTCGTTGGCCCGGTGTCAGCGGGCGTGGCTAATGGAATCTTGTTATTCGCGTGAATCAACACAGCCGTTTACGGCGTCATCACACGAGAAGACGAAGGGCACGGACCCTTCGCCTTTTTTAAGCGTTTACGCGCCGACTACGATCGGCTTTGCCAGAGGCGGGACGACGGCGCTGGTGGGCGCGATGCCGGCTTCGAACTCTGGACGGAAGTATTTGATCGCGCTGCCCAACGGCTCCACGGCACCCGGTGCGTGAGCACAGAAGGTCTTGCCTGGGCCGAGGAAACCCACCAGACCCAACAGGGTCTCGATGTCGCCGGCCTGGCCTTCGCCGTTTTCAAGGGCCCGCAGCAGCTTGACGCTCCACGGCAGGCCATCGCGGCAAGGGGTGCAGAAACCGCACGACTCACGGGAGAAGAACTCTTCCATGTTGCGCAGCAGCGACACCATGTTGACGCTGTCGTCCACCGCCATCGCCAGGCCGGTACCCATGCGGGTGCCGACCTTGGCGATGCCGCCGGCGTACATTTGGGCGTCCAGGTGTTCCGGCAACAGGAACCCGGTACCGGCGCCGCCAGGCTGCCAGCACTTGAGCTTGTAGCCGTCGCGCATGCCGCCGGCGTAGTCTTCGAACAGTTCGCGGCCGGTGACGCCGAACGGCAGTTCCCACAGGCCAGGGTTCTTGACCTTGCCGGAGAAGCCCATGAGCTTGGTGCCCATGTCTTCGCTGCCGTCACGGGCCAGGGATTTGTACCAGTCCACGCCGTCGGCGATGATCGCCGGCACGTTGCACAGGGTCTCGACGTTGTTCACGCAGGTCGGCTTGCCCCACACGCCTACGGCGGCAGGGAAGGGCGGCTTGGAACGTGGGTTGGCGCGACGGCCTTCCAGGGAGTTGATCAGTGCGGTTTCTTCACCGCAGATGTAGCGCCCGGCACCGGTGTGGACGAACAGCTCGAAATCAAAACCGCTGCCCAGGATGTTCTTGCCCAGCAGGCCTGCGGCCTTGGCTTCTTCCACGGCACGGTTCAGGTGCTTGGCGGCGGTGGTGTACTCGCCACGCAGGAAGATATAGCCACGGTAGGTTTTCAGCGCGCGGGCGCTGATCAGCATGCCTTCGATCAGCAGATGGGGCAGTTGCTCCATCAGCATGCGGTCCTTCCAGGTGTTGGGCTCCATTTCATCCGCGTTGCACAGCAGGTAGCGGATGTTGATGGATTCGTCCTTGGGCATCAGGCCCCACTTCACACCCGTGGGGAAACCCGCGCCGCCACGGCCCTTGAGGCCGGAGTCTTTCACGGTCTGGACGATGTCGTCCTGGGCCATGTCGCTGAACGCCTTGCGCGCGGCGGCGTAGCCGTTCTTGGCCTGGTATTCGTCCAGCCATACCGCTTCGCCGTCGTCACGCAGACGCCAGGTCAGGGGATGGGTTTCGGCCGAACGCTGGATGCGGTTGGCGGGCCCGAAGGAAGTCAGGGTCATACGTAGCCCTCCAGCAATTTGGCGACGCCGTCAGGCGTAACGTCACCGAAGGTGTCGTCGTCGATCATCAGCGCCGGTGCCTTGTCGCAGTTACCCAGGCAGCACACCGGCAGCAGGGTGAAGCGACCGTCGGCGGTGGTCTGGCCCAGGCCGATGCCCAGCTTGCCCTGG
This sequence comes from Pseudomonas sp. B21-010, assembly GCF_024749325.1. NCBI lineage: Bacteria > Pseudomonadati > Pseudomonadota > Gammaproteobacteria > Pseudomonadales > Pseudomonadaceae > Pseudomonas > Pseudomonas sp. B21-010. The sequence continues at coordinate 4,097,362 of NZ_CP087198.1, read as the reverse complement.
ATCTCGCTGACCACCGATTCGTGGCCACCGATGTAGCAGACCATGCTGTCGCAGACACGAATGATGTGACGGCCTACTGGCTGGCGGAAAATCTGGCTGTAGAAGGTGGCCACGCCTTCGACGTCGCTGGCCGGGATGCCGAGGATCTCGCCGATGGCGTAGAGCGCGCCGTCAGGCACCCAGCCACGTTCCTTCTGGACGATCTTCAGGGCTTCGATCGACGCCGCGCGCGGGTCTTCGTAGTGATGCAGCTCGTGCTCGATGGCCGAGCGCTCGGTTTCGCTCAGGGCGAAACGGTCAGTCTGGATAAGCGTGCTGTTCATGCTTAGCGGTCCACGTCGGCCATAACGAAATCGATACTACCCAGGTACGCAATCATGTCCGCGACCATGCTGCCTTTGATCACCGAAGGGATCTGTTGCAGGTGTGGGAAGCTTGGGGTGCGAATCCGGGTGCGGTAGCTCATGGTGCCGCCGTCGCTCGTCAGGTAATAACTGTTGATGCCCTTGGTCGCTTCGATCATCTGGAAGGACTCGTTGGCCGGCATGACCGGGCCCCACGAAACCTGCAGGAAGTGCGTGATCAGGGTCTCGATGTGTTGCAGCGTGCGCTCTTTTGGCGGCGGCGTGGTCAGCGGGTGATCCGCTTTGTACGGGCCTTCCGGCATGTTGCGCATGCATTGGTCGATGATCTTGATGCTCTGGCGCATTTCCTCGACGCGAACCATGCAGCGGTCGTAGGCATCGCCATTGGCCGCCAGCGGTACTTCGAATTCGAAGTTTTCGTAGCCGGAGTAAGGGCGCGCCTTGCGCAGGTCGAAGTCGCAACCGGTGGAACGCAGGCCGGCACCGGTGACGCCCCATTCCAGGGCCTCTTTGGTGTTGTAGGCAGCGACCCCGATGGTACGACCCTTGAGGATGCTGTTCTGCAGGGCGGCCTTGGTGTATTCGTCCAGGCGCTTGGGCATCCACTCGACGAAGTCCTTGACCAGCTTTTCCCAGCCGCGTGGCAGGTCGTGGGCAACACCACCGATGCGGTACCAGGCCGGGTGCAGGCGGAAACCGGTGATGGCTTCGATCACCGTGTAGGCCTTCTGGCGGTCGGTGAAGGTGAAGAACACCGGCGTCATGGCCCCCACGTCCTGGATATAGGTACCCAGGAACAGCAGGTGGCTGGTGATACGGAAGAACTCGGCCATCATGATGCGGATGACGTCGACCTTCTCCGGTACCTTGATCCCGGCGAGTTTCTCGACCGAAAGCACGTACGGCAGGTTGTTCATCACGCCGCCGAGGTAGTCGATGCGGTCGGTGTACGGGATGAAGCTGTGCCAGGACTGGCGCTCGGCCATTTTCTCGGCGCCACGGTGGTGGTAGCCGATGTCAGGCACGCAGTCGACGATCTCTTCGCCGTCCAGTTGCAGGATGATACGGAACGCACCGTGGGCCGAAGGGTGGTTCGGGCCGAGGTTGAGGAACATGTAGTCCTCGTTGGCGCCCGAACGCTTCATGCCCCAGTCTTCAGGCTTGAAGCGCGCGGCTTCTTCCTCGAGCTGTTGCTTGGCCAGGGACAGGCTGAATGGGTCGAACTCGGTGGCACGGGCCGGGAAGTCCTTGCGCAGCGGGTGACCTTCCCAGGTCGGCGGCATCATGATGCGCGACAGGTGAGGGTGGCCGGGGAAATCGATCCCGAACATGTCCCACACTTCACGTTCGTACCAGTTGGCGTTCGGCCAGATACCGGTCACGGTCGGCACGCTAAGGTCGCTCTCGGACAAGGCGACCTTGATCATTACGTCACTATTACGTTCGATCGACATCAGGTGATAGAACACGGTGAAGTCGACGCCGTCGGGCAGCCCTTGACGCTTGGTGCGCAGGCGCTCGTCCACGCCGTGCAGGTCATAGAGCATGACGTACGGCTTGGGCAGGTTGCGCAGGAACGTCAGGACTTCGACGAGTTTGGCGCGGGCAACCCAAAGCACCGGCATGCCGGTGCGGGTCGGCTGGGCGGTGAACGCCTCGGGGCCAAAACGGTTGTTCAGTTCGACGACCACATCCTGGTCGTCTGCCTTGTAAGGCGGGATGTACAGAGCACTGCCTGTAGTCATGGTTATTTATCGCTTTCGGTCAACGTAAAGAATGAAGCCAGGTTCTCGTTTCTTGTAGAGGAACAGAGCTGGATCAGACTTCGTCGGGGCTGCGCAGGTTGGTGACTGCGATACGCTGTTCGCGGCGCTGTTCCTTTTGCGATGGCATGTCGGCGCGATAGACGCCTTGATCGCCAACGACCCAGGACAGTGGGCGACGCTCCTGGCCAATCGACTCCTGCAACAGCATCAGGCCTTGCAGGAAAGCTTCAGGGCGAGGCGGGCAGCCGGGCACGTAGACGTCCACGGGCAGGAACTTGTCCACCCCTTGAACGACGGAGTAGATGTCGTACATGCCACCGGAGTTGGCGCACGAACCCATGGAGATAACCCACTTCGGCTCGAGCATTTGCTCATAGAGACGCTGGATGATCGGCGCCATCTTGATGAAGCAGGTACCGGCGATAACCATGAAATCCGCCTGGCGTGGCGATGCCCGGATCACCTCGGCGCCAAAGCGCGCGATGTCGTGGGGCGCCGTGAAGGCGGTGGTCATTTCCACGTAGCAGCACGAAAGACCGAAGTTGTACGGCCACAGGGAGTTCTTGCGACCCCAGTTGACCGTGCTGTTCAGCACGTCTTCGAGCTTGCCCATGAAGATGTTTTTGTGGACTTGATCTTCTAACGGATCGGCGACGGTTTCCCGTTCGCCAATCGGATACTGCTCGTTAGGAGCATCGGGGTCGATCCTGGTGAGATTGTATTGCATTGCCAAAGCCTCATTGTTTCAGCTTCGCTTGCCGCTTGCGCCGAGCTTCCGGAGCCCAATCAAGCGCCCCCACTCGGTAAAGGTAGACAAGACCTGCCAACAGAATTGCTATGAAAACGAGAGCTTCGACGAATCCGGTCCAGCCGCTTTCGCGGACGGACACAGACCATGCAAAGAGAAAGAGGGCTTCGATATCGAAGATCACGAAGAGCATCGCGACCAGATAGAATTTGGCTGAGAGCCGCAAGCGGGCACCACCGGTAGGTAGCATGCCGGACTCGAACGGTTCATTTTTGCTGCGGCCCCAGGCTTTTGACCCAAGCAGGCTCGATACACCGAGCATGAAAGCACACAGGCCAACAACGCCCAGAAGGAAAATGGCAAAGCCCCAATTGTGGGCCATGAGTCCTGTCGCTTCGGACATGCTGGAAATCCTTAACAGAGAGCAAAGGTCTCTGAGCTTGAATGAAATAACGCAGTGACGATATGTCGCAGCAATCAATCGCGGTGATTTTATGGCTAAACACCGGGCAAGTAAAATTCCTATAGCGAAATTATTTATTGGAATAAGGACATAGCGCACCTCCAGGACCCTGCGGCCCAGGCCTGGTGGGCGTTGGCCGGCTATTCATCAATAATATTTCGTGCGGAATGTAACAATGATAATGACTTCCAAATGATAATTATTATTATCTGTGGCGACCTTTTTGCGGTGCACTTAGTGTTGTGCCTGAAAGACTGTCTTACATCGCCGCTACTGTAATTGTCAGCGCCGCACGTTTTACTCCTTTTCGGACTGCCCAATACTGCGTTCGATCAATTTTTCTAGCCGGGCGCCGAAGTTTTGTGGGGGGAGGGGGCTGTGAGGATGGGATCTGCGTGGGGGACTGCTCCTGTGGGAGCCAGGCTTGCTCGCGATGCCGGCAACGCGGTCCCGAGGCAGACAGCGTAATCGTTCATCGCGGGCGAGCCTGACTCCCACAGATGCAGGCTTGCTCTTACAGCGTAGGTTGCTTCAAAAAAACGCGTGAAAAAACCAGGCTCGTCAGATCAATTCACTTCAAGGTGTGAAAAACGGAGCGGGAAAAGCCGGCAAAAAAAAGCCCCGAACCAGTCGGGGCGTCAGATCATCGGCTTTGCGGTTAGCTTTTACTCGGTCCGCAAGGGCCGTTTTACGGCGTGTATCAGTGGAACTGTTCTTCTTCGGTGGAACCGGTCAGTGCGGTCACCGACGAAGTGCCGCCCTGGATCACGGTGGTCATGTCGTCGAAGTAGCCGGTGCCCACTTCCTGCTGGTGAGCCACGAAGGTGTAGCCCTTGGCGGCGTCAGCGAACTCTTGCTCTTGCAGCTTCACGTAGGCGGTCATGTCGTTGCGGGCGTAGTCGTGCGCCAGGTTGAACATGCTGTGCCACATGTTGTGAATGCCGGCCAGGGTGATGAACTGGTGCTTGTAGCCCATGGCGGACAGTTCGCGCTGGAACTTGGCGATGGTCGCGTCGTCCAGGTTTTTCTTCCAGTTGAAGGAAGGCGAGCAGTTGTACGACAGCAGTTGGTCCGGGTATTCCTTCTTGATCGCTTCGGCGAAGCGACGAGCCTCGTCCAGGTCCGGCTTGGCGGTTTCGCACCAGATCAGGTCGGCGTACGGCGCGTAGGCCAGGCCACGGGCGATGGCCTGGTCGAGACCGGCGCGCACCTTGTAGAAGCCTTCCTGGGTGCGAGTGCCAGTCACGAACGGTTGGTCGTACGGGTCGCAGTCGGAGGTCAGCAGGTCAGCGGCGTTGGCGTCGGTACGGGCCAGGATGATGGTCGGTACACCGGCAACGTCGGCAGCCAGGCGGGCAGCGGTCAGCTTCTGCACGGCTTCCTGGGTTGGAACCAGCACCTTGCCGCCCATGTGGCCGCATTTCTTCACCGAAGCCAATTGGTCTTCGAAGTGAACGCCGGCGGCGCCTGCCTCGATCATGCTCTTCATCAGCTCGTAGGCGTTCAGGACGCCACCGAAACCGGCTTCAGCGTCAGCCACGATCGGCGCGAAGTAGTCGATGTAGCCTTCGTCGCCCGGGTTCTTGCCGGCTTTCCACTGGATCTGGTCGGCGCGACGGAACGAGTTGTTGATGCGCTTGACCACGGTTGGAACCGAATCCACCGGGTACAGCGACTGGTCGGGGTACATCGACTCGGCGGAGTTGTTGTCCGCGGCCACTTGCCAGCCCGACAGGTAGATCGCCTGGATGCCGGCCTTGACTTGCTGCACAGCCTGGCCGCCGGTCAGGGCACCCATGCAGTTGACGAAATCTTTCTCGGGACGGAAGGCTGGCTTGGCGCCCTGGGTCACCAGGTTCCAAAGCTTCTCGGCGCCCAGTTTCGCAAAGGTGTGCTCAGGTTGAACCGAGCCACGCAGACGGACGACGTCAGCAGCGGAATAATTGCGCTTCACGCCTTTCCAGCGCGGGTTTTCAGCCCAGTCTTTTTCAAGGGCTGCAATTTGCTGTTCGCGTGTCAGTGCCATGGAGATAAACCTCGTCGCATAGGTCTTGGTGGAAAATTCCTTGCTCCTGCCGACCAGGGATTGGCGTACAAGTCGGTTCAGGCGGGGAGGCGACGGGATGAACGATGGGCTCGAGGGGAAGTGAGCAGGTAGGGGCGAACTGCGGGCGCATTCGGGCGTCGTGGGCCTCCATACGAACTCAGAGTGATGCCGGGTTACCTAGTTACGCTTCCGTCCCTCGGGACAACTTCGTTCCAGTCGCAACCTCGTCAAACACACCTTGTGGGCGGTACAGACACGAATCGGCTCGCAGGGTAGTTGCAAGCGTCGACCCGAAGGCCCTTGCCAGGGCCCCTGATTAGCGGGAGCGAGGCCATCATGCCTTCGGTTTTTTGGCTCGTCAAACGTTTTGTAGTGCTTTTTTTGTGGCACTACATCTTTGGTCTAATACGACTCATCAGTCAGTTTTTGGTGCTTCAGTTCAGGGTGTCGACCTTGACCCGCAAAATCATGTCGTCGCGGCCCTGGGTAGAGTAGCTGCGGGTCAGGCCCTGCTTGTCGGCTTGAGTCTGGCGATTGACGCCGGCCAGGGTGATCCATTCGCCCAGGCGGCCACTGACGGTTGTGTCGGTACTCTGAACGTTCACTACATCGGGACGTTCCTGGCTCATGCGGTCACGGTTGGTACTGATGCTGAGATGAACGGTCTCGCCGGTGACGCTCGCCGTGACATAAAAACCCTGGGTGACGTTGCGGTATTCGGTCTGGCTTTGCAGGCGGCCGTAGTTGTCGGTCTGGCTGCTGGTGAAGGGCACGCTCTGGCCGACCTGGATCAGCGCCGGCTGGCCTTCGCTGGCTTGCACCTGCTGCACGCCGCCGTCACGGCTGGCGGTGCTGCGGTTGATGATGCGGGTCTGGCTGGGCGCGGCACCGTTGATCGAGTAACCCTGGTCGCCCTGCAGGTTGTTTTCGTTGGTGTCGACCGTGATCAGCAGGCGCTTGGGCGCGGTGTCCAATTGCGCGAGGAATTGCCGGAGTTCTTCGATCTTGCCGGGCTCGGCGTTGACGATCAGTTGGTTGCCGTAGGCGCTGACCTGGCCGTCCTTACCGATGAAATTCTGCGCCACCGGCAGCAGGTCGGCGCTGGTGCGGTAGTTCAGCGGCACGACTTGCGTATCGGCCAGGGCTGACAGGCTGCTACCAAGCAGCAAGAGGGTCAGCAGGGTGCGTAGAAGCATGTCCATTTCTCCATGAGACAAAGGCCTGATATTGCCAGTTTGTCGGCCCCGGGTGGCGCAAGTTGAATGTTAGACGGCAAAACGCCCCGGCATCGGTGGATGGCGGGGCGTTTTGGGCGTTGCATGATGCTTTTGTGGCGAGGGAGCAAGCTCCCTCGCCACAGGGTATTGTGTTGCTGCTTCCAGCGGTGTTCAGGCCGAGCGCCGCACCATGTCCACATGAGGAATCCCGGCTTCCAGGAACTCCTCGCTGACCACCGCAAACCCCAGCCGCTCATAGAACGGCGTGGCATGCACCTGGGCGCTGAGCATCTGTTGCTGGAGCCCACGTTTCTCGGCTTCGGCGATCACGGCGTGCATCAGCGCATCGCCCACCTTCAGGCCACGCCAGTCCTTGAGGACCGAGACACGGCCGATATGGCCGTCGGTCAACAGGCGGGCGGTGCCGATGGGAAAGTCGCCTTCAAACGCCAGGAAATGCACCGCGCTCTGGTCGTCGGCATCCCATTCCAGTTCAGGCGGAACGGATTGCTCGGCAATGAACACGGCCTCACGAATGCGCCGGATCTCGGCGTTATCCTTTTGCCAGTCTGCGACACGAACGTGAATTTTATTCATCGGCGAACCCCAGGCTGCCTTGCTTGACCAGCTCGCAGACCAGGCCGCGACCGTCTTCGTCGGCCAGCCACGGACCGAGGTTCTCGATGTGCAGGGCGTCGGCGGCGCAGATCATTTTCAGCAGTTCGCGCAGCTTGCCCGGCAGGTAACGGCTCTGGCCGCTGGCGAACAGCAGCAGGTCGTCATCGACTTCCGACCAGGCCAGGCGCGCGCTCGGGTTGCGAATGATCACGGCGCCTTGTTCCAGGCTGGCCAGCAGGTCGTCTTCTTCCAGTTCCGGGCCGACCACCAGTTCCGGGTAGCGCGGCTCGGTCATGAACTGGCCGAACCAGGTCAGCAGCAGGCGCTCGTCGCTCATGTGCTCGGCCAGCAAGCCCTTGAGGCGGTCGAGGGCGTCCTGCTGGATCTGGTGCGGGTCGGCTACAGGGCGCGCGTCGGCGTCGGTGTAGCGTTCTTCGTCCGGCAGGAACTGGCTGAGGAAGTCGGTGAAGTGGGTCAGCACTTCAGCGGCGCTCGGCGCACGGAAACCCACCGAGTAGGTCATGCAGTCATCCACGGCCACGCCACAGTGGGCCAGGCGCGGCGGCAGGTAGAGCATGTCGCCCGGTTCCAGGGTCCACTCGTCGGTGGCTTCGAATTCGGCGAGGATGCGCAGGTCGGCGTGCTGCAGCAGCGGGCTTTCGGAGTCGCACATCTGGCCGATTTTCCAGTTGCGCTGGCCATGGCCCTGCAGCAGGAACACGTCGTAGTTATCGAAATGCGGACCCACGCTGCCACCGGGTGCAGCGAAGCTGATCATCACATCGTCGATGCGCCAGCTCGGCAGGAAACGGAAGTTCTCCAGCAGCTCGCTGACTTCCGGTACGAACTGATCGACCGCCTGTACCAGCAGGGTCCACTCGCGCTCTGGCAGCTTGCTGAATTCGTCTTCGGCGAACGGGCCGCGACGCAATTCCCAGGGGCGCTCGCCGTGCTCGATCACCAGGCGCGATTCGACTTCTTCTTCCAGGGCCAGGCCGGCCAGTTCGTCGGCATCGATCGGGCTTTGGAAGTCAGGAATCGCCTGACGGATCAGCAGGGGTTTTTTCTGCCAGTAGTCGCGCAGGAACTCCCTTGCCGTGATGCCGCCCAGGAGTTGCAGAGGAATGTCAGGATTCATGTGTAACCTATTGAAAAAATATACTTTTCAGACGCGAATAAAAACGCCCGGCGCGGCCGGGCGTCTCAAGGGTAAAGCCGTGGATCAGATGCGCTTGGCTTGTGCCGCTGCGTTGCCGATGTAGCTGGCTGGCGTGAGCTTTTTCAGCTCGGCGCGGGCCGCGGCAGGCATGTCCAGGCCATCGATGAAAGTCTGCAACGCTTCAGGGCTGATGCCCTTGCCACGGGTCAGCTCTTTCAGCTTTTCATACGGGTTTTCGATGTTGTAGCGACGCATCACGGTCTGGATCGGCTCGGCCAGGACTTCCCAGCAGGCGTCCAGGTCGGCGGCGATCTTCTGCTCGTTCAGTTCCAGCTTGCTGATGCCCTTGAGGCTGGCTTCGTAGGCAATGACGCTGTGGGCAAAACCCACGCCCAGGTTGCGCAGCACGGTGGAGTCGGTCAGGTCGCGCTGCCAGCGGGAGATCGGCAGTTTGCTCGCCAGGTGCTGGAACAGCGCGTTGGCGATGCCCAGGTTGCCTTCGGAGTTTTCGAAGTCGATCGGGTTGACCTTGTGCGGCATGGTCGAGGAACCGATTTCGCCGGCGATGGTGCGCTGCTTGAAGTAACCCAGGGAAATGTAGCCCCAGATGTCACGGTCGAAGTCGATCAGGATGGTGTTGAAGCGCGCGATCGCATCGAACAGCTCGGCGATGTAGTCATGCGGTTCGATCTGGGTGGTGTAGGGGTTGAAGCTCAGGCCCAGCTCGTCTTCGATGAAGGCGCGGGCGTTGGCTTCCCAGTCGATGTCCGGGTAGGCCGACAGGTGGGCGTTGTAGTTGCCCACGGCGCCGTTGATCTTGCCCAGCAGCGGCACGGCGGCCGCCTGGGCGATCTGGCGCTCCAGGCGGTAGACCACGTTCGCCAGCTCCTTGCCCAGGGTGGTCGGCGAAGCCGGTTGGCCGTGGGTGCGCGACAGCATCGGCACGTCGGCGAAGCGGATCGCCAGCTCGCGGATGGCCTGGGCGGTCTGGCGCATCAGGGGCAGCATTACCTCATCACGGCCTTCGCGCAGCATCAGGGCGTGGGACAGGTTGTTGATGTCCTCGCTGGTGCAGGCAAAGTGGATGAACTCGCTGACATTGGCCAGCTCCGGCAGCTTGGCAGCCTGCTCCTTGAGCAGGTATTCGATGGCCTTGACGTCGTGGTTGGTGGTGCGCTCGATCTCTTTGACGCGCTCGGCGTGCTCCAGCGCGAAGTTGTCCGCCAGGGTGTTGAGCACCGCGTTGGCTTCGGCGGAGAACGCCGGGACTTCAGGGATGGCAGGGTGGGCGGCCAGGCGCTGGAGCCAGCGCACTTCAACCAGGACGCGGGCACGGATCAGGCCGTACTCGCTGAAAATCGGGCGCAGGGCCTGGGTTTTGCCGGCGTAGCGGCCGTCAACAGGGGAAACCGCAGTGAGCGAAGAGAGCTGCATGGGGTGTTCTCGGACAGTCGGGCAACGAAATGGGGCGCGTATCATACATGAAAACAATCGCCGGTCCGTCGCCAACTGACCGGCGTGTTACGCGTAACGAGATAAAACTTTTAATACCTGTGGCGAGGGAGCTTGCTCCCGCTGGGCCTGTAGGAGCTGTGTAGGAGCTGTCGAGTGCAACGAGGCTGCGATCTTTCCCCAGACGCTTGAATCTCAAGTGAAAGATCAAAAGATCAAAAGATCAAAAGATCGCAGCCTCGCTTCGCTCGACAGCTCCTACAGGTCCAGAGGGGGCAAGCTCTCTTGCTACAAAAAAACGGTCGAGGCGACTTATTCGTTGCGCATCAACGGGTAAAGCTCTTTCAGCAATTTGCGCCGGCTGATCACCAGTTGCCAGCGATGGCCGCCCAACTGCCGCCACAGCCGTGCCGAACGAATCCCGGCCAGCAACAGGGCGCGGATCTTCGAGGCATTGCTCGGTTGCTGCAGGTTGCGCATGTCGCCATGCACCTGGATGCGCTGGCGCAAGGTGCTCAGGGTGTCCTGGTACAGCGCGCCGCAAGCCGCGACGACGTTTTCGTGGGACGGGCCGAAGTGCTCGACCTGGGACTGGATCTGCGGCAAGCGTTTGCCGATGGTCTCCAGCAGGTCGTCGCGCTTGGCCAGCTGGCGCTCAAGGCCCAGCATCGACAGGGCGTAGCGCAGCGGTTCGCGTTGCAGGGCGCTGGGATCGCGCTCCAGGGCGCCGATCAGCGCACGATAGCCTTCGCGCAGGTTCAAGTCGTCGCCGCCGTAGACTTCCAGGGTGTCCTTGGGGTCGCGAACCAGCAGGCTGCCGAGCATGCAGGCCACGCCCGCTTCGGTGGCCTGGCCGGTCTTGGCGATCCTGTCCACCAGCACGGCGGCGAGAAATACGCCGCCCAATGCCGTCAGTTGTTCCTGGATGGGGTTCATGCCTTGCTGCTCCAGGGTTCTGCGACTTCGATCACGCCGCCGCCCAGGCATATTTCGCCGTCATAGAACACCACGGACTGGCCGGGCGTGACCGCCCGCTGCGGGTCATCGAAGGTGGCACGGTAGCCCGTGGCGGTTTTTTCCAGGGTGCAGGGCTGGTCGCTCTGGCGGTAGCGAACCTTGGCCGTCAGGCGGCGTGGTTCGCTGAGGTCGATCGGGTTGACCCAATAGATGTCGGAGGCGAGCAGGGCGCGGGAAAACAACCATGGGTGGTCGTTGCCCTGGCCGACGATCAGCTCGTTGTGCTCCAGGTCCTTGACCAGCACGTACCACGGCTCTTCCCCGGCGTCTTTCAGGCCGCCGATGCCCAGGCCCTGGCGCTGGCCGATGGTGTGGTACATCAGGCCATGGTGACGGCCGATGACTTCGCCTTCGGTCGTCTTGATCTCGCCCGGTTGGGCCGGCAGGTATTGCTTGAGGAAGTCGCTGAAACGGCGCTCACCGATAAAGCAGATCCCGGTGGAGTCTTTTTTCTTGGCGGTGGCGAGCTGGTGTTTCTCGGCGATCGCGCGCACTTCGGGCTTTTCCAGTTCGCCTACCGGGAACAGGGTCTTGGCGATCTGCTCGCCGCCGACGGCGTGCAGGAAGTAGCTCTGGTCCTTGTTCGGGTCCAGGCCCTTGAGCAGTTCGGTGCGGCCGTCGATGTCGCGGCGGCGCACGTAGTGACCGGTGGCGATCAGGTCGGCGCCGAGCATCATGGCGTAGTCGAGGAACGCCTTGAACTTGATTTCGCGGTTGCAGAGGATGTCCGGGTTCGGCGTGCGGCCGGCCTTGTATTCGGCCAGGAAGTGCTCGAACACGTTGTCCCAGTACTCGGCGGCGAAGTTGGCGGTGTGCAGCTTGATGCCGATCTTGTCGCACACGGCCTGGGCGTCCGCCAGGTCGTCCATGGCGGTGCAGTATTCGGTGCCGTCGTCTTCTTCCCAGTTCTTCATGAACAGGCCTTCCACCTCATAACCCTGCTCGATCAGCAGAAGGGCGGAAACGGAGGAGTCCACGCCGCCGGACATGCCGACAATGACGCGCTTCTTGGATGTGTCAGAAGGAGCTGGATCACGCATAGGAGTTCAATGAGTGTCTTGAAAAAGGACGCGATTCTATCAGGCCCGGGCGCACAAGGCTAAAGAGAAGGACGGATCAGCGTCAGACTGTGGCAGTGGCCGGCCAGATAATCGTCGATGCAGCGGATGATCAGCTCGCTGCGCCAGTGCTCGCGCTGTTCTAGCAGTTCGTCGCGGGTCAGCCATTTGGCGCCGAGGATGCCGTCGTCCAGTTGATACTCGGGGTGGTGTTTCAGGGCCTTGGCGGCGAAACAGACGCGCTGGTAGGTCACGCCGTTGCTGGGGGCGGTGTAGAGGTAGATGCCGGTGACGCTGGTGGGTTCGACGTCCCAGCCGGTTTCTTCGAGGGTTTCGCGTACGGCGGCTTCGATGAGGGTTTCGTTGGGGTCCAGGTGGCCGGCGGGCTGGTTGAGTACTGCGCGTCCGGCCTTGGATTCTTCCACCATCAGGAAGCGGCCGTTGTCTTCGACGATGGTGGCGACGGTGATGTGGGGTTGCCAGTTCATAGGGTTCTTCTATTTTTCAGGTTGGGATGTGGGGTTTGCAGTTGGCTGGGGTTTTGTTGATTGAGTACATATCCGTTGCTGCGGTCAGGGCTGCCTATGGTTCCGCTCTTACAGCGGGTCACTTTTGGAAGAGCGCCAAAAGTAACCAAAAGCGCTTTGCCCCACCACTCGGTGCCTCGCTTAGGCTCGGCATGCTCGAACGCAGGCATTGCTCCGTGGGCCCACTGCGCAATACCTGCGTTCGGCCATCGTGGTTAACGGGGCGCCCCAGATCAAGATCAAGAGCGAGGCGGCCTAACGGCCGGCCTGGCTCGCCCGGTCGTACACCTGTCAGATCTGTGGGAGCAAAGCTTGCTCGCGAGGCGGCCTGACAGCCGGCCTATCTCTCCGACCGTACCCCGATCTTATTGTGGGAGCGAGCTTGCTCGCGATAGCGGTGTGTCAGTCAATATTTGAATTGAATGATTAATTGCTATCGCGAGCAAGCTCGCTCCCACAGGGGTGGGGGCTAAATGCCAGAAACACAAACCCCGGCACAAGGCCGGGGTTAGTGGTACTGCCTACAACCTTACACCAGCGCAGCAATCGCCGCGTTGAAGGTGTTGCTCGGGCGCATGGCCTTGCTGGTCAGCTCCGGGTTGGCGAAGTAGTAACCGCCGATGTCCATGGGCTTGCCTTGCACGGCATTGAGTTCGGCAACGATTTTTTCTTCGTTGTCGGTCAATGTCTTGGCCAGGGAAGCGAACTGAGCCTTGAGGGCTGCGTCGTCGTCTTGAGCGGCCAGTGCCTGGGCCCAGAACAGGGTCAGGTAGAAGTGGCTGCCGCGGTTGTCGATGCCGCCGACCTTGCGCGAAGGCGATTTGTTGCGGTCCAGGAACTCACCGGTAGCCTGGTCCAGGGTCTTGGCCAGCACCAGTGCTTTCGGGTTGTTGTAGGTCACGCCCAGGTGCTCGAGGGACGCGGCCAGGGCCAGGAACTCGCCCAGGGAATCCCAGCGCAGGAAGTTTTCTTCCAGCAACTGCTGCACGTGTTTGGGGGCCGAGCCGCCAGCGCCGGTTTCGAACAGGCCACCGCCGTTCATCAGCGGCACGATCGACAGCATCTTCGCGCTGGTGCCCAGTTCCATGATCGGGAACAGGTCGGTCAGGTAGTCGCGCAGTACGTTGCCGGTCACCGAGATGGTGTCCTTGCCTTCGCGGGTGCGGGCCAGGGTGAACTTCATTGCGTCGACCGGCGACATGATGCGGATGTCCAGGCCGGCAGTGTCGTAGTCCTTCAGGTAGGTCTGGACTTTCTCGATCACGACGCCGTCATGGGCGCGCATCGGGTCCAGCCAGAAGATCGCCGGGGTGCTGCTGGCGCGGGCGCGGTTGACGGCCAGTTTGACCCAGTCCTGGATCGGTGCGTCCTTGGTCTGGCACATGCGGAAGATGTCGCCAGCTTCGACGCTCTGCTCCAACAGGGTGCGGCCGTTGCTGTCCGAAACACGGACCACGCCGTCGACCTTGATCTGGAAGGTCTTGTCGTGGGAACCGTACTCTTCGGCTTTCTTGGCCATCAGGCCAACGTTCGGCACGCTGCCCATGGTGGTTGGGTCGAAGGCGCCGTGTTGCTTGCAGTCTTCGATCACCGCCTGGTAGATGGTGGCGTAGCAGCGATCCGGGATCACGGCCTTGGTGTCGTGCAGTTGGCCGTCGGTGCCCCACATCTTGCCGGAGTCACGGATCATGGCTGGCATCGAGGCGTCGACGATGACGTCGCTCGGCACGTGCAGGTTGGTGATGCCTTTGTCGGAGTTGACCATCGCCAGGGATGGGCGCGCTGCGTAGACCGCCTGGATGTCGGCTTCGATCTGCGCCTGCTGCTCGGCCGGCAGGGCCTTGATGCGGGCGTACAGGTCGCCGATGCCGTTGTTCAGGTTGAAGCCGATCTGCTCCAGCACTTGTGCGTGCTTGGCCAGGGCGTCTTTATAGAACTCGGCAACGATCTGGCCGAACATGATCGGGTCGGAGACCTTCATCATGGTGGCCTTGAGGTGAACCGACAGCAGGACGCCTTTTTGCTTGGCGTCTTCGATTTCAGCGGCGATGAAGTCGCGCAGGGCGTTTTTGCTCATCACGGCGCAGTCGAGGATCTCACCGGCTTGTACGGTGGTTTTTTCCTTCAGGACAGTGGCAGTGCCGTCCTGGGCGATCAGCTCGATTTTCACGCTGCCGGCGGCGTCGATCAGGGCGGCTTTTTCGCTGCCGTAGAAATCACCGGTGCTCATGTGGGCCACGTGGGACTTGGAGTCGGCTGCCCAGGCGCCCATTTTGTGCGGGTGCTTGCGGGCGTAGTTCTTGACCGACAGCGGCGCGCGACGATCGGAGTTGCCTTCGCGCAGGACCGGGTTCACGGCGCTGCCCTTGATCTTGTCGTAGCGGGCGCGGGCGTCTTTCTCGGCGTCGCTGGCCACGGTTTCCGGGTAGTCCGGCAGTGCGTAGCCCTGGGCCTGCAATTCCTTGATCGCGGCCTGCAGTTGCGGTACCGAGGCGCTGATGTTCGGCAGCTTGATGATGTTGGCTTCAGGCGTAACGGCCAGGTCGCCCAGTTCGGCGAGGTGGTCGGCTACGGCTTTGTCACCCAGTTGCTCGGGGAAGCTGGCCAGGATGCGCCCTGCGAGGGAGATATCGCGGGTTTCCACGGCGATATCGGCCGAAGCGGTAAAGGCTTCGACGATCGGCAGCAGCGAATAGGTGGCGAGGGCGGGCGCTTCGTCGGTGAAGGTATAGATGATCTTCGAGCGGGTGGGCATATTCGGATTAACTCTCTTCTTTGCTAAAGCATGCGCAGAAACTCGAGGGGCGCCGGGTAAGCGCGTTCGTTCAAAGTCATCCGTGAACCGAATGTCGAGGTTTCTTCGCGGTGATGTTGGGTGCATCAGTCGAGCGTCAAGCGGTTGGGCCGCGGTAACGGTCCGGCTTCTAAATTGGCGGAAAGTCCTGTGATAGAGCGCTCAGCCAACGTGACCCTGTGGTCAGCGGCGGCATTATACATAGGTAGCTGGCAATCTGCCGATGGTTCATGGACTTCCGTACACGTCCATTGGTCTAAACGTCGCAGTACCCAAGGAGCGGGCTATGCTCATGTTTGGCGCTTTTCCCTTGGTTTTCAGGGTTGTACACCGCGAACTGCAACGCTTTACCCCGGATGAGCCTAACGTAGGGTTTGCGCGCCGATTCAAGTGGGGTACGCTCGAACGCAGCCAGATGTTCAATCCAAGCAATGGAGTTCAGCATGGGGTATCAAAAGATTCAGGTTCCAGCCGTCGGTGACAAAATCACCGTCAATGCAGACCATTCTCTTAATGTTCCCGACAACCCGATCATCCCCTTCATCGAAGGCGACGGCATTGGCGTCGATATCAGTCCGGTCATGATCAAGGTTGTGGACGCTGCGGTTCAGAAGGCCTATGGCGGCAAGCGCAAGATTTCCTGGATGGAAGTCTATGCTGGTGAGAAAGCGACTCAAGTCTACGATCAGGACACTTGGCTGCCCCAGGAAACCCTGGACGCGGTCAAGGATTACGTGGTTTCCATCAAGGGCCCACTGACCACGCCGGTGGGCGGTGGTATCCGTTCGCTGAACGTGGCCCTGCGCCAGCAGCTCGACCTGTACGTGTGCCTGCGTCCGGTGCGCTGGTTCGAAGGCGTGCCAAGCCCGGTCAAGAAGCCTGGCGACGTGGACATGACGATCTTCCGCGAGAACTCCGAGGACATCTACGCTGGCATCGAGTGGAAGGCCGGTTCGGCCGAAGCCACCAAGGTCATCAAGTTCCTGAAAGAAGAAATGGGCGTGACCAAGATCCGTTTCGACGAGGATTGCGGCATCGGCGTCAAGCCGGTTTCCAAGCAGGGCACCCAGCGCCTGGCTCGCAAGGCTTTGCAATATGTTGTCGACAACGACCGCGATTCGCTGACCATCGTGCATAAAGGCAACATCATGAAGTTCACCGAAGGTGCCTTCAAGGAATGGGCCTACGAAGTGGCAGCCGAGGAGTTCGGCGCGACCCTGCTCGACGGCGGGCCGTGGATGCAGTTCAAGAACCCGAAGACTGGCAAGAATGTCGTCGTCAAGGACGCCATCGCCGATGCGATGTTGCAGCAGATCCTGCTGCGTCCGGCTGAATATGACGTGATCGCCACCCTGAACCTGAACGGTGACTACCTGTCCGACGCCCTGGCGGCGGAAGTGGGCGGTATCGGTATTGCGCCGGGCGCCAACCTGTCCGACACCGTGGCAATGTTCGAAGCCACCCACGGTACCGCGCCCAAGTATGCCGGCAAGGACCAGGTCAACCCGGGCTCGCTGATCCTGTCGGCGGAAATGATGCTGCGTCACATGGGTTGGACCGAGGCGGCCGACCTGATCATCAAAGGCACCAATGGCGCGATTTCGGCCAAGACCGTGACCTATGACTTCGAACGTCTGATGGAGGGCGCCAAGCTGGTGTCGTCCTCGGGCTTCGGCGATGCCCTGATCTCGCACATGTAAGCGGATCGGCGCTCAGCGCGAATGCCCGGCTCGAGTGATCGAGCCGGGCATTTTCATTTGTCCGGTGCGGCGGCCGGTCAATGAGTCTCGGTGACCCTGACATTGACAGGGGTGGGTACATCTTCGACGGTGACAAGCCTGATGTTGACCGCGTGCAGGCCCTTGGGTCCCTGGATGACGTCGAACGTCACAGGCTGTCCGGCCTTCAGGGTTTTATAGCCTTCCATGTTGATGGCCGAGTAATGGGCGAAAAGGTCTTCATCATCCCTGCCGGCCGCGATAATGAAACCGTAGCCCTTGGCATTGTTGAACCATTTCACCTTGCCATTCATCTTGACTACCGACATAACCCATTTCCCTCTGCAACGCACTCCATCACTGGAGTATCATCCAGTCCATCCGCAGGCTAATCTTGAAGTAAGGATAGATTCCACGGACCTTTTTAACCCACGATGGGCTCTATTGGTTGTAACACCGTTTTGCCGATAGTCAAGGTGGCCGGGTGGTCGTGGTTGAAATCGTCCACAAGCGCCCCCATCACTGTATTCGCCAACTAAACGAACCTTTCTTTCCATGCATGCAGTCAGCCAGATTCGACTAACATTCAATCAGGATCGCCCGGATCTACACGACGACGATTCCGCAGGCATTGCTGTTCAGGAGGCAAAGCCTGCATTACAGGCGCCACCGATGTACAAGGTGGTTTTGTTCAACGATGACTACACACCGATGGATTTCGTCGTCGAAGTGCTCGAGGTGTTTTTTAACCTGAATCGCGAGCTGGCGACCAAGGTCATGCTGGCCGTCCATACAGAGGGACGGGCAGTATGTGGAGTGTTTACCCGCGACATCGCCGAGACGAAGGCCATGCAGGTCAACCAGTACGCCCGGGAAAGCCAGCATCCGCTACTCTGTGAAATCGAGAAGGACGGTTAACGCCGACCACTTGGGTATGAGGTGAAGCTATGTTAAACCGCGAGCTCGAAGTCACCCTCAATCTTGCCTTCAAGGAGGCTCGTTCGAAGCGTCATGAATTCATGACCGTCGAACACCTGCTGCTGGCCCTATTGGATAACGAGGCTGCCGCCACCGTTTTGCGTGCCTGCGGCGCGAACCTCGATAAACTCAAGCATGATCTGCAGGAGTTCATCGACTCCACCACGCCACTGATCCCCGTTCATGACGAGGATCGCGAAACCCAGCCAACCCTGGGCTTCCAGCGTGTCCTGCAGCGTGCTGTCTTCCATGTACAGAGCTCGGGCAAGCGTGAAGTCACCGGCGCCAACGTGCTGGTTGCCATCTTCAGCGAGCAGGAAAGCCAGGCGGTGTTCCTGCTCAAGCAGCAGAGCGTTGCGCGTATCGATGTCGTCAACTACATCGCACATGGCATCTCCAAGGTGCCGGGGCATGGCGATCATTCCGAGGGTGAGCAGGATATGCAGGACGACGAGGGCGGTGAGTCTTCTTCTTCAGGCAACCCATTGGATGCCTATGCCAGCAACCTGAACGAACTGGCACGCCAGGGGCGCATTGACCCGCTGGTCGGGCGCGAAGCGGAAGTCGAGCGTGTTGCCCAGATCCTGGCTCGGCGTCGCAAGAACAACCCATTGCTGGTGGGCGAGGCGGGCGTGGGCAAGACCGCAATCGCCGAAGGCCTGGCCAAGCGCATCGTCGACAACCAGGTGCCGGACCTGCTGGCCAACAGCGTGGTGTATTCCCTCGACCTGGGTGCCTTGCTGGCCGGTACCAAGTACCGCGGCGATTTCGAGAAGCGCTTCAAGGCGTTGCTCGGCGAGTTGAAAAAACGTCCGCAAGCGATCCTGTTCATCGACGAAATCCACACCATTATTGGTGCCGGGGCGGCGTCGGGCGGGGTCATGGATGCGTCGAACCTGCTCAAGCCATTGCTGTCGTCGGGTGATATCCGTTGCATCGGCTCGACCACGTTCCAGGAGTTCCGCGGGATCTTCGAGAAAGACCGTGCCCTGGCCCGGCGTTTCCAGAAGGTCGATGTGTCGGAGCCTTCGGTGGAGGACACCATTGGTATCCTGCGCGGCCTGAAAGGGCGTTTCGAGCTGCACCACAACATCGAGTACAGCGATGAAGCCCTGCGCGCGGCGGCTGAGCTGGCCTCGCGCTACATCAACGACCGGCACATGCCGGACAAGGCCATCGACGTCATCGACGAGGCGGGTGCCTACCAGCGCCTGCAACCGCTGGAGAAACGCGTCAAGCGCATCGAAGTGCCTCAGGTCGAGGACATCGTGGCGAAAATCGCGCGTATTCCGCCTAAACACGTCACCAGTTCCGACAAGGAGTTGCTGCGTAACCTGGAGCGTGACCTGAAGCTGACCGTGTTCGGCCAGGATGCGGCCATCGACTCGCTGTCGACCGCCATCAAGCTGTCCCGTGCCGGTCTCAAGTCGCCGGACAAGCCTGTGGGTTCGTTCCTGTTCGCCGGTCCTACCGGTGTCGGCAAGACCGAGGCCGCGCGGCAACTGGCCAAGGCAATGGGTATCGAACTGGTTCGCTTCGACATGTCCGAGTACATGGAGCGCCACACCGTATCGCGTCTGATCGGTGCGCCTCCAGGCTATGTCGGTTTCGACCAGGGCGGCCTGTTGACCGAAGCCATCACCAAGCAACCGCACTGCGTATTGCTGCTCGACGAGATCGAGAAGGCGCACCCGGAAGTCTTCAATCTGCTCCTGCAGGTCATGGACCACGGTACGCTGACCGATAACAACGGGCGCAAGGCGGACTTCCGCAACGTGATCGTCATCATGACCACGAACGCCGGTGCCGAAACCGCAGCTCGCGCTTCGATCGGTTTCACCCATCAGGACCACTCGTCCGATGCGATGGAAGTGATCAAGAAGAGCTTCACGCCTGAATTCCGCAACCGCCTGGATACCATTATCCAGTTTGGTCGCCTCAGCCATGAAGTCATCAAGAGCGTGGTGGACAAGTTCCTTACCGAACTTCAGGCGCAGCTCGAAGACAAGCGTGTATTGCTGGAAGTCACCGATGCGGCCCGCAGTTGGCTGGCAGAAGGTGGTTACGATGTGACGATGGGCGCGCGGCCGATGGCTCGCTTGATCCAGGACAAGATCAAGCGTCCGCTGGCCGAGGAAATCCTCTTTGGCGAACTGGCCGAGCATGGCGGTGTGGTGCACATCGACATCAAGGACGGCGAACTGACCTTCGACTTCGAAACCACGGCCGAAATGGCCTGACCATTAGTCGCAACAAAGCAAAAGGCGCCGAAAGGCGCCTTTTTGCTATCCAGCCCCACACCACCCCCTGTGGGAGCCGAGCTTGCTCGCGATGGCGGCGGCACATTCGGCATCGATGCAAGCTGACCCACCGCTATCGCGAGCAAGCTCGCTCCCACAGTTTGTCTTGGGCAAGGCACAAGATTGAGCAGCGCCGCCAATCTCTGTGGGAGCCGAGCTTGCTCGCGATGGCGGCGGCACATTCGGCATCGATGCAAGCTGACCCACCGCTATCGCGAGCAAGCTCGCTCCCACAGTTTGTTTTGGGCAAGGCACAAGATTGAGCAGCGCCGCCAATCCCTGTGGGAGCCGAGCTTGCTCGCGATGGCGGCGGCACATTCGGCATCGATGCTAGCTGACCCACCGCTATCGCGAGCAAGCTCGCTCCCGCAGTTTGTCTTGGGCAAGGCACAAGATTGAGTCTCACTGCCAATTCCCTGTGGGAGCAAGCTTGGCTCCCACAAACAAAAACGCCCGGCATCAGCCGGGCGTTTTGTATTGACTTGTTAGCGAGCGCGGTAAGTGATGCGCCCTTTGCTCAAGTCATAGGGCGTCAGCTCGACGCGCACTTTGTCACCGGTAAGAATACGAATGTAGTTCTTGCGCATCTTGCCGGAGATATGCGCGGTTACGACGTGCCCATTTTCCAACTCCACACGAAACATGGTGTTGGGCAGGGTGTCGACGACAGTGCCTTCCATTTCGAAGCTGTCTTCTTTCGACATGCAGTAAAGCCCTCGGTATCCAGTGAATGGCCCGGTGCAACTGCGCCAGGCAAAAGCGGCGTGCATTGTGCCCGAAAAAGGGGGTTCAAGCCAAGGGGTTCTAGCTTTATAAGCCGAAGGGGTCTAACTCAGGACAACCCACCGCTGGTTAATCAGCAGTTCAATGGGGCGATATTGGGTCTTGTAGTTCATTTTCTTGCAGTTCTTGATCCAGTAGCCCAGGTACACCGCTTCCAGTCCCAGGCGCCGGGCTTCGTTGATTTGCCAGAGAATGGCAAACCGTCCCAGGCTGCGCCGTTCTTCGTCCGGCTCGTAGAAGGTGTACACCGCCGAAAGCCCATTGGGCAGCAAGTCCGTGACGGCGATGGCGACCAGGCGCCCGTCCAGTCGGAACTCGTAGAAGCGGGAAAACGGCAGGTCACGCACCAGGAAGGTCGAGAACTGATCCCGACTGGGCGGGTACATGTCGCCATCGGCATGGCGTTGTTCGATGTAGCGCTGGTACAGGTCGAAATATTCTTCGGTGAACTGCGGCTTGGCCGGGCGGACCTGAAGGTCGGCGTTGCGCTTGAAAATGCGTTTCTGCTGACGATTGGGCAAAAATTGCGCCACAGGGATGCGCGCCGGGACACAGGCGTTGCAATGCTGGCAATGGGGCCGGTAGAGGTGGTCGCCGCTACGACGAAAGCCCATTTCCGACAGGTCTGCGTAGACATGCACATCCATGGGCTGGCTAGGGTCGAGGAACAGCGTCGTGGCCTGCTCCTCCGGCAGGTAACTGCAAGAGTGGGGCTGAGTGGCATAGAACTTCAAGCGCGCCAACTCGGTCATGATCAACCCTCGGATAAGCTTTTAAATTTAAGTGTAAGCCACGCACGCGAATGTCGCTCAGCAAACCCAGGTTGCGTGGTTGGGTTGATCCAGATGGGCCTTGAGATAGCCAGCAAACTCAGCTCGTGGAATCGAGCGGGCGCCCAGGCTGTGCAGATGCTCGGTGGGCATCTGGCAGTCGATCAGCACGAAACCGGCGGCCTTGAGGTGTTGGACCAGCCTCGCGAAGCCGAATTTCGACGCATTGTCGGCCCGGCTGAACATGGACTCGCCAAAAAACAGCTGCCCCATGGCCAAGCCATACAGGCCGCCCACCAACGCCCCTTGGTCCCACACTTCCACCGAATGGGCGAAACCGCGTCGGTGCAGTTCCAGATAAGCGGTTTGCATGGCGTCGGTGATCCAGGTGCCCTCGGCATAGTCCCGCGGCGCGGCGCAGGCCTGGATGACCGCCGCAAAATCCCGATCGAACGTCACTTCATAACGCTGCTTGCGCAGCAGTTTGCCCAGGCTGCGGGATATGTGCAGTTCGTCGGGAAACAGCACCGTGCGCGGGTCCGGCGACCACCAGAGGATCGGTTGCCCCTCGGAAAACCATGGGAAGCAACCGTGGCGATAGGCCTGGATCAGCCTGTCGGCGGATAGATCGCCACCGGCGGCCAATAACCCGTTGGGATCGCGCATGGCTTTTGCCAATGGCGGGAACTCGAAGGTGTTGCGTTGTAACCAGGTCAGCATTGTTGTCCGGCTTAGTAGAAGGGGAGGGCGGCAGGTGGCGGGCCTCGTCCATTGGCGAGCGCCCGCCTGGAAGGTTAACCGTCAAACGGCAGGGATGTCATCGAGATACTTCTCTGCGTCGAGTGCGGCCATGCAGCCGGCGCCGGCGGAGGTAATTGCCTGGCGATAGACGTGGTCGGCCACATCGCCAGCGGCGAACACACCTTCGATATCGGTCGCGGTGGCATTGCCCTCGCTGCCGCCGCGCACGATCAGGTAGCCGTCGCGCATCTTCAACTGGCCCTGGAACAGCTCGGTATTGGGTTTATGGCCGATGGCAATGAACACGCCGGCCAGGGACAAGGTGCTGGTTTCGCCGGTCTCGCTGTGGCGCAGGCGCGCGCCAGTCACGCCGCTGGCGTCGCCCAGGACTTCATCCAGGTTCTGGTTCCAATGCAGCTTGATATTGCCGCTGGCGGCCTTTTCGAAGAGTTTGTCCTGCAGGATCTTCTCTGAACGCAGCTTGTCGCGACGGTGGATCAGGTGTACTTCCCTGGCGATGTTCGACAGGTACAGGGCTTCCTCGACCGCGGTATTGCCGCCGCCGACCACGGCCACCACCTGGTTGCGATAGAAAAAGCCATCGCAGGTCGCACACGCGGAAACCCCTTTGCCGGCGAAGCTTTCTTCCGAGGGCAGCCCCAGGTATTGGGCCGAGGCACCGGTGGCAATGATCAGCGCATCGCAGGTGTAGGTGCCGCTGTCGCCGATCAATTCGAATGGGCGCTGTTGCAACTTGGCGGTGTGGACATGGTCGTAGACGATCTGCGTGTCGAAGCGCTCGGCGTGCCGTTGCATGCGTTCCATCAGTACCGGGCCCGTCAGGCCTTCGACGTCGCCGGGCCAGTTATCGACTTCCACCGTGGTGGTGAGCTGGCCACCGGCCTGCAGGCCGGTAATGACAACGGGTTTGAGGTTGGCGCGGGCAGCATAGACGGCCGCGCTGTACCCCGCAGGGCCGGAACCGAGAATGATCAGGCGTGAATGCTTCACTTCGCTCATAAAAAACACCTCATAAGCCTTTGTCACAAAAGAGAATGCATGGTCCAATTGGCGCGTGTACACCCTGTATCCGGCTATGCTGTCAGGCAATGCCTTGGCGCGGACAAACCCGTACAATGCTTGAGTTTTGAACGCAGGATGGGCTAAAGATCAAAATCTTCGGCAACACCTGCGGTTTTCTGGATGCACCCCACAGTGGTAAAAGTAGTACCGGTTGTGCACATTCACTTTTTTACCTGCTCGTCATGGGCAGTTTTTTATAGTCATTCAACAGATGGACGCGCCGTTGGCGCAGGAAAAGAAGCGTTTTGAAGAAATCCACCGCAGCACCCAAACCAGTCGTTCCGCTCTGGCGCCAGCAATTGCACTACCGGCTCAAGGAAGGTGCGTTGATCGCCATCGGCGCCCTGTGCCTGTTCCTGATGATGGCCCTGCTGACCTACGGCAAGGACGATCCGGGCTGGAGCCATAACAGCAAGATCGACGACGTGCAGAATTTCGGCGGTCCGGCCGGTTCCTACAGCGCCGACATCCTGTTCATGGTGCTGGGCTATTTCGCCTACATCTTCCCGCTGCTGCTGGCGATCAAGGCCTACCAGATCTTTCGTCAGCGCCACGAGCCGTGGCAGTGGAGCGGCTGGCTGTTCTCCTGGCGGCTGATCGGCCTGGTGTTCCTGGTGCTGTCGGGGGCCGCGTTGGCCCATATCCATTTCCACGCGCCCACCGGCTTGCCGGCCGGGGCGGGCGGGGCGCTGGGGGAAAGCCTCGGCGACCTGGCCAGGAACGCCCTGAACATCCAGGGCAGCACGCTGCTGTTCATCGCCCTGTTCCTGTTCGGCCTGACGGTGTTCACCGACCTGTCGTGGTTCAAGGTCATGGACGTCACCGGCAAGATCACCCTCGACCTGATCGAACTGATCCAGGGCGCCATGAACCGCTGGTGGGCGGCGCGCACCGAGCGCAAGCAACTGGTGGCGCAACTGCGTGAAGTCGACGACCGCGTCCACGACGTGGTAGCCCCGACGACGCCGGACAAACGCGAGCAGGCCAAGGTCAAGGAGCGCCTGATCGAGCGTGAGCAGGCGCTGAGCAAGCACATGTCCGATCGCGAGAAACAGGTGCCGCCGGTCATCACCATGGCCCCGGCCAAGCCGCCCGAGCAAAGCAAGCGCGTCCAGAAAGAGAAACAGGCGCCGCTGTTCGTCGACAGCGCGGTGGAAGGCACCTTGCCGCCGATCTCGATCCTGGACCCGGCCGAGAAGAAACAGCTCAACTATTCCCCCGAATCCCTGGCGGCCGTCGGCCATTTGCTGGAGATCAAGCTCAAGGAGTTCGGGGTCGAGGTCTCGGTAGACTCGATCCACCCGGGCCCGGTCATCACCCGCTACGAAATCCAGCCGGCCGCTGGCGTGAAGGTCAGTCGCATCTCCAACCTCGCGAAGGACTTGGCGCGTTCCCTGGCCGTGACCAGCGTGCGGGTGGTAGAAGTGATTCCCGGCAAGACCACCGTGGGCATCGAGATTCCCAACGAAGACCGGCAGATCGTGCGCTTTTCCGAAGTGCTGTCGACGCCTGAGTACGACAACCACAAGTCGCCGGTCACCCTGGCCCTGGGCCACGACATCGGCGGCAAGCCGGTCATCACTGACCTGGCGAAAATGCCCCACCTGCTGGTGGCCGGTACCACCGGCTCCGGTAAGTCGGTGGGTGTGAACGCGATGATCCTGTCGATTCTGTTCAAGTCAGGTCCCGAAGACGCCAAGCTGATCATGATCGACCCGAAAATGCTCGAGCTGTCGATCTACGAGGGCATCCCGCACCTGCTGTGCCCGGTGGTCACCGACATGAAGGACGCCGCCAATGCCTTGCGCTGGAGCGTCGCCGAGATGGAGCGCCGCTACAAGCTGATGGCGAAGATGGGCGTGCGCAACCTGTCGGGCTTCAACGCCAAGGTCAAGGAAGCCGAAGAGGCCGGTACGCCGTTGAGCGACCCGCTGTATCACCGCGAAAATATCCACGACGAGGCGCCGCTGCTGCACAAGCTGCCGACCATCGTGGTGGTGGTGGACGAATTCGCCGACATGATGATGATCGTCGGCAAGAAGGTCGAAGAGCTGATCGCCCGTATTGCCCAGAAGGCTCGTGCGGCCGGTATCCACCTGATCCTCGCTACACAGCGGCCGTCGGTGGACGTGATCACTGGCCTGATCAAGGCCAACATCCCGACCCGCATGGCGTTCCAGGTGTCGAGCAAGATCGACTCGCGGACCATCATCGACCAGGGTGGCGCCGAGCAACTGCTTGGTCACGGTGACATGCTCTACATGCCGCCGGGCACCAGCCTGCCGATTCGTGTGCATGGCGCGTTCGTCTCCGACGACGAAGTGCACCGTGTGGTGGAGGCCTGGAAACTGCGTGGCGCTCCTGAATACAACGACGACATCCTCAACGGTGTCGAAGAAGCCGGCAGCGGTTTCGAGGGTAGCAGTGGCGGCGGTGACGACGATGCTGAAACCGATGCGCTCTACGATGAAGCGGTGCAGTTCGTCCTGGAGAGCCGCCGGGCCTCGATTTCTGCCGTTCAGCGCAAGCTGAAAATTGGCTACAACCGCGCCGCCCGCATGATCGAAGCCATGGAAATGGCCGGGGTGGTGACGGCCATGAACACCAACGGCTCGCGCGAAGTACTGGCGCCGGGCCCGATGCGCGACTAACGACCCGGGCGGCCTGCTGACACGCCGCTCGACCCCCACGACTTCATGAGGACTCCCATGCGCCTGATTCGCATGTTGCTGTTGCCCGTACTGGCCCTGACCACCTTGTCGGCCCACGCCGACGAAAAGGACGTGGCCCGCCTGACCCAGTTGCTGGAGCGCTCCCAGACCCTGACCGCACGTTTCTCCCAGCTGACCCTCGACGGCAGCGGCACCCAGTTGCAGGAAACTGCCGGCGACATGGCCCTGCAGCGCCCAGGCCTGTTCTACTGGCACACCGATGCGCCAGCCGAACAGCTGATGGTCTCCGATGGCAAGAAAGTCTCCCTGTGGGACCCGGACCTGGAGCAGGTCACCATCAAGACCCTCGACCAGCGCCTGACCCAGACCCCGGCGCTGCTGCTCTCGGGTGACATCTCCAAGATCAGCCAGAGCTTCGACATCAGCGCCAAGGAAGCCGGTGGCGTGATTGACTTCACCCTCAAGCCCAAGACCAAGGACAGCCTGTTCGACAGCCTGCGCCTGTCGTTCCGTAACGGCCTGGTCAACGACATGCAACTGATCGACAGTGTCGGCCAGCGCACCAATATCCTGTTCACCGGGGTCAAGGCCAACGAGCCGATCGCCGCGTCCAAGTTCAAGTTCGACATCCCCAAGGGTGCGGACGTGATCCAGGAATAAACCCAAGACTCCTGTGGGAAATGGCCTGTAGGAATGGTCTGTGGGAGCAAGGCTTGCCCGCGATACAGACACCTCGGTGTATCTGGTAGACCGAGGCGATGCAATCGCGGGCAAGCCTTGCTCCCACAGGTCTGCTCCCATAGATCTGCTTCTGCAGAGAGAATCGGCAACAGGACCCAGCGGAGGTTTTGTAGTAATCATGGACCTGTTTCGAAGTGCCCCGATTGCCCAGCCCTTGGCCGCCCGCCTGCGTGCGACCAACCTGGATGAGTACGTCGGCCAGGAGCATGTGCTCGCCCGCGGCAAGCCTCTGCGCGAGGCCTTGGAGCAGGGTGCGTTGCACTCGATGATCTTCTGGGGGCCGCCGGGCGTGGGCAAGACCACCCTGGCGCGACTGCTGGCGGAAGTCTCGGATGCCCACTTCGAAACGGTGTCGGCGGTATTGGCCGGGGTCAAGGAGATCCGCCAGGCGGTGGAAGTGGCCAAGCAGCAGGCCGGGCAATACGGCAAGCGCACGATCCTGTTCGTCGACGAAGTCCACCGTTTCAACAAGTCCCAGCAGGACGCGTTCCTGCCGTACGTCGAAGACGGCACGCTGATTTTCATCGGCGCGACCACCGAAAACCCTTCGTTCGAACTCAACAACGCCTTGCTGTCGCGGGCGCGGGTCTATGTGCTCAAGAGCCTCGACGAGGCCGCGATGCGCAAGCTGGTGCATCGCGCGCTGACCGAGGAGCGCGGCCTGGGCAAGCGGCAGTTGAGCCTCAGCGATGAAGGCTTCCAGATCCTGTTTTCAGCCGCCGATGGCGATGGCCGACGCTTGCTCAACCTGTTGGAAAACGCCTCGGACCTGGCCGAAGACGACAGCGAGATTGGCGTCGAGCTGCTGCAAAGCCTGCTGGGCGATACCCGGCGGCGCTTCGACAAGGGCGGCGAGGCGTTCTACGATCAGATTTCGGCGCTGCACAAATCCATCCGCGGTTCCAATCCTGACGCGGCCTTGTACTGGTTTGCGCGCATGATCGACGGCGGCTGCGATCCGCTGTACCTGGCGCGGCGCGTGGTGCGCATGGCCAGCGAAGACATCGGCAATGCCGACCCGCGGGCCCTGAGCCTGTGCCTGGCAGCCTGGGATGTACAGGAGCGCCTCGGCAGCCCGGAAGGTGAACTCGCCGTAGCCCAGGCGATCACCTACCTGGCCTGCGCGCCGAAAAGCAACGCCGTGTACATGGGCTTCAAGGCGGCGATGCGCAGCGCTACCGAGCATGGCTCCCTTGAAGTGCCGCTGCACCTGCGCAACGCGCCGACCAAACTCATGAAGCAGCTGGGTTACGGCGAAGAATACCGTTACGCCCACGATGAGCCGGACGCCTATGCCGCCGGCGAAGACTATTTTCCCGATGAACTCGAACCCCAGCGCTTCTATCAGCCGGTGCCCCGGGGCCTGGAGCTGAAGATCGGCGAGAAGCTCAACCACTTGGCGCAACTGGACCGCTTGAGTCCACGGCAGCGGAGAAAACCTTGATCCCCTTGATTCTTGCTGTTTCTGCCGGTGGCGTTGCGGGTACGTTGGTGCGCTTCGCGACCGGCAATTGGATCAACGCAAATTGGCCGCGGCACTTCTATACCGCGACGCTGGCCGTTAATATCGTGGGCTGTCTGCTGATCGGTGTTCTATACGGTCTGTTTTTGATGCGCCCGGAAGTGCCTATCGAGGTGCGTGCGGGCCTGATCGTCGGCTTTCTTGGCGGCCTGACGACCTTTTCATCCTTTTCACTGGATACGGTGCGCTTGCTGGAAAGCGGGCAAGTGCCGCTGGCCCTGGGCTATGCGGCCATCAGCGTATTCGGCGGGCTGCTCGCCACCTGGGCTGGCCTGTCCTTGACCAAACTTTGATAACGAGAGACCGACATGCTCGATTCCAAACTGTTACGTAGCAACCTTCAGGACGTAGCGGACCGCCTGGCTTCCCGTGGCTTTGCCCTGGACGTCGCGCGCATCGAAGCGCTGGAAGAACAGCGCAAGACCGTCCAGACCCGCACCGAAGCCCTGCAGGCTGAACGTAACGCGCGCTCCAAATCCATCGGTCAGGCCAAGCAGCGCGGCGAAGACATCGCGCCGCTGATGGCCGATGTCGAGCGCATGGCGGGCGAGTTGAGCGCCGGCAAGGTCGAGCTGGACGCGATCCAGACCGAGCTGGATTCGATCCTGCTGGGCATCCCGAACCTGCCTCACGAATCGGTGCCGGTCGGTGAAGACGAAGAGGGCAACGTCGAAGTGCGCCGTTGGGGCACGCCGAAAGCCTTCGATTTCCCGGTGCAGGACCACGTGGCCCTGGGCGAGAAATTCGGCTGGCTGGACTTCGAAACCGCCGCCAAGCTGTCGGGCGCGCGTTTTGCCTTGCTGCGCGGGCCGATTGCCCGTCTGCACCGGGCCCTGGCGCAGTTCATGATCAACCTGCACGTCACCGAGCACGGCTACGAAGAAGCCTACACGCCGTACCTGGTCCAGGCCCCGGCGCTGCAAGGCACTGGCCAGTTGCCGAAATTCGAGGAAGACCTGTTCAAGATCAGCCGCGAAGGCGAGGCCGACCTGTACCTGATCCCGACCGCCGAAGTGTCGCTGACCAACATCGTGGCCGGCGAAATCGTCGACGCCAAGCAACTGCCGATCAAGTTCGTTGCCCACACGCCGTGCTTCCGCAGTGAAGCCGGGGCGTCGGGCCGTGACACCCGTGGCATGATCCGCCAGCACCAGTTCGACAAGGTCGAGATGGTGCAGATCGTCGAGCCTTCGAAGTCCATGGAAGCGCTGGAAAGCCTGACCGCCAACGCCGAGAAGGTCCTGCAACTGCTGGAGCTGCCGTATCGCACCCTGGCGCTGTGCACCGGTGACATGGGCTTCAGTGCGGTCAAGACCTACGACCTGGAAGTCTGGATCCCGAGCCAGGACAAGTACCGCGAGATTTCTTCGTGCTCCAACTGCGGCGACTTCCAGGCCCGTCGCATGCAGGCGCGTTTCCGCAACCCGGAAACCGGCAAGCCGGAACTGGTCCACACCCTCAATGGCTCCGGCCTGGCGGTGGGGCGTACCCTGGTGGCGGTGCTGGAAAACTACCAGCAGGCTGACGGTTCGATCCGTGTGCCTGAAGTGTTGAAGCCCTACATGGGCGGCATCGAGGTCATCGGCTGAATGGACTATTTGCCACTGTTCCACAACCTGCGCGGCAGCCGCGTGCTGGTGGTCGGCGGCGGGGAGATTGCCTTGCGCAAGTCCCGCCTGCTGGCGGATGCCGGCGCGTTGCTGCGGGTGGTCGCACCCGACATCGAACCGCAGTTGCGGGAATTGGTCAGTGGCAGCGGCGGTGAATGCATCCTGCGTGGTTACGTCGAAGCGGACCTGGATGGCTGCGGCCTGATCATCGCCGCTACCGACGACGAACCGCTCAATGCCCAGGTCTCGGCCGATGCTCATAAGCGTTGTGTGCCGGTCAACGTGGTGGACGCGCCAGCGCTGTGCAGCGTGATCTTCCCGGCGATTGTCGACCGTTCACCCTTGGTGATCGCGGTGTCCAGCGGCGGCGACGCGCCGGTGCTGGCGCGGCTGATCCGGGCCAAGCTGGAAACCTGGATTCCGTCGACCTACGGGCAGTTGGCTGGGCTGGCGGCGCGTTTTCGCAGCCAGGTCAAGGGCTTGTTTCCCGATGTGCAGCAACGACGGGCGTTCTGGGAAGAAGTGTTCCAGGGCCCTATCGCCGACCGGCAACTGGCCGGGCAGGGCGCTGAAGCCGAGCGTCTGCTGCGGGAAAAAATCGATGGCCAGGCGCCGAACGCGCCAGGCGAAGTTTATCTGGTGGGCGCCGGGCCGGGCGATCCGGACCTGTTGACCTTCCGCGCCTTGCGCTTGATGCAGCAGGCGGACGTGGTGCTGTACGACCGCCTGGTGGCGCCGGCGATCCTGGAACTGTGCCGGCGCGACGCCGAGCGCATCTACGTCGGCAAGCGCCGCTCCGAACACGCCGTGCCCCAGGACCAGATCAACCAGCAATTGGTGGACCTGGCCCGACAAGGCAAGCGCGTAGTGCGGTTGAAGGGCGGTGATCCGTTCATCTTCGGCCGTGGCGGCGAGGAGATCGAAGAACTGGCGGCCCATGGCATTCCGTTCCAGGTCGTCCCGGGCATCACCGCGGCCAGTGGTTGCGCGGCCTACGCCGGGATCCCGCTGACCCATCGCGACTACGCCCAATCGGTGCGTTTCATCACCGGCCATCTCAAGGACGGCACCAGCGACTTGCCATGGGCCGACCTGGTGTCGCCGGCGCAGACGCTGGTGTTCTACATGGGCTTGGTCGGCCTGCCGATGATCTGCAGCGAGCTGATCAAGCATGGCCGTGCGGCTGATACGCCAGCGGCGTTGATCCAGCAGGGCACGACGTCCAACCAACGGGTCTTCACCGGCACTTTGGCGGACTTGCCACGGCTGGTGGCGGAGCACGAGGTGCATGCGCCGACCCTGGTGATTGTTGGGGAAGTGGTGCAACTGCGCGAGAAGCTGGCGTGGTTTGAAGGGGCGCAGGGGCAGGTCTGAAGACCGCGTTGTTGATCGTTCCCACGCTCCGCGTGGGAACGCCGCCCGGGACGCTCCGCGTTCCGCTCTCATCGGTGCTGCCAAATCCCTTTCCCACTCAACCTTCCCCGATCATGGGCGACCGTAAAGTCCTGCTTCGGCCCCTTGGGCACGATCCCATTCGGGTTGATGGTCTTGTGGCTGCCGTAGTAATGGCCCTGGATGTGGGCGAAATCCACGGTCTCGGCAATGCCTGGCCACTGGTACAACTCCCGCAGCCAGTTCGACAGGTTCGGATAATCGGCGATGCGCCGCAGGTTGCATTTGAAGTGGCCGAAGTACACCGCGTCGAAGCGGATGATCGTAGTGAATAGGCGAATATCCGCCTCGGTCAGGTATTCGCCAGCCAGGTAGCGGCGGGTTGCCAGTAACGCTTCCAGCCAATCCAGCTCGGCAAATAGCCGGTCGAAGGCTTCTTCATACGCTGTTTGGGTCGTGGCGAATCCGGCACGGTATACACCGTTGTTCACCGCCGGGTAGATCCGCTCGTTCAAGGCGTCGATATCGCGACGCAGGTGCTCGGGATACAGGTCCAGGTCGTTGCCGGTCAAGCCGTCGAAGGCACTGTTGAACATGCGGATGATTTCCGCCGATTCATTGTTGACGATGCGTTGTTGGCGTTTGTCCCACAGCACCGGCACGGTGACGCGGCCGGTGTAGTCCGCTGTGTCGGCGGTGTAGCGCTGATGCAGGAAGCTCAGGTTGTCGAGTTTGTCGCCTGTGGAGCCGTGGGCCTTGTCGAAGGTCCAGCCGTTTTCCAGCATCAGGTAGCTGACTACCGACACATCGATCAAGTCTTCCAGGCCCTTGAGCTTGCGCAAGATCAGCGTGCGGTGGGCCCAGGGGCAGGCCAGGGAGACATACAAATGGTAGCGTCCGGCCTCGGCGGCAAAACCGCTGTCGCCCGAGGGGCCGGCGCTGCCGTCGGCGGTCACCCAGTGGCGGCGTTGTGCCTGTTCGCGCTGGAAGGTGCCGTCCTTGCTTTCATACCACTGGTCCTGCCAGCGGCCCTCGACCAACAAACCCATCTGGATGTCCTCGCTCAATAGTCATTGGAGGCGAGTCTATTCCTATAGGTTCGAAGTAAAAGCGCAAAGGTTGGGCGCTAATGATCGGTTAAATCGAACGATCCCGGGCATCCCAATACTGCCGGGCTTTGTCGAACGCTTCTTCGCGAGCCAGGCCCAGGCCACGCAAGGCCAGGGCCATGGTGGCGATCAGCGCCAGTTGCGGGTAGCTGTCTTCGACGTCACCGCGCCAGATCGCTTTCAAGTGCTCGGGATCGAGGTTTTCCGGTTTGACGTGGCGCTGCTCGGCCAGTCGCGGCCATTCTTCGTCCCAGCTGACGCCGCCGGTGGTGCCGTACAGGTGGCTGTCGGCGTCCGGGTTGATCTCGATCTCGCCGCCGTCGCCCTTGATGACGATGGCGGTATCACCGAGCAAACCGCTGGCATCGCGGTGCACGGCCTGATAGCCCGGGTGGAAGATGCTTTGCAAGCCGCAACGGGCGGCCAGCGGGTTGAGGATGCGTGCCAGGGAGTGGATCGGCGAGCGCAGGCCCAGGGTGTTGCGCAGGTCGATCATCCGCTGCATCTGCGGCGCCCAGTCCACCAGCGGCATGAAGGCCAGGCCGCCGTTGTCCAGCGCGCTGCCGACCCGCTGCCAATCCCGGCACAGCGGAATCTGCAACAAGCCCAGCAATTGTTCGGTATAGAGCCGACCTGCCGTATGAGCGCCGCCGCCGTGCATGAAGATCCGCACGCCGTTCTGCCCAAGGCACTTGGCCGCCAGCAGGTACCACGGCAAATGGCGCTTCTTGCCGGCGTAGGTCGGCCAGTCGAGGTCCACCGCCAATGCCGGGACCACCAGGCGTTCACGCAGGGCCTCGGTGAAACCGGCCATCTCCTCGGCACTTTCTTCCTTGTGTCGCAGCAGCATCAGGAAGGCGCCAAGCTGGGTGTCCTCGACCTTTTCGTCGAGCACCAGGCCCATGGCCTCGCGAGCTTCTTCGCGGGTCAGGTTGCGGGCGCCGCGCTTGCCTTTGCCAAGGATGCGCACGAACTGGGCGAACGGGTGTTCGGCCGGGGTCTCAAGGGTCAGCGATGGGAAGTCGGTCATAAGCAATTCGTCGGTTTGGGCAGGCCCGCCAGCTTGGCGGCGAGTTTGGCGGGAGTGCCTTTGAACAATCGGTTCAGGTGCAGGCTGTTGCCTTTGTCCGCGCCCAGTTTCAGCGTCGTGTACTTGATCAGCGGCCGGGTCGCGGGGGAGAGCTGGAATTCGTCGTAGAAACCGCGCAGCAGTTCGAGGATTTCCCAGTGTTCGGGACTCAACTCGATGTCCTCAGCGGTGGCCAGGGCCGTGGCGACCTCGGCCGACCAGTCGTCAAGGTCGGCCAGGTAGCCGTCCTTGTCCAGCGCGATGGCGCGGTCGCCCACGTTCAGCGTCTTCATAGCCAGGTGTTGACCTTGTCGTGTTCGATCGACAGCTCGACGAAACCTGAGTAGTTGATGGCTTCGGCCCAGTCTGGCGTGTCCAGGGCGCGAGCCTGGAGGTCTTCGGCGAGCACGAACAGGTTCACACCGGCGGCCTGCAGCACTTCAAACGGTGGGCTGCCCGGTTGCAACGCGTACGTCGCGTCGCCGCACAGCAGCAGCGCATCCTGATTGCCCAGCACCCGCAGGCAACTGGCGAGGCGGTTATCGCCGAAGGGCGAATGAGACAACACATGCAAAGTCGACATCAGAGGGTGATCACCTGGTCGTAACGGTCAATGAGCGCGGCGATTTGCGGCGCGGTCAGTGCTTTCACGTCGCCCAGCGCCAGGGTATCGGTGGCGATACCTCGTTCGGCGGCGCTGTCGGCACAGAGGAACAGGTCCTCGACACCGAACATCGGCAACGCCTGCAGGTTGGCGCTCAGGTCTTTTTGCTGGACCGCCTTGGCGTTTTGGCCGGCCGTGAGCTGGAATACTCCGTCATCGAGAAACAGCAGGCCGATGGGCAGGTCGAACGCACCGCCGGCCAGGACGATGTCCAGCGCTTCCCGGGCACCGGGGCCGGACCATGGGGCCTGGCGGCTGATGAGCAATAAAGACTTGGCCATCACGCGCCTCCAAAGCAGATCAAACGGTCGGCGTCCTGGATCGCATCGTGCAACTGGCCCAGCCCGGACAAGGCCCAGGGCGCCTCGACGCTAACCGCCGAACGCTGGTAGCGCTGGGCCTCTTCCTCGTTCAACACCCCACGACGCAACGCCGCCGCGATGCAGACCACGCCGTCGAGCTGGTTGTCGCTGACAAAAGCACGCCACTGCTGGGGCAGGTCTTGTTCGTCCTGGGGCGTGACGACACTGGCGCAGGCGTTATAGACGCCGTCCTGATAGAAAAACAGCCGCACGATCTCATGCCCGCCCGCCAGCGCCGCCTGGGCAAATAGCAAGGCACGGCGCGAGGAGGGCGCATGGGCGGCGGAAAACAGCGCGATGGCGAACTTCATGACAGACCCGATCAGCAAAACTGCGGCCATGATAAAGCTTTATGGGCGGTGGGGCGATTGTGAGGAACGGGCAAGATCTTTGGAGGTTGACCCTGTGGCGAGGGAGCTTGCTCCCGCTGGGTCGCGCAGCGGCCCCAAAACCTGCCAAGGGAGTGTGTCAGGCGAACGACGGAGAATGAACGGGGGCTGCTTCGCAGCCCAGCGGGAGCAAGCTCCCTCGCCACAGGGGGTCAGTGCTTAACCTTTAGGCCATGCAACTCGCAATACTCCGCCCATTCCATCCCCGCCATATCCGCCACTTCCTTGTGCACCTCCAGGCGCTGGGCCTGGTAGTCCTGGGGCGAGGCGGCGGTCAGTTGCAGGGTCAGTTCCCAGGCAAACAGGCCCAGGCGCTCGGCCTCGGCTTCGAAGGCTTCATGCAACCGCTCGGCGCGGTACTGCGCGGCGGTCTCGCCCTTGGCCTGGGCCAGCAGCGGGTTGAGGTGGTCCAACTCGACGCGCAGCTCGGGGCGCTCGTCGAGGAATTTTTCCAGGGCTCGTTCGTGTTGCTGTTCGGTTGCCGCCATGGTCACTCCTTGGGGGATGCAGACTGCTTCTTGCTGGCCTTGGCCGCAGCCGCCAGGCATTCGAGGGCGAACTGTTCGGTGTAGGTCATCTGGATCGGCGTGGTTTCGCCCTTGACGGTACGTTCGCCGTCGAGGATGTAGCGAATCCGCTTGTCGGTGACGCCGATGCGCTTGGCGATCCAGGACGGTGTCTGGCCGATCTGGCTGATCAGTTTGTCGGCGTATTCGGCGGTGGGTTTGTAGAATTCGGCGTTGGGGGTCATGGGGTGTTCCGCGTGGCTGGTGGCAATGGCGCGACAGGGTGCGCGAATCGCAGGCCGATGTCCCGTGTAAATTTCAGTAAAGCAGCACGAAGGCCCGGGCCGCAGTGCTACAGTCCGTTTTTTTTCTTGATGAGTGAACGCAATGCGAATGTTGACCGTGGCCCTGGCCGCAACCTTGCTGGCCGGCTGCGCGGGTTCTGCGATGAACGAGGCCCGGACCCAGGCCCCTTACAAGACCCTGACCTCGGACAAACCCGAACAGGTCGTGGCCCAGTGCGTGCAATTCTCCTGGCAGGACGAAGCGGTGTTCGGTGTCGATGCCGGCGCCTACCTGCAACCGGGCAAGAAGGGCGGCTCGACGGTCTACACCCGCTCTGCCGAATCGTTTGTCGATTTGCATGCCGGTGCGACAGGCACCGAGTTGAGTTATTACGCCAAGCATGACGACTTCGTGGCCAAGCGCCGGTTGGCGGCGTTGGCGACGTGTCTTTAAGCCAATAGACCGAGGTGCCTGCCATCGCGAGCAAGCTCGCTCCCACACTGGTCCGGGGGTGGCCGAAAGATTGCCATCTACCGCAACCCCCACAGGGGCTGGTTTTTAGTCAGAGGGCGTCAGGCGTTTCTGGAAGAAGAAGTGCTGGTGGCCTGGCGGGTAGTCGTCGATCTGGCCGATTTCCGTGAAGCCGTGTTTGCGGTAGAACTCCGGCGCCTGGAAGTCGAAGGTGTCCAGCCAGATGCCCACGCAGTTTTTCTCCCGGGCCAGTTCTTCGGCCATCTGCATCAGGGTCGAGCCTGTGCCCTGGCCCCGGGCCTGTTCCGGCACCACCAGCAGCTCGATATACAGCCAGCGGAAAAACACCCGGCCATAGAGTCCTCCGACAATTTCGTCCTGTTCGTCCCGCACCAGCCACGCGACCAGTTCAGGTACCGTCCCGCCGGTCTTGGCCGTGTTATAGGCGCGTAGCGGGGCGATGATGGCTTGGCGTTCTTCGTCGGTGGGCGTGTCCGTGCGTTCGATTCGTAGCGTCATCGGCGATGTCCTTATGCAGTCAAGATGAACCGCAGGAGCCTATCGCAAAGGCTACCGTGGCGTCACCCGGTCGACGGGGAAACAGGCGCATTACGCAAACCGGGCCATACTAGCTAGTTGCTTGATGCGATCCCCGACTTTTTAAAACAAGAAGAGGCCGACTCATGAAGTTCGAATCCTTTGCCCGGACCCTCGTTGCCACCACCCTGACCCTCAGCTGTTTGTATGCCCAGGCCGCCTCCCAGGCGCCAGTGGCCGCCGAGAACGGCATGGTGGTCACCGCCCAGCACCTGGCGACCCACGTGGGTGTCGATGTGCTCAAGAACGGCGGCAATGCCGTGGATGCGGCGGTGGCGGTGGGGTATGCCCTGGCGGTGGTGTATCCGGCGGCGGGTAATCTGGGCGGGGGTGGGTTCATGACCCTGCAACTGGCCGATGGCCGCAAGACGTTCCTGGATTTCCGCGAAAAGGCCCCCCTGGCCGCCACCGCCAACATGTACCTGGACAAGGACGGCAACGTCGTGCCCGAACTCAGTACTCGCGGCCATCTGGCGGTAGGCGTGCCTGGTACCGTGTCCGGCATGGAGTTGGCGCTGAAGAAGTACGGCAGTAAACCGCGGGCGGAACTGATCGCTCCGGCGATCAAGTTCGCCGACGAAGGTTTCACCCTGGAGCAGGGCGATGTCGATCTGCTGGAAACTGCCACCGATGTGTTCAAGAAGGACATGCGTGACTCCGGGGCGATTTTCCTGCACAACGGCGAGCCCATGCAGGTCGGCCAGAAACTGGTGCAAAAAGACCTCGCCAAGACCCTGCGGGAAATCTCCGCCAAGGGCGCCGACGGCTTCTACAAGGGCTGGGTCGCCGATGCCCTGGTCACCTCCAGCCAGGCCAACAAAGGCATCATCACCCAGGCCGACCTGGACAAGTACAAGACCCGCGAACTGGCTCCGGTGGAGTGCGACTACCGCGGCTATCACATCATCTCGGCGCCGCCGCCCAGTTCCGGCGGGGTGGTGCTGTGCCAGATCATGAACATCCTCGACGGTTATCCGATGAAGGACCTGGGGTTCCATTCGGCCCAGGGCATGCACTATCAGATCGAAGCCATGCGCCACGCCTACGTGGACCGCAACAGTTACCTGGGTGACCCGGACTTCGTGAAGAACCCCATCGACCATCTGCTGGATAAAAACTACGCCGCCAAACTGCGGGCCGCGATCGAACCGCAAAAGGCCGGCGACTCGCAGAAGATCAAGCCCGGCGTGGCGCCCCATGAGGGCAGCAACACCACCCATTACTCCATTGTCGACAAGTGGGGCAATGCTGTTTCGGTCACCTACACCCTGAACGACTGGTTCGGTGCCGGTGTCATGGCGAGCAAGACCGGGGTGATTCTCAACGATGAAATGGACGACTTCACCGCCAAGGTCGGCGTGCCCAACATGTACGGCCTGGTGCAGGGCGAAGCCAACGCCATCGCGCCGGGCAAGGCGCCGCTGTCGTCCATGAGCCCGACCATTGTCACCAAGGACGGCAAGACGGTCATGGTGGTGGGTACCCCGGGCGGCAGCCGGATCATCACCGCGACGTTGCTGACTATCCTCAATGTGATCGACTACGGCATGAACCTCCAGGAGGCGGTCGACGCACCGCGTTTCCACCAGCAGTGGATGCCGGAGGAAACCAACCTGGAGACCTTTGCGGCCAGCCCGGATACCCGCAAGCTGCTGGAGAGCTGGGGGCACAAGTTTGCCGGCCCGCAGGACCCCAACCACATTGCCGCGATCCTGGTCGGTGCGCCGTCGTTGGGCGGCAAGCCGGTGGGCAAGAACCGCTTCTATGG
The DNA here is from genome assembly GCF_024749325.1 of Pseudomonas sp. B21-010. Classification (NCBI taxonomy): domain Bacteria; kingdom Pseudomonadati; phylum Pseudomonadota; class Gammaproteobacteria; order Pseudomonadales; family Pseudomonadaceae; genus Pseudomonas; species Pseudomonas sp. B21-010. The sequence continues at coordinate 4,058,601 of NZ_CP087198.1, read as the reverse complement.
CGCCAACGACCCCCGTCGCAACACTGGGTTGTCGCTGGGGTATTGAGTCATCGCGCGGCTCCGATATCGTTTGAAGAGGGAAGGTCATGAACACCGCATTGCTGATCATCGATGTCCAGAACGCGCTGTGCTCAGGCGAAGAGGAATGCTTCGACAGCCAGCGCATCATCCGGACCATCAACGAGCTGGCGGCCAAAAGCCGGGCCCTGGGCTTGACGGTGATCCTGATCCAGCACGAAGAGTTGGAAGGTTCGCTGACGTATGGTTCTGCCGCCTGGCAACTGGCCGCCGACCTGTTGACCGCTGCCGATGACCTGCGGGTGCGCAAGACCACCCCCGATGCCTTCTACCAGACCGACCTGCAACCGTTGTTGCAGGCCCGAGGCATCGACCGCCTGGTGATCTGCGGGCTGCAAACCGACTATTGCGTCAACGCCACCGTGCGCCAGGCCCATGCCCTGGGGTACGACGTGGTTCTGGCGGCCGATGCCCACTCCACGGTGGACAACGGCAGCATGGCCGCCGAGCAGATCATCGCCAATCACAACAACCGATTGGGACGGCTGAGTAGTGCGGTATCGCGGATCGATGTGGTGGCGGCGGCTGACATTCGCTTGTAGCCGATACCCATTGCTTGGATTGGGCTGTAGGAGCTGGCGAAGCCTGCGATCTTTTGATCTTATCTTTCGCTCTCGACTCAATGAGCGCTGGAAAGATCGCAGCCTCGTTACACTCGTCAGCTCCTACAGCGTCCAGCGGGAGCAAGTTCCCTCGCCACAAAGGTCATCGTTCATGGATCACGAGATCACCACGGCAGCGCGCGCACTGGCAGCGGGCGACCCTGTCGCTGCGCTCAGTCGCGTAGCGCTGCGCAACGATGCCCCGGCCCTCGCGCTTCGCGGCATTGCCATGGCGCAGTTGGGGGATCTGGTTCGGGCCAGGGCCCTGATGCGTCGGGCGGGCGCGGCCTTCGGGCCCAAGGAGGCCGTGGCACGGGCGCGCTGTGTGGTCGCCGAAGGCGAAATCGCCCTGGCGTCCCGTGACCTGGCTTGGCCGATGAAGCGCCTCGCCGCCGCGCGGGCGGTGCTTGAAACCCACGGCGACCGGGCGAACGTTGCGCATGCCCACACGATCGAAATCCGTCGGCTGCTGTTGATCGGTCGGCTCGACGCGGCCGAACGCAGGCTCGTTGACCTGGAGCTTGCCTGCCTGCCCTTGGCATCACGGGCGGCTTGCGAGTTAGTGGCTGCGGGAATCGCCATGCGGCGCCTGCAAACACAGGCCGCCCACGCCGCCCTCGATCGGGCCGGGCAAGCCGCAGGGCAAGCGGGAATCGGCGCGCTGAGCGCCGAAATTGAAAGCGCCTGGCGGCTACTGCGCACCCCCGCCGCGCGGCTGATCGCCCGAGGCGAAGAGCGCTTGCTCCTGCTGGAAGAGGTGCAAGCGCTGTTGGCCGGGCCGGCGTTGGTGGTGGACGCGTGCCGCTACGGGATCAGCGGTGCCGGCATTCAGGTCAGCCTTGCCCGGCGTCCGGTATTGTTCGCCCTGGCGCGAGGGCTGGCGCAAGCCTGGCCTGGCGATGTGTCGAGGGAAACGCTCATGACCCAGGCCTTCGGCTTGAAACTGACGGATGAATCCCATCGCGCCCGGCTGCGGGTCGAGATGGGGCGGTTGCGTGCCACGCTTCGTCCGTTGGCTGGCGTGAGGGCAACCCAGCGCGGTTTTACCCTGATGCCGCGATATGCCGATGAGGTTGTGGTGCTGGCGCGAGTGGTCGAGGAGCCCTATGGAGCGGTGCTGGCATTGCTGGCCGACGGTGAGGCCTGGTCCAGTTCAGCCCTGGCGCTGGCCCTGGACATCAGTCAGCGTAGCGTGCAGCGGGCCTTGGAAACGCTGGCCGCCGCCGGTAAGGCGCAGTCGTTCGGGCGCGCCAGGGCCCGTCGCTGGCTGGCGCCACCGATGCCTGGATTCGCGACGGTATTGTTACTCACTGCGCTGCCATCGGAGGATTAGGCTGCAGTCACACACCACTGATGAGGCGAGTGAGATGAAACGTTCAGAGGCACAGATCCTGCGTGAATACGGTCCTTTCCCGGGCGTCGATTGCGTGCACGGCGTGAGCCATGACGGCGAGCGCGTCTGGTTCGCTTCAGGCGACAAGCTGCATGCCCTCGATCCCGCCAGCGGCCAGACCGTGCATTCGCTCGATGTCCCGGCGAATGCGGGCACGGCGTTCGACGGTGAGCACTTATTCCAGATCGCCGGCGACAGCATCCGCAAGATTGATCCACGCACCGGTCAGGTATTGGCGACGATTCCGGCCCCCAACAGCGGTGATGATTCCGGCCTGGCGTGGGCCGAAGGATCGCTCTGGGTCGGTCAGTACAAGGCGCGCAAGATACTGCAGATCGATCCCGCCGATGGAAGGGTCCTGCGCACCATTGAATCCAACCGCTTTGTCACGGGCGTGACCTGGGTCGACGGAGAGCTTTGGCACGGCACCTGGGAAAACGACGAGAGCGACCTGCGGCGTATCGATCCGCAAACGGCACAAGTGCTGGAAAGCGTGACGATGCCGCCTGGGATCGGTGTGTCGGGGCTGGAGTCCGACGGGGCTGACCGGTTTTTCTGTGGCGGCGGTGGCAGTGGCAAGGTGAGGGCGGTGCGTCGGCCGGCGTGAGCGTTGGCGGATTCGCCGTAGCCCTGGTGGCGAGGGAGCTTGCTCCCGCTCGACCGCGAAGCGGTCGCCAATGCCTTGGGCCTGCTTCGCAGTCCAACGGGAGCAAGCTCCCTCGCCACAACAGCGGATGGCTCAGCGCTGGGAATGGTGTTTCACGGCGCGCCAAGCACCATCGTCCAGTACACCCCCGCATCACTGCGCGAATCGCTGGCGGAAGCTGCGCCCATCTGGGTGAACATCGGGTTCATCAGGTTGGCGCAGTGCCCCGGGCTGGCCAGCCAGTCTTGCATGGCCTGGCTCGGCGAGCGTTGACCGGCGGCGATGTTCTCGCCCAGTTTATGCCCGCGAAAGCCGGCGCTCTTGGCGCGATCGGAAGAGGAGCGACCGTCCGGGTCGCGATGGGCGAAATAATTCTCGCGGGCCATCGACCGGCTGTGGCCTTGGGCGGCGGTTCCCAACGCGGCGTTCCAGCTCAGCGGCCGGGCCGCCGCGAAGCGCTGGCGCCCGCACATCCGCGGCCTGGCCCTGGCGGCGTTGACCTGGGCCAGCAGCGACTTGTCCGTCGCCCCCGCGTCGTTTATCCGCGTGCCAGCCATGGGCTGCGCGAGCACCACACGCCATTCATCACCGACCCGATTGACGCCGATGTCGGCGTATTGGTTGTCCAGCAGCGCTGTGCAATGTTCATCGGCCAACATGTCGAAGGCTTCTTCGGCGTCCCGCGCATCGGTCAGGCGGATGCTGCGCACGGCCCGGGCTTGATAGCCGGCGTCTTTCAAGGTTTCCCGCAGGCCACCACGAAAGCCCATCGGCAAGCCCAGGTTCGAACGCAGCACCAGCGGCGGCGTGGCACGCACCGTGCGCCATTCACAGCGGCGTGATTGGCTACGGAAATCGTTGATGGCGTCCACCAGCTGCCTTTCGCCGCGGGCGTGGGCAGGGCTGGCAAATAAGGGAAACAGGGCAAGCAAGCACAGCGAAACGAAACGGCAAGAGCGAACAGGGTGGCGCATGGGGCGAACGGCTCAAGAGGGGGAGTTGCCATAGCGCCAGGCTTGGCGCCGATCAGCTGGAAACCCCGTCGCTGCAGATCGGCGGGGTTTTCACGGCTGGGGTAGGACTGTCGGTTTGGAAACAAGTTTCCGAGGACGAAGACTATCTACGAACTGGCACAACACCATTGTGGCGAGGGAGCTTGCTCCCGCTGGCCTGCGAAGCAGGCCCAACGCATTTGCGACCGCTTCGCGCTGGAGCGCCAGCCCGGTCGAGCGGGAGCAAGCTCCCTCGTCACAACGGTGTTCAGTCGGTTCAATTCGCCGCTTCGGCCACAGGCGCCTTGACCCGCTCAACCTTGCGATAGGTCAGCAGCACGATGCCCGTCACCACAATCGCGCCACCCATCACCTGGCCCGGGTTGAGCATTTGGTCCAGCACCAGCCAGCCGATCAGCAGCGTGGCCAGCGGTTCGATGTTCATCACCGGGGCGTTGCGCGGCATGTCCAGGCGGGGCACGGAAATGAACAGCACAGTGAACCCGGTGCCGTAGAGCACCACCAGGGTCGCCAGGGCGAACCAGCCGGTGCTGCTGGCTGGCAGGTCGAAACCACCGGGCAGGGCGCCGGTCAGGCCAGCGAGGTTGACGCTGCTGAACACGATGAAGATCGTCAGCAGGCTGCGGACCGAGCCGCGCACCTGGGACAACTTGTGATCGGTGATCCACAGTGCGCAGGCAAAGGCGCAAGCAGCGCAAAAGGCCAGGCCCACCCCCAGCAGCCATTGCGGGCCGACGCCTTGCCCGGACGATAACCGCGCCGGCACTTCCAGCACGAACACCAGGCCCACCAGGATCATGCCCATTAACGCGGCGGTACGCGCCGTCGGACGTGGCCCGCCCAGGGCCCAGGTCAGCAAGGCCAGCAGGATTGGAAACACGTTGCCCACCAGCAACGCCAATGCCACTGGCACCCGGGCCACGGCGGAGTACAGGCACAGGCTCTGGGCGCCGATCAACAGCCCCAACGTCAATTGCCAACGCCACGCACCGGGCGGCAAGCGCAGGCTCTGTCGTTGCCAGAGCACCATCGCAGCCAGCACCAGCAGCGTCCCGCCCGAGCGCAGCAAGATCGCCAGCAGCACACCGGCACCGTCGTCGAACGCGGCCCGCGCGGCGACGTGGTTGCCGGCGAAGGCACAGCCCATGCACAGCAGGACGAGCACCGCGAGGTGGCGGGGTAGCGGCGTGGGGGTGTCAGGTGCAGCGATGGGGCGGGTCATGGCAGGTGTCTCGAAGGCGACCGCCAAGGCAAAAAGGCCCCGGATCGGTTGGTTTTTGTTATAGGTTGTCGTATGACTTTAAGATTTTTACCTCGTGGAGTGCAAGGGACAGGGTGCGCAGGCCTGTGGGTTCTGGTGCATGGGGGTGGTCGCCTCGGTGTTTACTTGCTTTGGTGTGTATATCCGTTATTTCGGTAACGGCTGCTTATGGTTCCGCTCTTACAGCGGCTCACTTTTGAAGCGCGCAAAAGTAAGCAAAACGCTTATGCCCCACCACTCGGCACCTCGCTTAGGCTCGGTGTGCCCTCACTCCGGCATTGCTCCGTGGGCCGCCGCGAAGGGCCATCCATGGCCCAGCGCGGCTACCTCGGCATCCATGCCGAGGTGCCCACTACGCAATACCTGCGTTCAGCCATCGTGGTTAACGGGGCGCCGAGATCAACGTCCACCGCGAGGCGGCCTAACAGCCGACCTGGTTCTGGGTGGAGACCGCGTTTCCCCTGTGGGAGCGGGCTTGCTCGCGAAGGCGGAGGGTCAGTTTGCGGTGATGTTGGATGGGCCGGCCTCATCGCGAGCAAGCTCGCTCCCACAGGTGATTCTGGGTGTCCATGAGTCTTGTGTTCACTGCAGGCCATTGTGGGAGCGAGCTTGCTCGCGATGGCGGTGTCACAGTCGATGAAGAGGTTGGATGTGCCGGCCTCATCGCGAGCAAGCTCGCTCCCACAGGGAATTCTGGGTGTCCATGAGTCTTGTGTTCACCGCAGGCCATTGTGGGAGCGGGCTTGCTCGCGATGGCGGTGGTTCAGCTACATAGATGCTGGACGTGTCGCGCTCTTGCTTTGCTTTGCTTTGCTTTGCTTTGCTTTGCTTTGCTTTGCTTTGCTTTGGATTTTGATCTCGACGCCCCGTTAAACCACGCTGGCCGAACGCAGGCATTGCGCAGTGGGCATCCCGGCATGGATGCCGGGATAGCCGCGCTGGGCCATGGATGGCCCTTCGCGGCGGCCCACGGAGCAATGCCTTCGTTCGGGCACACCGAGCCTAGGCGAGGTGCCGAGTGGTGGGGCAGAGCGCTTTTGGTTACTTTTGGCGCTCTTCCAAAAGTGACCCGCTGTAAGAGCGGAACCGCCAGTAGCCGTTACCGAAATAACGGATATACACACCAAATAAAAATGAACAGCATTACGCACATCGCCCAGTGCTTTGCTGTACAACAATCAGGCCGCTGTGTCGTTCACAGCATTGCCCTTCTTGCGGAAAAACCCCCATGCGCCTGGCCGATTTCATCCTCGACAATATCGAGCCGATTCTTCAGGCGTGGGAAGACTTCGCCAAAACCATCACCCCCGCGTCCATTGACATGGATTCCGTGGCCCTGCGCGACCATGCCGAGCAGATGCTGCGCACCATCGCCGCTGACCTGCGCACCTCGCAAACGCGCAAGGAGGCGATTGCCAAGTCCCACGGCGAGGCTCCGCCGGCTGATGCCGAAACCGCCGCCGAAATCCATGCGGTCATCCGTCAGTCCTCGGGTTTCACCGTGGAACAAATGGTTTCCGAATATCGGGCTTTGCGCACCAGCGTGCTCATGCTCTGGATGCCGCATACGCAGTTGGATCACAAGCAGGTCATGGACGATCTGATTCGATTCAACGAAGCCGTGGACCAGGCCTTGGCCGAGTCCGTCGTCAGTTACTCGGGGGCGGTGGATGCGTCGCGCAATATCTTCCTCGGGATTCTCGGGCATGACCTGCGCAGCCCTTTGGGCGCGATCCTGCTGAGTTCCGAAGTGCTGCTGCGGGCGGGGGACCTGCCCGCCAAGGCCACCAAGATCACGTCGCGCATCTACACCAGCGTCAAGCGGGCCAACAAAATCGTCGGCGATCTACTGGATTTCACCCGCACCCAACTTGGCTCGGGTATTCCGGTGCAGCGTTTCAACGGCGATCTGGTGGCCGCCTGCGAAGGCATGGTGGAGGAGGCGCGGGCCTATCACCCGGAAAGCGAAATCCGCTTTGAAACGACCGGTGCCCTGGAGGCGCTGTTTGATCCGGCCCGCATGGAGCAGGTATTCGCCAACCTGATTGGCAACGCCGTCCAGCATGGTGCCGAAGGCACGCCGGTGACTGTTTCGTTGAGCGTGGAAAAGGATATGGCCGTGATCGCGATCAACAACCAGGGCAAGCCTATCGAGAAAGAGGCCATTGCCAACATCTTCAACCCAATGGTCCGAAATCTGTGCAGCGGTGAAATGCAGTACGGTTCCACGGCTGGGCTCGGACTTGGTCTGCACATCGCTTCGGCGATCGTATCGGCCCATCAGGGCACCATCAAGGTCCACTCGCAGGCGCAAGTCGGCACGACCTTTACCGTTCGTATACCGCTGAACCCGGCCTGATCGACTGTCTGCAAGAGCAGGCTCATATACTTGTACGATGTCTTATCACGTAGTAAAACAGTCGTCCCGTCCAATAATAATTAACGGAGACGCACGATGGATGCTTCGCAATCTGCAACCGCCGCCGATCAGGGCCGCCGGGTATTCCTGAAAAAATCCCTGGTGGTCTCGGCCGCTGCCGCCGCCCTTGGCAACCTGCCCGGGCTCGCCCAGGCCGAGCCCTTGAGCCAGCGTTACCCAGACCCGCTGATCAATATCCTTGACCCCAGCTTCATGGACTTGCGCATCTTCAACGCCAGCGTGGAGAAACTCGCCAGCGGCCTGCGTTGGGCAGAAGGGCCGGTGTGGGTCGGTGACGGTCGTTACCTGCTGGTCAGCGACATTCCCAACAACCGCATCGTGCGCTGGGATGAAATTACCGGTGGCCTGTCGGTCTACCGCGAGAATTCCAACTTCTCCAACGGCATGTGCCGCGATCGCCAGGGGCGGTTGCTGGTGTGCGAAGGCTCTACCACCGCCAGCGAAGGCCGACGCATCACCCGCACCGAGCACAACGGCACGATCACCGTGCTGGCGGACAGTTTCGAAGGCAAGCCGCTGAACTCGCCCAACGACATCGTGTGCAAGCGCGATGGCTCGGTCTGGTTCACCGACCCACCGTTCCAGACCGGCAACAACTACGAGGGGCACAAAGTCACGCCTGTCCAGCCCCATGCGGTGTATCGCATCGACGGCGAAACGGGCAAGGTCACCCGGGTCATCGACGATCTGGCGGGGCCGAACGGGCTGTGTTTTTCCCCGGATGAGAAAATCCTCTACGTGGTCGAAGGCCGGGCCAAGCCCAACCGCTTGATCTGGGCGATCACGGTCAAGGATGACGGCACGCTGGGTGAGCGGCGCAAACACATCGAAGGCCTGGATTACGCGGCGATCGACGGAATCAAATGCGATGAAAGCGGCAACCTCTGGTGCGGTTGGGGCGGCAATGGCGACCCCAAGGCCGACCTGGAGAAACTCGACGGCGTGCGGGTGTTCAACCCTGAAGGCAAGGCCATCGGGCACATCTCCCTGCCGGAACGCTGCCCCAACGTTTGCTTCGGCGGGAGGGAAGGCAATCGGTTGTTCATGGCTGGCAGCCACTCGCTGTATTCGCTGTTTGTGAATACACGGGGGGCGACGTTTGCCTGAGTGAATCACTCATGCTCGGTGGATGAATGGATTTTGTGGCGAGGGAGCTTGCTCCCGCTGGGCTCTGTAGGAGCTGGCGAAGCCTGCGATCTTTTGATTTTGATCTTTCGCTTGAGACTCAAGTGTCTTGGGAAAGATCGCAGCCTCGTTGCACTCGACAGCTCCTACAGGCGCGACCCAGCGGGAGCAAGCTCCCTCGCCACGGGTTCCACTCACTGTCTGGTTCTAGGAGCCGTACTGCCACGCACCGTCAACTCAAACGGCAACACCACATGCCGTTCGGCAATCGGCTTCTTCTCGATCAGAGCAATCAGCATCTGCACCGCTTTTTCCCCAAAGACTTCGGCAGGCTGTGAAATGGTGGTCAGGGGCGGGTCGCAATAGGCGGCGAACGGGATGTCGTCAAACCCCACCAGGGAAATATCCTCGGGCACCCGCAGGCCCATTTGCTTGATGCGCCTGAGCGCGCCGATGGCCATCTCGTCGTTTTCACAGAACAGCGCGCTGGGCCGGTCGGCCAGCGCCAGCATCGCGCCGGCCCCGTCATCACCGGCCTTCAACGTGAAGTCGCCATGGCAGATCAGGCTTGGGTCGACGGCGATATCGGCCTGGTTCAGGGCATCCTGGTAACCGGCCACGCGGTCCAGGGTCAAGGGGCTGCTGCGTGGCCCCTTGATGATGCCGATGCGGCGATGGCCGAGGCCGATCAGGTGCTCGGTCATGGCCTGGGCGGCGGCGCGGTTGTCGAGGCTGATGGTCGGGTAGGGGGCGTGCTTGACCACTTCGCAGGCGTTGACCAACGGCAGGCTTTCGGCGCCTGCGGGCATCGATTCGAAAGGATCGCTGGCACGCAACTGAATCACCCCGTCGGCCTGGTGGGCGTAGACCAGCGCGGCAAATTCCCGCTCGATCTGCGCGCGGCCCTGGGTGTCGCACAGCAGCAATCGATAACCCGCCGCCTGCGCGGCCTGCTGCGCGCCGCTGATGACCCGGGCGAAAAACGTATTGGCGATGGTCGGCACCAGGATCACCAGGTTGCCGGTGCGCCGGGAGCGAAATTGCACCGCCATCAGGTTGGGCCGATAGCCGGCCTGTTCCACCGCCGCGTTGACCTTGTCCCGCGTTTCGGGAAGCACCCGCTCGGGCGATTTCAGGGTTCTGGACACCGTGGCCACCGAAACACCGGCCAGCCGGGCCACTTCACGAATGTTGGACAAAATCACCTCGGGGGCAGGGGCTACGGTTGGGGAGCTTACCGCAGGTTGGGCGCCTCACAAATGTTCATGCGTAACCTCGTGGGGTTTGACACGCAGGAAAACTGAGCCTAGATTTCCGCCATGATGTAACCGGTTACATCATCATCCTGACAGGAAGACAATCGCGATGAATCCTGTAGCACCGAAAATAAGAATGGGCTTCGTCGGCGGTGGAGAGGGCGCGTTCATCGGCCAGGCCCATCGTCAGGCCGCGGGCCTGGACGGCAGTTTCGAACTGGTCTGCGGCGCATTCAGCCGCGACCCTCGCAACACTCGGCAGACCGGCGCGGTCCTGGGCCTGGCCGGGTCCCGTTGCTACCACGACTGGCAGCAGATGCTCGACACCGAAGCGCTGCTACCGCTTGATCAACGCATGGAACTGCTGGTGATCGTCACGCCCAATCATCTTCATGCGCCCATTGCCAGCCAGGCCTTGAAAGCCGGTTTCCATGTGTTCAGCGAGAAACCCGCTGCGCTGGACCTCAACGAGTTGCTCGCCCTCAGGGAGGTGCTGCAAGGCAGCCGTTGCCTCTACGGCCTGGCCCACACCTACCTGGGCTATCCCATGGTTTGGCAGGCGCGGGAGATGGTGCGTTCGGGCGAGATCGGCCAGGTGCGTAAAGTGCTGGTCGAGTACCCCCAAGGCTGGCTCAGCCAGGATGTCGCCGCCCAGGGCAATAAACAGGCCGAGTGGCGCGACGACCCCGGGCAGTCCGGCCTGGGCGGTTGCATCGGCGACATCGGCACCCACGCGTTTTCCCTCGCCGAGTTCGTCGCAGACCAGCCTATCCAACAGCTATGCGCCGTCTTGGGTACGCACATCCCGGGCCGACAATTGGATGACGACGCCGCGATGCTGTTCAAGATGGCGGGCGGTGCCAGCGGCGTGTTGATCGCGAGCCAGGTCTGCACCGGCGAAGAGAACCCGCTGAAGATTCGCGTCTACGGTGACAAGGGCGCCTTGGAGTGGCGCCAGGAAGAACCGGCGAGCCTGATCCATCGCGCCGTTGACCAACCTCTGCGCATCTTGCGTAGCGGCGTCGGCCAGCCGTGGCTGTGCGCGGCGGCCACCCAGCGTATGCGCCTGCCGGCCGGGCATCCCGAGGGCTACCTGGAGGCCATGGCCAACCTCTACGGCGATTTCGCCCAGGCCATTCGCAGCCATGTCGAAGGCCCCGACGCCCCCGGAGTACCCGGCATCGAGACCGGCTTGCGGGGCATGGCGTTCATTGAGGCCGCCATCCTCAACCACCGTGGCGAGACGAAGTGGACCGCCGTGCAAACCGGAGCATCCCTGTTGTGAATACCCTCGACAAGACACCGAGCGGCCTGCGTGGCCCAGGCATTTTCCTGGCGCAATTCATGTCCGCCGAAGCGCCGTTCGACACCCTGGCCAACATCGCCCAGTGGGCCGCTTCGCAAGGCTACAAGGCCATTCAACTGCCAACGTCGGGCACGCAGTACATCGACTTGGCCCGGGCCGCCGAGAGCCAGGATTATTGCGATGAACTCAAGGCCACCTGCGCCCAGGCCGGTGTCGAGATCAGCGAGTTATCGACGCACCTGCAAGGCCAGTTGGTGGCGGTGCACCCGGCGTTCGACGCGCTGTTCGACGACTTCGCCCCGGCCCATCTGCGCGGCCAGCCCCAGGCGCGCACCGAGTGGTCGATCGAGCAACTCAAGCTGGCCGCCCGCGCCAGCCAGCGGCTGGGTCTCAAGGCCCATGCGACGTTTTCCGGCGCGCTGCTGTGGCCGTATCTCTATCCCTGGCCGCAGCGCCCGGCGGGCCTGGTGGAGCAGGGGTTCGCCGAACTGGCCCGGCGCTGGTTGCCGATTCTCGACTGCTTCGACGCGGCGGGGGTGGACCTGTGCTACGAGATCCACTCCGGCGAAGACCTCCACGACGGGGCCTCGTTCGAGCGCTTCCTGGAGGCCGTCGATCACCACCCACGGGCGGCGATCCTCTACGACCCCAGCCATCTGCTGCTGCAACAGATGGACTACCTGGGTTTCATCGATCGCTACCACGCGCGCATCCGCATGTTCCACGTCAAGGACGCCGAATTCCGCCCCGATGCTCGTTCCGGGGTGTACGGCGGTTACCAGGGCTGGGTCGATCGGCCCGGGCGGTTCCGTTCGTTGGGCGATGGCCAGATCGATTTCAAATCGATCTTCAGCAAACTGACCCAATACGATTTCAGCGGTTGGGCGGTCCTGGAGTGGGAGTGCTGCCTGAAGGATTCGCAACAGGGTGCGGCAGAAGGCGCTGCGTTTATCCAGCGGCACATGATCAGCAAGACTGGCAAGGCGTTCGATGACTTCGCCAGCGTCACGGCGGATGAGGATTCCAATCGGCGGTTGTTGGGCCTTTTGAGGTAGCCCGCGCAACACAAAGCCCCTGTGGCGAGGGAGCTTGCTCCCGCTGGGCCTGTAGGAGCTGTCGAGCGAAGCGAGGCTGCGATCTTTCCCGGATACATGAGCCTTAAGCGAAAGATCAAAAGATCGCAGCCTTCGGCAGCTCCTACAGCGCAGCCGAGCGGGAGCAAGCTCCCTCGCCACAAAAGCAGGCAGCCCACAAAGCAGGCCACAAAAGCGGCGCAAGGTTTTTCATTTTCACAAGAACAACAATAAAACGGTGACTGTCATGACCACGATGAACGCACGCCTCAGCGTGATGATGTTCCTGCAGTTTTTTATCTGGGGTGGCTGGTTCGTCACCCTGGGGACATTTCTCTCCAGCACGCTGGGCGCCAGCGGCGGGCAGATCGGCATGGCGTTTTCCACTCAGTCGTGGGGGGCGATCATTGCGCCGTTTGTCATCGGCCTGATCGCCGACCGCTACTTCAATGCCGAACGGATCCTGGCGGTGTTGCACCTGCTGGGCGCGGTGTTGCTGTATCAGTTGTATTCGGCGGCGGATTTCAGCGTGTTCTACCCGTATGTACTGGCGTACATGGTGGTCTACATGCCGACGCTGGCCCTGGTCAATTCCGTGGCGTTCCGGCAAATGCGCGACCCGGCGCTGGAGTTCTCGCGCATCCGGGTGTGGGGCACGATTGGCTGGATCGTCGCGGGCGTGGTGATCAGTTTTGTGTTCGCCTGGGATTCGCGTGAAGCGATCTCGGCAGGCGGCTTGCGCAATACGTTCCTGATGGCGGCCGTCGCTTCCCTGGTCCTGGGGCTCTACAGCTTCACGCTGCCGGCCACGGCGCCGCTCCAGGAGCAGGCGAGCGGTGGTGGCATCAAGCAGCTGTTGGGCTTGGATGCATTGGGGCTGTTGAAGGACCGCAGCTACCTGGTGTTCTTCATCGCCTCGATCCTGATCTGCATTCCCTTGGCCTTTTATTACCAGAATGCCAACCCGTTCCTGGCCGAAACCGGCATGACCAACCCAACGGCGAAGATGGCCATCGGGCAGGTCTCGGAAGTGTTGTTCATGCTGCTGTTGCCGCTGTTCATCCAGCGCTTCGGCATCAAGCTGGCGCTGTTGGTGGGCATGTTGGCGTGGGCGCTGCGCTACCTGTTGTTCGCCTACGGCAATAACAGCGACCTGGCGTTCATGCTGTTTACCGGCATTGCCCTGCACGGCATCTGCTACGACTTCTTTTTTGTCTCGGGGCAGATCTACACCGATGCCAAGGCGCCGAAGCATTTGCGCAGTTCGGCCCAGGGCCTGATTACCCTGGCGACCTATGGCGTGGGGATGTTGATCGGTTTCTGGGTGGCGGGGCAGGTGACCGATCACTTTGTCCTGGAGGGCGGCCACGATTGGAAAAGCATCTGGCTGTTCCCGGCCGGTTTCGCGTTGGTGGTGTTCGCCTGTTTCCTGTTTTCCTTCAGCGGCCGGCAGGTGGTTAACGCGCCATCAAAGGCCTGAAGCAGAAGAGAGGCTGGGCGTCAGTCATTGATGGCTCACGTCCAGCTTGGTGTAGGTCACTTTTCCGCCTTCGTTGGAATAGCCGACGTTGTCCAGGGTGTAGACGCCGGCTTTGAAATAGAAATTGTAGCCGTACCAGGACGGGTCGAGCTTCACTTGCTTGCCGAGGTTGTTGATCAGGACCGTGAGCTTGCCCTGTTTGTCCATCTGCAAGGAGTAGGTGAAGACTTTGTTCAAGGCCACGTTCGGCACGGTGAAGATCACCGGGCTTTTCGGGTCCTTGGGTTTGACCCGGTATTCGACGTCCAGGTTACCGCTGCCCTTGGCAAAGCGGTATACCAGCTTCAGCAAGGGGGCGGGGGCATCCTTGGCATGGATCTGCGCGACAACCACACGACCGGCGGAAGGTACCTGGTTCACGGCCAGGGTGCCTTTGAGGGTGTTGACGCCGCTGTTGTAACGCCAGTTGCGCAATTTGCCGTCTTTCGAGGTTTCCCGCAGCTCGGAGCGTGGGTACTCGCTTTTGCCGGTATGAGAACCGGTCACCGGCGCCCAGAACACGATTTTGTCCCCGGTGTTGGTGAAGTACTGGTTGCGCAGCGTTGGAACGGCCTTGGTCGCAACGGTCAAGGCGGGTGTCTGTACAGGAAGCGTGATGTTCCAGACGGTCAGGTCGATCATGGTTACAAGCTCTGGCGGGCTGGCGCTCGTACGCATTCAGCCGGGGTGTGCGCGAGCCGTCCATGGCGCTGTTTTCAGCGTATCGACAGGGAATTGTTCCGCTGGAGGGACATCTGACGGATGGCTCTGGGGTGAGCCTGACAGGCGGTTTGCGGATTGCGGGGATAATGTCAATTTGTTGCTGATCGGTTAGAGTACGCGCCGCCCGAGAGACGGATCCCGGGCGTTTTCTCATGGAGTATTCAATGAACCACATCAGCAAAGTTGTCGCCTGCGCAGTGTTCGGCCTGGCCCTGGCGGGTTGCACCGGCACCCCGATGAAAACCCAGCAATACGACAGCAGCCAATACACCGTTGTCGGCCACAGCGAAGCCAAGGCCACCGGCCTGCTGCTGTTCGGCGTGATCCCGATTCGCCAGAACAACCGTTTCGTGCGTGCCCAGGACGCGGCAATCAAGGCCAAGGGCGGCGACGCCATGATCAACACCCAAGTCCAGGAAAACTGGTTCTGGGCCTGGGTCCTGACCGGCTACACCACCTCGGTGTCCGGTGATGTGGTCAAGCTGAAAAACGTTCAGTAACACCCTGCTTTAAAGGTAGGGCGCCAATCGGTTTTGAAGGTGTTCACCTGTGGCGAGGGAGCTTGCTCCCGCTGGGGCGCGCAGCGGCCCCGTTTTTTGCGGTCGCTGCGCAACCGAGCGGGAGCAAGCTCCCTCGCCACAAAAGCACATCCTCACGTCCCTATCTATCAATGTCCGCCGACGACCATATGCGTGAACGGCGCCACATACGCCTGCAACGTCACCAGCCCGCCCACCAGAATCGCCAGCACCACCGAGTGGAAAAACACGTAGCGCAGGATCTCGCCTTCGTGACCGTACCAACGGGTGGCGGTGGAGGCGACCACGATCGACTGGGCGTCGACCATCTTGCCCATGACCCCGCCGGAACTGTTGGCCGCAGCCATCAACACCGGGCTCAGGCCCAACTGCTCGGATGTGACTCGTTGCAAGCCGCCAAACAATACGTTGGACGCCGTGTCCGAACCGGTCAGCGCCACGCCGAGCCAGCCCAGCAAGGTGCCGAACATAGGGTAGAAAATGCCGGTGGCGGCGAAGGCCAGGCCCATGGTCGCGTCCAGGCCTGAGTAGCGCGTGAGAAATCCCAGGGCCAACATCGCCACGATGGTAATCAGCGAGTAGCGCACCACCCAGAGCGTTCGCACGTAGTGGTGCAGCAGTTGCGGGATGGAATAGCCCATCAGCAAGCCACCGAGAATCGCCGCCAGGAAAATGCCGCTGCCAGTGGCGGTGAACCAGTTGAACTTGTAGACCGCTTCCTCGGTTTTAGGCTGGGGCACCACGGGCGGGACTTTCTCGATCTGCTGGTGGATGGTGCCGAAGGTCACCAGGGGCGAGAAGATCGGGTTGGCCTCACGCATCGGTTTGCCTTGGGGATCAAGCTTGGCCGATTGGGTCTGCGGGTCCAGCGCCGGGCGGGTATCGAACAGGTTCTTGAAACCCTGGGTGCCCCAGGCGAACACGAAGACCGTAAGGATGATCCATGGCATCCAGGCCCGTAGCACAGCCGGTTGCGCATCACTGGAAAAGGTGCCGCTGGCCTGCGGTTTTTCATCTTCGCTGGCGTCGATTTTCGAATCATCGACCCGTCCCGACAACGCTGCGGACGTATGCACCGTGGCCGGTTTCCAGACCTTGAGAAAAGCGGTGAGGCAGGCCATGGAAATCAGCGCGGCAATCACATCCACCAGCATCGGCCCGTGGTAGTTCGACACCAGGAACTGCGGGACGGCGAAGCTGACACCGGCCACCAGAATCGCCGGCCAGATTTCCAGCATCTTGCGCCACCCGGCAAACGCCCAGATCAACCAGAACGGCACGATCACCGAAAAAAACGGTAACTGCCGACCGACCATCATCGACAACTCCATTTCATCCAGCCCGGTAACCTTGGCCAGGGTGATGATCGGCGTGCCCAGGGCGCCGAACGCCACGGGCGCGGTGTTGGCGATCAGCGCCAGGCCCGAGGCGGCCAAGGGGGAGAAGCCCAGCCCGATCAGGATCGCCCCGGTCACCGCCACCGGCGTGCCGAAACCCGCGGCGCCCTCGAAGAACGCACCGAAGCAAAAGGCGATCAGCAGCAATTGCAGGCGCCGGTCGTCGGTGATGCGTGCGAGGGAATCCTGCAAGACCTTGAACGAGCCGTTCTCGGTGGTCAGCCGGTGCAGAAAGATGATGTTGAGGACAATCCAGCCAATGGGCAGCAGCCCGTTGGCCGCGCCATAAAGTGCCGCCGAACCGGCCATGCCGGCGGGCATGCCGAAGGCGAAGATCGCGATCAGCAAGGCCGAGGCCAAGGCCATCAACGCCGCCAGGTGCGCCTTGACATGAAAGAACGCCAGGGACGCCAGCATCACCACCACCGGAACCGCCGCCAGGAGCGTCGACAGCACTGCATTACCGAAGGGATCGTAGACTTGTTGCCAGACCATGTTCCACCTCTGCTTTTTATTGTTGGAAGTGCAGGCCCCGGGGGGATTGGCAAAGAAGTATAGGCGGGGATTGGGGAGCGGGATTGGGACCTTATGGTCCTGGTTATTAGTGTGGGAGCGAGCTTGCTCGCGATAGCGGTGGGTCAGTTGCGTGATGATTGACTGAAGCACCGCTATCGCGAGCAAGCTCGCTCCCACATTTTTGACTGTGTTCCTGCTCAGGGGGATGCGCTATGTCGACGGGCGTGCTTCGACGTTATCCAGCGCGCGGTTCGCCAGCAATGCGCCCAGCTCGATCAGTTGCTGGATACCCAGGATAATGTGGCGCCTGGGACCTCCCTGGTCGAACGCCAGGTCACTGACCATGGCATTGGCCGAGGCCAGGGTTTCGCTGAGGTTGGCGAGCAGGGTTTCGGTGTCGACGCCATGGGCGACGGTGAAGAGTTGGCCTGGATCGGCCTCGGGTTTGTTGGGTTTGGGCTTGAGGTAGTGATCGAGGATGCGGTCGGCGGCTTTGTCGAACGCTTTTGAGTTGGCTGGATCGGTGTCCGGTGGGTTGGGTGTTGGTTTGAACATGGTTGAATCTCCAAATCGAAAAATGGAGCCATCACTCTCGCTACCAAACGAAGGGTGGCGGCCATACGCGGGTTGGTAGACCGGTGACTTGGAGAACCGGCGCGTCCGAAGACGCCCTGCGCATGACCGCCATAAAACAGTTCCGAAATGGACTGTATGACAAGGGCTATGCGACAAGTCAAAAGCCGGGCTACCAAACCCGATCGCTGATTCAATCAGCGACCCGGAAACGATAGAGCCCTGGCCCAAGGCGCACAAGCCGGCGGATTCTGGCGCAGTTGTAGGCAACGGCGCAAGACAACGTAGCCCGATCCCGAATGCTCCTACATCTGGATAAACAAGGTCCGCTGCTGGACTGGGAGCCTGGGTTAACAAAACACCTGTGGCGAGGGAGCTTGCTCCCGCTGGGTTCTGTAGGAGCTGGCGAAGCCTGCGATCTTTTGATCTTGATCTTGATCTTGATCTTGATCTTGATCTTGATCTTTCGCTTGAGACTCAACTGTCTGGGACAAGATCGCAGCCTCGTTGCACTCGTCAGCTCCTACAGCGTCCAGCGGGAGCAAGCTCCCTCGCCACAAAAAGCAGTGCAGCGCTACAAAAGTGCAGTGGGCCCGCTCAGCCCTTCGCCGCCATCGCCGTCACCTCCACTTTCATCCCTTCAACCGCCAGCGACGCCACGCCCACGGCGGCGCGAACCGGCCAGGGTTTGGCGAAGAAGCGTTTGTAGACCTCGTTGAAAGCGGCGCGGTCAGCCATGTCGGTCAGGTAGATGGTCAGGTGCAAGACCCGGTCCATGGAACTGCCGGCGCCCTCCAGGGCAGTCTTGAGGGCTTGCAGCGTGCATTCGCTCTGCAGCGTGATGTCACCCAGTTCCAGGCTGCCGTCGGCGTGGGTGGGGATTTGCGTGGAAACCAGCAGGCCGCCGAAACCGGCGACGTCGGAGGAAATGGAGTCCGCATCCGAATCTGGAATAAACGTGATATCTGGGTTGCTCATGCAAAGCCTCATGCTGGAAAAGAAAAAGGACCGCCGCAGTTTACCGTCCATTGCCGCGCCGTTCCTGCATTCCTTTATCCGTGCGCTCCCAGCCCGTTGTTTTGCACCAGCGCCTGGATGTAGGCCTCAAGCGTCATAGTGCCGTGCAAGGCGTTGTCGCCCACGTCGAAGCCGCTGTCGAGGCTGACGGCGCTCATGCGTGTATAGGATTGCGCCGCAGCGGGGCTGAAGCCGAGGCTCTGGAAGGTGTTTTCCCATTGATCCCTGGGGATCACTTGTACCTCGACCAGCCGGCCGAGCGCCTGGGAAAATGCCTGGGCCACATCGTTGGGCGAGTACAGGCGAGGCCCCTGCACGTTACGCACGCCAATGTCGTCAACCGAGGATAGCAACCGCGCGGCCGCCACTTCGCCCAGGTCCCGGGGCGCAACCATGGGAAAGGCCAGGTCGGCGGGAAACAGCGTCGGTAACTTGCCGGTCTCGCGCACGGTATCGAGCAGGCTGTCCCAGTTGCTCATGTAATAAGCGCCGCGATTGATCGCTGCCGGGATCGACTGGTTGCGCAGCCCGTCTTCCAACTCCCACAAGACGCTTAGATCGCCGATACGCTCGCCGGGCTGGGCGCCGGCGGTGGATTGCACGACGATTTTCTCAAGGCCCGATCCGTCGAGGGCGGCCAGGATGTTGGCCACCGTGCGCCGTTCCACCGCATCGGTATCGGTACTGGGATCCGCCGACGGGTTGAGAATGAACGCCCTGCGCCCGAGCCGAAACGCGGCGCGCAACGATTCGACGTTTTCAGCATCCGCTTCGACGATTTGAGCGCCCCTGGCGTGCCATTCGGTGGCGTGGGTGGCGTTGCGGGTCATGACAATCACGGCATGCCCTGGCGCCAGCAAGGCTCGGGCCGTGGCCGAGCCAACGTGGCCTGTGGCGCCCATGATCACGTACATGGCTTTATCTCCCTAAGTCAAAGTCCGCCCTGGGCCGGACGTTGGGTTGTCATTGCCGGTTCAAGGTGCGGTTGCGCGCTGTTCAGGCGCGCGGCCAGCTGTTGTGCCTGTTCCCATCCCAGCGCGGGCTCCAGCCAGTCGAGCGCATCTTCGGCACCGAAGGCCAGTACCCGCTGCTGCTGGTTGGCGATGTCGCCATACGTCACCAGGGCCAGGCCGTCACAGCCAAACGGGGTCTCGCTGGCCTGGGCCAGGGCGGCCAGGAAGATCGGGGCCGACTGCCGGGCGGTCGTGTAGGTGAGACGTTGCGCCTGGGAGGGCGAGGCGGGGGCTTGCGACTCATACCAACCCTCCACGGCGACCAGTACGCGGCCTTCGTGCTTGATGGGGTCGAAGACCTTGGAACGCATCACCAGATGCAAGGGCAGATGGGTCAGCGGCGGCATTGTTCCGACTGACCAGATCGGCGACCAACCCCAGCGAACCTTGATGCACTCCAAGTGCCCGCCGCGACGACGAATGGCGCTGACCTGCATGTTTGGCTTGATCAGGCTCTGGCGGTCCAGGACCTTGGGCGGCGTTGTCACGTACAGGTCCAAGGGCGTCACGCTAGCACCGAAACGGCTGCCGAGCGTGTCTCGCTGGGCGAAATACGCCAGGGAGTCTTTTGAAGAAACGTGTTGAACAAGACCGTCACACATAACGAAAACTCCCGGCAGTGAAACGCAAGGCATTCTTGATGTACCCGCCGTTCAGGCCGTGACGGTCGAAGCGCGTCATCGTGGCTTTCAGCGGTGTCATGTAGGTCCGAGCCGTGGCGAATGGCTTGGTTCGAAAATCCTTGCGGCGGGGAGACGAGTGGGCAATGGGGTGAATGCACTACCGCTATCGCGAGCAGGCTCGCTCCCACAATGGATTTGTGAAGGGTCAGGATTTTCAGCTACGCCGCCGAGCCCTTGTGGGAGCGAGCTTGCTCGCGATAGCGGTGGGTCAGTTTGCAGTGAAGTTGGCTGTGCCGACGCCTTCGCGAGCAAGCTCGCTTACACACTGTTGTGCATTGATGAAATCCACAAAAGCCCTCAACGGCGAAGGCAAGTAGCGGCGGCCGGGGTAGTAGAGGAACGGCCCGGTAAAGCGCTGCCACCAGGGTTCGAGTACCGGTTCGAGGGCGCCGCTGTCCAGGTGGGGCCGCAACCAGTCCTCGAACAGATGGACAATGCCCAGCCCATCCACCGCAGCCTGTACTGCCAGGTCCATCGCGCCGCCGATGCGCACGATCAACGGGCCGCTCGGGTCGACGCTCATCGTTTCGCCGTCACGTTCATATTCCCACAGGGGCAGGGCGCCGCTGGGAAACTTGCCCGTCAGGCAGGCATGCCCAAGCAGGTCCCGTGGATGTTCGGGCCGGCCCCTGGCATCGAGGTACGCGGGTGAAGCGGCGGTCGCGAAGCGCTGGAACCGTGGGCCGATGGGGATGGCGATCATGTCCTGCTCCAAGCGCTCGTCGTAGCGAATGCCGGCGTCACAGCCGGCCGCGAGCATGTCGACGAAGCTCTCCTCGGTGACCACTTCCAGGCGGATGTCGGGATAGCTTTTCAGGAACGGCGTGATGATCGCCGGCAACACCAGGCGGGCCGCGCTGACCGGCACGTTCAGCCTGAGGGTGCCCGAAGGCCGGTCGCGAAAGTCGTTGACCACGTCCATCGCCGCCTCGACCTCGCCCAGGGCCGGGACGATGCGTTCCATCAACCGGGCACCGGCCTCGGTCGGTACCACGCTGCGGGTGGTGCGGTTGAGCAGGCGTACGCCGAGCCGGCTTTCCATTCGGCGTACGGCATCGCTGAGGCTTGAGGCAGACTTGCCGCTCAGCCGCGCGCCTTCACGAAAGCCCTTCGCATTGACCACGGCCACAAAGGCCAGCAAGTCTTGAATATCCGTCGCCATTGTTCTCTCCGCCGTACAACCCGTGCTGATTGCACCTGATTATCAAGGGAATGGTCAACGCCTATAGTCGCTCCACTCACATTGATCCGAGGGCGACGAGATGAACATTGCAGGCAAGGCAGGCAGCTTCTTACTGGGCGATCGCACGGTCAATCGCATGGGCTACGGCGCGATGCAGTTGGCGGGGCCCCGGGTCTTCGGACCGCCGAAAGATCCGGCGGCCGCCGTCGCCGTGCTGCGCGAAGCATTGGCGAGCGGGGTCAATCACATCGACACCGCCGATTTCTACGGGCCCCATGTCACCAACCAGCTGATCCGCGAAGCGCTGCACCCTTACGCCCAGGACCTGGTCATCGTCACCAAGGTCGGCGCCGTTCGTGGTGCCGACGCGTCCTGGAACCCGGCCCATAGCCCTGCCGAGTTGACCCGTGCGGTCCACGACAATCTGCGCAACCTGGGCGTGGAGGTATTGGACGTGGTCAACCTTAGGGTGTGGGGCGACCTGCATTCGCCCACCGAAGACTCCATCGAAGAATCGTTCACGACACTGGCCGAGCTGCAGCGCCAGGGCCTCATCCGTCACCTGGGCCTGAGCAACGTCACGGCCGCGCAGGTCAAGCAGGCCCAAGGCATTGCCCAGGTGGTCTGCGTGCAGAACCACTACAACTTGACCCATCGCGACGACGAACACCTCATTGCCGACCTGGGCCGGCAGGGCATCGCCTACGTGCCGTTCTTCCCCCTGGGCGGCTTCACACCGCTGCAATCGGAGACCCTTTCCAGCGTGGCGGCGCGTTTGCAGGCATCACCGCTGTGCGTGGCCCTGGCGTGGTTGCTGCAACGTGCGCCGAATATCCTGCTGATTCCCGGTACGTCGTCGTTGGCGCACCTGCGGGAAAACCTCACGGCGAGTGAACTGAAGATCCCTGCGCCGATGCTGGCCGAGCTGGACGCATTGGCCTAGGCCGCCCGAAAGACCAACGTCTCGCCATCCTCCGGTATCAACAGCCGGCCTGCGACGCCGGCCAGCGCGGCGGCTTCGGCAAGGGCCTTGCGTGTCGTCGGGCAGTGGCTGATCGCTTCCAGGTGATTGGCCACCACGGTCCCGCGAGATAAGCGAGTGAATTCCAGTGTCTCGTCGATGCCCATGATGATGTCGCCGCCGATATCGAACCGTGCCCCGCCTGCCGGAACTACGCTGACCTGCGGTTGGTGGCGCAAGACGAATTCGCAGACGGTGGGGGTGAGCACGGTATCGCCGGTGAGGTAGACGCTCGGTTCGCCGGGCAGCTCGATCAGGTAGCCGACGCCATGCTCCATCAGCTTGCCCACCAGACCCAGCCCATGGGTGCATCGAACGGAGCGAATAGTGCCGCCCAGGAATGGGTTGGGTTGGTCATGCGCCTTGGCCAGTGGTTGGACATTCAGGCCTCGCTTGGTGAGGTAGGGGGCGTCATGGGGTGTGCAGATGACCGGGATCTGCTTTTCCCTCAGCCACTGCTTGGCTGCGCGATCCAGATGGTCGAAATGGCCTTTCTGACAGTGGGTGATCAAGCAATGGGTGACGGTCTCGAGGGCCTGCGCTGTCGAGGCCGCAAGCGCCACCAGTGGATTACGCTGCGTGGCACCAAACAGTCGGAGCGGCGGCAGCGTGCCCTTGCCAGCCAGCATCGGGTCGACGAGCACGCGATACGGGCCGAATTCAAGAATGATCGTGGCGTTACGGATCTGCTGGATGTTCATGAGGCATTCCTGTTGAGCGAGCGCTTCATGGTGCCGATCCGTTCCCATGTGCATAATGGCCGGATCTGACATCTTTGATTCGTTTCAGGCCATGACCAACAAACTTCGCATCGGTTTGCTCCTGTTTCCCGGCTGCATGCCCGCCGGCCTGTTCGCGTTCGCCGATCTGCTGCATGCCGCCAACCGCAGAGGAGGGCGGGCGCTGTTCGAGGCTCGCTACATCGCATTGCAGGCCGGGCCGGTAGTATGTGCCCATGGCGTGACCCTGCAGGCGGAAGCGGTGTTGGGCAGCGCGGGTTTGGATGCCGTTCTGGTTCCTGGCTTCTGGGCCGAATCGGCCGAGCAGGTGAATGCGGTGTTGGCTGAACAGACAGCCCTCGTGAGCGCGCTGTCCAAGCATGCCCGATCGCTTCAGCTCTGGTCCTATTGCACCGGTGTCTGCCTGCTGGCCGCCGCCGGTCGATTGAACGGGCAGGGCGCGACGGTGACCTGGTGGCTGGCGCAAGCGATGCAGCAGCAGTATCGAAAAGTCCATTGGCAAAGCGAGCAGAACTGCGTGTTCAACGAGCGCACGGCGACGGCGTCCGGGGTGAACGGCTACCTGCCCATCGCCGAAAAACTCATCGAACGCAGCGTCAGCAGTGACGTGTTGCGCGACATTACCCGGCTCATGGTGCTACCGCGCCCGGCCATTCCCCATGCGGCGTTCCAGGGGGCGGCCCTGATCGAGCAACCCAGCGGATGGCTGCGACAGTTGCACGGCTTGATCGAACAGATGCCGGCCGAGCGGATCACCGTCCAGGCACTGGCGAGCCAGTTGGCGGTGTCCGAGCGCACCTTGGCGCGCAAGGTCAGCCGTGAAACGGGTGAGACTGTCGCGGCCTACGCCCGACGCATCAAGTTGAACCAGGTCAGCGAACGCCTGACGTTGACGGCGCTGCCCCTCGCCAGCATCGGCGCCGAGCTGGGTTTCAGCAGCAGCTCCAACTTGCAACGGATGTTCAAGGCACTGACTGGGCTGACGCCGGTGGCGTACCGGCGCAAGTTCGGGCGTGTGTGACGCCGGTCAACCGGGCGTCTTTTCCGTTTCGTTGCGATGGTGTTCCTGCCAGTTGTCGACGGGGCGGGCACGGTCTTCGTTGAACATGTCCGTGAGCAGCGCATTGGCGCGCCGGTAGGCATCGTGGCGGAACTTGAGGTCATCTTCCGGCTGGGCGACGATTTCCTCCAGCATCTTGAGGTTCAGCCGGCGGAACTGATCCGCCCGCTCGCGCGCTTCGTAAGCCCCGACGCCCATGTGTTCCAGCGCACTGCGACCCAATGACAGCGCACTCTCGAAGGTTTCCCGTTCAGCCGCCTCCACGCCCATCTGCCGAAGGGTGATGAGGTGCCCCATGTCCCGCGCCCGCACGATCAACTGCAACGCGGGGAAGTGCTCCTGGGCCAGCCGGGTCAGCGCCAGGTTGTCTTCCCGATCGTCGATCGCATTGATCAGCACCACCGCTTGGGCCGCGCCGGCTGCGTGCAGCAGATCGAGGCGCGTGGCATCGCCATAAAAGACTTTCACGCCGAATTTACGCAGCGTCTCGATGTTGTCCGGGTCGTGATCCAATACCACCACCTCGACGCCGCAAGACATCAACAGCCGTCCGGCGATCTGCCCGAAACGCCCGAACCCGGCGATGATCACCCGTGGATTCTGCTGGTCGACGAGGTCGGATTCGCGTTTGTTTTTCTTGGCGACGGACTCGAACCGATCCAGCAACACGATCAGCAAGGGCGTCAGGCACATGGACAGGGCCACCGCCAGGGTCAGGCTCTTGCCCCATTGATCGGTCAAGATGCCGGCCACGGTCGCCGCGCCAAACACCACGAAGGCGAATTCGCTGCCCTGGCCCAGCAACACCGCCTGCCAGGAGCGCTGACCGGCGGGGACGTTGAGGAACCGGCCCGCCATCTTGATCACCAGCAGCTTGATCAGGATGAAACCCAGGGTCAGGGTGATGACTTTCAGCGGTGCGTTGATCAGGGTGCCGAAATCGATCGACATGCCGACACCGATGAAGAACAGACCCAACAGCAGGCCTTTGAACGGTTCAATGTCGCTTTCCAGCGCATGGCGGTATTCGGAGCTGGCCAGCAGGACCCCGGCGAGGAACGCGCCCATGGCCATCGACAAGCCGGCTTCTTCCAGCAGGAAGCCGAAGCCGAACACCAGGAAAAGTGCGACGGCACTGAAAATCTCGCGCAAGCCTGACCGCGCTGCGAAGCGCAGCAGCGGTCGCGTCACGTAGCGTCCCAACAGCACGACGATGGCGATGGCGGCGACGATTTTGCCAATCGATAGCAACAGCGCCGTGCCCGAAGGCGTGTCGCCGTGGGCCGACAACAACGGAATCATCGCCACCAGCGGAATCGCCGCGATGTCCTGGAACAGCAGCACGGCAAAGCTGCTGCGGCCGACGGCGGTGGCGGTCAGGTTGCGTTCGCTCATGGCCTGCATGGCGATGGCCGTGGAGGACAGGCTCAGGGTCAGGCCGACCAGCAGCGCTGCCGTCCAGTTCAGGCCAAGGGCCGTGCAGAACAAGCCAATGGCAGCGCCACAGGCGAGCATCTGCAGGGCACCGCCACCGAACACCATCTTGCGCAGGGCCCAGAGCCGCTTGGGGTCGAGCTCAAGGCCGATGATGAACAGCATCAGCACCACGCCGATTTCAGCGAATTCCAGAATGGCCTTCACATCGGTAATCAGCTTCAGCCCCCATGGGCCGATGATGCACCCGGCCAGCAGGTAACCCAACACCGGGCCCAGGCCAAACCGAACGGCAATCGGCACGATCAACGTCGCCGAGGCCAGGTAGATCAGCATTTCAATCAGGCTGTGCGTCTCCATTTCAATCTTCCTTCCAGGCGGCCAGGCGAGCGCCATAGTGTTCGATTTGTGCGTGTTGGGCCTCAGGGTCGGCGGCATAGGCGCCATGCACGACCACCGGTTCCAGCCAGCGCATGCCGCAGTAAATGGCCGTGGCGTGGAGAGGTTGGGCCAGCGCCGAAAAATCGGGGTAGTCGCCGATCGCAAAATGCGCGTGATCGCCACCGGTGGTGACGGCCCACAGCAAGCGCTTGCCTTTGAGGGCGACGGTGTCTTTGCCGTAGGCCCAGCCGTGGGTGAACACCTTATCGATCCACAGTTTCAACAGGGGCGGCGTGCTGTACCAGTACATCGGGTGCTGGAGGACGACCAGCTCTGCTTGTTCCACCGCTCGCTGTTCCGCCTCGACGTCGATATCGAAGTTGGGGTAAAGATCATAGAGCGAACGTATGACCACGTCCGGGTTGGTCGACACTCGCTTGAGCATCTGCTGGTTGACCCGCGATTTGTCGGGGTAGGGGTGCGCATAAATGATAAGAATCATCGGTGAATTCCTTGGTTTGGCTCCGTCGATTCCTGTCTGTCGAGGAAGCTTGCTCCCGCTAGGGGGCGCTGTAGGAGCTGCCGAGCGAAGCGAGGCTGCGATCTTTCCCCAGGCACTTGAATCTCAAGCGAAAGATCAAACGATCGCAGCCTCGCTTCGCTCGGCAGCTCCTACAATGAGCGCGAACGATGGCATTGAGTCGGGCGATACAAACAAGAGCGCCTTCCTGGGGGCAGGGTCCAGGTCGCAAAGGCCGGACATCCTACCGAGGAAGGCGCTGATTGTTTAGCGCGGATCGGTACATCGGGCACTTCAGTCAAGCGGCAGCGAGACCCTGGCCTCCAACCCGCCACCGCGTCGATTCCTCAGGGTCAGCGTGCCGCCATGTTCCAGCACCGTCGCCCGGGCCGCCGACAGGCCCAGCCCCACGCCGCCGGTGTGCTTGTTGCGAGAGCTTTCGATGCGAAAGAACGGCGTGAAGACCTGCTCAAGGTGTTGCGCGGCGATGCCGGGTCCGCGATCCAGAATGCAAATGTCCACACGATTGGCGTCGGCCTCGAGTCGAACAGTGGGCGCGCCGCCATATTTGATCGCGTTGTCGATCAGGTTGACCAAGGCGCGCTTGATGCCAATGGGACGCCCGACATAAACCAAGCGCTGGGCACCTTCGAACGCGACCTCGGTGCCGGCGTCCTTGAGGTCATCGACGATGGTGTGCAGCAACTCAGCCAGGTCGAACGCGGTGGCGTGTTCAAGGCGGGCATCGTCGCGGAAGAACTCCAGGGCTGAGTTGACCATCGCCTGCATTTCGTCCACGTCCCTGAACAATCGCGATTGTTGTTCGGCATCCTCGATGAACTCCCCGCGCAAGCGCATGCGGGTGAGCGGCGCGCGCAAGTCATGGGAGATGGCGGCGAGCATCTGCGTGCGGTCCTGTAGAAAATGCTTGAGCTGGGCCTGCATGGCATTGAAAGCGAGGATCGCCTGGCGGATTTCGTGGGGGCCGATGACCGGAATCGGTGGCGCCTGGTGGTCGACGCCGAAGCGCCGGGCGCCTTCGGCAAAACGTTCCAGCGGGGCGGCCAGGTGCCGTGTGGCGATCAGCGCGACGATCAACGTCGAGAGCAGGATCAGGGCGATGATGATCCCGTTGCGCGCCCATTCCTCCAGCCCCCAACTGCGCGAGGGCACAGAGAAAATTACCCACGAATGGTCGGCCAATTCGATGATCGCCGCGTAGCGTGCGTCGGGTTGATCGGCTGGCCAATCGTCCGGTTCGTAGGCTTCGATCCTGGCGTCCGGCCGGCCCAACTGCTGGCGCAGTAACACCGAACCTTCACTGAACTCCGGCTTGTCGATCACCGGCAACCGCGCGTCTTCATGCCGTTGCAGCCATTGTGCGTTGAATGCCTGGTCGCTGGCGGCCTTGGCAATCGCGGGGCGTTGTTCGGGGGCGACAGAGTCAATGATGCGGGTGATGGCGGTGGCCTTTTCCATCAGGCCGGTTTCCATCAGGGGAGGGCGCGCCCAGGCACCGGCCAGCAGGCTGAACAGCTCATTGAGGGCCAACAAGGTCAGCATGGCGATCATGGTGGTCAGGGCGATCCAGCGCGCTACCGTGTCCCGTGGTTGATGATTGCCCGAGCGCGAGGGTTTCATCGCTTCACCACGTGTGGGCTGAACAGGTAGCCGCTGTTGCGCACGGTACGGATCATCGACGTACCGGTGATGTCGGTCTCCAACTTGCGCCGCAGGCGGCTGACCTGGACATCGATGCTGCGGTCAAACGCTTCGAAGGTTTCGCCGCGGGCCAGGTCCAGCAACTGCTGGCGCGTCAGCACCCGGCGCGAGTGTTCGGCGAACACCAGCAGCAGTTCGAACTCTCCGGCGGACAGCGGGATCATGACCTTGTCCGGTGAGCGCAGTTCGCGCCGGGTAACGTCCAGTTGCCAGTTCTCGAACTCCAGGATTGGCCGGGAGGCGTCGTTCAGCGTGTCCCTGGCTTCACCGGTGCGCCGCAGCACGGCGCGCACCCGGGCCAACAGCTCCCGGGCGTCGAAGGGCTTGGTCAAGTAATCGTCCGCCCCCAGCTCCAGGCCGACGACGCGATCACTCAATTCGCCCATGGCGGTGAGCATGATGATGCCGACCGTGTGCTCGGCCCGCAGTCGCTGGCAGAGCACCAGGCCGTTGTCGCCCGGCAGCATGACGTCGAGGATGATGAGGTCCGGCACCCGCCGTTCCACCGCCTGCCACAAGGCGTTGCCGTCGGCGGCGACATCCACGCTGTAGCCATGTTGTTCGAGGAACTTGCGCAAGAGGGCGAGGACTTCGAGGTCATCGTCCACCAGTAATAAATGGCTCACGGTGGGCACGCAGGGTAATGAATACAGGAGGCGATACTAGGGTCAATCCAGGGCCTGCGTCATATATTTCAATCCGGCAATAAAGTTGCGCTCGGGCAATATTCTGGAAATCTCCAGGCAAAAGAACAGCGGCAGGATGGCCCTCGATGTCAGTCAGTTAAAAACGAGTCAGCCCTGCACAAAACCTGTGGCGAGGGGATTTCTGTGGGAGCAAAGCTTGCTCGCGAAACAGACGCCTCGATATTTGAAAGTCCGCGTCGCCTGCATCGCGGGCAAGCCTTGCTCCCACAGTAAGCGTCCTCCTCTTCACAAGAGCTGTGTCCGGCACCGTTTCTTTAGCTGATCGGTATCGCCTCCATTCCTCGCCGAGATCCCCCTGTATGCCGATCACCAAACCCGCCCCGTTGTTTGTTCGATCCACCGTCGTGGTTGTACTGGCGGCACTCGCCAGCGGTTGCTCCAGCACGCCGGCGGCAACGCCGGGGTCGTGTGAAAGCGCGGCCTATACCGTTCACGATCCCGCAGAACCGGTCAACCGCGGCATCTTCGCCTTCAACCGAACCGTGGATGACTACGCGCTGGCCCCAGTGGCCCGTGGTTATCTCAAGTTGCCGGAGATGTTCCAGGCCGGCGTCCACAACTTCGTGGCGAACTTCGGTGAGCCTAAGGTGTTCATCAACGACTTGCTACAAGGCAATGCCCAGCGCTCGGTCAACACACTGGGGCGGTTCGTCATCAATACCACGGCGGGCATCGTCGGGCTGATCGACGTGTCGGGCAAGCTGGGCATCGAGCGCCACGAGGCCGATTTCGGCCAGACCTTCGGCGTCTGGAACGTCGCCCCCGGACCTGTCGTGGAACTGCCCCTGCTGGGCAGCGCCAACCTGCGGGACGCGACGGGCAAAGTGCTGAGTTTTGCCGTCGACCCGTTTGGCGACAACAGCAGCACCGTCGACACCCTGGGTACGATCAACACCGTCGGCGGCGTTGTCGATGGCCGTGCCGAGGCATTGCCACTGACCGACCAGTTGCAGACTCAAGCGGATTACTACGCGGCGCTACGCGATGCAACGGCGCAGCAGCGTGCCGATTTTGTCGCGCAAGGGAAGTTGGGGGCGGTGGTGCAGGACCATCCGCAATGCCAGGACGGAGCCGCTGCTGATGAGTAGCGAGGTGTTGGTCCTGCATCGGCGAATGCGCTCGTTCGAGCCGGATGTATTGCACTGTCGTGAAGTTGAATTGCGCTTGGCCGAGGACGGTCGCCATGTGCTGCTCAACCGTTATGTCGAGTTGTATCGCCATGAACACGTCAGTTGGTGCGCCATCCAGCAGCATCGGGTGCCGTTGGCGCGGATGGTGCGCTGGATGGTCGATAACGGCGAACAGGTGAGGGGTTAGTGGCAATTTGCTCCTGGACTACAACGGCATCTTGGGAGCGGATGCCATGAAACATTTCTACATAATTACGCATTAATAATGGTTGTACGACGTCGTATCTAATATGTTCGACTGTGGCCGTTTCTCACAAAAAAAATAACGGAGATTCCATCCATGACGAGCATTCCTTCCGCTGAAGGCCAGGCTGCGGCGTCCACGCAAGGCCGTTTCGTACGCCTGCTCAAGCTTCTCGGCCCCGGCATCATCGCGGTCCTTTCCTGGCTGGGTGCCGGCGATTTGATCACTTCATCCGTGGCTGGCGCGAATTATGGCTACGCGATGATGTGGGTGCTGGCGGTCTCTCTGCTGCTGCGTTACCTGATCGTCAACATCATCGCGCGCTTCCAGCTCTGCAATAACCAGGGCATGACCATCCTGCAAGGTTATGCCCAGCTCAATCCGTTTTTCGCCTGGTTCCTGCTGGTGTATGCGTTGCTCATGGGGCACCTGATGAACGCCTACATGATCAAGGGGGCTGGCGAAGCCTTGGCCATGTTGCTCAAGGTCGACTATCCACTGCTGTGTTCGGTGGCAGTGGTGTTGGCGGTGTGGATGCTCGTCGGGCGCAATATCTATTCAATGATCGAAGGCGTGATGAAAGGGCTGCTGGCGATCATGACCCTGGCGTTCCTGGCCCTGGCGGTGATGTCCGGCCCGGATGTCGCCGGCATCGTCAGAGGCACCATCGGCTTCAGTATCCCGCCCGATGAAGGGGTGCACGGCTCGTTGCTGGTGGCCGTTTCGGTGATCGGTGCGGTGGCCGGTTCCATCGCCAACTTCGTTCATCCGTATGTCATGCGCCAGAAGGGCTGGGTGGGACCAGAACACAAGCGTATCCAGCGTAACGACCTGCTGTTTGCGGTGTTTGTCGGGATCATCATCAACCTGGCCATCTGGATCGTCGGTGCGGAAATCCTGCGACCCAACGGCATCGAGGTCAAAACCCTGGGCGATTTGGGCAAGGCCCTTGAAATGTTCTTCGGTTCGATCGGTTGGTACGTGTTCTTTATCGGTGTGTTTGCCACGCTGTTCGCCAGCATCTCCGGCAAGACCACGGCGTTCCCGATGCTCATCACCGACGCCTTCCAGCATGTACGGCCCGGGCGCCGGGAGCGTTACGGCAAAGAGTTCCACCGCGACCCGATGCACAAATGGTTCATGCTGTTCATCCTCGTGACACCATTGATCTGGTCGCTCCCGGGCATGCCGGACTTCGTCACGCTGACCATCGGCGTCAATGCGCTGAACATCATCGGCTTGCCGGTGATTTCCCTGGGCCTGTTGATCATGTCCAACCAGAAGTCCCTGCTGGGCAAGGAATACCGCAATAACCTGTTCGAGAACATCGCGTTGATGTTTGCCACAGGCCTGGCATTGTGGGTTGCGTTCCAGTTGGGGGTTGATCTGTTCACCTGAGGGCCGGTCATCTGTAACTTTCGGAGGGGCTGCTAGACTTTATCGTCCAGTCCCTTTCGGAGAACCGGAATGAATAATAAAAACAGGATTTGTCTCTGGTACGACGGCACCGCCCAGGAAGCGGCGGAGTTCTACGCAAAAACCTTTCCCGACAGTGCGGTGAGCGCTATCCATCATGCCCCGGGCGATTATCCGTCGGGCAAGCAGGGCGACGTGATCACCGTGGAATTCACGGTGATCGGCATCCCTTGCGTCGGCCTCAACGGCGGGTCGGCGTTCAAGCACAGCGAGGCTTTTTCATTTCAGATCGCAACTGAAGACCAGGCCGAAACAGACCGTTTGTGGAACGCGATCATCGACAACGGCGGCGAGGCGAGCGTCTGCGGCTGGTGCAAGGACAAGTGGGGGTTGTCGTGGCAGATCAGCCCTCGCGTGTTGCTTGAAGCGGTCGCCAGTGCCGACAAAGCCGCCGCCAAGCGTGCCTTCGAGGCCATGATGACGATGACCAAGATCGACATTGCCGCGATTGAGGCCGCGGTAAAAGGCTAGCCGGCGAATCACCACCATCATTCCCCTGTGGGAGCGAGCTTGCTCGCGATGACGGCGGCACAGCCACATTGATGCAAGCTGATCCGGCGCCATCGCGAGCAAGCTCGCTCCCACATTTGATTTGTGGTGACTTCGAATTCCCGACCAGCACAGGTCCCCCTGTGGGAGCGAGCCTGCTCGCGATGGCGGCGGCACAGCCACATTGATGCAAGCTGACCTATAGGGTGGTTTCAGGCAACTTGGCAATCACCTTGATCTCGAACTGAAACCCATACAGCCATGTCACGCCCACCGCCGTCAGCGTCGGATGCGGTGCGTTGCCCCAGAACTCGGGCACGACGCTCCAGACCCGTTCGAAGATCGATTCGGGGTCGACCATGAAGACCGTGACGTCCACCACATCATCAAAACTGCAATCGGCGGCAGCAAGAATCGCCTTCAGGTTGTTGAACGCCAGCCGAACCTGAGCTTCCAGGTCGGGCTCTGGCGAACCGTTTTCGGTGCTACCAACCTGTCCCGAGACGAACAGAAAACCATTGGACCGAATCGCCGGCGAATAGCGATTGCGCTCATAGAGTGCCTGGCGTCCAGGCGGGAAAACCACGTCGCGCTGTGTCATGAGTACCTCCATCAAAGAGTGGGTTCCAAACGATGAACTCACTCTAGGGGCTTGTGTCCTGGCGATAAACGAGCAACCTTGGCGATCACTGTTTGTAGAATCCAAACAATCGGATCGACAGCCGAGGCACAGATGGATCGTTTTGATGCGATGCAAGCGTTCGTTCGAGTCGTGGAGGCGGGCAGCTTCACCAAGGCGGCTGAAACCCTGCACATGAGCAAGACCACCGTGACCCAATTGGTGCAGCAGCTCGAGGCACGGTTGCGGGTCAAGTTGCTCAACCGCACCACGCGCAAGGTCAACGTCACCGCCGACGGCGCCGTCTATTACGAACGAGTGATCCGGCTGCTGGCCGACATGGACGATGCCGAGACCAGCGTGTCCGGCGCCCAGGCGTTACCTCGCGGGCGACTGCGGGTGGACGTGCCGAGCCCGCTGGCTTCGATGATCCTGATACCGGCCTTGCCAACGTTCTACGCGCGATACCCGGACATCCAGATCGACATGGGCGTCAGTGATCGCATCGTCGACATGCTCGATGAAAACGTCGATTGCGTGGTGCGGGGCGGTGAGTTGAGGGATCAGTCGCTGGTCGCCCGACGCGTTGGCGATCTCGCCCTCGGCGTTTTCGCCGCGCCGAGTTACCTGGCACGATTTGGCCTGCCCGCGCATCCGCGAGAATTGGAAGGCTCGCACCACCGCACCGTGGGTTTCCTGTGGGCCCGCACCGGCAAATCCTTGCCCTACGCCATGCGCCGTGACGGTGAGCTGCTTCACGTCAAAGGGCGCTACGCGCTGGCCATCGACGACGGCAACGCCTACCTCGCGGCCGGTTTGGCTGGGCTGGGCGTGCTCTGGCTGCCCAAGTACATGTCCAGGCCTCATGAAGCGCAGGGCGGGTTGGTGCCGCTGTTCGAAGACTGGCACCTCGAGCCGATGCCGCTGTATGTGGCCTATCCCCCGAACCGGCACATCAGCGCCAAGTTGCGGGTGTTCATCGATTGGGTCGTGGAACTGATGGCGCAACATGCGCCGGTTGACGCCAAGGGAAGAGTGCGATGATTGCCGAAGGACTCGTTGTACTGCTGGACTACACCCTGTATCTGCTGCCGGGCCTGGCGCTCTTCGGCCTCTGGTTCGCGTTGACGCCCAAGACCCAGACAGCGTTGCGTATTGTGACTGTGCTATTGGCATTCGTGTTGATGCGCGACGCCATGACGCCCTTGCACATGTGGTCCCTGAACGGCGATCTGCAGATTGGTTTTCTGGCCAACCCGTTCGTGCTGGCGATGTTGGGTGTTTCGTCGCTGCTGTTGGTCGCGTTGAGCGCGCGCCTGTTGCCAGACTTGTGGCAACTGGTGGTGCTATTCAAAGGCAATCGACTGGTTGGCCTGGTCCTGGGCATCGCCGTGGGCTGCCTGATCGGTTTGCCGTTGCGGCTTTATCAAGGGGCTGAAACGGTGATTCCAGGTTATTGGCCCTGGCTACTCGGCATGGCGGTGCTGGCCTATGGCGCTAACGCGCTGGAAGAAGTGCTGTTTCGTGGCTTCTTGCAGGGTTACCTCGAACTGCATGTCAGCGCCCTGCGAGCAGCGCTGATCAGTGCCGTGGCGTTTTCTGCGTTGCATGCTTTTCTCGCCTTGAGCGTTACCCAACTCGGTTGGCCCGTGTTGCTGTTTACGCTGATAGAGGGCCTGGCCTGCGGGCTCATTTGTATGCGCTACGGCGTCGTGGCATCGACCGCTACCCATGGGACGGCGATATTGCTGATTGCGGTGCCGATGGTGGGTTGAATGAGTTAAACCAGAAACAGGTAGAAGCGGTCGAAGGTTGTATCTCGATCGGTCAACGACAGAGGAGTCCCACCATGGACCGATTCACCGGCGGATGCCTGTGCGGC
This sequence comes from Pseudomonas sp. B21-010, assembly GCF_024749325.1. Lineage (NCBI taxonomy): Bacteria > Pseudomonadati > Pseudomonadota > Gammaproteobacteria > Pseudomonadales > Pseudomonadaceae > Pseudomonas > Pseudomonas sp. B21-010. The sequence goes on along the minus strand of NZ_CP087198.1, from coordinate 4,023,820 downwards.
AACGTTCGTATCCAAGCCTCAGGCCGTCCGTATCGCGTAGGCCTCTGCCACTGCCTCGACTGTCGCAAGCATCACGGCGCGCTCTTCTACGCTGCCGCCGTGTTTCCCCAGGATGCCGTGACGATCGAAGGTGAAACACGGGACTACGCCGGACGCTTTTTCTGTCCCCGCTGCGGCTCGTCGCTGTTCGCCCGCTCGGGTGACGAAATAGAAGTGCACCTCGGCACGCTGGACGCCCCCGATCAACTGATGCCCACCTACGAAAGCTGGACCGTGCGCCGTGAGGCCTGGCTGCCGGCGTTTCCGCTCACCCGACACTACGAGCATGATCGCAAGGGTACGGGGCGGTTCGAGGACTGAGGCCAGCCTGCGATTACGAGCGACTTCAGGCCGGTTCGCCTATGCACCACCATTGAACTGCGATTTCGTCGTCCGCCTGAGTCACATCATGCCCGTGCTCTATGAAGTGCGCCGGGGTGTGTAACGCGAGTGTCTGGCTGAGCAGTTGCGGTTTGAGTGCATTGGTTTCGCCGAGAAACCGTAGGTAATAGTCCTGATCATAGAAGAGGGTGACCTCACTCTGATGTACCCATGGCCACGTCAGCAGGCACGCGACCCGGTAGTAGCCCTGTGAGCGATCAGCTGCATTGGATAGATGGGTTGCCGCTTCAAGCAATTGTTGGATACAGAAGGCCTGGACTTCAATCCGGGCCTGAGGGCCTTCGACCAAGGCCTCATGAACAGGAATCTTCCAGTTTGCATATTTCCTGTCACCAGGCCTTGGGTAAAAGTTGTCTTGAAAACTTGATGCCCAGCGCTCTATGGAACGAAGGCGGCGATGGAGGCCCCTGAGGGGTTTGTCATTGATGCTGATTTGCCGCATTGATGTTTCCTGCCATGTGAGGTCCGGCCATTCTCCGGGCAGTGACGCGGCAATCCAAGGATGACCCTGGTGGGTTTCGTGTCATTTGATGACAGCGGTTTTTGGAATCACTCAAACCCCACAATCGCCTTGATCTCCAGATACTCCTCAAACCCGTGAACCCCATACTCACGGCCATTGCCCGAACGCTTGTACCCACCGAACGGTGCCATCGGGTTCCACGCCGGGTAGTTCAACAGCACTTGCCCTGCGCGAATACGCGACGCAACGGCGCGCGCAAGCTCAAGATCCCGGCCCTGGACATGCGCGCCCAGCCCATAGACGGTGTCGTTGGCGATGGCGACGGCTTCATCCACCGTGTCATAGGCAATGATGCACAGCACCGGGCCGAAAATTTCTTCCTGGGCGATGCGCATGGCGCTGTCGACCTGCGAGAAAACCGTGGGGCGGGTGTAGAAGCCTTGTTCAAAACCCTCCGGGCGCCCTGGGCCACCGCACACAAGCTTGGCACCTTCATTCATGCCCACTTCGATCATGGCTTGCACGCGATTGAACTGGGCCTCGTTGGCGATGGGGCCGAGGATCGTTTCTTCCGATTGTGGAACACCGACGATGATCGCGTTGGCGGTGGCGGCAGCCAACGCCTCGACTTCCGCCAGGCGGTTCCTTGGCACGATCATTCGGGTCGGTGCGCTGCACGATTGGCCGACGTTGCGAAATGCAGACATCACGCCCGGCGGTACGGCCTTGGCGAAGTCGGCGTCGGGCAACAGCACGTTCGGGGACTTGCCGCCCAACTCTTGGGTAACGCGCTTGACCGTAGGGGCGGCCGCCTGGGCCACCAGTGCGCCAGCGCGGTTCGAGCCGGTGATGGAGATCAGGTCGATGTCGGGATGCGCCGCCATGGCCGCGCCGACCTCGGCGCCGCTGCCGTTCACCAGGTTGAAGACGCCGGCAGGCAGGCCTGCGTCATGCACCAATTGTGCGAAGAGAAGAGCGCTCAGGGGCGACAGTTCGCTGGGTTTCAACACCACCGTGCAACCGGCGGCAATCGCCGGGGCGACTTTGGCGGTGATTTGATACAGCGGCCAGTTCCACGGCGTAATGAGGCCGCAGACGCCAATGGGTTCGCGTTGAATGGCCGTGCCATGCTCAATCTTCTGGAAGGTGTAAGTGGACAGCACATCGCGGGCCACCCGAACGTGTTCGGCGGCGAGCGGCACTTGCATGGCCCGTGCGAAGCCGATGGCCGCGCCCATCTCCAGCGAGAGCGCCTGGGCCAGTTCTTCTTTGCGTTCAAGGATCAGCGCATGGATCTTTCCCAGGATCGCCACGCGTGCTTCCACCGGGGTCGCCGACCAGTCGGGAAATGCTGCGCGAGCCGCGGCGACGGCGCGGTCAACGTCTTCGCCGGACCCTCGGGCGACCTCGGCAATGACTTGCTCGGTGGCGGGATTGACCACGGGCAGCGTGGCCGGGTATGCCGGAGACTGCCAGTCACCGTTGATATAGAACTGCTGGGACGTAGGCGGGGTGTTCAAAAAAGGGGTGGTCATCCAACGGGCTCCCATAGAGCGGTGATAGCACTGCCGGCGACAGATCCTGAAGCCGTTATCTTCTCGATAAACTAACAAAGCGGCCCGGATGGGATATGCCGTTCTCAAGCCTGGCAAAGAAGAATCTGCTGTATCTGCCGGGTTAACTTCGCGAAAAAAGTGGCAGCATCCGTCCAGGGCAAAAAGGACGCCCAGTCGCTTGTATCAAATGAGTCTGCCAGTGCCAGGCGTGCTCATCTGAGGCATTGTCAGGGCGGTCGGTTCGGTAAACCTGCGAATATCAAAAGGGCTGATCAGGGTGCCAGTGCTGCCGGTGCTGATCAGCTCGGCCATGACGTCGCCGACGCCGGGGCCGAGCTGGAAGCCATGCCCGCAGAACCCAAAGGCATAGAACAAGCCCTTGACCTTGCCGCTTGGGCCCATGATCGGCAGCGAGTCTGGCGTATAGCTTTCGATGCCGCTCCACACCCGGATGATGTTGAGGTTCGCCACCCCGGGCAGCAGGCGGCTCATCTGCTGCATCTGGTTGAGCAGGCTCTCGGGCTTGAAGTAGGCGCGACGGTTGATCATGTCCGGTTTGCAGCGGTTGCCGCCGCCGATGATGAGGTTGCCTCGGGGGATCTGCCGGAAATAAATCACCTCTTCCTTTATCTTGGTGAACACGCCGATCACGGTCGGCAAGGCGTAGGGCACAGGTTCGGTGACCGACATCTGTGGGCCATTGGCTTCCAACGGTACCGCTTCGTCGAATTGTTCGGACAGCTTCGCCCCCCACGCCCCCGCCGTGATCAGCAGTTGCTCTGCAATGAATAGCTGGCCGTCGGTGGTGGTCACGTGGAATTGGTCATTCACCTTTTGTACCGCGGCGACCTCTGTTCGCTCGCGGATGCTGGCCCCGGCCCGTGTCGCCGCGCGGGCAAATGCCGGGGCGGCCAGGCGTGGGTTGGCGTGGCCGTCGTGAGGGGCGTACGAGCCGCCCTTGACCTGCGCGCCGAGGAACGGGAAACGTGCGTGCAACGCCTTGCCGGTGATGATTTGCAAGTCCAATTCGCGGGCTTCGGGGGCGGCGGCGTAGGCTTCAAGCTCGGCGATTTCGTCCTCGCGATAACAGACGCGCATATGGCCGCTGGGGATGAACTCCAGGTCATCGCCGATCAACTCGGGGAGCCGTTTCCACAACCCGTACGAGCGATTCGACAACTCCAGTTGGCCGAGGAATCGCCCTTGGCGCCGCACGTTGCCGAAATTCACGCCACTGGCGTATTGGCCGATCAGGTCGCGTTCCAGCAGGGTCACCGAGTGCCCACGCTGGCGCAGGAAAAACGCCGACGCCGACCCCATGATGCCGCCGCCGATAATCAAGACGTCGCTTTTTTCTGGCTTCATGATATTCCCTCGAAAATCCTCGACAGCGGTTCAATTGCAATACAAGACCTGGCCCAACCCCCCCTGTGGCGAGGGAGCTTGCTCCCGCTGGGTCGCGCAGCGGCCCCAAAAAAGCGCTGAGCGCTTCGCACTCAAGCGGGAGCAAGCTCCCTCGCCACAGGTTTATCTATACCGTTGGGAAGGGGCGCGCACGGGCCAGCGCTTCGATTTCGATCAGGTACCCATGGTGCAAGGCCGGGACGGGCACCACCGCGCGCGCAGGCCGGTGTTCGCCGAGATAGCGGGCGTAGATCCGGTCGAAAGCCGGCCAGTGTTCGATGCCGGCGACATAGACCGTCACTTTCAACAGGTCGCTGGGGCTGCGGCCCGCCGCGCCGAGAATCGCCATCAGGTTGTCCAGGACGATGGCGGCTTGCACTTCGAACGGTTGGTCGACGCTGTGGCTGCCATCGGCGCGTACCGGCAGTTGCCCGGACACGTACAAGACGCCCTGGTGCAAGACCGCCTGGGCGTAATGTCCACCCGCAGCGGCCGCCTGGGTTGTGTGAATCAACTCGATTTCACCAGCCATGCAGACGACTCCAGGTGTGCACCGCGCCCGAGGCATCGCAGGCGCGGTAATCAGGGAATTGCGCACCGGTGGCGCAGGCGTGGTTGGGCAGGATGCGCAGGCGACTGCCGATGGGAAACCGCTCGGTGATATCGATGTCCCCGGGGCTGGAAAGGGTGACGATGCCGTGTTCCTGGTTGGCGCTGGAGAGCAGGGCGCCCTCGATCCAGTCGCCGGCTTCGCTGCACACTTGCCCATAGCCGAAATCCCGCTGCTGGCGCTGCGTACCCCGATCACGACTCATGGCCATCCAGCCGGCATCGGTGATGATCCAGCCTTTGTCCGGCTGATGGCCGATCACGGTGGTCAGCACGCTCAGGGCCAGCTCGTCCGCCTGGCAAACACCGATGTTGTGCATCACCAGGTCGAAGAACACATAGACGCCGGCGCGCACTTCAGTGACGCCTTCCAGGCTTTGTGCCGAAAGTGCCGTGGGTGTGGAGCCGATGCTGACCTCGGGGCAGGCCAGCCCGGCTGCACGGATGCGTTGGGCGGCGCTGACGCAGAGATGGCGTTCTTGTTCGGCCAAGGCTTGCAGCGCTTGGGGTGTGTCGAGCTCGTAGCTGGACCCGGCGTGGGTCATGACGCCGCAAAGCTGCATGTCGCCTTCGCTGAGTCGCCGGGCGATGTCGACAAGTGCATCGTCTTCAACGCGCACGCCGGAACGATGGCCATCGCAATCGATTTCGATCCAGACTTCGAAGCGTTCGTCGTGCTGCCTGCCGAAATCGACGATGGCCTGCGTCGCCGCCAGGCTGTCGGTCAAGATGCTCAAGCGACAGCCCTTGCGCCGCAGCGTCAGGGCCTGGGCCAGTTTGCCGGGCGCCATGGACACGGCATAAAAGATGTCGTGGATGCCGGCGGCGAAGCAATGCTCGGCTTCCTTAAGGGTCGACACGGTGATGGCGCTGGCGCCTGCTGCAAGCTGCGCCTGAACCACCGGCAGGCATTTGCTGGTCTTGATGTGCGGGCGCAAACGCACCCCCAAGGCGTCCATGCGGTGTTGCATGCGTTGGATATTGCGCTGCATCCGCGGTACATCGATGAGCGCGACCGGGGTATCGAGGGAAGCAATTGAGACTGGCATGAACGAGGCTCGCGGGTGAAAGACAGGCTCGACTCTACTCAGTCATCGTAAAGCCGTGGTTCAATGCGCTGTCATCAATCATTAAGTTGAACTGAATGATCAGCCTCGAAGACCTGCGCATGGCCGTGACGCTGGCACGCTGCGAATCGTTGAGCGCCGCTGCCAGGGCCCTCAATGTCTCGCCACCGGCGCTGTCCATGCGCCTACGCAAACTGGAGACGCTCCTGGGCCTGACCTTGGCCAATCGCGACGCCCGGCGGCTGAGCCTGACCGCCGACGGCGAGCGTTTCTCGCGCCAGAGTGCGCTGTTGCTGGAACAGCTGGAAGCGCTTCCCGAATCGTTCAGGCAGCAAGACGATCAACTGGTCGGCACCCTCAGGCTGGCGGCACCGTTCGGCTATGGACGCCAACGCCTCGCGCCGCTGCTGGCCCGTTTTGCCAGGTTGCATCCGCAGCTGTGCCTGCATCTGGATCTCCGGGAAACACCCTGGCCTGACCGTCATGACAGCGATGCGGTGATACACATCGGTCACCTGAGCGACAGCCAGTGGGTCGCCCGGCCCCTCACGCAAAATGACCGATGGCTGTGCGCGAGTCCCGCTTACCTGGAGCAGAACGGCACACCGCTGGCGCCGGAGCAACTCGCCGAGCATCGCTGCATCTGTATTCGTGAAAACGATGAAGATGTCACCCTGTGGCACCTGCGCAATGCGCACGGGCGCAAGACCCTGCGGATCAAGCCTGCGTTGTTGAGCAACGATGGCAGCGTGGCCCGACGCTGGGCTGAACAGGGCCTGGGGCTGGTGCTGCGCTCGCAATGGGACGTCAGCAAAGCCATCGCCGACGGCCGCCTGGTACGGGTGCTCGCCGATTGGCAATTCGACAGCGCCCCAATCAACCTCCTGGTGCCCTCGCGCAAACTGCGCAGCGCGCGGGTGCAGGCGTTGGTGGGTTTCCTGGAGGCCGAACTGAAGGTCTGAATAGGCCACTGCACCTACCGACCCACCGCCATCGCGAGCCCATTCACCACACCTGCAAGCAGACCCACCGCTTTCGCGAGCAAGCTCGCTCCCACAATGGATCTGCGGCGGTCCTTGAACCTGTGTCCACCACCACCCCCCTGTGGGAGCGAGCCTGCTCGCGATGACGCCAGCCCATTCACCACGGATGCTGAGCTGCTGCGCCAAGCGTAGATTCTGCCGAAAACAACGCTTTGCAGAGCCGTTTGGCGCACCATAACTGCCCGCAAACCCAAAGAAACACGGCGCGACGCCCGCGCCTGGAGCATCCCGCAAAGTCTGCTGAGCGAGCCCCGCAAAACGGTGGTTTGTACCAAGCGGCCGGTATTTTTAACGATTTATCCACGGTCTCATGGTGTTGTAATGAAAACGTGATGCAGCGTTGCACCGATGCCTCACGAAAGGCGCCATCGTTCGCCTCGTCGAGCCTTCAACAACAATCCAGGACCGCACTCATGAGCTTTCTTCGACCCAAGTACATCACCTTCGACTGCTACGGCACGTTGACCAATTTCCAGATGGGCACCATGACCCGCGAGCTGTTCGCCGACCGTGTCGATGCCGGGCAGATGGACCAGTTCGTCAAGGATTTCTCCGCTTATCGCCTGGACCAGGTGATGGGGGACTGGCGGCCCTATGATGAAATCATCAAGACCTCCCTGATGCGGGTCTGCAAGCGTTGGGGCGTCGAATATCGTGGCGAAGGCCAGCTCTATTACGACGCCGTGCCAACCTGGGGCCCCCACGCCGATGTACCGGCGGGCCTGTCGAAAATCGCCGACAAGATCCCCCTGGTGATTTTTTCCAACGCGATGGACGAGCAGATCATGTCCAACGTCGACAAGCTCGGCGCACCTTTCCATAAAGTCTTCACGGCCCAGCAGGCCCAGGCCTACAAGCCGCGCCTGGCCGCCTTCGAATTCATGCTCGATAACCTTGGCTGCGGACCGGAAGACGTCCTGCATGTGTCGTCGAGCTTCCGCTACGACCTGATGTCGGCCCACGACATGAAGATCAAGCACAAAGCCTTCGTCGCCCGCGGTCATGAACACCCGGCCAACGCTGCCTTTGGCTATCACCAGATCCCGGACATCGGCGGGTTGCCCGCGCTGGTCGGGCTCTGAGTCTCGACGCACGCTTGAAGGCGAAAGGGGTTAGACATGGGCAGTGAGTCCTATTGGCTCGACACCGCACCGGCGTTCACCGGTGCTCAGCTCGGCGGATTGCCCGGGCAGGTCGATGTCGCCATCGTCGGTGGCGGCTTCACCGGTCTGGCGGCGGCGCGGGCCCTGGCCTTGAAGGGGGCCAGCGTGGCGGTGCTGGAAGCGGGCAGGGTGATTGGCGAGGCGTCAGGGCGCAACGGCGGGCATTGCAGTACCGGCGTGGCCCAGGATTACGCGGCACTCACCGCCAGCCTCGGTGCCGACAAGGCTCGGGCGTATTACCAAGCCTATGAAAGCGCCGTGCGGAGCGTCGTGACGCTGGTGGAGCAAGAGCAGATTGCTTGCGACCTCAAGCGCAACGGCAAGCTCAAGCTGGCTGCCAAGCCGATGCACTACGAAGGGTTGGCGCGCACCTGTGAATTGATCCGCAAGGAAGTCGATGCCGAGGTCGAGCTGCTCTCGGCCCAGGAGACGCGGGAGGAAGTCAATTCGGCGCAGTTTCACGGTGGCCTGCTGCAGCGCAATGGCGTGCAGATGCATGTCGGGCGTTTCGGCGTCGGCCTGGCCGAGGCGGCCGCCCGTCACGGTGCGTTGATCTTCCAGGGCGTGGTGGTGCAGGACTGGAAGGCCAGTGCCGGCGGTTATCGAGTCAACACCAGCAAAGGGGCGCTGCAAGCCTCGCAGATCCTGCTGGCGACCGGTACCTGTCAGCAGGGTGGCCTGGGCTGGTATCGGCGGCGGATCGTGCCGGTGGGCAGTTTCGTGATCGCCACCGAGGTCCTGCCCCAGGCACTGATCGACAGCTTGCTGCCGGCCCGGCGCTCCTATGTCACCAGCCGCATGATCGGTAACTACTTTCGCCTGACCCCGGACAACCGCCTGCTGTTTGGCGGCCGTGCGCGGTTCGCCATGTCCGACAGCGTGTCCGACGCCAAGAGCGGCAAGGTGCTGCAAGCGGCGATGGTGCAGATGTTCCCGCAATTGGCGAACACTCGGATCGACTATTGCTGGGGCGGCCTGGTGGACATGACCTCCGATCGCCTGCCCCGGGCCGGCCAGCATGGCGGGGTTTATCACTCCATGGGCTACAGCGGCCACGGCGTGCAGATGTCGGTGCACATGGGGCAGGTGATGGCCGAGGTCATGGCCGGCAAGGTCGAGGCCAACCCTTGGCGCGAACTGGACTGGCCGGCCATTCCCGGGCACTTCGGCAAGCCTTGGTTTTTGCCGCTGGTCGGCGCGTATTACCGCTTGCAGGACTACCTGCACTGAGTTTCACCGCGTTGTTTGGCGTTTCAACCACGTTGCGTTAACGCACGTAATCGAGCCCTATCATTTTCCGAAAGGTAGAACTGACATGAGTGACACTAAAAACGGCATCAAAGACCAGTTGATCACCGGTACAGAAAGTCTGCGTGTTTTCGAAGGGCTCAACCGCGGCATGTCGCGCCGCCATGCATTGCAGATGCTCGGGCTGGCCGGGGTGGCCGCGGCGGGTGCCGGCAGCCTGTTCGGCGCCGCCGGCAAGCTGCTTGCCGATGAGTCGGCAACCCCCGGCAAAGGCAAGCCGGGCGGGCGTATCCGGGTCGCCGGTATCTCCAGTTCCACCGCCGATACCCTGGACCCGGCCAAAGGCTCATCTTCCACGGACTACGTGCGTCACTACATGTTCTACAACGGCCTGACGCGTTTCGACAGCCACATGGTGCCGCAACTGGAACTGGCCGAACGCATGGACACCACCGACGCCACGCTCTGGGTGATTACCCTGCGCAAGGAAGTGACCTTCCACAACGGCAAGGGCCTCACCGCCGCCGACGTGGTGTTTTCCCTGATGCGTCACAAAGACCCGATTACCGGTTCCAAGGTCCTGCCGCTGGCCGAGCAGTTTGCCGAGGTCAAGGCCACCGGCACCCATGAAGTGCAGATCCGCCTGAGCGGCCCGAATGCCGAGCTGCCGTCGATCCTTGCCGTGTCCCACCTGTTGATCGTCCCCGAGGGCACCAGCGACTTCAACCAGGGCATCGGCACCGGTCCGTTCAAGGTCAAGGAGTTCAAGCCTGGGGTGCGCTCCATCGGTGCGCGCAATACCAACTACTGGAAGCCTGGCCTGCCGTACCTGGACGAAATCGAATTCATCGGCATCGGTGACGAGCCGTCACGGGTCAACGCGTTGCTGTCGGGCGACGTGCAGATCATCAACGAGGTCAACCCGCGCTCGACCACGCGCATCAAGGACAGCACCACCCATCGCGTGGTGGACTCGCCGTCGGGCAACTACACCGACCTGATCATTCGCCAGGACCAGATGCCCGGCCAGAGCCCGGAGTTCACCGAGGCGATGAAACTGCTACTGGACCGCGAACAGGTCAAGTCGGCGATCTTCCGTGGGTTTGCCAGGGTCGGTAACGACCACCCGATTGCACCCGGCTCCCGTTTCTACAACGCCGACCTGCCGCAACGGACCTACGATCCGGAGAAGGCTCGTTTCCTGCTGAAAAAGGCCGGCATGGAAAGCATCAGCATGCCGGTGATGTGCTCGCCAGCCGCCACCGGTTCGGTCGACGTTGCCGTGCTGCTGCAGCAATCGGCCAAGGAGGCCGGGCTCAAGCTCAACGTCAATCGGCTGCCGAGCGACGGCTACTGGTCCAACCACTGGGCCAAGCACCCGCTGAGCTTCGGCAACATCAACCCGCGGCCTAACGCGGACATGTTGTTCTCGCAGTTCTTCCAGTCCACGGCGCCGTGGAACGAATCCGGCTGGAAAAACCCGCAGTTCGACCAGTTGCTGATCCAGGCTCGCGGTGAAACCGATGAGGCCAAGCGCGGGCAGATGTATGCCGACATGCAGACCCTGGTGCATGACCACAGCGGCATCGGCATCCCGGTGTTCATCAGCAACATCGATGGCGTCGACCAACGCGTCAAAGGTTATGGCACCAACCCGCTGGGCGGTTTCATGGGCTATATGTTCGCTGAGCAAATCTGGCTTGAGGCTTGATGCGTGTTGTCTGGCGGCGTGACATGGCACAAGGGGTAGGGCGATGAATAGCAACACACTTTGGTTGATCGGCCGGCGCCTGGGCGCTGCGGTCGTGACCCTGTTGATCGTATCGATGGTGGTGTTCGCCATTACGGCGGTGTTGCCGGGAGACGCGGCGCAACAGTCCCTTGGACAGTTCGCCACGCCTGAGCAAGTGGCGGCGCTGCGGGTGAAGATGGGCCTGGACCAACCGGGTGTGTTGCGCTACCTGCACTGGTTGATGAGCCTGCTCAGCGGTGACATGGGCGTGTCGATCTCCAACGCTACGCCGGTCAGCGAGTTGATGGCTGGCCGGGTCCCCAACACGCTGATGCTGGCGGCGGCCACGGCGCTGGTGTCGGTGCCGGTGGCGTTGATCCTGGGCATTGGCTCGGCGATGGGGCGAGGGGGCCGCATCGATGGCTTCCTGAGCTTCTTCACCCTGACGATGGTGGCGGTGCCGGAGTTCCTGGTCGCCACCCTTGCCGTGCTGATTTTCGCGGTGAACCTGGGCTGGCTTTCGGCGCTGTCCTATTCCAGCGAGATCACTTCGCCGCTGCAATTCATGCGCACCTATGCCTTGCCGGTGATGACCCTGTGCTGCGTCATCGTTGCGCAGATGGCGCGCATGACCCGGGCGGCGGTGATCGATCAACTCGACAGCCCCTACGTGGAAATGGCCCGTCTCAAGGGCGTGAGCCCGGTGCGGGTGGTGCTGCGCCATGCCTTGCCCAATGCCATCGGGCCGATTGCCAATGCCATCGCCCTGAGCCTGTCCTACCTGTTGGGTGGGGTGGTGATCGTCGAGACGATCTTCAACTATCCCGGCATCGCCAGCCTGATGGTCGATGCCGTGACCAACCGCGACATGGCGTTGGTCCAGGCCTGCACCATGCTGTTTTGTACGGCGTACCTGGTGTTGGTGCTGGTGGCTGACCTGTGCGCGATCCTGTCCAATCCGAGGCTGAGAAACCAATGAACAATCTCATTGTGAAATCCCCGCCTGCGGCGCCCGAACTGGCCTTGGGCAAGGTGTCGCGCAAAACCCCCTGGCTCGGCCTGATCGGCGCCGCGATGTGCGTGATCTGGTTGCTGGTGGCGATCTTCGGGCCATGGCTGGCGCCGCACCCGGTGGGGGAAGTGGTCTCCGACAACGTCTTCGACAACCTCAGCGCCACGTATCCGTTGGGCACCGATTACTTGGGTCGCGACATGCTCAGCCGCATTCTCGTGGGCGCGCGCTTCACGGTGGGCCTGGCGTTGGTGGCGGCAGTACTGGCCAGTGGGCTGGGCACCGGTTGCGCGCTGCTGTCGGTGGTTTCGCCGAAGTGGCTGGACGAGCTGATCAGCCGCCTGATGGACGCCTTCATTTCAATCCCGAGCAAGATGCTCGCGCTGATCATGGTCTCGGCGTTCGGCTCGTCGGTGACCCTGCTGATCTGCACGGCGGTGCTCAGTTTCACCCCGGGGGCGTTTCGTATCGCCCGCAGCATGGCGGTGAACATCGAGGCCCTGGAATACGTGCAAGTGGCCCGCACCCGTGGCGAACGCCGGCTGTACATCGCCTGTGTGGAAATCCTGCCGAACATGCTCAACCCGGTGCTGACCGACCTGGGCCTGCGTTTCGGTTTCATCGTCCTGCTGCTCAGCGGCATGAGCTTCCTCGGCCTGGGTGTGCAGCCGCCGGATGCCGACCTGGGCTCGCTGGTGCGGGAAAACATTGGCGGCCTCAACCAAGGCGCGCCGGCCATCGTGATTCCAGCCCTGGCCATCGGCACCCTGACCATTGGCGTCAATCTGTTTATCGACCGCTTGTCTTCGCGGCGCAACCGACGTACGGGAGGCCATTGATATGAGCCAATTGATCCGAGTCGAGAACCTGCGCGTGGTCGCCTGTGGCGAGCGCAGCGAGGTGGAGATCGTCAAGGGTGTGAGTTTCTCCCTGGAGAAAGGTGAAGTGCTGGCGCTGATCGGCGAGTCCGGTTCGGGCAAGACCACCATCGCCCTGGCACTGCTCGGTTATGCCCGACGCGGTTGTCGCCTGGCTGGCGGCGTGGTGCAGATTGGCGAGCACGACATGCTCGCCTTGAGTGAGCGCGAGCTGCAAGGCCTGCGCGGCAATCGGGTGTCGTACATTGCCCAAAGCGCCGCGGCGGCGTTCAACCCGGCCAAGAAACTCATCGACCAAGTGGTGGAAGGGGCGTTGATCCATGGCCTGGGCAGCCGGGCCGTGCTCGAAGCCAAGGCCATCGAACTGTTCCGCGACCTGGCGCTGCCCAACCCCGAAGGCATCGGTCAACGCTATCCCCATCAAGTGTCTGGCGGGCAATTGCAGCGGGTGATGGCGGCCATGGCGCTGATCAGCGATCCGCTGCTGGTGGTGCTCGATGAGCCGACCACGGCCCTCGATGTGACGACCCAGATCGACGTGCTGCGCGCCTTCAAGCGGGTGGTGCGTGAACGTGGCGCGACGGCGGTCTACGTCTCCCACGACCTGGCTGTCGTGGCGCAGATGGCCGACCAGATCGTGGTGCTCAACGGCGGGCAGATCTTCGAACAGAGCGCCACCGCGCCGCTGCTCAAGGGCCCGGCTCACGCCTACACCCGCAGCCTGCTGGCGGCGGCACGGCCAGACACGACGATTCGCCCGCCGTGCGGCGTAGCCGAAGACACGCCGCTGTTGACCATCAAGGGCCTGACCGCCGGCTACGGCAACAAGAACCAGCACGGCATGCCGGCGATCCGGGTGCTCGAAGACATCGACCTGACCGTGCGCAGGGGCCAGGCCATCGGGGTGATCGGTGAGTCAGGCTCGGGCAAATCGACCTTGGCGCGGGTGGTGGCCGGGCTGTTGACCCCGGCCCTGGGCGGGCTGACATTTGACGGCCAGCCACTGGGTGGCAGCCTGTCCGAACGCACGGACGAACAGTTCCGACGCATCCAGATGGTGTTCCAGAATGCCGACACCGCGCTCAACCCGATGCACAGCATCAGCACCATCCTGAGCCGGCCGTTGAAGATGTATTTCGGCCTCAAGGGCGCGGCGCTGCGTGAGCGTATCGGCGAATTGCTCGACCTGGTGCGTCTGCCACGGGACATGGCCGAGCGCCGCCCGAGCGAACTCTCCGGCGGACAGAAACAGCGGGTCAACCTGGCCCGGGCACTGGCGGCCAAGCCGGACCTGATCCTGTGCGATGAAGTGACCTCGGCGCTGGACACGGTGGTCGGCGCGGCGATCCTTGAACTGCTGCGCGACCTGCGCCAGCAACTGGGGGTGTCCTACCTGTTCATCAGCCACGACATCTCCACGGTGCGGGCGCTGTGCGACGATATCGTGGTGATGTACAGCGGCCACAAGGTTCAAGAGGGCAGCCGGCAATCGTTCGCCCAGGCGCCGTTCCATCCCTACACCGACCTGTTGATCCACTCGGTGCCGGAGTTGCGCCAGGGCTGGCTGGAAAGTTGTGGCACCACGACGTGCGGCACGCTGCCGGCGTTGGGCGCGCGCGCCGAGGTGCCGGAGCTGTGCACCTTCCTCAATCGCTGCCCGGTGCGGGTCGACGGCCTGTGCAACCACACCGCGCCGCCCCGGCGGATCATCGACGGCGGCAGCGAGGTGCTCTGTCATCACGACAGTGCCGAGCTGCTCAAGCGCCAACAGGATTCAAACAGCATGATCGTGGGAGCTTACGCATGAACGCGCGTTTCGTGAGGTTGGCCGAACAGGGCCGACTCGTCGTCAAATTGAAAGTGGATGGCGTCCCGGTCGAGGCGTTGCAGGGCGACACGTTGATGGTCGCATTGCTGACCCACGGCCCGGCGTTGCGCCAGTCGGAATTCGATCCGGGCAGCCGAGCCGGTTTCTGCCTGATGGGCGCCTGCCAGGATTGCTGGGTCTGGACCCGCAGCGGCGAACGCCTGCGAGCCTGCTCCAATGAAGTACGCGAAGGGCTGGACATCATTACTCAACAACCGGAGGCGATATGGCCGCTGCGCGGATAGTCATTGTAGGCGCTGGACCGGCGGGTATCCGTTGCGCGCAGGCCCTGGTCGCAGCGGGCTTCAAGCCGACCCTGATCGACGAAAACCGTCGCGATGGCGGGCAGATCTACCGGCGTCAGCCCGAAGGGTTCACCCGCACCTACGCCACGCTGTACGGCACCGAAGCGGACAAGGCCCGTGACCTGCACGAAAGCTTCGACCGCTTGCGCCCGCAGATCGACTACCGTCCGGACACCCTGGTGTGGAACCTGACACCCGGGCAGTTGTGCTGCGTCAGCCAGGGCCAGCATACGACGGTGGATTACGACGCGCTGATCCTCTGCACCGGCGCCACCGACCGCCTGATGCCCATCGAGGGCTGGCAGTTGGGCGGTACCTACAGCCTCGGCGGCGCGCAGATCGCGTTGAAGGCCCAGGCGGTTTCCATCGGCCACCGGGTGGTGTTCATGGGCAGCGGGCCGTTGCTGTATCTGGTCGCCAGCCAATACCTCAAGGCCGGCGCCAATGTCGCGGCGGTGCTGGACACATCGCCGCTGGGCCAGCGCATCAAGGCCTTGCCCAAACTCATGGCGCGCCCGGGCTTGCTGTTCACCGGCATGAAGCTGTTGGCGCAGTTGTATCGGGCGAAGATTGCCGTGCACCTGGGTATTTCGCCGCTGCAGATTCTGGGAGAAGCGAGCGCCGGTGTCAGTGGCGTGCTGGTTCGTACCGCGAGCGGGGAAACCTTGACGGTGGCGTGCGATGCGGTGGCGCTGGGTTATCACTTGCGCCCGGAAACCCAACTGGCCGACCTGGCGGGCTGCCGCCTGCGCTTTGACGAGGCCTCCAGCCAATGGCTGCTGGACACGGACGAAGAGGGACGGACCTCGGTCAGCGGTGTCTACGCCGCTGGTGATGGTTCGAAGATCCGTGGCGCCGATGCCGCCGAGCATGCCGGGCGCCTGGTCGCCTTGGCGTTGTTGAGCGATCTGCAGCAGCCGGTAGACGCCGCGCTCGTCGCCGAACAGCGCCAGGCGCTCAAGGTGATGGACGCGTTTCGCCTCGGCCTGGCCCAGGCGTTTCCCTGGCCAGCGGCGCAAGCCAAGGCCTTGCCGGACGAGGCCATCGTCTGCCGCTGCGAGATGATCAGCGCCGGCGAACTACGCCGCACGGTCAGCGAAAAGGGTGCCTGTGAAGTCAATCGGGCCAAGGCGTTCAGCCGGGTCGGCATGGGCCGCTGCCAGGGACGTTATTGCTCCCAGGCCGGGGCCGAAGTGATTGCAGCAGCAGCGGGTGTCCAGGTGCAGGAGGTGGGCCGCCAGCGCGGTCAGGCGCCGGTCAAACCACTGTCGATGCTCACTCGGGAGGTGACGCCATGACGGAAAATAAAGCCGATGTGGTAATTGTCGGCGGCGGCCTGATGGGCTCGGCGGCAGCGTTTTTCCTGCGCCAGAGGGGGCAGTCGGTGATCTTGCTGGAGCGTGACCAGATCGGCCAGTACGCCAGCGGCGTCAACTTCGGCAACGTGCGGCGCCAAGGGCGTTTTCTCGGGCAACTGGAACTGGCCAACCGCTCGTGGGCGCTATGGAAGCGTCTGCCGGAGCTGATCGACGACGACCTGGAGTTCATCGCCAGCGGGCACATGCGCGTGTGTTATCGCGAGGATGAAATTCCCGAACTCGAGGCTTATGCGGCCGCCCCCGAAGCGGCGCAACTGGACTTGAAGATCTATCGCGGCAGCGAGCTGCACGCGCGATTTCCGTTTCTCGGCAAGGACGTCAAGGGCGGCTCCTATGCACCTCACGACGGTCACGCCAACCCGCGTCTGGCAGCCCCGGCATTTGCTCGGGCGGCGCGGCGGCTCGGGGCACGCATCGAGGAGCGCTGCGAAGTGGCCGAGGTGCAGAAGGTCGGTGACGGGTTCAGCATCAGCACCACCGATGGTCGCCAGTTCAGCGCCGCGCAACTGTTGATTACCGCAGGCGCTTGGGGCCAGAAGCTCTCGGCGCAGTTCGGCGAGCCGGTGCCGCTGGAGACCAACGGCCCGCAGATGGCCGTCACCGAACCGGTGCCGTACGCCTTGCCGACGGTGATCGGCGTGTACACCAAGATTCCTGAAGAAGTGATCTATTTCCGCCAGATTCCCCGGGGCAATATCATCATCGGCGGCGGCTATCGCAGCAAGCCGGACATGCTCAACCGCCGGGCCTATGTCGAGCCGCGCAGCATCCTCAACCAACTGGACCAGATGCGTCGGCTGCTGCCGGGCGTCGGCAATCTCAACATCATCCGCGTGTGGAGCGGCATCGAAGGCTACCTGCCCGATTCCCTGCCGGTGATGGGGCCCAGTGGCAACGTCGATGGCTTGTACTATGCGTTCGGCTTCAGCGGCCATGGCTTCCAGCTCGGTCCGGGCGTTGGCGATGTCATGGCTGAACTGATCAGCACCGGCAGCACTCGAACCTTCATCGAGCCGTTTTCCATCCGCCGGTTCGCCCTTTGTGCCGAACAACGGAGCAAGGCCTCATGAAACCCCGCGTGCTAGCCATTTTCGAACGCCTGCTGGCGTTTGAAACGGTCTCTTCAGAATCGAACCTGGCCCTGATCGAGTACGTGCGCGAGCTGTTGCTGAGCAAGGGCATCGAGTCGCTGATCGTCAAGGATGAGAGCGGCAAGAAGGCCAACCTGTTCGCCAGCACCGGCCCGCGTGAGTTGCCCGGGGTCCTGCTATCCGGCCACACCGACGTAGTGCCGGCGGCGGGGCAGGCCTGGACCGTTCCGGCGTTCCAGGCGACTGTGCGCGATGGACGGGTCTACGGGCGCGGCAGTTGTGACATGAAAGGTTTCATTGCGCTGGCCATCGACGCCATGCTCGATGCCGCCGACCATTCGTTGAACCGGCCATTGCAACTGGCGCTTTCCCACGACGAAGAGATCGGTTGCGTGGGGGTGCGGCGCTTGCTCGACGTGCTGCACCTGGCGCCGGTGCGGCCATTTTTGTGCGTGATCGGCGAGCCGACCAACATGCAGTTCGTGCTCGGCCACAAGGGCAAGGGTTCCTATCGCACCTACTGTCGCGGCCTGGAAGCGCACTCATCGCTGGCGCCGCGCTCGGTCAATGCGATTCACGTCGCCTGCGATTTCATCGCGGCGTTGCGCCTGAGCCAGCAGCAATTGCAGGAGCAAGGTGCCCAGGATGCGGATTACGACGTGCCCTACAGCACCGTGCATGTCGGGCAGATTGTCGGCGGCAAGGCACTGAACATCGTGCCGAACCTGTGCACCCTGGATTTCGAAGTGCGCAACTTGCCGGACGACGATCTGGACCTGTTCCTGGAGCAACTGCGCGAGCGCGCCGAGGTGATCGTGCGCGAGGCGAAAAAACTCTCCAGCATCGCGGACATCGAGATCGAAACCCTCAACGTCTATCCGGGCCTCGACACCCATCCGAGTGTCGAAGCCGTGCGCTTCCTGAAAAACTTTGCCACCCCGGACACCGGCACCACCAAGGTCTCCTTTGGCACCGAGGGCGGCCTGTTCAAGCAGCGCCTGGATGTACCCGTGGTGGTCTGCGGCCCAGGCTCGATCGAACAGGCGCACAAGCCTGACGAGTTCATCGAGATCAGCCAGATGGACGCGGGGGAGCGGTTTCTGGAAGGGTTGCTCGGCTCCCTGAAAATCTAAGCCCTGCACAAAACAAAAGGTGGGAACACACCTATGGGAACACACCTGTAGGAGCACACCTGTGGGAACACATCTATGGGAACACACCTGTGGGAGCACACCTGAACTGGCCTAATAATTCCGGACACCTCTTAAGGGCGATATGATTTCGCCAATTTGGAGGTTCCATGAAAGAAAGAAGAGTCTTTTCCCGCGAGTTCAAACATCGTGCGGCCAGCATGGTGATTGATGACAACTGTTCAGTACAGGAAGTCTGCGCGTCGCTGGACATCAGTGCTACCGCGTTACGACGGTGGGTGGACCAGGTTCGCAAGGAACAAAAAGGTCAGCCAGTTCAAGGCACCAAGGCCATTACTGAGGATCAACGGCAGATTCAGGATCTGAAAGCCAAGATCAAACGCATGGAAATGGAAGCCGAAATCTTAAAAAAGGCTACCGCTCTCTTGATGTCGGATCCCGATCGTTTTCGATGATCGCGGAGCTAAGAGAGTCATTCCCGACCGCCATCCTGTGTCGCGTTTTCGATGTGAAGCGCAGCAGCTTTTACGAGTGGCTACAGCGGCTCTCGCGGCCTAAGATCGAGCGCGAAGAACTCAAGGGGAAGGTGGTTGAACTGCACAGCGAAAGCCGGGAAGCCATGGGGTCCAGAACGATCAGCAAGCATCTGAAGGCCCAAAACATAGCGGTCGGCAGAAGCCTTGTTAGAACACTGATGAGGGAAGCCAACATTGTCAGTAAACAACGCCAGCCTCATCCATTCAGGTCCAAAGGAGTTGAAGCATTTGTCGCACCCAATCTGCTCAAGCGTAATTTCAAGCCGACCGTGGTCAATCAGGTCTGGTGTGGCGACGTTACAAGCTTGATGGTGGGTAAACGCTGGGTTCATCTGGCCATCGTTATCGACTTGTTTGCTCGCCGGGTCATTGGTTGGGCATTTTCGCTGATCAATGACGCCAACCTGGTCAGCAAGGCGTTACGCATGGCGATAGAGCTTCGAACATGCCCACCTGGATTGATGTTTCATTCGGATCAGGGCTGTCAGTACACCAGCCGCAAGTTTCAAGAAGAGTTGATGCGCAATGGCATTTTGCAAAGCATGAGTCATCGCGGGCAGTGCTGGGACAATGCTCCAACAGAACGTTTTTTCGGCACCCTGAAGTCAGAATGGGTCCCTCGCAACGGTTACAGCACGAGCGAGGAAGCACAAACCGATATGGTGCGCTTCTTCATGTACTACAACCGCACCAGGCTCCACAGCTACAACGACTACCTATCGCCAATAGCCATGGAGCAAAAAGCAGCATAAACACCGTAACTGGTGTCCGGATTTACTTGACCAGTTCAACCTTGCTCGCGATGAACGATGACACGGTCTTGATCGATGTCGCCTGATCCACCGCCATCGCGAGCAAGCTTTGCTCCCACAGTGTTCAATGTTCATGTTCATGTTCATGTTCATGCTCATGCTCATGCTCATGCTCATGCTCATGCTCATGCTCATGTTCATGTTCATGTTCATGTTCATGTTCATGTTCATGTTCAGTGTTTAGCCTGGGGCCTCGGTAGAGCCTGCCGTCCCACCTCGAAACTTCAGCATCCAACACTGCCCAAACCCCGCTTTCAGCATCCTGCCCCGTGGCATCTCCTTAGACTGGAATCACCTCGGAACAGGACGCGACCATGCTCAAGAATCGATTGAAAGACCCCAGCCTGTTGGCAGAACTCGCTTACGTCGACGGTCAGTGGATCGGCGCCGACAACGCCGCCACCCTTGACGTCATCGACCCGGCCACCGGCCAGGTGCTCGCCCGGGTACCGGCTATGCAAGGCGTGGAAACCCGGCGTGCCATCGAGGCCGCCGAGCGCGCCTGGCCAGCGTGGCGCGCGCGTCCGGCGGCCGAAAGGGCAGCGCTGTTGGAGCGCTGGTATCAAGCCATGATGGACAACCTCGACGACCTCGCGCTGATCATGACCTGTGAACAGGGCAAACCGTTGAACGAAGCCAAAGGCGAAATCCGCTACGGGGCCGGTTTCGCCAAATGGTTTGCCGAAGAGGCCCGGCGGGTCTATGGCGAGACCATCCCGGCGCCCAGCGGCGACCGACGCCTGCTCACGCTCAAGCAGCCGGTGGGTGTCTGTGCCGCGATCACCCCCTGGAATTTCCCCAATGCGATGATCACCCGCAAGTGCGCACCGGCCTTGGCGGCCGGCTGCCCGGTCATCGTCAAACCCTCGGACCTAACCCCCTTGTCGGCCTTGGCCCTGGCGGTGTTGGCCGAGCGGGTCGGGATTCCGGCCGGGGTGTTCAATGTCGTGACGGGTATGCCTGCCGGTATCGGCGA
Organism: Pseudomonas sp. B21-010; assembly: GCF_024749325.1. Lineage (NCBI taxonomy): Bacteria > Pseudomonadati > Pseudomonadota > Gammaproteobacteria > Pseudomonadales > Pseudomonadaceae > Pseudomonas > Pseudomonas sp. B21-010. The sequence goes on along the minus strand of NZ_CP087198.1, from coordinate 4,003,087 downwards.
AGAACTGACCGGTAACCCGACGGTGCGCAAGATTTCCTTTACCGGTTCGACGGCGGTCGGGCGCCTGCTGATGCGCCAGAGCGCCGAGCACATCAAGCGCTTGAGCCTGGAGCTGGGCGGCAACGCGCCGTTCATCGTGTTTGACGATGCGGACCTGGAGCAAGCCGTCGCCGGCATCATGCTCAGCAAGTTTCGCAACGCCGGCCAGACCTGCGTCTGCGCCAACCGCATCCTGGTGCAGGACGGTATCTACGAACGCTTCGCCGCACGGCTGGTGGAAGAGGTGGGCAAGCTCAAGGTCGGCAATGGGCTGGAGGCTGACGTGATGATCGGCCCGCTGATCAACCTCGCGGCGGTGAACAAAGTCGCCCGGCACATCGACGATGCGTTGAGCCAGGGCGCGCGCCTGCTGTGTGGCGGTGTTCCCGAGGGCGACAGTCAGTTTGTCCAGCCAACGGTATTGGGCGAGGCCCACGCCGGGATGTTGCTGGCCAACGAAGAAACCTTCGGCCCGGTGGCGCCGCTGATGCGCTTTACTACTGAAGAGCAGGCCCTGGCCCTGGCCAATGCCACGCCGTATGGCCTGGGCGCTTATTACTTCACCCAGGACCTGCGCCGCTCATGGCGTTTCGGCGAGGCACTGGAGTTCGGCATGGTCGGGCTCAATACCGGGCTTATCTCCATGGAAGTCGCGCCCTTCGGCGGCATCAAGCAGTCGGGCCTGGGGCGCGAAGGCAGTAAGTACGGCCTGGACGAATACCTTGAAGTCAAAGCCTTCCACATCGGTGGGCTGTGATGCGACCGTCATTTGAACAGACACCCGGGAGCCACGATTGATGAGCAAACCATTTCGAATCGCTGCCATTGCCGGCGATGGCATCGGCAAGGAAGTCTTGCCTGAAGGGCTGCGAGTACTGGAGCAAGCCGCGAAAAAGTGGCAGTTGTCGCTGGACATCGAAGTGCTCGATTGGGCCCATTGCGATTACTACCTGGAGCACGGGCAGATGATGCCCGCCGACTGGTTCGAACAACTCAAGGGCTTCGACGCGATCTACTTCGGCGCCGTGGGTTGGCCGGACAAGGTGCCGGATCATATTTCCCTGTGGGGCTCGTTGCTCAAGTTCCGTCGCGACTTCGACCAGTACGTGAACATCCGCCCGGTGCGGCTGTTTCCGGGGGTGCCGTGTCCGTTGGCCGGGCGCAAGGCGGGGGACATCGACTTCGTGGTGATCCGCGAGAACACCGAGGGGGAATACTCTTCCATCGGCGGCAAGATGTTCGAAGGCACCGAGCATGAGTTCGTGCTGCAGGAGTCGGTGTTCACCCGGCGTGGGGTCGACCGGATCCTGAAGTTCGCTTTCGACCTGGCCCAGACCCGACCGCGCAAACGCTTGACCGCGGCCACCAAGTCCAACGGCATTTCCATCAGCATGCCGTATTGGGACGAGCGCACGGCATTGATGGCCGAGCAGTACCCGGACGTGAAGTGGGACAAGCAACACATCGACATCCTGTGCGCTCGCTTTGTTTTGCAGCCTGACCGGTTTGATGTGGTGGTGGCGTCGAACCTGTTCGGCGACATCCTCTCTGACCTGGGCCCGGCCTGCGCCGGCACCATCGGCATCGCACCGTCGGCCAACCTCGATCCGGAGCGCCGCTACCCGTCGCTGTTCGAACCGGTGCATGGCTCAGCGCCCGATATCTATGGGCAGAACATCGCCAACCCGATCGCGATGATCTGGTCCGGCGCCTTGATGCTCGACTTCTTGGGTAACGGCGATGAACGCTACCGCGCGGCCCACGATGGGATTCTCAAGGCCATCGAACAAGTCATCGCCGAAGGCCCCATCACCCCCGACCTGGGTGGGCAAGGCTCGACCCAGGATGTTGGCCAGGCCATCGCCGCCGCGCTCTGAGGCTTGATCCAACCTGCGACACCTTTTGCCCGCTCACACTGCGGGCTTTTTTTGGCTGATCTGCCCCCCCCCACCACAACCCCTTGTGGGAGCGAGCTTGCTCTGATAGCGGTGGATCAGCTTGCGATGATGTTGGCTGTGCCGCCGCCATCGCGAGCAAGCTCGCTCCCACATGGGGCCCTCGGTTGGCGGCAAGATTCACATCCACCCGCAACCCGTTGTGGGAGCAAAGCTTGCTCGCGATAGCGGTGGAGCTGCCATACACCGGATTATTTGACGACGTACACCTTGCGCACATAAACGCTGCTTTTCCAGGCACACGGTGCATTCAGCGGGACGAATACGGTATCGCCGGTGTTGACCGTCAAGTCGCTGCCATCGGCTGCCTGCAAGGTGACGCTGCCTTCGAGCAGGTGCATCAGCTCATGCAGTTTGTGCGGTCGTGACTTGCGAGTGTAGGGCGTCGAGTCCCAGATACCGATGCGCAGGTTGCTCGCTTGCTCGACAAACAAATTGTGCGAGCTACATTGCGGCGGCGGGCTGAGCAGGATCTCGTCATCCGGGGCTGCGGAAGGCGAGAGCAGGGTGTGGGCGGGGAGTGCCGTCAGCCCGGGAAGGTGCGCTTCGATACGCTGGGTATCGGCACAGAAGGCCCAGAGCGAGCCAGATTGCGCCTCGACCTCAAGCGCCGTCCCCCGCCCGATCACCGCGCTTTCACCTGGCTTGAGCTGCAGCGTCTGTCCCTGGCTGCGCAGCGTCACTGCGCCGGCATGCACCACAAGCGTCTCACTGAAGGGGTATGCATCGACGCTGAACAGCCCGCTCGCCCGGACCACGCCGGCAGCCATGCCATCCGCCCCGTCATAGGCGATGAGGCGGTCGAACGGATCCTTGGCGCCCAGCGAACCCGGGGTGAACGGGGTTGAGGCAAGGCGGCCATCGGCGTGTGCCAACAGCACTGCAGTGGGTTCGAGCATGAAGATGATTCTCCAGGGAAGCGTTGAGGGGAGTGCGGGGTTTTCAGCCAATGGCCTGGGTCACCGGCGCAAATTGCCGAACTGCGCCGGTCGCTTGCGGAGGCGTGCCCCGTGCCATTTGGGCGACGGTGTCGACCTGCTTGAGCCCGGCCTTTTCCAGCCAAGGGGCCAGGCCGCTGTTTGAAGGGATGTCGATGCGAACGAATGCGTCCGGCACTTGAGCCAGCAGCACGGCGATCAAGTGCTGGGCCTGTTCCAGGCTCTGGGCGATGAGCGGGCCAATGCAGCGCCCACGGCCGAAGGGGCGCAGCAGGGCGAAGGCGCACAAGTGACCGTCGCGCTCGATACCCACTGAATGTTCAACGACCTCGAACAGATCATTGAGCACAGCGCTCCGCTCCAGCCCGCTCCCGGCATTGGCCAGTTTGATCAGCTCGGCATGATCGGCTTCGCCCAGCTCGCGGCAGTGCTCGCCGGCGGCCAGTGCTTGCAGGGCCGGCACCAGCGCTTGCCCTTGATGCTGCTGGATATGCCCAAAATCAACGAAGCCCTGGCTGGCATACAGCGGGGCACCGGCCAGCGTCGCATTGAGCACGGCGGTCCGCGAGCCGCAAGCCTCGATCGCCAGTTCCATCAGTTTGCGACCGATCCCCTGGCCCTGATACTCATCGTCGACAATCACCAGGCCGATGGTGGCGTAGTCCCCCTGGGCGCAGGTGAACGCCGTTCCAATCAAACGACCCTGGTCTTCCACGACAAACCCTTGGGCGACGCGTTGCAACATCGCCCAGTCTTCCAGGCGATGGGGCCATTTCAACTGCACGGACAAGGCATGGGCCGCAGGCACGTCGGTGGCGGTCATGGCGCGATAGAAGTAAGTAGGGCGTTGCGAAATGGACATGGCAGATCACCATTGAAAGAGGCGCTTGATCGGACGGTTTTATCCGCTGAAAGCGTGTGTATCTCACCTGCAACGAGGCCTGGCAAGGGCCGCCAATTGATTCGGTATGTTCCGTCAGCAACGGCTTTGCCGACCACATTTCTTGCTCAAATCAGCTGCTCGGCCAGCAGTAAATACCGGGCCGGATTTCAGGCTTGGGCCGACGCGAAAGCGCGATAGATAAGTATGCAGGTGCTGCGCGAATAACCTTTCAGTGGCTGTCAGCCTTTTTTGAAAGCAGACAGCAGGTCCGTCAGTCCGGGCATGGTTGGTCCGGATTCATTAGAGATAAGTCCTGTCTCCGAGCGGCTGAACAGCGACTGGAGGATTATTTTTCTCGATTCCTCGTCTACTTGGGTGTCTTTGCTCAATGTCAGATACAAGTGGGTAAGCTGCTCTCGTTCTTCTGCATCGCGTTGAAGGTGGAATGCGCTGAAAACCAGCTTTGAGAGTGTTTTGACGGTAAAGGCCAACGTTGAGATAAGGGTTACGAAAATGAGCGCACCCTCGATCTGATTGAGGGCAATCGGTGTGCGGTCACCACTCAGCCATAGATTGAAGGATGTCCATAGGCCGATGACGGAGAAAAACAAGGTGACGCTGAGTACGCCTGTCCAGATATAACCACGTGTCTGGTGTTCACTGGCTTTTTTTGCCCAATAGGTCGCGGGGCCTTCCAGCCGAAGCTTCTCTTTATATGTTGACTCTAGCGTCTCAAGGCGCGTTGCCCAGGCCTCCTCTTCCTGCTTTTGCCATTGGGCAAACAGGTTCATTTCTTTTCTTGCTTTTTTTACGAGCCTGTATTTGATCTTGAAGAAGTTTGAGTGAATTCCACGTATCACCGCCGCTTCTGAAGTGGAACGCTGTGCGAAAGAGTTTTGCAGGGGAAGTTTGAATTCATACGCGGCCAGGTATCCGCTGAAGTCGTTAAATGAGCCTGGGTTATCACTTTTGCCTAGAAAAATTGCATCGTAGAAACCTCCGGCAATAGCGGGTTCATTCGAATAAATCTCCAGCCATTTGATCGTGGCGGGTGAGTTGCTATAGATCCAGACGTCCGAAAGCTCCTCTTCTGGCGCTTCTTCGTCGAGAAAATATTGCTCTTCCATGGCGATGTGATATTCAAAAATCTCCACGCAGGCCGCTATATTCGTCAGGGCCTGGTGAACATTCGATGTGTCGTGTTTTTTGAGACTTTTGAGTTTTGGCTTCCAAAAGCTCACTTCATTCTGCATGAAGTCATTTCTGTCGGTGAGATTTTCAAAGTCGAAAATCTCACCGCTTAATGCCTTGAATTCGGGTTTAGTCATTTTTTATCTAATAAGGAGGCGTTGAGTGAATGAATATGCAGGTCATCGGGTTCAATAGAACCTAAGCACAGGAGAATCAATGAAAGGTAGAAATAGCCAAACAAAAAAATCCAAGTAGCGGCAACGATGCTTTGACTGTCTGAAAATATACTGCCGACCCTGGATGCTACATTTCCGTGCGCGTTATTGTTTCTGGTGGCGTAGAGAAGGCAAAACACGAGAAATTCTAGTCTCTGGGTGTCTGAATAGAGGGCCGGGGTTTTTACGGTGGGCTTGCCGAGGTCATCGAATTGGTCGATGGCAGGTATCTTGATGAGTATTGTTTTTATCTCTTTTCCAAGCGCATGGGTGATTTTTCGAGATTTTTCGTTTTCGACTATTCCGAAGCTTACATCCGTTTTGTCCGGATTCTCGGTAATCGTACATAGGGCGGAATAGGCCTCACCGTAGGTCCAGTAGAAATGATTGAACATTGCCTTGAACTTGGTTTTAAACGATTTGTATGATGATGAGATATGAATTTTTCTGATGGTGTCTGCTTTTTTTCCGGTTTTGTTTGCTTTTTTTATGACGAACTCATTGTGTTTTTCGATAGCCATACCCTTGAGGATGTAAGACGCGACGAAATGCAGTGTCTTGTCAGGTAGGCGGTGGGCGAAATCCAATATTATTTCTTGAGGGGTGCTGAAATCGGGACCCTGCGTGGAGGCGGTTGGCAAGGCGATTTGGGACTGCATGATCTTGTTGATTTCAATCAGGGATTTCTCAATGGCTTTCGAGTCTCCCAAGCTTTCCGCATGGGCAGATGACTTCATATAGAGATCGTTGTAGCAACTGTTGGTAGCCGTCCACAGATAGGTAAACGCCATGTCTGGTCTTCGCGGCAGGCAGGAATAACTGTCAACCAACGCAGTGGCCGCTACGTAGGGGATTTTATTTGGGGCAAGTGCCCAGCTAACTGGATTCAGGTATTTGAATGGGGTGAACCAGGCGAGTGCAGGGTGATCGGCAGGTAGCAGTTTTTCCTCATGAGCTTCGGCGGTGTAGGCAGTCACAAGCTTATGAAGCTTATCCAGTCGTTGTGTCCTTACGTTCTGCTTCATGCATGCTGATCCTTCAGATAGTTGAAGGCCAAATGCTATCACCTGGTAAGCGTCATAGCTGCTGTTTTATAAAAAGACAGCAGCACGACACCGCATGATGAGGTGTGACGGGGAGCATGCTATTCGAGCGTTCAATAGCTGCGCTCACGATCAACCAGGCCCAGCATCGATTCTCCCCGTTGATGCCGGCGGATGTTCTCCAGCAACACGCCAGAGGCACTTTCAGGCTGGGTCATCGCCGCGATGTGCGGCGTCAACAGTATCTGTGGATGGTGCCAGAAGGGATGATCCATCGGCGCCGGTTCCTGCTCCAGCACGTCCAGCACCGCGGCGCTGAGCTGGCCGTCGGCAAGGGCTTCAAGCAGGTCCGCTTCCACCAGGTGTCCACCCCGGCCCATGTTGACCAACGCTGCGCCCTTGGGCAGGTGTTGGAACAGCTGGCGGTTGAGGATCCCTCGGGTCTGCTCGGTCAACGGCAGGACGCACAGCACGATGTCGCATTGACCGAGAAACGCCGGCAGTTGCTCGTCGCCAGCAAAGCACGCGACCCCATCAATGTCATGTTCGCTGCGGGCCCAGCCCGACAAGGCAAAACCAAAGGTCTTCAAGCTGGCGAGTATCTGCCGTGCCTGCAAACCCAGGCCCATGACGCCCACCCGGCGTTGCCCGGCGGGCATCAGCCGGTGCGCTTGCCAGCAGCGTTCGGCCTGTTGCTGGCGATAGCGCAACATGTCCCGGTGCAGGCTGAGCACGGCGAAACTGGCGTACTCGCACATGCCCTGGCTGATGCCGGGGTCGAGCAAGCGCACCACTGGCAGCGTCGTTGGCAAGCGGCCAAGGTCGAGTTGATCCACGCCGGCCGACAAGGCGAACAGCACCTGCAGATTCGGCAACAGCGTTTCGACGTCGTCCGGCGCTTGCCAGGCCGCCAGATACTGGATATCCCGCGGGTCGCCGATGTCTGGCCAGGCACGCCATTCAATGTCCGGCGCGTGTTCGGCGAACAGGCGCCGCCAGTGTTCGCCGCGTACCGGGTCAGCTTTATAGAGCAGGGCCATGGGTCACTTCTCGCCTGAAATCAAGGAGCCCCTAGCATGCCTCAACGCCAGAGCAGGATCTGTCGAAAGGGCCGGCGTAGCAGCATCGCACTGCGTTGCAAGGTGCCTCTTGCGGCAGATTCCATGGGGCTGGAATGCCTCTGGAGGATTCTGCTGTTTGCCGGGGTGTAAACAGTCGATCCGAATTTCTCAACGACCAAGTTCGGCTTAGACAATCGCGTCGAACGCTTAACCTGTGAACACACCGCAGCCGCTTCCTGGGTGCGAGGCTCACGATGGGAAATGCCAATGAACAGTAAAGTCGAAGAAACCCCAAGTTTGCTCCGTCAGCGTGATCAATTCGTGCCACGTGGTTTGGTCACCGCGCACCCGTTGGTGATCGATCGGGCCCAGGGCTCGGAATTATGGGACGTGGACGGCAAGCGTTACCTGGACTTCGTCGGCGGCATCGGTGTGTTGAACATCGGCCACAATCACCCCAAGGTCATCGCGGCCGTGCAGGCCCAGTTGCAGAAGATCTCCCATGCCTGTTTCCAGGTCGTGGCCTACAAGCCCTACCTGGACCTGGCCCAGCGCCTGTGCGAAATGATCGGCGGCCAGCACGCCTATAAAGCGGCATTTTTCACCTCGGGTGCCGAAGCGGTGGAAAACGCCGTGAAGATCGCCCGGGCCCACACCAACCGCTCGGCCGTGATTGCCTTTCGCGGCGGGTTCCATGGCCGGACCTTGCTCGGCACCACGCTGACCGGCATGAGCCAGCCGTACAAACAGAACTTCGGCCCGTTCGCCCCGGAGGTCTTCCACACGCCGTATCCGAATGCCTATCGCGGCGTCACCAGCGCAATGGCGCTCCAGGCGCTGGACGAGCTGTTGGCCACCCAAGTGGCACCTGAGCGGGTCGCGGCCATCATCATCGAGCCGGTGCAGGGCGATGGCGGTTTCCTGTCGGCCCCCGCCGAGTTTTTGCAGGGCCTGCGCGCATTGACGCAAAAGCATGGCATTGTGTTGATTCTCGATGAAATCCAGACCGGTTTCGGTCGCACCGGTAAATGGTTCGGTTTCCAGCACGCCGGCATCCAGCCGGACCTGGTCACGGTCGCCAAGAGCCTCGCCGGTGGCTTGCCGTTGTCGGGTGTGGTCGGCAAGGCCGAGATCATGGACGCTCCACTGCCGGGTGGCCTGGGCGGTACGTACGGCGGTAATGCGCTGTCGTGCGCGGCGGCGCTGGCGGTGATCGAGGCGTACGAGCAAGAACAGCTGCTGGCCCGTGGTGAAGTCCTGGGTAAGCGCTTGCGCCAGGGCCTGCTGCACCTGCAAACCCGTTACCCGCAGATCGGCGACGTGCGCGGCAGCGGCTTCATGCTGGCGATCGAACTGATCAAGCATGACGACGCGCGCACCCCGGACGCCGACCTGAACCAACGCCTGATCGACGAAGCCCGGGCCGGCGGTTTGCTGGTGATCAAGTGCGGGGTGTACCGCAACGTCTTGCGCTTCCTGGCGCCGCTGGTGACCAGCGAAGCGCAGATCGACGAAGCGTTGCAGATTCTCGACGGCGCCTTGGCACGCGTCCTCGGCTGATGCCTGCGTTCATGACGTTTGCCCGGGCAAGCGTCAGTGGCGATTAATGGAGCGTTGATCGATGGGACATCATCGGAGGCTTTACAGATGAGGCTGACTGAATATCGGGCGTTGTTGATCGATTGCGATGAGGTCCTGGTGGATCGGGACTCCGGCGTCTGGACGGCGTTGCAGCCGCTGCTGGAAAACCATGGCGAGCCGTTGGACAAAGCACAGGTGCTCGCCGATTTTGACGAAGTGCTGCAAGCCTTATATCCGCGTTTCGGCGAATTGGGCTTCAGCGGCTTGCTGTGTTTCGCCCACCGTCAATTGGCCGAGCGCTGGAAGCTCAAGGTCAGTTGGGAGGAGGGCATGAGCTTCGCCCGCTCGGCTGCCGGTTGGACGCTGTTCGAGGATGCGCCGGGTGCGATGCTCTACCTGCGCAAGTTCTATCGGTTGTTGGTGCAAGGGGATCGCGATGCCGAGGACCGGGGCGTGTTGTGCGAGCGCCTGGGCATCGAGCCTGATGATTTTATTTCGCTGGCGAGCGACCCGTTGCAGGATCACGATTGGCTGGCGGCCAATGGCCTGAGCGCCGAGTCTATTCTCCAGGTGACCCGTCCCGGCGCCCGCCCACGGTCGGTTGGGGCTGTCTGCCTGATCTGCCGCAACGCCGATATGTCTCCCGCGCCCTGTGCGGCGGACTATTGCATCAACAGCATGGCTGATCTGGTCGCTCAGCATCAGCTGTCCTTACGACGCTGATTTTGTTAGAAGATTGTCTTACAAACGGCAGGCAAGAGGTATGCGATGGAAGGTTTAGCGAAACTGGACCGGATCGACATCAGCATTTTGGTAGAGCTTCAAAAAGATGGCCGCATGACCAACGTCAGCCTGGCCGATGCCGTGGGCTTGTCCGCCAGCCCGTGCCTTCAGCGGGTCAAACGACTGGAATCGTTGGGGTACATTTCCAGCTACAAGGCCCATCTGAACCTGGCCAAGATTACCGATTCGGTGACGGTCTTCACCGAAGTTACCCTCAGCGACCACAAGCGTGAGGACTTCGCCAAGTTCGAATCCAACATCCGGCTGGTGGATGAAGTACTCGAATGCCACCTCATCAGCGGCGGCTACGACTACCTGGTGCGCTTCATGACCCGCAGCATCCAGGACTATCAGGACGTGATGGAAAGCCTGCTGGACAAGAACATCGGCATCTCCAAGTACTTCAGCTACATCGTCATCAAGTCACCGGTGCGCAAGGATGAGATTCCATTGCGTAAGTTGTTGCGGCATTGAATTCGTGATCCATCCTAAAACAACTGTGGGAGCGAGCTTGCTCGCGATGGCGTCGGTAGATTCAGCATTGAGGCAAGCTGACCCACCGCCATCGCGAGCAAGCTCGCTCCCACAATTGATCTTGAGTGCACACAAGCGCCGAATCCACCCCAAACCCCCTGTGGGAGCGAGCTTGCTCGCGATGGCGTCGGCAGATTCAGCATTGAGGCAAGCTGATCCACCGCCATCGCGAGCAAGCTCGCTCCCACAAGAGATCTGGGCTTTTATTCCTTGAGGAAGGTCAGCAGATCCTGATTGAGGCGATCCTTGTGCGTCTCGGTCAAGCCGTGCGGTGCACCAGGGTAGACGATCAGTCGAGCGCCCTTGATCAGCGCCGCCGAGGCCCGGCCTGAAGCGTCGATAGGCACGATCTGGTCGTCATCGCCGTGGATCACCAGCGTCGGCACATCGAACTTCTTCAAATCGCCGCGGAAGTCGGTCGCCGAGAATGCCGCGATCGAGTCATAGGTATTCTTGCTGCCACCCTGCATGCCCTGCACCCAGAACGACTGGATCAGCCCTTGGGATGGCTTGGCGCCCTTGCGGTTGTAGCCGTAGAACGGGCCGGAGGCAATGTCCAGGTACAGCTGCGAGCGGTTCTCCAGGGACGCCTTGCGCAGGCCATCGAACACCTCGATAGGCAAGCCACCGGGGTTGGTGTCGGTCTTGAGCATCAATGGCGGGACAGAGGACACCAGCACGGCTTTCTTCACTCGAGCGGTGCCGTGACGGCCGATGTAGCGAGCCACTTCACCGCCCCCCGTCGAGAAGCCCACCAGGGTGACAGCCTTCAGGTCTAGCGCTTCAATCACCGCCGCCAGGTCATCGGCGTAGTGATCCATGTCGTTGCCTTCCCAAGGCTGGCTGGAGCGACCGTGGCCGCGACGGTCATGAGCCACCACGCGATAACCCTTCGAGGCGAGGAACATCATCTGGCCTTCCCAGCTGTCGGAGTCCAGTGGCCAGCCGTGGCTGAAGGTCACGACCTGACCATCGCGCGGGCCCCAGTCCTTGTAATACAGCTGCACGCCATCCTTGGTGGTGATGTAGCTGGCGGACTGGACCACGCTGCCGACAGCAGACGCGCTGGCAGCGGCCTGGCCAGGCGACGCGGCTTCGGCGCTGAGGGTGGCCAATGCCAGGGTGGCGACAGCGAGGGTGCGGTTGAAGGTGTTCATCGTTTCTCTCTCCATAAGGTCGGTTTGATCTGCGGCGATCGTCGTCGATCGCGTTGGTGGGCAGATTAGAGAGAGAGGCCGAGGACGAGAACGGCGCCGGTATCGATAGCAACTATGGGAAAATCGGATAGCTGCGTTTCGCTTCGGTTACGAAGTGAATACTCGTGGCGAGGGAGCTTGCTCCCGCTGGGTGGCGAAGCCGCCCCAAACGGTCACACGTGTAAAAGCGGCAGTGTCTTCAACCCATTTGGCGTTTGAATATGCGCAAGCAGATAGGGAGCCGAAGGCGCTTGCAGTGCGTGAAGATGAATCCGGCCAGAAAAATTCATGGCCGTCAGGATCGCTTTGATCTTTTCCGGATCCGTATGAAAGACATCCAGTGCCAATAGCGCACAACCCTTGTCCTGGAGCGTGTCCGCCGGATGAAGCCCAGGCGCCCATTGAATGAGGGTGGGGACTGATCCATCCATGGGAAGGCTTCCATCAGCCGGTATGGTTATTTGCCAATTCAATGTTCCTCTCGTCATGGGTTCGACATCCCCGACAAGGCCAGGGCAGGCATCACGAGCGGTATGGATATCATCAGTGCGTGCCACCCAGGTCGCCAGGCGTGCCGGCGAATGGGGGGCCAATTGATCAAGGCCGAACCAGCGTGCCCGGTCCGGACGTAGGGCGGACGGGTCCACGGCAATCACTTCGAGGTAGAGCCCGGGGCCAAGGTGCAGCAGCCTGTTATGGGTGCCCATGCGTGAATGGACGCCACCCGGCTGAAGGTCGACGCCCAGCGCGTCAGTCACGAACGCGCAGCCGGTATCGAGGTCCGTTGCCACGATGACGAGGTGATCAAGGGTGGTTTTCATGTGTTCATCCATCCGTGGGTTGGGAAGTATCTGTAGCCATCAACCAAAAGAAGGCATCGGCCCCAGCGAGTGCAAGATCCACATGACCGCCGCCACTGCTGCCAGCACCGCGACCACAATGCCGATCAGCACCCATTTCAGGATTTTCTGCCCTTTCGACGGCTCGGAGCTTGGCGCGTGCGCCTCTACCATGTGCCGAATTTCCCCGGCGCATCGCGGGCAAGCAGCGGTGTCGTAAGGGAGGACGGATCCGCATTGATCACAGTTTGTCATGTCGTCACTTCGAGGCTCAAAGGAGGGGCAGCCCTTTATGGGCTGGTAAAAGCGAACCGAAAGCGCGTGGCGCCAGTCGCTTAATATTTGTAGACGATGCCCAGCCTTCCCATGATCTCCAAGGCATTGATCAGGCCCAGGCCGTTCATGGGCAGGCAGGCGAAGGCCTGGTATTCATTGAAGTGCGTGCCGATGGCCAACAGCTTCAAGTCATGAGCCTCCAGCTGTGCGTTGAAATACTGCAGGAGCGCACGCTCCCAATTGTTGGCGCGGTTGATGGCATCGATGGCTTTACGCTCCGGCGCAGGGATTTCAATGCCCAACTGTCGCAGCGGGGCGAGGGCATTGACGGCATCGATCCCGTAGGACGACCACTCCTTCCATTCGAACCCCGCCAACTGATTCGCCTCGGTGAGCGCTGACTCGACCTGCGTCCAAGCCCAATCCCATTGCCCGGTAGGCGCCGGCATGTTTTGAATGAGCGCCTGCGCGCGCGCCTCGTCGAACAAACAATCAAACAGATCGGCCAGGGTATCGGCCAAATCGGGCTGCGGCCCTTGCCCCTGGGTGTCCAGATCGTGGCTCAAGCGCTGCCACAGACTGCCCAGCTCGGCCCAGTCCTCGTCATCCATGTCGTCATCGATCACCTGTGCCTTATGGCCGCGCGAGTAGTTATCCAGCCGCGTCTTGCGCACGCGTACGCGGCCCTCGGCGAGATCGACCTCATAGCTGCGGTAATCCAGGTAGTTGGTCTGGAAAACGATGCGGTCAGCAAACACCTCATGGGCGAGGCTTTCCTCAGCGTCGAAATACGCCGCGCCTTCGACGTGGCCATGGGCGGTGATGATGCGTTGAAACAACAGTGGGTCGATCGGATTCATGTGGGCGGGTCACAGGGAGAAGGGCGAAAGGGAAGCGCCGTGTACGCTGGCCGATATCCGGTTCGCGCTGATCGTACACCAAGGCCTGGGGGTTGCTAAGGGGCGGAATGTGGACTGCTTCAACTGTCGGGCGTGTGTTTGGGTCTATGCTTACCTTGCCCCCTTTGAATCAGGCTCCATCCATGCACAAACACCGAACAATCCGGCGGGAGAACACGTGAGACATTCGACACCGGCTGCAGCGCTGCTCTGCCTATTGCTCGGCACGGTTGATGCCGGGGCCGAGGAGTATCAAGTCATCACCGAAGAGTGGGCGCCGTACAACTATCAGGAAAACAATCAGCTCACCGGCATGACCACCGAGATCGTCCGGGCCATCATGGCGCTCACCGGGAATGACTTCGAGGTCCTGTTGCAGCCGAGTATGCGAGCCACCCAGGTACTGAAGACGCGGCCCAAGACCATCATGTACTCCCTGTTCCGCACACCGGAGCGCGAGCCGTTATACAAATGGGTCGGACCGATCGTGGAGGAATCCATTCACCCCTATCAACTGGCCAGTACGCCGCCGGTGAACTCCCTGGAACAACTGCTGCATGCCCCGCAGATCACCACCCGCCACGCCGGCCTGGTGCCGCAGATGTTGCAGTCGCTGGGCTTCAACAACCTGGATAAAAGCGCCACCGAGAGCAAGCTGCTTTACCGCATGCTGCTTGCCAGACGCACCGACATCATCGTCGGTGACACCGATGCTGGCGTGGCTTATTACAGCCGTCAGTTGAACATCGCGCCGGGCACCCTGCGACGGATCCCTATCGAACTGTATCGCTCATCGTTGTACATCGCCTTCAGCCCTGACAGTGAGGATGAAGTGGTGGCGGCGTGGGCAAGTGCGTTGGAGAAGTTGCGGCGTTCAGGGGAGTTGGAGCGGATTCAGCGGCGGTATGAGGGGGCGGTTGGGCGGTGAGGAAAAAGGGGTAGGCCTCGTGCCACTTTGCACGGAGTGTTTTTGCTTGAGTGATTGCTAACTGGAGATGACCTGGTTTGTTTTATCGAGCGAGCCGAATCAGTCCGGTGAACAATGATAAATCAACTGGCAGTGGGGATGATCTTGAGCATAAATCGTGCCGGCGTACTGCTGATACTGGGTCTGTTATTTCTCGATTTGATCGTATGGGCTGGCGCATGGAGATGGTTGGATGTAACTCGCAAGCAGTTCGAGGCGAAGGCCTCTATTCAGGCAGACAACCTGTCGCTGCTGCTCCATTCAGACTTTAATGGCCGACTTGAGAGTATCGACCGTACGCTGAGCGCAGTGGCTCATGAAATCGAGCGCCAAGAGACATTCGGAGAACTGCGCCCTGAGCTCGTCGAACCGGTCTTGAGCCAACACCTCTTCGTGCTCCCATCGATGTCAGGTATGCGAGTGGTGAACGCCGTCGGCGAGATTGTCTTCGGTGCCAGTGGGGAATCCCAGGTTTTTGTTACCGACCGTGAGTACTTTCAGCAATTACGTGATGATCCTAAGAAGGGCATGGTCATCAGCCATCCGGTTTTGGGCCGAATAAGCAAAACATGGGACATTGTCTTTGCCAGAGCCATCCACACACCGCAAGGCGAGTTTGCCGGCATTGTGACGCTTGTCCTTCCAATCAGTTCGCTAAACGAACGCTTTGCGACTCTTTCCAACGGATCAACTGATATTTTCGCCATCTTTAATGACCAGAGTTTGAGGTTTATTACGCGGTACCCCGAAGGGGTCATTGCCCCGGGAGAACCTCTAATCGTTCGTAAAGATGCTCCAATGTTTGTTGCTCGACGAATTTCCCGGCTGTCTGGAACCTTCGTCAATGTCGCGCCGCAAGATGGAGTATTGCGCTCTTATGGGTATCGCTGCATGGCGACGCAGCCGATTTGCATTCTGGTGGGGGTCGGGCTTGAAGCCTATCTCGCCCCCTGGGTTGCCGAGCGGCGCATGATCGTTGGCTCCGTTGCGCTATTTACTTTGTTTACCTTGCTGTTGTGGTATCTGACCTACCGGGCGTGGTGTAGGCAACTCGACGCCATGAACGCCGAGCAAGCTGCCTATCAGGTCAGGGACGCTGAACATCGATTTAACCAAGTCATTATTGATGAGTCGCCTATTGCTGTCGTGACGCGTGACATTGAAGGCGTTATCACGTTGGTAAATGAGGCCGCGGAGAAACTGCTGGGATGGCCCGCCGACGCACTCGTGGGGCAAACGCTAGAGAACCTGCTTCCCGACATGGCCGCAGAGATCGCCTATCCCCACCATAAGACGTTCACGGGTGAAACCGTGGTAGACCGGGAAATAACGCGTTCGCACCGCGACCGGCATCCCGTCAATATCAGCGCTACACAGGCGCCGCTGCGTGATGCAAGTGGTGCGGTCACCGGTTACCTGACGATGGCGATGGACATCACTCGGCGCAAGGACGCTGAAGCCAAGGTGGAGTACCTCGCCTCAAGGGACGCGTTGACGGGGCTGCCGAACTGGTCGATGTTGCGCGACCGCTTTGAACATGCCAAAGGATCCGGGGGGGACCAATGTCCTAGGTTGGTATTCGTCATGCTCAACCTGAACAACTTCAAGACCATCAACGAGTCGCTTGGACATGCCGCAGGTGACGCCGTGCTCCGAGTCGTCGCCAAGCGCCTGACAGAATGTGTACGTGACTCCGACACGGTAAGTCGCCAGGGTGGCGATGAGTTCCTCCTGCTGCTGATCGGTATGGATGGCCTGGCGCAAATTCAGGCGGTTCTGCATGAGCTTAAGTCCAGCGTGTCCTGCGTCATGAATATCCAGGGTGAGGAAATTTATACGTCTGCGACGATGGGGGTAGCCCTGTATCCGGAGGATGGTGAGGATTTCGAGACGATTTTACGCAAGGCCGCCGCCGCGATGTCTCGGGCCAAAGGTGACGGTCGAGGCTCGTGTCGTTTTTTCGACGATGGGCTTGACCGCGAAGCGACGGCCAGCCTTCGTACGGAGGTTGGATTGCGCAGGGCCCTGGCAAAGGGTGAATTCGAATTACATTATCAACCGCAAATTGACCTTCGAAGTGGTCTTGTACAGGGGGTCGAAGCGTTGTTGCGCTGGCGGCATCCCGAGCAAGGGTTGGTGCTCCCCGGGCAGTTTATTCAGATCGCTGAGCAAAGTGGTCTTATCGTGCCCATCGGTGAATGGGTCATAAGCGAATGCTGCCGACAGGGGCAAGTGTGGCGCGAAGCGGGTATTGCACCTGTACGAATTGCGTTCAACCTGTCGGCCGTGCAATTCAGTCACAGCGACGTTGAAGGGACGATCCGACGTGCTTTGATCGAGTCTGGGTTTGATCCCAACTTTCTCGAACTTGAACTTACGGAGTCGGTGCTCATTCGCAACACTGAACAAGTGCTTAACACCGTCCAGCGTCTTAAGCAGCTTGGCGTGATGGTTTCCGTGGACGATTTCGGCACCGGTTACTCCAGCTTGGCTTATCTCCAGCGCTTTGACGTCGACAAGTTGAAGATTGACCAGGCCTTCGTGCGCGACCTGTGTCAGAACACCAATGACAAAACAATCGTGCGTGCAATCATCCAGATGGCTCACGCACTTAACCTTCGCACGATAGCCGAAGGCGTCGAAGACGAAGCGACGCTTGCATGCTTGCAACAGTTGGAATGTGATGAAGTGCAGGGATACCTCATTGCCAAGCCGATGCAGGAAGAACAACTGGCTACGTTTATTCGTGAATACAGCAACGGTTGGACTGTGTGAGGGTGACCGTCCGCCCGATATCCCGCGGAACCGGCGAAAGCCGGTCCCGCAGACCTTCACTCACTTCACGCTCTGCACATGCATGTCGATGGATACCGAGTCATTTTTGTCAGTACTGGCGTGATAGAAGAAACCATAGTCAACCAAGTAGTAATAGTGCTTCAGCGGCACGACTGTTGAGCTTGGGCGCTGTTCACGGCAGCTCAACGCCTTGGCGTTACCGCTCAAGGCTGGGTTCAGTCGTTTGGCTGGCCCTTCACTGTCGACGGTGCAGTCGAAGGTTTTCGGTTCCTTGCCCACGGTGCCGATCAGATTGCTGGTGAGGCTGCCCTGGCGGGTGAAGCCCAGCTGACTGCCCACAGGCATACGCTGCCAATCGCCACGGAAACTCAGGCTGTCGACCACCTCGGTGTTCTCGGAGCGCGTGGCCTGCTCTGTGCCTGATAGTCTGATCAGGCCGCGCCAGTTGATCTGGCGACCATTGAGGTTTTCGCTTTTGTGAACAATGCGCAGCTGCCCGCTCACAGGGTCAGTGGACAGAAAATACTCAGTACGCTCCGGCCAACTCTCTTGGGAATGACTGGCGGTGCCTGCCAACTCAATATAAGTCAGCGTCTTGGCCGGGGCCGGCATGTGCAGTTGCTCAATGCTCCTCAACACTCCGGGGTTGATGTCGGGCAGGGCATCCGCCGCGATCGGTGCTTTGGTACGTGAAGGGTGGCTTGCTTATCGGCCGGTGGCTGTTGGCCTGGCGCAGGCGTTGCACAGATGTTTCCGGTAAGTCCATTGAGGGAGGCGGGGTGGGGAAGATCGGGTCAGATCACGGCTATTAAGGGGGGACGCGAGGGCTCAACGGACGTTCGCGTCAGGAGCTTCGCAGGATGGCATGGGCGTAAATCTCCTGGGCTGCTTCCCTATGGACGCAAAACGAAGGGTAGAAGTGGATTTCGTGCTGGAATTCCGGCCATTGACCCGATTGCTGCCTGCAGAGAAATGCGACTTCAGCCTCAACTGTCTCCAAATCTCTTAGAGTCGTGGGCGCTCCTTCATGTTCGGCAGTCCATATGCTCAGAGCCAACCTGTGTCTCAGATTTTTCCACTTAGTGTGTACAGCTTTGGATGCTGATGTGTGCTTGCGGGTTTAGAAAAGGTGCATTTCACCCCGTCCAGAGAAAGCCGGTAGGGTCCTTCGTCAAAGAGTTCAAGGTGATATGCCTGTGGGGCGCGTAGTTTCATGTGAAAAAGGCTCCAGGTTCTCTGTGCTGACCGCGAGCGTGGAAGGGATCAACAGGGGCAGGGGGGCTTGGCCAATTCGTGTTTGTCTGGAATCCACGAAGCCAACGGCGACTTACTGCTGCACAGCGGCTTTTACCTTTCTCGCAGCAGGTTTTGCGCTTGGTTTAGCCGCTGCTGCCACTGGTTTTTTTGCAGCGGATTTCGCGGTAGGTTTGGCCGCCGCTACCGATGGTTTGCGAGCCTTTGGAGCAGTTGCTTTGGAAGCCGCTGCTAATGTTGCAATCGGTTGTACGGTGAGTTCTACACCGATCGCGGTCATCAGTTTCTTGATAGTTTCAAACCGCGTTTTTGCACCTGATTTCAGCACCTTATAAAGGCTTTCGCGATTAACCCCGGCATCCTTGGCGACTTTATTAACACCTTTGGCTTTTGCGACTTCGGCCAAAGCGTGAATAAGACTTTCCGTATCATCAGCTTTCATACTTTCAGCCAAATATGCCGCTATAGCCTCCGGGCTATCGAGAAAGCGCGAAGCCTCATAACGAGTCGTACCCGTCGTGTTTAGGTTAAGGACCGGCATATCCTCAGGGTTGAATTTCTCGCTCATGTCATTTACCTCTCAGGGCATCAAGGATCGCTTTGGCTTTCTTAATACCTCGTTTTTGATCTGTTTTATCGCTTCCACTGAGCATCAAATACTCTGCGATCCCCGAGCGCACAAAGTAAATTCTGTACCCCGGTCCAATAAAAACACGCATTTCGCTCACCCCATCGCCAACGGGTTCGCAATCACCAAAGTTGCCGTCTGCGGCTCGATCCAGACGGGCCAAGATGGCCGATTTCCCTTGAGCATCCTTCACACTGTCGAGCCAATTCTCAAAATAGGACGTCTGGTGGATCTCGTTTATTTTCTTATTGATCATAGTCCCAATTGTAGCCATATGGCTACTCCTGACGGGTGCGAGGTTGAATGCAGGTAAAGGGTGTCTTTCATCGGTCATGAAGCTGATGGTGTCGCCCTGGCTGGCAGTAACCACTACTCGCTGGGGGTTTGAGTATCGATAAGCAGTGAAGTGGGAGTGCAGTCGATGCTGGTGATGGGGGCGTATCTTTCCATGGGGTTGCTCCGATCAGATTAATGGGCTAATCGGATCCGCAGGTCGTCAAACCTGATCGCCATTTGGGCGACGGGAACGACTATAGATTTCACCGACGCTGGCGTACAAGGTGAGGGATTCCCACGCTTTTGTAGGAATTGTGATAGCTGTGCGAGGAAAAGGCGTATCGACTGATTTCGGGGGGGCGAGGCAGGCGGATAATCAAAATCGGGGTCACAAAATCGGCACAAAATCAGGGTCAGGCCATGGTTATCAATTGTGGTTTGACCCTGAGGGGAGGCTTTCTACCGCTCTCGATAGTACTGCTCTCTACGCCTGGCCTCGTCCCGCTCCATTTCCTCATAATGCTTGCGCTCGTCCCGCTCCCTCTCTTCATGGCGATCGCGGTGTTTCCTGTCTTGTGCTCTATCCATTTCGCGCTGGTGTTCCCAGTGGCGCCTGTTTGCCTCTCGATAGTCCTGGTTCCGATCACCGGCAAATGCACCGGCTGAGGTGAAGCCAATCCAGGTGAGTACAAACATGGCAGCCATTCTCATGTGAGGGTGTCTCCGGGGTGGATGTGTGCGTGTGGTGCCATTGGTGGCTTGCGGTAGACCATGAGAAGGGGCGCAAGTGCTGATCAGGCTGCTGTTGCACAGCTATGTTCGCGTGGGAATTCCGAAAGGCGACACCGAGCGTTAAACAATCGAAAGAGGGTTGAATCAGCTTTTTTGCTTCGACCCAGACCAGAGCAGGGAAAGCAGCGTACGCGAGTCCATTAGGCGCTCGTCGGTACTCAGCAGGCCTGGAAGAGCATGCCATGGATGGTTGGCGCTGCGATGATGATGCAGATGCAGATTGATGTGATAAGGCCAAATGAAAAACCTTCCGACACACCCCACTTTCCATGCGTAAGTCCATTGCGGCCAGCCTGGGGTTACATCAGGTCCGCCACTGTGTTCGGCGATGCTACGGATTTTCTGTAGTAGCGTTCCCAAAGTGGCGAGTGGCAAAAACCATAACAGCACGATAAGCATCATTGTCTGGGCGCTGGTTTGCCAGGCGATGAACGACAAGAGGGCGAGCCAGATAATGCCCGCAGCGGCGATCGACCGGGTCATCTTCGGTGATGCTCCGCCCGCATCTCTGTAAGCACGCAGATTGCGCAGCGTATTGATAACGAACAGATCCCCCAGCAATTGCCTGAGCAATAATTTCCCGGACAGGGGTCGGAATTTCCACGGCTGCTGGTGATAAAGAAAGCGCCGCTCCGGGTCTTTCGTTGATCCCGTGTGCTGATGATGCTCAAGGTGCAGTGGCCGATAGAATTCAATGGGCACCGTACCCGGAACACCGATGGCCACGTTGATCAAAAAGTCATTGATACCGCGATGACGAGTCAGGTGATAGTGAGTCGCGTCGTGGTAAAGAATGAACAGTGCATGTTGGCGCGCGGCAATGATGACAAACGCCAGGCAATATAGACGCCAGTCCGAGACATACAGCGCAATGCGCAACGTCACGATGATGCACAACCATTCAAGCAGGATGGCCGCCAGGGTGCGCAAATCCACCTTGAGGCGACTCAGCGTGATTGTTATCAAACCTGCTGCTGCGCCAATGGCTGCTCCATAGACCACATCGAGCAGTACATGCTGGCCTGTCGTCAACACGGTGATTGCCAGCATCAGGCTCCACAGCGCGAAGATCCATGCCAGGCGGACACGCAGATAACCCAGCACAACGCTGATGGCCACCGGCAACGCCACATGTCCACTGGGTGACGCCGCTAGCGGTGAGTCAATGCTGTAGAACCACGTTAGCCACTGCGACGGGCTCTCCGGGCGCTCTATAAGGGTTGGCCAGAACAGGTGGCTCACCAGGCATGTTCCAGAGGCCAGGGCCCCGGCAAAAAAAACCGGTAGCAGCCAGTCGCAGCGACGCCCTAGAAACACCAGCGCGGGCATGATCAATAAATAGCTAAGGTACAAGGGGAGTGTGTAGGGCAGTTGCGCAACGTGCGCATCGATACTGCCGGGTTGAATAACCCGTACCGGCCCCATCGGGAAGTGCGTGACGAGAAAATACAGGACCCCCGTCACAACGGTGTAGGCCAGCAGCCAACTGACGGGGCGGGTCACCCTTGAGGCATTGACAGGATGGTGTGCGACAGTGGATGACATGATCAAGAGGCCTGGGTAAACGAGGAGGGCGATGAATGGAAGTCTACGTTGCATTGGCCGATTGATCTGGCCAATATCCGTCCCCCCTTGCTTGCGATGCTGAAGGTCTCCATGAGTTTGAGTGCAACCTCCGTTGAATGCGCCCATCTGCATCTGAATGAAATTGATCGGATGTTCGAGATTTATGCTGCGTCCTACGACGACACCTCGCGAGCAAGGTTCGATCAGGATTTCAAGGAAAAAACCCACTGCATCGTATTACGGGATGCGGGTGAAGTAATCGTTGGATTTACCACGCTCAAACTTTATGAAAAAACCTGGTCTGGCAAACCGATCAGGGTGATTTTTTCGGGCGATACCATCATTGATCGTGAACACTGGGGGAGCCAGCAACTGGCCTTCGCCTGGATGCGACTGGCGGGGGAAATCTGGCAGGAGCAGCCTGAAATCCCTCTCTATTGGTTTCTGATCTGCAAGGGGCACCGAACGTACCGTTATTTAGGCGCCATGGCGTTGAACTATTCACCCCGAGCCGGGGCGATGACGGATGCTGGCGTCCAGGCGCTGATGGACCACTTGGCGATCGATCGTTTTGGTGAGGCCTATGATCGGAAAACGGGTGTCCTGTCCTTCAAGGTTCCACAAGGTCGGCTGAGCGCGGAGTTGGCACAGGTTCCTGCGCCTCACCTGCGTCTGGCAAACGTATTGTATTTTCTGGAAAGAAATCCTTTTTACGCATTGGGTGATGAGTTGGTCTGTTTGTGCGAGCTGCACCCCAATAATTTACGGCCGATGGTGCTGCGCTTGTTTGCTGGCGCTCAACCATCGCCATGCTGATCCGCCAGGCAAGCGCCGCGGACAACCTGAAATTACTCGACTTTCAGGCGCAGCGGGCGATGCAGGGTGGCTTGCCGATGCGGTTTGACCGTGGGCCGGACTATTTCGCGCTGCATCGTTGTCACGCCATGGACCATCGAACCTGGATAGCGGAAAGCGAGGTGGGCGAACTGAAAGGCATCGCCAGCCTGGTGGTCCGCGATGGCTACCTTAATGGCGGTATCGAGCCGGTGGCCTATCTGGGGGACCTGCGGCTGGTGCCCGACCGGCGCTTGTCAAAGTCGTGGATGGCCGAGGTCAAGGTGCGGCTCGAAGCGTTGGCCCATGAAACCGGTGCGCAGCAGGCTTATTGCTGTGTCATTCGTGGCAATAGGCTTGCGGCTCACTCGCTTCTGGGGGGACGGCGAGCCAATCCGCTGATGCTTTCGCACTGGCGTGGCTATAGCAATGTCTCCGTGTATGGTCAGCGCGGATGGAGCAGCGCGCCAAGAACGCTGGAAAACGTCCGCATCGTTCGAGCCCAGCCGGCCCATACGGATGCACTGCGAGCGTTTCTCGACAGCGAGTCGGCAGGCCAGCCTTTTGGTTGCGTCTTCAGTGAAGCGCAGTTTTCCCGACGCCTGGACACCTGGCCGGACTTCGGTATCGAGTCATTTCTCCTGGCCTTGGATGCCCGTAACAATGTGCTCGGTTGTGTTGCCCCTTGGGATGCCGGGCGTATCAAGCGGGTGGTGCTGGAAAAGCTGCCCTTGTCGCACCAGGCGCTTCGCCTGGCTTTCAATGCTTGTGCGCCAGTCTTGGGGCGCCCTGCAATCGCTGCACCTGGCGAGGCGCTGCAGGACATCTACCTGACTCATTTACAGGTGCGGCAGCGAGATCCGCACATTTTCGCTGCGCTGCTGGATGCCGCTTGGGTGCGCGTTCGCAGTCAGTACGCGTTGATGCAAATGTGCTTGTATGACAATGACCCGCTTTGGGCCGCCATGAACCGTTATCGTAGCGTCACCATTCCCATGGACCTGTATACGGCGCCCTGCGTCGGCAGTGCGTCAGCACTGGCACCGGTGGATGCGGCGCGTATTCCGGGGTTTGAGATCTATCTCGTCTGATTGCCCCGGCCGGGCTTGGTCTGGTGCAAGACGTTCAACAGCGCCAACCAGAAACGGGTCGCGTCAAATCCACCACCGCCCAAAACAGGTTGGCCGTGATCGAGGTGCGGCAGGCAAATCTGCGGCATGCCATCGAGTCGCTGATGGTCGAGGTAAAACTGACCGTCATGCGCCCAGCCGGGTCGCAGTGCATTGAGGCGTGCGTGATGCGTGTCAAAACCAGAGCTGGGCGCGCAGCTCCAACTGACGACATGCGCGCAATGCAGGTCAGGGCCCAGATGATTGAGCATGTGAACAACGTGCGGGTCGCGCAGGCGGCTGATGTCTCGTGTGCCATCGGCCACCCACGGCATTTTTGCAAACACTCGACGAAGGCGATCTAGAGGATATCGTTGGGCCGGTTGCCACGTGCTGCAACCCAGCACCTCATCCATGACCGTCGACGGGCCTGCCGGCGGTTGCACCAACGCCACGCCGTCGCACGCCTCACTCAAGACGCTGCTCTGCAGGATGGCTGCAAGTGCATCGAGCCCCCCCTTACTGTGCGCCAACACAACAAATCGCTGGCCTGGCTTGAGTTCGGCAGTCAGTACCTTGTTGATAGACGTTCCTTGAGCCATCACCCCACGCGAAGAACGCACGGGCATGCGCAGGACCTGATAGTTCGAGCGCCGTAACGTCTGGGCGCAATCTTGAAAACAACGTGGCAACCATTCGGAAAACAGCCCGGCAACCAGCACCACCAACGTACTTCGAGGAAGACGTGGCACGGGGGCATGCCAGCACGAGATAAATTGCTCTGTCCAATCAAGGTGTGCAGCAGGTCTCGCCAATTGCGTTGCTGGAAAGTGAAGTGGCCATTCGTCAAAGCCTTCTGGTATCCAGGTTTTTTTTCCCGGCAAGGATGGGCTCATGGCTTGGGCTCAGCGAATTCATCCAGTCTTCGGCGGGCCGCTTCCAAGGCTTCACTGTTGTCGAGCTTATCGGGGTGAAAACCAGGAATGAACCACGCCAGCCAGCTCGGAAATGCACGGGTCAGCGGGCCAGGATTCACAAACAACCACCATTGCAAGCGCGCCCACCCTCGCCAGTTACGGCGTTGCCCATCAGTCCCTGCAAGTTGGTAAATGAAATACAGCACATCGACGGCGAAGTACGCGGTCATTATCAGCATGACCCCGCATCGCATCAGGTATCGCCAAAGTGGATTGCGCACAACCAGGCACAACACGTCGTAGGCGACGGCCTTGTGTTCGGTTTCTTCTATGGCATGCCAACGCCAGAGCATGGCCATCCTCGAATCGGCACCGTTGAGAACAGCGGGATTTCGCAAAAGCTGATCAGAGAGAATGGCCGTGAAATGCTCCAGGCTGGCGGTCATGGCCAGACGAGTCGCTGGCGTAAATCGATTGCCAACCTCTTGTCGGCGCAGCAGCAGTTTTTCCAGTGCCTCAACAGGCGCGCCTTGTGCCGCGAGTAGCTGGTTATACAGCCTGTGCTCACGAATATGCGCCGCCTCCTGATAAACAAACGCTTCAACCGCGTTGCACAGCGAAAGATCGGTTTCTATCTCGGTACGAAAGTGCGTGACGCTATCAATGAACAGCTTTTCGCCGAGTGGAAACATGATCGACAGGCCATCAAAAAAACGCGTGACGTGAGGCCAGTCACGGTACCAATAACGGGGAATACGCTCATCGAGAGCAAAGCGTACGTTGCGGCGGAGAATTTTTGCGGCAGGTGGTTTTGCCGCCGAGCACCAGGACAAGAGGGCTTTGAGATACGACATATCAGCGGGTGCGGCCCTGAAAAACTATAGGCTATCTCTTTTGTCACTGATCGTGTAAATGGATATCCGACTTTCCATGGGGCCTCTTAATGCGCAGTTCCGGTGACATTTCATCCTCTAGTCGTTACGACGTGGCCAATCTGTGTGTACTGATGCTGCAGACATTGGTTTGGGGGGCGACGCTGACCTGGTTGTCACACACGGATGCGGGTTGGCCCAAGTGGCTTGTGCTGATGCCTTTTTGCCTGGTCATGCAAGGCGTCTTTTCGATGATGCACGAGGCCTTTCATGGGCTGGCCCATAGTCAAAAAAAGTTGAATTACTTCGTCATGTGGTGGGCTTCAACCCTGTTTGGTGCATCGGCCACGCTCATCCATATCAACCATCTGGGGCACCACACGCGTAATCGCACCCGAGCAGAGCTGGCTGATTTTGCCAGCGCAAACGAATCGTTGCTGCGCAAGCGCGTCGAATACTATTTCGCGATTCTGGGGGGGATCTGGTTCGCAGCATTTATCGGCAGTCTTTTGTTGCCGTTGCTGCCGGCACGTATCACTGACCGGTGGTCGCAAACCGCAGAGGTCAATACGTATGCGGCCGCCTTCAAGGACTTTTCAAAAAGCGATTTCAGCCGTATCCGGCTGGAGGTGATCGCCAGTGTCGCGGTGTGGTTATCGGCCGGGATAGTGTTGGGATGGAAGTGGCCTGTCGTCCTGGCTACCTACATCGCTTTTGCTTTTTCCTGGTCTTCGCTGCAGTGGGTCTACCACATGCGCACACCGTTGGACGTGGTGGAGGGGGCCTACAACATGAGGGCGCCGCGGCTGGTCCGCTGGGCATTTTTGAACTTCAACTACAACCTCACCCATCATCGTCAATCACAACTGCATTGGCAGCAGATGCACCGGGCCTCGAACCTGAAGGAAACCCGGCCATTGTGGTTTGGCTGGCTACAGGTTTTCTTGCCGCCCCAGCGTTTACCGGATGACGTGACGCAACTCGACAAGACCTACTTCTGATGAGTGCCAACAATGGCGTCAGACGCGCGCTGTGGAAACGTTTTATAGACAGTGCCCAACCCACGCTTGATCGGTGGCACGAGCAACTTGAGCAACCAGAACTGACGCAAGAACGCCTATTGCAGCGATTGCTAAAGGCCAACAGTGATTGTGCGTTCGGGCGTGCCCACCACTTTGCGCGTATCGCTGATTCAACGCAGTTTCGCGCCAACGTCCCGATTCACGCTTACTCGCAACTGCATCCCTGGATACAGCGAGCTCAACAGGAATCGGAACCGATTTTGACCTCCCGCCCGCCACTGTTCTTTGAACGTACAAGCGGTAGCAGTGCGCTGCACAAAGCGATTCCTTATACACGCGACTTTCTCTCTGAAATGCACAGTGCTTTAGGCGTCTGGCTGGCGGATATGCACCGTCAAGTCCCCGGGATCAGCCATGGCTCAGGCTATTGGTCAATGTCACCCCCCTTGCAAGTGCCGGTGACGGGCCCCAATGGTATTGCCGTTGGTTCAGCCAGTGACCTGGAGTACTTGAGCGGCAGCAGCATTGCCGGGTTGGCCGGGACGTTGTTGATTCCGGAGTTTGCCGGCGATCTGTCCAACTGGCGTAGACAGACCCTCCTGGCGTTGGTGGCAGACGCTGATTTGAGTTTTATCAGTGTCTGGAGTCCTACGTTCTTGACCAGTCTGTTACAGCCAATTTTCGATGGCGAAAGCGCTGAGCATGAGCAGACGTTTGCATGGCTGGGCGATGCGCTTCCCGCCGCCCGCAGGTCTGCGTTGCGCCGAGCGCGATCCCAAGGTGTCTGCACCGAGTTATGGCCACGGCTGGCTGCCGTCAGTTGCTGGATGGATGGCCCCAGCCGCAACTACTACAGGCAATTGGCGGCGCGCTTCCCTCAGGTGCAATGGTTACCCAAAGGGCTTTTTGCCACCGAAGGTGTGGTGAGCGTGCCATTTGGTGACGGGCCGGGGTGTCCCTTGGCGATTGGCAGCCATTATCTCGAGTTTCTCTGCGAAGACGGTTCGCTACGCAATGCCCACTCCCTGCGCATGGGCGAAAGCGCGCAAGTGCTGCTGACAACCGGTGGCGGCTTGTATCGCTACGCATTGGGCGACCGGGTCCGAGTCGTCGGAATGCTGGCGGCTACTCCGCGTGTAGAGTTTGTGGGGCGTACTGCGGTGACCAGTGATCTGGTCGGAGAAAAGCTTGATGAGCACATCGTGCAGAGCATATTTGACCGTTGCATCACCACGACAGGGGCTGCTTGCCTGATCCCCAATGCTTCGGCGATGCCACCGCATTACCTCGCGCTGGTGGCGACATCTGAAGACCTGGATGCAAGCGCGCTGGCGCTGGCGGTCGAGGCGGAGTTGTCCAACGCCTTTCATTACAACCAGGCACGCAGGCTTGGGCAGTTGGGGCCTCTTCGGGTTCGCTTGCTCAAAGGCAGCGCTGATGTGCTGGCTCAAGTACTGCAACAGGCGGCGGAGTTAAGCGGTATCCGCGCCGGTGACGTCAAACCGCGCCCACTTATCAATCGGCTCGAGACAGCCGATGCCATTCTCGCGCTAACGGAAAGCTCATGTCGGCATCTTTAAATACCACCTTCGAGACCCCTTGCGATGCAACCCTCGAACAATGGTATGTGGCTTGCGCGCAGAAAGAACTGCGTAAGAACACACCTTACAGGGCAAAAATCCTCGGACTGAACCTGGTGCTTTTTCGTCAGGGTGATGGGCAGGTAGCGGCGTTGCTGGACCAATGCGTGCATCGGGGAACCCGATTGTCCGCCGGCAAAGTTTCCGATAATTGCCTCGTCTGTCCCTACCATGGCTGGCGCTACGATGCTCAAGGGCACGTGGTTCATATCCCCAGTGTTGGCGATAAACAGTGCTCATCGCCATCAGGCGAGTATCGGTACAAACAGCGTCATTTTGCCGTGCAGGAACTTGATGGCTTGATCTGGGTATACACCGGTGCAGGTGACCCGCAGGCCAAGCCCCTGTTCAGGCTGCCGGCTTACGCTGACCAGCGCTGGCAGAGCTATTTCATGATCAACACCTTTGAGGCCGACGTAGGCAGCCTGGTGCAGAACTTCATGGACGTGCCGCATACCGTATTCGTGCACGAGGGCATCTTCAGATCCAGCACCGGTCGTTCGATGGACGCCACGCTCGCGTGTAAAGCGCGGAGCATTGAAGTGACCTATCACGATGACGGGGACAAGATTGGTGTCATGAACTGGCTGAGTAATCCCGACGGCGAACCGCTGGTTCACACCGATCGTTTTTTTGCGCCCAACGTCACGCGCTGCGACTACCAGTGGGGCGAGCGTTCGGCTTTTTTGATCATCAGTCAAATTACGCCAATCGATTCACGTCAGTCGCGCGTCTATACCTACATCGCTTACCGCTTCCGGTTACCCCGCTGGGTACTGCGGATGTTGCGTCCGTTCATCCATCTGTACACCCGCATCGTCATTCGCCAAGACGTGAAGATCATTCAAGCACACCGCCAAGGCCTTGATAACGCACCGGACTTCAAGCCATCCAATGTGCAAGCGGATGCCATACATGTCGGTGTCGAGCAGCTACTGGCGGCGGTAAGGCTAGGCGAGGATTTGCCACCGGCACAGCGTCGTGAGAGCCGGATACGGTTTGAGCTTTGATGGCGGCGACAAAAATACGTACCAAGGCTCGAATAACTAAAGGGAAAGAGACCAATGCCTCATGCGGTTTTCGTCAGTAGAACGATTTTATTTGGCGACTGTGATCCGGCAGGCGTGGTTTACACGCCGAGATTTTCGTATTTTTCAGTAGAGGCCATCTACGTAGCACTTGATAAGTGGCTGGGCACGCCCGGGCTCAGAACACTCATGGGCTTTGAAATATTGCCGCCGGTACGCGCCATGTCAATGGAGTTTCTGGTGCCTTTGACGTGGGATGATGAGTTATCTATCAAAGTCAGTGTGGCGAAGGTGGGCGTCCATTCGTTCACGTTTCTGGTCGAAGGGTTTGTTGTTGATGGGCCCTTATCTTTTGTGGCAAATGTCACTCATGTATGTGTCTCGCCGGAAACCAAAGAGGTGGTCGCCGTTCCAGCACAACTGAGAGCGCTTCTTTCATAACCCGCTGGAAAGACCTTCGTCCGGACAGAGAAAGAGAGATTTCATGTGCTGGGCCTGGCCCTGAAACAGGCATGAACCTGGTTCAAGACCAGACAAATCCGCTCTTCTTAGAAACTGTACTCGGCAGTCAGCAGCATGTTGCGTGGGCTGCCGTAGGAATCACCGCCGTAGCTCACGGAGTTGGCGATGGTCGAGTAGTACCGGCGGTCGAAGATGTTGTTGGCGTTGACCTGCAAGTCCAGGTTCTGGCTGACCCGGTAGCCGGCCATCAGGTCGGTGATCGCGTAGCTGCCCTGTTCGAGGCGGTATTTGCTGCCATCAGCCAGCGGGATGTCGTTGTACAGGCGGCTCTGCCAGGAGACGTTGCCGCCCACGCGCAGTTTTTCCAGCGGGCCCTGGAAGTGGTAGCTGGTGGTCAGCTTGAACAGATGCTCCGGCGTGTCGGTGTCGAACTGCTTGTTTACGTTCTGCGGGTTGGCGGCATCCTTGATGGTGTGTGTTCGCGCGTAGGTGTAGCCACCGCCGACTTGCCAGTTTTCGGTCAAGGCACCTTGCAATTCGAAGTCGATACCCTGGCTGCGAATCTCGCCGGAGGCTTCGTAGCATTCTGCCTGTGGGCAGTCTGCCGGGGGGATCTTCACCGCGCGGTTCTCTTGATCGACGCGGAACAGCGCCACGCTCGCGTTCAGCGCGCCATCAAAATATTCGCCCTTGATGCCGACCTCGTAGTTCTTGCCGACAATCGGCTTGACCGGGCTACCCGAGGTATCCTTTTCGCGCTGCGGCGTGAAGATATCGCTGTAGCTGACGTAGACCGAGTGGTGGTCGTCCAGGTCATAGATCAAGCCGGCGTAACGGGTGAGGTTACGGGTGACCTTGTAGTCGGTGTCGCCATCGCGGTTATCGTAGTCGTACCAGTCCAGGCGTCCGCCGAGGATCAACTTCAACGGGTCGGCCAGGCTCAGGCGTGTGGTGAGGTAGACGCCGTCCTGGGTGGTCACTTCGCGCTGGTTGTTGGTGTGGACGAAGTTCGGTTTACCCCCATTGATCGGCCAGTTCATGTCGTACGGGCTGTAGTTGTGGGTGGTCATGTCGTAGATGCGCTTGCTGGCGCCCACCACCAGTTCATGGCTGCGCCCGAACGCCTCGAAGGGCCCACTGGCAAAGGCGTCTACGCCGGTCTGGTTTTCATCGAAGTCGGCTTGGTAAACCGTGCGGGCCAGGGTGTTGTTGTCCCAGCGCGATTGATAAGAGCCGGAGAACAACGCGTTCTGTTCGGAGTAGTTGGCGTTGACCTGAAGGTTCCAGTCGTTGGCCAGGTGATGACGGACTTCGGCGAATACGGTGTTGATCTCCTGATCCTTGTTCTCCCAATCCGTGCCCGGATTGTAGGAACGTGGCAGGTCCAGATGATGGCCGTCCTGGCCGATCATCGAAGAGCCCCAGAAGTAATTGGTCTTGTCCTTCTGGTGGGAAAACCCCAGGGTCAGGGTGGTGTCTTCGTTCAAGTCCGCTTCGGTGACCGCATAGAACAGGCCATGATCCTCCTTGACATTGTCGATGAAGCTGTTGGCGTCCTGGTAAGAGGTCACGACCCGGCCGCGCAACGTGCCACTGTCGTTGAGCGGGCTGGAGGCATCGACCTCGCCACGGTAGTCGTCCCAACTGCCGGCAGCACCGGTCAGGGTGACTTTCTGCTCGGCCAATGGCCGCTTGCGGATCAGGTTGATGGCGGCCGAAGGGTTGCCTGCACCCGTCACCAGGCCGGTGGCACCGCGCACCACCTCGACTCGATCAAACATCGCCAAGTTAGGCTGGGAGCCGACGTTAACGCCGTCGTAGCCACTCGGGATGCCGTCATACATCAAGTTGTCGATTTCAAAACCGCGTGCCTTGTAGGTCTGCCGGCCAGGACCGGAGGAAAAGTCCAGGAACAAACCGGGCGTCGCCTTGACCACGTCGTTGATGTCGGTCATCGCCTGGTCATCCATGCGCTGGCGCGTAATGACGGTGACGGCTTGTGGGGTTTCACGCATCGTCAGCGGGAGTTTGGTCGCGGTCGACATCGCGCCGGTGGTGTAGGACTCGGTGCCTTCCGTGGTACTCCCCAGTTGGCCGCTCCCGGAGACCTCGGTTGCGTCTAGTTCCAGGGTGGCGGGTGGGGTGGTGCTGTTGTCATCGGCGTAGGCGGGGGCCATGGAGATCATGCAGATGGCCATGGCTAGAAGATTGCGGGCAGGGGTGAAATGACGTGGCGGGGTGGCACAAGTCGACATGAATAGTCCTTAGATACTAATGCTTGTGAGAGTGATTCGCATTAAGTATCACAAGATTCATCTGGGCGATAAAGTTTGTTGCGGTTGGAGTAGGCGATGCGCAGGGTGCACCGCCACCGTACAGCCATCCACGATGACCGTCGTACCCAGCACAAACCTGAAGGCTAGTTCCCCCGGCCACCACCAAACGACCATTCATCGCTGGCCGTAGTGGTGATCACCACCATGACATCCTCCGCGTCGAGACCTGGCGCCCGCCCCAATTTCTCGACCAGATCGCGGTAGAAACGCTGTTTCGTCTCGACGCTTCGAGGGCGGCCGGCGGTAATCGTGATCAGCACAAAGTCATGGCTACGCGGTCCGCCCAGGTAGTCGGGATCAAATATCAACTCGCCCACTTCATGTTGGTGGATGACCTGGAAGCGATCGGTCTTCGGCACCTCGAAGCTATCAACCAAGGCATCGTGCAGCCCTTGGGACAATGCTTGTAGATACTCGGCCGACTTCCCCCGGTGCAGTGAAATACGTGAAAACGGCATAACAGTTACTCCCATGGCTAAAGCGACAGGGGGGAAAACTATCAAGTCGCGATAGTTCCGAATATCAGATTTAATAGGGTTGATCATCCCAAATTAGTGGACTATTCAATGCGCCGTCCGACCTTCGATCTTGATGTATTGCGTACGTTCGTCACCGGCGTGGAGTTCAACAGCTTTGCCAAAGCGGCGGATCGTCTCGGCCGATCGACTTCTGCCGTGAGCGCTCAATTGAAGAAGCTTGAGGAGCAGATCGGTACTCCGGTGCTGGCCAAATCCGGTCGAGGGTTAGTCTTGACGCCCGTAGGTGAATCACTGCTCAGTCATGCCCGTCGGTTACTGGAACTGAACGACGGCATTTTCCAGGCCCTGCATGAAAGCCAAGCCGCGGGGACAATTCGCCTCGGGCTTCAAGAAGACTTTGGGGAACATTTACTGAGCGAGATCCTTCGACGCTTCGTCCAGACGTACCCGATGGTGATTCTCGAGGTCAGGATCGCGCGCAACGCCGAACTGCTTGCGTTGGTCGAAAGTGCTGGTCTGGACTTGGCCCTGACATGGGACACAGGGCATACGTCGCCCTATGCCACGCGGCTGGGCGAAACACAGATGCACTGGATCGGGGCCCGTGACATGCCGTCACTGACCCGCCTTGCTGATTCACCGCTGCCATTGATCATGTTCGACGCGCCTTGCGTATTGCGTAGCGCTGCCACACAGGCATTGGATGCCGCGCAAATTCCCTGGCGAATCGCCCTGACCAGCCCCAGCGTCGCGAGTATCTGGGCGGCCGTCGCCGCCGGCTTGGGCTTGACGCTGCGAACTCGCATCGGGCTGCCGAGTCATCTCGCCGTCGTTTCCGGCTTGCCGGCCGTACCAAGCCTTGGCTATGTGCTTCACCGCAGTGGAGAAGACTCGACGCCTGCCATCCAGCAACTGGCCGAGTTGATCAAAACGAGCCTGCAAGAGCACACGTTCGATTTTTCGGTTGCGCAGTAGTTGGAGGTATCAGATTGGGGACCTGATACACAGGTCAAAAGTAGTGGTCGACGCGAAGTGGGGTATCGCGGGAATGCACTCTGAACTCCTGGCGGATATTCCTTCAGGACTGTCCGCCAGGCATCACGATATTCGATTCGATTTTCTTCCCCATGCTGAGGCGTGGCTCGACCGAGTAGCCCAGCGACTCATAGAACGTTTTGACGTTCTCATTTGCGCTGACAATCTGCAGGTTGATCTTCATGCACCCTCGGGCAGTCAACGCGCCCTCGGCATGACGGACCAGGTTTGCCCCTAAGCCTTTTCTACGATGCGCAGGATGCACCGCCACCGAGTACAGCCATCCCCGATGGCCGTCGTACCCGGCTAGAACGGTGCCGACAACTTCCTCTCCAGCCAGAGCAACAAAAAAGAGGCCATCGGATACGGCCAGCTTCTTGTCGATAGCCAGGCTGGGGGTGTTATGGGCGGTTTCGTAACCGAATACGGTTTCCCATAGTTGCATGACGGAAAGCCGATGGCGTTCGTTTGAATAATTGGCAATGGCATCCATGGCGCAGCTCCCGAATTGAAGTGGCTGACGCTATCTCCCAGTCGAGGGTGCTGTCCATTGTCTTCTTTTGGCGAGTTCTCGTAGCGACGCGGACTTCAAAGCAAGGATACCCTTTGTCGCCTTCCAACTGATCACACCTTTCAGGGTCTTTACTTCCAGTTAGGCCCTGAAGGTAAAGTTGGGAGCGCGCGATGAGCAACGAACAGGTGGCGCCTGAGACGAAAGGGGTGACGGTGACGTTACTGTCGACGATTGACCTGGGGCCTGAGATCGAGGGTATGGCAGGGCGCCAACTCAGGATGCGCAGGGTGACCATAGAGCCTGGAGGCGTCTTCGGGCCGATCCACAACCATGTCGACAGACCAGGCACCGTCTACATCCTGCAAGGCACGATCACCGACCATCGAAATGGCGTCGCCACGGATTACGGGCCGGGAGTGGGCTGGCCCGAGGACAGGAACACCACGCACTGGCTTGAGAACAGAGGCACGATTGCGGCGGTGGAGATCTCGGTGGATATTGTCAGGCAAGGGTAAGTTCATTGACTTCACTTGAACTGAGCAACCAGCCAATCCTTCAAACGCCCGCACGCCGGATCTTCAGCCTTCTTCTCATCGATCATCAGGTGCTGATAAAGCTGTCTGCCAGGTCCCTGGCCTGCTGAGTCGCGGCCTCACGCGCGTGCCGATCGACGTCTTCCCCCAGGATGGTTTTCTCCACAATCACCGAATGCACATCCGTGACGCCGATAAATTTCAGCCAGGCTTCCACGTAGGGCTTCTGGAAGTCGAAGCGCTCCGCCGGTGTGCTCGACTGCGCCGAAAAATCCAGGCCGCGGGCGTACATCACCACGGCGAGTTTATTGTGCAACATGCCTTCCAGACCGCGTTGCGGGTCAACGCTGAACAGGATGTCTTTCTGCGATACCAGGTCGATGAAGTGCTTGAGTTTGTACGGGATGCTGAAATTCCACAGCGGTACGGACATCACCAGAACATCCGCACGGTGCAGCTGACTTGCCAACGTTTCTAAGGTGTTCCAGGCCTCTTGTTGTGCGGTGGTCAACGGCGTGCCATTGAGCCCGGCGTATTTGGCCTCCATGGCCAGATCATCGAATTCCGGCAGGGCCATGTCCCAGAGGTCGAGGGTGATGATCTCGGTGTCCGGGGTGTTGGCTTGATAACGCGCAATGAAGCTGCGCGCGACTTCAAGGGAGGCCGAACGCTGCTTGCGTGGAGAGCACTGAATATGGAGAAGAGTCGTCATGACGCACCTTGAATGAGGGCAGGGCAGGTGGGAGCATTGCAACATAGTTGTAATTGAAATATAAATCGTAAATTACAGCTCAATTGATCACGTATAAAACTATGTTCGATGCTCTGCTGCTCAAGACATTGGTCACGGTCGTCGATGAAGACGGCTTCAGCCGCGCCGCCCAGAAGCTGCACCTGACTCAATCTGCGGTCAGTGGCCACGTGCGGCGATTGGAAGAACAGATTGGTAAACCCCTGTTGACGCGCACCACCCGTTCCCAGCAACTGACGGCCGATGGCGAGCGTCTGGTCTCTTACGCGCGCACGATCCTCGCGCTCAACCGTGATGCCTGGACAGACCTGACACGCACGCCGTTTCATGGACGGCTGCGGATCGGGGTGTCCGAAGATTTTGTCGAGGCTCGATTACTGCGCACTGTTCAGGATTTTGCGGCGCAGTACCCCGGGATGGAGATCGAGGTGCAGGTAAACATTCCGGGGACGTTACTGGCGCTGATGAAGCAAGGGCATCTGGAGGTGGTCATCGGTTCGCTGTGCGAAACCAGCGAAGCAGGGCTGTTGCTATGGCAAGAGCCGCTGGTGTGGGCCTGGTCGGCGCAACCCGTCGCGCGGTTACCCACGCCGTTGCCGCTGGCCCTGTTCCCCGAGCCGTGCCCTTATCGCGAGGCCGCGCTGACAAGGCTGGCGCAGGCGGGGATCGCCCAACGCACAGTGATGTTGTGCAGCAGCACGGCCGGGTTACGGGCGTCGGCCTTGGCAGGCTTCGCGGTAGCGCCCATGCCACTGAGTCAGTTGGGGCAAGGATTGGCGGTCATTGGGGTCGAACATGGGTTGCCGGATTTGCCGGATGCCCAATGTCGGCTGTTCACCTCGCCCGATGCGGATCAGACGATTGTGGCAGCGGTCACTCAGCTCATGCTGGAGTATTGCGCCAAGCGCAGGGCTTGATTGTCATTTCAAAGGGGCTGCTTGAGCGCCTCAATGGCGACTAACAGCCCCCTCACATCATCCTCACACCACCGCAGCTGCAATCGCTCTGGAGCGCCAGGCAAAAGCCACCACCATCAGCAAACCCAACCCCGCCATTGCCGCCCCGGCCAGGGAAATCGCCGGATAACCCAGCCCGGCATTGATCACCGCACCCCCGAGCGCCGCACCAATCGCGTTACCGAGGTTGAAGGCGCCGATGTTCACCGCCGAGGCCAGGTTGGGCGCGTCCTTGGCTGCTTCCATGACGCGCATCTGCAGCGGCGGCACCAGGGCGAAGCTGGCGATACCCCATATCAGGATGGCCACGGCGGCCGGCAGCGGCCAACGCATCAGTACGGTGAACGCCAGCAAGACAAGAATCAGCACGCTCAGTGAAACGATCAGGGTGCGATCGATCGAGCGGTCGGCGGCCTTGCCGCCCCACATGTTGCCCAGCGTCAACCCCACACCGAACAGCACCAGCATGGCCGTGATGTAGGCGGTGGACGCGTGGGTCTCGCTGCTGAGGATCGGCGCGATATAGGTGAAGACGGTAAACATGGCACCCGAGCCGACGACGGTCAGGGCCAACGCCCCCAGCACCGGACCACGGCCCAGTACCCGAATTTCGGCCAGTACACCGGCGCTTTGCGGTGCCGGCAGGTTGGGCAGGGCGAACCACAACGCGGCCATGGTCGCCACGCCGAGGCCGGTAATACCCCAGAAAGCGGTGCGCCAGCCGAACAGTTCGCCAAACCAGGCGGCCAGTGGCACACCGCCGATGGTCGCCAGGGTCAGACCCATGAACATGGCCGCGACCGCCCCGGCACGCTTCTCTGGGGCGACCACGCTGGCGGCGACGATCGAGCCAACGCCAAAGAACGCACCGTGGTTCAGTGAGGTCACCACCCTGGCGACCATGAGGCTGTAGTAATCGGTCGCCAAGGCTGACATCAGGTTACCCAGGGTGAAAATCGCCATGAGCCCGATCAGCAGATAGCGCCGGGGAATCCTGCCGGTGGTCAGGGTCATCAGCGGCGCGCCAAGCAGCACGCCCAGGGCGTAAGCGCTGACCAACAGGCCCGCAGCGGGAATGGAAACGCCGAGATCCGCAGCGATGCCCGGCAACATGCCCATGGGGGCGAACTCGGTAACGCCGATGCCAAAGGCACCAATGGCGAGTGCGACAAGTGGTGGATTGATACGCATGGAAGGCTCCTTATCTATGCCGCCAATGCTACGATCCAACTTTTTCAGGCGGTAGATAGCATTTTTGGCAATCACCTTTGCGTAAGAGGCACAAATGGACTTCAACGGCAGGTCAGGTGAAATGAGCGTGTTCGCCACCGTGGCGCAGGAAGGCAGCCTTTCAGCCGCCGCGCGTGCATTGGGGCTGACACCCTCGGCGGTCAGTCGGATCATCGCGCGTACCGAACAACGCCTTGGCACCCGCCTGTTGCTGCGCACCACCCGAGCGATCACCTTCACCGCCGAGGGCGAGGCGTTCCTGCGCGGCGCCCGGCGTATCCTGGCCGACATGGCCGAGGTCGAAGAAGCCATCGCCGACCAGGGCGTACCCAGGGGCCGCTTGCGGGTCAGCGCGGCCCTTGGCCATGGGCGGCTGGCCATCGTTCCCTTGGTAGCCGCATTCAGCGCCCGTTACCCGAACATCGTCGTCGACCTCACTCTCGGCGACGAAGTGGTCGACATCCTCGGCGGCCAGGCCGACGTGGCGGTGCGCTTTGGTCATCTGCCCGACAGCCCGCTGACCGCGCGCAGGATCGGCGACACCGGCCAGGTAGTGGTGGCATCGCCCGACTATCTGCAACGCCACGGCACTCCCCAGGAACCGGAAGACCTGCTGCGGCACAACTGCCTACGCTTCAACTTCCGGCGTGCCGAACCCAACTGGCCGTTCATCCGCGACGGACGAGAGTTCTCCCTGAAGGTCAGTGGCAACATCGAATGCAGCAGCGGTGAAGCGCTGGCACAACTCGCGCGAGTCGGTGCCGGCATTGCGCGTATCGGCGAGTTCACCGTGAGCGAGGACCTAAAGCGCGGCGATCTGGTACGGCTGCTGGAAGAGTGGAACCCCGGTGATCGGGAACCGATTCATGCGGTGTTCGTAGGGGGCTCGGCAATGCCGGCGCGGGTGCGGTTGTTTGTGGATTTTTTGCTGGAGCATCATCGGATGTGAGGGATGGACCGTTGCTAGGTTGCAAGCATGTCCAGGAGTCCTTCCAATGTTTTAATGGACCGCTCCGCTGGCGTTATGCTCGCTGGCCACGGATGGAATCCACTCAACCAGACAGCAAGCATTCCGGCGGCTGTAGCACCCAGGTAATCATTCTGTGGGTGATCACCGACGAACCAGCAATGCTCAGGACGAGCGCCCAGCGCCTGGGCTCCCAGATGGAATATCTCAGACTTCGGTTTCGCAATGCCGCACGCCTCAGAGCAAATCATCGTTTCAATGGTTTCGCCGAAAGGTAGTGCCGCCAAAGTCTGCCGTCGCGAATGCTCGGCGCCGTTGGAAATGACGCCCATGGCGATACCCTTGCGATGCAGCGCTTGAACCATCGCGCTAGCGCCTGGCATTTCAACCGCAGCGCTCGGGAAGTGATCCATCCAGTGTGCAATTAATCGCTTGGGATCGACTGGCCCAGTCCACTTCAGCCCCTGGGCTAACGTGTACCCAACCGCCTCACGGATGGAAGAATATTCCGATTCCGGTCGCAAATATCCACCGTTGTCGATGCGCGCGATCAGATGAGAGATCTGACGGGCGTCTGCCTCAGCGATTTCAATCTTGAACTCATGCAGAAACCGCTCAGCGTAGCGGTCAATGCTGAGCGCGCGATGGGTGAGTGTGTTGTCCAGATCGAACAGAATAGCTTTCGGTGCCAAGTTCCCTCCCAGCGATCACGATGCATTGGCTAACTTGATTACAGAGTGACCCGTCTTCTCACCTGCTACACCGCAGCACGCTAGCCTAGGTCAGATTCAACCCGCCGTCTGAGAGGAGTATCTCGCCGGTCAAGTAGTCCGACTCGACCAGCATGACAACAGCTTTTGCGATGTCGTCTGGGCTAGCGGCCCTGCGCATAGGTGCGCGAGTTCGCCACAACTCTTGGGCACCTGTCCACTCTGCGGTCAGAGGCGTGTCGACCAAGCCAGGCGCCACAGCGTTTACGCGAATTTCTGGCCCCAGCGATACCGCGAGCAAGCGGGTCATGTGATTAAGCGCAGCTTTACTTACCGCATAGGGAATCGATGCGCCCTTAGGACGGATACCGGCATGGGAACTGATGTTTACGACGCAACCTGCTCGACGGTAACGGGCGGCATCGCGCAATGCCGACTCGGCCAATGCGACCAGGTGGAACGGCGCCACGACATTAACCTCGTTAAGTTCGTGCCACACCGTCGAGTTGGCCGAGGCAAGGTCGCTGTGCGGAATGACTCTGCTAATACCGGCATTATTGACCAATACGTCGAGCTGCCCCCACGCGGCGATCGCCTCGTTAATAAGCCTGACCCTGTCAGCTTCTAAAGCAAGATCAGCTTGCACGTAAATAGCCTGCTTCATGTCGGCAGCCATAGCGCGTCCTGTATCTGCGGAATTTCGCGAATGGAGCACCACGGCATAGCCTGCCCGGCTTAGTACACGTGCAATGGCTGCGCCGATACCGGAAGTGGATCCTGTCACCAACGCGACGCGTAATACGTTATCGATTGTCGGATTGGGTTTCATATGGATATCTCGACTTGGTTGCTAGAAAGCCATCACGGTGCCGTTCGTGACTGGTGGCTTTGGGCCAGAAGCCGTCGTTCAGAGTTGGGACATGACCCGCCTTCTTACTAGCGGCAAAACACTTCATCAGGTGTACTGTGCGCACCATGCGACAGACCCACACATGCTGTGGTGCACACAGCCCCCCTTACACGATAGCGTCTTTTCCCTTGAGTTTGATGCCGGCCTTCGATTAGATATGAGGCGAAAACGTTGTGACGTGAATAGCACCATCAAACACAAGGGAATAGCACTAAATGGCCAGGATAGAACCCGTTTTCGGCAGTATCAGCAGCGAAATCGAAAACCCATACCAACTGGGCGACGCTCAACTGATTGACGACGAGGTTGTCACGTTTTCAAACCCCAAGATTTTGGATTTTTCCGGGCGTATTTCTCTGACGCGCTTCTGGCTGATTCGTGTGCCCTTGGTGCTGGTTCTTCCGGGCATTTTGCTGTGGTTCTTTATGGTGGGGTTGCGCCATCAACTGGTGGTTTTGCTGATAGTCGGTGTCACCGTTGTCGTTCCTGCCATCCTGCTCGATGTGTCTCTACTGGTACGCAGGGCACGTGATCTAGGCTGGAGTCCGATATGGGGAATTCTCTTCGTGTTCCCTGTTATCGGCTTTGTGATAACGCTTCCGCTCATCATGCTGCCGGGGCGTAAAGCGATCAATAAATACGGCCCGCCCAATCCACCTCTCTCGACGTTGGTAAAGCTACTTACCGCGCTGTTGGTGGTGCTGGTGCTTGTAACTTCAACCGTGCTAGTTGCGTATTTTCCCCAATACCACCCACCGGAACTCTACAAGTGGTTCTTTAATGCATTGGTTCAGGCATAACATTAGCGTACGCGAAGTCCATGCTTCACCTCATTGCGCGGCGCCAAGTGCTCAGGTGCCTTTGTAGAGAGCGCTGCGCGCACCACGCGATAGCCCTGCGTACGCCGCGGTGATGTCCATTGGGAAAAGAGAACAGATTTATTTCTCTGCTCTAAACGTCCGCTCCTGGCCGATTTCTGCCTGTCGCGAAGGGCTGCAATCGACTCTTGCGGACCTTGCAGCGTGCCGTTTTTACCTACTTCGTGACTATTCCAACAGGTCAAAACAGTCGGGTCATCAGCACATAAGGCACGCCAAACATGTCTGGCAGATTACGTACCACCCCGAAGCCGGCTCGCTGGTATAAGTGCTGCGCAGCTTCCATTATCGGGGTTGTATGTAACGCGATTAACGTCGTGCTATCGCGCTTCGCGCGGTTGATGCATTCGTCGAGTAGAGCCTGGCCAACGCCATGGCCCCGTGCTTTCGGCACAACTGACATCAACCGTACTATCGGCCATTCGGGCGCAAAAAAGTCGGGCTTGGGCTGGTTTGGACCGACGTAGCCGGCCGCGCCGACTATTTCGCCGTCCAGTTCTGCGACAAGTACTTCGCTGAGAGCAGCATTGGCGGTAAGCGCCCCGAGTCGCGGAGCGAGCTCATTCCACCCCGGCATGGCGGTGGCCAGCTCTATCCAGGCATCACGCACTACCTGATCGACCAGCGGCTTGTCTTCTGGAAAGAAATTTCTAATGGAAACAATCATCGGTCGTGTTGGCTGTAAGCCTGCCTCATGTGATCAGAAAAAAGGGGGGAGACATCGTCCGCTTTTGGCCGAAAGCAACCCGTTACTCCGGGCGTAGCTGACTTCCAGCTTGCAAGATTGTCCGGATGTCCTCTCGGATGCCGTCGAGAATGAGTCCACAGCAGTGAGTCATCGATGGCCCGCAGGCGCGTTGGTCGTGTGTACTTTGGCCAGGCGCAGGCGCCAGTCGCCGCCATGCCGGAGGCGGCATTCTTCTTCGGAGTCGAAACTGACGCAGCGGGCCATATGGGGGACGTGTACGTCGGCGTCGTTCAGGGCGGCGGCGGTCAGCTCACGCATGCGTTTGTCTGCCCCCGTTGAGAGGGCGTGTTCCTGGCTGGCGCGGCTGTCGAAAATCCAGATCACGCGCAGGCTTTGAGGAAAGGCGCGATAGTCGACGGTGTGGGTCAGCCAGGCGAAGCCCGGGATTTCAGTTTTGGCGGTTTCACAGGCTTCGGTCAGGGTGGCGATGAGACGACGCTCAATACGGGCGTCGTCACGTGAGGTGGGTGGCATAAAAGGCTCCAGGCGGGGTGTTCAATGGCTGAGGTGTCAGCCCCTCAACGTGGGCTTTGTTGAATCGAGAGGCGTAACCGTTGCCACTCATTCCAGCAATCCTCGGCAACGATATCCGCATAGCCCCGCTCTTGTTCCATCGCCAGTGCGGTGGCAAAGGTGACTGCAATGCAGGTGGCTTGGTCTCGGATGTTGCAGACTTCGAGTTCGGTGAGTGGGGCGCCTTTTTTGGACTCGGCTGCTGTGAGTACAGCTGCAAGGGCGGGTACGAAAACCAGGCATAGGGGATCGGAGGACATTAGCTTCTTCCTTGGAGTGAATTGGACATTATTAACGGGACACGGGGCAGGGGCGTCGTCATCGTTTCATGGTCCGGTCCATTTATTTCTGCGTGCCGGTTGTTTCCAACGTCGAAGCAATAAGGTCGCGTAGCCACATATGGGCAGGATCGCGATGCAGTCGCTCGGGCCATAACATCAGCATTTCAAACCCGGGAATGGTCAGCGGAGGTGCCTGGACGTGAAGCGCTGGCTCATGTTTCACCAGCCTTTCCGGCACCACCGCAACCAAATCGCTGTGCACCAATGCTGAGACCAGCGAGTTGAAATTGGACACGGACAATACCACTCGCCGTTCCAGACCTTCAGCTGCCAGCGCGTGGTCGGTACTGCCAACGAAGCCGGCGCCATCTGGTGACATGACCGCATGTTCAAGCGCGCAGAACGCTTTGAGCGACAGTTTGGTTGCCAGCGCGGGATGGCTGCGCCGCGCCGCCAGCACATAGCGTTCGTGAATCAAGGAGCGCTGACGCAACTTGGGCGGCGCTTCATCGCGGGTGTGCAGCGCCAGATCGATAAGGCCGTTTTCCAGATCCTTGGCAAAGTCGACAGTCGGTTTATTCATAAGCGCCAACCGCGTGTATGGGGCCAGGCGCCTGAGCCGCGAGAGCGACGGCCAGATCAAGGCAGTCGTCGCATAATCACTGGCAGCGATCTTCCACGTTTGATGGGACCGTCCGGGTTCAAAAGCGGCAACAGGACTCAGTGCGCTTTCCAGCGCGGCCAACGCGTCACGCAGGGGCCCCTGCAATTCGCGAGCACGCTCGGTGGGCGACATCCCTCGGGGGCCAGGCAGCAAAAGCGGATCATCAAGAAGATCCCTCAGCCTGCCCAGTTGCAGGCTGACGGTCGGTTGCGCGAGATTGAGCAAGCGCGCTGCCCGCGTCACATTCTGCTCGGCCAGCAAGGCATCCAATGTGACCAGCAAATTAAGATCCAGACGGCGCAAGCTATTGTGCATGCCAATACCATGTGTTTCGGGAATTCATTTCTATCATAGCGGATGCAAGCTTACGGTGAGGGACACATTCAACACGGAGACCCTCATGAAAATACTGCTGATCTACGCCCACCCCGAACCTCGTTCGCTCAATGGCGCGCTCAAGGACTTTGCGATCACTCACCTGGAAACAGCAGGCCACGAGGTCAAAGTTTCAGATCTCTACGGCATGCGGTGGAAAGCATCCCTCGATCCAGACGACGCCCCAGGTTATGACGCAGAAACGCCTTTCAACCCGGCGCTTGAATCCCAGCGTGTATTTGCCGCTGACAGCCAACCGGCGGACATCCAGGCAGAGCAGGCCAAATTGCTCTGGGCCGATGCCGTCATCTTTCAATTTCCGCTGTGGTGGTTCTCGATGCCCGCGATTCTCAAGGGCTGGATCGAACGCGTCTACGCTTACGGGTTTGCCTATGGTGTCGGCGAACATAGCGAAAACCACTGGGGCGATCGCTACGGCGAAGGCAGCATGACCGGCAAGCGCGCCATGTTGGTGGTCACAATGGGCGGTTGGGAATCCCACTACAGTGGCCGAGGGGTGAACGGCGCGTTGGATGACCTGCTATTTCCTATCCAGCATGGGGTGCTTTTCTATCCTGGCTTCACGGTCATGCCGGCCTTCCCAATCTACAAGACCAGCAAGATGGACGCCGCCCGGTTCCAATCCATTTGCACGGCTTATGCCGCTCGCTTGAATACGCTCTTCAGTGATCAACCCTTGCCATTTCGTCGCCAGAATCACGGCGATTACGAAATCCCGGCGTTGACGCTTAAATCGCATCTTGCGGCTGGGCGTTGCGATCTTGGTATTCATGTCAGTGACGGTGAGAGGGTTTGAGGTGAAACTCGATCGGAGGCTTGAGCCCAAAGGTGCTGGTAGTCGGGTCGTGCGCCTCGGGATTAATCATTCCTGGATGTCAG
The DNA here is from genome assembly GCF_024749325.1 of Pseudomonas sp. B21-010. NCBI lineage: Bacteria > Pseudomonadati > Pseudomonadota > Gammaproteobacteria > Pseudomonadales > Pseudomonadaceae > Pseudomonas > Pseudomonas sp. B21-010. The sequence goes on along the minus strand of NZ_CP087198.1, from coordinate 3,958,711 downwards.
TAATGACGGTCCCGGCGATGCTCAGAACGAGAAAAGGGACGGATTTATTTGCTTAAATAGATCCGTCCCCTTTTTGTCCTTTTTGTCGAAAGCTGCCAGTCGGTCATATAACCAGCAATTGGCCCTGCCATTATTCATTTCAGAAGCAGTTGTTCATGCGCGGCGGCGGCTGACCGATCTCAGGCTATTGTACCGGCGGAAAATCTTCATACGATTTTGGGAAGTATCCCCAAATTCTCAGAACGTCAGCGCGCACCTCAAACTCGAATCCAATTTGTGCGACTACCTTTGATATTTCTTCTGTATGGTCAATGGTTGTACGTGTAAGCAACCTTCCTTTTGAGGGGGCGGTTTCTGACAAGCCAATGTCGAACCATTCGACAGACGCAAATGGAAACGGCAGATGGTAAAACCACTCGACATCCCACTCTGAGACATATCCAGTGACGGACTTGGAGCGGTAAGACGGACGCCAACCCTGACGCTGACGAAAATGGTTGATCAGCTCATCCCACTTGGTATTGTTCGATGCACTTGCCAAGTTTCTCGTCGCAACGGCAGCATGGATTTTCTTCCGTGTTGCATCATCATGGCCCGCGCCGGACCTCGGTAGCTCGCTCATATTCAGTCCTATCGATTTTTTGGTCTTCAAGAATGAATGCCTGTTTTTCGGATGTGGATGCAACCGGCCGACACCGGCAGTTATCGGCCAGAAGCAAACGTTCCAATGTATTTATACAAACGCGGAGGCGATTCATTCCGCCCCGCTAGTCCGGCTGATTACCTGCACAGGCAGGCAGGTCGGTGCCAATCGTGATCATTTCGACGGAAACTGTAGGGTGGTTACCGAAGCCCCAAGACAGAGGACCCCCATAATTCACCAGATCGTAGATCGCGCTTTCGCCAATCAGCTGGCCGTTGCGATTATCGTACAAGCGAAAAAAGGCTGGAATCTCCCAGCGAGCAAACCACTGTAGCTGCTCTGGTTCATCCGGGGGCGACTGGGGGTGAAAGAGGCCGGGCAGTAACCAAAAAGGTTGGAACTCCTGAACTCGGTAGCAGCCGTTGGGGCTGATCCTAGCGGCGCCGACGGGCTTCGCCAGAGCCTTTTCCCACCACTGTGAAACGGCCCATAGCGCCGCGCAGAACACGAGTCCAATGAGGGCTAACGTTGGGAGCCGGGTTAGTTTCTTCATCTTCGCAGACCTATCGGTAACTCGCATTTGAAGTTGTTCTTCCCACTCTTGAGCCCCAGGCACTGGGCTAACGCTCAATGCGCGGTTCGACTGCCGGGATGGCATTCACCTTACTCAAAGCAGACTTGAGACGTTGGGGGCATGCTATTGAGAAATGCTGCAACCTGCCGACTGCCGCGCAAATGCACAGAGGGAATGTCCGGTCCTATGGACAGGCGCAGCTCAGGCGCTTGCCGAGGAGGCGGACGCGGGGAGATTTGCCGCTACTGGTATTGCCCAGAATCACAATCCGTTGCATGGGAACTTCCTATCGCGAAAAAGTCGGCAATTGTGCAGGTTTTTGATGTCCGGCCAAAGGCGGATGGGAGTGGGCTACCGCACTTGGGGGAACGATGTTGTGTCGCTGCTGCACTTTCTGAATATGAAATAGAGAGGCCGCCCTATCCTTGGCTACACTGAATGTCCGCAATCGGCCGATTGTGTTGAAAAAGCCCACCACCGCTTCCACAGCAGAAAAGTACGCGCCTCAGATTGAAATCTTTATTTTGAGCAGAAGGTTACGGGCTCAGATTTCACGTAGCTACGCGTAAGAAAGGCGTTTTCACCAGTCAGTACGCGGGCTGCCTGGAAAAACCGACTTTTTCAACACAATCGGCCAAAAGCAGCCATTAAGTACCTCGAAGTCATGTGGGTGATTGCATTAACTGGGATCAGTATTAATGCTCTGCATCGTCGTATCAAGGAAGCGGGTTATGGATGAGTCGAACATGTCACAGGCAACAAACGTCCAGGGATATGACCCTAGAGAGCTATTCGCCAAAGGCTTTAACCTCGGGACCGCAGACCTCATACAAGGAGGCTCGTTTTCAGAGGTGATTGGGCGAACAGTCATCGCTCTCTTGATGGGGCTGACCGATGCAAACGGCAAAAGACCGTTTTCTGGTGTCACCGTCATTTTGCCGCCTGCCTCGGCGACCAGCTTGAATGACGTAGCTGTTTTTGACGCTCTGGTTGCTGGTACTAAATTTTTGCGTGGTTCTGAACCAAGTGCGCAGGAACTCAAGTACTTGAGGCGGCGAGTACGCATCCTGAATTGCCCCACTCTTGATACGGCCGATCTTGAAGCGTTCGTCCTGAGGCAGGGGGCGCGCCGGCTAGTGGCGGTTGCCTCAGCCAGTATTTATCGAGACCTGGACATAGAGTCTCCAGGCGCGTTTGGGGTCTCAGCTGTTCTGACATCAGAGGATCTTTGGGTTCCTCATGTGGCTTCTCTATGTCGGCGGTGCGTGGCTGCTGTGAAGGGCATGGACGGATATTCCTTAATTCATGTTGAAGAGCCCACTGCGACTCGGCCGCACAATACTGAGCAGCTAGTTGCAATTGATGGTTGCTACGTCGCTTGCTTAGCAATCGATCACGATGAAAAGGAAGAGGTTGGTCGTCGTGCACATAGGTGGCTTGCCCTCGCGCTGGGCGGGGATATTTCGGTAGCTATCACTGAGATCGATAGCCTTCAGTTGTCTGAGATAAATCGGTACCACGTGCGTGCTCAGCTGTTTTCTCGGGCGGCAATGCATGACGATGCAATCGCCGCAATCACACAGCTACTGCCACATACTTCGGCCTTGGATCCATCGAGCCTGGTCCAGTTGGCGTGGTTAGCTCACAAGAGCGGGGACGACTCGCTCGCACTGAAATTCTTGCCCGACGATGCTGAGCTCGTATCTAGCGTCATTTGGATCGAGCAAGGACTTGAGTTAGCGACGGTTATTGAGGATAGCAATCTGATCGAGCGTTACGACGCACGTCTCGCCCAGATGTATCCAGGTTCGGATCGCTTACGAGAGAATCGTGATCGCCGATTGCTGTGGAACTGCTCCTCGAAAACAGAGGAAGAGGGGCTGGCCTTTACTACAGCTGGCTTCACTGAAAAACACCTGGGAATACTGAGCGCCGTTATGTCTCAGAATCCAGACTACGAGCGGATCATAGAGCAGGCTAGGGAATGGGGTGCGGACTGGTTGGAACTCGCTGCAATCTGCTGTTCCGTGCATGCGTGGAGCATCGGTCAGTCCCGGTATGCGGCTGACATTGCGAGGCAAATTACAACTTCTGATCTGTACGGTCGTCAAGCCACTCAGGTTGTAATGTGGTCGGTACGTTCCTTGATGCTGAAGGAACAGGTTAGTCGGAACGACCGAGATTATTATCGTGCCCCACTGCAGGCGGCGATACGTTTCCTGGCCCTCCATCCAGAGGACGGAAGCATAAGATCTCAACTTTCACGACTGCTCTCTGTGGACTCCTGCGGAGATATCGGGATTCCCATGGTTGCCACAACGATGTTGGATATCGCCGAGGACGGTGCGAGGCTTGCCACATTTGATGAAGAGGCGCATACGCCAGATCGCGATCAGGGTGGCAGCGTCGAACCGGACGAGAACGAAATTAAAGCGTCTATCGAGAGTGGACTGAAGTGGCTGGGAGCCCATGGTGCTGCGGAGTACGGGGTGACCGTCCTACCTGCGGAATTGGTGCCTCATCCCGACATAACGATCCGCTATCTTGTCCGGATGATTCTCATGAGTGCACCGAAGGGGGAGGACGTCGATCTAAGATTCTTGGAGCTCTTAGCCATGCTGGTTTGTGCGATAAGTCCGCATGCAATGAGTGCGCGAGATGAAGATCTGCGTGCCATGCGACTCGTAGCAGGAAATTGTGCTGTAGCGGGGCAGTTTCAACGAGCTCGAAATCTAGCCGAGCAAATTCTAGTGATAGGGCAGGGGAATCCGCTTCGCCAGAGGCTGGCTTGGCTGGGTTTCGCAGATACCTATCACCGCTGCCGCAATATGACGGAGGCATTAGTCGGACTCGCATGTGCCTTGGCAACCGATGCTCCGGTGAGCAAGGCCGATCTATGGCAAGAGATTTATGCTGCAATCCGAGTTCTACGTGACCTTGGGCTATTCCAAATAGCACATGATTTTCTGCCAACACTGAAAAAGCTAGCTAGCGATCTGGGCCTTGATGCGGAGAACGATCCGCGAATCGTCGCAGCTGAAATGAGCCTCCGACTAATGGAGGTCAGTAGCAACCAGCATGACGAAATCGCAGCGATTGTTAGTGGATTGTCTGACGGTTGTGGGCGCGCCATGACTGACCGAAGCTTGCTACTTCCCTTAATAATCATGTTGGGACAGGCAGTTCAGAAAGCCAAAGCAGCAGCTGTACATGTGGACGAAAGCACTCTTGACCTGCTTAAGACCGGGCTCGCGTTGTTAGGACGACAGGCGTCTCAATTGGTGGACACTGTCTCAACTGACGCGCCATCTGCAGCGAACGTTACCGCGATGTTCAATCAAGTACAGCGAGCGCTCTACGCAGCGGATGTCGCCGGTGATTTTGAATTTGTTGGAGTGGCGGCTCGTCGTCTATTGAATGACCAGGTAGGACAACCTGCCTCTGCTGAGGATAAAGCGCTAGCCGTCGAGATTCTCGCCGATCACGCTGTTGCATTGCCAAAGCCCCCGCCTGCCATTCAAGTCGGTTGGCCGGTCTACTACTCAAAATCGCTTAACAACGCGGGAATAGATGTGGTTTTCATGGGGCTGGACAGTGCCGACGAGCTGGTCGTAACACACGTTTCTAACGGACACGCTCAGTCCATTGAGCAACCTCGCCATGACCGTTCCTTCCGTTTGCGGATGCTGAGGTGGCTGGAGGATTATCCTCGTCAATATGGCTATATTGATGCCGAGGACGGAGATGATGAGTTCTTTATCACGATGGAGCGTTTAGATGTGCGGCTTCCTGCCCCTGAATCGCTCCTAGTTATAGCAGAGCCGTTGTTACAGCAATTGACCATGAATCTCGGGCTAGTAACTCCCGAGGAGGGGGGATTCCCATATCTCTTGGGCACCACAACAGCGGTAGGGATGATGCCTTCGCTCACCTGGCTCTCAATGGCCCGGGCCAGTGAACGCAGTGGCAAAACAGCCTATAGAGCTTGGATCTCTACTCAAGAAGGCCCTGAGGCAAACGGTACACTGGGCAGGGCGCTGGAAAGACTTGGCGGGACCTTCGATGAGTTTGGATTCACCGTCGATAATGGACGGCAGTTGCCGCCTGACATGTCTGATGCAAATCTTGCGGTGATTACTGCGCATGGCGGACTGACCGCAGAGGGGCGGTACATCCACAGTATTCGAGATGAGGATTGCCTCTTCGAGGCACCTACAGCACTCGCCGCTGCGCTTGCAGGGGTGGAGGTGGTGATTCTCTTCGTATGCAGCGGAGGCCGAATTGACAAGCATCCGTGGGGAAATACAACTGTAGGTCTGCCTAAGCTGCTTTTGGACAAAGGCTGCCGTGCAGTTATCGCTTCGCCTTGGCCACTGGATGTAAAAGTGACCTACAACTGGCTTGAGCCATTCCTTCGGGAGTGGGAGGCAGGTTCGACAGTTCTTCAAGCGACAAAAAAGGCTAACGAGGAGGTCGCTCATAGGCTAGGTGAGCGTCCGCAATATTCGCTTGGAATGACTGCATATGGAGATGTTTTGCTTACTAAGTGAACGATTCGGTAAGGTCTAGGTGGTTCCTGATACCGTGTGGACCGACCTGGAGGTGTTGACTAATACCATCATCAACGGACTCACTTTCGCCAAGCAAACCGGCGCATGGATCGAGCTTTCTGACTTCGAGGCGCGACAGTATTTGTCTCTGGTCTTGCCTAGCGCTGCGGGCAAGGTAAATATGCGGGTAACTGCTGAGAAGCTCTAGGTGCGTTGATCAAAGAATAGTTGTTGCATGCCCGCTAGCGGGCATGTCGAGAACCGATTCAGCGGGGCGTCTGCCGACAGTCACAAACACAGTGGAAAAATCAGCATGGCAAAGAAAGTCGTTGTGAAAAGCGGTACGGTTTATAACACCCTCGGCGCTGCTCAAGCTTACTTCGACGCTTTACGAGAGGGTACGGGCATTGAACACAAGCTCTCAGATCCTGATCGGTCTGACGTACTCGACGTCTATCATCGGTATTGCCAATTGGACAGTTGGGGTGGTGAGGTGAAAGACGCTGTTGATGTGGTTGCAGTCTGGGACAACAGGCCACGTGGGCCAGGTCAATATGCTCAAACGAAAACGTTCGCAGTTGTTTCTCCTTCTGGTGAGCGCTCCATCTTTAGCATCGGTAAGGCGTTGGCCAAAATTGCTGTCTGATCAGTCTCGCTGGTGGCTTGGCCGGGCAAGCTCGCCGTCGAGCGGGCTGAGCCATTAGAAGCGCACCTGGGTTTTCCGAAATACCGAATTTGTGAAGTGAGGACCACCAATTAAATATCTTCGATGAGCCCGTGAGCTTGGCTGGTTACCAGCTGGTGAAAGCGTTCGCAGCCTGCCTGAGCAGCTTCCCTGAGAAGGAACAGGTCCCCAAGAGCGCATTCGACACTTGGTCGGCGCCGTTGGCTGAAACTGGCGCCAGTGAAGACCAGATGCGGCAGGTCGGCGAGTGGTATGCCTTGCACCACAAGACTGCCCCATCCCTGCCTTAGGTTGCTTGGTTGCTGACGACGGAGAGATACGTGATCTCTCAGGTCCGATGTTCATGGACATGCTTCGCATGCAGGCATAGCTCGCGGGACCACTTTTGGCCGGTTAGCGACCGCTCTGGTTAGCGATCCTTGTCCTTCCACACGTGGACATGTCATGAACATCATCGCTACCCGCAGCCGTCAGCCCTGGAACAAAGAAAAATTGGTCGGGCAGAAACCCCCGCTACGACTGAGAGATATCTGGGCCATCCGAGTAAGGCTTCAAATCGCAAAAAGAACCCGGGATCTAGCTCTTTTCGATCTGGCCATCGACAGCAAGCTTCGAGCCTGCGACTTAACCAAGCTCCGCGTGCGCGACATTGCCCATGGTGAGTACATATCATCACGAGCCATGGTGATGCAGCAGAAAACGCAGCGGCCAGTGCAATTCGAGATCACTGAGCAGACACGGTATGTCTCTCACGGCCTAGATACATCAGGCCCAGCTACGCAGCGAGGACTGTCTTTTTCCCAGCCGGCTGCATACCTCAAACCATCTATTCACTCGTCAATACGCTCGTATCGTCAAAGACTGCGTGAAAGCCGTTGGCCTTGATCCAGCCATGTATGGCACTCACACAATGAGACGTACCAAGGCATCATCATCTATCGCAGGACGAAGAACCTGCGGGCGGATCAGCTGCTGCTCGGCCATACGAAGCTGGAAAGCACCGTTCGATATCTAGGGATTGAGGTCGATGACGCCCTGGAGATGGCGGAACAGACTGAGGTTTGACTATGCATAGCGACGGTCGAAGTCAGGCCGTCGCTAACCGACCCAAATTGGTCAGCATCATGTTCCAGTATTATTATGCCGATGCCCGGACTGTTCATAGGTAGGCTTATATATGGCCAGAAGCGTTAGGCTTCAAAAGAAACTTCATTCAAAGCATCTCATTGAGATAGCGGGAGAGGTGGTGCTTGATGATTGCCTTGTTGAAAAGCTATGGGCGCTCAACAGAGGTGACAGGTTTGAGTTGAACTCACGCTCCTTCAGTTTTGGACCTGTTCAAAAATACCGCTTGGAATACGTGATAACGAGAGGCCCAGTTCCTGGGCACTGGCTCTACAAAGAATTTGACCCAGAGGAACTGACATTATTTTTTACGGCAAAAGACTTTGTCGGCATTTGCCATGGCTGGACCTTGTTTGACGAGTGACCGCTAAGCATCAGCTTTCTGGGAGGCAGATTCTGGCCGATCTCTGCCGGTTGGAACCTTTGAACTAGGTAGCCAGATTTGAGGTTCGGCGCAGATACCATCTTGAATTACGTAAAACGGGCGCTTTCAGGCGCCCGTCATTCCATCAGCTTTCAACCTGCGCCTGAAGCCGCCGACCAATCACCTCCAGCAAATCGCACCCATCCCGCAACGGAATCACCAAAAGCTGTGCAAAGTCCGAAAGCACAACCGTATCGCTGGTGATTTCAGAGCGAAACGCAATGTTCTCAAGTACCTGAGTCACCACACGGATGCGGTAATCAGCTGTGGCGTGTAGTACGTCAAGCGGGGCTTGGGTGTCGATGAGCAGGGAAGCGGGAGTGCAGTCGATGCCGGTGATGGGTGTGTATCTTTGCATGGGATTGCTCCAATTAATTTAAAGGGCTGATCCGATACGCAGGTCGCCAAACCTGATCACCCTATTCGGCGATGGGAATGACTATAGATTTCACCAGACACGACGGGCAAGACACCTGTTTCCGAGAGCCTTGTAGGAATCGAGACAGTTTTTTGCCAGAGATAACCGGGCAGACAGAGGCGCAGTCAAACCTGATCGACACTGGACAGTTGCCCGGCGGGGATCTACCGTCGCGAGCGGCCCGGAGTCATCGAGCCAGGTGATTTGATTAATAAAGGAGAGGGGACATGGAGAAATGGACGCTGCACTGGCTGGAGGCCTCGGGGAGTCTTGCCGAGCTTCGCCGCGAGCTGGTTGATGAGTTTGACGCCGCTTACGAGGCTATTGCTTGCCTAATGACCCCGCCGCGACTCGATGTCCTGATTCAGCGGCTACCGGGCGAAACCATTCCGGAAATGGGTCTGGTAGGGCGGGCGTATCGCAGTTCCATGTTTACCATGACCCTTGATCCCGACAATCCGAATTTCTTTTCCAGCCTGCGCACCGGCGCACTGCGTCGACAGGTTGTTCATGAGGTTCACCATTGCCTGCGCATGGGCGGTCCTGGTTATGGCTGGACGTTAGGCGAGGCGTTGGTCAGCGAAGGGCTTGCCGGTCAGTTTGTTCGGCGTGTGCTTGGTAGCGATCCGGAGCCTTGGGAGCATGCCATCGCATCTGCTGATCTATTGCGCTCACCGGTTGGACTGCAAATTATCGAGTCGAGGTATTACGATCACAACGAGTGGTTCTTTGGTTTTGGCGACAAACCCAAATGGCTCGGTTACTCGTTGGGCTATCAAATGGTCGGACGTTGGCTTGCGTCGAGGGGCGAAACTGATATTTCGACCTGGGTCAACGCACCTGCAGCAGACATCATGGCCAACGCGCTGGAGGAAGGTTTGGTATTGGCTGAGTCCTGAACGCTTGCCGCAACTTTTCAATTACCTGGCTGATAGAAGGCCCTTGGGTTGCTGGCGGCATCGGGCTCTCACCGAATTCACGCCAGATGAACAACGTCAGCTCTGCGCCATCGGTCAATGTCTGGGCGTTCTCTTGAGTGCCAAAGGTCTCCAGCAGCCTGTACCGCGCATCTTTCCAGAACAGTGCCTCGACCCAGTCGTACACCGGGATGAAATGGAAGTGGATGGGGTAGCGGGGATCATGGCCGAAGCGGCTGATGTACAGCCATTTGGGGTTCAGTTGTGTTTCAACGACGCTCTGGATGTTTGCCATCAGGCTGCCCAGCTCCGCGAGTGCGAGTTCGGGCAATTGGGCCAGTGAGTTAACGTGGTGCTTGGAGCCGAGCATGAGGTAGCCGGGCAGGGCGGATGCCAGGTGGTGGTTGACTAGCCAGTGGGTGGTTTCGTGGAGGATGAAGTGGGGGAGTAATTCCAAAGCGGACTCCTTGTTAATGATTGGAATCTTCGTTTATCAGGATGATCGGGTATTGGGACTGCTTCGCAGCCCAGCGGGAGCAAGCTCCCTCGCCACAGGGGAGAGGGGCGCAACTAGCCTTCGAACTCCGTTTGCAGCATCGCCAAAAACGCCTCTCTGGCAGGATGCCTCCCAGCGTTTTCATGCCAGTAGAAAAGGTTATCGATGCCCGTCAGCTCGGGAAACTCATACCCTGTCCAACCAGCGCCCTGGCGATATTGCTCATAGATCCCTCGGGGCACCAGTGAGACGCCAGCACCCGCACTGACACAACCAACGATGGCGCCATAACTGGCGATGCTGGTGATCGGTTGCACCTGACCATGACGCAGCAGCCACTGTTCCAGCGCCAAGCGGTACGGACAGCCCGTGGGCCACATGAAGATTGCCTTGCCTTGCAAATCGGCGGCGCTGCGCAGCGGGCCGTGGGACTCGGAGGCGATGAGCACCAGGTCTTCGCGGTACATCACGGCTCGCTTGAGTCCAGGCCGTTCGATGTCCACCGCCACGATCACGCCGTCGAGCCGGTGATGCTGGATATCGTCCAGCAACTGCGCCCAGGTTCCGGTGCTCAGTTCCAGCGACACTTGCGGATACTGCGCGTGGTATTTGGCGAGCAACTGCGGCAGGCGCCCGGTGGCGCTGGACTCGATTGCGCCTATGCGCAGTGGGCCACTCGGTGCGCGGGTGGGGGCGACCGCGCGGCGGGCCTCTTCTGTCAGGCTCAGTATTTTTGTCGCGTACTCCAGAAACACTTCGCCCGCTGGGCTGACCCGCAGCCCGCGGCCTTCGCGGAAAAACAGCGGCGTGCCGAGTTCTCGTTCCAGGGACTTGAGGCGTGCGGTGATGTTGGACGGCACGCAGTGCAGCACTTCGGCGGCGCGGGCGATGCTGCCAGTTTCGCAGACTGTCTTGAGCATGCGCAGTTGGGACAGTTCCATGGCTCACCAAAAGTGAATGGTTGACTGAGTTTAAGTCACTTGTGCTGAGGTGGGGTGGTTTCGATACTTCGAGGCAAATCGGCCAGTGAGCAGGAACTTTAGATGGAAACGCGTTTTGCGCTGGTTGAAGGTTCCTCCGGCAAAACCGGTGTGAAGGTTATCCTGGCGACGCTGTTGGTGATCGTTTGCTGGGCCTATTCGCCGATTGGTATTCGCATTGGCCTGCAGGCTTACGAACCCGGTCACCTGGCGTTGGTGCGTTTTCTCATCGCTTCAGTGTTCATGGCCCTCGTTGCGATGGTGAAGGGTATTTCCTGGCCGCGTCTCAGGGATTTGCCGTTGCTGGCGGTGTTGGGTTTCTTTGCCGTCAGCCTGCATCACATCGCCCTCAATTACGGTCAGCGGGGCGTCAGCGCCGGGGCGGCCAGTGTGCTGGCCCAGTCCACGCCGTTGTTCAGCACGCTGCTGGCGCATTTTGTCTTCAAGGACAGGGTCAGTGGTTGGCAGTGGGGGTGTGTGCTGTGCGGCTTGCTTGGCGCAGGCGTGATGGTCGCGGGGGATCGTGGCTTGGGTGGCATGGACGCCCATGGGCTATTGATCCTGTTGGCGGCGCTGTCCTGGAGTTTGTATTTCGCTTTGCAGAAGCGCCATGCCCATCGTTATGACGGTTTGACCCTGGTTTGTTACACCGTTTGGTCGGGCACGATTCTGTTGTTCATTTTTGCGCCAGGGATGTTGAGCGCGGCGCGACAGGCTTCGGCTTCGGTGAATCTGGCGGTATTGGTTCTGGGTATTTTTCCTAGCGCGCTGGCGTACCTTGCTTGGGCTTACGTGCTGGCGCACAGCAACGTGAGCCGCGCTTCCATGGCGCTTTACCTGATACCGCCCACGGCGATGTTGATGGCTTCTTTGGTGCTGGCCGAGCGCCCGTCAGCGATGGTTATTGTTGGGGCGGCGATTGTGTTGGTGAGTGTGCTGGCGTTGAGGCTTTAGCCGGGGAGTGGGGCAAAAGTCGGTTGATTCTGTTGTGGGTGTCGGCAATGAGGTTGGATGGGGGGCAACGAAACACCGTCCTACAGAAAGGTGACCGCTTTGGGATAAATCACAGAAGTCTCTGACAACTTTTTAGGGTTGGCCTTCGGAAGTACCGGCCTTACGATCTGGATTGTCTCAGTGCTCAGCGTGGCATCCGGCGCGCTCAGCTTGGTTTTATATCGTGAGGACAGATCGATGCCTGGAGCCCCATACGCCAAGGCCTTGGAACACGCCGCCAATGTTTTCGGCAGCCAGCAGTTGGCTGAAGACTGGTTGAGAAAACCCTGCATGTACCTGGACGGGAAGGTGCCATTGGAACTGATCGATAACGCGCAGGGCTTCAAGTTAGTAGAGGAATACCTGACCCGGGTTGAGCTTGGGGTTTATCAATGAATCCTGTGTTCTACTGCGCGGTTTTTGGGGCTGCTGCGCAGCCCAGCGGGAGCAAGCTCCCTCGCCACAGGTTGCGTTTACACCTACAACTTTTTCCATCCACGGCCATCGGTCGTGCGGTAGGTTCCCCCAGTGGCGCAGCATCCTCCGGCTCCAAATGCCATGCGCCCCAGCTCAACCGTGACAGTTTCCTTTCCCTTGCTCAGCGACTGCCGATCGCAACTGGTGAAAAAAGGGTAGGGCTCCGTTTCCAGCACCACGGTCCAGGCCATGTCTTTCGCGGACTGGCCCTCGATCTTGTAAACCGCACAATCGTGAACAACCAAGTGAGCAAACTGCCCTGCAAGCAGTCCCTTGAAAACGAGCTCAGGTGGCGCGTCGAGCAGTGCGGTTTTTAGCGGGTCTGGCTCTGAGCCGTACTCGCAAGCCGCTAGCGTGCCCATGGCGAGAACCAGGCACGTTTGCCAGACACGCTGCCGCACTACTTCTTGACCGGATAATCCTGCCCCCACACCCGTACCGTGCTGACCGCCTCGTTCATGCCTTCAAACACGAACTTCTGGCGCACGGCGGTCTTCGCCGGAATGGTGACTTCATCCGGGTTGCCCAGGCCGGTGAGGCGGTTGGAGTAGCCCGCCTGGTCAATGGCCAGCAGTACGCCTGTCTGGCCGAGGTTGACCACGCGCAGTTGGGTGTCGGTGCTGTTCTTGAAGCCGAGGGTGATGCTGACGTTGTCGTCGCCGGGTTCGAGCTTCAGCACTTCAACGGCGATGCGGTCTTTCATTTGCTCGTTGGAGGAAATGATCGCGGCGCCATCGGTGCCTTGGGCCGACTCGCGGCCATCGAGCACGCCTTCACTGACACCGCCCAGCAGGTTCTTGCCGGCGGTAATGAAGGTTGAAACGGCTGCCTTGGTCGAGTCCTTGATGAGGCTGCCGTCGGTTGGCTCGCCTTCGGCAAAGCACAGGGCGCTGAGCAGGAGGCTGGAGACGAAGAGGGTGGAGCGTGACGGCAGAAAAGTCATACCTGGATCCTTGAGGGTGGCCTGCGACATCGCCTGTCAGAAGGGCGAGCGGCAATGATAGCCGTGATCGAGGACCGTTAGCGATTTACCTCTTTGAGTTTTTCCGACATCTTCACCAGCGTTGCCAACGAGTCCGCATTCATCTTGCGCATCAACGACCCGCGGCGCACTTTCACGGTCACTTCGCTCAAACCCAGTTGGCCGGCCACCTGCTTGTTCAGCAGCCCTGACACGACCAAGTCCATCACCTCGCGTTCGCCGTCGGTCAGGGTGTCATACCGGCGTTTCAACTCCTCGATACTCGCTGCGGCCTTGCGCCGTTCCTGGTCGCGGTTCAGGCCCTGGGTGATGGCATCGAGCAGGTCCTGTTCGCGAAATGGCTTGGTCAGGAACTCCAGCGCCCCGGCCTTCATGGCTTTGACGGACATGGGGATGTCGCCATGGGCGGTGATGAACACCACCGGGACCAGGATGTTCAAGCGGGCCATTTCCTGCTGGAAGTCCAGCCCATTCAAGCCCGGCATGCGCACATCCAGAATCAGGCACGCCGGGACGTCCGGCCGCTGGGCGTCGATGAACTCACGGGCCGAGCCGAATGCCATGCTTGCCAGGCCCACGGAGGCCAGCAGGTCTTGCAGTGAGGCACGCACCGAGTGGTCATCGTCGACGATATAGATCATCGAATCGGCCTGGTCATGAATGTCAGTTTGGCTCATCGGATTCCCTTGTAACGGCGGGCAGGGTGAAGTGAAACGTCGAGCCGGACGGTGGATTGCTGGCGGCCCAGATCCGCCCGTCATGGGCCTCGATGATCGAGCGGCTGATGGCCAACCCCATCCCCATGCCGTCCTGCTTGGTGCTGTAGAAGGCGTCGAACACCCGTTCGCGGTCGCTTGCCGACAAGCCGTTGCCCTGGTCGGACACCGAAAAGAGCAGTTGCTGGGGCGACTCAAGCGTCACCTGAAACTGCAGAATCCGCTGATCGACGTCAACCTGGCGCATGGCGTCGAGCGCGTTCATCGCCAGGTTCAGGAGCACTTGTTGGATTTGCACTTCATCCGCCAGCATCGGCGGCAGCCCGTCCTGGACCTGTACGCGCAAGGTGATGTTCTGCTCGTTCAGCTCTCCGGCCAACAGTCGCAGCGCGGCATGGACCGTGTCGGCGACGTTCAGCCACTGCTTCGTCGGCGCTTGATGCCGGGCCATGCCGCGCAGCCGGGCAATGATGTCGCTGGCTCGATGGGTGTCGGCGATGATCCGCTCCACCGCCTGCCGGGCCTTGGGCAGGTTGGGCGGCTCGGTGGCCATCCAGCGCAGGCTGGCACTGCCGCTGGCGGCAACGGCGGCCAGCGGTTGGTTGACTTCGTGGGCAATCGAGGCGGCGAGTTCGCCGAGCATGTTGATGCGGGCGATGTGCGCCAGGTGGGCGCGGGTCTGATGCACCGTGCGCACGGCGGCCGAGAGACGCAGCGCCAGGTACGTGGTGCCGGCGATGGCGGCGAGGCTGATCAGCACGTTGATCAACCCGGCCTCTGTGTCGCCAAAACGAGTGAAGCGATAGCTGAGGATCGTCAGGACCATGCAGAGGACCGAGACCCCGGCCACGGCGCGTGCCGGCAGGATTCTCACGGCGATCAGCACCACCACGATCTGGAAGACCCCGACCGCGATTTCCAGGTCGGTGACGGTGTCGATTGCCGCGATGCCCAGGGCCAGCCCCAGCAGAAGCAGTAGACGCAGGGTCAACGCCGTTCTTCTCATTGAATGTCCATCGCGCATTGCTCCAACGACCAGGCCTGATCCACGCAGTTTATACCGCAGCGTCTCAGGATGGATTGTCCAGGCTGAACTGATCGGCCACTTCGTCGTAGGCGAACAACTCGGCGTAGCGGCCCCATTGCGTGACACAGTCCAGCGTAATGGCGGCGTCGTGCTCGGACATGAAATCTTCCAGTTGGTCACGGAAACGCCTGGCCGGTGCGGTGCGGGTAGGGCGGTCGTCCAGCACCCGGCGCACATGCCCCACCAACGGCACGTATTTAAGCAGGTGCTGGGCAAACAGTTGCTTGCGCTCATCCACCGCTGAATCGGCGTAGCGCTGCCCGGCCGGCAGGAGGGTGATGTGGCCGTCCTGCAGGTCGGCCAGGCGCATGAGTTGCAGCACCTCGGCGACCGGCAACAGGTCACTGGCGGTATAGCGCAATGCACTGGCGAGCTCGCGCAAGTCCGCTTGGCCGGCAAACGGCTGGTCCTGCACCGCTTCGATCAGCCCGGCCAGGGCATTGCTGGAAATCGATGGCAGGACCATGCCCACACCGCTGCCGGCAAAGGTTTCCTGGCGTGCGGAGCCGGCATTCGCGCCGCCGGCCATCTGCACGTAAATGTGCTCGACCAGGGCTTGGAACGCCGGGTCGGCGCGATTGCGCGGCTGGCTGAGGTCCACGCTGATCTCGCTCATGACCCGCCCCGGGTTGGAGGAGAAAATCAGTATCCGGTCACACATCAGCACGGCTTCTTCGATGTTATGGGTGACCATCAGGATCGACCGGATCGGCATGCGCCCCTCGCGCCACAAGTCCAGCAGGTCGGTGCGCAGCGTTTCGGCGGTCAGCACGTCCAGCGCGGAAAACGGCTCGTCCATCAACAACACGTCCGGGTTGACCACCAACGCACGGGCCAGGCCGACGCGCTGGCGCATGCCGCCCGACAGTTCTTTGGGGAAGGCGCTTTCGAAGCCGTCGAGGCCAATCATGTCGATGGCGGCCAGCGCCCGCCGACGTCGCTCAGGTGCCGCCACGCCGAGGGCCTCGAGGCCGACCTCGACGTTTTGCAGCACCGTCAGCCAGGGGAACAGGGCGAAGCTCTGGAACACCATGCGCACCGAGCTCGCCAGCCCTTGGGCATTGGCCGGAAAATCCACCACGCCGCTGGTGGGCGAAATCAGGCCGGCGATGGAGCGCAGCAAGGTCGATTTGCCGGAGCCCGAGCGCCCGAGCAGGCCGACGATTTCGCCCTCGTCCAGGCGCATGCAGACATTGTCCAGAACCCGGCGCTCGGCGACGCCAGCCGTGCCGTAGACGTGGCCGACTTGCTGCACATCCACGAGGCAGCGTTTGTCCATCACTTGCATTGGATCACCCCTCAATCAATTCGAAGCCGACGCTCGGCGAAACCGTACAGCGGGCGCCACAGCAGCCGGTTGAAACCCACCACGAAAATCGACATGACCACGACGCCCAGCGCCACTCGTTGCAGATCCCCGGCCGTGGTCGCCTGGGCAATGAAGGCGCCCAAGCCGGACGCGTACAAATGGTGGTCGCCCCAGGACACCGCCTCGGCGACGATGCTGGCGTTCCATGAGCCACCCGCTGCCGTGAGGGCGCCGGTGACGTAGTAAGGGAAGACGCCGGGCAGCGCGACCTGGCGCCACCACTGCCAGCCGCGTATGTGGAAGCTGCGCGCCGCTTCTCGCAAATCAGTCGGCAGGGCGCTGGCGCCGGCAATCACGTTGAACAGGATGTACCACTGGGTGCCCAGGATCATCAGCGGCGAGAGCCAGACATCGGGGTTGAGTTTCAGGGCGACGATGGCGATCACCGCGAACGGAAACAGCACGTTGGCCGGGAAGGCTGCCAGTAACTGCGCGATGGGTTGCAGGCGCTCGGCCCAGCGCGGGTTCAAGCCGATCCAGACGCCGATGGGCACCCACACCACGCTGGCCAGCACGATCAGCACGCTGACTCGCACCAGGGTGATCAGGCCCAGGCCAAACGTACTGGCCACGTCCTCCCAACCTAACGTGCTGCCGATGAACCGCGACAACTGCAGGATGCCGGCGATGCAGGCAGCGGCGACCAGGGCGAGCCAGACCCGGTCGGCTGCGCGGCTGACGCGGGCACTGGTCTTGAAGCGGATGGACGGCAGCCGGGGGAGTTTCTCCAGGAATAACGAGGCCTTGATGCTGCCCAGCGCCAGCAGCAACAAGGGCACCAGGCGCGTCGAGCGCAGCAGGTCGTAGACCCTCGACCGTGGGCGTTTCTGGGAGGCGGTCTGCTCGAAGCGGAATTTATCCGCCCAGGCGACGATAGGTCGGAAAAACAGCAGGTCATAGGCGATGATCACCGCGACCATGGCCAGCACCGCCCAAGCAATCGCGGCGATGTTTTGCTGCTCGATCGCCAGCGCCAGCCATGAGCCGATCCCCGGCAGGCTGACGGTGGTGTCGCCGACGGTGATGGCCTCGGACGCGACCACGAAAAACCAGCCGCCCGACATCGACATCATCATGTTCCACACCAGGCCCGGCGTGGCGAAGGGCAGTTCCAGCCTGATGAAGCGTTGCCATGGCGAAAACGCGAACTGTCGGCTGACGTCGTAGAGATCGTTGGGCACGGTTCTCAGCGATTGATAGAAGCTGAAAGTCATGTTCCAGACTTGACTGGTGAAGATGGCGAAGATGGCCGCGCACTCCACACCGGTTTCCTTGCCCGGGAAAAGTCCCATGAAGAACACCACGGTAAACGTAAGAAAGCCAAGGACTGGCACGGATTGGAGAATATCCAAGGCGGGCAGGATAACGATTGCAGCCTTGCGGCTTTTGGCGGCCAACGTGGCGACGACCAAGGAAAAAACAAACGAAGCGAACAAGGCGATGAACATGCGCAACGTCGTGCGCAAGGTATATTCCGGCAGGTGCACCAGATCAAGGGACAGCGGTGAAGCATCAAGCACGCCGAGGGGCTGGTTCATTTGATCCAGGCCATGGAAGACAAATGCAGTCAAGAGCACCAGAAGGCCCAGCAGCGCTATATCGGCCCGCCAGGAATTAGCAGGAAGTTGTTCCCGGTTTTTGAAGGGCGTCAATACAGGTGCAAGGAAAGAAGGGCGCATGGATCACCTCTATTACTCTTTGAAAACCAGGGCTGCGACCACACTTGCGATCATTGGCTGTCATGAAGTTGAAGCGCACTTGAACGGGGGCGTTAAATGCCCGGCAAGATTAAGTGCTGCCTGGGCTGAAGACCATGCTGACTTGGGACATGAAAATATACTTTGGTATATCCGTTTCCCTTCGATGAAAGAACTTCGCCGTATTTGTCGCCTATTGAAAGTTGCGCGATGAAGGCGGGAGGGCGTTCGTCTGATCCGTATTTTCCTGCGTCAGGTGCCTCTGTCATGAACCCGGGCCCCACCCCAGAATAATCACGCGGTTTGCCTATCGGACGGCCCGTGTACTGCAATTTTTTGGTCCAGGAGTGCTCATGGCGAAGATGGCGATTTTTTTGGGTGGGTTTTTGGCACTGACCCTGTTGATCGGCGTGTTGGCGACGATTTCACCGGTATAGGCACAAGCTGATGAAGCAACTGTGGCGAGGAATTCATCCCTGCCACAACTCCACTGTTGATCGTTCCCACGCTCTGCGTGGGAATGCCTCCACGGACGCTCCGCGTTCGGCTCTTGAAGGGACGCAGAGCATCCCAGACTGCATTCCCACGCAGAGCGTGGGAACGATCATCGAAGGTTTACCGACCCTTCCCACACGCTCCGAGTCCTGTTCGTCTATCCCCAAACGCCTCGAAACCGGCAGCATGGTCATTCCCCACGCCGCAAAGGAAGGCATCCCATGGGCCGGAGCCGCTACGTCATCACCGAACCCGAAAAACCCCACTTTCTCACCTGCACATTGATGGAGTGGTTGCCGCTGTTCATACGGCCCTATCTCGTTGACCACCTGCTTGGGTGCTGGCGCTATCAGCAAATCCATCAAAACTTGCAGTTGTTCGGTTATGTCGTTCTGGAAAACCATCTGCATTTCGTTGCCCAAGCGCCGAATCTGAGCACGTGCTTGCGTCAGTTCAAATCCTTTACGGCGCGTCAGATCATCAACGATCTACAAAGCAAGGGTGCTGAGCGGGCATTGCAACGCCTGCGGTTCAGCAAGCGAGCGCATAAGCAGGACCGGGTCTATCAGCTATGGCAAGAAGGCTCACATGCGGAGCAAATCTATAGTGAAGCGGTCATGCGCCAGAAATTGGATTACATCCATTTCAACCCAGTGAAGCGCGGGTATGTGGAGTTACCGGAGCATTGGCGCTACTCCAGTGCACGCAATTATGCAGGGATGGAAGGGTTGATTGAGATCCAGCGATGGTATTGACCGCGGCGAAGCTGGGACGCAGAGCGTGAGGAACGATCTTCCGGCCTCCACAACCTGATCGTTCCCACGCTCTGCGTGGGCATGCATCCCGTGACGCTCTGCGTCACCGTCCAGAAGCGGAACGCAGAGCGTCCCTGGCGGCATTCCCACGCGGAGCGTGAGGAACGATCTTCCAGCCCCCGCAACCTGATCGTTCCCACGCTCCGCGTGGGCATGCATCCCGTGACGTTCTGCGTCACCGTCCAGAAGCGGAACGCGGAGCGTCCCTGGCGGCATTCCCACGCGGAGCGTGAGGAACGATCTTCCGGCCTCCACACGCTGATCGTTCCCACGCTCTGCGTGGGCATGCATCCCGTGACGCTCTGCGTCACCGTCCAGAAGCGGAACGCGGAGCGTCCCTGGCGGCATTCCCACGCGGAGCGTGAGGAACGATCTTCACCGCCCTGATCGAGCGCCACTGTGGGGTCGGTTCTTGTTACTTGTGCAAAATCACCTGCGCAATCTCCTGCAACCCCATCACCCGTTGCGCAGCATTGAGCTTGATCGCTTCCTTGGGCATGCCGAAGACCACGCAGCTGGCTTCGTCCTGGGCCACGGTGGTGCTGCCGGCGTCGAGCATTTCCTTCAGGCCGCGGGCGCCGTCGTCGCCCATGCCGGTCATGATGATGCCGGTGGCGTTGCGGCCGGCGAATTTGGCTACGGAGCGGAACAGCACATCCACCGAAGGGCGATGGCGGTTGACCAGTGGGCCGTCCACCACCTGCACGTGATAGAACGCGCCGCTGCGGGTCACCATCATGTGCTTGCCGCCCGGTGCGATGAGCGCCAGGCCCGGGTGGATGCGGTCGTTGTTGCGGGCCTCGCGCACTTCGATCTGGCACAGGCTGTTGAGCCGTGCGGCGAACGAGGCGGTGAATTTTTCCGGCATGTGCTGGACGATGACGATGCCCGGGCACACTCGCGGTAGAGCGGTGAGCACCGCTTCCAGGGCCTGGGTGCCACCGGTGGAGGTGCCCAGGGCGACGATGCGTTCGGTGGTCTGCGCCATGGCGTGGCCGTTGGCGGCGGGCAGCATGGCGTCGGCGGTGAGTTTGGTCGCGGGCGTCAGCGCGGTCGGGGCAGGGCGCTTGCCCAGGTTGCGCACGTTGACCTGGGCGGCGGCACGGATCGCCGACACCAGTTCCGGCGCCGACTCCAACAGAAAATTCTTCAGGCCGGTGGTGGGCTTGGTGATGATTTCCACCGCGCCGGCGGCCATCGCCTGCAAGGTGGTTTCCGCGCCCCGGGGCGTCAGGGACGAGCAGATCACCACCGGTGTGGGGCGCTCGCTCATGATTTTTTTCAGGAACGTGATGCCGTCCATGCGCGGCATTTCCACGTCCAGCACGATTACGTCGGGCCATTCCTTGGCCAGTTTGTCCATGGCGAAAATCGGGTCGGACGCCGCGCCCATGACGTGGATGTCCGGTGTGTCGCTGAGGATCGCCAGCAACACCTGGCGAACCACGGCAGAGTCATCCACCAGCAGTACATTGATCTTTTTTGACATAGTCAGTGCCGGGTCCTTATAGGTTGGTGCCTGACCCACACATCGCCGCTGCAAAGGTCGAAGATGATGCTGCGGTGGCCAGTGCTGCCCATGTCCTGGGCGATCAGGTCGAGGCGATAGAGGGCGGCAATTTCCAGCGCGGCATTGACGTTCAGCCGCGCCACATCGCCGTAGGGCACGTGGCGTTGCAGCTCGGGGAACATCTCGCCGCCGCCGAACAGCTTGAGTTGGTAATCCTCGGGTTCGGTGTGGTGGGCCCGGGCCTGGCGGATGAACAGTTCGATGGCTTCGTCGGCATAGAGGCCGTTCAGTGCGGTGGAGCAGCGCACTCGACTGGGCAACATGAAATGGCACATGGCGCCGATCCTGCGTTCCGGATGCCACAGCGTGATCGCCACGCAAGAACCGAGGATCGTGCGCAGGCGCGTCGGGCAGGTGGCGAAACGAAACTCCCCGGGCGCCAGGTACACCTCGGCCACTTCCCTGATGGCGGTGTTCATGGTTTGCGGTAAATCGATGGCGTCACCAGTTTCAATGCGTCGGACACACCGTTGAGGCTTTCCGAGTGGCTGATGATGAAATACCCGCCGGGCTTGAGCCGGGGGAACAAGCGGGCAACCACTTTGCTTTTGGTGGGCTGGTCGAAATAGATCATGACGTTGCGCAGGAAGATCACATCGAACTCCCCCAGCTCCGGCAGGGTGTCGTTGAGGTTGACCTGGATGAAATTGACCCGGTTGCGCAATGCCCGGTCGATGAGGAACGTGCCTTGCTGGCTGCCGGTGCCCTTGAGGCAATATTTCACCAGCAGCGGCTGGGGCAGGGTGCGGGCGCGTTCCATCGGGTAATGCCCGGCGCGCGCCTTGGCCAGCACCTGGCTGCTGATGTCCGAACCGATGACTTCCCAGGGCGTGGTGCCCAGCCCTTCGGCCAGGGTCATGGCCAGGCTGTAGGGTTCTTCCCCCGATGAACTGGCCGCGCTCCACAGGCGGAAGGTCTTGCCCGGTGTCGCGTGGGGCAGCACGTGTTGGCGCAGGAAATCGAAATGCTTGGGCTCGCGGAAAAAGTAGGTCTCGTTGGTCGTCAACAGGTCCAGCGCCACCTGCAACTCATCGGTGCGCTGGCCGTTCATGATCAGCTTGAAATACTCGCCATAGCTGTCCAGCCCGTAGTGCTTGAGGCGCTTGAACAAACGCCCGGCCACCAGGGCTTTCTTGGCCTCTGACAGGCTGATGCCGGCGGCCTGGTACAGCCAGGACTGGAACTGACCGAACTCTCGGTCAGTGAGCGCCAGTGAATTGACCGTGCGTTCCTTGCAGCTATCGGCGTTCACGGGGCATCCATTTCCAGCGCACTCGGGCTGGTTTCTGCGAGTTGGGACATTTCGTCGATGGACAGCACGCGGCCCACCTCCAGCACGATGACGAACTTGCCATCGACCTTGGCCATGCCACTGATGAAATCGGCACGGATCTTCGCGCCGAAGCTCGGTGGCGGCTCGATCTGCGAGGCCGGGATTTCCAGCACCGCCGACACCGTGTCCACCAGCAGGCCAATGTCCTGGGCCTGGCCGTCGGCGCCGGCCGCCTCGATGATCACCACGCAGCTGCGGCGGCTGATCGCCGAATTCGGCCGGCCGAAACGGGCCGACAGGTCCACCACCGGCACGACCGCGCCACGCAGGTTGATCACCCCGCGCACGAAGGCCGGCATCATCGGCACCACGGTCAGGTTGCCGTATTCGATGATTTCCTTGATGCACAGGATGCCGATGGCAAACATCTCCGTGCCGAGCATGAACGTCAGGTATTGCGCTTCTTCCTCGACCGCGATGGCGGTTTGACGGGTGGTCGCGATGGCGCCCATTGCTTTTTCTCCTTTAAGCAAGCCAGTGGATCCGGGCCATCAGAACCGGGTGAATTCCGATTCGTCCGGGGCGCTGGCCATGTTGTAGGCAAACGCCTTGGGCATGACCGGTGCCGGAGTCCGGGCCGGTTTGCGGCTGGACGGGCCGGGGGTGTTGTCGCCCCGAGCGACCTGGACGGCGGATTTGGGCGGCGTGTCCAAGGTGAAGAAACTCATGGCCTGCTGCAGTTGCTCGGCCTGGCTGCTCATTTCCTCGGCGGTAGCGGCCAGTTCTTCGCTGCTGGAGGCGTTTTGCTGGGTCACCTGGTTGAGCTGGGTCATGGCGGTGTTGATCTGCGCCACACCGGCGGCCTGTTCTTCGGAGGCGGCGCTGATTTCCTGCACCAGGTCCGAGGTCTTGTTGATCGACGGGACCATCTCGTTGAGCAGGTTCCCGGCCTTCTCGGCCATGTCGACGCTGCTGGACGACAGCTCGCCGATTTCCTGGGCGGCCACCTGGCTGCGTTCGGCCAGCTTGCGTACTTCGGCGGCGACCACCGCGAAACCTTTGCCGTGTTCACCGGCGCGGGCGGCCTCGATGGCAGCGTTGAGCGCCAGCAGGTTGGTCTGGTAGGCGATGTCGTCGATGATGCTGATGCGTTGGGCGATTTTCTTCATCGCCACCACGGTCTGCTGCACCGATTCGCCGCCGTCGGTGGCTTCCTTGGCGGCCTTGCTGGCCATGCCGTCGGTGACCTTGGCGTTCTCGGTGTTCTGGTTGATGCTGGCGCTCATCTGCTCGATGGAGGCGCTGGTTTCCTCGACGCTGGCCGCCTGTTCGCTGGTGGCCTGGCTCATCGATTGCGCGGTGGCGCTGACTTCTTCGGAGGCGCTGGCCAGGTTGTCCGCCGCGTTGCGCACTTCACCGATGATGTGCGAGAGCTTGCCGACCATGTTCTGCATGGCATTGAGCACCATGCCGGTTTCGTCCTTGGAGCCACTCTCGATTTTGGCGTTCAGGTTGCCTTCGGCCAATTGCTCGGCGACGGTCGCGGCCTGTTTCAATGGGCGGGAGATGATCCGCGAAATGAACAGCGCCAGGCCCAGGCCCACCAGCAGGGCGGCAACCAGCGCGACAATGATCGACAGGCGTGCGTTTTCAAACAGTGCCGTACCACGTTCGCTGGCCGCACCGGCCCCGACATCATTGAGTTCCACCAGCTTTTGCAGGTCGCTGGTTACCAGGTCGAATCGACGCTTGGACTCGCCTTTGAGCAGGGCATGGGCTTGTTCGGTCAGGTTTTGCCGAGACAGTGCAAGCAGGTCCTTGCTCACCGCGAGGTAGGCGTTCCAGTCATTGCGGGTGGTTTCGAACAGTTGACGGTCTTCGGCGTTGGACAGCAGTTTTTCGTAGGTCGCCAGGCGCGTTTCAAAGGCTTTCTTGGCCTCGTCGGCTTCTTGCTCGGTGGTGGCGCGCTCTTGCTCGGAGTCAGCGGTAATATGGCGGTTTTCCTTGAGGCGATAGTTCGCCCCGTAGAAGCGCATGCCCGACGCCGCACGCATCGAAGGCATCCAGTTTTCCCGGATCTCAATGGTGGTGCCGTTCACCTGGCCCAGTTGGATGATCGAGAACACCCCCATGACGGCTGTCAGCGCCAGCACCACAAGAAATGAAGTGATCAGTTTGGTGGCGATTCTAAGATCGTAGAACCATTTCATTGGGAAGTACCTCTCCATGGAATTGCTAAAGCGTCAGCGAGCGTTGGCTTGTTGGAATTGAGTCGGTGTGTAGCGGTTTTCCACTTGGGTGATCTGGGTGAGCAGCGCTGGCACGTCGAGAATCAACGCCACGGCGCCACTGCCCAGGATGGTCGAGCCACTGATGCCGCGAAGGGCGCCAAACAGCTTGCCCAGCGGCTTGATCACGGTCTGGAATTCACCTAGCAAATCATCCACCACCAGCCCGGCCTTGAGTTCGGCGTAGCGCACCACCACCACGTTCTGCCGGCGCGCGGCCGGGCCTTCGTGGCTGAAGTGATCGCGCAGGTAGACCAGCGGCAGCACCTCGCCGCGCAGGTCGAGGTAGCCTTGTTCGCGGCTGGCGAGCCCATCGTCTTCGCTCAGCTCGATGCATTCCTGGACCATGTCCAGCGGAATGACATAGGTCGACTGACCGATGCCCACCAGAAAACCATTGATGATCGCCAGGGTCAGCGGCAGGCGGATGCGCACCACGGTGCCCTTGCCGGGCTGGCTGTCCAGGTCGACGGTGCCGCGCAGCAGGGTGATGTTGCGCTTGACCACGTCCATGCCTACGCCACGCCCCGAAAGGTTGGTCACGGCCTGGGCGGTGGAGAAGCCAGGTTCGAAGATCAGGTTGTAGATTTCCTGGTCGGTCGGGTTTGCGCCGGGTGTCACCAGGCCACGTTCCTGGGCTTTTTCCAGGATCCGGTCGCGGTTCAGGCCGGCGCCATCGTCGGCGATTTCCAGCACGATGCTGCCCGAGTCGTGATAGGCGTTGAGGTGCAGATGCCCCTTGGCCGGCTTACCGGCGGCCAGGCGCGCCTCAGCAGTTTCAATGCCGTGGTCCATGGCGTTGCGCAGCAAGTGCATGAGCGGGTCGCCGATTTTTTCCACCACGGTCTTGTCCAGCTCGGTCTCCGCACCGCTGATGATCAGGTCGATGTCCTTGCCCAGTTCCTGGCTGACATCGCGCACCACCCGACGGAAGCGGTTGAAGGTTTCGCCGATGGGGATCATGCGCAGGCGCAGGGCACCGTCGAGGATTTCCTCCACCAATGACGACACCGTCGAAGTGGATTCCTGCAATGGATCGTTGTTGCAGGTGCGGGCCAGCAGGCTGGCGCCGGCACTGGCGATGACCAGTTCGCCCACGAGGTTGATCAACTCGTCGAGCTTGTCGGCATTGACCCGCACATAGGTGCCGTCCTTGGCCTTGTCGCTGGTCACCGCTTGTTTGTCGCTGGCGATCTGGGCGGGCACGCGCGGGGTCTTGCGCTGGTCGGACAGCAACTCGCCGGTGGTGACCAGTGCGGTGTTTTCCTCGGCCGGTTCCGGCGACGTGGCAACCAGGCCAGTGTTTGCCGCGGGGGCGATGTCGTCATCCAGGGCAACGATCTCGATCTCGCAATCTTCGCGGACGAAATCGAATACTTCGTTGATCGCCCCGTGGCTGGCGGTCGAGCGAAATTCGATGTCGAAGCCCAGGTAGCAGGATTCGGCGTCCCAGGCGTCGGCGGCGGGCAGGGCGTCGATCAGGGTGGTGAGGTCGACGATGTCACCCAGGGTTTGCAGATAGCGCAGGAACGACAGCGGGTCCATGCCGTTGCGGAACACGTCCTGGCCGAAGCGCAGGGAGATGTGCCAGAGGCGTGTTTCGCCGGGTTCGCGGGTGTTGGTTTCAGGGGCTGGCGTCGGGGCCGCAGCGGGCGAGGGCGCCTGGTACTCCTGCAGGATCTGGCACAGTTCCACTTCCCGTTGCAGGGCCGGTGGCGGTAGCGCTCCGCCCTGGTTGGCGGCCACGTTGATCAGTTCCAGCATGTGATCGCTGGACTTGAGCAGCACCGCGATCAGGCCGGCGTCCACCTCGACGCTGCCGTTGCGCAGGCGATCGAGCACGTCTTCGACGATGTGGGTGAAGCTGACGATCGGTTCCAGGCCGAACAATCCGGCCGAACCCTTGATCGTGTGCGCCGCCCGGAAGATCGCGCCAATGGCGTCATCGTCACCGGGGTCGGTTTCCAGTTGCAGCAGCGACTCTTCCATCGCCTGCAACTGTTCCCGTGCCTCGACGATGAAGGTCTGTTGTGCCTGATCGAGATTGATGCTCACGCTCATATCCTTTGTCGTGTCCGACGTATTGCAACAGCCCTAGGCAAGCAGGTTGCACAGGGCAAGTGTTTCCGTGACGGCTTTGCTTTGGCCGGTCAATGTCAGTTGGGTGCCGGCCTTGGCGGCCTCGCGCTGTACCATCAGCAGCAGTTGCAGGCCGGCGCCGTCCATCTCGGTGATCTGCGACAGATCAAGGGCCATCCGCGGCGTTGCGCCCAGGTGCGGCAACCATTGCGCGGCCAGGTCGGCGGCGGTGTAGATCGTCAGCTCGCCGTCGATGTGCACCTGGGCGGTGTCATCGTGTGTCTCGTATTGCAACGGCATGGGAGCCTCCGGCGATCAAGGAAGAATCAGCTTGGATACCGCCGCCAGCATTTGCGCTGGCTGGAACGGCTTGACCACCCAGGCCTTGGCTCCGGCGGCCTGGCCTTCCTGTTTCTTCGATTCCTGGGATTCGGTGGTGAGCATGATGATCGGCGTGAACTTGTAGCTGGCCAGCTTCTTGACCTCCTTGACGAAGGTGATGCCGTCCATGTTGGGCATGTTCACGTCACTGATGATCAGGTGCACTTTCTGGCCATTGAGCTTGCCCAGTGCGTCCTTGCCATCGCTGGCTTCGATCACGTCATAGCCGGCACTTTTCAACGCGATGCCGACCACCTGTCGAACGCTCGCGGAGTCGTCGACAACCAATACACTTTTAGCCATGAACGGCGCTCCTAAAAGAAGGTAATTTCCTGTGAAGTCTGTTGCGCGCTCGAGTCGCCGTGGTGATTACGGCGTTGCTCGTCGGTGGCGTAGGTGGTTTCCATGCGCGCCAGCCATTGGCGGGCGTCGATGGAAACAGCCTGTTCGGGCGACTGGTTGGCCTGCTGCATGTGCACATGCAGGTCCTCGATGTTGTCGCGCACGTGGCTGAGGATCTGGCTGACCCGATCCTGGAATTGCAGGCTGACCAGCACCTCGGTGAGTTCATCGCGGATGCCGAAGCTCTCGCGCTGCAGCATGTCGGCCGAGTCGGCCAAGCTGCCGGTGACACTCTTGAAGCGCTCCAGCACCTGCTGGATGCTTTGCTCGGAGGCAGTGACCGAATGGCTGTCCTGGTCCGCGCCGCTGGAGGCGGCATGCACCAGTTGGGTGATGGCGGTGTTGATGATGTCGACCTTGGCCGACATCTGCTGGCCGGTCTCGCTGGACTTGCTCGAGAGACTGCGCACGGCGTCGGCCACCACGGCAAACCCACGCCCGGCCTCGCCGGCACGGGCGGCTTCGATGGCGGCGTTGAGGGCCAGCAGGTTGGTCTGCGCGGCAATCGCCGCGACATCGGCGGCCATGGTCCGCAGCTCGCCGGTATAGGCCGTCAGGTTGCGTACCTGGGCCAGGGTTTCATCGCGGCTGGCCTGGGTGGCCTTCAGCGAATCGATGACCTTGACCAGTTCACTTTCGCTCTTGGCCAGCACCTGCACGGCTCCGCCACTGCTGCTGCCGGCCAACTCACCGGCGGCCAGTTGCGAGGCTTGCACGGTTTCTTCCAGGCGCGAAGAAATGCCGGTGAAGCGGCTGGTCAGCGAGACGATTGCGGTTTCGGTCTGCTGTCGGGAGCTTTCGACCTGCTTGGCCCAGATCGGCATGGCACCAAGAATGACTTCGTTGAGTTGCTCGCGGGTTTTATGGGCCAGGTGCTCGCCGGCTTGCAGGTCGTGGCGGGCCAGGGCGGCGGCGATGGCGCTGTCGAACTGCCGGCGTTGCGAACGCGCACCCCATACGCCGGCACCGACGCCTGCGGCCAGGATCGCCACACTCAAACCGATGTTTTGTGCGCTCGCACCATTGAGCGCCAGCACGCCGATGCTCGCGGCAACGGCCACCAGCACGGCATTCCAGAGGATGCGGGGTTGGGCTTGGGAAAGGGAATGACCGTGAGAGTACGACGTCATGGTTCGGTCCTTGAACAGTGTTGCTAACAGGTTATTTGCGAATAACTGGTTATCTGCGACCCCTACTCGGACTTTAAGACCGGCTGTCCGATACCGGTATTGCTGTAGGCATTGGCCTACACAGCGCGTGGCACTGTGCTACTTCAGATTAGACGCAGTCTGTGAAATGTCGAATGCACCCGACGAAGGTATAAGCCGCATGGCGAGGGAGATGGCGCACGGGCCTTTGTGGATGGCGCACCGGCCTTTGTGGCGAGGGAGCTTGCTCCCGCGCGGCTCTGTAGGAGCTGCCGAAGGCTGCGATCTTTTGATCGTTCACTTGCGACTCAACTGGCCTTTGGAAGATCGCAGTCTCGCTTCGCTCGGCAGCTCCTACAATGCAGCCCAGCGGGAGCAAGCTCCCTCGCCACAAAGGCCGGTGCGCGCTGATTCTTCTGAAACAGACTGAATGGATTGCGCTAAATTACCCCGCATTGGATTTTCGAACCTGCCATCAGAGCCCCCATGCCCACCCAGCCCCTCTGGAAAACCTATCTCCTGTTCCTGGCCCCCATGGTCCTGTCCAATTTCCTGCAGTCCATGTCTGGCACATTCAACAGCATCTACATCGGCCAGATGCTCGGTACCCAGGCCTTGGCGGCGGTGTCGGGCATGTTTCCCATCGTGTTTTTCTTTATCGCCTTGGTGATTGGCCTCGGCGCGGGGGCGGGGGTGTTGATCGGGCAGGCCTACGGTGCCGGAGAAACCGGCACGGTGAAGGCGATTGCCGGTTCGACGTTGTTGTTGGGGGCGATCATCGGCCTGACGGCGGCGGTGCTTGGCAGTGTCTTTGCGCGCCAGGCGTTGCAGGGGCTCGGCACGCCGGCCGATGTGCTGGAGGACGCCGTTTCCTATGCCCGGGTCATGATGTGGATCCTGCCGATGTTGCTGGTATTTGTGCTGTTTACCCAGCTGCTGCGCGGGGTGAGCGATACGGTGTCACCGATGTTGGCGCTGCTGATTTCCACCAGTGTCGGGCTGCTGCTCACGCCGGCATTGATTCGTGGCTGGCTGGGGTTGCCGCCGATGGGCATCCAGAGCGCGGCGCTGGCGGGGTTGGTGGGGACGGCCTCGGCCATGGCCATGCTGGCGTGGCGCCTGAACCGTCGCGAGCATGCCCTGGCACCGGACCGGGCGTTGTTCGCGGCGATGCGCCTGGACACGGAGATCCTTGGCAAAGTGCTGCGCATTGGCTTGCCCACCGGGTTGCAGATGGTGGTGATCTCGTTGTCCGAGTTGGTCATCCTGACGCTGGTCAATAGCCATGGCTCCCAGGCCACGGCGGCCTACGGCGCGGTGACGCAGATCGTCAACTACGTGCAGTTTCCGGCGCTGTCGATCGCCATCACCGCTTCGATCCTCGGCGCCCAGGCCATCGGTGCCGGACGCCTGGAGCGCCTGGGGCCGATCCTGCGCACGGGGTTGTTGATCAACCTCTGGCTTACCGGTGGGCTGGTGGTCCTGGGTTATCTGTTGTCCCACTGGCTGCTGGGGTTGTTCATCACCGATCCGGCGGCACGGGTCCAGGCCGAACACCTGCTGCACATCATGCTCTGGAGCCTGCTGGTGTTCGGCTTCCAGGCGATCGTCGGCGGCATCATGCGCGCCAGCGGCACGGTGCTGGTGCCGGTCGCCATCTCGATCTTCTGCATCGTCGCCGTGCAAGTGCCGGCGGCGTATCTGCTGGACGCTCACTTCGGGCTGCAAGGGGTGTGGATGGCGTTCCCGGTGGCCTACTTGAGCATGCTGCTGTTGCAGACGCTGTACTACAAGCGGGTGTGGCAGCATCAGTCGATCGAGCGGCTGGTGTAACCCACCCACCACTAAACCCTGTGGGAGCGAGCTTGCTCGCGATAGCGCCGGCACATCCAGCATCGATGCAAGCTGACCCACCGCTATCGCGAGCAAGCTCGCTCCCACAGGGGATTGGGTTCTGGCGATGTTACAGTGGCCATCACCCGCCACGCCGCCACCGAGGATCCGATGCCTGCCAGTCTCCCCACCCACATTGCCTACCGCGCCTTCCTGTTCGACATGGACGGCACTCTGCTCAATTCCATCGCCGCCGCCGAGCGGATCTGGACGCGCTGGGCCCTGCGCCATGGCGTGGACGTGGCGACGTTCCTGCCGACGATCCATGGCGTGCGCGCCATCGACACCATCGCCCGCCAGCGCTTGCCGGGGGTGGATGCCCAGGCCGAGGCCGAGCAGATTACCCGCGAGGAAATCGAAGACGTTGAAGGGGTGGTGCAGGTGCTCGGTGCGCAGGCCTTTCTGAACAGCCTGCCGCCAGAGCGCTGGGCAATCGTCACCTCAGCGCCCATGGCATTGGCCTTGCGCCGCATGGAAGCCGCCGCAATTCCACGCCCTTTGGTCATGGTCACGGCCGAAGACGTCAGCGACGGCAAGCCCAACCCCGCCTGCTATCGCCTGGCCGCCGAGCGCTTGCAAGTGGCACCGCAGGAATGCCTGGTCTTTGAAGACGCAGAGGCGGGCATCCAGGCAGGCGAGGCGGCCGAGGCGGATGTGCTGGTGGTGACGGCGACGCATACGCACCCGGTGGTCACCCTTCATCCGCAGATCAAGGATTACCTTGGGCTCGGCATTGAAGTGGATGAAGCCGGCCTGATGCGGCTGACCCCGACTCTGTGACCACAGCAGAACTCCTGTGGGAGCGAGCTTGCTCGCGATAGCGGTGGTTCAGCTTGCATCTGTGCTGAATGTGCCGCTGTCATCGCGAGCAAGCTCGCTCCCACATTGGATTTGTAGTCCTCAGATAGGTCAGGTCACCACGCGATAGCACGGCACATACGCCGCGCCACCCGGCAGTTTCATGCGGTGCTGGGCGACGAAGGCCTGGAGCAGGCGGTCGAGGGGTTCCATGATGGCGGTGTCGCCGTGGATCTCGTACGGGCCGTGTTCTTCGATCAGGCGGATGCCCTTGTCCTTGACGTTACCGGCCACGATCCCCGAGAACGCCCGGCGCAGGTTGGCGGCCAGTTCGTGGGCGGGCAGGTCGCGGCTCAGGCCCAGGCTGGCCATGTTGGCGTGGGTCGGGTCGAACGGGCGCTGGAAGCCCTCGTCGATCTTCAGCAGCCAGTTGAAGTGGAAGGCGTCGTTGCGCTCGCGGCGGAACTGCTTGACCTCCTTGAGCCCCTGGGTCATCTGCCGCGCCACTTCGGCCGGGTCGTCGATGATGATCTGATAGTGCTTCTGCGCCGCCTCACCCAGGGTCGCACCGACAAACGCATGCAACTGATCGAGGTACGGCGCGGCGCTTTTCGGCCCGGTGAGAACCACCGGGAACGGCAGGTCCTGGTTGGCCGGGTGCATCAGGATACCCAGCAGGTAGAGGAACTCTTCCGCCGTACCAGCGCCACCCGGGAAGATGATGATGCCGTGACCGACACGTACGAAAGCCTCGAGGCGTTTCTCGATGTCCGGCAGGATCACCAGCTCATTGACGATCGGGTTCGGCGCCTCGGCGGCGATGATGCCCGGTTCCGTCAGGCCCAGGTAGCGACCGCCGTGGATGCGCTGCTTGGCATGGGCAATGGTGGCGCCTTTCATCGGGCCTTTCATCACGCCAGGGCCGCAACCGGTGCAGATGTCCAGGCTGCGCAGGCCCAGTTCGTGGCCGACTTTCTTGGTGTATTTGTATTCTTCGGTGTTGATCGAGTGACCGCCCCAGCACACGACGATTTTCGGCTCCACGCCTGGACGCAAGGTGCGGGCGTTGCGCAGCAGGTGGAACACGTAGTCGCTGATGCCCTGGGACGAGCTGAGGTCGATGCGCTGGCTGTCCAGCTCGTTCTCGGTGTAGACGATGTCGCGCAGGGCGCTGAACAGCATTTCCCGGGTGCTGGCGATCATTTCGCCGTCGACGAACGCGTCGGCCGGCGCGTTCAGCAGCTCCAGGCGCACGCCCCGGTCCTGCTGGTGAATACGGATTTCGAAGTCCTTGTAGGCTTCCAGGATGGTCTTGGCGTTATCAACATGGGCGCCGGTGTTGAGGATGGCCAGGGCGCACTGGCGGAAGAGGGTATAGATACTGCCGGAACCGGCTTCGCTCAATTGCTGGACTTCGCGCTGGGACAAGGTCTCCAGGCTGCCTTTGGGGCTTACCGAGGCGTTGATTACATGTCTTTGAGTCATTCAGCTTTCCTTGAAAACGATGCCATGCACACAACGACGGCATCTTGAAAAAAACGTCCACGTAGAAAGATCGCACGATCCTTGCGCTATCGCCATGGACTTTGATCCGGACCCGGCGAGTCGGTTGCGCTACAAAATGAGCTCCAGCATAGCTAAATCGACCGGGCAGGCGATAATGCGTGACTCTTTTGATGCCGTACAAGGAAATTGCACCGCGATGTTCGAGATCAAACCGTGGGATGGCGACACGTACCGCAAGCAGACTCGCCGCAGCACCCTGATCATCGCAGTGGTGTTCCTGGCCCTGGCGATGCTGCTGTCCAGCCTGAGCGTGATGCTGCTGGGCACGCCCGGGGGCGATAACTTTCGTTTCAATCTCGGCGGGGTGATTGTCGCGGTGCTGGCGATGGCTGCGCTGATGCGCCTGTATTTCTGGTCGCAGCCGTGGATGGCCGCTGCCGTGTACGGCTGGCAGCTCAAGCGCAGCCTGATGAAAATCACCAACGTGATGCACCAGGTGACAGCTGGCGTGCAGGCCCAGGACCCCATCGCCATGAAGCTGCTGCGTTTCTATCACCTGGGGCTGGCCCAGATGCATCAGCTGGACGCCAACTCCAGCGCCCAGGGCTCCCTGGCGCGAGAGGCCGACGCGCACCTGGCGAAGATGCAGGCGCTGGGCCTGGACACCGAACAGTCGCGCCTGGAGGCGAGCTGGATCGAGACGGTGAAGCAGGCCTATCGCGCAGGTTGAGCGGTCAGAGGGTGCCGATGCGGTCGAGTTCGGCTTTCAGGGCCTGGGCATCGAGCTGGTCGAAGGGCAGGGCAAAAAAGGCCCGGCAGCGGCTTTCGATACGATCCAGGGTGGCATGGAAGGCCTGGCCGATCTGATCGTCGCTGCCTCTGACGTTCGATGGATCGACCAGGCCCCAGTGGGCCTTGATGGCCGGGCCGAAGTACACCGGGCACGCATCGCGGGCGGCGCTGTCGCACACGGTGATGACGATGTCCGGCGGGCTGTCCTCGAACGCGTCGTTACCCTTGCTGCGCAAGCCTTTTATGCTGATACCGGCTTCTTGCAAGGTGCTCAGGCTGCGCGGCAGCACGTGGCCCTTGGGGAAACTGCCGGCACTGACGGCCTCGAACCCGGCCGGGGCCAGATGGTTGAACATCGCTTCGCTGAGAATGCTGCGGCAACTGTTGGCTGTGCACATGAAGAGGACTTTCATCGATCGGCTCCGATAAGCGCAAGGTTGGGCTGCGCCGGAGTATATGCGGACAATCGAATATATGGAATTTCGTATTTGTAGCGAGGGCGAGAGCGGATAGCGCCGGGGCGCAGTACGTCTGCGCCCCAACGATCTGGGTGGTTACGATTTTCTGCCGCCGCCTTGGCTGCGTTCGCTACCTTTGTTACCGGCTCCAGTGCCTTTTTGCCGGTCGTTGGCAACGTTGCCGCCCGACGCCTGTCCGCCTTTCTTGCCGGCTTCCGATGCTTTTTCACGATCATTTGCGAAGTTGCCTGGGTTTTTGTTTCCGCTACTGGCCATTTTCGAGAATCCTCATTTTTGGTTGAGCGAGCAACGTGCCTCGCATTAGTTGGGAAAGAAATTGGCCGGGGGAAGTTTAAAAAAAAACCGCTTGCTGGCGACGAATGGTCGGCCGCCCGACTTCACTTCTAATCCTCGCCGCCGCTGACTTTCCAATGCTTGGCATCTGCCGGGAATACCACTTGCTCGACCCGATGGGCAATGCCGAAAGCCAGGGAGTTTTCCGCCGGAATCACCCGCTCTTCGGCGCACAGGCATTTGAAGATATCCAGCTGCGTCGCCGCGCCAGCGGTTTCCTTGACGTAGATTTCCACGTAGCGCGCCACGTCGTTGTCCAGGCTGGACAGGTACTCGCGCAAGCGTGAGTGGTCCACGGATTTCTGGCCGAAGTACCAGTTCATCGGATGAATCAGGAACCGCGAATGCGGGGTGGTGGTGCGGTCGCTGGCGGCCAGGTACATGACGATGCCCATCGACTCGATGTTGCCGGCGTTCACCGCACGTACCGGTACCGGCAGGGACTTGATGAAGGTGTAGAGGGTGAAACCGAAGTTGGTACTGCCGCCGACTGTGGAGAGATTGAGCATCAGCGAGTCGGCGCCTTTCTCAATGGCCTCCAGGCAGTTGTCGCGAAAGCGTTCGGTGGTGCCCTGATCGATCTGGCAATGAAAATGGACAATGTGTTCGGACATCTGAAACTCCTGTCGACTTCACCCTTTGAAGTGCCTGCGGATCGGCTGTGCCGTACAGTTGGGAGTCCAGCGGTCTGCGGATGTTCCTCATCCGTGGCTGGCTGCCGGTGAGCGCATCAAGCCGGTTGCTGTTGTTCGCATTTCTGGGCGGCTTGGGTCATGCGCTGCAGAAATAGCGTCAGCCCGGCTTCTTCTGCGCTGAGGCCTTTACGTGCCCGGGGTTTGGGCAACTGGGTCAGGGCACCGAGCAGGAAACCCTCCACCACCGCAGGATGAATGTAGCACTTGCGACAGACGGTCGGCGTGTTGCCCAGCTGTCGGGCGACTTGCCTGACCATCTCGGCGACATGCCTTTTGGCCTCGCTTTCGGTTTCCCAGCGCAGCGTCCGCAACCCGGCCAGAGCGGCAGCACTGCCGGCCCAGGTGCGGTAGTCCTTGGCGGTGAAGTCAGCGCCAGTGAGGGTCTTGAGGTAGGCGTTGATGTCCGAAGAACTGATGGCGTGGCGCTCGCCGTGTTCGTCCAGGTACTGGAACAGATTTTGCCCGGGGATCTCCTGGCAGCGCTTGATGATCCGCGCCAGGCGCCGGTCCTTCACGGTGATCTGGTGCTCGATGCCGCTCTTGCCGCGGAACTGGAAGGCGATGGCGCTGCCGTTGACCTCGACATGCTTGTTGCGCAGGGTCGTCAGGCCATAGGAGCGATTGTCCCGGGCGTATTGGCTGTTGCCGACGCGGATCAGGGTCACGTCCAGCAGGGTGATGACCGTGGCCATGACTTTGTCGCGGCTGAACCCGGGCGTGGCGAGGATTTCCTCCAAGCGTTTGCGCAAGCGCGGCAGGGCTCGTCCGAATTCCAGCATCCGCGAATACTTGTCCGCATCACGGACCTCACGCCAGCGCGCGTGGTAACGGTACTGCTTGCGCCCGCGGGCATCGCGCCCGGTGGCTTGGAGATGGCCGCGCGGGTCGGTGCAGATCCAGACATCGGTGTAGGCCGGTGGCACCGCCAGGGCATTGATGCGCTGGATCTCGGCCGCGTCGGTGATGCGCTGGCCCTGTGGGTCGAAATAACAGAATTTGCCCCGCTGCTTTTTGCGGGTGATGCCCGGGGCCGTGTCATCGACATAATGCAGGTCGGCCGGCAGCGCATCCGGCGGCAGGGTGTCGGGCATGAAAAGAGTCCTTGGCAACGAATCCGGTGGCCTGTGAATTCATTGACCGCAGGCTGTTGCCGTCGTGCCAAGATTCTGAGGCTGCCGCCGCCGAACCTGTGGGAGATTCTGGGGCTGTCCCCACCGAACCTGTGGGAGCGAGCTTGAACTGGTCAAGTAAATCCGGACACCAGTTACGGTGTTTATGCTGCTTTTTGCTCCATGGCTATTGGCGATAGGTAGTCGTTGTAGCTGTGGAGCCTGGTGCGGTTGTAGTACATGAAGAAGCGCACCATATCGGTTTGTGCTTCCTCGCTCGTGCTGTAACCGTTGCGAGGGACCCATTCTGACTTCAGGGTGCCGAAAAAACGTTCTGTTGGAGCATTGTCCCAGCACTGCCCGCGATGACTCATGCTTTGCAAAATGCCATTGCGCATCAACTCTTCTTGAAACTTGCGGCTGGTGTACTGACAGCCCTGATCCGAATGAAACATCAATCCAGGTGGGCATGTTCGAAGCTCTATCGCCATGCGTAACGCCTTGCTGACCAGGTTGGCGTCATTGATCAGCGAAAATGCCCAACCAATGACCCGGCGAGCAAACAAGTCGATAACGATGGCCAGATGAACCCAGCGTTTACCCACCATCAAGCTTGTAACGTCGCCACACCAGACCTGATTGACCACGGTCGGCTTGAAATTACGCTTGAGCAGATTGGGTGCGACAAATGCTTCAACTCCTTTGGACCTGAATGGATGAGGCTGGCGTTGTTTACTGACAATGTTGGCTTCCCTCATCAGTGTTCTAACAAGGCTTCTGCCGACCGCTATGTTTTGGGCCTTCAGATGCTTGCTGATCGTTCTGGACCCCATGGCTTCCCGGCTTTCGCTGTGCAGTTCAACCACCTTCCCCTTGAGTTCTTCGCGCTCGATCTTAGGCCGCGAGAGCCGCTGTAGCCACTCGTAAAAGCTGCTGCGCTTCACATCGAAAACGCGACACAGGATGGCGGTCGGGAATGACTCTCTTAGCTCCGCGATCATCGAAAACGATCGGGATCCGACATCAAGAGAGCGGTAGCCTTTTTTAAGATTTCGGCTTCCATTTCCATGCGTTTGATCTTGGCTTTCAGATCCTGAATCTGCCGTTGATCCTCAGTAATGGCCTTGGTGCCTTGAACTGGCTGACCTTTTTGTTCCTTGCGAACCTGGTCCACCCACCGTCGTAACGCGGTAGCACTGATGTCCAGCGACGCGCAGACTTCCTGTACTGAACAGTTGTCATCAATCACCATGCTGGCCGCACGATGTTTGAACTCGCGGGAAAAGACTCTTCTTTCTTTCATGGAACCTCCAAATTGGCGAAATCATATCGCCCTTAAGAGGTGTCCGGAATTATTAGGCCAGTTCAGCTTGCTCGCGATGGCGCCGGCACATTCAACCTTTATGCAAGCTGACTCACCGCTATCGCGAGCAAGCTCGCTCCCACAGGTTTGGGGTCACCTGAGAAGCTCGAATCCTACGCCAACACCGCCACCGCCTTGATCTGCGCCCATAACACCTGCCCTGGATGCAATTTCAGCTGATCGCGCGAATAGCGGGTGATGCGCGCCAGCAGCGGGGTGCCGGCGGCTTCCAGGCGGATCAGCACATGGGCGGCGTTGTCGGCCGCCTGTTCGCTGACCACGGTGACCGGCAGGCGATTGAGGATGCTGGTCTGGGCATCGTTCGCCAGGCTGAGGCTGACATCCCGGGCCTGGACCTTGAAACGCAGCGGCTGGCCGAGGGCCAGGGAGGTGTGGGCCACGCGTACGTTCAGTTGGCTGTCGGGCAGATTCAGGGTCAGCAATTGATAAGCCGGGTCATAACCGCTGACCTTGCCCTCGATCACCACTCCGGCGTCATCCCCCAGGGCCAATGGCAGGTCGAGCCGGGCCAGGGTTTCGCCGATCGGCCCACTGGCTAGCGCGCGGCCGCCGTCGAGCAGCACGATATGATCGGCCAGGCGCGCCACTTCGTCCTGGGAATGGCTGACATACAGCACCGGGATGTCCAGCTCATCGTGGAGCCGT
Organism: Pseudomonas sp. B21-010; assembly: GCF_024749325.1. Classification (NCBI taxonomy): domain Bacteria; kingdom Pseudomonadati; phylum Pseudomonadota; class Gammaproteobacteria; order Pseudomonadales; family Pseudomonadaceae; genus Pseudomonas; species Pseudomonas sp. B21-010. The sequence goes on along the minus strand of NZ_CP087198.1, from coordinate 3,920,493 downwards.
TGCAGGTACGGCAGGATTTCGTTTTTGCGCCGGGTATCGAGCGCCGCCAGCGGCTCATCCATCAGCAGCAGTTGCGGGCTGGTGAGCAGGGCGCGGGCGATGCCCACCCGTTGGCGTTCGCCGCCGGACAGGTTGTGCGGCTGCCGATCGAGCAAGTGCCCGATGCCCAGCAGTTCGGTCGCCTGTTGCATGTCCACCCGCCGTTGTGCCGGCGCGATGCGCTTGAGGCCGAACGCCAGGTTGGCCCGTACCGACAGATGGGCGAACAGGCTTGCCTCCTGGAACACATACCCCACCGACCGTTTATGAGGCGGCACGAACACGCCGTGCTCACTGTCTTGCCAGACTTGGCCGTTGACCTCGATAAAACCCCGGGCCGGCCGCTCCAATCCGGCAATGCAGCGCAGGCAGGTGGTTTTGCCGGAGCCGGAAGGCCCGTACAGGGCGGTCACGCCACGGCCCGGCAGTTGCACATCCAGGTCCAGGGAAAAAGCCCCGTGGTCGAGCTGAAAACGCGCGTGAATCATCGATCAGCTCCAACCGGCACGGGTTCGACGGCTGGAGTACAGCGCCAGCAGCACCAGGAATGAAAACACCAGCATCGCCGCGGCCAGCCAGTGGGCCTGGGCATATTCCAGGGCTTCGACATGGTCGTAGATCTGCACCGACACCACCCGGGTTTTCTCCGGGATGTTGCCGCCGATCATCAGCACCACGCCGAATTCGCCGACGGTGTGGGCAAAGCCGAGAATCGCCGCGGTGATGAAGCCGGGGCGGGCCAGGGGCAGGATGACGCTGAAAAACGTATCCCAAGGCCCGGCCCGCAGGGTGGCGGCGACTTCCAGGGGGCGACTGCCGATGGCGGCAAAGGCGTTCTGCAACGGCTGCACCACAAACGGCATGGAATAGATCACCGAGCCGATCACCAGCCCGGTGAAGCTGAAGGTGAGGGTGCCCAACCCGAGGGCTTGGGTGAACTGGCCGATCCAGCCGTTCGGCCCCAGCGCTAGCAACAGGTAAAAACCGATCACCGTGGGCGGCAGCACCAACGGCAACGCCACCACCGCACCCACCGGCCCGCGTAGCCAGGAGCGGGTGCGCGACAGCCACAATGCGATGGGCGTGCCGATGAGCAGCAGGATCACCGTGGTCAATGACGCCAGTTTCAGGGTCAGCCAGATGGCGGCATAGTCGGCGCTGGTCAGTGGCATTTAGCGTTGGTAACCGTAGGTTTGGATGATGGCGGCGGCTTTCGGGCCCTTGAGGTAATCCACCAGGGCCGCGGCAGCGGGGTTGTCCCGGCCCTTGTTGAGAATCACCGCGTCCTGTTTGATCGGGTCGTGCAGTTCAGCCGGGACGATCCACGCCGAGCCGCCCGTCACTTTGCCGTCCTTGTACACCTGGGACAAGGCGACGAAACCGAGTTCGGCGTTACCGGTGGAGACGAATTGATAGGCCTGGGTGATGTTCTGGCCTTCGACGAGCTTGCTTTTCACCTGCGCGCTCAAGCCGAGCTTGTCCAGCACCTGAGTCGCGGCCAGGCCGTAGGGTGCGGCTTTCGGGTTGGCGATGGACAGGTGCTGGAAGTCGTTGCGCTTGAGCACCTGGCCCTGGCTGTCGACATAACCGTCCTTGGCTGACCACAGCGCCAGGGTGCCGACCGCGTAGGTGAAACGCGAGCCCTTGACGGTGTCGCCTTCGCTTTCGAGTTTGGCCGGGGTGGTGTCGTCGGCGGCGAGGAAGACTTCGAATGGCGCGCCGTTCTTGATCTGGGTGTAGAACTGCCCGGTGGCCCCGTAAGCCGCCACCAGCTTGTGCCCGGTGTCTTTTTCGAAATCGGCGGCGATGGCCTGGATCGGCGCGGTGAAATTGGCAGCGACCGCCACCTGCACCTCAGCGGCCTGGACGGCGCCAACGGTGAAGAGCGTGGTCAGCAGCAACGGTGCGAAACGGGTGAGGGGCATGGGTGAGGCTCCGTGGGGTCAGGTTCGCTATATACCGGAATATATAGCGAATGACCGACAAACGGAACGCGGCATTTTGCCTGGGGAGTGTGGATGCAGGGGCTGGCCCCATCGCGAGCAGGCTCGCTCCCACAGAGTTCTGTGGTGAACATAAATCCTGCTGCCACCTCAGGCCCCCTGTGGTGTACCCGGATGTGCCGGTTGCCCCCTATTCCCTGTGGGAGCCAAGCTTGCTCGCGATGACGGTGGGTCAGCTGGCATCCATTTTGAATGTGCTATCGCTATCGCGAGCAAGCTCGGCTCCCCCAGGTCCAGTGGTGTACCCGGATGTGCCGGTTGCCCCTTATTCCCTGTGGAAGCCAAGCTTGCTCGCGATGACGGTGGGTCAGCTTGCATCCATTTTGAATGTGCTGCCGCCATCGCGAGCAAGCTCAGCTCCCACAGGTCCAGTGGTGTACCCGGATGTGCCGGTTGCCCCCTATTCCCTGTGGGAGCCAAGCTTGCTCGCGATGACGGTGGGTCAGCTTGCATCCATTTTGAATGTGCTGCCGCCATCGCGAGCAAGCTCGGCTCCCCCAGGTCCAGTGGTGTACCCGGATGTGCCGGTTGCCCCTTATTCCCTGTGGGAGCCAAGCTTGCTCGCGATGACGGTGGGTCAGCTGGTATCCATTTTGAATGTGCTGCCGCCATCGCGAGCAAGCTCGGCTCCCACAGGTCCAGTGGTGTACCCGGATGTGCCGGTTGCCCCCATTCCCTGTGGGAGCGAGCTTGCTCGCGATGACGGTGGGTCAGCTTGCATCCATTTTGAATGTGCTACCGCTATCGCGAGCAAGCTCAGCTCCCACAGGTCCAGTGGTGTACCCGGATGTGCCGGTTGCCCCCTATTCCCTGTGGGAGCGAGCCTGCTCGCGATGACGGTGGGTCAGCTTGCATCCATTTCGAAAGTGCTGCCGCCATCGCGAGCAAGCTCAGCTCCCACAGGTCCGGTGGTGTGCCTGGATGTGCCGGTTGCCCCCTATTTCCTGTGGGAGCCAAGCTTGCTCGCGATGGCGGTGGGTCAGCTGGTATCCATTTTGAATGTGCTGCCGCCATCGCGAGCAAGCTCAGCTCCCACAGGTCCGGTGGTGTGCCTGGATGTGCCGGTTGCCCCCTATTCCCTGTGGGAGCCAAGCTTGCTCGCGATGGCGGTGGGTCAGCTTGCATCCATTTTGAATGTGCTACCGCCATCGCGAGCAAGCTCGCTCCCACATGGGGCCTGAGGTGGTCGCCGGATTTATGTTCACCACCGAACCTTGTGGGAGCGAGCTTGCTCGCGATAGCGTCCGATCAGGCGATGAAAGTTTTCAGGAGTCTGTTTTGTGGAGTCGGGCCAACGCCTCTTCGGCCAGCCGCCGCGTCAGCTCGGCCGTCGACAGTTCGCGGCCCAGCGGGAAGGCCTGGCCGGCCCAGAGGTTGCTGAAGTCTGCTTCGCCCTTGGCGCGCAACGGCATCAACGCGCCGCCCGCCAGGGGGAATGCCGGGGCCAGTGGGCTCATCGGGCCCACTTCGCGCATCACCCGGTTGACGATGCCTCGGGCCGGGCGACCGGTGAACAGGTTGGTCACAGCGGTCTGGCTTTCCTTGGCCGTGCGCAACGCGCGCTGATGGGAAGCGCTGATCTTCGCCTCGGGGGTGAACAGGTAGGCGCTGCCCAGTTGCACCGCCGAGGCTCCCAGGGCGAACGCCGCGACGATCCCCCGCGCATCGCCAATGCCGCCGGTGGCGATCACCGGCACCTTCACTGCATCCACCACCTGCGGCAGCAAGGCAAACAGCCCGACTTGGGTGTTGAGGTCGTCGCTGAGGAACATCCCGCGATGACCACCGGCTTCGTAACCCATGGCAATGATCGCGTCGCAACCATGCTGTTCCAGCCAGATGGCCTCCTCGACGGTGGTGGCCGAGGAAAGGATTTTCGCGCCAGTGGCCTTCACCCGATCCAGCAAGGATTTTTCCGGCAGGCCGAAATGGAAACTGACCACTTTGGGACGCATCTCTTCCAGCACCCGGCAGGCGGCATCATCGAAGGGCGTGCGGTTGGACACCGGGGTCGGCGCCTCGAAGTCGACGCCCAGTTCCTGGTAGTACGGCTTGAGCCGTTGCTTCCAGGCCGCGGCCCGCTGTTCGTCGAAGGCCGGCGGCTGGTGACAGAAAAAATTCACATTGAACGGTTTGTCGGTCTGTTCGCCGATGGTCGTCAGCGCCTGGCGCAGTTGCTCGACATCGAGCATCGCTGCCGGCATCGAACCCAGCCCGCCGGCATTGCACGTCGCGACCACCATGGCCGGCCCGGTCACCCCGGCCAGCGGCCCCTGGATGATGGGCAGCTCGATACCAAGCAGGTCAAGAATGCGAGTGTCTGGCCACTGGCTCATGTGCGGGGTCTCCGACGGCAGAAGGAAACAGCGTTTTTAGCAGGTGTGGGCCGGCGAGGGCCAGTCGAGTTTTTCAATCGAGCGCTGCGACTTGATCCCGACGGTGGGAGGGTTACCATGCGCGCTTCATACATAAAGGAGCCCAACCCATGGACGTGAAACTCAAGACCGTCGAACCCTTCACCGTGGCCGGTTTGCAGGTGCGCACCCGCAACACCGACGAGCAGCAGCCCGACACCGCCCGGATCGGCCCGATGTGGCAGCAGTTCTTCAACGAAGGGCTGTTCGACACGATTCCGGCCCGGCAGTCGGAGTCGTTCGTCTACGGGGTGTATTCCAATTACGAGTCCGATGCCACCGGCCACTTCGATGTGACGGCCGGGGTGCAGGTGGATGCGACCAGCGCAGGCTATCCCGCCGTGGACATCGAGGGCGGGGATTACCTGATGTTTGCGGCCAAGGGGCCGATGCCCGACTGCGTGATCCAGACCTGGGGCCTGATCTGGGCGTACTTCGCCGACAACCCGCAAGCTGTGCGGCGTTTCACCACCGATTTCGAGGTCTACAGTGGCCCCGATTCGGTGGCGATCTACATCGGCATTCAATCCCCGGACGAGCGTTCCAGCGCCAGCAACTGACGCTTGCGCTCCACGCCCCAGCGATAGCCCGACAGGTTGCCGTCGCTGCGTACCACCCGGTGGCAAGGGATCGCCACCGCCAGGCTGTTGGCGCCGCAGGCCTGGGCCACGGCGCGCACGGCCTTGGGCATGCCGATGCGCTGGGCGATCTCGGCGTAGCTGGCGGTGCTGCCCGCGGGAATGTCCCGCAACGCTTGCCAGACCCGCTCCTGGAAGGCGGTGCCGCGCAGGTCCAAGGGCAGGTCCAGGCCCAGGGCCGGCGCTTCGATGAAGCCAACCACCTGGGCGATCAATTGCTCGAACTCGCGGTCGGCGCCGATCAGGTTGGCCCGGCGGAATTTGTCTTGCAGGTCGCGCACCAACGCGTCCGGGTCGTCCCCCAGCAGGATCGCGCACACGCCACGCTCGCTTTGCGCCACCAGGATTGCCCCGAGGGAGCATTGGCCGACGGCGAAACGGATGTCGGTGTTCTGCCCGGCGGCGCGGTAGTCGGCGGGTTTCATGCCCAACACCTTGTCGGCTGCCTCATAAAAGCGGCTGTTGGAGTTGAAACCGGCGTCGTACAGCGCCTCGGTGATCGTGCCGCCATCGGCCAGGCGTTCGCGCACCTTGCGTGAGCGGTGGGCGGCGGCATAACCCTTGGGGGTCAGGCCGGTGACTGCCTTGAAGACCCGATGAAAATGGAAGGGGCTCAAGCCCGCGCTTTCTGCCAGTTCATTCAGGCCAGGCAGTTCCTCAGCCGCCTCGATCTGCCGGCAGGCGGCGGCAACCCGTGCCGCTTGTTGGGCGGCGATCTGGGTCTGGTCGCGGGCCACGCGCTTGCTGGGCCGGTAACCGGCTGCCTGGGCCTGTTCCGGCGTGTCGAAGAACTCGACGTTACGTGGGTTGGGCAGGCGTGACAGGCTGCTGGGATGGCAATAGATGCCGGTGGTTTTCACGCCATAGACGAAGGTACCGTCGGCGCGTGGATCGCGGGCGAGCACGGCGGCCCAGCGAGGATCCAGTTCAGGGGCGAGATTGTTCGAAGTGCTGTTCATGGTCGTTATGTCCATTGGCCCGTTTTGGCTACAGTAGCGAGCCATCCAAGTGACGACACTCCGGGTCTTGCGGTTGAATTCTGCACCTTCACCCGGCGGTGCGAAACGTCAGGTTGATCCGCTGGGCGCCCAGGCGCGGGTGCTGGCCTTCCTTGAGCGGCAACACGCCGTGGTAGCGCAACCGGTCGACGCCGCCCCAGACCACGATGTCGCCATGGAACAATGGGATGCGCAGGCTTTTGTCGCTGCGCTCGAAGCCGCCGAACTGGAACACCGCCGGCAAGCCCAGGGACATCGAGACGATGGGGGCGGCGAGGGAGCGTTCGTTCTTGTCCTGGTGCAGCGACATCCGCGCGCCGGGCACGTAGCGGTTGATCAGGCAGGCGTCGGGCTCGAAATGCTCGAAGTGCGCCTGCCGGGCGGCGGCCTGGGCCAGTTCGCGAAACACCGCCGGCATGTCGGGCCAGGGTTGGCCGGTCTGCGGGTCGTGGGCGGTGTAGCGATAGCCGCTGCGGTCGGTGGTCCAGCCCAGCGCACCGCAACTGCTCAAGGCCACCGACATGGTAAAGCCGCCGGGCGTGACCATTTGCCGGAACGGCGCCGCCTGCAAGACGCTTTCCAGCGCCGGCAGCAAGCGTTCGAGCCAGGGCAGGGCGAAGCCGCGCAGCACATACGCTTGCTGGCCGATCTGCTCGACCTGGCCAGGCGTGGTGGGTGCATGGTCGGCGAACAGGTCCAATGTGAGCGGTGTGTCATTACTGCGCATCATGAAAAATGATTCCCAAGGTGTGTCGCCTGCCGCTGTGCACGCAGCTGACGCCATGGCGCATGTTCACCCGATAATACCCGCGAACGCCTTTGACGGGCCGCTGGTGCACGGCAAACACCACGGCATCGCCCTGTTTCAGATCGAAGACCTGGGGCCGCGATTGCATGCGCGGGCGCTGTTCGGTGAGGACAAATTCGCCGCCGGTAAAATCCCGGCCCGGTTCCGACAGCAGGATCGCCACCTGCAGTGGGAACACCTGTTCGCCATACAGATCCTGATGCAGACAGTTGTAGTCCTGCGGACCGTATTGCAGCAACAACGGCGTAGGTCGCGATTGCCCGGCGGCGTGACAGCGCCGGATGAAGTCAGGGTGTTCGTGGGGGTAGCGCACTTCAATACCCATGTGTTCATTCCAGCGGTTCGCCAGCGGTACCAACGCCGGATACAACGACTGGCGCAACTGCTGGATGAGGTCGGGCAGCGGATAGCGAAAATACTGATACTCGCCGCGCCCGAACCCATGGCGGGCCATGATCACCCGCGAACGAAAAAGCCCGGGTTCGGCGTACAAGCCACTGAGTTCGCGACACGGCGTGGCCGGTAGCAGGTCGCGGATGATGGCGCTGCCGTTCTGATCGAGATTTTGCTCCAGGGTGGGCCAGTCAAGGTTGGCGAGGTGTTGGGGCAGGGAAGGCGTAGGGGGCACGATGGCAATCCTTGTTGGAAGGACTGTTCAGTCTGCGCAGTGCTGCGTTGCAGGGCACCCCGATTCTTGCGGTACGCAGCCATCCCTGTGGGCTCTGTAGGAGCTGGCGAAGCCTGCGATCTTTTGATCTTGATCTTGATCTTGATCTTGATCTTGATCTTGATCTTGATCTTGATCTTGATCTTGATCTTGATCTTGATCTTGATCTTTCGCTTGAGACTCAAATGTCTGGGGAAAGATCGCAGCCTCGTTGCACTCGACAGCTCCTACACAGCTCCTACACAGCTCCTACACAGCTCCTACAGAGCCGAGCGGGAGCAAGCTCCCTCGCCACAAGAGCATCGCGCTCACCTCGGTGCCACAAAAAACAATCAGGGTGTGTTGTTACAGCGCCTTGCTGACCTTGACGTCGCTGATCACATCGTCAGTTTCGCCGTGCAGCTTTTGCAATGCGGCCCTGGCTTCTTCCTCGGTGCCGGTTTCCAGTTGCGCGAATTCGAAGCGGCGTTCGTCGTTGAGCTTGTACTTGATGACGTATTTGGTCGTCTGGGCCACGGTTTTGCCTGTCTTGAATAAGGGGCGATTCAGCTCAGTTTCGAGCTGGAACGCCGGATGATTTTGATCTTGTGGGTCAGGGTCGGCTTGCGCGTGACGCTGATTGCACGGTGGCTGACGGTGTCGATGGTGATGTTCCAGAAACCGGTGCTAGGGGCAGTGATCCGGGCCGGGAAGGTGTCGAACGCGCCGCCGTGATACGTGTGCCGGCCGCCGTTCTTGAAGCTACGGAAGTTGGCGTCGTTCATCAAACGGATGTTGCACATTTGGGAGCATTCGATGACGACAATGTCGTCTTCGTTCAGGTGCTCGCGCTGGTGGATGAATTTCATGGGCGCCTCCAGAAGGGCTTTTTCTACAAAATCAAAACGATAGCAAGGGGCAATGATGCGCAGTTTATCAGCCCCGAGTGTTAATATCCGGCCCGCGCTCCAGGCTTTGTTCATTTATTGCAGGTTGCGGGAAAAATAAAGCGGTGTGGCGCCGGAGAAAAACGGTGCCTGCACTGTCGGAGGATCTTTATTGGAGGAATCATATGAAGCGCAGCGTGTGGGTGTTGGCATTGGCCATGAGTGGATGTGCATCGGTATCGGACATCAACCAGACGCCCCCCACCATGAGCGTCATCTCCGGAAAGAAACCTCACGAATATGCCAAGTGTGTTTCCGACAAACTGGCCAAAAGCCGTGGTCCGCTGCAAGTGGAGCCACACAAGAATGGCGTCCGATTGATCGTCCCGGGCAAACTGTCGACCCTGCCGGCGGCGGTGTTCGACATTGACGAACGCTCCAGCGGCAGCAGCATCAAGCTGCACGAAAGCATGTCCAATGTACCGGTGCGTCCGGGCGACGTGCAGGATGCGGCCAACGCCTGCATTTCCGGCTGATCACATTGCGCGCCTGACGAGCGGACCGGGCATCGGCTAAACTACTGCCCTCGACAAAAAATGCCGCCACGGTTCACGTTGGCGGCATTGTCATTTATGGAGCCAGTCGATGAAACGCGAGCAGGTGCGCGAGCGCCATGCAGAAGGTCTTATCTGTGCCACCCACGTGATTCAGAACCCGGCGAGCCCGGGCGAATGGATCGTGTTCTTCAAGAAAAGCGCCGGGCGCAGTTTTTTCCTGGTGGATGACCTGGACGAAGTCGAGTCCTTCGCCCGTCTCGATGAACTGATCGAAACCTTGCGCGGGCTGGGTATCAAGTTTGCCGAGATCCACATTTGATTACTTGCAGACCACCACGACACTGCGGCTGGTGAAGTTGCCGACGTCGACGCCCAGGGTCTTCTCGCTTTCCTTGGCCTGGGGCGTGCCGTCGGTGCCGACGATGCGGTAGCCGGTGCCGGCACAGGAAGCGTCAGCCTTTTCGTAGCACGTCGCCCAGGAGTTGGCCTCACCCGAGCAGTCAATGGCCAGGCCTTGCTCGCCGTTGTTCAGGTAGGTTTTTTCGGCCGAGGCACAGCCCGCCAAGGCCAGGACTGTAAACAGTGCCAGAAGTGTCTTCATGGGATCGTCATCAAGGAGGGAAGGGCAACGGCGAGATTATAGCGAATGGCCATTGCGGTACAGCTAAACCAGCCTCGCTCAATGCCGGGGAGACATTTACTAGAGGCTCGTCTGGTTATTTCTTGCGGCGGGGGCTGCGTGCGGGAGCTGTGGCGCGTTCTTTCTCCGCCGGGGCAGCGCGCTCATCCTGGAATACCGCGGCCACTTCCACCGCCATGGCCTTGCTGGGCAAGGGACCGGCGACCTGCTCGCCGTGGTAGTTGATAATCCACCACTGGCCGTCCTTGCCCTGGCTGACCGAATAACCGTTTGCGTTTCTTGTTGCCGACATCTAGCTGCCTCATTGGCGTGATCAAGGGCACCATGATACGTCAAATGCTCGCAAACAGCGCCTACTGGCGTACAGTGGGTCCGCTGCAGCCATCGAAACGAAAGGCGATTGAACTATCTGCCGTTTTTTATTTCTCTATGATGGCACCGGTTGGCCAGTGCGGGCATTGTAAGGTGCCCGTCGCCTGATTAGACTGCGCCGAAACTTGTACACACCGCCTTTTCAAGGACTTATATGATCAAGAAATGCTTGTTCCCAGCAGCCGGTTACGGTACTCGCTTCCTGCCAGCGACTAAAGCCATGCCCAAAGAAATGCTGCCGGTGGTGAACAAGCCACTGATCCAGTACGGCGTCGAAGAAGCCCTCGATGCGGGCCTGACGGAAATCTCCATCGTCACCGGCCGCGGCAAACGCGCCCTGGAAGACCATTTCGACATCAGCTACGAGCTGGAAAACCAGATCAAGGGCACCGACAAGGAAAAATACCTGGTCGGTATCCGCAAACTGCTGGATGAGTGCTCGTTCTCCTACACCCGCCAGACCGAAATGAAAGGCCTGGGCCACGCGATCCTGACCGGCCGCCCACTGATCGGTGACGAACCGTTCGCCGTGGTCCTGGCGGACGACCTGTGCGTCAACCTCGAAGGCGACGGCGTACTGACCCAGATGGTCAAGCTGTACAAGCAGTTCCGCTGCTCCATCGTGGCGATCCAGGAAGTCGATCCGCAGGAAACCAACAAGTACGGCGTGATTGCCGGCGAAATGATCCGCGACGACATCTACCGCGTTCACAGCATGGTTGAAAAACCAAAACCTGAAGACGCACCGTCGAACCTGGCGATCATCGGTCGCTACATCCTGACCCCAGACATCTTCGACCTGATCGAACAGACCGAGCCAGGCAAGGGCGGCGAAATCCAGATCACCGACGCCCTGATGAAACAGGCCCAGAACGGCTGCGTCATGGCCTACAAGTTCAAAGGCAAGCGTTTCGACTGCGGTGGCGCCGAAGGCTACATCGACGCGACCAACTTCTGCTTCGAGAACTTCTACAAGACGGGCAAGGCTTACTGATAGCCTGCGCCACGCCTTGAAAAACGCCCCGACTGGTTCGGGGCGTTTTTTTTGGCTCGCGGAAAAGTCTCTCGCAACGCCCCAATCACACAAACAAAACCCTGTGGGGTATGAAAATCCTGAGCCCACCCCAAAACAACTGTGGGAGCGAGCTTGCTCGCGATGGCGGTGGGTCAGCTTGCATCGGTGCTGAATGTGCCGACGCTATCGCGAGCAAGCTCGCTCCCACAGGAATTGCGCTGCAACGCTGCCTCAGGTGAAAACAGCAGGTATGCTGATGACCTGCCGAAGGAGATAGAAAATGGCCTACGATTTTGACTTGTATGTGGTTGGCGCCGGTTCCGGTGGTGTGCGGGCTGCGCGGTTTGCCGCCGGTTTCGGGGCCAAGGTGGCCGTGGCGGAAAGCCGTTACCTGGGCGGGACCTGCGTGAACGTGGGCTGCGTGCCGAAAAAACTGCTGGTCTACGGCGCGCACTACGCCGAGGACTTCGAGCAGGCATCGGCCTATGGCTGGACGGCGGGCGAGGCGAGTTTCGACTGGGCCACGTTGATCGCCAACAAGGACCGGGAAATCAATCGCCTCAACGGCATCTACCGCAACCTGCTGGTCAACAGCGGCGTTGTGCTGCACGAAGGTCACGCGAAAATCACCGGGCCCCATGAGGTCGAGATCAACGACCAGCGCTACACCGCCAAGCACATCATGATCGCCACCGGCGGCTGGCCGGTGATCCCGGACATTCCGGGGCGCGAGCATGCCATCAGCTCCAACGAGGCGTTCTTTCTCAAGGAACTGCCCAAGCGCGTCATCGTGGTGGGCGGTGGCTACATTGCGGTGGAGTTCGCCGGGATCTTCCACGGCATGGGTGCGCAGACGTCCTTGCTCTATCGCGGTGAGCTGTTCCTGCGCGGCTTTGACGGTGCAGTGCGCAAGCACCTGGCGGAAGAACTGACTCGGCGTGGCCTGGATCTGCAATTCAACGCGGACATCAAATCCATCGAAAAACTCGACGATGGCAGCCTCAGGGTAGAGCTCAAGGATGGCAAGACGTTGATCACCGATTGCGTGTTCTACGCCACCGGTCGGCGGCCGATGCTCGACAACCTGGGCCTGGAAACCACCGGTGTCACGCTGGATGAGAAGGGCTTTGTCCAGGTCAACGAAAAATACGAGACCGCTGAACCGTCGATCCTCGCCATTGGCGATGTGATCGGTCGTGTGCAGCTTACCCCCGTTGCCCTGGCCGAGGGCATGGCGGTTGCGCGACGTCTGTTCAAGCCCGAGCAATATCGCCTGGTGGATTACCGGATGATTCCCACCGCCGTGTTCAGCCTGCCGAACATCGGCACGGTGGGTCTGACGGAAGAGCAGGCCAAGGAGGAGGGCCATGAGGTTGAGATTTTCGAAAGCCGCTTCCGGCCGATGAAACTGAGCTTGACCGAATGCCAGGAGCGCACACTGATGAAACTGGTGGTGGATGCCCGGACTGACAAGGTACTGGGTTGCCACATGGTTGGACCGGATGCCGGGGAAATCGTCCAGGGCCTGGCCATTGCGCTCAAGGCTGGCGCCACCAAGCGCGATTTCGACGAAACCATCGGCGTGCATCCGACCGCCGCCGAAGAGTTCGTGACGATGCGTACGCCCGTCGCCTGAAGCTACCCGTAAGAGCTGCGTAAGAGCTGTGTAGGAGCTGTGTAGGAGCTGTCGAGTGCAACGAGGCTGCGATCTTTCCCCAGACACTTGAATCTCAAGCGAAAGATCAAAAGAAAGATCAAAAGAAAGATCCAAAGATCGCAGGCTTCGCCAGCTCCTACAGATTTTTTCTATCTATATAGATTCCTGATAGCCAAAACCAATCATTCACATCAGGTTTGCCAATGAGCCAGCCCGGGGACGAGTGGTTAAGATTCCCTCCATCAACTTTTCAACCCTGATGGAGAAACATCGATGCCTATCATCAACAGCCAAGTTAAACCGTTCAACGCTACCGCTTTCAAAAACGGCGAATTCGTTCCGGTATCGGACGCCGATCTGAAAGGCAAGTGGTCTGTCGTGTTCTTCTACCCAGCCGACTTCACCTTCGTTTGCCCAACCGAGCTGGAAGACCTGGCTGACAACTACGCCGAATTCAAGAAACTGGGCGTCGAGATCTACAGCGTATCGACCGACACCCACTTTGCCCATGCGGCCTGGCACAACACTTCGCCAGCCATCGGCAAGATCCAGTACACCATGATCGGCGACCCAACCCACGTTATCTCCCGCAACTTCGACGTGCTGATCGAAGAAGTTGGCCTGGCTGACCGCGGCACTTTCGTGATCAACCCGGAAGGCCAGATCAAGATCGTTGAAATCAACGACGGCGGTGTAGGCCGTGACGCTTCCGAACTGCTGCGCAAGGTCAAGGCCGCTCAGTACGTTGCCGCTCACCCAGGCGAAGTCTGCCCAGCCAAGTGGAAAGAAGGCGAGGCCACCCTGGCTCCGTCCCTGGACCTGGTCGGCAAGATCTAAGTCTGTGAGTCATCCGAGGGCGATCCGCTCTTAATCAAGTAAGCCGCTTCGCCCCAAAAAAACGCCTGGGCGAGATTCGCTCGGGCGTTGTTTTTTCTGAAATTCAAAAAATGGAAATCGCCCGTATGTTGGACGCCAATCTTAAAGCTCAGTTGAAGTCATACCTGGAACGGGTCACCCAGCCGATCGAGATCGTCGCTTCCCTTGACGACGGTGCGAAATCCCAGGAAATGCTCGCGTTACTCCAGGACGTTGCCAGTCTTTCCCACCAGATTACCTTGCTCGACAACGGCAGCGATGCGCGCAAGCCTTCGTTTTCGTTGAACCGCCCGGGAGCCGATATCAGCCTGCGTTTTGCCGGCATTCCCATGGGCCACGAATTCACTTCGCTGGTGTTGGCCTTGCTGCAAGTGGGCGGTCACCCTTCGAAGGCCAGTGTCGACGTCATCGAACAGGTCCGTTCCCTCAAGGGCGAGTTCAACTTCGAGACCTATTTCTCGCTGTCGTGCCAGAACTGCCCGGACGTGGTCCAGGCGCTGAACCTGATGGCGGTGCTGAACCCGAACATTCGTCACGTCGCCATCGACGGCGCGCTGTTCCAGGCCGAAGTTGATGAACGCCAGATCATGGCCGTGCCGAGTGTGTACCTCAACGGTGTGAACTTCGGCCAGGGCCGCATGGGCCTGGAAGAGATTCTCGCCAAGATCGACACCAGCGGCATCGAACGCCAGGCCGAGAAAATCAGCGCCAAGGATGCCTTTGATGTGCTGGTGGTCGGCGGTGGCCCGGCCGGCGCTTCGGCGGCGATCTACGCGGCCCGTAAAGGCATCCGCACTGGCGTGGCGGCCGAACGTTTCGGCGGCCAGGTGCTCGATACCATGGCCATCGAGAACTTCATTTCGGTCCAGGAAACCGAAGGGCCGAAACTGGCCGTCGCCCTGGAAGAACACGTCAAGCAGTACGACGTGGACATCATGAACCTGCAACGTGCCGACGGCCTGGTGCCGGGCAAGGACGGCGGGTTGCATGAAATCAAGTTCGCCAGCGGTGCGAGCCTCAAGGCCAGGACCGTGATCCTGGCGACCGGTGCCCGCTGGCGTGAAATGAACGTGCCGGGCGAGCAGCAGTATCGCAACAAGGGCGTGGCGTACTGCCCGCACTGCGACGGTCCGCTGTTCAAAGGCAAGCGCGTGGCGGTGATCGGCGGTGGTAACTCCGGCGTCGAGGCGGCCATCGACCTGGCCGGTATCGTCGCCCACGTCACGTTGCTGGAGTTCGATGTGCAATTGCGTGCCGACGCGGTATTGCAGCGCAAACTGCACAGCCTGCCGAACGTGACGGTGATTACCAACGCCCAGACCACCGAAGTGACCGGAGACGGTCAGAAGGTCAATGGCTTGCGCTACAAGGACCGTCCGAGCGGTGACGTGCGGGATGTGGAGTTGGAGGGGATCTTCGTGCAGATCGGCCTGTTGCCCAACACCGATTGGCTCAAAGGCACCGTCGAGCTGTCGCCGCGGGGTGAAATTATCGTCGATGCCCGGGGTGAAACCTCGATCCCTGGCGTGTTCGCCGCCGGTGACGTGACCACCGTGCCGTACAAGCAGATCGTGATTGCCGTAGGCGAGGGCGCCAAGGCTTCGCTGAGTGCCTTCGACCACCTGATCCGTACCTCTGCGCCGGCCTGAATAGCCGATAGCGGAAAAAACAGAACCCCATGAGCCTGGCTCATGGGGTTTTTTATTGGCTATTTCACGCACTCACCACTAACCAATGTGGGAGCGAGCCTGCTCGCGATAGCGGTGGATCAGCCAGCATCAATGCTGAATGTGCCGCCGTCATCGCGAGCAGGCTCGCTCCCACAGGGGATTTGTGCTGGGCGAAAAATCCACGTCACTGACAATCAAATATGGGAGCTATGGTGAGGTTTACAGCGGCGCAGGCTGGATGATTTCAACCCAGTAGCCATCCGGGTCCTTGATGAAGGCCAGGCTTTTCATGCGCCCGTCGTTCAGGCGTTTCTGGAAATCGCAGCCCAGTGCTTCGAAGCGCTCGCAGGCGGCGGCGACGTCCGGTACCGAGATGCAGATATGGCCGAAGCCGCGTGGGTCGGTGTTGCCGTTATGGTAGGCGAAGGCCGGGTCGCTTTCGGTGCCGTGGTTGTGGGTCAGTTCCAGGATGCCCGGGATCGACTTCATCCATTCGGTCCGCGCCGCCGCGTCCGCCGGGATCTGGTGCTTGTCCACCAGCGCCAGGAAATACAGGCTGAACTCGGCTTCCGGGAAGTCGCGTTTCTCCACCAGCGAGAAACCCAGCACGCGGGTGTAGAAATCCAGGGACCGGGTGATGTCCTTGACGCGCAGCATGGTGTGGTTGAAGACGAACTTGGCCGTGGCGGCATCAGGTTGTGCGGTGACGCCAGGGAAAGTGTTGAGTTCGTGCAGGCTCATGGGCCCTCCGGAAAATAAGTGGGGCAAACGGCGTCGCAAGTGTGGTTGCGACGGTTCCTGGGCTTGCGTCAGACGGCTTCCTTGCAGGTGCGAGCATGATACGCAAGGGACGCGGTGTCGCCAAACCGCGTGTGGCTATTGCCTGCTTCTGTCTCGGGCTTCAGACTTTACGATTCGCCCTTGAGTGCCAACGCAATGATTCGACCGTTCCTTTCGTTGTTTGTCCTGCTGTTTGCCGGCATTGCGAGTGTCGGCGGCGTCCAGGCGGACGAACCGCAGATCGCCTGGCCCCAAGGTTGGGTTGTCGAGCCACTGCCCGCCGACGCCGCGGCACCGGGCCCCTTGCGACAACGTGCAACCAAGAGCGATTCGGCAGGCAATGCCGTGATGGTCATGGAGTTGACCACGACTACCGTCGAACCCGGTCACCAGGTCAACTTGCAAGGCGTGTTGCTGGAAATGCGCAAATCGATCCAGAAGGATTTCTTCCAGGGCGGTTACCAAAGTGTGTGCAATAAGATCCATGCTTCCATGTTGGGCGGCGTAACTGCATTGGAAACCACTTGCACGATCACGCAAAACGGACGACATGTATTGTCTCAGGCACTCGTCGCGGCACTAAATGAGGGCAAGGCTTATGTGCTGTCCTATGCAGGGCAGGCGCAGGTGTTTGTTGAAAGCCAGGATGAAATACAGTCGGTGCGAAACAGTTTGAAACTATAACGCCGTCAGCGTAATACGCTCGGGGTTTACTCCAAAAGTTTAGCCCATAAAAAAGCCCTGAGTGTATTCAGGGCTTTTTTGCATCATGGACGCTGTCAACCGCGCACGTGTCAACCACGCAACCAGGAGTCGACGGTAGCTGCACCGTACTGTTCTTTCCAGGCTTTCAGGCCGCGGTGATTGCCGCCCTTGGTCTCGATCAACTCGCCGGTGTGCGGGTTCTGGTAAACCTTTACCACTCGCGCACGGCGGGTCTTGATGGGTTTGCTCGATTGCAGGCTCGCCTTGGACGGGTTCGGGTCGAGGATCGCGACGATGTCGCGCAGGCTCTTGCCGTAGGTTTTCATCAGTCCCTGGAGCTTTTCCTCGAATTCGATTTCCTTCTTGAGCCCGGCATCGTTCTTCAGTGATTCCAACTGCTTGAGCTGTTCTTGAAGGGCCTTTTCGGCTGCACGAAATTCAGCGAGTCTGGACAAAATCGTTACTCCATTCAAAATATTTGGCTGATACCAACCGCAAACAAAGCTATAAGCCGAGCGCCTTGGTGTTAATGACTCTCCTGCTATCTGGCACAGGTAGAAAAATTGTAGTAGTTAATCCGGGAAGTGTAAATCGTAACTTTTTCGTTATGTAACAACAGCAAAATTTTTTATCAGTTGGGCATCGTCGTCAATAGATCGGCGGCGGTTAACTGCCATTAAGGTCGGTCAAGGTCTCAATGAACGCCTGCCCGCTAATCGGTCGACCAAATAGATAACCCTGTAGAAAGTTCACCCCATGGGCGCTCAGGTAGTCACTTTGCTCGACGGTTTCGACGCCCTCGGCCACCATGTCCAGGCCCAGCTTGCCTGACAGTTCGATGATGCTGTCGAGCAGGTGCCGTGACAGCGTATCGGCACCGATCCTCGCGACAAAACTCTGGTCGATCTTCAAAAGGTCCACGTTGAACTGGCGCACGTACGCCAAGCTGGAATGACCCGTGCCGAAATCGTCGAGGGCGATCTTGACGCCCAGCTCCCGCAGCTGGTCGAACAGTTGCCGGGTAACGGGCGTAGGTTCGATCAACTCGCGCTCGGTCAACTCCAGCGCCAGGGCAATCGTACCGGGCGCGAAGGCGGCGAGAAATTCGCGGCAATCGTCCACCAGCGCCAGATCCTGGCAGTGGCGGGCGGTGATGTTGATGCCAACATGAAACGGCACTTCGAGTTGAGGCGCCAGCGGTGCCAGCAGGTGCATGGTCTGCTGCATCAGCGCCCGGGTCATCGGTACGATCAGGCCGCTGTGTTCGGCGAATGGAATGAACAGGTCCGGGCAAACGAGGCCTTCCTTGGGGTGGTTCCAGCGCATCAGCACTTCGACGCCGGCCCTGCGTTTGCTGTCGCTGTGTACGACCGGTTGCAGATAGGGCACGAACTCGCCGGCTTCCAGGGCCCGTTGCAGTTCACGACTGGGCGAGGAGGCGCGCTTTTGCAGCCAGTGCCCGAGGGTCCCGGCCACGACGCCGAAGAAGATCAGCAAGCTGAACAGCGGCGGATATTCCCTGGCCATGTAGCGCCAGGTCTCGCCCTCGTCGAAGCCGGCTTCTACATTGAAGGCATAGCGCGATGACCCCAGCTCATTCTGGGCGACCGGCAGCCCGGGCATGGGCGCTGGCCGGACCTTGCCGTCCGCCGCCAGCCAGTTCGTCCCGACTTGCAGCCTTAGCCGGGTCTGGCGGCCGATCAAGCGCAAGACGTTCGTCAGGTGGTACCCGTTGAGCGTAGCCAGGGCGCCTTGATGGCCCTCGTTGAGCCGGTAAATCAGCAGCGCGGTGTCCGGCGTGACCGGGTTGCCGCCCATGAGCCACAAGCTGTCTTGATGGTAGTCGCTCGGGTTGACGCGTTCCTCGAAGGCACCGAACAGCGAGCTGCAATACAGGTTGTTGTCCCAGATAAGGTTGGTCGAACGGACAAAGGGCCGGCGCGTCACTTGTTCGCGTAAGGCCAGCTTCACCGCTTCGCAGGGCTGGCCGGCCAGGGGTAATAGTTCACGGGCCGCCAAGGCGGTGTTGTCGAGCATCAGCTCGATCTGCCTGACCAGCTCCTCGGCGGTCTGCCGGGTGTGTTGCGCCAGCGTCCGCTCGGCCTGCATGTACAAAATGGTCAGCCCTGAGAGCATCGGTACCAGGCCGCACAGCAGGGTGACGAGATAGCGACGGGGCCGGGTGTGCGAGCGGGTGGCGGTCAAGGGCATCGGCACAACCTGAGAGGAAAAGGGGTGAGGGGAAACGTCGGATGCCGACCATGATAGATGGCTTGCCGGGTGCTTGCTGATCGCAGCGTGACTATGGGAGCAAGCTTTGCTCCCATAGGTTCAATGCCAGGCTCATGACTGCCGGGCCAGCTCGATAAACGCCAGGGTGGCGGGCGAGGCCTGGCGGCTGTCCAGGACTGCCAGGCCAATCTGGCGCGGCACCCGCGGCGACAAGGGGCGCGCGACGAAACCCAGGCTTTCGCCCTCCGGCAACGAACCTTCGGACACCACGCTCACCGCCTCACCGCGCCTGACGACGTCCAGGGTGCTGAGCAGTTGCGAACAACGAAAACGCACGTTCGGGGTCAGCCGGGCGGCATTGAACAGGCGCGAAACCAGCTCCGACGATCCGGCCTCGGTGTGCACGAAGGGGTCGTTGCACAGGTCCTTGAGGCTCAGGCTGGCCTGGGCGGCGAGGGGATGGTTAGTGGGCAGGAGGGCGACCATCTGATCTTCCATCAGCATGAACGTATCGAAACGCTCCTCGGGCAGCACCACGAAGCCGACGTCGATCCGCCGTTCGTCCAGCCATTGGAGGACCTGCCTGTCGGGCCCTTCGTCGATGTGCACTTCGATGCCCGGGTGCAAGTCTCGATAGCGCCGCAGGATACCGGGCAACAGTTTCATCGATGACGTTGGCCCGAACGAGCCGATGCGCAAGGTGCCGCGGCGCATGCCCCGGGCATCGGCGGCTTCCTGGCGCAAGGTGTTGGCCAGCCCGAGCATGGCCCGGGCCCGCAGCAGCAATTGCTGACCAATATCGCTGAGTTCCACCTGGGATTGATGACGCCTGAGCAATTCCACGCCCAATTCTTGTTCCAGGGACTTGATGGCGTGGGATACCGCTGACTGGCCGATGCCCAGGCGCGTTGCCGCCGCCGTGAACCCCCGCAGCTCGGCGACCAGGGAGAAGATTTCGAGTTGGGTGAGAGTCATGAGGGATTGCTCATTTTACGATGATCAAACATGAGGCGAACAATACGACATCTCAACCGTGCACGGAACCGTGGCCCAGGTGCTTTTCTGTGGCGAGGGAGCTTGCTCCCGCTGGGTTCTGTAGGAGCTGGCGAAGCCTGCGATCTTTTGATCTTTCGCTTGAGACTCAAGTGTCTGGGGAAAGATCGCAGCCTCGCTTCGCTCGACAGCTCCTACAGGTCCAGCGGGAGCAAGCTCCTTCGCCACAGGTAATTCGTCTTATTTCAATGTGGTGAACCATGAAAACCCTCGAACAAACCCTCCCAACCCCGTCAGACCTGCCGGTCTACTTGAAGCTCGCCATGGTCACCATGATCTGGGGCGGGACCTTCGTCGCCGGCCGGATCCTTGCCGATGCCCTGGCGCCGATGTTTGCCGCCAGCCTGCGGTTCCTGCTGGCGAGTATCGCGCTGCTGGCGTTTCTCGCCCTGGCCGGGATCCCGTTGGTCAGGCCCAGTGTGAAGCAGGGGCTGCAATTGGCCGCGCTGGGGTTCTTCGGCATCTTTTTCTATAACCTGTGCTTCTTCTATGGCTTGCAGTACATCAATGCCTCGCGCGCCTCGCTGATCGTGGCCTTGAACCCGGCGGTGATCGGGCTGGCGTCCTGGTGGTTGTTCAAGGAGCGGCTGAGCCGCTTGAAAGTGGCGGGCATCGTGCTCTGCATCGGTGGGGCGGGGTTGGTGATCGTCAGTCGTGATCCGTCCTTGTTGCAAGGCGCAGCGCAGGGTTGGATCGGCGACCTGCTGATTTTTGGCTGCGTGCTGGGCTGGGGCATCTATTCGCTGTTTTCCAGGCGTTTGAATGACAGTCTCGGCCCCTTGCAGACCGTGACCTGGTCGATTCTGCTGGGCACGCTGATGTTGTGGCTGGCCTGCGCGGCGGCGGGCGAGATTCGTGTCCAAGCCCTGCGCGCGCTGGACGTGGAGCAATGGCTGAGCCTGTTGTACCTCGGCGTGCTGGGCTCGGCCCTGGCCTATATCGCCTGGTATGACGGCATTCGTCGGATTGGCGCGACCCGTTCCGGGGTGTTCATCGCGCTTAATCCGCTGACGGCGGTGCTATTGGGGGCGCTGCTGCTGGACGAACGGCTCACGGCCTTGATGTGTGTCGGCGGGGGCGTGATCCTGGTGGGCATTTTCCTGTGCAACAAACCCCTTGCGCGGTCGAAGGAAAAGGCGATTTGATACAGAAGGCGGACAAACCTGGTTACGCTGTGTAGAATCGAGTTACGCATATAAGAATAACGTCTTCTGGCAGCAGAAGCCTCGCCCGCAAGAGCCTTGGGTCGACAATGAAGATACTTGGGTTTCAACTGATCTATGGCGATTTCCTCGCCCGCAGCGTTCGTGGCATTTCCTGCGCGCCGCCCCGTGTCCTCAGCATCGCCAGCAACTAACGTTTTTTGTTAATTGACCCGACTGATGAGGCGCCGACATGGCAGATCTATACGAAAACCCCATGGGCCTGATGGGCTTCGAATTCATTGAATTCGCATCCCCGACCCCCAACATCCTGGAGCCGATCTTCGAGATCATGGGCTTCACCAAAGTGGCCACCCACCGCTCCAAAAACGTGCACCTGTATCGCCAGGGCGCGATCAACCTGATCCTCAACAACGAACCCCACAGCGTGGCGTCGTACTTTGCCGCCGAGCACGGTCCGTCGGTGTGCGGCATGGCGTTCCGGGTCAAGGATTCGCAACAGGCCTACAAGCGTGCCCTGGAACTCGGCGCCCAGCCGATCCACATCGAGACCGGCCCGATGGAGCTGAACCTGCCGGCGATCAAAGGCATCGGTGGCGCGCCGCTGTACCTGATCGACCGTTTTGGCGAAGGCAGCTCGATCTATGACATCGACTTCGTGTTCCTCGAGGGCGTTGACCGCAACCCGGTGGGCGCGGGCCTGAAAATCATCGACCACCTGACCCACAACGTCTATCGCGGGCGCATGGCCTACTGGGCCGGCTTCTACGAGAAGCTGTTCAACTTCCGCGAAATCCGTTACTTCGACATCAAGGGCGAATACACCGGCCTGACCTCCAAGGCCATGACCGCCCCGGATGGCATGATCCGTATCCCGTTGAACGAAGAGTCGTCCAAGGGCGCCGGGCAGATCGAAGAGTTCCTGATGCAGTTCAACGGCGAAGGCATCCAGCACGTGGCCTTCCTCACCGACGACCTGATCAAGACCTGGGATCACCTGAAAAGCATCGGCATGCGCTTCATGACCGCGCCGCCGGACACCTACTACGAAATGCTCGAAGGCCGCCTGCCAAACCACGGCGAACCGGTGGATGAACTGCAATCGCGGGGCATTCTGCTGGACGGTGCTTCCGAGCAGGGCGACAAGCGCCTGCTGCTGCAGATCTTCTCGGAAACCCTGATGGGGCCGGTGTTCTTCGAATTCATCCAGCGCAAGGGCGACGATGGTTTCGGCGAAGGTAACTTCAAGGCGCTGTTCGAATCCATCGAGCGCGACCAGGTGCGTCGTGGTGTGCTGGCGACCGAGTAAGGCCTGAGCCATGAAAAAGCCCGCCTGGCAGTGATGCCGGGCGGGCTTTTTATTGCCGATAGACCCACAGGGGCTGGCGGTGACCTCAAGTCCGGCGCTGTTGACGCACCAAGTGCTTGAACCCTTCGAACACCAGCACCGCCACCGCCATCCAGATGGGGATGTAGGTCAGCCATTCACCGGCCTTGATGCTTTCGCCCAACAGCAGCGCAACGCCCAGCAGCAACACCGGCTCGACATAACTCAACAGCCCGAACAGGCTGAACGGCAGCAATCGACTGGCGACGATGTAGGACACCAGCGCGCTGGCGCTGATGACCCCGAGTACCGGGATCAGCAGCGACAGCCACGGGTATTGATCGAAAACGTCGAAACCCTGTTCGCCGCTTTGCACGAACCACAGCGCCAGGGGCAGCATCAGGGTCATGTCCAGCCAGAGGCCGCCCAGGTTGTCGGTCTTGATGCGTTTGCGCAGGATGAAATAGATCGGGTAGCCAATCACCACCAGCAAGGTTGCCCAGGAAAAACCACCTACTTGGTACAACTCGTTGAACACGCCAAGGGTGGCGAAGAACACGGCGACTTTCTGCAGGTAGGAAAGGCGTTCGCCATAGACGATGCGTCCGGTCAGGACCATCGACAGTGGCAACAGGAAGTACCCCAGCGACACGTCCAGGCTGTAGCCATTGAGCGGTGCCCACATGAACAGCCACAGTTGCGCGCCCATCAATGCCGAGGAGGCGATCGCCGCGATCAACAGCCGTGGCGTGGCGATCAGGCGTTGGATCAGCGCCGTGACCAGGTGCCAGTCCCGCGTCACCAGCAGGAAGGCGGTCATGCACGGCATCGTCAGCAGCATGCGCCAGCCGAAGATCTCCACGCCGGTCAGCGGTGAGAGCAACGAGGTGTAGTAGTACATGACGGCGAACAGCGCGGAGGCCGAGACCGATAGAACGATGCCTTTGGACACGGTGATTCTCTTGAGGGCGATCAATCAACCCAAACTGTTGGCTGGCAAGTTTATCTAGGGGAGCAAGTTTGTGGGAGCAAGGCTTGCCCGCGATAGCCACGCCACGGTTTAACAGTGAACCGCGTTATCGTTCATCGCGGGCAAGCCTTGCTCCCACAGGTACCCGCCCCGGCACGAAATGGCTGACATCGTTGAACCCCGGTGTCGAAGCATGCCCCGGCGTCACCAGCGAATCGATGAAGGCTTCATCTTCCGCGCTGATCTTCACCGATTGCGCCTTGGTGTACGAATCCCACTGCTCCTCGGTGCGCGGCCCGACGATGGCCGAGGTCACGGCGCTGTTGTTCAGCACCCAGGCGATGGCGAACTCGACGATGCCCACGCCGCGGCCCTGGGTGTATTGCAGGATCTGTTGGGCAATGCGCAGGGACTCGACCCGCCACTCGGTTTCCAGGATGCGTTTGTCCTGGCGGCCGGCACGGCTGTTGGCGTCCGGCGCCACGTCTGGCGCGTACTTGCCGCTGAGCACGCCTCGGGCCAGGGGGCTGAACGGCACCACGCCGAGGCCGTAGTTCTGCGCCGCGGTGATCTGCTCGGTTTCCGCCTGGCGGTTGACGATGTTGTACAGCGGTTGGCTGATCACCGGTCGGTCGATGCCCAGGCTGTCGGCGATCCGGATCACTTCGGCGATGCGCCAGCCGCGGTAGTTCGACAGGCCCCAGTAGCGGATCTTGCCTTGGCGAATCAAGTCGCCGATGGCCGACACAGTAACGTGCAGCGGCGTGTTGTGGTCTTCGCGGTGCAGGTAATAGATGTCCAGGTAATCGGTGCCCAGGCGCGTCAGGCTCGCCTCGATGCCATTGAAGATGTGCTTGCGGCTCAGGCCGCTGCGGTTGGGCATGCCGTCCGGCGGGCCGAAGCCGACCTTGGTGGCCAGCACCCATTCCTGGCGGTGACGGGCGATCGCCTCGCCGACGATCTCTTCGGAACGGCCGTTGGTGTAGACGTCCGCGGTGTCGATGAAATTAATGCCCTGGTCCCAGGCCTTGTCGATGATCCGCAGCGAATCCTCGGTGCTGGTCTGTTCGCCGAACATCATCGTGCCCAGGGTCAGCGTCGAGACTTGCAACCCGGAATGGCCTAGCGTGCGGTAGCTCATGACAAGATCCTTTTATCCATGGGGAAAGGCTCAATCAAATACCAGAACAGTCGCGTGGATCCAACCGTTTTCTCAACCCCACCAAAATCCACTGTGGGAGCGAGCTTGCTCGCGATAGCGGTGGGTCAGTCAATATCAATGTTGGCTGATTTGACGCTATCGCGAGCAAGCTCGCTCCCACAGGGAAAAAAGGATGTCAGGCCCGTAGGGTGCGGGTCATGCGCAACGCCAGCAGGCTGCCGCAGACAATCACGCCCGCCAGCAGGTACAGCGCCGCGTCGGTCGAGCCGGTGGCGTCCTTGACCCAACCCACCAGGTACGGGCTCAGGAACCCAGCCATCTGCCCCATGGAGTTGATCAACGCCAATCCACCGGCCGCCGCGCCAGCGCTGAGCATTGCCGTGGGCACCGGCCAGAACATCGGCAGGCCGGTGAGGGCGCCCATGGTGGCGATGGACAGGCCGATGATGGCGATGGCCGGGGTGGTGGCGAAGTTGACGGCGATCAGCAGCCCGACGGCGCCCATCAGCATCGGCACCACGAGATGCCAGCGGCGCTCCTTGTGCAGGTCCGCCGAGCGGCCCACCAGCAACATGAACACCGCCGCCAGCAGGTAAGGGATTGCACTCAGCCAACCGATCACCAGGTTATCGCCAAAACCCAGGCTCTTGATGATCGACGGCAGCCAGAAGTTGATCGCGTACACGCCGCTCTGGATGCAGAAGTACACCAGGCCGAAGGCCCAGATCGCCGGGTTCTTGAACACTGCCAACAGCGAGTCGGTGGCGGTCTTTGGCTTGTTGGCCAGGTCTTCGGCGTGGTCGGCGGTGAGCACGG
Source organism: Pseudomonas sp. B21-010 (assembly GCF_024749325.1). Lineage (NCBI taxonomy): Bacteria > Pseudomonadati > Pseudomonadota > Gammaproteobacteria > Pseudomonadales > Pseudomonadaceae > Pseudomonas > Pseudomonas sp. B21-010. The sequence continues at coordinate 3,895,065 of NZ_CP087198.1, read as the reverse complement.
CGCGCTCCTGGTCGGTCAACCATTTGGCATTGGCGAACGTGTCGCTGAGCAGGAAGAACGCCAGCGCCCCGAGGATCACCGTCGGAATGCCTTGCAGCAGGAACATCCACTGCCAACCCGCCAGGCTGCCCTGGCCGGCCGCGAAGTGGTTGAGGATCCACCCGGAAAACGGACTACCCAGCAGGCCGGACACCGGGATGGCCGACATGAACAACGCCATGATTCGGCCACGTCGGAACGTCGGAAACCATTGCGAGAGATACAGCACTACGCCAGGGAAGAACCCGGCCTCGGCGGCGCCAGTGAACAGCCGCAAGGTATAGAACTCGGTGGGGGTGGTGACGAACAGCAGGCACGTCGAAAGGGTGCCCCAGGTGATCATCATCAGCGCGATCCAGCGCCGTGGGCCGAATTTGGTCAGGGCCAGGTTGCTCGGCACGCCGCACAGCACGTAGCCGATGAAGAAGATCCCGGCACCGAGGCCGTACACGGTTTCGCTGAATTTCAGGGCGTCGAGCATCTGCAACTTGGCAAAGCCAACGTTGACCCGGTCGAGGTAGTTGAACAGGTAGCAGATGAAAATGAACGGGATCAAGCGCAGGGTGATGCGCTTGTAGACGGTATTTTTTTCGTCGGGGGTAGCCAGGAGGGCTATTGCGCTCTGGGACATGGCGGGTCTCTCATTATTATGATTTTTGCGAGCCAAGGGGTAACGTTGACCGCCCCTTGAGTCTCGGCCAGCCCAGGGGCCCGTGTCTTTGTGCCAGAGCACAGGGTTTGAATGCAGACCCTGTGCGCCTGACCAAACCCATGCCTGAAACAACAATTCACGCCGCTTGCAAGGAACACCGCCCATGTTCGAACTCGATCACGACCTGGCGCAGGACATCGTCGACCGGGCGATGGCGATCCTGCCGTACAACGTCAATGTCATGGACAACCAGGGCTTGATCCTCGGCAGCGGTGAGCGCGAGCGGGTCAACACCCGTCACGAGGGCGCGCAACTGGTTTTGGCGAACGGTCGGGTGGTGGAAATCGACGAGCACACCGCGATGCACCTCAAGGGCGTGCAGCCGGGGATCAACCTGCCGCTGATGCTCGATCAACGGCTGATCGGCGTCCTGGGCATCACGGGTGAGCCTGCGCAACTGCGCACCTACGCCGAGCTGGTGCGCATGACCGCCGAGATGCTGGTGGGCCAGCGTAACCAGCAGGCCGAGCAGCAATGGCGTCGCCAGCGCTGTGATGACTTGCTGGCGTTGCTGCTGGGCGATGCCGGGGATTCGCCACGGCTGTTGGACGAAGCCCGGCAGATGGGCCTCAAACCGCAATTGTCGCGGGTGCCGTATCTGTTCGAACTGGGCCTGGAACATGGGCCCGGGCAGACCGTCGAGACGTTGAGCGCGTGGTTGATGTCGCGCTACCCGGACAGTTGGTGCCTGACCTCGTCCAAATCATCCTTGCTCTGGTGCCGGCCGGTCACCGCCTCGGTGGAGAACGAGCGGCTGCTGGGCAAGCTCGATGGGCTGGGCTGGAACATCCTGCGGATCGCGGTGGGTGGGCAGGCTGAAGGGTTGGCGGGCTTGCGGCGTTGCTATCGGCGGGTGGCTGATCTGCTGGCCTATGGGCGTGATGTGTTGCCACAATCGCGCCTGCTGGCCCTCAGCCGTTATCGCCTGCCGGTGCTGCTCTGGCGCCATCGCAGCGACGATGCCTTGGACGAATTGCTGACCCCGTTGCGCAAGGTCATCGCCAAGGACAGCAACGGCCAGTTGCTCGCCACCTTGCGCAGTTGGTGCGAACACGACGGCCAGAGCCAGGCCTGCGCCGACGCCCTGGGTATCCACCGCAACAGCCTGCGCTACCGCATGGAACGCATCGCCGAACTCAGCGGCGTGGACCCGTTGCGCCTGGATGGGATGCTGGCGTTGTACCTGGGGGTGCAGCTGCTACCGCAGACCGCAGATACACCCACATAACCCCCTTTGGGTTCACAACTACCCCTGTGGGAGCGAGCTTGCTCGCGATAGCGGTGTGTCAGCTTGCATATGTATTGGATGTGCCACTGTCATCGCGAGCAAGCTCGCTCCCACAGGGGATTTTGTCCGGGCACAGGTTTTATATTCACTGGAGACCCAGTGTGGGAGCGAGCTTGCTCGCGATGAGGCCGGCAGCCTCAACCCGAATCTCTCGGCCAAACCAATATTTGTGAATTTGAACAATAATGCCCGGTGCCTTTTGTGCAGCGGACCGGCGTCACGGCTGCGGTCAACTGGCAGCATGCTGTGCATCGGAACCGGAGAATAATATGAAAATAGTCATCGCCCCCGACTCGTTCAAGGACAGCCTCAGCGCCCAGGGCGTCGCCGATGCCATCGCCCTGGGGCTGGCCGAGGTCTGGCCGGATGCGCAGTTGATCAAATGCCCGATGGCGGACGGCGGGGAGGGGACGGTGGAGTCGGTGTTGGCGGCCTGTCACGGTGAGTGGCGCCACACCCGGGTCCGCGGTCCGTTGGGTGTCGCTGTCGAGGCGCGCTGGGGCTGGTTGGCCGAGAGCCGCACCGCGATCATCGAAATGGCCGAGGCCAGTGGCTTGCAACTGGTGCCGCCGGAGCAACGCGACGCCTGTTCCAGCAGCACCTACGGCACTGGCGAGCTGATTCGCGCTGCCCTCGATGAGGGCGCCGGCCGGGTGATCCTGGCGATCGGCGGCAGTGCCACCAACGACGCCGGGGCCGGTGCGATGCAGGCCCTGGGCGTGGTGTTGCTGGATGTCCAGGGCCAACCCCTTCCTCCCGGTGGCCTGGCCTTGGCGAACTTGTCGCACATCGACCTGAGCGACCTCGACCCACGCCTGGCCCGGGTCAGCTTCGAGATCGCCGCCGATGTCGATAACCCGCTGTGCGGGCCCCATGGCGCTTCCGTGATCTTCGGTCCGCAGAAGGGCGCTTCGGCGTCTCAAGTGCAGGCGCTGGACCGGGCCCTGGGGCATTTCGCCGAACACTGCGCACGGGCGTTGAACAAGGATGTGCGCGACGAGCCGGGCAGCGGCGCCGCCGGTGGCCTGGGGTTTGCGGCCAAGGCGTTCCTGGGCGCGCAGTTTCGTACCGGCGTGGACGTCGTCGCCCAGTTGACCGGGCTGGCCGAGGCGGTCAACGGCGCCGACCTGGTGATTACCGGCGAAGGCCGTTTCGACGCCCAGACCCTGCGCGGCAAGACCCCCTTCGGCGTGGCCCGCATTGCCCGCCAGCACGGTGTACCGGTGGTGGTCATTGCCGGCACGCTAGGGGAGGGTTACCCGGCGCTGTATGAACACGGCATCGACGCTGCCTTCGCCCTGGCCAGCGGGCCGATGACCTTGCAGCAAGCCTGCACCGACGCCCCGCGCCTGCTGAGCGAGCGCGCCCGGGACATTGCACGGCTTTGGCGGGTGGCGGCGCGGTAAACCCAACGGACACAAGCATGCTTGGACATTGGACCAGGAGCATGGTGAACCTGTGGCGAGGGAGCAAGCTCCCTCGCCACAAAAAAGCGTTTAGAAATATTTTTTTACACTCGCCCTGCGCAAACCCTAAAGCCCAGCCGATAACGGGTTAAGCGTATACCACCCATAACTCCAATCGGTGCGCTTGCCAGCATGGACGCTCGACCCAACATTTCGAGGTCTTTCCATGTCCCTACGCAGCCTGAATATCGCGCCACGAGCCTTTCTCGGCTTCGCCGTCATCGCGTTGCTCGTCGTTATCCTCGGTGTTTTCGCCGCCAACCGCATGTCCGTCATTCGCCAGGCCTCGCTGAGCATGGAGCAGAACCAGGTGCCCAGCGTCGGCTATCTGGCCAATGTGCTGGAAAACGTGCTGCGCATGCGCATTCTCTCGTTCCGCATCCTGGTCAACCGGGACCCTGCCAGCTTGACCGAGGCGGAGAGCCGCATCGGCGTACTGACGGAGAAACTGAACAAGGCCAACAGCGGCTACGCCGCGCTGCCGGCCACCCCCGAAGAAGTTGAGTTGTACAAAACCTTCTCCGCGACCCTCGAGAAATACCTGCAAGACCAGAAGCAGATGCTCGACCTGTCGCGACAGAACAAGGCCGATGAACTGCGCACCCACATCAATACGCGGATCAAGGAAGGCACCGACCTGATGGGCGAGCAACTCAACAAGCTCATCGCGATCAACGTGGCCGGTGCCAGCGAAGCGTCGGCCAAGGCAGGTGAAAACTACAGCAGCGCCATCACCGGCATCATTATTGTCTCGATCGCCGCCGCCCTGGCCACCGTGGTGCTGGCCTTGCTGCTGACCCGCAGCATCGTCGCGCCGCTCAACCGGGCACTGGAGGCTGCGCGGACCATTGCCAGTGGCAATCTGGTCCAGGTCATCGAGGACGATGGCAAGGATGAGCCTGGGCGCTTGCTCCAGGCCTTGGCCGCCATGCAAGGCAGCCTGCGCCAGACCATCGAGCAGATTGCCGGTTCGGCCACTCAACTGGGCGCTGCGGCGGAAGAGCTGAGCGCCGTGACCCAGGAATCCTCCCGCGGCCTGCAACAGCAGCACAACGAAATCGAACAGGCGGCCACGGCCGTCAACGAAATGACCGCCGCGGTCGAAGAGGTGGCCCGTAACGCGGTGTCCACCTCCGAGGCGTCGAACCAGTCGACCCAGGCCGCCCAGGAAGGCCGCACACGTGTGGTGGAAACTGTCGATGCGATCCAGACCATGACCCACGATGTGCAGGCCACCGCTTCGATGGTCGAAGGCCTGGCGGTCCAGGGCCGCGACATCGGCAAGGTGTTGGACGTGATCCGCGCCATCGCCGAACAGACCAACCTGCTGGCCCTCAACGCCGCCATCGAAGCCGCTCGCGCCGGGGAGGCCGGACGCGGTTTCGCGGTGGTGGCCGACGAAGTCCGGGCCCTGGCCCATCGCACTGCGCAATCGACCCAGGAAATCGAAAAAATGGTCGCCGGCATCCAGAACGGCACCGGCCAGGCCGTGCAGTCGATGCAGCAAAGCAACCAGCGTACCCAAAGCACGCTGGAAATGGCCCGCGCCGCCGGCGTGGCCCTGGAGCAGATCACTCATTCGATCCACCAGATCAACGAACGCAACCTGGTCATCGCCAGCGCCTCGGAAGAGCAGGCCCAGGTTTCCCGTGAGGTGGACCGCAACCTGGTGAACATTCGCGACCTGGCCACCCAGTCGGCCAGCGGCGCCAAACAGACCAGCGACGCGACCCACGAACTGTCGCGCCTGGCGGTGGGGTTGAATGCGATGGTGGCGCGGTTTGTGATTTGAGATAGGGTTGAGGCTGGATATCGCGCAATCAGGAGAGATACATGCGCTTCTCAGCTTTGACCCAACGCATCACCGGCGATGGTGCCGCCGCCTGGCAGATTCATGACCGGGCGCTGGCCATGCGCGAACAGGGCATGGATGTGTTGTTGCTGTCAGTAGGTGATCCGGACTTCGACACCCCGTGCGCCATTGTCGAGGCCGCCGTCGCCAGCCTGCGGGCCGGTGAGACCCATTATTCGGACAGCCGAGGCCTGCACTCCCTGCGGGCCAGCATTGCTCGCCGACACCAACAACGTAGCGGCCAACCGGTGGGCGCCGGGCACGTCACGGTGCTGCCCGGCGCGCAAAGTGCCCTCTACGCGGTCGCGCAATGCCTGCTCAACCCTGGCGACGAAGTCATCGTCGCCGAGCCGATGTATGTCACCTATGAAGCGGTGTTCGGCGCCTGCGGAGCGAAAGTGGTGCCGGTGGCGGTCCGCCCGGAGAACGGTTTTCGGGTCGAACCGGCGGACGTTGCCCGTCTTGTGACCCCACGTACCCGGGCGATGCTGATCAACAGCCCGAACAACCCGTCCGGCGCCAGCCTGCCAATGTCCACCTGGCAGGCATTGGCCCGGTTGTGCATCGAACATGACCTGTGGCTGATCAGTGACGAGGTCTACAGCGACTTGCTCTACGACGGCGAACACATCAGCCCGGCCGGGCTGCCGGGCATGGCCGAGCGCACCGTCACTATCAACAGTTTGTCCAAATCCCACGCCATGACCGGTTGGCGCGTCGGCTGGGCCATCGGCCCTGAACCCCTGGCCGAACACTTGGCGAACCTGTCGCTGTGTATGGTGTTCGGCCTGCCGGACTTCGTGCAACGCGCAGCCCAGGTTGCCCTGACGCGGGCGTTGCCGGAAGTGGCGCAGATGCACGAGGAGTACCGCCAGCGCCGGGACCTGGTGTGCGCCATGCTCGACGACAGCCCGGGCCTCAAGTCGGTGCGGCCCGATGGCGGCATGTTCGTGATGGTCGACGTGCGCCGGACCGGCCTCGACGCCCAGGCATTTGCCGAGCGGCTGCTGGACGACTACGGCGTCTCGGTGCTGGCCGGCGAGGCGTTCGGGCCCAGTGCGGCAGGGCATATCCGCCTCGGGCTGGTGGTCGATCAGGTGAAGCTGACGGATGCGTGCCAGCGGATCGCCTCGTGTGCGGCGGATTTGCTGCGGGCCCAGCGGTAACGTTTTGTAGTGGCTGTGTGAAATTGTGTAAGGGTTTTGCTCGTGGATGAGCGAGGGCGTATATCCTTGGCAGCTTGAGATTTTCTGCGCCCGTGGTATCGCCATCGCGAGCAAGCTCGCTCCCACAGTGGTTTTGTGTAGTACCAAAGACCTCTGTGGGAGCGAGCTTGCTCGCGATAAGGCCCTGCCAGGCGCCACAGCACTTTCTGGAAACACCCATGCCCAACATCCTCCTGGTCGAAGACGACTGCGCACTCTCCGAACTGATCGCCAGTTACCTGGAACGCAACGGCTATCAGGTCAGCGTGCTCAGCCGTGGCGATCATGTGCGTGAGCGTGCGCGGGTCGATCCGCCGGACCTGGTGATCCTCGACCTGATGCTGCCGGGGCTGGACGGCTTGCAGGTCTGCCGCTTGCTGCGGGCCGACTCGGCGACCTTGCCGATCCTGATGCTCACTGCCCGGGACGACAGCCACGACCAGGTCCTGGGCCTGGAGATGGGCGCCGATGACTACGTCACCAAGCCTTGCGAGCCCCGGGTGTTGCTGGCGCGGGTGCGTACCTTGTTGCGCCGCAGCAGCCTTACCGAGCCGCAGACGGTCAACGACCGTATTGTCATGGGCAACCTCTGCATCGACCTGTCCGAGCGCACCGTAACCTGGCGCGGACAAGCGGTGGAGCTGTCCAGCGGCGAATACAACCTGCTGGTGGTGCTGGCCCGGCATTCCGGTGAAGTGCTGAGCCGCGACCAGATCCTGCAGCGCCTGCGCGGCATCGAATTCAACGGCACCGACCGTTCGGTGGACGTGGCTATTTCCAAGTTGCGACGCAAGTTCGACGACAACGCCGACGAAGCCCGCAAGATCAAGACCGTGTGGGGCAAGGGTTATCTGTTCAGTCGTTCCGAGTGGGAATGCTGAGCCGATGTGGAAGCTGCTGATTCGCCTTTACCTGGTCACCATCGTTTCCTACAGCGCGGCGATCTACCTGATGCCGGAACTGGTTATCCGCCTGTTCCAAGACCGTTTCATGACCTACAACCTCGATTATTCCCGTGGCTTGCAAACCTTGATGGTCAAGCAGTTCCGCGCCGTGCCCAGCGAGCAGTGGCCGGCGCTGGCGGCGCAGATGGACAGGGAGTTCGAGCCGCTGCGCATCGAGCTGGCGGCGGTCGATGACGGCGGCTTCAGCGCCGATGAGCAGGCGCGTCTCAAACGCGGCGAGAACGTGGTGCGTATCGGTGACTGGGCCTGGCGCACCTTGGCGGCGGCGCCGCTGGACGGGCGCACAGCGGTGAAGATGGTCGTGCCGCCGGACCCGGCCGACGTCAGTTGGTTGTACTGGAGCATCAACGTGTTGATCGGCGCGACGATGCTGGCCTGCCTGTTGCTCTGGTTGCGGCCGCACTGGCGCGACCTGGAACGCCTCAGGCGTACCGCCGAACGTTTCGGCAAAGGTCATCTGGGTGAGCGTACGCACATTGCCTCCAGTTCGAACATCGGCAGCCTGGCCCACGTGTTCGACACGATGGCGGGGGACATCGAGAACTTGCTCAACCAACAGCGCGACCTGCTCAACGCCGTGTCCCACGAACTGCGCACGCCCCTGACGCGGCTCGACTTCGGCTTGGCCCTGGCGCTTTCCGATGAGCTGCCGGCGGCCAGTCGCGAGCGCTTGCAAGGGTTGGTGGCGCACATTCGTGAGCTGGATGAGTTGGTGCTGGAACTGCTGTCCTATAGCCGTTTGCAGAACCCGCAACGCCTGCCCGAACGGGTCGAAGTGGCATTGGACGAGTTCATCGACAGCATCCTGGGTAGCGTCGACGAGGACCTGGCGGCGCCGGACGTGGTGATCGACGTGCTGCTGCATGGGGCGCTGGAGCGTTTCGTACTGGACCCACGCCTGACCGCACGGGCCTTGCAGAACCTGCTGCGCAATGCCATGCGTTATTGCGAAAAACGCATCCAGGTGGGCGTGCTGGTCAGTGATCAAGGCTGTGAGATCTGGGTCGACGACGATGGCATCGGCATTCCCGACAGCGAGCGCGAGCGCGTGTTCGAGCCGTTCTACCGTTTGGATCGCAGCCGCGACCGCGCCACCGGCGGGTTCGGCCTCGGCCTGGCCATCAGCCGCCGGGCCCTGGAAGCCCAGGGCGGCACACTGACCGTCGAGGCCTCGCCACTGGGTGGGGCGCGCTTCAGGCTGTGGCTGCCAACACCATCCTGAGGTTGTCACTCTCTATTGCTTGACGCTGACCCTGTGGCGAGGGAGCTTGCTCCCGCTGGGCCGCGAAGCGGCCCCAATGCTTTTCACCCAAACAACCCCGCCGCAATATTGATCGAAAACCCCAGGATCGCCGTGTTGAACACAAACCCGATCAACGATTGCGCCAGGACGATCTTGCGCAATTGCCGCGTGGCGACGCCCACGTCCGCGGTTTGCACCGCCACGCCGATGGTGAAGGAGAAATACAGGAAGTCCCAATAGTTGGGTGTGGTCAGCCCTTCGGCAAACCGCAACGCCGGCTCCTTGCCTTCCCAGGTGTAATACAACCGCGCGTAGTGCACGCTGAAGATCACCCCGATCAGCAACCAGGAACCGATCACGGTCATTGCCGTGAAACCGTAATGCAGCAGCTTGCCGGCGGCGTCCAGGTCGCGGCTGCCGGCCAGTTCGAAGGTGATGGTTGCCAGGCTGGCCAATGCCGCGATGCAGACCACCAGCAGGACCAGCCCGGCATTTTCATCTTCGATTTCGGCGATGCGCCGGACGTCGGGCGCCTTGGCCCGCACGGTCAGCCAGGACATCAGCACCAGGTAGGTCCAGACGCCGACATTCCAGCCGATCAGGATCTTGCTGATGATCGAGTCCACGGGAGCCAGGATACCCACCGCCAGGCCAAGGACCGTGGCGCTGGACAGACGCGGGTGGGTGCGGGCGAGGAAGGGCATGGAGACTCACTGTCCAGAGGGGAGGCGGCTAGTATGAGCGATCAAGCGAAGGGGCGACCATCTATCGCGCTGGACTCGATCAATTGCACGCCCGCTTCCTGCATCCATCGGATTGCCGCCTCCATCGAGCCATCGATATCGATGCCCCGGCAGGCATCCAGTATCACCACCGCATTGAACCCCGCCAACCGGGCATCCAGCGCCGAGAACATCACGCAGAAATCCAGGGCCAGCCCCACCAGGTACACGGTGTCGATGCCGCGTTCCTTGAGATAGCCGGTCAAGCCGGTAGGGGTCAGGTGATCCGCTTCCATGAAGGCTGAATAGCTGTCGATGTCCGGGTTGCAGCCCTTGCGGATGATCAGCTTGGCATGGGCGAGGTCGAGTGCCGGGTGCAGCGCGGCGCCGTTGCTGCCCTGTATGCAGTGGTCGGGCCAGAGTTTCTGCTCGCCGTAGGGCAATTGGACGATGTCGAACGGTTGCTTGCCCGGATGGCTGGACGCAAACGAGGCGTGCCCGGCCGGGTGCCAGTCCTGGGCAAGGACGACGTGCCTGAATGAATGGCCGAGTTGGTTGATCAGCGGCACGATCTCATCGCCGCCTGGCACGGCCAGTTGGCCGCCGGGGATGAAGTCGTTCTGTACATCGATTACTACCAGCGCGGTGGTCAAAGCCCGGTTGGCGGGAACGCCCATGAATGAATCCTCCTTGAAGTGATTCTTCGATAGTAGCTGAACCGCTTGGGCCAGGTGCGTAGACTGACGCACCGCCATCGCGAGCAAGCTCGCTCCCACAGGGGGCTCAGGGGTCATGGGTTTTGCATTCACCGCAAGTCCATTGTGGGAGCGAGCCAGCTCGCGATGGCTGCGGCACATTCAACATTGATGCAAGCTGACACACCGCTATCGCGAGCAAGCTCGCTCCCACAATGGAACTACAGTGAACACAGGATTGATGGTTTACAAAAAATATTCTCCCTGCTGGGGATAATGTCTTTCGTCGAAAACATTCCAGCTTTGATGGCTTTTTGACATTTGCTTCGTGCGTCCCTGTCACGATTAAGTACAATCGCCGGCCTTCAACCGGGCATGGAAGCAGTCCGGTCTCCAGTTACGAGAAAAAACCATGCTCATCGGCAGTTATTCCCCCGCCCTTGTTTCGATTTCCTTGTTTGTTGCTGTGCTGGCTTCCTATACCGCCCTGGACCTGGCCGGGCGGATCGCGACCGCCCAGGGGCGCGCCGCGCATTTGTGGATGACCGGGGGGGCGCTGGCGATGGGGGTGGGCATCTGGTCCATGCACTTCATCGGCATGCTCGCGTTCAGCTTGCCGGTGGAGCTTGGCTACGACGTATCCATCACCGCGCTGTCGCTGCTGGTCGCGATTCTTTCCAGCGGTTTTGCCCTGTGGCTGGTCAGCCAGCCACGATTGCCAGCGTGGCAACTGGCGTTCGGCGCGCTGATCATGGGCGCCGGGATCAGCACCATGCATTACACGGGCATGGCCGCACTGCGAATGCAGCCAGGCATCGACTATGAGCCGACACTGTTCGGGGCTTCGTTGGTGATTGCGGTCGGCGCTTCAGCGGCGGCGTTGTGGATTGCCTTTCGCCTGCGCCAGAACACTCCCCACGTGCGTCTGGCTCGTGCAGGCGCTGCGGTGATCATGGGTATCGCCATCGTCGGCATGCACTACACCGGCATGGCCGGGGCGCGGTTCAGCGACGGCAGCTTTTGTGGCTCCCTGGACGGCTTGAGCGGCAAGGGCCTGGACAATCTGGTGTTGATCACCACCCTGGCGGTGCTGGCCATCGCCTTGCTGACGTCGATTCTCGATGCGCGCCTGGAAGCCCGTACTGCGGAGTTGGCCCAATCGCTGACCCTGGCCAACCGGGAACTGACCCAGTTGGCCCTGCACGACCCCCTCACCGGACTGCCCAACCGCGTATTGCTGGCTGATCGTATCGACCAGGCCATTCACCGGGTGCAAGGGCAGGGCGGCTGCTTCGCCCTGATGTTCATCGACCTGGATGGTTTCAAGCCGGTCAACGACGCCTTTGGTCACCACATGGGCGATTTGTTGCTGCGGGACGTGGCCCTGCGCCTGCGTGAAGACCTGCGCAGCCAGGACACCCTGGCGCGGATCGGCGGTGATGAGTTCGTGCTGTTGGTGCAACTGACTGAACCGGACGATGCCTTGCAACTGGCGGCACGTCAGGTCGGCTTGATCGCACGTACGTTCCGGGTGGCTGAGCATGACTTGCAGATCTCTGCCAGCGTCGGCATCGCGGTTTACCCTGGCAACGGCCAGAGCGCCGACGAACTGTTGATGAACGCCGATGCGGCGATGTACCACGCCAAGGGCGCCGGCAAGAACGGCTACAGCTTTTTCGACGTGTCGATGAACAGCAACGCCCGCAAGCAATTGCAGTTGCTGCAAGACTTGCGCATCGCCGTCGAACAGCGGCAATTCAGCCTGTACTACCAGCCCAAGTTCGATGCCGCCAACGGCCGGCCGGTCGGCGCCGAGGCCTTGTTGCGCTGGAACCATCCGACCCTGGGCCTGTTGATGCCCGACACCTTCATCGACCTGGCGGAAAAGACCGGGTTGATCATCCCCATCGGCGAATGGGTGTTGAACGAAGCCTGTCGGCAGATGCGCGAATGGTACGTGCTCGGTTATACCGATTGGCGCATTGCGGTGAACCTGTCGGCGTTGCAGTTCTGCCATACCGGTTTGGTGCAGAGCGTGGCCAAGGCCTTGGAAACGCATCAGCTGCCGGCCAACAGCCTGACCCTGGAAATCACCGAGACCACCGCCATGAGCGATGCGGACGCGAGCATGACGGTGCTGCAACAGCTCTCGGACATGGGCGTGGACCTGTCCATCGACGACTTTGGCACCGGCTATTCGAGCCTGATGTACCTCAAGCGGCTGCCGGCCAATGAGTTGAAGATCGATCGCGGCTTCGTGCGTGACCTGGAGCACGACAGCGATGACGCGGCGATCGTCTCTGCCATCGTCGCCCTCGGCCAGGCCCTGGGCCTGCGGATCGTCGCCGAAGGCGTGGAGACTGATATGCAACAAGACTTCCTGACCCAGTTGGGCTGCGATTCGCTGCAGGGCTATCTGCTGGGGCATCCATTGCCGGCTGAGCGGTTCATCCACGACATTCGCCAGGCGCAACGGATAGCGGCGGGCTGAGCCACTTCAAGGCACGATATCGAACGCCGTGCTGCCCAGCCGCTCGCCGTTGACCAGCAGGTGCACGGCATGCCGGCCCGCGTAATGTTTGCGGGTGGTCAACTCGCGAATGTGCTGGGAGCGGCTGAGGTTGACGCAACCCTGGGCAGGCAGGTCGAAGGTCTTGAGCTTGAAGACTTTGGCCGAGGTGCCGCCCGAGGCTTTCACGTAGTCGATGGCATAGTCGATCACCAGGCGTTGGCTCTGTTCCAGGGTTGATTGCACCGTGAAGGACAGCGTGACCTGTTCCCCCAGGCGAATCACCGCCGGCGTCACCTGCAAATCCAGTACCTGGACCTGTGCCTTGCCGCCGACCCCGATGACGCCCAGCGCCCTGGGGTTGCCTTGTTTGATCAGGCTGCGCAGCGCATGCCGGGCGATCCACGCCGTGTGGCGGTCTTGCAGCGGCCAGCCTTCGATCTGGTCCAGCACCCAGTCGGGATGCTGCTTGGTGACGTCGTTGAGGTGGTTGGCCACCGATTTGCGCACATAAAGGCTGTCGTCGGCCTTGAGCGTGTCGAGGATCGCGGCGGCGAGGTCAGGATTGGCCTGGATCGGCTCCAGGTGAAACGACCACGGCAAGCGTGGCCGGCTGCCTTCGCTGGCCAGGCGGCGTACGTGCTCGTTGGCGTCCAGCGCCCAGTCGTGCATGACCTTGAGGGTGCGTTCCAGGTCATCGCGCAGGAAGTGCCGCACGGCGAACTCCGACGAGCCGAACCGGGTGAAATACTTGAGCGCGTCCAACGACACGTCGAAGCGATGCCGGCCATAGGACGCCACGTAGTGTGGCAGGAACATGCTGACGAACATGCTGTTCAGGCGCGGGGCCAGGGCGCGCAGCACCTCCAGTGAAGCTTCATAACCGAGGGGCAGCACCGCATGCAGGCACTCACTGACCCGGGCCATGCGCTGCATCACCGACAACTCGGCCAGCCCGTCGTTGGCCATGTGCAAGAAGGCCTTGGCGTCGAATGCCGGGTACACCGCGCGCACTTCACTGGCGATGTGCTCCAGGCGGGCGCTGTTGAAGATTTCCTTGAGGGCAGGGGATGACGGGGTAGAGGTGGTCATGGCGAGATCCGTGGTCCAGAGGTTGTCACTATGCCATGCACAACCTGTGGCGAGGGAGCTTGCTCCCGCTCGGCTCTGTAGGAGCTGTCGAGTGCAACGAGGCTGCGATCTTTCCCCAGGCACTTGAGTCTCAAGCGAAAGATCAAAAGATCAAAAGATCAAAAGATCGCAGGCTTCGCCAGCTCCTACAGGGTTCAGCGGGAGCAAGCAGGGGGTACAGTTTCCAGAAATTAAGGAATGATTCGCCGCCCGCGAAGTCCCAGATTCAGTCCCTCGAATAACTGGAGTTTTTTCTATGCGCAAACCATCCCTGATCGCCAGCCTGTTCCTGATCGCCGGCCTTGGAGCCCTTGGGCCTGTTGCGCAAGCGGTCGAGAAAACCGGGGAGGCCCTGGAGCATTCGCCAAGCAATGGCCGCAGGCTGGTGGCGAACGACCGGGTACCGGCGGACTACCAGCGCGCGGACCGGGCCATGAAAGACTGGAAACAGAAGAAACTCGAGCAACCGACAAACGAGCAGCAATGGGTGCAGATCGACGACAAGTACCTGCTGGTCGAAACCGTGTCCGGCGCCATCGTCAAGATCGTGCCGGCCACACGTTAGAGCACTTCGCCTTTGTCCCACAGGTGAACCAGCTCGCCGGGTGCCCGGTCCTCGGGCACCTGTAGCACCATCTCATCGTCCTGGTCGTCGGTGCGGTAGCGCACCTCGATCTGGAAAAATCGCTGGTCGCCGCGCCCGGGCGTGGAGGACGTCAGTGGCAGGCAACCCTCCAGGACCGAACAGATGCGCGTGCGCTGGTCGAGGTCGCACTGGGCGAATTCGATTTCCCGTGGTCGGGTCAGCGCATGGATGGCGGCCACGCCACCCTGGCGCGACAGCCGTATCACCGCCTTGTCGTCGAGGTCTGGAAGGGTTTTCATCAGCTCTCCTGTGTCAGGTCGACGCCGACCTGGGCCCAGCCGTTCTGCACCGCTTGCACTTCCCGCGTGCCAAAGCGCTGGCGGGCATGCTCGACGGTCAGGCGGGCGAAGGCGCTGAAGGACGCGTCATTGGCCAATCTTCGGTCGCACAAGGTTTCATACCAGATCCGGCCGGCCTTTTCCCAGGCAAATCCGCCCAGCGTGGTCGCCACCAGATAAAAGGCCCGGTTGGGAATGCCGGAGTTGATGTGCACGCCGCCGTTGTCTTCACGGGTAATGACGAATTCGCGCATGTGCGAAGGTTGCGGGTCCTTGCCCAGCAACGGGTCATCGTAGGCGGTGCCGGGGTTGGACATGCTGCGCAGGCCGTCGCCGTTGATCTTGTCGGTGAGCAGGTCGGCGCCGATCAGCCAGTCGGCCTGGTCGGCGGTCTGTTCAAGTACGAACTGCTTGACCAGCACACCGAACACATCGGAGATGGACTCGTTCAGCGCACCGGATTGGTTGGCGTAGATCAAGCCGGCCTCGCTTTCGGTGACGCCATGGGCCAGCTCGTGGGCCACCACGTCCAGGGAGCGGGTGAAGCGCTGGAAGATTTCGCCATCGCCGTCGCCGAACACCATTTGCGCGCCGTTCCAGAAGGCGTTTTCATAGCCCTGGCCATAATGCACGCTGCCCACCAGGGCGAAGCCTTTGTTGTCGATGGAGTCGCGCCCCAGGACCTTCCAGAAAAAATCATAGGTGGCGCCGAGGGCGTCGTAGGCTTCGTCCACGGCTGGGTCACCACTGGCCCGCTGGCCTTCCAGGCGAACCGGCTGGCCGGGCAGTTCCATGCTGTTCTGGGCGTCATGCACGCTGCGTTGCGGCTGTCCGGCCGTGCCGGGATTGGGCCGGTTCGCGGCGGCGGGAAGGTTGCCGGGCGGGCCGGGGTTGTGCCGCAGGCTGCGCACGTGGGTCAAGGTGCCGAGGGCGCTGGAGCGTTGCTGTTCGGAGCCGTGGGCGATGATGCGATTGAGGATGTATGGCGGAATGAAACTGTAGAGCGGACGAGAGTCGAACATCAGAAAATCCTTATCTGAAATGCAGGGACGATACCCATGTGAACCGAAGAGGCCGTCGCGGTTCCCTGCCGCATGGCATACAACGTTTGCCATGCGCCCGGATTTCTGCGAAAACCCCGCGCCTGGATCACACGAGGGATACCGCCATGAATGAAGAGCTGCAAATCATCGACCTGGAACAGGGCGACGGCAAAAGCGTAGTCAAAGGTGCGCTGATCACCACCCAATACCGCGGCACCCTCGAAGACGGCACCGAATTCGATTCGTCCTACAGTCGCGGCAAACCCTTCCAATGCGTGATCGGCACAGGTCGCGTCATCAAGGGCTGGGATCTGGGCCTGATGGGCATGCAAGTCGGTGGCAAGCGCAAGTTGTGGGTGCCGGCCCACCTGGCCTACGGTGAGCGGTCCATGGGCGCCCACATCAAGCCCAACGCCAACCTGATCTTTGAAATCGAGTTGCTGGAAGTCCTGACGCGGGACGATTGATGGCTGGGCGGGTCATGGCCTGTCGGTACGTGACCGCTCGCTGAACAGCGGGATGCGGCCGTTGACGGAGGGGCGATAGCACCAGGTCAACTGATCCAGTGGCGGTTCGCGCTCCAGAATCGCCGTCAGCGTGGCGCGGGCGATGTCCATGGCCAGGGTTTGGCCTGGGCATTCATGGCGCCCGCTGCCGAAGCTGAAACTGCGGCGGTTCGGGCGGTCGAGCAGCAGGGTGTCTGGTCGGGGGTTGAGTTGCGGGTCGCGGTTGGCTGAGGCCAACAGCACCAGGACCACCTCCCCGGGGTTCAGCGCAGTGCCGAGGATTTCGCAGGGCGCGGCGATGAAGCGGCGAGTGTTTTGTACCGGCGGGTCGAAACGTTGGACTTCGGCCAGCAATGAGCCGACCTGTGTGGGGGCCTCTCGCAGCGTCCGGTGCAACGCTGGATCGCCGATCAGCGCCAGCAACGCGTTGCCAATCAGGCCGGCGGTGGCTTCATAGGTTTGCGAGAGCAGCCCGATCAGGTTGGCGATTTTACTGTCCGGATCAGCGTCTTCGAAGCCTGGGCCAATGCCCAGCAGCAAAGGGTTGTCCTGCGCCTCTATCCGCTCCTGGAATAAACCGGTCAGTTGCTCGCTGGCCTGGTGCGCCGCGTCCAGTTGCGGTGTTTGGCTCAGGGGCGACAGGCCGGCGACGAAGTCTGCGGTCAATTCGCTGACCCGGTGACAGTCCGTCGGGCTGAAACCCAGCAATGCCGCGACCACGCTGGCTGGCCCGATGAATTGGGCCTGGTGCAGGCCTTCGGCGCCCTCTTGGAGAAGGCGGGCCCTGACCAGTGCCTCGACCTGCCGGGGATCGATGTCCTGCAACCGCGGCGCAATCGCGGCCCTCGGGCAACGCTGCCGTTCCCCTTCGTTCATGCGCATCAGGTGGCCGAACACCCGTCCGGCCGGCCCTTCGGCGATGACCTTTGGTACGGGCTCGTGAGCCGGGCGCACATGGCAATCGGGATGGTGCAGCACCGCGCACACGGCCTCGGCGCTGCTGGCGATCCACAGGTTCAGTTCGGGATCGAAGGCCAGTCCGCCGGCAGCGCGCAGGGCGGCGTAAAAAGGGTAAGGGTCGGAATGTGTCGCGGCGGTGATCGGGTCCATGAAGCGCGGCCTTGTTCGTGATGGAGAAAGTGTTGCTACTATCTCCAGTCGATGCATGGCTTGATTCGTCGGGGAGCGAAATATGAACGCAGAGCACCATGACCTGGGCGTGTCCCAAGTGGCGGCGGCCATTGCCGAACCGGCGCGCACCCGGATGCTGTGCGCGTTGATGGACGGCCATGCCCGCACCAGCACCGAATTGGCGAGCATCGCCGAGGTCAGCGCCTCGACTGCCAGCGCCCATCTGGCGAAACTCAAGCAAATGGCCTTGGTGCGCTTGCATGTCCAGGGCCGTCATCGTTATTACAGCCTGGCCGACCCGCGCGTCGCCCAGGCACTGGAGGCGTTGATGGTGATCGGCCAGAGCGCCGCACCAACCTTCACCCCGCGCACACCGGATCGCCTGCAATTTGCTCGCACCTGTTACGACCACATGGCCGGCACTCTGGCGGTGCGCCTGCATGACCGGGTGATCGAGGCTGGATGGCTGATAGAGGTGCAAGGCGATGGCTATCGGCTGAGTGAGTCCGGCGAGGCGGTGTTCGAGGGCTTGGGCGTCGATGTCCAGCACCTTGCCACGCAACGCCGCCGATTCGCCTGTCCCTGCCTGGACTGGAGCATGCGCCGCCCGCACCTGGGCGGTGCCTTGGGCGCGGCGTTGCTGCAAGTGGCGATCAAGCGCAAATGGGTGATCCAGGACCTGGACAGCCGGGCGCTGGGGGTGACGGCCAGTGGTCGCCGGGAGATGGCGGGGCGGTTTGGCGTGAGTGCCGAAATCGATGTCAAACCCACCGCCGTCATCGCGAGCAAGCTCGCTCCCACAGTGGATTTGCGGTGAACACATGATTGATGTCCACCGACAGACCCTGTGGGAGCGAGCTTGCTCGCGAAGGGGCCTTCACATCCAACATCCCTGCAAGCTGACCCACCGCCTTCGCGAGCAGGCTCGCTCCCACAATGGGCCCTGCGTTGAACACGAGATTGATGAATACCACGATCACCTGTGGGAGCGAGCCTGCTCGCGATGACGATTCCAGCATCGCCTCATCATCCAGCCATATGCCGGCGCCGATACTCATCCGGCGTGGTGCCCATCATTTTGCGGAACATGCTGATGAACGCCGAGGCGCTGCTGTAGCCCAGGTCCAGGCCGATGGTTTCCACGCTCTGGCCACGTTCGAGCAGGGCCAGGGCCTCGATGACTTTCAGGCGCTGGCGCCATTCCACCAATGACATGCCCAGGTCCCGCTGGGCCCGGCGCATCAGCGTGCGCTCGGTGGTGTTGGCAGCGCGGGCCAGTTGTGGCAAGGAACGCGGGTCGCTGGGGTTCGCCTCCAAGGCTCGCAGCACGGGGCCCAGCAGTGGATCATCCGAGGAGGGCAGGTAGCTGCCGACATGGGGTGCCTGCGCCAGCTTGTCCACCAACACCTGCAGCAAACGTTGCTGCTCGGGCGTCTGCGGTTGGCTCGGTGGATCGCTGCGCAACTCTTCCAGCAGGGCGCGGATCAGCGGGCTCAAGGTCAGCGCGCAGGGTACGGCCGGCAACGCGTCGCACAGTTCGGCGGCCAGGTACAACGAACAATGGCAGGCCTCATGCCGATTGAAGCCAACGTGTTCCATGTCCGGCGGCAGCCAGATGCCGTACTGCGGTGGCGCCAGGTAATGGTGTTGGGCAATCTCGATTTCCATCACCCCACTGTAGGAGTAGACGAACTCACCCCAGGCATGCCGGTGCCGGGGGTAAGTGGCATGGGCCGGCATGCAGGCGCTGCGAAAGAAAATCGGCGAGGGCAGGGCCGCTTCGAACGGAGGAATCTTCAGATGTTGGGCTGGAGGCTGCATATCGACCGCAATGGCGGATTACCGGGATGGCTTGTCGGATAATCACTATATCCAGCAAAGGTGT
The DNA here is from genome assembly GCF_024749325.1 of Pseudomonas sp. B21-010. Taxonomy (NCBI): domain Bacteria; kingdom Pseudomonadati; phylum Pseudomonadota; class Gammaproteobacteria; order Pseudomonadales; family Pseudomonadaceae; genus Pseudomonas; species Pseudomonas sp. B21-010. Next base: position 3,875,749 of record NZ_CP087198.1, on the reverse strand, counting down.
CAGGCAGACAATCCTTTCATCTCTTTCTGCCCAAGGACCGTTCCCATGACCACCCGCCGTGCCCTGGATGGCCAGGTCTGCGCCCTGATGACCGGCCTCTGTGCCATTTGGGGTTTCCAGCAAGTCGCGATCAAGGCCGGCGCCGCCGATATGGCGCCGATGCTGCAACTGGGCGTGCGCTCGGCCATCGCTGCGGTACTGGTGTGGTTGTTGGTGCTGGTGCGCGGTGAACGCCTGTCCCTGGCCGATGGCAGTTGGCGCCCGGGCATGCTGGTGGGGTTGTTGTTTGCCTTGGAGTTCGTGATGGTGGGCGAAGGCCTGCGGCATACGACGGCATCGCACATGGTGATTTTCCTCTATACCGCACCAATGTTCGCCGCCCTCGGCTTGCACTGGAAACTGCCGAGCGAACGCCTCAAGCCGGCGCAATGGCTGGGCATCGCCGTTGCCTTTGGCGGGATCGTGGTGGCTTTCAGCGGGGGCTCGGGCGCGGCGAACGGCAGTTCGTTGCTCGGTGACGGCATGGGCTTGCTGGCGGGTGCGCTGTGGGGCGCAACCACGGTGACGGTACGCTGTTCGCGGTTGACGAATCTGCCGGCCAGCCAGACGCTGCTTTACCAATTGGTTGGCGCCGGGGTGCTGCTGATCGGAATGGCGGTAGCTCTGGGGCAAACGACGATCAACCCCACGCCACAACTCATTGCCAGCCTGGCGTTCCAGGTGTTGCTGGTGTCCTTCGCCAGCTTCCTGATCTGGTTCTCCCTGCTGCGCCACTACCTCGCTTCGCAACTGGGGGTGTTGTCGTTCATGACGCCGCTGTTTGGCATCGGTTTTGGCGTCTGGTTGCTGGATGAGCCGCTGGAGCCGAACTTCATCGTTGGCGCGGTTCTGGTGCTGGGCGGGATCTTGCTGGTCAGCGGTTACGGATGGTTTCGCCAGCGTTGGGGGCGATGGCCGGTTTTGCGTCGGGGGTAGTGGGGACAGATCCATGTGACGAGGGAGCTTGCTCCCGCTGGGGTCTGTAGGAGCTGGCGAAGCCTGCGATCTTTTGATCTTTCGCTTGAGACTCAAGTGTCTGGGGAAAGATCGCAGCCTCGTTGCACTCGACAGCTCCTACACAGGGGTTTGGATCAAACCTTGACGATCCAACCCGCTGGCGCTTCCACGTCACCGGTCTGCACGCCGGTCAGCTCTTTGTAGAGCTTCTGGGTGATCGGGCCGACTTCGGTTTCGCTGTGGAACACGTGCAGCTTGTCCTTGTAGCTGATGCCGCCAATCGGGGTGATCACCGCAGCGGTACCGCAGGCGCCGGCTTCCTTGAAGTCCGACAGTTTGTCGATGAACACGTCGCCTTCGATCACTTCCAGGCCCAGGCGCGATTTGGCCAGTTCGATCAGCGACAGGCGAGTAATGCCCGGCAGGACCGAAGGGGATTTCGGGGTGACGAATTTGTTGTCGTGGGTGATGCCGAAGAAGTTGGCCGAGCCGACTTCCTCGATTTTCGAGTGGGTCATCGGATCCAGGTAGATGCAGTCGGCGAAACTGGCTTTTTTGGCCTGGGAACCGGGCATCAGGCTGGCGGCGTAGTTGCCACCGACCTTGGCCGCGCCGGTGCCTTGTGGGGCGGCGCGGTCGAAGCTGGAGATCAGGAAGTTGTGCGGGGTCAGGCCGCCCTTGAAGTAGGCGCCGACCGGGATGCAGAAAATCGAGAAGATGAACTCGGGTGCGGTGCGCACGCCGATGTTGTCACCCACGCCGATCACGAACGGGCGCAGGTACAGCGCGCCGCCGGTGCCGTAAGGCGGGATGAAGCGCTCATTGGCGCGGACCACTTGCTTGCAGGCCTCGACGAACTGCTCGGTGTCGACGTGCGGCATCAGCAGGCGGGCGCAGCTGCGCTGCATGCGGGCGGCGTTCTGGTCCGGGCGGAACAGGTTGATGGAGCCGTCCTTGCAGCGATAGGCCTTCAGGCCTTCGAAGCACTGCTGACCGTAGTGCAGGGCGGTGGAGCCCTCGCTGATATGCAGCACGTTGTCTTCGGTCAGGGTGCCCGCGTCCCAGGCACCATCGCGCCAGTGCGACAGGTAGCGCTTGTCGGTCTTGATGTAGTCAAAGCCCAGTTTGTCCCAATTGATGCTCTCGTTACCCATGACACCCTCTATTTCTTGACAACCGTCGAAACGGTTCAAGGCTTCTGACGTTTTTTGGATGGGAACAACAATACTTCATTCCGGGGCTGTTTCGCAGCCTCACTCGATGATTGTTCCCACGCTCCGCGTGGGAATACTTCAACGGACGCTCCGCGTTCGGCTTTGGGACGCGGAGCGTCCCTGGCTGCATTTCCACGCGGAGCGTGGGAACGATCCTGATGCGTTACAGATGCAACGCATGCCCCAACGCCCGCAACGCCGCTTCCTGCACGGCCTCGCCCAGCGTCGGGTGGGCGTGGATGGTGCCAGCGATGTCCTCCAGGCGCGCGCCCATTTCCAGGGATTGGCCGAACGCGGTGGACAGTTCCGACACGCCCACGCCAACCGCTTGCCAGCCAACGATCAGGTGATTGTCCCGGCGCGCCACGACCCGGACGAAACCGCTTTTCGATTCCAGGGTCATGGCCCGACCGTTGGCGGCGAACGGGAAGCTCGACACCATGCAATCGAGCCCGGCCGCCTTGGCTTCGTCCGGCGTCTTGCCGACCACCACCAGTTCCGGGTCGGTGAAGCACACCGCGGCGATGGCCGTTGGGTTGAACTCGCGATGCTGGCCGGCGATCAGCTCGGCGACCATTTCACCCTGGGCCATGGCCCGGTGGGCGAGCATCGGTTCACCGCTCAGGTCGCCGATGGCCCAGACGTTGCGCATGCTGGTCTGGCAACGGCTGTCGATTTTCAGCGCCGAACCGTTCATCGCCAAGCCCAGCGCTTCGAGGTTCCAGCCCTGGGTGTTGGGTTTGCGCCCAACGGCCACCAGCACCCGGTCGGTGTCCAGGTTCAGCGTCTCGCCATTGGGATCACGCACTTGCAAGGTGCTGGCCTGGGCATCGAAACCTTCGACGCTGTGCTTGAGGTAAAGCTTCACGCCCAACTGCTTGAGCGCCTCGTGCACAGGCTGGGTCAGCTCGCCGTCATAGGCTGGCAGGATCCGTTCCTGGGCCTCGACCACGCTGACCTCGGCGCCGAGCTTGCGGTAGGCAATGCCCAGTTCCAGGCCGATGTAGCCACCGCCGACCACCACCAGGTGCTTGGGCACCGAGGTGGGGGCGAGGGCTTCGGTGGAAGAAATGATTGGCCCGCCAATCGGTAGCATCGGCAGGTCGACGCTTTTCGAACCAGTGGCGAGCAGCAGGTGTTCGCACTGGATGCGGGTGTCACCGACCTCGACCGTCTTGCCATCGATCACCTTGGCCCAGCCGTGAATGACCTGGACCTTGTGCTTTTTCAACAGTGCCGCAACGCCGGTGGTCAGGCGATCGACGATGCCGTCCTTCCATTCCACGCTCTTGCCGATGTCCAGGCTCGGCGCCGCCACCGTGATGCCCAAGGCCGAAGCCTGGCTGTGGTGCCGGGTCTGGTGGAACTGCTCGGCCACATGGATCAACGCCTTGGACGGGATACAACCGATATTCAGGCAGGTCCCGCCCAACGCCTGGCCTTCCACCAGGATGGTCGAGATGCCCAGTTGCCCGGCGCGGATCGCCGCCACATAACCGCCGGGGCCGCCGCCGATAATCAGCAGCGTCGTGTTCAAAGTTTGCATCGCCTGCTCCATTGATGATTAGTCCACAAACAAGGTGGCGGGTTGTTCGAGCAGGCCACGCAGGGCCTGGATGAATTGCGCCGCGTCCATGCCGTCGACCACCCGGTGATCGAAGGAGCTGGAGAGGTTCATCATTTTGCGGATCACGATCTGGCCCTTGATCACCACGGGCCGCTCGACGATTTTGTTCACGCCGACAATCGCCACTTCCGGCAGGTTCAGCACCGGCGTGCTGACGATGCCGCCGAGCGCACCGAGGCTGGTCAGGGTGATGGTCGAACCGGACAGCTCATCGCGACTGGCCTTGCCCGTGCGGGCCGCCGTGGCCAAGCGGGAGATTTCCGTCGCGCTGTCCCACAGGCTACGGGCTTCGGCGTGACGCACCACCGGCACCATCAGGCCAACATCGCTCTGGGTGGCGACGCCCACATGCACCGCACCTGAGCGGTGAATGACCTGGGCTTCGTCGTCGTAGCGGGCGTTCATCTGCGGGAAATCGCGCAGGGCCACGACCAACGCGCGGACCAGGAACGGCAGCAAGGTCAGCTTGCCGCGACTGGCGCCGTGTTTTTCATTCAAGTGAACCCGCAGCTCTTCCAGGGCGGTGACGTCGATTTCTTCGACGTAGCTGAAATGGGCGGCGCGCTGGGTCGCTTCCTGCATGCGCTGGGCGATCTTGCGACGCATGCCGATCACCGGGATCTGCTGCTCGTCGTGGCGCTCGGCATAACCCGAACCGCCCTTGGCCTGGGTCGACGGACCCTGGGCCAGATAAGCATCGAGGTCTTCGTGCAGGACCCGCCCGGCGGGGCCGCTGCCTTGGACCAGGCGCAATTGAATGCCCAGGTCCAGCGCGTGTTTGCGCACGGCCGGCGACGCCAGTGGACGCTCGTCGGGGTCGCGGGCCACAGGCGCTTGCGGGGCGCAGCGGGGCGCGGCGGTTTTTTCCAGCACCGGTTCAGGTGTCGCCACGAGTGCCGGCTTCGGTGCTTGCGCAGCCGGCGCTGGCGCTTGTTGGGCCGATTCTTTCAGGTTACCCGCACCTTCGACTTCAATGCGGATCAGTTCGCTGCCCACCGCCATGACTTCGCCGGGCTCGCCACCCAGGGCGATGACCCGGCCATGCACCGGAGAGGGGATATCCACCATGGCCTTGTCGGTCATGACATCGGCCAGCACCTGGTCTTCGACCACCATGTCGCCAACCTTGACGTGCCACACCGACAGTTCAACTTCCGCGATGCCTTCGCCGATGTCCGGCATCTTGATAACGTGCGTGCCCATTCAGACCTCCATGACCCGTTTCAACGCCGCGCCCACACGGGACGGCCCTGGGAAATACGCCCACTCCTGCGCGTGCGGGTAGGGGGTGTCCCAACCGGTGACACGCTCGATGGGCGCTTCCAGGTGGTGGAAGCAGTGTTCTTGCACCAACGCCACCAGTTCGGCGCCGAAACCGCAGGTGCGGGTGGCTTCGTGAACCACCACACAGCGGCCGGTTTTCTTCACGGATTTGACGATGGTCTCAAGGTCCAGCGGCCACAGGCTGCGCAGGTCGATGACTTCGGCGTCGATACCGCTCTCTTCGGCAGCCACTTGGGAGACGTAGACCGTGGTGCCGTAGGTGAGAACAGTCACGTCCTTGCCCGGACGGGTAATGGCGGCGACGTCCAGCGGCACCGTGTAGTAGCCGTCCGGCACTTGCGCCGAGGGGTGTTTCGACCACGGTGTTACCGGGCGGTCGTGGTGGCCGTCGAACGGGCCGTTATACAGGCGCTTGGGCTCGAGGAAGATCACCGGGTCATCGTTTTCGATGGAGGCGATCAGCAGGCCCTTGGCGTCGTAGGGGTTGGACGGCATGACGGTGCGCAGGCCGCAGACCTGGGTGAACATCGCCTCGATGCTCTGGCTGTGGGTCTGGCCGCCATAGATGCCGCCGCCGCAGGGCATGCGCAGGGTCATCGGCGCGGTGAACTCGCCGGCCGAGCGATAGCGCAGGCGTGCTGCTTCGGAGATGATCTGGTCCGACGCAGGGTAGACGTAATCGGCGAACTGAATCTCGGCCACCGGGCGCAGGCCGTAGGCGCCCATGCCCACCGCCACGCCGACGATGCCGCTTTCGGAAATCGGTGCATCGAACACTCGCGAGGTGCCGTACTTGTTCTGCAGGCCTTCGGTGCAGCGGAACACGCCGCCGAAGTAACCCACGTCCTGGCCGAACACCACGACGTTGTCGTCGCGTTCGAGCATCACGTCCATGGCCGAGCGCAGGGCTTGGATCATGGTCATGGTGGTAGTGGTCATGGCGGTGTCCAACGCAATATTGTTGTTGTGATCGTTCATGTCAGATCCCCAACTGCTGACGCTGGCGCTTCAAGTGCTCCGGCATCTCTTTGTAGACGTCTTCGAACATGGTCGCGGCGCTTGGAATCTGCCCGCCGGCGAGGGTGCCGTACTGCTCGGCCTCCTTCTGCGCGGCGATCACTTCGGCTTCGAGTTCGGCGGTGACTGCCGCATGTTCCTCTTCGGACCACTGGCCGATCTTCACCATGTGCTGCTTGAGGCGCGCAATCGGATCGCCCAGCGGGAAGTGGCTCCAGTCGTCGGCGGGGCGGTACTTCGAAGGGTCGTCCGAAGTGGAGTGCGGGCCGGCGCGGTAGGTGACCCATTCGATCAGCGCCGGGCCGAGGTTGCGGCGGGCGCGTTCGGCGGCCCAGCGCGAGGCGGCGTAGACCGCCATGAAATCGTTGCCGTCGACGCGCAGGGAGGCGATGCCGCAACCGACGCCGCGTCCGGCGAAGGTCGTGGCTTCACCGCCGGCAATGGCCTGGAAGGTGGAGATCGCCCACTGGTTGTTGACCACGTTGAGGATCACCGGTGCCCGGTAGACGTGGGCGAAGGTGAGGGCGGTGTGGAAGTCCGATTCGGCGGTGGCGCCGTCACCGATCCAGGCCGAGGCGATCTTGGTATCGCCCTTGATCGCCGAGGCCATGCCCCAGCCCACGCCCTGGACGAACTGCGTGGCGAGGTTGCCGGAAATGGTGAAGAAACCCGCGTCCTTGACCGAGTACATGATCGGCAACTGTCGGCCCTTGAGCGGATCGCGCTCGTTGGACAGCAGTTGGCAGATCAGGTCCACCAGCGGCACTTCGCGGGCCATCAGGATGCTTTGCTGGCGGTAAGTGGGGAAGCACATGTCGTCGATGTTCAACGCCAGGGCCTGGGCGCTGCCGATGGCTTCTTCGCCAAGGCTTTGCATGTAGAACGACATCTTTTTCTGCCGCTGGGCGACCACCATGCGGTTGTCGTAGATGCGCGTCTTGAGCATGGCACGCATGCCCTTGCGCAGGATCTCGACGGGAATGTCCGCGGCCCAGTCGCCCAAGGCATTGCCCTGGTCATCGAGTACGCGGATCAGGCTGCGAGCCAGGTCGGCGGTGTCGGCGGGTTCGACGTCGATGGGTGGTTTGCGCACCGTGCCGGCATCGGACAGATGCAGGTAGGAAAAGTCGGTCTTGCAGCCGGGACGGCCCGAGGGTTCGGGAACGTGCAGGCGTAGCGGTTCATACGCTGGGTTCATGGCTTTCTACGCTCGATCTTGTGAATTTCTTGTAGTGGGCGCGCTAGCTGACGAATTTCCCTGGGTAGGTGGGAAATTGTCCTACAACAATCATAGGCTCGACGAAGAAGAATATTTTTCTCTGTTGGCTTGCTGTTCAGATCATTTGCAGATAAAAAATCTGCACAACGATAAAAAACAGGATTATTTGTCTCATGCGTAAATTGGATCGCACCGACATCGGCATTCTGAACAGCCTTCAGGAAAACGCCCGCATCACCAACGCCGATCTCGCCCGTTCGGTCAACCTGTCGCCGACCCCGTGCTTCAACCGTGTCCGGGCCATGGAGGAGCTGGGGGTGATCCGCGAGCAGGTCACGCTGCTGGATGCCGACCTGCTGGGGTTGCACGTCAACGTTTTCATCCATGTGAGTTTGGAGAAACAGGTGGAAGAGGCGTTGCAGCACTTCGAGGAGGCAATCTCCGACCGACCGGAGGTGATGGAGTGCTACCTGATGGCCGGCGATCCGGATTACCTGATCCGCGTGCTGGTGCCGACCATCCAGTCGCTGGAGCGGTTCATGATGGACTTCTTGACCAAGGTCCCGGGCGTCGCGAACATCCGCTCCAGCTTTGCCCTCAAGCAAGTGCGCTACAAGACCGCACTGCCGTTGCCGGCCAATGGGTTGACCCTGGGCACCTGACCCCCTGCTCGCGAAGGCGTCGGCACTTCAACATTGATGCCAGCAGACCCACCGTTATCGCGAGCAAGCTTTGCTCCCACAGTGGACCTGTGTTTGGCCGCGGATTTATTGGCAATCCAAAAACTCTGTGGGAGCAAAGCTTGCTCGCGATGCAGGCGCCTCGGTTTCCCAGGAGACCGCGTCCACTTCATCGCGGGCAAGCCTTGCTCCCACAGGGAAGTGGGCCTTAGAGCAACCGACACTGCATCGAAAACCCCAGCGCCACCGACTGCCCTTGCTCCAGCAGGCGCAACCCTGGCCTCCCCGGCAGGTGATGGGCGTTGACCGGATGGCTGACCGGTTCGATGCAGAAGAAATCCAGGCCCACGGGGCAGTACAGCAGAAAGTACTCGCTGCCGCTGGCTCGGCATTCCAGCTCATAACCCAGGTCCGGTTGCTGGATCAGACAGTGCCCGTCCCAACCACCGAAGCCGTTGTCGACTAGCGTGTCTGGCAGTAACCGGGCGTGCTGGAAATCCCACTCTGCGGGGATGTCCCTCAGTTCCGTTGGCAGTTTCGAGGCATCGCACAGCCAGGCTTCGCTGGCGCGGGTTTGCAGGCGAGTACTGGCGGTGCGCGGAAAATACGGGTGCAAGCCCAGCCCGTGCCAGGCGGCTTGTTCGGCTATGTGAGTGACGTGCATGGCGATTTGCAACTGACCGCCGCTCAAGCGGATCCGCAGGCTGGCGCAATAGGCGAACGGGTGTTGGCTGTCGAGTTGCAACAAGGCTTCCTGGGTACTCTGCTCGACCACTTGCCACGGTTGTTGCCAGGCGCTGCCATGGATCGGGAACGGATCGTTGGGGCTGTTGGCCTCCAGGGCCAGCCAGCCGCCGGGGCAGTCGAAACCGCCCTGGGCGATCCGGTTCGACCACGGGATCAACGGGAAGCAGCCGAGTTTGCCCGGCAGGCCGTTTTCCACGGTTTGCGCAGCAGGCGGGCGCAACAAGGGCGCACCGCTGCCGCGCAGGGTCCAATCGACGAGGCTGGCGCCCAGGTGCGGGGCGAGGGTGAGGCGGGTGAGTTCGTCTTCGAGATGGAGAAGAGGCTGCGTCATGGTGGTCGCGTCTATCGAGTGGGGAAAAGCTTTTGTGGCGAGGGAGCTTGCTCCCGCTCGGCTGTACTGTAGGAGCTGTCGAGCGAAGCGAGGCTGCGATCTTTTGATCTTTCACTTGAGATTCAAGTGGCTGGGGAAAGATCGCAGCCTCGTTGCACTCGACAGCTCCTACCGCAGTCCAGCGGGAGCAAGCTCCCTCGCCACAAGGAGGCTTGCGCGCTTTTGGGGTTACAACACCAAGTGCGGCAACCACAGCGAAATGGCGGGAACATAAGTCACGAGCAGCAGCACCACGAACAGCATGGCGTAGAACGGCAGCAGCGCCTTGACGGTGCTTTCGATGCTGACCTTGCCGATGGCGGAACCGACGAACAACACCGCGCCCACCGGTGGCGTGATCAACCCGATACCCAGGTTCACCAGCATGATCATGCCGAACTGCACCGGGTCCACGCCGATGCCGACGATCACCGGCATCAGGATCGGCGTCAGGATCAGGATCAGCGGCGCCATGTCCATCACGGTGCCCAACAGCAGCAACATCACGTTGATGCACATCAGGATCACGTAGCGGTTGTCCGACAGTGTCAGGAACGCGGTGGTGATCTTCGCCGGAATCTCCATCAGCGTCATGATGTAGCCGAAGCTGGCGGCGAAGCCGATCAGGATCATCACGATGGAAATGGTGCGTACCGTACGGTGCATCAGTTTCGGCAACTCACTCCACTTGTAGTCCCGATAGATGCACATGGTCACGAAGAACGCCCACACCACGGCAATGGCGGCCGATTCGGTGGCGGTGAAAACACCCGAGAGAATGCCGCCAAGGATGATGAACAAGGTCATCATGCCCCACATGGCTTCCCGGCAGATCTTCAGCGCTTGCTTGAGCGGAATCACTTCGCCCTTGGGGTAATTGCGTTTTTTCGCGAAGACCAGGCACAGCGCCATCAGGCAGAGGTTCATCATGATGCCGGGGACGATGCCGGCCATGAACAGCGAACCGATGGAGACGGTGCCGCCAGCGGCGAGCGAATACAGCACCGCGTTGTGGCTTGGCGGGGTCAGCAGCGCTTGCACCGAACCACTGACGGTGACGGCCGTGGCGTAATCACGCGGATAGCCTTGGCGCGTCATTTCCGGGATCAGCACCGAGCCGACCGAGGCCGTATCGGCCACCGAGGAGCCGGAGATCGCGCCAAAGAAACTCGAAGCCACCAGGTTGACCAAGGACAGGCCACCGCGCACGAACCCCACCAGCACGCTGGCGAAGGCCACCAGTCGGCGGGACATGCCGCCTTCGGCCATGATCGCACCGGCCAGGACGAAGAACGGAATGGCCAGCAACGAGAACTTGTTCACCCCGCCCGTGACCTGGATCATCATGGCCTGGAACGGAATATCGATCCACCACGCCCCGATCAGGGCGGCAGCGCCCAGCGCGTAGGCGACCGGCATGCCGATCAGGATCAACAACAAAAAACTGCCCAGCAGAATCAGCGCGTCCATTAAGCGGCACCTTCGTTTTCTTCAATCAGGTCGAACTGCACGACCCGGCGCTGGCTTTGATCACCCAGCAAGAGTTTTTCCAGGACAAAAATCAATGTCAGGAAGCCTCCAATCGGAATCGGCATGTAGGTGATGCCAACGCGCAGGGTGGGGATGGCGCTCATGAATTGATTCCAGGTGGTCATGCACAGCTTGGTGCCCCAGATGGTCATGAAGATGCACACCGCCGCCATCAAGAGCTGGGTGACGACCGAAGCCAAGGTTTGCCAGTGCCGGGGCATGCGGCTGGTGACCATGTCCACGGCCATGTGCGAGCCGGAGCGGTAGCTGGCGGCGGCACCGATGAAGGTGAACACGATCATCAGCAGGATGGCGGTGGGCTCGGGCCAGCTGGAGCCTGAGCCCAGCACGTAGCGGGCAAATACACCCCAGGGAATCATCAGGGCAACTGCCAGGACAGATAGGCCGGCCACCCAGATGCACGTCATGTAGATTTTATCGTTGATACGCAGCAGCAAATTCTTCATCGGGTTCCACCGTAACCGGGCGTGCCTTGGGCAGCAGGCGCGCCGGGCCTTTTCATGAGTACAGAACGAGAGGTCTTATTGAACGGCTTCGATACGCTTGATCAGGTCGGCATAGGGCGCGCCGTACTTGGCCCGCACGGGGGCGGTGGCGTCGTAGAAGGGTTTCTTGTCGACAGTGATGAATTCCACACCCGCGGCCTTGAGTTTTTCTTCACTGGCGGTGGACTTCTTGTCCCACAGCTCGCGCTCTTCGGCCTGGGCAGCCTTGGCGGCTTTCTTGACCATGTCCTGTTGCGCCGGGGTCAGTTTTTCCCAAGTGATTTTCGACATCACGATCGGCTCTGGCAGGATCAGGTGACCGGTCAGGCTGTAGTACTTGGCGTTCTGGTAGTGGTTGTGTTCGAGCAGGGTCGGTGGGTTGTTTTCCGCGCCGTCGATCACGCCGGTCTGCAAGGCACTGAAGATTTCGCCGGTGTCCATGGCGATGCCGTTGGCGCCCATGGCATTCATCATCTCGATGAACATCGGGTTGCCTTGGACGCGGATTTTCATGCCCTTCAGATCTTCGAGCTTGCGCACTGGTTTCTTGGTGTAGAGGTTGCGCGTACCGCCGTCCATCCAGGCCAGGGCGACCAGGCCGAATTCCGAGTTGGTGATCCGGTCGAGGATCGCATCGCCGACGTCACCGTCGATGACCGCGCGCATGTGAGCCTGGTCGCGGAAGATGAACGGCATGTTGAAGACGTTCACATCCGGTACGACAGGACCGACGATACCCAGGCTGACCCGGGACATCTGGATCGCGCCGGCTTGCATCTGCTCGATCACTTCTTTTTCGGAGCCCAGTACGCCGCCCGGGAAATACTTGAACTTCAGTTCGCCGTTGCTCTCTTTTTCCAGGGTCTTACCCATGGATTCCTCGGCGACCACGGTTGGGTAGCCCTTGGGGTGGATGTCGGCGATCTTGATGTCGAGGGCTTGCGCCGCCTGGGCCAGGAAGGCCAGGGGGAGGGCTGCGATCAGAAGCGTACGTTTGAAATTCATGGTCAATCTCCAGTCTTGTTGTTTTTTTTATGGCTCATCCAGTGAAGCGGTGAAACAGATCAGTTCGCGGAGTGCTCCCGTCCTCCGAAAGCAGGTTCAGCCAGGCCCTTGACGCCGGGGTTGAGGGCGAACACGCCACCGGCCAGGGACTGCGGGTCGTTGTTGTCACCGGGGCGGATCGAGGTGACGAAGAGGGTGTCCAGGCGACTGCCGCCAAAGGCGCACATGGTCGGTTTCTTCACGGGCACTTGCAGTGAACGGTCGAGGCGTCCGTCCGGGGTGAAACGGTGAATCAGCCCGGCATCGTTGGCGCAAATCCAATAGCAACCGTCGGCATCCACCGCGGCGCCATCCGGGCGACCGGCCAACGGCATCATGTCGACGAACAGCCGTCGGTTGGACGGTGTGCCGCTGTCGGTGTCGTAGTCGAAAGCCCAGATCTGCTGCACCAGCGGGTGTGAATCGGAGAGGTACATCGTGCGTCCGTCCGGGCTGAAGCCCAGGCCGTTGGGCACGATGAAACCGCTCAATTGCGCCTCGACCGGGCTGCGCTGGCCTGCCTCGTAGCGATACATCCGGCCTACGTCTGCGTTGGCACCCATGTTCAGCACCATGCTGCCGGCCCAGAAGCGACCCTGGCGGTCACAACGGCCATCGTTGAGGCGCATGTCGGTGCGGCTATGTTCGACACTTGCGCACAGTTCGCTGTCCAGGCTGCCGTCATCATTGGGGTGCAGGCGAAAGAAACCGCTTTCCATGCCCGCGACCCAGCCACCGTCCTGGTGACGGGCAATGCAGGCGAGCATTTCAGGGGCTTCCCAGCCCTGGATTTTGCCGCTGCTGGCATTCCAGCGTTGCAGGCCACCGTTGGGAATGTTCACCCAATACAGGGCGTTTTCCTCGGGAACCCATACCGGGCTTTCCCCGACGGCGTTACGTGCGTCGACAATCAATTCGGCTTGCATGGTGATTCCTTTGTCCGTGCGTATCCCATGAAAAACAGCGAATCAGTCGTCGAATGGGCCAGCCGCCACAAAGGCGCCACCCTGGTAAATCATGGCCGGGTCATCGGCGGCCGGCATCGGCTGCGCTTCGACCTTGGCGCGGAAGATTTCCGAGGTGTCCTTGGGCTGATAGCCAAGGTGTGCGGCCTGGCTGTTGTCCCACCAGACGTCGCGGTTGGCGGACACGCCGTAGACCACGGTGTGACCGACCTTTGGCGTGTAGAGCGAGCATTCGATCAGTTGGGTGAGGTCGTCGAAGCTCAGCCAGGTGCTCATCATCCGGCGGTTCTGCGGTTCGGGGAACGACGAGCCGATGCGGATGCTCACGGTCTCGATGCCGTAGCGATCGAAGTAGAAACTGGCGACGTCTTCGCCGTAGGACTTGGACAGGCCGTAGTAGCCATCCGGGCGGCGAGGGGAGAGGGCGTCGAGGGCCTCGTCCTGCTTGTAGAAACCGATGACGTGGTTGGAGCTGGCGAAGATCACCCGCTTGACGCCGTGTTTGCGGGCGGCTTCATAGATGTGGAAGACGCCGCTGATGTTGGCGCCGAGGATTTCTTCGAATGGACGCTCCACCGAGACACCGCCGAAGTGCAGGATGGCGTCGACGCCTTCGACCAGTTGATGCACGGCCTGCTTGTCCGACAGGTCGCACGGCACCACTTCTTCGCTTTCGTCGATGGCCGGGGCCATGTTGGCGATGTCCGACAGGCGAATGTGGCGGGCGAAAGGCTTGAGGCGCTCGCGCAAGACTTTGCCAAGGCCGCCGGCGGCACCGGTCAATAGGAGGCGATTGAGGGGGTGGCGAATCTGTGTCGTGGTCATGGCGTTACCTGAGCAAACTATGAGAGGTACAGTTGTTATAAGTTGTCGTACGACCGAGAAGAATATCCTTATCCTTCCGTTACCTTGTCAACGTTTGATCGACGAACCGCTCTAAACCGGCGTCCCTGCCGCAGGTTGCCATGGGATGCGCTCATGGCAATGGAGCCTGGTGTTACAGAAGCGAAAGCGGGTAGCTGATGAAAATGCGGTTCTCGTCGAATTCGTTGGTGCTGTAGTCCCGACGAATCGATGCGTTACGCCATTTCACGTTGAGGCTCTTCAGCGCGCCGCTTTGCACGGTGTAGGCCAGCTCGGTTTCGCGGCCCCACTCCTTGCCGTCGTCAACAGTGGCGGTGTGCACGTTGTCACCGCTGATGTAGCGGTTCATCAGGGTCAGGCCCGGCACGCCGACGGCGGCGAAGTTGAAGTCGTGGCGCAACTGCCAGGATTTTTCCTTGGCGTTGTCATAGCTGGAGTTGTAACTGTCGTTGGCCAGGGTGCCGCCGCTGGTGCCGTTGACGCGCATCCAGGCATCGTCGCCACCGACTTTCTGCAGGCCGACGTAGAAGGTGTTGCCACCGTATTTGGCCGAGAGCATGGCGAAGGCGGTCTTGTTGTCCAGGTCGCCGGCCAACGCACTGCCGTTTTCCTTGCCGGTGAAGTAGCCGAGGTTGGCGCCCAGGGTCCAGTCGCCGATGGGCTGGCTGTGGGTCAGGTTGAAATATTGCTGCTGGTAGATGTCGGACAGTTCCGCGTACCACACGCCGACCTGGGTGCGTTTTTCGTTGAAGGCGTATTCACCGCCGCCAAAGTTGAAACGGTCGGAGGTGAACGCGCCGCGGCCGTTCATCGACATGTCTTCCATGCTCGCGTCATTGCGCGGGCTGTTGCCACGGAACTGGCCGCCGTAGAGGCTCAGGCCGTTGATTTCAGTGGAAGTGACCTGGCCACCGCGGAAGGTCTGCGGCAGGGAGCGGCCGTCGTCGGAACGCAGGATCGGCAGCACCGGCATCCACTCACCGACTTTCAGTTCGGTCTTCGACACCTTGGCCTTGAGGGCGACGCCCAGGCGACCGAAGTCATCGGCCGGACGACCGTCATCGTGCACCGGCAGCAGTTGCGTACCGGCCGTGCCGCGGCCACCGTCGAGCTTGACCGAGTACAGGCCCAGCACGTCCACGCCGAAACCGACCACACCCTGAGTGAAACCGGACTTGGCGTCGAGGATGAAGTTCTGGGTCCATTCCTCGGCCTTACCTTGGGCGGCGTTCGGGTTGGTGAAGTTACGGTTGAAATAGGCGTTGCGCAGGGTCAGCGTGGCCTTGGCGTCATCGACGAAGCCTTCGGCGCTGGCGGTCATGGGCAGAAACGCCGCAAGGCTGCTGCAACCGAGCAGAATCAGGGCGGGGCTGGTGTTGAGAAGGGTACGGCGGTTTGGACGGTTGTCGGGCGAAAAACGGACACGTGTGCTCACTATGACGCTCCCTACTTTTTTTGTTGTTTTTATTTGTCATACGTCGTCGTACAACATGAGGGGATTATTTGGAAGCGGCTCCTCGTTGTCAACTGGCCATTATCGGAATTATCCAACTCGGGAGTGCTTCAAAATGAGGCATTTCAATGGTCGTCACCCATCCAGGTCAAGATCGCAGGCCGTGGCGCCGGGCACATTCGGGGCTTGAGAATAGCGGGGAGGGTGCTTGGTTGTGCGATGACTGGTCTAAGACATTAGTCGAATGTCCCCGATCAGAAGGCTTAAGCGGACTCTTGTGGCGAGGGAGCTTGCTCCCGCTGGACTGCGAAGCAGGCCCAGGTTCTGTATTTCAGCACAAAATCTTGGGGCGGCTTCGCCACCCAGCGGGAGCAAGCTCCCTCGCCACAGGGGTGTGTTGTTAACCCTATTTCCAGTCCAAACAGGCCTGTGTTTATCCAGATGTAGGATCGTTCGGGATCGGGCTACGTTGTCTTGCGCCGTTGCCTACAACTGCGCCAGAATCCGCCGGCTTGTGCGCCTTGGGGCCAGGGCTTTATCGTTTCCGGGTCGCTGATTGAATCAGCGATCGGGTTTGGTAGCCCTGGTGTCGGTGCATAGCGTCATCGCTTGCAAGTGCAATCATGCACTTTGCTTTTTGGTGGCCATGCGCAGGGCCTCTTCGGAGGCGCCGGCTCCGATGCCCGGTCTACCAACCTTCGTATGGCCGCCACCCTAATTCGTTTGGTAGCGAGAGGGTGTTGGCTCCCATCTACAGCATCGGAGCTTCATCTATGTTCAAACCAACACCCAACCCACCGGATACAGATCCATCCAGCTCAAAAGCGTTCGACAAAGCCGCCGACCGCATCCTCGATTCCTACCTCAAGCCCAAACCCAGCAAACTCGAGGCCGATCCCGGCCAACTGTTCACCGTCGTCAAAGGCGTCGACACCGAAACCCTGCTCGCCAACCTCAGCGAAAACCTGGCCTAGGCCAACGCCATGGTCAGTGACTTGGCCTTCGACCTGGAAGGTCCCAGGCGCCACATTGCCCTGGGCATCCAGCAACTGATCGAACTGAGCGCAATGCTGGCAAATCGTGCGCTGGACAACGTCGAAGCGCGCCAGCCGACATAGCGCAAAACCCGCTTTTGTGGCGAGGGAGCTTGCTCCCGCTCGGTTCTGTAGGAGCTGGCGAAGCCTGCGATCTTTTGATCTTGATCTTTCGCTTGCGACTCAATTGTCTGGGACAAGATCGCAGCCTCGTTGCACTCGACAGCTCCTACAGAACCGAGCGGGAGCAAGCTCCCTCGCCACAAAAGCCTTCCCACAGGGATCCCCAGTGTTTTCAAAGTTGGGTGAATGCTAGTCTTGCTCAACGCTGTTGCCAGGGAGCCCTCATGGGCAATCACAAGATCGAGATTCGTCGCAGTAACGTCGAGAAAATCCTGTTGGCCGCCGAGAAGGTCTTTGCCGAGAAAGGCTTCGGCAGCACCGCCATGGCCGACATCGCCGCCGAAGTGCAATTGCCTCGTTCCAACCTGCATTACTACTTCAGCACCAAGAGCGAGCTGTACAGCGCCGTGCTGTTCGACCTGCTGGAGGTCTGGAAGCAGGACGCCTTGTGCTTCGAAATGTTCGACGACCCGCGGGTGGTGCTCAGCAGCTACATTCGCGCCAAGATGAACCACTCCCGCAGCCGGCCCTACGGCTCGAAGGTCTGGGCCAACGAAATCATCCACGGCGCCCCGACGCTGGGCCAGGCGCTGGACGCCAGCCTCTATGACTGGGCCAAGATGAAGGAAGCGAAAATCCGCCAGTGGGTTGAGGACAAACGCATCCTGCCGGTGGAGCCTTCAAGCCTGCTCTACATGATCTGGGCTTCGACCCAGCATTACGCCGACTTCGACCACCAGATCAATATCCTCAACGACCACCAGCCGTTGTCGGACATGCAGTTCGAGCGGGCGGTGCAGACGGTGACCAGTGTGATTTTGCGGGGGATTGGGTTGGAGCCGTAGCCCGCTATCAGGCTGATGCTCCGCAGCGTAAGTGGATTTACTAGGTCGGTTATTTACGAACTCGTTGAGTCTCCGTCTTCAACCTTTTTAGGTTTTTCCAAGCACTGCGCTTGGCTATCATTCTTGTTTTGTAGACCCTGGCATTCAACGCCGATTTGTCGGCCACCGAAAAATTTTTAGCGTTTTCTAAGTTGCGTAAAGCTTTATTGTATATATCTAGCCTTTCAATATCGGCTTCTATGGAGGTTTGAGGGTTTTTTTTCACATAGCTATCCCATTTTCTCGCATCTTGCCTTAGGTTTCTTTCGTAGGTGCGATCTCGGAGTAGCTTTAAGGTTGCTTTTTTTTTGTAGGTATGAGGCGCGTTGTTCCATATCTCTGGCTCTGGCGGTAATCCTGCCGCCACGCTGCGTTTTTTACCTAAGGCAGTCGATGAAAAATTTAACCCAATTGGTCTATCAGTTCGTGCAATTGTTCTTGATGAAAGATTTAACCCATTTAGATTTTTTACGAAGTTCCATGGTTTGATTATATAGATAAAACTATTCCCGCTCGGATCATACCGATTAACCGGATCCCCCCCACAATATGCATACGCATTAATCCCCCCATCCCCAAAAGGGCTCAACTCATCCGGACTATTAAACCGCATCAACACCGGATTAAACGCTCGATTACCCTGTCCCAATAAATAATGCCCGGTAATCGAATCAGGACGCTCACCATTGAACCCAAGCAAACTGCTCAAACCACTTTGCGCAGGCCGATGACCATAGGCGGTATAAGCCATGGGCTGAGCGTCGACACCGGCCAGCGTCTGCAAAACCGACCGCTGCTGGTCCGTTGCCAACAGCGTCGTCTCGGTGACATTGGCGATGTGCAAGCGTTGCGCCAGGGGCTGGGCTTCATGGCGAAGGATGGTGAGTTCCACCTGGCCTTCGATCTCGTTGACCAACTCGTCGTTCTGGTAGAAGCGCTGTGTGTCCAGATGCTCCGCAGGCTTCAAGCCTGTCAGGCGGTCCAGGGGGTCGTATTGGTAGCGGCACAGTATCTTCATCGTTGACGTCGACATGGGCTGGGCTCTAGTGGGTGGGTTCGGCTGTTTAAGGGTCGGGGATTTTTTTGGGGGTGTCTACTAGCAGAACTGTTAGTCCAGGGGGAGCCTTGAGATTGGTGTTGGGGCTGATGGCCTCATCGCGAGCAAGCTCGCTCCCACAGGGGATCGGTGGTGAACACAAATCCACTGTGGGAGCGAGCTTGCTCGCGATGGCGCCAGTTCAGGCACCCTAACCCTCAGACAGTGACATGATAGGGATTACGCGGATCATGATTCCAATCCAGAAACGGCTTGCCGGTGTCCACCGTCACCATCTCGATGCAGTCCTGCACCGGGCAGGTGATCTGGCACAGGTTGCAGCCCACGCACTCTTCATCGATCACTTCATATTTGTGCGTGCCGTCAGCCTGCTTGAGGCTGGCGATGGCCTGGTGTGAGGTGTCTTCGCAGGCGATGTGGCAGCGGCCGCAGCCGATGCAGGCCTGCTGATCGATCTTGGCGATGACCTGGTAGTTGATGTCCAGGTACTTCCAGTCAGTGGTGTTGCCCACCGCGCGACCGGAGAACGCCTGGAGGTTGGCGTGGCCCTGACTGTCCATCCAGCGCGACAGGCCGTCCTTCATCTCTTCGACGATGCGAAAACCATGCAGCATCGCCGCCGTGCAGACCTGCACCGCGCCGCTGCCCAGGGCGATGAATTCCGCGGCGTCGCGCCAACTGCCGATGCCGCCGATGCCGCAGATCGGCAGGCCTTGGGTCTGCGGGTCGCGGGCGATTTCGGCGACCATGTTCAGCGCGATCGGCTTGACCGCCGAGCCGCAGTAACCGCCGTGGGTGCTCTGGCTGCCGACGCTGGGCAGGGCGACCATGCGGTCCAGGTCGACGCTGGTGATGGAGTTGATGGTGTTGATCAACGACACCGCATCCGCACCGCCGCGATGGGCCGCGCGGGCGGCGACGCGGATGTCGGTGATGTTCGGCGTGAGTTTGACGATTACCGGCAGCGAGCAATAGGTCTTGCACCAGCGGGTCACCTGCTCGACGTACTCCGGCACCTGGCCGACCGCCGCGCCCATGCCCCGTTCCGGCATGCCGTGGGGGCAACCAAAGTTCAGCTCGATGCCGTCGGCGCCGGTGGCTTCCACCAGCGGCAGGATGTTCTTCCAGGACTCTTCAACGCAGGGCACCATCAGCGACACGATCAGCGCCCGGTCCGGCCAGTCCTTTTTCACCTGGGTGATTTCCCGCAGGTTGATCTCCAGCGAGCGGTCGGTGATCAGCTCGATGTTGTTGATGCCCAATATCTCGCGATTGGCACCGTAGTGGGCCGAATAACGCGAGGACACGTTCACCGCGGCTGGGTCCTCACCGAGGGTTTTCCAGACCACGCCACCCCAACCGGCCTCGAAGGCACGCACGACGTTGTAGGCCTTGTCGGTGGGTGGCGCGGAAGCCAGCCAGAACGGATTGGGCGCTTTGATGCCGGCGAAGACAATCGATAGATCGGCCATTTACGCAGCCTCCACGTTGAGCATCAGTTGAGCGTTGATCGCCTCGGCGGCGAGCTTGCCGTGCTGCACGGCCTGCACGGTGAGGTCCTGGTCCAGGCTGGTGCAGTCGCCGCCGGCGTAGACACCGGGAATGCTGGTGCGCAGGTGTTCGTCCACCAAGATCCGCCCGTCCTGGCGCTTGAGCTCCCGGGCCAGTGGGTCCACCAGCGCGTTGTCGTCGAAGGCTTGGCCGATGGCTTTGAAAATGGCGTCGGCGGGCAGGTCGAAGGTGTCGGTGCCGATGACCAGCCGGCCGTTCTCCAGATGCGTGCGAGAGAAGCGCATGCCGCGCACATTTCCCGTGTCGTCGAGCAACACCTGTTGCGGTTGGGCCCAGGTCAGCAGGCGTACCTGATTGGCCTTGGCGATGTCTTGCTCGTGCAAGGTCGCGCCCATGTCTTCAAGGCCGCGCCGGTAGACCAGGTTGACGTCCCGGGCGCCGAGGCGAGCCATTTGCACGGCCATGTCGATGGCGGTGTTGCCGGCACCGAGCACGATGCAGCGGTCGGCCAGGGGCAACTGGCTCAAGTCGTCGGCCTGGCGCAGTTCGCGGATGTATTCGGTGGCGGCCAGTAGCCCTGGCGCTTGTTCGTCACTCAGGCCCAGTTGTTTGCTGGCGGCCAAACCGAGGCCGAGAAACACTGCGTCGAACTGCTGGTGCAGGTCGCTCAGGCTCAGGTTGTCGCCGAGTTTCTGGCCATGGCGGATTTCGATGCCGCCGATGCCCAGCAGGAAGTCCAGTTCACGTTGGGCGTAGTCGTCCACCAGTTTGTACTTGGCGATTCCGTATTCGTTGAGACCGCCGGCTTTGTCGCGGGCTTCGAAAATCACCACGTCATGGCCGTGCATCGCACTGCGGTGTGCACACGACAAGCCCGCCGGCCCGGCCCCGACGACGGCGATGCGCTTGCCGGTGGCGGCGGCACGCTGGAACGGGTGTTCGCTGAAGTGGGCGTTGTCCACGGCGTAGCGCTGCAACGAGCCGATCAACACGGGCGCGCATTCATGGGCGTTGTTGCGCACGCAGGCTTGCTGGCACAGGACCTCGGTGGGGCAGACCCGAGCGCAACTGCCGCCGAGGATGTTGGCCGAAAGAATCTTCTGCGCCGCGCCTTGGACGTTGTCCTGATGGATGTTGCGGATGAACGAAGGAATGTCGATTTCGCTTGGACAGGCGTTCACACACGGCGCGTCGTAGCAGTACAGGCACCGGGACGCTTCCAGGTGGGCCTGGCGCGCGTTGAGTGGCGGCGCCAGGTCGCTGAAGCGGGCGGCGAGGGTGGCCGGGTCTTCCTGGGAATGGGGGAGGTGACTCAAGGGCTGGATCATGGAGTGGGCCTCACGGTGTTTGAGGTGCTGCCTCTGGTGGGCAGTGGTTTTTTCGGTGTCTGGGCTGGCCTCATCGCGAGCAAGCTCGCTCCCACACTGGGTGCTGAATCTATGTGCACCGCAGATCCCTGTGGGAGCGAGCTTGCTCGCGATAGGCCGAAGGCCTGGGTTCAGCGCTTCACAGCAGTCGGACGCTGTAGTTCAGCCCGCTTGCTCAGCAAATCGAACACCGCCGGATACGCCGGCCGTTCGATATAGCGCCCCGCGCTGCGTTCGGCGCGCAAGTCGCCATCGGCCCAGACCAGCCGGCCCTGGCTGATGGTATGGCTGGGCACGCCGCGCACGGTTTTGCCTTCGAAGATGTTGAAGTCCACTTGCTGATGGTGGGTCTTGGCGGAAATCGTGCGACTGCCTTGCGGGTCCCAAAGCACCAGGTCGGCATCGGCGCCGACGCGGATCGCTCCCTTGCGTGGGTAGAGGTTGAAGATCTTCGCGGTGTTGGTGGAGGTGAGGGCGACGAAGTCCTGCATCGACAATTTGCCGCTGTTGACCCCTTCGTCCCAGAGCACGGCCATGCGATCTTCGATACCGGCGGTGCCGTTGGGGATCTTGCTGAAGTCGTCACGGCCGGCGGCTTTCTGTTCGGCGCAGAAGCAGCAGTGGTCGGTGGCGGTGGTGTGCAGGTTGCCGGACTGCAAGCCGTGCCAGAGCGCCTCTTGGTGCCCGCGCGGGCGGAAGGGCGGGCTCATCACGTAGCCGGCGGCGGTCTGCCAGTCCGGGTCGCGATAGACGCTGTCGTCCAGCAGCAAGTGGCCGGCCAGTACTTCACCGTAGACCGGTTGGCCCTTGCTGCGGGCGTAGGTGATTTCGTCCAGTGCTTCCTTGGTGGACACGTGCACCAGGTACAGCGGCGTACCCAAGGTTTCGGCGATGCGGATGGCGCGGCTCGCGGCTTCGCCTTCCACTTGCGAAGGACGCGACAACGGATGGGCTTCGGGCCCTGTGATGCCCTGGGCCAGCAACTTGCGTTGCAGGTGGTAGACCAGTTCGCCGTTCTCGGCGTGCACGGTGGGCACCGCGCCCAGTTCCAGACAACGCTCGAAGCTCGCCACCAAGGTGTCGTCGGCGGCCATGATTGCGTTCTTGTAGGCCATGAAATGCTTGAAGCTGTTCACGCCATGATGGTTGACCAGCTCGGCCATTTCCTCGCGGACCTGCTCGCTCCACCAGGTGATTGCCACGTGAAAACCGTAGTCGCTGGCGCTTTTCTCGGCCCAGCCACGCCATTGATGAAAGGCTTCCATCAGCGACTGCTGGGGGTTGGGAATCACGAAGTCGATGATCGAGGTGGTGCCGCCGGCGAGGCCTGCCGCCGTGCCGCTGAAGAAGTCTTCACTGGCGACCGTGCCCATGAACGGCAACTGCATGTGCGTATGGGGGTCGATGCCGCCGGGCATCAGGTATTGGCCGCTGCCATCGAGCACTTCGACGCCGGCCGGAACATCCAGGTTTTCACCAATGGCCTTGATCACACCGTCGGCACACAACACATCGGCGCGATAACTTTCATCATGGGTAATAACGGTGGCACCACGGATCAACAGAGACATTCCGAGTTCCTCGCAGGCATGACCGACTGTTGCTGGTTCTTTATGTTTTATCGATCACGGTTATTAAGTGACGACGTCGTGCAGATTTTCATTCTTGTCACGACTGTCAGGATTAGACGCTAGCTGGAGTTGTTGAAATGAGCAAGATTATTTTTTATTAGCTTATACGATTATTAACTAATTGAAATTAAAGGATTAATTTTAGAAATCACCAAAATGGTGAGCGTGCTCACCATTTTGACGCACTTGACAGGATCATTATTTGAGCGAGATTTGTCATGGTAAATCAGCGGCTTGAAAGCGCTTGAAGTGCGGTCCAGACACCTCGCCTTGATTTGGGGTGCACCACTTTGAATCTCGAACTCGACAGGACGTACAGCTCATCTAGCCTCAAGTTGATGAGCACGAAGTGAAGCAGGGCGGTTAATTGGCTTTAAATCTTTAAATATCAAATGTTTGAGAAGGTTATATCGATCATCTGGTCAGCTCGGCGCGTTATTCGGCACGGTTATTGAGTGCCGTCGTGATCTGGCGCAATGGTCGGTAGCACGCGTGCAAGTACTCCGGCCATCGCCAGTCGATGAGCAAAAATAATGAAAACAGTGGAGCGGACATGACCAGATCAACAGTGACTGAACGCGACGGGTTGTTCGAGCTTGAAGCCGGCAGCGACGTCCTCGACAGCCCCCGTTATAACCACGACATCGCGCCGACCAAGGTGCATGAGCGAACCTGGAACAAATGGCACATCACCGCATTGTGGGTCGGCATGGCGATCTGTGTGCCGACCTACACCCTCGGCGGCGTGCTCACCGCATATTTCGGCTTGACGGTGGGCGAGGCGCTGCTGGCGATTCTGTTTGCCAACATCATCGTGCTGATCCCCCTGACCCTGAATGCCTTTGCCGGGACCAAGTACGGCATTCCGTTTCCGGTGCTGTTGCGCTCATCCTTCGGCGTGATTGGTTCCAACGTGCCGTGCCTGATTCGCGCCCTGGTGGCCTGTGGCTGGTTCGGGATCCAGACCATGTTCGGCGGGCTGGCGATCCACCTGTTTCTCGGCTCGGTGTTCGAAGGCTGGAAGAGCCTGGGTGGCACCGGCGAAGTGATCGGCTTCATGGTGTTCTGGGTCATCAACCTGTGGGTGGTGCTGCGCGGTGCCGAGTCGATCAAGTGGCTGGAAACCTTGTCTGCGCCACTGCTGGTGCTGGTGGGGGCGGGGCTGTTGCTATGGGCGTTGCCCAATGTCTCGTTGACTGAGCTGATGGCGGTCCCGGCCAAGCGTCCCGAAGGCGCCGGGGTGACCAGCTACTTCCTTGCCGGTCTGACGGCCATGGTCGGTTTCTGGGCCACGCTGTCGTTGAACATTCCTGACTTCAGCCGTTACGCCAGGAGTCAGAAAGACCAGATCGTGGGGCAAATCATCGGCCTGCCATTGACCATGTTCCTGTTCGCCTCCCTCGGCGTGGTCATGACCGCTGCCTCGGAAAAACTGGTGGGGGTGACCGTCTCCGACCCGGTGACCTTGATCGGGCACATCCAGAGCCCAGTGTGGGTGGCCCTGGCGATGGTGCTGATCATTGTCGCCACGCTCTCGACCAACACCGCCGCCAACATCGTCTCGCCCACCAACGACTTCCAGAACCTGGCGCCGAAACTGATCGGCCGCACCAAGGCGGTGATGCTCACCGGGTTGGTGGGGCTGGCGCTGATGGCCCACGAACTGCTGAAGAAGCTCGGCCTGATCGTCTCCGAGGTCAGCCTGGAGTCGGTCTATTCCAATTGGCTGCTGGGTTATTCGAGCCTGTTGGGGCCGATTGCCGGGATCATGGTGGTGGACTATTTCCTGATCAAGAAACAGCAACTGGACCTGGCCGGGTTGTACCGCGACGACGTTTACCCAGCGTGGAACTGGAACGGCTTCATCGCCTTTGGTGTGCCGGTGGTGCTGACGCTGCTGTCCCTGGGCAGCGACGCGTTCAGTTGGTTCTACAGCTACGGCTGGTTCACCGGCTCGGCGCTGGGCGGGGTGATTTATTACGGGTTGTGCAGTATGCGAGCGAGCCCGTCCGTTGCCAAAACAGCGGTGTGAAGGAGGGCCAGATCGCGAGCAAGCTCGCTCCCACACTGGATTGGGGTGGGTGCAAAACCTGTGTGCACTGCAGATCCCCTGTGGGAGCGAGCTTGCTCGCGATAGCGGCCTCGAACACACCCAAACAATGCCTGAAAAAATGGAGATCCCCATGAACGCAGCCATCGACGTCCTGCAATCCACCCATCAGCACATCAACCGCGATCGCCTGTGGCAATCGCTCATGGACCTGGCCCAACTCGGTGCCACGGTCAAGGGCGGGGTGTGCCGGCTGGCCCTGACCGACCTTGACCGCCAGGCCCGCGACCTGTTCGTGCAATGGACCCAGGCGGCGGGCTGCACCGTCAGCATCGATGCGGTGGGCAATATCTTCGCCCGTCGCCCGGGGCGCAATCCGAACCTGCCGCCAGTGATGACCGGCAGCCACATCGACACCCAGCCCACCGGTGGCAAGTTCGACGGTTGCTTTGGCGTGCTCTCCGGGCTGGAGGTGCTGCGCACCCTCAATGACCTGAACATCGAAACCGAAGCACCGTTGGAAGTGGTGGTGTGGACCAACGAAGAGGGCTCGCGTTTCGCCCCGTGCATGATGGGCTCCGGCGTGTTCGCGGAAAAATTCACCCTTGAAGAAACCCTCGCCAAGGTCGACGCCGAAGGCATCACCGTGGGCCAGGCGCTCAATGCCATCGGCTATGCCGGCCCGCGCCAGGTCAGCGGGCACCCGGTGGGGGCGTATTTCGAGGCGCACATTGAACAGGGGCCGATCCTCGAAGACGAAGGCAAGACCATCGGCGTGGTGATGGGCGCGCTGGGGCAGAAGTGGTTCGACCTGACCTTGCGCGGCGTCGAAGCCCACGCCGGCCCGACCCCGATGCACCTGCGCAAGGACGCCCTGGTGGGCGCCTCGATCATCGTCGGCGCCGTCAACCGTGCCGCCCTCGGTCATCAACCCCATGCCTGCGGCACGGTCGGTTGCCTGCAAGCTTATCCGGGATCGCGCAATGTCATCCCCGGCGAAGTGCGCATGACCCTGGACTTTCGTCACCTGGAACCGGCGCGGCTGGATTCGATGATCGCCGAGGTCAAGCAGGTGATCGAAGAGACCTGCCGGCAGCACGGCCTGACCTTCGATTTGAAACCCACGGCCGACTTCCCGCCGCTGTATTTCGACAAGGGCTGCGTCGACGCCGTACGCGGCGCTGCCCAGGGGCTGGGCCTGTCCAATCTGGACATCGTCAGCGGTGCCGGCCATGACGCGATCTTCCTCGCCGAACTGGGCCCGGCCGGGATGATTTTCGTACCCTGCGAAGGCGGCATCAGCCACAACGAAATCGAAAACGCCGCCCCGGACGACCTCGCCGCCGGTTGCGCGGTGCTGCTGCGAGCGATGCTGGCCGCCTCACAGGCGATTGCCGAGGGGCGCATGGCGGCTTGAAGGCTTGAAGGCTAGAAGATCGTAGCTCCCACAGGGGAACGCCTATGTAGGAGCTGGCGAAGCCTGCGATCTTTTGATCTTGATCTTTCGCTCTCGACTCAATTGTATGGGACAAGATCGCAGCCTCGTTGCACTCGACAGCTCCTACAGGGAACGTGCAAGGCCTGCGATCTTTTTGCTTTTCAAACCCAAATGGCATCCCACAGAGGGTAGTCACCAACACGCCTCACTAATCCGGCGCGCAGGGGATTGGTGATGATGTACCGCGCGGCGTCTTTCAGATCCTCATCCTTGCGTAGCGCCCGATCATAATAGCCTCGCTGCCATAATCGGCCTTGCTGGCAACGGGCAAGATTGACGTCTCGGCTGCTGCGGGATTTGATGCGGCTCATCAGCTCGGCCAGATTGCCACTATGCAATTGTGCCAGCCAATGTACGTGATCCGGCATCACTACCCAGGCGAGGGAGGTCGCCATTGAGACTTCTTCGGCGCTTCGCAACTGATCGACGAGCAGCCGGCCCAGTCGCCAATCGCTAAAAATAGGCTGGCGCTGGTACACAACGGCGGTCAATAGATAGATTCGGTCGGGCTCACTTACTCGACCTATACGCAAACGACATCCATGTGCTGCGTTGGTCTCCAAAAAAAATATGTAGATCATCGAAAATTAGTCGTTGCGACGAAGGGCGATTGAAAAAGCAATTGCGCAATATTTCAGCGTGCGCAGGTTTCTGTAGGAGCTGGCGAAGCCTGCGATCTTTTGATCTTGATCTTTCGCTCTCGACTCAATTGTTTATGGAAAGATCGTAGCCTCGTTGCACTCGACAGCTCCTACACATGGGGAACGTGTCGTCTCTGCGGGTGGTCGTAATCTCCATGTGCTTCCGACCACATGGAGACCCAATGAATCAGCAAGTCCCGACCACCGATACCAACCGTCGTCAATTGCTGCAGATCATTGCCGGACTGTCCGACGGGGTGATGTTGATCGAGGTCGACCAGACCATTGCCTGGGCCAACGCGGCGGCCTTGGCGATGCATGGGGTCAAGGACCTCAGTGAGCTGGGCACCACGGCGAGGCAATACGCCCGGCGTTTCAATCTGCGTTATCGCAACAACCACCCGCTGAGCGACGACAACTACCCCATCGCCCGGGTTGCCCGTGGCGATGAGTTCAGTGATGTGCTGGTGGAAGTCACGCCCCAGGCCGACCCGGATCGGACCTGGGTGCATCGGATCCGCAGCATGGTGCTGGCCGACCGCAACGGCGAACCGGAACTGCTCGTGCTGATCCTCAGCGATGCCACCGAATGGGCCAGCGCCGAGCAGCGTTTCGAGAAAACCTTCGGGGCCAACCCGGCACCGGCGGTGATCTGTCGCCTCAGTGACCTGCGTTACATCAAGGTCAATCCGGGGTTCCTGGAGATGACCGGCTACAGTCGCGAGCAGGTGATCGGGCGTTCGGTGTATGAGCTTGACGTGCTTGAAGCCGCCGAAAGGCGCGACCTGGCCATCGAACGCCTGGGGCAGGGCGCGACCATTCCGCAAATGCAGGCCGAGTTGAAATTGCCCGACGGCACCATCAAGCAGGTGATCGTCGCCGGCCAGCCGCTGGACCTGCACGACGAAGACTGCATGCTGTTTTCCTTCATGGACATGGAGCCGCGACGCAAGGCAGAAACGGCGCTGCGCCAGAGCGAGGAGCGCTTTGCCAAGTCGTTCCGCCTGTCGCCCGTACCCACCCTGGTGTGCAGCGCCGAACAGCAGTTGTTGGAAATCAACGAGGCGTTTCTCCATACCACCGGTTACGCCAGCGAAGAGCTGTTGGGCAAAACCGTGGAGGAGATCGGCTTCCTCGACAAGGACGCCAGCGCCGCGCTGTTTGCGCGGCTGGAAAAGGCCGCCGCTGTCTCGAGTATCGACGTCAAGGTACACAAGAAGGGCGGCGAACTCATCGACTGTGAGGTCGCCGCCGATACGGTGCTTATTCAGGACAAGCCTTGCTATCTGCTGGTGCTGATGAACATCACCGAGCGCAAACGCTCGGAGCTGGAGCTGGTGGCGGCTATCGAAGAGGTGATGAAGGACGCGTCCTGGTTCAGTCGGACCCTGATTGAAAAATTGGCTAACGTGAAGAGCATCAACGCCCAGGTGCCCAGTGTGTCATTCACTGAGCTGACGGCCCGGGAGCGTGACGTGCTGGGGCTGATTTGCGAAGGCCTGGCAGACAAGGAAATCGCCGCGCGCCTGAAGCTGGCGCCCAACACCGTGCGCAATCACGTGGCGACGCTGTATTCGAAACTGGATGTCCATAGCCGCAGCGAGGCGATTGTCTGGGCGCGGGAGCGGGGTTTGTTCGCGAACGAATGGCGAATGAAGGCACCATGATAGCCAGTGCAAATGCACCGGGCATGCTGGTGCAAATTCGGGTTTTGCATGGGGGTTCGGTTCCTTAGGCTGTCAGTGTGCGACATCGTCTGTGATGTCGCGTCCCCACGAAACAGTCAAGGAATACGCCACAATGTGCAGCGAACGAAACCAGTATGAGCGCGACAGGATGCCTAGGTGGACCAGGAGGTCGGCGCTGTCCACCGTTCATTTGCGCCCCCGGGGCTGAGGTGCATCGCATGACCCATCTGGCCCCTTTGCGCGCCCGTCTCGAAGAAAGCTTTACGCCGCTGGCCTGCGAATGCAGCCTCAATGGCGACGGCACCCTCACCGTGCGTTTGTATCACCGTGAAAGCGGTGAGGTGGACCTGGTGGTGAGCGGCATGAGTGTCGACAGCGTCCGCTCGGAAGAGAGCATCGCAAAGCTGATCGACGAACTGCGCTATGAGCTGGAAAACATCCCGCTGCATCGCAGTGACCCGGCATAAATAAAGACCAGGCACCTCACCCACTGTAGGAGCTGGCGAAGCCTGCGATCTTTTGATCTTGATCTTGATCTTGATCTTGATCTTTCGCTCTCGACTCAATTGTCTGGGGCAAGATCGCAGCCTCGTTGCACTCGACAGCTCCTACACAGCTCCTACACAGCTCCTACATGGCTTCTACAGGGCCTTTTGGGAGCAAGTCCTATGGCTACAACAACGTTCCCCGGCAATCGAGCACCAGGCGCGCGCCGCCGTGTTCGCTGCTGCCCACCTCCAGCGTGAACCCATGCAGATTGACGATCGCCGCGACGATCGACAGGCCCAGGCCGAATCCGCCGTGCTGGCTGCTGCCCTCGGCACGGTAGAAGCGGCGGAACACGGCCTTGCGCTCCGCCTCGGGGATACCCGGGCCCGAATCGAGCACTTCGATGCGGGTGCTGTCGCCCTGATCGACCCCACGCAGGATCACTGTGCCTCCCGGTGGGGTGAACTTGATGGAGTTGCTCAGCAGGTTCGACACGGCCTCGAACAATAATGCCCGGTCGCCGTTGAGCAGGGGCAGCGCATCAGGCACCTCGAGGATGAAGGTCAGCTCGCCTTCCTCGGCCAGCGGCAGGTAAAAATCATGCAGCTCCTGCAATAACTGCAACGGGTCAAGGCGCACGAAACCCGAGCGCCGCTGCTGGTCTTCCAGCTCGGAGATCCGCAACAACCCCCGAAACCGCGCCATCAGGGTGTCGGTCTCGGCGATCACCTGATCCATTTGCAAGGCCTCGGGCGAGCCGTCCGGCGCTTGCTGCTGGATGCGATAAAGTTGGGCGCGCAGACGCGTCAAGGGGGTGCGCAGGTCATGGGCGATGTTATCGCACACGCCCTTGACCTCATTCATCAGGCGTTCGATGCGCTCGAGCATGGCATTGACGATCGCCGCCAGCATGTCCAGTTCGTCGCGCCGGCTCGACAGCGGCAGCCGATGGGTCAGGTCGCCGGCAACGATGGCTTCGGCACTGGCCTGCAGTTTGCGAATCCGCTGCAACGGTCGCCGGCGCAGCAGATGCCAGCCGGCGATACCCGGCAGGATCGTCAGCGATACACCCCAGAACAGTGCGTGCAAGATGATGCGGGTCACGGCGAACAACGAGCCATTGTCCCGCGCCAGGACCAGCCAGCGGCCGTCCTGGGTCCGGCTCGCCACCGCGTCACAACTGTCGGAAGGCACGCTGGGGTCGTCGGAATCGACGCAACCGCCGAGCATGTGGATCTTGCCATCCAACGGCAGGTCCGCCGGGATCCGCACGATCGGTCCGCTCAAGTGGCGCAGTTGCGGATCGAACAACCCGTAGGCGTCAACGCCGCGCTCGTCCAGCGTCAGGCTGGCCATGAGCGCATCTTCCAGTTGATCGCCATGGATGCGGGCGAACAGGTGCTGGCGCTGCATCAGGGAGTGCTTGGCCAGGCTGTCGAGGTAGCCAAACACTTCGTAATACATGACCCCCATCAGGATCGCGCTCCAGATCACGAACAGCGAACTGTACAGCGCCAGCAGACGGCTGCTGGAGGAGCGCCAGCCTTTAGCAGGGTTCAGCAATGACATAGCCGGAGCCCCGTACCGTGCGAATCAGCGGTTCCAGGCCCGGCGGGTCGATTTTCTTGCGCAGGCGGCCGATGTGGACATCGATCAGATTGGTGCCTGGGTCGAAGTGATAGCCCCAGACTTCCTCGAAAATCATCATGCGCGAGAGGATCTGCCCGCTGTTGCGCATCAGGAATTCGAGCAGTTTGTATTCAGTGGGCAGCAGGCTGAGCAGTTGCCCGTTGCGGCTGGCTTCGCGGCTGATCAGGTTCAGCTCCAGGTCGGCTACCCGCAGCACAGTTTCCGGCTCGCGGGCGCCATTGTTGCGCCGCAGCAGCACTTCGACCCGGGCGGCCATTTCGTCAGTGGCGAACGGTTTGGTCAGGTAATCGTCGCCACCGGCCCGCAGGCCACGGACCCGTTCGTCCACGTCGGAGAGGGCACTGATCATCAGGATCGGCGTGGCCACGCCCATGGTGCGCAGCGTGGTGACGATCACCAGGCCGTCGAGCTCGGGCAGCATGCGGTCGAGGGTGATCAGGTCGTAGTCGCCGCTTACCGCCCGCTCCAGGCCTTCGCGGCCGTTGTCGACCCAATCGACGTCCAGGCCGTTGCGGGTCAGCTCGGCGACGATTTCACGGGCGGTCACGGCGTCGTCTTCGATGGTCAAGATGCGGTTCATGGGCGGTACCGTGTTGGGAAATTGGTGCTATAGCGCAGCATTCTGCCAAAGAATACCTGTCGGCTTTCTGAAAAAAAGTTCATGAGCCGACGAGCCGATTCGCTGGCCTGGATCAACACTTGGTCACAAATAATCCCTAACATAAATTCCCTGCGCACTATCATGTGGCGTCCGTTGCCCTGCTTTGGCGCACTGCCGCTGCCGGGTACTGATGCGAACCGGTGATGGTGTGCCGCAAGGAGCCGAGCCCCCACAGAATCTTCAAGGAAGAGCAGTATGATGCAACCTTCAGACCTTCGACGCCGAAAATTCGATATCCAGCCGCTGGCAGAGGCCGACATGACGGTGCGCCTGGACGGGCAGGCTGTCAGCGCTGCCCACGGTGAAACCGTCCTCACCGTCATCCAGTCCCTTGGGCAACGTCAGGTGGCCCGCAACGATCACGACCAGATCAGCGGCGCGTACTGCGGCATGGGCGTGTGCCAATGCTGCCTGGTCAGGATCGACGGTCGCCACAAGCGCCGCGCCTGCCAGACCCTGGTGCGCCCCGGCATGCAGATCGAAACCCGGGTCAACCGCATCACCGAAACGGAGGCGCCATGAGCCTCGATCCGGTGATTGTCGGCGGTGGGCCGGCGGGCATGGCCGCGGCCATTGAACTGGCCTCCCACGGCGTGCGCTGCACCTTGCTCGAAGAAGCGCCGCGCCTGGGTGGCGTGGTGTATCGCGGACCGTTGCGCGATGGCGTGCGCCTGGATTACCTGGGCCCGCGCTACAGCGAAGCCCTGGAGAAACTCCACGGTGAATTCCAGCAACACGCTGGCCTGATCGACGTGCGATTGAGCAGCCGGGTCATCGGTGCCGAAGGCTTTCGGGCGCTGATGCTGCTGGATGCCGACGAGCGCCTGGGCGAGGTCGCCTATTCCCATCTGGTCCTGGCGGCCGGTTGTCACGAACGCAGCGTGCCGTTTCCTGGCTGGACCCTGCCGGGCGTGATGATGCTCGGCGGCCTGCAATTGCAGATCAAGAGCGGTGTGGTCAAGCCGCCGAGCCCGGTGGTGATCGCGGGCACCGGTCCGTTGTTGCCACTGGTGGCTTGCCAACTGCACGCGTCGGGCGTGGCGGTGGCGGGTGTGTATGAGGCTTGTGCGTTCGGCCGGATCGCCAAGGAAAGCCTGGCGTTGCTGAACAAGCCGCAACTGTTCCTCGACGGCCTGAGCATGCTAGCCTACCTCAAGCTCAAACGCATTCCCGTGCGCTATGGCTGGGGCGTGGTGCAGGCTGACGGCGAGGGTGAGTTGAGCGTCGTTACCGTGGCGCCTTATTCCACGACCTGGGAACCCGACCTCAAACGCGCGGAACAGGTGCCGGCCCAGACGCTGGCGGTCGGCTACGGGTTTATCCCGCGGACTCAATTGAGCCAGCAGATGGGCCTGGAGCACGGTTTCAGTGACGACGGCTATTTGCGGGCCGTGTCCGATGCCTGGCAACAAAGCAGCGAAGCGCACATTCACCTGGCCGGCGACATGGGCGGGATTCGCGGCGGTGAAGCGGCCATGCTGAGTGGACGCATCGCGGCCCTGTCGATCCTGATGCAACGCAATGTGCTGGATCCGTCCACGGCCCTGGCGCACCGCGAACGCTACCAGGCGCAACTGGAGCGGATCATTCGCTTTCGCGCCGCTGTGGATCGCTACACCCAGCGTGGCGCCGGGCAAACCGCATTGCCGGCCGCCGATACGGTGATCTGCCGCTGCGAGCACGCCACCCGCGCCGACATCGACCGGGCGCTGGAGCAAGGCGTGCAAGACATGGCCAGCCTGAAGATGCGCACCCGCGTGAGCATGGGCGATTGCCAGGGGCGGATGTGCGTCGGCTATTGCAGCGACCGCTTGCGCGAGGCCACCGGGCGTGCCGACGTGGGCTGGCTGCGACCGCGTTTTCCCATCGATCCGATTCCCTTTTCAGCGTTCCAGAACGTCGGCATGGAGGCCGTTTCCCATGATTAAGAATTATGACGTGGTCATTGCCGGTGGCGGTGTGATCGGCGCCTCGTGCGCCTATCAACTGTCCAAGCGCAAACACCTGAAAGTCGCCCTGATCGACGCCAAGCGCCCCGGCAACGCGACCCGTGCGTCGGCAGGTGGCCTGTGGGCCATTGGCGAGTCGGTGGGCCTGGGCTGCGGGGTGATTTTCTTCCGCATGATGTCGGCCAACCGCAAGCGCCAGACCCAGGGCGCCGCGGTGGCGGTGGACGCCAGCACGCCGCACATCCTGCCCCAGTCGTTCTTTGATTTCGCCTTGCAGTCCAACGCGATGTATCCGCAGTTGCACCGCGAGTTGATCGACAACCATGGCATGGATTTCAAGTTCGAGGAAACCGGGCTCAAGTTCGTGATCTACGACGACGAAGACCGTTTGTACGCCGAGCACATCGTCGCTTGCATTCCTCACCTGGCGGACCAGGTGCGCTGGCTGGACCAGGCTGCCCTGCGTGAGGCGGAGCCGAGTGTCAGCCATGAAGCCTTGGGTGCGCTGGAGTTTCTCTGCGATCACCAGGTCAGTCCGTTCCGCCTGGCCGATGCCTACACCGAAGGCGCCCGGCAGAACGGCGTCGACCTGTTCTTCAACACCAGCGTGACCGAGGTGCTGCGCAGCGGCACGCGGGTGACAGGGGTGAAAACCGCCGAGGCGGGGACGTTCAACTGCCGGACCCTGATCAACGCGGCCGGTGCCTGGGCGGCGGACCTGAGTGAGCAGGCCACTGGCGTGCGGATTCCGGTCAAGCCGGTCAAGGGGCAGATCCTGCTGACCGAGCGCATGCCGAAAATCCTCAACGGCTGCCTGACCACCAGCGACTGCTACGTGGCGCAGAAAGACAACGGTGAGATCCTCATTGGCAGCACCACCGAAGACAAAGGCTTCGACGTGACCACGACCTATCCCGAGATCGAAGGGTTGGTGCAAGGCGCGGTGCGGTGTATCCCGCAGTTGGTCGACATCAACCTGAAACGAACCTGGGCCGGCCTGCGCCCGGGGTCTCCTGATGAATTACCGATCCTGGGGCCGATGCGCGGGGTGGAAGGCTATCTCAATGCCTGCGGGCATTTCCGCACCGGCATCCTGACCTCGGCCATCACCGGGGTGCTGCTGGACAAGCTGGTGAACAACGAGCCATTGCCGCTGGACATCACCCCGTTCCTGGAAGATCGCTTCGAGGTGGCGCCGACAGTAAAGCCCCAGGAAATGGAACTGGCCTGAAGAAACTCGGTGAGGAACAAAAATCTCGCAGTCACCCGAAAACAAACTGTGTGCGAGCCTGTGGGAGCAAAGCTTGCTCGCGATAGCGGTCTACCAGTCAACATTGTTGCTGGATGATCCAGCGCTATCGCGAGCAAGCTTTGCTCCCACAGGTACTCTGGTTACCCCCAGGCTTTTTTGTTCACATCCAGTTATTCCATCGGCGTACTGACAAACGCCTCCAACCCTTCGGCATAGGCGGTGAACGCGCTGATCAACGGAAAAGCCTTGCCTTGCACCTGGTCCGGCACCACCAGGTTGGTGAAGCTCCAGGCCACTGCCACGGTGATGCCGGCCTGGTCGAGTTTGCCATCAGTGCCCAGCGGCTGCTTCTCCAGTTCCTGCTCCAGCATTCCATAAGCCGCCGCCAGTTGGCCTTCCACGCGTTCAACCCAAGGCGCGTGCTGGATCTCCGTTGGCCGCAGGTTGCGTTCGTAGTAGATCTGCACCGACTTCTCACAGGCCGCCAAGGCCAATCCAATCAGGCGCAGTGAGCGCACCCGCTGCCCAAGGTCGGCCGGCATCAAGCTTTTCCCCGGCGCGGCCAAGGCCTCCAGGTAATCGATGATCAACGTGGAGTCCATCAGCACCGTGCCATCGTCCAGCACCAGGGTCGGGGCCTTGACCACCGGGTTGATGCGCTGGAACTGTTCGAAATGCCTGAACACCGAAACGGACTCGTGCTCCAGGGTAACCCCCAGGCACTTGGCGGAAATGGCGACGCGTCGCACATAGGGCGAGTCCAGCATGCCGATCAATTTCATGGCTTCTCCTTCAGCGTTTTATCGGTGGGCGCGGCGTTAATCCTCGAACCCGACCTGTTCATGGATTTCATCGACCTTGAGTTCCAGTCGGTAAGCCACGGCGATGAACAACGCCTGGCACAGGCACAGCGTGGCACTCAGCGAACGGAAGGCGAACGAACTGCCTTCGTTGACCAGCAACACCGCGTTGGCCCGTTTGGCCAGGGGCGACAGGTTGCTGTCGGTGATGATCAGGGTCTTGGCCTGATGGTGCTGGGCAATGCGCAGGCAGTGCTGGGTTTCCTTGCCATAGGGCGTGAAGCTGATGGCGATGACCAGGTCGTTGGCGCGCACGCTGCGCATCTGCTCGCGGTAACTGCCGCCCAGGCCGGACACCAGGTGAATGCGTTTATTGGTGTGTTGCAGGTTGTAGACCAGGTAATCGGCCACCGCGAACGAGCGGCGCACACCTACCACGTAGATGTTGTCGGCGTTGACCACCAGGTCCACGGCCTTTTCGAACGCTTGGTCGTCCAGCTCCAACCCCAGGCGCTCGATGCCCGACAGGGTCGCGTTGACGCATTCACGGGCCAGGTCGCCGCCGCTGGCTTTCTGCGACTTGTTGGCGATCATGCTGCGGATGCGCTGCTGGTAGTTCTGCACCGGGGTGGTCTTGTGGGTGTAGGCCTCGCGGAACAACGCCTGCATTTCGCTGAACCCGCTGAAACCGAAACGCTGGGAAAACCTGACGATGGCCGAGGGGTGCACTTCGCATTCCCGGGCGATGTCGCTGATGCGGTCGACCATGATCCGGTCGCTCTGCTGGCTCATGTAGCTGGCAATGCGTTTGAGCTGGCGCGGCAGGCTTTCGTATTCATCGGTGATCAGTTGCAGCAGGCGCTCGGCATTGATCGGTGGGCTCGAGAGGGCGGGTTCGGACGCGCTCTCGGACGGCGCCGGCAGATCATCGGGGCGGGTCATAGAAAATCCTTCTGGCTTGTTCTTATAGGGCGGCCCGAAAAAAGGCCGGCCCTCGACAATAGGTTGGCTGGTCGCAGTCTACAGCGTAGGCGCAGGGAAAATCATGGGCGTACAAATGTTGCGGCATCTGCTGAAACGATGCACTGCGCCTGGTTCGCGTTGGTCATAGCGTATTGGAAAAAATATTCCACGTAAAAAATTTATAGAATAATTATTGATTATTGCGCTCTGCTCGTTTTAGTCTGCATTCACCAACAGCGCTGGCGTCGGTTTTGGCGACAAGCGCAGGCTGATAAAAATAACAGGAGCCAGCATGGGCCAGACTCGTTTTGCCAGTGGGCGTCAATTGGATGTGATCTGCCTGGGACGCCTGGGCGTCGACCTTTACGCGCAGCAAGTCGGCGCGCGCCTGGAAGATGTCGCAAGCTTCGCCAAGTACCTGGGCGGTTCGTCGGCCAACATCGCTTTCGGCACGGCACGCCTGGGGCTCCGGTCGGCGATGCTGAGCCGGGTAGGGGACGACCACATGGGCCGCTTCCTGGTGGAGTCCCTGGCACGTGAGGGCTGCGACGTCAGTGGCATCAAGGTCGATCCCGAACGCCTGACGGCCATGGTCCTGCTGGGGATCAAGGACCGGGAAACCTTTCCCCTGGTGTTCTACCGGGAAAATTGCGCCGACATGGCGTTGCGCGCCGAAGACATCGACGAAGCCTTCATTGCCTCCAGCAAGGCGCTGCTGATCACCGGCACGCATTTCTCTACCGATGGCGTCTACAAGGCCAGTACCCAGGCGCTGGATTACGCTGAGAAGCACAACGTCAAATGCGTGTTGGACATCGATTATCGGCCGGTGCTCTGGGGCCTGGCGGGCAAGGCCGATGGGGAAACCCGTTTTGTGGCCGACCAGAAGGTCAGCCAGCATGTGCAAGGCATCCTGCCGCGTTTCGATCTCATCGTTGGCACCGAAGAAGAATTCCTCATCGCTGGCGGCAGCGAAGACCTGCTGACCGCGCTGCGCACCGTGCGCTCGCTGACGGCGGCGACCTTGGTGGTCAAGCTTGGCCCGCAAGGTTGCACGGTGATTCATGGCGCCATTCCTGCCCGCCTTGAAGACGGCGCCCTTTACCCTGGTGTCCGGGTCGAAGTCTTGAATGTACTGGGCGCCGGTGATGCATTCATGTCGGGGTTCCTTGCCGGTTGGCTGGAGGACGCCAGCGATGAGCGTTGCTGTCAGTTGGCCAATGCCTGCGGCGGCCTGGTGGTGTCGCGCCATGCCTGTGCCCCGGCGATGCCGACCCGGGCCGAGCTCGACTATTTATTCAAGAGCCCGGTGCCGATTACCCGGCCGGACCAGGATGCCGTGCTGCAACGGCTGCACCAGGTCAGCGTGCCGCGCAAGACCTGGAAGCAACTGTTCATCTTTGCGTTCGACCATCGCTGGCAACTGGTGGAGCTGGCCCAGAAGGGCGGCCGCGACCTGAGCTGCATTGGTGACCTCAAGCAACTGTTCATCCAGGCGGTGGAGCGGGTCGAAGCCGATCTGCGGCGCCAAGGCGTCGAGGCCGACGTCGGTCTGCTGGCCGACCAACGCTTCGGCCAGGACTCGCTGAACGCTGCCACCGGTCGCGGCTGGTGGGTAGCGCGGCCGGTGGAAGTACAGAATTCGCGGCCGCTGGCGTTCGAGCATGGACGCTCCATTGGCAGCAACCTGATCGCCTGGCCGCAGGAACAGATCATCAAGTGCCTGGTGCAATTTCACCCTGATGACGAACCGCTGCTGCGCCTGGAGCAGGAAGCGCAATTGATGGGGCTGTACAAGGCTTCCCAGGTCAGCGGCCATGAATTGCTGCTGGAAGTCATTCCGCCCAAGGATCATCCGTCACCCCACCCGGACGTGCTCTATCGCGCCCTCAAGCGCCTCTACAACCTGGGTATTTTTCCGGCGTGGTGGAAGATCGAAGCCCAGAGCGCGGATGAATGGAAGCAGCTTGATGAGCTGATCCAGCAACGCGACCCGTATTGCCGTGGCGTGGTCCTGCTGGGCCTCAACGCCCCGGCCGCCACCCTGGCCGAAGGCTTCCGCCAGGCCAGCCAGAGCACCACCTGCCGCGGTTTCGCCGTGGGCCGCACGATCTTCCAGGAACCGAGCCGGGCCTGGCTGGCCGGGGAAATCGATGATGAAACGCTGATCCGGCAGGTGCAGGGCAGGTTTGTGGAGTTGATCGAGGCGTGGCGCAGTGCCCGTGCTTGATAGGGGGGGTGGGTTTTAATGTGGGAGCGAGCTTGCTCGCGATGGCGTCCGGTCAGCCAGCATCAATATTGACTGGTACACCGTTATCGCGAGCAAGCTCGCTCCCACAAGTGTTCAGCGTCGTTCTTACTGATTTGTGAAAAACAATAAAAGGTGCAGCCATGCCCGCTATTCGAATTGGCATCAACCCGATTTCCTGGAGCAACGATGACTTGCCGTCGTTGGGCGGCGAGACGCCGTTGAGCACGGCGCTGAGCGAGGGCAAGGAAATCGGCTATGAAGGTTTTGAACTCAACGGCAAATTCCCCAAGGACGCCAAGGGCGTCGGCGATGTGCTGCGTCCTTATGACCTGGCGCTGGTCTCCGGCTGGTATTCCAGCCGCCTGGCCCGGCGTTCGGCGGCCGAGGAGATCGACGCCATCGCCAGCCACGTCGAGCTGCTGGCACAGAACGGCGCCAAGGTGCTGGTCTATGGTGAAGTCGCCGACTCCATTCAAGGCCAACGCATTTCACTGATCGAGCGCCCGCGTTTCCATACGGATGAAGCCTGGCAAGCCTACGCCGACAAACTCACCGAACTGGCGCGCTTCACCTTGTCCCGGGGCGTGCGCCTGGCCTATCACCACCACATGGGCGCCTA
The DNA here is from genome assembly GCF_024749325.1 of Pseudomonas sp. B21-010. NCBI lineage: Bacteria > Pseudomonadati > Pseudomonadota > Gammaproteobacteria > Pseudomonadales > Pseudomonadaceae > Pseudomonas > Pseudomonas sp. B21-010. Next base: position 3,836,114 of record NZ_CP087198.1, on the reverse strand, counting down.
CGTCGAGTCACCGTCGGACATCGACAAGTTGATGGCCCTGACCGGCAGCGAAGTGGGCCTGCTGTTCGACTCGGGCCACTGCTACATGGGCGGTGGCGAACCGCTGCAGGTGCTGCGCAAACACATCGAGCGGGTCTGCCATGTGCACTTCAAGGACGTGCGCAAACCGGTGGTGCAACTGGCGCGCAATAATCTCTGGAGCTTCCCCGACTGCATCATCAACGGCACCTTCACCGTGCCGGGTGACGGCGACATCGACTTCGCCGCGTTGCTCGACGTCCTGCTGGCCGCCGATTACCAAGGCTGGCTGGTGGTGGAAGCCGAGCAGGACCCTGCCGTAGCACCGAGTTATGCCTACGCCAAGAAGGGCTACGACACGCTTCGTGCCTTGCTGCAAGAAAGGAGTCCGTCATGAGCCTGTTGATCAAGAGCCATTCCAGCGGTCGAACCATGGTCCAGTTGCCGGCAGGTGAGCTGGAATACGTCGGGTTCGCCGCCTACCGCCTGAGCCTGGGCGAAACCCTGCCGGTGGCCGCCGGTGACAAGGAATTGTGCCTGGTGCTGCTCAGCGGCCGCATCAGCCTCAAGGGCGAAGCGCCGGGGCAGGGGGCCTTCGATTGGGACAACCTCGGTGATCGCCAGTCGGTGTTCGAGGACAAGTCGCCTTATGCCGCTTACCTGCCGCCGGGCAGTCAGGCCCAGGTCACCGCGTTGAGCGATGTACAGATTGCCGTGTGCGCCGCGCCGGGGTCTGCGCAGAACGGTTATGGCCCACGGTTGATCCGTCCGGACAGCATGAAGCGCAGTGTGCGCGGCAAGGGCGCCAACACCCGTTATGTCTGCGACATCCTGCCCGACAGCGAACCGGCCCATTCGCTGCTGGTGGTGGAAGTGCGCACGCCGTCGGGGCACTCCTCGAGCTACCCGCCGCACAAGCACGACACCGACGACCTGCCGCACCAGAGCTTCCTGGAAGAAACCTATTACCACCAGGTCAACCCGTCCCAAGGCTTCGTGTTCCAGCGGGTCTACACCGACGACCGCAGCATTGACCAGGCCATGGCCGTGGAGAACAGCGACCTGGTGGTGGTGCCCAAGGGTTACCACCCGGTCAGCGTGCCCTACGGGTACGAGTCGTATTACCTGAACGTCATGGCCGGCCCGAAGCGGGTCTGGCAGTTCCATAACGATCCGCAGCACAGCTGGCTGCTGGACCTCTGATTTCCAACATTCCCACGGAGAACAAGAACAATGAGTGACGCCCCGGTAGTAGGCCATTACCTCAACGGCCACGTGCAGGACCGCGATAGCACGCGGTTCAGCAATGTCTTCAACCCGGCCACCGGTGCGGTGCAGGCCCGGGTGGCCCTGGCCGAGCCGGGCACCGTCGACGCGGCCGTGGCCTCGGCGCTGGCGGCGTTCCCGGCCTGGTCCGAGCAGTCGTCATTGCGTCGTTCGCGGGTGATGTTCAAGTTCAAGGAACTGCTGGACCGGCACCACGACGAACTGGCGCAAATCATCAGCCGCGAACACGGCAAGGTACTGTCCGATGCCCACGGCGAAGTCACTCGCGGCATCGAGATCGTCGAGTATGCCTGCGGTGCGCCAAACCTGCTCAAGACCGATTTCAGCGACAACATCGGCGGCGGCATCGACAACTGGAACCTGCGCCAACCGCTGGGCGTTTGCGCCGGGGTCACGCCGTTCAACTTCCCGGTGATGGTGCCGTTGTGGATGATTCCCTTGGCGCTGGTCGCCGGTAACTGCTTCATCCTCAAGCCTTCGGAGCGCGATCCGTCCGCCAGCCTGCTGATGGCCCGGTTGCTGACCGAAGCCGGCTTGCCGGACGGTGTGTTCAACGTGGTCCAGGGCGACAAGGTGGCGGTGGATGCGCTGTTGCAGCACCCGGACATCGAAGCGATTTCCTTTGTCGGCTCCACGCCGATTGCCGAGTACATCCACCAGCAGGGCACGGCACGCGGCAAACGTGTGCAGGCCCTGGGTGGGGCCAAGAACCACATGATCGTCATGCCTGACGCCGACCTCGACCAGGCGGCGGATGCCTTGATCGGCGCCGCCTACGGCTCGGCCGGCGAGCGCTGCATGGCGATTTCCATTGCCGTGGCGGTGGGTGATGTGGGCGATGAATTGATTGCCAAGCTGTTGCCGCGCATCGACCAACTGAAGATCGGTAACGGCCAGCAGCCCGGCACCGACATGGGGCCGCTGGTCACCGCCGAGCACAAGGCCAAGGTCGAAGGTTTCATCGACGCCGGCGTGGCCGAGGGCGCGCGCCTAATCGTCGATGGCCGTGGTTTCAAGGTGCCCGGGGCCGAGCAGGGCTTCTTTGTCGGCGCGACGCTGTTTGACCAGGTCACCGCCGAGATGAGCATCTACCAGCAGGAAATCTTCGGCCCGGTGCTGGGGATCGTTCGCGTACCGGATTTCGCCACGGCGGTGGCGCTGATCAACGCCCATGAGTTCGGCAACGGCGTGTCGTGCTTCACCCGTGACGGCGGCATTGCCCGGGCATTCGCCCGCAGTATCAAGGTCGGCATGGTCGGCATCAACGTGCCGATTCCGGTGCCCATGGCCTGGCATTCCTTTGGCGGCTGGAAGCGTTCGTTGTTCGGCGATCACCATGCCTACGGTGAAGAAGGCCTGCGCTTCTACAGCCGCTACAAAAGCGTGATGCAGCGCTGGCCCGACAGCATCGCCAAGGGTCCTGAATTCAGCATGCCGACTGCTCAATAACTCTTTTTTGAATGACTGCCGGAGGGAGAACAACAATGAACAAGCCCCTGCGTTTTGCCTTGAACCGAATGGTTGCGCCACGCCTGTCACTGCCCGCTTTCATCGACCTGGCCCTGGCGTTGAAAACCGACGCCATCGAGATCCGCAACGATCTGAAGGGCGTCGAGATCGAAGACGGCATGCCGCCGGCCCGGGTGCGCGAGTTGTGCGAGGCGCGCGGCATCAAGGTGCTGTCGATCAACGCCCTGTACCCCTTTGACGTGTGGAACGAAGAGCGCCGCGCCCAGGCCGTGCGGTTGGCCGACTACGCCCGCGAATGCGGCGCCGAGGGCCTGGTGATGTGCCCGCTCAATGATCGCGCCGACACGCGCAGCGAGGCTGAACGCGCGGCGGGGCTGCGTACGGCCCTCAGTGAACTGGCGCCGATCCTGCGCGCCTTTGGCATCTACGGGTTCATCGAGCCCCTGGGTTTCGAAGAGTGCTCGTTGCGTCGCAAGCGCACGGCGGTGGAAGCGATCAAGAGCATTGGTGGGCTGGATGTGTTCCGCCTGGTGCACGACACCTTTCACCATCATTTGGCCGGTGAACAGGAGTTCTTCCCCGAGCTGACCGGGCTGGTGCACATCTCCGGCGTCGAGGATGCCCAGGCGCCGCTGGCGACAATCCGTGACGGCCACCGGGTGCTGGTGGGCGCGGCTGACATCCTCGGCAATGCCGTGCAGATCGAGGCGCTGCGGGCCGGCGGCTACGAGGGCTATCTGTCCTTCGAACCGTTCGCCGAGAGCGTCCATGACCTGGCCGACATCCGCCAGGCGTTGGGGGCGAGCATGAACCACTTGCAGAGCTCACAGGCCTGAGCCGACTCCCTGAACGCTGGAGACCCCCTGTGGGAGCGAGCTTGCTCGCGATGACGGCGGCACACTCAACATCTGAGCTGCCTGACACACCGTTATCGCGAGCAAGCTCGCTCCCACACTTGACCGAGTTGCGTTTGAAAAGGTGCAAGCATGACCACAACACGACTGACCATGGCCCAGGCCCTGGTGAAATTCCTCGATAACCAGTACATCGAAGTCGATGGCGTCCAGAGCAAGTTCGTCGCCGGGGTGTTTACCATTTTTGGCCACGGCAACGTGCTGGGCCTGGGCCAGGCGCTGGAGCAGGATAGCGGCGACCTGGTGGTCCATCAGGGCCGCAACGAGCAGGGCATGGCCCATGCCGCCATCGGGTTTGCCAAGCAGCATCTGCGGCGCAAGATCTACGCCTGCAGCTCGTCGGTCGGCCCCGGTGCGGCGAACATGTTGACCGCCGCGGCCACCGCGACGGCCAATCGCATTCCGTTGCTGCTGTTGCCCGGTGATGTCTACGCCAGTCGCCAGCCGGACCCGGTGCTGCAGCAGATCGAGCAGTTCCATGACCTGAGCATCAGCACCAACGATGCCTTCAAGGCCGTGAGCAAATACTGGGATCGCATCAACCGCCCCGAGCAACTGATGACCGCCGCAATCCATGCGATGCGGGTGCTGACCGACCCGGCCGAAACCGGCGCGGTGACCCTGGCCTTGCCCCAGGACGTCCAGGCCGAAGCCTACGATTACCCGGATTACTTCCTGCAAAAACGTGTCCATCGCATTGACCGTCGCCCGGCCACCGAGGCGATGCTCGGCGATGCCCTGGCGCTGCTCAAGGGCAAGCGCCAGCCGTTGATCATCTGTGGCGGCGGCGTGCGCTACGCCGGTGCCAACGCTGCGTTGCAGGCCTTTGCCGAGCGCTTCGACATTCCGTTCGCCGAGACCCAGGCGGGCAAGAGCGCGGTGGTGTCCAGTCACCCGCTGAACGTCGGCGGTGTCGGTGAAACCGGTTGCCTGGCGGCAAACCTGCTGGCCAAGAAAGCCGACCTGATCATCGGCATCGGCACCCGCTACAGCGATTTCACCACGGCATCGAAATGGCTGTTCCAGCACCCGGATGTGCAGTTCCTCAATCTCAACATCAGCCCGTGCGATGCGTTGAAGCTCGATGGCGTGCAACTGCTGGCCGATGCCCGTTCGGGCCTGGAGGCACTGTCTGCCGCGATGGGCGACTATCGCGCCGAATGGGGCGGGCAGATCGTCGACGCCAAGGCCCAGCTCGACGCGGAAGTGGATCGGATCTATCAGGCGGATTTCCAGACCGAGGATTTTGTCCCGGAAATCAACGACCACATGGACCCGGCGGTGTTTCGCGAATTCATCGAGCTCACCGGTTCCTGCCTGACCCAGAGCCGCGTGCTCGGCACCCTCAACCAGACCCTGGCGGATGACGCCATCATCGTCGCCGCCGCCGGTAGCCTGCCCGGCGACTTGCAGCGCAGTTGGCGCAGCAAGGGCGTGAACACCTATCACGTCGAGTACGGTTATTCGTGCATGGGTTATGAGGTGAATGCGGCGTTGGGGGTGAAACTCGCCGAGCCCGACAAAGAGGTCTACGCCCTGGTGGGTGACGGCTCCTACATGATGCTGCACTCGGAATTGGCGACCTCGATCCAGGAGCGCCGCAAGATCAATGTGGTGCTGCTGGACAACATGACTTTCGGTTGCATCAACAACCTGCAAATGGAACACGGCATGGACAGCTTCGGCACCGAGTTCCGCTTCCGCAACCCGGACACCGGCAAGCTCGACGGCGGTTTTGTGCCGGTGGACTTCGCCATGAGCGCCGCGGCCTACGGTTGCAAGACCTACAAGGTCAAGACCCTCGACGAACTGCACGCGGCCCTGGCTGATGCGCGGCGCCAGAGCGTCTCGACGCTGATCGACATCAAGGTCTTGCCCAAGACCATGATCCACAAATACCTGTCGTGGTGGCGGGTTGGCGTGGCGCAAGTCTCCACCAGCACCCGCACCGATGCGGTCGCCAAGACCCTCAATGAACGACTGGCCAAGGCCCGTCAATACTGATTGCCCCAACACTACGAAAGGAGTTCTCTACATGTCTTTGAAGCTGGGCGTCATCGGCACCGGGGCCATCGGCCAGGACCATATCCGTCGTTGCAGCCAGACCTTGCTCAACAGCCAGGTGGTGGCGGTGACCGACATCAACTTGCAACAAGCGGCCAAGGTCGTTGCCGATCTCAAGCTGACCGCCGAGGTCTACCCCGACGGTCATGCATTGATCAAGGCGCCGGACGTGGAGGCGATCCTCGTCACCTCCTGGGGCCCGAGCCACGAAGAGTTCGTGCTGGCGGCGATTGCGGCGGGCAAACCGGTGTTCTGTGAAAAGCCCCTGGCCGTCACGGCCGAAGGCTGCCGCAAGATCGTCGAGGCTGAAATCGCCCACGGCAAGCGCCTGGTGCAGGTCGGTTTCATGCGTCCGTACGATGAAGGTTATCGGGCACTGAAAGCGGTGATCGACAGCGGCCAGATTGGCGAACCGCTGATGCTGCACTGTGCCCACCGCAACCCGAGCGTGGGCGAAAACTACAAGACCGACATGGCGATCACCGACACCTTGATCCATGAGCTGGATGTGTTGCGCTGGCTGCTGGCCGATGACTACGTGTCGGTGCAGGTGGTGTTCCCGCGCAAGACCAGCAAGGCCCTGGCCCATTTGCGCGACCCGCAGATCGTCCTGCTGGAAACCGCCCGGGGCACGCGCATCGACGTCGAAGTGTTCGTCAACTGCCAGTACGGCTACGACATCCAGTGCGAAGTGGTGGGGGAGACCGGCATCGCCAAGCTCCCGGAACCGTCCCAGGTGCAACTGCGCAGCGGCGCCAAACTGTCGAATGCGATCCTGATGGACTGGAAGGACCGTTTCATTGCAGCTTATGACGTTGAACTGCAGGCCTTCATCGACGGCGTACGCGCCGGGCAGGTGGGCGGGCCGTCGGCCTGGGATGGTTTTGCCGCAGCGGTGGCGGCGGATGCCTGTGTGGCAGCGCAGCAGAGTGGGCAGATCGTCAAGGTCGACCTGCCCGAGCGCCCGCGTTTCTACGGCTAACACCGTCCAGAAATGTGGGAGCCGAGCTTGCTCGCGATAGCGGTGGGGCAGTCAACACAATGCTGGCTGATCCGATGCCATCGCGAGCAAGCTCGCTCTCACAGTCGACTGCGTTTCCCCTGAAGGTACTCGGTCAAATTGTGGGAGCCGAGCTTGCTCGCGATAGCGGTGGGGCAGTCAACACAATGCTGGCTGACCCGATGCCATCGCGAGCAAGCTCGCTCCCACAGGGACTGCATTCAAACCGTGATCTAAGGAGTTTTCATGCGAATCGGACTAGTAGGCTACGGCAAAGGCGGCCGGTTCTTTCACGCGCCGCTGATCAGCAGCCTGCCCGGGGCTACGTTCGTCGGCGTGGTGACCCGGTCCGCCGAGCGCCGCCAACAACTGGCCAGCGATCACCCGGATGCCCAGGCCTTTGACTCCCTCGAACAACTGGTCGCAGCGGGCGTTGATGCGGTGGTGGTGTCCACACCGCTGGACGGTCGCCCGGCCATTGTGCTGCGGGCCATCGAGCTCGGCGTGGCGGTGGTCAGCGACAAACCGTTCGCCCCTGACGCCGCACAGGCCGAGGCGCTGGTGCTGGCCGCCGAACGCCGCAACGTGCCACTGAGCGTGTACCAGAACCGCCGCTGGGATTCGGATTTCCTGACTCTGCGCAAACTGCTGGCCTCCGGCGCCCTGGGGCAGGTCATTCGTTTTGAGTCCAGCGTCGAGCGCTATTCGCCGACCTCGGTCGGCAAAGGCAGCGGTGGCGGGTTCCTGCGCGATTTGGGCAGCCACCTGGTGGACCAGGCGCTGCAACTGTTCGGGCCGGTGGCGCGAGTCTACGCCGAGCTGGACTACCGCCAGCCCGACCAGGTGTTCGACAACGGCTTCTTCATGTCCTTGACCCATGCCAGCGGCGTGATTTCCCACTTGAGCGGCAACTGTGTGCAGAACGCAGCGCGCCCGCGCTTTCGGGTCAACGGCACCCAGGGCTGCTACACCGTAGAAGGCTTGGACGGACAAGAGGCCCAGGCGCTGGCCGGGTTGAGCCCGGCGACCGAGGGCGAACGCTGGGGCGCTGAAGAGCATCGGCGCTGGGGCTGGTTCGAACACGGCACCGAGCGCGAGCGGGTGACCTCGGAGCGTGGCTGCTGGCTGGCGTTCTACCAACACCTGCAAACCGCGTTGCAGGGCGCTGGCCCGCTGCCGGTGGAAGCCCGTGATGCACTGGCGACCACGCGCATCCTTGATGCTGCCAGGCAGAGTGCCGAGCAGGGCGAAGTGGTGCGGTTGTCCACGCCTGTCGGTCATGGAATAAAAGACGAATAAAATTCTAAAATGAGTTGATATGGAAAATATTTTCCAATAAAGTCAATTCCAGGTTACCGACAATCCTGTCTGTCTCCCGCCAAGCCAGCCTTGAACGGATGCCAGACGAAACAAAAACAAGAAACACAGCTAGGTACCGTCGATGAAAACCTTCAGCCGCTCTGCGTTTCACTTGTTACATCTGCTGCGCCTGTCCGCAGTCCTTCCCCTGTTCGAATCCCTGTGTATCCAGCGTAACGGCGCCATGGTGTGTTGCATGCCCGGCGCGCCCATCGTGCGCTTGCCCCGTTCCTGATCCGTCACGCCTTATCCATAAAACCAACAAAAAAGTGGAGAAAGACCGTTCATGAAGACCAAGACCCGTATCGCCTCGCTGGCCCTGTCGTTGATGCTCACCAGCGGCGCTGCCCTGGCGGACCTGAAGATCGGCGTCAGCATGTCCCAGTTCGATGACACCTGGTTGACGTACCTGCGCGAATCCATGGACAAGAAAGCCAAGTCCCTGCCGGACGGCGTCACCCTGCAGTTCGAAGACGCGCGCAGTGACGTGGTCAAGCAACTGAGCCAGGTGGAAAGCTTCATCAGCCAGAAGGTCGATGCGCTCATCGTCAACCCGGTGGACACCGCCGCGACCCAGCGCATCACCAAGGCCGCCGTGGCCGCCGGTATCCCACTGGTGTACGTCAACCGCCGCCCGGACGATCCGAAGTTGCCAGAAGGCGTGGTTACCGTGGCCTCCGATGACCTGGAAGCCGGCCGCATGCAGATGCAATACCTGGCCGACAAGATGGGCGGCAAGGGCGACATCGTGATCCTGCTGGGCGACCTGGCCAACAACTCCACCGCCAACCGCACCAAGGGCGTCAAAGAGGTGCTGGCCAAATACCCCAACATCAAGATCGAGCAGGAACAGACCGGTACCTGGTCCCGGGACAAGGGCATGACCCTGGTCAACGACTGGCTGACCCAGGGCCGCGAGTTCCAGGCCGTGGTGTCCAACAACGACGAGATGGCCATCGGCGCCGCCATGGCCCTCAAGCAAGCGGGCACCAAGAAGGGCAGCGTATTGATTGCCGGGGTCGATGGCACGCCGGACGGCTTGAACGCGATCAAGAAGGGCGAGATGGCCGTCTCGGTGTTCCAGGACGCCAAGGGCCAGGCCGACGGCTCGATCGATACGGCGGTGAAAATGGTCAAGAAACAACCAGTCGAACAGTCCGTCTGGGTGCCGTATCGCCTGATCACGCCGGAAAACGTCGATCAGTTCAAGTGACGTTTGACGCACCGGTCCCACCACAACAATAAACAGGCAAGGTTGCAACGCCGACCTTGCCGAGGGAGTACCTGATCATGTTCGCTTCAGCGACTGCTTCGAGCGCCCCGGCGATGACTTTCCGGCCGGACGTATTACCTGATGAACCGTATCTGCTGGAAGTCGTCAATGTCAGCAAAGGCTTTCCCGGCGTGGTGGCCCTGTCCGATGTACAACTGCGGGTACGCCCCGGTTCCGTGCTGGCCCTGATGGGCGAGAATGGCGCGGGCAAATCCACCTTGATGAAAATCATCGCCGGTATCTACCAGCCGGACGCTGGCGAACTGCGCCTGCGCGGCAAGCCGGTGACGTTCGACACGCCGCTGGCGGCCTTGCAGGCCGGCATCGCGATGATCCATCAGGAACTGAACCTGATGCCCCACATGAGCATCGCCGAAAACATCTGGATCGGTCGCGAGCAGCTCAATGGCCTGCACATGGTCGACCATGGCGAGATGCATCGCTGCACCGCGCGCCTGCTGGAGCGCCTGCGCATCAAGCTCGACCCCGAGGAGCAGGTCGGCAACCTGAGCATCGCCGAGCGGCAGATGGTAGAGATTGCCAAGGCCGTGTCCTACGACTCCGACATCCTGATCATGGACGAGCCGACCTCGGCCATTACCGAGACCGAAGTCGCCCACCTGTTCTCGATCATTGCCGACCTCAAGTCCCAAGGTAAGGGCATCATCTACATCACCCACAAAATGAACGAGGTGTTTGCCATCGCCGATGAAGTGGCGGTGTTTCGCGACGGTGCCTACATCGGCCTGCAACGGGCCGACAGCATGGACGGCGACAGCCTGATTTCGATGATGGTCGGGCGCGAACTGAGCCAGTTGTTCCCGGTGCGCGAGCAACCCATCGGCGATTTGGTGCTGTCGGTGCGCGACCTGAGCCTGGACGGCATCTTCAAAGGCGTGTCCTTCGACCTGCATGCCGGGGAGATCCTGGGCATCGCCGGGTTGATGGGCTCGGGCCGGACCAACGTGGCCGAGGCGATTTTCGGCGTGACCCCGAGTACCGGCGGCGAAATCCTGCTGGACGGCCAACCGGTGCGCATCAGCGACCCGCACATGGCCATCGAGAAAGGCTTCGCGCTGTTGACCGAGGACCGCAAGCTCAGTGGCCTGTTCCCGTGCCTGTCGGTGCTGGAAAACATGGAGATGGCCGTGCTGCCTCATTATGTGGGCAACGGCTTCATCCAGCAGAAAGCCCTGCGCGCCTTGTGTGAGGACATGTGCAAGAAGCTGCGGGTCAAGACCCCGTCGCTGGAGCAGTGCATCGACACGTTGTCTGGCGGCAACCAGCAGAAAGCGCTGCTGGCCCGCTGGCTGATGACCAACCCGCGCATCCTGATCCTCGACGAGCCGACCCGTGGCATCGATGTCGGTGCCAAGGCCGAGATCTACCGACTGATTTCCTACCTCGCCAGCGAAGGCATGGCGGTGATCATGATTTCCTCGGAGCTGCCGGAAGTACTGGGCATGAGCGACCGGGTCATGGTGATGCACGAAGGCGACCTGATGGGCACCCTCGACCGCAGCGAAGCGACCCAGGAACGAGTCATGCAATTGGCTTCAGGCCTGTCCTGATGCCAGTCGTTCGGATCAATAACGTCGAGCAATAATCCCGTGGCGAGGGAGCAAGCTCGCGCTTGGGCGCGAAGCGTCCCTGTTTTGGGGCTGCTACACAACCCCGCGCGAGCTTGCTCCCTCGCCACAGATAAAAAAGGTGAATGGTTATGAACGCGATACTGGAAAACAAACCCGCGGCCGCACCGGCCAGGGCGCGCCGGCGACTGCCGACGGAGCTGAGTATCTTCCTGGTGCTGATCGGCATCGGCCTGGTGTTCGAAATGTTCGGCTGGATCATGCGCGACCAGAGTTTCCTGATGAACTCCCAGCGCCTGGTGTTGATGATCCTGCAAGTGTCGATCATCGGCCTGCTGGCCATCGGCGTGACCCAGGTGATCATCACCACCGGTATCGACCTGTCGTCCGGCTCGGTGCTGGCGCTGTCGGCCATGATCGCCGCCAGCCTGGCCCAGACTTCTGACTTCGCCCGGGCGGTGTTTCCCTCCTTGACGGACTTGCCGGTGTGGATACCAGTGGTGGCGGGGCTCGGGGTAGGGCTGCTGGCCGGGGCGATCAACGGCAGCATCATCGCCGTTACCGGTATTCCGCCGTTCATTGCGACCCTCGGCATGATGGTCTCGGCCCGTGGCCTGGCGCGCTACTACACCGAAGGCCAACCGGTGAGCATGCTGTCCGATTCCTATACCGCCATTGGGCATGGCGCGATGCCGGTGATCATCTTCCTGGTGGTAGCAGTGATCTTCCACATCGCCCTGCGCTACACCAAGTATGGCAAGTACACCTATGCCATCGGCGGCAACATGCAGGCGGCGCGTACCTCGGGCATCAACGTCAAGCGCCACCTGGTGATCGTCTACAGCATTGCCGGGTTGCTGGCCGGGTTGGCCGGCGTGGTGGCCTCGGCGCGGGCGGCGACCGGGCAGGCGGGCATGGGCATGTCCTATGAACTGGACGCGATTGCCGCGGCCGTGATCGGCGGCACCAGCCTGGCGGGCGGGGTGGGGCGCATCACCGGCACCGTGATCGGGGCGCTGATCCTTGGGGTGATGGCCAGCGGTTTCACCTTCGTCGGTGTCGATGCCTACATCCAGGACATCATCAAGGGGCTGATCATCGTGGTGGCGGTGGTCATCGACCAGTACCGCAACAAGCGCAAACTCAAGCGCTGATACCCGGGAAGTTGCGACAAAGCGCCACGCCTGACCCGCGTGGCGTTGCCATTTGTCTTCTTAATACAGCTATTGCACCGAATTTCTTGTTATAAACGCACTCCGATGACTGCCAAAAGCCTGTCAGAGAACATTTGAAGGGGGTGTCGGACATTTTCCCTATGTTTTCAGTTGCTGAGGCCTCGACTCGGCCTTAGACTGCCGCCCCTCTTAAATTGAGTGCCGGGTGGCGCTTGGAATAGACGGCGCCTTCCTGATGAGCGTGGCAGCTGCGCTGCGGGACGCTCCATAATTCGCCTTAATGCACGTTTTTTTATAGAGATATCAATGACAAAGGAAAAGTTGCTGGCCATGCCGGCGGATGACTACATGAATGCCGAGCAGCTGGCTTTCTTCACCAAGCTGTTGCAGAACATGAAGGTCGAAACCCACGAGCGCATCGAACAGAACCGAATCGCCATTGAGAGCCTGGACACCCCGGCTGACCCGGCGGACGCTGCTTCCGTAGAAGAAGAGCGTACCTGGCTGGTCAACGCCATCGATCGCGACCAGCGCATGCTGCCTCAGTTGGAGCAGGCCCTGGACCGTATCAACGACGACAGCTTCGGCTGGTGCGACGACAGCGGCGAGGCTATTGGCCTCAAGCGCCTGCTGATCAGCCCGACCACCAAGTACTGCATCGAAGCCCAGGAACGTCACGAACAGATCGACAAGCACCAGCGTCAGGCCTGATTCGCGTTTTCCAAAAAAGATCGCGACCTTTTGACGAAGGCCGCGATCTTTTGCTTTCGCCCGTGCTCGTTCGTCTACTCCCGTTGATCTGCTGCAAGAACACGACTAATGGACCATGGATAATGGCTCTGTAGTGGCGTTTAATGCGGTCATAACAACGAGAGTGTGGGTGACGAACATGGCGACAGACGGAACGCTGACAGGTGCAGTGCCGGCCTCGGTACCTGAGACAAAAAGCACGGCGCGCTGGCTGACGCCGACTTTGCAGAGCCTCGCCCTGGCCTTGCTGTTGTGCGGCATGGCCTTGGGCGGCTGGTCGCTGTACCTGGGCCTGCCGCTGGTCATGCTCATCGTCTGGTTGCCGCGCCTGCGTTCGCGCGTGACGGCGGCGCCCGCACCCGCGACCGACACACTGGCCGAGCTGACCCGCGACCTGTCCTACACCACCAGCCATAACGCGCTGTCAGCGGCCGGTGTCGCCTATTCGGTCAAGCAACTGGCCGGCAAGGTCCAGTCCCAACTCGACGCGGCGGCGCAGATCGTCAGCAATGCCGAATCGATGATCGCCACCGAGCAAGCCACTTCGCAACTCAGCCAGCAAGCCCTGAGCGCCGCCAGCGAAGCCCATCGCAGCAGCCTGGCCGGGCGCAGCGAGCTGGTGGAGTCCATCAGCCGCATGCACCAGCTCAGCCAGCGCGCAAACGACAGCCGTGAGTTGATCGAGGCCTTGAGTGTGCGCAGCGATGAAATCCAGCGGGTCAGCCTGGTGATCCAGTCGATCGCCAGCCAGACCAACCTGCTGGCCCTGAACGCGGCCATCGAGGCGGCGCGGGCCGGTGAGCATGGCCGTGGGTTCGCGGTGGTGGCCGATGAAGTCCGAGGCCTGGCCGGGCGCACGGCTGCGGCGACCGGCGAGGTCGGGGTGATGGTGGCCGACATCCAGCAGCGCACCGCCCAGGTGGTGGAGCAGATCCGTCAACTGGCCGCTGACCTGGACATCGGCGTGCAGCAGGTCGAGCACACCGGCCAGCATCTGGAAAACATCGCTCGGCTCGCCGCCGGCGTCGAAACCCAGGTCAGCGCCATCGCCGAAGGCACCGACACCAACCGCGAACAACTCGACAGCCTGTTCCACGCCATCGAGCAGATGCGCGGCGACCTGTCCATCAGCGACCAGCAGACCCAGCGCCTGGCCGAGGCGGCGGTGCAAATGGAAGGCCAGGCCGAAACCATCAGCGAGCGCCTGGCCGAGGTGGGCCTCGACGATTATCACCAACGGGTCTACGACCTGGCGCGGGAGGGGGCGAGCCAGATCGCTGCACAGTTCGAAGCCGATATCGACCAGGGCCGTGTCAGCCTGGAGGACCTGTTCGACCGTAACTACCAGCCGATCCCCAATACCCAGCCAGCCAAATTCCAGACCCGTTTCGACCGCTACACCGACCAGGTACTGCCGACGATCCAAGAGCCCTTGCTTGCCCGGCATGAGGGCCTGGTGTTTGCGATTGCCTGCACCCAGCAGGGCTACGTGCCGACCCATAACAAGGTCTTCAGCCAGCCGCTGACCGGCGATCCCCAGGTAGACACGCTGAATAACCGCACCAAGCGCAAATTCTCCGACCGCACCGGGATCCGCTGCGGCAGCCACCAGCAGCCCGTGCTGCTCCAGACCTACACCCGCGACACGGGTGAGTTGATGCACGATCTTTCCGTACCGATCATGCTCAAGGGGCGTCACTGGGGTGGCTTGCGCCTGGGCTACAAACCCGAGAAGCCGCGCTAGGCTGTGGGAGCAAAGCTTGCTCGCGATGCAGGCGCCTCGGTTCCCTGGAAAACCGCGTCGTCTTCATCGCGAGCAAGCTTTGCTCCCACAGGTAAATCCCAATAGCCACAAAAGCGGTGGTGCACTCGCCAATGGGACTTGCCGCTACTTGCCATCGTGCAGACGCACGTTCAGCTGATCCACCAGCACCGCCTCTTCGCCGTCGGCGAGCAGCCATTCCCGGAGCAGGTCTTTTTGCTGGGTCGACCAGAAGTCGGCCTCCACCAGCTTGATTTCCGGAGCCAGCGGGTGGGCGATGATGAAGTCGTCAATGGCCTTGCCGTCGGAGGGCAGGCCCAGTTGGTCGAACAGGGTCTTGAGTTCGTGGGAAGGTTGTTCCATGGGAGTCTCCTTTGGGCGGGGCGCCGTCGTGGCGCCTCGGTGCTTCCCTTTATCTGAGGCAAGCGGTCATCAGGAGTTCGATCGGGCTCAGGCTTTCAAGGCCCCTTCATCCACGGCGACCTTCAACGCCTTGGCCGCTTCCCTGGCAGCCTCGGCCGCGATCTCCGCAGTCTTGAACCAGCGATCCTTCTCCACCTGGTGGCAACTGACGGTGGTCAAGGGTGGCTTGGCGCGCATAACGATGACGGCCTGGAACTCGCCTTCGACTTCTCTGGCTTCGCCCCGGATAAAAAATTCGCCGATATCAAATTCCGTCACGTCGCGCCTTCTCCTCGAAGTCATACTATGGGTGCGCGATCCGTCGATGGGCGACGGCTGCGCTGGGCGGGCAGTATGGCAGCAGTTGCCCGTCGACGGCTGAGTTAAGTCATGGACGGGCATAGATGAGTTCAGGCGCTGCGTTCGAGACGCCTGGCCAGGTAGCAGGCTTCGTTATGATCGGTTCGGAATCCTCTTACACGTCCGGTCGATGTTTCCTCAATGTGAAAAAAACACTTGCCGGCCAAAACGACCCGATAACGCGGTTGTATCAACGAAATAGGCAGGCAATCGACGCCGTCAAAGGTGTCGGCTGTATCAACGATGCTAGGTGGGAAGGGGTGGAGCAGGGTTGTGAAAGTGGCCATGTGAATTCCTTTTCTATGGTTTACCGACGAATTGCCGGGTATTTCGAGTAGTCTCCACGCCTTCGGCTGCTCTAGAATCGGCAGTGTCGTGTGGACGGCTGCGCCTATCTAAAGCAATTTTTTTTGGGCTCGATGTCAGAAAAATGCTTTTTTAAGTGAGAAATTTCCCTAAAGTTAGTAGTCCCATCTTTTCCGATGCTCAGAGTGGCTTTTTCCTTCAGCCTCTGGCGACCCCCCGGGAAAGACGGCGAGAGCGGCAACCTTTAGTCTGCTTTCGGCCCGGGACAGGGCGCGCCGTTCACTTCGAATTTCAGTTACAGGTCCATTACGACACTACAGTCGGCACGGGTTCTCGTGGTCCGTCCTTTCCGGAGGGCGGGCCTTTTTCAAAGATGGGGATGTTTCCTTGGCAGTAAGTAATCTCGACATGCATGCGTTATTCGTACTTGGTGACCTGCGGGCAAAACTGGTCAAACTCTTCCAGTCACGTTTCGTCTACATCACCGAGCAGACCGCCGAAGGTATTTATGTCGCCGAAATCGACACTGAGTCGGCCCTGGTGGTCGATGACAAGCCCAGGCTCGAACTCAAGGTCGGTGATCATTTTCGCGCAGCGGTGCTGCCCAGCCGCGAAGGTGGCAAGTTTGAAATCCGCTTTCGCGAAATCAAGCTGACGGTCTATGGGCTTGGCGATTACGCCTTCGTCACGACCCCCGGTGGTCAGGCAATCCTGTTCAAGGAAGGCCACAGCGTGGTGACCGTGTTTGCGGCCAACGAACAACTGCAAGAAGGCTTGACCAAGACCTTGAAAGCGGTCACCGCCAAGGCCGCCAAGTGGCGCAAGGGCGAACTGGTGACCTTCAAGGCCAGTGAGTGATCGCTTCAGACCGCTGAAAAACGCGTAGGCATCGGGCTTGCGGGGGGCTGTGCGCCCAAACCGCTGACCGTTTCGCAAGATCTCGCTGGAACCTCGGCTACAGTCAATTGACTGAACTATTCAGGGCTTGCGTTCGGTTACGCAGGGCCGTTCAGCTATTGCTGTATCTGGCATGAGGTGCAAAGCATGAAACGAGTTCGACAGTGGCTGGCTGCCTGGGCCACCTTCGCGGTGTTGGTTTCACCCCTTCCGGCCTCGGCTGCCACGGCGCCGATCCACTTTGCCGACTTGAACTGGGAAAGCGGCAGCCTGATCACCGATATCCTGCGGATCATCGTCGAAAAAGGCTATGGGCTGCAGACCGACACATTGCCGGGCACCACCATTACCCTGGAAACCGCCCTGGCCAATAACGACATCCAGGTGATCGGCGAGGAATGGGCCGGCCGCAGCCCGGTGTGGGTCAAGGCCGAGGCCGAAGGCAAGGTGGTCGCCTTGGGTGATACGGTCAAAGGCGCGACGGAAGGTTGGTGGGTGCCCGAGTACGTCATCAAGGGCGACCCGGCCAAGGGCATCAAGCCCCTGGCGCCGGACCTGCGCAGTGTCGAGGACCTGGCGCGCTACAAGCATGTGTTCAAGGATCCGGAGAGCCCTGACAAGGGCCGCTTCCTCAACAGCCCCATTGGCTGGACTTCCGAGGTAGTCAACAAACAGAAGCTCAAGGCGTATGGCCTGTCTGACAGCTACGTGAATTTTCGCAGCGGTTCGGGGGCGGCGCTGGATGCGGAAATCAGTTCGACGATCCGCCGGGGCAAGCCGATCCTGTTTTATTACTGGTCGCCCACGCCGCTGCTCGGGCGCTTCAAGCTGGTGCAGTTGCAGGAGCCGCCGTTCGATGCCGAGGCCTGGAAAACCCTGACCGACGCCGATAACCCCAACCCGAAGCCGACCCGCTCACTGGCCTCGAAACTGTCGATTGGCGTCTCTGCGCCGTTCCAGAAGCAATACCCGGAGATTGCCGAGTTCTTCAGCAAGGTCGATTTGCCCATCGAGCCGTTGAACAAGGCCCTGGCCGACATGAGCGAGAAGCGCACGCCGCCCCGTGAGGCCGCCGAGGCGTTCCTCAAGGCGCATCCACAGGTCTGGCAGGCCTGGCTGCCCAAGGAGGTGGCGGACAAGGTGTCAGCTGGCCTGTAGGGCGCCAACGTGCCAGCAGGTTGAACTCTTGATCCTGGGCAATGAATCATTCACTGGAACCTGGCAACCTACGCCCGTCCAGCGAAATGCCAAATTCGAGCTAGGATGATTGTTCAACCTTTTTCAGGAGGCTGGCGAATGACGCTTTTATTGGCTCGGTCGCTGGTCGCAGTGTTTGCGACCATCAGCTTGATTCATATGTATTGGGCCCTGGGTGGGCGGTGGGCGACCAAGGCAGTGGTGCCCCAGGTGCCGGTGAAGCAGGGGGAGGCGCTGCGACCGGCGTTCGATCCCTCGGGCTGGCTGACCTTGCTGGTGGCCCTGGCGCTGCTGATGGTGGCGCTGCTGGTGTGCCTGCGGGTCGGCCTGCTGGCGCAGCCGGTCACTCATCGGGCGTTGCAGTGGCTGATCAGTGCGATTGCCTTGCTGATGTTCGCCCGGGCCATTGGCGAGTCGGAGCTGGTGGGTTTCTTCAAGGAGGTCAAGGACTCGACATTCGCCAGGCTCGACACCTGGGTCTATTCGCCGTTGTGCGTGGTGCTTGGGGCCGGGTTGCTGGCGGTGGCGTGGGCCTGAGCCTCTAACGGCGAACGCCGTTGTGGCGAGGGAACTTGCTCCCGCTGAGGTGTAAGAGTTGTGTAGGAGCTGTGTAGGAGCTGTCGAGTGCAACGAGGCTGCGATCTTTCCCCCAGACACTTGAGTCTCAAGCGAAAGATCGAAAGATCAAAAGATCAAAAGATCAAAAGATCGCAGCCTTCGGCAGCTCCTACACAAGCCCAGCGGGAGCAAGCTCCCTCGCCACAAAAGCTGTACCGGCTCGAGATATCGGTCAGTCGTTTCGGCGACTGCTCACTTCCGCCGGCACATCATCCCCAGCCATGCGCTTGCGGAACAACGCCGCCCGGGCCAGCAGCAGGGTGGTCACCGGGACGGTGATGGACAACAGGATCGGGATCAGCCAGGCGTGCAACACCGGCCCGGATTTGAGCGCCGAAAAATACACGATCGAAGCCAGTGCCACGCACCAGGCGCCCAGTGTGGATGCCAGGGCCGGAGGGTGCATGCGCTGGAAATAATCCTTCAGCCGCACCAGGCCGATCGCTCCGGCCAGGGCAAAGAGGCTGCTGAGCACCAGCAGGATCGCCACCGGGATTTCGACCCACATCGACAGTTCGCCGGTCATTCGATCACCTCGCCACGCAACAGGAACTTGGCCAGGGCAAACGAGCCGACAAAGCCGAACAGGGCGATCAGCAGGGCCGCCTCGAAATAGGTATCACTGGCATAACGAATGCCCAGCACCAGCATCATCAGCATTGCCACGATGTACAGATAGTCCAGGGCCAATACCCGGTCCTGCGCCGACGGGCCCTTGAACAGCCGCCACAGGGTCAACACCATCGCCAGGGTGAACAGGAACAGGCTCGACAGGATCGCATTGGACAGCAAGGGGCTCATTGGAAAATCTCCATCAACGGGCGCTCGTAGGTGGCCTTGAAATGCGCGATGAATGACGCCTCGTCCTCCAGGTCGAACACATGCATCAACAGGATGCTGCGGTCCAGGGCCAGTTCCGACCAGACCGTCCCCGGAATCACCGTGGTGATCATCGACAGCGCGGCCAGGCCGTTGGCGTCGTGCAGGTCCAGCGGCACCTTGATGAACCGCGAGCGGGGCGGACGGCGCCCGGCGTTCAGCACACCCCAGGCCACCGCCACGTTGGACACCAGCACATCACGACCCACCAGCAGGAACAAGCGCAACACCACCCACGGCCGGCGGATACGGATGGGCCGTGGGCGCAATGGGCGCATCATCAACGGGGCCAGGAAACCTAGTGCGGCGCCGAGCAGCAGATGGCCGGCGCTGACGGACACGTTCAGCACCAGCCACAGCAACCACAACGCCAGGGACAACCACGGGGCGGGAAACAGGCGTTTCATGGCTGCACCTCCTGCAACGCGGCGCGGGTCTCTGGGGTGGGCACGGCGCGGGTGGCGAGCACCGACATCACATAATGTTCCGGGTTGTTCAGCGCATCGGCAGCGGATTGGGTGTAGCGCAGCAACGGCTCGGCCTTGAAAGTCAGGGCGATGCCCAGGCCCAGCAGCACTATGATCGGCAGGCATTCGAACGGTCGCAGCAGCGGCGATGGGCGTTCCTGGGGCGTCCAGAAACGTTGGATGCCCAGGCGTGAAAAGGCAATCAGCGAGGCCAGCCCCGAGAGGATCAGCAACGCCAACAAGCCCCACGCCTGGTTCGACAGCGGTGCCCCGGCACTGGCGCCGAGCCCCTGGGGATTGAGCAGGGCGCTGAGCAGGCTCAGCTTGCCGATGAACCCCGACAGCGGCGGCATGCCGATAATCAACAGCGCACAGAAGATAAAGCTCAAGCCAAGGAAGGCCATGGTCCAGGGAATCACCTGCCCGACCACGGCTTTCTGCTCGTCGTCGAGGTTGATTCCCTTGGGCGGTTGCAAGGATTCCAGCGGTCGCGGCAAGGTGTCGAAGTCGTCGTCCAGGGCCAGTTCATTGGCCGAGCGCGAACGCTCGATCAGCTCGGCCAGCAAGAACAGCGCGCAGAGCGCCAGTGTCGAACTCACCAGGTAAAACAGCGCCGCGCCCACCAGGTTGGGTTGGGCGAAGCCGATGGCCGACAACAGGATCCCGGCCGAAACCAGGATGCTCAGGCTCGCCATGCGCTCCAGGCGTTGGGCCGCGAGAATGGCAATGGCGGCGCAGACGATGGTCGCCATGCCGCCATAGACCAGCCAGTCGGCGCCGAAATACGCCGAGGCGCCGGCCTGGCCGGAGAACAGCAACGTCCACAGGCGCAGGATCGTGTAGACGCCAACCTTGGTCATGATCGCAAACAGCGCCGCCACCGGTGCGCTGGCGGCACTGTAGGCCGGCACCAGCCAGAAGTTCAGCGGCCACATGCCGGCCTTGGCCAGGAACGCCACCGCAAGGATGCCTGCCCCGGCGTGCAGCAAGCCGCGGTCGGCCTCTGGCACCAGCGGGATTTTCAGGGCCAGGTCGGCCATGTTCAACGTGCCGGTGACGCCATAGATCAGCGCTGCGCCGATCAGGAACAACGACGAGGCCAGCAGATTGATAGAGATGTAATGCAGGCCCGACGACACCCGCGCCCGGCCCGAACCGTGCAGCATCAAGCCGTAGGAGGCCGCCAGCAACACCTCGAAGAACACGAACAGGTTGAACAGGTCCGCCGTCAGGAAGGCGCCGTAAAGGCCCATCAACTGGATCTGGAACAGCGCATGGAAACTCGCCCCAGCGCGGTCCCAGCGGGCCATGGCGAAGAGCAGGGCGCTGACGCCGATGATGCCGGTCAGTACCAGCATCAGCGCCGACAGGCGATCGACCACCAGCACAATGCCGAACGGCGCCTGCCAGTTGCCCGGCAGGTACACGCCAATGGACGCGGGCAGGGCCTGGTCCTGGGTCCAGTACAGCAACAGCACGGCGATGCCCAGGCCCAGCAGGCTGGAAAGCAGATTGATCCGTGCCTTGAGCGGGCGGTGTTTCTCGCCCAGCATCAGCATCAACGCGGCGGTCAGCAGCGGCAGCAGGATGGGCGCGGCGATCAGATGAGGCGTCAACATCATTCCTTGGGCTCCCGACCGTCCACATGGTCGGTGCCGGTCAGGCCCCGGGACGCCAGCAGCACCACCAGGAACAGCGCGGTCATGGCGAAGCTGATCACGATGGCCGTCAGCACCAGCGCCTGGGGCAGCGGGTCGGTGTAGTGCAGCAGGTCCTGGGGCACGCCATCCTTGATGATCGGCTCCTTGCCGATGAACAGGCTGCCCATGCTGAAGATGAACAGGTTGACGCCGTAGGACAGCAGGCACAGGCCCATGACCACCTGGAAGGTCCGTGGCCGCAACACCAGCCAGACACCGGAGGCGGCGAGTACGCCGATTGCGATTGCGATGACTTCTTCCATCAGGCGGTGGCTCCTTTGACGGGGGCGACGGGTTTGGCTTGCAGGCCCGGCTTATGGGCCCGCACCGACTGGTGAGCCAGGGCGGTGAGGATCAGCAGGGTGGAACCGACCACCACGGCGTACACGCCGATGTCGAAAAACAGCGCGCTGGCCACATGGAGATCACCCAGCAGCGGTAATTCGAAATGCCAGGTGTGGGTGGTCAGGAACGGATAACCCACGGCCATCGCCCCCAGGCCGGTGGCGGTGGCGAACAACAGCCCGGTGCCCATCCAGCGCAGCGGTCGCAGGCTCATTTGCGCCTCGACCCACTGGGTGCCGGCCACCATGTATTGCAGGATGAACGCCACCGACATCACCAAACCGGCCACGAAGCCGCCACCGGGTTGATTGTGGCCGCGCATGAACAGGTAGAACGACACCACCAGGGCGATCGGCAGCAGCAGGCGCACCAGCACCGACGGCACCATCATGAAGCCCAATGCGGTATCGCTGGCATGGCGCGGGTTGACCAGGTCGGTGACCACGTCCGGCGCCAGCAGGCGCTGTTGTGCTGGCAACTGCATGCTTTCCTTCGGTGGGCGGAAACGCCGCAGGAGGGCGAACACCGCCAGGGCCACCGCCACCAGCACGGTGATTTCCCCGAGAGTGTCGAAGCCGCGGAAGTCCACCAGCATCACGTTCACCACATTGCTGCCGCCGCCTTCGGGCAGGGCACGGCTCAAGTAGAACGAAGAAATGTCGTTGGGCGTCTGGCGCGTGAGCATCGCATAGGACAACAGCGCCATGCCGCCGCCGACGGCGCCGGACAGCAGCAAGTCCCGCAGGCGTCGGATGCGCGCGCGCCGCTCGCTGTTGGGCAGCGGCGAGACGTCCTCGATCCGCCGTGGCAGCCAGCGCAGGCCCAGCAGGATCAGCACGGTGGTAACCACTTCCACCACCAGTTGCGTCAAGGCCAGGTCGGGAGCGGAGAACCAGACGAAGGTCACGCAGGTCATCAGGCCGCAGACGCTGACCATGGTCAGGGCCGCGAGCCGGTGGTACTTGGCCTGCCAGGCCGCGCCCAGGGCACAGGCGATCGCCAGCAGCCACAGGGTGACGAAGACGATGGAACCGGGGATCTTCGGCCGGTCGCCCCAGACCAGCGTGCTGTGCAGCATCGGGATCAGCCCGGCCAATACCGCCGCCAGCACCAGGAAAAAAAGTTGGGCTTGCAGGCGCCGGGTACTGATCTTGCGCTCCAACCGCCGACCCTGGCGCATCATCAGCACCAGGCAGCGCTCGAACAAGCGCTTGCCACTGAGCCGGCCAATGAACGGCGGGTGCTTGATGTGCCCTTGCCGGAGCTGATTGCGCAGCAGCAGGTACAGGACGATGCCGCCGGACATGGCCACCAGGCTCATGATCATCGGTGCGTTCAGGCCGTGCCAGATCGCCAGGCTGTACTGCGGCAGCGTCCCGCCCACCACCGGCAACGCGGCGGCAGCCAGCAACGAGCCGACCACTTGGGCGGGGAAAATCCCCACCACCAGGCAGGTGAACACCAGCAGTTCCACCGGTGCGCGCATCCAGCGCGGTGGTTCGTGAGGGGTATGGGGCAGGTCGGTGGCGCTGGGGCCGAAGAACACATCCACGGTGAACCTCAAGGAGTAGGCGACGCTGAAGGTCCCGGCGATGGTGGCGATGATCGGCAGCGCCAGTTCGACCCAGGCCGTGGCGGAAATAAACACGGTCTCGGCGAAGAACATTTCCTTGGACAGGAAACCATTGAGCAACGGCACCCCAGCCATCGCCGCGCTGGCGACCATGGCCAGGGTCGCGGTGAACGGAATCAGCCGCACCAGGCCGCTGAGCTTGCGAATGTCGCGGGTGCCGCTTTCGTGGTCGATGATCCCGGCGGCCATGAACAGCGACGCCTTGAAGGTGGCGTGGTTGAGGATATGAAATACCGCCGCCACGGCCGCCAGTGGACTGTTCAGGCCCAGCAGCAGGGTGATCAGCCCGAGGTGGCTGATGGTGGAGTAGGCCAGCAGGCCCTTGAGGTCGTTCTGGAACATCGCGCAGTAGGCGCCCAGCAGCAACGTACAAGCCCCCGCGCCGCCGACGATGTAGAACCACTCTTCGCTGCCCGACAGCGACGGCCATAACCGCGCCAGCAGGAACACCCCGGCCTTGACCATGGTGGCCGAGTGCAGATACGCCGACACCGGCGTGGGGGCGGCCATGGCATGGGGCAGCCAGAAGTGGAATGGAAACTGGGCGCTTTTGCTCAAGGCGCCGATCAGGATCAGCGACAACAGAATGGGGTAGAGGGCATGGGCACGGATCAGGTCACCGGCGGCCAGGACCTTGTCCAGCTCATAGCTGCCCACCACATGGCCGAGCAGCATTACCCCGGCCAACAGGCAAAGCCCGCCGGCCCCAGTCACCATCAACGCCATGTAGGCACCGCGTCGAGCGTCGGCGCGGTGGTGCCAGTAACCGATCAGCAGGAACGAGAACAGGCTGGTCAGTTCCCAGAAAAACACCATCTGGATCAGGTTGCCGGAGATCACCAGCCCGAGCATGGCGCCCATGAACGCCAGGAAAAATGCGAAGAAACGCGGCACCGGATCGTCCGGCGACATGTAGTAGCGGGCGTACAGCGACACCAGCGTGCCGATGCCCAGCACCAGCAACGAAAACAGCCAGGCAAAGCCGTCCAGGCGCAGCACGAAATCCAGGCCCAGGCTGGGCAACCAGGTGTAGTGCTCACGGATCACACCGCCGTCGGCGATCTGCGGATACAGCAAGGCCACCTGAACCGTGCCGACCAGGGCGACGAGGCCGGCCAGCAGTGATTCGGCGTTACGGGCGTTATGCGGCAGCAGCGCCGCGACACAGCTGCCGATGAAGGGCAAAAGCAATAGAACTATCAGTGACATAGGCTTCTATTCGGCGGGAGGTTGTGAGGGATCATACGTGGCGTATTCCCGATCACCAACCGCGAGGGTGTCGCAGAATCCTACAAGGTAGGGGGAGTTTTCTGACTTTGCGCCCTACACATCACCCGTGGCGAGGGAGCTTGCTCCCGCTGGGCTTGTGTAGGAGCTGCCGAAGGCTGCGATCTGTTGATCTTTGATTTTTCGCTTGAGACTCAAGTGTCTGGGGAAAGATCGCAGCCTCGTTGCACTCGACAGCTCCTACACAGGTTCAATCACCGGCCTCACTGCTCGCGCTCAAGCCCCTCATCCACCTCGACAACCCCTTTGCTCCGAGTCTTCAGCTCACTGACAATCACCGCTGCCACGATCAGCGCCGCGCCGAACAAGGCAATCGCCGGCAGCCGTTCGCCCGCCAGGCGTCCGGCGATGCCGGCCCACACCGGCTCACCGGCATAGATCAGCGTGGCGCGGGTCGGCGAGACGCTTTTCTGTGCCCAGTTCATCGCCACCTGGATCGCTGCGCTGGCGGCGCCCAGGCCCACGGCGCTGACCAGCAGCAACATGGAAAAATCCGGGATCTTTTCCTGGGTCGGCACCACCATCAGGAAGGCCAGCACCGCGGTGCTGGCCAGTTGCACCACGGTCACCCGGCGCACATCGACCTGGCCGGCATAGGCGCTGATCAGGATGATCTCGGCGGCGATTGCGATGGCGCTGATCAACGTGGCGATTTCACCGGGGCTGAAGTTCAGCGAGGCCCCGGCCGGGCCCGACACCAGCATCAGCCCGGTGAACGCCAGCATGATGCCGAGGCTGGGCATCAAACCAGGCCGACGGCCCAGCACCAACCATTGCAGCAAGGGCACGAATGGCACGTAAAGCGCGGTAATGAACGCCGACTGGCTACTGGGGATGGTTTGCAGGCCGACGGTCTGCAGGCCGTAGCCGAGCATGATCGCCACACCGATGAAGCACCCGGCCTTGAGTTCGAAGAGGGTCAGGTCCCGCAGATGCCGCCAGGAGAACAGCGCGACAAACCCGGCCGCGGCGGCAAAGCGCAGACCGACGAAAAACATCGGCCCACTGACCGTCATGGCGTGTTGCACCAGCAGGAAAGTTCCACCCCAGATCATGGTAATCAGCACCAGCACGCATTCGGCCTTGCTGAACCTTGAGAAACGGGAGGAAGCTTGCGGGGAGTTCACCGATGCCATGACCTTGCGCGCCACTTGAGGCGGACGCACAATGCGCCCGAAGTTGGGCAGTATAATGCGCAACCCTGCCATGTGAGCAATATAGTGCACAAAGAATCCGGCCAGCGGGCCTCCGTCCTGCAACACGTCAGCCAGAATGTCCGTCGTCTGCGGCATGCCGCCGAGCTCAGCCAGACGGCGTTGGCCGAGTTGTCGGGGGTCAGCCGGCGGATGCTGGTGGCCATCGAGGCGGGCGAAAAGAATGTCAGCCTGACCACCCTGGACCGGGTCGCCGAAGCCCTCGACGTGGCCTTCAGCGACTTGATCCAGGCCCCCGACGCCCGCGATTCGAGCCGCATCAACGAACTGGCCTGGGCCGGCACCATCGCTGGCAGCAAAGCCGTGTTGCTCGCCAAGGCCACCGCCAGCCGCGAGGTGGAACTCTGGGAGTGGCGCCTGGAGCCCGGCGAGTATTACCCTTCAGAGCCCGATGCCGAGGGGTGGAGCGAGCAGCTCTATGTCTTCGAAGGCTGCCTGACCCTGCTATTGGGCAGCGAGGAGCGCCGGATTGGCGCCGGTGAGTTTTTCATGTTCGCCAGCAACCAGCCCCATGCCTATCGCAACGATGGCCCGGTGGCGGCGAGATTCGTACGCAACGTGGTGATTTGATTCCTGGAGAGCGGTATGGAAACAGCGCTGGAGCGACATGAGCAGGGCATCACCCGGGAGGCCGATATCCTGATCATCGGTGGCGGCCTGAGCGGTGCCATGCTGGCCGCGCAGTTGCTGCGCCTGCCGGGCCGGCGCGAGGTGTTGATTGTCGAGCCGCGCAGTGAACTGGGCCGGGGCGAGGCCTACAGTGCCGTGGAGCTGGGCCACACGTTGAACGGCAACGCGGCGCGCATGAGCGTCGACCCGGACAACGCTGATGACCTGACCCAATGGCTCACCGCGTTCATCGAAGCTGGCGGCTGGCCCGAGTCGGATCAGCAGCACGTGCCGATCAGCGAGTTGTTCCCGCCCCGGGGAATGTTTGGCCTCTATGTGCAACAACGGCTGGCCGAGGCTCGCGAGATAGGCGCGCAAAACGGTTCGACCGCCGAGCACGTGCGCGGGGAGGCCGTCGACCTGCGGGTTGCCGACGATGCCGTAATGCTGAAGCTGGATGACGGCCAGGTCTTGCGCGGCCGTTTCGCGGTACTGGCCACCGGCATGTTCCCGGCGGCGCGAACCCCGCAAACCGAATCCAGCGGCTTGAATGCCGCGGCCCTGGACCCCTGGGATGTGGCTGCGATGCGCCAGCTTGATCCGCAGTCCACGGTGCTGATCATCGGCTCGGGACTGACCATGGTCGATGCCGTCGTGTCCCTGGAGCAGGCCGGGCACCGTGGGCCGATCGAAGTGTTTTCCCGCCATGGTTTGTTGCCCCATGTGCGCCGCCAGCCACCCGCCTGGGTGGATTTCCTCGCCGACGATCACAGCCTGCGGTCGCCACGCCAGTTGATGCGAGCCCTGCGCGAGCAATGCCGTCAGGCCCAGGCCCAGGGTGTCGATTGGCAGGCTCCGTTGGACACGGT
This sequence comes from Pseudomonas sp. B21-010, assembly GCF_024749325.1. Classification (NCBI taxonomy): domain Bacteria; kingdom Pseudomonadati; phylum Pseudomonadota; class Gammaproteobacteria; order Pseudomonadales; family Pseudomonadaceae; genus Pseudomonas; species Pseudomonas sp. B21-010. The sequence goes on along the minus strand of NZ_CP087198.1, from coordinate 3,808,670 downwards.
GCGCGCGCACATCGGGCGCTTGTGGAACCAGGCCAGCGATGTGCAACGCCGGCAGTTCGTCCGCCATGTACGGCCATGGTGGGAGAGCCATCACCATCGTTCGCCACCGCTGAGCGCGGAGCTGGTGGCGCGTTTGCATGGGGAAGGGCGGTTGCGGATCCAGGCGGCGTCGTTCAAGGGGCTGGCGTCCTCTGCCGAGGGCACGCTGGGTATTAGCATCCGCCGCCGGGGCGAGACCGGGCTGACGGTGGTGCAGGGCGCGGCGCTGATCAACTCCAGCGGTATCGAATATGACTGGCGCCGGGTTGCGCGACCGTTGCCGCAACAGCTGTTGGCCCGGAGGCTGATCCAGCCCGGGCCGCTGGCCCTGGGCATCGCCGCGCGTGTCGATGGCGCGGTGCTGGACGCCCGAGGCGAGCCCGCCAGCCGGCTGTTCGCCATGGGCCCGCCGTTGCGGGGGATGTGGTGGGAAAGCACGGCGGTGACTGATGTGGCGAGCCAGGCCAAGGCGTTGGCGGGGCGGTTGGTTGAACTGCAAACCCAAGATTGAAATTGAACCCCCTGTGGCGAGGGGATTTATCCCCGCTGCGTGGGAGCAAAGCTTGCTCGCGATGCAGGCGCCTCGGTTCCCAGGGAGACCGCGTCATCTTCATCGCGGGCAAGCCTTGCTCCCACAGATGGGGATAAATCCCCTTTCTACAGGGATTCACAAAATGGGCATAAATGAGCGCTTATAGCTCGCTGACCTTCACCCAACGCTCCTCCCGCGCCGCCACACGAATCGCCGCCGCCAGCCGCTCCACTTCCCAGGCCTCTTCGAAGTCGGTCCCGCTGCCGCCTTCGCCGGCAAGCGTCATCACCAGTTCGTGCACTTCCAGGGTCTTCAATTCGTTGTACCCCAACTGGTGACCGGCGGCCGGGCTGAACGCGGCATAACCGGGCAAATCCGGACCGGCCAGCAGGCGTTGGAAACCCGCCTGGCCGACGCGACACAGGCGCAGTTCATTGAGCCGTTCCTGATCGAACGCCAGGGTGCCGAGGGTGCCGCTGATCTCGAAGCTCAGGTGGTTCTTGTAGCCGTGCTTGAGCCAACTGCTGCTCACCGTGCCTCGGGCGCCGTTGGCGAAACGCAGCAGCGCGTGGACCTGGTCATCGACCGCAATGGCGCGTTGTTCGGCATTGCCTACGCTGGCAGGGCGTTGGTTGTGCACGGTCTGGCTGTCGGCGCTCACCGCTTCGACATCGCCCAACAAGTGCCGGGCCATGGCCAGCAAGTGGCTGCCCAGGTCCGCCAGTGCGCCGCCGGCGTGGGCCGCTTCGCAGCGCCATGACCACGGTGAGGCGGGGTCGGCCATGAAGTCTTCGCTGAATTCGCCCTGGAAACTGATGATCTGTCCCAGTTCGCCGCGCTGGATCATGTCCCGCGCCCGTTGAATGATCGGGTTGTGTTGATAGTTGTAGCCGACCCGCGTCACCACCCCGGCCGCCTTGGCCGCCTGGCGCATCTGCTCGGCCTGTTCCAGGGACACCGCCAGGGGCTTTTCACAATAGACCGGCTTGCCCGCCGCCAACGCCGCCATGGCCATGGGGAAGTGCAGGTGGTTGGGTGTGGTGATGGCGATCAGGTTGACCTTCGGGTCGTCGATCAGTTGTTGCCAGTCACTGTGTGCCGTCTCGAACCCCCAGCTGTGGGCGCATTGCCGGGCACGCTGCGGATCGGCGTCGGCCAGGGCCGCCAGTTTCAGGTTCAGGGGGAGGTCGAACACCGCCTTGGCATTGTGGAACGCCAAGGCATGGGCACGGCCCATGAAGCCGGTGCCAATCAGACCGATGCCGAGTTCATGCATGAGAAAGAGCCCTTTGAATTGTTATTTTCAGGAGGGCTATTTATGGAATAAATATTCTCTAATTGCAAATATTGGAATAAATATTCATTGCGCGAGCACTGAAGATCCCCTGTGGGAGCGAGCTTGCTCGCGATAGCGGTGGGTCAGCCAGTACCAGTGCGACTGATGCAGCGCTATCGCGAGCAAGCTCGCTCCCACAGAGTCTCTCACAGGGCTCACTGTCAGGACAGGAACCCACCATCCACATTCAACGCCACACCCGTGGTGTAGCTCGACGCATCGCTGGCCAGGTACAACACCGCGCCGGCCATTTCGCTCGGGTCGGCCACGCGCTTGAGCGGGATCTGCGCCAGGGCGGTCTTCAGGATGGCGTCGTTCTTGACCAGTGCCGAGGCGAACTTGGTGTCGGTCAGGCCTGGCAGCAGGGCGTTGCAGCGGATGCCGAATTGCGCGCATTCCTTGGCGAAGACTTTGGTCATGTTGATCACCGCAGCCTTGGTCACCGAGTAGATGCCCTGGAAGATCCCCGGCGAGATGCCGTTGATCGACGCCACGTTGATGATGCTGCCGCCGCCGTTCTCGCGCATCAGCTTGCCGGCTTCCACCGACATGAAGAAGTAGCCGCGGATGTTCACATCCACGGTTTTCTGGAACGCACCCAGGTCGGTGTCCAGGACATTGCAGAATTGCGGGTTGGTGGCGGCGTTGTTGACCAGGATGTCCAGGCGCCCGAACTGTTCGCGGATACCGGCGAATACCTGGCTGATCTGCTCCATTTCACCGATGTGGCAGGCGATGGCGGTGGCCTTGCCGCCAGCGGCGATGATGGCGTCGGCCACGTGCTGGCAACCGTCGAGCTTGCGGCTGGAAACGATCACATGGGCGCCTTGCTGGGCCAGCAGTTTGGCGATGGCCTCGCCGATGCCGCGGCTGGCGCCGGAAACGAAGGCGATTTTACCGTCGAGGTCGAACAACTGGGTCTTGGACATGCTGTTTCCTTGTTATAGGTGCGCTCAGAGCGCGGATTTGCTGATGACCTGCAGGCTCATCTGCTCCAGCAGTGTGTTCATCTGAACGAACTGCGCGAAGCGTTTGTCCTGGGTCTGGCCGTGGAAGAAGCGGTAGTAGATCTGCTGGACGATGCCGGCCAGGCGGAACAGCCCGTAGGTGTAATAGAAGTCGAAGTTGTCGATGCGGATCCCGGCGCGCTCGGCGTAGTAATCGACGAACTCACGGCGGGTCAGCATGCCGGGGGCATGGCTTGGCTGGCGGCGCATCAGTTGGACGGGGGCCGGGTCTGCGGCTTCGATCCAGTAGGCGAGGCTGTTGCCCAGATCCATCAACGGATCGCCGATCGTGGTGAGTTCCCAGTCCAGTACGCCGATGATCTGCATCGGGTTCTCTGGGTCGAGGATCACGTTGTCGAAGCGGTAGTCGTTGTGGACGATGCTCGAAGTGGGGTGGTCGGCCGGCATCTTGTCGTTGAGCCAGGCCTTGACCGCTTCCCACTTCGGCGCATCGGGCGTCAGGGCTTTTTCGTAGCGGTCGCTCCAGCCGCGGATCTGCCGGGCCACGTAGCCTTCGGGCTTGCCCAGGTCGGCCAGGCCGCAAGCGTTGTAGTCGACACGGTGCAGCTCGACGAGTCGGTCGATGAAGCTCTTGCACAGCGCTTCGGTGCGGGCGGCGTCGAAACCCAGTTCCGGCGGCAGGTCGGAGCGCAGGATGATGCCCTTGACCCGTTCCATCACATAGAACTCGGCGCCCATCACCGACTCGTCGGTGCAGTGCACGTAGGCTTTGGGGCAGTACGGGAAACCTTCGCGCAATTGATTGAGGATGCGGAACTCACGGCCCATGTCGTGGGCGGACTTGGCCTTGTGGCCGAACGGTGGACGGCGCAGGACGAACTCCTGCTCGGGGTATTCCAGCAGGTAGGTCAGGTTCGACGCGCCACCGGGAAACTGGCTGATCTGCGGCACGCCGGTCAGGCCGGGAATGTGGGCCTTGAGGTACGGGTCGATCAGGTTGGCATCGAGTTCTTCACCGTCGCGCACGCGGGTGGACTGATCAGTAAACGCCATGCTTATCCCTTCTGCTTATTTTGGAGGCCATCGATCATTGGCTAATCTAATGGCGCGCGGGAGGCGTCACAAGCACGCCAGGGTCTTATAGGTTAGCGTGTTGCAGGATAATCAGCGGGCTTGATGCATGGCGGCGTGCGCGTCGGGTAGGGGCGAGCTAAGGTTTTGGAGTCTGTCGCTTTCAAAGGAGCAACCGCGATGGGATGCCCGCAAGTCTGTGGCACCGCGACCTTGCAATGCAGCTTCGGCGCAGCCCCGGCGGTGCTCAATGTGCTGCCGGTCAATCGCCTGCTGACCGGCGGGATGCCGGCGGCGAATATCATGGATCACATCCCGCTGGTGAACATCACCACGTTTGGCATGTGCATGAGCCTGGCGAACCCGACCGTGGCCGCCGCCACCGCGGCGGCACTCGGCGTGCTGACCCCCATGCCCTGCATCCCGGCCACCGCGGCCCCATGGATCCCCGGCGGCGCCCCGACCCTGTTGCTGGGCAACATGCCGGCCATCGATGCCAACAGCACCTTGATGTGTACCTGGGCCGGGGTGATCAAGATCGTCGTGCCAGGGCAGGTGCAGATGCTCATCCCCTGATCGGCAATCTTGCAGGCATTGCACCGCCCACTGTGGGAGCGAGCTTGCTCGCGATAGCGGTGGGTCAGTGGGTGGTGATGTTGGATGTGTTGGCGTCATCGCGAGCAAGCTCGCTTGTATGGTAGGACTTGAAGGGAGGAAGAGGGACAAAGCTCGATTCTGACTGTTCGCGCAGTACAGACCGTGGGAGATTTCACCCCTCCTCCTTTCACCCAAGCGCCGATAAAGAATGCATCTGGCCTAGACCGACGATAGGAACAAGCCTGCGCCTCTGGGTGAACCCTTCAAGTGTTCAAACCTTAGCCCGGAGGATTTTCAATGGCAATGCCGGTTTCTGTCGCAAAGCCGATCGTGGGTGTTGATGTCGCCAAAGATGAGTTGGTGATTTATCACGCAGAAACAGATCGACTGGAAGCGATCCCCAACACCAAAGCTGCGATCAAGAAGTGGCTCAAGGAGCTGCCCGCGCCAGTGGATGTCGCCATCGAAGCCACCAATATCTATCACCAGGAATTCGCCGACCTGGCTTATGCGCAAGGTTGTGTGATCTACATGATTGGCGGCTACGAGCTCAGCCATTACCGCAAAGGTGTGAAAGTTCGCGCTAAAACCGATGCGCTGGATGCTCGGTTGTTGGCTCGCTACTTGAACAACGAAGGCCACCAGTTGCACCCGTGGACCCCGCCATCGCCCCTGTATTGCCGGCTTATAAGCCTTTTCCGGCGCCGGGCAGCCTTGGTTCAGGCGCGTGTCAGCCTCAAGCAAAGCTGGTCAAACGAACCGTTGCTCAAAAGTGCCTTTGAGAACCAGATAAAGGCCATGCAACGACTGGAGGTCTTGCTTGAAAAAACAATCCAGACGCAGTTGGAAGCAGCGGGCTTGGGTGCTCAACTCAAGCGTTGCATGAAAGTCGAAGGCATTGGCCTGTTGAACGGTGCTCGTTTGCTCACGTCGTTTCAGCGTGGGGATTTCAGAAACGCCGATGCCTTCATCGCTTTTCTGGGCCTAGACCTGCGTATATCGGATTCAGGGAAAAAGAAGGGCCGCCGCTGCCTGTCTAAGCGAGGTGACCCAGAGGCACGTCGACTGATGCACAACGCCGCAATGTCGGCGAGGCGCACAGCGGCATGGAAGGGTTTTTATGAGGCACTGAGGGCCCGGGGACTCAGCACAACCGAAGCATTAGTGGCACTGGCCCGCAAGCTTGCTCGAGTGGTATTCGCCCTGCTGAAGAACCAGAGCGAATACTTACCGAAAGGCATTTAAGGGGTAGCCCCGCACCATAGAATCTCCCACAGGGGGAGAGGCAAGACAATCGTTATGCCTGCGCTGGATCATTCCAGCGCCTGAACCACCAGCGCACCCGGGAGATCGGTTTGCCTTCGGCGTCCAGTGGCCGGCCGTCTTCGGCGTAGGCCTGGGCTGGTTCCAGCAGTTGGCCGTTGAGGTAGCGGGCTTCGACCGCCGGGTTGCCGTTGGGGTGCAGGCGGCGATAGCGGCCGTCGCGCACGCCGTCGCGATAGACCTCGGCTTCGGCCAGTTGCCCGTCGGGGAAGTAGTTGTTCGCCTCGCCGTGCAGCAACCCGCGGCGGTACGTGGCCTGGCGTTGCAACCCGCCTTCGGCCGCATAGAAGCTCGCCACACCCTGCAACTTGCCTTTCACGAACGGCAATACCGCCGAGACCTTGCCATTGGGGTGATACAGGGTGCTGGTGCCTTGCAGTTCACCTTGGCTGTAGTTGAGCTTTGCTTGCGGGCGTTGGGCTTCTTCGATTTGCAGCGGGCCGTCGAGCTGGCCATCGACCAGTTGCCCGCTCAGTTGGCTGTCACCACGCTCCAGGTCGAGTTTTTTCGAGGCCATCGGTGGCTCCTGTCAGTTGACCTTCACCAGGCCGCCCTTGATGGTCAGCATGCCGCCGCCGTCCACGGTCTGTTCGGCCGCCGCCTTGTTCACCAGGCTGATGCCGGCGTCGTTGGTCAGGGTGGTGCCGGCCTTGTTTTCCAGCGAGGTACCGGCCTGGTTGCTCAGGGCCGTGCCGGCTTTCTGGCTGATGGACGTGCTGGCCTGGGCGGCCAGGTCGGCGCCGCTCTTGATCGCGAAGCTGCCGCCGCTTTGCAGGGTCAGGGTGCCGCTGACTTTGATGGTCAGGTTGCCGTCCACCGTCAGGCTGTAATTGCCGGTGACCTTATGATCGTAGTTGCCGCCGGTGCTGTGGCTCTGGTCCGAACCCACGGTGACGGTGCGGGTGTCCTTCACATCGAGGCTGTCGCTGCCAGTCTGGATGGTCACGCTGCGCTTGCCTTTCTCCAGGGTAACGGTCTCGTCGCCATCCTTTACCGTGCGGGTGCGGGCGTTCTGCACCGTGAGGGTCTCGTCGTGACCGACGGTGGCGGTGGTGTCGTTGAGCACGTTGATGTTGAAGTCTTTCTGGGCCTGGAGAAACACTTCTTCGGCGTCCTTCTTGTCTTCGAAACGCAACTCGTTGAAACCACCGCCGCCCTTGGACGAATTGGTCTTGATCCCGGACTGGGTCTGGTTCGCCGGCAGCGCGTAGGGCAGGGCATTGTCGCCGTTGTAGACGCAACCGGTGACCAAGGGCCGATCCGGGTCGCCGTCGATGAAGGTCACGATGACTTCCTGGCCGATGCGCGGCACGAACTGCATGCCAAAGCCCTTGCCGCTCCACGGCAAGACCACGCGGACCCAGCAGGATGAGGTCTCGTCGTTCTTGCCGGTGCGGTCCCAGGGGAACTGCAATTTGATCCGGCCATATTCATCGGTCCAGATTTCTTCGCCGGCCTTGCCCACCACCACTGCCGTCTGGGTGTGCATGCGCGGTTTTGGGGTGAGGCGGGGCGGTCGATAGACCGTGGCCTTGGGGATCGCTTCGAAGCGGTTGCGATAGCTGTCGTGGCTGGCTTCATGGCTGACCGACGTCACGACCCAATCGATATTCAGTGTCGTGTCGTCATGGCCGGCGAGGGTGAACCAATACCCTGGCACCAGCCAGCGGCAGTCGCTTTCACCGACGAAGCGTTTCTCCTGGCTGCGCAAGCCGTCCACCCGCTGTTTGGTCAGCGCATCGCCCTGGGCCTTGGCGGTATAGCCGCCCGGGTGTTCGTACACCAAGCTCGGCCCGGCCACGGCTTCGGCCTGGCTGTAGAGCGATGTCGTTGGCGTGGTGAATTCATAGTCGGTGGCCTGGTAAACCCCGGCCACCGCTTGCAGGCACACCTGCCCTGAACGGATGCCGTGCAGCTCTCGCTCGCCCATTTTTTGCCCGAGATAGTTTACCGTTGGCCCGTTGGGAATCGGCGCGAAGGCGTCGTTGCTGTCGGCCAGTACCAGCGTGTGCTTGCCGTCTTCATGGCTGAAGAACCAGAAAATCCCGTCTTCTTCCAGCAGGCGCGAGATGAAGGCCAGGTCGGTTTCGCCGTACTGCACGCAGTACTCGCGCGGGGTGTAGCTACCGGTGAGCTTGAGTTGGAAGTCGGTGAAACCATGGGCCTTGAAAATCGTGGTGACGATGTCCGACGTGGCGAGGTTCTGGAACACGCGGTTGTTGCTGGCCAGGCTCAGCCACCAGAGCCACGGCCGGAGCAAAAGCTGATAGCGCTCGGCGGTGGCGTCGGCGGGAAGCTGGCGGATTTCGGCCACCAGCCCATCCAGCGGGCGCAACAAGGCGTCCTTGTGCAGCGTCGTGGTGACATGGCTGGCGACGGCGCTGGTGAGTGTCAACGAGGCGCCGTCGTTGATTGCGTTGAGAATGTGCGAGCCCAGTGCATTGAGGCTTTCTTCTCCGGACAGCGATTCAGGATACAGCGCCGACACCGAGGTGGCGGTGAGGGAGAGGGTGGTGTTGCTGTCGGTGGAGCGGGGCATTGAATGGCCTGCTACTGATAGTTCAATTCATGGATAACTTTGTTGGCGTTTCCATTCTGGTAGTAGAAGTGCCACTTCGACGTGAATGGCCAGTAGGTGGCGACATACTCGCCCCACAGGACGGCTTCGGCCCAAGGCCCTCCATGGGTATACGGGACTGCCCTTTGGATGGCGGGAACATTGTATTTATCCGACGGCAGCAGCCAGGAAACGTTGGTGCCGTAGCGGAAAAGGTCATCCTGGGAGAAGACCGGATTCTGATTGCCCGTGGTGAACAGGTTGTAGTGTCGAACCCTGATGAACCCGCCGAAGTTCTGGATTCCTACACAGCAGCCCGTCAGGTTGGCGGTGAGGAACAGCAGAGGGTCGTTGCCCGTCGGGGTCGTGGGCAGGTCTACATAGAGTCCCGAATCCATATCCCACGGCAGGTAGTAGGCACGATGGGCGTTGCCGTCGACCAGCGCCAGCAAGTCTCGATCGACATCAAGGCTCAGGTCAAAGTTGACGATGCCCGCGTGGGTATTGGCAAAGGTGGGGCGAAGATGGCGTTTTTCCAGTTCAAGTCTTGCCTTCAGCATGGCAACGTCCTTCCATTGGTCATGAATAAATACAAGGTGAAAAACGGCACTTCACCACCTGAAGCCCAGGGCAAGTCATTCCAACACCCACTCCGCCAATTTCCCCGTCACCTGCGTCATCAACACATTCTCGACATCCCTCGCGCCCGCCGCGCTGCACTTGGCCAACACGGCCTTGACGATCCCGGCATCGAACTCGAACTGCTTGCCGGTCGCGGCCTTGTAGCGTCCGCGCAATTTTTCCAGCTTCGCCAGCACGATCCCTTCCAGCGTCGCTTCATCCAGCGGCCGGTACGCCACCACCGTCATGCGCGCCAAAAACGCTGGGCGGAACGCTTGCAGCAGCACTTTGTGCAAGGCTTCGTTGAAGGCATCGCTGCCCAGTTGTGCCACTGGCGTGTCCAAAAGCAGTTCGGCGCCGACGTTGCTGGTGGCGAGCATCACGGTGTTCTTGAAGTCCACCACCAGGCCGGTGCCGTCTTCCATCAGGCCTTTGTCGAAGACGTTGTAGAAGGCTTCGAGCACATCCGGGTGGGCCTTTTCGATTTCATCCAGCAGCACCACCGAATAGGGTTTGCGCCGTACCGCTTCGGTGAGCACACCGCCGCTGCCGTAGCCAACGTAGCCGGGCGGGGCGCCTTTGAGTTGGCTGACGGTGTGGGCTTCCTGGTACTCCGAAAGGTTGATGCTGATCAGGTTGCGTTCACCGCCGTACAAGGCGTCGGCCAGGGCATAGGCGGTTTCGGTCTTGCCCACGCCGGTCGGGCCCACCAGCAGGAACACACCGACCGGTTTCTGTGGGTCGGTGAGGCCGGCGCGGTAGGCTTGCAGGCGTTGGGCGATGGTGTTCAACGCGGTGCTCTGGCCCATGACCCGCTGGCCCATGCGCTGGCCGAGGGTGCGCACGGCGTGTGCTTCGTCGGCGAGCATCTTGCCCACCGGGATGCCGGTCCAGCCAGCAATCACGGCGGCGACGGTCTTGCTGTCCACCTGTTCGGGCACCAGCGGATCGTCCTGGCGAATGGCATCCAGGCCCGCCTCCAGGCGCAGCAGTTCGGCGGCCAGGTGGTCGATGCGGTTATCGATCTCGGTGTCGGCTTTTTCACTGTCGGCGCGTTCGCTCAGGGCAAGCAGTTCGCGCCGGGTGTCGAGCAGTTCGCGCACGGCTTCGCGCTCTTCGCCCCAGCGGGTTTCCAGTTCGCGGATGGCTTGCACGTTGCTGGTCGATTCGCCTTCGAGCAGGGTGATGCGTTCACGGTGATCGAGCCCGGTCGCTTGTTCCCGGCGCAGGCGTTCGACCTCGTCCTTGAGGCTGTTCTGCCGATGGCGCAGGCTTTCCAGCGGTGGCGGCACGTCGTGCTGGCCGAGGGCGACCCGGGCGCAGGCGGTGTCGAGCACGCTGATGGCTTTGTCCGGCAACTGTCGTCCGGAGATGTAGCGGTGGGACAGCTTCACCGCCTCGTGGATGGCCGCGTCCAGCACCTGCACGCCGTGGTGCTGTTCCAGTTTGCTCGCCACGCCGCGGAGCATTTCCACGGCGGTAAGTTCGTCCGGTTCTTCGACCTGCACCAGTTGGAAGCGGCGGGCCAGGGCCGGGTCTTTCTCGAAATATTTTTTGTATTCCAGCCAGGTGGTGGCGGCCAGGGTGCGCAGTTCGCCCCGGGCCAAGGCGGGCTTGAGCAGGTTGGCCGCGTCGCTGCCGCCTTCCGCACCGCCGGCGCCGATCAGCGTATGGGCTTCGTCGATGAACAGGATGATCGGCTTTTCGGCACTGCGTACCGCGTCGATCACGCCTTTGAGGCGCTGTTCGAATTCACCTTTGACACCGGCACCGGCCTGCAACAGGCCCAGGTCGAGGACACGCAGGGTGACTTCCTGCAGCGACGGCGGCACATCCCCGGCGGCGATACGCAGGGCCAGGCCTTCCACCACCGCAGTCTTGCCGACGCCTGGTGCGCCCACCAGGATCGGGTTGTTCTGCCGGCGCCGGAGCAGGATGTCGATGCACTGGCGGATCTCGCCGTCGCGGCCGACGATGGGGTCGATGCGCCCGGCCCGGGCGTCGGCGGTCAGGTCCTGGGTGTACTGGTCCAGCACCGGGTCCTGTTTCTGGGGAGGCTCGCCGGGTTTGGCCGGGCGCACGCCAGCGACATGCTCACGGGAGCTTTCGGTCCATTCCAATAGGTGGGTGCGCAGGGCGTCGCGGGGAATGCGCAGCAACGACGAGGCGCTGTTGAGCAGCAGGCTGCGGCGCTCATCACGGTCCAGCAGTGCCAGCAGCAACAGCCCGGAGCGGATGCTGTCCAGGCCCAGCACGCTGGCCTGGACCACGGCGTCTTCCAACAGGCCGATGGTTTGCGCCGACAGGGCGGGCGTGCGGGTGCTGCCGGATTTGAACAGGTCCAGGGCCTTGTTGGTTTGCGCCGCCACCGCGTCACGCTCCAGACCGAATCGTGGCAGCAGGCAGGCAAAGTCGCCGCCTTCGATGTCGAGCAACTCTAACAGCAGGTGTTCGATTTCCACGTAATGATGGCTGCGCTGCATGCAACGTTGCGCGGCCCGCTCCAGGGCGCGGCGGTTGTCCGGGTTGAGGCGTCCGATCAGGCTGGCCAGTTCCATTTCAGGCTATCTCCGGCTGACGAAGGCGGGTTTCGATCCGTTGCACGGCGAGGGTTGGCTGGCGTTGCAGGCCACCGTTCCAGTTCAGCCGTGGCGCTGCCTGGCGGTCCAGTTGCAGCGGGCCGGCGCCGCGGATCAGCAACACCAGGGTGCAATCCAGGTCGGGGCCGAAGTACAGGGCGTAGAGACTGGCGAGCAGCGGATGGGCTTCGCCGTTGGGCAGCAGTCCGCTGGCCTGGCCCGTGGTCAGCGGGCCGAGGGTCAGGCGCACACCGGCATGTTCGTCCCAGACGTGGGTGCCGGCCACCGCGTTGCGGCCCAGGCACAGGTTGCGCCCGCCCGGTTGCAAGCGGCTGCGGCTGGCCGGCGGGATTTCACGCCAGCCACCTTCGTAGGCCGACAGCTCCACGGGCAGCCCGAACTGTTCACGGACAATCGCCGCGAACCCGTCCAGGGAACGCCGGCCATCGGCGTACAGCGCGGTGCAGGCCAGTACCGCCGAGTCGGGGGCGGCCTGGCGCTCCTGCAAGGCCTTGGGCAGCAGGCCGGTCAACGCCCGCAGTTGGGCGTGTACGGCGGACGATCCCGGGGCAGTGAAACCCAAGGCGATGCGATGTTTGCGCATCACCTTGTAAAGCAGGCTGAGCAGGCGATGCTGGAACAGGTCGAGGAATTCCGCCGGGGCATGGTCCTTCGCCCGTGCCCGTTGTTGCAGCCATTCCTGGTAGGCGTAGGGCAACGGGCCGTCGGGGCCGCCGAGGCCGAAGATCGGCGTGGTCAGGGTGGGCGGCAGGCCGGGTTCCTGGCCCAGGCTCTCGACTTCACTGGCGGCGAACAGCGGCGTCAAGGGCCCGCGCAGACGCAAGGCTTCGGCGTGCGGCGCGGTGCCGCTGCCCAGGGGCTCGGCCTGGGGATGTTCACGTTCGAGCAACAGCAAGGCCTGGAGCCATTCGAAGCGTTGCGGGTCGCGCCGCAGGCGCTGGCTCAGGTTCAGAGCACCAGGGGTTTGCCGGCTTGGGGTAGCCATGTCTTCACCTCCTTGTCGGACTGGACCAGCACGGTGCGCACGAAACGATTGGCGGTGGCATAAAGGGAAAAGAATTGCGCCAGCACCCCGGAGAACAGCACGGCGCTGCTACCGACGAAGTGTTGCGGATCCAGTTGCAGGCGCACCTCCAGGCCGTTGCGCCAGCCGCGCCAGGCGTCTTCGCCGACATGGGCGATGACCCGGTCGCAACTCAGCCCCGATACCCCTTCGATCTGGCGATGGGCGCTGGCCTCGTCCCGCAGGTTGTGCAATTGGAGAATCTCGCGCAGTGCGTCCAATGCCTGGGGACCTTCGACCAGCGACAAATGGTTGAGGGTCAATTGCGACACCAGCCGCCAGCGCGATTCGCCATCCAGGCGCGGCAGGCTTTGCGGGCTGGGTGGGTTGCGCAGGCGCGCCCAGGCCACCGGCCCCGGGCGCTCGAAACCCAGCGGGGTGCCAGCCGGCAGGCTCTGGGCCAGGTGGCGATTGGTGCACAGCAGTTCGGCGGTGAGGCTGTAGTCGCGGGTTTCGGCCAGCGGGTCGAACTGGGTGTCCACCAGGCTGACCATCAAGTCGGTGCCCAATCGGTTCGGGCTCATGCCACTGACCCGTCGTGCATGCCAATAACAGGTTTGGTCGCTGCCATGCTGGCTGCCGTAATAGGCCGGCACTTTGCGCACGCCCTGGCTGGACATGGCGCGCATGCCACGGATGCTGTGGATCTCGACGCTGTTTTCCCGATGACTGTCGGCCACCAACCGGTACTCGCTGCGGGTGCCATCCGGGCGCAGCGGCTCGGAAGTCCTGGGAAACAGGTTGATCACCGGCGTGCAGCCCAGGGCGATGTCGCTGGCCTGGAGCGGCAGGCGGCTGGTGGGAGGGCGGTCGAAAACGATGTACAGGTACAACGACGGGCCGTCGCTGGTGGCACCGGCCAGTGGCAGGTCGAAGAAGCCGAATTTATCCGGGAAGGCAAAGTACTCGGCCAGCAGACGCATGCCGGGGTGCACGCCGTCTTCATCCGGCAGCAAGACCTGGTCACTGGCGAAGCCGACGATCTGTGGCAAGCCTGTCAGCGACTCCGGCGCGCTGCCCGGCGCGCCGGCCAGGACCTCGATGGCGTGCGCGCCCAGCAAATCGTACAGCCCGGCGTTGATGATCGGTGACGCTGCCAGGTGTACCCGCAGCGAGTCGATTCCCAGCGTCGACCACTGGCTTTCGCCCAGGCATCGCAGCTCCAGGCGCAAGGCCGAGCGGGCCCGGACCACTCCGGTCAACGCCTGGGTTTCGTCGCTGCCCAGCAGCAATGCCTCGCTGATTTCCACCGGCCACAAATGCACGGCGGCGGTGGTCCGAAAATGAATGCTCTGGCCTTTGTCCGTGGTGACGAACAACGGTGTATCGCGGGGCAGCGGGTAGCCCTCGTTCAAGTTGCCTTTGCTGGGGTCGGGTTCGAACTGCACGATGGCGCACGACGGCAAGGGCCGCATGGCCAACGGGTAAAGCTGTTCGAGCAGGGCGTCGCTGAATTCGGCGTAGTCGTCGTCCAGTCGGCGTTGCAAGCGTGCAGCCAACAGTGCGAAACCTTCCAGCAGGCGCTCGACATGCGGATCGGGGCATTCGCCGGGGGACAACTCCAGGCGCCGGGCGACCTTGGGGTAGCGCTCGGCGAACAGGCTCCCGGCATGCCGCAACCAGGTCAGTTCGCGTTGGTAATAGTCCAACAATTGCGGGTCAATCGAGTCGCTCATGTCGTACCTCAAGGCCGTCGCCGGCGTGCTCGATGACAAAGGCCACGGGCCAGGCATGCAGGTCGCCGCGCAGCTCGCCCAGCAGCCGTATGCACAGTTGCTGCGGATGGCCCGGCACCGGGCAGACCTCGACCTCGCCCAGGCGCAGGCGAGGTTCGAAGCAGGTGATGGCCTGGCGGATTTCCCGGGTCAGTTGGCGGCGGTCATCGCTGCGCTGCTGTTGCAGCGCGGTCCAGTCGGCGATGCCGTAGTCCAGGATGCTCGGCGGTTCGGTCAGCGCCCGTGGGCCGCGTCGGGTATTGAACAGGCGCGACAGTTCGGCATGCACCGAGTCTTGCAACGCCTGCCGGTCGAACGCCCGCCCGGTATCGTTCGCCGGGCTGGCCAGGCGTTCGAACAGGGGCGGGCGCAGCCCGAAGCCAGCCATGGGTGCGGTTTCCTTACTTGGTCATTTTGTTGGCGGCCAGGTCCCAGGTCGTGCCCGCCGTGCCTTCCTTGGTGCCGTCGTCTTTCTGCGCGGTGAGCTCCCATTTGATCTTGGTGAAGTTCAGCGACAGGGTTTCTACCGGTTTGCCGCCGGTGCCGCCGCTGACACTGACGTTGGACAGCACGACGTTGGTCAGGGTGTAGATGATGAACGGCATGAGTTTGCCGCTGCCCTCGGCGGCGTTGCGGCCGATGGTGATGACGGCTTGCGGGATCGGTTTGCCGGCGCAGCAATATTCGTTGAGCGAGGGGGTGGAGCTGTCGATGAATTTAGTCAGGGTGAATTCGCCGATGTGGGGCCGGCCAGAGGTTCGCTCCGAGTTGCTGACGTCGTTGGTGACCTGCATCGCCACGTTGTGGCTGTAGGACATGACCTCGATCTTGTCCGTGAAACCCTCCAGCAGGCTGTCGCCCTTGATGTCGCCGCCGAGGTCGAGAATGATTGCATCCATTGTGTGGAACTCCTGAAGAAGACGAATGAGGTAGTGCCCGATACCGATGAATTAACCTGTGGCGATGAAACTTGCTCCCGGCGGACTGCGCTGTAGGAGCTGTGTAGGAGCTGTCGAGTGCAACGAGGCTGCGATCTTTCCCCTACCCATTGAGTCGAGAGCGAAAGATCAAGATCAAAAGATCGCAGCCTTCGGCAGCTCCTACACGCAGCCCAGTGAGAGCTTGCTCCCTTGCCAAGGGTGGTCAGGCAGCTACCGGCGGCGGCAGGGTCGCCACCAGGCGGATCGAGGCGGTCAGCTCCTCCAGTTGGAAGTGCGGGCGCAGGAACACCGTGGCCTTGTAGGCGCCTGGCTTGCCGGCCACTTCCGTCACGTCCACTCGCGCTTCGCGCAACGGGTACTGCGCCTTGATTTCTTGCGGCGCGTTGTCGTTGATCAGCACGTAGTCGGCGATCCAGTTGTTGAGGTAGGTCTGCACGTTGTCGCGGGTCATGAAACTGCCGACCTTGTCGCGCATGATCACCTTCAGGTAATGGGCGAAGCGCGAGGCCGCGAGCACGTACGGCAACATCGCCGAGATCCGCGCGTTGGCGTTGGCCTCGTTGGTGTTGTAGAGCTTGGCCTTGTTGGTGGTCTGGCCGCCGAAGAACACCGCCACGTCGCTGTTTTTCTTGTGGCACAGGGAGATGAAGCCCAGGTCGTTGAGTTCCTTTTCACGACGGTCGGTGATCGCCACTTCGGTCGGGCATTTGAGCGACAGATCCCCGGAACTGGTGCGGAACGTATGGGCCGGCAGGCCTTCGACCGCGCCACCGCCCTCGGCTCCGCGAATGGCTGCGCACCAGCCATATTTGGCGAAGGCTTCGGTGATGCGTTGCGCCAGGGTCCAGGCGGCGTTGCCCCACAGGTATTTGCTGTGGTCGGTGCCGTTGACGTCTTCGACGTAGTTGATGCCTTCCACCGGCAGCGTGTCCGGGCCGTATGGCAGGCGCAGCAGGAAGTGCGGCAGCACCAGGGACACGTAGCGCGAGTCTTCGCTTTCACGGAAGGCGCGCCACTTGATCAGTTCCTGGCTCTCGAAAATCTTCGACAGGTCCCTGGGGATCGCCAGTTCGGTGAAGCTGGTCATGTCGAACAACCGCGGGCTGGCGGCGGCAATGAACGGAGCGTGCGCGGCGGCGGCGACGTTCGAGAGTTTTTCCAGCAGGCCGATGTCCTGCGGATGCCGGCCAAAGGTGTAGTCACCCACCAGCAGGCTGAACGGGTGCCCGCCGAAGGTGCCGTATTCTTCCTCGTAGATTTTCTTGAACAGCGCGCTCTGGTCGAATTCGACGGCTTTTTCCAGATCGTTCTGCAGTTCTTTCTGGGTGACGTTGAGCAGGCGCAATTTGAGCCGGGTGCTGGTCTCGGTGTTCTGCACCAGCAGGTGCAGGCCGCGCCAGGAGGCTTCGAGTTTCTGCAGGTCAGGGTGGTGCAGCACTTCGTTGAGCTGGGCGCTGATCAACTGGTCGATCTGGCTGATGCGGTCGTTGATCATCGCCACGGTGTCCTTGTC
Source organism: Pseudomonas sp. B21-010 (assembly GCF_024749325.1). NCBI lineage: Bacteria > Pseudomonadati > Pseudomonadota > Gammaproteobacteria > Pseudomonadales > Pseudomonadaceae > Pseudomonas > Pseudomonas sp. B21-010. Next base: position 3,791,794 of record NZ_CP087198.1, on the reverse strand, counting down.
GATGGCCATGCCTTCGTCGAGGACCTGGGTGGCGAATTCGGCCAGCATGTCGCGGGCGTAGTCTTGCTGGCTGTCGTCGTGGGCCATGCGGCCTTCGGCGATGATCTTGTCCAGCAGGGACAGGGTCTGGGTCGTGCTCTCGCTGGTTTGAGCGCTGGATGAAGCAGGCATGGTGTTATCTCCCTTAATGATGCGCGCGATCAGGCCTGTGGTTCGGCCGGGGCAGGGTCATCGTTGGCGGCCACGGCGGGCAGCTCTGGCGGTGCGTCCTGGGGGCGCGCCGACTTGATTTCCTGCAGGCCTTCGGTGTTGGCGATCACGTCGCGCAGCAGCTTGTCCAGGTCGTCGTTGCCATCGAGTTTGGTCAACAGGTCCCGCAGGCGTTGGCGTGCTTCGAACAACCGGCGCAGCGGCGTGACCTGCTCCACGACCTTGACCGGATCGAAGTCGTCGATGTGACGGAAGTTGAGTTCGATGTTGAGCTTGCTGTCGTCGCCGCTGAGGGTGTTGTTCACCTGGAGCGTGGCGCGGGGGGAGATGGAGGCGAGCACCTCGTTGAAATTATCCCGATCGATTTCGGTAAAACGCCGCTCGTTGAGCTTGGGCAGCGGGTCCAGTGGTTTGCCCGAGAGGTCGGCCAGAATGCCGACAACCAGTGGCAATTCTTTTTTCTCGATGGCGTTGCCGATTTCCACGTCATAGGTGATCTGGACGCGGGGAGGGCGGACTCTGTCGAGCTTGTGCTGGGTACTTTCTGCCATGGCGGCCGACTCCGATGCATGTGCGGGCGCAATGCATCGGGAGTCCCGCTCATCGCAATCCCTTGCTGATCCACAGGTTGCAAATGGACGGCAGAAAACCTGTCATTCCCTTGACGAACCTGGCGCATTCGACCGTGTGGGTCGAACTACCCAAGACGCTAGAACAGGTCTATAAAAAAGCAAGCAAAAACAATTTTTGACCGCAGAGAAAAGGAAGATTCATTTTGCGTGGGTTTTTTTTCGGATTTTTTTTGAGCCTGGCGCTCACCGGTTGCTCGCTTTTTGCCCCCAGCGTCGACCTGGACAGCCTGACCCTGGACGTCGCGCCCCGGGCCAATGACGACACGCCGATCGCCGTGGACTTCATCGCGGTGAACGACCCGGACCTGCTCAAGCAGCTGTCGGGCATCACCGCCAGCCAATGGTTCGCCGAGCGCGAACAGTTCCAGCGCGACTATCGTCAACTCATGTCGGTGTGGGGGCTGGAGCTGGTTCCGGGGCAATTTATCGACCGCCAACCGTTCCCGTTGGAGGGCCGGCGCGCCGCTGGACTTTTGGTCTTCGCCAGCTATAACACTCCCGGAGCCCACCGGCTTCGGTTGGACGATCAGCGCCAGGCCTGGCTGAAGTTCGACAGTCGCGAGATGACCCTCGTGAATGATGGGGCTCGATGACAGCCAGCCTTGAGTGACCGCGGGCCGCCATGCGCGGCGACATTGGGATGTCGAAGGGAGTCGTATGAGTCTGTTACCTGACGCGGTGTGCTGGCATGAGGGCATGCAATTGCTGCCCCAGCATTTTCAATTGCAAGGGCTGCGTGCCGAGGCCCTGGCTGCGTATTTTGCCGGGGCCTGCAACCCTTGGTTCTGGGGTGTCAGCCAGTTGGAAGTCGATCCTTCGGCCCTCAGCGCCGGCCAGGTGCGGCTGCTGCAATTGCAGGGCACCTTGCCGGACGGTTTGCCGGTCAACCTGCAGGCCGGCGTCGGGCCGACCTTGGAGCTGGACATCGGTGAGGCGATCGACAAGACCGACGATGCCACCGTGACTGTGTACCTGGCCGTCAGCCCGCTGTGGCGCGCCGGGCAATTGGTGCCGCTCAAGGGGCGCCTGCAATCGGTGGTCGGCGAGGCGTTGCCAGACCTCACCAGCGGTGCATTTCCCGAGTCGATCACCGTCTGGCGACCCAACCCGAGGCTGTGCACGCAACTGAGCAAGGCTGATTCGATCTGCCTGCCGCTGTTGCGCATCCGCAAGGAGGGCGGTGGCTTCTGGCGCGTGCCCTACACCCCACCGACGCCGATCCTGTTGCCGGAGTCGGCCCTCGGTCGACGGGTTGCCGGTGTGTGCGCCCGGGCCCGGGAAAAGTGCATGTTTCTCGCTGGTCGCTTACGCCAGGCCCAGGCAGCCGGCAACCAGGACGATGCCATGGAGATCCGCCGGCAATTGACCGCCTTGTGGGCGCGCTTGCCGGAAGTCGAAGGCGCGCTGAACACCCGGGTGGCAACGCCCCAGGCGCTCTACGGTTTGCTGCTGGGGCTGGCCGGGAGCTGGTCGGCCCTCGATCCGCTGGCGGGCGTCCCGGCCTTCGCACCGCTGGATTTCCTCGAATTGCAGCGCGGCTACGAGCCGTTGCTCGACTGGCTGGAAACCACCCTGGAGCTGATTCGTGCCGGCTATCGCAGCCTGGCTTTCGAGCGCAACGAGCAGGTCTTTTCGATCCAGTTGCCTGACGACCAACCGGACCAACGCCTGGTGATCGGCCTGCGCATGCCCAACGGCGCCAGCGAGCAGGCGGCGGGCGAGTGGTTGCGCGGGGCGATCATTGCGTCGGCGCGGCACATCCCGCTGCTCAGCCGACAACGCATGAGCGGTCTGCCCCACCAGGCCATGAGCCGCAACGAACAGGTGGCCTACAGCGTGGGCGACGACACCCGTTTGTTTGTGGTGGCCGCCAGCGGGCAATGGTTCGACGCGCAATTGCCGCTGCACATCGTGGCGCCGGCATCGGCCCAGGCCAGCAGCCCGTGGCAAGTGGTGTTGTTCGTGGCGCAAGCCAGTGAAAGTGCCTGATCGCAAAAGGGGAGTCGTATGCCTGATGGAAGTGGCGGGGCGGTTCGGAGTCTGCATGAGGCGCCGCTGAGCAGCGCTTTTCGCCAGGCCTGGCTGAAGTGGTCCCAGGAATGGCAAGACTTGCCCAAGGACAGCGACCCTGCGGTATTGGTCAATCGGGTGGTGGAGTTTTCCGGGCGCAGCGCCCAGCGTCTGTGGCGGGTGGCCTTCGCCACCGTCGGCGATGCCGCCACCGAGCAGGTCAAGTCGCTGGTCTATGCCTTCGTGGCGCTGGTGGACGAAACCTTGCTGTTCAGCCCTTGGCCCGGACAACTGGCCTGGCAGCAGCACCCCCTCGAATCACGCATGTATGCCAGTCGCCAGGCTGGCGAGCGCTTGCCGGCGGCGATCAAGAAACTGCTGGACGAGCAGATGCCCGGCACGCGGGACCTGGCGAATGTCTACCTGCAATGCCTGATCCTCGGGTTCCAGGGGCGATTGCGTGGTGAGCCGGGCCAGGTCCAGCATGAGAAATGGCGCCTGGCGTTGTTCACGTTTGCCTGGCAGCACGAACCCGATTATGTCGATGTCAGCCAGCGCCTGGCGCTGTCTTCGGCGACGCCGCCAGTGCGCATGCCGGTGCAGCAATCGCTGCCGGACGGCTTTCGCCTGGGGCTGGCGATCCTGGCGATGGTGTTGTTGCTGACCGGCTTGGGGCAGGTGTTCTGGCGTGACATTCGTTTGGAGCTCGAGCCGGTGCTGCAACTGAATGAATCGGTGGTTCAGGAGCAGGACTCATGAGCACCCTGAGCATCGTTGCCCTGGTGGTGCTCGCCATCGCCGTGGTGCTGTTGATCGCGGCCCTGATCTGGTGGCTGCGGACCCAGGGCGGGGCGGCGATCCGCAGTTTCTATGGGGCGGTTCGCCGCATGGAACAGGAGCAGGGCACCCGGGACCGCTATCAGATGCCTTGGCTGATGATGCTCGGCAACGAAAGCGACGGCGCCCAACTGTGTGCCCAGTGGCGCTTGCAACCGACCGACAAGGCGGCTTGGTTCGGGCGCTGGTTTTCCGATGCCGAGGGCTCGGTGCTGGTGGTGCCCCAGGCGTTGTTCCTGCCCGATGAAGGCATGAACCGGCAACGGGGTAATTGGTGGCGCCTGTTGGGGCTGATGTTGCGCTTGCGCAGCAAGCGACCATTGGATGCGGTGATCTGGACGGTGCCGTTCAGCACCCTCGACGACATCGAACACACCACCGAGCTGAGCCTCAAGGTCCGGCGGTGCTTTATCGACTTGTTGCAACGGTTCGGCCTCAGCCTGCCGGTGTACGTGGTGATCACCGGGATGGAAGAGCTGCCCGGGGTCCAGGAACTGGTCAGCGCGCTGCCCGCCGAGGCGCGTGAATCGATGCTGGGCTGGTCCTCGCCCTATTTGCCGGATGCGGCCTGGCAGTCGCAGTGGAGTGACCAGGCCTTGGATCAGGTCAACGCGGCGCTGTCGCAGTCGATCATCGAGATCGGTGCGCTGTCGGGGCAATTGGGCAGCGATCTTTATGGGTTGCCGGAGCGCTTCGAAGGCTTGCGACGGGCCTTGCAGATCCTGCTGGAGCCGGTGTTCCAGGGCAATGCCCAGGGCGAAGCGCCGCGTTGTCGCGGGGTGTATTTCACTGCCAGCCAGGCGCCGGCTGTCAGCGGTGATGGTTTGACCGCCGCCGACAGTGTCCAGCGGCAAAGCGTGTTCGCCCGGCAGTTGTGGTCACGACGGCTGGTGGCTGAGCGTGGCTTGGCCCAACCTGTGCCGCGGCTGTTGCGCCTGCGCCAGCGCGGGCATCGGCTGGTCGGAGCGGTGGCGTTGGTGGTGGGGCTGGTCTGGTTGGGTGGCATGGTCTGGGTCTGGCACGATTCGGTGGAAGAAGCCGAAGGGCTGTCGCGCTTGATCCTCAGCACCCATAAGAACCACCTTGTGGTCGACCCTGACGAACCGCAGTTGGAACCGACCCGGCACAACGTGCAGAACTACTGGAACATGTTGGAAAAGGCCCCGCGCTGGCGCTTTGTCTCGGTGGTCTTTCCCACTTCGTGGTTCTCTTGCGTGGACACGCAGCTGGAGAATGGGTTGCGCCTGACTGCTCGGCGCCATTGGATATTGCCTCTGCGGGACCTGCTCAATTCAGACCTGGAGCAGCTCAAATCCATCCGCAACACCGAGCGGCGGGGCAATGTGGAGAACGAAGACCCGGCGCAATGGCAGAGCTACGTGAAGGCCAAGGCGCTGGTGGACCTGGCGGTACGCCTTGAACAGCACAACCAGATGTTCAGCCAGGTGGTGAACGATCCCAAGGCACCGCTGGACGAACTGGTGCAACTGAGCAACACCGCCTTGTCCCTGGGGCTCAATACCGGCACCTTGAGCCGGCCACGGTTCTATAACCGGGTGCTGTTCGATGCCCAGAACAGCGATTTGAAAGGGCTGGACCTGAACGCCGCGCGCCCGGTGATCTCCGATAACTTCACCGGCCTGATGCAGCGTTGGCTGGACCATTACTTCCTGGCGGACAACTTCGTGCGCCAGGCCGGGTACCTCAAGCTGCACCTGCAACGGCTGGAGGCCGGCAGTGGCAATTCGTTGAGCGAACTCGAAGACCTGATGGCGCTGATCGACGATTTGCAGACGCTGGTCAGCCTGACCAACTCGGCCTGGGGGCGGGGCAAGGGCCAGGACCTGGTGCCCGGTTACAGCCAGATGCTGGACAAGGTCAGCCACAGCACTTTGCTGGGGCCGGATATCGAGCAGGACCTGGAGAGCCAGGCGGCGAAGTTGCAGCAGAGCTTTCGTGACCAGTGGATCGTCCAGACCGGCTCCCGGGACAATCTGCTGGTGCAACAGGGCAGTGGCCTGTTGGTCCTGCAAGACCATGTCACGGCGCTGGATGGTGCGGTGCAGGCGCTGTTCAAGCGTGATTTCGTGGCGCTGGCCATGCAGAAGGATCCGTCGGGCAACAACCCCGATTCGATGGGCCAGGGCGATGGCAGCGATGATTTCAGCGTCGCGCTGAACTACTTCGCCAGCTACAAGAGCTATGCCAATGAAGAAATGCCGCGCATTCCGCCGGATTACCGTGACGCGCTGATGCAGGCCGCTGAAGGCGCCGCGGCCCGGGCCATGTGGTTGAGCCTGGATGAAAGCGACGAGGCGCTGCCCGGCATGGGCTTCAATGTGCAAACGACCCAGGCCGTTGCGCTGCAAAAAGCCTTCATGGACGTGCACCGTGGCGACCTGGCGATGCGTTTCCAACGTCTGCTCAATCGCCGGGCATTGGCGCAGCTCAAGAGTGGCCTGGACGAAATCGATGCCCAGCCGCTGTTCAGCCAGCGGGCCGATGTCCAGCGTTGGGACGGTTCGAAAAACTTCGGCTTGCAACTCTACGGTGCCAGCGATCCACAAGACCTGAAGCTGAACCTGGCCCAGCAATTCGGCGCGATGTTGCAGATCGCCGAGCAGCGAATGCCCGCGCTGGAATGGTTGATCGTCCAGCAGGACAACCTGTCGGCCCTGGAGCACGACCAGGTGGCACGTTTCATGGCCCTCAACGATGAGCTGCTCAAGTACAAGAATCAGAACCCGGCCAGCTCGGCGGCCCAACTGGAACAATTGGTCAGCCGGGACTTTATCGCCATGGACACCACCTCCTGCGCGCAGATCTTGCAGACCTCCAGCCTGCCTGGTGGTCGCGGTGACCTGGCCCTGCGCACGGTCGCGTTGCAGCAGGGCGCCCTGCAACGGTGCCTGTACCTGCAACAGAACCAGGCCGCGACCGCCTGGAATGACGTCGCCAACTATTTCAATCAGTACCTTGCCGGGCGCTTCCCGTTTTCTCAGGATGTGCGGGCCAGCGATGCCGACCCGGCGCGGGTCCAGCATTTGCTGGAACTGATCGACACACGCCTGCCCCTGGCCCAGGCCGGGCTGACGTTGAGCCAGACGCCAGAGCGGCTGGCGGCCGAGGATTTCCTCAACCGTTTGAAACAGGCCGGTACTTGGCTCGGGCCGCTGTTCGTACGGGACAAGAGTGGCATCCTGGGGGTGGAAATGGACGTGCGCTGGCGCACCGATCGCGATGAAGAGCGTGGCGCCGACCAGGTGATCGCCTGGAGCCTGGACGCCGGCAACCAACAGATCAGCTACCCCGGCGGCGGCCAGCAGAACCTGCGCTGGATGGTCGGCCAGCCCGTGCGCCTGACCTTGCGCTGGGCCCGCAACGGTTATCAGCGTCCGGCCAACGACCCGCTGCAACCGAATCTGGTGGTGCGCGACCTGGAGGCCGGCTGGGAGTACCAGGGGCCTTGGTCATTGCTGCGCCTGATGCGCTCGCAGGTGGCGAGTCAGCGCCAGCCGAATGTCGACTACACCGATTTCCCCCTGGCCCTGCAACTGCCGGTCATTGCCCAGACCCAGGCCCGCACGGCGGAGCAGACACTGATGTTCGTGCGCCTGTCGTTGATGAGCCAGGGCTCCAAGCTGCCGTTGTCGATCCCGCCGCTGCCGACGCGGGCGCCCCGTTCACCTTTCATGGCGAGCGCATCAAGCCCCGCCATTGCCACTCGTGAGGAGGGCCTGTGAGCTTGCCGATATCGCCTTTGCCTGAGCTGGTCAGCCAGTTGCTCGAGCCGATCAGCGGCGAATCGCCCTGCGGCCCGGACCTGCGCTACGAACCGGAATATGACCAGTTGCGCGAATTGCGCCGGGAGGACGATACCAGCCTGCCCACCGGTGTGTGGCAGTCTTCGATCAAGCGCGCCCTGTGGCCGGACCTGGAACGGCTCGCGACCACGTTGCTGCTGGAGCGCAGCAAGGACCTGATGATCAGCGCCTGGCTGGGGGAGGCCTGGCTGCATATGGCCGGGCTGGAGGGGTTGCCGGGTAGCCTGGCGCTGGTGGCGGGGCTGTGTGAGCGCTATCCGGAGCAGTTGCACCCCCAGGCCGAGGAAGGCGACCAGTCATGGCGGGTGATCCCGCTGGAGTGGCTGGCCCGTCGCTACAGCGAAGTGCTGCTCACGCGGGTGCCGTTGTTCGACGGCCGGGAACAGGCCTTCGCCGCTTTCTGCCTGGACGACTGGCAACGCTTGCAGCGCCAGCAAGTGTTGGTCAACGACAGCAAGAACGCCAAGGCCTCGGCCGAAGCGGCGCGCAACGATCAAAAGAAACTCGGCGAACTGATTCGCAACACACCCTTGTCGTTCTGGTTGCATCGCCAAGGCAGCCTGATGTTGAGCCTGCAACACCTGCAACGGCTCGAAGCCTGGAGCGACGCTTACCTGGGCAACCTGGCCCCGGGCTACAAATCCCTGCAGGACGTGATGCAGGCCTTGCTGACACTGGTAGAGGAGTTCATCGCGATGCACCCACAGCAACCCACCGTCGCGCCGGTGCAAACGTCCCCGGTGTCCACGACGTCGACGTCCCAGCCGCAGGCGGCACCTGCCCAGGTCTTCCAGGAACCGGCCAATCGTGAAGAGGCCTATCGACAGTTACTGGTCATCGCCGGTTACCTGGCTCGTACCGAACCCCACAGCCCGGTGCCCTACCTGATCCGACGCGGCGTGGAGTGGGGCAACAAGCCGTTGAGCGAGCTGTTGGGTGAACTGATCAGTGCCGATGCCGAATCCCGACGCTTGTGGACGTTATTGGGCGTTCTCTAACGCTCCTCGTCGGGCCACGGTACTGGTGTCAACACCGGTTTGCCGGAAAAGAACGCGGTCAGGTTCTGGCCCACCAGCTCTACCATTGCGCGGGTCGCTTCCGGCGACAGGCCGGCCACGTGGGGGGTGAGGACGACGTTGGGCAGGTTCTTCAGCGCCTGTGGCACCTCGGGCTCGTGATCGAACACATCCAGGGCCGCTCCGGCGATTCGCCGGTGCTCCAGGGCGCTGATCAGATCGGCGGTGGCAACCACGCTGGCCCTGGCGACGTTCACCAGAAACCCTTTTGGGCCGAGCGCATCGAGGGTCTGCTTGTTGATCAATTGCCGGGTATCCAGGCCGCCTGGCGTGGCGACGATCAGGAAGTCCGAGACCCGCGCCAGTTCCGTGGGAGTGGCGCAGAAGGTGTAGGGCACGTCGTTGCGCACCCGGCGATTGTGATAGCTGATACTCATGTCAAAGCCCAGGGCGGCCCGTTTGGCGATCGCCATGCCCACCGCGCCAAGGCCCAACACGCCCAGCCGCTTACCCGCCAGGGAGGGGCGCGAAACCCTTGGCCATTCGCCCCGTCGCAGGGCGGCATCGGAGTGGGGTATGTCGCGCACCAACGCCAGCAACAGCGCCATGGCATGGTCAGCCACCGACGACGCGTTGACCCCGGCGCCGTTGGTGACCACGATGCCCCGATGGCGTGCGGCCTGCAGGTCTACTTGTTCGTAACCGGCACCGATCACGCAGATGATTTTCAGGTTGGGCAGGGCGGCGATCTCTTCCTCCGTCAGGCCCAGGGGGCCGCGGGTCAGCACTGCGCTGAAGCGTTCACCGTGTTCGAAAATCGCCGTCTTGCGTTCGGCAGGCGTGGGCGCCAATTCCAGATGGTAACCCTGCTTCTCGAGAATAGGCAGGCATTCATTGACGGTTTCAACCAGTACCAGAACGGTTGCGGTCATGCTGGGCTCCTGTGGGCGCTGGGGCGATTTCAAGTATTCAACCTGATTGTAGGAGCCGGGGGCAGGGGGGCTTGGCTTTTTATGTGCATTTCGGTCGTAGTAGTGAGTACATATCCATTTCTGCGGTAACGGCCGCTTAGGGTTCCGCCCTGACGGCGGCTCACTTTTGAAAAGCGCAAAAGTAAGCAAAACGCTTTTGCCCCACCACTTGGTGCCTCGCCTAGGCTCGGCATGCCCTCACTCCGGCATTGCTCCGTGGGCCGCCGCGAAGGGCCATCCATGGCCCAGCGCGGCTAACCCGGCATCCATGCCGGGTTGCCCACTCCACAATGCCTGCGTTCGGCCATCGTGGTTAACGGGGCGCCCGAGATCAACGTCCACGCCGAGGCGGCCTAGTAGCCGGCCTGGCTCTCCCGGTCGTACACCCATCAGATCTGTTTGATCAGGACCTGTGGGAGCAAAGCTTGCTCGCGAGGCGGCTTTATAGCCGACCTGGTTCTCCCGGTCGTACACCCATCAGATCTGTTTGAGCAGGACCTGTGGGAGCAAAGCTTGCTCGCGAAGGCGGCTTTATAGCCGACCTGGTTCTCCCGGTCGTACACCCATCAGATCTGTTTGAGCAGGACCTGTGGGAGCAAAGCTTGCTCGCGAGACGGCTTTATAGCCGACCTGTTTCTCCGGCTGTACCCCGATCCCATTGTGGGAGCGAGCTTGCTCGCGAAGGCGGCGGTACATTCAGCGCTGATGCAAGCTGACCCTCCGCTATCGCGAGCAAGCTCCCACAGGGAATGCAGGGATAATTCTATGGCGGCGATCTGATACGCATAACCGCTCCTCAGCTAAGCCTTTGCTTCTGCTCGCGAATCCCGGACAATCGCGCCCCTGTTTCGGCCAGGGCGCTGCCTGTCGGGCTTTTCCGACTCGTCCTGGCCGGGTGCATGTGACCGGAATACGGAGATCCGCCCGGATGAATGATCAGGCCAATAGCGTCGAAGAGCGCTTTGAAACGACAGTCCCAGCCACCCTCAGCCAGTGGAGTCGCCAGGACACCACGTGGATGCTGGGCCTGTTTGGCACCGCCATCGGTGCAGGTACTCTGTTTTTACCCATCAATGCGGGCCTGGGCGGCTTCTGGCCGTTGCTGATCCTGGCGGTGCTGGCGTTCCCCATGACGTTCTATGCCCACCGGGGCCTGACCCGTTTCGTGTTATCCGGTCGCGACGGCGCGGACATCACCGAGGTGGTGGAAGAACATTTCGGCCTCAAGGCCGGTGCGCTGATCACGCTGCTGTACTTCTTTGCCATTTTCCCGATCCTGCTGATCTACAGCGTGGCGTTGACCAACACGGTGGGCAGTTTCCTGGAGCATCAGTTGCATATCCAGCCGCCTCCTCGGGCTGTGCTGTCCCTGGTGCTGATCCTGGGCCTGCTGGCGGTGGTCCGTTGTGGCGAGCAGGCGATCGTCAAGGCCATGAGCCTGATGGTCTACCCGTTCATCGTTGCGCTGCTGTTCCTGGCGGTGTTCCTGATTCCTCACTGGAGCGGCGGCATCCTGACCACGGCCTCCACGCCGCCTGAACCTTCGGCGCTGCTGCATACCTTGTGGCTGGCGATCCCGGTGATGGTGTTCTCGTTCAACCATTCACCGATCATCTCGGCCTTTGCGGTGGACCAGAAACGCCGCTACGGCGGCAACGCCGAGGAGCGCAGTTCGCAGATCCTGTCGCGCGCCCACGTGTTGATGGTGGTGATGGTGCTGTTCTTCGTATTCAGCTGCGTGCTGACCCTGAGCCCGGCGCAACTGGCCGAAGCCAAGGCGCAGAACCTGTCGATCCTGTCGTACCTGGCCAACCACTTCAGCAACCCGACCATCGCCTTTGCCGCGCCGTTGATTGCGTTTGTCGCCATCTCCAAGTCGTTCCTGGGGCACTACATCGGCGCCAGCGAAGGCCTCAAGGGCTTGATCGTCAAGAGCGGCCGCCGCCCGGCGCCCAAGACCCTGGACCGCCTCACCGCGGCGTTCATGCTGGTGGTGTGCTGGATCGTCGCTACCCTCAACCCGAGCATCCTGGGCATGATCGAAACCTTGGGGGGGCCGGTTATCGCAGCTATCCTGTTTTTGATGCCGATGTATGCCATTCGCAAAGTTCCGGCCATGGCCCGTTATCGCGGCCAGGCTTCGAATGTCTTCGTTACGTTGGTGGGTTTGGTGGCGATTACGGCTTTGGTTTATTCCCTCTTGGCTTAGGCCTTTATTGGGGGGGCTAGGTTGGTGTGTATATCCGTTTCTGCGGTAACGGCGGCTTAGGGTTCCGCCCTGACGGCGGGTCACTTTCGAAAAGCGCGAAAGTAACCAAAGCGCTTCTGCCCCACCACTTGGCACCTCGCCTAGGCTCGGTGTGCCCTCACTCCGGCATTGCTCCGTGGGCCGCCGCGAAGGGCCATCCATGGCCCAGCGCGGCTATCCCGGCATCCATGCCGGGATGCCCACTCCACAATGCCTGCGTTCGGCCAGCGTGGTTAACGGGGCGCCCGAGATCAACGTCCACGCCGAGGCGGCCTTATAGCCGACCTGGTTCTTTGTGGGACCGTGTTTTTCCTGTGGGAGCGGGCTTGCTCGCGAAGGCGATGTGTCAGTTTACGGTGATGTTGGATGTGCCGGCCTCATCGCGAGCAAGCTCGCTCCCACAGGTTTTGCGGTGTATATGGGTTTTGTGTTTGCTGAAGATCCCCTGTGGGAGCGAGCTTGCTCGCGATAGCGGAGGCTCAGCCACATAGATGCTGGCATGTATCCCGCTCTTGCTCTTGCTCTTGCTCTTGCTTTGGATCTTGATCTTGATCTCGACGCCCCGTTAAACCACGCTGGCCGAACGCAGGCATTGCGCAGTGGGCACCTCGGCATGGATGCCGAGGTAGCCGCGCTGGGCCATGGATGGCCCTTCGCGGCGGCCCACGGAGCAATGCCGGAGTGAGGGCACACCGAGCCTAGGCGAGGTGCCGAGTGGTGGGGCAAAGCGCTTTTGGTTACTTTTGGCGCTCTTCCAAAAGTGACCCGCTGTAAGAGCGGAACCCTAAGCCGCCGTTACCGCAGCAACGGATATGTCCCCAACAAAAAGGCATTCCCCGAAATAGACAGGCAAAAAAAAAACGCCGCCCCTAGCAAGAAGGGCGGCGTTTTCAGTCGGGCGTTTTAAGCTTTAGGCTTGAACGACCGGGATGTTGGCGTTTGCAGCCGCTTCACGGAACTCGGCGATCTGGTCGAAGCTCAGGTAGCGGTACACGTCCGCTGCCATGCTGTCGATCTTGCCGGCGTATTCCATGTACTCCTCGACGGTCGGCAGGCGACCCAGGATGGACGCAACGGACGCCAGTTCGGCCGAAGCCAGGTAGACGTTCGCGCCGTCACCCAGACGGTTCGGGAAGTTACGGGTCGAAGTCGACACCACGGTGGCGTTCGGCTCGACGCGTGCCTGGTTACCCATGCACAGCGAGCAGCCTGGCATTTCCATCCGTGCACCGGCCTTGCCGTAGATGCCGTAGTAGCCTTCTTCGGTGAGCTGGTGAGCGTCCATCTTGGTCGGCGGCGACAGCCACAGACGGGTTGGCAGCTGGCCCTTGACCTGCTCCAGCAGCTTGCCGGCAGCGCGGAAGTGACCAATGTTGGTCATGCACGAACCGATGAACACTTCGTCGATCTTCTCGCCAGCAACGCTGGACAGCAGACGGGCGTCGTCCGGATCGTTCGGCGCGCAGAGCACAGGCTCGCTGATGTCGGCCAGGTCGATTTCGATGACTTCGGCGTATTCGGCGTCGGCATCGGCTTCCATCAGTTGCGGGTTGGCGATCCAGGCTTCCATCGCTTGGGCGCGACGTTCCAGGGTACGTGCATCACCGTAGCCTTCGCCGATCATCCAGCGCAGCAGGGTGACGTTGGATTGCAGGTACTCGGTGATCGACTCTTTCGACAGCTTGATGGTGCAACCGGCAGCCGAACGCTCGGCCGAGGCGTCGGATAGTTCGAAAGCCTGTTCCAGGGTCAAGCCTTCCAGGCCTTCGATTTCCAGGATGCGGCCGGAGAAGGCGTTTTTCTTGCCTTTCTTCTCGACGGTCAACAGACCGTTCTGGATGGCGAAGTACGGAATGGCATGAACCAGGTCACGCAGGGTGATGCCAGGTTTCATTTTGCCCTTGAAGCGCACCAGGATCGATTCCGGCATGTCCAGCGGCATGACGCCGGTGGCTGCGGCGAACGCGACCAGGCCGGAACCGGCTGGGAACGAGATGCCCATCGGGAAACGGGTGTGCGAGTCGCCACCGGTGCCCACGGTGTCTGGCAGCAGCATGCGGTTCAGCCACGAGTGGATGATGCCGTCGCCCGGACGCAGGGAAACGCCGCCGCGGGTCATGATGAAGTCAGGCAGGGTGTGGTGGGTGGTGACGTCGATCGGCTTTGGATAGGCCGCGGTGTGGCAGAAGGACTGCATCACCAGGTCAGCCGAGAAGCCCAGGCACGCCAGGTCTTTCAGTTCGTCACGGGTCATTGGACCGGTGGTGTCCTGGGAACCCACGGTGGTCATTTTCGGTTCGCAGTAGGTACCAGGACGTACGCCTTGGCCTTCTGCCAGACCGCAAGCCTTGCCGACCATCTTCTGCGCCAGGGTGAAACCCTTGGTGCTTTCAGCGGGGGCTTCAGGCTTCTTGAACAGGTCGAACGCTGGCAGGCCCAGCTCGGCGCGAGCCTTCTCGGTCAGGCCACGGCCAATGATCAGCGGAATACGACCGCCGGCACGGACTTCGTCCAACAGCACAGGGGTCTTCATTTCGAAGGTGGTGATGACTTCGTCGGTACCGTGCTTGCAGACTTTGCCTGCATGCGGGTACAGGTCGATCACGTCGCCCATGTTCATGTTCGAAACGTCGAACTCGATTGGCAGTGCGCCGGCATCTTCCATGGTGTTGTAGAAGATCGGAGCGATTTTGCTGCCGAAGCAGAAACCGCCAGCGCGCTTGTTCGGCACATAAGGAATGTCGTCGCCGAAGAACCACAGCACCGAGTTGGTCGCCGATTTACGCGAGGAACCGGTACCGACCACGTCACCGACGTAGGCGATCGGGAAGCCTTGGCCGCGCATTTCTTCGATCTGCTTCATCGGGCCGGTCTTGCCTTGCTCGTCCGGAACGATGCCGTCACGGGCCATTTTCAGCATGGCCAGGGCGTGCAGCGGGATGTCAGGACGCGACCAGGCGTCTGGAGCAGGGGACAGGTCGTCGGTGTTGGTTTCGCCGGTGACCTTGAACACGCGCAGGCTGATCTTGTCGGCCAGCACCGGGCGCTTCTTGAACCACTCGCCGTCAGCCCAGGATTGCAGCACGGCCTTGGCGTGAACGTTGCCGTTCTTGGCTTTTTCAGCCACGTCGTGGAAGGCATCGAACATCAGCAGGGTGTGCTTGAGTTCTTCGGCGGCTACCGGCGCCAGCTCGGCGTCGTCCAGCAGCTCCACCAGGGTCACGATGTTATAGCCGCCCTGCATGGTGCCGAGCAGTTCAACGGCACGCTTGTTGTCCAGCAGAGGGGATTGGGCCTGGCCCTTGGCCAGGGCGGACAGGAAGCCGGCCTTGACGTAGGCAGCCTCGTCGACTCCAGGCGGAACGCGATTGGTGATCAGGTCAACGAGGAAAGCTTCTTCGCCAGCCGGAGGATTTTTCAGCAGCTCGATCAGGCCTGCGGTTTGTTCGGCGTTAAGCGGCTGGGGAACGATACCCAGGGCTGCGCGCTCTTCGATATGTTTGCGGTAGGCTTCAAGCACAGTTATTACCCTCATCAGTGGTCCCAAATGGGTGTCCGGGACGCTCATCCAGGAACCCACGGTACTCATGCGCGTCGGCGGCTTTTTGAGCCGCCAGGCCAGAGTTTCCGCACGTTCCTCACAGAAGCTGCTTTCAAAGTTTTACGCCTGCAGAACGGGGAGCTGATGAGGGTTGGCGTTGGGCTTTCCCCGCTGGAAAGACCCTTCGCCAACACCGCTCTGAAGGAACGACTGTGCTCGTGACGCTTTGAAAACAGCTTCTAACGGACATTGGCGCCTTAAAAGGCTGGCTGATTCTACGGGAAAAAAAAATTAAAGGTAAGTTGGGCCTGGAAGTTTGAGGGGTGATCAATCTTAGACAAAGGGCTAACATGCCGGCCTGTCCTGCTTTTGCGTGTGCGTTTCCTTATGCCCAACCAGCTCATCAAGACCCCCTGCGTCGGCCTTTGCTCCACTGTCTACGGTGACCTGGTGTGCCGTGGCTGCAAGCGGTTCCACCATGAAGTGATTCACTGGAACGGCTACAACGAGGACGAAAAACGCGCGGTGTGGATGCGGCTCGAGCAGCTGTTGGTGCAGGTGATGGTGGCCAAGCTGGAGGTTTTCGACCCGGTATTGCTGCGCCAGCAACTGGAGTCGCGCAAGATCCGCTTTGTGCCGCACCAGTCGGAATATTGCTGGGCCTATCAACTGATTGCCCGCGGCGCACGGGTGATCAACAACCTGGAAGCCTACGGCATGGTGCTGATGCCGGAGTTTCGCGACTGGGAACTGCCGGATCTGCGCGATGCCATTGATCGGGAGTTTTTCCTTCTGTCCGAAGCCCATTACCAGCGTTATATCGCGCCGGGGTTCCTGAAGGATGCGTTCGGCGGCTGACAGGCCGAGAGCCTTTGTGGCGAGGGAGCTTGCTCCCGCTCGGCTGCGCAGCAGACGCCTGGATTTTTCAGAACCAGAAACTTTTAAGATTAAGAGCGAGGGTCGCTTCGCAACCCAGCGGGAGCAAGCTCCCTCGCCACAAGAGCCTATAGCCAGGGTCTGTTTATTCCTTGACCGCCAACTCCACCAGATGGTCCTCGACCTCCTGCGGCTTGAGCACCAGCACATCGCTTTCCAGCGTATCGAGCACAGCCTCGGCGGTGTTGCCGATCAGCACCCCGGACAGCCCCGAGCGGGCCACGGTGCCGATCACCGTCACCGCCGCCTGCAGCTTGTGCGCCATGTACGGAATCAAGACGTCCGCCGGGCCTTCTTCGATATGCAGGTGCTGCTCATCGATGTCGAATTCGGCCTGGAACGCCCGGCATTGTTCGCGATAACGGGCTTCGATGGTTTCCTTGAGCTGGAACGTCGGGTCGGCGGACGAGAGCATCGGCGAGGGGTGGGCGCTGATCACATGCAGGTGCGCCTTGGCGAGGAGGGCGATGTCATAGCCATGATCGATGATGGTGGAGTGCAGGTGGCGATGCTCGCCGTCGGCATTGCCAACGTCGACGGCCGCCAGGATCACCTTGTCTTTCCAGGAGCCGGCGGTTTTCACCAGCAGCACCGGGGTTGGGCAGTGGCGTAGCAGCTTCCAGTCCGCCGGGGTCAGCAGGGCTTTTTTCAGCGGGCTGTCGGGGAAGTGCTGCTTGATCACCAGCCCGCAGCCTTCCGCCTGCTGCACGTCGATGATGGTGTCGTGGAGGCTTTCGTTCCAGGCCTGCTCGGTGGTGACGCTGTAGCCGTCGGCCAGCAGAGCGGCCTTGAGCACGCTGAGCAGACCGGCATGGTCATGCTTTTTGTCGCACACCAGCAGGTGCAGGTGGGCCTGGGTCACTCCGGCGATCAGTTTGGCGCGCTTGAGCGCCAGGCTTTCCGAATGTTCGGGCTCAATAACCACCAGGATGCTGCGAATGGCTTGCATGATCGGCGTTCTCCTGCAATGAAAAGGCTGGCGTTGCTCAACTATAGTTGTTGTGGGGCAGTCTAGTTGCTGTGGGTGAGTCTTCGACTTGATGCATATCAACGGCGGTGGCTGGTGGTCTGGGGGCAGGCCGGTATAATCGGCGCCCTTCGCTCGACTACCTTTTCCCGTGAGCCCCATGAATCTTCCCGAAATTCACGAATTCCTTGGTTGCCGCACCCCCGATGCCTGGGTCCAGGCCGCGTTGGCTGACCAGGAAACGTTGCTGATCGACCACAAGAACTGCGAGTTCAAGGCGGCCAGCACTGCCCTGAGCCTGATCGCCAAATACCATTCCCACGTCGACCTGATCAATCTGATGTCGCGCCTGGCCCGGGAAGAGCTGGTACATCACGAGCAGGTCATGCGCTTGATGAAAAAGCGCAAGATCGGTTTGCGCCAGCTCTCAGCCGGGCGTTATGCCTCGGGGCTGCGCAAGGTGGTTCGCAGCCACGAACCGGTCAAGCTGGTGGACACCCTGGTGGTTGGCGCCTTCATCGAGGCCCGCAGTTGCGAGCGTTTCGAGGCCTTGGTGCCGCATCTGGATGAAGAACTGGGCAAGTTCTATTTCGGTTTGCTGAAAAGCGAAGCCCGGCATTTCCAGGGCTACCTGAAACTGGCTTACCAGTACGGTGACGCCAAGGACATTGTCCAGGTGATCGACAGGGTCCGTGAGGCCGAGCGGGAGCTGATCGAGTCGCCGGATGTGGAGTTTCGGTTCCACAGTGGTGTGCCTGCGGTATAGCGCTGTTTGTCCTGACGCCATCGTCGGAACGCCGCCCGGAGCAAGCTCGCTCCCACATTTGATCTTCAGTGAACACAAATAATGTGAACACAGGAAATCCCCTGTGGGAGCGAGCTTGCTCGCGATGAGGCCTTATGCAGCGCAGCCTCTCAAACGCTCAGCCCCAGGCGTTCATGCCACTGAGCAATCGACTCCTCGGGATAAACCTCGAACTGCTGGTCGCCCGGATGCGCCTCGACTTCCACCCACGGCGCCCTGGAACCCAGCATCAGGTGGGTGTGCTCCGGCGGTACCGGCAGCGGTGTGTCGATGGCCGAGGCAAAGGGGTGAATCAGCTCCGGCCATTCGGGGCTGAACAGCCATAGCCCCGAACCGCACAAGGAACAGAAATGCCGTTCGGCACTGCTGCGGTGGGCGCGTTTATCGCCTTCGTCCTTGAGTCGTGCGTGGTAGATCGAGATGTGCTTGCGACCGCGCACCTTCAGGCTCTGGGCATCGCCCCCCAGGTTGATCGCAAAACCGCCGCCGCCCTGGGTCTTGCGGCAGATCGAGCAGTAGCAGCGCTGATAAGGGTAGGGGTGAGCACTGTCGAGGGTGAATGACACCGCGCCGCAGTGGCAGGATCCTTCGAGTTGCATGGGAACCTCCAATGGGATTGGAATGTTCATGACAGACTAGACGGTTAGTATTTCTAGGCAGTTGAATTTATGTTTGATGTGCGGACGTCATCGCGAGCGAGCTCGCTCCCACAGGGGATATGTGGTTTCCCGGAGTCCAATGTGGGAGCTCGCTCGCGATGAACGATGACACGGTCTAGCGGCCGGGCACCCGCCACAAATACCACGCCGCCACCGTCCGATAAGGGCTCCATGCCAGGCCGATCTCAACCATCTGCTTGCGGCTTGGCTGTTGCTCCAACCCCTTGAGCCGTCGATAACCTTCACGTACGCCAAAATCATCGGCTGGCAGGATGTCTGGTCGCTCCAGGCTGTAGATCAGCAGCATCTCCACGGTCCAACGCCCGACGCCACGCAAGCTGACCAGGCGTTCGATCAACGTTTCATCCTCCATCGCCCGCGCCGTGGCGTAATCCGGCACCACTCCGTCCAGGGCCGCTTGGGCGATGCCCTGGATCGTCGCGACCTTGCTGGCGGAAAACCCACAGCCGCGCAACTGCGCAACGTCTGTCGCCAGGATCTGCCCGGGATTGGGGAAGGTTTGCGCCGGGAACAACGCCAGCAGCCGACCGAGGATTGCATCGCCTGCCTTGGCGTGCAGTTGCTGGTAGGCAATCGCCCGCACCAAGGCTTCATAGGGGTCGCGGGTCGGCTTGGGTTGCAGCAGGCAAGGGCCGGTCGCCTCGACGTGACGTCGCCAGTCTTCGTCGAGGCTTGCCAGCAAGGCGCTGGCGTCGTGGTAGGGCACAGGCATCGGGTATTTGTTCTCCGGGGCGCTCAAAACGCCAGGGGCAGCGAAACCTGCACCGCGGCTTTCTCCAGCCGTAGCAGAAATGCCTTGCGCGGCTGTCCGCCACCATAGCCGGTCAACGAGCCATCTGCGCCGATCACTCGGTGGCAGGGAATGACGATGGCCAAGCGATTCTGCCCGTTGGCCAGGCCTACGGCGCGGCTGGCGCCAGGGCTGCCCAGCGCCGTGGCGATGCCGCCGTAGCTGCGGGTTTCGCCGTAGGGAATCTTTTGCAGTTCAGCCCAGACTCGCACGGCGAAGGCGCTGCCGGGCATGTGCAGCGGGACGTTGAATGCCGTGAGCTTGCCGGCGAAATAGTCGGCCAGTTCGGTTTCGATCTGTTGCAAATGAGCGTTGTGCCCGGGCGCAACCGTGTAGCCGTAGCGTTGCTGCAGCTCTTCCAGTTCCTTGGTCAGGGCCGGGCGGTCAAGGAATTCCAGCAGCACCAGGCCTCGTCGTTCGGCCATGGCCAGCATCGGCCCCAATGGCGTAGTCAGGCGGGTGAACAGCAAGGGCTCGCTGAGGGCCGCACGACCCGGGGTGATGTGGAAGGATTTCACGAAAGCGTCACGAAACCCGCTCAACGATTCATAGCCGGAGTCGAATGCGGCATTGTCGATGGAGCTGCCGTCCTTGATGCCGCCCAAGGCAATGCCCAGGCGGCGGGTGCGCAGATAGGCGTGAAAGGTCATGCCGAAATGTTGCTTGAACCAGCGGCGCAATTTCAGCGGCTCGATACCTTGTTCCAGCAGCAGGGCATCGGTCCAGCGCAGATCGGGTTCGGCGTCCACGGCTTTGAGCAGGGCCTGGATCCAGTCTGGCGCGATGGCGGCGGCGTCCAGGGGCTTGCAGCGCAGGCAGGCCCGGTAACCGGCGGACATGGCTTCGTCGGCATGGGCGAAGAACTCCACGTTCTCCGGTTTCGGTTTGCGCGCGGTGCAACCGGGGCGACAGAAAATACCGGTGGTCTTGACCGCAGTGAAGAACACCCCCTCGTAGGCGGTGTCTCGTTCGAGCATGGCGCGGACCATCTCGGCATGGGGCGGAAGCAGCGAGTCATGTAGGTTCATGGGCCAAAGCATAGAACCGTGCCCGGAACGACTCCACCGAAAAATCGACAGTGAATTTCCGTTCACTTGGTCGGACGGTCACGAACAAAAATTGAACCTGCGAGTCTTAAAGGTTCAACCGTTGTTTTTGTCTTTCGGAGACATCATGTCCAAGCATAAGAAATCTCTCATCGCCGTTGCTGTCTGCGCCTTGGCGTTCGGTGCCTCGGCTTTGCTGCCTGCTGAGTTGTCGCCTATCGGTTCGAGCTATGCCGCAGGCGGTGGCAATGGAGGTGGTGGTGGCAATGGTGGAGGAAACGGCGGCGGTAATGGTGGTGGCAATGGCGGTGGCCACGGTGGTGGCATTGGTGGCGGCACCGGTGGTGGGCAGGGCCATGACAAGTCTGGTGATTCCAGCGGCCTTGGCAAAGGATTGGCCAGCGACCACACCGGTACTCGCACCCGCGATCATGGCCTGAGCGGCAAGCACACTGGTACCACTCGCACCGACCGCACCAGCAAGGCTTCGCTGACCTCGAGCATCGCCAAGGACCGTGATACCCGTGGCCTGACCAAGGCATCGGCGATTTCCACCGCTACACCAGGTACCCACAACACCAAGGGCCTGACCAACGCGACCAGCTCTTCGATCAAGAACGACCGCTGATCGCTTGAAAAAAGCCGCGGCGCCTGTGCATGGCGTCGCGGCTTTTTTGTTTGTCTGTCTTGCCTGACCCGACGCGTTCAATACTTCCAGAACACGGGTGTGAACAACACCAGCACCGTCAGGATTTCCAGCCGACCCAGCAGCATGCCTATGGTCAGCAGCCACTTCGCCGCATCCGGCAAGGTCGAGAAGTTGCCGGCTGGCCCGATGATCGTGCCCAGCCCGGGGCCCACGTTGCACACGGCGGTGGCCGCGCCGGTCAGGGCGGTGGTCCAGTCCAGGCCGATCAGCGCCAGCCCCAGGGCGATAGCGCCAATGGTGATGGTGAAGAAGAACGAAAAGGTCAGCAGCGAGCGGACGATCTCTTCGTCGATGGGGTGATTGTTGTATTTTTTCTGGATCACCGCCCGGGGATGGATCAGTTGTTTCAGGCTGCCCATCAGCAACTCGCCGGCTACCTGGAAGCGGAAGATCTTCAGCCCACCGGCCGTCGATCCCGAGCAACCGCCAACGAACGTCAAATAGAAGAACAGCAGCAAGGCAAAGCTGCCCCATAGGGTGTAGTCGCCCAGCGCCACGCCCGTGGTGGTGACCACCGACGTCACGTTGACGGCCACGATACGGACCGAATTCCACCAGCTGTAGTCGCTGTTCAGGCTCAGCCAGGTCCCCACGATGAGCCAGGTGATGACCAGGAAACCGACGAATCCCCTGACTTGCTGGTCCTTGAGCAATGCACGTTTGTGGCCGCGCAAGGTAGCGACATACAAGGTGAAGGGCAGCGAACCTGCCATCATGACGACCACCGACACCCAGTGAATGGCCGGTTGGGGCCAATGCCCCAGGGAAGCATCCGATGTGGAAAAGCCACCCGTGGAAATCAACGACATCGCGTGGTTGATCGCTTCGAAGGGCGTCATGCCGGCCAGCCACAAGGCCAGGGTGGCGAGAGCGGTCAAGCCGACATAGATCCACAGGATGTAGTTCGCCGCGACATGGGAGCGCGGCGTGACTTTCTCTGACCAGTCCGACGACTCGGTCTGGAACAGCCGCATGCCGCCGACCCGCAGCAATGGCAGGATCGCCACTGCCATGCCGATGAAGCCGATCCCGCCGAGCCAGTGCAACATCGAGCGCCAGATCAACAGGCCGGGGGAGGCAGTGTCCAGGCCGGTCAGGATGGTCGAGCCGGTGGTGGTGATGCCCGACATGGTCTCGAAAAAGGCATCGGTGTAGCTGATGTGGTGGATCAGTACCATGGGCAGGGCGGCGAAGCTGCAGACGATGACCCAACTGGCGGTGGTCAGCAGGTACATGTCCCGCGGGCGCATCTGGGTGTTTGCTGGCCGACCACGCGCCACCAGCGCGATGCCGCAGACGAAGGTGATCAGGCTCGACCACAAAAACGCCGAGAGGTCATCGTTGCGCTCGTACATCACCAGCGTCACAAGCGGGATTGCCATGCTGGCAGCCAGGGTGATCAGGAAAATACCGAGGATGAAGCCAATAAACCGCACTACCGCAATGGACATAGAACACGCCTGGATGAATAAGCCGCACAGTATTGTTTTTGTGGTGGGCTGATGGGTAGCCCCTTGGGCAGTTTTGTTCAATACCGCTCGCGATTGGCAATTTACCTTGATCGCCACCTCACAGATAAGAAGAAGGTATGCGATGAGTTTGATTCTTTCCATGGCGGCGTTTGCCCTGGTCGCCTCCATTACACCTGGCCCGGTCAATATCGTCGCCCTCAGCTCCGGGGCGCGGTACGGGTTTCGTGCGACGTTGCGCCATGTGGGCGGTGCAACCCTGGGGTTCGTCTTGCTGCTGGTGCTGATGGGGCTGGGGTTGCATGAAGTGTTGCAGCGCTGGCCTGGCCTCACACGGGTGGTGCAACTGGGCGGCGTGGGGTTTCTGTTGTTCATGGCCTGGAAACTGGCGATGGACAGCGGGCACCTGGGTGGCGAGGACGAGGGGCGGGCGCCTTCGATGTTCTATGGCGCGTTGATGCAATGGCTCAACCCCAAGGCGTGGCTGGCCTGCGTGGCCGGAATGGGGGCATTCGTGGCCGATGGTGAGGCGCGGCTGGTGTGGCAGTTTGCGGCGATCTACCTGGTGATCTGCTACGTCTCGGTGGGCTGCTGGGCCTACGCCGGGAGTTTCCTGCGCACCTGGCTGGGTAATCCGGCGACCATGCGCCTGTTCAATCGGACGATGGCGGTGTTGTTGGTGGCCAGTGCGGTGTATCTGCTGTTGCCTTGAGCTGAAGTGGCGGCAACCCTGGTTTTTGAGAAGGAAGAGCTGTTGTGGCGAGGGCCCCCGGTTCAAACAATGTGGTGGTGCGGTATCAGCCTCGATATTGCCCGGGCGTGGCCGCCAGGTGTTGCTTGAAGGCACGCTGGAAATGCGCCTGGTCGGCAAACCCGCTGTCCAGCGCTACGTCGGCGATCAGCTTGCCTTCGCGCAATTGGCGCCGGGCAAACTGGATTCGGCGGTTGACCAGGAAGGCGTGGGGCGTCATCCCGTAATGGCGCTTGAAGGCTCGGCTCAGGTAGGACGGCGACAGTTGCGCGGCGGTGCAGATGTCTTCGAGCTTCAAGGCTTCACTGCAATGGTCGTGGATAAACTGCGCCGCACGCATCAGGCCCGGATGGCTGCCACGATCCGGGCGACCGGCAGGGTTGAGCCGTTGTTGCAGGTCAATGAAAAACGCCTCGGCGGCGGCGTGCTTGTCGCCAGCGTCGAGTTGCTCGTCTACCAATTGCCCATACAGTTTTTCCAGCGCGGTAAACAGTTCCACGTCGCGGCTGTGCGTGGTGGCGAAGCCCTGGAAATCCAGGCTTTCGTCAAAGCCGATACGGCGCTGCAAGTCCCTGAGCCACTGGGTGTCGACGTACAGCATCACGTAGGACCACGGCTGATCGTCGATCGGGTTGCACGCGTGGACGTCGCCCGGGTTCATCAGCACCACCGTGCCACTTTCCACCTGGAATTTCGATCGTTCGTGAAGGTAGGTGCTGCGCCCAGCGGTGATCGCACCGATGGAAAAGTGGTCATGGGAATGGCGCGAATAGCAGACCTTGCGCCCATCGCCGATGGCCCGGGCTTCGATGAAGGGCAGGGCCGCGTCGCGCCAGAAGCGTGGGGCGTCGTCATGGGGGGCGTGCTTCATCGGTCAGCGTCCTCGTCTTGAACCTGAGTGGCAGTGTATTAGTCCTGACCGGCAAATGCCCGTCGGATTTAGCCCGTTCGGTTTGAAGGGTTGGGGTCCTGGGCTAGACTTCATGAAGTCCTGCCAATGGAGTTTCCGATGCTTGCGCCACGCAAACCGGACGACGAAGCCGATCGCCTCAAGAATCTGCACTCGCTCAAGCTGCTGGATACCGCACCCGAAGAGCGGTTTGACCGCCTGACCCGTCTTGCCCGACGCCTGTTTGACGTGCCCATCGCGCTGGTGTCCCTGGTGGACGCCAACCGGCAATGGTTCAAGTCCAGCGCCGGCCTGGACGCCAGCGAAACCCCGCGGGAGATTTCCTTCTGTGGGCATGCGATTTTGCAGGATCAGATCCTGGAGATCTGCGACGCGGAACAGGACGAACGCTTCCACGATAACCCACTGGTCACGGACAAGCCTGGCATTCGCTTCTATGCGGGACATCCGCTGGGGTTGGAGGACGGCAGCAAGCTTGGCACGTTGTGCCTGCTCGACACCCGGCCGCGCAAGCTCAATGACGAAGAGCGCGAATTGCTGCGCGACTTGGCCCGCATGGCCGAACAGGAAATGGTCGCGGTGCAGATGGCGAGCATGGACGAGCTCACGCTGTTATCCAATCGACGTGGCTTCAGGACGTTGGCCCAGCATGCCTTGAATGTGTGTGATCGTTTGTCGCGACCGGCGACGCTGCTGTTCTTCGATCTCAATGACTTCAAGCCGATCAACGACCGTTATGGGCACGCCGAGGGCGACAACGCGCTGAAAACCTTCGCCGATGTGCTGCGTATCGCCTTTCGCGAAAGTGATGTGATCGGCCGCCTCGGCGGCGACGAATTCGTGGCGTTGCTCACCGGTTCTTCCCATGTCGAGATAGCGGCAATCATGGCGCGGCTCAAGGAAATCCTCGATGAGCGCAATGCGATGTTGCAGCGTGGCTATGACATTCGTTTCAGTGTCGGCCAGATCGAGTACGACCCCCAGCGTCATCAGTCGATCGACACGCTACTGGCGGACGCGGATGCGGCGATGTACACGCAGAAACAGGCGTTACGCAGCTAGTACAAGCCAACCCCCAGATCCAATGTGGGAGCGAGCTTGCTCGCGAAGGCGTAGGCACAGTCAATATCAATGCCAGCAGACCCACCGCCATCGCGAGCAAGCTGAACTGGTCAAGTAAATCCGGACACCAGTTACGGTGTTTATGCTGCTTTTTGCTCCATGGCTATTGGCGATAGGTAGTCGTTGTAGCTGTGGAGCCTGGTGCGGTTGTAGTACATGAAGAAGCGCACCATATCGGTTTGTGCTTCCTCGCTCGTGCTGTAACCGTTGCGAGGGACCCATTCTGACTTCAGGGTGCCGAAAAAACGTTCTGTTGGAGCATTGTCCCAGCACTGCCCGCGATGACTCATGCTTTGCAAAATGCCATTGCGCATCAACTCTTCTTGAAACTTGCGGCTGGTGTACTGACAGCCCTGATCCGAATGAAACATCAATCCAGGTGGGCATGTTCGAAGCTCTATCGCCATGCGTAACGCCTTGCTGACCAGGTTGGCGTCATTGATCAGCGAAAATGCCCAACCAATGACCCGGCGAGCAAACAAGTCGATAACGATGGCCAGATGAACCCAGCGTTTACCCACCATCAAGCTTGTAACGTCGCCACACCAGACCTGATTGACCACGGTCGGCTTGAAATTACGCTTGAGCAGATTGGGTGCGACAAATGCTTCAACTCCTTTGGACCTGAATGGGTGAGGCTGGCGTTGTTTACTGACAATGTTGGCTTCCCTCATCAGTGTTCTAACAAGGCTTCTGCCGACCGCTATGTTTTGGGCCTTCAGATGCTTGCTGATCGTTCTGGACCCCATGGCTTCCCGGCTTTCGCTGTGCAGTTCAACCACCTTCCCCTTGAGTTCTTCGCGCTCGATCTTAGGCCGCGAGAGCCGCTGTAGCCACTCGTAAAAGCTGCTGCGCTTCACATCGAAAACGCGACACAGGATGGCGGTCGGGAATGACTCTCTTAGCTCCGCGATCATCGAAAACGATCGGGATCCGACATCAAGAGAGCGGTAGCCTTTTTTAAGATTTCGGCTTCCATTTCCATGCGTTTGATCTTGGCTTTCAGATCCTGAATCTGCCGTTGATCCTCAGTAATGGCCTTGGTGCCTTGAACTGGCTGACCTTTTTGTTCCTTGCGAACCTGGTCCACCCACCGTCGTAACGCGGTAGCACTGATGTCCAGCGATGCGCAGACTTCCTGTACTGAACAGTTGTCATCAATCACCATGCTGGCCGCACGATGTTTGAACTCGCGGGAAAAGACTCTTCTTTCTTTCATGGAACCTCCAAATTGGCGAAATCATATCGCCCTTAAGAGGTGTCCGGAATTATTAGGCCAGTTCAAGCTCGCTCCCACAGGGGATCTATGTTGGTCGAAAAACCGAGGCTCAGCACAATCAATGTGGGAGCGAGCTTGCTCGCGAAGGCGTAGGCACAGTCAATATCAATGCCAGCAGACCCACCGCTTTCGCGAGCAAGCTCGCTCCCACAAGGGATTTGTAGTGAGAGCATAAAAAAAACGCCGCTTGGCCTTTCCAGGGCAAGCGGCGTTTTTGCTGCAACGTGAAGATTACTCTTCGATGTTGCCCATGGCGGTGGTGTTGAAGCCGCCGTCCACGTACATGATTTCACCGCTGATGCCCGACGCCAGGTCCGAGCACAGGAAGGCGCCGGCGTTGCCGACTTCTTCGATGGTGACGTTGCGACGCAGCGGGGTTTGCGCTTCGTTGGCGGCCAGCATCTTGCGGAAGTTCTTGATGCCGGAAGCAGCGAGGGTGCGGATCGGACCTGCCGAGACGCAGTTGACGCGGGTGCCGTCCGGGCCCAGGGAACCGGCCAGGTAACGGACGCCGGCTTCCAGGGAGGCCTTGGCCATGCCCATGACGTTGTAGTTCGGCATGGTGCGCTCGGCGCCCAGGTACGACAGGGTCAGCAGGCTGCCGTTGCGGCCTTTCATCATTTCGCGACCGGCCTTGGCCAGGGCCACGAAGCTGTAGGCGCTGATGTCGTGGGCAATGCGGAAACCTTCACGGGTGGTGGCTTCGGTGAAGTCGCCGTCCAGTTGGTCGCCCGGGGCGAAGCCCACGGAGTGCACGATGCAGTCCAGGCCGTCCCACTTCTTGCTCAGTTCTTCGAAGACCTTGGCGATTTCTTCATCGCTGGCCACGTCGCACGGGAAGCACAGCTCAGGGCTCGAACCCCAGCCTTGTGCGAACTCTTCGACACGACCCTTGAGCTTGTCGTTCTGATAAGTGAAGGCAAGCTCAGCGCCCTCGCGATGCATGGCGGCGGCGATGCCGGATGCGATGGACAGCTTGCTGGCGACACCGACGATCAGTACGCGCTTACCGGCGAGAAAACCCATGTGTTGCTCCTCTTTCAGGTTATTCGGCAGTTGTTGGGGCCAGGAAGGCGGCCTCCAGCAACTGCTGTGTATAGGGGTGCTGCGGCGCGGCGAATATGCTGCGGGCATCACCTTGTTCGACCACTTGGCCATGCTTGACCACCATCAACTGGTGGCTCAGCGCTTTGACGACAGCCAGGTCATGGCTGATAAACAGGTACGTCAGGTTGTACTTGGTTTGCAACGACCGCAACAGCTCCACCACTTGGCGTTGCACGGTACGGTCCAGGGCCGACGTCGGTTCATCCAACAGAATCAACGCCGGCTTGAGCACCAGGGCCCGGGCAATGGCGATACGCTGCCGTTGCCCTCCGGAAAATTCATGGGGGTAGCGGTTCCGGGTTTCCGGGTCCAGGCCTACCTCCTTCAATGCCGCGATTATCGCTTGTTCCTGTTCGGCTTCGGTGCCGATCTTGTGGATCCGCAGGCCTTCGCCGACGATCTGGCTCACACACATCCGTGGGCTCAGGCTGCCAAATGGGTCCTGAAACACCACCTGCATCTCCCGGCGTAGCGGCCGGACTTGTTGCTGCGTCAGGCTGTCCAGCTGCTTGCCTTCGAAGCGGATCCCGCCCTGGCTGCCGATCAACCGCAGGATTGCCAGCCCCAGGGTGGATTTGCCGGAACCGCTTTCGCCGACGATGCCCAGGGTCTGGCCCTGGGGCAGGCTGAAGCGGATACCGTCCACGGCCTTGATGTAGTCTACCGTGCGTTTGAATAGGCCTTTCTTGATCGGGAACCAGACTTTCAGGTCCTCGACCTGCAACAGCGGCGGGCCGACGACGTTGCTCGCCGGGGTGCCGCTGGGTTCAGCGCCCAGCAGTTCCCGAGTGTACGGATGCTGCGGTGCGCGGAACAACTCTTCGCACGATGCCTGTTCGACGATGCAACCGCGCTGCATGACACATACGCGATGCGCAATTCTTCGCACCAGGTTCAAATCGTGGCTGATCAGCAGCAGCGACATGCCCAATCGTGCCTGCAATTCCTTGAGCAATTGGAGGATTTTCAGCTGGACGGTGACGTCCAGCGCGGTGGTCGGCTCGTCGGCGATCAGCAGTTCCGGCTCGTTGGCCAAGGCCATGGCGATCATCACCCGCTGGCGCTGGCCGCCGGACAGCTCGTGGGGCAGGGCCTTGAGGCGCTTGTGGGGCTCGGGAATGCCGACCAGCTCCAGCAACTCAAGGGTCCTGCGGGTCGCGACCTTGCCGCTCAGGCCCTTATGGATGCCGAGCACTTCATTGATCTGTTTTTCAATGGAGTGCAGCGGGTTGAGGGACGTCATCGGTTCCTGGAAGATCATCGCGATCCGGTTGCCGCGGATATGACGGATGGTTTTTTCCTTCAAACCCAGCAAATTCTGGCCGGCGTACTGGATGGTCCCGGTGGGGTGATGGGCCAGCGGGTAGGGCAGCAACCGCAGGATCGAATGGGCGGTGACCGATTTGCCCGAGCCGCTTTCACCCACCAGGGCCAGGGTTTCGCCGCGCTTGATATCGAAGCTGACCCCCTCGACCACGCGCTGGCGGCGTTCGCCGACAATGAACTCTACTGCCAGGTCACGCACTTCGATCAGGTTGTCCTGGTTCATTTCACTTCCTCGGATCGAAGGCATCGCGAGCGGACTCGCCGATGAACACCAACAGGCTCAACATCAGGGCCAGCACGGCGAACGCGCTGATGCCCAACCATGGCGCCTGGAGGTTGGATTTGCCCTGGGCCACCAGCTCACCCAGGGACGGCGCGCCGGGCGGCAGGCCAAAGCCGAGGAAATCCAGGGCGGTGAGGGTGCCGATGGCGCCGGTGAGGATGAACGGCATGAAGGTCATGGTCGAGACCATGGCGTTGGGCAGGATGTGGCGGAACATGATCGCGCCGTTCTGCATGCCCAGCGCCCGGGCGGCGCGCACGTATTCCAGGTTGCGCCCGCGCAGGAATTCGGCACGGACCACATCCACCAGGCTCATCCAGGAAAACAGCAACATGATGCCCAGCAGCCACCAGAAATTGGGCTGGACGAAACTGGCCAGGATGATCAGCAGGTACAGCACCGGCAACCCGGACCAGATTTCCAGGAAGCGTTGGCCGGCCAGGTCCACCCAGCCGCCATAGAAGCCCTGCAGGGCGCCGGCGATCACGCCGATGATCGAGCTGAGCACGGTCAGCGTCAGGGCAAACAGGACCGAGATGCGGAAGCCGTAGATGACCCGGGCCAGGACATCGCGACCCTGGTCGTCAGTGCCCAGCCAGTTCACGGAAGAGGGCGGCGCCGGGGCCGGGACCTTCAGGTCGTAGTTGATGCTCTGGTAGCTGAACGGAATCGGTGCCCACAGCACCCATGCGTCCTTGGCCGCCAGCAGTTCGCGGATGTAGGGGCTCTTGTAGTTGGCTTCCAGCGGGAACTCGCCGCCGAACGTGGTTTCCGGGTAGCGCTTGAGGGCCGGGAAGTACCAGCCGTCGTCGTAATGCACCACCAGCGGCTTGTCGTTGGCGATCAACTCGGCGCCCAGGCTCAGCCCGAACAGGATCAGGAACAGCCACAGCGACCACCAGCCTCGCTTGTTGGCCTTGAACAACTCGAAGCGACGGCGATTGAGAGGGGACAGGTTCATCTCAATGCTCCCGGCTTTCGAAGTCGATGCGCGGATCGACAAAGGTGTAGGTCAAATCGCCGATCAGCTTCACCACCAGCCCCAGCAAGGTGAAGATGAACAGGGTGCCGAACACCACCGGATAGTCGCGGTTGATCGCCGCTTCGAAACTCATCAGGCCCAGGCCGTCGAGGGAGAAGATCACTTCCACCAGCAGGGAGCCGGTAAAGAAAATCCCGATGAATGCCGAAGGGAAACCGGCGATCACCAGCAGCATGGCGTTGCGGAATACATGGCCGTAGAGCACCCGATGGCGGGTCAGGCCCTTGGCCTTGGCGGTGACCACGTATTGCTTGTTGATTTCGTCGAGGAAGCTGTTCTTGGTCAGCAGGGTCATGGTGGCGAAGTTGCCGATCACCAGGGCGGTCACGGGCAAGGCCAGGTGCCAGAAGTAATCGAGGATCTTGCCGCCCATGCTCAATTCGTCGAAGTTGTTGGAGGTCAGCCCACGCAAGGGGAACCAGTCGAAATAGCTGCCGCCGGCAAACACCACGATCAGCAGGATGGCGAACAGGAATGACGGGATCGCGTAGCCGACGATGATGGCCGAGCTGGTCCAGACGTCGAAATGGCTGCCGTGCCGCGTGGCCTTGGCGATCCCCAGCGGGATCGACACCAGGTACATGATCAGCGTGCTCCACAACCCGAGGGAGATGGACACCGGCATCTTTTCCTTGATCAGGTCGATAACCTTGGCGTCGCGGAAGAAACTGTCGCCGAAGTCCAGGTGGGCGTAGTTCTTGATCATGATCCACAGGCGTTCGGGCGCCGACTTGTCGAAGCCGTACATACGCTCGATTTCCTTGACCAGCCCCGGGTCCAGGCCCTGCGCGCCGCGGTAGGAGGAGCCTGCCACGGACACTTCGGCACCGCCGCCGGCAATGCGGCTGGTGGCGCCCTCGAAACCCTCGAGCTTGGCGATCATCTGTTCCACCGGCCCGCCGGGTGCGGCCTGGATGATGACGAAGTTGATCAGCAGAATGCCGAACAGGGTCGGGATGATCAGCAGCAGTCGCCGAAAAATATAAGCCAGCATTTCGTTACTCCACGCTCGCAGGGGCGGCGATTTGCTGCTCGATGACCTGCTTCTCTACTTCATCGGCCGGCTTGACCTCTGGCTTGACCCACCAGGTGGTGGTGCCGATGTCATAGGTCGGCGTGATTTTCGGATGGCCGATGTGGTTCCAGTAGGCCACGCGCCAGGTCTTGATGTGCCAGTTCGGGATCACGTAGTAGCCCCACTGCAAAACCCGGTCCAGCGCCCGGGCATGGGCCACCAGGCTCTTGCGCGAATCGGCGTTGATCAGCTGTTCCACCAACTGGTCCACGGCCGGGTCCTTGAGGCCCATGGTGTTGCGGCTACCGGGTTTGTCGGCGGCGGCCGACATCCAGAACTCGCGCTGTTCATTACCCGGTGAGCTGGATTGCGGGAAGCTGCCCACCACCAGGTCAAAGTCCCGGGAGCGTACGCGGTTGACGAATTGGGAGACGTCGACCCGACGGATGATCAGCTCGATGCCCAGGTCGCTCAGGTTACGTTTGAACGGCAGCAGTATCCGCTCGAACTCGGTCTGGGCCAGCAGGAACTCCAGCACCACCGGTTTGCCCTGGGCGTCGACCATCTTGTCGTCGACGATGCGCCAGCCGGCCTCTTGCAGCAATTGGTAGGCCTTGCGCTGCTGGTCGCGGATCATGCCGCTGCCGTCGCACATCGACGGCTGGAAGGCGTCGGTGAAGACCTGTTCGGGAATCTTGCCGCGCAGGGGCTCGAGGATCTTCAACTCGTCTTCGCCGGGCAGGCCGGTGGCGGCCATTTCCGAATTCTCGAAATAGCTGCGGGTGCGGGCGTAGGCACCGTTGAACAGCTGCTTGTTGGTCCACTCGAAGTCCAGCAGCAGGCTCAAGGCCTTGCGCACCCGTACGTCCTGGAAGATCGGCCGGCGCAGGTTGTAGACAAAGCCTTGCATGCCGGTGGGGTTGCCGTTGGGGATCTGTTCCTTGATCAACCGGCCTTCGGTCACGGCCGGGATGTTGTAGGCGTTGGCCCAGTTCTTGGCGGTCATTTCCAGCCAGAAATCGAACTGCCCGGCTTTCAGGGCCTCGACCGCGACGGTGTTGTCGCGGTAGTAGTCGGTAGCCAGTACGTCGAAATTATAGAAGCCGCGATTGACCGGCAGGTCCTTGCCCCAGTAGTCCTTCACCCGCTCATAGCGGATCGAACGTCCGGCCTTCACTTCAGCGACTTTGTAGGGGCCGCTGCCCAGCGGGATCTCCAGGTTGCCCTTGCTGAAGTCGCGCTCGGCCCACCAGTGTTTTGGCAATACTGGCAGTTGGCCGAGGATCAACGGCAGTTCACGATTATTGGTGTGCTTGAATTTGAACAAAACCTTGAGCGGGTCTTCGGCGATGACGTCGGCGACGTCGTTGTAATAGCCGCGAAACATCGGCGCGCCGTCCTTGGTCAGGGTCTGGAAGCTGAAGACCACATCCTCTGCGCGTACCGGGTGACCGTCGTTGAAGCGGGCTTCGGGACGCAGGTAGAAACGCACCCAGCCATTGTCCGGGGCTTTCTCGATTTTTTCGGCGATCAGGCCATATTCGGTGAACGGTTCGTCCAGGCCCTGTTTGGCCAGGGTGTCGTAGATCAGGCCGATGTCATCGGCCGGCACGCCTTTGCTGATGAACGGGTTGAGGCTGTCGAAGCCCCCAAAACCGCCCTGGCGGAAGATTCCGCCTTTGGGCGCGTCCGGGTTGACGTAGTCGAAATGCTTGAAGTTGGCCGGGTACTTCGGCGGCTCGTTGTACAAGGTCACGGCATGCTGCGGCGCGGCACAGGCCAGCCCGGCGAATAACAGGCTGCTGGCCTGCAGGAGCAGGGCGCGTAAAGGCTTCATTGATCTTTCTCCGAAGATTTCAGCCACCATGCGCTCAGGCCCAGGGTGTAGGGCGGCGTGGTGACGAAGGCGAACCGGTTGCGGTACGCCAGGCGATGATAATTGAGATACCAGTTGGGAATGCAGTAGTGCTGCCACAGCAGCACGCGATCCAGGGCCTTGCCGGCGGCGACCTGTTCGTCGCGGGTCTGGGCGGCGAGCAGCTTTTCCAGCAGATGGTCGACCACTGGGTTGGCGATTCCGGAGTAGTTCTTGCTGCCCTTGACCCCGACCTGGCTGGAGTGGAAGTACTGCCATTGCTCGAGGCCCGGGCTGAGGGTCTGGTTCAAGGTCAGCAGGATCATGTCGAAGTCGAACTGGTCCAGGCGCTGCTTGTACTGGGCACGGTCCACCGTGCGCAGCCGGGCCTGGATGCCGATGCTGGCGAGGTTCTCGACGTAGGGTTGCAGGATGCGCTCCAGGTTCGGGTTCACCAGCAGGATTTCGAAGCTCAGGGGCTGGCTGTCGGCGTTCAGCAGGCGTTGGCCGTTGAGGCTCCAACCGGCTTCCTTCAATAACCCCAAGGCTTTGCGCAGGGTTTCCCGGGGAATGCCGCGACCGTCGGTCTTGGGCAAGCTGAAGGGGTCGGTGAGCAGTTTGGGCGGCAATTGTTCCCGGTACGGCTTGAGCAGCAGCCATTCATGGCCCACCGGCAGGCCGGTGGCGGAAAACTCGCTGTTGGGGTAATAACTGAGGGTGCGCTTGTAGGCGCCACTGAACAGGGTGCGGTTGGTCCACTCGAAATCGAACATCAGCCCCAGGGCTTCACGTACCTTGACCTCGGCAAACGTGCCGCGCCGGGTGTTCATGAACAGGCCTTGGGTCTGGGTCGGGATCTGGTGGGGAATCTGTGCCTTGATTATGTCGCCACGCTTGATCGCCGGAAAGTCATAGCCATTGGCCCAGTTCTTGGCCTGGTGTTCGATGTAGATATCGAACTCGCCAGCCTTGAAGGCTTCGAAGGCAACTTCGCTGTCACGATAGAACTCCACGTCCATGCGGTCGTAGTTGTACTTGCCGCGATTGACCGGCAGGTCCTTGCCCCAGTAATCCTTGACCCGTTCGAACACCAGCTGGCGGCCTGGTTGCACTTTGGTGATGCGATACGGCCCGCTGCCCAGGGGCGGTTCGAAGGTCGTCGCCTTGAAATCGCGGTCTTTCCAGTAATGCTGGGGCAACACCGGCAGTTCCCCCAGGCGCAGGATCAGCAGCGGATTGCCCGCGCGCTTGAAGACAAAGCGGATTCTCAGCGGATTGAGAATGTCGACCCGCAGCACCTCCTGCAGGTTGGTGCGGTATTGCGGATGGCCTTCCTTGAGCAGCGTCCTGTAGGAGAACGCCACGTCATAGGCGGTGATAGGCACGCCATCATGAAAGCGCGCTTCGGGGCGCAGGTTGAACACCACCCAGCTGCGGTCCTCGCTGTACTCCACCGACTGGGCGATCAGGCCATAGCTCGACGTCGGCTCATCACCGGACGGTGCGTACTGGCCTGTGCCGACCATCAGTGGTTCGTTCAGCTCATTGATGCCGTATTGCAGGAAATTGGGCGTGGAAACCGGGCTGCTGCCCTTGAACGTGTAGGGGTTGAGCGTATCGAAGGTGCCGAATGCCATGACTCGCAAGACACCACCCTTGGGCGCTTGCGGGTTGACCCAGTCGAAGTGGGTGAATCTGGCCGGGTACTTGAGCGTGCCGAACTGCGCATAGCCATGGCTTTCGCTGATGGCTGCGCTGGCGGGAGAGCTCAAGGCCAGGCTGATCAGGAGCAAGAGGAGGGGACGTATCAAGTCTGAGATCCGATCCAGGCGGCTTGGGCTTTTATGGCCTGTACAGTAACAGCTTGTATCGGCAGGAAAAAGGTGGGGTTTAGAGGGGGTGCCAGTCAGCTAAGCGGATACCTGTGGGAGCAAGGCTTGCCCACGATGAACGATATCGCGGTTCAACTGTTAAACCGCGGTGCGGCCATCGCGGGCAAGCCTTGCTCCCACAGATGAGTCCCCTCACCACACAAAGCTCCCCGGTCATCTCAGTGCGGGGAATAGACCGTCAGCATCTGCCCAGGCTTGAGCGCCTTGCCCATCCGCGGGTTCCAGCGCTTGAGGTGCTGCATTTCCACGTTGAAGCGCTTGGCGACGACGTACAGCGAATCACCTTGCTTGACCTTGTATTGGGTCTGCTTCTTCTGGTCCTTGCTGTTGGCGGCCACCACGGTACTGATGCGCTTGCCAGTGGCCTTGCTGGCCTTGGCGTCCTGCATCACCAGGGTCTGGCCGACCTTGAGCTTGTTGCCGCTGAGTTTGTTCCAGCGTTGCAGGTCTTTGGTCTGGACGTTGTTGGCCTTGGCGATCTGGGCGAGGTTTTCGCCGCGCTTGACACGGTAGGTGCGCGAGGCGCCTTCCACGTCGTCGCTGTCGTCGGCCGATTCAAAAACCGGCTTGAGCGTGCGCTGGCTGATCAACTCTTCAGGACGCATGGTCGACAGGCTGGCGGTCAGCAACTGGGCCTTGGACGTGGGCACCAGCAGGTGCTGGGGGCCGTCGATGGTGGTGCGTTGCTTGAAGGCCGGGTTGAGCTGGAACAGCTCGTCTTCGTCGATGTTGGCCACCGCCGCGACCTTGGACAGGTCCATGCGCTGGTTGATCTCGACGACCTGGAAATAGGGTTCGTTGGCGATCGGGTTGAGGTTCACGCCATAGGCATCGGGCGAGAGCACCACCTGGGACAGCGCCAGCAACTTCGGCACATAGGCCTGGGTCTCGCTGGGCAGCGGCAGGTTCCAGTAGTCGGTGGGCAGGCCAAGCTTCTCGTTGCGCTCGATGGCGCGGCTGACCGTACCCTCGCCG
The DNA here is from genome assembly GCF_024749325.1 of Pseudomonas sp. B21-010. NCBI lineage: Bacteria > Pseudomonadati > Pseudomonadota > Gammaproteobacteria > Pseudomonadales > Pseudomonadaceae > Pseudomonas > Pseudomonas sp. B21-010. The sequence continues at coordinate 3,755,546 of NZ_CP087198.1, read as the reverse complement.
GCGTTGTAGGCCGCCAGCGCCAGCAACCAGTCGCCGTTGAACATGTCGTGCAGGCGCGTCAGGTAGTCCAGGGCGGCCGTGGTGGAGGCGGTGATGTCGCGACGCCCATCATAGAAGCGGGTCTGGCGCAGGTTGAAGTAACGCCCCGTGGACGGGATGAACTGCCACAGGCCCACTGCGTTGGCCCGGGAATAGGCCATGGGGTTGTAGGCACTCTCGATCACCGGCAGCAACGCCAGCTCCAGCGGCATGTTGCGCTCTTCGAGGCGTTCGACGATGTAGTGGATGTACAGGCTGCCGCGCTCACCGGCGCTTTCCATGACGGAAGGGTTGCTGGCGAACCACAGGCGCTGTTGCTCGATACGCGGGTTGACGCCGGCCGTTTCCTGCAGCTGGAAGCCCTGGCGCATGCGCTCCCAGACGTCCTGGGGTACTTGAGGGCTGGGTTTCTCAGTGAGCCATACCGGCTTCTGTTTGGCGCGAGCGGCGATATTCGGTGTGTGCGCCGCGTCGGTCTGCGGCAGCTGGCTCGTGCTCTGGCAGCCCGCCAATGTGGCGGACACAGCCACCGCGATGGCTTGAGCCAAGCGGGTCAATGTGTCTGACTGGACGGACCTGCGTATAGATGACGACATTGGCTGGAAGTAAGTTCCGGGCAAAAATGTCGGCCGATTCTAGGAAGCGCACCCCAACAGGTCAACCTTTCAGAATTTTTGTATCAATCGATAGCTGCCTTAGAACGTATCTTTCCAAGCCCTCAAGGCCGCAAAAACCTCACTCGGCGTCTGGTTTCGCTGGCCGTTCCGTTCGTCTGCTTTTTGTTTAACGGATGTTTCAGTCGTGCGCAGGAACGGATTGGTGAGTTTTTCCTGGGCCAGGGTCGAGGGCAGCGTCATGATGCCTTCGCTGCGTTGCCGGCCGACTTTTTCCAGGCGGGCGGCGACGTCCGGATTGCCGGGCTCCACGGCGGCCGCGAACTTCAGGTTGCCGAGGGTATATTCATGGGTGCAGTAGACCAGCGTATCTTCAGGCAGGGCGGCGAGGCGACTGAGCGAATGGTGCATTTGCGCAGGGGTGCCTTCGAAGAGCCGGCCGCAACCGGCGGCGAACAGGGTGTCGCCACAGAACAGCAGGCCATGGTGGTAGTAGGCAATGTGCCCCAGGGTATGGCCGGGCACGGCGTAGACATCGAAGTCCCAGCCGAGCACGCTGACCTTGTCGTTGTCATGCAGGGCCTGGTCGCGCGCCGGGATGTTTTCGCTGGCCGGGCCGTAAACGGTGGCGTTCGTCGCATTCTTCAGCGCCTGGACGCCGCCGACATGATCATGGTGATGGTGGGTGATCAGGATGTCGCTCAGGACCCAGCCCGGATGGGCCTCGAGCCAGGCCTGCACTGGAGCGGCGTCACCTGGGTCGACCACGGCGCAGCGCTGGGTGGCGTGGTCCTGTAACAACCAGATGTAGTTATCGGTGAATGCGGGCAGGGCACTGATCTGTATCATCGTGGAATTCGCCAAGCGGAAAACAAAGGCGCATCTTAGAACTTCCTGACGCGTTGGAGAATGCAATGACCGATGAAGCGTTCGCTCAGGCTGATCCTGACTGGCTGGCGTTGATCAGCGCCGCCCGTGAATGGCTGTCCGGCCCTGTCGGGCAATTTTTGCTGGAAGAAGAACGGCGCATGCTCGAAGACGAGTTGGGCCGGTTCTTCGGCGGCTATCTGGTGCACTACGGCCCTTCGGCGCAAACGCCGCCGTCGGCGCCGCAAGTCCAGCGCAACGTGCGCCTGGGGGCGCCGTTGCCCGGGGTGGAAATCGTCTGCGAGGAGCAGGCCTGGCCATTGAGCGAACATGCCGCCGACGTGGTGGTCATGCAGCACGGCCTGGATTTCTGCCTGTCGCCCCACGGTCTGTTGCGTGAAGCCGCCAGCAGCGTGCGCCCCGGTGGGCACCTGTTGATCATCGGCATCAACCCCTGGAGCGCCTGGGGCTTGCGTCATGTGTTTGCCCACGACGCCTTGCGCCAGGCCCGCTGCATCTCGGCGTCGAGGGTCGGCGACTGGCTGAACCTGCTGGGCTTTGCGCTGGAGAAACGCCGCTTCGGGTGCTATCGTCCGCCGCTTGCGTCGCCCAAGTGGCAGGCGCGCCTGGCTGGCTGGGAGCGCAAGGCCGGTGACTGGCAGCTGTCCGGTGGCGGTTTCTACCTGTTGGTGGCACGCAAGATCGCGGTCGGGCTGCGCCCGGTGCGCCAGGTGCGACGCGAGCCGATGGGCAAGTTGATTCCCTTGCCAATGGCCAAGGTCAATCGTCGCCACATCGAGCCGTAACCTTTTTCGATGGTTCTTGCCAGCATTGGGCTGCGGGTGTTGTCGGGCCCGATCGGCGGGCTTTTGCATTTTTTCTGGATAGATTGGCATGAGCGATAGCGTAGAACTCTTCACTGATGGCGCCTGCAAGGGCAACCCCGGTCCAGGCGGCTGGGGCGCGTTGCTGGTGTGCAAGGGCGTGGAGAAGGAACTTTGGGGCGGCGAAGCCAATACCACCAACAATCGCATGGAGCTGATGGGCGCCATCCGAGGCCTGGAAGAGCTCAAGCGGTCCTGCGATGTGTTGTTGGTGACCGACTCGCAGTACGTGATGAAAGGCATCAACGAGTGGATGGCGAACTGGAAGAAACGCGGCTGGAAGACGGCGGCGAAGGAGCCGGTAAAAAACGCCGACCTCTGGAAGCTGCTGGATGAACAGGTCAACCGCCACAACGTCACCTGGAAATGGGTGCGCGGCCACATCGGCCACCACGGCAACGAACGGGCCGACCAGTTGGCCAATCGTGGGGTCGATGAGGTGCGGGGCTACAAGCAGGCTTGATTCTCGGATGCGTCCCTGTGGCGAGGGCGCTTGTGTGGGAGCAAAGCTTGCTCGCGATACAGGCGCCCTGGTTTTCCTGAAAGACCGCATGATCTTCATCGCGAGCAAGCTTTGCTCCCACAGTGTTTGCTCTCGTTCATCACTTGCTTCCAAGAGCCTGGGTCCCAGGTAAATCCCCTTGCGACAAGGGCGTGTTAACATCCGCGCTTTTGCAAGACTGCCCGCTGAGAGCTGAACACTGATGGCCAACAGATCTGTAATCCATTTCTGCCCACTCACCTAGAGTGTAAACGTACTGCGTCAATCTTAACCCTTTGGCGTAAATAGAGTTTTTATCACTCTTGTTTTCATTTTTGGAAAATTTCCGCCTAAAGTGTAAACCCAGGCCGTTTTTTGCCCATTTCCGTTTACACTTTTTTCTCTGTAGTTTTGATCAGGCTAATTCATTGATTTAACGATAATTTTTTTTCACTAAATTATCTGTTGTACGGGGCTTGCTGAAATTTTTGGCCTGTCGGTGACTCAGTTTACGTACATGACCTGCAATTGGTTTAGCTTGGCGCTTGGTGCTGCTACCTTTCTTCTACCTCATGTACCCCCATGCCCGCGTTCGATTTGAGGTGCTTTCAAATACGTTGCTTTCTTGTTTTGACGAAATAATTTAGATCGAAAGTGCGGAGGGTGCGCTGGAGCCAAAGATTCTCCCGTTGCCTGTCTAAATTTTTATCAGGAAAATTTCTTGATAGGCCTCCTACTAAACTCATCGACGCTTTTCTTGGCTTTTCTAAGTCATGAAGCATCTGTCGCGGATGCTTCAGCTTTCTGCCCAAATATCTATAAAACTCCTCGAATTTTCACCCCCCCCCCCCCCCCCCCCCCGAATCATTCTGGCCGCGCATTTTGGCCTTTCGGCTGTTTGATCCCCTCCATCGAACACCGTTCATGTGATGCATACATATGACGTCCGGTAGTACTCCCGAGCCGCTTACCTGTGCTCGTTAACTATCAACGCAGTTCTCACGGTTTTTTTGGGTTTTAGGTGGTTTTTCCAATCTTATAAAATTGATTTTGGCACCTTCATGTAAGTTTGAAAGGTAGCCTGTCAGCATCAAATTCTCAGAGATTTGAGATGCAAGCCAGTGGTGAAAACGATTTAAGGTGTCTGGAAGTTGCACTCCACCTTTTCTTCGTTCCTTCCGCATTCTAATTTGCTTTATGAAGGAAACTGGTTGGTGGTCCAGCAGTGCTGAATCAGCATAGTTGTAATTGGTCAATATAACGCAGCTATTATCTTTGATTTCTGATGTCATCAAAAAATCACTAAATATGAAGCCTTTTGATGTTTCAATGCGCGCGGCTATTTGGGACGGCCTTACAGAAGGTGAGAGCGGGTTTTTTAGCTGGACATGGTCATCTGGGGGTTCTATCGTGAACGTGATCTTGAGTGGGTAGCCCATAAGAATCACAACCTGCTCATCATATGAAGCGTGTTCCGGTTTTGCGCCGCAGTGGATTGCTCGTTTCATAGTTGTTCCATATTATTATTATTATTATTATTATGTTTATCTAGTATATAGCACTTTCCGTATTATTTTTATATGGCTTGCGCTTGTGTTGCTTTTTTGCTGCGCAAGTGAATGTCCTTACAAGATGAATTTGATTAGAACTCATTTGAAATTGGGTATTCATTTATTTTTTCGAAGGTAATTTCTTCGGGTTCTTTGGGTTGGGTATTGCATGTCTGTTCTTATTCAAGCTGTGGTTGATAGCAGCCGATGTTGGATGATGGATACGATTTCAATTGTGCCTGCGTAGTGGGCTGCATTTACATTTTAAGGCGGTTGCTAGGTTGTAGGGGGGGCATGAAAATTCGACCGGCGTCGCCAGGGCGAAATCTGAAAAGGCTACGCGGGGTGCAATGCACCTTCTGCCAAGCTTAGCTCTTCCAAACTATGATTAGGAAAAATCTGGGAGCTTCTGATGGACGCAGCAATCACGCCGGCTCAATTAAGAGATCTTCGAAAACGCCTGGGTTTGACTGCCCAGCAAGCAGCGGATTCTGTACGAGTAAAGTATAGAACTTGGAAGGGATACGAAGCACCGTATGGAGCACCGTCACACAGGGACATATCGGAAAGCACCCTTTCACATTTCTGCATTCGGCATGAATTGGCGTACCCGCCCATCTCCGACGATGGTCGACTTTTGTATAAAAATTGTAAGGTTGTAAGTTTTACAACTTACAAGGGTGGGGTTGGTAAATCACCCATAACGGTTGCTGCTGCGGCACTACTAGCTAATGAGGGGTATCGAGTTGCAGTGGTCACTAATGACGTTGTTTTTCGCAGCCACAATCGGTCGGAGAGGCCTCCTAGCGTACGTCGGTTCAGAGAAGAGATTGGAGTCGATTTTTACGATGAGGCTAACGTTCGTCTTTACTCTTACGAGGTTCGGGTTATCGAAGAAGAGCTTAGAAGTGATGGAGTAATTTTTGATACCAAGGGTCTTAGCCCGGCAGGAAATGATCCAATGTACGATTCGGCAATCCGCCGCCTGGAGTCAAAAAAGAATACGGAATGTTTATGGCAGGATCTCATTAATCAGTACGACTACATTTTTGTCGATCTTAACCGGAGACCCGAAGAAACGTTTCTGCTTTCGACATTGATTATTGTTCTTGTTGATGCCTTGTGCGTCAGTTCAATCAATAGCGCGGAAAAGATACGCGATAGGTTCGTCGAGTTGAATGGCGGGGCTATCTCAGAAAAAGTTTTTGGCCTTATGACGAACTACACTCCGGCCGCACCCAGCGACAGTGCATATGCTGTACTGGATTCGGAAGACTTTGCTGATGAAGAAAGTGTCAGAAAAATCTCAGCGCTTGTGAAGGCAGACGAACTCGAAACGTACCACCACTACAGTCGCAATGCTCAGTTTGTAAAGAATACCAGAATTCCTTTGCTCAGTACGTATCTTACAAATTCACACAGAGTCGAAATCGCGCGGTTCAATTCCGAGCGTACGTTCATGGAGGGATGGTGTTATTTTAACTCCGTCGTCAACGTTGCTCCGGACTCTCCACCTGCGGATGAAATTAGGAGACTAGTCCGAGAGGTAAAGGCTTTGCTGAAAGATCTATCGGATTAGTATCCTGGATCGGGCAGTCCGCCCAAAACTCGCATGGAGGTGTCATGACAAAAATCGCATGCCTCGGTTGGGGGTCGCTTGTGTGGGATCAAAGAGATCTCCGAGTCGACAGCCAATGGTTTGATGATGGACCAAATGTATGTGTTGAGTTCGCACGCCAATCCCTTGATGGAAGGATCACACTTGTGATGGTGGAGGGCGTGTCGCCAGTTCAATCGTGCTGGATTCTTATGGGGACTGACAGTCTGTCCTCCGCTTCAGCAAATCTGGCAGATCGCGAGGGCATCCCTGATAAGAACGTTTCTAGGGATATTGGAAGCTGGTCGGCGGGGGCTTCTGAACCTGACACCATACCAGGGCTCGTACAATGGGCTGCTTCCCGAGATATTGACCACGTAATCTGGACTGCTTTACCGCCAAAATTCCAAGGGGGAAGGGTGACTCCGACTGCGGATGCTGTAGTTACGTATCTACGCCAACTTGAAGGGGAAAGCAGGGCGCGTGCTGAAAACTACATTCGGTTCGCTCCTAGAAAAATCCGCACAGAGTATCGTGATCGAATTGAGCGTGAGCTACAGTGGACTCCCGAGGAACCACATTCCATTCAGTAACTTTCGTTGGTTACTTTGCCATTTTCGCAAGGTACCAACAAATATGTTTGCTTGCGGTTAATCAATCTACTCATAAGGACTTTGTATGGATCTTATAAAAATCGTTAGGAATGCACCTCGCCATTTTCAAACGATCACTTCCAGTCGTGAAATTCACATAGACATGGAAGGGTACGCTGGGCTTTCTCATAAATATATATTGGTCCTCGGAGATAATGAGATTCCTCAATGGTTGTTGACGGTTGAAAGCTATGTTGTGGCACCGTCTCATGAAGATAGGCGTTCTGTGAAGGTTATATTGGAGCGTGCAGTTTCATTGTGGGAAGCTTGGCCAAAAATTGTGCAAACTTTGAATATGCAAGAACTGCGGATGAAAAATGAAAGTCACGTCGACGTGGATGCGTTGATAAAGCTTGGAGTGGATGTATGTGGAGGTGACGACGTATCTGCTCAGGAGCCTTTAACCGCGGTTGCTGCTGCTGAAAGGCTGGCTTGGACCTACGGTGTTAAACCAGAAAACGTAAAAATATCTATTAGTTTATAAATCTCCGAAACCCGCTATCTACGCGGTTTTTTCAATCTGGAGGCGCAGCTCGATGGGGTTCAGATTGCGCCCCGGCGCCTGACGATAGTAGTTTCGTTCAACAGCTAGTATCAATGCATCGTAAAAAGCCTGGCAAAAACTGTGCGGGCTCAACAGATAAGGATATAGGTCGCTGATGCAATCACCACAAACAGATCCCCGTCGTATTCAGCGTACCTTCCGCAATTTATCTCAGGAGGAGATCGCCGACGTCGAGCAGGCATCAATGCTGTCACGATTGGGCTGGGCAAAAGATGTGGGATGGGAAACGCTGCTGGAATCGCAACGTATTCTGATCATCTCGGAAGCCGGTGCAGGGAAGACTTATGAGTGTCGAGCACAGCAGCAGGTGCTGTGGGAGAAAGGAGAGCCGGCTTTCTATCTAGATCTATCTCAGCTTGCCGCAAACAACCTGTTGGATTTGCTGTCACGAGAGGAAGAGGAGCGGCTTGACGCTTGGCTAGCTGCCCAGTCCGAAGTAGCCACTTTTTTTCTTGACTCGATTGATGAGTTGAAGCTGACGCTCGGCTCGTTTGAGGTCGCTCTCAGGCGGTTGGGCAAGGCTATTGGTAGTCAGCTTGGAAGAGTGCGGATTGTCATAACCACCCGACCGGTCGCTGTGGATCAGAAGATTATCGAGCGGCATTTACCCGTACCTGACCGGGTAGAACTGGCGCCGAGCCGAGATGATTTTGCAGACATTGCGTCGGGCCGCGTTCGTCGTCCTTCCAAAAAGGAGGTGGTGCCGCCGGCATGGCGTAACGTCGCGTTGATGCCCCTCTCCGACCAGCAAATTCGTGAGATGGCGATTATTGAGGGTGTCGATGATGCTGATGCGTTACTTTCGGATATACGTAAGCGCAACGCGGAGGATTTTGCACGACGACCGCAAGATCTTGTTGAGCTTTGCTCTGACTGGCGAGAGTACCGCCGTATTCGCACCCATCGAGAGCAAGTGGCGCAAAATATCCACGTCAAACTCAAGCCGCGTACTGATCGAAGAGAGCCTGCGCAACTCTCACCCGATAGGGCACTGGATGGAGCAAGCCGGCTTGCGCTTGCTGCGCTGCTTACACGGAAGTTGACCATACGCCTTAGTGTGGAGGCGGATCGTGGTGGTGAGCCAGGCGGAGCACTGAATCCCGAAGTGGTGCTACATGACTGGACTCCACAAGAGCGGGAAACATTGCTAGAGCGAGCGCTATTCGGGTTTGCGAGTTACGGGCGAGTTCGATTCCATCACCGCTCGGTCCTCGAGTTTCTTGCAGCTCAATATCTCAACCTGCGTATGAGCCAGGGAGTGCCAATCAAAGCAGTAAAGCGTTTGCTCTTCGCTGAGACTCAACAGAACAACAAAGTCATCCGCCCAACAATGCGTCCGGTCGCGGCATGGCTAGCTGCATCACAGTCGACTATTTTTTCCGAAATCCGTGACCGCGATCCCAGCGTTCTGCTGAATCACGCTGACCCGGAATCGCTGACGCAGTCTCAGTGCGAGGACGCATTGAGGGCATACGTTACGCATTACGGCTCTGGAGGATGGCGTGGACTACAAGCTCCGCAGGTGCAGATTCATCGTTTTGCCAGACCAGAGTTAGAACCATTGGTTTTAGAACTATGGGGGAGGGGCATTGAGAATCCCGAAGTTCGTGAGCTGTTGATTGATCTCATCGGCGCAGGGCCTATGCCCGCGTGTGCAGATATCGTCCATGCAGTCGCAATCGATGTATCTGCTAGGGCAAGCGAGCGTCTTGATGCAATTACGACACTGGCTCGTCTTGGTGACGCCCGGGTAGAACTCTTAGCACAGTCGATGGAAGAGGCGCAGGCGCTATGGCCTGATGAAATTGTGTATGGAGCCATAGTCAAATTACTCCCTCTATTTTTCGCGCCTGCTCGACTCTGTGGGATTTTGAGGGGCTTTTCAGAGTCATCCAGCAAGGAGTTCGAGCAGGAGTGGTCGTTACCGTACAGCTTTGCAGAGCTTCAATTTCCTTCAGGCTATCTGGAGGCGCTGCGCGAAGGTCTGACCGACTTGGTCACGGAGGATTTGGCTTGGGGTGATGAGTGGCCGCATCTAGTCAGTAAGCGCCCATATTTGCTTTCAACGCTCGCAGCGGTTTGCTTAAGACTTATTCAAGAGAGCGAGTACCGCGTGGAGGTGTTTCGCTCTTCCACGATCGCCCTGCGTCTTACGCCAGATGATCACGTTCATGAGGAGCCATTGAATAAGCTGCGAAGGGCACTAGCGGATCTGGAGTCAGAACATCGTGAGACCGTTTTCTGGGCTGATGACGCGTTCAACGAGAGTCTTCATTCACGCGCCGATCCTTGGGCGCGATTTTGCCAAGTTTCATTCCGCGGACCTCTCCAATTAAATTACGTCCAGGATGCAGGTTGGGTACGACGCACTTTGGCTGACTCTGATCGCCGGTTGTCGGACCGCACAATGATGCTGCATGCCTGTATGCGAGGGCTATGGGACGGTGTGGGCGATTCCCGTGACCACATCGAAAGCCTGAAGCAGTACGTTCTCGATGCGCCAGAGTTGATCGCTCTTATCGACCAACAGCTTGTTACCCCGGAACTCGATCCGGAAATGCTCAAGCTAGAAGCAGAACTGAATCAGCACCGCGTAGCCAATGAGGAGAGTCAGGCACAGCGACATGCGAGCTGGGTGACATTCTGGCGTGAGGTAGCTGAGCAACCTGATGTTGCCTTTAAGCCTGACCGCGAAGGGAATACCGCTTGGAATCTCTGGCAGGCGATGCAGCGCTCTGGAAGCGAGAGCCGTACATCTGGTTGGGATCGGCGTTTTGTTGAGAGCCACTTCGGTAAAGCAATCGCCGATAGATTACGTGCCAGCATGCGCTCGATGTGGCGTGGCGATAATCCTACGCTTCGTTACGAAAGGCCGGAGGGGCAAAAGGGTGTGTTTCTTATTAGGTGGCAGCTCGGACTGGCCGCGATAGCCGCAGAAGCCGAGGACCCTAACTGGGCGCAAAAGCTTTCGATTGATGAGGCGAAATTGGCCACTCGTTACGCTCGAATTGAGTGCAACGGATTTCCCGCATGGTTCGAATCCCTAGCTCGGGAGTTTCCAGAAGCGGTCGAAGAGACCCTTGGTCCCGATTTGTCTGCTGAACTCGATGAAGCCGCTACGACAAATTCATTTGCAATGCTGCTCCAGGACTTGAGCTATGCCCCAGCTGTCGTCGTGCAATTGTTTGTGCGGCGATTGCTCACGTGGCTCGATACTTTTGTCAGCAATCCTTGTGTTGGAGAAGATGAAACTGGTGCGTTAGGTCGACTCGAGCGCGTACTGAAAATTCTACTCCAGTACGGCGGCGACAATACACGGGACAAGATTCGCATTTTGGCTGCGCAGCAGCTCAACATTACCACCCACGGCTCCATCAGACAGGTTTGGTTAACTACATTAATGCGGCTCGACCCTAGTGCAGGAACACATGCTCTGGAGGTTTTCCTAGCGCCGCTTCAGCCTGCGCCAACGGGACCCGCTATCAATGCTTTCAGTACTTTGTTTGGCAGCCGTTTCGCTAGTCTGCGTGTCGATCTGAAAACAGCTGGCTTCACCCCGCAACTACTCCTGCGGTTGCTGCGGCTTGCATATCGTTATGTGCGTCCCACCGACGACATTACCCATCGAGGTACCTTTTCACCAGGCCCTAGAGACGATGCTCAAGACGCACGAAATTCGCTCCTTAATGCAATACTCGACACTCAAGGTGCGGAAGCTTGGGCGGTGAAACTCGAGATGATCGCAGACCCGCTTTTCGCTCATTTCCGTGATCGCCTGGCGCTACTTGCGCGCGAGAAATCGGCAGAAGAAGTTGATGGCGCGGTGCTCACAGAATCAGAGGTGGTGACTCTGAACCGCTACGGCGAGGCACCACCTACCACCGGCGACGACATGTTCGCCGTGCTCGTCGACCGGTTCGAGGACATTGATGATTTGTTACTCCAGGATGTTTCGCCCCGCGATGCTTGGGTGTTGATCGGAGAGGAGAAAGTGATGCGGCGGGAGATTGCTCGGGCATTAAGAGACGCATCCAATCATGTCTACACAGTCGATCAAGAAGGAGCCACTGCTGACGAAAAAGAAACGGATATCCGTATGCGGGCCATATCAGGACAGCAGGCAACAATTGAACTCAAAGTCGGAGAAAATAACTGGTCGGGTCGGGTACTGCGCGACACGATAAAAAATCAGCTCGTCACGCGGTACATGGCGGCGGAGAGCTGTCGATCTGGCTGTCTTCTGGTGACTGTAGCAAGCGACCGGAAATGGGAGAACCCGGAAACTGGCGAATTAATAGACATTGATGGATTGCGAGCGCTGCTTGAATCCGAAGCGTCTAAAGTTATGACCGAGATGGGCAACAGTGTCAGGTTGCTAATTAAGGTGCTTGATCTGCGCCCACGCCTTTCTACCGGCGCTGGAGGATTGGTTAAGTGAGTCAGTAGCGACGTGCGCCAGCAGATATCTACAGTCCGGCAGTATTTGGTAAACCTAAGTGATGTGGAAGGAGCCTACTCATGAGCGACGAATATTCCCTGCATAGCGTATTAGACAGTCAGAACCAGCTTGCCCTGGAAGCAGCGCTAATGGAGCTTACGCTTCATGCCGAGCAAAGTGGGTTGGAGGAGGTCGGCGGAAATATTCGAGGAGCGCTGTCAACGATCGGAGAGAACGCGGGCTTCATCAATCAGGGGCTGGCCAGGCTTCGAGGCAGTCAAATCTGAGTATCCTGTTCAGCATGCTTATTGGCAGTGAATGCTAATCGCGAAATCAGCTTCGTTTCTTTGAAGGGATGGAAAAGGAATGGCCGACAATCCACCGCTGACCGATGACGTCATTGTGGCGTTAGCGCTTCTGGTAGACGATTCTCAGACAGAAAAGCGCGATCCTACGCACTACGACCTCGATGTGTTGTTTGCTCAGTATCACCTCTCGGGAGGCGAGCAACAGGTCCCCGGTGGTAGGCCTGTTGGCAAAGCTAAGCGCATTCGTGGTGCGCTGAATTGGGCGATGATCAACAACCAGAAAAGCGGTGAGGCCTTTGTCTCGGCCCTGATATCCAATGTTCAAGGTAAAGGTGGATTTCGATCTCAATCCTCGAACTACTGTGGCTCCGAAGCGATAGCGAATCTCGTTGCCACGATTGCGAACAATGGTTGGGACCTGTCCACAGAGGGTAATCTGGCACCCCGGGTCCTCGAAGCGATGAAGGGCCGAGAGCTAACAGCTGCTCTAGCTGCTTACGCCGATAGAGCGCGACGGGGAGCATTGGACAGCCCGCTGTTGGCAGGTATAGCGAAAGATCTATTGGAGGCTACGGCGGCCCATGTGTTGGTTGAGAAGTGGGGCAATTACCCTAGTCACTCGAATTTTCCGACACTTCTGGGCCAGGCGTTCACGGCGCTGGACTTCGCAACCCCTATGAACCCCGCAGAGAAAGATGAACCAGTGAAAAAGCGCGTCGAGCGAGCGGCCTATGACCTGGGATGCGCTCTCAATGCGCTGCGTAACAAGGAAGGGACAGGTCATGGGCGGCCTTGGCTTAGTACCGTAACTCGTAGCCAGTCTCGGTTTGCGATCGAGTCCATGGGGAATATTGCTAGCCTTATGCTTGATCACCTTTGATTAGAAGGAGCATTTTTATGTTGAACATAGACGTACATCCTCCAGAAGTAGATGGATCAATATCCAATGTCTAATAGCGTCTATGGCTACTCTTTCAGTCCGCACTCGCCAATCCATAGCCCAAAATGCAAGCGACAATGCGCTCTTCCCAACGTCTTCGTAGCTCGACTCCATTCAGTTTTTTCAGCAGCACGTCTACTTCGATGGGGTGACTTTTAAGGCCTGGCTCAAGGTCGCGAAGTCGCATCATCGAGGCTCGACGCCCCTTCTTTTCTAGAATTTCGGCGCTCCGGGGACGCATCAGTTCAAGCCAAAGCTCAGCCAAATGCGCCCAATCTGGTGTTAGCTCTCCTGCGACCCCCTCAAATAATTCCAATAGTTTTTTAATTTGATCGGCCTGATCCGTTGAGGTTACCCAGTGTCGATCGCGCGCCCACATTTTCACTGCCCAATGAAATTGCTTTAGCGCTCGCTGCTTGCGTTTCGGCAAAAGTAGCTTCTCCATCTCGCATAGACAGTTCAAAAACTTTTGCAGCTCGCCCATTGCTGCTCGGGTTGGGTCGAGGGTCTGCACTTCATTCGGCAGACGGTCACGCAGTTGTCTGGCGATTTCACGCAACTCTATAACTGGTGGATCAGCCAGGTTCGGTAGCAAAATCCATCGGGGTGCACGCGCACGCTCTCCGGCTAGACAAAGAAACACCCAAGGTTTGGTCGCGCGGACGACGCTCACCCTAGACAACACCTTGCTCGTCTCACAACGATATTGCTCGTACAGAGCAGGTAAAACGAGTGCATTGGGGCCAGATACAAGCCCTCGGACTGGGGCAAATGCATCTTCGATTCCATCCCAATATCTGGATTCCCGGGCAAGCCTTTGTTCTTCTAGTTCCTCCGGCGTAATGATGCGGTCTTCTTTCTGGGTGCGCATGTCTTCCGGAAGCAACAAATTTCCCCCGATTAAACTGTCTACTTCATCTATTCGGCGGAAAAACGTCTCATCTGATCTCAAAGCAAACTCGGCGCCATCTCTAGGCCACCGCGATTCAATTTCCGTATGGCGACTGTCCATCCGATCAATGCGTCCTACGCGTTGCTCGGCGACTCGTACAACGCTGGGCATGTCCAAGTGGACAAGAGTCGATGCACGCTGGAGATTTACTCCTTCTGACATGGCATCACTGCACAGGACTATCAACCGTCCCACAGATTGCCCCTCTGGATTTAGGAGCATTTGTATGTGCTCATGGCTTCGTGGGTCACCGCCAATGCCCAAAACCACGTCGAAGGTCTTTTGCTCAGGGCGAGCTTTCGTCAAAAGGTGTTCGAAGTATTTCAGCGTCAGGGGATAATGGTCGAATGCCAGAATCTGATCATGCCGAGCGAGAAGCTCTACCAAGAGGTTGACCTTGTACGCTTCGCGATGGCCGCTCATCCTCTCAAGCTTGTCGCGAATGGCCGCATATATTGAGCATTCTTCCTCGCAGGCGCGCCCATGTTCCGAACTGTCCGAAAGCCAGTAGGGCAGAGTGATCCCAAGATGATTTTCTGGGATCCTGCCGGCGAGCTTGGCAACGCGTTGCAGCATATTCCCCGTATCGTCATCCCCCCCTTTAATAGAATCGCTCAACCCCATTCTGAGACAGGCCGCGTGGACTCCTTCAATGTGCCGGTAAAGCGCCAGGCGTGATGATCGTAAGCTGGACATCACATGAAAAAGAGCCGATGAGCGGGCCGCCTTTAGGCGAATGATCATGTAAACATCCGGGGTGACGCCGTTCTGTCTAAAGCTTTCCGAGAGCACTAACGGCTTTTGAAAATGTGAAATCCCTTTGAGTTGAAGCGCTAGCTCGCGAATTTCTTGCGCCAACTCCCTGTCCAGTGCGGGTTCATCCAACAGATAGCTCGTAGAGATCTGTTTCGGATAACGACACACGTGGCCTCCTGGAAGCCGGTAGGCTTCAGGGTCGAGATCAACCATTGCATTGAGCTGCGATTTGGTGCGGCGCAGGGTGAAGCTGGCGATTGCTAATTGGAGTGCTTCCAGATCTTTGGCGTGAATATCTGTCAAGCCTGCACCGCCTTTGCTCAATCTCTCAAAGACAGTTAGCACTTCATCCTCGAAATTATCGGCGCCCAGAATGTCAATCAAGCGCAGTAGATCCGCGCGCGTACGATTGATAGGGGTTGCGGTAAACAGCACCACCTGGTCCGCCAGATGGTGCTTGAGGCTCCGTGTCCGCTTGGACATCTGATTGTGAAAATTGTGAGCTTCGTCCACGGCGAGTGTTTGTGCCGACGACAATCGAATGGCGAGGTTGGAGGTATCTTGCTTGCTCATCCTGCTTAGCAAGCCATGGGAAACTATGGTGACGTTGACACCGCACTTGGCCGTTTCCCGATCCCAATTTTTCCTGACTAAGGGCGGGCATATCAAAAGCATTGCGCCTTTGCGGGCTTTGGCTGAAGACCAATTTCGATCATGCATCGCCCGGAGAAGGTGAGCCCCCAGGCGGGTCTTCCCAGACCCAGTTGCATCCGCAACTAGAACAGCACCAAGGGTGTCGAGCAGGTACAGGGCTTGCCCTATGCCTTGGCGTTGCGATGGCCAAAGGTTAGCAGGCTCGATTTCAATCATAGATTCCAGATAGTGATTAGCCCATTCACTCTCAAGCAGTTCGGCGCTAGCCCTCGCCAAAGCTTCTTGCCAAGTGACGAACTTTAGAAGCTGCTCTAACAACGCGACGAAGGCGTTCTCAGCATTCTTACCTTGGCTCCAGTAGAATTCAGCGACTCGCCATCCCTCATTGAATCGGGCTCGATCTCCTGAAGTGAACCGCATATTCCCTTCAAGCTGGGTATACAAACCCGGCGAAGTGAAATTGCTTGACCCCAAAGTTACGGCTCCCGCGGAACAGTAAATTTTGGCGTGCAGCCGTCGGCTACCTGTGGGATAGCGGATGTGAACATGGCCAGCCCGTACAAGCTCAATGCAGTGCAAAACTTGCCCGCTTAACGCTAAAGAAATTCCACGTTCGAGCCAGTAGGCTCGTATTTCCGCAGAAAAATCATAGCCCTTGAGGTTGAGTCGCGGGTTTCGCACCGTCACCGGATCAGAACCAAGGATGAGGCGCATCGGGTTAAGCGCCTTTCCACGTGCGGTTATCAATTGGATGAGCTGCTCTAAACCGCTGTATCCAGTGACTACCAACGCATCCCATTGGTTGCAGAGGTCACCAAAGACCACGTCGTGAACGTTACGCCCGCCCAAATTCAAGGGCATTCTTGATTGAAGGGGCAGGTTTCCATCGAATGGATTCTGCTCCTGATCGAATAATGAGCCTTGCATTGCCGCCTCGATGTCAACGTGTCTGACAACGAAGATTAGGCTGGCCGGCGAGAATCGTTGTGAACTGGCTGCATTTGGTCGAACGTTGTCTGGCGCGAAGGGCCGGAGTCGACCCTTTGCAGTCATTCATATAGTCCCCTCGAAGCGGTTATCTGGCGAGAATTCTCGCTTAAATGGGAGTCGGGTTTCATCAGACCACTACACTGCGAGTCATAGCGCTAATGGCAATGTGCTCATATAGTGGCTGAGTCATCAGGAAAGGGAGGTCAAAATGGCTGCGCATAGCGATGCAACAGGTTATCTTTTAGCTCACCGAGATTCGGTCAAAGAAGCTTGGTTTCACGCGGTGTGTGAAGCCGCAATCAACTCAGACGGAGGCAACCTATCTCCAGACGAGCTTGAGCGCCTCTGGAGGCTGTTTTGCGGGCTGGAAACCTTTTCACCTGCGGCAGCTACTCCTCCGGTGCTGAAAGCAAATGCACGCGACGCAATCCAACCGTTTCATCTGGAGAGTCTGTCGGACTTCTCCGGATTTAAGAAATTAGGCGGCATGCTAAGGTTGGATCTATCGAAGCGTATAACACTAGTGTTTGGTCGGAATGGCGCCGGGAAATCGAGCATATGCCAGGCATTTAAAATCCTGGCAAATCCTGAGAAGCCGAAAGAGCCCCTGAATAATGTTCGTTCTTCTAGCAAGGTTCTTCCGTCCTTTAGCTATAAGCTACGGGGCGGTTCTGTACAAAATTGGACAGAGCTGGACGGTTTTGGTGGCCAGGCTCAGGCTCTGAAATATTTTGACTCCGCAGTTGCATACAAACACGTCAATAGCTCTATCTCACCAGAAGCTGTCGTAGAGTTGAGTGCGTTCCGATTAGAGTGCTTCGATTATGCACGTGAGTATTTGAAGCAGTTTCAGGCTTACGGCGGATCTAAAATTGCGGAGTACCGGCAGGATGCCGATAGGAAGATTGCCGAAATTAAGCTGGCCGCTCATGCAGTTATAGATACAAATACTGGGGTATTTAAGGATTGGAGTGCAACCAATTGCGAGCCAATGCTTTCTTGGATAGGGACGGTGAACTTTGGTGAAGAAAAGCGCTTGCAAAAGGCAGAAAAGCAGGCACGGATAGAGCAGCTTAAGGGTGCGACGAGCGCGGAGGGGCAACAAGCCCTCACTCTGAGGAAAAGCCTGCTAGGCCAAGTAAAACAATCATTGGCAAACTTCGTTCAGCAGTGCGGAGGTTTTTCATACTCTGCCTACACTCAGATTCTGCTTTCAATCCAGCAAAAGCAGGCTGCAAGCATTGAGCTTGCAGGTGCTGTATTTTCCAAAGACCTGGATGTGGCAGGCCAGCAGAAGCTTCTCTCCGCAGCTGCTGCGTTGCGGCCATTTGTTCCTGCCGAAAACTGCCCGCTGTGCCGTCAGACATTAGAGAATGATGCTAAGGCACTCTTCCTAGCCTTCCATAATCACTTGATTTCAACGGTTCAAACGGAGCTAAACGCTCTAAATACTAAACAGCAGGCTGAGCACTCCAAGAAAAGAATGATCGAGGGCTTCGCAGAGATAAATTACTCACAATATTCGAATGTGTTGAATGCCGATTTCTTGCATGCAGCCTCGGATCTGATCACCTCAGTCAAAGCCTCATTGCAGGCACCTCTAATTGATCAGGCTGCGCTTGATGCTTACTCTCGTTACGCCGAGCTGAATGCTTATATCGAAGCGGTTAATACAGAGTACAACAAGGCTGACTCAGCTTTGACGTTAGCGTCGAATGGGTTGCAAGCGCTGAACGAGGAGATTTCAAAGCTCACAACAGAAATTGGTGTGCTGAGCATCGATGAAACCGCATCTTCCGTGCGCCCTCAAATCGAGCCGATTTGCCAAAACGCGATTTCTTTTGCTGGCGTCGCCAATGTGGTGGAGTCCTATAACTTCACATCACGCCTGTCCGCGCTGACCGCGCGAAAGAAGGATGCGCACACAGCGCTCGTTCTAGGTTCGTTTGTACCGTATTTGGATGGAGAGTATCGCCGTCTATGTGGTGCCTCGCTGGAGCAAATTGGTGTCCGCTTGGCCAACCAAGGAGCTGATGCGATAGTTCTTCCGAAAATCGGAGATGAGCTGGTGCATCGCGTGCTGAGTGAAGGGGAGCTTAAGGTTCACGCACTTGCCTTGTTCATGTGTGAGGCGAGCGTCGCACCGCACCAAGTCCTGATTCTGGATGATCCAGTCACGAGCTTTGACTACAACTATATCTCTAATTTTTGTGAGCGCCTGCGTGACTACGCGAAGGATAATGCACAGTCGCAACTGATCGTATTGACACACAATTGGGACTTCTTTGCGAACCTCCAGAATACGTTAAATGGTTCAGGCCTGAGTGGCGCCTTCTCCGTGCAGGTGCTGGAAGACTGTGCGACGGTATCTGAGTACGTAGAGAAATGGGAGGAGTTATGTGGGCAAATTGATACCTACATTGGCCCACAAGTCGAGATCAGTCCTGATGAAAAATCCAAGCTTTCTGCTCTGCTAAGACGCTTGGTGGAGAGGTTAACGAACTCCTATGTATTCAATGAGCAACGTCATCAGTACAAAATCAGAACGTTGCAGGTTTCCAACTTTAAGGACTTCGTGAAGTTGGTGCCATTGCTTCCGGCAGAGGCGGACAGGCTTAAGGATTTATACGCTAATCTGAGCCCGCTTGAGCATGATGATGTGCGCAACTATTACTCCACCAAATCCATCTACCAATTTGGCACTTGGTACGATGAGATTAAATCGATAAAGAATGCAGTTGAGGGACGGCGCACCTAACGCGCTACGCTTTTAGCAGAGGGCAGTGCGGCCTTGTCTATTGGGCAGTCAACCGCATCAGAAAGGTCGCGGCCAAGAGGAATTAGTACCCAGAGCTAGCTTGCACGGCTGTGCGGGCGACCTGACCTGAACTTAGCGTGCTGGGCGCCTGGGCATAGAAGTGATCAGGTCATTGGCGGATGTCCGCTAATGGCCGTTTTGTGCCTGTCACGAGAAGCAGAAATCGGCCCGCAGCCGCAAGCCAGATAGGTGTTCGAACCTGTCGCATTGCAAAACTTATGTTTTGGATCGCTCAAATCACGAAGCGCTCTCTTTCGCTAAATTGATTTTAGTGGCAATCTGCCATGCATGGTGCGAAGTCCATCGGCACGGCAGGTCAGTAAAACGTAGATCGACGACACTATGATCTCCCTTGAGATGCCGCGATGTATGTATGGACTAGTTCAATATTTGACCAAAGCACTGCCATTAAGACCTCGAAAGTAAGGCGCTATTGTGAAAACAATCACCGACGAAATTTCAAAAAAACAAATCTACACGATGATATTAGCTCCAAATATCACATTCTGGTTCGTTGTGTTCTGCATCATTATGTCTGTAGCTTGGTACTTTTCAGGAAGCGCTCTGATAGGTATTGGTTTAGGATTCGCAATTCCAGCTTTTTTAATTAAAAAAACAGTAGACAAAAGGATAGCAATGATAAATGGAGTGCTTAATAACGTCTATGCGAAAACGATGTCATCCCTGAATAATGTTGACTACTATTACTACCATGCGAATGGCTCAATTGCTGTAGACGCTCGAAAAAGAATGATTTCGTATCTAAAAGTACTCCCGACAATGGAGATCGTGTCTCCGGTAATATTCAAAACGTCGGATATTATCGAATATTATTTCTACGATCCTGGAATGACCACGACTAAGTATTATGGGAGAGATCTGGCTATCGCCCAAGAGACACTCACGGATAACCTTAAAGCGATCGCCGAGAGAGTTGAAGAAAGGGGGTTGCACATGAAAATCAACGATCTTCAGAATCCCCAAATTGTCATGAGCATGAAGGAAAAAGATTCTGACCATTGGACTCTTATTCTTAGAAAGCTAATTGACGGATCCCTTGAACCAACCAACAGTCCAATATTGATCCCCTGACGAAGTTTCAATCGACTTGCTGTGAGCGCACTGCAAGTCGAAATGTAACCTAGGCAAGGATTACGATTGAATCAAGTCGAAAGGTTAGGAGAAGAGTTTGGAGGCATCGAACTCTAATCCTGCCTCTTTCATCTCAATTACTAGCCTTTTTTGCCATCCCTCGTGCGGGTCTAGCTCTGTGTACACGACACCGAATAGATCGGACGGTATCTCGACCTCTCCCTTTCGAAGTAGGCACACCCGGCCACGCCCCAGTTTGCCGGCAAAATATCCAAGCTCGAAGATAACGTTTTGCCGTGCACGGGCCGATGGCGCATCTTCTTTTACTGCGCTGCCCATGTCGTCTGGCGTCAGCAAAACAACCGCATAACCCACGTCCGACGATCGTTCAAATTTCTCGATGATCGTCTGACCGCGATCAGGCTGCTCTTGAAGTACGATTGACTCTAGCCCTAATCGGTCGAGAAACCGCGCAAGCATGTGCTTAGCGCCATCGTCGTGACCATGGACGATGAAAACTTTATTGGACGAAATAGGTGATTTGGTCAGTGAAGCTTTGCTGAGTTTGACGTGAGCCTTGTAATCTCTTGCAAACGGAACAACCACTTGTGTCACGAAAGCATGGAGGCCGGAGATTAATTTCTTGCTGCCGTTACTAAAGTAATGATGAGCAAAATTCAACGTGTAATCTGGATCTTCAGCGAGCTTCTCAAATAACAGTATCGTCAATCCTAGCTTGAGTTTGTCATCATCGGGCCAGGCGAGCCGGTAACTCCCCGCGAAGCTTCCGCCAGTGCCTTCGCTTTCCTCCAAGAAGGCCTCAAGGTCGGCATCTTTTTTGAGAGCG
Source organism: Pseudomonas sp. B21-010 (assembly GCF_024749325.1). NCBI lineage: Bacteria > Pseudomonadati > Pseudomonadota > Gammaproteobacteria > Pseudomonadales > Pseudomonadaceae > Pseudomonas > Pseudomonas sp. B21-010. Next base: position 3,734,501 of record NZ_CP087198.1, on the reverse strand, counting down.
GTGTTGATTGGTTCAAGGTCCTCACTGGACAGCAGCCGTACGAGTTTTTTCAGTGGTGCTTCATATGTTTGGAGCTGGGATAACTGTAGGTCCAATACGCAGTTGTTGATCTGCGTGAAAATATCAGAGGAACTCATTCTTCATCTCCTGCCAGACGTTTCTCTGCCGCCTTCTCGATTATCTGTGTGCGATAACTTTCTTTCATTTCTTCGATCAGAGGACCAACGAAGGGGTTGGAGGCGTACTGGCCGACGCGCTGGTCAATGGTGTCTCTGACTTTTTGTATCGCCTGTTCGATGCTTGCTGGATCGAAGGGGTCATAATTTACCGTACAGAGATTGCCGTCTAACTCCCGAAACGCTGCCTCCACCTGCTTCAAGTCGCGTTGTAGTTTATCTAGCCCTTTGATCATGACGCTCTCCATATCCGTAATGATGGCATTTTGGCAAAGGTTGATCGTCCCACATCGTAAGCGTCCGCGGAACACGCCGCCCGCAGATTTGGCTGATGGTCGATCCAGGCGAGTGCTCGGTGGCAAGATTCCATCTGTGTCGTCACAGGCTGCCCACCCGCTGATCGCACCTGGACTATGCTGAAAATGACCCAGCGTGACGCAACCTTTGTGAGCCGTTGGTAATCCACGTGAAGGGAGGTTGGTATGAAGAACCCTAGCGATTATGAAGCCGGCTGGACTACACGAATAATCAATCCGAAAACGGGAAAGCCGTGCTCCGGTGGTGCAGCACGGAATCTGCATCTAGCCGAGAAGGGCGGCGCCGAAGCAGTCTTCAATGCTGGTGGCATTGCGGTTTTGAATCAGGTAACTCCTGTGCTTGAGCGGATGCAGGCTCAGTTGGATATTGCTCAGCAACTCAACGTGCAGATGATGAGAGAGCTTAAGAAGGCGCAGGATCGGAACAGGGCTTGAGCTATGTTGATCCTCAGAGAGCCCGCACATGCGGGCTTTTTCAATAACTGGTCCTCAACCCTCAATTACCATAGCCGGCCTTGCCGGAATTCAGCCAAGGGGAGGGGCGGGTAGGATGAGGTTCTTTCTGGCTTTTCGAACATGCGAGCCCGATTATCGAATACCCCTGAGCAGGGTGCCGGATCGAAGATGAGCGGTCACTTACGATCCAGCAAGTGGGGAAACGTCTGATCTTAAAGTGTCAAGGACGGCGAAGCTCCGCAGTTTAAGTGTCGACGTGAGCAAAGCACGAATCAGCGATTTTCTTTAAATCATCGCGTGTCATTCTTTTCCTAGCCGCGACCTCTGCTTGGAGCCATTCTCTCCTTTGCAGCATTTGCGTGGTCATCATGTATATCTTATCGCCGGCCCACATTTCCTTGAGTTCTTTTTCATACAAGTCTTCATAAGTCCCGCTTATGCTAATTTGAAGCACATCTCCCAAATTGATGCCAGCACCAGCCAACGTATCTCATAGGGAAAGTCCCTTGCCGTTCAAGCGAAGGCCATAGGAAAAGCTCCATTTCATTCCGAGTGTAGGATTTTCTTGATTCCAAGGCAGTGAAAGCGTCTCAGTGAGGTAGTCAATGGTCTGATCTACTGTCCATGTCAGAGAGCAGCTCATCCGAAGAAACTTATCGAACCGAGTTGAATGCACATAAACAAATTCAGCATCCGACATTTCGATGTCTGGCCAAGCTAAGACAGTATCTTTGCCAGCTATTACGCACGCTGCTTTGTCTTTCTCCCAAAGAGACAGCAGCTCATTTAAAGCTTCGTCATACCCGTTTCGGAAGTCAGCGTATTTTCTATGAGCCAAAAGGGGAGGGATTGAGCAGTCTTCCAGCAGGATTGGAAGTAGGAAGATTCCGTCGTTCGCGACCTGTTTCATAAGCCCAGCGTTCAATTCTTCGATTACCCACTTTGAATTGATAGCGGCCGGGGACAGAACGATGGCGAAGTACTGAGCGTCAGCGATCCCTTTATTAATTTTTCCAGGGACGCTTTCACCTATTTTCAGGTCGAATTTGTCATACCACACAGGAATTGAGTGCTTTTCAAGGTCACTAGCTAAGCGATCAACAAACGGTTTGTCTTTACTGGCATGAGACAAAAATACCTTTCCGACCTTCGTCATATCGTGTGTTCAATCCTGTGATGGTGAATGAAAGCAGGTGAGAGCGGAGAGCTTTAAATTTTGGCTTTCCCGCGGGAATGCGGGTGTCTATTGACCGCTGGGTAATGGATGCGGACTCAGCTTCGGGGATTTCAGCGATTGACGTTTTCCTGCTCTGAGGAAGCCGCGAAATAAACGTTGAAATTTCGATCCTTAGCCGAATACCGTCATGGGATCGCAATTCCCAAGGCGTTCAGTGTTGGTGTATCCATCTTGCCGCTGCTGATGATTCCAGAGTCCACCTGGAAAGCCATCAATGAACCTCTGGTGCTATTGCCCAGAACTCCGTCAATTGGCCCTGAATAATACTGTTTGACCATCAAAGCCAATTGAACGCGGCGGACAAGCATCGATAGATCATTGGCCGCTGGCTTTGTAGGTGTAGCGCTGTAGGCGCTGGATCTTGTAGTCGACCCAGACCCAGAGGGAACTGTCGCGGTGCTTGGAGATGCTGAACGATAACTGCTCCCCGTGCTTGCTGGTGGTGTGTAGTAGTTCGTACTTGGAGCGCTATAGGCCCGCGGCGCGCTGTAGCCACTGGAGCCGCTGTAGTGGGAGCTGTGCGAGCTATGCGAGCTGTGAGAACGATGGGCTGCGTAGACGTTAATCGCGTCTTTCGCGTTTAGCGTGTTCTTGAATGCAGGCGGAGCACTGTTCGGATTCGGCAGCCAATCAGCTGAGGCCAGCTGCGCCTGATTGGCGTCAGCCATTGGACTGCCGATCATGGGCATTATGGCGATGGATTGGCCGATGAAAAGCTTCCAGCGATCAGACAGTTTCATGAGGTGCTCCTTGCATTTCTTTCAGGTCGTCTAGGGAGAGCGGGTGGATAGTACGGCTCTGCCATTTCGTTGAATGAGATTTGAAAAAACCTGCACAAGCGTGCGCAGCCACGCAGGTCTGGCAGGCATCGATGAATAGATTCTTCCAGTCCGAAATGCTCTGCCGATAGAAGCGTCCCAACACCGGATCCAGCACGCAAAGCGGTAGGTTATAAATCGAAACTGCGATACCGCGGATATCGAGGAAAAATGCGGCTTTATTAAGCTCTATCTGGTAGTCAGCTGGGTCGATCCATAGCTGGTCGTAATTCTTCTTAGCGAGCCCCGTATTTTCGATTCCCATCAGCGCAACGTGGTGCACGAATGGCAGGTTTCGAAAAACAAAATGCGCCCATTCTGGAAGTCGGCCAGTGGTTAATTTGCTGAACACCATGCGAATTTCTATTTTCTGTCCGGCTCGCTGAAGGTTGTAGATGCCCGCTATTGTTTCGCTGAATGCTCCTGCGGCTTGGACAACATTGTCATGGTCCGCAGCGTTATCCGCGTACAGAGGAATGCCCCACGTGAGATTAGGATGATTCACTCGTTGGAGGTCGCCGATCCAGGTGGGATCACTCAGTAGCCGGCCGTTGCTGAGTATGTGTATGGATTTTTCTGGTAGGACTCTTTTTGCGTGCTCGATGATTGCAAGCAGGCCGTCTCTGTAAAGCGTGGGCTCTCCACCGCTAACTCCCAGTTGTTCAGTGCCTTGGTCAATCAGGTCGATCAGCTTCAGATTTTCGTCGATGTGCCAACGGTCGTCGACATCCTTGGGAGGCTGAGAGCACATCAAACACAAGCTATTGCAACGATCCGTCATGAACAGAAGGTTGCTATTTGCACCACGGCGGAAAAGGACGCGCACGACATTCGAACCAGGACTCACGACAATGACGTCGCCCGGTTGCACCACTAGCAGATCTTTTGGATTCGTCAGCAGGGCTGCGCTGACATGATCAAATTCGCGCGAGTTACGCGGTAGTAAAAAACCTCCGACTGGCACTGATAGCCACTGATCGAGGTTGCCGGTGGACGATTCGTCCAACCACAACATCAGGTCATCAAAAGATGCTTCTCCAGCGCAACTGGCGGTACCTTTGGAGACAAACTCTTCAGGTGTGATGACTTTAAACAGTTTGGGGGTAGCGACGTTTTGGATTTCAAACTGAGTGTCTAGACGTAGCATGGTCAGCCCCTGTAGCCGGCAGAGGGGAGGTCGCTGAGTGAGCGGCGTGCTAGCCATGACATCAAAATCTTTTGCGTCTCGTTGTCACCATCACGCAGCAAGCGGAATAGATGAGTGAGCAGTGCGGTATTTTTCTCACAGAAACTGCTGAAAGAGCGGTGACTGATTGGATCGCCATGGCGAGCGAAATGCTCGATCGGATCAGCACCGCAGTAGGGAACCAGTGCGCAATCCGAGCATCCAGGTAATGCTTCAGCTACCCCCGCGGATAGCAACATCTCGATCACTGGAGATTGAAGCAGCTTCTTCAAAGGCTGCGTTACGCTGCCGAGCTTGAATCCGTCTTCCCCCATTTCGAGAAACATGCGGGATTCGTCCGAAGGGTAAACATCACCGTCGTAGTTGTAGACGAGAGTTCCTAGCCCAGCGCCGAGGGGCGAACGCAGGTCAACATAGCCAGATGCAAACGGGGTAAGAATGTTGTTCAGGAGGAGCGATGAGTAGCCCTCTGAAATGAACGTCCCTTGACCATTTAGCTTCACCAGATAAGACAAAGCTTCCATGTAGAAATCGATGAACTTGGACATCGAATAGTCCAGACGTTTCGCGGATGTCTTGGCGAATCCGTACGGGCTTAGGGGGCGCAAAGAGATGCTACTGAACCCAAGAGCAACGTATTCATCGATGATTGCCTTCGCGTGATCCAAGCTTTTCGAGGTGATTGTCGTTAACGCCGATACTGCATCGTGACCGAGCCTTGTTCGCACACGCTCTATTCCTTCGACCGTTCGTTCATATGAGTCTTTCGTAGAAGTTGGTCGATTGGCGTTGTGTAGAAATGCGGGGCCGTCGAGGGATGTCGAAAACTGGATGTTGTGTAGTTCCGCGAAATCCAGGACGTCCTCATTCAGGTGGTGAAGCGTCGTTGTGATCACGTACTGAATGCTTCGCTGTTCAGCGACATTCCGGGCTTCCACCAGATCGACAATTTGACGGACGCGATCAAACGCCAATAGGGGCTCACCACCTTGAAATTCAACTGTGATTACGGGGGAGGGTGATTCGAACAATCGCTCGACCGCCAGCTCTGCATGCTCTGCTGACATGTCATGTCCGGCGCCTCCCAGTGGGGCTCGTGAAACTTGGCAGTACTGGCACGTGTGGTTACAGCGCAGCGTGACAACAAATATGTGTAGCGCCGGCCCATCAAGCACGAAGCTTTTACGACTGCGGTATTGAGCCGCTATCTCAGGAATAGGGTTGTGTCCGTCCGGTTCGAAGATAAAGTGTCGGGCAAGGAGGTCTTTGTAGTGAGCGGAGCCTGATTTCACGGTCTTGTGAACAAGGTCCTTTAGCTGCTTTTCAGAGACGAAAAGGTATTCGCCTGTTTCGGCGGTCAGCAGAATACTTTCGGTGTCATTGTCGTCAAGGCGAGCAAATCGAAACGGCAGCAATCGATAGCTTGAATCTTTGGCGATCAACATTGCGCTCACACCCCAGCACCGCGAAGCGCCGCTGCCGCGAGTAGCTCCCGCAAACCTGAGGTCTCGTGTTGAATTTGTGCACGCAATGAAAAGTCGTTAAGGCTGCGGAGAATTAATTCCCGAGCGTGCTGCGCCGATGTGACAGATCCCGTTCCACCTGCCAACAAGGTCGGGGCAGCGTCGAGATGAATCAGATTTTCTGCTTGCCTGATTTGTATCATCAGATTCTGAGCAAGTGCGTAAGCGGATCTTTGCACAACGCTAAGCGGATAGATCTCGCTGTCGACGGAAACCGTGACTTCCCAGCCCATTTTTTTCGAATCCATTCACATTTCGGTGGGAGGATGATGACCGCCTGAGCGGCTTAATGCCACTATTTGTAACCAAATATTAGCCGAGGGCTTAAGATTGGCGGTTTCCCCTTTGTCAGCGCGGGAAATGATACTGAGCGTGCTGTGTTATTGCTTGCTGGTCCTCGTTAAACGCCATTCGTAACTCGACTATCGGCTTGATAAATCCGTGATCAGGTCCTGCTTAGCAATGAGCTGCAAACACATGATGGTGTCTTCCCAAGGCCCGTAAGGACCAAGCAAGGCGAGGAGGTCATTCCCTAAGTCTAGGTATGTAGGCTTAGAGGTTTGATACCAAACATCCCGGGGTCTCATCCAGAGGTACATATGATGCCCTCTATATGTCGCAGGAAAGTGCTCGGCGATTTCAGGTCCGAAATGGAGAAGTTGCATGTTTGTGCCTTCCACTCGTTCCGAGCGCCGGAAGAACATAAGTGGGCCAAAGCCTGTGTCACTTCGACGTTGGTGGTCGCGCCACTCCGGGAGAGGGGATACGAATGAAAGGTCCGCGGCAAAAGGCTCGGCGGGGTCAGGGAGGGGGTAAAAGATGTGTAGGTTTTTTCTAAAAGGTTCTGCATCTACGATCCAGACCATGTTGCCGTAGAAATCCTCCCGACTACGCATTTCTTCGGGTGACATGGCTGAATGTTGTAGCTCGATCACGAGGCCGCTAGGCAATTTGACGTCGGCGATGTGTTTCTCACCTGTGAGGTCGTGTTGCACGACTTCATGGTAATCCTCAGGGAAGTATCGCTTCCAGGCACGGTGCCACTCACCTTCATTTTCCCACCACGGATCACATACACGCCGTCCTTTGTGAGCCCAGTGCCAGACGTTCTGCTCGCCGCATTTTGCGGTCATAGGCGCACCACAAGCTTGGCACCTCCCTTGCAAACCGGGCGAGGGGAGCACTCGGACGCCATCCGCCAGAGCGATTTCCATATCAGTAAATCTCCCGAATTGCCCAAAGGTGGTTAGGCCTAGTGTTGTACAGGAAGCACGTTTCGACCAACGGCTAGGTTGCTAATTTTTCTTTAAGGGGCTTAGCAGCGTGCATGCGAGAGAAATTGGAAGCGTTGCCAAACGCCTACCGGATCTACAGGGCGCTTTCTAGGGATATCAATGAGCTTACCCTGCGAAGCCGGCACGGCTCAGAGGTTGCAACGAAAAGTGCTAGAGAATCGGGATGCTTAAGTAGGACCAATCTTGGAGTCTGAATGTCAATGCAAGTGTTAAGCAGCTGTAACAAGTTGGTGAAGTGGTGATATGGAATTTGAGGCTTATTAAGAATAATTATTATTGAATTTTTAGTTTGGTCTAACAGGATGATTTTAGCTGCTACGCTTCATGTCAACTTGATGAGAAATTTAGGTGGTAGCTATAGTGCACCTTTATATGGATTTTTTACAAAAAATGCGTAGGGCCATCGGACCGTTCAAGTGGGTTCTTAAGCTATTGGCTGATTTTATCTTTGTTTTTTGAATATCCATAGTTGCTCGATTACTTCCAGTAAGTGGCGTTAGTGAGACTGCCGATTGAGTCAAAAACACCATGGTGCGCGTACCCAAAACGACAATTGAGCCATAGCGCTCTTGGATATCAAAATGAAATCGAAAATCATCTATTCCCTCCTCTTTCTCTTCGCTACGAACGCCGCAGCGGAAGGTGTATCATACCCATTCCCTTATATGACAAACGCAACTAATCGAATCGAGATACTTACATCAAAATCACCTGTTCTCGATAGAGGTACTTTGATTGAAATCAATAGTGAAGGGTGTGCCGCGCTAACGCGCCTCGTCAAGGATCCCAATTTCACTCTCGCCATTGATCATCTCGAAAAGCACAGTGACGAATCCTTGGCTTTACGAAAAGCATGGGCGGAACAGGAAAACCTCTTTGACCTATCATTTGTTCCTGTGGAGAAACAGGCCCTTTTGGATGCCGGTTTGGACAATAAAGCAGTGGAGTCTCTGTTATCGGCAATGAGAGATCATCGGGGCTCCGTCACAAGGGGAATTAAAGCCACGGAAATACTCGAACTCACTGAAAAATTTAAGAAGCAGCTCTGTGATAGCGCAGCGGAGCTAAAGGTTACTGAAACGGCGGCGTCGGAAGCCCGGATCGCGAATGAGCAGGCCGCCATTAGGGCTAAAAATTTCAGGGGGATGTCAATTATTGTCGGCGATGCTGGTTTGACTGTGATCATGATTGGAGTTGCAGGTCCCGCTGGAGCCGCCGCTGCAATGGGTGGAGCTTGGGGAGCTGCGTCAGTAGGAGTTGGTATATCCATGCTCACCTGGAAGTGAGCCATTCGCATGGAGGCACGTGGGATTAGCGTCGACCACTAAGGCCCAGCCAAAGGGCGTTTGTCCCTTTGGCACATAAACAAGTGGGATTGAAATAAAAGCGCGGTACTCGGAGGGGGACCTTTTGTGCATGGATGGAAATTTTACTTTATGTAAATCGTTGTTTTTGGTGTAGCGTAAAAGGTCTAATCACTTAGAGATTCCCCATGTCTAAACTCGCTGAATTCCGTCAACTCGAAAAGCACCTGGCAGAGCAACTCCAGGCTCTCGAAGCGCTGAAGGGCGATGCTGGCTTAAAGCGCGAAATTGAATTCGAATCGAAGCTGCGCGCTTTGCTCGCTGAGTATGGTTATAGCTTGCCTAACGTCATTACTTTGCTTGATCCGCACAGTGCCCGTCGTGCACCAGCGTCCGGGGTTAAATCTCCTACCCGCAAGCCTCGCCAAGTAAAGGTCTATAAAAACCCTCACACTGGCAAAGTCGTCGAAACCAAAGGCGGTAACCACAAGACTCTGAAGGAGTGGAAAGCTCAACATGGCTCCGCTACGGTCGAATCTTGGCTGACCAAGTGAGTTTGATTTGAGTACAACAAAGGGCCTTTTAAAGGCCCTTTGCGTTGGTGTCGTATTCCAGCTGAAGAGACAGGGAGTGCCACGGAACTAGCCCAAGTCGTTGGCCTCATGCCGTTCTGGCACCTGGGTCTCTTCATCGCCCCACGTACGGTTAACTCGCTGCCCACGGATTACCGCGGGGCGCTTAGCGATTTCCTCCGCCCAGCGCTGCACATGAGTGTATTCGTGCGCAGAAAGAAATTCGGCGGCTGAGTACACGTTGTCCCGCACCAGTTGGCCATACCAGGGCCAGACCGCGATATCGGCGACGGTGTAGCGATTCCCGGCGAGGTAGGGCGTTTCAGCAAGGCGGCGGTCGAGGACATCAAGCTGCCGCTTGGCCTCCATCGTAAAGCGGTTGATCGGGTATTCGAGCTTCTCTGGTGCATAGGCGTAGAAGTGCCCGAAGCCGCCACCTAAATAGGGCGCCGCTCCCATTTGCCAAAACAACCAGTTCAGGGTTTCAGTACGTCCCGCGAGATCCGTGGGCAGGAAGGCGCCGAACTTTTCTGCTAGATAAAGCAGGATCGAACCGGACTCAAACACGCGGATGGCTGGCTCTGCACTGCGATCCAGCAGTGCCGGGATCTTCGAGTTCGGGTTGATCTCAACAAAGCCGCTGGAAAACTGATCACCCTCGTTGATACGGATCAGCCAAGCGTCGTACTCGGCCCCGGTATGCCCAAGCGCCAACAACTCCTCCAGCAGGATCGTCGCCTTCACCCCATTGGGCGTGGCCAGCGAATAAAGCTGTAATGGATGCTCGCCTACCGGCAACGTTATTTCATGGGTCGATCCGGCCGTTGGCCGATTGATGCTGGCGAACTGGCCGCCAGATGGGGCGATATTTTTCCAGACCTTTGGAGGGACATATAACGCTTTGCTCATGGGACAGACCTCAACGTTTGAATGCTGTGCTCAGGTAGACCGCGATGGGCAGGATTCGATGCCATGATCAATTCGCCAAGCATCCGACCCCATCTGTCAATCCGAGAGTGGCAAGCGCAACTCAGTCTTGAATGGCTGGATTTGCGTGAGGCTAGCGGAGGAGTATGCGAAGTTAGCTTGGTGCCGAAGCACTCAGTCATTCATCAAATCCGCGATTCCACGCGTGATGTGCTCAAGATTTAAATCCAGGGTCGTCAGAGTATTGCGTACGTTGTCGGCTACACCTTCATGGCCGAGTTTGTCTACGCATGAGGCAAGCTCTTCGACCGCCGCTGCAATCGCAATTTGATTCTCGTTGAACCGAAAAAGCAGTGAAGAAATCAAATCATTATTTGGCATGAGCTTGCTCCTTCTTCGAGCAGGAAAGCTTAGCACTAGGTGATGGCTGTCTCCGCTTGTCGAAATGCCTACAGCAAAAATTGACCGCAAAGCGACTTCGACGTTAACTGTACATAAATACAGTATTTGTAGAAGGCGTCTCCATGAGCGTTACCATCCTAGGGCCTCTTGAAGGTGGGGGCATCAAGCTCCCTCATTGTTCCTTTCGTGTACCAGCGGGCTTTCCTTCGCCGGCGGCAGACCATATCGAGCAGCACATTTCCCTGGACGAGATCCTCAATATTCGGGCGCCAAACGTGTACCTGGTGTCGATAGCCGGAGACAGCATGCAGGGCGCCGGTATCTTCGACGGAGACCTGGCAATTGTTGATCGCGCGCTGGAGGCTGATCACAACGATGTCGTGGTCGCATTGCTGAATAACGAACCCGTCTGCAAGCGCCTGAGCAAGCGCGGCAGTCAGATGATCCTGCTCTCGGAGAACCCGAAGTATCCGCCGCGATATGTGCTTGAGGGCGATGAGTTGACCATTTGGGGTGTGATCACCAACACCGTGCGCAGTCATGTCTGAAAAGCCGGCGCCGGTGTTTGCGTTGATTGATTGCAACAGTTTTTACGCCAGCTGCGAACGGGTGTTCCGACCAGACCTCGCACGTGTCCCCATTGTTGTGCTGAGCAATAACGATGGTTGTGTGATTGCACGCAGCTATGACGCCAAGCCGTTCGTGAAGATGGGTGAGCCGTACTTCCAGATCAAACACAAGCTCAAGCAGCACGGCATTGTCCCGTTCTCATCGAACTACGCGCTGTATGGCGACATGAGCGAACGGGTAATGTCCCTAATCGAGTCTATGATGCCGGCAGTGGAGATCTATAGCATCGACGAGGCCTTTGCCGATCTGACGGGCATAGCGGAGCTGGAAGCCCTTGGGCGCCGGATTCGCATTGAGGTGCTGCGTTGTACCGGTATAACGGTAGGTGTTGGGATCGCTCGCACCAAGACACTCGCCAAACTAGCCAACCACACTGCAAAACGCCTGCAAGCGCAAACGGGCGGCGTCGTCGATATTTGCGATTCCTTCAAGCGGGACTGGGTGTTGCGCAATACCGATGTGGCCGAGGTATGGGGTGTTGGTAGACGCATGAAGCTGCATTTGGATGTGTTGGGCATCAAGACGGCGATGGACCTTGCCAAGGCTGATCCGTGGACGCTGCGCAAGAAATTCAGTGTGGTGATCGAGAAGACCGCCAGGGAATTGTCCGGCACTCCTTGTCTTGAACTGGATGAGCCTGATCCACCGAAACAAGAGATCTGTTGCAGCCGCATGTTCGGCAGGCGCCTCACCGAATTGCCGCCAATCAAGGAAGCTGTGGCGACCTACATGATGCGTGCCTCGGAGAAGCTGCGTGCCCAAGGATCGCTGTGCAGGAAAATCCGGGTGAGCATCCGTACGGGCATGTTCAATCCGCAGGAGCCTAAATTCGCCAATGGTGTGGTGGTAGACCTGCCTTATCCTACTGACGACGTGAGGCTGTTGACCAAGGTGGCGGTGGACGCCCTTGAGCAGGTGTACCGTCCTGGATTCAAGTACAGCAAAGCCGAAGTGTTGCTGTTGAGTCTTTGTCAGCAGGGGGAATACACGGATGACCTGTTCGCGGTTTCCCAACCTGCCGATGCGACCCGGGTCATGGCCGTGCTGGACAAGATTAATGGGCGGTGGGGAAGGGGTACGCTGCGTGCAGCCAGTGTGCCGAGCAACCCGGATTGGGGAATGCGTAGGGAGATGATGAGTCAGAGTTTTACGACAAGGCTTGATCAGCTTTGGACGGTGCAGTGTAAATGAATTGAAAGCCAATTTTGGTCGATATCATCACCGCCAGCATGCGGTGTTCATAGTACCTGGCACCATTTCAGCGTTTGCTTTTAGGCCAACTGGTTGTGTCAGTCCTATTATGATCGCTTGACCTTATCCCTGATTGCTTTAAAAAAGTGTCATATCTCCTAAACTGGTTAAGTGTTCATGGAAGAAAATGCTACCATCGAAAATTTTTACATTAAATTCAAATTTGAAAGTATTTATAAAGTAATAATTAAAATCTTAGATTCGTACTATTTGGCATTGGAAAAGCCCGACCTTTTCGAAAAGATCGGGCGATTGCGTCGCAAAGAGGAAAAAGCGCCCCGATGCGTTATTTGGCAGGAGGAGTGGTGAATTTTGCAAGGGCTTCTTTTATCGATTTTTGAGTATCTTCCTCTGTAAGTTTGTCATTAAGAGTTGAAATCGCGGAGGCGGCATTCATTAGCGCTTCTACCATTTGGCCGAACCTCTTAGTGTCAATGTTTTTATTGGTAGCTATGTCTGCAAGTGCATCAATAGCTTTGTTTAGCTCATTTGCTGAAGTGTCTGGGGCAATTGCAGCATCTTTATCATAGGCTGCTGAAGCTTCAAGAAATTGAGTAATTTCTTTCTGATTGCTGTCCCAGACGTCGTCGAAGCAATTTTGAAATCCTTTGTCTTTCTCTAGAGCGGCTTGAGGTGGCGACATTAAAAGTGGTTTGCACCCAGGTATATTTTTGATGTTAAGTTTAGAGTATTTTTCCTGAATATTTGCATAGGCACGATTTACGTTACGTACATCAAGATGGCGTCTTGCACTGGCCGACTCCGAAAGAAATTTCGCATTATTATTAATTGTCATTTTGAGAGATTCTACGTTTTTGGAGTCTGCAAAGAACTCGCGCAAAGCTTCTGCTCTTCGAGCCTCATCAACTTGTTGGAGTACGGCATTAGCCAAAGTGTCGAATATTTTCCATAGTGCCTGAGCACCTTCTATGGCCGCAGGAGCTGCGAACTCTCGTTGACTGGTAGGATATGCTGTGGTGTAGTAATCAATTAAATCGTTATGGCATTGGGAGTTTATTTCTCTATTGGGTGTTGCGGGTATCTCTATTCCGTAGGAATGTACCAGGGCTTTAAGTAGGTCTTCGGTTTTCTTATCCGGCTCGCCAGATACATCTTTCAAACCAGCCGCAATGGAATTTAAATAATTTGATCCATTGGAATACTCTACCGAAAGCTCGGTGGGGCGACACAAGTAGTGGTCTAATTCTCGCAGGCCAGAACCGTTCTGCGGTTTTCCAGATATTTGGCTTCGAACCTTCTGGAATGTGTCTTGGCGAAGATAATCAATTCGTCGAGTAGTGTTGAAATTTGCTAATTCGGTTGTAACAGCTTTTCCAAGCTTTTCCGCTTGCGTTGAAAAAGCTCCTACAGGTTCAACATAACTTATTCGAGGTGCGCACGCAGTAATCATAATTAAGGAAAGGCTGGTGCTTATGATAGTTAGGCTTTTCATTGTTATGTCTCTACTGTTGTGGTGTGGATTTTAACTCCGCCCTGATTTGCTCGATTCTGAGCGCACAATTACCCCCATTCGGGGCGACTCCTAAATAGTGGAGTCCTATCATTTCTCCGGTAATTTTATCTATGATTGGTGACCCGCTTGAACCCTCTTCGGTCTCGCATTGATGATAGAGTCCAATCGGTTTTGAGCAATTCCACGCTGCTTCTTGATCAAGGTCTGCTTTGCAAAGTGGACCTCGTGATACAGCTTTTCCCGTCGGCGAATCGTAAGACCAAATAGACAAAAGAAGTGATGGTTTACCCGACGTGCTGGTGGAAGCCATTGAAACAATAGCCTTTCTATAGTGATCGGATTTAGGCAAGTTTTTTAGCTTTAAGACAGCCATATCCATTTCATATATGTTGGATGAGTTGTTTGTTTTTATGGCGCTAAGCACAATTGCTGGAATAGTTTCGGCAACATCATCTAGGCTATTATTGAACTCGCCGAATTGAACGACTACCTCCCCTTTGGGAGCTGCAACGTTAAACTCCGGCGGAAGGCAATGTCTGTTTGTCAGGATTGTCCCAGGTTCTATTTGAACACCTGTACACCACCTCGTGGGCAGATATGGCGCAGCCCAACGGACGCGCACGATTGCGGCTGATAAGTCCACTATCTTCTTGTTTTCTGGGTTTGCACGAAATTTTGTATCAATGCGTTCTAGGGGGCCACCCTGCCTGAAAAGTGGGGTTCCCGATATATCGGGAATAAACGACTCCCACATTATTTCTTTCAATGCTCCACTTGACTCAATGTGTACAGTTCCAGCGGACCCTATGGGTAACTCAATAGTGTTGGGATATATCTGATAGCGCTCAACTGTATTTCCAGATATTACTGTACGCACTCCTGTTGGATCGATAAGTAGAAGTGACCATGGGTCAGAAGGTATTTTTAGTTGTAGTCGTACAAAGCCTCGATCACTTACTGTGAAATCATTTGAACTTGACTGACTTGTCAATAATTCAAAAAATTTTGGTATTACCTGAGCAATTGCTGGATTCATTAACGACAACGCCGTAATGAGTGAGATGGAAACGAAGAGTCGTTTCATTTAATTTTCCCTCCAGCCTGAAGGTTGAAATGCGATGTCGGAATTAATAAGACTGATGGATACTCGCTGCCCACTTCCATCAAGGCCAGTGAGGCAGGGTTGTGTCACCCCGTCTCCTCCGGGGATGCCAAGCGCTGACATACAAAGGCTCGCAGTCGCGGAGCGTGGCTCTAGAAATACATTTCTAACAATTTGTGGGAATGGATCATCTGTATAGCTTTTTACGTCATTGAAGACGATTGTGTACTGCCTTCTTCCATTATCATTTGCCGTTTCGCGTATACGTAAAAGCTGGCTTACCGCAACGCATTGTGGCGGTTCGGCGTAGCCACTTACGCTAATTAGTGGATCGCTCTGTCTGTAGAATAGGAGTACTCCTCGTTTTGCTTGGCTTTCGGAAACCCTGCAAGTAGCTGGCGGTGAAATTCCTCGGATTTCCTGTATTTGATTTGTTATTACGGTAGCGTCCGCGCGCTCGTCGTTTGTTTTATTGAAGGTGAGCGCTGCCCTAGGAGGTAGTGAAGCAACAGAGAATGCACGAGCTGCATTAACAACGCCGAACCGTATTTTTTGATCAAAATTACGAGTGAGATCCGCAGTAGCATCAATAGTGGCAATAATGTCGTAAGATTCACTAGGCTGATCGAAGCTGTCGCGCATCTGAAGTGCAATTGCGGCAACAACAGGGGCTGCTACAGAAGTCCCACTAGCTAGTGCAAGAGTGGGGCCTGTATGCTCTGTTACAGCAACTGGGAGAAACTCGCCAGGCGCAGCAACACTTACCGTACGTTGGGTGATTTCATATGGATGTCCAGTGCCTGGTTCTTTAAGCATCAACTGGTTTTGATTGTCTATTGCCGCTACAGTCAAGGTTAAACCTAATGAATCAAGGCATGCGGGCCAACTCAAACATGGGAAATTGTCTGTAGGATCTGGATCTTCGTCTATTGGCGCTTCATTCACTAGTATAGGAGCGGCTGCGATGAGTATCCTGCCAGTTGCATTTAGTAAGTGAGTTGCGGCTTGATAGTCTTTGACCTTATAGGCCCGGGGTTTTATGGGTTTTTCTGATGGTGAAGGAGGAGTAGTCTGGAGAGCGGCAACTATAACTTGTTGTTGGCCATCGCGTGCAGCCAAGTTACCAGCAGGGAATATAGCGTTGAGACTGTCGATTTGCAAAAAACCCGGTTCGAAAAAGGGGGATATTTCAATCGAACTGGTGGGGGATAAATTAAGTCTTGTTGATTTACCTAAAAGAATGCTTGCAACGGCCATGGTATGAGCCAATTGTCCTTCAGGTAGGGTCTGTAATATTGATGCACAATCAAGCTCCCACGGGAGGGACTCAGTTGTCTTAAATACTGGGTGATTGGCGGCGGATACTGCACCGTCAGGCCAATTTGGAGGGCTTATGTCGCCGCTAAAAATCCATGTTCGGCTTGGAGGGAACAACTTACTGTCATACTCGACAACTGCAATTGTTCCTTTCTTGGCTTTTTTTGGAGAAACCTCGCTTGGCCAATTGATAAGAGAGCGAGCAGCGATGGCTGCCTGGCGAAGCTGACTATCGGCACATGATGACGTCAAAACAGATTGAGACAAGGGACGAGCCTCAATATCTTCTTCAACAGCGGCACGGCTACCGGCAGTGGTTTTGTATGTGGCGAATGCCTTTCGAAGTGTAGCTCGAATGGACTCGATATCTGTATCGGGAATATTTGGTACAACGAGTCGAATGACCCGTTGCCGTATGATTACTCTTCGTGTTTTGCTTTGAGATGCTTTCAAACCGAACGCCGGAACGACCTCAATCACGCAATTCAAATCATCCTCGCTGTCTGACCAACGTTGTCGTCGGCACAAGGTTCGTTGTTCGTCTTCATTAAGCTCCGATCCCGTGAGCGCAATCGTTGAAGTGATCGCTGAGGTTTCGACGGTAACCTTAACGTTTAGTAAAAGATAATCGCCATTCACCGCTGATACTTTCATCACTTTGTCTAAGAGAGGGGCATCTGAAGGCCAAATCTTAGAGAGAATTGCGGCGTCCCAGAATGTACAAAGTCGGAGGTCCGTATTGTCTTGTTGGCGGCCGCAAATGTTCGCAATTGAAGTGATCTCCGAAGTTTTTCGGATCGGTTCGAAAATGATTTTTGGGTGATCTTTAGCTAATGACACCAACGCAGAGGCTAGCAATTCTGGTGCCTGTGGGCCTCGCATAACAGCTGCTACAGAAAGTGTCTCGGCCGCGACGGAGTTAATGGAATTAAGTATCGAAGCAATTGCGAGAAAGTACGCTATCGGCTGCTTTAAGCGAAAGCCGTTCTTTTTAAAGAAATTAAAAATCCTACGAGAAGAATCCATCATAGACTCCAGACTCGACATGCATGATGCATGCAGTCATTTCGCTGACCACAGCTACACATCTATAAAGTGCATGCAGTGCCCATACGAAATGACCTGACTTTTGGGAAACATTTTTAAACGCTAGCACAACAATCTCATTGTGCCATCTGTCTTCTCCACTTAATGCGTATCTGATTGAAAATAAATGGATTTTTTGGTCGACCCTTGAGTCGCCCCCTCCGGTTCTAACCGTTAGATATTTTTTGCAAAGATCGGGAGGCAGGCTTGAGCCGGCTGACACGTACTCTAGTAAGCTGTGCCGCTCAGTAACTAGGGTGGGAGAGCAGCGCGATGGAAATGGTGGGTAGCGTAGGATTCATGACCTACGTGAATGCTGTAATGGCTTTTGTGGCGTTGTACCTGAGCATACGTAATCGAGGAACTCAGATAGCGATGTATCGGTTGAGCCGGTCAACACACCGGAGCAGCACGAACGATTTTCATGTGATTAGCGCTGAGCAATTAGAGGACTCAGTTTTAGTTAAGCTGGTTTTCTTTAACCCTGGGTCGGTGACAGCAGTAATACAAAGCTTAGCAGTCTATGAAATCCCCCAGCCGGTCTGGTGGTTGCCACGTCGACTCGATTGGTTGCGGCAGAAGCGTTTGGAACACGCAAAATGGTGGCCTGCCAGAGACGAGGAGGAGAATACGCCTCGTTTGTTTGCAGAGAGGTATCAGGAGCTGATGGTTAAAGAAAATCGAGTGATCTTGGTGAGGTTCCCCGGCATGATCAATCGGCTGACTCATGCGTTTGAACTGAAGACCAATCATGGTTCGATCACGACGTGGTATACCCTCGACTTCATAGAAAAAGGATTTGCATACGAATCCCATCGAGATTTCAAATAATAAGCGATGCTCCAAACTAGCAATTAACTGAGGAGGTCTATTTACGATTCCTTTGGCTTGGATCAGGGCTGGCGCCTCACCATCATCCACTCTGACACTTTCAGGACTCCCCAGCCAGCCGGAGAGACCCGCGATGTACTCCTGGTCCAATAGGAATACACTTGCGATCCTTTTCGTTTGGGGCGTGCGACATTGAACTTGTTTGATTTGTTGAAGCTTTGGGACCCGACGTTTAGCGGAAAACGCCAAGGTGCACCTGGCTAGGCACAACGGTGAGGAGCATCCACTCGACGTATTCATTCAGGGGGGCTTTGATAAATGGCAGAGTCGGCAAAGCAATCGCAATTTTAAACTGCCCTTCGTGGTGTCGCTTATCTAAGCCGGCAGTACAACCCGTTGGCTGTTTGCCGGCCTATTTCGGATGATCGATTGCGCAGTGCGAGATGGCCCAAAGCCTGATTACATTTACGACCTAGAGCGTGTGCCCGCGGCAGAACAATGGGTTGGGCGTCTCTACCTGAGTAGCAGCTATACCAAGCGCAATTCTTACCCATACGGTGCGACCTTGGTTGATGACTTGGTGGTTAGTGAGCTGCTCGCCGAACGCCTGAGCATCGGCCATTTCCCCGGCTTCAAGAAGGTCAACCTGACCAAAAGCCAACTCGGTAAGAGGAGTAATAGAGAACGAGAACTTTAGCCATGAGAAAAACTCGTTCATCATTCGCGACCGTATGCCGCGATGAATAAGAATTTCCCATAGATTTCTGTTCGGAGAAACCAAGCTAAAATCGAAAGCTAGGTTCTAAAAAATAGATAAGGCTAAGGTGCTACAGCTATGGAATGCAGAGGATCGACGTATGCTTCAAGACTGCTTGCATACTCCAGAGAAACACAAATGATCCGGCCTCTATCTGAGTGCACAGGCTTTCGAAGCGTTGGCGTATTCATCTCACTATACGCATCGTATAAATTGTGCAAGCAATGAGAAAAGGAATGATGGGACGTTTGTTTCAATGAGTTTTTTTGACAAGCATGGGTGTCCAGCTGATAGCAAGCTCAAATCGCATCAAATTCGCCATTTCATGAACACTTTAGCTCATGAGGCTGGAGTTGATATCGAAATGATTACCGAATGGTCCGCGAGGGCAACCATCGCTCAAACTCGCACATATATTCATGAAGATCCAAATAAAAGAGGTGCTGAGATAGCTCTGAGCCAATTTCCTGAAATTAGCGAAACTCCACAAAATCCTATTAATGAAGAGCAATATCTAACTCTGGATAAAGGTCCTGTCCACACAACGCGATTCGGAGTCTGCAACCACGTCTGGGCACTTTCACCTTGTCAGAAACATGCTGATTGCGTGAATTGCAGTGACCTAATTATGTGTAAAGGCCATAAACGTTCAATTGCGGAAATTAAAAAAGAGCGCGATTTCGTTGCTGAGAATTTCTATGCAGCCGAAGCGAAGATACAATCCGGTCAATCTGTTGCAACTCGTTGGTTCGAAGCCCACAAGGTGACCCTCGCGCGACTGGACAAAATGCTAGCGCTCATGCAGGATCCGCAAATAGAGGATGGAAGCGTCATACAGATAAAGGGTAAAGACTACACTCATGCTCAACGAATACTCTCGCACCAGCGTGAGGAGCCCGAAGTTCACCTTGTTTCAGATGTCAAGTTAATAACCCCATACAGTGATGCAGTGATTGAGTGCCTGAATATTTTACGGGACGAAAAAGATGCCTGACGTTATTACATTAACAATTCAAAAGCAAATCGCAAAAATGATAAGGGAATGGCCACAAAAAGAAAGCCTAACCTGGAAGGGTATTTGTTCCGCGTCGCAGTTCGTATTGGGGTATGAACCTACGCGACAAGCATTAGCTAACAAGCCAATGATAGTTTCGGCCTATAAAACAAAAAAAGATGAAGTTCAATCTCATATAAACTCTTTGGCTACAATAGCGGTGCCGAAAAGTTTACCCGCTGCCATTGAGCAGATATTGAGACTGACGGAGGAAAATAAGCTTCTTGAGGCTCAGTTGAGCGAGATGGCGGAAATGGCCAATCTGATAATACACAACGCTATTAATATGCACGGGCTCAG
The DNA here is from genome assembly GCF_024749325.1 of Pseudomonas sp. B21-010. Taxonomy (NCBI): domain Bacteria; kingdom Pseudomonadati; phylum Pseudomonadota; class Gammaproteobacteria; order Pseudomonadales; family Pseudomonadaceae; genus Pseudomonas; species Pseudomonas sp. B21-010. Next base: position 3,714,486 of record NZ_CP087198.1, on the reverse strand, counting down.
TCCTTCAAAGTTAATGGCGCCACTTCCAACCATAAACAGGAAAGAGTGAACGAGTCGTTGCTATGCGTGCTAGTTCTTAGCGGCTGCCGAAATGCTTCCTTGCGCTAGTTCCTTCTCGATGTGAGATTTAAATCAATCATAGATGTCTTATAACATTCCTCTTGAATATGTCGTTCATTATAAAGGTCTGCGGAAGACGATCCATAAACCCATCCCATCGAATACTCGCGTTCGCGCTGTGCTTGTAATTCAGTTAATTTTCTTTTCTTTGCTTTTAGAGAGAAGCGGTAATTCCAGTCGTGGCGCAACAGATGGGGGTGAAGATCCTCCAATGCTACGTGCCTTTTCTTTATGTTCGCTAGGCATGAATAAAAAGCTTTGGCAGTGAGCCCCCGTCCTTGTCGTTTACCGTTGAGATGTGTCACAAATAAGAAATCAGAGCCCCTAAATCCTACTCTACCTACTTCGCTGCGCCAATCCTTCAGGTACGTAGCAATTCGCTCTTCCAGTCGTGGCGAAATTCCAATTATACGTCCTAATGTTTTAGCAACAGGTTGCGATAACCTGTCATCGAAAGGGTCATCATGGTTGCGTACTATTCTTAGTGTTGCCGGTGATCCGCCACTGGAGGTTTGAAAGTCATCCAGTGTTAATGCTAACAGTTCACCAATACGCATGCCCGTTTCGTATAGCGTTTCTAAAGCAACCGAATTCCGATATTCAATGCCCATCCTTGTAGGAATTTCTTCAGTCCTAAACGGGTTGTCGAAGATGAACTGCAATGTTAAGCGAACGGCATCTGATAATGCAGAATCCCTAATCCTTTGATCTTCGCGTGAGGAACTTCCTTTTTTGGGCTTATAGGCAAGAATGGCGTCGAGCATTCTTTTTATACTCTTCAGTGTCGCAGGGGCGTTGCAGTCGGTTAAGACCCTTTCCGCAAGCCAACCTAGGTAGTTGGCTGAGACAGTAATGTAGGTTGTTTTCTTAGACTTACATATCGTTTCGTTGAGTCGGCTCCGTTGCTTGACTATGAGATAGGTCACCATATTGGATATTTCCGCAGGGCGAAAAAAATCCTTGCTGGCAAGCCTTTTCTCGATATCGATATCCACAGATGCGGCCCAGGCGTGGAGCTTCTTGATTGCGTACAGATGCTCTTTTTGGCTGGCATGGCTCATGCCCCGCAACATAATCGTCGTATAAGCCGTAGGATAAAATAAGGGGAATGCGTAGCAAGAGAGGTCGTAAAGCTGTGAGTAATGCTCTCCGTTCTTAGCGATGAAATCCCTGACTGTCAGTGTCGTTGACATTTTGGCGGAGTTCCAGTGGGCGGTATTTCTGGTTTACACCCGAAAACCACAGCTGGCAAGGTTTTGCGCAGAAAGCCTGTGGTAATATTGGGGATGGCGCGGCAATGTGATGAAGGGGTTTACAAATAGTGGCTCAGCGGAATGTAGTACTGGATACCGAAACCACCGGCATGCCGGTGACCGATGGTCACCGGATTATTGAAATCGGTTGTGTCGAGCTGATCGGCCGGCGCCTGACCGGTCGCCATTTCCACGTTTACCTTCAACCGGATCGCGAAAGTGACGAAGGCGCCATCGGCGTGCACGGCATCACCAACGAATTCCTGGTGGGCAAGCCGCGTTTCGCCGAAGTGGCCGATGAGTTCTTCGAATTCATCCAGGGCGCGCAGTTGATCATCCACAACGCGGCGTTCGACGTCGGGTTCATCAACAACGAATTCGCCCTGATGGGCCAGCGCGACCGGGCTGACATTACCCAGCATTGCACCATCCTCGATACCCTGATGATGGCCCGGGAACGTCACCCTGGGCAGCGCAACAGCCTCGACGCCTTGTGCAAGCGCTATGGCGTCGACAACTCCGGTCGTGAACTGCACGGCGCCTTGCTCGACTCCGAGATCCTGGCCGACGTCTACCTGACCATGACCGGCGGCCAGACCAGCCTGTCCCTGGCCGGTAACGCCTCGGACGGCAACGGTACCGGTGAAGGCTCTGGCAACCAGGCCACGGAAATCCGGCGTTTGCCCGCTGACCGCCAGCCCTCGCGGATTATCCGCGCCAGCGAAAACGACCTGGCCGAACATGCCGCGCGTCTGGAAGCCATCGCCAAGTCTGCAGGCGCTCCGGCATTGTGGACGCAGTTGGCCGAGTCGCAGGCCGCCTCGCACTGATGAAACCCTTCCTGTGGGAGCCAGCTTGCTCCGGGCGGCGTTCCGACGATGAGGGTAGTTCAGCCTGCATCAATGCTGAATGTGCCGCCGTCATCGCGAGCAAGCTCGCTCCCACAAGGTTATCCATCGTTCATTTCTCGCCACAATCGCCACGACCTTCTACCCTGAGGTAACGGGCAGGCTACGGATCCCGCTTGATGTGTGAAGATTTGAAAGGCAAGGGCAATGGATGGCACCACGCCGTTGGTTGTCTCAAGGAATGAGGACCTTCCCCAGTATGCAACCGGTCATGAATCCCAAACACCCCGGGTTGTCGGTGCGCGTCGTCGATGACGGCTTTGCCGCTTATATCTGGGGCAGTGACTTCAGCTTCGAAGTCAGCGACTACGCGACGGCGCAGATCGGTCGGCCCGTCAGCCAATGGCCGGTGACGCCCATTGTTCCCTATCGCAAGTGCTATGGCATCGATCCCGAGGAATTCAGCAGCTTCCGCAATGCCCCGGACAGCGAGATTTTCATGGCTTATCTCGACGACCAGCCCGTGGGGCATCTGGTGGTCAGTACCAACTGGAACGGCTACGCCCACATCGACGAGTTGGCGGTGCATGCCCCGGCCCGTCGCCACGGGGTGGCCAAGGCATTGCTCGATGTCGCCCAGTTCTGGAGCCGCAAGAAAAAACTGCCGGGCATCATGCTCGAGACCCAGAACAACAATCTGGGTGCGTGTCGGCTCTATGAGCGTTGCGGCTACGTGCTCGGCGGTATCGATCACTTGCGCTATCGCGGCATTGACCGGCATACCGCCGAAGTGGCGTTGTTCTGGTACCGGCTGTTCGACGATCCGCTGGGCATGTCGATCAGTGGCTCAGCAACGCCTCGGCTTGTTCCGTAACCCGTTCCAGCAGCGATTGGACGGCGGGCGAGGGCGGCGTGCCGTTCAGGCTCAGGGCATAGAGACCAATCGCAATGGCCGGTGATAGCGGGCAGACGTCCAGGCCACTGCCCTTGGCACCCGAGGCAGTGAACGGGTCGACGATGGCAAGGCCTTCGCCGGCCTCGACCATCGCGCGCATCATCTGATGGGTCTGGACGCGGATCTGGATCATCGGCGCCGGACGCAGCGCCGCCAGTTTATGCTCGAACGCCGGGCTCAGCGGGTCATGGCCATCCAGGCCTACCAACGGCTGGCCTGCCAGGTCCTGGAGCGAAATGTATTTCTGTCGTGGTTGCAGCCAGCCGTGAGGTGCCAGCAATTGCAGTTTGCCCTGGGCGATCATCTGGCAATGGATGTCGGGGTGTTCGGGGTCGTGCAAGCTCAGGCCCAGGTCGCTTTCACGCAACAGCAGGCTGTGGACGATGTCGCGGGTCGGTTGGCTGAGCAGGGTGCAGGGCGCATCCGGATGGCGGCGACGCAAGGCGGCGATGCTCTGGGGCAACAACTGCTGGGCCAGCGGCGGGGTGCAGATAATGCGCAAGGGTGGCGCCTGATAGTGTTTCAGGCTGCTGGCCAAGCGCTGTACCGGTTCGAGGGTGTCATACAGCCGCGTGATGCCGTCGCGCAGTTCAAGGGTTTCCCGGGTGGCCTGCAGGCGCCCACGCACGCTGGCAAAGAGCATGAAGCCCAATTGGGCCTCGGCATCGCGCAGGATTGCCTCGACCTCCACCACCGGCAGTTGCAGCCATTCGGCCGCCGTGCCGAGGTGACCGGTCTGCAGCAGCGCCTGGATCACTTCGATGTGGCGTAAACGCATGCAAGAAGTCCATGTTCGGCGGGTGAGCCATTGAGTGGCTGAATCCTAACCCAAGTCCGGGCATGACTTCTGCTCATAACTGCCGGTTATGAAGCTATTTGCGTTTCAGTGGGTGTTTGAGCCTGCAGTGGCGTTTCCGGTTCGCGCGTCAATTCGATTTGAGATTGCACCAGAATAAATTTGCCGTCTTCGAGTTTGTTGACTCGATCACCGATAGCCAACTTATAGGTGGTGACAGGCTCCTTGCCGTTTCCGTCGGGCGACGGGGTCGATTCCTGAAACTCATGCACTGAATAGACGCGACCTTCGGCGTCCCGCGCATGAAATTGTCCGACAAGTACTGCTGCCATTGCTTAGAACCTCTGGAAATAAATCACTCGATTTGCGGTTCTGTAGACCCTGGTCAAGCGCGGTAAGTTTTCCTACATGAAAAAAATAGTCCAGCCGACAGGTTTTCGTCGCTCCACTGGTCCAATTGTCAGTCCGATCATCTATAACTACAGGCTCCTTTGAGCCGACAGTCGAGAAGCCTCTCATGAGTAATGTCTACACAGTGGCCGTTTTGGTGGGCAGCCTGCGCAAGGCATCGATCAACCGCAAGGTCGCGCTGGCACTGGCTGACCTGGCGCCAGCCAATCTCCAACTGAACATCGTCGAGATCGGCGAGTTGCCGCTCTACAACGAAGACATCGATGTTTCCCCTCCGCCAGCCTACAGCACTTTCCGCCAGCAGGTGGGCGCGGCCGACGCCTTGTTGTTCGTTACGCCTGAGTACAATCGCTCGGTACCGGCGCCGCTGAAAAACGCCATCGACGTCGGCTCGCGTCCCTACGGCCAGAGTTGCCTGAGTGGCAAGCCGGGCGCGGTGATCAGTGCTTCGCCGGGCGCCATCGGTGGTTTTGGTGCCAACCATCATTTGCGCCAGTCGCTGGTATTCCTTGACGTTCCCTGCATGCAGCAGCCGGAAGCCTACCTGAGCGGTGCCGGGACGGCGTTTGACGAGGCGGGCAACCTGTCGGACTCGGTACGGCCGTTCCTGCAGACGTTCATCAATGCCTATGGCAAGTGGGTCGAGCAACACAAGAAGGTTTGATACTCCCATATTTCAGGTAAACACCTGTGGCGAGGGAGCTTGCTCCCGCTGGACTGCGAAGCAGGCCCCCGGGGCGGTCGCTGCGCAACCGAGCGGGAGCAAGCTCCCTCGCCACAAGTGCATCTAAGACCGCATCCGCAGCGGCAATTCAATCCCCGCTTTACTGGATATTCGAATTTCCATATATTCGCCCCTTCGCACTTCCAGGCGGTCCTTAGCCATGTCTGATTCCCACAACCCCGTCGATGTCTTCAAGGCGTTGGCCGATGACACTCGTACGCGCATTGCGCTGTTGGTGGCCCGTGAAGGTGAGTTGTGTGTCTGTGAGCTCACCGCCGCCCTGAGCCTGAGTCAGCCGAAGATTTCCCGGCACCTGGCGCAGTTGCGTAACGCCGGCCTGCTCAGCGACCGGCGCCAGGGGCAATGGGTTTACTACCGTCTGCATCCGCAGTTGCCGGCCTGGGTCAGCACTTTGCTGGAGCAGGCGTTGGCGGCCAATACGGCGTGGCTGATGGCGGATGTCGAGCGTTTGGGTGCCATGGCTGATCGTCCGGTGGCGCGTTGCTGCTGATTTTCTCTTTTCAATCCTCCTTCCAAGGCTGTTGCGCATGCTGATCGCGTCATTGATTTTCCTGCTGACCATTACGTTGGTGATCTGGCAGCCCAAGGGGCTTGGCGTCGGCTGGAGCGCGACGCTCGGCGCGCTGCTGGCGTTGTTGAGCGGGGTGGTGCAGGTCGGCGACATTGCGCTGGTCTGGCAGATTATCTGGAACGCCACCGGTACGTTTGTCGCGCTGATCATCATCAGCCTGCTGCTGGACGAGGCCGGCTTCTTCGCCTGGGCGGCCTTGCACGTGGCCCGTTGGGGAAAGGGCAGCGGGCGCAAGCTGTTTGCGTTCATGGTGCTGCTGGGGGCGCTGGTGTCGGCCCTGTTTGCCAACGACGGGGCGGCGTTGATCCTGACGCCCATCGTGATTTCGATGCTGCTGGCGTTGCGGTTTTCCCCGGCGGCGACCCTGGCATTCGTGATGGGCGCCGGTTTCATTGCCGACAGCGCGAGCCTGCCGCTGGTGGTGTCGAACCTGGTGAACATCGTCTCGGCGGACTTCTTCGGCATTGGCTTCAACCGCTATGCGGCCGTCATGGTGCCGGTGAACCTGGTCAGCGTGGCGGCCAGCCTGGCGATACTGATGTGGTTCTTTCGTCGCGACATCCCGGGTGACTACGACCCCGATCAACTGGACGATCCGGCGACGGCGATCCACGACAAGGCAACGTTTTATGCCGGCTGGGTGGTGTTGGTGATCCTGCTGCTGGGCTGCTTTGCGCTGGAGCCGCTGGGGATTCCCATCAGCGCGATCTCGGCGGTCTGCGCTGCGTTGCTGCTGGCCGTCGCGGCCCGCGGCCACAAGATTTCCACCCGCAAGGCGATGAAGGAAGCGCCCTGGCAGATTGTGATCTTCTCCCTCGGCATGTACCTGGTGGTCTATGGCCTGCGCAATGCCGGGTTGACCGGCTACCTGGCCCATTGGCTTGACGGCTTCGCCGAATATGGCGTGTGGGGTGCGGCCATGGGCACCGGCGTGCTGACGGCGTTGCTCTCGTCGGCCATGAACAATTTGCCGACGGTGCTGGTCGGCGCCTTGTCCATCGATGCCAGTCAGGCCACCGGGGTGGTGAAGGAGGCGATGATCTACGCCAACGTCATCGGCAGCGACCTGGGCCCGAAAATCACCCCGATCGGCAGCCTGGCGACTTTGCTGTGGTTGCATGTGCTGGAGCGCAAGAACATCCAGATCGGCTGGGGGTACTACTTCAAGGTCGGGATCGTGCTGACGGTGCCGGTGTTGCTGGTGACATTGGCGGCGCTGGCGGTGCGGTTGTCACTCTAAACCGTAGCGGCCCCTTCGCGAGCAAGCTCGCTCCCACAGGAGAGTGCATTCCAATGTGTGGGAGCGAGCTTGCTCGCGATGAGGCCCGGCAGGCAGCACAAGGCTCAGCCATTACCCGGCACATCCGGCCAAAGATCGGCCACCAGGAATAGCCGCTCAGCTTCTTCCCACTCCCCCTCGGCATTTTCAGTCAGGCGCACCATCAGTTGCGCCGGCGCCATCGGGTCGAGGTCCAGTCGCCAGGCGTCCAGTTGCGCAGTGCTCCAGGTCTGCTCCGCCGGATAATGGGCCGGGGCCAACCAGGCGGCGCGGGGCAGGGGTTGCCAGCGCCCAGGTGGGCGCTGGGCGCTGAATGCAGGCCAATCCCGCTGATGCAGCCAACTGCCCCGCAAATGCCGCGGGTGCGCACCGGTCGGCGGGTCGGCGTGGCCCGGCCAGGGGTAGAGCAGGTACCCGCCGAGCCAGAGCTCGGAGCGGAATACCTCGAGGCCGGTCGGCTCAATGCCCAATGCCGCCAGGGCCTCACGGCTTTCCGGGCGGGCCGAGATCGGCAATTGGTGTTCGCGCAGATGGGCCAGCTTGCGGTCGAGCCGGTCATGGCAACCCGGGCCCAGCCATTGCGCGGCGTCCAGCCCAGTGCCTTGTTGCGGGCCGAGGTACAACTTGATCGCCAACTCCAGATGATGGATGCCGTCACGATCGCGCAGCAGCAGGTCCAGTTCGCCCAGGGTATGGCCTTCGTGGCGGATCGGCAGGTTTGCGGCAATCAGTTCGATGCCTGGAGCGTGCTGCACGGCAAACTGCCACAGCCTTTCGTAATACAGCCCCAGGCGTCGCGTCCGTCCCAGGGACAGGCAGTGCAGCAGCGGGTAGCTGTCACGGTCCAGTTGTCGCAGCCAGTGCTCCAGCTGATCCGGCGCCTGCACCCAGTCACTGCCGGCCAAGGGGTGGCGCTGGGGCCAGGGCGTGTCGATGAGCATCGGCGGGGCGATGATCGCCCACGCGAGGTCGCGCACTTCTGGGTGGCGAAGGCGGCGGGGCAAGTCCAGCAATTCAGGGAACAGGATCATTTTGCGAGCATAGCTGCTGCGACGAAGGCTTAAAGGATTTTGTCTATGGAGCGCTTTCGCCCATAATCGTGGTTTTCGCCCGCCGCAGACCCTCGCAGGAGCCTCATGGAGCAATTTCGCAATATCGGCATCATCGGTCGCCTGGGCAGTTCGCAGGTGTTGGACACCGTTCGCCGTCTCAAACGTTTCCTCCTGGAGCGACACCTGCATGTGATCCTCGAAGATACCATCGCCGAAGTCTTGCCGGGCCATGGCCTGCAGACGTCGTCGCGCAAGATGCTGGGCGAGGTCTGCGACATGGTCATCGTGGTCGGCGGCGACGGCAGCCTGCTGGGGGCCGCCCGGGCCCTGGCGCGGCACAACATCCCGGTGCTGGGGATCAACCGGGGCAGCCTGGGGTTCCTCACCGATATCCGCCCTGACGAGCTGGAAACCAAGGTCGCCGAGGTGTTGGACGGCCACTACCTGGTGGAAAACCGCTTCCTGCTGCAAGCCGAGGTCCGTCGTCACGCCGAAGCCATCGGCCAGGGCGATGCCCTCAATGACGTGGTGCTGCACCCCGGCAAATCCACGCGCATGATCGAATTCGAGCTGTACATCGACGGCCAGTTCGTCTGCAGCCAGAAGGCCGACGGCCTGATCGTCGCGACCCCGACCGGTTCTACGGCCTACGCGCTGTCGGCTGGCGGACCGATCATGCACCCCAAGCTCGACGCTATTGTGATTGTGCCCATGTACCCCCATACCTTGTCTGGGCGACCGATTGTGGTCGATGGCAACAGTGAGCTGAAAATCGTCGTGTCCAAGGATATGCAGATCTACCCGCAAGTGTCCTGTGACGGCCAGAACCATTTCACCTGCGCGCCGGGTGACACCATCACCGTCAGCAAAAAAGCGCAGAAGCTGCGCCTGATCCATCCGCTGGATCACAATTACTACGAAGTCTGCCGGACCAAGCTCGGCTGGGGCAGTCGGTTGGGGGGTGGAGGCGACTGATGCTCGATCCTGCGCGCAGTTACGATTTGATCGGTGACGTGCACGGATGCGCCCTGACCCTGGAACACCTGCTGGACCGACTCGGTTACCACAAGCAGGGCGGGGTCTGGCGGCATCCGTCGCGCATGGCTGTGTTCCTGGGGGACATCATCGACCGTGGCCCGCGGATTCGCGAGGCGCTGCACATCGTCCATGACATGGTCGTGGCCGGCCAGGCGCTGTGCATCATGGGCAACCACGAGTTCAACGCCCTGGGTTGGAGCACACCGGCATTGCCGGGCAGCGGCCAGCGCTACGTGCGCGAACACACGCCACGCCATGCCCGCCTGCTCAACGAGACCCTGACCCAGTTCGAGCAGCATCCCGGCGACTGGCATGACTTTCTCAAATGGTTCTACGAACTGCCGCTGTTTGTCGACGCCGGCCGGTTCCGGGTGGTGCATGCCTGTTGGGATGCGGGCCTGATCGAACCGCTGCGCGGCCTGTTCCCGGACGGTTGTGTCGATGAGCATTTCCTCCAGGCCTCGGCGCAACCGGGCAGCTTTGCCTGCACAGTGTTCGATCGTTTGCTGCGTGGCACCGACATGCGCTTGCCCCATGGCCTGACACTGACGGGTGGAGATGGCCTGACCCGTTCGTTTTTCCGCACCAAGTTCTGGGAAGACAACCCGCAGACCTACGGCGACATCGTGTTCCAGCCCGACGCGTTGCCGGAGCCGGTGGCCCGCACACCGCTGTCGCCGGATGAAAAAAACAACCTGCTGCGCTATGGCGTCCATGAACCGTTGCTGTTCGTCGGCCACTATTGGCGCAGCGGCAAGCCCGCGCCCATTCGCCCGAACCTGGCCTGCCTGGATTACAGTGCGGTGCTCTACGGCAAGCTGGTCGCCTATCGTCTCGACCAGGAAACCCGCCTGGATCCGCACAAGTTTGTCTGGGTCGATGTCGAGCGGCCGGAGGTGGTGCAATGAGCGTCGTCGCGGTTTTGCGCCTGCCCCTGGCAGTGGACCTGAGCGGTTTCGTCAAGCTGCTGCAACGCATGCAGGTACCCCATCGTGTCAGCGAAGAGGCGGGCGAGCAGGTGCTCTGGGTGCCGGATGAAATCAGCGAGGACGTGCGTTCGTTGTACGCACGTTTTCCCGCCGGCGATCCCGATCAGCAGTTGGAACTGCCAGACACGGGTGGCACTTCCCGGCGAGCGGGGTTCGTCCAGCAACTGAAGCGCAGTCCAGTGACGGCCGTGGTGTTGTTGCTGAGCCTGATCGTCAGCGCGGTCACCCTGCTGGGGGAGAATCTTGAGATCCTGCGCTGGCTGACCTTCCTCGAGTTCCGCGTCGTTGGCGACTACATCCAGTTCACACCGTTGGCCGATAGCCTGGCGGCGGGGCAGTGGTGGCGCCTGGTAACGCCGATGCTGATTCACTTTGGCTTCCTGCACATCGCCATGAATGGCATGTGGTACTGGGAACTGGGACGGCGGATCGAAGCGCGCCAGGGTGGCATCAACTTGTTGGGGCTGACGCTGCTGTTCAGCCTCGTCTCCAATTTTGCCCAGTACTTTTTCAGCGGCCCGACGCTGTTCGGTGGCTTGTCGGGGGTGTTGTACGGCTTGCTGGGCCATTGCTGGATCTACCAACTGCTTGCACCGAACCCGGCCTATCACTTGCCCCGTGGGGTGTTGGTGATGATGCTGGTGTGGTTGCTGCTGTGCCTGTCCGGGCTGGTTTCGCTGATCGGTTTCGGTGAAATCGCCAATGCGGCTCACGTCGGCGGGCTGCTCGTCGGCTGCTTCACGGGGTTGTTGGGTGGGCTGTTCGCTCGCCGTAAAATGGCCCTTTGACCGGCACCTGTGCCTTTTGAGAATGCGCAATTGCGCGGAGAACCCATGTCTTCCTTCAACGAAATGATCCAGAACATCACCCCCGACATCTACCGGAGCCTGAAACTGGCGGTGGAAATCGGTAAATGGGCCGATGGCAACAAGCTCACCGCCGAGCAGCGCGAGCTGTCGCTGCAGGCGATGATCGCCTGGGAAATCCAGAACCTGCCCGAAGACGAGCGTACTGGCTACATGGGCGCGCAGGAATGCCATTCGAAGTCCACCGAAGTGCCGAATATCCTGTTCAAGTCGGACGCCATCCATTGATCGAGATTGGCCGCGGTGCAATCAGCAAGATGTCGGCGCGCCTTGACGGGCCGACCGTTCAATACGCCTTTCGCCTGGGCGAAGTCGAGGTGCCGGTCAACCCGTTGATCGGCAGCACGGTGCGCCTGGAGTACCTCGGTGCGATCCACTGCACCCACTGTGGACGCCGGACCAAGACCAGCTTCAGCCAGGGTTATTGCTACCCGTGCATGACCAAGCTGGCCCAGTGCGACCTGTGCATCATGAGCCCCGAGCGTTGCCATTACGAGGCGGGCACCTGCCGCGACCCGGCTTGGGGCGAGCAGTTCTGCATGACCGATCATGTGGTCTACCTGGCCAATTCCTCGGGCGTGAAGGTCGGCATCACCCGCGCCACGCAATTGCCGACCCGCTGGCTGGACCAGGGGGCGAGCCAGGCGCTGCCGATCGTGCGGGTCGCCACCCGTCAGCAGTCGGGGTTTGTCGAGGACCTGTTCCGCAGCCAGGTGGCGGACAAGACCAACTGGCGCGCCTTGCTCAAGGGCGACGCCGTGGCGGTGGACCTGCCGTCGATCCGTGACGCGCTGTTCGAAAGCTGCGCCCAGGGATTGCAGGGCTTGCAGGAACGATTCGGCCTGCAAGCGATCCAGACCATAGCGGACGTCGACCCCATCGAGATCCGTTATCCGGTGGAGCAATACCCGGCCAAGATCGTCAGCTTCAACCTGGACAAGAACCCGATTGCCGAAGGCACGCTGCTGGGAATCAAGGGCCAGTACCTGATTTTTGACACCGGCGTGATCAATATTCGTAAATACACGGCCTACCAGCTCGCCGTGCATCAGTAGAAGGATTCGACCCATGCGCACCGAACAACCGAAGATGATTTACCTGAAGGACTATCAGGCGCCCGAGTACCTGATCGATGAGACACACCTGACCTTCGAGTTGTTCGAGGACCACAGCCTGGTCCATGCGCAACTGGTGATGCGCCGCAACCCCGAGCGCGGTGCCGGGCTGCCGCCGCTGGTGCTCGATGGCCAGCACCTGGAACTGCTCTCGCTCAAGCTCGACGACGCCGACCTGGGGCAGGGCGACTATCAATTGGACGACAGCCACCTGACCGTGCACCCCAAGGCCCAGGCCTTCACGGTCGACACCACCGTCCGGATCCACCCGGAAACCAACACCGCCCTGGAAGGTTTGTACAAGTCCGGCAGCATGTTCTGCACCCAGTGCGAGGCCGAGGGTTTCCGCAAGATCACCTATTACCTCGACCGCCCGGATGTGATGAGCAAGTTCACCACCACCGTGGTGGCCGAGCAGCACAGCTATCCGGTGCTGCTGTCCAACGGCAACCCGATTGCCAGCGGCCCCGGCGAAGACGGCCGGCACTGGGCGACCTGGGAAGACCCGTTCAAGAAGCCGGCCTACCTGTTTGCCCTGGTGGCCGGTGACCTGTGGTGCGTCGAAGACACCTTCACCACCCTGAGCGAGCGCACCGTAGCGCTGCGCATCTATGTCGAGCCGGAAAACATCGACAAATGCCAGCACGCCATGACCAGCCTGAAGAAGTCGATGCGCTGGGACGAAGAGATATACGGGCGCGAGTACGACCTGGACATCTTCATGATTGTCGCGGTCAACGATTTCAACATGGGCGCCATGGAGAACAAGGGCCTCAATATCTTCAACTCCAGCGCCGTGCTGGCCCGCGCCGAAACCGCCACCGATGCCGCGCACCAGCGGGTCGAGGCGATCGTGGCCCACGAATACTTCCATAACTGGTCGGGCAACCGCGTGACCTGCCGCGACTGGTTCCAACTGTCGCTCAAGGAAGGTTTCACGGTGTTCCGCGACGCCGGGTTCTCGGCCGACATGAACTCCGCCACGGTCAAGCGCATCCAGGACGTGGCGTACCTGCGCACCCACCAGTTCGCCGAAGACGCCGGCCCCATGGCCCACCCGGTGCGTCCGGACAGTTTTATCGAGATCTCCAACTTCTACACCCTGACCGTGTACGAAAAGGGCTCGGAAGTGGTTGGCATGATCCACACCCTGCTGGGGCCTGAAGGTTTCCGCAAGGGCAGTGACCTGTACTTCGAACGCCATGACGGCCAGGCCGTGACCTGCGACGACTTCATCAAGGCCATGGAAGATGCCAACGGCGTCGACCTGGCCCAGTTCAAGCGCTGGTACAGCCAGGCCGGTACACCACGGCTGGCGGTGAGCGAGTCTTACGACGCCGCCGCCAAGACCTACAGCCTGACCTTCAGCCAGAGTTGCCCGCCGACCCCGGACAAGCAGGAAAAGCTGCCGTTCGTGATTCCCGTGGAGCTGGGCCTGCTGGACAGCAAGGGTGCTGAAATCCCTCTGCGCCTGGCCGCAGAAGCGGCGGCAGACGGCACGTCCCGAGTGATCTCGGTGACCGAAGCCGAGCAAACCTTCACTTTCGTCGATGTCGCTGAACAGCCGCTGCCTTCGTTGCTGCGTGGTTTCTCGGCGCCGGTGAAGCTGAGCTTCCCGTACAACCGCGACCAGTTGATGTTCCTCATGCAGCACGACAGCGACGGCTTCAACCGCTGGGATGCCGGCCAGCAGTTGTCGGTGCAGGTGTTGCAGGAGCTGATTGCCCAGCATCAGCAGGGTGCCAGCCTGACGCTGGATCCGCGCCTGGTCAGTGCGCTGCGCAGCGTGCTGTCGGACGAGTCCCTGGACCAGGCCATGGTCGCCGAAATGCTCTCGCTGCCAAGCGAAGCCTACCTGACGGAAATCAGCGAAGTGGCTGACGTCGAGGCGATCCATGCCGCCCGTGACTTCGCCCGTCAGCAGTTGGCCGAGAACCTGTTTGAAGCCCTGTGGCTGCGTTACGCAGCCAACCGCGACCTGTCGAAGAAAACCCCTTACGTGGCCGAGGCCGAGCATTTCGCCCGCCGCGCGTTGCAGAACATCGCGTTGTCGTACCTGATGCTCACCGGTAAGCCTGAAGTGCTGAGTGCGACCCTGGAGCAGTTCGACACCGCCGACAACATGACCGAGCGCCTGACCGCGCTGGCGGTGCTGGTCAACTCACCATTCGAAGCCGAGAAGGCCAAGGCTCTGGAAGTGTTTGCGGAAAACTTCAAGGGCAACCCACTGGTCATGGACCAATGGTTCAGCGTCCAGGCCGGCAGCCCGTTGCCGGGTGGCCTGGCGCGGGTCAAGGCATTGATGGAGCACCCGGCGTTCAATATCAAGAACCCGAACAAGGTGCGGGCGCTGGTGGGAGCGTTTGCCGGGCAGAACCTGATCAACTTCCACGCCGCCGACGGTTCGGGTTATCGCTTCCTGGCGGACCTGGTCATCCAGCTCAATGGCTTCAACCCGCAGATCGCCTCCCGGCAACTGGCTCCGCTGACTCGCTGGCGCAAATACGACAGCGCCCGCCAGGCGCTGATGAAAGCCGAGCTGGAGCGCATCCTGGCATCCGGCGCGCTTTCCGCCGATGTGTTCGAGGTGGTGAGCAAGAGCCTGGCGTAAACAGGCACTGCCTTACCTTTGTGGCGAGGGAGCTTGCTCCCGCTGGCTGTAGGAGCTCTGTAGGAGCTCTGTAGGAGCTGTCGAGTGCAACGAGGCTGCGATCTTTCCCCAGACACTTGAGTCTCAAGCGAAAGATCAAAAGATCAAAAGATCAAAAGATCAAAAGATCAAAAGATCAAAAGATCGCAGGCTTCGCCAGCTCCTACAGAGGCCAGCGGGAGCAAGCTCCCTCGCCACATTTATCATCGTCGCGAATGTCTTCTGATTCATCCCCCGGTCAATACCCCCTGGTTAACAAAAGATAACGTGGCGTCGATTGTCAGACCTTTCGAAAGCCCGATAGGATAGGTCAGCTTGCGAAGTGGCTCTAGATTGCAGCTTTCAGGGCTATGCTCCAGGACTGGCAACGTACCAAGCCATAACAATAATAATGGGGGAAAGGTCTATGAATGAGCCTGTCATGGCTGCGGGCCGCAGCCGGCCGCCGATGCTGCGCAGAGTTGCGTTGCTGGCTTCGGCGCTCTCGCTGCTGGGCTCTGCGCTGTTGTCGGCACCGGTGATGGCTGTTGCGGCGTCGACGTCCGATGTCATCTATTCCGTCGAGTCGGCCAAGGCCAGCAAAACCCTGATGCTCGATGTGGTCCACGCCGGCCAGCGCCTGGTGGCGGTCGGTGATCGGGGGCACATTGTCTATTCGGACGACCAGGGCTCGTCCTGGACCCAGGCCAAGGTGCCGACTCGTCAACTGCTCACGGCGGTATTTTTCGTCGATGACAAACACGGCTGGGCCGTGGGGCACGACGCGCAGATCCTCGCCAGCAATGACGGTGGCAGCACCTGGACCAAGCAATTCGAAGACCTTACCCGCGAAGCACCCTTGCTGGACGTCTGGTTCAAGGATGCCAGCAACGGTTTCGCCGTGGGCGCCTACGGCGCACTGCTGGAAACCACCGACGGCGGCAAGCACTGGGAAGACGCCAGCGACCGCCTCGAAAACGAAGACCAGTTCCACCTCAATGCGATAGCCGCCGTGAAAGATGCCGGGCTGTTCATAGTCGGCGAGGCTGGCAGCATGTTCCGCTCCGCCGACTGGGGCCAGACCTGGGAAAAGGTCGAAGGCCCTTATGAAGGCTCGCTGTTCGGGGTCATCGGCACCGCCCAGCCTTCGACGCTGCTGGCCTATGGCTTGCGCGGCAACCTTTATCGTTCCACTGACTTCGGCGGCACTTGGGATCAGGTCGAGCTCAAGGCCGCGCGCGGAGCCCTGGAGTTCGGCCTGTCAGGCGCTACGCTGCTGGCGGACGGCTCCATCGTGATTGTCGGCAACGGCGGCAGCGTCGTGCGCAGTACCGACGACGGCGAGACCTTCAGCGTGTTCAACCGCCCGGACCGAATTTCCGTGGCAGCCGTCACGGCGGCAGGCAACGGCAACCTGATCCTGGCGGGGCAAGGCGGCGTTCGTGCCACCACGTCCACCGGCGCCGAACTGAGCAAATGAGTCACGCCTGCAAGACGGGCACAAAAACAAGAAGGCGGACCCCATGAGCAGTCATCACCAAGACAAGGCGACGTTCCTCGAGCGCCTGATTTTCAACAACCGCCCGGCAGTGATCATCATTTGCCTGCTGGTCAGCATTTTCCTGTTCTGGCAGGCCACGCTGATCCGGCCGTCCACCAGTTTCGAAAAAATGATCCCCCTCGAGCACCCCTTCATCCAGAAGATGCTCGAGCACCGCAACGACCTGGCGAACCTGGGCAACACGGTGCGCATTTCCGTGGAAGCCACCAACGGCGACATCTTCTCCAAGGAATACATGGAGACCCTGCGCCAGATCCACGACGAGGTCTTCTACATTTCCGGCGTCGACCGTTCCGGGCTCAAGTCGTTGTGGAGCCCAAGCGTGCGCTGGACCGAAGTAACGGAGGAGGGCTTCGCCGGCGGTGAGGTGATTCCCCAGAGCTATAACGGTTCGGCCGACAGCCTCGACCTGCTGCGCAACAACGTGCTCAAGTCCGGCCAGGTCGGGCGCCTGGTGGCCAACGATTTCAAATCGAGCATCATCGACATCCCGCTGCTGGAGTCCTATCCCGACCCGCAGGACCAGGGCAAATTGCTCGCCCTCGACTACCGGAAATTTTCCCACGAGCTTGAAGACAAGATTCGCAACAAATTCGAAGCCCAGAACCCCAACGTGCAGATCCATATCGTCGGTTTCGCCAAGAAAGTCGGCGACCTGATCGACGGCCTGGTCATGGTGGTGCTGTTCTTCGGCGTGGCCTTCGTCATCACCCTGATCCTGCTGTACTGGTTCACCAACTGCATGCGCAGCACCGTTGCGGTGTTGACCACCACCCTGGTGGCCGTGGTCTGGCAACTGGGACTGATGCATGCGGCTGGTTTCGGCCTGGATCCGTACTCGATGCTGGT
Source organism: Pseudomonas sp. B21-010 (assembly GCF_024749325.1). Lineage (NCBI taxonomy): Bacteria > Pseudomonadati > Pseudomonadota > Gammaproteobacteria > Pseudomonadales > Pseudomonadaceae > Pseudomonas > Pseudomonas sp. B21-010. Next base: position 3,697,409 of record NZ_CP087198.1, on the reverse strand, counting down.
GCCGTTCCTGATCTTCGCCATCGGCATTTCCCATGGGGTGCAGAAAATCAACGGCATCGCCTTGCAGTCCAGCGAGGCGGACAACGCCCTGACAGCGGCGCGGCGCACCTTCCGGCAGTTGTTCCTGCCGGGGATGATCGCGATCCTGGCGGACGCCGTGGGCTTCATCACCTTGCTGATCATCGACATCGGCGTGATCCGCGAACTGGCCATTGGCGCCTCCATCGGCGTGGCGGTGATCGTGTTCACCAACCTGATCCTGCTGCCGGTGGCGATCTCCTACGCCGGCATCAGCAAGCGTGCGGTCGAACGCAGCAAGAAGGACGCGACCCGCGAACATCCGTTCTGGCGCATGCTGTCGAACTTCGCCAGCGCCAAGGTCGCGCCGGTGTCCATTGCCCTGGCGGTGATCGCTTTTGGCGGTGGCCTCTGGTACAGCCAGAACCTGAAGATCGGCGACCTGGACCAGGGGGCGCCGGAACTGCGTCCGGACTCGCGCTACAACCAGGACAACAACTTCATCATCAGCAATTACTCCACCAGCTCCGATGTACTGGTGGTGATGGTCAAGACCAAGGCCGAAGGCTGCTCGCGCTATGAGGCCATGGCCCCGATCGATGAGCTGATGTGGAAGATGCAGAACACCGAGGGCGTGCAGTCGGCGATTTCCCTGGTGACCGTGTCCAAGCAAATGATCAAGGGCATGAACGAGGGGAACCTGAAATGGGAGACCCTGTCGCGCAACCCTGACGTGCTGAACAACTCCATTGCCCGGGCCGATGGCCTGTACAACAACAGTTGCTCCCTGGCGCCGGTGCTGGTGTTCCTCAACGACCACAAGGCCGAGACGTTGGACCGCGCGGTGAAGGCGGTGCAGGACTTCGCCAAGGAAAACAACCGCGACGGCCTGGAGTTCATCCTTGCCGCCGGTAACGCGGGCATCGAAGCGGCCACCAACGAAGTGATCAAGGCGTCGGAACTGACCATCCTGATCCTGGTGTACATCTGCGTGGCGACCATGTGCATGATCACCTTCCGTTCCTGGGCGGCGACGTTGTGCATCGTGCTGCCGCTGGTGCTGACCTCGGTGCTGGGCAACGCCCTGATGGCATTCATGGGCATTGGCGTGAAGGTCGCGACCTTGCCGGTGGTGGCACTGGGCGTGGGCATCGGCGTGGACTACGGCATCTACATCTACAGTCGCCTGGAAAGTTTCCTGCGGGCCGGGTTGCCGTTGCAGGAGGCTTACTACCAGACACTGAAATCCACCGGCAAGGCGGTGCTGTTCACCGGTTTGTGCCTGGCGATCGGTGTGTGCACCTGGATCTTCTCGGCCATCAAGTTCCAGGCGGACATGGGGTTGATGCTGACGTTCATGTTGCTGTGGAACATGTTCGGCGCGTTGTGGCTGCTGCCGGCGCTGGCGCGGTTCCTGATCAAGCCTGAGAAACTGGCGGGGCAGAAGGGCAATTCGTTGTTTGCTCATTGATCGACGGTAGAACCTGCCCAATGTGGGAGCGAGCTTGCTCGCGATAGCGGTGTGACAGTCAATGAAGGTGTTGAATGTCAGTGCGCGATCGCGAGCAAGCTCGCTCCCACAGGTTTTTTTTGCCGCTCAGACTCTGATCATTCCAGTCCAAACACAGCCTCTGTGGCGAGGGAGCTTGCTCCCGCTGGACTGCGAAGCAGGCCCCTTGGGCGGTCGCTGCGCAACCGAGCGGGAGCATGCTCCCTCGCCACAATGAATGACCCCGCCTTGGGTGAGCGGCATCACAACCCTTACGCTTGCGTTGTCATCAGGGCGCCAACGGCAAGAACTTGCTCTGCGCCATGAGCTTGCCGATGTTCCCTCGATGCACATTCACCACCGCGTAGGGGCTATCCGCCTTGGCGAGCAGCGAGTGATAGTCTTCCCGGCGTTGTGCCTTGGTTTTCAGGTGGGCGACGCTGTAGTCGGCTTTCGGCGTATCGATTTTTTCGTAGTGAAAATGCGCGTACCAGAGGGGGAAGCCGTCACGGTTGTTGATGGCATATTCCTGGAGGAAGTCCTTGCGGGCTCCTTTCAACGCTTTGCGCTCACCCAGTCGCGCGACTTGTATCAGGTTTTTTTCGAACAGGTACTGGAGGTTGCCGTCGGTGGGCGGCAGGTGCAGGCTCAATTCGACACGCAGGGCGCTGCCCCTGGACGTCAGTCTGGAAATGGCCTCGGTCAACTGCCTGCCCAGCGCTTGATCGGCCGGCGTGCGTGGTGTTTGTGAAGCTGAGAAGGCCCTGTCGAGTTCTTCCGAGATCGCGCGGAAGCGACTGGCCTCATTGTTCATGATCTCTTCGATTTCCTGAGGATGACGGCAACGCTTTTTATAGCTTTCAGCGCGGCGAAGACGTTTTTCCAGCTCCTCCAGCAGTGTTCGCGCATCGCCCTTGATCGCGTTGACCGATCGGGTCCTGGGGGCTCGAGCCGGTCGGTGTACGTCGACAACGTCCCAGACGTCGTCGTGACGCGAATAGGTGGCCAGCACCTGATCGTCGACTTGGGAGCGCAACTCGACGACTTCAATCGGCAAGGAGGTTCCGGCAGGTTTCAGGTCACCAATCAGAACGCCACTTTTTCGGGTCTTGATCACCTTTTTCTGTGGGCTTCCGGAAGGTGCTTTGGGACGTTTGGGCGCGCGCTTGCGCGGTGTCGGTTCGGGTTTGACTTCTGCCGCCAGTTTGCCGGACGCATCCTGGTACAGGCTGTCAAGCAGCGTGGTCAGCTTCTCGAAATAGACGTCGTTGATATCGTCGGCATAAAGGGTTTTCATGCCCTGCAAGGCGTCGAGGGCTTCGCCATAATGCTCGGTCAGGCTGGTCAGTACCTCAAGCTGCTCAGAGGCGCTCAGGTCGTACAGTTGCAGGTCAGCGTGGGAACGTACTTGCTCGGCCAATGGCTTGACGATGCGATACAGGCTATCGGGCAAGTCGGTTTCCGGGTTTTTGATGGCCAGTATCGGCAGGGCGGCCAACTGCAGGGCCTTGGTGCCTATGACATTCCTTTCATTCTGCGGACGGCCGCGGGTCAGGCGGTCGAACGCTTGGGCCCCCACCGAATCCAGGTTCAATAGCTTCTCCAGGTACTCATCCTTGAGTTGCAGCCAATGGATGGCGCGATCATTGATGTCGTTCATGGCTTCGAGGAAAACCACGTAGCCCGGCATGTCGCGAACCACGTCTTCTTCCACAAACGTTCCGAAAAACTGCGGGTGAGCGGTATTGAGGGCTCGTTGATCCATTTCCACTATCAGGAAGGCCTTGCGGGCATTGTTGACGACATTCTCCATCAGCCCGCGGACGCTTGCAGAAGGCAAGCCAATGCCCAGCCTTGCGCGCTCGGGCGCACTGTCCAGCAGTTTCAAATAGATGTCGGTCTGCTCGTTGAGCAGGTCATAAAACACCTTTCGTTTTGGTGCGCGCTGCTCCTCGGTAAAGGCGCTTCCTTCCTCGAGCCGGGTCATCACTTGTTGGGCAATCTCCAGGGATCGTTGCTGTTCGTTTTCCCGGGCGAGGTAATCGTTTATTTCAGCGGTCAGCTCGACAGCTTTCTGGACATTGAGGCGACGCTGGTCAGCCAGGCGCTTGGGCGGTGCACCTCCACGCAGGCGCAAGCGCAGATCCAGGGACCAGTTGCCGTCCAGGTCAGATTGCAGCGCAGGCCCGGTCTGTGTCGGGTCGAGCGGGTCGACAATCGTGGTGCCGTCCGGGTCCGGGTTGACTCGATACAGGCCGTCCTGCATCAACGCGTGCCATTTGTTGCCAATCACGTACAGGCCTTTGAAAGGACCATTTCCAATCGGCTCAGGCAAAGCAGTTGGACGCGTCACCTGCATGCGCCGTATGCGGGTACGTTGTTCCTGCGTCAGGTGGCGGCGAGGGCTGCTGAAACTGAAGTCCAGCGAGCTGCTGGATTGTTCGCCTGGCAAGGCCACGGAGCCCTCCAGAATGCTCGGTAAGTCTGGCGCGGGCCACCGCTGGGCAACCATGCGCGGTGCGGGAGCACGCATTGCCTGGTGCTCGACTGCTACCGGCAAGGAGGCGCGAGCAGGCGCACGGACGGAGGGAAACTGGCTCACCAGCATGGCCAGGTTGACCAGCAAGTCGACGGCGGCCAGTTCCCGCGTCGTCGGATCTTCACTGATCAGCGCCGGGATATCCTGGCTGGCGCTGGCCATCAGGCTCCACAGCCAGACGCTGGCCATGGCCGGGCCACGCAACAAGGGAAACAACAGCGTATTGAACAACAGGCTGCCGCCCTCAAGAAATACCGCCCAGCGGCTTTCGCTGTTGGAGACCGAGTTGCGGTCGGCCTGGGCGATCAAGGCTCGGGCGTTGCAGCCATAGAGGTACTGCAGCAGTTCGCCGTTGTGCAGGTATTGCAGCAGTTCGTCGCTGACACCGTCGATGGCGAGTGTGGCCGGAGCGGGTTTTTCGGGGGCACTGAATTCGTCGCCCTGGATAAAATGCACGATGTGCGGCTCCAGGAAGCCACCATTGGCATACACCTGGCGCGCGGCATCGGGCATCCAGGTCAGGATGCTGTTTTGCAGGTCCCCGGCAGTGACGACGGCCTGCAACAGGGCCTGGCGTGTCGGAAACTCCAGCAGCGCGGGCGCATACAAAGGGCGATACAAAAGGTGCGGGCCGGTTTTGACGTCCTGCATTTCGACAATGAACATGTTGCCGACGACGTCGGGCCGGGCCTCGGGCTTGCGTAGGAAGGCCAGGTGTCGGATGACTACCTCACGACCGTCGATTTGTCGATCATCGGCGTCGGGCTGCAGGACCGCCTCGATCAGGCGCAACCCTTGGCGGGTCATGCCGTTTTCGTTATTCAGCATGTTTTGTAGCGCTTCCAGCGGTAGCTGCGCCAGGATCTGTTCGGCAAACATCCGCTGATATTCCTGCGCTTGAGGCGTGTCGCTCAACAGTTCCTCTTGCAGGTAGCGAGGGTAGGCCGCACCGATGTCTACCTGTTCGATCAAGCCGCCTTTACGACTAATAAAGTCTGGCGTCAGCCATGCGGGCAATGCCAGGCCCAGGCGATGACTGAGCTTCAGGTGTCCGCTGGGCCGTGCGACGAGGTTGTCGATGGCCAGTCGAGTCAGGCTCATCGTTCTTTTCTCACTGATGCCTACGGTCCCCGGATACCCCGCGGAGACGGTGAAAACCAGCGTCACATCGTCGGGTTGGAACTGGCTGGGGGGAGCCTTGGCCGGGCTGCTGTCATTGGTTTTGCTCATCAGCGTGAGTAAAGCGTCAGCCGTAAAAGTCTTGAGATCACTGAGAGAGGTTCGTCCTTGATCGCGTTTCTTGACACTGGCCAGCGCCAGGCTGTAGCGCTGGAACCTTGTTTGATCGGCCAGGGACGCCTGTTTCAACCATTCGGGCAGTAGCGGCTCGAGTCGTGTCGATGTTTCAGGCGTGAGGCGTGGCGCGTCGCGCAGATAGCGGGCCGGGTCGCTTAGCTCGTTGTAGAGCGTCTTGAGGTCTTGCAGGCCAATCCGGGAGGGCAATTGCACCGCCTTAAGGTCGGCCAATTGCTGCTCCAATATCAAGGCGGCCTGGGTGTCGAAGGCATTGCCGCCGATCTCGTAGCGTTGGCAGGTGACGGTGTCGACAATGTAGCGGCTGGCGATCCGTTCGCCCCAGTCGCGATTGAAGGCGTCCATCGAAGCGAAGGACTGCACGGCGCTGCCGGGGCTGCAAAGCAGAATGATGAGCCCATAGCGTGTGTAATGAAGCAGGAGGATCTCGTTGCTGGGCAGTACGGTGCTGGAGGTGCCCTGGGTGAGGGTGCTTTCCAGGCTGTAGGCGTAGACGGCGGGGGTATTGCGGCTGAAGCGTTGCTCACGGTCCGGCCAACGGACGATCTGGTCCAGGGTCTCGCGTGCTGGTTCCGTGAGGCCTGGCTGTTGCAGCCCACGGATATGCAGCAGGTTTTTGAGGGTGTCGCTGAGCCATTGCCAGCGGCTGGTATGGGTGTCGGTTTGGGCGTGGGTGCTGATGTCGGTGTTCCAATAGTGAGTCAGCGCATCCTCCAGCCCGATCGATAGGGTCCAGGGCAGTTCAAGCAACAGCTTTTTGATGACCTGCATGTCCAACTTTTCATCGCCTGACCAAAGGCGGTGTGGGACCGAGTCGGAAAGATAACAGTCAAGATGACCCCGTGAACTGAAATCCACGGGTGTGTCGAGGGCCAGGTAGTCGAGCACGAGGGGCATGAAGGGTTGGAAGTTCCAGGCGCGGGCGGCTGCATTCGGCGTTGCCAATTGGGTCTTGGAGAGGTCGATGGTCAGCGAGGGGTATTTTGCCGTGATGGCTTGTTCAAGCATTTGTTGCGCGATCTGCTCGAAGGTCGGGCGGCTGGCGAATTGCTGGCTGACGTTTTGTGCAAGCGCAGAGGGGGTGTCGGCCGGTGTGGGCGAGGTCATAAGAAGTCCTTTTCCTGAACTCATGGCCGTCGGGATGACGGCGAGAGTCAAGTGTCGGGATTTCCTTCCTCTGCGGGCGGTATATAGATACCACCCGTACGCGTGCGGGGTGTGGGTAGGAGCTGCCGAAGGCTGCGATCTTTTGATCTTGATCTTGATCTTGATCTTTCGCTTGGGACTCAAGTGCCTGGGGAAAGATCGCAGCCTCGTTGCACTCGGCAGCTCCTACAGGGGATGTCAGGCGGGATCGTTGCCCAGCACCACATTCAGCGCGCTGCGGGCATCGTCAAGTTGCACCAGCGTGGCATGGCGGGCGCCGAGGGCGTCGCGGTTCTCGATGGCGGTGAGGATCGCCTTGTGGCGCGGCATCGCCAGTTCATGCAGGTTGGGCCGCTGGTTGGAATGCTTGAGCGCCTCGGCGATGGCCACCGACAACATGTTGCAGAGGTTGGCGAGCAGGTCGTTGTGGGTGGCGTCGGCGATGCGGCTGTGGAAGTCCAGGTCCGGTTGCAGCACGGCCTCGGGGGTCGGTGCCGCTTCCATGCGCTGGTAGGCCTCGCGGATGGACGCGATGTCGTCCTCGTTGGCGAACTGTGCGGCTAGGGCGGCGGCGGCCGGCTCGATGATGCTGCGCACGCTGGTCAGCAGGTTGAAGAACTCATTCTGCGGGCTGCTCTGCATCAGCCAATGCAGCACATCCGGATCGAGCATGTGCCACTCCCGCCGGGCCTTGACCACCGTGCCCACGCGCGGTCGCGAATACACCAGGCCCTTGGCGACCAGCACCCGCGTGGCTTCACGCAGCACCGGACGGCTGACCGCGTACTCTTCGCACAACAAGGCTTCAGCGGGCAGTTTGTCGTCCGGCTTGAAGCGCCCGGAAACGATCTGCATGCCCAGTTCCTGGACGATGCGCGCGTGCATGCTTTTGCGGTCGGAAGGTTTACGGTAATCCATGGGACGCGGCGCGATCCTGTGCGAGGGGAGTGCTGCGCATGATAGCAGGCGCGGCGGATATTCATCAGGCCAAACCCTTGGGCTTGAGTGAACGTGTGGCGAGGGAGCTTGCTCCCGCTGGACTGCGAAGCAGGCCCAAAGGCGGTCGCTGCGCAACCGAGCGGGAGCAAGCTCCCTCGCCACAGGCGGTGTGACAGCCAACTTTGATGTTGAATGTTCAACCGCCATCGCGAGCAAGCTCGCTCCTACAGGGGGGAGACTTGGGGTCAGTGGGAGTGGCGTGGCACCTCGGCGCCGCGGCAGCCGACCAGGAAGTCGAAGTCGCAGCCCTGGTCCGCTTGCAGCACGTGCTCGATGTACAACTGCCGGTAACCGCCCACCAACAGGTTCTGCGGTGGCGGCAGGTCGGCCAGGCGCGCGGCGAGTTCTGCGTCCGGGATGTCCAGATGCAGGCGGCCGCTGGCGCAATCGAGTTCGATCCAGTCGCCTTCCTTCACCGCTGCCAGAGGTCCGCCGGCGGCGGCTTCCGGTGCCACGTGCAGCACCACCGTGCCGTAGGCGGTGCCGCTCATGCGTGCGTCGGAAATCCGCACCATGTCCGTCACACCCTGGGCCAACAGCTTGGCGGGCAAGCCCATGTTGCCGACTTCGGCCATGCCTGGATAACCCTTCGGCCCGCAGTTTTTCATCACCAGGATCGAGTTGGCGTCCACGTCCAGTTCCGGGTCGTTGATCCGTGCCTTGTACTCGTCGAAGTTCTCGAACACTACCGCGCGACCGCGATGCTGCATCAGTTCGGCGGTGGCGGCGGACGGCTTGAGTACCGCGCCCAGTGGCGCCAGGTTACCGCGCAGCACACAGATACCGCCGTCGGCGCGGATCGGGTTGTCCAGGGTACGGATGACTTCGTCCTGGCCGTAGATCGGTGCGTCCTTGGTGTTCTCGCCGAGGCTCTTGCCGTTGACGGTCAAGGCGTTCGGATGGGGAATCAGGTTGGCTTCGCCGAGGCGACGCAGCACGGCGGGCAGGCCGCCGGCGTAGTAGAACTCTTCCATCAAGAAGCGTCCGGATGGCTGCAGGTCGACGATGGTCGGCATGCCGCGACCGATGCGGGTCCAGTCGTCCAGGTCCAGTTGCACGCCAATGCGCCCGGCGATGGCCTTGAGGTGGATCACCGCGTTGGTCGAACCGCCGATGGCCGCATTGACGCGGATGGCGTTTTCGAAAGCTTCCTTGGTCAGGATCTTCGACAGTTTCAGGTCTTCACGGACCATTTCCACGGCGCGCATGCCGGACATATGGGCCAGCACATAACGCCGTGCGTCCACGGCTGGAATCGCCGCGTTGTGGGGCAGGGACGTACCGAGGGCTTCTGCCATGCAGGCCATGGTCGAGGCGGTGCCCATGGTGTTGCAGGTGCCGGCCGAGCGGGACATGCCGCCCTCGGCCGCGAGGAAATCGTCGATGGTGATGGTGCCGGCCTTGACCTGTTCGCTCAATTGCCAGACCACCGTGCCGGAGCCAATGTCCTGGCCTTTGTGCTTACCGTTGAGCATCGGCCCGCCGGTGACGACGATGGCCGGTACGTCACAACTGGCGGCGCCCATCAGCAGGGCTGGGGTGGTCTTGTCGCAACCGGTGAGCAGCACCACGCCGTCAATCGGGTTGCCGCGAATCGCCTCTTCCACGTCCATGCTCGCCAGGTTGCGGGTCAGCATGGCGGTGGGGCGCAGGTTCGATTCGCCGTTGGAGAACACCGGGAATTCCACCGGGAAGCCCCCGGCCTCGATCACACCGCGCTTGACGTGTTCGGCGATCTGCCGGAAGTGCGCGTTGCACGGCGTCAGCTCCGACCAGGTGTTGCAGATGCCGATGATCGGCTTGCCATGGAACTGATGGTCGGCGATGCCCTGATTTTTCATCCAGCTGCGGTACATGAAGCCGTTCTTGTCGGCGGTGCCAAACCATTGGGCCGAGCGCAGGGAGGGTTTCTTATCAGACATGATCGATTCTCTTATTGTATGACTATATTGTTCTAGCTGAAGCGTAACATAAGCGCAATTTGTGCGGTTTGGAAGTGTTGTTGGGTAAATAGTATTACTATATAGTCCGATTCAATGGAGGGGTTGTCCTGGCGGTCATTCGCGAGAGAAATCCCCCGAGGTTCCATAACAACAACAATCGGAGACCGGTCCCATGAGCCAGGAATTGCGGCTTATACGTCGCATCACGCTGAAACTGATTCCCTTCCTGATCCTGCTGTACCTGATCGCCTACGTGGACCGCTCTGCGGTGGGCTTTGCCAAGCTGCACATGGGTGCCGACCTGGGCATCGGCGACGCCGCCTACGGCCTGGGTGCAGGGCTGTTTTTCATCGGTTATTTCCTGCTGGAGATCCCCAGCAACCTGATGCTGGAACGCTTCGGTGCCCGGCGCTGGTTCGCCCGGATCATGATCACCTGGGGCGCCATCACCATCGGCATGGCGTTCGTACAAGGCCCGCATAGCTTCTATGTGATGCGCTTTCTGCTCGGTGCGGCCGAAGCCGGGTTCTTCCCGGGCGTGCTGTACTACATCACTCAGTGGTTCCCGGTGCGCCATCGCGGCAAGATCCTGGGCCTGTTCATTCTTTCCCAGCCCATCGCGATGATGATCACCGGCCCCGTGTCCGGTGGCTTGCTGGGCATGGACGGCATCCTTGGCCTGCACGGCTGGCAGTGGCTGTTCATCGTCATCGGCCTGCCGGCGGTGCTGTTGACCTGGCCGGTGCTGCGTTACTTGCCGGACGGCCCGCAACAAGTGAAATGGATGGACCAGGCCGAGAAGGATTGGCTGACCAGTGAACTGAAAAAAGACCTGCAGGAATACGGCCAGACCCGCCACGGCAATCCGCTGCATGCCCTCAAGGATAAGCGTGTCTTGCTGCTGGCGCTGTTCTACCTGCCGGTGACCTTGAGCATCTACGGCCTGGGCCTGTGGTTGCCGACGCTGATCAAGCAGTTCGGCGGCAGTGACCTGGTGACTGGCTTCGTGTCGTCGGTGCCGTACATCTTCGGCATCATCGGTTTGCTGATCATTCCCCGCAGCTCCGACCGCTTGAACGACCGCTACGGTCATCTGGCCGTGTTGTACGTGCTGGGCGCCATCGGCCTGTTCCTCAGCGCCTGGTTGTCGGTGCCGGTGTTGCAATTGGCGGCGCTGTGCCTGGTGGCGTTCGCGCTGTTTTCCTGCACGGCGGTGTTCTGGACCTTGCCGGGGCGTTTCTTTGCCGGCGCCAGTGCGGCGGCGGGCATTGCGTTGATCAACTCGGTGGGCAACCTGGGCGGCTACATCGGCCCGTTCGTGATCGGTGCGCTGAAGGAGTACACCGGCAACCTGGCCTCGGGGCTGTATTTCCTGTCGTGTGTGATGGTGTTCGGCCTGGTATTGACCGGCGTGGTCTATCGCCTGCTGGAGCGCAAGCATGTGCTGCCAGCGGACCAGTTCGCGGCCAGCGCCCGCGGGGCGACGCGTACCTGAGGTCACTGCAATCAACTGTGGGAGCGAGCTTGCTCGCGATGGCGGTCTGACAGTCGACATCATGGGTAAATGTAAGGCCGCTATCGCGAGCAAGCTCGCTCCCACAAGGGACCGGCGTTGTATTTAAGTTATGTTTGCAAGGAGAAAGATATGCGTTTAGTTCAGTTCGAATTGCCAAACGGCGAACGCCGCGTCGGTGTAGTCGAGGGCGATCAGGTGCGCGAAGTGCAGGGCGCTCGCACCGTGCGCGACCTGGCGCTGGCGGCCATCGAAGCGGGCGTGAAGCTTGAGCAACAGGTCAATAGCCTGGGCCTGGGGGCGAGCCATGACTACGCCCGGTTGCTCGGTGACCTGCGCATCCTGCCGCCGCTGGACCACCCGGACCCGGCGCACCTGTTGGTCAGCGGCACCGGCCTGACCCACCTGGGCAGCGCCTCGGCCCGGGACAAGATGCACCAGCAGGCCGGTGACGAAGCGGCCATGACCGACACCATGCGCATCTTCAAGTGGGGCGTGGAGGGCGGCAAGCCCCAGGCCGGGCAGGCTGGTGTGCAACCGGAATGGTTCTACAAGGGCGACGGCAGCATTGTGGTCCGCCCGGGCCATCCGTTCCCGCTGCCGCCCTTTGCCGAAGACGCTGGCGAAGAGCCGGAAATCAGCGGCCTGTACGTCATCGGTCACGACGGCAAGCCTTATCGCCTGGGCTTTGCCGTGGGCAACGAGTTTTCCGACCACGTGATGGAGCGCAAGAATTACCTGTACCTGGCCCATTCGAAATTGCGCAGTTGCAGTTTTGGCCCGGAACTTCGCGTGGGTGAACTGCCTCAACATCTGTCCGGGACCAGTCGTATCCTGCGCAACGGCGAAGTGCTGTGGCAGAACGAATTCCTCAGCGGCGAGGCGAACATGTGCCACAGCCTCGAAAACCTGGAATTCCACCACTTCAAGTACAGTCAGTTCCTGCGCCCAGGGGATGTCCACGTTCACTTCTTCGGCACCGCGACCCTGTCGTTCGCCGATGGCATCCGCACGCAGCCGGGGGATGTGTTCGAAATTAGCCAGGCTGAATTCGGCGCGCCGCTGGTCAACGGCATTGCCCCGGTGGACGCGGTGTTCAACCCGGGTACTATCGGCACACTTTAAAGGAGACTTGCGATGAACCAGATCCTTGGCCACAACTACATCGGCGGTGCGCGCAGCGCCGCCGGCCAGACTCGCCTGCAGAGCGTCGACGCCAGCACCGGCGAAGCCTTGCCCCATGACTTCGTCCAGGCCACGGCCGAAGAAGTCGACGCCGCCGCCAAGGCTGCCGCGGCGGCTTATCCTGCCTACCGCAGCCTGAGTGCGGTGCGCCGGGCCGAGTTCCTCGAGGCCATTGCCGATGAGCTGGACGCCTTGGGCGATGCGTTCGTGGCCGTGGTCTGCCGTGAAACCGCGTTGCCGGCGGCACGGATCCAGGGCGAGCGCGGTCGCACCAGCGGCCAGATGCGCCTGTTCGCCAAGGTCCTGCGTCGTGGCGATTTCTACGGCGCACGCATCGACCGAGCGTTGCCTGAGCGCACGCCGTTGCCCCGTCCGGACCTGCGTCAATACCGCATTGGCCTTGGGCCAGTGGCGGTGTTTGGCGCCAGTAACTTCCCCCTGGCATTTTCCACCGCCGGGGGCGACACGGCGTCGGCCCTGGCGGCCGGTTGCCCGGTGGTGTTCAAGGCCCACAGTGGCCACATGGCGACCGCCGAGCACGTGGCCGATGCGATCATCCGCGCGGCTGAAAAGACCGCGATGCCGGCGGGTGTGTTCAACATGATCTACGGTGGTGGCGTTGGCGAATGGCTGGTCAAGCATCCGGCGATCCAGGCTGTGGGCTTCACCGGTTCCCTCAAGGGCGGGCGCGCCCTGTGCGACATGGCCGCCGCACGGCCGCAGCCGATCCCGGTGTTCGCCGAAATGTCGAGCATCAACCCGGTAATCGTGTTGCCCCAAGCGCTGGAAACCCGCGCCGAGAGCGTCGCGCGCGACCTGACCGCCTCGGTGGTGCAGGGCTGCGGTCAGTTCTGTACCAACCCTGGCCTGGTGATCGGCATTCGTTCGCCGCAATTCACCGCCTTCACCCAGCAGGTAGCCGCGCTGATCGGCGACCAGGCGCCCCAGACCATGCTCAACGCCGGCACGCTGCAAAGCTACGGCAAGGGCCTGCAGAAGTTGCTGGCTCACCCGGGCATCGAGCATTTGGCCGGGCGCGAGCAGCAGGGCAACCAGGCCCAGCCGCAGTTGTTCAAGGCTGACGCCAGCCTGCTGATCAACGGTGACGAGGCGCTGCAGGAAGAAGTGTTCGGCCCGACCACGGTGTTTGTCGAAGTCGCGGACCAGGCGCAACTGACCGCCGCGCTGAACGGCCTGCACGGTCAACTGACGGCAACGATGATCGGCGAGCCGGCGGACTTCGAACGGTTCAGCGAACTGACGCCGCTGCTGGAGCAGAAGGTCGGTCGCATCCTGCTCAACGGTTATCCGACCGGGGTGGAGGTGTGTGATTCGATGGTGCACGGCGGGCCTTACCCGGCGACGTCCGATGCCCGTGGTACGTCGGTGGGCACCCTGGCGATCGATCGTTTCCTGCGTCCGGTGTGCTTCCAGAACTACCCGGACAGCCTGTTGCCCGAGCCGTTGAAGAATGCCAACCCGCTGGGGATCCTGCGGTTGGTGGATGGGGTGCCGGGGCGCGAGGCGCTCTGAGGGTTGCGGTGAGGCCGTTATATTCAAGTTGAATGTGCTGGCCTCATCGCGAGCAAGCTCGCTCCCACAGGGGGGCTTTGGTGAATACAAAATTTGTGTTCGCTGGAAATCCAACTGTGGGAGCGAGCTTGCTCGCGATGGCGATCTTCCCATCGAAACCGCTTTCGAACCTTATGGCCCAAGGCCCACGCCCACATTGGGTTATCATGACGACTTTCCCAATGAACGACTGATCGCCATGACTGCCGTAACCGACACCCTGCTGCACGCCCTCGAATCCTGCGACATGCTGATTATCGATGGGCTGCACGCGTTCGATTTTTCTCTCGACGAGCAGGACCAGTTGCACGTCGAGTGCATGAACGGCCGCACCCTCGAGCACTGGCGCTTCACGCCAGCGCAGATGCAGGCCGCGATATTCGACAAAACCCTGAACCACTGGATCATCACCAGCGATTCGGGCGACCACCACTTGGAGTGCGTGGAGGCTACCAGCGGCCACGACGATGAGGACGACGAAGATGAAAATGCGTAGTCTCTGGCCGTTGCTGATGGCTGGCAGCCTGGGCGCCATGGGCGTCCAGGCAGGCACCGATGAACGCCATCAACTGCTGGTGGGTTCCTACACCGCCGGGCAGAGCCAGGGCATCTACCGGTTGCAGTTCGACAGTCGTACCGGCCAGCTCGATGCCAACCCGTTGCAAGTGATCAAGACAGACAACCCGTCGTGGCTGACCCTTTCCAAGGACATGACCCGGCTGTTCGTGGTCAACGAAAACGGGCCGGGCCAGAAAGACCCGGTGGGCAAGGTCAGCAGCTACGCCATTGACCCGAAGACCCATGAACTGAGCCTGATCAATCAGGTGCAGTCCCTGGGCAACGAGCCGACCCATTCCAGCCTCAGCGGTGATGGCCGGCATTTGCTGGTCAGTAACTACTCGGTGGTGGAAGACCCGGGCGGCACCCTGGCGGTATTGCCGGTGGGCGCCGATGGCAAGCTGGCACCGGTGGTGCAGTTGAGCAGTCATCAGCCGAGCAAGGTCAACCCCGAGCGGCAGATGTCGGCCCATGTGCACGCCGCAGTGTCCTCGCCCGACGGCAAGTACGTGTTCGCCAACGACTTGGGGGCGGACAAGGTGTTCATCTACCGCTATGACCCCAAGGCCAATCCAGAGCTGCCGTTGACCGCTGCCGACCCAGCCTTCGTGCAGTTGCCACCCGGCAGCGGCCCGCGTCACCTGCTGTTCAGCGCTGACGGCAAGCACGCCTGGCTGACCATGGAAATGAGCGCGCAAGTGGCGGTGTTCGACTATCAGGACGGTCGATTGACCCAGCGCCAACTGGTCGACCTGGCCGCCGGCAAGCCACAACCGGGCAGGGCGGCGGCCGCGCTGCATGCGTCCAGGGATGGCAAGTTCCTCTACGTCAGCAACCGTGGCACCACCAACGAAGTGCTGGTGTTCGCCATCGACCCGGCCGCTGGCACGCTCAAAGAGCTGCAGCGGCGCTCGGTCGAAGGCGATCATCCACGGGAATTCAGCCTCGACCCGAGCGGGAAATTCCTGCTGATTGCCAACCAGAAGAGCAACCAGATCGTGGTGCTCGAGCGCGATCCGAAGACCGGCCTGCTGGGTAAAACCGTGCAGAAAATGCCGATGGATGCGCCCAGCGATTTGAAGTTCATCGTCCGTCAATAGACCGCAGGCCCCGTTTTTCGGGGCCTGCGCCGTTGTATCAACGAGACTGATATTCGCAAGTGATGCAAAGCATTTCAACGCAGGACGCCTCGGCGCGTAAGTTTGCTTCACGGCCCAACCGGGCAAGTCAGCCAACTGAATCCGAGGTCTACCGCCATGAATCTGAATCTCTTCTCCGTGATCGCCGCTTCCGCCATCTCTGCCACCGTGGCGCTGCCCGCCAGTGCCAGCATTGAGATCAGCGACAAGAAAAATCGCACCCAGAGCTACACCGAGAAATACCTGCAACAAAGCGCCAACTTCTATGCGGCGTTGGACCACAAGACCCAACACTGAAATATCGCGCAACGACCGAAGCCTGCGATCTTTTCATCTTCACTGACCTTCAGGTGCAAGAGAAAAGATCGCAGGCTTCGCCGTTTCCAGAGAAATCCTGCTGTAATATCACTTAGCCATGTGTTTAAATTTGACGCTGACAAATTGACTCCTTTGCCGATAAGGATCGACACCATGGCGATGCGTCTGGCAGTGATGCTGCTGTTTCTCTATTCCACCCCGATTGTCTCCGCGGCCCAGCCGGATTCCGGCGAGTTGGAAGTGGCGCGTGAGCGATTATTGAGTTTGTTGAGTGACTGATTGAGTCGTGCGCTCAACAGTGGGGTGGCATGATTGCCTTTGTGGCGAGGGAGCTTGCTCCCGCTCGATTGCGCAGCAATCGCAGAAAGGGGGCCGCTGCGCGGCCCAGCGGGAGCAAGCTCCCTCGCCACAAAAGCGCCTTTGGTTACAAAAGGGCGCTCGCCGGGCAAATGGTTACTTGGCCATGATCGCCACGAACAGCTCGCCATCCAGAAACCTCTGCAACCAGTCCTGTAGCCGAGGGTAGGGCGCCTGGGCAAACCAGTCGCGGTCGACATGGGCGAACTGCCGTATGAAGGGCATCACCGCCACGTCAGCCATGCTCGGGTGATGTGCCGCCAGAAACGCCCGGGTTTCAAGCAAGGCCTCCAGCCTGCGCAGAAAGCTTTCACCCTCGCTACGGTAATGTTCCTTCGGGTACTCAGGATGGCGCTCGGGGTATTTGTAGCGATTCAAGTGCAGCTTGAACACCTGGTCGTTTTCCTCGATCAACGCCGCCGCCAGCGCCTGGCCTTCGGGGTCGTCCCGTAGCCTCCAGTCTTGCGGATCGTGCTGGGCCAAGGCCCAGTTCATGATCTCCAGGCTTTCATCGATCACTTGACCATCGACCTGCAGCACCGGCACCGTGCCTTTGCTGGAGAGTGCGAGCATCTCGGCTGGCTTGGCCTTCAGGCTGACTTCGACAATCGCCACCTCGACCGCGCTGTAGCGCAAGGCCATGCGCGCCCGCATCGCATAGGGGCAGCGACGGAAGGAATAGAGCGTGGCATGGCTCATTTCACCTCCACTGTGCTCAAGCCGTTGCCTTGGCGACGCACCTGGATCTGCACCGGAATCCGCTCGTGCATTTCCTGCACGTGGGAAATCACCGCGACCTTGCGGCCCTGGGCCTGCAAGCCGTCGAGGGCGTCCATCGCCAGTTGCAGCGATTCGGGGTCGAGGCTGCCGAAGCCTTCGTCGATGAACAGCGATTCAATCTTCAGTGTGCTGGACGCCATCGAGGCCAGGCCCAATGCCAATGCGAGGGAGACCAGGAAGGTTTCGCCGCCGGACAACGAATGCACCGAGCGCAGTTCATCGCCCATTTCCGTGTCCATCACCAGCAGCCCGAGCATGCTGCCGCCACGCTTGAGCCTATAGCGGCGCACCAGTTGCCGCAGTTGGGCATTGGCGTGATGCACCAGCAAGTCGAGGTTGTAGGCCTGGGCCAGCTTGCGGAAGCGGTCGCCAGTGGCCGAACCGATCAGGGCATCGAGGCGTGCCCAGCGCTGGTATTCGGCGTAGGCCTGTTCGATCTGCTGGGCCAGGGCCTGGTTGGCGTTCTGCCGGCGCTGGTCCTCGGCCTGTTCGGCGCGCAGTTCGGCACAGTGCTGTTCGCTGGCGGCGAATTGGCCTTGCAGTTCGGTGAGGGCTTGGGCGAGCTGCTCGGGCGCCAGGTTGCCGTTGTGTTGGGCCTGATGGTTTTGCAGACGCTGTTCGCGTTCGGTGAGCAGGACGCGGGCTTGTTCGATGGCTTTTTCGCTATTGAGCAAACGCTGGCGCAACTGGCTGACGTGGTGGTCGTCCAGGCCGAGCAGGGCCTCGAGGGCGGCATCGTCCAGTTCCGGATGGGTGGTGCGCCATTGCGCGATACCGGCGGCCAGCGCCTGGCGTTCGAGGTCCAGGGATTGCGCCTGTTCCTGTCGGGCCTTGAGTTCGGCGGCCAGTTGCACCAGGTCGTTGCGCAATTGCTGCAACTGCTGATTGGCCGTCGCCTCGGCATCCCGCGTCTGTTCCAGGCGCTGGTCGAGTTGTTGCTGCCACTGTTCGGCGCTGGTGTGCTCGCCGAGCAGTTGCGTGAGTTTCCCCTGGCAGGCCTGCTGTTGCTCGCTCAGGGCGCTGAATTGCAGGCGGGCCGCTTCCAGTTGCTGGAGGCGGGTCTGCTGGCGGTCCTGCTCTTTCTCCAGGGTTTGCTGGCGCTGGAGCTGTTCGCCCAGCTCGTCGCGCTGCTGTTCCAATTGCTCCAGGCGCTGGGCGATTTGCTGGTCGAGCTGCAAGAAGGTTGCGGCGGGTTCGCTGCGCAAGGCCTGCAGGGTGTCAGCGGGTAGCAGGGTGCTGAAGTGGCTCAGTTCCTCGTCCAGGCGCTGGCGGTCGCGGGACAGTTCCTGCTGCTGGTTGCTCAGGTGCTGTGATGCCTGTTGGCTGGCTGCCTCGGCTTCACGCAGTCGCTGTGCCATGCGCGCGGCGTCCTGCTGCAGGGTCAGCAGGGCGGTTTGCCGCTGTTCGTCCTGGCTGATGCGCAGGGTCAGTTGGCTGTTCTGCTGGGTCAGCCAGGCGTCGCGCTTGTTCGCATCCTGGGCCAGCAGTTGCGCCGACAACGGGTGGGCTTCAAGGCTGGGCGCCAGGCTCTGTTGCTGGCTGGCGAGCTGTTCCTGCTGCTGTTTGAGTTCCTTGAGCTGGGCGATGACCCCGCTGTATTGCGCCCGCAGGTCGATGACTTTTTCATTGAGCAGGTCGACGGCCTGGCGGGCGTTGGCCTCTTCGGTTTCATCAAAGCGCCCGAGGTTTTCCAGCAGGGCTTCGGGCTGATGATAAGGATGCTCGACACTGCCACACACGGGGCAGGGCTGTTCATCCTGCAACTGTGCGCGCAGTTGCTCGACACTTTCGCTACGGGCCAGGCGCTGGCGCTCCAGCAGCTCGCGGGTGACGGTCAGCGTCTGCTCGGCAATGGTCAGTTCGGCCTTGGCTTCGCCGCCTTCGCGCACCAGCCGGTCACGTTCCTGCAACGCTCGTTGCTGGCGTTGTTCAAGTTCGGCGCCACGTTTGTCCAGCTCTTGCTGACTGGCCCATAGCCGGGTCAGGTCTTCGAATGCACGCAATTGCTTGCGGTTGTCTTGCAGCAGGGTGCCGAGCAACTGGATCTGTTCGGCGACTGCCTCCGGTTCGGCGCCGGCTTCCTTGTACAGCACTTCGAGGTCTTGCCGGCGGCTGGCCAGTTCCTCTGCGGCGCGGGTGGCGCTTTGTTCCAGTGTGGCGAGTTCGGCCTGGCCCTGGTTCAGGCGATTGCCGATCAACATCAGTTGTTGGAGGCGATCGCGATAGGCGTTCCAGGCATCGCTCAGCGGGGCCAGGTGCGTGCTTTGCTCAAGCTCCCCGGCGATGCGCTGCAAGCGCTCTGCCACCTGCCTTTGCTGTTCGAGCAAGGTGTCGATGGTGCGCTGGCCTTCGGTGCAGGCCTGTTGCGCCTGTTCCTGGCGCTCGGCGCCCTGGCTGGCGTCCCTGGCGAGGCGGGCCAGGGTGCTTTGCTCTTCAAAGGCCTGGCGCAGCAACGGCGCGCTGTCGCTGCTGTGTTGCCGGGCCGCAGCCAGCGCCAGTTGCGCGGCGCCCAGGCTTTTTTCCAGTTCGGCCTGCTGGTTATGGAGATTGAGCTGCTGCTGGGTAAGCTGCTGGATCTGCGCGGCCAAGGGGTCGAGCTGTCGGCTCAGTTCGGCCTGGCGGATGAACTGATGGCGTTGGGGCGCCAGTTGTTCCAGGCGGACCAGTTTCAGGCGCTCGTCGGCCAGGGCGTTCCAATCGGCCTGGGCCTGTTGCAGCTGTTGGGCGGCGCTGGCGTGTTCATCCTGCAATAGGCCCAGGTCGCGCAGCCAGGTGTGCTGCTGCTCCAGTTGCTTGAGTTGCGCCTGTTGGGCCTTGAGTAATTGCTGGGCGTCGTTGAAACGCTGGTCCAGCTCGGCCCGGACCTCGGGGGCCAGCGGCGTGACACCGGTGGCCTGGTCCTGCAACTGCCGGTGGCTGTCCTTGGCTTGCTTGGCCTTGTCGAAGGCGCGGCGGCCGAGGCGGGTATACAGGGCAGTGTCGGTGAGTTTTTCCAACAGTTCGCTGCGATCGTTGTCATCGGCCTTGAGGAACGCGCTGAACTCGCTCTGGGCCAGCAGCACGGCACGGGTGAACTGTTCGAAGTTCAGGCCCAGGGCCGCTTCGAGCTGGGTCTTGTATTCGCCTTTCTGGCTCGCCAGCAGTTGATCGTTGTCCAGGTCCCGCAGGCTCTGGCGGCTGGCTTGCAACTTGCCGCCGGCTTTTTCCCGGGCGCGATTGGCTTCCCAGCGGGCCCGATAGCGGCGCCCGTCGATGCCGCGAAAATCCACTTCGGCAAAGCCATCGCCGGTGCCACGGCGCAACAGCGTGCGCGGATCGCCGGTGGCAATCTCGCCATCGACGTCCGGCACCTTGGCATCGCGGCCGGTGTTGTTGAGGCGCGGCACGGCGCCGAACAGCGCCAGGCACAAGGCGTCGAGCAACGTGCTCTTGCCGGCGCCCGTGGGGCCGGTAATGGCGAACAGGCCGGCGCTGGCCAAGGGTTCGGCGGTGAAATCGATTTCAAACGGCCCGGCCAGGGACGCCAGGTTCTTGAGGCGGATCGCGAGGATCTTCATGGCTGCTCGCTCTCCATCTGCACGTCTTGCAACAGCACGGCAAAGTCCTTGAGGGTCTGTTCGTCCACTTCGTTGCCGTAGGTGTCCTGCCAGGCGCGGCTGAACAACTCCTGCGGGCTGAGTTGATCCAGCTCCACCAGTGCGTTGCCATCATCGGCACTGCCGGCGCCGCCGTTGCCGGCGTACTCGGCGCCGATCCGCACCAGGCGTACGGCCTTGCCTTGCAGTGCGGTTTCCACCTGGTGACGCAGGTCCGGCTGCGGTTCGTCGAGGCGCACGCGCACTTCCAGCCAGGGTTGGCGCTGGACATCGGCCAACAGGTCGATGTCGGGCAGTTCCTTGAGTTGCACCAGGAGATCGGCCAGCGGCGCGGGGCCCAGGCGTTGCAGGTTGACGGCTCGTGGGATCAGGCGCGGCTCGACCTTGACCAGGGTTTCGCCGTCCAGGGTGATGTCGAGGATCTGATGCTGATAGCCGATCTCCGAAAATGACAGCGGGATCGGCGAACCGCTGTAGCGGATACGCTCTTCACCGTTGACCTTCTGCGGCTTGTGCAAATGGCCGAGGGCGACGTAGCTGATGCTCGGGCCGAACAGGCTGGCGGGCAGGGCCTCGGCGTTGCCGATGATCAGGCTGCGCTCGGAATCCTCGGACACCGAACCGCCAGCCATGTGCGCATGACTGATGGCGATCAGCGCCTGGCCTTTCTTGCGCTTGCTGTTGGCTGCGGCGATCAGCCACTCATGCACCTGGCCGATGCCTCGCAGGTAGTCGTCGCCCAGTTGCGCGCCGGTGACTTCGGCGGGGCGCAGGAACGGCAGGGCCAGGCACCACGCCTTGACCTTGCCTTTGGCATCGGGCAACGGCAACAACAGGCGCTCGACGTCCAGTTGGCCGTCGTCCAGCCACAACACCCGACCCAGGGCGTGAGTGCGCAAGCGTCGCATCAGCGGCGCAGGCAGTTCGATACGCGAGCCGGAGTCGTGGTTGCCGGCGATCATCACGATGGTCAGGTTGGCGTTTTGTTCATGGGCGCTGACGATGAAATCGTACAGCCGCTCCTGGGCTTTGACCGGCGGGTTGACGGTGTCGAAGATGTCGCCGGCGATCAGCAGCACGTCGGGCTTTTCGTGGGTCAGTTGACGCAGCAGCCAGTCGAGGAAGCAGGCGTGTTCGAAATCGCGTTCCTGGCCGTGCAGGTTTTGCCCCAGGTGCCAGTCGGAGGTGTGAAACAGACGCAAGGCAAACTCCAGAAAACAGATGATGGCCGCGGTGAAGAGAAGGGCGGCTAAAAGAGGGAGAGTTTACTGGGAAACCGGGGGGAGGACTTGTTCAACTTCATGGGATCTACTGAGCGGGTCGATACTTAACTGCGGCGAGGGGATTGCTGGGTTCTGTAGGAGCTGGCGAAGCCTGCGATCTCTTGATCTTTCGCTCCGGGCTCAATTGGCACTGGAAAGATCGCAGCCTCGTTGCACTCGGCAGCTCCTACAGGTTTGGCAAGGCTACACAGCAAAAAAACTCCGGGTTATTTGGGGTAAAGCGGCGGCAACCCCGAATCACCCGCCGAGCCCAACCCCGCTTCGGTGGGCGGGATGGTACGGATGGCCCGCCACAGGTCTTCACCCTGCCAATGCTGGCCGGTCTCGCTGTAGAGCGCGCCGTTGAGGCCGTCCAGGGCGTCGGACAGCGGCACGAAACGCGCCGCCATGTCGGCCAGGGTTTCCGGTTGCTGGCGGGCCCACGCGTCGAGGGCCTGGCGGGTGGCGTGGGGGTCGTTGGCCAGGCAGGTACGTTTGAGATCATCCAGCAGGGTGCGTGGGCTCGGTCCGGTCTGGGTCGAGCGCAGGATCGCCGGTTGCCAGCGGGCGCGCCACCACAAACCAAAGCCCAGCAGCGTGGTGCAGGCGAGGAGGAAGGTGCTCAGTTGCCAGTACCACAGGGTCTCGCTGTCGACCGTTGTCACGATCTGCGTCGTGCCGGCCGGCGTGTCCACCATCAGGCTTGGATTGTTCGCCACTTGCAGGGTCCGCGCCGGGAGACTGGTGCGGTCCAGGTGGTCTTCCAGGGTGTTCCACCAGACCACTTCCACCGGTGGCAGCTCGATGGTCCCGCTGCGGTTGGGCACCAGGGCCTCGCGGTCTTCGCGGCTGCCCACCAGCCCGCGCTCACTGTTGCGGCTGCTGAGTACCGGTTGGTCCGGGTAACGCCGCAAGCCATTGATCTCGGTGGCCGGCAGCGGTGGCAGCTGGGCGCTGGCCAGGCCTTCGGCTTCCAGGGTCAGGCTGCGGGTCAGGGAATCGCCGACCTGGCTGTGGGTCGGTTCCGGGCTCCAGCTTTCACTCAAGGACAGGCTGCGTGCGGGCAGCCAGGGTACGTCGGCCGGGTAGCTGGCCGGCTTGGGTTTGACGCTTAGCAGCAGTTGCGCAGAGCTTACCCGCTTCAACTGGCCGGGCTTGGGGCCCGAAGGTACGGCGTCCTGGGCCACCGGCTCGACCAGGGTGGCACTGAATGTCTGGGCCGGAATCGTCAGTTCGCCGCTGCGCTGTGGGTAGATGCCGTAGCGCAGTTCAATCACGCCATGGCGGACATCGTTGATGACTTTTTCATAGGTGCGCGATTCGCCCAGTTGCTCGGTGCGGGCATCGGGGATGTGCAGCGGCGTGAGGCTGCTGTCGTCGTACAGCGACACCGAATGGTAGATGCGCAGGGTCAAGATCGCCTGGGCCTGAACATACACTTCGGTCTGGTCGAGGCTGGCCTCGATGAACACCGCCGCCAGGGGCTCCGAGGCGTTGCGGGTCTCGCTTTCGATCACTTGCAGGGTAATCGGCTGGCTGGTCACTTCGCCCAGTTGCAACGGCGGAATGATCACGGTGCCGCTTTGGCGCGGCAACAGGGTCACGATCCAGCGGGTGGTGGCGCGGTTCTCACCGTCAAGGGTCGTCAACTGGTTGACCTGACGGGTACCGCGCACATCGAACAAGGCCTGGAGCGGGCCGAGGTCCGGTTTGCCGAACAAGGTGGCGTCGTTGGATTCCAGCGTCAGTTCCACCGTTTCCCCGGAGTTCAGGCGGCTGCGGTCCACACTGGCAGTCAGCTGTGCAGCCTGGGATCCAGAGGCCCAGAGCAGCAACACGAGGAAGTAGGCGGTGAAGCGGGTCATTGGGTTTTTTCCTGGGCCTGATGGCTTTGCTGTTCATACCAGAATTTACGCCTGAGCAGCTCCCCTGGATTATCCGGGATCTGGCGCAGCCATTGTTCCAGTGCCTGGCGCTGTTCTTCTTCATTGCGCTGACCTGCGGCAGGACGCAGCGGCGGGGTGGTGGTCTGCTCATCGGGCAGTTCGCTGCCTGGTACATCCTGGGCGGTAGGCGGTTGTGCCGTCCGCGGGGGCTGGGACTCGTCCGCTGTCGCGCTTGCCTCGGCGGATGGCTGGCCCGGTTCGGAAGACTGGGTGGGTGAGTCGCTATCCGGCGATTGCTCGGCGGGGTCCGGTTCCTTGTTTTCGGCAGGCTTGGGTTCTTCCGGTACGGGGGCCGGCTCTTTCAACAAGCTTTCCACCAGGGCCTTGTTGGTCTGGGCGGGGCGCAGGTCGGGTTGCAACTCCAGGGCCTGCTCATAGGCATCCAGCGCGGCTTCCAGTTCGCCGCTCCTGGCCAGGGCATTGCCACGATTGTAGTGCGCGCGGGCGTCGTTGCCTTCGGCGAAGCGCTGGGCAGCTTCGCTGTATTGGCCGGCTTCGTACAGGGCGACGCCTTGCCACTGGCTGTCCTCAAAATGGGTGGCTGCCTCGGCGGGACGCTTCTGCTTGAGCAAGTGCTGGCCCTGTTGGTCGGCCCGCAACCACAGGTCCTGGAATTCGAAGGCGTGGCCGGTTTGCGGCAACACGAACAGCAGCGGCAGGCAAAACAGCCAGCCTCGCCGCCCGGCGCAGGCGGCCAGCAGCAACAGGGGCAGGAGTAGCCAATAGCCCTGGTCGGCCCAGGTGTCCAGGCGCAAGGTTTGTCCGTCGCTGCGCAGATGGCGAGGGCCGTCCAACAGGCCCAGGCCGCGCAGGTCGCTGTCGTCCAGGCGCGCCGGCCGGTAGCGGCCGTCCAGCTTGTTGGCAAAGGCCTTGAGGCCCGGGCTGTCCAGGCGTGGCAGCAGGATCGAACCCTGCGCATCCTTGAGGTAACTGCCATCTTCCTGGGGCACCGGGGCGCCTTCGCGGGTACCAATGCCGAGCATCAGCCATTGCGTGGCGGAACCGTCCAGGGCCTGGCGAATGCCTTGGCGTTCCTGCTCGTTCAGCGTCGAACCGATCAGCAGGATCCGGCCATGGCCCAGTTCGCCCTGGTCCAACAAGGCCAGGGCCTTGCGGACCGCCAGGTCGGCACGATGGCCGCTCTGCGGCATGATCGATGGCGCAAGGGCTTCGAGCAGGTTGGCGCTGGTGGACAGGTCGTCGGACAGCGGCACCAGCGTATGGGCGCTGCCGGCATAGACGATGATCGCGGTCTGGGCGTCGCTGCGGTTCTGCAACAGGTCCAGTACTTTGCGCCGGGACTGTTCCAGGCGCGTGGGCGAGACGTCGGTGGCGAGCATTTCCGGGGTGAGTTCCATCACCACCACCAGCGGGTCGGCGGGTTTCTGGCTGGCCTGTTCGACCCGCGCCCAACTCGGCCCCAGCAACGCCAGCACGATCAACAGCCAACCCAGGCCCAGGGCAATCCATGGCAGCCGGCTTTCACGGCCACTGCCGCCACTGAGCAACACGGCATGAAAGGCGGGAGGCAGGATCATCTGCCAGCGACCTACGCGTTTCTGCCGGTGCCACAGTTGCCAGAGCAACCAGCCCAGCAGAGGCAGCAGCAACACGAACCAGGGGCGTAGCCAGTGTGGCCAGAGGGCGATCATCGACGCCTCCGCAAGCGCAGGCGCTTGAGCCGCTGGCGCCACTCGGTGTGTTGGGCCGGCTGGAACAGCGGCTGGTTGAACAGGCGCTGCAACGGATTGTCCGGCCAGCGCGCCCGGGCCACCAGCAACATGCTCAACAGCAGCGCAACGGCCAGGGGCCAGTGATACAGCGCCAGGGCAGGACGGGCCTGGGTCGGTTGCTGGGTCACCGGTTCGAGCTGGTCGAGGGTGGTCTTGATCGCCAGTAATTGCGCGCCGTCCTGGGCACGAAAATACTGGCCGCCGGTGGCTTGGGCGATTTCCTTGAGTGTCGGTTCGTCCAGGTCCAGGCTCGGGTTGACGCCGAGCAAACCCGTGGTGCCGCTTTGTTCCGGGTCGGCACCGATGCCGATCGGGTAGATTTTCACGCCTTCGTCGGCGGCCAGTCGCGCGGCGGTGAGGGGGTCGATTTCGCCGCCATTGTTGGCGCCGTCGGTGACCAGGATCAACACGCGGCTGTGGGCCGGCCGCTGGCGCAGGCGCTTGAGAGCCAGGCCGATGGCGTCGCCGATGGCCGTATTCTTGCCGGCGATGCCAATACGCGCCTCATCGAGCCAATGGCGCACGGTGCGGCGGTCGAAGGTCAGCGGTGCCTGCAGATAGGCCTGGCTGCCGAACAGGATCAGGCCGACCCGGTCACCTTCGCGGTCTTCGAGAAAGTCCCCGAGCATGTGCTGGACCAGCGCAAGGCGACTGACCTCTTCGTCTTTCCATTGCATGTCGGGAAAGTCCATGGAACCCGAGACATCCACCGCCACCAGCAGGTCGCGGCCGCTGGCGGCAATGGGTAATGGCTCGCCCAACCACTGCGGCCGGGCCGCGGCGATCAGCAACAGCAGCCAGAGCAGGATGAAGGGCGCCTGTTGCCGCCAGGTTGGCAGATTGGCCCGGGCTCGCCGGCCCACCAGGCCTTCCAGGTCCCCGAGGAAACTGACCTTGAGCGCTGGCTCGCCGCTGTCGGCCGCAGGCAGCACCAGGCGCATCAGCCAAGGCAGCGGCAACAGGGCGAATACCCACGGCCAGGCGAACTCAAACATGTTTGCGAATCCAGATTTCGACCGCCTGGGTCAGGCCGGCGATGGCTTTGTCATCGAGCTTGCATTCGGGTTTGTAGGCGCCTTCCACCAGCACCATCCAGCGGGTCAGGCCGGCTGCCGGGCAGCGGTTGTCCAGGAAAGCCAGCCATTTGCGCCCGTTGAGGGTGTGGCTCTGGCTGTAGGGGTAATGGTTGCGACACAGGCGCTTGAGCAACCCGTTGAGCTGCTGCAGCCAGGCCCCGGCCGGTGCCCCATCGTAGGGTTTGGGCAGCAGGGCGAGTTCGGCCAGCGCGGCCAATCGCACCGGGTCCAGGGGTTGTTCGACACGGGCGTCGGTGCGCTTGGCGGGAATGAACCGGCGCAACTGCCACAGGCCCAGGCCCAGCAAGGGGATCAAAACCAGCAGCAACCACCAGCCCGGCGCGGGAGGCCAGAAACCGATAGGGGGCGGCGCTATCAGCGGCTGCAATTGATCCAGGTTGCTCATCGACTTTTCCCGGCCCGCTTGGGGTTCAGGTATTCGCGCAGTTGCTCGACCATGTCGCCCTGGGTGCTCAGGGGCATCATCAGGATCCGCAGCTTCTGCGCCAGTATTTCCCAGCGCTCCTGGCGTGCTTCGGCCTGTGCGCGATAGGCCTGGCGCAGTTCGAAGTTCAAGGTGTCGAGCTCCAACTGTGAGTCGCGCTGGGTGAAGCGCAGCAGGCCGGCGGCGGGCAGGGCGTGATCCAGCGGGTCCGACAGCGGCAGCAGCAACAGGTCGCAATGGCGCGACAGCAGGCTCAGTTGCTGCTCGGCGCTGTCGGACAACGCACGCTCGTCGCAAATCACGATCACCAGGCTGCCGGGTCGTAGCACTTCCCGGGCTCGGCGCAGGGCGATGCCAAACGAGTCGCGGTCCGGCTCGGCCTCGGTGTGCAGCGACTGGTTGACCCGCACCAGCCGGTTGAGCAATTGCAGCAGGCTCTGTTTGCTGCGTCGCGGCTTGACCTCGTAATGGGTGTTATTGCCGAACACCAGGCCGCCGACCCGGTCGTTGTGCCCCAGCGCGGCCCAGCCGATGAGGCTGGCGGCCTGGGCGGCGAGCACCGACTTGAACATCAGCCCCGAACCGAAGAACAGCCGGTGGCTTTGCTCGATCATGATGAAGATCGGCCGCTCGCGTTCTTCGTGGAACAGTTTGGTGTGGGGCTCCTGGGTCCGGGCGGTGACGCGCCAGTCAATGGTGCGCACATCGTCGCCGGCCTGATAGACCCGCACCTGGTCGAAATCGACCCCGCGTCCGCGCAGCTTGGAGTGGTGCAGGCCGATCAGCGGACTGCGCTGTCCCGGTGTCGAGAACAACTGCACCTCGCGCACACGATGGCGCATCTCGATCAGCTCCGAAAGGCTGACGCGGATGCCCGGTGCGGGCGCCAGTGGGTTATTCATGACTCATGCTCAAGCGACAGCGACGACGTCGAGAATCCGCTGCACGACCCGGTCCTGGTCGATGCCAGCGGCCTCGGCTTCGAACGACAGGATGATGCGATGGCGCAGCACGTCGAACAGCACGGCCTGGATATCTTCCGGGCTGACAAAGTCGCGGCCGGCCAGCCAGGCGTGGGCACGGGCGCAGCGGTCCAGGGCGATGGAGCCCCGCGGGCTGGCGCCGTAGGCGATCCATTCGGCCATTTCCGGATCGAACTTGGCCGGGTTGCGGGTGGCCATGATCAGTTGCACCAAGTATTCCTCCACGGCGTCGGCCATGTACAACCCGAGGATTTCCTTGCGCGCGGAGAAAATCGCCTGCTGGCTCACGCGGCGTTCGGGCTTGGTCTCGCCGTTCAGCGCTTCCCCCCGGGCCTGCTGGAGGATGCGGCGTTCCACCGCGGCATCGGGAAAGCCGATCTTGACGTGCATCAGGAACCGGTCGAGCTGGGCTTCGGGCAGCGGGTAGGTGCCTTCCTGCTCGATCGGGTTCTGCGTGGCCATCACCAGGAACAGCGGCGACAGTTCATAGGTGCTGCGCCCGACGCTGACCTGGCGCTCGGCCATGGCTTCGAGCAAGGCCGACTGGACCTTGGCTGGGGCGCGGTTGATTTCGTCCGCCAGCACCAGGTTATGGAAAATCGGCCCTTGCTGGAATACGAAACTGCCGGTTTCCGGGCGGTAGATTTCCGTACCGGTGATGTCGGCGGGCAGCAGGTCGGGGGTGAACTGAATGCGATGGAACTGCGCTTCGACGCCTTCGGCCAGTTCCTTGATGGCCTTGGTCTTGGCCAGCCCCGGCGCGCCTTCCACCAGCATGTGGCCGTCGGCAAGCAGGGCGATGAGCAGGCGCTCGATAAGTTTTTCCTGGCCGAGAATCTGCGTTGAAAGAAAGGTTCGCAGCGCAAGCAGCGCTTCACGATGTTCCATCGGTGACTGTTCCTGGAAAGGGTGGCCCCAGGCGTTCGGATAACGCCGGGGCTGGGGGCGTTACTTTAATGCATGGCGGGGGGTGGCGACTAACGGGATTTTGATCGACCGTGTGAATTGTGATCGGCTTGGAAACATTGTGGGCTGGGTTTGCTTGCCATGAATCCCACCCGGACAGGCGCACTTACCCCGTGGCGAGGGAGCTTGCTCCCGCTTGAGTGCGAAGCACTCACAAAATGAAGGGGTGTTTATCCGGGCGTAGGAGTGCTCTGGAACAGGCTACGTTGTCTTGCGCCATTGCCTACAACTGCGCCAGAATTCGCCGGCTTGTGCGCTTGGGAGGCAGGTTCTATCGTTTCCGGGTCGCTGATGAATCAGCGATCGGGTTTGGTAGCCCGGTTTTCTGGCGCAGGTGCAGCCTGATATAGGGGGCTTTTCGTCCTCTGTTTTATGGTGGTCATGCGCAGGGCGTCCTTGGACGCGCCGGGTTGCCAGGTAACCGGTCTACCAACCTTCGTATGGCCACCTCCCTTCGTTTGGTAGCGAGAGAGATGGCTCCAATTTTCTAATCTGGAGTTTCATCTATGTTCAAAGTAACCCCCAACCCACCGAACACCGATTCGTCCTCACCGCGCCCAAAAACCAAGTCCCAAAAACACGACGAAGTCACCGACCGAGTCCTCGACCATTACCTAAACCCCAAACCCGAAGCAGAACCTGCCCCCGGCCAACTCTTCACCGTCAACAAAGACATCGACACCGAAAGCTTGCTTGCCTACCTCAGCGAAACCCTGGCTTCGGCCAATGCCATGACCAATGACCTGGCTTTCGACCTGGACGGTTCACGCCGGCATTTCCTCCTGGGCATTCAGCAACTGATCGAACTGGGCAGCCTGCTGGCGAACCGTGCACTGGACAACATCGAAACCCGTCAGCCGACATAACCCCCGTGGCGAGGGAGCTTGCTCCCGCTGGGTTGTAGGTGCTGTGTAGGAGCTGTCGAGTGCAACGAGGCTGCGATCTTTCCCCAGCCACTTGAGTCTCAAGCGAAAGATCAAAACATCAAAAGATCGCAGCCTCGCTTCGCTCGACAGCTCCTACAGTCGAACGGGAGCAAGCTCCCTCGCCACAAGGGACTTGTGTCATTCCTTAAATTCTGGGCAAACCGCAAACCTTGGGAGCGAGCCTGCTCCGGCGGCGATCCGACGATGACGGCAGCAGATCCAGCACCCTATTTCGCTAGTTCTGCGTCCGAATCTCATCCACCAGCAGTCTGATTGCTGGCCTGTCGATCAGATCCCGCCACGGACCATCCTCCACGATTGCCCCGTCATGCATCACAATGATCCGGTCAAACCGATGCAGGTGGTCAACGTCATGGGTGACACATATCAACCCCTGCCCGGCAAAAACGTCGAATAACAGGTCCCAAAGAGGCGTGGTCAGCCTAGGTTCGATGGATGCGCTTGGCTCGTCGAACATATTGAATTTCCCGGGCTTGTTGATCAGGCGCAGCAGCGATAGGCGTTTGGCTTCGCCTCCGGAGATATTCGATGCATTTTCGCTGACCTGCCGTGTTGTCACGATCTCATCCAGTTCCAATTGCCGTATCGCTCTAGACAAAATCGGCGATGCGCTGCCTCCGAACAGAACCGATTGCTCAAAAGAGCCTTCCAGAAACCGCGGTTGTTGGGGGCAATATCTCAAGGTGTCCAAGTGAGCTTGACCGGACAAAAGTGAGACCGGTACCGAGTCGATACTCAGTTGGTCTCGCTTTGATGCATCAAGACCGGCGAGGACTTCCAGAAAAGTGGTTTTGCCTGCGCCGCTAGGGCCCGTAACGGCCACTGACTGCCCTTGAGCAAATGCCAGGGAGCGCTTGATCGACAGGCGAAGCGGTCCCGTTCCTGCCACTTCGCAGGGGCCGAGTTCCAGAACTGAGGGCCGCTGGAAATCAACCCAGGCCAGCCGATTGCTGCGATCGAAATCCGGAAGTGATAGCAGACCCTCAAATTGACGCTGGTCTGCAAGGAACTGATCAAGAACACGATACCCTTCAGTCAAGGTTGAAATACTGAGCAGATAACTCCCCGCGATTGAAAAAATGGCAACCAGCTGCCCGACACTGATACTGGGATGACCCGAAAGTTGGTCCACGACGCCCCAGTAGAGCAATCCCCCAGTGGAAAGGCTTACGAACAGTATCTTGGCGGTGCTCAGCAGGCCGCCAGATGATGCCGTAGTCACCGCAGCGTTGGCATAACGTCCGAACGCCGCGTTCAACGGGTGCAGGGCAGTAGGTATGGCACTTTCCAGCTTTATGGTTTTTCCCGCGTTGAGGGTGTTGTAGAGGTGGGCACTTAACTCATCTTCCTGTTCATTGACTGCATCGATGTGCTTTCTCCGCCATTTGATAATTTGATGGGTGACAGCCAGATAGATAATTCCGAACGCCGTCATGCTCAAGAAAATTTCACCGCCACCTATGTAAATAAAAGCAACCCCAACAACTATGAATTCCAAGAGTACGGGAAGTGCAATGGTAACAACGAAAGTGAGTAGTTGTTCGTGCGCAGTAATTCCGCGCTCGACCGATTTGATGAAATGGCCGATTCTCCAAGAGTTGAATAACGAAAACTCTTTACCTATGAGTTCGGTGATCCACTCAATGGAAGCGTTCATGATAATGCTCTGTACCAGCTTGGACAGCGCATGGAGCTGCAGAGGAGTGATGATGGCATGAATGCACCCCGCGACAATCAGGCCTGTCGTCAGTGCGAGCAGGGTGCTGGATGCTGGATTTCTGTTGTCTTGCAGGGTGTCGATGATGGTTCCGAGTAGCAGTGGCGGGGCAAGTGTGATGAGTTTGAGTGCGATGATTGTCGCGCCGGTTAATATTAGAAGCGACGTATATTTTTTGCATGCGGTTTTGATAAGTGTTTGTATGGATAGCATGCGATTGTCCGTGAGGAGTTGCGTTTTAGGTATTAACTTGAATGTTAGCGGTGCCGAAGGGGCGCGCGTATTAGGTTATAGGAATAGCAGTAGAGTTCTGGATGAGCTAGAGCGCAACATCCGACATTTACGTAGGGGGCTTCCTGACAATCGGTAAGACGTATCTGAAGGAAAGTCTGCCGCAGATTTTTATGTACATTTGTTAGGGCAGGATTGGTAGGTGGTTAACTTAAGGCGGTCCACACACCCTGAAAGTCGGCCGTATTTTTTCGGCTAACCCATCGTGGCGAGGGGAGCAAGCTCCCTCGCCACAGAAGCGCTGCTGTGTTCGGATGATTGCTCAGCCTACCCACGCCCTCGCATTCACCAGATTCACCGGCCGCTCCCCCGCCAATGCCATCAGCAAATTGTCCACGGCACAACGCGCCATCGCTTCCCGTGTCTCGTAGGTGGCCGAGCCCATGTGCGGCGTCGCGACCACGTTGTCCATTTGCAATAGCGGCGAATCCGCACTCAAGGGTTCGCGCTCGAACACATCCAGCCCCGCGCCTCGGATCTGCTTGTTGCGCAGGGCGTCGATCAGTGCTGCTTCATCCACCACTTTTCCCCGGGAGATATTGATGAAGATGCTCTCGGGGCGCATCTGCGCGAACGCTTGTGCACCGATCAGTCCTTGGGTCTCAGCGGTCAAAGGTAAGGTCAGGCAAATGAAGTCCGCCTGCTGCAACAGTGTGTCGAGGCTGCAATAGCGCGCGCCGAAACGCTGCTCGACCGCGGGCTTGGGCGAATGGCTGTGGTAGAGCACCGGCATGCCGAAGCCGAAGTGCCCGCGCTGGGCCAGGGCTTCGCCGATGCGCCCCATGCCGATGATGCCCAGGGTCTTGCCATGGACGTCGGTGCCGAAATGCCGGGGACCGATGCTCTGTTGCCAGCCGCCTGCGCGAACCAGGTTGGCCAGTTCGACCACGCGTCGAGCGGTCGCCAGGATCAGGGCGAAACCGGTGTCCGCGGTGGTTTCGGTCAGCACGTCCGGGGTATTGCTGAGCAGGATCTGGCGTTCGGTCAGGTAATCGATGTCGTAGTTGTCGACCCCCACCGAGACGCTGGCGATGGCTTGCAGGTTCGGCGCCAGGTCCAGCAGCGCCGCATCCAGCTTGAGGCTGGCCCCCAGCAGGCCGTGGGCGGCGGGGAGGGCGTCGCGCAGTTGCGCCAGGCCCTGGGCATCGAGGCGCTCGATGAGCGTGACTTGGGCCTGGGCTTGCAGACGGGCCATCAATTGCGGGGACAGCGCTTTGTACAACACCACGTGTTTTCTCATGGGACGGGTCTCGATTCAGGAACGGGCGGGCGCCGGGTGTGGCGTCGCGGTATTGGAGGCTTCCCGGTCGCTGGCGCCGGGCTTGAGGGCGAGGGTCAGTACCACCGACAGCAGCAACGCGCCGCTCATCAGCAGGAAGGACATGCCGGGGGAGCCGGTGGTGCCGTTGAGGTAGCCCACCAGGTACGAGCCGCCGAACGAACCCAGCGCGCCCATGCTGTTGATCAACGCCATGGCTCCGCCAGCGACATTGGCCGGAAGGATTTCCGGAACGATGGCAAAGAACGGGCCGTACGGCGCATACATGCAAGCGCCGGCGACCACCAGCAAGCCATAGGACCACCAGAAATGCTCGGCCCCCAGCAGGTAGGAGGCGTAGAACGCGACGGAGGCGATCAGCAGTGGCGGCCAGACAAAACGCTTGCGCTTCTGCGCCTTGTCCGACGCCCAGGACACCACCAGCATGCCGATCACCGCCGCCAGGTAAGGCAAGGACGACAGCCACCCGGCCTCGACCATGTTCATCTGCAGGCCGGCCTTGAGTATCGACGGCAACCACAACACAAACCCGTAGACCCCGATGCTCCAGCAGAAAAACTGCAGCGCCAGGATGATCACCTTGGGCGAGCGAAAGGCCTCGGCGTAGTTCTTCACTGCCTTGATGCCGACTTGTTCGGCCGCCAAGGCACTTTCCAGATCGTGCTTCTCCTGGTCGCTGAGCCACTTGGCCTGGGCCGGGCGATCATCGGCCAGGCGCCACCACACAAAGGCCCAGAGTACCGCTGGCAGGCCTTCGATGATGAACATCCAGCGCCAGTCGAACTGTTGCACCAGGTAACCCGACACCACGGACATCCAGAGCATGGTCACCGGGTTGCCAAGGATCAGGAAGGTATTGGCGCGCGAGCGTTCGGCCCGGGTGAACCAGTGGCACAGGTACACCAGCATCGCCGGCATCACGGCGGCCTCGACCACCCCGAGCATGAAGCGGATCACGATCAGCCAGTAGGCACTGGAGACCACGCCCGTCAGGGTGGCCAGCGAGCCCCAGAGGATCAGGCTGACGAAGATCAGCTTCTTCACGCTGTGCTTTTGCGCGTAGATCGCCCCCGGTACCTGGAAGAAAAAGTAGCCGAGGAAAAACAGTGCGCCGAGCAGCGATGACAGCCCCGGGGTGATCATCAGATCCTTGGCCATGCCCGAGGCAGCGGCAAATCCATAGTTGGCCCGGTCCAGGTAGGCCAGGCTGTAGGTGATGAACACAATGGGCATGATGTACCACCAGCGGCGGGTGGCGAGGTTGAGCGCTTGCATGTCGTTGACTCCTGAGCTTGTTGTTTTTGTTGCAGCAGGTGCGTTTTGTGGTGGTTTCAATCGCGAGCAGGCTCGCTCCCACATGGGATTGCGTTGTACCTGTGGGAGCGAGCCTGCTCGCGATTGGCGTCACTAAATTCAGCCAATAACTCAAGGCGGGTCGGCAACCCTTCCATGTCCCCACGGCTTTGCACCGCGCGGCTGCCAATCCAGTTGGCGCGCTGCACGGCCTCGCTGATGGCGCGGCCTTCGAGCAACGCACTGATCAGACCGACGGCGAAGCCATCGCCGGCGCCCACGGTGTCCACCACCTGGGTGACGGGCACGCCAGGGATAACGCCCTGGTCCAGATGCGTGCGGTAATAGGCGCCGTCCGCGCCGAGCTTGATCACGACGATTTCGGCGCCTTGGTCCAGATAAAACGCGGCGATGTCGGCCGGGTCGTCGAAACCGGTCAGCAAGCGACCTTCGCCGAGCCCCGGCAGGACCCAGTGGGCGAGGGCGGCGAGGCGATTGATTTGCGCAATCATCGTCGACTCGCTGGTCCACAGGCTCGGCCTCAGGTTGGGATCGAACGACAGGCTGCGGCCGGCCTCGCGCATGCGGGTCATCAATTCAAAGGACATCTCGCGGGCCGTGACCGACAACGCCGGGACGATGCCGGTGGCGTGCAAGTGACGGGCTTCAAGCAGCGCTGGCGCGATGGAATCGATCGACAGATGACTGGCCGCCGAGCCACGACGGAAATACTCGACTTGCGGGTCGCTGCCATCGTCGGTACGCGACTTGAACTGAAAGCCGGTGGGGTGCGTTGGGTCGACCGCCACGTGACGACAATCCAGCCCTTCGTTTTCCAGGGTCTGCACGACGAAGCGTCCCAGGGAATCGGCGCCGACCCGGCTCAGCCACGCCACCTTGAAGCCCAGCCGTGACAGGCCGATGGCCACGTTGCTGTCGGCCCCGGCGATGCGCTTGTGGAACTGGTCGACGCAGGCCAGGTCACCGCGCTGGTCAGCCACCAGCATCGCCATGGTTTCGCCGAACGACAACACATCGAACTCAGGCATGGGCAGGCTCCCGGCGCGATTGTCCTAGACGGGACAGCGTGGCGACATGTCCAGTGGTCAATTGCAGCAAGTCTTCGCCTTGTAGCGGGTATTCGGCGGCGCGCATTACACCGATGGGCATGTGCTTGAGCAGTTGCTCCCACAGGTGCAGGTCGGTCAGGGCCGGAGGTACGGCGACCAGTTTGCCGTCGGCGCGCTGGGCCACTGCCTTGCAATGCACGTAAGCCACATACCGTCCGAGCTGTCGGGCGGCGACGGCGGCCGATTGGTCCTGCCATTGCCAGTTGCCGATGTCGAAGGTCATGCCGACGGGTATTGCGTGCGCTTCTGCTGCGGTGAAGAAACGTTGCAACGGTTCGATCCGTCCGCCTTGCAAGGTCTGGTCGTTTTCCACCAGCAACTGCACCGGGCTTGCGCCGAGCACATCCGCCAGTGCCGACAGATCATGGGAGTCGGTGAAATGCCCGAGGGAGACTTTCAGCCATGCCGAGCCGAACGTCTC
Organism: Pseudomonas sp. B21-010; assembly: GCF_024749325.1. Taxonomy (NCBI): domain Bacteria; kingdom Pseudomonadati; phylum Pseudomonadota; class Gammaproteobacteria; order Pseudomonadales; family Pseudomonadaceae; genus Pseudomonas; species Pseudomonas sp. B21-010. The sequence goes on along the minus strand of NZ_CP087198.1, from coordinate 3,661,454 downwards.
GGACCGTTGCAGGGTCAGCGCCAGGGCCGGGTTGGGCCTGGACTGCCCGGCGAGCCACAGCTCCAGTGGCGACGAGAAAACACTTTGCAGCCCCTGGGCGCGAGCGCGAGCGGCCAGCTCGGCGGGCTGTTCGGTGGTGAGCAATTCTTCGCGCCATTCGATGCGCGAGGCACCGGCTGCTGCCAGCAGATCGATGAAACTGCCTTGGCCTTGTTGCCGTACCAGGTCGGCGCCGTAGCTGGAAAGACTGATGGAGACGGGTGGGTTGTGCATTGTTCTTATACCTCTGAAACCGGTTTCAGCTTTGTGCAAAAAAAAGTGGTGTGCTTCAGGGCCTCATCGCGAGCAAGCTCGCTCCCACAGGGGATCCGCGTCGCGCTGGAAATCCCTGTGGGAGCGAGCTTGCTCGCGATAGGGCCCGGCCGATCACCGGGAAACCCCAAGCGTCGACCCACGCTCGATCAACCGCGCCGCAAAATCGAGGGTCCGCACTGGCCCGTTGTCGCCGCGCAAACGCTTGAGCAGACATTCGAACGCACTGGCGCCGATCTCCGCCGTCGGTTGGGCCAGGGCGGTGATGCCGCTGCCCACCAAGGGGTACCAATCCAGGTCGTCGAGGGCAATCAGGCCCACGTCGTCGAACAAGTGGCAACCGAGCTCGCGCAACACCGTCGTGGCGGCCAGCGCGGCAATGCCATTGGCACAGAACAGCGCCTTGGGGCCTTGCCCCGGTTGGGCCAGGAAAGCCTTGATGCGCGCGCTCAATTGGTCGCAGGTTTCCACCACGGCGCCGGTCAGGGCAGGGCGTCGCATGATGCCAGCCTTGAAACTCTCGACCCGTTCGATTCGTGAACTGGTGCCATCGAACGGTTCGGTCACCAGCAACAGATCGCAGTAGCCCCGTTGTTCGAGGTGATCGAGGGCCATCTCGACGGCCTTTGGGTTGTCCAGCCCGACCAGGTCGCTGTCGAGGCGATCAACCTTGCGATCCACCAGCACCAGGGGCATTTCGCTGCGCAGTTCAAACAGTTCGTCGCGGTGATGCCCCAGGGTGTTCACGATCAACCCTTCGATGTTGTAGGCGCGCAACAGCGCCAGGTGCTGGCGCTCCTGCTCGTCATCACGGTCGGTGTTGCACACCACCAGGCTGTAGCCATGGCGACGACAGGCGGTTTCCACGCCATGCATCACGGCGATCGAATAGGGGTTGCGGATATCGGCCACCAGCATGCCGATCAGGCGTGTGCGCCCGCGCTTGAGGCCGCGGGCCATCTGGTTCGGCCGGTAGCCCAGCTCGCTGATGGCTTGCTCGATACGCTTGGCAATGGCCTCGGAGAGCAGGGCGCGGTCCTCGCCGATGAAACGCGAGACACTGGCCTTGGAGACCCCGGCGCGTTCGGCGACGTCAAGCATGGTCACGCGGTTGCGCTGGGCGGCGGAGAAAGAAGTCACGGATTGAAACCTGCTTATTGGAGTTATTAGCGGTTCTGAAACCGGTTTCAGGAAACACCAGAACCCAATCGGACGTCAAGGGCGACGTGTCAGAGGCACGACCGACGGTGGTTCACTTCAGCCGGACAATGGCGACGATCAAGGCAGGTCGGCAGGCCGAAGTAACAGAACAGGCCCTCCAGGCGATTTGCGGCGCGCAAGGCCGTGTGGTTAGCTGCCTGCCTTCCCCAACCCCTTTGACGACCGAAGCCTCCATGAACTTTTCCCAGCCTCGCGTGAGATTGCTGTCGATACTGAGTGTGACCCTGTTGGTGGTGGGCTGTGCGTCCTATTACCTGTTCCGCCACAGCGGCGCGCCGGCCGATGAAGGTTTCGCCGCCGAGCAACTGAATGAAGGGGGCATGGAAGACATCGGCACGCTGGCACCGCCCGAGGTGGAGAAACGCCTCAATTATTTGATTCAGGACGCCGGTGAAAGCCTCAGGTCCCTGGAGTTGGTCAGTGATGTGCAACTGAGCCTGACCGTCGAGCCGACCGGGCCCGCCGACGAGCAGCCGTTGCAGTACGAGCCGCTGTTTGTCCCGTTCACCAGCGCGCAACTGAAAACCGAACTGGCGTCGATCCAGGGCCTGCGTTTTGCCCAGCGGTTATTCGCCGACGGTTCCGAAGTGAGGCTCGACACCAGCAGCCTCGATCCGCTCTGGAAGCGCGCCGCCACGCCGGATGAGCCGGCGACCGAGCAGTACATGCCCCAGCGCCTTCGGTTTCGCGATGGCAGCGAAAAATTCTTCGCCGATCTCAAGGCGCCGCCCAAGGTCGAGTCCGACGACATGATCGCGTCCCATGATGCCTTTGCACTTGCGGTCAACAAACCTCTGGCGAGTCTCGGCCTGACGGTCGCTTACCGCAGCTATCCGGCGTTCAGGAAAGTGGTGCTGGACAAGGATCACCCGAAAGTGACCCTGGACGACGGTCAATCCTTCCAGCTCACTGCCCTGGGTGATGGCAGCGCCTCTGTGCGCTTGAGTACGCCGAAAATGTCGACCTTCGTGGTGCAGGGGCTGGACGACGCGGGCAAGGCGCTCTATAGCAACGGCAATAACTCCCGGGCGTTTCCCTCCGACAGCGATATCGCGGCGTTGCATGACTATTACAAAGCGCTGCTGCAGACCAAGGACGATCTCAAGCAACTCAAGACCGGCCAGGCGGTGCAACAGCAGTTGGAACGCCTGACCCAGGCGCTGACCGCTCAGGTGGGGCCGTTGAAAAACACCGAGGTCGACTATCAATTCGAGGCCACCCCGCAACGCATCGTCATTCATGTGCTCGATCCGATGGAAGACAACACCGTTGAGTTCACCCAGGTCGACAACGTCCTGGCGGAGCAGGCGCATTACATCGCTCTGGACCGGAAAGCCGAGCGCTACGGCTTCATCGACCAGGCCGGCCAGTGGTTGATCAAGCCCCGTTGGGTGCAGGTGCAAGATAGCCAGGTGGCCGATACCTACACGTTGTTTTCCCCGGAAAAGTCCAGCGACCCGGACTCGGACTGGCAGGCATTGCGCAGCCAGCTCGCCTATTTTCCTGCCGGCAGCAACAAGCTCGTGGACCTGCCGTTCGAAAACATCGCCGAGGCGTTGAGCAATGGCCTGCTGTTGGTGGAGCGGGAAACCAACGGACCTTATGGGCTCTACGATGCCAAGGGGCATCGTTTCGTATTGCCGATGAAGTTCGTCAACCCCTCCGTGACCGATAACCTGTTCATCGCCCGTCTCGGCATGCGAACCGATGTCACGGAAGGCCTGTACGGTGCCTATACCCTGGATGGCAAGCAGATCCTGCCGACGCAATTCTCGGGCATCGAGCACAGCGCGGGTTTGCTCTACGCCAGCTCTGCCGATCGGAGCCGCCAGGATGTTTTCGACCTGGAAGGCAAACGGATCAACCTGCAGGGTGACAACGTGATTGGCCGGTTTGTCGGGCAGCAACCGCTGTTGGTGCAGGACACTAAAAGCAGGAAGTTTGCTTTTATCAATCGCCAGGGGACGCGGTTGCCCATCAAGTTACCGTATGACGAGGTGGAACCGTTTTCCAACGGCATGGCGGTGGTCGGACGCGATGGCAGCTATGGCGCCATCGACTTGGCGGGCACCTTACGAGTCCCGCTGGAGTACAGCCAGCTCAACGCGTTCCAGACTCGGTACGCAGCAGCCATTCGGGCCAGTGGCGGTTCCGGGCTGGTCCTGATCAGTCAAAACAACAAACTGATCAAGGAGCTGGGTGCCTACACCAGCCTGAAGGTGCCAGATAACGGCAATGAGGCCCGTTATTACGTGAGGGACCCGAATAATAGTGACGCGTACCTGGCCTATGACGCTGACGGCAATCTCGTGAAGAAAGAGCAATAGCGGCAACTACGCTGAACCCGTGGCGCGGGAGCTTGCTCCCGCTGGCCCGTAGGAGCGGTGTAGGAACTGTGTAGGAGCTGTCGAGCGAAGCGAGGCTGCGATCTTTTCCCAGTCACCTGAGTCTCAAGCGAAAGATCAAAAGATCGCAGCCTCGCTTCGCTCGGCAGCTCCTACAGTTGAGCGGGAGCAAGCTCCCTCGCCACGGGGTGCCTTTGGATCAGGGGTGGCTGATGCCACAGGAGCGTGTTCGTGTCCGGATCTCAGAGCTGGCTTACATAGGTCCCCGTCCCCTTGAGGATGTTCTGCAACGTCAGTTCCACTTCCGCCAGGTCCGCCGCATCGGTGTCGTGGATGATCTCCAGCACGTCGTCGCCGTTCAGCGCATCGGCATCCGCCGCCGCAATTTCAATCAGCAAGCGGGTAGGGCTGAGCGTGACCTTCACGCCGTCCAGTGTCGAAGGCTCGCCATCGAGGGTGATTTCCAGTTCGTCTTCGTCGGGGTATCGGGTCATCAGGAACATTTCGCCCTGGGCGCTGTGGCAGCAGAGCATGGCCATGTTGTCTTCTTCGTCGTCGCACGGGTTGGCGATCAGCAGGGTGGTGGTCATTTGCATGGTGATGGCTCCTGGCTCGATGAGCCGAAAAAAGTGGATTTTGCCAGCCTGGAGGACTTTGCGCTGGATTACCGCAATCGGGCTGCGATTTCACACTGCCAGGTGCCGTTTCGCCCCTGGGCTGCTAGGGTTGTTCGATGAACTCGGGCCGGTTTAGCTTGCCGATGACCGAATATGTCGCAGCGCTGCAAGCAGGCACATTGTCGCACTCGTTAAGCTGCGCAACGGATGTGCACCTGCAAAGGCCACCCTGGAGTGGTTTTTGCAGGTGTCCATGACATGAAATTACATGGAAAAGGATGTGACCTGCCGGTCCTGTCCAGCTTCATCCACCTGTCATCCTGTTTCCTCTGCCCGAGAATCAGGAACGGGATGGCCGACAGCCCCGCAGGGGTTGCACGCGACGCTTCAATCAATAACAAGCCCAAGCGGAGTACCACAGATGGCGTTCTTCACCGCAGCCAGCAAAGCCGACTTCCAGCAACAACTGCAAGCGGCACTGGCGCAGCACATCAGTGAACAGGCACTGCCACAAGTGGCGCTGTTCGCTGAACAATTCTTCGGCATTATTTCCCTCGATGAACTTACCCAGCGCCGGTTGTCCGACCTTGCCGGCTGCACCCTGTCTGCTTGGCGCCTGCTTGAGCGCTTCGACCACACGCAACCGCAGGTGCGCGTCTACAACCCTGATTACGAACGCCACGGCTGGCAGTCGACCCACACGGCAGTGGAAGTGCTGCACCACGACCTGCCATTCCTGGTGGACTCGGTCCGCACCGAGCTGAACCGTCGCGGCTACAGCATCCATACCCTGCAAACCACCGTGCTGAGCGTGCGTCGCGGCAGCAAGGGCGAGTTGCTGGAAATCCTGCCAAAAGGCACCCAGGGCGACGGCATCCTGCAAGAGTCGTTGATGTACCTGGAGATCGACCGCTGCGCCAACGCCGCCGAACTCAACGTCCTGAGCAAGGAACTTGAGCAAGTGCTAGGCGAAGTGCGCGTGGCCGTGGCCGACTTCGAACCGATGAAAGCCAAGGTCCAGGAAATCCTCGACAGCCTGGACAGCAGCGCCTACGCCATCGACGCTGATGAAAAGAGCGAGATCAAGAGCTTCCTGGAATGGCTGGTGGGTAACCACTTCACCTTCCTGGGCTACGAAGAGTTCGTGGTTCGCGATGAGGCCGATGGTGGCCACATCGAGTACAACCCCGATTCGTTCCTGGGCCTGACCAAATTGCTGCGCGCCGGCCTGACCGCCGAAGACCTGCGCATCGAAGACTACGCCGTCAATTACCTGCGCGAACCGACGCCGCTGTCGTTCGCCAAGGCCGCGCACCCGAGCCGCGTACACCGTCCGGCCTACCCGGACTACGTGTCGATCCGTGAAATCGACGCCGACGGCAAGGTCATCAAGGAATGCCGCTTCATGGGCCTGTACACCTCTTCGGTGTATGGCGAGAGCGTGCGGGTCATCCCGTACATCCGCCGCAAGGTCGCGGAAATCGAGCGTCGCTCGGGCTTCCAGGCCAAGGCGCACCTGGGCAAGGAACTGGCCCAGGTGGTCGAAGTGCTGCCCCGCGACGACCTGTTCCAGACCCCGGTGGACGAGCTGTTCAGCACCGTCATGTCCATCGTGCAGATCCAGGAGCGCAACAAGATCCGCGTGTTCCTGCGCAAAGACCCGTATGGCCGTTTCTGCTACTGCCTGGCCTACGTGCCACGTGACATCTACTCCACCGAAGTGCGCCAGAAGATCCAGCAAGTGCTGATGGATCGCCTGAAGGCCTCGGACTGCGAGTTCTGGACCTTCTTCTCCGAATCCGTGTTGGCCCGCGTGCAGTTGATCCTGCGAGTGGACCCGAAGAACCGTCTCGACATCGATCCGGTCTTGCTGGAAAAAGAAGTCGTGCAGGCCTGCCGCAGCTGGAAGGACGACTACGCCAGCCTGGTCGTCGAAAGCTTCGGCGAAGCCCAGGGCACCAACGTGCTGTCGGATTTCCCGAAAGGCTTCCCGGCCGGCTACCGCGAGCGCTTTGCCGCGCACTCGGCCGTGGTCGACATGCAGCACCTGCTGAGCCTGAACGAAAAAAATCCGCTGGTCATGAGCTTCTACCAGCCGCTGGGCCAGGTCTCCGGCCAGCGTGAGCTGCACTGCAAGCTGTATCATGCCGATACGCCGCTGGCGCTGTCCGACGTGCTGCCGATCCTGGAAAACCTCGGCCTGCGCGTGCTGGGCGAGTTCCCGTACCGTCTGCGCCACACCAATGGCCGCGAGTTCTGGATTCATGATTTCGCGTTCACTGCCGCCGAAGGCCTGGACCTCGACATCCAGCAGCTCAACGACACCTTGCAGGACGCCTTCGTCCACATCGTGCGTGGCGATGCCGAGAACGATGCGTTCAACCGCCTGGTGCTGACCGCCGGCCTGCCATGGCGCGACGTGGCGCTGCTGCGTGCCTACGCCCGTTACCTGAAGCAGATCCGCCTGGGCTTCGACCTGGGTTACATCGCCAGCACCCTGAACAACCACACCGATATCGCTCGCGAGTTGACCCGGTTGTTCAAGACCCGCTTCTACCTGGCGCGCAAACTCACTGGCGATGACCTGGAAGACAAGCAGCTGCGCCTGGAGCAAGCGATTCTCTCGGCCCTGGACGACGTCCAGGTGCTCAACGAAGACCGCATCCTGCGTCGCTACCTGGACCTGATCAAGGCCACTCTGCGGACCAACTTCTACCAGACCGACGCCAACGGCCAGAACAAGTCCTACTTCAGCTTCAAGTTCAACCCGCACCTGATCCCGGAACTGCCGAAACCGGTACCCAAGTTCGAGATCTTCGTCTATTCGCCACGGGTCGAAGGCGTGCACCTGCGCTTCGGCAACGTTGCCCGCGGCGGCCTGCGCTGGTCCGACCGTGAAGAAGACTACCGCACCGAAGTGCTGGGCCTGGTAAAAGCCCAGCAAGTGAAGAACTCGGTGATCGTGCCGGTGGGCGCCAAGGGTGGTTTCCTGCCACGTCGCCTGCCGTTGGGCGGCAGCCGGGACGAGATCGCGGCCGAGGGCATCGCCTGCTACCGCATCTTCATCTCGGGCCTGTTGGACATCACCGACAACCTGAAGGACGGCGCGCTGGTACCGCCGGCCAACGTCGTGCGTCATGACGACGATGACCCGTACCTGGTGGTGGCGGCGGACAAGGGCACTGCGACCTTCTCCGACATCGCCAACGGCATCGCCATCGACTATGGCTTCTGGCTGGGCGATGCGTTCGCCTCCGGCGGTTCGGCTGGCTACGACCACAAGAAAATGGGCATCACCGCCAAGGGCGCGTGGGTCGGCGTGCAGCGCCACTTCCGCGAGCGCGGCATCAATGTCCAGGAAGACAGCATCACCGTGGTGGGCGTCGGCGACATGGCCGGCGACGTGTTCGGCAACGGCTTGTTGATGTCCGACAAGCTGCAACTGGTCGCGGCCTTCAACCACCTGCACATCTTCATCGACCCGAACCCGGAGCCGGCCAGCAGCTTTGCCGAGCGCCAGCGCCTGTTCGACCTGCCGCGTTCGGCCTGGAGCGACTACGACGCCAGCATCATGTCCGAAGGCGGCGGTATCTTCTCGCGCAGCGCGAAAAGCATCGCCATCTCGCCACAGATGAAAGAACGCTTCGACATCAAGGCCGACAAGCTGACCCCGACCGAGCTGCTCAACGCCTTGCTCAAGGCGCCGGTAGACCTGTTGTGGAACGGCGGTATCGGCACCTACGTCAAGGCCAGCACTGAAAGCCACGCCGATGTCGGCGACAAGGCCAACGATGCACTGCGCGTGAACGGCAACGAACTGCGCTGCAAAGTCGTGGGCGAGGGCGGCAACCTGGGCATGACCCAACTGGGTCGCGTCGAGTTCGGCCTCAATGGCGGCGGTTCCAACACCGACTTCATCGACAACGCGGGCGGCGTGGACTGCTCCGACCACGAAGTGAACATCAAGATCCTGCTCAACGAAGTGGTGCAGGCCGGCGACATGACCGACAAGCAACGCAACCAGTTGCTGGCGAGCATGACCGACGAAGTCGGTAGCCTGGTGTTGGGCAACAACTACAAGCAGACCCAGGCCCTGTCCCTGGCGGCGCGTCGTGCCTTCGTGCGGATCGCCGAATACAAGCGCCTGATGAACGATCTGGAAGGCCGCGGCAAGCTGGATCGCGCCATCGAGTTCCTGCCGGCTGAAGAGGCGATCAACGAGCGCGTCGCGGCGGGCCATGGCCTGACCCGTGCCGAACTGTCGGTGCTGATCTCCTACAGCAAGATCGACCTCAAGGAAGCGCTGCTCAACTCCCTGGTACCGGACGATGATTACCTGACCCGTGACATGGAGACGGCTTTCCCGCCGACGCTGGTGAGCCAGTTCTCCGAGGCCATGCGTCGCCATCGCCTCAAGCGCGAGATCGTCAGCACCCAGATCGCCAACGACCTGGTCAACCACATGGGCATCACCTTCGTTCAGCGGCTCAAGGAGTCGACGGGCATGAGCCCGGCGAACGTGGCTGGCGCTTATGTGATTGTGCGTGACATCTTCCACCTCCCGCACTGGTTCCGCCAGATCGAAGCCCTGGACCACCAGGTCTCGGCCGACGTGCAACTGGAGCTGATGGACGAGTTGATGCGCCTGGGTCGTCGCGCCACGCGCTGGTTCCTGCGCAGCCGCCGCAACGAGCAGAACGCTGCCCGTGACGTCGCGCACTTCGGTCCGCACCTGGCCGCGTTGGGCCTCAAGCTCGACGAACTGCTGGAAGGTCCGACCCGCGAAGGCTGGCAGACCCGCTACCAGGCCTACGTGGCCGCTGGTGTGCCGGAACTGCTGGCGCGCATGGTTGCCGGCACCACGCACTTGTACACCTTGCTGCCGATCATCGAGGCGGCCGACGTCACTGGCCAGAACGCCGCCGATGTGGCCAAGGCCTACTTCGCCGTGGGCAGCGCCCTGGACATCACCTGGTACCTGCAACAGATCAGCGCACTGCCGGTGGAAAACAACTGGCAGGCACTGGCCCGTGAAGCGTTCCGTGATGATGTCGACTGGCAACAGCGGGCGATCACCATCTCGGTCCTGCAAGAGGGCGATGGCGCCCAGGACGTGGAAACTCGCCTGGCGCTGTGGCTGGAGCAGCACCACGAAATGGTCGAGCGCTGGCGTGCCATGCTGGTGGACATCCGTGCCGCCAGCGGTACCGACTACGCCATGTACGCGGTCGCCAACCGCGAGCTGTTGGACGTGGCAATGAGCGGTCAGGCGGTCGTGACGGCCAACTGATCCGGCGTTGAATGAAAAAGCCCCGCATCGAGAGATGCGGGGCTTTTTTTTTAGATTCGTTGTGAGTCCCTGTGGGAGCGAGCTTGCTCGCGATGGCGGTGTATCAGCCAAGTTCAATGTAGCTGACCCACCGCCATCGCGAGCAAGCTCGCTCCCACAGGGGGACAGCTGTGCTGTGGCGGTTAGTTTTTCAGCGGTATCAACACCGCCTCATCCTCACCCATCACCATGAACACCAGCAGTTTCGCCGGCTGGCTCGCGCTGGCGTTTTTCGAGACCAGGTGCTCGGACCCCGCCGCTTCATACCAGAACTCTCCAGCCTTGTAGGTCTTCGCCGGCTCACCCTTGACCTGGGAAGTGATGGCGCCTTCCAGTACGTAGGCCATCGCTGTGCCCTCATGCTTATGGGCAATGGACGCTTGGCCGGGTGCATAGTTGACGGTCAGCATCATGGTTTTTTTACCTGGAACGTTTTTCAGCAATTGCTCCTGCAGCACCGTGACCTTTTCCGAAGGCGCGGCTTCGTGGGCGTAGGTTTGGGTGATGGGCAGCAGGCTCAGGGCGGCGATCAGACAGAGTGTTTTCATAAAGGTATGGCCTGTGTGGTTTCGAGTGATTTCGCGCTGTCGCGGCGATGGATTCACCCTAAGCCCCACGGTGGGGCAAGCAAACGTCCAATCTTTCGGAAGGTGGGTAGACCAATACCGCGATCCATCCAGTTTGAAAGGTAACCCTCTGTAGGAGCTGCCGAAGGCTGCGATCTTTTGATCTTTCGCTTGAGACTCAATTGGATTGGGCAAGATCGCAGCCTCGTTGCACTCGGCAGCTCCTACAGCCGCGGGGTGTCAGCTGTTGAAGTCGACGCTTCGGGCCAGGCGGTTGTCGATCAGGCTGATGAAGCCTTGCACTTCCGGGCAGTTGAAGTGGGCTTGCATGGCCGCTTCCGACTGCCAGCGGGCACTGACGCTCCAGCGGTCGCCATCGTCCGGGCAACGGTCGACCAGATAGGCATCGCAGCCCGGCTGCGTACGCAGGGTCTCGACGATTTGTTGCAATTGCCGGCCCAGTTCTTCCGAGCGACCGGCGGCGGCTTGTACCTGCACGGTATTGATCACTTGGCGAGACATTGTTCAGGCTCCTGAATCAAGTCCGAGGGGGTTGCTCAATATTAATGACACCCGTGCAGGATAGGCCCACCGGGGCAAGGCTCAAACAGCCAATGGGCGGATAAATGCCCAGTCCAATCCCTCAGGCCACTTGCTGGAGAATGTCGCGCAAGCGGTCCAGGGCGATGTCGATGTCCAGGGTTTCGATAGCGCCGAAACCGAAGAACAGGCCCGGCCGCACCGGGGCCTCGTTGAAAAAGCCATCAAGTCTGTAGAGCCCGACCTCGGCTTTTTTCGCCAGCTCGATCACCAGCGCCAGGTCCATCGGGACCTTGCACAACACCGCCATATGAAAACCCGCGGTGGTGGGCACGGCCTCGAACCAGGGCGACAAGTCCCCGGCCATGCGTGCCAGGATTCGCTCGCGACGACCGGCATACAGGGTGTGGCAGCGGCGGATGTGCTTGAGCAGGCAGCCCTCGGCGATGAACTTCGCCAGCGCCCACTGGGGCAGGGTGGAGGTGTGCTGGTCGGTGAGGCGCTTGGCCAGGATCACCGCTTCAAGAATCGCTGGCGGCAGGATCGCATAGCCGAGCCGCAGTTCCGGCAACAGGGTCTTGGAGAAGGTGCCGACGTACGCCACGATCCCGCGCTCATCCAGGCTCTGCAACGAATCGGCGGGCCGGCCTTCGTAGCGGAATTCGCTGTCGTAGTCGTCTTCGATGATGATCGCCCCCAGCTCATAGGCCCGCACCAGCAAGGCCTCGCGGCGAGCCTGGCTCATGGGCATGCCCAAGGGAAACTGGTGGGAGGGCGTCACATAAATCAACCGCGTGCCGTCGGGGATCAGGTCGACCCGCATGCCTTGCTCGTCCACTGGCACCCCGGCCACCGTGGCGCCCTGGGAGCCGAACAACAACCGCGCCGGCGGATAGCCCGGGTCTTCCATGGCCACCAGGCTGCCGGGGCGGGTCAACACCCGCGAGATCAGGTCCAGGGCCTGCTGCGCGCCGTTGCACACCACCACGTCTTCATCCTGGCAATTGACCCCGCGGGAAAACGCGATGTGCCGGGCAATGGCATTGCGCAGCGACGGCAGGCCTTCGGGCTGGCTGTAGAAGCCCTTGGCACTGGCGATCTGGCGCAGCGCGTGGGCGGTGCAGCGCCGCCAGTCGTCCAGCGGAAACTGGCCCTTGCCGGTGGCGCCACCGATGAAGTCGTAGCGCAACGCCCCTTCGAGGGTGGGATGGCGCATCAGGTCGGGCATGGTGCGCCAGGCCTCGACGACATCGGCACCGGCCAGCTCGCGGTGGCTCTGCTTGCGTACGATCCTGGCCGGCCGCGCGTTGACGTAGGTGCCTTTGCCGATGATACCGGTGAGGAAGTTTTCGTAGGTCAGTTGGGCGTAGGTGTCGGAGACGGTCTTGCGCGAGACCCCCAGTTGTTCGGCCAGCAGGCGGCTGGGCGGCAGTTGCGTGCCGGCCGCCAGGCGACCGCTTTCGATGGCGCTGCGCAATTGTTGATACAACTGGCTCGACAGGTCCTTGCGGCCGTTGATGACAACATGAAGTTCCATACCCGCAAGCTCCTGGGCGATTGTTGGCGGCCAGCGTCAAAGGCGCAAGATTACCCGCATTGTGCGACTGCATAGAAGTTGCGTGGGGAAAATCCCGCCCATTGGACTTGCCTCCGGGTTTTTCGCCGAATTGGACCTGTCATTGACCGGTCCCTGGGCCTACCGTGAAGGTCTCGAATGCCACGGAGCCCGCCATGAGCCCGCGTCTGGATTACTACACTGCATCGCCTGGGGCGATGAAAGCCATGATCGGCCTGGAAGCCCTGACCAGTCGTCTGAGTATCGAAGCGGCGTTGCTGCACCTGATCAAGATCCGCGCTTCACAACTCAATGGCTGCGCTTTCTGCACCGACATGCATTCGGTGGAGGCACGACGCCAGGGCGAGACCGAGCGTCGGCTCTACGCGGTGGCGGTGTGGCGCGACAGCGGTTTTTTCACGGCCCGCGAACGCGCTGCCCTGGCCTGGACCGAGGCGGTGACGCTGTTGGCTGAGAGCCAGGTGCCGGACGACGTCTATGCCCAGGCCCGGGCCTGTTTCAGTGAGGAGGAACTGGTGGACCTGACCCTGGCGATCAGCACCATCAACAGCTGGAACCGGCTGGCGGTGAGTTTTCGCCAGAGTCCGGGTGGCTGAATTTTTAGTTGTTTAGCGCCTGGCAGGCCGCTATCGCGAGCAAGCTCGCTCCCACAGGGGGGCTTGAGGTGTTCATGAGTTTTGCATGCACCGCAGGCCTATGGTGGGAGCGAGCTTGCTCGCAATGGCAGTGGGGAAGTGTGTTACAGCCACCTCGGCGTGGTGAAGAACGAGGCCATTTCCGAGCGGGCCAGGGCCGCGCCGAAGTAGGGGCCTTGGACATGGTCGCAGGCCACGTTGCGCAGTTGGCTGAATTGCCGGGCGTTTTCGATGCCTTCGGCGGTGACCATGAGCCCTACGCTGCGGCTCAATCGGATCATCGCCAGGACGCCCTCCTTGTCATCCTCCAGGCCCAGCTGCGTCAGGATGTTGCGATCGAAGCGGATGCCATCGAACGGCTGGTCCAGTACCTCGCGCAGGGAGGCGATGCTGGTGCCGAACTTGTCGATGTTGATCCGCACGCCGAGGTCCTTGAGCGCATGGAGGGTGCAGGCGACGGTCTTGTGGTCGGCCAGCAGGACCCCTTCGGCCACTTCCAGGGTCAGCCGGTGGGGCTCAAGGCCGCTCGTTTCGAGGGCCTCTTGCACTTGGTTGAGCAGGAAGCTGCTGTTGAACCACCGGGGTGAAACCGCGATGGAAACACTGACGGCGCTCGGCCAGGTGGCAGCCTCTTCACAGACGTTGATCAGCATCCAGGTGCCCAGCTCTTCAAGCTGGCCCGAGGTTTCGGCCACCGGTATGAAGTCGGCCCCACCCAGTTCACCTTTCTCGGGGTGGTGCCAGAAGGTCTGGGCTTCGAAACCGTGCAGTTGCTCGGCGCTCACGTCGAAGCGAGGCAAGTAGCGCAGTTCCAATTGATCCCGTTGCATGGCGTCGCGCAGTTGCTGTTCGTATTGCCGCCGGTCGCGGGCCAGGTTGCCCATGGCTTCCACATACACGCGCCAGGTGTTGCGGCCGGCTGCCTTGGCCGCATACAAGGCGATGTCGGCGTGGCGCAACAGTTCATCGGCACGTTCGTCGCCGGGCTGCGCCCAGGCAACGCCGATGCTCACCCCCAGGTACAGGGTATTGCCGTCCAGGTGCATGGGCCGTTGCATGCAATCGATCAGCCGTTCACAGAGTTGATCGAGATCGCCGGCATCGCCCGGGTCGGGCATGACAATGACAAACTCATCACCGCCCAGGCGGGCCACCAGATCGGTGCCGCGCACGTTTTGTTGGAGAATATGCGCCACTTCCTTGAGCACTTTATCGCCGACGGCATGCCCGAGGGAGTCGTTGACCGGCTTGAAACGGTCCATGTCCAGGTTCAGCAGCGCGAGGGGCGGACGATCGGCTCGGCCCAGGTGTTCGCGCAGGCAATCGAACAAGCGGTTGCGGTTGGCCAGCCCGGTCAGTGGATCATGCAGGGACAGGTGCTTGATCTGGGCCAGTGCCCGTAATTCGTCGGTGATGTCAGTGGCCGTGCCGCGAAAACCCAGGGTGCCAGCTTCGATGGCCCGCACCGAGAGTTTGCAGGTGCGGATGCGCTGGTTGCGCGCGGTGTACTCGCACAGCAGCGGCGCCGAGGAGAGACTGTTGGCACCGCCGAGCAGCCATTGGGCAATCGAGATCGAGCCACCATGGGGGTGAAGCAGCCGGTGCAGAGGTTTGCCCAGCCACTCCGTGGGACTGAAACCGGTCACTTGTTCGAAGCGTTCCGACAGATAGGTCAGGGTGCCGGTCGAATCGACCTCCCACAACCAGTCGGAGGACACTTCGGCAATGTCGCGGAAACGTTCTTCACTGCGCTCCAACGCCTTGCGGTGGGCCAGCAGGCTGGCGTACTGGCGTTCCTGGGCGCGGAGCATGGCCAAGGCATGGCGCAGAACGGCCAGGGCCAGAACCCCAAGCACCAGTAACGCCACGGCCAGCAACGGCAGGAGGAATTTGCGCAGATCCTGGCCCGGGGTCTGCGGCCGCCAGGCCAAGGCTTCCAGGGTCAGGTTGTCGAGCAGCAGTTGGGCGGTATCGGCTGGGCCCGGGGGCCTGGCGATATGGGCATCGGGCAGGGCGAAGTCCCGCGCCAGGTTTTCCAGGGCTCCGGGATCAAGGGCCTTGACGAAGAGCATCACGCTGGGCGGGCCGGGGATTTCGGGCACGCTGGTGTCCGTGCCGATGGTAATGACGGACGCAGCGACAAACGCAGGGGCGTCCTCGTGATGCAGCATCTCGACGACCACTTCGTCGTGATTTTCCGCGGCGTTGGCTTTTTTCAACAGCGCTCGCAAGTCGCCGGTCAGCCAGGTGTCGGCATCGACCTCACTCATCTGGCCGTCGATCACCGAATAGACGGTCTGGCCGGTCGGCGAAATGACAAACACCGCCTGGTAGCCATAGAGCGAATACACGCTGCTGCCGACGTTTTCCTGGTCATAGGCCCATTCCTTGTCGACGCTGACATGCAGGTGCCGGTAGGCGTCGCTCCACTTGGAATAATCGCTCAGGTCCCGTCCGATACCTTTGCGGATCCCCTCGACGGCCCGCTGGGCGAAAAACAGGCTCTGTTCACGGGCGCGCTGGTCCTGGGCCGCGGTGATGTTGAGCAGCACGGCGATCGCCAGTGCAGACATGACAAACAGCAGGAGCATGATGGCCGGAAAAGTGCGACGGGTGAAACTTCGGGTTGGCGAACCCGGGGAAAGGACAGTTGAGTCATTGCCAGCAATTTCAATCATAAAAATAAGTCATCAGCCAAAAAGCGATTTCACCCGCACCTGTCTTATATCGGCTGGTGAGCTGATTTACTTAGTCGTGATCACACAGGAACTGGCGGATATGGGGGCTTGCGTCACGTGCGGGCCTTGAAGCGCAACGTCCATTCGAGGGCGAAGTCCCGCTGGCGCAGGTAACTGACCCCGGCGGCGGCCAGCAGGGTCATGAACGCGGCCAGCGCCGCCAGGGCCATGTCTTTTTGTGAATCCCACGGGTCCTGCTGGGCGCCGACAAAGGCCTTGGCGGTATCGCCCCCGATGTAGGCGCCGCCCAGCCATTCGATGATTTCGTAAATCGCCGACGACGCAAGAATCAGGCTCCAGGCCAGGAAATAACCCCTGAACCCCGTTGCTGGCGCAACCCGTAGCAAGGCCTCGCGTAGCGGATAGGCCAGCAGCAGGCCGTAGCTGAAATGCACCAGTCGGTCGAACTGGTTGCGCTGGAAACCCATGAATTGATCAAGCGACTGCCCCCCCGTCAGGGCCTGCCACCACTGGTTGTAAGGCACCTTGGCATAGGTGTAATGGGCGCCGACTTCATGGATGCAAAGGAAGACGAACAACAGCGTGGCGGACAGTCGGGAAAAGCTGAATTGCCGATGAACGGTCACCAGGACCACCAATAACGCTATGACCAGCAGGTTCTCCGCCAGCCAGTCGCTGCGTTTTATCGGCGCAATGGCCAGCCACCCCCACACCACGCAGAAAGCCAGGAGTAGGGACCGTTCATAGCGACGATGCAGCTCAACGGTTGGCATCGCGTCGTGCCTCACTCTTTATCCGTGCACTGGCCCGGCAGCAGGGCGCGCAAGCTATCGACGGTCATGCTCATGCCTGTCCCTCGTTTCAGGCCGCCGTCGCTTGGTGCGACGTGCAGCGGTTGACGTTCATACAGGACTTGACCAGTGCACGCCGTCCAAGGTTTCGTTTTTTTCAACGCCAAGGCGCTGTGGCGCAGGCGCTATGTACGAGCTGTGTAGGAGCTGTCGAGCGAAGCGAGGCTGCGATCTTTTGATCTTTCGCTTGAGACTCAAGTGTCTGGGGAAAGATCGCAGCCTCGCTTCGCTCGACAGCTCCTACAGACCAGCCGCGTGTTGCGGCCGTTGGCGTCGCTGGGTGGCCTGGGCCAGCTTGCCCACCAGGCGGATGGCGGTGGCGGCGCAGATCAGGCCGAAGGGCAGCACATACCAGGCGCTCATGGGGATTCGTTTGAAATTGGAATAGGCAAAGATCGCCGCCAGCACCCACATGCCGGTGACATGCAGGCGCTTCCAGGCCTTGAAACCGATCAGGCGGGTGGTGCTTTTGAACGAGGTCAGCGCGAGCAGCAGGATGAACACGTAGCCCACGGTGCCGGGCACGTTGCCAAGGGTGGTGCGGCCGGGCCAGAACTCGGGATTGAGCTGGCCGTAGCTGTAGATCAGCACGGCATGGACCAGATGGGAAAACGCAAAGGCCAGCCCGATGAAGCGCCGTTCGCGCACCAGGGACCGGCTCAGGGGCGAAGGCACCAGCACCGCGAATGCCGAGGCGGTGAAGGCCAGCAGGAACAAGATAAAAGACGAGCGCGCCGTGGCGCGAATGGCACTGCGCACGCCTTCGGTCAGGTCCGGGTTGAGCACCAGGATCAACCCGGTCATCAACAGCACCAGGGCGGCGAGCAGGCTGAATAGCGACCAGCCCTGATAACGAAAGGGGGATGCAGTTGTGATAGGCATGTAAAGGCTCCTTGGATGGTGAGACCCGGTCGTGACAGCGGCCGGGAACAGGGGAGAGTCTTTCAAGCAGGTGTAAGCGGGGTGTGTCCGCAATGCAGGCCTGTGCAAGTTTGTGTATGCCGATCATCCGCAGACACACTGGCATACAAACCCGCATCCAAATCCAACCCCCAACCCCCAACCCCCAACCCCTGTGGGAGCGAGCTTGCTCGCGATGGCGTCAGGTCAGTTGAGTGGATGCTGGCAGACACACCGCTATCGCGAGCAAGCTCGCTTGTATGGTAGGACTTGAAGGGAGGAAGAGGGACAAAGCTCGATTCTGACTGTTCGCGCAGTACAGACCGTGGGAGATTTCACCCCTCCTCCTTTCACCCAAGCGCCGATAAAGAATGCATCTGGCCTAGACCGACGATAGGAACAAGCCTGCGCCTCTGGGTGAACCCTTCAAGTGTTCAAACCTTAGCCCGGAGGATTTTCAATGGCAATGCCGGTTTCTGTCGCAAAGCCGATCGTGGGTGTTGATGTCGCCAAAGATGAGTTGGTGATTTATCACGCAGAAACAGATCGACTGGAAGCGATCCCCAACACCAAAGCTGCGATCAAGAAGTGGCTCAAGGAGCTGCCCGCGCCAGTGGATGTCGCCATCGAAGCCACCAATATCTATCACCAGGAATTCGCCGACCTGGCTTATGCGCAAGGTTGTGTGATCTACATGATTGGCGGCTACGAGCTCAGCCATTACCGCAAAGGTGTGAAAGTTCGCGCTAAAACCGATGCGCTGGATGCTCGGTTGTTGGCTCGCTACTTGAACAACGAAGGCCACCAGTTGCACCCGTGGACCCCGCCATCGCCCCTGTATTGCCGGCTTATAAGCCTTTTCCGGCGCCGGGCAGCCTTGGTTCAGGCGCGTGTCAGCCTCAAGCAAAGCTGGTCAAACGAACCGTTGCTCAAAAGTGCCTTTGAGAACCAGATAAAGGCCATGCAACGACTGGAGGTCTTGCTTGAAAAAACAATCCAGACGCAGTTGGAAGCAGCGGGCTTGGGTGCTCAACTCAAGCGTTGCATGAAAGTCGAAGGCATTGGCCTGTTGAACGGTGCTCGTTTGCTCACGTCGTTTCAGCGTGGGGATTTCAGAAACGCCGATGCCTTCATCGCTTTTCTGGGCCTAGACCTGCGTATATCGGATTCAGGGAAAAAGAAGGGCCGCCGCTGCCTGTCTAAGCGAGGTGACCCAGAGGCACGTCGACTGATGCACAACGCCGCAATGTCGGCGAGGCGCACAGCGGCATGGAAGGGTTTTTATGAGGCACTGAGGGCCCGGGGACTCAGCACAACCGAAGCATTAGTGGCACTGGCCCGCAAGCTTGCTCGAGTGGTATTCGCCCTGCTGAAGAACCAGAGCGAATACTTACCGAAAGGCATTTAAGGGGTAGCCCCGCACCATAGAATCTCCCACAACTTACGACTGGGAGAACCAGGTCGGCTGTCAGGCCGCCTCGCGAGCAAGCTTTGCTCCCACAGATCCTGCTGAAACAGGTCTGATGGGTGTACGACGGGGAGAGCTAGGTCGGCTACTAGGCCGCCTCGCGGTGGACGTTGATCTCGGGCGCCCCGTTAACCACGCTGGCCGAACGCAGGCATTGTGGAGTGGGTATCCCGGCATGGATGCCGGGTTAGCCGCGCTGGGCCATGGATGGCCCTTCGCGGCGGGCCCACGGAGCAATGCCGGAGTGAGGGTACACCGAGCCTAAGCGAGGTGCCGAGTGGTGGGGCAAAGCGCTTTTGGTTACTTTTGGCGCTCTTCCAAAAGTGACCCGCTGTAAGAGCGGAACCATAAGCAGCCGTTACCGCAGCAATGGATATGTACTCAATCAACAACATCCTAGCCGACAGTCAGGCCGCCATCGCGAGCAAGCTCGCTCCCACAGGGGCCGTATCAGCTTGCGAATGCCAGGCGCAACTCGGCGCACAAGCCGCCGCCGTCGCGGTTGCTCAGGGTCAGTGAGCCGCCCATGGCGATCGCCAGTTGCTGGGCGATGGCCAAGCCCAGGCCGGTGCCGCCGGTTTCCCGGTTGCGCGAGCTTTCCACCCGGTAAAACGGCTTGAGCACCTCGGCCAGTTCCTGCTCGTTGATCCCGGGGCCGCGGTCCAGTACCTGGATCGCCAATTGCCCGTTGTCGGCCAGTTGCACATGGATCTGCGCCGCGCCACCGAACTTCAGGGCGTTGTCCACCAGGTTGACCAGCACCCGCCGCAGGGCATGGGGACGGGTGTCGATGACCGCGGCGTTTTTCCCGGTCAATTGCACGTCCTTGCCCGTGTCCTGGTAGTCGAACGCCAGGCTGTCGAGGAACGCATCCAGGCTGATCCGGCAACTGGCCTCGGTGGCGCCGTGGATGCTGCGGGCATAGGCCACGCCTTCACGCACCAGGTGCTCCATTTCACTCAAGTCGCTCCACAGCTTGTCTTTCTCGATCCCCTCGTCCATGAATTCAGCGCGCAGCTTCATGCGTGTGATGGGGGTCTGCAAGTCGTGGGAAATCGCCGCCAGCAACTGCATGCGCTCCTTGAGGTAGGCAGCGATGCGGTCCTGCATGGCGTTGAACGCTTTGGCGGCATGCACTACTTCGGTCGGGCCTTTCTCGTCCAGGCGCACGCTGTGGGCGTTAGGATCGAGGGTTTCCACCGCCTCGGCCAGTCGGGTCAATGGGCCGACGGCGAGGCGCACGGCCAGCCAGGTGCAGCCGATCAACAGCGCCAACTGCCCCAGCAACACCATCGGCAGCCAGGGGGAGAGGGGCATCATCGCCGGGCGTACGTCGATGGTCAGCGGGTTGCCGTCCGCCAGGCGCAGGTGCGCCTGATAGTGCATTTTCGGCCCGGGAATCTGTTTGAAGGTCAGGCCATAGGCCTGGCCGATGGCTTCCTGGATCGAACTGACCGAGATCGGCGCGTCGGCCAGGTCCATCGGTTGGCCGGGCAGGCCTTCGTCGAGCAGGTAGCCGTAGTTGCGCCGGGCGAGTTTCGGCAGCCAGGCCGGGCGTTCGGCGGCAGGCAGGCGGTCGAGAATCGCCACGGAGGTCGAGACGTCGGTTTCCAGGTTGCCGAGCATGGTCGACTTGGCACTCTGGTAGCGCTCGTAGTACTGGACGCCAAAGGACAGGCCCTGGGCCAGGATCAGGCCGATCAGGAAGATCAGCGACAGCCTCGAGGCCAGCGTACGCGGCCAGCGCAACGACAGGCTCATACCGAGGCCTCGAGGATCTCCACCGGCAGCGAGAACACGTAGCCTTCGCTGCGCACGGTCTTGATGTAGGCCGGCTCCCGCGCGTCGTCCAGCAGGCGCTGGCGCAGGCGGCTGACCAGCAAATCGATGGAGCGATCGAACAGGTCGGCGTCCCGGCCCTGGGTCAGGTTAAGCAACTGGTCGCGGTTGAGCACCCGTTGCGGATGGTCGAGGAATACCCGCAACAAACGATATTCGGCGCCGCTCAAGGCAACCATGGTGCCGTCGGTGTCCAGCAGGTGGCGGGCGGTGGTGTCCAGGCGCCAGCGCCCGAACGCCAGCAGGCGACCGCTTTCGGTGACCACCAGGTTGGGCGGCAGCATGCGGGTGCGGCGCAGCACGGCATTGATACGGGCCAGCAGCTCACGGGCGGCGAAGGGCTTGACCAGGTAATCGTCGGCGCCCATTTCCAGGCCGATGATGCGATCGGTTTCGTCGTTGCGCGCGGTGAGCATCAGCACTGGCGTGGCCTTGTGCTTGCCGGCACGCAGCTCCCGGCACAGCACCAGGCCGTCGTCGCCGGGCATCATGATGTCCAGCACGATCAGGTCCACCGGGGTGGTTTCCAGGAAGGCGCGCATTTGCCGGCCATCGGCAACGACAGTGGTGCGCAGGCCGTTCTTTTTCAGGTAGTTGCCAACCAGTTCTCTGATCTCGCGATCGTCATCCACTATCAACACATGATCGACATGATCCATGGTGTCCAGCTCCTCGGCGTTTCGTTGTGAGCAGTCTACAGGCGCCGGCCGGCCGGGCTCGCGGCGGTTTGTATTGCAGTGTATCTGGCGCGCGACGGATACACAGCGATGCAAAAAGCCACCTGGCTCGATACAGGCGCGATACCTGCGCGGCATTCAATGGCACCCATCGAGGCGACACAACAGGCCTCGGCAGATAAACCCATTGAATCGAGGAATCGCCATGAACAGCAAAGCCATCTACGCCGCCTGCCTTTTCGCCGCACTGAACATTTGCACGCTGTCGGCCCGGGCCGAAAGCAACGTGCCGGCGCAAACCTACACCTACGGCACCCACCTGGACGTCCAGAAGGTGCTGTCCCTTAGCGAAGACGCCGAGCCGACCTGCGGCGTGGTCAACGCCCACATGACCTACCTGGATTCGGCAGGCCACAAGCAGGCGTTGGACTATCGCAAGTTTTCCGATAACTGCAGCAACCAGAACTGACCTGCTTTTGTGGCGAGCGAGCTTGCTCCCGCTGGGGCGTAGGAACTGTGTAGGAGCTGTGTAGGAGCTGTGTAGGAGCTGTCGAGTGCAACGAGGCTGCGATCTTTCCAAGGACACTTGAATCTCAAGCGAAAGATCAAAAGATCGCAGCCTTCGGCAGCTCCTACACAAGCCCAGCGGGAGCAAGCTCCCTCGCCACAGGGTCTATGTCAGCTTTTTATTTTGAGGTGTTGCCATGCTTCTGATCGCTTTTCTCGGCGGGATCCTGACGATCCTCAGCCCCTGTATTCTTCCAGTGGTGCCGTTTCTGTTCGCCCGGGCCGATCGCTCCCGTGGCTCGGTGCTGCTGACCCTCGGCGGCATGGTGCTGACGTTTGCCCTGGTCTCCAGCCTGGCGGTGGTCAGCAGCGAGTGGGTGCTGCGTGCCAGCAGCGTCGGCCGGCAAGTCGCCTTGGTGGTGATGGTGGTGTTTGCCTTGTCGCTGATCTTCAGTCGGGTCGGCACCTGGTTGGCGCGGCCGCTGGTCAGCCTGGGCAATCGCCTGGACGCCGGCGCCGGGCGGATGGCCGGGCCTGTGGCTTCAGTGCTGATCGGGGTCGCCACCGGGCTGCTCTGGGCACCGTGCGCCGGACCGATACTCGGGGTCATCCTGACCGGGGCCATGCTGCAAGGCGCCAGCACCCAAACCAGCCTGCTGTTGCTCGCCTACGGCCTGGGCAGTGCCTTGTCCCTGGGGACGCTGATCCTGGCCGGGCGGGGACTGGTCGGACGCCTGAAACTCTCGCTGCCGATCACCACCTGGCTGCGCCGGGGCACGGGGGTGGCGGTATTGCTGGCGGCCGTGGCGATTGGCACCGGGGCGGATGACCGCTTGTTGGCGGCGACTTCCTCCCAACAATCGGCCAGCTTGGAAAAAAGCCTGCTGCAGAACGTGCCCAAGGCCATCGACTATATGGTGAGCAAGGCTGGCGCAAGTTCCATGCCTGCCCTCGAATCCCAGGGCGCCATGCCTGCGCTGGACGGCGCGGTGCAATGGCTGAACTCGCCCCCGCTGAGCAGCGAATCACTCAAGGGCAAGGTGGTGCTGGTGGACTTCTGGACCTACGACTGCATCAACTGCCAGCACACCTTGCCCTATGTGAACGGTTGGGCGAAGAAGTATGAAAAGGACGGCTTGGTAGTGATCGGTGTCCACACCCCGGAGTACGGCTACGAGAAAATCATCGACAACGTCCGCGAGCAGGTGCGCAAGCTGGACATCCACTACCCGGTGGCGCTCGACAATCAGTATGCGATCTGGCGTGCCTTCAACAATCAGTACTGGCCGGCTCATTACTTCATCGATGCCAACGGGCAGGTGCGCTACAGCCATTTTGGCGAAGGACGCTATGGCGAGCAGGAGCAGGTGATCCAGCAACTGTTGCAGGAGGCGAAGGTTAGCCAAATTTATAACTAAATCGTTTAAATTCAATATGTTGTAGTTATGTTATCAACTTGTTTCTAGTTCGGCGCGCCACTTGCGAACGAATGTCGCAGATGGCGAAGGAAAGCTGTCCCGTGGCGAGGGAGCTTGCTCCCGCCGGGTCTGTAGGAGCTGTGTAGGAGCTGTGTAGGAGCTGTCGAGTGCAACGAGGCTGCGATCTTTCCAAAGACGCTTGAATCTCAAGCGAAAGATCAAAAGATCGCAGGCTTCGCCAGCTCCTACAGAGCCCAGCGGGAGTAAGCTCCCTCGCCACAGGGTTGCATGCGGATTCGAGAATGGCATGCAAATGCTGGCCCCTTGCTCAGTTACATAAGGTCAAACTTCTTTCCTTTCAGAAAGTTGGGCGACAAACCTATGCGTATTTCTATGTGGGTCGTGGCGACATTTCTCCTGGCCGCCGTTTCGCTTGAGGCCCAGGCCAGGGTGCTGACGCAAAACCAGCAGTCGGTGTGCCGCTGGGGGTCGGATATCGCGGCAGGGGCGCAGGCGTCGAAGCTTTCCGGCGTCAGCCTGTACGGCGCGCGCAAGAAGCTGCAAGTGCGCAAGTTTCCCCGGCCCTGGATGCGCATGACCGCCCTGGGCATTACCGAGCAGACCTACAACAGCGCTTCGCGCCTCAAACCGGTCGCGGTCAAGCAGACTTACTACGAACAATGTGTGCGTCACGAACTGGCGCGACGCTAGGCCCTCAGGCCGGGCTACGGCCCGGCATTTCGATGCCATGCAGGTTTACCCGTCGATACAGGGTCGCCCGGGAAATGCCCAGGGCCCGGGCGGCGGCGGTGGGTTTCCAGCGATGGCGCACCAAGGCATCGAGCAGTGCCTGGCGTTCCGGGCCGGCGCTCGGCTCCGGCCCGTGATCGGCGGCGTCCGCGCGGTGCATTGACTCGGGCAGGTGGCTGAGCTGGACCACGCTGGCTTCGCACACCGCGCACGCGTAGCGCAGCACATGGCGCAACTGGCGCACATTGCCTGGCCAGTGATAGCCGAGCAGGCATTCCAGGGCCGCGCCGCTCAATTGCACTGTTGCCCCGCACAGCGCCGACTCCTCGGCAAGAATTCGATTGATCAACGCCAGCCGGTCGCTGCGCTCGCGCAACGGTGGCAGCTGGAAGCGCGCGCCACCCAGGCGGAAATACAAATCCTCGCGAAACTCGCCGGCGGCTACCAGGGTCTCCAGGTCGCGGTGGGTGGCGCAGATCACCTGGATGTCGACGGCCTTGCGGCGGGACCCGCCCAGTGGCGCCACTTCACCCTCGGCCAATACGCGTAGCAGGCGGGTCTGCAAGGCCAGCGGCATGTCGCCGATTTCATCCAGGAACAAGGTGCCGCCATCGGCCTGTTGCAACAGGCCCTGCATGCCTTTGGCCGAGGCACCGGTGAAGGCGCCGGCGACGTAGCCGAACAATTCGCTTTCGATCAGGCTTTCGGGAATAGCGGCGCAGTTCAACGCCACGAAAGGGCGATCACGGCGCTGGCTGGCCTGGTGCAACTGACGGGCGAACACTTCCTTGCCGGAACCGGTTTCGCCCTGGATCAGCACCGGCAGGTTGCGATCCTTGACCCGCACCGCCAGGCGCAGGCTGTCGGCCAGGCGTGGATCGATTTCCAACGGGGTCATCGCCACTCGCGAACGTGAACTGGCCCGCTGGCGTGGCGCGCTCAAGCGCCCGTGCATGGCGTGGTCGAGCGAGCAGAGGCTTTCGTCCTGGGCACGGTGCAGCAACTGCTGGTCGAACACCTGGCTGATGTGTTGCGGCAACTGCCCGTAATGTTGCAGCAGGTACTGGCGGGCGGCCGGGTTCAAGGCTTGCAGGCAACCGTCGTCGTCCCAGGCGAACAGGAAGTCCGGCTGGCTGTCGACGTAGCCGGCGTTGCGATGGGCCCGCAGCACCCAGTAACCCTGGGCGCTGCTCATGAAAAACGCCTGTTCGATCTCCCGGGCGCTCTGCACCACCATTTGCCGGATCAGGTGCTGCGAGCGCCGATCATCCGGCGAGCGCACCGCCGAGACGTCCAGCACCCCGAGCAATTCGCCCTGGGGGTCGAAGACCGGCGCGGCGGAGCAGGTCAGGCCAATGAACGCCGCCCGGAAATGGTCGCGCTTGTGCACCGTCACCGGGGCCTTGGCCGTGAGCACCGCCGCCACGCCGCAGGTGCCTTCCTCGCCCTCCGACCAACAGGTGCCCAGGTACAGCCCGGCCTTGCGGCAGTCATTGCGGATCGTGGTTTCCACCCGATAGTCGATGGTCTGGCCTTGGGCATCGGTCAGTAGCACGCAGTAGTCAGCATCGCGGACCCGGCCATGGAGGCGAGCCACTTCTTCGCTGGCGATATTGAGGAACAGCTCGGAGCGCTCACGGCATTGCTTGAGCACGTCCTGGGACAGGATGCGCGGGCCCTGTAGCGAACCGGGGTCCAGGTGATGTTGCTCCATGGACCGGCGCCAGGAGTCGAGGATCAGGTCCGGGACGGGCAGTTGTGGCAATTGGTTCGCGTTTTTCACCACGCGGCTGACGCAATCCACGTGCGCCCGGGAGTGAGCGGAAAGCATAGGGGCCTCCGATTCAGCTTCTTATCGTTGTGCGCACATTAAGCGCCGTTCGCCGGGTGCAGACAAGCTCGACGGGTTCTGCGGGCGGTGTGAGACGCCACGTCTCAGCGTCTCGCCGCAACCTCGTGCAGGCTGACATGGGGCGTCTCACCGGGGCTCGGTTCGCTTCATCGAAAATCCCATGGGGGCCGCTCTGGCCCGGGCTTTTAGCAGGTTCTTTTCACAACTGGCACCGCCCTTGCTCTACCTCTGGAGCCCGCTCGACGGGTCATCCAAGAATAACAACGAGGTGTCTATGGTTTCCTGCCCAGGCCGTGTGCCTGCCCCCTCCACGGTGGTGTCATGAGTCGCCGGCCGTTGACCGTGGGCATCATCGCCAACCCCGCATCGGGCCGTGACGTGCGGCGCCTGACCGCCAATGCCGGGCTGTTTTCCAGCACTGACAAGGTCTCGGTGATCCAGCGCCTGCTGGCCGCTTTCGGGGCCACCGGCATCGAACAGGTGTTGATGCCCACCGACATGATTGGCATGGCCGCCGCCGTGCTGAAGAACAGCCACGGCCGCCAGGCCCGCAGCAGCCACTGGCCGGCCCTGGAGTTTCTCGACCTGACCCTGCGCCAGACCGTCGAAGACACCCGCCGGGCCGCACGCCTGATGGCCGAGCGCGAGGTGGCGCTGATCGCCGTGCTTGGTGGCGACGGCACCCACAAGGCGGTGGCCGCCGAAGTCGGGGACATCCCGTTGCTGACCCTGTCCACCGGCACCAACAACGCCTTTCCCGAACTGCGCGAGGCCACCAGTGCCGGCTTGGCCGGTGGGTTGTACGCCAGTGGCCGGATCCCGGACTCGATCGGCTTGCGCCGCAACAAACGCTTGTTGGTCTGTGATGCCGGACGTGGCTTGCGCGAAGTCGCCCTGGTGGACGTCGCCGTGTCGCCGCTGCGGTTTGTCGGCGCCCGGGCGATCAGTCGGGCACAGGACCTGGCCGAAGTCTTCGTGACCTTCGCCGAACCGCAATCCATTGGCCTGTCGGCGCTGTGCGGCTTGTGGTTTCCGGTGTCGCGCCAGGCACCGGGTGGCGCCTGGATGCGCCTGGACCCGCAATCCCCCGAAGCGCTGCTGGTGCCGCTCGCGCCAGGGCTGCTGCAAGGCTGTGGCGTGCTCGCTGCCGGGCCCCTGGAACCGGGTATCGCCCACGGTCTGTCGCTCTCCAGCGGCACCCTGGCCCTGGATGGCGAGCGGGAAATCGAATTCAACGCGCAGGACCGACCCACGGTCACCCTCGATGCCGGCGGCCCGCTGAGCATCGACGTCAACGCGGTGCTGGCCTACGCCGCGCAACACCGTTTGCTGGCCATCGGCCGCGAACACCCGCAACACCCTCTGAATCTTCAAGAAGACACCCCAGGAGAATAAAAATGTCGACACCGCTCACCCACGATCAACTGCTGCACGCCTACCAGGTGATGCGCACCATCCGCGCCTTCGAAGAGCGCCTGCACGTGGAGTTCGCCACGGGCGAGATTCCCGGTTTCGTCCACCTGTATGCCGGCGAAGAAGCCTCGGCCGCCGGCGTCATGGCCCACCTGGGCGATGACGATTGCATCGCGTCCAACCACCGTGGTCACGGCCATTGCATCGCCAAGGGCGTGGATGTCTACGGGATGATGGCCGAGATCTATGGCAAGAAAACCGGCGTCTGCCAAGGCAAGGGCGGTTCGATGCACATCGCCGATTTCGAGAAGGGCATGCTCGGTGCCAATGGCATTGTCGGTGCCGGCGCGCCGCTGGTGGTGGGCGCCGCGCTGGCGGCCCGGCTCAAGGGCACCGACAGTGTCGCCGTGGTGTTTTTCGGCGACGGCGGCTCCAACGAGGGCGCGGTGTTCGAAGCCATGAACATGGCCTCGGTGTGGAACCTGCCGTGCCTGTTCATCGCCGAAAACAATGGCTACGCCGAAGCCACCGCCTCCAATTGGTCGGTGGCCTGCGATCACATCGCCGACCGTGCGGCCGGGTTCGGCATGCCCGGGGTGACGGTGGATGGCTTTGACTTCTTTGCCGTGCATGAGGCCGCCGGGGCCGCTGTCGAGCGCGCCCGTGCCGGGGAAGGGCCGTCGCTGATCGAGGTCAAGCTGACCCGCTACTACGGCCACTTCGAGGGCGACGCCCAAACCTATCGGGCGCCCGACGAGGTCAAGCATTTTCGCGAGAACCAGGATTGCCTGATGCAGTTCCGCGAGCGCACCACCCGAGCCGGACTGCTCACCGTCGAGCAGTTGGACCAGATCGACAAGGAAGTGGACATGCTGATTGAAAACGCCGTGAACAAGGCCAAATCCGATCCCAAGCCCACCGCGGCGGACCTGCTGACCGACGTCTACGTCAGCTATCCCTGAACGTCCTCCTGAATAACAACAATAGAGAATCCCATCATGGCGAGAAAAATCAGCTATCAGCAGGCAATCAACGAGGCCCTGGCCCAGGAAATGCGCCGCGACTCCAGCGTCTTCATCATGGGTGAGGACGTGGCCGGTGGTGCCGGCGCACCCGGTGAAAACGACGCCTGGGGCGGCGTGCTCGGCGTTACCAAGGGGCTTTACGACCAGTTCCCCGGACGCGTGCTGGACACGCCGCTGTCGGAAATCGGTTACGTCGGCGCGGCGGTCGGGGCCGCCACTTGCGGCGTGCGCCCGGTGTGCGAACTGATGTTCGTCGACTTTGCCGGCTGTTGCCTGGACCAGATCCTCAACCAGGCGGCGAAGTTTCGCTACATGTTCGGCGGCAAGGCCTCCACGCCCCTGGTGATCCGCACCATGGTCGGCGCCGGCCTGCGCGCCGCCGCCCAGCATTCGCAGATGCTCACATCGTTGTGGACGCACATTCCGGGACTGAAAGTGGTGTGCCCATCATCGCCTTACGACGCCAAGGGCCTGCTGATCCAGGCGATCCGCGACAACGACCCGGTGATCTTCTGCGAGCACAAGTTGCTCTACAGCATGCAGGGCGAGGTGCCGGAAGAGCTCTACACCATTCCCTTTGGCGAGGCCAATTTCCTGCGCGATGGCAAGGACGTGACCCTCGTGTCCTACGGGCGCACCGTCAACACCGCCATGGACGCGGCGCGCAGCCTGGCCGGACGTGGCATCGACTGCGAAGTCATCGACTTGCGCACCACCAGCCCGCTGGACGAGGACAGCATCCTGGAAAGTGTCGAGAAGACCGGGCGCCTGGTGGTGATCGACGAGGCCAACCCACGCTGTTCCATGGCCACCGATATTTCGGCGCTGGTGGCGCAAAAAGCCTTTGGCGCGCTCAAGGCGCCGATTGAAATGGTCACCGCGCCGCACACCCCGGTGCCGTTCTCCGACTCGCTGGAAGACCTGTACATCCCTGACGCGGCGAAGATCGAACAAGCCGTGCTCAACGTGATCGAGTGGAGCAAGCGCTGATGAGCCAGATTCATACCCTGACCATGCCCAAGTGGGGCCTGTCGATGACCGAGGGCCGGGTCGATACCTGGCTCAAGGAGGAGGGCCAAGCCATCACCAAGGGCGATGAAGTGATGGACGTGGAGACGGACAAGATCTCCAGCAGCGTCGAAGCGCCGTTTTCCGGCATCTTGCGCCGGCAGATTGCCCGGCAGGACGAAACCCTGGCGGTCGGCGCCTTGCTCGGCATCGTGGTCGAGGGCGAAGCCAGCGATGCCGAGATCGATGCGGTCATCGAGCAGTTCCAATCGACCTTTGTCCCCGGTGACGCAGCCGATGAAGACAGTGGGCCGAAACCGCAGAAAGTCGAGTTGGACGGCCGGGTGATCCGTTATTTCGAGCGGGGCGAGGGCGGCACGCCGCTGTTGCTGGTGCACGGTTTCGGCGGCGACCTGAACAACTGGTTGTTCAACCATGAGGCGTTGGCGGCTGGGCGTCGGGTCATTGCGCTGGATCTGCCGGGCCACGGCGAATCTTCGAAAACCCTGCAACGCGGCGACCTGGACGAACTGAGCGGCGTGGTGCTGGCCTTGCTCGATCACCTGGACATCAACGCTGTGCATCTGGTGGGGCATTCCATGGGTGGGGCGGTGTCACTGAATGCCGCGCGCCTGATGCCCCGGCGAGTCCGGTCGCTGACCTTGATCGGCAGCGCCGGGCTTGGCGCAGAGATCAACGGCAGCTACCTGCAAGGTTTTGTCGAAGCGGCCAACCGCAACGCCCTCAAGCCGCAACTGGTGCAACTGTTTTCCAATGCCGAACTGGTCAACCGCCAAATGCTCGACGACATGCTCAAGTACAAGCGCCTGGAGGGCGTGGACGCGGCGCTGCAGCAACTGTCAGCGACGCTGTTCGCCGACGGCCGCCAACAGGTGGATTTGCGCGAAGTGGTGCAGGCCGGCGACGTAGCGACCCTGGTGATCTGGGGCAGCGATGACGCAATCATCCCGGCGGCCCATGGCGAGGGGCTGAGTGCCCAGGTCGAGGTGCTGTCCGGCCAGGGCCACATGGTGCAAATGGAAGCGGCCGAGCAGGTCAACCGGCTGATCCTCGGCTTCATCGAGCAGCACTGATCAAGCGGGCGGCGACACGCGTCGTCGTCCCTACAAATTCTGGAGGCAACGTTATGAACGTTTCAATCAAGCCGACCCGCAGCATGCGCGCCGCCGTCTGGCATGGCCGCAACGACATTCGCGTCGAAGACGTGCCATTACCGGTTTCGCCGCCCGCCGGTTGGGTGCAGATCCGCGTGCAATGGTGCGGCATCTGCGGCTCCGACCTGCATGAATACGTGGCCGGGCCGGTGTTCATTCCAGTGGACGCGCCGCACCCGCTGACCGGGATCAAGGGCCAGTGCATCCTCGGCCATGAGTTCTGCGGCGAGATCGTCGAACTGGGCGCCGGCGTCGAAGGCTTCAGTGTTGGTGAACCGGTGGCGGCGGACGCCTGCCAGCACTGCGGCACCTGCTATTACTGCACCCACGGGCTCTACAACATTTGCGAGAACCTGGCCTTCACCGGGCTGATGAACAACGGTGCGTTCGCCGAACTGGTCAATGTGCCAGCCAACCTGCTCTACAAACTGCCCGCCGATTTCCCGGCCGAGGCCGGCGCGTTGATCGAGCCGTTGGCGGTGGGCATGCATGCGGTGAAAAAGGCCGGCAGCCTGCTGGGCCAGAACGTGGTGGTGGTCGGTGCCGGGACCATCGGCCTGTGCACCATCATGTGCGCCAAGGCCGCCGGGGCGGCCCAGGTGATTGCCCTGGAAATGTCCGGCGCGCGCAAGGCCAAGGCCCTGGAAGTCGGGGCCAACCATGTGATCGATCCGAACGAATGCGACGCCCTGGCCGAAGTCCGCCGTCTGACCAGTGGCCTGGGGGCCGATGTCAGTTTCGAATGCATCGGCAACAAACACACCGCCAAACTGGCCATCGACCTGATCCGCAAGGCCGGCAAGTGTGTGTTGGTGGGCATTTTCGAGGAACCCAGCCAATTCAATTTCTTCGAACTGGTTTCAACCGAAAAACAGGTACTCGGTGCGCTGGCCTACAACGGTGAATTCGCCGATGTGATTGCCTTCATCGCCGATGGACGCCTGGACATCTCCCCACTGGTCACTGGTCGCATCCAGCTGGAGCAGATTGTCGGCCAGGGCTTCAAGGAATTGGTCAATAACAAGGAGCACAACGTGAAAATCATCGTGTCTCCCGCACGGATCTGAGAGCGCCTGACGTGGGCGATTTGGCGATGGCTGGCAGCGGCCATCGCATTTTTTTTTGGCCAGGGGCGACGTTCAGTCCGGCCGATAGTCTTGCCAGACGGTCCTTTCGTTGAGTTGCAGTTGCTGCTCTTCTTCTTGCCGAAACGTACGGTCGCAGTCGAGGAAGAATTCATCGAGCTGCGGTGGCTTGATGCCGGTGCCACTGAGCATCGAATGCACCTGGCCGCGGTGATGGATCTGATGTTCGAACAGGTGCAACAGCAGCCGGTCGATGCGCTCGCGCACCACACCGTCGACACGCACCAGCTCCACGCAGCGGGCGAGGTCTTTTTTCCGCAGGGCTTCGCAGAACGCCACCAGCCGCTGGTCGGTCTGGGTTTGGCTTTGCTTCAGTTGGGCAAAGGCCAGGGTCTCGGAGAAGTCTTTTATCTGCCCATCCCGGTCGCCTTCCAGGGCGGTGAGGTAATAGCGGTCAACTTCCAGGATGTGGCAAAGCGTGGCTTGCATGGACGGGAAGAACCCCGTGCGCGGCGCTTCGTATTCGGCCTTGCTCAACTGCGCGCAGGCGCTGAGCAGCCTGTGGTTGGCCCATCGGTTGTTCAGGGCCTGGGCCAGGAAATAATTCATGGGAAGCCTCGTCAAGACTTTGTGGGAGCGAGCTTGCTCGCGAAGGGGACGGCACATCCAGCATAGCCGGCTCTGGCGGACCACTATCGCGAGCAAGCTCGCTCCCACAAGGGATTTTGTATGGGCCGCAAATCCTCCTTGCACCTTGGTCCCTGTGGGAGCGAGCTTGCTCGCGATGGCGGCCTCCCAATCACCGCCAGTTAGCGCCATGCCCTTGGGTCAAAGCCCCACATCCGGCAACACTGGCCGATTGGCCATGGCCTTGGCCATGATCTGCTCCACATACACCCGGTCCGCTTCCGGCAGGGCCAGGCGCGGTGGGCGGGTGAGGGCGCTGCCGCGGCCGGCGATGGCTTCGCACAGCTTGATGCATTGCACCAGGTCGGCGCGGGCGTCCAGGTGCAGGATCGGCATCAGCCATTCGTAGATTGGCATCGCCTCGGCGAAGCGTCCGGCGCGGGCCAGGCGGAAAATGGTCTCGCCTTCTTTTGGGAACACGTTGGACATGCCCGAGACCCAGCCTTCGGCCCCCACGGCGAGGCTTTCCAGCACCACGTCATCGAGGCCTGCAAACAACACAAAGCGATCGCCGACTTCGTTGCGCACGTCGATAAAGCGCCGGGTGTCGCCGGAGGAATCCTTGAAACACACCACGTTGTCGCAATCGGCCAGGGAAATCAGGATGTCCGGCGTCACGTCATTCTTGTAGATCGGCGGGTTGTTGTAGACCATCAGCGGCACGTCGGCGTGGCGGGCCACGTAGCGGAAATGCTCGGCGGTCTCGAAGGGCTTGGAACCGTAGACCAGCGCCGGCATCAGCATCACCCCGTCGACGCCGACCTTGCGTACCGCGTTGGCAACCTTGGCGGCTTGCACGCTGGTGAATTCGGCCACGCCGCAGATCACCGGCACGCGGCCACGGGAGGCGTCTACCGCGACTTCGGTCACGGCGATTTTTTCCTCGGCGCTCAAGGACGTGTTTTCCCCCACCGACCCGCAGACCACCAGGCCGGAAACGCCATCACGGATGACGTTGGAAATCACTTGGTGGGTTTTTTCCAGATTGATGGAAAAGTCATCGTTGAATTGGGTGGTGACGGCAGGGAAGACGCCGCTCCAGTTGATGCGTTTGCTCATGGGTTGTCTCCGTTTTTGATAGTGTTTTTGTGGCGAGGGAGCTTGCTCCCGCTGGGTCGCGAAGCGGCCCTCAGGATCTGACTGACACACCGAGTTGTCAGTCTTCAGGACTGCTTCGCAGTCCAGCGGGAGCAAGCTCCCTCGCCACAAGGGTTTTGGGTGAATCTGAAAGTCATGCGCCCGGCCAGGTATCCGAAAGCCGATAGCCCTCGGGCCACGGATCGGCTGGGTCGAGCAACAGCTGATGGGTCCCGGTGATCCACGCCCGTCCGGCGATGCACGGGTAAATCGCCGGGCGTCCGGCCATGTCGGTCAGTGAGTCGATGCGGCAGTGGAATTCGGAGCCGATGATCGAACGGCCGATAAAACCCTCGCCGACCTGCATTAGGCCCTTGGCGTGCAGCACCGCCATGCGTGCCGAGCAACCGGTGCCGGTGGGCGAGCGGTCGATCTTGCCGGGCTGGATCACCACGGCATTGGCGCCGGTGGCGATGCCGTTTTCCTGGACGATGGGCGCGGCGATCTGGCAGAACGAGATGTGTGACCAGTCGGGGTTCAACGGGTGCACGAAGCCCAATTGCTCGTTGGCGGCGCGGGTGATCTTCAAGCCCACGGCCACCAGTTCGGCGGCTTCGTCAGGGCGAATGGCAAAACCCAGGCGCTGGGCATCGACGATGACGAAGCTGTCGCCGCCATAGGCCGTGTCCACCTGCAACGAGCCCAGGCCCTCGACTTCGATCCAGGCATCGAGGCGGTCGGCGAAGGAGGGCACGTTCTTGATCTCGACCCGTTGTACCTTGCCGTCGCGGCAGTCGGCCACGGCTTCGATCAGGCCGCCCGGCGCTTCGAGCACCAGGCGGGTCTGGGGCTCGGTCATTGGCAGGATGCCGCTGTCCAGCAGCACGGTGGCAACGCACAACGAGTTGGAGCCGGACATCGGCGGCGTGTCGGCCGGTTCCATGATGATCCAGGCCATTTGCGCCCGCGGGTCCTTGGCCGGCACCAGCAGGTTGACGTGGCGGAACACACCGCCGCGGGGCTCGTTGAGGACGAAGTTGCGCAGGGTCTGGTCCTGGGCGACCCAGCGTGACTGTTCCCACACCGTGGCGCCGGGTGGAGGGGCGACGCCGCCGACGATCACATCGCCGACTTCGCCTTCGGCGTGGCAGCTGACTACATGGATGATTCTGGATGAGCGCATGGATCAAATCCTTGTGTTGTCTGGTCGGGCCTCATCGCGGGCAAGCCTTGCTCCCACAAAGAGCTCTGTGGTGTACATAAGGCCCTGTGGGAGCGAGCTTGCTCGCGATGAGGCCATCGGCTATTTCACCGACTTGAGAAAAGCCGCCGTCTGCGGCTGCACCGGATTGCCAATCACCTGGTCCGGCGGCCCGATCTCATGGACCCGGCCATTGCAAAAGAACGCCACGCGGTCGGACACGTCCCGGGCGAAGCGGATCTCGTGGGTCACCAGCACCATGGTCATGCCGTCTTCGGCGAGCATGCGCATGGTGTCCAGCACTTCGCCCACCAGTTGCGGGTCGAGGGCCGAGGTGGCTTCGTCGAAGAGCATGTAGTCCGGCGACATCGCCAGCGCCCGGGCGATGGCCATGCGTTGCTGCTGGCCGCCGGAAAGCTTGCCGGGAAAGGCCTTGAGCTTGTCCCCCAGGCCCACATGTTCAAGCTGTTGCACCGCCAGTGCTTCGGCGTCCTGCTTGCTTTTGCCCAGCACCTTGCGCGGCGCCAGCATCACGTTTTCCAGCACGGTCAAGTGGGGGAAGGCGTTCCATTGCTGGAACACGATGCCGATCTTCTGCCGCAGGCGATTGAGGTCGGTGGCGCGGTCATGGACCTCGACGCCGTCCACGCGGATGCAGCCTTTCTGGATCGGTTCCAGGCCGTTGATGCACATCAGCAGGGTCGACTTGCCAGAGCCGGAACCGCCGATGATCGACACCACTTCGCCCTTGTCCACGGTCAGGCTCACACCCTTGACCACTTCCAGGTCACCGAAGGATTTGTGCACGTTTTCGATCTCAATCATTTTCCTGCCACCTTCTTTCCAGGCGTGCGCCGAGGCGGGCGACCACCAGGCTCATGACGTAGTAAATGAGGCCCGCGATGCACAGCACCAGCAGGGGTTCCTGAATGCGCGTGACGATGGTTTGCGATGCCCGCAGCAATTCGACGATGCCGATCCACATCACCAGGGCGGTGTCTTTCATCACGCCCAGTACCAGGTTCAGCCAGCCGGGAAAGGCCACCCGCGTGGCAATCGGCAGGACGATGAACCGCAGGTCCTGCACGTAGCTCAGGCCCAGTGACCGACTGGCCCGACGGGTGCTCAACGGCACCGCCAGCACGCCACCGCGGACGATCTCGGTGAAGTAAGCGGCGGCATAGACGCCGAGGACGATGCAACCGACGGCAAAGGCGCTGAGGTTCAGGCCGGCGATGCTCTTGAGCGAGTTGAACAGCACGAACTGGATCAGCAACGGCACGCTGCGGAACACGTCCAGCAACCAGGCCAACGGCAGGCTGGCCCGCGGCAACAACGCCCGCAGCAGACCGAACAGCAACCCGGCCAGGGTGCCCAAAAGGATCGACCAGACGGTCAGTTGCAGCGTGACCCAGGCCCCCTCGAGCAAATACAGCAGGTCGTTAACGCTGAGGCTTGTAGAAAACATGACCCACGCTCCTCAATAACGAAACAACCGCCAGGACAACAGCCGGGCCAGCCCGACGATCAGCTTGGCGATCAGGTAATACAGCACCGCCGCGAGGGCGAAGTATTCGAAGGTGCGGAAGGTCTTGACGTTGTATTCCTGGGTGACACCGGTGAGGTCGTTGTTCAGGCCGACGACCACGCCCAGGGACGTCATCAGCACCGCCCAGACCATCTGGTTGGTCAACGGGTAGAACACGATGCGCAACAGTTGCGGGACGATGATCATCCGGTAGGCCTGGAAGGCGCTCATCCCCAGGGAGCGGGCGGCGCGCATTTGCGTACTGGGCACGGCCTTGAGGCCGCCGCGAAAGTTTTCCGCCAGGTAGCCGGCATTGTTGAAGGTGATCCCGGCCAGCAAGGCCAGCCAGGAACTGACGTGCAGGCCGAGGGAGCCGAGGCCGAAGTAGAGGATGTAGATCTGGAACAGCGAGGGCGTGTTGCGGGCGATGGACACCCAGCCATTGCCCACGCCCCGCAGCAAGCGATTCGGGGCCTGGCGCATTACCGTCAGTACCAGGGCGATCAGCACGCCGAAAATCATCGACAGCGCGGCGGTCTCGAACGTCACCCAGGCCCCGGCGAGCATGTCGGGCAGGGCGCGCAAGGCCGGGCGCCATTGGAAGCTGTAGTCAAACATGAGTCGGGCTCCCGGTGCGGGCGGTGGGTTGCAGCCATGCCGGCGGCTGGCCGCGGGTCGAGGCGGTGCAGGCGGCCTCGACGCAGTCGGCGAGGGCGGCAAAGTGCACCCCACGCCCGACCAGGCCCGGTGCGTAGTGGGCGTATTTACCGGAGTTGGTCATCAGCGTGGTGGCGTGGGGCGCAATCACCGGTTCGCCCAACATGCACCAGCAGGTGTCGGTCACCAGCACCGCGCCGAACGCCTCGATGGCGGTCAGATACCCGGCTTTGCGGGCCTGCTCCAGCACTGTCCGGCCGCAGGTGATCGCCAGCATCACATACGGATGCTTGACCCGGCCCGCGCACAAGGTCGCCAGGGCGGCGAATTCGCTGAGGGAGAAATGCGGGTTACCCAGGGACACCACGTCCACCCAGTTGTCCCGGGCGCTGTTGAGCTCACGCCAACTGGCAAGCAGGCCGGCGGCATCGACGCTTTCCTGCGGCAAGGTGACGTCCTTCTCCAGGACATCGGCCGGGTCGAGGGCTTCCGGCGTTACCCCGGCGATGTGGAACAACGGCGCGGCACTGGTGGTGGCGAACGCGGCACCAAAGGCCTTGAGGTCGTCCAGGGTGGGCGCGGCGTGTTCCAGCCCACGTATCAGCGGGATGCGCCGGCCCGCCAGGATGCCGATGTGATAGCCCAGCAGTGGATAGAAACTGTCATCCACCTGACCCAGCGCCGGCACGTCGACGATCAGCCGGGCCTTGCGCGGGTCGTCGAGATGGCAGCCGGTCAACGGTGCCCGTCCGCACAGGGCGATGCAGATATCGAGGAAGTCCGGGTACTTCTGCGTGCGCGCCCCCAGCACGCTGTTGGCGTAGACCACTGCGTTGGATTCGGCCCAGACGATCTGTTCGCCGGCCTTTGGCGCGGTGTCCAGCAGGTAGGGCGCGCAGGTGAAACTCAGTTGGGCGCCCATTGCCATGTAGGCATCGCCCAGGGCACTGGCCGGCTCGCCCAGGGCCGGATCGACGCCCAGTTCCCGCCAGCGACGTTGGTCCACGGAAATGGAATTGAGGGTGGTGGGTACGCGAACCTTTGCCCCCCACTGCACCAGTTGTTCGGCAAAGCGCAGGCTGGCCGGGCCGGTGTAGATACAGCCGTCGATGTGGGCCTGGGTCACGTCCAGCAGTTGCGTGGCGCCCTGGATCTCGGCCATGCGCAGCACGATTTGCATCGCCACTTGGGCGGCCTTGCCGTAGGTGCCGTCGAGCAACGCCCGGTCCTGTTCGCTCAGCACCAGGGTTGAGGACGTGGGCGGCAGCGGCGCTGGGTCAGAACCTTGCCAACCGTCATTTGGGGGCCGGCCAGACAGTGTCAGGACGTCGCCTTCCAGGCGCACGAAACCCTGGCCGCGCAGCCCATTGAAGGCCTCGTGCCCCACGCACACCACTGGCAGCGAGCGTTGGAAAATCACCTGCGCCACCAGCACACCCAGGGTCAGGATTTCATCGGCTTCGGCGAGCACCAGGGCCGCGGGCGCGTGGCCGTTGCTGATCAACTCCATCAAGACGCTGCTGCCGGTGCAGGAGCCGCGTCCGCTGGGGATCGCCAGCACGCGCCCGGCCAGGCGCTGGCCACTCAAGGGATGGTGGCGGTCGATGACCTCGCCGCTGGCTGGATCGACCCCGCCCCAGAAACTCAGCC
Source organism: Pseudomonas sp. B21-010 (assembly GCF_024749325.1). NCBI lineage: Bacteria > Pseudomonadati > Pseudomonadota > Gammaproteobacteria > Pseudomonadales > Pseudomonadaceae > Pseudomonas > Pseudomonas sp. B21-010. Next base: position 3,622,846 of record NZ_CP087198.1, on the reverse strand, counting down.
CCACCTCGGCGAACAGCAGGGCGCCCTGGGCGGCACCCTCCACCAGGCTGCGGCCTTTCACACGGACAGGCGTGCTTGGCATGCGCCGATCCTCAGTAATAGACCTGGGGAACGGTCAGGTTGGCCGGCGGGATGTCGGTGCCGACCCATTTGACGAACAGTTCCTTGTAGCGACCCGTGCGCACCTGCTGGTTGACGAACAGGTTGAGGTAGTTGAGCAGGCCGTATTCGCTGCGTTTGGCGCCGAGGGACACGTAGTCGATGACGTAGGGCGCGTCACCGGCGATCTTCAGGCCCTTGTACTTGCCCGATTTGAGGGTCGCGGCGGCCACGGTGTTGGTCACCACGGTGGCATCGATGTGCCCCTGGGCGACGGCCAGCAAGGTGTCGTTCTGCGACTGGTAGGCGCGGAAGCTGCCGCTGCCCCAGCTCTTCTGGTCCTTCTCCAGGGCGATGGCTTCGTAGGTGCTGCTGGTGTTGCCCAGGGCTTTGCCCTTGAGGTCGGCGTAGCTGTTGATGCCGGTGTTGTCGCGGGTCAGCACGACCATCTGGAAGGCGAAGTAGGGCACGGTCAGGCCCACGGTCTTGGCTCGCTCCAAGGTGTCGGAGGTGGAGGCGACGATGACATCGGCGCGGCCGGACAGCAGCGCGGGGATTCGGTCGGAGAATGGGGTTTCCACCACTTCGGCATCGACACCGAGAACCTTCGCCAGATCGTTGCAATAGTCCACGTCGAAGCCCGCCGGTTTGTTGCTTTCGTCGCGAAAGCCCATCGGGGGGAAGTCCAGGGTCACGGCGCAACGCAGCTTGCCGGAGCCGATGATGTCATCGAGCTTGTCGGCGTGGGCGGAAGCGATGAAAAGCGGGGTGAGGACAATGCTGAGGGCTACGGCCAATGCAGGGTTTTTCATAAATGCCTCGCTGTCGAATAAATGCGGTGAGATATCGTATTGAGGATTTCGTATACGATATTAGATAAGCAATCGGCGTGCCTGTTTCTGCTTGCGGCGCAGTAATCGTGCTGGAGGGCTGACCTAGAGGCGTTCCTGACGGGCGGTACACATAAGCGCGGGGTGCTACGTTGGATTCGGGGTGTTACAGATGGGAGCAGCCACAGGATCCGACGCCCCATCAGGGAACAAGAATCAGCGCTGATTCTCGCGATATTGGCTCGGCGACAGGCTGGTCAGGGCTCGAAACTGGCGGCTGAAGGCGCTGTGATCGGTGTAACCGCAGCGCAGGGCGATCTCGGTGATCGGCAGGTCTTTGTCGAGTAACAGCCGCGAGGCCTCTTCCAGTCGCGCCTTGTGAATCATCTGCCGCGGCGTGAGTTGGAAGATGCGTTTGCAGTGCCGCTCCAGTTGCGCCACCGACAACTCGGCGATGGCGGTCAGCTCGGCAAGGCTGATGGGGCGGGCGAAGTGCTGCTTGATATGGGCATCCACCGCCGCCAGTTTGTGGAACGCCGGATGGCTCGATTGCGGCAGTTGCAGGTCGCGGGAGATACCGGCCAGGCCGACGATCTGACCGTCTGGATCGTGCAGGGCGAGCTTGTGGGTCAGGCACCAGACGGGCTGGTTACCGTAATACAAATGCAGTTCGAGCTGGTCGGCCAACTCCCGCCCGCTGGCCAGCACCCGGCGGTCCTGTTCGGTGTACAGCGGGCCGAAGCGCTCGGGGAACACCTGGTCGGCGGTGAGGCCGAGCAGGTCACCGCTGTGTTTGAAACCGCAGCGCCGGGCCAGGGTCTGGTTGACGAAGGCGTAGCGGGCTTGCTTGTCCTTGATGAAAAACACCACGTCCGCGAGGGTGTCCAGCAGCGGGGCGATGGGCAGCAGGCTGCGCAGCAGGGTGTCGAGGTCGCAGGGGGCTAGGGAAGTGAGCGAGGGGTACATGGCCGGCGGCGTCTTTTTTGTGGGAGCGATGGCGCAGTGTCAGTCGAAAATGTGCTGGCTGTCACGCCGCTATCGCGAGCAAGCTCGCTCCCACAGGGTTCCGGTGTGTTCACAGATCTGGGGGTTATGGCAATCCCCTGTGGGAGCCGAGCTTGCTCGCGATGACGGCGGCACAGGCAGCATCTCTACCAACTGACCCACCGCTATCGCGAGCAAGCTCAGCTCCCACAGGGGATTTGTGGTGAGTACAGGTCAGAGTGGGATGTGTGTCGGGTTCAGGTGGGTGGGGTTTCTTCCAGGTTCAGCAAGGTTTCGATCCGCGCCGGGCTGAAAGGTGGGCGGGGTGTGGGTGGTGTCCAGCCGAACAGGTGTTCCAGGGCGGCGCCGCACACTCGGCCCTGGCAGGCGCCCATGCCGCAGCGGCTTGCCAGTTTTGCTTCGCGCCAGTTTTTATGGCCGACCAGTTCGCCGTACGGTACGTCTTCGCAGCGGCAGACCAGGGTGTCATTGCGGGCCAAGGTCTTGAGCCGTGGATCGAGGGCGAAGGCCTTGTTCAATGCCCCGGCGAAACCCTGCCAACGTGCGCGGCGCGGCCATAGCTGCTGGGCAGCTGCGCGATTGCCGACGGCGGCATGGCCGGCGATGGCGCCTTCCACCAGCGCCAGTTCGCTGCCGCCAAAACCGGTGCACTCACCGGCAGCGTAATGTTCATGGCGAGTGGTCGCTTGCCAGGCGTCAACCGCAAGCGCCTGGTCTTCAACCGCGCAACCCAGGGCCTGGCCTAATTGGGTATTGGGAATGAGCCCGAAACCACAGGCGAGCCGGTCGCAGGCCAATTCAATCGTCTTGCCTTGCTGATGCAGGCGCACGCCCTCCAGCCGTTCCCGACCGAGCGCTTCCACCACGTGGGTGTCGGTGCGGTAGTGCCGGTCGAACAGGCTGAACGATTGGAAAAACTTCCCCGGCCAGCGCGGCAGTTGTGCGGCGAAACCGGCGACGGCGCCGCGCCGGGCCTGCTCGGCGATGCGCAGCACTTGTGCGCCTTGATGCTTTGCCGTGGCGGCGCTGGCCAGCAGCAAGGGGCCGCTGCCGGCGATGACCAGCCGTTCGCCACGCACCGGCAAGCCACCCTTGATCAGCGCCTGCAAGCCGCCAGCACCGGTCACGCCGGGCAGTGTCCAGCCGGGAAACGGCAGCAGCCGTTCGCGGGCACCGGTGCAGAGAATCAAGCGCTCATAGCTGATCTGCCAGCCGCGCTCGGCATCTTCCACCAGCAAGGTTTTATCCGCCGCGCAGGCGATCACACGGGTGCCGGCATGGCAACGTACGTTGGCGCAGGTGTGCAGTTGCTCGCGCAGGCGTTGGGCGGCGCTGGGCAGGTTGGCCTGGGGGCCGTCGCGCCAGATCTGCCCACCGGGTAGCGGGTTGTCGTCCAGCAGCACGATACGCGCGCCGCTGCTGGCGGCGGCGAGGGCGGCGGCCATGCCCGCAGGGCCGGCGCCGATGATCAGCAGGTCGGTGGTTTCGTTCATGGCCGGGTCTGCACCTGCATGCCGTCGTGGCACAGGGTCTGGCAGGCCAGGCGTCGACGACCGTCGATCAGCACCCGGCACTCCTGGCAGATACCCATGCCGCACAACGGCGCACGGCGCTGGCCGCTGACCGAGGTGCGACTGCAACCATCCGCGCCCAACGCCAATGCCGCTGCGACGCTGGTGCCGTTGGCGACTGAGAGTGGGCGGCCGTCCAAAAACAAGTCAGGCATGGGGACAATCCTCCTTGGCTAAGCGGATGCCTTGGGCACACCCAGAACCTGTGGCGAGGGAGCAAGCTCCCGCCGGGCCTGTAGGAGCTGCCGAGCGGAGCGAGGCTGCGATCTTTTCCCTGATAGCTCGAATCTCAAGCGAAAGATCAAAAGATCGCAGCCTTCGGCAGCTCCTACGGTGCCCAGCGCGAGCTTGCTTCCTCGCCACAGGGTATGTGTGTCGGGCTTCAGGCATGGACCGGTTCTCCCAAAAAACGCTGCGGCAGGTAAGGCTGCGCGGCCAGTGGTGGGGTTTCGTCGAACAGTTGCGCGACGAGCAGGTCGGCCGTTGCCGGCGCTGTTGTGACGCCCAGGCCTTCGTGACCCACCGCCAGCCACAGTCCCTGGCGCTGTGGATGTTGGCCCACCAGGGGCAAGCCGTCGGGGCTTGCTGCGCGAAAACCGGTCCAGGCCCGGATGCCGTTCAGATGCGCCAATCCTGGCAGGTATTCGACGGCGCGCTTGAGCATCTTCGCCAGCATCCAGCCTTCCACCTGCGGGTCAAGCGTGCCGAACTGCCGCGAGGCGCCGATGAACAATTGTCCGGTCGGGCGTGGTTGGATATTGCACGCCACCGACGGTCCGCTGGCGTTATGGGCGCTGGTGACGTAGCCCAGTTCCACCAGGGTGTGGGTGACGGTGGCGGGGTAGCGGTCGGTGATCAGCAGGTGGCCCTTCTTCGGCACGATCGGCAGTTCCGGGCACAATTCAGTGGCCTGGATGCCATTGGCGAGGACCACCGCTTCGGCGCTCAACCAGCGACCGTCGTCGAGGCGCACGCGATGACCGTCGACTTCGCTGACCTGCGCCCGTTGCTGACGAATGTTGGGCGCGTCCAGCATCCAGCGAGCGGCCGCCGGGGCGTAGAGGATGCCGTCGCCCTTGATCAGCAGCCCACCTTCCAGGCCTGGGCGTAGCTCGGGTTCACGCTGATGCAGCGCGGCGTGGCCGATCAGTTCACAGGCTTCGCCATGGGCCAGCAGGTTCAGGTATTTGCTATGGGCCACCGCCATTTCTTCGGCATTGGCCGCCAGCCACAAGGTGCCGTTGTTGCGCCAGGCGCAGCCGTCGGGCAGGGCGGGGGCCAGCTCGCGCCAGCGTTGCAGGGAATATTGACTGAGGGCCAGTTCCGCCGGGTTGTCATCGAGCACCAGCAGGTGCCCCATGCCGGCCGCCGTGGCGCCGTGCCAACCGGCGTCCAGCACCAACACGTTGACGTTGCGTCGGGCCAGCGCCTGGGCGCAGGCCGCACCGATGATGCCCGCGCCAATGATGATCACGTCGGCGACATGGCCCTCGCTCACGGACGAATGCCCCAGGCGAACGGGTCATCCGCTTCGATGATCAGTGTGGTTTCGGCGCTGATGTAGGCGCGACCGCGAATGGTCGGCACGATGCGCTCGCCCGAGCGCTCGTAGGAGCCCTCGAACTCGCTGCCAATGACACTGGCCTGGCGCCAGATCTGCCCGGGTTGCAGCTTTCCATCGGCCGCCAGGCACGCCAGTTTGGCGCTGGTGCCGGTGCCACACGGGGAGCGGTCATAGGCCTTGCCCGGGCAGAGCACGAAGTTGCGGCTGTCGGCTTGCGGGTCGTCGGCAAACAGTTCGATGTGGTCGATCAGGCCGCCGTCCTCGCCGCGAAAACCTTGCTGCTCCAAGGCTTGCTGTACGGCGTAGGTGTAGGCGGTCAACGCGTCGAGGTTATCGCCGGCCACGCGTTGGCCATGTTCGGCGACCAGGAAAAACCAATTGCCGCCCCAGGCCACGTCGCCCACCACCGGGCCGATGCCGGGCACCTCCAGGGCCAGGGCATTGCGGTAACGGTAGGCCGGCACGTTGCGCACGCTCACCGAGCGGTCCTCGTGCAAGGTTGCCTGTACCGTGCCTACCGGGGTTTCGATGCTGTGTACGCCGGGGCCGATCCTGCCCAGGTGGGCCAGTGACGCCACCAGGCCGATGGTGCCGTGGCCGCACATGCCCAGGTAGCCGCTGTTATTGAAAAAGATCACGCCGGCACAGGCGCTGGGGTCCACCGGCTTACAAAGCAGCGCCCCCACCAGCACATCGCTTCCCCGCGGTTCGAGCACGCAGGCGGTGCGCCAGGCGTCGTGTTCCGTGGCCAGGCGTTGCTTGCGCTCGGCCATACTGCCCTGGCCCAGGTCAGGAAAACCGTCGGTGACCAGTCGAGTCGGTTCGCCGCCGGTATGGGAGTCGATCACGGTGATGCGTTTCATGGGAGGGCCACGTCCGTTCAGATGAGTGACGGCAAGCGTGGCCCGCGCCAGGGGGCGACGGCTTGATGGTTTTACCTGTCGCCGATGACGAAATCGGCACAGTGCAGGCCCATCAATGGCTGGAAGGCAGGAACTTGAACAAGGTCTCGCAGACCCCGGCGATGTGCTCGTCCAGCAGCATCACCGCGCGCTCGACGTCACCGGCGCGGCAGGCCTTGATGATTTCCCGGTGCTCGTGATCGGCGCGCTCCTTGCCCGCCGAAAGGCTCATTTGCATGCGCAAGTAGCGCTCCAGCTTGTCGTGGACCGAGCGGATCAAGCCCACCATGAAGGGCCGTTGCGCCGGTTCGTAGAGGCAGGCATGCAGTTGCCAGTTCAGTTCCGCCCAGCGGCCGACGTCGTCTTCACCGATGAACTCCCGGCAGATGCTTTCGGCACGGGCGAAGGTGGCTTCGGTCATGTTGGGAATCGCCAGGCGCAGCACTTTGTCTTCCAGCAGCATCCGCACCTCGAACATCTGCGCCAGCTCCGCCTCGGAAATGCGCGTCACCATCGCCCCGCGATTGCGCTGGAACATCACCAGGCCCTCGGCCTCCAGACGCTTGAGGGCTTCGCGCACGGGGATCTTGCTGACGTTGAACTGCCGGGCGATATCATCCTGGCGAATCGGCTCGTCCTCGGCAAAATGCCCGGCCACGATGGCATCGCGCAGGTGGCGGGTGATGATTTCCGAGGTGGAAGGGGTGTTGCCCAGGTCAGGCAGGTTGAACTTGGATAAAGTCACGGCGGCGGGTCGTTCGGCTTAGGTGGGGATATGGTATACGACTTTGCCGAGCGCGGTGTTCCGGAGAGGTTTTGTAGGAGCTGGCGAAGCCTGCGATCTTTTGATCCTGATCTTTCGCTCTCGACTCAATGGGCAGTGGAAAGATCGCAGCCTCGCTTCGCTCGACAGCTCCTACACAGTTCTTGCACAGTTCCAACAACCTGGCAGTTCAGCCGTGGGACAGGTGGGTCACATAAGCCTGCGTCCGGACGATGCGCCATCCGGTAACAGACGCCCCGGCCAGCAGCGCCAGGCCGAACACGATCAACGCCACATCAGCGCCGAAAGCGTCAGCCAGCAACCCGGTCACCACCACCGGGATGCTGAACCCGACATAGGCGAACAGGAAGAACCCGGCGCTGACCCGGGCTTTCTCCGCCCCGGCCATGGCCGTGATGGCGGACAAACCACCCAAGTACAGGAAACCGTAGCAGGCACTGCTGCCCCCCAAGGCTCCCAGCAACACGGCGAGCAGGGAGCCGGTGCTCGCGCCCCAGGCCAGCAACGCGTAGCTCGCAGGCAGGATCAACAAGCCCAAGCCCGTGGCCCTGGCCGGTTGCATGCGCCGAACCCAGGGCTGGAAGAGCAGGCCGCAACTGATGACCGTGAAGGTCGACAGGCCAGACCAACGCTGCAAGTCGTGGGTCGCCAGCACTGACGGCAATATGGCGATGACCAGGCCCGAGGTCGCCCAGGCCAACAGCATGGAAAAACTGTAGGGCAGGCTGCCGGCGGGAAACAACGGCAGGCGCAGCAACGGTGCGTCTTTGATTTTCAGCGCCGGGTCCGGTAACCGCCAGACCACGACGATCGCGATGGCAGCCAACATCAGCTGCAACCAGAAGCTGCCGGGCGTGGCGCTGTGATGGACGAACAGGAACAGACTGGTCAACGCCGCGCCCAGGCCAAAGCCCAGGGAAGTGCTGGCGGTGACCCGGTTGGCCGGCGAGCGGGGATCGCGGGTTGCCATGAGCTCAGCCATATAGGCGGTTGATGTGGCCGAGGCCAGCCCTGTGCCGACCCCCATCATCAGGCGCGCCACGCCCAGCGCCTCGAGGCTCGGCCAGAGCAGTGTCACCAGCGTCGCCAGCATCGACAGCCCGAGCGCGACCAGGATCAACGGCTTGCGTCCCACCCGGTCGGCCAGCCCGCCGAACGCCAGCAGGACCGGCAACACACCCAGCACATAACCGGAAAACGCCACCGCCGTGGCGCCGGCCCCGTAGCCGGACAACTGCGCATAGGTGGTGTACAGCGGCGCCTGCAGGTTGACCGCGAGGGTGATCAGGCAAAGGCCGAAAGCCAGTCCCCAGGAATGTCGATGCTGTGGGTTCAAGGGTGTTCCTTAAAGGGTGTGCATGAAGTCCCGGGGACTATCACTGCCGGGCACAGCGCAAACAAGGAACAGACCCAGGCCATTTGTGCTTAACTGTTCGCTCGAAAATCGAGAACACTTAGCCAAGAGTGCCAGCCGTGGACCTGAAGATTGATCGCAACGTTGCCGAGCCCGTGATCCGGCAACTCGTGACGCACCTCATGGGCTGGATCAACGCCCATGGCATCCGCCCCGGCGCGCGCATGCCGTCCATTCGCCAACTGGCCCGTGAGAACAGCCTGAGCCTGTCGAGCGTGATCAAGGCCTATGACCAACTGGTTGCCAGTGGGGTGCTGGAGTCTCGACATGGCGCGGGTTTTTTTGTCGCGCAGCAGTTGGCCCGACCTGTGGAGCCGGAGCCCGAAACGGATAACGCGCGGTGGCGGTTGTTCGACAATGAATCGACGCAGCTCAAGCTGGGGTGTGGCTGGCTGCCCGATGCCTGGCGCGACGACACCGACCTGGGCCAGGCGATCCGCCAAGTGGTGCGCAGCGACAACCACGCGTTGTTCAACTACAGCACCCCGCTGGGCTCGCCTCATCTGCGCCTGCACCTTCAAAAGCGCCTGGGCCTGATCGATATTCATGTCGACCCGGCGCAAATCATCACCACCCAAGGCGCCAGCCAGGGCCTCGACCTGCTGGTGCGAACCTTGCTCAAGCCCGGTGACCTGGTGCTGGTGGAAAGCCCCGGCTACTACAACCTGTTCAATCTGCTGAAGCTGCATGGGGTCAAGACCGTGGCGGTGCCGAGAACCGCGCAAGGCCCGGACATCGCCCGCCTGGAACAGCTTCTCGGTGAGCATAAACCCGCGTATTTCTTCATCAACAGCATGTACCACAACCCCACCGGTACCAGCCTGGCGCCGAGCGTGGCCTATCGTCTGCTGCAACTGGCAACCGCCCATGACTTTCGCCTCATCGAGGACGACATCTACGCCGATTTCCAGAACGGTCCGACCTCACGCCTGGCCTCCCTGGATGCCCTGGACCGGGTGATCTACCTGGCGAGTTTTTCCAAGACGTTGTCCAGTTCGCTGCGCATCGGTTACGTGGTCGCCCATCCCGAGATCATCCAGCGCCTGGCCGAAGTCAAGATGATTACCGGCATCGGTTGTTCGCTGCTGGCGGAAAACGTGGTGGCGACGTTGCTGGCCAACGGTGCTTATCGCAAGCTGATCCAGCGTTTGCGCCAGCGCCTGAACAAGCAGATGGCGAGCACGCTGCGCCAATTGGACCGGGCCCACTGGGAGGTGTTTGCCGAGCCAATGGGGGGCCTGTTCGTCTGGGCCAGGCCGCGGTGGCTGGCGGCACAACGGGTGCAGCAGATCGCCCGGGAGCTGCAAATCCAACTGTCCCAAGGCTCGACGTTCCTGCCCCAGGGCGAGGCGTGCGATTGGTTGCGGTTGAACGTGGCTTATACCCAGGATCATCGTGCGCAGGTGTTCTTCCAGCGGGTGGAGCAGGAGTCGATTGCGGCGGGTCAATAGGGTATGGGGGGATTGTTCTGGCGCCATCGCGAGCAAGCTCGCTCCCACATTGGATCTTCAGTGGGTACAAACCTTGTGGTTGGCCCCGGGCCCCCTGTGGGAGCGAGCTTGCTCGCGATGACGGACTGACCGGTCACAAAAAACGCCAGTGTTAATGGGAATAGATATCAAACGACAATGAGTTACTGTATCTTTCGCGACACATTTTTGTCAGCCTCCCGATGTGGGTGGCTTGTTTCCATTAGGATTGTGCATCGATGCGTCGGATTCTCGTTTCACTGTGTGTGCTCCAGGCTTATTCCATTCCCACCTGGGCCGAAGAGCCAATCCCTGCCAAGCCGGCCTCCCTTGAGTTGCAAGCCACGGATATCGTCGGTAACGCCGACTATGAATCAGCACAAGGCCCGGTGAAGGGCTATCACGCCACCCGTTCGGCCAGCGCCACCCGTACCGACACGGCGATCCATGAAACCCCGCAATCGATTTCCGTGGTGTCTCGCGACGTGGTCGAAGACCTCGGCGCCACGCGCCTGCAAGACGCCCTCGACTACGCTGGCGGCGTAGGCCGGGGCAACAACTTCGGCGGTCAGGGCCTGACCACCTTCACCGTCCGCGGCTTCACCACCGGGGAGTTCTACCGCAACGGTTTCCCGATCAACCGTGGCTACCCGAACATGCCGGACGCCAACACCATCGAGCGGCTGGAAGTCCTGCGCGGCCCGGCCACCATGCTTTATGGCCGTGGCGACCCGGGCGGTACCTTCAACGTGGTGTCCAAGCAGCCGTTGGCCGAGCGCACAGTGACCCTGGGCAGCCAGGTCAGCGACCAGGGGATGCGTCGCGGTACGCTGGACGCCTCCGGTCCATTGGACGAAGAAGGGCGCCTGGCTTATCGCCTGAACGTGATCGGCGAGGGTGGCGACACGTTCCGCGACCAGGTCGAGACCGAGCGCTACGGCATCGCGCCAGTGGTGAGCTGGCAGGTCAACGACACCACGCGCCTGACCTTCGAAGGCGATTTCATGCGCAACAACGCGCCGCTGGACCGTGGCTTGACCCATTACGCCGGGCAGCGCGGCACCGCGTCGCGCGATACGTTCTTCGGCGAAAAAGACGTCGGCAAGTTGCACAACGACAACAACATGCTGCAGGTGCGTTTCGAGCACATGCTCAACGACGACTGGACCCTGGCCGGTGGTACCCAGTGGCTCGACGGCACCTTGCAGGGCAATGCCGTGGAAGGCAACAGAATCGGCGCCGATGGGCGTACCCTGAGTCGCAACTTCAACTACCGCAAGCTGGAGTGGACCGACCGCGACACCCAGCTCAACCTCACCGGGCATTTTTCCACCGGAGGGTTCGAGCACACGTTGTTGACGGGGATCGAGTATGAAGACTACGACTACCAGTCAATCATTCAGCGTTCCTCTGGCGCCGTCGGTGCCTACCCGATCGATATCTTCGACCCGGTGCATGGCCAGCCACGCCCGGCATTGACGCGCACGCCCACCGATGACCAGGAAAACCTCAAGACGTTTGGTGTGTTCGTCCAGGATCAGGTGGCGCTGACTGAGCGTTTGAAGTTGTTGGCCGGGGCGCGGTTTGAGCGGTTCGAGCATCAGTACGAGAGCTTCGTCCCGCAGAACCCGCCCGGTAGTCGGAACTGGGACGTCACCGACAGCGCCGTCACTCCGCGCCTGGGTGTGATCTACGACCTGACCGACACCGTGGCGGTCTACGCCAATACCGCACGCTCGTTCAAACCCAACACCGGTGCCAGTCGCGAAGGTGGCGGGGGATTCAAGCCGGAAGAGGGCAAGTCCTACGAAATGGGTGTCAAGTGGGAAGCGCTGGATCGCCAGTTGAGCGTCGACGCAGCGATCTACCAGATTGAAAAGCGCAACGTCCTCACGCCCGATCCACTTGATTCCACCTTCAACGTGGCTGCCGGGGAAGTGCGCAGCCGTGGCTTTGACTTGAACGTGGCGGGCAATTTGACGCCAGAATGGCGCGTGATCGGTGGCTACGCGTATGTGGATGCCGAAGTGACCAAGGACATCAATATCCCGTCCGGCACCCGCTTGCTCAACGTGCCCAAGAACTCCTTCAGCCTGTTGAACGTCTACGAGTTCCAGGACGGTGGCCTCAAAGGTCTCGGCCTGGGCCTGGGCGCCAAGTACATCGATGAGCGGGCCGGCAATACCGCGGCCAGCACCTTTACCATGGACAGCTACACCGTCGTGGACCTGCTCGGTTACTACAAGGTCAACGAGCGGATTCGCCTCAACCTGGACCTGAAGAACCTGTTTGACGCCGACTACGAAGAGGGTGCATTCGGTGGCGTCTATGCCTACCCAGGCGCCCCGCGAACCGTGCAGGCCGGCATCTCCTACACGCTCTGAGTTCCGTGCTTCATGAAAACCCCGAAGGTTCTGCCTTCGGGGTTTTTCTTTTATTACCACTTGCCTGTGCTCATCCCGCCGTCCACCGGCAGTATCGCGCCCGTCGTGAAATCGGCGCCCGCCAGGTACAACACCGCTTCGGCGATTTCCTCGACGGTGCCCACACGACCGGCCGGAGCCAGGTTGTCGAGGAATGCACGGTGCGCCGGGTCGTGCATCGGCGTGTCGATGATGCCGGGGGCGACCGCGTTGACCTTGATGTTGTGGGGCGACAGTTCCAGGGCCAGGGCGCGGGTCATCTGGTTGACGCCGCCCTTGATCAACACCGGCAGCGCTGCCGGCACCTGGATGTTCGGTTGCAGGGCCACGGCGGCCGAAATGTTGATGATGAAGCCTTGCTGGCGCCCGATCATGTGCGCGGCAGCGGCCTGGCTGGCGTAGACCAGACCCTTGAGGTTGGTGTCCAGTAGCGCGTCCAGGTCTTGGGGGCTGTATTCGACGAAGGGTTTTGGCAAGAAGAAACCGGCGTTGTTCACCAGCCCGTCAACGGCGCCAAACGCCTCGACGGCTTGAGTGATGAGGGCGGTTGAAGTGGCCGGGTCAGCGATGTCGCCGGCCACGCCGATGAAACCGGCCGGGTGGCCGAGGTCGGCGGCAGCAGCCTCCAGGCCGGACGGGGAGCGGGCATTGCCCACCACGTTATAACCCCGACCCAGGAACGCCTTGACCAGACCCAGGCCGATCCCGCTGGAAGCGCCGGTGATGATGACGGTTTTTTTGAGACTCATGATTGACTCCTGATCACATTGAGTTGAACCGGTGCGCCTGTGTTGGCGGTGGTTGAGCTCAGGGTATTGATGCGCCAGGGTTTGATAAATAAGGCTGCTGGTACTTGAGTTGATACGTCATGTAATCAATGGCCGGAACCACACATAACCCCCTGTGGCCCCCTGTGGGAGCGAGCTTGCTCGCGATGGCGTCAGGTCAGTCGGTATTGATGGTGACTGACACACTGCAATCGCGAGCAAGCTCGCTCCCACAATATTCCGTGCTGATCGCAAAACCCACGTTCGCCAGTAATCCCCTGTGGGAGCGAGCTTGCTCGCTCCCACAGGATTGTCAGGCTGTCCGGTTGGCAGGCAGAAAAAAGCCCGGTCAATTGGACCGGGCTCGGAAGGGGGGAGGGTTATTCTTTCGGAAGACTTCGATACTGCGTCGTCGTCATCCCCGCATACCCCCAGTTATCCGTGTCGACTTCCTCGATCACGATGTGGGTCAAATGCGGGTCCTTGCCCAGTACGCGCTGGAGGGTTTCGGTGATTTCGGAAATCACCTGGGCTTTCTGTTCACGGGTGACGCCGTCTCGGGTAATTCGCACATTGACGAAAGGCATGTTGCACTCCTGCTGCTGAGAAAATGCGCAGGAAGATTCCCGCGCCGTTGAGGGGGCCACTGTATTTATACGCTGCAGACTGATAAACAGGCCTTTGGAAACTTCAGTTGATACGCGGTGTAATGAATCATGAAGCGTCATTTCGAAGACCTGCAGTTGGGCAGCATAGAACTGTTCTGCCTGGCGGCGGAGGCGGGCAGTTTCACCGCAGCGGCGCAGTTGGCAGGGGTTACCCCGGCGGCGGTGAGCCGCTCGATCTTTCGCCTGGAAGAGCGCCTGGGCTCACGGCTTTTCGTGCGCACTACCCGCGGCATCCGCCTGACCGAAGCCGGCAAGACCTATTTCGAGCAATGTCGGCAGGCGTTGACGCAACTGGTCGAGGCGCAACAGGAAATGATGGGCGCGCAATCGGTGCCGTCCGGGCAACTGCGCATCAGCCTGCCCACCACCTACGGTCATCACCGCATCCTGCCCTTGCTGCCGGCCTTCCGGGCGCTGTACCCGCAAGTCAGCGTGGACTTGCACCTGAGCAATCGAAACATCGATTTCGTTGCCGAAGGTTATGACCTCGCCATCCGGGTGCGGGCCCAGCCAGACTCGTCGATGATCGCCCGGCTGCTGGAAGACGCAAACCTGGTGGTAGTCGCGTCCCCGGATTATCTGCGCAAGGCCGGCACGCCGCAGGTCCTTGAAGACCTGGACGACCACGAGTGCATCCAGTTCGAATTGCCCAGCAGCGGGCGACGGATTTCCTGGTTGTTCAATGTCGAGGGCAAGGAAAAGGAAGTGTTCGGCGAAGGAGGCTATTGCTGTTCGGACGATGTGCTCGGCGGCGTGACGCTGGCCAAGCATGGCGCGGGCTTGTTCCAGACTTACAAATTCATCGTGGAACAGGAGCTGGCCAACGGGCAGTTGGTGGAGGTGCTTGCGCCGTTCGCGGGGCGCTCACGGCCGTTTACCTTGCTCTATCCCCACGGCAGGTACGTGCCGCAGCGGGTGCGCGCTTTTGTGGATTTCCTGCTGCAGTACCGGGAGCAGTGGGCCGCGATTTGAGGTGATTGTGATCTGTGGCGAGGGGATTTATCCCCGCTTGGCGCTGTAGGAGCTGGCGAAGCCTGCGATCTTTTGATCTTGATCTTTCGCTCTCGACTCAATTATCTGGGACAAGATCGCAGCCTCGTTGCACTCGTCAGCTCCTACTGTCCAGCGGGGATAAATCCCCTCGCCACATTGAATCCCAGCGGTTCAGTCAAATAGCGGCGCCCATGTAGATTTTCAGGTCAGAACCGAAACGCCTGACGACCGATCAGCAGCCATTTGCCATTCTTCTGTTTCTGCCAGATCTGGAAGTTCTCGATTTCCGTTGGCACCACCTCAGTGCCCTTGAGCGCCTGGGCCGAGAAGTGGTTGCGCACCAGCGCCACATCACCCGACAAGGTGATTTTCTGGTTCTGCATTTCCAGGGTCTTGAACGCGCTCTTGCCCGTTTCGATGTCGGCGATGAAGGCCTTCTTGTCCTGGATGTTGCCGCTGGAGTGACCATAGGTCAGGTTCTCGGCGGCCAGTGCCTGAAGTTGTGGGATGTCTTTGTGCAGCATGGCTTGGGTCAAATGATCGACCGCCTGGGCCACCTCCTGCTCGGGCGATGTAGCGGCGGCCGCCGCGTAGCCGCTGAACAGGCACAAGAAGCTGATGACCAATGTCGCTTTTTTCATGGGGATTTCCTTGTTGTTGTAGGTATCAGGAACGCGAGCGATGCTTGCTCGTCTGTCATCGTATAACTTGTTTCGGGATGGGGAAACTGCCGAGTGAATGTACGTTGCGTTTTTGATAAAAAAGATTGCGATCAGGTTCCTTGGGTATGCCCAGCCGCTATCATCTCGCTGGTTGTGCGCCGCTCCTGCGCGGACGAATTCGGAACAGAAGGAATCAGGATGTCCCCGACACTTTCAGACCGCTATCGCGGATGCTTACTGGGCTTGGCGTGTGGTGACGCCGTTGGCACTACTGTTGAATTCCTGCCACGGAATTCCTTTACCCCTGTGACCGACATGGTCGGTGGCGGCCCCTTCAGTCTCAAGCCTGGCCAATGGACCGATGACACATCGATGGCTTTGTGTCTGGCTGAGAGCCTGTTGCAAAAGCGTGGTTTTGATGCGGCAGACCAGATGGGCCGCTACCTCAATTGGTGGCATTGGGGTTATCTGAGTTCCACGGGTGATTGCTTTGACATTGGTATGACCGTTCGCGGTGCACTGGAACGCTATCAGTCCGATGGCGACCCATTCGCGGGGGATACCGCTGCTGATACGGCTGGCAATGGCTCGCTGATGCGCTTGGCACCGGTCGTGCTGTTCTTTTATCCGGATCGCGAACGCATTCGCGACTTTGCGGCTCTGAGTTCACGCACAACCCATGGGGCAACAGAGGCGGTGGAGTGTTGCCAGGTGTTGGCTGATGTCATTGCCAACGCATTGACCGGCGCTTCAAAGGCGGATGTGTTGCGTGTGGCGTCCGAGCAACTGACCGAGGCCAAAGTGATAGCGCTCGCCCAAGGGGCCTATCAGGGAAAAGGTCGTAGTGAAGTGTCAGGCACTGGTTATTCGGTGGCGTCCTTGGAAGCGGCGCTGTGGTGCTTTCATCAGACGGACAGTTTCACTGATGCGGTGCTGGCCGCGACGAACCTGGGCGACGACGCTGACACCACCGCTGCCATTGTCGGTCAGGTGGCAGGGGCATTTTATGGCGTGCAGGCTATTCCCTCCGATTGGTTGCAGAAATTGTGGATGCGACAGGAGATTGAAACCATGGCGGATGCGCTTCACTTGCAGTCTGAGCCACTTTTCAAGTAGTGATTTACCGTTCACCACTACCCTGTGAGTCCAATCGGTCTATGAGGAACCGCAGGTCAATATCGGGCAAGGTGCCATTTGATAACGCAACAAGTTATAGCCGGTCAGCTGTAGGAAAACTCCCCAAAGTATCCGCCAACGTATTATCTACGGAATGGCCTCGTTTAATATCGATGAGGCCAAAGCGTCCCGTAAGACACTGTATTTACACCCATACAGCCCCAAGAAATAACGAAGAAAAGTCGCCATGTTTAATTTCCCTAAACATATCCAACGCGACACGTTTAAATACATTCCACATAACGCCCCAAAGGCTACGAGACCTTGCGTCCTTACTTACGCATGCGTCAGAATCCGCTGGCTTGTGCGCTTTGCCCCTGGCCTCTATCGTTTACCTGCCACTGCCCATCAGTGGTCGGGTTTAGTCGCCCATCAGGTTTGGTAAGGTGCTTGAGCATCGTTCAGTCAGGTCATTTATATTCCTGCACTAAATGGTGGTTGTGCGCAGGGCGCCCTCGGGCGCGCCGGGTTTTACCAATTCCTACCGGTCGACTAACCTGCGTACAGCCGCCACCCTTCTTTTAGTCGAGAACGGTTGCAGCTCCAATGTAGGAATTGTCATTTATGTTCAAAGTAACTCCCAACCCCCCGGATATCGACTCGGTACTCTACGGCGACTCTCTCGACCCTGAAAAGTTGAAAGAGGCGGCAGACCGCGCGCTCAAGCACTACTTGAACCCCGGGGCAACGAAAACGCAGATACAGCCCCGCAAGCCCAGCACGATCTTCACCATCGACGCAGCGGTGGATGACGAAACGTTACTCGTTGAGGCGTGCGAATCCTTGGCATCCGCCAGCGTGATGGTCAGCGACCTCACCGATTTGACGGACGGCCCAAGACGCCAAACGATGCTGGTGCTGCAACGGGTCATCATGTTGGGTGAGCTAGCGGTCAATCGAGTACTGGATAACTACAAGCCTGGGTAGTCGCCAGGTAGTGTTGTGGGGGGCGCAGCGAGCGCCCCCACAACCTAGGTCCACGAAGCTCGGTGGAACGTTGGGTTCCGTCAGGCACTGCCAACCGCATGGGTCTTGCTGCTCCGCCTTCACAACCCTTCCCGAACCGCCCCCCGAATCCCTTCCAGCAACATGGTGAACGCCGGGTTGTCGTTGTCCTCGCGCCACACCAGGTGCAATTCGCTTTGCACCCCTTCACCCAGGTCGATCTCGCGAAACACCACCTGCTTGAACACCACGCTGCTGGCGCAACGCGGTACCAGCGCCAGGCCCATGCCGGCGTTGACCAGCGCCAGGATCGTCAGCGACGACCCCAGCCATTGTACGAATTGCGGCGCGACCCGGGCCGAGCGCAGCATGCCGGTGAGCAGTTCGTTGAAGGGCGGGTAGGCGGCGTGGGAGTACATGAGGAACGGTTGGGCGTCCAGATCCTGCACGCTCACGGTCTCGGCGCTGGCCAGCGGATGCCCGGCGGGCACCGCCAGCACGAAGGGTTCGCGCACCAGGCATTCGGTGGCGTAGCCGGTCTCCAGCAGGGGCGAGCGAACGATGCCCAGGTCGATGCGCCGAGCGCGCAGCGCTTCGTGCTGCTGGTAGGTGTTCATCTCTGCCAGGACGATTTTGACCTGGGGCTGTTTCAGCCGGGCCTCGGCAATCACCTTGGGCAAGAACTCGTACACCGCGCTGCCGACGAAGCTGATGGTCACCGAACCGATGTCACCTTGGGCAAAGCGCCGGGCGGCGATGGCGGCTTGTTGCGCCTGTTCCAGCAGGTTCTGCGCTTCGATGAAAAACGCCCGGCCGGCGGCCGTGAGCGCCACGCTGCGGGTGCTGCGGGTGAACAGTTCGACGCCCAGGTGGTGCTCCAGCAATTGGATCTGCCGGCTCAGCGGTGGCTGGGTCATGTTCAGGCGTTCGGCGGCACGACGAAAGTTGAGTTCGGTCGCCACGGTGGTGAAGCAGCGCAGCTGGGCCAGTTCAAACATTGATTCAATCCAGGTATCAATCAAGTGCCAAGTTAGATTAGACGGGAACAATCCACCGCGTCCATCATCGTCCCGTTCCCCACAAAAATAATGATCGGGAGGCACCCCTTGAATAACGTAACGGACTCCACCCATGACAGCACCCTGGCGCTCGCGGCGGCCAAGGTCAAACGTCATGTCTTGCCGTTGGTGGTGGTGATGTTCATCGTCAACTACATCGATCGGGTAAACATCGGCTTCGTACGCAGCCACCTGGAAACCGACCTGGGCATCGGCGCCGCCGCCTACGGGCTCGGTGCCGGGCTGTTCTTCGTCGGCTACGCGCTGTTTGAAGTGCCGTCCAACATGCTCTTGCAACGCTACGGCGCGCGGGCCTGGCTGACGCGCATCATGTTCACCTGGGGCGCGGCGGCCATGGCCATGGCTTTTGTGCGCGGCGAGACCAGTTTCTATGTGCTGCGCTTCATCCTCGGCGCGGCGGAGGCGGGGTTCTTTCCCGGCATCATCTACTACTTCACCCAATGGCTACCCGCCAACGAGCGCGGCAAGGCGATGGCGATTTTCCTCAGCGGCTCGGCCATCGCCTCGGTGATTTCCGGCCCGGTGTCCGGCGCCTTGTTGAACGTCAGCGGGATGGGCCTGCATGGCTGGCAGTGGATGTTCCTGATCGAAGGTTTCGCCTCCATCGTGCTGTGCGGGTTTGTCTGGTTCTGGCTGCAGTCGCATCCGAGCCAGGCGAAATGGCTGAGCGCTGAAGAGAAAGCCGTATTGATCGCCGCCATCGCCGAAGAGCAACGGGCCCGGGAAGCGGCCCAGGTGATCAAACCGTCGATGTTCAAATTGCTGGCCGACCGGCAGATCGCGCTGTTCTGTTTCATCTACTTTTCCATTGCCCTGACCATCTACGGTGCCACGTTCTGGCTACCGAGCATGATCAAGAAAATGGGCAACCTGGGGGACTTCCAGGTCGGTTTGCTCAACTCCATTCCATGGATCATTTCCATCATCGCGATGTACGGCTTTGCCGCCCTGGCCGGCAAATGGAAATTCCAGCAGGCCTGGGTCGCGGTGACGCTGGTGGTCGCTGCGTTTGGCATGTTCATGTCCACCACGGGCGGGCCGATCTTTGCCTTCGTGGCGATCTGTTTTGCGGCGATCGGTTTCAAGGCAGCGTCGGCGTTGTTCTGGCCGATTCCCCAAGGCTACCTGGATGCACGCATCGCGGCGGCGGTGATCGCCTTGATCAACTCCATCGGTAACCTCGGTGGTTTTGTCGCGCCGACGGCCTTCGGTTTCCTGGAGCAGACCACCGGCTCCATCGAGGGCGGCTTGTATGGGTTGGCCGCCACTTCGCTTGTCGCCGCCGTGGTGATCTTTTTCGCCCGCACCGCACCGAAGCGCGATACCCCGAACTCACGGTCCGGCCGCCCCGAAACCGTTGCCGAAGCCGATCAGTCGCAAACCTCTCAAGCTTTGAAACCTGGCCCATCGGGAGCCGCTGTATGAAGATCAAACGCGTCACCGTCACCCCCATCGCTTTTCGCGATCCACCTTTGCTCAACGCCAGCGGCATCCATGAGCCGTTCGCGTTGCGCTCGATCATCGAGATCGAGAGCGACAACGGTTACATCGGCCTCGGCGAGAGCTACGGCGATGCGCCGGCCCTGGCGATCCAGCAGCAGTTGCAGAGCCAGTTGATCGGCCTGGATCCGTTCAACCTCAACCAGTTGCGGGCCATCGTCCAGGCGACCGTCGCCGCGCAGAAACCGGTCAGCGTTGCCGGTGCCGAACTGGCACCGGGTTCCCACGCGAGCAAGGCGGTGAGCAATGCCTATTCGGCGTTCGAAGTGGCTTGCCTGGATTTGCAGGCCCATTACCTGAACGTGCCGCTGGTGGACCTGCTGGGCGGCGCGATTCGCGACGAGATTCCGTTCAGCGCCTATCTGTTTTTCAAGTACGCCCAGCACATCGATTCGCCGTACCCGCCCGACAGTTGGGGCGAGGCGCTCGACGAACAACAGATAGTTGCCCAGGCCCGGCGGATGATCCAGGACTATGGCTTCAAGAGCATCAAGCTCAAGGCCGGTGCCCTCGATCCGGAGCATGAAGTCGCCTGCGTCAAGGCGCTGAAACGGGCGTTTCCCGGCTATCCGTTGCGCATCGATCCCAATGGCAACTGGTCCCTGGAAACCTCGATTCGCATGGCCGAACTGCTGGGGGATGACCTGCAGTATTACGAAGACCCGACGCCGGGACTTGCGGGCATGGCCGAGCTGCACAAGCGTACGGGGTTGCCGCTGGCGACCAATATGGTGGTCACCGATTTCGATGAGTTTCGCCGCAGCGTGGCGCTGGACAGTGTGCAGATCGTGTTGGCCGACCACCATTACTGGGGCGGCCTGCGCGACACCCAGGCCTTGGCGAAAATGTGCAGCACCTTCGGCCTGGGCGTGTCGATGCATTCGAACTCGCACCTGGGCATCAGCCTCATGGCCATGGCCCACGTGGCGGCCGCGGTGCCGAACCTGGACTACGCCTGCGACACCCATTACCCGTGGCAGGAACCGGATGAAGAAGTGATCAAGGGCGGCAAGCTGCCAATTGTCGACGGCTGCGTGAAGATCACCCGCGCGCCGGGCCTGGGCTTGGAACTGGACCGGGATCAACTGGGCAAGCTGCATGAGCAGTTCCTCAGCTGCGGCATCCGCCAGCGCGACGATGTGCGGCAGATGCAGCGCTACCGGCCGGACTGGAAGACCGTCAAACCGCGGTTCTGAGCCGAAGGCGAGGGGCCTGCTGCGCAGGCCAGCGGGAGCAAGCTCCCTCGCCACAAAAGCTGGATTTGACTTCAATTTTGAGTGTGGGTGCGACCCCTGTGGCGAGGGAGCTTGCTCCCGCTGGGCTGCGCAGCAGCCCCAAACCAGCCAACTCCCTATGACTGCCCAATGGGTTGATCCTCCCAGGCCGCCCTGCGGCCCACACCCAAAGTACCGCACCCGCCAGCCTCGCCGTCTTACACCCAAACTGCCGCGCCGGGTCGGCGCTGCCAAAGCATTCGCCAATTGCCTCCAAGGCAGCGTATGACGCGCCCGGGCGCCTTTCGATAATCGCCTCCGACATCCCGTCCCCTGTTGCGGAGCGCGCCATGCACAACAATAAAAATACCCGCCAACGTTTTTTGCCTGCGGTCATCGCAGGTGTTTCGAGCCTGGGCCTGATGCCTTGGGCCAACGCCGAAATCATGCTGTACGACAAGGACCAGACTACCTTTTCCACCGACGGCTACATCAACGCCTTTTACGTCAACAGCGACGTCGACCGCGCGGGTGAGCAGTACGATCGTCGGCAGGCACGGGTCAAGATGGGCTTCTTGCCCAACTACCTGGGCTTCAACATGGGCAAGCAGGTCGATGACCTCAAGCTCGGTGCCCGGGCCTCGTTCTGGGTGACCATCAACGACAGTGAAACCAATGGCACCGACACCGCCATCGACGTGCGCCAGTTCTACGGCACCGTGGCGAACCCGGAGTGGGGTGAGGTGCTGATCGGCAAGGACTTCGGCCTGTTTGCCCGCTCCAACATCCTGCTGGACGAGTTACTCGCCGGTTACGGTCAGGTCAGTGACAGCCTGGGGTTGGTGGATGGCGGTGGCGTTTCGTTCGGCAACATCGGCAGCGGTTATCCGTACCCGTTCCCGACCTCGCAGATCACCTACCGCACGCCGGTGATGGAGGGCTTGCGCGTGGCGGTGGGGATCATGGACCCGGTGGACACCAACGACAACAGCGCCACCGGCAAGGCCTACCAGGAAAACCCGCGCACCGAGAGCGAGATCACCTACCAGTTCGACCTGGGCGGTGCGAAGATCTACAGCTGGCTCAACGGCAGCTACCAGACCTCGGACAACACCGACTCCACTGTCGAATCGGTCACTTCCAAGGGCCTGGGGTATGGCGTGCAGGCGAAGATGGGCGGGTTGTCACTGACCGGCTCGGGGTTCCAGGCCAAGGGCATCAACCCGTTCTTCACCAACAACGCCGGTGAAGCCACCCTGCGCAATGTCGACAGCAAGGGCTACCTGTTGCAGGGCTCCTACAAGCTGGGCAAGAACCGCCTGGCGTTGTCCTACGGCAAGACCGATGACGACGGCAACGGCGTGGTGGGCAGTGGCGCCGATTACGAAACCCGTGGCATCGCGCTGTTCCACGACATCAACGACAACCTCAAGCTCGTGGCCGAGTACAACCAGTTCGAAATCAACGGCCACGACACCAGCGCCCAGAACGAAGACACCGATACCTTTGCGGTGGGTGCGGTACTCACCTGGTAAGGGTGACCCCCTTCAACTGAGGTGTGTCAGGTCGGCTTTTGGGGCTGCTGCGCAGCCCAGCGGGAGCAAGCTCCCTCGCCACGGATGGACAACCCCATGGCCGATGAGCTGGCTTGGCTGCGCACATACCCTGTGGGAGCGAGCTTGCTCGCGATGGGGTCAAGTCAGTCGGCATGGATGTTGACTGACTCACCGCTATCGCGAGCAAGCTCGCTCCCACAGGATGTCCGATCGCTTTTGTGGCGAGGGAGCTTGCTCCCGCTGGGGTGCGAAGCGGCCCTGAGGGCTGATTGCTATTGGGGCTGCGCATCAGCCCCCTTTTTTTCAGTGTGACGTCCCCTCGGCGAACTCGATCTTGTTGCCGACGTTGTACTTGCCCGAAGGCTTGTTCATGGGCAGGCGCTTGATTTCCTTGAGGGTGTTGCTGTCGTAGACGATCAGCGCGCCATCGGTGTCCCAGATGCTCAGCAGCAGGTAGCGGCCGTCGCGCGTGAACTCGACGTGGGCGGCGGTTTTGCCGGGCATGGGCCGCAGGGTGTGGGCGATTTCCAGCGTCTGTTTGTCGATCAGGTGGATGGCATCGTTGTCCGGGCCGAAGAACACATCGGTCCAGGCGTAGCGGGAGTTGACGTGGCTGCGCAGGAAGAAACCCGGCCCCAGGGTAGGGATCTGCTTGATGACTTTCCAGGTGTCGAAGTCGATCACCGAAATCAGCCCCTTGCTGATGTTGGGTGTGGCGAACACCCAGTGCCCATCGCGTTTCCAATAGGTCCCCGAGCCCAGGTGCGGCATGCCCGGCAGCGCGATGTCGGTGACGATCCGCCCCGTGTCGAGGTCGATCACCTGGCCGCCCTGGGCCTTGCGCGAGGTGGCGAGCAATTGCCGGTAATCAGGCGAGAAGGAAAAGTCATCGAGGTAATCCTCGGCCTCGATCCGCCGGGGCACGAAGTCCGGGTTCGGGCCGGTGGACAGTTCCCAGACCTCTTTCACATCTTTCAAGGCGACGATGAAGCTGTTGCGCGGCGGCGCGGTATAGACCGCACTGACCCGCGACGCCTGGCCGTCCAGCCCCACCGTTGCTACGGTCTTGACCAGCGACAGGTCGCGGGCATCCAGCACCACCAGGTTGCCGGGCAGGGTGTTGCCCACCAGCACCCAGCGCCCATCCTTGCTCACCGCCAGGTTGCGGGTATTGAGCCCGGCCCGCACCTCGGCGATGAGCGTGAGGTTGTGCAAGTCATACAGGCTGATCCAGCCGTCCCGGGAGGCGAAATAGACGAAGCGTCCGTCCGGCGAAAACTTCGGTCCGCCATGTACCGCGAAATGTGAGGCGAAGCGCGCCAGGACCTCGAAGCGATCGCCGTCGACGATATCGATGTGATGATCGCCAGCTTCCACCACCACGAACAGGTTCAGCGGGTCGGCGTGGTGCTGGGGTTTATCGGGCAGGCTGGCGACATCCGCCAGCAAGCGATGACTGCGGCGCGTGTCGTCCTCGCTCCAGGTCGGTTCGACCGCGGGTGGACGCTGGAGATAGTGGGTCAAGCCATCGATCTGCGCAGGCGCCAGCACCGCACCGAACGCCGCCATCTGGCTGGCCGGGCGGCCATTTTCGATCACCTGGCGGATTTCGTCGGGCTTGATCCGACTCAGGCTCTGGGGCAACAGCGCCGGCCCGGCGCCGCCGATGCGATTCACCCCGTGGCATTGCTGGCAGTGTTGCTGGTAGTTCTGTTCGGCCAACGCCAGGTCCGGTTCAGGCGCCGTGGCGCCGTGGACAGCACCGATCCACAGTAATGGGGCAAGCCAGCCGATTCTCATGAGGCGACCCTCGCGATACTTGGCTGGAGCGGTAGGGCCGGGTGCAGGCGGGCCGGATGCTCCAATACTTGATGGGCAAACAAACCGACCACTTTGCCGATCACCGTCAAGGTCGGCAGGCCTTCGGCGCAGGCCAGCGCCATCTGCGGCAATTGCTGGAGGGTGCCGCGCAGGACCTGCTGGTCGGGGCGCGTGCCGTTGCTGATCAGCGCCGCCGGCGTATCAGCCGCCAGGCCCGCCGCGATCAGTTGTGCGGCGATGGTGCCGAGGTTGGACAAGCCCATGTAGAACACCAGGGTCTGGCTGTCATCCGCCAGGCTTTGCCAGGGCAGGTTCAAGTCGCCTTCGCGTTGCAAATGACCGGTGATGAAGCGACAGGAGTTGACCAGGTCGCGATGGGTCAGGGGAATGCCGGCATAGGTGCTGCAACCGGCCGCGGCGGTGATGCCGGGCACGATTTGGCAATCGATACCGCGGGCCAGCAGATACTCCAGCTCCTCGGCGCCGCGACCGAAGATGAACGGATCGCCGCCCTTGAGTCGCACCACCCGCTGTCCCTGGTCGGCCAGTTCGGCCAGCAGTTCGTTGATCTGTGGCTGGGGCAGGCTGTGGCAACCGGCGGCCTTGCCGACGTAGTGCCGGGCGCAGGTCAGCGGGATCAGGCTGAGCAATTGCGCGCTGATCAAGCGGTCGTAGACCACCGCGTCGGCCTGCATCAACAGGCTCCAGGCGCGCAATGTCAGCAGGCCCGGGTCACCGGGGCCGGCGCCGACCAGGGCGACTTCACCCGGTCTGAAGGATGCTTGCAGGGCAGCGGGCAAAACGATGGAGGCAGGCATGGGACTTCCTTGGTTCGGTATCAGGTTCGCCGTCGGTAGATCAGGCGCAGGGCATCGCAACGCTGGGGATCGCGTGCAAGCCGATTTCTTCGTCGCTGAGATGGCAGCCGGGGTCCTGGCCCCACAGGTCGCCGTCGGCCCAGGCCCGGGTGCGGGTATTGCCGTTGCAGATCGCCAGCCAGCGGCATTGCCCGCAGCGACCGCCCACGGCCCGTGGGTGTTCGCGCAGCTTCAGCAGCAGGGCTTCGGGGCGATCGAGCCAGAGTGTCTTGAATGGCGTCTGGCGGACATTGCCCACCGAGTGCTGCCACCAGTACGTGTCGGGGTGAACCTCGCCGGTATTGTCGATGTTGGCGATACCACTACCCGAGGCGTTGCCGCCCCAGGCCCGCAGCATCTGCTCCAGTGCGACGTAGTGTTGAGGCAGGCGCCGGGATACCCATTGCAGCAACAGGATTGCGTCGGCGTCGTTGTTGCCGCTGACGAAGTCACTGTCGCGGCCTTGTACGATGTCGTGCCAGGCCCGCTCGAAGATCAGGGTCATGGCCTCGCGGCTCATCTGCTGATGGGCATCGAGCTTGCGACTGCGCTTGCCCCGGCCGCTGTAGTTGAGGTGCGACAGGTAGAATTTCTGTACGTCGTACTCATTCATCAAGTCCAGCAAGCGCGGCAACTGGGCATGGTTTTGCTGGGTGAGGGTGGTGCGCAACCCGACCCGGATGTCTTGTTCACGGCAGAGCCGGATGGCCGCCATGGAGCTGGCGAAACTGCCCTTGAGCTGACGGAATTCATCGTGGGTCGCTTCCAGGCCATCGATGCTGATGCCCACGTAATCGAAGTTGACCGCTGCAATCTGTTCGATATTGGAAGCGTCGATCAGCGTGCCGTTGGTGGACAAGGCGAGGAAAAAACCTTTATCGCGGGCATAAGTGCTGAGTTGAAACAGATCCTCGCGCAGCAGCGGTTCGCCGCCGGACAGGATCAACACGCGCACGCCGGCATCGTGCAGGTCGTCGATGACCTGGAGCGCCGCCGGGGTGTCCAGTTCATCGCGAAACACGCTGTCGGCCGACGTTGCATAGCAGTGCTTGCAGGTCAGGTTACAGCGCCTGAGCAGGTTCCAGATCACCACCGGCGGGCGGCTGCTGCCCGGTGGCGCGACACGTGGGGCGGGGCAATGCCCGGCCAGGGCTCGCAGGTAATGGCTGATCCTCAACATAAGGCGATCCTTCGTTGTGGGAGCAAGGCTTGGTGGGAGCAAGGCTTGCCCGTGATGAAGCCGGTGCGGTCCTTCATAAAACCGACGCGCCTGTTTCGCGAGCAAGCTTTGCTCCCACAGGTGTCAGGCGCAGGCCGGTTTTTTTCAGGATGCGGCTGCTCACCAGCATGTCATCGGCGGCGCAGGCGTCCCCCAGCAGGTAGCGCAGGTGTTCGCGGTAGCTGTCGATTTCTTCGCGGCTGCGGCCATGGACCATGGCGAACAGGTTGTAGCGCCAGCCGGGCCGGCGCGGGCGCCGGTAGCAGTGGCTGACGAAGGGCTGCGCTCCCAGCAGGGCGCCAAGACGCGAGATATCGGCATCGGCCACGTCCCAGACCGTCATGCCGTTGTGGCGATAGCCCAGGCGATAGTGATTGGGCACGGCGGCAATGCGGCGGATCGCACCGTCGGCCTGCAGGCGCTTGAGCAGGTCGAGGGTGGATTCCACGCTCAGTTCCAGTTGTTCGGCCAGCCAGGCCCAGGGGTCTTCGAGCAAGGGCAGGCCGGCCTGGGTCAGTTCCACCAGGCGCAGCGCCAAGGCTGTTTCATCCAGCCGTGGCGGCGCTTGCCACAAAGACTCAGACGGGGAAATACAGGCCGACATGGTAGGTCTCCTCTTTGGGCAGGTTCAGCGGCACCAGGCCGGTCAGGTGTTCGATGTGCAGCAGGGTGTCGTTGATCGCCTGTTCGCTGGGGCAGGCGAGCACGAACCACATGTTCCAGGTGTGCTCGCGGCGGTAGTTGTGGGCGACCTCGGGCATGTCCGCGAGCAGCTCGGCGATGGTCTCGAAGCGCGGCTCGGGCACTGCCAGCGCCGCCAGGGTGAACGCACCGCCCAGGCGATCGATGTCGAACATCGGGCCGAAGCGGGTGAGTACCCCGTCGTTGAGCAACTCATGCAGGCGGTCGAGCAATTCGGTGCTGCTGCTGTCCAGTTCCTGGGCCAGGGCCTGCCAAGGGTGACGCACCAGCGGCAGGCCCAGTTGCAGGCGATTGATCAGGCGGCGGTCGAGGTCATCCATCGATACGGGCTCCGGCCGGGGCGGCGAAACGTCCGCCGCATTGCTTGAACAGGTGCGTGCTGAACAGCAACTGGTGGG
The DNA here is from genome assembly GCF_024749325.1 of Pseudomonas sp. B21-010. Taxonomy (NCBI): domain Bacteria; kingdom Pseudomonadati; phylum Pseudomonadota; class Gammaproteobacteria; order Pseudomonadales; family Pseudomonadaceae; genus Pseudomonas; species Pseudomonas sp. B21-010. The sequence goes on along the minus strand of NZ_CP087198.1, from coordinate 3,595,228 downwards.
GCAGGTCGTCCAGCAGGTGTTCTTCCAGCAGCGCCTGGACATGGGCCTCGACACGGTCACGCTGGCGACCGTGGATCATGCAGAACAGGTTGTATTGCCACTGGGGCAGGCGCCTGGGGCGTTGGTAGCAAAGGCTGATGCCCGGGGTTTGCCCGAGGCGTCGGCCGACTTCATCAACCAAGGCGTCCGGCACGTCCAGCACCAGCATGGCGTTGGCGGCAAAGCCCAAGGCACGATGGTTGACCACCAGGCCGACACGGCGGAACAGCCCCTGTTCATGCCAATGCTGCACCTGTTCAAGTACCTGTTGCTCGCTGGCCTCGATCTGCTCGGCCAGGGCCTGGAAGGGACGCGATGTCAGGGGCAGGCCGGTTTCCAGCAAACGGCGCAGTGCCAGTGACTGTTGTTCGCTCAGGGCGTTTTTCATGGGGTGGCCTCCAGGGCAAAGCCCAGGTCGATGCGGTAGGCGGTCAGCATGGGCAGGTCCAGTGGCGTGAGACCGGTGTCGTTCTCCAGTTCCTGGAGGATGTTTTCCAGGTGGTCGCGGTTGGGGCCGGTCAGCACGAACCAGAGGTTGTAGCGATGTTCGCGGGCATAGTTGTGATTGACTTCCGGGTATTGGCTGATGCGTGCCGCCACTTGGTGCAAGCGCTCTTCGGGCACGGCCAGGGCGGCCAGGGTGCTGGCCCCGGCCCGGGTGTGTTCGAACACTGGGCCGACCCGTGACAAGGTCCCGGCCACTTGCAGGTGTTGCAGGCAGTCGATGACCTGGGCTTCGCTGCAGCCCAAGGTCTCGGCCATGGCCCGGTAGGGCTCGGCGCACAACGGCAGGCCATGCTGGAATTGATCGATCAGGCGCCGGGCCAGTGAGCTGGAAGTCATGGTCAGAACCCCGGCTTGTGCGCGCGACTGCTGAAGAAAATGCCGCTCGGGCTCAGGGCCGGCAGGCTGCCCAGGCGCTCGAGCCGATACGGGTTCCAGACCTGTACCTCGCCACCGTCCCGGGCGGACAACCACAACTGGTCACCCCGCGCGGTGAACTCCATGTGCAGCACCGCCGGGCCTGGCCGCAGGTCGGCGACGATGGCGTGGGTCTGGGTGTCGATGACCTGGACGCGGTCGTTGTCCGGGTAGGCGAAGTTGACCCACAGCTGCCGGCCGTCCGGTCGCGCCGTGACGAACACCGGTTGACCGGCCACGGCGATGGCGTCGGTCTGCTGCCAATCCTGGGCGTTCATCACCAATACCTGGTGATGCCCGACGGCAGGCACGAAGGCTTGCTGGTCGGCCAGGGCCCAGCCCTCCAGATGCGGCATCTTGTACACCGGGAGCCGCGCCTGGCCGCGCCCGTAATGGCCCAGTACCCGTTTCACCCCGCGCTCCGGGTGCCAGAGATCGAGTTGGGCCATGCCGTCTTCACCGAACAGCCCGGCCATGTAATAACGCCCGTCCGGGGTGATCAGGGCGTCGTAGGGTTGCTGGCCGATGGCGGTGAAACGCTCGATGCGCGGGCTGAGGCCGTGGCTGAAGTCGGCGGTCCAGATCTCGCCGGTGTCGAACAGGCTGAACACGAAGCGTTGCCCTGGCGCGTCCACCAAGCCGACCACCCGGGAGCGCTTTTGTCCGCCGGGCAACGACGTGGCGGGAATGTCGGCGACCTGTTCCAGGGTCTGGGCATCGAATACCTTGACGCCGCCAGGTTCGTAGTTGGAGACGGCGATCAGCTTGCCGTCCTGGCTGATTGCACCGCCGATGCTGTTGCCGCCCTGGATGATCCGGTGCTCGATGCGCGCGCGCAGCAGGTCGACTTTGCTCAGGCCACCATCGCGCCCGAACACGTAGGCGTAGCGTTGGTCGCGGGAGAACACCACCGAGGCGTGGGACAAGTCGCCCAGGCCTTCGACGCGGCCCAGGGCGGTGCGGGTGTCGCTTTCAATGATTTGCAGGCTGCCGGTGGCGCGCTCCACCACCACGCCCAAATCGCCGGTGCCGCGCAACGGTGTCTGGGCGCAACCGCAGAGCAGCAGGGCGATGGCGGTGGAGGAGAGCAATGAACGGATCATGAGGCGGGTTTTCCTTGAAGGAGCCGGTCCACCAGCCAGCGAATGTCGTCGGGCGCAAGCAACGGTGCCCAACCGGGCATGGCGCTGCCGGGCCGTCCGAGGGTGACGGTGGCGATGAGGCTGTCGCGGGATTTTCCGGCCAGGGCTTCGTGGGTCAGGGGTGGGCCGAGGCCGCCGGTCATGTACAGGCCGTGGCAGGCGCCACAATCCTGGTCCAACAGGTGTTGCAGTTGGGCCTGGCGCTGGCTGTCGGGAGCGGCCAGCACGCAGGAGGAGAAAACAAAGAGGAGGGTGGTTATCAAGGTTGCAGAGCTGTGTCGTTCCATGACGTCCTCCTGATAAGAAAATAAAGTCGCGCACAGCTTTTGTGGCGAGGGAGCTTGCTCCCGCTGGGCTGCGAAGCAGCCCCTTGGGTTTGCCTGACACACCGAGTCGTCAGGTTGCTATTGGGGCTGCTGCGCAGCCCAGCGGGAGCAAGCTCCCTCGCCACAGGTATTCTTAAAAGCCTCCCTTCTGGGTGGTTATTTAAGGGTCAAGACCCACGCAGCCAGGATCTTGGCTTCCTCTTCCGTCACGGGGTTGGCCGGCATCGGCATCGGTCCCCAGTTACCTTGCGTACCTTCCTTGATGTGCTTGGCGAGTAAATCCTGTGCTCCGGCGACGCCGGCGTTTTTCGCCGCGACGTCCTTGAGCGCCGGGCCAACCACCTTGGTGTCGATGGAGTGGCAGGCCGCGCAGGGCTTGCTCTTGAACAGCGTCGGGCCGTCTTGGGCCAACGCCGGCAGGCTGTAGGCGGCAGTCAGGGCCAGGGCAATCAGAATAGGCTTCATGGTTTTTCCTCTTATTGATGGGGCTCAATAGATGTCGTGTTGGGTGTTGTAGACGTTGAATTTCCCGGTCGGGGTGATCAGGCGTTTGTCCTTGATCACGTTCTTGACCTTGAGGGTCTTGTCGTCGATCACCACCAGCGCCGACTCGTCTTCCTGGCCACTCCAGACCGAGAACCAGACCTCGTCGCCGGCCTTGTTGTATTCCGGTTGCACCACACGCAGCGCGCCTTTCTTGATACCGGCGTACTCGGCAATCGGCAGCACGGTGTAGCCGGCGTCGAGCTTGTCGATGTTGAACACCGCTACCGACTGGCTGAGCTTGGCGTCAGGGCTGAGGGTGGTGTCGACATACAGGTGACGGGACGCGGGGTGAGTCTTGATGAACAGCGAGCCGCCACCCTGGCCCTGGAGCGAACCAACCTGTTTCCAGGCGTATTGCGGGTGATTGACCGGGTCGGTGCCGATCAGCGAAACCCCGGCATCGCCCAAGTGGCTGGTGGCCCAGACCGGTCCGTAGAGAGGGTGGTTGAAGTTGGCGCCGCGTCCCGGGTGCGGGGTCTTGCCAACGTCCACCAGGGCGGTGAGCTTGCGTTCCTTGGAGTCGATCACCGCGACCTTGTTGGAGTTGTTGGCGGCCGTCATGAAGTAGCGATGGCTGCTGTCCCAACCGCCGTCATGCAGGAACGGCGCGGCGTCGATGCTGGTGATGGTGAGGTTCTTGATGTCCTGGTAATTGACCAGCATCACCTTGCCGGTTTCCTTGACGTTGACGATGAACTCCGGCCATTCGTGGGAGGCGATGATGGCCGCGACCCGAGGCTCGGGATGGTACTGCTGGGTGTCAACGGTCATGCCGCGGGTCGAGACGATCTGCTTGGGCTCCAGGGTCTCGCCGTCCATGATGGTGAACTGCGGCGGCCAGTACGAGCCGGCAATGGTGTATTTGTCCTCGTAGCCCTTGAACTTGGAGGTTTCCACCGAGCGGGCCTCGATGCCCACCTTGATTTCCGCGACCTTGGTCGGCTCTTTCGGCCACAGGTCTATCATGTCGATCTTGGCATCCCGGCCGATCACCAGCAGGTAGCGGCCCGACGCCGAGATGCGCGAGATGTGCACCGCATAACCGGTGTCGATCAGCTTGACGATCTTCTTGCTGTCGCCGTCGATCAGGGCAATCTTGCCGTCGTCGCGCAGGGTCACCGAGAACAGGTTCTGCAGGTTGAGGCTGTTGAGTTGTTTGGTTGGCCGGTCCTCGGGCTTGACCAGGACCTTCCAGGTTTTGCGGGTTTCGGCCATGCCCCATTCCGGTGGGGTCGGTGGGGTGTGCTGGATGAACTTGGCCATCACCGTGATCTGGTCTTTGGTCAGGGCATTGGACGTGCCCCAGTTCGGCATGCCAGCGGCCGAGCCGTAGGTGATCAGCGCCTCCAGGTAGGCCTGGCCGCGCGATTGGGTGATGTCGGGTGTCAGCGGCTTGCCGGTGGCGCCTTTGCGAAGCACGCCGTGGCAACCGGCGCAGCGTTGGAAGTAGATTTCCTTGGCCGTGTCGAAGTCGGCCTGGCTCAGGTCGGGCGCGCCTTCGGTCTTGACTACGCGGGGTTGCTCCGGCGCAGCGGTTTGGTCGGCGAAGGCGTGGGGTGCGGCCAGCGCTGTACACAGCGCCGTGACCCGCAGGGCCCACGATTTTTTGTGGCTGATCAGCATTCCATTTCTCCTCAGGCGTGACCCGCGCTGCGCTGTAATTGACGTTCGGCGCGCAGGTTCTTGGTGCGGTGCAAGGCTATGCCCAGGCCGGTGGTTAGCCGCTTGACGGCGATCAAGTTTGCCGGCCGCAGCCCTTGCCAGGTTGTCGCAGGGCACCGTAGCGTTGCCTGCAATCGTGTTGTCTGATCAGGCCTTGCCATGAACGCTATCCACACTTTGCAGCACCCCGACGAACCCTTTTATCAACCCCAGGACAACGAGCAGGCGATGTTCGAACAGGCCTGGCATCACGGCATGCCGGTGCTGATCAAAGGCCCGACCGGCTGCGGCAAGACCCGCTTCGTCCAGCACATGGCCCACCGCCTGAAGCTGCCGCTGTACACCGTGGCCTGCCACGACGACTTGAGCGCGGCCGACCTGGTGGGGCGTCACCTGATCGGCGCCCAGGGCACCTGGTGGCAGGACGGGCCCTTGACCCGGGCGGTGCGCGAGGGCGGCATCTGTTATCTGGATGAGGTGGTCGAAGCGCGCCAGGACACGGCCGTGGTGTTGCACCCACTGGCCGATGATCGTCGGCAGTTGTACCTGGAACGCACCGGCGAAGTACTGCAGGCGCCGCCGTCCTTCATGCTGGTGGTGTCGTACAACCCCGGTTACCAGAACCTGCTCAAGGGCATGAAGCCCAGCACTCGCCAGCGTTTCGTGGCGATGCGTTTTGGCTATCCGGCGGTGGCCGATGAAGAGCGCATCGTCGCCCGCGAGGCCGGGGTCGATCTGGCCCTGGCGGCCCAGGTGGTGCGATTGGGGCAGGCGCTGCGCCGGCTCGATCAGCATGACCTGGAGGAAGTCGCCTCGACGCGCTTGCTGATTTTCGCCGCGCGCATGATCGGCTCCGGCATGGACCCGCGCCAAGCCTGCCTGGCGTGCCTGGCCGAGCCATTGAGTGACGACCCGCAGACCGTCGCCGCGCTGATGGATGTGGTCGATGTCCACTTTGGCTGAAACCGTTGCCGTGCCCCGACGCTTGCCCGGGGACCTGGCGATGTGGTTTTTCATCCTCGCCGAGTTGTCGGTGTTCGCGTTGTTGATCCTGACGTTCACCGTCGCCCAGGCGTTGTACCCGCAGACCTTCAGCGAAGGCCGGCAATTGCTGGACCGCTCCACGGGCCTGGCGATGACCCTCAGCCTGCTGACCGCTGGCCTGTTCGCGGCCCTGGCCCAGGAGCAAGTCAGGCAGGACCGGCCGCGTCGAGCCGCACTGTTGTTGTGTGTGGCGTTGTTGCTTGCTTGCGGCTATGTGGGGATCAAGCTCACGGAGTACGCCCATCTGTTGGCGAACGGCCTGGGGATGGAGCACAACACGTTCTTCACTTTGTACTGGATCCTCACCGCGTTTCATTTTCTCCATGTGTTGCTGGGCATGGTGATCCTCGCCTGGCTGGCCGAAGGGTGTCGGCGACGTCGCTATGGGGCGCAGCGCAACAGTGGGCTGGAATCCGGCGTGCTGTATTGGCACATGGTCGATCTGGTCTGGGTGCTGCTGTTCCCGGTTGTCTACATCCTTGATTGAGCGGAGGTGCTCATGTCGACTTCCCGTGTCTTGATTGCTTGCTGGATGACGCTGGCCGTGTTGAGCACCGGCACCGTTGCCCTGGGCCAGATCGCGGCTACCGAGCTGGTGTCCATCGCCATCCTGGTGGTCGCGGTGACCAAGGCCTGGCTGATCGCCGACGGCTTCATGGAACTGCGTCACGCGCCGCGATTGTGGCGGCGGTTGGTGTTGAGCTGGGCGGCGCTGCTGGCGATTGCGATCTCGTTCACGCTCTGACGCCCGACATTCCCCCCCCTGTGGCGAGGGAGCTTGCTCCCGCTGGGCTGCGCTGTAGGAGCTGTCGAGTGCAACGAGGCTGCGATCTTTCCCCTGCAAACGGGGTCTGGAGCGAAAGATCAAAAAATCGCAGCCTCGCTGCGCTCGACAGCTCCTACAGGCCAGCGGGAGCAAGCTCCCTCGCCACAAAAGCTGCTCTCCATCATCGCGGTGTCCTTGCAACAACCCACCAAAACCATCGGAGATTCTTGATCGCCATCAAGCGGTTTCCCGCCCCTCGCTTCCTAGAATGAACACGCCAAGCAATGAGGAAGTGACCATGTCAGATACTTTCACCAAAGGCATGGCCAGGAATATTTATTTCGGGGGAAGCATCTTCTTTTTCCTGATATTCCTGGCCCTGACCTACCACACGGAACAGACCTTTCCAGAACGCAGCAACCAGGCGCAATTGACGGAATCGGTGATACGCGGCAAGGGCGTCTGGGAGCGCAACAACTGCATCGGCTGCCATACCCTGCTGGGCGAGGGCGCGTACTTTGCGCCGGAGCTGGGCAACGTGGTCAACCGTCGCGGTGGCGATGAAGCCTTCAAGCCGTTCCTGCAGGCCTGGATGAAAATGCAGCCGCTGAACGTTCCGGGTCGTCGGGCCATGCCGCAGTTCAACCTGAGCGAGCAGGAGGTCGACGACATCGCCGAGTTCCTCAAGTGGAGCTCGAAAATCAATACCAATGGCTGGCCGCCAAACAAGGAGGGCTGAGAGATGAGCATGGCTAATCCGCATCTGAAATTCGCCTCGCAGGCCGTCGCCAAACCCTACTTCGTGTTTGCCCTGATGCTGTTCCTGGGGCAGGTGTTGTTCGGTTTGATCATGGGCCTGCAATACGTGGTCGGCGACTTCCTGTTCCCGCTGATCCCTTTCAACGTGGCCCGCATGGTCCACACCAACCTGCTGATCGTCTGGCTGCTGTTCGGCTTCATGGGCGCGGCGTATTACCTGATACCGGAGGAGGCCGACCGCGAACTGCACAGCCCGAAACTGGCGATCGTGCTGTTCTGGGTGTTCGCCGCCGCGGGTGTGGCGACGATCCTGGGCTACCTCTCGGTGCCTTATGCCACGCTGGCGAAGTTCACCGGCAACGACTTGCTGCCGACCATGGGCCGCGAGTTCCTGGAGCAGCCGACCATCACCAAGATGGGCATCGTGGTGGTGTGCCTGGGGTTCCTCTACAACATCGGCATGACCCTGCTCAAAGGTCGCAAGACCACGGTCAGCATGGTGATGATGACTGGGCTGATCGGCCTGGCGGTGTTCTTCCTGTTCTCCTTCTACAACCCCTCGAACCTCGCCCGCGACAAGTTCTACTGGTGGTGGGTGGTGCATCTTTGGGTCGAAGGCGTCTGGGAACTGATCATGGGTTCGATGCTTGCCTTCGTCCTGATCAAGATCACCGGTGTGGACCGCGAAGTGGTCGAGAAATGGCTCTACGTGATTATCGCCATGGCGTTGATCACCGGGATCATCGGCACCGGCCACCACTTCTTCTGGATCGGTGCGCCCGAGGTCTGGCTGTGGGTGGGCTCGATCTTCTCGGCGATGGAACCGCTACCGTTCCTGGCCATGGTGGTCTTCGCCTTCAGCATGGTGAAAAACCGTCGTCGGCAACACCCGAACCGCGCTGCCACGTTGTGGGCCAAGGGCACCACGGTCACCGCGTTCTTCGGTGCGGGCGTCTGGGGTTTCCTGCACACCCTGGCACCGGTCAACTACTACACCCACGGTTCGCAACTGACCGCGGCCCACGGGCACCTGGCCTTCTACGGCGCCTACGCAATGATTGTGATGACGCTGATCAGCTACGCCATGCCACGCTTGCGTGGGTTGGGTGAAGCAGCGGATGAACGCTCGCAGCGCCTGGAGATCTGGGGCTTCTGGTTGATGACCTTGTCGATGGTGATGATCACCTTGTTCCTCACCGCAGCCGGTGTGGTCCAGGTGTGGTTGCAACGCTGGATGACGGATGGCAGTGCCTTGCCATTCATGGCCACGATGGATCATTTGAAGCCGCTGTTCTGGGCGCGACTGGTCAGCGGCGTCGGGTTCCTGGCCGGGTTGCTCTGCTACCTGTTCAGCTTCCGTCAACGTGGCCGTGCGGCCCTGCGTGCACCGGCGGCGGTGGTGCCTTCGTAAATCCTCACCACTGAGACTGTGGCGAAGGAGCTTTTGTGGCGAGGGAGCTTGCTCCCGCTGGGCTGCGCAGCAGACCCTTTTTGATGGGCGCTTCGCACCCAAGTGGGAGCAAGCTCCCTCGCCACAAAAGCAGTATGAGCCAGTCTCTTCACTGCAATGGGTCGATAGGAGAACAACCATGGCATTCACCCTGGAGCTGGAAGAATGGGTCGGCAGTGTCTGGCACCGTTTCATCACCCGCCGGGCCAGTGCTGATTTTCCTGAGGCCCGGGTCGAGCTGGTCCCCCGGCAACGCGCGTTGCAGGTGCTATTTCGCGCCACCGGCGGTGCGCCTCACCTGGGGGTGGAGGCGGTCAGCGACCGTGACCTGTTGCTGCGGCGCAACCTGTTGCAGCAGATCGCCGGCACCTGCAAGCAAGTGCCCCTGGCCTGTTGCGATGGCGATAACCTGCGGCTGCCGGCGAGCCTGGCGACGTTCCCTGATGTCGGGCTCAACGAAGAGCTGTATCGCTGGCTCGCCTTGCTGGCCGCGCAGTCGGGGCCGATGAAGCACTGGGGGCGGGACAATCAGCGCTGGACCCTGGCGGTGTTGAAACGCTATCCGGCGCTGCGCCCTCGCTACCGGCGGTTGGTGGACGCGCACCTGTCCCTGCGCCCCGATCCGGCCACGCTCAACCCGGCCGAAGCCGCCCTGGAGCGGGCGTTGTGCCAAGCCTTGCGCGAACCGGGCAGTGTCGAATATTTTCCACGCAGCGAGCGGGCGGCCTGGCCGTTGCCGCTGTGGCTATACCCACCCCAACACCTGGCCAATCCCCAGGCCGCCAACCTTGAGGAGTCCGAGCAATACCTGGCGACGCCGCCCGGTGAACAGCAGGGCGGGCGCAAGCGCGCCGAGCGAATCGACGACACCACCCGTGACGGTGGGCTGCTGATCGTGCGCCTGGAAAACCTGTTCAGCTGGACCGAACACGTGGACCTGGATCGCTGGGCGGATGACAGCGAAGACCCGGACGCCGCTCGCGTCGCCGAGGACTTGGATCAGTTGACCCTGTCGCGCACCCGCTTGCGCAAGGGCGGTGGTTTGAAACTGCACCTGGACCTGCCGCCGGCCGATGTGGATGACATCCCGTTGGGCGCAGGCATCCTGTTGCCGGAATGGGATTACCGCAAACAACGCCTGCAGGACGACTTCGTCAGCCTGCAAACCTTCACCCCTCGCGATTGCCAGCCCCAGCCGTTGCCCGCACGCCTGCGAAGCTCGGCCCAGCGCTTGCGTCGCCAGTTCGAACACTTGCGCAACGATCGCCAATGGTTGCGCCAGCAAACCCAAGGCTCGGAACTGGACCTGCAAGCCTGGCTGGACTTTCATGTCGAGCGCCAGCACGGGCAGTGCAGCGAACGCGGACTGTTCATGGACCAGCGTCAGACTCGTCGGGACCTGGCCTGCCTGCTGCTGGCCGATCTGTCGATGTCCACCGATGCCCACCTCAACGACGAGCACCGGGTGATCGACGTGATCCGCGACAGCCTGTTGCTGTTCGGCGAAACCCTGTCGGTGCTGGGGGACGATTTTGCCTTGTACGGGTTCTCTTCCTTGCGCCGCCAGCAGGTGCGCATGCATGAACTCAAGGCGTTCAACCAGCGCTATGACGACCACACCCGGGGGCGGATCCAGGGGCTCAAGCCCGGTTACTACACGCGCATGGGCGCAGCGATTCGCCAGGCCACGCAACGGTTGGCGGGCTGCAAGCGGCGGCGCAAATTGTTGTTGCTGCTCAGTGACGGCAAGCCCAATGACCTGGACCTCTATGAAGGACGCTACGGTGTGGAAGACACCCGCCAGGCAGTGCTGGAAGCCCGGCGCCAAGGGCTGACGCCGTTCTGCATCACCATCGATCGCGAAGCGGGGGATTACCTGCCGTACATGTTCGGGGCCAACGGCTACACCTTGATTCGCCAGCCCGAGCAACTGCCGCTGCGTTTACCGCAGTTGTACCGGCAGTTGACTCAGGATTGAGGGCTCAGGCGATGCTGCGGGGCAGCCAGAAGAACATGACGATGCAGAAGATCGTCAAGCCGACACAGAACCAGGTGAAGCGCCGCAACCGGCGCTCGCCGGCCTTTGCCGCCTCGACTGGCAGGGGCATGCCGCACTGGCGGCATTCGGTTGCATCACCGGGTTGGGTCTGTTGGCAATACAGGCAAGTGGGCTGCGCGCTCATTCGAATTGTTCCAGACGCAGGCGATCGAGAATGGCGATCTGGCGACCGTCCTGGGTGATGATTTTTTCATCGATCAGGCGGCGGATGATCCGCGAGAAGGTTTCCGGCTGGATCGACAAGTGTCCGGCGATCAACTGCTTGGCCATCGGCAATTCGAACTGGCTGTCCACGGTTTGCAGGCGCACCAGTTGCGTCAGCAGGTAGCGTACCACGCGGTGAGTGGCGTTCTTCAGCGACAGGGTTTCAATCTCGTTGACCCGTTGGTGCAGGCGCACACAGAGCTTGCCGAGCAGGGCGAAGGTCAGCCGGCTGTTGCTTTGCAGCAGACGCATGTAGGTGGCGTTGGACAGCCGGTAGACCTGGGTCGGGCCGACGGCTTCGGCGGACGCGACGTAGTTGGGGGTGTCCATCAGCATCATGGCTTCGGCGAAGGTCTGGCGCTCGCCGATCACCTCGAAGACCTTTTCCTGGCCATCCGGGGTCAGCCGGTAGATTTTCACGGCGCCGGAAATCACGAAGTAAAACGCCTGCGCCGGTTCTCCCTGGCGGAACAGCGGATCGCCCCTGTCGATGTTCAGCAGTTGGCTGTTGCTCATCAATTCGTTGAGCTCTTCTTCGTTCAACGGCTCGAACAGGTGATGGCTGCGCAGAATCTGGTGATGGACGCGGTGGAGCACCATGGCATGGAATCCTTGTAAGGGCGAAAGAGGTGAACGGGGTCAGACCAGGCTCAGGGACAGGCCGCTGGCAAGCGCCACGACGCAGGAGAGCAAGACGAACCAGGTAAGCGGCAGGACGACGGATTTCATGGATGACCCCGACAAGAAAGGTGATGCCGTGCCTGAGCAAGAGACGGGCCATGCCTGCGGGGGTTGATTCCTGGGGTGTTGAGGTTGGGGTGGGTACAAATGACCCTGACGTTTAAGGGTAAAAATAACCATGAAAGGGTCATAAATACCCTTTGTGGCTATAGTCCTTGTGGGAGCGAGCTTGCTCGCGATGACGGTAGCACACCCAACATCAATGCCACCTGACCCACCGCCATCGCGAGCAAGCTCGCTCCCACAGGGGGCCGAGGTGTTTTAGCAGACAGTTAGACCCAGTTCGGCAAGCCCCTTGCAAGTACCTGTTCGAGGCGATGCGCTGGCTTGATCTGAGACAAGGCCGGCCGGCGTCGATAGCCGATCATTCGAACCCTGGTTTGTCGTACCTCGCTGGCGGTTCAGCGAGGCAAAGGAGTGATGTATGCAAGTGCTTGACCGTCGCAAGGCCATGGCCATTTTGCCGTTGTGGCGCCTGGCGTTCCGGCCGTTTTTTTTGGCCGGGTGTGTATTGGCGCTGTTGGTCGTTCCACTTTGGCTCGCGGCGTTCACCGGGCGCTTGTCCGCCTGGCAGCCGGCCGGCGGCTGGTTGGCCTGGCATCGGCATGAACTGTTGTTCGGTTTCGGCCTGGCGATCATTGCCGGGTTCCTGCTGACGGCGGTGCAAACCTGGACTGGAATCCCGGGCCTGAGCGGCAAGCGCCTGGCAACCCTGGCGTTGTTGTGGTTGGGCGCGCGGCTGGCCTGGTTGGTCGATGCGCCCTGGCCGTTACTGACGCTGCTGGAGCTGGGTTTTGCCCTGGCGGTCGCCGCGTTGATGGGCGTGATGTTGTGGCGTGTGCGGCAGAAGCGCAATTACCCGATTGTGCTGGTATTGCTGCTGTTGGCCGCCGCCGATGGGTTATCCGTATACGGCCTGGTGCAGCACAACGAGGGCTTGCAGCGCCAGAGCGTGCTCACCGGCCTGTGGCTGGTGGCGGCAATGATGGGGTTGATCGGCGGTCGCGTGATTCCATTCTTTACCCAGCGCGGCCTCGGACGGGTCGAGGGCGTTGCCCCGTGGCCGTGGCTTGATCGCCTGTTGCTGGCAGGGTCGGCGCTGGTGGCGTTGTTGTATGCCTTCGGTCCGGCGCTGGTGGCCAGCGTCTGGGTCGGCCTGTTGTTCGCCGCGTTGGCGGTGGGCCACGGGATTCGACTGGTGCGTTGGCATGATCGGGATTTGTGGCGGGTGCCGCTGCTGTGGTCGTTGCACCTGGCCTATGCCTGGCTGGCGGTGGCTTGCCTGGGCATGGCGCTGTGGCACTTCGGCGTGCCAGTGAACCCGAGCCTGGCGGTGCACGGCCTGACCATCGGCGCCATGGCCGGGCTGATCCTGGCGATGGTTGCCCGTGTCAGCCTGGGCCATACCGGGCGCGCCCTCGAGCCGCCGGCGGGCATGACCCTGGCGTTCATCCTGCTGAACCTGGCGTGCCTGAGCCGCGTGCTGTTGGTGCTGCTGTTGCCGTTGGCCGGGCTGTGGCTGGCGGCGCTGTGCTGGACGCTGGCGTTCGGTCTATACGCCTGGCGCTATGGGCCGATGCTGCTCAAGGCCCGGGTGGATGGGCATCCGGGATGAGCCGGTTGGGTAGAGGGGATCGATAATGTACGGGGTCTTGCTGGTTACCCACCTGTTGGCGGCCATCGCTTTCATTGGCACGCTGTTTTTCGAGGTCTTCATCTGGCATAGCGCCCGTCGGCCCTTGGCCCAAGGCGTCAAGGACGCTGCCGACCAGGCCATCGCCCAGCGCTCGCGGCACGTGCTGCACGGCGTCGTGCTGGTGCTGTACGGCGCCGGCATGGCCCTGGCCTGGCAGCATCGCGGCGCATTGAGCCAGCCGTGGAGCAACAGCTTCGGCCTGCTGCTGAGCCTGAAGATCCTGCTGGCGCTGAGCATCATCGGTCATTATTTGTGGCTGGCGTACTGGCTCAAGAACGGTCGCCTGACACCCGGCCGCGCCTGTTGGTTGCGCCGCAGTATCCTGGGGCACATGGTGCTGATCGTGGTGTTGGCGAAGGCGATGTTCTATTGGCAGTTTTGAGCTGCGGATGAGGGCGGCAAATGAGAGTTGCAAATGCCTGTGGGAGCAAAGCTTGCTCGCGACGGCGGTGAATCAGTCAACATTGATATTGACTGACACTACGCCATCGCGAGCAAGCTTTGCTCCCACAGGAGTCACACAGGAGTAATGGGCAATGTTTGAGGGTCAGCGTACTGGCTTCATCGCATTGACGAACAACACATTGTTTTCCAGGTGGATGTGCTGCATCAGGTCATCACGAAACTCCACCAGCCCGCGATACAGGGCGCGCCAGGTGTTGCAGGCGTCGGAGGGCGGGGTGATCTGGTCGGTCAGGGCGAGCATGGTTTCCAGGGCTTCACCGTGCTGGTCGTGTTCGTAGCGCAGCACCTGGATCGGCGCCGAGGCCCGTTCGCCCAAGCCTTGTTGCAGCATCGGGAACAGCACCTGTTCTTCCTTGAGCATGTGGCCTTCGAGTTCCTGGTACATGTCCTGCAGGTGATCGGCCAGGCCGTTCGGGCAACTGGGGCGCGCACCGTGGACCTGCTCGACGCGCCGGGCCAGGCGGATCAGTTCCGGCAGCTGTTCGCGATGGCGTGCGTGGTAGCGCTCCAGGATGTGGGCAATCAACGTCGCCTGGGGCTCGTCGCGCCAGTCATGGCCCAGCTCCCCGGCGGCTTGCAGGGTGCGCAGGGCGTCGGCGATCAGCAGCGGGTTCAGGCCTTTGCCCAGCGCCGCTTCACGCAAGGACTTTCGCCCGCCGCAGCAGAAGTCGAGGTTGTAATGATGGAAGGTACGGGTTGCACCGGGAATGTCGCAGGCCAGTTGGCCGAGGCTTTGTTCCAGCAAATCGAGGCTCATCATGTTTCCTTGGGTTGAATCCCGGCAGGGACGGATGAGCGAACTTTGCAGTCGACGTGCCAGTTTCAACCGATTGAAAACAAAGCATTAAATTTTTGCCAGGGTGATTGTCACCCTGATTGTGAAGGGTCAAACGAACCCTGGAGGGTCATCACTACCATGCTGCGTGAAAGCCTGGCCGCCGACCTGATCGTCGAGCTGCCCAATGCGGTGCGATTGCAGCGCCTGGTGCAGACCCTGCGCGAATACTTCAACAGTGGCGCCGTGGGGCTGCTGCGTTTGGACGACGACAGCCTCAGGCCCGTGGCCACGGTGGGCCTGGTCCACGAGGCACTGGGACGGCGCTTCGTGATTGCCCAGCACCCGCGCCTGGCGGCGATCATGGCGTCGCGCGAACCCACCTGGTTCGAGCCGGACAGCCGTTTGCCGGACCCTTATGACGGCTTGCTCGACAACCACGTCGGCGAACCACTGCCGGTGCATGACTGCATGGGCGTGAGCCTGTACGTGGAAGGACGGCTGTGGGGGGCG
Source organism: Pseudomonas sp. B21-010 (assembly GCF_024749325.1). NCBI lineage: Bacteria > Pseudomonadati > Pseudomonadota > Gammaproteobacteria > Pseudomonadales > Pseudomonadaceae > Pseudomonas > Pseudomonas sp. B21-010. The sequence continues at coordinate 3,580,120 of NZ_CP087198.1, read as the reverse complement.
ATCACCCTGGATGCGTTGCACGCCGGCACCTTCGACAGCCGTGCCCGCGAGGAGCTCAAACGCTGTACGTTGCAGATCGAGGCGGCGGTGCGGGTCACTCGCCTTGAGCAGGAAAACCGTAGTCTGCGAGCATCGCGCAGCGACCAGACCGACCTGCGGCTACCCGCCGAAGAGGGCGAGATCCTCGGGCGCAGCGAGGGGTTGCAGCAGTTGCTCAACGAGCTGGATGTGCTGGCGGACTCCGAACTGCCGGTGCTGTTGCTGGGCGAAACCGGCGTCGGTAAAGAGCTGTTCGCCCGGCGGCTGCATCGCCTGTCCCGGCGCGGCCACAAGCCGCTGGTCCAGGTCAACTGCGCGGCGTTGCCCGAGTCCCTGGCCGAAAGCGAGTTGTTCGGCCACGTCAAGGGCGCGTTTTCCGGGGCGACCGCCGACCGGGCCGGGCGCTTCGATGCGGCCAATGGCGGCACGCTGTTTCTCGATGAGGTTGGTGAATTGCCGTTGAGCGTCCAGGCCAAGTTGCTGCGGACCCTGCAGAACGGCGAGATCCAGCGTCTGGGGGCGGACAAGCCGCTGCACGTCGATGTGCGGATCATCGCCGCCACCAACCGGCACCTGCCCGACAGCATTCGCGACGGGCTGTTTCGCGCGGACCTGTATCACCGGCTCTCGGTCTATCCGGTGCCGATCCCACCGCTGCGCGAGCGCGGCCACGATGTGTTGATGCTGGCCGGGCACTTTCTCGAACTGAACCGCACGCGCCTGGGCTTGCGTGGGTTGCGCCTGTCACCGGCGGCTGAACAGGCGCTGCTGGCGTACAGCTGGCCCGGCAACGTGCGGGAACTGGAGCACGTGATCAGTCGCGCGGCGTTGAAACAGCTGAGCCGCGGCGCCAGTCGCAGCCTGATCATGACCCTGGAACCCCAGGTGCTGGACCTTGACGTCAACGCCAGCGCCGCTTCGGCGCAGGCGCTGCCGGAACAGGCTCTGCAAGCGTTGGATGCGCCCGTGCAACCCTTGAGCGAGGCCGTCGACGGTTGCCAGCGACAGGCGATCCTCAAGGCCCTGGAACGCTGCGGGCAGAACTGGGCGGGGGCGGCGCGGCTGTTGGAGGTTGACCCGAGCAATCTGCATAAGCTGGCGCGGCGGTTGGGGCTTAAGTAGCCGTTGACCGGCTAGACCGAGTTGCCTTCATCGCGAGCAAGCTCGCTCCCACAGGGATCTTGTGAACACAGCAGATCACCTGTGGGAGCGAGCTTGCTCGCGATAGCGCCCTTCAACCCACCACAAGAACCGCCATTGACAACGATCAAGGCCCGCCACCGCCACAGAATCCACACTGGCCAAAATCCATCGTGGAGATCACCGTCATGCCCCTTTCCCTGGCCAAAATGCGCCGCCAGTACACCCTCGATGGCCTGGATGAAGCCCAGGCCCCCGACGACCCCATGGCGTTGTTCGCGCTCTGGATGCAACAGGCCCGCGACACCGAAAGCCCACCCGTGGAAGCCAACAGCATGGCCTTGGCGACGGCGGACGAGCAGGGCCGGCCTCACTGTCGGGTGTTGTTGCTCAAGGGCTTCGACGCCCAGGGCTTTTCGTTTTTCGGCAACTACGACAGCGCAAAGGGCCAGGACCTGGCGGGCAACCCCTGGGCGGCCATGACGTTTTTCTGGCCGGGGCTGGAGCGGCAAGTACGCATCGAAGGGCCGGTCGACAAACTCGATCCGGCGCTGTCGGATGCCTATTTCGAATCCCGTTCCGTCGCCAGTCGCCTGGGTGCCTGGGCGTCGCCACAAAGCCGACCACTGAAGGACAGGGCCGCGCTGGAGACCTTGCTGACGCAAACCGAAAAACGCTTTGCCGATCAACCCGTGCGGCGCCCCGGCCATTGGGGAGGCTATTGCCTGCGGCCTGAACGGATGGAGTTCTGGCAGGGCCGCGCCGACCGTTTGCACGATCGTCTCGACTACCGCCTGCAGGATGGCGCCTGGCAGCGCAGCCGCCTGGCACCCTGAATGGATGCCTTGTAGGAGCTGCCGAGCGTAGCGAGGCTGCGATCTTTTGATCTTTTGATCTTTTGCTTGAGACTCAAGTGGCCCGGGAAAGATCGCAGCCTCGCTTCGCTCGTCAGCTCCTACTGGGACAGGATCGTTCTTGCATGGGGTGCCAAGGGAGGTACCTCCAACGAGGAATAGGCCCGGCAACGATTGCGGTTCAGGCTGGGCCATCTTTTCTGACAGGACGGCTGATCATGGCCCATCTGACGCAACGCCTCTTTCAACCGCTGAACATCGCGGTCCTTACCATCAGCGATACCCGCACCTTCGACACCGACACCTCGGGCCAAACCCTGGCGGACCTGTTGCAAACGGCCGGACACGTGCTCATCGACCGTGGGTTGGTGAAAGACGATATCTACCAGATCCGCGCCCAGGTCTCCCAATGGATCGCCGACCCCAAGGTGCAGGTGGTGTTGATGACCGGCGGCACCGGGTTCACCCCGCGCGACAACACCCCCCAAGCGGTGGCGCCACTGCTGGACAAACACGTCGACGGTTTCGGCGAGCTGTTCCGCCAGGTGTCGCTGGCGGAGATCGGCATGTCCACCCTGCAATCGCGCGCCTTGGCGGGCATGAGCAATGGTGTGCTGGTGTGCTGCTTGCCGGGTTCGCCGGGGGCGTGCCGGACCGGGTGGGAGCAGATCCTGGCCGGGCAATTGGACAGCCGCACTGGCCCGTGCAATTTCACCCCGCACCTCAAGCCCCAGGACGGCATCGCCCCAACGGCTTGCGAGACCCGCTCGTGAGCGGCCGGGTGTGCGACAGCGGCGTGCTGATGCCGGTGGATGAAGCGATCCGTCATCTGCTCGACCAGGCACCGCCGCCACCGCCCGTGCAACGGGTTGGCCTGGATCAGGCCCTGGCGCGTGTGCTGGCCACTGACATTGTGTGCCCGATGAACCTGCCGGCCTGGGACAACAGCGCGATGGACGGCTATGCCCTGCGGGCCGCTGACCTGCCGGGTGACGGCGGCAACCTGCTGTTGGGTGGGCGGATCGCCGCGGGTGAAGAACCGGGCGAGCCGTTGCAAGCCGGGCACGTCGTGCGGATTTTTACTGGCGCGCCGCTGCCACCGGGGGCCGACACGGTGGTGCCGCAGGAAAGCTGTCGCGTCGATGGCGAGCGGGTCTGGTTGCCGTCGGTCAATGGCGGCGACCATGTTCGCAAGGAAGGCGAGGAACTGCGTCGAGGAGACCGGCTGCTCGAAGCCGGCACGCGCTTGCGCGCCCAGGAGTTGGGTTTGCTCGCCGGTGCCGGCGTCGGCCAGGTGGACGTCTATCGCCCCTTGCAAGTGGGCTTGCTCAGCAGCGGCGATGAGCTGCGCGAGCCGGGCGAGCCACTGGCGCCAGGACAGATCTACAACAGCAATCGCCATAGCCTCGCCGCACTGTTGCGCGGTTGGGGTGTCGAGGTGCATGACTTCGGGGTCATGCCCGACCAGCTATTGGCCAGTCGACAAGCGTTGCGCCTGGCCGCCGCCGAATGCGATGTGCTGATCACCTCGGGCGGTGTCTCGGTGGGTGAAGAAGACCACCTCAAGCATGCCATCGAAGCCTTGGGCAGCATCGACCTCTGGCGCCTCGCCATCCAGCCGGGCAAGCCCCTGGCCTTTGGCGATGTGGAAGGCAAGCCTTGGATCGGGCTGCCAGGCAACCCGTCGGCGGCGTTGATTACCGCGCTGATCGTCGTGCGTCCGTTCCTGTTCCGGGCCCAGGGCATGGGCGACGTGTTACCTGTGCCGTTGCAGGTTCCAGCCGGGTTCGACTGGCTCAAGCGCAACCGACGCCGGCAGTACCTGCGGGCCAGGTTGGTCCCGGATGCCAACGGCCACCTGTGTGTGGAACTGCACCCTCAGCAAAGTTCGGCGATGCTGACGGCCGCTTGCTGGGCCGATGGGCTGGCGGTGGTGGAGTGTGAGGCGCAACTGCACAAGCACGACAAGGTGCTGTACCTGCCATTCGCCGAGCTGATGCATTGACGGCAATTGATTGTCGTCAAGGTCGCCGGCCGAGGGCTGGCTAGACTGGCGGCGCTTGAGTTTTTCTCATGAGGATGCCCCATGCAACTGGTTTGCCCGGCAGGGAATCTGCCTGCCCTCAAAGCGGCGGTGCGCCAAGGCGCCGATGCCGTCTATGTCGGCTTTCGCGATGACACCAATGCCCGGCATTTTGCCGGGCTGAACATGGACGACAAGCAGTTCGACGCGGCTGTCGCACATATCCGTCAGCATCAACGCAAGCTGTACGTGGCGGTCAATACTTACCCGCAGCCCAAGGGCTGGGAACGCTGGCAACGGGCGGTGGACCGTGCCGCCGATTTCGGCGTGGACGCCCTGATTGCCGCCGACCCTGGCGTGCTCAGCTATGCCAGCCAGCGCCATCCTCGGTTGGCGCTGCACCTTTCCGTACAAGGCTCGGCCACACACGCCGCGGCCCTGGCGTTCTACGCGCAGCGCTATGACATCCGTCGCGCGGTGCTGCCGCGGGTACTGTCCCTGGCCCAGGTGCGACAGGTGGCGGCGGGCAGTCCGGTGCCGATTGAAGTTTTCGGTTTCGGCAGCCTGTGCATCATGGCTGAAGGCCGTTGCCACTTGTCTTCCTACATCACCGGCGAATCGCCGAACCTGTGCGGCGTCTGCTCGCCCGCCAAGGCGGTGCGCTGGAGCGAGGATGCCCAAGGCCTCAGCGCACGCCTGAGCGAGGTGCTGATCGACCGCTACACCCCCGAAGAACCGGCCGGTTATCCGACCCTGTGCAAAGGCCGCTTCCTGGTCGGCGGCAAGCGCTTCCATGCGCTGGAAGAACCCACCAGCCTCGACACCCTCGACCTGCTGCCGGAGCTGGCGGCCATCGGCGTCGAAGCGGTGAAGATCGAAGGTCGCCAACGCAGCCCGGCCTACGTTGAGCAAGTGACCCGGGTCTGGCGCGCCGCACTGGATGCCCATAAGGCCGCGCCGCAACGGTTCCGGGTGCAGGAAGAATGGCGCCAGGTGCTGGCTGGCTTGTCCGAAGGCAGCCAGACCACCCTGGGTGCCTACCATCGATCATGGCAATGAGGGGAGGCCAGATGAAACTCAGCCTGGGACCGGTCCTGTTTTACTGGGACAAAGCGCAACTGGGGAATTTCTATGCCGAGATGTCGGCATTGCCGCTGGACGTGATTTACCTGGGGGAAACCGTGTGTTCGAAACGCCGGGCGTTCTCCCTGGATCAGTGGCTGGGGTTGGCGCGCGAGCTGCAAGCGTGCAGCCAGGCACAGATTGTGTTGTCGAGCCTGACGCTGATCGAGGCAGCCTCGGAGCTGTCCTCGCTGCGACGCCTGTGTGACAACGGCCAGTTGTTGGTGGAAGCCAACGACATGGGCGCGGTGCAGTTCATGGCCGAACGCAAGCTGCCTTTCGTCGGCGGACCGGCGCTGAACTTGTACAACGGCCACGCCCTGGGGCAATTGCTCGACAGCGGCATGATCCGTTGGGTGCCGCCTGTGGAGTGTTCGGCGGCGCTGATCGGCGATGTGTTGGAGCAGGTGCGGGACATGGACCGCGAGGTGCCCGAGGTGGAGATCTTCGCCTACGGTCATCTGCCCTTGGCGTACTCGGCGCGCTGCTTTACCGCCCGAGCCGAAAACCGCCCCAAGGACGACTGTCAGTTCTGCTGCATCAACTACCCCGACGGCCTGGCGTTGAGCAGTCAGGAAGGCCAACAGTTGTTCACCCTCAACGGCATCCAGACGATGTCCGGCGAGGTGACGAACCTGCTGGCCGACTACAACGCGTTGATGGCCTGCGGCGCCGATGTGCTGCGCCTGAGTCCGCGTGCCCAAGGCATGGCCGAGGTGGTCACGGCCTTCGACAAAGTTCGCCAGGGCGAGGCACCGCCGCTGTTCGTGGACGGTTGCAATGGTTACTGGCACGGCCATGCCGGCATGTTGAAGGTAGAGGAGGCGGGCCTGTGTTGAGTCCGAAGAAGTGGGTGCTCAAAGGCGCCGACCGCTTGCTGCCGCTGGTGGGCAAGGTGCCGTTCGTGGTGCAGCGACTGGCGTTGCAACAGGCGCTCAATCGCTGCCTGGCCGAGCCGCTGCGCGATGGCGGGTTTGATGTGCTGCGTGGGCGCTGGTTGTGCCTGCGCGTGCCGGACTTGAAGTTGTGCTGGTACCTGACTTTGGCACGGGACGGATTGCGCATTGCCGAACGGGCCGAGGCCCAGGTCACCATCAGCGGCAACTGGCGCGAATTCCTGTTGCTGGCCAGCCGGCAGGAAGACCCGGATACGTTGTTCTTTCGTCGGCGGTTGGTGATCGAGGGGGATACCGAGTTGGGGCTGGCGTTGAAGAACTTGATCGACAGTCTTGATCCGGACGTCCTGCCGCCTTGGCTCTGGCGCAATCTGGAGCGGGCGGGCAAGGGGTTGGCGGCGGGGTGAGAGGTTGAGTTGCTGTGATCGACGCAGATCCAGTGTATGGCTTGCCTGCGATATAGGTGGCCTCACAGCCGGCCTGGCTCCTGCGGATGTAACCCATCCATGTGGGAGCCGAGCTTGCTCGCGATGGCGGCCTGACAGCCGACCTGTCTCTTGCGGATGTACACAGATCTCCTGCGGAGCTGCGGCTGTGATCTTTTGATCTTGGTACGGCGAGGTACGTCAGTGCGCAAACGCTTTAGGGTATTTGTCCAGATAGGCATCATTGAGCTGCGTATCCTGGGAACGCATGAAAGATTTGAAGTCGGGTACCAGAAAGACCAGCAGAGACAACAGCAGCACCATGACACCCAGCAGCGTGATTGTCAGTGCGACCCCCAGATAGGCGAGCAGGGTGTTCATCGCGAAACTGCCCAAGGGGCTGGCCGCCGCAGACAGAAATGAAACCGTTGCAAAAATCCGGTTGCGATGGAGCTTTGGCGTTGCCAGCAACCTCACAGCGGAAGTGGGGATGTTAATCAACATCAGGCCGACGCCGCCGCAGAAAAAGGCCGCGGGCACGATGAACGACGATGAAACGGTCCCGACCACTACAAGGTTGCCCCCCAGTAATGCAAAACCTGCGGACACACACATGTCACGGGGGACCCGGTCGGATAACCAGCCGATGATCTTGTAACTGCCCGCCAGAATGCCCAGTCCGAAGCACGAATCCAGAAGACCGATGTAAGTGACCGGGTACTGGATGACGTCCTTTACATACAGTGGAATCAGGATGGTGAAGAACGGAAACAGGGCAAAGTTGATCAGCATTGCGATGATGGCCAGGTAAAATTCGACTTTCACTCCGTAAACCACTTTGAAGCCGGAATAGATCATGCTGAAGCCGCTGGCACCCGGGGCTTCTTCGCCTTGGCCAGTGGCACCGATGGGGCTTGGGATGGTTGCGATCAACGCCCCGGCGATGAGAATTGCAAAAAAATCGGCGGCAAAGGCGAACGTGATACCGAATCCGTAAATCAACCCGCTGGCCAGTACCGGTCCCAGCAGAATGGAAAAGGACGACATCACGCTTTTGGTCCGAAAGGCCAGGGAGACTTTATCGTCGTCTGCAAACAAAGGAATGATCGAAGCCTGGAGAGGGTCGCGTACGCCGACGATCGCACTGCTGATCATCATCAGCGCGCCCACCGTCCAGGGGTTGAACGACCCCGTGGCGGACAGTACCACCATCAACAGCGCTGTCAGCAGGCTGATCCATGAGGCCAGCTTGATGATCAGGATTTTGTTGTACTTGTCCCCCAGCCATCCCAGCAGGGGTTTGGCTAACACCTCCGTCGCGATGGAACAGGCAATCATGTTGGCGAAATAGAGCGCAGAGCCTGTTTCCTGCAAGGCCCACCAGGCCACCGCCAGTTGATTGCACCGCCCGCCCAAAACCATCAACAAAAAACTGAATTGCACTTTCAGAAGACGCCGGTCGATGCCGGGAAAGCCCCACGTAATGCCTGAAAAATTTGCACTCATTGACGTACCTTTGATCCACCGGAATTCCAATACGGTCCAACCAAGTTGTGTCGGCCACTCGGGTAATCCCCAGGCGCGGGCTATATCGTTGACGATGATTTTTTGCAGGTGGTGGAGATCGCGCCAACTGAATATTACTTTCAAGATGTTGCGGCTTTACATCATCGCGAAGAGGTAGCGAGTTTTCTGAAATGTTAGTCGTGTTGGTTGTGGGAATGAGCTTACTGATTCTTAGGAAAGGTATATTGCTGTCGTAGGACGGGTCTTGGAAGTTTCTGTAAGTAATTTCTGTAAGCTTTAAGTTCTTGGCGCGTTATCTCAAGATTAGGTTTGCAGTATCAGTTGAGCTGATTTCAAAAAATTGAATCAGCCAGTGCGTTCTAACTGACATACGGAGGCTACAGGTTTTAGGACCGCTCGCGGTCCAGCGGGAGCAAGCTCCCTCGCCACAGGTTTTGGTGTTCGACACTAGCACCTGTTCGCCTTCTCAAGCCGTCTCGGAGGCTTCGATCATCTGGCTTTCAATCAGCCGCTTGATCTCCTCAAACAAATCGTCACTCTGCTCCTCGGTGCAATCCTCGCCGTTGCGTTTGCGCAAACCGTGGTGGCTGAAGATCAGATGCACATCGGCGTGCAGGTCGTGCCGGTTCAGGCAGCTTTCGACGCATTGCAGCGGGCAGCCGTCCAGTGCCAGGATTCGCCGTCCCGAGCGCGCTTTATTGACTAGCGCAGCCACATGCCCGCCGACCCCGACGATGCAGGACATTTCGGCCAGGCCGCTGCGATCCAGGCGCAAGGCCAGGGTATTGGCCAGTTGCGCGACATTCGAGCAACCGGAGCAGGAGTAGACCAAGGGAAGGCTTGAATCGGACATGAGGGTTCTCCACTGATGGACGCTGCCAGTGTGCGAGGCCGCCAGTAATACGCCTTGACCATGGTCAAATCCGGGACTGGCCCGGTTACTGTTGGTAACCAGCCAGTTCTTCTTCAGCCAGGATACGAATGTTACGCCGCTCCATGGCAATCAACCCCCCATCCACCAACCGATGCAGAATCCGCGAAAACGTCTCCGGCTGAATCCCCAACTTGGAAGCCACCAGCCGCTTCGACACCTGCAAAACCACCTGACCATCCCGCGGATCGCGTTCCTGCAGCAGGAAATTGATCACCCGCCGGCTGGCGCTGGCCAAGGTCAGGTTGTCGATGTCCTTGAGGCGCTGGTGCAGATGGATGCTCATGCTCGCCAGGATCGCCAGGCAGACCTTGGGCTGGTCCTCCAGGGCCTTGCGGTAATGGGTACCCTCGATACTCACCAGCACGCTGTCCTTGATCGCCGACGCACTGACCGGATAGCAGCGGGCCTGGCTGAACAGCAGGGCCTCGGCGAAGGTCTGGCCGGGCTGGATGATTTCCACCAGGTTCTCCTGGCCCTCACCGGTCACCCGGAACAGCTTGATCTGACCACTGACCAACAAGAAAAACCGCTTGGCCGGATCGCCCTGGTGCATGAGCGTGCTGTTGCATTCCAGGCGTTTGAGGACAGCCAGGCTGCAGACATCCTCAAAGACCCGCTCCGGCAGTTGGCTGAACAGGTGATGACGACGCAACAGTAAAACGATGGAAGGGTGGGTCAGCATGGCGTACCTCCGCGTGCCGTCATGGTAGAGCCCAAATCGCCGCCGGCCTATGCCTCGGCAGGCCTACCTCGGAAGAGGGATGAGGAGCGGCCATGCCAGTCAAATCAATGCCTGCAGAACACAGATCCTGTGGCGAGGGAGCTGCTCCCGCTGGGCTGCGCAGCAGCCCCCAAAAAAACAGGGCCGCTGCGCGCCCCAGCGGGAGCAAGCTCCCTCGCCACAGGTTGTGTGTTTATTCATGGCCCCCAACCAGGGCTAGCCCGCCCCGCGCAAATGCTCCATCGCCCACACCGCGGCTTCGACCCGTGAGCGCAAGCCGAGCTTGTGCAGCAGGTTCTTCACATGCACCTTGACCGTGCCTTCGGTGATGCCCAGCTTGTGCCCGATGACTTTGTTGCTGTAGCCGCCAGCGATGGTCTTGAGGACCTGGCGTTCGCGTTCGGTCAGTTCCACATCGGCCTGGCGCGGTGGCGAGCGTAGCGCCTGGGCCATGACGCGGGTCAGGCCCGGGCTGATCACCAGGGCGCCGTTGAGGGCATCGCGGATGTACTGGATCAGCAGCTCCGGCTCCATGTCCTTGAGCAGGTAACCGTTGGCGTCCAGGCGCAGGGCATCGCGGATGTCGTCCTCGGCATCGGACACGGTGAACAGCAGCACCTTGCCGGTGTAGTGCATGGCGCGCAGCCGGCGCAGGGTCTCGATGCCGTTCATCTGCGGCATGTTGTTGTCCAGTAGCACCAGGTCGGGGTTGAGCGGTTCGATCAGGGTCAGGGCTTCTTCGCCGTGGCTGGCTTCGCCAACGATCTGCAAATCGTCTTCGAGTTCAAGCATCTGGCGGATCCCGCGACGCATCATCGGATGATCGTCGACCAGTAGCAGGGTGTGGCGCAGGGGGGCGTTCATGTTGCGAGGCCTTCGGTGTGTTGGCCCAGGAATTCCGGTTGGAAATGCACCTGGATGCGGGTGCCCTGGGGTGTACGGGAGTGAATCTGCAGTTGGCCGCGCAGGCTACGGGCCCGTTCGTTCATGATGTTCAGGCCATGGTGTTCGCGCTGGTCCACCTCGCCACTGAAGCCGCGGCCATCGTCTTCGATCGACAGCTGCACGGTCTCGCCTTCCTGGCGCAGTTCGAGCCAGGCGTTTTCGGCATGGGCGTGGCGCAGGCAGTTGGACAGGGCCTCGCGGGTGATCTGCAGGATGTGGATCTGCTCGCTGGCCGACAGCTCGAAGGCCAGGGTGTCGACGAACAGATGCACCTTGAAGTCCCCTCGGTTGGAGAACTCCTCGGCGGTGTCCTTGAGCTCTTCGACCAGGCCGTCATCGTGGATCTGCAAGCGGAAGGTGGTCAGCAACTCGCGCAACTGGCGATAAGCATTGTTGAGCCCTTCACGCAGTTCACCGGTGACGGTCTCCAGGGTCTGCACCGGTTCGCCCCGACGCATCAGGGTCTGCATGCGGCTGACTTGCAGCTTCATGTACGACAAGGCCTGGGCCAGGGAATCGTGGAGCTCGCGGGCAATGATCGTGCGTTCGTCGAGCAGCAGCAGACGATGGTCCTGTTCGCGCTGGCGCTTGAGCGACAGCGACGTACCAATCAGGTTGGCCAGGGCCTGGATCAATGCGGTTTCCCAGGGCTGCGCGGCGTGGCCGTCGACAAAATGGGCCTTGAGCTCACCCAGTTCGTTGCCCTGGTTGCTGATGCTGAAGGCTTGCGGGCGTGCAGCGTTGCGTTTATGGCAGCTGGCGCAATCGCTGCTGGCGCAGACCTGGCGGCTGTCGGCGCCATGCAACGCCAGCAAGTGCCTGGCCGGTGACTGCAATTGCCCTTGCAGGCACAGCGTCAGGCGCAGGCCCGGCAGGCGCTGCTGGAAGCGCCGGATCAGTTCGTCCAGCCCTTCGGCATTGGCCTGGCGCGTCGCCAGGCTGCGACTGCTCTGGTACAGCAGCTCCAGGGCGGCGTTGGCCTGTTGCAGGTTCAGGGTCTTTTGCCGGACCTGGTTTTCCAGGGTGCGGTGCGATTGCTCGATGGTCTCGGCCATGGTGTTGAAACTGGTCGCCAACTGGCCCAGTTCATCTTCGGACTGGTGATTGACTCGCACCTGGAATTCGCCACGGCGAAAGCGCTGGGTGGCGTCCACCAACTCCTGCAAGGGCGTGACCACGCCGTACTGCAATTCATACAGGCCGATCAGCAGGATGATCATGGTGCTGAACAGCGCCGCGCCCTGGATCACCTGCTGCCAGCCTTGCTTGTGCTCGCTCTGGCGTTGCAGCAGGGTGACGAACCGGTCCAACTGGTTGACGAAGGCATTGGCATTGGCCTGGAAAAACGCCGAGTCACCACGCTCGATGGCCGGGCGCAAGGTCTGGTTCCAGCGTTGCACAAGGTCGCGATAGCTCTTGTGCAGGGAGGTTTCCGGCCCATCTTCCAGCACGGCGCGCAGGGCTGGGCTGTCGAGGCGTTGTTGCAGGCTGGCGGTGATCGCCGGGATGTCGTCGTTGGCCCCCGCCGCCAGTTTCCAGCTCAGGTGGTAGGTCTCCATGCGCACGGAGCCGGCGGTGTTGATGGCAGCAGCGTCGCCCTGGCTGAACCAGGCGATCAACCCGGCACTCAAGGAACTGGCCAAGGCCAGGATGGCGATCAGGATCACCGCCAGCCCGGCGCGAGCGGGCAGGGAACTGCGCAGCCAACGCATCATCGACGCGGGCCTGCGGGGCAAAACTGTGAACCGAGCATAGGGGGCGCCCTGGACCTGGGGGTGTAGCAGCCAATCCTGGGCGCACTACCTCTAAAGAGTTGTCGGCCGCTCCATTTCCATAAAAGCTTCGGCAGACTTGTTCAAGATATTGATAAATAAAGGGTTGTATCAATATCCGGGTCTACCTCCTTGGAGGTAGACGGGCCAAGCATAGGCCTGGACCGCCCCGGCGCACGTTGATCCAGGTCAAGTTTTCGCGGGGTTCGTATCACTAGGCTGCGCTCATCGAACTGACGGAGTGCATCGTGATGCGAGCGCAAGTGCAACAAGGGCTGGTACTAGGGATGAGTACCCTGGCCTTCACCGTGTGCTTCATGGTCTGGATGATGTTTGCCGTGCTCGGCGTTCCGATCAAGGAAATGCTGGCCCTCAATGAAACCCAATTCGGCCTGCTGGCTGCCACGCCGGTGTTGACCGGTTCGCTGGTGCGCTTGCCCCTGGGGCTTCTGACCGACCGCTTTGGCGGACGGATCGTGTTCTTCCTGCTGATGCTGGTCTGCGTATTGCCGCTGTACATGATCACCCTCGCCACGGCCTTCTGGCAGTTCCTGGTGCTGGGCCTGTTCGTCGGCCTGGCCGGTGGCTCGTTCTCGGTGGGCATCGCTTACGTCGCCAAGTGGTTCGACAAGCAGAACCAGGGGTTTGCCATGGGCGTCTTCGGCGCCGGCAACGCCGGTGCGGCAGTGACCAAGTTCCTCGCTCCGGCGCTGATCGCGTTCGGCACCTGGCACCTGGTGCCGAAAGTGTTCAGCGCCATCCTGTTCATCACCGCGCTGCTGTTCTGGTTTCTCACCACCGAGAAAAAGGAACACAGCGGCACCGGCGGCGCGACGTTGCGCGAGCAATTGAAAACCCTGAAAGAGCCGGCCGTGTGGCGCTACTGCCAGTACTACTCGATCGTCTTCGGCGGCTACGTGGCCCTGGCCTTGTGGATGACCAAGTACTACGTGCAGGAATACGGCTTCAGCCTGCAAAGCGCGGCGCTGCTGGCGGCGTGTTTCTCCTTGCCCGGTGGCGTGCTGCGGGCCGTCGGTGGCTGGATGTCTGACCGCTGGGGCGCTCAGAGCGTGACCTGGTGGGTGTTGTGGGTCAGTTGGATCTGCCTGTTTCTGCTCTCCTATCCCCAGACGCAGCTGCAAGTGCAGACCGTCAACGGCATCGTCGATTTCCACATCGGTCTCACCCCCACGCTGTTCACCGTGCTGCTGTTCGTGATGGGCATCGCCTTCGCGTTCGGCAAGGCCTCGGTCTTCAAGTACATCGCCAACGACTACCCGAAAAACATGGGCGCGGTGTCCGGCATCGTCGGCCTGGCCGGCGGCCTGGGCGGGTTCGTGCTGCCGATCATGTTCGGCGCCCTGGTGGATCTCACCGGCGTGCGCTCGTCCTGCTTCATGTTGATGTACGGCGTGGTCTGGGTCTCCCTGGCCTGGATGTACTTCAGCGAAATGCGCAAGCGCCCGCTGCTGGGTAAACAGCCGCCGGCCACTCAATCCCCGTTTTCCAGCATTGCCCAAGGAGAAGAACATGTCCGTTCTGCAAACGCCTGAAAAGGGCCCGGTCATTCATGACTGGCGCCCGGAAGACCCTGCTTTCTGGGGCAGTAGCGGCAAGCTGACCGCCCGGCGCAACCTGTGGATTTCCATCCCGGCGCTGCTGTTGGCCTTCGCGGTGTGGATGGTCTGGAGCACGGTGATCGTGCGCCTGAATGCCATCGGCTTCAGCTTCAGCACCGACCAGTTGTTCTGGCTGGCGGCATTGCCGGGGCTGTCCGGCGCGACCTTGCGCATCTTCTACTCGTTCATGGTGCCGATCTTCGGCGGGCGCCGCTGGACCGCGCTGAGCACGGCGTCGTTGCTGATACCGGCTTTGTGGATGGGCTTCGCCGTGCAGGATTCGGCCACGCCCTACAGCGTGTTCGTGCTGATCGCATTGCTTTGCGGTTTTGGCGGCGGCAACTTCGCCTCGAGCATGTCCAACATCAGCTTCTTCTACCCCAAGTCCCAGCAGGGCACCGCCCTGGGCCTGAACGCCGGGCTGGGTAACCTGGGCGTGTCGGTGATGCAGTTCAGCGTGCCGCTGGTGATTTCCTTCGGTGTGTTCGGCTTCATGGGCGGCCAGCCGCAGGTGTTGGCCGACGGCAGCTCGCTGTGGTTGCAGAACGCCGGCTTCATCTGGGTACCGTTCATCCTCGCCGTGACCCTGATTGCCTGGTTCGGCATGAACGACCTGTCCAGCGCCCGCGCTTCGTTCAGCGAACAGGCGGTGATCTTCAAGCGCAAGCACAACTGGCTGATGTGCTGGTTGTACCTGGCCACCTTCGGTTCGTTCATCGGTTTTTCCGCCGCCTTCCCACTGCTGATCAAGACCTCGTTCCCGGACGTCATTGCCCTGAAATTCGCCTTCCTCGGTCCACTGGTGGGCGCGCTGGTACGGCCGCTGGGCGGCTGGCTGGCGGACAAGCTCGGTGGCGCGAAGGTCACCTTGTGGAACTTCGTGTTGATGATCGTGATGGTCTTCGGGGTCCTGCACTTCCTGCCGCAGAACGGCCAGGGCGGCAATTTCTACGGCTTCCTGGGCATGTTCATGTTGCTGTTCATCACCACTGGCGTGGGCAACGGTTCGACCTTCCGCATGATCCCGGTGATCTTCCGCACCCTGCACGAGAAGTCCGCCCTGGGCAAAAAGCCCGAACAACGCGAGTTGGCGCTCAAGAACGCCGGCAAGGAATCGGCCGCCGTGCTGGGTTTCAGCTCGGCCATGGGCGCCTTCGGAGCCTTCTTCATTCCCAAATCATTCGGCACTTCGATGGCCCTGACCGGCGGCCCGGAGATGGCCTTCTACATGTTCGTCGGCTTCTACCTGAGCTGCATCGTGGTGACCTGGTGGTGGTACGCCCGCAAGGGCGCGGCGACTCCCTGCTAAGACGAATTCAACTATTGCGTGGGCGGGGCGCAGACCCCGCGGAGCAAGCCTGAGAGGAACACACTGTGAGTCATTTATTGGATCAACTGCGGTTTTTCAACCGCAAGCAAGGCGAGTTTTCCGATGGTCACGGCGAGACCCGCAAGGAATCCCGCGATTGGGAGAACGTCTATCGTTCGCGCTGGCAGTACGACAAGATCGTGCGGTCCACCCACGGGGTGAACTGCACCGGTTCGTGCTCGTGGAAAATCTACGTCAAGAACGGCCTGATCACCTGGGAAACCCAGCAGACCGACTATCCGCGTACCCGCAACGATCTGCCCAACCACGAGCCACGCGGCTGCCCTCGCGGCGCGAGCTACAGCTGGTACATCTACAGTGCCAACCGGCTCAAGTACCCGAAAATTCGCAAGCCATTGCTCAAGCTGTGGCGCGAAGCCCGGCAGACCCTGCCGCCGGTGGAAGCCTGGGCCAGCATCGTCGAGGACAAGGCCAAGGCCGACTCCTATAAAAGCAAGCGCGGCATGGGCGGCTTCATCCGTTCCAACTGGGAAGAAGTCAACGAGATCATCGCCGCCGCCAACGTCTATACCGTCAAGGAACACGGCCCGGACCGGGTGGTAGGCTTCTCGCCGATCCCGGCCATGTCGATGGTCAGCTATGCCGCCGGCTCGCGTTACCTGTCGTTGATCGGTGGCGTGTGCCTGAGCTTCTACGACTGGTATTGCGACTTGCCGCCAGCTTCGCCGATGGTCTGGGGCGAGCAGACCGACGTGCCGGAATCGGCCGACTGGTACAACTCCAACTACATCATTGCCTGGGGCTCCAACGTCCCGCAGACCCGTACCCCTGACGCCCACTTCTTCACCGAGGTGCGCTACAAGGGCACCAAGACCGTGGCGATCACCCCGGACTATTCGGAAGTCGCCAAGCTCACCGACCTGTGGCTCAACCCCAAGCAGGGCACCGACGCCGCGTTGGCCCAGGCCTTCAACCATGTGATCTTCAAAGAATTCCACCTGGACAAGCCGAGCGCCTATTTCACCGAATACGCCAAGCGCTACACCGACCTGCCGGTACTGGTGATGCTCAAGCCGATGCTCGGCGCTGCGCCGGGTGCGGGTTACCAGCCGGACCGTTTCCTGCGGGCCAGCGACCTGACCGACAACCTCGGCCAGGACAACAACCCGGAATGGAAAACCATCGCCATGGATGCCGCCGGCGAACTGGTTTCGCCCCAAGGCTCCATCGGCTATCGCTGGGGTGAGAAGGGCAAGTGGAACATCCTGCCCCGTGAAGGCGGCGAGGGACGTGAGATCGACCTCAAGCTGAGCCTGATCGGCGGCGACGTCGCCGAGGTGGCGTTCCCGTACTTCGCCGGCGAAGCCCAGGAGTACTTCCAGCATGTGGCCGGTGACGCGGTGCAGTTCCGTCGGGTGCCGGTGCACAGCGTGGTGCTGGCCGATGGCAGCGTGGCGAAAGTCGCCACCGTATTCGACCTGTCGGCGGCCAACCTGGCGATCGACCGTGGCCTGGGCGGCGCCAACGTTGCCAAGGACTATGACGACGCTTCGGTGCCCGGCACCCCGGCCTGGCAGGAGCAGATCACTGGCGTAAGCCGCGAGAAGGCGATCCAGATCGCCCGCGAGTTTGCCGACAACGCCGACAAAACCCGTGGACGCTCGATGATCATCGTCGGTGCGGCGATGAACCACTGGTACCACATGGACATGAACTACCGCGGGCTGATCAACATGCTCATGCTCTGCGGTTGTGTCGGCCAGACCGGCGGCGGCTGGGCCCACTATGTCGGCCAGGAAAAACTCCGTCCGCAATGCGGCTGGCTGCCCCTGGCCTTTGGCCTGGACTGGAACCGTCCGCCACGGCAAATGAACGGCACCAGCTTCTTCTACGGGCACAGTTCGCAATGGCGCCACGAGAAGATGAGCATGCACGATGTGCTCTCGCCCCTGGCCGACAAATCGCAATTCCCCGAGCACGCCCTGGACTACAACATCCGCGCCGAACGGGCCGGCTGGTTGCCGAGCGCACCGCAGCTCAACACCAACCCGCTGCACATCTGCCGGGACGCCGCCGCCGCGGGTATGGAACCCAAGGACTACGTGGTCAAGTCGCTGCAGGACGGTTCCCTGCGTTTTGCCTGCGAGCAGCCGGACAGCCCGGTGAACTTCCCGCGCAACATGTTCATCTGGCGTTCCAACCTGCTGGGCTCCTCGGGCAAGGGCCACGAGTACATGCTCAAGTACCTGCTCGGCACCAAGAACGGCGTGATGAACGAAGACATCGGCCATGGCACCGAGTGCAAGCCCACCGAAGCCGAGTGGGTCGACGAGGGCGCCATTGGCAAGCTCGACCTGGTGACCACCCTGGATTTCCGCATGTCCTCGACCTGCGTGTATTCCGACATCGTCTTGCCGACCGCCACCTGGTACGAAAAAGACGACATGAACACCTCGGACATGCATCCGTTCATCCACCCACTGTCGGCCGCCATCGATCCGGCCTGGGAATCGCGTTCGGACTGGGAAATCTACAAGGGCATCGCCAAGGCGTTTTCCGCCATGTCGGTCGGCCACCTGGGTGTCGAGAAAGACCTGGTCACCGTACCGCTGATGCACGACAGCGTCGGCGAGTTGGCCCAACCGTTTGGCGGCACCGACTGGAAAAGTGCCGGTGTGGCGCCGATCCCGGGCAAGAACGCGCCGAACCTGCACGTGGTGGAACGCGACTACCCGAACATCTACAAGCAGTTCACCTCCCTGGGCCCGATGCTGGAAAAACTCGGCAACGGCGGCAAGGGCATCAACTGGAACACTGATACTGAAGTTAAATTCCTCGGCGAACTGAACCACAAGGAAGTCGAGGCGGGTATCAGCCAAGGGCGGCCAAAAATCGACAGCGCCATCGACGCTGCCGAAGTGATCCTGTCCCTGGCGCCGGAAACCAACGGCCATGTCGCGGTGAAAGCCTGGGCAGCGCTGTCGGAATTCACCGGCATCGACCACAGCCACCTGGCGGTGTCCAAGGAGCACGAGGCGATTCGCTTCCGTGACATCCAGGCCCAGCCACGCAAGATCATTTCCAGCCCGACCTGGTCTGGCCTGGAAGACGATCACGTGAGCTACAACGCCGGCTACACCAACGTCCATGAGTCGATCCCATGGCGCACCATCACCGGTCGCCAGCAGTTCTACCAGGATCACCCGTGGATGCAGGCGTTCGGCGAGCAGCTGATGAGCTATCGGCCACCGGTCAACACCCGCACCATCGCCGGCGTGAAGGGCAAGCGCAGCAATGGCGAGACCGAGATCGTCCTGAACTGGATCACCCCGCACCAGAAGTGGGGCATCCACAGCACCTACAGCGACAACCTGCTGATGCTGACCTTGAGCCGTGGCGGACCGATTGTCTGGCTCTCGGAAATCGACGCCAAGCGCGCCGGTATCGAGGACAACGACTGGATCGAATGCTTCAACGTCAATGGCGCGCTGACCGCCCGTGCGGTGGTCAGCCAACGGGTCAAGGAAGGCATGGTGATGATGTATCACGCCCAGGAACGGATCGTGAACGTGCCGGGTTCGGAAACCACCAAGACCCGTGGCGGCCACCACAACTCGGTGACCCGCGTGGTGCTCAAGCCCACCCACATGATTGGCGGCTACGCCCAACAGGCCTACGGCTTCAACTATTACGGCACGGTCGGTTGCAACCGCGACGAATTCGTCGTGGTGCGCAAGATGGTCAAGGTCGATTGGCTCGATGGTTCCAGTGGCGATGATTTGCCGCGTCCACTGCCGACTGATATCGAGGAGAACTGAGATGAAGATTCGCTCACAAATCGGCATGGTCCTGAACCTGGACAAATGCATCGGCTGCCACACCTGCTCGATCACTTGCAAGAACGTCTGGACCAGCCGCGAAGGCATGGAATACGCCTGGTTCAACAACGTCGAATCCAAGCCTGGCATCGGCTATCCCAAGGAGTGGGAAAACCAGGACAAGTGGAAAGGCGGCTGGATCCGCAACGCTGACGGTTCGATCAACCCGCGCATCGGCGGCAAGTTCCGCGTGCTGGCGAACATCTTCGCCAACCCGGACCTGCCCAGCCTGGACGATTACTACGAACCGTTCGACTTCGACTACCAGCACCTGCACACCGCGCCACTGGGCGAGCATCAGCCCACCGCACGCCCGCGTTCGCTGGTGTCGGGCAAGCGCATGCAGAAAATCGAATGGGGCCCGAACTGGGAGGAAATCCTTGGTACCGAGTTTGCCAAGCGGCGCAAGGACAAGAACTTCGACAAGATCCAGGCGGACATCTACGGCGAGTACGAAAACACCTTCATGATGTACCTGCCGCGCCTGTGCGAGCACTGCCTGAACCCGACGTGCGCGGCGTCGTGCCCGAGCGGTGCGATCTACAAGCGCGAGGAGGACGGCATCGTCCTGATCGACCAGGAGAAATGCCGTGGCTGGCGCATGTGCATCAGCGGCTGCCCGTACAAGAAGATCTACTTCAACTGGAAGAGCGGCAAGTCGGAAAAATGCATCTTCTGCTACCCGCGAATCGAAGCCGGCATGCCGACCGTCTGCGCTGAAACCTGCGTTGGCCGCATCCGTTACCTCGGCGTGCTGCTGTATGACGCCGATCGCATCAGCGAAGTGGCAAGCACCGCCAATGAGCAGGACCTGTACGAGAAGCAACTGGAGATCTTCCTCGACCCGAACGACCCGGCGGTGATTCGCCAGGCCCTGGCCGATGGCGTGCCGCAGTCGGTGATCGATTCGGCGCAACGCTCGCCAGTCTACAAAATGGCCGTGGACTGGAAACTCGCACTGCCGCTGCACCCGGAATACCGCACCTTGCCAATGGTCTGGTACGTGCCGCCACTGTCGCCGATCCAGAACGCCGCCACGGCTGGCACCGTGGGCATGAACGGGGTGATCCCGGACGTCGACAGCCTGCGTATCCCGCTGCGCTACCTGGCGAACATGCTCACCGCCGGCGATGAAAAACCGGTCAAGCTTGCGCTCAAACGCTTGTTGGCGATGCGTGCCTACAAACGTTCCGAGCAGGTCGACGGCGTGCAGGACCTGCAAGTGCTGGCCGACGTCGGCTTGAGCGTGAACCAGGTGGAAGAGATGTACCGCTACCTGGCCATCGCCAACTACGAAGACCGCTTCGTCGTGCCAAGCGCCCACCGCGAAGACGCCATGAGCGACGCGTTCGCCGAGCGCTCCGGTTGCGGTTTCAGCTTTGGCAGCGGTTGCAGTGGCAGCTCCGACACCAACATGTTCGGTGGCAAGAAGGCCAACCGCCGCGACGTGATCAAAACCGTGCAGTTGTGGGAGGAATGAGCATGCGCATTCTCAAGGTGATTTCGTTGCTGCTCGACTACCCGACCGAGACCCTGGTGGCCGGTCGGGATGAGCTGGAACAAGCGATTCTCCAAACGCGGGAAATCAGTCCGAACCAGCGCGCCGGGTTGTTCGAGTTGCTGGAGGTGATCTGCGGCAAGGACCTGATGGATGGCCAGGAGCACTACGGTGCGCTGTTCGGCCGCGGTCGTTCGCTGTCGCTGCTGCTGTTCGAACATGTCCATGGCGAATCCCGCGACCGGGGCCAGGCCATGGTCGACATGATGGCCCAGTACGAAGAGGCCGGTTTCGCCATCGGCGTCAAGGAACTGCCCGACTACATCCCGCTGTACCTGGAGTTTCTTTCCACCCGCGAAGACATCGAGGCCCGCGAGGGCCTGGCCGATGTAGCGCACCTGCTGGCTTTGCTCGCGGCGCGCCTGGACGAGCGTGAAAGCGCCTACGCCAGTTGCTTCCGGGCCTTGCTGCAAATCGCCGGGGCCGAGCCTCAGGTGGCCGTGGCCGAGTTGCGTGAGCAAGTGAAGGCCGAGCCACGGGATGACTCCCTCGAAGCCCTGGACAAAATCTGGGAAGAAGAGGCGGTGGACTTCATGAAGGCCGAACAGCAGGACCGTTGCAGTTCACTGCCCAGCGCGCCGGGCAAGGCGCGAGACGAAAGTGCGGTGCCGCTGCACTGGGTGGATTTTCAGCATGAAGGGCTGGCCGCAGCGCCAGCCGGGGAGGTGGGCAATGTCTAAATGGGATCTGTTGTTGTTCGGGGTCTACCCCTACGTCGCCTTGGCGATTTGCCTGCTCGGCAGTTGGGCACGCTTTGATCTGTCCCAGTACACCTGGAAGGCCGGTTCCAGCCAGATGCTGAACAAGCGCGGCATGCGCGTGGCCAGCAACCTGTTTCACATCGGCGTGCTGTTCGTGTTGGCCGGCCACTTCGTCGGCCTGCTGACACCCTCGGCGATCTACCACCACGTGCTGAGCACCGAGAACAAGCAGTTGCTGGCGATGGTCTCCGGCGGGTTCTTCGGCGTACTGGGCCTGATCGGCCTGGTGATGCTGCTCAACCGTCGCCTGACCGACCCACGGGTTCGCGCCACCTCCAATGCCTCGGACATCCTCGTGCTGGTGGTGCTGCTGGTGCAACTGGTACTTGGGCTGATGACCATCGTGGCGTCGACCGCCCATATGGACGGCTCGGTGATGGTGATGCTGGCCGACTGGGCCCAGAACACCGTGCTGTTGCGTCCGGTTGAAGCCGCTACCTCGATAGCGCCGGTGGGCCTGGTCTACAAGCTCCACGTGGTGCTGGGCCTGACCCTGTTCGTGCTGTTCCCGTTCACTCGTCTGGTCCATATCGTCAGTGCGCCGGTCTGGTACCTGGGGCGTCGTTATCAAATCGTTCGGCAGAAGTTTTGAGGAGAAGATCATGGCGAGTGGATGCGGATGTGGCGGTAGTGGTGGCGGCAGCGGCGGCTGTGGTTCTTCGGCAAAAGCGGCACCGGTGATCGCGCCGGTGGCCGATGCCGAACCGGCGGGGGCGGTGCAGTTCGAGCCGGCCCAGGCCGGGCCGGTGGCGGAAGATGAAGCGCCGCAGTTGATTGCCAGCAGTGAACAGGAGTGGCCGATCATCAGCGTCAACGGGGTGTCGGTCACCCCGCAGGCGATGGCCCAGGAGCTGCAGTATCACCCGGCTGACAGCCGTGAGGAGGCGGTCTACCAGGCCGCTCGGGCGCTGGTGATTCGCGAATTGCTCCAGCAGCGTATCGCCGAGCTTGGCCTGGCGTTGCAGGTCGGTGCCGGCGAAAACGAAGAGGAGGCGGCGACGCGGTTGTTGCTCGAACGCGAGGTGCTGGTGCCACAGTGCGACGAGGCAACCTGCCTGCGTTACTACGAAAACAACCGGGCGCGCTTTCACAGTGCGCCGTTGCTGGCGGTGCGGCACATCCTGCTCGAATGTGCGCCGGACGATGCCGAGGCGCGCAGCCTGGCCCATGTCCAGGCCGAGCTGCTGCTGGAGCGGCTGGACCAGTTCCCGGGCAGCTTTGCCGAGTTGGCGCTGACGCATTCGGCGTGTCCTTCAAAGGAGCAGGGCGGCTCGCTGGGGCAGATCAGCAAGGGCCAGACCGTGCCGGAACTGGAGCGCCAGTTGTTCACCCTGCCGGCGGGCCTGGCCGGTAAACCGCTGGAAAGTCGCTATGGCTGGCACGTGATCAGCATCGACCAGCGAATCGATGGCCAGCCATTGCCGTATGAGGCAGTGGCGACGGCGATTCGTACCCAGTTGCAGCAGGGCGTGTGGCAAAAAGCGCTGGTGCAGTACCTGCAAACCCTGATCGGTGCGGCGGACATTCGCGGCATTCACCTTCAGGGTGCCGACTCGCCGCTGGTGCAGTGAGCACGGGCTCAATCGGGAGAACCTCATGAACGCGGTGTTGCAGGACGGATTTGGGCGCCAGATCGATTATTTGCGGATGTCGGTGACCGATCGTTGTGATTTTCGTTGTGTGTATTGCATGGCGAAAAACATGACTTTCCTGCCGCGTCAGCAAGTCTTGACCTTGGAGGAGTTGCAGCGCCTGGCGCGGCTGTTCGTCGGCCTGGGGGTGAAGAAAATCCGCCTGACCGGTGGCGAGCCGCTGATCCGTCCGGGCATCGTCGGGCTGTGTCGCGAGATCGCGGCATTGCCTGGCCTGCGGGAACTGGTGATGACCAGCAACGGCTCGCAGCTGGGGCGGTTGGCCCAGCCGCTGGTCGAGGCTGGGGTCAAACGCATGAACATCAGCCTCGACAGCCTGGACGGCGAACATTTTCGGGCGATCACCCGCAACGGCAACCTGGACCAGGTGCTGGCCGGCATCGAAGCGGCGAAGGTCGCCGGGTTCGAGCGGATCAAGCTCAACTGCGTGGTCATGAAGGGACGCAACTTCGATGAAGTTCCGGCGCTGGTGCAGTACGCCATCGACCAACGCATCGACATCAGCTTTATCGAGGAGATGCCGTTGGGAGAGGTCGGGCGTTCCCGGGGCGAGTCGTTCTGTTCCAGCGATGAGGTGCGGGCCGAGATCGCCCGCCATCATCGCCTGCTCGACAGTGCCGAGAGCAGCGGCGGGCCGGCGCGCTATGTGCGCCTGGAGCGTCATCCGGATACTCGGATCGGTTTCATTTCACCCAACACCCACAACTTCTGCGCCAGTTGCAACCGCGTGCGCATGACCGTCGAAGGGCGCTTGCTGTTGTGCCTGGGGCAAGAAGACTCCCTTGATTTGCGCGGCTTGCTGCGGCGTTATCCGCTGGAAGACCAACCGGTGATCCAGGCGGTGCACCAGGCGTTGCGTGGCAAGCCACTGCGCCATGACTTCAACCCGGGTGGGGAAGTGCAGATTGTGCGGTTCATGAACATGAGTGGGGGGTAAGGGATCGCACGGGGTCCTGTGGCGAGGGAGCTTGCTCCCGCTGGGCTGCGCAGCAGACCCAAAGCATTCTGACCCGCACCCTTGATGTTGAATGAACCGGCCTCATCGCGAGCAGGCTCGCTCCCACAGGGGGGCTGTGGTGAGTCTAGATCCTGCAGTCAGCCGGAAACCAATGTGGGAGCGAGCTTGCTCGCGATGACGGCGGCCCAGTCAACATCAAACTTAACTGACCCACCGCTATCGCGAGCAAGCTCGCTCCCACAAGGGATCTGCGGCGCTTGAAAAAATGACTTTTCGAGCCTGAATGCCGGTCGCTCCCGATTCTTGATGTCGATCAATTGCAACCCTGCCTTTTGTCCGTACTATCCACTGCATATTGTGTTTGAAGATCTCAAAAAGCCTATATGTAGTGTCTGGAGCCAAAATGCAGAGCACGTTGATCTCAGTAGGGTGTAACCGCTTGCACAAGCGCGATGGCAGTGTGGTCGCCTTTGATGCGGACAAGATCCGCCAGGCGCTGATCGCCGCCGGCAAGGCCACCGGCGAATACGCCGAAGCCGAGGCCGAGGCGTTGCTGGAGGCAGTGTTGGCGCGGTTGGAAGGGCAGACGCGGTTGAACGTCGAGCAGATCCAGGACCGCGTCGAACGGGTACTGATGGACGCCGGTTTCTTTCTCTCCATGCGCGCCTACATCGTGTATCGCGAGCAACACGGACGCCTGCGTCGGGATCGCCGTACGCTGGTGGAAGTCGCCACGTCGATGAACGAATACCTGGACCGCGAAGACTGGCGCGTGCAGGCCAATGCCAACCAGGGGTATTCCCTCGGTGGGCTGATCCTCAACGTATCGGGCAAGGTCACCGCCAACTACTGGCTCGACGAGGTCTACAGCCAGGCCATCGGCGAGGCGCACCGCGAGGCTGACCTGCATATCCACGACCTGGACATGCTCGCTGGCTACTGTGCCGGCTGGTCCTTGCGCACCCTGTTGCACGAAGGCCTCAATGGCGTGCCAGGGCGGGTCGAGGCCGGGCCGCCCAAGCATCTGAGCAGTGCCCTGGGACAGATGGTGAACTTCCTCGGCACCCTGCAGAACGAATGGGCCGGCGCCCAGGCGTTCAGTTCGTTCGACACTTACCTGGCGCCCTATGTGCGCAAGGACCAGCTCAGCTACGACGAGGTCCGCCAGTCGTTGCAGGAGTTCATCTACAACCTCAACGTACCGTCGCGCTGGGGCACGCAAACCCCGTTCACCAACCTGACGTTCGACTGGGTCTGCCCACAGGACTTGCGCGAACAGATCCCGATCGTTGGCGGCGAAGAGATGCCGTTCGCCTACGGTGACCTGCAAGCGGAAATGGAACTGATCAACCGCGCCTACATCGAGGTGATGCAGGCCGGCGATGCGAAAGGGCGGGTGTTCACTTTCCCGATCCCGACCTACAACATCACCCACGACTTTCCGTGGGACAGCGAGAACGCCGACCGGCTGTTCGAAATGACCGCCCGTTACGGCCTGCCGTATTTCCAGAACTTCCTCAACTCGGACATGCAACCCAATCAGGTGCGGTCGATGTGCTGCCGCTTGCAGCTGGACGTGCGCGAGTTGCTCAAGCGCGGCGGCGGCTTGTTCGGTTCGGCGGAGCAGACCGGTTCCCTGGGCGTGGTGACCATCAACTGCGCCCGTCTGGGCTACCTGTACAAGGGCGACACCAGCGCGTTGCTGCAACGCATCGATACGCTGATGGAACTGGCGATGGAGAGCCTGGAGGTCAAGCGCAAGGTCATCCAGCATCACATGGACGCTGGTTTGTACCCCTACACCAAGCGCTACCTGGGCACGTTGCGCAATCACTTCTCCACCATCGGCGTGAACGGCCTGCATGAAATGCTGCGCAATTTCACCGATGACCAGCAAGGCCTGCACACCGAGCAAGGCCGGGAGTTTGCCCTGAAGCTGCTGGATCACGTGCGGGCCACGCTCCTGCGATTCCAGGAAGAAACCGGTCACCTCTACAACCTCGAGGCCACGCCCGCCGAGGGCACCACGTACCGCTTCGCCAAGGAAGACCTCAAGCGCTACCCGGATATCTTGCAGGCCGGCAGCCCGGTCGCACCGTACTACACCAACTCGTCGCAACTGCCGGTGGGCTTCACCGAAGATCCGTTCGAAGCCCTGGAGCTGCAAGACGAACTGCAATGCAAATACACCGGCGGCACCGTGTTGCACCTGTACATGGCCGAGCAGATTTCCTCCACGCAGGCCTGCAAGCAGTTGGTGCGCAAGGCACTGGGACGTTTCCGCCTGCCGTACCTGACCATCACGCCGACCTTTTCCATCTGCCCGGTGCACGGCTACCTGGCCGGCGAACACGAGTTTTGCCCCAAATGCGACGAGGCCTTGCTGCTGCAACAACAGCGCCAGGGCAGCGTTCACTGATCCGATCCATCGACCGCAAGGAGCTTCACCCATGAATGCATCGCAAAGCCTTCCACAAGCACAGCGTCAACGTTGCGAAGTCTGGACCCGAGTGATGGGTTATCACCGCCCGGTGGCGGCCTTCAACCCAGGCAAGCAGTCCGAGCATCGCGAGCGGGTGCACTTCACCGAACGCGCGGCCGGGCGTCCATGAGTCGAGTGCTACGGGTCGGGGGCATGGTGCCCCTGACCACCCTCGATTATCCGGGCCAACTGGCGTGCGTACTGTTTTGCCAGGGCTGTGCCTGGCGTTGTCGTTATTGCCATAACCCGCAACTGATCCCGCCGCGCGGCAGCGAGGAGGTGGATTGGTGCCGGGTATTGGCGTTCCTGCAACGTCGCCAGGATCTGCTCGACGCCGTGGTGTTCAGCGGCGGCGAGCCAACCTTGCAGGATGGCCTGGCGCCGGCCATGGAGGAAGTGCGGCAGATGGGCTTTCGCATCGGCCTGCACAGCGCCGGCATCAAGCCGGCGGCCTTCGCCAAAGTGGTCGGGCTTGCCGACTGGGTGGGCTTCGACGTCAAGGCCTTGCCCGAGGATGCCCTGGACGTGACCCGGGTCGAAGGCAGCGGCGCCGCCAACTGGCGCAGCCTCGACCACCTGCTGGCCAGCGGCGTGGATTATGAATGTCGCACGACGGTGCACTGGCATCTGTTCGACCCCGAGCGGTTGCTGACCCTGGCCCGACGCTTGAGTGAGCGAGGCGTCACACGTTTCGCCGTGCAACTGGTGCGCACTGCGCGGATGCTCGATCCCCACCTTTCCAGCGTCTCGGCACACGCTTTGCAGCCCGAACTATGGGCCGCCATGCGCGAGCTGTTTCCCTCGTTCGTCTTACGCAGTTGAGCGAGCGCCGAGATGAACGACCGACAGCGGCCCGAGATGACCGGACCACACTTTTTTAAGGTTTTCAAATGCGCTGCCAGCCGGCAGGTAGTTGAACAGGGAGCATTTGATATGACCAGACTCACCACCGCCCAACGCATCGTGATCGGCTTTGCCATCGCGCCACTGGCCTTGATTGCCTTGGCGCTTTACGCCTTGAGCGACCTGGCGATGCTGCGCGACCAGGCCGAGCAGATCGTCAGGCAGGATTGGCCGAAGATCGATCCGATCATGGTGATCGCCACGGGCGTGCGCGATAACGCCAGGAATACCCGGGATTTGTTGATCGACAAGAACAACGTGCAAGTCCAGCAATCCATCGACGCCACCCGACAACGGATTACCCAGGCCTTCGCCACGCTGGAGCCACTGTTCGATCAGCCTGAAGGCAAGGCCGCGTATGCCGAGTTGAAAAAGCGTCGCGAGGCCTATGTGGCGGCGTTCGTCCAGGTGCAGGCGTTGATCCGCCAGGGCGCGACGGACGAGGCGATGACGCAGCTCAAGCAGGGCGTGATTCCGGCGGAGCTTGAGGTGTACAAAAGCCTCGAAGGAATGATGGCGATGCAGGGCAAGGTCTTTGTCGAACGTGAGCACTTGGCCCAGGCACGTTACAACGATGCGCGGCGCAACATGCTGGCGTTGGTGCTGGCTTGCCTGGCCCTGGTGACGACCGTGGCGGTCCTGGTGACCCGCAGCGTGACCCGTCCCCTGGGTGGTGAACCCAATGACGCGGCGCGGGTGCTTAACCTCATCGCCCAGGGCGACCTGACGATCCGCGTGCCCGTGGGTGTCGGCGCCAATGACAGCGTGATGAGCAACATGCACGACATGCAGCAGAGCCTCAACAGCATGGTCCGGCACATTGCGGCCTCGGTGGATCGGGTGGCCAGTTCCTCCGAAGAACTGAGCGCGGTGAGCAGCCAGACCAGCAGCACCTTGCAGTTGCAAGGGCATGAAATCGAACAGGCTGCCGCGGCGGTGAACCAGATGACCGCAGCGGTGGATGAAGTGGCGCGCAATGCGGTGAGCACCAGCGAAGCCTCGCGAGTGTCCGAGCAAACGGCCCAGCGCGGCCGTGAACAGGTCCAGGAAACGGTGGCTTCCATTACCGCGCTGGCCGAAGGTGTGACGGACAGTTCCGGGCGAATCCAGCAATTGGCCGGGCGGGTACAGGACATCAGCTCGGTGCTGGATGTGATCCGCAGCATTGCTGAGCAGACTAATCTCCTGGCACTGAACGCCGCTATCGAAGCCGCCCGCGCCGGTGATGCCGGGCGTGGTTTTGCAGTGGTGGCCGATGAAGTCCGGGCGTTGGCTCATCGGACCCAGGATTCGACTCGGGAAATCGAGGGCATGATCGGTAATATCCGCCTGGACAGCGGGCATGCGGTGAGCTCCATGCAGAACAACAGCGAACTGGTGCAAGCCACGCTGCTAGTGGCCCAACGCTCCGGCGATGCCCTGGATGAAATCGCCCATTCGATCTCGCACATCAACGAGCGCAACCTGATGATCGCCAGCGCCACGGAACAGCAGGCACTGGTGGCGCGAGAGGTGGATCGTAACCTGGTGGGCATTCGCAACCTCTCCGAACAGGTCATGCTGGGCGCGCGGCATACCGATACGGCGGGCCAGGACCTGGCGCAGATGGCCGGGTCACTGCATGAGACGGTGGCGCGGTTCAAGGTCTAGGCCGATCAATGTCAGAGCCTCAGCCCCAAAACCCCTTGTGGGAGCGAGCTGGCTCGCGATAGCGGTGGTTCAGCTTGTGGTGATGTTGGCTGTGCCGATGTCATCGCGAGCAGGCTCGCTCCCACAGGATTTTGTGTCGACACCAGATGTCGTGAACACTCGAAACCTTGTGGGAGCGAGCTGGCTCGCGATAGCGGTGGATCAGCTTGTGGTGATGTTGGCTGTGCTGGCGTCATCGCGAGCAGGCTCGCTCCCACAGGATTTTGTGTCGACATCAGATGTCGTGAACACTCGAAACCTTGTGGGAGCGAGCCTGCTCGCGATAGCGGTAGGTCAGTTGGTGGTGATGTTGGCAGTGCCGACGTCATCGCGAGCAAGCTCGCTCCCACAGGATTTTGTGTCGACATCAGATGTCGTGAACACTCGAAACCTTGTGGGAGCGAGCCTGCTCGCGATTGCGGTGGTTCAGCTGGTGGTGATGTTGGCTGTGCTGGCGTCATCGCGAGCAGGCTCGCTCCCACAGGATTTTGTGTCGACACCAGATGTCGTGAAGACTCGAAACCTTGTGGGAGCGAGCTTGCTCGCGATTGCGGTGGGTCAGCTGGTGGTGATGTTGGCTGTGCTGGCGTCATCGCGAGCAGGCTCGCTCCCACAGGGGAAACGCGGTCCTACCAAGAGCCAGGTCGGCTGTCAGGCCGCCTCGCGGTGGACGTTGATCTCGGCGCCCCGTTAACCACGATGGCCGAACGCAGGCATTGCGCAGTGGGCAACCCGGCATGGATGCCGGGTTAGCCGCGCTGGGCCATGGATGGCCCTTCGCGGCGGCCCACGGAGCAATGCCGGAGTGAGGGCACACCGAGCCTAGGCGAGGTGCCGAGTGGTGGGGCAAAGCGTTTTTGCTTACTTTTGGCGCTCTTCCAAAAGTGAGCCGCCGTAAGGGCGGAACCATAAGCAGCCGTTACCCAAATAACGGATATTCACACCAAGTCAGGAATGCTCCACAACCGGATTCGCAGCCCTCAACCGCGGCCCGACCGAACGACGAATCACACTGAGAACCGCCAAAGTCGCGACCACCAACCCAGGCGAAGTCGCCAGCAATACGGCTGTGGTCCCACCCCCAGCCGCCAGGATCTGTCCGGCAGCTAGAGGCCCGGCCACCGACCCCAGGCGTCCGATGGCCACCGCTGCACCCACTCCCGTCGCACGTACGGCGGTAGGGTAGGAGGGCGGCGCCAAGGCATAGAGGACCAATTGCGCAGCCATGACAAACAACCCAGCGGCGAACCCGGCAATGGCCATCGGCACGATACCGACCGACAACCCGACCCCGGCCAGGGCGCTCAGCAGCCCGGCATAGACGAACAGCACCACCTTGATGCCATTGCAACGGTCCAGCAACAGGCCTCCGAGCAACGAGCCAAGCGCTCCGCCGATGTTGAACAGCATCTGCACCAGGCCGGCCTGGGGTTTGCTGAAGCCCTGTTCCAGCAGCAACGACGGCAGCCAGTTGAGCAACATGTACATCACCGTCAGGGTGAAGAAATAACTCAGCCACAACGCCAAAGTGGTACCGCCGCGACCTTCACCGAACAGCGCCTGAGCGGTTGAGCCGCGCGATGAACCGCCATCCTGCGCCTGGCGAAAGGCGCTGGATTCGGGGAGCCACAGGAGCATCAGCGGGACCACCAGCAAGGGCGCCAACCCACCGATGAAAAACGTCATCTGCCAGTGTTCGCCAAACAACATGGCGACCACTGCCGCCAACGCACCACCCAACGGCACGCCGGCATACATCACGCTGATGGCCGTGCCCCGGCGCTGCTCGCCCACGGCTTCGGCGCACAGGGCAATGAGGTTGGGCAGGGCGGCGCCCAAGCCCAGGCCGGTCATGAAACGCACCAGCAAGAGGCTGGAGAAGTGTTCGACATAAGCGGTGCTGAGGGAAAACACGCCGAACAGCAAGACCGCGGTGACGAGGATTTTCTTGCGACCGATGCGATCAGCGATCCAGCCGCCGAAGAACGCACCTGGCAACAGCCCGATGATCCCGGCGCTGAATACCCAACCCATCATTTTCGGGTCGAGGGCAAATGTCTGTCGCAGCCCTGCGGCTGCGGTACCGGCTGACTGCAGGTCGAAACCCTCGATCAACGCGACGATGAAACACAAGGCGATGGTCAGCGTCGCACGACGCGCCGGCTGGTTCATGGCAAATCCTCTTATTGTTTTTGTGAGGGAACACCGGTTCGGAGGATAACCGGCAGCTGAATTTAAGATTAACAAAGCTAACTAAAAAATGAAGGGTGCCAAGGAGGAGTCGTAAGCTGGCCAGATCATTATAAAAATCAGCGGCTTGGTACGGATTTTCAAGTCAGGTGGTAAATTAGTTAATGATATTAATGTTCGATTATCGGTCAGTGTTGATTGACGAAGCACCTGTGCGGTTTCCATTCTTGTTTCCCACGGCCCCCATCACCAAGGCTGGGCCGAACAAAACAACAACAATAAGTGGATATCGAACATGCCAAACCTTGCCCGGGCCGCCCTGACGGCGCGCCCTGTTTCATCGCTCGTTCATCTGCTGGCCTGTCTCGGGCTGAGCCTGGGGGCTCCCGCCTTGCGGGCGGAGGGCTTCTTCGACGACAGCCACGGTACCCTGACCCTGCGCAATTACTACATGGACCGGGACTACAAGGACGACGGCGCCAAGACCGCGGCCAGGGAGTGGGCTCAAGGTGTGTTCATGAACGTCGAGTCGGGGTTTACCCCAGGCACGGTCGGGTTCGGCCTCGACGTGAGGGGATTGCTGGGCATCAAGCTCGACTCGTCACCTGACCGAAGCGGCACCGAACTGTTGCCGGTGTCGAGCAGCGACAAGCGCGCGGCGGATGAGTATTCGCGCCTGGGCGTGACCGGCAAGCTGCGTTTCGCGCAAACCACGGTGAAGACCGGCGATGTGTCGATCTTCCTGCCGTTTGCCTTTGCCAGCCCATCGCGGCTGCTGCCGCAGACCTTTCGCGGGACGACCCTCAGTTCCAAGGACATCGACGGCTTGACGTTGAACACCGGTTATATCGATCGCATCGCCCGGCGCGATTCCACCGACTACCAACCGATGAGCATTGCCTCGCCCAACCGTCGTTTCAACGGTGCGGCGACTTCTTCGCATATGGCGTATGTGGGCGGCGACTACCAGGTCAACAAAGACCTGAGCCTGCGGGCTTATCACGCTGAAGTGGCGGATTTGTATCAACAGAACACCCTGGCGTTGTTGCACAACCTGCCCTTGGGCGACGGCGTCCTGACCACCGACCTGCGCAGTTTTTTCAGCGACGAAGACGGCGCGGCCAAGGCTGGCAAAGTGGATAACCGCAATGTCTCGGCGCTGGTCGGCTATCGCCTGGGTGGCCATCGCGTGAGCCTGGGCTACATGCATGCCAGTGGCGATACGGCCACGCCTTATGTGTCCGGCACCGAGCTGATGGGCTTGAGCGAAATGACCATGAGCTCGGATTTCCTCAATGCCAAGGAACGCACCTGGCAAGCGATCCATGACTACGACTTTGCCGCCGTGGGCGTGCCGGGCCTGCGGAGTCGGCTGCGTTATGTGCGTGGCGATCACATCGAACTGGCGGCCCTCAATGCCGAGGATCGCAAGGAGCGTGAGTTCCAGATGGAGCTGGGATACGTGATCCAGGGCGGCCCGCTGAAAAACGTCGGGCTGCTGGCGCGCAAATCGATCTATCGCAACAACTTCCCGGGGACGGCGGCGTTTCGCGACGAGAACCAGACCCGGTTCCTGGTGACGTACAGCGTGCCGATCTGGTGATGCCTTGACGAGCGATGCAGTGCTTTTGTGGCCAGAGATTGCTCCCGCTGGGCTCTGTAGGAGCTGGCGAAGCCTGCGATCTTTTGATCTTTTGATCTTTCGCTTGAGATTCAAGTGTCTGGGGAAAGATCGCAGCCTCGTTTCACTCGACAGCTCCTACACAGCTCCTACACAGCTCCTACGGACGCAACCCAGCGGGAGCAAGCTCCCTCGCCACAGGGGAGCGGTGTTCTTTTACTGGTAAACCTTCTTCAACAACCGCAGCAACTCCTCACGCTCAGCCCCTGAGAGTGTCGCCGTGGAGTCGAGGTCGCTCTGCGCGGCGATTTGCTTGAGCTCCTTGAGCAATGTTTCGCCAGTCTTGCTCAGGAAAATCCCGTAGGAGCGTTTATCCGGCTTGCAGCGCACGCGCACGGCCAGGGCGCGGCTTTCCAACTTGTTCAGCAGCGGCACCACTTGCGGTGGCTCGATTGTCAGGGCCTTGGCCAGGTCGGCCTGCATCAGGCCGGGATTCTGGTCGATGATTGTCAGGGCCGAGAACTGGGCAGGGCGCAGATCGTGGACGGCGAGCCGGCCAATCAGGTTCTGGAACAGTTTCAACTGGGCGCGACGCAGGGCGTAACCGATCAGGTCGTCCAGCGCGGAGTCCAACGGCGCTTGCGCGTCGGCACCGGCAGCCAGGGGCTCGGCGGGTTCGGCAAGCTTGGAAGACTTGGCCATCGAAGTGAGCTTCCTCAAGGGGAGTGGTTAACAAGGCTATCCAGTTTGCCGGGGTTGCGGCGCCCTGGCTATGGGCTCGCGCATATTCGAGATTTGTAACCTTCGATCCAGGCCCGGGAAAATACAGATAAATCGATTAATAGTTAATTGACATAACTATTTTTCCGGTTTAGTTTTTGATCATCTTCAGCCAAGAACAAGAGAGCACGCATCATGAGCAATTACGAAGGTCGCTGGAAAACGGTCAAGGTCGAAATCGAGGAGGGCATCGCCTGGGTCATCCTCAATCGCCCGGAAAAACGCAACGCCATGAGCCCGACCCTCAACCGCGAGATGATCGACGTGCTCGAGACGCTGGAGCAGGATCCGGCCGCTGGCGTATTGGTGCTGACCGGGGCCGGTGATGCCTGGACCGCTGGCATGGACCTCAAGGAATATTTCCGCGAAGTGGATGCCGGGCCGGAAATCCTCCAGGAAAAAATCCGTCGTGAAGCGTCGCAATGGCAATGGAAGCTGCTGCGCATGTACGCCAAGCCAACCATCGCCATGGTCAACGGCTGGTGCTTTGGTGGCGGTTTCAGCCCGCTGGTGGCGTGTGACCTGGCGATCTGCGCCGATGAAGCCACCTTCGGGCTCTCGGAAATCAACTGGGGCATCCCGCCGGGTAACCTGGTCAGCAAGGCCATGGCCGATACCGTGGGCCATCGCCAATCGCTGTACTACATCATGACCGGCAAGACCTTCGGCGGGCAGAAAGCCGCCGAGATGGGCCTGGTCAACGAAAGCGTACCCCTGGCGCAACTGCGTGAAGTCACTGTGGAGCTGGCGCGCAACCTGCTGGAAAAAAACCCGGTGGTGCTGCGGGCCGCCAAGCATGGTTTCAAGCGCTGCCGCGAACTGACCTGGGAGCAGAACGAGGATTACCTGTACGCCAAGCTCGACCAGTCGCGCCTGCTCGACACCGAAGGTGGCCGCGAGCAGGGCATGAAGCAGTTCCTGGACGACAAGAGCATCAAGCCGGGCTTGCAAACCTACAAGCGCTGAATCGACCGGCGAATGGCGGGCCGCATCCCGCTGTTCGCTGCGTCGCCCTGGCGCTACTGTTACACCGCTGCGATGTATTCCCGATAAAGACAATAAAGAGGAATCACCATGCTGGACGTGCCCCTGTTGATTGGCGGCCAGTCGTGCCCGGCCCGTGACGGCCGGACCTTCGAACGCTGCAACCCGGTGACCGGTGAGGTGGTGTCTCGCGTGGCCGCCGCCACCCTGGAAGATGCCGACGCCGCCGTGGCTGCTGCCCAAGCGGCGTTTCCCGCCTGGGCCGCGCTGGCGCCTAACGAACGCCGGACGCGGCTGTTGCGTGCGGCCGAGCAGTTACAGGCCCGCAGCAGTGAATTCGTCGCTGCTGCCGGCGAGACCGGTGCCATGGCCAATTGGTACGGTTTCAACGTGCACCTGGCGGCGAACATGCTGCGCGAAGCCGCTTCCATGACGACCCAGATCAATGGCGAAATCATTCCTTCGGACGTGCCTGGCAGTTTCGCCATGGCCCTGCGTCAGCCTTGCGGCGTGGTGCTGGGCATCGCCCCCTGGAACGCTCCGGTGATTCTCGCCACCCGCGCCATCGCCATGCCCCTGGCTTGCGGTAACACGGTGGTGCTCAAGGCTTCTGAAATAAGCCCGGCGGTGCACCGGTTGATCGGCCAGGTGTTGCAGGACGCAGGGTTGGGTGACGGTGTGGTCAACGTGATCTGTAACGCACCCGCGGATGCGCCGGCCATTGTCGAGCGATTGATTGCCAACCCGGCGGTGCGTCGGGTCAATTTCACCGGTTCGACCCATGTCGGGCGCATCGTCGGCGAACTGTCGGCGCGCCACCTCAAGCCCGCGTTGCTGGAACTCGGTGGCAAGGCGCCGCTGCTGGTGCTGGACGACGCCGACCTGGACGCCGCGGTACAAGCAGCGGCCTTCGGCGCCTACTTCAACCAGGGCCAGATCTGCATGTCCACCGAGCGACTGATCGTCGATGCCCGTGTGGCGGATGAGTTCGTCGCCCGCTTGACCGCCAAGATCGCCACCCTGCGCGCCGGCGATCCGACGGCCGCTGATTCGGTGCTGGGCTCGTTGGTCGACGTCAGTGCCGGCCAACGCATCAAGGGGCTGATCGACGATGCCCTGGCCAAAGGTGCAACGCTGGTCACGGGTGGGCAGTTGGAAGGCAGCATCCTGCAGCCGACTTTGCTCGACGGCGTCACTGCGCAGATGCGCCTGTACCGCGAAGAGTCCTTCGGGCCGGTGGCCGTGTTGCTGCGCGGTGACGGCGATGAAGAGCTGCTGCGCCTGGCCAACGACTCCGAGTTCGGCCTGTCGGCTGCCATCTTCAGTCGCGACACGAGTCGTGCTCTAGCCTTGGCCCAGCGGGTCGAGTCGGGCATTTGCCACATCAACGGACCGACCGTGCATGATGAGGCGCAAATGCCCTTCGGCGGGGTCAAGTCCAGCGGTTACGGCAGCTTTGGCGGCAAGGCGTCCATCGAGCATTTCACCCAGCTGCGTTGGGTGACCTTGCAGAACGGTCCCCGGCATTACCCGATCTGAAACCCGTCGCATCGCGGGCGATCGAGCCTTGAAGGCCATCGCCCGGATGCAGGCCAGAATAACAATGACAAGGCCGCAGCCTAGTGCTGCCACGCTCCGCTCGCATCGCGACCCGAGTGTGCCTTGGTGGAGGAAATGTACGTGAGTTCCGAGTCCAGATCGTCCTCCCGACCCGAGGCCGGGCGGTATCGCCAGGTGTCGATTGGTCATCCTGCCGTCGAAGTCCGGGAAGAGCGTGGCGTCTTGCACATGCGCTCCCTGGAGCCCCTGGCCCCGCTGCCGGCGCGATTGCTCGAGCGCCTGGTGCACTGGGCCAAGGTGCGCCCAGAGCAGACGTTTATCGCGGCCCGTGAAGCCGGCGGTGACTGGCGTCGAGTCAGTTATGCGCAAATGCTCGACAGCGTCCGGGCCATCGCCCAAAGCCTGCTCGGTTACGGTTTGTCGGCGGAGAAACCCTTGGCGCTGCTCTCGGGCAACGACATCGAGCACCTGCAAATAGCCCTCGGCGCGATGTACGCCGGTATTCCCTATTGCCCGGTTTCGCCGGCCTATTCATTGCTGTCCCAGGATTTCGCCAAGCTGCGCCACGTCTGCGATCTGTTGCAGCCGGGGCTGGTGTTTGTCAGTGAAGCCGCGCCGTTCGAGCGGGCAATCACTGCCGTATTGCCGGCGGACGTGCCCTTGATCACGGTGCGTGGCGAGATGGCAGGCCGGCCCAGGACAAGCTTCGCCAGCCTGCTGGCCCAACCCGGCGGCGCCGAGGCCGAGCAGGCGTTCGCCGCCACCGGCCCGGACAGCATCGCCAAGTTCCTGTTTACCTCAGGCTCCACCAAGCTGCCCAAGGCGGTGATCACCACCCAGCGTATGCTTTGTGCCAATCAGCAGATGCTGTTGCAGACCTTTCCGGTGTTCGGCGAGGTGCCGCCGGTGCTGGTGGACTGGTTGCCGTGGAACCACACGTTCGGTGGCAGCCACAACGTTGGCATCGTGCTGTACAACGGCGGCACGTTCTACCTGGACGACGGCAAACCCACCGCCCAGGGCTTCGCCGAAACCCTGCGCAACCTCAAGGAAATTTCACCGACCGCCTACCTGACCGTGCCCAAGGGCTGGGAGGAACTGGTCAGCGCCCTGGAGCGGGACGGTGAGTTGCGCGAGCGTTTCTTCAAGCGCATCAGTCTGTTCTTCTTTGCGGCGGCGGGCTTGTCCCAAAGCACCTGGGACCGACTCGACAAGGTCGCCGAACAGCATTGCGGCGAACGTATCCGCATGATGGCGGGCCTGGGCATGACCGAGGCGGCGCCGTCCTGCACCTTTACCACCGGGCCGTTGTCCATGGCCGGCTACATCGGCCTTCCAGCGCCTGGCTGCGAGGTGCGCCTGGTGCCGGTGGACGGCAAGTTCGAAGGGCGTTTTCGCGGGCCGCACATCATGCCCGGCTACTGGCGCTCGCCGCAGCAAACTGCCGAGGTATTCGACGAGGACGGTTTCTACTGTTCGGGTGATGCGATCAAGCTGGCCGATGCCAGCAATCCGCAACTGGGGCTGATGTTCGATGGGCGGATCGCCGAGGATTTCAAATTGTCTTCCGGTGTATTCGTCAGCGTCGGGCCGTTGCGCAACCGGGCGGTGCTGGAGGGCACGCCCTACGTCCAGGACTTGGTGATTACCGCGCCGGATCGCGAGTGCCTGGGGGCGCTGGTGTTCCCACGGCTTGCTGAATGCCGGCGCTTGTCAGGCCTGGGCGCGGACGCCAGTGACGCCCAGGTTCTTGCCAGCCCTGCGGTGCGCCAATGGTTCGCCGACTGGCTGCAACGCCTGAACCGCGAAGCCAGCGGCAACGCCAGTCGCGTGGAGTGGATCGCCTTGCTCGATGAGCCAGCCTCCATCGACCGCGGTGAAATCACTGACAAGGGCTCGATCAACCAACGGGCGGTGTTGCAGTGGCGGGCGGGGAAGGTCGAGGCGCTGTATCGCGGGGAGGATGCGTCGATCCTGCGGGCGGGAGCAGTGGCTTAAAGCAAGACCTTGTGGATGTTCATAAATGGCAGGTTCATCCACAAACTCCTGTGGGAGCGAGCCTGCTCGCGATGGCGGTGGTTCAGCATCAGTGATGTTGCCTGACACACCGCTATCGCGAGCAGGCTCGCTCCCACAGTTTTAACCACTTACACAATCTCTTGGGGGCTGGAGGCTGTTCCTTAACGCCGTCCCAACAACAAGCCCACCACCAGCCCGAAACCGGCGGAAATCGCCACGGTCTGCCAGGGGTGGCCGCCAATATAGACCTCAGTGGCGTCGACCATGGGGCGGGTGCGCTCCCGTGCGCTGGCGACCGAATCAAGCGCTTGTTGCAGTTTCTGGGAGATCTGGCCGCGCAGGTCGTCAGCGTCTTCACCCACCAGCGAGGCACTGCTTTTGAGCAGCTTCTCCGATTCTTCGATCAACGCCTTCAGTTCGCTGAAGGCTTGATCCTTGATTTGCTCTCCATTCGCTTGCACGGTG
This sequence comes from Pseudomonas sp. B21-010, assembly GCF_024749325.1. Lineage (NCBI taxonomy): Bacteria > Pseudomonadati > Pseudomonadota > Gammaproteobacteria > Pseudomonadales > Pseudomonadaceae > Pseudomonas > Pseudomonas sp. B21-010. Next base: position 3,541,273 of record NZ_CP087198.1, on the reverse strand, counting down.
CTTTTACGGGCCATTGAAGTGCTCCTTGTTGATGATGGCATTGATCAATGGAGTGCTGCGCTTGTGCAAAAGTTGCAACGTTTGGCCTTGTCGGCGCAGCCCATCACAAATCGTGGTTAAGACGTTTCCCTGCAAGGTGTAAGATGGCGCCTATTTACGCAACAGGTAATTCCCATGAGCTTCAATCTGGCTGACAAGCCCCTGGCCGAGCGCGCCGCGCTGGAAGACGAAAAATCCCGACTTTTTGAACTGTGGCAAAACAACCTGGGCAAAGCCAAGGGCGATGCTGCCCGCTTGTTCGGCGAGCGCTCCAAACGCAAGGGCAAGTGGGCCGAGTGGGTGCGTGCCGAACTGGACGGCATGTCGCCGCCGGAGTACGCCAACATGGTGCGCAGTGAAGTCAATCGACTGATGGCTGCCAACAAGTAAGCCTCAGGCGAATGTTGCCGTAATGGCCTCGCGAACCTTGATCACCACTGGGTCCATTTGCGTGTGGGTTCGCCATCCCAGTTCGATGGGGTAGCGGGGCAAGGCCAGGGGGCAGGGCAGCAAGGCCAGGCCGCTGAGGTCGGCGATGGCCCGGGCGGCATGGGCCGGGATGGTCGCCACGGCCTGACTGCCCTTGAGCAGGAACGGCAATGCGGCAAAGTGGGTGGTCGAGGCACAGACTCGTCGACTCAGGCCAAGCCCGGCCAGCCCTTCGTCGGTGATGCCGATGAAACCACCTGAAGACACCAGCAGATGTTCACGGGCCACGAACGCCTCCAGGCTGAGGGATTGTTGGCCTTGCGCCAGGCTCGCCGGGTCCAGGAGGCAGGCGTAATCGCCTTCGCCCAACACCTGGCGGCTGAGCAACCGCTGGGCGAACCCGCCCGCCGTGATCGCCAGGTCAAGGTCGCGCTCCATCAGGGCCCGGCCGACGATCTGGCTGTGGGTCTGGCGGAAAATCAAGCGCAGGCCCGGCGCGCGGTGGGCCACTTCTTCGATCAGGCGTCGCCCATGGGCAATCTCGAAATCGTCCGACAGGCCGACGATGACCGAGCGGCCTTCGTAATGGCTGGCATCCGGGTCGACCATCGCCAGGCTCTGGCGGCATTTATCCAGTGCTTCGCTGATCACCGGCTTCAGCTGGTTGGCCCGCAGGGTCGGCGCCAGGCCCCGGCCGGTGCGCACGAATAATTGATCGTCATACAAACCGCGAAGCCTGCGCAGCGCTGCGCTGATGGCCGACTGGGTCACGCCCAGGCGCACGGCGGCGCGGCTGGCGCTGGATTCTTCATGCAAGGCTTCGAAGGTCTTGAGCAGATTGAGGTCGATGTCGGCGATATTCATAAGGCTCATATCATTTAGCAGCATTCTGGGCTTTATTCATGATCGACCGCTGCTTGAGAATCAGCAACACCTGATGATCAAGGAGTTGAAAAACCATGCCCAAATCCATTGTGGCTGCCCTGCAGATCGGTTCGTTGCCTGGCGGCAAGGGCGAGACCCTGGCACAGATCCTTTCCTACGAAGAGGCCATTCGCGAGGCTGGCGCGCGCCTGGTGGTGATGCCTGAAGCGCTGCTGGGTGGCTATCCCAAGGGCGAAACGTTCGGGACTCAACTGGGTTACCGGTTGCCGGAGGGGCGCGAGGCGTTTGCCCGCTATTTTGCCAATGCCATTGACGTGCCCGGCGTTGAAACCGAAGCGCTGGCCGGGCTGTCGGCGCGTACGGGGGCGAGTCTGGTGCTGGGCGTCATCGAGCGTGTCTGCAGCACCCTGTACTGCACCGCGCTGTATTTCGAACCCGAGGCGGGCCTGGTGGCCCGGCACCGCAAGTTGATGCCCACCGGCACCGAGCGGCTGATCTGGGGCAAGGGCGATGGGTCGACCTTGCCCGTGATCGACAGCCAGGTCGGCCGGGTCGGCGCGGCGGTGTGCTGGGAAAACATGATGCCGCTGCTGCGCACCGCGATGTACGCCAAAGGGGTGGACGTCTGGTGTGCGCCAACGGTGGATGAGCGGGAGATGTGGCAGGTGACCATGCGCCATATCGCCCACGAAGGTCGCTGTTTTGTGGTCAGTGCCTGCCAGGTCCAGGCCTCGCCGCAGGCCCTGGGTATCGAGGTCGCGCACTGGCCGGCCGAGCGGCCGCTGATTGCCGGAGGCAGCGTGATTGTCGGGCCCATGGGCGATGTACTCGCCGGGCCGCTGAAGGACCGCGCTGGGCTACTGACTGCCGAAATCGACACCGATGAGCTGGTGCGGGCGCGCTACGACTATGACGTGGTGGGGCATTACGCCAGGCCGGATGTGTTCGAGTTGGTGGTGGACGAGCGCGTCAAGCCCGGTGTGCGTTTCACCGCCTGATCACCAGTTGGCGGCGGAGCCCGGCAGGTCGAGGGTTCCGCGGTCGACGAAGCGTAGGGTGCCGAATACGCCGCCGGCGAGCTTGCCCTTGAGCACATAGGGCAGGTTGTCCAGGCTTTGGGTCTGGCTCAGGCCCAAGGTCTGGCGCAACACCGAAAACGCCGAAATGCTCACCGGGACACTGAGGATCGCCTCGGAAAAGCGCGGGATCGAACCGCTCTGGTCACTGACCCCCGTTGCCAGCGTACGGTCGTTGACCTCCAGGTCCAGCGCCACGCCGTTGTAGTCGATGGCGGTTTCGTTGGGGTTCTGCACGCGCAGTTTCACGGCGAAACGCACCTCCAGGCCCTGGTTGGGCAAGGGTTCGATGCCGACCACGTTGATGTTCAGCGGATCACGGTGGGGGAAGAGGGCGCAGGCGCTCAGGCTGAGGAGGAGCAGGAAAAGGGACAAGCCGAGGATTCTGCGCATGGACAAGCTCTCAAAGAATGAAAAAAACCGGCGGTGATTGAGCACGATACCCCACAGGGGCCCCACGGCAACCAACGAACCTTTGACGAGGGCGCTTTTGTGGCGAGGGAGCTTGCTCCCGCTCGGTTGCGCAGCAACCGCAAAAGCTAGGGGCCGCTGCGCCCGAAGCGTCGGACCGGCCCAGCGGGAGCAAGCTCCCTCGCCACAAAAGCTCATGCCGCATGGACTCATGCGACGTGGATGGAGGGCTCCTGACAGTTTCTGACACCAGCCTCTGCTAATCTGCGTCAACTTTTTTCTTCTGGATAGTCCATCGTGTCGCGTACCTCTCGGTTGCTCACTTTGCTGCAAGTCTTGCGGGGCAAGCGTTGCCCGGTCACCGCTGCGACATTGGCGGGCGAACTGAACGTTTCCGAGCGCACCTTGTACCGCGACATCGCTGAACTCACCGCCCTTGGTGCTCCGATCCAGGGCGAAGCGGGCATCGGTTATGTCTTGCGCAGCGGCCTGTTCCTGCCGCCACTGATGTTCACCGCCGATGAGATCGAGGCCATTGTGCTGGGCTTGCGCTACGTCGATCAGCGCGCCGACGAGGTGTTGGGCAAGGCAGCCGCCGACGCCCTGGCGAAGGTCGCTGCAGTGCTGGCCCCCGATGTGCGAGACGCCTTGCGCAACCCCACGGTACTGCCCGGCCCACCGGGCTATGGCTATCCGCAGAACACGGTGGAACTGAACGTGTACCGCCAGGCCATTCGCGCCCAGGCCAAGCTGCACATCGATTACGCCGACGTGAACAAGACCCCGAGCCAACGCTTGATCTGGCCGCTGGCCCTGGGCTTTTTCAATGAGGCGCGGGTGGTGGTGGCCTGGTGCGAATTGCGTGGCGCCTATCGGACTTTTCGCACCGACCGGATTGCCTCTGCCACCGAGCAGGGCGAGCGCTATCCGGGCCGACGCAGCGACTTGCTGCGCGACTGGTTTGCGCTGATGAAGCTGGACGAAACCGGGCGGTTCACTCCTGACAAAAACTGACACAACGCTGTTCTAGCATGGTGCCAGATCGATAAAACAAGGAGCCGTACCATGTCCAATCCCGTCTCTTCCCTGGCCCCGGCCATCGCCGGCTACATTGCGGCCGCCAATGCCCGTGACAGTTCGGCGGTGACGCGTTTCTTCGCCGAGGATGCCAACGTGTTCGATGAAGGCCAGCACCGTGTTGGCACCCAGGCCATCGCCCAATGGATGGAAGACACTGCCCGACGCTTCCAGCCACGTGTGGAAGTCCTCAATGTGCAGCAACGTACTGGCAAGGTGCTGGTGCAAAACCTGATCTCCGGGACATTCCCCGGCAGCCCGCTGGAGTTGCGCTACACCTTCCGGCTCGATGAGCAGGGCAAGATCAGCCGGTTGGATATCTCAATCTAAGTTCTGCACCCAGGTCTGTGGGAGCAAGGTCTGTGGGAGCAAGGCTTGCCCGCGATAGTCGCGCCGCGGTCCAACAGCCAAACCGCGTTATCGTTCATCGCGGGCAAGCCTTGCTCCCACAGGGCATGCTTCACAGATAAACCCCACGCAACAGTTCTACGCAGAGTTCCTGCAGTCGCCTGTCATGGCATACTCCCCACCTTCGTTTTCCGGACCCGGGCCGTATGACTTTCGACTCCCCCTTGAGTGCCTGGCAGCATGCCATCGAGCACCACGGCTTCGTCCAGGACGAGGCCCAGGAACTGGCCATCATGACACTGGAGCAATGCCACAAGGCGTTGCACGAAGGTCGCAAGTCGATCAAGGGCGTCTATCTCTGGGGCCCGGTGGGACGTGGCAAGACCTGGTTGATGGACCGCTTTTATGAAAGCCTCAAGGTGCCGGCCCGTCGACAACACTTCCACCATTTCATGGCGTGGGTGCATCAGCGTTCGTTCCAGCTCACAGGCACGCCAGATCCTTTGCAGGCCCTGGCCCGGGAGTTGAGCGCTGAAGTACGGGTGCTGTGTTTCGACGAACTGTTTGTCAACGACATTGGCGATGCAATCATCCTCGGGCGCCTGTTCCAGGTGATGTTCGAGCTGGGCTTGGTAATGGTCTGCACCTCCAACCTGCCGCCGGAGGAGCTCTATGCCAACGGCCACAACCGTGAGCGTTTCCTGCCGACCATCACCGCGATCAATCGATATATGCAGGTCGTGCCGGTGAACGGCTGGCAAGACCATCGCCAGCACCCAGGCCAATTACAGCAGCGTTATTGGCTGCGCGATCCCGGGCAACCGGATCCGCTGGGTGACGTCTTCAACCAGTTGACCACCGGGCAAGCGTCGAGCAGTGCGCCGTTCGAGGTCGGTCATCGCCTGCTTGAACCGGTCCAGGCCAGCGACAGCGTGCTCTGGAGCCGTTACTCCGATCTGTGCGAGCAACCGTTCTCGGCGTTGGATTTCATGGCGCTGTGCGACCGCTTCAGCGTCATCCTGCTCAGTGATGTACCGTGCCTGAGCGCCGAACAACGCGAAGGGCGCATTGCCCGTGGCACCGAAGACGGTGTCGAACGGGTCGAGGCCGGTGATCGCGAATTGCCGCAGTTGTCGATCCATGACGATGGCGTACGGCGCTTCATCGCCCTGGTCGACGAATGTTATGACCGCAAGGTGCCGTTGTGCCTTTCGGCCCAGGTGCCGATGGATGAGTTGTATACCGAGGGCTATCTGCAATTCCCGTTTCGCCGTACCCTCAGCCGCCTCCAGGAAATGCAAATGCAACGTTTTGGTCAGCGAGCCTGACCTGTATCCCGCCGACGGCTTCGAGCCAGCGGCACTAACGAAATGAGATGAAGGTCATGGAAGAAGCCAAGGGCATCCTTGTACTGCAAGCCAGCTACACCAACCCGGTTCACGCCGAAGCGATCTGTCATGTGCTCAATGGCTATGCGCAGGACCCGATGGGCGGAGGACATCCATTGCCGGCAGAGGTGCTGTTGCATCTGCCCGAGGAACTGGCCAAGCGCCCCCATGCCTTCAGCGTGCTGGCTTTCGTCAACGGCGAACCGGCGGGGCTGGTCAATTGTTTCGAAGGTTTTTCGACCTTTGCCTGCCGGCCACTGGTGAACATCCACGACGTGGCGGTGATGAAGGATTTTCGTGGGCTCGGGCTGAGCCAGAGGATGCTGCAGAAGGTCGAGGACATCGCCCGCCAGCGTGGTTGCTGCAAGATTACCCTGGAAGTGCTCGAGGGCAATGCCGTGGCCCAGGCCAGCTATGCCAAGTTCGGCTTTGCCGCCGGCATGTTCGACCCGGCCCACGGGCCTATGGAGTTCTGGATCAAGCCCCTGTAAAAGCGGGCTTCTGATGGGTTTCGGTTATTTCTGCACGACTGCGGCCGCCGGTGCCTTGGGCTGCATCAGGCTGAAGTCGATCAGGGCCTTGCGTGGGGTTTGATAGGGGTCGCCAATCAACAGCGGGCGCGCCTTGAAGTCCGCGCTGACCAGGCTCTTGCTGTGGTCCAGCTCATCAAAACTCAAGCCTGCCAAGTCTGCCCAGGTGTGAATCAGGTGCGAGCTGCTGTAGGGGCGCGACAGGTCGCCGGCAAAGTTCCAGTCATGGCTTTCGCGCCACTTGGGCGAGGCCCAGGCCATGAAGGGGATGGTGTACATCGGCGCGGTCGGCTTGCCTTCGTTACGGCCCAGTGTGCCGTGGCCTGGCGAGTCGAACACGTCTTCACCGTGGTCCGACAGGTACAGCAGGAAGCCGTTGGGGTCGGTCTTGGCGTAGTCCTTGATCAGGCTGGACACGACGAAGTCGTTGTACAGCACCGCGTTATCGTAGCTGTTGTAGGTCGGGACCTGATCGTCACGCAGGCCCGCCGGTACGCCTTGGCGGTCGGTGAACTTGTTGAAGGTCGGCGGATACCGGTACTGGTAGCTCATGTGGGTGCCGAGCAGATGCACCACGATCAGCTTGCGCGGGGCGCTGTCGGCCAGGGCTTTGTTGAACGGCTCGATCACATCGCCATCGTACTGCGCGGCATTCTGGTTGCGGTTGTTGTTCAGGTACACCTGCTCGTCGGCCTGTTGGGAAAAGGTCGTGAGCATGGTGTTGCGCTTGGTCATGGTCTGCTGGTTGGTGATCCAGAAGGTCTTGTAGCCGGCCTGTTTCATCATGCTCACCAGCGACGGCGTGCTCAGGTACAGGTCCGGACTCTCCTCGTCGGCGAACGTCAACACCTGCTGCAGGGCTTCGATGGTGTAGGGGCGCGGGGTGACGACGTTGTCGAACACCGACAGCTGGCCCTTGAGCTTGTCCAGCTCAGGCGTGGTTTCCCGCGGGTAACCGTAGAGGCTCATGCGCTGGCGGTTGGTGGATTCGCCGATCACCAGCACCAGGGTGGCCGGCTGCTCTGCCGTGGCATCCTTGAGGTTGCTCAGGGGTGGGATCTTGCTGGCGCTGTGGAGCATGCCTTGCATGTTCTCCAGCTGTTCACCGTAGCGACGATAGGCCACGAGCATTTGCCATGGCACGGCTGGCTCGATGCGATCTTCGAATTTCTCCAGGCCACCGGCAAAGCTGCCGGTACGCTGGGTCTGCTTGATCAGCGGATAACCGACCACGGCCAGGACAATGGCGACTGCTGCGACCATGGCCCGGCCCCGGGGCAGGTACACCGGGCGCAGGCGGGTCCAGAGCCAATAGCCGACGGCGGTGTGGGCCAGGAACGCCGCTACCATCCACCAGGCAAAATACTGTGTCAGGTACTCGCCGGCTTCAGACACGTTCGATTCGAACATGATGAAGATGACGCTCTGGGAAAATTCTTGCTGGTAAATGAAGAAGTAGCCCAGGCTAGCCATGGAGCAGGCCCACAGCACCACGCCGATCAAGGCGGCGAGCACGCGCGTGCGGGCGGGGAAGAGCAGCAGGGGCGCCAACCACACCGCGCTCATCACGAACGCTTGGCGAAAGCCGGTGAATCCGGAGGTGTCGCTCAACAGAATGAGCAGTTGGGTGATGCCAGAGAAGTACCAGAAGAACAGAAACAGCCAGCCAAGCCCGGCCCAGTCGAAACCTTTCGCAGTCGTTTTGCTGCGTTTGAACAAACTCATCAAGCGCTCCAGCCTTTGTCGACGAAGCTGTCGGCACCGGATTGGTGACCGCAGGCATACGCCGAGCAACCCTAAAGGCGGGGAGTATTGCGAGCCGGTTGTGAAAAGTTTGTGAGTTTTTCGGATATAAATCGGTGACCGGGGTGCGAGCGCACCTTGGGTGAGGGATTTATTTGTGGGAGCAAGGCTTGCCCGCGATGCAGGCGATGCAGTCTTTCAGGGGCCGGGGTGCCTGTTTCGCGAGCAAGCTTTGCTCCCACAGCCCAGCGGGGACAAATCTCCTCGCCACAAACACACATGGCGGACTCGCATGGAAATGACACCGGTTTGGCCAGTGTCACTTCCTGGCGCTGTGCTTCTGGGGCGGTTACCGAGCCAGGGACTGGCTCTGGTGGGGCAGTTGTGCGTGTTGCAACTGCATGCGCAGCTGCATCACTTCATCAAGCAGTAGATCGCGTTCTTCCTTGAGTAGGCGCAATTCATCGCGACGAATGGTCACATAAAGGGTTTGGGGAGGACGTGCGGTAACGACAGGGCCCATTGCTCACCTCGCAAATGGCGTACATCAACTATAGAGATGTCGCCAGTATTTGGTCGACACCTCTACTATCGGCGCCGATTCTGATTTCTTTTGCTTGTGATTGGAACTTTTTTATTTTTCATGGTCGCTGTGGCTTCGGCCGGATCTTGAGCGTTATCCCTTGTGATCGCTCGAATTACCCGGAAACTATGCAGCAATGCTCTGGACTAACCTCCACGTGTCTTACGAGCTAAATCTTTGACTTACCTTTATTTGTAGTAGGGAGCATCAGCACATGCAACTCGGGATCATTGGACTGGGCCGCATGGGCGGCAATATTGCGCGGCGCCTGATGCTCAATGGGCACACCACCGTCGTCTATGACCGCAATGCCGCTTTTGTCGAAAACCTGCACCAGGAAGGCGCGATGGGCGTCGCGGACCTCTCGGCACTGGTCGCCGGCCTGGAGAAGCCACGGGCGGTCTGGGTCATGCTGCCGGCCGGCGCACCCACCGAAGACACCATCAACGTCCTCAGCGAACTATTGGAGCCGGGCGATGTGATCATTGACGGCGGTAACACGTACTACAAGGACGACATCCGTCGCGCCCAGGCCCTGTCGGAAAAGGGCCTGAGCTACATCGACGTTGGCACCTCCGGCGGTGTTTGGGGCCTGGAACGCGGTTACTGCATGATGATTGGCGGCGATGCCGACGTGGTGAAGCGCCTGGACCCGCTGTTCGACAGCCTGGCGCCGGGCATGGGCGACATCCCGCGCACCCGTGATCGCAAATCCGACGATGACCGCGCCGAACGTGGCTACATCCACGCGGGCCCGGCCGGTTCTGGGCATTTCGTGAAGATGATCCACAACGGCATCGAATACGGAATGATGCAGGCCTTCGCCGAGGGCTTTGACATCCTCAAGACCAAATCCAGCGAAAGCCTGCCAGCGGAGCAGCGCTTCGACCTGAACGTGGCTGATATCGCCGAAGTCTGGCGTCGCGGCAGCGTGGTGTCGTCCTGGTTGCTGGACTTGACCGCCGACGCGCTGGCCAGCGATCCGAAACTGGACGGCTTTTCCGGCGAAGTCGCCGACAGCGGTGAAGGGCGCTGGACCATCGAGGCCGCCATCGAGCAAGCGGTGCCGGTTCCGGTCCTGTCCAGTTCGTTGTTTGCCCGTTTCCGCTCGCGTCAGCAAAGCACGTACGGTGACAAAATGCTCTCGGCCATGCGCTTCGGTTTTGGCGGCCACGTGGAGACGCCGAAAAAATGACCTCGATCGGCAGCAAATCCAAGGCAGAACCCGCGCCGCCGACCACGTTGTTTCTGTTCGGCGCCCATGGCGATCTGGTCAAGCGTCTGCTGATGCCGGCGCTTTACCACCTCAGTCGCGACGGTCTGCTGGGCGATGGGCTGCGCATCATCGGGGTTGACCACAACGCCATCAGCGATGTGGATTTTGCCAAGAAACTCGAGGACTTCATCCGTAACGAAGCGGCGAGCAAGGGCGGCGACGCCGACCGGGCGCTCGATCCGGTGCTGTGGGCCAAGCTGGCCAAGGGCATCAGCTACGTCCAGGGTGATTTCCTCGATGAGAGCACCTACCAGGCGCTGGCGGCGAAAATCGCCGCCAGCGGCACCGGCAACGCGGTTTTCTACCTGGCGACCGCGCCGCGCTTTTTCAGTGAAGTGGTCAGCCGCCTCGGTGCGACCGGGCTGCTTCAGGAGCAGGAGGGCGCCTTCCGGCGGGTGGTGATCGAAAAGCCGTTCGGCTCCGACCTGTATACCGCCGAAGCGCTGAACGCCTGCCTGCTCAAGGTCATGAGCGAGAAACAGATCTATCGCATCGACCATTACCTGGGCAAGGAAACGGTGCAGAACATTCTGGTCAGCCGTTTCTCCAACAGCCTGTTCGAGGCATTTTGGAACAACCACTACATCGACCACGTACAAATCACCGCCGCCGAAACGGTCGGCGTGGAAACCCGCGGCAGTTTTTATGAACACACCGGCGCCCTGCGGGACATGGTGCCCAATCATCTTTTCCAACTGCTGGCGATGGTGGCCATGGAGCCGCCAGCGGCGTTTGGTGCTGACGCCGTGCGTGGGGAAAAGGCCAAGGTCGTCGGGGCGATCCGGCCCTGGTCGGTGGAGCAGGCCCGGGCCAACTCGGTCCGCGGCCAGTACACTGCCGGTGAAGTCGGCGGCAAGGCGGTAAACGGTTATCGCCAGGAGGCCAACGTGGCGCCCGACAGCAGCACCGAGACCTACGTCGCCCTCAAGGTCATGATCGACAACTGGCGGTGGGTTGGCGTGCCGTTCTACCTGCGTACCGGCAAGCGTATGAGCGTGCGGGACACGGAGATCGTCATCTGCTTCAAGCCCGCGCCTTACGCGCAGTTTCGCGACACCGAAGTCGACGAACTGCAACCTACGTACCTGAGAATCCAGATCCAGCCCAATGAAGGCATGTGGTTCGACCTGCTGGCCAAGCGGCCGGGGCCGGCACTCGACATGGCCAATATCGAATTGGGATTTGCCTACAAGGATTTCTTCGAAATGCAGCCATCCACGGGTTACGAAACCCTGATCTACGATTGCCTGACCGGTGACCAGACGCTGTTCCAGCGCGCTGACAACATCGAAAACGGCTGGCGCGCCGTGCAGCCATTCCTCGATGCCTGGCAGCAGGACGCGGCATTCCAGCCCTACAAGGCCGGTGAAGATGGCCCGGCGGCCGCCGATGAATTGCTTACCCGCGACAGTCGCGTCTGGCATGGCCTCGGATGAATGATCTGGTGAAGCCCCCCATCCGTTTCCTGCTCAGCGACATGGACGGCACATTGCTGCTGCCTGATCACAGTCTCAACCAGCGCACCGTCGAGGCGGTTCGCTCATTGCGCGAAGCCGGTGTGCTGTTCAGCCTCGCCACCGGGCGACCGCCGCGGGCCATGCTGCAGCAGATCGAGGCCCTGGGTGTCGACCTGCCCACGGCGGCGTTCAATGGCGGCACGCTGGTTCATCCCGATGGCAGCTTTCTTGCCGTCCACTACCTGCCACCCGAGGCGGCGCTGGCCACGCTGGCCCTGTACGCCGATCAGCCCGGCATCGAAGTCTGGGTATTTGCCGATGGCGACTGGCTGGTGCGCGACGCCAACGGTCCGATGGTGCCGGTGGAGACGCGTGGCCTGGGTTACCCACCGGTAGAAGTCGAGAGTTTCGAGCCGTACCTGGAGCGGATTGACAAGATCGTCGCCACCAGCGCCAACACCGACCTGCTGGTGGAGCTGGAGGCGCGGCTGCATCCGCTGCTCAAGGGCCAGGCCCAGGTGTCGCGCTCGCAACCGATCTACCTGGATGTGACGGCCATGAAGGCGAACAAAGGAGAAGCGCTGTCGACCCTGGCGGCCTTCCTCGATGTGCCGCTGGAGCAGACAGCGGCCATGGGCGACGGTGGCAACGACCCGGCGATGTTCCACCGCGCGGGATTGTCGATTGCCATGGGGCAGGCGGAGGAGGCGATCCGGCGTCAAGCGGATGTCGTGACCGCCACCGTTATCGACGACGGCGCAGCGCTGGCGATCGAACGCTACATCTTGCCGCGATAAGCTTTGGCCCTTTGTGGCGAGGGAGCTTGCTCCCGCTGGGCCTGTAGGAGCTGACGAGCGAAGCGAGGCTGCGATCTTTCCCCTGCTACTTGAGTCTCAAGCGAAAGATCAAAAGATCGCAGGCTTCGCCAGCTCCTACACCCCAGCGGCAGCAAGCTCCCCCGCCACAGGTTTTCCTTCAGCTCAGCAATATTTCTACAACCAGTAAGTCACCGCATACCAGCCCAAGCCACCCATCACCACGGTGTAGGGAAGTGCCATCCAGACCATCCGGCCATAGGACAGGCGAATCAGCGGGGCGATCGCCGAGGTCAGCAGGAACAGGAATGCAGCCTGGCCGTTGGGTGTGGCGACGCTCGGCAGGTTGGTGCCGGTGTTGATGGCCACCGCCAGGGTCTCGAACTGTTCGCGGCTCATGTGGCCGGAGACGAAGGCCTGCTTCACCTCGGTAATGTAGATGGTTGCCACGAACACGTTGTCGCTGATGGCCGAGAGCAGGCCATTGGCAATGAACAGCATGCCGGGCTGCCGGTCGGCGGGCAGGCCCAGCACCCACTGGATCAGCGGCGTAAACAACTGCTGGTCGTGAATGACCGCCACCACCGCAAAGAACACCACCAACAGCGACGTGAACGGCATGGCGTCCTTGAACGCATTGCCAAGCCTGTGCTCGTCGGTGATGCCGGTGAAGGCGGTAATCAATACGATGACCATCAGGCCGATCAGGCCGACTTCGGCAATGTGCAGGGCCAGGCCCACGATCAGGATCAGCGCGGCAATACCCTGGACGATCAGGGCGGCGCGTTGGCGTGAGGTGCGTTCACGATTGTCCTGCTCGGCGTAGTCGGCCAGCACGGCACGTACGTTGTCCGGTAGCAGCGTGCCGTAACCGAACCAGCGCAGCTTTTCCAGGGCTACGCAGGTCACCAGCCCGGCCGCCAGCACTGGCAGCGACACCGGCGCGACTTTCAGGAAAAAATCGACAAAATGCCAGTCCATTTCATGGCCGATCAGCAGGTTCTGTGGTTCGCCTACCAGGGTGCAGACGCCGCCCAGCGCCGTGCCTACGGCGCCATGCATGAGCAGGCTGCGTAGAAACGCCCGAAACTGATTGAGATCTTCATGATGACTCGAAGGCAGATCGTGGTCTTCATCGACATTGCTGTCCTGGCGCGGATCGTTGCCCGACGCCACACGGTGATACACCGCATAGAAGCCCACCGCGGCGCTGATGATCACCGCGGTGACGGTCAAGGCATCGAGGAAGGCCGACAGGAACGCCGAGAGAAAGCAGAACATCAAGGCCAGCAGCGCCTTGGAGCGCACGCCCAGGAGCAGGCGCGAGAACAGGAACAGCAGCAGATCCTTCATGAAATAGATCCCTGCCACCATGAACATCAGCAGCAGGATGACCGGGAAGTTATGCAGCAGTTCGTCGTACAGCGCCTTGGGCGTGGTCATGCCCAGCACCAGGGCTTCGACCAGCAACAGGCCGCCAGGCATCAGCGGGTAGCATTTAAGGGCCATGGCGAGGGTGAAGATGAACTCCACCACCAGCATCCAGCCGGCAACGACCGGGCCGAGGGTCCATAGCACTACGGCATTGAGGATCAGGAACGTGATGATGCACGCCTTGTACCAGCGTGGGGAATGCCCCAGAAAATTGTGCGCGAAAGCCTGAGCCATTGAACCGGACATCGGCTGCTCCTTTTAATTAGAAGCGCGCAACTTGCCGTAAGAAATGAGGAATATCAAGCGTAAGAATAAATACCGTTCACCCGCGAAATCCGACTCAGGCCCAATACCGCGCAACCACCGCTCGATAATGCCCCTGGAGCGAATAACCGCCCACCAGGATTCTTCCATCAGCCTGCATGGCCAGGGTGGTGGCGGTGTCCAGGCTGTAGCCGAGTCGAGTGCGAACCCAGCCTTTGCCTTGGCCGAAATCCGGGTCGAGGCTGGCATCTGGCAGATGTCGGGCAAGTACGAAATCGGCCTCGATACCGCCGATCGTGGCACCGGCGGTCACCAGTTTTCCGTCCGCTTGAAGCTGGGCGGCGGTCCACTGACTGGCATTGCGCCCGATCGCCATGAGTTGGCACTGACCCTGGTTGCAATGACGGTCCGGCTTGCCGTCGGGGCGCACTTTCAGGGACAGGCTATGCATCGGATCACGGCTGCTGCCGAACACCTGCAGATCACCGCTCGCATCCTGAACGATTTGGCTGACCATCACGCTGTGCCCCTGGGCCAGGATGGACAGGAAGCCGTTTTCGCCGAAGCTGTCATCGAGTTTGCCGCTGCTGTCATAACGGGCAATCAAGCCATGCTGGGGCAAGTCGATGGCGCCGCCGACGACAATATGGCCGTCAGCCTGGAGCTGCAGGCAGCCGAGCCAGGTATTTTTCAACAAGCGCCGGACCATCACGAAACCACGACCGTTGAACGAGGTATCCAATGCCCCGTCGGGCAAGAGCCGGATCAGTACGCCGACATGATCGGACAATTGATAGTGGTGGTTGGCGAGCACAAGGATCCGGCCATCGGCCTGCACTTGCATGTCGCAAGCCTCAAGTCCCGGCACGCCGGGCGGTAGCCAGGGGTCGCGCAGGCCTTGGGAGAGATTGCCGCAAAGCCTGATGACGTGCCGGCCGGCATTGCCGAAGCTTTCAACGGCGCGGCCTTGCTGGTCGAACAGCGCCAGGGCGGGAAGGGTGTGGTCGTTGCTTTCGTAGTGCAGGCCGGACAGCAGGATATGCCCATCGGGCAACACGATCACCTTGCCCGCTGTCGCTTCGAAACCGTGTTCAAACGCGCCGATCACGTAGCCGCGGGTGCCGAAGTCCGGGTCGATCTCACCGTCGTGGTTGAGTCGCGCCAGCCCGAACCGACTGCCGTGGGCCGTCTCGATCCTGGCTGCTACCAGGATTTGTCCGGCGTGATCGAGGGTCAGCCCGGTGGTCAGGCTCGAGGTACTGCCTTCGAAATGAACCCAGGCTTTGCCGTTGGTGGCAAAGCCTGGGTCAAGTTGCCCGGCGTGGGCCATGGCCCTGGGGGACACAAACGCGAACTGATCGAGCATGCCTGCCTCTCCTTGCGTGTCGAGCGGCCCGGAAGGGCGACGACTGCATGAGGGCAACATTCAATCCCTGAACGTGACAATGCACAACTGTCATGTTCTACGGATAAGGCGGCGATTCGTGCCATAACGATGGCTTTACAACCCAGAGCCAAGCCTGCAATCGATAGCAGGCTTTATCGATGGTTATTCAGGCATCGACCAGGATTGCAATGTGTAGCCTTCCTGGCTCAGTTCGGCCCGGGCCTGTTTCAACAGATCGGCCAGTTGGACCGGGTCGGTATAGGCGCTGCTTGGAATTTGAGTGCGGCCAATATGTGCATTGGTGCGGTCGATGACGGTCAGGCTAAGTTCACCGTTACCGTCTTGTGGAGCCCAGGCCACGCATTGGAAAGGACGGAATGCGCGGTCGGCAATCAAAAGAGCTTCGTTGATACGGAGCGGGGCGTTCATGGCGTTTTCTCTTAAGTGTGCCCAAACAAATGATGTGCCGTCGGTTGGGCGTACCGTGCGGCTGGTTACTTGTACTGATGTCCCGAACCCGCAGGCGGGTCACACATTATTTAAATAAATTTCGATTTTCTTTCAGACCAGGCTTTTGGGCTTTTGTTTGAAAGCACCCTGAAACAAACAGGCCTGAGATAACTAACGAAACGCCTGCTTATAACCAGTTTGGAGCAATCTCGATAATCAATTGATACAAGGGCGCGTCAACTTCTTGCTACTGTTACATGCAGGTCTGCCAAACGACTGTTTCTAATCATATTTCCTTATTTTGACGCCAAGGATCAGTCATGATCGAAGCCAGTACGTCACGTCGTCTGCTCGTGGTTGATCCCTGCGATGACTGTCATCGCCTGTTGCCAGGTCTGCGCACCATTGGCTGGGATGTGGACAGTTGCTCCCTCGAACACGCCAGCGATCGGACGTGTGACGTCGGCCTTTTGCGCTTGCAGCCTTTTCATCTGGAGCGCCCGGAAGCGGTCAAGGAGTTGATCAGCCGTAGCGGCACCGAATGGATCGCCGTGCTCAACCAGGAAGTGTTGCGCCTGCAAAACGTCGGTGATTTTG
The DNA here is from genome assembly GCF_024749325.1 of Pseudomonas sp. B21-010. Lineage (NCBI taxonomy): Bacteria > Pseudomonadati > Pseudomonadota > Gammaproteobacteria > Pseudomonadales > Pseudomonadaceae > Pseudomonas > Pseudomonas sp. B21-010. The sequence goes on along the minus strand of NZ_CP087198.1, from coordinate 3,525,084 downwards.
TCTGCGAATGGTTTTTCGATTTCCATACCTTGCCCTTCGACGTGTCCAGGGTCCAGGTGACACTGGGCCGGGCGTTTGGCATGGCGCGCCTGCGGGGGCAGGGTTCGATCCACATCGATCAGCCCGAACATGAACTGCTGGGCGACAGCAGGCCGATTCGCGAACTGCGCAAATTGTTGAGCAAGTTGGCGCCCGCCGAGTCGCCGGTGTTGATTCGGGGGGAGAGCGGTACCGGCAAGGAACTGGTGGCGCGCACCCTGCATTGTCAGTCTCACCGGCGCAACAAGCCGTTCATCGCCATCAACTGCGGCGCGATCCCGGAGCACCTGATCCAGTCCGAGTTGTTCGGGCATGAGAAGGGCGCGTTCACCGGGGCTCACCAACGCAAGATCGGGCGGATCGAGGCGGCCCACGGTGGCACGTTGTTTCTCGATGAAATCGGCGACCTGCCGTTGGAGCTACAGGCCAACCTGCTGCGGTTCCTGCAGGAAAAACACATTGAGCGGGTCGGTGGCAGCCAGCCGATCGCGGTCGATGTGCGGGTCTTGGCGGCCACCCATGTGGACCTTGAGGCGGCCATCGAGCAAAAGCGTTTTCGCGAGGATCTCTACTACCGCCTGAACGTGCTGCAAGTGGCGATGGCGCCCTTGCGTGAACGCCATGGTGACCTGGCGATGCTGGCCAGCCACTTTTCCCATTTCTACAGCCAGGAAACCGGTCGCCGTCCCCGCAGCTTCAGCGACGATGCATTGGTGGCGATGGGTATGCATGACTGGCCCGGCAATGTGCGGGAACTGGCCAACCGCGTCCGTCGCGGTCTGGTGTTGGCCGAAGGGCGACAAATCGAAGCCCGGGACCTCGGCCTGGCCAGCCACCAGGGCGTCGCGGCACCGATGGGTACGCTGGAGGACTACAAGACCCGCGCCGAACGCCAGGCCCTGAGCGATGTACTCAACCGTCACAGCGACAACCTGAGCGTGGCTGCCAGGGTGCTGGGCGTGTCCCGGCCGACGTTCTATCGCCTGCTGCACAAGCATCAGATCCGCTGACTCAAGCCTGCACAAACACCTTTGTGGGAGCGAGCTTGCTCGCGATGGCGGTCTTTCATTCAGTATCAATGCTGACTGAAAGGGCCTTATCGCGAGCAAGCTCGCTCCCACAGGGGTTGTGCAGTGCCCTTGGGATATGTGTCCATCACATATCCCAAGGGGGGTCAGAAGTAGTACGGGAATTTCAGGCTAAAGGTGAAATCCGGCGCATCGTCGGTCAGCCCGATGGACAGGTTGGGCACGATGGTCAGGTTGTCGGACGCGGCGACGGTCATGCCGATGTTGAAATAGCCGGCGTTGGCGTCGCTGGAGACCACCGATTCCCAGTCGCCGCCGTCCTGTTTGAGCTTGCTTTTCTTTTGGATCAGGTCAGAGACCGAGAACGACATGCTCATCTTCTCGTTCAAGGCAAAGGCGATGCCCGCGCCGAGTTGGAAGCTGTCGCCGATCTGCACCTTGCCCGGCACCTTCTGGTTGACTGTGGAACTGATGTCATCGAACGATTCTTCGAAGTTATGGGTGTAGGAGAGGGTGCCGAACAGCACCGCCGGGTCGAAGGTCTTGACCAGCGAAAGCCCGGGCGTGATCGACCATACGCCGTTGCCGGTGGGCAGGTCGTCAGGCACGAACAGGTTGGTGTTGGCCTGGGATTGGCGCAGCTTGATACCGAACGGGTCCTTGCCGGTGGGGGCCTTGACTCGCAGGGTGACCACCGCGTCCGGGGAGTCGATCGACTCATCCATGAACTTGTAGGCGATGCCGAAGTTGACGTCGCCGATGGTGGGGTCGCGGGTCACGGTTTCTTCGCTGGTGACGCCGGCTGCGCCGTTGTTTGCGCCGCCTGACTGATAGGTGGACTCGCGGTAGACCACCGGGACGTTGAGGTCGAACTGCCAGCGGTTGTCGAAGTTATAGCGGCCGGTGAGGTCCAGCGTCCAGGTGTCGGCCTTGATCCGGTCGAGGTTGATGTTGCCCAGGAAAATCGAATCCAGGGCCAGGAAACCATTGAGGATCAGTTGCCGCGTGTCGTAGCGCGAATAGGTCACGCCGGTCTCGAAACTGAATTTGCCGCCGCCGAAGAAGCCGCTGGCCTCGTCATAGAGGTTGGAGACACTCTGGGCCGGTTGGGAATCATCGGCCAGGGATTGCCCGTAGCCGCTGCCGCCAGCCGTTGTCGCAGCACCGCCGGCCACGGTCTGGTTGCCTTTCATGTCGGCCGGGGATTTGGCCAGGCGCTTGGGTGGTGGCGCGGCGGGTTGATCCTCCACCTGGCGAACCCGCTGTTCAAGCACCGCCAGGGCCCTTTGCTGGACCTCGTATCGTTGCTTGAGCTCAAGAAGTTCCTGTTTCAGGGCCTCGATGTCCGCATCCGGGGCCGCGTGCAACACGGCTGCCGGGAACAACGTGCTTAAACACATCACAGCGCGCAACGATACGGATCGATACATGAAATATGCCGTCCTTATTTGCCCATTGATCGGCGATCAACGTAGATCAATGTAGATCAATATCCGAGGTTTCGAAGACCACGTAACTGAGTCAGGTTGCAGTCCAATGCCCCGGCGCTGGGGCCGTTATTGTTCAGCACCACATTGAGCTGCGTCATGTTGTTGACCAGGTTGCTGTTGCCCAGCAGACGGGTGTTTTGCAGCAAGCCGCCTTGAGCCACTTGTTGCAGGGTGCTGCCCTGGTTGTGGCTGGCCTGGATCGCCATTTGCACGCCGCTGCCGGTGGCGGTGACCGCGACACTGCCGGCGGCGTTGCTGCCGCTGATGGTCTGGCCCTTGGTCAGCAACTGGCCTTGGGAAGGCGCGAGCGCCGGTGCCTGGTTGCTCTCTTTTACGTTGATGTTGACGTTGTTGTAGGCCGTGTTGCCGTCGCCGGCGGCGCGTACGCTCTGGGTCACCCCCTGGCCCGTGCCAAGGCCGGCGCCACCGGTAATGTTGCCGCTGCCCTGTTCGGGGGCGCTGCCGTTACCGGTCTGCTTGATGGTGGAGACATAGAATTCGGGTTTGACGGTAGCGGCCTGGATCTGCATGGCGCTGGAGGCGCCGATCAAGTCGCCGCTGGCGTTGCGCCAGGTACTGCTCATGACGATGCCGAAACTGATGACTCGGCCGGGCATGACATAACGACCGCGCAGCTCGGCAAGCTCCTGGTCCTTGACTTCGATGGGTTTGAAGCCGGCATGGGCATAGCCCGAGGCAGTCGCGAGCAGGCAGGCCAGCGACAGCCAGTGTGAGGTTTTCATGTGCTGCTCCCGGAGCGTCCTGCTCCTTTTTGTACTTATGTTGGCAGTTGGTCGGCGATTAAAAAAAGTCGCTCTGGATGAAGCCGAAATCCATCAGTTCCGCATCCCTGACCGGGTTGAAACCGTCTAGCTTGTTACGGGCAGTCAGGGGTTGAGGAGGGCTGCGTAGCGCATTGGTCTTGTCATAGCCCGGGCCAACGATCGCAAAGACGATGCCGTTCCAGCCTTTGACGAACTCATCATGGGCGTAGCGCTTATGGCCCAGCACCGGGTCGCCGATGTAGACCCATTGCTTGTCGGCCCGCTGCAACACCACGAAGTGCTTGTAGCCGCGTATCTCCATCAGGACCACCACCGGGATCGTCACCGCTTCGAGTTTCTCTGGCGGTATCCGGTAGCCTCGGGCACGCATGCCGATGGCTTCCACGTAGCGTTTCATGTCCAGCATGGAAAACCCTTGGGTGCGAACCAGATTCTGGTCGGCATTGACCAACATGCCTTTGATGACGTGCTCTTCATCGACATCCAGCCAATAAGCCTGGCGCAGCACCGTGGCCAGCGCGGCGGCGCCGCAACTGAAATCGGTTTTCTGCTCGACGATGTCGCTGAATTTGCGTTCGCGTACGCTTTGCACCGGTTTGTAGACCAGCATGCCGCCAGGCAGGGCGGCGACCGGCATCTGCGCTGCTTCGGCCACGCAGGCCAGGCAGAGCAGCAGGGAAACGGCAGTGACACGCATGATCAATACGCCTAGTGGGCATCCAGGAAAAAGCCCCCTGTGGGAGCGAGCTTGCTCGCGATAGCCGCGTGTCAGGCAACACAAAGGTCACTGATCCAATGCCATCGCGAGCAAGCTCGCTCCCACAGTGGTACTTTTTTACATGCAAGCCTTGCAGCCGGCAGCGATGGACAGCGAGTTGCTCTGCTGGTTGCCCACGCCTGCCGACACGTTGGCGCCGCCGTTACCGGAGAAGCCGTTCATGGAGTTGGTCATGGTGGCGTTGTTGATCACAGGGTTTTTCCAACCGTCGCGGGTCAGCACCTGCTGGGTGTTGCTGCCGGCCAGCTCGAAGGTCCCCACGGCGGAGAACTTGAACTTGTCGTCATCGTGACCGCCGCCATAGCCGCCGCCTTTGTTGTCCCAGCCGCCGTGATCGTTGTCTTCGGCGGTACCGGTACCTTTGGCCTTGAACGTGCCGGAGGCGCTGTAGGTGCTGGTGAGGGTGTCGGTCTTGTAGGTCCGCACGCCTTTGTTGTCGACCACAAGCCCGGTGGAGGACTGGTCAGCCGCGGCAGAGGCCTGTGCGACACGGCCCCCGGATACGGCGATGGCCAGGTTGTTTTTCTGTTGGTTGAAGTTCCCGGCGGTCACGTTGATGCCGATGTTGCCGGAGCCATTGTTGCCTGCATTGGTGAGCGAGGCGTTGTTTTGCGTCGAGTTGTTCTTGACGTAGTTGTTGTTATTGACCTGCGTGGCGCTGGAGGCGGCGACAGCCGAGCCGAAGATGAAGCTTTCGTCGGCGGTGGCCAGGGCGGCGGCGTTGTCTTGCTGGTTGCCGTCGCCGCCGGCAATGTTGGCGCCCATGTTGCCGTTGCTGCCATTGAGCGAGTCAGTGGCTTCAGCGGTGTTTCTGGTGGCCTGGTTGGTCACCACGTTGCCGTCGCTGTTCTGCTCATCCAGCACCGTAGCCCCAGCGCCGGCACTGATGGAGAGCAATTGATCCAGCGTCGGCCCTTGCTGATGGCCATTGCCGTGACCGTGACCATTGCCATGGCCATTATTGTTGTCGTTTCCTCCAGCCTGTGCAGCCATTGTCATGACCGCGGCGAGAGCGAAAACCAATGGTTTGATTGCCATTGTAGGTTTCATGGTGTTTCTCCTTGCGTGTCGTTGGTTAAGTGTCAGTACTTTCTTATGTAGCCTCCGGGTCAATCAGCAACCCGGATGCTCAGGGTGTTCGCCATACGGTTTCCCACCCCTGCGCTCTGGTTCACCTGGATTACCCCTCGGCTGCCGGTGAAGGCCTGGTCGCTGGTAACGACCTGGCGACTGCCGGTTGGGGCGCCAGTTGCTCCTGAGTTCGGTAGCAACGCCACGTTCTGTTGAGACAGGGCGCTGTCATCAATGCTCTGCGGATGGGCACTGATGCCCACCCGCATGACATTGGCCATCTGGTTGTTGGCCCCGGCGGACTGGTTGACGCCCAGCACACCGTTGCCGTTGGTGAAAGAGTGGCCGCCGATACGGGCGGTGGCGTTCATGGAAGGGTCGGCCGGCGTGTCGACGCGTTGCTGCACGCGGGTGCTGGCCTGGGCGTGGCTGCCAATGGCGATGGCCCGGGTGTTGGTTTGCTGGATCTGGTCGCCAGCGGCCTGGTTGACGTTGAAGTTGCCGGTGTAATGGCTGCCGGAATCCTGCAGGTTGGCGCTACTGACCACCGCCACAGCCGGATCGGCGAGCGCCAGGCAAGGGCTTAACAGGGCGAGGAGAACGAGGGCTGGATTCATCTCACTGGCCTCCCGCCAGCCGACCCAGCGGGGCCAGGCCGGAACTGAGCGAGCGGTTGATGGTGCCGGAGATCGCGCCGCCGCTGCCGCCACCGTGACCGGCGCCCATGCCCGGCATGCCGTTGGGGTTGGTCACGACGTTCAGGCCTTGCACGCCGGTATTCGGGTTGACGGTGTTGCGGATCGACGAGCCGCTGGCCACGCTGGCGAATTCGCCATCGCTCAGTTCGGTGCTGGCGGTTGCCTGGTTGATGCGTTCGGAGGGGTTGGCATTGACGGTGGTCGGGTAGGGGTCTTTGCCTCCGTTGCGACCAATTGCGATGGGCTGCACGTCACGGTTGAGCACAATGACGCCGTTGCCCTCGGCCTGTGCTGGCAGACTGAGCGTTGCGCTGGCGGCGCAGCTGATCAACAGCAGACAGGTCAAACTTCTCTCGAAAGTCCCCACGGCATCGATTCCTTCTTCGGTGGGCTGGCCTTGGTCCAGCGTTGCGAAGTGGGGCAGAGCAGGTGTCGTGCCGAGTTTTGAAATACCTTTTAATTCAATGAGTTGTGTTTTTTGAGGGCATGCTGGGTGGGCGGGTTGTTTCAGCGCTGAGACAAGGTGCATGGTGACCAACCGGTCACCTACTGTCCCAGGGCTCTGGATCCAGGCTTTTGGGCGGGTGTTTCAGAAGCTTGACAGTCTTGATGGCAATTTGGTGAAGCGGCGTTGGATCCGGGTTTGGAGCGACTGCGTTGTTTCAAGAATGGAACAGATCACCCTGCGATCAAGCGTGAAGCAGCTGGGTAACGGCGGCGAACACTTGCTGTTGGCGTTGCGCCCAATCGCCCTCAATGACCTGGAACGGTCGCTGATGTTCGCTCAGCCAGGCCTCGATCGCCTCAAAAAATGCCAGCCGTTCTGCCAGCCCGGGTTGGCAACGCAAGCCGTCGCCGGTCCATTCGACCTGCTCGGGGCTCAGCAGCAGGTGCAGGTCATAATGGCGGGCCAGCAGGGCCGGCTCGAGCCAGCCCGGGCAGTCGCCAAACAGGGTCTGGCTCCAGAGGATGTTGCTCAGCAGGTGCGTGTCGAGGATCAACAGCGCCGGACGGTGGGCACGCGCTTCATCTTCCCAGGCCAGTTGGCCGGAGGCGATGTCGGTGATGTCGGCCAGACAGGTATCGCGTTGGGTCTGCTCCATGAAATGGCGCACGTATTCATCCACCCGCACGCCACCAAAGTGTTCCTGCAATTGCGCCGCCAGCCAACTCTTGCCGCTGGATTCCGGGCCGGTCAGCACCACCACCTTCATGCGCGCAGGGCCGGGTCGGCGCGCCATTCCCGCCAGCCTTGCACGGCCAGCAGGGTGAACAGGGCATAGAGCGCGGCAGTCAGGTGCAAGTCCTTGTAGATGAACAGGCCCACGAAGATCACGTCCAGGGCAATCCACAGCGGCCAGCATTGCACGCGTTTTTGCGCCATCCACCACTGGGCCACGAGACTGAAACCGGTGAGCGCGGCATCGAGCCAGGGCTGGGCGGCATCGGTCCAGTGGGCCATGGCGGCGCCCAACAGCAGGCTGCCTGCCGCACCGATAGCCAGGCCGAACAGCACCGACGATCCACCGAGACTGCTGACCTGGCGTCCATCATGATTGTGCCCGGCACGGGTCCATTGCCACCAGCCGTAGAGTTGCAGCACCGCGTAGACAACCTGCAGCAGCATGTCCGAGTACAACTTCACCTCGAAGAAAATCCAGCTGTACAGCAACACCATGACCAGGCCGATCGGCCAGCACCAGGGGTTCTGCTTGACGGTCAACCAGACAGCGATCACGCCGAGGGCTGCGGCAAACAGTTCAAGCCCGGACATGGCGGTTCCTTGGGGAAATAGAAGAGGGCGGCGATTGTAAACGCTATGGCGTGGAGAGCTCCAATACCATTGTTGAACGGGCTACCGCTATCGCGAGCAGGCTCGCTCCCACAAGGGATTGCGGTGGACACCAATCCAGAGACCAACACAGAACCACTGTGGGAGCGAGCTTGCTCGCGATAGCGGTGGGTCAGCTTGCATCAATGCTGATTGTGCGACCGCCATCGCGAGCAAGCTCGCTCCCACAGGGTGATTTACCGGTCTTTAGACCCGGAACTGCGTGAGCAACCCGTTCAACTGTTCACTCAACGCCTTGAGGCGGGTGCTTGCCTGGCTGGACTGTTCGGCGGCCATGGCGGTGCTGTGGGACAGGCCAGCGGCCTGGGTGACGTTCTGGTTGATGTCTTCCACCACATGGGCCTGTTGCAACGTCGCACTGGCGATGGAGGCGTTCAGGCTGTTGAGATTGCGCAGGGCCTGGCCGATGGCGTTGAGGCTGGCACCGGCCAGGCCGGCCTGTTCGATGGTCAGTTGCGAAGCACGGCTGCTGTCGCTGATGACTTTCACGGCGGCTTCGGAATGGGTTTGCAGGCGCTCGATCATCGCCTGGATCTCTGCGGTGGACTTCTGGGTACGCTGGGCCAGCAGCCGCACTTCATCGGCGACCACCGCAAAGCCCCGGCCTTGTTCGCCGGCGCGGGCGGCTTCGATCGCGGCGTTGAGGGCCAGCAGGTTGGTCTGCTCGGCAATGGAGCGAATCACCTCCAGCACGCTGCCAATCTGGGTGCTTTCACTCGCCAGGGTGCGGATCACTTCCACCGCCTGGTCGATGGTCTGGGACAGGCGGTCGATCTGCTGCAAGCTGCCATCGATGTTGACCTGGCCTTGCTGGGCCTGGGATTCGGCGTCGCGCATCTCACTGGCCGCGTGCTCGGCGTTCTTGGCCACGTCCTGCACGCCATAGGTCACTTCATTGATCGCGGTCGCCACCAGCTCCATTTGTTGCGACTGCTGCTGGCTGCGTTCCTGGGCCTGGGTGGCGTCGTTGCCCAATTCACTGGAGGATTGCCCCAGTGCGCTGGCCGAAGCTTGCAGTTGGGTCACCACGTGCCGCAACTTGGCGGTAAAGGCGTTGAAATGCCGCGCCAATTGGGTCACTTCGTCCTGGCCGTGGGTGTCGAGGGTGCGGGTCAGGTCACTCTCGCCGCTGGCGATGTTGGCCATGGCGTTGACCGTTTCCTGCAACGGGCCGACGATGCTGCGCACGATCAGGGTCAACAGCAGGCCCATGAGCAGGGTGATGACCAGGCCGACCACCGAGGCCTTGATCACCTGGGATTGGAACTCGGCCTGGACGTCATCCACGTACACGCCTGAGCCGATGATCCAGCCCCAGGGTTCGAACAGTTGGACGTAGGAGGTCTTGCCCACCGGGGCCTCGGCGCCCGGTTTCGGCCAGAGGTAGTTGATCATGCCGGCGCCCTTGGACTTGGCGATGGCAACCATCTCGTTGAACAGCGCATAGCCGTTCGGGTCACGGATGGCCGAGAGGTTCTGGCCTTCAAGTTTCGGGTTGGTCGGGTGCATGATCATGACCGGCGTCAGGTCATTGATCCAGAAATAGTCACTCTGGTTATAGCGCAGGCCACGCACGGCGCTGAGGGCCTGCTTTTGCGCGGCGTCACGGGTCAGGGTGCCGGCAGCTTCCAGGCCTTGGTAGTAAGTCAGCACGCCGCTGGCGGTCTGCACCACGTGCTGGGTTTTCTGCACCTTGGCTTGGTAGAGGTCGTTGTGGATCTGATTAAGCATCAAGGCGCCGAGCGTGAACAACATCACGATGGCCACGACCAGGATGAGCCACAAGCGTCGGCTGATCGACACACTGCGCAAGCTATTCATACGCTGTCACTCCGGTTTTTATTCTTGTCGTATCGACGACCGGCACTGTAGCGCCCGGTCGCTATCGGTAATTGACCTGAGTCACAACGCGGCAGCGTTATCAGGGCTTGTCTGATAGGATTTCGGCCCCACAGCGTAAAACCTGAGCCGGTTCTCATTTTTCATTGGTTTTTTTTGAAAGGTCGCGGTTATCGTGCACCCGCTGCGGGGACACCTGCATGACACTTGGATATTGATAAGACCTGCACGAACAGCGTCTTTTTTGGGGGATGAATGGATTTGTGGACTGCCTTTTCGGCATTGATTCTTGGCGTAGTGGAAGGCTTGACGGAATTTCTGCCGATTTCCAGCACCGGGCACCAGATCATTGTCGCCGACTTGCTTGAGTTCGGCGGCGAGCGCGCGATGGCGTTCAACATTATCATCCAGCTTGGCGCGATCCTGGCGGTGGTCTGGGAGTTCCGGCGCAAGATCTTCGATGTGGTGCTGGGCCTGCCGACGCAACCCAGCGCCCGCCGCTTTACCGCCAACCTGCTGATCGCCTTCCTGCCCGCTGTGGTCTTGGGTGTGCTGTTTGCTGACTGGATCCACCACTACCTGTTCAACCCGATCACGGTGGCCACCGCGTTGGTGGTGGGCGGTCTGGTGATGCTCTGGGCCGAGAAGCGCCAGCACCAGGTGCACGCTGAAACGGTGGACGAGATCTCCTGGAAAGACGCGCTGAAGGTCGGCCTGGCTCAATGCATTGCGATGATCCCAGGCACCTCCCGCTCCGGTGCGACCATCATTGGTGGCCTGCTGTTCGGGCTGTCGCGTAAAACCGCTACCGAGTTTTCGTTCTTCCTGGCGATGCCGACCATGGTCGGCGCGGCAGTCTACTCGGGCTACAAATACCGTGAATTGTTCGTCCCGGCGGATTTTCCGGTGTTCGCCATTGGTTTCGTCACGGCGTTCATTTTCGCCATGATTGCGGTCAAGGGCCTGCTGCGATTCATCGCCAGCCACAGCTACGCCGTGTTCGCCTGGTATCGAATCGCCTTCGGCCTGTTGATCCTGGCAACCTGGCAGTTCGGCTGGGTGGACTGGACCGCTGCCAAGCCATGAACGAATCAGGCAGCCGCAAACGTGCCGGGCGCAATGCTGAAGGCACCGTGCAGCACCTGCGACTCAAACTGATGGTGTTTGCGCTGCTCTGTGCCTTGCCGTTGTTCGGTTCGCTGCTGTTCGGGCTGCGGGCGGTGTCGTGGGTGCCGATGGTGGCTTATGGCGTCGTCAGTGTGGTGGCGTTCCTGCTGTACTGGAGCGACAAGCGCAAGGCACGCGCCGACACCTGGCGCACCCCGGAGAACGTGCTGCATGCGGTGGAGCTGGCCGGCGGTTGGCCCGGAGCCTTGCTGGCCCAGCAGCTGTTTCGCCACAAGACCCGCAAAGTGTCGTTTCAGATCGTGTTCTGGTTCATCGTGCTGCTGCACCAGGTGTTCTGGATCGACCAGTTGTTCCTGGGCAGCTATCTGTTCTGAATGGCTAGAGCAACAAGCCCACCTGCGTGCGCTTGGGCAATTTGCTGACCACCAATTGGTGTGAGCGTTGCAGCAGGCCACGCAGCTCTTCGGCCCCCAGCGGGTAGGGCACTTGCATGATGACCCACTGGGCCCGCGCCAGGTAAGGCGCGGGATGAATGCCTGGCCGGTCGCAATGGCCCAGGAACAGATCCTTGTCGACCTTGAACGCCAGCGAGTCGCCTCGCAGGCCCTGCAGGGCGAACATCTTGTTCCCGGCAATGGAAAACACGCGTACGCCGCCCCATTTGTAGTCCTCCCTGGCGCCGGGCAGGCCCAGGCAAAACTGCGCGACATCCTCTTCGCTCAACCTCATATCGTTCTATCTCCACAGCCCTCGAAGGCTTCCACCAAATGATCGATCCATGCACGCACCGCTGGCAGCATGCCGCGCCGATGCGGGTAGACCGCCTGGAGCCAGCCATCGGGCGATGACCATCCAGGCAAGAGTTCCACCAGTGTGCCGTCCTGCAATTCCTGCTCGCAATACATGCTTGGCAATAAAGTGAAGCCCAGGCCGGCGAGCGTGCAGGCCCGGCGCACAATGAAGTCGTCGATGCCCAGGCGGGCTTCCAGGCTCAGTTCCACACGCTGCCCATCGGCGCTGACCAGGCGCAGGTGCACCTGGCGATCGGCTTCCAATGCCCCCAGCACCGGCAACTGTTTGAGGTCATCCGGGGTTTCGATCCGCCGTCCTTCGACCAAGGCCGGGCTGGCAACCATCATCAGCCGCGCCTGGCGCAGGCGCCGGGTCATCAGCAAGGGATCCTCGTCCCCCAGATCGCGCACGCGCAACGCCACGTCGATACCCTCGCCGATCAAGTCCACCCGCCGGTTGAGCAGGGTCATGTCCAGTTGCACCAAAGGGTATTTCACCAGGAAGGTTTCGATTATCACCGGCAGGAACTGGTGGGCCAGGCCCACCGGGCTCGACACCCGCAATCGGCCGCGGGGTTCGCTGGACATGCTCGCCACCGCTTCGTCGGCCATCTCGGCCTCCAGCAACATGGCCTGGCAATGGCGCAGATAACGTTCGCCGACCGCGGTCAATTTCAATTGGCGGGTGGTGCGCTGAAGCAACCGGGCGCCGAGGCGTTCTTCCAGCTCGGCGATACGCCGCGACAATCGGGACTTGGGAATGCCCAGCAACCGTCCGGCCGCCGCGAAACCGCCGGCTTCGACGACTTTGGCGAAGTAGTACAAGTCATTGAGGTCTTGCATGTTGAACTCGATTGTCCTGTCAGTGGGACAAACTATCGCATTTGTGCTGACTTATCGATCATTGGCTTCATCGATAGGATTGTCGCCAATTGATCGCCCGGTTGCGGTCCTCACTTGGAGAGCACTGACATGAAACTGCTGCACATCGATTCGAGCATCCTGGGCGACAACTCCGCTTCCCGCCAATTGAGCCGTGAAGTGGTTGAAGCCTGGAAAGCCGCGGAACCAGGCATCACGGTGACTTACCGCGACTTGGCCGCTGACGCCATCAGCCATTTTTCCGCCCAGACGCTAGTTGCCGCCGGCACCAGCGCCGAATTGCGCGACGCAGCTCTCAAGCACGAAGCCGATCTCAGCGCGTCGGCAATGGCTGAGTTCCTGGCGGCTGATGCGGTGGTCATCGCCGCGCCGATGTACAACTTCAGCATTCCGACCCAGCTCAAGGCCTGGATCGACCGCATTGCCGTGGCCGGCCAGACGTTCCGCTACACCGAAGCCGGTCCCGAAGGCCTGTGTGGTGGCAAGAAACTGGTGATCGTTTCCACCTCGGGTGGTTTGCATGCCGGCCAACCGAGCGGCGTGGGTCACGAGGACTATCTCAAGCTGGTGTTCGGTTTCCTCGGCATCACCGATATCGAAGTTGTCCGTGCCGAAGGCCTGGCCTATGGTGACGATATGCGCACCAAAGCCATGAGCGAAGCCGCGTTGCAAATCGGCCAGCAGTTCGCCGCCGCGTAAAACCCGCATAAAGGCACCAAAGCTATTGGGGCAACCTTCGTAAAACCCTGTATTCTCGTCGTCATTGGATGGCCGGGATGCAGGGTTTTACTGCATTCGGCGCCTGGATTTCTGGCGCAGGTTATGCACGGCCAAGACTGCGAGCGACGGGGCCTTCCCGTGCGCTGGTGAAGGTGGATGATTCGATGATGCGTTTTGGTGCAGCGCTGCTGCTTTGCTTGTTTGCCAGTCTCGGTTCAGTGCAGGCCGCACCGGGGCCACATCCGCATTGGAGCGCCGGTTTCCATGAGCTGAGTTTTCTCGATCCTCTGGATGAGCAGCCGATGCACGCCATCGCCTTTTATCCGTCCACAGACCGGGAACAGTCCAGCCTGCTGGGTGGCTACCAGATCGATGCCGCGCCAGACGCCCAGATTGCCATCGGCCGCTTTCCGCTGTTGATGCTGTCCCATGGCAATACCGGTACGCCGCTGGCCCTGCATGACCTGGCCACCTCCCTGGCGCGCAAGGGGTTTGTCGTGGTGGCGGTGATTCATCCCGGCGACAACGCCCAGGATCACAGCCGGCTTGGCACCCTGAGCAACCTGTACGGGCGGCCGATCCAGATTTCCGAAGCCATCACCGCCACGCTCAATGACCCGATGCTCTCGCCGTTCGTCAACGCCGGGCAGGTCGGGGTGATCGGCTATTCGGCCGGCGGCGAAACCGCGCTGATCCTGTCCGGTGCGACGCCGGACCTCAATCGTCTGCGCCGCTACTGCGTGGAGCGGCCGGACGACCGTGACGCCTGCAATACCCAGGGCGAACTGATTGCTGACCGCGATGATCTGCAACCGGTGGCCGACCCCAGGGTCCGGGCATTGTTGTTGATGGCGCCGTTGAGCCTGAAGTTTGGCCGCCATACCCTGGCTGATGTCCATGTGCCGGTGCTGCTGTACAGCGGCGATGGCGACAAACTCGTGGCCTTCGACAAGAATGCCGCCGCTCTGGCCCGCAAGCTGCCCACTGCACCGGACTTCAAGACCCTGGCCGGTGCGGGGCATTTTGTTTTCCTGGCACCGTGCACCGACGAGCAGATCGCCGCGATGCCGGCGCTTTGCACGGATGCTGACGGTGTCGACCGCAAGGACATCCACCGCACCATGATCTCCGAGGCCAGCCGCTTCTTCGGCGAGGCTTTGGGCAAGCCGACCCGGGCGGGGATGAGGACGGCTGATCAATAGAGAGGCATGGTTTTACGTAAGGATGGTGTGTATATCCGTTTCTGCGGTAATGGCGGCTTATGGTTCCGCTCTTACAGCGGCTCACTTTTGAAAAGCCCGGGAGCCGGCCCAGTCAAAAGTAAGCAAAACGCTCCTGCCCCACCACTTGGTGCCTCGCCTAGGCTCGGCATGCCCGAACGAAGGCATTACTCCGTGGGCCGCCGCGAAGGGCCATCCATGGCCCAGCGCGGCTAACCCGGCATCCATGCCGGGTTGCCCACTGCGCAATACCTTCGTTCAGCCAGCGTGGTTAACGGGGCGCCGAGATCAACGTCAACCGCGAGGCGGCCTAACAGCCGACCTGACTCTTGATGGAGACCACGTTTCTCCTGTGGGAGCGAGCCTGCTCGCGAAGGCGAAGTATCAGTTTGCGGCGATGTTGGATGTACCGGCCTCATCGCGAGCAAGCTCGCTCCCACAGGTGATCTTGGGTGTTTATGAGTCTTGTGTTCATCACAGGCCCCACAGGTTTTGCGGTGCACATGGATTTTGTATCTGATGAAGATCCAATGTGGGAGCGAGCTTGCTCGCGATGGCGGTGGCTCAGCTACATAGATGCTGGACGTGTCGCGCTCTTGCTTTGCTTTGCTTTGCTTTGCTTTGCTTTGCTTTGCTTTGCTTTGCTTTGCTTTGCTTTGCTTTGCTTTGCTTTGCTTTGCTTTGCTTTGCTTTGCTTTGCTTTGGATCTTGATCTGGACGCCCCGTTAAACCACGCTGGCCGAACGCAGGCATTGCGTAGTGGGCACCTCGGCATGGATGCCGAGGTAGCCGCGCAGGGCCATGGATGGCCCTTCGCGGCGGGCCCACGGAGCAATGCCGGAGTGAGGGCACACCGAGCCTAAGCGAGGTGCCGAGTGGTGGGGCAAAGCGCTTTTGGTTACTTTTGGCGCTTTTCCAAAAGTGACCCGCTGTAAGAGCGGAACCCTAAGCAGCCGTTACCGCAGCAACGGATATACACACCAGAGCAAGTAAATACCGAGCCTAATCAAAACAAAAAAACGGCAGTGAACAGTATTACGATCAATAAGGTGCGCTTACGGCTCGGCGACGCAGCAGCAGAGTCAGACCCAGCCCGGTAAGGGACAACAAGGCAGCACAGAAGAAGATCGACGAATAGCCCAGGTTCAACGCCACTGCCCCCATCAACGGACCGGCAATCGCCAGCGCCAGGTCAAAGAACACCGCATAGGCGCTCAAGCCGGCCCCCCGGCTGGTGTTAGGCACTTGCTTGATGGCCTCCACCCCCAGCGCCGGGTATACCAACGATAGCCCGAAACCGGCCAGCCCGGCACCGACCAGGGCGAACGCGGTGGACGGCGCCAGCCATAGCAATACCAGCCCGAGGGTTTCGATGCTCATGCAGGCAATGGCCGAGTTGAAGCCGCCGAAACGGGCGATGCTGGAAATGAACAGCAACCGCGCCAGGATGAAGCAGACACCGAAAACTGTCAGGCACCAGGCCGCCCCGGTCCAGCCGCGACTGATATAGAACAGCGTGATAAACGTGGTAAGCGTGCCGTAGCCGATCGACGCCAGGCTCAGGCCCGCCCCGAACGGCGCAATGCGCCCAAACACCGCCCAGAAAGGCAAGCGCTCGCCACGAATGACCGGCACCGACGGCTTGTTGCGAATGATCAACAGCGCCGCCCCGGCCAGCAGCGACAAAGCGAGGCCCAGGCTGGCGAACCCCAGTTCATCGACCATGACCACGCCCAGCGGGGCACCGATGGCGATGGCTCCGTACGAGGCGATGCCGTTCCAGGAAATCGAGCGGGCGGTGTGCTCCACACCCACCTGGCCCATGCACCAACTGATGGTGCCCACGCCAATCAGCCCTTGGGCCACGCCAAGCAGCAAGCGCCCAACAATCAGGATCAACAGGCTGGGCAGGGGGAAGCTTTGCAGCAAGGTCGAGAGCAGCGTCAGCACGCCGCTGAGCACAATTCCCGACAGCCCGTAGACGATTGCCCGCTTGGTGCCAACGCTGTCCGATAGCCGCCCGGCCATGGGGCGGCTGAGCAGGGTCGCCAGGTACTGTGAACCGATGGTCAACCCGGCCACCACCGCGCTGAAGCCCAGCTGTTCGTGGACATACCCGGGCAACACGGCAATCGGCAGGCCGATGCAAAGAAAGGCGATGAAGGTGTAGAAAACGATGGAGACGATCTGCAGGGTGATCGACAGGGAGCTGGAGGCAGGTGAGGGCGTGGGCATAGGGCTCGTTCGCGGGCAGCGGTAAGAGAGCCTCATCATGGCGCGAGGAGGGGATAAAAGAAAGCAGGCTAACTAAATGTGCTTGGGGACCCGGATGTGCAGTTTCAATTGAGGTTGTATGCACCGGCCCCTTCGCGAGCAAGCTCGCTCCCACAAGGGATTGGGTTCACCAGGGAGAAACAGGTCGGCTGTTAGGCCGCCTCGCGGTGGACGTTGATCTCGGCGCCCCATTAACCACGCTGGCCGAACGCAGGCATTGTGGAGTGGGCAACCCGGCATGGATGCCGGGTTAGCCGCGCTGGGCCATGGATGGCCCTTCGCGGCGGGCCCACGGAGCAATGCCGGAGTGAGGGCACACCGAGCCTGGGCGAGGTGCCGAGTGGTGGGGCATGAGCGCTTTGGTTACTTTCGACTGGGCCGGCTTCCGGGCTTTTCGAAAGTGACCCGCTGTAAGAGCGGAACAATAAGCCGCCGTTACCGCAGCAATGGATATGTACCCCGCCAACAAAATCCTGGTCGGCTGTCAGGCCGCCATCGCGAGCAAGCTCGCTCCCACAGGTCTTTACCCTTGGAATACAAAAAGCCCTGTCACAGTGGACAGGGCTTTGCTTTTGCAGCGAACAGCCAAGGGCTGTCCTTAGAACACCACACCCTGGCTACGCAGGTAGTCGTCATAGGTGCCGCTGAAGTCGACCACGCCGTCGGCGCTGAGCTCGATGATGCGGGTGGCCAGGGAGGAAACGAACTCACGGTCATGGCTGACGAAGATCAGCGTGCCCGGGTAGTTTTCCAGCGCCAGGTTCAACGCTTCGATCGATTCCATGTCCAAGTGGTTGGTCGGTTCGTCCATCACCAGCACGTTGGGTTTTTGCAGGATCAGCTTGCCGAACAGCATGCGGCCTTGCTCACCACCGGAAATGACCTTGACCGACTTGAGGATCTCGTCGTTGGAGAACAGCATGCGGCCCAAGGTGCCACGAACCAGTTGTTCGCCGCCCTGGGTCCACTGACCCATCCAGTCGAACAGGTTGACGTCGTCTTCGAAGTCGTGGGCATGGTCCTGGGCGTAGTAGCCCAGTTCCGCGGCGTCGGTCCATTTCACGGTACCGGCATCGGGTTCCAGTTCATTGACCAGGGTGCGCAGCAAGGTGGTCTTGCCGATACCGTTCGGGCCAATGATCGCCACGCGTTCACCGGCTTCGACGGTGAAGCTGAAGTCCTTGAACAGCGGTTTGCCGTCAAACCCTTTGGCCATGCGCTCGACAATGACCGCCTGGCGGTGCAGTTTCTTGGTCTGCTCGAAGCGAATGAACGGGCTGACGCGGCTCGATGGCTTGACCTCGGCCAGTTGGATCTTGTCGATCTGCTTGGCGCGAGAGGTGGCCTGCTTGGCTTTCGAGGCGTTGGCCGAGAAACGGCTGACGAACGATTGCAGTTCGGAAATCTGTGCTTTCTTCTTGGCGTTGTCCGACAGCAGTTGCTCGCGGGACTGGGTCGCCACGGTCATGTACTCGTCGTAGTTGCCCGGGAACAGGCGCAGCTCGCCATAGTCCAGGTCCGCCATGTGGGTGCAGACGCTGTTCAGGAAGTGACGGTCGTGGGAGATGATGATCATCAGGCTCGAACGCTGGGTCAGCACGTTTTCCAGCCAGCGGATGGTGTTGATATCCAGGTGGTTGGTCGGTTCGTCGAGCAGCAGCACTTCCGGGTCGGAGAACAGTGCCTGGGCCAGCAACACACGCAGCTTCCAGCCTGGCG
This sequence comes from Pseudomonas sp. B21-010, assembly GCF_024749325.1. Taxonomy (NCBI): domain Bacteria; kingdom Pseudomonadati; phylum Pseudomonadota; class Gammaproteobacteria; order Pseudomonadales; family Pseudomonadaceae; genus Pseudomonas; species Pseudomonas sp. B21-010. The sequence continues at coordinate 3,506,770 of NZ_CP087198.1, read as the reverse complement.
ACACTTCGCTCATCGGGCCGAAATGCTGTTCGATGCCAATCCCCAGGCCCAACAGCAGTTCACCGGCACGGGATTCGGCGGTGTAGCCGTCCATCTCGGCAAATTCGGTTTCCAGCTCGGCCACGGCCATGCCGTCTTCTTCGGTCATTTCCGGCAGCGAATAGATGCGATCGCGCTCGGCCTTGACCTTCCACAGCTCTTCGTGACCCATGATCACGGTATCGATCACGGTGAATTCTTCGTAGGCGAACTGGTCCTGGCGCAGTTTGCCCAGGCGCACGTTCGGCTCGAGCATGACCTGGCCGCCGGACGGCTCGAGGTCGCCGCCGAGGATTTTCATGAAGGTCGACTTGCCGCAACCGTTGGCGCCAATCAGACCGTAGCGGTTACCCGCGCCGAATTTGACAGAGACGTTTTCGAACAGTGGCTTGGCGCCGAACTGCATCGTGATGTTAGCTGTAGAGATCAAAGGTTTATCCTGCGGAACATTCAGAGTAGCTAAGGGTGCGGCAGTACCTGTTCAGTACCTGTTTGCGCACGTCCCGACCGCGCAAAGGCGTCGCGGTCGCAAGCGCAAGGGTCCATCCGGCATAAGAGGACAGCAGCATACGGAGCGCCTGCCCCGGTAGACGTGCACCGAAGCCGCGTTTGCGATATCGGCCAAAGGGGGCGCGTAATAGTGGCGGCGATTGTACTGGTCTGGCCGCATAAACGATAGGGTATTGCCCGGGCAAGACAGTTTTTCACAGTTGGAGGATAACTTTCGGTTACAAACTGTGGCTAGAATGCCATCTCACCCTATGCCATCTCCCTTGCCGCTTGGCTGGCCCGGGTAAACAATCCAGTTCACCCCAGAATTGTGACGGTTTTTCGTGAAACTCATTATTGTCGCGCTCTACATCTTTTCCATTGGCTACGTTCACCTGCGCGGTCGCGTGCGGCATAAGTTCGGACGTCAGCTGAGCGATCATTCGTCGTTTCTCGCGCCGATCAATTGCCTGCTTTACCTGTGCTCGAAACTGCCCAACAGACCGTTCCTGAGCCCGGCGCAGTTTCCGGACCTGAGCCCGTTGCAGGCCCACTGGCAAGAGATCCGGGCCGAAGGCCAGAACCTGCTGCACGCAGGGCAGATCAAGCGTTCCGATCAATACGACGATGTGGGCTTCAACTCGTTCTTCAAGACCGGTTGGAAGCGTTTCTACCTGAAGTGGTACGGCGACAGCCATCCTTCGGCCATGAAGCTGTGCCCCCGCACCACCGAACTGGTACAGAGCATCGGCTCGATCAAGGCGGCGATGTTCGCCGAGTTGCCGCCGGGCTCGAAGCTGGTCCGGCACCGCGACCCATATGCCGGGTCCTATCGGTATCACTTGGGCCTGGAAACGCCCAACGATGCTGGTTGCTACATCAATGTCGATGGCGAGCCCTATCATTGGCGCGATGGCGAGGCAGTGATATTCGACGAAACGTTCATTCATTACGCCCAGAACACCACCGACCATAATCGCATCATCCTGTTCTGCGACGTGGAGCGGCCGATGAAGTTTCGCTGGGCTAGCGCGTTCAACCGCTGGTTCAGCCGCACCGTGATGGCGGCGGCCGGTGCGCCCAACGACGCGGGCGACAGGACGGGCGCCTTGAACCGGGCGTTCTCCAGGCTCTACAAGATACGGTTGCAGGGCAAGGCCCTGAAAAAACGTAACCGTGCGCTGTATTACCTGCAGAAATGGGCGTTCTTTGGCGGCCTGCTGGTGATCTTTATCTGGATGTAGGAGCTGGCGAAGCCTGCGATCTTTTGATCTTTTGATCTTTTGATCTTTTGATCTTTTGATCTTTTGATCTTTTGATCTTTTGATCTTTCGCTCTGGACTCAATGGGTTGTGGAAAGATCGCAGCCTCGTTGCACTCGACAGCTCCTACGCTCCTACGCTCCTACGCTCCTACATTCAGTCGGTGGGCTTTTGCGCATCCAGCTGTTCCCACATCCTGGCGGTGATCCGCTGACGGTGGTTGTAGCCTTCCCAAGGATCGGCGCCCAAGCCCTTGGCCCGTTCCAGGGCGGTATGGATGTCCCATTGCTGGGCGTTGCGCAGGGTCTGCAATTCGGCCCGGGCGATTGGCACCGAGACCGGCAGGCCTGGCCTGGCGCGCACTGAGTAGGCGGCCACCGTGCTGGCGCCGCGGGCGTTGCGCAGGTAGTCGACGAATATTTTCCCGACGCGGTTCTTCGGTCCCATGGTGGCCGTGATGCGCTCTGGCATTTGTCGGGTCAGGAACTGCGAGATGGCCTTGGCGAACGCCTTGGTGGTGTCCCAGCCTTCACTTCTCGCCAATGGCACGATCACGTGCATGCCTTTGCCGCCGCTGGTCTTGAGAAAAGCCTGCAAACCCAACGCGTCGAGCACCGCCAAGGTCATGTGGGTCGCCTCGATCATGGCGCGCCAGGGCAGCGACGGGTCCGGATCCAGGTCCAGGACAAACAGGTCGGGTGTCTCGATCCGGTCGTGGGTCGCGGTCCAGGTGTGCAGTTCCACCGTGCCCATCTGCGCCGCGCTGACCAGGGCGTGGATGTCACTGATCTCCATCAGCGCTGCATGGCCCGGGTCCAGTCGCGGATCCAGCTGTTTGATATGGGGAATGTCCAGGCGATCGGCGTGTTTTTGGAAGAACTGCTCTTCGCCGATACCGTCCGGTGCCCGCAGCAGCGCGACCGGCCGCTGCTTGAGGTGCGGCAGGATCCACGGGGCGATGTCCAGGTAATACTGCGCCAGCTCGGCCTTTTGCACACCGCTGACACTGTCGATGACCCGATCGGGGTGGGTGATCGTCACACCGTCGACTTTGGCCGCGCGGGCTTTGCTGCGACGCTTGGGTTCTGGTGTCGTGGGCTTTATCGGCAGGGGTTGCTCGCGAACCACCTTGTTGGCCGGCATAGTGCTCGACAAGTCCAGGAAAATAGCCTGGCGCATCTGGTTGTCGCGGGTCCATTCAGTGAACTCGATCTCGCAGGTCAGGTCAGGCTCGACCCATTGCACGCCGCGTCCCTGGACACCGTTGAGTGGTAACGCCAGTGGCGAAGTCTCGCGCTGCTGCGCACACAGTTGCGCATGTAATTGTTTGATTTGCGTCTGGCTGAATCCCGTGCCGACCCGACCGGCGTACACCAGCCCCGACGGCCCGTTGACCGCCAGCAACAGCGCGCCGAAACCGCTGCGCCTGCCTTGGGGGCGGGTGAACCCGACGATGACGAAGGCTTGGCGCAACCGGCACTTGAGTTTTACCCAATCGGCGCTTCGCTGGGACATATATGGGCTGCCCAGGCGCTTGCCGACCACGCTGTCCAGTGAGAGCGCGATAGCGCTTTCGAACATGTCGTGCTGGCTGGCCGAAAACGACTCGGAAAAGCGCAGGCGCTTGCTGGCGTTGTTGCCAAGGGCGTTTTTCAGGGCCGCACGGCGTTCCTCCACCGGCGCCTGGCGCAGGTCGACACCATTGAGGAACGGCGCATCGAACAGGAAATACACCATGTCGACGGTGCGGCCGATGTCGAAGGCCTGGCGCAGGGCCGCGAAATCGGAGTGGCCGGTCTCATCGAGCAGGACCAGTTCGCCGTCGAGCCAACTGTCCCCCAGGTTCAACCCGGCCAGGGCGTCGGCATGCAGCTTCAGCCGCTCGGTCCAGTCCTGGTGATTGCGATTGAACAAGCGGACTTCGCCATGTTCGATGCGGGTCAGCAGCCGATATCCGTGGAATTGGACTTCATAGCGCCATTCGCCGGTGGGCGGTTCTTCCACCGGCGTGGCCAATTGCGGCGACAGGCGCTCGGGCAGGCGGTTTTGAGGCGCCTTTCGGGCTGTGGTGGCGTCCGACTTGGCGTTGGGCAAACGAGCAGATTCACTCTCGGCATTGGCCATGACAGATTCCCTTGTATTGCGCACGCCAGGGTTTACCCCCGGGAGGCCTTGGTGGCTTTTTTGGCAGGAGCGGATTTGCCGGCTTTCGCGGGTTTTGCAGGGGCCTTCCTGGCGGATTTGTCGCTGACCTTGCCCTTGCTGCCCAGGCTGCGCTTGAGCAACTCGGTAAGGTCGATGACATCGGCGGTCTTGCGTTGTTCTTCGCCCGGGTCGGTCTCCACCGCTTCGAGGCGGCCTTCATTGGCCTTTTTCTCTACCAGTTCCATGATTTTGTCTTCGAAACTGTCCCGGTACTCTTGCGGTTCCCAGTCGGCGCTCATGTCTTCCACGAGACGCTTGGCCATTTCCAGCTCGCCCTTGGCCAGGGTTGGGTTCGTCACCTCGTCGCCCAGCTCCAGCACGTCAAGGTCGCGCACCTCCGCGGGCCAGCGCAGCATCACCAGTACCAGCGCCGATTCCAGGGGCATGAGCGCCGCCAGGTGCTGGCGGGTATGCAGCACGACATGGGCCAGGGCGACCTTGTGGGTCTTGACCAGGGTTTCGCGCAGCAGGGCATAGACTTTGCCACCGCGTTTGTCGGGGGCGAGAAAGTAGGGCGTGTCGATGTTCTGCAAGGGGATCTTCTCGCTGTCGACAAAGGCAAAGATATCGATGGTCTGGGTGGACTTGGGGTGGGCGGAACGGATTTCTTCCTCGCTGAGCAGTACGTACTGGCCTTTCTGGTACTGGACGCCCTTGACGATGTCGTCCTTGGTCACTTCCTTGCCCGTGGCCTTGTTGACCCGTTTGTAGCCCACCGGGTCCATGCTGCGTTTGTCCAGCCAGTCAAAATCCACGCCCTGGGACGAGGTGGCCGACACCAGCGCGACAGGAATGTGGACCAGTCCGAAACTGATTGCGCCTTTCCAGATTGCCCGTGCCATGGTGGTGTTGTCCTTGCCGGTGGATGTCTTTCTGGTGACCTTTGCGCCTTGGGAAAAGTTTCCATTGTGGGAGCGAGCTTGCTCGCGATGGCGACGGTACAGGCGCTATTGATGCAAGCTGACCCACCGCTATCGCGAGCAAGTTCGCTCCCACAAGGGGCGGAGACTCTTGGTTACATCTTCACCGGGATATTTCGCTTAACAAGGGCGAACCTGCGGCGTAGCGTGCTTTCGATATGCCTGAACTCAAGAGGTGTCCGAATGAACAGGCTGATAGTTGCCATCATGACGCTATTGCTGACCGCCGCCGCCCAAGCCGCCACGCCGGGCACAGGCCCCGTGGTCCTGGCCCAGAATCTGCCGGGCAACAACAATCCCTATAACAGCCCGACACGGCGGGCCAATCCCAACAGCATGCAGGGCACCCGGCCCAACGTGCCGACGATTCATGACAACCCGACGGTGCCGGTACCGCGCCCACCGACCCTGGAAAACGGCGGCATCGGCAATGGTTATCCCCGGTCCGGCCAGCCATCGGGTTCGCCGCGCCCCACCATCGAGTCTCCTACGCCGCCCAGGAACGGCCAAAATGGCAGCCGCTAGGTTCTGGAGACCGTCGCTCTCTTTTCACACCACAGAAGGAATTGTGCATGTTGCGTAAAACACTCCTGGCCGCCTGTTGCGCCAGCGCTGTCCTGACCTTTGCCACGCTGGCTGCTGCCGCGCCGACCCAATCATTCAAGAGCGAGGAGGGCACCCTGGAGGTGATCACCCTGGTCAAGGGGCTGGAGCACCCTTGGTCTGTCGCATTCTTGCCTGGCCAGCAGGGCATGCTGGTGACGGAGCGACCGGGCAACCTGCGCGTGGTCAGCCCCGACGGTCAATTGTCCACACCCTTGAGTGGCGTGCCACAAGTGTGGGCCAAGGGCCAGGGCGGTCTGCTGGACGTGGTGCTGTCGCCCGACTTCAAGCAGGACCGCACCGTCTACCTGTCTTATGCCGAGGCGGGCGCAGACGGCAAGGCCGGCACCGCCGTGGGGCGCGGGCAATTGTCCGAAGACCTCAAGAGCCTGAAGAATTTCGACGTGATCTTCCGTCAGCAGCCCAAGTTGTCCACGGGCAACCACTTTGGCTCGCGCCTGGTCTTCGACCGCGACGGTTATCTGTTCATTACCTTGGGGGAAAACAACGAGCGGCCCACCGCCCAGGACCTGGACAAGCTGCAAGGCAAGGTCGTGCGCATCTACCCCGACGGCAAAGTGCCCGACGACAACCCCTTCGTCGGCCAGAAAAACGTCCGTCCCGAGATATGGTCCTACGGCATGCGCAACCCCCAGGGGGCGGCCCTCAACCCTTGGAATGGCACGTTGTGGGAGAACGAACACGGGCCCAAGGGCGGTGATGAGATGAACATCATCGAGCGCGGCAAGAACTACGGCTGGCCATTGGCGACCCATGGCATCAACTACTCCGGCGCTCCGATTCCCGAAGCCCAGGGCAAGACTGTCGAGGGCACCGTTGGCCCGCACCACGTCTGGCAGGTGTCACCGGGGCTCAGCGGCATGGCGTTCTACGACCATGATCGTTTCAAGGCCTGGCAGCGCAACGTGTTCATCGGGGCGCTGGTGCCCGGGGAACTGATCCGCCTGCAATTGCAGGGAGACAAGGTCGTCCACGAGGAGCGTTTGCTGGGTGAGCTCAAGGCGCGAGTCCGGGATGTTCGCCAGGGGCCGGACGGTTACCTGTATGTGCTGACGGATGAGGACGACGGGGCGTTGTACAAAGTCGGACTCAAATGACGCAACGCCATGTAGGTGCCATGTAGGAATGTAGGAGCTGTGTAGGAGCTGTCGAGTGCAACGAGGCTGCGATCTTTCCCCAGAAATTGAATCTCAAGCGAAAGATCAAAAGATCGCAGGCTTCGCCAGCTCCTACTATTTGCAATTGACTTGCCGCCAACACACCGCTAATTTCCAGGCATGAACTCAACCGTACTGCGCAGCCAGCCAAGCATTATTACCGCCATTCCTTATTTGGCGGGTTAGCTGACGGCTGCACCCAACCCGCCCTGGAGGCGGGTTTTTTCTTTCTGTCTCCTGGGCTCCGCCCGAACCAGGAGATCGCCATGACCGTTACCCGCACCGAGCAAGCCCTGCTCGAGCACTATGTTAAGAAGATTCTCGCCGCGCCGGTCTATGAGCTGGCCGTGCGTACGCCGCTGCAAGCGGCTCCCGCATTGTCCGAGGCCTTGGGTAACCGGATCCTGCTCAAGCGCGAAGACCTGCAACCGACCTTTTCCTTCAAGATCCGCGGTGCCTACAACAAACTCGTGCAACTGACCCCGGAGCAGCGCGCCCGTGGCGTCATCACCGCGTCCGCCGGCAATCATGCCCAGGGTGTTGCGCTGGCGGCACGGGAATTGGGGATTTCGGCCAGCATCGTCATGCCTGTGACCACTGTGCAATTGAAGGTGCTGGGCGTGCGTAACCGAGGCGCCGAAGCGATTCTGCACGGGGAAAGCTTTCCGTTTGCCCTGGCGCACGCGCTGGACCTGGCCGAGCAGACCGGACGGGAGTTCGTCTCGCCCTTCGATGATCCGGACGTGATCGCCGGGCAGGGCACCGTCGCCATGGAAATCCTGCGCCAGCACCCCGGCCAGCTGGATGCGATTTTTGTCCCGGTCGGTGGCGGTGGGCTGATCGCCGGGATCGCGGCCTACGTCAAGTACCTGCGTCCGGAGGTACGCATCATCGGCGTCGAGTCGCAGCACTCGGCCTGTCTCCAGGCGGCGCTGGCCGCCGGTGAGCGAGTAACCTTGCCAGAGGTGGGAAGCTTCGCCGATGGCGTGGCCGTGGCGCAGATCGGCGCCCATGGCCTCGATATCTGCCGTTTCTGTGTCGATGAGGTGATGACCGTGAGCAACGATCAACTGTGCGCCGCGATCAAGGACATCTATGACGATACCCGCTCCATCACCGAACCGTCGGGCGCACTGGCGGTGGCAGGCATCAAGCAGTACGTGGCAGACACGGGGGCGCGAGGCCAGACGCTGGTGGCGATCGATTCCGGTGCCAATATCAACTTCGACAGTTTGCGCCACGTGGCCGAGCGTGCGGCGGTGGGCGCGTTTTGAGTTTTTTACGCTACGTCACACTTTTTTTGAAGCAGGCGACGGATGCCCACTTGCGTCTTCGTATTAGGGGCTACTCTAGGTTGCGAACAGGATAAAAGCGATTGCAGTTTGCATGGAAAAAGTAGCGTTTCCTTGCATTTTGCACGAGCTCTGCGGCGCGGGACGAAGCTAAGCGCTTGATTCAGATCAATCGGCAAGGTCTTCAATGCAGGCATACTTCTTGCGGGATGATTCCAGAGTTCGCCCGGCGAACTCGTTGACTGAAAACGCTAAAAAGAACGAACGAACGGCACGGTATTCGTAGTCCCAGTCCGCAGGGAAGAAAACGGACGAAAATACCGCCGGCGTGAACATAAGTTGGCCGCCTCAACAGGAGAGAGTCGCCATGTTTCTATCTGCCCTCGAAATGCGAAACATCATTGAAAGCAGCTTGTTGCCCAAGCGCTCGCAGTGCACCTTGTCACCTGAGCTCAAGATGACGGTCAAGATTTACGACGATCACGCAACCGATCGCGTGGCGTTGGTCAAAACCGACATCGATGCCAATAAGCTCACCGGTTGCCGGGCCATCAACGACCTGATCGCCGAGCTGCGTACCGAGCTCGACCACAACCCTGCCGCTGGCAATCACTTTCATCAGCAACACCAGCGGATGACTGGCCGCTGATAACGGCCTTGTCCTTGTAAGGCTGACGCTCGGGTCCGGTCATGTCCGAACCCGGCGTCCAGTTTTTTAGCTGCGATTTTTTAGCAGCGATGCGCTATTCAGTTCAATTGTTGCCTATATGGCAGATCTGGCCCGGTTTTGCCACAAGTCAGGGCGGCGGCGCGAATGGCGAATTCAAGCATTGCGCTGATCTGTTCCCGGGTCAGGGTATGCAACCCCTCGACCGAATCCAATTGTTGTTCAGTCAACCACGCAATCAGCGCGGCCTGGAAGGTGTCGCCTGCACCCACGGTGTCGGCGATCTTCACCGGACAGGACGGGAGTGACCATGAGCCATATTGGCGACTGAAGACCGTAGCGCCCTGGCCGCCACGGGTCAGGAAGACCAATTGGCAGCGGTTCCCCAGCCAACCTTCAATGATCGCTTCGGGCGCCTTTGCGGGGTAGAGCAGGTCCAGGTCTTCGTCACTGACCTTGATCAGGTCGGCATATTGCACCAGCGTCGCAATCCGCGAGCGCCACAGCTCGATATCCGGCTGCGGGTTGAGTCGCACATTCGGGTCGAGGCTGATCAGGCGGCGGCCGCTTTCGCGTTGCATCAGGGCCAGGAGCGTGTCGGCGATGGGCTGGACCACCAGCGAGAACGAGCCGAAATGCAAGCCGCGCACCTCGGGGCCCAGGTCCGGTAGATGTGCCAGGCTCAGTTGTCGGTCCGCACAGCCTTCGCCGCGAAAACTGTAGTGGGGCGAACCATTGGCGCCTACGGCAACCATCGCCAGGGTGGTCGGTGCGTCGAAGTCCACCAGGTATTGGGCGCTGACACCTTCATTGAGCAGCACCTGCTGCAAGCGTCGGCCCAAGTAGTCGGTGGACAACCCGGTAAACAGCGCCGACTCAACACCCAGGCGACGCAGCCCCACGGCCACGTTGAACGGTGAACCACCGGCAATGGCCTTGTACTTCACTTGTGAGGCCGGGCCATCCGCCTCGGTCTCACTGAAAAAATCAAACAGCGCTTCACCACACACCAAATACATAGTTTCCCGCTCTCAAAGGGTTGCGACGTGTTGTCGATAACGTTCATAAGCATGTTGCGACGCCGCGACATGCGCGGCGATTGGCCGGGTTTCGCTGGTCGGGTCGAGCTTGACGCAGCGCTCGCACAGCTCGGCCAAATCCGTCTGTGACCCCGAGTGACACCATGCTGCCTGAATCGCCGCGCCCAAGGCAGCGGCTTCGCTCTGTTCGGTGCAAATGACCGTGGTGTCCATGGTGTCGGCGACGATCTGCCGCCACTCCGCGCTCTTCGAACCACCGCCGATCAGGCGAATGCTCTGGGCCTGGAGTCCGTTGGCTCGTAGCAAGTCCAGGCCATAGCGCAAACCGAAGGTCGTGCCTTCGACCACGGCGCGACACAGGTTGGCCCTGGTCAGGTTGGTGGTGGTCAGGCCCAGCAGGCTGCCGGTAGCATGGGGCAGGGCGGGAACACGCTCGCCGTTGAGGAACGGCAGCATGCACACGCCCTCGGCGCCAATCGGAGCCTGGACCACCAGGGCGTTGAACGTGTCGATGTCCAACGCCAGTAATTCGCGAATCGCCCCGGTGGCGTTGGTCAGGTTCATGGTGCAGATCAGCGGCAGCCAGCCACCGCTGGAGGAGCAGAACGTCGCCACGGACGGCTGCGGACTGACCGCAGGTTCGGCGGCATAGGCGTAGACCGTACCGGAGGACCCGAGGCTCATGGTGATCACACCGGGCTGGATGTTCCCGGTGCCGATGGCGCCCATCATATTGTCGCCGCCACCACTTGCCACCAGCGCCTCGGGGTTGATGCCCAGGTGCGCAGCAATGGCCGGCAGGATGCGTCCGACCGGCTGATGGGCCTCGATCAGTTCTGGCAGCGCCGCTTGCAAGCGTGCGCTGGGGTCGATGTGTTGTAACAGTTGCACGTCCCATTGGCGGGTGCGTACGTTGAAATAGCCGGTTCCCGAGGCGTCGCCGTATTCGCTGCAATGGCGGCCGGTGAGCCAGTAGTTGAGGAAGTCGTGGGGCAGCAGGACGCTGGCGATGCGTTCGAAAACCTGGGGATGCTGCTCCCGCGTCCAGAGCAGTTTGGAAACCGTGTAGCCCGGCGCGATCACCACACCGAGGCGTTCGAGGCTGCCGTCTTCACCGCCCAGGTGCGCCAGGAGCCGATCGTTTTCCGGCGTTGTTTCGGTGTCGCACCACAGTTTGGCCGGGCGCAGCACCTGGCCTTGGTCATCGAGCAACACCAGGCCGTGTTGCTGGCCGGAGACGCCGATGCCGAGGATCGCCTGGCCATCGACCCCAGCGTCTGCCAAGGCTTGGTGAGTCGCCTGGGTGAATGCATCGAGCCATTGCTGGGTGTCTTGTTCACGGCGACCGTTGGGGCCGCTGATCATGGCGTGCGCTGCGGCACCCTGGCCCAGGACCTGGCCACTGGTCGCGTCCAGGATCAGCGCCTTGGTGCCTTGGGTGCCGCAGTCGATGCCCAGGAACAGTTGTTGGTTTGCCATGGAAATCCTTGGTCGTCAGATCAATAGCAGCAGGTAATAGCCGCTCGGTCAGAAAACACACAGCCCGTGGCGAGGGAGCTTGCTCCCGCTGGGCTCTGTAGGAGCTGGCGAAGCCTGCGATCTTTTGATCTTTCGCTTGAGATTCAAGTGTCAGGGGAAAGATCGCAGCCTCGTTGCACTCGACAGCTCCTACACAGCTCTTACGGACGCAACCCAGCGGGAGCAAGCTCCCACGCCACAAGAGCAGATCGCGTCGAGCTTAGTTCAAGTCAGCCAGTATCCGCTCAAGCGTTCGCGTTACCCCGTGCTCGCGCAAGCTGTTGCAACACCATTGGAATGCTGCCACGAACTCCGGCGAGCGGGGAATGGCGGTGCCAAAGATTTCTTCCACCTCCAGCACCCGCTGGGTCACCAGCGCATCGTCAGCCACCAGTGCCTGGCAGAATGCTGCCCGTGGGTCCGGGATTGAATACGTCACGCCATTCTCGTCCACGCCCTTCAGGTACACGGCCCAGGCGGCCACCACCAGCGCCGCGCGACGGGTTTCGCCACCGTCGGCGATCAAGCGGTTAATGGTCGGCACAGTGAATTTTGGAAACTTCGACGAGCCGTCCGAACAGACCCGTTCCAACTGGTCGGCAATCGCCTGGTTGGAAAAACGCGCCACCAGGGTGTTCTTGTAGTCGGTCAGGTCGATGCCCGGCACCGGCGCCAGTTGCGGCGTCACGTCGAGGTCCATGTAGGCGCGCATGTAACGTACGAACAGCGGGTCGTTCATGGTCTCGTGGACGAAGCGATAACCCTTGAGAAAGCCCAGGTAGGTCAACGCCAGGTGGCTGCCGTTGAGCAGCTTGATTTTCATCTCTTCATAAGGTGTGACGTCATCGGTGAACTGCACGCCGACCTTTTCCCAGGCCGGGCGACCGTTGACGAACTTGTCTTCCAGGACCCATTGCACGAACGGTTCGCAGACCACCGGCCAAGCGTCGTCGATGCCATGTTCGTCATGCAGTTGCAAGCGATGGGCCACGCTGGTCATGGGCGTGATGCGATCGACCATGGCATTGGGGAAACTGACATTGCGCTCGATCCACTGCCCCAGCTCCGCGTCGCGCAGCGCGGCGAAGGCCAGCAATGCCTTGCGAGTCACGGCGCCGTTATGGGGCAGGTTATCGCAGGACATCAGGGTGAACGCCGGGGTGCCGGCCGCGCGGCGCTTGGCCAGGGCGGCGCAGAGGAAGCCGAAGACGGTTTTCGGCTCCTCGGGATGGGCCAGGTCGTGCTGGATCTGCGGCAGGTGGGCCATGAACTCGCCGTTGCTGTCGTCGATGCAATAGCCGCCTTCGGTGATGGTCAGCGAGACGATGCGGATCTGCGGATCGGCCAGTTTGTCGATCAGCGCCTGGGCGCCATCTTCAGCCAGCAGCATGTCATTGATCGCGCCGATCACCCGGACTTCGGTGTCATCGGTGTCACCCAGTTCGTACAGGGTGAACAGGTAGTCCTGGCCGGCCAGGTCATCCCGGGCACGGCGATCCTCGGCCCGCAGGCCCACGCCGCAGATGGCCCAGTCCAGGTCGGCGCCGGTATTCATCAGCGCATCGGTGTAGTAGGCCTGGTGAGCTCGGTGGAAACCGCCAACGCCGATGTGGGCGATGCCCTGGCGGATGTCGCCCAAAGGGTAGGCGGGCAGGGCGACGTCAGGCTTGAGGTTGTGCAGGTTTTGTCGGTTGAGTTTCATCGCAGGTCTCGGCAATCAGGCGGCGGCGCGCAGCGCGCGGGTTACCGCAACGCCCTCGGCATCGAATAAGTGGCAGTGTTCAGCGTCCAGGTGCAGGCTCAGTTGCTCGCCGAAACGGCTCGCCAGGTCGCCCCGAACGCGCATGGTCAAGGCTTCGCCGGAGGCCGTGACGACGTGACAGAAGGTGTCGCTGCCCAGCCGCTCGCTGACGTCGGCGGTGACTTGCAGCGTGCAATCACCCGGTTGCGCCAAGTTCAGGTGTTCCGGGCGAATCCCCAGGGTCACCGCGCCGCCGACGCTCAGGTTGGCACCGCTCAAGGGCAGGCTGATACGCGTGCCGGCGTCCAGCAGCACTTCACAGCCCTGACTGTCCAGGCCGGTAACCTTGCCTTTGAGAAAGCCCATTTTCGGCGTGCCGAGGAAGCCGGCGACAAACAGGTTGGCCGGCTGGTGGTACAGCTCCAGCGGTGAACCGACCTGTTCGATGCGCCCGCCATTGAGCACCACCACCTTGTCGGCCAGGGTCATGGCTTCGACCTGGTCGTGAGTCACGTAGATCATGGTCGCCTGCAACTCTTTGTGCAGGCGTGCCAGCTCCAGGCGCATCTGCACCCGCAGGGCGGCGTCGAGGTTGGACAGCGGCTCGTCGAACAGGAAGATTTTCGGGTTACGCACGATGGCCCGGCCGATCGCTACACGCTGGCGCTGGCCGCCAGACAGTTGCTTGGGCTTGCGCTCGAGCATCGGCCCCAGTTCAAGGATGCGTGCCGCTTCGTTGACCTTCTTCTCGACCTCGGTTTTGGGTACGCCGGCCAGGTCCAGGGCGAAGGACATGTTCTTGCGCACGCTCATGTGCGGGTACAAGGCGTAGGTCTGGAACACCATCGCCAGGTCGCGCTTGGCCGGGCTGACTTCGGTAATGTCCCGGCCATCCAGTTCGATGGTGCCGTCGCTGACTTCTTCAAGGCCGGCGATCAGCCGCAGCAGCGTGGACTTGCCACAGCCCGACGGGCCGACGAAGACCACGAACTCGCGGTCGTTCACCTCAAGGTCGATGCCCTTGATGATGGAGAAGCCTTCGAAACCCTTTTGCAAATTCTTGATTTTCAGGTTGGCCATGATGATGGGCCTCCACTTGTCATTTATTCAGTTGGCTGGGAAAGATCGCAGCCTCGTTGCACTCGACAGCTCCTACAGGGATCGCGAGGGCTGTGAGCTGTGTGTAGGAGCTGGCGAAGCCTGCGATCTTTTGACGGTTCATTTCACCGCGCCGAAGGACAAACCGCGCACCAGCTGTTTCTGGCTGATCCAGCCGAAAATCAGGATCGGCGCGCAGGCCAGGGTCGAGACGGCCGACAATTTGGCCCAGAACAAACCTTCCGGGCTGGAATAGGAGGCAATCAACGCCGTCAGTGGTGCGGCTTTGGAGGAGGTGAGGTTCAGCGACCAGAAGGCCTCGTTCCAGCACAGGATCAGTGACAGCAGCACAGTGGAGGCCAGGCCGCCCTTGGCAATCGGCAGCAGCACGCGGACCATTTCCTGCCACAGCGTGGCACCATCGAGGCGTGCAGCCTCGAGGATGTCGCGGGGAATGTCCTTGAAGTAGGTGTAAATCATCCAGACCACGATGGGCAGGTTGATCAACGTGTAGATGACGATCAGCGCGAGACGCGTGTCCAGCAGGCCAAATTGCTTGGCCAGCAGGTAGATCGGCATCAGCACGCCCACTGGCGGCAGCATCTTGGTGGAGAGCATCCACAGCAACGTGCCTTTGGTGCGCTGGGTTTCATAGAACGCCATGGAGTAGGCCGCCGGCACCGCAATCAGCAGGCACAGGGCGGTGGCGCTGAAGGAAATCACCACCGAATTCCAGGCGAAGCTGAAGTAGTTGCTGCGCTCATTGATGTGCAGGTAGTTCTCCAGCGTGGGCGCGAAGATGAACTGCGGCGGCGTGGCGAACGCATCGATTTCGGTCTTGAAGCTGGTCAGCACCATCCAGAAGATCGGGAAGAAGATCAGGATCGCGATGGCCCAGGCCAGCGTGCCCAGCAGCAGGCTTTGCAGGCGACGGGATTGTTGAAGAGTCATGGCGACGGCCTCAGTTCTTGTCGGTGAGGTTTTTACCGATCATCCGGACCAGGATGATGGCGGCGATGTTGGCAATGACCACGGCAATCAGGCCACCGGCCGAAGCCATGCCGACGTCGAACTGCACCAGTGCCTGGTTGTAGATCAGGTAGGCAAGGTTGGTGGAGGCGTAGCCGGGGCCACCGTTGGTGGTGGTAAAGATCTCGGCGAACACCGACAGCAGGAAGATCGTCTCGATCATCAGCACCACGGCAATCGGGCGGGCCAGGTGCGGCAAGGTCAGGTGCCAGAAAATCGCGATCGGGCCGGCACCGTCCAGGCGCGCGGCTTCTTTCTGTTCCTGGTCCAGCGACTGCATGGCGGTCATCAGGATCAGGATCGCGAAGGGCAGCCATTGCCAACTCACGATGATGATGATCGACAGCAGCGGATAGTGGGCGAGCCAGTCCACTGGCTGGGCGCCGAACAGTTTCCACACCGAGGCAAGGATGCCCGAGACCGGGTGGAAGATCAGGTTCTTCCAGATCAGCGCGCCGACGGTGGGCATGATGAAGAACGGCGAGATCAGCAGCACACGGACGATGCCGCGACCAAAAAACTCACTGGCCTCCAGCAGCGCGCTGATCAACACCCCCAGCACGATACTGATCAGCAGTACGCTGCCCACCAGCAACAAGGTGTTGGTGGCACCGGGCATGAAACCCGAGTCGGTCAGGAAGTAGGTGAAGTTCTCCAGCCCGACGAATTCGTTTTCGCCGGGGTAGAGCAGGTTGTAGCGGATCAGCGAGAAGTAGACGGTCATGCCCAGCGGCACGATCATCCACAGCAGCAACAAGGCCACTGAAGGACTGACCAGGAACCAACCGGGGTTCGCCAGGCGGATCTTGCGTGCCGGCGGGGCAATCTCGATGGAGGCTTTGGCAGTTGTTGTTGAGCTATTCATGGCATTGAACCGATTTTTGCGGGCCTATGAAGATCCACTGTGGGAGCGAGCTTGCTCGCGATAGCGTCGTGTCAGCCACCCGCGATAGGGGCTGTAAGGCCCTCATCGCGAGCAAGCTCGCTCCCACAGGAATCGGGAGCGGGCCTCAATGAGCTGACTACTTGGGATACCCAGCGCGTTTCATCTCGCGTTCGGTGGTGGACTGCGCGGCGGTCAACGCCTGGTCCACGGTCTGCTGGCCGGTCAGCGCGCCGGAAAAGAACTTGCCCACCTGGGTGCCAATGGCCTGGAACTCGGGAATGGTCACCAACTGGATGCCGATATAGGGCACAGGCTTGAGGGTTGGCGCTTTCGGGTCGGCGACTTTCAACGACTCCAGGGTCACCTTGGCAAACGGCGCGGCCTTCATGTACTCGTCGCTGTAGGTCGAGGTGCGGGTGCCTGGCGGTACGTTGGCAATGCCGTCGGTCTTGGCGACCAATTGGCTGTATTCCTTGGACGTCGCCCAGGTGGTAAAGACCGTGGCCGCGTCCTTGGCTTTGGAGCTGGTCGGGATGGCCAGGGACCAGGAGTACATCCACGAAGTGCCCTTGTCGGTTTTTTCGTGGGGGGCGAAGGTGAATCCGACGTGATCGGCCACCTTGCTCTGGGTCTTGTCGGTGACGAACGAACCGGCGACGCTGGCATCCACCCAGATCGCGCATTTGCCGCTGTTGAACAGCGCCAGGTTTTCGTTGAAGCCGTTGCTGGAGGCACCCGGCGGGCCGGATTTCTTCATGTTGTCGACATAGAAATTGAGTGCGTCTTTCCACTCTGGCCCATTGAATTGCGGCTGCCACTTCTCATCGAACCAGCGCGCGCCATAACCGTTGGCCAGGGTGGTGATGAGCGCCATGTTTTCGCCCCAACCCGCCTTGCCCCGCAGGCACAGGCCATATTGTTCCTTGGATTTGTCGGTGAGTTTTTCGGCGAACTCACCGATCTGGGTCCAGGTCGGGTGTTCGGGCATGGTCAGCCCGGCGTTCTTGAACAGGTCCGTGCGGTAATAGGTGATCGAGCTTTCGGCATAGAACGGCAGGGCATACAGCGAGCCTTTGACCGACAAGCCATCGCGCACGGAAGGGAAAACGTCGTCCAGGTCGTAGGAGGCCGGCAGGTCCTTCATTGGCTCCAGCCAGCCCTTGGCGCCCCAGAGTGCAGCTTCGTACATGCCAATGGTCAGCACGTCGAACTGTCCGCCCTGGGTGGCGATGTCGGTGGTCAGGCGCTGGCGCAGGACGTTTTCTTCGAGCACCACCCAGTTGAGCTTGATGTCCGGGTGCTCGGCCTCGAAGGTTTTCGAGAGCTTTTGCATGCGGATCATGTCGCTGTTGTTGACCGTGGCAATAGTGAGGGTCTGGGCGCCAAAGCTGACGCTGCTGAGGGTCATGCAGGTGGAGACAAGCAGAGCTTTTACCGAAGGTTTCATCGCGCACTCCTTTTCCGCGCCCGAAGGCTGCAGAAGGACAGTTATTGTTTTTGTGTCTTCCGGATGAAGGGAAGAATGTGCGCTGATTACAGCCCTCAATGGACGGCGTGACAAATCATCCGTCGCACTTGTGCTGATACTTTTTTGCACTGCAGAAAATTCTTGAGGGGGGAATCATTTGTGGGGAGGGGGTCAGCCCAGGTTCTGCTCGGTCAACCGCTGCACCGCCAGCCGCCGGTAGTGGGATGGGGTCATGCCCTTGAGTTGCTGGAACCGCCGGTTGAAATTGGAAATGTTGTTGAAACCCGATTCAAAGCACACGTCCGTCACCGGTTTATCACCGTCGGCCAGCAACTCGCAGGATTTGCTGATGCGCAGGCGATTGACGAATTCGATGAAGCAGCGACCGGTGGCCTGTTTGAACACCCGGCTGAAATAGGTGGGTTTCATGCCCAGGTGCTCGGCCACTTCTTCCAGGGACAGTTCCCGGGCGTAGTGGGCAAAGATGTAGTCCACCGCGCGGTTGGTACGATCGACACTGTGTTCGTCCGCCGCTTGCGCAGAGGTCGCGCCGGAAAGCAGTTGGTAGTCATCCGTGGCGGCCAGCAGCTCCATCAGGATGAAAAAATGCCCCAGGCGGCTCATGCCTTGGGAATCGGCGATGCGCTGCATCAGTGTCATGGCCTGGCGGATAGTGCGCTTGCAGCGGAACTCGATGCCGTATTGGGCACGCTCGAGCAGCGGTGCGACCGTCTTGAGTTCGGCGAATACCTGGTGGCCGCTTTCGAACAACTCGTCGGTGAAGTTCACCAGCATGTCGCGCTTGTGCACCACTTCGTCCTCGGCCACCTGGCTGATCCAGTTATGGGGCAGGTTGGGGCCGGTGAGGAACAGCGACTGGGGATAGAAGTTGCCGATGTAGTCGCCGATGAACACTTTGCCGGAACTGGCGACGATCAAGTGCAGCTCGTATTCCTTGTGGAAATGCCAGCGCACCAGCGGGCAGGGAAAACCGTGCTGACGGTAGATGATGGACAACCCGTTATGGTCGTCCATCAACTCGTAGGAGGGGTCGGTGATTCTGGCTGTTCGGGTCATGGGCCTGGCGCTTTTATTGTTATCGCCGTTGGATAATGCCCCCTTCGCCAGGCGGCTGCCACTCTGACGTCTAACCGTTGCGGTTTTTTTCTTCGATCCACTGGGACATGTATTGGGTGCTTTTGTGCTGGTGGTGACGCAGCATGCTGCCGGTGAAGTTGTCCCGGCGTCGTTGCGCCAGGTCCGCCCGGCAAGCGTTGATGCTGTCGATCAGCGCCGGGCCGTGCACCTGTTGCCGGTAGCGGCTCGCCAGCAGGGCGAGGCCAGCATCCTGGGCCTGGGTCCAGCGCGCCTGGTCGCGATACAACTGCACTGCCGCGTCGGCGATGCCTTCGGCGCTCTGGGCAATCGCGCCGGGCCAGGGCATGTCGCCGTGCATGGCTTCGGCTCCCACGGGCGTGGTGACGTTGGGTGTGCCGCAGAGCATGGCATCGATCAGCTTGCCCTTGATGCCGGCGCCGAAACGCAGCGGCGCCAGGCAGATACGTGCCGCCGACATCACCTGCAAGGCGTCCTCCGCCCAGTTCATGATGTGAAAACCCTGGGCCGGGTTATGCAACGCGGCGGCCTTGGGCGGGGTGTAGGCACCGTACAGGTGCAGCTGCGCGCCGGGTAATTGTTGGCGGATCAGTGGCCAGATGGCGTTTTTCATCCAGAGCACGGCGTCCCAGTTCGGTGCGTGGCGAAAGTTGCCGATGCTCAGGAAATGCGCCCGGTCCTCGAACGGCGCCGACGGTTCGCCGGGCAGGTCCAGCATCAACGGGCACCAGTGCAACAGGTTGCGGGGCAACTTGAAATGTTCCACCAACAGTTCGATTTCAACCTCGGACACCATCAGGTTGAGGTCGCAGCGGTACAGTGCAGCGATTTCCCGTTTGGCCAGGTCGGTGTCGGCCATCCGCTGGAACTCCTCGCCCAGGGCCGGGGCGAAGAGGTCGCTGAAATCCTCGCCAGCCTCATCGTGCTTCAGGCGGTCCTTCAAGCGCTGGTGCCGGGCGTGGCGCAGGCTCTGCAAGTCTGACGTCTCCAGCACCCGCAGGGCGCCGGGGCAGTGCTTCTCGACCCGCCAGCCGAACTGTTCTTCCATCATGAATTGGTCGAACAGCACGATGTCCGGCGCCAACTCGCTGATGAAGGCGTCGAAGCTGCTGCTATTGAGTTCGATCGGCACTTCGCGGATACCCAGCGCGACCAGGTCGGCGCGCTGTTCGCCGGGGCCCGCCGGACTGCTGAAGGTGATATCCCAGCCTTGCCCGAGGAAGGTGTCGAGGATCTGCATGACATGCCCGCTGGCAGCCGATGAGCGCGGCTCGGGCCAGACATAGCCGATAACCAGGACCTTGGTGGCGGTGGGGTGATGCATGAGCAGGGGGTTCCTCGAGGCGGATCAGGCGCTGTCGGCGCGCGGGGCGCCGATAGTGACCAAGAATACGATCCGGCTCAAGAAAGAATGCGTTTGACCTTGTCTCGCAGCTGATCGATGGAGAAAGGCTTGCCGATCACCGACATGCCTTCTGGCACATCGATACTTTCGGCGTAACCACTGGCAAACAGTACAGGCAGCTGTGGCCGCACGGCTCGGGCCTGTTTCGCCAATTCGCGCCCGTCCATGACCGGCAGGCCGACGTCGGTCATCATCAGTGCGATGGGCTGCGCGTCGTTGCGCAAAAACGCCAGCGCCTGTTCACAACCGTCCGCCTCCAGCACTTGGTATTCCAGCTCCTCCAGCACGTCGACGATCAACATCCGCACAATGTCATCGTCTTCGACGACCAGGATAGTGGACTGGGTGGCAGGAGGAGGAGGGGTGGACATAGTAGACATTCTCGAAGAAGGGAGCGGGAGGGAGACTCGAAAAAAAAGCCTCTTTCATGAGTAAGCTCCGAGGCGGCACAAGTTCCCAAGGTTGTACAAGAAAGGATCTATAGTACAAGAGCTGACAAGGATAGTCGCTTCCTTGCTACAAGGTAGATCGTCGCGGGAGTTGCGCCTTTGACTCGTCAGATAATGTGGATCCAAGCGCCGTTTTTCGGGCAAACTCCATGGTTTTCAACTGTCCACCAAGGCCCTTTCCATGACTCCTTCGTCTTCGGTCGACGAGCAAAGTTTTCGCAAGCTCCTGAGCCGCAATATCAGCCTGCCGCTGGGCATGGGCGCCCTCAGCGCGGTGTTTTTTATCATCCTTGTCACGTACCTGCTGTCGGTGATCCAGTGGGTCGGGCATACCGACCGGGTGATCAATAATGCCAATGAGGCGCTCAAGCTGAGCGTGGACCTGGAAACCGGCATGCGTGGCTACCTGTTGAACGGTGACGAGCACTTTCTCGAGCCCTATGAAGTGGCCAAGCCGCGGATCGCCGTCGCGTTGGATACACTGCTGGAATTGACAGCCGACAACCCCGTCCAGACCGACCGGCTGCACAAGATACAAGCGATCCAGACGGAATGGTCCACGTACGCCCAGAGCATGATCGACCTGCAACGCAGCAGCGGGGATTACCGGAGTGCGGCGAGGTCCGGGCGCGGCAAGCGCTTGACGGACGAGATCCGCCAAACCTTCGAGGAAATCGTCGATACCGAGCAGCAACTGCGTGCGGCGCGTAGCCAGGACGTGCGCACCACCACCGTCTGGAGCATTGGCCTGTACCTGCTGTTCGTCGCCGCAGTCAGTGGGTTGCTGGCCTACGTCGGCCGCCGGGATCTGTTGAGCTTGTCCGAGAGCTACGGCGCCAGCCTGAAGGTCCAGCAACGCAGCGCCTTGCACCTGGAGAAGCAGGCTTGGCTGCGCAATGGCCAGACGCAGTTGGCCGAGCAGGTCCTGGGGCAGTTGTCCCTGAACCTGTTGGGCCGCAACATCTTGCAGTTCTGTGCAAAGTACCTGGGTGTGGCGGTCGCTGCGCTCTATGTGCGGGAAGAAAATGGCGTGCTCAAGCGCGTCGCCAGTTATGGCTTGTCCCGGGAGGATGACGCGCAGCAGCAGGTGATCGTCGACGGTGAAGGTATCGCTGGCCAAGCCGTCCGACAGGGGCGTCTCATCCGGTTGGATGACGTACCGGACGATTACCTGAAAGTCAGCTCCGGCTTGGGGCAAGGGCTGCCCAACAGCGTGCTGGTGGCGCCCACCAGTGACGATGACCGGATCAACGGTGTCATCGAGTTGGGCTTCCTGCGGCCATTGACCGAGCGCGACATTGAGCTGCTGGAGCTGATTTCCGGCAATATCGGCACCTCCATCGAGGCCGCGCGTTATCGCCAGCGCTTGCAGGAGGTGCTGGCCGAAACCCAGCAGTTGAACGAAGAACTGCAAGTGCAGCAGGAAGAGCTCAAGACCGCCAATGAAGAATTGGAAGAGCAATCGCGCATTCTCAAGGAATCCCAGGCCCACCTGGAAGCCCAGCAGCAGGAACTGGAGCAGACCAACGAGCAATTGGCCGATCAGCGCGACGCCATGGACCAGAAGAACAACGAACTGAACCTGGCCCAGATCCAGTTGCAGGAGCGCGCCGAAGAGCTGCAGCGTTCGAGCAAGTACAAATCCGAGTTCCTGGCCAACATGTCCCACGAGCTGCGTACGCCGCTCAACAGCTCGCTGATCCTGTCCAAGCTGCTGGCGGAAAACCCGCAGCAGAACCTCAGCGAGGAACAGGTCAAGTTTGCCGAGTCGATCTACTCCGCCGGCAACGACCTGCTGAACCTGATCAACGATATTCTCGACATCTCCAAGGTCGAGGCCGGAAAGCTGGAAGTGCGCCCGGAAAACACCAGCGTGCAGCGTCTGGTGGAAGGCCTGCGGGACATGTTCGAGCCGTTGGCGGCCGACAAGGGCCTGGGGTTCGAGGTCCAGGTATTGCCCGATGCGCCGGCGATGCTCTACACCGATCGCCAGCGCCTGGAGCAGGTGATCAAGAACCTGCTGTCCAATGCCGTGAAGTTCACCGAGCAAGGCACCGTCAGCCTGTCGGTGGCCGGGCAGCCGGGCTCGGGCATCGCGTTCATGGTGCGCGACTCCGGGATTGGCATCGCCGCCGATCAGCAGCAAAGCATCTTCGAAGCATTCCGCCAGGCCGATGGCACGACCAATCGTCGTTACGGTGGCACCGGCCTGGGCTTGTCGATTTCCCGGGACCTGGCCACGTTGCTGGGCGGCTCGATCTGCGTTTCCAGCGAGCCGGGGCAGGGCAGCGTGTTTACGCTGGTAATGCCTGAGCGTTATGTCGAGCCCGGGGACTCGCCGATAGAACCGATGACATTCACCCCCACGGCCACCGCGCCAGCGCCGGCTGCGCCAACAGCCGCACCGGCACCGCTGATCGCTGAAGTGGAGACACCGATTGCCCGCTTTGCCGACGACCGCGACAAGGCGCCGTTCGACACCCGGTGCATCCTGGTGATCGAGGACGAGCCCAAGTTCGCCCGGATCCTGTTCGACCTGGCCCATGAACTCGGGTACCAGTGCCTGGTGGCCCACGGTGCCGATGAAGGCTTCGACCTGGCTTCGCAACTGGCCCCCGACGCGATCCTGCTGGACATGCGCCTGCCGGACCATTCCGGGCTGACGGTGTTGCAGCGGCTCAAGGAGCAGGCCGACACCCGGCACATCCCGGTGCACGTGATTTCCGTCGAAGACCGCGTCGAAGCCGCCATGCACATGGGCGCCATCGGCTATGCCGTCAAGCCGACCACCCGCGAAGAACTCAAGGATGTGTTCGCCCGCCTGGAGGCCAAGCTGACCCAGAAGGTCAAGCGGGTGCTGCTGGTGGAGGACGATGACCTGCAGCGTGACAGCATTACCCGGCTGATCGGCGACGATGACATCGAGATCACCGCCGTTGGCCTGGCCCAGCAAGCCCTGGACCTGCTGCGGACCAACGTCTACGACTGCATGATCATCGACCTCAAGTTACCGGACATGCTCGGCAATGACCTGCTCAAGCGCATGTCCAGCGAAGACATCTGTTCCTTCCCGCCGGTGATCGTCTACACCGGGCGCAACCTGACACGCGACGAAGAGGCCGAACTGCGCAAGTATTCGCGCTCGATCATCATCAAGGGCGCCCGTTCGCCAGAGCGCCTGCTGGACGAGGTGACACTCTTTCTGCACAAAGTCGAATCCCGGTTGTCCCATGAACGGCAGCGGATGCTCAAGACCGCCCGCAGCCGCGACAAGGTGTTTGAAGGCCGCAAGGTGCTGCTGGTGGACGACGATGTGCGCAACATCTTTGCCCTGACCAGCGCCCTGGAGGCGAAGGGGGCGATCGTTGTCATTGGCCGTAACGGCTTCGAGGCGATCGATCGCCTGAACGAATTCGACGACATCGACCTGGTGCTGATGGATGTAATGATGCCGGAGATGGACGGTTTCGAAGCCACCGCGCTGATCCGCAAGGACCCGCGCTGGCGCAAGCTGCCCATTATTGCCGTGACGGCCAAGGCCATGAAGGATGATCAGGAACGCTGCCTGGCGGCGGGTTCCAACGACTACCTGGCCAAACCGATCGATCTGGATCGTCTGTTCTCGCTGATTCGCGTGTGGTTGCCGAATATGGAAAGAATTTAGTGGAACGTGACACCGACATTGAACTTCGTTTGTTGATCGAAGCGATCTACCTCAAGTACAGCTACGATTTTCGCGATTATTCCGGTGCATCCATCAAGCGCCGGGTCCACCATGCGCTGAGCCAGTTCGAGTGCAAGACCATTTCGGCCTTGCAAGAGCGTGTGCTGCATGACCCGGGGGCGTTCATGCAGTTGCTGCAACTGCTGACGATCCCGGTCAGCGAGATGTTTCGCGATCCCTCACATTTCCTGGCCATTCGCGAGGAAATCGTGCCGCTGCTCAGGACGTATCCGTCGATCAAGATCTGGATCGCCGGTTGCAGCACGGGGGAGGAGGTCTACTCCATGGCAATCCTGCTGCGCGAAGAAGGCCTGTTGGACCGCACGCTCATCTATGCCACCGATATCAACCCGCGCTCGTTGGAAAAAGCCAAGCAGGGGATTTTTTCCCTGGAGAACGTGCGCACCTATACCCAGAACTACCAGGCCGCCGGAGGCCGGCGCTCGTTTGCCGATTACTATACCGCCGCCTACGATTATGCGATGTTCGACAAAACCCTGTGCGAGAACGTGACCTTTGCCGATCACAGCCTGGCGACCGACAGTGTCTTTTCAGAAACTCAGTTAATTTCCTGTCGTAATGTATTGATATATTTCAATAAAAAACTGCAGGATCGGGCGTTTGGATTGTTTCATGAGTCCCTTTGTCACCGTGGTTTCCTGGTATTGGGCAGTAAGGAGACGTTGGATTTCTCGGCTTACGGCCATCGATTCGAGCCGTTGGTCAAACAGGAACGGATCTATCGCAAGTTATGAACCAGACGAAGGACAGATCCAACCCGCCCATCGAGGCCATTGTCGTCGGTGCATCGGCCGGTGGCGTCGAAGCGTTGCTCAGGGTCTTCGGACACCTGCGCAAAGGCTTTGGCGTGCCCATCCTGGTGGTATTGCATTTGCCGGACGAGCGCGAAAGCCAGCTGGCCCGTGTCTTCGGACATCGTCTGGCGGTGCCGGTGGAGGAAGCCCGGGACAAGCAAGACATCGTGCCGGGAACCTTGTATGTCGCCACGCCTGGCTATCACTTGTCGGTCGAGGCAGACCGTAGCCTGTCGTTGAGCCTGGAGGAACCGGTGCATCATTCGCGGCCGTCCATCGATGTGTTGTTTGAATCGGCCGCCGATGTCTATGGCCAGAAACTGCTGGCCGTGGTGCTGACCGGCGCCAACAACGATGGCGCCTGTGGCTTGGCGAAGGTCAGGGCGCTGGGCGGGATCACGGTGGTCCAGGACCCCGATGAAGCCCAGGTCTCGACCATGCCCGAAGCGGCGCTGGCCCTGCACGAGCCCGACCATATCCTTACTTTGCAAGGCATCGGCCAATTGCTGGCCGGGCTGGAATGAACCACATGCCAAGAGATATTCAAGCCAAACTGCTGATCGTCGATGATCTGCCTGAGAATCTGTTGGCCCTGGAAGCGTTGATCAAGGGGGGCGACCGCGAGGTCTTCAAGGCCCTGTCGGCGGACGAAGCGTTGTCCCTGCTGCTGCAACACGACTTTGCCCTGGCCATCATCGATGTGCAGATGCCGGAAATGAACGGTTTCCAACTGGCCGAGCTGATGCGCGGCACGGAGAAGACCCGCAGCATCCCGATCATTTTCGTCAGTGCCGCAGGTCGTGAACGCAATTATGCCTTCACCGGTTATGAAAACGGTGCGGTGGACTTCCTGCACAAGCCGCTGGACACCCAGGCGGTCAAAAGCAAGGTCAATGTGTTCGTCGAGTTGTACCGTCAACGAAAGGCCATGAAGGAGCAGGTCGTAGCCCTTGAGCAGAGTCGCCGCGAGCAGGAGGTTCTGTTGCAGCAACTGGAGGCCACCCGTGGCGAGCTGGAGCAGGCTGTGCGCATGCGTGACGATTTCATGTCCATCGTCGCCCACGAGGTGCGCACGCCCCTCAATGGCCTCATTCTCGAAACACAACTGCGCAAGATGCACCTGGCCCGGGACAACGCCGCAGCCTTCAGCCTGGACAAGGTGCGGGCGATGGTCGAGCGCGACGAGCGGCAGATCAAGAGCCTGATCCGGCTGATCGAGGACATGCTGGATGTCTCGCGGATTCGCACCGGCAAACTGTCGATCCGTCCAACCCGTTTCAACCTGACAGCATTGGTGGAAAACCTGCTGCGCAATTTCCAGCCGCAGATCGCCGTCGCCGAATGCTCGTTGACCTGCTTGGCCGAACCCTCGGTGGAAGGGCTTTGGGATGAGTTTCGTATCGAGCAGGTGATCTCGAACTTGTTGACCAATGCGTTGCGCTACGGTGGCAAGGGCCCGATCGAGGTGCGCGTCTACAAGACGCCCGACCACGCCTGTATCGAGGTCCAGGATCATGGCATCGGTATCAGCGAGGAAAACCAGAAACGTATCTTCCAGCAATTCGAGCGCGTATCGTCCAAGGCGGCCGCTGCTGGCCTCGGGCTGGGGCTGTTCATTTCCGAGCAGATTGTCGCGGCCCATGGCGGGACAATCACGGTCAACAGTCGCCTCAATGAAGGGGCCTTGTTTCGTGTTTGCCTGCCTTTGCAGAAAACTGTCTTGGACAAAACCGCCGAACAGACGCAACCTCTGCGAGACCCCAAGGTCGTATCAGCAGCTATTGATCGAACAAAGGCTTCTCATGAGTGAAGATGCGCAAGATGTTGTATTGATCGTCGAGGATGACCCATCGATCCTGATGGTGTTGTCGGCCTACCTGTCGGGCGAGGGATACCGGGTGCTACAGGCCGAAAACGGTGCCCAGGCGTTCGAGATCCTGGCGAGCAAGCCTCATCTGGACATGATGATTACCGATTTCCGCCTGCCGGGTGGTATCTCCGGGGTGCAGATCGCCGAGCCTGCGGTCAAGTTGCGTCCAGAGCTGAAGGTCATTTTCATCAGTGGCTACGCGCAGGAAGTGCGCGACACTGACAGCCCCATTACCCGCAAGGCGCCGATCCTGGACAAGCCGTTCGACCTGGATGAGCTGCAGAGCATCATGCAGTCGATGTTGTCGTAGGTTTCAAAAGTATTGTTTGGATTGGGCAAGGCTTTTGTGGGAGCAAGGCTTGCCCGCGATGAGGGCTGCTCGGTCTTTCTGAAACCGAGGTGACTTCATCGCGAGCAAGCTTTGCTCCCACAGAATCAAGGATCTTCCCACAGAGTTAAGGACCTTCTCACTGAATCAAGGAACCGTGATCATCTCCCGCACCTTGGCCGTCAACAAATCAAACGTGAACGGCTTGGTGATCATCTGCATCCCCGGGTCCAGGAAACCGCCGCGTACCGCTGCATGTTCCGCGTAGCCGGTGATGAACAATACCCGCAAATCCGGACGGATCTGCCGGCCGATTTCCGCCAGTTGCCGGCCATTCATGCCGGGCAGGCCCACGTCGCTGATCAGCAGGTCGATGCGTTGGCCTGACTGGAGGATTGGGACTGCGCCGTTGGCGTCGGCCGCTTCCACGAAGGCATAGCCCAGTTCGCTCAACACCGCGCTCACCAGCACTCGCACCGCTGGATCGTCCTCGACGATCAGCACGGTCTCACCGTCCTGCGCATACGGTGCGTGTGGGGTGGTGACCTGGGGTTCGTGTATTTGCTCACCGCGAAAGCGCGGCAGGTAAAGGTTCACAGTGGTGCCTTTGTCGACTTCGCTGTCGATGGTCACATGCCCGCGCGATTGCTTGCTGAACCCATAGATCATCGACAGGCCCAGCCCCGTGCCCTGGCCGATTGGCTTGGTGGTGAAGAACGGATCGAACGCACGACCGATGATCGCTTCGGGCATGCCGCAACCGCTGTCCTGCACGCTCAGCACCACATAGTCGCCGGGTGCCAGGTTGGTGTAGGCGTCGGTAAAATCGGCGTCCAGGTGCTGGTTGCAGGTCTTTACCACCAGGTTCCCGCCATTGGGCATGGCATCCCGGGCGTTGAGGACCAGGTTGAGCAGGGCGCTCTCCAGTTGGTTGGGGTCGGCTTCGGCGACCCAGAGCTGCTCGTCCAGCTGCATGTCCAGGCGGATGCTTTCGTTGAGGCTGCGTTGCAGCAACTCGCCCATGGACAGCACCAGCGTATTCATCTGGACGGCCTTGGAGTCCAGTGATTGCCGACGGGAAAAAGCCAGCAGGCGATGGGTCAGGCCGGCGGCGCGGTTGGCCGAGGTCACGCCCAGGTCGATGAGGCTGTCCAGGTCCTCGGTGCGGCCCCGGGCCAGGCGCCGACGCAGCAGTTCGAGGCTGCCGATGATCCCGGTGAGCATATTGTTGAAGTCATGGGCGATACCGCCGGTGAGTTGGCCGACCGCTTCCATTTTCTGCGACTGGCGCAGGGCTTCTTCGTTATGGCGCAACTGGGCGGTGCGTTCTTCCACCTGCTGCTCGAGGGTTTCAAGGGTGGTTTGCAGGCGCAGTTCGCTGTTGCTCAGGTCGATCAGGCGGTCGCGGGCTTCGTACTGCCTTCGACGGCCGCGCAGGGCGGTGGTCACCAGGCTGATCAGGGTCACTGGGTGGAAAGGGCGCTCGAGGAAGGTCACGTTGCCCAGTTGCGTACCGATACGCGCCGCCGGGTTCTGTTCCGGGCCGCCGTGATGGGTCAGCAAGACAATGGGCAGGTCAGACCAGGCCGGCTGCTGTTCGATGTGCAGGAACAGCGCTTCCAGATCGGGCCCCACCAGGGCTTCCGAGGAAATCACCAGCAGGCCGGCGCCTTTTTCCAATTCTTCGCACAAATGGCCCAGATGACGGCAAATGAGGCCGGCGAAACCGGCTTCATTGAGGATCATCAAGGCGATCTGGCTGTCCCGTCCCAGCGGCGCGAGGATCAGCGCCCGCTCGGACAGGGGCTCGGCCAGCGTCACCGGTGTTCATCCCCGAGCAGCGGGTTGCTCTCGCCCATGTAAGTGGGCACCCCTCGCAGGACGCCTTGGAACGCCTCGAGCGGCTCGCCGATGGTCATGCCCAAGCCGCTGATGCGATATTCGCGGATGGTCGACTCATGGCTGCCGGTGCGTTTCTTGATGATGGAAATCGCCCGGCGCACCTTGCCCAGTGCTTCGAAATAACGCAAAAGAATCACCGTGTCAGCCAGGTAAGTAATGTCCACGGGCGCCTGCATGTCGCCGACCAGACCGTGCTGTGCAACAGTCATGAAGGTCGCCGCGCCCTTGCGGTTGAGGTAGAGCAACAATTCATGCATGTGCAGGACCAGGGCGTTCTCTTCCGGCATGGCCGCCTGATAGCCATTGATGCTGTCGATGACTACGGTCTTGATATCGCCCTCATCGACACAACGGCGCACGCGGTGGGAGAACTCGCCAGGGGACAGCTCGGCGGCGTCCACTTGTTCGATCAGCAGGTTGCCGGTCTCTTGCAGGGCCTGCAGGTCGATGCCGATGTTTTTCATGCGTTCGAACAGCAAGCCCAGTTCTTCATCGAAGATGAACAGCGCGGCCTTCTCGCCACGATGTACGGCGGCTGCAGCAAAAATCAGCGAGATCAGCGACTTGCCGGTCCCCGCCGGGCCCAGGATCAACGTACTGGAGCCGGTCTCGATACCGCCACCCAGCAGCGCGTCCAGTTCGCCGATGCCGCTGGAGAGTTGCTGGCGCAGGTATTGGCCTCGGTGTTCGGCGGCCACCAGGCGTGGGAAGACGTGTACGCCGTCGCCCATGATGGTGAAGTCATGGTAACCGCCGCGGTATTTCTGCCCGCGATACTTGACCACCCGGATACGCCGCCGTTCGGCGCCATAGTTGGGGGTCAGTTCTTCCAGGCGAATCACCCCGTGGGCGACACTGTGGACCGTCTTGTCGAGGGACTCGGTGGTCAGGTCGTCGAGCAACAGGACCGTGGCGTCGTAACGCACGAAGTAGTGCTTGATCGCGAGGATCTGGCGACGATAGCGCAAGGAGCTTTGCGCCAGCAGGCGAATCTCCGACAGGCTGTCGAGCACCACCCGGGTCGGCTTGACCCGTTCGACCACTTCGAAGATCTGCCGGGTCGCCTCGCCCAGCTCCAGGTCCGAGGAGTACAGCAGGCTCTGCTGGTGCTCGGCATTGAGCAGGCTTTCGGGCGGGGTCAGTTCGAAAATATGAATGTTGTCGTCCAGCGTCCACCCGTGGGAGGTTGCGCCCTGACGCAGTTCACGCTCGGTTTCCGATAGCGTGATGTACAACGAGCGCTCGCCAGCCTTGGCGCCGGCCAACAGAAAATGCAGCGCGACCGTGGTCTTACCAGTCCCCGGTTCCCCCTCAAGCAGGAACACATGGCCGCGGGACAAACCACCGGAAAGGACATCGTCCAGTCCTTCGATGCCGGTGGCGGCTTTTGCACTGATCAACTCGTTAGATGTAGACAAAAATAGCCCTCTCATGACTAGGGAAGTGGGCAGCAGGCGGGGTAACGCCTGAATTCAACTGCCTGAACACTTGACCTTTGGCGGTGATGGCGGTTCCGCTTACATCGATAAAACGCGGTGTATTGCACAACTTTGTAGGAGCTGTCGAGCGAAGCGAGGCTGCGATCTTGTCCCGGACAATTGAGTCGCAAGTGAAAGATTAAGATCAAAAGATCGTCCGAACGCGGCCCGAGCCTTCGGCAGCTCCTACAGACCCTGTTGCAGCGCCGGGTCGTCGGGGTTCAACTGTTCAAGTTGCGCCAGCAGGATTTGAACATTCTGCAACTGGCCGGTCTCCTTCCAATAGTTGATCAGCAGCACCCGAGCCTTGCGGTCGGCGGGGTAGCGCTGGACGATTTCCTGCAGCTGTTTCTGCGCCGCTTCCACTTCCTGCTCGGCATGCAGGGTGGTCGCCAGGTCATAGCGGTAATGGCGGTTCTCGGGCTCCAGTTCCACCGCTTTTGCCAAGCCGAGCACCGCATACTCGTTCTGGCCGTGTTGCAGCAGCCACATGCCCAGCGCATGTTGCAGATAAGCCGACGCTGGCTGGGTTTGCAACTGTCGGGCGAGCAATAATCGTGCGGCTTCGCTTTGGCCCTGTTTGTCCAGCACCTCGATCTGCATGACCAGCGCTGGCAGGTTGTCCGGTTGCAGGCGCAAGGCCTGTTCAAGGGCCAGTTGGGCTTTCTTCAGTTCGGCGTTGTGCAGGTGCAGTCGGGCGAGCTGGTAGTGGGTCTCAGCGGTTTTCGGACCGTCCTCGAGCACCTGTTCCCAGGTGTCGATGGCTAACTGCATCGCCCCGAAATACAGGCCGAGATCATCCGGCGACAAACCCAGCAGCGCGTTCACGGCGGCGAACCGGACGTTCTGGTCGTCATCGTCCAGGAGCGGGCCGAGCAACAGGCTGCGCTGGCCTGTCGGTACCAGCCCGACAACGCTGCCGATGGCGGCCCGACGCACGTCCGGCGATTCGCTGTGCAGGTCCGCATCCGCCAGCTTCAGGGCTTGGGGGCTGGGGTAGTTGGGCAGTTCGGCGTGCAGCCACACGCGGCGCTTGGGCGAAAGGTCCGGACGCCCCAATTGCTGGTAAAGCATCCGCGCCGCTCCTGGCTGCCCGTTGCGGGCGCTTCCCAAGGCTTCACTGTAGCCTCGCTTGATCGCTTCGGGGATCTGCGGCGTGGTGCTGCGCAGCCATACCGCGACAAGACCAATCACCAACAGGACACAGAGGCTGAGGAGCAGATAGCGGCGGCGAGGCGAGGGCATGCAGGGAATCCATTACCAGAAGCGTGAAATGTCGCAAGCTTCGGTCAGGTGGGGGCTTGAGTCAAACCCTGTGAAGCATCTCATGCGCCCAGGGTAAGCTTGCCCGAGTCAATGTGGGAGCAAGGCTTGCCCGCGATGAGGGCGGCTCATTTAGCATCAACGTAACTGACCCGCCGCTATCGCGAGCAAGCTTTGCTCCCACAGGCGCTCCTACAGGAGGAGGTGGAGGTTAGCGCCAGCCGAAAAAAAGCCCCGCGTCCAAATGAGACGCGGGGCAAAAATTTGGCTGGTTGCGGCCAACCAAAGGAGCTCGGTCGAGAAGGCGATCAGTTGCTGGCAACGGTCTCCGGTTTCCAGCCGCCGCCCAGGGCCTTGTAGATCGCGACGATGCCGCGGTACAGGTCCACTTCGGCCTGGGCCTGGGTGTCTTCGGCGGCCAGGCGTTCGCGCTGGGCGTCGAGCAGCACGAGGAAATCCACAGTGCCTTCGCGGTAGCGAATCTCGGCGAGGTCGGCGGCGGCGCGGCTCGATTCACTCTGGCGGATCAGCGAGATCAACCGTTGTTGGCGCTTGCCGTAATCACTGAAGGCGTTCTCCGATTCTTCCAGGGCCAGCAGTACTTGCTGCTCGTAGGTCGCCAGGGCGCCATCCGCCTCGGCGTCGGCACCGCGCAAGCGAGCCCGCACGCTGCCCAGGTCGAAAGCGGCCCAGGTAATGCTCGGGCCCAACGCCCAGGCGTTGGCCGCCGAGGAGCCGATCTGCGAGCCACGTCCGGCGGTGAAACCGAGGAAACCGCTCAGGCTGACCCGTGGGAACAGGTCGGCCTTGGCCACGCCGATGCGCGCCGTGGCAGCGGCCAGTTGGCGTTCGGCACTGAGAATGTCCGGGCGCCGTTGCAGCAGTTCACCCGGGTCGCCGATGGGCAGGGCCTTGGCGATGGCTGGCAACTGTTTCGGGCTCAGGTCCACGCTGAGCTTGTCCGGACGCTCGCCCAGCAATGTGGCGATGCGATTGCGTTGGCGCACCTGTTCGGCCTGCAGCTGCGGCACGCTGGCTTCCACCGAGGCCAGGCGGGCATCGGCCCGCACCACATCGAGCTGATCGCCGACGCCGGCATCACGCAGGCTTTCGGTGATCTTGCGCGAATCCTGCTGGTTCTTCAGGTTCGCCAGGGCGATCTTTTCCCGCAGTTGCGCACCGCGCAATTGACCGTAGGCGTCCACCAGTTCGGCGATCATGGTCACCTGCAACTGATAGAGATCGGCTTCGATCGCCTGCTGATTGGCATCGGTGGCTTCCAGGTTGCGCTGGATGCGTCCGAACAAGTCCAGCTCCCAGGCCATGTCCAGGCCCAGGTCGTAACGCTCGGTATTGACCCGGTCGGTGGTTTGCCCTGGGATCTGGCCTTTGCCCAGGTTGCTGCTGGCACGGCTGGTGATGGTCGGCATGGCGTCATTGCTGGCGTCATCGCGAATCGCCCGGGCGGCCCGCAGACGGGCGAAGGCTACGCGCAACTCGCGGTTGCCTTCCAGGGAGCGGGTCACCAACGCGTTAAGGGTCGGGTCGTCGAACTGCTGCCACCAGATGCCTTCGAACCGGGCACGGTCGAAATTCTTCTGGCCGGCGGCGCCGTCGGTGGCGGTGATGATATTCGCCGCCTCCGTTTGCGGGGCCTTGTAGTCCGGGCCCACGGCGCAGGCACTCAAGGCCAATACCAGCAAGCTCGGCACAAACGCTTTCAAACTCATTGTTGCGCCTCCAGTTTCAAAGCCCGGGCCGCCTTGCGGGCCTCGCTGCGCTCGACGAAGTTGCGGATCAGTACATAGAACACAGGGGTGAGCAGCAGGCCGAAGAAGGTCACGCCGAGCATCCCGGAGAACACCGCCACACCCATGGCATGGCGCATTTCCGCACCAGCACCGCTGGAGAACACCAGGGGCACCACGCCCATGATGAAGGCGAAGGAGGTCATCAAGATCGGCCGCAGACGCAGGCGGCACGCTTCGAGGACCGCCGCCAGCGGCTTCATGCCTTCGAGCTGTTTATCCTTGGCGAACTCGACGATGAGGATCGCGTTCTTGCAGGCAAGCCCCACCAGTACGATCAAGCCGATCTGGGTAAAGATGTTGTTGTCGCCACCGGAGAGAATCACCCCGGTAATGGCCGACAGCAGGGTCATCGGTACGATCAGGATCACCGCCAATGGCAGGCTCCAGCTTTCGTACTGTGCCGCGAGCACCAGGAACGCCAGCAGTACGCAGAGCGGGAACACGAACAGCGCGGTGTTGCCCGAGAGGATCTGCTGGTACGTCAGGTCGGTCCACTCGTACGTCATGCCGTTGGGCAGTTCGTCCTTGAGCAGTTTCTCGATGGCTTTTTCAGCCTGGCCGGAGCTGTAGCCCGGGGCGGCGGCACCGTTGATTTCAGCGGTGATGAAGCCGTTGTAGTGCATCACGCGGTCTGGCCCCGAGGTATCGCTGACCTTGATGAAGGTCGCCAGCGGGATCATCTCGCCACGGTTGTTGCGCACCTTGAGCTGGCCGATCTGGTCTGACTCGAGACGGAACTGCTGCTCGGCCTGGACGTTGACCTGGTAGGTACGGCCGAAGCGGTTGAAGTCGTTGGCATACAACGAACCCAGGTAGATCTGCAGGGTGTCGAAGATGTCGCTGACGGCCACGCCGTGGGTCTTGGCTTTTTCACGGTCGATGGCGGCATCGACCTGGGGCACGTTCACGGTGTAGCTGGTGAACAACCCGGCCAGTTCCGGCACGCTATGGCTCTTGGTGATGATGTTCATGGTTTCTTTGTACAGCTCGTCGTAGCCCAGGTTGCCCCGGTCTTCGATTTGCAGGCGGAAACCACCGATCGTACCCAGGCCCTGTACCGGCGGCGGCGGG
The DNA here is from genome assembly GCF_024749325.1 of Pseudomonas sp. B21-010. Taxonomy (NCBI): domain Bacteria; kingdom Pseudomonadati; phylum Pseudomonadota; class Gammaproteobacteria; order Pseudomonadales; family Pseudomonadaceae; genus Pseudomonas; species Pseudomonas sp. B21-010. Next base: position 3,472,103 of record NZ_CP087198.1, on the reverse strand, counting down.
AAGATCGCCATGTAGGCTTCCTGGATCCCGGCGAACTGGCCGTTCAAGGCGCCGGCGATGGCACCGGCCGACATGCTCGGGTCCTTGCGCTCGTCGAAAGGCTTGAGGGTCACGAACACGATGCCGGCGTTCGGGCTGTTGGTGAAACCGTTGATCGACAGGCCTGGGAAGGCCACGGCGCTTTCAACGCCCGGTTGCTTGAGGGCCAGGTCCGACATGCGCTTGATCACGTCTTCGGTACGGTCCAGGCTCGCGGCGTCCGGCAATTGGGCGAAGGCCACCAGGTATTGCTTGTCCTGGCCGGGCACGAAACCGGTCGGGGTGGTGGAGAAACCGAAGAAGGTCAACACCATCAGGCCCGCATAGAGCACCAGGGCGATGCCGCTGCTACGAATCACTCGGGCGACGGTGCCCACGTAACCGTGGCTGGCGCGCTCGAAGAAGCGGTTGAACGGACGGAACAGCCAGCCGCCGAAGAGCTTGTCGAGGAACTTGGAGAAACGGTCCTTGGGCGCGTCATGACCCTTGAGCAATACGGCAGCCAGGGCCGGCGACAGGGTCAGGGAATTGACTGCCGAAATCACCGTGGAGATGGCAATGGTCAGGGCGAACTGCTTATAGAACTGCCCGGTCAAGCCACTGATGAACGCTGCCGGAACGAACACCGCGCACAGCACCAGGGCGGTTGCGATGATCGGGCCAGTCACTTCGCCCATGGCGCGCTTGGTCGCCTCCACCGGGGTGAGCCCCAGTTCGATGTTTCGCTCGACGTTCTCCACCACCACGATCGCGTCGTCCACCACGATACCGATCGCCAGTACCAGGCCGAACAGCGAGAGGGCATTCAACGAGAAGCCAAACAGGTGCATTACCGCGAATGTACCGATCAGCGAAACCGGCACCGCCACCAACGGAATGATCGAGGCGCGCCAGGTCTGCAGGAACAGGATCACCACCAGCACCACGAGAATCAGTGCTTCGAACAGGGTATGTACCACTGCCTCGATGGAGCCACGGACGAAGATCGTCGGGTCATAGACGATGCTGTAGTCCATCCCGGCCGGGAAGCCCTTCTTCAACTCTTCCATCTTCTCGCGAACGTCGTTGGAGATCTGGATGGCGTTGGAGCCCGGACGCTGGAAGATCGGAATCGCCACCGCCGGCTGGTTGTCCAGTAGCGAACGCAGGGCGTATTGGCTGGAACCCAGTTCGACCCGGGCGATGTCTTTCAGGCGAGTGATCTCGCCGTTGGCGCCGGAACGAATGATGATGTTCTCGAACTCTTCCTCATTCACCAGGCGACCCTGGGTGTTGATCGAGAGCTGAAAAGCCTGGGCATTGGGCGCTGGCGGTGCACCCAGGGCGCCGGCAGCCACCTGGCGGTTCTGTTCACGGATCGCGGTGACCACGTCGGTGGCGGTCAGGTTGCGCGAAGCGGTCTTGTTCGGATCCAGCCAGACTCGCAGGGAGTAGTCACCCATGCCGAACAGCTGCACATCACCCACGCCGCCCAGGCGCGCCAGCTCATCCTTGATGTTGAGCAGGGCGTAGTTGGACAGGTAGAGCATGTCGTAGCGTTTGTCCGGCGAGGTCAAGTGCACGACCATGGTCAGGTCGGGCGATGCCTTGTCCACCGTGATGCCGATCCGGGTCACTTCTTCCGGCAGCTTGGGCTCGGTCCGGGTGACGCGGTTCTGCACCTGCACCTGGGCGTTGTCCAGGTCGGTGCCCAGGGCAAAGGTGATGGTCAGGGTGATCTTGCCGTCAGCGGTGGATTGCGAGGACATGTACAGCATGTTCTCGACGCCGGTGATGGCTTGCTCCAGGGGCGCGGCCACGGTCTCGCCGATGACCTTGGGGTTGGCGCCCGGGAAGTTGGCGCGCACGACCACGGTCGGCGGCACGACTTCCGGGTATTCGCTGATCGGTAATTGGAACAGCGAGATGGCGCCGGCGATCAGGATCAGCAGCGAAAGCACTGCTGCGAAGATCGGCCGCGAAATGAAGAACTGGGAAAATTTCATCTTGGATTCAGTCCCTTAACCGCGTGGGGTGGCAGCGGCCAATTTGCCTGCCGCCCCTGACGCGTCCTTGGATGGCGCGACTTGGGGCAGGTTGCTGGCTTCGAGCGCTTTACGTTGTTGTGCCAGGGCGGCAATGGTTTCATCGCTGGCCATCGGCACGGTTTCAGGCGTGACCGGTGCACCTGGACGAGCTCGTTGCAGCCCTTTGACGATGATGGTGTCGTTCTTGCTCAGGCCGCTGCGCACGATGCGCAGGCCTTCGATCTTCGGACCCAGTTCGACGGCGCGATAGGCCGGCTTGTTCTCGGCGTCCATCACCAGCACGAATTTCTTGCCCAGGTCGGTGCCGACGGCTTCGTCGTTGATCAGCACGGCGGCGTAAGTGCCGCTGCCCACCAGCTTCAGACGGGCATAGAGGCCTGGGGTGTAGGCGCCGTCCTTGTTGTCGAACACGGCGCGACCACGAATGGTGCCGGTCTGCGGGTTGACCTGGTTGTCAACGAAGTTCATCTGGCCCTGGTGCGGGTTGCCGTCTTCGTTGGACAGGCCCATGTAGACCGGAGTGGCCTGGCCGCGCTGGCCCTGGCGGGCAAGTTGGGTGTACTTGAGGAAGACACGTTCGTCGGCATCGAAGTAGGCGTAGACCTTGTCCGTGGAGACCACGCTGGTGAGCGGGGTGACGTCGGCGGTCACCAGGTTGCCGGCGGTGATGGCCGCCCGGCTGACGCGACCGCTGATGGGCGAGGTCACCCGGGTGAAGCTCAGGTTCAGCTTGGCCAGGTCCAATTGTGCCTGGATGGCCGCAGCGGCAGCGCGGGCTTCCTGGGCGGCGCTGGTGCGCGAGTCGGCCAGCTCGGCGGAAATGGCATTGCTCAAGCGCAGGCGTTCGCCACGCTGGGCTTCGTTCTCGCTGCGGGTGGCGGTAGCGCGGGCTTGGGCCAGTTGGGCTTCGAGACGACGTACTTCAGCCTGGAAGGGGCGTGGGTCGATCTGGAACAACAGGTCGCCTTTCTTGACCAGCGCACCTTCGGTGAAGGCCACTTCGTCGATCTGCCCGGAAACCCGTGGGCGGATCTCGACGGTTTCCGGCGCTTCAAGGCGCCCGGTGAACTCATCCCATTCGTTGACAGGTTGCTCCAATACCTTGGCCACACTGACTTTGGCCGGCGGCATGGACGCTGCCGTGTCGGGAGTCTTGCCGCAGGCGCTCATCACCAGCACCGCCAGCAGCGCGAGGGGAAAACGCAGTTTTGAAAGTGAATGTTCCATGGATAGCATCCGCCAATGTATTGAGAATGGGCGGATGATGCGTGGCGCAAGGCAGAGGAACGAATCGAATGAAGCAAAGGTAACTATCACTCAGAATGATATAAGCCATCGATAAGGCCTCTAGTCCGGGAGTGCGGGGCACTTTGGACAAAGCAAGGGAAGCCGTGGCGAGGGAGCTTGCTCCCGCTTGAGCGCAAAGCGCTCACAAAGAGGGGCCGCTACGCAACCCAGCGGGAGCAAGCTCCCTCGCCACAGGGGTGGTGCGTTGGCTGGAATGATCAGCAGAAAACCTGCGGGAGCGAGCTTGCTCGCGATAGCAGGCTCACATTCAACATCTTCATTGGCGGTCATACCGCTATCGCGAGCAAGCTCGCTCCCACATTGGCTTCGGCAAGTCTTGAGTGGTTGGATTGCTCAAGTACGGGCTTTGTTTCCTTTTATATCAAATTTATTGATGGTCGCCGGGTGACCTGGCTCAAGCCTAGTCCGGCAAATAAACATCATGGACCCGCTTGATGGTCCCATCCGCGCGAAGCGCTTCAACCGCTTTGCGCAAATCCTCGACCATTTTTGGCGAGCATTGCTTCGAGCAGGCCAGGTAAAGGTCAGCGCTGCTGCCGACCTTGCTCATGAGCAGTTTGCGCTTGGACACCTTCGGCCAGATGTACAGACTCTCCGGCACGCCGTTGAACCAGGCATCGATACGCCCCATCAACAGCATTTGGGCGGGGTTGTCGCCAATGGCCAGCGGATAGATCTGTTCATCGCTGAACCCTTCGGTGCGCAGGATATCTTCCTGTGCGCTGCCCAGGCCGACGCCGATCTTGCGGTAGGTTTCCTTCGCTTGGGCGAAGCTGCTCACGCGCCGCTCAAGGCTGAAAAAAGCGCGCTCCATGGGCATGATCGAGGCGATCCAGGTGAAGCGATCCTCGCGGGTGGGGATGCGCGAGAGGGGTGTGATCAAGTGGTCGTGTTCTTCACTGACGTGCTTTTGTGCCCTGGCCCAGGGGAGCACATGGATTTTCACGGCGTACCCGGCCTTGGTCATGGCTGCCACGGCGACATCGCCGACGATTCCGTGGCCCCTGGGGTCGTCGACGAATGTCAGCGGCGGTGCGTCGAGGATATGCAGTTCTATCTCCAAGGGTTCACCGCGTGCGTTGCTGACAACCAACAGCGGTAACAGCAGACAAAGCCTGGATAGCGCTCTGGTGGGTGCATTCAAGACGCGTTTGCTCGGGCTCATGATCGATACTTCAGGCATGGAAAAGTGGGGGCGTCATTCTACGAGGCGGCGCCGGGAGCAGCGTGCTGCTGGCCGATTTTATGTGATGCGGCGCATCCCGCGCGGGTTCGCCGCAGTCGTTTATCTGGACACGTCAGTCTGTTGCATTGGCCTGACCGCGTGTCTCTGAAGGTATAGATCATCCCGTCGATAAAAACCTTGAGTCGATACCGGATCAAGGCGGTTAATTCAAAGGCCGTTAGCACCCATGCGGATGATTGGAATGTCCACCCACTTTATTTATCGACAAACCGCTCAAGTAACGGAGCAACGGGTCCGTTACATATTGAGAGGGGGTAAATCTCTGGCCCTCGGCAGTAACCCAGTTTTACCGATCAAGCGTCATCGCCCTATGCATAAAAGGGGGATCGCAGGTTTCGGTGCGGGGTCAGTAAAGGAAGTTGATAGATGGTGCAAGAATCCCCTGAGGTCGTATCCCGTAAGAACTCGCTCACCACGCGCGCACTGCGTCTTGCCATATTCCGCATTGGCTTGGTGTCGTTGAGCGCGGGGGCGATTTCCTATTATGTCAACTCGACCTCGATCGAAAGAGAGGTGACCGGGCAGTTGCTGTTGTCTACCGAGCAGTCCTTGCAGCGCGAAGCCTTGCCGTTTCGTGAAATCAAGGATCTGCAACAGAACTTTCTCAATGAGTTCAAGGAAATCCTGTCTCGCCCTGGCATGCAAGCCAGGCTGGTGAACGACTTCCAGCAGATATTCTACCGTCACGAAGACGGCTCCTATACGCAGCGCCCTCAGCTGTTCGAAGGCCAGCCGTTGGCCGACGGGCGCCGCTTTGCCGAGATGTCTGCGACCTACGCGCCTGACATCGCGCCCAACGACGACACCAAGGCGCGTTTTGCCCTGTCCTACATCCTGTCCCACAAGTACGGTTCCAGCACCAAGGGCCGTCTATTCAATTTCTACGGTGTGGTGCCCGAAAAAGGCTTCCCCATCTATCAGGACGCCGACATCGCCAAGGTATTCACCTACTCGGGGCCCGAAGCCCTCAAGCTGGAAACCTATGAGTTCTATGAGCGCGGATTCGGCACGCCCGGCAACGACACACTGTTTACCCGCATGTATTGGGATTTCTCCAACAATGCCTGGATGACGACCATCGCCACGCCCGATGTGGCCGATGGGTCCGGCAAGCACCGTATCCTGGCGTGTGTCGATGTGCTGCTTGATGAGCTGATGAAACGTACCGCCAAACCCGCCATGCACGGTGCGTATAGCACACTGTTCATCGCCAATGATGAAGGCACGCTGATCTACCATCCGGGCGTCATGGAACAGGTCAAGAGCAGCGAGGGCAAGGCATCCATCCAGTCGCTCAAGATGGCTCAATACTACCCGTTGCTCGAAGCCGTTCCCGCGCTGGCGCCTGGCCAGGCGCGGATCGTCCAGACCCAAGACGACATCGTTGCGATAGGCCTCATTGCCGATACGCCTTGGGCGCTCGCTGTCCATTACCCGCGCAAGCTGATGACCCCGGCGGTGCTGGATAACCTGGCGATCGTGGTTATTCTTGGGCTGCTGACCCTGTTGGTGGAAATCTTCATCTTGCGTTCCATTCTGCAAAAACAGGTGGCGGCGCCGCTGTTCCGCTTGATCCAGGCGGCGCGACTCCTTGGGATAAGCAAGGAGCGCCTGCGTGCCCAGCAGTTGCCAACCCACTCCTCTGACGAAATCGGTGAGTTGGCCCGCGCCTTTGCCAAAATGGTCGAGCGGGTCCAGGACGCCCATGAACATCTGGAACTCAAGGTGCAGGGCCGCACCGCCGAACTCGAAAAAGCCAATCGACAATTGTATGAGCTGAGCAACACCGACGGCTTGACCGGTATTGCCAATCGTCGCTATTTCGATGAAGTGCTGCACAGTGAATGGCGGCGCAGCTTGCGTGCAGGCACCGTGCTGTCACTGATGCTGATCGACGTCGACTATTTCAAGAAATATAACGACCACTACGGGCATCAGGCGGGTGACGACTGCTTGCGCAGGGTCGCCCAGGCACTGAAGACCCATGCCCAGCGGGCGGGTGATCGGCTGGCGCGTTACGGCGGCGAGGAATTTGTGCTCATCACCAGCACCAGCACGGGGATCGACAAGGCCTTGGAGCATGCCCAGGCCATTTGCCAAGCGACGCAAGACCTGGCACTGCCCCACGAAATGTCACCGTTCGGCATGGTGACCGTGAGTATTGGCCTGGCAGTGATGGCGTTCATCAAGGAGGGGACGGCAGACGAACTGCTCAAGCAGGCCGATCAAGCCCTTTACAGTGCCAAGGAGCGGGGCCGCAATCAGGTGGTATTGGCCGATAGCTTCGTGAGGAAGATTGTTTGAAGGAAGTGCGCCACGCGTTCTTTTGCGGACAGGACTATGGGATGAGCCCAACGTCGGCCTGGGCTTGCGCCGCTATCAGTTGCACCAGTATCTCCGCCGGTTCGGCAAGGCTTGGTCGAGTTCGATGGACGAGCCCGACATCACGGTGGAAGGTGTGCTCCGCGAGGTCGAGGGCACGTACACCCTCAGGCCATTTGCGGTGGGTCGCGGTTTGCGGCACCAGGGCCACACCGACGCCGTTTCCAACCAGCTTGATGATGGCCTCCAGTTCATCCAGCTCGCTGACTTCATGCAAGGCGAAATGCATCTTGCGCAGGAAACGGTCCACCTGCCGGCCGCCGAATGACGCCCGGTCATAACGAATGAAGGGTTGGCTGCCAAGCAGTTCGGCCCAGTCGTCTCCGGGGAGCGCGCTCGGAACGATCAGTCGATACGGCTCCAGCGCCAGCGTCATCCAGCGCAGATCGCTTTGCAGCGAGAAAGGCGGGCGGATGATGGCGGCCATGTCGATTTCGCCGGCATCCACCAGGTTGATCAACTCCATCGACACGCCGGGAAGGACCCGCGTGCGGCACTGCGGACATTGCTGGTGAAACCTGGCGAGCGCGTCTGGCAGGAAGGAGCGCTGCACCGAAGCGATAGCGCCAATGTTCACCAGGACGCTGGGGGCAAGCCCGGCAGGGCTCGCGCCAAGATTGTCGTAAAGGCGCAACAATTCCTGGGCTTGCAAGAGTATTTGATGGCCCATCCGATTGAGATGAGCCGAGCGTCCCTTGCGGTCGAAAATCTCGAAGCCAAGCTCGGCCTCCAGACGCTGGATCTGCGCGCTGACCGCCGCCTGGGTGAGGCCGATTTTATTGCCTGCGGCAGCGAAAGTACCTTCCCGTGCTACGGCGATAAGGGTCTTGAGTTCTTTGATCATTCACAAATATTAATTGTGTTACTGAGAGAAATATATTGTTTTTCTTGTTTTTAGCCCGGCCTTACGATGGCCCGGTCCTTACAAAAGCAACAGGAACCGTGATGAGCCTTTCTCCCTTCCATCTCGCAATCCCAGTTTATGATCTTCCAGGCGCTCGGGCCTTTTATGGCGAGGTGTTTGGGTTGCAAGAGGGCCGCTCCAGCGCCCACTGGGTCGACTTCAACTTCTACGGTCATCAGTTGGTTATTCATGAACAGCCGAAGACCGCTTCCCAAGAGAGTGTCCACAGCAACCCGGTAGATGGGCACGACGTGCCGGTGCCTCACTTCGGCATCATTCTGGGTTGGCAGGAGTGGGAGGCGCTGGCCGAGCGGCTGAAATCCTTTGGCACCGAGTTTGTGATCGAGCCTTACATACGTTTCAAAGGGCAGGTGGGGGAGCAGGCCACGATGTTTCTGTTCGATCCTTGCGGTAATGCGCTGGAATTCAAGGCGTTCAAGGATATGAGCCAGCTTTTCGCGAAATGATCAAAACAAAGGCACGATGGTGTTGTGCCTTTTGATGTCAAGGGAGCAGCTGATTCTGCGCGGGGTTTGCCATTCGTGCCGCGTAGAGCCGGGGCGAACACCCCATGATGCGTTTGAAAGCGGTGCTGAACGCGCTGTCCGACTCATAACCGAGTGACAAGGCGATGGATGATATCGAGTCGTTGGCATTCAACAACTTGTCCGCCGCCAGCAGCATTCGCCAACGTCCCAGGTATTCCATGGGTGAGGTGCCGACCTTCGCCTTGAACCTGAGAGCAAAGCTGGACCGCGATAGTCCGGCGCGCTTGGCTAATGCCTGCAACGTCCAGCGATGGGAGGGTTGACTATGCATGGCTTCGATCGCGGTCCCGATGGTTCTATCGGCCAAGGCGTAAAACCAACCGACATGCTCTGTTGCTCCTTGCGCGAGGTGCGCTCGCAGGGCCTGAATCAGCATGATGTGCGCCAGGTGCTTGACGAGTAATGAACCTCCCGGTTGGTTTTCGCGCAATTCGTATCGCATCCGCTCCAGTGACCAGCGCAGATCGGCCTGCGCCGAGCTGTTGCGAATGTGCACGATAGGCGGGAGCTGGCCCATGAGGAACTGGGCATGTTCGGCGGCTAACGTAAAACGACTGCCGGCAAGAAAACAATCGCCACCGCCGTTGTAGGTCACGATGCCGTCGGCACGAGTCGCAGGAAAGAGGTTGCTGGCATCGACGGTGGGCAAGGCGAGATCGCTAGCCAGGCGAAACCGTCGTCCCCCTGCGGGTATCAGGAAGCAATCGCCGGTCTCCAGCCTTATAGGCTCGGGAATGCCGTCCATGACCAGCCAGCACCGGCCGGAAATAACGGCATTGAATTTGTTGGCGTCAAAGGTGCTGAACTGAATTGCCCATTCTCCGCCAGCGTCCAACCCCGCGGAGGAGTAACTGTGTGGCCTGAAGAGCGAGAGGAGGTCTGAAAGCGGATCCATGGGCATTCCGGACGATGGCAAAGAAACTTGGGACGCTGGAGCATAGATCGTATCGATCCTCGCGACTACTGTGTGCGCACTCAGGCCTGTTGATACGGCCTGTCGAATGGAGTGCATCATGATAGTTGTCACCGCCCCAACCAGTAATATTGGTAGCCAGGTGCTTGAACGGCTTCTCGCTGAACGTGCGTCGGTTCGTGTGATAGCCCGCGATCCTTCGCGGCTGCCCGCGCATACCCTGGAGCGCGTCGAAGTCGTTGCGGGTTCTCACAGCGATGACGAGGTTGTCGATCGTGCTTTTCGAGGCGCCGACTCGGTGTTCTGGCTGGTTCCCCCTGATCCTCGTGCGCTCAGTGTCGAGGCGGCTTACCTGGACTTCAGCCAGGCGGCTTGTCGCGCGATCAAGCGCCATGCTGTCGGACATGTTGTCGGTGTCTCCGGCCTGGGGCGCGGGGTTGCAGGTAATGCCGGCCTGGTGTCAGCCTCTCTGGCGATGGATGATCTCATCGCCAGCACAGGGGTAAATTATCGTGCACTGGCGATGCCGACGTTCATGGACAACATCCTGCGCCATGTTGACTCCATCAGAGACGCGGGGGTGTTTTACTCGCCAGTGTCAGGGGATCTGAAACTGCCCACCTGCGCCACTCGCGACATCGCCGCCGTTGCTGCCAAGCTGTTGATGGACCGAGACTGGACCGGTTACGACGACGTGCCCGTACTGGGTCCTGAGGACGTGTCGTTCAATGACATGGCGCAAATCATTTCCGAGGTGCTGGGCAAACCTGTGCGTTTCCAGCAAGTGGCCTACAACGATTTCAAGGATGGCTTGCTGGGGGCTGGCATGTCGCCCGCAATGGCGCAGGGTGTGCTGGATATGATGGTCGCGAAGAACAATGGACTCGATAAGGCTCAATTGCGAACGCCTCAATCGACCACGCCGACTCATTTCCGTCAGTGGTGCGAGGAGGTGCTCAAGCCTGCGGTACTGCGTTGAATGTTTCGGCCTCTGTCGTTGCATCCTCTCCAATATCGAAATAAGGCTCTCAGCGATAGGTATCGGTCTGGCCAGAGGCTAGATGGGAAAATAGGCAAATACATGCGAATGCCATTCATGAGTCTTGAGCGGTTTATGACTAAATTACAATTTGGTCACAGATTGTCAACCCTCCTCAGGATGCGTAAGCTGCTCCCATGAACCAGCCCTCAATACCTTCGCCCAGCACCCGCGGCCCCGCCGATCACGACATTCGAAACCAGATTGTCGCGGCGGCCAACGAGCATTTCAGTCAATACGGCTATGGCAAGACCACGGTGTCCGACCTGGCCAAGGCCATCGGGTTCTCCAAGGCCTACATCTACAAGTTCTTCGACTCCAAGCAGGCGATTGGCGAGGCCATCTGCAGCCAGTGCCTGGCAGAAATCGTCGCGGCGGTGGAGCAGGCCATCAGCGAAGACGGGCTTTCAGCGACGGAGCGTTTTCGCCGCCTGGTCAAGGCCCTGATCACCACAGGCGTAAATCTGTTTTTCAATGATCGCAAGCTCTATGACATTGCGGCGTTTTCCGCGTCGGAGCAATGGCCCAGTTCGCAAGTCTATAACGCTCGGATCAAGAGTTTCGTGTTGCAAATCGTGCGCGAGGGACGGGAACTGGGCGAGTTCGAACGCAAGACGCCACTGGACGAAACCGTAGACGCGATCCATCTGGCGCTGCGGCCTTTCGTCAATCCCTTGCTGCTGCAGTACAGCCTCGATTACGTCGAGGTTGCCCCCACGCTCACCTGCAACCTGATCTTGCGCAGCCTCATGCCTTGAGCTGTGGCTGAAGATTGCACCCAGGTCATTGCAGGCGACGCCTTTACCCATCCGATTCACCTCTTGCTCCAGCGGTTGATGGTCGCCTTTATTTATCCAGTTCGTGACTATTGACACAAATGGTCACATGAATAAATATGACGCATCTGCTCTTAGCCTGGGGCGTCGGTATGACGAGCTTTGCCAAACTGCTGCAGCAATTCGATCCAGACGCCCCCTTTGTTTCTCCGCCCAACTGGCAGCAAGGTCGTACCATCTTTGGCGGGCTTTCAGCGGCGTTGTCGTTGCAGGCGGTCTTGCGGGAACGTCCGGCGGACTTCCCTGCGTTCAAGTCCGCCCAGGTGTCGTTCATCGCCCCGGTGACACAGGCCCAGACGTTCGATGTAAGCGTGTTGCGCCAAGGGCGATCAGTCACCTCGGTATCCGTCGACTGTCTGTCGGGTGATGACTTGGCGTTGCGCACGATCCTGCTGTTCGCCCAGCCCCGGGAGAGCAGGATTACGCACGATTCCTGGGGCCGGCCGTTTGTGGCGGGACCGTCCCACTACGCCACCCTGGCGCTGGACAGCAAGATTGCTCCGGCCTGTGCTTATAACTTCGAGATGCGTCCTGCGGGCGGTTCGCTGCCGGTGTCCGGTGCTGAAAGTCCCGAATTATTGATGTGGGTACGCCATCTGGATGCCCAGGGCGTGGACCCGGCCGTTGCCCTGATTGCACTGGCTGACAGTTTGCCGCCGGCCGCCATGACCTGTTTCACCGAACCCGCCGCTATCAGCTCCGCGTCCTGGATGATTGACCTGCCGCAGCCAGCCGCTGTCGGCGAATGGTTTCTTGTTAGCTCTTTCAGCCAGCAGGCACTGGAAGGGTACTCGCTACAGGACATGGAAATATGGGACGAAAGCGGCCGCCGCGTGCTTTGGGCGCGCCAGACGGTGGCGATTTTTACCTAGTCCAAACAACCCAGGCTGCAGCCCCCAGAGTTCCAATCCAGAGTCCCAATAATGAAAAAAATAATACTCAAGGCCCCCGTAGGCCTCGTCGTTGCATTCGCCACTTCTCATGCGCTCGCAAGCGGTTTTGCCCTGAATGAACAGAGCATCAGCGGGATGGAATCGGGGTTTGCCGGTCGCTCGTCCTCGGCCGAGGACGCGAGCACCGTCTTCGGCAACCCCGCGGGCATGTCTCGTCTGAAATCAGAGCAGGTCAGCCTGGGGGCGGCGACGCTCTTCGCGAAGAATGACATCAGCCAGACCCGCAGTACCTTTGGCGGCCAGGAGGACGGCGACGTCGTGCCCACGACCACCGTACCCATGGGTTACTACGTCAAGCCCATCGATGAACATTGGGCGTTCGGCGTGGGTTTCTATGTGCCGTTCGGCCTGATTACCGATTACGGCAGCGACTTTGCCGGGCGCTACTACGGCAACAAAAGCGAGGTCACGACGCTCACGTTCCAGCCCACCATCAGCTATGCCTTCAATGACAGGGTTTCGATCGGGTTCGGTCCGACGGTCAACCGTATCAGTGGCGAGATAACCGGCACAGTGCCCAACCCACTGAGTCCGGGTCGCAATGATGGAAAACTCAAAAGCAACGGCGACGATACGGCCCTTGGTTTCAATGCCGGAGTGCTGGTGCAGGCGACGGATCGAACCCGTGTGGGCTTGACCTACCATTCCAAGGTCAGCTACCACCTGGATGCCAAGACCAAGGTCACCAACGGCATCTTTAGCGTGTTAGGTGTCAGCGGCGAGAGCTATGACGCTTCACTGGATGTGGACACCCCGGAGTCCGTGGACTTCTCGGTGACGCACCAGCTCGATAACGACTGGACCCTGTACGCGGGCAGCACCTGGACACGCTGGAGTCGCTTCAAGGAGCTGACCATCGAGAATACGGGCTTGCCACCTTTATTGAGCGGTGCGCTGGGGACCATTACCGAAGAGCAGAACTGGCACGACACGTGGGCTCACGCCATTGGCACGGCGTATCAGTTGAACAGCCAGTGGGTGTTACGCGCAGGCTTCTCGGTCGACCAGTCGCCCGCCAACAACACCAACCGTGGGCCACGGATTCCTACTGGCGACCGAAAAATCGTCAGTTTCGGCGCCGGCTGGACGCCAGTGGACAACGTCACGATCGACGTCGCTTATTCCTATCTGTGGGAGGAGAGCGTACGGGTCAACGAAACCTCGCCAGCCCGAGGTGCCTACAGCTCCAAGTACAGGAACAGTGCGAGCGGCCTGGGTACTTCCGTTAGCTATCGCTTCTGATCGAGTGCCGCTTTACCGGCCGGGAGTATAGGCTGACTCCCGGCTTTCAGAGCGCTTCGCCATCCTTTCAGGCTCCCATGATGCGTGCCATGAGACCTTGGTGAAACCGACGCGGCGTGGCCCAGGTCAGGACGGTCATTGCCTTGTTGCCAAAGCCCGGCACGACACTCAATCGTCCGGCTTGCAGTGCTCGAATGCCTGCGCGGACCACGGGTTGTGGCTGCATCATGACCATTTTCAAGGCTGGCGTAATCGTTTGCCTGGCGCTTTGCGCAAACCCTGTATCCGACATCCCTGGACAAAGTGCCGTCACGATGACGCCGTCGCTTTTGAGTTCACGATGCAACGCATCAGAGAAGCGCAGCACGTAAGCTTTAGCGGCAGAGTAAACGGCAAAATTCTTCACGCCTTGAAAAGACAGCAGGCTGGCGACCATCAGGATGTGTCCACGCTTGCGGACTCGCATGTCTGCCGCGAAGACGTGAGTCAGGGCCGTCAGGCTGGCGATATCCAGATCAATCATGGCCAGGGAACGATCCAGAGGCTGATCCAGAAAAGGCCCTTGCAGTCCATGTCCCGCATTGTTGATGAGCACATCGACCACTATTTTTCGCTCGCTCAGACGCTTATGCAGTTCGATGACCGCGGGGATCGACGACAGGTCTACTTGCTCGACGAGCACATCAATGGCGAAGCGTTCGCGCAACTGAGCGGATAACGCTTCGAGCTTATCCAGCCTGCGCGCTACCAGGACGAGCGATTTCCCTTGTGCTGCGTATTGCCGGGCAAACTCTTCGCCAAATCCGCTTGAGGCGCCAGTGATGAGCACCCAGGAGCGTTCGTTCGGTTTCATGTCGTTGGTCTCTGGTTGTGAGCTGAAGGAGAAGGGCTGCAAGCGTTGGGTGATTTGGTCAACTCAGCGAGTCGCCACCGGCTGGGCCTCAGGAGGCTGCCAGCCACCACCGAGCGCCCTGAATGCGGCCACCGCCGCCCGTGCCGATTCTGTGCGTGCTTGCGCCCGTGCATCGGAGACTTGCAGCAGCGTCGCGTCGGCATTCAGGACATCGATCAGGCTGGCTGTGCCTTTCTGATAGGCAATGAATGACGATTGGCGGGCCTGCGTCAGCGAGGTTTCGCCCTGGGTGAGGGTGCTCGCCTGGGATTCTCGATTCACCAGCGCGGAGAAGGCGTTCTCGACGTCCTCGGTGGCGCGCAATGCGGACTGGCGGTAAGCCGCCAGTGCTTCGGCTTCCTGGCCCTTGGCCTGATCGATTTGCGCATTGATGCGGCCAAAGTCGAAGAGTCTCCAGCGCAGGCCCAGAGCGCCAACCGCCTGGCTGGCGTCGCCGGTGAACAGGTTGCCCGCGGAAACCGCTGTGGCACTGCCCAGCAACGCACTGAGGGAGAATTTCGGGTAGTACTCAGCGACGGCTTCGCCAATACGCGCATTGGAGGCGGCAAGACGGCGCTCGGCCACGATCAGGTCTGGTCGGCGGCGCAGCAGGTCAGCGGGGGTGCCCATGGTCGTTATCTGTGGCGCCAGAGGGATGCTTCGTCCGTTCGCCAGTTGCGTGCGATGGGTACCGGGCGACGTGCCAAGCATGACATCCAACGCATTCATGGCAGCGTCCAGGCCGGTCTGCAGCACGGGCACCGTCGCCTGGACCTGTGACAGGGCGCCCTCGACCTGATGAACCTGATAGCTGGCCGCAAGGCCCTTGCTGTAGAGCAGTTGGGCTTTCTCCAACAGATCCTGCTGCGTCTTGACTTGTCGATTGGCGATGTCCAGCCGCGCCTGCAACCCGCGGGCAGTGATGTAGAGATCGGCGGTCTGCGCGGCAACGACCAGTCGTGTCGCCGCGACGCCTGCCTCGCTAGCTTGGTATTGGGCCAATGCGGCCTCGCGTCCACGGCGCAGGCCGCCGAAGAGGTCGATTTCCCAGCTGGCCCCCACGTCAAGTTCGTAAGCGTTCCCGTACCGGTCGTATCCGGGCGTCGAGTTCAGCACTTGGCCAAGGGGTGTTTCCACGGATTGGTATGAGCGGGCGGCCTGGCCGCTGATGTTTCCAGAGGGCAATAACGCGGCATTTGCAGCACCCAGGCCTGCCCGTGCCTGGGTGACACGGGCCGAAGCCTGCGCCAGGTCCAGGTTCTGCTCAAGTGCCTGGGCAATCAGGTCGCTGAGCACTGGGTCAGCAAAGCCTTCCCACCACGTGACGAGGCTGGCCGATGTCGCTGCGGACCTCTGCTCGACAGACGCCTGGCCCAGGTAACGATGCGCCAGCGCAGCGTTCGGACGCTGGTAGTCCGGACCGACCGTGCAACCTGTCATCAAGCTGAAGCTCACCAGCAAAGCGGCGGGGTGGAGGGGCGACATTGAGACTCCTGGAGCCATGGATGGTTTGTGACCATATTATATTGTGGTCACAATCTGTCAATGAACACTCATAGGACGCAGCGGCAATATGATCTGTTAATCGGCAAGCATTGCTGCAATCAATGCAATGTGATGGCTTGTGACGATTGACAGTAATGGTCACTAGATTGAGAATGAGGCTCCTGTCCTATCTGCCCAAACCAAAAGGGAACCTATGCTCCGGCTTCGACCTGTCACCTTTGCCGTTTGCTTGTTGCCTCTCGTCCTGACGGCGTGTGGCGACTCATCCACCGCTAAAGATCCACGCACGCTTGCGCCCTTGGTGCGGGTCTCTGAAGTCCAGGGTTCGTCTGATCTCTCGCGATCTTTTACCGGCGTCGTGGCGGCTCGGGTCCAGAGCGACCTGGGCTTTCGGGTAGCGGGCAAGGTGCTTGAGCGCCTGGTCGATAGCGGACAGGTCGTCAAACGGGGGCAGCCGTTGATGCGCCTCGACCCCATCGACCTGGGGCTGCAGGCGCGAGCCCAACAAGAGGCAGTCGCTGCCGCTCGGGCCCGGGCCAAGCAGACCGCCGATGACGAGGCACGCTATCGCGACCTGGTCGCCGCAGGCGCTATTTCCGCCTCGGGCTACGACCAGATAAAAGCCGCTGCCGATACTGCCAAGGCACAACTGAGTGCCGCACAAGCGCAGGCTGACGTTGCCCAGAACGCGTCTGGTTATGCCATGTTGCTCGCCGATGCCGACGGCGTGGTGATGGACACGCTCGCCGAGCCTGGGCAAGTCGTCAGCCCCGGGCAAACCGTGGTTCGACTGGCGCGGGCAGGGCAGCGTGAAGCCGTTGTGCAATTGCCCGAGACCTTGCGGCCTGCCGCAGGCTCCACCGCACAGGCGACGCTTTATGGCGTCACCACGGGGGCGGTCACCGCGAAGCTGAGGCTGCTTTCGGATTCGGCTGACCGCGTGACGCGTACCTTCGAGGCTCGGTATGTGCTGGAGGGTGCACTGGCCACTGCGCCGCTGGGTTCGACCGTCACCCTTCGCATCGCCGAAGACAGCGCGCAACGGCAGGCGCTGCAAGTGCCGATCGCTGCCGTTTTTGACCCGGGCACCGGCACCGGCGTGTGGGTGATAGACGGGGAACCGGCGAAAGTCACCTGGCGACCTGTGCAAATCCTGAGTTTGAGCGATGACGCTGCGCGAGTCGCCGGCAAGCTCAATGTGGGCGAGCGTATTGTCGGGCTCGGCGCCCACCTGTTGCGTGAAGGTGAGCAAGTGCGGCTGGCTCAACCGGGTGACGTGAAGGTTGCCGGGGGCCGTCCATGAGCCTCAACCTGTCGGCACTCGCTGTTCGCGAGCGCTCCATTACCGTGTTCCTGATCTTTCTGATTGCCGTCGCAGGCACCTTGGCGTTCTTCCAACTGGGACGTGCCGAGGACCCACCGTTTACGGTCAAGCAGTTGACCGTCATCACGGCATGGCCAGGCGCGACCGCCCAGGAGATGCAGGACCAGGTCGCCGAACCGCTTGAAAAGCGCCTGCAAGAGCTGAAGTGGTACGACCGCACGGAAACCTACACCCGTCCGGGCCTAGCTTTCACCATGGTGTCGCTGGTCGATCGCACGCCACCTTCGCAAGTGCAGGAGGAGTTCTACCAGGCGCGCAAAAAGCTCCAGGACGAAGCACTCAAGTTGCCAGCGGGAGTGATTGGGCCGATGGTCAATGATGAGTTTTCCGATGTGACGTTCGCGCTTTTCGCCCTGAAAGCCAAAGGCGAGCCACAACGGTTGCTGGTGCGCGATGCTGAAGCGTTGCGCCAACGCCTGTTGCACGTGGCGGGTGTGAAAAAGGTCAACATCATCGGCGAGCAGGCCGAACGCATCTTTGTCTCCTTCTCCCATGACCGGCTGGCCACTTTGGGCGTTTCGCCCCAGGACATCTTCGCCGCGCTGAACAGCCAGAACGTACTCACGCCCGCCGGTTCCATCGAAACCAACGGGCCACAGGTCTTGCTCCGGGTAGACGGTGCCTTCGATAAATTGGCAAAAATCCGTGACACGCCCCTGGCGATTCAAGGTCGCACGCTCAAGCTCTCGGACGTCGCGACCGTTGAGCGTGGTTATGAAGATCCGGCCACCTTCCTGGTGCGCAATAACGGCGAAGAAGCGCTGTTGCTGGGCGTCGTGATGCGCGAGGGCTGGAACGGCCTGGACCTGGGCAAGGCCCTGGACGCGGAGACGGCCAGGATCAATGAAGGCATGCCGCTGGGCATGACGTTGACCAAGGTCACCGATCAAGCCGTGAACATTGACTCGGCCGTCGGCGAGTTCATGGTCAAGTTTTTTGTCGCGCTGCTGGTCGTAATGCTCGTTTGCTTTCTCAGCATGGGCTGGCGTGTAGGCGTTGTGGTCGCAGCCGCCGTACCGTTGACACTGGCGATAGTGTTTGTGGTGATGGCGGCCACCGGAAAGAACTTCGACCGGATCACCCTGGGCTCGTTGATCCTGGCACTTGGGCTGTTGGTGGACGACGCCATCATCGCTATCGAGATGATGGTGGTGAAGATGGAGGAGGGCTACGACCGGATCAAGGCCTCCGCGTATGCCTGGAGCCATACGGCCGCGCCGATGCTGTCCGGCACGCTGGTGACGGCCATCGGATTCATGCCTAACGGCTTCGCCCAGTCGACCGCCGGTGAGTACACCAGCAACATGTTCTGGATCGTCGGCATTGCCCTGATCGCTTCCTGGGTGGTGGCGGTGGCCTTCACCCCTTACTTGGGGGTGAAGCTGTTGCCGGACATCAAGCCGGTCGAGGGCGGTCACGCAGCCATCTACAACACCCGCCACTACAATCGTTTTCGCCAGGTCCTGACCCGCGTCATCGCGCGCAAATGGTGGGTGGCCGGCACCGTGATCGCGACATTTGTCGTGGCGATTCTCGGCATGGGGCTGGTGAAGAAACAGTTCTTCCCGACCTCAGATCGTCCCGAGGTGATGGTCGAAGTGCAGATGCCCTATGGAACCTCTATCGAGCAGACCAGCGCCGCCACCGCCAAGGTCGAGGCCTGGTTGCAAAAACAGGATGAGGCAAAAATCGTCACGGCCTACATCGGCCAAGGCGCGCCACGCTTCTATTTGGCGATGGCACCGGAACTGCCCGATCCTTCGTTTGCCAAGATCGTGGTATTGACCGACAGCCAGGAAGCGCGCGAGATCCTCAAGTTCCGTCTCCGTGAGGCGGCTGCCGAGGGGCTCGCCCCAGAAGCGCGGATCCGGGTGACGCAACTGGTGTTCGGTCCGTACTCGCCATTTCCGGTTGCCTACCGGGTGATGGGGCCTGATCCGTCGAAATTGCGCGAGATCGCGGGCCGGGTCCAGGATGTCATGCAGGCGAGCCCGCTGATGCGAACCGTCAATACCGACTGGGGACCACTGGCGCCGACGTTGCATTTCACCCTGGACCAGGATCGTTTGCAGGCGGTCGGCCTGACGTCAAATGCCGTCGCGCAGCAATTGCAGTTCCTGCTCGCGGGGGTGCCGATCACGGCGGTTCGCGAGGGCATCCGTTCGGTGCAGGTGGTCGGTCGTGCTGCCGGTGACATTCGCCTCGATCCGGCCAGGATCGAAGGGTTCACCCTGGTGGGCGCGGCGGGCCAGCGCATTCCGTTGTCCCAGGTGGGTGAAGTGGATGTGCGCATGGAGGATCCGATTCTTCGTCGTCGTGATCGCACCCCGACCATTACCGTGCGCGGCGACATTGCCGAAGGCTTGCAGCCACCGGACGTTTCGAGCGCGATCATGAAGGCACTGCAGCCGGTCATCGAGACGCTGCCGAGCGGCTACCGGATCGAGCAGGCGGGCGCCATCGAGGAGTCGGGCAAGGCCGGCAAGGCGATCGTGCCGCTGGTGCCGATCATGGTGGCCCTGACGCTGCTGATCATCATCGCGCAGGTGCGTTCGATCTCGGCAATGATCATGGTGTTCCTCACCGCACCGCTGGGCCTGATTGGCGTGGTGCCGACCCTGCTGATTTTCCAGCAGCCGTTCGGGATCAACGCCTTGGTCGGCCTGATCGCACTCTCGGGCATCCTGATGCGCAACACACTGATCCTGATCGGGCAGATCCATCACAACAAACAGGAAGGGCTGGACCCGTTCCACGCGGTCATCGAAGCCACGGTTCAACGGGCCCGCCCGGTACTGCTGACGGCGCTGGCGGCGATCCTGGCCTTCATTCCGCTGACGCATTCGGTGTTCTGGGGGACGCTGGCCTACACGCTGATCGGCGGCACGTTCGTTGGCACCATCATGACGCTGGTGTTCCTGCCGGCGATGTATTCCATCTGGTTCAGGATCCGTCCTGACCCTTCAGCGCACGCTCAGACAGCTGTGCAGGCTTAAGCAGCGCACTTGTGCTTTTTAGTGAACATCGACTGAGATATGAAGAGGTTTCAATGATGACTTCCCAAGGTCAAAAACGCATCGTCGTCACCGGCGTGGGCATTGTCGGCCCGTTGGGTTGTGGTGTCGAAGAAGTCTGGCAGCGCCTGCTGGCCGGGCGCTCCGGCATTCGCATCCTGTCTGGCGATATTACCGAGGGAACTGGCGTGGCGGTGGGTGGCCAGGTGCCGTCGTTGGAGGAGGACGCCATCGCCGGTTACGACCCGGAGCGCATCATCCCGGTCAAGGATCGCAAGAAGATGGATCGCTTCATCGAGTTCGCTCTGGTAGCCGCCGACGAAGCCCTGGCCCAGGCCAACTGGCATCCGACCGAAGCGGCTGACCAGGAGCGGACCGCCACTATCATCTCGTCGGGCGTGGGTGGCTTTGGCGCGATTGCCGATGCCGTGCGTACCACCGACGCCCGCGGCCCACGTCGCTTGTCACCGTTCACGGCGCCGGCCTTTCTCGCCAACATGGCGGCGGGGCACGTTTCCATCCGCCATGGTTTCAAGGGGCCGCTTGGCGCGCCGGTAACGGCCTGCGCGGCTGGGGTGCAGGCGATTGGCGATGCGGCCAGGCTGATCAGGAGCGGTGAGGCGGATATCGCCTTGTGCGGCGGTACCGAAGCGGCAATCGATCGTGTCACCCTGGGCTGCTTCGCGGCGGCTCGCGCGCTGTCCACGGGATTTGCCGAGCGCCCGCAGGAGGCCTCGCGTCCCTTCGACCGTGATCGCGACGGCTTTGTCATGGCCGAGGGCGCCGGCGTGCTGGTGATCGAATCGCTGGAACATGCCCTGGCACGCGGGGCCAAGCCCCTGGCGGAACTGGTGGGTTATGGCACCAGCGCCGATGCCTACCACCTGACGGCGGGCCCGGAGGACGGCAACGGCGCTCGGCGTGCGATGGAACAGGCGCTGCGCCAGGCTGCTGTCAGCCCCTCGGACGTGCAACATATCAATGCCCACGCGACGTCTACCCAGGTTGGCGATAGCGGTGAACTGGCCGCCGTTCGCTCGGTGTTCGGCACGGGCTCCGGTGTTGCGATTACCTCTACCAAATCCGCTACTGGGCACCTGCTGGGCGCGGCCGGGGGCATTGAGGCTATTTTTACGGTGTTGGCGCTTCGGGACCAGATCGTTCCGCCTACCCTGAACCTGGTTCATCCTGACGAGGCCGCTGCGGGGCTTGATCTGGTTGGCTTGGAGGCCAGGCAGATGCCGATTACCTATGCGCTTTCCAATGGGTTTGGGTTTGGTGGGGTTAATGCCAGCGTGTTGTTTCGACGTTGGGGGCCTGAGGTTTAGGGGGCGTGTGTATATCCGTTGCTGCGGTAACGGCTGCTTAGGGTTCCGCTCTTACAGCGGCTCACTTTTGGAAGAGCGCCAAAAGTAAGCAAAAACGCTTTTGCCCCACCACTCGGTGCCTCGCTTAGGCTCGGCATGCCTGAACGAAGGCATTGCTCCGTGGGCCGCCGCGAAGGGCCATCCATGGCCCAGCGCGGCTACCTCGGCATCCATGCCGAGGTGCCCACTGCGCAATGCCTGCGTTCGGCCAGCGTGGTTTAACGGGGCGCCCGAGATCAACGTCCACCACGAGGCGGCCTAGTAGCCGACCTGGTTCTTCGTGGACCGCGTTCCTCCTGTGGGAGCGAGCTTGCTCGCGATGACGCCATCACATCCAACATCACTGCAAACTGAACCATCGCTTTCGCGAGCAAGCTCGCTCCCACATGGGGTTTCGGGTGTTCACACTGTCTGAGTACGACACAAAAAACTGTGGGAGCGAGCTTGCTCGCGATGACGCCATCACATCCAACATCACTGCAAACTGAACCACCGCTTTCGCGAGCAAGCCCCCTCCCACAGGGGAAACGCGATCATCAAAAAACAGGCGGGTTATAAGGTCGCCTCGCTTTTGCTTGTGCCTGGGCCGGCATTCCGGCATCTCAAAAGTAAGCCGCTGCAGCCCACACCGCAGAAATGGATATACTCACCAGCCCGCCTGGAAAAGCCAAGTCGCTACCAGGCTTCCCCAACCCAACGTCGACGTAATCGCATGGCCCATACCCGTTACACCAATGTTCCTTAAGAACCGCTCGAACGTGCCGATACAGCGCGGTAGAACCGATTGCGCGGGTGCTCCAGTGGTGTCCGTCGAAAGATATTCCAGGCGCTCACGCACCTGTGCCCTTGTGATTTTTCAGGTTTGATCAGAATCGGACCTCAGGTAATGAACCATGTCAGCCCACAACAGGACCGAGCTGGAAGGCGCCCTTGCCGTCTGCAAAGGTAGTTTTCTGTCCGTTGGTTTTTTCAGTTTTTTCGTCAACTTGCTGATGCTGGTTCCTTCGTTCTACATGCTGCAGGTGTATGACCGCGCGGTAGGAAGCGCCAGCCTGTCGACGCTGTTGATGCTGACGCTGATCATGTTGCTGTTGATGATCACAATGGGTGGTTTGGAGTGGGTCCGTTCGCGAATCATGGTACGGATAAGCACTCGCCTGGACACGCTGCTGAGCCAGCGTCTGTTCGACGCCAGTTTCAAGCAGGCGCTCAATACCAGCGGCATGAATGCCACGGCCCAGCCTTTGAACGACCTGAACGGTTTGCGCCAGTTCCTGACCGGCAACGGCCTGTTTGCGTTTTTTGACGCGCCGTGGATTCCGATCTACCTGGCTGTCATGTTCATGTTTCATTCCTGGTACGGCTGGATGGGGGTCGTGAGTGCCGTGTTGCTGGGCGCGCTGGCCTTTGCCAACGAAAAGCTTACCCACTCACCGCTGCAAGTTGCCAACCGCGAACAGATGGCCGCCACCGCCTTCACCAACAAGAGCTTGCGCAATGCCGAAGTGGTGCAGTCCATGGGCATGCTTGCCAGCCTGCGCCAGCACTGGAGCGGGCGGACCCATAAGATTCTCGCCCTGCAAAGCCTGGCCAGCGACCGCGCCGCGACCATGACCTCGGTGTCCAGGACGTTCCGGCAGATCGTGCAGTCGCTGGTGCTGGGCCTGGGCGCCTATCTGACGATCAATCACGAGATTTCGTCCGGACTGATGATTGCCGGCTCGATTTTGCTAGGGCGCGCGCTGGCGCCCATCGATCAGCTGATCGGCGTGTGGAAAGGCTTTCTGGGGGCCCGTTCGCAATATGCCCGGCTGCACGAATTGCTGCTCAAGATTGCCGCCGAACCTGAGCGCATGTCGCTACCGGCACCTGAAGGGGCGATTCGCGTCGAGGGCCTTTCGGCCGGATCCCCGGACGCTCGTAAGCCGATTATTCGCGGCGTGGGCTTTCAGGTGGCCGCGGGCGAAGTAGTGGGCATCATTGGTCCCAGCGGCGCTGGAAAGTCGACCCTGGCCAGGGCACTGCTGGGCGTCTGGCCTAGCCTGGCCGGCACCGTACGCCTGGACGGCGCGGACATCAGCCAATGGCGTCGGGAGGAGTTGGGCCAGTACATCGGTTATCTGCCCCAGGACATCGAGTTGTTCGAAGGCACGATCAGCCAGAACGTCTCCCGCTTCGGCCCGGTGAACGCACCTGCCGTTGTCGCCGCCGCGCGCATGGCGGGTGTGCATGAGCTGGTGCTGCAACTGCCCGATGGCTACGACACTTTGATCGGCGCCAATGGTGGTGGATTGTCCGGCGGCCAGCGGCAACGTATCGGCCTGGCGCGCGCCTTGTACGGTGAGCCGCGCCTGGTGGTGCTCGATGAACCAAACTCCAACCTGGATGAGGCCGGCGAAAAAATGCTCGCCGAGGCGCTGCAAAAGCTCAAGCAGAGCAGGGCCACGGTGTTTGTCATTACCCATCGACCCGGGGTGTTGGCGCAGGTGGATAAATTGCTGGTTCTCAATCATGGCGAACTCAGTCTGTTCGGGCCGCGGGATCAGGTCCTGGCCCGTTTGCGCGACGCAACACCTGCAGCCCGCCAGGCTGCCTCGATTCAACTGTAGGAAGCGGATGAGCGATTTCATGCAAAACAGTCAACACTCATCCACCGCGTTGCTTGTCGATGACACGCCGGTAAGACGCGTCGGCTACCTCATGCTGCTGGTCACCTTTGGCCTGTTCGGTGGCTGGGCTGCGTTGGCCCCGCTCGACAGCTCGGCACTCGCGCCCGGCGTGGTCACGGTCAAAAGCTACCGCAAGACGGTGCAGCACCTTGAGGGCGGCATCGTGCGCGAACTGCGTGTGCATGACGGTGACCTGGTCAAGACCGGCGATGTGTTGCTGGTGCTCGACAACACCCAGGCCCGTTCGGAAATGGAAACGACGCGCAGCCAGTTGATTGCCGCGCTTCAATTGCAGGCCCGGTTGGAGGCTGAGCGTGACGCACTGCCCGAGCCTCTGGCGGTGCCTGCCCTGGATCCCGCGGACCCACGAGTGCAAGAGGCCCGCGACAGTGAAGCCCGGATCTTCCAGACCCGACGGACCTCGTTGCTGGGCGAAATCGGCTTGCAAGAGAAGACCATCGGACAAATCGAAGAACAGATTCGCGGATTCAAGGCCATCATCGCCAGCAAGCAGGCGCTGGCGGCTTCCTATCAAGAAGAAATAGTCGATTTGCGGGCACTGCTTGCCGAAGGCTATGTGGACAAACAGCGACTGCGCGAGCAGGAGCGCAGCCTCTCTCGCCTGCAAACCGAAATAGCTGAAAGCCAGTCCGAGATTGCGCAAGCGCATGTCCATATCGACGAGGCGAGATTGAAGATACTGCAGTTGAAAAAGACCTTCGCCAGCGAAGTCGCCGGCCTGCTGGGCGATGCACGGACCAAGGTGTACGAACTGCGCGAACGACTGGCCACCCTGCAGGACCGCGATCAACGTACCGATATCCTCGCGCCGGAGTCCGGAATGGTCATGGGCATGACGGTCCATACCCTCGGCGCCGTGGTCAGCCCGGGCACTGCGCTGCTGGACATCGTTCCGGCCAACGAAGAGCTGATCATCGAGGCGCAGGTGTCGCCGATGGACATCGACCGCATCGCCTTGGGCAAGCTGGCGGACATTCGCTTCAGCGCGTTCAAGAGCAGCACCACGCCCGTCATCGAAGGGCGGTTGGTGCAGATTTCCGCCGACCGCCTGATCAACAAGGACACCGGCACGGCTTATTACCTGGCACGCGTGGCACTGACGGACAAAGGGCGTCAGACGCTGGGCAACCTGACCCTGGTGCCGGGAATGCCGGTCGAAGTGCTGGTCAACACGGGCGCGCGAACGCTGTTGCA
The DNA here is from genome assembly GCF_024749325.1 of Pseudomonas sp. B21-010. Classification (NCBI taxonomy): domain Bacteria; kingdom Pseudomonadati; phylum Pseudomonadota; class Gammaproteobacteria; order Pseudomonadales; family Pseudomonadaceae; genus Pseudomonas; species Pseudomonas sp. B21-010. The sequence continues at coordinate 3,446,619 of NZ_CP087198.1, read as the reverse complement.
ATACTTGATACAGCCGGCGAGCAATGTGTTCGCCCGTTCGTTGATCGAGGACTGAGATGAGGTTCCTGATTACGATGTGCCTGGTCCTCATGCCACTGGGAGCGCTCGCTGACGATACTTATGTCGACCTGTGGCAATTGCACCAGGAAGCGCAGGGCGCTGATCCGCGTGTCCTGCGGGCACAAGCCCTGGTTCGAAGCGGCGAGGGCAAGGAGCGCGCGGCCTTTGGTCAATTATTGCCACAGCTCAACGCCAGCGGCAGTGTCAACCGCGGCCGGCGCGACGACGACCTGAACCGTATCCAGTACAACGGCAAGCGCATGGCCGTGGTGCTCAATCAGGTGATCTACGATCCGCAGGTCTGGCGCAGTTACCAGAAGTACATCGAGTTGACCCGGCAGAGTGGCTACGAGTCGACCGATACCCAGGTGCAGGCCAGCATCGATCTGTCCGAGCGTTACTTCGCTGTTCTTGCGGCCGAGGACGACTTGTCGCTGGTGCGCAGCGAGCTGGAGGCGACCGAACGTAACCTCAAGCGAGTCAAGGCCTTGTACGCGCGGCAGATGGCGATGGTGACCGACGCACTCGATCTTGAGGCGCGAGTGGATGCGCTCAAGGCTGACGAGATCGAAGCCAGCAACAAAGTCCTGGTCAGTCGTGAAGCGATTTCCGAATTGGTGGGGCGCGATGTCAGCGAGCGGTTCAAGCGCATCGGCGACAACCCAGCCTTCAGCCTGCCGGCGCAAGCGCAGGACTACTGGGTGCAGACGGCACTCGACAGCAACCCGGCGCTGCACGCCCGCGAGCACAGCGTCCGCGCCGCCGAGGCGGCTATCGATGAAAACAAGGCGGGTCATCTTCCTCGACTGGGCCTGAACTTGACGGCGCAACGCAGCGATATTGGCTATGAAGGCGCCGTGACGCCTCGCTCGGACAACCTCGTCGCGTCCCTGGACTTGCAGATGCCGCTCTACAGCGGGGGCTCCACCCGCGCACGTGTATCGAGCTCCGAAAGCGACAAGGAAGCCGCCCAGCAGGAGCTGGAAGCCTTGCGTCGCCAGGTCATCAAGGAAACCCGCACCGCTTATCTCGGCATGACGGCCGAACTCAGCCGGATCAAGGCAACACGGCGTGCGCTGGAATCAGCTGAAAAGTCTCGGGTCGCCACGGAGAAAGCCTTCGGCTATGGCGTCAAGAATGCAGTCGATGTGCTGGACAGTATCAAGGACGAGTTTCGTGCTCGACGTGATTTCTATCAGTCCCAATACAAGTTCGTGACCAGCTTGCTGGTGCTGCATCGCTGGAGCGGAAGATTGGGAGATGGGGATATTCGCCAGGCTAATGAATGGCTGGTTGCGCCATCGTCGTCGGATTCCGGTTCAAAAAATAGTGGCTAAGTGATATCAAAGCCCTTGTTTCTCATGCAAAATACCCACTATGTAGCGGCCGCATTCTGGAAGGTCCGCAGCTAGCCCACAGGAAGCATACATGCCCAGTCCATTAGGTTACTCATCCATTTCGTACGCAAAGCTGACCGGCAACACACAGGTCAACAGCTTGCTTTACGGCACTTATTGGGCTGGAAATACGAACACGGGAGCGTTCACCACGTCCCTGACGTACAGCTTCATGACCATGAGTTCGTATTTCGCCAGCGACTACAGCGGCGAAAATGAATATGAAGCCGGTTACGTCCTCTCGTCGGCGCAGAAGAATGGCATCGTCAGTGCGCTAGGCACATGGAGTTCGGTTGCCAACATCAAATTCCAACAGGTGAGCGAGACGGCCAGCAACGTCGGTGACTTGCGATTCGGCGGTTACCTGTACATGGACGACGACACCGCTGCCTGGGGCTATTTTCCTGGCAATACCCCCAGCGCCGGTGATGTCTGGCTGGGGCCAGTCACGAACGACCCGGCTCCCGCCAAGGGCACCTACGACTACCTGGTGTTCATGCATGAGATCGGTCACGCCCTGGGCCTGAAACATCCATTTTCCCCAAGCTCGTCGAACGCCACGGTGCTTTCCGCCCAGTTCGACGACGTCCGTTACACGATCATGAGTTACAACACCGCTTACTCCTATGAGCCAACCACGCCCATGTTGTTGGATATTGCCGCCATCCAGAGTCTCTATGGCGCAAACACCCAGTGGCAGACAGGTAATAACACCTACAGTTGGGCTGTCGGCCAATCGGTTTTCGAGACGATCTGGGACGCAGGCGGCAATGACACGATCGACGCAAGCAATCAGCTGGCAGCGGTGCGCATCAACCTGAATGAAGGCCAGTTCAGCAAGATCGGCCAAACGTTTCTGAAACTCGACACCCAGACGGCCTTCAATGAAGGATTGACGATCGCCTACGGGGCCAAAATTGAAAACGCGGTCGGCTCGGCCAATGACGACACATTGATCGGCAATGCATTGGCCAACCTTCTGAACGGTCGTGCCGGCAAGGATACGATGATCGGTGGCGCGGGGAATGACACCTATGTGCTCGATCGGGTTGATGAATTGGCCCTGGTACAAGAGACAGTCAATCAGGGCAATGACGGCCTGATCGTCACTTACGTCGCGAGTTCGTCCAGCAATGTCGTCAACCTTGGCCTCAGCAATCTTCGCAACGTGGAAAACGTCGTCCTGAGCGGCACCGGGGCGTTCACGGTGGGCGGCAACGAGCTGAATAACAGCCTGACGGGCAACGCCTCCGTGAACAACCTTCTGGGTGGGGCAGGCAACGATACCCTTGATGGTGGTGCGGGTGCCGATACCTTGACTGGCGGAATTGGCAACGATACCTACGTGGTCGACAACCTCAAGGATATTGTCAGCGAAACCAGTACCCTGGCCGGCGAAATCGATACGGTGCGCGCCTCCCTGAATTGGAGCCTGGGTGCCAATCTGGAGAACCTTACGCTGACCGGCAGCGTCCACCTCAATGGCAGCGGCAACGCCCTGAACAACGTGCTGATTGGCAACACCGGCAACAACGTACTGAATGGTGGAGCAGGCAACGACACACTGGACGGCAGCAGCGGTATCGACACCTTGGTTGGCGGTACTGGCAACGACACTTATGTGGTCGACAACCTCAGTGATGTCATCAGCGAAACCAGCACCCTGGGCGGTGAAATCGATACCGTACGCTCCTCGGTGACCTGGACCTTGGGCGCGAATCTGGAAACCCTCATCCTGACCGGGTCCGCCTTGCTCAACGGTACTGGCAACGCCTTGGGCAACGTGCTGATCGGCAACGCCGGCAACAATGTGCTGAGTGGTGGAGCTGGCAGCGACATACTGGATGGCGGTAGCGGTATCGATACCCTGGTTGGTGGTACCGGCAACGATACTTATATGGTCGACAACCTCAAGGATATCGTCAGCGAAACCACCATCCTGGCCAGCGAAATCGACACCGTGCGTTCTTCGGTGAACTGGGCCCTGGGCGCCAACCTGGAAAATCTCATCCTGGCCGGTTCCGCTCACCTCAATGGCACCGGTAATGCCCTGAACAATGTGCTGACCGGCAACGCCGGCAACAACGTGCTGAACGGTGGAGCCGGGCGGGACACACTGATCGGTGGCGCGGGGAATGACACCTATGTGCTCGATCGGGTTGATGAATTGGCCCTGGTACAAGAGACATTCAATCAGGGCAATGACGGCCTGATCGTCACTTACGTCGCGACTTCGTCCAGCAATGTCGTCAACCTTGGCCTCAGCAATCTTCGCAACGTGGAAAACGTCGTCCTGAGCGGCACCGGGGCGTTCACGGTGGGCGGCAACGAGCTGAATAACAGCCTGACGGGCAACGCCTCCGTGAACAACCTTCTGGGTGGGGCAGGCAACGATACCCTTGATGGTGGTGCGGGTGCCGATACCTTGAGTGGCGGCACTGGCAACGACACCTACGTGGTCGACAACCTCAATGATGTCATCAGCGAAACCAGTACCCTGGCCGGTGAAATCGATACCGTGCGCTCCTCTCTGAATTGGAGCCTGGGGGCCAATCTGGAGAACCTTACGCTGACCGGCAGCGCCAACCTCAATGGCAACGGCAACGCCCTGAACAACGTGCTGATCGGCAACACCGGCAACAACGTGCTGAGTGGTGGGGCAGGCAACGACACACTGGACGGCGGCAGCGGTATCGATACCCTCATTGGCGGTACCGGCAACGACACCTACGTGGTCGATAACCTCAGTGATGTCATCAGCGAAACCACCGTCCTGGGCAGTGAAATCGATACCGTGCGTTCCTCGGTTGGCTGGATCCTGGGGGCCAATCTGGAGAATCTCACGCTGACGGGCACTGCCTTCATAGGGATCGGTAACGACTTGGACAACGTGCTGATCGGCAACGCCGGGCGTAACGTGTTGGATGGCGGGGCGGGCAATGACATTCTGAGTGGCGGCCAGGGCACCGATAGCCTCACCGGCGGAGATGGAAGCGACCGCTTTGTTTTCAACACGCTGGCCGAGCTGGGCCTAGGTTCTGCCAGTGACACCATTTCCGACTTCAACAGCCTGCAGGGCGACAAGCTGGACCTGTCGAAGCTGGATGCAAATCTCCTGACTGCGTTTACCGACTCGTTCAGCTTCATCGATTCGAATGACTTCACGGCTGCAGGACAACTGCGTTTCGTCGATCAGGTGCTGTACGGCAACGTCAACGGCGACCTGGGGGCGGATTTTGAAATCCAGCTGGTGGGTGTCAATACCCTCACTGCCAATGATCTGATCGCTTGATATAACGGTTTCGGGCCCTATGGGGAACAATCCAGGGCCCGGACCTGTTTCCGTTCAAACGCGAACAAGCGGCCTCGCCCCGAGTTCGTCGACTCCTTATTAATTCGTAGATTTCATGCGCACTGATTTATTCAAGTGCTGGAGCAACGCTGCTGCCGACATTATTGATGTCGATCAGCATCAAAAACATTGACCGTTACGATTATGATCATCATCATAAGCCTGCCAGTCGATGATCCAGGACCACAGTTGCGATCTCTGACCGGATAACGTCGATAACCGGAAGGACATTCATGATGATCAACAAACGCGTAGCGTTAGTGACCGGCGCTTCATCCGGTATCGGGGAAGCCATTGCACACAAGCTCGTGACCGCAGGCTACAGCGTCTACGGCACCAGCCGACGAGGCGGGCAGGCGGGACAGCAGGGCTTTCCACTGTTGGTGCTCGATGTCACTGACGATGCCAGCGTCGAAGCGGCCATCCAGGAGTTGCTGGCGTTGGAGGGGCGGATTGATCTGCTGGTCAACAATGCCGGATTCGGCATCGCGCCGGCAGCGGCGGAGGAGAGTTCCGTCGAGCAGGCCAAGGCTCTTTTCGATACCAACTTCCTTGGCATCGTACGCACGACGCGCGCGGTGGTGCCGCACATGCGCCGCCAGGGTGCTGGCCGCATCATCAACATCGGCTCAATCCTCGGCGTCGTGCCTGTTCCTTACGCGGCCCTCTATTCAGCCAGCAAGCATGCGGTGGAAGGTTATTCGCAAGCGCTGGATCACGAATTGCGTACCCACGGCATCAGGGTCACCGTCGTCGAGCCCGGCTACACCAAGACTCAATTCGAGAGCAACAACCTCCAACCCGATGCCAAGCTCGACGTATATGAAGACATTCGGATAAAAGTGACGAAAGTGGTGAACCAGGCCATGGCGACCGCCGACGGCCCCGACGTGGTGGCTGATGTGGTACTCCAGGTCGCGCGTGCCGAGCGTCCGAAGTTGCGCTATACCGCTGGCAAAGCGGCCGGCCAGTTGCAGTTCATGCGCAGTTTTGCCCCGGCGCGCTTGCTGGACACGGGCATCCGCAGGGCGCTGCAGCTCGAAACCAAGCGGCCTTCTCAGGCACACTGACTCAGCCTGGCATACCCGCTGTCGTATCTGTTGCATCAACAGGGCAGCGATGACGATCCGTTTGTACGAACAGGACTAAAACCATGACATTCAAGGCGCTGCTCACGACCAAAACCGGCGAAGCGATCTCGACCCATCTGATCGACTTCAAGGACGAGGACCTGATGCCCGGTGACGTTACCGTCGCGATCGAGTTCTCGACCGTGAACTACAAGGATGCCATGGCCCTCAGCGGACGCTCCCCGGTCATTCGCCAGTTTCCGCTGATTCCGGGCATCGACTTCGCCGGTATCGTCGAGACGTCCAGCCACCCGGGGTTCGAGGCCGGCGACCGGGTGCTGGTCAACGGCTGGGGGCTGAGCCAGACCCACCACGGTGGCTTTGCGCAGAAGGCGCGGGTGAGCGGTGACTGGCTGGTAAAAATCCCGGAAGTATTCTCGACCCAGGCAGCCATGGCCATCGGCACCGCAGGCTACACGGCGATGCTCAGCGTCCTGGCATTGGAGCATGGCGGGCTGACCCCTGATCGAGGCGATATCCTGGTCACTGGTGCCAGCGGCGGCGCCGGCTCGGTGGCTATCGCACTGCTGTCGGGCCTGGGTTATCGAGTGATCGCCTCGACCGGACGGCAAGAGGAAGGCGACTACCTGCGCGACCTTGGGGCGACGCAGGTCATCGACCGCAACACCTTGTCGCAGCCGGGCGCACCGATCGCCAAGGAACGCTGGGCTGGCGTCATTGATTCGGTGGGCAGCCACACCCTGGCCAATGCCTTGGCACACACCCAATATCGCGGCGTTGTCGCTGCCTTCGGCCTGGCCCAAGGCGCGGATCTGCCTGGCTCGGTGCTGCCTTTCATTCTGCGCAACGTGACCCTGGCCGGTATCGATTCGGTCAATGCTCCGCAATCGGTGCGCCTGCAAGCATGGTCGCGACTCGCCCAGGACCTTGATTTGAGCAAGCTGGCCCGCACCACCCAGGTGGTTGGCTTGGCAGAGGTGCCGGCCGTTGCCGCTCGGGTACTGGAAGGCAAGGTGCGCGGGCGTACTGTCGTGGACGTGAATGCATGAGCAACGCTTCTCGCGCGTTCCGCTACCTGGCGAGCAGCCCTGGCGCTGGCATTTTTATTCGCCGTAAGTGGTGAGGGCAGGGCAAAGGCGCACGGGTAAACATCTGCGGATGAAAACGCTATGAGCCTTGGCGCCTGGTCACTTCATGTCCCTGGCCTGCATCCACAGCGGACTTTACCGGGCCTCTGCGGTCCGAGCCGTGAGTGAAGGCGTGGCATCTTTTGCCAACGCCTCATCAAGTCACAGCATACGGCGCAGGACGTCGCTTCGAGGGTCCCGGTCGAAGAGCCGGTGTTTGAGGGCGCCGGCAATATGCACCACGATCAGGCCGAGCAGGGTGTAGGCGAGCACTTTATGCAGCCATTGGAAGACAACGAACCAGTCGTCATTCTTGCCCAGCAGCTCGGGAAGGTTCACCCCAAAAAAGAACACCCCGTCACTCATCGTGTAGGTGCTCGACATCGAATAGCCCATCAACGGCACGATCACCAGCAGTGCATACAAGGTGCGGTGCGCAAGCCATGAGCAAACTCTCTCATAGCGCGCCAGCGTCTCCGGCGGTTGCGGCAGCCTGGGGGTGCGCACGCGCAAGGTGAGCTGAATCAGGGCCAGCAGGAACGCCAACACCCCGAAGGATTTGTGCCACGGGTAATAGAGCTCATATTTGCTCGCCACTTCGTCATCGAGCCCGGTCATGTGCCAGCCTGCCCAGAGGAGGCCGGCGATGAGCACGGCGCGCACCCAGTGCAACATACGCAGGGACGTCGGATAGCGATCAATTATTGTTTGATTTTCCGGATTCATCGCGGTCTCTCCATCGATCATCAAGGTATCGAAAATGCACGTTTGAACGGCCACCTTCTATGACACAGGGGTGGTCCGGTCAGTGCGGTTTCTTGTTCTCAGTTGGGTAGCAGTACGGTGATGACTTTCTCCTCGGTATAGGCCAGCGCGCCGCTAAATCCGCCTTCACGGCCAACGCCACTGGACTTAACGCCGCCCCAGGGCAGGTTGGCGTCCAGCGGGCTCCAGCAGTTGATACCCACGGCACCGGCCTTGACTGCTGCGGCGACGCGGTGCGCTCGCACCAGGTCGCTTGTCCAGACCGTGGCCGCCAGGCCATAGTTGGAATCGTTGGCCAACGCGATCGCCTCGTCCTCGCTGTCGAACGTGATCACCGTGCCGACGGGGCCGAAGATCTCGTCCCGGGCGATCGCCATGTCATTGCTGGCATTGGCGAAGATCGTCGGCCGGACAAACCAGCCCTGTTCAGGGCTCGATACACCGCCGGCCAACAGGGTGGCACCTTGGTCGATGCCCAGTTGGATGTAACGGTTGACGCGATCCAATTGCGCCTTCTTGGCCACCGGTCCCATCTGTACGTCGGGTTGGCGAGGGTCGCCGACCTTGACGGCTCGCGCGGCATCGGCAAGCGCTGCGGCGAAGCGCTCAGCGATGTTGCGTTGGACCAGGATGCGCGAGCCGGCCGCGCAGATCTGTCCCTGGTTGGCAAACAGGCCGAGAGAGCAGCCGAACAGCGCGTCCTCGAACGAGGCGTCGTCGAAGACAATCTGTGGGCTCTTGCCGCCCAGCTCCAGTGCCACGTGCTTGAAAAGTACGCCAGCGGTGCGCTGGATTTCGCGTCCGGCCTCGGGGCTGCCGGTGAAGCTGATCTTGGCGACGTGCGGGTGCTCGCACAGGGCGCGTCCCACCTCGTTGCCATAGCCGGTGACCACGTTGATCACGCCGTCCGGAAAGCCCGCTTCCTGAGCCAGCGCTGCCAGGTGCAGGGCCGACTGTGGCGTTTCTTCCGAAGGCTTGATGACCACGGTACAGCCGGCCGCCAGCAAAGCGGCGAGCTTCCAGACCGTGATCATCAGCGGCGAGTTCCAGGGAACGATGGCGCCGACCACGCCCACCGGCTCGCGGATCGTGTACGAGAGGGTCTTGGTGCCGAAGTAGCCGCCGGTGGGAATGGTGCGGCCCTCCAGCTGGTTGGCCCAGCCAGCGGCGGCGCGCAGGTTGGCGATGGCGTTGGGTACGTCCAGCCGGCGCGGCTCGATCGGTGAGCGCCCGATGGCATTGGCGTCCAGGTCAGCCAGCACGTCGGTGTCGCGCTCCACCAGGTCCGCCAGCTTCGACAACAGCCGGCCACGCTGGGCGCCGTCGAGCTGGCTCCAGGCGCCACCCTCAAGTTGGCTGAGTGCCGCCGCTACGGCGCGGTCCACGTCCTCGGTCGTGCCGCGCGCGGAGCTGCCGTAGATCTGTTCTGTCACGGGGTCGACGAGTGTCATGCGACGCCCGTCAGAGGCCTCGAAGGAAGCGCCTTCGATGAAGTGGTTCAAGTGTTGAGTCATTTGCAGTCCCTCAAGTGATGTGGGGTAGTCGGGGTATGCACACCTCATCCCTTGAGGGAGGCCAGGGCGTCGCCAAAGATGTCCAGTGCCTTGAAGAACAGCGCGCGTGAGATCGTCAGCGAGGGCATGACGCGCATCACGTTGCTGTAGCGACCGCAGGGAATCATCAGTACCCCGTGGTTCAACAGGTAGCCCATGAGTTGGCCGATCTTCTCCGGTGCCAGTGGCGCCTTGGTGACCGGGTCTTCGACCAGCTCGATCCCGATCATCAGGCCGCGACCGCGGACTTCACCGACCAATGGGCTGTCGAAGCCACGGATACGTTCCTGCGCTTCCAGCCCCAGCGTATGAGCGCGGTTGAGCAGATCGAGCTCCGGGTCCTGAAGGATGCTGATGTTGGTCAGCGCCACGGCCGCGGACAACGAGTTGGCGGCGAAGGTGTTGGGCATCGATCCGTCGGGAATCGCGGCTGCCAGGTCCGAACGCATGATCAGGCCCGCCATTGGCAGGTCGCTGCCGATGCCCTTGCCGAAGGTGAGCATGTCGGGCTTCACGCCTGAGTGCTCGACCGCCCACATCTTGCCGGTACGCCCGGCGCCGGACTGCACTTCATCGACGATCAGCAGCGCGCCGCTGCGGTCGCAGGCCTTGCGCAACAGCTGCAGGAACTCGGGTGAGGGAGGTACATAGCCGCCTTCGCCCTGCACCGGTTCCACAATCACGGCGGCCACGTCATCGGCGGCGGTGTAGGGGGTGTTCAGCAGGTAATCCACGTAGTCGCCGGCAATCTGCTCGGCGCTTTTGTGCGTGGTGTCGAACGGGAAACGGTAGGCATAAGGGTAGGGCGCATGAATGACCCCGCCCATCTGGGCGCCGTAGCCCTTGCGGTAGGCCGTGCCTGTGGTCAGCGCACCGGAGGCGTTCCACACGCCGTGGTAGCCGCCGTGGAAGGCGATGATCTGGTGCCGCCCGGTGACGCGTTTGGCGAACTTGATCGCCGCCTCCAGCGCATCGCTGCCGCTTTGCGTGAAGAAGGTGATGCAGTCACCGCGCAAGCCGTCGGGCGCGATCTCGGAGAGCTTGGCGGCCAGTTCGGTGCGCCGGGTGCTGTTGACTTCCAAGGCATGCATCAGCACTTCGGACTGTTCGCGAATGGCCTGCACCACCTTCGGATGGCAGCGGCCTACGCTGCTGACGCCCACGCCAGCGGACAGGTCGATGTAGGTGTTGCCATCGGCGTCCTTGAAGGTCGCGCCGAAGGCCCGGTCCATGGCCACGGGCATGCGTCCGCCGCCGCGAGCCATCGACTCGGTACGCGCCGACAGCGCCAGGGCCTCGGTGGTCCTGGGGCCAGGAATGGCGGTGGTAATCCGCGGGGCATCGGCGAAATGGAGGGATTCTAGTTTGGCTTCACTCATGACGGTCTCTCAGGATGTCGGTTTCAGTGTCCCGATCATCCTCGTGGCTCATTCCTGGCCGGTAGCCCGAATCGGCACATTGGGCGGGCCGCCTCGAGCGTCAGCAGCAGAGCACTGACATGACCAAAAGAGAATTTGCATAATTCTCTTATTGTGAGAATATCGCGCAACGAGGCATTCTAAAAACAAGAATATTGGCCGAGGCTGCATCACCATGAAAAATCTGAACATCAGCCATTTTCGTGACATCCATGTCCACGCCGCCACCGTCCAGGAGTGGAACCAGGACTACAACCAGTTAACCGCCGGTTCGGCTGAGAGTTCGCTGATCCAGTTGTCGACAGGGCGTTGCCACGTATTCCGCGAGCAGATCAACCAACGCGTGGTGCAGCATGGCGTGGCCCCCCGAGGCAAGATGTGCTTTGCCGTGCCGATCACCGTCCCGGGGTCGATTCGGATGCAGGGTCGGGAGGTGGACGAGAGCAGCCTGTTCTTTCTTCATGGCGGCGAAGAGTTCATGTTCCACATGCCAATGGGCATGGAACTGCTGGCCATTACCTTCGAACGTGAATTGTTCGAACAGGCGCTGGCGCAAACCGCGTCGGCCAAGGAAATCAGCCAGCTACTACGCCAACCCGTAATCAGGCTCCCCACGCAACGTTACGCTGACGCTCGACGTCGGATGCTGGCGGCATTCTCCCAGGCGCTCTCGAACGCAGAGCTCGACAACGCGCAAGACCGGGAACTGGAATTGGAACAGGCCATGCTCGACGAGTTGCTGCAACTCATGACCGACCCGGCCTGCGACAAGCAGCAGCGTTCGCCAAGCTCCACGCGCAGCTTCATTGTCGAGAAATGCCATCGCCTGGCGACTGCGGAGCTGAACAACGTGCCCAGCGTCGACGAGTTGTGCCAGCGACTCCAGGTGAGTCGACGTACCGTGCAGAACAGCTTCCGCTCGGTTGCCGAGACGACCCCGCTCAATTACTTGCGCTCCGTGCGGCTCAACGGTGTACGCCGGACCTTGATGACCACCCAGGCGTCGCGTCTTTCGATCGGCGATGCCGCCGCCCAATGGGGGTTCTATCACCTCAGCCATTTTGCCGCGCAATACCAGGAACTGTTCGCCGAACTGCCGTCTCAAACCGCGCGCGCTGCCATCAGCGGTTGCGCGCTTGCTTGAATATCTGCCTGCTGCATTGCGCAACGGGCTGGCTTGACTTCACAAGGATGTAGAAACGATGAATAGCCTTCGCCGCCTGCTCCGGGTCTTCGACTTGTTTCGCCCTGAGCAGCCGGTCATCGACGTGGGCATCATTTGCCAGGAGCTCGGCTACACGCCTGCCACCGCCTATCGTTATCTGCGCGAACTCGGCGACGCGGGCTTCTTGAAGCGGTTGCCACGCGGCTACGCACTCGGCCCTCGAATCGTCACGCTGGAACATCAGATGGCGAACTACGATCCGTTGCTGGCGTGCAGCCGGGACCTGGTCGACAGACTGGTCGACGATACCGGCCTGGATGCGCTGGTCAGTGAGTGGCATGGCGATTCAGTGGTCAACGTGCTGATCCAGCGGGGTTCCGATGTCGGCCCGGTCGGTGGCGACAGGGGGCGGCCGATTGATCTTTTCCACAGCGCGACCTCGCGGGTCGTGTTGGCGTATCTGCTGCCGCGCCAGATCCGACGCATCTATGACGCTCACGCGATCCCGTCCGGATTGTTGCACCTGGGGTTGGCGTGGAAGCCGTTCACCAAGAGCCTGCTCGCTATCCGCAAGCAGGGCTACTGTATCAGCGAAAGCGAGTTGTACCCGGGACGCAGTGGCGTTGCGGCGCCGATCTTCGACGAAAAACAGCGCGTCCTTGGGAGCATGACCCTGGTCGGGCGCAGTGAACGGTTCCGGGCGTTTCAACCGGGCTACCTGTGCGACCTGGTTACCGGCGCGGCATCGGAACTGACGGCACGTATCGCCTTGCAATGAGGGGGTAGGGGGGATGGATGATGATCCGTCCGGTTTTTTCCGAGCACAGGTCTCTGGTTACCGATTTGGGATAGTGGGAGGTTCAGGGAGAGGCATAGGATCGAATCCAGCGCGCGACAAGAACAATAACGCTATCCGGTGACGGTGAGCGGTTGACTGCATCGATCCTACAACGCCTGCCTCATACAATAAGGTCAAGAAAACATGAGTGTACCTCTCCCGGTCAACAGCTCCACGGAGCTCAAGCGTGGGGCCCTGGGTGTCGGCTTCATCATCTTCTTCGTGGTTTCGGCGGCGAGCCCCTTGAGTGTCATCGCCGGTGGCTTCCCCATCGGCATCATGCTGGGCAACGGTGCCGGCACGCCGGCGTTGCTGATCCTGGCTCTGCTGGTGTTACTGGCGTTCTCGGTCGGCTACACGACCATGTCCCGGCACGTCACCAACGCCGGCGGTTTCTATGCGTTCACCTCGCGCGGCCTGGGTGGCCTGGCCGGTGGGGCGGCGGGGGTGCTGGCGATGTTTGCCTACAACATCCTCCAGGTCGGCCTGTATGGCATGTTCGGTGGGGTGGTCAGCGGCACGATGGAAAGCGTGTTCGGCCTGGTGTGGCCTTGGTGGTCGTATTCGCTGATGGCGATGGCCAGCGTTGCGATTCTCGGCTATCGCAAGATCGATCTGTCGGCGCGGGTGTTGTCGGTCATTGTGATCGCCGAATACCTGGCGATCCTGCTGCTGGACTTCGCCATTCTCAGGACCGGCGGCGACAGTGGCATCAATCTCGACGCGTTTGCGAGCCGCCACGTGTTCAGCGGCACCCCGTCGATCGGCCTGCTGTTCTGTTTCGCCGCGTTCATCGGCTTCGAGGCCACCACTATCTACGGCGAAGAGGCCAAGAACCCGCAACGTACGATCCCGATTGCCACCTACTGTTCGGTCTTGCTGATCGGTGGTTTCTACGCGCTGTCGGTCTGGTCGATGGTGATTGGCGTAGGGGCGGACAAAATCGTCTCCACGCTTCAGGCCTTGCAGGACCCCACGACGTTTATCTATGGCATGTCCGATCACTTTGTCGGCCCGCACCTGACCCAAGTCATCCGCGTGCTGTTCATGGTCAGCATCTACGCCGGGCTGTTGGCGTTCCACAATGCCGCAGCCCGTTATTTCTACGCCATCGGGCGTGACGGCTTGCTGCCCAGCCGGTTGGGGACCACCCATCGCGTCCATCAGAGCCCGCACATGGGCTCGGCGTTGCAGAGCTTGATCTCCGCCGTGGTCGTATTGATTTTCGCCGCGATGGATGCCGATCCGATCCTGCAACTGTTCGCCTGGCTGTCCAACCTGGCGACGCTTTGCGTGATTTTGCTGATGGCGCTCACATCCGCGGCGGTATGGGCCTTTGCCCAGCGCCACCCCGAGCTCAAGCTGGGGATCTGGCGTGGACGGATTTTCCCGGGGTTCTCTTGCCTTGCGCTATTGGCGGTGCTGTTTATCGCGGTGGTGCATTTCGATGTGCTGACGGGCGCGAGCAAGGCCTTGTCATACGGCCTCTGCGCCATCATTCCCGCAGCCCTGCTGGCTGGCGTGTTCCTCGCGGCACGACTGCGCAAAGTAGCGCCGCAGCGGTATTTGGTGCTGGGGAGTCATAAGCTTTAGGAGCCTGTGCTGGAGAGCGGGTCGGCTGGACATGAGTGAACGAAACCGAGGATTTATGGGGCTGGCTGTGCTTCTTCTCGCCAACTCCGTAAGCTTTGCCTCACTATTCACCGTCACAGCGGATCCGACGCCGACAAGAAAGGGACGACATGTCAGAGATTTACAGCGTGGAAGTGCCGGGTGCGAAACACCCGTGCACGAAAACATACCAGACGCTTGCCGAGAGTGCCGATCAATGGCAACTGTTGCTGAAAAGTGCCCATGGCCAGCAGGCCAAGTGTTTATGTAAAGGCAACGGCTCAAAGCACCTCAATATCCGACACCTCAAGGTTCTGAAGCGGTACGTTCTCGCTAGGTATGCGAACACAGGCCCTGAGCATGCCTTGGATTGTCGCTTTTTCAGCGAAGCCGAGTATCGGACGGGATTGCAATCCTACGTTGAGGGCGTGGTGGTGGAGGGGGATGAGGATGACGTCACTGTTCGTCTCTCTCAAGCGATCCAGCTCAGGAAGAAGAACGATGACGCCGAAGTCAAAGTCAAAGTCGACCTCCCACTCAATCCCCGAAAACCGGGGCGAACACAGCGTGCAATGAAGCTCCGGGGATTGCTGGATCTGCTGTGGACGCGCAGTGATCTAAATACCTGGCACCCCAACATGGAAGGCAAGCGGGATGACTCGATTCTTCAATGGAAGCTCAAGCAAACGGCGGAACACATCAAGACCCATCGAATGACGCTGGACAACGTTCTTTTGTGTCCAGCACAAGAGGGGCCCAAGTGTGGAGCTCGAAACTTTGCAATTGTGAAAAAGGCAGGTCGACTCAAGTACAGGCTGGTCACCGTCGGTGTACTTATGCCTTACATCGAGGGTGAGCCCGTAGATCAGATGCAAACCCTTTCGCTGATGAACAGTAAAGGCATGCCCATGATGTACCTCAACGGGCGTACTTGGCCGGATGCACAAAAAAGCTTTGGCCGGGAGATTGGTGCGTGGAAAAAGGGTGCCAAGATCATTGCCATCGCATTTTTGGAGCTTCGACAAAAAAACGATCGTTATAGCGATGTTCTCGAGGTTGCCTTGATGCACGTGAGCGACATGTTGATTCCCCTGGACTCCGGTTTGGAGGGCAAGGTCGAGGCGATGCTCCGTGAGCAAAAGCGTAAATTCTCAAAGCCGCTGCGTTTCGATGGCGATGACAAAACGATCCCTGACTTCTGGCTGAATGATCTGGATGAGGAGTTTCCGATGGAAGTGTTTGGGATGAACACGCCGGAGTATTTGCAACGCAAGGCCGACAAAGTTCTCCACTATCAGACTAAGTATTCACAGCGCTTGGGGTGGTGGTTTTGGGATGCTTATCAGAACAGCGACGTGGCAACCAGTCCTGCTCTGCCGCCTGCGACGAGGTAGTCGCTACGGCGGGGAAGTCTTGCACCGCAGCCCGGCGCGCCAGGGGTCGTAAATAGCAGAGGAGTCTTGCGATGACGCTTCCACGAGCGTTGGCATTCGATGTGTTCGGTACCGTGGTTGACTGGCATTCAGGCATCGCACGTGAGGCGAGTCCATTCGTATCGACCTACCTGCCCGCTGTCAGCCCCGCAGAATTTGCAATGCAATGGCGCCGGTTGTATGCGCCAGCGCTGCGCGAGTGCATCAAGGGGCATGGAGGCTTCGTCGTGCTGGACACGTTGCACTACGAGACGCTGGTCCAGTTGTTGACGACTTACGGCCTGGAAGTCGAGCAGGTTGCCCCCGAGGCATTGCACACGCTTGCCCATGCCTGGCGTCGCCTGGACCCTTGGCCTGATGTGGCCGAGGGCCTGGCCCTGTTGCGTCGACGCTTTGCGGTGGTGACCTTGTCCAATGCCAATGTGGCCTTGATGATCGCCATGAACCGCTACAACGGTTTGCAGTGGGACGCGCTGCTGGGGGCGGAGTTCGCGCAAACCTACAAACCGGACCCTGCGGCGTACCTGTCCACGGCCAGGGCTCTGGACATCAAACCCGCTGAACTCTGCCTGGTGGCCTGTCACCACAGCGATCTTGCGGCCGCCAGGGAGTGCGGCCTGATGACGGCCTATATCGACCGACCCATGGAGTACGGTGGAGCACCTGCCCCCGATGCAGCCCAAGCCCAGGATTGGGACTGGCAGGCCGATGGTTTCATCGACCTTGATCGCAAGCTTCAGGTGATGTCTACCTGATCAAGCGCATGAGCCGTTGAATGCCTGGCTGACGATGGTACTTGATATATATCAACGTCACGGTTGCCCTGACGGAGGATGGTGAACCTACAACGAAGGTGCCCGTTGCAGCGGCAAACACGACAGTGGCCCGCCGTGGCAGGCCGTGAGAAACGTGCAAGTTCCATGGAGTCCGATCATGAGCCAGTATCAACGGTTATTGCTGATCATCAACCCGGCCCTGCGCCAGTCCCAAACCCTGGAGCATGCCGCGGCCCTGGCCAAGGCCAGCGGTGCGCGCTTGCACATCGCGGCCTTGATCCCTTCCTGGAAACTGTTGTCGCTGCTTGAAGAAGGCGACCGGGAACAGGCGCGCGAAGCCTACCTGCAAGACCATCATGATTGGCTCAAAGACCAGGCAAATCACCTGCGTGAAAGAGGCATCGAGGTGACGACGGAGGTGGCCTGGGCCGATGACATGCCGCAAGACATCCTCGATCACGTCGTCGAAATGCAACCCGACCTGTTGATCAAGCAGGTGCAGCATGAGTCCGCGTTCAAACGGGCTTTTTTCACTCCACTGGACTGGCGTTTGCTGCGCCACTGCTCGGTTCCGGTGTACCTGATGGGTGAAGGTGATCTTCCCTTGCCGCGCAAGGTCGTGGCAGCGGTCGACGCTTCCAATACCCTGGCGCAGGACAACGAGCTCAATGAGCGGATCATCCAGCAGGCACGCGGACTCGCCATCCAATGTGATGCCGAGCTGCACCTGCTGTACGCCTGCGACATTTCGATGGTGTACATGGGCGATATGGGCGGCGGCGGGCTAACACTCTCGGACCTGGGCGCGCAGTTGCGCAAAGAACATGCAACATCCTTTTTCGACCTCGCCGACCGACATGGCGTGGCCGCTGACCGACGTCATTTCATTGAAGGACACCCTGTCGCGGTGCTGAATGCGTTCGCCGATGAGCAGCATATGGATGTGATTGTGATGGGCAGGGTCCAGTCCCATGGCCTGGAAAAGCTTTTGGGTAGCACGACCGAACATACCCTGTATCAGGTGCCTTGCAGCGTCCTGGCCATCTAACGCGACCAGAATCGCCCATGACGAAGCGACAGGCATGATTGTCTCAGGAGGTTCCCATGATCCAGAGCCCCTCATTGCAAACCACTTTGCCGAACCGCGCCGAGGCCGGTCGGCGACTGGTGGAGCCCTTGCTCAGATACGCCAACCGGCCTGACGCTGTCATCCTTGCCTTGCCCCGTGGTGGCGTCCCGGTGGCTTATGAAATCGCTGCGGCCCTGAAGGTTCGCCTGGACCTGATGTTGGTGCGCAAACTCGGCATCCCGGGGCACCCGGAGTTTGCCATGGGCGCCATCGCCAGCGGTGGTATACAAATCCTCAATGACGACGCGCTGCGGGTGCACCCGATCGATCGCGACGGTTTCGAGGCCGTGGTCGCTCGGGAAACGCAGGAGTTGTCGCGACGCGAACAGGTGTATCGGGGAAACCGCCCGCCGTTGCAACTCAAGGACCAGGTCGTGATTCTGGTTGACGACGGTATGGCAACCGGTTCCTCCATGATGGCAGCGGTCCATGCGGTACGCGCGCAGTCCCCGGCGCGCATCGTTGTCGCGGTGCCGGTTGCTCCGCTGGAAACGGTCGAGGCGTTGCGCAGCGAAGTAAATGAATTGATTTGCCCGCTCATTCCCGAGTGGATGATGTCGATCGGTTATTGGTATTTGAATTTTGCCCAGACTTCGGACGCAGAAGTCATTGAACTCATGTGCCAGGCCTGGCAGCGGGAAGCGGCGAGTGGTTGCAGGGCGGAGCGTCCCGACGCTTGAACCTCAGTACGCGCGGAGGTGGCGGTGGTCGGTCGGCTTGCAGGCTTAATCTGAACCGCATTGACGTCTCGTCAGGCGCTCGTCCAATTGGCTGTCCCACTTGGCCATGATGCCATGCAACCTGTATTCATCCCGCGGCCATTGCGACTGTTCGATGAAATTCCACCAGCGCCCGACATCGTCCCATTGGAACGGCCTGCCACTTTGTGCCAGCAGGCCGGTTTCCAAGTGTCGGCTGGCGAGCCAGAGGTTACCTTTGCTGCGCAACAGGCGCCCGCACTATAAATAGGTCTAGATGCTGAAATCTAAAACGGGTACTTGACTCTGCCCCATGGGACACCTCGTATGCTTTTTTCCAGCGCCCACTCTGGCGCGCTGCCAACAAGGAGTTCCTGTGAAAGGTTTATGTCTGGTGACAGGTGCCAACGGCCATCTGGGCAATACCTTGGTGCGAGCGCTGCTCGGTCAGGGCTATCGGGTTCGAGCCGGGGTTCGTGACATATGTAACCACACACCCTTTGCCGGGCTGGACTGCGAGTTGGTGTATGCCGAGTTGCTGGACCGTGCGGCCTTGGACAAGGCGCTGGAGGGGGTGCAGGTGCTGTTTCAAGTGGCTGCCGTGTTCAAACACTGGGCTCGCAACCCGCAGGCCGAGATTGTCGAGCCGAATATCCAGGGTACGCGACGTGTGCTGGAGGCAGCTTCACGGGCGGGTGTGCAGCGTGTGGTCTACGTCAGTTCGGTGGCCGCCGTCGGCCATGATGGTACGGCGCTGGATGAGGCGCACTGGAATACGGAGAGCGAAAACGCCTACTACAAATCGAAAATTCTCTCCGAGCAGGTGGCTTGGCAGTGCGCGGAGGCGCTGGGGTTGAGCATGGTGTCGGTATTGCCTTCGGCGATGGTTGGCCCCAATGCTGGCCACCTCACCGATACCATGGGATTTCTTCAATCGGTTCGGCAGCGGCGGATGCCGTTTGATCCGGGTTTTCGCTTCAACTTCGTGGATGTTCGCGATGTGGCACACGGGATGATACTCGCTGCCGAAAAGGGCCGGCCGGGGCAGCGCTATATCCTGGCCAATGAGCATTCGTCGCCACTCAGCGATTTGATCGAGGCCGCCAACACCCAAGCTCCCGGCTATCGCCAGCCTGTCTCAGCGCCACGCTGGTTATTGCTGGGCGTGGCCTGGCTCCAGGAGCGCTGGGCGCAATTAGTCGGCAAGCCCGCCCAGCTACTGTTGAGCCAGGTGCGCCTGTTTCACAACGTGGCGCAGGAATACAACATCACCAAGGCGAAACATGAATTGGGTTTCAACCCTCGGCCGCCTGAAGTGGCTTTGAGGCAAGCGTTTGCTTATCTGTACAGACAAGCGCATCAACCTTATGAAAACCCTCCACAGGGCGAGGCGCAAACATTGAGTTCATCTCGCTTTTGAGTTCAATCAAGTGAAGATCAAGCGCCTGCAGTTCAGCGATCCTGTCCTGGACCTGGCGGCGCTTGTCGTCGACGGCCTGGTTGGCCAACGCCAGGGGAAATGACTTCAGTTTGTTTTTTGCGGCAATCAGCGGGTGCATCTCGGCCAGCTTGAACCCGGCAGTCTGCGCTTTGCGGATCAGGTGGACGATTTCCAAGTGATGAGCATTGTAGAGACGATACCGCCCCTCACGCTCCGGCTCGTTGATCAGGCCCATTTGCTCGTACAGTCGAATGGCTTTTGGAGTGCAGCCGGTCAGTTCGGCGAGTCGTCCAATGAACATCTGTCGATTCCTTAAATGTCGAGGTTGGGCTCAGTAGCCAATCATCAACGACTTCAGCTCGAAGTAATCATCAATGAGTGCGCTGCCGAACCGCCGGCCTATCCACGAGGATTTTTGCCGCCAAAAGGCACCGCTGGGTCCAGCATCGTGCTGGCTTCGATGGCGGGCACCATGCGCTGGGCTTTGCCCCCAGTGGAGCAATCCACTGGAAGTGAATGGAGCTCCATGGTTTGTGGAAAGTCAAAAATGATCAGATAAACAGCCTGCCCGACGACGCCTAGAGACTCTCAGGGTCGCCAAAGAACATCTGAATCCGCGACCGCAACCAGCGCTCCCCAGGGTCATTGTCCTGGGAGCCGCGCCAGGCCATGTGCAGTTCGAAGCTGCGCACCGGTATGGGCGGGTCTTCGGCGCGTACGCCGCCGGCGGCGGTCAGCGCGTCGGCGGTGTAGTCGGGCACGGTGGCGATGATGTCGGTGCCCGACAGCAGGGTGCTCAGGCCGTTGAATTGCGGCACGGCCAGCACCACGTGGCGCTTGCGGTCGAGTTTTGCCAGCTCTTCATCGATGAAGCCGCTCAAGTCACCCGCGAAAGACACCAGGGCATGGGGGCGAGCGCAGAATTCGTCCAGGGTCAGTCGTCCTGGGGCGGTGTCAGCCCGTAATACTTTGGGCATGCTGCGCCGCAAGACCTTGCGCTTGGCGTTGGCCGGCAGGTCGTCGGTGTAGCTGACACCGATGGAGATTTCACCGGACGCCAGCAAACCAGGCATCAGAATGTAGTTGACCCGGCGCACCACCAGCACGATGCCGGGCGCTTCGGCCCGAAGGCGCTTGAGCAGCATTGGCAGCAGGGCGAATTCGGCGTCGTCCGACAGGCCAATGCGAAACACCGAGGTGCTGGTGGCCGGGTCGAATTCCGCCGCGCGGCTGACCGCCGTGGAAATCGAATCCAGGGCCGGGGAGAGCAGGGCGAAGATTTCGACCGCACGGGCCGAAGGCTCCATGCTGCGGCCGGTACGTACGAACAACGGGTCATCGAACAGGCTGCGCAGGCGCGACAGCGCGGCGCTGATGGCCGGTTGGCCTAGGAACAGTTTCTCGGCCGCGCGAGTCACACTGCGTTCATGCATCAATGTTTCGAACACGATCAACAGGTTCAGATCGACACGCCGCAGGTCATTACGATTCATCTGGGGTCCTGGCAGATTCGGCAAGCTTGACGTGAGCGGCCATATGGGAACAATGGCCGGCATGAATCTTACGGGGAAAGGCTGGTACTCTGCACCGGCTAATTGAGTTTTCTTAGGTTAAGTCCCACAGGATTGGTTGGTTTTTCTTACTGCGGAATCAATGACAGGCATGTCGACTATTAATAGCCACTGATGGTCTTGGGTACAAAGCCCGGATAGAGTTCATGGCATTAGAGGTTACTTTGACGAGGTTTGCGATGTCCCGCACGATCCGTTTTCACAAGTTTGGTGGTGCCGAGGTGCTCAAATGCGAAGAGCATGCGGCGGCTCTTCCTGCGCCAGGAGAAGTGCAGGTCCGCGTCGAAGCGATCGGCATCAGTTGGTACGACACCTTGTGGCGCCAGAACCTGGCCTCGTCCCAGGCGCGCCTGCCTTCGGGCCTGGGCCATGAAATGGCCGGCGTGGTAACGGCCGTCGGCGACGGCGTCGATGACTTGGCCGTGGGCGACAAGGTCGCCAGTTTCCCGGCCGAAAGCCCGAACGATTATCCGGTGTACGGTGAAGTCATCGTGCTGCCACGCACCGCACTGACCCGTTATCCCGACGTGCTCAGCCCGATCGAAGCCGCCGTGCATTACACGCCGCTGCTGATCGCGTATTTCGCCTACATGGACCTGGCGCGGGTCAAGCCGGGGCAATTCGCCCTGGTCACCGATGCCAGTCATTGCGCCGGTCCTTCCTTTGTACAACTGGGCAAGGCCCTGGGTGTGCGGGTGATCGCGGCCACCAAGACGGCTGACGAGCGTGAGTACCTGTTGTCGCTGGGCGCCGAGAAGGTCATCGTCACCGAAGAGCAGGACTTGCTGATGCAAATCAACAAGCTCACCGACAATCGTGGCGTCGACGTGGTCTTCGACGGCCTCGGCGGGCCGCAGATGTCGCTGCTGGGTGACGTGCTGGCGCCGCGTGGCAGCCTGGTGCTGTATGGCTTGCAGGGCGGCAACCAGACGCCGTTCCCAGCCTGCGCGGCGTTCCAGAAGAACATTCAGTTCTTTGTACACTGCATCGGCAATTTTACCGGCAAACCGGAACTGGGCATTCTCCAGGACCAGGTGGCCTTGCAACGAGCACTGCGCGATATCAATCAACTGACCGCCGACCGTGTGCTGTTGCCACTCAAGACTCGGGTCTTCCCGTTCTCCGAGTTTGTCGAGGCTCACCGTTACATGGGCGAATGCCCTTGCCGTGAACGTGTTGCCCTTCAGGTCGTCGACCCGGCCTGAACCCTGTCTTGCGCAAGAGTCATCGCCCGGGCTCTTGCGCTGCCTTCGTCCTGACCCCCCATCCTTTCTTATGGCACCTCCTGCCTGGCGGTGCTGCGTTCGCACCTCGCCTTTCGCGCCTTCAATGGCCTGTCCCGGTTCGCTCAAGACTGAAACGGTCTGCCGGCCAACATCTGAACTGGTTTTTGCTCTCAATCTGTATCTTCTAATCATTGTTTAAGTCTTGATAATTGAACGCTGATTTCAATATCAAGGAAGAAATCGTGGTGCGGTATAACTTTTTCGAAGGTCTTCATCCTTCAAGATGCATTCAAGGGGCAATAAACGTTAATGGGTGCGGAGCTATCTATCGACCCTGGGGAAAACAGGGCGGGGTAGAGGGCCAATTAAAGTTCGGCCAGTTCTTTATTTCTCGTACTCATTGTCTGTGGGACGTTGTCGGAATTCTCCTAGGACGTGCCGCTCGGTCGGTTAGGCCCCCTGTTTTCGCGGGTTTCGGCGGAGGTTCGGTGGGGCGCGAGCCTACTCTCAGTATATGTATCAAATAATTACAGCAAGCAATGCTCGAGCGTATTGCTAATACTCTTTGAGTGCTAGAACAACCATCTAGACCAACACGTCGCGCAGTCACGTTGGTGCGGGTGCGACGCCGATAGTTGAATTTCCAGGTAAATGGCTATGAGTGCAATTCATGAGCAGGCAATGACTCACGTGTATCAACAGATACTGCAACGACTGTCAGGTTTTTATTCCCGGGCAGAACGTACCGCGTTGCAGCTTTTGATCCAGCGTTTAATTGTCGCCGCCGGAGGCATCGAGCGGATTGGCGATTATCGCGTGTTGACGGTCCAGAACGGGAGCAGGGAAAGTTTTTATGTGCTAACCGCCTTGCGGGCCGCACAGCTGAGCATCGCGGGGCGGCATCCGGTGACCTTCACCTTGCGTGTCGCCACGCCACGCCTGAGCGAAACCACCCAGGCGACGCTGGAAAACATCCACCGCTGCTACAGCGCGCTGTTTGTCTACGATGATCCCCGGGTCGAATTACTGATGGCCGATAACCGCGAGGTGTTGCCGTTCAATCACCGGCAGCCGCTGTCGATGGCGGGGCACGAAGCCAATCGCACGGACCTGCTGGTTCTGGGGCACCTTCGTGCGGTCGACAGCCCCTTGGAGATTGGGGATGACGGCTACCTGGCGATGGCCGAGTTCTATCGGCACATGGCTCGCTGGGAGTCGGGCGTGGACTCGTTGGTCAGCAGCGATACACCGCGTCAGCAAAAACAATTCATATCGGGCCTGCGCCGCGCGACTCGCAAGATCGGCCTGCTGACCGAGCACGCCTGGGGTTTCGACAACCTCTTTGCCCACCTCGATACCCTGGGCGGTGATGTCTACCGGCATTTCTATGGGCCGGAGCGCCTCGAAGCCTGGAAGCCCGAGGGTCACTTCGAGGCCTGCCGGCGAGTGGGGCACGTCGGCATCGACGACCTGATCGTCGATCGTTCGGAGGGAACCAACTGGCCGCTCTTCAATGAGTTCCTGCGGGTGCAGACCGAGGGCCTTGTCCCATCGGCGCCTGAAAACGAATACCTCAGCCCGCTACTGTCGGCTCATTTGCACGGCCTGCAGGCCTGCTACCTGCACGGACGCAGCTATGAAACCGGCTACGGGGACTACGCGCAGCGGACGATCATGATCATGCACCGCAAGCAACTGCCGGAACACGCCTGCGAACAGGCTCGGGCGCTGTTCGGCTCACCGTCGTCGATTCCCGAGCGTCGCGCCTACGCCGCCCTTGAAGCGCAAAAGATCCTGGGGCTCAACGAAACGCAACTGGTGTGCATGCTATTCGCGCCCTTCGTGGGGCAGGGTACGGGCCTTGAGCATTTCCTGCGTTGCTGCCACCCCGGCATGCTGGTGGCGATGCCGGACCTGCACAAGGCCATGCAGGGCGCGACCGTCGTCGATCAGGTTGCGCAGTGGATGGTCGATGTCAGCGGCCTGCCCATCGACATCCTTGGCAAGCTGTACCGGGCGAGTGTCTCACTACCGGAACAACCGGAAATCGCCACGGGCGTCAATCCGCAGCAGGCCACCGATGGTGTTGACGCTGCAGAAGCCGGTTCATCTGCAGACGGGCTGCACGAACGCTCGGCAAGGCATTGAGGAACGAGGTTTGACGGACTCATCTACCTCGTCCCCAGTCCTTGTACCCGGCGCTGCGACCCGCTGTCCTGGCCTGAGCCGATGAAAAATTGCCGGGAGACAGACTTCGCCTATCAGGCGGTTTATCGCTACCTGACCACGCTGATCAACGAGCTGGAGGTTGATGCGCGGGTTCGCCTGCCGTCGCTGCGGCAACTGGCCGAGCGTCTGAACGTGTCGATATCGACCATTCAGTACGCGTATTCGTTGCTGGAAAAGGAAGGGCGGGTCTATTCGATCGCCAAGTCCGGTTACTACGCGCTGCCCGTGCCCAGCATGGCCACCCTGGACGGCGGTGACGATTTACTCGAAACCCTGTACGTCAATGCCCGACGACCAGGCATGCAGGTGCTCAGTGCGGACGAACCGGCCTTGATGCAGCCGTTGGACAGCCCGCTGTTGCTGCTCGAGCGCGAACTGCTGCGCCAGTACCCACGCTCCTCGCAGACACCCTCGCAACCCTGGGGCGAGCTGGAGCTTCGCACCGCACTGGCTGCCCGCTACACGTCTTCGCCGGCCCGTTGCTGGAATGCCGATGACGTCTACATTGGCGCCGACCTGCGGGGCGTCCTGGAAATTCTTATCGCGGTGCTGGCACTCAGGGGGGCCACCGTGGTGATCGAATCGCCCTGCGACTGGGCGGTGTTGCGCCTGCTGCAGGCGGCGGAGGTCAACGTCATCGAGCTGCCACTGTTGGCCGGCGGCGAGCTCAATGTCGAGCAACTGGAACAACTGCTGGTGAACGAAACGGTAAGCCTGGTGGTGCTGTCGTCGGTCTTGAACATGCCGAGGGGGACGTTGGTTCCTGAAGAGAACCGGCGGGCCATCGCGCATCTGCTGGAACGGCACGGGACTTGGGTGCTGGAGAACGATAGCCATACAGAGCTGGCGTTCGAGGCAAGGATGACGCCTTTTCGAGACTTGCTCGATCCGGACCGGCTGATCGTCTATTCGACGTTCGAGAAAACCATCGGTCCAGAGGCGCCGTATGGTTACGTGCTGTCGCGCCAGTTGACCCTGCACCTGCAACGACATTTCCTGTTGCGTGCGTTTCGCTTGTCGCCGATTCGCCAGAAAGCCATTGCCCGGCTGTACAGCAACGGTCGGATTGACCAGCATTTGCTGGTGTTGCGGCGCCTGCTGCGCGAAAGTGCGGTTTCGACCACACAATTGCTGCGCGAACGGCTGGGAGACAGCCTGCAATGGGCAGAACCCCAGGGTGGCGCAACGATCTGGATGCAGTCGACGCGACGGGTCGACTTGCGACGGGTTTTCCATCGGCTGCTTGCCCAGCGAATCGTCATCGCGCCGGGGGAGTTGTTCAGTCTCCAGGGTCTGTACGCACAACATATGCGCCTGACCCATGCCCTGAACGGGCCGCAGGACATGGACGCTGCGCTCTGCGCGCTGGCCGACGCCTTGAGGCTCGAACAAGCGTAATCGGCGACAATGGATCGAACCCATCGCGCCATGGTCGAACTGTCAGTAAACTGCACTCCATTTACCGAGCCACTCCACTCAGAGGTTTTGCATGACAGTCAGTCCATTTGCGGGCAAGCCGGCACCGGCAGAGTTGTTGATCGATATCCCGCGACTGGTGACGGCCTACTACACCGGCCGACCCGATGCCTCGGTTGCGACCCAGCGCGTGGCCTTTGGCACCTCCGGGCACCGTGGCAGCTCCTTCGACCTGGGCTTCAACGAGTGGCACGTGTTGGCCATCAGCCAGGCGATCTGCCTGTATCGCGAAGCCCAGGGCATCAACGGGCCACTGTTCGTCGGTATCGACACCCACGCGCTGTCGACCCCGGCGGGTGCCAGCGCGCTGGAAGTATTCGCGGCCAACGGTGTTACCGTGATGATCGCCGAGGGCGATGAATACACCCCGACACCGGCGATTTCCCACGCCATTCTCTGCTACAACCGTGGCCGCACCTCGGGCCTGGCGGACGGTATCGTCATCACGCCGTCCCACAACCCACCGCAAAGTGGCGGCTACAAGTACAACCCTACCAACGGTGGCCCGGCTGATACCCACATCACCAAATGGATCGAAGCCAAGGCCAACGAACTGCTGGCCAACCAGCTCGCCGGCGTCAAGCGCGTCAGCTACGAGCAAGCCCTGAAGGCCGACACCACCCACCGTCACGACTACGTCAACACCTACGTGGCGGACCTGGTCAATGTCATCGATTTCGATGCCATCCGCGCCGCTGGGCTGCATTTGGGCGTCGATCCGTTGGGCGGCGCAGGCGTGCGCTACTGGCCGGCCATTGCCGAGCATTACCGCCTGGACCTGGAAGTGGTGAACACCCACGTGGATTCCACCTTCCGTTTCATGACCGTCGACTGGGACGGGCAGATCCGCATGGACCCGTCCTCCAGCCATGCGATGCAAGGGTTGATTGGCCTGAAGGAGCGTTTCGACGTGGCCTTTGCCTGCGACCCGGACCATGACCGCCATGGCATCGTGACGCCGTCCGGTGGCCTGTTGGCGCCGAACAACTACCTGGCGGTCTCCATCGACTATCTGTTCCAGAATCGCCCGCAATGGCGCGCCGATGCCGCCGTTGGCAAGACTGTGGTCAGCAGTGGCCTGATCGATCGTGTGGCCAAGCGCCTGGGTCGCCGTCTTTATGAAGTGCCGGTGGGCTTCAAGTGGTTTGCCGACGGCCTGTTCGATGGTTCCCTGGGCTTTGGTGGTGAAGAAAGTGCCGGTGCTTCGTTCCTGCGCAAGGACGGCGGCGTCTGGAGTACCGACAAGGACGGCTTGATCCCGGCGCTGTTGGCAGCTGAAATGACGGCGCGCACCGGTCGCGACCCGAGCCAGGCCTACCGCGCGTTGACTGACGAGCTGGGCGAACCGTTCTCGGTACGCGTCGATGCCAAGGCCAGCCCGCAACAGAAGGCGCTGTTGAGCAAGCTGTCGCCCGATCAGGTGGCCTCCACCGAACTGGCCGGGGAGAAGATCCAGAACATCCTCAGTCATGCGCCGGGCAATGACCAGGCCATTGGCGGCCTGAAGGTCATGACCGAAAACGGCTGGTTTGCGGCACGCCCGTCCGGGACCGAGGATATCTACAAGATCTACGCCGAAAGCTTCATTGGCGACGCGCACCTCAAGCAATTGGTGGCTGAGGCGCAAACGTTGGTGGATGGGGCTATCACCAGCAAGTGATGCAAGTGCAAGTGATGTGAACTTGTGGCTAGGGAGCAAGCTCCCTAGCCACAAGAGCCACAGTGCTGCTAGCGTCGCAGGGTTCAGGCCAGGTCGACGAGCACGATTTCGCTGTCTTCAATGGCGGTTACCCGCAATATCCCTTCATCTTCAATCGCAACACCGTCTCGAGCTTGTGCGCGCAAACCATTGATTTCTATCAATCCTGTGGCCGGCACAAGATAAGCTCGACGTGCGGCGTCCAGTCGATACTCCGCACTTTCACCCGCCTTGAGATTGGCCGCTACCAGACGTGCGTCGGCGCGAATGCGCAGGCTCTGGTCATCGCCGGCCTTGCCGCTGGCCAACGTCACGAAGCCTTCGCGCGAGTCCTTGGGAAACGGCTTGGCGCCCCATGACGGTGCCAGGCCTTCTTCGTTGGGGATGATCCATATCTGGAAGATGCGGGTGGCTGTCGATTCCAGGTTGTATTCGCTATGGGCAATCCCGGTGCCGGCGCTCATGACCTGTACATCACCGGCCTCCGTGCGGCCCTTGTTACCCAGGTTGTCCTGATGGCTGATCGCGCCTTCGCGCACATAGGTGATGATTTCCATGTCCCGGTGCGGGTGTTGGGGAAAACCGCTGCCAGGGGCGATGACATCGTCGTTCCAGACCCGCAAGTTACCCCAGTTCATGCGCTGTGGGTCGTAATACTCGGCGAACGAAAAATGGTGGTGGGCATCCAACCAGCCGTGGTTGGCGGCGCCCAAGGTGGCGAAGGGCCTGAGTTCGAGCATGTTCGTGTCCTTTTCCGCTGAGCAGCGAAAGCGATGGTTGATGGGCTATTTTCGCCAATGAAAACATCGATAAAAAGCGTAAAAAACGCGTCAAAGCTATCGTCTATTTAGATATAAAACCGCGAGCCAACTTTCACTTCATCGCCTAAACTCATGACTTAAAAGCTTTTGGGTGGAACCTGGCGGCAAATACAGACACCATAGCCGTCATGTTTCATGACCACCGGAGTCCCCAGCGTGGCGCAACACACTCCTGATCTTCCCCCCGAGCTTTTATCCCTGGCCCAGATGCCGCTGTTCAAGCGCCTGGCCGCCCGGTTCTTCGGCCATGGCCTGACACGCCTGCGCGCCCAACATCGTGCCTCCTGGTTGCATGGCCAGGCCGACGGTTTCCGCAGCGGTCATACCGCCGGTTTTGACTATGGCTACAAGGAAGGCCGGGCCGAAGGGCTTGAGGAGGGTCGTCAGGTCCTGTTGATCCGTGATTCACGCAGCACGGAACATCCGGCGCCGCAGGTCGATGATCTGCTGTTCGATGACTGGCGCCTGCCGCTGACCGCCGAGTTGAAGAAACGCATCAAGGCAGATGTTGCCCGATTGCTACCGGCGCATGCACAACCGAGCGCCGCGCAATGGAAGATGATTTTCAGCGACACGCCCTCGACCTCGGTGGTCGCCGGGGCCGGGGCGGGCAAGTCCACCACCCTGGTGTTGCGCATTGTGCTGTTGTCCCATTACCTGGGTTTCGAACTGGACTCGATGACCGTGGTGACGTTTACCCGGGAGTCGCGCAAGGACTTCATCCAGAAACTGATCGAAGTGTTTGCCCTGTGGGGGCGTACCGTCAGCCTCAAGGAAGCCCGTGACCTGGTGCGGACATTCCATTCGCGCATCTTGCCCATGGTCCGCAGCCTGCCGGGGTTCGAACGGCTCCACGCGTTCGAGACCCTGAGCCATCGCGCCGAAGCGGGTGACGATGATGCCCAGGGCAATCCCTTTGATTTGCGCATCAACGACGCCCAGCGCCAGCAACTCAACGCCTGCTATTACAACCTTTACCAGCGTGACGGGCGTTTCCGTGAGCTGATCCTGCCGTTGTCCCGCCACGCGCTGCAGCTCAAGGAGCTGGAGCGCGATCACCCGGATGTGCAGAAGCGCGTCGCCGTGACCGAGCTGGCAGCCCAGCGCGACGAAGAATTGTGCGATGCCATCGAAGACCTTTGGTTTCGCGCCGGTGCCTGGCCGATCAAGGGTATCGAGCCGAAACGACAAACGTTCGAAATCAATGGTTCGACGTTCCACTGCCATGGCTACGCGCCTTCCCTGGATGCCTGGGTGATACTGGGGTTCGATCCACGGGAAGATGCCCGGCTCAGTCGTCCGGGCGCCAAGTTGAGTATCCGTGCGGAATGGGCGGTAAAGCGAACCCTGTTTCAAGCTTTCTGTCGTAAGCCACTGATATGGCTGGAAAGTTATGAGGCATCCAAGCGTGTATTAGCGTCAATGGCCGGCGATGCCAGCGCCGGGCCTGGGTTCGACTACAAGGTCAAGGGCGAGCTGGGCTCAGCGCCTTTGCTGGACTGTTTTGTCGCGGCGGCAGGCTTTATCGAGAACCTGGGCCTGGACGTCCCGGATGCCGTGGGTCGGATGTCCTTTGCCCAGGATGACCCCGATCGGTATTTCTTCGAGGCGCTGAGTCGCTACTGGCGGGCATTCGAAGACCATCTGCTCGACCAATCGCCGCCGGTCATGACCTACAACCGCATGTTTGCGCTGTTCAGCGAGCACTCGCCGGAAAATTTCAAGTTGCTGGGGGATGCGTTGCTCAGGCCGCTTTCGCACCTGATGGTCGACGAATTCCAGGACGTGTCACCGCAGATCGTCTCCTGGCTGCGCGCCAGTCTTCGGGAAATACGCAGCCGTGGTCCCGCGATGCACGTGGGGCGCGGCGCCCACCGCTCTTCATTGTTATGTGTTGGGGACGACTGGCAATCGATCTATGGCTGGCGCGGCAGTTCACCGAGCTATTTCATGGCATTCAACAAGCAATTCCCGTCGCCGACGACGACCCGGGTCATGCTCACTGACAACTACCGCAGCCACCAACACATCATCGATGCGGCCGAGCATATTGTTCGCGCCGCTGCGGCTATCCCAGGTAAAAAGGCCAAGGCCAGTGGCGTGTCTCGCTCGCTGAGCCCGGTCAATGTGTTGGATCGAGACGACGAAGGGCTGGCGCGGCGACTGGATGAGCACTATCGCAAGGGCGATTCGATCTTGATGTTGTATCGAAAAAGCAGCGATAAACTATTGATAGAAAAGTATATTCAGTCAACGGTTAATGTTGATTCTAGCTTGCCGTACGAGGCACGGCGGCTCAGGCAAATGACTTATCACAGTGCCAAGGGGCTCCAGGCCGATGCGGTGTTCCTGCTGGGCGACTGCCAGCACCTGAGCAGTTCACCCTACAAGAACCAGGTCTATCGAATGGCCGGGCTAAGCCAGGATGGTGATGCCGAACCTTACGACTCGGCGCAAAAGGACGAAATCCTGCGCCTGGCGTATGTGGGTATCACGCGTGCGGTGCAGCACTGCTACTGGTACGTCGATGGCCAGGACGGCCAGGCGGCCAATGGGCCCAAGGCCTCGGATCGTATTGCCGGGGACAAGCCCTTTTTTGCTGATCATCGCCGGGGTGTGGCCAATGGCCGGCAAAAAGCCTGAAACATGATGGCACCTTTGGATAAATGATCTACACCTAAGGCAAGGGATTGCATTGCCAAGGTCGGCATGCGGTTGATCGGTCGATCGCCGCGCGAAATCTTCGCCACACTCCCTCGATAACGTTCCCACCCGGCTGCCAGAGCCAGGCCTGACCGTGCCCACTTGGCGGGCGCCAAGGAGGTGCGTCACATCGCTGAGCGTGGACCGTGAGCAGGTCTGGCATCGTGCCACCGCCTGATAACAGAAGGAGGCCCTGCGCATCGCTCGACCCTTCGCTGGGACGGCAGGCGTCTCCCTATAAGGAGATATCGATGAACCATCCCCAAGGAAAGATCGCTGCACTACTGGCCCTGACAGGCGCGTTGTCCATGGCCGGCGCCCAGGCCGGGACGTTCCCTGATTACGGCTTCGCGCCTCCCAAGAGTTCGTATCCCTCCCCATTTTTCCGACTCAGTCAGGACTACCCCACCGTGGCGCCGGGCCCGTCTTCGATGCCGTCGTTTTTCAAGCAGTTGCCCGCCAATTTCAGCAATGATTTTGAAAGCTGGCGCACTTATATGAACGAGGTGAAGAACTACTGCCTGGAGGGCAATACGGAAGTCGGCTGGAACGTGCAGAAAAACAAGGTTCGCCAGTGGTATCACATGCCTTGGCAGCACTATGGCCCCAACGGTCGTGAAGCTATTCACGGGTTGACCAAAGAGGCGCCGATCCAGCCCAAACAGTTGGCGAGTACCCAAACCGGGAATGGCCAGACCTATGCGGTCGGCATCTATAACGATATAGGTGCGTACACCATCGGCCAGGTTTGGAAGGACCCACAGAACCCTGACCCGAGCTACACCTCGCAACCAAAGGGGTTTCCCAATGGCACGGTGGTGTGCAAGGCGTTGTTCGCAGACATCGATATCAATACGGTGCCCTCGCTGGTCAATCCGGTACTTTGGAGTGCCTACACCGCCAAGGACTTCTACTCAACCAAGCGAGCCATCACCAAAGTCGCGTTGATTCAGATGGACATCGCTGTTCGGGACACGCGCGTCAAAGACACCGGCTGGTTGTTCGGCACCTTTCAGTACAACGGTGCGATGACCGGTAAATCGGGTTGGGACAACCTGGTGCCAGTGGGAATCATGTGGGGGAACGATCCGAAGGAGAACGGTAACGCGTTCACCAACCCGACGCCGACTGAAACCAAGATCAACCCGGCGCTGAAACAGACCGCGATCAATGCCAACGCCAAGGAGCTGCCACCGACCCACCTGGGCTGGAACGGCCGCCTCAACGGCCCCGTGGACAACCCCCAGGCCTCCTGCCTGAGTTGCCATATGACCGCTGAATACCAGCAACTGGCGCCGATGAATCCGACCTTCCAAGCCAACCCGCCACCGGTGGGAGGCGAGGAATGGATGAAATGGTTCCAGAACATCCCGGCCGGACAGCCGTTTTCGCCGGGCACCCGGAGCACGGACTACAGCCTGCAATTGTCCGGCGCCCTGGCGAACTTCTATGAATGGAAATGCAACCTCAGCGGAATCTATGCCGACGGCAAGAATGCTTGCGCCAACGTAAAGGTCCTTAACCTGATGAAGGCGAGCAATGCGCCTGAACAAGAGGTGTTCAAAGTACAGCGCAGCCCTGAACTGGAAGACGTCAAGTAGCGTGTCCCGGCCTCGGACAAGCGCCGAGGGCGGACCTCCTGTGGGAGCGAGCTTGCTCGCGAAGAGGCCGGCACATCCACGCGGTGACTGACCCGCCGCCATCGCGAGCAGGCTCGCTCTCACAGGGCAATGCGTTCGCTCGAACCAGGCAGACGCCTAAGCCATCGGCGGCAACCGTCGCTTGACGGGCGTCTTCTTGACGATGGCTGTATTGGTCTCGGCATGGACATTGAGTTTGTCCAGCAAGGTATCCAGCTGTTCCATCGAGCGCACGTGCAGGCGGGCGATGAAGCAGTCGTCGCCGGTCACCTTGTCGCATTCGGTGAATTGCGCGATGGCCTGGATCTGCCGCTCCACTTCCTGCAACTGCCCCGGCAGCGGGCGGATACGCACGATGGCCTGGAGTTGATAGCCAAAGCACTTGGGGTCCACCTCGACGGTGTAGCCCCTGAGCACGCCACGCTCCTCGAGCCGGCGAAGGCGCTCGGCGACACTGGGGGAGGACAAGCCACTGAGGTTTGCCAGGGCCTTGAGGGAGCGTCGGGAATCCTCCATCAGGGCACTGATGAGGATCTGATCAATATCGTCAGTCATATCAACTCCATTAGGCGAATGTGTGAAGTTGCCTTGATAAAAAAGGTCGAATCGCAGTTTAGCCTTTTTCAAGCCATGGAGAAGACCCCGGTCCGCTCGGCATACTGTGCCCACTTGCTGAAGGAGCCTGAAGATGGACAAGACCTTACGCCGCGGTTCGCTGGAAATGACTGCCGCCATGCTGATCTCCGGAACCATTGGTTGGTTCGTGCTGGTTTCCGGCCTGCCGGTGCTGGATGTGGTGTTCTGGCGCTGCGTGTTCGGTGCCGCGACCTTGCTGCTGATCTGCGCCGGTTTCGGCTTTTTGCGCCCCGGCATTCTCACCCGTACCACGTTCCTGCTGGCGGTACTCAGCGGTGTGGCGATCGTCGGCAACTGGGTACTGTTGTTTGCCTCTTATTCCCGCGCCTCGATTGCCATCGGCACGGCGGTGTACAACGTCCAGCCGTTCATGTTGGTGGGGCTGGCGGCGTTGTTCCTGGGGGAAAAAATCACCGCGCAGAAACTGTTCTGGCTGGCGGTTTCGTTTCTCGGAATGCTGGCCATCGTCAGTGCCCATGGTGAGCAAGGGCAGAGCGGCGGCGACTATTTGCTGGGCATTGCCTTGGCGCTGGGGGCTGCGTTGCTGTACGCCATCGCGGCGTTGATCATCAAGCGCCTGACCGGCACGCCGCCTCATCTGATCGCGCTGATCCAGGTCAGCACTGGCGTGTTGCTGCTGGCGCCCTGGGCGAACTTCTCGGCGTTGCCGCAGCAAACCGAAGCCTGGGCCAGCCTGCTGACCCTGGGCATGGTGCACACCGGCGTGATGTACGTGTTGCTGTACGGCGCCATACAACGCTTGCCGACTGCATTGACCGGTGCGCTGTCGTTCATCTACCCGATCGCGGCGATCTTCGTCGACTGGTTCGCCTTTGGCCATCGCCTGGAGCCGCTGCAATGGTTGGGCGTGGCGGCAATCCTGCTGGCGGCTGCCGGCATGCAACAGGGCTGGGGCATCAAGTCGCGGCGCCCAGCCCTGTCGTAGTCCAACGTTCGGGCGTGGATCAGAAGATGTAGTCCGTGGTCAGGAAGTTGGAATCCCGCTCACGGATAATGTCGCTGATCAACGCCTTGTTGCTGTCCTGGAACTTGGTCGCCACCAGCGTGCGAATGGAAAAGGTGCGCAGCGCATCGTGGACCGACAAGGTGCCCTCGGCCGAATTCTTCCGGCCATTGAACGGGAACGTGTCCGGGCCACGTTGGCACTGGGCGTTGATGTTGATGCGTCCGACCTGGTTGGCGAAGGTGTCCACCAGTTTGCCGACTTGTGCCGGGTTGGTGCCGAAAATGCTGAGTTGCTGGCCGAAGTCGGACTCCAGTACGTAATCGATTACGGTATTGAGGTCGCGGTACGGCACGATGGGCACGACCGGACCGAACTGTTCCTCATGGTAGACCCGCATTGCCGTGTTTACCGGGTACAGCACCGCAGGGTAGAAAAACGAGCTGCGCGATTCGCCGCCATGGGCATTCTTCACTTCTGCACCCTTGGCGAGTGCATCGGCGACCAGCGAATGCAAGTAATCGACCTTGCTCGCTTCGGGCAACGGCGTCAGCGCCACACCGTCTTCCCAGGGCATGCCGGGTTTCAGGGTGGCGAGCCTGGCATTGAACTTCTCGATGAACGCCGGCGCCACATCCTCATGGACAAACAGGATTTTCAGCGCCGTGCAGCGCTGGCCGTTGAATGACAGCGAGCCGGTCAGCGCCTCGTTGACCGCGTTGTCCAGGTCGACGTCCGGCAGCACCAGCCCGGGGTTCTTCGCATCCAGCCCCAGGGCGGCACGCAAGCGGTGTGGCCGCGGGTGGAGCTTCTTCAGGTCACTGGCCGCTTTGTTGGTGCCGATAAAGGCGAATATGTCGATCTTGCCGCTGGCCATCAGCGCGCTGACAGTTTCGCGGCCGCTGCCGTAGATTACGTTGATCACGCCCGCCGGGAAGCTGTCGCGGAAGGCTTCGAGCAACGGCCGCACCAGCAGGACGCCGAGCTTGGCTGGCTTGAACACCACGGTGTTGCCCATGATCAAGGCCGGGATCAGCGTGGTGAAGGTTTCGTTCAGCGGGTAGTTGTAGGGGCCCATGCACAAGGCCACGCCCAGGGGCACGCGGCGGATCTGCCCGAGGGTGT
Source organism: Pseudomonas sp. B21-010 (assembly GCF_024749325.1). Classification (NCBI taxonomy): domain Bacteria; kingdom Pseudomonadati; phylum Pseudomonadota; class Gammaproteobacteria; order Pseudomonadales; family Pseudomonadaceae; genus Pseudomonas; species Pseudomonas sp. B21-010. Next base: position 3,410,675 of record NZ_CP087198.1, on the reverse strand, counting down.
CCTGTTCCAGCTCGAAGCGGCTGGAGCGGCGGTCCAGTTCCTTGAGGGCGTTGATGGTGTCGACGATGTAGTCGCAGGTGCGGTCGAACTCCTTCTGGGAATCCTTGAGGTTCTTGCCGATTTCCCACATCAGCAACTTGACCACGGCCTCGCGTTGCTCGCGCATGCGTGCCAGGAAGGTTTCCACATGGCGGATGCGCTCGGCGACGCGCATCGTGGGCCACTGGCCCTGGCCGCGATCGTAAGCCCGCACGGCAGCGTCCAGGGCGGTGAGGGCGGTCTCGGCATCCAGCAGTGGCGTGCTGCCGAGAATCACTTGTTCATCGCCCAGCTCACCCGCCAGGTAAACGGGGCTGCGGACGACGGCCAGTGGCCCTTGCCAGGTTTCCAGGACGCCGTCGACCAGGTATTCGCGCTGTTCGATCCGGCCTTCGAGGCGGTAGGCCTGCGGGATGTCGGCGGCGCTGGGGAAAAGGTTGGCGAGGAAGGGGTCGGTGGTCATGTCGTTACTCCATCAATGAAATGAGCCAGGGGCAGACGGCTTGCAGGTATGAATCGCTTTTAGCGTTATACGCCTTAATGGAGGTGTTTTTTAAGTGGCGGCAGATTGCTTGCGCCGGGCTACGTTGTAGGAGCTGTCGAGCGAAGCGAGGCTGCGATCTTTTCCCAGGCGCTTGAATCTCAAGCGAAGATCAAAAGATCGCAGCCTCGCTTCGCTCGACAGCTCCTACAGGTCAATCGGCGATTGGATATCGATAACTCACCAGCGCATCCGCACCCCCATGCTGGTAATGATCCCGTTTAGGTCGTTGTCGTCGACGTCACTGCTGTAATCGGCGCTGACATACAGGCTTACTGCCGGTGTGACCCGGGCCACCAGGCCCAGGCCGACTTCGACGGTGGAGGATTTTCGGCTGCTGCTGATCTTGTCGACCTTATCCAGGGACAACGTATCGGCGTTCTGGACGGTGTGCCACAGGTTGGTTCGCACATAGGGCTCCATGCCGAGGCTGTTGACTCGGTAATTGCCTTTGAGTCGTGCACCGACGCGGCCGCTCCAGCTGCTCAGTTCATTGCCGGTGCCGTTCTCGGCATTCGGTGTATCGAGGGTGATGCGTTGGTTGATCAGTTGGGCCTGGGGTTCGACGACCCAGTGGGTCCCGATGCCAATCGCAAAGCCGCCTTCGACCGACAGCGTCACCGCATTGCCTTCGGTGGCCTGGCGCTGGCCTTGTTCGGTGCGGCTGTAGCCATTGACCCGGCCGCCGCTGGCGCTCAGGTCCACGTGCCAGCCAGCTGGTCCGGTCAGGCTCCAATAGGCGCCGAGGCTCGAGCCTTTCAGGTTCAGGGCATCTTTGCCCGGTTCGGCCATCGCAGGCGTCACCAGCAGGCCGCTGCCCGTAGAAATGATCTGGTTTTGTCCACTGATCAGGCCCATGCGCTGGGTATGGCCGCTGTCGTTTCGCAATGTGAACAGGGCAGGGCTCTTGCCGGCAACGGGGTCGCTGCCGATGGCTGCGGTATTGCGGTTGCTGGACTGCGCTGCGCCATACCAGGGCTGCGCTGCCTCCTCGGCAGGCCAGGCCTGTACCTCCATGGATGAGAGCAGTAGCAACGAAGTGGAGAGGGTGTGGAAGGTAGCGCTGGAGATCTCTTGTGGCCGGAGGGACGTTTTCATGGGGGCCTGCCTTGCAATCGCATGCGTTTCTCGCTTTTTGGCGTCTCTCCTACCCCGAATGAGGGGCGACCGAATGGATTGAGGCAAGCCTCTGGCGGCCCGTCTTGGCGGGTTCCAGAGGCCTGCCCCTGACTGTATTTCCGGGGGTAGTACGGTGTAGTCAAGAAGACCGATGGCAGTGCGTCAAGAAAATGAACGATGAATGGCAAGATGAAATCAGTGTCAATAAAACACTGATTTCAATTGGTTATTTAGACGCATATTTAGGCGTCAAATCATCGTCGCGGAACCTGTCTACCAGCTGAACCGCACGCCAAGATTACCCGCCACACTGCGTTGCTGATGGCTGTCGAGATTGCTGCTGTAGTCCGCTGCGGCGTACATGCTGACTGCGGGCGCCAGGCTCACGATGACACCCACGCCCAGGTCGCCGGTGGACGCGCGCTGTTGGGTCTCGACCCGTTCAGTGTCGTCGAACGTCACCGTATCGGTGCCGGAAAACGTGTGCCAGAGGTTGGCGCGCAGGTACGGTTCCACGGGCATGCCGCTGACCTGGTAGCGGCCCTTCAGGCGGGCGCCGAGACGGCCGGTCCAGGCACCGTCGGAGTCGAACTCGACCCTGGAGACCCCGTCGTCTTGCGTGTCCAGGGAGACCTTCTGGTGGATGATCTGCACCTGGGGTTCCAGGACCCAGTCGGTGGCCACGGCGAAGGGGTAACCGGCTTCCGCCGACAGGGTCAGGGCGTGCCCGCGATTGTCGATTTTCAGCCCACGCTCGGAGCGGTTGTCGCCGTCCAGTCGCGTGCCCATCACCACGGCGTCGACGTAGCCACCAGTGGGATCGGTGAGCGTCCAGTAGAGTCCGTAGCTGTCGCCGTCGAGTTCTATCTTGCCGGCGCGTCGGCCTTTGAAACCCAGGTTGAAGCCATCGACGTTGCCGTTCAATTCGGTATGGCCGACGAAGAAACCGATGCGCTGGGTCTGCCCATTGGCCAGCGGCGAGCTGTACAGGTCATTGCCCACCTGGAAACCCTTGATCGATCCATCGAACCGCGGCGTCACCGTGCCGGCCCAGGTTTGATCCAGGTCCTTGCCATAGACCCGGCCCCAGCCCGCGCCGAACGCGCCGTTTTCGGTGAGCAGGCGCTGGTCGCCCTGGCGGTCATGGAACGTGCCCAGGGCCATCAGGGTCAGTTGTGCCGCTGCCGGGGGCAATACCGACCAGGTCGGCACTTCCGGGCGATACAACGGGATAGGCGCCGCGCCGGGCACCGCCGTTGGCAAGGGCGGCAGCGTTGGCACGGGGGCTGGAACCGGTCCGGCGACCACGGTGGAGCGCAGGTACCAGTTGTCTTTATTGCCGGTTACGCCGCCCTTGAACAAGCGATAATCAAATGCCCCGGCGGAGACCGATTGTGCCAGCGAAAAGGCGCCGCTATCACTGACCGCGCCCCCTTGGGCCTGGACCACTTCGATGCCATCCTGAGCCGTCTGTGCGCCCGTGCCGCCCAGGTTCGTGACCAAGATGGCGGTGTTGCCGGTAAGCGTCCCGCCATTGACCACCAGCTTGTCGCTGGGGGAGTCGTCGGCGCCGAGTACTGTTTGCAGGTGCAACTGGCCGTTGTTACCGACGTAGTTGCCCTGGACAGTGAGGGTGTCGTTGGTGCGGGTGTTGCCCTGGGTAAGGTCTATCGTGCCGGCGTTGTTGAGTGTCGCCAACTGACCGGCAGTAAAAGGGGCGATGACGCCTTGGGTCGCCGTCAACGTGCTGCCGCTTTCGATGTTGAGCGTCCCGGTGCCGGTGGCGCTGTCACCCAAGGTCAGCGTGTCGTCAAGGTCCAGTTGCGAGCCTCGAGTGAGGTTGATTGCTTCCCAATTGAGGTAACGGGCACCAGTGCTGGAGGTGCTGCCTGCAAAGGTCAGGACGTCCTGGCCCAACCCTCCGTTCAGGCTGGGCGTGGTGGCGAGCAGGCTTTCATCGAGGTTGCTCAACAGCGCCGTGTCGTTGCCGTCGCCCATCAAAATGGCCGAATGAATGAGGCCGCCGCTCCACTGCAACTGGTCATCGCCGGCACTGGCCCGGACCTCGCCGATGATTTCGCCACCGCTGACGGTAATGCTGTCATTGCCGCCGCTGACGCTGACATTGCCGCCGATGCGGCCTGCGGAGAGGATGATGGTGTCCTGGCCGAAACCGGTCACCAGGTTGCCGATGATATTTCCACCGGACATATCGAAAACGTTGTCATCGAGTTTCATGTCGACCCGGCCGATAGTGCCCCCGGTCATCTTCGCAACGTCGCCGTCTTCGAACGCGTCGACGATGGTGCCGCCGGTCATCAGGAACGTATCGAGACCGTCACCTTGTGCCAGGGACAGGATCCTGCCGCCATTCATGATGAAGGCGTCCACGCCGGAGCCTTGCTGGACATCACCGTCAATCACGCCGTTGGCATTGATCACGATGCGGTCGACGCCGGTACCGAATGTGACGTCGCCGCTAATGACGCCACTGCCGTTGGCGGGCATTGTCAGGCTGTTGTTACCCGAAAGGTCCGTCAGCCCGGGGCTGGTGCCGCTGTCGCAGACATAAGCGTCATCGCCAGCGGTTGGCGTCAGCGTGCAAGCGGCCATGGCGGCCGGGACGGGTAACAGGAAGGGGGCTGATATCCACACAGCGTTGAACAGCCGATTGAATCCTTTATCGTGCCGAATCATGTGCTATCCCTCTGCATCGGCATCCCCGTGGACACCGGTTTCAGCATCGGTTGCACAACAGATGGCACACAGGGCCTGGCAACGCTCGCTGTATGGGATGGCACCCTAGCAATGAAAAACCAGCGTCGCTACTGTCAGAACTTACAGGTCCGCGCGTAGAACGCGCTGCAGAGGCCTACCCTACAAATGCACTTCCACCGAAAGCGGCAGGTGATCGCTCAGGTGTGTCCAGGGTTTGTTGCCCAGGATTTGCGGGGCGTGGCTGCTGGCGTTGCGCAGGTAAATGCGGTCCAGGCGCAACAGCGGGAAGCGGGCCGGATAGGTCCTGGCGGGGCGACCGTGGTGGTGCTCGAAGGCTTCATGCAGATAGCCACGGCGGGCGAGGGCGAGGTTGCCACGCAGCTGCCAGTCGTTGAAGTCGCCGGCGATGATCACCGGCTCGTCCTCGGGCAGTGAATCGAGCAGCTGGCAGAGCAGTTTGAGCTGTAATTGGCGATGGCTTTCCAGAAGACTCAAGTGCACGCAGATCCCGTGGACAGCGGCGTGCCCGGGCACATCCAGTACACAGTGCAACAACCCGCGCCGCTCCGGACCGGTGATGGACACGTCGAGATTGCGGAACTGGCGGATCGGGTATTTGGAGAGCAGGGCGTTGCCATGGTGGCCATCGGGGTAGACCGCATTGCGGCCATAGGCGAAGTCGCTCCACATGCTGTCGGCGAGGAATTCGTACTGGGATGTCCGGGGCCAGTTGTCGTAGCGTGATGCGTGTCGGTCATGTTCGCCCAGCACCTCTTGCAGGAACACCAGGTCGGCACCGGTACTGCGCACCGCTTCGCGCAATTCAGGCAGGATGAAGCGACGGTTGAGGGCGGTGAAACCCTTGTGGGTATTGACCGTCAGGATCCGCAACCGATGAACCGCCGCAGGCAGCTCCGATGGCCTTGGTTCGACGGCCCGCCAATCGGGATCTTGAGTCACGTTCCCTCCTGAATCAGACGCACCTGTTCATGCGACTGACCCAAGGCGTCGGCAGTTCCGGATTTTTCATGTCCTTGTCGATCGCTATCGCGAGCAAGCTCGCTCCCACATTGGATTTGCGGGGTATGCAACAACTCCTGTGGGAGCGAGCTTGCTCGCGAAAGCGGTGTATCTGAACCAGCGCCATCACAGGCACGTGTTCAGATGAAGACAATCTCATACGGCATACCCATCCGATCCAGGATCACCCGGGGTACCAGCGGGGCGATGCCGCTCGCCGGTTCGCCGTTGAGTTGGCTGACGTACGCGTACATGGCGTGACGCTTGCGGGCGGTAGTCCAGACATCCAGGCGCAGTTTGCGGGCCCGGTGCCAGGGGATCTTGTTTTGCTCGCGGACCGGCCAGTGCCAGGCCCACACCGGTAGTTCGTTGAATGTCACCCCGATCCTGTCGGCGGCCAAGGCCCCGGCGCGCCCGACGGTCTCGTGGTCGCTGTCGCCATCCTGGCGCCAGGTGCTGAACACCACGTCACCGGGGCGCAGGTGACGTGCAATAAATTCGGTGAGCTCGGCCTCGTGTTCGGCCAGGGCCTTTTCCGGGAAGCCGCCGCGCACCCATTGCAGGCCATGGGCTGCTATGCCCAGGCGATGCAGGGCGTCCACGCTTTCCTGCGGGTGAGGGCGGTGTGTACGCAGGCGCTCATCGGTCCACAACGGTGAACCGGGATGGATCAGGGCTCCATCGGAGACCGAGATCAGCAACATGGGTTGATCCAGGTTGTTCAGCAACTGCAGCAATCCGCCACAGGCGCCGATCTCATCGCCCGGATGCGGGGAGAGGACGACCGCGCGGGCGCCGGCGGGAATGAGCGTCTGGGTACTGATAATCGGGATATCGGCCAGTTGCGCAGCACTGTTCCAGATTTGCGGATGCTGCCGGCCGGGCAAGCGAGAGGCGGGTTTCATGAGAGACATCCTTGTGTGTATTCAATCTTTCAGCCATCTACCGGGCCTACTGTCCGATGACGCCCGCGTGGGTATGGCTGCGATTCACAGCGCTCCGAATCCTGGAGACTACCGCATGTGAAGTATTGACCATGGCGGCCGATTCGTCTTGCGAGATGTGTGTCTGAACTGCATTTTTTTCTTCAAACTGGGCTGTATGCATCGAAAAACCGCGTCCTTGCGGTTTCTCTGGCTGTTTACAACCGGTACTTCATTCCTCTTCTTCGCGTTGCAGCTCAAACAGCAGCAGCGAGCGCCCGGTGACGGAGTATTCGGAATCGAAATCGAAGCGCTCTTGTCCACGAACGGTCGGCTGGTTGGTGTCGACCATGCAGGTCCAGAAACTGCCCTCTGGGACTTCCGGCAAGCGGAAGTTGACGATGTCATGGTGGGCGTTGACCACCAGCAGCAGCGTCGCATCGCCGGCCTTGCGTCGAATGCCGGTCTCCTGGGCGCGGCCGTCCATCAGCATGCCGAGGCAGCGACCATGGCTGTCCTGCCATTGCTCAATGGTCATTTCGCTGCCGTCCGGGGCCAGCCAGGTCACGTCCTTGACGCCGATGTCCTCGTTGTAGTTACCCACCAGGAACCGTCCGCGTCGCAGGATCGGATAGGTCAGGCGCAACTTGATCAGGCGCTTGACGAACTTGAGCAGCGTCGCGCCATCCTCGCTCAGGTTCCAATTGACCCAGCCGATCTCGCTGTCCTGGCAATAGGCGTTGTTATTGCCGTGCTGGGTACGGGCAAATTCGTCGCCGGCGACGATCATCGGCGTGCCTTGGGCCAGTAGCAGGGTGGCGAAGAAGTTGCGCATCTGCCGATGACGCAGCGCGTTGATCTCTGGATCGTCCGTCGGCCCTTCGACGCCATGGTTCCAGGACAGGTTGTTATTGCTGCCGTCCTGGTTGTTCTCGTCGTTGGCCTCGTTGTGCTTGTCGTTGTACGACACCAGGTCATGCAAGGTGAAACCGTCATGTGCGGTGACGAAGTTCACTGAGGCGTACGGACGCCGGCCACGCTGGTTGAACATCTCGCCCGAGGCCGTCATTCGACTGGCGAAATCGGCTAGCTGGCCGTCGTCGCCCTTCCAGAAGGCCCGCACCGTGTCGCGGAACTTGTCGTTCCACTCGACCCAGCCCGGCGGGAAGCGTCCCACCTGGTAGCCCCCGGGGCCGCAGTCCCAAGGCTCGGCGATCATTTTCACCTGGCGCAGCACCGGGTCCTGGCGGCAGGCCACGAGGAAGCTGTGGCGCTCGTCGAAGCCGTCATGGTAACGGCCCAGAATGGTCGCCAGGTCGAAGCGGAAGCCATCGACGTGCATCTCCGTGGCCCAATAGCGCAAGGAGTCGGTGACCATTTGCAGAACGCAAGGATGGCTCAGGTCCAGGGTATTACCGGTGCCGGAATCGTTGATGTAGTAGCGTTTGTCGTCGGGCATCAGCCGGTAGTACGAGGCGTTATCGATGCCGCGCATGGACAGGGTGGGGCCCTGTTCGTTGCCTTCGGCGGTGTGGTTGTAGACCACGTCGAGGATGACTTCCAGGTTGGCCTCGTGCAGGTGGGCAACCATTTCCTTGAACTCGGCGATCTTGCCGCTGGCCAGGTAGCGTGGGTCCGGGGCAAAGAAGGCGATGCTGTTGTAACCCCAGTAGTTGGTCATGCCTTTGTGCAGCAGGTGCTGGTCATTGACGAAGGCATGGATGGGCAGCAGTTCCACCGAAGAGACACCCAGCTTGCGGATATGCTCCAGCACATCATCGACCATCAGCCCGGCGAACGTACCGCGCAGGTTCTCGGGCACCGAAGGGTGACGCATGGTGAGGCCGCGCACGTGGGTCTCATACAGGATGGTCTTGTCCCAGGGGACGCTGACGCGATGGTCGTGGCCCCAGGTGTGTGCAGGGTCGATGACTTTGCACTTGGGGACGAACGGGGCGCTGTCGCGCTCATCGAAACTGAGGTCGCCATCGGGATGGCCGATGGTGTAGCCGAAGAGGGCTTCGGACCACTTCAATTGGCCGACCAGTTGCTTGGCATACGGGTCGATCAGCAGCTTGTTCGGATTGAAACGGTGGCCGTTCGCCGGGTCGTATGGGCCGTAGACCCGGTAGCCATAGATCATGCCCGGGTGGGCATCCGGCAGATAACCGTGGTAAATCTCGTCGGTGTACTCCGGCAGTTCGATGCGTTCGAGTTCGACTTCGCCGGCATCGTCGAAAATGCACAGTTCGACCTTGGTGGCATTGGCTGAAAACAGCGCGAAATTGACCCCGAGGCCATCCCAGGTTGCACCCAGTGGAAAAGGCAGCCCTTCACGAATCCGCGAAGCCTCGATCACGGGCGGCGGCGTGTTTTTTTTTGGACGGGTCATAGTTGCTCCTGCAAAAGACAGACAGATTCAGCGATACGGTTCACTTGGGGTGGGTGGCTCCACCCTTCACTTGTGGCGAGGGGATTTAGCGAAACGTCGCACCGCCCCGCTATGTGGGACAAAGTTGCTTCTCTAGGGGAGCAAGGCTTGCCCGCGATGAAGCGATGCGCGCCTGCAGAAATCGAGGCGCCTGTTTCGCGAGCAGGCGTTGCTCCCACCTGACGAGGAGACCGATAGGATGAATCAAGCCGCCGGCGGCTTGCGCGGTGCCCGGGGCTTCTTGTCGGCTGCTTTGCTGGCCGGTGGCACTACCGCTGCAGAAGGTTTGGCCGCCGATTTGGCCTTGGGGGTCGTGCTCTTTGCGGCGGTCTTGGCCGTGGTGCTCTTGGTGGCAGCAGGCTTGGCGCCATCGGTTTTGCTGGCCGCTGATTTGCTCGCCGCCTTGGGTGGCTTGCTCGGCGCCAGCGCTTCGGCTTCGGCCAGTTTGCGCGCCATCTCCCAGTGGCGTTTCTCCTGCCCGGCGGGCTTACCCTCGGACTCCCAGATCTGATAGGCGAATTCGCGAATGCGTTTATCGTCGGTACTCATCGCAGTGCTCCTGATTCAACTCAAGGTTGGATAAAGACATTGACCGGGAAATTCCCCAGCGCGGTGCTGATCAGCAGCTCCCCTTGGGGTGTGACTGCTGCGCTTGAAAAAAGTCCCTTCAGTTTTTCATCCCCGGCGGCGAACGGTAACGACACACGGGTATCGCCCCAATCCGACGCAGCCACCAGCGGCACGGCACTGTTTTCCAGCAACGGCGCCGCATGGACAGGTACAACAATGATCGCCCGTTGTTGCGAGTCTTCACGCATGAAGGCCAATACTCGCTCGGCTTGTTCGCCGAGCACTTCCAGCGGCTGGTAGCGACCCTGGCGCCATAGCAGCGGATACTCGGCTCGCACGGCCAGTGTCCTGGCGATCAATGCCTGTTTGACTCGGCCGTCACGCCAATCGCGTATCAACGCGGCTGGCGTGCTGTCGGCCCCTAACGCCTCGCGGCGTGCCTGGAAATCCACCGGGCGACGGTTATCCGGGTCCACCAGGCTGAAATCCCAGAACTCGTTGCCTTGGTACAGGTCCGGTACGCCGGGTACGGTCATGCGCAGCAAAGTTTGCGCCAGACTGTTGAGGGCGCCCGCCGGGGCGATGGCCTGGACCGCCTCGGCGATGGCGCTGCGCAAGGGCAACCCCTCATCGCCCAGCAGTAACCGTTCGAGGAACATCTGGGTGGCTTGTTCATAAGCGTCGTTGACCGCCGCCCAACTGCTTTGCAGCTTGGCTTCCCGCAGGGCCTTGCGTTGCCATTGCCACAGGCGCTCGTTGTATGCGGCCAGGGCCTTGTGGTCCTGGAGGTCGAGGTCCAGCGGCCAGCTGCCGAGCAAGGCCTGGTACAGAATCAGTTCATCACCGGCCGAGGGCGCCGCCGGGTCACTGTGCAGCGAAGGCGAAAGAATGCGCCATTGCTCCACGCAGGCGCTGTACCAATCGGCGCGTTCGCTGAGCACCGCCAACCTGGCGCGGGTGTCTTCGCCGCGCTTGTGGTCGTGGGTGGCGGTGGTGATCAGGTTGTCGGGAAAATGCTCGAGCCGCTCGAGGCCGGCGTGGTGGAACACCTGAGGCGGGGCGCTGAAGCGCTCGGTGTCATAGCCCACGTCATTGCGTGACAACAGCACCGCCGAGCGATAGAGCGCGGTGTCCTCCACCGCTTTTGCGGCGGCCGGCGAGGTCAGTTGCTGGAAACGCACGCAGGCATGGCGCAGGCGTTTACGCTGGTTGCCGCGCGGACGTTGCCGCCAGGGCATCCCACCGAGCCAGCCGGCCAGGCAATCGAGCACCGGCCAGTCGGCTTCGCTGAGGGTTTGCCGGGCGCCTTCCAGGGCCTGGTTGAAGAACACCTCGTCTTCGGCCGAGCGCCCCAGAGGCGTGATGTAGGTGCGATACACCGGGAAATGCACGATCAGTTCCTGCAAGGCTCGTCGAATTGCGCCGAGGGTCAGGTCGCGGGTCATCACATCGTCCCGGGCCACTTGCAGCAGGGCCTGGGCGACGCTTTCGAAGTCTCCGGCCAGGGAGCCATTGAGGATCTGCTGGCGCGCCAGGCGGGCTTCTTCGATGAAGTGCGCTGGCCGCTCGCTATGCCGGCTCCAGAATTCGGCGAGGGGGGCGGCGCCGGCCGGGTCATGCTGGAGCAGCGAGACCTGGTTCATGAATTCGTAACCGGTGCTGCCGTCGATGCTCCAGTCCCGCCGCAAGGTCTCGCCATCGCCAAGAATCTTCTCGACGAAAATCGGCAGGTGTCGGGTCGTCGACAGCGAATCGACCCGTCTGCGCAATTTGCGGCAGTAACCGCGAGGGTCGGCAAGGCCGTCGATGTGATCGATGCGCAGGCCGTCCACCAGGCCTTCGCCGATCAATTGGAAAATCTTGGCATGGGTCGCCTCGAAGACCGCCGGACGCTCGACCCGCAGCCCACCCAGTTCGTTGACATCGAAAAAGCGCCGCCAATTGATGTCGTCCGCCGCCGTGCGCCAGCTGGCGAGCCGGTAGCTCTGGCGCTCGAGCAGTTGGTGCAGGCGCTCGAAGCCTTCGGGGGCGGTAGAGTCGTAGCCGCCCAGGTTGTCCTCGATGGCGGCGAGGATGCCTGCTTGAGCCGCCAGCTCCTGCAACTCTTTTTGCAACGGGCGGGCGAGGGTGTGGGCATCGGTCTGGTAATTCAGCGTGGTGAAGCGCTCGGCCAGGGCCTTGAGCGATTCGGTTTGCTCGGTGGGCAAGGTTTCGGTGGGTTTGAGCAGTTCGCCGTAGTGCATCGGACAAATCGGGAAACGGTGCTCATAGTGCTCGACGTAGAAGCTGCCTTGGCTGGCATCGAAGTGCAGTTGCAAGGTGCCTTCCTGCAACGCCACGCCGTAGTCACTGCCGAGGAACGGCAGCAACAATTGGCCTTCCATCAGTGGGTCGGGGGAGTGCCACTGGATGTCGAAGAACTCGCCGTAGGGGCTCAGGCGGCCCCATTCCAGCAAGTCCAGCCACCAGGGGTTGTCGTTGCCGCCGACGGCCATGTGATTGGACACGATGTCGAGGATCAAGCCCATCCGATGCTCGCGCAAGGTCGCGACCAGGCGCTTGAGCGCAGCTTCGCCACCCAGTTCAGGGTTGACCAGGGTAGGGTCAACGACGTCGTAGCCGTGCATGGACCCGGCGCGGGCCTTGAGCAGCGGCGAGGCATACAGGTGGCTGATGCCCAGCGAAGCGAAGTACGGCACCTGGGGGATGGCGTCGTCCAGGGTGAAGCCTTTATGAAACTGCAAGCGCAATGTTGCCCGCAGGGGTTGGATCAACGTCTGTTTCATCGGTCACGCTCGTTCGCCTGAAGTCTGGCACAGGCGAGTATTTCCAGACGCCGGGCAGCGTCCGGGTTATCCAGTAACGCCTGGCTTTGCCCGGCCAGGCGGCGGCGCCAATTGGGGTGGGTGTCGATGGTGCCCGGCAGGTTGGCCTGTTCCTCGATGCCCAGGGCGTCTTCGAGCGGCAACAACACCAGCGGCGCGCGGGTGTGACCGAGGAAGCGCACGCTGGCATCGAGCACCTGGTCGGTCTCGCGGTGTTCTTCGCGAAAGTTCTGCGGGTCCTGGTTCAGCACGTGACGCAGGCCTTCGCGTTCGCGCTCGCGGTGTTTGCGCCAGTCCATTTCGGTGTGGGAATCGATCAGGTCCAGCCGGGCGTTCCAGTCGATGTCGTGACCGTGCCACCAGCCATTGAGCGTTGGCAAATCATGGGTGCTGGTGGTGGCCAGGGCATTGTCCGGCCAGTCGAGAATGGGCTTGAAGTGGGTGTTGTCCTGTTCGAACAACAGCACGCGCATGCCCAGGATCGAGCGGGCAATGAGTTTGTCCCGCAGGCCGTCGGGCACGGTACCGAGGTCTTCGCCGAGCACGATCGCCTGATGACGATGGGATTCCAGCGCCAATAGGCGCAGCAGGTCGTCTACCGGGTAATACAGGTAGGCGCCATCGCAAGGGGGCGCGTCGTTAGGGATCACCCAGAGCCGTTGCAAGCCCATGACATGATCGATGCGCAAGCCGCCGGCGTGGGCGAAGTTGGCCCGCAGCATTTCAATGAAGGCGCGAAAGCCGTTGCGCACCAGGCCTTCGGGGGAAAATGCCGAGATGCCCCAGCCTTGGCCGGAGCGGTTGAGAATGTCCGGCGGGGCGCCCACGGTCAGGGAGGCGAGCAGTTCGTCCTGCCGGCTCCAGGCCTGGCTGCCACCGCCATCGGCACCCACCGCCAGGTCGGCGATCAGGCCGATGCCCATGCCGCTGGATCGGGCTGCGCTCTGGGCGCGCTCCAGGCAGCGGGCAATCAGCCATTGGCAAAAAGCGTAGAAGCCGATCTCATCGGCATTTTCCTCGGCGAAATGGGCCAGGGCGGGGCTGCGCGGATCGCGCCATTCTTCCGGCCAGTGGCGCCAGTCGAGGCTTTCACCCCGGGCGGCGCGTTCGGCCTGCAAGGCCTCGAAGCGGCAATGGTTTTCCAGGGCTTCGCCGCTGGTGTGACGGAAACTGCTGAAGTCCTCATGCAGTGGATGCTCACCCTGGCTGAAGCCGTCGTACAGGGCGCGGAGGATTTTCTGCTTGGCCTGGGCGGCGACCGGCCAGTCGATCAGCGGCTGCTCTTCCAGGGTGCGCAACTGATTGGTCAAGCCGGTGGCGTCGATGGCGGTGCGCAGCGCGCGTTCACCGAGGATGGTGCCCGGCGCGGCGTACAGGCTGTTGAAGAACAGTCGGCTCGACGGTGAGTAGGGGCTGTAGCGCCCGGTGTCGCTGCTGAACATCGCGTGCATCGGGCTGATGGCAACGGCCTCTGCGCCGCGCTCGCCGGCCACCCGCGCCAGCTCCTCCAAGGCCTGGGTGTCACCGAAGCCACCGTCACCGGGGCGGCGCAGGGCATACAGTTGCGCGCTCAAGCCCCAGGCCCGTGGCGTCGGGTCGTCCACCGCATCGGCCACGCTGTAGCAGCGGGCCGGCGCGACGGCCAGGGTGAAATGTTGGTCCCGGATGCTGATGTGCTGATAACCCACCGGGACCATCCCCGGCAGCTTGGCATCGGCATCAAGGTTCAGGTTCAGTGTCGCGCCATCTTCGAGTTTGATTTCGCAGGGCGTCCCGGCCTCGAAGTAGCGGCTCAAGTCCAGGCTGACCCCGACGTCGGCGGTGATCAGCGGTGGCAATTGATGGTTCTGTTGAGCTTCCTGCAATTGCAGCAGGCTGGCGTCGATTTCCTGGGCGCTGCCGGCCGGATGGCCCAGGCCGGTGAGGACCGAACGCAAGACCGCCGGCGAGACTTTCTGGGCCCGGCCATTGGCGTCGATCCAATCCACCGCCAGGCCCGCTCGGCTGGCGAGGATTTCCAGTTGCGCATCGCTCATAGGCGCTCTCCAGTGATGTTGGGCAAGGTTGTCGCCTGCGTCAGACTGACCAGCGCGCTGTAGGGCGCAAGGGCGCCCTGTTGCAACAGACCCATGACCTGCTGCGGATGTTCGAAAAGAATGCGTGCCTCTTCCGGGGCATCGTGTTCGACGGGCTGATCGCTCAGGTTGAAGTCGATGCGCAACACGCTGCCATCGCCCAACCGCCAGCGTGCGCTGATGGCGCCATGGCCCAGCACATCGGTGCCCAGGGCCTGGGCACCGGGCAGGCGCGGGACGATCTCTTCACGGCGGATTTTCAGCAGTTGCCGATACAGCGCCTCGTTGGCCTGCTGCTCCGGGCCTCGCGACTCCAGGCTTGGGCGTGAAGCCTCGAAGGTGCTGGCGGCGTTGGGGTCGGGAATTCGTTCGCGCTGCTGCGGATCGGCAAAGGCACTGAAGGCCTTGAATTCGTTGCGTCGGCCTTCGCGCACCAGCTCTGCCAGCTCGCCGTGGTGGCTGGTAAAGAACAGGAACGGTTGTTCGGCCGCCACCTCATCGCCCATGAACAGCAGCGGGATCATCGGTGATAACAGCAACAAGACAGTCGCTGCCTGCAGGGCCTGGGGGGCGGCGAGCCGATGCAGGCGTTCGCCCAAGGCACGGTTGCCGATCTGGTCATGGTTCTGCAGGAACAGCACGAACGCGCTCGGCGGCAGGTGACTGCTGGGCTCGCCCCGGGCTTCGCCATGGCGATTGAGATGGCCCTGGAAGACGAAGCCCTGGCTCAGGCAACGTGCCAGTTGTTCGGTTGGCTGCTCGGCATAGTCGGCGTAGTAGGCGTCGGTCTCACCGGTCAGCAGCACGTGCAGGGCATTGTGCCCGTCGTCGTTCCACTGGGCGTCGTAGACATGCTCCAGCAGGTGGGCCTGGTTGTGTTCGTTTTCCACGGTCAGCCAGACATGCCGGATCGGGTCCACCTGCTCGCGCACCCGGGTCGCCAGCTCCTGGAGAAAGTCCGGGTCTTCAATGGCGTGTACCGCGTCCAGGCGCAGGCCGTCGAAACGGTACTCCAGCAGCCACATGAGCGCGTTGTCGATGAAGAAGTCCCGCACTTCGCGGCGGCGGAAATCAATCGCCGCGCCCCAGGGCGTGTGCTTGTCCTCACGGAAGAAGCCCTTGGCATAACGGTGCAGGTAGTTGCCGTCGGGGCCGAAGTGGTTGTAGACCACATCCAGGATGACGGACAGCCCATGGCCGTGGGCGCTGTCGATCAGATGCTTGAGCTGTTCGGGCGTGCCGTAGGAGGCCTGGGGGGCGTAGGGCAGGACGCCGTCGTAGCCCCAGTTGCGATCACCGGGAAACTGCGCCAGTGGCATCAGTTCGATGGCGGTGATGCCCAGCCCGGCCAGGCGTGCCAGATGCTGTTCGACGCCGTCGAAACCACCCAGGGCGCCGACGTGCAACTCGTAGATTACGGCTTCGTGCCAGGGGCGGCCGGACCATTGGGTGTGTCGCCATGAGTAGGCATGCGGGTCGACCACCACGCTGTGGCGGTCGATGTCGCCGGCCTGGGCGCGCGAGGCCGGGTCCGGCACCTCCAGCTCGCCATCGATGTTGTAGCGGTAGCGGGTGCCGGCGGGGCAACGGGTCTGGATCATGAACCAGCCGTCGGCTTGGGGCAGTAGCGGTATTGAATCTCCAGTGTCGAGCTCGACACTGACAAAAAATGCATCCGGGGCCCAGAGGGCGAAGCGGGTGTGCTCGTCATCCAGCATGACAGCCCCGTGGGTCCATGTCTCAGGCGTCCTTGACGTCATTGTTACCTCATTGTCTGGCCGATTTTCCCAGTGACTTAGCCACCAGCTGTTCGTAGAGTTCGGCGTAGGGTTCCACGGCCTGGCACCAGTTGAACGGCGCCGACATGGCCCGGCAGCGCATGGCGTTGAGCAGGTCGGGGAACTCGAAGACCTTGAAGGCGCGGCTCAAGGCCTGTTTGTAGCTTTCCACGGTGGACTCATCGAACAGGAAACCGGTGATGCCATCTTCGATGGTGTCCGCCAACCCTCCGGTATTGCGCGCTACCGGCAGCGAGCCGAAGCGCTGGGCGTACATCTGGCTCAAGCCGCAGGGCTCGTAGCGCGAAGGCATCAGCAGGAAGTCGCTGCCGGCGAACATCCGCCGCGCGTCGGTTTCGTTGAAGCCGATACGCACGCCGATGCGTCCGGGGAAGCGCAGGGCCAGTTCACGCATGGCCTGTTCTTCCTCCGGTTCCCCACGGCCAATGATGGCGATCTGGCCGCCGGACTCGACGATGAACTCGGCGACCGCTTCGGTCAGGTCCAGGCCTTTCTGGTAGACCAGGCGCGAAACCACGGCGAACAGCGGGCCAGTGGAGTCGTCGAGGCCAAAGAGTTCGCGCACATGGGACGCGTTGACCGCCTTGCCGTCCCAGTCGCCCATGGCGAACTGACGGAACAGGTGGGTGTCGGTGGCCGAGTCCCAGCTTTCATCGATACCGTTGGGGATGCCGCTGAGCAAGCCTTGTTGGGTCTTGGCAGCTAGGAAGCCGTCGAGCCCGCAGCCAAACGCCGGGGTGGTGATCTCCTGGGCGTAGGTGGCGCTGACGGTGGTGATATGGCTGGAGTAGGCCATCCCGGCCTTGAGGAACGACAGTTTGCCGTAGAACTCCATGCCTTCCTGTTGCAGGGCGTGTTCGGGGATGCCCAGTTCCGGGCAGGACGCCAGGCTGACGACGCCCTGGTAGGCCAGGTTGTGAATGGTAAACAGGGTCGGGGTGCGTTGCCCGCGCCAGTGCATATAGGCCGGCGCCAGCCCGGCTGGCCAGTCGTGGGCGTGGACCAGGTCCGGGCACCAGTGGATCTGCGCGAGGTTGGCGGCGATGTCGGCTGCGGCCAGGCCCAGGCGGGCGAAGCGAATGTGGTTGTCGGGCCAGTCGCGACCGTTGTTGGCACCGTAGGGGGAGCCTTCGCGGGCAAAAAGCTCAGGGCAGATCAGGACGTAGATCACCAGGCCGTCGGCCATGTCCATGCGTCCGATCTTGCAGGGCGGCAGTGCTGCGTGGCCGCCCAGTTCGCCGATGATGTGGATCGGATTGCCGCTGTTCATCACTTGCGGATAACCGGGGATCAGCACCCGGACATCATGCAGCCCGGCCATGGCCCGGGGCAGTGCGGAGGAGACATCGCCCAGGCCGCCGGTCTTTACCAGGTCGGCAATTTCCGAAGTGACGAACAATACTTTCTTGCGGTTGGGATTCTGTCGAACGACGGGGAGCAGTGCCTTGCCGCCGGTGGCCAGCACCGGTGCCGTTGGCGATTCAGCCGCGGGCGGTAGTTGCGAACGGACTTGTTGTGGTTCCAAGGCAGCACTGATCATAAATATCTCCCATTTTCTCGATCTGTTTCCGGCAAGCGCCAGAGCTGTTGTTTCATTGGCCAAATCCTGCGGCCAGGCGCACAAGCGCAACGCAAGGAAAGCGAACGGCTACCCAATGCGGCGAAGCGAATCAGCTGAAGGAGCTGTTGCAATGACTAGTGCAAGGACTGCACCAGTCGCGGTTGCCCTACCTCTAACCTGACCTGTCGCCGTTGCGAAAAGTTTCGACTTTTTTTCGTCTGGATGACCGGTTGGTTTTCCCCCCGGTTAGGCAGTCTAGGTCAGAACGTAGAGCGGTGCGGCTCGGTTCGTCGCATTGTCCGACAATCACGGTTTTTGTCGGCAATCTCTTACATGACGAAGGGGGATACGCACCGACGAAGTGCAGTTTTCTGAAACCAGAAGGGTGTAAGGGGAGCGGCGTTGTTTCATCGGCGTGCGCGATGGAATGGCGCGATGCACCATTGGAGGGCGGGTGGCATAGAGGCGTTTTAATGGCCAATAAAACACAATGTCTCCTGTGGGAGCGAGCTTGCTCGCGATAGCGGTGTGCCAGTCACAAACCGTGCAACTGACTCCGCCACTATCGCGAGCAAGCTCGCTCCCACAAGGGTGGTGTGTTGATGCTCTAGATTTAGCCTGCTGGCGTCAGCAACCGGATCGGCTGGCCCGCCGACCAGGCCAGCAGGTCTTCGATCATCAGGGAATAGAACCGCTGGTAATTCTGGCGGCTGACGTAGCCCACATGCGGTGTGGCCAGTACGTTATCCAGGGTTCGGAACGGATGGGCGGCGGGCAAGGGCTCCTGGGCGAATACGTCCAGGGCGGCGCCGGCCAGGCGCTTGTGCTGGAGCGCGTCGATCAGGGCGGTTTCATCGATGATCGGCCCGCGGGAGGTGTTGACCAGCAGCGCCTCGGGTTTCATCCAGGCCAGGGCCTGGGCATCCACCAGGCCGCGGGTGCGTTCGCCGAGCACCAGGTGGATCGACAGAATATCGGCCTGCTCGAACAATGCCTGCTTGCTTACGTAGGTCACGCCCACTTCGGCGGCGCGCTCGGCGCTGAGGTTCTGGCTCCAGGCGATGACCCGCATGCCAAACACCTGGCCGAACTGCGCCACCCGCGTACCGATGCTGCCCAGGCCGAGGATCGCCAGCGTCTTGCCGTGCAGGTCGCCTCCCAAGCCTTGCTGCCACAGGCCGGCGCGCAGGGCGTTGGCTTCCTGCACCAGGTTGCGGGTCAGGGCCATGATCAGTGCCCAGGTCAATTCGGGCGTGGCGTACTTGTAGCTGTCGGTGCCGCACACCTGGATACCCAGCTCGGCGGCAGCCTTCAGGTCCAGGGCGGCATTGCGCATGCCGCCAGTGAGCAACAGCTTGAGATTGGGCAGGCGGCGCAGCAGGCCTTCGTCGAACACCGTGCGTTCACGCATCACGCAGATCACTTCGAAGCGCTGCAAGCGCTCGGCGAGGGTGTCGCGGTCAGCGGGATAGTCATGGAGAAACGTCACCTGGCCGACGCTGTCCAGCACCGACCAGTCCACCACGCCACGTGCCACATCTTGCCAATCGTCTATGACTGCTATCTGCACCGCCATGGAGCACCTCGTCAGGGAATGGGTTTGTCCAGCCAGCCCAACAGGGCCTTGTGGAACCGATCCGGCTCTTCCATCTGCGGGGCATGCCCCAGATTGGGGAACTCCACCAGGGTCGAGCGGGGAATCAGCCGGGCGACCTGCTTGCCCAATACCTCGTAGTGGCCGAGCTTGGCCTTGACCGCCGGCGGCGCGATGTCGCTGCCGATGGCGGTGGTGTCCGAGGTGCCGATCAGCAGCAGGGTGGGTACTGTCAGGTCCTTGAACTCGTAATAGACCGGCTGGGTGAAGATCATGTCGTAGATCAGCGCCGAGTTCCACGCCACTTGCGTATGACCCGGGCCCTTGTTCAGGCCGGCGAGCATGTCTACCCAGCGCTCGAACTCAGGTTTCCAGCGGCCTGCGTAATAGGTCGTGCGCTCGTAGTTGCGAATCCCCTCGGCGGTGACTTTCAGCTCACGCGCGTACCATTGGTCCACGGTGCGATAGGGTACGCCCAAGGCTTTCCAGTCTTCCAGGCCGATGGGGTTGACCATCGCCAGGCGTTCGACTTCGTCGGGAAACTGCAAGGCGTAGCGGGTGGCGAGCATACCGCCGGTGGAATGGCCAAGGACGACGGCCTTCTGTACGCCCAGGGCCTTGAGCAAGGCCTGGGTGTTGCTCGCCAGTTGCTGGAAGCTGTACTGGTAATGCTCGGGTTTACTTGATGTGCAGAAACCGACTTGGTCCGCCGCGATGACCCGGTATCCGGCTTCGCTGAGCACCTTGATCGAATCGCCCCAGGTGGCGGCGCAGAAATTCTTGCCGTGCATCAGCACCACTGTGCGGCCATTGACCTTGCCTTGGGCCGGCACGTCCATATAGCCCATCTGCAACGACTGGCCCTGGGACGGGAAGGCGAAGTGCTTGAGGGTGTAGGGGTATTCGAAGCCCTCCAACAGCGCTCCGTAGGCCGGGCCTTCGGGCGGGTTGGCGGCCTGGGCGAACAGGGGCAGGGCGGCGGTGAGGCACAGGCTGGGCAACCAGCGCGCAGTGGTGCGGGGCATGGTCAATCTCCTTGTGGCCGCCGCCGATCCTGGCGCGACCCGATTATGGCGACATTAACCACAGGCAACCGAACAGCCCGAACGTTCAGTCCATCCAGCCCAGTGTCGCCAGGGCCAGGACGCCATAGCGCAAACCCTTCGCAAGGCTCACGAGCAGCAGGAAACGCCGCCACGGCTCGCCCATCACCCCGGCCACCAGGGTCAACGGATCACCGATGATCGGTAGCCAGCTGAGCAGCAGTGACCAGTGACCGAAGCGTTGGTAATGCACGCGAGCCTTGTCCAGGTGGGCCGGGCTGACCGGAAACCAGCGCCGATCCTTGAAGTGCTCCAGCCGCGTGCCCAGCCACCAGTTCACCAGCGAACCCAGGATATTGCCGAGCGTGGCAACCGCCAGCAACAGCCAGACCAGATGGCGCTCGCTGAGCAACAAGCCGACCAACACCGCCTCCGATTGCAACGGCAACAAGGTTGCCGCGCCGAAAGCCGCCAGGAACAAGCCGATATAGGCTTCGCCCATCAGTGGGCCGGGTAATCCGCCATTACGGTTTGGGTCCCGTCTTTCTTCAGGCCGATCACTTGGTAGGCATCGCTCATGCCATCCATTTCCATGCCAGGCGAGCCCATGGGCATGCCCGGTGCGGCGACACCGAGCAAGTCATCGCGCTTGCTCAGCGCCAGCACCTGGTCGGCCGGGACATGGCCTTCGACGAATTTGCCGTTGATCTCGGCGGTGTGGCAGGAACGCAGGTTCGGCGCCACGCCCAGGCGCTGCTTGACCGAACTCATGTCGGCCTCGACATGGTCGTTGACCTTGAAGCCGTTTGCTTGCAGATGCGAGATCCACTTTTTGCAACAGCCGCAATTGGCATCGCGGTGTACATCGATGGTGACCGGTTCGGCGGCCTGGGCCAGGGTGGTCATGAACAGGGCGCTCAAGGTGAGCAGGTGCAGAGGATGGGCCATGGGGGTGGTCTCGTGTCGAACGGTTTGGAGGGAGGATAACAGAGTAGCGAGCGCGAGCTGACGGGGGGCTGAGGCGGGGATTACAGAATTGTCAGGTTGCAAGGGCGAATAAAGTCTTGTGGGCGAGCTTGCTCGCGAAGGCATCAGCCCATTCGACATCCATCGAGGCTGACCCCGCCATCGCGAGCAAGCTCGCTCCCACAATGGGATCTGAGTACGACCGGGAGAACCAGGCCGGCTGTCAGGCCGCCTCGCGAGCAAGCTTTGCTCCCACAGGTCCTGCTCAAACAGATCTGACGGGTGTACGACCGTAAGAACCAGGTCGGCTATCAGGCCGCCTCGCTTTTGTTTTTGATCTGGGGCGCCCCGTTAACCACGATGGCCGAACGCAGGCATTGTGGAGTGGGCAACCCGGCATGGATGCCGGGTTAGCCGCGCTGGGCCATGGATGGCCCTTCGCGGCGGCCCACGGAGCAATGCCGGAGTGAGGGCATGCCGAGCCTAAGCGAGGCACCAAGTGGTGGGGCAAAAGCGTTTTGCTTACTTTTGCGCTTCTCAAAAGTGAGCCGCTGTAAGAGCGGAACCATAAGCCGCCGTTACCGCAGCAATGGATATGTACCCAGTCAACAACCCCCCGGGCCAACTGTCAGGCCGCTATCGCGAGCAAGCTCGCTCCCACAGGAGAATGGGGACGCCTTAGCGCACCTTGAACCGCCCCATGATCGTATTCGCTTCCAGCAATTGCCGGGTATTGGCCTCACTGGCCAGGTCGCCGTCCACCAGCTCCTCCACCATGTGACGGATTTGCACCATGCTGCGATTGATTTCCTCGGTCACCGCGCTCTGTTGCTCGGCGGCGGTGGCGATCTGGGTGCTCAGGCTGTTGATAGGCTGATACGACGAAACATACATAATTCCTCATGATTAACCGCCGCGGTTGCGCGAATACGCTTCTTCGGCTGTACCATGGGACCCCGTTGGCAGCCCGCCATTCCCGCAATAGGGTATGGGCTTGGCGAGCCTTCGGATACAGAACGGATACATTCAGGAAATTGGTAATGACTCATTCACAACGTTTGAAATACTCGATTCTGATCGTCCTCGTCGTCCTGGCAATCATGCTTGGGCTGTCGTGGATGCAAGGCAAGGGCATGATCAGCGAGCAGCTGTTTCAATACATCGCCATCGCCGTGGCGGTCATCGTGGTGGTGATCAACGGCGTCATGCGGCGCAAGGTCAAGTCCTGAGCGCCGGCTTCAATCCTCGGCCTCAAGCACGGCCATCGCACGGGGGTGCAGGCAGTAGCTTTTATCCGGGTTGAGAGTAACGACGCCCTCGCTGCACAAGCGCTTCAACACCTCGCGCACGCTGAGAAAGGACAATGGAATGTCCAGCCCCAACAACTGGCTGTGCACCCCGCGCACGCCCAAGGGGCGGTTTTCCTGGGCGGCCTTGAGCAGCGCGTCGATGACTTTGAGGCGAATCAGGCTGGTCCTGAGCCCGAAGCTCTTGAGCAAGCGCCTGATGTGGTCATTGCCGCCTCGCTCCGCCGGCCTGTCGAATACACGGTGGGGGGCGCTCAGCGAGACGCCGGTCGCCCTTGGCTTGCCCTCCATGGGCAGTTGCGCGTTACGCATGCAAAAACTCCTTACCAGCCTGATCAGAAAAGGTCACGGATACTCTCCTGTAATAGGACGAACGAGGACGCACAATCATGAGGACCATGATGTGAAAAAAATGCCTTTGCTGCGTCAAACCCCCACATTCAAAAGGCCGCCAGCCATTAATTTTTTTTCATCCGGTTCGTTTTCAAGGTAGGCACATTCCGGTTCAGCAAGCGGCATGTGATTTCCCAGGCGGGTCGAGTGTTTGTCTTCTGTCGCACCGGTAGCCGTCCTGGTTTCTGAAGTTTTATCAGGAGTGAATGTGAGAATGTCCGGGCAGTTATCGAGGATTGGCCTCGCAGGCGCTTTTCTGGGGATCGCCCTCGGGCTCAGCCCCGTGGTCAATGCGCAAGACGATGGGCAGCAGGCCAGTGCCGAAATCCGTCGAACCCGTTTTGGCGTACCGCATATCCGGGCCCAGGATGAACGCGGGCTGGGTTATGGCATCGGCTATGCCTATGCCCAGGACAACCTGTGCCTGTTGGCAAACGAGATTGTCACGGTGAACGCCCAACGCTCGCGCTATTTTGGGCCGGAGCAGGTCACGGTCGAGCAGCGGGAGAACCGCGTCAGCGATCTGTTCTTCAGCTGGCTCAACACGCCGCAAGCAGTTTCTGGTTTCTGGCAGGCCCAGACGCCTCAAGTGCAACAACTGGTCGAAGGCTACGTGGCGGGTTACAACCGTGCGCTGGTCGAGCGCAAGGCCAAAGGCCTGCCCGAACAATGCGCCAGTGAGTGGGTGCGGCCGATCACGGCGCTGGACCTGGTCAAGTTGACCCGTCGGTTGTTGGTGGAAGGCGGCGTCGGCCAGTTCGCCGAGGCCCTGGCCGGCGCGCAACCGCCCCAGGCGACCGCGCTTGGGGGCACCCCGGTCACCGGTTTCGCGGCCGCCGCAACCCGGCAGCAGCGTTTTGCCCTGGAGCGTGGCAGCAATGCACTGGCCATCGGCAGCGAGCGCTCGTTCAACGGCCGCGGGATGTTGCTGGCGAACCCCCATTTTCCGTGGCTGGGCGGCATGCGTTTCTACCAGATGCACCTGACCATTCCCGGCAAGCTGGACGTCATGGGCGCGGCGCTGCCAGGTCTGCCGATGATCAACATCGGTTTCAGCCAGCACCTGGCCTGGACCCACACCGTCGACAGCTCGAAGCATTTCACCCTGTACCGCCTGCAACTCGACCCCAAGGACCCGACCCGCTATCTGCTCGACGGCAAGTCTGTGCCGATGAACCAGCAGACGGTTGCGGTGGACGTCAAGCAACCTGACGGCCAGGTGCAGACGATTTCCCGAGTGGTCTATGGCTCGCAGTTCGGCCCGATTGTGCAATGGCCTGGCCGGCTGGACTGGGATAACCGGTTCGCCTACAGCCTGCGGGACGCGAACCTGGAAAACGATCGTGTGCTGGCGCAGTGGTACGCCATGAACAAGGCGGTCACGCTCAAGGATCTGCAGGACGCCGTCCATAAGATCCAGGGTATTCCCTGGGTCAATACCCTGGCGGTGGACGACCAGGGGCAAAGCCTTTACATGAACGTGTCGGTGGTGCCGAACGTCAACGCCGAGAAGCTGGCCCGGTGCAGCGATCCTCGGGCCGGGTTGCGACTGATCGTGCTGGACGGCTCTCGCAGCGAGTGTGCCTGGGGCATCGATTCCAAAGCCGTGCAAAAAGGCACCTATGCCGCCGACAGGCTTCCGCAGTTGCTGCGCCGCGATTATGTGCAGAACTCCAACGATTCGGCCTGGATGGTCAACCCTGCGCAGCCGCTGTCCGGTTACTCCCCGTTGATCAGCCAGCAAGGCCAGCCCCTGGGACTGCGGTCGCGTTTTGCGCTGGACCGGATCGGCCAATTGGCCAAGAGCGGGCCGGTGAAGGTTGAGGATTTGCAGCGCATGGTCATGGACGATCAGGTTTACCTGGCTGACCAGGTGATGCCGGACCTGCTCGGCGTGTGCGCCGGTGACCTGGGGGCTGACGCTTCGGCATTGGTCGAGGCGTGTGCCAGCCTCAAGGCCTGGGATCGCAAGGCCGGCCTGAAGAGCGGACTGGGGTTCGTGCATTTCCAGCACATCATGGACCGGTTGCAGGCGGTGCCTGATTCATGGCGCGTCGCGTTCGACCCCAAAGACCCGCAACACACACCGCGTGGCCTGGCGATCGAGCGGCCAGCCGTGCTCAAGGCCGTGCGCGATGCCATGCTGGCTTCGGTGGAGACGGTGAAGGTCGCCGGCTTGTCGAAGGACAGCCAATGGCAAGACCTCCAGGTGGCCAGCAGCGGCGGCCGACAGACACCGATTCACGGCGGTCCCGGGGAGCTGGGCATCTACAACGCGATCCAGAGTGTGCCCGGGGCGAACGGCAAACGGGAGGTGGTCAGCGGGACCAGTTATCTGCAAGTGGTGACGTTTGACGGCAAAGGTCCGCAGGCCCAGGGGTTGTTGGCATTCTCCCTCTCCAGCGACCCGGCATCGCCCTATTCGGCGGACCAGACCCAGGCCTTTTCGCAGAAGCAGTGGAGTGTGCTGCCATTCACCGAACAGCAGATCAAAGCCGATCCGCACTATCAGGCGTTGATTATCCGCGAGCGTGATGAGACGGGCAGGGTGGCGACGCAATAGCTGCTGGTGAGCAGTCGGCTGACCCGGCGCTTTCGCGAGTAAGCTCGCTCCCACAGGGGATTTGTGTTGGCCGGGAAACCGCAGGCTGGCACCGATCTTATTTGTGGGAGCGAGCTTGCTCGCGATGACGGCGGCACATTCAACATCGAGGCAAGCTGACCTGGCGCTTTCGCGAGCAAGCTTTGTTCCCACAGAGAAAAGCTTTCAGTTAGTGGCCGGCCGTTGCCCGACGGAGTTGAGGACCGGGTTGCCATCCTTGTTCTGGGTCAGGTAGACCGGCAGGACTTTGGGCAGCGAAGGCACCAGGTTCTGTACTTCGCTGATGTTGTAGACACCACCGATACGCAGGCCACCGGTGCTGTTGTCGGCCAGCATGACGGGGCGGTCGAGGTAGCGGTTGATTAGCGGCAGTGCATCGCTCAGGGCAAGGTTATCCAGCACCAGCTTGCCGTTGCGCCACGCCAGCGAACTGTCATTGGCGTCTGTATCACGAACTTGTGGTTGTTGGTCGCCCGCCTTGTAGCTGGCTTGCATGCCCGGGGAAAGCGGCAGGCCGTCACGGGTGAGTGCCTGGTTGCTGGTTACCCTCACCGAGCCCTCCAGTAGCGTGATCCGTACCTGGTCCTGGTACATCCATACGTTGAAGCGTGTTCCGGTCACACGCACCTGGCCTTGCCCGGCCCGAACGACAAACGGGTGCTGTTTGTCATGACTGACGTCAAAAAACGCCTCACCCTTTTTCAGCGTCACCCGGCGTTCGTTTTTGTAGTTGGCAAATACCAGCTCACTGCCAAGGTTGAGTTCGACCTGGCTGCCGTCACCCAGGGTGACATGACGTACGCTGGCGCCCGCTTCGAAGCGCTGGTAGGAATTGGCAACCCAGCCCAGGTTCCAGCCGGTGTAAGCGGCCAGGGGTATGCCCACTACTAACACCGCAGCGGCGACCGCCAACCGGCTCCAGCGCGACCGGGTGCGGCGTACTGGAGCAGTCGGCGTTGCCTCGACACGCGGCAGATGATCGGCAACAGCCCAGATCTCCAGCATGGCTTCGTATTCGAAAGCATGCAGGGGTTCGGCATCGTGCCATCGCTTGAACGCCTGCCGTTCGGCATCGGTGCAATCGGCGGCATGCAAGCGCATGCACCAATGGGCAGCGGCATCGGTAATGGCGTCGTATTCGGCTTCCGAGAGGGGATGTTCGGTCATTGACTCTTCCTGGTTTGCCGCATTCTAACCTTCGGCATGAGCTGCCGAGAACAACCGTCATGGCGTTTACGCATCAATGAGCCTGTTTTTTTACTCAAGCACTCGTTGTCGCCTACCGTCGCATACATTGCGTGAAAAAAAGATCAACCACCCAAACCCTTTACGGCAGGGTAATTTGCTGTGATGGAGTGGGGTCGAGTTGGCGTCCCAATTCACAAATCAAGAGTGTGAGCGAGTCTGCGTTGCGAAGTATGACGTCGATGCGCTTCTCCGGCAAAAGCGGATCGAGGAACGCGTCACGCGCTTCGTTCATGTTTTTGGCGCCGGTTATTTTCAGGACCTCCCGAGCCGTCTCCCTGTATCCAAATACATGCTCCATGCTTTTGTACGTATTGTCTTTATCATCCCATTGCGTAAACAATTTCGATTTCGGGGTGCTCAACGAAAGCCCATCCTGTTGCAGTCCTTTTTGCGTTTCATATTTCTCCCTTCCTAGATGAGTGGCTGTTGAAATCAAGTCCAGGAACGGCAGTGCCGCATCCAGGTAGATGATATCGACTGTATTGAAAAGCTGATGGGAGACTTCATGGATGAACGTCGCTCCCTGGGCATGAGCGTCGACATTGAAGGATTCCGGTACAACGGATCTATACCAATCCAATCCCATGTCGAAGAAAAACTGGGTGATATAAATTCTCCCGACGGCTGCTGGTTCGAGCACAAAGGCTGTGGCTCTATCTCCCAGTTGTTTAAGGCTGCCGACAATGATGCGGTCCGCATTCTGTTGTGCCCAGGAGGGGTTGGCCAATGCTTGGCATATTGGTGAAATCGCCGCCTCAATTTTGCTGATAAGACGGGCGTCGACGCTGTTGACCCCAAAAAACAATCTCAGGAAATGATTCAGCCGAGAGCCCGCAAGTGGTTGTCGCTTGAATTGCTCGAAGTTGTGAAGGGCGTTGGATGAGTAGAACCTCGCGGTCTCCAGTGCCTGCACGATCGCATTTGCCCGGTACGGATATTTCCTGTGTATCTCGGCCATGCCCCGTGCCTCAATGTTCAACGAACCTTTGGCCTTGAAGTCGCTATAGGTGATGGCCATCTTCGACCCGGCCTTGCCGAATCGAATGGTTTGGCGTTGCGGGTCGATTTCCCATGTCCGGCCGTCCGGGGACTTTTTCAATAAAGGCCCTTCACCGTGTTCGTGAATGATTCGCCAGGTCTGGCCGGCTTTTGCCACTTGATAGACCTTGCCGGCGAGTGGGATAAAAGACTTGCCATTCGCCGCGACCTTATAGATCCCGTCGCTCAGGTTCAGTTGAAGATTCGAGAGGCTGACGTCCGAGGCTTCGAAGACCTGGAGGTCGGTGCGCATCGGAGCCGTGCACGCGATGTCCTTCCAGTTTGTCGCGGGTGTAGCGCTTCCAGAAACCGGTCCGATAGGGTCGAGAAGACCGAATGTATCCTCGCGGTTCAAGAAGCCAAGCAAGACCATCTCCGCGGCGCCTGCGATAAAATTGTGCAGGCCTGTTTTCCAGTCATGTTGTTGCAAGGCTTCGGCCGAGCCCTTGAAGTCCTGATAACTCTCCCAGAGCGTTTCCAGGAAAGTCAGTTTGGCCGGTAACTGTCTTCCCAACATCCTGACCCCGGAGCTGAACAGATGCAGCACCGTTGCCCAATCGGACTGACGATGGTCCTGGTTTTGCGCGGTCAACATATCTGCCAGCAACGCTGTGTTGTCGTCATACAGCGTATGCAGAATATTTGTATTGATGGGGCTGAAGCCGAGGGTCATTTCCGATTGTTTTCCGCGCGTGGCTGCGAAGAGATTTTTGAACGTGGCTTGTTGGTCCTGGGGAAGCCGGCGAATCAACAAATCCTGGAGTGCGCCGGGCGTATTGAATGCCGCCACGATGCTCGCTTCATCCTTGAACTCCTGTAACAGCTCGCCGTCATGGTAGGGCGAATACAGGACGTGAGAGCTGGTTGCATCGGTAGCCGAACTGAACAGGTAAAGCCCCAATGCTTTGATCGCAGCACCGCCTTCGGTTTTGATCAGCTCCAAAGGGCGGAAGAATGCGCTGACGCCCTCGACCGCTTGACGAGCGATGGCGTCCGGCATGTCCATGACTTGCCGGAACAGATCGAATGCCGGAGGGGAAAGGTGTTGCTGGAGATACCGTGCGTGAGCGTACTGCAACAATTGCCATGGCAACTGTTGCCGAAAGCGCCGCTTTCTCGGCTGGACATCCACAACGCTGCCGGAAAGTGCTTGGGTTACATGGTTTTTATAGGTGGTAGGGATATCCAGCGACGACAACATTTGCCGTACGGCGGTCTCGCTCAAACCATCAGGCAACGGCTGCGTGGATGTTGACGAAACCTTGAAACCCTTTTCGGTCACCTCGATGTGATTCAACGCAAAATCGGTCAGCGAGCTGGCCGGTCCCACGATCGCGAGGTTGGGCGTGATCTGGATCGTTTCGGGGTTCAGGTTTTTCTGAGGAAAGCGCGCGTCCAATAGCGTTTGCAGTGTTTTATGCACATAGGTGCGCAGGGGCTCGATACCGTCCAGGTAATCCTTGCCATCGGACACGCTGTTTTTATATTGCTCAAGCACTTCTACGTGCAGGCGTTTTTCTTCAAGGGACGCAGTGCCAAGCCAGGCAGGTAGTTTCTGTTGGCGTTCATTTGCCTGAGCGATAGCGGTAGCGCGTTTCAGATTGGTGGGGGCGCCTTTGTTCAGGAGCGCCTGAAGACTGTTGACCAATGCCGATCCGGTCAGTTGCCAATCACCGGTTTTTAATGTGCTCAGATAGCCATACTCGGCCTCAAAGTATTTGATAAACGAACTCATCCGATTGATCAGTACGTTGTCGTCGATCAATTCATAGGCCTGGAGTTGGTAGCGCCTATGGGGCAGGCGTTGAGTGACCGGTAAATTTTCAAGCAATGCAAAGCGTCTTTGGGAGTCGAGCAGATCTTGATTCAATTGCCGGGTGGTCACCTCTACGGAAGGAAAAGCCCGCAAGCCATCGGCAGGTGTCCAAAGGATCGCCATGCCTGAGTGGGGAGTATCCAGCCCCCCACGCTCGGTTAATAAAAAACAATTGGCGAGTGGCAGCAGGACCGTTCGGCCTTCATCGCCACAGGCGAGCGTCAACGAATAGACATCCGGCCGAAAGCCCCTGACCGTTTTGCGTTGCGCGCGGTCCGGGTAGTCTGGGTCGTAGACGAAAACTGTTCTGATCAGATTATTTGCAATCGACGGCAGACTCGAACCAAGCTCCCTGAGTTCGGCCTCGGCGCGGATACCCAAAGAAAAAACACTGGTCAGCTCAGCCAGTAGCGGCCTGAGCCCGTTGTGCAGCGAAACGTTGGGGGACGTTGGTAACTGACGAAAGAGACTGTCGAAAGCCTCTTCCACATCGGTATAGCTCTTGCCCCTTTTTTCCAGTTGATCAGCCATGAAATTGGATGGGCGCAGGTCCCCATGGAACGCGGGACGCGTTCCCCAATGTCCGGCGGTTGGCTGCGCCAACAGTCGCTTGCTGATGAAAGCGCGTATATCCAGCGCCTTGTCGATGAGCGAGTGGATGTCGACATCGGCCTGGCGAGACATCTCCAATGCGTAATGGAAGTTGTTCTTCTGCTTTTCAATTATCGCGCTTGCCAGGGTTTCGGCGACCGGTAAGTCCAGTGACTTGCCCGAAAGCTGCGGCTCATCGAAGCGCTGGAAGCGGTTACGCTCTTCCAGGCTCAAGAGGCTATAGATTTTCTCTTTTTCTACAGTGCTTGCGGATTGACCGTACAACCTGTCCTTGAAGCCCGAATAGTTGGTTATCTTTTGAACACCGTCGAGGGGCGTATAAAGATAATGCCCCTTGGCGCTGATCATCATGGAGCCGGCAAGCTCCACGTAGTTCGGTTCATATTCCCAGAGTCGAATCGTTTCGATGAACAGCAGCGTTTCGTCTCGGCGAGAGGGACGGAATAACCGAAGCAGCTCACGACTCTGCTCATCCGTCAGTTGTCCTTTCTCCCGTTCGATCAGGATGGACGCCCATAACTCATCGTGAATGACGCGAGATAGAAGTTTGCGTCGTGACATATAGAAAGAGGCGGCTCTTCCCTCCCAGAAGGCATCGATGCAGCTGATCAGCGTTGGAATCAGTGTTGTGGCAATGTCTTTTATGATGTTTTCCCATTGCTGCGGACTGTAGGACGATGCGGGCGTACCCGGATGAGTCAGATCGATGTCATGCCCGGCACGCCACCCCTGGTGATGGAAGTAGTCCAGGACTGCATCGCTCAGTGGGATGCTTTCCGTCACCGGGATTGCCTTTGGATCTTGCGGGTGAATCTCCTTGGTGAACGCCACGCGGATCTGTCGATGATCCAGGTCCGGCAGCGCCTCGTTCAATACCTGGTCAAGCATCGATCTTAACGAGGGCAATTTGATCAGTTCCTTCACCATGGCCAAGGCATTGAGGCTCTGGGCGTGCTCGATGGATTCGAGCTGGGTCTTGAAAACATCCTCCTCTATGAGTTGCCGGGTCTGCCTGATGTCGGTGGTGCTGTTCAGTTCGCTGCGTTGGGAAATCGACAAGAGACGAAACAGGTCGTCGCGTTGCGCAGTGTCCCGGCGCATCCGGTCAATCTTTTCTTCGACGGATGCCAGGTTGTCGAATTTTTCGATGCCCCCCCTTGGCGTGTAGAGGAACACCGGGTGGGTGCTGGTTTCGCTGCTGTTAGACGAGGTGCTGAGGACAAAGCAGCCGGCCAGCGCAATGGGCGGTTTTTCATCGGCTTGCAACAGAATGGTTTCGGCGAACATCGAGGGTGTCTGCGCTGCGCGCTGTGTGTGGCCGGGCAGGGCGATGTGCTGCAACCAGTCGAGGTCTGTCTGCGTCAGGCCATGGGTGGCGGTTAATTCGTCCAGGCGATGGGCGTGCAATACCTCGGGAAATAAAAGTGGCGTGGTTTCAGTGAGCATCGTTGCTTCTCGATCAGGGCGCCTCAAAACGGCGCGAACGTGGAGGAAGCCACCAGACTAGGCAACGATAAATGAGCAAAGGTGGTACATAGTTACCGCATGCTGGTGTTCGACCTGCCAGGCCGGGCAGATGCCGTGGACAAGGATTGACAGTGCGCGCCTGAAACGGTGTTTAATCACCCGGCGGGTCCCTTTACGCTGTTGCTACCTCCAACAATCATTCTGGAGCTTCAGATGTCTGCGCCATCCGATCATGCCGCTTCTTGCACCTTGTCTTTCGATGCTCTGGTGAGCTTGCTGGAGAAAATTTTCCTGCGTCATGGCACGTCGACCGAAGTCGCTCGGTGCCTGGCTGAAAACTGCGCCGGGGCCGAGCGTGACGGCGCCCACAGCCACGGGGTGTTTCGCATTCCCGGTTATGTCTCGACGCTCGACAGCGGTTGGGTCAACGGCAAGGCCGTGCCAGTGGTCGAGGACGTCGCTTCAGGGTTTGTCGCGGTGGACGCCGGCAACGGGTTTGCCCAGCCCGCCCTGGCCGCCGCGCGTCCATTGCTGGTGGCGAAGGCCCGCAGTGCCGGTATCGCCATCCTGGCCATTCGCAACTCCCATCACTTTGCCGCCCTCTGGCCGGATGTCGAGCCGTTTGCCTATGAAGGCCTGGTGGCGTTGAGTGTGGTCAACAGCATGACGTGTGTGGTGCCCCATGGCGCGGACCGCCCGTTGTTCGGCACCAACCCCATTGCCTTCGCCGCACCACGGGCTGACGGTGAGCCGATTGTCTTCGACCTCGCCACCAGCGCCATTGCCCACGGCGACGTACAGATTGCTGCACGCAAGGGCGAGTTGTTGCCTCCAGGAATGGGCGTGGACAGCCTCGGCCAGCCGACCCGCGACCCCAAGGCGATTCTCGAAGGTGGAGCGCTCTTGCCGTTTGGCGGGCACAAGGGCTCGGCGCTGTCGATGATGGTCGAGTTGCTGGCGGCAGCCCTGACTGGCGGCAATTTTTCCTTCGAGTTCGACTGGCACAACCATCCGGGTGCCAAGACCCCGTGGACCGGTCAGTTGTTGATCGTGATCGACCCGAGCAAGACCGCCGGGCAAAACTTTGCCGAGCGCAGCCAGGAACTGGTCAGGCAGATGCATGGCGTCGGGTTGCGGCGCTTGCCGGGAGACCGTCGCCATCGCGAACGCAGCAAATCCAATGAGCATGGGATTAGCTTGGACGAACAGACCTTGGCGCAGTTGCGCGAGTTGGCGGGGATTTGAACAACCCGCTGTGGCGGCCAGCCTGGCTGCCACTGCCTTGCCGTGACACGCTGCGCCAAGCCTTCTACTATGACGGCTTCTTTTCTGTGGAATCGCCTGGATGAGTAAGCCCGGCCAAACGGTGCTGGTTGCGCTGCGCAAGATGATCGCCTCGGGCGAGTTGGCCGCTGGCGAGCGCTTGATGGAAATCCCCACGGCCGAGCTGTTCGGCGTTTCGCGCATGCCGGTGCGCATGGCGTTCCGCACCCTGGAGCAGGAAGGGTTGCTGGTGCGCTTCGGCGGACGAGGTTTCCAGGTGCGCTCGGTCAGCGCCGAGCAGATCGCCGGAGCGGTGGAGGTGCGTGGCGTGCTGGAAGGCCTGGCGGCACGGCAGACGGCCGAGCACGGTTTGTCTGAAGAGGCCCGCGCGATACTCGAGCAATGCCTGGTGCAGGGCGATGAACTGTTCGCCAAGGGCTATGTGACCGAGGACGACCTGGAGGTCTATCACGACCTCAACATGCGTTTTCACCAAGTGATCGTCGAAGGCAGCCACAACCCGGCGATTGCCGATGCCCTGGCCCGCAACGATCATCTGCCATTCGCCTCAGTCACCGCCCTGGCGGTGGATCGCCAGAACATGGCCGGCGAATTTCGCCGCTTCAACTATGCCCATATGCAACACCATTCGGTGTTCGACGCCCTGATCAACCGCCAGAGCGGCCGTGCCGAGGCAATCATGCGCGAGCATGCCAACGCGACCCTGCGCTACGCCGAAGTGTTCGGCTCGACGCTGGCTGACGAGCGGATGACGGTGATTCTGCGTTCGGAGTAACCCGCCCGGTTGCAGATAACAGCTGGATTGTCATTCACCACCAATCCCCTGTGGGAGCGAGCTTGCTCGCGATAGCGGTGTCTCAGTCACCATCAATGCTGCTGAGCTGACGCCATCGCGAGCAAGCTCGCTCCCACAATGTCTTCCGGCGATTATAGGAATTCTATTCACCACCAATCCCCTGTGGGAGCGAGCTTGCTCGCGATAGCGGTGTGTCAGTCACCATCAATGCTGCTGAGCTGACGCCATCGCGAGCAGGCTCGCTCCCACAATGTCTTCCGGAAATTATAGGAATTCTATTCACCACCAATCCCCCTGTGGGAGCGAGCTTGCTCGCGATAGCAGTGGGTCAGTCACCATCAATACTGCTGAGCTGACGCCATCGCGAGCAGGCTCACTCCCACAATGTCTTCCGGCGATTATAGGAATTCTATTCACCACCAATCCCCTGTGGGAGCGAGCTTGCTCGCGAAAGCGGTGGGTCAGTCACCATCAATACTGCAGAGCTGACGCCATCGCGAGCAGGCTCGCTCCCACAATGTCTTCCGGTGGTTATAGGAATTCTATTCACCACCAATCCCCTGTGGGAGCGAGCTTGCTCGCGAAAGCGGTGGGTCAGTCACCATCAATACTGCAGAGCTGACGCCATCGCGAGCAGGCTCGCTCCCACAATGTCCTGTGTTAGAGGTCGAGTACCAGGATCGGTGTCTTGGACCTGGAACAACACGGCGTGAACTGGTCGTTGCAGGCCTGTTCAGCCTCGGTCAGAAACATGTCCCGATGCTCAGGCACACCTTCCAGCACACGGGTCAGGCAGGTGCCGCAGACACCTTGTTCGCAGGAGATCGGAATCTCGATGCCATGGCGCTCCAGCGCCTGCACCACACTGCAGTCCGCTGGCACGTCGAACACTTGGCCGCTGCGGGCCAGCTTGACCGAAAAACTGCCATCGGCACGGGTGTCGGTAGGGGCGGCGGCAAAGTATTCGCGGTGCAGGCAGGCTTCCTGCCAGCCCTGGCTCTTGGCGGTGTCGAGAATGTGTTGCATGAACCCGCCAGGGCCGCAGACGTAGAGGTGCCCGTCGTCACTGGGCGCGGCCAGCACCCTGGCGGCGTCCAGCAGGGTTTCAGGTTCTTCATCGAAATGCAGGAAGACCCGGTCGGCATAAGGAGACTGGCGCAGGCGCTCGACAAAGGCTGCACGGTCTCGGGCGCGAGCGCAGTAATGCAGCTCGAACGCCGCGCCGCTCTGGGCCAGGTGCTCGGCCATGCACAGGATCGGCGTAATGCCGATGCCTCCGGCAAACAGCAGGCTGCGCCGGGCTTGCGGGGCGAGAGCGAACAGGTTGCGCGGTTCGCTGATATGCAAGCGCATACTTGGCTGGATCAGCTCATGCAGGCTGCTCGAACCACCGCGGGACGCCGGATCCTTGAGCACGCCGATGAGGTAGCGGTGCCGCTCCTCGGGATGGTTGCACAGCGAGTACTGGCGAATCAGCCCGCCAGGCAAGTGCACATCGATATGGGCGCCGGCGGTGAAGGCCGGCAACAGCTGACCATCGACACGCATCAATTCGTAGCTGCAGATATCGAGGGCTTCGTTGTGTCGCGCCGCGACCTGGACTTCGATCATGACCGTTGCTCCACCTGTTGCGGTTGATGGCTGCTGGCGATCAGCCCGGCCTGTGCTTCCCGTTCCCGTGCGAGCCAGCGCTCCAGTACCCGGCGAGACTGTACGCCGCCAGCGTCGATGTTGAGTTTGAGCAAATTGCGTTGGGGATGGTCCAGCAGGTTGCGCTGCTGGCGTTCGAGCATTTCCAGGTCTTCGCTGAAAATCTTGCCCTGGCCTTCGCGAATGGACGCGGTGAGGGCGTCATCCTGTGGTTGGAAGTGCCGGGCCATGCCCCAGAAGTACCAGATCGACGTCTCGGTTTCCGGCGTGATGAAATCCACCACGATGCTCGACGCCTTGAATTGCGGCGCGGCGTGATAGCCGCCGTTGCCAGCATGGGCCACGCCGACTTCGATCAGCACATGGCTGGGCGGGGTGAAACGGCAGATCTGCCAGCGGTCCACCGGCACGTCGTCGGCCAGGTTGTTGCCGCGCAAAGCCATGCGCCAGAACGGCGGGGGCATGATGTTTTCCATGTGCCGGGCGGTGACCACTTCATCGCCGTCGACCGTGGTCACCGGCGGCGCCTCGTCGATTTCCTTCTGGCCGATGCTCGAGGCATGGACGTAGGTTTCGTGGGTCAGGTCCATCAGGTTGTCGATCATCAGGCGATAGTCGCACTGGATATGGAACAGGCCGCCACCGTAGGCCCACTCATCGCTTTCAGCCCATTCCAGATGATGGATCAGCGCCGGGTCGGCCTGCGCCTGGTCACCGGGCCAGACCCAGATGAACCCATGGCGTTCCTGTACCGCAAAGGTCTTGTTGCAAGGGAAGCCTCGTACCCGTTGCCCCGGCATCTCGACGGTCTTGCCGTCGCAGCCCATCACCAAGCCGTGATAGCCGCACACCAGGTTGCCGTTTTCGACGTAGCCCAAGGAGAGCGGGGCGCCGCGATGGGGGCAGAAGTCTTCCACCGCCGCGACCTTGCCTTCATGCCCCCGGTAAAAAACCATCTTCTCACCACAGATCTGGCGACCCAGGGGCTTGTCGGCGATTTCATCGGGGGTGCAGGCAACGTACCAGGCATTTTTGGGGTACATGAGGGATCTCCAGGCGGATGTTGTTCTTGTCTGTGGATCCATTAACTCTCTTAACTAATTTCGTTGTCAACGATTTTGCCGTGTTTGCGGACAATTGGTTGATGTCGTGGATCCATTGATATGAAGTGGATGTTCGTGTCCCCGCGGTAGATCGCCGGCCCCGGGCTTCAATGAACCGCTGGATGTGCGCTATGGTTCGCAGAAGGAAATATTCCTCGGCTTGCTGGGCGGGCGCCTGATTGTCTCGCGGGCCTCCTGTGGCATAGCACGGAGTGATCCATGAAAACCAAAGCGGTATTGACTGAGCAGGACGTTGCGCAATTGCTGGTGGCGGCCAAGGAGCTGGCTCATCAGCGTCAATGGGCGGTGTCGGTTTGTGTGGTGGACGACGGTGGTCATCCCCTGGGGCTGCTGCGCCTGGACGATGCCTCGCCGTTGTCGGCCTATATCGCCACCGAAAAAGCCCGCACGGCCGCCATGGGGCGGCGTGATAGCAAGGTTTTCGAAGACATGATCAATGGTGGTCGTTACGCGTTTCTCAGCGCTCCGCACCTGCAGGGGATGCTTGAAGGTGGGGTGGCCATTCGTCATGACGGCCAGTGCATTGGTGCCATCGGGGTGTCAGGGGTCAAGGCTGAGCAGGATGCTGAATTGGCTCGTTTGGCGGTGGAGACGGTGTTGCCAGCGATCACTCCGGATGCCTGAGGTGGGATCGGGCGGTTTTGTTGATCGGGTACATATCCATTTTCGCGGTAACGGCGGCTTAGGGTTCCGCTCTTACAGCGGGTCACTTTTGAGAAGCCCGGAAGCCGGCCCAGTCGAAAGTAACCAAAGCGATTTTGCCCACCACTCGGTGCCTCGCCTACGTTCGGCCAGCGTGGTTAACGGGGCGCCTGAGATCAACGTCCACCGCGAGGCGGCCTAGTAGCCGACCTGGTTCTTGGTGGAGACCGCGTTTTTTCTGTGGGAGCAAAGCTTGCTCGCGATGACGGCGGCACATGCAGCATTGATGCAAGCTGACCCGCCGCTATCGCGAGCAAGCTCGCTCCCACAGAGGGATTTGTGCCGAACACAAGTTTTTTGCCCTCTGAAGATCCAGTGTGGGAGCGAGCTTGCTCGCGATAGCGGTGGGGCAGTTACAGATGCATCTACAGACCGAACGCCATCGCGAGCAGACCCGAATGCCACAAGGCTTGCACAAATCTTCCAGACACTCTCCTCATCAGCAGTTAATCTGCCAAGAGCACATTCACCAAGCGGGATAGGGCATGACGGCGCGCAACTGGATCGATCTCAAGCAGGACGCCACGTCCGGGATCGAGACCGTGCGCGCGCATTTCGAGGGGCATGCCTATGATCCCCACTGGCATGACGCCTATCTGGTGGGCGTGACCGAGCAGGGCGTGCAGCAGTTTCATTGCCGCCGCCAGCAGCACAACAGCACGCCGGGCAAAGTGTTCCTGCTCGAGCCCGGCGAGCTGCATGATGGCAATGCCCCCCACGACCACGGGTTTACCTACCGCACGTTGTACCTGGAGCCTCAATGGCTGGAGCGCGAATTGCGTTCCTTGTTCGACGTGGCGCCGGACAACGCCCAGTTGGGGTTTGCCGCGACCCTGACCGACGATGCGCGGCTGGCGAGTGCCACGGCCATGGCCTTCCAGAGCCTGCACGAGCAGGAGATCCGCATCGTGCGCCAGACGGCCCTCGATACGCTGTTGGCCAACCTGACCCAACACCTGCACTGGCGGGCGCGGATCAACCCGGATCCGCGGCTGCCATTGGTGGCGCAGCAGGCCCGGGATTATCTGCACAGTCACCTGAGCGAAGACATCGGCCTGGATGACTTGGCGCAGGTCACCGGCGTGGATCGTTTCCGCCTGACCCGCGCGTTCAAGGCGGCTTTTGGCCTGGCGCCCCATGCCTATCTGATCCAGTTGCGCCTGGCCCGCGCCCGGCGCCTGCTGGCGCGTGGCGAGAGTGCCGTGGCAGTGGCGGCCATGCTCGGTTTTGCCGACCAAAGCCACCTGGGCCGCTGGTTCCAGCGCGCCTATCGCCTGAGCCCGGCGGACTACCGCAAGCGCTGCTCAATTGTTCCAGACTGACCACGGCTTCATGGGGATGATCAAGCCATCGATCATTCACCGAGATGTTGCTCCATGGACCAGTTACTGCCGTTTGCCTTGTTCGCGTTTGTCGCCTCCATCACCCCGGGCCCGACCAATATCCTGGTGCTGAGCCATAGCTCGCGCTTCGGCCTGGCAACCACCTTGCCGATCATCCTCGGCGCCTGCGCGGCGGCGGCCTTGCTGGTGCTTCTGGTCGGCACCGGGTTGGGAGACGTGTTGGCGCGCCATGCCACGATTCAGACGCTGCTCTCCTGGGCGGGCATTGCCTGGTTGAGTTGGATGGCCTGGCAGATTTTCAGCGCCCCGGCCCAGGCCATCGACCCGGATCGGCCGGTCGAAGGCCCGCGGCTGGGACTGGCGGGGGCTGCCGGTTTGCAGTTGGTGAACCCGAAAACCTGGATGATGGCATTGGCGGTGGTCAGCGTCTTCGCGGGGGCGGAGGCCGACCGCACCGTGCGGGTCCTCTGGCTGTCCTTGGCGTTCTTTGCCATTTCGATCCCGTGCATGACCGTCTGGGCCTACCTGGGCCGCGGCGCCGCCAGGTTCTGCCGTTCCGCCGTGGCGATGGGCCGATTCAATCGGGTCATGGCGGTGATGCTGCTGGTGTCGGCGTGGTTGACCTTGGTGGTTTGAGTCTCTAGGGCGCTTGCTCCCGCTGGGCTGCGTAGCAGCCCCTTTTGGTGAGCGCTTCGCACTCAAGCGGGAGCAAGCTCCCTCGCCACGGGCGCCGTCGTCTTGAAGACCAGGGCCTTGAGGCCACACTCCAGATCGACGTCAGGAAATTCCGGCGGATTTTCCAGGCGTTTCTCGAAGACCAGCCCCGGCGCTTGCTGGGTAACGCCGTCGATGAGGAAGTCCGGGCCGGTGGCCGGGTCGTTGCTGCAGGCCAGGACTGTGCCGTGGGCCGTCAGCAGTTCCGGCAGGCGGCGCAATACCCGCTGGTAATCCTTGGTCAGCAGGAAGCTGCCTTTCTGGAAGGTCGGCGGATCGATGATCACCAGGTCGTACGGGCCACTGTTGATCACCTTGCCCCAGGACTTGAACAAGTCGTGGCCGAGGAAACTTACCTGGCTCAGGTCGTGGCCGTTCAGGCGATGGTTGTCGCGGCCTCGGCTCAGGGCCGCACGGGACATGTCCAGATTGACCACATGCCGGGCGCCGCCGGCGATGGCCGCCACGGAGAAGCCGCAGGTGTAGGCGAACAGGTTCAGTACCCGTTTGCCCTCGGCGTTGGCCCGGACCCAGTCGCGGCCATAACGCATGTCGAGGAACAGGCCGTTGTTCTGCTTCTTGCCCAGATCGATCCGGTAGCGCAGGCCACCTTCGGTCAAGGTCCATTCGTCAATGGGGTCGCCCACCAGCCATTGGGTGAGGCTTTGCGGGAGGTAGCGGTGCTGCAACGCCAGTGTATGGGCCTTGCTGTGTTGCCAGGCCGGCGACGTAGTGAGCGCCAGCAGTGTTGCGATCAAATCGTCCAGGTGCGTCGGTTCAGGCTCCTTGAACAGCGAGACCAGCACCACCCCTTGCAACCAGTCAACCGTGATCTGCTCCAGGCCTGGCCAGCAGCGTCCGCGGCCATGGAACAGGCGCCGGGTTTCTTCCGGCACCGATTCCAGGGCGGTCAGCAAATGGGCGTGAAGGGTTTGAAGGGCTACGCAATTCATTCAGGCAACGCCAGGGATTCGAAAGGCCGGCATTTTAACCGCAGGCCACCCCGGCGCAATCCCTGTGGTGAGGGAGCTTGCTCCCGCTCGGCTGCGAAGCAGCCGCATCAACTACCGCTTGTAGCCAAAATGCTGGCAACCTGTTGCGGCTGGCAGTTGAGATAGGCCGAACGCTTGAGCCAACCCGGGTCCGGGTACCAGGAAAACATGAATTGACCGCCCTTGAGCTTGTCGATCACCTGGCGCGCCACCTGCGGGCGTACGGCAGGGCAGCCCTGGCTGCGCCCGATACGGCCCTGGCGCACGCTCCACAACGGGTTCACGTAGTCGGCGGCATGGATCACGATTGCCCGATCACGGGCCTGGTCATTGAAACCCGGCTCCAGGCCGTCCATGCGCAGCGAATAGCCGTGGGTGCCCTGGTAGCTTTCCTGGGTACGAAACAGACCCAGGCTGGATTGGTAGCTGCCCAGGCGATTGGAGAATTGTGTCGCGAAGTTTTCCCCGGATTTTTGCCCGTGGGCCACCAGGTCACGCAATACCAGTTTCTGCTGACGCAGGTCGAAGATCCACAGGCGACGGGCCGTGGAGGGTTGCGAGTAGTCGATGACCGCCAGGTGGCGGGCCTGGCTGGCACCATTGGCGACCGCGCATTGCATGGCGCTCAAGGCACTTTTGAGTGCCAGGGGATTGAGTTCCGGCGCTGCGTGGGCGAGGCTGTTGTAAAGCGTTTGCGAATTCGTCTTCTTTTCGGCCAGTGCCGGGCTGCAAATGACGCCCAAGCCCAGCATGACCAGACAGAATCGGCGCAAAAAGCCCTGTACAGGCGAAGCGTTTCCAGCGTGGTGTTCGTTCGCGGCATCCCGTCCGATTTCGTTTGTTTGCATGATGGCGGGTCGTACCTGTCGCAAAATTCACCGTCAACGAGACGGCCATGGAGTGGAGTAAAGCAGTTGTTCAAAAAGTCCGCATGTTACCTGAGCCTTTTATTGCTCACTGCGCCATTGGTCGCGACAGCCGAAGACAGCGATCCGGCGCTCGTGCAGACCACCCTGGCGCAATTGGCGGTCGCGTGTCCAAAAGTAGCGACGAGTGTCGACTTTCCGACGTTGCTCGACTTGCAGGCGTTCTATCAGCAAAACGCAGGCCAGCAAGCCTGGACGGACGACGAACGACGGATGGCGTTGCAGGTCCAGTTGCAACAACTGGCCGACGACGGCCTGGATCCAACCCGCTACAGCCTGCCGGCCCAGGGGGCAGACCAGGGCGCTCATTGTGTCGACATCGCCATCAGCCAGCGCTACCTGCAAGCCTTGCATGACCTGCGTTTCGGCTATTTGCCCCAAGACCGGCTGGAACCGGTATGGAAGGCCAACCCGCCGCCACAGGACCACCCGGCCGTGGTGCTGGCCATCGCCGGGCTGGGCCTGCAGAACGTCGCCAGTGCCTTTGAACAGGCCCGGCCGAACCTGGACCTTTATCGCAACCTGCGCGGCCTTTATGCCCGCCTGCGGCAACAACCTTTATCCAACTGGCAACCCGTGCCCGGCGGGCCGTTGCTGCAACCGGACAAGCAGGACGCCCGCGTCCCCGCCCTGGCCCAGCGACTGTTCAACGAGGGTTACCTGAGTACACCACCGCTGGTGACCGACGAGCACTACAGTCCCATGCTGGTGGAGGCGATGAAGAGCTTCCAGCTCCAGCATTCGCTGCAGGCCGATGGGGTGGTGGGGCCGTGGACCGTGACCGAGCTGAACATCAGCCCGGCCATGCGCCGCGAGCAGTTGCGCATCAACCTGGAACGCATGCGCTGGCTGGCCCAGGACGTGGAGGCCGATAGTGTCCTGGTCAACGTGGCGGCGGCCCAACTGACGGTTTACCAAGGTGGCGCGCCGGTCTGGCAAACCCGCACCCAGGTGGGCCGTGCGCAACGGCAGACACCGTTGCTCAAGTCCCATGTCACCCGACTGACGCTCAACCCGACCTGGACCATCCCCCCAACCATCATGCGCGAAGACAAACTGCCCGAGATCCGCCGTGATCCGGAGTTTCTCAACCGCTACAACCTGCGGATTCTCGACAGTGAAGGCCAGCCGTTGCTGGCGGAGGATATCGACTGGGAACATCCGGGCAACCTCATGCTGCGCCAGGATCCAGGTCCGAAGAACCCGTTGGGCAAAATGGCGATCCGCTTTCCCAATCCGTTCTCGGTGTATCTGCATGACACCCCGAGCCAGGCGCTGTTCAGCAAAGGCCCGCGAGCCTTCAGTTCAGGTTGTGTGCGGATCGAGCAAGTGATGAGCTTGCGCGACCTGCTGGTCAGCCCGGCCGAACGCGCGCGTACCGATACGCTGCTGGCTACCGAGACGACCCATGAATTCCGGTTGGCCCGGCCCGTGCCGATCCTGCTGGGGTACTGGACAGCACAAGCGGACAGCCAGGGCCAGCCGGTGTACATCCCGGATATCTATGCTCGTGATGCGACACTGTCTGCTGCCCAGGGTCGAGCACTCTGAGGTCACGCGCAGGCGGTGGCGGCGTGTGTGGTCTCGTCGAGCGTCGTGAACAGCCGCTGGCCGATAACGCTGGCGGCCTGCAAATGCTGGTGCGGATCGACGGTTTCCGATTCGAGCAAACGTTGGGAGCTCACCACGCGGGCGCCGCAGTAATCGAAAATGCCATGGTCGATCTGCGTGGTCATCGCCTCACCATAGCCGTGGCGCTGGAAGCTGTCGGCATCGGCGCCGCCAACTGCCACCAGATGCACCCGCAAGTGCTGCAGTTGTTGGACAAACGGCTTGTCGAGGCTGAAATCGAATGCCCAGCCGTTGGAAAACACCCGGTCGATCCAGCCCTTGAGCAGCGCCGGCATGGACCACCAGTAAATCGGATAGACCAGCACCAACGTATCGGCACGATCGATCCGGGCTTGTTCGGCCAGCACGTCCGCAGGCGGCGAGGCTTCGCGGTGGTGAACGGCATGGTCGGCGAAGCTGAAGCGCGGATCGAAGCCTTCGGCGGCCAGGTCGGCGATCTCGAACGTATCGGCGGGGTTGGCGCGGGTGATGCCCTCGGCGATTTTTCCGGCCAGGCTGTGGGTGAGGGAACGAGGGTCGTGGTGAGCCACAACGATCAATGCATGCATGGCGAAACTCCTTCTGGTCACGCAGTCTGTAAGACAGGTATGCTGGGTTAAGTTACGGTTAGTAAGTTACGGTTGGTAAAGTTAGCATGTCAAGCACTGACGAAAATCCGCAGTCTTCACCTCGTCGTCGTTTATCCCGGCATGACCGGCAGCGACAATTACTGGATGTCGCCTGGCGACTGGTGCGGGAGGAGGGCAGCGACGCCCTGACATTGGCCCGGCTGGCGGATCAGGCGGGGGTGACCAAGCCCATCGTCTACGACCACTTCATCACCCGGTCCGGGTTGCTGGCGGCGCTGTACCAGGATTTCGACGCCCGCCAGACCGCGTTGATGGACGCAGCCCTGGACGCCAGCGAAGCCACCCTGCAAAGCCGCGCGACGGTGATTGCTTCGTCCTACGTCGAATGCGTGCTGTTGCAGGGCCGAGAGATCCCTGGGGTGATCGCGGCGTTGACCAGCTCGCCGGAACTGGAACGTATCAAGCGCGAATACGAGGGGATTTTCCTCGACAAGTGCCGTGCCGTGCTGGAACCGTTCGCCGGCACGAAGGGCATCACTCAAGCCGGTTTGCGAGCGATGCTGGGAGCGGCGGAGGCCTTGTCCAATGCCGCCGCCAGCGGGGAAATCAGCGCTGGCGAGGCGAAGGAAGAACTGCTGGTCAGTATCGTTGCGATGGTGGATAGGACCGCCAATATCCCCTCAAACTGAACCACCGCTATCGCGAGCAAGCTCGCTCCCACAAGCTCACCACTTACCCCTGTGGGAGCGAGCTCGCTCGCGATGGCGGCGGCACATCCGGCATCTTTACCCACTGACCGACTGATATCGAGAGCAAGCCTCTCCTGAGGGCGGGCTGCACTTTTATGAAGCCGCAGGCGGGGTGATCGCACCATCGCAAGGCAGTTGGCGGTGCTTGCGAAACGGCGGCGGGCGCCGGTTGGCTTGCGGTGACTGAGCTGGCCTCTTCGCGGGCAAGCCCGCTCCCACAGGGGATTGTGGGTGAACGGGAGGGCGTGAATAAGCGGGGACGCAGGTTTGGCACGCTCGCTGCAAGAGGCTATCCAGGCCCGCCGCGAACACAGTCGAGTGGGCAGCCCCGTCGGTCAACGAAGATCGAGTGCCAGCAGGCCGGGGGACAACGGTAGGTCAGGGCGCAGTCGCCGGGCCGATACCGCACAGAACAGGCAAAGACGCCTGGAACCGCAAGGTTTCAGGCGTCTTTTTTTTGCTTTCAAAATCGTGATGGGCTTTTGTCGGGTGCTTTTTATGAATTCCAACGTTGCTTCTCTGAACAAGCTGCAAACGCTGATCGTGATCGGCAATGGCATGGTCGGCCATCACTGCGTCGAGCAACTGATCGAGCGCGGTGCCCTCAATCATTACCGTGTGCATGTGTTCAGCGAAGAGCCGATGCGTGCCTACGACCGTGT
This sequence comes from Pseudomonas sp. B21-010, assembly GCF_024749325.1. NCBI lineage: Bacteria > Pseudomonadati > Pseudomonadota > Gammaproteobacteria > Pseudomonadales > Pseudomonadaceae > Pseudomonas > Pseudomonas sp. B21-010. The sequence goes on along the minus strand of NZ_CP087198.1, from coordinate 3,365,825 downwards.
GCACCTGTCCGAGTACTTCTCGGGCCGCGATGCCGAGTCCCTGGCCCTTGGCGAAGCGTCGCTGTACCAGACCCCCGGCGTGACGTTGCACCTGGGTGTGCCGGTGCTGGAAATCGACCGTGACGCGCATCAGGTCGTGACCGCCCATGATCGCCTTCACTACGACAAACTGGTGCTCGCCACCGGTTCCTACCCGTTCGTGCCACCGATTGAAGGTGCCGAAGGCGATTCGTGCCTGGTCTATCGTACCCTGGAAGACTTGGACGCGATCCGCGCCGCCGCCAGCAATGCCCGTCGTGGTGTGGTGGTCGGCGGGGGCCTGCTGGGACTGGAAGCGGCCAATGCCCTCAAGACCCTGGGCCTGGAGGCCCACGTGGTGGAATTCGCCCCCCGGCTGATGCCGGTGCAATTGGATATCCAGGGCGGCTTGGCCCTCAAGGCCCGTATCGAGAAGCTGGGCGTCGGCGTGCACCTGTCCAAGGGCACCCAGTCCATCGGCGCCGGTGAGCAGTACCGTTATCGGATGAATTTCGGTGATGACGATTTCCTGGAAACCGACCTCATCGTGTTTTCCGCCGGCATCCGTGCCCAGGATGCCTTGGCGCGCCAAAGCGACCTGCAGATCGGCCCGCGCGGTGGCGTGGTGATCGACGACCATTGCCAGAGCAGCGACCCAGACATCTACGCCATCGGCGAATGCGCGGCCTGGAACGGCAGCATTTTCGGCCTGGTCGCCCCGGGCTACCAAATGGCCCGCAATGTCGCGGCCCGCCTGTGCGGCGAAAGCGCTGAGGCCTTCACTGGCGCGGACATGTCGACCAAGCTCAAGTTGCTCGGTGTGGACGTTGGCTCCATCGGCGACGCCCATGGCAACACCCCGGGGTCGCGCAGCTTCCAATTCATCGACGAAACCAGCGCCAGCTACCGGCGACTGGTGGTGGACGCCGCCGGCAAGCGCGTGATCGGCGCGGTGCTGGTGGGCGACAACAGCTACTACGACACCTTGTTGCAATACATGCAGAACGGTATCGCCTTGCCCAAGGACGCTGCCAGCCTGATCTTGCCCTCATCCGCAGGCGCCCCGACCCTGGGCCCGGCGGCGTTGCCCGAAACCGCCACCCTCTGCTCGTGCCATAACGTCACCAAGGGCTCGATCTGCTCGGCCATCGACGGTGGCTGCACTGATCTGGGCCAGCTCAAATGCGACACCAAGGCCGGTACCGGGTGTGGTGGTTGCGCGGCCCTGGTCAAGCAAGTGTTCGAGCATGAGTTGACTGCCCGCGGCGTCAGCGTCGACAAGAGCCTGTGCGAACATTTCGCCTACACCCGCCAGGAGTTGTATGCGCTGGTGCGGGTGGAAGGCATCATCAGCTTCGACGAACTGCTGGCCAAGCACGGTCGTGGCCACACCGGTTGTGACCTGTGCAAGCCGGCGGTGGGCTCGATCCTGGCGTCGTGCTGGAACCAGCCGATCATGGACCCGTCCCTGGTGCCGTTGCAGGACACCAACGACACCTTCATGGCGAACATGCAGAAAAACGGCACCTACTCGGTGGTACCGCGTATCGCCGGTGGGGAAATCACCGCCGACAAGCTGATCGCCATCGGCGTGGTCGCCAAGAAATACGACCTCTACACCAAGATCACTGGCGGCCAGCGCATCGACCTGTTCGGCGCCCAGTTGCACCAGTTGCCGGACATCTGGGCCGAGCTGATCGAAGCCGGTTTCGAAACCGGGCATGCCTACGGCAAATCCACGCGCACGGTGAAATCCTGCGTGGGCAGCACCTGGTGCCGCTACGGCGTGCAGGACAGCGTGCAGATGGCCCTGACCATCGAGGATCGCTACAAAGGCCTGCGCTCGCCGCACAAGCTCAAGTTCGCGGTGTCCGGTTGCACACGCGAGTGCGCCGAGGCCCAGAGCAAGGACGTCGGCGTGATCGCCACCGAGAAGGGCTGGAACCTCTACGTGGCCGGCAACGGCGGCATGCGTCCGCGTCACGCCGAGCTGTTCGCCACGGACCTGGATGACGCCACGCTGATCCGCTACATCGACCGCTTCCTGATGTTCTACATCCGCACCGCCGACAAACTGCAACGGACCTCGGTCTGGCGCGAAAGCCTGGAAGGCGGCCTGGACTACCTCAAGGACGTGATCATCAACGACAGCCTGGGCCTGGGCGCCGAGCTCGAAGCGCAGATGCAACTGGTGGTCGACCGCTACGAATGCGAATGGGCCAATGCCCTCAAGGATCCGGACAAACTCAAGCGTTTCCGCACCTTCGTCAACGACGGGCGCGGCGATCCGGATGTTCACTTCGTCAGGGAACGCGGCCAGCGTCGGCCGGTTCACGCCCACGAACTCCACCTGATTCCCGTTACCGAGGAGGTGCTCTGATGAGCCAGTCAAACGTCGTTCGTATTCCTGTCCGCGATGTTGCCCAAGAACCGCTGCAATGGCGTGCCCTGTGCAGCCGCGAGGACCTGGTGCCCAACTCTGGCGTGGTCGCCTGGCACGACGGCAGCCAAGTGGCGTTGCTGTACCTGCCCGAGCATCAGGACAAACCGCTGTACGCCATCGACAACCGCGACCCCAAGTCCGGTGCAAACGTCATCGGCCGTGGCTTGCTGGGCAGCATCAAGGGTGACCTGGTGATTGCCTCGCCGATGTACAAGCAGCATTTCCGCCTGGAAGACGGCCATTGCCTGGAATACCCGGAGCAAAGCCTGCGGGTGTGGCCGGTGCGGCTCAATGGTGATGTGGTGGAGATTGGCGAAGACTGATCTGCGCAATCGCTGCGTTCGTGGTGCTTTTGTGGCGAGGGAGCTTGCTCCCGCTGGGCTGCGGAGCGGCCCCAAGCCTTTGCGGTCGCTGCGCAACCGAGCGGGAGCAAGCTCCCTCGCCACAACAGCGGGTCAGATTTTATTGAAATGTGGGGATGAACAATGAAAACCGCCGCCCAACTGGTAAGACTCAAGAGTGTGCAGAACCAGCAGGTCCACAGCATCGCACCGGAGCAGACGGTGCTCGAAGCGCTGCAGATCATGGCCGAGAAAAATGTCGGTGCGCTGCCGGTGATCGAGGACGGCCAGGTGGTGGGTGTGTTCAGCGAGCGGGACTACGCGCGCAAGATGGTGCTCAAGGGGCGTTCATCGGTGGGGACGACGGTACGCACCATCATGAGCGCGCCGGTGGTCACCGCCGACAGCCAGCAGAGCATCGACCGCTGCATGGAAGTCATGACCGACAGCCACTTGCGGCACTTGCCAGTGCTGGATAACGGGCAGTTGATCGGCCTGCTGTCCATTGGTGACCTGGTGAAAGAAGCGATTGTCGAGCAGGCGGATTTGATCCGGCAGTTGGAACACTACATTCGCGGGCACTAAACCCCGCCGATTCCTTTCACTACCGGATCAAATGAACTACATGGCTTGCAGAAAATACCTGTGGGAGCGAGCTTGCTCGCGATAGAGGTGGACCAGCCGCCATCGATGTTGACTGGCCTGGCCCTATCGTGAGCAAGCTCGCTCCCACAATGGTTTGTGTGCGGCCACTTGATCGTTCCCAACACCACCAAGAACCTCATTTGTTCGTTCGGTGCCGTCCATGCTTCGAGGGCTTCGATGAAACGGCCGTCAGGCTAGACCGGGTCGACGACGGGACGGTGCTGGCGCAACAGTTCGATCTGTTGGGACGGGATCAACTCGCGCAACGCCTTATAGAGCGCACGGGTTTCCAGCAGGTTCCAGATGCGCAGCATGGTTTCCAGCGCGTCCAGGGGTTTGCTGATGAAATCCCGGGCGCCGAGGGCCAGGGCCCGCAGGCGCGTGTCACGGGTCGCGTCGGCGGTCAGCACCAGGATCGGCAGGTAGTCATTGGCCGGGATGCGTCGGTTGAGCTGCTCGAGCACGGCAAAGCCGTCGAACGCCGGCATGTGCAGGTCGAGGATGACCAGGTCCGGCTCGAAGCTGTTGAACAGATCGAGCGTGCGCAACGGTTCGGTGCTGCTCAGCACGTTGTGCAACCCTTCGCGGGCCAGCAGTTGTTCCATCAGGTCCAGGTTGGGGCGCTGATCGTCGACGATCAGAATGCGCAAGTCGCGATTCATGCGGGCTCCGGTAGATAGTGCTCGAGGTGGCCCAGGAAGGCCTGGATATGAATAGGTTTGGTCAGGATCGCCGTGGCGCCGGCGTCATGCAGGGCGCGGTGGGTCAGGTCGCTGGCATCGGCGGTGATCATCAGCACGGGCGTGGCGGCGGTGGCCGGGGACTGGCGCAGGCGCCGCAAGACTTCCAGGCCTTCGAGGTCCGGCAGGCTGACGTCCAGCAGGATCAGTTGCGGGGTGTGCTGGCGAGCGAGGTCCAGGCCCATCTGGCCTTGCATGCTCGACAATAACTGGATGCCAGGGCGGCGTTGCATCAGGGTTTCGATCAGCGCCAGGCTCGACAGGTTGTCTTCGATGCACAGGACTTTGCCGTGATAGTCCACAGGCGAACGTGTCACCGCCAGGGCGGCGATAGGCGGCAAATGCGCGCCAACCACCTGGGTGCCGGGCAGTTGCAGGGTGAAACAGCAGCCGTGTCCGGGCTCGCTGTGGACCTGCAGGTTGCCCTGCATCATTTCCAACAGGCTCTTGCTCAAGGACAACCCCAGGCCAGTGCCTTCGACCTGGGGATCGGCGCCCAGGCGTTCGAAGGGCTTGAACAGTTGGTCCAGCTGTTCCGGGGCAATGCCATGGCCGGTGTCGTTGACGGCGATGCTCACCTGATGGGCCTGGATGCTGACCTCGATGCGCACCTCACCGCCGGGCCGGTTGTACTTGATGGCGTTGGACAGCAGGTTTAGCAGCACTTGCACCAGGCGCTGGCGGTCTGCGAGCACGCCGCTGTCGTCGGGCAGCGCTGGCAGCTCGGCCAAGTGGATTCCGGCGTCGGCGGCCATTGGTGAAACCAAGGTCAGGGCTTCGTGCAGCACCGTCGACAGGGCGATCGGTTCGATGTTCAGCGGCAGGCGCCCGGCCTCGATCCGGGCAATGTCCAGCACCTCGTTGATCAATGCCAGCAGGTGCTGGCCGGCCCGCAGGATGTGGCTGACCTGGGGGCGTTGGCCAGCCGTGGAGTCCATGTCCAGCAATTGAGCGAAACCGAGGATGGCGTTCAGTGGCGTGCGCAGCTCGTGGCTCATGCGCGAGAGAAACTCGCTCTTGGCCCGGCTGGCGCTTTCGGCTTCTTCGCGGGCGGTGCGCAGGGCGATTTCGGCGGCGCGCCGATCAGTGATATCGCGGGTAATCTTGGAAAAGCCGCGCAGGGCGCCGGTGCCATCGTATTGGGCGGTGATGACCACGCTGGCCCAGAAGCGGCTGCCGTCTTTACGGCAACGCCAGCCTTCTTCCATGTAATGACCGTCGCGGGTGGCTTCGCGCAAGGCCATGTCCGGGTGCGCCGGGCATTCCTCGGCCAGGTAGAACAGGGAAAAATGGCGGCCGAGGATTTCCTGCTCGGTGTAGCCCTTGATCCGCTCCGCGCCGGCGTTCCAGGTGGTGACGTAGCCTTGGGCATCCAGCGCGAAGATCCCGTAGTCCTTCACACCATCGATGATCAGCCGCAAGCGCTCCTCGTTGTCGCGCAGGGCCCGCTCGCGTTCGGCGAGCAACTGCCCGGCCTCCACCAGGCGCGTGCCGAGCTGGCCGATTTCGTCCTGCTCCGGCGGTTGCGGCAACAAGGGTTGGCCCAAGGCCAGGCGCTGGGCGTTGCCTTGCACCTGCTGGACCCGGGCGACAATGCCCTTGGACAGGAACAACACTGCGACAATCGCCCCCAGCAGCCCGCACACCGCCGCCAGCAAGGTGGCGAACAACAGGCGCATGCGCGTGGCCGAGGCGGCGGCGCTGCGGTCGGCGAGCAGGGCGTCCTCGCGTATGCGCATGGCGCTGATCTGCTCGCGCAGCACGTCCAGCACCTGTTTGTTTTCGATCAGGATCGCGGTGATGGCTTCTGGGTCGTCGCGCTTGCCGTTGCGCAAAGCGAGCAAACCCTCGAGTTTGTCGGCGATCAGCGGGGTGATGGTCTTGAGATGTTCGCGCATCCTGGCGTCGCGAATGTTGTGATCCAGGCGCTGCAACGCGGCCTGGATCAGCGGCGTGGCCTGCTCGTAGCTGGGCAGGAAATCTTCGCGGCGGGTCAGCAGGTAGCCGCGCACGCTGGCCGCCGCCTCGGCCAACAGGGTATGGACTGTCTGGATATCACCCTGGACCAGCAGCACCCGGCGCACATCTTCTTCGGCCCGGGCGGTCTGGCGTTCGGTGATATAGATCAGCACCAGCGACAGCAGCAGGACCACCAGGGGCAGGGAAATCACCACCAGGGCCTTGCCGCGCAAGGGCAGGTCGGCCCAGCGGCGGGCGGCGAGAAACCTCATGGCCATTGCCCGGAGGGTTGCGCCACCAGGCCCAGGGCAACGCCGCGAACGGCGGCCTGGGTCCGGTCGGCGGCGCCCAGTTTGCCGATGACGCGCTCTACGTGGGCCTTGGCCGTGCCGGGCGCGATGCCCAGCTTTTCACCGATTTCACGGTTGCTGAAACCGCCGGCCACCAGCCCCAGGACCTGGCGTTCCCGGGCGGTCAGGGCCTGGACTTGAGTGGCACCATTCGCACCGCGCTCGGCCATGCGGCGCAGCAGGCGCGCGCTGACCGAACTGTTCAACGCCTCTTCGCCCTGGGCGACCCGTTTGAGGGCGTCGAGCATTTCATCGCGGCTGGCGTCCTTGAGCAGATAGCCGACTGCGCCCGCACCGATGGCGGCTTCGAGGTGGTCGGGGCTGTCATCCATGGTGAAGATCACGACTTTGATTCCGGGCTGGCGCTGCTGCAGGATCCGCGCCGCGCCCAAACCGTTGAGGACGGGCATGCGGATGTCGAGAATCGCGATGTCCGGCTGTAGCCGCTCGCACAGGTCGAGGGCTTCCTGTCCGTCGCGGGCTTGGCCGACGACCTCGAATCCCGGGTTGCCGGCGAGCATGCTGATAAACCCGGTGCGGGTGACTTCGTGGTCATCGGCCAGCAGCAGGCGCAAAGGTGAGTTCATGGGTGTACTCCGTGGGCCGGTAGCGGCACGCTGGCCAGCAGTCGGGTGCCGCCGCCGGGCTGGCTGCAACAGCTCAAGTGTCCGTCCAGCAAGTGCGCGCGTTCCTGCATGGCAGCCAGTCCCAGATGGCAGCTGCCGTTGGTCTCGATGGGTTGTTCCAGGGCAAAGCCACGGCCATCGTCCTCCACTCGCAGGCAAGCGTGGCCATCGTCCACCGCCAACCCCAGGTGCACATGGCTGGCCTGGGCGTGCTTGAGAATGTTGTTGATGCCTTCCTGGGCAATGCGAAACAGGGCGATCTCGGTGTTGCCCGGCAGGCGCGCGGTGCTGTGTTCGGCCCAGTTCACCGTCAGGCCCGCGTCGCGCAGGCGGTCGGCCTCCTTGTCGACGGCTTTGTACAGGCCGAAATCATCCAGCACGTGGGGGCGCAGGCCACCGATCAGTTGCCGGCCTTCGCCGACGCAGCCTTGGGCCAGGTCGAGGATACTTTGCAGCTCGTTCGCCAGTGCCGGCGGTAGCGACGGGCAGCGACCGGCGAAGCCCTGCAAGCGCTGATGCAAACCAGCGAGATTCTGCGCCAGGCCGTCGTGCAGGTCGTAGGCCACGCGCTTGCGTTCGTCTTCCTGGGCGCTGAACAAGCGGTGGACCAACTCGGACATGGTCCGTTCGCGGGCCTGGAGTGCTTCGAGCAGACGGCTGTTTTCCAGGTGCGCCGCCAACAGCGTCGCGAGCAATTGCAGCGATTCGATGTCTTCGTTGTCCGGCGCGCCGAGGGCCACGCTGTTACCCAGCAACAACGCCCCGAACGCTACGCCGTCGGAGGCACGCAACGGCACCCGCAAGACCTGGGGCAGGGCGCTGCCGGGCGACTCCAGCCATTGTGGGCCGGGCGTTTGTGGCTGGGCCAGGTTGGCGAGCAGCTCGAGTCGCTCCGCGCTGCCGTGGCTGGCGAGGGTGCGCAACGGGTGATCCGGCGCCCACTCCAGCAGCAGGCCATGGTCCATGGCCATGAACGCGCACGCCCGTTGCAACGCACGCTGGCGCATGGCCGACAGGGGCAACTGCGTCAGTTCATGGCCGGTGCCCAGCAGCAGGCCCAGGCGCGCGGCACGGCTTTGCGACTGGCGATATTGGCTGCGGATCGCCAGGGCACTGCCGGGGTCATGGGGTGGACTTTGCATGGGGAACTCCAGCGTGGAAGAGGACCGGTCCGGTTCGCGGTGGCGTCATTAGAACGTGTCACCGGCACCGGGCCTATCTGCCGAACGGCATAGGCGATTGGCACCGGTTGGCCGATGGCGAAGGCAGGGAAGGCCGGCAAAGTGGCCCCATTGAAACCCAAAGGAACACTTTGATGAAAATGAAAACCTGCGCCATTGCTGCTTTATTCCTGCTGGCCGCGCCGCTTGTCCAGGCGCTTGAGGCTACGCCTTACGTGTATCGCACGGTGGCCGAGCAGCCCAAGAATGTGAATGACCGCGAGATCGCGGCGCTGTTTGACCGCTGGAACGCCGCGCTGCAAACCGGTAGCGCCACTGCCGTGACCGGCCTCTACGCCCCGGATGCGATTTTGCAACCGACTGTTTCCAACAAGGTGCGCAACACGCCGGCGCAGATCCAGGATTACTTCGAGCATTTCCTGGCCGGCAAACCGGTCGGGCAAATCAACTACCGGGAGATCCGTCACCTGGGCCCCGATGCGGCGATGGACAGTGGTGTCTATACCTTCACGCTGACCCAGGCCGACGGTTCCAAGCGCGAGGTCCAGGCGCGCTACACCTTCCTCTATGAGCGCCTCGATGGCCAGTGGAAGATCATCAACCACCACTCTTCGGCCATGCCTGAAGTGCCGAAGACCTTGCACGCCAGCCACTGATCGCACTGCTCGCAAAAACCTGCCTGTGGGAGCGAGCTTGCTCGCGATGGCGGAGTATCAGTCAGCATCCATGTTTCTGACACACCGCCATCGCGAGCAAGCTCGCTCCCACAGGGTGGGGTGTTTCCGACCCGTTTCTAGACATACTTTGCATAAACAACTTGGATTCCTGCGCGAACATTAATTAGAATCAGTCTCATTTAAGACTTTGCGCAGGCTTCTGGACATGTGTGATGCAGTTACGCCGACGGAGCATTCCCTCCATGCGTTATACCGTGACCACGGTAGCTGGCTGGAAGGCTGGCTGCGGCGGCGCATGGGCAATGCCTGGGATGCGGCGGACCTGCGCCAGGATACCTTCCTGCGGGTGCTTTCCAGTTCCCAGACATTGGCTGACCTGCAAGAGCCCCGGGCTTATCTGCTGACCGTTGGCAAACGCCTGCTGAGCAATTTCTACTCCCGGCGCAATCTGGAACAGGCGTATCTCGACGCCCTGGCGAGCCTGCCCGAAGCCTGCGTACCGTCGCCAGAGCAACGCTGGCTGCTGCTGGAAACCCTGCAAGCCTTGGACGAACTGCTCGATGGCCTGCCGCCCCTGGTGCGGCGGGCTTTTCTCTGGAGTCAACTTGAAGGCCTGGGTTATCGCGAGATCGCCGAACGCCTGCACGTGTCCGAACGCACCGTGAAACGCTACATGGCCCAGGCCTATGAGCATTGCCTGTTGGTGGACTTCTGATGCGCTCGGCCCCTTCACCCGAAGCCCGCGAAGCGGCGCGGGCGGCGGCTCGCTGGTTGACCCTGATGGAGTTCGACGGGGATGCGTTCGACTCGGCGGCCCTGCAACGCTGGCGCGACAGCAGCGCTCATCATGAGGCGGCCTGGCAGAAGGCCCAGCGATTGCGCCAGCGTTTTGCCGGGGTGCCCGCTTCCCTGGGCATGGCGACCCTGGACCGCCCAGTGCTGGCTCGGCGCGAGGTGCTCAAGCGCGCATTGGGCGTCGCCGCATTGGTCCCGACCGCTTGGTTGCTGGGGCGAGAGATGCCGTTGGAGGCCTGGCGCGCTGATTTGCACACCGCCACGGGCGAGCAACGGCGCTGGTCGCTGGTCGATGGCAGTGCGCTGCAACTGAACACCGACAGCGCCGTCGACCTGGACCTCAAGGCGCATCGCCTGGTGCTGGTGCGCGGCGAAATGGCCCTCAAGCTCGCCGGGCGCACGCCGCTGTCCGTTCAATCACCCTACGGGCTCATCACGGTCGGTCGTGGCGAAATCTGTGTGCACCTGGGCGAACGCGATTGCCGGGTGTCGGTGGTCAGCGGCTCGGCGCAACTGCAACCCTTGCGCGGGCCATTGCTGAGCTTGGAAGCGGGCCAGCAGGTCAACATCCAGGATTCAGGCGCGGGGCCAGTGAAGGCGTTCGACGTGGCACAGCTGGGTTGGCGTGACGGCGTATTGGTTGCGCAGGACCAGCCACTGGGGCATTTCCTGCGGGAACTGAGCCGCTATCGCCCCGGGGTGTTGCGTTGGGACGAACCCCTGGAATCCCTGCGAATCACCGGCAGCTTCCGCCTGGACAACACCGACCGAATCCTCACGCTGCTTGCAGCCAGCCTGCCGCTGGACGTGCACATGCGCACTCGCTACTGGGTCACGTTGACACTTCGCAAAAAAATGGCCTGAGGCCAATTGAAGTCGATCTCCCGCTGGGTCTGTAGGAGCTGCCGAGCGAAGCGAGGCTGCGATCTTTCCCCGGGCACTTGAATCTCAAGCGAAAGATCAAAAGATCGCAGCCTTCGGCAGCTCCTACAGTGCACCCCAGCGGGAGCAAGCTCCCTCGCCACAGATGGGGGTGGCTTGCAAGTTTCGCCAGGAATCGAGCCTGAGGCCTGTCCCCTTTTTTTGTCTCGCTTGTCATTCAAGGCAACTGAACAAAAATGAGAGCGCTTTCCAATGTCCGCAGTTGCACCTTTGCGTTTGCGCCCGGCCTTTGCCGGCTGGCGTCCGCTGTTGAACCTGAGCCTTATGCTGAGTTTGAGCGCCAGCCCGTTCTTTATCTCATCGAGCCTGGCCGAAGAAGCCGACCGGCGCAGCTACCAGGTGCCGGCCGGCAGCCTCGGCGCGGCGTTGACCCGGTTTGCCGGGCTGGCGGGCGTCAACCTGTCGGTGGATCCGGCCCTGGTGAGTGGTCGCAACAGCGCCGGGCTTTCGGGTGAGTTTGGCGTAGAGGAGGGGTTTGCCCGGCTGTTGTCGGGCTCGGGCCTGCAATTGCAAGCGGTGGGTGAGCAGGCCTACATCCTGATGCCGGCGCCAGAAGGCGGCAGCCTGCAACTGGCACCCACCTCGATTGTCGGCGCCACGGCGTCGACGGACAGCCCGGCGTATGCCGGTGGACAGGTGGCGCGGCGTGGTTCGCAAGGCTTGCTGGGCTCGCGGGACTTCATGGAAACGCCGTTCAGCATGACCACCTACACCAGCGCTGCGGTCAAGAACCAGCAGGCGCGCACCTTGGGCGACCTGATCGCCAGCGACCCCTCGGTCCGTGCCACCAACCCGGCGGGCGGACGCTTTGAGCAGTTCACCATTCGCGGTTTCAGCCTGTTCAACAGTGATGTTGCGTACAACGGTCTCTACGGCATCCTGCCGACCTACACCATCGACATGGAGATGGCCGAACGCGTCGATATCCTCAAGGGCCCGAGCCAGCTCATCAGCGGTATCTCGCCGCGGGGCAGTGTGGGGGGCGGGATCAATGTGGTGCCCAAGCGTGCCACCGACAAGCCCATCACCTCGTTCACCGGCAGCTATGCCTCCAACAACCAGCTTGGCGGTGCCGTGGATGTCGGTCGGCGTTTTGGTGAGGATGACAAGTTCGGGATTCGCTTCAATGGCGTGAAGCAGGCGGGCGACACCGAATGGGATCACCAGAGCGTGGACCGCGAGATGGCGGTGCTGGGCCTGGATTTTCGCGGTGAGCGCCTGCGACTGTCGACGGACATCGGCCGCACCGAGCGTAATACCGACGCGCCCCAGGAACGCGTGCAGGTGGGCGCCAATACACAGGTTCCTCACGCCAGTGATGTGCGTGACAACTACGCCCAGTCCTGGAGCAAGGCACGCACCAAGGACACCTTCGGCGCCGTGAACGCTGAATTCGACGTCAACGATTCCGTCATGCTGTATGGCGGTGTGGGGGCGCGCAAAAGCGAGCACGACTTCCTTCGGCACAACGTTTCGGTGACCAACGACGCGGGTGACTTCACCGTCCAGCCCCGTGACTTTACCCGTGACGAAAATGTCCGGACGGCCACGGCCGGGGTGCGCAACTGGTTCCATACCGGCCCGGTGAGCCATGAGGTCAACCTGGCGGCCAGCTATTTCTACATGGACTTCGAAAATGGTGGCGCCCGTTACGCCAACGGCAGCAGCAACCTGTATGACCCGGTACAGACCCCGACGCCGAGCAACCCGACGCGACAGGACGACAAGGTCTACACCGAGAACCGCTTCAGTGGCGTGGCGTTGTCCGACACCCTGGGGCTGTTCGACGATCGCTTGCTGCTGACCCTCGGTGCCCGCTGGCAGCGGGTGAAGGTTGACGACTGGACGAATAACGTCAAGGGCGACACCGCCTACGATGAGGAAAAGGTTTCGCCGTCGGGCGGCATCCTGTTCAAGGCGACCGACAGGCTGTCGCTGTATGCCAACTACATGGAAGGCCTGAGCCAGGGCAAGATCGCGCCGTCGACATCGGTGAATGAGGACGAGATTTTCCCGCCATTCATCAGCCGCCAGGTCGAGGTGGGCGCCAAGTATGATGCCGGTCCGTTCGCCGTCACCGCCGCGCTGTTCCGGATCAAGCAGCCGGCCTATGCGACCGACGCGACGACGCGTGTCTTCGGCCCGAACGGCAAGCGAGAAAACACCGGCGTGGAGTTGAGTGTATTTGGTGAGCCGCTGAAGGGAACCCGCTTACTGGGTGGTGTGATGTACATCGACAGCGAACTGACCCATACCACCAACGGCACCTTCGATGGCAACCGCGCACCGGCCACGCCGAAGTACAACGTCAACCTCGGCGCCGAATGGGACGTGCCGACGGTACAGGGCCTGACCCTGACCAGCCGTGGCATCTACTCCAGCTCGCAGTACCTGGACCAGTCCAACACCAAGCAAATCGATTCCTGGGAACGTTTCGACGTGGGCGCCCGCTACGCGTTCAAGGTCGACGAAAAGCACATCACCCTGCGGGCCAACATCGAAAACGTGGCAGACAAGCGCTACTGGAGTTCGGCCGGCGCATCGGATGACAGTGAGGCAGGATTGACGCTGTCGACCCCGCGCACCTACCTGCTTTCCGCAACGGTGGATTTCTAGGCCGCGGTGCCGCTCCAGGGAAGGAGCCGCCTGGGTTCAGATGTCGCGAAACAGATCGTGGGCATCCAGCAGCCGCCAGGCAATCTCCGGGCGTTTTTCCAGCCCACGGCGGATGGCGGCGGGAATCGACTGGCGAATCTTGCGGCACAGGCCGGGCTGGTCCTGGAATTCGATGGCGATGCCGCGCATGGTCCGCACTTCGTTGTAGCCAGGCTCGACGCTCAGGCGGATCCCCAGGTTTTCGTACAGGCGTTGCTGCAGGCGCTGGAGTTCGTCGAGGTCCTGGATGTTCTCCAGACGCTCAAGCAGGCGTTTTTCTTCCTGGCGATTCAGGCAAAGGATGCGCAGGTCGCTACCAGGCGCTTGCAGCAAGGCATCACGGCCACAATCGCAGACGCCGGGCGGGCAGGGGGGACGGATCGGAATCGACGCGGTCATGGGCTCCACAAAGTCTGATGCACAACGTATCGCCGGCCCAGGCAATGTGATGCCTGGCGGCATGTGGGTCAAGCCTGTTGGAGGGGCCGCTGGTCTGGCGCTACTGCGTGCCCACCGCTGTACTGTGGGAGCAAGCTTGCTCGCGATAGCGGTGGGTCAGCTTGGACCCTTGCTGGATTTGCCGCCGTCATCGCGAGCAAGCTCGCTCCCACAATGGGATTGGAGTACGACCGGGAGAGCCAGGTCGGCTACTAGGCCGCCTCGGCGTGGACGTTGATCTCGGGCGCCCCGTTAACCACGCTGGCCGAACGCAGGCATTGCGCAGTGGGCACCTCGGCATGGATGCCGAGGTAGCCGCGCTGGGCCATGGATGGCCCTTCGCGGCGGCCCACGGAGCAATGCCGGAGTGGGGCACGCCGAGCCTAGGCGAGGTGCCGAGTGGTGGGGCAAAGCGCTTTTGGTTACTTTTGGCTGGTCCGGCTCCCGGCTCTTCCAAAAGTGACCCGCCGTAAGGGCGGAACCCTAAGCCGCCGTCACCGCATAAATGGATATGTACTCAGTCAGACCGCCATCGCGAGCAGGCTCGCTCCCACAGGGGATCCATGTCGGACACACCATGTGTATTCGCTGAAATCCAATGTGGGAGCGAGCTTGCTCGCGATGGCGGTGGTTCAGTCGAAAGCGTTACAACCCCAACTCAGACAACCCCGGATGATCGTCCGGCCGGCGGCCCAGCGGCCAGCGGAACTTGCGCTCGCTTTCCTTGATCGGCATGTCGTTGATGCAGGCATAGCGGTTGTACATCAGGCCTTGCTCATCGAACTCCCAGTTTTCGTTGCCGTAGGAACGGAACCAGTTGCCCGAGTCGTCGTGCCATTCGTAGGCGTAGCGCACGGCGATGCGGTTATCGGTGAAGGCCCAGAGCTCCTTGATCAGCCGATAATCCAGCTCCTTGGCCCATTTGCGGGTCAGGAATGCCTTGGCTTCCTCGCGGTTATGGGCGAATTCGGCGCGGTTACGCCATTGAGTATCCAGCGTGTAGGCCAGGGATACTTTCTGTGGGTCACGAGAGTTCCAGCCGTCTTCGGCCAGGCGAACTTTCTCGATCGCCGATTCACGAGTGAACGGCGGCAACGGCGGACGAACTTCGGAAGAGGCAGACATGGCGGATCTCCAGTGAATTGACGAATTGCACAAGGGTTCAACAGGTCAGGCGTGCAGCAGTTTTTCGAGCAAGTCCTGGGCGTCGTCAGCCGCGCTGTGGTCGCCCATGACCAGCGCCACGGTAATGGCGCCGTCAATCAGAATCAGCAGTTGGCGGGCCAGTGCGTCCGGGTTCTGGACACCTTGTTCGACGCACAGCCGGGTTACGTAATCGAGCAACTTCTGTTTGTGCAGCTTCGCCACCTGGCGGACCGGATCCTGTGGATCGCCGGTTTCGCCACTGGTGTTGATGAATGCGCAGCCGCGGAAACCTTCGCTGTCGAACCAGCCCTTGAGCACGGTGAACAGGTTGAGCAGCCGTGCAGTCGGGGTCGGCGCCTTGTCCACTTCGGTGCAGAACCAGTGCATCCAGCGTTCGTCCCGCCGCCTGAGGGCGGCGACGATCAGGTCGTCCTTGTTGGCGAAGTAGCGATAGACACTTTTCCTGGAGACGCCGGCGGTTTTTACCAGAAGGTCCATGCCGGTGGCGGCGATGCCACTTTTATAGATCAACTTTTCAGCGACATCGAGGATGATGTCTCGTGTTTCATTACCAGTGATTTCGTTCATGAAACAAAAGTAGAATGATCGTTCTCCTTGGTCAAGTCATTTTTTCTCGAGGACAGGAAGACCCAAACCCATCCATGGTGTAAGCTCATCCGTTCTTCGGAATCGACCTTTTGCGAGCCCTATGCCGTCGCTTTTCAAACGCTCCCTGCTGCCCAAGCTGCGCAGCTTTGCACTGACCGCCGACGCGGTGACCATCCTCGATGGCGCTGCCCAATTCCGCCGTTGCCTGCTGGAGAAAATCGCCCAGGCCACCCAGCGCATCTACATCGTCGCGCTGTACCTGCAACAGGACGAGGCCGGCCAGGAAATCCTCGATGCCCTGCATGCCGCCAAGGCCGCGCGTCCGGAACTGGATGTGGTCGTGGTGGTGGACTGGCTGCGGGCCCAGCGCGGGCTGATCGGCGCCAAGAAGCAGCCGGGCAACTCGGCGTGGTACCAGGAACAGACTCGCACCCATGCCAGCGAAGTGCCGATCTACGGCGTGCCGGTGCAGACCCGCGAGCTGTTCGGCGTGCTGCACTTGAAAGGCTTCGTGATTGACGACTGTGTGCTCTACAGCGGCGCCAGCCTGAATAACGTCTACCTGCACAAGTTCGACAAATACCGCTACGACCGCTATCACCTGCTGCAGAACACGGCACTGGCCGATTCGATGCATCACCTGGTGCAGCACGGCCTGGTCACCTCCAGGGCCGTGCACCGCCTGGACCTGCCGAACCTGCCCAGCACCCGCAGTTTGCGCAAGGACATCGGCGACCTGCGCAGTCGCCTCAAGTACGCGACCTATGACACCAGCGTTGGCAGCCTCGACAAGAGTGGCCTGTCGGTAAGCCCGTTGCTGGGCGTGGGCAAGAACAATCCGCTGAGCCGGGTGATCGGTGAGCTGATCGCCAGCAGTCGCCAGCAACTGACCATTTGCACACCGTATTTCAACCTGCCCCTGGCGGTTACCCGGGAGCTCAATCGCGCCTTGGCCCGTGGGGTCAAGATCGACATCATCGTCGGCGACAAGACCGCCAACGACTTCTACATTCCGCCAAGCGAGCCGTTCAAGATCATCGCGGCGCTGCCATACCTCTACGAAATCAGCTTGCGACGCTTCGCCAAACGGCATCAGCGCGCTATCGACAGTGGTCAATTGAACCTGCACCTGTGGCGTGACGGGGACAACACCTATCACCTCAAGGGCATGTGGATCGACGAGCGCTACACCTTGCTGACCGGTAATAACCTCAATCCGCGGGCCTTTCGCCTGGACCTGGAAAACGCGCTGTTGCTGGATGACCCCAAGGGCGAGTTGCTGGCGCCGCGCCAGGCCGAGCTTGAACAGATCTACCGCCACACCCGCCGGATCGAACGTTACCTGGACCTGGAAACCCTGCCGGATTACCCCGACGCCGTGGCCAGGTTCCTGAAACGGGTCAGCCGGGTGCGGATAGAACGGCTGCTTTACCGGATCCTGTGAACACCCGCGCCATGTCGAAAAAAGACACCATCTCCATTCAGTTGGTGCGTGAGGCGCTGCTGCAAAGCTGCGCCCCCGGAGCGGCTACCGATGAGGTATTGAGCAAGGTGGGCATCGATCCCGCGTTGCTCGACGACGCCCAGGCACGGGTCCCGGCCCATGCCTATGCGCGGCTCTGGCGTTTGCTCGCCCGGCGCCTGGATGACGAGTTTTTTGGCATGGACCCGCGCAAGCTCAAGTCCGGCAGCCTGGCGTTTCTCTGCCAGTGCGCCATGGCCCAGCCCACGCTGGCGAGCGGCTTGACGGCGGGGCTGGGGTTTCTGTCGCTGATGCTCGAACACCTGCCGGCCCAGTGGGTGCGCCAGCAAAGCCTGGCGGAGATCGTGCTGCTGGAAGACGATCAGGAGCCGCGCCGGGCCTTTACCTATTTCACCTACTGGATGATCGTCCATGGCGTGGCCTGCTGGCTGGCCGGGCGGCGCATTCCCATTCTTTCCGTCGAACTGCGTTGCCCGGCGCCGGATTTCTGCGACGACTATCGGGTGATGTTTTCCCAGAACCTGCGTTTTGACCGGCCTCGCACCCGAATGATTTTCGCCGCCGAATGCCTCGACCTGCCGATCAGGCGCAACGCTGATGAGCTCAAGCGCTTCCTGGCCCAGGCCCCGGCCAACATCCTGGTCAAGTATCGCAACCCGCAAAGCCTGGCCAGCCGTATCCGGCACGACCTGCGGCAGTTGCCTGCCGAACAGTGGCCGGAAACCGAGGCCCTGGCCCAGCAGCTGTGCGTGTCCGCGTCCACCCTGCGCCGACGCCTGGCGGAGGAGGGCCAGACTTACCAGGGCCTCAAGGACAGCGTGCGCAAGGATCTGGCGATCACCTGGCTGGCCGAGCCCTCCATCAGTTTCGTCGAAATCGCCTCACGCCTGGGTTTTGCCGATGCCAGCTCCTTCTACAAGGCGTTTCGCAAATGGTCCGGGTCCAACCCGGGGCATTATCGCAGCCTGATTCTCAACGACCCTGATTGACCCATCGGCTGACCTCCAATCTTGTGCCTACCCAAGCCCCCTGTGGGAGCGAGCTTGCTCGCGATGAGGGGCTGGCAGTCGATGAAGAGGCGGCTGAGCCACCGCTATCGCGAGCAAGCTCGCTCCCACAGGGGTTTTCGCTACGCTCATAAAACCGTCATTTATTTCTGATACAAGCCTGTGCAGGCCCCGGAAAAGCCGGGCCATCCATCAGGGTAATGTATGCAAATGACCGTTTTGGGCCGCGTATGAGAGTACTGGTCACCGGCGTCGCAGGGTTCATCGGATTTCATACCGCCAAGCGGCTGTGCAGCGATGGCCATCAGGTCATTGGCATCGACAACCTCAACAGCTACTACAGCGTCGAGCTGAAACAGGCACGACTGGCTCAGTTGGCCGAATGCCGCGATTTCCGCTTTCAGTTGCTGGATGTGGCAGACAAACAGGCACTGTTGGAGTTGTTTGCCGAACATGCCTTCGACCAGGTCGTCCACCTCGCGGCTCAAGCCGGCGTGCGTTATTCGATCGACAATCCGGACGTTTATGCGCAAAGCAACCTGGTAGGTTTCCTCAACGTGTTGGAAGCCTGCCGTGCCCATCGGCCGGCGCACCTGATTTTCGCCTCGAGCAGTTCGGTGTATGGCTTGAACGACCGCCTGCCGTATGCCACCACCGACCCCGTCGATCAGCCGGTATCGTTCTATGCGGCGACCAAGCGCGCCAATGAACTGATGGCCCACGCTTACTCGCATCTCTATGGCATTCCCACCACCGGCCTGCGGTTTTTCACTGTGTATGGGCCTTGGGGACGGCCCGACATGGCGCCGTTCAAATTCACCGATGCGATCCTCAATGGGCGCGCCATCGACGTTTACAACGATGGCGCGATGTCTCGCGATTTCACCTATATCGACGACATCGTCGAGGGCCTCGTGCGGCTGATACCGCTGCCGCCGACCGATGAGAGCGGCGTGCGCAACAAGGTCTACAACATCGGCTTCGGCTCACCGGTGAAGCTTTTGCAGTTTATCGAGTGCATTGAAGAGGCGCTGGGCACCCGCGCGATAAAGAATTTCTTGCCGTTGCAATCGGGCGACGTGGTCGACACGTGGGCGGACACTCGCGAACTGGAGGAGCGGGTGGGGTTTCGCCCACAGGTCGCAGTGCCCGTCGGTGTGCAGTCGTTTGTCGATTGGTACCGCGCGTATTACCGCGTTTAACCCCTCATTCCTCAGCTTTTTACTGGAGCGTCATGCACGAAACCCCTTATGTGTCGGTCCTGATTCCGGCAAAGAACGAAGCAGGCAACCTCATTCCATTGCTGGAAGAAGTACGTGCGGCGCTGGTCGACGAGGCTTTTGAAGTCATCGTGGTCGACGATGGCAGTACCGACGCCACCGCCGCTGAGTTGCGGACGCTGCAAGGCAGCGGCTACCAGCAGTTGCGAGTGCTCAGCCACACCCGTTCCCTCGGACAGAGCACCTCGATCTACCACGCCGCTGAAGTGGCACGCGGGCATTGGTTGGCAACCCTGGACGGCGACGGTCAGAACGACCCGGCCGACCTGCCGAAAATGCTCGACCTGGTGCGCGGCTCCGAAGGCACCCCCGCGGGCGTCAAGCTGGTGGCAGGGCATCGCGTCAATCGCCGGGACACGGCGAGCAAGCGTTGGGCCTCGCGGTTTGCCAACAAATTGCGCGCCAGCCTGCTCAAGGACCAGACGCCCGATACCGGTTGCGGCATCAAGTTGATCGAGCGCGAGGCGTTTCTGCGTCTGCCGTATTTCGATCACATGCACCGTTTTATTCCGGCGCTGATCCGCCGTCACAACGGCCGGATGCTGGTTCAACCGGTCAATCACCGTGAGCGCGGGGCCGGGGTGTCCAACTACGGCAACCTGGACCGGGCGCTGGTGGGCATTGTCGATCTGTTCGGGGTGTGGTGGCTGATCAAGCGCACCCGCCTGGACGTCAACGCACAAGAAACCGAGGTTTGAAATGGGCAGAGAATCGTTGTGGTTGGCCGTTGGCTTCGGTGGTCAATTGGCATTCACCGGGCGTTTTGCCCTGCAATGGCTGTACAGCGAATACAAGAAGCGCAGCATGATTCCCGTGGGCTTCTGGTACCTGAGCATCATCGGCAGCGCGCTGTTGCTGGCCTATGCCATCTACCGCGAAGACCCGGTGTTCATTGTCGGCCAGTCCTTCGGCTTTATCGTTTACCTGCGCAATTTGCAGTTGATCGCCAAGCATCATGAGCAGGAAAACCCCGAACTGGCCAAGAAGGGCTGAGACGGTGCGGATACGATTATCTTCCTCGCGGCTCGAGCTCCTGGCGTTTGTGGTATTGGCCTTGATCATGGTGGGCGCGGGCCTGGGCTGGCGCCAACCGATGAACGTCGATGAGGAGCGCTTCCTTGGCGTTGCCCTGGAGATGCTGCAGAACGGCTCTTGGTTCATTCCCCATCGTGCCGGTGAAATCTACGCCGACAAGCCGCCGCTGTTCATGTGGACGGTGGCGCTGTTCGTGCAACAGACCCACCTGCCCAAAGTTGCCCTGTACTTGCCCGCGCTGCTGGCAGGCGCCGTCACCACTGCGTGTCTGTATGACCTGGGCCGACGTTTGTGGGGACGGCGTGTTGGGGTGATCGCGGCGCTCTTGTTTCTCGCGACTTACCAGACCTACAGCATCCTGCGCACCGGGCAGATCGATGGTTTCCTTGCGCTCTGGACCATCCTGGGGATCTATGGCCTGTGCCGGCACATGCTGCTCGGCCCGGCCTGGCGTTGGTACTACGTGGCGTGCGCGGCGATGGGGTTGGGGATCATCAGCAAAGGCGTGGGGTTTCTGCCGGTGCTACTGCTGATTCCCTACGCCTATGCGCTGCGCAAAGGTTGGAAAGGGGTGGTGGCCATGCCTGGCCAGGCGGGACGCTGGTGGCTGGGGCTGGTCGTAGCATTGGCCGCCATCGCGTTATGGCTGGGGCCTTTGCTGATGATTGTGGCGCAGGGCAGTGCCGACAGCCTGGCGTACGCCCAGGAAATCCTGTTCAAGCAGACCGCTGGGCGTTATGCCAACGCATGGGAGCATCGCGAGCCATTCTGGTATTTCTTCGTCCAGGTGATTCCGAAGTACTGGCTGCCGATTGTGTTCATGCTCCCCTGGCTGCTGCCGGCCTGGCGTAAACAACTGCTCAAGCACGACGGTCGGGTGTTGGTGCTGCTCGGTTGGGTACTACTGGTGTTGGTGTTCTTTAGCCTGAGCAGCGGCAAACGCAAGCTGTATATCTTTCCCGCGTTACCCGCGTTGATTCTGGTGGTGGCGCCGCTTGTGCCGTGGATGCTGCGCCGCTGGTTTGGCGCGCGACCGAGGGGCAGGGTGGTCTTCAACGTATTGGCTGCGCTGTGGCTGTGTGCCTGGTTTGTGCGCGGTTTTATCGAGCCCCACAAGGAAGGCATCAACCCCCACCAGACCTTGATGCGCGATGTCGCCGGGATGACTTCAAATGCCGAGTTGGTGCTTGTGGGGTGGCGTGAGGGGCATTGGCTGTTCGCCCAGCAACCCATCGTGCATTTCGGCTTTTATAACGGCAACTCCCTGGAACAATCCGCCACCTGGCTGCGCAGCCACCCCCAGGCCTTCGTCCTGGTGCCCGCCCGGGACCTGGCCCGCTGTTACGACCCGCAAAAGGCTCGCCGGGTCGGCGATACCTCAAGGGCCGAGTGGTTCCTGGTGGGGGCTGATGCGGACAACCAGCGCTGCCAGTCGCCAGCGCCGGAGAAGGTGTATTCGTTTGCCTGGCAGCAACCCTTGTAGCGGCTGAACCACCGCCATCGCGAGCAAGCTCGCTCCCACAGGGGATTGGTGGGGGGCCTCGACTTTGTGACCGCCCAAACACCCTGTGGGAGCGAGCTTGCTCGCGATGGCGGCCGTACTGACAACACATCCCTCGGACCATGGCCAAACCAGTCAAGCAACTTGAAAGCTTTGACCATTGCCGCCACAGCCCTTCGGCGCGAGTATTTGCCTGCTATTACGGTTCCCCCAACCAATAAAAACCACAGAGGGATGCTGGTCATGCGCGATTATTCGTCCGCCACTTCGCAGTTCGATTACCTGCACACTGTCAACACCGCACTGCACGGCTCGCTCGAGGCGCTCAATGCCTGCGTCGAGTGTTGCGACCGGCATGCGTTGCCAGGGCGCATCGCCTTGTTCTGGGAGGGCCGTGACGGCAGCGATGCGACTTGGACTTACCGTGACCTGCAGGACAACGCCGCGCGGTTCGCCAACTTCCTGCGGGCCCAAGGCGTCGGCAAAGGCGACAAAGTGGCCGGCCTGCTGCCGCGCACCGCTGAACTGTTGATCGTGGTACTCGCCACCTGGCGCATTGGGGCGGTGTATCAACCGCTGTTCACCGCATTCGGGCCCAAGGCCATCGAGCACCGCCTCGGCAGCTCGGGGGCGCGCTTGGTCGTCACCGATGCGGTCAACCGTCCCAAGCTCGACGAAGTCGCCGGTTGCCCCACCATCGTCACGGTCGGCGGCGAAAAGGGCCAGGGCATCGTGCGCGGCGACTACAGTTTCTGGGCCGAAGTGGCGAACTACTCCAGCCAGTGCGAACCGCTGATGCTCACCGGCGAAGACCCGTTCCTGCTGATGTTCACCTCCGGCACCACGGGACCTGCCAAGGCGCTGTCGGTGCCGCTCAAGGCCATCGTGGCGTTTCAGAGCTACACCCGTGACGCCGTAGGCCTGCGCCCTGAAGACGCCTTCTGGAACGTCGCCGACCCGGGCTGGGCCTACGGCATCTATTTTGGCGTGACCGGGCCGCTGGCCATGGGGCATCCGATTACCTTCTACGATGGCCCGTTCACCCTGGAAAGCACCTGCCGGGTCATCAATAAATACGGCATCACCAACCTGACCGGCTCGCCCACGGCCTATCGCCTGTTGATCGCCGGTGGCGAGCAGTTTGCCCGCTCGATCAAGGGCAAGCTGCGCATCGTCAGCAGCGCTGGTGAGCCGTTGAACCCGGAGGTGATCCGTTGGTTCGCCGATAACCTGAACGTGGTGATCCACGACCATTACGGCCAGACCGAACTGGGCATGGTGCTGTGCAACCACCATGGGCTGGAACATCCGGTGCACCTGGGCGCGGCCGGTTTTGCCTCGCCAGGCCATCGGATCGTGGTGCTGGATGAAAACCAGCGCGAGCTGGGCGTAGGCCAGCCGGGCATTCTCGCGCTGGATCGCAGTCAATCGCCCATGTGCTGGTTCGCCGGTTACGAAGGCGGGCCGACCAAGGCCTTCGTCGGTGACTACTATTTGAGCGGCGACACCGTGGAGCTGAACCCCGACGGCAGCATCAGCTTCGTGGGCCGTAGCGACGACGTGATTACCACCTCCGGCTACCGGGTCGGTCCGTTCGACGTGGAAAGCGCACTGATCGAACACCCGGCCGTGGTGGAAGCGGCGGTGATCGGCAAGCCCGATCCGGAACGCACCGAGCTGGTGAAGGCCTTCGTGGTGCTCAGCGCGCAGTTCCGTGCCTCACCGGAGCTGGCCGAAGAGCTGCGCCTGCATGTGCGCAAGCGCCTGGCGGCCCATGCCTATCCCCGTGAAATCGAATTTGTCAGCGACTTGCCGAAAACCCCGAGCGGCAAATTGCAGCGCTTTATCTTGCGCAACCAGGAAATCGCCAAGGCTCAAGAGGCCGTGGCGTCCAACGTTTCAGCTTGAATCCAAGGAAACCATGATGCAGATCGACAACAAGATTTTCCTCGTCAGCGGCGGTGCTTCCGGCCTCGGCGCGGCCACCGGTGAAATGCTGGTCAAGGCCGGCGCCAAAGTGATGCTGGTGGACCTCAACGCCGACGCCGTGGCCGCCCAGGCGCAAAAACTGGGTTGCCGGAGCGTGGTGGCCGACATCAGCAACGAAACGGCGGCTGAAGCGGCGGTCAAGGCCACGGTCGATGCGTTCGGCGGTCTCAATGGCCTGGTGAACTGCGCCGGTATCGTGCGCGGCGAGAAGATCCTCGGCAAGAACGGTCCCCACGCCCTGGCCAGCTTCAGCCAGGTGATCAACGTCAACCTGATCGGCAGCTTCAACCTGCTGCGCCTGGCGGCTGCGGCCATTGCCGAAACCGAGGCAGACGCCGACGGCGAGCGCGGGGTGATCATCAATACGGCGTCGGTGGCGGCCTTCGATGGACAGATCGGCCAGGCGGCTTATGCGGCATCCAAAGGCGCCATCGCCAGCCTGACGTTGCCGGCCGCCCGCGAGCTGGCGCGTTTCGGTATCCGGGTGATGACTATTGCGCCAGGGATCTTCGAGACCCCGATGATGGCCGGCATGACCCCGGAAGTCCGTGATTCCCTGGCCGCCGGCGTGCCGTTTCCGCCACGCCTTGGGAAACCTTCCGAGTACGCGGCGCTGGTCAGGCATATCATTGAAAACAGCATGCTCAACGGCGAGGTGATCCGTCTCGACGGTGCCTTGCGTATGGCAGCCAAATAATCAGGAGGATTCATGATGTCCAACGATCCTATTGTCATCGTCAGCGCCGTCCGCACCCCCATGGGCGGTTTCCAGGGCGAACTGAAAAGCCTCAGCGCCCCGCAGCTGGGTGCCGCCGCCATCAAGGCCGCCGTGGAGCGAGCCGGCATCGCACCCGACGCGGTTGAAGAAGTGCTGTTCGGTTGCGTACTCGCCGCAGGCTTGGGCCAGGCACCGGCGCGTCAGGCCGCGCTGGGCGCCGGGCTAGACAAGTCGACCCGCTGCACCACGCTCAACAAGATGTGCGGTTCGGGCATGGAAGCGGCGATCCTCGCCCATGACATGCTCATCGCTGGCAGCGCCGAAGTGGTGGTGGCCGGCGGCATGGAGAGCATGTCCAACGCGCCGTACCTGCTCGATCGTGCTCGCAGCGGTTACCGGATGGGCCATGGCCGGGTGCTTGACCACATGTTCCTCGACGGCCTGGAAGACGCCTACGACAAAGGTCGGCTGATGGGCACTTTCGCCGAAGATTGCGCCGAAGCCAATGGCTTCAGTCGCGAGGCCCAGGATGCCTTCGCCATTGCATCCACCACCCGCGCCCAGCAGGCGATCAAGGATGGCAGTTTCGAAGCCGAGATCGTGCCGTTGCAGGTCATGGTCGGCAAGGAGCAAGTGACCGTGCGCCACGACGAGCAGCCGCCGAAAGCGCGGATCGACAAGATCGCCTCGCTCAAGCCGGCGTTCCGCGAGGGCGGCACGGTGACGGCGGCCAACGCCAGTTCCATTTCCGATGGTGCCGCTGCCCTGGTGCTGATGCGCCAGAGCCAGGCTGCCCAGCGTGGCCTCAAGCCCTTGGCGGTGATTCACGGTCACGCGGCGTTTGCCGATACTCCGAGCCTGTTTCCCACCGCACCGATTGGCGCCGTGAAGAAACTGATGCAGAAAACCGGTTGGTCGCTGGATCAAGTCGACCTGTTCGAAGTCAACGAAGCCTTTGCCGTGGTAGGGCTGGTGACCATGGACAAGCTGGAGATTGCCCATGACAAGGTCAACGTCCACGGCGGCGCCTGTGCACTGGGCCACCCGATTGGCGCGTCTGGCGCACGGATCCTGGTGACCCTGCTGTCAGCCCTGCGCCAGAAAGGCTTGAAGCGCGGCGTCGCGGCCATTTGCATCGGCGGCGGCGAAGCCACGGCCATGGCCGTCGAATGCCTGTATTAAGGAATCACCATGCTCCCGACTGAAGAACAGACCCAAATCCGCGACATGGCCCGGCAGTTCGCCGAGGAACGCTTGAAACCGTTCGCCGCCGAATGGGACCGCGAGCACCGTTTCCCCCGGGAAGCCATTGGTGAAATGGCCGAGCTGGGCTTCTTCGGCATGCTGGTGCCGGAGCAGTGGGGCGGCTGTGACACCGGTTACCTGGCCTACGCGATGACCCTGGAGGAAATCGCCGCTGGCGACGGCGCGTGCTCGACCATCATGAGCGTGCACAACTCGGTGGGCTGCGTGCCGATCCTCAAGTTCGGCAACGATGAGCAGAAGGCGAAATTCCTCACGCCCCTGGCCAGTGGCGCGATGCTTGGCGCCTTCGCCCTGACCGAGCCCCAGGCCGGTTCGGACGCCAGCAGCCTCAAGACGCGGGCGCGGCTGGAGGGTGATCATTACGTGCTCAACGGTTGCAAGCAGTTCATCACGTCCGGGCAGAACGCCGGGGTGGTGATTGTGTTCGCGGTGACCGACCCGAGCGCAGGCAAGCGTGGCATCAGTGCATTCATCGTGCCGACCGATTCGCCGGGCTACAGCGTGGCCCGGGTCGAAGACAAACTCGGCCAGCACGCCTCCGACACCTGCCAGATTCTCTTCGAGGATGTGAAGGTGCCGGTGGGTAATCGCTTGGGTGAGGAGGGCGAGGGCTACAAGATCGCCCTGGCGAACCTGGAAGGCGGGCGCGTGGGCATCGCGGCGCAAGCGGTGGGCATGGCCCGCGCGGCGTTCGAGGCGGCGCGGGACTATGCCCGGGAACGCTCCAGTTTCGGCAAGCCGATCATCGAGCACCAGGCCGTGGCGTTCCGCCTGGCCGACATGGCGACCCAGATCGCCGTGGCCCGGCAAATGGTGCACTACGCCGCTGCCCTGCGAGACAGCGGCCAGCCGGCGCTGGTGGAGGCCTCCATGGCCAAGCTGTTCGCCTCGGAAATGGCTGAAAAAGTCTGCTCCATGGCGTTGCAAACCCTGGGCGGCTACGGTTACCTCAACGACTTCCCGCTGGAGCGCATCTACCGCGACGTGCGGGTCTGCCAGATCTACGAAGGCACCAGCGACATTCAGCGCATGGTCATTTCGCGCAATCTTTGAACAGGAGTCCTGCATGAGCTATGAAACGATTTTATTGGAGATCAAGGACCGCGTCGGCCTGATCACCCTCAACCGTCCCCAGGCATTGAACGCCTTGAATGCGCAGATCGTCAGCGAACTGAACCAGGCGCTGGACAGCCTGGAGGCTGATCCGAAGATTGGCTGCATCGTGCTGACCGGCTCGAAAAAAGCCTTTGCCGCCGGTGCCGATATCAAGGAAATGGCCGAGCTGACCTACCCGCAGATCTACCTGGACGACCTGTTCAGCGACAGCGACCGAGTGGCCAACCGTCGCAAGCCGATCATCGCGGCAGTGAACGGTTTTGCCTTGGGCGGTGGCTGTGAGCTGGCGTTGATGTGCGACTTCATCCTGGCCGGCGACAACGCCAAGTTCGGCCAGCCGGAGGTCAACCTCGGCGTGCTGCCAGGCATGGGCGGCACCCAGCGCCTGACCCGCGCGGTGGGCAAGGCCAAGGCCATGGAAATGTGCCTGACCGGACGCTTCATCGACGCGGTGGAAGCCGAGCGTTGCGGCATCGTCGCGCGGATCCTACCGGCCGATGAGTTGCTGGACGAGGCGCTGAAGACTGCAGCGTTGATCGCCTCCAAGTCGGTGCCCATCAGCATGATGGTCAAGGAAAGCGTCAACCGCGCCTTTGAAGTCAGCCTGTCCGAAGGCGTGCGCTTCGAGCGCCGAGTATTCCACGCGGCGTTTGCGACGCAGGATCAGAAGGAAGGCATGGCGGCATTCGTAGCCAAGCGTGCGGCGGAGTTCCAGGACAAGTAAGGCGGCGTTTTCACTGACGCCATCGCGAGCAAGCTCGCTCCCACAGGGGATTTGGGGTGTATGCAGCCTTTGTGTGCGCCATCAAACCCCGTGGGAGCGAGCTTGCTCGCGATTGGGCCTGAACATTCAGCATCTCAGCGACAGATACACCGCCATCGCGAGCTTGCTCGCGATTGGGCCTGAACATTCGGCATCTCAGTGACAGATACACCGCCATCGCGAGCAGGCTCGCTCCCACAGGAGATCGGAGGGATACGCAGCATTTGTGTGCGCCGCTAAACCCTGTGGGAGCTGGGCTTGCCCGCGATGGCGGCGGTACATTCAGCCTATAAATGACTGATACACCGCTATCGCGGGCCCCACAGGGGCCGTGACCTGGCACAGTATTCTGTGTGCAGCACAGATTCAGTGGGAGCAAAGCTTGCTCGCGATGCTTTTACAGCCATCACACCAGGTAGTGTTTCAACTCCCGGGCGATGACCATGCGTTGTATCTCGCTCGACCCTTCATAAATCTGGGTAATCCGCGCATCGCGGTAATAGCGCTCTACCGGATAATCCTCGAGATACCCATACCCACCATGAATCTGTATGGCCGAGGAGCAGACTTTCTCGGCCATTTCCGAGGCAAACAGCTTGGCCTGGGAGGCTTCTGACAGGCACGGCTTGCCGGCGCTGCGCAGGCGGGCGGCGTGGAGGATGAGCAGGCGGGTGGCGTTGATGCGGGTGTGCATGTCGGCCAGCAGGTTGGCGATGCTCTGGTGCTCGATGATCGGTTTGTCGAACTGTACGCGATCACGCGCGTAAGCCAGCGCCGCTTCAAAGGCAGCACGGGCGATGCCCAAGGCTTGCGCAGCAATGCCGATGCGGCCACCTTCCAGGTTGGACAGGGCGATGGCCAGGCCTTTACCGCGAGCCCCCAACAGATTGGCCTCGGGGATGGTGCAATTGCTCAAGGTGACCGCGCAGGTGTCCGAGGCGCGGATGCCCATCTTGTGTTCGGTGCGATCAACGATAAAACCCGGCGTATCGGTGGGCACCAGGAACGCCGAAATGCCTTTCTTGCCCAGTTCCGGGTCCGTCACGGCAAACACGATCGCCAGTTTTGCTCGCTTGCCATTGCTGACGAACTGCTTGGCGCCGTTGATGACCCACTGGCCATCGCGCAATTCGGCCCGGGTGCGCAGGTTGTGGGCTTCGGAGCCGGCCTGGGGTTCGGTCAGGCAGAAGCAGCCAATGGCCTGGCCACTGGCGAGGTCGGCCAGCCACGTCTGTTTTTGTTCATCGGTGCCGAAATTCAGCACCGGCCCGCAACCCACCGAATTGTGGATGCTCATCAGTGCGCCGGTAGCACCGTCGCCTGCGGAGATTTCTTCCACGGCCAGGGCATAGGCGACGTAATCGACGTAGGTACCGCCCCATTCTTCCGGCACTACCATTCCCAACAGGCCCAGTTCCCCCATCTTCGCCACCAGGCCATCGTCAATCCAGCCGGCCTTTTCCCACGCCTGGGCATGGGGGGCGATTTCACCACGGGCGAAGTCCCGGGCCATGTCGCGGATCATCACTTGTTCTTCGGTCAGTTCGAGGTCATGCATGGCTCAGTTCCCGTGGTCGTCGAAGCCGTCGAAGAAACTCGCCACATGGTCAGCGTCCAGCGCCTCCAGGGTCGGCGGGTTCCAACGCGGGTTCTTGTCTTTGTCGATCAGCAAGGCGCGCACACCTTCGATCAGGTCACCGCGCTCGAACCATTGCTGATCCAGATGCAGTTCCAGGGCAAAACAGTCTTCCAGGCTCAAATGCCGACCGCGCCGCAGCATTTCCAGGGTCACGGCCGTGGCCAGGGGAGAGCGGCTGTCCAGCAGGTCGGCGGTCTTAATCGCCCATTCGTGGCTGTTGGCGACGGTGACCTGGCGCAACTGCTCGACCATGCTCGGCACGTCGGGCAGGCCAAAGAAATGGTCGATGGCTGGCCGCAGGTCGGCCAGGGGCGGGGCAGGCAGCTGTTGCACACCAAGCTTGGCCAGCAAGCTTTGCAGGTCCTTGAGTGGCGTATCACCCCACGCCAGGCGATCGAGGCGCGCATCGAGCTGTTCAAGCTTGCGACTGTCCAGATACCAGTCGGCCAGCCCGCAATACAAGGCGTCAGACGCACGGATCTGCACGCCGCTGACGCCCAGGTAGATACCCAGTTCGCCAGGAATGCGCGGCAGGAAGTAACTGCCGCCCACGTCCGGGAAATACCCGATGCCGACTTCCGGCATGCCCAGGCGGCTGCGCTCGGTCACCACCCGCAGGTCGGCACCTTGGGCCAGTCCCATGCCGCCGCCCAGCACGAAGCCATCCATCAAGGCAACGATCGGTTTGCGGTAGTGATGAATCGTCAGGTCGAGGGCGTATTCCTCGACGAAGAAGTCTTCATGCAGGGTGTCACCCTGCTTGTGGCTGTCGTACAACGAACGGATATCACCGCCGGCGCAAAACGCCTTCTCGCCCGCGCCACGCAGCACCACGGCGCGGATCTGTGGGTCCAGAGCCCAGGTATCGAGTTGTTGCTGCAAGCTGCGCACCATGCCCAGGGTGAGGGCATTGAGGCCGGCGGGGCGGTTCAGGGTCAAATGGCCAATGTGATTGCGAACTTCGACCAGCACCTCATAGGCCGCGGTTTCGATGGTTCCCGCAGCGTGTGATGAAACCTGAGCTGTCATCGCTAACTCCCTGCTTTTATTCTTCTTTATGAATTGTGTCGCGCGTACCCATTCAGGATCGTACCAGTGCAAATTTGCATTGCACAACAGGGATACGTGCAGGTCCTTTCTGCATATTTATAGCAGCCACAGGCTCAACCGCGACTAGAGAGAACCTCCGCGATGCTGCGGCGCTTGGCATTTCGCTCGCTGACGTGGATCAATTGTTCGAGATCTTCCGGTGTGACGTCAAAGAATGCTTCCATTTCTGCCAAGGCCAGTTTCAGGTCTTCGGCGGTGATCGCCTGGCGGTCGACGGGAGGGTGGTCAGCCGGTATGACGGCCACCGGTTCGCTGGCTCGCTTGGGATAGCGCACCCGCGTCAGGTTGTTGTAGGCCAGGGCAAAGGCCAGCAGCCCGGAACCGGCCAGCATCGCCGCGCCAACGGCTTGCCAGTCCAAGGTAATGATAGACGGGGCGGCCAGTACCAGCGTCGCCGCCAGGGCGCCTGCCGGTGGATGCAAGCAACGCAGCCAGCACATCAACACCAGCGCCATGCCCGCCGCCAGGCAGGCGCTACCCAGCGTGCGACCCAATACATGGGCCACCAGCAGCGCGACGACCGACGCACACAGGTAACCGCCGACAATCGACCAGGGCTGGGCGAGGGCGCCCGATGACACCGCAAACAACAGCACCGCCGAGGCGCCGAGCGGGCCGATCAGGTGTTGCGCCACCTCAAGGCCGAATACCTGGCCACAGAGCCAGACACTGAACATCGTCCCCAGCGCCATGCCGATGGCGGCGCGGCTCCATTCGGTGGGGCGGGTATTGATAGCGGCGGGGAACCAGCGAGAAAGCATTAAGCGACAATCCAAAAAACGAACAAAAAAAGGGGCTTACGGGGAGGTCCCAGAAAGCCCTTTAAGTGTTCCAACAGTTGGGGGAGGAACGCTGCACAGTGTGCCGTTCACAACCCTTGCTTACAAATTCATATTAATGCTGCTTGAGTGCATTAATTTTGAGGTAACGCCACAGGTCACGCGCTTCTCGAAGCTGGGAACCACGTTTGCTGGGCGATAGGCAGGTTGCGCGACTGCCCGCGACCCATCGGAAAATAGGTGAAACCCTTGTCGTCCATGCGCTCCGGATCGAACAGGTTACGACCGTCAAAAATCACTGGGGCCTTGAGCCGTTGCTGGATCAGGTCGAAGTCCGGCGCCTTGAAGGGCTGCCATTCGGTGCAGATGACCAACGCGTCGGCCCCCGGCAACACCGATTCCGGCGTGCCCATCAGCATGAGTCGGGGCTCGTCGGGGTAGAGCAATTGCGTCTGCTGCATCGCCTCCGGGTCGAACGCGCGGACGCTGGCACCTGCGGCCCAAAGCGATTCCAGCAAGGTGCGGCTCGGTGCGTCGCGCATATCGTCGGTATTGGGCTTGAAGGCCAGGCCCCAGAGGGCGAAGGTCTTGCCGCGCAGGTCGCCCTGGTAGAACGCGTTGATCCGCTCGAACAGCTTGTGTTTCTGCCGCCCGTTGATGGCTTCCACCGCTTGCAGCAGGTCGCTGGAGCAATGAGCCTGCTCGGCCGTGTGGATCAGGGCACGCATGTCCTTGGGAAAGCACGAGCCGCCGTAGCCACATCCCGGGTAGATGAAGTGATAGCCGATGCGCGAGTCGGCGCCGATGCCCAGGCGCACGGACTCGATGTCGGCCCCCAGGTGTTCGGCCAGTTCGGCGATCTGGTTGATAAAACTGATCTTGGTCGCCAGCATGCCGTTGGCGGCGTATTTGGTCAGCTCGGCGCTGCGCAGGTCCATGAACAGGACCCGGTCGTGGTTGCGGTTGAACGGGGCGTACAGGTCGCGCATGGTTTCGCGCACTTCCTCGCGCTCGCAGCCGATCACGATGCGATCCGGACGACGGCAATCGGCGACCGCCGAGCCTTCCTTGAGGAATTCGGGGTTGGAGACGATATCGAACTGCAGCAGGCGACTGGCCTTGAGCAGGCATTTGTCGATGTGCGCCCGCAGAACGTCGCCGGTGCCCACCGGCACGGTGGACTTCTCCACCACAATGAGCGGTTGCTCGCGGTAGCGGGCGACGGCCTCGCCGACGGCCAGGACCTGGCTCAGATCGGCACTGCCATCGTCCCGGGAAGGCGTGCCCACGGCGATAAACAGCACTTGGCCGTGCTGCACGGCGAGCTGTTCGTCGCAGGTGAAATGCAAACGGCCAGCCTCCAGGCCTTCACGCACCAGCGCGGCCAGGCCCGGCTCGTAAATGCTCACCTGGCCTTGGCGCAGGCTGTCGACCTTGCGCTCGTCGATGTCCATGCACACCACGTCATGGCCCACTTCGGCCAACACGGCAGCTTGCACCAAGCCTACGTAACCACTTCCGAATACACTGATTTTCATGGCGAACTCCCTGGATCATTCCGAGCGGGCGACATGCACAACCAGCCATTCGCCGCCGTGCGCTCGGTCCAGAATAAGTCGGCGATATTGCAGTTCACTTACAGTCCGCCACCGCATTCGTTTTCAGCGGAAGAAAGTAGGCGGCCCATCCGCTTGCCAGCAGCACCAGGTTCGCGCCGTCGCGCAGCAGCAGGCGCCCCGTGGCCCATCCCAACTGCCTGGCGCTGACGCGGCCGCGGGCAATGTCCCAGCGAGCAAAACCATGCAGATGCCGCAGGACATCGAAGGTCATCAGCGCCGATGCGGCCAAGAAATAGACAATCCGCTGCCAATAGGGGACACCCAACGCCTGGAGCAGATCGGTGGTGACGTGCTGATGAGCCACTTCTTCAGTGCAGTGCCAGCGCCACAGGCGTGTTTGCGGGGAGGCGCTGGTGGAAAGCAGCCCGCCACTGCGCAAGGCGATCCGCGAGGTGACGGCCGTCACATGCTCGAACGCCGCGGCCAGGGACAGCTGCGCATGGAGTGACAGTTTGGCACGCAGGGCATCGAGGTCCTTTTCGATCTCGTGTTCGTATTTCTTGACTGCAAAACCCTGCTTTTCCAGTTGTTGGTTGTAGAGGCGATGAGCTCGCTGGTGGGCGCGTTCCTCGGCCACGAAGTCGCGTGACTGGTCAGCCAGTGGCGAGGTTGGCGGCAACTGCAACGCGGATGATTCCACCACCGAAATCACAAATTGTTCGCCGGCAGGCAGCAGCACCGAAAAGGCATCGAACAGGTAGGTCCTGATCGGTGTGTCGTTCCAGAAGGGCTCGCAGTTGTTTTTCATGGCTTATTTCCAGAGTCTGGGACCGAGTCGCATCCATGTCGCAACGAACGTGGGCAGGTCTGTCATGCCACCGGGCTTGTCTTTGGCGAGCACCCTCGATTGCGCGTGCGCGTGGAACCAGCGGGTTGCAGGCGCATGATGGTGGGTGCGATGCAGCGAACGATGCAGGATCAGCCAGGAGAGGGCCTTTGGCAGGCGCACGTCCGTGGTGATCTCACAGGGCGCGCGGCGCGGGCCTTGGGCCGAGATCCGTACGCCATAGTGCTCGGCTTGCGTCAGCCAGAAATCCATCCAGGCAAACAGGCAATAAGGGAGCAGATAGACGCAGACGACCAGGCGAGGCACCTCATAGAGACCGAACGCCAGCGCACCGGCAAAAACGACGATCAAGGCGTTGTTCCAGCGCCAGCGCCAGACCGCGTTCGGCGGCAGGTAGCGGCGGGAGATCCTGTTGGTGGAGATCGCCACCCAGAATTGCTCTGCGGCGCCCAGCAGGCTGATCCAGCGGGTGGGCCAGGTCTGTTCGTACATCAAGCCTTCGGGATCATCGGCCTGGCAGGTCTTGCGGTGGTGTTCGAGGTGGAAGTAGCGGTAGCCCACGAAGTTGGCCGCAAAAATGCCTGCCGCGAACACCCCCACTGCGTCATTGAGGCGTGTGCCCACGAGGAACTGGCGATGCACGCCTTGATGCTTGATCTCCTGGACACCGATCATCAGGATCGCCTGGAGCACGATCAGCGGTGCGACAGCCAGCCATACGAATGCCTCGTGCGTCGCCAACCAGGCAATCGCGGCGGTATTCAGGACGCACAGTGCCATGAACAGGTAGCTGGGAAGATTGCTGCTCGATGAAGCAAAAGCCACTGCACGGGCAACGGCTACAGCCCGGGAAGTGTTCACAGGCACACGAAGACCAGTTTTTTCATGCGTTGCAACCAGGGCAACGGAACTCTCTTCCAGATGAACGAAAGGCCCGACAGCGGCACTTTGCCTTGGATCAGCACGCCGACATCCAGCGAAGGCTCATGGGGGAAGTAGTTGTCTTTGATGGCGACGATCTTGCGAAAGCCTTTCTTGAAGTAGTACCGCAGTTGTGGGTCCAACGGCACTCCCTGGCGTTTACCCAGGATGTAGTGTGCAACTGTGCTACCGGGGTTTTTCGAGCGCCAATCCCTCAGGCCCGGGACAGGGGATCCCAGATAGATGACCGACCAGCCTTGTTTCAGCGCATAGGGCCAGAAGAACTCGAAAATCGCATTGGCCGCTTTCGGATCGACGCTGCTCAGGCTGATGCCAAACAACGCATCCGTTCTGGCCGATTCGTCACCGTGCTGTTTCCTCGCGCAATCTGCCCAGGTCGGGCACTGGCGAATATGGTCGTGCCGGGTCGGTTTCATGAACAGCGATGCCTGCGCGGTGCCGCTGCGAGTGCAAAACGCACCGACACTCAGGGCAGGGAATGCGGCGATTCGGGAGGCCAGCATGGCGGCATCGGCCCGCTGATCGTCCGTCCATTTCTTTTGTTCGAGCTCAAGCAGCGAGGGAATGTCTGCACACGACAGGAACCGAACACAGATCTCACCTTCACGGGACCTGTCGCTGTTCTGCGCGTCATGCCTGTGTTCCCTATGAGTTGGCGTTTTAGTCGGCGCTTCGGGGGGGCTGTTTTTCAGGAATGCTTGCATCAGGCAGATGGCTCACCGATCGAGGGACGGGATCAATCGGTGCCCACGGTATGTCACCGGTGTGAATATCTGATGACGAAATGAATGGGCGGCTTAATTCATATCGAGTCGGTACTCGGCCGGTAATTGTGCGACGAATTCGCTGACCACTTCGCGGGTCAGGCTGACGATGTCTTCCACCCGTTCCATTCCCGCGCCGGTCCGCCAACTGGCCACGATGTCCATGACCGAGGGCAGCGGCACACCGTCCACCAACGTCAATGTGCCTTGGGCCAGTTCGCCGACGACCAGCGCCGCGGGCATGGCGCCAATGCCAAAGCCGTCGCGAACCAGGCGGGTAATGGCCGAGGCCGAGTTCACGCAGTTGATGCGGGGCGAGACGATGTTGGCCGAGTGCAGCAGGTTGAGAATGTCCTGGTGGGGGCGAGAGTTGCGCGAGAACGTCACGATGCGTTCCTGCGACAAGTCCTCCAGCGACGCATAGGAGCGGTCATAGGCGGAGCCGGTGCGCACCACCCAGTGCATCGGGTAACGCGCCAGCAGCGCGTTGCGTACGCTGTCCAGGCGCAGGATGTCGGTCTGGAAAATGATGTCCTGGTAGCCTTTCTCCAGTTGCGAGCACAGGTTGCTCGCGGTGTCGGCCGACAGTTCGATTTCCAGGGCTGGGTAACATTCCATCAGGCGCGTAACCAAGGGGCTGAGCCAGGTGTGGATCACCGTATCCATCGCACCGATGCGGATCCGACCGCGCACCTGGCGCGGATCCTTGATCACGGCTTTCATGCTTTGCATGGTGTCCATGATGCGCTCGGCGTACTCCAGCACGCGCTGGCCTTCGGAGGTCAGCGACACACCTTTGGAATCGCGCACGAACAGGCGCACACCCATTTCGTCCTCCAGGGCGGCGATCCGACTGGAAATGGACGCCTGGGTGGTGAACAGCTTTTCCGCGGTGAGGCGAAAGCTCTTCAGGCGGGCGACCCAGACGAAGGTTTCGAGAAACTTGATGTTCATTTGGGGCGATTCCTTGAAACAGTCGTGGAAGACTCCTGAAAGCGCATGGGCAGCCTGATCAAAGATCTTCCAGGTACCGGATAACATCCTGAAGCGCGCCTGAGTCCGGCACGTTATCGATAACCGCTTCAGGCTGGCACCATGGGTACTCCAGCCGTGATGCCCAGGCCATGATCATCGGCAGATCGGTCGCCGGCAGGGTCTTCATGTGTTCGATGGTGATGGTCAGTCGCTTGGCCAGGCTTGACGCCGGATCGAACTGCCAGTCATACAGGCCGCAACCGACGCGTGCCTCGCCGCTGTTCTTGTCGGACATCGCCACCAGCCATTTGCACTGGAACGCCTCGGCGTTGGCCGGTGGCGGGGCGGCCAGGCAGAACGTGTAGACGTTTTCGAAGGTCTGGCCAAAGCGACTGACCAGCACGT
This sequence comes from Pseudomonas sp. B21-010, assembly GCF_024749325.1. Taxonomy (NCBI): domain Bacteria; kingdom Pseudomonadati; phylum Pseudomonadota; class Gammaproteobacteria; order Pseudomonadales; family Pseudomonadaceae; genus Pseudomonas; species Pseudomonas sp. B21-010. Next base: position 3,329,082 of record NZ_CP087198.1, on the reverse strand, counting down.
CGCCAATGGCGGTACGGCCTTCGACGTGGTCGGGAAACGTGATGGAACCGGTGCGCACCACCATGTGCAGAATAGCAGTCGGCGTAAAAGCCTGGTCCAGCAGGTGAGGGCGGTTGCCGTCCTTGGCGCTGATGTACTGTTGAATCGATTGCTGAGCGGTGTTCATCGTGTGTCCCTTCAAGTTGAAAAACAGCCTCGTCCGAGGTTTACAAATCACTGTTCCATAAGTCCGTCACCAGCATGCAGCCCGGGGCGTGGGTGATGCACAACGGTGGACGCGAGGCCTGGACCACCGATTGAGGCGTCACGCCGCAGGCCCAGAACACCGGGATCTCGTCCGCTTCCACCGGCACGGCATCGCCGTAATCCGGCGAGTCCAGGGATTGAATGCCGATCAGTGACGGATCGCCGATGTGCACCGGGGCGCCGTGAACGTTGGGCATGCGCCCGGTAATCTGGATCGCCTGGATGGCCGCGGCGGCTTTCATCGGCCGCATGGTCACCACCATTTTGCCAGACAGGCGAGCGGTGGGGCGTGTGTCGATGTTGGTCTGGAACATCGCGACATTGCGCCCCAACTCAATGTGCCGCAAACGGATGCCGGCCTCCAGCAGGGGTTGTTCGAACGAGAACGAGCAACCGAGGGCGAAGGCCACCAGGTCGTCCTGCCACAGGTGTTCGATGTCCAGCGGCGCTTCGCTCAACTCGCCGTGGCGGTAGACCCGGTATTGAGGCACCTCGTGGCGGATATCGATGGCGACGCCCAGGTTGCGGAAGAACGGATCGCCTGGCTCGGTCACATCAAGCACCGGACAGGCCTGGCGATTGAGGGTGCAGTAGCGCAGGAATTCATTGGCCCAGTCGCCGGGCAGAATCACGATATTGGCTTGCACGCGGCCCTGGCCCAGGCCGCTGGTGTGGCCCTGGTACTGGCCGGCGGCGATGCTTTGGCGCAGGGCCAGGGGCGTGCATTGCTGCAGTTGTTCGAAGGACATCATTACGGGGCTCTCCAAGCGTTCGTTCGCTACTTTGAGAACACCGTGGCGATGACGTCCAACAAGGAATATTGCTACCCCGTGACAACTAAAAGTTATTCAAGAGGTGGTTGGCTGTTCAGCCCGGGAGCCGCCACCATGCGTTGCGGCCCGACATCAACGGCGTATTGGCTGACCACCTGGCGACTCATCTGCACGATATTCTCGACCAGTTCCAGGCCGACACCAGCGCGCCACGAGGCGACGACGTCGAGCTGGGGCAGGGCGGTGCCGGGTTCGAGCTGGATCAATTCGCCGCTGGCCAGGGGCTTGGCCACCAGCGCGGCGGGCAAGGCGCCGATGCCGAATCCGTCGCGAATCAGCCGGGTCATGGCCGACACTGAGTTGACGCAACTGACCCGCGGCGCACCCACGCCATGGGCGTACAACAGGTTGAGTACATCCTGATGCGGTCGCGAATGCTTGACGAAGGTGATGATGCGCTCGCCGGCCATCTCCACCAGCGACGCATAGGGGCGGGCATAGATCGACTGGCTGGCGGCGATCCAGTGCATGGGGTAGTGACCCAGTTCCAGGTTGCGCACGCTTTCGTGGCGGACCAGATCGGTCTGGAACACGATGTCCAGGTAGCCTTTTTGCAATTGGTCACAGAGATTGCGCGCGGCGTCGGCGGTGATTTCGATTTCCACGGCGGGGAAGGCTTGCATCAGCATCGACATCAACGGGCTGAGCCAGGTGTGGATCACCGTATCCATCACGCCGATGCGCACCAGGCCTTGCTGCGGGCTGGTGGTGTCCAGTGACTGCTTCAACGCCCGCTGCACTTCGAGCATCTGTTCGGCGTAGTCGAGCACCTTGAGGCCTTCAGGTGTCAGCGAAACCCCGCGCGAATCCCGTACGAACAGGCGCAGGCCCAACTCCTCTTCCAGCGAAGCGATTCGGCTGGAGATCGCCGCCTGGGTGCTGAACATCTTCTCGGCGGTGAGGCTGAAACTCTGTAGCCGGGCGACCCAGACAAAGGTTTCGAGGAATTTGAGGTTCATGAAGGCTCTCTGGGTGCGGGTGGTTCTTATGTTGCAATTGTTACTCCAGATCGGGCCGTTGGGGCATCAAATTTTCTTATGTCCCATCTGTTGTTTTTCCCGTTTGACGCTGTGCCGATCCGCCACCAAGAATCCGCTCCACGACGCAGCCACTGCGTCCGCATCCCCAACGACAACGCCTTCACAAAAAAATAACGAGGCGTGTCCGTCATCTTCGCTTGCTGCCGCAGGAACCTTCCATGGAAAAGACCATGACTGACTGCGTAACCACCGGGACAGGGCGCACGGGCCCGTTCAGTTGGTACGGCCCCCTGTCGAAAAATGAAAAACGTACATTCTGGAGCTGCAAGATCGGCTATGCCCTGGACGGCATGGATACGCAGATGCTGAGCTTCGTCATCCCGACCCTGATCGCGACCTGGGGGATTTCCAAGGGCGACGCCGGCATGATCGGCACCTGCACGCTGCTGGCCTCGGCGGCCGGCGGTTGGATCGCCGGGATCCTGTCCGACCGTATCGGCCGGGTACGGACCCTGCAATTGACGGTCCTGTGGTTCGCATTCTTCACCTTCCTGTGTGGGCTGGCGCAGAACTACGAGCAATTGCTGGTGGCCCGGACCTTGATGGGCTTTGGCTTCGGCGGTGAATGGACCGCGGGGGCGGTATTGATCGGCGAGGTGATCCGCTCCAAGGACCGTGGCAAAGCAGTGGGCATGGTGCAGGCCGGATGGGCGCTGGGCTGGGGGCTGACCGCGCTGTTGTATGCCGGACTGTTCAGTTTCCTGCCGCCGGAAGACGCCTGGCGGGCATTGTTCATGATCGGCCTGGTGCCGGCGCTGTTTGTGCTGGTGATCCGTCGACTGGTCAAGGAGTCGGATACCTTCGAACATGCGGTGCGGGAGCGCCAGGCCAAGCCGGAACTGGGCTCTCGCTGGGCATTCTTCGAGATATTTGCCCCACGGATGCTCAGCACGACGTTGCGCGCCTCGCTGTTGACCACCGGTGCGCTGGGCGGCTACTACGCCATCACTACGTGGTTGCCGACGTACCTGAAAACCGAACGCGGCCTGAGTGTGCTCGGCACGGGCGGCTACCTGGCGATGGTCATCGTCGGTTCCTACATCGGCTACGTGACCAGTGCGTTGCTGACCGATGCCATCGGCCGCAAGAAGAACTTCATCCTGTTCGCAGTCGGCTCCATGGCAATCGTCCTGGCCTACACCCAACTGCCCATCGATAACACCTGGATGCTCTGGCTGGGCTTTCCACTGGGCTTCTTCGCCTCGGGCATCTTCGCCGGCATGGGCGCATTCCTGACCGAGCTGTTTCCCACCCGCATGCGCGGGTCGGGGCAGGGCTTCTGCTACAACGCCGGGCGTTCCATCGCGGCGCTGTTCCCATTGTTCATCGGCGCGTTGAGCAACACCTTGCCCATCGGCACCGGGATCGGCGTGTTTGCCGCCGGCGCCTATGGCGTGGTGATCCTGGCGGCGTTGAGCCTGCCGGAAACCCGCGGCAGACAGCTCGAGTCCTGACCAACCGTGACGTCCGCGCACAGCGCGGACGCCACAACAACTCTTAAAACAACAACCATCGGACGCGATTGCTACGCCCCCGAGAGGGTTCGCTCGTGTCCATAAAAAAGGAGCATGCCATGGGGCATTTCACATCCACCTGGTTTTATACCCCCGCCGGTACGTTGCTGGGCCTGAGCCTGATCGGCGTACCGAACGCCCAGGCCGACTTCATCGCCGACAGCAAAGGCAGCCTGGAGGCCCGCAATTTCTACTTCAACCGCGACTTCCGCCAGGAAGGGGCACGGGACAAGGCCGAAGAATGGGCGCAGGGCTTTCTGCTGCGGATGGAGTCGGGATACACCGCCGGGACCGTGGGTTTCGGCCTCGATGCCTTGGGCATGGCCGGTTTCAAACTGGACTCCGGGGGCGGTACGGCGGGCACCAACCTGCTGCCAGCGGATCTGTCTGGCGGTTCGCAAGACCGCTATGGCGAGCTGGGCCTGACGGCCAAAGTCCGTGTGTCCAACAGCACCTTGAAGCTGGGAACGTTGCAGATCAAGGACCCTGCGGTGAGTTCCAACGATACGCGCCTGTTGCCGGGAACGTTCAAGGGCGGCTTGCTGAGCGTGCAGGAAATCGATCGTTTGAAGCTGACTGCCGGGCAACTCACGCAGATCAATTTTGTCGACTCCACCGACTACCAGGACATGACCGCCAACCGCATCGGCGGTAGCAGCGACAAGTTCCAGTTCGCCGGAGCGGACTATCAGTTCCTGCCGAACCTCACGGCGCAATACCGCTATAGCCTGTTGGAAGACATCTACCAGCAGAACTACCTCGGCTTCGTCCACACCCTGGACCTGGGCGCAGGCCAGTCGTTCAAGAGTGACGTGCGCTATTCGCGCAGCACCGAAGACGGCAGTTTTCGCGAACTCGACAACCAGGCCTTCGGCGCCATGTTCACCTACAGCCTGGCGGGCCATGCGTTGGGCCTGGGCTACCAGCGCATGAGCGGCGACGATCCGTTCCCGTACATCGGACGCAGCGATCCCTACCTGGTCAACTTCGTGCAGATCGGCGACTTCGCCAACATCGACGAGCGTTCCTGGCAAGCGCGCTATGACTACAACTTTGCGGCCATTGGCGTACCCGGGTTGACCTTCATGACCCGCTACATCACCGGCGACAACGTCCAGCGCAGCGCACCGGGCGAAGGCAAGGAATGGGAGCGCAACACGGATATCGCCTATGTGGTACAGGATGGAACCTTGAAGGGCCTGGGCTTGAAATGGCGCAACGCAACGGTGCGCTCGAATTTTGGCAACGACCTGGATGAGAACCGGTTGATCGTCAGCTACACGATGGCGCTTTGGTAAGCTCCCGGCAATTTCTGGCCAGAGCTTGCTCTCGCAGGACTCTGTAGGAGCTGGCGAAGCCTGCGATCTTTTGATCTTTCGCTTGAGATTTAAGTGTCAGGGGAAAGATCGCAGCCTCGTTGCACTCGACAGCTCCTACCCAGCTCCCTCGCCACGATATTTACCAAACTCGATCAATGGCGTCGTTACGTGTATACAGATGCGCTTCGAAAGGGATTTTCAAGACAACACAAGGGAGCTGTCGCTGTGATTTACCTGATACGCCATGCCACGCCACTGATCGATTACAAACCCTGCAATGCGCGTTCAGCCAAGCTGCTGCTGGATGAATACAACCAGACCTCATCCATCGATGAAGACGAAATTGCCGCATTCCTGAGCCAACCGGATTTGTCCCAAGTGCTTTTGGCGACCGAAGCCAACATCATTTCCTCGCCCGTCAACAGAGCCTACGCGACGGCATGCCGGCTATTCGAAGCCACACGTATCCAACAGGATGCTCGACTACGTGAATACGACTTGCGGCTGAGCAGCATTCCCGTCTTGAAAATGGGCGTGAGGCATTGGTTCGCCTTGCACAGGATCCTGTGGTTGCTGGGGATTTCACTGGGCGCCGCCAGCCGAAAAGCCGAACACCAGCGGGCGCTCGGTATCGCCGATGAGCTTTACAACAGTTGCGGCGAACCGGGGAAGACCACGATCGTTGTCTCTCACGGCATGTTTCTCAGAACCGTCAGGAAAACCCTGCAAAAGCGCGGACTGCAGGCGCGCAGGGTGTATCGCTCGGGGTGTTTTACCGTCGAGTCGCTAACGCCATGACGGGGATTGCTCGGCCACCAGCAGTAACGACTGCGGCACCGGGCTTTGTGGATGCTGCGGTTCCTGCAGGACCACCAATCGGAAACCGGCCATGTCCAAGGCATTGAGCCAACTGGACAAGGTGCGGAAGTACCACGGCATACGTTGCCATTGGCCCTTGAACCCATCGAAGGTTTCTTCTCGCCAACCGTCCTGATAATCGCCCGCCGCCACGGTCCATGGATGCAGCGTCTGCACCACCAGCGCGCCGCCTGGGCTGAGCAGGGCATTCATCGCGGCGAGCAATGGGATAATGTCCTGGTGCAACAGGGCGAAGTTGGCGCAGATCAGGTCGTAGCCGCTGCCGACGTCCACCTTTGCCTCCACCAGCGCGTCATAGCTTGCCAGATGCACCGGCGAGGAACCCGCCGCCCGCGCCGCATCGACCAGCGTCGTGTCGCCATCCACACCAACCGCTTCGATGCCCCGTTCAGCCAGCGCCCGCAACAGCCAGCCTTCGCCGCAACCCAGATCGAGCACGCGCGCAGGTTGACGGCTCTGTACCGCCAGTAGCATGGCCTGGTCCGTGACCGTCAGCCGGCTTTCGATGGCACCCGTGCGGATGGCTTCGATCCAGGATTGGGCGTTGTGGTGCCAGCTTTGGAGGAGGGTGGTTTCCGAGGACGACATTGATCCAGCTCCGCAATGGATTGGCTAAGCATAGGCCAATCGCTGGCGCAGGGAAGCCAGTGGTCAAAGCGGGCGATCAAGAAACAACAGGCGTGCGGCCAGCGCTGCCATGACCCCGGCAAAACCATACGTACCCAGGCGCCTTGAAATCCCGCCGCTTGCCAGCTTCGCCCTGAGCTGAGCGGCGCAAACACCCAGCAGCGTATGGAATACGAGTGCAATCAGCGCGAGCAAAGCGCCCAGGAAGATCAACTGCACACTGACGCCGCCAGCCTTGACGTTGACGAACTGGGGCAGGAACACCATGAAGAACAGCAGCGCCTTGGGATTCAAGAGGCTGTTGAGGGCGCCTCGGCAGAAGATTTTCCACAGCGAAGCCGCCTGGAGCTGGCTATCCTGAGTCGCTGCTGGTGTTCTCAGTGCTTGCCAGGCAAGCCACAGCAGATAACCAGCCCCGGCCAGGCGCAGGATGTCGAACGCCGGCGCCCAGCTCATCACCAGCGCACCAATGCCCGCGCTGACCATCATCGTCATCAGCACGTCCGAAAAGGAAATGCCAAGGGCGGCGGCAACGCCGGCACGCCAGCCGTGGGCCAGCGCATGGCTGGTGACGAAGGCCATGTTGGGCCCTGGGACGATCAGCAGAAGCACGACAGCAACCACGAACAGGTAGAGATTGGCGGTATCCGGCATGGGGATCACTCCGAGGGATGAGCCACGACAGTAAGCGAATGACGAGGAGGGCGTCAGTTACAGTCCGGGCCAATCTGATAGCAACAGTCGTTCCTCGCGATGCATCACGGTAATCGCTAAACTGCTGGCCCGAATTTCAGCAAGGAAGTGGGTGGATGCGTTCGCTCGTCAGCAGTGTGCTTTTTTCCATGACGCTGGCAACCCCGGTCATGGCCGAGCCAAGGGCGTTTTCGGTGAATGATCGCAGCGGCCAATACCTGGTTGAAGTGTTGTTCCCGGAGCCGCCGGAAGACCCGCATCAACTGGCGCACGCGTTCATCACCATTCGCGACAACGCCACCCACGAAACCCTGCAGCAATTGCAGACAGCCGCCGGCAATGTGCCCGTGGACCGCAACGGCAAGGTCGATAACTGGCTGCTCGGCCCCCAGAGCCTGTTGTACTTCGACGACTTCAACTTCGATGGCCGCCTGGACTTGGCGATTCGTAACGGCAACGATCCCGACGCGAGCTACAAACCGGCGTTCGACGTCTACCTGCAAGACCCGCAGAAAACCCAATGGGTCCTCAACCCCGCGCTGACGGGCCTGGCAAAGGAGGATAGCAAAGGCATGTTCGCCGTCAGCCCGCTGGACGGCGTCCTGCTTTCGCAAACCGACCGCGACTGCTGCTGGACGCGCGCCACCCACTGGAAAATGCGCGACGACGAGTTGGTCCTGCTTTACTCGGACACCGAGGAACAGATCCAGCCGACCGAGCCAGGCGAAAATATCAGCATGCCCAGCGGCTACACGCTACGCACGACCGGCGAATTGAAAGATGGCCAGTGGCGCGAACAATCACGCCTGGAAGGTCCGGAAAAGGAGGATCCAGTGATTCTTGCCGGAACCCTCGACGCCAAGACCCCGGTAGAACTCTGGTACCAGGCGCAAGGCGCAGTGATCATTGGCGAGGTGCGCTATACCCAGGCTGGCAACGGAGAAGCGATCAAGCTGTTGGGGACTCGTGAGGACGATGACGACGTTGTCAGCCTCCATGAATATGCCGGCGATGGTCGTCAAACGGGTACCTGGAGGATCTCCCGGGAAAACGTCGAACCCTACAATCACACCGGCACCTGGTTTAGAGGCACTCAGGGCGACGACCGCAAGTTGGCGATCCTGCTGCACGATGAAGAACGGGAGTTGGATGGCGACAACATCGACGACGTCGACGCTGACCAGCGCAGCGGCCATTACCAGATGCGCCAGGATGCCCTGGGACGGGACGCGGACCTGGACTTGAAGATCCTGCCGGACCGTGACGCCAACGGAAAAGAAGTCGCCGAATTCACTGTGACCACGAAGGACAGCGTGACCGAGCATCACATCGTACCGATGGACACCGAAAACCTGATCATCGTGCGCGAGCCGCAAGCCTTGGAGAAGAACGGTCCGTATCACATTCAATTGGTGAAAGGCTTCGCGGTCGTTGGCTACAACGCGGTACCGGATTCAAAGGATGGGCTGGCCGGGGTGTATTTGAAGCAGCGTTGAGCCTCCAGGCCTGATCGAATCCAAACCGCCTAATCCGAGCTATGCACGACAACCAGCAACTCTGCCTGCTCGTCAGAAACGGTGCGCAGGCGGTGAGATTTCTGTGCGTTGAAATGGAGGGCGTCGCTGGCGCGTTATAAAAGTGAACTCTTCCCGCAAGCACCCTATCCGAACTGGACGGCAATCGGTGTCAACTGGCTCGCGGGGTTCGACTTCGAGATCAAGGTCATCGCTCGAGTTCCCGGCCAAGTATCACCCGGTTGGAGTTTGACGCTCCGGATAGGTTGAAACCCGGAAACAAGGAGAACACACGATGTCACTTGATCCTATCTTGTTAATGGGCGGTTCTGGCGCTATTGGTCATCACACCGCCCGGGCGCTGCGCGCCGCCCATCCCGACGTACCACTATTGATCGGTGGTCGCGATCTTGCCAAGGCTCAGCGGGCCGCCGAGCAAATGGGCGGGGCGCAGGGCGTGGTGATTGATTCCGCCGCAGATGACCTGGGCCTCGGCGATCGCTCGGTCAGCGGTGTTGCAGTCTTTTATATGGATCACGCCCTTACCGGATTGCGTTTTGCGCAGAAGCGCGCAGTGCCGCACCTCAGCATTTCCTCTGGCGTTTTCGAGATTGCGCCGGAAATCGCGACGTACATGCACACGCCTGATGCCTCGCCGATTGTTCTCGGTTATGAATGGATGGCAGGTGCGACGACAGTGTCGACGCTAAGCATTGCCCGGGCATTCGGCCGGGTCCACGACATCCGTATCAGTGCGCTGGTCGATGAGCAGGACACCGGTGGCCCTACCGTCGCCACCGACTTCGAGCACCTGAACAGAATGCTGCCCGCCGCGCTGACACGACGTGACGGTGTGTTCGTCTGGCGCGAAGGGGACGACTCCAAGGCAATATTCCGCGCGGTGGATGGCACGCAAATCGAAGCTTCCGGCTTCTCGTCCATCGATGTCGTCGGCCTGGCGGCTGCGACGGGTGCACCCAATGTCCAGTTCAACCTGGCCACCGCGGTTAGCTCAACCCGACGTCTGGGGAGGCCGATGTCTACCGAGATCATCATCGAACTCGTTGGCGAGGACCTGAAGGGCGAACCGCTACGCACGCGTCATGCCGTCGTCCACCCTGCAGGCGCTGCACCTCTGACTGGCCTCAGCGTCGCAATGATTCTTGAGCGGTTGCTAGGGTTGGATGGTCAGCCACCAACGGCGCCAGGGCTTTATTTCCCATATCAACTGTTGGATGCCGCCGCGTATCTGGAGCGTCTGAAGGAGGAGGGCGGTGAGTTGCGCCAGTTGCAGGAATCATGAGCGATCAATCGCAAGTCAGGCCGCCTGAGGTGACGGCCTGACTGTCCTGAATCAATTGTTATCCAAAAACAACATCGAGGTGCGCTTGGTTTCCCCGTTTCGTGTTTGGGCAGCTTCGGCCGTTCGTCGAACATGGGTTGCGGCAACCTTATTTCTTGATACTGTAGCGTTCAAGTATTTAGAAAGTAGACGGGCATGCAATCAGTCCATATGGTTTTTGGCCCTCTTGGGGCCGGGAAGTCGACGTTCGCCAGGCAGTTAAATACCAAAGTGACCGGCGTACGCTTCTCCATCGATGAATGGATGCACGGGCTTTATGGCCCGGATCTGCCGACGCCTATGAGCCTGGCGTGGATATCGGCCCGCGTACAACGTTGCGAAGCCCTGATGTGGGAGATGTCTCTACAGGTTCTGGAAGCGGGGCGCGACGTAGTGCTTGATCAAGGCTTCATGACTGAAGCTGATCGCACACGTATTCGTCTGTTGGCCGGTAAAGCCGGATACCCAGTGTCCAGCTATTTCATCGACGCAGTACCTCAACTGCGGCGTGAGCGGGTCATGCGTAGGAATACCGATAAAGGCGAGACCTACGCCTTCGAGGTGACGGGAATCATGTTTGATTTCATGGAGTCCCGATTTGAACGTCCTTCCTCACAAGAATTGGAGCAATGCTGCAATGTCTGACAACGAATCTACCGCACCTGTCGCGAACGGCTCGACGCTTGATCGCTGTATACGCTTCTCCCGCGCATACACCTCAGCGGCTCGGCGAGTTGATGCCAAGCTCTCTGCTGTGCACGGCCTGAGCTTCAGTGACTTCATGATCCTGTACCACTTGAAACATGCGCACAACTCTCGACTGCGCCGAGCTGATCTGGCTGACAGCATGGGGCTGACAGCATCGGCGGTCACCAAGTCCCTGCTGCCGCTTGAAAAGATAGGGTTGGTGTCTCGACAAAGTGATCCACGGGATGCGCGTGTAGGTTACGCCTGCCTCACGCCAGCAGGCGATCAGGTTTTTGCCGACGCGAAGGTCTCGGCGGAGTTCGCTTGCCAAGAGGTTTATGAGGCGATGGTTGGGGAGTGGAGTAAGTCTGGTTAAAAAAAGATCGGGTCGAGCGCGCGAAGCCTCAATAATTGGTAGGTGCGGGAGAAGCCGTCAAAGGTTACGCGTACGGTGATGTCATCGGCGGTTGACTCCAGCGGCCGGACGATATCGTCGTTCGCTTCGGCCGTGCCACGCCCCAGCAGCGTGTCTCCACACGATACTTCGGAGTAGCGCGCCAGGCCTTGTCCGGCGAGTGCATAAGGACGAAACAGGACGATGCCGTCACCGCCAGGTTCCGATCTGGCATTCATACTGTTCGTTCCTTCCTTGTTTGTCGCATGGTGGCTGCGTGCAGGAAGTCGCGCCGATTCAGCAGGCGATTTAAACCTTAGTACGTTATGTGGGTTGTGGGTTGTGGGAGCGTGGAGAAACTTGGATTGGGGAAAAAGAATGCAAGGTCATGCCAGTGCGTATGCCAAAGCTATGCGACCGTTGGCTGAAGAATATCGGAGACTTCACAGTACGGTATTCAGAGGATGAGCTTGGCTTCAAATCCAGCCATCGATGGGGGCCGTGGGAATATCTATAAGTACACATAATGTATATTATGTTAAACGAATGCCGTTTCAATGGTGTTGCAATCATAGGCGCATCGGACCCCTTTGAAACGGTTTGGGTGAAAACCAAGCTCTTGCCAGGTCTAGGTGTTAGTCCCTAGCATCCCGGCCCATGACATGCATAAACTTACGCAACACCATGATTCCCCAATCGACCAAAGGCTGGCTTCTGGTCGACGATCTTAGTCTGCCCAGATATTGGGCTACCTTATGGGCGGATGTGCTCAGAGCGAATCTTGCCCAAACCACCCGAGGGGCTCACCTTTACGCCATTGAAAGGCTCTACCAGGTAACTGACCTGAAAATTGGCGCGGGGTCGTTAGATCGGATGCTCTTCGCGCTTGATATGCCCTTGATCGAAACCGCGTTAACTACTTTTCTGTCGACACTCAGAAACGACGGCAACCTTCGAGGGATCAACAACAATCAAGCCTGGGCTTCGGCGACTAGTTTCGTTTCCGATATCGTCTCGCACCTTAGTGCTTCAAATGAAACACACTACGGCAATATTCAAAGCCGTCTCTTGAGGCTTGATCGCCTTTACTCTCAAGTTTCACCTACACGCCCTAGGCCACCAGCAAGTATTCGCGCGTTACCGGCTTTGGTAGTTGAAGATCTATTCGAAATATTTTCCCCAGAGTCGGAGCGTAATCCGTTTCGGAGCCCCATACTCCAGTGGCGTAACTTCCTTATCTTTCTATTGATGCTCCACCTTGGTTTGCGACGCGGCGAAGTAGCCATGTTGTCCTCAGATGCGATCAAGTCGGACTATGATCCCAGCGCGGCGCGTGAAAAATATTGGATTAACATCACCGAAAATCCCTATCACGAAGAAGATCCGCGTTTCAACGCACCGAGCCTTAAAACTGCAAATTCACGGAGACAATTACCGTTATCAGAAGAAATTGTGGCGGTTGCCGATGTTGTTCAAGGCAACCGGCGTCGGGTTCCTCATAGCTATTTATTAGGTTCGCAGAAACTAAAGCCTTTGTCGCTTCGATCTATTCATCGGATCTTTGAGATAGCGAGCGAACGGCTTTCACCGCACGCTAGCAAAGCGTTATCAAATCAGGGAAGGTCGCATGTCAGCGCGCATGATTTACGCCATACGTGTGCAGTTTACCGGCTAGGCCGGTATGTAGCTCTCGGTGACGAGCTAGACCTTGCAAGCGAAAAGCTCCGAGTCTTTTTTGGATGGTCACCCTCCTCTCCTATGCCTCGGCATTACGCGAGAGCATATTTCGAATCAGATTCCGCAGATATATGGAGCGAAACGTATGATCGTTTAGTTTCAACGCTTAGATCTATCGGTGGAGTTACGCTATGATGGACGCAGAGGAAAAAATAGCAGTTGAGTGCATCTCAAGCATAGCCGCAGAGCTGCCGAAGCTTTCAGCGGTGATTCGATATTATGATGACTTCGAAGACGGATTTAATTCGATCCGAGACCCTGAACATTCAGATTGCTGGGATATCAAATATGACGGTGAAAAATGTCGTCTCGATTTTTCAGGGATACCTGTACCGCTAAAAAGTATAATTAAACATATAGCGGCGGATATTTTTTCAAGGATGGACCCATCCGGAGCAGAAAAGATCTGTCGGGGGCTTATCAATAATTCCACTAAGCGCAATCATATTATAAGCGCCCTGACTGTAAGCCCTGAGGAATATAGAAGAATCTGGATTAATGAAATCTCAGCTTCTGAGACCTGGAGCTATTGTCGGGACATAAGAGTAATGCTTCACTCACTTTGCAACCTGTCTATAGCTGGTTGGAGGCCAGAGTTAAGCTCCTACGTTAGCCTATTGGAATCACCCCAGCGGGATATCTATAAAACCGTTCGCACCGGCGAATGCTTTCTTCCGTTGGAACATCAGTCACTGATCATCGATCATTTAGATACACTGGCAGCGCGCGTATTGAAAAACAAGGATTCCATATCGACCACTGTGCTGCGTGACGCTTGCCTCTTAATACTCGGTCACCAGTACGGCCTAAGGCCTGGGCAATCTGCACGAGTTAAATGCATTGATGTTCGCTCGTATGAGAGTGGTGTTGTTCATCTGTCGCTTCCTCTTTTGAAGCAAAGGGGAACAGAAGCAATGAGGAAAGTCACTCGAAAAATAAAACTAGAATGGTGCCCTATATTTATAGAGTATACCAAAAGGTGCCACACAGTAATAAGTAGCAATGTGCCTTTGGATAGCTATTTTAAGCTGGCTCCAAAACAACTTTCGATAAAACTAAGTGACCTTATGGAGCAATTAACCGGTACCCGTTGGTCGCCAACAGATCTGAGACACACCGCAGCTCAGCGCTTAGCCGATGCCGGGACGGCTCACATTGTTCTATCTGAATTCATGGGGCATTCAACTACATTGAGCGCAAATGTCTATTTTGACGCCTCACAAACTCAAGCTCAAAGAATCAATCAAGCGCTCGGTATCTCTCATATATATTCAACGGTAGCGAATGTTGCGAAAACTCGTACGATCGATAAAAACAGCCTTCTAAACTTACCAGCTGATCAGCAAATAGGTGGAGTACCTCACGGTATCCCAATAGCAGGGATTGGAGGGTGTGCAGTAGGCCAGTCAGTGTGCACGAAAAATCCAATATTAAGTTGCTATACCTGCCGAAAATTTATGCCCTTAGCGGACCCAGTTATCCATGAGTCCGTCGTCGAAACCTTAAGGCCAATAGTGAACGAGTTCCTTAGTGCATCTCGATTCAATGACGAAAGTCCAGCGTACACGCAGCTCAAACGAATGTTCCAGGCAGCACTTGACGTTTCAGAGACGATTAAGCGCGGCAATGGCAAGGTAAATTGATGAATACGTTTTATAATAATTACATTCTGTCTGCGCAGACGATAGCCTCGAAGAAGAGGCTTCAATGGGAATTGCCGTTCGACACGTCAGGTAAAGTACCAAAAACCGCACGCTGGGACCTTGCTAGTATCGCAGGAATGGTGACACCGCCCTATTTTTGGCATTCCAACTTATCATACGATGACAATGCCTTGGAGGTTCTAAACGACTTGCGCCAAAAGCAATCTCTTACGCCGATGTGCGCGCAGCCACTATCTAAGCACTGGCGAGATTACTACCAGGCAGTCTTGATAAATGAAATTTTGGTAAAAAAGAATAAACCAGGCCACGCCTTAAATAATATAGGTCGGCCGTTGAGGATTATTGCTACCTGTGCGGGAAACGAAGAACCTTGGGATTTAACAGCTGCATCCGTGGCTCTCGCCTATCGTGTAGCTCTAAGCATCGGAACGTCAGGCAAGCTCGCCGCTAACGTCGCGATGATTGTGCGTACAATAATTGATGGGCAGCATATCGCTAATCGCTCACCACTTGCGCAATATTGCGCTCACCAATCAGCAGCAGGCGGTACTAATGAATCCGTCGTTAGTCTAAAGAAAGGGAATAATACATACCGCCGAACAGACAAGGTTAAATTGGAGCTGGCAGAACGAAAAGATAGCGCAAAATTACCAAGCGAAAAAGCATTTTGGGAGCTAATTCGTATAATATTTACTGAGCAGCCTAAAACATTCGTTGATGCCATCCGATTCAACCAATTAAAATTGGCGGTTGCCACAGGTTTTCGAATCGGAGAGAGCATCCTTCTTCCACTTAACTGGGCCAAATGGCACGACTACTATACACCCAATGGAAATCTAGCTGGAACTCAAGGAGGGATCTCGCGTTCGCTCGCTATCCGCCATTTCGCGGAAAAACAGGCTAGTGATACTGATGCGTCAGGAGTACTACTGTATGAAACAATACAGCACGTCCCGACCATTTTTGAAGAGCTCGTTTCGGAAGCGTTTGGTGAAGCGGAAAGACTTACCAGACCATTGCGTGACCGGCTCCGGCTCCAAATAAAAACTGGGCGATTATTGCCAGAGTTTAATCAATCTGAATTGGTCCCGGCGTGGGATATCTATAATCGGATGTCGGGCTCTTTATGGTTTGCCTCCCCTCCTCTCCCATCGGATTTGATAGATAAATATCGTGTGTCATTTGATCCAGTCTATCTTGATGAGATGCGCAGAATACAGATAGCGCAGATTCCAGTGCATGGCGTATCGCTAAACTGCATGAAGTATTTAAAGAAACTGCCTATCGTGATTAGGCATAAGAATGGAGATGCATTTGAAGGAACGGTGGACTGGAAAAATGCGTATCTCCGAGTAAGCGAGGTTGAAGCTCTAATCCGCGAAACAATGATCACAAAGCTTCCAGACTGTGCACCTTTCAGATTGAGTAATACAGAAGTTTTATACCCATCTGAATTGATGTTTCTTATGCCTATACGTGCACTTATCGAGGAGAGAAATGGAGGAATTCTCGATGTGAATCGATATTTGTCCGTAGGGCGAGCCTCGGCCCTCGACATGCAAAATCATCTTGGAGGTAATGCTAATAATGTTTTTTCACGTTACGGCCAAGATGACGTAGACCGCGAACTCAAACTCAACACGCATTCACTTAGGCACCTTCAAAATGCGGAGTTGTTCAGGCTTGGCGTTGCTGACACGATTATTACAAAAAGATTTAATCGGAAAAGTGTCGCCCAGAGCTACGTTTATGACCACCGGAGTCTGTCAGAGTCGCTTGCAAACATAGATATTCCAGAAGAAGCAGAGTCAATCGCGCCTAGAGCACGTGAGACTCTGAAAATGATCATGGCTGGAAAAATACGCGGCCCTATAGTTGATGAGTTTTTGAAAATCCAGAGTGAGTTAGGTGATGAGCACGCGTTTAACTACTTATCGGTAGAAGCTGATGGTTTACATGTAACGCCTTATGGGTTTTGTGTTAATAGCTTCACAGTGGACCCGTGCTCCAAACACCTAGAATGCTTCGACTGCCGCCACTTGGCCCGCTCCGAAAATCCGCAAGAACAAGACACGCTAGAGAAAATGAAGCTTAAGATGGTCGAAGTTGTAAATATCATTGAGCGCAGCCCGCAAGAAGCGCGGAACATTGGCTGGCAAAACCAGCTTAATCATGCAAAATCTAGACTTAGCAGCCTAGAAGTTTTGATTAGCACACCACCATCAATGCAAGCTTTTCCAGATGGACAGGATCGATACCGCCCCTTAGAGCGAATTGTCAGCGGCAGCATTATGGACACTTCGAAGAAATGGAGTCCTGAATGAAGCCCGACGAATTAAAGGTTATTCTGCAGAGAATGCTTAGTAACGGTGTTAAAATAACAGCCCGCTCTGTGATTAGAGAGGCCGACTGCGTGCTAAAAAATCCGAGTGATATAACTCGGCAACCCATGCGTCGCGCGGTACTCGATGAATATCAGGCCCGACAACAGGAAATAATGGCCCTGGTAGAAAAAACAGATAGTCATTCACGAACCAACTTGCAACAACGCTTAGCTGTGCTTTCGCAAGAGTATCAAGAGTTACGTAGCGAACGGGACTTACTAATTGCATCCCATAAAGCAATGCTGTTAGCGGTTGGTGAATTGGGTGGCATCGCGGTATGGCGGAAATTTTTCCAAGATTGGGAGCGTACGAGGGCCAAGCTAATAGAACTGCGGGCGTTGCCAAGCGCTGAAATCTACTCTGGCCCTAGCCCGAAAAAGCTTACAAACGAATAACCTCGGCGTCTTGTTAAGTCATTTCGTAAAGCTCATTATAGAACCATGACTCGGAGAGGAGGCTCGCATCGTGATGCGAACCTCCTCTAATTAAAGCATAATCCGCCAAAGTCACTCCAAAAAAAGCGTTACGTAACGGGTTACCCCGTACGAGAGAAGCTGTAAACATTTTTTACCCGCTGCGCGAGATAACCCCCAACGGAAGATGCGGTTATCAACTCTTGGTAGACATGTTCAGGTACGTCGTAATATTCGTACACCGCTCCGTCCAAGAACTCGACCTCGAGAATTTGCGATGACTCATCATGTCCAACAGAGGCGATATTTGAAGAGCTAACAGATACACGTTCCATGATTTTTCCTATTGTGCACTATCTTGGTTTCTCCACGCCCTAACGAGCTTGGAATAGTCTTCTTCGTTGCGTACAGAGTTCCACTTTTCACCAATCTTAGGATCTCCGCTATTGGGATATTTATCATCTGGTAAAACATTAAACCTGCACCGAGTAGGAAGCTGAGCTGCCTCCCCCACTATAATGGCCTCTCCAGTTCTAAGGATGGGTAGCGAATCAACAATTCCGGCCAATCCATCGGACATGGCTGCTTTAACTATTCCACGATCTGTTGAGTTATTTATGCGGAGCGATATAATGGTTCCGCACTGAGATAAAATAGTTTCATCTATCTCGGATGGACGCTGACTAACAATCATGGCACCGACACCAAACTTGCGCCCTTCTTTAGCGATCCGCTGTACCATTTCTTTTGCGTGTCCACTCTCTGACTTACCAAGATAACGGTGGGCTTCTTCAAGAACGACGAGAAGGGGGCGCTCACGCATCCCCTCAGTGACATTTCTCCCCCAAATAGCAGCCTCGAAGATAATATCGAGGACTGCGCCCAAAAGAAGCGTCAGTCGCGCCGAGGGCATTCCGGACAAATCAAATATCGTTATCGGCTTATCATGCCCCAGCCAATCTTCTAGAAGTCCATCTAAATCTTTCTTGATCTTGCCTTCTTTGTCTGGATTCCAATCGCCAGGCTCCAGCAAGAATGAGTATTGCGTATCAAGCAGCCTAGACTTCATTAAGTCAAGCTGCCTTTTCATTGCTCCAGTTCCGCCCTTCTTTGGTAATGCTTGCCCAGCCCCAGGAGGGAGAAATTTAGGTGCTATCAAATCATCAAAAGCCCCCTCTCCGCCAGGAGCATATGCCGGTGCAGTCATGGCTGTATCACTGTAATTTATACCGTCTTCATGACAAAGGTCATACCATATTTTTTTTAATCTATACGGGAGCGGTGTATTACTTGTGATTCTATCTGCATCTATATTAGGGATGTCATTCTCAACGATGCCAAGCCTTTTTTCATCAACGGTTTTATCCATGAACAATGAACGCTGAGAGTCGTTTGGATTATTGCAGAGAAAGTCAATAAGCTTATCTGGGGAAATGGACCAAAACGGTATGTACAGCTGGTTTTCACCCGAGGGCATGATTGAAAAGGTCTTGGCGACATCGCTTAGTGCTGGGCCATATTCACCGTGAATATCTATCAGCAAAACTCTTGCAGATGGTAAAGGAGATTGATCAGACTTGATCACCATCGACCGAAGAATGCTAGCCGTACTGGTTGACTTCCCAGATCCAGTAGACCCTAAAATTGCAGAATGGCGAGCGACAAGCTTGTCCAGATCCAAACTTATTTGAATTCCTTCTGAACTAGAAAGGCGGCCAACTTGGAAGTGACTATTCAAGTGCTTTCTAAAAATTAACTTCAGATCACTCTCGACGACAAAGTGAACGTGATCGCCAATGCTTGGGTACTCGCTTATTCCCCGATCAAAGTTCCCCCCGATGGATTCTCCCACTAACTCCACTCTGATCCACTTTCGATCGGAGGACATTTTGGAATCCGCGTCGAGAGTTGAGGTTTCGCTCGATTCTGAAATAACTCCGTATAGGTGGTTATACCCTAAGGGGATTTTCACGAAACTACCGACTTGCCCGATTCGGTAATTACGTCCTTCCAGAACAATAATTCCAGATTCGACTGACGCCGCGAGTTCAACGGCCACTGAGGAGCTTGAAACGGCGCTTACAAGGCCCAAAAACGTTGGCTGGATAGTTGTCATACTATTTCCCCCCCCACTTCCTGTGGTGTAGGAGGAACTGCATCTTGAGATATGTCGCTACCAGCAGTTGCCAGGAAACGAGCTAACCGCAGGAAGTCTCCAAGCAAGAATTTATTGTCTTTATAGTATTCTGCTCGAATTTCATGCCAATTTTTGGTTGGAGGGGTACCGATTTTCCACTTCGCTTCCACACCATTAATCACAGCGCCATCGCTACAAAAAACACTAATTCCTGGGCACTTCAGTGCTAATTCTTTGGCGGCACTTTCATCCGCCAAGCAATTGAACTGAAAGGCAAATAACGCTGCAGTGGGGTTCGCCATCAGGCACTCAAGCAGCCGCGATGAAATGTGGGCATCAGCAAAAGAAAATCCGGTGCTTAAAATTAATGTGTCTGGCTCAAGTATGAAGTTCTTCAAGCGTTCAAAAAGCGAAGAAAATGGGGCTGCCTGTGTTTGATCGTACTTTATGTGTGACGGATAAACCATATTGGCATTTTTAGAATCCGGTACACGTATAACCTCACCATTAGCATTTGACTCCCAGCCAATGGAGCCATGGAGCTTCCAAAGCCTTACCCAGCGCGGGGGTAGATCATTTTTCGAAATGCTTGAAGGATCAAAAAAAGCGCTCTTTGAACCGCTGAATCCATCAAAATACGGTGTTCGAGCCCGCTCCAATGCATTTTCGATTAAAAGATCATAATTCGTTGTAAATATTTCAACCGCATACTTTCTATTAATGCCATTAATCCAGGATACGAGTTCAGAGTATGGATTTGCGCCCAATGGCAAGTCCTGCGCAACCACTTCCCGGATCGAACTACATATTGCCTCGGACAACTCGGAAAAATCTTTTTCTGTGAAGCCAAACAACTTTCCTTCGCCAACAACCTCTGCAAGCATTCTGACGCGTGACAGAACCTTCTCCAGATTTGAATCCGGAAATGAAGATTTTATTTGATTGTAAACTTCTCGTTGGTTTTCCGAAAGCTCATCTAGCACAATCTTCTCAAGTCCGGCGATATTTGGTATTAACGGCTTCCACGTGCCCTCCCCACCTACGTTGATGCTAACGGGGGCTCCTGCACCGATCAGTATTCCTATTCTCTTTCTTCCATTTGTGGCAAGCTGGCGAAATCCAAACATGTGTTGATCGGGGTTGTGCGAAGTATTTTCCATTTCTTTACCTAATATATTAATTCGAATACCCAGGTGATTACGTAGATTCTATTTTTCTGGGTTTGCGACATCGTTTTTAAGATCGGAAAATTTCGCAGCCATGGTTGGGTTGCTGCGCGTAAGTTTTTTTATCGTGACATCCTGCGCTTTGTCGTTCGCTAGACGAAGATTTCGGTCAGTACCTAGTAATGCCTCCTTCGTCTTTTGGAGATGTTCGATCGACTTATCAATTTCACTAATTGCGGTTTGAAATCGCTTTGAGGCCAAGTCATAATTTTTTGCAAATGCTGATTTAAATCCATCAAGTTCAGATTCAAAGCTGGTGATGTCGATGTTTTGCGCTTTCATAAGCGCAAGCTCTGATTTGTATTTTAGGGAGTTCATGGCCGCGTTTCGCAGCAGCGTTATGATTGGAATGAAGAATTGAGGCCTGACGATATACATTTTCGGAAAACGGTGAAAAACGTCAACGATTCCAGTGTTGTATAGCTCGCTCTCAGGCTCCAGAAGGGATACCAGCACAGCGTACTCGCACCCTTTTTCGACGCGGTCTTTATCAAGTTCTTTTAGGAAATCTTCATTCTTGTTTTTAGTTGCTGTTCGGTCATCTTCATTTTTCATTTCGAACATAACGGAAACTATTTCTGTTCCTGCCTCATCCGAGTCGCGAAATATATAGTCCCCTTTACTTCCGGCCCGTGCATCATTGTCTTTTTCGAAGTATGCTTTTGGAAAGGCTGTGGCTCTAATACGATTAAATTCTGTTTCGCAGTGTTGTTCAAGTGTCTCGCCAACCATCTTTGTCGATAGACGCGCTTTCAAATCTCGGAGACGCTCGATAGCATCATCACGATCTTTTATCTGCGTTTCGTATTTGTCCTTGAGCGATTTTTCTGCAAGCTGCTTTTCTAGTTCTGCTTTTTCGAGGCCACTTTGCAGCTTATCTCGCTCTCTCTCGACAGAGTTAATGGCCTCCGTAATCGCGAGCTTTTTGCCGAGTTCTAAAAACTCGAGCTTGGATTTTAGTTCCAGAATTTCAGAGTCTTTGGTCGCTTCGCTCCTCTGCAATTCATTTAGCAGCTTCGCCTCCGCCAACTTTGAGGCAGTCTCTTGCTCGCGGCGTGTCTGTTCAAGCTCGTGAGCAAGCGTGTCCCGTTCCTTCCCAACAGCGCTTAGCGCCTCACTGACTGCGAGTTTTCGCGCGACTTCTTCAACATCAATCCTAGACCGCAGTTCTTGAATTTCTGCATCCTTGGTTGTCGCTGACCTCTGCATTTCGGCAGCGGCCTTGGCCATGGCTAGCTCAACGGCATTCCGCTTTTCTTGCTCTGCCAATTCAAGTCGCTCATGCAACTGCTTCTCGAAATCGGTATCTCGAACTTGTTTCAGGATATCTGCGTATCCAGCCTCATCAATTTTGAATGCCTTTGTGCAATGGGGACAGATAATCTCATGCATGTTTTCGCCTCCGTGCAGTTTCCTGAGTTTTCCTGGCACCTGCGGCCCGGTCTCAGGCCTTCGCGCTTCGTTCGCGTGCATGCGTTCGGCATAGGCATATCAAGACGTGTCGGTGTTGAGCTTGGCTTTGTAGAGTGCAAAGCGCGAGCAGCACTGATCACTCGATACGTAAGGCTGAAGCTAGCTGTTTGCCACCACTCTGTCTAGTGGGTCGACTTCCTCACGCTCGGGGCGCAATCCTTACTTCTGTTGGGTTACCAGGGCAGATTTCGGGGTCATTTCAGTTCTGTACGGACGCGGTTAAGTAGCTTCTCAAGAACGTCAGGTGTGTCTTTCTCAAGCTCAAGATAACAGGCCACAATGAGCGTCACAGGGTGGACTCCGATAGTCGAGGCCAATTCGTCAATTTTTTCAAGGGTAACCCCTTTGATACCTCGCTCTAGAGAGCTAAGGAAGGTCCGACTGCTGACAATTGAGAAGTCTTCCTGAGTGAGCCCCTTGCGTACACGCAGGTTTCTCAACGCTGAGCCAAAAGCTTTCTTCAGTTCCATTTTTCATCGCTCGCAAATGGAACGATGAAGCCTTTGTGAACACTATAGGGCTACAATCTATAGTGTTCATTTGGAGATCATTATGTTTCGAACCTACGCCCACGCTACCGTTCCACTCAGCTCCCGGCTTGAGCCTGATCTCCAGATCTGGCCCTACGTGGAACAAATTCTGCACCTTCCTTGGTTCTACGCGACGATGGTCCACACCTGTAATGATGTGGAATTGAGGGAGATGTTACTGATTTCTGATGTCCTCACACTGGAATCACTCCAACAAAGGCGTAGCCCGGGGCGTGTGGAGGAAATCTTGCTCGTTTCGCCAGGACCAATGAACGGTAGAGGAAGGTGGCTGATGGAACCACTCCGTCAGATTCATTACGTTCCGTGCTCTCCGCTAGGCCGCTCCCATTACTGCTATGTCGTGGATGGAGGTCGGAGCTATACAAATGATTGTGATCCGGGCCTAGAAGCCGAGTATTCAAGCCGAGGCAGGGTTGTGGTCACTTTGGACAATAGTGCAGTCCCGTAGGCGCAAAGAGTAGGCTAACTGCCTCGGCACCTAAGGACCTAGCCAGCTAAGATACAAGAACCATTTTTTTTGAGAAAAAAATTGGGTTCACTAGGCTGCCATTTGGTGCAACAAAGCGGGTTGTTTCATGACGCAACAGGAGGTTGTGTCCGATGCGATGATAATTTATGAATATCCTGTTGATATAATTGAATATTTTAGTTTTCACGGCATTGCAACAGGCACCTAAACGGCCTTCTTTGTTAAACAATGTGTTTATGAGCCTCGCAAGGCGCTGATTCGACAAACCCGCTTCTGACGTCCGCTCTCTCAACGGGTCATGTGCTCGTGTTCATGGCGAGTCCTTGAATGAGGTGGCTGCCGATGAAGCTGATTCAGTGCCGTTACTCATCTGGCCAGCGTGTACCGTTGCTCGTGCAGACCGGAGCGGCACATCTGCACGCAATCCAGGCTTTCTACACCTATGCCGAAACTCGAGGTCTGGATATCGATGAGACCATCTTGTCCTGCCATTTTTACGCGATTCTGGCTTTATTGGACGGCTACGCCATTTGGCTTCAAAGCAGTCGTCAAACCGACAACCTGGTCGCCCGAATCGGCAAAGCTGTAACGGTACTTTTTCCGCAGATCGATCGCGTCCCCGTGACCAGTACCTGCGGTGGCCTTTTGGTAGCGGTCTTTTGGCCTTCAAGCCACGGCATGTGCTTCTGAATGAATGTTGAGGAATAAGTGGACATTCCATGCTGACAGAGCAACGACATGATCATTGACACGGAGCCGGATCGTAGCCTTCATAAAATCATTCAGGATCATCTGCGGGTGGCCGCCCTCCTCTTTTGCAGCCTTTGAGCCTTGTCGCATTACAGTTCTGCCGCGAAGGTCTTGGCTTTCTTCGGCGTGACACCGTACCGTTGCTTGTAAACCTTGATGAAGTGGGAGGTATTTTCATATCCCACCTCCGCAGCTGCGTCGGTGACGGAATAATTTTTTGCCGTCAACAGCTGATGCGCGATGTCGACTTTTTTTTCGATGATCCAGCGGTTCGGGGTGGTGTTGTAGCTGCGCCTGAAGTCGCGGATAAAGGTCGATACGCTGCGTCCCGTCAGCAGCGCATAGTCTTCAATTTTCAGCTTGTGCGAATAGTACTGCTCCATGAAATCGGTGATGAGGCGGCGTTTGCGGCTGCCGCCGCAGGACAACTCGCGCAGGAAACGGAAGGACTTGTCCTGGATGGCGATCAGATGCAGTAGTTCGAGCAGTTTCAATTCCAGCAGCGCGTCGGAGCCCTCCGCGCCTTTGTAGACATAATTCAGCGATTCGATATAGCGCTTAATCTGTTCATTGGCGTGCAGGGTATAAGTGCCGTGTACGTTTTTCTGCGGGCCGTCCGTGTTCGAATTGCCTGTGCCGGGCGCTCGCGACAGGTATTTGGCGATCAGCTTGTCGTCGAAAAACAGCAGCACCGCCTCGAAGATATCTTTGCCAGTGACGTAGTCCGATACCGTATAAATACCTTTGGAGAGGAAAATCAAATGATTCTCGTCGACTACATTGGCCATGGCGTCATAGTCGCGAATAATCTGCTTGCCCTGCTTGATGTAGACGATCAACGGCGTGGCGATATAGATCGCCTTGTTTTCCAGGTTCGTTTCAAGTGTTTTATGGAGGATGGACGAGCTACCGTCAGCGAGGATAGGCTTTACGTTGCGCATCGAATAAAGCGCCGCCGGTACTACTTCGAGTGTCATTGCTATGGCTTCTCAACAAATTGGCCGCCCTATTTGGACAAGACGGCATCCAGTAGCGCGACACGCTGCTGCCCAAGCGAGTAGAACGTTCGGGACGGAATAGGACATCCAGGAAAATAGCAGAAAATAAGTAACAGCAGTAGCGCGTGTATGTCCGAGATGGCGCAGCCGGACTCGGCGCACGCGCCCTGCCGCTGACGTTACGGCATCAAACTTCGCTGAAGTAGCCGCTGACCGGCGCACTGCTCAGATGCTCGACGATGACCTTCCACTGACCGCTTGAGATCATCTGGTCGACGTGGGTGCCGTGCATTTCAGGCGAATCCCAGGCTTCCACCAGCGTGAACGCGAGCGGATCTTCCAAATGGTTGAGGATCTTGACCGTTTGACAACCGTCCACCTTCGGCAGATTGATCTTCACGTCGTTCATGATGTCCTTGAACGATTGCAGTTTTTCTTCTTTTACATTAAAGCTGATGATGAGATTGACAGGCATATTACTTCTCCAGTTGGGTTTTAATACAAGAAACATCGTCGATTGCAGGAACCGCAAATTGACTTTTCCTTTGCCATAATGCGCAGCTAGCGAAAAACCCTCTTTCGTTAGAGATCATCACGTAAAGTTTTTTGTGTCGATTCGATATGACGCAAAAAGTTCGCTATGAAAGCAACTACTATATATATAGCTAAAAAATGAAAATGATTAAAAATTATTAAAAATGCACGATTCCAG
This sequence comes from Pseudomonas sp. B21-010, assembly GCF_024749325.1. Taxonomy (NCBI): domain Bacteria; kingdom Pseudomonadati; phylum Pseudomonadota; class Gammaproteobacteria; order Pseudomonadales; family Pseudomonadaceae; genus Pseudomonas; species Pseudomonas sp. B21-010. The sequence continues at coordinate 3,303,480 of NZ_CP087198.1, read as the reverse complement.
TCACTCTTGCGTTTTTTTTGCGTGACGGCCGATGGCGTGTGGCGCCTGCGGGAACGGGGAGTCAGGCGTGGTAAAAAAACGGCCTATCTTTGGTTACGAGAGGGACTGACGCTTACGCCCAGCGGACGGGTTTCGAAAAAACAGCGCCCGGATGCTAGCTCCGGGCGCTGTCGTGAAGGGTTACGCTATGCAGGCATTAAGCGCTTTTGTATTTTTAATATTTGTCGGAGCGAACCCATTTGCCCAGATCTACGTTCCTCCAGCCGGGTGCGACTGCACTGGATAGTGCCCCTGAGCCCGTCCGTGATTTATCGATGGTTCCTATGTCGGAAAACGAAACCGTGTCGCGTTGACCTTCATAGACAGTACTTCTCAGCACGAACGTTCCGCTCTTCTCATCGATGCTTTCCAGTATGCCTTGTACGGCCAGTGGATTCCCGTTTCCGGTAGTTTTCACGCGCCAGACGAGCAGATATCGATTGAGTGATTGCTTGAGTTGGGCCGCCACTTGAACACGGGTGACATACTCATTGACATAAGCATCACACGCTTGCTTCACAGGGTTGGTGATATTTCTGATCTGCCGCTCCCTGTCATAGTATTCCTGATAGGAGTCTCCACTAGGCCCTTCGGAGGAGTAGATGACGTTTTGGCTTTCGAGGTGATGCTCGATGTCGGCCGAGGCCATTTCGGCGGCGGCAGCATCGGCAATGGCGTCGATGCCGTTCTTACCGGGTGCAGCCTTGGCAGCATCATCGGTTACGGATTTGATGGCGTCGTTGATGAGGTTGTTGTCAGCATCTAGGGCCCCTTGGCGGGCGGTATAAGCTGCCTCGTAGGCGATGTAGGCAGCTTCAAGAGTTTTGTTATCTGCGCTCGCTTGAGCGGCCTCGAGTACCTTGAGGGCTTTGTCGTAGGCGACAATCGGCGCCCCCTGGTCGAGAGCGACAGTAAACACCCCCCAGACCAGCGCATACACCTGGGCATCCCGCAGGGCCCGCACCACATCAGGGTCAGTAGCAGCGTCCTTTTTTTCTGTGATGATAGCGAGGCGATTTTTTACCGCGTCGTAGGTTTTGCAGTCGCGAATACTTGAGAGCAACGCGTCCAGTTCTGTAGCCATAAAACGGACTCCTTGTCCGATCAAATTGGAAAAGCGCTGGCACTTCTATTTGCCAGCCTGTCCATGTATAGGCCACCTTTTGAGAGGCTGCCACTGTCAGTTTGTTATTTTTTTACAACGACTTACAGATGATTGGCCGGTAGATGGATCCGAAAGTGGACTTCGAAAATGGCACAGCGAACAGCCTAGGTTCTGCCACCGTCCGCGCGGCACGGGGGATCTACGAAGTAGATTTTCTTCTCCCAGACAAACGCTGAACATGAGCAAGATGTTTCGCAGACGCTTACAAGCTCGTCGCACGGGGGATGATGGTGTGGAATCGCGTAAACCTGCTTACACTCATGCCGCGTCCGCAGGCTGCCAACCAGGCTGTTGTTACGGCATTGTCGAAACAAAACAGGGTGTCCAACATCTTGCAGCCTTTGCCCTCCAACGCGCATCCTTTGGTCATGCGAGCGGCCAATACCGGCGTCAGAGCTGTCACCGGGTGCCGCGAGCAAAACACCGAGGTGCGTCCTGAGTACACTCATTCACTAGTAGTGAGTAAAAGCACGGCATTGGTCGGACAAGAAAATTAGCAGTCGACGGACGACGAAACGTTTTGATCTTAGGGAAAGGATGACCCGATGCATGACCACTTGTGGCAGATATTCAGTCGCAGTTTTGGACGATCGAAGAAGGCTTCAAAAGCAGCACCGTTGCTAAATTTACCCACAGTTGCTGAGGTTGAAATCAGCAATCCGCCGTGGGTCAAATTGCAATTGGCAGGATGGGGCAATTTTCTATCAGCGCCAACAGCACGATGGCAGGGGTAGAAAAATGGCCTTTTTGTTGGTAGACGATCAACCCATCATCACCTATGCCTTGAGTGAACTGCTTAAGGGCGCATTTCCCGATGCAACTCACATCGACGCGGCTGCCGATAGTCTGACAATGCTCAAATGTTTGACGAGCAAGCATTACGACTTTCTCATTCTGGATCTGAATATGCCTGGCGCCGGACAAAGTATCGCCATGCTACGGGCTGCGCTGAGTGAGGCGCCGCATCTCGGCGTGGTGGTCTTCTCGGGGAACAAGTCACCCTGCCTGGCGCTCGCTGCACTGGAACAAGGCGCTTGTGCCTACGTCTGCAAATCCAGCGGACATCGTATGATCATCGAGGCCATCCAAGCGCTCAAAGCTGGGAAGGCTTTTTGCGATCCGGCGATCGACCTTGGCAGCGCCCACAAGCATCCCTGGTATTCACTCAGCGACCTCGAGTGGCATGTCCTACTGTCGCTGGCCCGTGGCGAATGCTTGCACCTGGTAGCTAAACGCCAGAGCCGCGACTACAAGACCATCGCCGCTCACAAATACAACGCGCTGAATAAACTCGGACTGAGGACCGGCGTCGAGCTGGCGAACTATCTCGCTACGCAGGGATTGGGCTATCTACTCAACGATATGACGGTCGACTGCACGGATCCAAGCGGCGTAAAACGGCCATTACAGAACGTTTCTACGGCCAGTCGCAGTTGTTTCCACCCGTCACAGGAGCAGTAGCGCTGCAGCGGTTTTTCTGCGCGTGGTGTGAAGCGCGATCGTCCCGGAACACCGGGCGATCGCAACCGCGATCTCGGCAACTCGTCAGCCTCCCCTACCAGGACCAGCGCACTCCGACGCTAACCTGCTGCTGACTCACATCGTTGCCTCCCAGGTTCGCGCCTATTACCGAAGCTGTGCCAAATACCCTCAGATCCTGAGTGACCTGGGCCTCCAGCCCCACATCCAGTGTTGCGTTCAATCCCAGGTCATGCCCAGAGAAGTTCTGCCGAGTCCCGCCTGGCAGTGTGACTTCCAGGTTTGTCGAGTTCTCCCCCAGGGTGTCCTGCAACCCTACGGCCAGCCAAGGCGTTAGGGTCGCGCCGCCATCTGTCTTGACGGTCTTTTCGACGCGCACCGCGGTCCTCACTAACCCCAGTACATCGTCCTTTATATTCAGTTGCTTGCCGCTTGAGTCAGTCTTGTCGTCCCAGCGCATTTGGATGGCACTCGCTTGGAACTGCGGCTCTACTACCCATCCGTTGCTCAGGGGATATCGGTGCCCCACTTGCCCACTGAGACTCAAGATGTCGCCGCGTATCTGCTCACTGAAGCCATCGGCCGAGCGGACATGTGTATCGGGCAGCAGAACCGTCAGGCTCATGTCGGCATAGGTGCCGTTCTGCCAATCCAGGCTTCCATAGGCGCCAAACGCCAGTGCTTCCATGTCCACATTGGATCTGCCCACACTCACCAGACCGGTCGAACTGTCACCTGTGGTCGAGTAATTGCCCTGCTGCTGGCCGATGAACAGGCCACCACGCAAGCGGTAAGCCTGTTCGTCCACAAACAGGTGGTCGTAGCCGGCATATAGCCCTGTGCTGTTGCCATCGAATTCAAACCCCGGATTCGATTCCATCGACAAGTGACTGCCGATGGTGGCCAGCCACAGCCCTTCGCAGGTGCCGAACCACTCCAGACCAATGCGCGTGCGTTCTTCCTCGCTGCGATTGCAGTAGGGGTTATCTCCACGGCCTCCGGCCATGCGGTCAAACAGCAGTCGGTTGTTATCCAGAGTCATGCTGTAGCCGATATCCGGCACCACCGTATAGCCGGGAATCTCCGGCAACAGCAGCTTGTCGGCCGAACTCAAATACCAGTCCGAGTCGTTCTTGCCCTGAGCGAAATTCCAAGCCAGGACACTGCCGTTTAAACGCACGGTCTGGTCCGAAACGAAGCCTCCGGCGGTTGACGGATTGTCATTGGGGCTGCTGATGACTCGGATCGTTGCCCCTGGCTGGGCCTCAGTACCATCGTTGGCGAAACTGACGCGAGTCGTACCGAGCACATCACCGCCTATGTCCAACCCACCAGACGTACCGGCGGAGGCAGCGACCTGCACGTCGAGGGCACCGTTACCGCTGTAGTCGCCGCTGATCGCCAGACGGTGCGATCCGACATCAATCTGGCCGTCGTTATGAACGCTTCCTCCAACATTTGCACCGGCGCGGGCGAGCAGGCGCGAAGTGCTGCCAATGGTCAGTAGACCACCGTTCAGGTCGAGCGGACTGGCCAGCGAGAAGACGCTGCTGTCGGCTAATTCGACCCGCTCCCAATTGTTCAGCACCGGAGCACCGGTACTGAGGTCCAGACCGCTGAAACTGAGGCGGTCATCGCCATCCCCCCCACCCAGACTGCGTAGACCGCTCAGATCGCCGCCGATGAAGCTGACCGAGTCATTACCGGCACCGAAGTCCAGCATGCCGCGCACAGTGCCTCTCGAGGTGAAGCTATCATCTGCGGCGGTACCGCTGTAACTGCCCTGCGCGTCGAGCGTGGCACCGCCGGCGACCGTCGTGTTTTGCGCCACGACGCTGCCGTTGGCGCCCACGATCAAGGTGCCGGCGAGCACATTGACCGTGATGAATTCCGACCCCAACGGGCCGTTGATGTTGAGCACGCCGACATCGGTCTTGTTCAAGGTCTCGAAGCTCTGCACCGCGCCCAGGTCAGCACTCACCGAGATGTCGGCATTGAAGACGTCAGTGCCTGCACCTGCTGCCACCGTGCCCAGGAGGTTGGTGCCGTCGTGGATGGTCAGCGTATCGTCGCCATCGCCCAATGCAAAGATCCCGCTCCCGGTATCGAGTGTGCCGGCGACATCCAGCACGTCGTTACCCGCACCCAGATCGCCGCTGGCCAGCAGCGTGCCGCCCGCACCGATCGACACCGTATTGGTGCCGGCGCTACCGGTGAGCGTCGCGACCGTGCCACCGACTGCCTGCAACCTGCCATCGACATTCAGCGTGGTGTTGTCACCCAGCGTGACGGTCGGCGTATTCAACGTGCCATTCACGTTCAGGGTGCCGGCATTGAGCGCGGTACCACCAGAGAAGTTACTGGTGCCGACCAGGGTCGCGACGCCGATATTGTCTTTGGTGAGGAATTCGAAGTTGGTTGTGTTGACGCTGTCGAATGTCATCGACGCGGCATTGTTCAACACCACCGTATCGCCGATGGCGTGGCCGCCGCCGTCAATCACGGCAGCCAGCACCGCGCCGTCGTTCAAGGTCAGCGTGTCGTCACCGTCACACAGATCGATGGTGCCGCTACCACTGACGGTACCCGACACGCTCATCGTGTCGTTGCCGGCACCGCAGCCGTAGCTGCCATCCACATTCAACGTCGCACCGCTGCCCACCACGGTAGCGAGCGTGTTGCCAGCGGTCGCCACCACACCGGCGTTGGGGCCGACATTCAGGGTACCGCCCAGCACGCTGACTTCCTGGAGATCGGTTGCGCCCGGCCCGTTGATGTTGAGCACGCCGGTTCCGGTCTTGGTCACACCTTCGAAGTTCAGCAATTCGCCCAGGTTGGCGGTCAGGTTGATGTCGTAGACGCGGGTGTCCAGCCCTGCGCCGCCATCGACCGTGCCCAGCACCACAGTGGCGTCGTGGACCACGAAACGGTCGTCGCCATCACCCAGTGCAAAGGTCCCGCTCCCGGTGTCGAATGTGCCGGCGACATCCAGCACGTCGTTGCCCGCGCCCAGGTCGCCACTGGCCAGCAGCGTGCCGCCCGCACCGATCGACACCGTATTGGTGCCGGCGCTGCCGGTGAGCGTCGCGACCGTGCTACCGACTGCCTGCAACCTGCCATCGACATTCAGTGTGGTGTTGTCACCCAGCGTGACGGTCGGCGTATTCAACGTGCCATCCACGTTCAGGGTGCCGGCATTGAGCGCGGTACCACCGGAGAAGGTACTGGTGCCGACCAGGGTCGCGACGCCGATATTGTCTTTGGTGAGTAATTCGAAGTTGGTTGTGTTGACGCCGTCGAATGTCATCGAAACTGCGTTGTTCAACACGACAGTATCGCCGGCGCCATTCGTGCCACCGTCGATGACGTTGTTCAGTACCGCGCCATCGTTGAGGGTCAGCGTGTCGTCACCGTCACACAGATCGATGGTGCCGCTACCACTGACAGTGCCCGACACGCTCATCGTGTCGTTGCCGGCACCGCAGCCGTAGCTGCCGTCCACATTCAACGTCGCACCGCTGCCCACCACGGTAGCGAGCGTGTTGCCAACGGTCGCCACCACACTGGCGCTGGGGCCGACATTCAGGGTACCGCCCAGCACGCTGACTTCCTGGAGATCGGTTGCGCCCGGTCCGTTGATGTTGAGCACGCCGGTTCCGGTCTTGGTCACCCCTTCGAAGCTCAGCAATTCGCCCAGGTTGGCGGTCAGGTTGATGTCGTAGACGCGGGTGTCCAGCCCCGCGCCGCCATCGACCGTGCCCAGCACCACAGTGGCGTCGTGGACCACGAAACGGTCGTCGCCATCACCCAGTGCAAAGGTCCCGCTCCCGGTATCGAATGTGCCGACGACATCCAGCACGTCGTTACCCGCGCCCAGATCGCCACTGGCCAGTAGCGTGCCGCCCACACCGATCGACACCGTATTGGTGCCGGCGCTGCCGGTGATCGTCGCCGCCGTACCGCCGACAGCCTGCAACCTGCCGTCGACATTCAGCGTGGTGTCGTCACCCAGCGTGACGGTGGGTGTATTCAACGTGCCGTCCACGTCCAGGGTGCCGGCATTGAGCGCAGTCCCGCCAGAGAAGGTACTGGTGCCGGCCAGGGTCGCGACGCCGATATTGTCCTTGGTGAGGAATTCGAAGTTGGTTGTGTAGCCGCCGTCGAATGTCATCGAAGCTGCATTGTTCAACACGACAGTGTCGCCGGCGCCATTCGTGCCGCCGTCGATGACGTTGTTCAGCACCGCGCCATCGTTGAGGGTCAGTGTGTCGTCGCCGGCGGCCAGGTCGATGCTGCCACTGCCGCTGACCGTTCCGGACACGTCGAAGCTGTCGTTGCCCGCACTACCGGTGTAGCTGCCATCGACATTCAAGGTCGTGCCACTCTCCACCGTCGTGGTGACCACGCCGTTGATCGCACCGCCGGCACCGATGTCCAGCGTGCCCCCCTCCACATTGACGACAGTGAAGCTCGAGCTCGCAGGCCCATCGACGTGGAGCGTGCCTGTGTTGGTCTTGGTCAGGGTCTCGAAATTAATCGCCCCGCCCAACGTGGCGATGCCTGTGATGTCCGCCAGGAAGGTATCAGTGCCCGCCCCTCCGTCCACGGCATTCGCCAGGCCCGACAGATCGGCGCCGTCCTGGACAGTGAAGGTGTCGTCGCCGTCGAGCAGGTCCACGGTACCCGTACCGGTTACCATACCGGCTACGGTCATTGTGTCGTTACCGCTCGTGCCGGTGAAGCTGCCGTCCACGTTCAACGTCGCGCCGTTGCCGACCGTGGTGTCCTGCACCGATACCGTGGCGCTTGGACTGATATTCAGCGTGCCGCCGAGCACGTCGACTTGCAGCAGGTCGGTCGCGGCGGGGCCGTTGATGTTAAGAGTGCCGATACCGGTCTTGGTCACGCCTTCGAAGTTGACCAATGCGCCCAGATCGGCGGTCAGGTTGATGTTGTAGACGCGGGTGTCCAGGCCGGCACCACCGTCGATGGTGCCGATGACATCAGTGCCGTCGTGCACGATGAAGCTATCGTTGCCATCGCCCAGCGCGAAGGTTCCGCCCTGCGTGTCGAGCGTGCCGACCACGTCGAGCACATCGTTGCCGGCGCCCAGGTCGGCGCTGGCGAGCAACGTTCCGCCCGCCCCCACAGCCACGGTGTTAATGCCCACGCTGCCGTTGATTGTCGCGGCCGTGCCACCCGCGCCCTGCAGCGAACCATCGACATTGAGCGTCGTGTTGTCGGCAAGCGTCACGGTCGGCGTAGTCAGGGCACCGTCCACATCCAGCGTACCGCCGTTGATGGTGGTGCCGCCGCTGAAGCTCTGTGTCCCGGTTAACGTCGCTGTGCCGGTGTTGTCCTTCTGAAGCAATTCGAAGTTGATCGTGTTGCCGGCGTCGAAGCTCAATACATTGGCGTTGTTCAGCACGACGGTGTCGCCTGCGCCATGCGCGCCGCCGTCGATGACGTTGTTCAGCAGCGCGTCGTCGTTGAGGGTCAGCGTGTCGTCGCCGGCGGCCAAGTCGATGGTACCAGTGCCACTGACCGTGCCGGACACATCGAAGCTGTCGTTGCCCGCGCTGCCTGTGTAGACGCCATCGACATTCAAGGTCGCGCCGCTTGCCACCGTCGTGGTGACCACGCCGTTGATCGCGCCGGCGGCACCGAGATCCAGCGTGCCGCCGAGGACATTGACCGTGGTGAACGACGAAGACGCCGGGCCATCGACATTGAGCGTGCCGATGTTGGTCTTGGTCAGCGTCTCGAAGTTGACCACGCCACCCAGGATCGCACTGCCGGCGATGTCGGCCAACACCGTATCCGTTCCGTTTCCGCCACTCAGCGCGTTGGCCAGACCCGACAGGTCCGCGCCGTCGTTTAGGGTCAACGTGTCGTCGCCGTCACACAGATCGATGGTGCCGCTGCCTGTCACCGCGCCGCCAACAGTCATTGTGTCGTTGCCGGTGCCGCAGCCGTAACTGCCGTCCACGTTGAGGGTGGCGCCGCTCGCAACAAGCGTGCTGAACGGACTACCGTCGTCGGGCCCCGCCACGATGCCATCCGGCCCGATGTTCAACGTGCCCTCCAGCACGTTGACGCTCTGGATGGTAGACGGGAACAACACGCCGTCGGTATCGCCGTTGATGTTGAGGGTGCCGCTCCCGGTCTTGGTCAGGACTTCGAACTGCACCAGTGCGCCGAGATCAGCGGTCAGGTTGATATCGGCGATGGCGGTGTCGGTGCCGTCGCCGCCGTAGACGACGCCATCCACCCTCCCCCCATCGTGCAGAGTGAACAAATCGTCGCCGTCGCCCAGCGAGAGCACGCCGCTGAAGTTGCCGCCATTCGTGTTGAGTTCACCGTACACGTCCAACACGTCGTTGCCGCCCGCCAAGTCGCCTGTCGCGAACAGCAAGCCGCCAGCCCCGATCGTTACCGTGTTGACGTCATCGTCACCTAAGATGACCGCTTCGGCGCCATTGGAGCCTCGTACCACGCCGTCAACGTTGAACGTCGTGCCGCCGAGCAGAAGCATATTCGACGTCTCCAGCGTGCCGTCTACATCCAGCGTGCCCGCCATCACATTAACGCTGTTGAAACCCTGTGTTCCGATCAGGGTCGCGATACCCGCGTTTTCCTTTTGCAGGCGCTCGAAGTTGGTCGTGTTGCCAGCGTCGAACGTAAAGGCATTGGCGTTGTTCAGCAGCACAATATCGCCGACGGTTATGGAGTTGCCGCCGCTGACGACGTTGCTCAGTACCGCGCCGTCGTTGAGGGTCAGCGTGTCATCGCCGTCACACAGGTCGATGGTGCCGGTGCCCGACACCGTGCCGGACACTGTCATGGAATCGTCGCCATCGCCGCAGCCATAGCTGCCGCCGACGTTCAAGGTGGCGCCGCTGCCAACCACGGTGCTGAGCGTGCTGCCCAGGGTCGCCGTCACGCTGCCGGCGGGCCCGATGTTCAACGTACCGCCCAGCACGCTGACTTCCTGCAGATCGGTCGCGCCGGGGCCGTTGAGGTTGAGAGTGCCGGTACCGGTCTTGGTCACGCCTTCGAAGTTGAGCAACTGGCCCAGGTCGACGGCCAGATTGATGTCGTAGACGCGGGTATCCACGCCGGCGCCACCGTCGATGGTGCCGATGACATCAGTGCCGTCGTGCACCGTGAAGGTGTCGTCGCCATCGCCCAGCGCGAAGGTTCCGCCCAGCGTATCGAGCGTGCCAACCACATCGAGCACATCGTCGCCGGCCCCGAGGTCGCCGGTCGCGTCCAGCGTGCCATTGACCGCCACCGTATTGATGCCGGCGCTGCCAGTAATCGTCGCGGCCGTACCGCCCGCGCCCTGCAGCGAACCATCGACATTGAGCGTCGTATTGTCGGCAAGCGTCACGGTCGGCGTAGTCAGTGCGCCTTCCACATCCAGCGTGCCGCCATTGATCGCGGTGCCGCCGCTGAAGCTCTGTGTCCCGGTCAGCGTCGCCGTGCCGGTGTTGTCCTTCTGCAGGAATTCGAAGTTGACGATGCTGCCGCCATTGAGGGCAAGTGCACCGGCGTTGTTCAACACGACCGTGTCGCCTGCGCCATGCGCGCCACCGTCGAGTGGATTGGCCAGCCCACTCAGGTCAGCGCCGTCGTTCAAGGTCAGTACATCGTCGCCGCCAAGCAGGTTGATCGTGCCCGTGCCATTGACCGTGCCCGACACTGTGAATGTGTCGTTGCCTGCGGTGCCTTGGTACGTCCCGTCCACGGTCATGGTCGCGCCCGAGGACACCACGGTGGTCTGCGGATCGACGATCGTCCCCGGGGCGATGTTCAGCGTCCCGCCCTGCACCAGCACCGTATCGAACTGCGAAGTCACCGGGCCGTTGATGTTGAGCGTGCCGACATTGGATTTGATCAGGGTTTCGAAATTGACCGCGCCCCCCAGGGCCACGGTGGTGGCGATGTCAGCCGTCAGCGTATCGATTCCGAGGCCGCCGTTGATCGCGGTCGTCAGACCGCTTAGATCAGCGCCATCCTGTAGCGTTAACTGATCGTCGCCATTGAGCATGTCGACGGTGCCTGTCCCCGCTACATTGCCGGCAACGGTGAGGCTGTCAGAACTTGTGGTGAAACCCAGGCTGCCGTTGACGTTCAGCGCCGCGCCGCTGGCGACCATCGCGTCGGATACGCCGGTGAAGCCTGCAGCGGCATTGATGTTCAACATGCCGGCCAGCACGTTGACGGTCGTGAAGTCCGAACCCGTAGGGCCATTGAAGTTAAGTGCGCCGACACCGATCTTGGTCAGGGTTTCAAACCCTTGCACTGCACCCACGTCTGCGCTGGTACTGATATCAGTGGCGAAAGTATCGGTGCCCGTACCCGCCGTCACGGCGCCGATGATGTGGGTGCCGTCGTGGATGCTCAGCGTGTCATCGCCGCCGCCGAGTGCGAAAGTACCGCCGCCGGTGTCGAGCGTGCCGGCCACGTCCAGGACATCGTTGCCGCCATCCAGATCGCCACTGGCGACCAGGTTGCCGCCAGCCCCCACCGTCAAAGTATTCGCGCCGGCACTGCCGGTGAGCGTGGCCGCTGCTCCGCCAACACCCTGCAGCGAGCCATCGACATCGAGCGTCACATTGTCGGCCAGACTCACCGACGGCGTTTCCAGCGCACCCACCACATTCATCCCGCCGCCGTTGATCGTGGCACCGACACTGAAGCTTGTACTGCCGGTCAGGGTGGTGACGCCGCTGTTCTGCTTGAGCAGGTTTTCGAAACCCGCGGTCGCGCCGCCGTTGAAAGTCAGCGCCAAGGCATTGTCGAGCAGCAACTGGTCGTTGCCGATTCCGGCGTTGATGCCCACGCCGCTGATCGCGGCGCCGTCACGCAGGGTCAAGGTTTCGTCCCCCGCACCCAGATCGAGGGCGGCGCCACCAGTGTTGAGCGTCCCTGCGAGGATGACGTTGTCGGTGCCGTTGCCAAGGCTGCCGTTTGCTTGCAGCGTCGCGCCGCTGTTGATGTTGATTGTGTTGGCGCCGGCGCTGCCGGTGAGGATGGCGGTCGTCCCGCTCATGCCCCGCACTGTGCCATCCACGTTCAAGGTGGTGGCGTCCGTCATCGCGAGGGTCGAGGTATCAAGCGTGCCGTTCACATCCAGCGTGCCGCCGTTGATCGCGGTACCGGCACTGTAATTCTGGTTACCGGTCAAGGTCAGCGTGCCCGCGCTCTGCTTGGTCAGTTGCTCGAAGCCACTGAAACCACCGAAGGTCTTCGCCAGGACGTCGTTGATCACCAGGCTGTCGGCGGTACCGGCACCCGCGTCGACGCCGGCGCCGTTGATCACGCCGTCATTGATGCTCAGGGTGTCGTTGCCTGCGCCCAGGTTCAACACCGCGGCACCCGTATCCAGTGTGCCGGTCACGGTAAGGGCATCGCTGCCGTCGCCCAGGTCGCCGCTGGCGCGCAGGGTCGCACCGCTGTTGACGTTGATCGTGCTGACGCCTGCGTCACCGGTGATTGCGGCAGTCGTTCCGCCCGCCGCCTGCACCGTGCCGTCCACGTTGAGAGTCGAGGTGCCAGTCATGGCGATGGAGCTGGTGTTCAGCACGCCATTCGCGTCCAGTGTGCCCGCGCTCACCGTGGTGGCGCCGATGCTATTGTCCGCGGTCAGCGTGGTGGTGCCGGTGCCGATTTGAGCAAAAGTGCCCGGGCCGCTCAGGGTGGCATTGAAGATGACCGTGTCACTGCGGTTCATCGACAACCTCGAGGTCGCCGCATCGACGATCACGTTGCCGGTGCCGAGATTGCCCGACGTGTTGCCGTCGCCAATCGTCAGGTTGCCGTCGTTGATGACGGTGTTGCCGGTGTACGTGTTATTGCCGGTCAGGGTCCAGGAGCCGCTGCCGTTCTTGGCCAGCGTGGTGATACCGGTGCCGCTGTTGCCGATCACACCGGCCACGGTGTTGTTGCCAGTGTTGGTGCCGCCCAGGGCAACGGTGCGCGCCAAGTTCGGACTCAATAGCCCGATCGTGCCGGTATTGGTGAAGTTGACTGCGCCCGTACCCGACGACTCGAGGAACGAAACGCCGCTCGCCAGCGTGAACAGTCGATTGCTGCTGTCGCCCGCGCCGGTGTAGCGCAGGGTCGAGCCATTGCCGATCACCAGATTGGAGGCCGCACTGGACGCTGCACCGATACCGCTGGCCGCACCGCCATTGCTGAGTTTGCTGACCCCAAGCACGCCGCCGCTGATGGTGGTGACACCGGTATAGCTGCTGTTATTGTTGGTCAGGATCCAGGTGCCGGTGCCGGTCTTGGTCAGCGAGCTGACGCCCGCGCCGTTGTTGTCGAGCTGCGCCGACAGCGTGTTGTTGTCGGTGTTGGTACCGTTAAGGGTCAACGTGCGCGCGACGCCGGTGCCGCTCAACGCAATGGCGCCGACGCTGGTCAGGTTCCATGCGCCTGTGCCCGAGGAATCCAGCGTGCCACCGCCCGCGCCGAGCGTGAACAGGCGGTCGCTGCTTTGGCCCGCGCCGCTGTAAGACAGGGTGGCGCCACCGTTGATGACCAGATTGCTTGCGGCCGCGCTGCTGGCTCCGGTACCACTGTTGCTGCCGCCGTCGGCCACGCAGTCGACGGCCAGGGTGCCGCCGTTGATGGTAGTGGTGCCGATGTAGCCGTTGTTGCATCCGGTCATTCGCTGGGTCTGCGCGCCGTTCTTGACCAGGTTGCCGGTGCCATTGATGTTGCCTGCATAGGCAACGCCAGCTGTATTGTTGCCGGTGTTGATCGTCAGCGTCTGCCCGCCCAGGTTGATGTTGCCGCCCGTGGTGCCGCCACCTTGTAACCACGTGAACGCAGGATTGAAACCGTTGGCATCCAGCGTGGCGCCGGCCACGTTGCCCATGCTCAGGTAGCCGTTGCCAAAGGCCGTGGCTGAGCCGGCGCGCAGGATGCCGGCCTGATCAACCACCGTGCCACCGGTATACGTATTGTTGCCGGACAGCACCACCGTGCCGGGCCCTCTCTTGTACAGGGGACCGGCGCCGCCCACCGCCCCACTGATACTGAGGGTGGTCGCCGCGTTGGTGACGTTAAGCACGCCATACCCGCCCTGCAACGTGAATCCGTGATCGGTGCTGACGCTGCCACCTGTGTAATTGAGAAAACCGTTATTGAACAGTAGGTTGGAAGCGGCGCCAGTCGATGCGCCGATACCGCTTGCCTGCCCGCCATTGGCCAGGCAGTCGACGGTAATCTGGCTGTTGATGGCGGTAGCGCCGGTGTAGGTATTGTTGCAACCGGACATGACCTGAACGCCACCGGCCTGCGTGTAGCCGCCGCTACCACTGATGACTCCGCCGTAGCTCCCGCCGGCGAGCGCCGTTAACGTGGCGGAGCCCAGGTTCACGTTGCCAAGACCCTGGAGCGCCCCGATCGAGGTGTTGAAACCATTGAGATCCGCCGTGGCTCCGCTCGCCACGCTCAGGTTGTTATTTGTGCTGCCAAAAGCGGTGGTAGACCCTGCGCGCAGCGTACCGGCAGTAACCGAGGTACCGCCCGAGTAGGTATTGGTGCCGGAGAGCACCAGGGTACCCGCCCCGTCCTTGCGAAAACCATCATCACCCACTGCCGTACCGCTGACAGTCAAGGTGGTGGCCGCGTTGTTGACACCAATGGCACCCACGCTGCCGCCAGCACCGGGGGTGCCGAGGGTGAAGCCACGATCAGTGCTGGTCGTACCACCGAGGTAATCGAGTGTGCCGCCATTGAGGATGAGATTGCCCGAGGCATTGCTGGACGCACCGATGCCACTGACCAGGCCGCCAGCGGCCAGGGCGTTGACCGCCAGCGTACCGCCGGTGACGGAGGTGATGCCGGTGTAGTCGTTGCCCGCGTTGCCCAGCGTCAGCGTGCCGGCGCCGGTCTTGGTGAAATTGGCGCCATCGGTGCTGGTGACCAGGCCGTTGAGACTCAGGTTGCTGGCGGCACTGGTGACATCGACGGTACTGCCCAGGATTGCGCCGGATTTGGCGATGGTGAAACCGCGGTCGCTGGTCGTCGTAAGACCGGTGTAGCGCAGTGTGCTGCCTCCCAGGAACAGGTTGGACGACGCCGCAGACGAGGCGCCGATGCCGCTCGCCGTACCGCCGTTGGTGATGTTGCCGACCGAGAGGATCCCCTGCGATACGGTGGTGGCGCCGGTGTGGGTGTTGTTGGCATTAGTCAGCGTGACCAGCCCGGTGCCGGCCTTGGTGAAGCCAATGCTGCCGCCGTTATCGACGATCTGGGACGCGATGGTAAAGTTGCCGGTTCCGTTCTGCTGGATACCCAGCACACCACCGCCGGAGGTACCGGTGAGCGAACCTCCCGTGATTGTCTGATTGGTGGCCCCGACCGACGGCGCGACGATGATGGTGCCGTCCACACCTAGGGTATTACCGGCGCCCACGGTCACGGTGGAGTTGGCTGCCGCGGTGTACTGCAAGCCGCCGATCTGCTTGCTGCCGCTCACCGTGCCGGAATAAGGCGAGTTCGCAGTGCCACCGGCATCGCTGAGGATCTCGTTGTTCAGCCAGGTGGACGCATTGTCCTTGTTGACATAGTCAGCCGTGGTGAAGGCAAGGATGTTGCCACCGACCACCTTGGCGTAATTGGTGCCATTGACCGTGGCCCAACCGCCCAGGGTGCTATTGGTGGTGGTGAGGTTGCCGCTGCCCGGCAGGTTGAAGTTGACCAGGCCACTGGTGCGGGTGATCGTCCCCAGGTTGAGCGCCATGCTGCCGCCGGTGCCGGATGTCGCGCCGATCGTGTTGTTGCCTCCGGTGACGGAGAGACCGTTGAACGTCTGCGTGTTGGCCTCGCCAGCAGCACCGATCGCATTGAGCACCCCGCCGCCCATGTTCAGGGTCGAGGCGCTGGAAATGATGTTGCTGGTGGGCGCGGTGGCTGCACCGTAGTCCAACCGCAGCGTGCCGCCGTTGATCGTGGTCGCGCCCGTATAGGTGTTGGTCCCAGTGAGGGTCTGCGTGCTGGCTCCGGTCTTGACGAAGCCGCCGCTGCCGGTGACGTTGCCGGCGTAGGCGGTACTGATACCCGCAGCATCGTTCAGGGTCAGCGTCCCCGATCCCAGGTCGACGGTGCCGCCCGTACCGGCCAACGAGCGCACCGTGATGTTCAGATCGTTGAGGTCCAGCGTACCCCCGCTGTTCACGGCGACCCCACTGGTTGCTCCAAAGGCCGTGGTGCTACCGGCGCGGAGCGTGCCGCCATTGACCGTGGTGCTGCCGGTATAGGTATTGGCGCCACTGACCACCCAGGTGGAGGCGTCGCTCTTGGCCAGGCCGCCCGTACCAGAAATGACGCCCGAGAAGAGGTTGTCGGTACCCACGTAACTGCCGCCGAGCGTGCCGGTGTTGGTGAGCGCCAGGGTGCCGCTGAGCGCAAGCGCGCCGGTGCCGTCGTTGTTGATCGCGCCGCCGTTTAGCCCCCATGTCCGATTGCTGCTGTCGCCAGCGCCGGTGTAGGTCACTGCGCCATTGGTGATGCCGATGCTATTCCCCACCGCGCCGGCGCCAAAGGAACTGGCGGTGCCGATGTCCTTGAACGAACCGGCCCGCACGGTTACGCCGTTGATGCCGGTCGCGGTCGTATACGTATTGACGTTGCCAAGCGTGATGGTTCTTCCGGCGCTACCGGTATAGGAGACCAACCCATTGCCTGAAATGATGCCCAGCAATGACATGTCGGCCGAATTGGCATTGAAGTTAGTTCCATAGGTGCTACCACCGGCCACGACCATGTTGCCGGTCAGTGTCAACGCGCCCGTCCCAATGTTGCGGAAGGTGAGCGGCGCCACGGTGCCCGCGGCGTTGAGTTGCCAGTTGCGGTTGGAACTGCTGCCACTGCCGGTATAACTCAGTGTTGCACCAACGCCACCGCCGGACCCAAGCGTGATGGTGCCATTGGCCACCGTCGTTGCCGCACCCAGGGAACTGGCCACGCCCAGATCGGCGATGGAGTTGAACGAAAAGCTACCGCCATTCCCATTGCCGAAAATGGTCGCCCCGGTATAGGTGCTAGCGGCGTTGGTGAGGCTGACACCGCTATTGAGCCTGAGTCCGCCTGCGCCGGTGAAGCGGGCCGAGCCCACGCCGGCGCCGCTCAGCAGGACGCTGCCGCTGGTGAGGGTGATGTTCCGGCTCGTGGCGAGGGCACCTGTACTGCTCAAGCTTGTGCCGCCGGCGATGGTGACGCCGTTGCCCGCCGCACCCAGCGCGGAATCGCCGTTGAGGGCCAGGCCGCCGGCATTGACCACAACACCACCGCTGAAGGTGTTGGCGCCGTTGAGACTGAGGGTACCGGTCCCCGCCTTGGTCAAACCCGCGCTGCCAGCCAGGATCGAGTTGATCGTGGCTGCGCCAGTGACGGTGATGGTGGGCGTGATCCCCCCCAGGGTCAGGGTGCTGCCGTTGAGTGTGTAACCGGTGCTCTGGAAGGTGAGGTTGTGCACGGTGATCGGCGTGCCCAGGGTCACGGTGCCGGCGGTGCCACCGAAGAAGGCGTCGTCCAGGGCGGCGTTGTTCCAGATGCTGTAGGGGCCGCTGACACCGTCGTTGTTGGGACTCCAGAAAGCGCCGGAAAGACTCCAGGTGCCGGTACCACCGGAGCCCAGTGCCGTGCCGTTGGTATCCCAATACCGATCGGCTGCCTGCAACATCGAGCTGAACGCCATGCCCACCGACAGCAACAAGGCGAGTATTTGGAGCCTGCGACCCCGCCGCCCACCGCTGCGACCTTTGCCATGGGATTTCGCATACTCGCTGACTGCTACGAAAGTACCTGCACGTCCATTCCAGACAAGGCGAAATACATGATTCATGGACTTTCCCTTTTTTCTTATTGGGTGTGCCCTGCCGAGCTTCCCGCTCAACAGATGCGCGCTGACCGCCCCACGCAGCAATGCACACCGATACGTCAAATCTAGGCAGAAATATCACTAAGAAAATTCTGAAAATGCGCAATTGCCCGTAGCGTCGCCCAACAGGCGGTCGGAGAAATGCCCAGCGGCACATGAATTGATTGGCTAAAGTTTGCGAGCGCTCTGGAGGTTGAGCACCCTCGGGGGGCGGTTCGCGCGCGCAATGCCGAAAAAAAGACGCTATCCGGCAGTGGCGCAACTCAAGTTAAGGGTAATGACGACCACGCGCAAAATGTCTATCCGTGGAGGATTTGGAAAGCATCCATCTTGCATGTTGCTACGAAAAATCTCGTCCGAGCAGTCAATTTTTTTCGACGCAAGTATTTCCTGACCGACTAACCTACGAAGAGTCCCGCTACGCCCTCAATTGGTTTTGTCGAGACTTCATTATGCAGTGGCCATCACATTCTTTAGCGGTCCGACTTACGGCAGGTATTGCTTCCATCATTTTGTTTGTCTATGCGCTGGCGGGGTTGGCGCTCTACCAGAGCAAACACCAGCATGAGCTTCAAGCGGTGACCACAACGGAGAACCTGGCGCGATCCTTGGCAATCAACGTTTCCGGCGTCCTTGATAAAGTTGACGTCGGCTTGTTTGCTATAACCAGCGAAGTAGAACAGCAAATGGCTGCCGGAGGCATCAATGGGGCGTTGCTGAACGGGTTTCTAACACAGCAGCAGGCGCAGATTCGGGACTGCGAAGGGCTGTGGGTGGCGGATGAGAAAGGTGATGTTCCCTGGGGAACAATAATGACCGCCGGCAAAATAACGAATATAACCGATCGAGAGTATTTCCAGCGCCTGCATGAGAATTCGCATCTCGGAATGGTGGTATCCAAGCCTGTGATAGGACGCTCCACAAAAACCTGGTCGGTCCTCCTGTCCCGACGCATCAACAACGCTGATGGCTCCTTTGCAGGTGTGGCGCTGGGTTCGTTGCGCATGATGGAATATTTCAGCAACATGTTTTCCACTATTGAGATTGGAAAGCACGGGGTCATTGCTATTCGTGATGATGAAATGGCGCTCATCGTCCGGTATCCGACAGTAGCCAATGAAAGCGGGCAAGTTGGCGCCAGGTTGGTTTCAGCCAAGGCTACCGAAGCGACTCGATCGTCCCCGGAGGCTGGGAGCTACACCGCAGTTACCCCAGTAGACGGCATCGAGCGACTCTACACCTATCGAAAAATTGCGAATTATCCTCTCTATATTTTCGTCGCAAAGAGCACCGACGACTTTCTTGTTCCCTGGCGAAAGGAAGTGGATATAACGCTTTTACTACTGGCCGTTTTCACCCTGGTTATTCTTGTTTTCACGCGCACCAGCTACAGACGTGAAACTGAATCGCGTAGGGCGAAAAAAATGGAGCTCTTTCGTACCGCGTTTCGCACCAGCCCGGATAGTCAATTCATCACCTGCCTTGAGGATGGGCGAATTCTTGAGGTCAATGACGGATTTACACCCGTATTTGGCTGGACGAGGGAGGATACTACTGGCAAAACGGTTTTTGACATCGATATCTGGCGCTATCCGGAAGAGCGTCATACGTCGGTTCGTCTCTTGCAGCAAAATGAATATTTCATTGATCGTGAAGCTGAATTTGTAAGCAAGGATGGCCGCACGTGGCCCGGTCTGGTTTCGGCGCACGTTATGACTCTGGATGACACTCTGTGCATTCAAGCGATCATCCGGGACATCAGTGACCGAAAGGCTGCCGAGCAACAGATCCAGAAACTATCGTTCTCTGACCAGCTCACGGGGCTTCCAAATCGCCGACTCTTTATGGATCGGCTGGAACAGGCATTGATTTCGAGTGCTCGCCATCAATGGATAGGCGCATTGATGTTTGTCGACCTTGATGATTTCAAGTCCATCAACGAAACCTTGGGCCACGGCCAGGGTGACTTATTCCTGAATGAAATCGCCCGACGATTGAGGCGCTGTGTACGGGAGGGCGACACCGTCGCCCGCCTTGGGGGCGACAAATTCGCTTTTATTTTGGAGAACCAGAGCACCCATCCGCAGGCGGCGGCGAGCCATGCTGAAAACATTGGCAAAAAAACGCTGCTGGAGATCGGGCAGCCTTATCAGCTGTGTACCTCTACACTGCACCGAACCTGCAGTATCGGCATTACTCTGTTTGGCGAGCAGAATGAGGATGCAAGCGAGCCCTTGAAACGCGCCGAGTTGGCCATGTACCAGGCCAAAGCGTGCGGACGCAATGTCTTGCGCTTTTTCGACCCCAAAATGCAGGCGATCGTCAGCGCGCGAATCACGCTTGAGGATGGTTTGCGCGAGGCCATCAAGCAACACCGGATCCTGTTGCACTATCAGCCGCAGGTCACGGATGAAGGTCGCATTACAGGCGTGGAAGCGTTAGTGCGCTGGAAAAGCCTGCGCGACGGCATGATTTCTCCGGCAGAGTTCATTCCACTGGCAGAGGCGACTGGCTTGATTTTTCCGCTAGGCCAGCAGGTATTGATAATGGCCTGTCAGCAGTTGGCGGTATGGGCAGAGAGATCCGGATTCTCGCACCTGACCATCGCCGTCAACGTCAGTACTCGACAGTTTAATCAGGATGACTTTGTCGAACAAATACGGTCTGTACTCAATCGCAGCGGTGCCAATCCTCATCGTCTCAAGTTGGAAATTACTGAAAGTATGCTGGTCTCCAACGTCGAGGATGTGATTGCCAAGATGAATGCGTTGAAATCCATCGGTGTTGGCTTTTCGCTGGACGACTTTGGCACCGGTTATTCCTCCCTGTCGTATCTCAAGCGCCTGCCGCTGGACCAACTCAAGATCGACCAGGGATTTGTACGCGATATCCTAGTGGACCCAAACGACGCTGCGATCGCCAAGACGGTGGTCGCATTGGCAAACAGTATGAACTTGTCGGTCATTGCCGAGGGGGTTGAAACACGAGCACAGCGTGACATGCTGGCTGTTATTGGTTGCCATAACTATCAGGGATATTTATTTGGTCGCCCCATGGACATAGATGCATTAGAGGATTACATCGAAGGTGGAATTGATCTAGTTCGTCTAGGCCGTTTGGGGGATCGGAACAAGTGAGTCATCTATAGTAGCGTTGGGCACGCATGATGCACCCTTCCCTCCTCTCAAAAGCAGAAGTTACACGCTCGATGAGCGTCGATTTGTCAAGCGGCATGATTCTTTCAGGGCCTGGTAAATTTAAATTCGGCGAGCACATCACCTTGATCAAAATAGAGTACTGGTGAGCAGCGTGTATTGCCTGAACGCTTACCTTTCGCAGGCAACTTTGACAGGTCACTACACCAAAGCTGATTCCTTCAGAAATTTTCCGTGCCGCCGATAACTAAAAGAGCTGGACTACACTTTCGGAGTTTCAATGCTTGTAAGCAGTTATAACGGACTATATGTCCTGCTATCCCTGATTGTCGCGATCTTGGCCTCCTATACTGCGCTGAACATGGCTGGTCGTGTCACGCGCACCCAAGGAAAAGCCTCGGCACTTTGGCTGGCTGGTGGTTCATTCGCCATGGG
The DNA here is from genome assembly GCF_024749325.1 of Pseudomonas sp. B21-010. Classification (NCBI taxonomy): domain Bacteria; kingdom Pseudomonadati; phylum Pseudomonadota; class Gammaproteobacteria; order Pseudomonadales; family Pseudomonadaceae; genus Pseudomonas; species Pseudomonas sp. B21-010. The sequence continues at coordinate 3,282,305 of NZ_CP087198.1, read as the reverse complement.
CACCGGCATCTGGTCAATGCACTTCATCGGTATGCTGGCCTTCCAACTGCCCATCGAATTGAGCTATGACTTGACCCTCACTGGCCTATCGCTGGTGATCGCCATCGCCTCCTCGGCCTTCGCCCTTTGGCTGGTATGCCAAAAGGAAATGCCGCTGTCCTGGCTGCTGGTGGGCGCGGTGTTGATGGGGATCGGCATTGCAGCCATGCACTATACCGGCATGGCGGCGCTGCTGATGAATCCCGTGGTGGAATACGTTCCGTCGCTGTTTGTACTGTCGGTGCTGATCGCCATCCTCGCCTCTGGAGCGGCGCTATGGATAGCCTTCCGCCTGCGCGGAGAAGGCAAGTACATCAATCGCGCGCGCCTCTGCTCGTCCCTGGTGATGGGTTGCGCCATTGTCGGAATGCACTACACAGGCATGTCAGCAGCAAAATTCCCACTGGGTAGTGTATGCGGTGCGGTCAACACAGGTATCGATAGTAAATGGCTGGTGGTGCTGGTGATTCTGGTCACCTTGGCCGTCTGCGCAATTGCCCTGATTATCTCGATGCTCGACGTCCGTACCAGCCTACTGGCCAACTCCCTTGATCGTGCCAACAGTGAGCTAGTGGAACTGGCCCTGCACGACAATCTGACACGTCTGCCCAATCGCATCCTACTCAACGACCGCCTTGAGCAGGCAATTCAGAAAGCCGCCCGGCAAAAGAGCCAGTTTGCCGTGCTGTTCATGGACTTGGACGGATTCAAAATGGTGAACGATACCTACGGCCATCACACCGGCGACCAGTTGCTGGTAGAAGTGGCTACGCGTATCAATAATGCCAAGCGCGGCGAAGATACGGGCGCGCGCTTAGGGGGCGACGAATTCGTACTGCTGATCGACCTCGCCGAGCCGGATGACGCTGCGGCTCTCGCCCAACGCCTGGTGGAAGATATCAAGGCTCCATTCGTCTTGGGGCGGCAGACAGTACATGTTTCCACAAGCATTGGTATTGCCATTTTTCCAGTCGATGGTCATACCGAGCATGAGCTTATGGTCAACGCTGATGCCGCCATGTATCACGCTAAAGAACAAGGTCGAAACTGCTACTGTTTCTTCGAAAGAACCATGAATATCAATGCCCACCAGCAACTGCAGTTGCAGCAGGATCTACGCAAGGCCCTCGAGCAGAATGAGTTCGTCCTGCACTACCAGCCGAAAATGATTGCTCCCGACGGCCCTATGACGGGTGTTGAGGCCCTGTTGCGATGGAACAGTCCAAACTGGGGCCTAGTGCCGCCCGACCGCTTTTTGCCCCTGGCCGAACGAACTGGGCTGATAGTGCCAATCGGGAATTGGGTAATAAATGAAGCCTGTCGGCAGATGGCCGAATGGCACGCCCTAGGTAAAGAAGGCTGGAATATTGCGGTCAATCTATCGACGGTACAATTGGCCAATGCAGGACTGGTTGACATCGTGCGTACAGCACTGCAAAGCAACGGTCTGCCACCTCGCTTTCTGACCCTGGAGGTAACCGAGTCTACTGCCATGCGCGACGCGGAAGCCGCGCTGATCGTCCTCGATCAGTTGTCATCGCTGGGAGTAAGTATTTCCATTGACGACTTCGGTACCGGATATTCCAGCCTGCTTTACCTCAAGCGCCTACCAGCCAATGAGCTGAAGATCGACCGAGGCTTCATCACCGAACTGGCTAAAAACAACGACGACGCGGCCATCGTTTCGGCGATAGTGGCGCTTGGCAAAACGCTGGGCCTGAGGATCGTCGCCGAGGGTGTGGAAACCTCTGAACAACAAGAGATGCTTACAGAGCTGGGTTGCGACATCTTGCAGGGTTACCTACTGGGCAAACCGATGAGCGCACAGGCGGTGCTGGAAAGCTTTAACACCTCCAAAGACTCAGGCGCAATCCTGCAGCGGCCACAGGCCCAGCACTAGCAGTACAGGCACGATTTATGTTCAAGATATCAGGTCAGGTTCTCCAACAGCTCCAAGGCTTGGTCGACATCGAACTGCTCGGCGTGCCTGACGATCCGACGCAGTTGCTCGGCCAGCCAGGGATCCGAGACCACTCAGCTTGACGGTCGGACAGTTTTGAGTCGCCGCAACAAGATTGCGTACTCGGCGGTACGAGCCTCCTACGCTCCTAATACTGGTCTAACCTTTCTTTCAGATTCCTTATTGATCCAGGTGCAGTACTGCTTGGCGCCAATCCTGGCGGTCTTGACCTGTCTTATCGATAACGGGCTGTTTGACTTCGACCGAGCCCCGGAATTGCTGCTGGGAGAGTCAGCTAAAGGCACCTGACTGGCGTTGCCCCATCCTTCTACTTGGAGCTCTAGGCGTTATGATCACCGCCGATACCGTATTCTTAGTCGTCGACGACGCAGACACCATGCGCAGAGTCAACAGTAGCCAACTAGAGCGCTTGGGGGCACGACACATACTAACCGCCGCCAATGGTAAAGAGGCATTCGCGCTACTAAGGACGCGTAAGGTCGACGTCATTCTTTCCGACTGGAACATGCCAGTCATGGATGGCCTCACCCTGTTGCGCAAGGTCCGCAGTGACCCCAAGTTGGCCATGCTGCCTTTCATCATGATTACCGCAGAGAGCTCCCGCTCCCAAATCACCGAAGCCATCGCTGCCGGGGTCAGCAACATTCTTATCAAGCCCTTTACCGCCAACGACCTTTCGCAGCGCATAACGCGTGCAATGACCCACCGTCCTCGGCTGCATTCATCACCAGTAATTGCTGAACCAACTCAAGAGTCAAAGGAGGAATACCGTCCGACATTGCTGGTTGTCGATGACGTACCGGACAACCTAGCGCTGATTGCCGGGTTGTTTCAGGACGAGTACCGCATACTGGCAGCGCGCGACGGACGCCGTGCGTTGGCCATCTGTACTTCCGAGACCCCGCCAGATCTTCTTCTGCTGGATGTAATGATGCCGAACATGGATGGTTTCGAGCTGGCCCAGCACCTGCGCAGCCATCCCAGCGCTAGCCGCATCCCGATCATCTTTATCACCGCCATGAGCGATCCGGCAGCCCAGCTACGCGGGTTGGAGCTGGGCGCAGTGGATTTTGTCAGTAAGCCGATCGATCCCAAGTCGCTACACCTTAGGGTGAGCAATCTGTTGCGCCTGGTCGAACAGCGCAACGCTCTACAGCAGGAATACGACACCATGCTGGAGCTGGAACGCTTGCGCGAGGAGGCCAGCTGTATTTCACGTCATGATCTGAAGGCGCCGCTGTGCAATATCCTCGGCTTGGCCCGCAGCCTGCTTGATGGCGGCAATCTGCTGCCGCGCCAGTTGCAAATATTGCAAAGCCTGGAAACCGACAGCCAGAACCTGCTAGGAATGATCGACATGGCTGGCGACATCTACAAAATCGAGACCGGTAGTTTCGAACTTAAGCCGGTCGCGGTCGAACTGTTGCCCCTGGTACGGCGCCTATGCGAATCGGCCAGGCTGACCTATCAGGCAAAAAAACTGACCATCGAGGTCGTGGCGGAACACACCAACGAATCAACACCGGTGCTAGCCAGTGGAGACGAATTGCTGTGCTTTTCTCTACTGAACAACCTGCTGAAGAATGCCTGCGAGGCGGCTCCTGAGAAAAGCCGCGTGCGGCTGACATTGATACCTGCCGAGCATATCGAATTGGTAATGGAGAACCAGCCAGCTGTACCCGTAGAATTTCGATCACGGTTTTTCGAAAAATACGCAAGCAACGGCAAATCTGGCGGTACGGGGCTTGGTACCTACTCAGCGAAATTACTAGCTGAAGCCCAGAAAGGAAGCTTGGAGCTGGAGATTGACGACGAAGCGAATCTGACACGCTTACGGTTGCAGCTGCCGGTTCTAGAAGCTGACAGTTGAGCGGGACGAGTTGTTCAACCGCTGAAGCTCAAGTTGCCTGGCAGCACTGGCCTTGAGGTTTTTACGCTCTTCATCCAGATACCGATAAATGCTTCGTAAGTTGGCGATTTTCTATTTGATTTCCACCCTCTTCTTTTCAATGAGCTTAGCCCCGTCAGCTAAGTGTAAAAGTTGTGCAGAGGAGAAAATCGTCAACCCACTCACTCCTTGCTCGATTTGGGTATCGCAATACGGCTACTGGTCTTGACCTCGCGCAACGCCAGGCTCGACTGAATGGATGCAATACCCACCTGGCGCCTGAGCACCTGCTCGATAAAATCACTGTAGCTATCAAGATCCTCTGCCAACACTTGCAGCACGTAGTCGGCATCCCCGGTGATCTTGTGGCAAGACAACACTTCAGGCAATTGCGCAATCACCGCCTCGAAGGCGTCGGGAGCGTGATCGGCGTGGGTGGAAAAACGGATGTGCACGAACGCCATGATATCCAACCCCAACATGCGTCGATCAAGGTTGGCCTGATAGCCCTTGATCACGCCCGCTTCCTCCATTCGCTTACGCCGGCGCCAGCAAGGCGTGAGGCTTAATGACAGGCGCTCACTGAGCTCGGCGTTGGAAATGCTCGCATCATCTTGCAGCAATGTGAGTATCGCCAGGTCCGTCTCGTCGAGGCTGATGCGTTTGGATGATTTTTTCTGCATTTCGCAATTCCTGAGTAAAAACGCCCGAAAAATCTAGCAAACCACGAATATAAAGCAAAGAAAGCGCATCCAGTCCAGAACAGAATATTTGCACTGGCTCACATTAACGGATGCGCAGAATGTTTACAGTTTTCAGTGATTCCCACCGTTTGCACCACGGCACCGAATTGAAGGACGGTGTGCTCAAGCCGTCGTTCGAACAGCCCAGCAGGGCCGATACCGTACATGATCGAGTCAAGCAGGTAGGCCTTGGCCAGATCGTCGAACCACGGACATTTGACCGGGCGTGTTACGTCAATGCGCACAGCGAGCGCTACGTCAGCTTTCTTGAAAGCGCATGGTCCGAATGGTGTGCGACCGGGCGTACCCACGACGCCTTGCCGCTGGTGTGGCCAGTGCGCGATTTGTCCAACGATCAAGTCCCGACTTTCATCGACGGAAAGCTCGGCTTCTTCGCCATGGATGCCGGTTCTCCGATTACCGCGACCACGTGGCAAGCCGTAAAGACCAGCGCAGACATCGCCCTCACCGGCCTGGCGCTGATCGATGAAGGCCACGACAGTGCCTTCGCCCTGTGCCGTCCGCCCGGCCATCACGCAGCGCGTGAGTACATGGGTGGTTATTGCTATCTCAATAACGCCGCCATTGCCGCACAACAGGCCATCACTCAAGGCGCGAAACGTGTCGCGGTACTGGACGTCGACTTCCATCATGGCAACGGCACCCAAAACATCTTCTACGAACGCAGTGACGTCATGTTCGTGTCGCTGCACGGCGAACCTGCGGTGTCTTATCCGTACTACTCAGGCTTCAGTCACGAAGTCGGCGCCGGCCATGGCGAAGGTTACAACCTCAACTACCCGTTGCCGAAAAACACCATCTGGGAAAGCTATCGCAATGCCCTGCTCCACGCCTGCAGGAAACTCCAGCAATTCGCCCCTGAAGTGCTGGTTATTTCACTTGGCGTCGACACGTTCAAGGACGACCCCATCAGCCACTTCCTGCTGGAAAGCGAAGACTTCATCGGCATCGGCGAGCTGATAGCGGGTGTGGGCTGCCCCACTCTGTTCGTGATGGAAGGCGGCTACATGGTCGATGAAATCGGAATCAATGCAGTCAATGTGCTGCATGGTTTCGAGAGCAAACGCAGCTGAGCCGTCCCCTGCCCCGCAACGTTGTTACTACTGAACCGGAGAATAAAAACATGACTCTTTTCATAGACGTCGATCATGCCGCACGCCTGTTCGCCACGGTGGGCATCCGTCGCGCAATCCGCGAAATGGCGGGTTACATCGAAGCCGATTATTCACGTTGGGCGCAGTTTGATAAGTCGCCTCGCACCGCCAATCATTCGGCCAAGGGTGTGATCGAGTTGATGCCGACCGACGATGGCCAGCAGTACTCGTTCAAATACGTCAATGGTCATCCGGACAACGGTCAAAGCAACTTGCTGACGGTCATGGCCTTTGGTGTCCTGGCCGATGTCCACAGCGGCTATCCAACCCTGCTCAGTGAACTGACGCTGACCACCGCTGTGCGCACTGCGGCGACCTCCGCCTTGGTCGCGAAGTCCCTGGCGCGCCCGGATGCCCGCATCGTGGCAATCATCGGCAATGGTGCCCAGAGCGAATTCCAGGCCCTCGCCTTCCATGAAATGCTATCGATCAAGGAACTGCGCATATTCGATATCGATCGCGACGCCTCGCTTAAGTTGAAGCGCAACCTGGCCGCGTTCCCGGATCTTGAAGTCATCCTGGCCGGCTCGGTGCAAGAAGCGGTCAAGGGCGCAGACATCGTCACCACGGTCACCGCAGATAAAGCCTACGCAACGATCCTGACGCCCGAGATGATCGAGCCCGGCATGCATATCAATGCCGTAGGGGGTGACTGTCCGGGGAAAACCGAGCTGCACGCCGAGATCTTGCGCAATGCCCGGGTCATCGTTGAATTTGAACCTCAGACCCGGATTGAAGGTGACATCCAGCAATTGGACGCCGACTTTCCCGTCGTCGAGTTTTTCCGGATTGTTCAGGGCGAAATCAAGGGTCGCGAGAACGACGCGCAGGTCACCGTGTTCGATTCGGTCGGTTTTGCCCTCGAAGACTTTTCGTCACTGCGCTACGTGCTAGACCTGGCCCAAGAGCATGCAATCGGTGAGCACATCCATCTGGTGCCGAGGCCTGCCAACATAAAAGACCTCTACCAGATCCTGGACCAGCAGCCAGCAATCGTCCCCTCACGCCTGCGCACAGTGAGCTGAAAACCCTAGGCGATGCCCCTGAGCAAAGTGCCAAGGGGCTACGCACCACTGTGGGTACGCGGCAAATCTCGCTATCCACAAACCACCGTCAGTAGCCGTTGCATCTCTAACAAAAACGCAAGACACCACTTTTCTGCCAAAACTCAAAAACATAAAATCAAGAGGTTTTGTAATGAAATCGACTCCCTCAGGGCTGATTGAACAGCCCGCGCTGCAGCGCACCCTCAGCAATCGTCACATTCAGTTAATGGCCATGGGAGGCGCCATCGGTACAGGCCTGTTCATGGGTTCCGGGAAGATCATCGCCCTCTCGGGCACGTCGATCATCCTTATCTACATGATCATCGGTCTGTTCGTTTATTTCGTCATGCGTGCCATGGGCGAAATGCTGCTCTCCAACTTGAACTTCAAAACCTTCGCGGATTTTGCCGGTGCCTACCTCGGCCCGCGCGCGGCATTCTTTCTTGGCTGGTCGTATTGGCTGAGTTGGAGCGTGGCGGTGATAGGCGATTGCGTTGTGGTCGGCGGATTTTTTCAGTATTGGTTCCCCGATGTACCCGCCTGGATACCGGCCATCGGTATGCTGATGACCCTGTTCGCCTTGAATGTGCTGACGGTCAGGCTTTTTGGTGAAGTGGAGTTCTGGTTCGCGATCATCAAGATCATTGCCGTCATCACCCTGATTGGCGTCAGCATGGTGCTGATTGCCAGCTCCTTTGTCTCACCCAGCGGTGTTACTGCGTCGCTGAACCATCTGCTGGATAAACAAGCGGCCTTCCCCAACGGCCTGTTCGGCTTCTTTGCCGGTTTCCAGATGGCGATCTTCTCATTTGCCGGCACCGAACTGATCGGGACCGCCGCCGCCGAAACCCGCAACCCCGAGAAAACCCTGCCGAAAGCCATCAACTCGATTCCGCTGCGAATCATCCTGTTCTATGTGCTGGCACTGGCCTGCATTATTGCAGTGACTTCGTGGCAACAGGTTTCGCCCAACAAGAGCCCTTTCGTCGAGCTGTTTCTGGTTGCAGGTTTTCCCGCGGCAGCCGGTATCGTCAACTTTGTGGTGCTGACGTCTGCCGCTTCCTCGGCCAACAGTGGTGTATTTTCGTCTAGCCGCATGCTGTTCGGACTGGCCAACCAGGACAACGCCCCGGGGATTTTTCGGCGTCTGTCGAGCAATAGCGTGCCTCTGCTGAGTCTGGCCTTTACCACGCTATTAATGCTCGTGGGCGTGCTGTTGCTTTTCATCGTTCCAGAAGTGATGACCGCCTTCACCATTGTTTCCACTGTATCGGCAATCCTGGTGATTTTTACTTGGTCGACCATCCTTGCGTCGTATATTGCCTACCGCAAAAAGCGACCTGAGCTGCATGCGAAATCGGCCTATAAAATGCCTGGCGGCGTGCCAATGGCCTGGTTTTCCCTCGCGTTTCTGAGCTTTGTTCTTTGTCTGCTGGCATTGAGACCTGACACCCGTATTGCGTTGATGGTCATGCCGGCGTGGTTCATATGGTTGGCAATTGCTTACCAGCTGACCTGTTCCAGAAAGCCTAAAACCGCAGCTGGATCTGCCAGCCAATACGGCTGAGATGGTTGGGGGCACCGTAAACCTCAACTCATCCTTGATAGCTCAGGGCCATCTATCGATAATCACGCCTTCTAAAAAAGCACATAAGGATTTGCTGTGAAGAAGCTCTACTTGGCTCTACCGTTCTGCGCGCTGCTGCTACAAGGTTGTGGTGTGACCATGACCCGCTATGAACCCAACTTTCAGAACGTTCAGCAGCTCAAGAAAAATGCACCCATGCAGCCCTTGCGCGAGACGCAGGTGAATGCGGATTCAGGTCAAGGGTCGCTGATGGTACGCCTGAACCCGATTTCATCGCCCGAGGGCAGCGTTCCACTGCACATCCAGGCCGCGATCAACGATGAGCTCCGCCAGGCGGGTCTGTTGGACCCTCGGGCTGACCGGCAGCTGCAGGTTCAGTTGGTCAAGAGCCAGCTCACCGCAGGCATGAGCAGCGGCCATGGCGAAGTGGCTGCGCGCTTCACGCTGCGTAAAGGTGATCAGGTTTTATACGAAACCACTAAAGACGTGCAGCGTGATTGGGACAGCAGTTTCTTCGGTCCGATCGCCATTCCGGCGGCCGCGAACAACTACAACCCAATGGTGCAAGACCTGCTCAAGAGCTTGTACAACGACCCGCAGTTCACGCAAGCGTTGAAGTGATCAAAAAAAGAGCCGCGATTGCGGCTCTTTTTCTATCGGTGTCAGCCCCGTGGAATGCGGGTGTCGACAGCGGAGTATTTTATGCGGTTGTTGTCGACCCAGTTCTTCAACAGCGCATTGACCTGGCGGTTGAAGGTGTCGGTGATGGCCGCCTTGGGCGTATTACCTGCCAGGGGCAGGAACCAGATGCCCATCCAGGTGTTGATCGCATCATGATTGCTGGCCTTGCCCAACGGCTGGCCCTGCTCGTCCAGGGTTTCCAGGCTCATGGTGTACTGGTCGGTTGCCAACGCAGGAATGATCGTGAACGTGAAGCCACTGAGGAACGCCAGGACCATTTGCCCACCGCCTGGCGCATGGTTATAGACCTTCAATCGAAGATTGTAATCGCCTGGTTGCTTCTGGAATTCGTCAAAGACCACGCGCCCAAAAAGCCCTGACTCATCGAAGGTTCGCTTCAGATCGGGCTTGAGCATGTCGCGAGCCTGCGGCACCTCGGTGGCCTTGGCATTGTCGGGGTCGCCCTGATAGAAATCGAAATCGACATAGACGTTCGGCTTGTTCGAGTAGCTGGCCATTGAAGGCAGATTCACGGGGGCTACTTCATCTTTGGTGAAACTGGCGCATCCACTCAGGCTCAAGGCCAAGGCGAGGCCTATGGCTTTTGCAAATTGCATATCGACTTCCTTGCGTAATTTGACTAATGCCGCTCACAGAGAGGGGACGAATTCTAGCGGGATCCGCTCAAAATCAAAAGGCCACCACACCGTACTCCCGTCCATTCGCTTTCTCCAATGCATGCAATTACTGTGGAAGGCGCTTACGGCTGAGTGTCGTTCACCGGCGCGTGATCAATCCAACCTACCGAGCATGAAGCTCAACAACAACGCCCCCTTGATCACAAAATTGAGTGAGGCGTACTCCAATATCGAGGAACTGCTGGATAACAACAGCGTTCGTTCGGATGTGATTGCTCAGGCGCATCGTTGTCAGCTTGCCAGCGCCGGCAATTGCCATCGGCAACATCATCTGATCCGCCAGGTGGTTTTCTACGGCTGTATTCGATTGGGTCCACGCGGTGAACTCGTCTATCGCCACGTCCGCTACCTGCTCCGCGCGCACTCGTTCTTGGCCGATACTGGTGAAAACTGCGATGACTCCAGCCCTCAAGGCAGTGATAGACACAGCATTCCCTGGTCCCGCCCGGTCGCCCAGGTCGGTCACGGAGAGGTCGTGCTGTTCGATCCTCAGCCTTGCCGAAAGTCGATTGACTTCTCGGTGCCCAATTGAGACAGGAATGGCTGAAACCAGCGCTCCAGCCGAAATGATTGTGACGGGGTCCATTCCTCCGTCCAGCTCCAGCGGTTTGAGGAGCGAAGGTCTGATAGTGGCTTCGACCAGGCCCCCACCGCCGGGGACGAAACCATAGTTGAGTAGCACCAGTTCCACCTGCGCGCCCATACGCCGTACCAATGGCAACCACGCGCGCTGTATGAACTCGAAGGGCGGCGCCGCGGGATTATGTGTCCCGCCAGTGATCCGGACTGTGCTCGGCCCGTCAGCCTGCAAAAGTGCAGGCAACAACGTCTGCAATACCAACATCGTGCTACCCGCCGTTCCGATCGCGAATGAATACTCACCGCTCTTTATGCTTGCGGGATGGAACTCAATAGCTGTCGAGTTGAGTTCCGCCCCAACAGTTCTGGCGCCACAAATCTCAGTCGCTGCTCGTACTGCGGTCAGGTGCTGACGCAACAATCCGGGGCGGGAGCGTTTGCCGCGTATTCCTGTCATCCGGAATGCCTGCCCGGTGATCATCGAGAGGCTGAGGGCCGTACGAAGCACCTGCCCTCCTCCATGGGTGCCGTCGATCAGAATCAGGTCCTGGTGCATTACATTAACCCTTCACGCATACGACTTGGCGCAGGGTATGAACCACTTCAACCAGATCGCGCTGGGCAGCCATCACCGCATCGATGTCCTTGTAAGCCATCGGTATCTCGTCGATAACAGCCTCATCCTTACGGCACTCCACATGAGCGGTGGCCCGCACCTGATCCTCGACAGTGAACACCGCCTTGGCCTTGGTACGACTCATCACCCGGCCTGCACCGTGTGAACAACTGCAGAATGCCTCCTCATTCCCCAGGCCGCGCACGATGAAGCTCTTGGCGCCCATCGACCCGGGGATGATCCCCATCTGCCCCTTCTGCGCAGAGACGGCTCCTTTACGGGTGAGGAGAATGTCTTCTCCAAAGTAGGTGCCCCGCTCCACATAGTTATGATGGCAGTCGACGGCGATCAGCCGTGACTCAAAAGGCTTGGTGATAATCGATCGTACGGCGTCCAACACCGCCACCATCATGACTGCGCGGTTCTGCTTGGCGAAGTCCTGGGCCCACTCCACAGCTTCAACGTAATCATCGAAGCTCGAGGTGCCTTCTCGAAGGTAGGCCAGGTCCCGGTCAGGCAGGTTTACCATGTGCTTGCGCATTTCCTCGCGGGCCTTTTCGATGAAGTAGGTACCGATCATGTTGCCTACGCCACGGGAACCGGTGTGCAGCATGATCCACACGTGGTCGGTCTCGTCCAGGCACACCTCCACGAAGTGGTTCCCTGTACCCAGTGTTCCGAGGTGTTTGCGGTTGTTGGATTTTTCCAAGCTTGGATGCTTGTCGGTGATCAGGCTGAAACGCCCCTCAAGCGCCGACCAGGCTTGATCAACAAGCGCCGGGGCGGTTTCCCAGGCCCCTTTATCTCGGCCGCTACGCCCCGAGGTGCGTCCATGGGGAACAGCCTTCTCGATGGCGGTACGCAGGCCGAATAGGCTGTCGGGAAGATCGCCGGCGCGCAGCGACGTGCGCACAGCCGACATCCCGCAACCGAGGTCGACCCCGACGGCAGCCGGAATGACCGCGCCTTTGGTAGGAATCACACTCCCAATAGTCGAGCCTTTCCCCAAATGAACGTCGGGCATGACAGCCATGTGTTTGAACACGAATGGCATCTGCGCTGTGTTCCTCAACTGTTGCTTGGCTTCTGGCTCAACCGGGACGCCTCGGGTCCACATTTTGATGGGCTTGCCGTTTTCGACCTCAAGCAGCTCGAAGGTTTGGGTGGTCATTATTTTCGCTCCTGTGATTTTCTGTTTGGGAGCTCCATAGCGAGCGGCATGCCAACGTTATGGCCGGCGGAGCAAATTTTCACTATCTGATTGATATTTAACGTTTTAAATTCTAATGAACAGATCGTGAAGCAGCGGTGCTATCCATGATCATGACAAGAAAACTATAATTTATTATCGCAACCTATCTTTTGAGATACTCCGCAATGCAGATCAAGAAGACAGTCGCCATTGGAATCCTAGGCTCCAAGCTCGACCGAGTTGGCAAGGGTGAGCAGCGCTGGAACAAATGGCGTCCGACTGTCTCGCTGTGCCAACAGCCCGACCTGGTAATTGATCGCCTTGAACTGATTCACGGGCAAGCGCGCTTTGATACCGATCTCGCCTTGAAGGTAGCGGCTGATATTGCTCAGGTGTCGCCAGAGACCGAGGTCCGCCTGCACACCATGGCGATGCAAAACGCCTGGGATTTCGAAGAGGTTTATGCCTCGCTCCATGATTTTGCGGCGGACTACCCCTTTGACACAGCGAGTGAGGATTATCTTGTTCACATCACCACGGGCACCCATGTTCAGCAGATCGTCTGGTTCCTGCTGGCCGAGTCCCGGCACGTCCCTGCCAAACTGATACAGACGCAGCCAAATGGCCTGCGCAATGATGACTCGGCGCCGGCAGGCAAGCACGTTGTTACCGATCTCGACCTTCAGCGCTACGACCAGATCGCGAAGCGATTCCACGCTGAGCGCTTGGAAGGCACAGAACTGCTCAAGTCTGGCATTGCGACCCGCAACGCGGCCTTCAACCGTACGATAGAGCAGATCGAACGGGTCGCCGTTCGATCCCGGGCGCCGATTTTGATCAGCGGCCCAACGGGGGCGGGAAAGTCCTTTCTGGCACGGCAGGTCTACGAGCTCAAACGGGGGCGTCACCAGATCGTTGGCCCGTTCGTCGCGGTGAACTGCGCCACGTTACGTGGTGATACAGCGATGTCGACATTGTTCGGTCACACGAGAGGTGCGTTCACCGGCGCTCAACAGGCGCGAGAGGGCTTGCTGCGCTCGGCGCACAAAGGCGTTCTGTTTCTCGACGAGATTGGAGAGTTACCGCTCGACGAGCAAGCAATGCTTCTGAAAGCGATTGAGGAGAAGAGGTTCTTGCCGATGGGCTCTGATAAAGAGGTCGAGTCTGACTTCACTCTGATCGCCGGTACTAATCGTGATCTGCAAGCGCGCGTTATCGAAGGCCTGTTTCGCGAGGACTTGTTAGCCCGAATCAACATTTGGACCTTTGTCCTGCCCGGACTGGCCAACCGGAGGGAGGACATCGAGCCGAACATCGATTTTGAACTACTGCGGTATGCCAGGGATCATGCTCAAATGGTTCGCTTCAATGCAGAAGCTCGGCGCCGATATGTGTCCTTTGCTACCGGCAAAGATGCCAGTTGGCCAGGAAACTTCCGACAACTCTCTGCGTCGATCACCCGGATGGCCACATTGGCTGACAGTGGCCGGATCGATATGGCGCTGGTGGAGGATGAACTGGAACGACTGCGTCTGGACTGGCGGATACCGACCGCCTCCGACCCGCTGTCGGAACACTTGGCTAATGCTGGTCTTGAGATTGACTTGTTTGATCGCCTGCAACTGGAGTCGGTCTTGAAGGTATGCAGCACCGCGGCAAGCCAGGCGGATGCGGGGCGCAAGCTCTTTTCACATACCCGATCAGCCAAGGCATCATCTAACGACTCCGATCGAATCCGAAAATTTCTGGCTCGATTCAACATCACATGGAGCCAGGTCAGTGAGCTTATATAGACAGGAATCGACCATGGGCCTTAATCGTCCGCACCGCTATTGGCTCTCCCAGCCCCGTCATCAGGCGGCCGAGTTGACCGCCCTGCAACGTTGATTCAGCCCGTCTGTTCCTGCTTCAGTCGCTTGAGCAGGGCAATGGCCGCAGCTTCGGACGAAGCGGGATTCTGACCCGTGATCAGGTGCCCATCCTCGACCACATAGCTTCCCCAATCAGCACCTTTGGAATACTCGCCGCCCTTGGCCTTGAGCATGTCCTCCACCAGAAACGGAACCACCTGGGTCAGCCCCACCGCCTCCTCCTCGGAATTGGTGAATCCGGTCACTTTTTTACCCTTGACCACGGGCTCGCCATCCGGTGCGTTGACGTTCTTGAACACCCCGGGCGCGTGGCAGACGGCCGCGATGGGTTTATTCGCAGCATAAAACGCTTCGATGAGGGTCTTGGAGTCGGCGTTCTCGGCGAGATCCCACAGGGGCCCATGGCCTCCTGGATAAAACACGGCATCGAATGCATAGGGATCGGCCTCAGCCAGCGGCACGGTGTTGGCCAACGCCGCTTGGGCCTTGGCATCGGACGCGAAGCGACGTGTTGCATCGGTCTGGGCCTCCTCTTCGTCACTCTTGGGGTCCAGTGGCGGTTGTCCACCCTTTGGAGACGCAAGCGTCACCGTCGCATTGACGTCGACGAACGCGTAATAGGGAGCAGCGAATTCTTCCAGCCAGAATCCAGTCTTCTTGCCGGTGTCGCCCAACTGATCGTGAGATGTAAGGACCATTAGAATTTTCATGTAAACCTATCCTCCTCGCGTGAATGAACGAAGTGCGCTCGCCCTGCATGAGTGTCAGAGGCTGTGTGGGGGGAGACGTTCAAAGTGTTGTACGGTCCAGCAGTGCCATCCGCTGCAACGGCGCCGGATGGGCAGCCTTTGGCCGGGAGTTTTGACGTCAGTACCTTTCCTGGTTATTCGATTTAATAATCGTATATATAGCCAACGAAACTAAGCAAACGCCCTTTCAGTCACCTATCTTGACCTCAGCATCTGCCAATTCGAGCTGGATGCTGGAACGTATCCGACGGCTCGGAAACGCCATCAAATGGCTTCGGACACACGTTAATCCGCAGCATAAGGATCTGCTCGTACGTTCAGTTTGATTGAAGACTGCAAGACCGATAAGGAGATCCCCCTGTGGTGGATGTACAGCAAGTGTTGGACTCGATTCCCCCTGGCATCCCCTATGGCGACGACTATGCGTGCGGCGCCACCTTCTTTACGACGGCCAACTGACGCCCGAACACGAGCCAAAGGAAGCCGTTCATGGCTATCACGCAAAACAACCGTTTGGTGCAGGTCGACAGTCCTCTCGGCGGCGATGTCCTGTTGTTGCAAAGCATGGACGGCAGCGAAGAGCTGGGGCGGTTGTTCCACTACGAGTTGGATCTCACTTCTGAAGACCGGGCGATCACGTTCGACCAGTTGTTGGGCAAGCCGATGGGCCTGACCCTGGAGCTGTACGACGGTGGCAAGCGCTACTTCCACGGCATCGTCTGCAGTTGCCGGCAACTGACCGGGCACGGCCAGTTCGCCGGTTATCGCGTCAGTCTACGGCCCTGGTTCTGGCTGCTCACGCGCACCTCCGACTGCCGGATTTTCCAGAACAAGACGGTGCCGGACATCATCAAGCAGGTGTTCCGCGACCTCGGCTTCTCCGATTTCGAGGACAGCCTGAGCGGCAGCTACCGCGAGTGGGAGTATTGCGTGCAGTACCGCGAAACCAGCTTCGACTTCGTCAGTCGGTTGATGGAGCAGGAAGGTATCTATTACTTCTTTCGCCATGAAGAGGCGCGTCATGTGTTGGTGTTGGCCGACGCCTATGGCGCCCACACCACGGCGCCAGACTATGCCTCGGTGCCCTTCTATCCACCTGATCGGCAAATGCGCGAGCGCGATCATTTCTACGACTGGCAACTGGCGCGGGAAGTGCAACCCGGTTCGCTGGCGCTGAACGACTATGACTTCCTGCGCCCACGTGCCAGCCTTGAGGTGCGTTCCAGTGTGCCGCGCACCCACACCAACGCCGACTACCCGCTCTACGACTACCCGGGTGAATACGTCCAGAGCAACGACGGCGATCACTACGCGCGTACCCGCATCGAAGCCATTCACAGCCAGTTCGAGCGTGTGCAATTACGCGGTCGCGCCCGCGGAATCGGTTGCGGTCATGTGTTTACGCTGACGGGATACGACCGTGCAGACCAGAACCGCGAGTACCTGGTGGTGGTCGCCCGTTATCAGATCCGTCAGGAAGCCTATGAAAGCGGCCAGTCGGACGTCGCCGAACAGTTCGTCAGCGAGCTGGACTGCATGGATGCCAGCCAGTCCTTCCGCCCTCTGCCCCTCACGCCCATGCCCATTGTTCGCGGGCCGCAGACTGCCGTGGTGGTCGGCCCCAGCGGCGAGGAGATCTGGACCGACCAGTATGGCCGGGTCAAAGTGCATTTCCATTGGGATCGCCATGACCAGTCCAACGAAAACAGCTCCTGCTGGATTCGCGTTTCCCAGGCCTGGGCCGGCAAGAACTGGGGCTCCGTGCAGCTCCCGCGGATCGGCCAGGAAGTGATCGTCAGTTTCCTCGAGGGCGATCCGGATCGGCCTATCATCACCGGCCGCGTCTACAACGCCGAACAGACTGTGCCCTACGCGCTGCCCGCCAATGCCACTCAGAGCGGGACGAAAAGCCGTTCAAGCAAGGGCGGTTCACCGGCCAACTTCAATGAAATCCGCATGGAGGACAAGAAAGGCGCCGAGCAGCTGTTTATCCACGCCGAAAAAAACCAGGACATCGAGGTCGAGAACGACGAGACCCACTGGGTGGGCCACGACCGCAGCAAGACCATCGACAACGACGAGACCGTGCACGTCAAACACGACCGCACTGAAACCGTCGACAACAACGAAACCATCACCATCGGTGTGGATCGCAAGGAAAAGGTCGGCAATAACGAAACCATTTCCATCGGTGTGAACCGTACCGAGGATGTCGGCAGCAACGAGAAAATCACCATTGGCGCCAATCGCACCGAGAGCGTGGGCAGTAACGAGACCATCACCATCGGTGCCGACCGCACGGAAAAAGTCGGTGCCAACGAGAAAATCAGCATCGCCAGCAACCGCACCGAGGACGTGGGCGGCAACGAAACGATCAGCATCACCGGCAACCGTAACGAAACGGTCCAGGGCAACGAAGGCATCGAGATCAGCGGCAACCAGAGCACCCAGATTGGCCAGAACGAATCCCGCGACGTCGCCCAGAACCGCACCACCAACATCAAGCAGAACGACAGCCTGGACGTGGGCAAGCACTTTGCCCTCACCGCCGGCGACTCCATCAGCCTGACCACGGGCGACGCCAGCATCACCATGAAGAAGGACGGCACGATCATGATCAGCGGCAAAAACATCACCATCGACGGCTCCGGCGCCATCAAGATCAAGGCCAGCAAGAATGTGGTCGTCAAAGGCCAGAAGATTCTGCAGAACTAGCCATGGAGCGTGTGCGATGACTGTCGAATACTACCTGCCCGCCTCCTCCGCTGCGCCGACGCGCGTGGATGGCGTCGTGATCGGCCTGCTGCTGGATGTGCCCAAGGCCGACGCACCGGTCGTGGCATTTCCCGGCTGCCCTGCTGACGGTGGCCTCGCCGCACGCACCACCACACCGCTCAGCCGCGAGGACATTGGCGCCCAGGTCGCGCTGATGTTCGAGGCCGGCGACCTGGCCCGGCCACTGGTGATCGGCCGTATCCAGCGCCTGCCGCAAACCACGACGCCCGCCGTCGCGCACCTGGACGGCGAACGCTTGGAGTTCACCGCAGAACGGGAGATCGTCCTGCGCTGCGGCAAGGCGAGCATTACCCTCACGCGCGAAGGCAAGGTGTTGATCCGAGGGGCCTACCTCTCGAGCCGATCATCTGGTGTAAACCGCATCAAGGGCGGTTCGGTGCAGATCAACTGAGGCAGTGACGCCATGGAATTGGTAAACAAGACCCGCCTCGTCGGCGGCTATACGACCTCAACCGATAAAACGGGTCGTGAATGGCTGGTTGTGGTGGCGAAAGGAACCTACGGCATTCCAGATCACCCTGGACATCCGCCGCGCCTGCTCGAACAACAGGTTCCGCTGATCATGGCCGATGTATTCCCAGGGGAGCCCTGCGAATCAGCCGCGTTATACGAAAACGATTTTGCGCTGCACAAGCCCCGCTGCGATGTTCTGCTCAATGGTCACTGCCACGCCCCCAATGGAGAGCCGGCGACGGAGGTGAACGTAGCGCTGAAAGTGGGGACTCTCGTCAAAGCATTCAAAGTGATTGGGGCACGAATCTATGAGGATAGCGCCCTCTCACACTCGATAAGCAAACCTGTTCCATTCACCACAATGCCGATTACCTACGCGCAGGCTTTTGGCGGCGTGGATCGCACGCATGCAGACCCGGCCAAACACAAATGGTACCCATGGAACCCGGTTGGCGCCGGATTTTACCCCGCAGCAAGCAGTGCCCAGACCAATGGCTTGCCGCTCCCAAATACCGAAGAACTGGACAGGCCGGTCACCGCTCCCCACGAACATTACAAGCCAATGGCATTTGGCCCGATTGGTCGGGCATGGCGGCAGCGTATCCAATGGGCCGGCACTTATGATCAGGCGTGGCTTGATCATCAATTTCCATTTCTTCCCGAAGATTTTGACTTGCGCTATTTCCAATGCGCACCCGAGGACCAGCAAATCGATTATCCCCGAGGGGGCGAAGAAGTCGCGCTGCTTAACCTGAGCGATAAAGGCCGCTCGGCATTCAGGCTTCCGGCAAACCTGAAACTGGCGATGCTTGTCGTTTTTCACGACGACAGCACACGGGAGGCAGCCGCCGTGGTCGACACAGTCATTCTTGAACCTGACGCGAATCGCCTGACGCTGACATGGCGAGCCTCTTCGCCCCTCGGGCGCAACATCAAGGAAGTGGCCAAGGTCATCGTCGGGCAAACCGCCGATCAGTTCGAACAGGCCAAGGCCAACGAAGAACGCATGCGAGGAAAACAACACTTCAAGTCATTGGCTCAACTCATCGCGTGGACAAAGGAAGCCTATCCTCCCGCGGAAGAGGAGATATGACGTCCATGCAGGGGCACCCCCTCTTCGTCACCAGCATGGGCATGGCGTGTCCCGTGGGCTTATGCGTCGCCAGCGCCTGTGCTGCCAAGCGCGCCGGGCTGTCAGCACTCCAGGAACTGCCGTTTTTTGACAACGCGTGCGAACCCATCATCGGCGCGGCGGTGCCCAGCCTTGACTTGGCTCTGCCGGCAGCAGTGCGGATGTCCGGGCTCATGATGCATGCACTGGTCGAGTTGATACAGGGTGCGCCGAAGCTGGATTGGACAGAAGTGCCATTTCTCCTGTGCCTGGCTGAACCGGAGCGCCCCGGAATCAATATCAGGGAAATAGCCCAGGCCGTCATACAGGACGTATCTTCCAAGTTGGGCATACAGTTCCATCCAACGCATTCCAGGGTCATCCCCTCCGGCCACGTTGCCGGCATGCATGCACTTCATGAAACCAGTCGATTAATGCAGGAAACACGGGTCCCCGCCTGTGTGGTGGCGGGTGTTGACTCGCTGCTCAGCGCCTTGACGCTGCAGTGGCTGGACGAACATCGCCGGCTGAAAACGGCCACTCACAATGACGGCTTGTTTCCTGGCGAAGGGGCTGCGGCCATCCTGATTCAGTCCTATCGGCAACCTGGCACCTGCTTGCAAATCTCAGGCCTGGGCTTTGGGCAAGAAGAGGCGCCTCTTTTGTCGAGCAAACCCCTGCGAGCAGGCGGGTTGACCGACGCCGCTCGTACGGCGCTCGCACAGGCCAAACTGGGTCTGCATGAAATTGATCTGCGCCTGTCCGATGTCACGGGAGAGCAATACGGGTTCAAGGAACTTCCGTTAATGGAGGCCCGGCTTTTTCGGACAGTCCGAAAAGAGGATCAGCCACTGTGGCATTGGGCTGAGGCCATGGGTGACACCGGGGCCATTGCTGGAATCGTCCAATTGATACTCGCCGACCAGGCGTTTCGCAAAGGCTATGCACCGGGAACCACCGCGATCTGTCTGAGCAGTGCCCTGGCCGGTGCACGCGCGGCCGCCGTCGTGCGCGACCTTAGCCAGCCAGAGGGCGGCCTATGAGCTGCGACGTTTACGCAAACGGCGATGAGATCGCATGCAAAGCAGGTGGCGGCAAGGTCATCGCGGCGTTCCCGGATGTCTGCCTGACGCCACCACCGCCTCCGGGGGGGCCCATCCCGGTGCCCTATCCGGACACCTCGTTTTCCAAGGATATGAAGAAAGGTAGCAAGACCGTCAAGATCGAAAACAAGGAGATCATGTTAAAAAATCGCTCCTTTTATAAAACCTCACCGCTGGGCGATGAAGCCGCCACAAGAAGCCAGGGTGCCGGTGTCATCACCCACGTCATCACCGGCAAGACCTATTTTGTTTCATGGTCAATGGATGTTCTTTTCGAAGGTCAGAACGTAGATCGACATACCGATCTCACCACATCGAATCATGCCAGCCCCGCAGCGAATGCGGCTGTGCCCATGGTCAACACCGCCAAATACAGTCCGGTGCAACAAGACTCCAAAGTGCCGGGCAAACATAAATGTGAATGTTGTGGCGGCGCGGCGCACTCCAAGGCTCAAGCGAACGGGGAGTACATGACGGAAGACCAGTTCTACGGCACCGCACAAAATCCCAAGAACGCAGCCGTCCTCGCCAAAGTCCGGGCCAACTCCAAGTGCAGGCACCTGTTGCCACCTGCCGGAAAGCAACCGAGCGGATGCAATAAGTACTACGTAACGAGCAAACGAGAGAAAGCCAACATTGAAAATGATTGGGCAATTAACCGGCCAGGCTATATGCGTTGGAAACCAGAAGTGGGCCAAGGAGAGCCAGTGGCACATAGAGTCCCCAAGGCAGCCGGTGGTTGTCCGTCCGGGCAAGGGAATCTCGCCCCTACTGGCAAGAAGTGTGAGAAGCTCGAAGGAGAGCTGAGTGCACTTCAAGAGACACGCATCAATAGTTTTCCAAGGCCCGAATGATGAAAGCCTCTATTTACAAGTACACCCAAAGACCCGGTTTCCTTCAAGACAGCTTCTATTGGAAGGGCCGTGGATATCACTACAGTGGCTCCGCTCCGGCAGAAGTATTGTCACCTGACGGCTGGATGAACGATGACCCGTGGATTGCCCTTGCTGCGATTCTGGAACAGGCCAAGCATGGCGACTACAGCCACGTAGCCCAACTGCGCAAATGGATAGTGGACCCCGATTGCGATCCAACGCTGGTATCGGCCTGTCTCGGTCTGACCGCTGATGCTGGGCTCGACACTGACCTGGATTTCCTTGCCGAGCTCATACTCGAAGGCCCCACCTACCTTCGCATCGAGGCGTGCCTGGCAGCCCAGTGGTCCGGTGTGCTGTGGCTGATACCTTTCATGGTTGAGGCATGGCGTACGTTTGCACGTCGGGCCGACCGAGCCGCCGTGGAAGCCAACTTGACCAATCTTCTTGACCCCATCGAAAACGAGCCCGAGTTCTTTGACAGTGGCCTGAACGAAGTCGAATACAAAGCGGCTGTCGATTCACGACTTAGCGAACTGCAGAACGCTTATGGCAGCGACCGCTGCTCAATCTCCGGGGGGATGCCCGTCGACATGAACAAACAAGTCTGGGTCATGAGAAAGTCCCTGGTTCCTTCAGGCACTGACGAATGGATCGATTGGAGCAACTTTCTCATCTGGAGGCGTAAATTCGAGGTGTATTCCGGCGTCGACTGTTCCAGCTTCTACGGAAAAAACGGCGAGTTTCAACCGCTGAATGCGGCCGCTATCCTGGACCGATACATGGCCTCTCCCCTGCACTTTGAAGTCGGTAAACGTTACTTCTTTGGAAACCTGGTGCCGTAACAAGACAGAGACGTCATGGTCCCCATCTCATCAATGATCGAGCAACACGCCGAAGAAGCTTGCTTCCTCATCCTCCTGCACGATCACGCCGTGCGCGCGCCCCACTATGACCTTGATGACCTCAGCAAACTGGACGAACGCATCGACGCTCATCTCGATGGCCTGCGCATTGCCGGCTCAACAGGCCTGGAGACTCTGCTGACCCAGCTCGACCCGCACACCGTCGGCGAGATGTTCGCCAGTGTGCTGCTGGCCTTCGAGGCGGCCAATGCGAAGGTGCTGTCGCGGCTCAGCGAGCACTTAAGAAGTGCCACGGAAACTGAACGAGGTTACCTGATGGCCCTGGGGTGGCTCGACTGGGAGCGTGTATCGCCCTGGATCGAGCGCATGCTCGCCTCCCCCGAGCTCTTGTTCCGCCGCCTCGGCCTGGCGGCCTGCGGCATGCATCGCCAGGATCCCGGCCCTATCCTGCTGACCGAACTGTCCCACGCCGACCCCAGCGTGCTGGCACGTGCCGCGCGCACGGCTGGCGAGCTGCGCCGGCGTGACCTGCTGCCGGCGATTCGTGCCCACCGCCAGCATGAAGACGCCGCCGCGCGCTTCTGGGCCAACTGGGCCACCACCCAAATGGGAGATCAGCAGGCCTTGGAGCCTCTGCGCTCATTCGCCGAACAACCGGGCGAGTTTCAGTACCGCGCGCTCTGCGTACTGCTGGCCTGGCAGGAACGCGAGCCCAGCATCGCCTGGATACGCCAGTTGGTACAGGATCCCAGGGATCGGCGCATCGGCATCCAAGCCCTTGGGCTGCTGGGCGATCCGGTCTGCGTACCGTGGTTGATCCAGCAGATGAGCGACCTGCCCTATGCCCGGGTCGCCGGTGAAGCCTTCAGCCTGATCACCGGCGCGGACCTGGCGCTACTCGACCTGGAACTGCAGGACCTGCCCGATTTCGATGCAGGCCCGAACGATGACCCGCAAGACCCCAACGTGGCGATGGACCCCGACGAAAATCTCCCCTGGCCCGACCCACAGTCAATCACCGCCTGGTGGCAGGCCCACGGTGGCGATTTCCAGGCGGGCGTCGGTTATGTGCTGGGACAGCCCCAGAGTGAAAGCAGTTTTCAGCAAGCCCTTGCCCGAGGCCAACAACGCCAGCGCATCGCTGCCGCCTTCGGCATCGCCCGCTATCGGCCAAACGAAGTGCTTTTCCCCACGAGCGCGCCGGCCTGGCGGCAAAAGCAGCTGTTGGGAAGGCCGGGGGTGTTCGGGCGTTGATCCGGGTGTTTATAGTGGCAGGCGCAACTCAGGCTCCGACACCTAATCATCACTTTCAACCTTTGGAGACACCATGCCAAACCCAACCGGACAGAACCCCGTGGCACTCATCAGTGGGGTTGGAAGCGAGATCGGAATCGGCATGGCCATCGCCCGCAGACTGGGTACTGCAGGTGCCAGACTGATCGTCACCGCCAGCAGTGCGCGAATCAATGATCGAGTTGCAGAACTGCGTGCCGAAGGGTTCGAAGTCGAAGGCCGGGCCCTCGACCTTACCGATGAAAACCTGGTCCGTGAGTTTATGGTGTGGGCAGAGTCCCTCTGGGGACAGATCGATATTCTGGTCAACAACGCGGGCATGGCCATGCAAGGCAGCCCGGAGTTTTTTTCCGACTTGGCAAGCATGGATCTGCACACCTGGAACCTGACACTGGCGCGAAACCTGACCACGGCTTTTCTGCTGACACGGGCTGTTCTGCCCGGCATGCGGGCGCGCCGTTACGGGCGCATCGTCAACATCAGCTCCACGACCGGCACCCGCTGCAGTAACCCCGGTGAAGCGGCTTACAGCGCCGCGAAGGCCGCGATGGTTGGAATGAGCATGAGCCTGGCGCTGGAAGTCGCCCAGCAAGGGATCACGGTGAACAGCGTCGCTCCCGGCTGGATCACCACAGGATCGACCACCACAGAGGAAGCCAAAGCGGCCGCTTATACGCCGATGGGCCGCGCCGGACGTCCCGAAGAGGTCGCTGCGCTGGTGGCGTTCCTTGCGTCTTCAGAGGCGAGCTACATCACGGGCGAAGTCATGGTGGTGGATGGCGGAAACTGCCTGGTCGAGAACAAGGCTCCTTGATCTGAACAGGCCCCCCCAGGCACTCGCCACGATTCGCGTCATAGGCCCAGCAATCGCTCGGCGTTACCGTGGGCGATGAGCGCCTTGTCCGCTTCAGTGATGGGCAGGCTATCGAGGAAAGCGCGGGCGCCATCCAGGCTCTGGTAGGGATAATCGATGGAATACAGGATACGCTCCGCGCCCATGACCGCGTGAATGAACTGGAAATGCGGGAGCGTGAGCATGCCACTGGGCGAAACGTAGACATGCTCGCGGTAAGTCTGCCCGATGGGACGTTTCAGGCCGCTGGCATCCTGGGGAATAGCGTCCTCCAGGCGCTGCAGGAAAAACGGCACCATTTCGCCCCAGTGCCCGCTGATGACTTGCAGATGGGGATACTGGTCGAACACGCCCGCGAGCAACATCCGCACGACTTGAATACCTGCCTCGTTGTGCCACCCCCAGGCAAACATCGAAAGACGTGCACTGAGTTCACGCTCGAACCCGCCGTAATACGCCGTTTGAACGGCAGGCAGCGGCAACCCCGGATGGACGTACAACGCAACCTTCAACTCATTGAGGGCGGCAAGAATCGGGGCATAACGGGCGTCGTCGATGAACGTATCCCCCGGCCGACCGTTGATCAGCGCGCCTTTGAGGCCCAGCTCCGTCACCGCCCTCTCCAGCTCACGCGCCGCCGCCTCGGGTGCTTGCCACGGGAGCGTGGCAAAACCGCTGAAACGATCGGGATGAGCATGCGCCGTCTCTGCCAGCTGGTCATTGGCGGCACGACACAGCTCAATGGCTTGCGAGGCGGGCAATAGCTGAGGAAACCCGCCATAGGAAAGCACCTGCATGCTGATTCCTGCCGCGTCCATATCGGCCAAGCGTGACCGGCCTGTTTCCAGCGCCTGGCGCGCTGATTCGTTGGGCGCAACAACATGCGGCCGACTAAGGTCCGCTACCTGTACACCATCGATCACCCGACTGCCCCAACCCGAAAGATAGGGTGCCTCGGCCTGCACGAGCGCCTGCGTGGCGACGCCCATGGCGGGGTCGAGTACGTGCTCTTCAACACAGATCAGTCTCATGTCGCACCCCTTGCATGGTTACAGGTCATCACCCTAACAGGGCATCTCGCAGTGCTTCGCCCAGGCTGGCGGCGGACTGCGGGTTTTGACCGGTGATGAGGCGACCGTCGACAACCACATTGTCGGCCCAGTTCGCCGCCAGCTGGTGATGCGCACCGCGTCTGTTGAGCGTCGACGCCAACAGGAATGGCACAACGTGGGTGGACTGCACTTCTTCTTCCTCGTTGTCAGTGAAAGCTGCGACCCGTTTACCGGCCACCAGCAGGCTGCCGTCGGCACGACGTGCGTTGACCAAGGCCGCCGGCCCATGACAGACCGCCGAAACGATGCCGCCGGCCGCATCGATTTCGCGGATCGCCGCTTGTACGGCAGGGTTATCAGGAAAGTCCCACATCGTGCCGTGACCACCGGCGAAGAAAATGGCCGAATAGCGTGATGGATCTACCTCGTTCATGGGCAAGGTGTGCTCAAGCGCATGCCGGAAATCCGCATCGGCCCAATAGCGGGCGATGACGGGATCACTCATATCCTCCAGCCCGTCCAAGGGCGCGGCACCGCCATTGATGGAGGCCAGTTCGACACGGATACCCGCCTCCTGCAGCTTCTCCAATGGATGAGTGACCTCGGCCAGGTTGAAGCCGGTGGGGATGCCGGAAGCGCCCTTCACCGCGTTGCTGGTAACGACGAAAAGGACCGGCTTGAGCTCGGAAGCTTGTTTGTTCATGGTCTCGGGCTCTTGGTTGAGACGAAGAAGACAGGCGCGTTCATCACGATGTCTGCGCCGCAATAAGCGTCAGGCGTTACCAGGCGCGAAGAGCATTTCCCAGTTCATGAAGGGTCCGAGGGGAATGATTTCCCAGTCGATGAGCCCCGCTTTGACCAGGGGGAATTCGTTCAATGCCGCCCTCGCGGATTCCACGGTGTCGGCCTCAGCGATGATCGCGACACCTGGGCGATCCTGGCGAAAATAGAAGTCGCGCACGATGCCGCCCTTGTAGAGCTGCCAGGCGTGTCGGGCTTCGTCGAACAGGTGCGGCTGATATTTCTCAAGACTGGCGCCAGGTTGAGGAATGTCGAGACAAAGCAGTTTCATGGTTCGGCTCCTTGGTCGGGTGCAGGGCTTAGGCGCAGTGGAATCGACGCACTGGCTCCGCCTGGACACCAATATCAATGAACCTGTAGCTTATAGTTGAATAATAATCACCATTAACGATATTTTTTCTCCATAAAGTTGAATCAAGGGAACCAATCCAGGAGCCAGGGCCGTATGAGAGATCCATTGGATGGCGTAGCACTGTTCGTCGAAGTCGTTCACGCTGGCGGCTTTGCCCGCGCGGCTGAACAGTTGTCGCTGACGCGATCGGCGGTGGGCAAAGCGATTGGCCGGGTGGAGGAGCGGCTGGGCGTTCGCCTGTTCCATCGGACCACCCGGACCCAAAGCCTGACCGAGGCTGGCCAGGTGTATTACGAACATTGCCTGCGCGCCTTGGAAGAAGTCCGCTCGGCTCAGTCCCTGCTGGAGTCGGGCCAGCAAGAGATCACGGGGCGCCTGCGCGTGACGATGCCGGTCCTGTTCGGCCAATACTGTGCCGGCCCGATCCTGCTGGAACAGGCCCGCCAACATCCCAAGCTGGAACTTGAATTGCACTTCAGCGACCAGTCCGTAGACCTGATTGCCGAAGGCTTCGATCTGGCGATTCGCTTTGGCCCGCTGGCGCAACTCAGCGGCCTACGTACACAACATCTGGCGGTCCAGCAAAAACTGCTATGCGCATCACCCGGTTACCTGGCCAAAAACGGGCAGCCCCACAGCCTGCCAGAATTGCTCGGTCACGACGCGGTGCTGTATCACCGGCGCGATTACACGCAGCCCTGGGCCGTTACGGACACCGATGGCCAACTCAAGACGGTGTCCCTTTCCCCGCGTATTCGTTTGAATGACCTTTCATTGATCGCCGATGCGGTCGAGGCCGACATGGGCATTGGCTGGCTGCCTTCATGGCTGGTGCGTGATCGCTTGCGCTCGGGCGCTCTCGTTCAACTGCTGGAAACGCATCCGCCCACCACGATGGATTGTCATGCCGTCTCACCCCAGATGCGGCAAATGCCCATGCGGCTGCGGCACATCATTGATGTGCTGGCCAGCCGACTGCCAGACATCATGAAGCTGTGAGCCAGAGAAACCGTCGCCCACAGCGTGTCGCCCGTGAGTGAGTCATTGAATTCACCCAGCCCTTGCCAGGAGTTTGTCATGAACATTCGTCAGTGGTTTTCCAAGTGCGCGATGGTGCTTTGCCTGTTTGCATCCGGCGGGGCCAGCGCGCAGACATATCCATCCACGGTGGTGGTGCGTGTCGCACAGCTCGAAATCGATCCGGAGCAACTGCAACGCTATACCCAGATCGTCAAGGAAGAGATGGAGATCTCCGCGCGCGTGGAACCCGGGGTGATTGCCATCTATTCGGTGGCGGATAAAGACCGCCCTCACATGCTCCATTTCTTCGAAATCTACGCTGACGAGCAAGCCTACCTATCCCACATCGGGTCTGCGCATTTCAAACGGTATGTAGAGCAAACCCAGTCGATGATCCTCTCCAGGCAATTGATCGAGACGACGCCGATCCAACTGAGTTCGAAGTGAAACCGGGACGATGTCTTCCCGTGCCAGGCAGGTGCCCTGCGGAAAAACAATGGTGACAAAAACTGACCCTGTCGATGGTTAGAGTGAAGTGATTGGCCGCAGGCTCAACGATGCGCTGGAAACAGCGCCCCTGCCCCCGGCCCTACTTCTATCTCATCAATCATCCAGAGTAAGCGTCAGCTATGAAGCGTATCCAGTATTACAATTACGGCGGACCGGATGTGATGAAACTCGAGTCATTCACGTTGGCTTCACCGGGCCCGCGCGAAGTCGCTGTGAAAATCAGCTTCGCTGCCATCAATCCTATCGACTGGAAGTTGCGCGGCGGCCAGATGAAGATCGTCACGGGCAGGGCCTTCCCCCGGGCCATGGGGATGGATTTCTCCGGCACCGTCATGGCGGTGGGCAGCGACGTGACGCGGTTTAAAGTGGGTGATGCTGTTTTTGGTCTCGCTCGCTTCAAGGAAAGTGGTGCGCTGGCGCAAGCCGTGGTCACGAAGGAATCGCTGCTGGCCAGCAAACCCGATGACGTCTCCTTCGAGCAGGCCGCTTGCCTCGGGACGCCGGGAATGACCGCTTGGAACGGGCTGCGGGACAAGGCTGGGCTGAGCGCGGGCCAGCGTGTCTTCATCAACGGTTGCAGTGGCGCGGTTGGTGAAGCCTGCGTGCAAATAGCCCGCATGGTGGGGGCCACTGTCACCGGTTCTTGCAGTGAAGAGACGCTGGAGCGGGCGCGGCAGCTGGGGGTCGATACGGTTTATGACTATCGCAAAACCGATCTCTCCAAGCTGCCGGAACGTTTCGATGTGGTGTATGACACGGCGGCCACAATGCCCCTGTCGCTCGGCTTCAGCCTGCTGCGCAAAGGTGGCGTACTGCTGGACCTGGACCCAAGCCCTGGCAAGTTCATTCGCTCGTTCTTTGACAAGCGCTTGAAACCGGTCATCTGCACACCGCGCCCCGACGTCCTCGACACGCTCGCCCGCGCCGCCCAGAATGGCAGCTTCCGGCTTCCTGTGGCGGAGGTGGTGCCGCTCAGCGATGCGATCCAGCTTATCACGGCCATCGAGGGCGGCAGGAAGCTCCGTGGCAAGGCCCTCGTGGCGATGGACTGAAGCGTGTCAAGAAGCCATAGATTATTCGACCTCATGCAAGTCCTTCGGCGCCATCGCGGGACGGTTTCCGGTGTCACGCTGTCCCGTGAGCTGAATGTGTCGTTGCGTACCATCCGGCGGGACGTCATCACGCTGCAGTCGATGGGGGCGGACATCGTTGGCGAACCCGGCGTTGGCTACATTTTGCGCCCGGGTTTTCTGTTGCCGCCGTTGAGTTTTACCGAGGAAGAGATCCAGGCGTTGATGGCCGGCGCACAGTGGGTCAGCCGCCAAACCGATGAAGGCCTAGCCCGCGCCGTTCAAAACGCCCTGGCAAAAATCGACAGTGTCCTGCCGCCGCACATGCGGCGAACATTGGACAACGACACGATCTATGTCAGTCGCAATCAAGGCGCGCCGGCTGCGTTGGATCTGGCGCAGGTCCGGCTGGCGCTTCGCGAGCAGCGAAAAATGCGGATCGTCTACAAGGACGAGAATGGAGAGCAGACGCAGCGAACCTTCTGGCCGATCATGCTGGGGTTTGTCGAATCGCAGCGCTATATCGCCGGCTGGTGTGAGCTGCGTGGCGACTATCGTTTATTCCGAACGGACCGGATCGTCGAGGTGGCTATCCTGGAGGAGCGCTACGCCCGACCGAGGCAACAGCTGGTCAAGGAGTGG
Source organism: Pseudomonas sp. B21-010 (assembly GCF_024749325.1). Classification (NCBI taxonomy): domain Bacteria; kingdom Pseudomonadati; phylum Pseudomonadota; class Gammaproteobacteria; order Pseudomonadales; family Pseudomonadaceae; genus Pseudomonas; species Pseudomonas sp. B21-010. The sequence goes on along the minus strand of NZ_CP087198.1, from coordinate 3,252,662 downwards.
CGCTCCCGGGAAACGCACCCGTGCAAACAGAAAGACTGCAGCTAGGACCAGCACATTTCCCTTGTGGGAGCGAGCTTGCTCGCGATGAGGGCAGTCAATCCAACATCCATGCATCTGGACCACCGCTATCGCGAGCAAGCTCGCTCCCACAGGGGATTTGTGGTGAATACAAATCCTGCTATCCCGAAAAACCATTGTGGGAGCGAGCTTGCTCGCGATGAGGGCAGTCAACCCGACATCCATGTATCTGGACCACCGCTATCGCGAGCAAGCTCGCTCCCACAAGGGATTGGGGCATATAGTTGGTGAGTTACTTGAACAACTCACTGTTCATGAAATCAATGAACACCCGCAGTTTCGGCGCCAGGTGCTTGCTTGAAGGCCAGAGCATGCGGAAGGTGTTCTGATGCCGATTGAAGTCGTCGAGGACGGTGACCAGCTCACCGCTGGCGATGGCCTCGCGCACGGTGAAGTCCGGCACGCAGGCAATCCCCAAGGCATCGCGCACGACGTACAGCAACGCCTCGGTGGTGTTGCAGACCAGGGTGGCCGGCAGGTTGAGATCGGACTGCCCTTCCCCGTTTATCGGCCAGACCTGCATCCTGCCAGTACTGGGAAACTTGTATAGCAGGCAGGCATGGCGCAGCAGATCCGCCGGCACCTGCGGCGTACCGTGTTCGGCGAAGTACTCGGGCGAACCGACCACAACGAGCTTGAACGGGCCCAACGGGCGGGACATCAGCCGGGAGTCGTTCGGTTCTCCAGTCCGAATGACGGCATCAAAACCTTCCTCGATGATGTCTACCAACCTGTCGGAGAAATCCAGGTCCAGTTCGATACTGGGGTAGCGACGCATGAAGGCGATCAGCGTCGGCATGACCAGGTCTGCAACCAGGGGCAAACTCACCCGCAGTTTGCCCCGTGGCGCTTTGCGGGTTTCCGACAGCTCCAGTTCGGCCGCCTCGACTTCGCAGAGAATGCGCCGGCAACGCTCAAGGAAAAGCGCCCCTTCCGCCGTCAGCGTGATACTGCGCGTGCTGCGATGAAACAACCGCACGCCCAGCCGCTCCTCGAGCCGGGCGACGCTTTTGCCCACCGCCGAAGACGAAATGCCAAGCGCCCTGCCCGCTTCTGAAAAACTGCGGGTTTCAGCCGCGCGAACAAAAAAATCAATTCCGCTCAATGATTCCACGCCAGGCTCCAATTGCGGACATTTTTTCCGATGTGTTGCGCACTCTAGCATTCTTGTCTCGCCAAGGAGGGGCACTTACCGTAGTCGGCACTTATCAATCTGCGATTGACGCCGCTATCCGGCGGCTCAGAAGCGTTCCAGGCAGGTGACACATGACGATTGCCAATACCCATATCGACGCTGATGCCGAGGTCGTTCACGACGCTGCGCCGCTCCCCATCGGATCACTGTTTGCCCTCGCGCTGGCGGCGTTCGTGACCATCCTCACCGAAGCCTTGCCCGCCGGCCTTCTCTCACAGATCAGCGAAGGGCTGGCGATCTCCGAAGCCCTCGCCGGCCAGTTGGTCACGGTCTACGCAATAGGTTCCTTGCTGGCGGCCATTCCCTTGACGGCTGCGACCCAAGGCATGCGACGCCGGTCGCTCTTGCTGTTGGCCATCGCCGGTTTCGCCGTTGCCAATACCGTCACGACGCTGTCCACCCACTATGGTTTGACGATCGTCGCCCGCTTGCTGGGTGGCGTATCGGCCGGGCTGCTCTGGGCCTTGTTGGCCGGTTATGCCGCCCGCATGGTGCCCGAGAGCCAGAAAGGTCGGGCGATTGCGATCGCCATGGTGGGCGCACCCTTGGCGTTATCCCTGGGCGTACCGGCCGGCACCTTGCTCGGTAATTTGATCGGTTGGCGGATGAGCTTCGCCATCATGAGCCTGTTCGCCGTCGCCTTGATGGTCTGGGTACGACTCAAGCTGCCTGACTTTCCTGGGCAAACCACCGGCAAACGCCTTGCCTTGGGCCAGGTCTTCACCCTACCGGGCGTTCGCTCGGTGTTGTTCGTGGTGTTGGCTTTTGTCCTGGCGCACAACATCCTCTTTACCTATATCGCACCGTTCCTGATGACGGCGGGCCTGGGCGAGCGGACCGACCTGGTCCTGCTGGTCTTCGGGGTCGCATCGTTGCTGGGCATCTGGGTCGTCGGCGTGCTGATCGATCGCCATCTACGGGCATTGACCCTTGCCAGCACGGCGCTGTTCGCCATCTCGGCACTGACGCTAGGCGTCATGAGCGACAGCCCTGCCGCGATCTATATCGCGGTAGCGGCCTGGGGAATCGCCTTTGGAGGGGCCGGGACGTTGTTCCAGACGGCAATCGCCAAGACGGCCGCAGAGGCAGCGGATCTCGCCCAGTCGATGTTGGTCACGGCCTGGAACATCGCCATTGCCGGCGGCGGGATCGTGGGGGGCATCCTGCTCGATCACCTGGGTGTCGTTGCGTTTGCGCCTGTGCTGGTCGCGCTCTTGCTGCTGACGTTGACGGTGGTGTGGTCCGCCAGGCAGTACGGGTTTACCGCAAGCCTGCGCTGAGTCTGCAGATGCGCCCTGGATAGCCCTCAACGATAGACGACAGTCACTGACATCAAATCGTCATCACTGCGTCGCCAAAACGCCATAAGCCCTGAGTACTGTCCTCGCCAATGAGATCGATCTCAAGCGAGTGACAATGACTGATTTGAAAGAAGTGGCACGTTTGGCAGGGGTTTCGCGGGCAACCGCGGCGCGCACCTTTGCCTCCCCTGAAGTGGTGCGTCCGGCCACCCGCGAGCAGGTGTTCGCCGCTGCGCGCCAGCTGGGTTTTCGACCCAATCGTCTTGGCCGCCAACTGCGCTTGCAGGTGACCAAGCTGATTGGTGTGGTGGTCCCTAACCTGCTCAATCCAGTGTTCGCCGAACAATTCCAGGCCATGGAGCGCGCTGCGCGCTTGCGCGGCTACAACCTGCTCCTGGCGACGACCGATTACAGCAGCGAGCGCGAAAGCGTGGTGGTCGAGGAGTTGTTGCGCCAGCGCGTCGATGGCCTGGTCCTCACGGTGACCGACGCCGAGAGCAACCGCGTGCTGCAAAGCCTGGACAACGAGGACACGCCTTTTGTGCTGGCCTATCACCAGCCGGGCAATCCGGACTACAGCGCCGTGTCGGTGGACAACCGCGCCGGCATGGCCCTCGCCACGCGTTATCTGCTGGACGCCGGGCATTGGCGCATTGGCATGGTTGCTGGCCCTGCCCTGCAATCGGACCGTGCTCGCCTGCGTTACGCCGGTTATTGCGACGCCATGCGTGAGGCCGGTCTCGACTGCCTGCCGGTGATTGAAATGCCGGCCCATACCCAAGCCGACTTCGCCGCCATCGAGCCATTGCTGCAAGGCCCGCAAGCCCTCAGTGCATTGGTTTGCTCCAACGATCTGTTGGCAATCAGCCTGATTGCACAGCTGCGCCGCAACGGCTGGCACGTTCCCCAGCAGCTTTCGGTCATTGGCTTTGACGGCATCGCCCTCGGCACTCAGATGCACCCGACGCTGTGCAGCGTCGTCCAGCCCATCGAGGCCCTGGCCCGCACCGTGATCGACCAACTGCTGGCGCAGATCGGCGGCGCCACACCGGTTTCCCATTGCCTGCCCTGCCATATCCGGCCGGGCGAAAGTACTCAACCCTACGAGGAGACGCTTGATGATCCGCTTCAGTAAAACCCTGGCGACGTTGCTGCTTTGCGGCGTTGCCAGCCTGGCCCAGGCCGCCGAAACGGCGATTTGCTACAACTGCCCACCGGAATGGGCCGACTGGGGCACGCAGCTCAAGGCCATTGCCGATACCACGGGCGTGCAGGTCCCGCTGGACAACAAGAACTCCGGGCAGGCCTTGGCACAACTGGTGGCCGAGCAGGCCGCGCCAGTGGCGGATGTGGTGTATTACGGCGTGACCTTCGGTTTGCAGGCGCAAAAAGCCGGGGTAGTCGGCACCTATAAACCCAAGGGCTGGGAGCAGATCCCGGACGGTTTGAAGGACCCGCAAGGACGCTGGTTTGCCATTCACTCCGGCACCCTGGGCATCATGGTCAACGTCGATGCACTGGGCGGCCTGCCCGTGCCGCAAAGCTGGGGCGATCTGCTCAAGCCTGAGTACAAAGGCATGGTCGGCTACCTTGATCCGTCCAGCGCGTTCGTCGGCTACGTGTCTGCAGTAGCGATCAACCAGGCCATGGGCGGCAGTCTCAATGACTTCACGCCAGCAATCGACTACTTCCAGAAACTGGCGAAAAACGCGCCCATCGTGCCTAAGCAGACCGCTTATGCGCGGGTATTGTCCGGCGAGTTGCCGATCCTGGTCGATTACGATTTCAACGCCTACCGGGCGCGCTACAAGGACAAGGCCAACGTCGCTTTCGTGATTCCCAAGGAAGGCAGCATCAGCGTGCCTTACGTGATGAGCATCGTCGACCACGCGCCCCATCGGACCAACGCCGAGAAGGTCCTGGATTTCGTCCTGTCCGAGCAAGGCCAGGCGCTCTGGGCCAAGGCGTACCTGCGGCCGGTGCGGGCGATGAAGATGCCTGCCGACATCGCCGCGCAGTTCCTGCCGGACAGCGATTACGCCCGGGCCGGCGTGGTCAACTACGAGCAGATGGCGGCGGCGCAGGAAGCCTTTTCCGCGCGTTATCTCAAAGAGGTCAAGTAAGTGACCGCCTCGGTAATAAAAGCCCGGGGAGTCTCGTCGGGCCAGGCCACGGTGCCGCGTTTGCGGCTGACCGCGGCCTGGGCCCTGGCGCCTGCGGCAGCGGTGCTGTTCGCGTTCTGGCTGTTGCCGCTGGCGCACCTGATCGTGCTGGGCGGGCAGCGTCGCGACGGCGGCGAAAACGGTTATTGGCAGGTACTGGGCAGTGCGCAATACCTGGGCAGTCTGGCACAGACTTGCCTGCTGGCTCTGGCGACGACCCTCGCGGCGCTGTTGGTGGGTGGCATCAGTGGGGTTTTCCTCAGTCGCCAGCGCTTCTTCGGTCGTTCGTTGTTGGTCGCCTTGTTGACCTTCCCGCTGGCATTCCCCGGCGTGGTCGTCGGTTTCCTGGTGATTCTGCTGGCTGGGCGCCAAGGCTTGTTCGCCAGCCTTGGCCTCGAGCTGGCGGATGAACGCTGGATCTTTGCCTACTCGCTGATGGGCCTTTGTATCGGTTACCTGTACTTCTCGATTCCGCGGGTGATCCTCACGGTGATGGCCGCTTGTGAGAGCCTGGATCGCAGCCTGGAAGAAGCCGCGCATTCATTGGGCGCTGGCCACTGGCGAGTGATCTGCGATGTCATCATCCCAGGCCTGGCGCCGGCGCTGGTCTCGTGCGCAGCGATCTGCTTTGCCACCTCCATGGGCGCGTTCGGTACGGCCTTCACCCTGGGCACCCGCCTGAACGTGACCCCGGTGGCGATCTACAACGTGTTCACCAACTACGCCAATTTCGCCGTGGCCGCTGCGCTATCGGTGGTGCTGGGGGCGCTGACCTGGGCGATGCTGCTATTGGCCAGGCGCCTGGCGAAAAATTCGAGGACAGTCTTGTGAGACGCTCAACGCTGTTTATCGGCCAGTTGCTGTTCACCCTGCTGGTCTGCGCGTTCATGTTGGTGCCGGTGCTGATGTCGCTGCTGGCCGGGCTGACACGCAATTATTTCCAGGGCGTGTCCAGCGGCCTGACGTTCGATTGGCTGGTGCAAGTCTGGCAGGCCTATTCGCCGACGGTCTGGCTCTCCCTGCAACTGGCCGTGGCCTGCGCACTGTGCGTCTGCGTGGTGGGTGTTCCGGCGGCTTACGCGCTGGTTCGGATGAACAACCGCTTCAGCCGTGCGTTCGAGGAGTTGATGGTGCTTCCGGTGGCGATGCCAGGCCTGGCCAGCGCCTTGGCTTTGCTGCTCACGTATGGGCAGTTCGGCGGATTTCGCAGCAGTTGGCTGTTCATTCTCGTTGGCCATGTGCTGTTCACCCTGCCGTTCCTCGTGCGTCCGGTGATGGCGGTGATGCAACGCCAGCACCTGCCCATCCTGGAAGAAGCTGCGGCCAGCCTTGGCGCCGGGCCACTGCGACGATTCTTCAGTGTGGTGGTACCCAATTGCCAGGCAGGGATCCTCGCCGGGGTACTCATGGTTGTCACGCTGTCGCTGGGCGAGTTCAACCTGACCTGGATGCTCCACACGCCGATGACCAAGACATTACCGGTGGGCCTGGCCGACAGCTATGCCTCGGCCAGGCTGGAAGTCGCCAGTGCCTACACCCTCATATTCCTGCTGATGATCGTGCCGCTGCTGATTGCGTTGCAGGCCATCAGCGCGCGCCTTTCCCGTGGAGAAAAACGATGACCGGAACCACCATTCGCCTGGCGGGTTGCCGCAAGGCGTTCTCGGACGGCACCGTTGCCGTGCATGACCTGGACCTGACCATAGAGGCCGGCGAAACCCTGGCGATCCTCGGCCCGTCCGGTTGCGGTAAAACCACCACCCTGCGGCTGATCGCCGGGCTCGAACGCCCGGATGTGGGGCAGGTGTTTTTTGGCGACACCGACGTTACCCGCCTGCCCATCGAACGGCGCGACGTGGGCATGGTGTTCCAGAACTATGCGTTGTTTCCCAACCTGGATGTGGCCGGCAACATCGTCTATGGCTTGAAGATTCGCGGTATGGCGCCTGCCGAACGGAACAAGCGCTGCGCGGAGCTGCTGGAACTGGTGGGCCTTCAGGACCATGGCAAGCGCAGCATCCACGAGTTGTCCGGCGGCCAGCGCCAGCGGGTCGCCCTCGCCCGTGCCCTGGCGCCCAAGCCCCGGGTATTGCTGCTCGACGAACCCTTGGCGGCACTGGACGCGCAGTTGCGTGAGCGCCTGCGCAGCGAGTTGGATCAGTTGCTACGCCATCTGGGCATTACCGCCGTGTTCGTCACCCACGACCAGGGCGAAGCCATGGCCCTGGGCAATCGGATCCTGGTCATGGAACACGGTCGCGTCGCGCAGTTGGCCAGTCCAAGGGACATCTACCAACAACCGGCCAACACGTTCGTCGCCAGTTTTGTCGGCAACCTCAACGCTTTTCCAGTGCTCAAGCACACGCCCCTGGGCTTGAAAGTCCATGGCGGAGAGTTGCCATGGCTGGGTGCCGGGCTGCCCGCCACCGTCTATTGCCGTCCCGAGCATTTGCGGGTAATGGACAACGAGGGGCATCTGCGCGGGCGCCTGGTGGGCCAGTTTTTCCAGGGGGCCCAAAGCCGCCTGTTGGTGGACGTCGGCGCCGCCCAACCATTGCTGGTGGACAGTACCGACGGCGTCATACACACCCCCGGCGCCCTGGTTGCCTTGGCCGTTGAGCCGCAGGTGCTGTTCACCCTGTCATCGTGATCTTCGTGTTTTCAGAGGGCTTATTTTGAATCATCCGTTTCTCATTGCGCAGATCAGCGACTTGCATCTCAAGGCCGGGGGAAAACTGACCTATGGCGTCGTCGACACCCTCGCCGCGTTGCGTCATGCCGTTGATCATTTGAATGCCCGGGTGCCGCGTCCCGACATCGTGGTGATCAGTGGCGACCTGGTGGACTTCGGTCGCCCTGATGAATACTCCGTGCTGCATCCCGAACTGGCGCGCCTGCACATGCCTTGCTACCTGGTGCCCGGTAACCATGACAACCGCGAGCATTTGCGGGCGGCATTTGCCGATCATGACTATCTGCCAAGCGTGGCCTGCGCCCCGTTGGATTGGGTGGTTGACGAGCATCCGCTGCGTCTGATCGGCCTGGACAGCACCATTCCCGGCGGCCATGGCGGCCGGTTGCTGGACAACCAGTTGAGCTGGCTCGATGAACAGTTGGCCGGTCGTCCCGACGTGCCAACGCTGCTGGTCCTGCACCATCCGCCGTTTATCAGCGGCATCGGCCACATGGACCGCGAACCGTTCATCAACGCCTCGGCGCTGGAGCAGGTCATCGCCCGTCATCCGCAGGTGGAGCGCTTGCTGTGCGGGCATTTGCATCGGCCGATGCAGCGACGCTTTGGCGGCAGCCTGAGCTGCGTGTGTCCCGGCACCTCCCATCAAATTGTTCTGGATCTGCAGCCAACCGCTCCCGCGCATTTCAACCTGGAACCACCCGGCTACCTGCTGCATCACTGGCATGGACAGGGGTTGGTGACCCATAACGGCGTGTTTGGCGAATATCCCGGGCCGTACCCCTTTTATGACGCTCATGGATTGATCGACTGATAACCCAGGGACTTTCATTGACGGCATTCTTTGGAGATCTATCCCCTACCCCACTCTATGCATTGAAGATTTTCTAACGAGTCATTTAACGCATCGGCCAATCAGGTGATCGGCCGAGAGCTTCCTGCTGCCTTTCCAACATGCCCGGAACAGTGATTCCGCGGTGGAGTTCGTCCTGATGAAAGCTCTATTTCAAGTACTGAGTGTTTTAACTGGCGGTGTGAGTCTGGTCCTGAGTCCATTGGCGTCGGCTGATTTTATCAGCGACAGCAAAGCCAACTTGAACTTGCGCAACTTCTACTTCAACAACGATAACCGTGACGGCGCCGCTGCACCTTCGAAGACCGAAGAGTGGGGTCAGGCCTTCATGCTCAATTATCAATCCGGGTTCACCGACGGTACCGTGGGGTTCGGCCTGGATGCCATGGGTCTGCTGGGCCTGAAACTCGACAGCGGCGCGGGTCGTCATGTTGGCGGCTCGATGTTCCCAAACAATGGTGACAAGGCGGCGGACCAATGGTCGCGTCTCGGTGCAACAGCGAAGATGCGTGTTTCCAAGACCGAGCTGCGTTATGGCACCTTGCAACCAAAATTGCCGATTCTGGTTTCCAACGATGGTCGCCTGCTGCCGCAAACCTTCGAGGGTGGCCAAGTCACCAGCAATGAAATCGACAACCTGACCGTCACTGCCGGACAACTGGAACACGCCACCGGCCGTGCCTCCAGTGACAGCGCCGGCCTGGCCGTGGCGGGCGGCATCCAGGAAAGCAACAAATTCACCTTTGCCGGTGGCGATTACAAACTGACCAAGGACCTGACCGCCCAGTATTACTACGCCAATCTGGAAGATTATTACCAGCAGCATTTCGCCGGTTTGCTGCATGTATTACCGTTGGGTGAATACGGCTCGTTGAAAACCGACCTGCGTTATTTCAAGACCACGTCCGATGGCAAGAACAGCAGCGCAGCCGGTCGCGCCAGTGGTTACAAACTTGGCGGTTATACCAAGGACGGCAGCGGTGAAATCGACAACGACACCTGGAGCGCAGCGTTCATTTACTCGTTGGGTGGCCATGCCATTACCGCCGGTTATCAAAGCGTGTCCGAGGACAGCAACTTCACGCAACTGAACCAGGGCGGCCTGGTGGGCAAAGGTGAAGGTGGCGCGAGTCTTTATCTCTACACCGACCGCACCATCCAGACGTTCATCCAGGCCGGCGAGCGCACGGCATTCGCTCAGTATGCCTATGACTTCGCAGGGCTTGGCGTGCCGGGCTTGAAGGCGTCAGTGATGTACCTCAAGGGCGATAACATCCAGACCGCCAGCGGCCAGGACGCCAGTGAATGGGAGCGTGATATTTCCCTGGACTACGTGGTCCAGAGCGGCGCGTTGAAGAACGTCGGTTTCGGCTGGCGCAACGGCATGTCGCGAAGCGATATTGCTCGCGACCAGGACCAGAATCGCCTGATCGTGAGCTATAGCATTCCGTTGATGTAAGCGGTCAGTGTTTCAGGGCCAGGGAGCAACGCTCATACGTGAAGCTTTCCTGGCCCTGGGGCAGTTGGGGCAGTTGGGGCAGGCTACGATAACGACAACGCTCTAAGCCATGAAAGCACAGATTACGTTGTCCAGACTGGAGAGGGTCAGGCTTTGCTTGTTGCTATGCTTTTGCAGCGAGTTAGGAAAGCCTAGTTCCGGAGTGTCGCGAACTATATCCACGGCGCGCAGCAATTCCTCTGAGCTCAGGTGCGGGCCGTCAGTTTTTTTGTAGTCGGGGTGCATGCGTTCACCCTCGGCTATCGAATATATAAAGGCAATCCCCCAGATGTCGTAGAGCGAGTCGAACGGCGCGCTTTTCATATCGAATGGCTCGTGTTGCTGCATCAGCAAATAAGTTTCTGCATCTGGCAGGGAATTGAACGCCGTGAGCTCCTGCTTGAAGTCACTTGGTTTCCAAATGATCGATTGTCCGGAAAATGCGACTGCCATTCCTTCAGAGAACCACGTAGGCAGAGCATATATTTTGTCTTTGCCGAGCAAATGATGCTGGAAGACATGGACCATTTCATGGTGAATGAGTCGCTGAATCTCTTCCAGGGCCTTGCTTTCCCCATCATGGTTCGGATTGATCTCAAGGCCTGGGGAAATGAAAAGCTGCAGATACTCGAAATGTGCGGTACCACCGTAACCTGGCGCGATTCTTACCCTTGATATCCCATGGCTATCCGGTGCGCCACCAAACTGAGTGCGACATTTTTGGAACGCGTGATTTACTTCATCGCGAATCCATTGCTTAAGGGGCTCGGGGTAATCACCGGTAAAAATGAAATTACTGTCCATTGTTTGAAAAGCTCCAAATCGTCATGTCGCGCTCTCAAAGATGATGCCAATATAGTGGCAATCATTAAGTCACACGCTCACGTTACCGTCAATTTAGAGGCTGGCTCCGGCAAAGCTGGTACTTCAAAACAGAAACTTGAGCCGACATGTCCGGCAGCTATTCGCACGATCAGGCAATTATCCGCCCGGATCGTGCAATCGCCCCTCGGCATTGCTTTCTATAGTTAACCAGAGCCAAACCATCTGGAGCTGGTCCCCCTATGAGCGCCCTGAACATAAACGGCCGTGAATACACGGTCGACGTAGACCCAAGCACCCCGATTCTCTGGACCCTACGCGACACGCTAGGCATGACCGGCACCAAGTTCGGCTGCGGTGCGGCGTTGTGTGGCGCCTGCACCGTGCACCTGGATGGCCAGGCCATTCGTTCCTGCGTGACGCCCATTGCCGCCGCCGAAGGCAAGAAGATCACCACCATCGAAGCGGCAACCAACGGCAGCGACCCGGTTGGCAGCGCCGTGCACGAAGCGTGGGTCAAGCATGACGTGGCGCAATGTGGCTACTGCCAGAGCGGCCAGATCATGAGCGCCACCGCTTTCCTCAAGGCCCAGCCCAAGGGCAAGCAGCCCACGGCCGCCGAGATCGACTCGGCCATGGCCGGCAACATCTGCCGCTGTGGCACCTACGCCCGTATCCGCGCTGCGGTGGCTGATGCCGCCAAAGCCCTTGCCTGATCGGAGCTGACCATGTTGAACGAGATTTTTCCGAACGAGCAACCTCGCGCCTTGCAGCACCTGCTTGAACGCGACGAGGCTGACGGCCCCGCTACGCTGCCGCGCCGCAGCTTTCTCAAGATCGTCGGCATCGGCGGGCTGGCCTTGGGGGCGTTTCCACACTTGGCCCTGGCGCAGGAGGCCAATGGCGCCGCTGCGTCGCTCAAACCGACCCAGCAACCCTCGGCATTCGTGCAAATCGCCCCCAGCGGCGAGGTCACGGTGACCATCAACCGGTTGGAGTTCGGCCAGGGCGTACAGACCGGCTTGCCGATGATTCTTGCCGAAGAACTCGATGCCGACTGGAGCCTGGTCCGCAGTCGCAACGGCAACAGTGACGCCGCCTACATGGACCCGGCCTTCGGCATCCACCTCACCGGCGGTTCCAACTCGATCAAGAACAGCTATACCCAGTACCGCGAACTCGGCGCCCGTGCCCGCGCCATGCTGCTGAGTGCCGCCGCCGCGCGCTGGAACGTGGACGTGGCGAGCCTGAGCACCCAGGCCGGTATGGTACTCGGCCCGGCAGGCCGTAAAGCGAACTACGGCGAACTGGCCGAAGCCGCGATGGCGATGCCGGTGCCCGAGCAGATCACGCTCAAGGATCCCAAGGACTTCCGCATCATCGGCCAGGCCACCACCCGTATCGATGCCAAGGCCAAGAGCAGCGGCCAGCAGGATTTTGGCATCGACATGCATCTGCCGGGGCAGCTCACCGCTGTCGTCGCCCGACCGCCGGTGTTCGGCGCCAAAATCGCATCCCTGGATGACAGCGCGGCACGTGCCACGAAAGGTGTAAAAGCGGTGTTGCGCGTACCACTGGACGGCGGAGCCGAAGGTGTTGCGGTGGTCGCCGACAGTTACTGGCAGGCAAAGCTGGCACGCGATGCGCTGAAGGTGGAGTGGGATGCGAGCGCTGTAGAAAAAGTGGACAGCGAGAAACAATTGGCTCAATACCGGGAACTGGCCAGCCAGCCCGGCCCATTGCACTTTGATGCCGACATGACACCGCTTGCCACCGCGCCGCATCAACTGGACGCCGAGTTCGTGTTCCCCTACCTCGCCCATGCCCCCATGGAACCGCTCAATTGCACCGTGCAGCTAGCCGGGGATGGTGCTCAACTGTGGGTCGGTACGCAGTTCCCCGGCGGTGATGGTGCCGCGGCCGCCAAGGTGCTGGGCCTCAAGCCAGAGCAGATCCAGGTGAACGTGCAGACCGCCGGCGGTGGTTTTGGCCGGCGCGGCGTGCCCACCAACGATTTTGTCGTACTGGCTTGCGAGGTCGCCAAGGCCGCGCGCACCGCCGGGGTCAACGCCCCTATCCGCACTCTTTGGAGCCGGGAGGACGACATCAAGGGCGGTTACTATCGGCCCATGCACTTGCACCGTGCGCGCATCGGTTTTGACGACAGCGGCAAGGTGCTCGCCTGGGACCACGCCCTGGTGGGTCAATCGATCATCACCGGCACCGTGTTTGGCGGGCGGGTGAAAAACGGTATCGACCCGACCGCCACGGAAGGCCTGCGCAATCCGTACCCGGTGCCCATGCGGCTGACGGTTCATCACCCCAAGCTCAACGTTCCCGTGCTGTGGTGGCGCAGCGTGGGCTCCACCCATACGGCGTTTGTGATGGAAACGCTGATCGATGAGATTGCCCGCACGACCAAGCAGGATCCAGTGGCTTACCGGATGAAACTGTTTGGCGAGCAGAGCCCACGCCATCGCGAGGCGCTGCAATTGGCCGTGGACAAGAGCGAGTATGGCAAGCGCCAGTTACCGGCGGGCCATGCCTGGGGCGTGGCGGTCCACGAGTCGTTCAGCTCGGTGGTGGCCTACGTCGTCGAAGCCTCGGTGCAGGACGGTCGTCCGGTACTGCACAACGTGACGGCCGGTGTGCACTGCAACCTGGCGGTCAACCCTCGCAGTGTCGAGGCCCAGGTCCAGGGCGCGGCGCTGATGGGATTGTCGATGTGCCTGCCAGGTGGCGCGATCACCCTGAAAGATGGCGTGGTGCAGCAGAGCAATTTTGCTGACTTCAGCGTGCCGCGCATTACCGACATGCCGACATTTGCCGTCCACATCGTGCCCAGCGCCGAGCCTCCTACGGGGATGGGTGAACCCGGCCTGCCAGCGTTGGCCCCGGCTTTTGCCAACGCGTTGGCGAGCCTGACGGGGAAACCGTTGCGTGAGTTGCCTTTCAAACTGGCGTGACAGGCGTGTGAGGCTGTCTGGTCGCAATGCCAGGCAAGCCTCACGATCACAAGCGAATGCGCTTGATATCCCGCTGCGGTGGCGCACCAAACAAGCGGCTGTATTCACGGCTGAACTGCGAGGCACTTTCATAGCCAACCAAGCCCCCTGCACTGTTCGCGTCGACATTCTGGCTCAACATCAACTGCCGAGCGGCTTGTAGCCGCAGCTGCTTCTGGTATTGCAACGGACTCATTCCGGTCACGGTGCGAAAATGCTGGCGAAACGTGGATGGACTCATGTGCGCTTGTGCCGCCAGATCGTCCATACGCAACGCCTGGCGAAAATTCAGTTTCAGCCAGGCGACTGTCTTGGCGATGTGCTGGCTGGGTGACCCGGCAGCGATCACATGCAGCAACTGTGGCGCGTGGGCACCGCTCAACAGCCGAGCGATGATCTCTTCCTTGATCAGCGGCGCCACTGTCTCAAGCAGCGACGGTTCGTCCAGCAGGTCTATCAAGCGTCGCAGGGCGTCCAGCACCCCGGCATCCAGCGCTTGTACGGTAACCGGTCGAAACGCGTCGTCCCTCATGCGTTGCGACAACTGCATGCGCTCGGCCACCTGCATCACCATCGTGCCGTCGAATCTCAGCATCATGCCCAGGAACGGCTTGGCGACGCTGGCTTGGGAGACATGGGAAATGACCGGCAGATCCACGCAGGTCACCATGGACTGGCCGGGTGCGTAGGTCAGTATCTCGTCCCCGAGCATGGCTTGCTTGCGGCCTTGCAAGGTCACGCCGATACCCAGGCCATAGATGCAGTGCGTCGGCGCGGTGATCGCGTTGCGCCGATGCAGGCTCAAGCCGGCAATGGCGGTGATCTGGTCGCCTTCGCTGGGCACAAGCTGGCTGACCGAGCCGGCCAGGCGACTGATGTCGCTGGCGCCCTGGTCGCTGTTGAAATCGGTGTGCACAGTTCACTCCTTGAAAACATCGGACCCACGACTTGCGGTGATGGCGAACACTGTTCGGCATCACCCTAAGTCGTTGATCAATATGGACGCAGTATGCTGGGTCGGCGGTTCGAGTCGCTTGCCTGATTGAGGCAATTTCTTACTCGATTTAACGATCCGTAGCTCGCATCAGTCACCTCGGGCCAGAAATGACTATGTGTTTCAGGAGTTGGCTGGGCACAAAGTGATGGTTTGGCTGGGTGCCTAAAGATTCTGGAAGATGTAGCCGGTTGACTGTTGATCATCCAGCGCGACCCCCACTTGCTGCAGTCGTTGGGCCAGGTCCGGCGTTTCGACCCGCACTTTCCAATCCAGGCCTGTCGGTGCCACGGGGGCGCGATCGTAGCGAATGATCGCTTCAGCCAACCGCGCCCGATCAGGCAAGTACACCGCCAACGCGTTGCCCTTCCAAGCGGCGACGTTCATGCCCAGCGCTTCACACAGCGCAATCTTGGCCTGGGCATCGTCCCTGTCCGCCTGGCGGGAACGTTCGATCTGATCGGCCAGGATCGGATCGACCACGCGGTCGGTAAACAAGACCTCTTCCGCCTCCCAGACCTCCGGCGGACAGACCTTGTCGGCAGGACGCAAGGCAATGAGCGGATTGATTTCCATCGGGTAGATTCGACAGACCAACGGCCGCTCTTCATAAATACCGCAACGGCCATCGTCGCCGAGATTGCGGCACTGCGTCAGCGCATTGCCCGCCAGTACCGCAACGACTCGAATCTGGGCATCGCCACTGGTGACTTCCACGGCCCGTTGGGCGCTATGGGCAAATTGTCGAGGCTCCGAAGGCCAGGTCGACTCATCGAACGCCTCCAGTACGACCGCCACCTCATGTCCGCGTTGCAGCCACTGCCTTGCCTCGTCCAGCGTCAGTGGAATCAGCCGACCTTTGCAGCAAATCCCGCAGCCGTTGCAGGCAAAGCGGATCGCGTTGTTTTCCATATCAAGCACTCGCACACATGTTTTCGATGGCCTACAGAAGCCCCTGCCACTCGGAGACATCCGTGGCAGGGCCTCAGGACCGCGAGAGTATGTGGAGCGAAATGCCAATCCGCTTGCCGGATCCGCCGGCATGTTTGCCTGATCCAAGGTGATTTCAAGTATCAGCCCTTGGGCGGAAAATCCGTTGTTTCAGGCAACCCTTCACTTCAGATGCCGGGAACGCGGCATCATTGAAGATGATCGGCGTCGATCACCGCCTGGGCGAACGCCTGCGGCGCTTCTTGCGGCAAGTTGTGGCCGACACCGCCATCGATCAGGCGATGCTCGTATTGGCCAGTGAAACGCTTGGCATAGGCTTCGGCAGGCGGGTGCGGAGCGCCATTGGCATCACCTTCCAAGGTGATGGTCGGCACGCCGATCGACGGGAACGTCGCCAGTTTCTTTTCCAGCGCGTCGTATTTGGCCTCGCCCTTGACCAGGCCCAGGCGCCAGCGATAGTTGAAGATTGAAACGGCGACATGATCGGGGTTCTGCAAGGCGGCGGCGCTTCGCTCATACGTCGCGTCATCGAAGTTCCACTTGGGTGACGCCAGCTTCCAGATCAGCTTGGCGAAGTCGTGGGTGTTTTTCTCGTAGCCGAGGCGGCCACGTTCTGTCGCAAAGTAGAACTGATACCACCACTGCAGTTCGGCGGCCGGTGGCAGCGGTGCCTTGCCGGCCTCTTGGCTGCCGATCAGGTAGCCACTCACCGCCACCAGCGCCTTCACCCGCTCCGGCCAAAGGGCCGCGACAATGTCGGCGGTGCGTGCGCCCCAGTCATAACCGCCGAGCACGGCCTGCTTGATATTCAGTGCGTCCATGAAATCAATCAGATCGCTTGCCAGTGCAGAAGGCTGGCCGTTGCGCAGGGTCTTGGCCGACAGGAAACGCGTATCGCCATAACCGCGGGCGTACGGAATCAGCACGCGATAGCCCTTCTCTGCCAGCGCTGGCGCCACATCCGCGTAGCTGTGAATGTCATAGGGCCAACCATGCAGCAGGATGACCACCGGCCCATCGGCGGGACCGACCTCGGCATAGGAAACGTCCAACAGGCCGGCCTTGACGTGCTTCAACGGGCCGAACGACGTGTGACTACCCGGGGTAATGGCGCCGATGGTGCTGGCAGGTACTTCGGCGGCGTTTGCCTGCGACGAGGCAAGCCCCAGGGGACAGAGTTGCATCATGGCGAGCACCAGGATGGAAGGCGCGAGCAGGCGATGAAGGCGTGGTACAAACGTGTGGTGCGTCAGAGTCGTATCCATGGTGGATCTCCTTGCAAACGACGGGTGAGCCCGTGAGACCCCTTGGACGGTCTCGATGGGTTCATTTGACGCTGGCGAGGTATCCCGGATGTGTCATCGAAGCGCTTAAAAGAAACAATCCGTATCTGTACAGGTGGTGGATACACAGAGATACATGCGTATGCGCAAGGCTCGGTTTGCCGGACAAACCGAGAGGTGCAGGGAATCACCTGGGTCAGGATGCCAATGTTGTCGGCATTTCTCATTGGCCTTTGCTTTATGATGTTCGCCATCTCAACTCGCTGACTGATGGGAGCCCCCATGACTTTCGATTTCGACACGGTATTGGAGCGCCACGGCACCGGCAGTACCAAATGGAGCCGCTACCCGGCCGATGTGTTGCCAATGTGGGTTGCCGATATGGACTTCCCTGCCCCCCCCGTGATCATCGAAGCGCTGCACAAGCGCCTGGAACATCCGATGCTGGGCTACAGCGTGGCCCAGGACGATCTGCGTGCCGCCGTCGTGGCCGACCTGTGGAGCAAGTACGCCTGGCGCGTCGAACCCCAGCAGATTGTGTTCCTGCCGGGTGTCGAACCGGGCTTCAACATGGCGCTGCATGCCTTGGTAGAACCCCAGCAGAATGTCGTGGTGCAGGTGCCCAACTACCCGCCGCTGCGCAACGCCCCGGGTCACTGGCAGTTGAACAAAGTGGAATTGCCATTCAACCCGGTCAACGGTGAATTCCACACGCCATTGGCTGCGTTGCGCGAAGCATTGCAGGGCGGTGGCGCGCTGTTGCTGAGCAATCCTCACAACCCGTTGGGCAAGGTGTTTGACCGCCAGGAACTCAAGGCCGTGGCAGACATTTGCCTGGAGCAGGACGCCTGGATCATCTCCGACGAAATCCATGCCGAACTGTGCTTCGACGGCCGTGTGCACATTCCAACCGCCTCCCTCAGCCCGGAGATTGCCGAGCGCACCATCACCCTGATGTCCGCCAGCAAGGCCTTCAATATCGCCGGGTTGAAAACCTCGTTCGCGATTATCCAGAACGCCAAGCTGCGCGAACGGGTCAACAGCGCCCGGGCCGGCATGGTCGACAGCGTCAATGCCCTGGGCCTTGAAGCGACCCGTGCGGCCTATAGCGAGGCCGGCCCGTGGCTAGAGGCCTTGAAGGCATATCTGCAAGCCAACCGCGATTACCTGGTCGAAGCGGTGAACTCTCGCCTGCCGGGCATCACCATGACCGTGCCCCAAGGCACTTACCTGGCTTGGCTGGATTGCTCCGGGTTGGGGCTGGATGACCCGCAAGGCTTTTTCCTGAAAGAAGCCAAGGTGGGGCTCAGTGCAGGCCTGGATTTTGGCGACGACGCCGGTCAGTTCGTGCGCTTGAACTTCGGCTGCCCGCGGGCGCTGCTGGAGGAAGGGATTGCGCGAATGGAGCGTAGCCTGAAGGCCAGGGGCTGATCCAACAGGCGCCAACAATCCATTGTGGCGAGGGCGCTTGCTCCCGCTGGGCTGCGAAGCAGCCCTCAGATAGTTTGGGGGCCGCTACGCGCCCCAGCGGGAGCAAGCGCCCTCGCCACACAAGCGCCTAGCCATGCTGGATTTGTGCGTTATTCATGCATATCCGGCGCATGGACAAAGCACAGCTTGTTGCCCTCCGGATCGCGGCAATAGGCCCCGAAATAACCTTCGCAATACTGTGGCCTCGGGCCGGGTGGGCCTTCGTCGATACCGCCCATGGCAATCGCCTGCTCCCAGGCAGCACGCACGGTTTGCGGCGAGTCAGCGGCGAAGCTCACTTGCATGCCATTGCCCCACGTAGCGGGCAGGCCATTGAAAGGCAACTGGACGAAAACCTGTGGCCAATGCTTGCCGGGGCGCTGCCACCCCTCCCCCGGCGGGCCTGAGTCGTGTTCACCCTCGATGCGCTCCAGTCCCAGGCAGCCGAGGACGGCGTCATAGAAAGCGACCATTTTCGGCAGGTCGCGCGCGCCGATCTGTATGTGACTGAACATGGTCCTGCTCCTTATCGAAACCCGTACGTTCATTGAAGAACATCGCTTCATCTGACGCTCGTCGCAGCGCTCTGTTCACCGACGAAACGCTCGTCATCACGCTCATCGACTGACAATAAAATCCGACCGAACTCTGCCCGAAACCCCACAGTCCACCCTCCATCGCAACCAAGCCTGGAGAACGACAATGGTCGAATACCCTTTCCCACCTTTCCCGAAACAAAGCCAGCCGGTGCCCGGCAACCAACGGAAAATGGACCCCTACCCGGACTGCGGCGAACAGAGCTACACCGGCTCCGGACGACTGGCGAACAAAATCGCCCTGATCACCGGCGCCGACAGCGGCATCGGTCGCGCCGTCGCCATTGCCTTTGCCCGTGAAGGCGCGGACGTGGCGATTGCCTACCTGGACGAGCATGAAGACGCCAAGGAAACCGCGCGCTGGGTCGAGCAGGCCGGACGCCAATGCCTGTTGCTGCCCGGTGACCTGGCAAACAAAGACCAGTGCCGCAAAATCGTCGACGAAACCGTCGCCCGCTTCGGGCATATCGACGTCCTGGTCAACAATGCCGCGTTCCAGATGACCCATGAAAGTCTCGAGCAAATATCCGACGAAGAATGGGTGCGTACGTTCGATATCAACATCACGGCGATGTTCAGGATCTGCCAGGCTGCCGTGCCGCACATGAAGCCGGGTGGCTCGATCATCAACACCAGTTCGGTCAACTCCGACATGCCCAAGCCGACGCTGCTGGCGTATGCCACCACCAAGGGCGCCATTGCCAACTTCACCGGCGGCCTGGCGCAAATGCTCGGCCCCAAGGGCATCCGAGTGAACAGCGTGGCACCAGGACCGATCTGGACGCCGCTGATCGTGGCGACCATGCCCGAGGAAGAGGTACAGCATTTCGGCTCCCAGACCCCGCTCGGGCGCCCCGGCCAACCGGTGGAAGTGGCGCCGATCTATGTGCTGCTGGCCTCGGACGAAGCCAGCTACATCTCCGGGACTCGCTACGGGATTACCGGAGGCAAGCCGATACTGTAGGGATAGAAGCGGCGTAGGAGCTGTCGAGTGCAACGAGGCTGCGATCTTTACCAAGACACCTGGGGCTCAAGTGAAAGATCAAAAGATCGCAGGCTTCGCCAGCTCCTACAGACCCGACGGGAGCAAGTTCTCGCCACAAAAAAGTGCCCGACGACAGCGCTCAGGACGGCTCCTTGGCAATCACCGAAATCTTCCCATTGCGCTCGATGATCGCAAACTTGATCTGCGCCAGGGTCTCGATACCCTGGCTCGAGCGCGCCGCCTCCATGATGTCGGCTTCTACCAGCCGGGCATGACGCATCCGGCCCTGGAGGATTCGCCCGTCCTCGACGATGACAGTCGGGCCACCATCGATCAGTTGTGACACCCATTGGGAACGTTGCTTGAGCAACGACAATCCCACATCGATGGCGATCAGCGTCACGATCACCATCAGCGCGTTGGTGAGCGAAAAATCATCCCCTAGCAACGCCTGCTGCGTCGCCTCGCCGATGATCATCAACAACACGAAGTCGAAGGTGGTGAGTTCCGCCAGCGACCGGCGTCCGGCGATCTTGAACAACACCAGCAATGCCAGGTAAATCGCAGTTGCCCGCAGCACCGAATCCATAGGTCACCTAAGGGAAAATGAACTGATTGAAACTGACCGCAGCACCGCCGGAGATGGCGATGCGGCTGTGGTAGGTGCCCAGCCCTTCGCCGAGCAATGACAGATGCAGGCTGGCCTGCCCCCGCTCATCGGCCTGGACCCGGAGTGTCATGCCCTGCCCCGCGCCTGCCGAATGTATTGGCGCCGGTTGTAACGCTTGCACCTCGAAACCTTCCAGCCAGTCGCCGCCCAACTCGACTTCCAGCACGGCGCTGGGTTGTCCCTTGAGACGAATGACCATGGCGTTGGTGGAGCCGTTGCGGTGGAAGGCCTCGTATTCGACGCCGAGGCTACCGTCGCGGCTTTGCAGCTCCCGGCTGCTCAATGGCCCACGGGAAAACAGCCCCAGCAAGGTCAGGATCACCAGCAGCACCAACACGTACCAGCCCACTCGCTCGAAGCGCCAGACCTTGTTCTGGAAGGCCATGTCTTCACGCACCGGAAACTGCCGGCTGCGGTGGTCGTCCTGCTCGTATTGATCGGTCATGATCTCTTCCTACCGACGCTCACCGGCCACAGCCCGCTGGTGAAAGGCCGGCAATTGCTGCAACGCGTACTGCGCTGCCCACAGTTGCACCTGGCCGCGACTGCCAAAGAAGCGTTCGCAGCGGCTGAACAGCGATCGCTGGCCATTCACATCGAACGCCCAGGCAAAACACACGGTGCCGGCAGGTATGCCGTCCCTGTCGTCTGGCCCGAGCAGCCCGGTGGTCGCCACTGCGACATTGGCATTGGCGTCGCGCAAGGCGCCAAGGGCCATCTCCTCGGCCACTTCACGACTGGTGAGATTGAAGGTATCGATGGTGCGTGGACTGACACCAAGCAAGCGCTGCTTGGCTTCAGGGGAATACACCACATAGCCGCTTTCGATCAGTGAACCACTGCCCGGGACCTCGGCCAACAACGTGACGATCTGCCCGGCGGTACAGGACTCGGCCGTGGTCAGGCGCAGGTCATGCTCGCGTAGATAATCAACCAGGATTTGAGCAGCAGTCATGGCAAAGGGTCCTTCAGGGATGCTGATGGGTTGACTCTTGCCGTTGTGATTCATTCCCTTTATCGCGCCCTCGCCCTGCGCCGAGAAATAAATGAAACCCCTGTCTTTTGCTGTACCTCAAACCTATAAGGGCCTCATGCAGAGGCCATCCCGATCAGGAGGTCGTCATGTCTGCACCTTTCGTCAAACTGTTCACGCACCCTGATTTCGCCTGGACAGACATTCGCGAGCAGGAACAGGCTCATCCGCGCCACTACCTGAATCATTTGCTATTGCTGGCCCTGATTCCCGCGGTGTGCCTGTTCATCGGCACCACCTGGACCGGTTGGAGCCTGGCCGAAAACGAAACGGTACGTCTCAGCCGCGCCAGCGCATTTCAATTGTGCGTGCTGCTGTACCTGACCATCGTGGTCGGCGTTGCGCTGATGGGACTGTTCATTCGCTGGATGTCCCGCACCTTCGACGTTCGCCCGACGGTCAACCAATGCATCGGCTTCGCCGCCTACACCGCGACGCCATACTTCCTGGCCGGGATCTTCGGGCTCTACCCGAATCGCTGGCTGGCGGTGGCGGTGTTGTTACTGGCCTCGGCCTACTCGACATTCCTGCTGTTCGTCGGATTGCCCAAGTTCATGAACCTCAGGAAAGAACAGGGCCTGCTCTACTCGACGAGTGTCTGGGGCGTCGGCTTGCTGGTCCTGGTGACAATCCTGGTGGAAATGATCCTGCTGTGGTTCAACTACCTGCAGCCGGAATATCTGCGACTGCCGGTGGGCTGAAGGTAATACTGCACCCGCCAATGACAGCGGTGTTGCAGTGCTCATCGCGAGCAAGCTCGCTCCCACATGGGTTTACGGGTGTTCACAGTATCTGGACACACCAAAAAACCTGTGGGAGCGAGCTTGCTCGCGATGAGGCCAGCAAGCTCAAAATCCATATAACTGAACCACCGCCATCGCAAGCAAGCTCGCTCCCACAGGAACCAGGTCGGCTGTTAGGCCGCCTCGTGGCGGCCCACGGAGCAATGCCGGAGTGAGGGCACACCGAGCCTAGGCGAGGTGCCGAGTGGTGGGGCAAAGCGCTTTTGGTTACTTTTGGCGCTCTTCCAAAAGTGACCCGCCGTAAGGGCGGAACCATAAGCCGCCGTGACCGCAGCAATGGATATTCACCCCCCAAAACACCTCAAGTCTTCCTCATACCAATACGCCTCCGCATCTCAGCCGTAATACTCTGCCGAGTCCGCTTAAGCCCAGCCCAAGGCTCATGCCCCACTTGCGCCAAACGCTCATGAACGTTATGTACATTCCACAAATTCGCCCCCTTGAGCTCAGCCACCTCCTCACGAAAAATAGGCACCGACACCGGCAACCCTTCCCGGGTCCGAGCCGCGTAGGCACAAATGGTGGTAGCGCCTAACCCATTGCGCAGGTAATCGATGAAAATCCGCCCCACACGGTTCTTCGGCCCCGACACCGCCGAAAAACGGTCCGGCAGCAGCTTGGCCATGTGACTGACAATCGCATGGCTGAACCCCTTGACCTCATCCCAACCCAGCTTGCGCGTCAGCGGCACCACCACATGGATGCCCTTGCCACCGCTGGTCTTGAGAAATGCCTTGAGCCCCAGCTCATCGAGTACCGATAAGGTGAGCTGCGTCGCCTCGACCATGCTTTTCCAGGGCAGCGCCGGATCCGGGTCAAGGTCGAGGACGAAGCGGTCAGGCTTGTCCAGGTCGACGGAGGTGGCATTCCAGGTGTGCAGCTCCACCGTGCTCATCTGCACCGCGCCGATCAGCGCCTCGGCGTTGTTGATGATCATCACCGGCTGCCCGGTCAGCGCCTTGTCCAGACTGGTAATGCCGGGAATCGCCAGGCGCTCGGCGTTCTTCTGGAAGAACAGTTCCCCGGCGATGCCATCCGGCGCCCTGACCAAGGCCACCGGGCGATCCGCCAGTTCCGGCAGGATGAATTCGGCCACACTGGCGTAGTACTCGGCCAGTTGCAGTTTGGTGGTGCCGCTGCTGGCGTCAATGACCCGCTCCGGATGGGTGATGCGGACCTTGCCGTCCAAGGCCGGTGCCTTGGCCTTGCTCTTGGTTTTGGCCGGTGTCGCGCCAGGCTCATCCTTGGCTTTGGTTTTTTTTGCGGCAGCGTTTTTTTTCACGGGCTTGGCCAGCTCCTGGGTGATGTCCTTGGCCGGCTTGTCGTTGCGCAAGCCGTGGAAGACCGCATGGCGCACCGAGCCGTCCTTGGTCATTTCGGCAAAGGCCACTTCGGCCAACAGCGTCGGTTCGAGCCAGTGCACGCCCTTGGCTTCGTAACCGGTGGGCGGATTCACCACGGCGGCCTTTTTCGTCTCCAAGGGCAGCAGTTGCTGGTAGATGCTTTTAAGGGTGGTTTCGTTGAATCCGGTGCCGACCTTGCCGGCGTAGCGTAACTGGCCGCTGTCGGCATCATGCAGCCCCAGCAGCAAGGCACCGAAGGCGCTGCGAGCGCCCTTGGGATCGCTGAAGCCCACCACCACGAACTCCTGGCGATTCTTGCACTTGAGCTTGATCCAGTCATTGCTGCGCCTGGACACATAGGCACTGCCGATGCGCTTGCCGATCAACCCTTCCATCTGCATCTGGCAGGCGCTGTCGAGCAGCGCTTCGGGGGGTTGCTCGAAAGCATCGGAAAACCGCAGCAAGGGGCTTTCATTGGGCTCCAGCACTGCAGCCAATGCCGCCCGGCGTTCTTGCACCGGCACTTTGCGCAAATCCATGCCGTTGAGGTAAGGCATGTCGAACAGGTAATAGGCGATCTTGCCGCTGCTGCCGGCCTCGAAGGCATTTTGCAAGGCCTGGAAGTCCGGCACGCCCTGGTCGTTGGCAACCACCATCTCGCCGTCGAGCCAGGCCGATTCCAAGCCCAGCGCAGCCAAGGCTTCGGCCTGCCTTGGCAATTTGTGGGTCCAATCATGGCCGTTGCGAGTCAGCAGCCTTACGTCGCCGTTTTCGATGCGTGCCATGACCCGGTAACCGTCGAACTTGATCTCATAGAGCCATTCGCCGTCGGGCGCGCTTTCCACCAGCGTTGCCAGTTCCGGCTTGAGGGTTTCCGGCAACGGCCCGGCGACCACGCCACTGAGGGTGGTTTTCGAGGGGCGTTTCGGCGGTTTCGGCTGGACGGCTTTTTCCGGTTGTTTCACCGCTTTGGCTGCGGCGGCCTTGCCGCGACGCTTGGGCACGAGGGTGCGATCGCTGAGCACGCTGTCCGGTTCGGCCTGGACCACGTCGTATTCGCTCTCGGGGCGGGCGGCCTGGTCCTGATGCTTGATCAGGAACCACTGCTCCTGCTTGCCGGGCATGTGGGTGCGCACCAGGTTCCACAGGCCGCTGAGCTTTTCGCCTTGCAGTTCGAACTTGAGCCGGCCTTTTTCATAGGCCTCATGGGGATCATCCTGGGGAATCCAGACGCCCCGGTCCCAGACGATAACGTCACCGGCGCCATAATGGCCCTCGGGAATGTTGCCTTCGAACGTGGCGTAATCCAGCGGATGGTCTTCGACATGCACCGCCAGGCGCTTGGCTTTCGGGTCCAGGGAGGGGCCTTTGGGCACCGCCCAGCTCTTGAGTGCGCCGTCCAGCTCCAGCCGAAAATCGTAATGCAGCCGCGAGGCGTCGTGTTTTTGAATGCAGAACTGCAAGGCATGGGCAGTCTTCGCCGATTTGCGCGAGCGCTTCGCCGCCGGCTCCGGGGTGGCGGCGAAGTCACGCATGCGATTGTAGTCATCCAGGGTCTTGCTGCTCATGGCCCACCTGCCACCTGTAGCAACGCCGGATCGGCGACCGGCAGCCCGGCGGTTTCCGCGAGCAATTGATCGACCACGCGGCTCAAGGCCTGTTCGACGGAATCGCCCAGCAGCAGCCCCTGTTCGAAGAGGACGATTTGCCGGTCGGCGCTGGTGCCTTCCTGCACCATGCGGCGCACCTGCTTGAATACGTCCTGGACACCCAGCTCTGCTGCGGTCTCACCGAAGGTTTGCTCGGCCAGGGTCAACCATTCACCGATCAGCATCGGCTGCTCCTGCCCCTCGACGATAAACTCCGCAAGAATCCCGTGACGCTTGGCCCGCCAGCGATTTTCCTTGAGGACCCACTGGGACATCTGGCTGTAGTGGGCACCAGGCCGGCGCTGCGCCACGGCATGGGCCACCATCAGGCGAAACAGCGAGACCAGACAGAGGACGTCGTCGACCCGCGGACAGGCATCACAAATGCGCAGTTCCAGCGTGGGATAACGTGAGGACGGCCGTATCACCCACCAGCAATCGCTGGGCTGGCGAATGGACCCGGTGCGCATGAGCATGTCGACGTAGCTGGCGAACGTCGACTCGTCTTCGAAATACTCCGGCACGCCCATGCGCGGCCATTCATCGCAGGCCACTTGTCGATAGCTGCTGAAGCCACTGTAGCCACCGTTCCAGAACGGCGATGAAGCGCTCAAGGCCAGGAACATCGGCAACCAGGGCAGGATCTCATTCATGACCCGCACCCGATCCTGGGTGGCCGGAACTTCCACATGGACATGCAGGCCCGACAGCACGCTGCGCCGCGCCACCCTCTGGTAATCATCGAACAGTTGCTGGAAATGCAGCTCGTCGGTCGGCTGCAGCACTTGGGTCGTCATCGGGTGTGAACCGGCGCTGAGCAGACCCAGGCCATACGGTGCCAGCCGCTGGTTCAAGCCCGTACGCACCTGGCTCAGGTAGTCGGCAGCCTCTGGCAGGCTGCGAAAGATGGGCGATGCCATCTCGACCTGGCACAGGAACATTTCATGCGCGAAATGCTTGCCCAGCTCGGCCTGGCACGCAGCGACAGCCTCTGCGGGTGGCTCACCCGGCATGCAACGGGTTTGCAGATCGGTGATGAAGTACTCCTCTTCAATGCCGAATTTCATGCGCCTGTTCATCGATAATCCCTCCGATAACCCCGCCGATACCTGCGCCAATGCGGGTTACAACCAACGCCACCACGGCGATCCTTTCCACGTCCTGATAACCCGGCGTCAGCAATTCCTCACCAAACACGTCCGGGTCCAATTCCTTGTAGGTCCAGCCGAAATCCGCCGAGTCACGCCATTGGCCCAGCGCCTCCAGGAACGGGTCGCGCCCATCCACCATCGCCACGCCGGTGTAGAGCACCAGCGAGCCGCCCGGTGTGAGACGGGGCAAAGCCTGTTCGACGATGCGCAACGACAGCCCGGCGCCCAGTGCGCCGCCGCCATGGCGATAGGCGCGTTCGGATGGATCAGCCATGTACGGCGGGTTGGCGACGATCAGGTCGAAGTTGCCTGGCACGTCCTGCAGCACGTCGCTGCGAGCGACCTCGACATTGCCCACCTCGGCCAGCGCAGCGTTCACAGCGCTCAGGCGCAAGGCTTGTGGGTTGATGTCCACCGCCAGCACTTGCGCTTCACGCCGGGCGCGGGCAATCACGATCGCACCGACGCCGGCGCCACAACCGATGTCCACGGCGCGATGCACCGCCGTGAAGTTCTGTTGCAGATGAGTATGGATCAGTTGGGCGAAGCGGTAGCTGTCAGGGCCGAAAAACACCGCATCGGTGGTCTGCGTGGGAAACTGCGAATGAGCGAACAGCAAGCCATCCAGGCTCGACCAGCGCACCCGGCTGCGCAGCAGGCCGTCGCGCTCTTCCAGCACTTGGGCTTCTTGCAGTTGCCGCTGTTCATCGGCGCTGATCAGTCCCGGCGCAAACGGCCGCGACCAGCCGAACACGTCCCGCAAGGTCTTGGCGCGTTCATTGCCGGGCCGCTGGTTGACCCGCTCGTGGGTCAACGGCGTCGGGGTAATGAAACGGTAGCCGTCGGCTTGCAGGCGCCGGCCCAGTTGCAACAGCGCAAGGTCCGTCTCGGACAGGCGTTCTTCCTCATTCATGCAGGGCTCCCTAGCGAAGTGCGGATTTGAGTTCGATGAAGCGGCGAGTCGCCAACAGCCCCGCCGGATGGCTATGACGCCGAGCACAGAGCCACGGCATCAGAACCTGCATCTGTTCGTTGGGCGCCCGGCCTTGCAGTGCCTGTTGCAGACTTTGCACATCGGGATCATCCATCGGCGTCGCGGGCGCGCACGCCGCAACCGGGGCACGCCGGACGCCGGACTTCGTGCCCTCGTCCAGCCAGTCACCGGCAATCCAGTCGTGCAGCAGCTGTTTTTCGTAGGGGCTGAACACCCCGAACATGGCCGCCCCTGCGCCGTCGATCAGCGTCCAGAAACGGCTGTTTTGCGGGTCTTCATGGCGCTTGATCCAGCCTTTGTTCTGCATGGCCGCCAGGAATCCTTCCAACTGGCCCGGCGCTGAGAGCCACTGGTTGACGGTCTTGCCTTCGAACTTGCAGTAATCGGAATGCATGTGCTGGCCGAACGGTCGCTTGCGTTCGAGCATGTCCAGCACTTCGCGATCCAGGTCGAAGGTGCCGATGATGGCCCGGCTGCCCTGCCCCAGGTCATTGAGGCGATAGCCCAACGTGACCCGCTGCCAGAAGGCCTCACGGTCGGCTTCCATCGGCATCAATTGCAGCAGCGCTTGCACGGCCTTGTGGGCGTGGCCGGTACTGGCATTGTCGATGGTGACGTGGAGGGTGAAATAGTACGGATCGATGTCCAGCTCGCTCAGCTCATAGGCGCTGATCAACAGATGCAGGGGCAATTGCTCATAGCCCAGGTTGTAGCCGATGACCTCTGGCAGGTATTCGTCGCCGGCGTAACCCAAGGCCAGTTGCACGGCGCCTTGCAGATAAAGGTCGTCGTCGATGTCCGGGGCATCCGACAGGTCGTGTTCGGCGAGCAATTTGCGATAGAGCACCACGTGGTTTTGCGCGGGATGACCGTCCCCCAGCTCTTCCAGGTAGGTGCATAGCAACCCTTCGAAACGGTGATCGTGCCAGTGCTTGACCACGCCATACAGCCAGGCGCCGTCCACCCGTTTGGTCGGCGCCACCGCCTGCAGGAAGTACAGGGCGTGGGCCTTGCCGCTGAAGAACTCCCGCGCGCCGCCCTTTTTGCGCCGCTCCAGGTAGTCAGCGTATTGCCGGGCCACTCCGGCGCTGTGCTGCTCGACCCAGGCCGGCAGCGCCATGGGGTCATCGGGCATCTCCTGGGGAAGCGCCGCGGCCTTTGCGATGCATTCCTGGAGGAACGCTTGGGCGACGGCTTGCTTGTCAGCGTCGTCGGGGCCCTGGAACAGTTGTTCATAGCATTGGCGCACGTGTCCGTTATGGGTGACAGCCTGGACGGTTGCCGGCCGGGATTGAAGGGGTGTCAGCGCAGTCATAAGGGCCTCTTGGGTTCTCGGCGGACGCTGAATCAGAACGTCTCTTCTGTTGCAGAGCGCTGGCAACGGCGAAAAATTCCGTTGGGTTGAAAGGCAGGCGGATAAACGGGTTGTCCGTTCACGAGGGGAACCCTCGTTTCGTTCCAGCCCTCGAATATTGAGAACCGCCCAGCTGTTGAATGTGACAAAAACGCTGTTGTGGCGAGGGAGCTTGCTCCCGCTGGGTCGCGAAGCGGCCCCAATGCCGCGAGCGCTTCGCACTCGAGCGGGAGCAAGCTCCCTCGCCACGGGGTTAGTCGGCACCCGGTTATCCAAGGAGCAACGATGACTTTCACAGTATGGGTAGCGGTGCTTGGTGCGGTGTTGCTGACCCTGGCCTTGACCTCCTCCTATCTGCGCTGGATGCCGGTCACCACCTCGGCGATGTGCCTGGTGCTGGGCGTCGTCATCGGGCCGATGGGATTGGACGTGCTGAAGCTGGACATCAGCGACTCGTCGGTCTGGATGGAGCACCTCACGGAGGTCGCGGTGGTGTTTTCGTTGTTCGTCAGCGGCCTCAAGTTGCGTTTGCCCCTCAAGAACCGTACCTGGCGTGTCGCCTTTGGGCTGGCCGGGCCGGTGATGATCCTGTGCATCGCCGGCCTGTGCCTGGCATTGCATTATCTGTTCGGCCTCAGTTGGGGCGTGTCGATGCTGATCGGCGCGATGCTGGCACCTACCGATCCGGTGCTGGCGGCGCTGGTGCAGGTCAACGATGCGCGGGATGACGACCGGGTACGTTTCGGCCTGTCGGGCGAAGCGGGACTGAACGACGGGACGGCGTTTCCTTTTGTGATCCTCGGCCTGTTGATGCTGCGCGACGACGGCAGCGGTTTTCTCGGTGAATGGTTGTTGCGTAACGTCCTCTGGGCGGTGCCGGCCGGTTTGCTGGTCGGCTACTGGATGGGCCGCGGCATTGGCAAGCTGACCTTGTCGATGCGCATCAAGAATGCCGACAGCACGCTGTCGCCCAATGACTACCTGGCCCTGGCGCTGATTGCCCTGGCCTACGTCGTGGCCGAGTGGATCCAGGGCTACGGCTTTCTATCAGTGTTCGCCGCCGGCCTGGGGCTGCGCCAGGCCGAGGTCAAGTCCACCGACGAAGCGGCGCCGCCGGCAGAACACCTGGTGCAACCGGTGGTGGGCCACGAAACCGTCGATCCCCAGCAGGCTGTCCTCGGTGACACCGAGTCGCTGGACGATGGTCAATTGGCCGCAGGGGTCATGATGAGCGACATGCTCGCATTCGGCAGCCTGGTGGAGCGATCGATGGAAGTGTTCCTGGTCACCCTGCTTGGGGTCGTGCTGGCCAACCACTGGGACTGGCGGGCCTTGGCGATCGGTGCCCTGCTGTTTGCCGTCATCCGCCCGTTGAGTGTGCTGGCGTTACCCTGGGGGCGACTGCTCGACGGACCGCAACGGCTGCTGATCGGCTGGTTTGGCATCCGCGGGATCGGCAGCCTGTTTTATCTGTTTTTCGCCTTGAACCATGACCTGCAGCCGGAGGTGGCGCAACTTTGCATCAACCTCACCCTGTCGGTGGTGGCGTTGAGCATTCTGGCCCATGGCGTCACGACCCAACCGACCCTGGCATGGTATGAGCGCCGCAAGCAGCCGAGGTGAGGCACTGCGGCAGGAGATGAACGCTGTTGTGGCGAGGGAGCTTGCTCCCGCTCGGTTGCGCAGCAACCGCAAAGCTTGGGGCCGCTTCGCAGCCCAGCGGGAGCAAGCTCCCTCGCCACAATGATGTTCGTCCTCAAGAGAGCGTGGCTCAACCGCCAGGATCGCCCATCTGGATATAGACCGAATACACCCCCAGCAATACCCAGAAGGTGGCGAAGATCCATGGCGTACGCACCGAGAACAGCAGCGACTTGCGGTAGCCTTTGTGCGTCGACTCCCGCTCGCTGAACAGCGGTGATTCGTCGTAGGCCAGGCCCATCAAGGGTTCGGCGCGCAATAACTCGCTCTGTTTGAAATGCCAATGATCGATGATTTCGTAGGCCGCCTTGATGCCCGGCCAGGCATTGAGCGAGCTCAGGAACCCCAGCAAGGCCAGGAATGGCGGCACGATCAGCGTGAACAACTTGCCCCACTCCGGGTTCAGGTTGGCCATGCACGAGGCAAAGGCGATCACCAGGAAAGATTGGGCGGCCAGGTAAGCATCGGTTCGGTTGGCCAGGATGCTGGTTTCGTACTGGATCTCCCGGCGATAGAAATCCAGTCGTTCCTTGGGTGAACCGAACAGTTTGGCGTTGTGTTCCGTCAGTTCTTCTTCCGGGGTTGGCCCGGTGAGTATTCTGGGCATTGCGCAGGCTGAGCCTCGGTGATGATTCGGACTCATTAGAAGAACCCGGCAAACGGCAAGTTCAAGCCAATGGACCGCAGGTGCATCCAACGTCCGAGGAAACGCTCCCCAACCGCCAGGGTCTCTAGTTCGTAAGGGCAAGAGGACGCTTGTGTGGATTATCTTGGATGGGTGCAATGGCCAGCGATGCTCGTCACGGTGCTGGCCGCCTGGTTGATCGGCTCCCGCCAACCGCGACACCGGGTGGCGGGATTCAGTTGTTTTATTGCCAGCAATATTCTGTGGGTGATCTGGGGGCTTCATACCCACGCGTATGCATTGATCGTGTTGCAGTTTTGCCTGTGTGCGATGAATTTGCGTGGGTTCAAGAAAAATACCGAATAAGCCCCGGCTCTTGTGCTGTAGGAGTTGCCGAAGGCTGCGATCTTTTGATCTTTCGCTTGGGACTCAAGTGTCTGGGGAAAGATCGCAGCCTCGTTGCCCTCGACAGCTCCTACACAGCTCCCTTGCCACAGGAGGCGGACGTTGCATTGCTGACTATTTCATCGTCTGCCCAATGATCTGCACCAGGTCAATCTGCTTGAACGGCTTGATCAACCGAGGCAATTGCGTGGCGAAACCTTCCAGGCGTTCGGCATAACCGGTGGCCAGGATGATGGGCAGGTTCGGTTGGCGGTCGCGCAACAGCTTCGCCAACTGCGCACCGTCCATCTGCGGCATGGCCATGTCGGTGATTACCAGGTCGATGTCTGGGTTGCGCTCATACAGCTCCAGTGCCTGGGCGCCCGATGGCGCGCAAAGGACCCGGTGCCCGAGGTCCTCGATCAACAGGCGCGTGCTGGTCAGCACCAGGCTGTCATCATCGACCACCAGCACTTTCAGCTCATCGACTGGCTGCGTTGCTTCCTGGATCGACGCTTTGCCCGGTGCCGGGTTGTTCGCCACCGGTAGCCACAACTGCGCGGTGGTACCGACACCTTTCTGGCTCCTGAGCGTCAGGCGTCCCCCCAGCTGCTCCGCCAGGCCATGCACCATGGACAACCCCAGGCCCGTGCCCTTGCCGACACCCTTGGTGGTGAAGAACGGGTCCACGGCCGAGGCCAGCGTGGCTTCATCCATGCCCTCGCCTTCATCGGTAATCGCCAGGCAAATGTAGCGCCCAGGGACCATCGGCTTGTCCGGGGCCGCATCACACCCTTGCCGCTCATCGGCGGTAATCATGAGCTGGCCGCCATGGGGCATGGCGTCCCGGGCGTTGGTCGCCAGGTTGAGAATCGCCAGTTCCAGTTGGTTGACATCGGCCAGCACCGGCGACAGCGCCTCGGCGAAACGGGTCTGGATGTGTATCGACGGGCCCAGGGAGCTTTGCAGCAGGCCGCTGATACCCTGCACCAAAGCCGACAGCTCGACCGACTCGTAGGTCAGTTTTTGCCGACGGGCAAACGCCAGCATGCGCTGGGTCAGCGAAACCCCGCGCAGCGCGCCCTGGGTCGCGTTGTCCAGCAATTGAGTGAGTTTCGGCTCGTTGGGCATGCGCTTGCGCACGATCTCCAGGTTGCCAAGGATGACCGTCAACAGGTTGTTGAAATCATGGGCGATGCCGCCGGTGAGCTGGCCGATGGCTTGCAGTTTCTGGGATTGGAACAGCGCCTCGCGGGCCTGCTCGAGGGCCTGCTGGGCCTGGGTGGCATCGGTAATGTCGCGGGTGATCTTGGCAAAGCCCAACAGCATGCCGGTGTCGCTGCGGATCGCATCGATGACCACGTGGGCCATGAAGCGCGTGCCATCCTTGCGCATGCGCCAACCTTTCTTCTCGAAGCGCCCTTCGCTGGCGGCGATGCTCAACGCGCGCTGTGGTTCGCCGGCATCGCGATCCTCGGGGGTGTAGAACATCGAGAAATGCCGGCCGATAGCCTCGGCCGGAAGATAACCCTTGATCCGCTGCGCCCCCAGGTTCCAGTTGGTGACCTGGCCTTGCGGGTCGAGCATGTAGATGGCGTAATCGGTGACGCTTTGCACCAGCAGGCGGAACTGCTGCTCGCTTTGCTTGAGGGTTTCCTCGGCCATCTTGCGATCGGTCAGGTCGCGGGTGATCTTGGCGAAACCAAGCAAGGTGCCGCTCTGGCTGTCGATGATCGGATCGATCACCACATGGGACCAGAACAGCGTGCCGTCCTTGCGCACCCGCCAGCCCTCGCCTTCAAAGCGCCCCTCATGCACGGCCGTGTCCAGCGCCCGTTGCGGCAGGCCGGCAGCGCGGTCCTGATCGGTGTAGAAACGGGAGAAATGCTGGCCCAGGATCTCGGATTCCTCGTAGCCCTTGAAGCGCCTGGCGCCAGAGTTCCAGCTGGTGATGATGCCCGAGGGGTCGGTCATGTAGATGGCGTAGTCGACCACAGCGTCGATGAGCAGGCGAAAGCGCTGTTCCTCGTTCATGAGTGGGGTCTTGGGGGCGTTCTCAAGCATCTGGCCGGGGCATCCGTGTGGACTTTTTTCGGAGTATGGAACAAGTCTGGTGCCAGGAAAAATTATTCCCAGGCTATTCACAAACCCCAGCCCTGATGGATTCCCCTGTGGGAGCGAGCTTGCTGGCGATGGTGGTGTTTCAGCCAGCCTTCATGTCACTGGCAGGCCGCTATCGCGAGCAAGCTCGCTCCCACAGGTGGCGGGGTGTGCTTCCTGAGTGACAGACCACCACTGCGGCAATAAGTGCTGCACCCGGGCCTCGCCAAACCGGTCATCGATCAGCATCACCACCCCGCGATCCTGCTGGGTGCGGATCACGCGACCGGCCGCCTGCACGACTTTTTGCAGGCCGGGATACAGGTACGTGTAGTCGTAGCCATCGCCGAAGATCGCGGCCATGCGCTGTTTTATCTGCTCATTGACCGGGTTGAACTGCGCCAGCCCCAAGGTGGCGATGAACGCGCCGATCAGGCGTGAACCCGGCAAATCGATGCCCTCGCCGAACGCGCCACCCAGCACCGCAAAGCCAATGCCCTGGCTGTGCTCCATGAACCGCTCGAGAAACGCCTGCCGGGGGGCTTCGCCCATGCCGCGCGATTGCGTCCAGAGCGCAATTTGCGGGTACCGCTCGGCAAACAGTCCAGCCACTTGCTGCAAGTAATCGAAGCTGCTGAAAAAAGCCAGGTAGTTGCCTGGGCGCTCGTTGAACTGGCGGGCCATCAACGCGGCAATGGGCTCCAGGGACGCCTGGCGATGGGCAAAACGGGTGGAAATGCGGCTGACAACCTGCACGTCCAGTTGTTCGGCCTTGAACGGCGATTCCACGTCGATCCATACCGTGTCGCCCGGCGTCCCCAACAAGTCTGCGTAGTAATGCCGAGGGCTCAAGGTCGCCGAGAACAGCACGGTGCTGCGCGCGGCGGTCAGCCTGGGCCGCAGGAACGCGGCCGGCACCACGTTGCGCAGGCACAGCGTAGACAGGCTGCGCTGGCGGCCAAGTTCGCGCTTGTGGATGTCGAACAAAAAGTGCTCGTCGAAGGTTTCCGCCACCCGGCCAAACTGCAACGCCTCGAAGTAGAACGTCTGCAATCCGCTGTCCAGGCCCTGGGGATGATCGTTGAGGTAATCGCCGATAGCCGTCGTGCAGGTGGCCAGGGCCTGGAGCAGTTTTTCCGGCAGTTTTTCATAGGCCTGATAGGCCGCCACCTGGGGCGCATGCAAGGCATTCCACTGGCGATTGACCCTGTCCAGGGATTTCTTCAGCGGTTCGGGGGCGGTTTTGCGCACGCTGGTCAGCGTGGCCTGGTCGAGGGTCGCGCTGTACATCTGCCGCCCGCGCTCCACCAGGTTATGGGCTTCATCCACCAAGGTCGCGACAATCCAGCCGTTGGCCTGGGCCAGGCCGAAGAGCAATGCGCTGAAGTCGAAGTAATAGTTGTAGTCGGCCACCACCACGTCGGCCCAGCGGGCCATTTCCTGGCTGAGGTAATACGGGCAGACCTCATGGGCCAGGGCAATCTCGCGCAACGCCGCCTGGTCGAGCAAGGTGACCTGGCTCGCCGCTGCCCGGGCGCCCGGCAAGCGGTCGTAAAAACCCCGGGCCAGTGGGCAGGATTCGCCATGGCAGGCTTTGTCCGGGTGTTCGCAAGCCTTGTCCCGGGCGATCATTTCCAGCACCCGCAATGGCATTGACGACTCGCCGTGAGTGATCACGCGCGCCGCATCCAGGGCCAGCTTGCGCCCCGGGGTTTTCGCCGTGAGGAAGTACACCTTATCCAGTTGCTGCGGCGCCAGGGCCTTGAGCAGCGGAAACAGCGTGCCAACGGTCTTGCCGATGCCTGTGGGCGCCTGGGCCATCAGGCAGCGGCCGGTACTGACGGCCTTGAACACCGATTCAGCCAGGTGCCGTTGCCCCGGCCTGAAACCCGCATGGGGAAATACCAGCGATTGCGCGCCGAGATTGCGCGCCTGTCGATGGGCCATTTCCTGTTCGGCCCAGGCCAGGAACAACGCGCATTGCGCTTCGAAGAAGGCTTGCAGCTGTGTCGACTCGAAACGTTGGGTGATGCAGGTTTCCTTTTCGCTGACGATGTCGAAATACACCAGGGCCACGTCGATGTGCGGCAACTGCAGTTTCTGGCACATCAGCCAGCCATAGATTTTCGCCTGGGCCCAATGCAGTTGGCGATGATTGGCCGGTTGTTTGCTCAGGTCGCCGCGGTAGGTTTTCACTTCCTCAAGGCACTGGCGGGCCGGGTCGTAGCCATCGGCCCGGCCTTTGACTGTCAGTGTCTGGTAATGACCTTCGAGGGCCACTTCAGCCTGATAACCCTCGCTGCGCCGCGAGGCCACGGTGCGATGGCCGGCAATGCCTTCCAGGGCCGTGGGCGTGGGCGTGAAGCGCAGGTCGAGATCACCCACCTTGGCGGTGAACTCGCACATCGCCCGCACGGCGATGCTGTAGCTGGGTGCAGGGGTCATGCGGCCCCATCGCGAGCAAGCTCGCTCCCACAGGTGATCTGTGATGACTCATCCCCGAGTTCACTGCCACAGGTGGGCTGTGGTGGTTCGTCCACTGTGGGAGCGAGCTCGCTCGCGATGGCTGACTCTGCCCATTGCACATAACAAACGGCAACGGGCATCTGGTGTTCATGACAGAACTCCAGCCAGCGTAGCTGATTGTCTTGCAACCGATCGCCAGGGCCTTTGACTTCGATCATGCGGTAGGTCTTGTGCTGCGGCCAGAACTGGATCAGGTCCGGCATGCCGGCGCGATTGGCCTTGATGTCCAGCAGCAGACGGTCAAACCAATGCTTGAGATGCGCGGCCGGCAGGCAATCGAGGGCTTGCTCCAGCAAGGGCTCGGACAGCGCGCCCCAGAATACGAAAGGCGACTGCACGCCCCACTTTTCGGCGTAGCGACGGCCGATGGTCTGTCGATAGCGGCCATCGTCCAACTCTGCCAGGCAAGCGGCGAACAGCTCGGCGCGACGGGCATGGAAATCTTCGTTGAGCAGGTCCACCGGCCCCCGCTGGAACGGGTGAAAAAACGCGCCCGGCAATGGCGCGAAGATCGCCGGCCAGCACAGCAGGCCGAACAGCGAATTGATCAGGCTGTTCTCGACGTAATGCACTGGCGCGCTGTCGTCGTGCAGGTGGGCCTGGACGTGGTACTCCACGGACAAGGTCGGATCGACGCGCG
This sequence comes from Pseudomonas sp. B21-010, assembly GCF_024749325.1. NCBI lineage: Bacteria > Pseudomonadati > Pseudomonadota > Gammaproteobacteria > Pseudomonadales > Pseudomonadaceae > Pseudomonas > Pseudomonas sp. B21-010. Next base: position 3,215,804 of record NZ_CP087198.1, on the reverse strand, counting down.
GCAGCTGCAGCTCCAGGCGTTCCACTTCCCGGGCCATGGCCCGTGGCACTGGCGGGCCGCCCAACTTGCGCCGCAGGCGGGGCACGATCCGCAGCAAGGCCTGGGTTTCGGCGGCACTTTGCGGTGCGAGGGCCGCCGCCTCGCCCAGTTCAAGGGCCAGGGCGTATTCGCCGATGCGCTCCAGCACCCGGATCATCCGCAACCGCGCGCCCGGGTAGGTGCAATGGCGATAGATGCCCAAGGCCAAGGCGAAGTCGCCGATGCGCTCGCCGTGCTGGCCAATCTGGAACAACAACTTGCCCCGGCGCCGCTCCAGCCACGGATTGTCCAGGGACAGTTCGTTGACCTGGGCGACGATCTCTTCCAGGGGTTCGCCAGCTTCGAAGCGCTGCTGGCAGTCGTGCAGGAACAGGCAGGCATCGACGTCCTCGCGGCTGCGCAAGCCTCGTGACTCGGCGCTGAACTCGACGGTTTCGTAGGTGAAGATGCCCAGGTCCGCGAGGACGAATTCCGACCAGTCCTGGTAAAGGTTGCCGAAAAACATCAACCGCAGCCGGTCACACAGACTCATGATCGTCAGGCTGTACAGCCGGTCGTCCAACTGCGGGCACCAGGCATCGAACGGCTGGGGCTGGTTGAGGCGTTCGTCCAAGGCCTGGAGCCATTCGGTCTTTTTCGCCTTGGGGTGTTCGATCAGGTGGCCCAGGCACAGGAGGATTTCCGGCTTGAGCAGCACCTCGAACAGCTCGACGAGCCCGATGGGGACCTGTTCCTCGACCCAACCCAGCGCCAACAGTGGCGCGACGGCGGCGCCGATGTCGCCAATTTCCGGGTAATGCAGCTTGCTATGGCGAAACCGTAGCCCCTTGCGCATCACCATCCGCACCAGCAAGCCCTGGGCGCCACGCGGCAGCGCGGCGAAGTGCTCGATGAAGCGCTGCTCGTCGGTGCTGAGCACATCGGCATAACGCTGCGTCAACCAAGCGAGCACTTGCTGGAAGTTGTTCAGGTAGTAAAACGGGTCGTCGAGGGAACGGACTGCCACAGAAAGAACGCCAAGGATATCGGGTACTGGTTATGCATACAGATAGCAGCTGTAAACCAGCCAGGCAACAGCAAAAGATGAACGGTCTCCTATATTTAAGGTGAAATCCTTCAGCCAGCGATGAACTTTCCTACGGCAAGCGAGACCAATGGCGGTTAGCTAATGTGATGGCGCGGTCGAATCAGCTGCTCCGTGTCCTTTTGATTGAGAGGTTATGGTTATGAACATCAGGTTTCTGGGCCTGCCCATGGTCGCCGTGGCATTTCTGGCTCTGGCTGGCTGCGCGTCGCAAACCGTGGTGACTTTGCAGAACGGTACCCAGTATTTGACCAAGGATACCCCCAACACTCGCACCGTCGACGGTTTCTACGAGTTCGAGGATATTTCCGGCAGGAAAGTCCGGGTCCGCGCCGATGATGTGGCAACCATTCGCAAGGAAGACTGATTTCCAGTGACGGGCCTCTGCACCGCCATCGCGAGCAGGCTCGCTCCCACAAAGACTCGGTGGTGAATACAAACACTGCATACACCCCAAATCCACTGTGGGAGCGAGCTTGCTCGCGATAGCGGTGAGTCAGTCACAGCTAGGCTGGATGTGCCTGCTCGCGATAGCGATATCAGGCGAACACGATCCCTTCGCCCCCCACCTGACCCAGACCAACGCCCACCAGGGTCACGGAACTGTCGCCGACCTTGAACAGCGTGTCATTGCCCACTTGTGACAGGTACTGGCTGTAGTCATGACCTGCCCCGGCGCCCGGCACGCCGAGGAACACCAGCTTGTCCCCCGCGTCGTAGCCGCTGATCCGGTCCTGGCCGAAAGTGCCGTTGAAGAGGAAGGTGTCACTGCCGCCCCCCGCTTGCATCTGGTCATTGCCCGCACCACCGACGAAGGTGTCGTTACCCGCGCCGCCCACCAGCACATCGTTGCCGTCCTGCCCGAACAGCCAGTCCCCCTTTGCTCCCGCTACCAGTGTGTCGTTGGCCGCGCTGCCCTTGATCGAAGAGGCATACGCCGTCAGGTTGGCGCCGGCCACCAGGCCATTGGCGGTGACGCTGTGGCTCACCTCATCCTTGAGCAGCCCCCAGAACGACCCGGACTCCTTACTGACCAGCGTGCCAATGTCGCGAGTGATGCTGATCGCGCCATGGGCGTCGCGCATATACAGCGTCCCGGCCCCGTCATGGGCAAAACTGAAATCCTTCACCGACTGCTGCAGTTGCAGGCTGTTGCTGCCCTGCCCGCCCACGATCACGTTGTAGCCACCGCCATCGCGAAAAGTGTCATTGCCGGCGCGGCCTTCCAGGTAGTCGTTGCCCTGTCCGCCCTGGATCAGGTCATTGCTGTCGCTGCCGATGATGAACGTGCTGCCGGTGTGGGTTTCAGCATTGCGGTTGAGGTCCTGCACCCAGGTATTGGCGCGCGCGGGGTCCGACAGGTTGGCGACGATGATGGTGGAGTCTTTTTCGGTGAGGTCGTAGAACACCGAGCCCATGATCCGGCCCATGCCATCGCCGTAGCCGGTAGGCAGGTGGGAAACCCAGGTGGGGATGTTGAGAATGGAAAACGGCAACACGTTCCATGCCGTCGAAGCGTAGTGGTCGTTGAAGCTGACGATGTTGTTGGTGGCCGATTCCTGCTGCCCATCGTGCACACCCACCGACGCGAGGTTGAACGTCGAGCCGTCCAGGGCGCGGAACACCGGATCGTTCTCGTAACCGATGTTCAAGACCTTGTCGGTACTGCTCTGGGTTGGCGAGGCGTAGGCGATGTAGTTGGCACTGGAGTAGAACCCCGACCATTGGCTGGCGCTCAAGTCCGCCAGGCTGTTGACCGCCAGCCCCCCCAGGCTGTGACCGCTGACCAGCACGTCGTTGCCTGTCAGGCCATGGGCCTGGGCAAACTTCGCGACATCCCCGAGCAGGTTGCCAAAGGCTTCGCCGACGTAGTTTTTCGCATAGTCCTTGGGCCCCAGCGCGGCCATCAGGTCGTTGATCACGTCACCGATGGAATCGCCAATCAGGTTTTCCCGAGGGCCGCTGGTGCCGCGAAACGACACGCCGACTTCCTGCAAGTGACCCTCGGTGTCGTACTTGCCGAGGATCTCTACCTGCGCGGTGGTGTAGCCGGCCTTTTCACCGAAAAACGTCCCGCGGCCATCCACCTTGCCGGCGTAACCCAGCTGCGCGGCGCTGATGGGCGTCCAGCCGGCCTTCTGTACCGCCTCCAGGGCCAGTTTTTCCGAGTCGGGGTTCCACGGCACGCCGGGAATCACCCCTTGGGAATCGGTGCCACCCAGCAGCGCGGTGACCAGGGTCGCCGGCAGCCCAGCACCGAAGCCGTTGTGCTGGTAACCGGTGGCAAAGCCGTTGTCGAGGTTGTGGTAGGAATACAGCATGATCGCCATTGCGTCACTGACCAGAGCCTTGGATTCGGCAGTGCCGAGGTTCTTGTAGTCGTAGATACCCATGGTTGTTGCTCTCTTTTTGTTGTTGGAATGCTGTGGTGGCGAGGGAGCTTGCTCCCGCTGGACTGCGCAGCAGGCCCCTCTTGTGAGCGCTTCGCACTCAAGCGGGAGCAAGCTCCCTCGCCACGGAGATGCCTGTTCAACGCCTCCTCTTGGTCAGAACTGCCAATCCAGCGTCAGGCCCACGCCATGGGTTTTATCCCGGGCGCCGAGCAAGCCGTTGTAATCGAGATTGACCCGCACATCCTTGGCGACCGCGAGCCCGGCACGGGCACCGATCACGGCCGCGTTGCGGTCCATGGACACGCTCTGCACCGCGAAGGTGTTGCTGCTGCCGGCAAATGCCAGGTCCTGTTCGGACGTGGTGCTGCTCAGGTTGTGCTGCCAGCCGAGGGAGCCGGACAGCTGCAGTTGCTGTTGATCCGACAGGACCAAGGTGTGGCTGGCCCGCACGCCCAGGGTCGAGAGCACGGCATCGCGACGATCGTCGCCAGCATGCAGGGCTGCGTTGTCGCCTTTTTCATGGAAGCTGTCGCTGTCCAGGTGCACATAGGCCAGGTTGGCAAACGGCTCCAGGTCTACCGGTTGCACGTCGAGGCGATACGCCGCTTCGGTGAAGAGCTGGGTGGTCCGGGCATCGCGCTTGGTTTTCTCCCGGCCGCTGACGTCACCCCATTGCAGGTCACGCTTGACGTCGATGCGATGCCAACTGTGGGCGCCGCCGACGGTCAGGCGCAGCGCGTCGATCTCATGCCCCAGATAGACACCCAGGTGATAGCTGTCGGCCTTGGCCGAGGAATGGGTGCCGTCGCCCATGCTCAACGAACTGTCGCTGTAGCCGGTGACGAAGCCCAGTCGTGTCTGGTCGCTGATCAGGCCGTCGACACCGGCCAGCAAGCCACCGATGGAGCTGGTCGTACCGGCGTGATCATTTCCGCCATCGTTCTTGCCCCAAGCGCCCAGCACCTTGAACCAGGCATTGCTGCTGGCATCGGTCGGCGTACCGGCGTCGTACAGCGCGTCCTGGCGCAGGCGATCACCCACGGCGTCGCGCAATTGACGGCTGTCGTTGATCAGCAGCGTGCCGATGGCCGGATGGATTTCACCAGACAGTTGCTGGAATGCCTGTTGCGCCACGGCGGCGCTGGGCGAAAGCAGCAAGGCTTCGTAGAGTCCGTTGCCCGCGCCCAGTTGTTCGGCGGCCGAGGCGACGGAGCGCTGGTTAGGCGTCAGGCCGAGGCTGGCAAATGACGCGTCGTTACGCTCGACCGCCAGTTGAATGCCACTGGCGCTGTACGCCAGGTCGCCCCCCAGAAACGCATAGTTGGGCAAGACTTCAGCGAAGCGCCCGTCAATACCATCGGCGGCCTGGAGGATGTTGAACTGCCTGCCCAGCAGGCTTTTCACTTCGCTGGCCGTCAGCAGCGTCGGGCTGTTTTCCAGGGACAACGACACCGTCGCCCCGTCAATGGACGCCTTGCCGTCGGCCACGATCTGGTCACTGGAGGTGGGCGAGACTTCCACCGCGTAGTTCGAACCGGGCTGGAACGTCACATCACCGGCCACTTGCAACGTGCCGATGGAGTTACCTGGCGCCACGCTGCCGCCGCGGTTGGCGGTGAGGCTGGCGATGCGCCCGTTGCCGCCGAGGATGCCGCCGTCGTTGACCGTAACGGCCGACGCCAGCGAGCCATTGATTGCCAGTCGTCCTTGATTGACCAGAGTTGGCCCGCTGTAGGTGTTTGCGCCGGTAAGCACAAGGGTGCCGATGCCCTCCTTGGTCAGCCCGCCGTGGCCGGCGATGTCGTTGCGCCAAACGTCCAGGCCACATTGGATGCCACTGCACACCCGCTCCGTGGATTTGCCGGCATCGATGATCGCGCCAATGCCCGGCAGGTCCACCACGAACTGACCGGAGCCATAAGCACCCTCGATGCGGAATTCCTCGGGGATGTCCTGCTCGGTCACCAGCATCGCTGGACCGTCGATGGCCTTGCCCAGGTTGATCATGCCCCAGCCATACAACGCATCGACGCCCGGCGCGCCCATGTCGGTGGCGGTGGTGCGCAGTACGCTGGCGACCTGGGCGCCGGTCATGTACGGGAAACGCTCCATCAACACCGCCACGCTGCCGGCGACATGGGGCGCGGCCATGGAGGTGCCGCTCTTGTTGGCGTAGCCGACAGTCAGGTCGTCGGCACTGGTGCCGCCGATCACGGCGCTGTAGACCCGGGTGCCCGGTGCCGACACGCAGAAACTGGCGGTGTAGCCGCAGCGCGACGAGAAGGTACTGATGGTGTACGGATCGGCGCTGGCGGTGTCCGGATTGACTTGCAGCGCCGCCACGGTGAGCCAGTTCGGCGCGATGTCCGGCACAAAATAAGCCAGGCCCGCGATGGCATCGGGGTTATTGAGGTTGTAGTCGTTGCCAGCGGCGAAGATCGTCACGATCCCGCTGCGGGCCGCGGCGATGGCGCCCTCGTAGGCGCCGCCGGGCTTGGTGCCCAGCAACGGCTGGATCTGGTCGAATTGCAGTTGCGCGTCCTGCACGGTGAAGTGCGGGAACGCCGGATCGCGGCCGCCCTGGTCGAAGCGATCGGTGATGCCAATGCCCCAGCTGTTGTTGATGATGCGTGCGCCGCTGGCAATCAACGCATCCCATCCCGCCTTGTACACCGCGCCGTCGTTGCCCAGGATGATGCCGTCTTCTGGGCCCGGATCGCCGTTGTCGGCGCTGATGATCTGCGCATCGTACGCCACGCCGTGCATCGGGCTGCCATCGCGACTGCCGGCAGCGATCCCGCCGACATGGGTGCCGTGGGAACCCAGCTTGCCATCGGAACCGACGGTGGGTGAACCGTCGTAGCGGAACGCATCACCGGCCTTCACCGGAATGTAGGGGTCGGTGTACTCACGGATGCCGCTGGTGACCAGGGTCACGACTTTACCGGTACCGGAGAACTCCGGGTGCGCCGCGTAGACCGGCTGGTCGAAGATCCCCAGCTTGACGCCCTTGCCGGTATACCCGGCGGCGTAGGCCTGCTGCGCGTTGATTGCCCCCAGCCCCCATTCGGCGTTGAATTCGCTGCTGCGCCAGCTGTCCGGATTGTCCGCCCTGCCGCTCTCGACATAAGGCGCCGCCTGGGCCGTGCCCAAGGTCGCCAGGGCGCAGAGCACTGCGCGGTTGAGGGTCTTGAGCAGGAACACGCGGCCCGTCTGTCCGGGCTGTTTTTTGTTATCGACTTTCATCACGAACCATCCTTAGTTGTTGCAAAAATCCTTTTGGTTTGCGCGGCCTGATGGGACTTACCCCAACCACTGTGGCAGCCTTGGCTTTTTGGCTGACCTAAGTTTTGTGGCTTGCCTTGCCTTGCCTTGGCTTTGTGGCTTGCCTTGGCTTTTGTGGCGAGGGAGCTTGCTCCCGCTCGAGTGCGAAGCGCTCGCAGGCTTTTTTGGGGCCGTTGCGCAGCCCAGCGGGAACAATCCCTCGCCACAAAAACAACGCGCCGATCATTGAATTGACGCCTGGGACACAAACGCCTCATCCACCTTCGCCAGGTCCTGCGGGCCGAGGGTGCCGGCGTAGTAATGCAGCTTGGTCCAGGCCATGAGGTAGTCGTAACGGGCCTGGGCCAGGTCGCGGCGGGTGGTGTAGAGCTGTTGTTCGGCATTGAGTGCGTCGAGGTTGACCCGCTCGCCGCCAAGGATGCTCTGCCGGGTCGAGACCACCAGCGCTTCGGCGGAACTCAGGGCCTTCTGGTAGGCACGCAGTTTGTTCATCCCCGATACGCAAGCGCTGAACTGGCGGCGCAATTCGATCAGCGTCTCGCGGGTCTTGGCATCCAGCTCGTATTCGGCCTGTTCCATGTTGCGGCTGGCCTGGCGGGTCGACGCCGAGACCCCGCCACCGGCGTACAGCGGCACACTGACTTCCAGGCCGATGGTGTTGGTGTCGTAGCGCTGGTTGTAGGTATTGCCACTTTCCGATTCGTTCTGGCGCATCGTCGCGTAGGCGCTGACCTTGGGCAGGTGCCCGGCGCGGTTGCGCTCCACCTCGAAACGCGCCACATCCACCGCTTGGCGCTGGGACGCCAGGTTCGGGTTATTGCTCACCGCCAGCTCGTGCCAGGTGTCGAAACTGGCCGGTTGCAAGGCAAAGGTCTGGAAGGTGTCGTGCAGCGGCGCCAGGTCGCCGATATCCAGGGCCGGGACGCCAATCAGCGAGCCCAGCTCACGCAAGGCGGCATCCTGCTCATCGCGTGCCTCGATCTCTTCGGCGATTGCCAGCTCATAACGCGCCTGCGCCTCGAGGATGTCGGTGCGCGTACCTTCGCCCTGGCGAAACAGATGCTCGTTCTGGCGAAATTGCTGCTCGAACGCCTTTTTCTTGGCCTGGGCAATGTCGATCTGGTCCTGGGCGAACAGCGCCTGGGTGTAATGACTCAGCACCCGCACCAACAACTCCTGGCTCTTGCCACGAAAACTTTCGTCAGCGAACAACGCCTGGGCCACGCCCTTGCGATAGGCGGCGTAAGCCTCATAGTCCAGCAGCGGTTGTTGCAGCGTCAGGCTGGAGCCGTAGCTGCTGTAGTTGCGATCGTCATGCTGGCTGGCGCCGCGATCGTTGAGGTACGTGACCTTGGACTGGTTGCGCCCCTTGTTGTAGCTGTAGCCCAGGTGTGGCAACAGCCCGGCGCGGCCTATGGCGCGATTTTCCAGGCCCGCATCGCGCTCCTTGATCGCGCCCAGGTAGACCGGGTCATTGCGCAGGGCCTGCTCGTAGAACTCGAACGGTCCCATGGCCCAGGCGTTGTTGCACACGGAAACGGCCAGCACGGCCACCCAATAGAAACGCTTCATACCGCCGGACATCCTTATTCTTCGGTCAACGCAGAGCCGGCTCGGTCGAGCAGCGGTTTGAACAGGTAGTTGAGCAACGAGCGCTCGCCCGTGCGCACGAACATCTCGGCCGGCATGCCGGGCTTGATCACCAGGCCGTTGAGCTTGTCCATCGCCACGTCGCTGACGCTGCTGCGCAGGACGTAATACGGCGCGCCGGTCTTCTCATCGAGCATCTGGTCGGCGGAAATCAAGCTGACTTCCCCCGGCACCCTCGGCGTGCGGTTCTGGTTGAAGGCGGTAAACAGGATGTCCACCGGCAAATGCGGGCCGACCTTGTCGATCAGGTGCACCGGCAGATGCCCTTCCACTTCCAACCGCGTGCCCTGGGGAACGATTTCCAGCAAGGTGTCGCCCTGGCGCACCACTGCGCCCTCGGTGTGCACCCCCAGGTTGACGGCGATGCCATCGGCGGTGGCGAGGATTTCGCTGTGCTGCAGCTCGAAGCCGGCGGATTTCAGTTGCTCTTGCAGGGTTTCGCTCTTGAGCTGGGCGTCGGCCAACTGGCTGCGCACCTCTTTCTGGTATTCCTCGTTGTGCTGCTGCAGCTTCAGCCGCGACTCGACGATCCCCTGCTCCACCCTTCCGCTTTCGCCGCTGTTCTGCGCCAGTTCCTGCTGTACTTGCGACAGTTGGCGTTGATAGTCCAGCAAGCGGTTGCGCGGGATGTAGCCGTTGTCGGCCAAGGGTTGCAGGTTGCCCAGTTGCAGGCGCAGGGATTCGGCCTGGGCGGTCAGGTCGCTGCGGGCCCGACGCATGCCCGCCAATTGCGCCGCGGCGCCCTCGATGCTTGCACGCAACGCCGCCTGTTCCCGGGCGAAGGCTTCGCGGCGGCTGCTGAACAGTTGCCGCTGGCCTTCGAGCACCAGGGCCAGGCGTGGATCGGGATCGCGACTCAGCTCGGCCGGAAAACTCACCTGCAACAGGTTGTCCCGCTCACTTTGCCAGCGCGCCAGGCTCGCCCAGGTCATCCGGTACTGTGCCTGTAGCGATTGCACATCGGCGGCGGCCTGGGTCTGGTCCAGGCGGAACAGCGGCTGGCCCTGCTTCACCGCTTCGCCTTCGCGCACCAGGATCCGGCTGACGACGCCGCTGCTCATCGATTGCACCGCCTTGCGCTTGCCTGAAACCACCACGGTGCCCTGCACGGGGATGCCCTGGTCCAGCGGCGCGAGGCTGGCCCAGGTGAAAAAACTGCCCGCGCCAACGAGCGCCAATGCCCAGCCCATGCGGGTGAAGAAACGGGCGTCGCGCTCCGGCTGCTCAACGTCCTGAGAATGTTCGAGATTCATGTCGCGCTCCTTGCTCATGCGCCACCCGGTTTGCTGGCGGCCTGGTACTGGCGACTCATGCTCAGTCCGTTGGGGGCCGCCTGGGGACTGTTCGGCGGTGAGCTGCGCGGCGCGTTGTCCTGTGAGCCCGACTGGCCGGAAAGCGCCCGCAGCACTTGCTGGCTTGGGCCGAAGGCTTGTAGCCGGCCTTCGTCGAGCACCAACAACTTGTCGGCCTGGGCCAGTGCCGAGGAACGATGGGTGACCAACACGACGCTGGTGCCCTGGGCCTTCATCTGCGCGATGGCACTGGCGAGCGCCGCTTCGCCAACCGTGTCGAGGTTGGAGTTGGGTTCGTCGAGCACCACCAGGCTCGGCCGGTCGTACATCGCCCGGGCCAGCGCAACCCGTTGTTTCTGCCCGCCGGACAAACCACCGCCGTCCTCCCCCAGCACCGTGTCATAGCCCTGGGGCAGGCGCAGGATCAGCTCATGAACCCCGGCCTGCTGCGCGGCAGCGACGACTTTTTGCGGATCGGCTTGGCGAAACCGGGCGATGTTCTCGGCAATACTGCCGCTGAACAGCTCGATGTCCTGGGGCAGGTAGCCGATGTGCGGGCCGAGTTGCTCGCGATTCCAGCGATGAATGTCGGCCCCGTCGAGGCGCACCGTACCCGCGAGGGTCGGCCACACACCCACCAGGACTCGGGCCAGGGTCGACTTGCCGGAACCGGAAGCCCCCAGCACACCGAGCACTTCCCCGGCAGCCAAGCTGAAGCTGACCTGCTGCAGCGTCGCGCTGCGTTGCCCAGGTGGTCCCGCGCTCACTTGTTCGAAGCTCACCTGGCCCTTGGGCGCTGGCAGCATCATGCCGTCATCCTGGGGCGCAAACGCTTGCAACAGCGCGTCGAGACGCCGGTAAGCCAGTTTGGCGCCGCTCCATTGCTTCCACACGGCGATCAACTGGTCGATGGGGCTCAATACCCGTCCCATCAGGATCGAGCCGGCAATCATCATCCCGGCGGTCATGTCGCCCTTGATCACCAGCAGTGCGCCCAAGCCCAGCACCAGCGATTGCAGGCACAGGCGCAGGGTCTTGCTCAGGGAGCTGATTACCGCGCCGGTGTCGCTGGCCTGGTTCTGCAGGCCGAGAAACCGTGAGTGCACGGCGAACCAGCGGCTGCGCAGCGCGCCGAGCATGCCCATGGCCTGGATCGTCTCGGCGTTGTGCAAATGGCTGGTAGCCAGCTGGCTGGATTGTTGCGAGTAGACGCTGGCCTGCCCCAAGGCTTTTTTGGTCATGGCCTCGTTAAGGCAGGCCAGGCCGATCAGCAGCAGCGTGCCGACGGAGGCAAACACGCCGAGCCACACGTTGAACAGGTAGATCACCAGCAGATAGATGGGAAACCACGGCGCGTCGAAGAAAGCGAACAGCGCCGGCCCGGTGAGGAACTGGCGAATATGCGTGAGGTCGCCCAGCGATTGCCCGGCGTTGCCTTCACCCTGGCGCAGATTGCGCTCGAACGCGGCCTTGTACACCTGGAGATTGAAACGTCTCTCCAACTGGCTGCCGATGCGGATGACGACGAAGCTACGGACCATTTCCAGCAGCCCGATGAATACGAAGAAGCCGACAACCATCAATGACAACATCGCCAGCGTGGTCTCGTTCTGTGATGACAACCCGCGGTCATATACTTGGAGCATATAAATCGAAGGCGCGAGCATCAGGACATTAATCAGTGCGGTAAAACATCCAACACTGATCAGAATATTTTTATAATCACCCAGCGCTTTAAACAGCGGCACCGCGGCAACGCTCCTTACCCTATTCATGATCTTCCTTGCTGTTGGCTTGCCCGCGAATGGGCCGTTATTCAACTTACCAATCTTTGTTTTTAAATTCGGCCCACACCGAAAAGCACGCCTGTTCAAACAAGCGCACTTCGATCAAGACTCAACTGTACTCACTCGTTAATGAGCACTCTGGGATTTATTGCGTTCAAGCCTGAGTATCAAGCCGGACTTCAACGTCATTTGATAATGGTCTCCCTGACGCAGCCCCAAGTGAGTCCTGGAGTCTTGTTTGCCAATCAGGGAAAGTCCGTCGGGTTCGGTGAACCAACGAACCGGTTCATCCCCCAACCATTGGCCCAGGCAGTCGGTTTGCCCGCCCAGGGTCTGGTCCATCTTGAGTTCGACGAGGCAACTGTTGGACGGCTTGTCCTGCATCGCCTGGGTTTGCGCGTTGTCCTGCGGGCTCGACAAAACAGCCTGCCATTGACCGGCCAACTGCGAGGGTTCTGCTAACAACAGGCTGCGCGCCATGGCGACTTCTCCACAAAACATCATCAGCGTAGCGAGCAACCCGGCGGTTGCCTGAACGCTACTGGGCATAAATTTTCTACGCATTTTTTCCATCCTGGCCGGGGTCCTGTAGGAGCTGTCGAGCAAAGCGAGGCTGCGATCTTTTCGCTTGAGACTCAGGTGCCTGGGGAAAGATCGCAGCCTCGCTCCGCTCGACAGCTCCTACAGGGTTTAGCATCAGGCCACGATATCCGAGACCGCTGCCTGGCCAACGGTGCTGACCAGGAAGTCAGCCACGCCGTGTCCGGAGAAGTCCACCGACAGCAGGCTGTTGCTACCCGATGTCGACAACACCGCATCGCCCGCCGCACCGGTGAATGCGCTCACGAAGTGCAGGCCCGCGCCCTTGGTGATACCGGTCAGGTCGATCTTGTCCAGGCCGCTGACGAAATCGAGGAGCTGGTCCGTCGCCCCCGGCCGCGAATCGGAACTGGCGGCGAACACGAACGTGTCCGCCCCCGAGCCCCCCCAGAGCTTGTCTGCACCGCCGGCCCCCCAAAGGATATCGTTGCCCGCGCCGCCCTTGAGCTCGTTGGCCACCGTGTTGCCGATCAGCAAGTCGCTGCCCGCGCCGCCGATGGCGTTTTCGATGACGGCACCCTTGGCGATGGAGACGTTGCCTACCATGCCGCCAACATCGGAGAACGAGGCGTCATTGAGGTTGATTTTCTGGTTCTGGGTGAAACCGGAGAAATCCAGGGTATCGCGACCGCCCGCATCCCATACCGAAAACACCACTTTGTCCGACGACGAAGACGCACTGAGAAAATCGCGACCGGTATTGGAGTTGAAACCGTAGGTCGAATCGCCGGTACGGGTCGTGGTGTTGGCACCGTAGAGCTTCTGGATGGCCGCGATGTCATCCATCAGCGGACCGGAGGCGTAGGCTTCGACGCCGCCCTTGCTGAAGTTCTGGTCGGTATTGCTTTCGCTCCAGTAGCTCATGACGCTGTAGCCACGGGTGTCCTGGCCATAAGTGGCGTCATCGTAGGTCGGGCTGCCTTCGCCAGCGTTGTAGTCACCGGGGTGGGCCAGGCCGAGGGTGTGACCGATTTCGTGGGTCAGGGTCTGGCGGCCGTAGTTGTTCAGGTCCGGGTTCTTGTTCTGGGTGTAGCTGCTGTTGATCAGGTACCAGGAGGTCCCGTCATAGCCGGCACCCGTCCCTGGCAGATAAGCGAACGCCGCCGCGCCATCCTGGCCGCCGCTGTAGTTGCCGAAGGTCATGTGACCGTCGCCGCCGCTGGCTTTTTCGGTGAAGGTGACATTGGCCACGTCCGCCCAGGATTGCATGGCCAGGGCTGCCTGGCCTTTCTGCTGCGCACTGAACTGGCTGAAGCCGCTGATCCCATGCTTGTTCATGGTGCTGGAAGAAGCGGAAGTCAGGAAGGTGTAGGTCAGCTCGATCTTGCCGCTGCCGTCCCGGTCCTGGTAAGCCGCGCCGTCGCGCAGCAACTGAGTGGCCGCCTCGTCGACAGAGTACGACGGTTTGCCGTTGACGGTCAGGTTACCGCCCCGGTCGTATTGGTGGCTGAAACTATTGATCTGGTTGAACGCATTGCTGGCAGCCGCCAATGATTGCGGCGCCCAGAGGAGTTGCTCGGCAGAATCAATAGCGCTGCTTTTGACTTTCGACATAAACATACTTCCTTGTTTGCAAATGGAACAGTTTTAGTCAGACAGACAATCTCTGGCGAGATCGTCCTATCACTCGCCCAATGAGGACGTAAGAAACCTGACACAATTGGAAATCAAACGTCTAGCAATTTTTTTCGTTCAATTTCACGCACTGCCCTTAACGCCCATAAACAATAGGGTTCTGCCTCGTTAGTGCCCCGACTAAATCGCCCGAGTTGCGGATTGTCGGACAAAAATCTATTTAAATATTAAATATCGATAACTAGTAATTTGCGTACGGCGTCGCACTTTCGCCAACTAAGTGCCAGCGTAATGCTATTAATGAATATCTACTAAACCTCTACGGTTTTACGTGCACACACTTCTCGCAGACAACCTCGAAACCAACGATGCACAGGATCGGCGTCCATCCGCGGATGCCAGAGCACGGCGATCGTGAACCCAGGCACGGGAAACGGCAGCGTAAAACTGTGCAGGCCGATCCGCAGGCTCGCGGTGTAGCGTTCAGGCACGCTGGCGATCAGGTCACTGGAGCGGGCCAGTCCCAGCGCCGAGGAAAAGCCTGGCACGGTGGTGACGATTTCCCGGGACAGATTCAGCGCCGCCAGGGCCTGGTCGATGAGGCCATGATCCAGGCCGCGCATCGACACACCGACATGCCCACCTGCGGCATAACCGGCGGCGCTCACTGTTGTCTGGCTCAGCGGGTGTCCCGCGCGCACTACGCCAATCAAGCGGTCGCTGAACAACGCCTGGGTTCGCAGTTCCGGGCTGGTGTCCTTGTCCACGACGGCGGTCTCCAGGTCCACGGTGCCTTCGCGAAGCGCCGTGCTGTCGCGGTCGGTCTTTTCCACGAAACGCAGGCGCACGCCGGGCGCTTGTTCGTGAATGCGAGTGATCAGGTCGATGGCAAAGTTCTCCACGAACCCTTCGCGGGTGCGCAACGTGAAAGTTCGGCTCAAGCGGCCAAGATCCGGGGTCGTCACTGGCCGCAGCACCGCCTGGGCCTGCTGCACCAGGTGGCTGACCTGTTCGCGCAATTCCAGCGCACGGGGCGTCGGCACCAGCCCTCGCCCGGCCCGAACCAACAGCGGGTCACCGGTGGTTTCACGCAGCCGCGCCAGTGCCCGGCTCATGGCCGACGGGCTCAGCTGCAAGCGCCGGGCGGCCCGGGCCACGCTGCCTTCCGAGAGCAGCACATCAAGGGTGATGAGCAGATTGAGGTCAGGCGAGGACATGGCGGTATCTCGAATTGAACAGATGGCGTTTGCTGCAGCTATAACGTGCAAATGCTGCGTCTTCCGCCATGTTATGCCCAGGCGTAACGTTCTGACAGCTCCGTTTCGAGCGCCACGGATACAGGTGACACGATGAAACCCGTCAACACGCAACAAAGCCGGCCGGCAACCGCGCCCGCACACCGGCTCTTTTCACCTCGTTGGGCCCTGGCCAGCCTTGCGCTCTCGACGCTGCTAGCCTCCCTTGGCGCCAGTGTGGCTGCGGTGGCACTGCCGACGCTGGCCGAGGTGCTCGGGGCCTCTTTCCAGCAGATCCAATGGGTGGTGCTGGCCTATCTGCTGGCCATCACCACGCTGATTGTCAGTGTTGGCCGCTTGGGAGACCTGATGGGCCGGCGCAAGCTGCTATTGGCCGGTATCGCCCTGTTCACCTTGGCATCGGCGGTATGCGGCTTGGCGCCCTCGCTCTGGCTATTGGTCGCAGGTCGGGCGCTGCAAGGCCTGGGGGCCGCCATCATGATGACGCTGACCCTGGCGCTGGTTGGCGAAACGGTCGATCAGGGAAAAACCGGCAGTGCCATGGGGCTGCTGGCAACGCTGTCGGCAGTGGGCACGGCCCTCGGACCGTCCTTTGGCGGCATGTTGATCAGCGGGTTCGGTTGGCCGGCCTTGTTCCTGGTCAATATCCCTCTCGGCCTGCTGACGCTAGGGCTGGCGTGGTATTCGCTACCGGTGCGTGAAGTGCCGCCGAAGCCCGAAGGAACCCGCTTCGATGTAACCGGTACATTGCTGTTGGCAATGACGCTCGCCGCCTATGCCTTGTCCATGACTTCCGGACGCGGAAGCTTTGGCGGATTGAATCTTGCGTTGCTGCTGATCGCACTCGTGGGCGGCGGGCTGTTCATTCGGGCCCAGTCCCGGGCCTTATCGCCGTTGATTCCCTTGACGGTGTTTCGCGACAAATCATTGGTATCAGGCCTGGCGACGAGCGCCCTGGTTGCGACGGTCATGATGGCGACGCTGCTGGTGGGGCCTTTTTACTTGTCCATCACCCTCGGACTGCCGGCGGTCTTCGTGGGGCTGGCGCTGGCCGCAGGCCCAGCTGTCGCGGCGTTGGCCGGAGTGCCTGCCGGACGCCTGGCGGATCGCTTCGGCGTGCAGCCCATGCGGCTCGCCGGCCTGGGGGCCATGGTCCTCGGCTGCCTGATGCTGTCACTGGTTCCCCCTGCCCTTGGCACCGTCGGCTACCTCGCGGCCATCGTGGTGACGACCCTCGGCTACGCGTTCTTCCAGACGGCCAACAACACGGCAGTCATGGCCGATGTAGCTGCCCAGAGGCGAGGCGTCATCGCCGGGCTGCTCAACCTGTCGCGCAACCTGGGTTTCTTCACCGGAGCCTCCGTGCTCGGCGCGGTGTTTGCAGCCGCGGCGGCGACAAATGACATCACCCGCGCCAGCCCTGCCGCCGTGACGAACGGTCTGCACACGACCTTCGCCGTCGCCCTGGCGATGATGATCCTGGCCCTGCTCATCGCCTGGAAAAGCCACGTGCCAGAGCCATTGCCCGAGTCTCGGGATAACCCCAGCCAAGCGTGATGGCATTCTGTACATAGCCGCTTAAGTCGTGATCCAGATCAAAAAAAGTGAACCAATCGCAAAATGGACTGAAAAAATCCACATGAGCTTCATTTTCAGGTGCTATTTTTAGTTCTCACTGGTAGAGCCATGATGGCTCTTCCTTCCTGACATGAGCAAAAGGAAGCGCTCGATTGAAGAAGGCGGGCAACATGAATAAAGGATCTTTCAGCAAGGTTACGTTCCCCAACGCTTGCCAGTTGATGCGCTGGCACTTCCATCCCATGGGATTCGAAGCGAGCATGGATGCGCCTGGCAGCATGGTTGCCCGGCTGTTTGACCGTGCCAGCGGCGAGACCATGATCGCCATTGCGGGTATCCCCTGCGCAACTGTGATGAATGCCCCGGATGTTGAACGAATAATCGAGGCGGTGGAGGCTGAGCTGGAAGCCTTTGTACCACCGGTGGGGTTGCGGCGGTTTGCCTCTTAAGTCCACTTCATGTGGCGATACCGTTCATCTAGGTTCCAAAAGCGGCACTTCCCTTTTTCCAAGGGAGGTGCCGTTTTTTTTTTGAGAGGGCTCGGGATTTTCTTGCTTTGGGGTGTATATCCGTTTCTGCGGTAACGGATATGCCCCCCAAAAAAACGCACCTAAAACCAAAAAAAACGGCGCTTTTCATCTCTGAAAAACGCCGTTGTTTCTATGTGAACAGCATCACGCCAAAGCGGGCTGCTCACTCATCACAAATGCAATCAGTCGTCACGCCCCATCAGGCCGAACAGCTGCAGCAGGCTGACGAACAGGTTGTAGATCGATACATACAGGCTGATGGTGGCCATGATGTAGTTACGCTCGCCGCCGTGAATGATGGCGCTGGTCTGATACAGGATGCAGACAGACGAGAACAGCACGAAGCCGGCGCTGATCGCCAGTTGCAGGCCGCTGATCTGGAAGAAGAAGCTGGCCAGCGTCGCCCCCAGCAACACGAAGAAACCTGCGGTGATGAAGCCACCCAGGAAGCTCATGTCCTTGCGGGAAATCAGCACGTAGGCCGACAGGCCACCAAATACCAGTGCGGTCATTGCGAAGGCCGAGCTGACCACTTCGGCACCGCCCTGCATTTGCAGGTAGCGATTGAGGATCGGGCCGAGCAAAAAGCCCATGAAGCCGGTCAGGGCGAAAGCCGACACCAAACCCCAGGCCGAATCACGGAGTTTGTTGGTGAGGAAGAAAAGGCCGTAGAAACCGATCAGCACGACGAAGACGTTCGGGTAACCCACCCGCATCTGTTGTGCGACGTAGGCCATCACACCGCTGAAAGCGAGCGTGAGTGCCAGCAGGCCATAAGTGTTGCGCAGGACGCGGCTAACCTCTAGCTGCTCAGCCTGCACGCTGTTGTTCACTGCGTAATCCTGTTCGCGCATGGCGACACTCCTCCGGTTTTGAAACATTCAGTGGCAAGGATCATAACAGACGCTCTGTAACAAGCTACGTAGAGAGTTTGACAGTGTGTTTCATTCGGGTATTATGGCGCCCGCAACGCAATATGGAGGTGTGGCCGAGTGGTTTAAGGCAACGGTCTTGAAAACCGTCGACTGTAACAGGTCCATGAGTTCGAATCCCATCGCCTCCGCCATTTTCTAACGTTAAAGCCCTGATTATTCAGGGCTTTTTCGTGTCTGGCATTCAGAATGCCGATTGCAGCTTCAACATTGGACACAGCTATGGCAAACCCTCCCCAGCCAATCAAGGAAAGAAAAGTGACCAGTAAAACCATCGGTTCCATCCTTGCTGCAATCGCGGGCATCGTCCTGTTGTGCGTGTTCTTTGGCAGTTGGTACACGATCGACGAAACCGAGCGTGGTGTGCTGCTGCGCAACGGGGCGCTGGTCGGCGTCATTGAACCGGGACTGTCCTTCAAGACGCCATTTATCGAGTCGGTACGACTGATCAGCGTCCAGAGCCAAGTGACGGCTTATGAAGACCTGCAGGCCTACAGCAAGGACCAACAGTCCGCCCAGCTCAAGGTGTCCGTGTCCTGGCACATCGCGCCTTCCGATGTCGCGAAGGTCTATACCCAGTTCAAGGACCTGGAAGGTATCCGCGACCGGATGATCAGCCGCCAAGTGCCTACCCAGGTGGAAAACGTATTCGGCAAGTTCAACGCCGTGGCTGCCGTGCAGAACCGCGTCCAACTGGTCAACGATATTTCCACGGCCATCAAGGCCACCATTACCGGGCCGGTGATCATCGACAGCGTCCAGGTCGAGAACATCGACTTCAGTGATGCCTATGAAAAAGCCATCGAAGCGCGCATGGCCGCGGAAGTCCAGGTCAAGACCCGCGAGCAACAGCTAGCCACCGAACAGGTGCAAGCACAGATTCGCGTGACCCAGGCCCAGGCAGAGGCCGATTCGCAAGTTGCGCAGGCCAAGGCAGATGCACTGGCGACTGAGTTGCGCGGCAAAGCCGAAGCCGAAGCCATCAAGGCGCGGGCCCAGGCCCTGGCCAGCAACCAGAACCTGGTGGAACTGACCAAGGCCGAACGCTGGAATGGCGTCTTGCCAACCACCGTGCTGCCAAACGGCACCCTGCCCTTCATCGACATCAAGTAACGCCACTGGCGCGGCCTGCCCGGCCGCGCCTGCTTCACTGCGGCGCACTCGCGCAGCAGCATCGCCCCTCTCGTTAGCGCTACACTCAGCCATGAACCCGACGTTCATCGTTAGCAGGGAGCCCAACGTGTACCCAGGCCACAGCAAACCGGCACACCAATCCGTACGACGTTTACCTTTCCCCTCTTCCGGCTCCTCCCTCGAGCATCTCTCCCCCCTCGGGAATTCACCGACTCCTTCGATAAGCGCCCTGAACAGGAGAATAGCGTGACCACTATTATCAAAAAATATAAATGGCCCGCCCTATTGGCCGTCGCGCTGATTGTGTTTGCTGCACTGATATTCTTTTTGATCAAGTCATACACGTACGACTCATCGACCTACTTCGAATCCCGCGACTTCATTCGCCAGCTCAAGCAGGCCGACGCTAACTGGAACGTCAAGATCCTCAGGAAAAAGATCGGCGTGAACAACAACCTGTCGTTGGCACCGCCGCTTGAGGCCGGCAGTCGATGGGAGCAGTTGGAGCAGCTCAATAACACTGGCCCACTGGCAGCTCTTTGGGCATCCAGACGCAACGGCTACGTGGACGCGGTCAAGAACAAAACGGTGCTGGTCGATCAATTCCAGCAACACAACGCCAATCTACGCACCGCCCTGGATGAGTTGCCGATCGTCGAGGACGGTATTCAAACCTTGCTCGACGGGATGAGCGCCGAAAGCCCGACGGAACGTCTGGCAACAGCTTCCAATGTTCGTGAGCTGACACTGACGACGCTGGAGTACGCACTTTATGTCACCTCGGACAAAGCCGAGGAAGTGCAGCGCCAATTGAGTGATCTGGAGAAGTACGTCGACCGACTGCCCGCGACCAGCCAGCCCCTTTTCATTGCCCTGGCCCAGCACGTCAAATCCGTTATCCAGGAACAACCGATCGTCAATGATCTGCTGGATCGCATCAGCGTGATTCCGGTGGCCCAGGAACTGGACAGCATCACCGAACTATTGAACGAGACCCAGCGCAGGACCGCCGCTGCGGACCGTCAATACCATATCTACCTGGGCGCGTGTGCCAGCCTCATGGCGCTGTTGATGATCTACCTGGCGGTGCGGCTGGTTCGCAGTTACGCCGTCATCAACCAGATCAACCAGCAACTGCAAACGTCCAACGAGCGGCTCGAAGAGCGCGTGCAGGAGCGCACCCGAGAGCTGATGGAGGCCGAGCGCGAACTGGTGGATGCGGCCCGAATGGCGGGCATGGCCGAAATAGCCACGAATGTGTTGCACAACGTCGGGAATGTGCTCAACAGCGTGAACATTTCAGCCGAACTCGTAACCCGCAAGTTGAGGAACAGCAAGACGATCGGGCTCACCAAGGCGGTCAAAATGATGAATGAACATGCCGAAGATCTTGGCCAGTTCATCACCCATGATGAAAAAGGTCGGTTGCTGCCGCGTTACTTCAACGAACTGGTCGACTCCATCGCCGCAGAACAAACCGTGCTTATCGATGAGCTGGCGCAGTTGACCAAGAGCATCGATCACATCAAGGAAATCGTCACCACTCAACAAACCTATGCAGGGGCCGCCAGGCTGATCGAACCGCTCAATGTCAGCGATCTGTTCGAAGATGCGCTACGCATGAACTCGGGCGCGCTCAGTCGGCATCACGTCACCGTCATCAAGGAATATCAGGACGTTCCTGCGATCATGGGGGACAAACACAGGTTGCTGCTGATCCTGATCAACCTGATCAGCAACGCCAAATTCGCGATGTCGCACATCAGCGAGCATCCGCGGGAGATGACCCTGGGGATCCGCATCCTCGACGAAACGACACTGAGCCTGAGCGTCAAGGACCGAGGCGAAGGCATTTCCCCGGAGAACCTGGCCCGCATCTTCAATCACGGTTTTACGACCCGCAAGGACGGCCATGGGTTTGGCTTGCACAGCTGCGCCCTGGCGGCGGTTGAAATGAATGGCCGCCTCCATGTACAGAGCGACGGACCGGGGCAAGGCGCCCTGTTTACCCTGGAAGTCCCGCTGGAACTGGCCCGCGCCTGATCACAGCTGACCCAACGCCATCGCGAGCAAGCTCGCTCCCACAGGGGATTTTTGGTGAACAACCGAAAAACTGTGGGAGCGAGCTTGCTCGCGATAGCGGCCTACCTGTCACCAAGAGGCTGGCTGTACCGGCCCCATCTATTTCGTGTTTACAGGCCGGCCGCTACGGGCCCTTCGGGTCGGCAACGCGGCGGCGTAGGCCAGCGCTTCCTCACGGGAAGCAAAGGAACCCAACCGGTCAGCCTGGGTGCAGACCCTCCACGAGCCGCTGTTTACGCTAAGCACGTCATAACCGTTGATGTGCATTTTCGTCAGCATCGCAGTACTCATCGGTCACCTCCGACTTTAACCAAGGGTGCACGGCCTACCATACACGCGGATTGCGCCGGGCGACCAACCGAATGTCGCGACACCCGCCGCATTCGTGGCGCCCTCAGTGGGAGTCCGAATCCCACAACCAGTCCCACAGCCCCGGCAAATGCACGGGCTCGGTGCTGTGATCGACTGTCCGGGCCAAGGCTGCTCGCTCCAGCGCCTGGTGGTCATCATAGAATGGCTTGGCGTCGGTCCTCACGCCGGTAGCCTTGGCACTGTCGAGCAGGATTTGCAGGTATTCGCGAGCATGCCGGGCCGTATAACGATTGATGTCGTGAAACGTCACCACCACCGGAATCACTCCGTCCACCGCTGGCAGTTGCCCGGCGGCGATGCGCTCGCGCACTTCGGAAAGTTGCCGGGTCAGGTTGATCCGCCGCCGCGGGCTCATGGTGATGCCCCAGACTTTGCCGTCATTTGCGCTCAAGTCGGTCAACAGAATGTGCAGGCCATGTTGTCGGTAGGCGGCCGCGGTGCGCTTGTCGAAGCTCCAGAATGGCGGCCTCACCAAGATCGGTGCCGCGCCGCTAATGGCGGCGATATCGCTCCCGCCATTGCTGAGCGATTGCTCCAGCTCATCAGGGCTCAGCGACCGGTGATTGGTGTGCCAGTAGGTCGCCGTATGAAAGGCCAGCAAATGACCTTCCTGCTGTTCACGGCGCATTACCGAGCGGCCAATATCACTGCCACCGGCCCGTGGTGCGCGGGTCTGCAGGAAAAACACCGCCTTGATGCCGGGCTGTACCGGATTGTCTGCCAGTGCGTCGAGCACCTCCAGGCTAGGGTTCCAGATAGACGAGGCGCTGGGCCCATCATCGAATGTCAGCAGGAAACGGATCGGGGGTTGTTCGCGCAAGCGTTGCTCGGTTTGCGGCGTCAGTTCGATGGGGGCGCCAATGCAGCCCGACAAACCGATGGCGAGGGCTGCGATGAACAGCACCCTGGCGATGTTTTTCATGTTTTGCCTTTTGTTGATGCCGCACTGCGTCGCCTTTGATCCCTGGCCCATGGTGTTGAAGCTCATCTTGGAGAAGGGTAACCGGGTTTGGTTCCTTGCCGCGAGTTCCGACTGTTTTGCTGCTGCTCGATGCATGAGCCTGGGCGGAATTAATTTGACCGTCTGGAAATTCGATGGAATTTTCCGAATGCCTTTGTATCCATCCGTATAGGACTAATTAGGGAGGATTTATGGGCGGGCCATCGCTTTACATCATCGACTACATACTCCATGGCGAACCCAAGTCATTCATTATTCGCGCAGAAGTGATGAATAACTCCGAGGCTTGGCATTGGGCCAGTTGCGACGCAGGGGTCGGGCGCATACCGAAATTCGGGAGAGAAAAGGTCAAGCGGGTCTCCAAGCCCCTTGCTGAGAAATACGGTATTACCGACGTGCGCTGGCGGGCGAGCGTCACGCCGTCCTGGGTCAAGGAGTCCAGCTGACAACACAGGGATTGTTTCCGGCACGCCGGCTGTCTAGCCGGACGCCGGATTCTTCGACGGACCTGAAATAACTCAACTACGCTTAAACCACGGCGCAGCCCGCCCCCCTGGCGGGTTTTGTGCTGCCTCATCAACCCCTGAATGGAGGTGTGACATGTCCGAAAAAGAGTCCATCACCACCCTGCTCACCTTGCTCGAATCGCGTCAGGCCAGGCTCACGGCAGCCTGCAAGGAAATCGCCGACTGGGTCGACCACCAAGGTGGGCATCCCACCGCAGTGCGCATCCGGGACCGGCTCAACGACATCGACAAGGACGCTCCGTCGATCCAGAGCGCGCTGACGTCGCTCAAGCCTGCTGAACCCCCTCTACCCAAGTTTCGCTGACGCGCTGCGCCAGCCCCGTTTCTCCCTGAGTTCTACCGGTTGGAAAACTGATGGAACGTGGGCTTTTTTTGCACCTCGAAATTGATAGGCACCGGTGCAGAATCCGCAAAGGGAGAAACTCATGAATGCCAGAATCCTGCTATTGATCGTTTGCGCGAGCCCCGCCGCCGCCTTGGCCCAAGGCTGCGACGTCATCACACGGTCCCAGAGCCAGGCCGTTCCAGTGATCGAAAGCCACAGTTGCTACGAATATAAAGGCATGCCCGCCGAAACCCTCGATTGGTCTTGCAGCAATGAAAGCAAGGGAACGCTCACGACCCAAAAGCGTAAAGTCGAGCGTTGTGCCGAGGGATACGTGGCGACATGCCAGGCGAAGCCGACCCAGGAAGCGTTGGCCAACCCGCACGCAACCAGCAAGGACAAGCGCGGTGGGTCGGCCACCCTTCCCGATAATGCAAAAGTGACGTGGTACTACTACGGCGTCGAGCAGTTGCAGCAGGCCCAGGAAGACTGCGAAACCACCGGCGGCAATTGGATAAACCGGTGAGGTGGCTCCCACAGCCGCTTCTCGGCTAGCCCTTGCTGTGCTCTGGCGATGACGGACCTTCCTTGACTCCGCGAGGCCCGGCTACGCCCCAGATGACCAGGCCCAGCACTGGCAAAACGATCAGCAGCAGGGCCCAGCCCGCCTTGGTCCCGACCGACTTGTCGCTTCGAAAGACACTGACGATCGCCCACAAATCGACGAGCAGCAAAAGCACCGCAACAGCGATCCAGAAATAACTGGCTAATTCAGACATGGCCTAATCCTCTTGTCGGTTCAAGGATTAGGCAGAGCCGTTGAGGCGCCGTTCAAAGAATTTGCACCTTCGGGACGCGCATTGGCAGCTATCCCCGCTCGTTCAGATAAGCGACCCATT
Organism: Pseudomonas sp. B21-010; assembly: GCF_024749325.1. Taxonomy (NCBI): domain Bacteria; kingdom Pseudomonadati; phylum Pseudomonadota; class Gammaproteobacteria; order Pseudomonadales; family Pseudomonadaceae; genus Pseudomonas; species Pseudomonas sp. B21-010. Next base: position 3,191,503 of record NZ_CP087198.1, on the reverse strand, counting down.
GCTCATAGGCCTCATGTTGACGCTGGACCGCCTCATCCCAGGTCGATCCGCTCATTTGATGAACACATATGAGCTTCATCATTTCCGATGTCGCCGTATCGAGCTCTACCAGGAGCTCATGGGATTTGAGCTTGAAGTCTTCAACGGTGGTCATTTCTCGCTTCCTTCCCCTATCGGGGCCGGCCAATGCACCCAACATGGATTCATTTTTTTGAAGCTGATTCATTTGAGGCGATAACCGGTCGAAAACCTAGTGCTAGCGGTCGGAGAGATTGAGTGAAGCGATGATAGGCACAAATAAGCTCAGTGTTTCCCGTTCCGTCGCGGTCGTAGTGGATAAGACCTTGAAAAACTCGACATTTGAACGAAGCAGCTAATGCCAGGCGCAAATATTGCAGTTATATTTCACTTTAATGACAGTCACAGATCGAGCACCTCCATGAAAATTCGAGCGACCGTCATCTGCGAGGAAAATCGCCACATCCTCCTGGTTCGCAAAGCCAATAGCCGCTGGGCGTTGCCAGGCGGTACCGTCGAGCGCGGCGAAACCCATGCAGGGGCAGCCATCCGGGAGTTGGCAGAGGAAACCGGCCTGGACGTCGAGAACCTGCTCTACTTGATGCGAATCAGTGACGGGCAGACCGAACATCATGTGTTCGAAGCATCGGTCAGCGACTCGACGGCGGCCAAGCCACAGAATGAAATCAGCGATTGCCTCTGGCACCCGCTGGACGCCATTGCCCAACTGCAAATGAAAAAGGGGACGCGGGACATTCTCGAGGCGTTCCGGCGGCGGTTGTAAGGCGCCGACACCGACGGTCAGCACCAAACAGGTTGCATGAGGAATATCATGCAACCCATTGTTTTATAAATATTAGATGATCAAAAGTCTGCCCTCAAACCGCTGGGGACAACGGGCTCACTTCTTCTGCCAGGCAGTACTGATCGGATTCACCACAGTATTTTTTTCCTGCGTATAGGTCCCATTCTGCTGGGCTATCGCCTCGCCAGTGTCGACAATTGCGTTCTGGATAAATACGTTTTGTGCATCACCTCGAATAAAGGTGAGCTGGTGATACGCCGTTTCATTTCCCCAGTCCGGGGAAGGCAGGGAGATGAACTTCACGGTGTATGTCTCGTCGGTGTGTTGGCCCTGCAAGACGTAGACACCGTAATGGTTTTCTCCCTGAGAGATGATCTTGTACAAACCGTTGCTGTAGTAATAAATTTCTGCATCGGGAAAAGGCTTCTTATCGTACATTTTCCGATAGTGCAGAACCTGCTTGACGGTCGGCTCGCCAAAGTTCACGGCCAGCGTTTTCCCATCAACGGAGGTTGTCTCCCCGGCGTCAGCGCTGCTGCTCATCAAGGCCAATAGACTCATCGTTGCGATTGTTTTCACTCGTTACCTCTCCATGGTTAAAGGATCTCGACACCCAGTGTAGAGGCTTGCGCTTGAAAATACCCGCAGGCTTGGACTCCATTTCCGCAGCAATTTCCAGAAGCAGAAACGAACAAGGGTTTGCATTAGCTTTCGCCCGCAAACCCTTGATTTTAGATGGTGCCCGAAGCCGGAATCGAACCGGCACGCCCTTACGAGCGGGGGATTTTAAGTCCCATGCGTCTACCAGTTTCGCCATTCGGGCGGTAGCGCGGTTAGCCATGGAAACATCGGCAAAATCCAATGGCCGATGTGCTGGCTGGTGCAGCAAGAGGGGGAATATATACATCCCTCCCCTGCGAAGCAAGGTAGCTCATGTCCTTTTCAAGACAAAAGCTTTCAATGCTTCGCAAATAAAAAAGCTCCGTAAATCATAGATCTACAGAGCTTTTTAAAAGTGGAGGCCGAAGTCGGAATCGAACCGGCGTAGGTGGATTTGCAATCCACTGCATAACCATTTTGCTATTCGGCCTCAGAACGCTTGATGCGATGCTGCTACATCAACCGCGGTACAAACCTGATCAGGATGCAGGGCATCTAGGTGCCGCTATCTCCTTGAAAACATTGAGATTTTTTACGTCTCAGTGCGTTCGATGGGCGCAATTATGTACTCATTTGCCTAGGCTGACAACCCCTTGATTTCAAAAAAAAATCGTCCAGCGGCCCAGCTTCCGCCAGACAAACACATTCGGCTGTCAGGTGGCGGGTGGAAGGCTTTTGGGGCTGCTGCGCAGCCCAGCGGGAGCAAGCTCCCTCGCCACGGGAATGTCGCCGATCCTAGAGGCTGTCGCAGCCCTGCACCATTATGGGTAACATACCGGCCTTCCCCGCAGCCCTTCTGCGACCTGCTAAATAAGCCTATTCCATGCCTTTTGAACTCAGCGTTGACCTCACTACCCTCGCTATCCTTGCTGTTGTCGCCTTCATTGCCGGTTTCATCGATGCCATTGCCGGTGGCGGTGGGTTGCTGACCACGCCAGCCCTGCTGACGGCAGGCTTGCCGCCTCATCTGGTCCTGGGGACCAACAAACTCAGTTCGACCTTCGGCTCGGCGACGGCCAGCTTCACCTTCTACAAGCGCAAGCTGTTCCACCCAAGGCAGTGGACTCATGCCCTCGTCGGCACCCTGGTCGGGGCCCTGACCGGCGCCATCGTCGCCCATTACTTGCCCGCCGAGTGGCTGAACAAGATGCTGCCGGTGATCGTCTTCGCCTGCGGTTTGTACCTGTTGTTCGGCGGCACGCCCAAGGCACCACTGGACAGCGACGCACCGATCAAGAAGACATGGCAGTCGCCCCAAGGCTTTAGCCTGGGTTTTTATGACGGCGTGGCCGGGCCGGGTACGGGGGCGTTCTGGACGGTGAGCAGCCTGCTGCTCTACCCCATCGACCTGGTCAAGGCCAGCGGTGTGGCCCGCAGCATGAACTTCGTCAGCAACATCGCGGCGCTGTCGGTGTTCATCTTTTCCGGGCAAGTGGACTGGGTCATCGGCCTGAGCATGGGCCTGTCGGTGATGATCGGCGCGTTCTTCGGCGCTCGCACCGCCATCAGCGGCGGTGCGAAGTTCATCCGACCGGTGTTCATCACCGTGGTGCTGGGCTTGACCGTGCGCCTAGCCTGGCAGCACTGGTTCAGCGTGGCCTAAGCGCCGCGCCACATACAGGTCGATCAGGTAGCGGGCGATGGAGCGCGAAGCCGGCAACGGTGGCAGGTCATGGACGTTGAACCACTGGGCGTCCTCGATTTCATCTTCCTGGGGCACAATGTCGCCACCGGCATATTCAGCGTGGAAACCGAGCATCATCGAATGGGGGAACGGCCAGCACTGGCTGCCCATGTACTGGATGTTCTTCACCTCGATGCTGACTTCTTCGCGAACCTCGCGCACCAGGCAATCCTCAGCCGACTCGCCAGGCTCGGCAAACCCCGCCAGGGTGCTGTAGACGCCCGGGACGAAACGCGGCGAACGGGCCAGCAGGACTTCGTCGCCGCGGGTAATCAACACGATCATGCTCGGTGAAATCCGCGGATAGTGCCGCAGCTCACAGGCGTCGCAATACATGGCCCGTTCCAACGGAATCTGGCTCATGCGCTTGCCGCAACTGCCACAGAAGCGATGCTCCCGGGCCCAGGTGCCGATCTGCGCGGCATAGCCCAACACTTTGTAGAGTGTGTGGTCATCCTCGAGCATGAACGCCCGCAGGCCTTTCCAGTTACAGCCAGGAATGGCCAGTGGGCTGTGCAGCTCCAACAGGTAGACCGGTTCGCCATCCAGGTGACCGATGCCGTGCTCGGCGAGAATCGACAGGTCTTGGCGCTTGAGCCATTCGCGGGGAAACAGCGCGCCGTTGTCATCGAACAGAAAGCCCTCAGGGCTACGGGCAACGGCCCAGCCGCCAGCAAGAGCGGTATCGAGTACTGCGGTGGTCCAGCGTGAAATCATGGTCAATCAATCCTGAAATTCAGGTTTCTGTTTGCTCATATGGGCGGCCATGGCCACGCGCAGGTCGGTCGATTGCAACATGGCGGCGTTCCAGGTGGCGACGTATTCCAAGCCGTCGTCGATGCGGTGGCCGCGCATGTAGCTGATCATTTCCTTGGTACCGGTCACGGCAATCGGCGACTTGGCGGCGATTTCCCGGGCAATGCCCATCACGCCGTCGAGCAGGCTGGCGGTGTCGCTGTAGACACGATTGACCAGGCCGATGCTGCGCGCTTCGTCGGCACCGAAGGTGCGCCCCGTATAAGCGAGTTCACGCAGCATGCCGTCCCCGATGATCCGGGGCAAGCGTTGCAGTGTGCCAACATCGGCGGCCATGCCGATATCGATCTCCTTGATGGAGAACTGGGCGTCCTCGGCCGCGTAACGCATGTCGCAGGCGGCAATCAGGTCGATGGCCCCGCCCAGGCAGTAGCCCTGGATCGCCGCGAGCACGGGTTTGCGGCAGTTGTCCACGGCGTTGAACGAGGCTTGCAGTTGCAGGATCTTGCGCCGCAGCAGGCGTGCATTGCGCCCTACGTCCTTGCCCAGCTCGTTGGCCACGCCCGCCAGCATCATCAGGTCGATCCCCGAGGAAAAATGCTTGCCGGCGCCGCTCAGCACCACCACCCGTGCAGCATCGGTGTCGTCGATCCATTGGAAGATCTCGATGATCTCGCTCCAGAACGCGGCGTTCATCGAATTGATCTTTTCCGGGCGATTGATCTGCACATGGGCAATGTTGTCTGCAAGTTCGACGTTGAACGCTTGGTATTGCGACATGGCAGTGATCCTTTACCGGCTGAAAAGAGGCTTGAACTATAACAAGCCAGCGCGACAGGACGTAGGCAGTGCATCGGCCAAAAGCGGGACTGACCTCACCGCAAGCCATTGTGGGAGCGAGCTTGCTCGCGATGGGGCCAGCTCAGTCAACATTTCTGCAAGCTGACCCACCGCTATCGCGAGCAAGCTCGCTCCCACAGGGACAGTGGTGTGTATCAGTCCGCTGGAGCTTGTTCGCTCGCCTGCAGTTGCCCGTCCCAACCACCCCCCAGCGCCGCAATCAACTGCACGCTGGCAATCAATCGACTCTGCTGCAGGCTCAGCACACTGCGCTCATTGCTCAAGGCCGTCGCCTGGACGGTCACCACGTCGAGGTAGGCAATCAACCCTGCCTTGTACTGGTTCTGCGTCAAGCGCAGGGATTCCCGGGCGGCGTCCAGGGCTTCCTGGCGTACGCGGGCTTCGTCTTCCAGCACCTTGAGCTGGATCATGTAGTTTTCCACCTCGCGCAAGCCGTCGAGCACGGTCTGGCGATAGGTCGCGACGGTCTGGTCGTAGGCTGCGACAGTACGGTCGACCTCTGCCGAACGCTGGCCGCCATCGAACAGCGTCATCGCCAGTTGTGGCCCTACCGACCAGAAGCGGTTCGGCACGCTCACCCAGTTGTCGTAGGTACTGCTGCTGTAGCCGCCACTGAGGCTCAGGGTCAGGTCTGGGTAATACGCGGCCTTGGCGACCCCGATGTTGGCGTTGGCGGCCATCACCGAGCGTTCTGCCGAGGCGATATCCGGCCGGCGTTCGAGCAGTTGCGACGGCAGCGCCACCGGGATCTGCGGCAGCGACGGGATGTCCTGGGTCTCGGCCAGGTTGAACTCGGCCGGCGGCAGGCCGACCAGCACGGCAATGGCGTTTTCAAACTGGGCCCGTTGCCAGATCAGGTCGATCAGGTCGCCCTGGGTGGTCTTGAGCTGGTTTTGCGCCTGGGCCACCGCATCCTTGCCGGACACCCCGGCGCGGTACTGGTTTTCGGTCATTTTCAGGGAGCGCTGATAGTTGTCGACGGTGGTCTGCAACAGGCGCTTCTGTTCATCGATCACCCGCAACTGCAAGTAGTTCTGCACCAGTTCCGATTGCTGGCTCAGGCGCATCGCCGCCAGGTCGGCAAAACTGGCTTGCGCGCTCGCCTCGTCGGCTTCCAGGGTGCGGCGCAACTTGCCCCATACGTCCGCCTCCCAGCTGACGCCGGCCTGGGCGTTATAGGTATCGCGAATGCCGCTGGACGAACTGCTCAGGCTCGAACTGCTGCTGCCGGTGCCCTGACTGGAGCGGGTCTTGCCAACGGTCAGGTCCACGGTGGGGAAAAATGCGCCACGAGCGTTGCGCACCAGTGCCCGGGCCTGCCGGTATTGGGCGTCGGCCTGGGCCACGGTCTGGTTGGACGCATTGAGCTGGTCCACCAGGCCATTGAGTTGCGCATCGCCGTACAGCTCCCACCAGGCGCCCCTGGCCAACGCATCGCTGGGGTTGGCCTGGCGCCAGCCCTGGGCCTCCTTGTATTGCACCGGGGCGGCGGCCTGGGGACGTTGATAATCCGGGCCGACGGCACAGGCACTGAGCATCGCCACGCACAGCACCAGGCTCAGCACCCGCGAGCCACGGGCAGTCGCCAGTGTTGCGACAAGATTGAAAGGCGAACGGTCGGTCATAGCGGAGTTTCCAGGGCAGCATCAGTGCGCACGCCGCGCCAGCGATTGAAGCGATGGCGCAGCTTGTCGAGATAGAGGTAAACCACCGGGGTGGTGTAGAGCGTCAGTACCTGGCTGAACACCAACCCACCGATGATGGTCAGGCCCAGTGGCCGGCGCATTTCCGAGCCCTCGGCAGCACCGAGCAACAGCGGCAAGGCGCCAAGGATCGCCGCCAGCGTGGTCATCAGGATTGGCCGCAATCGCAGCAGGCAAGCGCTGCGGATCGACTCCAGCGGCGTCTGCCCGGCGCGTTCGAGTTGCAGCGCCAGATCGATCATCAGGATGGCGTTTTTCTTCACCACACCGATCAGCAGGAACAGCCCCAACAGCGAGATCAGGCTGAACTCGCCACCCAGCGCGTAGATCGACAGCAACGCGCCGACCCCGGCCGATGGCAACGTAGACAGGATGGTCAGCGGATGGATGTAGCTTTCATAGAGCACACCCAGCACCAGGTACACCGCCAGCAATGCCCCGAGGATCATGAACGGCTGGCTCTTCTGGGTGGCGGCGAACGCATCGGCGGTGCCGGCCATTTTCGCGATGACATCCTCGGGCAACCCAAGCTTGGCAAGTGCCCGCTCGATGGCCGCGGTGCCCTGCTCCACCGTGACACCTTCGGCCATGTCGAAGGAAATGCCCTCGGACGCGAACTGGCCTTCATGGCTGACCCGGTCGTCCTCCAGGCTGTTCTCGTAGTGGGCAATGGCCGACAGCGGTACGCGCGCGCCATCGGCGGTGATCACCTGGACCTGCTCGAGGGTACTCGGGTCCTGGGCATACTTGGGATTGACCTCCATCACCACCTGGTACTGGTTGAGGCTGTCGTAGATGGTCGAGATCTGCCGCTGGCTGTAGGCGTTGTTGAGCACTGCGGTAACCATGTCCATGTCGATGCCCAGGCGCTTGGCCTGGTCGCGGTCCACCACCAGCGTCACCTGTTGCGCCCCACCACCGTCGCGGGCATCGATGGCGGTGAGTTCCGGCAAGGCCCGGAAGGCCGCCACGACCTTGGGATACCACGCGCGCAGCGACGCCAGGTCAGCGCTTTGCAGGATGTAGGAATACTGCGAGGTGGTCTGCTCGCGACCGCCACCGAACTGCAGGTCCTGGTCGGCCATCAACATCAACTGAGCGCCGGGGACCTTGGGCATTTCTTTACGAAGGCGCTCGATGACCTTTTGTGCAGAAATATTACGCTCCTTGATCGGCTTGAGGCGCACCAGCATGAAGGCGTTGTTGGTACCGTTGTTGCCACCGATGAAACCGGCGACGCTTTGCACCGCCTCGTCCTTGAGCACGGCGCGGCGGAAAATTTCCATCTTCGGCTGCATCACGTTGAACGACAGCCCGTCGTCGCCGCGTACAAAACCGATCAACTGGCCGGTGTCCTGCTGCGGCATGAAGGTTTTCGGCACCACCACATACAACGCGACGTTCACGCCGATGGTCACCAGCAGGCTCAACAAGGTCAGGCGTCGATGGCGCAGCACCCAGTCCAGGCTGATGGCGTAGCCACGGACCATCCGCTCATTGAGCCGCTGGCTCCAGCGCTGCAGGCGGTTTTCCTGCCCCGGCACGTGAGGCTTGAGCCAACGGGCACAAAGCATCGGTGTGAGAGTCAACGAGACCACCAGCGAAACCACGATGGACGCCGCCAGGGTGATGGAAAATTCGCGAAACAGGCTCTCGATGATCCCGCCCATGAACAGGATCGACAGGAACACCGCCACCAGCGAGACGTTCATCGACAGCAAGGTGAAACCCACCTCTTCAGCCCCCCTGTACGCCGCCGTCATAGGGGGGACGCCTTCGTCGATATGCCGGGAAATGTTCTCCAGCACCACGATGGCATCGTCCACCACCAACCCGGTCGCGAGGATCAACGCCATCAAGGACAGGTTGTTCAGGGAGAAACCGTACAGGTACATCACCGCAAACGTGCCCACCAGCGACACCGGCACCGCCAGGGTCGGGATCAGCGAGGCGCGGAAGTTGCCGAGGAACAGGAACACCACCAGCACCACCAGGGCCACGGCGATCAGCAAGGTCATTTCCGCTTCATGCAGGGTGGCCTTGATCACCGGCGAGCGGTCCATCGCCAGGTTCAGCTTGACGCTGGCCGGCAGCACGGCCTGTAACGCCGGCAGTTGCGCCTTGATTTCGTTGACCGTCTCGATGATGTTGGCCCCGGCCTGGCGGTTGATCACCAGCAACACGGCGGCATCGTTGTTGAAGAAACCGCTGTTGTAGCGATCCTCGACGCTGTCGGTGACTTTCGCCACGTCCTTGAGTCGCAGTACCGAGCCATCCTGGTAACGGATGATCAGCGTTTCGTAGTCCTTGGCCTTCTCCAGTTGATCGTTGGCCTGGACCTGCCACATGCGCCGATCGTCCTCCACCGACCCCTTGGGCCGGCGCACGTTGCTATCGGCAACGGCGGTGCGCACATCATCGAGGGCCACGCCGTACTGGTTGAGCAGATGTGGTTCCAGTTCGATGCGCACCGCCGGCAACGAGCTGCCGCCGATCTGTACCTCGCCGACGCCCGAAACCTGGGACAGGCTCTGGGACAGGATGGTCGAAGCCAGGTCGTAGAGCTGGCCTTTTTTCAACACATCCGAGGTCAGCGACAGCACCATGATCGGCGCCTGGGACGGGTTGACCTTCTTATAGGTCGGCATACTGCGCATGCCGCTGGGCAACAGGTTGCGCGACGCATTGATGGCCGCCTGCACTTCCCGGGCGGCACCGTTGATGTCACGGTCCAGGTCGAATTGCAGGATGACGCGGGTAGAACCCTGGCTGGAACGGCTGCTCATGGTGTTGACCCCGGCGATGGCGCCGAAGGAACGCTCCAGGGGCGTAGCCACCGTCGAAGCCATCACCTCGGGGCTGGCCCCTGGCAAGTTGGCCTGGACCACGATCACCGGGAAATCCATTTGCGGCAGCGGCGCAACCGGCAGCAGCCCGAAGCTCACACCACCGAGCAGCATGATGGCGAAGCTCAGGAGCATGGTTGCTACGGGGCGGCGGATGAAGGGGCCGGAGAGGTTCATTGACGGCCGCTCCAGACTTCAAGCCACTGGCAGCAAGAATTGGCGGGGCTTTTGTGGCGAGGGAGCTTGCTCCCGCTATGTGGGAGCAAGGCTTGCCCGCGATGGACGCGATGCGGTCTTGCAGAATCGAGGCGCCTGTCTCGCGAGCAAGCTTTGCTCCCACAGCCCAGCGGGAGCAAGCTCCCTCGCCACGAAAAGCGCTGCACCGCCGTCACACCCGCACCTCTTTCCCATCCGGCCTGGCAAACCGGCGTCCCAATCGATCGAAATACAGGTAGATCACCGGGGTGGTGAACAGCGTCAATACCTGGCTCACCAACAACCCACCTACCATCACCAAGCCCAGGGGCTGGCGCAGTTCGGCGCCGGAACCGGTGGCGAACATCAGCGGTATTGCGCCGAACAAGGCCGCCAGGGTGGTCATCAGGATCGGGCGGAAGCGCAGTAATGCAGCCTGATAGATCGCCGTCTGCGGGTCGACGCCCTGGTTGCGTTCGGCGTCGAGGGCGAAGTCGATCATCATGATCGCGTTTTTCTTGACGATACCGATCAGCAGGATGATGCCGATGATCGCGATCATGCCCAGGTCATTGCCGCTGAGGATCAAGGCCAGCAAGGCGCCGATGGCCGCCGAGGGCAAGGTGGAAAGAATGGTGATCGGGTGGATGTAGCTTTCGTACAACACGCCCAGCACGATGTACATGGTCACCACCGCCGCCAGGATCAGCAGCAAGGTACTCGACAGTGACGCCTGGAATGCCTGGGCCGCGCCCTGGAACTCGGTCTGCACGCCCACCGGCATGCCGATGTCCCGCTGGACCTTTTCGATCACGTCCACCGCATGCCCCAGGGCCACGCCCGGCGCCAGGTTGAACGACATCATCACCGCCGGGAACTGGCCAATGTGGGCAATCGCCAGTTGCGCCTGGCGTTCTTCGACCCGAGCCAGGCTCGACAGCCGCACCTGCCCACCGTCGGTGGTCTTGACGTGAATCTGGTCCAGCGCCTGGGGCCCGATCCGTTCCCCGGCCTGGGCCTGCAACACCACGCGGTACTGGCTGGCCTGGGTGTAGATGGTAGAGATCTGCCGCTGGCCGAAGGCGTCATAGAGCGCATCGGTGATGTTCGACACCGAGACGCCCAGGCGTGAGGCTGCGTCGCGATCGATCACCAGGTAGACCTGCAAACCCTTGTCCTGCAGGTCGCTGGCCACATCGGTCAGCTCCGCCTGTTGGGCCAGGGCTTCGACCAGGCGCCCGCTCCATAGGCTGAGCAACTCGGCGTCCGGCGATGACAGGCTGAACTGGTATTGGGTGCGGCTGACCCGGTCTTCAATGGTCAAGTCCTGCACCGGCTGCATGAACAGGCGAATGCCCACCAGCCGATCCAACTGCGGCTGCAAGCGGGCAATGATCTCGGTGGCGCTGTCATCCCGTTCACTGTGGGGCTTGAGGTTGATCAGCAGGCGACCGCTGTTGAGCGTGGCGTTGTCGCCGTCCACGCCGATGTAGGACGACAGGCTTTCCACCGCCGGGTCCGCCAGGATCACTTTCGCCAGTTGCTGCTGGCGCTCGCTCATGGCGGCAAAGGAGATCGATTGTGGCGCCTCGGAAATGCCCTGGATCACGCCGGTATCCTGCACCGGAAAGAACCCCTTGGGCACGGCCAGGTACAGCACCACCGTCAACACCAGGGTGCCCACCGCCACCAGCAGGGTCAGCGGCTGGTGCTTGAGCACCCATTGCAACTTGCGTCCGTAGGCGGCGATCAACCAGTCGATCCAGGCGCCGCTGGCGCGATAGAAACGGCCCTGCTCTGCTTCCTTGGGCTCACGCTTGAGCAAGCGGGCGCACATCATCGGCGTCAGGGTCAGGGACACCACCAGGGAAATCAGGATCGCCACCGCCAGGGTGATGGCGAACTCGCGGAACAAGCGTCCGACCACGTCGGCCATGAACAGCAGCGGGATCAACACGGCGATCAGCGACAGCGTCAGGGAAATCAGCGTGAAGCCAATCTGCTTCGCGCCCTTGAGCGCAGCCTGCAGCGGGCTGTCGCCCTCCTCGATGAAGCGAGCGATGTTCTCCAGCATGACGATGGCATCGTCCACCACGAAACCGGTGGCGATGGTCAGGGCCATCAGGGTCAGGTTATTGACGGAAAAACCGGCCAGGTACATCACGCCGAAGGTGCCGATCAGCGACAACGGCACAGCCACCGAGGGGATGATGGTGGCGCTGACGCGACGCAGGAACAGGAACGTCACCATGACCACCAGCACGATGGAGATCAGCAATTCATGCTGCACGTCGGTGACCGAAGCGCGGATGGTCTGGGTGCGGTCGGTCAGCACGGTGACATCCAGGCCGGCCGGCAGGTTGTCGGTGATGCTCGGCAACAGGGCCTTGATCCGGTCCACCACTTCGATGACGTTGGCCCCCGGCTGACGCTGGATGTTCAGCAGCACGGCCTGGTTTTCGTTGGCCCAGGCGGCAAGGCGTTCGTTTTCGGCGCCGTCGACGATCTGTGCCACGTCCTTGAGCCGCAACGGCGCGCCGTTGGCGTAGGCCAGGATCAGTTCGGCGTAGTCCTTGGGCGAGGTCAACTGGTCGTTGGCGTCGAGCATCGAGACCCGGGTCGGGCCGTCGAAGTTGCCCTTGGGCTGGTTGACGTTGGAAGCGCCGATCAATGTGCGCACGTCCGCCAGGTTCAGGCCGTTGGCCGCCAGGGCCTCGGGATTAACCTTGATTCGCACGGCCTGGCGCTGGCCACCGGCGATGGTGACCATGCCGACGCCGCTGATCTGGGCGATTTTCTGCGCCATGCGGGTGTCCACCAAGTCGTTGAGCTTGGGCAGCAGCATGGTCTTGGAGGTGATAGCCAGGGTCAGCACCGGGGTGTCGGCCGGGTTGACCTTGTTGTACACCGGCGGCGCCGGCAGGTCCTTGGGCAGCAGGTTGGTGGCCGCGTTGATCGCGGCCTGCACCTGCTGCTCGGCGACGTCCATGTTGATGTCGAGGTTGAAGCGCAGGGTAATCACCGAGGCGCCACCGGAACTGGTGGAGGCCATTTGCGTCAGGCCCGGCATCTGTCCGAACTGGCGCTCCAGGGGCGCGGTCACCGCGCTGGTCATCACATCGGGGCTGGCGCCCGGGTACAGGGTCATCACGCGGATGGTCGGGTAATCGACCTGGGGCAATGCCGATACCGGCAGCAGCCGATAGGCGATCAGGCCGGCCAGGATGATCGCCAGCATGCTCAGGGTGGTGGCGACCGGGCGAAGGATGAACAGCCGCGAGAGATTCATGCGCCGCCCTTTTTCGCCTTGTCGGCCGCAACCGGCTCAGCGGGCATCGCTGCGGACTTGCCCTGCAGGTGCTCGGTCGGCGTGGTGGGCACTTCCTGGCTGTCGCTGACCACTTCCACTTCACTGCCTTCCTTCAAGCGATCGGTGCCTTCGAGCACCACCCGGTCACCGGCGGCCAAGCCTTCGGTGACCACGGTATTCGCACCGTCGCTGGCGCCGATCTTCAGCTTTTTGATGGTGACCTTCTTGTCGCCATCCAGGGCATAGACGAAGGTGCCATTGGTGCCGAACTGAATAGCCGCCGTCGGCGCCAGGGTCACGCCTTTGAGGGTGTCGGCCAGCAGGCGGACATTGACGAACTGGTTGGGAAACAGCGACTGGTCGCGGTTCTCGTAGCGAGCCTTGAACTTCAAGGTGCCGGTGGTGACATCGATCTGGTTGTCCAGGCTTTGCAGCACGCCGCTGGCCTGCAGCTTCACATCGCCCCGGTCCCAGGCTTCGACGGGCAGTTTCGCCCCGCTGCGGTAACGGGCGAGCACTGTGTCGAGGTTGTTTTCCGGCAAGGTGAACACGACGCTGATGGGTTGGGTCTGGGTGATGACCGCCAGGGCCGTGGTGTCGTTGGCCGCCACCAGGTTGCCGATATCCAGTTGCCGCAAGCCGACCCGCCCGGAGATGGGCGCGCGGATCTTGGTGAATTCGAGGTTGAGCTTGGCGTCGTTGACGGCCGCCTGGTTGGTCTTGACCGTGCCCTGGTACTGGCCCACCAGCGCCGCGGCAGTGTCGAGGGTCTGCTTGGCGATACTGTCTTCGGCGTACAGGCCGCGATACCGCTCAAAGTCTACCTGGGCATTTTTCAGCTGGGCCTGGTTCTGCAACAATGTGCCTTCGGCCTGGAGCAAGGCGTTCTGGTACGGACGCGGGTCGATCTCGGCCAGCAAGTCCCCAGCCTTGACCATCTGCCCTTCTTCGAAGGCGATCTTGACCAGTTCGCCACCCACGCGGCTGCGCACGTTGATCGTATTGAGGGCCGTGACCGTGCCCAGCGCCTTGAAGTACAGCGGGAAATCCCCGGTCACCGCCGGCGCCACCCGCACCGGAATCGGCCCCGTCGCCCCACCAAACCCTGGCCGCATGCCACCCGAGCGCCCCACATGCCCCGCCGCGGCTTTATCCCCTGCCCCAGGCTTCTGTGCCGAACCACTGGGCCAGAATTTCCAGGCCAGCGCTGCGACGACCAATACGATGAACAGGCCGAACAGCCAGCGACGGGAATTGCGGGAAACAGAGGATTGCATGGAGTGATCAACCATTGGGCGCGTGGACTTCTTTTACGGGAGGCTGAACGATAAGCACTGGCGGGTGTTTAGCAAAGCGCCTTTACCGGCAATTTACGTTGGGCTTACCTGGCACATAGTCGGCTAACGCCTTGACGCACAAAAGAAAACGGCCTGGACAGGGCCAGGCCGTTAACAATTGTAATAAATACCTTATTTCAGAACGGCCAACGCAGCGTCGTAGTTCGGCTCTTCACCGATTTCCTTGACCAGCTCGCTGTGCAGCACGGTGTCGTTTTCGTCCAGCACCACCACAGCACGGGCGGTCAGGCCTTTGAGCGGGCCATCGGCGATTGCCACGCCGTAGTCCTGGATGAACTCGGCACCGCGCAGGGTCGACAGGTTCTGGACGTTTTCCAGGCCTTCGGCGCCGCAGAAACGCGCCTGGGCAAACGGCAGGTCGGCGGAGATGCAGAGCACCACAGTGTTGGTCAGGCCGTTGGCCTGGGCATTGAACTTGCGCACGGAGGTGGCGCAGGTCGGCGTGTCGACACTTGGGAAAATGTTCAGCACTTTGCGCTTGCCGGCGAAGTCCTTCAGGGAAACGTCCGACAGATTGCCGGCAACCAGGGAAAAGGCTGGTGCCTTGGAACCGGCTTGTGGCAACTGGCCGTTGACTTGGACCGGGTTGCCTTTGAGGGTGACTTGAGCCATGAACGGATTCCTTCTGACAGTTTGAAAATGGTGAGGCCGGAGTTAACCACGAAATGCTTGCGCGACCTATGGTTGGACATAAAAAGTCGTGGTTTGGACGCCGGCGCGTGAGGTAACGGCGGTGGCTATTTAGCCTTGAATTTCAGAAACGACTGATGCAAATCCGACGCCCAACCATCGATGACCCCTTTGACGTCATCGGGTTTCATCACCTGGGACTCGTTGGACAACGGCTTGCCCGTGCCTTTGCGCACCACCTGGGCGACCACCGCGTTGTTGCCACCGTCGAGAAAAACCGCTTCGGTGCCCAGGGTGGTTTCCTGGTCGCGAATGCCGCTGGCCGTGCTGACAGCGGCCGCCACCAGCGCAATCGGGATCACCTCATAAGGTTTCAAGCCTTCGGTCTTGCTGCTGACAGCCGTGATGGCCGCCCGCATCACCAATACACCCGGCCCAGGAGCTGTCGCCAGGGGCAAGGATTTTCCCGCTTCCCGCTTGAGGGCCTGATCGTAATAAGCGGTGATACCCGACAGCGTGGCCTGGGGGATCTTCACGGTCGGCTGCGGCTTGGGGTAAAGCTGTGTCGGCTCGATATAGAGGCTGGTGTACTTGCCCGGGTCGATCTTCGGATCGACCCAACGCATCACTTCGGCCCCCGACGGCGACTTTTCTTCCTTGAGCCGGCTGTAATCCCCCAGGAACCCGGAGTACTCATCCGGCTGGGTGACTTTGCTAGAGCAACCCGCCAAGGCGAGCGAGGCCATGCAAACAGTGCCGATCATCGACGAAAACTTCATGCTGTCACTCCTGTAAGCCACACGAGGCGGGGCCGGAACTACAGGTATAGCCAATGGACAGGTTTTTGCCTGCTCTGAGAATGCGTGACTCAGCCGCGCTCGCGCGGTATCAGGCTCTGCAACTGTTGTGCGAGGAAGTTGGCATCGAACGCAAACGTGTCGGGGTCCTTCAACCCGTTGGTCCGGCGCCATTGCCATTGCACCGATGGCGGTTGGCAAACCAGGGAAATGCTGCCGTGACGGGTCGCGGCCAGGCCCATGATCGACAAAGAAATCAGCCCGCCCGCGCCCATCACCTCCGGCACGAACTCCACCGGCTTACCGGTAATGGTCAAGGTCAGTTTTTCAGTCTTGAAACCGGACGTTTCTACCGGGGCGCTCGGCCCGTGCGCCACATAAGTCTCACGGCTCAATTCCAGCAGGCCGAGCGCCATGACGGGCGCCAGCCATTGCTCGATTTGCCCGTACAACGCCTTGATCTGCTCTGCCCAAACCATCGACTGGGCCTGGTGCAATTGTTTCTTGTGCGCTTCGCTGTCGGCGTAGTGACGAAGCATCTCGCCCAATTGCTGTACATCGTCCATGGGCCGGTCCTCGATTAAGGGAGTGCTGCGAAGCGCGATGATGACAGGTTCAAGACGTTGGCGTACGTAAAAGCCCTCTTTGCCTGCGCGCTGGGTCCTTCAACGCAGCCGCGCCATGGCCAGGGTGTCCACCCAGCGGCCATCACGCACGGCATAGTCGCGCATCAGGCCTTCGGTTTCGAAGCCAAACTTGCGGTACAGGCCGATGGCCGCTTCGTTGTCGGCGTACACCGTCAACTCGACCCGCCGCAGGTTCATCCAGTTGTCCGCGACCTCCAGCGCGGCGGCCAGCAACATCGAGCCCACACCCTTGCCCTGCCAGGCGACAGCCACGCCCATGCCGAGGCTGCCGCAATGGGCACGACGCACGCGCGAAAACTGCTCCAGCCCCAGGTTGCCGATGACTTCACCCTCGTGCAGGGCCACCAGTTTCAATAAACGCTCGTCGTCCATTGCCAGGCGCTTGCGCCAGACTTCGGCGGACTGGAAAGGCATCTGCAGCACCTGGCGAGTCACCGCCGGATCGTTGTAGAGCGCGGTGACACCGGCGATGTGGGCTTCAGTGAAGCGTACGAGGGTGATCGATGATTCGGACATGCGGCTCCTCCCTGGAGACGTGACAAGGCCGATCACTATAAGCCGCGCCAGGCGCTATGAGGAACCTGTGGGAGCGGTGGTTTTGGCATCCGTGTTGACGGATACGCCGGTATCGCGAGCAGGCTCGCTCCCACAGGGGGCTCGGGTGTCCGCCACCCATTCCATGTGGGATCGAGTGTTGGCGATACAGCCCGCCTCTATTGGTGTTGCACCTGCACCATCGAGCTGACCTGCACCCTTGCCTGCATCTGCTCCGCTCCGCCACCCCGGCGCATGCCGCGTACTGGGCAGGCGTCGAGGTAGTCCAGGCCGACCGCCAGTTTCAGGTGGCGGTCTGGAAGGGTCAGGCGGTTGGTCACGTCGAAGCTGTACCAGCCATCATCCAGCCAGGCTTCCGCCCAGGCGTGGCTCGCCAGGTGGCTTTCATCTTCGGTGCACAAATAGCCGGAAACATAGCGCGCAGGAATACCCAGGCTGCGGGCGCAGGCCAGGAACGCGTGGGTATGGTCCTGGCAAACTCCCGTCCCACCGGCAAACGCCTCGGCGGCCGTGCTGTTGACCGCCGTCGTGCCGGGGCTGTAGGGCATCCGCGCCGCCAAACCGTTCATCAAATCGGTCAAGGCCGAGCGATCGCGCCGGCCGGCACATTGCTCGACGGCGAAGGCACTGAGAGTTTCATCCGCCTGGGTCAGGCGACTGGTGCGCAGAAAAGGCAGCGGCGACTGGCTGTCCGGCTCCATTGCGATGGACTGATGGATTTCCACCTCGCCATAAGCCGTCAGTACCAAGGCACCGTGGGGCTCGTCCATGGTCATCACATGCAGGATGTTGCCATAGGGATCAAGCTGGCTGCGTACCAGTCGCGGCAGTTCCAGGTGCCATTCCAGGATGCGCTGGCGCTGAGTGTCCCGGGGCGTCAGGCGCAGGAACTGGATGCTGGTGCAGACTTCATCGGCGTAGCTGTAGGTCGTGTCGTGGCGTATGGACAGTTTCATACGACCTCCAGGTAAGACTCATGGACGGTCTGGCCCAAGTGGCGGATCTGCCCAATCAAGTCGGTCAACCATTGATGCAGGCCCGACGCCAGGATCTCATCGATCCCCGAATAACGCAGGCGTGCATTCAGTTCGGCGGCCAGGCGTTGCGCTGGCCGGCCGTTGTTGCCCGGCAAGCTGGCGAGAATGTGGTCCAGCTCTTCGATGCAGGCATGCAGCGAGCGCGGGACGTCAGCGCGCAACAGCAACATCTCGGAAACCTGCTCGGCATTGGGCGCATTGCGGTAGATCTCGTTGAACGCCTCGAACGAAGACAACGCGCGCAACAAGGCACTCCACTGGTAGTAGCCGCGGGCCGAGTTGTCGCTGACCTCCTCCGATTCCTCGCCGAACATTTCATAGCGGGCGTCCAGCAGGCGCAGCGTGTTGTCGGCCCGTTCGATAAAGGTCCCCAGGCGAATGAAGCAGTAGGCATCGTTGCGCATGATGGTGCCCGACGTCGCGCCACGGAACAGGTGCGAGCGCTCCTTGACCCATTCGCAGAAATGGCTGATGCCGTAGCGTCCCAGGCCGTTGCTGGCGATGTTGCGCATTTCCAGCCAGGTGGCGTTGATGTTTTCCCACATGTCGGCGGTGATGCGCCCGCGCACGGCATGGGCGTTGGTCCGCGCGGCCCGCAGGCAGCTGTAGATACTGCCGGGGTTGGTTTCATCCAGCGCGAAGAAATGCAGCATGCGCTCGGTGTTGAGCGCGTCATAACGGGCGTTGTAGTCGTCCAGCGTACCGGCCGCCAGCAGCGACATCGCCAGCTCAGCATGGCCATCGCTGCGCCCGGCCTGGGGCATCAGCGACAGCGAATAGCTGACTTCGAGCATGCGCGCCAGGTTCTCGGCGCGCTCCAGGTAGCGGGACATCCAATAGAGGTCCGAAGCAGTTCTTGAAAGCATGTCTTAGTCCTCCACTACCCAAGTGTCTTTGGTGCCACCGCCCTGGGACGAGTTCACCACCAGCGAGCCTTCGCGCAGTGCCACGCGGGTCAGCCCGCCGGGCACCAGGCGCGTTTCCTTGCCCGACAGCACGAACGGACGCAGGTCGATGTGGCGCGGCGCGATGCCGCTCTCGACAAAGGTCGGGCACGTGGACAGGCTCAAGGTTGGCTGGGCGATGTAGGCTTCGGGACGGGCCTTGAGGCGTGCGCGGAAATCTTCGATTTCCGCGGCAGTGGCCGCTGGCCCGACCAGCATGCCGTAGCCGCCGGAACCCTGGGTTTCCTTGACCACCAGATCCGGCAGGTTGGCCAGCACATGGGACAGGTCCTGGGGCTTGCGACACTGCCAGGTGGGCACGTTCTTCAGGATCGGTTCTTCGGTGAGGTAGAAGCGGATCATCTCGTCGACGTAGGGATAGATCGATTTGTCATCGGCCACGCCGGTGCCGACCGCGTTCGCCAGCACCACATTGCCCGCGCGATACACGGCGATCAGCCCGGGCACGCCGAGCATCGAATCGGGGTTGAACGACAGCGGGTCGAGGTAGGCATCGTCAAGGCGACGATAAATCACGTCCACCTGCCGGGGGCCGGCGGTGGTGCGCATGTACACATGGTCGTCACGCACGAACAGGTCAGCGCCCTCCACCAACTCCACGCCCATTTCACGGGCCAGGAACGCGTGCTCGAAATAGGCACTGTTGAAGCGCCCCGGGGTCAACACCACGGCGGTGGGGTTCTCGAGGGGGCTTGAGCTCTTGAGGGTGTCGAGCAGCAGGTTCGGGTAATGATCGATGGGGGCCACGCGCTGGGCGGCGAAGAGCTCGGGGAACAGGCGCATCATCATCTTGCGATCTTCGAGCATGTAGCTCACGCCGCTGGGGGTACGCAGGTTGTCCTCCAGCACGTAGTAGCTGCCGTCGCCGTCGCGAACCAGGTCGACACCGGCGATATGGGCGTAAATGCCCCGGTGCAGGTTCAGGCCCTGCATCGCAATCTGATAACCCTCGTTGGCGAGCACCTGTTCGGGAGGAATGATGCCTTCCTTGAGGATGTGTTGCCCATGGTAGATGTCGGCCAGGAACATGTTCAGGGCCTGGACCCGCTGAATGCAGCCACGCTCGACCATCTGCCATTCGCTGGCCTTGATGCTGCGCGGGATGATGTCGAAAGGAATCAACCGCTCTGTGCCCTGCTCGTCCCCGTAGAGGGTGAAAGTGATACCGGCTCGATGGAACAGCAGGTCGGCTTCGCGGCGGCGTTGCTCCAGCAGCTCAAGCGGTGTGTCCGCCAGCCAGCGCGAGAAGGCTTGGTAGTGCGGGCGGCAGTCACCCTTGGCGTCATACATTTCATTAAAAAAAGCGTGGGGCATAGCCAACTCCCAGCCGTGTCGTACACGGCATTTCTTATTACGTCGTCATTCCACTCAGTACGGCCTTGCCTTTTTTATGAGCCCTGGTTCTCTGAGTACCTCGTTAGGCAATGGGTCTCTGATCAGGCCTTTGCGTCCGGATGACGTGCGCCCCCCCTGTTTATCTACGTATCGAATACCCCCTCGCTGGCACTTTCGTCCTGGAGTCGTAGCAAGGGCTGTGCCTAAGTGCGGTGCATCGAGACAATGCTGGAAAAACTGTCGCATAACGACAAAAAAGCGAAATTTATTTTCGATTTTGCGACGAAAATCTGTTTGGAGGCTGAAACGTTTATTGCCATTTCCGGCGTCGAGGCCATGAACGAGTCGAATCGGTGCAGCCAGGCGGGAAGCCAGCGTCGAATGCCCTGAAAAGGGGAAATTTATACCCACCGCTAAAACGCAGGCCTTGACCCAACGATAGCTGACGCGCCGAACTTCGAAGGAATGAATACTCCGTGGCAAGGGAACTTGCTCCCGCTGGGCTCTGTAGGAGCTGGCGAAGCCTGCGATCTTTTGATCTTTCGCTCGGGATTCAAGTGTCTGGGAAAAGATCGCAGCCTCGCTTCGCTCGACAGCTCCTACAGACCAGCGGGAGCAAGCTCCCTCGCCACAAAGTCCTGTTCAGCTTCAAGCCCTCTATCTACCTGACATGGGTAGCCCAGCCTTCCGTCGCCTCCCTTCGAACAAATCCAACAGCAGCACTTGCACCGACAGTATTATGGTATACCATCATACGCAAAGACCTATTCACCCACCCAGGGAGCAGCTCATGAGTTTCGAAATTCGCAAGATCGTCAGCTATGTCGAAGAAACCTTTATCGAAGGCGGCAAGACCACCGACAAACCGGTGACCATGGTCGGTTTGGCGGTGGTGATGAAAAACCCTTGGCTGGGTCGCGGTTTCGTCGAAGACCTGAAGCCGGAAATCCGCGCCAACTGCTCCGACCTCGGCGCGCTGATGGTCGAGCGTCTGGTGGGCATCATCGGCGGCGCCGAGAAGATTGAAGCCTACGGCAAGGCTGCGGTAGTCGGTGCCGACGGCGAAATCGAGCACGCCTCCGCCGTGATCCACACCCTGCGCTTCGGCAACCATTACCGCGAAGCGGTCAAGGCCAAGAGCTACCTGAGCTTCACCAACAAGCGCGGCGGCCCTGGCACCTCGATTCAGATCCCGATGATGCACAAGGACGACGAAGGCCTGCGTTCGCACTACATCACCCTGGAGATGCAAATTGAAGACGCCCCACGCGCCGACGAAATCGTCGTGGTGCTGGGCTGCGCCGATGGCGGCCGCCTGCACCCGCGCATCGGCAACCGCTACATCGATCTGGAAGAACTGGCTGCCGAGAATGCGCAGTAATCCAGGCTCGGTAACCACAATAAAAAAGGCATGCAGGAGCGCTCCATGATTCGGCTCACCGCTGAACTCACCCCGGCCGGCACCAGCTACCTGGCAACCGGCCAAGGCCAACCCGTGGTCTTGATCCATGGCGTGGGCCTGAACAAAGAAATGTGGGGTGGCCAGGTCGTTGGCCTGGCCACGCAATACCGTGTGATTGCCTACGACATGCTCGGCCATGGCGCCAGCCCGCGTCCGCAAAGCGGTACCGCGCTGCTGGGCTACGCCGACCAGTTGCTGGAGTTGCTCGATCATTTGCAACTGCCCCAGGCGACGGTGATCGGCTTTTCCATGGGCGGGCTGGTAGCCCGTGCGTTTGCCTTGCATTACCCGCAACGCCTGCAAGGCCTGGTGGTGCTCAACAGTGTGTTCAACCGCAGCGCCGAACAGCGCGCCGGGGTCATCGCCCGCACGGCCCAGGCCGCCGAGCATGGGCCGGACGCCAATGCCGAGGCCGCGTTGTCGCGCTGGTTCAGCCGTGAATACCAGGCGGCCAACCCGGCGCAAATTGCCGCACTGCGCCAGACCCTGGCGCAGAATGATCCCCAGGGTTACCTGACCACCTATGAACTGTTCGCCACCCAGGACATGTACCGCGCCGATGACCTGGGCAACATCCAGGTGCCGACGCTGATCGCCACTGGCGAACTGGACCCCGGCTCGACACCGGAAATGGCCCGGCAACTGGCCGAGCGAATTCCCGGCGCCACGGTTGCCGTGCTCGCCGAACAGCGGCATATGATGCCGGTAGAGTCGCCGCGCCTGGTCAACCAGCTGTTGCTGGAATTTCTCGACACAGCAAACGCCCGACAAAACCAAATAAAGGGGATCGTTGCATGACACTCGCACGTTTTTCGATGTGCATCGGCGGTGAATGGGTCGATGCCTTGTCCGGCAAGACCTTCGAAAGCCTGAACCCGGCCCTGGCCCAACCCTGGGCCGAGTTGCCCGACGCCGACGAAGCCGATGTAGATCGCGCCGTCCAGGCTGCACAGAGCGCTTTCGACAGCCCGGCCTGGCGCGGCCTGACCGCCACCGCACGCGGCAAGCTACTGCGTCGCCTCGGTGACCTGATCGCCGAGAACAAAGAACAACTGGCCCAGTTGGAAAGCCGCGACAACGGCAAGCTGATCCGTGAAACCCGCGGCCAGGTCGGCTACCTGCCGGAGTTCTTTCATTACACCGCAGGCCTGGCCGACAAGCTCGAAGGCGGCACCCTGCCGCTGGACAAGCCCGACCTGTTTGCCTACACCGTGCACGAAGCCATGGGCGTGGTCGCGGCGATCATTCCCTGGAACAGCCCGCTGTACCTGACCGCGATCAAGCTCGCCCCAGCACTGGCGGCCGGTAACACCATCGTGATCAAGCCGTCCGAGCACGCTTCGGCCACCATTCTCGAGCTGGCTCGCCTGGCGCTGGAAGCCGGTATCCCGCCGGGCGTGGTCAACGTCGTCACCGGTTACGGCCCGAGCACCGGCGCCGCCCTCACCCGCCATCCGCTGGTGCGCAAGATCGCTTTCACCGGCGGCGCGGCCACGGCTCGCCATGTGGTGCGCAGCAGCGCCGAGAACTTCGCCAAGCTGTCACTGGAACTGGGCGGCAAGTCGCCGAACATTATCTTTGCCGACGCCGACCTCGACAGCGCGATCAACGGCGCAATTGCCGGGATCTATGCGGCATCCGGCCAGAGCTGCGTGTCCGGCTCACGCCTGCTGGTACAGGACGAAATCTACGATGAGTTCGTCTCGCGCCTGGTCGAACGGGCCCAGCGCATCCGCATCGGCAACCCGCAGGAAGACGCCAGCGAAATGGGCCCCATGGCCACCGCGCAGCAACTGGCCGTGGTCGAAGGCCTGGTGGCCGATGCCATCGCCGAAGGGGCGCGCCTGCGCACTGGCGGCAAGCGTCCAGAGAATCTGGGGGATGGCTGGTTTTATGAGCCGACGCTGTTCGAATGCGACCGCAACTCGATGAAGATCATGCAGGAAGAAGTCTTCGGCCCGGTGGCCTCGGTGATTCGTTTCAAGGACGAAGCCGAAGCCCTGGCGATCGCCAACGACTCGCAATTCGGCCTCGCCGCCGGCATCTGGACCCGCGACCTGGGCCGTGCCCATCGCCTGGCCCGAGATGTGCGCTCGGGCATCATCTGGGTCAACACCTACCGAGCCGTGTCGGCCATGGCGCCCATCGGTGGTTTCAAGAACAGTGGCTATGGACGCGAAAGCGGCATCGATTCGGTGCTGGCCTATACCGAACTGAAAACGGTGTGGATCAACCTGTCCCAGGCGCCTATGCCTGATCCGTTCGTGATGCGCTAGGAGTCCAGAGAAATGATCGAACCCGGCATCTACAAAGAAGTCATGAGCTCCTTCCCGTCCGGCGTCACGGTGGTCACCACCCTGGACCCGGACGGCAATATCGTCGGCATCACCGCCAGTGCCTTCAGCGCGCTGTCGATCGACCCGGCGCTGGTGCTGTTCTGTCCCAACTACGCCTCCGACACCTACCCGGTGCTGCGCGACAGCAAGCAGTTCGCGATCCACCTGCTGTCCGCCGACCAGACCGCCGAAGCCTATGCCTTTGCCGGTAAAGGCAAGGACAAGGCCAAGGGCATCGATTGGCACCTGAGCGACCTGGGCAATCCATTGCTGAGCAAAGCCACGGCGATCATCGAATGCGAGCTGTGGCGCGAATACGATGGCGGCGACCACGCGATCATCGTCGGCGCAGTGAAGAACCTGATCCTGCCTGAACAGCCGGTAACGCCGATGATCTACCACAAAGGCAAGCTGGGCCCGCTGCCCACCCTGGCCTGATCACCGTACACGCCTCCCCTGTGGGAGCGAGCTTGCTCGCGATAGCGGTGGAACAGTCGACATTGATGTACCTGACACACCGCTATCGCGAGCAAGCTCGCTCCCACAGGTTCATCACTTTTTTCAGGGAGTCCGCATGAGCAACGACAAGTACGAACAAGGCCTGAAGATCCGCACCCAGGTGCTGGGCCAGGACTACGTCAACCGCTCCATCGAGAACGCCGACGATTTCACCCGGCCATTACAGGAAATGGTCACCGAGTATTGCTGGGGCCATGTCTGGGGTCGCGAGGGCTTGTCGCTCAAGGAGCGCAGCATGATCAACCTGGCAATGATCTCGGCGCTCAATCGTCCGCACGAACTCAAGCTGCATGTGCGCGGCGCCTTGCGTAACGGCCTGAGTCGTGAGCAAATACGCGAAATTCTGCTTCAAGTCGGTATCTATTGCGGTGTTCCCGCTGCCGTGGACAGTTTCCGGCTTGCCCGCGAAGCCTTCGCCGAAGCCGATGCCGAGGCCTCCAGTCAACCCTCGGCTGTTTGATCTGAACGTGCACGGATGTTGCCCGTTTGGCATGGACAGCCATATTACAGAGCGGACCCCATGAAACGCCTGCCACTCGACGACAGCTTCAAGGTCAATCGCAACCCCGTTACCCTGCGCGAAATCGTGCTGGATAAACTGCGAAGCGCCATCATGAACTTCCAGCTTCTGCCGGGTGATCGCCTGGTCGAACGCGATCTGTGCGATCGCCTGGGTGTGAGCCGCACGTCGGTACGCGAAGCGCTGCGCCACCTGGAATCCGAAGGCCTGGTGGAGTTTGCCGATGCCAAGGGGCCACGGGTCGCCATTATTACGTTGGCCGACGCCGTGGACATCTATGAGCTGCGTTGCGTGCTTGAAGGCCTGATCGTCCAGTTGTTCACCCTGCGGGCCAAGGCCAAGGACATCAAGGCCCTGGAAAAAGCCCTCGCGGAAAACCGCAAGGCCCTCAAGGAGGGCGAACTGCAGCAGGTCATCGATTCGGTGCAAGGCTTCTACGACGTGTTGCTCGAAGGCTCCGGCAACCATGTCGCCGCCACCCAGCTGCGCCAGTTGCAGGCACGCATCAGCTATTTGCGGGCGACCTCGGTGTCCCAGGAAAACCGTCGCGGCGACAGCAACCAGGAAATGGAACGCATGGTCGAGGCGATCAAGAGCGGCGATCCCTTGGCGGCCCACCAGGCCTGCGTCGACCACGTGCGCGCCGCCGCCAAGGTCGCCCTGGAATACCTCAAGCGCAAACAGGAAGAGACCGGTGAAATCCCCGAGATCATCCCGCCCATCGCCCTCAAAGAACCGCGCATAGGTCGCTAACCATGTTCAGCCCGAGCTTTTGTCCAAAGTGCGGCGGCAATGACTTGAGTCATCGCCTGCCAACGGGCGATACCCATGAGCGACTGATGTGTGGCGGTTGCGGCTACATCCACTACGTCAACCCGAAGATCATTGCCGGCTGCATCATCGAGCAGGACGGCAAATACCTGCTGTGCCAGCGCGCCATCCCGCCGCGCCCGGGCACCTGGACACTGCCGGCCGGTTTCATGGAAGGCGGTGAGACCACCGAACAGGCCGCGCTGCGCGAAGTCTGGGAAGAAACCGGCGTACGCGCTGAAATCGTTTCGCCCTACTCGATCTTCAGCGTGCCGAAGATCAGCGAGGTGTACATCATCTTCCGCGCCATCGCGCTGGAGATCACCGGCCAGTTCGGCCCGGAAACCCTCGCCTGCCAGTTCTTCGCCCCCGAAGACATTCCCTGGGACAGCATCTACTACCCGGCCATCCGGCAGATCCTCGAACGTTATATCGAGGAACGCCAGGCCGGGGTCTATGGCATCTACATGGGCAACGACGACAGCGGCAAGATTCACTTCATCCGCTGACGCCCCTGTAGGAGCTGGCGAAGCCTGCGATCTTTTGATCTTGATCTTGGTCTTTCGCTTGAGACTCAACTGTCTGGGACAAGATCGCAGCCTCGTTGCACTCGACAGCTCCTACAGTGGAATCACACCCTCGACAATGATCACCTCGGCCCGGGCCACGCCTTCGCGATGGTGCTTGGCCTCCTGATACTGCGCCGAGTGATAGCAGGCCAGCGCCTGTTCGTAGGAGTCGAACTCGATCACCACGCTGCGCTGCGGCGTGGCCCTGCCCTCCATCGCTTCGCTACGCCCACCCCGGGCCAACATCCGACCGCCATACAAGGCAAACGCCGCCGGCGCCCGTTGGGTGTATTGGCTGTATTGATCGGGGTCGGTGACATCCACATGAGCAATCCAGTACGCCTTCATAGTGACCTCTTGGCTTGTTTTGTATTATGGTATACCACAGAATCATTCCAGCAAGCCCCATCAGAACAAAGAGAGCCCGACATGGCCTTTAACAGCATTCAGGAAATCATCGAAGACTACCGCCTGGGCAAGATGGTGTTGCTGGTGGATGACGAAGATCGGGAAAACGAAGGCGACCTGCTGCTGGCCGCCGACTGTTGCAACGCCCAGGCCATCAGCTTCATGGCCCGCGAAGCGCGCGGGTTGATTTGCCTGACCCTGACCGACGAACACTGCCAGCGCCTGGGTCTTGAGCAAATGGTGCCGAGTAACGGCAGTGTGTTCAGCACCGCGTTCACCGTGTCCATCGAGGCCGCCACCGGCGTGACCACCGGTATTTCCGCCGCCGACCGGGCACGCACCGTTGCCGCCGCCGTGGCCGCTGATGCGGGGCCCAGCGACATCGTGCAGCCGGGGCATATCTTCCCGTTGCGGGCCAAGGAAGGCGGTGTATTGACCCGCGCCGGGCACACCGAAGCCGGTTGCGACCTGGCGCGCCTGGCGGGCTTCACGCCGGCGTCGGTGATCGTCGAAGTGATGAACGATGACGGCACCATGGCCCGCCGGCCGGACCTGGAGATTTTCGCCCGCAAGCACGGGATCAAGATCGGCACCATCGCCGACCTGATCCACTACCGTTTGAGCACCGAGCACACCGTGGCGCGCATTGGTGAACGGGAACTGCCTACAGTGCATGGCACCTTCCGCTTGTTCACCTTCGAAGACCGCATCGAAGGCGGCGTGCACATGGCGATGGTGATGGGTGAGATTCGCCGGGATGAGCCGACGCTGGTGCGGGTGCATGTGATCGACCCGCTGCGGGACCTGGTCGGTGCTGAATACCACGGCCCTTCCAATTGGACGCTGTGGGCGGCCCTGCAACGAGTGGCCGAAGAAGGTCGCGGCGTGGTGGTCGTGCTGGCCAACCACGAGTCCTCCCAGGCGCTGCTTGAGCGTGTGCCGCAACTGACCCAGCCGCCACGACAATTCAGCCGGTCGCAATCGCGAATCTATTCTGAAGTGGGCACCGGGGCGCAGATTCTGCAGGACCTGGGCGTCGGCAAATTGCGCCACCTGGGACCACCGCTCAAGTACGCGGGGTTGACGGGGTATGACTTGGAAGTAGTGGAGAGCATTCCCTTCACCGGATAACAGAAAAACCTGTGGGAGCGAGCTTGCTCGCGATAGCCAAGGATCAGCCGACATGAATATTGACTGACACACCGCCATCGCGAGCAAGCTCGCTCCCACAGGGTTCGACCCTGCAATGACAGGGAAAATCTGCCCCCGGACAGATAGCCGGTACGGCAAAACGCTTGCAGAAAGTTTGGAATACCATAATATGATATTCCATAGACCGAACGCTCCAGCCAACCGTTGGCACGGTCGCCCGCAAGGCCAGTTGAACCAATGCTCCCGATAAGTGGGCGAACAAAAGCCCGCTCAATAAACACAACAATGAGGGCGTGAAAATGGTGTTGAAGAAAAGTGCAGCCGCAATTCTTTTTGCCGGCCTGCTGAGTGTCACCAGCCAGGCGACGATGGCCGCTGAAAGCGTCAACTTCGTCAGTTGGGGCGGTAGCACCCAGGACGCGCAGAAGCAGGCCTGGGCCGACCCGTTCAGCAAGGCCAGCGGCATCACCGTGGTCCAGGATGGCCCCACCGACTACGGCAAGCTCAAGGCCATGGTCGAAAGTGGCAACGTGCAGTGGGACGTGGTTGACGTCGAGGCGGACTTCGCCTTGCGCGCCGCCGCCGAAGGCCTGCTCGAACCCCTCGACTTCTCGGTGGTGCAGCGCGACAAGATTGACCCGCGCTTCGTCTCCGACCATGGCGTCGGCTCGTTCTACTTCTCGTTCGTCCTCGGCTACAACGAAGGCAAGCTCGGTTCCGGCAAGCCCCAGGACTGGACCGCACTGTTCGACACCAAGACCTATCCCGGTAAACGCGCCCTGTACAAATGGCCTAGTCCCGGCGTGCTTGAGTTGGCCCTGCTGGCCGACGGCGTAGCTGCAGACAAGCTCTACCCGCTGGACCTGGACCGCGCCTTCAAGAAACTCGACACCATCAAGAAAGACATCGTCTGGTGGGGCGGCGGCGCTCAGTCCCAGCAACTGCTCGCCTCCGGCGAAGCCAGCATCGGGCAATTCTGGAACGGTCGCATCTATGCCTTGCAACAGGACGGCGCCCCCGTCGGCGTAAGCTGGAAGCAGAACCTGGTCATGGCCGACATCCTGGTCATTCCAAAGGGTTCGAAAAACAAGGCCGCGGCCATGAAATTCCTGGCCAACGCCAGCAGCGCCAAGGGCCAGGCCGATTTTTCCAACCTGACCGCCTATGCGCCGGTCAACGTCGACAGCGTTGCACGCCTGGATTCGGTGCTCGCCCCCAACCTGCCGACCGCCTACGCCAAGGATCAGATCACGCTTGATTTCGCGTACTGGGCCAAGAACGGTCAGGACATCGCGACACGGTGGAACGAATGGCTGGTCAAATGAAAATGTCGGCAACGACAACCCCTCGCACTGGGAGCGCCATTGGCGCTGCCGGTGCGGTACAGGCCAAGGCGGCGACGCAAACCCCGTCGCTGGCACAGCGCTGGCGTGGGGCCGGCAACCTGCTCCCCGCCCTGCTGTTCCTCGGTCTGTTCTTCCTGGCGCCGCTGATCGGCCTGCTGCTGCGCGGTGTGC
Organism: Pseudomonas sp. B21-010; assembly: GCF_024749325.1. Classification (NCBI taxonomy): domain Bacteria; kingdom Pseudomonadati; phylum Pseudomonadota; class Gammaproteobacteria; order Pseudomonadales; family Pseudomonadaceae; genus Pseudomonas; species Pseudomonas sp. B21-010. Next base: position 3,162,048 of record NZ_CP087198.1, on the reverse strand, counting down.
TGGAGCCCGTGCCTGGGTTGGGCAACTACGAGCAACTGTTCGCCAACTCAGCCTACGCCCGGGTGTTGTTCAACACCTTTTCGGTGGCCGGGCTGGTGACACTGTTCAGCCTGCTGTTGGGTTTCCCCCTGGCCTGGGCCATTACCCTGGTACCCCGCGGTTGGGGGCGCTGGATGCTGAACATCGTACTGCTGTCGATGTGGACCAGCCTGTTGGCCCGCACCTACTCCTGGCTGGTGCTGCTGCAGGCCTCCGGGGTGGTGAACAAGGCGTTGATGGCGCTGGGCATCATCGACCAGCCGCTGGAGATGGTGCACAACCTCACCGGCGTGGTGATCGGCATGAGCTACATCATGATTCCGTTCATCGTCCTGCCGTTGCAGGCGACCATGCAGGCCATCGACCCGATGATCCTGCAGGCCGGTTCGATTTGCGGCGCCAGCCCCTGGACCAACTTCTTCCGGGTGTTCCTGCCGCTGTGCCGGCCGGGGCTGTTCTCCGGTGGGCTGATGGTGTTCGTGATGTCCCTCGGTTACTACGTGACCCCGGCACTGCTGGGCGGCGCGCAGAACATGATGTTGCCTGAATTCATCATCCAGCAGGTGCAGTCGTTCCTCAACTGGGGCCTGGCCAGCGCCGGTGCCGCCTTGTTGGTGGCGATCACCCTGGTGTTGTTCTACTTCTACCTGAAGCTCCAGCCGGAATCCCCGGTGGGTGCCAGCAACGCGAGGTAAGCCGTCATGCTCCTGACTCCCAATGCCATGAGCCGGCGCATGCGGTTCGGCCTGTATTTCACCACCGGCCTGATCGCGCTGTTCCTGCTGCTGCCGATCGTGTTCATCGTACTGCTGTCGTTCGGTTCGTCCCAATGGCTGGTCTTCCCGCCACCGGGCTGGACGCTCAAATGGTACGGCCAGTTCTTTTCCAACCCCGACTGGATGAACGCGGCACTGACCAGCCTCAAGGTCGCGGTACTGACCACTGCCTGCGCCGTGGCGCTGGGCCTGCCAACCGCGTTTGCCCTGGTGCGTGGACGTTTCCCGGGCCGGGAAATGCTCTATGGCCTGTTCACCCTGCCGATGATCGTGCCCTTGGTGATCATCGCCGTGGCGGTGTATGCGCTGTTCCTCAAGCTGGGCTACACCGGGACGATGTTCGCCTTCGTGGTCAGCCACGTCATCGTCGCGCTGCCGTTCACCATCATCTCGATCATCAACTCACTCAAGCTGTTCGACCAGTCCATCGAGGACGCAGCGGTGATCTGCGGCGCCTCACGCCTGCAAGCGGTGTTCAAGGTGACCTTCCCGGCCATTCGCCCGGGCATGGTCGCCGGTGCCCTGTTCGCGTTCCTGGTGTCGTGGGACGAGGTGGTGCTGAGCGTGATGATGGCCAGCCCGACCCTGCAAACCTTGCCCGTCAAGATGTGGACCACCCTGCGCCAGGACCTGACGCCTGTGATCGCCGTCGCTTCGACGCTGCTGATCGGCCTCTCGGTCTTGGTGATGGTGATCGCCGCCGCCCTGCGCCGGCGCAATGAAATCAGCGCCTGAGCGCCTAGGAGAACACGATGAGTGCCGTCAAAGACCCCGCACAACAGAACAACAAGACCCTGGTCAGCCTGCGCAACCTGAACAAGCACTATGGCGACTTTGCCGCCGTGGACGACATTTCCCTGGAGATCCAGGACGGCGAATTCCTGACCTTCCTCGGCTCCAGCGGCTCGGGCAAAAGCACCACGCTGTCGATGCTGGCCGGCTTTGAAACCCCCAGCAGCGGCGAGATCCTGGTGGGCGGCAAATCCCTGGTCAACGTACCGCCGCACAAACGCGACATCGGCATGGTGTTCCAGCGCTACTCGTTGTTCCCTCATCTGTCGGTGCGCGACAACATTGCCTTTCCGCTGGCGATTCGCAAACTGGCCAGCGCCGAGCGCGAACGCCGGGTCGACGCCATGCTCAAACTGGTGCAACTGGGAGAGTTCGCCCATCGCCGCCCTTCGCAACTGTCCGGCGGCCAGCAGCAGCGTGTGGCGATTGCCCGGGCGCTGGTCTATGAGCCACGCATCCTGCTGATGGACGAACCGCTCGGGGCCCTGGACAAAAAGCTCCGGGAAGACTTGCAGGATGAACTGCGTCAATTGCATCGACGCCTGGGCATCACCATCGTCTACGTCACCCATGACCAGGAAGAAGCCATGCGCCTGTCCCAGCGCATCGCCATTTTCAGCCACGGCAAGATCGTCGGCCTGGGCAGCGGCTATGACCTCTACCAGAACCCGCCGAACGCCTTCGTGGCCTCGTTCCTGGGCAATTCCAACTTCCTCAAGCTCAAGGCCCAGGGCAACGCGGTGGCGACCTTCGAAGGCCAGTCACTGTCGATTCGCCTGACCGCCGGCCTGCAAACGGACCAGGACGTGCTGCTGATGGTGCGTCCGGAAAAAGCCCTTGCCCTGAGCGTCGAACAAGCCGCCCAGGAACCCTTGGCGGCCGGCTGGAATGAAGTCTCGGCCAAGGTCGTCGAAGTGCTGTTCCTGGGTGAAAGCCAGACCTGCAGCGTAGTGACGTCCGGCGGCACAGCCATGACCGTCAAGGCGCTGTCCGCCGCCGGCATGCCTCTCAAGGCCGGCGACCCGGTGCGTGTGCGCTGGGCCACCGCCGACGCCTGCGTCTACACCCAATGGGCCGAGAGCGACCTGAACAAGGCCGCGGGTGCCCACTGATGAACATTGCGCGTTCACAACCGATAAAGCCCGAGGATCGTCCGATGATCGATGCCAGCGTCTACAAGCAAGTCATGGGCTCGTTCCCGTCCGGCGTGACCGTGATCACCACCCTCGATGACGACGGCCAGATCGTCGGCCTCACCGCCAGCGCCTTCAGCTCATTGTCGATGGAACCGGCGCTGGTGCTGTTCTGCCCCAACTACAGCTCCGACTCCTATCCGGTACTGATCAAGAACAAGCGCTTCGCCATCCACCTGCTCTCCGGCGGCCAGCAGAATGAAGCCTACGCCTTCGCCCGCAAAGGCAAGGACAAGGCCCAGGGCATCGAATGGACCTTGAGCGAGTTGGGTAACCCACTGCTGAGCAACGCCACCGCCATCATCGAGTGCGAACTGTGGCGCGAATACGAAGGCGGCGACCACGCCATCATGGTCGGCGCCGTAAAGAACCTGATCGTCCCGCAGCACACACCAGGGCCGCTGGTTTATTGCCACGGCAAGATGGGCGCCCTGCCCGTCCTCGCCTGAACCGATCGTCAACAATAAAGAGAAAGCGCCATGAAATTTTCCCTGTTCGTACACATGGAGCGCTGGGACGAAAGCGTCAGCCATCGCCAGTTGTTCGAAGACCTGAGCGAGCTGACCCTGTTGGCCGAGGCCGGCGGCTTCAGCACCGTGTGGATCGGCGAACACCACGCCATGGAATACACCATCTCGCCAAGCCCGATGCCGCTGCTGGCGTACCTGGCCGGCAAGACCACCACCATCCACCTGGGTGCCGGCACCATCATCGCGCCGTTCTGGCACCCGCTGCGGGTGGCCGGCGAATGCGCGCTGCTGGACGTGATCAGCAATGGCCGCATGGAAGTCGGGCTGGCCCGGGGCGCCTATCAGGTGGAGTTCGACCGCATGGCCGGCGGCATGCCGGCTTCCTCCGGCGGCCAGGCCCTGCGGGAAATGGTTCCGGTGGTGCGCGCCCTGTGGCAAGGCGACTACGCCCATGACGGCGAGATCTGGAAATTCCCCACTTCCACCTGCGTGCCCAAGCCAATCCGCAAACCTCACCCGCCGATGTGGATCGCCGCCCGCGACCCGGACTCCCACAACTTCGCCGTCGCCAACGGCTGCAACGTGATGGTCACGCCGTTGATGAAGGGCGATGAGGAAGTCCTGGACCTGAAGAACAAGTTCCAGGCCGCCCTGGACAACAACCCCGACGTACCGCGCCCGCAATTGATGGTGCTGCGCCACACCCATGTGCATGCGGCGGATGATCCCGAAGGCTGGAAGGTCGGCGCCCAGGCGATCTCGAAGTTCTATCGCACCTTCGATGCCTGGTTCGGCAACAAACAAGTGCCGGTCAACGGCTTCCTCGCGCCAAGCCCGGAAGAAAAGTTCGCCGAGCGCCCGGAGTTCCAACTGGAGAACATCCGCAAGAACACCATGATCGGCACTCCGCAGGAAATCATTGAGCGGATCAAGTATTACCAGGAACTGGGGGTGGATGAGTTCAGCTTCTGGTGCGACAACAGCTTGCCCCATGCCGAAAAGAAAAAATCCCTGGAGCTGTTTATCCAGCAGGTGGTGCCGGTGTTTCGGTGATCAGTGACATCGCCATCGCGAGCAAGCTCGCTCCCACAAGGGTCCTGCGGCGTACGCAACATCCGGGTACGCCACCAGTCCTGTGGGAGCGAGCTTGCTCGCGATTGGGCCAGTACATTCAACATCTCTGTGACAGACACTCCGCCATCGCGAGCAGGCTCGCTCCCACAGAGGGTCCTGCGGCGTACGCGACATCCGGGTACGCCACCAGTCCTGTGGGAGCGAGCTTGCTCGCGATTGGGCCAGTACATTCAACATCCCTGTGAAGGACACTCCGCCATCGCGAGCAGGCTCGCTCCCACAGAGGGTCCTGCGGCGTACGCGACATCCGGGTACGCCACCAGTCCTGTGGGAGCGAGCTTGCTCGCGATTGGGCCAGTACATTCAACATCTCTGTGAAGGACACTCCGCCATCGCGAGCAGGCTCGCTCCCACAAGGGTCCTGCGGCGTACGCAACATCCGGGTACGCCACCAGTCCTGTGGGAGCGAGCCTGCTCGCGATGGCCCTCCAACTGAAACATGTGTGTCAAATGTGACAATTGCCCCCACTGCCCCGCCATCGCTCCGCAAACCGCTATTAACGGCTCGCAAAGCCACATACCGTACCGCGCAAACGGATCAACTCTGATTAAGGATGATGCGCGTGGGGGTTTATCGGTTGCTGCTGGCCATGCTGGTAGCGGTTTCTCATATGGGCGTGACGTTCATGGGTATTAACCCCGGCGTCGTTGCCGTGGTGTCCTTTTTGATCATCAGCGGCTTCGTGATGACCTCGTTGATCGAGAGGACCTACAACACCCCAGGACAAATCGGCCTGTTCTACATGGATCGATTGCTAAGGTTGTACCCACAGTTTCTGGTGTACTTCGTCCTGTCCTGCGCGGTGATCCATTTCCTTCTGCCGGGAACACCCCAGGCAGCCGCGCTGACACTCGAAAACATCGCCACCAGCCTGCCGATCGTGCCGCTGGGCTTCTACATGTTTGGCATCACCGTGCCCGAGATCCTGCCACCCGCTTGGTCCCTGGGCCTGGAAATGTGCTTTTACCTGTTGATCCCGCTCCTGATCCTCTACAGGACACGAGGTATCGCCTTTGCGCTGTCCGTAACGGTGTTCATGGTCGCCTCGCTGGGTTACCTCAACACCGACATCTATGGCTACCGCCTGCTGCCGGGTGTGCTGTTCATTTTCCTCTGCGGCAGCTACCTGTATCGGGCCCAGGCCAGGGGGCTGTGGATCGCGTTCGTTACCGGATTCGTTGCAGCATTGATGTTTCTCGCCATTGTCGTGGGGATCATTCCGCGTCGGCCGTTCAACGCCGAGGTGACCCTGGGCATTGCCCTGGGCCTGCCGGCGGTTTTTCTGCTCAGCAGGTTGAAGCATCACCGGCTGGATGAGTTCCTGGGAAATATCAGCTACGGCGTGTTCCTCAACCATTTTGTGGTGATGTACGTGTTGCGGGCATTCTGGCCGGTGGAGTACAGCATCCTGATCATCACGGCAGTGCTGGTGCTGTCGTTCGCCTTGAGTGGTATTTCGTACTACTGGGTCGAGCGACCGGCGCTGAAGCTTCGTCATGCCCTCAGGGCGGGCGTTAAGTACGACGCCACGCAGGTTTCCGTTGGCAGCACGACGGCTTAGCCTTTGACTGCCATACAAAAATGCCCGGAACGCAGGTCCCGGGCATTTTGTGTTTCAGCGCAGCCGAATCAGAACGTCACGCTGGCGCTCAGCCTGGCGGTACGCGGCTCGCCGACGTTGACCTGCAATTCGCTCCCCGTGGAAGACGGGTAGTACTGCTTGTCGAACAGGTTGTCGACGTTCAGTTGCAGCGAGGTTTTGTGCCCCAGCACCGGCGACTCCCAGCGCAGGAAGGCGTCGGCGACCGTGTAGCTGCTGAGCCAGAAATCGTTGGCGTTGTTGGCGGCGCGTTCGCCGACGTAGCGGGCGCCGGCACCGGCGTGCCAGGCACCGAATTCGGCTGGCACGTTCAGATGGTGGCTCAGGTACAGGCTGGCGGTGTGTTTTGGGGCGTTGGCTAAGCGATGGCCTTCGTCATCCGGATCGTCGAGGATTTCCGTGTGGGTGTAGGCGTAGGTGCCGATCAGGTCCCAGCGGTCGGCTAGGCGGCCGGTGATGTCGAGTTCCAGGCCTTGGGAGCCGACTTTGCCGGCGGCTTCCGAGACTTCGTCAACGGTGGTGACTACGTTCTTTTTGACGATGTCGAACAAAGCGAGGTTGATGTTCAATCCCGGCAGCGGATCGTACTTGGCGCCGATTTCGTAGCTGCGGCCCTCCTCTGGTTGGAAGGTACGACTATTCTTGTCGACCACATCATTAGGCTTGAACGACCGGCTGTAGTTGCCATACAACGACAGGGTCTCGGTGGCTTTATAGACCAGTCCCAGGAACGGAACGAAGGCGTCGCCATTGTCGTCGCGAACATTGACCCGCTTGATCATGCCTTGGTTAGCGTATTGATCGTAATGCTGGTAGCGCCCCCCGAAGACCAGGATCCAGCGATCATCAAGGTGCCAGTTGTCCTTCAGATACACCGAGCTGGAGGTCAGTTTGTTGCTCAAGTTGCTTTGCGGCGCATCCACCCTGCTCGGCTCCCCCAGGCCACCATACACCGGTGCCGCAGGGTCAAAGCCTGGTTGATAAGCGCCGCGATAGGTTTTGCCACGGAATTGATCGGACACCTGATTGTCGACGCCGATTAACAGGTCATGACGCTGGCCGAACAGTTCCTGCTTGCCCATGAAATCCCAACTGGCGTAGCGGGTTTCATCGTCATAATGCGCGCCGTTGGCGGCACGCTGGAAAACTCCGTTTGACAGCCGCGGCTGCGCAATCGAAAGACTGTACCGGTCGTTGTTCCACCCGTAGGTCACACGAGTTTTCCACGCTTCACTCAATTCATACTCGAACCGAGCGGTGGCCGTCTCACGAATCCCCACGCTCTTGGCCCACGGCTCATCCAGGCGCTTGTTGTAGTCAATGTCTGCTGGATGACCATCAGTGAACACCGTCCCCCGATCAAACGGATTGGAATATTCGTTGTACTCATAGCTGAGATTCAACGAAGCCCGCTCCCCCGTCCAGGCCAGGGACGGCGCCACCAGCGTGCTCTCATTGACCCCATAGTTGCGCCAGTAGTCCTCATGACCACGCTCGGCAATCAAGCGATAAGCCAACCCGGTGTCCCCCAGCGGCCCAGTGGTGTCCAGGGCCATGGTGCCGCCGCCTTCGCTGTAGGCCGAGCCGCTCAACGTGGCGGTTTGCGTGTACTCCGGTTTCTTGCTGATGACGTTGACCAGGCCGCCAGGCTCCAGCGCGCCGTACAGCATCGAGGCCGGGCCCTTGAGCACTTCGACCCGCTCGGTGGTAGCACTGAAGTTGTGCCCCAGGTTCGAACGCACGCCGTCGCGCAGGATCGAGCCGTCGTCGTTGGTGCCAAACCCGCGCTTGACCAGCGAGTCTCGCGAGCCGCCCAGGGTGTTGCCCTGGCTAACCCCGCTGACGAACTTCATCGCGTCGCTCAGCGAGCGCACCTGATAGTCGGCCAGGGTCTGCTGGGTCACCACGTTGATCGATTGCGCTTCTTCCTTGATCGGCACATCGCTCTTGCTCGCCGTGCTGGCTTGCGACGTCGTATAGCCCTCGTCCTGAGTGACGCGACTGCCCTGGATGTCCGTGGCCGGCAGTTCGAGAGTGTCCTGCGCCCACAATGGGCTGGCAATAAAGCAGCAGGACAGCGTTGGCAACACACACTTGATAAAGGCGTTGCGATTAGCGAGGGAGGTGGAACGTTTCAAGACGCGCACTCATAGAAGGGACGTTAATGAGAGCAAATATACTTTGAGAATGATTCCCAGTAAATCTTTTGTATCAAATGATGATCCCCCCGAACCCCTGTGGGAGCGAGCTTGCGCGCGATAGCAGCGGTACATTCAACACCAATGCAACAGACCCACCGCTATCGCGAGCAGGCTCGCTCCCACAGATTTCGCGAACAGTGATATCAAATCGCCCAACTGCCCTAAAGCTTTGGCGCGCGCGGTCGAATGTATTCCATTGAGAGATTTTTTTGCCCAGGAGCAGCGGCATGCAGACGTTAAAGGCCTTGTACGAGTCTATCGAGATGCAGTTTTTCGATACCCTCACCAAAAAACTGTCGAGCCTTTTCCTGTTGGTGCTGGTCAGTGGCTTGCTGTACTGGGTGGCCCTCAACGCCCGTGCCGAGATCCTGCTGCAGCTGCGCAACGCGCAGTTGGACGGCGCCTTGCTGGGGCAGATCGAAGGTCGGCTCGACAGCCTCACCCATGCCCTGCTCTTCGGCGCGTTCCTGACGCTGTGCATGATCAGCTTCATGGTCTGGTATTTCCGTCACCTCATCGTGCGCCCCGTCACCGCCATGACCAAGGCCCTGGAAGAGATCGCCAACGGCGAAGGTGACCTGTCCAAGGACCTGCCGCTGGTGACCCACGACGAGATCCGCGTGCTGGCCGGCACTTGCAACCGTTTCCTGGCCAAGCAGCGGGAGATCATCAGCAACGTCCAGGCACTGACCGTGCACATCGCCGTCGAATCGGCCCGCTCGTTGAAGAACATCAGCGATTCCAGCGACAGTGCCACCCACCAGGCCCGCTTCGCCAAGGAAGTCATGGACCAGAGCAACACCGCCGTGGGCCGCATCGAAGAAGTCTCGCGCCAGACCCAGGGCATCTCCAGCACCACCGCCCAGAACCTGAGCATGGCCCGCGACTCCTATGCCGAGCTGCTGGAAGTGACTGGCAACATCAGCGAAATCTCCAGCAGCCTCGGTGAATTTGCCACACTGGTGAGCGCCTTGAACCAGCGTTCCTCAAGCATCAAGTCGATTGTCGGGTTGATCCAGCAGATCTCTGCCCAGACCAACCTGCTGGCGCTCAATGCCGCCATCGAAGCCGCCCGGGCCGGCGAAAGCGGCCGGGGCTTCGCGGTGGTCGCCGATGAAGTGCGGACCCTGGCACAAAACGTCAGCCGGGCCACCGATGACATCTCACGCAACATCGACGCCATGCTCGATGAAGTCAGCTCCACCCACGAACAGACCACCCAGATCAGCCACAGCGCCCGGGAAACCCAGAAAGTGGTGGAGCGTGCCTCCGGTCATTTTGAAAGCATGATCGTCGATTTCGAATCCACCAACGGCAAGCTGGCGGACATCGCGACCCATATCCAGCAGTTCGCCGACAGCAACACGGGGATCAACGACCGGGTCACCCAGATCCACGCCGACAGCCAGTTGATCGACCAGCGCATGCAGCATTCGGCAACGGCCACCCGCGACCTGTCCGGCGTGGCCGAAAAGGTCCAGGCGCTGTTGGGTCGTTTCGTGCTCGGCCACGGCAAGCTGGATGCCGCCATCACCCGCGCCAGCGAGTGCCGCGACACGCTCCAGGTCCGCCTGGAGGCGCTGCAACGCGAAGGTCAGAACCTGTTCGATCAGAATTACCAACTGATTCCCGGCACCGATCCCAAGCAGTACATGGCCAGCTATACCGAACGCTTTGCCCAGGTCTGCCAGGAAGAATGCGACAAACTCACCCGCAGCACGCCGGGTGGCAAGGTTTCGTTCATTGTCGACAGCAAGGGCTATTGCCCGGTGAACAACAGCTGGGTCTCCAAGCCGCCGACCGGCGACCGGGCGGTGGATTTGCCGGTGTGCCGCAACAAGCGAATCTTCAACGACCCGATCGGCCTGCGCGCGGCGGGCAACGTCCAGCGTTTCCTGCTCCAGACCTACCTGCGCGATACCGGGGAAATCATGACCGAGATCGACGTACCGTTCTTCTTCGGCGGCCGTCATTGGGGCAATTTGCGAGTGGGCTTCGATGCGGCGGTGTTGTTGGCGGAGTGATCAACACCGGAACCAAGCCAGACAACTACCCTGTGGCGAGGGAGCTTGCTCCCGCTCAGCTGCGCAGCAGTCGCAAAACCGGCTGATACGGTCGGCCTGACGAACAGCCGGGGGCCTGCTTCGCAGGCCAGCGGGAGCAAGCTCCCTCGCCACAGGGAATTTGTGGCGTAAACAATCCTGAGAACACCCCAAAAAAAATGTGGGAGCGAGCTTGCTCGCGAAGGCGTCGGGTCAGTCGCCATCATCGTGACTGACACTCCGCTATCGCGAGCAAGCTCGCTCCCACAAGGGATCTGTGGGGTATGGAAGTCCTGAGAGCCCCACCCAAAAACAACTGTGGGGTATGGAAGTCCTGAGCCCCATCCAAAACAACTGTGGGGTATGGAAGTTCTGAGCCCCACCCAAAACAACTGTGGGGTATGGAAGTTCTGAGCCCCCCAAAACAACTGTGGGAGCGAGCTTGCTCGCGATGGCGTCGGGTCAGTCGCCATCATCGTGACTGATACTCCGCTATCGCGAGCAAGCTCGCTCCCACAAGGGGATCGACCTCAGCTCAACAGCACTTGGGCCCACCCTTGCCGCCGTAACGGGCCTCCTGGCGTTCGCGAAAGAACGCCTCGTAGTCCATCAACGGTTTGTCCGGGTGCTTGGTTTGCATGTGCTCGACGTAGTTGTCGTAGTCGGGCATGCCGACCATCAGGCGGGCGGCCTGACCGAGGTATTTACCGAGGCGACTCAAGTCATTGAACATCGTTGCAATCCCCTATCAAGCGTCCGGCAAGGCCTGGAATGGCGCTTCCTTGTCCGTGCGTTCCTTGGTGCCCCAGGCGGCGATGCCGACCTTGAGCGCGTAGAACAGGATGCTGAAGACCACGAACAGGAACAATGCCGTCAGCGTCGCATTGGTGTAGGCGTTGAACACCACGTGCTGCATCTGCTCAATGCTCTTGGCCGGGGCCAGGACCTGGCCGGCGGCCAGGGCATCGTTGTATTTGCGCGCCAGGGCCAGGAAGCCGATCGCCGGATTGGCGTCGAACAGCTTGATCAGGCCCGCGGTGGTGGTGCAGATCAGCAGCCAGGCCGCCGGCAGCAGCGTGACCCAGACGTAGCGCTGGCGCTTCATCTTGATCAGGACCACGGTGGCGAGCATCAGGGCGATACCGGCCAGCATCTGGTTGGAGATGCCGAACAGTGGCCACAAGGTATTGATGCCGCCCAGCGGATCGATCACGCCCTGGTACAGCAGGTAGCCCCACATCGCTACGCAACCGGCGGTGGCGATCAGGTTGGCCGGCCAGGATTCGGTGCGCTTGAGCGAAGGCACGAACGAGCCGAGCAAGTCCTGCAGCATGAACCGCCCGGCACGGGTGCCGGCGTCCACGGCGGTGAGGATGAACAGCGCTTCGAACAGGATCGCGAAGTGGTACCAGAACGCCATGGTGTTCTCACCCGGCAGCACCGAGTGCAGGATCTGCGCAATACCGACCGCCAGGGTCGGCGCACCGCCGGCACGGGCCAGCACGGTGGTCTCGCCGATGTCCTTGGCCACCGCTTGCAGCGCCTCGGGGGTGATTGCAAAACCCCAGCTGCTGACGGTCTGGGCCACGGCCACCACGTCACCGCCGACGATCGCCGCCGGGCTGTTCATGGCGAAGTACACGCCCGGCTCGATGACCGAAGCCGCGACCATGGCCATGATCGCCACGAAGGACTCCATCAGCATGCCGCCGTAACCGATGTAGCGGGCGTTGGTTTCGTTATCCAAGAGCTTGGGCGTGGTGCCCGAGGAGATCAGCGCGTGGAAACCCGAGACCGCGCCGCAGGCGATGGTGATGAACAGGAACGGGAACAGACCGCCCTTCCATACCGGCCCGGTGCCGTCGGTGAACTGGGTCAGCGCCGGCATTTTCAGCTCGGGCATGGTGACCAGGATGCCGATCGCCAGGGCGACGATGGTGCCGATCTTGAGGAATGTCGACAGGTAGTCCCGCGGCGCCAGGATCAGCCACACCGGCAGCACCGCCGCGACAAAACCGTAGCCGATCAGCATCCAGGTGATCTGGATCCCGGTGAAGGAAAAGGCCTTGGCCCAGACCGGATCGGCAGCAATTTGCCCGCCCAGCCAGATCGAGCCCAGCAGCAACAGCACGCCAATCACCGAGATTTCACCAATGCGGCCCGGGCGGATGTAGCGCATGTAGATGCCCATGAACATCGCGATCGGGATGGTCGCCATCACCGTGAAGATGCCCCATGGGCTCTCGGCCAGGGCCTTGACCACGATCAGCGCCAGCACCGCGAGGATGATGATCATGATCAGGAAGCAGCCGAACAGCGCGATGGTGCCAGGGACGCGGCCCATTTCCTCACGGACCATGTCACCCAGGGAACGCCCGTTGCGGCGGGTGGACAGGAACAGAACCATGAAGTCCTGCACCGCACCGGCCAGCACCACGCCGGCGATCAGCCAGAGCGTACCGGGCAGGTAGCCCATCTGCGCCGCCAGCACCGGCCCGACCAACGGCCCCGCGCCGGCAATGGCCGCGAAGTGGTGACCGAAAAGAATGTGTTTGTTGGTCGGGACGTAGTCCAGGCCATCGTTGTTGAGCACGGCAGGGGTGGCCCGGCGCGCATCGAGTTGCATCACGTTGTTGGCGATGAAGAGGCTGTAGTAGCGGTAGGCGACCAGGTAGATGGCCACGGCTGCGACGACGATCCAGAGGGCGTTGATGGGTTCGCCGCGGCGCAAGGCCACGACACTCAACGCACAGGCTCCCAGAACAGCCACGGCAAACCAGGCGAGGTGTTTAACCAGACGGGTTGTCATTGCGTGTCTCCTGCCGATATCCAGTGGATTGCGGCGATTGTTTTTATAGTGTGCCCCGGCTATTCGGAGCCGGCCCAATATCCCTGTAATGGGTCAATAAATAAATCCGTAGTACTACGTAGAACCCCAATTCCCCCTGTGGGAGCAAGGCTTGCCCGCGATAGAGTCAATACGGTCTTTCATAAACCGCGGCGCCTGCATCGCGAGCAAGCTTTGCTCCCACATGTCTTGCGCCACAGGTTTTATGCCTCACCCATGGGTTTGGCATATGATGCCGCCATTCGCCTCCCCGCCGAGTCCGGACAGGAGTACAGATGCTGCTCAAACACAAAATCGTCGCCCTCGGGATTTTGCCGCTGGTCCTGGCCATCGCGGTCATCTGTGCCTTGGTGATCTCGCTCAATCGCCAGTTGGGCGATCAACAGGCGCAACTGATCGAAGACAGCATCCTGGCGAGCAAGCGCGCGGAGCTGAAGAACTATGTCGAGATGGCGCAGAGCCTGATCGCCCCGCTGTACGACAACGGCCGGGGGGACGAGCGCGCACAGCAGCAGGTCCTGGAAGAACTGCGCAAGCTCAGCTTCGGCATCAACGGTTATTTTTTCGTGTATGACCGCCAGGGCCGCAGCCTCATGCATGCCCGCCAGTCGGAACTGGTGGGGCAATACCTCTGGGACATGAAGGACCCCCACGGCCTGCCGGTCATCCAGGCATTGCTCAAAAGCGCCGAGTCAGGCGAAGGGTTCCAGCGCTATGCCTGGAACAAGCCCTCCTCCGGCCAGGTGACCGACAAGCTGGCCTATGTCGTGATGCTCGATCAATGGGGCTGGATGCTCGGCACCGGGATTTACCTGGAGGATGTCGAACGCGCCACCCAGCAAGCCCGCGACGAAGTTGCCCGTGGCATCCACAGCACCATGCAAGCCATCGCCGCGATCGCCTTGGTAGCGGTCCTGCTGGTATTTGCCGGCGGCATGACCCTCAACGTCAGCGAACATCGCCTGGCCGATAAAAAGCTGCAGCGGCTGAACCAGCGCATCGTCAGCTTGCAGGAAGAAGAGCGCTCGCGGGTCTCTCGCGAGCTCCACGACGGCATCAGCCAGTTGCTGGTGTCGATAAAATTCCAGTTCGAACTGGCCAGCCATGTGTTGGAAAACGGCCAGGAAAACGGCCTGGGCATCCTCAAGAACGCGACCGACCGGTTGGGCGAAGCCATCGGCGAGATCCGTAGCATCTCCCACGACTTGCGCTCGTCCCTGCTCGACACCCTGGGCCTGCCCGCCGCCATCGGGCAGCTCGCGACCGAGTTCCAACAGCGCAGCGGGCTTGAAGTGTCCTACCGAAGCAACGAATTCGATTGCCGCCTGGAAAATGGCGCCCCTGTCTCACTGTTCCGCATTGCCCAGGAAGCCCTGACCAACATCGAGCGCCATGCCGGGGCGAAAAGCGTCGGCATCACTCTGTTCGGCTCCAGCCAGTCCTTGCGCCTGACGGTGGTGGATGACGGGATGGGCTTCAACGTCCCGCAAGTAGAACGCGGCCACGCCGGCATCGGCCTGCGCAATATCCGCGAACGGGTCGAGCATTTCGGCGGACGCCTGGAGGTGACCTCGGCACCGGGACGAAGCGAACTGGACATCCTGCTGCCCATGAACCTCTCGGTAACGGAAAACTGATGCGCGCCCCTTCCAACAAGAGCACCTGCCGATGAACCTGCCTCCGGTGATTCGCGTCGCGCTGGTCGATGATCACTCCCTGGTCCGCGACGGCATCAAGGCGCTGCTGTCCGTAATGCCCCGACTGGACGTGGTGGGCGAAGCCGAGAACGGTGCGCAAGCGATTGAAATGGTCGGTCGCAGCCAACCGGACCTGCTGCTGATGGACATCAGCCTCAAGGACATGAACGGGCTCGAGTTGACCCGGCTGCTGGGCAAGCAATACCCCAGCCTCAAGATCCTCATCCTCAGCATGTACGACAATTACGAGTACGTGAGCGAGTCCGTGCGCTCCGGTGCCAGCGGCTACGTACTCAAGAACGCGCCGTCGCGGGAAATCATCGCGGCCATCGAAGCCATCATCAGCGGCGGCACGTTCTACAGTGCCGAGATCGCCCAGCGGCTCGCCACCGACCCGCACACCGATAACGAGCTGACGCCGCGCGAGAGCCAGGTGTTGTCCAAAATGGTCCAGGGCCTGAACAACAAGGAAATGGCCCGTGAATTGGACATCAGCGTACGCACCGTCGAGACCCATCGCCTGAGCATTCGCCGCAAGCTGAACATCGACAAACCCGCAGCCCTGGTGAAATACGCGATCGACCACGGGATCATTTCCCGCTAGGCCTCACACAGCCCTTGCTCCCGCTCGGTTGCGCAGCGACCGTAAGATATTGGGGTCGCTGCGCAACCCAGCGGGAGCAAGCTCCCTCGCCACAGGTTATTCATTTCAATCGGCGTGGTAATAGCCAGGCTGTTCAAGATCGGCCAACAGACTCGGGCCGCTCGGCGTCCAGCCCAACAAGGCACGGGTGTATGCGCTGGACACTGCCATGTTCGCGCCCGCCATGTGGGCGAACCAGCCGAAATGCTCACGCTCCCGGGATTCCACCGGCAACCCCAGGCCACGACCGATCGCCTGGGCAATGTCCTTGAACGGCACAGCCTCGTCGGTGACGGCATGGTAGACGGACTGCGTCACGCCCTGCTCCAGCGCCAGCCGATAGACCCGTGCGGCGTCCAGCCGGTGCACGCCCGACCAGCAGTGGACGCCATCTCCAAGATAGGCCGAAACGCCCGTCTCCCGGGCCAGGCGAATCAGGATCGGAACGAACCCGTGGTCGCCGAGGCCATGGACCGAGGGTGCCAGCCGCACGGTCGCGCAGCGCACACCGCGCTCGACCAGCGTCCGGGCCGCCGTTTCGGATTTACGCGGCGAAGCTGGGCTGGGCACCTCCAGCTCGCTCGCCCCCTGGGTCAAGCCCAGCAGGCCGGACGTCACCAGCAGCGGCCGTTCGGTTCCCTGCAGCGCGCTGCCCAATACTTCGATCACATGGCGGTCCTGCTCAGCGTTCTCGGCAAACCGCGAGAAGTCATGATTGAACGCGGTGTGAATCACCGCGTCCGCCGTCGAAGCCGCCTGGTATAGGACGTCGAGGTCATCCAATGTCCCGCGGACCACCTTCGCGCCGGTCGCGGCCAGTGCGGCAACCTTGTCATCGGAACGGGCCAGGCCGGTGACCTGATAGCCGGCACCGATCAATTCCTGGACCACGGCAGACCCAACCCAGCCCGTGGCACCGGTAACGAATACATGCATGTTTCAACTCCTGATTAGAACCATCGAGCAACACAGACTCACTTCTGGCGCAGCTCAAGCCGGCTGCCGGCCTTGTACCCCTGGCATCATCAATGTCAGCGCCACGACAAAGGCCAGCATCACCGTCACGGCCCCGCCCAGGTAAACCGCGCCGATCCCCCATGTGCCCGCCAACGCCCCAGCCAACGGGCTGCTCAGCCCCAGGGAAATGTCCAGGAACGCGACATAGGCCCCCATGGCGAGACTGCGGTTCTGCGGTGGCGCACGCTTCACCGCCTCCACCCCAAAGCCCGGGAAGGCCAGGGAATAGCCGAAGCCGGTGAGCGCTGCGCCCAGATAGGCCATCACCGCAGTGTCGGCACCCCAGATCAGCAATTGCCCGACGGCTTCGATCACCACACAGACCAGGGCGACACGCGCGCCGCCGATCTTGTCTGGAAGGTGCCCAAAGAGCAGGCGCGCACCGATGAACGCCAGCCCGAACGCGGTGAACGCCAGAGAGGCATTGCCCCAATCCCTGGCCGCAAACAACAGTGCGATAAAAGCCGTGATGACACCGAAGCCAACGCTGCAAAACGCCAACCCCATGCCTGGCACCCACACCGCGCCCAGCACCTTGTAGAACGGTGCCCGCCGGGTCGCCGTAGGGGCGACAGCCCGGACACCCGCGACAATCGCCAGCGCCAGCAGCGGGATGAAAATCGTCGCGACGGCAATGCCGGTGAATCCCCAGCCGCTATTCAGCGCCACGCCGAGCGGAGCGCCCAGGGCATAGGCGCCGTACATGGCGATACCATTCCAGGCCATGACTTTGCCGGCATGCTGCGCGCCGACCAGGCCGATGCCCCACCCCAACGCGCCGGTGACGATCAGGCTTTCGCCCAGCGCCAACAGGACACGCCCTCCCAGCAAGAGCCAGACCGACGTGACGGGCGTGGCAACGAACGCCAGGGAAACCAGATAAGCCAGCCCGGAAACCGCCGCCGTCACCAGGCCGACCATGACGGCGCGCTTGCCACCGCGCATGTCGGCGAAGTTGCCGGCCCAGGCGCGGGACAACAGCGCCGCGGCAAATTGTGCGCCGACCACCAGGCCGATGACCAGCGTGCCCATACCCAGCGTGTCATGCAGGTGCAAGGGCAAGACCGGCAATTGCATGCCCAGGGTCAGAAAACCGATGAATACCGTCAGCGTGAGTGGCAACAGCTTGAGCACCGGCTTGGCGTCAACGGTTGCCTGGGGCGCGAAGGAGGCGCCCTGATGAACGTTTTTTTGAGTCATAACCCTACTCACAGAAAGGATGCGATGTGACGTTGAACGTTGTCTGTGGAGCCGACTAGAATGCGATCAATTCGTCGCATTCAAGATACGAACAATCCGTCGCATTTCCTATTCGCATTCCCTTCCGAGGCTCATGCCCGTATGTCCGAACGCTCAAGCCCGCAGATTTCCTCGCGCAAACAGCCGCAACAGGCACGCTCCACCGAGCTCGTCGCCGCCGTTCTGGAGGCGGCTGTTCAGGTTCTGGCGACCCAGGGCGCGGCACGTTTCACGGTGGCCCGGGTTGCCGAGCGAGCCGGCGTCAGCGTCGGCTCGGTGTATCAGTACTTCCCGAACAAAGCGGCGATCCTGTTCCGCCTGCAAAGTGATGAATGGCGACAAACCAGCGATATGCTGCGCGAGATCCTTGAGGACAACCGCAAGCCACCCTTCGAGCGACTGCGCAACCTCGTGCGGGCGTTCATCCAGTCCGAATGCGACGAGGCCCAGATACGCGTCGCGCTCAACGACGCCGCACCACTCTACCGCGACGCCCCCGAGCACCAGGCCGCACGGATGGCGGTACAGCAGTCGGTGGACACCTTCATGCTGCAAGCACTGCCAGCCGTCCCGGCACAGGCCCGCGCCCTGGCAGGTGACCTGGTGATCACCACGCTGAGTACCGTGGGCAAGCGATTTTCATCCGCACCCCGTTCTCCCGTGGAAGTTGCCATCTATAGCGACGCCATGGCCGATATGTTCTGCGCCTACCTGGACAGCCTGCAGCGACAGCCTCCCGAGACTACGCTCGGCTGACTGTTCACGATCAACACCGCCGTGACAGCGAGCAGCCGCTTTCACTACACTCCCCGGTCTTGTTCCCTTCCGTTACGAGACGTCCAATCACTATGAAAAACATAACAAGCTCGATGACGCTCTGTGGCCTGTTGGCGCTCTCCGGCGGCGCCCTGGCCGAACCGGCACCTTCGCTGCTGGACCAGGTCCTGCAACGCGGCGAACTGAAGGTGTGCACCACCGGCGACTACAAGCCCTATACCTTTAAAACCGAAACCGGCGAATACGAAGGCATCGACATCGACATGGCGCGCTCGCTGGCCGCCAGCCTGGGCGTCAAAGTGCAATGGGTGCAGACCACTTGGAAAACCCTGATGCCGGATATGGTTGCCGGTCAATGCGACATCGGCATGGGTGGGATTTCGGTGACGCTGGAGCGCCAGAAGAAAGCCTATTTCAGTAACACCCTGGACGTGGATGGCAAGATCCCGCTGGTGCGTTGCGAAGACAAGGAGCGCTACCAGACCCTCGAGCAGATGAACCAGCCTTCGGTGCGTCTTGTCGAGCCTGCCGGCGGCACCAACGAAGCCTTCGTCCGGGCGTTCCTGCCCAACGGCCAGTTGAACTTCCACGACAACGTGACCATCTTCCAGCAACTGCTGGACAAGAAAGCCGACGTGATGATTACCGACGCGTCAGAAGCGCTCTACCAGCAAAAGCTCAAGCCCGGCCTGTGCGCGGTCAACCCGACCCGCTACCTGCAATATGGCGAGAAGGCCTACCTGCTGCCTCGGGATGACAACACCTGGAAGATGTACGTCGATCAGTGGCTGCACCTGAGCAAGGCCAATGGCAGCTACCAGAAAGTGATTGGGCAATGGCTGGCCGTTCCCGCCGCCCAATAACCGTTCGCTGACGAAACAAAAAAACCTGTGGGAGCGAGCTCGCTCGCGATGGCGTCACGTCTACCGCATTGATGTTGGCTGACGCACCGCTATCGCGAGCAAGCTCGCTCCCACATGGGGTCGTGCAGGCCTTGGGATTAGCGTCCACCGCAAATTTCCTGTGGGAGCGAGCTCGCTCGCGATGGCGTCAGGTCAGCCTCATTGATGCTGGCTGACGCACCGCTATCGCGAGCAAGCTCGCTCCCACATGGGGTTGGGTCTGTTCAGGACTGACCTATCTGCCTCACTGCGCCGCCCGCACCTTGGCGATTTCGTCGTACATCGTCTTCACCAGGTCGCCGTCCAGGGATTTGGCAAACTTGTCGATCACCGGTTGCACACGCTCACGAAAGCGATCTTTCTCGGCCGGGGTGATTTCATTCACCGTCATCGCGCCGGCCAACGTCACCTTGGCCTTGTCCATGCCCGCCGCCGTGACTTCACGCTGGAACTTCTGCGCCTCAGTCGCAGCCGCGCGAATCATCGCCTTCTCATCGTCGTTGAGGCGGTTCCAGGTTTTCTGGCTGATGATCAACGACTGCGGGTTGAAGATGTGGCCCGTGACGGAGAGATACTTCTGCACCTCGTAGAACTTGTTGCCCTCAATCACGGTGAACGGGTTTTCCTGACCGTCGATGGTGTGCTGCTCAAGGCCCGTGTAGACCTCGGGGAACGCCATCGGCACCGGGTTGGCGCCCAGGGCGGAGAAGGTCTCCAGGTAGATCGGCGACTGGATGACGCGAATCTTCAAGCCCTGCATGTCTTCAAGCTTGGTCACCGGGTGCTTGCTGTTGGTCAGGTTACGGAAACCCAGGTCCCAATAACCCAGCCCGACCAGCCCTTTGCTGTCCAGTTGCGCAGCCAGTTTCTGCCCGACCGGCCCATCGATGACCGCATGGGCTTCCTCGACGTTGTTGAACAGGAACGGGAAATCGAGCATGGCATAATCCGGTGCCTGGGCGGCCAGGATGCCGGAGTTGAGCACGGTGATGTCCAGCGTACCGCCCTGCAACGCCGACACCGTTTGCACGTCGCCGCCTAGGGTACCGCCGGGGAACAGGCGGACCTTGATCTTGCCACCGCTCTTTTCGCTGAGCAGGTCGGCGAACTTTTGCGCGCCCTGCCCTTGTGGATGTTCCTTGACGTTCTGGAACGCGAATCGCAGGGTGCGCTCGCGAATTTCATCGGCGTGACTGACCACGCTACCCAGCAGCAGTCCCGTTGCGCACGCCCCGACCAACAGGGTTTTCATCAGTTGTCCCATGTCACTCTCCGATCATTATTGTTTTAAGGTCGAGCTAGCCAGCACCGGTGTTATCCGGTGAAGAATTTCAACGGTCCCAGGACCAATTGCGGAAACAGGACCAACAAGAACAGCACCACAAACTGCGCAAACATGAACGGCCACACCCCGCGCACGATTTCCTCGAAGTCCAGCTTCGCCACCCCGCAGACCACGTTGAGCACCGTGCCCACGGGAGGCGTGATCAGGCCGATGGCTGTGTTGATCAGGAACAGCACGCCGAAGTACACCGGGTCTATCCCCGCCTGGATGACCGCCGGCATCAGCACCGGGGTGAGGATGAGGATGGTCGGGGTCATGTCCATCACCGTTCCCACCAGGATGATCAGCGCCATCATCACCAGCAACAAAAGGGTCTGGTTGTCCATGAAGGGCGCCAGCATTTCCGCCAACTGGCCCGGCAGGTCGGCGATGGTCACCAGCCACGATGAAACCATGGCCGCCGCCACCAGGAGCATCACCACCGAGGTGGTCTTGGCCGACGACAGAATCACTTCGTACAACTGGCTGATTTTCATTTCCCGGTAGATCACCAGGGACACGAACAGCGAATAGACCGCCGCGACCACGGCGGCTTCCGTGGGGGTGAAGATGCCGAACTTGAGGCCCAGGATGATGATCAAGGGCAGGCCCATCGCCCAACTGCCGTCGAGCAATGTGCGCAGCACTTCGGCACGGGAACGCTTGGGCGGCGTCTCGACGTTCTCGCTGCGGGAGATGTACCACCAGGCAACGGCCAGCGAAGCCCCCAGCATCAGACCCGGCACAATACCGGCCAGGAACAGCTTGGAAATCGACACCCCGGACGCCACGCCAAAGACGATGAAGCCAATGCTTGGCGGAATGACCGGTGCGATGATGCTACCGGCAGCGATCAGACCGGCCGAGCGCCCTCGGTTATGCCCGGCCAACACCATCATCGGCACCAGCAACGCCGCCAGTGCCGCCGCATCGGCCACGGCCGAACCGGAGAGCGATGCCAGCAGGCATGAAGCGATGATCGCCACGTAACCGAGACCTCCGCGCTTGTGCCCCACCAGCGCCATGGCAATGTTGACGATGCGTTTGGACAGGCCGCCGACATTCATGATTTCGCCGGCCAACATGAAGAACGGCACGGCCATCAGCGGGAAGCTGTCCGCCCCGTTGAGCAGGTTCTGGGCAATGATTTGCGCGTCAAACAGATCCAGGTAGAACATCAACGCCACGCTGACCACCAGCAAGGCAAACGCGATGGGCATGCCCAGTGCCATGCTGCCAATCAAGGACCCGAGGAAAATAACCAGTGTCATGGGCGGGTACTCTTGATGTGGTCGGGGGTGATGGGATTAGGCGTGATCACCTCGGCGTCGTTGTCCTTGACCATCACCAACTCGTCATCCCCCAGCTTGCCGAACAGCGCCAGGTAGAGCTCGTAAAGCAGGATCGCTGCGGCACTGGCGCCAAACACCAGGCCGGCACCATAGAACAGCGCCATGGACAATCCTGACGCCGGGGCAACTACATTCAGGTTGATCGCTGCCTGTTGCCAACTGCCACTGAAAATCAGCCAGCAGATGTACAACATCAAAAGATGGCTGATGACCAGGCAGATACGCTTGCCGGCCGGCGGCAGGCGCTTGACCAGGCTGTCCATGCCCAGGTGAGCACGGTCCTTGAGCGCCACCAGGGCACCGAGAAAAATCATCCAGACGAAGAACCAGCGCGACAGCTCCTCCGACACACTGATGCCAGAGTTGAAGGCATAACGCAGCACCACATTGCCGAACACCAGCACGATCATCGCGACCATGCACAACACGATCAGTAGCTTGAGCAGCTTGAAATACAGATCGACGACTTTTGTCATCTTGAAGGCCTCTCGGATTGTCGGATGCCGGGGGTCCAACCGGCGCGGTGGAACGGTAGCGGTGTCCGCTATCGAATCCAGACGCAGGTATTGCCGGGGGCTCCAGACCAGGTGCGACAGAGCGAGGGAAAGGCATCGGGGGTTTGCAGATAGATCCGCATGAGGTGTTCCTCTACTTTTTTATTATGGTCTTGGCAATGCGTCGCAAGACGTACGGCGCCTAAAATGTACCAACCAGTTAGTTCGGTCAATATCCCTGGCGCGAACACATTACAAAGCGTGCGATTATCGGCTAGAGGCGAATTGGGTTTGCGAGGGCATTAGAGCTATTCAAGAACGTATCAAACATCACTCAGTCCAATTAAGAATCACGCCGCTTATAAACATCGACAATGTGCACATGCGTGAATCTTTTAAAATAAAAACGTAATTTAAATGGAACTTTTTACACACTTATAAGAATTGGCACTAAGGTACTAGAGAACTAAGCAACTTTGACAATATGTAGGCGCCATTTTAATGGCGAGCAAATCTCTTACAAAAACATTGGCGCCGCCTGTCAAAAAACCGTCAGCATCGCCTACTGTCGCCCGCGCAGCCACGCTGCATCTCGAAAAAAGACAAAAAAATCCTTATTAATCAAATAGTAATAAGATTCTAAAGATCTCCAGGAGAGCCTCTTTTTCGCCCTTCCACGAAGCCCCTTTTAAAAAAATATTTAAACTTCACATATAAAACTTTGCGGCAACGAGCTTTAATGTTATTAATTTGACGGCCCAGATCAAGATGCCACTACGTCACTTCCCGTGCTCGTAAGTATCTAACTGATATTGGATCCAATTAACTTAGACCGCTGGCTTGCCCAACCACATTGTTGTGCTTGGACGGCTGTTGTGCGGCGCAGAAAACTGCGCGAGGAAGGACGTCATCGCTATTCAAGACTCACGGATCAAGATCCTTTCGATCTTCGGTACCCGTCCAGAAGCCATCAAGATGGCACCTTTGGTCAAGGCCCTCGCCGCAGAACCCGGTATCGAGTCGCTGATCTGCGTCACCGGCCAGCATCAAAGCATGCTCAAGCAGGTGCTGGACCTGTTCGACCTCAAGGCCGACTTCACCCTCGACGTGATGACGCCGCACCAGACGCTCAACTCCCTGACCGCCGCGTTGTACAGCGCCATCGACCCGGTACTGGAGCAGACCCGGCCGGATCGGGTACTGGTCCATGGCGATACCACTTCGGCCATGGTCGCTTCGATGGCCGCCTTCCATCGACGCATTCCCGTCGGCCATGTGGAAGCCGGTCTGCGCACCGGTGACATCTACAGCCCCTGGCCGGAAGAGATGAACCGCCGCTGCATCGACCTCAGCGCCGACCTGCTGTTTGCTCCCACCGAACAATCGCGCGACAACCTGCTGGGCGAGCGTCTGCAAGGCCGTTGCCTGGTGACCGGCAATACCGTGATCGACGCGCTGCAACTGACGGCCCGACGCATCGATGACGATGCCCGGTTGCGTGACGAACTGGACCAACAGTTCCCGTTCCTGCAAACCGGACGCAAGCTGCTGCTAGTGACCGGCCACCGCCGGGAGAATTTCGGCGAGGGTTTCCTGGACATCTGCAAGGCCCTGCGCCAACTGGCCCAGCGCCCGGATATCCAGATCGTCTACCCGGTGCACCTCAACCCGAACGTGCTCGGGCCGGTTACCGAACAGCTGGGCGACCTGCTCAATGTGCACTTGATCAAGCCGCTGGACTACCTGGCCTTTGTGCGCCTGATGCAACACGCCCACGTCATCCTCACCGACTCTGGCGGCGTGCAGGAAGAAGCGCCGTCCCTGGGCAAGCCGGTGCTGGTGATGCGCGACGTCACCGAACGCCCCGAAGCCGTAGCCGCAGGCACTGTGCGCCTGGTAGGCACCTCCCCGGCCTCGATCATCGCCGGTGTGGACGCGCTGTTCAACGACCAGGCCTTGTGGCGTCGTGCGTCACAGGCCGCCAACCCCTATGGCGATGGCAAGGCCAGCCAACGCATCGTCGATACCCTGATGGGCCGCCCGGTCAGCGACTTTGTCGTGGGCCAGGCGCATTCGTTCCAGGAATTGGCACACGCGCCAACGTCCGAACCACAAGAGTTGCTCGCCGATTTCACCTCATAACTGCTATCCACCCTTATCAGATCGAGATTTGCCTGAATGAAGCCTTCCGTTGCCATCCCTACGGGCGCGCTCAGCGCCCTTGCCTGTGGCCTGAGCCTGCTCGCGCTCATGCCGACCTTTGCCCTGGCTGCGGACAGCCCGCTGACCCAGGCTATTCATCGACTCAACGCCGATACCCGCCAGACACGTGAAGTGCGCTTGAGCGACCTGGGCATCACTGCGCCGATCCTCTTGAGCGCCAGCGACGCCCGCCGCGAGCTCTACCTGCCGGTGCCCGCCGGCGTTGCCCTCAATGACGCAACCTTGCAACTGGATGCCAACTACCTCAACGGCGAAGGCGGTCGCAACACCCTGCTGCTGTCCCTTGATGGCTACCCGGTGCGTGCCGAAGGGCTCAGCGAGGCACAAGGCGATGCCAGCGCCACACTCGGCGTCGACAAGGCCGCGCGTGACAACGGCCTGGTGCGCCTGGGCATTGCCTGGTCCTCGATAGTGTCTCGGCCGTTGTGTCAAGACGATCGGGTCATCGGCAACGTGCTGCGCATCCAGCCTGAAACGCGCCTGAACTACAGCTACGACGCCAGCCAGTTGCGCGACGTCGGTGCGGCTTGGGCCGCCCTGCCCGGTGAGCCCGGCATCCTCGTCGCCCCTGGCTCGTTGTCCGCCGCCAGCTACGATTCGGCCTGGCGCCTGGGTGTCGCACTGGAGCGCATCGGCAAACACAGCCGCATCCTGCCCTTCCCTGTCGTGCAGGACAGCGTGGACCTGAGCGGCCTGCGCATCCCTGCCGAGTTATTGAGCATTCCAGCCTTCGCCAGCCTCAACGGCAAAGGCCCGCACACCTTGGCCAACCCGGCCGAGATCGGTGCACTGCTGGTGTTGGGCCAGACCCCGAACGTACAGGCAGACCTGGCGATCAACGACCCGGAACTGCTCAAGGCCATCAACCAGTCCCTGGACGCCTTGCAAAGCCAGGTCCAAGGCCTCGACGCAACGGCCGCCAGCGCACTGACCCAATGGCGCGAACAGCACGTCAACGCGGCGCTGGCGAGCGCCGGCACCGACAACGTAAGCCTGGCGCTGCTCGGCACTCGCCCGGTCCTGATGATCGTCCCGCAATCCACTGGCAAAGCCTTGTCGCTGCTCGGTTCGGCGTGGAGCAAACTGGCGAAAAGTCGCCAATTGACCGTCAGCGAAGCGCAAACACCGTTGAGCGACGATGGCCGTGTGGCCCTGGCGCGGCTGGGCGGCGCCCCTGGCAACTTCGACGTAGCCTCGCGATTCGACTGGAGCACTTCGTTCCCTCTGGGCAGCGTGGCCTACGACGGTCGCCTGCCGGTCACGGCCGTGGTGGACGTCTCCGCAGCACCGGGGGCTTCCGCTACAGCACCGGTGGCCTCACTGTTTTTCAATGATTTCCTGATCGGCGCGCAACAACTGACCACCGATGGTGAGTCACAGCGCATCCAGGCCCACATCCCACGCTACGCCTTGGGCTCGAAGAACACCTTGCGCGTATCGTTCCAGCGCCAGCCAGTCAGCGACCGCTGCCTGGAAACGCCGCAAGCCTTCCCGGTATCGGTCCTGCCGACCAGCCACATCGTCCTGGAAAAAACCTCGCTGGACGACGACTTCTCCGGCATGGCCGCACGCTTCGCGGTGGACACCCAGATCCTGGTTCCCCAGGCCTACCTCGACCAACCGGCCAGCAGCCTGGCGCGGGTCATTTCGGTGGCCGATACCAGCGGTGTATCGCCGCTGCGCGCGCAGCTCAAGGTCAGCGCTGATCCGAAAGCCGTCGTCAGCCCGGACAAAGCCTTCCTGGCCTTCGAGTTGCCGCTCAAGGACAGCAAGGAATCGGTCCAGGTCGACGAGCAAGGTCGCTTGCGCATCAACCACAAGGACCAGGTGTTGCTGGACGTACAACCCCTCAACCAATTGGCCTCGCTGCAAGTGGTGCAGACCGCAGGCCAGCATGGCCTGGTCTACCGGGCCCTGGGCAACCAGCCGCCAAGCCTGGCCAAGCCGATTGTGCTGACCCGTGGCGACGTGGCGATCCTGGGCAACAACGGGGCCGTGGCGATCTTCGATACCCAAGACCCAAGCGGTAGCCTGCTGATCGGCCGCGAAGAACCCAAGGGCCTGGACGCCTGGCGTAAACCTTCGCTGCTCTGGCTGATTCCAGGCGCCTTTATCCTGTTCCTCCTCTTGTTGCTGGCAGGCCGTAGTGCCCGTCGCAATCGCCAGTAACGGTACCTTTCGATGACGTCGCTTTATTGGCCCTATTGGCTGGCCCATTACTACAACTACCTGGAGATCGCGACCATCGTGGTCGCGGTGCTGATCCTGATCTCCAGCCTGGACGATCTGATCGTTGACGTGTGGTACTGGTCTCGTCGCCTGTACCGCAAGTTCACCGTGGACCGCCGCTACCGGCCGCTGACCGTCGAGCAATTGTTGGCCCGGGACGAACAGCCCCTGGCGATCATGGTGCCGGCCTGGCTGGAATACGACGTCATCGCGCCGATGATCGAGAACATGGTGTCGACACTCGACTACCAGAACTACGTGGTCTTCGTCGGTACGTACATCAACGACCAGCGCACCATCGACGAAGTCGAACGGATGCGCAGGCGTTACAAGCAACTGCATCGCGTGGAAGTGCCCCATGCCGGGCCGACCTGCAAGGCCGACTGCCTGAACTGGGTGATCCAGGCGATTTTCCTGCATGAGAAAACCCATGGCATGACCTTCGCTGGCGTCGTCCTGCACGACAGCGAGGACGTGCTGCATCCGCTGGAACTGCGTCTGTTCAACTATCTGTTGCCACGCAAGGACATGATCCAGTTGCCTGTGGTGTCGCTGGAGCGCAACTGGTACGAATGGGTGGCGGGCGTCTACATGGACGAGTTCGCCGAATGGCACGGCAAGGACCTGGTGGTGCGTGAAAGCATGACCGACACCGTGCCCTCGGCCGGCGTTGGCACTTGCTTTTCCCATCGCGCCCTGCGGGTGCTGGCCGGTGAAACCGAAAACCAGCCGTTCAACACCGACAGCCTCACCGAGGACTACGACGTTGGCGCGCGCCTGGCCAAGGTCGGCATGAATGCGATTTTCGTACGTTTCCCGGTGCAGTTCCGGGTGCTGCGCAAATCCTGGTTCCGCAAACCTTACGAATCGACCCTGACGATGCCACTGTGCGTGCGCGAGTTTTTCCCGGACACGTTCCGCACCGCCTTCCGGCAGAAAGCCCGCTGGACCCTGGGCATCGGCTTGCAAGGCTGGGAGCAGATGGGCTGGCACGGCTCGCTGGCCAACCGATACCTGCTGTTTCGTGATCGCAAGGGGGTGGTGACGGCGTTTGTCAGCATCATCGCCTACATCATTCTGGTGCAACTGCTGGGCTTGATCATTTTGCGCAACAGCGGCTTGTGGGATGTCACCTTCCCCACCCCGTTTGAAACCAATGGTCTGGTCAAATACCTGCTGTTGGCCAACGGCGTCGCCTTGGCCTGGCGCATCCTGCACCGCTATTACTTCACCACCGTGCTGTACGGTTGGCAGCATGGCTTGCTGTCCATGCCCCGCATGCTGGTGGGCAACTTCGTCAACTTCATGGCCGCCTCCCGGGCCTGGCGCATGTTCCTGGTGGGCAAGGTGATGAATCGCAAGCTGGTCTGGGACAAGACCATGCACGACTTTCCTTCCACCGACCTGGTCGCCATCGCGCCACGCCGCCTGGGCAGCGTGTTGCTGTCCTGGCAGGCCATCAGCGACACGGCCCTGCAAAGCGCGCTCGACGAACAAAAGTCGCGCAACGTGCCTTTAGGGCGAATTCTGCTCAATAACGGCTGGCTGGACGATGAAACCCTGGCCGAAGCCATCGCGTTCCAGAATGACCTGCCCCGGGTCTTTGATGTCGCTGAGAAAGCCGCTGCCTCGACGTCCTCGTTGAGCCCCGAATTTGCCTTGCGCTGGCGGGTCGTGCCCCTGGGACGCAATAGCGAAGGCTGCGAACAGATCGCCGTCGCCAACCCCTTGCCCGATGAAGGCCTGCAACAGGTCAGCGCCGAGCTAGGCAGCGAGCCGGTGCAACTGATCGCCCGGGAAAGCGAAATTCTCGCGCTGTTGCGCAAGCTGCCTGTACGCAACGGCCGCACTGTGCCAAATGCCCGGGCGCCGCTGCTGGGCGACCTGTTGATCGAAATGGGCCTGCTCGATCGCGACGAATTCAGTCGCGTCATGCTCCAGTACCGGCCGCAACACCACGGCCGCATCGGCGATTACCTGGTCGACAGCGGTGTGCTGCCACGTTCGACGATCGAACAGGCCGTGGCCCGTCAGCACGACCTCTACCCAACGGAGCTCCCGGCATGAACCGCCCCTTCCTGACCCTTTTGGCCACGGGGCTGAGCCTGATACCAGCGTTTGCACTTGCCGAAACGTTGCCGCTGCCGCTGTCCGGTCCGGCCTATACCGCCGCCAACGAAGCCTACAGCGCCTACGAACGCAAGGACTACGACCTGGCCATCGCCAAGGCACGCGAAGCCCTGCGCCAACGTGCCGACGTAACACGCCTGAACACCCTGATTGAGTTGGCCGAGCGGGACAAGAAACTGCGCGACCAACCCCAGCCCCTGGCAGCGTCTCGCCCCGCCAGCGCGGCACCGGGTTTTGTCGCCGCGTCCCGGGGGTTCAAGGCCTATGACCGCGAACAATTCGGCCTGGCCGCGCAATCGGCCCGCAAGGCAATCACTCAAGCACCCCGTCGCCGTGAATATCGCCTGTTGCTGATCGACTCCTTGCAGCGCCAACAACGCCTGGAAGAAGCCGACCGGGCCACCACCGATGCCCTTGGCGTCTTTGCCAACGACAACACGTTGTTGATGCGCCGCAAAGCCATTCGCCGTCAACTGGCCGTGCCACTGGCGATCCAGGGCTATCGCGCCCTGGAGCAAGGCAACGCCGCCCTCGCCGTGGACCAGGCGCGCAAAGCCGTGGCCTGGGCGCCAGAGATCACCGCCAACCAGCAACTGCTCATCAGTGCCCTGCTCGCGGCGAAGGATTACCCCGCTGCCGAACAGGCTGCCGCGGGCTCGCTGGCGCTGGACGATCGCCAAGCCGCGCCATGGATCCTGCGCAGCTATGCCCGGGATCGCCAGGGCAAGTTACAGCCAGCCCAGGCCGATCTGAACCGAGCCCTGTCCCTGCCCGGCTTGTCGCCAAGCGAGCGCCGGGACATCCGTCTCTTTGCCGTCGACGCCGCCCTGGCACGCGGCGAGCCTCAGCACGCGTTGGAGCAGTTACAGACGCTGGGCAACGACGACAGCGATGAGGTGACCCGTCGCAGCGGTGCAGCCCGTGCAGCGCTGCGCCAGAAAAACAAAGGCCCGAACAGCCTGGCCCAATTTCCACCACCGCCCCTGGAGTGCCAGGAAAGCACCTTCGGCCTGACCTGTGCGATCTGGCCGGGCAGCTCCCATGATGCCGGTACTGCGCTGGCGTCCCAGGCCTATGCCGCCCTCGCCCGCAAAGACCCGGCGACCGCAGTCGCCCTGGCGAACCAGGCCGTGGCGCGCGCGCCGCAGAACCCGGCTTATCGGCACCTGCTGGTCAGCGCCCTGACGGAGCAAAAACATCTGCCCGAAGCCATCAGCGCCGCCAGCGAAGGCCTGCAAACCCATGGCGACGACGCGCGGCTATTGGTCATGCGTGGACGCCTGCGCCAGCAGTCCGGGGACGATGCCGGTGCCCGGGATGACTTTACCCGCGCCCTGGCGCTAGGCAGCCTGCCGGCCTACGAAGAAGCCGGGCTGTATGCCGCCATCGGCCAGCGCCGCACCGCCCGCGAACGCCTGCAAGAAGCCCGGGCCAGCGGCGAACTGGCATCGGTGAGTGACCTGCAGGTCGCCTACCTCTCGATGCAGGCCGGCGACGACGAGGCGGCCCACGCGGCGTTCCGCAAGGCCGACGCCAGCACGCCACTGACCACGACGGCGGCCCAGGACGCCGCCTACAACGCCATGCGCCTGCATGAAGACGACGAAGCCGTGGGGTACTTCAAGCGTGTCATCGATGGGCAAAAAACCGCGGAGGCTCCGCTGTCTGCACAACAGCTGTTCGATACCCGTCGCACCGTGGGCGATGTTTCGCGCACTATCGGCCTGACCAGCACCACCAGCTATCGCGGCAACAGTTCCAGTGGCCTGAGCGCCGCCCCGGGCACCAGCAGCAGCGGCAGCGAAAGCAATGACCTGCTGCAAAACAGCACCGAACTGTCGTGGCGTCCGCTGGGCTATCGCAATGGCCGCTTTGTCGAACTCTACGGACGCATCACCGACACCCTATGGAGCAAGAACAGCGATTCGGACACGGGCGCGGATGCCTTGCAAGGTGCCCTCGGCGTGCGGGTCAAGCCCTTCAGTTCGGTCAACATCATGGCCGCCCTTGAACGGACCTTCCCGCTGGGTTCTTCCAATGTCGACGGCGACTGGCTGGTGCGACTGGGCTACGGTTCGAGCATCGGCACCGATCTGCGGGTCGATGTGCCGAGCTGGTGGACTTCGCAGCTGTACGCCGAGGTCGGCCACTACATCAACGACTCGCGAGACTACTTCAACAGCGAATGGCAAGTGGGCCGCAGCTATGCCATCGGTGGAACCGGCTCGCGCTGGGTGACCTTCCCCCATGTTGTCGCAGCGATCGACTACGATTCCAAGATGAAGAGCGAAGCCGGCGGCGGTTTTTCTTCCGGCGACGCCGGGGGAATCGGGATAGGAAACAACGTACGTTACTGGTTCCGGGAAGACGTCTACAACGCGCCACGCTCCTATGTGGACCTGTCCCTGCAATACCGGGCCAGGGTGTTTGGCGAGGATCGCGCCAAAGGCGTGTTCGCGCGCCTGACCTACTCCTACTGAGGACGTTGGTGGGATATTCGGTTCGTCCGTACGAAAAGCGGCTCGCTTTGCCGAGCCGCGACTACACTGCATCCAGAAGGGACTTGTTTGAATAGCTTCGCAAAGTTCATCAATCGCAAGACCATCGCGGCGCTGTTTGTGGCCGCACTCCTCAGCGCAGGTACAGGGACGTACTACATAATGACCACCACGACACCGAACATCGTCGGCATCGTCTGGCAGCCGGACAACCAGACCGTCGGCATCAGCGGCAATTGGGAAAAACTGGGGGTGCACGAGCTGCTCGTGCAATGGACGGTGGTGGACGACCAGGCCTTCGTGTCCGGCACCGGCCTGCCCAGCGTACCGGTACTGCCCGACTGGGCACGCATCGCCAAGACGCCGTGGGCCCAGGATGTCATCCTCGGGCTGGCCGGCTATTTCAGCGAAAACCGCTCACGAGAAAACATCGAGCAACTGGCGACGCTGTCGGAGCGCATTGCCGGGTTGCCGACGCCATTGCATGTCACCGGTTGGTACTTTCCGGCTGAGGTCGACCCCAGCTGGTCGGGCGCCACAGAGCTGCCGGCCTTGCTGGCCAAGCTGCCACGCCCACTGTGGATCAGCGTCTATGACGGCGCCAACATCGGCCCCGCCGCTACCGCAGACTGGCTCAAGCAATGGTTGCCGAACGACATCGGCGTGTTCTTCCAGGACG
The DNA here is from genome assembly GCF_024749325.1 of Pseudomonas sp. B21-010. Taxonomy (NCBI): domain Bacteria; kingdom Pseudomonadati; phylum Pseudomonadota; class Gammaproteobacteria; order Pseudomonadales; family Pseudomonadaceae; genus Pseudomonas; species Pseudomonas sp. B21-010. The sequence continues at coordinate 3,129,748 of NZ_CP087198.1, read as the reverse complement.
GCGTTGGCGTCTATGCCCGCACCGCCCCGGTTGCCCGCAACTACGCCGACGCCCTGCGTGATCGGCTTGGCCAGAATCGCGTGCGGATCATCGTCGAAGCCTTTCGCCCCAAATACGGCGGTGGCTTCCGCTCCGCCACGGTCGAGGAGCTCAAGCCACAACTGGCGGCCTATGCAGGCTATCCGCTCTACCTGTTCGACGGGCCGCACTACATGACGCCAACCTTGGTGGACCAGTTGAAACAAGCCCTGGCCCTGCCTTGATCAGGGCTTAACGCCATTCGCTTGCCCTCGCTTGCTGAGTTTGTATCGGTCTGTATCTGAGATGCGGACCGATACGAAACAATGGATCTCACCCTCTCCTGGCACACATCGTCGATACATCCGCGCGTTTAACTGTGATCACCGGACAGCAACACATTCGCTGCCACGGACCCACTCAATCAAGCGCAAGGAAAATCACCATGTTCAATTTCTCGAAAGTATCGTCCCTGGCTATCGCCCTGACATTGGTTGGCGGTGTCGGCCTGGCCAATGTCGCCTCGGCCACCGCCGCCAGTGCATCGACTCACGACCAGGCGCAACAGCTGGCTGAAGGCGGGTCTGATCGCTTGCTGGAAAATCGCGTGGCCGAAGGCGGCTCCGATCGGTTGCTCGAGAATCGCGTGGCTGAAGGTGGGGCTGATCGGTTGCAGGAGTTGCGTGAGCACAGCGCGGTGTGAAGTGTTTTTGTGGCCAGAGATTGCTCCCGCTGGGCTCTGTAGGAGCTGGCGAAGCCTGCGATCTTTTGATCTTGAGCTTTCGACTCGATGAGCAGTGGAAAGATCGCAGCCTCGCTTCGCTCGTCAGCTCCTACAGCGCGTCCTCGCTGTGATTGCCTGACAGGTCGGCTCAGGGCTTGATGTTCTTCAGCTCATTGAGCAACGCGAGCAGCTGCTGCATCTTTTCCTCGCCAAACTGCTCTTCGATCCGTTGATAGTTGCTTTCCATGCCCTCGCTCATGGACACGAAGCACTGCTGGCCGCGCTCGGTCAGCCCGACAAAGACCCGTCGCTGATCCTGGCTGGACTTCTGCCGCCGCACCAGGCCGTCACGCTCCAGGCGACTGAGCACACCGGTCATGCTCGGCTTGAGGATGCACGCCTGGTGGGCGAGTTGATGGCTTTCCAGCTCCCCTTGCTGATGCAGGATGCGGATCACCCGCCATTGCTGTTCCGTGAGGTCATGTTGGTTCAGCGCAGGTCGAAAAAAAGCCATCGCCGCTTCGCGGGCTTGCAACAGCGTCAGGGTCAATGAGGGTCTGGGGTTGGCCATGTTCGAACTGTGTGGATGGGCGAGTCGGCAGCTTAGTTGGGCAGCCAGGCTGCTGCAAGAAGCATGGCCGCGCTATGTCACTGTGGAAGGGGATTGTGTGGGAGCAAAGCTTGCTCGCGAATACTGGCGATGCGGTCTTTCAGAAATTGAGACGCCTGCATCGCGAGCAAGCTTTGCTCCCACAGAAATCCCTCTCCCCACCATTCAGCGCAACCCCGACTGCCGCTGGCGATACTCCCCCGGCGTGAGCTGGGCGTAACGCTGGAAAAACCGACTGAAATACGCCGGGTCCTTGAACCCGAGCTGGTAGCAGATTTCATTGGCCGAGCTGCCGGTGAACAACAACAGGCGCTTGGCCTCTTGCATCAGCCGCTCCATGATCAGGCGCTTGGAAGGCAGGTCGGCGATGCGTCGGCACACGTCATTGAGGCGCGCCTCGGTCACGCCGATGCCTTCGGCGTAGCGCGACAACGGCCAATGCTGCAGGTAGTGAGCCTCGATCAACTCGTTGAAGCGGTGAAAGATCTTCAGGTCTTCATGCCGGGCCGGCCTGGCCTCCAGGGAGTTGGAACACAACCTCAGCAGACTGATCATGATCAGCCGCGTCAAAGCGTCCAGTGCTGCGCTACGCCCCGGGCGCCCGGGCGTCACCTCCTCGCTCAATTCCTCGAACAGGTATTCCAACCGCCGCACCTCCCCCGCCTGCCCGGGCCCCAGTTGCGCCAGCGCCACGCAGGCCGCCGGCATTTGCACGCCCGCCGGCGCCAGGCTCGGGTCGGCGTCGATCAACTGCCACACCAATTGCTGGCGCACCGTCAGCACATGTCCGTCACTGTCGGCCTCGGTCACGAAGGAATGGGGAATGGTCGGTGGCGTGAGGAAGAACATCGGGCCGGATTCGACGTACTGCTGGTCATCGAGATACACCCGCACGGTGCCGCTCTTGACGTAGTGCACCTGGAAGAACCGGTCGTGGCGATGAACCGGCATGTTGCGGCCGAAAAAATCCGCCAGGTTGGCGAGTCGGTCGTAATGCACTTCGGCGTCGCTGTAGCGCTGGTCGTACACCTGACCAATGTTGATGTTGGGGATCGGCTGACGGTCAGTCATCACGCAGTACTCGTTTTCTTATTCTGGTCCAGGCACCTGCCGCACCCATCCTGCACCGAATCCGGCAAGGCAACCAGTGCCCGCTCATTCTGTCACGCTTGACGATAGTTAACATCTTAATTATAACTGTTAACACATTAACAATAACCGCAGAGCCCTCACCTCTCTGCATCGCCAGGAGACAAGCATGAGCCGTGCCCTGCATGACGTCGCGACCGGCACCCTGTTCGGGGTCGCGCTGAACTACCAGGGGCTGCTGAAACAGCGCCTCGCCGAGTTCGAGCAACCGCCCTATCAGAAACCGCCGCTCAAGCCCGTGCTGTTCATCAAGACCCCCAACACCCGCAACTGGCACGGTGCCGAGGTGGTTCACCCCGGTCGCGGCGAAACACTGCAACCAGGGCCGGCGCTTGGCGTGGTCATGGGCAAGTCAGCCAGTCGCGTCAGCGCCGCCGAAGCCCTCGACTACGTGGCCGGCTACACCATCGTCAACGAATTCAGCCTCCCGGAAGACAGCTATTACCGCCCCGCCGTCAAGGCCAAGTGCCGGGACGGTTTCTGTGCCATCGGCCCGGAACTTCTGCCCACCGCCCAGGTGCCCGACCCGCACAGCCTGGCGATCACGCTGTACGTCAACGGCGAGGTTCGCCAGCAGAACAGCACGGCCAACTTCGTTCGCAACATTCCCCAACTGATCGCCGAGATCAGCGAGTTCATGACCCTGCATGCCGGCGACGTGCTGATCACCGGCACGCCTGAAGGCCGGGTCGACGTACTGCCCGGTGACCGTGTCGAAGTGGACATCAGCGGCCTGGGCCGTCTGGTCAATACCATCGTGGCCGAGGAAACAGGAGCAGGCTCATGAAACACGCGCGCATTCGTTTTGAAGGCCAGGATCAAGCCGTCACCGTTGAAGCTCACAACGCTGTACGCCTGGCCGACGGTCGCCTGCTGGCCGAGGACCAGGTCCAGTGGCTGCCACCGGCCACCGGCAGCATGTTCGCCCTGGGCCTGAACTATGCCGATCACGCCGCCGAACTGGCGTTCAAGCCGCCGACCGAGCCCCTGGCATTCATCAAGTCCCCCGGCACTTACACCGGCCACAACCAGGCGACCTGGCGTCCCGACAACGTCGCCTACATGCACTACGAGTGCGAGCTCGTGGCGGTCATCGGCAAAGCGGCGCGCAACGTCAAGCGCGAGGATGCGTTGGAATACCTGGCCGGCTACACCGTGTGCAACGACTACGCGATCCGCGATTACCTGGAAAACTACTACCGCCCCAACCTGCGGGTGAAGAACCGTGATGCCACCACCCCCGTCGGCCCATGGATCGTCGATGTGGCCGATGTGCCGGACCCGAGCAACCTGACGCTGCGCACCTGGATCAATGGCGAACTGCGCCAGGAAGGCAGCACCAAGGACATGATTTTCGATATCCCGTATCTGATCGAGTACCTGTCCAGCTTCATGACCTTGCACCCCGGCGACATGATCGCCACCGGCACCCCGGAAGGCCTGGCGGACGTGGTGCCCGGCGATGAAGTGGTGGTGGAAGTGGAAGGTGTCGGCCGTCTGGTCAATCGAATTGTCAGCGAAGCCGAGTTCTTCGCATCCCGTAAAGAGGCTTGAGCAGCATGATCAAACACTGGATCAACGGCCGTGAGGTCGAAAGCAAAGACGTGTTCGTCAACTACAATCCGGCCACCGGCGAGGCCATCGGTGAAGTCGCCAGCGGCGGTGCCGAGGAAGTCGCCCAAGCCGTGGCCGCCGCCAAGGAGGCCTTTCCAACGTGGGCCAATACGCCCGCCAAGGAACGCGCCCGGCTGATGCGCAAGCTCGGTGAACTGATCGAGCAGAACGTGCCGAAACTGGCCGAACTGGAAACCCTCGACACGGGCTTGCCGATCCACCAGACCAAGAACGTGCTGATTCCGCGTGCCTCCCACAACTTCGATTTCTTTGCCGAAGTCTGCACGCGGATGGACGGTCACACCTATCCGGTCGACGACCAGATGCTCAACTACACCCTGTACCAACCGGTGGGTGTCTGCGCGCTGGTATCGCCCTGGAACGTACCGTTCATGACCGCGACCTGGAAGACCGCGCCGTGCCTGGCGCTGGGCAACACGGCCGTGCTGAAGATGTCCGAGCTGTCGCCGCTGACCGCCAACGAGCTGGGTCGCCTGGCGGTCGAGGCAGGCCTGCCCAATGGCGTGTTGAACGTGATCCAGGGTTACGGCGCAACCGCCGGCGATGCGTTGGTGCGCCACCCGGATGTGCGGGCGATCTCTTTCACCGGCGGCACCGCCACTGGCAAGAAAATCATGCAGACCGCCGGGTTGAAGAAGTATTCGATGGAGCTGGGTGGCAAGTCGCCGGTGTTGATTTTCGAAGACGCCGACCTCGAACGCGCCCTCGACGCCGCGCTGTTCACGATTTTTTCCCTCAATGGCGAACGCTGCACCGCCGGCAGCCGGATCTTCATCCAGGAAAGCGTCTACCCGCAGTTCGTGGCCGAGTTCGCCGCCCGCGCCAAGCGCCTGATCGTCGGTGATCCGCAGGACCCGAAAACCCAGGTCGGCTCGATGATCACCCAGGCCCACTACGACAAGGTCACCGGCTACATCAAGATCGGCCTCGAAGAAGGCGCCACCCTCCTGGCCGGCGGCCTGGAGCGCCCGGCCAATTTGCCGGCGCACTTGAGCCGCGGCCAGTTCATCCAGCCAACGGTGTTCGCCGACGTGAACAACAACATGCGCATCGCCCAGGAAGAAATCTTCGGCCCGGTGGTGTGCCTGATCCCGTTCAAGGACGAGGCCCAAGCCCTGCAATTGGCCAACGACACCGAATACGGCCTGGCCTCGTACATCTGGACCCAGGACATCGGCAAGGCCCATCGCCTGGCCCATGGCATCGAGGCCGGCATGGTGTTCATCAACAGCCAGAACGTGCGCGACCTGCGCCAGCCTTTCGGCGGCGTAAAGGGTTCCGGAACCGGCCGCGAAGGCGGACAGTACAGCTTTGAAGTGTTTGCCGAGATCAAGAACGTTTGCATCTCCATGGGCAGTCATCACATACCGCGGTGGGGTGTATGACCCAGGTCGGGTAATCCGTCTGTAGCAGGTGATGCATCTGTGGCAAGAGATACACCCTGTGGCGAGGGAGCTTGCTCCCGCTGGGCTGCGAAGCGGCCCCGCTTTTCCTGGCGATTGCTGCGCAATCGAGCGGGAGCAAGCTCCCTCGCCACGGTTCATCATCGAGACCCGGTTCACCCGTTATCCAAGATTCAACAAGAACAATTTTTCAGGAGAATCATCATGGGCGAAGTCGTCCTGGCTGCCAAAATCTGCCACGTTCCCTCGATGTACCTGTCGGAGCTGCCCGGCAAGCACCACGGTTGCCGCGCCGCCGCGATTGCCGGCCACAAGGAAATCGGTCGCCGCGCCCGGGAACTGGGGGCCGATACCGCCGTGGTGTTCGACGTGCACTGGCTGGTCAACAGCGCCTATCACGTCAACAGCGGCGCGCACTTCAAGGGCATCTACACCAGCAACGAGCTGCCGCACTTCATCAAGAACATGGAGTACGAATACTCAGGCGCCCCGGAACTGGGCGAGCTGATCGCCGCCGAGGCCAATGCCGCCGACGTGCGCACCCTGGCCCACAACATCCCGAGTCTTGAGCTGGAATACGGCACGCTGGTGCCCATGCGCTACATGCACATGGATGTTCCTCAGGAACAGAAATTCAACGTCGTGTCGATTGCCGCCTGGTGCGCCTGGCACCGCCTGCAAGACAGCTTCACCTTCGGCGCCGCCGTGCGCCGGGCCATCGAAAAAAGCGACCGCAAGGTGCTGGTACTCGCCTCCGGGTCGCTGTCGCACCGTTTTTCCGACGATCGCAACGCTGAAGCCAACATCCACAACTGGACGCGGGAGTTCGACAAGCAAGTCGACCTGCACGTCGTCGAGATGTGGCGCCAAGGCCGCTGGAAAGAGTTCTGCGCCATGCTCCCGGACTACGCCGAACACTGCTTCGGCGAAGGCAAGATGCATGACACGGCGATGCTGCTGGGGTTGCTCGGCGGGCCGGACTACGACAAACCTGCCGAAATCATCACCGAGCCTTTCGGCAGCTCCGGCACCGGACAGATCAACGCTGTCTTCCCTGTTTGATACTGCGGCCGCATGGCATTTCCGTGCGGCCTGAAGGAGCCGTTCATGCCGCATTTCATCGCTGAATACACCGACAACATCGAACAACAAGCCGACCTGCCCGGCCTGTTTGAAAAGGTCCACGCCTTGCTGGGCGACAGCGGCGTGTTCCCCCTGGGCGGCATCCGCAGCCGCGGCGTGCGCCTGGACACCTGGCGCATGGCCGACGGCAAGCACGACTACGCCTTCGTACACATGACCTTGAAAGTCGGCCACGGCCGTGACCTGGCCACGCGCCAGAAAGTCGCGGAAAAACTCTTCGAGGTGATCACCGCGCACTTCGCCGAGCTCCAGGCCCAACGCCTGCTGGCCCTGTCGTTCGAGATGATCGAGCTGCACGAACAGCTCAATTTCAAGGCCAACAACGTCCACGCCTTCCTCAAGGGCCAGGCCACCTGAATCCGTCTGCCTCGCGTTCCCCATCGGCCTCTCTGACAAAAAGTACAAGATCATGAGCACAGCCAATACCGCCAACACGGCCGGCACCATCGCGCACGACCGCACCCACGCCACCATCACCTGGCGGCTGATGCCGCTGCTGCTGGTCTGTTACCTCTTTGCCCACCTGGATCGCATCAACATCGGCTTCGCGAAGATGCAGATGAGCGCCGACCTGCAGTTCAGCGATACAGTCTACGGCTTCGGCGCAGGGCTGTTCTTCATCGCCTACGCGCTGTTTGGGGTGCCCAGCAACATGGCCCTGGACCGGGTCGGTCCGCGGCGCTGGATCGCCACGCTGATGGTGGTCTGGGGCGCCTTGTCCACCGGCATGTTCCTTATCAACAGCGCCGCCGGTTTCTACGTGTTGCGCTTTCTGCTGGGCGTGGCCGAGGCCGGTTTCTTTCCTGGCATCCTGGTCTTTCTCAACCGTTGGTATCCGGCCCGGCGCCGGGCCCAGGTGACCGCGTTGTTTGCCATCGCCGTGCCGATGGCCGGGGTGCTTGGCGGGCCTTTGTCCGGCGGCATTCTCGAGCACTTCCATGATGTTGGCGGTTTGCGCGGCTGGCAGTGGATGTTCGTCATCGAAGGGCTGCCGGTGATCCTGCTCGGCCTTGTTGTGCTCAAGTGCCTGCCGGACAATTTCGAGACGGTCAGGTGGCTCACACCGCACGCCAAGCAGCAGCTGCGCGAACAACTGAGCCTTGAAGAACAGCGCAAATCCATCACCTCGTTTTCGGCGATCCTCAACAATCCGCAGGTCTGGTTGTTGGTGGCGGTTTACTTCGCCGTGATGCTGGCGGTGAACACCCTGGCCTTCTGGATGCCGACCCTGATCCATGGCGCCGGCATCGGCAGCGACGGCAAGGTCGGGCTGCTCAGCGCGGTGCCCTACCTGGCCGGCTGTTTCTTCATGATCGGCTGCGGGCGTTCCTCCGACCGCCACCGCGAACGCCGTTGGCACCTGTGTGTGCCGCTGTGGATGGCAGCGCTGGGTATTGCGGTCACCGGGCTCTCACCCGGCAATCCGACCCTGGTGCTCAGCGGCCTGATTGTCGCCGGCATGGGCGCCAGTGCGGCGTTGCCGATGTTCTGGCAATTGCCGCCGGCCTTCCTGTCCAACGGCACCCAGGCTGCCGGCATCGCTCTGATCAGCTCCTTCGGCAGCATCGCCTCATTCTTCGCGCCCTACCTGATCGGCTGGATGCGCGACACCACCCAGAGCGCCAGCCTCGCCTTGTATGTGCTGGCCCTGCTCATCGCCCTTGGCGGCTTGCTGGTGCTGCGCACCCGGGCCGCCATCGTCAACCCTCAATAAGAGACCCTTGCCATGCTTGACCAGAACCTCATCCAACAAGCCGCCGCCCGCCTCGACCATGCCGAACGCTCCCGCGAACAGGTGCGGCAGTTTTCCCTCGATCACCCGGACATCACGATCGAGGATGCCTACGCCATCCAGCGCGCCTGGGTCGCGCAGAAAATCAAGGATGGCCGCAAGCTGGTCGGCCACAAGATCGGCCTGACCTCCCGGGCCATGCAGGTGTCGTCGAACATCACCGAGCCGGACTACGGCGCGCTGCTGGACGACATGTTCTTTGACGAAGGCACCGACATCCCGTTCGAGCGTTTCATCGTGCCGCGGGTAGAAGTGGAGCTGGCGTTCATTCTCGGCAAGCCATTGAAAGGCCCGAACGTGACGGTATTCGACGTGCTCGACGCCACCGAATGGGTGATCCCGGCGCTGGAAATCATCGATGCGCGCATCCAGCAGATCGACCCGCAGACCAAGGCGACCCGCAAGGTCTTCGACACCATCTCCGACAACGCCGCCAATGCCGGCGTGGTCATGGGCGGTCGCGCCGTACGCCCGACCGAGATCGACCTGCGCAAGGTGCCGGCGGTGCTCTACCGCAACGGCGTGATCGAAGAGTCCGGCGTCTCGGCGGCGGTGCTCAATCACCCGGCCAAAGGCGTGGCCTGGCTGGCGAACAAACTGGCGGCCTATGACGTCACCCTGCAACCGGGACAGATCATCCTCGGTGGTTCCTTCACCCGCCCCGTGGCAGCCAACCCCGGCGATACCTTCCATGTCGACTACGACATGCTCGGTTCCATCGCCTGCCGTTTCGTCTGATCGGAGACCGTTTCATGGACATGCCCATCAATACCTTCAAGCAACGCCTGCGCAGCGGCGAGGCGCAGATCGGCCTGTGGCTGGGATTGGCCGATGCCTACTGTGCGGAACTGGCGGCCAACGCCGGCTTCGACTGGCTGCTGATCGACGGTGAACACGCGCCCAACGACTTGCGCACCTTGCTCGGCCAGCTCCAGGCCGTGGCCCCCTACCCCAGCCAGCCGGTGATACGCCCGGTGATCGGTGACACGGCGCTGATCAAGCAAGTGCTCGATATTGGCGTGCAGACCCTGCTGGTGCCGATGGTGGAACGCGCCGAGCAGGCGCGCGAACTGGTGCGCGCCATCCACTACCCGCCCCATGGCGTCCGCGGTGTCGGCAGCGCACTGGCCCGGGCATCACGCTGGAACAGCATCCCCGGTTACCTCGACAAGGCCGATGAGCAGATGTGCCTGTTGGTCCAGATCGAAAGCCGCGAAGGCCTGGCCAACCTGGATGAAATTGCGGCAGTGGAAGGTGTGGATGGGGTCTTTATCGGCCCGGCGGACCTGAGCGCATCCATGGGTTTTCGTGGCAACCCCGGTCACCCGGAGGTGCAAGCGGCCATCGAAGACGCCATCGCCCGCATCCGCCAGGCCGGCAAGGCCGCCGGGATTCTCAGCGCCGATGAAAAACTGGCCCGGCGCTATATCGAACTTGGCGCGGCGTTTGTCGCGGTGGGCGTGGATACTACGGTGTTGATGCGGGGCTTGCAGACACTGGCGGCGATGTTCAAGGACACACCGAAGCCTGCGGTTGGCGGCGTGTACTGAACAACATCACATTTCTCTGTGGCGAGGGAGCTTGCGCCCGCTGGACTCTGTAGGAGCTGGCGAAGCCTGCGATCTTTTGATCTTGATCTTTCACTTGGGATTCAAGCGTCTTTGGAAAGATCGCAGCCTCGCTCCGCTCGACAGCTCCTACAGGCCCAGCGGGAGCAAGCTCCCTCGCCACAAAAGCCCTATGCCTTCCGCAGACATCAGCGCCTGATCGCCTTCAGCTCATTGAGCAACCCCAGCAACGTCTGCAATTTTTCCTCCCCTAACTTGTCCTGCAGACGCTGGTAATTCTCTTCCATGCTCTGGCTCATCGAATCGAAGCTCGCCTGCCCTTGCGGCGCCAGGCGTACCAGCACTCGCCGCTGATCCTGTTCAGCCTTGCGCCGCACCACCATGCCCGCCGCTTCCATGCGCACCAACACGCCGGTCATGCTGGGCTTGAGGATGCAGGCCAATTCGGCCAGGCGATTGATCTCCAGCTCAACGTGCTGGCTGAGAATACGGATGACTCGCCATTGCTGCTCGGTCAAGCCATGTTGATTGAGGGAAGGCCGGAAAAAACCCATGGCCGCTTCACGGGCCTGGAGCAGGGTCAGGGTCAAGGATTGGCGCAGCTTGGGCATGAGTGTGTTCGCGAGAAAGATTTAGTTAATGAGTTAACTAAATCTTAACAGCTTCCAACCCCTGCCGGACCATCCGTTCACAGAATCTGGATCAAGCGATGGCCCTGTGACAAGGACGCTTGTATGAGCGGTGTAGGAGCTGTCGAGTGCAACGAGGCTGCGATCTTGTCCCAGACAATTGAGTCGAGAGCGAAAAGATCAAGATCAAAAGATCGCAGGCTTCGCCAGCTCCTACAGAGCCCAGCGGGGGGCAAGGGAAGGTATCGCTGCGAACTCAAGCGCCCTTGATCACGCCCTTGAGCACTTGCTTGAAATGCTCGACCTGTTCCTCGCTGAACGGGCCGAACACGTTGTCCTGCTGCTCCTTGGCAATCGCCCAGAGCCCTTCGGTCTCATCGATACCCTTGGCGGTCAGGCGTACCCGCTCGCCTTCATCGCTCACCAGGCCCTTGCGCTTGAGGTTGGCCACGGCTTCTTCGATCTCGCGCGCCGGCATCGCCACTTCCCGCTGCAGGTCGCACAGGTTCAGCCCGGCGTCGTTCTCCAGCACCATCAACATTCGCGCCTCACTGGTGCGCAAACCGGTGGACAACTGACGCGGCTGGTAGCTGGCCTGATAGGCCCGCAGTGCCTGGGTCATCAGGTAATACAGGTTATGGCTCAAGCGTCCCTGGAAGTGACTGCTGGGGGACTGGTCCTCTTCCCGTTTGGTCATGCGCGTGTGAGGCAGCACCATCGAGTAGGCGCCCTGGTGATAGAGCAATGGCGAGCGGCCGAAATCATCAAACGCCACGACCTTGCCGATCATGATCCAGTGATCGCCGCCATCGACCTGCTGGAATTTTTCACAGTGAAAACGCGCGGAGCAATCGACAAACACCGGGGCGCCGCCTTCGCCGGTCTCGAATTCGATTTCAGCGAAGCGGTTCTCCTTGGGTCGTGCGAAGTTGTTCGACAGGTCGATCTGGTCGGCGGCCAGCACGTTCACCGCAAAATGGCTGGCAGCTTCGAACACCTCATGGCTACTGGAACGCTTGTCGATGCTCCACAGGATCAGAGGCGGCTCCAGGGACACCGAGTTGAAACTGTTGGCCGTCACACCGACCTTGCGGCCATCTTCAGTGGCAGCGGTGACCACGGTCACGCCGGTGGCGAAGTTACCCAGGGCCCGGCGGAACGCGCGGGTATCGAAAGCGGTAGCACAAAGAATGGACATGCAAGACTCCCGGCCGCCTCAAGGGACGGCCTCGATTATTGTTCTAAGGACAGGCGGTCAAACCATGGAAGGATCAGGCTCAAGGCCCATCAGCTCACGACCGAGAATCTGCGCGCAGACGTCGTAGTCGGTATAGGCATGGGCGCCGGTCAGGTGGGCGTCGCGGAACAGCCGTTGCAACTCATTGCTTTCGAACCAGGCACCGCCGCCAGCCGCCTCCATCAAGCGATCGACGGCCTGGATGCACATCTTGGTGGCGTAGCCCTGGTTGGTCCGCCAGAACGCCAGGGTTTCCCGGCTGGGGTATTCGTGGCGCTCGCCGTATTCGGCATGCTCCTGCCAGGTTTTCTCCAGGAAGGCACGGGCCGCCGCCACCTGATGGGTCGACTCGGCCAGGCGCATCAACGCCGGGGTAGCGGCACCGACTGCCGCGCCGGTGTAGGCCCGCACGCGGTTCCTGGTTTTCTCGCGAAAGACCTCCAGCATGCGTTCGGCCACACCGAGGCTGACCGTGGAGAAACCACTGGCGAAGTAGGGCCGGTATGGCGAGTAGAAAATCTTGCTGTCGGGGTAGAGGCCGAATCCGCCGGACTTGCCCTCCATCATGTCCTTGGCTTTCTGGATCCGGTGTTCCGGCACGAAAGCATTGTCGATGATCAACGTCTTGCTGCCACTGCCGCGCATGCCCACCGCGAACCAGTCATCGCGAATCGCATAGTCGCTGCGCGGCAGCACCGCAAAGCAATAGTCCTGGGCGCCTTCGGCGTTTTTACGGCGAAACCCCACGATCGCCCATTCGGCATGATCGCAGCCGCTGCTCCAGCCCATTTCACCGCTGAACATCACACCGCCGTCGACGTCCTCGGTGCGGCCAAACGGCGCGATGCTGCTGCTGGCGGTGGCATCGGGATCATCGCCCCAGATTTCCTGCTGGGCCTTGGCCGGGAACATTGCCAACTGATGGCTGTGGGTGCACAACAGGCTCATGGCCCAGGCCGTGCTGGCACAGGCTCCGGCCAGCAGCGCGATGCAATCGGCGAACTGCGGCAGGGAAATCTCCATGCCACCGTACGGTTTCGGTTGGAAGGCCCGGTGCATGCCGATGCTTTTGAGCAAGGCTATATTCTCGGCAGGGACGGTACGGTCTTTCTCCGCCTGGAAGGCATTGGCGGCAATGACCGGCAGGATGGGCTTGAGGTCTTCGAGCAGCGGGTTTGGCTTTTTCATGGACAGGCTCTTTTATTATTGGCATCTGCCAATCCCGCCTTTGCCCGGCAACCTGAGGCTGCACAAACAACGGGATCAGTGATTAAGGCCAGTCCAGTATGGGCAATCACCGGCGGGTGAAAAATGCACCTTCCAGATCCAAGATTGTACTTTTCGTGGGCAGGCTTCGGCTCCATGGCGCGCTCGGTCAAATACCCCGGCACGGATGATCAAGACACGCGCCCCCATCCGGGCTCTTAATAGGGCCATCCCCTGCAATGCCTTGCGTAGGCATTGCAACGGAGTTTCCTTTCACTTTGTCAGGTTGCGTCATGATCAATATCGAAACGCCCACCTATTACACGGCCACCAAGAAATACAACCTCAGCTTCCCCACGCTGGAACAGGACGTGGACGCCGATGTAGTGGTCATTGGCGGCGGTTTCTCCGGCATCAATACCGCGCTGGAGCTCGCCGAAAAAGGCATCACCAACATCGTGGTGCTGGAGGCGCGTTACCTGGGGTTCGGCGGCACCGGGCGCAATGGCGGGCAGATCATGGCCGGCATCGGTCATGACCTGGAAAAGATCAAGAAGGACGTGGGTGAAGACGGCCTGCGCCAGATCTTCGAGATCAGCGACCTGGGCGCCGACATCATCAAGGACCGTATCGCCAAGTACGCCATCGACGCCGACTTCTGCCACGGCTACGGCTACATGGGCTTCAACGCGCGCCAGGAGAAAACCCTGCGGGCCTGGGAAAAAGACTTCAAGTCAGTCAACAGCAAACACGAGATCCGCTTTCTCGGCGGCTCCGACGTGCAGCAGATCATCGGTTCCAAGGCCTACGGCAGCGCCTTGCTGCACATGGGCGGCGGGCATGTGCACTCGTTGAACCTGCTGCTGGGTGAGGCCAAGGCCCTGGTCAGCCACGGCGTGCGGATTTTCGAGAACAGCCCAGCCCTGGAAGTCAGTTATGGCGAGCGCATCACCGTGCGTACCGGGCGTGGCTCGGTCAGGGCCAGCAAGCTGCTGTGGGCCTGCGACAGTTTCCTCAACAAGCTGGAACCGGAACTGCACCGCTCGACCATCAACACCTACGCCTTCCAGATGATGACCGAGCCGTTGTCGGACGAACTGATCCAGCGCATCAGCCCGATTCGCGGTGCCTACAGTGACATTCGCCCGGTGATCGACTACTACCGCGTCACCAACGAAAACCGCCTGCTGTTCGGTGCCGCGACGCCGTTGGTGGAGCACATCCCCCAGGACCTCAAGGCCTGGAACCGGCGCCTGATGCTGAAAATCTTCCCGTACCTCAAGGACGTGAAGATCGACCTGGCCTGGGGTGGCCCGATGGCGTGCAGCCCGAACCTGTTCCCGCAGATCGGCACCCTGCCCGGCCGCAGCAACGCGTTTTTCGTCCAGGGTTACTCAGGCTTTGGCGTCACGCCGAGCCACATCATCTGCAAGGTGCTGGCCGAAGGCATGAGCGAAGGCTCGGCGCGCTACGACCTGGTCAGCTCGATCCATCGCCCGACCATCATCGGCAAAGACGCCATTCGTCCATTGCTGCTGACCGCCGGCAAGTCCTGGCATCAGCTGTCGGGCTACTGGAACGGCCGTCGCTGAGGGAGGGGATTTATCCCGCTGCGCTGCCGTAGGAGCTGTCGAGTGAAACGAGGCTGCGATCTTTCCATTGACCATTGAGTCTAGAGCGAAAGGTCAAAATCAAAAGATCGCAGGCTTCGCCAGCTCCTACAGCACGCCACCCAACTTCACTATTTTTCAATCATCAGGAGTCACTGCCATGCCCCTTATCACCCTCGAAAAAGACATCCAGCTGTCCGACCTGGACGCCTGGGGCACCGTCGCCGATCTCGGTTCGCAGATTCTCGAAGGCGAAGTCAAAGCCTTCGGCAAGATGACCTTCGGCGCACCGACCGATCCCGTCAGCAGCGCCTACTTCGGCACCACCCAAGGCAAGTTCCGGATGGTCTACCCCTTCGCCGAACAAGCCACCGTGGTCACCGGTGAAGTAGTGCTCACCGACGAGGCCACCGGCCAGAGCACCCGCTACAAGGCCGGCGACAGCTGGTTCGTGACCAAGGGCACGCCGGTGCTGTGGGAAGTGCTCAGCGAGAGTTTCGTCAAACACTACTTCGCGGTAGCCTGATCGGACTTGGCTGCCGGCCCCACCGGCAGCCCTCTCGGCGAAGGTGCAAGCATGAACGTCATCCTCACCCAGGACATCGCCGGCCAGTGCCTGCACGCCTTTACCCAGCTTGTTCCCGTCAGCCGGGCGGCGTTCTACTGCGTTGATCGGCAACTGCAGGTCCATGACTTCAGCCTGCATGGGATGAGCGGCGAGATGCACCGCGACTACCTGGACAACTATCGCCAATTCGACCCGCTGCACCCGCGCCACTGCGTGTCCAGCGAGTTTTCCGTGGTGCCGTTGAGCCTGGCGATGAGCCGCCAACCGCGACGTGACAACCATCGCTATCACGACTTCCTGCAGCGCTACGGCGTGGTCGACGTTGTGGAAGTCTTCGCCCATCGGGACGGTCAGCCCCAAGCCGCGATTTCGTTGCTGCGCACTGCCGAGCAAGGTGTCTTCACCAGCCAGCAGTTGAGTCAACTCAGTGCGTTGCAGGCCATGCTGCAACTGGCCGTGGCCCATTTGCCTAACCATGAGGACCCACTGGGCGACTTGACGCCCAAGGAGCGCCAGATTGCCTGGTTGCTGCGCCAGGGCGTCAGCAACAAGCAATTGGCCCGGGAGCTGGAGGTGGGCTTGCCGACCATCAAGACGCACCTGATCCACCTGTTCCGCAAAGTCGGTGTGAGCAGTCGCACCGAATTGGTCAGCGCACTGTTCCTCTGATCAACCATTTGGTTGATAGGCCGCCGTTGCCCGGCACCGCATGATCCGAGTGGCTAATTCAACCACCGGAGCCTTGCAATGAGCACCTCTTCAGACTGGATCACCGTCGGCGCCCTGGCCGATGGCTTTGCCCCCGAAGCCTTCATCCTGCCAAACCTGGCTGACCTGGACGGCAAGACCTTCACCCTGCATTTCGCCAACAGCTGGCAGATCGAACATCGCTTCGAACAGGACACCTTGACCTGGAACGCCACCGATGGGCATTCCAGCGGCACCGCGACCTACCGGGCCACATCCGTACGCCCGGGGCTGTACCTGGTGGACTTCATCAAGCGCGAAGGCGAGCTGACGTCGTCGATAAGCCTGGTGCTCGATACCGCCAGCACGTCCTTCACCGCCGTGATCGGCCGCATGCCAAGCCAGCAAGAAACCGGTGAAGGCCTCTACAGCCGCGCGTTGACCGGCAAGCCCCTGACCTCGGTTCAAGCGCAGTTCCTGCACGGCAGCCTCGATCGTCCCTGGCAGCCTGGCCTGTGCCCGCATGCACCGACCACCGAACTGGTGGGGCTGCGCAACCTGTATCGCTACAGCCCGAGCGAAGTCTACGAGCACATTTACCTCAACGACCAGTTCTACTCGTGGCAATGCCTCAAAGGCGTTGAACAAGGCCTGTGCGACACCGATCGCTGCGACACCTACAAGATCGCCGATCAGCTGTACCTGTTCGTCTGGCGGGAAAAAATCATCCCGACCCTGGGCCTGGTGCTGATCGACCTGCAACAGCATCGCAGCGACGGCAAGATCTTCGGTTACGCCGGTGCGTCGTTCGATGAGTTCTCCAATTTCCCGGTCAGTTCGTACTGCCAGGTGCTCAACCAGACGGAGTATCCCGATGCCTGAATTACGCACCGTCGTGATCACGGGCGCCGGCAGCGGTATCGGTACGGCCTGCGCCCGCCTGTATGCCGCCGAAGGCGCCAACCTGGTGCTGATCGGTCGACGCCGCGAGCCCCTGGAAACCCTCGCCGAGGACATCGGCGGCCTGGTGCTGGTGGGCGACGCGGCCTGTCCGAACACCTGGGACGGCTTCGCCGAGCAGATTCGCACGCGTTATGGCCGACTCGACGTGCTGCTGGCCTGTGCCGGTGGCTTGGGCATGGGCAGCGCCACCGAGACTCAGCCATCGGCCTGGGAAGCGGCACTGCGCAGCAATCTCGACAGCGCCTTCTACAGCGCCCGGGCGTGCCTGCCGCTGCTGCAGGAAAGCGCCGGCAACATTGTGCTGATCGCCTCCATTGCTTCCTTGGCGGCAGGCCCGCACGTGTGCGGCTACACCACCGCCAAGCATGCGCTGCTGGGCCTCAACCGCTCCCTGGCAAGGGATTACGGGCCTCACGGCGTACGGGTCAATGCAGTCTGCCCAGGTTGGGTCCGCACGCCCATGGCCGATGAAGAAATGCAGGCATTGATGCAGTTCCATGGCGAAACGTTGCAACAGGCGTATGACCGGGTCTGCGCCGATGTGCCGTTGCGCAGGGCTGCCAGCGCCGAGGAAATCGCCAGCGTCTGTCGTTTCCTGGCCTCGCCTGATGCATCGATCATCACCGGGGCGACGCTGGTGGCCGATGGTGGCTCCAGCATTGTCGACGTACCGACACTGGCCTTCAGCCGGATGGAGGCCAGCAATGCCTGAGGATCTGGATTTCAGCGGCCAAACCGTACTGGTCACGGGCGGCGCCCAGGGCATTGGCCGGGCCATCGTCGAAGCGTTTGCCCTGCGCGGGGCTCGCGTGGTCATTGCCGACCTGGGCCTGGCCCGGGCCGAAGCAGTGGCCAGCGAATTGACCGCCGAGGGCTGTCAGGTGCAAGCGGTGGGGGTTGACCTGGCCGACGCAACGGCGGTCTTCGGGATGATGGCCGAGCTGGAGCAGCGCTTGGGGAGGCTGGATATCCTGGTGCACAACGCCGGCTATTTTCCGCTGACACCGTTCGCCGAGATCACCCCGTCGATACTTGAGCGAACGCTGGCGGTGAACTTGTCGGCGCTGTTCTGGCTGACCCAGGCGGCGTTGCCGATGTTCCGGCGCCAGGGCCAAGGCTGCGTGCTGGTGACCTCCTCGGTTACCGGCCCGCGGGTGGCGTATCCAGGGCTCAGCCACTACGCGGCCTCCAAGGCCGGGGTCAATGGTTTCATTCGCAATGCCGCGCTGGAGCTGGCGGCCGAGAATGTCCGCGTCAATGGCGTCGAGCCGGGCATGATTGCAACACCGGCCATGGCGAATCTTGGCGACGATGTGGTCAATCAGGACATCGCCCGCCGGGTGCCGCTGGGTCGATTGGGCCAACCGAGCGACATCGCTGGCGCCATGCTGTTCCTGGCGTCGAGCCTGGCCAGTTATGTGACCGGGCAGACCTTGGTGGTCGATGGGGGTTCGACCTTGCCGGAGGTTTGAACCTGTGTGGGGGTGAGTCAGCTTGCGGTGAGGGTGGATGGACCACCGTCATCGCGAGCAAGCTCGCTCCCACATTTTATCCACCTCATCAGCCCTCGCTGTGGGAGCGAGTTTGCTCGCGGTAGCGGTCGTCCAGCCAGCGACGACCTTGTTCAAGCCACTCCCTGCCCCACCTGCAAACGGCTGGAACGAAATTCCTTGGGCGACAGCTCGAACTGCTTCTTGAACGAACGGCTGAAATGCGCCGAATCGGTAAAGCCCCATTTGTAGGCGATCGAGGTAATGGACTCGTCCCGCAGGAACGGGTTGGTCAGGTCATCGGCGCTGCGCTTGAGCCGGGCCCGCTGGATGTAGCGGCAAACGCTGTCATCCTGCTCTTCGAACAAGCGATACAGATGCCGCACCGAAATATTCAGCCGATTGGCCAGGCCCACCGGGCTGAGGCCCGGCTGGGTCAGCGACTCGTCGATGACCTTCTGCACATAGCTGCGCAAGTGACTACCCTGCAACGCCACCCCTTCGTCACGGCCATCACTATCCTGTTCCAGGGCCGAGCCCAACAGCGAAACGAAGGCACTCTGCAAGGCTTCACCCTCTCCCGCCGCGCCCTCGCCATCCGGTGTGTCCTTGCACAGTTGGTCCATCAACACATGCAGCATCCGCCCACACGCCTTGCTGGACGACACCTTGCCGAAGGTCTTGGCTTCCCCGCCCAGCTGCCTCGACACGTCCTGGCGCGACAAGGACAGCACCGCGTGCTCGATCAGGCCGAACGGAGTGATTTCAAGCGCCCCAACGGAATCCATCAACAACAATTCACCGGGCGCCAACTGGATGCTCCGACCGTTCTGGGTAATGCGGCAGTGGCCACTGCGCTGGCTGACCAGGAGGCAATCCTGGTCATCATCGTGATCGGCGTTGGGCGAGTGACGCTTGATGTTACCGGCGTTGGTGCGCAGGTTCGCGAGGGCAAGGCCCCCCCGATGGAAGTTCGACACTTCACCAATGAACAGCGCACGATTGAAGGCCAACTCGGTATCGAAGTGGCCGCAAGTTGCCCGCAGATCCCGGTTCCAGGTGTCCAGACCGTCCTGCCCTACCTGTTGCATGCTCATGGCATTCTCCGCAGTGGCTTATTGTTTTTGTGCGGCAATAGTTAACATGTTATCTATATGCGCGCAACAAGTACCTGATCGCCAGAGCAGTAGCAGGAATGATGCCAGGGCAGGACAAAGGAATCAGAGCGTTGCCAACACCCGCTGCAGGCCGCTCAAGGTCGCCAGCAAGACGGTGCGCTGCTCCCGGCTCAACGGGATATAGCGACGAAAGGCCGGCATGCGATTGACCACTTCGCTACCGCCCATGTGTTCCAGGCGCACGCACCACTGGCGTCCTTGCAGATCGATGCGCAGACGTTTGAAATCCAGCGGCATGAGCGCCTGATACAGCACAAGATCCTGCTCCACGGCCGCCTGCAACCGGGCCGCCAGGTCACTGCGCCCGTCCCGCTGCCGGCAACGAATGCCGCTACGCCGAACAGCCCCGCCGTGGTGCAGTTCCAGACGCGCCGTGCCCTCTCGGGAGGCAGGCACGCGCAGGACGAACTCGGTCATCACCAGGTGCATCAACAGCTGCGACTCGGTGCGTTCGACAATCTCCAACTGCAAGCTGCCGTCGTCGGTTGCTGCCGTGGCCGTAGCCGGGCCCGCCACCTCGAATCGCGCCAGCGCCAGGTTGCGCCGCAGGTGTTCCAGGGTTGCCCCAGGCCGATAACCGGCCGGGGCGCGCTGGGCGCTGAACAATTCAGACAGTTTTTGCAGCAGGGTCGATAAACTCGCCCGCAGGTTGCCCTGGCTCATGGGAGAACTCCTTGGCCAGCACGTCTTCTACCGACGCTGGCTTGAATGGATTGACCTTCTGTACCACCAGGGTCCAGAACAAGGCGTACGCTGCCGTGCCACCGAGCATCACCGCGAAGGGCACGTAGATGTCTGCCGGGTTCATGCCGGGCGGCGTGATGAACCACATGCCCAACACAATGCCGACACTGGACAGGATCTGTGGCAACGGGAACCACGGCGAGCGATAGGCCCGAGGCAGATCAGGGCGGCGAATCCGCAGGCTGACCACCGACACGGTCACCAGCAGGTAGGCAAAACTCCAGGCGCACACCGCAGCCAGCACCAGGTGCATGATGTTGTCGGTATTGCCGCCCAGCCACAACGCATGCAGGCACGGAATCAGCATCGCCACCAGGATGCACAGCAATGGCGTCTTGAAGCGCGGGTGCAGATAGGTGAAGACCTTCGGCAACGCACCGTCCACCGCCATGCCGTAGAGAATCCGCGGTACACCGGCCATCAGGGTGTTGATGGTCGCCGCACCGGCAAACAGAAAGCCGATACCCAGCCACATCGGGCCGATATCGCCCATGACCTGTTCGGCGAAGCGTGGAATCGCCATGGGGGTGTCGAGCAGATGAACGCCGCTGGTGGCATCAAGCAGCACGTTTTCCACCTGGCGCTTCATCGCCGCGCCGTAGATGAACATGCAGGTGGCGACGCTGAACAAGCCCAGCATCATCGCCCGGGGCATGGTTTTCGCAGAGTTGCGCAGGTCCGGCGCCAGCGGTGTGACGAATTCGCAGCCGACAAACATGAACATGGCCATGCCCACCAGCGACAACACCGTGACCAGATCGGTGCCCACCACGGACGCGCCAAACCAGCCCTCCAGCTCCACCGCCGGCGCAGCGATCAGGCCCAGCACGCCGAACACCATCAGGGTGGTCCACATGCCGAACGTCAGGATGATTTCGGCCCGGCCAAAGGCACTGACGCCGAACGCGTTGAGTACGCCAAACACCACCACGAACCCCACGCCCAGCAACCAGGAGCCGCCTGCCGATTCGGCCAAGGTGTTGAGGTGTTCGAAGTTCACCAGGGCCATGACCCCGGCCAGGATGGTCTCGGCGGTGCCGGCGAACACATGGACAATCAGATAGGCCGACAACGTCCCGGTAATCGCGAAGAAACGGCCCATGCCACAGTTGATGTAGTCGTAGACCGAGCCGGTGGTCGGAAGCATCGACGCGGCCTCGGCGAACGTCGTCGCCTGGGCCAGCATCATCACTACGGCGATCAGCATCGCCACGGCAAAGGCGCTGCCGCCAATGCCAAAGCCCATGGTCGCGGTGAGAATCACGGGGCTTGCCATGATCAGGCCAATGGTGCTGGCCAACGCGGTGGGAAAACCCACCGCCCCCCGGTTCAAGTGCTCGGTGAGCCTGTCATTGATCGACATGGTGCAAGGTCCTCGAAAGCGGATTTTTAGTATGGATGCCACAGCCGTCCAGGAACCGGCGATCATGCCTTCCCCAACCAGTCCCTGATCGAAACGGCGTTGCGTGCAGCCTTACTCTGCGCCGCCCCGCCCCGGGCGTCTTGCCCATGTCTGCCGCCGGTTTTGTTGCTGCCTGCCAACACCGCGGCGCTGGCGGCCTGAGTCAACTCCATGGCAGGCAGGTGAAAGACTTCCCCGGGTACCACTCCCCTTAATGCGCGCTCTGCTGTCCTATCACACTGGGGAATCCACCATGGAGCACACACGCCGTACACCTTTGCTGCGCAACGCCATCGGCCTGGGCATTGCCCTGCTGGTCGCCGATTCATCGGCCCAGGCCTATGAGCTTTACACCGACGCAGACACCACCATCACCGGCAACTTCCTGGCGGTCTACGGGCTGTTCAACAGCCGCAAGAACTACGACGGCACCGCCGGTGGTTCGAGCTGGCGCGAAGGCTTCATCAAGTATGGCCTGAGTATCGACCAGACACTCGGCGGCCTGGGCAGTGTCTACGGGACAGCCAACCTGGTCAGCTCCGGCACTTGGGGCGATGGCGACGCAGCCGGCTTGAGCGACGGCTCGGAACGCACCACCAAGTTCGATGAAGCCTTTGCCGGCTGGCGTTCGGGGGATCTGTTCCCGGCATTGGGCAAGGACGGTGTCGATCTTTCCTACGGCCGCCAGGTGATCACCCTGGGGGACGGTTTCATCATCAACGACGATGGCTTGAACCTGGGCAAAGGCGTGGCCGATGGCGAGCTCAACCGTGGCGGCGCCTATTACCTGGCGGCCCGGCATGCCTTCGACGAAACCGCTGTCGTGCGCCTGGGCGGCAAGGAAGGCGTGCATGGCAGCCTGATGTGGATCAAGTCCGACAACCGCGCCCAAGCCAACACCGAGATGGCCGCCAGCACCCTGGAATACACCGCCGCACCTGGCACCCTGGGGCTGACCTACATCCACGGCATCAATGTCGATGACCGCTACGCCAGCGACTTCCAGAAACAGCGCGAAGGCATGGACATCTACAGTCTGCGCGGCGCCGGGAATGCTGGCATCGAGAATGCCCACTTCGCCTTCGAGTATGCCTGGCAGGACAAGGACGCGGGACCGGAGAAAGCCTGGTACACCGAAGCCGGCTACACCTTCGCCGACCTGCCCTGGACGCCGGACCTGACCTATCGCTACAGCCGCTATTCCAAAGACTGGGACTCGATGTTCAACGGCCAGAACCGCGGCTATGGCACCTGGTTCCAGGGTGAGGTGGCGGGCAACTATGCCGGCCCGTTCAACAGCAACACCGCCATCCAGCACGTGGGCCTCAAGCTCAAGCCGGCAGAAACCGTGACCATTGGTGCACTGTTCTTCGACTACCAGACCCTGCATACCCGTGACGCGCTGAACCTCGATGCGCAGGAGCTGGACCTGTACGTGGAATGGGCGGTGAATGAACACCTGATCGTCACGCCGCTGGTGGGCCTGTACAAGCCTGAGAAGGATGCGCACAGCGATGGCAATCAGGTCGGAGGCAATGGCACCAACGTCTATAGCCAGTTGGTGGTGGCGGTTCCTTTCTGACAGGCCGACCGTAGGAGCTGCCGCAGGCTCGGGCCGCGTTCGGACGATCTTTTGATCTTTCGCTTTCGATGCAAGTGTCTTTGGAAAGATCGCAGCCTCGTTGCACTCGTCAGCTCCTACACAGCTCCTACACAGCTCCTACGCGGGTCCTACGGGATAGCGATTGGTCTGTTATCTGTGTTGGTGCAACATGGTCTGGATCTGATGGGTCGCCTGCCGGGTGCTCTGCGCCAGCTTGCGCACCTCATCGGCCACCACTGAGAAACCGCGCCCGACATCTCCGGCCCTGGCGGCTTCAATGGCGGCGTTCAAGGCGAGCAGATTGGTCTGGTCGGCAATGCCCTTGATCACCCCCACCACCGTGGCAATCTGGGCGTAGGTCACCTGGTTCTGTTCGAGCATGCGCTGATGGGTGGACTGGGCCGAACGCTCATCGCTGATATCGCGCACCGCACCAATGACCCGCACCAGTTGCCCATGCGAATCGCGTACCGCCCGACCGCGCTCACGACACCAGATGTAATCCCGGGTCTTGTGGCGCATCCGGTATTCGAAGACGTATTCACCGCTGCCCTGGGAGCCAAGGATTTCCCGGTCGAAAATGGCCATGATCTTGGGCAAGTCGTCCGGGTGGGTGATGCCGACCTGGGCATCCCAGCCATCGGGCAAGTCATCCGGCCCATAGCCCAGCAGCGCACGGAACTGACTGGAAAAGCGCATGCCACTGGCCGGGTGCTGGAGGTCACCGTTGACGACCGTGATATCCCAGCAGCCTTCTGTCAGGGTCGACTGCAGCAGCTCCCAGATCTGCGCATCCCGGCGTTGTTGCTGCAGCTGCTGGCTGAGTTCGCCCAAGCGAATTTCAAGCACCTGCTCGCGCTCGTGGGCTTGCTCCAATTGCTGGCGAACCTTGTGCAACTCATGCTCGCTTTGCTGCCAGTGCAGGGTTTGCGTCTCCACTTGTGCCTCGACCTGATGCAGATGTGCAGTCGCGCTCGCCATCTGCCGTGCATGCTGCTCAAGGACGGTGCGCAGTGGCGGATACGCGTCGAGCAGCGGTGTGTCCTCCGTTTCGCCGGCCAGTACGCGCTGCACCTGTGCGATCAACGCCCGTTTCTGTTTGTTGGTCTGGAGAAACATCGCCCGCCCCTATGCCATCAAGTCGAAACCCGGATCTGATCGCAAACCGGCCAGGCTGGCTTGTCCCTGCCTGCACGGGGCCTTGCACCTGGCTGCCAACCACCCAGGCTGGCAGCCACAGACATACGGCGCGGCAGGCACAGTCAAGCTGGACGGTCCTGCCGGGATTACCCTCGGGGCTTTCCCTATTCGTGATCAGGAAACCCTCATGAGCGATATTGCCCTGCTGCCTCAGGTCGAAGCCTTCCTCGGCAGACATCACGCCCTGTTCATCGACGGTGGCTACGTCGAAAGCCAGAGCAACCAGACGCTGGACGTCGTCAACCCCGCCACCGGCCAAGTCATCGCCCAGGTCAGCGACGCCACCCACGGCGACATTGGCGTGGCGGTGGAGTCGTCCCGCCGCGGCTTCAAGCAGTGGTCCCAAACGGCTCCGGCGGTGCGCGGCCATGTGCTGCTCAAGTTAGCGGACCTGCTGGAACGCAACCGCGAAGAACTGGCGCAGATCGAAACCTGCCAATCGGGGAAGATCATCCACATCTCCCGGGCCTTCGAAGTCGACCAGGCCGCTCATTTCCTGCGTTACTACGCTGGCTGGGCGACCAAGATCAACGGCGAGACGATCACCCCATCACTGCCCTCCTTCGCTGGCGAACGCTACACCGCCTTCACCTTGCGCGAACCGGTCGGAGTGGTAGTCGGTATCGTGCCGTGGAATTTTTCCACCATGATCGCCATCTGGAAACTGGCCTCAGCCCTGGTGACCGGTTGCAGCATCATCATCAAGCCCAGCGAGTTCACCCCGCTGACCATCTTGCGCATCGCTGAACTGGCCATCGAGGCCGGCCTTCCAGCCGGTGCCCTGAATGTGCTGACCGGCGGCGGTCTGGTGGGCAAAGCGCTGATCGAACACCCGGGCACCAACAAGGTCTCATTCACCGGTTCCGTGCCCACCGGCCTGGCGGTGGGCCAAGCGGCCATGGGCGCCGGGTTGACCCGTGCAACCTTGGAACTGGGCGGGAAGAATGCGGCGGGGTTCCTGCGAGATATCGATCCCGAGGTAGCGGTCAACGGCATCATCGAGGCGGGCTTCCTGCATTCGGGACAGATCTGTGCTGCAGCGGAACGGTTCTTTGTCCATCGCTCGCAGATCGAGTCGATCATGGACAAACTGGCCCAGCGCCTGAGCAAACTCACCATCGGCTCGCCCCTGGACGAGCGCACCGAATTCGGCCCGGTAACCAACCGCCAGCACCAGCACAAACTCGCGGAATTCTTCGCCAAGGCCCGCGCACAGAACAACACCATCGTCCACGGTGGCAAGCTGATCGATGGACCGGGTTGCTATGTCGAGCCGACCATCATCCTCGCTAATCGCCGCGACGACAGCCTGCTCAACGAAGAAACCTTCGGCCCGATCGCCACGTTCTTCCCGTACGACACCGAGGAGGAGTTGCTGGAACTGATGAACGACACCCCCTACGGCCTGAGCGCCAGCCTCTGGACCAACGACCTGGGCAAAGCCCTGCGCATGGTCCCCGCCATCGAAGCAGGCACGGTCTGGGTGAACATGCACACCCTGCTCGACCCGGCGGTGCCTTTTGGTGGCAGCAAATCTTCAGGGATAGGCCGTGAATTCGGCAGTGCATTCATCGACGACTACACCGAACTGAAGTCGGTGATGATCCGCTACTGACCTTCAAAGGCTCTGGCCCCCCTTCAGAGCCCCCATGTGGGAGCGAGCTTGCTCGCGATAGCGGTCTATCAGCCAGCCATGATGCTGAATCTGACGCCGCCATCGCGAGCAAGCTCGCTCCCACAGTTTTTTTTCCGAGTCGCCCAAGGCATCCGCGACCAACACAAATCCCCTGTGGGAGCGAGCTTGCTCGCGATAGCGGACTATCAGCCAACCATGATGCTGAATCTGACGCCGCTTTCGCGAGCAATCCCGCTCCCACAGTTTTAACGCCGGCAGGCGTTGACCGGTGGGACTCGGCCGCGCCAGGGTTGGGCGCGTTCCAATTGGGCGGCCAAGGCCAGCAAGGTGCTTTCCTCGCCAAAGCGACCGGCAAAATGCGCCCCCATCGGCAGGCCATTGGCGCTCCAGGACAACGGCACTGACATCGCCGGCTGGCCGCTGGCGTTGAACAGCGCGGTGAACGGCGAATAGCTGTGGTAGCGCTCAAGCAGTTGATCCAGGCTCATGCACACATCCTGCAGATCCAGTTCGCCAATCGGCACCGGTTCACGGGTCAGGACCGGGGTCAGGATCACGTCGTAATCCTGCATGAACACTGCCAACTGCCGGCCCAGCGCATGAATCCATTCCACCGCCGCGACATATTGGGCGCCGCTGACGTTGCCCTTGTCCCGCAGGATGATCCGGGTCCGCACCTCCAGTTCTTCCGCCTGCACGGCGAACCCACGCATCTGGCCCAGCAGGTCGACATAGCGACGGGTGCTTGCACCAATAATGCTGAACACGTGGTCGAGAAACTCCAGCAACCCCACCGGCAGGCTCACCGGTTCGACACGGTGCCCCAAGGACTCGCACAACCGCGCGGCCTCGCCCACCGCCTGAAGGCTCTGGGGTGACGTAGGCCAGGGCTCGAGTTGCTCGACCAGGGCAATGCGCAGCGGCTTGGGATCAACCTGCACCGCCATCACATACGGCAACGCTTGGATCGGCGCGGCGTACGGCGCGCCCAGGTCCATCCCAGCGGTGGCATCCAGCAGAGCTGCACTGTCACGCACCGACAAGGTGATCGCATGAGGCGTGCCCATCCCGGCCCAGCCCTCGCCCATTATCGGCCCCGACGGCATCAGGCCACGGCTGGGCTTGAACCCGAACACGCCACAGCAAGAGGCCGGCACGCGCAATGAACCGCCACCGTCGTTGCCATGGGCAAACGGCACCACGCGGGCCGCCACCAGTGCCGCCGCGCCACCACTGGAGCCACCGGCGCTATGATCGGTGTTCCAAGGGTTGCGGGTGGCGCCGAAGCGCACGGACTCAGTGGAGTACGAGGTGCCGAACTCAGGAGAAGTACTGGTGCCCATCAGTTGGCATCCGGCACGCCGCAACCGCGCGACGACTTCCGAATCAAAATCCGCACGACAGTCGCCCAGTGCGCGCGAACCGTTCGTCATCGCCGCGCCGTTGACCGGTGAAAACAGGTCTTTGATCAAGGTCGGCACACCGGCCAGCAGGCCTTGTCCAGCCTGAGGCTTGCGCGCCGCCTCCCGGGCCGAATCGTACAAGCGCTCGGCCACCGCATTGAGCTGCGGCTCGACCCGCTCCAGGCGTTCGATGGCCGTCTCCAGCAGTTCGCCGGGCTGAACCTCGCCACGCCTGACCCACTCGGCCAGCGCCGTGGCATCTTCAATGTCCATCAAGTGGTGGATGTCTTGCATACCCATGTCTCAGGTTCCTTATGTCATGACGATTGATGTGATCCGAGAGTGCTCGCCTGCCCCTGGCCCCGTGCTCGCAGGCCGGCCACGACCCAGAGCAGCGCCAAGGCAAGACTGGCCAGGGACAGCCACTGGATGGCGTGACGCAGGTCGCCGGCGAAGACAACCACCGAGGCCACCACCAGCGGACTGACGAACTGACCGATGTACAGGCACGAGGTAAACCCGCCCAAGCCTCGGCCCCGGGTGCTGGCGGTCAGCGCATTCATCACTGGCGCCATCACGTTGGGTACCAGCAGGCCGGCCCCCAGGCCCTGGATGAACACCGCCACGAGCACTTCGTTGTAGCTTTGCCCGCGCATCAGCAGCCACAGCCCCAGGCCCATCAGGCCTAGCAACAGTGCGTTGCAACCAGCGATGCCGAAGCGGCGGCGCAGCAACGGCCACATCAGCGAACCGCCCAGGGTCGCCAACAGGCTCAACCCCGCGGCCAGGCCGATCATCGTGCTGGAGGTGATACCCAGGCTGACCAACAGCATCGGCGCCTGGATCGGCATGATGAACGTCAGGATCATGCCGCCCAGGATCATCAGGTAGCCAACCAGCAGCTGCAGCACGGCGACCTTGGCCGGACCCGGTGCATCGATGCTCTGCTCGACCCTCTGCAGCTTCGCCACTGGCGGCTCCCAGAGCACTTTCATCATGGCCGGCACCAGCAGCAATGGCAGCAAATACAGGAGGAACGGCGTGCGCCACGAGTGCTCGCCGAGCACCCCGCCCACCACGAAAAACAGCGCCCCCACCAGGCCAATGGTCACCACCTGCCGATTGACGTAGCGCAACCGCTCCTCGCCCTGCCAATAGTCCGCGATCAAGGTTGCGCAGCAGGTCATCACCGCCGCCTCCGTACAACCGAACAACAGCCGCGCACCGACAATCGAAGGCAGGCTATCGAGAAGCGCCGGCAACGCGCCGAGCAAGGCGTAGAGCACCGTGGCAATCACCAGCAAGGCCTTGCGCCCAACCCGGTCGGCCAACCAGCCAGCCAACGGTGCGCACACGGCAATCGCCAAAGCCGGGCCGGTAATCGCCAACGGCACCAGCAGATCGGCGCGCGGCTCCAGGGGGCCGAATTCGGCGCCCAACCTGGGCAGGATGGGCGTGACCATCACCGCCCCCATGATCGTCAGGCTGCTGCCCAGCATCAGCACCAGCCCTTCACGCCAACTGGCCTGGCGGGACGGGGTGGCCGCGGTTGAAACGGAACGTGATTGGTTCATGGCGAGCCCCTTTTAGAAACTTTGAGAAATACGCAGCGCCGCGGTGTAGCCCTCGGCGCGGTTTCGCGCATCGAGTTCCTTGTAGACATGCAGCCACACCGGGGGGATGCCGGGCTTGAAGTAGCTCACTGCCGGCCCGACCGCCAGCACACGGGCACGATTGCCCGCCTCCAGGCCCGGCGCATCGTCATCGGTGAATTGCCGGTAGTAAAAGCCGCCCACACCCACGGTCCACGGGCCAACGTGTTGACCCACGGCAAACTCGTGGCGGTACTCGACGCCATTCTTGTAGTCGGTGGCGTGGTTGCGGGTGTTGATGTCGGCTTCGAAGCTGGAAGACACTTCGAAGCCGCTGTCGGAGATGTAGGTGGCGTTGAGGATCGGCGAGAAGGTCCAGTGGTTGAGACCCGGTGAGATCAAGCGATCCTTGTCGTAGTCGCCCGTGGGGGTCTGGATCTGGAACTGGGCGTTGACGAACAGGTTCGGCGACAAGGTCCACTGCAGGATCACCGGCAGCACCTGTATATCGGCCATGCGGAACGGATCGGCTTCCAGGTCCAGCGGCCCGACAGGGGTCTGCACCTGTAGCGAAGCGTCCATCTGGAAAAACGGTACGACGGCGCCGAAGCCATACTTGGCGCCCAGCACGGTGTAATCGGTCATGCGCATGTAGGCAACGCCGATGGACAAGATATCCAGGGACAAATTGTTGTCCACGGACTTACCGTGACGATCCTTCTGCACGTTGGTCGAGTAGAACGCGGTGCGCAGGCCGACGGTGCCAAAGGGCGTGGCCGGCGGCATCATTCCCGCGCCGAAGTCGTAGACCCCGAACGCCGTGGTCGGCGCGCCGTTTTCGGTGCCATGGGCAGCGCCACAAGCAGCAATCAACCCCAGGCTTAACCAGGTACAGCGCAAGACGTTGGTTTTATTATTTTGATACATCGAATGCCCCTCCAACCATGTGGTGTTGGGGTCATCCTAGGGAGCCGGCCGGTCAGCCGTTATCCGTTTTCAGCACAGATACGTGCGACGCAGGGTTTGTGAAGGGGTCTCGCCGAACAGCACCCGATAGTCGCTGGAAAACCGACTCAAATGCCAGAAGCCCCAGCGCGCCGCTACCTCCTGTACACCCTGGGCATGGCCGCCGCTGCGCAGTTCACGACGCACGGCATTGAGGCGCAACGCCCGCAAATAGGCCACGGGGTTGATACCCAGCGTCTCCTGGAAGCAATACTGCAGTTTTCGTCGGCTGGCACCGATGTGGTTGCACAGGTCGAGGATCGACAGCGGCTCATCGACATGGGTCAAGGCATATTCCCGGGCGCGGTCGACCATGCGCTTGCGCGCCGTGGGGTTGAGCGGCGGCGCCTCATCCGGTGCCACCAGTTCCAGTATGTGCAGCATCACCGTGTCACGCAGGCCACGGCGGATCGACTCGTAACCCAGTAACGAGTCACGCCCCTGCTCGCCACCTTCAAGCTCATCGAACAACGCCGCCAGCTCGGCGGGCAGCGTCGAGTTGCCGAGACGGTAACACTTGGGAAGATCGGTAATTCGAAAGCGACTGCCCTGTCGTTCCAGCACATGCTCCAACGCCTGCTCGTCGATGGCGACACTGAGCAGGTCGAGATGCTGGGGTGTGCGCAGCTCGGGCAGGTTCTGGCCACGGGCGACCAATAGGCTGGGCTCGATAATCGGATGCCCGGAGCAAAAGACCGGCCCATCGGCACTCAGCGGCACGCTAAAGGTGATGGCGCCCTCCCAGGCCATGCCTTGCTTGGTCAGTGCCTGATTAGAGCGGTCGCGCACCAGTTGCATCCAGTCCGAGCGGAACTCGACCAACTCGCCTTCGAAGCGCCCGGGGGTCAACTGGTCATAGCAAACCTGCCAGCCGCCCATGTTGCGGGCGTGCTCGTCGATGTCTGCGGTACGAAACCGATTGATCGGCAGCGTCGGCAACAGGTCCGACGAGATCGCTGGCTGCGCCATGTTGGAGTTGTTCATTGACCCGACCTTTGATGATTCCAGGGCATACGGGTCAAAGCTCAGGCAAGTTCCATTCCGCCCCGTGGGCCGGTCGGGCAATTGTGCCGAAAACGGATAATCGCTCAGGACTCAACTGCCGGCGTCGGCATGGGCCTCTTCAAAGAAATAGTCCTTCCAGCTGTCGGCCTGGTTTTTCAGCACGCCCAGTTCGTGCAGTTTCTTGGCATAGATGTAGGTGCGTTGCGGGACGACAGTGAAGTCGATTTCGGGGTCAGTGACGATTTTTTCCACCAGTGGCAGCGGCAACTTGGACTGCTCTACGCGGATGTAGGTCTGGGCAGCGGCCGGCTTGTCGGCCTTGATGATGCCTTGCGCCTCCACCAGGGCGTCGTAGAACGCCTTGTAGGTCTTGGGATTTTCGTCGTGGAATTTTTCCGTGGTGTAGAGCACGTTGAACGTCGCCGGCCCGCCCAGCACATCATAGGAGCTGAGCACCTTGTGTACGTTGGGGCTTTGCAGTGCCTGGTACTGGAACGGTGGGCTGGAGAAGTGCGAATTGATTTCCGACTGACCGGCGATCAGCGCCGCCGTCGCATCCGGGTGCGGGAGGCTGACCGAGATATCATCGAACTTCTTGAAGTGATCGTTCCCGAACACCTTGGCGGTTTCGATCTGCAGCGTGCGTGACTGGAACCCGACGCCCGCCGCCGGGACAGCGATCCGGTCCTCGTCGGTGAAGTCCTTGAGGCTCTTCACGTTCGGGTTATTGGTCAACAGATAGTTGGGCATCGACCCCAGCGAGGCGATGGCCTTGACGTTCTGCTTGCCGCGGGTCCGATCCCAGATCGTCAGCATCGGCGGAACGCCGGCCGAGACCACATCCAGGGCACCGGTCAGCAAGGCTTCGTTCATCGCCGTTGCGCCGGAAATGCTGTTCCAGTCCACCTTGATATCGAGGCCCTGGGCCTTGCCATGCTTCTCGATCAACTGCTGGTCACGCACCACGTCGAGGATCAGGTAGCCGATACCGAATTGCTGGGCAATGCTGATCTTGCCCTCTGCCTGGGCCGTGGGACCGAGCAATGCCGCTGCCGCCACGGAGACGAACCACACCGTGAGCGCAGAACGCTTGAAAGCCATAGCCATGGAAACCTCACAGGAAATGAAAGAAACCGAGGGGGCTGACTTTAAAGCTATAAAAAAATTAATTTAAATACTGGTATGGAATATCAATAGCACTTAAATATTCAGTGCACTCCAACGCCTCCGACAAGCACCGAATCGCTAATCGGCTCCCCAACCGCACACGCTGATCGTGCGCGGCGCGCCGAACATCCGTCAGGCGCTGATCGATGGTGTCGATCTGTTGGACTGGCTGCGTGTGGCCGCCGTCAAGGCCTGGCGCACCGCATCGGTGTGCAGCGGAGCCTTCCTGGGCTCTATCTGCGAGTCGGCATGCTCGGCGACGAACGTGCTGCAACGGTCGCGCAACCAGCGTTCCCCCGGGTCATTGTGCGAGGCGCCGCGCCAGACCATGGACAGCTCGTGCTCGGGCAAGCATATCGGCGCCGGCTCGGCCCGCAAACCTGTCCCCACCGCCATCGCCCGCGCCACGTAATCCGGCACGATGGCGATCATGTCGCTCCGGGCCAGCAACACTGGCAAGGCGCTGAACTGAGGCACCGTCAGCACCACCCGGCGTTGCCGGTTCATCAGGCATAAGGCGCGGTCCGAGTCATCAATAACATTGCCCATGGATGAGACCACCGCATGGGGTCGGCGGCAGAATTCGTCCAAGGTCAGTTCGCCAGGCTGCGCATCGGCCCGCAACAACATCGGTCGAATCGAACGCAGGGCCTTGCGTCGGGCATTGGCCGGCAGCTCCAAGGTGTGGCTGATCCCCAGTGAAATATCCCCGCAGGCCAGCAACTGTGACATCTGCCATTGATCGACCCGACGCACCACCAAGGTCGTGCCCGGTGCCTCGACTCGCAGGCGCCGCAACAGATCGGGCAACAACGCGTATTCGACGTCGTCGCAGAGCCCGATATGAAAGGTCGCCTCGCTGGTGCCCGGGTCGAACGCCTGACAACGACTCAAGGCCGCGGCGATGCCGTCCAGCGCTGGAGAGAGATTGGAAAAGATCTCCTGTGCCCGGGACGTCGGCTCCATCAACCGGCCTGCACGAATAAACAACGGGTCATCGAACATCAACCGCAAGCGCGCCAGGGCACTGCTGATCGTTGGCTGACCGAGAAAAAGCTTTTCGCTCACGCGAGTGACATTTCGCTCGTGCATCATGGTTTCGAAGACAACCAGCAGATTGATGTCAGCACGACGCAGGTCATTTCTGTTCATCATGATAGCCGTCCCAGGCGCCAGGCCATTGAATCAGGAGAGGACAGGATCATCGCTTGAGCCCTCATCAAGGCGCAGCAGCGATGGGATGTTTGAAAGGCTATTCCCGTGACAGGCCGATGTCTGTCGTACGTAGGGACACCCAACTCATGCCTTAGGCAGGTTCACTGATACTTCGGTATGCAGGACGATCCTGCACAATCGTGTGCGGCCTGAACTACCAGCGGGTTCAGGGAGTTCGCCGTCATCAGTAAAAATTCATACCCAGGTATACTTGGCGGAGTTATTGGACAGCGTATCTTGCAGTAATAGCGGCGCCTGTACGGCAACCTGCTATCACCACCAGGTATCGAAATGTCCCACACTGCGATTATTTCAATTATTGATGATGATGAATCGGTTCGAGTTGCATTGGATGGTTTGTTACGCTCCCACGGCCATCGCGTTAAAACTTATGCCAGTGCCATCGACTTTCTGGCTTCACCCGGATTTGAAAACACAGCCTGCCTGATATCGGATATCCAGATGCCGGGAATGACCGGCCTCCAGATGTACGATGAACTGTCTGCCCGGGGCATTCATATCCCAGCCATTTTTATCACCGGCCACCCCAGCGCGCCGCCAAGAACAAGGGCGTACGCGGTGGAGCCAGTGGCGTTTTTTCCAAAGCCGTTCAACTGTGCAGAACTGATCGCTTGTCTCGAATCAGTCCTCAATCGTCCGACGTGATGCCGCAATGCCGATCACCTGGCCTTAATACCTTCGTATAGATCCGTCATACCCAGACATATCACCACTGACCTTACGTAGAAGTGTCGGATGTTGCGCCGGCGCATACGATCTTCTACAGCGAACCAAAGTTGAAGGTGCTTGATGCTCAATCATTGAGCCAGACACTTTTGGGTACTTCGCGCCACGGTCACGCTGAACAGTTCAATTCATTCAACGTATCGATTTTGTCTTCGGGAGCAAATCATGAAACAGCAAATTCTGGTTATTGGTGCTGGCTTCGGCGGAGTATGGAGCGCATTGAGCGCGGCCCGCCTGCTGGACCAGCATGATCGAAATGACGTGCAGATTACTGTCCTGGCGCCCCAGGCGGAATTGCGCATCCGGCCTCGTTTCTATGAGCCGGACGTCCACACCATGCTGGCTCCGCTGGACGGACTGTTCGATGCAGTGGGCGTGAAGTTCGTACAGGGCTCGGCGAGCAGTATCGACGTCGAGGGTAAACAGGTCGGCTACGTGGACGTGTTCGGCACCCAGGGCAGCCTGGGTTACGACCGATTGGTACTGGCGGCAGGCAGCAAACTGTTTCGCCCCGATCTCAAAGGCATGCTCGAACATGCCTTCGACGTCGATGAAATCGAACAGGCAACGCGCCTCGAAGCCCACATCAAGTCCCTCAAGAACCTGCCGGACAGCCCTGCCCGCAACACCGTGGTGGTGGCCGGCGGCGGCTTCACCGGCATCGAAACCGCCACCGAAATGCCAACTCGCCTGCGGGCAGCCCTGGGTGAGGACGCGAACATCCGGGTCATCGTGGTGGATCGCGCGCCGCAGATCGGCGCATCGTTGGGCGACGGCATTCGCCCCTCCGTGATCGAAGCGTCCGATCACCTGGGCATCGAGTGGATCCTCAATGCTTCAGTCGATTCGGTGGATGCCGGCGGTGTCACCCTGTCGAACGGCCAGCGTATCGAGTCCAATACCGTGATCTGGACCGTGGGTTTCCGTGCCCACCCACTGACCCAGCAAGTGCCAGGCACCCGCGATCAGCAGGGTCGCCTGCAC
Source organism: Pseudomonas sp. B21-010 (assembly GCF_024749325.1). Classification (NCBI taxonomy): domain Bacteria; kingdom Pseudomonadati; phylum Pseudomonadota; class Gammaproteobacteria; order Pseudomonadales; family Pseudomonadaceae; genus Pseudomonas; species Pseudomonas sp. B21-010. The sequence goes on along the minus strand of NZ_CP087198.1, from coordinate 3,094,435 downwards.
GTCGACGGCCATCTGAAAGTGTTGGGGCAAAACGACATATTCGCCACCGGTGACGTGGCCTATGCCGCCACCGACACACTGGGCAATTACGCGGCGATGTCTTGCCAGCACGCCATATCCCTGGGTCGCTACGCCGGCAACAACGTCGCGGCCGACCTGCTGGGTGTGGCGCCGATGCCCTACAGCCAACCCAAGTACGTGACCTGCCTGGACCTGGGCGCCTGGGGTGCGGTGTATACCGAAGGTTGGGATCGCCAACTCAAGCTGGTCGGGCAGGAAGCCAAGGATCTCAAGACCCAGATCAACAGCGTGTGGATCTACCCGCCCGCTGCTGACCGCACCGCGGCCCTGGCGGCGGCTGACCCGTTGATTCCGGTGGCCTGACCCTTACTGCCTAACCCGGCCAGTCTCTCCTTTCTGCGCCGGTCTTTCCCAGACGCCTGCCAATGATTCTTCGGCGGGCGTTTTTTTGATGAAAAACCAGCACCAAACCGATGGGAGCGAGGCTACTGGCGATAGCTGTGTCAATCAACATTGATGTTGGTTGATCCGCCGCCATCGCGAGCAGGCTCACTCCCACCTGTTTCTCTAATCGCTGCGTCTGTTCACCAGGTATTGATCTGCGCGAGCTTGGTCGCCAGGGGCAGGCCGTTCCAGGTGTCCTTGGCTGCGCACCCGACCGGGTTGTGTGCCCACCGATACCAGACATGAAGGTTCTGGGCCCCGGCGATCAGCCCCGCAAAAGGATTGAGCAGTCCGCCGCCTCCGGCGCCTTGCAGCCATGGCAAGCAGTATTGGCAGGGATGCAGTTGAACATACATCACCCAGTCCCCGGCATTTGGCGCGACAAGGCCATAGGGCACCAAGCCATTGCCGCCCGCCACCACCAAGGCGTTACGCTCCGCATGACCGGAAAACCCGACCGCAGGCGCGCCGGGCACAACAGCGAAGGCGCCAACGATTGAAAAGCGTGAATTTCCAAATACCACGCCATAAGGCAAGGCCGCCCCGCCCGCTACCGCATTCCCCAAGGGAAAACCTGCGCCCGGATTGGACACCGTTGCCAATGCGGCCCAACAGGAGCCGTGGGCAATGCCAGCTCCCGGCAGGGCCTGGGTATGGGCATGCGTCGCGCATTGCCGGGCGAGTTCCAACGCTTCGAGATAACCTGGGTTCATGACGCCGCCCATGGCCACGGTGAACTGATGCAAAACAACCGGCATAAGATTATCCCTGTCTTGATCGGGTTGACATGGGGCCACAGCTGAACTCGTCCAGAGTTTCAAGGGCGCCTCAGAACACGCAGGTGAGACTAGCCGCGGGGATGAAAAATGCAAAATGGAGCACCCAGGCTTGTCTACATCATCCGCGCCGGAAACGCCTTGAGCTCAAGCTTCTCCATCACCAACCCGATGAATGCCGAAACCGCCAGCGGCAACTGCCGCCGGCTCGGATAGAGCACATTCAGGCCGAAGCCGATGCGCTGGTATTGCGGAAGCACCCGCACCAGCCTTCCGGCTTCCAGGTCGAGGCTGCTCAGCGCCCCCGGCAACACGGCGATGCCCAGGCCGGCGACGGTCGCCCTGCGCAGCGCCTGGGCGGTGTTGGCGTGGAAGCGGCTGGCGATCTGCACCTGTTCCTCGATGCCGTCCGGGCCAACGAATCGCCAATGGGTCATGCCGCCGGGATGAGCGAAACTCACGCCGTCGTGGTGAGCCAGGTCCTGCAACGAAAGCGGTGCGCCGCGCGCGGCAATGTACGCGGGGCTGGCAACCATGCCGTCACCGTCGTTCTTGAGCAGTTGGCGACCGACATACCCCGAGTCCTGCAAGGGACCGCCGCGAAAGGCCACGTCAATGCGGTCGGCAATCAGATCGACCCGGGCATCGCTGAGCACGAAATCAAGCTGCACTCGCGGATGCGCGGCTAAAAAGTCGGCCACCCACTCCATCGGGAAGAAATCGAAAAAGTCCGCCATCGCCGCGATGCGCACCAGGCCGCTGGGCTCCTCGCTGCCCATCATCAGTTCCTGTCCGGCATCCATCAGGCCGTCTACCGCATCCACGCAGCGGTCATAAAACCCCTGGCCCGCATGGGTCAGCGTGAGTTTGCGGGTCGAGCGCTGCAGAAGTCGCGATTCAAGCTGCGCCTCCAACTGCTGGACCCGTCGGCTGACGGTGTTGGAAGGCATGCCCAAGCGCCTGGCGGCTTCGGCGAAGCTGCCGCTGCGGACCACCTGGACGAACAGCGCAACATCGTTGAGATCGAGCATGGCGCGCACATTCCTTCGTTTTGTGGATGAGTTCAATCCGATTGTATCGACTAATCAATCTATTGGCAGGCACTTATCCTTCTCGCATCGAGGCCCAGCGCCCAAGACTTGGAGGCACCCCATGAACAGCATCGTCGCAGCACCGCCCCGCGCCATCGTCCACCGCACCTCCGGCAGCAGCCATGGGCCGATCACCCGGCTCATGAGTCCCGGTGACCTGGGCCAGCTCTGCAAGCCATTCGTGTTTCTCGATCACTTCGCCTTCAACGCCGATGCCATGCAAAGAGGCTTCGGCATGCACCCTCATTCCGGGATCGCCACGCTGACCTACATGATCGAAGGCCAGGTGATCTACGAAGACACCACGGGGCAGTCAGGCACGCTGCCCAGCGGCGGCATGGAGTGGATGCAAGCCGGTAACGGCGTATGGCACACCGCCCGACCGGTTGCGGGTTCGCCGATCCAAGGCTTCCAGCTCTGGGTTGCACTGCCGGCGGCAGAAGAAAATGCCCCGGCCCGCAGCGTCTACCTGGCCCCCTCCGAGATCCCCCGTGAAGGTCCGGCGCTGGTGTTGCTCGGCCAATACGGCGCAGCCCGCAGCAATGTTGCGGCGCCAGCAGGCATGAACTACCTCGCCGTGCAGTTGCAGGACAACGAGCACTGGCGCTACACGCCGCCGGCCGGGCACACCGTCGCCTGGCTGGTGGTCAACAGCGGCGGCCTGGATGCCGGCGGCCACGTCAATGCCGCAGAGATGGTGGTATTCGAAGCGTCCGGCAAGGCCATCGACATCGTTGCCCGGGGCGCGACCTCCTTCGTGCTCGGTTCGGCGGTCAAGCATCCCCATGACCTGGTGATGGGCTACTACTCGGTGCACACCAGCCAGGCAGCCCTGGAAAAAGGCGAGAAAGAAATCCAGCGCATCGGCGCCCTTTTGCAACAAGAGGGTCGGTTGGCCTGACCGCCCCTCGACTCAATCCCTAATTCATACCCGATCCCTTAGAGGTGAATCATGACTGACATCGGTCTCGATCTTCTGTTGTCCCGCACTCAAGTCGGCAAGCTGTCCCTGAAAAACCGCATGATCATGGCACCGATGACCCGTAGCCGCGCGGGCGCTGGCGATGCAGCGACGCCCCTGATGGCCGAGTACTACAGCCAACGGGCCAGCGCCGGCCTGATCGTCAGCGAAGGTTCCCAGGTGTCGGCCCAGGGCAAGGGCTACCTGAGAACGCCAGGGATCTTTACCCCTGAGCAGATCACCGGCTGGAAACAGGTGACCGACGCGGTCCACGCCGAGGGCGGGCAGATCTTCTTGCAGCTCTGGCATGTAGGCCGTCTTTCCCATCCGTTGGTGCAGGTCAACGGCGCCCAACCCGTAGCCCCCTCGGCAATCAAGGCCGATGGCGAGATCTACACCCCTGAAGGCCTCAAGCCCTATGAACTGCCACGGGCCCTGGAGCTCGATGAAATCCCCGGCGTGGTCGCCGACTTCCGCCAGGCCGCGACCAACGCGAAGCTGGCCGGCTTTGACGGTGTGGAGATTCATGGCGCCAACGGCTACTTGATCGACCAGTTCCTGCGTGACGGCACCAACCAACGGACCGATGCCTACGGCGGCTCGATCGAGAACCGTGCACGTTTGCTCAAGGAAGTGGTCGAGTCGGTGATCGAAGTCTTCGGCGCCAGCCGTGTCGGCGTTCGCCTGTCGCCGATCTTCAGCTACTTCTCGATGAGCGACAGCAACCCGCAAGCAACATTCGACTACACGGCCAGGATGCTCAGCCGCTATGGCCTGGCTTACCTGCACATCGTGGAATTGGGCGAAGGCCCGTTCGACTTCCTGGAACTCAAGCGTCGCTTCGGCGGAACGTACATTGCCAATGGCGGCTACAGCGCCGAACGGGCCGCCACTGCCATCAGCCGTGGAGAAACTGACCTGGTGGCATTCGGCACGCCGTTTTTGGCAAACCCGGATTTGGTGGAGCGTTTCAAACAAGGCCAGGCGCTGAACACCCCTGATGCATCGACGTTCTACCAGGGTGACGAGCGTGGTTATACGGACTATCCGACCTTGGCCGGCGCTCAAGCAGGCCAAGAAGCTTAATGTTCAAGACCTGTGGGAGCGAGCCTGCTCGCGATAGCGGTGTATCAGTCACCGGCCATACCGACTGACCCGGCGCCATCGCGAGCAGGCTCGCTCCCACATTTGATTCTGGTCCTCCCGGATCTTCCAGTTGGCGCAAGCCCCTTGTGGGAGCGAGCTTGCTCGCGATAGCGATGGCTCAGACTGCAATCAAACAGTCAGGTGCTTTCCGGCACATCGATCTGAAGCGGCACCACCCGCCTCGGTGCCAGGCCTGGTGGCGTGGCTGTCGCGGCTTCGACCAACGTATCGACGGCCTGCCCAGCCAACGCCGCGACAGGATGCGACAGCACCGCCTGGACCAGGCCCGTCTTCAACGCCTCGCGTGTCAACGGCGTCAGGTCGTGGCACACCACCACCGGCAAGCGAATCCGCTGTTCCTGGAGGCTGCGCAAGGCCCGCAATACGCCGGCGATGCCACCACCGGCCACATAAAGCCCCACCAGGTCAGGCTCTGCGGTAAGCAAGTCCAGCGTGTTGCCATACGCGAACTCATCGTCCTCCAGCGTCAGGCGCGACGCGAGCAGCTCCCATTCGCTGGAGTGCTCGGCCAGATAACTGCGAAAGCTCAGCTCACACAATTCCTGGCACTGGAAACGCTGGCTGCTGAGCATGACGGCCGCCGCCCCGGGGCGACTCGCCAGACGACTGATGAACCAGCCTGCCGTGCGGCCTGTGAGTCGATTGTCCAACCCGACATACCCCGTGCCGCTGGCGCTGGACAACTCCGACAGCAGCGCCACCACCGAAACACCTGTCTCGCGCAATTGCGCAACCGCCTCCCGGACCCGGGGATGATCCACCGCCACCACGCCCAGCCCGTCCACTTGATCGCGCAGGGCCAGGATGCGTTGCGCCACGATGACCGGATCGAGGTCGTCCAAGTAGCCAATGACCACGCGAATCCGTGCTCGCGTGCAGGTCGCGGCAGCGTTCGACAACGCGTGGGCAAGCCCTTGGTAAAAAGGCACGCCGCTTTTCTGCAACAGGAAGCCAAGCCGCAAGGTCGGGCGGTCGTTGAGCACCCGCTGTTCGATAACGCCCTTGGCATGGAACCCCAACCGCGCGGCCGCCGCGGCAATGCGTTGGGCGGTGTCGGCGCGCACGTCGGCGCGCAGGTTCAACACCCGGTCGACGGTAGACAAGCTGACCCCGGCTTCCCGGGCGACATCGGCCATGGTGGGGCGAAGCATTCGCCGTGGTTTTTCTGACATGTCTTGACACCTCTTCCGACCATGATGAGGGGTTTTGACAGATTTAGCCATTGCCCCATGGCCCCCTCCCCGGCGACGCAATAGCATCAGGCCCAGCCCATAACAATAAACACAGCCGGAGTACCTCCATGGCGATCCACATCTGCACAGCGCCCTGCTGTTGGGGCGTCGACGACGTCAAGAACCCGTTCCTGCCACCGTGGCGCCGGGTGCTTGGCGAAGCGGCCAAGGCTGGCTATCGCGGCATCGAGCTGGGGCCTTATGGTTACCTGCCGCTGGACGGAACCCTTGTTCAGGCCTTGTCTGAACACGATCTCCAGATCGTCGCCGGGACGATTTTCGACGACTTGGTCAACCCCGCCAACCTGCCTGAATTGCTGCGCCAGACTCACGACATCTGCGCCCTGCTCAAACAACTGCCGCCCATGGCGCAGCAATCCGGCCAGCGCCATGCCGGGCCTTATCTGGTGATCATCGACTGGGGCCACGAGGCGCGCGACTACGCAGCCGGTCACTCGGACCGCGCCCCGCGCCTGGACGATGCTCGCTGGAACACGATGATGGCGCACATCCGCGCCATCGCTGACATTGCCTGGCATCAATACGGCATTCGCGCCGTCATCCATCCCCACGCCGGTGGCTACATCGAGTTCGCCGACGAGTTGGCGCGCCTGGTGGACGACATTCCCGATGAAGTCGCCGGGCTGTGCCTGGACACCGGGCATCTCTATTACGCGGGCATGGACCCGGTCGCGTCGCTGCGCACCTACGCCCATCGCCTGGACTACCTGCACTTCAAGGACATCGACCCGGTGGTGTTCGACCAGGTGCTGAACGAACGCATCCGCTTCTTCGCCGCCTGCGCCCGGGGCGTGATGTGCCCCATCGGGCGCGGCGTCATCGATTACCCGGCGCTGCACAGCCTGGTGCATGAACTGGGTTATGTGGGCTGCATCACCGTCGAACAGGAGCGTGACCCGCGCAACGCCGGGAGTAGCCTCGACGACGTGGCCGCCAGCCGCACCTACCTGGCCCGCATCGGTTTCTGATCACACAAGGACAACGTCATGATCAACGGCAGCAAAACAATCACGCGGCCCATCCGTTGGGCCATGGTCGGTGGCGGCGAGCACAGCCAGATCGGCTACATCCACCGCTCGGCCGCCCTGCGCGACCGGAACTTCGAACTGGTTGCCGCGGCGCTGGATATCGACCCTGCACGCGGCCAAGCCTTTGGTGAGCAACTGGGTATCGAGCCCCAGCGCTGCTATTCGGACTACCTCAGCCTGTTCGAGCTGGAAGCACAACGTCCCGACGGGATTGAAGCGGTGTCAATCGCCACGCCCAACGGCACCCACTACGCCATCACCCGGGCCGCCCTGGAAGCCGGGCTGCATGTGGTCTGCGAAAAGCCGCTGTGCTTTACCCTCGAACAGGCCGAGGCCCTGCGCAGCCTGGCGCACGCCAAGGGACGCATCGTTGGCTTGACCTACGGCTATGCCGGGCACCAGTTGATAGAACAGGCCCGGGCGATGATCGCGGCCCAGGAATTGGGCGAGATCCGCATGGTGCACATGCAGTTTGCCCATGGTTTTCACAGCGCACCGGTGGAGGCCCGGAACCAGGCCACGCAGTGGCGCGTCGACCCGCGCCAGGCCGGGCCCAGCTACGTGCTGGGGGATGTCGGCACGCACCCGTTGTATTTGTCCAAGGTGATGCTGCCCGATCTCAAGATCAAACGCTTGATGTGCAGCCGACAGAGCTTCGTCGCCAGCCGCGCCCCGCTGGAAGACAACGCCTACACCTTGATGGAATACGAAGGCGGCGCCATGGGCATGGTCTGGTCCAGCGCTGTGAATGCCGGCTCCATGCACGGGCAGAAGATTCGCGTGATCGGCTCCCGGGCCAGCCTTGAATGGTGGGACGAGCGGCCCAACCAGCTGAGCTTCGAAATCCAGGGCCAACCCGCGCAGACCCTGGAACGCGGCATGGGCTACCTGCACGCCGACGCGCTGGAGGACGACCGCATCGGTGGCGGCCATCCCGAAGGGCTGTTCGAAGCCTGGTCCAATCTCTATCGGCGCTTCGCCCTGGCCATGGATGCGGCGAACCGTGGCGACAGCGAGGCGCTGGCCGCCGTGCGCTACCCCGACATCGACGCCGGCGTGGAAGGCGTGCGCTGGGTCGAACGCTGTGTGGAGTCAGCCAACCAGGATTCAAGTTGGGTCGCCTATTGACCCGACGCCAGTCAGTCAAAATAACCCTGTGGCGAGGAAGCTTGCTCCCACTGGACCTGTAGGAGCTGGCGAAGCCTGCGATCTTTTGATCTTTCGCTTGAGACTCAAGTGTCTGGGGAAGGATCGCAGCCTCGTTTCACTCGACAGCTCCTACACGCAGTCCAGCGGGAGCAATCTCTGGCCACGGTAATAAGCGTTGCTTAACGGAGAACAACAATGAAAATCGCCCTCGACCCCTACATGCATCGCCACCTGAGCCTGCCGGACCTGTGCCGCAAGACCGCCGAGCTCGGTTTCGAATACCTCGAACTGTCGCCACGGGAAGATTTCCTGCCCTGGTGGGTCCGCCCTCGCGCCCACAAGGAACGCATCGCCGAGTTCAAGAAAGCCCTGTGCGACCACGATCTGCAACTGGCCTCGCTACTGCCGATGTATCGCTGGGCCAGCCCCCACGAAGACGAACGCCGGGCAGCGGTGAACTACTGGAAGGAGGCCATCCAGATCGCCGTGGAAATGGGTTGCACGACGATGAACTCGGAGTTTGGCCGGGGGCCGTCGCCTGATCGTGGGCATAAAGTCAGCTGCTGCGGTGGCGTGCACAGCCATGAGTCGAGCGAAGCGGCCTGGTGGCGTTCGATGGAGGAACTGGTGCCGATCCTGGAAAGCGAGGGGGTCACGCTGAACGTCGAACCTCACCCCGAAGACTGGTGCGAAACCCTGAATCCGGCCCTCGACATGCTCAAGACCCTCGGCTCGGACAACGTCAAGTTCCTCTATTGCACGCCGCACACCTTCTATTTCGGCGATGACATGAAAGCCATGATCGCCGAGGCCGGGTCGATGATCGCCCATGTCCACATCGCCGACACCTACAACCACAAGGCCTCGTCCGGCCTGCGCTACATCGTCAACCCGCCCGGCGCCAAGGTCACCGTCCACCAGCACATGGACATGCACCAGGGCGAGATCGACTGGGACCTGTTCTTCAGTGAACTGGCCAAGACCGGCTTCGACGGCATCGTCACCGCTTGCGTGTTCGGCTGGGAAGAACGGGCGGATGAATCCGGGCGCTTCATGCGCAAGGAAATCCAGTCCTACGTCGACAAATACTTCAAGTAAGCGTCTCCATCACTCCAGCAACCGGACCAGCCGCGGCTCGATCGCGCCAGCACTCACCTCGACCAACGCCAGCGTCACCGGCAGCGTGAACCGCCGCCGGCCGGCGCTGCCAGGGTTCAGGTACAGCCGGTCGCCACGCCATTCGATGCCCGGCTTGTGGGAATGGCCGCTGATCACCCACTTCACGCCCGGGTCGAGCGAGTCCTGTACATCGGCGATGTCATGAACCAGCAAGACCTGCCATCCACACAGGTCGAATTGCAGGCGGTCAGCGAGCGGCCCAGCCCAATCGGCCCCCAGGTCGTTATTGCCGCGCACCACGTACAATGGCGCAATCGACGCCAATTGATCCAGAATCCCGGGGCTGCCGATGTCACCGGCATGGATGATCCGCTCACACCCTTGCAATGCTGTCAGCGCTTGCGGGCGGAGCAGACCGTGGGTGTCGGAAATGACGCCAACTTTCATGAAATCTTTCTCCCCAATCGTGTGTCGCCGGCTGTACCTGCCTCGTCGTAGCGAGCTAACGTGCTGAAATCGAATAAGATAGGCTGCGCATCAATAATGCGCAGACCCGTCGTAAAAGGAAATATTGATGCTCGGACGCAAACGGCCAGAGCCAAAGATCGAAAACACTGATGAGCACTTCTCTCCCCAGAGCGCACGGGCTGGAGCGGCATTGCGCCTGACCGTGAGTTTCATGGTGGTGGTCATCATCGCGTTTCTGGCCGTCGAAGGCTGGCGCACCTGGCGGGATTATCGCGCGGCCTTTTCGTCCGCCCAGGATTCGGTGACGAACCTGGCACGGGCGACGGCCCAGCACGCCGAAGATACCATCCGACAAGTGGATGTGGTCACCGCCGCCCTCAGTGAACGGGTGGAGGGCGATGGCCTGCAGAACATGGACGTTGCGCGCATCCATAGGCTATTGGTGCAACAGGCCGCCATCATGCCGCAACTGCACGGGTTGTTTATCTATGGCCCGGACGGCCAATGGCTGGTGACGGACAAGGAAGTCATCCCGGAAACGGCGAACAACGCCGACCGCGACTACTTCCAGTATCACCGGACCCACGAGGACCGGGGCGTGCGCATCGGCGAAGTGATCAAGAGCCGGTCCACCAACGACCTGATCATTCCGGTGTCCCGTCGCTTGAACAATCCCGACGGCTCGTTCGCCGGTGTGTTGCTCGGAACGGTCAAGGTCAGCTATTTCGTCGACTACTACGGCGACTTCAAGATCGACGACAAGGGGGCGCTGGTCCTGGCCACACGCAGCGGGACCATTCTGGTACGTCGCCCCTTCGTCGAATCAGTGATCGGCAAGAGCCTGGTCAACAGCGTGATCTTCAGGAACTACCTGCCCACCTCGAACCAGGGCATCGCGGAGGCCAGGGCCGTGGTCGACGATACCGAGCGCCTGTATGGCTTTCGGGCCTTGACCACCTACCCGTTGGTGGTGGAAGCCGGGTTGTCGCGCGAATCCATCATCGCTCCGTGGCGGCGCGACCTGTTCAAGACCAGCTTCGTGCTGATTTTCCTGATCATGATCCTCGTCGTCTTCGGGCTCATCGTGCTGAGCCAGTTGCGCCACCGGATGACCATGGAGAAACAGATTCGCACTGCGCACCAGGCCATGCGCGACATGGCGCTGACCGACAGCCTGACCGGGCTGGGCAACCGCAGGCGGCTGGACATCGCCTTGGCCGACGAGATACGCCTGGCCAAGCGCCAGGGTTCTTCCCTGGCGTTGATCATGCTCGATGTCGATTACTTCAAGCGCTTCAACGACAGATACGGCCATGCTGCCGGGGACGATTGCCTGCGCGCGATTGCCGGTACCATTGGGCAAACGATCAAGCGGCCTGGTGACCTGGCGGTCCGGTATGGCGGTGAAGAGTTCACCGTGTTGCTGCCCAACACCGACAGCGCCGGTGCCGCCAAGGTCGCGCAGCAAATCCTCGAAGCCGTCAGGGCCTTGAACATTGAACATGGCGACCATCCCTTGGGCATCGTGACCATCAGCGCGGGTGTCACCACCTGCCAGCCGAGCGGAGAGGACGTCACCCCGGCCATGCTGATCAGGGCCGCCGATGCCTTCTTGTACCTGGCCAAGAACACCGGGCGCAACCGTTGGTGCAGCGCCGACTCGACACCTGGGTGACCCCAGCGGGACCGCCGCGCATCGGTCAAGGTCGGGCAAACCCAAGTCCACAGGTGCCTGCAAGGCGCCTGGCGGCTACAATGCTCGCTTCGACCGTGACCAGCCTGACTAAAAACAAATGTCCTTGCCCAAACATCATCTGGAATTGCTCAGCCCCGCCCGCGACGTAACCATCGCCCGCGAGGCCATCCTGCATGGCGCCGACGCCGTGTACATCGGTGGCCCGAGTTTCGGCGCGCGTCACAACGCCTGCAACGAAGTGGGTGATATTGCCCGGCTGGTGGAGTTCGCCCATCGCTACCACGCGCGTGTGTTCACGACCATCAACACCATCCTGCACGACAACGAGCTGGAGCCAGCCCGCCAACTGATCCACCAGTTGTACGATGCCGGCGTCGATGCGCTGATCGTCCAGGACCTGGGGGTGATGGAGCTGGATATTCCACCCATCGAGCTGCACGCCAGCACCCAGACCGACATCCGTACCCTGGCCCGAGCAAAGTTCCTCGACCAGGCCGGTTTCTCGCAACTGGTCTTGGCCCGTGAGCTGAACCTGCAGGAAATCCGCGCCATCGCCGATGAGACCGACGCGGCCATCGAATTCTTCATCCACGGCGCGCTGTGCGTGGCGTTTTCCGGCCAGTGCAACATCTCCCACGCCCAGAATGGCCGCAGCGCCAACCGTGGCGACTGTTCCCAGGCCTGTCGCCTGCCCTACACCCTCAAGGACGACCAGGGCCGGGTGGTTGCCTACGAAAAACACCTGCTGTCGATGAAAGACAACAACCAGAGCGCCAACATCCGCGCCCTGGTCGAAGCCGGCGTGCGTTCATTCAAGATCGAAGGCCGCTACAAGGACATGGGTTATGTGAAGAACATCACCGCCTATTACCGCCAGCGCCTGGACGATGTCCTCGAAGACCGCCCGGACCTGGCCCGCGCGTCCAGCGGCCGCACCGCACACTTCTTCGTCCCCGACCCGGACAAGACCTTCCACCGTGGCAGCACCGACTATTTCGTCAGCGACCGCAAGATCGACATTGGCGCCTTCGATTCGCCGACCTTTACCGGCGTGCCGGTGGGCGTGGTGGAAAAAGTCGGCAAGCGCGACCTGCAAGTGGTGACCTTCGATCCGCTGTCCAACGGCGACGGCCTCAATGTGCTGGTCAAGCGCGAAGTCGTCGGTTTCCGCGCCAACATCGCCGAGCCCAAGGGTGAGTTCGAAGAGGACGGCCAGAAGCGTTATCGCTACCGTGTCGAACCCAACGAAATGCCGGCCGGCATGTACCAGTTGCGCCCCAACCACCCGTTGAGCCGCAACCTGGACCACAACTGGCAGCAAGCGTTGCTCAAGACCTCCTCCGAACGCCGCGTCGGCCTGGCCTGGGTTGCACGCCTGCGTGAAGAGCGCCTGGAACTGACCGCCACCAGCGAAGAAGGCATCAGCGCCAGCGTCGCCCTGGACGGACCGTTCGGCCAGGCCAACAAGCCGGAACAGGCCCTGGAGCAATTGCACGACCTGCTCGGCCAACTGGGCACCACCGAATACCACGCCACCGCGATCGAGCTGGATGCGCCCCAGGCGTTCTTCGTCCCCAACTCGCAGCTCAAGGCCTTGCGCCGCGAAGCCATCGAGGCCCTGACCGCCGCCCGCATCGAAGCCCACCCACGCGGTGGCCGCAAGGCCGAGACCAACCCGCCGCCGGTGTACCCGGAGTCGCACCTGTCGTTCCTGGCCAACGTCTACAACCAGAAGGCCCGGGACTTCTATCATCGTCACGGCGTCAAGCTGATCGACGCGGCGTTCGAGGCCCACGAGGAAACTGGTGAAGTGCCGGTGATGATCACCAAGCACTGCCTGCGCTTCTCGTTCAACCTCTGCCCCAAGCAGGCCAAGGGCGTCACCGGCGTGCGCACCAAGGTGGCACCGATGCAGCTGATCCACGGTGATGAAGTACTGACGCTGAAGTTCGACTGCAAACCCTGCGAAATGCATGTGGTCGGCAAGATCAAGGGGCACATCCTGGACCTGCCGTTGCCCGGCAGCACAGCGCAGCCCGTGGTCGGCCACATCAGCCCTGAAGACCTGCTCAAGACGATCCCCCGCGCGCCGCATTGAGCAATGCGCACCTGAGGGAGCGAGCTTGCTCGCGATAGCGGTAGGCCTGCCTGCATTGATGTTGAATGTATCGCCGCCTTCGCGAGCAAGCTCGCTCCCACAGTGGGTTGCGGGTGTTCACGGCACTTGGGCCCGCCACTGATCCCCTGTGGGAGCGAGCTTGCTCGCGATAGCGGTGGGCCTGCTTGCATTGATGTTGAATATCAGGTGGTTGATGGCCCTGCGCCATTTTTCATTTCTGCGCCGTTTTTGCTTCGCTGTGCGACAGATTTTCCTACAGGACTCCCCCACCACTTCCTCGCGGTGTTAGGTTGCAAGCGTTTGTGTCATCAAATCAGACACTTCCCTCCTACCGCCTGCAAAGGAATGCCCAGCAATGGACTTCTCGCTCAAACACCTGGCCGTGACCACCCTGCTGTTGTCCAGCCTCGCTTCGATCACCACACCAGCATTCGCCAACATCACCGCCCAACAGGGCGCAGCCATCGTCAAAACCTTCTCCAACACCTCAGTCACCGATTTCAGGCAGTTCCTGGCCGACGTGGCCAAGAGCGACCTGGGCAAAACCGCCAACCTCGGCCCGGCCATCAGCGCGTTCCAAGGCAACAAAACCCTTTCAGCTGAACAGCAGAATGAAATCCATCGCCTGCTGGGCCTCTATGCCCGAGTGAAATACGGCCAGGCGGCCACCCAGACGCTGAAGGAACTGGTCGCCATCCCGACTTTTCGCAAGGACGGCGTCGCCCAGCACGAGAACCCCGAATTCCTCAAGATAGCCGACAAGATCAAAAGCCTGGCCGAGGCGTTCAACCTCAACTTCCGCAATGTCGACAACCGCGTCTATGAGATTTCCCTCGAAGGCAACGGCGACGAAGTCGTCGGCATTCACGCCCATGCCGACGTGGTGCCGGTAACCCCGGAAAACTGGGTATTGAAAGATGGCACCCGCCTCGACCCGTTCAAGGTCACCCTGGTGGGCGACCGCATGTATGGCCGCGGTACCGAGGACGACAAGAACGGCATCGTGGTCGCGCTCTATGCCATGAAAATCATCAAGGAAGAGAAACTGCCGCTGGCGCGCAACTTCAAGCTGCTGGTCGACACCACCGAGGAAACCACTGGCGACGCCATCCCCTATTATTTCGAACGCAACCCGACGCCCAACTACAACCTGGCGCTGGATGGCGGCTACCCCGTAGTGATTGCCGAGAAAGGCTATGGCACCGTCATGGCGAACTTCACCCGGCGCGCTGCACAGGGCAAGGGGGCAGAAATGACCGCGCTGACGGGCGGCCTGGCGACCAATCAGATTCCGTCGACGTCCGTTGCCACCTTCGCCAGCGACAAGCCCGCCGAACTGGCCGCCAGCCTGCTCAAGGCCGGCACCGACTATGCCAAGCGCAATGGCGGTAACTTCGAGGTGGCCAGCCAGGTCGTCGGCAAGGACGTCCAACTGACCTTCACTGGCGTGTCCGCCCACTCCTCCGAACCCGAGTCAGGCGTCAACCCGGTGGCAAGGATGCTGGACTTCATCAACAGCCTGGACGGCAAGGTCGCGCTCAAACGAAACCACATCACCGACGCCGCCCGCTATGCCGCCGACAACTGGGGCCTGGACTATCTGGGCAGCAAACTGGGAATTGGTTTTTCCGATGCTTTCATGGGCCCGCTCACCGCGTCCCTGACCTACGTCGGCATGGATGAGAAAACCTTCAAGTTGGCGGTCAACCTGCGGGTGCCAGTGGGCAAGAGCACAGAAGTCCTCAAGACTGAAATCGCCGACAAACTGGCCGCCTGGAGCAAGAAGTCCCACGTTGCGGTGGCCTTCGACTATTCCATTGACGAGCCGATGTACCGCAACCCTGAGGGCGAATGGGTCAAGGCACTGTTGGCCGTGGCAAGTGAAAACCTGGGCATGGAACACAAGTACGGCACCTCTGCCGGCGCCACTTCGGTTCATGACTTGCCCAATGGCGTGCAGTTCGGCCTGGCCATGCCCGACGTCAAGTACACCGGTCACAACGACAACGAGTTCAAGACGGTCGAGCAGTTCCTGTTGGACTTGCAGATCGTGACCGAGATGATGGGGCGGATCGGGCAGTTGCCGAAGCTCTAAGGCGCGTGTGATCCATTGTGGCGAGGGAGCTTGCTCCCGCTCGGTTCTGTAGGAGCTGGCGAAGCCTGCGATCTTTTGATCTTTCGCTTGAGATTCAAGTGTCTTTGGGAAGATCGCAGCCTCGTTGCACTCGACAGCTCCTACACCTTCGGGTGAGTGGCGCTTGGATCGATGACCTTGGCGGTAATATCGACCAGCTCCAACCCCCAATCCCCGTGCAGGTACCAATCCTCTCCGATCATCTCGGCCGGGTGCATCGTTCGATCGGCACCGTTGCCGCAGGCCAGCGCACTGGTCGGACAGTAACGATCACACCCCCAGCAAATACGCTCGGGATGTTTGGGACTGATGGGAAAGGGCTTTGCCATGACGACCCCGTATAACTGATGGGTGTACCCGCACCCTACCGCGTCGGGGCGCCGTGCCCCTTGATCCCGATCAAGAACAACCGTGCAGGAACGAGTCGGCATTCGTTGTGGGAAAATTCGCGCTAAAAATTGACAAGAATCATTATTATTCGCAGCAAAGCTTCCTAGACTCGGCGCCATTATTTAGCCAACCAGGAAGTCATCATGCGCACACTTGCAACTCTGCCTCTGGCCCTGCTGTTTCTCGCACCGCTGGCCCAGGCCAAGGAATACCCCATCGGCGAACCGCAACTGTGCCCAGGACTGGAGGTCGGTGCGGTGTATTTGCAGCCGATTGAAATGGCCCCGGCCGGGATGATGCGAGCCACGGCCGATTCCGACGTGCACCTGGAAGCCGATATCCGCGCCACGGCGGACAATAAGCAGGGCTTCCAGGAAGGCAGTTTCGTGCCCTACCTCAATGTGTCGTTCCAACTGAAAAAACAAGGCAACGACACCGAGCTCAAGGGTGACTTCCACGCCATGGTCGCCAACGACGGGCCGCACTACGGCGACAACGTCAAGCTGCTCGGCCCTGGCAAATATCAACTGACGTTCACCCTCCTGCCGCCTGGCGGCCATGGCTCGCTCGGCCGTCATACCGACAAGGAAACCGGTGTGGCGCCATGGTTCGAACGCTGCGAACTGCATTACGAATTCGTCTACGCCGGGATCGGTAAAAAAGGCGGGTACTGAGCATGCGCCGCTCATCCTGCCCACGGCACGTCGCGCCTCATCGACACCTGGCCTGGTTGATGCTGGCCGGTTTGCTGCTGCCCTCGATCGCCCAAGCCGAATTGCCGACTTACGAACTGAGCATACGCGACGGGCATTTCACGCCCTCGCAACTGGAAGTGCCGGCCGGGCAACGGTTCAAGATCGTGCTGAAAAACATCGGCCAGGGCCCGGCGGAGTTCGAAAGCACGCCTTTGCGCGTCGAGAAAGTGCTTTCGCCCGGCGTCACGACCTTCGTGGTCATCCACCCGTTGCGCCCCGGGCGCTATCCGTTTTTCGACGAATTCAATCCGCAACTGCCCGAGGGCGGGATTCTCGCCCAGTAATCGGTCAGCAGGAGGCGTTTGCATGACTCAATCGATGTTTATTGTCTGGCGCGAAAGCGTCGAGGCGTTGTTGGTGATCGGGATTCTCCAGGCCTGGGTCAGCCGGCAACAACAGGCCAGCCAACTGCTGCGCTATGTATGGACCGGCGCGGCGCTGGGCCTGCTGCTTTCGGGCGTGCTGGCCGGCCTGATCCTGCTGGCCGGCGAGGCCATGAGCGGGACGGCCAATGAATGGTTCCAGGCGTCGCTGGCGCTGGTCGCCAGCCTGCTGATCGTGCAGATGGTCGGCTGGATGCATCGAAACGCGAGGACGCTCAAACATGACCTGACACGCCACGCCGACCAGCGCCTGAGCCGCCAGGGCGGCCTGGGACTGTTGGTGCTGGCGCTGCTGGCGGTCAGCCGCGAAGGCAGTGAAACCGTGGTGTTCCTGTATGGTGCCGGTGCGCGTCTGCAAGGGCCGCAACTGGGCTTGTTCGCTGTGGGCGCGCTGGCCGGGCTGGTGCTGTCGCTGCTGACCGTCTCCTTGCTGCACAGCAGTCGCCGGTTCATCTCATGGCCGCGTTTCTTTGCCATCAGCGAAGCGATCCTGCTGCTGTTGGGGGCAGCGTTGCTGGTCAGCGGTATCGAGCGGGTCGGCGGGCAACTGCTCGCGATGGATTGGCCCGAGGCGGTGTATCGCGCCATTGGCGACGCGCTGTGGGACAGCAGCACGATACTCGACGACGGCCATGGTTTGGGCGGGTTCCTGGCGGACTTCACCGGCTATCGGGCCAGCCCGAGTGCGATGACGCTGCTGGTGTGGCTGGGCTATTGGGCCGTTGTCGCGGGCTGGCTGCGGCCGCGTAAGACGGAAAACCTGCCATGCCCGACCTGAACCCCTGGCTCCAACGCCTGGGCGACGGCATGCGGCGCCACGGTGCAACCATTCGTGCCGTGCAATGGGCGGTGGTGCTGTTCTACGCGGTGCTGCTGGTGGTGCCGGCCCTGCTGCCATTGCCCAGCGCCCAGGCACGCCTGTTCGATAATCTCACGCTGCTGGCGCAGTTTCTGTTCTGGGGCCTGTGGTGGCCGTTCGTGTTGCTGTCGATCGTGTTGTTCGGGCGACTCTGGTGTGGCGTGCTGTGCCCGGAAGGCGCCTTGAGCGAATGGGCCAGCCAGTACGGCAAAGGCTTCGGGGTGCCGCGCGGATTGCGCTGGGCTGGCTGGCCGACCTTGGCGTTCTGCCTGACCACCCTCTACGGTCAACTGATCAGCGTCTACGACTACGCCCAGGCGGCGTTGCTGATCCTGGGCGGCTCGACCGTCGCCGCGGTGATCGTCGGCCTGTTGTTCGCCCGGGGCAAGCGGGTGTGGTGCCGTTACCTGTGCCCAGTCAGTGGCGTCTTCTCGCTGCTTGCTCGCTTGGCGCCTGTGCACTTTCAGGTGAACGAACAACGCTGGCTGGAAAACCCGGCACCGCGTCGCCCTCCTCCCAACTGCGCGCCCTTGCTGGACATCCGCCGCATGCGTGGCGCCGCCGATTGCCACGCCTGTGGTCGCTGCAGCGGCCAGCGCGATGCGGTACGGCTGATTGCCCGCTCCAGCAGCGAGGAAATCCTGCACTCGACGGCTGACACCCTCTCGCCCTGGGATGTTCGCTTGCTGTTGTTCGGTGTCATCGGCCTGGCCATGGGCGCCTTCCAGTGGACTGTCAGCCCCTGGTTCATCGACCTCAAGCAAAGCCTGGCCCAATGGCTGGTCAGTCATGATTGGCTCTGGGCACTCCAGGACAACGCGCCCTGGTGGCTGTTGACGCACTATCCGCAACTCAATGACAGTTTCAGTTGGCTCGATGGTTTTTGCATCGTCGCGTACCTGGCCATGAGTGCACTGGTGATAGGCACTTCGCTGATGCTGCTGATGCGCCTGGCGGCACGCCTCTCGGGTGACAGCACACAATATCCGCCCTTAGCCATCACCCTGACACCCCTTGGCGGTGCAGGGTTGTTCCTCGGCTTGTCGGCCACCACGGTCAAACTGCTGCGCTATGAAGGACTGCTGCTGGAATGGGTACAACCGGCTCGGGCCGTATTGCTGATAGCGGCGATAGCCTGGAGTTTATGGCTGGGCTACAAACGCCTGCAGCAGACGCAGGCTCCACCGACCCAACGATTGCCAGCCATGGCATGCCTGGTCTTGGCCAGTAGCCTGGTGGGTTATGGCTGGTGGCTGCAGTTCTGGGGATGGTGATGTGTTCACAACACCCTGTGGGAGCGAGCTTGCTCGCGATGAGGCCGGCACATTCAACATCACCAAAAACTGACACACCGCCATCGCGAGCAAGCTCGCTCCCACAGGAGAAACCCGCCAGACCGCCTCGCTTTTGATCTTGATCTTGATCTTGATCTTGATCTTGATCTGGGACGCCCCGTTAACCACGCTGGCTGAACGAAGGTATTGCGCAGTGGGCAACCCGGCATGGATGCCGGGTTAGCCGCGCTGGGCCATGGATGGCCCTTCGCGGCGGCCCACGGAGCAATGCCTTCGTTCAGGCATGCCGAGCCTAGGCGAGGCACCGAGTGGTGGGGCAAAGCGCTTTTGGTTACTTTTGGCGCTTTTCCAAAAGTGACCCGCTGTAAGAGCGGAACCATAAGTAGCCGTTACCTAAATAACGGATATTCACCCCAAAAGCCCTCAGCCCCGAACCCACCGCCCCTGCCGACTCAACTCAGGCTTTTTTAAAAACACCCTCTGCGGCAACAGCAACCAAGCCAACGCCGGCAGCAAGATCAAGGCCCCCAGCATGTTCACCAAAAACATGAAGGCCAGCAAAATCCCCATATCAGCCTGAAACTTGATCGGCGAGAACGCCCAGGTCGACACCGCCACAGCCAAAGTCATACCCGTCAACAACACCACTTTGCCGGTGAACAAAAGTGCCTGGTAATACGCCTGGGCCAAGGTATCACCTGCCCGCATTCGCGCCAGGATCACGCTCAACACATAGAGCGCATAATCGACCCCGATGCCCACACCCAGTGCGATGACCGGCAGTGTCGCGACTTTCACCCCCATGCCCAGCCCCACCATCAGCGCCTCGCACAGGATCGAGGTGAGCATCAGCGGCAGCATCGCGCACAGGGTCGCGCGCCAGCTGCGGAAGGTCACCAGGCACAGCAGACTGACTGCGCCATAGACCCAGAACAGCATCTCGCGCATGGACTTCTTCACCACGATATTGGTCGCCGCTTCGATCCCCGCACTGCCGGCCGCGAGCATGAACTTGACCTCTGGCATCTGGTGCCCGGCAATAAACTGCTCACTGGCCTCCACCACCCGGTTCAAGGTGTCAGCCTTGTGATCGGCCAGGTAAACGTACAGCGACAGCATCGAACAGCCCTGATTGAACAGTTCTCGCGGGGCACGGGTTTGCACGGCACCCAGCGCGCCGTCATTGGGGATCAGTTCATACCATTTGAAGTTGCCTTCGTTATAACCGGCCGTGGCGATCTTGCTCAGCGCGGCCATCGAGGTGGTCGATTCCACGCCGGGCAATTGCTCCAGTTGCCAGGCCAGCGCGTCTACCGCGGACAGGCTGGCGTAACGGGTGCATTGATCCTCGGGGGTCTTGATCATGACCACGAAAATATCCGAGCTGGCCGCATAGTTCTGGGTCATGAACAACGCATCGCGGTTGTAGCGCGAATCGGCACGCAACTCTGGAGCCCCAGGGTCCAGGTCGCCGATTTTCAGGTGCAGGCTCACGGCAAAACCAAACGCGGCCAACAGCAAGCCAGTCAACATGGCGCCCGTGGCCCAGCGCCGTTGGGTGAACAAATCGAGCACACGCCACAGGGGATGCTTGATCTGCGCCTGTTGCTCGGTGGTTTCCGCACTCAGGCTGCGTTGCGCCGCCGCCGGGCTGACGCCGATATAGCTGAGCAGGATCGGCAGCAGGATCAGGTTGGTGAAAATCAGCACCGCCACCCCGAGGCTGGCGGTGATTGCCAGGTCCTGGATCACCCGAATGTTGATCAGCAGCAACACCGCGAAGCCCACCGCATCACAGAGCAAAGCGGTGATACCGGCGGCGAACAGGCGGCGGAAGGTATAGCGCGCGGCGACCACCCGGTGGGTGCCACGGCCGATGTCCTGCATGATGCCGTTCATCTTCTGCGCGCCATGGCTCATGCCAATGGCGAACACCAGGAACGGCACCAAGGCCGAGTAAGGGTCCAGTTCATAACCGAGCAGCGCTAGCAGCCCCAGTTGCCAAAGCACCGCCGCCAGTGAACAGATCACCACCACCAAGGTGCTTCGCGCGCAACGGGTGTAGCCAAACAGCACCAATACAGTCACCAGCACCGCCACCACGAAAAACAGCAATACCTGGGTCATGCCCTCGATCAGGTCGCCGACGATCTTGGTAAAGCCGGTGACATGAATCCGCAGGTCATCGCTCTGGTACTTGTCTCGCAGCGCCTCCAGTTGCCGGGAGAACTCGCCATAGTCCAGCGCCTTGCCCGTCTGCGGATTGATTTCCAGCAACGGCACGAAGATCACGCTGGACTTGAAGTTGCCGGCGACCAATTGCCCGACTTCCCCGGAGCGGGCCACGTTGGTCCGCACCTGCTCGAGGCTGGTGGCCGAGCCATCGTAGTCGTCGGGGATCACCGTGCCGCCGTCGAGGCCGTCTTCGGTCACGGCGGTCCAGCGCGTGGTCGGGGTCCATAACGATTTCATGTAGGGGCGGTCGACGCCCGGCAGCAGATAGAGCTCATCGTTGAGCCTGGCCAGGGTGTCGAGGTAGTCCTTGGTAAAAATACTCCCCTGCTTGACCTCCACGGCGATGCGCAGCGAGTTGCCCAGGCCGCTCAGTTCCTTGCGATTCTCCAGGAAATTGGCGACATAGGGATGCCCGGTGGGGATGGTCTTCTCGTAGCTGGCATTGATGCCGATGCGCGTGGCTTGCCAACCGAGCACCAACGTCACCAACAGACACAGCAGGATCACCAGCGGTCGATGGTTGAAGATCGCCCGCTCAGCAAAGTTGCCTGACGCCCGGTCGAAGTCTTCCTGGCGGCCGATCACGGTTTGGGTTCTGTCGTCTTTCAAGTTTGACTCCTGTTGCACGAGCCTTGGCCCGATAGCGCTACACCGTGAAGTTTCAAGGTTTACCCGCGGCCCGTGGATCCTGGTCAGCGGCGACACCGGACAAACCGACGCTGGTCAGGCTGCCGTCGACCGCCTGTTGCACGGCAGCGAGCGTCCCGCCGCTGCGGCTCTGACGCTTGTCAAAGCTTCGCCCTTGGTCATGGCTGAATAAAAGTTCACCACTCTGGCTGGCCAACAACAGGCCGCCGTCGCGCAGTTGGAGGGCGCTCGCCAGCGTCGACTCGATACCGGTGTCAAGGCGTCGCCAAGTGTTGCCACGATCCCCGGACCACCAGGCGTTGCCGCGCAAGCCATAGACCACCAAGGCCCCGTCGCGGGTGCCGAGCAAACCGAAGAAACTGCCCTCATACGGCGACTTCAAGGCCTGGAATGACTGCCCGGCGTCGGTCGAACGCAACAGCAAACCGCGCTCCCCCACCAGCCACAGATCGTTGCCCAAGGCGCGGATGCCGTACAAATTCAAGCCCTGCGGATTGTCCACATGCCGCATCCACGGCTGCCAGCTCAGCCCGCCGTCGTCGGTACGGAAGATCTGGTTGTAGGCGCCCACGACGTAGCCGTGCAGGCGGTCACTGAAGTACAGGTCGAGAAACGGTTTATCCGGTCCGTCATCGAGCATGCGCCGTGCCTGCGCCAAGTGGCTGGAACCGTCGGGTTGATTGACATCGCGCTCAGCGAACTGCACCGCCGAGGCGATGGCACGCTGACCGTCGAGTTGCTTCTGCCAGGTTTCCCCGCCGTCCTGGGTGTGCAGCACCACGCCCAGATGACCGACCGCCCAGCCCTGCTCGGCATCGACGAACTGCACCGCCGTCAGGCTGACGCTGACTGGCACCTTGGCCTGGCGCCAATTGACTCCAGCGTCATCGGAGAGCAGCACGATCCCGCGCTCACCGACCGCCACCAGACGCTCGCCGGCCCGGGCCAGCCCGAGCAACACCGAGCGCTGCGCCTTGGCGGTCGGCAATGCCGGCTGTTGCAGCACGGCCAATGTCGTGGCCTGTGCAACCAAGGGCACGCTCACCAACAGGCTCCCCACCAAGGCGCAAACACCCCACAGCGGACTGCGGCGCGCAAAAAATTTTTCAACGTTCATATCGTTATTCCGCCTGGAAAATCGTAAGCGACCGCGGCGAACCTCCTCCTCGCCACGGTCGCCACAGGTTCAACGCATGTTTTCGTTGGCCATGGCATCCGGCGTGAAATAGGACGCCGAAGGTCTCGCGATCTTCTGGTACTGAACCGCCAGGTCATTGCTCGATGCGTTGAGGAAGTAGGCCCCGGTGTCGAGGTTGTAGCTGCCCCACATGACCTGTGCGGTGAGGACCGGCATATCCGGCGCCAGCAGCGTCAGTGAATACATCTGCCGGCCGAGTTTGCCCTGGGCGTCATAACCGTCGGCCATCAGGATCTGCCAGGAGTCTTCGTCGACGTAGTAGGTCCGACGCGGCACGACATGGCGCTTGCCGGATTTGAGCGTGGCCTCGACCACCCAGACACGGTGCTTCTCCCAACGCACCAGATCAGGATTGAGGAAGTTTTCCTTGACCAGGTCGTCGCTCTTGGCCAGCGCGGCGCGGTTATTGTTGTAGCCGACGATCAGCTCTTTCTTGCCCACCAGCTTGAGGTCATAGCGATCGGTAGGCCCGAACAGCATGAATGCTTCGTCGAACAGGCCGACGCCAGAGGTCACGAAGTCCGGCGTGTCATAGGCAATGTTTGGCGCCCGGCGAACCCGGCGCTGGCCGACCAGATACTGCCAGGCCGCCCGATTGGCCGGGTCCATGTCCCAATGGGTCATCAGGCCCTCGCCGGCCTTGGATGACGGCAACTCAGTCAACAGCTTGCCCACCTGGTACTTGCCCGCATAGTTTTCCAGGCTGCCGCCTTCGAAGTAGTAGGGAAACTGATAGGAGAACTGAGCCCGGGTCGCCTGGACTTTCTTGCCACCGGCGGTCATCAGCCAGGTATCGAAAGGCGCGCTGATGGTGTCGCCGCCCTGCCAGGACAACCGATAATTCCACAGCACTTGCGCACCGTTTTCCGGGATCGGGAACGGAATGCCGCCGTAGGCGTTGGAGACCTTCTCGCTGTCCACGTCCAGCGCGGCGCGGGTGGCGTTCTTGCTGGTGTTGTCATACACCCATTGCGGAGCGGCGGCCGAGCGATGGGTCGGGTACACGTCCAGGCGATAGCCCGGGTATTTCTTCAACAGCAGCTTGGTCCCTTCGGCCAATTCGCCGGCGTACTGCTCCATGTTCGAGGCTTTGATCGAATACAGCGGCTTCTCGCCAGCGAATGGATCGGGGCGCTTGTCGCCCGGTTTGTAGCCAGGCGTGACCTGGGTATAACCACCCTGCCAAGCCGGGATACTGCCATCGGCATTGCCGGCGCGCTCGCCACCCAGGGGGGTCAGATCGGTTTTCAAGCGCGCGGCCTGTTCAGGCGACACCGCCGCCTGCGCCAATCCCATGCCGGCAAGGGCCAGGGTCAGGACGCAGGTGTTCAGGAATGTTGTGTTCTGCATGGCGAATCCACCTTATTAGAATGAGGTTTTCACGTAGAGCGAGACGAAGTCGCGGTCGGCCAACGACTGTCCGTAACTGAAATTGCCGTCCTCGCGCAGCCCGGCTTTCGGTGCGCCGAAGAAGTTCACGTAGTTGAGGCCGACATCCCAGCGTTGCAGATAGGTGGCTTTGAGCCCGACACTCCAGTCACCGGAATGGGTGTTGCCGAAGCCGGATTTGTTGACCGCCGATGAGCGCCCGTCGAGTACCACACCCATGCCGATCGGCACGGTCAGGTCGATTCCGTCGACAATCTGGAAGTACGCCGGCTCGATCAGTACCCGCAGCGCGGTGGCATCGCGGGTGGTGTTGGAGTCCAGCGCGGCAGCGTTCTTGGTCACGCTCAGGGTGCGGTTCCAGGCCAGTTCGGCCAGGGCCGATCCGCCGTCCCAGAACGCGGTGGGCGATAACAGGTAGATCGCCGACAGGTTGGCGTGGGCGGTCTTGCCCCTGGCGAACAACTCATTGTCGCCACCATCGGCCACCATGCCGGGGGTCACTACTTGCAGATTACTCACCAGCGGCGCGTTCCAGCGCACCGACGTTTCACCGGCAAAGTTGAACGGACCGTAGGCCGTGGAGAAGCTGACGCCGGCAGTCTTGATGTCTTCGGCGTAGACCTGGCGATAGGAACCCAGGATCGGCAAGCCAGTGGCCGCAGACGCCGGACCGTCCAGGTACGCGTACAGCCCGATCGGCGCTTTATCGTGATACTGGGCCGCGTAGAAACCCAGCTCCAGCTCGGTGCCGGTTGGCTTGAACCGGATCTGCATGCCGCCCTGCCCCGAATTGCGCGGTTTCAAATCGCCGCCATTGACCGTGTCGTTGCCGAACACTTCGCGCAGAGGGCCACTGCCGTAGCCGATGGCATCGACGTCGCTCAGGTAGCTGCCGGCGCCGGGCAGATTGGAACGCTCCCACTCAAACTGATAGTAAGCGCCCACCGACAGTTGCGGGTTGATCTGCAACTGCCCGGAGATCTGATTGACCGGGCGCAGGATCTCCTTGAACTGAGTCCCCGGCACGCTGAGCAACTTGACGACGTCGGTCGGGCCCTGGGCATTGGCAATGCCGTTGCCACCGTAGAACAGGCTTTCCCCATAGATCAGGCTGTGTCGGCCCAGGCGCGCCACGCCCTGGGAGTCTTCACCCAGATCCCCGCGCAAGAACACGAAGGCATCGAGAATTTCCGCGTCGCGACCATGGAGCTTGCGGGTTTCACTGAGGAAATGCGGTTGCTCGCTGCTGTCGGTGTCCTGGTTGTAGATATCGTCGTACCAGGCTGCGCCGCTCACGCGCAGCCCATAGTTTTGCCGGCTCAGGTCCATTTCGGAAAACAGGTCCAGGCGGTTGGAGACCAGGCCACTGCTGAAATTCTTGTCGCCCTGGCTCTGGATCGAGGGGTACAGGCCGTTGGCGGTTGGCGCGTTGACCAAGCGACTGTCCTGCCCATGCAGGCGCCAGGCCTGGCTGTACTTGATGGTGTTGTCCCAGCGCAGTTTCCAGTCGGAGTCACCCAGGTCCATTTGCATGGCCTGGACCCTTTCGACCATCACACCGGTGCTGCATAACGCCAGGAACAGGGCG
The DNA here is from genome assembly GCF_024749325.1 of Pseudomonas sp. B21-010. NCBI lineage: Bacteria > Pseudomonadati > Pseudomonadota > Gammaproteobacteria > Pseudomonadales > Pseudomonadaceae > Pseudomonas > Pseudomonas sp. B21-010. The sequence continues at coordinate 3,068,269 of NZ_CP087198.1, read as the reverse complement.
CAATGCTTGAAACCAAAGCAATCTTTGAGGTTATCCATGGACGCTTCTCATTATTGTTATTTTTTGGCATGGCTTTGCAGCCAACACGCTCGGGTAGCGGCTTGCACCGCGTTCTACGGATGCGCATTCAGATGTAGGTGGAGGCCAATCCACCATCGACCGGCAGGTTGACGCCGTTGATCCAGCGCGACTCGTCGGCACACAGGAAAGCGATCACCGCCGCCACCTCATCGGCGTAAGCGGGACGTTTCATGCGATGGGCATCGGCCTGGGTCCGGGCCTCGCCGAGCATGCTCACGAAGTCGTCGAGGATGGGCGTGAACACCGGGCCTGGCGCAACACTGTTCATGCGCACCGAATGCTCAAGAAACCAGGGTTGGGCCTGCAGATAGGTCCAGACGATCAAGGCTTCCTTGAAGTACTGGTAGCAGGTCTGGTCCGGCACCCGGTGGTCGGCCAGCCAGGCTTGCGCGGCGGTAAAATCTTCGATGCGCGCCAGCGCCTTGTGCTGTTCCAGGCGCAACGGCCATTCGGCGCCGAGGATCGAGGCGATATTGACGATGCTGCCGCCAGCGTTGATGCGCGGCAGCAGCGCACGGCTCAAGTGGCGCAACCCGAGGTAGTTGACCCGCGCCAGCAATTGCGGGTTTGCGGTGCCCGGCACCCCGGCGATGTTGCACAGGCTGTCGAGCCGTGCGGGTAGCTGCGGCAGCAACCGTTCGATGTTTTCGGCGCTACTCAAATCGCCCTGTACAAAACCGTCCAGGGTCATGTGCGGCGCCTTGAGGTCGACGCCAATCACGTGGGCGCCATGACTGCGCAGCAGGCTTGCCGTGGCAGCACCAATGCCTGACGAGACACCGGTGACCAGCACAATCTTGTTGTCGAGTTTCATGTTGAGTCCTCTTATTATTTTTGTGTACTCGCAGGGCCCTCAGCTCATCAGGCCCTGTAAACCTGCCTGTCAGAAAGGATAGACCGGCGCCTTGTCCTTGACCGTCACCCACTGCCATTGGGTGTATTCGTCCCAGTCCGCCGGGCCGCCGACGCTGCCGCCATTGCCCGAGGCGCCGCGTCCGCCGAACGGGTTGATGCACTCATCAGCGACGGTCTGGTCATTGATGTGCAACATGCCGCACTGCAACCGCTCACCGATGGCCATGGCCCGGCCCACCGACGGCGAAATGATCGCCGCCGCCAAACCGTACTCGGTGCGGTTGGCCAACTCGACAGCTTCATCATCGGTGGCGAAGCTGACCACCGTTGCCACGGGCCCGAAGACCTCCTCGTCGAAGGCCCGCATGCCCGGTTTCACGCCGCTGAGCACGGTGGCCTGGTAGAACAGTCGATCGTGCTCGCCGCCTGCCTCCAGCCTAGCCCCGGCGCGCACGGAGTCACTGACGATGTCATGCACCCGTTTCAGTTGCCGCTGATTGATCAGCGGCCCCAACGCGGCTTCGCCCTGGGCAGCGTTGCCGACGGTCAAGGCCCGGGCTTTTTCCACCAGCTTACGGGTCAGTTCTTCAGCGATGGATTCATGGGCGAGGATCAACCCGGTGGCCATGCAGATCTGCCCTTGATGCAGCCAGGCGCCCCAGGCCGCGTTGCGGGCGGCGAGGTCGAGATCGGCGTCTTCAAGAATGATCAGCGGGTTCTTGCCACCCAACTCCAGCGCGACCTTCTTCAGGTTGCGCCCGGCGACTTCAGCGACCTTGCGACCGGCACCAGTGGAACCGGTAAAGGCGATCATGCGCACGTTAGGGTCGCGGCACAGCGCCTCACCGGCATCCGCCGCGCCGGGCAACACTTGCAACAAGCCCTTGGGCAGCCCTGCCACCTCGAACAACCGGGCAATGAGGAAACCACCGCTCACCGGGGTCTGCGGATCCGGCTTGAGCACCACGGCGTTGCCCGCCGCCAGGGCTGGCGCAACGGAGCGCATGGACAGAACCAGGGGAAAGTTGAAGGGCGAAATCACGCCGACCACACCATGGGGCTGGCGCCGCGCATAGGACAGGCGCCCCGCCTCGCTAGGCAGGACCACCCCATGGGCCTGGGACAGCAGGCCGGCGGCCTGATGCAACAGCACGATGGCTTCGCGCACTTCATGTTGGCCCTTGAACAGCGCGGCGCCGGTCTCCCGAGCCACGTACAGCGCCAGTTCTTCGAAGGACTGCTCAGCCACGTCGGCGGCCTTGCGGAAGATCGCCGCGCGCTGCCGCGGGCCCAGCGCCGCCCACCCCGGCTGCGCCAGGGCTGCGTCGCGGCTGGCCTTGGCAATGTCGGCGGAGTCGGCCGTGGCACAGCGCATCAGCCGCTCACCGGTGGCCGGTTCAATGATCGATTGCAGCGGACCCGACGCAGGCACCCAGTCACCGTTGAAGACACATTCCGACTCGATCACCTGGGACAACAGGTGGCTTTTGGATGCAGACATTTAACACTCCCGGCTCTTTGTTGTTGTCATCGTTTGCCGCACCTGGAAGGTATCGACGCAAACGCCGTGCTAGTGCTTGAGCAAGCGCTGTGCCGGTTTTGCCTGCGGACCTTGATAAACCTGGCGCAGGGCTCTGGATCAATACTCTGCATCGAGTACAAGGCTCAGGCAACCTCTGCCGACGTGGCCGTTGGCCAGCCGCCGCTTGTTCATTTGATAAAGTTATGCTTAATAACTATCTCGCCAGATGATCATTTCGATCACCCGCCATCAGGGGCATAACAATGAATAATCCCCACTGCCAGTTGCCGGATCACCGGATCACCACCGAGCACTTCCGTCCACGGGGTGACAGCAACGAGCTGACCGACAACAGTTCGCCCACGACGGCAGAACTCACCGCGTGTCTGTTTTTCTCCCCCGACGACGGCCGTATCTGGCTTAACGACCAACGCATGTTGCTGCTGCACAGTTCATCCTTCGGTGCGTTGCGCCGGGAAATCATCGAACGCCAGGGGCTGGAGCAGGCCCGTGGGATGCTCACCCGCACCGGCTATTCCTCCGGTGCCCGCGATGCCCGGCTGATTCGCGAACGCTGGCCCCACGCCGATGCCGCGGCGGTATTTCGCGCCGGCACGCATCTGCACACCCTTGAAGGCATGACCAAGGTCGAGCCGCTGCATTTCAAGTTCGATGCCGACTCCGGGTTCTATGAAGGGGAATTTCTCTGGCACCACTCCTGTGAAGCCGACGAGCATGTCGCCGCCTATGGCACCGGGCAGGATCCGGTGTGCTGGACCGAACTGGGCTACGCCATCGGTTTCGTCAGCGGATTGTTCGGGCAACTGGTGATCTTCCGCGAAGTGGAATGCCGAGGCATGGGGCATGAACGCTGCCGTGTCGTCGGCAAGACCGCCGAGCAATGGGGCGATGTCGAGCAGGACCTCAATTACCTCAACGCCTCACCGCCAGCAGTCGTCGCGCGCACCGACAGCCAGTCCGACAGCGTTGCCGGCACCGCCCCGCTGCCGGACAGCGAACAGCCGCTGATTGGTGCCAGCGCCGCCTTCAACGCCGCGACCCAGGCCCTGCAACGGGTGGCCTTGACCCCCGCCACCGTGCTGGTCAGCGGCGAATCCGGCGTCGGCAAGGAGATGTTCGCCCGCCAGCTGCACCAACTGAGTCGCCGACGTGATGGTCCGTTCATCGCCCTCAACTGCGCGGCCATCCCCGACAACCTGATCGAGGCCGAACTGTTTGGCGTCGAACGCGGGGCCTATACCGGGGCCACCCATTCACGCCCCGGGCGTTTCGAGCGAGCCCATGGCGGCACGTTGTTCCTGGATGAGATCACCTGCCTGAGCCTGGCCGGGCAAAGCAAGTTGCTGCGCGCCTTGCAGGAACGGGAAATCGAACGGGTCGGCGGTGGCCACGGCATCAAGGTCGATGTGCGGGTCGTGGCGGCCACCAACATCGACCTGCGCAAGGCCGTGGCCGACGGCGCGTTCCGTGAAGACCTGTTCTACCGGCTCAACGTCTACCCCATCGCCCTGCCGCCCTTGCGCGAGCGTCGCGATGACATACCGCTGCTGATCAATGCCTTCCTCAAGCGCTTTTGCCAGGAATACGGCCGCACCCCGATGGGCCTGACCATGCGCGCGTTGAAGGTCCTGCTGCGCTATGACTTTCCGGGCAACGTGCGGGAATTGCAGAACCTCATCGAGCGCGGCCTGATCGCCAGCGAAGAAGGCCAGGCGATTGACCTGGTCCACCTGTTTCGCAATGAACAACTGCCAGTGGACGCGTATTCCGTGGACCTGCACGGCGGTCTCTCGCCGATGGGCCAGGCCGCCAACGACGCTGCGGAAAAACCGGCGCTGCTCCAGTCCCTCAGCCAACTGGACTCGGACTTCTCCATTGACGGCCTGGAGTCACGGCTGATCAACGAAGCCCTGCAACTGAGCAGCGGCAACCTGGCAGCGGCCGCCCGCTCATTGGGGCTGAGCCGGGCACAATTCGCCTATCGGTTGAAGAAGCATCAACGGGGTGTCCCCGACTAACGGGTCAATCACAAATCCCTCTGTGGGAGCGAGCTTGCTCGCGATAGCGGTGGGTCAGCTGACATTGATGCTGGCTGTGCTGACGCCATCGCGAGCAAGCTCGCTCCCACATTAGTTTCTGGGTGACTGCAAGGTCTGTGTCCACCACCCTCCCTGTGGGAGCGAGCCTGCTCGCGATAGCGGTGGGTCAGCTGACATTGATGCTGGCTGTGCTGACGCCATCGCGAGCAGGCTCGCTCCCACATTAGTTTCTGGGTGACTGCAAGGTCTGTGTCCACCACACCCCCCTGTGGGAGCGAGCTTGCTCGCGATAGCGGTGGGTCAGCTGACATTGATGCTGGCTGTGCTGACGCCATCGCGAGCAGGCTCGCTCCCACATTAGTTTCTGGGTGACTGCAAGGTCTGTGTCCACCACACCCCCCTGTGGGAGCGAGCTTGCTCGCGATAGCGGTGGGTCAGCTGGCATTGATTTCGGCTTGCTGACGCCATCGCGAGCAAGCTCGCTCCCACAGGGGTTCGTATTGACGGCAACTCAATCCGTCGTGCTCGCCGCCAGTACGGCAAGCGTTCGGCGCTTCGGGTTCCAGATGCTCAGGCACCAGACGCCCCACCACTCCAGGCCATCGTCGAAATAATCGCTCCAGGGTTCCCGTGCCTGATCGTACTCGTCGCTGGCCGTCCAGTTGAGGTTGAAATTGTCGACCCAGCTCAACACCACCCCATCAGTGCCGTCCTCGAGCCCCAGCAGGTCAAGCCATTCGCTGAACAGCGCTTGCGGGGTGTCGTCGCTGAAACGGGTGCCATAGGGCGGGTCGCAGAAGGCCGCGTACAAGGCATAAGTGTGCTGATCCTCTTTGTCGATCCGCATGAGTCGGGCCCGTTCGTCCCGGCTCAGCGGCTTGGCGACGGCCTTGCTCAAATCCCAATCCATGGTGGGGGGCGCAGCCTCGGTATAGCGAGGGTCTTGGGTCAGTTGGCGATGACGCTCCAGCCATTGAGCCTTGAGGTGCTGGAACAACAGGTCCACAGCCTGACGATGAAGCACCTCATCAGCGGCATCACTCGCCTCGGGCACAAGCACCAGGAAATCGAAGGCGCAACCGGCCTTTTCCATCCGCTGGCGCAGGGATGCACTGGCTTGCTGTTCCACGATGCGCAACATGACCGTCTCCATCAAGCAGGGGAAAAAGCGCCCCGCCGGTACTCGCTGGGGGTCTGGTTCATCTCTATCCGAAAATGCCGGTTGAAGTTGGACAAATTGTTGTAGCCCACTTCAAAACAGATATCGGTCACCGGCATTTCGCTCTGCAGCAGCAAGCGACAGGCACGCTGGACCCGCAGCTTGCGCATCAGGTCAATGAAGCCGTGCCCGGTGATGCGCTTGAAGAACCGCGAGAAGCCCGGCTCGCTCATGTCCAATTGGCGGGCGATCACCGACAGGCGCAGGTCGCCGGTGAGTTCGGCTTGCAAGTATTCGAAGGCTTTATGGATGCGCTCGGAGCTGCGCGCATCGAGGCTTGGCGCGTAGCAAGGGCTCGCCAGGCTCAAGACCTCGTCGCCAGGGGCTTGGTTGAGGGTGTGCAGCAGTTCCAGGAACAGCGCCAACCGCGCCAGTCCCTGGGCCGGACCGATGGCTTCCAGCAGGTGCGCGGCCTGCCGCGCGGTGTTGCCATCGAAGGCCAAGCCACGGCGGGCGCGTTCGAACAGGCCCTGCAGATCGCCCAGTTCGGGCAGGGTTCGGCGCAAGGTCAGCAGCGTTGCACCGTCGAATTGCAAGACCACGTCACGCCCGGGCAGGTGCTCGCCCGGCGCCAGGTCGCCCATCCAGTCGTGGGGCAAGTCCGGGCCAATCATCGCCACATGGCCAGGGCCAAACGGACCGATGTAGTCGCCCGCCAACAGTTTGCCGCTGCCCTGGCGGATCAGGTGGATTTCAAATTCAGGGTGATGGTTCCAGCGCGCCATCGGGTACGGGTAGTCATGTTCGTACCAGCGAAAACTGTGTTCGGGCTCAGGCAGGATGACTTCCAGTTCGGCTGGTCGCTGCTCGAACAGCGGCGTTCGGTGATCAGGCATGTCGCGCCTCTTTTATCGTTATAGCGGGCACCTTACGCCGAGTGCGCAGCGCTTCGCCAGCCTCGGCCTGACCGGCCACTGATACTTTTTTAACCCGATCCTGTCGCACTCAAGGGCGTTAAAAAAGTATCAGCGCACGATCCTCCCTGCGTTTGTCGGCCTCCACGGGCGCTGCTGTAATCGGCCTGCCATTGGCGACGAACCGCCCAGCTCGACGCCACGGCCCCCACAACAATAATAATTCTGCGCCCAGGCGCAGCTCTGGAGAAGCTCATGAAAACAGTGCCCAAGGCGCTTGTCATGTTCGCGGGATTGTCTTTTGCCCTGGCCGGACATGCCGCCGAGACCCTCACCATCGCCACGGTGAACAACGCCGACATGATCCGCATGCAGAAACTCTCGAACACCTTCGAGAGCGAGCACCCGGACATCACGTTGAACTGGGTGGTACTCGAAGAAAATGTCCTGCGCCAGCGCCTGACCACCGACATCGCGACCCAGGGCGGGCAGTTCGACGTGCTGACCATCGGCACCTACGAAACCCCGCTGTGGGGGGCCAAGCACTGGCTCGAACCGATGACCAACCTGCCCGCCGAGTATGACCTGGAGGACATTTTCCCTGCCGTTCGCCAAGGTCTCTCGGTCAACGACACGCTTTACGCCCTGCCCTTCTACGGCGAAAGCACCGTCACCTATTACCGCACGGACCTGTTCAAGCAGGCCGGCCTGAGCATGCCCGAGCAACCGACCTGGAGCCAGCTCGGTGAATTCGCCGCCAAGTTGCACCAACCTGACCAGGGCCAGTACGGTCTGTGCCTGCGGGGCAAGGCCGGTTGGGGCGAGAACATGGCGCTGCTCAGCACCCTGGCCAACACCTTCGGTGCCCGTTGGTTCGATGAACAATGGAAACCGCAGTTCGACAGCCCGCAATGGAAGGCCGCCGCGCAGTTCTACGTCGATACGCTGAAAAAATACGGCCCGCCGGGCCTGACCAGCAACGGGTTCAACGAAACCCTGGCGCTGTTCAACAGCGGTAAATGTGCGATCTGGGTCGATGCCAGCGTCGCCGGCTCCTTCATCACCGACACCAGTCAAAGCAAGGTCGCCGACCGTGTGGGCTTCGCTGCCGCCCCCATCGAAGTAACCCATAAAGGTGCTTCCTGGCTGTATGCCTGGTCACTGGCGATTCCCACCAGCTCCCGGCACAAGGACGCCGCCAAGGCGTTCGTGGCCTGGGCCACGTCCAAGGACTACATCCAATTGGTCGCCCAGCAGGACGGTATCAGCAATGTCCCGCCCGGCACGCGCATGTCCACCTACAGCGACGCCTACCTGAACGCCGCACCGTTCGCCCGGATCACCTTGAAAATGATGCAGAACGCCGATCCGGCCCATCCCACCGCCGAACCGGTGCCGTATGTGGGCATCCAGTACGTGACGATTCCAGAGTTCCAGGCCATCGGCACCGCCGTCGGCAAGCTGTTTACGGCCGCCCTCACCGGACAGATCACGGTGGAACAGGCACTGGCCTCGGCGCAATCGAGTACCGAGCGGGAAATGAAGCGGGCCGGGTATCCAAAGCAATAATGATTGGCACCGGCCCTGCGGCTAGAAGGTTTACCCCTCTGTGGGAGCAAAGCTTGCTCGCGATACAGGCACATCGATTTCTGAGTGACCGCATTTGCTTCATCGCGGGCAAGCCTTGCTCCCACAGGACTTTTTTCGTACTTCGAAAAGGACAACCCCATGAAACGACTGGAAGGAAAAAGTGCCCTGGTGACCGGTGCCGCCCGTGGTATCGGCAGGACGTTCGCCCAAGCCTATATCAACGAGGGCGCCACAGTGGCGATCGCCGATATCGACCTGGAGCGGGCCCAGGCCACCGCCGCCGAACTGGGCGATAGCGCCTACGCGGTCAAAATGGACGTGACGGACCAGGCTTCGATCGACCAGGCCATCGAGGCCGTGGTGGCCCGGGTGGGCAAGCTGGATATCCTGATCAACAACGCCGCGCTGTTCGACCTGGCGCCCATCGTGGAAATCACCCGCCAGAGCTACGAGCGGCTGTTTTCCATCAACGTCGCCGGCACGCTGTTCACCCTGCAAGCGGCGGCGCGGCAGATGATCCGCCAGGGCCATGGCGGCCGGATCATCAACATGGCCAGCCAGGCCGGTCGCCGTGGCGAAGCGCTGGTCGGTGTCTATTGCGCCACCAAGGCAGCGGTGATCAGCCTCACCCAGTCCGCCGGGCTGGATCTGATCAAGCATCGGATCAACGTCAACGCCATCGCCCCCGGCGTGGTGGATGGCGAGCATTGGGACGGTGTGGACGCGCTGTTCGCCCGCCACGAAAAGCTGCCGCTGGGGGAAAAGAAGCGCCAGGTGGGGCAACAGGTGCCCTATGGCCGGATGGGGACTGCGGAGGACCTCACCGGCATGGCGATTTTCCTCGCCTCGGCGGAGAGCGAATACGTGGTGGCGCAGACCTATAACGTCGATGGCGGGAACTGGATGAGCTGATAATCTGGGTTTTTATGGCCTTGAAACGACGGAAATGGACTTATTCGCCTGAAAGTTGATCCCACTATTTGAGGATCATCCCGAACGCTACCCAACGGTGCCGTTCAAAGGGATTTCAAAAGAGCGTGAATACCGTTGCCCCAGCGGGGCAAAAATTGCGCATCATAGGCGCCGTCCGCTCAAGGGAGATTTACATGCGTGCCATTTCATCCGTCGTGGGTCTTGTCGTGCTGTCGCTGGGCCTGGTGTTCGCCACCAGTGCCACGGCCACCGAAGAGACACAACTGGTCGAGTCCATCAACCTTTACCGCAGCCAGTCCCAGAGCTGTGCCGGCCAGGCCTCGCTGGAGTTGCCACCGCTGGCGATGGATTCCCGGCTGATCCTGTCGGCCAATGGCATCGGCGACCTGCAGCAGGCGCTGGCGCGGGCGGCCTACCCAATGGTCAATGTGCAGGCCATCAGCCTGTCCGGGCCGCGCGACGCGCAATCGGCCATGAAAGCTGTCCAGGAAAGCTTCTGCCAGGTGGTACTCGACCCGCAGTTCGTCGACATCGGCGTCAGCCGCCTGGACCGCGAATGGCGCATCGTGCTGGCGCGCCCACTGCTGTCGGCGCGCCTGGGTGATTGGCAAGCCGAGGGCCAGAAGCTGCTGAAACTGATCAACAGTGCCCGCACCCAGCCGCGTCGCTGTGGCACCGAAACCTTCGCCGCCACCACGCCGCTGGCCTGGAACGCCACCTTGGCCCTGGCCGCCGTGACCCACACCCGGGCCATGGCCAACAACAATTTCTTCGACCACAAGGACCGCGACAACCGCATGCCGGGCGACCGCGCCGAACTGGCCGGCTATCTGGGCCAGTTGATCGGCGAGAACATCGCCGCCGGACAGGACACCGCGCTCAAGGTGGTGGACGGCTGGCTGGCCAGCCCGGGGCACTGCGCCAACCTGATGAACCCGAAGTTCCGCGAATTGGGCGCCGGATACGCGAGCGATCCGAAAAGCGATGCCGGGATCTATTGGACGGCGATGTTTGGCACTCAATAGCGCGGTGGCCGGGCCATCGCTTTCGCGAGCAGGCTCGCTCCCACAGGGGGCGAGTGATGTTCATGACGCGCCACCTTGTGGGAGCGAGCTTGCTCGCGATAGCCATTGCTCCATCAACCTCAGTGGCCGTGGCTGAGCAGCACCTGCCGCAAATGCTGCATGAACTGACTCAACGAAGGTGATTGGGCCACCGGCTTGCGTTGCAACAGGCCGATCGAGCGCTTCGCCGGCTGGTCGATGGTGGTGACAGCACACTGCTCACCGATGTTGAACACCGCCGTGCAGCTGGCCGGCAACAGAGAAAATCCCAAGCCTTCGCGCACCAGGGCCGTGGCCGTGCTCATGTGCGCCACTTCCCAGGCCGGCACAGGGTCGATGTTCAAATAGCGCAACGCAGCGTCAGCCAGGGGCCGGATGCTGGTGTCAGGCGTGAGGGCAATATAGGGTTGCCGCTTCCAGTCGTCCTGGCCGTCACGCTGCGGGTCTTTGTGGCTCAGCAACACCAGATTGTCATCCAACAGGCGCACAAAGCTCAGTCCGGACAGATCGTCAGGCAACGAGCTGATGCCGGCGTCCACCTCTCCTCGCTGCACCCAGCCCATGATTTCCCCGGCGCGGCCGTCCAGCAAGCTCACCGTCACGCCAGGGTTTTCATGCTGGAAAGCAGCAATGGCGGTCGGCAGGAATGACGCCGCAGCGGTCGGCAAGGCTGCCAGTCGGAGCGTGCCACGGCTCAGGCTCAGGGTGTCGCGAGCATCGCGCACGGCGTCGTTCATGTCCCGGAGCATGCGCCGGGCCTGGGGCAAGAAGTGCTCACCGGCGGGCGTCAGCTCGACGCTGCGGGTGTTACGTGCGAGCAACTGCAACCCCATGCTCTCTTCCAGTTTGCGGACGCTATAGCTCAGCGCTGGCTGGGACAGGTGCAACTGTTCGGCCGTGCGGGTAAAGCTCGAAGTCTCGGCAATAAGGATGAAGGCACGAAGCTGACGAAAAGAAACGTTCATGACCCACTCATAAAATTAATGAATCAATTGATTCTATCTTTAAAATTCACAGAATAATCCAGCCTCTCCACTATGGGGCCACTCTTCAGTGCCACCCCTCAGTGGAAAGCGACATGACAAAAACAATTCTCGTCGGCTGCGGCGCCGGTTTCGCCAATGATCGACCCGACGCCGCCCTGCGCCTGGCCCAGGACCTGGCACAACGCGGCGGCCAGCGCTACATCATGCTGGAACTGCTGGCTGAACGGACCCTGGCCGAGGCGCAACTACGCAAGCGCCTGGATCCACAAGCGGGATACTCCGCGCGCCTGTTCGATTTTCTCGAGCCCATGCTGGACCTGTGCATCGAGGCTGGCATCCCGATTATCACCAACGGCGGCGCCGCCAATCCGAGGGCGGCCGCGCAACGGCTGCGCCAGACGCTGGCCGGCCGCTTCCCTGCACTGAAAATCGCCTGCGTGCTGGGTGATGATCTGTTGGAAGAATCACCGCCCCGTTACGAACAATGGCTGTCCTCGGAGCCCTTGGAGCACCCCGTGTCGGTGAACGTCTACACCGGGGCCGACGGAATCGCCCAGGCGTTGGCCGAGGGCGCTGGCATCGTGCTGTGTGGCCGGGTCGCGGATCCGTCGCTGGCCGTGGGGGCGATCCGCCATGGGTTGGGTTGGTCGGCCGACGATTGGCAGAAAATGGCCATCGCCACCACGGCCGGCCATCTGCTGGAGTGCTGCACCCAGGTCACGGGGGGCTATTTTGCCCATCCTGGAATGAAAGACATTCCGGACCCGGCCAATCTCGGCTGCCCCATTGCGCAAATCCATCAGGATGGCCGCCTGATCATCGGCAAGACCCGCCACTGCGGCGGACGGGTCAGCGAACAGACCGTCAAGGAGCAGCTCCTTTACGAAGTGCACGACCCTCGACGCTACCTGACGCCGGACGTGGTCCTGGACCTGGGCCAGGCCCGTGTACAGGACTTGGGCGATGACCGTGTTGAAATCAGCGGCCTGCTGGGTCATCCGCGTCCCGACACGCTCAAGGGCCTGGCGGGTGTGCGCGGCCTCTGGTTCGGCGAGGCGGAAATATCCTACGCAGGCCCCGGCGCCGTGGCGCGTGCCGCGCTGGCGCGGGAAATCCTGCTGCAGCGCTTCGACCTGTTGGCACCCGGGGTCCAGCCCTGGATCGACCTGTCCGGGGTCGCCAGCCTCTTCAACGACCAGGCCGGTCGATATCTGCAACAGCAACTGGCCCAGGCGCCCGCCCTGGAGGATGTGCGCGTGCGGATCGGCCTGACTCACACCGACCGACAGCTGGTGGAGGCCCTGCTGGCAGAGGTCGAGTCGCTCTACACCAACGGGCCGGCGGGCGGCGGTGGCGTCCGGCGACACCTCGCCGAGACCGTTACCACCCGCAGCTTCCTGCTGCCGCGAGATGAAATCCATACAACCCTGGAGTGGTACTGATGAACCTGGTCACCCTCGCCGACTATGCCCATGCCCGTGCTGGCGACAAGGGCAACATTCTCAGCATCGCCCTGTTCCCCCACGATCCGTCCCACTATCCATGGCTGCTACGGGAGTTGACCTGCGCCCGAGTGGCCGAGCAATTCGCGACGCGACAGCCTTCCAAGGTGCATCGCTATGAACTGCCGAACCTGAATGCGCTGAATTTCGTGCTCGAGGACGCCCTGGAGGGCGGTGTGAACCGCAGTTGCGGTCTTGATCGTCACGGCAAGAGCCTGAGTTACCTGCTTCTGGCCTTGCGCCTGCCCGGACCGCATGGCTGATCGACTCACCGCCCACGAACCTTCGACAACAATAAAAAGAGAGGCTGCAACATGATTACAACCCTGGGTTTCCTGATGATGCTCGCCATTATCGGATTGATATTGCTACGCAGGATCAGCCCGGTGGTGGCGTTCACCACCCTTCCCGTGATCGTTTGCCTGCTGGCCGGTTTCAATCTCGGGCAGATCGGCGAATTCATCAAGGCCGGCCTGATCACGGTGGCCCCGACCGCAGCACTGTTTCTGTTTGCCATCCTGTTCTTCGGCATCATGCGTGACCGGGGATTGTTCGATCCCTTGGTCAATCTGCTGATCCGCAGCACGGGCGGCAAGCCCCTGGCCGTGGCACTGGTGACGGTTTTGGTGACGTCAGTGGTCCATCTCGACGGCGTCGGCGCCGCCACGTTCTTGCTGACCATCCCGGCCCTGCTGCCCTTGTATAAACGCCTGAACATGAGCCCGGCGATGCTGTTGTGCCTGGTCGGCACCACGGCTGGCGTGATCAATATGGTCCCTTGGGGTGGCACGACTGCCCGCGCCGCCGCTGTGTCGGGGCTGGATGCCACCCAACTGTGGCTAGGCTTGCTGCCGGTGCAGATGGTGGGCCTGACGTGCATGCTCGTTATCGCGACCGTGTTGGGCTTGCGCGCCCAGCGTCGCCAACCGATGTCGCTGGGCGCGGCTGCAACCTGTGACATGGACAGCCTGCAACCCCAAGACCGTGAATTCGCCCTCTCCCCACGAGAACTGCGTTACTGGCTGAACGTGGCGCTGACCGGTGGGATCCTGGCGTGCCTGTTCACCGGCATTTTTCCCTTGTATGCCTGTTTCATGGTGGGACTGGGCATCGCCCTGCCCTTGAACTTCCCGTCCCTGGACGCCCAGGCCGAACGCCTCAAGGCCCATGCGGCCGATGCGCTGCAAATGGTCCTGGTGATGATGGCCGCCGCCGTTCTGCTGGGCGTCCTCTCTGGCGCAAAGATGTCCGACGGCATGGCATTGGCACTGATCGATATCATGCCAGCCGGTTCTGCCCAATATCTGCATGTGATCGTCGGTTTCTTCGGCGTTCCGCTGGGGATGATCTTCTCACCGGACGCCTACTATTTCGCCTTGCTACCGGTGATCAGGGACGTGGCCGCCGCCGCGGGTGTCCCCCTCGAGGCCGTGGCCCGGGCCATGCTGATCGGTGAGAACACCGGATTCTCCATCAGCCCGGTGGTGCCCAGCGTGTACCTGGCGCTGGCGTTGTCTGGTGTAGAGCTGCGCAAGCACATCGCCTATACGTTCTTCTGGGCCTGGGGCGTCAGCCTGGTGATGCTCGCCTTTGCCGTGGCGACTGGAGCGGTACAGGTGTGAATAAGCGGTGAATGCGGTGCTGATGGATGCGGTTGATGAGGTCCAGGCACTGGTGCGTCAAGCGTTTGGGGGCGGTGTGTATATCCGTTGTTGCGGTCATGGCGGCTTAGGGTTCCGCCCTGACGGCGGGTCACTTTTGAGAAGCCCGGAAGCCGGCCCAGTCAAAAGTAACCAAAACGCTTTTGCCCCACCACTTGGCACCTCGCCTAGGCTCGGTGTGCCCTCACTCCGGCATTGCTCCGTGGGCCCGCCGCGAAGGGCCATCCATGGCCCAGCGCGGCTATCCCGGCATCCATGCCGGGATGCCCACTGCGCAATGCCTGCGTTCGGCCATCGTGGTTAACGGGGCGCCCGAGATCAACCTCCACCGCGAGGCGGCCTAGTAGCCGACCTGGTTCTGGGTGATCGCGTTTCTCCTGTGGGAACTTCTCCTGTGGGAGCGAGCTTGCTCGCGATTGCAATTCATCATTCAATCCAAATATTGACTGACACACCGCTATCGCGAGCAAGCTCGCTCCCACAATAAGATCGGGTACGGCCGAAGAGATAGGCCGGCTGTCAGGCCGCCTCGCGAGCAAGCTTTGCTCCCACAGAGCTGACGGGTGTACGACCGGGAGAACCAGGCCGGCCGTTAGGCCGCCTCGCTTTTGATCTTGATTTTGATCTGGGGCGCCCCGTTAACCACGATGGCCGAACGCAGGCATTGCGCAGTGGGCACCTCGGCATGGATGCCGAGGTAGCCGCGCTGGGCCATGGATGGCCCTTCGCGGCGGCCCACGGAGCAATGCCGGAGTGAGGGCATGCCGAGCCTAAGCGAGGCACCGAGTGGTGGGGCAAAGCGCTTTTGGTTACTTTTGGCGCTCTTCCAAAAGTGACCCGCCGTCAGGGCGGAACCCTAAGCCGCCGTTACCGCAGCAACGGATATGTACCCAATCCAACCCAACCCACCCCACCCCAAACCAACACCAAACCAACACCAAAGAAAACGGCGCCTTCCCCTCCCTCGGAAAAAGCGCCGTATCCTTAAGTGAACAGCATTACGCTCAATGCGCAGCGTTCTTGTACCTCACCAGACAGCGTCCGGCTTACAGCGCCATGTCAGCCGCTGGATTCGCTTGCGGGGCAGCCGCCGGCTTGGCCGGTACCGCCGTGGTGCCTGGCTTGCCGATCACCGGTGGCGGGTCCAGTTGCAGGACATCGCTGGTGTAAGCCCATTCCTGGGCAACACGCTCAGGACTGTCGTTGAGCTTGGTGCCGTAGCTTGGCACGATCTGATGCAGTTTTTCCTGCCAGGCCGGGCTGGCGACCTTGTCCTTGAAGACTTTCTCAAGCACGGTCAGCATGATCGGTGCGGCAGTCGAGGCGCCTGGCGAGGCACCCAGCAGGCCGGCGATGCTGCCGTCCTGGGACGCGACCACTTCGGTGCCGAGTTTCAGCACGCCGCCCTTCTCTTCGTCACGCTTGATGATCTGTACGCGCTGGCCAGCCTGCCACAGGCGCCAGTCTTCCTGCTTGGCCTCCGGGAAGTACTCTTTCAGGGCGTTGAAGCGATCTTCATCCGACAGCATCAGCTGGCCGGCCAGGTACTCGACCAGTGGGTACTGTTCGATACCAACCTTGGTCATCGGCCACACGTTGTGGGTGGTGGTGCTGGTCAGCAGGTCGAAGTACGAACCGTTCTTCAGGAACTTGGTAGAGAAGGTTGCGAATGGGCCAAACAGGATCACGCGCTTGCCATCGAGCACGCGGGTGTCCAGGTGCGGAACCGACATCGGCGGTGCGCCCACCGAAGCCTTGCCGTAGGCCTTGGCCAGGTGCAGCTGGGCGACGGTCGGATTTTCGGTGACCAGGAACGAACCACCCACCGGGAAACCTGCGTATTCACGCGCTTCCGGGATGTCGGACTTCTGCAGCAGGTGCAAGGCACCACCGCCGGCGCCGATGAACACGAACTTGGCGTCGGTCTCGGTTTCGGTACCGTCTTTCAGGTTCTTGTACGAAACGCGCCAGGTGCCGTCTTCGTTGCGGGTGATCTCTTCCACTTCGCTGGACAGCTTGAGGGAGAAGTTCGGCTTGGTTTGCAGATAAGCCGCGAACTGGCGGGTGATTTCGCCGAAGTTCACGTCGGTGCCCAGTGGACTCCAAGTGGCCGCGACTTTCTGGCTCGGGTCACGCCCTTGCATCATCAGCGGCACCCACTTGCTGATCTGCTCGCGATCTTCGGAATACTGCATGCCGGCGAACAACGGGCTGGCCTGGAGGGCTTCGTAGCGCTTCTTCAGGAACACGATGTTCTCGTCGCCCCACAAAAAGCTCATGTGCGGCGTGGAGTTGATGAACGAACGCGGGTTCTTCAACACGCCGTTCTTGACCTGCCAGGACCAGAACTGACGGGAGATCTGGAAGGCTTCGTTGATTTCGATGGCCTTGGAGATATCGACCTTGCCGTTCTTGTCTTCCGGCGTGTAGTTCAGCTCGGCCAGCGCGGAGTGACCGGTACCGGCATTGTTCCAGCCGTTGGAGCTCTCTTCGGCAACACCGTCCAGGCGCTCGACCATTTCCATGGTCCAGCCCGGCTCCAGCTCATTGAGCCAGACGCCGAGTGTCGAGCTCATGATGCCCCCACCAATGAGCAAGACATCCACTTTTTTTGGCTCGGCGGCGTGCGTGGTCGCAAGACCCATCGCCATCGCCAGGCCCAGTAGCGCCGTGTGTGTTTTCTTCAACATGTGTGTATCCCTAGGATGAACGCCATTCCGTCCACCTGTCCTGATCAAGGATAGCCCACGTCCATGGCCGGCAACGCCAGCAGGGCGGCTATCGAGAAGGACCGGAGGATGGACCTACAGGGCCGAGCAATACGTCGGCCTCTCGTTTATGTCTCTCCGGCGCTGACTTCTTGTAGGTCTTGGCTTCAGCTGGGGTGAGGGACGCTGCAACGGTGTTCATCGGGCCTGACATGGCCGTGCCCGATTGTCGCAGCCAGGGGGAGTTTACATAAGGAAATAAACAGACCGAAGCGTCTTTTTACATTCCTGGCAAAAACGCCGACCAAATGACGGCATTTTAATGGCCCACGGGACCGATTCGCGTAGGAGCTGAGTGGGAGCTGTGTAGGAGCTGTCGAGTGCAGCGAGGCTGCGATCTTGCCCTGGCCGCTTGAGTCTTAAGCGAATGAATTAAAAGATCGCAGCCTCGTTTCACTCGACAGCTCCTACACAGCTCCTACAGAGTATCTACAGCACCAACCTACCCAAGCATCTGACTCAACACCGCCCGCAACTTGCCAGGCTTGACCGGTTTGTTGAGCAGCGGTGCATCCAGCTTGCGCAAGGCGCGGCGGCACTGGTCGCTGCGGTCGGCGGTGATGATCACCGCCGGGATCGCCTGGTGAAAATGCTCGCGCAGGTGCTTGACCACTTCGCAGCCCACGACCCCGTGATCCAGGTGGAAATCCGCCAGGATCAGCTCCGGCGCACGCCCTTGCAGCACATCAAGGGCGCCCGCTTCGTCGGTGGCGGTCAAGACTTCACAGCCCCACTGCCCCAACAGCGCCGCCATGCTTTGCAAAATGCTCAATTCATTGTCGATCACCAACAAACGGCGCCCCGGTAGCGGGTTGCCGGCGACCGCCTGTACCGGAACCAGGGACACGGGCAGGGGTTTTTCGCTGGACAACGGCACCTCGATACTGAACACCGAGCCCCGCCCCGGCCGAGAACGCACCTGGACCCGGTAACCGAGGATGTGGGCGATGCGTTCGACAATCGCCAACCCCAGGCCCACGCCTTTGCGATCCGCCGCCCGGCCAACGTCGAGTTGGTTGAATTCCAGGAAAATCGACTCCAGGCAATCGGCAGCGATGCCACGCCCTGTGTCCCAGACCTCGATGCTCAACTGCCCTCCCCGGCGCCGGGCCGCCAGGAGAATACCGCCCTGAGCGGTGTAGCGGCAGGCATTGCTCAGCAGGTTGCGCAGGATACGGCTGATCAATCGCAGGTCGGTCAGCACCGCTTCGTCGCCAAACCGTACCCGCAACTCCAACCCCGCGGCGCCGGCCACCGATTGAAACTCGGAAACCAGCGGCCCCAACAACTCATCCAGCCGATACGGCGCCAGGTCGGGCTTGACGGCGGCCTGGTCCAGCCGGGAAATGTCCAGCAGGTCGGTGAGCAGGTCTTCGGCCCCTTCGAGCGCCTGATGAGTGCGTTCCACCAGCACGTGCTCGGCGGCAGGTAGTTCGCGTTCACGCAACGTGGCGATCAGCAAGCGGGCCGCGTTGAGTGGCTGCAACAGGTCATGGCTGGCAGCGGCCAGGTATTTGTCCTTGCTGCGGTTGGCGGCCTGGGCGACGTCCCGGGCATCGCGCAATTGCTGTTCGACCAGCTCGCGCTGGGCAATCTGCTGCTGCAGGTTGTGGTTGGCCTCCAGCAACGCGTCGGTGCGCTCGGCCACCCGCTGTTCCAGTTGGTCATTGAGCTGTTGCAAGTGTTGCCGGGCCTGCTCCAGCTCATCGAGGCGTGCCGCCAGTTCCGGATAGTGACTCTTGCGCGTCGAGTGATTGCCCAGCCCCAGCAGCCCTTCCAGGGCTTTTTGCTGCTCGTCAGAGGGCTTCGCCATAGACGACCTCGACATCTCGCTGGCTCGACTCCCGAGGGTTGGTGAGGATGCACGGGTCGTGCATCGCATGCTGCGACAGGAACGGAATGTCCGAGGTGCTCACGCCATGCAGGCCCAGGGTCTCGTGGAAACCGATGGTGCGCTTGAGGGCAATCAGGTGTTCCACCAGCCGAGTGCGGATCTGCCGGTGGTTGAGCCCCCGGCAGTCGATGCCCAGCGTCTCGGCAATCACCTTGAAACGCTCCGGCGCCGAGTTGTAGTTGAACGCCACCACGTGCTCCACCAGTACCGCGTTGCACAAGCCATGGGGCAAATCGAGGAAACCACCCAGGCTATGGGACATCGCGTGCACCGCGCCGAGGATTGCGTTGGAGAACGCCAGCCCGGCCTGCATGCTGCCCAGCATGATTTTTTCCCGCAGGGCGATGTCCGCCGGGTTGGCGATCATCTGCACCAGGTTGCCGTTGATCAGGCGCATCGCTTCCAGCGCATGGGGGTCGGTCAACGGGCCATGACCGGTGGACACGAACGCCTCGATGGCATGCACCAGGGCGTCGATGCCGGTACAGGCGGACAGGAACGGGTCCATGCTCAGGGTGGTTTCCGGGTCGATCAACGATACATCCGGCACCGCCGCCTTGCTGACGATGGAAAACTTCATGCGTTCTTGCTGGTTGGAAATGATCACGAATTGCGACACGTCAGCCGACGTCCCCGCCGTGGTGGGAATCAGGATAAGCGGCGGGCTGGGTACGTGCAGGGTATCGACGCCTTCGAACTCGAGGATGTTGCGGCCGTGGGCAACGACAATGCCGATGCCTTTGCCGCAATCCATCGGGCTGCCACCGCCCACCGCGACGATGACATCGCAATGGTTTTCCCGGTAAAGGTCAGCGCCGAGCATCACTTCCTCGACCCGCGGATTGGGCGAGACCGCGCTGTAGACGCAATAGTCGATGCCTTGGGCCTGGAGACTGGCTTCGACGTCAGCCACCCAACCGGCGGCGATGACCCCGGGATCGGTGACGATCAGCACCTTGCGTGCACCGAAGGTCTTGGCGTAGTTGCCGACATTGTGCCGACAACCGGCACCGAACATGATTTCAGGGGAAACGAACTTGCGCAGCGGGCTGAGGCTCATCTTTTCAGGTACGTGGCTCATCGGTAAGCCTGTTGTTATTGTCTTGGGATACCTTGAGCCTAAAGCATCCCACCGTGATTGCAATCAGACCAATGTGTAGCCCGGCCTGAACGCGTCAGGCCGGGCCGGCACTCATCGGTTGGCGAAGTACATCGTCACTTCAAAGCCAATACGCAGGTCGGTGTACGCGGGTTTAGTCCACATGGGTCTTTCCTCTTCTTGTACCGGGCGATTCCGGCAAGGTCATTAATGCACGCCACGCCTGGGGCTCGAATGCTACTTTCGAAGCGGTGGGTGGGGTGCGTTGGTACTACTGGAGCAGCGAGCACTTGCTCCCCCTAAATTGCAGGAGCTGTGTAGGAGCTGTCGAGTGCAACGAGGCTGCGATCTTTCCCAATACACTTGAATCTCAAGCGAAAGACCAAAAGACCAAAAGATCAAAAGATCAAAAGATCAAAAGATCAAAAGATCAAAAGATCGCAGGCTTCGCCAGCTCCTACAGGGTCACAGCAACTGCCCTGCTTGCTATCTCCCAGGGTTAGAAGAACCCCAGTGGATTGATGTCGTAGCTCACCAGCAGGTTCTTGGTCTGCTGGTAGTGGTCGAGCATCATCTTGTGGGTTTCACGACCCACGCCAGACTTCTTGTAGCCACCGAACGCGGCGTGCGCCGGGTACAGGTGGTAGCAGTTGGTCCAGACGCGACCGGCCTTGATCGCCCTGCCCATGCGGTAGGCGCGGTTGATGTCGCGGGTCCACAGGCCAGCGCCAAGGCCGAACTCGGTGTCGTTGGCGATTGCCAGGGCTTCGGCTTCGTCCTTGAAGGTGGTCACGCCCACTACCGGGCCGAAGATCTCTTCCTGGAACACGCGCATTTTGTTGTGGCCCTTGAGCAGGGTCGGCTGGATGTAATAACCACTCGACAAATCCCCCTCGAGTCGCTCGGCAGCACCGCCAGTGAGCAGCTCGGCGCCCTCTTGCTGGGCAATTTCAAGGTACGAGAGGATCTTGTCGAATTGCTGCTCGGACGCCTGGGCGCCGACCATGGTTTCGGTGTCCAGCGGGTTGCCACGCTTGATCTTGGCGATTTTTTTCATCACCTCGGCCATGAACGGCACGTAGATCGACTCTTGCACCAGGGCGCGAGATGGGCAGGTGCAGACTTCGCCCTGGTTGAAGAACGCCAGCACCAGACCTTCGGCGGCTTTTTCGATGAAGGCCGGCTCGGCCTGCATGATGTCTTCGAAGAAGATGTTCGGCGACTTGCCGCCCAGTTCCACGGTGGACGGGATGATGTTCTCGGCGGCGCATTTCATGATGTGCGAGCCCACCGGAGTGGAACCGGTGAAGGCGATCTTGGCGATGCGCTTGCTGGTGGCCAGGGCTTCACCGGCTTCACGACCGTAACCATGGACGATGTTCAGCACGCCGGGCGGCAGCAGGTCGGCGACCAGCTCGATGAAGACCATGATCGACAACGGCGTCTGTTCAGCCGGCTTGAGCACGATGCAGTTACCGGCAGCCAGGGCCGGGGCGAGTTTCCAGGCGGCCATCAGCAGCGGGAAGTTCCACGGGATGATCTGCCCGACCACACCCAGCGGCTCGTGGAAATGATAGGCCGTGGTCAGTTCGTTGATCTCGGCCGCCCCACCCTCTTGGGCGCGGATACAGCCGGCGAAATAACGGAAATGGTCGGCCGCCAGCGGTACGTCGGCATTGAGGGTTTCGCGCACGGCCTTGCCGTTGTCCCAGGTCTCGCTGACAGCGAGGATTTCAAGGTTCTGCTCGATACGGTCGGCGATTTTCAACAGCACCAGGGAACGGTCCTGCACCGAAGTCTTTCCCCAGGCATCGGCTGCGGCATGGGCGGCATCCAGGGCCTTGTCGATGTCGGCGGCGCTGGAACGTGGGAATTCGGCAATGACTTCGCCATTGACCGGGGAGGTGTTGGTGAAGTATTCGCCGTTGACCGGCGCGACGAATTCGCCGCCGATGAAATTGCCATAGCGCGGCTTGAAGGAAACGACGGCGCCTGGGGTTCCGGGTTGTGCGTAGATCATGATGGGGCCTCTGCCTGGTCGATGCCTGTCACGGGACAGGCGATAGGCCGATGGTAGAGAGCCCCGGCTGCCGGACGAATGCGTCGTTGGCAGGGGGGACTCTCGTTATTTGGTCGTAGGTTTTGCCGCGATCCGAGGATGACCCGGGCTTTTTTGTGGGAGCGAGCTTGCTCGCGATGAGGTCGGCACATCCAGCATGGAGGGTGACTGATCGACCGCTATCGCGAGCAAGCTCGCTCCCACAGGTGCTACATTTTCCACAGGTTCTGCATTTGCCAGAGTTGGCTCAGCGCTTGACCACCAAATCCTTTGGCAACTTGAAGGTCCAGAGCATGCCGCCCTGGTTGAAGTCCTTCACGCGCTTGGCCACCTCGCCCCCCCACAGCGGCACCGCGCCGCCCCAGCCGGAGACCACGGAGACGTATTGCTCGCCGTCCATTTCCCAGGTGATGGGCGAACCGAGCACGCCGGAGCCGGTCTGGAATTCCCAGACCTTTTCCCCGGTCTTGGCGTTGAAGGCCTGCAGGAACCCTTCAGGCGTGCCGGTGAACACCAGGTTGCCCTTGGTGGTCAGGACCCCACCCCACAGCGGCGCGTAGTTCTTGTGGCGCCAGACTTCCTTGCCGGTCTTGGGGTCGATGGCCCGCAGCACGCCGATGTAATCCTCGTTCAGCGGCTTGATGGTGAAGCCGGCCCCGAGGAACGCCGCGCCTTTCTTGTAGGCGATGCCTTCGTTCCAGATGTCCATGCCCCATTCGTTGGACGGCACGTAGAACAGGCCTGTGTCCTGGTTGTAGGCCATCGGCATCCAGTTTTTCGCGCCGAGGAACGCCGGTGCGACGAACACCGAACTGCCCTTGGCTTCGCTGCCCGGCGCACCCGGACGGCTGGCCTCGTTGTAGATCGGCCGCCCATCCTTGTCCAGGCCAGTGGCCCAGGTGATCTTGTCGACAAACGGGAAGCCGCGGATGAACTTGCCGTTGGTGCGGTCGAGCACGTAGAAGAAGCCGTTACGGTCAGCAGTCGCTGCCGCCTTGATGTCCTTGCCGCCTTCCTTGTAGTTGAACGAGATCAGTTCATTGACGCCGTCATAGTCCCAGCCGTCGTGAGGCGTGCTCTGGAAGTGCCACTTGATAGTCCCGTCGTCCGGGTTCAGGGCCAGGCGCGACGACGAATAGAGGTTGTCGCCAGGACGCAGGTGGGAGTTCCAGGGGGCCGGGTTGCCGGTGCCGAACAGCAGCAGGTTGGTTTCCGGGTCGTAGTAGCCGCCCAGCCAAGGCGCGGCACCGCCGGTTTTCCAGAGATCCCCCGGCCAGGTCTTGCCCGCCTCGCCGCCGGAAATACCATTCTCGATGGCTTTGCCATCTTTGTAGACGTAGCCCATGTGGCCTTCCACCGTTGGGCGGGTCCACAGCAGTTCGCCATTTTTCGGGTCGTAGGCACTGATCTGGCCCACCACACCGAACTCGCCCCCGGCCACGCCGGTGATCAGCTTGCCGTTGATGACCAGTGGCGCGGCGCTGATGGAATAGCCTTCCTTGTGGTCGGCCACTTTCTTGCTCCACACCACCTTGCCGGTGTCCTTGTTCAAGGCCACCAGCTTGGCGTCGAGAGTGCCGAAGAACACCAGGTCGCCGTACAACGCCACGCCACGGTTGATCACGTCGCAGCAAGGACGGATGTCATCGGGCAGGCGCGCATCGTATTGCCACAGCTTCTTGCCGGTGCGCGCATCCACTGCGAATACCCGCGAGTAGGAACCGGTGAGGTACATCACCCCGTCCTTGATCATCGGCTGGGCTTGCTGGCCGCGCTGTTTTTCACCGCCGAAGGAGAACGCCCAGACCGGTCGCAGGTCCTTCACGTTATCGACATTGAGGGTATCGAGCGGGCTGTAGCGCTGGCCCTGGACACCCAGGCCGTTGGTCACGATCTGCTGCGGGTTTTTCGGGTCCTGGAGAATTTCCTGATCGGTCACGGCTGCAAGGGCCGAACCGGACAGCAGCATGGCACTGAGCAGCAGGCTCACGGCGAAGGGTTGGCGACGTGCGGGATGACTCATGACGGCTACCTCTGCGGTTATTGTTATACCCGGGAATTTTTCCCGGTCTGCCACAGATTCTTGGGCTCGGAGCCGTTGCCAACAATTGCCCGCTGTGTTGAGTTTTCTAGTTCCTTGGTACACATGTGGAGTCGTCGCATCCAGCTTCTTTGCTGGTGACACCAACCCCCGTCGCGAGGGAGCTTGCTCCCGCTGGGGCGC
Source organism: Pseudomonas sp. B21-010 (assembly GCF_024749325.1). Taxonomy (NCBI): domain Bacteria; kingdom Pseudomonadati; phylum Pseudomonadota; class Gammaproteobacteria; order Pseudomonadales; family Pseudomonadaceae; genus Pseudomonas; species Pseudomonas sp. B21-010. The sequence goes on along the minus strand of NZ_CP087198.1, from coordinate 3,043,898 downwards.
GCAGCGGCCCTAAAAATAGCCCAGCCAACATTGATAGCCAGGTTGACTGACATAGGGGCTGCTGCGCAGCCCAGCGGGAGCAAGCTCCCTCGCCACGGGGTATGTGTTCAGTCAGGGTCGTGGGTATCCACCCGTTTCATCCCCGCCCGCTCATAACGTGGATAGAGATGACTGACACTGCGAATCAACTCATAGCGACTCAGGCTGATCCCGGCAAAGCGCTCGGGAATGGGGCTGCGGATCATCTCGGCCATGTCGTCGCCCCGGGCCGCGCCGTTGCGCAGCAGTTGGTCGAGCCAGCCCAGGTAGTCGCGCATCTGGGTAAAAGGCCGGGCGTCGTTCGCGACCGGGCCGTGGCCGGGCACGATCTGCTTCCAGGGCAAGGCCTGCAAGGTGTCCAGGTCCTGGAGCCAGACCTCCAGGCCCGGGCTGTTGGGGGTGGTCAGGGCGCGTTCGTAAAACACCAGGTCGCCGGCAAACAGCACACCGGTGGTTTCGTCGAAAATCGCCAGGTCGGCCCCGGTGTGCCCGGCCAGTTGCAGCAGATGCAACGAATGATTGCCCACCTTCAACGTCCCGGCCGCCAGCTCCCGGGTCGGCAACACCACCTCGGTGCCGCGCATCCAGTCGCCCACCAGCCGGTACATGTTTTCCGCCAGCGCATCACCCTGCTGTCGCAGCAGATCGGTGGTGCCCGCCAAGGCACCGATGGGCACGTCGCTGAAGGCCTGGTTGCCCAATACGTGGTCGGGGTGATGATGGGTCAGCAGGACCTGGGTCACCGGTTTATCGGTGGTCGCGGCAATGGCCTGGCGCAGCGCCTCGCCGTAGCGCTTCGACGGCCCGGTGTCGATCACCACCACGCCGGCATCGGTGACGATGAACGCGGTATTGACGATGTTGCCGCCGTTGGCCTTGGCAAAATTCTCGGTGCTGCCTTCCAGCAGCCAGGTGCCTTCGGCGATCTGCCGGGGCTTGAGTGCGTAGTCCGTACCGGCCCACGTCGGCCAGCACAGGCTCAGGAACATCAGCAACAACCAGCGCATGGCGCGCTCCTTGTGGTCAGGGGATCGCCGCCTCGAACGTATTGCCGCTGTTGTCGCGCAGCAGCAGGCGGGTCTGGCCCGGGCCTCGGATGTCGAAGCCCAGGTTGGGGTTTTCGCTGACCGCCGGGAACAGCTCCAGTCGCGCCAGCACCTGACCGTCGGCGTCCAGCAGTTGCGCCTGGTTGAGGAAAAACTCCGGGATGCCGCTCACCAGGCCGTTATCCATCGGATGCGCCACCTGCAGGCGCAGGCGGCTCGAATCGCCCCGGGGATAGCGGGCGCCCAGCACCTCGCCCAAGTGTTCTTCCCAACCCGGCTGGGTACGCACCACGCTGGGCGCGGTGCAGCCACCACCGGCCGCGTCGATCAGGGTCGAGCCGACGTGCCACAGGCCATCGCGGGTCTGCACGGCGGCGCGCAACGGCGTGGCTTGCTCGATGCGAATGCGGATCGACAGCCAGGGCAGCACCCGCTCCCCTGGTTGGAAGTCGACGATTTTCGGCAACGGGTTCAGTTCGGCCCAGGCCAGCACCCGCACGACGTCGCCGGTGAAGGCCCGGGCATCGATCTCCAGTGGCACCTGGCGTGCGTCTTCGGCAAACGGTGGCGCCAGCAGGCGCACCCGTTCGTCGAACACGAACGACGCGTCCCCCAGCAATTGCTTGTGATAGAAGGCCCACATCACCGACGGCACCGGGTCCTTCCCCGGTTCGACCGCCGCCAGCGCAATCGTCGGCAGGCCGCACCACAGCAGGCACCACATGGCCCATTTCATCCCTGCGCTCCTATTGATACATCTCCGGCACTTCGTAACGCAGGCCGTAATGGGCATAGACCGTCTTGACGCTGCCGTCGCGGATCAAGCCTTCCAGCGCCTCTTCCACCGCATAGGCCAGTTGACGGTTGCTTTCATGCACCGCCATGCCGATTTCCCAACGTTGCTTGCCCATGTTCGGGTAGGCGTTTTCCGCCAGCGCCAGTTGCGGATCAGCCGCCTCGTGCACTTGCCAATCGACCTCACCGCGCATGGCCATGACGGCGTCCACCTCCCCGGCCTGCATGGCCTTGAAGGCCTGGCTGACAGCGGGGTAATGGTGGGTCCTGGCGCTGAGCATGCCGTTGAACACCGATGTCAGGTAGAACGACGGCACGCTGTCGACTTCAACGCCAATGGGATGCTCCTGGAACACCGCGACACTGCCCACCGAATCCAATCGGCGGCGGTCAAATGCCACTTGCCAGCATTCCTGCTGGTAAGGGCCGAACATCACCACCTGGGCGTTTGCCAGTTCGCCAACGTCGTTGCGCCTTTGCACGTAGTCGTGATCGTACGGGACACGCATCATCAAGTCGGCCAATTGCCGCTCGTGCAACGGACTGCTGCGCCAGATGTAATCGCGCAGGTCGTCATCGAGTTTTTCGCCCGGCGGAGCCCACATCAATTGCAGGCGCACGCCAAGCGCTTTGGCCAGGGCCTGGGCCAGTTCCACGTCCACGCCCCTGGGTTGGCCGTGGTCCTCGAAACTGTAGGGCGCGAAGTCCTTGTAGACCGCGACCTTCAACTCACCGGCGGCGATCATCTGGTCGTAGCTGCGCACCTGCGCCTGTACCGTCTGGCCCCACAGGAGCAGGCTGCACATTACCCACGCGAACAGGCGCATGGCGATCACTCCTCGACGTGCACGCTGTCGAGATAGGTGCGCACCGCCCACAAGGCTTCCTGGCTCAGGTAGTCGGCCATTTTCGGCATGTAGACCCGGCCGTCGCGCACCGCACCGTGACGTACGCGCTCGACAAACCACTCATCACCGGCGTCGGCGGCGTCGAGCATGCGCAAGTCCGGAGCGATGCCGCCCGACTTGGCTTCCAGGCCATGGCAGGCCGCGCAGTTCTGGTTGTAGGCCGATGAGCCGATCTCCAGCGCCCGGTCGTGTTCGGGGGAGGTGCGGTAAGGGTTCACCGTGGCCCAGCCGTCACCGTCCAGTGCGACACCGGTGTCCTTGATCGGGGTCAGTCCCTTGGTTTCCACTGCCTGGGGCACTACGTTGCCATGGGCCCATGCGGAGCCTGCGCCGGTCAGCCCCATCAGTAATGCGGTAGCGATGATGGCGTTGCGTTTTGTTGTCATTGTTATGCCCTCTCAGATTGCACGCAGACCTCTGTGAAGAAGCCGTGCCGTCATCTTAGGAACCCCCTTGCCCCAGCCGAATGCTGCTTTGGTGGTCGGGGTCTAGTTCCTTGGTAGCAAGCCATCCGATGCAGGTCGTAAAGACAGGCGGCTCGGGAAGTCTTCCCGGCAGTAGGCTACGGCGCCGCCGTGTCGTTGTAGGCGGCCCGCCAATAAATCTTGTGGGAGCGAGCCTGCTCGCGATGGCGGTGGCTCAGCTGGCAGTGATGTTGAATGTGCCGACGACTTCGCGAGCAAGCTCGCTCCCACATGGGATCTGTGCCGTACACAACATCTGTGTTCAATGAAATCAAATGTGGGAGCGAGCTTGCTCGCGATGGCGGTGGCTCAGCTGGCAGTGATGTTGAATGTGCCGACGGCTTCGCGAGCAAGCTCGCTCCCACAGGGGATCTGTGCCGTACACAACATCGGTGTTCAATGAAATCAAATGTGGGAGCGAGCTTGCTCGCGATGGCGGAGCACCTGTCACTGAGATGCTGAATGTAACGCCGCCTTCGCGAGCAGGCTCGCTCCCACCTGGGGTTGCGGCGGTTTGCAGGTTTTGTCCACTCCTGATGAATGACCATTTCCCGTACCGTAAAACCCCAACACCGGCGGTGGGTTACTACCTTGGTACTGCACCGGCGGTACTTTCTGCATATTTCCCCATGCCCCTGGGCTTCCTATGCTGGCGCTACCTGCAATGGAGGATGTCATGCGCTGGCTCGTCAGTTACGCCCTGGTTTCTCTGCTGGCAGCGGCAACCGCTCACGCGGGCGATATCACGCCGCTGCAAGTGCGCATCGGCTACCTGGGTTATCGTCCCGATCCGGGCCCGTTGCTGTCCAACGTCATTGCCGAACCGGCCGATGCCGGGTTGCGCGGCGCTGAACTGGCGATCGTCGACAGCAACAGCACCGGGCGTTTCCTCAAGCACGACTACCGCCTGGAAAGCGCCAGCGTCGACACGCCCGAGGCGCTGCTCCAGGCCGCCCGGGCCCAACACGACCAGGGCCTGCGGCTGTTCGTGGTCAACGCACCGGCCGCCAGCCTGCGCCAACTCAGCGCCGCCCTGCCCGACAGCCTGCTGTTCAACGCCGGTAGCCCCGACGACAGCCTGCGCACCACCGACTGCCTGGGCAACGTGCTGCACAGCCTGCCCGACCGCGCCATGCTCGCCGATGCCCTGGTGCAGTTCAGCGTCGTGCGCAAATGGCAGCGGGCCTTGCTGATCGTCGGCCAGACGCCCGAGGACCAGGCCTACGCCGCCGCATTGCGCCGGGCCATGAAACGCTTCGGCATGAAGATCGTCGCCGAAAAGGCCTGGCAGTTCGACAACGACCAGCGCCGCAGCGCCCAAGCCGACATGCCGCTGTTCACCCAGACCGCCGAGTACGACGTGGTGCTGGTGGCCGACGAGCGCGGCGACTTCGGTGAATACCTGCCCTACCAGACCTGGTACCCACGCCCGGTGGCCGGCACCCAAGGGCTGACGCCCACCGGCTGGCACAAGACCGTGGAAACCTACGGCGCGGCGCAACTGCAAAAACGCTTCGAAGCCCTGGCCGGACGCTGGATGAACGACCGCGACTTTGCTGCCTGGATCGCCGTGCGCAGCATCGCCAGCGCCGTGGGCAAATTGCGTCAGGACGACCCGCTCGCCATCCGCCAACTGGCCCTCAGCGACCAGTTACCCCTGGACGGTTTCAAGGGTCGCAAGCTCAGCTACCGGCCCTGGAACGGCCAGTTGCGCCAACCCATTGCGCTGGTCCAGCCACGGGCACTGGTCAGCACCTCGCCCCAGGACGGCTTTCTGCACCCTTCCAATGAAATGGACAGCCTGGGTTACGACCAGCCCGAAGTGAGCTGCCGTTACCCCTGATCGATAACAACAATAAGGAAACCGCCATGCGCCGCTCCCTGATTCACCCGGCCCGGCTCTGCCCGACCCGGTTATGCAAAGCCCTCGCCCTGGGCGCCGCGTTGCTTGCCGCCGGTCCCTGCGCCGCCGCCAGCATCGCCTGGGTCTCCAACGAGAAAGACAATAGCCTGAGCCTGATCGACATGCAGAGCCTGGAAGTCATCGAGACCCTGCCGGTGGGCCAGCGCCCCCGGGGCCTGCTGCTGTCCCACGACAATCGCCTGCTGTACATCTGCGCCAGCGACTCGGACCGGGTCCAGGTGATGGACGTCGCCACCCGCAAGATCATCAAGGAACTGCCCTCCGGCAAGGACCCCGAGCAATTCGCCCTGCACCCCAACGACCGCTGGCTGTATGTCTCCAACGAAGACGATGCCCTGGTCACGGTGATCGACACCCAGACCTCCGAAGTGCTCGGCCAGATCGGCGTGGGTGTCGAACCCGAGGGCATGGCCGTCAGCCCTGACGGCAAATGGGCGGTCAACACCAGTGAAACCACGAACATGCTGCACTGGATCGACACCAGTACCCAGACCCTGGCCGACAACACCCTGGTGGACCAGCGGCCACGTTTCGTCGAGTTCAATCGCGACGGTACGCAGCTCTGGGCCTCGGCGGAGATCGGCGGCACGTTGACCGTGCTCGACGTGGCGACGCGCAAGATCCTCAAGACCCTGACGTTCCAGATCAAGGGCGTGCACCCGGACAAGGTCCAACCGGTGGGCATCAAGCTCAGCGCCGACGGCAAGCTGGCGTTCGTCGCCCTGGGCCCGGCCAACCATGTGGCGGTGATCGACGCCAAGACCTTCGAAGTGCTGGATTACCTGCTGGTGGGCCGGCGGGTCTGGCAACTGGCGTTCACCCCGGACCAGAAGCAGCTGCTGGCGACCAACGGCGTCAGCGGCGATGTCTCGGTGATCGATGTAGAGAGCCGCAAGGTCCTGAAGTCGGTGAAAGTCGGGCGCTACCCTTGGGGCGTGGTGGTCACGCCATGAACGCCCTGGAGGTCAGCGACTTGAGCTTTGCCTATGGCGCGCGCGAAGCCCTCAAGCAGATGAGTTTCAGCTTGCCGGCCGGACGTTTCGCCGCGCTGCTGGGACCCAACGGTGCTGGTAAGTCGACGCTGATCGCCCTGCTCACACGCCTGTACGACCTGCAACGCGGCGAGATCCGCATCGGTGGTCATTCCCTGCAGAAATCACCAAGACCGGCCCTGCGCCAGTTGGGCGTGGTGTTCCAACAGAGCACCCTGGACCTGGACCTGAGCATTGAACAGAACCTGCGCTATCACCTGGCGCTGCACGGGTTTTCGCGGCGCCAGGGCAGCGCCCGCATCGACGCCGAACTGACCCGCCAGCACCTGACCGAGCGGCGCCATGAACGGGTGCGCGACCTCAACGGTGGCCATCGCCGCCGGGTCGAGATCGCCCGCGCCCTGCTCCACGAACCGCGCCTGTTGCTGCTCGACGAACCCAGCGTCGGCCTCGATCCGGCCAGCCGCCTCGCCCTGGGTCTGCACATCCGGCAACTGTGCAGCGAGCAAGGCATCAGCGTGCTCTGGACCACTCACCTGCTGGACGAAGTACAGCCCAGCGACGACCTGTTGATCGTGCACCAGGGCCGTCTGGTCGCCAGCGGCCAGGCCGACGCGGTGAGCCTGGAACACGGGGGCAGCCTCGGCTCGGCTTTCACCCGCTTGACCACCTCGGGAGTCCGGCCATGAATGCGTACTGGCAATGTTTCAGCGGCATCGTGACGCGCGAATGGCTGCGCTTCGTGCTGCAACGCACCCGGCTGCTCAGTGCCCTGGTGCGGCCCCTGCTGTGGCTGCTGGTGTTCGCCGCCGGTTTTCGCGCGGCGCTGGGCATCGCCATCATCGCGCCCTACGACACCTACATCCCCTACGAGGTGTACATCGTGCCCGGGCTGGCCTGCATGATCCTGTTGTTCAACGGCATGCAGGGCTCGCTGTCGATGGTCTACGACCGGGAGATGGGCAGCATGCGCGTGTTGCTCACCAGTCCCCTGCCCCGGGCGTTCCTGCTGGCGAGCAAGTTGTTGGCGACGTCGTTGATCTCGCTGTTGCAGGTCTATGCCTTTCTCGCCATCGCCTGGCTGTACGGCATCCAGCCACCGACCATGGGCCTGCTGCTGGCCCTGCCGGCCCTGTTACTGGTGGCCCTGATGCTCAGCGCCCTGGGCTTGCTGCTGTCCAATGCCATCCGGCAACTGGAAAACTTCGCCGGGGTAATGAATTTCGTGATCTTCCCGATGTTCTTCCTGTCTTCGGCGCTGTACCCGCTGTGGAAAATGCAGGAAGCCAGCCCTTGGCTGTACTGGCTTTGCGCGGTCAGCCCGTTCACCCACGGCGTGGAGTTGGTGCGTTTTGCGCTGTACGAGCAGTTCAACCTGCTGGCGATGGCGGTGTGCGTGGGGTTGACCCTGGTGTTCGCGCTGTTGGCGGTGTGGACGTTCAATCCGCAGCATGCGGCGTTGCGCAAGGCCAGTTGAACTGTCTGACACAATTCCCTTGTGGGTGGACTCCCCTGTGGGAGCGAGCTTGCTCGCGATAGCGGTGTATCAGTCAACATCATTGCCGAATGATCCGTCGCTATCGCGAGCAAGCTCGCTCCCACAAGGTTCTCCACAAGGCTTCTGTACAGGGCCCATGGCCGAAATTACTACTTTAGTACTGGTTTTCCTGTCTATGGTCGCATTCACAAGACCTCGACCCTGGCATGTAATGGGCGCATAACAAAAAGGATAAATCCTATGCCCCGTTTACTGGCAATCCTCTTGCTGGGCCTGGCGCTGAATGTCGCGCAGGCCGATACCACGCTGTTTTCAGCGCAGGGTTATCGCATCGCCCAATACCGCAGCCCGACGCCCGCCACCGTCGACGGCGCCCAGACCCTTGACACCCAGGCCCTGCAACAGCTGCTCGGCCAAGCCTCGCCCCCAGTGCTGATCGACGTTTATCGCCGGCCGTGGGTCCAAGGGCGTTTCATCGACAACGAACCCCATGCCAACCTCCCTGGCAGCCTGTGGCTGGCCAATACCGGTGATGGCGACCTCGATCCGACCTGGCAGGACTACTTCAGCCATCACCTGCGCACGGCCACCGGCGGGCGGTTGGATTCGCCGTTGGTCTTTTATTGCCGCGCCGATTGCTGGCTGAGCTGGAACGCGGTAAAACGCGCCGCTGCCATGGGCTATAACCATGTGTACTGGTATCGCGATGGCCTCGATGCCTGGGAGGCGGCCAACCTGCCCCTGCAAGCGGCCCGGCCCGAACCCTTTCCCTGATCTTGCAAGAAGTGCGTGCAACTGCCCTGCCCCACACGACAATAACGAGGTGAATGGCCATGTATAAAATCCTGATAGCCGACGATCACCCACTGTTTCGCGAAGCCATCCACAACGTCATCAGCGACGGTTTTCCTGGCAGCGAGGTCATGGAGACCGCCGACCTGGACAGTGCCCTGGCCTTGACTGCCGAGCACGACGACCTGGACCTGATCCTGCTGGACCTGAACATGCCCGGCATGCACGGACTCAATGGCCTGATCAACCTGCGCAACGAGGCACCGACCATCCCCGTGGTGATTGTTTCCGCCGAGCAGGACAAGCAGGTGGTGCTGCAAGCCATTACCTATGGTGCGGTGGGTTTCATCACCAAATCCTCGCCACGCTCGCAGATGACCGACGCCATCGAGCAGATCCTCAACGGCAACGTGTACCTGCCGCCCGACATCATTCGCACGCAAAAAAGCCCGATGGGTCGGCGCCTGAACGAAAACCCGAGTTTCCCACCGGAACTGCTCCAGGCCTTGACCCGCAAGCAACTGCTGGTGCTCGAACGCATGACCAAGGGTGAGTCGAACAAACAGATCGCCTACACCCTGGACATCGCCGAAACCACGGTCAAGGCCCACGTCTCGGCGATCCTGCGCAAACTCAACGTGCACAACCGGGTGCAGGCGATCCTCAGTGCCGGGGATATTGATTTCGGGGCTTACCTGCGGCGTTGAACCGCTGAACGCTACAGGGACAGGCCGAACACCCCTGTGGCGAGGGAGCTTGCTCCCGCTGGGGCGCGAAGCGGCCGGTGTGTCAGGCTTGTTCAGGACGGGGCTGCTGCGCAGCCCAGCGGGAGCAAGCTCCCTCGCCACAACAGCGCTCGCTCAATGCTCCTGGGTCTGGCCTAGCAGATGACTCATCGCAATCTTCAGCTTCATCGGCCGCACCGGCTTGTGCATCAGTGTATGCCCGCGTTCGCGGATCTGCTGCTTGAGCTCGTTGCTGTAGTTGGCGGTGATCATCATGGCCGGGATCGGTGAGGCCCGTCGGGCGTTGATCCGGGCCACCGCATCGACGCCGTTCTGATCGTTGTCCAGGTGATAATCGGCGATCAGCAGGTCGGCCTCGGCATGGTAGTTGTCCACCTGGCGGGCCAGGTCCTGTTCCGACAACGCGGTCACTACCTGGCAACCCCAGCCCTCCAGCAACGTACGCATGCCGGCGCAGATCGCCGCATCGTTATCCAGTACCCAGACCCGCGCCCCACGCAGTCGTTCGAGCATCGGCTCGCTCATGTCCAGGCATGGCAGCGGCTTGGGCGCGGTGGCGCTCAGCGGCACGTCGATAGAGAACATCGAGCCCTTGCCCGGCCAGGAGCGCACCTGGATCCGGTGCCCGAGGATCCCGGCGATTTTCTCGACAATCGCCAGGCCCAGGCCCAACCCACGGTCCTGGTTCGGGCGCTGCACGTCGCCGCGCTTGAACTCCTGGAATATTTCCTCCAGGCGGTTCTCGGCAATGCCGATGCCGCTGTCCCAGACCTGGATCGACACGCGCTGGCGGTGTCGCCGACAACCGAGCACCACCCGGCCGCTGGGGGTGTAGCGAATCGCGTTGCTGAGCAGATTGCGCAAGATACGCGCGAGCAATTGCATGTCGCTGCGCACCAACACCGAACAGCCGACAAAGTGCAGCGCCAGCCCCTCGCTGCCGGCGATCTGGGCGTATTCGGCGGCCAGGTTGTCGAGTAGCTCGCTGAGGGCGAACGGCGCGACATCGGCCTTGATCACTCCGGCGTCCAGCTTGGAGATGTCCACCAGAGTGCCCAGGAGGTTCTCCACGTCCTGCAGCGAATGGCTGACGTTACGCACCAGTTGCGCGTTGGCGACCGGCTCGCGGCGCTCGAGCAAGGCACTGGTGAACAGCCGAGCGGCGTTGAGCGGTTGCAGCAGGTCATGGCTGACCGCTGCGAGGAATTTGGTCTTCGACAGGTTGGCCTGCTCAGCCTCGCGCTTGGCTTCGCGCAGGCGCAACTCCACCCGGCTGCGCTCGTCGATCTCGCGCAGCAACTGGTCGTTGAGAGTGGTCAGTTCGGCCGTGCGCTCCTGGACCCGCTGTTCCAGGTTCTGGTAGGCCTGGTGCAGCGCCTCGGCGGTGCGCCGGCGTTCGGTGATGTCGCGGATCAGCACGAAAATCCCCACCACTTCGCCGTTGGCCAGGCGGTTGGGCACATAGGAGCGCAGCATGTAGCGCTCCTGGTTGTTGATGTTGGTCTCGGCGAACTCGAACGTCACGCTCTCACCCGCCAACGCCCGCGCCACGTAGGCTTCCAGGCGCTGGTAATGCTGCTCGCTATGGGCTTCGCGCAAGCTCTGGCCAAGCATCACGCCACGGGGCCAGCAATACCACTGCTCGTAGACCTTGTTGGTGAATTCGTAGACCAGGTCGGCGTTGAGGTAGGCGATCAGCGCCGGCACATGGTCGGTGATCAGGCGAATCCAGCGTTCGCTTTCGCTCAGCGCCTCGGCGTGCTGGTAGCGTTCGGTGATGTCGGTGAAGGTGTTGACGTAGCCGCCAGTGGGCAAGGGATGCGTACGGATCTCCAGGACCCGGCCATCGGACAGGCGCTGCTCGGATTCGTGGATCAGCCGGCCGTTGCTGTCGCGACTGGCCGGGGTCAGCAGTTGCAATTCACTGTCGCCGATCACTTCATTGAATGGCCGGTGTGCCGCTACCGGTGCCAGGCCGCTGAGTTCGAGGAAGCGTCGGTTCCACAACTCCAGCACGCCTTGGGCGTTGACCATCGCCACGCCCTGGGACAGGTTGTCCACCGCCCGCTGCAACAGGTGGGATTTCTGCGCGATGGCCTGCTCGCGGCGCACGGTTTCGCTGAGTTTGACGTCGGTGATGTCGGTAAACAGAATTACCCGGCCGCCCTCCTGGGTCGGCCGCTCGCTGACTTGCAACCAGCGCCCGTTCTGCAAGCGATACAGCACATGCTCGTCGGCCTGGCCCCGGGGTTCTTCGCTGAACAGCCCGTTGGCGGTCATCAAGCGCTTGACCTCGGAAAGGCGCATGCCGGCGATGATGCGCACCCGGCTGTTGGCCCAGAAGGCCTTGAAGCGGCTATTGAACAGGACGATGCGTTGCTGCTCGTCGAACAGCACAAACGCATCGGAGATGCTTTCGATGGCGTCGATCAGGTGCCGGTGGGCCGTTTCCGCCCGCAGCCGCGCCTCGCCCAACAAGTGATTGCCGGCCTTGAGTTCAGCCATGGCCTGGTTCAGCGCATCGGTGCGCTCACGCACCTGCTCGGCCAGCACCACCGAGTGCTGGAACGCCGCATACGGGTCGTTGCCCCGGGTTATGCCGGACTCCACCCGCTCGATCAGCGCCTCATTGATACGCCGCAACTTGCGGTTTTCATTCTGCAGGGCAGCGAGCTGGGCCTGCAGCTCAGCGATGGCCGGGGACGCGATTTCGGGCAATGGCAACTCCGGTGAACGTCTGGTTGATGTGCATGCCATTGAACTGTTCTCCATAGGTGTTGAACCCCATCACCCGTTTTTCGCGCAGGAACTGGCCGATCTGCTCCAGGCCGCCGCGATCTTCCAGCTCCAGGCGCCGGAGAAAGCAATCGCAGCCGATGGTCAGCAACAGGTCACCGAGGCGTGCCTGCAAACCGTCGAACAGCGTTTGCAGGTTGTGCAGCAAGGGCCCGGGGGTCATCGCAGTGAGAACGATGCCGTTCTCCACCGCACAGTAGAAACTCAGGCTCAGGTCCGAGTGCACCTGCTGGATCGCCCGCACGTAGTACTGGTCGTTGATGCGCACCGCCAGTGGATGGGCGGCGAAAACCCGGTAGTCGAGGGCGCTCACGGGCACGCCGATGTGCCGGGCGTATTCTTCGGCGGCGGGTTCGGCGTTGAGTTCGTAGACCCGTCGCGAGGCGCTGTCGGCGCCGGTCACCACCAGTTTCTCCTTCCGGGGCAGGATGTGATGGGTGGTGAAGACTTCGAATTCCAGCCAGGTATTGATCAACACCACCACGGCCGCGCCACTGTGGAACTGGCCTTCGAAGAACACGTGGGTGTGGGTCAGGTAGTTGTCATCGCCGGCCGAACCGCCGAAATGCGGGATGTCCCCCAGCGCAGCGCTCAAGGCCGCCAGCACCATTTCCTCGCGGCTGGACAGGCCATCGAGCAGGGTCAAGGCGAAACTGTGGCCCTTGATCGGCGCCAAGGCGTTGCTGCGACAGCCGCTCGCCAGGCGCTCGACCATTTGCTGGGCGTCGATCAGGCTGAAGTGCTCCATTTCGCCGATCAGTTCGGCGGCGATGGAAAAGTGCCGGTGATCGAACCCCACAGCCGTCACGCAGTTGCGACCATAACCTTGCGCGGTGATTTCGCCGGCGCTGGTACAGCCCACCAGGCGAATCCCACCGAAACTCTGGGACAGCGCCTGGCCCAGGGCCGGGAGGTCGTATTCGGCGGAACAGAAAAACAGCACGAAGCCCAGGTGCGGGTGCAACAGCTGCCGCGCCAACGCCTGGGCCACCTGCTGGACGTCCGTTGCCTGGGACATGGCGCTCACCACACCTTCGCTCTGGGCCTGCTGCATCTTCGCCTCCGACGGGTGCGTGATAGGAGCCCTGAGTGTACGAAGCCGCGCCGGGTCGACGAATGCTACTTGGGTAGCGGGTGGACGCTTCCATGGGATGAGATTGCTCCCTCTATGTGGGAGCAAGGCTTGCCCGCGATAGAGGCGATGCGGTCTGGCAGAATCGAGGCGCCTGTTTCGCGAGCAAGCTTTGCTCCCACAACCGCCCCTGCCACAAGCGTGGTTTGCCGAACAAGCAATATCAGTGACTCATCGGCGCCATGGCAGTCGCCTGCCCCAGCAGTTTCTGGTCGATGTCTTCCAGGCGCAGCACCCGGCCGCCGGTGTCGCTGGCGAGTTTTTGTGCCGCCTGGGGGTCGGAGAACGAGGCCAGGACAACGCCCATGGCGCCTTTAAGCCCGCTGCCGATGACGAAGTAGGCGGTCCGGGCGTCGATCAGGTGGGCGTCATCCGGCGTATCCCAATGGCTGCGGCCCATGTCGTGGACATACAGCTTGACGTCGGCCCGATGGTTTTCCGGCTGCAACCACCAGCCCAGCATCTCCGCCGGCGAGCAGAATTTCTTCACGCCCCCTGCCCCGACCGCCGCGCCCTTGGGCCCGGGGAAGTCAGTGATGACCATCCCGCACACATGGCACTCGTCACTGGGATGGAACGCCAGCGCCGCCTCGCTGGCCGCAGGTGGCTCGGCCTTGCCGCAGGCCGCCAGTGCCAGGCACATCAACACCCCGACCCAAAGGCGACCCGCCTTGAAATACACCCTGTTCATCGTTGCATGCTCCCTTATCAAGATTGAAATTCACGGGCACCGGCGATTGAACAACCGATAGGCCAACCACAACGGCACCGCCATCCACAGGCCCAGGCACAGCCAGAGCAAAGGCGCCGACACCGGCAGGTCGCTGCCCAAGGTCAGCACCGCGGCGCCGCTAGACGCCGCATCGAACCCGGACAGGTTGATCAACCGATACACGTCGGTAGGGTTGAACAGCAGCAACCATGGCAACAGTTCCGGGCTGAAGCGCCCTTCGCTCAGCACCAGCAACGCCAGCAAGGCCAGGTCGAACACCAGCACGAAGAAAAACCACACCCCCAGCGCCAATCCGGCCGCGGTGGATTTCTCTGCCGACAAGCTGCTCAGCACATAGGCCAGCCCGAGGAACACCCAGCCCAGCAGCGTGCTGGACACCATGAACCGACCGAAGGCCCAGAGCAGCAGGCTCAACTGGACATCGTCCACCCACAGGGCGATGGCCAGCATCGCGCAGCCAAAACCGATGAAGGTGGCCAGGGCCAGGATCAAGCCGTGCCCAACAAACTTGCCCAGCAACAATTGGCCGCGACCCAACGGGTAGGTCAGCAACAGCAGCAAGGTGCCGCTCTCGTCCTCGCCGACAATCGCGTCATAGGCCAACAGCAAGGCAATCAGCGGCATCAGGAAGGTCGCCAGGCTGGACAGGCTCGCCACCGTGGCCGGCACCGAGGTGAACCCCAATTGACCGGACGCCGCCGCGCCGAGCCAGGCGATGCCGATCGCCAGCACCGCGAACAACAGGCTGATCGCCAACAACCAGCGATTGCGCAGGCCATCGCTGAATTCCTTGCGGGCCATGTTCCAGACCGGATTCATAGGCTGGTCTCCTCGGCTGCGGCACGGACCATGTAATGCCGGTACAAATCCTCCAGCGACGGCGGCTTGATCTCGACATCCGTCGGGTCATCCTGGGCCAGTAACTGGCGCAGCAGTTTAAGCTTGCTGCCATCCGGCGCGGACACCTGCACCCCTTCGGCGCCCCAGCCCTGGGTGGCGTGCCCTTCGCTGCGCCAATGCTGGCGAAGCCAGTCGGCCCGCGACAGGCCCGAGGCGCGGATCAACGTCGGCAACCCGGCGTCCTCGCGCAGCCGGGCCAGGCTGCCCAGGGCCAACAGGCGCCCGCGGGTGAGAATCGCGGCGCGGTTGATGTGCGCTTCCACGCCAGGCAAGACGTGAGAACAGAGAATGATGCTGGTGCCCTGCCAACGCAGGCGGTCGAGCAACTGATAGAGGTCCTGGGTTGCGATAGGGTCCAGGCCCACGGTCGGTTCATCCAGCAACAACAGGCGCGGTTGGCCGAGCAGCGCCTGGGCCAGACCGAGACGCTGGCGCATGCCCTTGGAATACGTTTTCACGCGCCGTGTCGCGGCAGCCGCCAGCCCGACCTCTTCCAGCAAACGCTCCACCTGCTCCGGCGCGGCACCTTTGAGCCGGGCAAAATGGCGCAAGGTTTCCAGCCCACTCAACTGCGGATAGAACATCACGTTCTCGGGCAGGTACCCGAGCATCTGCCGCACCCTCGGGTCGCTGGGCGCGCGACCGAAGACACGCACCTCGCCCTCGCTGGCTTGCAGCAAACCGAGGATCAACTTCATGGTGGTGGTCTTGCCCGCACCGTTGTGCCCGAACAGGCCGAGCACCTCGCCCTGGGCCAGGTTCAAGTCCAACCCGCGCAGCACGGCGACATCGCCATAGCGCTGGCTGACCCCTTCGATCTCGACGACGTTCAAGACGCGTCCTCCTGGGCACTGTTGCGTGACGGGGGCTGGACAGGCGTTTCCATCAGCGGATAGCTGTCCATCACCCCGGGGGATTTCATCACCGGGAAGGCTCGCTGCACCCAACGCAGCAGTTCGATCCCCGGACTGTTCATCAACAGCCGCACCTGGGGGTACAGCCACAGCAGGCGATCGACGTTGTCGTTGGGCTCATAGGCGACATCGCCCAGGCCGTCGCCGTTGCGATCCCAGCCCAGGTAGTCGCTCCAGTAATTGCCGCGGCCATCCACCGACCACTCCTGCAACCGCGTGGCCACGTATTTGACCTGGCGCTGGTTGTGGACGAAGGCATTGCCGGCGATGCGGTTGTCCTCCGAGCCGGCCGTCAGGTGGATACCCACGGCGCTGCGCTCGAAATGGTTGCCTTCGATGCGGTTGAACAATGAGTTGTAGATGAACAGGGCCTTGCCCTCGGCGCCGCTGATCATGGTGTCGCCGGTGGACCCGTCGCGCACGTCGGTGACGAAGTTGTCGCGCAGGGTCGAATAGGTGATGTAGTTCATCAGGATCCCGTAGTTCTGATCCTGTTCGGAGCGATTGCCGATGACCGTCAACTGGCGGCTTTGCATCAAGGCATACCCGGTGCGGGTACGCCGGGTGACGTTATCCAGCAGGCGATTATCGTTGGCGAACATGTAATGCACGCCGTAGCGCAGGTCCTCCAGGACATTGCCCTGGAGCAGATTGCCGCTGGAGGTATCGATGTAGATACCGTCGCGGGTTTCACGCACCTGGTTACCGATGACCCGGGCGCCGTGTACGGCATACAAATGGATGCCATTGCCACGGTCCTGGGAGCGCAGGCTGGGGTCGCCCTGGATGCGGTTGTCGATCAGGCTGACGTCCCGCGTGCCATCGACCCAGATACCGAAGCCCTGGCCTTGCATGCGGTTGCCACGCACCACCGCTCCTTGGGCGACCGGTTGGATGAACACGGCCGCGTTCATGGCCGTCAGGTCGTGGCCCCAGTCCAGGAAGGTACAGCCCTGGACCTGAACGTTCGGGGCGCGAATGATCAGCCCATTGCCCTCGCCCTGCCCTTGGAATACCGCATCCGGCGCACACGTGAGGGTCATGGGCTGGTCGATACTGAACGAGCCCCGGTACTGGCCCGCAGGCAGGCGCCATTGCTGGTCGCCCTCGGCCTGCAAAGGCAAATCGGTGATCGGCTGCGGCGCACCGAGCGCGCCGCCCGACAACAGGCTGAACACCAGGGCAATGACCAGTCGACGAACGTTTGGATGCTGCATATTCCCGGTCATTGCGCCTGTCTCCCTAGTGAATGACTCAGGCCTTTTCAACCAGCATGCGCCCGACCATTTCCATGTGCAGGGCGTGGCAGAACCAGCTGCAGTAGTACCAGTGCAAACCGGCCTTGTCGGCGGTGAAGGTGATCGACGAGGTCTGTTGCGGGCTGATCTCCATGCTCGCGCCGTGGTTGGTCATGACAAAACCATGGGTGACGTCTTCGATCTGGTCGATGTTGGTGATGGTCACCGTCACCTCGTTGCCTTGCTTGACGGTGAACTCCGTCAGGCCATAGGCCGGCGCCATCGACGTCATGTACACCCGCACCTTGTTGCCGTCGCGGATGACCTTGTTGTCGGTTTCCAGGTTGATGCCGTCCTTCTTCGCCCGGGCCACGGTGTCGGCGAAAAACGGATCGTTGCGGTTCCAGATTTTCTGGGTCTTGATCTGGTCACGCCGGGCGAGAATGCAGTCATGCGGTTCGGCGAACGCCGGGCCGTCGTGCACCAGCTTCATTTCTTCACCGGAAATGTCGATCAACTGATCGTTTTCCGGGTGTAATGGGCCGGTGGGCAGGAAGCGGTCCTTGGAGAATTTGCACAACACCACCAGCCACTTGCCGTCCGCCTCGCTGGTTTCGGTGAGAGACGCATGGTTGTGGCCAGGCTGGTACTGGACGTCGAGTTTCTGCTTGATGTAGTTGACCTTCTCGCCCTTGTAGGCACGGATGGCCTCGTCCATGTTCCACTTCACCACCTGGCTGTCGATGAACAAGGTGGTGTAGGCATTGCCGCGCCCGTCGAACGTGGTGTGCAACGGCCCGAGTCCCAGTTCCGGCTCGGCGACGATCACCTCGCGGGGGTCCTTGAAGCGGTCGGCGAACAAATCGTCCAGGCGATCGATGGCGATCATCGAGACCGTAGGCGACAGCTTGCCGTTGGCGATGAAGTATTTGCCGTCCGACGAGGTATTGAGCCCGTGGGGGTTCTTCGGCACGGGAATGTAGCGGGTGAATTCGGAGTCCTTGCCATCGGTCTTGCGGCCATCGACCACCGGCACCTTGGAGCCGTCCAGGTTGATGAACTTGCCAGCCTTGATCGCCGCCTCGATACGCGGGATGTTGAACACCACCACCCAGTCGCGCTCGTTGCGCATCATGCCACCCAGGTCGTAGGCCTTCTCGGAGTTGTAGCAGGTGCTGGCGGCGTATTTGCCGGTGTAGTCAGCATCGGAGTTGTCCAGGTTGCCGTCGACGATCACCTGGAACGCCATTTCCATTCTCTCGGCATCGATGGCGTTGAACATCGTGAAGCTGTTTTTGTCCTGCAGATCAAAGGTGTGGCCGTCGTTGGGGTGCGGGATCACGAACTCGGCGTTGGCGAACACGTACTTGGTGTACGGCACCTTTTGCAGGCGCAGGCCGTGGATGGCTTGCACGTTGGGCACGGTGAGGATCTTGTCGCACTTCATGATGTCCAGGCGAATGCGCGCGACCCGGGAGTTGGCCTTATCGTTGATGAACAGGTATTTGCCGTCGTACTTGCCGTCGGTCATGGAGATGTGCGGGTGGTGGCAATCGCCGTTCTGGTACTTGGCGCTGTCGCCCAGGATGCGCTTGCTTTCATTGGTCAGGCCCCAACCGGTGGCCGAGTCGACGTTGAACACCGGGATGCGCATCAGCTCACGCATCGACGGCACGCCCAGCACCCGCACCTCGCCCTGGTGGCCGCCGCTCCAGAAACCGTA
Source organism: Pseudomonas sp. B21-010 (assembly GCF_024749325.1). Lineage (NCBI taxonomy): Bacteria > Pseudomonadati > Pseudomonadota > Gammaproteobacteria > Pseudomonadales > Pseudomonadaceae > Pseudomonas > Pseudomonas sp. B21-010. The sequence goes on along the minus strand of NZ_CP087198.1, from coordinate 3,025,258 downwards.
GTACTCGTCCAGCTCCCCAGGCCCGACGTGGATCTTGGACTTGGCCTCCTTGGCCGCCGCAGCCCACGACTCACGGGTGAACGTCCCGCCCCCCAGCGCCGTCGCGCCGGCCAGTACGGCACCGGTTACCGCGCCAGTGCCGAGAAAACTGCGCCGGCTGACACCCCTGGGTTCTTCCACCGAGCCTGGGGTCTGGTTTTTTTTGTCGCTCATGCTGTGTGCTCCATGAAGAATGAAACGGTCAAGGGACAGGCCATTGGGGTGCCTCAAGGCGCCGGGTTCACCTGCACCACGGGAATCAGTTGCGGATCGGTCGCGGTTGCCTTGCCGCGCTTCTTGCGCTTGTTGATCAGCGGCGGGCATTTGTTTTCGTTGTGCCAGGTCATCTGGCAGTCGAGGCAGTAATGGCATTCGTTGGCATTGATCCGGCCATCGGGATGAATCGCCTGGATCTCGCATTCCTTGGCGCACAGTTGGCAGGGGTTGCCACATTCCTTGCGGCGCTTGAGCCAGTCGAACAGCCGCAACCGGGTCGGCATCGCCAGGGCCGCACCCAGCGGGCAGACGTAGCGGCAATAGACTTTGCGGGTAAAGATATTGATCACCAGCAGGCCCACGGCGTACGCCACGAACCACCACTGGCGGTCGAACCTGAGGGTGATGGCGGTCTTGAAGGGTTCCACTTCGGCCAGCCGTTCGGCGGTGGCCATCGACTCCAGCGAAACGCCGAACAGCACCAGCAAAATGATGTACTTGATCGCCCACAGCCGCTCATGCACGACGAACGGCAACTCGTATTGGGGCACCTTGAGCTTGCGCGCCAGTTCGTTGATCAACTCCTGCAACGCGCCGAACGGACACAGCCAGCCACAGAACACCCCACGCCCCCACAGCAGGATGCTGCCGGCGGTGAACACCCAGAGAATGAAGATCAGCGGATCGGTGAGGAACAGCTCCCAGCGAAAGCCTTCGAACAAGGCGTGGACGAAGGTCAGCACGTTGACCACTGACAACTGTGCCAGCGCAAAGCCGCCCAGGAACACCACAGTGAACACCAGGTATCCACGCCGCAGCCAATGCAACAGCGTCGGCCGCCGGGCCAGTGAATCCTGGAAAAACAGGATCGCCGTCAGCACCAGCAACGCGGCCCCAAGCACGCTGATTTCGACACTCTTCTGATACCAGAGCGTCAGCCACATCGGCCGGCTGGCTTCTTCGGCGGCCGCCAGTTGCTCGGCGGTGGGCAATGGGCGCTCCAGGTAGGGCTCCGGCAACTGATAGGCCAGCTCGAAGCTGCTGAAGGTGCCGCTGACCGGTCCGGTCTGGCGGCGCACCAGCAGTTCCAGGTTCCAGGGTGAGCCAGGGTCGAAACGGTGGGAGGCACGGATGATGAAAATCGCCATTTCATCGAAGTCCGGCATGTCATCGAGGGCCACGTCATTCAGGCGCTGAAAATCCAAGTCGCGAAAGCTGATGGTGTCGCCGGACTGACGCAGCTGCACCCGGTCGAAGATGCCGCCACGCACGTATCCCGAGCCCTTGAAGGAATAACGACCGCTGCCCATCACCGCTATGGCCTGCTCGCCCGGCTTGAGCTCGGCCATCAGTGTGCGGTATTGCGCCTCGCCCAGCAGGTTGCGGCCGATGGTGGGTGGATTGAGGTGGGTGGCATAGAGGTCGATGAACGTGTCATTCACCTGCTCGCCGCTGGCGGTCTCGACCTGTTCGGCTTCGGTGCCCTTGAAGGACGCATCGACCTGGCCGCGGGTCAGGAGCAGACGGCGGATAGCGCCGTTGCCGGTCAGGGTCTTCCAGTCGGCGGCCTCGTAGATGTCCTCGCGCACACGCGCCGGCGCCACGGCCAACCCCGCATCGCCCTTGACCAGGCCCAGGGACACCGCGACATCGTGGGCGGCGCGCATGATGACTTCGTTGACCACCATTGCCGTCACGGTAGCCCCGGCGATGGCATCCACGGTCACGGCATTCGGGTCGCTGGAATGCCCCACCACCACCCGCTGGTTGACCTTGATGCCGCTGTAGCGCGCGCTGAACGCGTGGAGTTTTTCTTCGGCGATGCCGATCAGCAGAATCGGCTCATGGTGTTCGAGCACATAGGCATCGAGGATCACCCCCGCAGGATCGAGAATGACCTGGACGTTGATCGGCTTGCCGGAATAGGCGGGAATGTCCACCACGTCCAGGCTCTGGAACACATAGCCCAGGACCTTGCCGGCAGCGGACAGCGTGCGCACCTTGAACCGCCCCTCGGGCTCGGAGATCGAGTCGGTCTGGTTCAGGACGTGGTGGATGCGCTGTTGCGGGGTGTCGCCGTAGTCCTTGGCCTGGGCCAGGCCCGTGAACAACAGCAGGAAAACGAACAGCCCGGGGAGCCAGGAGCGGGATGGGTACAACATCACAGAGGAACGGGTCATGGACGCCAGGGCTTAAAGACAGGATCTTGGCGATCATGGTAGGGGCCGGCCCCTTCTTCGGCCCTTGATTGAAATCAACTTGGGAGACTTAACCCTGAATCCGTAAGCAGACGCGGACGTCCAGCAGATGAAAACTGCTTTTGTGGCGAGGGAGCTTGCTCCCGCTGGGGTGCGCTGTAGGAGCTGTCGAGCGAAGCGAGGCTGCGATCTTTTCAGGCCTTGTTGAGTGTTGAGTCAAAGGTCAAAAGATCAAAAGATCGCAGCCTTCGGCAGCTCCTACCGCAGCCCAGCGGGAGCAAGCTCCCTCGCCACAAGAGCGGTTCGGCGGTGCGTGTGTCAGGGACTATCTGTGCTCAGCGCAACCCATAGGAATAGATACGACCGTCATTATTGTCGTACCAATTGCCATTGGCCCAGAACACCCGGTCCTGCGCCGGTTGAAAGCCGAGAATGCCCAGGTAACCGTCGATGGCGAGGCGCTGCCAGGAGCGCCCCCAATCCCTGGAATAGAACACCCCATCGGCGGAGATGTTCGCGTCCGACCACCAGTAGAGCCAGCGCGGCGGATGGTGATCGCTGGTCGTGTTGATCAGCAGGGTGTTCTGGCCCAGCCAGAGATTGTCGCCGCGCACCTGGGTCTGCGATGCCAGGGGTGCAAACACACTGGGCAGCTCACCCATGGTCGTCCAGGTCAGCGCGGCGGTATCCAGTTCGGCGACAACATCTCGCCCGCCGTCACCCTGCTCAATCAGCCCAATCACCCGCCCGGCGTCGTTCTGTATCAGCTTGCTCACAAACAGGTTGTCGGCACGCTGTACGTCGGCCACCTGCCAATGCCCGGCCTTGGCTTGCAACCGGGCCCGTGTGGTGACGTTGATCGCGATATTGTCGCTCACGCCATCTGGATGGACGCCCCAGAAGCGTTGGGACACCCAGATAAAGGCCGTCTGTGCATCCAGTTGCAGGATATTGGTCTGGATTTCCCCATGTTCATCTGTATTCGTGCCCCAGTCAGTGATGTCAGGGCGTTTGCCGTGGGCGTATTTGGCGGGCACCAGCAGCGACTCGGGCGCCATTATCGGCGCGCTGTTCGCCCCCCGATCAGCCGAGTAGAAGATACCGGTGGAAACGGCAGTCGGCTTCTCTTCATCGCCGTCTTCATCCACCGCGTCCGGCGTGCCCACGGCCCAGACTTCATTCGAGCCGTGGAAATAGGGAGCCAGGCTCCAGGCCAACGATTCGGCCTCGGGAAACCAACCCTTGGTCAACCAGGTCCAGCGCTGGCCTTGATCATCCGTGCGAAAGACCACGGTCTGATCGGGATCATGGGTATTCGCCGTTTCAGGCCGACGAAGGCCCGTGAGCAGGAACACACTGGTGCCGTCGGGGCTGGCCACCATACAAGCGCTGCCGCTGACATGTGCCACCAGCTGAAATTGCCCTTGGGCGTCCAGGCGGGAAATGAAGGTGGTTTCCTTGTCACCATGAGAAAACAAACCGGCAAAGGTTCCAGACTCTTCCGGTTCATTGGGCTGCTTCGGCTGGCCATAGACCAGCGCATCCAGGTCCAACACCTCCGCGGACGGTTCGAGCTCCCGGGCCTCCCTCTCCAGGCGCGCCACCAGCCAGGTTCCCTGTGGCGTCACCGTCACGCCCGTGCAATACGAGGTCATCGCTCGCAACTCGGTGTCCTTCACTTCACCGACTTGTTGCTCGTCAGGACTGTCGCCGCCCAACTCCAGCTTGGCGCTGGCAATCATCCAGATGTACCAGAGCGCGGCACCGGCCAGCAGCGCGACGAACAGTGTGGAGAACAACTTCGATCGAGGCATGAGGCGTCCGTATCCATGGGAAAAATCTGCAGAGCTTTTCTCATCTCTTGCGCCCGGAGTAAATTTTTATCGCACGCGAACGGTTGAACCCGGTCGCATAATTGTCAGCGCTGTGATCCAGTCCACTCTGCCATCGCCATAATGCAGCGCCATAACGCCCTGAAGCGTTGCACCAACGTCCACAAGGAATGCCCGATGCCCCCACGCTCCGCCCACGCTTCAACCGCTGACGTGCCGCAAGGCACCGGTTTCGTCCGGGTGCGTGGCGCCCGCGAACACAACCTCAAGAACGTCGACGTGGACATCCCCCGCGATGCCCTGGTGGTGTTCACCGGTGTGTCGGGGTCCGGCAAATCGTCGCTGGCCTTCTCCACGCTTTACGCCGAAGCCCAGCGTCGCTACTTCGAGTCCGTCGCACCCTATGCACGACGCCTGATCGATCAGGTGGGCGTGCCGGACGTGGACAGCATCGAGGGCCTGCCGCCGGCAGTCGCCTTGCAGCAACAGCGCGGCACCCCCAGCGCACGCTCATCGGTGGGCAGCGTCACCACCCTGTCGAGCCTGATTCGCATGCTCTACTCCCGCGCCGGCAGCTACCCGGCCGACCAGCCGATGCTCTACGCCGAAGACTTCTCGCCCAACACGCCACAAGGTGCCTGCCAGGAATGCCATGGCCTGGGCCGGGTCTATGAGGTGACCGAAGCGTCCATGGTGCCGGACCCGTCGCTGACCATCCGCGAGCGCGCCGTGGCCGCCTGGCCCATGGCTTGGCAGGGCCAGAACCTGCGGGACATCCTGGTGACGCTGGGCTATGACGTCGACATCCCCTGGCGCGAACTGCCGAAGAAGCAGCGGGACTGGATTCTCTTCACCGAACAAACCCCTACCGTTCCCGTATACGCCGGGCTCACCCCGGCCCAGACCCGCGCCGCTCTCAAACGCAAGCTCGAACCGAGCTACCAGGGCACGTTCAGCGGCGCCCGACGCTACCTGCTGCACACGTTCATGCACTCCCAAAGCGCGCAGATGCGCAAACGCGTGGCGCAATACATGCGCGCCAGCCCCTGCCCCGTGTGCGAAGGCAAGCGCCTCAAACGCCAGGCGTTGACCGTGACCTTTGCCGGCCTGGACATCGCCGAACTGTCGCACCTGCCGTTGCTTGAACTGGCCGAAGTGCTCAAGCGTGTCCTGGCACCCGACTACCTGGAACAGGCCGAAGAAACCGGGGACGTCCTCAGCCACCAGCAAACCCGAGAAGCCCGCGAGCAACGCGCCGCCAGGGGCGACAACCCGCACGCGGGTGGGCCCGACGCGCGCCACACTCCCAACCTCTCCCTGGAGAAACGCCTGGCCGCCCAACGCATCGCCGCCGAGCTGCTGGAGCGGATCGTCACCCTGATCGACCTGGGCCTGGGCTACCTCGCCCTGGAACGCAGCACGCCGACGCTTTCGTCCGGCGAACTGCAACGCCTGCGCCTGGCGACCCAGCTCAATTCCCAGTTGTTCGGGGTGATCTACGTGCTGGACGAACCCTCCGCCGGCCTGCATCCGGCCGACAGCGAGGCGCTGTTTGGCGCCTTGCAACGCCTCAAGGCAGCGGGCAACTCGGTGTTTGTGGTCGAACATGACCTCGATACCATGCGCCGCGCCGACTGGCTCATCGACGTCGGCCCGGACGCCGGCGAACAAGGCGGGAAAGTCCTCTACAGCGGCCCGCCAGCAGGCCTTGGCCAAGTGCCGGAATCACGCACCCGCGCCTACCTCTTTGGTGAGGAACACGTTACGGCACGCAGCCCTCGGACGCCCAGGGATTGGCTGCGCCTGGAAGGCATCACCCGCAACAACCTCGACAACTTGAGCGCGGCCTTTCCCTTGGGTTGCTTCACCGCCGTGACCGGCATCTCCGGCTCAGGCAAATCCAGCCTCGTCAGCCAGGCTCTGCTGGATCTGGTCGGCGCCCACCTGGGCCAAGCCAGCCCCAGCGCCGAACCCGATGAGCAAAGCCTGGAAGACGAACCCGTGCAAACCAGCGGCGGGCGCGTTACCGCTGGGCTTGAAGCGGTCAGGCGGCTGGTGCAGGTGGACCAGAAACCCATCGGCCGCACCCCGCGTTCCAACCTCGCCACCTACACCGGGCTGTTCGATCACGTGCGCAAACTGTTCGCCGCGACAGCGCAGGCGCAAGCACTGGGGTTCGATGCCGGACGGTTTTCCTTCAACGTCGCCAAGGGCCGTTGCGAGACCTGTGAAGGTGAAGGTTTCGTCAGCGTGGAATTGTTGTTCATGCCCAGCGTGTACGCGCCCTGCCCCACCTGCCACGGCGCGCGCTACAACCCGCAGACCCTGGCGGTGAACTGGCAAGGCCTGGACATTTCCCAAGTGCTGCAACTGACCGTAAACCAGGCACTCGAGGTGTTTGCCGAACAAGCGGCGGCCAGGCGCTCATTGCAGGTGCTGCAGGATATCGGGTTGGGCTACCTGCGCCTGGGCCAACCGGCCACGGAGCTGTCCGGCGGCGAAGCCCAGCGGATCAAGCTGGCGACAGAACTGCAGCGCAAGGCCCGGGGGGCGACGTTGTATGTGTTGGATGAGCCCACCAATGGGCTGCATCCCCAAGACGTGGATCGCTTGCTGGTGCAGTTGAATCGCCTGGTGGAGGACGGTCACACGGTGGTTGTGGTGGAACATGACATGCGCGTCGTGGCGCAGAGTGACTGGGTCATCGACATCGGCCCGGGCGCGGGTTCCCAAGGTGGGAACGTCGTGGCCTGCGGGGCTCCGGAGGAAGTCGCGGCCTGCCGGGAAAGCCGGACGGCGGAGTTTCTGAAAAGGGCTTTGCAGCCTGGAAGATAAAACCTGGCCCAAATCCCCCGTGGCGAGGGAGCTTGCTCCCGCTGGGGTGCGAAGCGCCCCCAATGAAGCTGACGACATCAAACTGATACACCTCGGTGACTGGCCTGGGGGCTGCTACGCAGCCCAGCGGGAGCAAGCTCCCTCGCCACAAGAGCGGTTATCAGACCGTACGCGAATACTGAACCGTCTGGTCCGCCCCCAGGTACGCGTCGAAAGCCATGGCCACGTTGCGCATCATCAATTGCCCCTGGGGCAACAACACCAGCTCGTCGTCGCGAAGGTCCAGCAACCCGTCGCGCACCAGCTCCTGGAGCCGCTCCAGGGCATCGGCGAAGTACTCGGTAAATCGAATTCCGTGGGCGCTCTCGATCCGGCCGAAATCGATGCGTGCGTGACACATCAATTCGCTGATGACCTCGCGCCGCAGGCGATCGTCGTCGCTCAGCCGATAACCACGCTGCACCGCCAGCAAGCCTTGATCCAACCGGGCGTAATACTGGGAAAGCTCCTTGACGTTCTGGTTGTAGCTGTCGCCCACCTTGCCGATCGAGGAGACCCCCAGGCCAATCAGGTCGCAGTCGGCGTGGGTGGAATAACCCTGGAAATTACGCTGCAGGCTGCCCTGGGCGCGGGCGCGCACCAGTTCGTCATCCGGCAAGGCAAAGTGGTCCATGCCGATGTAGACGTAGCCGGCTTCAGTCAGGCGATTGATGGTCAGCTCGAGCAACTCCAGCTTGCGCTCTGGCGGCGGCATGTCTTCTGGTCGGATCATCCGTTGCGCCCGCACCCGTTGCGGCAGGTGGGCGTAGCTGTAGGCCGCGATCCGGTCCGGACGCAGGGCGATGATCTTGCTCAAGGTGACATCGAAACTGGCGATGGTCTGCAAAGGCAGGCCATAGATCAGATCGACGCTGACCGACTTGAAGCGCGCCACGCGCGCGGCTTCCACCAGCTCGACGACCTGGGTTTCGCTTTGCACTCGATTGACGGCGATCTGCACCTGGGCATCGAAATCCTGGACGCCGAAGCTCAGGCGGTTGAACCCCAGCTGACGCAGGCCTTGGATCTGTTGCGCATCGATGGTCCGCGGATCGACCTCGATGGAAAACTCATGGGCGTCGCTGTCGTCCATGTCGAACGACTGGTGCAGGCAGTCCATCAGGTCGGCCAGTTGCTCATGGGTCAGGTAAGTCGGCGTGCCCCCGCCCAGATGCAGCTGGGTCAGTTTGCGCGAGCGATCGAACAAGCCCGCCTGCAGGGCAATTTCGCGCTTGAGGTAGGTCAGGTATTCGACGGCACGATGGGTCTTGCGCGTGATGATCTTATTGCATGCGCAGTAATAGCAGAGGCTCTGGCAGAACGGGATATGGATGTACACCGATAACGGCTTGGGCTGCGGCGCCTGGTTGCTGCGCAGGGCAGCCTGCTGGTATTCGTCCATGGCAAAGGCCTGGTGGAACTGCGGCGCCGTCGGATAAGAGGTGTAGCGCGGCCCCGGGCGGTCGTATTTCTCCACCAGGGCACGATTGAAACCGGATGCAGCATTCATGATGGGTTCAACTTTTCAAAAGGGTGTGGGCCTGCGTCATCCAGTCCTGAGTCGAACAGATTGCAGATCGCATCCACGTTCAAGCGCCCGGCGGGCAGGATGCCGATAAACCGGCTCGACAGTTCGATCAATCCCTGGTCATGCAACACTTCCAGCGACGGCCAGACGGACGCGAAATGCTCGCGAAACACCAGGCCGAAGCGTGCCTCGATGGCCAGGATATCCAGCTCCAGGTCACAGGACAGCTGCTCGGTCACGCTCGCCTTGACCTGATCCTGCGCGTCACAGCGCCAGCCGCGACGCACCGGCAACTGCCCGGCGTCCAGCTGTTGGCAATATTGATGCAGGTCGTCGGTGTTCTGTACGTACAGGTGCTCGATCTGAGTAATGGCCGACAGCCCGAAGCCCACGTGATCGCAGCAACCGTGACGGGTAAAACCCTGGCAATTGCGATGCAGGCGTCCGTGCTCCTGGGCCACCGCCAGGTCATCGTCGGCCCTGACGAACTGGCCCAGGCCGATGTAGTGATAACCGGCGCCAATCAGTTGCTCGCAGCAGATCCGCCGCATGGCGTCCTTATCAGCCGGGCTGCAAAAGGCACCGGCCACCCCGGTGTTCTTCGAGCGGTAACGATAAGGCGCGCGGGCATAGTCGAAAACGTGCAGCCGGTCCGGTTCCAGTTCGATCAGCGTCGCCAGTTTCAGGGCGAAACTGCTGGGTGTCTGCCAAGCGTGACCGTAGCCCAGGTCAATGTTGATGGAGCGAAAACCAAAGGTGCGCGCCGCATCGATCAACGAATGGATCGGAGCCGGATTCTGGTAGCAATCGACCGACAGGTCGCTGTCGACGCCAATGTCGGGGACGCCGATGCTGACATGAGTGAAACCCTGGTCACGGATCAGGCCCATGGTCGACCAATCCGTGTGGTGCAGGTCCACCTCGATGCTGTGGTCGCCGCCATCGTATTCACTGAAGTCGAAGCGCTTGCGCAGGTCATTCATCAACTTCTGCAGATGAGCGATCACCGGTGTGCCACCGGTCAGGCAAAACTGCTCGACGTGCCGCCCTGCGCCCAAGTGGCAACCGACCAGCCCCATCTCATACGTCAGGCGTTGCAGGTAGCCCTCGATCTCGCCGCACCGGCAGTCACTGGCCAGGGGCGAACACGACGCCAGCCGCAAGCGCGAAGGCAGGTGCACCGCCACGGATAGGGGCCGTCGTTTCTGACGGCTGCTGCGCAACCCTCGAAGCAGGTCGAGCGAACCGATGCCTGTGTGGAATCTACGTGTACCGACCGGACAATCGAAATCAGCCACCACAGGCGCACGGCCCGAAGGTCGCTCACCGAGGGTATGGAACGGGTCGAACATGACAATCTCCGAGTGGCTGTGCGCAAGCAGTTTGCGGGGTAACCCGCCGGGTCACCTTGACCTGTATCAAGCGCCTTGGAACCACGCCACCGGCGCTTACCAGGTGACGTAGAACATGGCCTTGGCCAGCAGCACGATCGCGACCATGTGCAGGAACACGCTGGTATGGATGATGTGCACGTAGCGGGCGTTCATGCGCCCGCTCCTGAACAGCCACATGGCCCAGAGGAAATGGCCCAGCACACTGCCCGCCAACAGGATCTTGAGCCCCAGCAGCAAACCGAAGGACGATTGCAACGGTGACGAGAGCACCGGCCAATAGCGCAGCCAGACCATGCCAATGCCCGCGCCGAACAGCACCAGCAGCACCCACGGCATCAACTGCCGGGCGCGTTGGCTGATGCCTTGCTCCAGCAGCACCATGACCTTGGCAGGCAATTGCTTGCGAATGCTCTCCAGGAACAGGACTTCGAAGAAAACCGTGCCGATGAAAACCAGCGCGGCAAACAGGTGCAAGGTCAGAAACAGCGGATAACTCATGGGGTTCCTCAGTCGCCCTCTTCAGTGGGGCGATGGTTTATTCGAGGTTATCGCGCCATCCCGAAAGTGGGGTTGATGCCAATCAAGGAAACCGCACTGCCTGCCACACCACCAAACCCTGTGGGAGCGAGCTTGCTCGCGAAAGCGTCGGATCAGTTGCATCAAGGTTGACTGGTGCACCGCTATCGCGAGCAAGCTCGCTCCCACATTTTGATCTGTGGTTGTCCTGGATTTTTGGCATAGCACGAACTCTGTGGGAGCGAGCTTGCTCGCGAAAGCGTCGGATCAGTTACATCGAGGTTGACTGGTGCACCGCTATCGCGAGCAAGCTCGCTCCCACAGGAAAGAGCATCGTCGGCGTTGAGAAAGCGTCAACGGAACGTTGCGCCTGCGCAAGCCATACACAACCGCTGATCAGTTAGTCCGGCTTTTTGACACTTTCCCCGATATGCGGTCACAACTTTTGCGCTCCGTTGGGTCATAACACGAAGGTCGTCGATGGAATGTTGACGTCTACCTAGGTTTAAGCCTGATACGGAGATAAGCTCATGATTTTCAACGTACAAAATTTTGGCGCCAAAGGAGATGGCATCACCGACGACACGGCAGCCATCCAAAGTGCGATTGATGCGGCGGCCGCGGCCGGCGGTGGGCAGGTGTACATGCCGACCGGCACCTACATCGTTTCGGGAGGAGTGGAACCTTCCGATGGCTGCCTGATGCTCAAGAGCAACGTCTATCTGTACGGCGACGGCATGGGCGAGACCACGGTCAAGCTGGTCGACGGCTCCGACACCAAGATCACCGGCATCATCCGCTCGGCCTACGGCGAGGAGACCCACGACTTCGGCGTCAGCAACCTCACCATCGACGGCAACCGTGACAGCACCACCGGCAAGGTCGACGGCTGGTTCAACGGCTACATTCCAGGCCAGGAAGGCTACGATTCCAACGTCACCCTCGACAGCGTCGAGATCAAGGATTGCTCCGGGTACGGTTTCGACCCCCACGAGCAAACCGTCAACATGGTCATCAAGAACAGCGTGTCCCACGGCAACGGCCTGGACGGCTTCGTCGCCGACTTCCTCAGCGACAGCACCTTCGAAAACAACGTCGCCTACGACAACGACCGCCACGGCTTCAACGTCGTCACCAGCACCCACGATTTCACCATGACCAATAACGTCGCCTACGACAACGGCGGCAATGGCATCGTGATCCAGCGCGGCAGCGAGGACATCCCCTCGCCCAACAACATCACCATCACCGGCGGCGAGGTGTATGGCAACGGCGCCGAAGGCGTGCTGATAAAGCTCTCCAGCGAAGTGACCGTCACCGGCGTCGACATCCACGACAACAGCAGCGCCGGGATCCGCATCTACGGCAGCAACCACGTCGAAATCATCGACAACACCCTCAACAATAATTCCCTGGGCGGCGCCGTACCGGAAATCATCATCCAGTCCTACGACGACACCCTGGGCGTGTCCGGCAAGTACTTCAACGGCAGCGATAACACCATCCAGGGCAACATCATCAGCGGCAGCAACCTGTCGACCTACGGCGTTGCAGAGCGCAACGAAGACGGCACCGACCGTAACGCGATCATCGCCAACACCATCAGCCACACGAGCAATGGCGCCACGCTGGTCTATGGCGACGGCAGCTACGTCAGTGCGACGGTGCCGATGACCACCGTGCAAGGAACGGCGGGCAACGACACCCTGCTCGGCAGCGCCGCCAGCGAGATTTTCTATGGCGGCGCGGGCAACGACACGATCAATGGCGCGGCCGGTGGCGACATCCTCGTCGGTGGCGCCGATATCGACAAACTCACCGGTGGCACCGGTGCCGATACGTTCCGGTTCGTCGCCCAGTCGGACAGTTACCGCAACGCGACCACCAGTTTCGATGACACCATCACCGACTTCGACGTCACCCAGGACAAGATCGACCTCGCCGGCCTCGGTTTCACCGGCCTGGGCAACGGCCGTGGCGGCACCCTGCAGGTCAGCTACAGCGCCAGCAACAACCGCACCTACATCAAGGACTTCGACGCCGATGCCAGCGGCAATCGCTTCGAACTGATCCTCACGGGCAACCTCGCCAGTACCCTGACCGCCAGTAATTTCATCTTCAATCGCGTGATCACCGGCACCAACGGCAGCGACTCGCTGCTGGGTAGCGATGCAGCCGACACCCTGCTCGGCCTGGCGGGCAATGACAGCCTCAGTGGCGCCGCCGGCGACGACAAGCTCGACGGCGGTGCTGGCATGGACACCCTCACCGGGGGCGCCGGGGCGGACACCTTCGTGTTCGCCAACCGCCTGGACAGCTACCGCAACTACAACACCGGCGGCGCCAACCTCGGCGACCTGATCACCGACTTCAACATCAGCGCCGACAAGATCGACCTCTCGGCCATGGGCTTCACCGGCCTGGGGGACGGCAAGAACAACACCGTGTACCTGGTGCTCAACAGTGCCGGCACCAAGACCTACATCAAGTCCCTGGAAGCCGACGCCAATGGCAACCGCTTCGAAGTGGCGCTGGATGGCAATTACCTCAACACCCTGACCAGCGCCAACTTCGTCTTCGCCACCACCTCGCCGACCAACCAGGCGCCGGTACTGGCAACGCCACTGGTGGACCAGAACGCGACCGAAAACACTCCGTTCAGCTACGTGGTGCCGGCCACCAGTTTCACCGATCCGGACAACGACAGCCTGAGCTACACCGCCAAACTCGCCAACGGCAGCGCCCTGCCCAGCTGGCTGGTCTTCGATGCCGCCACCCGCACCTTCAGCGGCACGCCACCCGACACCGCGTCGGGCACCTACGCTATCCAGGTCACTGCGAGCGACGGCAGCAACGCCACCGTCAGCGACAGCTTTACCCTCGCCGTGCAGGACGTTCCCACCGCCATTGTGATCAATGGCACGCCGAACAACGACACGCTGACCGGCACCGCAGCCAATGAGCAATTATTCGGTGGCGCGGGCAACGACACCCTCAATGGCGGCGCCGGCAACGACATCCTGGTCGGCGGCACCGGGGTGGACAAGCTCACCGGCGGCACGGGGGCCGATGTGTTCCGCTACACCTCGAAACTCGACAGCTACCGCACCAGTTCCACCAGCGCCAGTGACCAGATCCTCGACTTCGACCTGACTGCGGACAAGATCGATGTGTCGGCGCTTGGCTATACCGGCCTGGGCAACGGGCTCAACGGCACCCTGCAGGTCACTTACAGTTCGTCGACCAACCGCACCTACCTCAAGGACCTGACGGTCGATGCCAACGGCAACCGGTTTGAGGTCTCGATGGCAGGCAACTTCCTCAGCAGCCTGACGGCCAGTCACTTTGTCTTCGCCGACCAGAACACCCCAACCCACGTGGCGCCAGTCGTGGCCACCCCGCTGCTTGACCAGAACGCCAGTGAAAGCACGCCGTTCAGCTACACCGTGGCCAGCAACAGCTTCACCGACGCCAACCAGGATGTACTGACCTACACCGCGACCCTCGCCAACGGCAGCGCCCTGCCCGCCTGGCTGAGTTTCAATGCCACCAGCCTGACCTTCAGCGGCACGCCGACCAGCACTGCGGCAGGCAACTACGACGTGCTGGTCAAGGCCACCGACCCGTCGGGCGCCTCGGTCAGTGACAACTTCGCCCTGGTGGTGGCCGATGCGCCCGCCAACACGATCACCGGCACCAACAATGCCGAGACCCTCAACGGCACGACCGGCGCGGACCTGATCCTTGGCCTGGGCGGCAACGACACGATCAAGGCCGGCACCGGTGCGGACATCGTCGATGGCGGCGCCGGACGCGACTCGCTGTACGGCGGCGACGGTGCCGACACGTTCCGCTACAGCAACCTGCTCGACAGCTACCGCGACTACGACACCGGGGGCGTCACGGCCACCGACACGATTTATGACTTCACCGTCGGCGTCGACAAAATCAACGTCTCGGGGCTGGGCTTTCTCGGCCTCGGCGATGGCAGCAACGGCACGCTGTACATGACCCTGAACGCGGCCGGCGACAAGACCTACATCAAGTCCGCCGAAGCCGATGCCGACGGCAATCGCTTCGAAATCGCCCTCAACGGCAACTACCTCAACACCCTCACCGCCAGCGACTTCGTCTTCGGCGAGCGCGCCCAGCAGGACATTCTCTACCTGCCGACCCTCGGCCAATCCAACGCGCGCCTGCTGCGCATGACCGAGGACGACAACCAATCCGGCACCTCGATGCTGGTCAACGACCTGGACCGCTATACCACCTATGACGTGCGCAGCCAGTTCACCGATGCCGATGGCAACGGCATCGACATCGCGGTGGGCGGCAGCACGGTCAACGGCCTGTCCACGCTCAGCGCCGAGGAACTCAAGCTGTGCTGGTGGCTGACCGACACCAACCAACCCGGGCAGGCGCTGTTGCGGGCAGTGACATTGCTGCGCGACCAGCGCACCGAACTGCAGGCGATCGATAACGTCACCATGGGCATCATCTGGGGCCAGGGCGAGGAAGCCGCCCAGGAAATCGCCCGCGCCACGGACAAAGCCGCAGCTGCGGCGGCGTACAAGGCCGCGACCCTGAAAGTCTTCGATTACCTGCACGCCCAGTTCGGCAATTTCAGTGTGTACCTGATGGAAACCGGTCATTACTCAGAAGACGCGGCTCGGGCCCGGGGATATTCGGAAGAGAAGATCGCGTCCATCGTCGAGGGCGTCGGTTATGTGCGCGCCGCCCAGGAAGCCATGGCCGCCGAGCGCGCCGACGTCAAGCTGGCGGTGGACTACACCGACCTGCCCTTGCGCTACGAAGTCGACCCGCTGGTGTATCCCGATGACGTCTGGCACCTGCACGAGGAGTCGGCGGAAATCGTCGGTCAACGCCTGGCGGACTACATTGCCGATGACCTGGGCTTCCATGGCAATCCCAACGACAACAACAGCGTGCAGGACATCTTCGACAACGCCCAGAACCAGGGCGGGATGATCTCCGGTACCGACCAGGACGACACCCTGGTGGGCAGTTCGGGCAACGACACGCTGAACGGCGACCTGGGCGCCGACACCCTCACCGGTGGCGACGGCAACGACATCTACGTGGTCGACAATGCCTTCGACAGCGTGGTGGAAACCAACACCTCGACGTCGCAGATCGACACGGTGCAAGCCTCGGTCAGTTGGACCCTGGGCGCCAATCTGGAAAACCTGGTGCTCACCGGCGTGTCGGAGATCGACGGCACCGGCAATGAACGGCGCAACTTCATCACCGGCAATGCCGCCCATAACGTACTCGACGGCGCTGCGGGGGCCGACAGCATGAGCGGTGGCGATGGCAACGACAGCTACTTTGTCGACAATGCCGATGACAGTGTGATCGAGACCAACAGCAACACCGTGACCGGCGGGATCGACAGCGTACACAGCAGCCTGGCGGCCTATACCTTGGGCAACAACGTCGAGAACCTGTATGTCGATAGCACCGGCGCCGCCAATGGCACCGGCAATGCGCTGGACAATACGCTGTTCGCCGGGGCCGGCAACAATGTACTGGATGGACGCGATGGCATTGACACGGCCAGCTTCGAGCGCGCGCTGTCCGGCGTGACCGTCAACCTCTCGACGTCGGCGCAACAGAACACCGTGGGGTCCGGGCTCGACACCTTGAAGTTCATCGAGAACCTGAAGGGAAGCGCCTACGCCGACACGCTGTCGGGGAACAGCGCGGCGAACGTCCTCGACGGTGGGGCCGGCAACGATACGCTGGTGGGTGGTTCGGGCGATGACCGATTGATCGGCGGCGCAGGCACCGACAACCTCAACGGTGGCACTGGCGCGGACACCTACGCGTTTGGTGCGCTGTCGGACATGGGCGTCGGGGCCTTGCGCGATGTGATCAGCGGCTTCAAAAGCGCGGAGTTCGACAAGTTGGACCTCACCGGCCTGGACGCCAACCCGCTGACCGCCACAGTCGATGCCTTCACGTTCATTGGCAGCAACGCCTTCGACCCCACCAACGCCACCGGCCAGCTGCGCTTCGTCGATGGCATCCTCTCCGGCAGTACCAACGCCAACGCCACCCCCGAGTTCGAATTCGAACTGGTCGGCGTCAAGGAGCTGCACGCCAGCGACTTCACCGCCTGATTGCCCCCTGAGCAGGCTTGCCCGCAATAGCGGCGGCACATTCAGCAAGGATGCTGACTGACCCACCGCAATCGCGAGCAAGCTCGCTCCCACAGGGTCGTGCTGTGCCAGAAAATTCCAGGACAACCACAGATCAAACTGTGGGAGCGAGCTTGCTCGCGAAGGCCTCGGAATATTCAACATTGATGCTGGCTGACCCACCGCAATCGCGAGCAAGCTCGCTCCCACAAGGGGACTGGCGGCGCCATAAAAATCAAGGACAACCACAGATCAAACAGTGGGAGCGAGCTTGCTCGCGAAGGCCTCGGAATATTCAACATTGATGCTGGCTGACCCACCGCAATCGCGAGCAAGCTCGCCACAGGGGGGCGTGTTGTGCTGAAGGCAAGCACTGGGCCCGGACCGTTTTTGTGGCGAGGGAGCTTGCTCCCGCTCGGCTGCGCTGTAGGAGCTGTCGAGCGAAGCGAGGCTGCGATCTTTTCAGGCCTTGTTGAGTGTTAAGTGAAAGATCAAAAGATCGCAGCCCAGCGGGAGCAAGCTCCCTCGCCACAGGGATAAGTGCAAACTTGAGCACTGATGGTCTAGAACAAGCTTTGTACCTGCTCCAGCACCGCACGATTCATCTGGCCAGTGTGAGTGTGCAGGCTCACATAGCTTTGCAGCATGTCGAGCTTGGTATTGAGCAGGTCTCGACGGGCCTGGAACAGCCGCTGCTGCGCGTCAAGAATATCCACCGTGGAGCGCACACCGCCCTGGAAGCCTTTTTCCGTCGAGGTCAGTGCTCGCTGGTTCGACTCCACCGCCCGCTGCATCGCCTTGCTCTTGGTAAACCCGGCGACGACGCCCAGGTAATCGGTCTCGATATCCTCGGCCAGTTGCTGGCGTTGCACGTCGTAGTCGGACTGGGCGCCGGCCAGTTGCGCTTCGGCCTTGGCCACCGAGGCCCGTACCGCCCCGCCGCGGTACAACGGAATATCCAATTGCACACCCACGTAGTAGGTGTCCTGGCGCGGGTCGAGTTCCTGGTATTGACGGGTTTCCCGGCGGGTCAACTGGGTGGTCAGCGACAAGGTTGGATAATGCCCGGCGCGCTGGCTGTCAGCCTGGGCCTCGGCGACTTTCACCGCCGCCAGCCGGGCAGCCAGCTCGGGGCTGGCTTCACGGGCAATCGCCGTCCAGTACGGCAAATCCTGCTCCGGCGGGATCGGACTACCGGCGGCCAGTTCTTCGCGCATCGGCAGGATGTCATCGATGGGCACGCTGGCACGCCCGGACAAGGCCCGCAACGCCGCCACGCGCCGCGCCTGGGCTTCAGCCTCCTGGGCTTGCACCAGGTCGAGCCGCGCCTGGGCTTCGTCGATATCGGTGATCGCGCCTTGGCCGCCTTCATAAAGCTTTTTACTTTGAACGACCAAACCTTGGATGGCGCTCTTCTGCTGGACGATCAACTTGATCTCGTTCTCGGCCCGAGCGACATCGAAATACCCCTTCGCCACCCGGTCATACAGGGTCTGGCCGGCCACATCGAACACCTGGGTGCCCAGTTGACCGCGCGCCTTGCCCTCCTGATACGCCGCCCAGCGTGCCTTGTCGTAGAGTGGCTGTTGCGCCGCCAGGGTCACGTTGTTCGCCTGGTAATCGTTGCTGTTGACGTAGGTGTTGTCGTCACCGCCGTCGGTCCGCCCGCCGTAGCCGTAGCGCGAGCTTAGCGACACTTGCGGGTAAAGGCCGCCACGCCCGATGTCCTCTTCATGCCGCGAAGCTTCAAAAGCGTGGGCAGCCGACTGCACGGTCGGATCGTTGAGGCGCGAGGCATCATAGGCGGCGGTCAGGCTCAGGCCTCCCTCAGCGGCCCACACCGGACTGAGCGCCGCCCAACCCGCACACAGGCTCAGCAATACACGCAAACGGTAGCGACAACGATCGACCATGCTCATTCCTCCTTGAAGGCTGCAAGCAAGCGTTCACGCAAAGGCTTCATCAGGTAATTCATCAAGGTGCGCTCGCCCGTCACCACCGTGACGTCGGCGAGCATGCCCGGGCGCACCAGCAGGCCGGCGCTCTGCAACGCAACCACGGTGTCGGCGGGAATCTCGACCTTGGCGGAGAAGTACGGTTGGTGTGTCTGCTCATTGATCAACTGGTCCGCCGACACCGTCGTCACCGTGCCGGTCACCGTCGGCGTATCCACCCGTTGCAGCGCGGTGAAATGCACATGCACCGGCAGGCCCGGGCGCAGTTTGTTGGCCATCAGCGGCTCGAAACGCGCGGTGATCGCCATCGGTGCATCCAGCGGCACGACCTGCATCAGGGTCTGGCCGGCCTGTGCCACACCGCCGACGGTATGAATGCTCACGTCCATGACTTGCCCGGCCACCGGCGCACGGATCGCACCGTTGTCGACTTCAAACTGCAAGGCACGAATCTGATCGGCATAACCGGCGGCCTCGGCCGAGACTTCGCTGAGCTGGGTTTCGGCATCGCGACGGAACTCCTGCTGCGCCTGCAAGGCCTTGAGCCGGCTTTCGTTGATCGCCTGGCGAGTCCTGCCGACATCACCCACCCCCGAGGCGATCTGCCCCGCCAACTGGGCTGCGTTGCGCTCGGCCTCGAAGAGTTTGTTGCGCGGAACGTAGCCCTCCCGGGCCAAATCACGCAGGCCTTCGAGCTCCTGCTGCTGGAAGCGCATCTGCGCGTCGTAGTTGCGCTTGACGCCTTCGTAGCCAAGCAATTGCTGCTGCAAGGCCGCGGCTTCGTGCTCGATGATCTGCAAGCGGCTGCCCAGCTCCGCGCGGCGGGTGATGAACAACTGGCTCTGCAAGGCCATGGCCGCCTTGACTCGCGGTTCGTCGGCGTGGGCCAGCAGGTCCGCGGGCCATTGGATCTCGGCGTTGCCCAGGCGCTCGGCAATCAAGCGCGCTTCGATGCTGCGATCATTGAGAAGCTTGCCCAGGGTCACGTCCAGTTGCGATTGCGCCTGCACCGTATTGAGCTGCACGAGCAATTGCCCCTGGGTGACGCGGTCGCCGTCGCTGACCAGTAGCTTTTCCACTACTCCGCCGACCAGCGACTGCACGGCCTTGCGCTCCCCCGCCACCACCACGGTGCCACTGCCTACCACCCCTTGGTCGAGCGGCGCCAGGCAGGCCCAGAGCAGGAAACCGCCCAGCGTCAGGACCAGGAATCCCACGCCATAACGCGCCGCGCTCCCGGCGTCGGTGCTGGCGCTGGGCAGCGTCGTGGTGCTGCGCACGCTCAGCCCTTGCTCGCTATACGCTTGCGCCCCCGGAGTCAGATCACGCATCGCCGCCCGCCTCCCTGACCGCGGCCGGTCTCGGCCCCGGCATCAATGCCTTGAGCACCCGGTCCCGAGGGCCGAACGCTTGTTGAGTACCGTCCTTGAGCACCAGGATGTGATCGACCACCGCCAGTACGTTGGGACGGTGGGTAATCAACACCACGGTACTGCCAGCCGCCTTGAGCGTACTGATGGCCTGCACAAGCGCCAATTCTCCGGCTTCATCGAGGTTGGAGTTGGGCTCATCGAGCACGATCAGCGATGGCCGCCCGTAGAGCGCGCGAGCCAGGCCCAGGCGTTGTTTTTGCCCACCGGACAAGCCAAGCCCACCAGGGCCCAGCGGCGTGTCGTAGCCCTTGGGAAAGCGCAGGATCATTTCGTGGATGCCGGCATGACGCCCGGCGGCGATGATCTTGTCGGCGTCCTGCTCACCGAAGCGGGCGATGTTGTCGGCGACCGTGCCATCGAACAACTCGATGTCCTGTGGCAGGTATCCAAGGTAGGGACCCAAGGCGTCGTGGGACCACTGGCTGATCTCGGCATCGTCCAGCCGCACCGACCCGCCCATGGCCGGCCAGACCCCGACCAAGGCGCGCGCCAGTGTCGATTTACCACTGGCGCTGGGCCCGACCACCGCCAGCACATCGCCTTTGGCGAGGCTGAAATTGATCCCGCGCAGGATCGGCTGCGAAGCACCTGGCGGACCGACATACAACTGTTCCAGGCGCACCGCGCCGGTGGGCGGTGGCAACGGCATGCGCAGGCGCTCGCGCGGGTGCTGGGCCAGCAGTTGGCTCAGGCGCTGGTAGCTCTGGCGCCCGGCGTTGAATTGTTTCCACGAGCCGATGGCGATTTCCACGGGCGCCAGGGCCCGCCCCAGCAACAGCGACATCGCAATCATCATGCCCGCCGACAGTTGGCCTTCGAGCACCAGCAAGGCTCCCAGGCCCAGGGACAGGGACTGCCCGGAGATGCGCACGAACCGCGTCGCCGAGGTGATGCGCGCGCCGCGGTCGCTGGCATGGGCCTGGGCGGCAATGATGCGCTGCTGCAACAAGCTCCAGCGCTGGCGCAATGGTCCAAGCATGCCCAGGGCCTGGATGACTTCGGCATTCTGCAGCGTGCTGTTGACATAGATCGACGACTGCACCCCCAGGCGATTGGCTTCGCCCAGGCGCGTGCGCGTCGCCAGTTCACCCCATAGCGCCAAGCCGATCAGCACCAGGGCGAGCACCAGCGTCAGCACGCCGAACCAGGGATGAAAGATGAACGCCACCAGCAGGAAGATCGGCAGCCAAGGGGCGTCGAGCAACGCGATCAAACCCTGCCCGGTGATCAACTGGCGCAACGTCGCCAGGTCGGTGAGCACCTGCGCCGGGTTGGCGTTGTGCTCGCGCAGGCTGCGGGCAAAAGCGGCGTCGAAAATCCGCTCGCCCAAGGCTTCGTCCAGCCCCGCGCTCATGCGAATCATCACCTCGCCACGGACCCACTCGATCAGGGCACTGAACATGAACAGCCCCAGGGCCATCAAGGTGAGCATGAACAAGGTGGTTTCGTTGCGGCTGGTCAGGACCCGGTCGTAGACCTGCATCATGTAGAGCGACGGCACCAGCACCAGCAGATTGATCACGCCACTGAACAATGCCAGCGCCCAGAACACCCGGCGGTAGCTCAATAAGGCAGCATCAATGTCATGACGCGGATCGAGTAGAAACCCCATGGGAAATCGCCTGCAAGAGAAATGGTCGGTCCAGGACGCAATCCATCGCAAGGCTTTTTTCCCGAGAGTGATCGAGAAAAAACTAATCCAGCTGGCGTGCTGTTATCAGGGGCGATCCTCATCCCTACAGGCGCCAATTACTGACAACGCAGGCGCGGGTTAGTGCCGGTTTGCAGGGGTGTGCTTGCAAGTGGGTGACAGGCGGACGGGCCGCGCTTCAAGACGGAGGTTTTTGCGTCCTGAATGGGCTGAAAAGGCGGTTTTGTTGACGCCAGTAACGTGACGTCAACAGGGCAGAAATGACAGGCTAACCGAGGGAGGCGACGCTCTCAGGCTGGGGCGAATGCCGCGATGTTGCCAGGCCGATAAAGGAAATGATCAGCGCCAGGCCCAGGGTGGTACTGACCTCGCTGCGGTGCTCGGGCGTGACCATCATGACCGCCAGCGCCGCCGAGATGAACACGATGACCAACCACGTCAGCCAGGGGAACAACCACATGCGAAAAGGCAGCTCGATATTCTGCCGTTGCAACATCCGGCGCATGCGCAGTTGCGAGATGGCGATCACCAGATACACCAGCAAGGCGATCGCGCCGGAGCTGGCGAGCAGGAACTGGAACAGGCCGGCGGGCATGAAGTAGCTGAACAAGGTGACACCCGCGCCCAGCACGGTACTGGCAATCACCGCCGACCGTGGCACACCGGCCGAGGACGTGACCTTCAGTGCCTTTGGCGCATCGCCGCGGCGCCCCAGGGAGTACAGCATCCGCGAGGCGATGTAGATCGAGGAGTTCATGCAACTGGCCACGGCGATCAACACCACCACGTCCACCAGGAATTTGGCGTGGGGAATGTTCATCAGCTCCAGCGCCCGCTGGTAGGAACCCACTGAAGCCAGGAGCGGATCGTTCCAGGGGACCACGGAAATGACCACGAAGATCGACAGCAGGTAGAACACACCAATGCGCCAGATCACCGAACGGGTGGCCTTGGCAATGTTCTGCGCAGGGTTATCGGATTCGGCTGCTGCGATGGTCACTGCCTCCGTACCGATGAAGCTGAACATGATGGTAATGAACGCGCCCACCACCGCCGACAGGCCATTGGGGGCGAACCCGCCATGCTCCTCCATCAAGCGACTCAGGCCGCTGGCTTCACGCTCGGGAATCCACCCCATCAGCACCGCGAAACCCAGGGAGATGAAGCCGATGATTGCCACGACCTTGGCCATGGCGAACCAGAACTCGAACTCGCCGTATTTGGACACGCTGAACAGATTCGTCACGGCCAACAGAACGATCGACACCGAGGCGAACAGCCAGGCATCAACGGCGGGAAACCACTGGTTCAGCACATGACCGGCGGCCAACGCTTCGATGGGAATCACCAGCACCCAGAACCACCAGTAGAGCCAACCGATGGTGAAGCCTGCCCAGCGTCCGATGGCCTGGTCGGCATAGGTGGAGAAGGAGCCGGTGTCCGGATTGGCAACCGCCATCTCGCCCAGCATGCGCATGACCAGGACCACCAACAGCCCGGAGAACAGATAGGCCAGCATGACGGCCGGGCCGGCGGCGGCAATGGCATGGCCCGATCCCACGAACAGACCCGCACCGATGATTCCGGCAATAGACAGCATGGTGACGTGACGAGGCTTGAAGCCCTGTGCCAAATGGCCGTTCGAATCCTTGAAGCTGGGGCTGGTCATTTTCTTATTCTCTTGTGATCGAACATTGAGACGCGCTTAGGGACGGTCGGTGCTTGTGATTTCATCCTCTCCTGAAGACGGTCCCCGTCGCGAACGTGTGCATGGCCGTTGAAAAGTCGCGCCACGTTACCTGTCTTCCCTCCCGAGTTAGTTACCTGAACGCGCCATCCCCGTGCCTGATTTCGCCAAGTAGGAATGGCGTTTTGCCTCATGCCAGGCGTCTGGATCGCGGCATTCAGCCCCGTCCTTGAGGGAGAGCCATGAAATAAACCCTTTAAAAACTTTACTGGGTTAAGTATTTTGCATGCCTATGCCCGGTCTGTTGTTAACCAGGAACCCTGTGGGAGCGAGCTTGCTCGCGATGGCGGTATTTCAGTCGACTTCAATGCGACTGATCCAACGCTATCGCGAGCAAGCTCGCTCCCACAGGGCTGGTGTACCAAGGCCTTTAATCGCTGCTTTCCAACAAGGACCTCCCGTGAGCGGACTGCGTGAACGTCAAAAAGCCGAACGCCGCCAAGCCATCAGCAAGGCGGCGGTCGAACTGTTCGAGCGCCAGGGTTTCCAGAACACCACCATCGAGCAGATCGCCAACCAGGCCGGTGTATCGGCGCCTACCGTCTTCAAGTACTTCGGCAACAAGCAGGAGATCATCCTGGAGATCCTGCACGACGCCGACCAGCGCGCACTCACGGACACCCGCAACCAGATCCCTGAAATCGAAGACCCGGTCGAAGCACTGTGTTATCTGGAACGACTGTTGACCGGTTACGCGCTGGAGGTCATGCATCCGAGCCTTTGGCGCGAGTTGCTGCCGCTGATTCTGTTTGGCGGCGACAACGGGCTGCCCGAGGGTTATCGCGCCATGAACGATGCGCTCAGGGCCGAAATCAGTGGGCTGATCAGGGAATTGCAACAGGCCGGAAAGCTGCGCGCCGACCTCGACGTCGACCTCGCCGCCTTCCTGTTGAACGACTATTCGCACTTGCAGCTGTTCAGGTTGGTCAACCAGGAACAGCCGGACATCGAGGCCCACTCTACCCAGGTCCGACGTATCACCGAATTGCTCTTCCTGGGCATGCGCGCCTGAGCGAACACTTCACCGATACGAACACTCCACCGATACGGACCCGGCGCCGCAACGCCGGGTCACACTGATCAGCGATGCGTCTTGATGCTGGTCCAGGTGCGGGTGCGGATCCGCTCCACCGCCGCCGGCACCGGCTCCAACGCGAACAGAGTCTTGCGCGCCTCGTCCGGTATATACATGGCGGGGTTGTTGCGAATTTCAGCATTGACCAGCGTCGTGGAGTCCTTGTTCGGGTTGGGGTAACCGATCTTGTTGCTGATCCGGGCAATGACGTCGGGACGCAAGATGTAGTTGATGAACGCGTAAGCCTCCTTGGCATGAGGCGCATTGGTGGGCACCATCATCACGTCCGACCACATCGGTGCGCCTTCCTTGGGCAGCGCCATCTCCACCTTGACCCCCTTCCCTGCGTCTTCGGCCAGTCGCTTGGCCAGGGCCACCCCACCGGACCAACCCACCCCGACACAGATCTCACCGTTGGCCAGGTCCATGCCATAGCGCGATGAATTGAAGTAGGTGATGTACGGTCGAACCTTGAGCATGGCTGCCTGTGCCTTGGCGTAATCCTCACGTTTCTCGCTGTTGGGGTCCAACCCTTCGTAGTGCAAGGCAATGGGCACGATCTCGTTGGCGGCGTCCAGCAGACCCACGCCACAACTGGCCAGCTTGGCCATGTTCTCTTCCTTGAACAGGATGTCCCAGGTGTTCATTTGCACATCGGCACCCAGCACCTGGCGCACCTTGTCGACGTTGTAGCCGATCAGGGTCGTGCCCCACAGGTACGGCGCCGCATAGCGGTTACCCGGGTCGCCCACCGCTTCCAGGGACTTCATGAACTCGGGGTCCAGATGCTCCCAGTTCGGCAGTTGGCTGCGGTCCAGGGGTTGGACGGCACCGGCGGCAATCAGGTGGCTGACGTTGGAACTGCTCGGGTAGACCACGTCATACCCGGAGTTGCCGGTCAGGAGTTTGGACTCCAAGGTCTCGACGCTGTCGAACACATCGTAGATGGGACGGATGCCGGTTTCCTCCTCGAAACTCTTGAGGATTTCAGGCGGCAGGTACTCGATCCAGTTGTAGATTCGCACCGTCCGCTCTTCGGCCAGGCTTGCGCCACTGACCAGCATCGAAACGACAGCGCCCAACAAGGTATTACGCAAAGATGTACGCATGATCAAACACTCCAGCGCGGCCGCGAAGGCTCGCGGCACTTAATAGCGGTAGGTGAAGTAGAGTTCCAGCGCGCTGAATTTCCGGTCGTCGCCGAAGATTTGCTTGGCCGCTGCCATCGGCTTGACCCAGTTATAGGACAGCGAGGTGGACAGCGACTTCGAAGGCGCCCAATCCAGGAAGACTACACTCTCGTCGGCAAACCGTTTGTCGCTGACGGCGGTGCCCATGTAGTTTTTTTCGTCGAGCCAGAACTGGTAGTGGATCGCACCGAGCGTAAGGGTTTCGTTGAGGTGGGTCTTGAGTGAGAACTGCTGGACGTTTTCGTTGCTGTTGAACAGCAGGTAGTTGCCGACGACATCACCGATCAGCCAGGTGCTCCAGTCGACGAAGCCCTTGCTCAACGGATCCCAGGCTTTCTGTCGGTTGTCCGTGAGGTTGTCGTCGCCGGAAAAGCTCGCGTAGCGGTAGCCGATCACCGGGGTCAACGGCAGCGTGCCGAAGGTGTAATCCGCCTGGCCGTACCAGGCCTTGGCGTCGTAATCCACGCCTTCGCCGCTGCCTCGCTCCAGGGCATATTCGGCATTGAGGGTCAGGTCCGCGATGCCCGGCAGCTTGGCGTTCAACGCCCTGACGTTGTACACCTGCATGCCGTCGCGGCGGCGCGGCAACGTGCTGCCCTTGGGCCCCATGGCCTTGACCTTCAACGCGGTGGCGCCCAGCGTCACCTGGTCGTCGAGGTTGTAGTCCAGGTTCACGCCACTCATGCGGAAATCACCCAGGTCGCTGTCGGTGCCCAGGCTGAAGCCCTGGACCTTCAACGCGCCATGGTCCCAGGCGACCACCGCCGAATCCTTGAAGGCGGTGCGTGGGGCGAGCCAGTAGGCGCCGTCGTTCAACTGGTCGAGGTTGCCATCCATCACGATGAAACCGTTGCCGATCATGTAGTTCTGGCGACCGCCGGTGACCGTCCATTCACCAGCGCGGAAACCGCCATAGAACTCTTCGGTCGACACCTTGCCGTCGGAGCTACGGGTGAAGCCACCGGCATCGCCATCACCGAAGGTGGTCGCGCCCACCAGGGAGCCGCCAGCCAACAGGCTGAAATCCGGCTGCACGGCGTATTCCAACTTGATGCCCGGCTTGACGTAGAACTCCTGCCAGTCGATTTTCGTGCCGCCATTCTTGCCGCTGCGCATGTCCACCACGCCGCCGCCAAAATTGACGTTGCGGGTGGACAGGGCTGCGCCACCGGCCGTTAAGTTGACTTCGCCCTTGAGGTTGCCCTCCTCGAAGGTGTAGCCCGCCCAGGCAACCTGGGCGGTCAAGGGTAACCCGAGCACGAGGAACGTTCGGGACAAACGCATCATGGAAACCATATGGAGCTCCTGTGTGATTATTGTTGTTACAGGGCAGTAAATGGCGGCGCAAACCCGCGCCAACACCTGGTGGGGCCAGGTGAGCGGAACGCAAAATTGTTGTGTTTATCGGGTGAAGTCAGGGCGTCAGGTGTGCCGCGATGGCGCGCAACATGCGCACGCTGTCGCCGTCGAATGGGCTGACAGCCTCGCCCAGGGACGACTGCTTGACGATCACCACGCCGGACGGTTTGTCGATGAACAGGTATTGACCATGGATGCCACCGGCCATGAGCGCCTGGCTGTGGTCGTTGAAGACATACCATTGGCTGCGGTAGGACGCGCCTGGGGTCCAGCTCGAGAAATCGGCGCATGCGGCATAGATCGCCGGGTCGGCCCCTGCGGCGATGCCGGCGAGGGCCTCGGCCGAGAGCAGTTGTGTCCCACCCTGGCGGCCATCGTTGGCCAGCAGGCGACCGAAGCGCGCCATGTCACGCAAGGTCGCACTGAAACCGGCACCGGCGACGCTGCGGCCCCAGGGATCGGCCAGGAAGTAGCCGTCACGTTCACAACCCAACTGGCTCCAGACCTCTTGCAGCAACTGGTGACAAGCCTTGCCAGTCGCCCGCTCCATGACCCAGGCCAACGCCTCGGTGGTGGCCGTCACGTAATGGAAAAAGCCGCCGTGACTGCCGCGTTTCCTCAGTGAGGGCAAGTACTGATACAGGGATTCGAAGGTCGCATACTGTGCTGGTGCCGGCTGGAAACCACAGGCGTAACCGTATTGGGAACTCTCTGAATCCGGATCCTCATAGACCTCGCTGTAATCGACGGCCACCGCCATGTCGAACAACTGGCGCACGGTCGCATCGCCGAACGCGCTGCCCGCCAGTTCCGGTACGTAATGCGTGGCCATCAACGTAGGGTCCAGCAGGCCTTCGCAGACCAGTTGCTCGCCCAAGGCACCGATCAGCGACTTGGTCACCGAAAACATGATGTGTCGGTCCTCGGGACGCTGGCCGTTGAAGTAGCGCTCAAACAGTACGGTGTCGCCCTGCAGGACCAGGAAAGCATCGGTCTGGCTGGCGACCAGGTGATCGATCACGCTGATGCTCAAGCCACACTCGCTGTCGAAGTGCAGCTCATCCAGCGGCTGGAACGCCTGCTTGAACGCGCTGACCGGCCCGCTGCCGGCCTGCACGTCGATGGAAGGACGCAAGCGCGCCAGGTTGCGGAAACCCCATTGGCTGAACGGTGGGCTCATCCAGTTGTGCCAGGTGACGCGGCGGTGGGGTTCGGCGGGAAAGCCTTGCATGAGCGAAGGCGCCAGGCGTGCGTCAAATGGCGATTCGTGAGTCTCGACGTAAAGACTGGCCAGTGAAGGCACGGTGTTCTGATTCATCGGGTTGCCCCTGCAAAATGACTCTGCGTGAAAGCAGATGCAGGGAAATAATTACCCGATGTAATTCTTTAGTCAATAAATCTTTTTATCAGCAATTAGCTAACCGTCGCCGCCTGCGCGGCGTCGCAAGTCCAGGAACTGGCGTTCATGCAGGCCTGTCGCTCTGTTCAATGGCCCTGCCCGGCACCTAATGACTCCGCCATCCGCACCAGGTCAGCGAAGGATTTGGCATGCATTTTTTTCATCGCGTGGCCGCGGTGGATTTTCACGGTGATTTCGCTCAGGTTCATCTGCCCGGCAATCTGTTTGTTCATCAGGCCTTTGGCTGCGAACGTCATCACCTCTTTTTCACGGGCCGTCAGCGTTTCGTAGCGGGCATGCAGGTCCGCAAGCTGACCCTCGACGGCCCGGCGCTTGACGTCGGCCTGGAGTGCGGCTGACACCGCGTCCAACAAATCCTGTTCACGAAAGGGTTTGGCCAGGAAATCCACGGCACCGGCTTTCATTGCCTTGACCGACATTTCGATGTCGCCATGGCCGGTGATGAAAATGATGGGGATAGTGACGTTCGACCCCGCCAACTGACGTTGAAAGTCCAGGCCGCTGCTACCTTGAAGCCGTACATCGAGCACCAGGCAACTGGCACCTTCGGTCTTGGGTTGTTGGAGAAAGTCCGCCGTGGAGGCGAACGTCTCGACGCGTATGCCGACCGAGCGCAAGAGGTTGCTTAATGCATCGCGCATTGAGGCATCGTCATCCACCACGAACACAATTGAATCCTTGCTGCTCGGGTCATTGGATGGGGAATTGCCGTTCATGCACGATCCTCTTGGGGAGTGGGCGGAAAAAAATTGTAGCACAGCGCCTCGGCCCGGAAAGTACGGTAGTAATGGCCCGAACCGTGATGTAGGCGCTATGCAATGAGCTGGGGATGCAGCGCTGATATCAGTGCAAAAAGATGACGAGGCCGATGCAAGTATGCATTGATCTGGCTGCTGTAACTTTCCCCGGTGGTGCACCAACTGCAAAAGTGCTCGCAGTTATTGGATAAGACCCTGTATTGGTCTTCGCCTAGTCGCGAACGCGCCCGATGGGCCACTTCTTCGGCGCAATATTCACAGTGCTCGTCAACTATCCACACGGGCTTGCCTTTGGCGAAATGCTCAAGATCGGTCACTTCGATAGGCCCCGACTTGAGGGAACCGCTGAACCCCGAGTAATGGGCAACTTCTGCGCCGCCAAGGTATATGCCGTGATGCAGGTAGAACCGGCGAGGGCTGACCAGGTGGGCGCCTATGGGCACGCTGCCCAGGGCTTGCTCGATGTTGACCGGTTTCAATGAGACATCCGACATGTCCTTCGGCAGTTGACCCAGGGACGTGGGCGCACTCAAGCGATAGCAAACATTCGTTGTCATCAGTGCCAGGAAAATAAGCACAACGGAACGCAGTGATGAAAACTCATCCACGGCATGGGCAGTTAGATTATTCATGAGAAGAGACTCCGCAACCCTTGAAAACACTGTATCGCCGGGGTTGCGGAGTTTCATTTGTACATGGGACTGATTTCAATGAGCGGTTGATATACAGGTCTTAAACCTAAGTATTAATCAAGACGCTGTCGTTGAGCTCAAGACTGCGATGGGCAGCGTGAATTGAACAGTGGCACCGCGGGGTGGGTTGACGCTTGCCCTCAAACTGCCGCCATGGGATTCGATGATCGAACGACAGATCGATAACCCCAACCCCAAGCCCGTAGGCTTGGTGGTGTAGAAGGAAGTGAAGACCAGGTCGGTACTGTCCGAGGCGAACCCCGGCCCGGTGTCACTGACACTCACCACGATGCACCCGGCATCATCGCGCACCGTGCAGATCAGCAACTGCCGCTTGCCTTCGCTGACACCGCTCATGGCCTCGAGCGCATTCATGATCAGGTTGAGCAACACCTGTTGCAGCTCTACACGGTCGCCTTCGATGGCGGGCAAACCGTCCATGAGCTGCGTCTGTATCGAGGCGCCACTCTTGCTGATCTGGCCACGGGTGAAGTCGATCATCTCGCTGATCGCCGCGTTGATGTCTACCGGTCCCTTTTGCGGTGGTGCCTTGCGGATATGTCCACGGATGCGACCCAGCACGTCCGCCGCTCGGTTGGCATCGAAGATGAGGCGGTCCAGCACCTGCCGGACCTCCCCGATCTCCGGCGGTTGCACGTTCAACCAGCGCAATGCGGCATTGGCGTTGAGGATGGCCGCGGCAATTGGTTGGTTGACCTCATGGGCGATCGAAGCCACCAACTGCCCCATGGTCGCGACACGGTTGGCATGGGCCAGCTCGGTCTGTACTTCGCGATAGCGCCGCTCGCTTTCGCGGATCTTTTCCTCCGCCTGCCTGCGCTCGGTCAGGTCCAGCACAAAGGCGACCCCTTCCCTGCTGCCGGCTTCGAACATCGCCAGGCCGACGATGACCGGCAGTCGGCTGCCATCCTTGCGCAAATATTCTTTCTCGTAGGGTCGAGCATGCCCGGTCAGCAAAGCGTGAGCCAACCTGCGTTCGCTGAGTTCTCGAAACTCAGGGACCGTCAGGTCTGTCCAGCGCAGATGGCCCGAGGCAAGGTCTGCTCGTTCGTATCCCAGCATACGAAGGAACGCATCGTTGGCTTCGATGATCTCGCCGTCGGCGTTCCACACGAGGATCCCAATGATGTTGGCGTCCACGAGGCGCCGGATCTTCGCTTCGCGTTCCGCGACCTCACGGTACAAGCGAGCATTTTCCAGCGAGATGGCAGCCTGTGAAGCCACCAGCTTCAACACGGCGATCCGGGTCGGACTGAACACACGGGCCGCCAGATTGTTTTCGAGATAGAGCGCGCCGACGAGCTTGGCCTGGTTCATCAACGGCAGGCAGAGAATCGAACGGGCCCGCTGCTGCCGGATATAGGGGTCTGTGGCGAACGGCGCCTCGGCCACGGCATCGTCAAGGAAAACGCTCTCTCGGGTGCGCAGCACATGATAGAGAATCGACTCGGGCAACAGCGCCGCACTCACCCGCTCATCGCGTAACTGCGTTGTTTTGCCGCCAGTAGTCACTTGCGCCGCGACACGGTGCTCGCCGCCATCGGACAGGATCAACAGCCCGCGTTCGGCGCCGGCCTGTTCGATGGCCGTGCACAGGATCATATCGATCAGCTTTTCCAGGACGATTTCGCCCGATACGGCTTGGGAGACCTTGAGTACAGTGGCAAGGTCAAGATGTTCGACCGGTGTCGCCATCGTTGTCGTCGGGCCGAGTTCAGGCGCTTCGGCCCTCAACGATGGGTACTTGTTCTCCAGTTGCCGCACCTTGCCATCGGCACCCCAACACTGGTAACCGTAGCGGGCATCCTGCAAATAGACCCGAGCAATTTTCCCGAAGCCCCGCGCCGCGTAGAAGCGCGACGCGAGTTCATTGGCAAGCGCCTCGATGTGCACGAAGCCACTCTCTTGCGCGCAATCGATAGCCTGCTCGTAAAGCAACTCGGCGTCGATCATGCGCCCTTCAACACGGGCGATTTCGGCATCCACCAGCGCGGCGCGGCTGGCGAAATTTTCCGGACACTGCTGCGCCCAGGTCTGGAGCCATTGCTGATCGGCAACTATCGCCAGCAAGTGCTGCCCATGCTCGTCTACAGGGAGGCTATCGCAGCGAGCGGCCCGGGCCAGGGCACCATAGAAATGAAACTCGGCTTCCTCGAAGAACGACTGGCAAACCCAGAGTAAACGCTGCGCCTTTGCAGCGGCCTCCAATGCCGCCTCAGCATCGTCGGCCATGTAGCGAGCCTGTAATTTTCGGACCCAGTACAAACACTCAGCCAGTACCAGATCCGGGTTACTGGTCAAGTGGGTTTCGAAGCCTGGCTCGATTAGCTCGCCGTCGTCCAGGCGACCAAAGGTTAGCGTCGAGCCTCGGAGCATCCGGATCAGCGCCAGTTGCGTGATGATGAAATCAGTCACCAACCCGAAGCGTACTTTCCTGGCGTAAACAAGACCCCGCTGGGCTTCGCCTTGTATATCGGACAACAGCTCGCCGGCGAAGAGCAGATCGGCAGTGAGGTTGTTGCCCGCGTAGGCCCCATACGGTAGATCGCCGATTCGATTCGCCGCCGTAAACGAACGACGCAACAGGTCGCGGCATTGCTCCACAGGCTTCATCCAGCGTACGGCAAAGCACGAGAAGCAAAGATAGGTGCTCGCCTCGAATCGAGCCAAACCACGTTTTTCAACGAGCTCGCAGCCAAGCTGACCGAATCGGAAGCCCACTTGGTAATCACCGAACCGGCGACCGGCGACCCTGAATAAATTGGCGTAGAGCAAACATGAAGCATCGCAGTTGCCATGCTCAAGGCTCAGGGTGACCGCTTTGCAGATCAACAGGTCCGCCAGGTTCGCTTCACTCTGCAGGGCCGGCGCGAAGAGTTTCCCCAACGCATTGACGGTCACCAGGGATGTCGCATCCTCCATCAACGGCAAGTCGATAAGGTCCTCGATTGCCCGGTCCCCCAGTAACGCTGCGATGCGGTCGTACTCGCTGCGCACGTCATCGTCGCTCGGATGGGCCGACCACTCGATCCCCACATGCCGCAGGTAGGCCAGGCAGACCGCAACCGCACCGTCACTGCGATCCAGGAGCAAGTAGACATCCATTAGCAGGCACGCGACATTGGCCCGCTCGATCACGGTCATGGCGTGATCCGACAACGCCGTGAGACGCTCGTCGGCGGCAGACAGCTGCCCGGTCAGGAGCTCGCATTCGGCGCAATTCAACTCCAGCGCGAAAATCAGCCCATGGCGACGCGCCCAGCAGTCCTCGCCCAACAACTGCGTCCCGGTGGTGAAATAGTTGAGCGCCGACGCATAAGCCGTCGACGCCTTGGCGCGTTGGCCGGCAATCAGGTTGAACGCAGCCAACTGCTCCCGCTCAGCCGGGTCGGTGATCAACACGGCGCCGCGATTGAGCTGGCCGACGATTTCAAAAATCGCCTCTTCCTGCCCTTGCGCGGATGTCTGCGCGGCGAGCAATCGTCCGATTCGCAGGTGCGTCTCGGCGCGCGATTCCTGGGGGATCAACGAATAAGCGGCTTCATGAATACGGTCGTGGACAAAACCATAAGCATCGTCCAGCCGCTCGACCAGTTCCAGGCGAATCGCCTCCCAGAGCATCCCGCGGACCTGCGTCCCGGGAATGCCCAGCACGGTCGAAAGCGCCTCGATCCCGGCGACGTTACCCAGGCAAGCCAGCTGCTGCAGCGCCTGCTGCGTCTCGCCCGGCAGGCGCACCAGCTTGCCGACCATCAGGTCCACGACATTGTCGGTGTAGCCCTCGGTATGAATGCGGTCCGGGTCCCACCACCACTGCCGGGCGTCATGATCGAAGGCCAGCAGTTGCCCGTCGGCGAGCGTTTGCAGGAACTGAATCACGAAGAACGGATTGCCGGCGGTTTTGTCCAGCACCAACTGCGCCAGGGGCTCGATGCGGGCCCGCTCATCATGCAGCGCCTCGACGATTAACTGCTCGATGTGCACCTTGGCGAGCGGCGCCAGCATGATCTCGACGACGTTGCCTCCCGCGTTCCGAATGGTCTGGAGCTTGCCTGTCAGCGGGTGGGTGACATCCACCTCGTTGCTGCGGTAAGCGCCCACCAGCAACAGGTGTCGCACATCAGCGCTGGTCAACAGATCCTCCAGCAAATCGAGCGTGGCCGCATCGAGCCACTGCAAATCGTCGAGAAACAGCGCCAGCGGATGATCTTCGTGGGCGAACACACCGATAAAACGCCGGAACACCAGCAGGAAGCGACGTTGCTCCTGCTGTGGATCAAGTGCCGAAACCGGTGGTGGTTCACCGATGATGAGCTTGAGCTCAGGGATGAGGTCGGTCATGAGCCGCGCATTGACATCCAGCGCCTCCTGCAGCGCGTCACGCCAACTCGCCAGTTCCGTGTCGCTCTTGCCAAGCAGGGTGCGCACCAGGCTCTGGAAGGCCTGCACCAGCGTCGCATAGGGGATGTCGCGGCGGTACTGATCGAACTTGCCGCTGGCGAACAGTCCCCTCGGCGGAACCAGCACCTTGTGCAACTCATTGACCACCGAGGATTTGCCGATACCGGAATAGCCGGTGACCAGGACGAGCTCCGGCGCACTGCTTGCAACGACCCGTGAGAACGCTTCGACCAGGGTGTCGACCTCATGCTCGCGACCATAGAGTTTCTCGGGAATCAACAACCGATCGGACGGGCCATGCTCGCCCAACGCAAAGGCATTGATGTGGTGCTGTTGCTGCCAGTCGGCGAGGCAGCGCCGCAGATCATATTCCACACTCGCGGCGGTCTGATAACGCTCCTCGGCCGTCTTGGCGAGCAGCTTCATGACAATGTCGGACAGCACCTCAGGGATGGTTCCAACCCGCTCGCGAGGTGGCAAGGGTTTCTTGGCGATATGGTAGTGCACCCACTCGATCGGGTCGGATGCCGTGAACGGCAGCGAGCCGGTCAGCATCTGGTACAGCGTGACGCCGAAGGAATAGAGATCACTGCGTGAATCGATCGAGCGATTCATCCTGCCGGTCTGCTCGGGTGCCATATAGGCGAGCGTCCCCGCGAGGGTCTCGGGCGCCTGCCGCTCCCGTGGCAGCCGTGAGGCGAGGCCGAACCCGGTGAGCCTGGCCTGTCCGTCGAAGCAGTTCACCAGAATATGACTGGGCTTGATGTCTTTATGGACGAGACCGCGCTGGTGGAGCTTATCCAGGGCCACGGCGATGCTCACCGCCAGACGCAAGAACGTGGCCGTCTCCATGGGCGCAATCAGCAATTGCACGAGTGGCGTGCCGCCTGGATCCTCAAGCACCAGCTGCGTCTGGGCGCCTTCGCGCACCATCTCCAACGGTCGCACCGACCAGGTGCCATCGAGTTCGTCTTTCAGGCCAAACTCGTGGGCCAGACGGCCAAGGCAGCCGGGACGCGGTTGTTCGGCAGCGGGCCGCGCAACCAGTACGCTGCAATCGCCCTCGACACCCGGACGCAGTTCCCGGCAGAAGACACGTTCACCATCGTCCCATAAAATCTGCATGTGGTTTTCCATCGGCACGCGAGCAATTTGTAGTGAGTTATCCGTCGCACGTTGCCGTCGGGCTGGCATCCAGTGTCACGTCGCATGGCCGATATCGTCGCGCTGGGGCGACGTCCGTGGCTGCGCTGGCCGCCCGATGAGGATGGGCTCTGTCGGGATCCAGAACGGGTCGTGTTGCCGATCTCTAGATTAACCCCTCATGAAAGCCCTTCAAGTGATTTCATAGAGGAACAGCGAATTAACGCGCCATAGGGGTTTGGTGTTGAACCCCGGGGGAACGATGCGTGCCAGTCTAGGTGAGCCGTCAGCCCAGGTCAGTTGTACCTGCGTACAGTGGAAGCAGCCCTGGGACAAACCGTTGTATCCAACGCCAACCCTTTGGTCTTAGCGCGCTATACCTAGGTATACTTTTGCGCCCCAGGAGACCGCGTATCTTGTAACGACGACAGGCGCTTGTGCGAGCGACCCGATATGCATGACACCCCGATGCGCAATACGACGACGATTGCCGTTGTCGATGATGACGAATCCGTTCGGGCCGCCCTCAAAAGCCTGTTACGGTCCAGCGGTTATGACGTGCGAACCTATTGCAGCGCCATGGACTTCCTCGACGCAAACGCCCTGGCGGCTACCCACTGCCTGATTTCCGATATCCAGATGCCGGGGATGAGTGGCCTGGAACTGCATGAACAGCTCGGCGCCATGGGCTTTCAAATCCCTACCATCTTCATTACCGCTTACCCGGACCTTGGGGCGCACATACCAAGGCTGATCGCCTGCCTGCCTAAACCCTGTGATGCCGACAAACTGCTGGCCTGTATCAACACTGCCCTGCGCCAGTAGGAGCTGTGTAGGAGCTGTCGAGTGCAACGAGGCTGCGATCTTTCCCCAGACACTTGAATCTCAAGCGAAAGATCAAAAGATCGCAGGCTTCGCCAGCTCCTACAGCCGTCGAACGGGAGCAGCACCTCGCCACGATGCTTCCATCACGCCACCGACCCCACACCTTCGTATAGATCCCCCGCCACTGACGTATGGTTTCGCTGAACCGATGTAGAAGTGCGCCTGGAAACGTCCCCCAATACCATGAATTCACAGCGAGCCAATCGCTGATTCATTGACCCCAGGCGTGCGCTCGTCGAGCGACGCAGCAACCTTACGGGGAACTGGCTATGTCGGCTTTCTTCGGAATACCTCGACACATTTTGACGCTCATCGGCGCGATTTTCCTGACCGCCTGTACGGTAGGCCCAGACTTCGTGAAACCTGAGAGCGGGCTTGACGCTGTGCAACTGTCGCCCCGACAAGAGCACGCAAGCGTCATCCCGACGTCCACTGCCGCGGTGCCGTCCCAGTGGTGGACACTGTTCAATGACGCCGTGCTCACCGGGCTGCAATCGCGCGCACTGGCGGGCAACCTTGATCTGCAGATGGCCGCCGAACGCATCGAGCAAAGCCGCGCCCAACTGGGCATCGCCGCGTCGCAATTACTACCCAGCGTAGGCGCCAATGCCAGCTACACGCGGGAGGCCCTCAGCGAACATGGCAAGTTCGCAGCCCTGGGTGCTCCGACCGGGCCCAACAATTTCTGGCAACTGGGCTTCGATGCCAGTTGGGAGATCGATCTGTGGGGCCGTGCACAACGGGGCCGCGAAGGCGCCGCCGCGACGCTGGAAGCCACGATTTATGATCGCGAAGCCGCACAGGTGGCCCTGGCCGCCGAAGTGGCACGCACCTACCTGCAATTGCGCGGAACCCAGGCGCAACTGGACATCACCCGGCAAAACCTGACGGTCGCGGAGCGCACCCTCGGCCTGGCTGAAAGCCGCGAGCGTAACGGCGTCGGGACACGCTTCGAAACCTCCTCCGCCCGGGCGCAGTTGGCCACGATCAAGGCCATGGTTCCTGAACTGGACCAACGTCGCAACGCCCAGATGAACGCACTGGCCTTGCTGATGGGTGAGCAGCCCCGTGCCCTCGATGGGCAACTGGGTAAGGCACTGCCCTTGCCTGCCCTGCCCTCCGGGGTCCCGGTTGGTGTCCCCTCTGAACTGGCCCACAGGCGCCCCGACATCCTGCGCGCCGAAGCCCAACTGCATGCCGCCACGGCTGCCATTGGTGTGGCCAAGGCTGATTTCTATCCGCGCATTGGCCTGAAAGGAAAGATCGGCGTGGAAGCCTTCGACAGTGGCGATCTCGCCAGTTGGGATTCCCGGTTCTTCTCCATCGGCCCCACGGTTTACCTGCCGATCTTCCAGGGCGGACGCTTGATGCAACGCCTGGCCCTGAACGAGTCACGGCAAAAAACCGCGGCACTCGCTTATCGCCAGACCGTCTTGCGAGCCTGGCATGAAGTGGACAACGCCCTGGATGCCTGGGGGGCCCAACAGCGTCAACACGATGAGCTGCTGGTGTCCTATGAACAGAACAAGCAGGCGCTGCATGCCGCCGAGCGAGGTTATCAGCAAGGCGCCGCCGACTATTTGAGTGTACTGACGGCCCAGTCCAACCTGCTTGCCAGCCAAACCCGCCTCAATGCCAACACGACCGACGCCACGCTGACCGTGGTCAATCTCTACAAGTCCCTGGGTGGCGGCTGGAATCCGGAGGTTGCCCAATGAACAGCGTCGCACTGTCGCCAGCGCACGTCGCGGCCAGCGCAGGGCCTCAGGCCTCGTCCTCGAAACGCTCGATGGTCGGCCTGGTCGGCATTTTTCTCGCCGCCATGATGGCGGGGTTGAATACCCGGGTCGGCGCATTGGCCCTGGCAGATGTGCGAGGCGCGATGGGCTTGGGCTTCGACGACGGCTCCTGGCTCACCACCGTGTACAGCGCCGGCGAGTTGATTGCCATGCCCTTTTCGGCGTGGTTCGCCATCACGCTCTCGGTTCGTCGCTTCGAATTGTGGATGCTCGGCAGTTGTACGCTACTCGCCTTGATCCTGCCTTTTATCCACGACCTGGAGCTTTTGCTGACCTTGCGCTTTGTGCAAGGCATTGCCAGCGGCACCACCATCCCGCTGCTGATGATGGCGGCGCTCAAATTCCTGCCGCCCCCCATACGGCTGTATGGCCTGGCGCTGTATGCCATGACCGCGACCTTCGCGCCTAATCTGTCCATCTGGTTGGCCGGGCGCTGGACGGATGGGTTGCAGGACTGGCGCTGGGTGTACTGGCAGATCGTTCCCCTCGCCCTCATCGCCGCAGGCCTGATCGCCTGGGGGCTGGCGAAGGAACCCGTCCAGGTCCCACGTTTTCGACAGGCCAATTGGTTTGGCATGGCCTGCGGTGTGCCGGCGTTCGGTTTGATCACTGTCGCACTGGACCAAGGCGTGCGGCTGGACTGGTTTCATTCACCGCTGATCACGTCTTCGCTGCTGGTTGGCCTGGCCTTGCTGGCGGTCTATTTGTTGACCGAGTGGTATCACCCATCACCGTTTATCAAGTTGCAGATCCTCGGGCGTCGCAACCTGGGACTGGGCTGCACCCTGTTCTTCGCGCTGCTGGTGGTGTTGATGTCCAGCTCGCTGCTACCGGCCAACTATCTCGGCGCACTGCAGGACTATCGCCCCTTCCAGATGGCGTCGGTCGGCCTGATCGTCGCGCTGCCGCAACTGGTCCTGGGGCCCGTGGTGGCGCTGCTGCTGTACCAGAAAAAGATCGATGCGCGTGTCGTGTTCGCCCTGGGGTTGTGCTTGATCGCGCTGGCGTGTCTGGCCGGCTCACAACTGACCAGCGAATGGAACCGCGACCAGTTCGTCATGGCGCAGACCCTGCAGGCCCTCGGACAACCGATGGCGGTGGTCTCGATGCTGTTCCTGATCACCAGCGTGGTACAGCCTGCTGAAGGGCCTTATGTGTCCGGCACGATCAACACGTTGCGCGCCTTCGGATCGCTGGCCGGTGCAGCGGCGGTTACCCAGCTCATCACCGTGCGCGGTCGCTTCCATGGAGAAATGTTGCTGGACCAGGGAGCACTGGTCGGTAACAGCCTGGCGTTTGTGCCTGAGCCGACGCAACTGATGAGTCTCATCGGCCAGCAATCGCTGGTGCTGTCGATCGCCGATGCCTATCGCGTGTTGGGCCTGATGGCGCTGCTGTTGATTCCTCTGGTGTTGCGACTGACCTACATCCCCGCCCCTGTCATGCACGCAGCCTCATCACCT
Source organism: Pseudomonas sp. B21-010 (assembly GCF_024749325.1). Classification (NCBI taxonomy): domain Bacteria; kingdom Pseudomonadati; phylum Pseudomonadota; class Gammaproteobacteria; order Pseudomonadales; family Pseudomonadaceae; genus Pseudomonas; species Pseudomonas sp. B21-010. Next base: position 2,985,508 of record NZ_CP087198.1, on the reverse strand, counting down.
TCCTCCTCACACGGGTGACTCATCATGGCATTACCGAAGAAAGCCCAGATCATCAGCGCCACACTGCTCGCAGTGGCCATCGGCGCGGCGTTCTATTTCAATCGTCCTGAATCCAGTGCATCGATACAGTCTACGGACGATGCCTACGTCCACGCCGACTTCACCACGGTAGCGCCGCAAGTGTCGGGCACGGTTGAGACAGTATTGGTCGACGACAACCAACCGGTGAACAAAGGCGACCTGCTGGCAACCATCGACGACCGCGATTTCGTCGCTGCCGTGAACGCGGCGCAAGCCCAGGTCGCCAGCGCCCGGGCCGGCATCGCCAGCCTGCAAGCGCACTTGATCCAACAGGAAACCACCATACGTCAGGCCCAAGCGGTGGTAACCGCAGACGAGGCGGCGCTCAAACTGGCCAGCGTCAATCAGGCCCGTTATCGCAACCTGGCCACCGACGGGTCGGGCACCGTGCAGGCCCAGCAGCAGGCCGAAGCGCAATTGAGCGTCCAACTGGCCAGCCGGGACAAGAGCCAGGCGGGGTTGCAGGCTGCCCGGCAATACGTGGATATCCTCAAGGCCGATCTGGAAAAGGCCAAGGCGGCCCTCGCCCATGCCGAGGCGGCGCAAGCCATCGCGCAACTGCAACTTTCCTATACCCGCATCACCGCACCGATCAGCGGCACCGTCGGGGAGAAATCGATACGCGTCGGTGCTTTCGTCAATGCCGGAAAACCCTTGCTGGCAATCGTGCCACTGGACGCCGTCTACATCACCGCCAACTTTCGCGAAACGCAACTGGCGCACGTAGAGACCGGACAAACCGTGGATATCGAAGTGGATGCCTTGCCGGGCCAGGCACTGGAAGGCACGGTGCAAAGCCTGGGGCCGGCCAGCGGCGTCAGCTACTCCGCCATTGCCCCGCACAATGCCACAGGCAACTTCACCAAGATCGTCCAGCGCTTGCCCGTGCGCATTCGCATCGACCCCGACCAGCCCGGGGCGGCGAAACTGCGCGTGGGGATGTCCGTCACACCGCATATCCGTATTGGTGAATAAATCCATCAGGGCTTTTGTGACGAGCTGGGTTGTGTAGGAGCTGACGAGTGCAACGAGGCTGCGATCTTTCCCCAGACATTTGAATCGCAAGCGAAAGATCAAAAGATCAAAAGATCGCAGGCTTCGCCAGCTCCTACAGAACCCGGTAGGACAGATCCCCTCGCTATGTGCAGGTGAAGCCCTAAGCAAATAACTAAAGGTTATTTGTTGTCTGTTTTTTAGATCATTTAGATTAAGCCTTAAGCCCAATGGCTTCGTGGTACTGCCTCAAGAACGTTGGCATTTACCCATTTTCAGTCACGGCAATCTCATTAACGGGCCACCGTCATGCAGCTTCTAACGCTTCCTCCCTCCCCTGGCCTGGCCACCTCGATTCGTGCCACGGCCCAGGTCTTCGAAGACCCCACCTCCCGCGCTTTGCTGGCTCACTTGCAGCAAGTCGCGCCCAGTGACGCCAGCGTGCTGATCATCGGCCAGACCGGGACCGGCAAGGAACTGGTGGCGCGCCACGTACACAACCTCAGCGCCCGTCGCCACAAACCGTTTGTTGCGGTCAACTGCGGGGCGTTTTCCGAAACCTTGGTGGAGGCCGAGCTGTTCGGCCATGAGAAAGGCGCGTTCACCGGCGCACTGACGACCAAGGCCGGATGGTTCGAGGAAGCGGACGGCGGCACGCTGTTCCTGGATGAAATCGGTGATTTGCCGTTGCCGATCCAGGTCAAGTTGCTCCGGGTGCTACAGGAGCGCGAGGTGGTCCGGCTGGGTTCGCGCAAGAGCATCAAGATCAATGTGCGCGTGTTGGCGGCCACCAACGTACAGTTGGAAAAAGCCATCAATGCCGGGCACTTTCGTGAAGACCTCTATTACCGTCTGAACGTGGTCAGCCTGGTGCTCAAGCCGCTGCGCGAACGCCCCGGTGACATCCTGCCGCTGATCCGCCACTTCATTGCCGAGTACAGCCGCAGGCTCGGGCACGGCGAGGTGACGCTGGATGCCCAGGCACAGCGCAAATTGCTCGACTATTCCTGGCCGGGGAACATCCGCGAACTGGAAAATGTCATCCACCACACCCTGTTGATTTGCCGCAACAACGTGATCGGCGTACAGGACCTGCACCTGTCGAACTTCCGTATCGAACGCCAGGACAACTCGCAGGAGTCGGCCCCTCAAAGCGCAGAGACGCTGTTGCAGAAAGCCTTCGAGAAACTGCTCGAGCAAGAGCATGGCGACTTGTATGAAAAGGTCGAGGCCGAGTTGCTGCGCACCGCCTACCGCTACGCCAACTGCAATCAGGTCCACACCGCCAGCCTGTTGGGCCTGAGCCGCAATGTCACCCGCACGTTGTTGATCAGGATCGGCGAACTGGTGGTCAATCGACGCCGCCCGGCACTGGACACCCGGGATGGCCGGGTGATCAACCTGTCGACCTGAGTTCCAAAGGGCTCCGTGGCGAGGGAGCTTGCTCCCGCTGGGGGCACGGTAGGAGCTATCGAGCGGAGCGAGGCTGCGATCTTTCCCCAGACACTTGAGCCTCAAGCGAAAGATCAAAAGATCGCAGGCTTCGCCAGCTCCTACAGAACCCAGACAGTGGCCCAATTAGGGGGAGCTCTGTGCTTCAATCCCGGCCGTGTCCTGCCCCCTCGCCCTCGCTCCCAGATAGAAATCCTGCAGATCGCCGCGAGCCGCCAGTTGTTCGGCGCTGCCTTCGCTGACCACACGACCGCTTTCCAACACGTAGCCATAGTGGGCGTAGCGCAGGGCGACGTTGATGTTCTGTTCGGCAATCAGGAAACTGACGCCTTCGTGCTGATTGAGTTGGCGCACGATCTCGAAGATTTCCTCGACGATCTGCGGCGCCAGGCCCATCGACGGTTCGTCGAGCAAGACCAGTTGCGGCTTGGCCATCAGTGCACGGCCTATCGCGATCATCTGTTGCTCGCCGCCCGAGGTGTAGCCGGCCAGGCTTTTGCGCCGCAGCTTCAGCCGCGGAAAATGGCCATAGACCAACTCCAGGTCAGCCAGCAACTGGCGCCGCGGCACCTGGCGCGCCAGGGCGCCGGCCAGAAGGTTTTCCTCCACGGTCAACTGGGCAAAACAATGCCGCCCTTCGAGCACTTGCACCAAGCCGTTCGCCGCCAAGGTGTGAGGCGCGCTGTGGGTCACCTCCCGTCCCTGGTAGACGATCCGCCCCCGCACCACTTCGCCCCGTTCAGCACGCACCAGGTTGGAGGCGGCTTTCAAGGTGGTGCTTTTACCCGCGCCGTTGGCGCCCAGCAACACCACGACCTGCCCTTCTGCGACCTCCAGCGACACGCTGCGCACGGCCAGGATGGTCTGTTCGTAGAGGACTTCAATATCGTCGATCTGCAGGATCGGCACGTTCGTCGTCATGCTGTTTCGCCTTTTTCAAGTAGCGACCGGACACGCACGCCCGGTCGCCGTGACGCCTCAGGATTGCTTGCTGCAATCACGCGGGGTAATGCCTTTTTCCCGGGCGTACTGGTGCGAAGACGCTTCGATGATCGGTCGCAGCAAGGCGCGGTCAGCCTGTACCCAGTCACTGATCAGCTTCCACTGCGTACCGTCCCATTGCTGGAAGCGCACCGCACCACCGCCTTCATGGTCCGAGCACGACAACTGCAACGGCTGCACCAGGCCCAACGCCCCCAGTTCCTTGAGTCGTGCATCGTCGAGCTTGAGGTTCTCGAAGCCCCAACGCACCTGCTCACCCGTCAGGGGTTGCTTGCCGAATTTCTGCTGGGCAATGCGCAGCGCTTCTACGTTGAGAATGCCGTTGACCACGCCGAGGTTGTAATACACCGTGCCGAAACGCTTGGGGTCGGCCAGGTCGCCATGGCCGGCGTCGACCACTTGTTTCTTGATGCCCTGCAGCACCGGGAAATCGGTGCCCGAAGGGTGCGTGGTGATGGCGATGAAGCCCTTGGCCGCGGCACCGGCCGGTGCAGCGTCATCCTCGGAATTGCTCCAGATGTTGCCGATGATGTGGTCGGCCGGGAAACCGACTTTCTGTGCGGTTTTCAGCGCCACCGGGTTCATCACGCCCCAACCGCGCAGGATCACCCAATCAGGCTTTTCCCGACGGATATTCAGCCATTGCGATTGTTGCTCGTTGCCCGGGTGCGGCACCTCCAGCAAGGTCAGCGCAAAACCGTACTTGTCGGCCAGGGTTTGCAGCACCTCGTTGGTTTCCTTGCCGTAGGGCGAACCGTGATACAGGGTGACGATCTTCAGGCCCTTGAGTTTGTCCAGCCCCCCGGCCCTTTGGCCGATGTAGTTGATGATCGCCGACACTTCGGAATACGGGTTCAACTGCAACGGGAAGACGTAGGGAAACACGCTGCCGTCGGTGGAGTCCGTGCGACCGTGGTTGATGGTGATCAGCGGCAGTTTGTCGGCCGTCGAACGCTCCAGGGTGGCGTAGGCAATACCCACCGACAGTGGGTTGGTGGCCGCCGCTGGCGCGCCGTTCAAACCTTTCTTCAGGCGCTCGTAGCACTCGACGCCTTTTTCGACCACGTATTCGGTCTCGCACTCGCTCCAGGTCAACTTGACGCCATTCACGCCGCCATTGGCGTTGACGTACTTGAGGTAGTCGATGAAACCGCCGAAAAAACCGGTGCCGCCGGCCGCATAAGGGCCGACGCGATAGCTTTGCAGCGGGAAGTATTGTTCGTTGTCCGCCTGGACGGTGAAGGCCGCGGCGGTGAGGCTCAGGGCCAGTGCCAGGCTGCTGGCGAATGATCGTTTGAACATCGGATTTTCCTTGTTATGAAGCCATAGGTAAGCCAACAAAATGGAACTGCAAACCCGCGCTGCGCGCATCGCTCAGTAGCGCAACGGCCACAGCCGAGCGCGCTGGCGAAATCTCTGCCAGAGGCGCGCAAGGCCCTCTGGCTCCTTGATCAGAAACAGGATGATCAGGGCGCCGAATATCATCTTCTGCAGGTTCTCCACCTGGCCGGCGTCCACCAGCCCGCCGGGCAGCAGCGACACCAGGTTCGAGAGCAACACCGGAAACAGCACGATGAAGGCCGCGCCGAGGAAGTTGCCCAGCAGGCTGCCGAGGCCGCCGATAATGATGATGAACAGGATCTGGAACGACCGATTGAGGTCGAACCCGTGGGGCTCCACCGTGCCCAGGTAAGCGAAGGCCCAGAGCGCGCCGGCCACCCCGAGGAAAAAACCGCTGATGGCGAACGCCAGCAACTTGGTTTTTGCCAATGCAATGCCGATGACCGCGGCGGCGGTGTCCATGTCGCGCACCGCCATCCAGTTGCGCCCCAACTCGCTGCGCACCAGGTTCTTGCCCAGCCAGAACAGCGCCACCACCACCGTCAGGGTCAGCAGATAGCGGCCGGCCGGCGCGTCGAGGTTCACCCCCAATACCTCCAGGCGCGGCGCGCTGATCACGCCCGAGGCGCTGTTGTTGGAAAACCAACTGAACCGGGTCAGCGCCCAGGTCACGAAGAACTGCGCCGCCAGGGTCGAGACCAGCAGGTAGAAGCCCTTGATGCGTAAACTCGGCAGGCCGAACAGCACCGCCACCAACGCCGCCGTCAACCCGCCCAGGGCGATACTGACCAACAACGGCAAACCGGCGACCCGTACTTCGAGGTTGTAAGTGGCAAAGGCGCCCACCGCCATGAACGCCGCAGAACCGAGGGACAGTTGCCCGGCATAACCAGTGAGCAAATTGAGCCCCAACCCGGCCAGGGACAGCACCAGGAATGGAATCAGGATCGCGCTGAACCAGTAGTCATTGCCCAGCCAGGGCACCACGACAAAGGCAAACAGCAGCAACGCGATCAGCCCATGACGGTCCTGGCGCAGCGCGAAGACTCGGCGGTCCTGGGCATAGCGGGTGTTGAACTGGCCTGCTTCTCGATAAAACATCATGCGCTCCCCTAAACCCGTTCGATGGCCCGTTCGCCAAACAACCCCGCCGGACGCACCAGCAAAAACAGCAGCGCCAGCACGTAGGGAAACCAGTTCTCGATGCCGCTGCCGATGAAGGGCCCGAGGTAAACCTCCGCCAGCTTCTCCGAGGCGCCGATGATCAAGCCGCCGACAATCGCGCCGGTGATGGAGGTGAAGCCGCCGATGATCAGCACCGGCAAGGCCTTGAGCACCACCAGCGAGAGCGAGAACTGCACACCGAGGCGAGCGCCCCAGAGCAGCCCGGCGACCAACCCGACAAACCCCGCCACCGCCCACACCACCACCCACACTCGCTGCAAGCGGATGCCCACGGCCAGTGCCGCCAGCGGGTCATCGGCCACCGCCCGCAACGACAATCCGAGCCGGGTCTTGTTGAACAGCCAGGACAGCAGCAGCACCAGGAACGCCGCAGTCAACGCGGCAAAAATGTCGAACTGCGACAACAACATCCCGCCCAGCTCCAGCGGTTCGTCACTGATGCCCAGCTCCAGGCCATGCACCTGGGCGCCCCACAGCGCCTGGGCGAACCCTTCGATGACGTAGGACAGCCCGAGGGTGGCCATGAACAGCGTGATCGGCGAACGGTTGACCAAAGGGCGCAGCACCACACGCTCCACGGCCACGGCGATGAGCAGCATTGCCGCCAGGCTGATGAGAAACGCTAGCCAGAACGGCACGCCGCGTTCCAGCAGGCTGACGAAAGTCAGCGCCGAGAACAGCACCATCGCGCCCTGGGCGAAATTGAATACCCCGGAGGCCTTGTAGATCAGCACAAAACCGATGGCCACCAAGGCGTACATCACCCCCGCCAACAACCCGCCAATCAATACTTCAAAGAAAAATTCCATCGCTGTTCCTAATACTGTTCGGTCAATACAAACGAGGATCCTGTGGCCAGAGATTGCTCCCGCTGGGCTGCGCGGTAGGAGCTGTCGAGCGGAGCGAGGCTGCGATCTTTCCCCAGACACTTAAGTCTCAAGCGAAAAGTCAAAAGATCGTCCGAACGCGGCCCGAGTCTTCGCCAGCTCCTACAGAGCCCAGCGGGAAGGCGTCGAATATCCGGTGTCAGTGGCGAGTGCCCAGGTAGGCCGAAATGACCTCGGGGTTCTGCCGTACGTCTTCGGGCGAGCCGTCGCCGATCTTGCGACCGTAATCGAGCACCACCACGTGGTCGCTGATGTCCATGACCACGCCGATATCGTGCTCGATCAACACCACGGTGGTGCCCAGTTCACGATTGATATCGACGATGAAGCGGCTCATCTGCTGCTTCTCGTCGGCGTTCATTCCGGCCATGGGTTCGTCCAGCAGCAACAGCCGAGGCTCCGCCGCCAGCGCCCGGGCCAGCTCCACGCGCTTCTGCAAGCCATAGGGCAACGTGCCCACCAGGGTGTCGCGCCAGGGCTGCAAGTGCAGGAACGCGATAACGCGCTCGGCCGCTTCGCGCTGGCGGTCATCCTCGGCCCTGGCGCGACCGATGCGCAGCGCCTGCTCGATCCAAGTGCTGCGCCGCTTGAGGTTGCGTCCGGTGAGCACGTTGTCGAGCACGCTCATGCCCTTGAACAGCGCAATGTTCTGGAACGTGCGGGCGATGCCGCGTACCGCCACATCGTGGGGGCGCATCCGGCGCCGCTCCTGTCGATCAAAACGGATATGCCCCTCCTGGGCCTGGTACACGCCGCTGATGACATTCAGCAGCGAGCTCTTGCCTGCACCGTTGGGGCCGATCAAGGCGCAGATCTCTGCGGTGGCGACACGAAAACTGATGTCCGTGACCGCTTTGACGCCTTTGAATGACAGTGAAATATGGTCCAGCTCCAGCAAATGCGCGGTGGCCGTCTGGGTCATGGCGCGTCTCCTCTCAGGCCAGTTGCGACTGGAGCCCGCTCCAGTCATCGGTGGTTTGCTGCACAAGATGCGTCGGCGCTTCCCAGTGGGCCGCATCGCTCCACTGGCGAACCCTGATACCCAATGCCTGGAAAAACGCCTGGGTCTGGGGCAGCAACGCATCGCCCACCAGCAGCGGCGCGCGGGTCCGGGAGAACCCCAGCACGTCGCGCAAAGGCCGGCGCACCAGCCAGTCACCCAAATGCCGTTGCAAGACGTCGGGATGGGCCGCCAACGCCCAGTCCACCAGCCCACGCGACCAACTGCCCGGCACCGGCAAACGCTCCAGCGCATAACGGTACAAACGCTCATAGGTTTCGCGCGTTCCAGCCACCAGCGTCGGGCCCAGCTCGCGGCGGTCGCGATCACGGGTCGCCAGGTTTTCTGGAAAATTCAGGCGAAAACCGGCTATCAACCAGGGCGCCAGCAGATAGCGGGCTTGTCCGCCCGAGGCGAACGCCCGGGCGGCCAATGCCTCTTCCTGCCGTCCCAGGCCTTCGCGCGTCACCAACCGCTGGCCCTCCTGCAGCAGCTCGGCGTGGCTGACGCGTTGCTCTTCAATCGCCTGCCCAGCCCCGCGATAAAACACAAAGGCCGTTTGCAGCACTTGCCCTTGCGGTGCCCGTTCATCGGTTGGTCGCTCGGCAACCAGCGCGGCGTAATCCAGCGCTTGAACGAATGGCGTCGAATCGGCCAGGCCACGCTTGTCGAGATAAACCAGTACACGTGCAACCACCTGCGCCGCACGCAGACGCAGCATCTCCTCCAGGCCTTCGACCAGGACGAAATCCGGCTGCAGCGTGCCGAGCAATTGCACCTGTTCGGCCGGTACCTCCAAAGGGTCGAAGAGACTCGCCACGCCACCCAGCCACTGCGCGGCCAAGGCTGCAAGCAGCGCCTGCGGCCTGGGTCGGCTGATGATCGTCAGGGTCGCGCCCGCTGAAAAACCGCGGGCTTGCAGGGCACTCGCCAAACGGCGCACCTCATCGGCCACTTGCGCCCAGGTCCGCTCCTGCCAGACACCCAGGTACTTATGGCGCAGCGCGACATCCGCGCCATGCCGATGCGCCTGTTGCTGCAACCACTGGGGCAAGCTGGCCGGTGCCGCGTCGAGAGTGTCGGTGAACGTGCCCATGCTGCCTCCCGCGCCTAAGCGACTGCCGCCGTTTTGGCTGCCACTTTGCGTTGCTCCAGCTCACGCACCAGCGGCAGGACCTTACGGCCGAAATACTCGACTTCTTCCTGGAAGTGCAGAAAGCCGGCGAGCACCAGATCCACACCCACGGCCTTGAGCGCGACGATGCGTTCGGCGATTTGCTGCGGTGTGCCGATCAGGTTGGTCTTGAAGCCATCGTTGTACTGCACCAGGTCCTCGAAGCTGGACTTGGCCCAGTTGCCCTCGCCTTCCGGGCTGGACTTGCCGGCCTGCTTCGCCGCATCGCCGAAGGCATTGACGGCCTCGGGGTCGGCCTGGTCGATGATCTGGGCAAGGACCGCACGCGCCTCTTCTTCGGTGTCACGAGCAATGACGAAGGCGTTTACACCGACCTTGACCTTGTGATTGTTGGCCGCGGCTTTTGCCTGGAGGTCATCGATCTGCGCCTTGACGCCTTCCACGGTATTGCCGTTGGTGAAGTACCAGTCCGATACCCGGGCCGCCATGTCCCGCGCCGCCCGCGAGCTGCCGCCCTGGAAGATCTCCGGGTGCTGCTGCAGTGGTTTTGGCTTGAGGGTGTAGTCGTGGAAGCGGTAGAAGTCACCGCGCAAGGTGAAGTTGTCGGTGGTCCAGATGCCCTTGAGGGCGGTGATGAATTCTTCGGAACGGCGATAGCGCTCATCGTGTTCCAACCATGGCTCGCCAATGGCGGTGAACTCGCCCTTGAACCAGCCCGACACGATGTTGACCGCCACCCGCCCGCCGGTCAGGTGATCGATGGTTGCGATCTGCTTGGCCAACACCGAGGGTGTCCACGGCCCAGGCAACACTGCGGCGATGACTTTCAGGCGCGTGGTGGCGGCCAGCAAGGCATGACTGAACGCCACGGACTCATGCTGGTATTCGGCACCGTAACCGGCGGTAAAGCGCACTTGGGACAGGGCGTAGTCGAAGCCGGCCGCTTCAGCGATCTGCGCCAGCTTGCGGTTGTAGTCGATGCCCCAGTCGGTGCGTTGCTCGATTTTGCTGACCACCAGCCCGCCACTGACGTTGGGCACCCAGTAGGCAAATTTGATCGTGTCCTGGCTCATTGCATGTACTCCACGGCTCGTTTTGAAAGAAGAAATTGATCAGGCGGCACTGGCGTCGCGTCGAACGCTCGGGACCAGGCTCAGCAACGCCGACTCGACGGCGCGCTCGATACGCTCCAGCACCTGTGCGCTGGAGATCTGGTATTGGGTGAAATCGTTTTCGCTGGCATAGACCCCCACCGGCAGGCTCAGGGCCTGGAAGAAGCCGAACAGGGGCCGCAATTGGTGATCGATGATCAAGGCATGGCGATCCGAGCCCCCCGTCGCGGCCAGCAGCACCGGTACGTTCTTGAGAGCTTCGTGATGAACAAAATCGAACAGGTGCTTGAACAGGCCGGTGTACGAAGCCCGATACACCGGGCTGGCGGCAATCAACAGATCAGCCGACTCGATGGCCTGCAGGTCATCCTGCACGGCAGCCGGCAACGCCTCGCGACGCAAGACCCCGGCGAACTGGGGGCCGACCTTGGCCAGTTCGATCAGACGCAGCTCGATCGGCAGTTGCTGCCCGAGCCTGTCGACCAATGCCTGGAGCAGGACCAGCGTGCGTGACGGGTGCTGCACGCTGCCTGACACCGCCACCACTTTGAATTGCTTGCTCATCGTTTACCCCATGCCTGGAGACGCCACCTCAGCGTCTGCACAAGGTGTAGAGCAGCAACCGTGCCATTTGAATATTCATTTATTAATCAATGTCTTAGGAGCTTTGCCGGATCATCTCACTGTCGCTTGACGGACAAGCTGTTGATCCACTGTTGCCTGACGAACATTCGCCGCGTCGATGTGTGTGGCAGCAACTGTTGCCGGGCACACAGTTGCGCAACAGATTGTTCGCAGCGAGGGCAGCCCTTTCCCTGATGAGCGCTGTACAGGCCCGTATTTACGGGCGTTGGGCCTCAGGCATGGACTGTGCAATAGCCGCTGGCACCGGCAGGTTTCTCCCCTGCCCACCTATTCGTCATAAGAAGGAACATCACCATGACCGCACAGCAACAACATCTGCCGCCGATACTGTCCACCGGCACCGACTATGAGCCCTTGGCCGAACGCTTTCGGCCGATCTTTGCACGCATCCAGGCCGGCGCCCTGGAGCGTGAGCAGACGCGCAGCCTGCCCTTTGAACAGGTGAAATGGCTGAAGGAAGCAGGCTTTGGTGCCATTCGCGTACCGGTCGAATATGGCGGCGCCGGGGCTTCGTTGCCGCAGCTGTTGCAACTGCTGATCGAACTGGCCGAAGCCGATTCCAACCTGCCCCAGGCGCTGCGCGGGCACTTTGCATTTGTCGAGGACCGTCTCAACGCCCACGCCAGCAGCCCACAAGACATCTGGTTCAAGCGCTTCGTCGAGGGTGAACTGGTGGGCAATGCCTGGACGGAAGTCGGCACCGTGAAAATCGGCGACGTCGTTACTCGGGTTTCTCGCCAGGGTGATCAGTGGGTCGTCAACGGCACCAAGTACTACAGCACCGGCAGTATCTTCGCCGACTGGATCGACGTGTATGCCCAACGCGACGACAACGGCGCCGACGTGATTGCCGCTGTGCGTGTGCATCAGCCGGGCGTCAAGCAAAGCGATGACTGGGACGGTTTTGGCCAACGCACCACCGGCAGCGGCACGTCGCTGTTCGAGAATGCGTTGGTCGAGGCGGAAAATCTCATCGACTTCTCTACCCGCTTCAAATACCAGACCGCGTTTTATCAACTGGTGTTGCTGGCCGTGCTGACCGGTGCCGGCCGCGCGGCGGTTCATGACATTACCGAGCAAGTGCGCAAACGCACGCGGGTCTTCAGCACCGGCAACGCCAGCGAAGTGAGCCAGGATGTGCAGGTGCAGCAAGTGGTCGGTAGGGCCTCGGCCCAGGTCTATGCCGCAGAAGCCACCACCCTGCGAGCCGCGAGCGCCTCCCAACGCGCCTACGAAAGCCGCTTCAGTCAGAACGCCGAGACCGAACACACCGCCAACATCGCCGCCGAACTGGAATCGGCCCAGGCCCAGGTGGTGATTTCCGACCTGGTGTTACGCGCTACCAGTGATCTGTTCAATGCCCTGGGTGCCTCGGCCACCAGCACCAGCAAAGCCCTCGACCGTCACTGGCGCAATGCCCGCACTGCTGCTTCGCATAATCCGTTGATCTACAAGGAGCGCATTATTGGTGATTGGGAAATCAATGGTACGGAGCCGCCGTATGTTTGGCAGATTGGCGGGGGGTCCAAGCAGCTTTGAGTAGATGGGTTGGTGTGTATATCCGTTGCTGCGGTAACGGCGGCTTAGGGTTCCGCCCTTACGGCGGGTCACTTTTGGAAGAGCGCCAAAAGTAACCAAAAACGCTCTGCCCCACCACTCGGCACCTCGCCTAGGCTCGGTGTGCCCTCACTCCGGCATTGCTCCGTGGGCCCGCCGCGAAGGGCCATCCATGGCCCAGCGCGGCTATCCCGGCATCCATGCCGGGATGCCCACTGCGCAATGCCTGCGTTCGGCCAGCGTGGTTAACGGGGCGCCCGAGATCAACGTCCACCGCGAGGCGGCCTAACAGCCGACCTGGCTCTTGGTAAGACCGTGTTCCTCCTGTGGGAGCGAGCTTGCTCGCGATAGCGGAGGGTCAGTTGGCGGTGATGTTGGCTGTGCCGGCGTTATCGCGAGCAAGCTCGCTCCCACAGGTTTTTGTGTCGTGTACAGAGGCTGTGAACACCTGTAAATCCATGTGGGAGCGAGCCTGCTCGCGATAGCGGAGGGTCAGTTGGCGGTGATGTTGGCTGTGCCGGCGTTATCGCGAGCAAGCTCGCTCCCACAGGTTTTTGTGTTGTGTGCAGAGGCTGTGAACACCTGTAAATCCATGTGGGAGCGAGCCTGCTCGCGATAGCGGAGGGTCAGTTGGCGGTGATGTGGGCTGTGCTGCCGTTATCGCGAGCAAGCTCGCTCCCACAGGGTTCTCGAGCGTTCAAAAATCCTGTGCTCGCCACAAACCCCTTGTGGGAGCGAGCTTGCTCGCGATGGCGGTGGTTCAGTCGATGAAGATGTTGGATGTGCTGGCCTCTTCGCGAGCAAGCTTTGCTCCCACAGAACTGACGAGTGTATGACCGGGAGAGCCAGGTCGGCTATAAGGCCGCCTCGATTTTGATCTTGATCTGGGGCGCCCCGTTAACCACGATGGCCGAACGCAGGCATTGCGCAGTGGGCACCTCGGCATGGATGCCGAGGTAGCCGCGCTGGGCCATGGATGGCCCTTCGCGGCGGCCCACGGAGCAATGCCGGAGTGAGGGCACACCGAGCCTAGGCGAGGTGCCAAGTGGTGGGGCATGTAGCGTTTTGGTTACTTTTGCGCTCTTCAAAAGTGACCCGCTGTAAGAGCGGAACCATAAGCAGCCGTTACCCCAGAAACGGATATACACACCAACCAATCCCAAAATCCCGATAAACGATCTACCCCAACGCAAACACACGAGACCAAGCACAAAAAGGATCAACTAGCTGACGACCTAAACACACCGCATAATCCATCTACCCCCATCCACCCGAAGGGTCGCTGAAGATGACAGTTATCCATAAGGCCGCTCAGATAGGATACTCAGCAGAAGCCAGCACCTATACCCAAGGGCGCCCAGACTACCCAAGCGAAATACAGGCATGGCTCAGCAGTGCACTGGAAATCAGCCCAGGATCGACAGTCATTGAGTTAGGAGCCGGTACCGGTAAATTTACTCGCCTGCTGGACTCAATGGCGATCAATGCCATCGCCATCGAACCGGTCGAGGCGATGCGAATCGAGTTTGCCAAGCATCTGCCGAACACCAGGATTCTGGAGGGAACGGCCGAATCCATTCCCCTCGAGGCAGGGACGGCGCAGGCGCTCGTATGCGCCCAAGCCTTCCACTGGTTCGCGAATGAAACCGCGCTCCAAGAGATTCACCGAGTACTCAAACCGGACGGCCGGCTCGGCCTGATCTGGAACGTGCGTGATGAGTCAGTGGACTGGGTGGTCGACATCACTAAAATCATCACCCCCTTCGAAGGCGATACCCCACGCTTTCATACTGGAAACTGGCGACGCCCCTTCAACGGACGTTACTTCTCGGAACCCGAACTGACCTGTTTTAGTTACACCCACGCAGGCAGCCCCGAGACGGTCATCCTGGATCGCTTTCTGTCCGTGAGCTTCATCGCAGCGCTGCCTGACGCAGAGAAGAAACGGGTAGCGGATCAACTACGGGCCTTGATTCAGAGCCATCCGGCGCTGCGCGGGCGCAAGCACATCGAGTTCCCTTATCAGACCCACGCTTATTCATGTCGCCGCCTGGATTGAATCACGACGCCATCAACCCACCAGGAACTCGTACCTGACGCCCCCAAAACACTGGCATCATGCCTTTTTCCTTGCACTCATGGAGTGACTGTGACGAATCTTTGTGCCGCCCCTGAATTTGCTCCCGCCGCCACTTTACCGCCCTACCGCTTCTTTCCCCGGCTCGGGATGTTTGCGCTTGCGACCCTGATAGTCTTTCTGGCTGCAGTGCCCGAAGTCCTTTTCGTCCCCGCGGACATGCAGGCCTACCTGACGTTCACGACTACCTCGGGCATCACCGCGCTGGTTCTCCTCGCCCTCTTCGCCTGGCAATACCGCACCGATCCGCGCGCGCGGTGGCGTGGTCATGCCGTTCGCAAACCCCTGCAGTGGGGGGCGATCGGCACTATCGGGGCCTACCTGCTTTTCGGGGTCGCCGTCCTCGTGCTCGGGTTGCCGCGTGAGGTGTTCATGGCCGAGCTCCTGGACGGGCTCAACGGTTGGCAGGCCACGATCAAGATCGCCTCGCTGATCGTGCTGCCGCCCATCGCCGAAGAGCTGTTCTTCCGCCATTACATGCTGCGGCTGTTTCCCTACGAGAACAGCCGGGCCTGGACATGGATCGCGATCATCGTGACCTCAGCGATCTTCGCCAGCATGCACATCCAATACGGGAACTGGATCACCGTCGTGCTGATCTTCGCCTGTGGAGGCATATTCGCTATCGCAAGAGTGGTCAGCGGTGGCCTGCTGGTGCCGGTGCTCCTGCATTCGCTGGCCGAAATGGTTGCTCTGAGCACTGACAAATCCTTCTCTCTGATGGGGCTTTACGGTTGAATCAGGCAAAGACGCAATGCCACGCTATGATTTCGCAAACGTCAGCACCTCAAACAAGGGCAACCATGAACGCTCACGCAGCGTGCCTCGGACTGTTTGTCTTGACGCTCGCCTTCCTGAGTGGGCCCGTCCAGGCCTCGACATGGCAAATCTGCCACCTGGAGCTGCGTATCGTCGAGGTCCTGAAACAACCCTACCCGCAGCTTCAGGCGAAGATCGTGAAAGCCAGGCCGAAATCCGCCTCAGTGGAGTGTCCAGCGCAAGGCTCATCGCTCACCTTCACCCCGGAAACCCCGGACTACCAAGCCACGCTCCCCCGCCGGCAATGGCCCCGGAAAGGACAGTCACTACAGGTCGACTACCGCTACCTGGATGGCGTCTGTAAAGGCGACGGCAACTCGTATGCATGTCGTATCAAGCACTACCCGGTGATGGGTCGATAGTCAGGCGGCTGGAGACCGTGGCATTTAGCTGATGGCCTCATCGCGAGCAAGCTCGCTCCCACAGAAAGGCCTTGCGCACCCCTGTGGGAGCGAGCTCGCTCGCGATGACGTCGGCACAGCCAACCTCAATGCGACTCAAGCCAACAGCTCAGTGATCCAGCGGGCCTGCCGGGCTATGTCTTGCAGCTTCTCTTCCGGCACGGCTTGCCGCGCCTTGGCGAAGCTGGTGAGGGTCTTTTGCTTCTGGCGTAGCAGGCGCTGCCACTTGGCCAGGAAGATCGGGGTGCGGGCTTGCAGCTGCAGCGGGCCGAAGTACAGCTCCTCGGCGGTGTACGTCACCGGCCCGGTGCGCTCGGCGACGATGATCTCGTAGTAGAAACGGTTTTCCCGCAGCACCTCCTCGCAGAGGATGCGGTAGTCGTTCTCCATCAGCCATTGGCGCAGTGGCTGCTCGCCGCCGTTGGGTTGCAGGATCAGGCGCTCCTGACCGCTCAACCGCGCTTTGCCGCTGTCCAGGATGTCGCGGATCGTCTCGCCGCCCATACCACAGAGGCTGATCGCCGTGATCCCGTCTTCCGGCTCGATCGACGCCAGGCCATTGGCCAGACGCACACTGATCTGCTGCTCCAGGCCGTTCTCCCCCACGGTGCGTTCGGCGGCGCGAAACGGCGTCAGCGCCACCTCCCCCGCCACCGCCATCGCGATGGCACCACGGCGCAGCAAGGCCACCGGCAGGTAAGCGTGATCCGAGCCGATATCGGCCAGGCGCGCGCCCGCCGGCATATGCGCCGCCACGCGCTCCAGGCGCATGGACAATGTCTGTTCGTTCAACTGCAGTTCCCTGGATTAATCGTAGAACGGCTCGACCGCCGTCCGACTGCCGACAAAAAAGCTGTCCGCGACCAACCGCAGCGGCTGCAGGTCCATGTCGCTGGTTTGGTCGGCAATCAGTTGTTGAAAATGTCGATATACCGCCGCGTATTCGCCCTCCTCGGAAACCGCCTGGCCCACGCCGTCGATGCTCAACAGTGCACCGCCGTTGTCCAGGCGCAGGACGCCTTCGGCGCAGCGAATCTCGATGCTCCAGAGCTCGTCATGACCATGGTCGAAATCGAATTCCGCATGAATATCGAGGTGGCGCGCGTCGGCCATCTTGATGCTGGCGGCAATCGGCGACTGGCAGTTGTCCGGCACGCGCAACTCGGCGGACTCCACGAACAGCGGCAACGCCAGCAGATGGGTCACAATCGACAAGGCATTGATACCCGGATCGAAGACGCCCAGGCCGCCGGGTTGCCAGATCCATGCCTGGCCGGGGTGCCACTTGCGCACATCTTCCTTCCAGTCGATCTGCACGCTCTGCAAGGTGCGACTCGCCAGCCAGTCACGGGCGGCTTCGATGCCCGGCGCGTAACGCGAATGCCAGGCGAACAGGCCGCTGACGCCTTGCTCGCGGACCTGCTCCACCAATGCCATGGCTTCACCCAACGTGGCGCACGGCGGTTTTTCCACCAGCACGTGTTTGCCAGCCGCCAGCGCCTGTTGCACCAGGGCGAATCGACCTTGTGGCGGTGTGCAAAACGCAATGGCATCGACCTGCGGACCGTTTTCGAGCAGTTCGCCCAAGGAGCGGAAGTTCTCCACCCCGGCGCAAGGCTGCCCTTGCGTGGCGACAGCCACCAGTTGGAACGCGGGATTGGCGTGGATGGCTGGAACATGTTGATCCTGGGCAATCTTGCCGTAGCCCACCAGCCCGAGACGAATCGGTTGCATCGATGACTCCTGATTTTTGTACTTGTGATCGGCCAGCAAACTAGACGCAAATCGCCTGGCGGACAATGGGGGTCGTGCAGTCTCTATACGATTGTCCTGCGCAATTGGGCAACAGCCGTGCAGCAAAGACCTCAGCTTTGCCGCGGCTCACTGGCTGCCGTCACGACGTTGGTCACCCGGCCGAAGAAGGGCTCCAGCCGCTCCCGCGGCGCATCGTGCTCCACCACCAGGGCGGTGACTTCTTCGCAGGAGGCCACCTGGTAGTGGGCAACGCTGGACAGCTTCTCATTGGTCACCGCCGCGATCACCTGCCCGCTTGCCGCGACCACCGCGCGCTTGAACTCCGCGTCGTCCAGGCCGAACGCCGTGACGCCATTGTCCGGATCGATGGCGCAGGCACCGAGCAAGCACACGTCAAAACTGAACTGACGCAACTGCTGGACAGCCGTCAGCCCGATCACACCCCCCGCGTTTGGACTCAAGCGGCCACCCAACAGAATGACTTCGGCACGGGGCAACTTCATCAACTGAACCGCAATCAACGGCGAATTGGTGGTGAGGGTCAGCTGAAGTTGCGGATCGATGGCGCAGGCCACGGCCAGGTTGGTTGACCCGGCGTCGATGAAGACGTGCTGGCCCGCGCGCAGCAGTGCAGCGGCCGCTTGGCCGAGACTGCCCTTGCGCGCCGGGTCCTTGCGCACGCGTGCCTCCATCGGCCCTTCGGGAGCGGGCAAGAGTATCGCGCCGCCATAAACGCGTTTGCACACCCCCGCTGCTGCCAATGCGCCCAAATCACGCCGTATCGAGTGCTCGGACACATTGAATTCGCTGGCCAAGTCGGCCGCGATCACCCGGCCATACCGGGCAAGACGCTGGCTGATCAATTGCTGGCGTTCGCCGGGGAACGCTTCGTGAGGAGAAGTCATGATGCTACAACCTGCATAAACGAGCACTAATAATCACAAACGAGCAAATAGTGCCGCTTATGCAGCGAGGCGTCAAACCCGCTTGTTCAAGCGGGCTGCCAAACGTTAAAGGTCAAGCGGCCCCAGGGACATTCGTGCCCATTCCCAAGGGCAGGAAAGGTTGAATCTCGTCGATTTCCTCGGCTCTGAGGCGCAGCTGTGCGCCGGCAATCAGTCCATCGACCTGCCCGGGACGGCGGGCTCCGACGATGGCGCCGGTCACCACCGGCTTGCGCAGCACCCAGGCGATGGCGACTGCCGCCGCGCTCACCCCGTGTCGTTCGCCGATACCCGCCAAAACCTCGACCAGCGCCAGGTTCGCACTCAAACGAGGCTCCTGGAAATCCGCGCTTCGGGCCTTGCGCCAATCGTCATCGGGCAATTGGGCGATGCGCTCGCGGGTCATGCTCCCGGAAAGCAGTCCGGATTGAAGGGTGGAATAGGCCAGGACGCCCATTCCCACCTCCTCGCAAAATGGCAGGACGTCTTCCTCGATGTCTCGCATCAGGGCGGAATAAGGCGGTTGGAGAGAGACGATCTCGGTCACCGCCTGGGCTCGCTGGAGTTGCGCGACATCGAAATTGGACACGCCGATAGCGCGAATTTTTCCCTGTTCGCGCGCAGTGGCCAACGCCGAAAGCGCCCTCTCGATTCCTTCGCTACTGCCGTCGGCAGGAAAGGCCGGCCAGTGGATCTGATAAAGGTCGATGGTTTCGACTTGCAACCGGCGCAAGCTTGCCTCGACCTCGGCGAGCAGCGATTGAGGCGCCAGCGAGTGCGAGATCGCTTTGGTGACCGGGTCCCAGACCAGACTGCCCTTGGTGAACACCAACGGACGCCGTGAAGCTGGCACCCGACGCAACAATTGCCCAACCAGCTGCTCGGCGTGGCCCAAGCCATAAACCGCCGCGGTATCGATCCAGTTCACACCGCGTTCGACGGCATATTCAAGGGCACCGAGGCTGTCCTCGTCATCCTGCGCGCCCCAACTGTATTCCCAGCCGGTGCCGGCAATGGCCCAGGTTCCCAGGCCAATGGGCGAAATCAGAAGATCCGATGATCCAAGACGATTCTTTTGCATAGCGAGTTCTCCACAGATGATGTGGGCCAGTATCCGCGAGTGATCTCATGACGATAAGATGGGTAATCGTATTTGAACTACTGAACAGTACTCATGAGTCAGCACCCCGATCTTTCCGAACTGGATGCCTTCGCGGCCGTCGCTCGCCACCGCAGCTTTCGCAAGGCCGCCGACGAGCGTGGCGTTTCGGCTTCTGCATTGAGTCACGCGATGCGTGCACTGGAAGCGCGTCTGGGTGTCAGGCTGCTCAATCGAACCACACGCAGCGTTACCCCGACCGAGGCCGGCCACCAGCTATTGGCAACGCTGGCCCCGACCCTGCAGCAGGTTGCCGATGCGCTGGCGCAACTGACATCAATGCAGGAAGTGCCCGCCGGCAAGCTTCGCCTCAACGTGGCGCGTCCGGCGGCGCGGGCGGTATTTGCGAAAGTGCTTGCGCCATTCGTGGCCAGGTATCCACGTATTCAACTGGACCTGGTCACCGATGATGGCTTGACCGACATCGTGAACGGCGGGTTTGACGCTGGCGTGCGTTTTGGCGAAAGCCTGGCCGGCGACATGATCGCCGTCCCTGTCGGCCCCCCTCAATCGTTCGTGACCGTCGCTTCACAGGCTTACCTGACCGCAAAGGGGATCGTCCAGGCCCCACGGGACTTGCTCGACCATGCCTGTATCGCCCGACGTTTTCCCAGCGGCAAACTCTATGCCTGGGAGTATCAGGCACAAGGGCAACCGATGCGCTTGTCCGTCACCGGCCCGCTCATTCTTGAAGACGATGCGCTGATGATCCAGGCAGCAAAAGATGGCGCCGGGATTGCCTACGTCTACGAGGAGCTGGTGCGCGATGACATCCGCAATGGGCAGCTCACGGAACTGCTTGCGCAATGGAAAGCGCCGCCAAGCCGGTTTTTTCTCTACTACCCCAGCCGACGCCATGTGCCACCGGCCCTGAAAGCGTTCATCGAGTTCATCCGGGCGGATGATGGGCCAACCTGAAACCGGCAGGCAAAAAAAAGCCCCGCGACCGAAGACGGTGCGGGGCAAGGGAATTGGTTGGTTGCGGCCAACCAAAGGAGCACAGTGAAAAGCGTTTACGGGCCGGTCAGATGCATTCCTGTGCGGCGCGTTCAAAACTTGAAGGCAGGAGGTTGGAGGCCAGCAAATGTCGCTCGTAGATGAACACCTTGCCGCCGCTGCCGGCCTTGTAGGCTTCCAGCACGTTGTCCGCCGAGACTTTGCTCGGCACCACGATGCGGTAGCTGCGCTGGGTCTGCGAGACCATCGGGTTCAAGGCACTGCCCTGCAATTTCGGTATGACGCATTCAGCGTATTGGGCCGGTGTCTTGCTGGTCTGCAAGGTCAGGGTCGGATCGTTCGGTGCCGAGGCACAACCGGCCAGCAACAACGGGGAAAACGCCAGGGGAAGCAAAAATAAAGGGCGCATGGGTGGGGTCCTGAAAACAAAAATAATGGGCTGCGTGTTTGATGGCGCTGATTTTCCAATGATTGCCGGCAAAGCAAAACTTGCATTTCGTAATGGTCACTATTACTCCTAGCAATAGTTGCAAGCCGAGAAAGATTGATGAGGTATAGCCATGAGAACGTTTGATCTGATTCGCGACGCGGTATTGCCCGACTTCCGTGAGCGGGTGGCTGATTACCTGATCCAGTACGAAAGCGTGCTGTTGAGCAGCACCGAACCCGACCCGGAGCTCAGGCGCGCCACAGCCAATCAACTGCGCGGTTATCTGCGCGGGTTGAACACCACTCGGGTACTGGGCATGGCGGATTGGGAGGAGCTGGATCGGCGGGTGGTGAATACGTGGCTTTAGCCTGGTTTTGATAAATCAGCGTCAGGCTGTTTCCCGTCAAACCCAGTAAGCACGTGATGGATTCACTCTTGCGAGTTGTTGTGCTTGCCGTGAGAGATCGAAACGAGCAAGGCATTTGCACAATCATCGAAACAGAAAAAAAGTCAAAGTCCGATCCTGACAGGGCCTCGGACTTTTTTTGGAGGCAGCAGAGAACAGCTCCCTATGGCGCGGCAACAGTGCCCACACCCAAGGAGAACGCTTATTTCATTGCACTGATGTACTGGAAATGGGCGTTTGCTTTCTCAATGGCGGCACGGGCCTCATCCCGCTGAGCTTCAGCACCAGCGTAGTAAATACGCATGCCTTTCAAATCGAGCGTATCAAACGCGTTCTTGATAATGGCCACGTCGAGAGAGCTTGCGGCTCCGATAATCAGAAAACCGCTATCGCCGGCACTTTTGGCATTCAGCAATTCTTGCTTGAGTCGCACTGCATTGGCGCCTCCACCTGCGGCGATTGCCAGATTGTCGGCGATCAAGCCGTGACTGAGGATTTTCGTGCCAGGCAGGCTCACCTCGTTTTGACCGGCTGGAAGGGTCATCACATGCGCGTTGCCGGCTTCCATATAAATCTGCTGGTCACTTTTCCCATTTGTTGCACAGCCCGCCAGAAGGGCCAACAGAGGAACAACGATTAGCGATTTCACTTTACTCTCCTTGTTAATGAAGCATCCGAGGGGGCGTATGGTAGAAGGCGAGCAGTGAAAGGTCCACCTTGCAATGATCGTCCAGGACCGAGGTAAGGATGCGCTTGCGTTGACGGAATTATTCAGACACCGAGGTGCAGCGCTTCGGTCGCGGCCCGACGCTGGCTTGCGCCCTGTTCAGCAACCGTTGCACCCACGCGGCATCCTCGTCATTGACCACCCCATAGCGATTCGGCGGTAGAAAATTCCAGTGATGGGCGGCCTCGTCCAGGCGCTTGAGTTCATCGGCAGACAGCCAGTACGGCGTCTCCACCAATGGCATCGGCGCGCCGTCGAAACGTCGGCCCAGTTGCAGGTTCGTGCCGGGGGCGAAAGCGATCGCCAGTTGCTGGCGGGGTTGCAGCAGCTTGTTCGTTGCGGGCATTTGCCCTACTCGCCCGTAGCTGAAGTCGCCCGAAAATTGTTCCTTGAGCACCAGCCAGTGCCCCGCCGCGGTCTTGGCCAGAATCCATTGCGACACACCGCTGTCTTGCACGCACTTCAACTTGCCGTTGGACCACTGCATGAGGGTGTTGCAGTCCGGATCATAGTCGTTGGACCACAGGCTGATGCCAGAGACCAGGGTGTGGCGTTCGAGTTCGACCAGCCCTTGATCGGGCATCGATTGCCAATATCGCTTGGTCGGGTCGCGCTTATCGCGCAAGTAGTTATGCAGGACCCAGGCAGCCATGAACAGCGAGGTGGCGAGCACAAGCCAGTCAAGGGAATCCCCGACGATTCGGTCAAGGTCGACGCCTGGGGCGGATAACCCTTGATAGACCAGCAGCCCCAGCAGAAACGCGATGCCCGGCAGCACCGGGCCCAGGCACAACGGCGGCACCAGCACCATGATCCAGCTGAAGCGATGCATGGTCGCGCGATCACGCGCCCAGGCCAGCTCCTCAGCAAGCATCGGCGCCGGCTCCCGAGGGCCAATGGCAGGGTCGGGTGTCTGGAAGCGTATATACAGGCTGTAGGTGTCATCGCTCATGGATCGGATCATGCCCTTGAAGTCATCATGGTCGAGCAACCCTCCGGGTCGCCCCTTGACGCTGGAACAGGCGTATTATCCGGATAACCAGGCGCCATGTAGACACCCATTCATGCCCATCTCCCAAACTCGCCCCTCACCCGCGCCCTTGCTCAAGCCAGGCGAGACAGTGGTCCTGTTCGACGGCGTTTGTAAACTGTGCAATGGCTGGGCGAAATTCCTGATCCGCCATGACCACGCCCGCCGCGTGCGGTTGGCCTCCGTACAATCACCCGAAGGGCAAGCCCTACTTGCCTGGGCGGGCCTGCCCTTGCAGCAGTTCGACACCATGGCCGTGGTTCGCGATCAACATTACTGGGTGCGTTCGGACGCGATTCTTGAAGTCGTAGCCCTGCTGCCCTGGGCCTGGCGCCCGGTGAAGCTGCTGCGCTACGTCCCTCGCAGGCTTCGGGACTGGGCCTATGATCGCATTGCCCTGAATCGTTATCGGCTGTTTGGCAAATACGACGTGTGCCTTTTGCCGAGCCCGGATCATGAGCGGCGTTTTTTGAAGATTCCCACGTCTGGGACCCACCCGGTGGAACGGATCGATATTTAGACCAGCAATAAGCGGGGCCGCTTCGCGCCCCAGCGGGAGCAAGCTCCCTCGCCACAAGAGCCATTCGGTGGTGTGTCAGTTCATCAGACGCAGGCTGTCCCTTCGTGGCGAGGGAGCTTGCTCCCGCTGGGCTGCAAAGCAGCCCCAAGGAACGCTGGTAGACGCCCATACGGTGCTTGCGACATTCCTTTTCGTACGGTACTAACAGTTCTGATAGTAGACAACCGCTGAAGAAAACATCGAAGCTGGAGGCCGGCATTTTTTAACTTCAGGGGGGCTAAGTCGATGTCTATTCCCTCTCGCAAAAACGTATTGTGCCGCTACCGCTACGATCCGCTGGATCGCCTGGTAAATTGCGCGCCATCCGATGAGACCGAAAGCCAACGTTTTTACTGCAGAGACCGTTTAGCCACTGAAGTACAAGGCGCAGCGCAATACAGCATCTTCCAGCACGACGATCAGCTATTGGCGCAACGGCGCCGCGAGGATGCGGAGATCGACACCACCTTGCTGGCGACCGATCTACAGCGTTCGGTATTGAATGTGCTCGATGCAAACCGGACTCATCCCCTCGCCTATACACCGTACGGCCATCGACCACCGGGGAACGGTCTGCTCAGTTTGCTTGGGTTTAACGGCGAGCGAGCGGACTCAGTAACGGGGCATTATTTATTGGGTATGGGGTATCGGGCGTTCAATCCGGTGTTGATGTGTTTTAACAGCGCGGATGAGATGAGTCCCTTTGATAGAGGGGGCATCAACTCATATGCATACTGCTTAAATGACCCTATCAATAGAAAAGATCCCAGTGGTCATTTTCCAGCAACCAATCTGATCAAGCCATTTAGAAGCCTAAAGAAACAAATCGTCCGCCCCTATTACAAAGTGGCGAGCAAAATTCGCTCAGCAACTAGCAAGCCATTAATAAATCAGTACGACCAACCCCACATAAACCCCATAGAAGATGCTATTGCAGAAGCTTACGCTAGAAAAAACCCAGCAAGTATTACCTTGATCACACGCAAAGAACACTTAAACATTATCGAGCCCACAAACTTACAACATAAATTCGTTCTAACCAGAAAAAATCAACTCATTGTCGGTTCCGGCCCCTTTAGAAACCCAAACACAAAAACCTTTGAACTAAAACACTCCGCGATAGCACGAATTGCCGCCTCGGACTTCCAAGTAGACACCAGAATAGTTAGCGCTGGCACTATTACCAAAACCCCAAACGGATATCTAATCACGAACGACTCCGGCCATTACAAGCCAGCATCTAAAGTAAACACCCTCGTAAAGTTCAAGCTCAGAAGTCTTGGGGTCAACGCCACATCTAAAAATTACGAGATACGAGCTACGAACTAATCCCAAATGAATTTTATAGACGTTTGACTTGCGAAACATTGGATCAGAAATGCATTTTAACCCAATGCTTTGCGGCGAGCCTGCCCCCGTGGCGAGGGAGCTATCGGGTGGTGTGTCAGCTCATCAAGAGCGGTTCGGCCGTGAGTCAGTGAGCGGTCGCATTGGTCCCCTGCTGATACTCCCGAGGGGTGCAGCCGAACTCGCGGCGAAACACGGTGTGCAGGTATTGCGCCGATTTGAAGCCGCAATTCTGGGCAATGTCGGCAATCGGCGAGTTGGTGTTTTCCAATCCGTTGGCGGCGGCGGCCAGTTTGAAGCGCAGGATTTCGTCGTGGACGCTGCAACCCCGCTCCTTGCGAAAGTGCGATTCCAGCGATGAGCGCGACACTCCCACATAGGCCGCCACCTGGGCCGTCTTGATGCCCTGGCAGGCGTATTGGCGGATGAAGAGCAGTGCCTGCATGACATAAGGGTTGCCCAACGGTTGATGCAGGCTCGACACCTGCACATTGATCGCGTCCGGCGGTATCAGAATCTGTGTGCCGGTGGACGGCATGCCGTGCAGCATTTGATGGAGCAGGCGTGCGGCGGTGCGGCCCATGGTTTCGGTGCCCTGGATCACCGAGCTCAACGGCACCCGCGTCAGGCTGCGGGTCAGGGGGTCGTTGTCGATGCCAATCAACGCCACTTGCTCGGGCACGGCGATCCCGGCGGTCAGGCAGGCTTGCAGCAACTGCCGGGCGCGGGCGTCGCTGACGGCGATGATGCCGATGGGTTTGGGCAGGCTTTGCAACCAGGCGATCTGCTGTTCGACGGCGCTGTCCCACAGCGGTGCGCTGGTGCCCATGCCGCGATAGACCTCGGCGTGCAGGCCATCGCGCTGCACCAGCCGGCGAAAGGCTTTTTCCCGTTCCTGGGCCCAGCGATTGGCTTGTGCTTCAGGCAGGCTGAAACAGGCAAAACGCGTCAATCCGGCCTCGATCAGGTGCTCGTAGGCCAACGTCATCAACGCATCATTGTCGGTGGCGACATAGGGAATGCCCTTCGGGTAGGCGCGTTCATCCTGATAGGAGCCGCCCACCGCCACCACCGGCAGCTTGATCCCGGCCAGCGCCTCGCCGATCAGCGGGTCGTCGAAGTCGGCGATGATCCCGTCGCCCTGCCAGCGTTCGATCCCTTTCAAGCGACAGAGAAAATCTTCCTCGAGGAACAAGTCCCAGGACGCGCGCGTGCTGCTCAGGTAGTTGCCGATGCCACTGATGATGCCGCGGTCGTAGATCTTGCTGCCGTTGAACAACAGTGCAATGCGGTGAACGGGCGGGACGGTTTTCATTGGTTTAACCCTGTGCCGATCGATACAGACTAGGCGCGCGGCCAGCGAATCTCAATACTCAAAATCGAACTGCCCGTTGGTGATTTTCATAATCAGCAGCCACGGGGCCGGCGTTAGTATCGAGACACCGCCAAGAATAAAAAGGAACTCGCCCATGTCGTACTTCCCCGCTGTCGACAAGATTCGCTATGAGGGCCCCGCCAGCGATTCGCCGCTTGCCTTCCGTCACTACGACGCCAACAAACTGGTGCTCGGCAAGCCCATGCGCGAGCACCTGCGCATGGCGGTCTGCTACTGGCATACCTTCGTCTGGCCGGGGTCGGATGTGTTCGGTGCCGGTACCTTCAAGCGCCCGTGGCAGCACGCTGGGGATCCCATGGAGCTTGCCATCGGCAAAGCCGATGCGGCCTTCGAGTTCTTCTCCAAGCTGGGCATCGACTACTACTGCTTCCACGACACCGATGTCGCCCCGGAAGGCAGTTCGCTCAAAGAGTACCGCGAACACTTCGCCCAGATGGTCGACCACCTGGAGCGCCATCAGGAAGAGACCGGGATCAAACTGTTGTGGGGCACCGCCAACTGTTTCAGCAACCCGCGTTTCGCCGCAGGCGCCGCCAGTAACCCAGACCCGCAAGTATTCGCCTGCGCCGCCGCGCAAGTGTTCAGCGCCATGAACGCCACCCAGCGTCTCAAAGGCTCCAACTACGTGTTGTGGGGCGGCCGTGAAGGTTACGAAACCCTGCTCAACACCGACCTGAAACGCGAGCGCGAACAGCTGGGCCGCTTCATGCGCATGGTGGTCGAGCACAAGCACAAGATCGGCTTCAAGGGCGACCTGCTGATCGAGCCCAAGCCCCAGGAACCGACCAAGCACCAGTACGATTACGACAGCGCCACCGTGTTCGGCTTCCTGCAACAGTTCGGCCTGGAAAACGAGATCAAGGTCAACATCGAAGCCAACCACGCGACTCTGGCCGGGCACAGCTTCCATCACGAGATCGCCACGGCCGTCTCCCTGGGCATCTTCGGCAGCATCGACGCCAACCGCGGCGATCCGCAGAACGGCTGGGACACCGACCAGTTCCCCAACAGCGTCGAGGAAATGACCCTGGCCACCTATGAAATCCTCAAGGCCGGCGGCTTCGGTAATGGCGGGTTCAACTTCGATTCCAAGGTCCGGCGCCAGAGCGTGGACGATATCGACCTGTTCCACGGCCACGTCGCCGCCATGGACGTCCTCGCCCTCGCCCTGGAGCGCGCGGCAGCCATGGTGCAGAACGATCAGTTGCAACAGTTCAAGGACCAGCGCTATGCCGGCTGGCAGCAGCCGTTTGGCAAAGCGCTACTGGCCGGTGACTTCAGCCTTGAATCACTGGCCGAGCATGCCTTCACCAACGACCTGAATCCCCAAGCCGTCAGCGGTCGCCAGGAGATGCTCGAGAACGTGGTCAATCGGTTCATCTACCCCTGACAACGGGCAATGGTCGGGGCGCAGGGGCTGTTACATTCGCGCGACAAATCTGTGCCCACGGCGCTCTGCAACGCTCTACAGTTCTACCCGGTATCACGCTCATCGTCAGGCAGTGTCTTTCAAACAACAATAAAAGGACGCACCACATGAATACATTCAAACGTACCCTGCTCGCCGGCGCCCTCGCCCTGCTCTCGCTTCCGGTCATGGCCGATGCGGCCCATCCGAAGATCGGCTTTTCCATCGATGACCTGCGCCTGGAACGCTGGTCGCGGGACCGTGACTACTTTGTCGCGGCGGCGGAAAAACTCGACGCCAAGGTCTTCGTCCAGTCCGCTGATGCCAACGAGCAGAAGCAGATCTCGCAAATCGAAAACCTGATCTCCCGTGGCGTCGATGTGATCGTCATCGTGCCATTCAACGCCACCGTGCTGACCAACGCCGTCGCCGAAGCCAAGAAGGCCGGGATCAAGGTCGTGTCCTACGACCGACTGATCCTCAACGCCGATATCGACGCCTACATTTCCTTCGATAACGAAAAGGTCGGCGAGATGCAGGCCAGCGGCGTGCTGAAGGCTGCGCCCAAGGGCAACTACTTCCTGCTCGGTGGCGCGCCGACGGACAACAACGCCAAGGTCCTGCGCGAAGGCCAGATGAAGGTGTTGCAACCGGCCATCGACAAGGGTGACATCAAGATCGTCGGCCAGCAGTGGGTGAAGGAATGGAACCCCACCGAAGCCCTGAGCATCGTGGAAAACGCCCTGACCCGGAACAACAACAAGATCGATGGCATCGTCGCCTCCAACGACGCCACCGCCGGCGGCGCCATCCAGGCCCTGGCCGCCCAGAAAATGGCCGGCAAGATGCCGATCTCGGGCCAGGACGCTGACCTGGCAGCGGTCAAGCGGGTGATCGATGGCACCCAGACCATGACCGTCTACAAGCCGCTGAAACTGATCGCCTCCGAAGCCGCCAAGCTCTCGGTGCAACTGGCGCGCAACGAGAAGCCCAGCTTCAGCTCGCAGTACGACAATGGCAGCAAGAAAGTCGACACCATCCTGCTCACCCCCACGCCGTTGACCAAGGACAACATCGACCTGCTGGAAAAGGACGGGTTCTACACCAAGGCGCAGATCGCCGGGCAGTGATCTGACCAGGCAATCAAGCAAAAAACCTGTGGGAGCGAGCTCGCTCGCGATAGCGGTGGTTCAGCTTGCATCAATGTTGGATGTACTGCCGCCATCGCGAGCAAGCTCGCTCCCACACAGGTCACATGGCTTGACTGCCTGCCCCACTGCTGATGTGTGAGCCCTTTTCCATGAGTCCTTGCCATGTCCGACTACCTGCTGCAAATGAACGGCATCGTCAAGACCTTTGACGGCGTCAAAGCCCTGAACGGCATCGACATCAAGGTCAGGCCGGGGGAATGTGTCGGCCTGTGCGGTGAGAACGGCGCCGGCAAATCCACGCTGATGAAGGTGCTGTCGGCGGTCTATCCCTATGGCACTTGGGAGGGCGAGATTCTTTGGGACGGCCAGCCGCTCAAGGCGCAGTCCATCAGCGAAACCGAAGTCGCCGGGATCGTCATCATTCACCAGGAGCTGACCCTGGTCCCCGACCTGTCGGTGGCTGAAAACATCTTCATGGGCCACGAACTCACGCTGCCCGGCGGACGCATGAACTACCCGGCGATGATCCATCGCGCCGAAGCCCTGATGCGTGAACTCAAAGTGCCGGACATGAACGTCTCGCTACCGGTTTCGCAGTACGGCGGTGGCTACCAGCAACTGGTGGAAATCGCCAAGGCGCTGAACAAGCAGGCCCGGCTGTTGATCCTCGATGAGCCGTCCTCGGTCCTGACCCGTTCGGAAATCGAGGTGCTGCTGGACATCATCCGCGACCTCAAGGCCAAGGGCGTCGCCTGCGTCTACATCTCCCACAAGCTCGATGAAGTGGCCGCCGTATGCGACACCATCTCGGTGATCCGCGATGGCAAACACATCGCCACCACCGCGATGACGGACATGAGCATCCCGAAGATCATCACCCAGATGGTCGGACGGGAAATGAGCAACCTCTACCCCACCGAACCCCATGACGTCGGCGAAGTGATTTTCGAGGCGCGCCACTTCACCTGCTACGACGTCGACAACCCCAGGCGCAAACGGGTCGACGACATTTCATTGGTTCTCAAGCGTGGGGAAATCCTCGGCATCGCCGGGCTGGTCGGCGCCGGCCGCACGGAACTGGTGTCAGCGCTGTTCGGCGCCTACCCCGGCCGCTACGAAGGTGAAGTCTGGCTGGGCGGCAAAAAAATCGACACGCGCACACCGCTCAAGTCGATCCGCGCCGGCCTGTGCATGGTCCCCGAGGATCGCAAGCGCCAAGGCATCATTCCTGACTTGGGCGTGGGCCAGAACATTACCCTGGCGGTGCTGGACAACTACTCGAAACTGACCCGCATCGACGCCGAAGCCGAACTGGGCAGCATCGACAAGGAAATCGCGCGCATGCACCTCAAGACCGCGAGCCCGTTCCTGCCGATCACCAGTCTCTCCGGCGGCAACCAGCAAAAAGCCGTGCTGGCGAAAATGCTCCTGACCAAACCCCGCGTGCTGATTCTCGATGAGCCGACCCGTGGTGTGGACGTCGGCGCCAAGTACGAGATCTACAAGCTGATGGGCGCGCTGGCGGCCGAAGGCGTGTCGATCATCATGGTGTCCTCGGAGCTGGCCGAGGTGCTGGGGGTTTCCGACCGCGTCCTGGTGATCGGCGAAGGCCAGTTGCGCGGCGACTTCATCAACCACGAACTGACCCAGGAACAGGTGCTCGCCGCCGCGCTCAGCCATCCCGATGGCCATAACAATAATGATCGGAAGTCCGCGTAGATGAATCAGGTCAAACAGCTGTTTTCCCGCTACAAAATGCTCGCGCTGGTGATCGCCGTGGCGCTGATCTGGCTGTTCTTCAGCTGGCAGACCGAGGGTGGGTTCGTGACCCCGCGCAACCTCTCCAACCTGCTGCGGCAGATGTCCATCACCGGGATCCTTGCCTGCGGCATGGTGCTGGTGATCATCAGTGGCGAAATCGATTTGTCGGTGGGCTCATTGCTTGGGCTATTGGGTGGCCTGGCGGCGATTCTCGACGTGGTCTATCACATCCCGCTGCTGGCGAACCTGAGCCTGGTGGCCCTGTGCGGCTTGGTGATCGGCTTGGGCAACGGCTACATGACCGCCTACCTGCGTATCCCGTCGTTCATCGTCGGGTTGGGTGGCATGCTCGCGTTTCGCGGCGTCCTGCTGGGAGTAACCGGCGGCACTACCATTGCCCCGGTGTCACCGGAGCTGGTCTACGTTGGGCAGGGTTACTTGCCGCACACGGTTGGGACCGGTCTCGGCATCCTGCTGTTCGCCCTGACCCTGTTCCTGACCTGGAAACAGCGACGCAACCGTGCCCTCCATGGCCTCGCGGCCCACTCCCTGGTGCGTGACGTGTTACGCGTGGTGGTGATCGGTGCGGTGCTGGCCGGGTTCGTCTATACCCTCAACAGTTACGACGGCATCCCGGTACCGGTGCTGCTCCTGCTGATCCTGCTGGGCGTATTCAGCTACGTCACCAGCCAGACCGTGTTCGGTCGACGTGTCTATTCGGTGGGCAGCAACATGGAAGCCACGCGCCTGTCCGGCATCAACGTACAGGCCGTGAAGTTGTGGATCTTCGGCATCATGGGCGTGATGTGCGCCCTCGCCGGCGTGGTCAACACCGCACGCCTGGCCGCCGGTTCACCCTCGGCCGGCAACATGGGCGAACTCGACGCCATCGCCGCCTGCTTCATCGGCGGCACCTCCATGCGCGGCGGCTCCGGCACGGTCTACGGCGCCCTCCTCGGCGCGCTGGTCATCACCAGCCTGGACAACGGCATGTCCATGCTCGACGTCGACAGTTATTGGCAGATGATCGTCAAAGGCAGCATTCTGGTGCTGGCGGTGTGGGTGGATGTAAGTACGCGGACGGGGCGGCGCTGACCTGTACCCGTCACTTGCTGGCAGACGCCATCAGCACGCCGAACCCCAGGAAGGTGATGCCCGACAATTTGCCGACAATCCTCGCGCCCTGGCTCGACGAGAGCCAGCCCCTGGCGCCATTGGCCATCAGCGCATAACCAGAATGCACCAGTACCACAAGCACGCTATAGGACGACACCAGCAAGAAGAACTGGCTGTAGTAATCGCCCTCCGGCTTGATGAATTGAGGGAACACGGCGAGGAAGAAAAACCCGGCCTTGGGGTTGAGCAACTGGATCGACAGCGCCTCGCCGAAGCGCCGCCACGGGCGCGTGGACGTGACCGTGAGTTCGGGCACGAAGCGTTGGGTACGCCACATCTTGATGCCCAGGTACAACAAGTACAGCGCGCCGATGTATTTCAAAAGCGTGAAGGCCGTCGCCGAGGCGGCCAGGATCAACCCCAAGCTGCTGGCGCAGATACCCGCCACGATAAACGCGCCCGAGGCGATCCCGAAGATGCCCGGCAGCGCACCGCGCCAGCCATGGCGCAAGGCATTGGAAATCGTCAGCACCACACCGGGGCCCGGGCTGAGCACCGTCAGGGTCGCCAGGATCAGAAAAAGTCCGTAACTGGCCATGCATCACTCCACATTGAAGGCGAATTGCTGTGGCCTTCAGGGTGGCGTGGCACCGGGACGCTGACAAACGCTTTAATTACAGCGCATATGTGACTAAATTAGACACATGATCGCCAACCTGCCCCCGTTGAACGCCGTACGCGCCTTCGCCGCTGCCGCTCGCCACCAGAGTTTCAGCCGCGCCGCCGAAGAACTGCACGTCAGCCATAGCGCCGTCAGCCGCCACGTAAAGTTGCTCGAAGAGCGCTTGGGCGTACTGCTGTTCGAACGTCGAACCCGCCAGTCCTTGCTCACCCCGGCCGGCCGGGCTTTCTACGAACAGGTCAATGAGGCACTGAACCAGATCGCCAACGCCGCCACCGCACTGACGCGCAGTGCTGCCCAGCGCAAAGTGACCATCAACGTGCGCCCCTCCTTCGCGGTGCGTTGGCTGATCCCGCGACTGCCGGACTTCATGGCGCGCCACCCGGACATCAAGCCCGACGTCGTCACTAGCACCCGGCCTCCCGATCCATCACGGGAAACGTTCGACGTGGTCATCCGCCGCGGGCACGCCGGCTGGTCGCCCCACGTACAGCCCACAGTGCTGCTGGAAGACGACCTGCTGCTGGTCGCCGCACCGTCGTTGTTGCACAGCATGCCATTGGAAAGCATGCCCGACCTGGCCCGGCACACCTTGTTATCGGGCAGGACGCGCAGCAGCGATTGGCAAGACTGGGCGGAACACGCAGGGATCGAGCCATTGAACAACCTGCCGACCCTGCAATTCGATCACATGCACCTCGTACTGCAGGCCGCCGTCGATGGGCTGGGCGTGGCGCTGTGTCCGGCTTCGCTGCTGGGCAGGGATTTGTCCAACGAGCGGCTGACCTGTCCACTGCCGTCGTTGCGCCTGCCGTTAGCCCGCTATTACTACGGGGTGTCCAGGGATGCGGTGGCTGAGACGCAGGTTTTTGTTGATTGGTTGCTAACCCATTGTGGGAGCGAGCTTGCTCGCGATAGCGCCCTGTCAGCCGACATCAATGTTGACTGATCGAATGCCATCGCGAGCAAGCTCGCTCCCACAGGGGAATTGCGTTAGCCGGGAGATGCCTTATGCGCTTTGGAGCGCGGCCAACGGTGGTCCGAAAATCTCGTAGGAATTTACCTCCCGTGGCGAGGGAGCTTGCTCCCGCTGGGGCGCGAAGCGGCCCCAAACCAGGCACCTCTTTTCGTCAGGTACTGCGCAGGTACCGGTTTTGCGACTGCTGCGCAGCCGAGCGGGAGCAAGCTCCCTCGCCACAGGGGGAGCGTGCGTCCTACAGGTCGGTTGTGGGTGCCGGGATCGACTTCTATAGTTGGGTCGTCGCTGGCTTTGGCCGGTGGCTGGGTTTCGCAGCCCGATAGATACGCTGGCAACCAGGCATCATAAAAGTAACAATGGGCGCGTTTGGCGTTCAACGTCACTTATGGTGGCTGTGTGTGGGAGATCTTCGGGTCTGCCGAGTTCCTCGTATCCTCGGTCTGCGAACCCACATGCAGCTACCACCCGTTCGTTTCGCAGCGAATTGCAGTAGCTATCTTTCTTGATATGAGGAAATTAGTAACTATGCGCCAGAATCCTTTGGATCAACGCTTCACCCCCCTGACCCAAACCGCCACCACCCACCCTGTCCTGCTGATCGACACCCAAGCCCCACTCCCCGAACTCCACGCCTGTGCCAGCGAACGCCTGCACGCCACGCTCGATTACCTGACCTTGGTGGCGTGCAGCAGCCTGCGTGACTCAGCAACGAGTGACATCAACACCATCACCAACGTCGCCCGGATCCTGATGCAGGATGTGGCGGATGTGTTCGGCGTGATCGAACAGCGCGGGCTCGAAGGCTAAAAACTTGTGGGAGCGAGCTTGCTCGCGATGGCGGCGGCAGGAGCGACATTTGCGCAAGCTGACCCGCCGCTTTCGCAAGCAAGCTGACATACCCACTTGCCAAACCTGATGACCGGAAGCTACTGTCAGCACCATGAACCTGCCACAGATTGCCTCGACCACCACAACCACGACCGCCAAGGCGGGTCGTGAGGTGTCGTGAGTCAATAACACACGTATCTCAAAGGCCCGCCAGCGATGGTAAGGGCCTTTTCTTTTGCCCTTGCGTCGCTGGCCAAAACGCAAGGAAAGCACCATGCACGCTCTGTTGATTCTCGATATGCAAGTTGGGTTGTTTCACGGCCCGGATAAACCCTGGGCCGGCGAAGCGTTGCTGGACACGTTGAATGGCTTGCTGCTCAAGGCCCGGAAGGCCGGGGCACCGATTTTCCTGGTTCGCCACGTAGGCCCGCCTGGCTCGCCCATCGAGCCTGCAAGCCCACTGACGGAACTGGTGCAGGAACTGCAGTTGGAAGGTGACGAAGTCATCTTCGAAAAAACCCGCCCCAGCGCCTTCACCCAGACAGGCCTGGCAGAGCGGCTAAAGGCTTGCGATGCTGAAGGCCTGGTCATCACCGGTATGAAAACCCAGTATTGTATCGACAGCACCTGCCGAGCCGCGCGGGACCTGGGGTTCGACGCGGTCCTGATCGCCGACGGCCATACCTGTTCCGACACGCCTGAATTGAAGGCAGAAATGATCGTCGCCCATCACAACGCAACCCTGGCAGGCGCCTTCTGTCGTGTCGTTCGCGCTGAGGACTGGTGCTTCTAAACTCCATCACAAGATCGGCTCACGTCGGGCCGGTCTTGTTCAACAAGCGGAGCTCACTGCATGGACCCGTTGCAACCCTCGCAATGCGCAAACATGGAGGACATCCGACGCGAAATCGATGCCCTCGACCAAGCGGTCATCACGCTGCTGGGCAAGCGCTATCAATACGTGCTCGCGGCCTCTAAATTCAAGACCTCGGCGGCTTCGGTGCAGGCACCGGAGCGTTTCAAGGCCATGCTGGCGACACGACGCGTGTGGGCAGAGGCCGAAGGCTTGAACCCGGATGCCATCGAGAAGATGTACAGCGACCTGGTGCATCACTTCATTGCCGAAGAAATGAAGCGCTGGACGGCGAATCAGTCCCCCAACTGAACCGCAGTCGGTAATGGCTCCCATCCTCCGCAGGATCAGAAGCAGTCACCGACAACGGTTGTGCGCCTTTGCCCACTGATGCCCTCGGAAAATAACCAAAAGCCCATTAAGAGATCGACCACGACAAAGGTAAATCAACGCCTTGGTTGTGCTGCGCTTCGCTCCGTTTCGCCAGCGTCAAGAATTGGAAATTTGACACTACAACGCCATCACCTATCGTTCCTCCCGAGACCGCACCCAGGGACCGGGTGGCCCGGACACCCTTTGAAGGGCGGTCGTCACTGTCATTACCCTCAAGGAGCAACAACATGTCTGGAGCGACCCAAACCATTGATGTGCTCGTCAATGTTGACGCCGATTACCTGCTCGCCCACCCCAATGACATAGGCGGTGCGATTGCCATGCTGGTGACCCGCAGCGCCATCGACAGCCACGCCAACATCTCCAGTGGCGAAGGCGAAGGCGGGAACGAGTTGTGGTTCGACGTAAAACCCGGCGACATCATTCGCTGGCGCGCCACCACGCTGTCGCGCAACTTCGACCGCATCGCATTGATCAAAAACGTCGTGATCGGCGACCCTCATCAGGGCGGTGACTACAAGGGCACCATCTCGACCCCGCAATCTTTCAATATCCCCGGCATTCCAGTGCCGTATCTGGACAATGGCGCCCCCGGAGGCATTGCCAAGACCGATGTGACCTATACCGTCTGGCAGTCCACTGCGCTGAGCCCGGGAAAGCTCTGGTACCAAATCGTCTTCGTTCTGCTGGACCGTAACCTGAACCAGATCGGCCCGAACAACACATGGGATCCCTACATCACCGTCAATAATCAATAACTGAAATGCACACAGCCCCGGTCGGTTCCCTTCGTCGTTGACGAGGGCACCGGCCGGGGCTGTGTGCAGGTTCTACTGCATTTCCTTCCTAAGCCGCTTTTTCAAACTCCATCAATGCCGCCAGCACCAACGGGTGCAGGACAGCGTCGGGATGTTTCGTTTGCCAGGCCATCAAGTCGCGATACATGGTCGGCGTCCAGAAGCTCTTGATGTGCTGGTACACGCCCCGCACCGCCACCGCGTGATCCGGCTCACTGGCAAAATACTGGGCGATCTGGTTGGCCATCTTGATCAGGCTATCAGAACTCATCGACGCACCTCGGCTTTCTCGGCATGGCGACGTTCCCTGAGCAAGCGTCCCTGTTCATCACTGAAGGCCTGGTAGCGCTTCTGCCATTCCGAAGGCTGGCTGACCCGCACGATCTCGACCGCCGTGACCTTGTATTCCGGGCAGTTAGTGGCCCAGTCGGAGTTGTCGGTGGTGATCACGTTGGCGCCCGATTCCGGGAAGTGGAACGTGGTGTAGACCACCCCCGGTGCCACCCGCTCGGTCACCTTCGCGCGCAGCACCGTCTGCCCGGCACGGCTGCCGATACCCACCCAGTCTTCGTCGACGATCCCGCGGTTCTCGGCGTCGGTTGGGTGAATCTCCAACCGGTCCTCCTCGTGCCAGGCCACGTTGTCGGTACGCCGGGTCTGGGCGCCGACGTTGTACTGGCTGAGGATGCGTCCGGTGGTCAGCAACAGTGGATAGCGGCCGTTGACC
Source organism: Pseudomonas sp. B21-010 (assembly GCF_024749325.1). NCBI lineage: Bacteria > Pseudomonadati > Pseudomonadota > Gammaproteobacteria > Pseudomonadales > Pseudomonadaceae > Pseudomonas > Pseudomonas sp. B21-010. Next base: position 2,948,356 of record NZ_CP087198.1, on the reverse strand, counting down.
TTTTCCTCGGTGGGCACGTAGCCGGTGAGCATGAAACGGCCCTTGCCGCGCACGAACTGATCGATGTGCATGGTTGGCGTACCGTCCGGCGCGGCATCGTTGCAGGGCCACTGCAGGCTGCCGTGACGATCCAGTTCGGCGTAGCTGACACGGGTGAAAGTCGGCGTCAGGCGGGCGATTTCATCCATGATTTCCGAAGGATGGTTGTAGTGCATCTTGTAGCCCAGCGCATCGGCCAGGGCGATGGTGGCTTCCCAGTCGGCCTTGCCGGCCAACGGGTCCATCACCTTGCGAACGCGGGAGATGCGGCGTTCGGCGTTGGTGAAGGTGCCGTCCTTCTCAAGGAACGAGCTGCCCGGCAGGAACACGTGGGCGAACTTGGCCGTCTCGTTGAGGAAGATGTCCTGGACAATCACGCATTCCAAAGCGGACAGCGCGGCCGTCACATGCTGGGTGTTGGGGTCGCTCTGGGCGATGTCCTCGCCTTGGCAGTAAAGCGCCTTGAAGGTGCCGTCCAGGGCCGCCTCGAACATGTTGGGGATGCGCAGGCCCGGGTCGGGTTGCAGGGTCACGTTCCACGCCTGTTCGAACTCGGCGCGTACCGCTTCGTTGGAAATATGCCGATAGCCCGGCAGCTCGTGGGGAAACGAGCCCATGTCGCAGGAGCCCTGGACGTTGTTCTGGCCACGCAGCGGGTTCACCCCGACGCCTTCGCGACCGATGTTGCCGGTGGCCATGGCCAGGTTGGCGATGCCCATGACCGAGGTGCTGCCCTGGCTGTGCTCGGTGACGCCGAGGCCATAGTAGATGGCCGCGTTGCCGCCGGTGGCGTAGAGCCGTGCCGCGGCGCGGATCTGCTCTGCAGGCACGCCACACACCGGGCCCAGGACCTCGGGGGAGTTTTCCGGCAGGCTGACGAAATCACGCCAGCGAGCGAAGTCCGCCGCCTCGCAGCGTGCCTCGACAAAAGGCTGGTCAATCAAGCCTTCGGTGGCAATCACATGGCCCAACGCGTTGAGCATTGCCACGTTGGTGCCCGGACGCAATTGCAAGTGCAGCTCGGCGCGGGCGTGAGGCGAATCCACCAGGTCGATGCGCCGTGGGTCGATGACAATCAGCCGTGCGCCCTGGCGCAGGCGGCGCTTGAGCTGGGAGCCGAATACCGGGTGCGCGTCAGTGGGGTTGGCGCCCATCACCAGGATGACGTCGGCTTTCATCACCGAGTCGAAGTTCTGGGTGCCGGCGGACTCGCCCAAGGTCTGCTTGAGGCCGTAACCGGTAGGCGAATGGCAGACACGGGCACAGGTGTCGACGTTGTTGTTGCCGAACGCGGTGCGCACCAGTTTCTGCACCAGGTAGGTTTCTTCGTTGGTGCAGCGGCTGGAGGTGATGCCGCCGATGGAGTCGCGCCCGTACTTGAGCTGGATCCGGCGCAATTCGCTGGCGGCGTAGGTGACCGCCTCGTCCCAACTGACTTCCTGCCACGGGTCGTCGATGTGCTTGCGGATCATCGGCTTGGTGATGCGGTCCGGGTGCGTGGCGTAGCCCCAGGCGAAGCGCCCCTTGACGCAGGAGTGGCCGTGGTTGGCCTGCCCGTTCTTGTCCGGGACCATGCGCACCAGTTGTTCGCCTTTCATCTCGGCGCGGAACGAGCAACCCACGCCGCAGTAGGCGCAAGTGGTGATGACGCTGCGCTCCGGCTGGCCGATCTCCACGACGCTCTTGTCGATCAGGGTCGCCGTCGGGCACGCCTGTACGCAGGCGCCGCAGGAAACGCATTCGGAATCGAGGAAGTTGTCGCCGCCGGCCGCTTCCACCCGGGAATCGAAGCCGCGTCCGGTGATCGTCAGGGCGAAGGTGCCCTGGATTTCCTCGCAGGCACGCACGCAGCGGTTGCAGACGATGCACTTGCTCGGGTCGTAGTCGAAATACGGGTTGGAAACGTCCTTGGCCTCGGCCAGGTGGTTGGCACCTTCGTAGCCGTAGCGCACTTCGCGCAGGCCCACCTGCCCCGCCACGGTCTGCAATTCGCAGTTGCCGTTGGCCGGGCATGTCAGGCAGTCCAGCGGGTGGTCGGAAATGTACAGCTCCATCACGTTGCGCCGCAGCGTGGCGAGCTTGGAGGTTTGCGTGCGAACCACCATGCCTTCGGTGACCGGCGTGGTGCAGGACGCGGGATAACCGCGCATGCCGTCGATCTCCACCAGGCACATGCGGCAGGAGCCGAAGGCTTCCAGGCTGTCGGTGGCGCAGAGTTTGGGGATGGTGGTGCCGAGCAAGGCCGCGGCACGCATGACCGAGGTGCCGGAGGCGACGCTGATTTCACGCCCGTCGATGGTCAGGCTGACCTGCACGTCGCTTTCACGCGCCGGGGTGCCCAGGTCGATATCGCTGCTGGGATCGAAGATGTTGATCATTGGTCGGCCTCCGTGGTCGCCAGACCGAAGTCGGCGGGGAAATACTTGAGGGCACTGGCGACGGGGTAGGACGTCATCCCACCGAGGGCACAGAGCGAACCGTATTGCAGGGTGTCGCACAGATCCTGCAACAGCAGGGCCTGTTCCTGACGGGCACCGGCTTCGGTGCTGGCGATCAAGCGATCCACCACTTCCACCCCACGGGTGGAGCCGATCCGGCACGGCGTGCACTTGCCGCAGGATTCCTCGGCGCAGAACTGCAAGGCGAACCGGGCCATCTGGGCCATGTCCAGGCTGTCGTCGGCGACCACCACACCACCGTGGCCGAGCATCGCGCCCATGGCGGCGAACGCTTCGTAGTCCAGCGGCGTATCGAATTGCGCAGGCGGCACCCAGGCACCCAACGGCCCGCCCACTTGTGCGGCCTTCAGGGGCCGACCGCTGGCGGTACCGCCACCATAGCTTTCCACCAGTTCACGCAGGCTCAGGCCAAAGGCGCGCTCCACCAGGCCGCCGTGACGGACGTTACCGGCCAGTTGGAACGGCATCGTGCCCAGGGAACGGCCCATGCCGAAGTCGCGATAGAACTGCGCGCCCTTCTCCATGATCACCGGCACCGAGGCCAGGGTCACCACGTTGTGCACCAGCGTAGGCAGCCCGAACAGGCCTTGAATCGCCGGCAGTGGCGGTTTGGCGCGAACCGTGCCGCGCTTGCCCTCGAGGGATTCCAGCAGTGCGGTTTCTTCGCCACAGATATAGGCGCCGGCCCCGACACGAACCTCAATGTCGAAGGCGCAGCCGCTACCGCTCACGTTCGCCCCCAGATAGCCGGCGTCGCGAGCGATGCGCAGCGCTTCGTTCAGCGTACTGATGGCGGCCGGGTATTCCGAACGCACGTAGATGTAGCCCATCGTCGCGCCTACGGCGAGGCCGGCGATGATCATGCCTTCGATCAGCAGGAAGGGGTCGCCCTCCATCAACATGCGGTCGGCGAAGGTGCCTGAGTCGCCTTCATCGGCGTTACACACCACATACTTCTGTGCACCCACGGCATCGCGCACCGTGCGCCACTTGATGCCCGCCGGGAACGCCGCACCGCCCCGACCGCGCAGGCCGGAATCCAGCACGCTGGCGACCACATCTGCGCCATCCATCTGGATGGACCGGGCCAGGCCCTGGAAGCCGCCCTGGGCACGGTAGTCGTCCAGGGACAGCGGTTGCGTGATGCCGGCGCGCGCGAACAGCAGGCGCTGCTGGCTCTTGAGATAGGGAATCTCCTCCACCGGGCCCAGGGCCAGCGGATGGCTGCCGGGATCGCCTGCCAGCGCATCCAGCAGGCCCGGCACATCGGCCGGTGTGACAGGGCCAAAGCCCAACCGGACGCCGGCGTTTTCAAGCTCCACCAGCGGTTCCAGCCAATAGAGGCCACGGGAACTGGTGCGCAACACCGTCAACGGCAGCTGTCGACGTTCAGCCTCACGGGCCAACGCATCGGCCACCTTGTCCGCGCCCACGGCACGGGCTACCGAATCGCGGGGGATACAGAGCGTCAGCATGCGCCCTCCTCCATGCAATCATTGACCAACTGACGTAGACGCTCAGGCGTGATCCGCGCATGCAACTCCCCATCCAGCTCCAGGGCCGGCGAGCAGACGCAGGCACCCAGGCAATAGACCGGCCGCAGGCTGATGCTGCCATCGGCGCTGGTACCGTGATCGTCCAGCGCCAGTTGCTCGCGCAACTGCGCAGCCAGGGTCTCGGCGCCCATGCTCTTGCAGGACTCAGCCCGGCACAGGCGCAGGGTATGGCGCGCCGGCGGCGTGGTGCGGAAATCGTGGTAGAAGCTGATGACCCCGCGCACTTCAGCCTGGCTGAGGTTGAGGGCGTGGGCGATCTCCGGGACGGCGCTGTCGGGGACATACCCGCAGCCTGCCTGGATGGCATGGAGAATAGGCAGCAGGGCACCAGGGGTGTCCTTTTCGCGCGCAAGCACGCTGTGGATCAAAGGCAGGTGAAGCGTCTCATCGGGCATAAACGTACCTCGGCATCTCGAACGACACCACCGCATAGCGGCAGCCGTCCGGAGTCTTGGCTGCGGCGTCCGGCCCACGTCACGGTCGCGTGGCACATCCGATCGCCATTCTCGCTCTCCGGCCAGGTGTCTTTGGCGCACCTGGTCCGGGGCATCCTCACAGCTTGCCACTACCGGGGGTTGGCGATTGCACATGGACGACGAAACGTGTTCTGAAAGCGACTACTTTCTTAGATGGTTTTGCGCAATGCATTGGCAACCAGTGTAAATGCAGGCGAAGGCTGTCGTCGGCTGGGGTAGTACAGATAGTAGCCTGAAAACGGCGGACACCAATCTTCCAGCACGCGCACCAGTCGGCCTTCTTGCAGGTACGGTTCAAACTCTTCTTCTGGCAGGTACGCAACGCCCAGCCCGGCCACTGCCGCCTGCACGATATGCGTCGACGTGTTGAAAATCAGCTGGCCGTCAACTCGCACGTTCACCTGCTTGCCTCGCCGTTCGAAATCCCAGACATAGAGCCCGCCCGATGTCTGCATGCGCTGGTTGATACAGCGATGGGTCATCAGGTCGCGAGGACTCCTGGGAATGGCGTGGGCAGCGAAATACGCTTGCGAAGCGACGGCAGCCATCCGCAATGGAGGGCCTATCGGAACGGCAACCATGTCTTTGTCGATGGTATCGCCCAGGCGCACGCCGGCATCAAACCGATCCGCCACGATGTCTCGAAAGCCGTAACACACGTCAAATTCAACGTTTATATCCGGGTAGTCGTGCAGCAACCCGGTAAGTTTGGGGAGCAAGGTCGTGCGCAGGACATGATCGCCGCAGGTGATGCGTACGGTGCCTGCGGGCTTGTCTCGCATCTCCGTCAGCATATCCAGCTCCGCTTCTATTTCATCGAAGCGATTGCCTATCGCTTGCAGCAGCCGTTCACCCGCGATGGTCGGCGAAACGCTCCGAGTGGTCCGCGTCAATAACCGGATCTGCAAGCGTGCTTCCAGGCCATTGATGGCCTGGCTCAGTGCAGATTGTGTGACACCCAATGCCCCGGCAGCGCGCGTGAAGCTACCTTCGCGCGCGACCGTGACGAAAGACAGCAGGTCATTGAGATTTCTTTTGATCATGGTGAAACACATCTAAGCCAATTGATTAGCCTTGCTTATAGCCTTGTTAAGCATTCATTAGCTAGTCGCATAACTGCACGTCGGTCACCATGTTCCCCATGAACAGGAACGAAAGCAGAACTGCGATGAGGGCGACCTGGCTTGGCTTGCTGGCTTCGATACTCGTGCTGGGCAGCTACTCGACAATGAATGATGCCGCGTCGGCATCTTCGCTAACGGAGCACACGGGCATGTGGATGACCGTCGGGGAACAACGCTTCGCCATCACCCTGTCCGACAACTCAGCTGCCCGCGCGCTTGTCGCGTTATTGCCACTGACGTTGGACATGAATGATCTCAACCGCAATGAAAAGTACGCCACCCTCCCCCGAGCACTACCTACCCAGGCGAGCAAGCCGGGAACGATCCACAACGGCGATCTGATGCTGTATGGCCCGGACACCCTGGTCGTCTTTTACACGAACTTCAACTCTACCTATGCCTACACCCGTCTGGGGCAAGTGGATGACACCGCGAAACTGGCTCAAACGCTGGGTCGGCGGGGTGTGCAAGTGACGTTTTCCAAAAACTGATTACTCCGCATCGACAGGATTCCCAATGAAAAAGATCATCGTTTTATTAACCCTTCTTATCAGTTCGCTCTCAGCAATAGGAGCCGATATGTCCAACGGCGCAGATAACTTCTATACCAGCGACGACGTGACCGTACAAAAGGTCAATTTCAAGAACCAGTATCAAATGAACGTAGCCGGCAACCTGTTCATTCCGAAGAAACTCAATGGCAAGGCCAGAAATCCGGCGATTGTCGTAGGCCACCCGATGGGCGCGGTCAAGGAACAGAGCGCCAACCTCTATGCCACGAAAATGGCGGAAAGAGGCTTCGTCACCCTCTCCCTGGACTTGTCATTCTGGGGCGAAAGCGAGGGGCAGCCACGCAATGCGGTTTCGCCGGATATCTATGCCGAGGACTTCAGCGCCGCAGTGGACTTTCTCAGCGCCCAGCCTTTCGTCGATAAAGAGCGGATTGGCGCCATCGGCATCTGTGGCAGTGGCAGCTTCGTGATCAGCGCAGCCAAGATCGACCCGCGCATGAAAGCCATCGCAACGGTAAGCATGTATGACATGGGTGGCGTCAATCGCAACGGATTGAAGCACTCCCAAACGCTTGAACAGCGCCGGGCTATCATCGCGCAGGCCACACAGCAGCGTAATGTGGAGTTCGCGGGCGGTGAAACGCTTTACACCAGCGGTACGGTGCATCAATTGGATGAAAACACCCATCCTATCCAACGTGAGTTCTATGACTTCTACCGCACCCCACGCGGTGAGTTCACGCCATCGAGCTCGTCCAAAGACCTGACCACGCACCCGACGCTGACAAGCAACGTCAAGTTCATGAATTTCTACCCGCTCAATGACATCGAGACCATTTCGCCTCATCCAATGTTATTCATTGCTGGCGCCGATGCGCACTCCAGGGAGTTCAGCGAGGAGGCTTACAAGCTCGCCGGTCAACCCAAGGAACTGGTCATCATTCCTGGCGCTGGCCATGTCGATCTTTATGATCGGGTCGACCTCATTCCGTTCGATAAGCTGACGAGCTTCTTCCAGAGCAATCTGAAGTAATATCGACCTACCCACGCTTAAGTTTCCTGAATACTTGCGGCTCCCAAACTCGCATCGCCAGCAACAGCGCAGTCCCACGTTTTTCGGACAGCGGTGCGCTCAACGATTCGTTGTGAAGCGCCGCCAGTTTGCTGCGTAACTTGTGGATTTCGACTTGCAACTGGGCGTAAGCGGGTTTGGTCAGCATGCCATGGGCAAAGTGCAGGGTTTCATCGGGGACGTCGAATCGGCTCGCCATGAAATCCGGCAGCCCCAGTCGCAGGAAGAACCCTCGGATAGGGCCGTCCGGCAGCCAATCGAAATCCCGCGCAACCAGCAACCTGATGCAATTCCCCGCCTTCAGGTCCGCCAGGCCCATCCGCTCCAACACCAACAATTTTTTGATGCACTCGGCTTTTGACACGCAGTAGTCAGATACGATGTCTTCCAGTGACCATTGACTCAGCGCACACGCGACGAACTCGTGGACGAACCATGTGCGTGTGGTAGTCGACGACCCTGGCGATGAGCCGTTGACTGCAGAAAGTACGTTTCCGCTTTCGCGAACCACCTCGCTCACCCGGCCAGTTCTGCTCTCGTTTCGTGCGCGAAGTCATCAATGAAGCGACGAACATCCAGCTCGGCAAAGTGGAGACATTCGCGAGCTTGCTGCAAGATAACGCCGATCCGAATCTCGCCTTCTGGCGGTTGTGGTACTTCGGCCGAATTCCGTGGCAACGTCGTACTGTCACTCCGGCCAGCCTGCTTCGAAGTCCGCACGTACGCGTGGTCTTCGATTCCCAATTGAGTGGCACTGCATGATCAACGACGCGCGAGCGCCCACCCTTTCAGGATTGTCGCCCTGTCTCACCCGACGCAGCCTGCTTCAGGCTGGCATGACCGGGATTGCCTTCGGTGTACTGTCCCCCTGGTCGGCATGGGCGGCACCTTCGGGCGTGCTGGTTAACGACGTGACATTGCTCAACCCGGTCTGGGTGAGCCGTCTGTTTGCTCCACGTACCACCTATGAGATATGCCAGGCGTTGGCCCTGTGGACGGGCCCGGTGAGCATCGGTGGTGGCCGCTATAGCATGGGCGGACAGATTGCCACCGAGGACAGCCTGCACCTCGATATGCGTCAGTTCAATCAGGTCATCCGCTATTCGCCTGAAAACAAGGTCATACGCGTGCAGTCAGGGATACGCTGGCGCGACCTGCAGACCGTCATCGACCCGGACGACCTTTCGGTAAAGATCATGCAGAGCTATGCCAACTTCACCGTCGGCGGGGCGCTGTCAGTCAATGCTCATGGGCGTTACGTCGGTGCCGGGCCGATGAGCAACTCGCTACGCGCCCTGCAACTGGTGCTCGCCGACGGCTCTGTAGTGGAAGCCTCTCGCTCCGAAAATACCGATCTGTTTCACGCCGCCATCGGTAGCTATGGCGCGTTGGGGGTCATCACAGAGATCGAACTGGACCTGGCACCCAACGTCACGATGGCGCGCCAAGTACATCCTATGCCGGTTGCCGATTACCCCAAGTTCTTCAATGACCAGATCCGCGGAAACGACCAGGCAATCCTGCACAACGCCGATCTGGCGCCGCCCCACTTTGACCAAGCCACCGCCATCACCTGGTGCACCACGGAAAAAGAGCTGACCGTCGAAGATCGGCTGGTCGCACCGGGGCAATCGTACGCCCTGGATCAAACCATCATGTGGGGCGTGGCCAGACTCCCCGGTGGCTCGCTGATTCGCAATGATGTCATCGACCCATTGCGCTACCTCAGCCACCCAGTGGTACGCCGCAATTACGAGGCCAGCAGGGACGTCGCCTCGCTCGGGCCGATCGCTACCCACAACAGTACCTACGCGCTGCAGGAATATTTCGTACCGGTAGCCCACTTCAACGCGTTTGCAATACAAATGGCCAATCTACTGAAGGCCCATGACGTCGATGCCATCAACATCTCCATCCGACACTCGCCGCCCGCCCCTCATACGTGCCTGTCCTGGGCACAGGAGGAAGTCTTTTCATTCGTACTTTATTACTGGCAACACGCCGGCGTGGCCGACCGCGAGAAGGTCGGCGTATGGACGCGCGAGCTGATCGATATTGCCTTGGCGTTCGGGGGCACTTACTACCTGCCCTATCAATTGCATGCGACGCGACAGCAGTTCTCGCGTGCCTACCCTGGTGCACAACGGTTGTTCGCACTCAAGGCACGGTTCGATCCAGACAAACGATTCCGGAACAAACTTTGGGATAAGTACTACGTGGGGTAGCGTCCGGCCGAATGCCGGTTGCTACCAGGCGGAACTCGTCCATCAAGAGCGGTTTCGCCCCGGCAGCATCCGGGCCAGGGTATTGTCACCCACCCAGTAATGATGGATCAGCCCCGCCGCCGCATGCAGGCCGATGAGCCAGTAGCCGCTGCTGCCGAGCAATTCGTGCCAATACTTGAGCTGTTTGGCCAAATCGGGATCCACCGCCACCGGTGCCGGCAAGAAGAACCCGAAATACGGCACGGGCTTACCTCCGGCGGCCAGCATCAACCAGGCCAGCACCGGTGTCGCGATCATCAGGCCATACAGGGCCGCATGCATTAAGTGGGAAACACCCGTCTGCCAGGCCGGCGGCGCGGGTGTGACTGGCGGGCGCGGTGTCAAGCGCCCGAACAGACGGACCCAAACCAGTGCAAAAATGCTCAGCCCGAAGAGCCCGTGCAACCCCAGGAACAGGCTTCGCCCGGTGCTGCCACGGGGTAACAGACCCTTGATTTCAATGCAGGCATACACACCAACGAACAGCGCCAGCATCAACCAGTGCAGGGTGATCGACAGTTTTCCATAACGGTTTACGGCAATATCGCGGGTCATAACGCGCCTCGTGAAAGTCTGACGGGCTGCCGACTCATTCGGCAGCCACGATCCGGTCGCTGGGAAGCGATGCTGCCAACCTACGGGTAAAGTCTTAAGGCAGTCTGAAGACCGACATTTCAAGACGCTTTTTTACCTTTAGACGCAGCTACCCAGTGCGAACCCGCGATCACCTCCCGAGGCTCATGGGAAGCATTCGCCAGCCTCGCCCCAACTTTGCGCGCACTCACACGTCACGAACAACCAAAGCATCGCTATGCTCTCTACGAATAGATGCGTCCGGGAAGCGACCATCTGCTGCTTAATATCAAGGAGGATTCCATGATGCGGGAAGCAACCACCGGACTCGAAAAACAGATAGAGATCGCTACAAAACTACTCTCCCTGTCGGCAAGAATCGGATTGCTGATTGGCGGCACGTGCATCGTCAGTTATTTATTGAGCAACGGTCATTATCCACAAGGCGTATCCGTTGGAGACAGTTTGTTATTTCTAGTCACGGCGTTTTGCTTCGGACTGGTTTGTGTTTACTTTTCAGTCTCCGTCACGGCTGTAGGGGTATTACTTTCGCCGTTCTTCATACCCGTGCTTAGAAGCTTCGTCTGGCTACATAGGAAAATCACCGATAAAAAACCCATACTGGAATTCAAACGACCAAAAATAACCTTCCTCTCGGTGTTTTTTGGAATATGCGGCGCGGCGACCATTTATTTCCTTACCCATAAAAGCCCCTTGGAACACATTCAGCTCATCCTTCTGCCCATTTTTCAGTACATCGTTTACTCCGCCTATCTGGAGCAGAACAAGAAAATAAAAGCAGCGCAGCCATCGGCACCTGAAGTCGTCGATTCCGAGCATCCTGACCAGGATCCTCACGCCGAAATGAAACCCTTGAAGAGAACCAGGGCAGTGATCGTTGGGGTCATCCTCCTGACGCCCCTTCTCATGGGGGGCGTGACTTCGGACTTGCTGCAAGCGGCCATGAGCTTCGCGCAAATACGTATAGAAAGAGCAACGATTCTGGTGAAACCGCCTTACGCCAATCTATTGCCAGCCCCCAAGGATTCACCGCTGGAAGATTACAAAAAATTTGAAGATGCGACGGTAATTTTCCGAGGCGTAGGCAATTCAACGCTGATTGAAATGCACGCCGAGGAAACGGCGATTCGGTTGGAGATCCCGAATGACTCGATCATTATCGAACGCCGTGTGAAGCCCACTGCAAAAATGAGGAAAAATCCTGAGAAAACGGAAAACTGATACCATCCGGAAAATTGACATGCCGAGCAGAACAACATGAATCGCCGCAAGAAAATAAACCAGTTATTGAAGGCTAACGCCAAAAAAGCCAGTGCTAAGCTGGCACCCAAAAACAAGACTCAATACATCAGCAAAGCCGACCGACTGAAGCTGGCGGCTGAAGCCAGCGACGCCCCCATCACGCCGCCGGAAAGCTGAGCCACGTCGCTGAAGGTCCGTCCTCAGGCCGTTTTGCACGTTAGCCAGGCGCTCCAGAAAAGGCTGCTGAAGAACCGGGTAGCACTGCCGAATCCTGCATCACTCAACAGTTTTTGAACCGCGGCCTCGGAATGTGGAGGGTCGGCGCCTTGAAGAATCTTGCCAAGCTTGACCGTCACTTCTTCCGGGCTGGCGCCATGCTGTCGCCACCGTTGCCCCCAGGCCGCGAGGAGTAGCGGCTGGCTGGCATACGCATATTGGTTCCCGGCGACAATCAGCGGCGCCCCCGGCTTTAGATGTGCCTGGATGGACCGTAATATTTTCAACTTGGCTTCATCCCCATCGAGATGATGGAGTACACCGATCAAGGTGGCAGCATCGTACGACCCGTTAGCTACCAGGTCCTCAACATGCCCAAGATGCAGGGCGGTTCTTCCGAGCAAGTTGTTTGCGGCTAATTGCTGCTTCGCCGCCTCCAGCATTGGCCCGGACGGATCGACGGCAGTGAAGCGCCAACCCGGCTCCAGCTTGGCCATTGCAATGATCTCCTGCGCCGTACCGCCAGCGCCCACCACCAGTATTTTCGCCGAGCCCACGTTCCCAAGGGTCGCCGCCAGCATGCACGCTGCCAGGTCCTGACAGGCGTCGTATCCAGCGAGCGCGATGCGGCTCTGTCGGCCGTACTCGTGGGCCCGTGAAGTATCAAATTTTTCCGCTGAATTAAACGAGGATGATTTCAAAGCGCAGTTCTCCGTGTCCTGAAATCAAGCTACGCCTCGCTTAGAGATAATAAAAATTCATTAATTTTATGCGCAGCATTCCCGCAAGGAATATCGGTTTCCATCGGCAACGTTTTGCGCGGTCAGCCAATTGCGACTTGCGATAAACATATGGAAATACGAATATGCTTTTTCCCTATGTTCTGGACCGGATTGGAGCTGTGTAATGACTGAGTTCTCCAGCGAAACCCCGCATGACTTCCCAAATCTTGACCTGTCACTCTTCGACGTACCAACAGCGGAAAAACTCGCAAAGAGCGCAGAACCAGAGCATAAACCGCGCATACTTTTGCTGTACGGATCAACCCGCGAGCGCTCTTTCAGTCAGCTGCTGACCCGCGAAGCGGCGCGCCTGTTGGAGCTCATGGGCGCCGAAACCGCGATCTTCGACCCGTCCGGGCTACCGCTACCGGACGATGCGCCCGTCGATCACCCCAAGGTGCAGGAACTACGCGAATTGGTGATGTGGTCGGAAGGCCAGGTCTGGTGCTCGCCAGAACGCCATGGCTCGATGTCGGCGGTGTTCAAGGCGCAGATCGACTGGATCCCGCTTGCGCTGGGCGCGGTTCGTCCTTCCCAAGGCAAGACATTGGCGGTGATGCAGGTATGCGGCGGATCGCAATCCTTCAACACGGTGAACCAACTCCGCGTGCTCGGTCGCTGGATGCGCATGGTCACGATCCCCAATCAATCCTCCGTCCCCAAAGCCTTCCTTGAGTTCGACGAAGCCGGGCGCATGAAGCCATCGTCCTATTACGACCGGGTCGTCGATGTCATGGAGGAACTGATGAAGTTCACCTTGCTGGTACGCGGCAGAGAAACCTATTTGGTCGACCGCTACTCCGAGCGCAAGGAAAGCGCCGAAGCGCTCTCCAAACGCGTTAACCAGAGGTCTATCTAGGCGCGGCGATAGTGATAGGTTCTTCAGTGTGATGTAGGCATTTAACGGATGTAAGCGGCTTTCACATCGGCCTCGTCCTGCAAGGCAGCTAAGGCCAATGAGGCAATCCAGACCACCGAAACCCCGTAATTGAGTCGCTGGTACAGGCCGAACAAATGACCGTCGGCAAATGCCATCCCCATCAGCATAACCGTCACGATGGCCAGGACTACGCAGATCGCCGAGAACATGGCGAACCTGGAAGATGAAAGCAGCGACTTGCCAAGGAACGTCCACAGTGCTCCCGCCAGAGTGAGCGAAATGAACATCACCAGCCCCGCAAGATTGTGACTCTGCTGCGAGACCGACGGTTGAGCCGGCGCACAGCCTTGGTCGCAGGAAAAATAGCCGGCCGTAAAGCTTGCCAAGCCATGGATGAGAATCAATGCCGCGCTAAACAAGGCCATCGGCGATGCCTTGAACCGTCTCGCCACACCTGTTGCGAAAAGCACGAACATCACACCCAGCGGAAAATTGTTCACCCAAGCAGAGAAATTGTGGGTTGGCGCGCCAATGGCGCCTAGTTGGCTCATGGCTTGATCCAGATGGCTGTAGCCTGGATAGGCCCGCGCAGTCAGTGTGACACCCAAAAACAGCCAGAATGGGATCAGTATTCCGCAGCCTAGCAAAGCACGATCAATGGTTTTCATGTTGTGACACTCCGTGTCGTTGTGATGTCCGTTTGTGGGGTGATGTGGAATCTGGCATTGATTCAAGCAGCCACACGCTCAATCCAGCAAAGGGCGCAGGAAACTACGCTCATAACTCAGAATGAATCGTTGTTCCGTCGCCTGGGTCACCAATTCAACGCACGCTGGATCCTGCTCGGCTTTCCTTCGATAGTTTTCGTAGTCGGCCAGGCTGGAAAAGCTGAACAGGCAGTAGGCGATGTTGTTGGCGCCTTCGGCGGGAAGAAAGTAGCCATGATGGACGCCCCCCATTCGGGTCACCACTTCAATCCATTGGCGCGAGTAGCTCTCGAAAGCCGGGATCTGGTAGGGGTCAATGACGTACCTGACATGGCAAGTAATCACGGGCTCAATCCTTTGAAAACTGGAAAAAACGGATTCTACACAGGATACGAGGCATGTCGTCGATGATTGCCATTAGCCGAACAACTTCGCTGCTCTCTCCATCTCATCACCCAGGATCGAAACACCATGGATGAACGCCAAGCAACCATCAAGAACAAGATCCACGCCATCGTGACGAGTAGCGAATCCGACGAGATTACCTATCGGTCAGAGTGGCTCGGTTACCTGCCCTTCCCGGTTTCTCAATGGATTGAATATCAGGGTGAAAGCTTTTCCAGCGACTTCCCCTTTGATTGGTCCCTTGAGGACTTGGTGAGTCTTGAGCGCACTGGGTTCTTGGAAATACTGGAAGCTTATGAAAACCCGGAAGACAGTTTTGATCGGGATATCAGGTATCGCGTTCATGTTGGGTGTGCGCCTCGATAGCTTCTGAACGAAGAGGCGTCATCGCTGGGTAGCGTTATCCCGCTGAACGAAGCGAGCAACGTAACAGTCGGAGCAACAAGACCCTCGGCAAAGAAATCTGGTTCATGCCCCTACGATCCGCTGCCCTCGCTACGTTGCTCTCTTTGGCTGCCAGCACGGCAGCCGCTGTGCCTGAACCGCTGCGCCTAGAAAGCCTGAAACGCTGTGGCGACCTGCTACAAAGCCAGAGCCAGGACTGGTGCCTGACCGTACGCGGACTGGGCCAGACAACGCCGCCACTGAAACTGGGCGCAAAGGTGATACCCGCGGACACGATCCAGCGCGAAGGGGAAAACCTGCGCTTGCGCCTGGACAGCGCCGACTACCAGAGCGGCCCGCTCTGGCTGCAGGACGGCCCACGCGCCAGCAATGCCGCCTGGCTGACCTTGCGCAACAGTCACGTACTGGCCGCCGGAGCGGACGAAGTAGCGAAGAACATGGATGGCCTGACCACCTACGTAGACCTGGTCAGCGTGCTGATCGAGGAAGACCGTGACGGCCGTCAGGAAGCCGAGCGCCTGGCCCGCAAGTACGGGGCAACGGTGGTCGGCAGCATCGCGCCACTGAACCTGTACCAACTTCGCCTGCCGGCCAAGGACTTGGTGCAGCGTGACGCCCTGGTGCTGCGCCTGGGCAGCGAGACCAGCGTGGACGCCGTGGTCATCGAAGAGTCCTCGGCCGAAGAGACCGAGCAAGCCGCAGCCCATCCTGAAGAACCGAAGAAGCCAGCCCTGGACTCCGATGAGTGGGCCGCGAATCGCTTTCTCGACGCGGTGAATTATTACCAACGACGCATCCCCGGACGACAGCCGCCCATCCAGCCGCAACCGGTGCGCATCGGCCTGATCGAGCGCGATGTGGATTTCGACACGACGGACTTCGCAGACTACCTCGGCGCCTGCTCACCACCGCGCACCTGCGTCTACGCCCGCGATGCAGACAAGCCGGACAACCACGGCACAACCGTCGCCGGCATTCTCGCCGCGCACTGGGACGACAGCGGCAACACCGGTTTTCTCCGCGGGCTGGACAAGACGAGCGGCGGCTTCGAGGTCATCGTCGAACGTAATTCCGATGCCGGGATCACCGCCAACATCGCCGCCTCCGTCAACCTCGTGGAGGACGGTGTACGCGTGCTCAACTGGAGCTGGGGCATCCACCGCGTCGGCGCCAAGGACGTCAAAGGCGATAACGTCGACTCGCTGCTGCGCTCGGGCATCGCCATGGGCGGGTACGAGGAGTTGCTGGAGGAGTTCTTCCTCTGGCTGCGCAAGGAACATCCCGACGTCATCGTGGTGAACTCCGCCGGCAATGGCGCCTCGTTCTCGGGCAGCGACGAATACCGCCTGCCCTCCTCCTTCATCACCGAGCAATTGCTGGTGGTTGGCGGGCACCAGCGCAGCGAGCATACCGGTGTCGCCGTCGACGACCCGGCCTATGCGGTCAAGCGCAGCTCCTCGAACATCGACATGCGCGTCGACATCACTGCCGCCGCTTGCGCCCATGCCTCGACGACCAACGCCGGCCAGCAAGGCGCAGTGCATTGCGGCACGTCCTACGCCACGCCTATGGTCGCGGGACTGCCGGCGGCGATGCTGTCCATTAACCCGCAACTGCAACCCGAGCAACTGCGCATGCTGCTACGCCGCAGCGCCATGACCATCGGCGACAACCACGACTTCGAACAGATGGACGCCGAAGACCTCACCGCCCCCATCCTGCCGTCGGAGCGCCGCTACCAACTCAACGACAAAGACGTCGGCCGCTCGGCGCGGCTGGACATGCAAAAGGCCCTGGACCTGGCCGCACAAAGCCGCGACCGCGTGCGTTGAATCCGCGGGTCATGGGACCAGTCGGTAAGTAGACTGCACCAAGCCCGAAGGAAAGCTGCGGCTGGATACCAGTTTCAAATCCACGTCCCGCTCAAGCCCACCGAACAACGGCCGCCCCGAGCCGATCAATACAGGAACGGTGGTGATCACCATATCGGTCACCAATCCGTCGCGCAGGAACGACTGCACCACCCGCCCGCCATCCACATAGACGCGCTGCACGCCTTGACTCTCCAGCTCCGCCATCAAATCCTTGGGGGCCAGATTGGAGAAACGCAGCTTGCCCTTCAACGCCTCGGGCACCGACGAATCGGCCAACTGCTCGGACAGCACCACCACGGGCCGGTCGTAGAACCAGGTGTCGAAGGTCCGCACCTTTTCATAGCTCCCGCGCCCCATCACGATCACGTCCTTGTCGGCGATGAAGGCTGGATAGCCGTGGTCTTCGGACGGGTCGTCGCGTTGTAGAAGCCAGTCGATGTCACCGTCGGGGCGGGAGATGAAGCCATCCAGGCTGGTGGCGATGAAGACGTGGGCGGTGGGCATCTTTGGGGGCCTTTGTCGTGGGGTGGCATTGGGGGTGATGGTGAGGGGAAATGTAGCAAATCAGATGCGGATCGAATATTTGATTAGAGGTCGGTTTCGGCCAGAAACGGTCTCTCAAGTCTTCGAGTTAGTACATTATTGTGAATACGGGCGCCGTGCCCAGAGTCTGAAGTCGAAGCCGGTGTGAGATGAATCTACGGCGTATAAGCGGCGGATCGACCAGATACATGCGCTTCGCTCAGGGGGCAGACAGAGAAGTACCTTCCACCGGATTATGCTCCCATGGTGGAAAAGGCGACCAAGCCTCCACAAGCTTATCGATGAAGAGTCGAATTTTTGGAGAGAGGTGCCGCTTGCTAGGGTAAATCACCCGAATAGGCTCTGCGGCCTCTGCATATCCTGCGAGCAATTGAACGAGCTTGCCGCTCCTCAAATCGTCGTTAACCACGTAGGAAGGAAGAGTCGCGATACCCAGGCCAGCGACAGCTGACTGGTGCAATGACTCAGCACTGTCCATCTGTAGCCTTCCACCATGAGTAACTGGCAAAGAGCGACCGTTCACTCGAAAATTCCAGGGAAGCAGTCTCCCGCCGCTCACGAAATGCAGGCACTGATGCTCGAAGAGATCTTCGGGCGTTTGGGGGTGTGCATGCTCAGCCAGATACTTGGGTGAAGCGCAGGTAATCATTTGTTGGTAGGCCACGGTGCGCGTGAGCAACCGAGAGTCTTCCTTGGGAGGCCCGATGCGCATGGCCAAGTCAAATCCCTCATCAATCAGGTCGACCAGCCTGTCGGAAAAGGTGATATCCATGCTCAAGGATGGCCAATCCCTCAGACAGCACTCAATATGCTGAAGGACATGAAGTCTGCCCAACGCAACCGGCAGGCTCATCCGCAGTCGTCCACTGGGTGTCGAACGACGAAACGCAAGGGCATCCTCCACGTCGTCCAGATCCTGCAGAATGCCCACGCAGCGCTCATAAAGAACCTGGCCGTCATCCGTCATGCTCAAACTACGAGTGGTGCGATTCAGCAAACGTACCTGTAATCGAGTCTCAAGCCTGACTATGGACTTCCCCACTGCCGAGCGAGTAAGGCCAAGTTGCTTGGCCGCCGCCGTGAAGCTCCCAGCGTTTACCGAGCTTACAAACGCTGCAATATCGTTCAGGTTATGGAGTTCCATGGGGCCTCTGGACGTCAACGTTCGGGCGGCTTAGCGCCCGGCTATAGGGAACCCTATTCCCCAATCATGAGCATAATATCTCAATTAGCCATTCCATTGCCCAGCGATCAATTGAGGTCATTATGAACATTAAAGTGCAAGCAGCCGTCCAAACCTGGGCTAACAGCCTTAGCGATCTGGTACCCGTTCTTAAGGGTATCGATACCACCACAAAGATGAGCGACATCCGCGACTCCTACGCAAAAATGCTCGCGCAAAATCCAGCGCCTGCTGGCGTCAAATTTGAAGCAGTCGACATGGGTGGAGTGCCAGGCACACTGGTCACTCCGGACGAGATCAAAAGCGACGCAGTAATGATGTACATCCACGGCGGGGCTTACATTGTTGGGCGTCCAGACGGCTATCACGGCATCGGCGGCAACTACGCAAAGATGCTCGGTGTTCGTGTGTACATGCCGGACTACCGCCTTGCCCCTGAACACAAGTTCCCAGCCTCTATTGACGACACATTGCGCGCCTACGAGTGGTTGCTTGAGCAGAAAATCCCGGCTAACAAGATTGCATTCTCTGGCGAGTCAGCTGGCGGCGCGATGGTTGTCAGCGTGATGGTGGCGGCCAAATCCAAAGGACTTCCATTGCCTGCGGTTGGCTCTTCCATTTCGCCATGGGCAAACCTTGAACACACCGGTGCTTCCATGAACAATCGTGAAGGTTTGGATCCTCTGAACTCCAAGCCAGTCCTGGATATTCTGGCCAGGGCGTTCTTGGGCGACACACTGGCCAATCATCCTCTGGTCTCTCCTGTGTTCGCGGACGTCACTGGACTTCCGCCAATTCTGGTGCAGATCGGCGAGAACGAGCTGATGTTGAGTGACGCGATGCGTCTTGCAACTCATTTGGCTGATAACCGCGTTCGCGTCAACCTGGAAGTATGGCCTGCGATGTTCCATGCCTGGCACTTCTACGCCACCATGCTGCCAGAAGGTCAGCAGGCAATGGAGAGTTCCGTGCGCTTCATTGAGGTTGGCCTGGCCGACGCTAATCGCTAAAACGTAAACCGACCGCGACAGTTTCCGGCTGTCGCGATCCACCCCTTGGCATTCAAACAACGGGGCTCGCCCTGGATGGGTACGCCCCATGCCTAAGACCTGAAAAGCGGCCCCCTCAACGACAACACAAGCATCCGCTGACCACCGGCTGATCGGGGTCGTTCTCAAGAAATGTGACCACGACTTCCATGCCCGTCCGGGGCGGCCCCATCTCACAGCTCCAATCGGAAGCTCCCTTCAGCCAACAATGACTCTTGTCGTCAAATCTATCTTCGCGGTCCCAGGGGAACTTGACCTTGATCCGCCCAAAGCGCCGATCACTCTGGATCCCCTCGCCTTCTAAAGCGACGACTACAGCAGCCTGGTTGCTTGGTACCTGAGGTTTCTTGTGAGCCAACGGCGGACGATAGGAAACATTCCACGGAAGAACGACAAAGCGGTTGCGGTAGCCCTGATGAAAGTCATCTTCGTTCGCAGTGTTGCCACTGGCGACGTTCTCACCCAATACCTGTGGTTGCCGGCCTTCGTGGATGACCTGGGTCAGTAGCCATAGGGTGTTCCACTCTTGGCGCGGATGGCCTGAGATTTCCAGCACATGGCCGCTGACTAACCGAGTCTGGTCACTTTGCCCTTCAGCTTGTCGATAGGCCGCATGGCGGCGCTCCATAGTCCGAAGACGTATCTGCTTGCCGTGCTCGTGACCGGTAAAATGCTCCGGGCTGTCATCTTTTTCAATGTCCAGCTGTTGCTCGAAATCATAGTTGCGGTGCGAGATACGACTGGTGAGCTGTCCCAAACGCAGGTTGATTCGCTTGATCAGTGGCTCGTCGGCCACCCTATCGCTCTCATGCCTATAAGCAGTGGGTTGGCCAAGACTGGGAAAAGCCGACTGATCATCGCCAAAGACCAGCACGTGGCCTTGAGTGCTGTGTTGGAAGTGAAAGTGGATACCCTCTTCTTCGCACAAGCGCTGAATGAAGTGCAAATCCGTTTCGTCGTACTGGGTACAGTAGTCGCGCTCGGGGTAGGTCGCCCCCAGATGAAACCGATAGGCGTCGCCCAGAATGCCGTGTTCTTCCAGTATCAAGGCGACGATTTTCGGCACAGAGAACTGTTGATAGATCCTCTGGTTGATGCGATGGCGCAAGTAGGACAGGTGCGGTACGAGGGCCAGCCTGTAGCGCGTCAAACGCTCACCGTTATTGCTTTGAGCGATGTGGTAGACCCGCCCATGAATGCCGTTGCCCTTCGTGTCCAAAGCCAGAAAAGCCTCTGTGTCGAAGAGCGCGTCCAGATCCAGGTCAGACCGCTCGCTAACAAATTCCACGTTGAAGAGGTAAGGCCTGCTGATCGCCTCTTCGCCAGTGAATGCGAGCACTTGAAAATCGTGCTCAAAACCGTCGATGGTCAAACTGAAGTGCGTTTGATTGGCTGGGCTGAACATCCGCTGTTCTCTTCTTACATAAGGCGGCGCAATGGACCGGAAGACCCCGAGCAATACTGGGCTGATGGATTAACAGGTACTAACCCACCCGCCCAGCGTGCCTGTATATCGGCGTTTGCGTCTTACTTTCCAGACATACAAATCAAGTCAGATCAGACGCCACTCTTCACTTTGGTCCAGATCCGCGTGCGGATCCGCTCCAACTTCAATGGCAGTGGCTCAAGTGGAATGAGTGTTGCGACCGTTTTTTTGTCTGGATAAATCCAAGGATTGTCTCGCAGCTTCTGCTCGACGAACTCAGCGGCATCCTTATTGGCGTTAGGGTATAGCGTGTGGTTTGAGGTCTTGGCGATAATTTCTGGTCGCATCATATAATTAATGAACGCCATACCTTCCTTGGGATGGGGAGCATCTTTCAGCAAAACCAGATTCTCCGACCAGGACAGCGCGCCTTCGCGAGGAAGGCTGTAGGCGATCGTGCGCCCGGTGTTGGCCTTCTCGTTGCTGGCCTGTGCAGCAAGGGCACCATTAGCCCATCCCACAACTGCACAAATATTGCCGTCCGCCAGGTCAGCGTCGATTCTGGAGGAATCGAAATAGAGGACGTAAGGACGAATTTTCAACAGCAAGGCTTGGGCTTTCTGGTAATCATCCGGGTTTTTGCTGTTGCTAGGGAGTCCAAGGTAATTCAAGGCAATGGAAATGATCTCACTTGGAGAGTCAAGCATTGCCACACCACACGACTGGAGCTTACTAATGTTTTCTTCTTTGAAGATCAGGTCCCAGCTATTCACCGGGGCACTATCACCCAACGCGCCCCTGACTTTGTCAACGTCATAACCAATGCCGGTAGTGCCCCATAGATAAGGTACGGCGTAGCGGTTACCAGGGTCATTGACCGCGAGCTGGGCCAAGAGCTCAGGATCGATGTGTGAAAAGTTACTCAGTTGACTACGATCCAACGGCTGGAGGACTCCCGCCTGGATCAGGCTGGGCAACACATTGGAGGTTGCCACAACCACGTCATACCCGGTGCGCCCAGCCATGACCTTGCTCTGCATGATTTCAGCGCTGTCGAACGCATCCATATGCACGCTCGTGCCAGTTTCCTGTTCAAACTCCTTTGGCGTCTCCGGCGCAAGCAACCCGAACCAGTTATACAGATACATCCCGGGCTCTACAGCCGCTACTGATGTGCTTATCCCTGCACAGAGAAGCGAGGCGGAAAAAATGGTTCGCAAATGTGACTTTCTCATGCAACATCCTTGTCAAGACGATATGCCCTCATGGCCATCGTTAACCCTGGCAGCGAATATACCGGGTGTTACCGAATAGTAAATACCTACGAATACTTACCCTTGACCTGCGAATCCCTAACCCTAAAGGGGTAGAAAATGCCGTTTGACCTCCACAGCCTGGCTTGGCATCGATCGATTGGGAAGCTGATCATGCAGCTGAATCGTCCAGATTTCTGGAGTTCACTTGTTCGCACATTAAATGAATATGTACAAATCGATAATTGGGTTGTATTGATTTTCAGCAATCAACACGTGCAGGTCGTCAGCCTTCCTGAAGTAGCCGATGCGGAAGAAGTCGACGCATTCGTTCATCGCTACGTGAAAGGCCTGTACTTGCTGGACCCGTTTTATATAGCCAATCGAGAAAACCCACAAAGTGGCTTCTTCCACCTATTGGATATTGCACCGGAATACTTTCTTGAAACCGAGTACTACCACAAGTATTTTGCACAATACATCTCCATGGATGAGGCGCAGTACAATGTCCAACTCGACCCTGACAGAACGTTATGCATTTCCATCGGCAGCAAAGTCCGCTTTAGCCAAGAACAAATAACCATGCTGGATATCATCAAGCCGTGGGTGACTGCATTGATGCATCAGCGCATGGGTTTTGAAATTGACGTAGAGAAAACTCCGGCTGAGCCGCCTCTGTGGCCAGAAACGGTCAATCAGCTTGGCACCCAAATAACAGCACGCGAGAGTGACGTACTCCGTTTATTACTCAGCGGTTTCTCCAATAAGGAAATAGCCGGAAAGCTGTCCCTCTCGGCGGAGACCATAAAAGTCCACCGCCGCAACATTTACGCAAAATTAAATATCAAGTCGCAATCTGAGCTATTTGCTCGATTCTTCATGCCCAAACAGAATATTCCCGCTACCCATTGAAGTCAGGGCATCGGGCTGATTTGCTCGGTCATGCGCCTGCAAGCATCAAGTTCAGATTCTGCACCGCCGCGCCAGCGGCGCCCTTCCCAAGATTGTCAAACACCGCAGCCAGCAAAACCTGCCCGGTCTCATCATTCTCAAACACCGACAAGCGCAAATCATCAGTTCCGTTAAGCGCTTGAGGATCAAGGGACGTCAACGCTTTAGCTTCTTGCATCGACATCACCTGTACATGGCGCGCATCGGCGTAGTGCTGCATCAGACAGGCATGCAACTGCACCGCGCTCACGCCTGGCGCCAACAACCGGATTTGCAAGGGTATGGTCAGCACGATCCCCTGCCGAAAAGCGCCATAGGCTGGCACGAACATCGGCCGCTCCGTCAGTCCGCTTTGCTGCTGAATCTCCGGAATATGCTTGTGTGCCAGCCCCAGCCCATAGACCTGAAACGCCGACGCCTGTGCTGCGCCGGCTCCCTCATGCTCTTGCACGCCGACGCGTCCTTTTCCGGAATAACCCGACACGGCATAAATGTTCAGCGGGTAATCCCTGGGCACCAATCCGGCCTCCAGCAATGGGCGCAGCAACCCGATCGCCCCCGTTGGATAGCAACCGGGATTGCTGACCCGCCGCGCAGCGGCGATGCGCTGGGCCTGTTGCGAATTCATCTCTGCGAATCCATAGGTCCAGTCTGCATGGGTGCGGTGCGCCGAACTCGCATCGATCACCCGAACGGCGGAGTTTTCGATGGTCGCTACCGCGTCGCGTGCGGCTTGGTCGGGCAAACACAAAATGGCGATGTCGCAGTGGTTGATGGCTTCGGCGCGACGTTGCGGATCCTTGCGATGTTCGGGGCTGAGTGTGAAAAGCCGCAGATCGCTACGCTCGCGCAGACGTTGGTGGATTTGCAGCCCGGTGGTGCCTTGGTCGCCATCGATGAATACAAGGGAACTTGCCATGGAATGCTCTCGGACATTGGAAATCAGGAGCCCAATCTTCAGCGACGCTCTAAGATAGGAAAAGTTGAATTTATAAACGATGAAATTCAGTTTTTCTGAACAAGGAAATCCTCATGCGCGAAATCAGCCTGGACCGTCTGCGCACCTTGGTAGCGATTGCCGACCTGGGATCGTTTGCCGAAGCGGCCCGTGCGCTGCACCTTGCACCACCCACCGTCAGTCTGCATATCGCCGACCTGGAGGCGCGCGTGGGCGGCAAGCTGTTGTCGCGCACACGTGGGCGCGTCCAGCCATCAGCGATAGGCAACACGCTAGTGGAGCGCGCGCGGCGCCTGTTGGCGGATGCGGAGCAGGCGCTTGAAGACGTGGAGCGTCAGGTACAGGGATTGGCCGGGCGTGTACGGCTAGGCGCTTCCACCGGGGCCATCGCCCAGTTGCTGCCGCATGCGTTGGAGACATTGAGCCAACGCCACCCCGCGATCGATGTACAAGTCGCGGTGCTGACCTCCCAGGAAACCTTGAAGAAGCTTGCCGAGGGCGCTTTGGAGGTTGGTTTGGTCGCGCTGCCGCAGTCCCCGGTGAAGGGCTTGCGGATCGAGCCGTGGCGACGAGACCCGGTCATGGCCTTCTTGCCGGCTCGCTGGGAATGCCCGGAGGTTGTGACCCCCGCGTGGTTGGCCGCTCAGCCGTTGATTTTGAATGACGCCACCACGCGTCTTTCGCGCTTGACGGCGGAGTGGTTCGCCAGTGATGGGCAGCAGCCTGCGCCGCGTATCCAACTGAACTACAACGACGCGATAAAAAGCCTGGTGGCGGCAGGATATGGTGCGACGTTGTTGCCCCATGAGGCGGCCACGCCATTGCTCGATAACAGAATCGTCATGCGCCCATTAAAGCCCTTATTGTGGCGTCAACTGGGTATCGCCCACCGCAGTCGGGACATCGAACGGCCTACGCAACATGTGCTGGATGTGTTGTGGGAGTTGAGTGCGGAGTGATTTTGTCTGGACATGAGGTATTCTGCGCGGCGTTAAAACACGATCCAGGCCTGCGGCGTGCCACCACTTGTACGCCCCATTGATCGATCTAAAAGCGGCGCACCAGGAGGTCTGCATGTTGTTTGGACATCGGTTCGAGCACACCGCCCAGGATGACCTGCACATCCACTCGCGCAACCGGGTGCAGAGCGCCTTCTTGCTGCTGACAGGCGCGCTAGCCTTCATCTTGCCAGCGGCGTTCGCCGTGTTTGTGATCGCTGATGGAGGCACGCCTCTGACTGACGTCGATCCACTGTCCTCACTGCTGATCGTGCTCGGGCTGCTGCTGATTCCGGCCCTCGGCCTGCTCCTGATGGTGTACACCGGCATCCACGAGACCTTGCTGTTATCGCGACGCGACGGTGAAGGCAAGCGCCGCACCCGAAACTTTTTTGGGCGCCGCGAGCGTGTGCATTCGGTCTTTAGAATCGATACCCCCAAATGCCTCGAACTTCGCCGCCGCCAAGATGCCGAGCCGGCCTACACCCAGCTGTGGCTGGTGATGCGCGATGGCACCGAACACCGCCTGACGACCGACAACGTTCCGGTAGTGCCGGGAAGTCAACGCACCGACGTATGGCTGCGTGAGCTGGCCGACTACCTGAACGTGGCAGTGCCCACCGAAGTCGTGGTGGGCTCGACGGCGGGTGTGAAGAAGGCAATCTACAGGCCTGCTCCAGCCCCAACCAGCGGTAAGGCGGTGAGGGAAGCCAGGCAGCGCAAAGCCAAGGGGCTCACGCGTTCCCATGAGGCCACCGAAAAACTCGGCACGCCCGCACGCGCCCTACTCGTTCTACTGGGTGTTTTCCTGGCAGTCCTGGAGCTGACTCACGTCATCGCATTGGTGCCCGCGCTGTTTACCGGGCGGCTGCGCGTCGGCGGCTTTCGAACGGGCACGACCACCTTCTACTGGGCCGAGCAACCGCTCACCTTTTCATTCAACCTGCTGGTGGGCGTGGCCGAGGTGTTGATCATCGGCTTCATTGCCTGGGGTTGTCTGCGCATGGCGATCCGGGGCCGGATGAGCTCCAATCCCTGAGAGCGGTCAATTCGACCACAGCGCCACATAAGCCTCAAAGCCGCCGTTAAATGGCAGAATGATCGTTTCGGAGACCACCATGCTTCGCGTATTTGAACAAAGACTCGACCCCTTCCCGCCCGACGAGGTACCGCCACCACCCGAAGGCCTGGCTCGGTTCCTGTGGGCCTGCACACGGGGCGCCCGCGGCTACATCCTTGCGTTTGCGCTGCTCAGCGCCGGTGTGTCGATCTACGAAGCCTGGCTGTTTTCTTTTCTCGGTCAGGTCGTGGATCTGCTCTCGACCTGGCAGGCCGGTGGTGAGGCGGCAGCGCAGGAAAGTCGCGTGCTGTGGGGCATGGGCATCGTCATGGTGGCCAGCATCGGGCTGGTGGCGTTGCGAACCATGGTGCAGCACCAGGTATTGGCGATCAATTTGCCGTTGCGGCTGCGTTGGGACTTCCACCGCCTGATGCTGCGGCAAAGCCTGTCGTTTTTTTCCGATGAGTTCTCCGGCCGGGTCACCACCAAGGTGATGCAAACTGCGCTGGCCGTGCGCGACGTGCTGTTCACGCTGATCGAGATCGCACCCGGAATCGGTGTGTATTTCATCGCGATCATCGCACTGGCCGGCGGCTTCGCCCTGAAGCTGATGCTGCCTTTCCTGGCCTGGATCGTGTTGTTCGGGCTGGCGATGCTCTACTTCGTGCCCCGTTTGGGCAAAGTCGGACAGGAACAGGCCCATGCCCGCTCTTCGATGACCGGACGTATCTCGGACGCCTACACCAACATCACGACCGTGAAGCTGTTCTCCCATTCCAATCGTGAAGCGCACTTCGCGCGCGCGGCCATGGAGGATTTCAAACAGACCGGCTTTCGCCAGATGCGCCTGGTCAGCCAATTCGAGATCGTCAACCAAGCGTTGGTGGTGGGCTTGATCATGGCCGCAGGCGGTTATGCGCTTTGGCTGTGGCATCAGGGTGACGTCGGCGCCGGCGCGGTGGCGGCGATCACCGCCATGGCGTTGCGTATCAATGGCATGTCGCACTGGATCATGTGGCAAATGACCTCCCTGTTCGAAAGCATCGGCACGGTGCAGGATGGCATGGCCACCCTCACCCGCGGCCCCAAGGTGCAGGACGCGCCGGACGCCGGGGTGCTGGTGACCTCTGGCGGAGCGGTCACCTTCGACAAGGTGAGCTTCAACTACAACGGTGAACGCCAGGTGCTCGATGGCTTGAGCCTGAACATTCGCCCGGGCGAAAAAATCGGCCTGGTGGGCCGCTCCGGCGCGGGCAAATCCACACTCATCAACTTGCTGCTGCGCTTCTATGATGTCGACAGCGGGCAGATTCGCATTGACGGGCAAGACATTGCGCACGTGACGCAGGACAGCCTGCGCAGCGCCATCGGCATGGTCACCCAGGATACGTCCCTGCTGCATCGCTCCATTCGCGACAACATCGCCTACGGCCGCCCCGATGCAAGCGACACGCAAATCCGCCGTGCCGCGGCCAATGCCCAGGCCGATGAGTTCATCAGCCAACTGAGCGACCGCCAAGGTCACTCCGGCTACGACACCCTGGTGGGCGAGCGCGGCATCAAGCTGTCGGGCGGCCAGCGCCAGCGCATCGCGATTGCTCGAGTGATGCTCAAGAACGCTCCGATCCTGCTCCTCGACGAGGCGACCAGCGCGCTGGATTCGGAAGTCGAAGTGGCCATCCAGGAAAGCCTCGATGAAATGATGCAGGGCAAAACCGTCATCGCCATTGCTCATCGACTGTCGACGATTGCGGCGATGGATCGACTGATTGTCATGGATGATGGGCGCATTATTGAACAGGGTACCCACGCTGAATTGCTCGCCAAGAACGGTATTTATGCGCGGCTGTGGCACCATCAGAGTGGTGGGTTCCTGGGTGAGGATCGGTGGGTGAGCGAGGCGATGGATCAGGTGTGAGCGTGGATGGCCTGGGGTGAAACGCTATCTTTTACGCGATGCGTTGGGCGAGCATCGCGGCAGCCGCGAGACAAAGGAATGTGAATATGCGGCACTGGTTTGACGCAGGGGTGGCGAAAAGAATCGCCATCGTCTCGTTTCCGTTGATGGGGACGATGGTCGGCAATTTATTGATGATGCTTGTCGACAGGCTATGCCTGGCACACTACTCACAAGATACGCTGGCCGCCTCTGGTCCAGCAGTATTCACGAGCATGGCGATTATCGCTTTCTTCTGTAGCACCGTCGGCGTGTCACGTTCCTTTATTGCACAGGCGAATGGTCGATCGGGGCTCAGCGAGGCTTGTAATGAAGCCGCACTGGGGCTGCTCCTTGGTATTGCCTGCGGTGTCCTGCTGTTTGTCGCCGCCCCACTGATCGCGATGATTCCACAGCTCAGCTCCCGCCCACCGCAGATTGTCAGCCTCGAATCGCAGTACATGTTCTGGGCGGCGATCTTCGGTGGCGTAATGACGATCGACACGGCACTGTCCTCGTTCTTCAATGGTGTGGGTCGAACCCGCGAAACGCTCATGGTCGGCATCGTTGGTCAAGTAGTCGACTCAATCTTCACCGTCGGCCTGGTCTTCGGAAAATTCGGGCTGCCCGAAATGGGAATGGCCGGAGCCGCTATCGGTACGTTGATCGGCACTTTGTCCATGCTGACGTGCTACGCAGTAATGCTGCCTCGAGAAATCTGGCTTGAGTTGATGAACATCGTCATTGCCCGTAGCGAGCGCCTACTGCCCCGGCTGTTTTTCCGGCTGCGTAGAGGTGTTCCCAGTGGCTTATCCGCCGGGGTGGATCAGCTCGGTAACACTGCATTCATCTGGATAGTTGCCGTACTTGGCTCTAGTGCGCTAGCGGCAAACAACGTCAATCTGACGATCAATTACCTGGGCATCATCCCGATCATCGGTTTGGGTATTGGTTGCAGCATTCTGTGCGCCACTGCAGTGGGCAAGGAGCAATACACTGAGTTGGCAACGATCCTACGGGTGACCGTGACCATCGAGCTGCTCTACGTGCTGCTGGTTTCCACCGTTCAAATCACTTTGCCACAGGTCTTGCTCAAGGCTTTCGGCGACCTGGGGCACAACCCGGAGATCGTCGCCCTGGCTATCGATACACAACGCGTACTGTGGACATTCTCCGCCGCCTTTGTCTTCTCTATGACGGGTGCCGCCGTCTTGGAGAGTATTGGCATGGCCAGATTTTCGCTGGTCGTGCGCCTGGCTCTGATGTGGTTTATGAGCATTCCGTTGATCTATTACGTCGCGATGAGCAATCGCGATGCCCCGTCGTCGCTGGTGACATGCTGGGTCATCGGTTCGGTGTTCGAATTTTTGATTGGCGCAATTTATTTCTGGCGAATAGCCAAAGCCATTCGAGGGGCAGAAAACCGTCTTCACGTCGAGCCTCATCCGGCCAGTGAGAGCGCCCTATGAACCTGAAGTCATTGGTTTCGCACCTTTAGCGATCAACTGCTTTACAGGAAGTCCGGCACAACTGTCCAGACAATGCGGTGTCCTCATCGATGAAGCACAACTGCTCGAGGCCGGCGACGGCTACCTGTACCGCGCAGGGGCCCAGTGCATGGCCTAGCGGTTCTTCAGGCGCCCTTTTTTGGTGGGTGGATCAGCTATGAGCGTGGATGGCCTGGGGTGGTCTGCAAGTGGGTGTTTTGGGTCGGAAGCAGCCCTGCTTCCGACCCGATTCATCCTGGAAAAGTGTGGTCTATCCCACACCCGTCACGAACGCCTATCTAGGGTCGATGACATCCAGCGCCCGGTTTGCCAATAGCAGACCTAGTTCAATCAATTGTTGCAGCCCTAGTGCAACATGCCGTCGAGAATCCTCCAGGTCGAACGCCAAATCGCCGGCCATGGCATTGGCGGAGGCTAACGTTTCGCTGAGGTTGGCCAACAGGCTTTCAGCATCGACGCCCTCCACGACGGTGAATAGCTGGTCCGGAGGTGGCTTCTTGTCAGGCTGGGCGGGTTTGGGGTTCAGATAGGAATCGATGACACGTTCGGCGTTGGCGTCGGCCGCGATGTCCAGGTGCAGCGGTGGAACGGGTGGGTCGGGGATGAGTTTGTCCATGGAATGCTCCTAACGTAAGTGGGAGCCGCCACGTTTGCTGCTAAACGAGAGGGTGGCAGCCGTGCGCAGGTTAGCAGACCGGTACGTTAGGAAACCGGCGCACCCGAGGATGCCCTGCGCACAGCCGCCATAAGAATTCGAGCAATAAAAATGCCCGCACTGAAGGCAGTTGCCGTGCGCCTAACGTGATTCCGAGCTGCTAAACCCGACCGCTGAATGGCAGCGGTGGACAAAGACTAGGCACCGGAATCAGCAGGCGCAAGAGGCTGGAATTTTCTAGGAAATGTCCTGCAAGTCAATGGGGAATATTCGTTCCGTCGATTCCTACGACAAGCTCGTTCAACCATTCCACCACCGAAGCGCTGCGCCGCGCGATGGGTGCGACGTGATTGGAAGACCACAACCATGGCTCAGCCAATTAATCCGGCAGATGCCATAATCCCTCCCTGCTCATACCTGAGACGGATCAATGACCACCGAACGCTACGACCAACTCGCCATCTTCGCCGCCGTCGCCCAGGAGCGCAGCTTCACCCGCGCAGCGGCCAAGCTGGGCATGTCGCAACCGGCGCTGAGCCGGGCGATGCGTCAGTTGGAGGAGCGGCTGGGGGTCAGGTTGTTGTCGCGAACCACTCGCAGTGTCGCCCCGACCGAAGCAGGAGAACACCTGCTGCGGGTGGTCGCGCCGCGGTTCGAAGAGATCGATAACGAGATGGCGATGCTCAGTGAGTTTCGCGATAAGCCGGCGGGTAAGCTGCGCATCACTGCCGGTGAGCACTCCGCGATCACGATCCTGCAATCCGTTCTTGCCAGGCTGCTACCTGATCATCCCGACCTCAACATCGAAATCATCGTCGACTACGGCTTTACCGATATCGTCGCGGAGGGTTTCGACGCCGGTGTGCGGCTGGGTCCGCAGGTGGCCAAGGACATGATTGCCCTGCGTATCGGCCCTGACATGCGCATGGCGGTGGTGGGCTCGCCCGCGTATTTCGCCCGGCATGCCAAGCCGGTCATTCCAGATGACCTCACGGCGCACAATTGCATCAACCTGCGCATGCCGACCCATGGCGGCCTCTACGTCTGGGAGTTCGAGAAAAACGGACAGGAACTGAAAGTCCGGGTGGAAGGCCAGTTGGTGTTCAACACCATCGCGATGCGCCTGGAGGCTGCGCTGCAAGGCTTGGGGTTGGCCTTCATGCCGGAGGATCTGGTGCAGGACGCCGTCGCGCAAGGCCGGTTGATTCGGGTGCTGGAAGATTGGTGCGAGCCGTTTTCCGGCTACCACCTCTACTATCCCAGTCGCCGCCAAAGTTTACCGGCCTTCACGCTGCTGCGCGAAGCCTTGCGCTACGAG
Source organism: Pseudomonas sp. B21-010 (assembly GCF_024749325.1). Taxonomy (NCBI): domain Bacteria; kingdom Pseudomonadati; phylum Pseudomonadota; class Gammaproteobacteria; order Pseudomonadales; family Pseudomonadaceae; genus Pseudomonas; species Pseudomonas sp. B21-010. Next base: position 2,916,911 of record NZ_CP087198.1, on the reverse strand, counting down.
GGTTGACTGGCCTCAACGGTGTCCAATGCTTCACTGGCACGCTTGGCCGCCGCGGCGTCGCCCTGCTCGCCCAGTAGCTGGATCAGTTGCCGCAGTTGCGCAGCGCTCAGGCCGACGCGCAGGCTGGCGGCCATGTGCGAGCGCAGTTGTGACTCCACGCCGGGGGTGACCGCCAGCGCGGCGACTGTCGCCAGCTCACGGCTTTGCCAGTCCAGGTTGTCACGCTCGAAAATGTCGCCGAACAGGTGCGTCTGCAAGTACTGGTTGATGACCGGGACGAAGTCGAACAACGGTCCCTGGACGGGCGCACCGGCAATGCGCGTCTGATTGGCCCTGCCCGCCGCCAGCAGCGCATCGCCGGTAGGAATCAGGCGAGCGGGCTCGCGCCCCGGGTTGTCCTGGACGCCGCGTTGCTTGCGCGCCTCCACCACTTTCATCAATTCGCCGAGGGCGTTGAGGCTGCGGGGAAAGCCGCTGTAGGCGTAAAGCTGCACCAGGATTTCCTTCGCCTCGCTGACAGTGAGGCCGGCATCCAGCCCTTGATTCAAGGCAGTATTGAGGCCGGGCATATTGCTCGTCGCCATGGCAGCGGCAATGAGCGGGATGGCTTGCTGCTTGGTCGATAGGGTTTGCGAAACCGCCACGGCCTCCGGCTTGGCCGATGGCGTCGACACGCCAGCGGCGCCGTATTGTTCTTCGCTGACCTTCTCCAGCCACTCCACGTTTTTGCCCTCCACCGTGCCCGTCACGGCCAGGTGGGTCATGGCGCTCGTCGGCGCGGCGCCATGCCAGTGCTTGACGCCTGGCGGGCAGACAATCACGTCGCCCGGGAGAATCTGCTGCACGGGCTTGCCCCATTCCTGCGTCAGGCCGACACCGGAAACCACCACCAAGCGCTGCCCGGCGGGATGGGTGTGCCAGGCCGAACGCGCGCCCGGTTCGAAGCTGACGTAGGCGCCGGAGGCATTGATTTCATCGGTTGCCAGGAACAGCGGATCGACCCGCACGCGCCCGGTGAAAGAGTCCGCCGGGCCTGCGACCGACGCTTGGCTGCCGGCCCGACTAATCTGTTGCGAAGTCCGGGACGCGCTGGTGCTTTCTGTACTGGCGGCGTCGACAAAAGGCGCCGCCGCGCATAGCGCAAAACAAAGGCTACCGGTTGAACGCAGAGTCATTTGGCTTTCCTCTCGATTGATATCGTAGAGAAACAAATTAACCTTGCCGCATTAATCGATAAACCATGCCAATTACATAGCACTCATATCGCAATCACATAAATCCGACTTACTTGATCTCAACCAACCGCACTGCCTGTGATCCGTCCAGCGACAGGTGAATCACCGCGGCTTTGCTTGGGAAGTTCGGCGCGTCCTCGTCGGTATTCTCCATCACGGGAATGTCGATCAGGGTCTGCTCACCGGTCGGATCGCTGACCAGCTTGGCATCCAGTTTGTCGATGGCACGCCAGCTGTCGCCACCGATGCGCATCACGTCCAACAGACTGTAATGCGGCACGCCCTCCTCGTTCTCTTCGGGCGTAAAGGCCGCCAGGTATTGGCTGTAGTTGTTGCCCATACCGAAACCCTCGACGGTAAAGACCGCAAGGGTGACCTGGCTGTCCTCGCCGGTGTCCAGCGTCTGCACCAGCGTCGCTTCAGGATAGCCGGTGGCATAGCTGTCCTTGATGAGCGCTACCAAGTGCCCGATCTGTACTTCCAGGGCTTTCGGAACGGGTTTCGATTCAGCGGCGTGAGCCAGGGTGCAGGTGAAAAACAAGGCGGCGGTCAGCAGGCGCAATTTCATGAAAGTGAGGTCCGGGGGTATTGGGAGATCAGCGCGCAATGGTAGCGGTTGGCCAGGGATTTGGTAGCCCATTGTTGATAGGTTTTGTGGTGGGGTGCACAACCTTGCTCGCGAAAGCGCTGGGTCAGTGGGCATTGAGGTTGGATGTATTGCCGCCATCGCGAGCAAGCTCGCTCCCACACAGGGTCCCGGGACAACCGCCATTTTCCCTATCCACCCGAAATCCCTGTGGGAGCGAGCTTGCTCGCGATGGCGGTGGGTCAGTTCGCAATCGATGTTGGATGCCTTACCACCACGGTGCTTCAAGTCATCGATGCTCTGGCAGCAGCCTGTGCAAACCCCCGCCGCAGGTCCTCAACCAACACATCGACATCCTCCAACCCCACATGCAAACGCACCACCGGATTCAACGCCCGATCCTCGGCACTTTGCCGGTCCTTGGTATCAGCGACGGTCACCAAACTCTCGAACCCACCCCAGGATGCACCCAACCCGAACACCTGTAATGCGTCGATGAATCGCTCCAGGTAGGCGTCGTCATTTTCGCGTAGTTCAAAGGAAAGCAACCCATTGCTACCCTTGAAATCCCGCTGCCACAGCGCATGACGGGGATGCTCGGGCAGTGCCGGATGGAAGACCTGTTTCACCTGCGGCTGCGCCTGCAGCCAACGGGCGATTTCCAGTGCCTGGCGCTCATGCGTGTCCAGGCGTGGCGCGAGGGTGCGGGCGCCGCGCAGGACCAGGTAGGCGTCGTCGGGGCTGACGGTGTTGCCGAAGGTGTCGCTCATGGCCGCCAGTGCCGGCCAAGCCTGCTGCCGAGTGCACACACTGCCCATGACCACGTCGCTGTGTCCGCTCAGGTATTTGGTCAGGGCCATGATCGAGATGTCGGCGCCCAATGTCAGCGGCCGGTACAGCACGCCCGAACCCCAGGTATTGTCCACTGCCAGCAGGATGCCCCGCGGCTTGCACAGTGCGGCGATAGCTGGCAAGTCGCAGAGCTCGTACAGCAATGAACCGGGCACTTCGGTGTAGACCATTTTGGTGTTGGCTTGCAGCCGTCCGGGCAGGTCGCTGCCGTCGGGGGCGAAGTAGCCGACTTGTATGCCGAAGGCTTCGAGGAAGTCCCGGGCCACACGCCGTACCGGGGCATACACCGCATCGGTGATCAGCACATGATCGCCAGGCCGCAGGTAGGCCAGGAAGGTTTGCGCCACGGCAGCCAACCCGGTGCCAAACAGCCGAGTGCGATAGCCACCTTCCAGCTCAGTGACGAGGTCTTCCAGGGCGAAGGCCGTCGGATTGCCCCGGGCGCCATAACTCAGGACTCGCTCGCTGTCGCGCCGGGAGCGGGCGTCACGCATCTGTGCCAGGTTGTCGAACAGCACCGTGCTCAGGCGGCTGACCGGTACGTTGACGGCCCTGGCACCGGCGCCCTTTCCGGTGCGCGCGCCATGGACCAGACGGGTGCGCAGTCGCTCTTCGACAGTGCTTTGAAGCGTTCCGTGCAGTGGCTTGAGGCTGGCGATTTCCTCGTCGTTCATTTGCGCCAACAAGCCGATTTCCCAAGCCAGGTATTGGCGCGCCGCGTCCTTGTTGCCAGCGTGGCGGTCGTGAGTGAAGAACAGGAAATCGATGCACTGTGCATCCGGCAATGTGGCGGCGCCTTCTTGCAGCGCAAGGCCTGCCGAGCGCCAGGCATCTGGACCGCCGTCCAGCAAACGGACCTCAGCGTGAGGCAACTCCAGGGCCGCCAGGGCCGCGAGTCGGGGATCATCGGCCACCAACACCAGCGGCCGCTGCTCCCCCGCCACCGCACGGGCCAATAGCGGCCGGATCGACCAGCGCGCCCCGGCAATATGCCCCTTGCGATACGCCCTGCTCGAACGCAGGTCGATCAATGTCACCGCGTCATCCTTCAGGGCATCGGCCAAGGCCCGTACGCTGATCAGCGGCAGTTCTTCGGGTGTGACGATTGCTGGAACCGGTAGTGCCAAGCCACTGCTCAACCCACCCGACAAGACAAAAGCCTCATGCCCCAACTGCCGCAGCCAACTGGCGATGATCGGTGCGCGAACGCCGTCGTTGTCAAACAACACCACCCGCGCCTGACGCACGCCAACATACAGGTCGGTGGATTGAATCAACTGTCCGCCCGGCGTGTGCTGCGCTCCCGGCAGCGTGCCGGCGGCAAACTCCTCGGCGGTGCGCACGTCGCAGAGAAACAGACTGCGCCCAGTGTCCGCTGCCCACTGCTCGACCTGGGCAGCCTCGACGGTAGGCACACCGGCCCGTTCGGCCAGTCGTGTCGCCGCCAAACGCTGCCCCGGCAGCGTACTGCTCGATACCTGGTCGGCATAGCGACGCTCGCTGCCATGCTCCAGTTGCAGATCCTCCAGGTCCCAGCCTTGCGTGCCGTTTTCCAAGGCATAGATCGGGTTTTTCAAGCCCAGGTCGATCAGCGTCTGGGCGCCGATGATGCTGCGGGTCCGGCCGGCGCAATTGACCACGATCGGCGTCTGCTCGTCCGGCACCAGGTCGTGCACGCGGTAGCCCAGCTCGCCATTGGGGCAACAGATCGAACCGGGAATGGTCATCTTGCGATACTCCTCCAACGGTCGGCCGTCGAGTATCACCAGCGGTTCACCCTGAGCCTGCCATTGCGCCAGTTGGCGCGCGCTGACGTGAGGCGTGTGCCGGACTGCCTCCACCTGTTCGCCAAAGGCCTTGGACGGCACGTGCACACCGGCAAACAGCTGATAGCCGGCGGCCTGCCAACCATCGGCGCCGCCCTCCAGGATGTGCACATTGGCGTAGCCCAACGCTTGCAGGCGTTGCGCCGCACGTGCCGCCAGGCCTGCGCCATCCTGGTCATGGAGCACCAACCGCACTTGGCGGTTCGGCGCCAGCCGCCGCGCTTCCGACTCCAAACGGCTATAGGGCAGGTTCACCCCGAAAAACAGATGGGCTTCGCCATACTGGCCGTGCTCGCGTACATCAAACAGGGCGATTTCCTGCCCGTCGAACAACCACTGCTGCAACTGCTGGGGCGTTAGGGTCTGGCTCATGGGAGTCCCGCTGGAAAAATGGAATGACTGGAACGCGAGGTGACGTCAGTGGGCGTAGGCCTTGATCGACGGCGCCATTTGCGAGGCGTTGTAATTGAGGATGCGCCCGTCGGTTTCGACGCCGTAACGGCCGTTGAGCGATTCCAGCGGCAAGCCATAGAGATGCAAATGCAGGGTCGGTTGCTCGCCTGCGACCCGAATGCCATGCAGGTCGTCACCCAGGAACGCGATGGACGTACCGGGCTGCACCACCACTTCTTTTTCCAGGTGCAACGTGGTGTAGCCAGGTTCGCGACCTTCATCGTCGCGGGTGTAGACGTAGTTGATTTCCTGGCCTTCGACGGCGCTGATGATCGCCCAGGTTTCGTGGTTGTGAGGCAGCGTGCTTTTGCCCGGCAACAGCGAGTTCAGATACAGCGTCGGGGTGTCGCCGTCGTCATTGAGGCGATAGCGAAACGCAGTGCTGCCCTGCCCCGGCACGGGTGCGGGGAAGGTGTCGAAGTTGAACAGGTCGCGGCGCTCGGCCAGGCCTTCCAGCAGGGCGACGATCTCCGTCAGGGCGGCGCGGTCGACACCGCGCTGGTGGATGACGCGCACTTTCTGCAGGAAGTCTTCGATGACATCTGGGCGGTTGAAAATACTCATGAGGCGGGCTCCATTTTTTACAAAAAGTCAGACGGACAGGCTGTAGCGACTCAGGTTGCTCAACAGGTAAGGATCATCGGCGATGGGCGGCCGTCGCCCCGGGTCACCCAAGGCATGACGCAGAAACTCCCGGGTGCGCTCGCTGGTGGGGTGCTGGAAAATCCGCGCGGCGCTACCGTGCTCGACGATCACGCCGTTTTCGGTGAAATAGACGACATCGCTGATCTCCTCGGCGAAGCGCATTTCATGGGTGACCAGTACGCAGGTCATGCCCTCTTCGGTCAGCTCGCGAATCACCGTCAGCACCTCGCCAACGGTTTCCGGATCCAGGGCCGAGGTCACTTCATCGAACAGGATCAGCTCCGGACGCATCGCTAGGGCGCGGGCAATCGCCACCCGTTGTTGCTGGCCGCCGGAGAGCTGCCCCGGGTAGGCGTCAGCCTTGTGCTCCATGCGCACCTTGGCGAGCAAGGCTCGGGCGTCTTTTTCGGCGGCGGCCCGATTGCGGCCCAGGACCTTGCGCGGCGCAATCACCAGGTTCTCCAAGACCGACAGATGCGGGAACAGGTTGTACTGCTGGAACACAAACCCGACGCGCTTGCGCAGTTCGATACGCTGGGCTTCCTGAGCCAGCGCGTGAACCTCGGTGGCACCGACGCGGATACTGCCCCGCTGGGGCTGCAACAGGCCGGTGATGCAGCGCAGGATCGTCGACTTGCCCGAGCCGGACGGGCCGATGATCGACACGGCCTCGCCACGGCGCACATCCAGGTCAATGCCCTTGAGCACCGGGTTGCTGCCGAACGACAGGTGCAGGTCGCGCAGGCTGACCAGGGGTTCGGCGACGGTTTCAATAGAAGGCATAACGTCGCTCCAGGTATTGGGTAAGACGGGAAATCGGGTAGCAATAGGCAAAGAACAGCACCAGCAGGCTCAGGTAGATCACCACGGTGAAGCCGGTCAGGTTCACGGTGTTGCTGGCGATCTGCGCGGTGTCGATCACATCATGCACGCCCACCAGGGACGCCAGCTCGGTGCCCATGGTGATCACCGCGTAGAGGTTCATCCATGGCGGCAACATGCGCTTGAAGCACTGCGGCAGGATGATCGAGCGGAAAATCTGCCCACGGGTGAACGCCAGGGACCGCGCTGCCTCCCATTGGGTGCTGGGGATCGAGGCGATAGCACCACGAAAGACTTCCGCGACATTGGCGCTGGCCGGCAAGGCCAGGCCAAGGGTGACCTTGACCCAATCGGGGAACGCGACATAGGCACTGCCGATACGAATCTCGAACGGGAACACATACGTGGTGAAATAGATCAGCACCAGCCAGGGCGCGTTGCGGAATATCTGCACCCAGATCCGCGCCGGCCAGCGCAGCAGGCGCAGGGGCGACAGCACCATCGCGCCGACCAACAGCCCCGCGACAGAACCCAGCCCAATGGCCAGCAGGCTGATGAGAATGTTCTGGCCGAACCCTGCGGCCAAGGCCGGCGACCATTGCAGCAAGGCCTTGAGCACCGGGCTGTGCGGGGCGAAATACACCAGCCAGGACAGCGCCCCCACCCCCAGCAGCACTTTACCGAAATGTCGACGCGGCCAAGTCAGCGGCGCGATAACGGACGAATCAATGGCCATAGCCGGGCATCCTCAGGCGCGCTTCGAGGTAGCGCCCCACGCAATTGACGGTGAAACTCAACAGGCCGAAAAAAGCCAGGATCAGGATCATCAGCTCCAGCACGTTATCGCTCTGGGTCCAGATCATGATGGCCGCGTAGGTGATGTCGCCCACGGCGATGGCCGAGGCCACCGCGGTCATCTTCACCAGGTCGATCAGGTTGTTGATCAGCGACGGCAAGGCAAAACGCAGGGCCAGGGGCAGTTGCACGTTCCATAACAATTGGCGGTTGTTGAAGGCCAGCGAACTGGCCGCCTCCAGGGTCACCGCGGGAACCGCTTCAATACCGGCCCGCAGCGCCTCGGCATGGAACGCACCCTTGTGCAGCGAGATCACGATCACCACCCAGGCGAAGGGTGTCAGTGGGTTGGCCGCGCCGACGGCCTCGGTCAGCAACATGTTCAGCACCAGGAAGGCGCAATACAGCTGCACCAGGGTTGGCGTGTTGCGAGTGACTTCGACAAACACCCGCGCAGGCCTGGCGAGCCAGGGCTTGCCTGAGGTCAACAGCGCCGCCAGACCGACCCCCGCCAGCAGGCTGCCGACGATGGTCAGCAGGCACAACAGCACCGTGGTCAACGCGCCCTGCTCCAATGTGCCGCGCTGATAGGCATCGAGCAAAAAGTTGTAGTTGAGGCCGAGCCCGGCGCTCCAATGGACGAATTGTTCCAGCCAATGGCTCATGGCTCGCCCCTCAATTGCCCGCAGGCGAAAGCAATACGACGGCCCGCTTCGGCGACGGTTTCGGTCGCCGTGGCGATGGACAGGCGAAACCACGGCGACAAGCCATAGGCACTGCCCGCGACGCCAGCGACACCCTCGTCCAGCAGGTACGCAACGACATCGGCATCGTGCTCCAGCCGCTGACCGTCCGGGCGATAACGCCCCAACAACCCGGCACAGCACACAAACACGAAAAAACCGCCTTGAGGCTCGAGGACTTCAAGGCCCTCGATATTGCGTAATGCGCTCACCAGCACATCACGGCGCTGACGATAGGCCGCGACCTGTTCCGGGAGGAAATCCAGCCCACCCTCGAACGCCGCCAACGCCGCTGCCTGGCCGACCGAGGAAGCTCCGGAGGTGGATTGCGATTGCACCACGGTCATGGCATCGGTCAGCGCCTGCGGCCCGGCACCGAAACCGACGCGCCAGCCGGTCATGGCATAGGTCTTCGATACCCCGCCCACCAACAAGCAGCGTGCTTGCAAATCCGGCGCGACGTTGAGCAGGCTCTGGGCCGCACGCCCGTCGAAACGAATGTGCTCGTAGAGTTCATCCAGCAGAATCAGCACGTGGGGATGGCGCCGCAACACCTGGGCCAAGCCTTGCAGTTCGGCCTCGCTGTACACCGCGCCACTGGGGTTGCCGGGGCTGTTGAGGATCAGCCAGCGCGTGCGCTCACCGATGTGTTGCTCAAGCTGTTGCGGCGTGAGCTTGCAGCCCTGCTCCAACCCGCACTCGATGAACACCGGCTCACCACCGTTGAAGCGCACGCTGTCCGGGAAGGACGGCCAGTACGGCGTCGGCACCAACACTTCGTCGCCGTCATCGAGGGTGGCGGCGAAGGCATTGAAGATGATCTGTTTCGCACCGTTGGCAATCACGATGGACTCCAGCGGATAGCCCAACTGGTTTTCCGTGCGCAGCTTGCGTTGCACGGCCACACGCAAGGCCTTCACGCCCGGCGTCGGCGTGTACTTGGTGGCGCCAGCGGCAATGGCGGCATAGGCGGCCTGCTTGATGTGCGCTGGCGTATCGAAATCCGGCTCGCCGGTGGTCAGGTCGAGGACGTCGCGACCGGCCTCGCGCAGGGCCGTGGCCCGGGACTTGGCGGCGGCATTGGCTGACAACGAGACCCGTTGCACGCGCTTGGACAGGTAAAGGGTCATGGCCGCGTGTTCTCCAGAACCTTGCCCGGGTTGAGCAGGTTGCGCGGATCAAGCGCCTGCTTGATCCGCCGCATCAGATCCAGTTCCACCGCACTTTTGTAGCGCCCCAGTACATTCACCTTGCGCTGGCCGATACCGTGTTCGGCACTGATCGAGCCACCGTGGGCATGGGCACTGTCGTGGACTAGCTGGCTGAGCGCCGCGTAATGGGCCATGTGCGCATCAACCGTGGAGTCCAGCGGATGGGCAACGTTGTAATGCAGGTTGCCGTCGCCCAGGTGTCCGAAGGTGTAGTGCCGTACGCCGGGGAAATGCTCTTGCAGCAGCGCATCGGTATGGGCAACGAACGCCACGACCTGGGAAATCGGCACCGAGATGTCATGTTTCATGTTTCGACCGGCGCGCTTTTGCGCATCGCTCATGTTTTCGCGCAACTGCCAGAACGCCTGGCTCTGGACGAGGTTTTCAGCGATCAGCGCATCGGCCAGCAGCTGCTGCTCGAAGGCCTCACCCAGCACCTGCTCGAAGACTTCCCGTGCATGGCTTTCGCTGTGGTTATCGGACAGTTCCAACAGCGCGAACCAAGGCCAGCGAGTGCCAGAGAAAGGTCGCGGCCCGTCGGGAAACTGCTCGTGCAATAGCGCAAGGCACTCGGCACTGAGCAACTCGAACGCCGTCAGGCTGGCACCAAAACCGGCGCGGGCGTGGGACAGCAAGGCCACTGCCTGCTCCAACGAGTCGAACGCCAGTAGCGCGGTAGCCTGGGCCTTGGGCAGTGGAAACAGCTTCAGGGTCGCAGCGGTGATAATGCCGAGGGTGCCTTCGCTGCCGATGAACAGGTCCCGCAGGTCGTAGCCGGTGTTGTCCTTGCGCAAGCCGCGCAGGCCGTTCCAGATCTCACCTTGGGCAGTCACGACTTCCAGGCCCAGGGTCAGTTCGCGGGTATTGCCATAGCGCAGCACCGCGGTGCCGCCAGCGTTGGTGCCCAGGTTGCCGCCGAGGGTGCAACTGCCTTCGGCGCCGAGGCTCAAGGGAAACAGACGTCCGGCTTCGCGGGCAACGTCCTGGACGGCTTGCAGGATGCAGCCCGCCTCGACGGTCAGGGTGTCGTTGTCGGTGTCCACGGCGCGAACCCGATTCATTCGGTCGAGCAACAGCAACACGGCGCGGCCGCTGGCGTCCGGGGTGGCGCCGCCCATCAGTCCGGTGTTGCCGCCCTGCACCACCACGGGCGTATCGGCCGCAGCGCAAGCCCGGACTACCGCAGCGACCTCTTCGGTGCTGGCCGGGTGTACGGCGGCAATCACCTGGCCGACGTAACGACCCTGCTTGTCGGTCAGGTACGGCGCGGCGTCTTCGCTGCTCTGCACATGCCTGGTGCCGACCAGTGCCTGCAATGCCACAAACAACGACTGGCTCATGGTTGCGCGGCCAAGGGGGCGGCATTGCTGTACTTGGCATGCAGATCACGCAGGGCCTGGGACGGCGCCATACCGGTGCGCTCGCCCAGTTCGATCAACCAGCCGCTGCGATGCCACTCGCGCACGATGGCATCGAGTTTTGCCTGGGTATCGTGCTCGCCCTTGCGCAGCCAGATCACCGAATTCGACGGGATCAGATCCCCCGGCAGCGGAATTTCATAGTCTGCCCATTCGGCTTCGCTCAACAGCGCATGCAGGGTCGGGCTCACATGCACCGCTGCCACGCAGCCATTGCCGCGCAACGACAACAGCGACTCGGACTGGCTGCGAAACGCCTTGATCTGCGCGCCGTAGGTTTCCTGCAGGGGCTTGATGAAGTTGCTGCCCTGGGACACGCACACCGGTTTGCCTTTTAGATCGGCCCACTGGCTGATGCCGGAGCCGTTGCGAATCAACGCCGCGCCACCGACCTCTTCATAAGGCGTCGGCACGTAATCGAGAATCTCGCCACGCTCTTCAGTGAACTGCATGTTGGCGATCAGGATGTCGACCTTGCCCTGTTGCAGGAATTGCACGCGGTTCGGCGCCAGCACCGACACCGTCTGGGCCTCCACGCCCAGCGCCTTGCCGATGCCCTGGGCCAACTCGACGTTGTAGCCCAGGTGCTCGCCGGTCTTGGGGTCAATGGTGCCGAACGGCGCACCACTGAGCATCACCCCGACGCTGATGGCATGGCGTTGCTCGATCCGGTCCAGCGTAGCATCCGCCTGGGCCAGGCTCGTAGCGCAGCCGACGGACCACGCCAGGCACAGGCTCACCAGGGTTCGTGGGGCGAAAAATGAAGTCATGGGCGATTACCTTGAGCGTCGGTCGTTGAGAGAAAAGGCAGGCGGGACGCCCCTCAGGCGCCGTTGGCCTGGAACTGTTTCTGCAACTCCACCAGGGCCGGCGACGCCGGGGTGATGCGGTTACGGGTCTGGGCGTCGATCAGCCAACCGCTGCGGTGCAACTGTTTGATGATTGGATCGAGCCTGGCCTGGGTATCGCTTTCGCCTTTGCGCGTCCAGATCACCGAGGGTGCCGGGTTCAATTCCGGGCTCAGCGCGCGGTAGCCCTGCCATTCGGCGTTGTCGGCAATCAGCGGGTTGATCAGCGTGGCGTCGTGCACCGCCGCAACGCAGTTATTGCCACGCAGTGCCAGGAGTGATTCCGAGGAGCTCTTGAAGGCCTTGATCTGGGCGCCCAACTCAGTGAGCGGCTTGATGTAGCTGCTGCCCTGGGAGGTGCACACCGGTTGATTCTTCAGGTCTTCCCAGCGGCTGATCGTGCTGTCCTTGAGTACCGCTGCGGTGCCTCCGACGCGGTAGAACGGCGTGGGCACGAACCCGAGGATTTCACCGCGCTCGGCAGTCCATTCCATATTGGCAATCAGCACATCGACTTTGCCCTGCTGCAGGAACTGCACGCGGTTGGCGGGCAATACTGGTACCAGTTGCACCTCGGCGCCCAGTTGCCGGCCCAATTCCTGGGCGAGGTCGACGTTAAACCCGCGCGGTTTTTGGCTGGCGGGGTCGATGCCGCCAAAGGGGCCACCGGACAGCAGCACTCCGACCACCAGTTCGTGGCGTTGCTCGATCTTGTCCAGGGTGGCATCGGCCCGGGCGATATTGACGGCCGACAATGAGATCAAGGCGCCCAGCATGACAGGCAGCAATCGTTTTACGGGTGAGCGCTCGAGCAACATGGATTTCCCCTCATGGATGGCCGGCGTCTCCCGGCCTGATGAGTGGGCATCCTAGGTAGCGCTTAGAGGCAAAGGAAATTCAAATATCTAATATCGTTATAACTCTCAGGGTTTTGTTTCCAGGCAAAAAACGTATAACCGCTGTTTTACTGGCCTACAGCAAACCATGAGCCGTAGACCTCCCCTCGATGCATAAAAATCTGTAATGTTTAGGTTTGCACCCTTGATATGAAGCCACCTCCAATGTCGACCCTCGATCTCGAATTGCTGCGCACCTTCATCGCCGTGGTCGATCACCACAGCTTTGCCGAAGCAGGCGCCCAACTGTCCCGCACGCAATCGTCGGTAACCCAGCACATGCAACGCCTGGAGCAGCAGGTAGGGGTGAGCCTGTTCGAAAAGCGCGGGCGACAAAAACAACTGACGGAAGCGGGCCAGCAATTGCTGCGGCATGCGCGGCAGATGCTGTCGCTCAACGATGACGCTCTCAATTCCCTGCGTGAAAGCAGCCTCAGCGGCGTGCTGCGCATCGGTTCGCCCCACGACATCGCCGACACCATCCTGCCGCCGATCCTCAGCCACATCGCCCGCTCGGCACCGCGCCTGCGCCTGGAAATCGATGTCGGGCGCAGCCCGTTCCTGATGGACGACCTGCATCGCGGCAAGGTCGACATGATCATTTCCACCCGCCAGGACCCGAGCCTTGAAGGCTTCGCCTTGCGCACCTCGCCGGTGTGGTGGATCTGTTCGGCCCAGTACCTTCACAACCCCGGCGAGCCGTTGCCGCTGATCCTCGTGGACGAGCCCAGCATCTATCGCCGCTATGCCCTCGAGGCGCTCGAACGCGCCAATATTCCCTGGCGCCAGGCCTACCTGGCCTCGAACCTGATCGGCATCAAGGCCGCGACCCGGGCGGGTTTGGGCGTCACGCCCCGCAGCATGGAAATGCTCGGTCCGGACATGCGGGTATTGGGCGAAAACGATGGTTTACCGCGGCTGCCGGACGTGACTTATCACCTGTGGATTCGGCCGAATACCGTCAACCCATTGGTGCGTCGGGCATATGAGTTGATCCGCAACAGCCAGGGGCACGGGAACTGATGCGCCGTTACCCCTGATGAGTGCTTGCCCAGCGTCAGGCTTGCGAGCGAATGCGCTCGACCAGACGCGCCTGGAGTGCTTCCAGCTCCTCGGGATCCGCCTTGCCCCTGCCATGCACACCGGGCGCCTCACCGTCCCAACGAGGAATGATGTGCATGTGAATGTGGTAGACCGTCTGCCCGGCCACAGCACCATTGAACTGCGCGACCTGGACCCCGTCCGGCTGCAATTCGTCCACGATGATCCGCGTCAGGCGCTGCACGGCAGACATCATCGCGCCCAGGACGGCGGGCTCGACCTCGAGGATATTTCGCGCCTGGGAGGCTTTGGGGATGACCAGGACATGGCCGCGCGATTGGGGGAAGAGATCCAGGAAGGCCAATACATCGGCGTCTTCGTAAATCTTGTAGCACGGCGCATCGCCGCGAAGGATCAGCGCAAAGATGTTCTGCGGATCGTAATGACCGTGGAGACTCATGATCACTCCTTGAATGGGTTTGGAGAGGTGGGTTGCCGGTAAGAGATTTAGCACAGTCCAGGGGCAACGTCTTGTCGAGGGCTGCTTGAACACCGGGACTGGGCCTGCTGGGGAGGGTGTTGGATCAGTGGGGATCGGTGCTGAATGTCGGGCCGCCATCGCGAGCAAGCTCGCTCCCACAGGGGGATGCTGGATTGATTCAGATCGTGGTCACACCCAAGATCCATTGTGGGAGCGAGCTTGCTCGCGATGGCGGCGGGTCAGTCGACATCGGTGCTGGCAGACAAGGCGCTTTCGCGAGCCCCCATCAGCGTAACGGCAATTTTCTGCTGCAACTCACTTTGCGAAAATGGCTTATGCAGGACCGGGCAGCCGGCGTATTCGGCTGGCAGTCCGCTGGCGCCGTATCCAGTGCTGAACAGGAAGGGAATATGGCGACCGCGAAGGATTTCGGCCACCGGAAAAACGCGCTCGCCAGCCAGGTTGACGTCCAGGATCGCCAGATCAACCTGCACCGAGCCGGCCTTGTCACGTGCTGCAGCGAGCCGGGCGACTGAGGCCACCACTTCGCAGCCGAACTCCTCCAGCATGTCCTCGATCAACAGGGCAACCGCGCCTTCGTCCTCGACGACCAGCACCCTGACGCCAGCAAATGGGCTCATGCCCCGGTCACCCCAATCAGGAACGAAAAGCGGCAGCAAACGCCTTGCGGAGCGTAGGTAAGGTCGAACTTGCCGGCCAAGTCGCGCTCGATGCAACGCTGCATCAAGCGCGAACCCAGCCCTTCCCGTTCCGGCGGTGATACCGGCGGTCCTCCTTGTTCGCGCCAGTCGAGGGTCAGCAACGTTCCGTCCGCCTGGGCTTGCAGGTGCCAAGTGACTGCAAGCGTCCCGGTCTCGACCGACATCGCCCCATATTTCAGCGCGTTGATCGCCAATTCATTGAGGGTCATCGTAAGATTGAGCGCCACGCGAGTGCTGACGTCTGCAGAAGGGCCTTCAATCACGATGCGGCCAGGCTCATGCCCAAACACCGGCATCAGCACTTCGTGGGCCAGGGTATCGAGCGGCGTCTGCCCCCAATGCCGTTTCGTCAAGAGATCGTGTGCCCGCGACAACGCCAGGAGTCTTGCCTCGAAACGCCTGTAGCCGTCTTTCGCATCCTCGGCATTGCGCGCCGTCTGGGCTGCCAGCGATTGCACCGTGGCCAGGGTGTTCTTGACCCGGTGATTGAGTTCATCGATCAGCGTCTTCTGCCGATTCTCCGCCTGCTTTCGCTCGGAGATGTCGACCAGCATGTTGATGGCGCCCACCAGGTTTCCGTCAGCATCATGCAAAGGCGTGGGATAAGGCGTGAACGGAACGCGGCTACCGTCCGGCCGTTCTGCAACGGCCTCGACGCCGCGTATCGGCCGGTTTTCCTTCAGGGCCACCGCCATCGGGCATTGATCGTGAGGTAGGGCGGTTCCGTCCGTATTGAACAGCCTCCAGGTCACGCACCACATGTCGCCCAATTGAGGCATGCGCCCCGACAGTTCGACAGCGGCGCGATTGTAGAAGGTGATGCGGCCATCGGCGTCGGTGGTGTACACCGCGGCAGGCAACGCCTCGAGAAGATTGCGCATGTGCCGTTCGCTCTCGCGGACCTGGTTTTCCATCCGCCGCGCCAGCGTGACGTCCTGCAACACCCGCACGCCATAACGAAACGTACCGCTGGCGTCCCTCACCGAGGAACTGTGGATGTCGAGGTAAACCACCTCGCCATCGGGCTTCACGGCGCGCTTGCGCAACACGTAGTTATCCAGCTCACCGGCCACCTGGCGGGCGTACAACCCCGCGTCCTGCGGGATGCAATCGGGGTGGGTATAGTCCAGGAATGTCATCGACAGGAGCTCTTCCCGCGAGCGCCCCAGCATGTTGCACAGGGCATCGTTAACGCGGAGCAAGCGACCGTCGACACCGGCCTCGGCAATACCGATGGTCGCCGCCTCGTAGGTCGCCGCAAGCCGGTCATCGCTGTCCTGGCGCGCCGCCTCGGCCGCATGGACACCGCTCCTGTCGATGGTGAAACAGCGCGTATTGAAGAGTTTTCCGTCTTCGAACCGGCCATTGGAAGTGATCATGACATGCTTGATCGAGCCGTCCTTTGCCCTCAGTCGCGCCGGATAGCTTTCCAGGCAGTCGCCGCTGCCCAGCTTGGTGAGGATGTCGCCAATGACCGGCTCGTCGACATGAAAATCGGTGATGTGGCGGCCAATGTACTCGTCGGCCGAATAGCCCAGCAGCGTCAGCTCTGCCTTGTTGGCGCGCAGGATGATGCCTTCGCCGCTGACGATATGCAGGCCCACCGCGCTGTTCTCGAAAAAGTCTTCCAGGTCGGCGCTCTTGCGGCGAAGCTCTTCGGCCATGGCGTGGTGCGCCGAGACGTCCTGGAAGCAGTTGATCACCCCTTGAATGACGCCTCGGCAATCCCTGAGGGCGCGGATATTCATCAGCGCCACGAACCGCGAGCCATCCGGGCGCTCGATGAGCACTTCCTGATTGCGCGAGGCAATGCCGGTATTGAGCGCCAACGCTGTTGGGCAGTGTTCGAATGCCAGCGGTGTGCCGTCGGTCAGGAACAGTCGATGAGCGCCGCAGAAACGGTCACCGTTCTCTCCAAGTGCCGGCGCCCTTCCCCACAGCTCGGCCGCCTCGCTGTTGTACCTGACGAGCCACCCCTGGCGATCACAGAGGTACACCGCACTGGGGATGGCATCGAGTGCGCTCGTCCCCATCGCGATCAAGCTTTCGTACTCGCTTGGTGTACGCGTTTCCCTGGAAAGCTCTTCAATGTTCGACATCAGTCATCCTCAAACCGCCTGGCTGAAACCTTTCACAGGGCATCAATGGAGTCTAGATCCCTATTCACCGGGCGAGTTCAGGAAAAATCGACGTCACAGCCTCGCGCCTCAAAACTTGAACAGTGCCTGGGGTGCCTGGACCATTAACGCCCGCTTAAGTGGCGCCGCACATTCCAATGCGCGCAACTGCCCCATCACCGTTTCGAAACCGACATGTTCTTCATGCTGCGTGTGCGGCCAGTCGCTGCCCCACACCAGGCGCTCGGGGCCGAAGTGGTGTTCCAGCAACGTCAACGAGGCGCGGGCGAATTCAAGGTTCCGCGGGGCTGTAGCGCCCAATCGATAGATGCCGGACACCTTCATCCACACCTGTCCGCCCTGCCCCAGTTCCATCAATTGGGCAAAGCCAGGTTGATCCAGCCCCAAACGCGCATCCGGGCGACCGAAGTGATCGACCACCAGTTTGATGCCCAATGACAACAGTTGTCCCATCAGCCCCGGCAAGTCCGCCAGGTTGGCATGCAACTCGACATGCCAATCCAGCTCTGCGATGTGGCCCAGAAAGCCTTTCCAGGTAGGGTCGCGAAAATCAGGCAAGGCCTCGCCCATCAAATTCAAGCGAACACCGACCACGCCCAAGCGGGCCATGTCGTCCAGCTCGGCCCGGCTGACGTCTCGCGCCACCACCACGACCCCGCGCAAACGCTCTGGCGCTTGCCGTAGCGCGGCCAGCAAATAGCGGTTATCCGTGCCGAGAAAACTCGGCTGCACCAACACGCCATGACTCAAGCCGTGGGCGTGCAGATGGCCCAGGTACTGGGCCAGCGTGGCGTCATAGTCGGGTGTGTAGCGCCGGACAGCCGCGAGTTCCAGCCCGCGGCTGAATACGTGGGCGTGACAGTCAATGCCGGTGATCGGCGTAGTACGGGTATCAACCATGGGTTTCATCTATCGAAAATAAGGGAAATCAGGTTCGGGCGCCCTGGCTATCACGCTCAACCACAGAGGCCGATGCAGCAGTGGCTTCCAGGCTGCGACCGCGGGTTTCCGGCAGGCAAAGCGCCGCGATCACCGCCACGCCGTAGGCAATCCCGGCGTCGATGCCAATGGCCGAGCCCAGGGACATGGAGTCACTCATGTGCCCGACCAGGAACGGGAACACCGCCGAAAGCACCCGGCCGAAGTTGTAGCAGAACCCCACGCCGGCGCCGCGCACATCTGCCGGGTACAGCTCGTTGAAAAACGCCCCGAGGCTCGCCGGAATGCCCGCTGCAAAGAAGCCGAGCGGGAACCCCAGGAACAGCATCTGGGTGTTGCTCAACGGCAGGAACACATAACACTGCACGGTCACCACGCAGCACAGCGCGAATAGCACGATGTTCTTGCGACGTCCGATACGATCGATCAACAAGCCACTGACCACGCAGCCGCACCAGAAAGCGAAGATGATCACCGCCAGGTAGCCGCCGGAGTTGAGCACCGACAGGTTGCGTTCGGTCTTGAGGAAGGTCGGCAGCCAGGTCATCACCGCGTGGTAACCGCCGTGCGCCCCCAAACCCAACAGCCCGCCAAACAAGGTCACGCGGATCAGCTCGGGGCGAAAGATACCGCCCAGGGACTTGAAGAAACTCTGCGGGATGACGTTGTCTTTTTTCAGGCGCTGGAAACTGTCGGGCTCTTCAACGTTGCGGCGCACCCAGATGATCAGGAACGACGGCAGCAGGCCGACGATGAACATCACCCGCCAGGCCATGTCTTGCGGCACGAGGGAGTAGATCAAGGTAAAGACGCCGACCGCCAGCCCCCAACCCACCGCCCAGGCGCTTTGTACCGTGCCCATGACCTTGCCGCGGTACTTGGGGTTGATGGTCTCGGCCATCAATACCGCACCGGCGGCCCATTCCCCGCCGATCCCGAAGCCCTGTAGCGCCTTGACGATCAACAACGAGTGGAAGCCGGTGACGAACGCCGACAGGAAGGTAAAGAAGGAAAACCACAAGATCATCCACTGCAGCGTGCGCACCCGCCCGTAACGGTCCGACAGCGTCCCGCCGACCCAGCCGCCAATGGCCGAAGTGACCAGGGTCACGCCGCTGACCAGCCCGGCATCGCCCTTGGTCAGGGCAAACGCGGCGATCAACGCCGGTATCGCCAGGCCGAACATCTGTACTTCCAGCGCGTCGAGCGACCATCCGCCGAAACACGCCCAAAACGTTTTGCGCTCCCGCGCAGTGACTTGGCGATACCAACTGAACATGATTTTTATCCTTATGGGTGGAACGAAAGGCAGCCGAGAGCGAACCGCGCCGCTACAGGGCCAGTCATGGCAAACAAAACGATAAGGACTGCGGCGACCGACTCGCCGCTAGCCCGGTGGGGTCAGCGGATTTCCACGCGGTAGCGGAAATGCTCGGCATGCCCGCGCGAGCGTCGCCACTCCAGGGGATTGCCGGCGTAGTCCCGCGCCAGACGCTCGATCACCACCACCGGGCTGTTGACCGGCACCTGCAGCAGCCGCGCGTACACCTCATTCACCGATTCGGCGGTGAGGGTTTCTTCGGCATAGGCGACCACCTGGCCGCAGGTTTCTTCATAGATGGGATAAAGCAGCGGTCCTTTTTGACTCAGGTCGATCTCGAGCAAGGGTTGGAAACGGTCGCGGGGCAGCCAGATTTCTTCGGCGAGCACCGGCGTAACTTCCAGCAAACGCACCCGCACAATGCGAATCACCGGCGCATCCGCCGGCAACCCCAGCGCCTGGGCCACCGCCGAAGGCGCGGCCACCGGTTCCACGGACAGGATCCGGCTCTCGGGAACCCGGCGTTCGCCTGAAGCGCTTTGAAAGCGGAAAAACCGGAACAGCGACGATTGAAATTGCGGCCGGCGAATGAAGGTGCCGCGCCCCTGCTGGCGCTCCAGGACGCCCTCGCTGACCAATGCATCGATGGCCTTGCGCACCGTGCCGGTAGACAACTGGTATTCGGCCGAAAGTGCCGCCTCAGTAGGAATCGCCTCCCCCGGACGCCAGCGGTTATTGGCGATCTGTTCAGCCAATTGGTCGCGTAAACGTTGATACAGCGGCAGACGGGCATCACTGGAGAGAGATTTCATTGACCTTGCTCACCTTGTTATCTAGTCATATATATGAATATGGGTGCGAGTATTTGCTCAAGGTCGATTGCTTGTCAAGAATGCCCGGGCTAGCTGGCTGACGAATGGCCGGCGGCAACAGTGGCAAGCGGTAGCCAGACCCGAACCTCGAACCCCTCCTGCCGATCTTTTGCCGGAGACAACAGTTCGATGCGCCCATTGATCCCCTGCACGATCGTCTTGACGATCGCCAACCCCAATCCCGACCCACTGATTTCGCTCTGGCCGCGCACGAAACGTTCGGTCAGGTGCTGCAGGACGGCTACCGGCACCACCGGTCCGGCATTGATCACCCGCAGCAGTGCCTGGTCCGTGAGGGTGACTTCGATGGGTTGATCCATCGCACCGTACTTCAATGCGTTCTCGATCAGATTGCGCAACAGAATGCCGAAGGCGTCCGGGTCGACAGTCGAATACACATGCGCCTGGGCAGGAAGTTGCAGCGCGATCTGACAGGTGTTGTTGTGCCGCCACTCATCCACCACGTGAGCCAATAATGGGACCAGGTCCTGGGGCGCTTGCGAGAGCAGTCCGCCCCCTTCAGCCTTGGCCAATTGCATGAGTTTTTCCGATAACCGGGCCAATTCGCGCAAAGCGCTTTCGATCTTTTTTGCACGCAAACGCAACGGACCTTCAGGGGCCTCCTGGTACAGCCGCTGGACTTGCGCCAATGTTGCGGCCAAGGGTGTACGCAGCTCATGTGCGCTATTGGCAGTGAAGCTGCGTTCGGCCTCCAGGGCCTTGCGCAAGCGCTCCAGCAGGCGGTTTACCGCATCCGCCAAGGGGTTGATTTCTGCCGGCAGGCGCGACACCTTGATCGGCGACAGATCACCCACGCCGCGGGCCTCTACCGCGTAACGATAGGCCAGCACGCTGCCCAGGCTCATGCGCACCAATAGCCAGGTCCCCAACAGGCTGATGGGGACCAGCGCCAATAACGGCCACAACAAGGTAAACAAGGCCTGTCGTGCGGCCTCGCGGCGATGGCGCAACGGCTCGGCGACTTCGATGAATACCGTCTCACGCAGCGCACTGGCGCCATACAGACGGTACTTTCCAGTCGTGGAGAAACCTTCAATCGGATGTTTGCTGAATACCTTCGGGTTGGCATCGTGGGACTGCATCAGGACCTTGCCTGCGGCATCGCGCACCAGATAAGTCAGGTGCTCCTTGTGCATCTTCAGGGTGGCAACCTGTTGCACCTCCCCCGGGTTTTCCCGGTTGCTGATTTCCAGCACGGCCAGGGGGAGGATGCGTTGGGCGGTCTCCTCAAGTGCGCTGTCAAAGGCCTCGTTCAGCTCATGTTGCACCCCGCGCCAAGTGCCGATTGTCGCCATCAGCCAGAGCAACGTCATGCCCAGCGTCAGTCCCAGGCCCAGACGTTTTTGCAGGCTGAAGGTCGTCTTCATGCCGACACCATCCGGTAACCCATGCCCCGCACGGTCTCGATCAGGTCGCGCCCGAGTTTCTTGCGCAATCGACTGATATAGACCTCGATCGTGTTGCTTTCGATTTCGGCGCCGAAGGCGTACAGCCGATCTTCGAGTTGCCCCTTGGACAGCAGCGCGCCTGGACGCTGGATGAATGCCTCCAACAGCGCCCATTCCCGGGCCGTGAGGTCCACGGCCATGCCGGCCCGATGCAACGTACGGGCCGTCATGTCGACGTGCAGCTCACCGAGCCTGATCTGGGGATTGGGGTTACCGCTGTAACGACGAGCCACCGCAGCCACACGGGCCGACAGTTCAAACAGATCAAAGGGTTTGACCAGGTAATCGTCGGCGCCGGCATTGAGGCCGGCGATTCGATCAGAGATCTGGTCCTGGGCCGTCAGGATGATCACCGCAGTCGCGTCACCTGCGCTGCGCCGCTGACGCAGGAAATCCAGCCCTCGGCCGTCCGGCAACATCAAGTCAAGTAGGATCAGGTCATAAGCGGTCGTGCTCACGCTGCTGCGTGCTTGGGCAAGGTTCTGCACCCAGTCAACGGCATGGCCGTCATCGGCGATCTGTTCGCGCACCGCATCCCCCAATCTTGGCGAGTCCTCAACCAATAAAACCCGCATCGGGCAGCTCCTGTAATCGTGGTGTGCCGCACCTTAGCGGCCTTACCTGACGTGAATCTGAAGATTCAGCTGGCTGTCAGGAATGCACCGTAGGGTATGCCCACAACGAAGCCCCCGGCGGGAGACAGATCATGAAATCAGGTTTTATCGCCAGCACTGCGCTGATAAGTGTGCTGGCCAACGGTTACGCCTTGGCCGATGACGACTGCGGCGAACCAGTCAACGACTGGCAGCCACGGGAAACCCTGCGCCTGCAGGTGGAACAGCGGTACGGCTGGACGGTGCAGCGCATCAAGGTCGACGACGGCTGTTACAAGCTCAAGGGCCTGGACCGCCAGGGCAATGTCATCGAAGCCCGCTACGCCCCGGCGTCGCTGCACCTGCGCAAGCTCGAGATCTACTTCCGGGACGATGACGATGCCAGCGCCTACCTCGCCCCTGCTCCCGCACCGTGACATTTCGACGCGTTGATCCTGCCATTCAGGTTGCTGTCAGCAAGCAGGTCCAGGCTCTCGCCCCAACGATCAAAAGGACACCTCCCATGAAAAAAATCATCGCCACAACCTGCCTCGCCGGTGCCATCATCCTGCCGGGGCTGGCTCAAGCCCGTGAAATAACCCTCACGACCCAGCTCAAGCGCTACAGCGGCAACGATGCGTACCTGGCGATCTACGTCACCGACGCCAGCGGCCAGTACCAGAAAACCCTCTGGGTGGCCGGCAAAAAGGCCAAGTACTACAAGCACCTGGCCGACTGGGCCCGTGGAAGCAAGATGAGCCCCAGCGAGTACGACGGCGTCAGCGGCGCCAGCGTTGGCAGCGGCGACACCCTCAAAGTCAGCGTCGAGCTGGCAGACACCCTGATCGATGCCGGGTATCAGATTCGCATCGATAGCGCCGTCGAGGATAAGCGTGATGCCCGGGCCGACGTCAGCGTGGCCCTGACTTCGCAAGGCGCAGGCAAGCCAGCGACGGGCAATACCTTCGTCGAATCCTTTACCTACGACCTGTAGCACCTGCCATTTGCGGAGGCCGAACATGCTTCGCCAGCTCCACGCCCTACCCGGTTTGATTGCCGCCCTTTTGGTCATGCTACTGGCCGTCAGCGGCGCGATATTGTCTGTCGATCCGGCCCTTGAACGCCTGAACAACACGTCCACTGCGCTCGGGCAGGTCAATGTCGCCCAGTTGGCGGGACGCGTCGCCGAGCACTTTCCAGCGGTGGAGCAGATCCAGCGTACGGCGTCCGGCACGGTCATCGTCTACTACAACCGTGACGGCCAGGTCGGTGCCGAAGAAGTCGACCCACTGACCGGTCAAGGCTTGGCACCGTACGAGCCCGGCACCTTCTCTCGCTGGATGAAAGACCTGCACCGCTCGCTGTTCCTGGGTTCGCTGGGCCATGGGGTCGCGGGGGCCGGCGCGCTGGTCATGCTGATGCTGTTGGTGTCCGGGGCGCTGTTGCTGGTCCGGCGGGTCGGCGGCTGGCGCAACCTGCTGCGTCCACTGCGGGGCAACTTCAGCCAGCGCTGGCACGCTGAGGTCGGTCGCTTAGCGTTGCTTGGGCTGCTGTTATCGGCACTGAGCGGGCTCTATATGTGCGCCACGACCTTCGACTTCATCGCTGATGGCAGTCAGAGCGAGCCGGCATTCCCCGACCACATCAGCGCAGGCTCGGCCTCGCCCGTGGCGAGCCTGCAAGCTTTGCAGGCCACCGATCTGACTGATCTGCGCGAGCTCGTCTATCCCAGCCCGAATAATCCGCAAGACGTGTTTTCCCTGCGCACGGCCCAGGGCGACGGCTACGTGGACCCGGTCAGCGGCGCCCTGTTGTCCTATCAAGCTCACGACTCGATGCGCAACGTCTACGAGTTGATCTATCAGTTGCACACCGGTGAAGGGCTCTGGTGGCTGGGCCTGTTGCTGGGCCTCTGTGCCCTCGGCGTGCCAGTGATGAGCATCACCGGCATCCTGATCTGGTGGCGTCGCCGCCAGGCCGGGCCGAATATCCGCCACAACAGCGCAGCGCAATCCGCCGACACCGTTATCCTGGTCGGCAGCGAAACCAACAGCACCTGGGGCTTTGCCAACACCTTGCATGAAGCCTTGCATCAAGCCGGCCATCACGTTCACAGCGCGGCAATGAATCAATACGCCAACGACTACGGCAACGCTCAACGCGTGTTCATCCTCACCGCGACCCACGGTGACGGCAATGCCCCGGCCTCGGCTTCGCAGTTCCTGGCACGGCTGGCCGAAGCCGGCCTGAAACCTGGCCAGCCGTTTGCCGTGCTGGGTTTTGGTGACCGGCAGTTTGCCCAGTTCTGCCAGTTTGCCCACCAGGTGCAGGACGCCTTGTTGCAGGCCGGTGGCACGCCGTTGATCGGCCTGGAAACCATCAACCGCCAATCCTCCCAGGAATTCGCTCGCTGGGGTCACGCCGTGGGTGAGGTGCTGGGGCATGACTTGACGCTGATCCACACCGCACAGCCGCCACGCACCCATCAACTGGTGCTGGCCGAGCGCATTGCCTATGGTGAACAGGTCGGCGCGCCCACCCACGTGCTGCGGTTCAAAGCCTCAGGAACATTACCGGCCTTTGAAGCCGGTGATCTGGTCGGCATCCTGCCCCCTGGCAACCCCCTCCCTCGGTTCTACTCGCTGGCCAGCAGCTCACAGGACGGCGTGCTGGAGATCTGCGTACGCAAACACAAAGGCGGTCTGTGCTCATCATTCCTTCACAGCATGGAGATCGGGGCGACCATCGACGCCTTTATCCAAACGAACCCACAATTTCGCCCAGCGTCGGGGACGCACCCAGTGATCCTGATCGGCGCCGGTACCGGCATCGGCCCGCTGGCCGGTTTTATCCGGAACAACAAGGCCCACCACCCCATGCACTTGTATTGGGGCGGGCGTAACCCGGCCTCGGACTTCCTCTACGAAGCCGAGCTCAACCATTACCTGGCTGACCGTCGCTTGACGGCATTGCACGCGGCCTTTTCCCAGGTCATGGACCGTTCCTACGTGCAAGACCGGCTGATCAGCGACGCCCTGATGTTGCGCCGACTGATTGAGAAAGGCGCCCAGGTGTTGGTATGTGGCGGTCGCGAAATGGCCAAGGGCGTGATGCTGGCGCTGGATGAAGTGCTGGCTCCCCTCAATCTGAATGTGCGGACCCTCAAGGCACAAGGACGCTATCGTGAAGACGTCTACTGAATTGCAGCGCTACAGCCTGAGCGGCGAAACCATGGGCTCGCGCTATACCGCCCTGTTCTATGCCGAGACCGAACTCGACACCCACCCGATCAGTCACAGCCTGGCGCACGCCGTGGGCCGGGTGGACCAGCAAATGTCGACCTGGAAAGCCGATTCGGATCTCAATCGCCTCAACAACGCACCGTTGCAGGAATGGATAGCGCTGCCCGAGGAACTGACCACGGTATTGTCTGCTGCGCTGCGCGTCAGCCAGCAATCGGGCGGCGCCTTCGACATCGCCGTTGGTGATCTGGTGGACGCCTGGGGCTTCGGTCCCGGCGAGCTGTCCATCACCGAACCGGCGCTCGATAGATTGCCTGCGCCCACTCGACGCTCGACTTGTGCAGCGCTGGTCGTTGATTCACAACGCAACCAGGTGCGCAAACAGGCACCGCTTAACCTCAACTTGAACGGCATTGCCAAAGGTTTTGGTGTCGATGAGCTGGCCCGCTGCCTGGACAGGTTTGGCATCACACGCTACCTGGTAGGCATCGACGGCGAGATGCGCGCGCGCGGCAGCAAACCTGATGGGCAGCCTTGGGTCGTGGCCATGGAAAAGCCCCGTCGAGGCGTGCGTGAGGTCATGGGGGTGATGGAACTCAGCGACGCCGCCATCGCCACCTCCGGGGATTACCGACATTGGGTCGACGTCAGGGGGCAGTCCTACGCCCACACGATGAACCCAGCCACCGGCGCCCCCCTGTGCAACCCGCTCGCAGCCGTCACGGTGGTGTCGACTTCATGCATGCTCGCCGACGCCTGGGCCACAGCGCTGATGGTACTGGGCGAAACCCAAGGCCCCCGCCTGGCACAAGAACGCGGGATGGACGCATTGTTCGTCGTGCGCGACGGTTTGCAGTTCAAGGAAATATCCATAGTCGGCGGACAGTTGCAGGCTCAGGTCCAAACGCGCTGACGCCGACGCTCGGGTGTTGAGTCAGAAGAACGACCACTCACGCACCAGCCGGAGGTCATCATGCACCCACCTCACAGCGCAAACCTTGCAGCCATGTGCTGAGTGAGTGCAGCGTCCGGTGTTGCACCTGAACGCTGCCCCTGTGGGAGCAAAGCTTGCTCGCGATAGGGCCAAAACAGCTGAACGCAATTAACAACGTTTAACTCGCGCGCGCGCGTCCCACGCCCAAGAATGAAGCTCTTGTCTTCCTGGCGCGAAAGCCCTCCTTCGCCCGCCCAATTTCACATGGAAATGAAGCATGTTGCCTGCACCACACCCCTCAACCGTCGCCCTGAAACCGCTCTGGCTGCTTGCCCTGCTCACCGGCAGCGCCGCACCGGCAATGGCAGCGGAACTCGCGCAAAGCACGCCTGGCTTTCTCGACGGGGCAACGCTGCAAGTCCTCAGCCGCAACTTCTACCTCAACAATGACTATCGCACCCCAACCCCGGCAGGCAAAAGCTACAAACAGGAATGGGCCCAGGGCTTCATCGCCTCGTTCGAGTCCGGCTTCACCCCCGGCACGATCGGCATAGGCATTGATGCCCACGCGTTCCTGGGGTTGAAACTGGACGGAGGCAAGGGGCACTCCGGAACGGGATTATTGCCGCTGGATGAGAACGGGCGAAGCGAGGACCACTACTCCAGTGCGGGCGGCGCGCTGAAACTCAACACCTCACGCACCACCCTGGCGGTCGGCGAAATGACCGTGCAGAGCCCGGTATTCGACACCGCAGACAAGCGCCTGCAACCCGAATACGCCAGCGGCCTGCTGCTCTCCAGCCGCGAGTTCGAAGGAGTCGACCTGCAGGCGGGCCACTTCAGTGCGTTCAAGAATCAGGACGCCTCGACCCGCAAGGGTGATTTTTCCGGGTATGGGGCGACGACGCGCCACGGCGCCATCGACTTCATCGGCGCCGACCTGCTCACCGGCCAAGCCCTGGGCGGCGCGCTCTACGCCTCTGAACTGAGCGATACCTGGCGCCAGTACTATGCCAACCTGCATACCACCCTTGGCGAACTGTTCCTTGACGGCAACCTGTATCACACCCGCGACTATGGCAAGGCCAACGCCGGGACCATCGACACCACGGCCTATAGCCTGAGTGGCAAATACCGGCTCAATGCCCAGGCGTTCACCCTGGCCTATCAGAAAATCAACGGCAACACGCCCTTCGATTTCGTCGGCGGCGACTCCATCTACCTGGCCAACTCGATCAAATATGCCGACTTCAACGGCCCGGGCGAGCGCTCATGGCAAGCGCGCTACGACCTTGACCTGGGCACCTTGGGCATCCCCGGCCTGAGCTTCATGGCCCGCTATGTGACTGGACGCGGGATAGACGGCAGCCATGCTCC
Organism: Pseudomonas sp. B21-010; assembly: GCF_024749325.1. Classification (NCBI taxonomy): domain Bacteria; kingdom Pseudomonadati; phylum Pseudomonadota; class Gammaproteobacteria; order Pseudomonadales; family Pseudomonadaceae; genus Pseudomonas; species Pseudomonas sp. B21-010. Next base: position 2,889,452 of record NZ_CP087198.1, on the reverse strand, counting down.
CCAAGGCGGTGCCTACAACCCGTTCGATAGCGACACCGGTACTTACAGTCCGCAACAAGGCGCTGGCGGACGCCATTGGGAGCGCGACCTGGACCTGCACTACATCGTGCAGTCAGGCCCGGCCAAGGACCTGTCGTTGCAACTGTCCCATGTCACCCATCGCGCCAATAGCAGTCAGGGCGGCGATGACATCGACCGGCTGTATATCGTCATCCAGTACCCCCTCAAGCTGGGGCCGTTCTGACCCTGCCACAATGGATACCCAAAACTTTATCCGTCATGGTGGCTTCACCGGTTTAACCGCGACTGGCCGAAGCCGGCCTGGCTATCACTTCCCAATTCACCTTCAAGCCAGTCGAGCAGTGCGCCCACCTCAACCCGACCTTCCCCGCCCGGCCGGCTGAATACCGATATCGCATCAGGCAAAGGGACGCTTTCTACGCAAGGTCTCACCAACGCACCGCTCTCAAGCAGCCCTTGGGCGGTGCGCCGCCACCCCAACGCGATGCCATGCCCCTCGACCGCCGCCTGGAGCATCAAGGGATAGCTATCGAACACCGAGCCCTTGGGAGCGTCGTCGAGCGACAGTCCAAACGCCTGGAACCAGGCACCCCACTGCATCCAATGAGGCGGCGTAGCGTGATAGTGCAAAAGGGTGTGGGACTTCAGGTCTCGGACTTGCAACACTTCGTGGGTACGCAGGTAATGAGGACTGCATACGGGAAACACTTCATCAGCGGCGGTAAACATCAAGCCATGGACGCCGCTGGGCCGTCCTGTGCTTTGCAGGGCCACGTCAAAATGCTCATTGAACTCAGTCAGCGGCCCGGTGGATGTGGCCACCTGGATCTCGATTTCCGGGTATCGCTGGTGGAACGTCGAGAGCCGCGGCATCAACCAGTAGAACGCTTCGCATAATTGGCACAGCAAAACGACGCGATTTTTACCTGGCGATTGACGAAGGCTGACAGCACTGGCACTGATACTTTGCAACGCGTTACTCACCACACGTCCCAACTCACGCCCTTGTGGGGTCAGGAAGACGGCGCGGTTACGACGGCAGAAAAGCTTCAGCCCCAGGTCCTCTTCGAGCCCACGGATCTGCCGACTGATCGCCGCTTGGGTGATGTGCAGTTCCTCGGCGGCCTTGGAAAAACTTTCCAAGCGCGCAGCAGCTTCGAAGGGCAACAAGCTGGCCAGCGGCGGCAATGACTTTCCAAGGGTATTCATAATCAGAGGTAATGCATCCAGGGCCGAGAACTCGTTTGTAGCATAGCTGCGACGCTGTGCAACATGAGCTCAATGCCTTAAGGATATGCATGAATGCCCAATGCCTACTCGAACACCCTCGCCGGCGTGAGCCTTGCCGTCGTCGCGACACTGAGCTGGGCGTTGAATTTCATTGCGCCTTACGTCGTCGGTGCCTACACGATCCACGATCTGATGATCATACGGTTCCTGATCGCCGGGGCGCTGGGTATGGCTGTCGTGGTGGGCTATCGAACCCAGCTTCGGCACCTGCGCCGCAGCCAACTGCTGCTTGGCGCAAGCCTGGGAGTCATCGGGTACCTCGGTTACAGCAGTTGCATTGCCGCAGGCGTCATGTTTGCCGGGCCGGTACTGACCCCGGCGTTTATTGGCATGGTGCCGGTCTTGCAAGCACTGCTCGGCAATGCCACCCACAAAACCCTTCCATGGCGAAGGCTGGCGATACCCCTGGCTTTTTTAACGGGAGGGCTATTGCTGTCGAACATCAGCAGCATCCAGCAGCCCCTGAGCGACGACGGTTCATGGTTGACGGGCGTGTTTTTCTCGATCGGTGCGGTGCTCTTGTGGCTCGTATTCAGTTGGTTGAACCAGGGCGCCTTGGTCAACCTGTCGGCCAGCGCTTCGGGGGCCTGGACCGGCCTCATGATGGTCGGCGCAGGGATCGGCACCTTGTGCTTGTTACCGGCGGCGCAAGCGTTTGATCTTCTCAAGCTGCCAAGCCTGGGTTTCAGTGTTTCCCTGGCGGGACACTTGTATACCTGGGGTCTTGTGATTGCGCTGATGTCGTCCGTCATCGGGGCCTGGGCGTGGAATGCGGCGTCCCGTCGCCTTCCCATGGTGCTTTCCGGGCAGTTGATATCCCTGGAATCACTATTTGCCACACTACTGGGCTTGTTGTTTCATCACCGGCTGCCAACGCTTCTAGAAGCGTCAGGTCTTGCTGGCGTGCTGGTGGGGGTGGTGATGGCAGTTCGTATTATTCTGACGTCCACTGTTCCTGATAGAAAAGTCCCATGTCTTGACTGAAATGCTTTTTGCGACGCCGGTAAAGGCTCGGCCGGCTGGGGTTCTGAAACTTCTCCCCGGCAGTGTTTCGGCCTACGCCCCCTGCTACCATGCCACGCTCCACAATCGATTAAAGTACACGCGCATGGATGCCACGCTTCACCGCTCCAGCCTTTCGTCAGCGCTCATCACTGCGCTGCTCCTTTGCGGATGCCAGGCGACCGCACCAGCACCCGTCAGCCAAGCCACCCCTGCCGTGGACTTGGAAGGGCTCACTGTCTTCAACCAAGCCTTGGCCGAGGCCCCTTTGCCAAACTCCATCATTCGCGATGGAGATCGGGTGACCTATATGGTGGCGTCACCCGCGGCTCAGGCGTTGGACTTCATGGCGCGATTCGATGCTGATTGCGTTCGGCCTCAAGCGCAGATGGCTTACAAGGTCAAAGGGGGGATGAAGAGATTCTCCATCGACCCACGAGGAAAGACCGAAGAGTCTTGGCAGCTGCCTGCCCAACAAATGCCCCAATACCTGCAAAGTGCGCAGCTCAAACAAGTGTGTGCCCAGACGGCACCGCCGGATTGGCGAATGTTGACAGCGCCGGAACAGGGGGATTGGCAGCTGTTGGATCGCGCCAGCCTGAAGGCACAACGCGATGAGGTGACTTTTTGGAGCGCTCGCGTATTACCCTCCGAGGCAAGAGTGCCCAGAGCCGACCTTCTCTATGGACAAATCCAACAACGGTGGCTCGCTAACTGCTCATTGCAGCAACTCACCGAATTGAGTTCCTTTTACATTGATAAAGAGCACCGCGTGCTCGGTGGACGCGTGAACACGGAACCAGAAACCATCGCTTTAAAAAGCCTGCCGGTGGAGGAGCGCCCACTGTTTGAGGCAGCCTGTGGCAGCCCGAAATCCCAGGGCCAATACAAACCCTATGAAAGGCGTATCCAGTCCTCATTCGAGTTACCTGCGCCAACGCCTGCCGCTCCTGTCTTGAAATCCATCGAAGCGTTGAATATGCCTGAACCGCAGAAAAGCATTCAGCATCTGCGCGTGGTACGCCAGGATTCGACGACAAAACAGAAAGTTTATGACTACACCTATCTCCCGGGCGAAACGGGAAAACAATTGACTCAACGATCCAAAGACGAGTGAGGACAGCGGGTGATCGTCAGTTTCCGTGACTTGATCGACCTTGCACATAGTGAGTTTCGACGCAGCAACGATGGATTCAGCTTTCGGGATAACACACTCAACATCCTCACATTCGAGGGCGACTGGGCCAACATGCCAGTAGGTGCCATTCTGCAATATTCGACTGAGCGACCGCCTTACTATCCCCGCGCGGGAAACCGCCGCCCCGTCGTAGAACAATTCAGCTGTGAAGTGCAATCGCAGAAACCAGCCAGTGCCTATCATCCAGCTTTAATCGGCAATGCCAAGGAGCTCAGTTGCAAGCGCATTGATTACGCCAGCGAAGAAATCACTGTCCATGCTTACCTGGAGACATACGGGATGTTTGTAGCGACGGAACTCAGAGGGCCGAGATCGCATGTCAGATGGACGATAGAGGCAGTCGAATAGCATGGGGATCTTTGATCGTTTATTTGGTGGACGTTTTAGCATGCCAGCGCCCGATGAAACCGACCTCAGCGCTGCTGCGATCATGAAAGAGCTTCGACCTTGCCAGAATCAAGAGCAGGAACAGGCCCTTAAAACTTTCGCCCAGACGCTGTTGGCACGGGTTCCGGAAAAAGAGAACGCCAGGCTAGTCAAGCGCATCATGCGTAAATTCGCCGTGGGATTCGAAGCCTCCAGCGCCCTGTCGGAGGGATTGCTTGAGGATGCAAGGGGGCAAAAACTCGAGTATCTCGTGCTGTTGAGTGTCGATTGGAAAGGCTACGACGGATTTGAGTACCTGGCGCCCTATCTAACCAAGGCCAACGGCATAAATGAGCCCTACACCTACGTGCATAGCGGCGTGTCGATGACGCAGGTGCTTGACGATTTTGATGAATGGCTGCTCCGGTTCGGTAGGCGATACCTTCACCTGGATACAGGGGATGACGATTACTGCGGGTTTATCGTTGACGCCGAACGGGTAGAGGAAATGATCAACCTGGCTCAACGTGCAGACATTGAAGTCAACCTTAGTCATTTCTGAATCGCGCAGAAAGAACCTGCCGGAAATGGGCCAGGCCGTGCTGGAGCGTAAAAGTGCCACCTGCTTGGGCGAACGCCTGCAGGACATCGGCGAGAAAGATTATTCGGAGCAAACGGCCAGGGAAATCGACCTGGGCATCCGTGCGTTGCTCGATGAAGCCTATCAACGCGCCAAGACCTTGCTCGAAAGTCGCCGGGCCGATCTGGACACCGGGGGCCGTCTGCTATTGGGAAGGGAAACCCTGCCCCCTGAAGAATTTGCACCGTTCCTACCGATCAAGCGCCCGGCGGCCGCGCTGCGACTTCTTTGACGGCCCTCATTGCCCAAAGGTTGGCGCGATCCGCGCCTGGCAACCTTGTACAAAACAGGTACAGACCTATACAAAGCGGATTACAATGACATCACTGTGATATCAATCATAACGGCGCATACTCCCCTATGCTCAAGCAAGCGCCACTCCGGGAATGCTGAAAACAAAGCCAAGGACGTCCTGAGTAAAAGGGACGCCGCGACTCCAAAAGAGTAAAGGCCATGTCGAACGATAAAGAAACCGACGAACGTTGCATAAATAGCACTATCGAGCCCTGTCGCTCACGTTCCGAGTCCCCCTATTGGAACGGTCAACTCTCTCATCAAGACACCTCGCACGCCTCCCATTCCCTGGACCCGCAGGTAAATGATGGAAATTGCCCCTCGATCAATAAGGCTGCTATTGCCAATATCCAGGTAAGTTCTACGACGCTGAACGAAGAGTTGATCACGGCGAGGAAACTCTGTCTCCAATCGAAGTCGGCAGTCGTTGCGATGTTCAGTGATGCACGAATGGGGCGTGCCATTTCCATCGACCAAGCGGATAAACTCGTCGACGATATAGCCCGTTCAATCATGCGTCACCCAAGTGCTTTCATCAGCCTGGCCCGACTTAAAACGGCGACTGAATACACGTATATGCATTCAGTCGCCGTCAGCGCCCTGATGATTGCCGTGGCTCAACAACTGGATTTTCCTGAAGAGCTTGTTCATCAAGCTGGACTTGCGGGTTTATTGCATGACATTGGCAAGATGGCCATTCCCGGTATCATTATTAACAAGCCGGGAAAACTGACCGATGATGAATTCGCAGTCATTCGTCAACACCCGCGGCTAGGCGCGCAAATATTGCGAACCTCGACACCACTGTGCGAAGCGGTGATTGACGTGTGCCTGCATCATCACGAAAAAGTGGACGGGTCTGGCTATCCAGATCGGTTGATCGGTGAGCAGATAAGCCTCTTTTCCCGCATGGCGGCCATTTGCGATGTCTATGACGCAGTCACATCGGATCGCCCCTACAACGAAGCCTGGTCCCCCGCCATTGCCATTCAAAAAATGTCGGGATGGAATCGACATTTCGATAAAACGGTATTCCAGGCCTTTGTGAAGTCAGTCGGTATTTATCCGGTTGGCTCCATCGTTCGCCTCAGCGGCGGCGCTATCGGCGTGGTCACTGAGCAGAACCCATGTTCGTTATTGAACCCAAAAGTAAATACCTTCTTCTCCACCTCTTTAAACACCTACGTCACCCCCTCGATCATCGACTTGAGTGAGCCGACCTCAAGCGAAAAGATCATTGAACGAATCACGGCAAAACAATACGGCTTCAAAAATACAGAAACATTGTGGAGCGAACTTCCCGCATAAAGCTGACACCTAGCGAAATAACCCATTTACTGCCCCAGCTTGACGACGAATCGACCGAGGGTATGGCTTTAGCCGAGAAAAAAAGGCGCAATGGGATAGTTCTTCTATGCTTGGTTCACTCAAAGGAGTTCATCCCTGTGCTCGAGCCCGAAGCCCGACTTCTACACGTGCACTCCCTCAAGGCTGCTTGCTCGAACTGCAGCGTGCTTGAACTGTGCCTACCCATTGGCCTGACGGGCGGTGAAGTCGAGCGCCTCGACACGCTGATCGCCCAGCGGGTGAAGGTCAAGAAAGGCGCAGCGCTGTATCGCACCGGCGACCCGCTGCGCTCGTTGTATGCCGTGAGATTGGGTTTCTTCAAGACCAGCGTCCTTTCGGTAGACGGTCGCGAACAGGTCACCGGTTTCCAGATGCAAGGCGAAATGCTTGGCCTGGACGCTATCAGTACCGATCACTACGCCTGTAATGCCATTGCCCTGGAAGACAGCGAAGTCTGCCCGCTGCCTTTCAACCTCCTGGAAAAACTGGCCCACGACTTACCGTCGTTGCAGCACAACCTGAACAAGCTCCTGAGCCGGGAAATCGTGCGCGACCACAGCATGTTGTTGATGCTCGGCAACATGAACGCCGACGAACGCCTGGCGGCGTTTCTATTGAACCTCTCCCAACGGCTTAACATGCGTGGTTATTCCTCCAGGGAATTTGTCCTGCGCATGAGCCGCGAGGCCATCGGCTCCTACCTGGGTCTGCGCCTGGAAACCATCTGCAGGGGCATCGCCCACCTGCGCCAGGAAGAACTGGTAGACATGCATGGGCGCAATGTCACGATTCTGGATTTACCCGGTCTCAAGCAAAAAGTCGCCGGTTGCCATCGTCATGCGGAACTGTGATGCATCGTTGAAGCTGCCGGCCCCTTCGCGAGCAATCTCGCTCCCACATGGAGTCGTGGTGAGCACAAGTCCGGCGATCACAGAAAATCCCCTGTAGGTGCGAGTCTGCAATCTGCCCTCCCTCAGTCCAGGCAAACCAAGCCCTGGAGCGCCGGACCGCGCAACGTGGCGGTACTCATCCCTTGACCGCCAGCACACTGCCCGGCACCGAGTACAAGGCACGTTCTGTCGTGCTGCCAAGCAAACGCTCAAGCCCGGCGCGATGCACCGTGCCCATCACCACCACGTCGGCCTCGAATTCGTCGATGAACTCCTGGATGACCGGCACCGGCAGGCCAACGACAAAGTGCCGACGTTCCGCCGGTACGCCACAGCGCTCGGCCAGGCTGATAAACGCCGCATGCAGCGATTCGCGCAGGGCGTCGGCAAAGTCATCATCCCAAGCCCCGGCCAGCAACGAGGCTTCGCCATTGAAGGCCGGCGACAGGTCGCAGGCGTACAACAGATGCAACGAGGCGTCGCATTGCCGGGCCAGCGCGGTGGCCGTCTGGACGATGCGCTCGTTCAACGCATTGGCCTCGGGGTCCGAGGGGTCCACCGCCGCCACGACCCGGCGCGGCAAGCCGTGCACCGCCTGGTTGACCAGGTGCACCGGCACCGGACAGTCGCGCAACAAATGACAGTCAAGGGGTGTTGCAAACACGCGTTTGAGCAACGGTTCGAGGGTGACGTCCTTGATCAGCAGGTCAGGCTGGAACTGCTCGACGTAGCGCAGGATGTCCAGCAACGGATGAAGGGTCCACACCACGTGAGTCGTCACATCCAGGCCTTCCTCCTTGAGCAGCGCCGCCTCCTCCACCATCCAGCGACGGTAGCGGTGCAGATAGCGCTGCACACTCGCTTCATCGATTTTTTCACCCCATAAGTGGGTGCGCGCCGGTGGCTGGACGAACGCGCACAAATGCAGCGCCGCGCCGCTGGCCCGGGCCAGGGCACAGGCCCTGCGCATCGCTGCGCAGGGGTGCAGATCAGGTTCGACGATCAATAGCAGACGCTGGTATTGCCCCATCGCACACCTCCATCGGATTGCCCACACGAAATCCAGAACCTTGCATCGGCCTTTTCCGACGCGATCTTCAGCGTGCGCCCATCAAGGCCCCGGACGGTTTGATCTGAATCAAAGGCAGGACAATCGACGGACGAATACGCGGGCACTGATCCAGATCAGAATCGATCGCCATGGCGGGCGTAGAACGGTATCGAATGCGCAGCTTTTTATCGCACCGCACGTGCACATCCGAGGGAGGATCGCACCATGCTCACTGTCAAAGACCACAACGAACGCGCCGCTGCCCTGTATGCCAGCATCAGTGGCAAACACTGGATCCAGGCACTCAAGGACGGCCGGCATGTCTTGATCCGCCCGCTCAGGGACCAGGATCGCCAGCGCGAATACGACTTCATCATGCGCCTGTCACCGGAGTCTCGGCACATGCGCTTCCTGGCGCAGATCAATGAGCCGGGCGCGGCGCTGCTCGATCAGTTGATGGATGTCGACTGCAAGACGCGCATGGCCTACATCGCCCTGGTCCATGACAACGGCGAGTTGATCGAGATCGGGGTCAGTCGCTATTGCGCGACCCAGGAACACGAATGCGAGTCTGCGGTGACCGTCGCTGACCCTTGGCAACACCTGGGGCTGGGGACGTTGTTGATGGAGCACCTGATCGACACCGCGCGTAAAAACGGCTACCGCCAGATGTACTCCGTCGATGCCGCCAGCAATGCCCCGATGCGGGACTTGGCCCATAGCCTGGGTTTTGAAACCCACAGCGATCCTGATGACACCCGGCAGGTCATCCACCGGCTCTACCTTTAGCTCCGGACGCTGCGCGAGGCCTTGACATGGCCTCGCGCAGCGTTGCTCCAATCACACTTGCGGCTTGATCGCCAACACGCTGCAAGGCGCCCGTTGCAGCAGCAGCTCGGCGGTGGTGCCCAGGCGCTTGTCCAGGCCACGATGTGCCGTGGTACCCATGACGATGACATCGATCTGGTGATCGGTGGCGAACGTGCAAATGCTGTTCAGCGGCGCCCCTTCGATGAAGTGGCGCTGCTGCGGTGCGACCCCATGCCGCTCGGCCAGGGACTCGAACACCTCATGTTGTGCCTGGCCCAACGCTTCATAGAGCCCGGTGGCCAAGGGCAGCGCACCCATGCCCATGTCCGAGGCGTAGACCGCCGTCCAGTCGAAGGCGTGCAGCAACTCGACCTGGGCGTTGCATTGTTCCGCCAGTTTGACCGCGGCGTCGACGATCTGGTCATTGAACACCAGGTCCTGCTCCTCGCTGCGCAGCACATCGACAATCGCCAGGACCCGCCGAGGCCGGGGGTTACGCGAATCCGTGACCAGATGCACTGGCACCGGGCAGTCGCGCAGCAAGCGCCAGTCCAGGGGCGTGAAAAACACCCGCTTCATCGCCGGTTCCGGCTGCGCGTCCTTGATGATCAACGCAATCGGCATCTCCTTGACGTATTGCTGCAAGGCTTGGAAGGCATCCTTGCTCCAAACCACCTCGCTGGTCACCTCGACGCCGTGCCGGCGCGCCAGTTCGGCCTGTTGCCACAGCCAATGCCGATGGGTTTGCAGATAGCCCTCACGCGCTTGCTTGACCTGGTCCGGGGCGAACAGACCGGCCACCGAGAGCACCTCCAGGTAGTCGAACGCCACGATGTGCAGGGGCAGGTCCAGCGCCAGGGCCAACTCGGTGGCCCGGTCGAACGCCGGCGTACGGATCATGGCGTCGGGCGCCACTAGCAACAAACGTTGAGTCTGAGACATGGAACACCTCGGCACGTGGCGACAGCCACTTAAAGGATTGAGGGTTCCAGAATGGACGCCTGCCAGAAACAGGACTTGATCTTCATCAAACAGCCATCATTCATTCAGGCTGACAAACTCGGGAGCAACAGCCCCGCCCACATCGCCAGCGTGACCAGCACCTGGCCGGGAATCACATACCCGGCGAACCTTCGCCCGCCACTGAGCCACGCTACCACGCACTTGCTCAGGGAGTTGCTGCTCAGCGCCATCAGGACCGGCACGGCGACGCCGTCGAAGGGCAACAACCCGCCCTTGGCCAGGGAAGCGATGGAGGCTGTCGAGGCATGGGCGTCGAGCAAGCCACTGAAAATCGCGGTGACGGTCACCCCGGCCTGGCCAAACGCATCGAGCATTGCCGACGAGAGGACGGTGATAGCGGTCATCGCCAGGACCATCGTCACCGCCAGCTTGAGGCTGAAGGCGCCGCCGTGCTTGATGGTTTCATCGGCCCGCGCCCTTGGCCGGGGAAACATCAGCACGCCGGCATAGAGCAATACCATCAGCATCCCGCACACCAACGGCCCCCACATCCAACGCAGCAGCGCGGGGTCCACGGCCGCGAGAATCAGGCCCATTTGAACCACCGTCGCCAGGTTGGATAACACCGCCGCGGCGCTCACCACCTTGAGATTGATCGGCTCTTTGGCCGCGATACCACCCATGGTCGCGACCGTGACTGTGGCGGAGGCGAATCCTGAGGCAATCGCACTGAGGGCGTAGCCGTAGCGGGTCCCCAGGGTCCTAACCGCGACATGCCCCAGCGCCCCCACCGCCATCAGCATGACGGTGAGCGTGCCCAGGTTGCGCAGGTTGATGGCGTCATAAGGCCCGAGGAAGCGATCCGGCGCCAGCGGTAGCACGACCAGCGCGGCGATCAACAGCACTAGGCCATCGCGCATCTCGGTGGCCGTCAATTGGTTGCGGGCAAAGTGGTGCAACGCCTGGCGGCTGGCGAGCAGCCCGGCCATCACCACCCCAATCGCGGTCGCCAGGCCTGGGGCGCTCGCACAGAGCGCACCCAGTGCCAATACCGCGAATAATGCCACCTCGCTGGTAATCCCCGGGTCCTTGTCGAGGTTTCGCCAATAGGCCACGGTAACCAAGGCGCCCAGGGCAAGGGTCATGCCCCCCAGCAACAAGGGACCGCCCGCCTGGGCCGCCAGGTAGCCGAGCACGGACGTGATGGCGAAGGTGCGCAGGCCGGCGAAGTCGCGCCGGTCGCCCTCGCCTTTGCGCCGTTCGCGCTCAAGCCCCACCAGCAGGCCGATTCCCAGCGCGGCGGCGGCATTGGCGAAGGCCAGGGTTTCAGTCATGGTTACGGCTCTCTGGCGCCCTGGGGCGACTGATCATGCTCAAACATAGCGCGATTGCCTCGCCGCTGCCGTCTTCGATGCAACGCTTTGCAGCGTGTTTGATGCAAATCAAGTTACCGGGCTCCATGACGCTCATGATCGATGACAGACACCACGCCGCGCGAAACATCGCCCGGCGCCAACAGGTCCTTGCCCGGGAGGTTTGTCATGTCTACGCAATCACGCTTGATGCTGGTCGTCTCGCCACTGATGGAGCACAGCCCGGCGTTCGACCGGGCCGCCGCACTGGCCAGGGCCGAAGGCGCGGCGCTGCACATCGTCGCTTTTGACTACCTCGAAGGCCTGGCCACGGCCGGCCTGGTCAACGAGCAGGCGCTGGAGCAGATGCGCCTGGGCTACATCGAGCGCCATCGGCAGTGGCTGGAAGAACAGGCCAGGCCCCTGCGCAACCTCGGTATCGAGGTCACGACAGAAGTGACGTGGGTCGAGCGCCCCTTGCAGGAGATCCTGGTCCACCTCAAGGAAGCGCCGATGGATGCGCTGATCAAGTCGGTGGACCCTGAGTCGTGGTTTTCCCGACTGATGTTCACGCCGCTGGACGTGCATCTGCTGCGCGAATGCGAAGTTCCGCTGCACTTCGTCAACAAGGTCACCCACGCCCGCCCGCGCAAGATTCTGGCCGCCATCGACCCGTTCCATCAGGACGGACGCTACGAAGGCCTCAATGACCGGATCCTGAGCGAAGCCAACAAGCTGGCCAGCAGCTGCGACGCGACGCTGGAAGTCATCTACGCCTATGACCTTTCGTCCATTACCGCCGCTGAATACGGTTTTGGCAACGGTTCGATGTTCTTCTCCTCGACCCTGGCCCGTCAGCTCTACGAGTCCCAAGGCGCGGCCTTCGATGCACTGGCCGAACGCAATGGCATCGCCCCGGACCAGCGACGCATGATCATGGGTGACCCGGCCAAAGTGTTGGCGAGCTACGCCGCGTCCAATGACATTGATGTCATCGTCATGGGCCGCGTGCGCTACGGCAGCCTGGACAAGCTGATCGGCAGCACCGTGGAAGGCCTGCTGTACAAGATGCCCTGCAGCGTGTGGGTGATTGCGCCGCAGCAGATGGGTTGAAGGCAGGCCTGTGTCAATGAGCAAGTCGGGCTGGACATCGCCGAAGTCCGGCCCGGCATTCCCTGCCACCCACCCCGCAAGGACCTGAACCATGAATGCATCCAGACTCGCCGCCCTCGCCCTGACCGCGGTGCTTTTCCCCACGCTGACCTTTGCCCAGCAAGCCACCGACGCCGCCAAGCCGACGCCGCCATCGATGAGCATTGAACAATTTGACCAGCAGATGGCGAAGGCCCAGGAAAACCTGGAAAAAATGCAGGAGCAAATGAGCCTGATCCAGAAAACCACCGATCCGGCGCAACGTCAGAAACTCATGCAGAATCACCAGGCCATGATGCAGCAAGGCATGCAGATGATGAATGGGATGATGGGCGGCGGCATGATGGGCGGCCACATGAAGGGGCACGGCCCGATGATGGGTTGGAAACAAATGGGCAACCACTATTCCCAGATGACGCCTGAGCAGATGAAGCAGCACCAGTACATGATGGACAACTACATGGGCATGCAACAAATGATGATGGAGCAGATGATGCAGCACCAGGAACACATGGGCACGCCAGCTCGCTAGCTCTGTCTCCCGGCGATCAGGCCAGGCCCTGCTCCTTCAACCGCCTGTATAACGTGCGTTCACTCACGCCCAGATGCCTGGCCAGTTCACGGCGGGTGCCTTTGAAAGTAGCCACGAGCTGTCCAAGGTCCCTGCTATCGGGCGCAGGCGTCAAGGCTGGGGCGGACAACGCCACGGGCGTCGCGGGCAGATGCAAGGCGTGAATGACACCGTCATCGGCAAACAGCGCAGCCCTTTCCAGGACATTGCGCAGCTCGCGGATATTGCCCGGCCAGGAAAAACGCTGCAATTGCATCAGCGCTTCGGGATCGATGGTCAGCCGACGCTTACCGATCCCGGAACGTTGCAGGAACGAATCCACCAACAAGCCGATGTCTTCAAGGCGATGCCGCAAGGGCGGCAGATGGATGGGAAAAACGCTGATGCGGTAGTACAAGTCCTGCCTGAACTCGCCTTTCTCGAGCATTTTCTCCAACGGCTTATGGGTCGCGGCCACCAACCTGAAATCCGCGTGCAGGGTTTCCACACTGCCGACACGGCGATAGGTTCCAGACTCGATCAATCGCAACAGTTTCACCTGCATGGCCAGGGGAACATCGCCTATCTCATCGAGAAACAGCGTACCACCCTGGGCCGTCTCTACCAGGCCCACCTTGCGCAGGGTGGCGCCGGTAAATGCGCCCTTCTCGTGGCCGAACAGTTCACTCTCGAACAAGGTTTCGGTCAGCCCGGAGCAATCGACCACCACAAAAGGCCCCGCGGCCCGTTCACTGGTTTCATGGACGGCGCGGGCAAACAGCTCCTTGCCGGTGCCGGACTCTCCCAGCAACAGGACCGGTAACGTCGAGGGCGCTACCCGCTGCAGTTCCAACAGCGCCTGATTAAAGGCCGGCGAACTGCCCACCAGCCCCTCGTTACTGGGCCGGGCCGATGCGCTACGCACCTGGGTAAGACGTTCCACATAAGCGGTGATGACGCCATGCTCATTCAGGATCGGGCGCAGCTCCACGTCGACGTGTTCGGGCCCGCGCGGTGTGTGATGAATGTGCAAGACCCGATCCGGGCTGCGCATCTCCCTGGCCTTTTTCATCGGACAGTGCTCACCGGCCTGGTCACAAGGCACATCGTAGTGGTGGGAAATCCGATAACACTTGTGGCCAATGAAAGGTTTGTCGGCGCTGCCAAACTGACGCAGGTAAGCCGTGTTCGCCGCCAGGATGTTGTAATCGGGATCGAGGACGATCATCGGCTGGGGCTCGTGCTCCAGAAACGAGACCAGGGACTGCACCTGGTCTGGATGCGCAAGCAGGTCTTGGGTGGGCGGCAGGCTGTGTGTCATCGCGGCTCCAGTGATTCATTCAGCAAGGGTGACACTGCCACTATGCCAATAAACACTGCCAATGGCAGTTTAATTGTCGGGACCGCGGAAAATGCCCGATCGATACTTATCAGTTTAAACCCATAAAATCATATGGTTAGCCATAAAAACAGACACCACATCCACATGGCAGCATTATTGCTGTGTCTGTTCTTCAAGCAGCTCGATGAGAGCCCGAAGGAGACCGTTCATGACCGTAAAACCCTACGTCGAAGGATTTTTCGATCCTGAGACCCACACTGTCAGCTACCTGGTGCTGGACGAAACGACCCGCCAGTGCGCATTGATCGACAGCGTCCTGGATTACGATCCCGAATCAGGCCGTACCACAACCACCTCGGCCGACAAGCTGATGACCCGGGTGATCGAACTGGGGGCGAAGGTCGAATGGATTCTTGAAACCCACGTTCATGCCGACCACCTCACCGCCGCCCCGTACCTGAAGGAAAAACTCGGCGGCACGATAGGGATCGGCAGCCAGATCACCGCCGTGCAAGAAGTCTTTGGCACGCTGTTCAACACCGGTGGGGAGATGCCCCGCGATGGCAGTCAGTTCGACCATCTGTTCGTCAATGACGAGTCGTTCACCGTCGGAACGCTGCAATGCCGTGCGCTCCACACACCGGGCCACACACCCGCCTGCATGACGTATGTCATCAGCCACGGCCAGGAAACGGCGGCATTCGTCGGCGACACCTTGTTCATGCCCGACTACGGTACCGCACGGTGTGACTTCCCCGGTGGCAACGCGCATACCTTGTTCCGATCCATCAACAAGGTCTTGAGCCTGCCGGCCAACACCCTCCTCTACACCTGTCACGATTACCAACCCGGAGGCCGCGAGGTGCAATTTTCCAGCACCGTCGCCGAGCAACGTGCCGACAATGTCCACGTCCGTAACGGCATCAGTGAAGAAGCATTCGTGACGATGCGCACCCAGCGCGATGCCTCGCTGGACATGCCGACGCTCATCCTGCCATCGGTCCAGGTCAACATGCGGGCCGGGCATTTCCCGGAGCCGGAATCGAACGGCACGCGCTACCTGAAAATCCCGCTCAATCAGCTCTGACGCCCCGCGCCCATAAGAAAACAGTCATCACGGAGACAGTCATGGACATCCGCCACCTTGCGTCCGGCCTCTCGATATCAGGGCAGATCCATCCCGACCAAATGAGTGAGATCAAAACCGGCGGCTTTCGCGCCATCATCTGTAACCGCCCTGATGGTGAAGGCAGCGATCAACCTTTGTTTGCCGACATCCAGCGTGCGGCACAAACAATGGGCATCGAAGCGCACTACCTCGCTGCAGAGTCCGGCAAGGTGACCGATGAACAGGGCGTTGCCTTCGGCAAATTGTTCGAGTCCTTGCCCAAGCCCGTGTTGGCGTATTGCCGCTCCGGCATGCGCTCGACCACGATGTGGGCACTGTCCCAGGCCGGCCAGCAGCCCTTGCCACGGATTGTCGAAACAGCCAGCAAAGCCGGCTTCGACATGAAAGGCGTCATTCGCAGAATTGCCAACGAGGGACGCACGCCCGTTGGCGTCGCCGAAGCCCGGCATGCGGTGGTCATTGTCGGCGGCGGCGCGGCGGGCATCGCGGCAGCTTCAAGCCTGTTGGCCCGCGAGCCGGGCCTGGACATTGCCATTATCGACCCGGCGGATGTGCATTATTACCAACCCGGCTGGACCCTCGTCGGCGGTGGCGTCTTCGACGCGCACAAAACGGCCCACACGATGGGCGCGACCATTCCCCGGGGCGTGCATTGGATCAAAGCGGCTGTCGCTGCTTTCGAACCTGAAAACGATGCCATTATTCTCGATGGATGCCGCGTGGTCCGCTACGAGCAGTTGATCGTGTGCCCGGGCCTCAAACTGGATTGGCATGCCATAGAAGGCTTACCGCAGACACTGGGGCGCAACGGCGTCACCTCGAACTATCTGTACCACCTGGCCCCCTACACTTGGGAACAGGTGCAGCAACTGCGCAGTGGCCGGGCGATTTTCACGCAGCCCCCCATGCCGATCAAATGCGCCGGGGCCCCTCAAAAAGCGATGTACCTGTGCGCCGACCACTGGAGACGCCAAGAGGTACTCGGCGATATCGAGATCGACTTCTGCAGCGCCGGGACAGTCCTGTTCGGCGTTCCCGACTACGTGCCGGCCCTGATGGAGTACGTCCACGCCTATGGAATCGATCTGAATTTCGGCAGTACGCTGACGTCTGTCGATGGACCGGCACAAACGGCGACCTTCAGCTGCGTCAAGGCCGATGGCAGTACTCACCTGGTGACGCACGACTTCGACCTGCTGCATGTGGTACCTCCGCAGGTTGCGCCGGATTTTATCCGCGTAAGCCCTCTGGCCGATGGGGCGGGCTGGATCAATGTCGATCCCGACAGCTTGCGGCATAAGACCTGGGCGAATATTCACGCATTGGGCGATGCGACCAATACCAGCAACGCAAAAACCGCAGCGGCGGCGCGCAAGCAGGCACCCGTGGTCGCCCACAATGTGCTGGCGGCCATGGGCAAGGCCAAGGGTAGCGCCCATTACGACGGCTACGGTTCCTGCCCGCTGACCGTGGAACGGGGCAAGGTCGTTCTCGCTGAATTCACCTACGGCGGCAAGCTCGCCCCCAGCTTCCCGTCCTGGCTGATCGACGGTACTCGGCCTTCAAGACTCGCCTGGCTACTTAAAGAGCGAATTCTTCCTCCGCTGTACTGGAAAGCCATGCTCAAGGGCCGCGAATGGCTGGCGAAACCTGAATTGGCGGACCTATGAAATCAAACCTCACCGCCAGGGGACCGAGATGATCACAGTCCTGGTACTGGGCTTTACGGTGGGCGTGATCCTGGCGCTGACCGGTGCCGGCGGCGGCATACTGGCCGTCCCGTTCCTGGTTTTTGGCGTGGGTTTGAGCATGGCCGAAGCCGGGCCCATTGGTTTGCTTGCGGTGGGCCTGGCCGCCACCCTGGGCGCCGTGATGGGCCTGCGCAACGGCATCGTGCGCTACAAGGCTGCACTGGTGACGGCCAGTGCGGGGGTCATATGCTCGCCGCTGGGCCTTTGGTTGGCGCAGCGCACGCCCAACCGTCCGTTGACGATCCTGTTTGCCTTGTTGCTGATGTACGTGGCGTTCCGGGCATTGCAAAAATCACTGCCCTCTCATGCCTGGGCAAAGGCATCCACCACGCGCAAACCGCCGCCCTGTGTCCTGGACGAAAATCGCGGCAAGCTGAATTGGACCGGCCCTTGCGCGTGGGCGCTCACGGCTTCGGGCATGGTCGCCGGGGTGCTTTCCGGGCTGCTCGGCGTGGGCGGTGGTTTCGTCATGGTTCCGGCGCTCCAGCGGTACACCAATTTGACTACGCAGTCGGTGCTCGCCACGTCGCTGACCGTCATCGCTTTGGTTTCCATGTCAGGGGTGCTGGCGAGTTCGGCGATGGGCCACCTGCAATGGCCAATAGCGCTACCCTTTTCCATCGGGGCCATCGTCGGCATGCTCGGCGGACGCCTGGTCGCCGCCAGGTTGCCGGAACCCTATCTGCAAAGAGGCTTCGCCCTGGTGTCGACGCTGGTAGCGATCGCCCTGCTGGTAAAGGTCCTGGGTTGAAAAACCGGGTGGAAAATCATCGATGTGTGGCGGAGAACGCTGATGAATATTGACTGGCTCAACTTTACGCCGTGGTCATCCCTGGCCGGCGGCATGTTGATTGGCTTGGCGGCCAGCCTGTTCGTGGTTGCCAACGGCCGGATCGCCGGCATCAGTGGGCTGATCGGCAGCCTGCTGCAGCGTGGCAGCGAAGGGCTGGGCGAGAAGGCCCTGTTTCTCCTGGGCCTGCTCGTCGCGCCGCTGTTATGGGGCGTGTTTGCCAGCTTGCCGACGATCGAGTTCCAGAACGGCTGGTTCGGCCTCACTGTCGCGGGCCTGTTGGTGGGTGTCGGCACTCGCTACGGTTCGGGCTGCACCAGTGGCCATGGCGTGTGTGGCCTATCGCGCCTTTCACCGCGCTCGATGGTCGCCACGGCGTGTTTCATGCTCAGTGGTTTCACTACGGTATTTGTCCTGCGTCACGTGATGGGGATTTGAACATGCGCAAACTGACGGCATTCATCGCTGGCCTGCTCTTTGGCTTAGGACTGCTCCTGGCAGGCATGACCAACCCGAAAAAAGTGTTGGGTTTCCTGGACCTGGCCGGCGCCTGGGATCCCTCCCTGGCGTTGGTGATGATCGGGGCGATTGGCACCGCCATCGCCCCCCTGGCCTGGGCGCGCCAACAGACTCAGTCGCTGCTGGGCAGCCCCATGCAGTTGCCGGTCACGCGAGAACTGGACCCACGCCTGATCGGCGGCAGCCTGGTGTTTGGTATCGGCTGGGGCATCGCCGGCATCTGCCCTGGCCCTGCCGTGGCCATCCTGCTGACCGGACACTGGCAAGCCTTTGTGTTCATGCTGGCCATGTTGGCGGGCATGTTGTTGTTCACCGCGCTGGAAACCCGGCGCAACCGCTGATCGTGAATTCACCGTTATGCCCCGCTCACAGTAAGAAAGTAGATAAATCCGTGGCGAGGGAGCTTGCTCCCGCTTGTAGGAGCTGCCGAGCGAAGCGAGGCTGCGATCTTTCCCATGACACTTGAGTCCCAAGCGAAAGATCAAAAGATCGCAGCCTTCGGCAGCTCCTACACCGCAGCCCAGCGGGAGCAAGCGCCGGGAACGTCATTTAAAAGCGCCCTATTTCCAAGGTCGCGCACAGCCCACCCTCGGTGCGATTTTCCAAGCGAATGCGCCCTCCCAGACGATCCGCGATGGTGCGCACGATCGTCAGCCCCAACCCCGCCCCCTGGTCATTGCCGCGGCTGTAGAACCGTTCGAAGAGACGCTCACGCTCGGCCTCATCGATACCCGGCCCCTGGTCTTCGACGGACAGCTCGTAGTGATCGCCCTTCCTGGCCAGGCGTACGGTGATCGTGCCGTTGGCCGGGGAAAAATTGGCCGCGTTGGTCACCAGGTTGTTCAAGGCGATGTCGATGGCCACCGGGTCGATTCGAACCGGGCCGATGTCGTCGCTGACATCCAGCACCGGCTCGAGCCCCTTGCTCAACAACCAGGGCGTCAGTTGAACCAGGCTCGCACGAACCGTGGTGGGCAGGTCGATGACCGCAGGCGTCGGAACACCTGCCTGCGGTTCGAGCCGCGCCATGGTCAGCAGTTGATTGACCAAACGCGTGGTGCGATCGACGCCAGCGATCAGGTGTTCCAGGGACTCGCGACGGCTTTGCTCGCTCCCCGCCTCCATCAGGTTCTGTGCATGCACCCGCAGAACGGCCAAGGGCGTACGCATCTCATGGGCGGCGTCGGCAATGAAACGCCGCTCACGGCCCATCACCTCCTGGATCTGCGCCAAGACGCGGTTGAGGGCCGCCTGCATGGGCTCAAGCTCCGTAGGGAGCGGCATCATTTGCAGGGGTTCCAGTGAGCCGGGATGCCTGGCCCGCAACTTCGCCGCCATATCGACCAGGGGCTTGAGCCCCCAGCCGATGGCCAGCCAGATCACTGCAGCAAGCACCACGCTGCCGATCAGGTTGGGTACGACGGTGTGACGAACAATGCGGTCGACCAGGTCGGCACGCACGTCGTCACGCTCCCCCACCCAGATCTTCAAACCGTATTGCGCGTCGTCCAGGACGAACGCTCGCCACTTACGGTTCTTCTGGTCCACGACCTCACTGAAACCGGGCGCACCCGGCGGTGAGGTGAACGACGGTGCGCTGGAGGTATGAACCAACACCGAACCTTGTGAGTTCCAGACTTGGAAAGCAATCTTGCTTTCATAGGGATGGCCATCGCCCCTGGGAACCGCTTGCCCCAGCGCCGAATTGAACGCCTGATACAGCTCGGCGTGCTCCTTGCTCGCCATCGGCATGCGCATCACGCCCTGCAACAGCCGGGCATTCTGCGCCAACTGGGCATCGTAGACCTCGGCGATTTCGTGGTTGCTGTCATGCAGGTTGAATACGGTGATGATCAACAGGCCAAGGAACAGCAGGCCGAGAATCAACGTGAGGGTACGACGCCGGATCGAACTCATCGGCGCTCCTCCACCAGGTAACCGACACCGCGAATGGTGCGGATCAGGTCGGTGGAGAATTTCTTGCGCAGGTGATGGATGTGCACTTCCAGCGTGTTGCTCTCGGCCTCCTCGCTCCAGCCGTAGAGCAACTGCATCAGATGATCGCGGGTCATGACGCGGCCCGGCGGCGAGAGCAGTTCATGGAGCAGCTGATATTCCTTGGGTGTCAGCGCCACCGGCTTGCCCTGGTAACTGACTTGCTGGGTACCGGGGTTCAGGCTGATGCCGGCATGTTCGATCAACGCCTGGGCGCGGCCGGCGCTGCGGCGCAACAAGGCCCGTAACCGGGCCTTGAGCTCCGCCAGGTCGAAGGGCTTGACCAGATAATCGTCGGCCCCGGCGTCCAACCCGGCGATGCGATCCTCGGTGGCATCGCGGGCAGTGAGGATCAGCACCGGCAGGTTGGAGCCACTGTCACGCAAGCGCCGCAACACTTGCAGGCCGTCCATGCGTGGCAGACCCAGGTCGAGCACCGCCAGGTCGAAGGTTTCACTGAGCAACGAATGCAAGGCGCTGCTGCCGTCCTGCACCCAGTCGACGGTATAACCTTCGCGACTCAGGGCCTGATGGATGCCCTCTCCCAGGGCCACGTCATCCTCGATCAGTAATAAACGCACATGCGCTCCTGTCAGTTCAGCTTCTTGTTCACATCCACCAGTAATGCGTCGATCTCCTTGCGGCGCCCGGCATCGGCCGTTTCCCGACCCGGCCGCGGTGCTGCCAGCAAGGCTTTTTGCAGCGCTGCCTTGGCTTCGCTATAGCGCTTCTGACGGTAGAGGTGATCGCCCCAAAAGTACAGGCTGTCGATGCCGTTCGGGTTGAGTTGCAACGCCTGCTGGAGCAATTGCTCGGCCTTGTCGGAGTCGCCGAAACCCAGGGGCCAGCCCGGCACCCGGTCGTAGAGTGCGCCGAGGCTGGTGTAGGCCGAGCCTTGCAGGGCCTTGGGGTCCAGGGTCAGGGCTTTTTCCAGGTCGCCCTTGGCATCCTTGACCTTGCCCAGTGCACCGATCCCACCCTTGGCACCGGCCCAACTGCTGTTGACGATGCCAGACCAGATCCACGCTTCAGCCACCGATTGGCGCTCCTGCTTGAACGCCGATGCCTGGACGGCGAGTTTTTCGAATGCATCGGCGCGTTGGCCTTCGGGCACTTCATATTGAATATGGGCCCAACTCTGCTGGATGTCGCTGAGACGTTGCTGGTCGGCCGCCTCCAACGCCCAGACGCTTTGGCTCAGGGTGCCGATCAACAGGCAAGCGAGGATTTTTTTCATGGCTTGGGATGCTCGTTTTCGGGTTTGTGACTGAGACGGCGTACCAGTGGCAATTGCTTGCGCAGGCCACGGTCCACCAGGTTGGGCAGCAGGCTGTTGAGGCCGACGAAAAAGCGTTCGGGCCAGCCCAGATACAACTCGCGTCGGTCGCCGATAATCGCGTGGATCACCGCCGCCGCCACGGTTTGCGGGTCGTCGACGTTGGCCTTGAGGGCCTGGTTGAGCGCATCCGCTGCCGGGCTGTTCATCGAGGTACGGGTGGCCCGGGGCGCTACGTAGAGCACCCCGACACGGGTATCGGCCAACTCTCGGCGCAAGGCTTCGGAAAAACCGCGCAAGGCAAACTTGCTGGCGCAGTAGCTGGCATAGCCCGGGTAGCCGATCGAGCCATAGGTCGAGCCGACGTTGACCACCATCGCACTGTCAGCTTGCTTGAGCAGTGGCAAAAGCAGCTTGGTCAGGCAGATCGGCGCGCCGATGTTCAGCGCCAGCATCGCGTTGATCTCGCTGTCGTCGAGTTGCTCGAGCATGGCGAAGTGGTTCACGCCGGCGGCATTGATCAACAGGTTGATGCCGCCCAGGGCCTCGGCGGCGACCAGCACTTTGCGCCGGTCGGCGAGGAAGGTCAGGTCGGCTTCGACCCAGCTCAAGTGTTGCGGATAACGCTCCAGCAACGGCTGCAAGGCTTCGCGATGCCTGGCCACGGCCAGCACTCGCGCACCACTGGCGCAGAGCGCGGCGGCGATGGCCTGGCCGATTCCGCCACTGGCGCCAGTCAGCACGACACGCGCATCACACAGGTGCATGTTCATGCTCCCCGTCACGCGGCAGGCCGCGGAACATGTCGGTGTACAACCGGTACACCACCTTGGAGGCATGGATCACCGCAGCCTGGTCCGCCGGATCCTCCAGCCGGTTCATCAGGCCGCGATAGGTCTGCATATGCTCGATGTCGAGCGAACCATGGGAGCTGAGGTAGCTGAACGCCGTGGGCGGCAATTCCAGGCGCTGGCGGATGCTGTCGGCGGCATGGGTC
Organism: Pseudomonas sp. B21-010; assembly: GCF_024749325.1. Classification (NCBI taxonomy): domain Bacteria; kingdom Pseudomonadati; phylum Pseudomonadota; class Gammaproteobacteria; order Pseudomonadales; family Pseudomonadaceae; genus Pseudomonas; species Pseudomonas sp. B21-010. The sequence continues at coordinate 2,866,727 of NZ_CP087198.1, read as the reverse complement.
GCCAGGGCGATACTGGTGCCTTCCAGCACATTGACCATGCCGAACAGGCCCACCGGGTTGCCTCGGGCGATCAAGTCGTAGAGGTAACTGACCATCAGCTCAATGGGCAACGAAGGCTGGCCGTTGCGCACCGCTTCCTTATCGCCACCGCACACGGCAATGTCATCCAGCACCCATTGCTCGTGGCCGTACTCTTCGTCGATGTATTCGCACACGGCCTTGCGCAGCCATTCCAGGTGCGTTGGCAGGCGCGCCCCGCAAGCCATCATCAACGGTACGGTGTGGCGCACGTGGTAATACGCCTGGATCAGGAACCCCCGGTAACTGGCCAGGCTGACCTGGCCGTTGAGGGCGTCGCGGATGATCGGCAGATTGAACAGGGTCTGGCGCTCTTGCTGGGTGGCTTCTTGCAACGTGTCAAAAAAACTCATGATGGGGATTCCTCGGACAAGACAGATGAAGTGAGCTGCGCGCGGTAATGCTCGACGATGGCCTCCCGGCGTGGCCGGCCATTGGCGGTGAGCATGCCGTTGGCAGCGCTGAAGGGTTGGTCCAGGCGCGTCCAGTGATGGACCCGCGCGTAGTCGGGCAGCGTGTCGTTGGCCTTGGCCACGGCCAGCTCCAGGGTTTGATCCGTGCAGTCGGCCCGGGCGGGCCAGAGCAGCGCATGGTTGTGCGGCATGGCTTCGCCATAAACGAAGGCCTGGGCAATGTCACCGCCCTGGGTGAGCTCGGCTTCAACCCATTCGGGGTTCACGTTGCGACCGAAACTGGTCACGAACTGGTGCTTCTTGCGACCGCGCAGGTAAAGGAAACCGTCTTCGTCGAACTCACCGAGGTCGCCGCTGGGCCACCATTCGCTGGCGTGCGGTGGCTCACCCAGGTAACCGAGCAGCGTCGAGCCCTTGATCAGGACTTCGCCGTCATCGGCCAAGCGGATCTCCACATGGGGCAGCGGCTGGCCGACACTGCCGGCACGATGAGCCTGTGGCCGATTGAGGCAGACCACCGAGGCGCACTCCGACAGCCCATAGCCTTCAAACACCGGCAGGCCAACACGCTGGGCCCGCTGCAACAAATCGTGGGACACCCGCGCCCCACCAACGGCGGCGAATCGCACGATGTGCGGGTTGAACAGCTTCTGTTCGGCAGCCATGACCAACATCAACAGCAGCTGCGGAACCAGGATCAGGCTCTGCGCCCGACGCTCGGCCAGGCATCCCAGCAGCCGCGTCGGGTCGACCCCACTGGCGCCCTGGATGCCGAGGGTTTTCTGGCTGGGCAGGCTCAGCATGGCACCGGCATACAACGCCGCATAGCAGCCAAGGTTTTCCAGCAGAATCGCCAGGGGCAGTAACGCCAGGTGATGCCTGGCCTCGACCGGTTGGCTGGCCTGCTCCAGTTCACGGGCCACCCGCAACAGGCTGTCGGCGCTCAGGCAGACGCCCTTCGGCGTGCCGGTGGTGCCGGAGGTGAACGTCAGCTTGGCGGTGCCTGCCGGCAAACGGCTCGGTCCGTCGAAGTGCCGTCGCCAGAACTCGCCACTGTGCTGGTATCCGGCAGCTTGCAGTTGCGCTTCGAACGCGGGCTCGGCAATCACTCGCTCGGCCTGGCTCTGTTCCAGGCAGTGCCGACGTTGAGCCTGGCTGAAAAAACCGGGCAGGATGACGCAGGTCAGCCCTTCGAACAGTGCGGCAAGGTCCCAGAGCATCGCTTCGATGCCGTTGTCCAGGGCCAGGGCGACAACACGGATGTGTTCATCGCGCAAACGCTGCTGGCGGTACACCACTTCGGAATAAAGTGTCGCGTAGTCGAGTTGCGAGCCGTCGCCCCACAGGGCCACGGCGTGGCCCCTGCGCTCGGCATGACCACGCAGGGTGCGCTTGAAACGTTCCATTTCAGGCGACATGGCTGGTTTCTCCGAGGTCCGTCGGCAGTCCCAGGCGATTGAACAGGCCGCTATTGCGCAGATGAATGAAACCGGCGCGGATGTTTCCGACATGAACCCACGGCTGGCTTTCGTAGTAGCGGCCCCAGAGATGACGGTCCTCGCCGAGGCGCTGCGGGTCGGCCGGGCACAGCGTCACAGGCTTGAGGCCCAGGCGATGGAAGCTGTTGACCAGGCCGATGTTGCCAGTGAACGCAACCCACTCCAGGCCACCCATGGCCAACAGATAAGTGATCGCGATGATGCTCAGCCGGGCGCTGCCCGTGTCGCTGGCGGCCAGGTTGCCAACCTCGACAATGCCGGCGCGCTCCACCGGACGATCGGCGGCGGCACTGATCAAGGGCTCGATGGGGCTGTCCAGATAATGCTCGAGGAACAGCGGCCCCTGGGCGGCCCGGCGCACGCCAGCGGCTGCGCAGAGCGTGCCGTGGACATCGTCGAGCCCGAACAGCTCCGGCATGAAGTGACGAATATCGGCGCCGTGAACCTGGCGAAAACGCTGCTGGATGAACGCTTCGAACTCGGCTCGCCGAGCTTGTCCCGGCAACGCCCGGTGCAAGTGCCGAACCGGCGGGCCGGCGTCACCGAAGGCCAGCGGCAGGTGGATGTTCCAGTCGAAATCGGGCATGGGTCAACGTTCTCCCTCGGGCTATTGGGAGAAAGTATCGAGGCCGTTTCTTAACGAAGTCTGAAGGTGGAAAATTTTGGCTCGTACGAAAGGTAGTCTGGTCAAACCTGAACTGCCCTTGATCGCTATTCCGTAGTACAGTGCGCAAGTCCGATAAATATCCACTTTGAGATGACCTGAAGTCTCAGGAGCAACTTCAATGGACCCGAACACCCCGCCATCCCTCTGCCGCGGCGCTAACAGCATGATCGAAATCACCGAAGTCTCCATTGCCCAATTGCGCGCTGCGCTGGAGTCGGGCCAGACGACCGCGGTGGCGCTTGTCCAGGCCTACCTCGCCAGGATCGATGCCTACGACGGCCCCGATACGCCCACTGCCCTCAACGCGGTGGTGGTGCGCAACCCCGATGCATTGAAAGAGGCCCAGGCCTGCGATGCCCGTCGGGCCAGCGGCCAGACCCTGGGGCCGCTCGACGGCATTCCTTATACGGCCAAGGACAGTTACCTGGTCAAGGGGCTCACTGCCGCTTCCGGCAGCCCGGCGTTCAAGGACCTGGTTGCTTATCGCGATGCGTTCACCATCGAACGGCTTCGCGCCGCCGGGGCGATCTGCCTGGGCAAGACCAACATGCCGCCCATGGCCAACGGCGGCATGCAGCGCGGGGTGTATGGCCGTGCCGAGAGCCCGTACAACGGCGACTACCTCACCGCGCCGTTTGCCTCGGGCTCTTCGAACGGTGCGGGCACGGCAACTGCCGCCAGTTTCGCGGCGTTCGGCCTTGCCGAAGAAACCTGGTCGAGTGGACGCGGTCCGGCGTCGAACAATGGCTTGTGCGCGTATACGCCGTCGCGCGGGGTGATCTCGGTGCGTGGCAACTGGCCGTTGACGCCGACGATGGACGTCGTCGTGCCCTACGCCAGGACCATGGCCGACCTGCTCGAAGTGCTGGACGTGGTGGTCGCCGAGGACCCGGACACCCGTGGCGACCTGTGGCGCCTGCAACCCTGGGTGCCGATTCCGAGCGTCGACTCGGTTCGTCCAGCCTCGTATCCGAGCCTTGCCAGCACCCCAAGTGCGCTGGCAGGCGTTCGGTTCGGCGTTCCTCGGATGTACATCAACGCCGACCCTGAAGCAGGCACGGCCGAAGCCCCCGGCATCGGCGGCCCGACGGGGCAGCGAATCATCACCCGCGCCTCGGTGATCGAGCTCTGGGAGCAAGCGCGCAAGGCGCTTGAGGCCTGTGGCGCCGAAGTGGTCGAGGTGGATTTCCCCCTGGTGTCCAACTGCGAGGGCGATCGTCCTGGCGCACCGACGGTGTTCACCCGCGGCCTGGTTTCCAAAGAGTTCCTGCACCATGAGTTGTGGGACCTGTCGGCCTGGGCATTCGATGATTTCCTGCGGGCCAACGGCGATCCGAAGTTGAATCGCCTGGCCGACGTCGACGGACCGAAGATCTTCCCCCACGACCCGGGCACCCTGCCCAACCGAGAGGATGATCTGGCCGCTGGCATGGATGAGTACGTGAAGATGGCCCAGCGCGGCATCACGCCGTGGGAGCAGATCCCGACCCTGCCCGACGGCCTGCGTGGGCTTGAAGAGACACGTCGAATCGATCTGGAAGACTGGATGGCGCGGCTGGGCCTGGACGCGGTGATCTTCCCGACCGTCGCTGACGTCGGGCCAGCCGATGCGGACATCAACCCGGTGTCTGCCGATATCGCCTGGAGCAACGGCGTCTGGGTCGCCAACGGCAACCTCGCCATCCGCCATCTGGGCGTGCCCACCGTCACGGTGCCGATGGGCGTCATGGCGGACATCGGCATGCCCGTCGGGCTGACGTTCGCTGGCCGCGCCTATGACGACTCGACGCTGTTGCGACTGGCTTCGGCGTTTGAATCAATCGGTTCAAAACGCCTGGTCCCGCCACGGACGCCGCCGCTGTCGGCTTGATCGTTTGGCGGGTTTGGTTTGGGGCTGCTACGCAGCCCAGCGGGAGCAAGCTCCCTCGCCACAAAAGCAGCGCTCGACTTCATTTTTGAGTACGGGCGCAACCCCGTGGCAAGGGAGCTTGCTCCCGCTGGGCTGCGCAGCAGTCCCTAGACCGGTTCTACAGCCGGAAACACTGTTGCATGGCACGGGAAAGCAGGTCCACGGCCTCATCACCGTGTGACGCCCGGACTTGGCAGCGCGATGATTCCTGTGGCAGCGTAGGCTGGAATTTCAAACAACCCTCGCGCCCACGGCAAAACGGTAGTCATCATGATCTCGCATGTTTTTCTAGGTATCGCCGATTTTGATCGCGCCTTCGGGTTCTATTCAAAGGTCATGGCCGGGCTGGGCCTGACATTGAAATTCAGCGACGCCCACAAAGGCTGGGCGGGCTGGATTGTCGAGCATTCATCGCGCCCGATCTTCGTGATTGGAAAACCCTTTGACGGCAAGGTGCACCAACCCGGCAACGGACAAATGGTGGCTCTGCTTGCCCCCAGCCGGGAAGCCGTGAGGAACAGCTACGCGACAGCGCTGGCACTGGGCGGGACGTGTGAGGGAGAACCCGGCTTGAGACCCCACTACCACCCTGATTATTACGGTGCCTACTTTCGAGATATCGATGGCAACAAGCTTTGCGTCTGCTGCCATGATTCGGTGTCGACTTAGTCGATCGTAATGCATGGCCCGCTTTCGTTTTCTGCCTAGCCACGGGCTCTGCGTTAGCCGATCGGCGTTAGCTTCAGCACCCGCATCACCATGGCGCCAGCCTTCGCCAGCAAAGTGCCGTGCGCGCGCGGCTGACACAGGTCGTTCGAGACGAAACCTACGGACTCGCTTGCCAAGGCGCCCATCAATTGGGGCAACAGGAATCCGCTTTCGTGCTCCTGGTAAGTCGCAACGGAGGTATCGGGCCGAAGGTTGCCGGTGCAAGTCGTGTCGATCATGGGAATCTCCCGATGGATGGAGAACGCTGCGACGACCCGAAACGGTCAATCGCTTCTGGGATCAGTTTCACTGGCGGACGGTTTTTAGAGAATGCCCAGGAATTACATGACTTGATTGCGTCATCTGAAACAATCGCAGCTGACTGAACAAAAAAGGCTTACCGAGGTTTTGATATTTCGTTCCGAGAGGGGTGTTTTTTTGGGTGTGTATATCCGTTGCTGCGGTAATGGCGGCTAGCGGTTCCGCTCTTACAGCGGGTCACTTTTGGAAGAGCCGGGAGCCGGACCAGCCAAAAGTAACCAAAAACGCTTTGCCCCACCACTCGGCACCTCGCCTAGGCTCGGTGTGCCCGAGATCAACGTCCACTGCGAGGCGGCCTAGTAGCCGACCTGGTTCTTGATGGGGCCGCGTTTCTCCTGTGGGAGCGAGCTTGCTCGCGAAGGCGTCGGCACATTCAACATCACTGCAAACTGATACACCGCTTTCGCGAGCAAGCTCGCTCCCACATGGGTTTACGGGTGTTCATAGCATCTGCATACGACACAAAAACCTGTGAGAGCGAGCTTGCTCGCGATGAGGCCGGCACATCCAACATCACCGTAAACTGACACACCGTCTTCGCGAGCAAGCCCGCTCCCACAGGAGGAACGCGGTCCCCATCAAGAACCAGGTCGGCTACCAGGCCGCCTCGTGGTGGACGTTGATCTCGGGCGCCCCGTTAAACCACGCTAGGTATTGCGCAGTGAGCATCCCGGCATGGATGCCGAGCCTAGGCGAGGCACCAAGTGGTGGGGCAAAAGCGCTTTGGTTACTTTCGACTGGGCCGGCTTCCGGGCTTTTCGAAAGTGACCCGCTGCAAGAGCGGAACCGCCAGCCGCCATTACCGCAGCAACGGATATGCCCCCATACAAATCACACCGGCGCTTTCAGCATGTCATACGCCTCAAGCGACCGCAGCGAGTAGATATAGGCCGCCCCCGCATTCAACGAAATCGCAGTTGCCAGGGCCGCCGCGACCTCCTCGCGACTCGCGCCGGCCTTGATCGCCGCGTCCGTGTGGGCGGCGATGCAACCGTCGCAGCGGGTGGTGACGGCGATGGCGATCGAGATCAGCTCGCGGGTCTTGGCATCGAGTACATTGTTTTCACTGGCAGCCTCCCCTAGCGCCATATAGGCCTTGACCATTTTCGGGTTGCTGCGGCCCAGCGCGCCAAAGGCTTTCTGAATGGTGGGCAACAATTCGGACCAGTTATTGAACATGGCATTAACTCCTGAGTGGGTTGGGTGTACTGTTTTGACGCCCTCAGTTTTTCACCCTGGCGCCACTCGAGTTTGCTCAATGCGCTCAGGTTTTTTGGCGAAACGCTCAAATGAATGCGATCGATAAACTCATCAGCCTGGCCAACGTGCGCGGCAGCCTGGACCTGCGCTGTCAGTTCCAGGGTGACTGGGCCCTGGATCACGGACAGCAAGCCCTGGGCACAGCGCCCTATCACATCGTGCTGGCCGGCGAATGCCGCGTCGAGCTTGCCGATGGGCAGCGCTTGCCCATGCGTGCCGGTGACATCCTGCTGTTGCCGCGCGGTGCCCCTCACGTCATGCACAGCCCTGGCAAAACGGTAACGCCGATCTCACCCCGGGTCGTGACCGGGGGCACCTTGCCGATTCATCGCATTGGCGGCGCCAGCGCGGAGCTGGACATGCTTTGTGGGGGCTTTCACTTCAACCGGGCTTCGTTGCTGTTCGGTGCCTTGCCCGAATACCTGGTGATTCCCAGCGGCGCATTACCGGCCAATGGACCGTTGCCGGCGCTGGTGGAAGTCATGCGCGCAGAAGCGGATGGGGACAAGGTCGGCGCGCGCTTCTTGCTTGATGCCCTGTCACAGGCGCTGTTCACCCTGATTCTGCGTGCGCATCTGGCCAGCCAGGGGCAGGACAGCGGCTCGCTGGCCCTGCTCGGCGATAAACGTCTGGGTCGGGCCTGGCAGGCCATGTTGGCTGACCCTGCCCACGACTGGACCATTCAAGGCCTGGCGGACATCGCGAGCATGTCCCGGGCCAATTTCATGCGCGCATTCGTCAAGGTGGCCGGCGTCTCGCCGTGGGTGCTGTTGACGCAAGTACGCATGGAGTTGGCCTTCAGCCTGCTCAGCCACTCGCACCTGGGGCTGAGCGATATCGCCGTGCAGGTCGGCTACCAATCCCAGGCTGCGTTCAGCAAGAAATTCAAGGAAATCTACGGTGAGGCGCCAGGACGGGTGCGTCGAGGGATCTAGACCTCAAGCACCAACGGCTCGCTCCCCTGGGCCGGTACGGCGCAACAGATCAGCACCTCACCGTCGCCAACCGGTTCGGCCGGCTGGCTCAGGTAATGCACCTGGCCGCGGCTCAAGCGGGTTTTGCAGGTGCCGCAGGAACCGCCGCGGCAACTGAATTCCGGGTTAAGGCCGCGCGCTTCGGCCAGCTCCAGCAGCGTCCCACTGCCCGGTTCCCAACGTGCCTCCTTGCCAGAGCTGGCGAACAAGACCTTCACCGCTTCACTCGCAGCCGGCACTTGCACGGGCGCCGGCATGCTCACTTCCAAATCCCGCACAAGCGTCGAGGGCCCGAAGGTCTCCGCGTGGATACGATCGTCAGGGATGCGCAGTTTGCGCAACCCGTCGTACAGCGCCTGGGTAAAGCTGCCCGGCCCGCACAAATAGAAGTCGTAGTCGTTGAGCGGCAGCAGCTTCTTGAGCAGTTCCACATCGATCCTGCCGGCCAGGTCATAGCCCTCAGCGCCCCCTCCATCAGTGGGCGGCTGGCTGACCATGCGCAGAACCTGCAGCTTGTCGCCGGCACGGGCGGCCAGTTCGTCGATCTCGTCACGGAAAGCCAGGTCGGCCACCGAACGAGCGCTTTGCACCAGCCAGACCGGGCGCATGCGGCTGATGCGTTGGCCCTGGTAAACCACCTCGCGCAACATCGACAACAGCGGCGTGATGCCTACCCCCGCTGCCAGCAAGACCAACGGACGCCGCTCGGTGGCCTGGACGGTGAAATGGCCCTGGGGCGCCCGCGCCTCAATCTCGTGCAGCGCCTGCACCTGATCATGCAGGTGGGACGACACCGAGCCATCGCGCTTGACGCTGATACGCAGGAAATCATCCGACGGCGCACTGGATACGCTGTAGGTGCGGATCGATGGCGCGTTCTGCCCTTCCAACAAGATCCGCACCGGCAAATGTTGCCCCGCTTCAAACCGGGGCAAACCCAAGCCATCGCTCGCCTGCAAGTAGAACGAACGAATGTTGTGGCTCTCATCCACCACCCGCGCGACCCGCAATGCACGCCAGCGGCTACGCAGCGCCTCGGCCTGCAAGCGCTCGGCGGCCTGCTCCCAACTGCCGGTCATCATTGAATTGGGCGAGTCGCCTTCGTCCTGGTCTTTCCAGCGCAGCGCAATGGCCGCCGGGCGATACACGATGCGTTGCGGGGTAAAGCGCAACAGCCGCTCGGCCCCCTGGAACGCGCTGATCTCGGGGTCGTCCAACAGCACTTGCGCCGAGCCGCTCATTTGCAGCAGATCGCCCGTCTGGAAATCGACGAACACCAGCCCGGCCCGTGGATTGAGCAGGATGTTGCCCAGTGTGTTGAAAAACAGGTTGCCGGAAAAGTCCGGGATGGTCAGCGATCCGTCTTCATCCATGCGCACAAACCCCGGCTTGCCGCCACGGTGGGAAGCATCGACCTGCCGCTCGCCATCACGTACTACGTAGGTGGCGATATAGAACGAATCGGCCGCCGTCACCAGGCGCCGCACCAGTGGGTCGGACACGGTCAGTTGACGCGACGCAACGACCTGCGCGTCAACAAAGTGATACTGGCGCAGGTTGATGTAGCGAGGGCAGTTGCCATACGCCTGGCTCACTGAAATCTCGAGCCCCGGGTCGAGCTGACGACGTACGACACCGTTCATGCGGTTGCGTCTGCGGGTGTGCAACTCGATCCCCAGCATCCCGATGGCATCGCCCTCGCCCATGCCCGCCTGGGCCGGGTCGTTCGGCTCAGGCTCGAGGTTAATGTGCAGGGTCTGCGGATCGGGCGAGTTCATGAAGCCCGGTTGCCCCGCGCGCAGGGTCGCCCAGACATTGCCTTGCCGATCCACCGCCCCCAGCACCACGAAAGGCAGTTGGGCGTAGAACTCCCGATGCTGGTCCGGCATCCAGGTACGCGCCAGTTGCCGTTGACCGACACCGGTCATCATGTCGACTGCCCCGACGGAGCGCTGCAAGGCCAGCTCTCCTTCGTGCCAGGGCGAGTTTTTTGCTTGCAAGGCTTCGTCCATCAGCTACTCCTCGCGCTCGCAGCCTGAACGCCTGCGCCAGTGCGCTACGGTTGGGGATTCTCCGCCATCGTTTGCACGGTTGTGCAAGTGGCTGGGGGTTATCTTCTGCCCAAAGCGGCGGCGCTGGAATACGCACAAACTGCAATCCACCGTTTCATAAAATGGAACGGTGGATGCACGAGGAATGGCCCGAACGGAGGTCAGGTCCTGACGCTGGCAAAGTTCTTGGTCAGCTCGAGCAAGGGCGCCCGCAACTCCGGCGGTCGCAAGGGCGAGGACTCAACTCACCTCAACCCACCCAGCCGATAGCCGTCTTGGGAATCACCTCGGACTCGTCGAGCTTGGACGCAAACATGCTCACCGCATCGAGGGCATCCGTGGTCCCGTTCCTGATTTGCACGATGACCGAGCCGGCCTGGTCTGCCAGGGTGACGCCGCGCAATGCGCCTTCATGGGTCACGTTCATGCTGGCGACGGCATCGCGGGTCTCGGAGAGAATCATGCCGATCATTTCGGCAATCTCCGAGGTGGAGCGACTGGTGCGCCCGGCCAGTTGCCGGACCTCGTCGGCCACCACCGCGAATCCCCTCCCCTGGTCTCCGGCCCGCGCGGCCTCGATGGCCGCGTTGAGGGCCAACAGGTTGGTCTGGTCGGCAATGCCGCGAATGGTGTTGACGATGGCCGTGATCTCTTCCGAACGCGCCCCCAACTGCCCAACCAGACGCGCGGAAGAGCCAATGTTGTCGGCGATCTCGCGCATCTCCTTGGCAGTCTGGTGGATCACCTGGGCGCCCTGTTCGGCCACTCGCTCGGTCTCGGCGGAGATATGGTACGCACGGGAAGCGCCACGCGAATCCTCTTCGAATTTCTCCACCCGTTCAGTGATGTCACTGGCGAACTTCACGATCTTGCACAACTTGCCTTCGGCGTCGTAGACCGGGTTGTAGCTGGCTTCCAGCCAGACGACTTTGCCGTTTTTGCCGAGGCGCTTGAACTGGCCGCTGAAAAACTCGCCGGCGTTGAGACGCCGCCAGAAATCACTGTACTGCGAACTACCTACCAGGCTCGGTTCGCAAAACATCCGGTGATGCTTGCCCTTGAGCTCTGCCAGCGAGTAATTCATGACATTCATGAAGTTGTCGTTGGCAGTCAGGATGTTGCCGCCCAAGTCGAACTCGATCACCGCCATGGCACGATCAAGTGCCGCCAGCCGACCACGAGTTTCTGCCTCGGCGGCAACCTTGGCGGTGACATCGAGTGCGTACTTGACCACCTTCACGACGCGGCCTTGCTCGTCCACTACCGGGTTATAGCTGGCTTCCAGCCACACGTTCTGCCCTTGCGCGCTGCGGCGCTGAAACGTGCCGGAAACGAATTGACCGGCGCGCAACTGGTTCCAGAATTCACGGTACTCGGCGCTGCCCACCAGCGCAGGCGTGCAGAAATCCCGATGGGACAGACCGGCCAATTGATCCGCACGGTAGCCCATCGTGGCGAGGAAATTCTCGTTCGCCCGAAGGACCTTGCCGTCGGGGCTGAACTCGATGACAGCCATCGACCGCTCCAGGGAGCCGACCAGTCCTTTGTATGTTGCCAATTCGGCCGTCCTAGCCGTCAGTTCATTTTTTAGTGTTTTATTAAACATGACGTACCCTCGATGAACCCTGAAAGTAAGCGGACCTTCTGTTCATATCGGCTCGCTGGCTGGGGGCTGAACGGTACGCTGTAATTATGTTTTGGCGCCAAAACCCATTGAATCCATCAACCAGGTTCTAAAAGCCTGCACTTTTGGAGCGTCGGCTGTTTCATGCGGGCTGACGAAATAAAAGCCGAGATCAGACTTCAATCGCAGATCAAAGGGGGCAACCAATCGCCCGGCCTTCAGGTCATCCTCGACAAAGGTGGAACGCCCGATACAGACACCCAGACCGTCAACCGCAGCCTGAACGGCCATCATGGCAAGGTCGAATGTCAACCGGCTGCCTTCGGCCAGTTCTTTCGGTTGGCCGGCGGCACTCAACCAGGCACTCCAGTCGTTGTGAGTCACTCCACTGACCTGCAATAAGGTGTGCCGGGCCAGATCGCCCGGATTCCCCAGGGCTTTCGGACCTTGCAGCAGCCTGGGGCTGCACACCGGAAAGATCTCATCGGCCATCAGCCAGTCGGCCCGCAACCCCTTCCAGTCCCCGGAACCGTAACGAATGGCCGCATCGACGCCGCCCTTACGAAAATCCACCCGTTCGGTGGATGCCGTAACGCGTACGTCAATGTTGGGAAACGCCTGCTGGAATGACGCCAGTCGCGGCAACAACCATTTGGAGGCAAATGAAACCAGGGTACTGATCGTCAGGACGCTGTTGTTGCGGCTCTCCAGCAACGTCTCGGTGCAATAGCGCAACTCATGGAACGCCGCACGAACGCCTGGAAAATAGGCATGGCCTTCGTCTGTCAGGGCCAGGCCGTCCTTGAGCCGCAAGAACAGGCGCACGCCCAGTTCCTCTTCGAGCCGGCGAATTTGATGGCTGATGGCTGTTTGAGTGACGTTCAGCTCTTGCGCAGCCTTGGTAAAACTCATGTGCCGAGCGGCCGACTCGAATGCTTTAAGGCCATTTAAGGAAGGGATTCTTGTGGCCATTGGGTTTCGCTTGATCATGAGATTTTGTCATACGCTAGCACTGAAGATGTCCTTTGAAAATGTTCCGGCCCTCGCGGATTCTGGCGGCACGTCCCCCGACCTTGAGGAAACCATGAAACTGTACTTCGCCCCCATGACCTGCTCATTGTCCCCGCACATCGTGTTGCGGGAACTGGGCTTGCCCTTTGAATTGATTCGGGTCGACAACCAGACCAAGCGAACTGCCGATGGGCTCGATTTCCTGACCATCAACCCCAAGGGCTACGTGGCAGCCTTGGTGCTGGATAACGGTGATGTCCTGACCGAGGGACCCGCCATCGTCCAGTACCTGGCCGACCTGGTCCCCGCAAACACGCTGGCGCCGGCCAACGGCACCTGGGAGCGGGTTCGCCTGCAGGAATGGTTGAACTTCATTGCCTCCGAGATTCATAGCGGATGTGCGCCGCTGTTCAACGCCGATATTGCAGAGCCGACCAAGGCCATCTTCAGGGCAAAGCTGTTCAGGCGCCTGGATTACCTCAGCCAGGCCCTTGAACAACAGGATTACCTGATGGGCACCTTTGGCCTGGCCGACGGCTATTTGTTTACCGTCCTGAACTGGCTGCCGTTATTCAATATCCAGATCGAGGACTGGCCGACGCTGGCGGCGTTCATGGCGCGAATCGCCGCACGCCCTAGCGTCCGGGCGGCCATGGCTGCGGAGGCGGCGTAGCCATCGGCGGCACATTCAACCCTGGTGCAACCTGACCTGTCGCTATCGCGAGCAAGCTCGCTCCCACAGGGATTCGGGGTGTAGCTCGAATTTCATGATCACCCCGGAAAACTGTGGGAGCTGAGCTTGCTCGCGATGGCGGCGGCACATTCAACATCCTTGCAAGCTGACCCTCCGCTATCGCGAGCAAGCTCGCTCCCACAAAGGATTCGGGGTGTAGCTCGAATTTCATGATCACCCCGGAAAACTGTGGGAGCTGAGCTTGCTCGCGATGGCGGCGGCACATTCAACATCCTTGCAAGCTGACCCTCCGCTATCGCGAGCAGGCTCGCTCCCACCGGGATTCGGGGTGGAGCTCGAATTTCATGATCACCCCGGAAAACTGTGGGAGCTGAGCTTGCTCGCGATGGCGGCGGCACATTCAACATCCTTGCAAGCTGACCCTCCGCTATCGCGAGCAAGCTCGCTCCCACAAAGGATTCGGGGTGGAGCTCGAATTTCATGATCACCCCGGAAAACTGTGGGAGCTGAGCTTGCTCGCGATGGCGGCGGCACATTCAACATCCTTGCAAGCTGACCCTCCGCTATCGCGAGCAGGCTCGCTCCCACCGGGATTCGGGGTGGAGCTCGAATTTCATGATCACCCCGGAAAACTGTGGGAGCTGAGCTTGCTCGCGATGGCGGCGGCACATTCAACATCCTTGCAAGCTGACCCTCCGCTATCGCGAGCAGGCTCGCTCCCACAAAGGCCTGCGGCCGGGGCTCGGTTTATTCGCTCAAGGCCTGGTTGAAGGACGTGTCGATAATCCCCGCAGTGGCCAGCGGTGCCGGCAGCGCCTTGACCTTGAACAGGAAGTCCGCCGTGCTTTGCAGGTCGGCGGCAGCCTGTTGGTCCACCGGGCCGACACTCATGTGTGCCTGGCGCAACCAATGACGCGAGACGTTCTGGTCGAGATTGGCCTTTTTCGCCCACAGGTCCGCGTACTGGTCGGTGTGGTTGTCGACCCAGGCGCGGGCTTGTTTCACACGCCCGAGGAAATCGGCGATGGCTTCACGCTTACTGTCGATGGCCGGCGTCGAAGCGGCAATGGCGCTGAGGCCGGGCATGAGGTTTTTCGCCGTCAGGATCGGCCGGGCGCCGGAGAACAGGATCTGTTGCGAGATGTAGGGCTCCCACACCGGAAACGCATCGATGCTGCCCTGGGGCAAGGCCGCCGCCGCGTCGATCGGCATCAGCTTGATGAATGCCACATGGTTCTCTGGCAAACCGGCCTGCTCCAGGGCGCGCAAAGTCAGTTGCTGGCTCCAGGCACCGGGCCAATAGGCGACTTTCTTGCCCTTGAGGTCGGCGATGGTCTTGACCGGTGAATCCTTGGGCACCAGCAGCGCGATAGTGTCCGGGTTCTGCCGCGAGACACCGATCAGTTTCACCGGCGCCTGTTTGGCAGCCAGGAACAGAAAACCCGAATCGCCGAGAAAACCCAGGTCCAGATCGCCGGTACTCAGCGCCTCGGCCAAGGGCGCTGCGGCCTGGAAGTGTTTCCAGTCGACTTGGTAAGGTGCGCCCTCAAGCACACCCGAAGCCTCCACCGACGCCCGTACGTTGTAATAGTTCTGGTCACCGACGTGCAGTACCAAGGGCTCGCTGGCCTGGGCCAAAGGTGCGGTGAACAATGTGCTGAGGAACAGACGGCGCAGGGATCGGGCGAACTTCATGAAGACATTCCTGAGTGAATTTCATAGAACATAACGCTCTTGGAATTCACATTAGAAATTCTTTTAAAGCATAAGCTCATAGTCACAGGCAGCCAATGTCCAGGGTGCAACAGTGCCGCAACAGACTGTTGGCTGGGCAACATCGCCTTGAAGCCTTTACCCCATGGCGCCCCCCGAAAAACGCCCTTTCGCCGGCTATGGCACAGAGCCTGCAATATTCCTTTCAGGCGGTATTTTCTTCCGCTGTCCGATCTTTCGGAAATAAGAACATTGCCTTCTCGCCGCCTTGTCTGGAGCTGCTCCATGAAACCCGACGCCCGCTTCTCCCTGGCCCGTGCCAGATACTTGATCAGCGCCTGCGCCCTGGCGCTGGGCCTGCCGTCCCTGGCCCTGGCCGCAGAAAGCCCTCCGGCCGAAGTGCACCTGGACTACGCCTATTACTCACCGGTCAGCCTGGTGCTCAAGCACTTCGGTTATCTGGAAAAAGCCCTGCCCCAGACCAAGGTCAGCTGGGTCCTGAGCCAGGGCAGCAACCGTTCCCTGGAATACCTCAACAGTGGCGGCGTCGACTTCGCTTCATCTGCCAGCCTCGCCGCGGTGCTGAGCCGGGCCAACGGCAGCCCGATCAAGTCGGTGTATGTCTACAGCCGCGCCGAATGGACCGCCCTGGTGGTGCGCAAGGATTCGCCGTACCAGACGATCGCCGACCTCAAGGGCAAGAAAATCGCCGCCACCAAAGGCACCGATCCTTATCTGTTCACCCTGCGCAGCCTGCAACAGGCCGGGCTGAAAAAAGACGACGTGGAGCTGGTGCACCTGCAGCACCCGGACGGACGCACCGCCCTGGAAAAAGGCGACGTCGATGCCTGGGCCGGTCTTGACCCGCATATGGCCGCCAGCGAAGTGCAGGCCGGATCGCGCCTGCTGTATCGCAACCCGGCCTTCAACAGCTACGGCGTGGTCAGCGTCACGGAGAAATATGCCCAGGAGCATCCGCAGACGATCAACACCGTGCTCGCGGCCTACGAACAGGCCCGGGCGTGGTCGGTGGAGCATCCGCAAGAACTGGCTAAATTATTGGCCGACGAATCCGGACTGCCGCTGGAAGTGGCCAAGCTGCAACTGTCGCGCACCGACCTGGGCAGCCCGCAGTTGAGCGCCAAGGATGTGCTGGCTTCCAAGGCTGCCGCGCCGATCCTGGTCTCCGAAGAGTTGGTACGTCGCGGGGTGAATGTCGACCAGGTGATCGATCAATTGCTCGACACCGGCCGCCAGCAGGCCGTGGCCCGCCAATAACCCCTAGCCCAGGCGACAACCAATCCGCGCCTGGCGCGGATTCGGCGTTGCCGGAGAACCGCCATGAGCAGCAACAGCAAAGACCTCTCCAGCCCGCGCCTGGCGCTGTCCACACCAGGCAAAGCGCCGCTGTTCAATCCCGACCATTGGCGGCTGCGCCTCAAGGGATTGGCCCTGCCGGTGCTGATCATCGTGTTCCTGGAGATCATCGTGCGCATCGGTTGGCTGCCCGCCTACCAGATGCCGGCCCCCAGCGAGATCGCCCTGACCCTCGGCGACCTGGCCGAAGGTGCGCTGTGGAAACACATCAGCGCCAGCCTCTTGCGAGTGTTGTTGGGCTTTGTCATTGGCGCTGGCCTGGCCTTGGTCTTCGCCGCCTGGGTGGGCTTGAGCCGGGAAGCCGAAGCCTATCTGGAGCCGACCTTCGCCGGCCTGCGCTCGATCCCCAGCCTGGCCTGGGTGCCATTGCTCCTGCTGTGGCTGGGCATCGACGAAACCTCGAAAGTGGTACTGATCGCCATCGGCGCGTTCTTTCCCGTTTACCTCAATGGCGTGGCGGCGATTCGCAACATCGACCGCAAACTGGTGGAGGTCGGCCACATGTACGGCTTCAGCCGCCGCCGTCTGGTGCGGCGAATTCTCCTGCCGGCCGCCCTGCCCGGCCTGTTCACCGGCTTGCGCAGCGGCATGAGCCTGGCCTGGATGTTCCTGGTGGCAGCCGAACTGATCGCCGCGACCAAAGGCCTGGGCTACCTGCTCAGCGATGGTCGCGAAACCTCGCGCCCAGACATTGTGCTGGCCGCGATCATCGTGCTCGCCCTGCTGGGCAAGCTCAGCGACGGCCTGCTTGCCGGCCTGGAGAAACGCTTCCTGGCCTGGCGCGACACCTTTAACGGCACCGAGGAGTGAGCCATGACCCAAGCCCTGCTGGAGATCCACGTCGAGCGCAAGACCTTCGCCGCCACCACCGTACTCAATCACATCCACCTGCAATTGCAGCCACGGGAAACCGTGAGCCTGTTGGGCCCCAGCGGCTGCGGCAAAAGTACCTTGCTACGCATCGTCGCCGGCCTGGAAAAGGACTTTGAAGGGCAACTGCTCAGCCACACCGAACAATTGGCCTTTGTGTTCCAGGAACCGCGGTTGATGCCCTGGCTGACGGTGCAGCAGAACATAGGCTTCAGCGATGACGACCATTACGACCAGGCCTGGGTCGCGCAGTTGATCGAGGAAGTCGGCCTCACGGGTTTTGCCGATGCCTTGCCCAAGGCGTTGTCCGGCGGCATGGCGCAACGGGTGGCGATTGCCCGCGGCCTGTACTCGCGACCACAGGTGCTGTTGCTGGACGAGCCCTTCAGCGCCGTGGATGCCTTCACCCGGATGAAACTGCAGGACCTGTTGCTGCAACTGGCCGAGCGGCACGCCATCGCCCTGTTGCTGGTGACACATGATGTCGACGAGGCGCTGTACCTGAGCGACCGGGTGTTGGTGATGGATAACCGCCCCAGCCGCATTCGCCAAGAATTAGCGGTGCAACTGGACCACCCGCGTGACCGGCGCGACCCGTTGCTGGCCCGACTCAAGGCGCTGGCCCTGACCGAATTGCACCGCGCCCACGTGATTTGATCAGGCGTCTCGCTAAGAACACAAAAGAATTAATAAATAAACAATTAGTATTTATGGTTATAAACATAACCACGTACTCTCAGCTCATCCCGTCCCATTGGTCACGACAGTGAAGTGCCTTATGAAACCGACTGACAACGTTATCGACTTCGTCCAATTCCGCAAACGCAAGCAGGCCCAGCAACTGGCCCGGGCCATGTGGGAAATGTACGCGCGTAATGCCGGTTACCAGGCGCTCCAGTGGATCCAGGCGTCCCAGCCGACCAGGACGTACCAGGCGTGAGCGCCCAGGAACCCTCGCGCTTTTTGGCGAGTACCGATGAACCCGAAGTGGACCTCAATCACCTGGAAGCCTTGGATGAGGATCCTATCTGCGAACGGGTTGCGCAGAACCTGCAACGCCTGCGCGGCAAGCGACACCTGTCCCTCGACGCCCTCGCCCGCCAGTGCGGGGTAAGCCGGGCCATGCTGGCGCAGATCGAATCCGGACGCAGCGTGCCGTCGATCAAGGTGCTGTGCAAAATCGCCAAGGGCTTGAAGGTGTCGGTGGCCGCGTTTCTGGAACACCGGGCTTTCGAAGGGGTGGCCGTGCTGTCGGCCAGCCAGAGCAAACGCCTGGTCAGCGCCAATGGTGCGTTCGTCAGCCGCGCCTTGTTTCCGTTCGATGTGGCACGCCAGTCGGAATTCTACGAGCTGCGCCTGAGCCCCTTGGGCGAGGACCAGTCCGAAGGGCACGGGCCCGGCGTCCAGGAAAACCTGGTGGTGTCCCAAGGTGTGCTGGAGATCAGCGTCAACGACGAGCGCTACCTGCTCTCCACGGGCGATTCGATTCTGTTCTATGCCGACCAGCCTCACCGCTATCGCAACCCGGCCGACAGTGAAGCGGTGGCGTATCTGGTGGTTACCTATCCGGAACGCCTGGACTGAAAGGCAGGGTGGTGTGTATATCCGTTGCTGCGGTAACGGCCACTGACGGTTCCGCTCTTACAGCGGGTCACTTTTGGAAGAGCCGGGAGCCGGACCAGCCAAAAGTAACCAAAAGCGCTTTGCCCCACCACTCGGTGCCTCGCTTAGGCTCGGCATGCCTGAACGAAGGTATTGCTCCGTGGGCCGCCGCGAAGGGCCATCCATGGCCCAGCGCGGCTACCTCGGCATCCATGCCGAGGTGCCCACTGCGCAACACCTTCGTTCAGCCATCGTGGTTAACGGGGCGCCCCAGATCAACGTCCACCGCGAGGCGGCCTGATAGCCGACCTGGCTCTGGGTGACCGCGTTCCTCCTGTGGGAGCGGGCTTGCTCGCGAAGGCGGTGTCACAGTCGATGAATGAGGTGGTCAACTTTTTCCGGACACCTCAATCGGTGTTTTCAGGCTGTTTGCCGCTCGTACTGATTGGGCGGCAAATAGTCTAACGATGAATGCATTCGTCGTTCATTGTAGAACCGCACAATGTAATCCGTGACGTCCTTGATTGCTTCATCATGGTTGGCATAGTCTTTCCTCCAAACGCGCTCCATCTTCAGGTTCAAGAAGAAACGCTCCATGACTGCGTTGTCCCAGCAGTTGCCCTTGCGGCTCATGCTGCAGCGCAAGCCATGTCGTGTCAGCAAGGTTTGGTAAGTAACGCCTGCATACTGGCTGCCCCGATCTGAGTGCGCGATCAGACCCGGTTCAGGCTGTCTCTGTGTGATGGCCAGTTGCATAGCGCCGCACACCAACTCTGCGCGCATATGCGGTGCCATGGCCCAGCCCACGATCTTGCGTGAATACAAATCCATGACAGCCGCCAAGTACAGCCAGCCGCTTCGGGTGCGAATATAAGTGATGTCAGCAACCCATGATTGGTTGATCTGCTCGGGGTTGAACTGGCGGTTGAGCAGGTTCTCAGCTACCGGGAAATTATGATTACTGTCGGTGGTATGAACGAACTTGCGCTTCCAGATCGGGCGTAAATCCTGTTGTTTCATCAGCCGACGGACCTTGTGCCGCCCAATGGATACGCCATCGCTACGCAGCGCTTTCATCACCCGACGACTGCCATAACAGTGCTCATTGGTCATGAACGTAGCTTTGACCCGAGCTGCAATCGGACAGACAGCTTTTGGCTTAAAAGACCGCTGACGAGCTTCATAGAACCCCGAACGGCTGATCCGCAAAACCCGGCAGATACGTATTAGCGAGTAGGCCTTGCATTGCATTTGGTGAACCAATTGGTGGATCACTTCAATTCGCGGGCAAAGAAGGCCGTAGCTTTTTTTAATATGTCGTTGTCCGTCTTCAGCTCGCGGATCTGCTGCTCAAGCTGACGAATACGCTGTTGCTCGCTGGTTAACGGTTTGCCAATCCCTGTACCACCTAACTGCTCGGCTTGGTACTGCTGGACCCAGCGGCGCACGGCCGTGTCACTCAAGTCTAAATCGGTACAAACGGAGTTCACGCTCAGGCCCTGGTCAACAATCATCTTGCAGACTCTTAGCTTGAAAGCGGCGTCGAATTTTCTGTACTTCTTGGTCATGGAATACTCCTCAATAGGTGTAGTTTCACCTATTGAGGTGTCCGGGACTATTAGACCAGCTCAGAAGATGTTGGATGGGCCGGCCTCATCGCGAGCAAGCTCGCTCCCACAAAGGGACTTCGGGTGTACACGAATATTGTGTCTGCTGAAGATCCAATGTGGGAGCGAGCTTGCTCGCGATGGCGGTGGTTCAGTCGATGAAGATGTTGGATGTGCCGGCCTCATCGCGAGTAAGCTCGCTCCCACAAAGGGACTTCGGGTGTACACGAATATTGTGTCTGCTGAAGATCCAATGTGGGAGCGAGCTTGCTCGCGATGGCGGTGGTTCAGTCAATGAAGATGTTGAATGTGCTGGCCTCATCGCGAGCAAGCTTTGCTCCCACAGAACTAACGGGTGTATGACCGGGAGAGCCAGGTCGGCTATAAGGCCGCCTCGGGGTGGACGTTGATCTCGGGCGCCCCGTTAACCACGATGGCCGAACGCAGGCGTTGCGCAGTGGGCACCTCGGCATGGATGCCGAGGTAGCCGCGCTGGGCCATGGATGGCCCTTCGCGGCGGCCCACGGAGCAATGCCGGAGTGAGGGCACACCGAGCCTAGGCGAGGTGCCGAGTGGTGGGGCAGAAGCGTTTTGCTTACTTTTGACTGGGCCGGCTCCCGGGCTTCTCAAAAGTGAGCCGCTGTAAGAGCGGAACCATAAGCCGCCGTTACCGCAGCAACGGATATACACACCGCCCCTGACACATACCTCAACACAAAATACCAACTCCGCAAACGGACCGTAGCAACGAATCAGCAGGTGCAGCACATCATCGGCATACCGTTGCAGCTCATCATCATCGGCATGCTGCAGTCGTTCATCATCTTCATCATCAAGGCGCAGCAGCTTTTCATCATGTCCATGTTCATGCCGGCCATCGGCATGACTTTGCACATCATGCAGTCAGCCATCACCGTACATTCCATCACACACTTCATCGACGGCATCGGCATGCCCATCATCGGCATTGGCATCATCATGCTCGCCATCGGCATGGCCATGCTCGCCGGGGACATGCACATCATGCTCATGTTGCCGCAATGCATCATCATCGGCATGCCGCAGTTCATCATCATTTGCATCATGTCGGCGCTGTTCTTGAACATGGCCATGTCCATGCCGGCAGCGGGCATCATTTTGCACAGCATGCCGTCATCCATCATTTCGCAGGTCATGGTCGCCATCATCATCGGCATGCCCATCATTGGCATCATCGGCATGTTGGCGTTCATCGGCATCTGCATGGCATTCATCATGGTGGTGTTCCCTGTAGGTTCGAGAGTCGGAAGAGGCTGATGGGGCGGATTCTAAGGATTGGCCCCGGCCCGACAAGATGACGGTCGAACAGCAGGAATGAACGTTCAAGCAGGCTTACCGGAGTGACGCGCGCAGAGTCGTCTGCTGCTGCATGCCCTGCGCTTTCATTGCAGACGCTTCCCCCACGACAGCTTCGATTCTCCGGTCATGGATATGCCATCCAAACCTATATAAATAACCGTAAGAAATAATCGATCTAAACTTGTCGCATGGAAACGCCTGCCACAACGGCAAGCCTGGATTCAGCCAATCAGATTCGCGTACACCGGCCGGTCGATATTCCCACCGGACAGAATCACCGCCACCCTTTTCCCCCGCATCGCTTCACGCTCCTGCATCAGCGCTGCCAAGGCGGCCGCGCCGGCACCTTCAGCGAGGTTATGGGTGTCGGTGTAATACGCCCGCATGGCCCCGGCAATTTCAGCATCGCTGACCGCTACGATTCGCGCCGCCCCGGCCCCATAGATGGCAAAGGCCTCGGGAACGGGTCTGCGCACCGCCAGGCCGTCGGCAAAGGTATTCGCCGAAGCGGTCTCGCATAGCCTGCCCGCTTCAAACGACAACTTCGCCGCGAGGGCCTCGGTGGACACCACGCCCACCACGTGGGTCTTCAGGCCCAAGGCATCGCGGGCGGCGATGACCGCGCAGATCCCCGAGCCACAGCCTATCGGCACATAGACGGTGTCCAGGTCCGGCACCGCGTTGAACAGCTCAAGGCCATAGGTCGCCACGCCCTTGACCAACTCGGGATGGAACGGCGGCACCAGATAGAGGCCATGCGCTTGGGCCAGGCGTACGGCCTCTTCACGGGCCTCATCGAAATCGCGGCCATACTCGACCACCTCACCGCCAAAACCGCGCATGGCGTTGTTCTTCTCCACCGAGTTACCGTGCGGCACGACGATCAACGCTTTCAAACCCAATGCGCTGGCCGCCAGCGCCAGACTCTGGCCGTGGTTGCCGCGAGTCGCCGTGACGATGCCTTTTGCCTCGGGATGCTCGCGCTTGAGCCAGCGCACGAAGGTCAGGCCGCCGCGTACCTTGAAGGCCCCCGTCGGGGTGTGATTCTCGTGCTTGACCCACACCGTGCAACCCAGCCGTTCAGCCAACAAGGGCCAGGCGTACTGGGCGGTGGCGGGCATGACTTCGTATAAGTGGCGGGCAGCTTGTTCGATATCGTCGCGAGTAAGTGTGTGCATGATGGGCCTCCGGGTTTTGCCCAGTCTAATCAGGGCACCACCGGCGGGCTTTCAGAAAACTGACCTGACTTTCTGGTCCTCTCTTCACTACTATGCTGTTCATGAACCCTCGAAACCGCCAACAGCCGCCCCAGTCCGAACCGGTCCGTCGCATCGAGGCAGGACCGTGGGCGATCGAATTGCTGCCCGGCTGCGCCTACGCCACCCGCTATGTCGCCACCCAGTCGGCGATCGGCTTTGCCTTCGACAGCCAGCGCGGCCTGCACGCCATCGGCAGCGACCGCGTACAGCCCTTCGAAGCGATCCCCAACGGCCTGGCATTCGTCCCCGCCGAATGCGACGTGTTCTCCGAATCCCCCAGGGGCGGTGAATACCTGCGGGTCGTGCGCACCGACGGTATGGCGTTGCCGGGGGAACAGGCGTTCAACAATCGTATGGACCCGCAGGCCATCACCCTCGCCCTGAGAATGCGCAGCGCATTGCTGCATGCCACCGCAGAGGATGACTGGGAGGCCTGGACGCTGGGATTGGCTGAACGGGTGAAGGAGCACAAGACGTTTTCGGCCCCCGTACAAGGGTCCATCACCGGCGGGCGAATGCGCCTGCTCGACGAGTTCATCGACGCCGGTCTCGACGGTCCGCTGGGGGTCAAGGAAATGGCCGGCCTGCTTGGCTTGTCCGAAGGGTATTTCATGCGGGCATTCAAGAATGCCACCGGCAAAAGCCCACACAGCTACCTGATCGACCGGCGCCTGGCCAAGGCACGAGCGCTGATGCGCGATTCAACCGCCCGCCTGACCGATATCGCCCACACTTGCGGCTTCAACTCCCAGGCGCACATGACCACGCTGTTCAAGCAACGCCTTGGCGTCAGCCCGGCGCAGTTGCGCGGGTACTCGAGGCCCTGAACGAGCGGGACAAGCCGCGGGTACGGGTACCTGAAACGCGAAGTGGCACCCCAAATCAAATTGCCATCAGATCGCCTTGCAAAAACACCCGGGCCGTCTAGATTCAAACCTGTCTCCAACCACATCACCCACCACTCATCACAGCCCCTCGGGCGAGAGCGTCTATTGGCCTAAAACACACACTTGGCGTTGCTTTCAATTACTGACACGGAATCTGTCAATAACAACAAGAGGGATGCTTGATGAAGCATGGCCGTGGGTATCGTTTGCTCTCGCAAAAAGGAGCAGCCGGACATTTCTGGCTGTCATTGGTTTGCTTTTCAGCCCTGGTGATCGCCAGCTTCTTGCTGTTCGAACAACAGATCCAGGACTTCCTGACCCATCTCAACCTGTACCAGCCCTCGACGCCCGCGCAGAAACTCTACCTGGCGTTGCTGCTGATCGCCCTGCTCGCGCTGGACGTGGTGCTGCCAGTACCGTCGAGCATGGTCGCGCTGCTGGCCGTGGCCATGCTCGGCAGCGTGGGGGGTTACCTGGCGATTTTCGTGGGGCTGTGCCTGGGCGCCGGGCTGGGCTATGCCCTGGGAGCCGGCTATTTGCGCTTGTTGTCCGGCCGCCTCGGCCTGCATCAGCGCCAGCCAGGGCAACTGGCGTACCGGTTGGGCACGCTGTCGTTGATCTGCCTGCGCGGGGTCCCGGTATTGGCGGAAACGTCGGTCGTCGCCGCCGGTATGCAACGCTACCCGCTGCGCGCGTTCATCCTGGTCACCACCCTGGCCAACGCCGGCCTGGCATTGGCCTACAGCGCCATTGGCACCTTTCTCGTCGAGCAGAACGCGCTGTTGGTGACCCTGCTCGCCAGCATGGTATTGCCCGGGCTGTTCATCGCCGGGTACAGCCTGTTCAAGAGCCTTCGCCGCAGCGACGCGGAGCAACCGTTGCACGGGCGCTTCAAGGTCAGCTACGACTATCCGGTGGTGTTCACCGATCATGTGTTCGATCCGCTCAATCCCTGCCTGCACCGCCAGCTCATGGCCGGCCACAGGGGCCCGGTCACGGTGTTGATATTCGCCGACGAACAACTGCTGCACAGCGCCCCGCACCTGCTGGAACAGATCAACGCCTACTTCGCTAGCCATTTCCCAGACCTGCATCTGCAAGCGCCGCCGATCGCGGTCCCGGCCGGCGAGTCGAGCAAGGATTCACAGGTGTTGCAGCGGCTGTACACCGACATGCTGAAACATGGCCTGGACCGGCATTGCCATGTGCTGGCCCTCGGTGGCGGCGCGGTGCTGGATGCGGTGGGCTACGCCTGCGCCACCTTCCACCGCGGCATTCGCCTGATTCGCATCCCCAGCACCGTGCTCGCCCAAAACGACGCCGGCATCGGTGTGAAAAACGGCATCAACGCCTTCGGCCAGAAGAACCTGCTGGGCGCCTTCTATCCCGCCACCGCAGTCATCAACGACTTTCAATTGCTGACCAGCCTGACCCGACGCGACCAGATCGCCGGGCTGGCCGAGGCGGTCAAGGTGGCGCTGATCAAGGACCAGGCTTTCTTCCAGTGGATGGAGCAACAGGCCGACGCCCTCGCCCACTTCGAACATGGGGCCAGCCGCTATGCGATCCGCCGCTGCGCCGAATTGCACCTGGCGCACATCACCGGTGCCGGCGACCCCTTCGAACGCGGTAACGGGCGGCCCTTGGACTACGGCCACTGGGCCGCTCACAAACTGGAAAATCTCAGTCAGCATCGACTGCGCCATGGTGAAGCCGTCGCGGTGGGCATGGCCCTGGATGGGCTTTATGCCAATGCCCTGGGGTTGTTGAGCGACAGCGACACCGAACGGGTGCTGAACCTGCTGCTCAAGCTCGGCTTCTGCCTGAACCCGCCGGAACTGACCTTGAAAGATGCACTGGGGCGCTCGCAGGTTTTGCTGGGGTTGGAGGAGTTCCGCCAGCATCTGGGCGGGCAACTCTCCATTCCCATGCTCAGCCGGATCGGCGAGTCGGTGGACTTGCATGAAATCGATACCGCGCGAATGGAGCAGGCGCTGCAGCGGCTGTCCACCCAGGTCGAGCTTGCCCTGCCCCTGAACCAGAGCTGTGCGCAATGAACCAGACGGCGCCGAACCTCAAGACCTGGCTGACCCTCGGCCGTGTCTCCAACCTGCCCACGGTATGGACCAACACCTTGGCCGCCGCCCTGCTCGCCAGCAGCGCCGGGGCCCTGGCACCGCCGTCTTCCCTGGTGTGGATCCTGCTGCTAGCGGCACTGTCGCTGCTGTACCTGGCCGGCATGCTGTTGAATGACCTGTTGGACGCCGACTGGGACCAGCAACACCACAACCCCCGCCCCATTACCCTGGGCCTGGTCAGCCGCCAGCAAGTGCGACTGGCCACTGCGTTGTTGCTACTGCTGGCCGCGGCCTCGCTACTGGGCCTGAGCCAGTTGATCGAGCAGCCGCACTGGCTGCTGGGCAGCGCCACCCTGTTGGTGGGCTGCATTCTCGGTTACAACCTGCTGCACAAGAAATACGCCCACAGCGTCTGGCTGATGGGGGCCTGCCGCTCGGCGCTCTACCTCACCGCAGCGGCCAGCCTGGCGCTGCCACCGGGACCGATCTGGCTCTGCGCCATTTTGCTCGGTGTCTACATCAGCGGCCTGACCTACCTGGCTCGCCAGGAACACCGCAACCAACTGATCAGCCGTCTCCCCCTGCTCCTGATGCTGAGCCCACTGGCCTTGGCGATCTACGCAGGCAGCGCCTGGTTCTGGCCGGTGCTGCTGTTATGGCTTGGCTGGTTGGGCTGGCATTACTGGCACAACCTGGCCAACCCTCGGCAACGGCAGGTCCGCGCCTTTATCGGCGCTGGCCTGGCAGCCCTGCCGCTGTTCGATGCCCTGGTGCTGGCCGTGGCTAACCAGCCCTTGGGCAGCCTGTTATGTGTCCTGGTGTTTTTCCTGCTTCCTCATTTCCAGCGCTGGATCAAACCCACATGAACACGGACGTTACTGCAGCGGCATCGGCGGCCCTCGACATGCGCCACGACTGCCTGAACGAACAACGGCAAAATTTCATTCGTCAGCTCGAAGAACCCGAGCGACAATGGTGGCGCCAGGCACAGGAGCAACTTGCCCAGCGCCCGGACGCCAATACCTCGGCGCTCTTGAGCAGCCAGTGCAAGCGCAACCTCAAGGAGCGAGCACTGCCCGATATCGACGGCTGGAGTAACGTCCAAATGGCGCGGGCGTTGCTGCTGGCCCAGGTGCTGGAACAGCAGCCCGCCGCCGGGCAAGTCGCCCTGCTGCACCAGTTGTTCCTGTGGGGCGACGACCAGGAAAAGGTCGCCACCTTGAAAGCCCTTGATTGGCTCGATAGCCGCGGGGCGTGCGTGGAGCTTGCACGCCAGGCCGGGCGCACCAGCAACAGCCAGGTGTTCGCCGCCCTCGCCCTGGACACTGCCTACCCGTCGCATCACTACAACGAACAGGCCTTCAACCAACTGGTGTTGAAAGCGCTGGGCATGGGCCTCGACGTACGACGCCTGATCGGCCTGACGCAACGACACAGCGTCACCCTCAACCAGTTGGCCCTCGACCTGCTGGACGAACAACTCGCCGCCGAACGAACGGTGTCCGCCGGACTGCCCCACGTCATTGCCTTCGCCCTGCTGAGCCCGGCGCAACGTCAGCGCCTGGCCGGCTTGGGCCAGCAACGACGCTTGCCGGCGCAATGGCACGAGCACCTGGGCGGCGTTTCACCGAACTGATTCCCCACCGCCCCCTTTTTTTGACGAGGATTCACCATGCTCAAGTACTTCGACCCGCATATCCACATGGTCAGCCGCACCACCGACGATTACCAGAACATGGCGGCCGCCGGCATCACCGGGGTGATCGAGCCGGCCTTCTGGCAGGGCCAGGCCAGGACCAGCGTCGGCAGTTTCATCGACTACTTCGACACGTTGTTGGGCTGGGAGCGTTTTCGCGCCAGCATGTTTGGCATCCATCATTTCTGCACCGTTGGCCTGAACCCCAAGGAGGCCAATGACCTGTCGGTGGCCAATGAGGTGCTGGAGATTCTGCCGCGCTACCTGGTGAAAGACGGCGTGGTGGCGGTGGGTGAAATCGGCTACGACGACATCACCCCGGAAGAGGATCGCTTTCTCGCCGCGCAACTGGAGCTGGCCAAGCAATTCAATCTGCCGGTGCTGGTGCACACCCCGCATCGTGACAAGATCGGCGGCACCAAACGCACGCTCGCGGTCATTCGCGAGGTCGGCATTGCCGAACACCTGGTGATCATTGACCACCTCAACGAACTGACCCTGCCCCTGGTGCTGGACAGCGACTGCTGGCGCGGCCACTCCATCTACCCCAACACCAAGATGTCGGAACAGCGCATGGTCGCGCTGCTGCAACAGTACGGCACGGAAAAAATGGTGGTCAACAGCGCCGCCGACTGGGGCATCAGCGACCCGCTCAAGGTGCCCAAGACCGGCCAGGCGATGCTGGCTGCCGGCTTCAGTGAAGCCCAGGTCGAACAAGTGCTGTTCCACAACCCGGTGGACTTTTTTGCCCAGAGCGGCCAGTTGGACAAAGCCCTGGTCAGCACGCCCCTGCCCATCGATCAGCGACGGCAGTGGCAGGAAAACTCCGCCCTGCGCGGCCAGGAACCGGTGATCAAATGAGTGCCCGCACGGGTTGGACGGCCACGCAGATCGGCTATTGCAGCAACGTGCACCCGACCCATGACCTGGGTGGGCTGCGCGCTTCCGTCGAACGGCATTTCCACACCGTACGCACACTGCGCGGGCTCGACACGCAGGACAGTGGATTGTGGATCAGCGCCCTCGCCGCCGCCGAACTCCAACAAGCGCCAACCCGTGCGGATTTCCTCGACCTGCTGCAACGCAGCGGGCTACGCCTGACCTCACTCAATGGGTTTCCCTACGGCCAATTTCACCAGGGCGCGGTGAAAGCCGACGTCTACCTGCCCAGTTGGGCCGATCCGCAGCGGCTGGCGTACAGCCTGGACCTGGCTCGATTTCTCGCCCAGGCCCTGCCAGCGGACTGTGCCCAGGGGGTGATCTCCAGCCTGCCGCTGGGCTATGCCGCCCACTGGAGCCCGACGCTACAGCAATGTGCCGAGCAGCAACTGCGCGAGCTCACTGCCGGGCTGGCCCGGCTGCAACGGGAAACGGGCAAGAAGATCGTGGTCTGCCTGGAGATGGAGCCCGATTGCGTGCTGGAAAACACCGACCAGGCCATCGCCTTCTTCCGCCACTGGCAAGCCACGGACCCGCACCATGAACACCTGGCGCTGTGCTTTGACGTTTGCCACCAGGCCGTGATGTTCGAAGACTGCTATCAATCACTGGACCGATTGCGTCGGGCCCGGGTCCCCATCGGCAAGATCCAGTTATCCAATGCGCTGATTTGTCGCCTGCCTGAGGACGAGCATCGGCGCGAACAGGTGCTCAAGACATTGAGCGGTTTTGCCGAGCCCACCTACCTGCATCAAGTGAAGGCCCGCGCTGGGCACGATCAGCTATCGGCCTGGGCCGACCTCCCCGCGGCCCTGGATGATTGTGAGCAGAACCGCGTCTCTCATCCCGAACTGAGGATTCACTTCCACATTCCGCTGTTCAGCGAGCAGTTGCTGCTGCCCGAACTCAGCGGCAGCCAGGTTGCCCTGTCGCAGACGTTCGACTTTTTGGCCGACCACGAGGATTTTCGCCCCGTACTGGAAGTGGAAACCTACAGCTGGGGCGTCCTGCCCAGCCAATTGCGGCCCACGACCGAGCACGCCCAACTCCAGGGCATCGCGGCGGAGTTGCATTGGGTCGAGGATCAATTGCTACAGCGCCGCTTGCTGCAACCTCAAGCGCTGGAGGCCCATGCCCATGCGCTCTGATCCTGCGCGCCAGCCGCTGCTGCTGATCAACGTGGTCGGCCTGACGCCCGCGCTGCTGGGTGCCGCGACGCCCTGCATCAATGC
Organism: Pseudomonas sp. B21-010; assembly: GCF_024749325.1. Lineage (NCBI taxonomy): Bacteria > Pseudomonadati > Pseudomonadota > Gammaproteobacteria > Pseudomonadales > Pseudomonadaceae > Pseudomonas > Pseudomonas sp. B21-010. The sequence goes on along the minus strand of NZ_CP087198.1, from coordinate 2,836,920 downwards.
CCTGTTGAAAACGGCCAAGATGGCCACGCTGCAGCCGGTGTTCCCGGCGGTCACCTCGACCGTGCAGGCCTCGATCCTCACCGGACAACCACCATCGGAACACGGCATCGTCGGCAACGGCTGGTATTTTCGCGATCAGGCCGAGGTACGTTTCTGGCTGCAACCCAATGCACTGATCCAGGGGGAAAAGGTCTGGCAGACCCTCAAGCGTCAGTACCCCGGGTTTCGCTGCAGCCAGTTGTTCTGGTGGTACAACATGTATGCCGACGTGGACGCCGCCATTACCCCACGGCCGCATTACCCGGCTGATGGCCGCAAGATGTTCGGCCTGTATTCGGCGCCGGCCTCGTTGCATGAGCGTATCGAACAGCAGATTGGCGAGTTTCCCTTTCCGAGCTTCTGGGGACCGGCGGCCGGCATCGCCTCAAGTCGCTGGATCGTCGATTGTGCCATCGCCGAATTCCAGCTCAACCGTCCCGACCTGCAATTGATCTACCTGCCCCACCTCGACTACAGCCTGCAACGCCTGGGGCCCGATCACCCGGCGATTGCCGACGAGGTACGGGCCATCGACAGCGAAGTCGGGCGTCTGCTGGACTTTGCCCAAGCCCAAGGCGCTGCGGTGATGCTGCTGTCCGAATACGGGATCGAAGCCGTCACCCAATCCGTTTCCATCAACCGGTTGTTACGTGCCGAGGGCTTGTTGCAGGTACGCCAATCGCTGACCTGGGAGTTGCTCGATCCCGGCGCCAGTGCAGCGTTTGCCGTGGCCGATCATCAGGTCGCGCACATCTACGTGAAGCAAGCGCGCGACATCCCCCGCGTCAAGGCGCTGTTGCAACGCCAGGCCGGCATCGAACGGGTACTGGATAGAACCGAACAACAGGCCTGGCAACTGGACCATCCGCGCAGCGGCGAGCTGGTGGCCGTGGCCGCGCCCGGTTACTGGTTCGATTACTACTACTGGTTCGACGAGCGCAAGGCTCCCGACTTTGCCCGCACCGTGGACATTCATCGCAAGCCAGGTTACGACCCGCTCGAGCTGTTCATCGACCCGGCCATTCGCTTCCCGAAATTGAAAGTGGCGCGCCGCCTGCTCCAGAAAAAGCTCGGCTTTCGCTACTACATGGACCTGATTCCGCTGGACACCCGCCTGGTCCGCGGCAGCCATGGCCGGCTGCCCGCGAGCGAGAAGACCGGCCCGCTGCTCATCACCAATTGTGATCTGTCGTTGCCGCCGCACCTTGCGGCCACGGCGGTGAAGCAACTGCTCCTGGAACACTTCCGGGGGCACCCTCATGCCGATACGGCGAATGCCAAGGAGCTTCCATGCGGCGAGCCATTTCCATAACTGTTCTCAGTGCCCTGGCCGGTTTGGCCCAGGCACAGGACACCAACAACTTCGATTGCAGCAACTTCCTGCAGTTTGGAGCAGACATCAACCAGACTCGGACCGCGTTTGCCCAGAGCCCCGAGACCATGGCCTGGAACTGGTTCGTCTGCTTGAACCAACCCAGTACCGCGCAAAGCAGCAATCTCGTGTGGGAGATGATGAAGCCCTCGGACCAGGTCTACCTGCCCAACGGCGCTCCACCGGGCACCTATGACAGCTCCGCGCCGCTCCCGGACGCGGTGGTGACGCAAGCCAAGGCACAAGGCATGGACCTGTCCCGATCCTTCCATAACATCAATGCCACCCAACAGGTCGATGGCCTGATCCTGCAAATGGGGGGTGCCGTGCCCGATCCCCAACAAGGCCACCCGGTACGCTTTCAGTTGCTGATGGGCAAGGACACGTTCGATTACGTCGTGAAGAAGCAGGTCTACAACATGAATGGCCAGGCCGCCCTGGCCAACGACCTGGACTTCCCCCCCACCGCCTGGGAGTTGAAAGCCGCGTGGCTGTGGATCGGCACGGACACGACCTACCGACAAACCCTGGTGAACGACGGCTACTACATTGCCCAGGCCTACTACCGGCAGGACGACGGTACTTACCAGGTCGGCTATGTGGCATTGAGCGGCCTGCATGTCGTCAACAAACTGAATGCCGACTGGGTCTGGACCACCTTCGAAAACATCAACAACAGTAAATACACCGTCACCAATGCCGCCCCGCCTGCGCCGATGACCAACACCACGGGGCCGACACCGGCCGCCAAGCCGGTGAACGCCAGCTTCCAGGCCAATAACCGGAACCTGTCGAAGTACGAGTTGATCGGGGTCGAGTTCCAACCCATCACCCAGGTACTGGCCAACTCACAACTGGAATCGGCGTTCCAGAACACCTCGTCCTGCCTGGCCTGCCACGGCACCGCCGCTTACTCGAACGACAAAGGCTACTTCAATTTCGCTCTGAACCAGGGGGGCGGCATCGTCTATCCCACCACCCCGCTGCCGCCCTCGGCATTCGATGGCTACAAAAAACTGGACTTTGTCTGGTCGCTGAAACGCGCCCAGTGGCAACGCTAAGGAGCATGACATGAGCGTATTGAATTTCCCCCGTATCTACCTCAACGGCCATATGTTCTGGAACCCGCCAACGGCCAATAACAATGACGTGTATCCGCTGTATGACGCGGTCAACGCGGACATCAACTGGCCGTTCATGAGCCACTTCGACATCAACGCCGCGAACGCCCCCACCCTACTGATGCCCTGGGCCATCAAGCCCCTGACAATGGCAGAGCTACCGGCCTATATGCTGCAGGTACCGACCAATGCCAACCCGAAAACCTACCCGTACATGCCCGCCGAATGGGATCTGTTTGGCGACAACGCCTGCGGCACGGTGAGCTACAAAGGTACTCGCTCAACGATCATTGGCGGCGAGCTGCAGGCCAACACCTACATCACCGAGGATGCATTGGTTGGCAGGGACTACCAGCTGCTCGGCAATCCCTTTGGCAGCAACGCTCCGACTGCCGCGCGCTTCGTGGACGTCAGCCCGTGGCAGAACACCTTCACCGCGTTGTACTTCGACAAGCTGATGCTGGGGGATACCACCTGTGGCCTGACCCTCAATCGCCAGTATCGGATGATGGACCGGTTCCTGAATTTCAATTGGGGCGCCTTCGGTGGCCTGGTGTATGTCACCACCACCTGGCAGTCCTGCTTTCCCCAGGAGAACCTGGAATGGGTCATCGGCGATTCGGCGCTGCTGAGTAACCTCCAGCAGCAGATGAAGCTGCAAGGGGCGAAGGGCCTGATGTTCAGGTTCTCCACCTACCTGACCTGCTACGACAGGAACGGTGTTTTCAACGACTTCCCGTACGTCAACACCCGTTCCAATGCCCCCTCGGATACGGCTCGTCTGCAAGCGATGTATCAGAAAGGCCTGGACAACGTTTCCGGTATTTTCTTCAACCCCGCCTACAGCCGCACCGCCGCGACCCTGGGCCTCTGGTTCGCCGACGAATACCCGACCGCCCCCGCCGGCCTGCGCCTGGTGCCCGCGAAGGCCGTATCTGTCGTTCAACCAGGTGGGACTCCCCAAAACGCCACACTGGGCGTGACTTCGGTGCAGATTACCGGCAACACCCTGTCGCTGGATCTGGCCAACACGTTCCCGTTCTATCCGGTAGAGCCCGATGCCCCCATCCTGACCGCCGAAAAATTCCAGGCCGGCGACTATCAACTGGGTGTACGCGAAGGTGATCAATTCACGCCGGTCGTGGACTTCGGTTTCGACCGATATAACCAGGCAGCCTTCGACAAACGCTCCGGCCTGCAGGACTTCCCCCTCAGCGACGCGGACCTGACGAAACTACAACCAGGTCATCCATTGGAGCTGCGACTGAAGCCCACAGCCGCCCCGACACCGGTGATCGCCGCCACCCAACAGACCTGGACCGCCGAAGTGGTGGAGAGCGGCAGCTTCATCGACGTGGGCGACCACAAGACACTGACCATCATGGTGCAGAAAAATGGTCAGCCGGCGGCCAATACCACGCTGTGGGTGGCGGAATATGGCAACCCCTACATGGTGACCACCAGTGACTACTACCTGGCCTCCAGCAACGCGGCCAATTTCACGCTGTTCTTCGACCACCCAGGCAACCCCAACCTGAACAAGGCCAATCTGCCGAATTTCAATAACGCGCCACCCGTACAAAACTATCTGACCGAAGGCAGCGGCCGCCGGCTGACCGCGCTGCAGAATACGGATCAGTCCAGTGGAAACCCGATCGGTTATCAGCAATTCCTGCAGGGCGACGGCAAACCGGTCACGATCGACTTGCACCCTTGCCTGGCATTCGATGCCGGCGTCTACGCCACCGGAACCCTGAGCGACGACGTCCACGCCACTCCGGTGGATTACTCTTATGTCACCACCACTACCGACGCCAACGGCATCGCCCAAGTGAGCTTCAGAGCTGTGGCCCCGGGGTTCCCGACCTTGCGTTTTTTCGTCAAGGACGGCACCAGCGATCCGGTCATCCCCTTCAGCTTCCCGCTGCCCCAAGCCTACATCGACTTCCTCGCCCCGCTCCGCGTCCTGCCCTTGGACCTGCAGCTGCAACAGGACTTCATCAACTACTGGAACACTGTCTACAAGGATCAGAACGCCGCCACGCAGCTGTGGGAGGGCTTCCTCTACCCACGCATCCTGCAGACCTTCTATTACCTGTACCCCATCATGAACAAGTACATGCCGCTCAACTCCCAGGCGCGCGTCGAGGGCGCCATCGACCAGTTGATTGTGCTGATCAGCAAGCCCTACCAGGAGGAAAGCACGCTCTCGATGCCCATCACCCGTGACATGTCCCAGAGCCGCCGCGCGGTATTGGAGCTGTGGGCCCAGAAGCTGGTGAAGCGCAACTATCCGCCACAACAACTCAAGATGAGCGATTACGACAACCTCTGACCGTAACGCTGTTCACCCAAGGAGGATAAAGCACTGTGGGAGCGAGCTTGTGTGGGAGCTGAGCTTGTTCGCGATGAAGGCACCTCGGTCTTTCGAATGACCGCGTTATCGTTCATCGCGAGCAAGCTCAGCTCCCACAGGCTCCCACAGTGTCACCCGGTACTTTTCAAAGGAATGACCTATGAAAACCAGTCTCTTGAACCGGTTGTTGCTGTTGATCCTGCTGTTCAGCCCGCCTCTGTTCGCCCAGGACAGCGGTGCCGTGTACTTCACCATGGGCGTGCACAACACCGAGGGCTGCGACGAACAGAACGGCAACTGCATCGCCAAACGCCTCCCAGGCGAGCCTTCCGATCCGTTTTTCCCGGCGTTCTGGATCAGCGATTGGACCATGTACCGGGTGATGCACAATTATGAAAAAAACCCGCCGCCCTACAGCAATCCGCCCTCCACCCTGACCCCGGCGGACTACACCGTCTCTCGAGGAACCAGCTACTACGACACGGCCTATATCCCGGCCGATGGCGACGGTTTCGGTGCGATGATGGAGCACTATGAGAAGTACTGCCTGCCGATCTTCCCGATCAAGAACAACAACTACACCTGCTCCTTCGTGTCCCTGGGCAACAAGGCCTACTTCCTGACCTACCCGCAGGATCGCCCCAAGGACATGCCGGCCTGCTGCATGTTTTCGCCGATGAATCATCCGCCGCGGCAAGACTTCATCCAGCACCTGCCCTACAGCGCCGAGCGCAGCAAAAACCTCGACGGTAGCGTGCAGGCCTACGCGCTGGACCTTCAATCGCCGCAGGGTCCGATCCTGTTCGGCTATGCCTTCTACAAAAAGATGTCGGGGCAACCGCCCTACCGGCAGCCCCAATCGTTCTTTTTTTCCGGTGACACCAGCGTCGCCAATGCCCCCATCGTCAGCCAGAACTACACCAACTTCCGCATCGCCAAACCGGACCCTGCCCAGACCTGGGCGCAAGTGGCCGCGATGTGCCCGGCGAACCCACCGCCCTGCCAATTGTTCGAGCCACCGGCTTCACAGAGTAACGGGCAAAAAGCGCAGTGGAACAAGCTCATGCAGCGCAAACCCTGACCAATGACGAAGGATCGCCATGAACATTTCAATCCGCCTCACCGTGGTACTACTGGGCTTGGCGAACCTTCCAGCCCAGGCCTTGGAGCAATCCCAGGAGCAAGCCTTGCAACAGGCGCAGGCCACCAGCCTGAATTGCCAGCCCCCCAGCACCGCGCCAGCGGCCAACGCCAGCCAGGACCTGTTCGATCAATACAGCTGGCAGCTGTTCATCGCCGTGAACTGGCCCGCCCAGGCGGGGCAGCGCGGTGATCCCGATTGCAGCAAACAACCGGGAGACCCTGGCTACACCGTCTGGCAGACCTACAAGACCGTGGAAGAAACCTTCCTGCCACGGGGGGCCGATCCAGGTCCCTGGAACACCCCGCAGCTTGCCAAGAGCCTGGGCATCATCAACATCGCCGCGCTGAAGAACAGCTCCCAGGTGAATGCCGTCGACCAGGCCGTCGGCGGTTGGCTGATCGACCAGGCCGGCAACCCGACCTACTACGATATCTCGGCCAACGAGACCTCCTACAACTACATCGTCGCCAACCAGTTCTATAACGCCGATGTGGTTTCCAAAGCCAACAACATCAACTTTCCCTATGGGGTCATCGAGGTCAAATCGAGCTGGCGCATCCTCACCCCCAATGACAATGCCAGCCGCTACCTGACCATGCTTGCGCGCGTGGCCACGTTCGACGACCAAGGCCAGCGCACCGGCGTCACCGAGGCCTACCTGGGCCTGGTGGGGCTGCACGTCATCACCAAGGTGAACGGCTATGCGCAGTGGATCTGGTCGACCTTCGAGCAGATCGACAACGTTCCGCCCAAAACACGGGTGAACGGTGTATGGGTCGACCAGCCGACCTCCGGCACGGCCTATTCCTACTTCAACGCCAGCGCCCCGGCAGCCACGCTCAACCAGTCGCCCTGCGACTGGCAGACCCAGGGCGCGCACCTGGTCTGCGTGCCCAAGCCTGGCACCACCTTCCAGACCCCGAACCCGTTGAACCGCTTCACGCCGATCGCCGAGATCACCAACGAGGTCAACGCCCGTTACCGCAGCGACCCGGACCTGCAACGCAGCGTATTGAAGTACTACCAACTCATCACCACCCAGCGCCCGCTGATGCCGGACAACCCCAGCAACCCGCTGGGCCAGCCGACCCCCGCCCTTTCGGCCAACGTAACCATGGAAAGCTACATCCAGCCCAACAGCAGTTGCATGAATTGCCACTCCATGGCGACACCGGTCAAGAGTCCCTACAAATCCGACTACTCCTACCTGTTCAAATTCGCCAATTCGCCTGTCGGCAAAACCATCAAGGACGAGGAATAACTCATGAGTATCCTGAACGGACCACGGCTGAACTTCTGGGGCGGTATCCGCACAGACGTCAGCCTGCCGAACAACTCCCCGACCATTCCTTACGATGGCAACGATGACTGGCCGCTCTTCGACCTGACCACCTCGACCCTGGCACCGAGCGCCGAGTCCTACTCCGACGACCAGTTGAACAACATGATCAATGCCCCCACCGGCGACTACTACACCGCCGGTGGCTGGAATCACTACGGGCAGCATGTCGTCGACATGCAGAACGCCCTGATCAGCTCCCAGGGCATCCCCGGCAGCATCAACACCACCGGCGACCTGGTGGGCCAGGCCGTCTATTTGCTCGGTTCGGTGGACCCGGTGACCGGCCAGGGACCCGTTTCCGGCCCGATGATGGTGGACCTGGACCCCACCGCCTCGACGACCACCCAAATCTTCGTCGGCGGCCTGCAAATCGGTGGCAACGACAACATCCAATTGCTGATCCGCAGCAACACCGTGTGCAGCAGTTTCGACGTGGCGGGACGTGTGCTGCTGCCGAAAAAAATGGACGCGCCGGGTTCTTTCCACGCCAGCGGCACGTTTCAACTGACCTTCCCCTTGAGCAGCGTTGTCAGTTGGAACCAGAACAGCAGCGGCCTGCGCTCGATCATCCAGGCACCGGGCGCGACAGGCATCGTCCTGCGTTTCGTCATGTTCGAAATGTGCCCGACGATGACCACCGAACAACTGGACGCCGACTACGCCGCCGGCAAGTACACGCCCAACCCGAGCATCGGCCGGGTCATCGGCACACTGGCCCCGGCCTTCGCCGACGAGCCGCTGAACTGCCAGCCGGGCCGGCAACTGGTCAACCAGAGTACCGGCAATGCCGGCTATGCCGACCTGGACAACACCGGTTACCTGAGCATCGACATGGTGAACGTCATTCCGAAGGAAACCTTCCGCGCCGTCAGGGACGACATCACCAGCCCGATCGGCCCCAACGCCGATTACGGCACCGTGACCATCAGCGCCGGCGCCACCACCCTGACGACCCTGGAGCCGACCAGCCGCTTTTTATTCGACTACTACGTGTATGGCGGCATCGTCGACCTGCCCCTGACCGCCGACCAGCTACAGGCAGTACGCACCTCTGCCTTGGCGATCAACGCACCGGGCAAGGTCGCCGGCACCACGTTGCAAGCCACCGAGTCGACCTATCGGATCTATGCCGACCGGCGCAACGTGTACCTGGAGGACTACCCCAACGGCCTGTCGATCACCCTGCAGGTCAGGTACCTGGGCGGGGCGGTCCCCAGTACGACCGAAATCGGCCTGCAAGCGGCGGCTCCCGCTGTCTACGATCAACCACAATATTGGGACTTCCTCGACTTCCCTGATTCGTTGACCGTCGGCAGTGGCGAGCTGTCTGTCAGCTTTCCCGTCACCGTCAAGCCGGGCAGCGCCGCCCAGGCCGGTTTCGTCGCCCTGACCTGCACGGCCAATGGCCTCGACAGCAGCGCTTACTTCACCAACTTTCGCAAGTACGCCCAGACCGACTTCGGTATTCCCCAGGGCACCACCATCACCTGGCCGCTGATGTACCCCAACGTGCTGCGCTTTCACTACCTCGCGTTCCCCGCCATGTCGCGCTATATCCCGCTGAATCAGCCCGACGCCGTCATGGGCGCCAAGAACCCCATCCTCGCCCGCACCTCGGACGTCTACAAAGGCACCACGCTGTTCATGCCCGTGGTGCGCTCGATGTCGCCCTGCCAACGGGCGTTGCTGCGGGCCTATCTCACCGGTGAACCGTGGCAGCCGCCGCAATGACCGTATCCCCTTCTCATTCACGGAGAGAGCCTATGCCCGTTCCCCTTCAGATCCCCGCACACCCTGGGGAAAGCCTGCGCCCCAGCACCCTGGTCGCCGAGGACTTGCTGAACCCTCGCGGCCTTTGCCTGCAAGCCGATGGCAGCCTGCTGCTGACCGAAGCAGGCTCGGGGTTGCCCGACCAACCCTTCAGCGGTCGTATCAGTCGACTGCGACCGGATCCGCAGCGGCCCGGCACCTACCTGCCCCGCGAAACCCTGGCGCAAGGGTTTCGCGCCATGAACATGCAGGCGCGCATGCTGCGCGATGAAATCATGGGGGTGTCGGACATCGCCTGCGGTGATGGACGCTGTCTGGTCAGCCAGACCGATTACGTCGCCGGTTCCAAACTGCTGGACCTGCAATTCACACCGCCCGAACCGGTCTTTCATAGCCGTGGCAACCTGAATGCGCTGTGCTACCACCCGACCCGTGGCAGTTGGCTGGCCGTCAAGCCCGATACCAATCAGTTGGTGGAGTTCGTCACAGGCCAGGAAGAGCACGTGCTGGCGCAACTGCCCGAACTGGATCAAGGCCAGGAAGCCGTTCCCGTGACCCTGGTGTACGAACCGGCGACAGACGCCGTGCTGATCAGCCTGTTCTCGGGCGAACTGCACGGCGACCCGAGCCGCAAGGGCATCGACTTTGCCGAGAAGGCCGGCCAGGTGATCCGGGTCTGGCCTGCCAGCGCCAGGATCGACATCCTGATTCGCGGCCTGCAACTGCCCACCGGGCTGGCGCTGCGCCCCAACGGCCAGCTGCTGGTGCTGGAACTCTGCGAGCGCCTGCAACAACCGCTGCTCCCCGACTGGCACGGCGAACCCCTGCATGGCGGCTTTACCCGGTTCAGTGGGCGGCTGCTGAGCTGCGACTTGCAAACCGCCCAGGTCACGGTACTCGCCCGCGACCTGGATACCCCTTCCAACCTGTGCCTGGTACCCGACGCGGTACTGGTCAGCGAAGGCATGGGGCTGGTCGGGCGGCCACTGCCTACGCCAGATGGAAGCGCGGTGCCGTTACGCGGCAGACTTCGTCGAGTGCAGCTCTGACAAAAACACCGGCCGGGGGCAGCAACGGCGATTGCCGGGCTTCCTCAGGCTTGCTGGGACTGTCGGGGTTTTGCGCGAAACGTGGCCAGGGGTCGCCCCCGCTGGGCCCTGTAGGAGCTGGCGAAGCCTGCGATCTTTTGATCTTGATCTTTCGCTTGAGATTCAAGTGGCTGGGGAAAGATCGCAGCCTCGTTGCACTCGACAGCTCCTACACAGCTCAACACAGCTCCTACAGAGTCAGGAACAGTGCCGAGGTCCAGACCCGTGATTGATCCCGCTGGCGGGCGCAGATGAACAACGGGTGTTCACGACCTGGCTCAAGACCCAACCGGGCCAGTTCGATTGTCCCCTGCAACTCACGGGGCAGCGCTGCGGCGGTCACCCGTTCCAGGGACACCTTCAACTCCGCGCCCGGCAACTCTTCGACCACTTGCGATTGCGCCAGCAACTGTTCGCCGGACAGCGTCATCAACACCGTCGGCGCGTGTACGTAAGGTTGCGGCTCGGACGGGTCGCCGACCTTGACGTAGTTGTCGATACGGCTGTGGACCTGCAGCGTCGCGCCGGCCAGTTGCGACAGGTCGATTTCGATGCTGTCGGTATCGCCGTTGGTGTCGGTGCGAAATGCCAGGACCGTCGCATCCTTGCGCCATACGGTCTGCTCGGGATGGTCGAGGCCCAAGGCGCGAAAGCCATTGATGACCGCGCCCGTGATGCGGATCTCACCGGTCCAGTAGGCGCCGCGATAACGGTCCTTGATCCGTGCGCCCCCCAGGCGCAGGCGAATGCGTTGCGTGCTAAAACCCAGTTCCTGATGCAGGTTGCGCGACCAGATCAGCTTGTCGCCATCGAACAGATCGACCTGCTCCCAGCCCGCCTCGCCCAACAGTCGATAGTCCAAGGTGGCATTCGAATCAGCAGTGAAGACTTCACCCATGAAGTGCCTGCCCTGACGCAAGCTGGCGAACGAACGTTCGCCTGTCGTGGCAAACGTGCGGCGGGCGCGCAAGGCCTTGCCAACACTGGCGCGGTCGAAAGCCTCGGCGACAACGCCGGTCAGCCCGCCACGGGAACCGAACACCGCCGTGGCCGGCACGCCGCCACCGCAGCGGCCCTGGTGTTCATCGCTGTTCGCCGCGGCGCCCACCCGATAACCACGCTGCAGCGCTTCGGCGTAGACCCAATGGAACTGGCCCCAGGCCGAACCGACCTCGATCAGCCGCTCGAGCTCCGGGTGATGCCAGTCGAGGTTGCAACGGCGTCCGCCGACGTGGGGCATCATCAGATGCCCTTCGGGGTCCTTGGCATAGGCGGCGTACAACTCGTCCACCGGCCAGGCGCCCGGCTTGATGGTGCCGGCGGTGAACTCGTTCCATTCGAAGGAACGCACCAGCCGCCCCTGGTTGTCGAAGGGGAACTCGGGCTTGCGGTCATGCAGGAACACCACGTTGCGGTCGCCGCCGGCGCAAGAATTGCCGCACCATTCGGTGCCGGGATAACAAACAAATCGACCCGGCTCGTTGAGCTCGTGGATCAACTTGACCGCCTGGTCCCAGCGTTGCTCGGTGATATTGAAGTCGTTGGCGGTGTAGCCGAGTACATCGAGCCCGGCGACATCGCGACCGTAGCTGAGGTTGTACAGAGTGTCGTTGGTACCCACCGTGTCATCGGAGTGCACATGCAGGTCGGCGTAGAGCGGGCGCAACGCAGTACCGGCCGGGTCGACGGTAACAAAGGCCTGGGCGCCGTCGACAAAAGGCTCTGCCACCTTGGCGGACAAACGCCACTCGCCCACGGCGCCGAGATCAAGCCCCTCGAGCCGGACCGTGGCCCAACCTTCGGCGGCCAGCGTGAACGGCTGTTGGCGCTCGCCACCTTCCGGGTCAACGAGGGTCAAGACACCGTTGAGCGGCAAGTTTCGGCAGGTGTTGCCCCAGGCATCGTCCACCCGCAACAGGACATCGAACGCCTCACCGGCACTGACCAATCGAGGCATGATCAACTGCACGCTCCGCGCCGGTCCCGGCACGATGTCCAGCAAGGGATCACCCGGCACCTCGGCAAATTTCGAGCTGCCCAACGGGTCGATGAACAGACGGAAACGGAAGTCCTTCTCGACGAAACTCTGCACCCGCGTCCCCGCCCCGCCCTGGCGTCGGTCGCCCAGACGAATGATGACTTTGTCGCCGGGGTTCAGGTAACCGTCGATGATGTCGATGATGATCGCTTTCTGGAACGGCCGTTCATGGCCCTTCTGGTCGAAGCGCACTTTCAAGTGCTGCACCGTGGCCTGGCTCTGGCCGGGCACCCGTTCACCGGCCTGGTATTCGGCGCTGACGTAGTTGGGGCCAGCCGGGTTCGAGGTCTGGAACAAGGCCCAGTCGGAGTAGAACTTGAAGGCCAGCTTGAGCCAGGCACCGTCGGCCAGGCCGCTGCCACCGACCTCGTAGACCAGGGTGATCTCATCCCACTGCCCGGCGACCAGCGTGTCACGGTCACAGTGGACGCTGCCCAGGAACGGACGTTTCTTGTTGCGCTCGTACAGGCCTTGCGGGGCGATGTAATGCCCGGCTTCGCGGGGATCGAAAACGTTACTCACATGACACCTCGTGCAGTGGTCCACTGAAGGTTTGAAAGGGGGACGAAGACAAGCAGGCAGCGCTTATTGCACGCGCCATTTCTGGTAGTGACGCTCGATGCGCCGGAATACAAAGCTCTCCATCAGCCAGGCAATCAGGCCGATCACGACAATGCCCAGCAGCACCTGGCTGCTGTTGCCGATCTGGCCGCCCGTGGAGACCATCCAGCCGATGCCCTGGGAGGCGCCGATCATTTCCGCCGCGACCAGTGCCCGCCAGCCCTGGCTGAAGCCAATGCGCAAGGCGGCGGTCACGAACGGCAACGAGGCCGGCAGGTAGACGTGGGCCAACAGTTGCCAGGCGTTGGCACCCAAGGTGCGTGCCGCGCGGACTTCACCGCCGCGAATACTCTGCACGCCCTCCTGGATGGTCACCGCCATGGGGAACATCGCAGCAATGAAAATCACCAGCACGATGGACACATAACCCAGGCCGAAAATGATCATGATCAGCGGCGCCCAGGCAATCGGCGGGATGGCCATGAACAGGCTGTTGAGCGGCGAGATAAAGTCGCGAAAACGCGAGGACAGGCCAGCGCCAGTGCCCAGGGCAATCGCAACGATCACCGCCGCGCAAAAGCCGCCCACCTCTTCAAGCACACTGGCCTGCAGGTGCTGCCACAGCGAACGGTCGCCCAGCCAGCGCACCGCCTCGCGGGCAACGTCCCAGGGCTGCGGCAGGATGTAGGTGGGAAAGCGGCTCGCCAGGGCGATCCAGATCAACAGCAGGAATGGCAGCGACGCCCATCCCCAATTCGGTTTTGGCAAGGACATGACGGACTCAGTGCGCGGCTTTTTCCAGGTAGGAGGTATCCACGATCTGATCAGTCTTGAGCGTGGTCTCGATAAAGCCCAGGTCGTGGGAGTAATCCATCAGACGTTGGATGAACTGGATGTCCGACGCCTGCAAATCCGCCGACCAGCCCAGCCGGGTACGGGCCTGGGCGACGATGGCGTCCGGGGCGATGGTCTTGCCGTCAGTGCCTTGCACCGCTTCAAGCTTGAAGGCCTCGGCGATGAGCCGGTTGGACTCGGCGGGATGCTCATTGAGGAAGGCGATGGCCTTGCGATGGGCCCGCAGCAGCTTCACCACATCATCCGGGCGCTCCTGCAAGGTTTTCGGCAGGGCGATCACCACGTACCACGGGTACTGGGGCAGCGCCTGGTTGACGTCCAGCAGGATCCGGCTCGAGCCACGCAACACCGATTGGCTGACGAAGGGCTCCCAGGAAAATGCCGCGTCGACGACACCGCGTTCCAGGGCCGCGTTCATGTTGCCCGGCGGCATGTCGATGATGTCCAGGTCCTTGTCAGGATCGAGCCCGGCCTTCTCCTTCAGGACATAACCGCGCAGCAGCACATCCATGCCGCTGCCCTTCTTGACCCCGGCCAGTTTCTTCCCCTTGAGCGCATCCAGGCTGGTGATCGGACTCTTGGCGTCGACAATCACTGCAGCCTGACCGTAGTTGACCTTCGCCAGGATCCGGCTTTGCAGACCGCGGGAAAACCACTGGTACACCGGCGGCGTACCGACGTAGGCCACATCCAGTTCACCGGCGGCCAGTGCCTGCTGGATCACCGGGCCATCGCCCAACGCCTTGAGGTCGATGTTCAAGCCTTCCTCGCGGTAGTAACCCTGTTTGTCGGCGATCAGCGCCGGGGCGTTGGCCATGGCGAAGACGTACCCCACACGCAAGGGTTTCTCCTCGCCCGCCACGGTGAATGCGCTGCCTGCCAACGTGGCAGCAGACAATGTAAAGGCAAGCAGCGAACGTTTGATCATGCTGTCAGCTCAAGTCGAGGGGTGGGGTGAGCAATGGCCTGGGACGCGTCCATCACCTGGGCAATGCGCGTCATCAGTTCATTGCGGTAATCCAGGAAGGCCGGCAGGCGGCGGGTTTGCAGGTTGCTGCGGGGGCGCGGCAGGTGGATCTCCAGCTCGCTATGAATACCGCCCGGCGCGATGTTGAGCACAACGACCCGATCGGCCAGGAACACCGCTTCGTCGATGTCGTGGGTGATGAACAACACCGTCTGGCCCAGTTCGGCCCAGATGCGCAACGTCTCTTCGTTCATGCTGTTGCGGCTGATCGCATCGAGCGCGGCGAACGGTTCGTCCATCAGCAACACGCTAGGCTCCAGTGCCAGGGTCCTGGCCAGGGAAACGCGCTGTTGCATGCCGCCGGACAGCTGGTGCGGCAGCCGATGCGCCGCATTCTCCAGACCGACCAGGCGCAGGTACTGCAACGCCTGGGCGCGCTGCTGGGATGCGTCGGTGCGGGCACTCATCCGCAGACCGAAACGGACGTTTTCCAACGCGCTCAACCAGGGAAACAGTTGCGGTGCCTGGAACACATAGCCCAATTCCGAACGCTCCGGACGTACCGCTGTCTGGTTGATCGTGATACGGCCGCTTTGCGGTTGCACGAACCCCGACAACAAGTTCAGCAAGGTGGTTTTGCCACAACCCGATGGCCCCAGGATCGCGACGAACTCGCCAGGCTTGGCATTCAGGCTGAAAGCGAAAAACACGGGGTGCCCATTGGGGTAACTGAAGCTGATGTCATCGACCCTCAGGGCATCGGCTTGCGGCTGTGCGTAAGGAAAGGTTTTGAGCATGGCAAGTGTCGTCAGGTCGTTTACAATGGGAATGCCTGACATAATACGTATTAATACAAGTAGTCCCAATAACCTATTTTTATAACCTTAGAAGTGAAGGCACCCTGCCCCGCTCAAGGCCATGGAAGCTGACTGTGTCCACGTCCATTCTTCGCGACAGCACCACCTCGCTCTACGAACAGATCGCTCATCAGTTGTTGGAGGAAATCCAACGTGGCGACTACGAACCCAGCGGCAAGCTGCCGTCCGAGGCACAGTTGGGCGAACGGTTCGGGGTGAGCCGCGTCACGGTTCGCCTGGCGGTGGGCAAGCTCAGCGACGACGGCGTGGTGGAGCGCAAACAAGGCAAAGGCACCTTCGTGGCGGCCAAGCAGGTACGCCACGGCCTGGATGCGTTGCGCAGTTTTCATGAGGCGTTGTTGCTGCAAGGGCTGCAACCGAGCATGCAGGTGGTCAGCCATGCCCTGCAGCCCGTTCCAGAGACCCTGCGGGGTTTGTTTGAGGAAGCAGACGACTGCCTGCTCCTGGAGCGGCTGCACTTCGTCGATGACGAACCCATCGCGTTGGGACGCAGCCACTTACCGGCAGCGCTGGCCAGCGTGGCCTGGGCTGAAGTCGAACATCAGCCGATCTACTCCATTCTCGAGTCGATCACCGGCCTGGCGGTCACCCGTGCCGACCTGGCGATCCGTGCGCAGGAAGCCGACAAAAGCCTGGCCAGTGCGTTGCAGGTCAAACGCGGCGCCGCGCTGCTGGTCATGGAGCGCACGTCCTATTTTGCCGACGGCCGCTGCTGCGACCGCACGACGTTTTTCATCCGCCCGGAACGCTATGCCTTCATTCTCAGCGGTGTTTTCAAATCGAATCCGAGCAGTTAAAAAAATCAGGTTTGGCCCTAACCCAACATCGCTGCCAGCTGGACCACCGCAATCGCGAGCAGGCTCGCTCCCACAGGGGATCCGGGGTGTTTATGAACATTGAATTCAGCGCTGGACCATTGTGGGAGCGAGCTTGCTCGCGATGACGGTGGCACAGTCAATATTGATGCAAGCTGACCCACCGCTTTCGCGAGCAAGCTCGCTCCCACAGGGGATCTGGGGGGGGGTTATGAACGTTGCATTCAGCGCTGGACCATTGTGGGAGCGAGCTTGCTCGCGATGACGGTTGTACGGTCAATATCGATTCATGGGACCGTCGATCCAGGCAGCGGTATTAGCGAACCAGATGCTGGACACCCGTCGCGGGCCTATCAGCAAGGAGAGCGGAGGACTACAGGGGTTCTGCAGTCTGGATGAGCGAGTTCAACACCAGCTTGATTTCAATAGCCGGGTCTTTATGCCCTTGCAATATCAGGCCTTCCGCCAGGGCGGTGAAGGTCTTGGCAAGCGCGGCGTAGGCCAGCGGCGGCTTCTTGCCAGCGTGATTGAATATGATGGTAATCAACTTGCCCAAGGCCTCGCTGTTTTCCTCATGCAAGTCGTAGTAATGCGGCGAGAATTCTTCATCGCGCAAGGCGATCAATTGCAACTCGGCATCGAGGATCGCACAGCGGGTATTGTTCTTCAGCGTATCGATATAGGCATTCAAGCCGTGGCTCAACTGCTCCGCCGAATATCCCGATGCCAGGGTCGTACTCAGTCGGTCGATCTCAACTCGCTTGAAGCGTTGAGTCAATTGCAGCAGCAAGTCCGATTTACTTGAAAAATTTGAGAAAAAGGCGCCTTTGGAAAAGCCCGCCTCTTCGGCGATAACGTTGACGCTGGCGGCATGAAAGCCCTTTCGGATCATCAGCTCAGTGGCTGTGTCGAACAATTTGTCTCTTGTTACTTGCTGGCTCTCTTCTCGACCTAGTCTCTTTTTAATCACGCCCTCGGCTCCTTTGGCCAAACAAGATAGCTATGTGTAACTGAATGCAACGAATCGATTACTCACTGTACGGAACCCGTTTTCGCCATCATATCTTATACGCGCCCTGTTCAATCATTTACATTTTAACTTTCAAAAAATGCCATGTATGTGCCATGTAGTTGGAACAGCCGCAAAGGCACCCTAGATGGGCTGCCGGCCACAGTTTTTGCCGGGACAGGAGTGAATCACAGTCTTCGTTTCGCTCTCTTTGATGAGTCCTTGCCGTCCCTTTGAGCGGCCAAACCGGAAATTTTCCTGCCCTCGACCATGCACCGGAGCCTGAAAAAACGTGCGCGAAGCCCGATTCAGAGCCATCAGCTCGTCGATCCGACGAAATACCACTTGATTTTCAGATACCGAATGGTTTTTACTTGCGCCGTTGGTGGAGCCCAACGCCTGATCAGCGCATCGAGTCAGTGACACCACTCTCGATGCAATGCCAGGTCACCTCACAGGAGCGGGATTTTAATGGAATATGCCTTCGTTACAGGCGCTACTGGCCTGCTCGGGAATAATGTCGTTCGTGCGCTGTTAAAGCGGAACATCAAAGTAAAAGCGTTGGTTCGTTCCGTAGAGAAAGCCAGGAAACAGTTCGGCAGCCTGCCCGTGGAGTTTGTCGAAGGCGACATGCTCAACGTCGAGGCCTTCGCCCACGCCCTGCAAGGCTGTGATGCCCTGTTTCATACGGCGGCCTATTTCCGCGACAGTTACAAAGGCGGGAAACATTGGCAAAAACTGTATGACACCAACGTGACCGGCACCGAGCGCTTGTTGCAAGCCGCTTATGACGCCGGTATCCGTCGTGCAGTCCACACCTCTTCCATTGCCGTATTGAAGGGCAATCGGGATCAAGTAATCGATGAAACCATGTCTCGCAGTGAACTGGAGGCTGACGATTACTACTTGAGCAAAATATTGTCCGAACAGAAGGTCCAGCAATTCCTGGCCCAGCACCCGGACATGTTTATCGCCATGGTCCTGCCCGGGTGGATGTTCGGCCCCGGCGATATCGGCCCTACTTCCTCAGGACAGTTCCTGCTCGACTTTGTCGGACAAAAATTGCCCGGTGTACTTCCCGGCAGCTTTTCCGTTGTCGATGCCCGGGATGTGGCCGAGCATCAAATCGCAGCCATCACCCGTGGCAGGTCCGGCGAGCGCTACCTGGCGGCCGGCAATCACATGGACATGAAGAGCATTTTCCAGGCGCTGTCCAGCGTCAGTGGCATAAAAGCCCCAGAGCGAAAAGTGCCTCTGTTCATGCTGCGAGTCATCGCGCTTATCTATGAAGGTTACTACCGGATCACCAAAAAACCGGTGCTCATCAGTACCTCCACGGTCAAGCTCATGGAGCAGGAACAAGGCCGTACTCATTTCAGCCATAACAAAAGTTCACGGGAGTTGGAGTGCAAGTTCCGCCCTGTTGCTGAAACCCTGACCGATACCCTGGACTGGTATCGGATTAACAACTACACAGATGCTTAATTGAAACAATTCATATATAGCCTGCCTCTGTAGTACTTTTTTTGACTAGCCATACATCCAAGGATTGAGAGAGGTTGGTAAATGAAAAGCCTTTCATATAAAGAAGGTTTTCTGCATCGTTTTGTCGGTTTTTCGGAATCGTTCCCCGAGCAAGTTGCTATTCGGCATCTGGACACGGAAGAAGATACCGTTACTTACCGAGAGTTGCACATCAAGGCTGAACAATGCAATGGCGCTCTTACAGCGCTTGGTGTATTGCCTGGCGACAAAGTAGCGCTGGTGCTGCCCAATGGGGTGGCATTCATCGCTTACTACTTGGCGATCATCGGGCGAGGTGCCATTCCGGTCATCCTCAACTACAAGTTGACCCCCTTCGAAATGGCCAATGTCGTCAGCCTCGCCAGGCCGACGCTCGTGGTCACGACCGAAGCGCTATGGGTGCAACACAGTGAGGTATTCCAGGCTGACAACGGTGTCAGGCACTCCCTGGTGCTGGACGGTGGGAGCGAGCCGTCATCGTCCCTGCCCGCCAACGCAACGACCCTCTCTCAACTGCCTTGCCAGATCGAACCCTTGGTGTTGCCCGAGGGCAATCCGATCGTCTCGGTACAATTCACCTATCGTGGCATCGGCCGGCCCCTGGCGGTTTCCCACCGTTATCTCGACCTGACGCAATCAAGCGACGGGCTGCATGAGCACTTTCATCTGCAAGGCGTTGGATCCGTTCATCTGGTGACGCTGCCGCTGTATGCCATCTTCGGCCTGTCCGTGATGATGGTGTTTCCCTTGAGCATTGGCGCCACCCTGCTGATGACCAACACCCTGCTCAATCGAGACCTGGCTGAAGTCCTGTCCGAGCATCAGGTCACCTTCGCCTGCCTGGTGCCCGACGTCATTCGCTACTTCAATACACGCCTGGCCAAGCGCAAAGGCGCGCTGTTGCCGCTGCACCCGCAACTGATGATTTACTCGGGTGGCAGCCATCTGCCGGCCGATGAAGCCGAGAAACTGGGGAGGTTGCTGGGCTGCAATCCGGTGCTGCAGGGCTATGGATTGACCGAAAGCATGCCCGTGATCGTCCAGAGTTCGATTGGCACGGTCCACCGTGGCGCCATGGGCCAGCCGATCAGCGGTGTGGAACTGCGCATCGTCGATGCCCAGGGCCAGGACGTAGCGCCTGGGCGTATCGGCGAATTGCTGATACGCGGCTCGATGGTGATCGACGGCTATAACGATGCCGAGGACACCAATGCGCGGTTCTTCCGCGATGGCTGGTTCCACAGCGGTGACCTGGTCTGGCAGGACGACGATGGGCATGTGTTTTTCTATTGCCAACGCCTGCGAATTTCGAAGATCAAGGCGCAGATGGTCGACCTGGTGGAAATCGAATCCGTCGCCCTCAAGCACCCCGACGTGGTGCGCGCCAAGGCTTATATCGTCCCGGACCACAAGGAAGTCAACGTGCTGCACCTGTGCGTCGAAGGGACCGGTGAGCTGACCCAGAACGCGCTGTCCACCCTGCTTTCGCGCTACTTATCGGGCTTCAAGCTGCCCAAGACCATCGAGATTACTTCTCTCAAGGAAAAGGCACATGCACGCTAATAGCACACAACCGGTCCTGGCCGTTTTCGACTTCGACGGCACATTGACCGACCGGCACACGTTCTGGCGCTACATGCGCTATATCGTGGGCACCCGCTCGTTCTGGCTGCGGATCATTCCCCTGCTGCCCAAGATGCTCAGCGTGATCGTCGGCATCACCCCGCTGATGCAAGCACGGCTGGCGTTCATTGCCTGCTACCTGGGCGGCCTGTCGGTGGAGCAAGAGCGCGAGCACGCCAAGTATTTCATCAGCGAGCTGCTGCCGCTCTGGCTCAGGCCCGAGGCGATGCGGCGGCTGCAATGGCATCAGTCCATGGGGCACGTCACCGCACTGGTGAGCAATTCGCCGGAGAACTACCTGATCCCCTGGGGCCAGGCCGCAGGTTTTGACTATGTGTGCGGCACACGCCTGGCAACGGCAAAGAACAAGCTGACCGGCGGAATATCCGGTACCAA
This sequence comes from Pseudomonas sp. B21-010, assembly GCF_024749325.1. Lineage (NCBI taxonomy): Bacteria > Pseudomonadati > Pseudomonadota > Gammaproteobacteria > Pseudomonadales > Pseudomonadaceae > Pseudomonas > Pseudomonas sp. B21-010. Next base: position 2,816,022 of record NZ_CP087198.1, on the reverse strand, counting down.
CTGTGTAGAGCGAGAGAAAGTCACGCGGCTCAAGGGCTGCTTGAGCAACCTTGATGATTTTTACATTTATGCCTACGGCGATTCATCAGGCGACGATGCCCTGCTCAGCATTGCCAACTCTCCCTTCTACAGAAACTGGTACTGATCGATGAACACTCTGAGCACGTTGGCCCCCAAGCATTTCAAGCGACCTGGCAGCGCCCCGACCGTCATGATCGTCGGTGCCGGCCCTGTTGGCCTGTCCCTGGCAATCCTGTTGAAGAAATGGGGCGTGTCGTTCCGCATCATTGAAAGGAACGCTGGTCCCTCGACGGCGACCAAGGCGATGGCCATCCATTCCCGGACCCTGGAAATCTTTCGGGACCTGGGCGTTGCCGAGCAAGCCATCAGCGACGGCTTCACGATCAACCAGTTTTCGGTGCAATCGAATGCCAAGCGGGTACTGAACTACAACTTCTCCTACCTGGACGCGCCCTATCCCCTGCTGCTGAGCCTGCCACAGCCGCAAACGGAGAAAATTCTCCTGGAGCGGCTCAAGGCGCTGGGTGCCGAGGTGGAGTGGAATACCGAACTGGTGGACATCGAAAACCTGCCGGGCTCGGTGAGCATGACGCTCAAGCATGCCGACGGCACCGACGAACACTTCACCAGTCGTTGGGTGGCCGCGTGCGACGGTGCTCGCAGCAACATCAGAAAACGCCTGGACATGACCTTCGAAGGCTCGTCCTACGACCGCTTCTTCATGCTCGCCGATGCCGATATCGAGTGGTCCGGAAGCAAGGATGAGGGCGCATTCTTCCTGGGTGCGCAGGACGGTTATGTAGCCGTTGCACCGATCAGTGCTCAATCGCGTTATCGGTTGTTCATCGAAATGCCCTACAACCTGCCGCCAGAAGGCGAGCGCCCATCCTTGAGCCTGGAAAACTTCCAGCGCTTGTGCGAAGGGCGCGGGCAAAAGATGACGCTGTCCAACATTTCATCGACCACCATCGCCTCCTTCCAGCATCGCCGCGTGCAATCGATGCAACAAGGCTCCGTGTTTCTGCTGGGGGACTCGGCGCATATCGGCAGCCCCATCGGTGGCCAATGGATGAACCTGGGGGTTTCCGAGGCCTACAACCTGGCCTGGAAAATGGCCTATGTCGATCAGGGCCTGGCGAATCCGTCCTTGCTCGACAGCTACAACGAAGAGCGCTACCCGGTTGCCCTGGAAGTCGAGAACACCGCACACCGGCTGACGGGGCTGATTACAGTCCAGCGTCGCGCCCTGGTGTGGCTTCGCGACAACGTCCTGCCGCTGTTGAGCAACCGCAAAAAGGCCCAGCGCAAACTGCCATCGATGATTTCCGGTCATCAATATCACTATGAGAAAAGTGACTACATTCAAGAATCGCTGACGAAGAAGCAGCGCAAGAACTGGAGCAAGAAAGGGAAAAAACCCGAGTTCCAGACCGCACCGCCTCGCGCCGGGCAACTGGCGCCCGATGTCGAACTGTGGCAACTGCAAGGGATGCCAGCAAAACGCTTGATCGACTTGTTCCACGGGACATTCACGCTGTTGATTTTCAGCGCGGCCGATCAGTTTTCGCCGTTGTTGCCAGGCTACTACACGCTGGCCAAGTCGGTGGAAAAGGACTACCCAGGCATCAAGGCCTACTGCGTGATCGACGCCCTGAGCAGCGCCGGCCTGCCGGCTTGGCACTCGACGTTGCTGGACCCCGATTGGCGACTGCATAAGCGTTATCACGCCAAGGAAGGCACGATGATGCTGATTCGCCCTGACGGCTATATCGCTTTCCTCGGCGCCGATGCAATAACGCTGATGACGTATCTGAATGTAAGGTCCGGGTTACTCAAGGGCGCCAGAAAAACAATGTCTTGCGAGACCGAAGCAGTGGAACTCCAACTTTAAGTCGCTCCATGGCTACTGCCAGTTTGATGATTTGATATAAACAAGGCCCTGCCCTGGGCCATGATTTTTGATCTTTCTTACTTAAAGAAATGTCGACCGACTTGGTTAGGAGAACTTTATGCGCTTGCAACTTAACGATGTTGTACAGGAATTCATTGTGTCCAATGGGAGAATAGCCCATAGCTATTTCTCTCTTTCCGAAAAGATTATTGATTCACTGTGCGAATCCAATATCGCCAAAGAGTCGATATTACTGCGACTCCTGGAACAGGCTGAAACGGTCACTGCGCATTATTTCAATGCTCATCAACAAGTCCTTGAAGGCGTTTATGCCAATGGGACCGAAGCTGCCGTCAACAAGAGTGTTCCCGTGCTGGAACCGGTTCATTCGAACCCGACCATACTGGCGTCGACGCCTGTCGTCGAAGCCGCCGCAGCCGTCGAAGAGACAAATGCACTCAGCTACGGGCAATGGTTGCGTGCGGAAATCAGCAAGGTCACCGGCTTCCAGGCACAACAGATCGACTTCGATCAGAGCTTCGAGAGCCTGGGGATCGATTCGCTGGGGCTGGTCGATATTTTCGAATCCCTGGCCCAGCACTTCCCGGAAAAGAAAGACCTGACCTCGCAGCTCTTCGATGCCCCTACCCCAACCGCTTTGCTGGCGCGGCTTGAAGCCGATCCGCAGGCGCCAGCGGTGGACGTCCAAGCGTGGGTATTCGAGCAATTGGCGACCATCACCGGCTTTACGGTCGAGCAGATCGACCCGACACAAAGCTATGAAAGCCTGGGCCTGGATTCGCTGGTGCAGCTGGACTTCCTGGAGTCGGTAGTCGCCATGTGGCCTCAGCTCAAGGCCCACAGTTCCGAACTGGCCAACGCCAAGTTCCCGCAGGCAACCATCGCCCTGATTCAAGCCGCCCTGGCCGATCCCCAGCCGCAGGCGGTGCCTGGCGACGAGCCTTCACCGGCCACGACGGACACTCAAGGGCAGGAAGAAAACCTGCTGCTCAACGCCCTGTCTCCGTTGATCCCGGACACCGCGCAGTCAATCGATATCCAGACGCCATTCGCACAACTGGGCCTCAACGGCTTTGCCCGCGAGGCGCTCTGCCAATCCATGGCGCAACAGTGCTCTGCCAGCGAGTTTGCCGGTGAAGCGCTGATGTCCCGTCGCACGCCCCAAGATGCCCTGTCGTTGCTCGCCAGGCTGAGCTGACCGGTAACGAGCGACAGGAATGGAATCCGGGTGATCGAACAGGTCACCCAGCTTTTTTGCGATCAGGGAGACAGGGTATGAGTGGCGCAGTAACAACAACGGGCGATTTTTGCTTCAGCGCGATGGCGGGCGAGTTTCCGGGGGCGCCGTCCACGGATGCGCTTTGGCAGTTGCTCTCGCAAGGACAGATCGCACCGATCGAATCCATGCCGGCACGCTGGGAACTGGACAAGGCGTCGATCTATTCAAGCACGACCGGGGAAAAGGATCGCATCTACCTGGACAGCGCTTTTTGTCTGACCGACGACGCCTCGACCCCATCACGGCACGAAGGACGACAGGTCGCCATCGGCAAGAAAGTGCTCCAGGCGCTGCTCACCCAACTCGCTGGACAAGGCTCGGCGCTGAACAGGGAGCGCACCGCGCTGGTGGTCGCGACCTCCTGGAGTGACGAGAGCTATTTCGTCACCGGCATGTCCGGAAAAACCGACACACCGCAGGGTTTTACACCGGGCGAACAAGTAGCGGAACTGGCGGCGGCCTTTGCCTTGGGCGGGCCGGCGTTATCAGTAGACACCGCGTGCAGTTCGTTCCCCTATGCCCTGGATATGGCCCAGGCGCTGGTCAACAGTGGCCAGGCGGACAACGCGATTGTCATGGCCCTCAACACCGTGCTGCCACCCGCGCTGTTCCTGGGTTTCTCGCAATTGACGGCTTTTTCCGCCCGCGCGCGGATGGAAGCGTTCGGCCAGGACGCCGACGGCATCGTGCCGGGCGAATGTGCGGTGGCCTTTCTGGTCGAACCGGTTGCCCAGGCCCTGACGGCGCAGCGCCGTCCCCTGGGCGTGCTGCGCGCCTTGGGCATGTCCGCCGACGGCGCCGAAGGCTCGGTGTTCGCGCCAGGCAAACAGGCCCAGTACTCGGCCTACCAACGTGCCTATCGCGGCCTCGATCCACGCGATGTGGACTACATCGAGACCCACGGCACCGGTACACCGCTGGGGGACGCAACGGAGCTGGCCTCGCTGAACAGCTTCTTTGCCCCCCATCGTCCGGACGGCAAGAAAATCACCATCGGTTCGATCAAGTCGGTCATCGGCCATCCCCTGGCCGCTGCCGGTGGTGCTTCGCTCGCCAAGGCGTTGATGATACTGCGCCATAAAGGCATCCCCCCGCAGCCCGGTTACAGCCCCAGCACGAAGGTCGACGAGACCTGCCTGCGACTCGCCACCCAGCAGGTACACCCGCTGGAGCAGCGTCAGTCTGCAATCCGCATTGGCATCTCCAGCTTTGGTTTCGGCGGCGCCAACGCGCACCTGGTGGTGGACGAATACATTCCCGCCGACCGCCCTGCCACGCCCCCGGCGAGCGCCAGTGGCGTGGTCATGCTCGACCTTGCCATTGTCGAGGCTGAAGCAGCGCTGGGCAGCCACCGTTCCTTGCAGTCATTCCAGCAGCAACTCGATCAACCCGCCGCCCCCTCGGTCATGTTCCCTTATGGGCGCTTCGTTGATTACACCCCGGCGCCCGGCCAACCGTTGCTGGGCAAATTCCTCGCACAAGACCACGTCATCGATATCGATGGCTTTGGCATGGGTCCCAAGCCATTGGCTCATGTCGACCCGTTCAAGCTGTTGATCACCGATCGCGTCAATCATCTGCTGCGACGCTTGCCAGGCGTGGCCGGTTCGCCCGGCACAGCGATGGTCATGTGCTGCAACATGGGCGGCGAGCGCTTCAGCAATGCCTACAGCAGCGCCCACACCTTCTACTCCCGGGCGCAAGGTACGGCACCGGGCGTCGAGGTGACGGACGTGGCAACCATGCTGCCGAACATGTTGTCCGGCTACCCGGCGCAGATTTTTGACTTCAAGGGTTTCCATCAGACCCTGGTCGGCACGGCCGGACTGTTCTGGCAAACCTTGCTGGCCTCGCCGCAATGGTTCAACGACGGCATCACCACGCTGCTGCTCGGCGCAGGGCGTTTTGTCAGCGGTGAAATCGAGGTCGAGCGCGCCCGGAGCAGCACAATCACGCAAGGTGAAGGACTGGGGCTGATCGCGCTGCGTCGCTATCAACCGGATGCCGCTGACAAACCCTTGCTGGTGATCCGCGCGGCGGTCCTCGCCCACGCTGCCGGCTCGTTGGAAGAAGCTTGCCAACGGCTGGGCAAAGCGCCGAGCGACTATTCGAACGTTGACGTCTGTGAGTTGCAGCCTGCTGCGACGCCTGCCAGCGGATCACTGCAGGAGATGACCGGCTTCCTGGCTGAAGCCAGTGGCATCGAGACCCTGTTGGCGGTGATGTTGAAGGGCGCGACCCATTCAGTGATCGAGGTGCGCGACGCCGGCAAGACGGTGATGTGGCTGTTTACCGAAAAGCTTCGCCAATGGAGCCCGGCGGCGGCCGAAGCCAGCTCGCCCATCAAGCATCCCTTCATGTTGCGCTTTGCCCATTCGTCATCCCACGAACTGCAGCAGGTCATCACGCCAGCCCGGCCTGTCAGCGTGGTTCGCGAACCGCAGAACGATGGCGTCGACGTGCAGCAACTCAGCGACATGCTCACCAGCACCTTGCTCTCCGGGCTTCGCGTGCGAGTTCGCGCCATGGAAAGCCTGTTCGCCCTGCACCGTGGCGACACAACCCAGCGCCCGACGCACTGGCAGCGCAGCGCGGAACATATCGTGATCGCCAACGCCCAGCGCAGCCCACAGTCGCTGTACGCCCAGCTCGTGGTGGATGAAGCGCACCCGTACTTCTTCGATCATCCCCTGGATCACGTCCCGGGCATTTTGCTGCTCGAGGGCGTGCTGCAACTGATCGAACTGGCGATGCCGCCTCTGAGCGGACGGGTCGCCTACATCAAGAGCCTGACGATCAAGTTCCAGCAATACGTGCAGAAGCAGGGCGTGATCGATCTGCATGTAGAGCAAGGCCAGGATCACCAGGTGTTCAATGCCAAGGTCATGCAAGGTGGAAAAGTGATGTGCACCTGCGTCCTGGGGATGGGCTACAGCTCGGCGTTCGAGACATTGCCAGCCAGCGAATTCACCGCCACGCCCTGCCGTAACAAGGCCCTGTTGCACAAGGCCAGGGAGGAGAACGTCATCGTCAGCGAGATGAGCAGCGTCGCCCAGGGCCTGAGCGTGGACACGTTGAAACTGCCGCAGGAACACTTCTTCCAGGCCGGTGATCCCGAGCACTATTCGATGGTGTATTTCCTCGAAGTCGCTCGCCAGTGCTACATGCAGATCGCCCACAGCCATCTGCGGATTCCACTCAATACCCCGATGAATCTGCTGGCCTTGAGCTTCACCCTGGATCGCCCCATCCCCAGGAACAGCCCGCTGTCATTGGCGCCGCAAGCCGGCTTTGATGCGGCGCTCCAGGCCTTCAAGACCAACCGCATCTATATCGACCTGTTCAACCGGGGCGAAAAAATCGGTCAAGCGAGCATTACCGCCCAGGTGCTGAGTCAATCCGCACCGGCGGCCTGAGCATTGAATGGATCTGCCCTCCAGCATGACCGTGCCCCCCACAACCAAGGTGTCGCCGTGAACGATGTCAAAGTGCAAGTCATAGTCAAATCGCCCCCTTCTGAAATCTGGAAGATCTGGAGCAATTTTGCAGAAGCGCCGCTATGGGATACCGACGTTCGCCGGTGTCAACTCGATGGTCCTTTCCAGGCGGGGACACACGGCAAATGTGTCCTCAAGAACGGCTTGAACATGCCACTGAAACTGGAAGCCGTGAGCCTGCACGAAAGCTATCGCAACAGTGCACGGCTGCTGTGGATCGACCTCGAATTCGATCATCAGATGCGCAGGATTTCTCCCGATGAAACCCATGTCATCCATAGCGCGAAAATTTCCGGGCCGTTGAGTTTCCTGTATCGCGCACTGCTGCGCAAAGCGTTGACCGCAGCGATGACCACGGCACTGGACAACCTGTGCAAGCTGGCTGAACAGCGGGCCATCGGCGCCCCAGGACACGAGAAAACCGCGACGCCTTTGCACCTCGTGTGAATGCCTCCCGGAAGCACGCGTGCAGAACGCGCCTTCCCGGACTCGCTTTGCTTACTTATCGATAACAGTACATTTCGGATCTAGCATGAACCTACAGAAAGACACCCAGTATCTGCTCATGGCAATCGTTGGCCTGGGGGCCATTGCCCCAGCATCGAGTTTCGCCGACAACCTCGGCCCCTATGTCAGTGGCATGGGTGGCCTGAACTGGGTCTCTAATCAGGACCTGACCCAGAACAACAACGAATTCGTCGAGATGGAATACAATCAACCGCTGCACTCGGGCTACGCCACCGGGCTGGCAATGGGCTGGCGGTTCCCGGTCGGGCTACGACCCGAGTTGGAGCTGAGCTACCGCCGCAACACCATGGACCAGTTCAATAACCGGATCTACGAGGGCGGAAGCAGCATCGAGGGCAAAGGCGAAGAGGAAGCCAGCAGCCTCATGGCCAACCTCTGGTATGACATCTCGAACCTGCCTGCCCCCTTCAGCCGCTTCACACCTTATGTAGGCGGTGGCCTGGGCTACGCGGTGCTGACCATCAAGGGCCTGGAAGCGGGCGGCGTCGAGTTCGGCGGCACCCATCGCGACACCGTCACGGCCTGGCAGCTCGGCGCCGGCGTCGCTTACGAGCTCAGCGAGCATTGGTCCATGTCCCTGGATTATCGCTACTTCAAGACCGGCGAAGCGAACTTCGGCAAGATCCAGGGCCTGCCCCCGGCTGATGTGGAAACCGAATACAACGCCCAGTCCTTGATGCTCGGTTTGCGGTACTGGATGTAAGCGCTGGATGGATTGGCGCCTGGCCTTGGCCAGGCGTCGATTTATCATCACGCTGACCTAACACTGCCCTGCGTGAATCAAATTTCTAGATCGACAGCACAAAGCGGCCTCCACCTTCGATTTCCTCGCTACCCCACAGCGCGTCAGGCACAAACCCGCACCGTTCAAGGACCTTCCTTGAGCCGACGTTGCTCTCATAGACATAAGCCACCAGTTGCGTAAGCTCCCAACGCATCCGTGCCACTTCGATCAGGTGTTTCAGGGCCTGCGTTGCCAGCCCCTGCCCACAAACACGTTGATCAATGCGATAGCCCACCTCGGCGCAACCGAGTGGTGAGTGGATGCTTTTCAGGTTCGCTCGCCCGATGATTCTCCCGCTGGAATCTTCGATCACAAACGGGTGCCAGGCGCCCTCGGCAAAATCGGCCAGATAGCTTTCAATGTGATCGGTGACGCCCGTCCGTGAATAAAAGGCTGGGGCGCGGGCGTCGATATGCGACTCGAACCATTCACGGTTTTGGATCTCGAAGGCCAGCAACGCTTCGACGTCGGTATTCTCCAGCTCGCGAATCCTGAATGGTGTCACTGATTGCTTCTCCCGGGGCTGAAGCGCAATCGTAAGGTCGAGTGATGGTTCATGGCGAGGATTTCTGCTTGAGCGGTCTTGTGTTGGGGCCGCTGCGCAGCCCAGCGGGAGCAAGCTCCCTCGCCACAAAAAGCGACACAGATGCGTCCGAGAGAACAGATAGATGGGGAAATCCGAAAGGTTTTTGTGGCGAGGGGATTCATCCCCGCTGGGCGGCGCAGCAGCCCCAAAAAGCTCAATGCGGTCTGCCTGGAACGCACAGGGCCAAGCTTCAGGGCCGCTGCGCGCCCCAGCGGGGCGGCGCGACGTTTCGCTAAATCCCCTCGCCACAGTTTGGTTCATGCGGGGGAGTTGAATGATTCACTCCTTCCGCAGCCAAACACAACTCCGTGGCGAGGGAGCTTGCTCCCGCTGGGCTGCGCAGCAGCCCCAAAAAGCTCAATGCGGTCTGCCTGAAACGCCACAGGGCCAAGCTTCAGGGCCGCTGCGCGCCCCAGCGGGAGCAAGCTCCCTCGCCACAGGGTTCATTTGATGGGGACCCTAAACGAAAAATGCTCCGTACCTTTCGATACGGAGCATTTCTTCAAGACTTCCACGGATTGCCAGGTATTCACGCGACGGTGAGTCTCCTGGTTCAATCGCCTGCAGAATTCAGAGGGATTCTGCAGTTCCTATCGGGGAGTCGGAACGGAACCTGCCTGGCGTCCTTCAGGCGTTTTGGTTCCAGGGACGGTCTCCATGTTCGTCCTTGATGCGCGTCGGCAAGCCCATCACATCCAGCGCCTCGAGGAACGCCTCGGCAGGCAGCTCCTCGACGTTGACCATGCGCTGCACATCCCACTCGCCACGGGCTACCAGCAAGGCTGCGGCCACGGGTGGCACGCCTGCGGTATAGGAAATACCCTGGCTGTCGGTTTCGGCGTAGGCGTCCTCGTGGTCGGCCACGTTGTAGATGAACATCTCGCGCGGCTGGCCATCCTTGACGCCCTTGACCAGGTCGCCGATGCAGGTCTTGCCGGTGTAGCCCGGCGCCAGCGAACTCGGATCAGGCAGCACGGCCTTGACCACTTTCAGCGGCACGACTTCCAGGCCTTCGGCAGTCTTGACCGGTTGCTCGGAGAGCAGGCCGAGGTTCTTCAGTACGGTGAACACGTTGATGTAGTGCTCGCCGAAGCTCATCCAGAAACGCACGTTGGGCACGTCGAGGTTCTTCGACAGCGAGTGCACTTCGTCGTGGCCGGTCAGGTACAGGTTCTGCGAGCCCACGACCGGCAGGTCGTCGGTGCGCTTGACCTCGAACATGGTGTTGCTGGTCCACTGGCTGTCCTGCCAGCTCCACACCTGTCCGGTAAATTCGCGGAAATTGATTTCCGGGTCGAAATTGGTGGCGAAATATTTGCCATGGGAGCCGGCATTGACGTCGAGAATATCGATCGAATCAATGCGGTCGAAATGCTGTTGCTGCGCCAGTGCCGCATAGGCATTGACCACACCCGGGTCGAAGCCCACACCGAGAATGGCGGTGATGTTCTTTTCCTGGCACTCCTGGAGGTGGTTCCACTCGTAGTTGCCGTACCAGGGCGGCGTTTCGCAGACCTTGCCCGGCTCTTCGTGGATGGCGGTGTCCAGGTAGGCCACGCCGGTATCGATGCAGGCACGCAGCACCGACATGTTGAGAAAGGCAGAGCCGACGTTGATGACGATCTGCGACTCGGTTTCGCGAATCAGCGACTTGGTCGCTTCGACATCCAGAGCGTTCAGTGCAAAGGCCTTGATGTCGGCGGGTTGCTTGAGGCTACCCTTGGCCTTGACGCTGTCGATGATGGCCTGGCATTTGGAGATGTTGCGCGACGCGATAGCAATACGACCGAGTTCGTCGTTGTGCTGCGCGCACTTGTGGGCCACCACCTTGGCGACACCTCCTGCACCAATGATAAGTACGTTCTTCTTCAATTTCTTCATTTCTCCTTCCGCCAGCTCAAGACAGGCTGGACAGATAGTCGTCGTAAACAAACTCGCGAACCACCTCGACGCTGCCGTCGAGCTGCTTCACTACGATGGACGGCATTTTCAGGCCGTTGAACCAGTTTTTCTTGACCATGGTGTAGCCCGCTGCGTCGATGAACGACAGCCGATCGCCGATGGACAGCGGACGATCGAATTGGTACTCGCCGAAAATGTCTCCGGCCAGGCATGATTTGCCGCACACCATGTAGGTGTGTTCGCCCTCGCTCGGTGCCAGCTTGGCGTCCAGGCGATAGATCAGCAGATCGAGCATGTGCGCCTCGATGGAGCTGTCCACCACGGCCAGGTGCTTGCCGTTGTAGAGCGTGTCGAGCACGGTGACTTCCAGCGATGCACTCTGGGTGATCGCGGCCTCGCCCGGCTCCAGGTAGACCTGCACGCCATATTTTTGCGAGAAGGCCTTGAGCCGTGCGCAGAAGGCGTCCAGGGCGTAGCCCTCGCCGGTGAAGTGAATGCCACCACCGAGGCTGACCCACTCGACCTTATGCAGCAAGTGACCAAAGCGCTCTTCGATAGTGCCCAACATCTGGTCGAACAAACCGAAATCGCCGTTCTCGCAGTTGTTGTGGAACATGAAGCCGGAGATATGCTCGATGACTTGCTCGATTTTCACCGGATCCCATTCGCCCAGGCGGCTGAACGGTCGCGCCGGGTCGGCCAGCAGGTAATCGGAGCTGCTCACTTGCGGATTGACCCGCAGGCCGCGGACCTTGCCGGCCGACGCCTCGGTGTAGCGCTGCAACTGGCCGATGGAGTTGAAGATGATCTTGTCGCAGTTGGCGAGCATCTCCTCGATCTCATCGTCAGCCCAGGCGACGCTGTAGGCATGGGTCTCGCCAGCGAACTTCTGCCGGCCGAGCTTGAGCTCATAGAGCGACGACGACGTGGTGCCGTCCATGTACTGCTGCATCAGGTCGAACACCGACCAGGTGGCGAAGCACTTGAGCGCCAGCAAGGCCTTGGCCCCGGACTGCTCACGCACATAGGCGATCTTCTGCATGTTCGCCAGCAGCTTTTGTTTGTCGATGAGGTAGTACGGCGTTTTGATCATTTTCGAGGCCTCCGGGCAAGGCGAGCCAAAAAAGGATGCGCATTGTGCCTTCACTCACTGCATATCGAAAGAGCGAAAAGCCCCGTTCACGCAATCACCCTGATCCAGGCCCACGCTTTGCGATAACCGGACGTACCGACTGCCCAGGCGATGAAATGCAGGATGATCGGATAAAGAAGGGGTCGCCGAAGAGGCGTCGATGCTCGAAATCGAGCCGTTGCTGATGGACGGCAATGGGCAACAACCGTCCGTGATCAGTGCTGATGCATCAGGCCATGCAGAACGCCGAACCTCAGGCCCGGCTCGGAAGCAATCATCTGCGAGATACCAAAGACCTTGAATGCCGCCAGCATGATCGCCAGGCCACCGGGCAGGATGCCCAGGCGATGGCTTTGCAAGCCGGCCAACCTGAGCTGGTCGACATGGCCGACTTCCAGCAACCGCAGCGACAGACGCAACAATCCACCGTAGGTAATGCCGCCTTGCCCAGCATCGTTGAAACCATTGGCCTTGAGCACTTTGGCCAACATCCGCGCCGTACCGGAAGAACCGATCGCCTGCTGCCAGCCCTGGGCGCGATAACCTGCCGCGACTTTTTCAAACTGCAGGACAGCCACTCGCTCCGCCTCCAATAGCGCCTGGGCGGTGATGCATCCGCCCCGAAAGTAACGCGCGCCAAAGGTGCCACTGCCGATGGCGATGCTTTCCGTCAGCAGAGGTTGAGCGCCCTGCCCCAGGATCAGTTCGGTCGAGCCGCCGCCGATGTCCACCACCAGCCGCGTGTGCTCGACACCGGGCACCGTATGGGCAACACCGGCATACACCAGCCGGGCTTCTTCATGCCCGGACAGCACGTCGATCCGAAACCCCAGGTGCCGCTCGGCACTGGCCAGGAACAGTTGGGCATTCGCCGCTTCGCGCACGGCACTGGTCGCCACCGCCCGCACCCTTCCAGCTTCAAAGCCACGCAGTTTCTTGCCGAATCGGGCGAGCGCCTGCCAGCCCCGATCCAGCGCCAGCTCGTCCAAAGCCCCGGCCTGCAGGCCCTCGGCCAATCGGACCGGCTCACGCAGGGTCTTCACTTCCTGGATCACCAACTGTCGATTGCGCTTGACCGACTGGCCGATCATCAAGCGGAAGGCGTTAGAGCCCAGGTCAATGGCCGCGAACAGGGGGGCGTCGCCTTTCATAGCGGTGTTCCTTGATTCATCTGCCAGCAGGCACAAGCGCTGCCGGACTTCCCACGATGGTTTGCGAGGATCCTGCCATGGCGTCGATGACACCTGGATGACACTCCCTGTTTTAGCCTACGACGGGCCCATGAAGCACAGATGACCGTCACTACTATGTAACAAAATGCAACTAGCGTGGATGGCGCCTCCACGACCGAGTTTTCCATCATGTTTTCAACCCAGGACACCTTGGTACAGCGCATCCACCGCGAACTGCTCGATCACAGTGACGAAGAACTGGAGCTGGAGTTATCCGAAGACGGGTATGACCTGAACGCCTTGTTCGATGAACACGCCCCGGATAGCAGCGAGAAGGAAATCCGCCGACGGTATTTCAGCGAACTGTTCCGCCTGCAAGGCGAATTGGTGAAGCTGCAAAGCTGGGTGGTCAAGACCGGGCACAAGGTCGTGATCCTGTTCGAAGGACGCGACGCCGCCGGCAAGGGTGGCGTGATCAAGCGCATCACCCAGCGACTCAATCCGCGGGTCTGCCGCGTCGCCGCCCTGCCCGCTCCCAACGACCGCGAACGGACTCAATGGTATTTCCAGCGCTACGTTTCGCATCTGCCGGCGGCAGGTGAAATCGTGCTGTTCGACCGCAGCTGGTACAACCGCGCCGGCGTCGAACAAGTCATGGGGTTCTGCACCGCCGACCAGTACGAAGAGTTCTTCCGTACCGTGCCGGAATTCGAGCGGATGCTCGCCCGCTCCGGCATCCAGTTGATCAAGTACTGGTTCTCCATTTCCGACCAGGAACAGCACCTGCGCTTTCTCAGTCGCATCCATGACCCGCTCAAGCAATGGAAGCTCAGCCCCATGGACCTGGAGTCCCGTCGGCGCTGGGAGGCCTATACCAAGGCCAAGGAAATCATGCTCGAACGCACGCACATCAGCGAGGCCCCCTGGTGGGTGGTGCACGCCGACGACAAGAAAAAAGCCCGGCTCAACTGCATCCATCACCTGCTTGGGCAAATGCCCTATGAAGAGGTGGAACTGCCGGCCATCGAACTGCCGCAGCGGGTGCGACAACAAGACTACTCCCGCAGTCCGACGCCACCGGAGCTCATCGTGCCCCGGGTCTATTAAGGCCAGCCAGGCAGGGACGCCCGGCACCGAGCCTCTCCCTTCCACCGCTCACTGAATCGGATTTCATCATGACAAACCAGACCCTGGTCATGGACTCATCGAGTACCATCGCCCCCAGTTCAAGACCGCAACTCAACCGCAAGCCGAGCGTCATCACCCTGGTGGTGTTTTTCGCCGTACTGGGCAGCGGTTTGCTGTTTACCGCCTACAGCCTGATGCACGACATGAACGAACTCGGCACCGTGGTGACCACCTGGACGCCGTTCCTGCTGTTGGGCGTAGCGCTGCTGATTGCCCTTGGCTTCGAATTCGTCAACGGTTTCCACGACACCGCCAACGCCGTGGCCACCGTCATTTATACCAACTCCATGGCGCCGAACTTCGCCGTGGCATGGTCGGGCTTCTTCAACTTCCTCGGGGTGCTGCTTTCCAGCGGCGCCGTGGCCTTCGGCATCATCGCCCTGCTGCCGGTGGAACTGATCCTGCAAGTCGGTTCCTCTGCCGGCTTCGCGATGATCTTCGCCCTGCTGATCGCCGCCATCCTGTGGAACCTGGGCACCTGGTGGCTGGGCTTGCCGGCGTCGTCGTCCCACACGCTGATCGGCTCGATCATCGGCGTGGGTGTCGCCAATGCGCTGATGCACGGGCGTGACGGCACCAGCGGTGTGGACTGGGCCCAGGCGACCAAGATCGGCTATGCGTTGCTGTTGTCACCGCTGGTGGGCTTCGGTTGCGCTGCGTTGCTGCTGCTGGCGCTGCGGGCCTTCGTCAAGAACCGCTCGTTGTACAAGGCCCCGGAAGGCAATACGCCGCCGCCCTGGTGGATTCGCGGCATGCTGATCCTGACCTGCACCGGCGTGTCATTCGCCCACGGCTCCAACGACGGCCAGAAAGGCATGGGCCTGATCATGCTGATTCTGGTCGGCACCCTGCCGATGGCGTATGCGCTGAACCGCACCATGCCGGCCGACCAGGCACTGCAATTCGCCGCCGTGGCCGAAGTCACTCAACAAGCCTTGGTCAAAGGCTCACCGTTACCGGCCCCGGCAAATCCGCGAGCGATCCTTTCTGCCTATGTAGGCAGCAAGGAAGCGACGCCACAATTGGTGCCGGCCCTTGCCGCCTTGGCGGGCAGCATCGGTACCGAGGTCAAGGGCTACGGTTCGCTGGCCCGGGTACCCGCAGAAGCCGTGGGCAACGTGCGTAACGATATGTACCTGACCAGCGAAACCATTCGCCTGATGGACAAGAACAAAGTCGGCAACTTCGACGCCGACACCACCGCCAAGCTGCAGCTGTTCAAGCAGCAGATCGACAACTCCACGCGGTTCATTCCGCTGTGGGTGAAAATCGCCGTGGCCATCGCCCTCGGCCTGGGCACCATGGTCGGCTGGAAGCGCATCGTGGTGACGGTGGGTGAGAAAATCGGCAAGACCCACCTGACCTATGCCCAAGGTGCCTCGGCCGAAACCGTCGCCATGCTGACCATCGGCGCCGCCGATATGTTCGGCTTGCCAGTGTCCACGACCCATGTGTTGTCCTCCGGCGTGGCCGGCACCATGGTCGCCAACGGCTCTGGCTTGCAGATGCGCACCATCCGTAACCTGGTGATGGCCTGGGTACTGACGCTGCCTGCTGCCATCCTCCTTTCCGGCAGCCTCTACTGGTTGTTCACCAAGCTGTTCTGACCTCTCATTCGCCGAGGCCTCACCCGACGAGGCCCCGGTTCTCCCGCCCGCCTCAACCCCCCTGTGGGAGCGAGCTTGCTCGCGATAGCGTCAACCCAGACAACCCAGAACCTGTGGCGAGGGAGCTTGCTCCCGCTCGGCTGCGCTGTAGGAGCTGCCGAGCGAAGCGAGGCTGCGATCTTTTCAAAGCCGGTTGAGTATCAAGCGAAAGATCAAAGATCGCAGCCTTCGGCAGCTCCTACAGAGGCCAGCGGGAGCAAGCTCCCTCGCCACGGGTGAATGAGTGAGTTCAAGGCCAGAAACGGTTAACATCCCTCTCCTTCGTCTACCCTCACAGAGCGGCGTACCGCCATCCACGTGGGCGTGATGCTTCACCATTCCTTGCCTTCATGTATCGGAGATCCTCCATGCTCAAGCGTTCCCTGGCATTGGCCGTCGGCGTTGCCCTGTCTCTTAGCAGCCTGCTGGCCCAGGCCGCCGACACCTTGAAAGTCAGTGCGATTCCCGATGAGGCCCCGACCGAGCTGCTGCGCAAGTTCAAGCCGCTGGGTGCCTATCTGGAACAGCAAACCGGCATGAAAGTCGAGTTCGTACCCGTCAGCGACTACCCCGCCGTGGTCGAAGCGCTGGCCACCGACCGGATCGACATGGCCTGGCTGGGCGGCTTCACCTTCGTGCAGGCACGCCTGAAAACCGGTAACGCCATCCCCCTGGTCCAGCGCGAACAGGACGCCCAGTTCACCAGTAAATTCATCACCGCCGACCCGGCCGTCAAATCCCTCGCCGACCTCAAGGGCAAGACCTTTGCCTTCGGTTCGGTATCGTCGACGTCCGGTAGCCTCATGCCGCGCTATTTCATGCTCAAGGACGGCATCAAGCCTGAAAGCTACTTCAGTCGCGTGGGCTACTCGGGCGCCCATGATGCCACCGTCGCCTGGGTCCAGGCCGGCAAGGTCGACGCTGGCGTGCTGAATGCCAGTGTCTGGGAAAAACTGGTCGCTGCCGGCAAGGTCGACACGACCAAGGTCAAGGTCTTCGCCACCACCCCAGCCTACTTCGACTACAACTGGACGGTGCGCGGTACCCTCGACCCAGCGTTGGCGGCCAAGATAAAGGCAGCCTTCCTGGCACTCGATCCGGCCAACCCGAAGGACAAGGAAATCCTCGATCTGCAGGCCGCCAGCCGCTTCATCGAAACCAAGCCTGAGAACTACAAGGGCATCGAGGAAGCCGCACGCGCCGCCGAACTGCTCAAATGACCCTGCAACTGACCCAGGTCAGCGTTACCCATGCCAACGGCGTCCAGGCGCTGCGGGGCATCGACCTGCACATCGGCACAGGTGAGCAGGTCGCCATCATCGGCCCATCGGGCGCGGGCAAGTCGAGCCTGCTCAACCTGCTGGCCACCGCCCTGCGCCCGGGTAGCGGCGAGCTGCAGTTGCTCGGTGAGCGCGCCTGGCAGCTGTCTGCCCGCCAGCGTCAGCGCCTGCGTGCGCGCATCGGCCTGATCCACCAATCGCCGCCGCTGCCGCCACGTCAACGCGTGGTCACGGCGGTCCTGGCGGGAAAGCTCGGTCAGTGGGGTATCGGCAAAAGCCTGTTGAACCTGCTGCATCCCCTGGATATTCCAGGCGCCAGGGCGGCGTTGGCCCGGCTGGACCTGGGCGACAAACTGTTCGCGCAATGCCAGCAGCTGTCAGGCGGACAGCTGCAACGCGTAGGCATTGCCCGGGTGTTGTACCAGGCGCCAGAGGTGCTGCTGGCCGACGAGCCGGTTTCGGCCATGGACCCTGTATTGGCCCAGCACACGCTTTCGGTGCTGTGCCGCCATGCCCGCGAGCACGACGTGACCCTGGTCGCCAGCCTGCACGCGGTGGAGCTGGCCTTGGCACACTTTTCCCGAGTCATTGGCCTGCGCGATGGACAGATCCTGTTCGACCTGCCAACCGAAGCGGTGGACCGTCAGTTGCTCGACACGCTCTACGCCAACGAACAGCTACAGTCTTCGCCAACACCGTCCTCTTCCTTGAGCGTGCAGATCCCCCGATGCTGACACGCGATACCCGAGACCCCGCTACCCGCCCGCGCCTGCTGCTCACTCTGCTGGCCCTCGTCCTGCTGTGGCCGGGCATCCAGTTCAGCGAACTGGACCTTCGCGTGCTGGTGGCGAGCGACAGCCAGAGCGAAATGGGCCGGTTTGTAGCGGCCTTCTGGCCTCCAGCCCATGGCGACGAATTTGTCGAACTGCTGTGGCAAGCCACCTTGCAGACGCTGGCGATCGCCACGGCCGGCATGGCCCTGGCGTTGCTGTTGGCGGTGCCCGCGAGCCTGCTGGCCAGCCGCGCCCTGTCGCTGTCGGCGGCCTCCCGTGCCGGGCACCCGGGCTATTGGGGTCAACTGCTGCGCTGGCCGGTGCGCGGCCTGCTGATCTTCCTGCGCAGCGTCCCGGAAATCGTCTGGGCCTTGCTCTTCGTCCGTGCCGTCGGCCTCGGCCCCACGGCCGGCGTACTGGCGATCGCCATTACCTACAGCGGCATGCTGGGCAAGGTCTACGCGGAAATCTACGAGTCGGTCGACCAGCGTCCGGCCCATGCGCTCCTGCAATCGGGCAGCAGCCGGCTCGCCGCTTTCTGCTACGGGATCCTGCCCAATGTCGCGGCGGAACTGTTGTCATACACGGTTTATCGCTGGGAGTGCGCCATCCGCGCCTCGGTGGTGATGGGCTTCGTCGGTGCCGGAGGCCTCGGCCAACAAATGGACCTGTCGCTGCGAATGTTCGCCGGCGGTGAAGTGGCCAGCCTGCTGCTGACGTTCCTGATGCTGGTGCTGCTCGCCGATCAACTCAGCCGCCTGCTGCGCTGGAGGCTGGCATGAATCGCCTGATCAACGCGGTCATTGTCCTGGGCATCGGTGCGGCAGTCGTCGCCTCGTTCGTCTACCTGGGCATCGACCTGGGCGAGCTCGGTGACAGCGGCAACCTGCACCGGATGGGCGCTTATGCGCAGCGCTTTCTCAGCCCGGACCTGAGCCTGGGCCACCTGAAGGCGATCGGCCACGGCGCCCTGGAAACCCTCGCCATGTCGGCCCTTGGCACCCTGCTCGCAGCGGTCTTCGGCCTGCTGTTGGCCTTGCCTGCGGCCGGGCGCTTCGGCTGGCCCCTGCAGAGCGCTTCGCGGCTGGTACTCAATGCCTTGCGCGCGGTTCCAGAACTGGTGTGGGCGGCGCTGATGGTCCTGGCCGCCGGGCTCGGCCCCAATGCCGGCACCCTGGCCTTGGCCCTGCACACCACGGGCGTGCTCGGCCGGCTGTTCGCCGAAGCCCTGGAAAATACCCCGTCCGAACCGGCCGACGCCATCCGCCTGCAAGGTGGCAATGCGGTATTGGCGTTCTGCTACGGCACGCTGCCCAACCTCCTGCCCCAGCTACTGGCGTATGTCCTGTACCGCTGGGAAAACAATATCCGCATGGCCAGCGTGCTCGGCTTCGTCGGCGCCGGGGGCCTGGGGCAAATGCTCTACGTCAGCCTCAGCCTGTTCCAGGAAGCCCAAGGCAGCACGGTGATCCTGGCGATGTTGCTACTGGTTTTCGCGGTCGATACGTTGAGCAGCTGGAGTCGCCAGCGCTGGGTCAAGGCTTGAGGTCTTTGGCAAAACCAACACGTTCGATGAAACCACGCAACCTGTGGGAGCGTAATGCTGTTCACTTAAGCCTTCCCGAGATTCTGGTCTTCCGTTCCGAGAGGCATAGTTTTTTGGTGTGTATATCCGTTTTCTTTGTAACGGCTACTTATGGTTCCGCTCTTACAGCGGCTCACTTTTGAGAAGCCCGGAAGCCGGCCCAGTCAAAAGTAAGCAAAACGCTCCTGCCCCACCACTCGGTGCCTCGCCTAGGCTCGGCATGCCCTCACTCCGGCATTACTCCGTGGGCCCGCCGCGAAGGGCCATCCATGGCCCAGCGCGGCTATCCCGGCATCCATGCCGGGATGCCCACTGCGCAATGCCTGCGTTCGGCCATCGTGGTTAACGGGGCGCCCGAGATCAACGTCCGCCACGAGGCGGCCTGATAGCCGACCTGGTTCTTGATGGGGACCGCGTTTTTCCTGTGGGAGCGAGCCTGCTCGCGATTGGGCCAGTAAACCCAACATCCATGTGACTGAACCACCGCCATCGCGAGCAAGCTCGCTCCCACACAGGTTCTTGGTCGTTTATAAGATCAGTGTCCACCGCCGATCCCTGTGGGAGCCGAGCTTGCTCGCGATGGCGGTGGATCTGCTTGCATCAATGCTGATTGTGGCACCTTCGCGAGCAGGCTCGCTCCCACATTAATTGGATTGGAGTACGACCGGGAGAACCAGGCCGGCTATCAGGCCGCCTCGCGAGCAAGCTTTGCTCCCACAGATCTGATGGGTGTACGACCGGGAGAGCCAGGTCGGCTACTAGGCCGCCTCGGCGTGGACGTGGATCTCGGGCGCCCCGTTAACCACGATGGCCGAACGCAGGCATTGCGCAGTGGGCCCACGGAGCAATGCCGGAGTGAGGGCATGCCGAGCCTAAGCGAGGCACCGAGTGGTGGGGCAGAAGCGTTTTGCTTACTTTTGACTGGGCCAGCTTCCGGGCGTCTCAAAAGTGAGCCGCTGTAAGAGCGGAACCGTCAGTGGCCGTTACCGAAGAAACGGATATACACACCAAAGCAAGTAGATACCGGCTCAAAAAACGGCGCTTTCCATTCCTGAAACAAGCACCATCTACACCCTATCCATCAGCGTCTGCTGGGCATCCGCCTCTCCCTGCAACAGCTCGATCACCCAGTCGATAAACACCCGCACCCTGGGCGACAACTGTCGATGGGGCGGGTACACCGCTGAGATCGGCCACGTTGGTACGTTGTAATCCTCAAGTACCTGAACCAACCGGCCTTCGGCCAATTGCCGTTGCACGTGATAGCGCGGCACCTGGATCAAGCCGAATCCCGCTTCACAGGCCGTCACATAGGCGTCGGCATTGTTGACGTTCAAGTCACTGGGCAATTGCATTTCACGCACCCGCCCCGCCACCTCGAATTCGAACGGGAAGAACCGCCCATTGCCGGACGCAAACCCGATGGCCCGGTGCGCCGTCAAACCCTCCAACCGCCCGGGCGTACCGGCGCGGGCCAGATAGCCAGGGCTGGCGCACGTCAGTTGATGCAGGCGCACAATGGGCCGCGCCACCAGCGCCTGGTCGACGACATTGCCGGCGCGGATTGCACAATCCACGCCCTCGCGCTGCAGATGGACCTGGCGGTCATGAAAACCGATGTCCAGTTGCAACGCCGGGTAGCGGCGATAGAAATCCGGCAGGCGCGGCACGATCCAGGTGCAACCAAAGGCGATGGGCATGTCCACTTTCAAGGTGCCGCGCGGCTGGCTGCGTTGCGCCGATAACGAACTTTCCAGGTCATCAAGGTCGTCCAGCAACTGGCCGCTGCGCTGGTAATACGCTTGCCCATCCAGCGTTGCGCGCACCTGTCGGGTGGTGCGTTGCAACAGTTGCACGCCCAGATGGGCTTCCAACTGCTGGATCAGCAGGCTGACAGTGGCCCGGGGCAGCCCAAGGTCATCGGCCGCCTTGCCAAAACCGCCCAGTTCAACGATGCGCCGGAACACCTGCATGGCCTGTAATCGGTCCAATCTCGCGCCTCACTATTTAGATATCACGAATAGTTAAACCAATAATCATGGATTTATCCAGGAAACCGCTTGATAGAGACTGCACAGGTCGTTCATTTCCAGGAGCTATCAGCATGAAGACTCGCCAACTCGGCCATCGCGGCCCTCACGTTTCCTCCATCGGCCTGGGCTGCATGGGCATGTCGGATTTCTACACCACGGGTGTGAACGAGCGCGAAGCGATTGCCACGCTCCACCGCGCCGTGGAACTGGGCGTGACGCTGTTCGACACCGCCGACATGTACGGACCGCATACCAACGAAGAACTGCTCGGACGGGCCCTGCGTGGCAAGCGTGAAAACCTGTACCTGGCGAGCAAGTTCGGCCTGGTGCGCAGCAGCGATCCCCATGCCCGCGGCGTCAATGGTCGCCCCGACTACGTCCGGCAATCTGTCGACGGCAGCCTCAAGCGTCTCGATACCGATTACCTCGACCTCTACTACCAGCACCGCATCGATCCTGAAGTGCCCGTCGAAGAAACCATCGGCGCCATGGCCGAGCTGGTCAAGGCCGGCAAGGTCCGCCACATCGGGATCTCGGAAGCCAGCGCCGAGACCATCCAGCGAGCCCACGCCGTGCATCCCCTGGCAGCGGTGCAAAGCGAATACTCGCTGTGGTCCCGTGAGCCTGAACACAATGGCGTGCTCGCGACTTGCCAGCGACTGGGCATTGCATTCGTCGCCTACAGTCCCTTGGGCCGGGGCTTTTTGACCGGCGAGCTGAAATCACCGGAGGACTTCGCCGCCGATGACTATCGCCGCTTCAACCCGCGCTTCCAGGCCGACAACTTCAATCGCAACCTGGTGCTGGTAGAGCGGGTCAAGGCATTGGCCTTGGACAAGGGCATCAGCGCTGCGCAATTGGCCTTGGCCTGGGTATTGGCCCAGGGTGACCATGTCATCCCGATCCCGGGCACCAAGCAGCGCAAGTACCTGGAAAGCAACGTGGCAGCTTCTTCAGTGGTGTTGAGCGCTGGTGAATTGGCCCAGCTGGACGGGATTTTCGCAGGCGAAGGTGCCGTGGCGGGCGACCGATACCAGGCGCACACGATGACGTTGTTGAACGGTTGATCCTTCGGCTGGGCTGGCAGTTTCGACAGGCCGGATTCAAGCAGGCCCCAGCCCAGCCGATAACCCTATACAATAATAGCTCCCAGACCTCCGGGTTCTGCCAGTTGCATAGGGTAATGATCAATGGATTGGCCGCTGAATCGCCTGCTGATGTGGGGCGTCCTGATGTTCCTCGCTGCAAGCGCTTGTGCGGCAGAGGCGCCGCTGCGCATCGTGACGGAGGAGCTACCGCCCTACAACATGACGCAGAACGGCCGAATGACCGGCATGAGCACCGAGGTGGTCCAGGCCGTGCTCAAGGAGGTCGGCATGGACGCGCCTATCCATTCCATGCCGTGGGCCCGGGCCTACGAACTGGCGCTCAATGAAAGCAACGTGTTGATCTACTCGATCGTCCGCACGCCTGCACGCGAACCGCTTTTCCAGTGGGTCGGCAGCATCGGCCCGACGCAGTGGTACATCTACTCGCTGGCGGACCGGCCGGTGAAACTCAACTCGCTGGCCGATGCCCATGGGCACCAGATCGCCACGGTCAATCAGGACGTGGGTGAGCAATACCTGGTCTCGAAGGGCTTTCGCATCGGCGAAGAACTGCAGTCGAGCACCAAGTACGAACACAACTACCGCAAGCTCAAGGTCGATCACGTGGAGCTGTGGATTTCCAATGAGCTCAACGCGCTGTACCTGACGCGCCAGAATGGCGAAGACCCGGACAAGTTGCTGATCCGCTCGCTGGCGCTGCCCGAGCTAAGCAGCACCGACGGCTTGAGCATGGCATTCAGCCGCAAGACGCCGGCCGATACGGTGGCGAAGTTCCGTGCGGGCCTGGAGACCATCCGGCGCAATGGCGTCTACGATGCCATCCTGCGCAAATGGTTATGACATGGATGCCAATTTCCGTAGGGCGTCCTCCTTACAACCACAGGCCAAGGCGTTCAGCTCCCTGGGACGTCGCCTGGTACTGGCAACGCTGTTGTTCTGCCTGCTCTTTACCCTGGTGATGGTCACCTGGCGCACCTGGATGGCCTGGGAAAACAACCTGGCGGAGATGAATTCGGAGCTGGCCCTGATCGACCAAGTGTTCCAGAACACCCTGGCCCATGCCATTTGGGAACTGGACCGTGAATCCCTCGACCAGCAAATCGCCAGCGTCGCCATGGCAGCGCCCGTGGGACGCCTGGTGTTGAACATCCTGCGCCCCGGGCAAGCGCCTGAAGTCATCGAGCTCAATCGATACCCCGTCGGTCAATCGGGCGTGGTGCCGGTGCTGCATCGCCAACTCATCGCACAACCCTATGCCGGGGCCCATGAAAAAGTCGGCGAGCTGACCATCGAAGGCGACAATAACCTGCTGTGGGAGCGCCTCTGGGGCGAAGCACGCAGCATCGTCATCACCCAGCTCATCCAGTCCTTGCTGCTGGCCGGGTTGATCATGACCGTGTTCAACCGGCTGGTGACCGTGCATGTGGTGCACATCGCCCGGCACCTGGGCGAACTGGCGCCGCAAACCCTCAAGCGGCACCTCAAGCTGCAACGGGCGGTGCAGCGCCAGGACGAACTGAGCCTGCTCGAACACCAGGTCAATACACTCCAGGACAATCTGCGCGCCCATCTGGAACGCCAGCATTCGGACGAGCTGGTGCTTGCCGCCAGCCGCGACCAAATGGCCGAACTGGTCGAGGCCCGCACCGCAGAATTGAAGGCGGCCAACCAGGCCCTCGAAGCCCTGTCACGTCACGACGATTTGACGGGGCTGGCCAACCGTCGCTATTTCGACGAATTGAAGGACATCGAGTTTCGCCGGGCGATCCGCCACAAGACCCCGCTGGCCGTGCTCATGTGCGATGTCGATTTCTTCAAGATCTACAACGACACCTACGGCCACATGCAGGGCGACTTGTGCTTGAAAGAGATCGCCGAGACCCTGCGCAGCGTGTTCGGCCGCTCTGGCGAACTGACCGCGCGCGTCGGCGGCGAAGAGTTCGTCGTGGTCCTGCCCAACGTCGATGCCGCCCAGGCCTGCGAGGCCGCCCAACGTTTCCGTGCAAGCCTGGCGGAACGTGAACTGCCCCACAGCGGTTCCAAGGTCTCGTCGTTTGTCACCGTGAGCATCGGCGTCGCCGAGCTGGACCCGGAGACCATGGACCATTTCGATCAACTGCTGCAACGCGCCGACCAGGCGCTGTACCGGGCCAAACACAAGGGACGCGATTGCGTCGCCCTGTAAACCATCGCGTGCCATGAGGTCTGTATATGCACTATCGCCTGATACTCTGCTCGTGCCTGCTTCTCACCTCGATCAGCCTGCAAAGCCACGCCGAGACGATCGAAGTCGTGACCGAAGATTCCCTCTATGCCTACCAGCGTGATGACAAGGTCGTCGGGCCGGGCAGTCGCATCGCCGAAGAAACGCTGAAAAACGCCCAGCTCACCGACTACAGCCTGTCGCTGTACCCGTGGGCCCGGGCCTACGAAAAGGCGCTGCACGAGCCTAACGTGTTGATTTTCCCGCTGGACCGCACCCCGGCCCGCGAGCAATTGTTCAAATGGGTCGGTGAAATACACCGGGTGGCGAGCCGGCTCTACAAGATGCGAGACAGTGAGGGCATCGCCGTCAACAACCTTGAGGATGCCAAGCAGTACAGCATCGGCGTGGTGCGAAATGACGCCAAGCAGATTTACCTGCAACAGCGTGGGTTTACCCGGCTGGTCATCTCGGCCAACAACCACGACAACTTTCAAAAGCTGCTGAATCACCAGATCCAAATGCTGCCGCTGCCGGAGAACACCGCGCGCCTGATGAGCAAGGATGCCCAAGTGGATTTCACTTCGCTGGAAGAGGTCTATACCCTCGACGAGCAACCCCACAAGGTCCACCTGGCGTTCAGCCTGAGCACACCTGACGAAGTCGTCGCCAAGGCCCAGCGCGCTTTCGAGCAGCTCAAGGCTTCCGGTGAAGTGGCGCGGATCATGAACGAACAGCGGTAGACTCTGGGGGATCACACCACAAGCAAACGATGAGGTATGTCCCGATGAGCCAAGCGTCCTACGTTCCGCCCAAGGTCTGGAAAAACGACGCCCCGTCTGGCGGCCAGTTCGCCAGCATCAACCGCCCTATCGCTGGGCCGACTCACGAAAAAACCTTGCCGATTGGCAAGCACCCGTTGCAGCTCTATTCCCTGGCCACGCCCAATGGCGTGAAGGTGACCATCCTGCTGGAGGAACTGCTGGCGTTGGGTCATACGGGCGCGGAATACGACGCCTGGCTGATCCGCATCAGCGAAGGTGACCAGTTCTCCAGCGGTTTTGTCGAGGTCAACCCCAACTCCAAGATCCCGGCCCTGCTGGACCGCAGCGTGGAGCCTGCCCTCCGGGTCTTCGAATCCGGTTCGATCCTGCTCTACCTGGCGGAAAAATTCGGCGCCCTCCTGCCCACCGACCTGGCAGGCCGCACCGAAACACTGAACTGGCTGTTCTGGCAGATGGGCTCTGCCCCGTACCTGGGTGGCGGCTTCGGGCATTTCTACGCCTATGCACCGGAAAAATTCGAATACCCGATCAATCGCTTCACCATGGAGGCCAAGCGTCAACTCGACGTCCTGGATCGCCGCCTCGGCGAAAGCCAATACCTGGTGGGCGATGACTACACCATCGCCGACATCGCGGTCTGGCCCTGGTATGGCCAACTGGTGCGCAACAACGTGTACGGCGCCGCCGAATTCCTGAGTGCCCACGAATACACCCATGTGCAGCGCTGGGCCGAAGACATTGCCAAGCGCCCCGCCGTCCAGCGCGGGCAGCGGGTCAACCGTACGTGGGGGGATGAGGCGAGCCAAGTGCCGGAGCGGCATGAGGCTGGGGATTTGGGCTGAGGGCCGATCGCCACACCTGACGCGCTCAAGCCGGCAGCGTCAGGCCCCGGTCGCTGAAATAGCGGCTCAACGTTGCCGCAGACGCTTGGGGATCCGCCAGGGCGACGTAGGTATCGGGACGCAGCAGATAGGCGGCGTCCCGACACAACCCGGCTTTATGATGCTCATCCCGCCAGGTGAACGTGTGCAGAGGGATCTGGTGCTGGCTGCTCCAGGCTTTCAGCTCCGCCCCGGCCTCGCCGTAGACATGCACCTGCCAGCCGATGGATGCGAGCGGTTCGTAGTTGTCAGCGCCTGGCACCGGTACCCAGGGCAAACGGTCACCGCCCAGCACGTCACCCGCCTTGCCGGCACTCAACGGGCTCTCGTGATAATTCAAGGTGGTTTGGGACACCATCCGGAACAGGTACTCACGCACGTTCTCGCTTTTGTAGGCAACACTCGCAAAAAGCGGTGCGATGCGCGTGCGCACGAAGTCGGCAAAATTGCCTTGGGCGGTTGCAAAGGTGAACAGCCGGTCCGTCGTTTCCACAAGCTTTTGCGCAAACGCCTGGCGTTCGACCTGGTAGCTGTCGAGTAACGCGTCTGGTGCCTGTCCCTTCACGACCGCCGCCAGTTTCCAGGCCAGATTGATCGCGTCGAGGATGCCGGTGTTCATGCCCTGTCCACCGGCCGGGCTGTGGACGTGCGCAGCATCCCCCAGCAAAAACGCCCTGCCCCAGCGGAACTGATCCGTGACGCGATGATGGACCCGGTAGGTGGAAAACCAATTCACGCCATTGATCCTGATGTTCAGGCCGTTGATGGCGTCATGGCCAACGTCCTCGAACGTGAGCGTCTCTGGATGCTCTGCGCGTTCATCGCGAATCGTACCGATCAGGCGATATTGACCAGTTTCGCCATAGAAAAACGCCAACACGAATTCGGATTTATCAAAGGCGATATGGGCCTCCTCCGCAGGCTCGAAACCGCTGGCAGACACATCCGCCACGTAGAACAGCTGCTTGTAGGTGCCGCCCTCGAAGCCGCTCCCCACCTGATGACGCACGAGCGACCGCGCGCCATCGCATCCTGCGAGGTAAGCGGTCGTCAGCGTGTCTTCGCGACCATCGGCGTGTTTCAAGCGCGCGGTAACGTGGTCGCCACAGTCCTCGAAGGACAGCAGTTCGGTCTGCCGCTCGACTTCGACGCCCAGGGACTGAAGCTGCTCGACCAACAGCCGCTCATGACGATCCTGGGGGTATATGAGGACAAAAGGATAAGGCGATACATCCCCGCCAGCGTCCACCAGGGGAATCCGCGCCTTGCGTTTCCCCCGGGCCCACATGTTCATGGCCGGGGTCTTGTACCCGGCGTCGATGACCGCGCCGGCCATGCCAAGCTGGCGATACAGCTCAAGTGTGCGGGCCTGGACGGCCATGGCACGCGAGGTTTCCCCCGGCCCGCTGCTCTTGTCGACAATCCTGACAGCAAGCCCCTGCCGGGTGAGCCACAAAGCCAGGACCAATCCAGTAGGGCCGGCCCCCACAATGAGAATGTCCGTTTGCGCCATGATCGTGCCTCTGGAGGAGTGATGACTCTGGAGGCACTTAATAATGGTCGAGGAAGGCCGAATGTCAACGAACGGCCGACGGGCAAGTAAGGCACATCGTTCTGCGGCTACTGTGGGGGCGAGCTTGCTCGCGAAGGCGTCATGACCGTCAACATCGAAGTCGCCTGACACACCGCTATCGCGAGCAAGCTCGCTCCCACCAGTTTTTCATCAGGTGGTCAGCGATTGGCCTCCAGCTTATATCCATCACCCGCCGACGCCGGAGTCGTTTCATTGGCCAGCGCAAAAACACACTCATCCAGATAAGGCCTGACATCCGCCCATTTCCTGCGATCGGCGATAAACCCTCTCAGCTTCTTGCCCGCATCCACGACGTCCGGTTCATGGGCCATCAGCATGATCCTGGCGACTGAACTGGCGTCATCGGCCTTGTGCTTGGCATGATCCTGCCGGGCGTAAGAATGAAATTCCTCGATTCGCCCCAACACAGCCTCGGCACCGCCCATGCACTTGTCACCCAGCACCTCTTCGCGCCGCTGCGCATGCCCACCGGCAAAGCTGTCCTGGACAAGGTGAAGCAAGCTGCCAAACGCCACCTGGTTCACATTCGCCCGCAGCCATGGACGCCCCACGGCAAAAAGATCCTGCACGGTCTGCCCGTTATTGAAATGCTGCTCCCAGCCTTCGATCTTGATGTCTTTCAAATAGGTATTGATGGGATAGGTCCCATCGGCAACACCCCAGGCGAACTCGGCCCACATCATGATTTCACGCTTGGTCTGCTCTGGCGTGGCGCCCTCTTGGGAAGCCATGGAATGCAAGAACTGCAGGTCGCCAAAATGCGAACGAGAGATGTAGTTCCCCGCGCCCATGAACGCCATCGGATCAGAAGCGCTTTTGCTCTCGGCTTTCTCGAAGAGATTTACCCAGCACCGCGTCTGCGAGATAAAACCAACCGAATAACGCCCATCGCAGCCCTTGGTCTTGGCATCTTCCGCGCCCGGCATGAACACCGGATCATCGTTCCAGCGAACCCCGGCAATGATGTAGGCGCCAGCATTCTCCAGGTTGGGGTTGCTGCACTCCTGCCAATCCCCGTCGCACCCATAGATCTTCTGCGTCAGCGCCTCATGGGCAGGATCGGAAAAATTGTGCAGCGCAAAACTGGCGAAAGGCACCGTCGCCTTATAGGAAACCCCGTATTTCTTGGCCATCTCCCGCTCAGCCAAGGTGCCATCCGGCGAAAGCTGAAAAGCGTTGGCCTGGCCGATGCAACCCAACAAAACACCCCAGGCCACTCCGGACACGGCTTTGTATGTATTCATGGATTGTCTCTGCAAAGGGCGATGACGAGCAGGTTCTCGTCTCGCGCCTGGGGTTGTGGTGGGCGTGGTAAATGGCAAGACGCCATCGTCGATAGCATAGCGGGTGTCGGTTTGCCGTCCAGGCGTCATGGAGCTGATTTTTCACCGCTCTGGTGCTGCACCACCAACCCGAAGAAACCGGTGTTTTGATTCCCCGGGTCTAACTGTCATGACTTTCACTACATCATCAATCACCGCTTTGCTCATCTCCATTAAATAATGAGCCGCCCAAGCATGACGGTCCGTTTTCCTTTCGAAGGTTGCATCCTCTGCAAGCCGGTAGGCGAGATGCAAGAGATCTGACGCTTGTTGCAACGCTTCATTTAACGGAACACCGCCGTTAACGCGGAACAGTGGACGATCGGAGCAATAATGGAATGGGGTGTAGCCGATGGTTTTTGCTTCTGCTTGTTCGGTCATTTGCTATCTCCACTGACTGAGATGCAGCGGGACTGCGATACAGAACTGCTGAGCAGATGAGGCCGTTTTCTTGATCTATTGATATGCATTGTTCAGCTCCCTTGATTCGAAGAGCTGCCGCATCCGTCACCAAGCGAATGGGTGGCAGCTGTGCGCAGGTTGGTAAACCGGGGAATCAAGGAAACCGGCACGTCAGAAGACGTCCCACGCACAGCTGCCATAAAACAAAATCGCAGGCCTGAAAGCCTGCAATCCTGTCTGTGCACTGTTACGCCTTATTCCACCGGGTTACCAAGCCCGGTCGCTGAATGTGCAGCGACATCCAGAGCGTAACGCGACAGAAAACCTCCGGCGAGAGGCTTAGGGTCAGAATAGTGCTTTTGGTGGGATTTTCAGAAGTTTCCTACGCGAGGACCCAATGCTCGCAGTCCATCAGGGACAGACACGTTTTGTGGACGCGGCTCAAATTCTCGAAGCACCTTTGAGAGGCTTGAGCACGCGTTGCGAGCAGAGGCCCATCAAGAGGCGCGGGTATTGGAGTAGATTTGTGGGGATTCCTCAGGGTCTGCTCCCGTTTCCTTTATTGACAAAATTTATCGCTTACCGCCCTATCGATGATGATCTCGGAATGGTCCTTGTCACGCTTCACTATTGACGACACTGTCCGAATCAGCTTGATATCAAGGACCTTTCCACAGACCTTAATGTTTTGACGATCAAATGACTCTAACTTTTTTTCGTCACTGTCATTATTAACGTGCGAAACGAAAATTACGCTGTAGCTTCCGCCACTCTGGACTACCTCAGAACAGGTCGTAGCATCGAATTCGTTGCAATAGGCTATTGGTATTGCCAGCTTATTTTCAATACGCAGCTCGTCAAAAAAAACCTGCTCCATCTCTATCAAAGAACAGCTAGACAACGCCAGTGGCAGAACCGACACTTTAACGACGTGTAGAAATATAGATAAGATTTTTGACATAACTCTCACTCGCAATAGATCGGTCATATTTTGCTTTATCGCTCACTCGCTCGTAGTATTTCATCAGATTTATTTCGCCCGTTCAGGAAGCAGAGGCCCGCGTACCGTTTTCGCCTCCAAAGATCCCGGAAGTCCCCTCGTGGCCCCACGAATACTTCAAACCTTCTGCCAGCGTAAGGATTGGGTGCCCGATTTCGTGTGCCGCAACAAGTTTATAGTCATTGTCAGCCCGCTCCAGCCTGCCACTACTATACCCTTACTGACAATAGATGGTGGCGCCCGGAATCGAGAATGGAAAGAACGCGCCATTCGTATTGAGCGAGCGCGCATAATCTTTTCCACTTTCGATTTTCAGGCTAATCGGCATACCTTCTTCATTTTTGCTCACGTTAACATTAACAGCATATGTATCGCCATTCAGGTCAATAGTGCGGCTCCAGAACCTAGATACCCCATCCTGGGTTAAAGACATCAGCTTGGTCGCTTGCGCCTCCGTTAACGTACCGGTGTCGTACTTCAAATTAATACTCACCCCAATCGTCTTATTGGCTGAGTCAATCGTGGACTCGAACCAGTTCTAGAAAACGGGGACAGAGAAAACGGGGACAGAACACGTTTTCTAAACTAAGACGACAATCGCTGTCCCGCCCTCCGGTCGACCTCGCTGAACTCCCCGTTCGATCATTGCTTCAGTTTCATCAGAAAACGTGGTCTGTCCCCGCTTCCCTTCGACGGTTCCGGATACTCACTTAACGCCAGACGCGTAGCCTCCTTAGCGATTGGCTCCATTTCATCCAAGCTCATCAACCTCTTCATCACCATGGCTTCCACCCATTCAAGCTATCACCCCTCGGAACAAATATGCCTCGTTGCCCCATAGAATTGAACGCAAGGATACGCCAGGTATCGAGACGCATGCTCTGCGTGGCATATGGAGAGTCCTTTCGTACAAGTCGGACCAAAAACTTAGTCAACTCCAGAAGAGACAGCACCCTTTTCTATTCCCCTACTGTTTCAGTCAATCAAAATACATCAGAAGACTTGATCTGCGCGCACTGCCCCAAAGCTGCCAACTGGTTTTCGCTATATAACAGACTGCAACGAAACCGCCATCTCCAATGCAACCTTCGAATAATTCACACTACCATCAGAAGCCGGCTGCTGTTTCAATTCATCTAACGCATACACAACACTAGCTTTGTAACCAGACCGAAACAACCGAACGTCTTCCCTGTCATTGACATAAATACCAACAGCTCGCACCGAGCCGTCTTCTAGCTTTAAATCAAGCATATTATTTGCTTGATGCTTATCTTGCCCCGCAACATAAGCCCGCAAAATGACGCCAGAAACGAATAACAGTGGCATTTGTCCTTGGCGGATGCTATCCCACCAATCTACTGATCCAAAAAGCCCATAGGTTCCTTTAAGCCCTATAAGCGGGCGAGTTTTATCCAATGTTAAAGCTTGAGTCAACGATACTCTTTCGCGATCTCTTTCCAAGTCATGCTCAAGACGATAAATCAGCCTCATTGAATTATCATCTTCGCTCAAGCCAAAAATAATTGGAGAACTCATCCAGCCAACCCTCAAAACAGATAATTTTTATCGCCAAACTCAGAATCTATTTGTGCGCAATGCTTTTACCCGACAATCGCTAGCATTCTATTTAGCCTTTAAAGAACGTAACAAAGCGTTAATAGCACTACTTCAAGTGAGCCAGAATTTTGCCCCCCGTTAAGCCCTCTTGATCTTATTCTACGACCAACTGCCAACCTCCACTTCTTGCCTCTTCTTGCGTCAGATCCACAACATCTCTTATTTCAAAAGCCTTTTGATCAAGATTCGACTGTTGATTTAGCATCTTACGCTCACAAACTATCGTCAGAGGCTGTCGAACCTTATCACCAGAAACCGGATAAAATCGTTTTCCGATAACATCAACATTTGAGTTACAGCCTTTACAAGCGAGAATCGTAACTCCATCTGACAACTCAAATTTTTCGACTACGCTCATTGTAAACTTCATTTATTAGAGCCCTATCTTTCTGTTGCCTTCTGACTTCTCAAGTGCGTTGGTCGCCGTGATCCAATCTGAAAATCTCGCCATCGGCAAAATCCGTCACCACAACGCTACCAATAACAATATTATCTTTATCACGCTTGACATGTCAGTAGTCAATTCGCAGCTCACCTCGCTTGCCTAAGTTAACAATACGGACCAACTGAAATCCCATTGGAAGTACCTTATCTCGAATCAACTGGGAAACAGCATCTTCCAGAGCGTCAGGTGTGACCAAGTCCGCTGAAATGTGAATCCAGTACGGTACGTTTTCATGCGCATCTTCGTCTGAAATAGCGACGGAGAAAGTCATGCCACCAAGGGAATCCTTGCAATAATAACCATCAATGTAATTACTGCTCTCGCGCTCTTCCCTATCATTAACGCATAGGGCGTCAAAGAATTTTTTCGCAAATGGTCGCAGTTCCACGCAACCAGGGTGCACACCAAGCAGGTTTACATATTGCATTGAATTCAACCTCTAGGAACGATTGGTTTCACAACAATTGACAGCTGAAATTCCTCAGGGATAGACCACGTTCCCTACACAATTGGTGGTTTTTAGGCACCTTAATGGGTTGGGGGAAACAACGCCGGCAACAATAGCCGTTGATGGGCGTTTCCGCCAGCACCTGGGTAGCATTCACAACATCTTTTACAGGCCTTAACATTTTTACTACATGCGCTGATTGAAGCTTAAACCAGTTTCGAAATGCGCCCCATCAGTCCAGACAAGTCGCTTATACCCGCATTTGAAATGACGTAATACTCCCCGGTAGTTTCGTACCTGGAGACATGCTGCCCAATCTCCGCCATCACACCGTTTGACAGACTGGAAAAGACGCTTACGACTTCCTTATCGGAGTATTTTTCTGCGGCGCGAATTATTGCGAGTGCCAGTTTTGACTCTGAAAAGTTTAGCACTTTGCAGTCTTCAACAATCTGACAAACTTCATTGAGCAGTTCGGATTCCATAGTTAAAGCCCCCTATCTCTGCGCAACTGCCATACAGCCTGATCGCCAATATCGACCACAAAAACGGGGAAAGACCACGTTTTCTATAAAAAATACCACAGAACAATAGAGCTATTTTGGGTTTCACTATAGAGATACTCATCACCCTACCTTGCTACTCTGTCATCTATGGATGAATTTCGGATTCGAAATAAATTCACCCACAATGAGTCCTTCCTCATTAACTTTCCAAGCACCCACAACAGCTTCAGGTGGGACTGCATCGTTTACCCCATAGTGACCGTATATTCTATACACCCAACCATTTGGATTGCGCGTCGCCTCTTCGATTTCTCGAGGCTCAGGTAATATCTTTTCATTATTCATTACACAACAACCTCAGCCATTCGCTAAAAATTCGATCTATTGCTTAACAACGAAAAAACCTGGACAGATTACGATTATGAGACAGGCCAATTACAAGTGAGCTCAAATCTGTCCCCCCGTTTTCCTCCACGTCTCCTCAAGGACGATGACGAGTAAGTTTCCGTCTCGCGCCAAGAATTGCTTGTGGTGGGCATAGCGAGTAGCAAGAGGCCATCACCGAAGCATAGCGGCTGCCATTTTTTCGTCTAGAGGTCAGAGACTGTTTTTTCATCGCCCTCCCTTGGCACCTATACGAAAGTAGTTGATCAACAGACGGAGCAAACCCCAACCAAAAGCCCCTATGGCCCCCCCCGCAAATAGCACAAGCTCACGCCCATACAAGCCCCCAGCCGTGACCGCTACAGAGAAAGGACTCCGCACGCATACCGCGTACGCGTCACGTCGCGCTCAACCGAGTCCAGCCATGAACCTACTGAACCTCTTCAACACTGCCCGAGCCCGCACTCAAGGGGTTGTAAGCGTGGTCTGCACCTCTGCTGAACTTGATCAGGCGCTGGCCAGCGTGCGCATCACCCCGGTATTGATCACCGGGTTCATCTCCCCGCACCTGGACATCGACCAGATCGCCGCCAACGTCAAAAAGCGCTTCGCCCACAGCACCATCAGCCTGTGCACGACGTCAGGTGAGCTGTGCAACGGTGCGAACACGCTGTATTGCCAGACCGGCGAGACCTGGGATCGGGTGGTGCTACAGCTGTTTGATGCCAGTGTGATTGTGTCGGCCGAGGTGGTGATGGTGCCGCTGGAATGCGAGGACATTCGCGGTGGCGGCAAGCGCTTGGCCATGCGTGAGCGAATCGCCAGGTTGGTGACTAACATCAAGCAGGCGCAAGTGAGCACGCCGATTGATCATCGCGACACCTTGGCCTACGTGGTGTTCGATGGTCTTTCGGCTTCCGAGTCGTTCTTTATGGAGGCGCTCTATGAATCGGGACGTTTCCCCTGCCTGTTCGTCGGCGGCTCGGCCGGTGGCAAGACGGATTTCAAAAAGACCCTGATCAGTGATGGGCAGCGCAGTTATCAGAACCACGCGCAGATTGTCTTCCTGAAAACCGCGGCGGATGTGCGCTTCGGGGTGTTCAAGAGTCAGAACTTCCAACCTGCCGGGCTGACGTTCAGCGTGCTGACCGCGTCGGTCGAAGACCGCACCATCGACCAGGTCATCGACAGCCGTGGCAACATCAAGAGCATGGTCCAGGCGCTGTGCGATGCATTCGAGTGCAGTGCCCAGGCACTGGAAAAGAAGCTGGCCGATTATTCATTCGCCATCCGCGTGGGCGATGAGCTGTTCGTCCGTTCCATTGCCCGCATCGATTATCAGCAGCAGATCATCCAGCTGTTCTGCGACGTGGCGCCCGGCGAAGAGCTGGTGATGGTCAAGCGCACGCCCCTTCGCGAGGCGACCCGGCTCGACTACGAGAAATTCCTCAAGGGCAAAGGCGGCCGTCCGGTGGCCGCCATTCTCAACGATTGCATCCTGCGGCGGCTCAACAACAGCAGCGACCTGGGCAGCATGGCCGGTATTTTCGGCGATGTGCCTTTGGCCGGCTTCTCGACGTTTGGTGAAATCCTCGGCTTGAACCTTAACCAGACCCTTACGGCGATTTTCTTCTTCAGAGTCACCAAGGGCGCCAATTTTGTCGATGAGTACGTCGACAACTTCATCGCCCACTATGGCGAGTTCAAGGCGTTTTTCCTGCGCCGCCAGATCAAGAAGCTGGCCGGCCTGAACCATGTCGTGGTCAAGCAGATCATGGCGTTCAAGATGAATGATTTCAGCAGTGCCTTGGACACGCGCGGCCTGGACAACGCCATCCTGCCGGTGTTCGACGGCCTGACCGATCTGGGCCAGGTATTGGCGCAAGCCAGCCAGCAGCAGGCGCAGATGGCGACGCAAATCAAGCATTACTCTGGCGAACTGCACTTGTCGATGGATGACCTGACGGGCACGATCGACCGGCAAAACAGCGTCGCCGAGCAGGCCGGTACGACCGTCGAACAACTTGCCACCCAAGCGGGTGAAGCGGTGGTCGGCGCCCGTGCGCTTGCCAGTTCAAGCTTGCGTATTCAGTCGATCGTACAGGTCATCCAGCAAATCGCCGGGCAGACCAACCTGTTGGCCCTCAACGCCGCCATCGAAGCAGCACGCGCCGGTGAAATGGGCAGAGGGTTTGCGGTGGTGGCTGATGAGGTCCGCAAGCTCGCGGAAATCACCCGCAAGAATGCTGCGGAAATCGGCGTGGACATTGACCTGCTCTCGACGGAGATCCAAGGCGTCGCCCAACAGATCGAAGACCAGTCCGTCGCCGTCAGCGCCCTGCGCGAGATGCTCGATGCCCTGGAAGACTCGAGCCGCACCACCGAAGGCACCGCACAACGCACGAAGGCCATCGCGGACACCTTGACGGGGCTGACTCACGCCAGTGCTTGAGCAACTGCCACAGGGTTTGGTGCTGAGTCCGGATGCTGCGGGCACCCGTAATCCCTTGTGGGAGCGAGCTTGCTCGCGATA
This sequence comes from Pseudomonas sp. B21-010, assembly GCF_024749325.1. Lineage (NCBI taxonomy): Bacteria > Pseudomonadati > Pseudomonadota > Gammaproteobacteria > Pseudomonadales > Pseudomonadaceae > Pseudomonas > Pseudomonas sp. B21-010. The sequence goes on along the minus strand of NZ_CP087198.1, from coordinate 2,779,472 downwards.
GCGGTGGGTCAGCTTGTGGTGATGTTGGATGTGCCGGCGCCTTCGTGAGCAGGCTCGCTCCCACAGGGTTTGGTGTTGGGTCCGGATGCTTTGGGCACCCGTAATCCCTTGTGGGAGCGAGCTTGCTCGCGATAGCGGTGGGTCAGCTTGTGGTGATGTTGGATGGGCCGGCGCCTTCGCGAGCAAGCTCGCTCCCACAGGGTTTGGTGTTGAGTCCCGATGCAGGTCCGGACCTGGATGATCAGCCTGCGGGGTGCTCGTTGATTGTGCTCGCGGCCTGGAACAGGATTTTTGCGACGAAATCGATTTCCTGTTCGGTGATGATCAGCGGCGGCAGGAAGCGTACGGTCGCGCCGTGGCGTCCGCCCAGTTCAACGATCAAGCCGTGCTTCAGGCAAGCCTGCTGAAACGCCTTGGCCCGGGCGGTGTCCACCGGCGGATGGCCCTGTACGTCTGGGGTGCCGTGCGGGTCGACGATTTCCATGCCGAGCATCAGGCCACGCCCACGCACATCACCGATCCAGGCGAACTCGTTTTGCAGTGCCTGCAGGTGTTTCTGCAGGTGGGCGCCCACCGTTTCAGCGTGCTGGACCAGGCCTTGATCACGAATAAAACGCAAGGTCGCAGTACCCGCCGCCATCGCCAGTTGATTGCCGCGGAATGTGCCGGCGTGGGCACCCGGCTGCCAGACGTCCAGCGACTCATGGTAGACCATGACCGACAGCGGCAACCCGCCGCCGATGGCTTTGGACAGGGTGATGACATCCGGCGTGATGCCCGATTGCTCGAAGCCGAACATCCGTCCACTGCGGGCAATGCCGCACTGGATCTCGTCGACGATCAGCGGAATGCCGTGGGCCTGGGTCAACCGGCGCAACTCCTGCAGCCAGCGGTCCGGCGCGGCAATCACCCCGCCCTCGCCCTGGATCGGCTCCAGGATCATTGCCGCCGGTGCGGTCACCCCGCTTTCCGGGTCGTTGAGCAAGTGTTCCAGGTAACGCACGTTCAACGTGACCGCTTGATCGCCGGCCACCCCGAACGGGCAACGATAGTCGTGAGGGAACGGCAGGCGCTGCACGCCGGGCATCAACGCGCCGAGGGCATTTTTCGGCGACAGGTTGCCGCTGATGGCCAGCGTGCCCAGGGTCATCCCGTGATAGGCCCCTTCGAACGCCAGGACCGAGTGCCGCCCGGTGGCGGTACGGGTCAGCTTGAGCGCGGCCTCGACCGCATCGGCCCCGCTCGGGCCGCAGAACTGGATGCGTGCATGGCGAGCGAACTCGCTGGGCAGGCAAGCGAAAATCTCTTGGACGAATGCATCCTTCACAGGGGTCATGAGATCCAGGGTATGCATCGGCACACCGGCCGCCATGACCTGGGTGATGGCTTCGATGATCACCGGGTGGTTGTGCCCCAGCGCCAGGGTCCCGGCACCGGCCAGGCAATCGACGAACACTTGCCCTCGGCTGTCCTGCACATAAATGCCATGGGCCCTTTCAAGCACCAGGGGAATGCGTCGCGGGTAACTGCGGGCGTTGGACTCCTGCTGTTGCTGACGTTCCAGCAACGGCGTGGAATCGAGGCAGTAAGGACTCGACAGACCGGTGTGCAACAGGCGTAGCTGTTGCGCGCCACCTGCTGTGACATTCGAAAAAGCACTCATGATTTCCTCCATGGAGGCTGGGTTTGGAAGGGAACGAACAGCCTGGAAACAAACATCCGAAACGTTGCAGAGCAGACGCGGGGAGATTGCCTCCCCGCGCCCATGGGTTACATGTCGTAGCGCAGGATCATCCCCACCGTGCGCGGTGCGCCGACGTCAATGATGGTGTCGTTGCGGTTGTTGGTGACGTATTCCTTGTCGAACGCGTTCTTCACGTAGGCGGACACCGCGACGTTCTTGGTGACTTTGTACTCGGTGTTGAAGTTCACCAGCACGTAGTTGTCGCTCCGGCGCTCGCCGGTGACCTTGCCGCTGGCATCGAACTCGTATTCCGTTGGCGCGGCGCTCTGGTAGACAACGTCCGTGCCGAATATCAGACGGTCATCGAAGCGATAGACACCACCCACCGACATCTTGTACTTAGGCGAGTAAAGTAGTGACTCGCCGCTCCTGTCCTGACCATTGTCAGCAACGAAGTCCTTATATTTGCCATCGGTGATGGCCCCGCCGACGTTCAAGGTCAGCTGTTCGGTAACGTCTTTTTCGACGAAAACTTCCAGTCCCTTGATATCACTGCGACCAGCGTTGAAGACATCAATGAAGTTGCTGCCGTTGCGCCGAACACTGACCTGCTGGTCTTTCCAATCCGTGTAGTACAGGTTGGCGCGGGTACGCAGGGTCTTGTCGAAGAACGAACCGCGGTAGGACAACTCGTAGTTGGTGGTGTATTCCGGGTCGTAGGCCTGGTGACCGCTGCCGGAGCGCAGGTTGACGCCGCCACCGCGATAGCCCTTCTGCACCATGAAGCCGAGGTATTGGTCGGTGGCCAGTTCGTAGTCGATGCCGAGTTTCGGCAGTACGGCATCAAAAGACTTGCTGACTTTGGCCGGCTCGGAGAAATCATCCTGCTCGACGTCGGTGTCGTTCGTCTCGTGGTCATAACGCAGGCCGGTGATCAAGGTCCAGCGCGGTGCGAACGTCCAGTTGACTTCACCGAACACTGCCTTGTTCTCGATCGTGGTATCGCCCTTGACCGTGCCGAACAGCGCGCCATCGAACAACAAGCGGTCATGGAAGTCGTTGGTGTTACGTCCATAGTAGGCACCGACGAAACTCTTGACGGTGTCGGACGCGTAATTCAAGCGCAGTTCCTGACTGAACAGGTTGCCATCCTGTTTACGCAAAACGACTTGGTCGTCCACGGCTGTCTGGTCAAAGTCCAGACGGGCGCTGTAGTCCGTACTGGTATTGGCAGTCATGCTCGTCAACGACCAGGCATCGTTCAGACGATAATCCACCTTGGCGCTGAGGGTGTCCTGCTTGAGGTTGTCGAAGGCCTCGGTGTTGGACGCGATGTCGTAATAGCTCGGTTTGCCATCGGTGCCGCGCATCGTCGAGCGGTCGCCCTGGCGATGTTCGTTATGGGCATAAGTCAGCAAGACGTCAGTGTCGTCATTGGGCAGGATCAGCAATTTACCGCGGGCGTTGCTGGTGCGATGCGGGTTGGCGTCTTTATCGAGCGTGGTGTTGCGGATGTAGCCGTCACCGTCGGAATAATCCACGGCGATACGGCCGGCGATTTTGTCATCCACAATGGCCCCGCCACCCGCCACGGCCGCACCGTGCTCACCGTAGTTGCCCACGTTGGTCTGCGCCGAGAAGCTCGGTTCGAAGGTTGGGTTTTTGGTCTGGATAACCACCGCACCGGCCAGGGAGTTACGGCCCTGGGTGGTGGATTGCGGGCCAAGGAAAACCTCGACCTGCTCGGCATCCCAGAGCGGAACCGGGCTGAGGGTCAGCGCACGGTTTGGCTGCACGGCGCCGTCGACATACACCGATACCGCACCGTTGAGAGTCGCCGGGCCCTGGTCGTCAAAACCGGACACCGGCACGCCACGAATACCCCAGTTCTCATTGCCGGCCTGGCTAAAGACGCCGGGTGTGCGGGCAAACACATCAACCAGGTCCTTGTCGCCGTGTTCACGCAGATTCTTGTCGGTGACGACCACGACGCTGGACTGGGTCTTCTCGAGGGTGCGGTCGATTTTTTCACCCGTCACGGTGATCGGAGCGATCTCCATCTTGCCGGTTTCTTCAGCCGCCCATGCGCCGTTGCTCAGGCCGATGGCCGACCCTACAGCCAACGCAATTGTGTTCTTTTTGAAATTCACGCCCCGCTCCCCTGCGACAGATATTTTTAGGTTTTTTTAACTGGCCGAAGGCTGCTTGGCGCCAGCGGAGCGGAGTCTAATCCAAAAAAAAATTTAAATAAATAGTATTGATAATCCATCTCATTTGTACCTAGTATGTCGTCTTGTATTGCCTTACATACATTACAGACGAGTCCTACAACACTGACCGCTGCCCTGCTTTCATGGTCTTGTGACTGGTCGAAGAAGACAAAAGAGGATGCACAAGGATGACCTCAATCGAACACCTGAACGGGCGTTCCGAGCTTTTTTCAATGGCGCCCACGGATGCAAGCGCCCAGTCGCTACCCGTGCTGGTGCAGGGGACATCGGGGCAGTCGATCCACGATCTGGACACTTCGATCCGCGACAGCCTGGCCCATCTCCTGAATACCGTTGGCGGCGTGTTGTTTCGCGGTTTCACCGTCGCCACGCCCATTGATTTCAAGCGCTTCGCTGCCAGCTTCGGTGCACCGCTGGCCAGTTACGAATTCGGCTCCACACCGCGCAGCAAAGTCTTCGCCGGGGTCTATAGCTCCACCGAGTATCCGGCCCATCAATTCATCCCGCTGCACAACGAACAGGCCTACACCCGTCCCTGGCCTTCGCGCATCTGGTTCCACTGCATCAAGGCCAGTGAAACCGGCGGCGAGACCCCGATTGCCGATAGCCGCCTGATCTACCAGCGCATGCCTGTCGAGATTCGCGAGCTGTTCGCCACCCGCGAGTTGCTCTACGTGCGCAACTACAGTGGCGCCCTGGACCTGCCCTGGGAGAAAGTCTTCAACACCCAGGACCGCGCCCAGGTCGAACGCTACTGCCAGGACAACGACATCGAGTGGGAATGGAAAGCCGATGGCGACCTGCGCACCCGCCAGCGTTGCGCCGCCGTGCAGCAGCATCCCGAGACTGGAGAGTGGGTCTGGTTCAACCAGGCGCACCTGTTCCATGTCTCGGCCATCGAACCGAGCGTACGCGCCAGCCTGCTGGCGGCGGTGGGTGAAGAGAACCTGCCGCGCCATGTCTATTTCGGCGACGGTTCGCCGATTGCCGACGACATGCTCGACACCGTGCGCGAGGTCTACCGCGAGACTGCCATCAGTTTCCCCTGGCAGCCCGGCGATATCCTGATGCTCGACAACCGACTGGTTGCACACGGGCGCAATCCTTTCACCGGTGACCGCAAAGTCATCGTGGCCATGGCGTGAATTGCACATGTTTTCATTCGAACACTGGATCGACGTGCTGGAAGCCAACGCCCAGCACTTCCCTCAGCGTGCCGCCCTGCATTTTCTGCCGGACGGCGTAGAGATCGGCGAAACCCTGACCTTTGCCCAACTGCACGAGCAATCCCAATCCCTGGCGGCCGCGCTGCAAGCGCGTTATGCACCGGGTGATCGGGTGCTGTTGATGCTGCCCAGCAGCCTCGACTACGCCCGCGCCTTCTGCGCCTGCCTCTATGCGGGGCTGATTGCCGTGCCGTTGTTTCCACCGCCGTCGCGAAAACCACGCCACCTCGATCGCGTCCGCAACGTGGTGGTGGATGCCGAACCGGCGCTGATTCTTGCACCAGCAGACTATTGCGAAGGCTTGCTGGAACTGGTGGAGGGCCGCGTCGATGTGCTGACCGTCCAGCACCTGGGCACGCCACCGGCCAGCCAGTGGCAACGCCCGGCCATCGACGGTTCGACCGTGGCCTTCCTGCAATACACCTCGGGCTCTACCGGCTCGCCAAAAGGCGTCGAGGTGCGTCAACGCAACCTGATCGCCAACGTCGAGCTGATGCGCCAGGCCTACGCGTTCGATGAGCACGGCGCCATGGTCAACTGGCTGCCGCTGTACCACGACATGGGCCTGATCGGCGGCATGCTGGCCCCGCTCTACAGCGGCATGCCGTGCTACCTGATGGCGTCCCAGACCTTCGTCAATGCGCCGTCGACCTGGTTGCAGGCGCTGAGTCGCTACCGCGCCACCGCCAGTTTCGCCCCCAACTTCGCCTATGCCCTGTGCAACCGCGTGGTCAGCGACAACCTAATCGCGCAGCTCGACCTGAGCGCCTGGAAACACGCGATCAACGGCGCCGAACCGATCCATCCTGGCACTCTGGAAGCGTTCGCCCAGCGCTTTGCCGCGTGTGGCCTCAATCCGTTGGCCATCAGCCCCGGTTACGGCCAGGCCGAAGCGACCCTGTGCGTCAGCGCCACGCCGGCCGATGCGCTGCCGGTGGTGCTGCGCTTGGACAAGACCGTGCTGGAAACCGGTCGAGTGGCCCTGGCGATGGCCGATGCCGCCGCCGTGGAGTTCGTCGCCTGCGGTTACCCGCAAGCCCTGCATAGCATCGCCATCGTCGACCCGCACACCTTTGAGCGCTGCGCCGCCGACCGCATCGGCGAAGTCTGGCTCAAGGGCCCGAGCAACGCCGAGTCCTATTGGAAGAACCCCGAGGCCACTCGCGAAGCCTTTGAAGCACGGATTGTCGGTTCATCGGAGCATTACCTGCGCTCCGGCGACCTGGGTTTCATGCACGAAGGCCAGGTGGTGATCTGCGGACGCCTCAAGGACCTGCTGATTCTCAACGGACGCAACCTCTACCCCCACGACATCGAATTCGCCATCACCGACGCCGAGCCAGGCATCCGCACCGGCCGCATCGCCGCCTTCTCGGAAATGGACCCGGCCCTGGGCCGCGAGAAACTGGTGATCGTCGCCGAGCCGCAGCGCAAGTTCGTCGACCCGGCGCATCATCCGGCGCTGTTCGCGTCGATGCAAAACGCCGTGCGCGAAGCCGCCGACTGCGGCATCGACCAGATTGTGCTGGTGCAAGCCGGCACCATCCCGATGACCACCAGCGGCAAGATCGCCCGTCAAGGCGCACGCAAACAACTGGCCGCGGGCACGTTGAGCATCATCGCCCAGAGCGGTGGCCAGCATGCCTCGAACGGCGAGACCCTTGACCTCGCCCAGTTCAAGCACCTGGTGGCCGAAACGCCGCAACAGGCCCAGGTCGCCTGCCGCCAATGGCTGGAACAGACGCTGCACGCGGTCAACCCGTATTTGTCGGCCCACTTCGAACGCAGCTTGATCGGCCAGGGCCTGGACTCCATCGGCGTGGCCGACTTCGCTGCGCGCCTGCACCGGGACCAGGGCTGGAACCTCGATACCCAAAGCCTGTTCGGGGACACCACCCTCGGGCAATGGGCGCTGGCCCTGCAAGGTTTCCTGAATGAACCGGCGCCCACGGCCGAAGCCTCGACCGAGCAGGCCAATCTCAGCCAGGGCCATCAGTCGTTCGCCCAGCGTCGCCTGTGGTTCCTGCGCCAACTGAACCCGGACGACACCCGCCACAACCTGGTGCTGCACCTGCGCCTGCAAGGGCCGTTGGACATCGAGACGCTGGCCCTGCGCTTGAACACGCTGGTCGAGCGGCATGGCGTGTTGCGCACGGTGTACCGCGACGGTGTCGATGGCCCGCAACAACAGGTGTTGCCGGCCACGGCGGTAGCACTGGTCCATCATGATTTGCGTGAACAGAATGAAGCGCAGCAACAGCGGGCGCTGAGCGAGCACCTGGCCCACGAACACGCCACCCCTGTCGATTTGCAAGCCGGCCCGCTGCTGCGAGCACAGTTGCTTAGCCGACATGAGCAACAGCATGACCTGCTGCTGACCCTGCACCACATCGCCTTCGATGGGCGTTCGGCGCAAGTGCTGCTGGCGGAACTGGCTGGCTCGACGGACGCAGGGCTGCCGGGGCAATACCTCGATTTCGCCCAATGGGAAGCCCGGTACTGGAGCGAACAACGAATCGCCACCGAGCAGGACTTCTGGCGCGGACACCTGGCCGGCATGCCGCAAACCTTGGAACTCGGTGGCAGCGGCCAGGCCCCGGGCGAACACAGCCTGGACTTCAGCGTGCCCCAGGCCCGCTGCGAGCACTTGGCTGAGTTGGCCCGCGAGCAAGGCATGACCTTGTTCATGCTGTTGCAGGCCAGCTACCAACTGGTGCTCAAGCAACTGGGCGGCCAGCAGCAATTCCTGTTGGGCACCGATGTCAGCGGCCGGCCACTGGCCGAGCACAGCGACGTCATCGGCTTCTTCGTCAACCAGTTGACCCTGCGTTGCGACTTGCGTGGCGAACCGACCCTGGCCGGTTTCCTTGAGCGGGTTCGCGCTGAGGCACGCCTGGCCTATGCCCATCAAGGCCTGCCTTTCGACCTGGTGGTCTCGGCCCTCGCGCCGCAACGCCGCCCCGGTCACTCGCCGCTGTTTCAGGTCAAGCTCAACTATCAACCGTCACGGGTGACCCCGACCGCCATCGCCGGCGCGCAACTGTCCGCGCTGGACGTGGCCCAGGCACCGGGAGATTTCCACCTGGTGCTCGACCTCGTGCACGGCAGCGAAGGTCTCGCTGCGATCCTCAAGTATCGCGGCGAATACTTCGACCAGCAGCGTGCCCTGCGCCTGCAACACCTGTGGACGGGCCTGCTGGAACAGCTACACACCCTGTTGGACGAGCCGCTGCCGGCATTGGCCGAGCGCATCGACACCTGGGACCAGGCCTTTGCCCGTGAGCGACAACAGTCACAGGCGCTGGCCGGTCGCAGCCAGATGATGCAAGCCAAACGTCGCTCCTTGTCCCTTTAACCGAGTCGGATGCCAATTATGTCTATCGTGCCCCCATCGCCACGCGCCCTTGGCGCCGTGCGTCGCAAAGCCATGAGCGTCTCGGAACAACAGTTGGTCACCGAGCGCCTGCTCAGCCCGGACCACGCCCTGCCCCTGGTGATCGAACCGGCGGTCAGTGGCGTCGACCTGATCGCCTGGGCCGCCCGGGAACGCGAGTCGCTGGAACAGAAACTGCTGCAGTACGGCGCCCTGCTGTTTCGCGGCTTCAACGTCGCGTCCGTCGAGCAGTTCGACCAGGTGATCGCCGCCCTCTCTCCCGGCGCTCTGGAATACATGTTCCGCGCCTCGCCCCGGACACGGGTCGGCGGCAACATCTACACCTCGACCGACTACCCGGCCGACCAGATGATTTTCCCCCACAACGAGCACTCCTATTCGCCGCGCTTTCCACTGCGGCTGTTCTTCTATTGCCAACTGCCGTCCGAGACCGGTGGTGAAACACCGATTGGTTCGACCCGCGCCGTGAAGGCCAGGATCAGCCCGCAGATCGAAGCGCGGTTCCGGGAAAAAGGCGTGCTGTACGTGCGCAACTACGGCGACGGTTTCGGCCTGCCCTGGCAGACCGTGTTCCAGTCCGAAGACCGCGGCGAAGTGGAGGCCTACTGCGCCAGCGTCGGCATCGAAGTGGAGTGGAAAGACAACAATCGCCTGCGCACCCGCCAACGCGGGCCGGCCGTGGTGCGCCACCCGCGCACCGGCGAAGAGGTCTGGTTCAACCACGCCACGTTCTTCCACATCAGCACCCTGCCTGAGCGAATCCGCGATTCGCTGCAAAGCAACTTCAACGACCTCGACCTGCCCACCAACACCTTTTATGGCGACGGCGAACCCATCGAGCCGCAGGTCCTGGAATCGCTGCGTACAGCCTACCTCGACTCGCTGGTGCGGTTCAGTTGGCAACAGGGGGACGTGTTGTTCATCGACAACATGCTCGCCGTGCACGGTCGCGAACCCTTTACCGGCAAGCGCGCCATCATGACCGGCATGGCTGAAGCCCTGCTGTCGAGCGACGTTGCCGTCTGACATTCAACGGGGCCACCCGCCGTTCGCAGGAGGCTTGCCTGACACGTGTCCAGCAAGCCCCGACGTCTGTGCGGTGATCCAGGCTCAAGCCCTTTTCCAGTCGAGATGAACATGAGCGGACTTCAAGGTTTTCGTATTTCGCCGCAACAGGCATCGGTTTACCCCCACATCAACGGCGCGGCGGAGCACCCGTTCAGCTGCCATTTGCAATGGTCGCTGTCGCAACCGCTAGACGTCGCTGCACTGAACAACCGCTTGCAAGCCCTGGTGGCCGGCAGTGAAATCCTGCGCACGCGCCTGATGCCCGTGCCCGGCCTGCGCCACCCGGTGCAGGTGATCGACGAAACCGCTCCGCTGGCGGTGAATCTCCAGGACCTGCGCCAGCACAGCCGTGCCGACCAGGACGCCACGCTGGCCCGGCTCGCCGACCAGCCCCGCGATTGGACGACGCCACTGTGGGTGACCCTGGTGCGCCTGTCCGATGAACATGCGGTCCTGGACCTGGCGGCGGCCAGCAGCCACTTCGACCTCGCCAGCCTGAAGTGGCTGGCCGGTGCATTGCAGCAAGACATCGCCACGGACCTGGCCGAGACCTTGCAGTACGCCGACTACGCCGAATGGCGCTGGAGCCTGGTTGAAGACGCGCCGGACCATCCGGGCGTGAGTTTCTGGAAACCCTCGGGCGAAACCGAACAGGCCACCTTGCAGCTGCCGCTCGAAGTGGCCCTCGATGGCGGGTTCGCGCCGACCCGACTGGACCTGAGCCTGCCGAGCGCCCTCGCCCGTCACCCGACCCTGACCCCGGAGCTGCTGCTGGCGGCGTGGGCGGCGGTACTGGGACGATTGGCCGGCCAGCAACAGGTGCCGCTCACCCTGATCCATGAAAGTCGCGGCGCGGAACTGGAAAGCACCCTGGGCCTGTTCGAGCAGTGCCTGCCCGTGAGCATCGAACTGGATGCCCAGGCAACCCTGCTGGAGCAAAGCTCGCAAGTGGCCGCCACCCTGGAACGGGCAGTCGGCTGGCAAGACTATTACACCGGCCACCTCAACGCCGGCTATGCCTTTGCCTGGCGCTCGGGCGATGCCCTGGAGCGCCATGCCAGCGCGGTGATGAACCCGCGGAAGGCGTGCCTGAACGTACGCCAGTTGCCCGACAGCCTGCACGCGCAGCTGGTTTACGACCGCCACCTCCTCAGCGCCGAAGCCGCCGGCTGCCTCGCCGAGCAATGGCTGCAACTGCTGCAAGGCGCCGTGGCGGAACCGCAACGGGCCTGGGCCCAACTGCCCCTGGGTGGAACGCTGCAATCGCAGTTGATCGGCACCAGCACGAGCGTGCCAGCCGTCGAACCGGTGACGCTGGTGGAATTGATTGCCCGCCAGGTTCGCCAGCAACCGGACACCATCGCCCTCAGCGACCAGGACGGTGACCTGAGCTACAGCCGCCTCGACGCCTGCGCCACGCAACTGGCCCATCGACTGGTCGCCGCCGGGATCGGTCCTGGCGTGCCCGTCGGCATCCTGTTCGCCCGCAGCAACGCGGCCATTGTCGCCATGCTCGCCGTGTTGAAAGCCGGTGGCGCCTACGTACCAATCGACCCGACCTACCCAGCCGACCGCCGCGCCTACATGCTCGCCGACAGCGCCATTGCCCACATCTTGGTCAGCGCCGAACTGGCCGACAGCGTGCCGGCCACCCTGCAACGTTTCGTGCTGGATGACCTGGCAGCGCCGGACCTTGGCGATTGGCCGGCGCTGCCGTTGCCGGACGCGAACGACCTCGCCTACTTGATCTACACCTCGGGCTCTACCGGTGCGCCGAAAGCCGTGGAAATCAGCCACGGCGCACTGAGCTTCTCGACCCAGGTGCGCATGACCACCTATGACACCCCGGTGCGCGCCTACCTGCTGCTGTCGTCGTTCGCCTTCGACAGCTCGGTCGCCGGGATTTTCTGGACCCTGGCCCAAGGCGGACGCCTGGTCTTGCCCGCCCCAGGGGAAGAGCTGGAAATGTCCCGCCTGGCACAACTGATTGCCCAGCATCAGGTCAGCCACGGTCTGTCGCTGCCATCGCTGTACCAGGCCCTGCTCGATCAATTGCAGCGCAGCCCAGGCACCGACAGCCTCGCCTGCTGGATCGTCGCCGGTGAAGCCTGCCCGCCATCGCTGATCGCGCAACACAGCAAGACCTTGCCCCACGCCCGGCTGGTGAACGAATACGGTCCTACCGAAGCCACCGTCTGGGCCACCTATGAGGTGCTGGAGCCAAACCGCAACGTCAGCATTGGCCGCCCCATCGCCGGCATGGACCTGCGCCTGCTGAACGAATTCGACAGCGCCTGCGGCATCGGCGAGCCAGGGGAAATCGTCCTCGCCGGCCCGACCCTGGCCCGCGGCTATCGCCACAAACCCGAAGAAACCGCCAAGGCCTTCGTCACCCTGGCCGACGGCACCCGCGCCTACCGTACGGGCGACCTGGCGTGCTGGTTGGCCGACGGGCGCCTGGCGTTCCTGGGGCGCAAGGACCATCAGGTCAAGGTGCGCGGCTACCGCATCGAGCTGGGTGAAATCGAACGCCAGTTGTGCAGCCACAGCGACGTGCGCGAAGCCGCGGTGATCGTCCAGGAACACGCCGCCGGCAAGCGCCTGCTCGCCTACATCCTGGCCGCCCACGGCTACGCACCGGACTCCGAGGCGATCAAGCGTTTCCTCGGCGAGCGCCTGCCGTCATACATGGTGCCGGCCCTGGTGCTGACCCTGGCGAGCTTTCCGCGCACGCCCAACGGCAAGCTCGACACCCGCCAATTGCCCGACCCCGACTCGTTCGACGAAAGCGCCCACGTGGCGCCGCGCAACGCCATGGAAACCGCCCTGCAAGCCATCGTCGCCAAGGTCTTGAAGCTCTCGACGGTGAGCGTCACCGACAACTTTTTCGCCATCGGCGGCGACTCGATCCTGAGCCTGCAAGTGGTGGCCCAGGCTCACGAGCAAGGCATCGCGCTGTCGGCCAAGCAAGTCTTCGAACGCCAGACTATCGCGGCCATGGCCGAGGTCGCGCAACCGCTGGCGCCGAGCGCCGCCGAGCCGCAAGCCGACAGCACCGAGTTCAGCGCCTCGGGCCTGTCCGATGACGAAATGCAAGCGCTGATGGCCGAACTGGACGAGGCCGACCTGTGAGCGGCTCGTCCCGTCGCCCCGCCATCACCGTTGCCCCTTTTTACGCAGGACGCTTTCAATGACCACCGAAAAAACCACCGGCAACCCGATCGAAGACATTTACCCGCTGTCGCCGCTGCAACAAGGGATGCTGTTCCACTCCCTGCTGCACGAAGACTCCGGTGTGTACCTGATGCAGGATCGCTACCGCATCGGCGGGGCCATCGATGAAGGGGCGTTCCTCGAATCGTGGCGCCAGGTGGTGGCGCTGCACCCTTCCCTGCGCGCCAGTTTCCAGTGGAAAAGCCAGAAGCAACCGGTGCAGGTGATCCATCGCCAGGTCAAGGTACCGCTGGATACCCTCGACCTGCGCGGGCTCGCCCCCCATGAGCAGGAAGCGCGGATCCGTACGCTGCTGGAAGACGAGCAGAAAGTCGGCTTCAACCTGTCCAAGCCTCCGCTGATTCGCTTCCGGTTGGTGCGCCTGGGCGATGAGTCCTACGAGTTCATTCGCAGCTTCCACCACATCCTGATGGACGCCTGGTGCATTTCCCTGGTGACCGTGGACTTCCTCAAAGTCTACGAAGCACTGTGCAACGACCGCACGCCAGAGCTGAAAAGCCCGCGGCCGTTTCGCGATTACATCCAGTGGCTGCAACGCCAGGATGCGGGCAAGGCCGAACAGTTCTGGCGCGGCCAGCTGCAAGGTCTCAATGCCCCCACGCCACTGACCGTGGACAACGGCGTGACCCGCGACCGCTACACCGATGCGGTGCTGGTGGACGACCAACTGATCCACCTCGACGAACAGCAAACCCAGGCACTGGCGGCGTTCTGCCGCAGTCGCCGGATCACCCCGAACACGTTCTTCCAGGGCGTCTGGTCGCTGCTGCTGTCACGTTACAGCGGGCAGCAGGACGTGGTCTTCGGCGTCACCGTGGCTGGGCGTCCGGCCGACCTGACCGGCGTTGCGGAAATGATCGGCCTGTTCATCAACACCTTGCCGCTGCGGGTTTCGGTGGACCCGAACGCCGCGCTCGGCAGTTGGCTGGGCGACCTGCAAAAGCTCAACGTCGACATGCGCGACTTCGAACACACGCCCTTGACCGACATCCAGGGTTGGAGCGATTTCCCCCGGGGCGAAACCCTGTTCGACAGCATCCTGGTGTTCGAAAACGCGCCCATCGACGAACAGATTCTCGAAGGCGGCTTCCAGTTCAGCCTCGAAGGCATGGACCACAGCGTGCACACCCACTACGGCTTGACCGTGGTGATCCTGCCGGGTGAACAGCTGGGCATCCGCGTGTCCTATGACCGCGAACGTTTCGAAGCCGCCACCGTGCAACGCCTGCTGGGCCACATCGCCAGCCTGGTGCGCAGCATGCTCGCCGCACCCGAGGCGCCGTTGGCCAGCTTTGAGCTGCTGGCCGCCGAAGAACGCCAGCAGTTGCTGGGTGAGTGGGCGCTCAACCCCCACGATTTTCCGCTGGAGCAAAGCTACGCCGAGCTGTTTGCCGCCCAGGTCGCCCAGCGCAGTGATCAGGTCGCCGCGACCTGCGACGGGGAGTCGCTGACCTACGCCGAGCTGGACCTGCGCTCCACACGCCTGGCCCACGCCCTGCGCGAGGCCGGCGCCGCTGAAGACCAACTGGTTGCGCTGGTGGCCCCCCGTGGCCTGGCGCTGTTGACCATGATGCTGGCCGTGTTCAAGGCCGGTGCGGCGATGCTGCCCCTTGAAGTCAATCACCCGCCCGAGCGCCTGCGGGAAATCCTCGGGCTGTCCCGCGCCCCGCTCCTGGTTGCCAGCGAAGCCTGCAGCGGCCTGCTCGATCAACTGCTCAGCGGCCTCGACCAGGCACCCGAGGCGCTGTTCGCCGAAGCCTGCTGGACGTCCGGCAACGACGCGCCACTGCCGGTGCTCGCAAACCCCGACAGCCTGGCCTACGTGCTGTTCACCTCGGGTTCGACCGGCACGCCGAAGGGCGTGATGATCGAACAGCGCGGCATGCTCAACAACATCTTCGGCAAAGTACCGGCCCTGGGGCTCAGCGCCACCGACCGGATTCCCCAGACCGCCTCGGTGGCGTTCGACATTTCGGTGTGGCAGTTCCTCGCCGCGCCGGTGCTCGGTGCCACGGTGCACATTCTTCCGGATGAAGTCGCCCACGACCCGCAACGCCTGTTGCAAGTGCTCGCCAGCGAGCGCCTGAACGTGCTGGAAATCGTCCCGAGCCTGATGCGCACCTTGCTCGCGCTGTGCCCGTGCGACTTGCAACTGCCGGACCTGCGCTGGGTGTTGCCTACCGGCGAAGCCCTGCCGCCGACCGTGGCCCGCGACTGGTTCGCACGGTTCCCCGACATCGCCCTGATGAACGCCTACGGGCCGGCCGAATGCGCCGACGACGTGGCCTTCCAGCCGATCTTCACAGCACCGGGGGCCGAGGTCAGCCACATGCCCATCGGCCAACCGACGGCCAACAACCGCCTGTATGTGCTGGACGAAGCCCTGCGTCCGGTGCCGGTGGGCGTGGCCGGGGAAATCTGTGTCGGCGGCGTCGGCGTTGGCCGCGGTTATCTGCACGACCCGCAGCGCACCGCAGACGCGTTTATCGACCACCCTCAATTTGAAGGTCGCCTGTACCGCACCGGTGACCTGGGACGCTGGCGTGCAGACGGGGTGATCGAATACCTCGGCCGCCGCGACCAGCAGGTAAAACTGCGCGGGCACCGGATCGAACTGACGGAAATCGAACACCGTCTCGCCCAGCACCCCAACGTACGCGAAGCCGCCGTCCTGCTGCGGGAAAACACCGTCGGCGAAGCCTGGCTGGTGGCGTACTGGTCGGCCCATGACGAGACCCAGGGCAGCGACGGCCTGAGCGAACACCTGCGCACGCAACTGCCGCCGTACATGGTGCCGGCGGCCTTCGTCTGCCTGGACAAACTGCCCCTGAACAATAACGGCAAGGTCGATCGCAAGACCCTGGCCGCCCGGGAGCTGGACTGGCAGGCCGACACCCAGCAAAGCATCGCCCCGCGCAACGCGCTGGAAACCGCCGTGGCATCCATCTGGGCCGAGGTCCTGGGGCGCGACACGGTGGGCGTGGAAGACAACTTTTTCACCCTCGGCGGACACTCGCTGCTGGCGACCCAGATCGTTGCCCGCCTGCGCACTCAATTCAAGCTCGACCTGCCGTTGCGGGTGCTGTTCGAACAGCCGACCGTGGCCTTGCTGGCCGTGGCCATCGCCGCACGCCAGGCCCAGGCCGCCGCACCGCAAGCCAGCGCGATCAGCGTGCCCAAGGCCCAGCCACGCCCGACGTTGCTGCCGCTGTCGTTCTCGCAACAACGCCTGTGGTTCATCGAGCAACTGACGCCGGGCACCACCCTGTTCAACATCCCGTTCGCCCTGCACCTCAAGGGTGAACTCAATGTCGAGGCGTTGCACGCCAGCCTGAACGACCTGCTGGTACGCCACGAAATCCTGCGCACCGGCATCCACAGCACCGACGGCGTGCCGTGCCAGCGCATCAGCCCAGCGCTGGACATCGCGCTGCCCTTCGAAGACTTGTCGGGGCTGACCGCCACCGCTCGCGCCGGCGCGCAGTTCAATGCCCTGCAAGACACCTTCGAGCAGCCGTTCGACCTGACCTGCCCACCGCTGCTGCGTGCGCGCTTGCTGCGCCTGGCGCCGGGCGAACATGTGCTCGGCATCGCCCTGCATCACCTGGTCTCGGACGCCTGGTCGGCCACCATCGCCCTGCGCGAGCTGGCCCTGGGTTATGAAGCCCGTTGCAACGGCGCTCCCGCCGAACTGCCGGCCCTGGCGCTGCAATACGCCGACTTCGCCCTCTGGCAGCGCGAACACCTGCAAGGCGCCGAACTCAAGCGCCAACTCGACTACTGGACCACCACCCTGGACCGGCACGACAGCGATGCCAGTCCGCTGCTGGCCTTGCCCACCGATCATCCACGGCCGTCGGTGCAAAGCTACCGCGCCGGCATCGTGCAGCGTGAACTCAGCGCCGACCTCAGCGCTCGGGTACAGGCCTTTGCCAGTCGCCTCGGCACCACGCCGTTCACCGTCCTGTTCGCCGGCTTCGCCGTGCTGATGCACCGTTTGAGCGGCGATGCCACGGTGCTGGTCGGCACCCCGGTCACCCACCGTGAACAGCCTGGCACCGAAGGCCTGCTGGGCATTTTGTTGAACAACCTGGCGATCCGTGCGGACTTCGAGCCGCAAGCCGGCTTCACCGCCCTGGTCAAACAGGTGGCCGAACGTCTGCGCAGTGGCCTGCTGCACCAGGACCTGCCCTTCGAGCAACTGGTGGACAGCCTGCAACTGCCACGCAGCCTCAGCCATGCGCCGCTGTACCAGGTGATGGTCGCCCAGCAACTGGCCATGGAGTCGCGGTTGCGCTTCCCCGGGCTGGCATTCGAAGCCCTGGACACGCCGCTGCGGCACTCCGAATGCGACCTGGACCTGCACGTGCTGTGCCCGGCCAATGCGCCGATCCAGCTGGAGCTGATGTTCGCCCTCGACCTGTTCGTCGCCGACAGCGCCCGCCAGACCCTGGCACGCCTGGAACACCTGCTCGAACACATGCTCGCCGAGCCACAGCGTCCGGTCGCGGCCTTGCCGCTGCTGATGGAAGCGGAATGGCAACGCACCGTGGTCGAGTGGAACCGCACCGAGATGGCGGTGCCGACGCACCTGACCTTCGCCCAGTTGTTCGAACAACAGGCCGAACGCACCCCGGAACGTGACGCCCTGTGCTTCGAAGGCCGCAGCCTGAGCTACGGCGAACTCAACCGACGCGCCAACCAGGTCGCGCATTACCTGCGCAGCCGCGGCGTCGGCGCCAACAGCCCGGTGGCGCTGTGTGTCGAGCGTTCGCTGGAACTGCTGGTCGGCCTGCTGGGCATCCTCAAGTCCGGTGGCGCCTATGTGCCGCTGGACCCGACCTACCCGGTGGATCGCCTGGCGTACATGCTCGAGGACGCCCGACCGGCACTGTTCCTCGGCCAGCAAGGCCTGTTGGAACAACTGGGCGCCGAACTGCCGCGCTTGCGCCTGGACAGCGACGCGGCCCTGTTCGCCAACCAGCCGGACAGCAACCCGGCTCCGCTCGCCGGGCCGCAAGACCTGGCCTACATCATGTACACCTCCGGTTCGACCGGTAAGCCCAAGGGCACCCTGGTGACCAACGGTTCGGTGGTCAACCTGGCCTGGGCGCGTATCCATGGCTTGTATCGCCGCTACACCGACCAGCCGATGCGCACCAGCTTCAACTACTCGTTCGCCTTCGACAGTTCGGTGGCCGAGCTGATCCTGTTGCTCGACGGCCACAGCCTGTACCTGACCCCGGAAGACGTGCGCTACGACCCCGAGGCCCTGGCCGGTTTCTTCCGCGACACCCGCCTGGACGCCTTCGAATGCACCCCGGCACAGCTCAAGGCTCTGCTTGAAAGCGACGGCGTTCGGCGTGGCGAGGTGTACCTGCCGCGCTTCGTGCTGTTCGGTGGCGATGCGGTGGACGCACAGCTGTGGCAACGCCTGCCGTCGATTGCCGGCAGCCGCTTCTTCAACACCTACGGCCCGACCGAATGCACGGTGGATGCCACCGGTTGCGCGGTGGATGACTTCCCGCTGCGGCCGATCATCGGCCGGCCTATCGCCAACGTGCGCACCTACGTGCTCGACGCCTTCCTCAACCCGATGCCGGTGGGCGTCCCGGGGGAACTGCACATCGGCGGTGCCGGCGTGACCCTGGGTTACCTCAACCGCGCCGAACAGACCGCGAAGGTGTTCATCGAAGACCCGTTCTCAGCGGTGGCCGGGGCACGGATGTACAAGTCCGGCGACCTGGTGCGCTGGTTGCCCGACGGCCAGCTCGAATACCTGGGACGCATGGATCATCAAGTGAAGATCCGTGGTTTCCGTGTCGAACTGGGGGAAATAGAAACCTTGATCGGCGCCCAACCGGGTGTGCGCCAGGCCGTGGTACTGGCCCGGGAAGACGTGCCCGGCGACAAGCGCCTGGTCGCCTACGTGACGTGCGACCAGCAAGCCGACATCCACGCCTGGCGCAAAACCATTGGCGCCGGCCTGCCCGACTACATGGTGCCCTCGGCATTCGTGCTGCTCGATGAACTGCCGCTGACCGACAACGGCAAACTCAACCGCAAGGCCTTACCGGCCCCGGACATCCAAGCCGCGCCAGACGCCCTCGATCCGCCCCGCAGCGCCGCCGAACAGCAACTGGCGGCCTTGTGGGCCGAACTGCTGAAGATGCCGTCGTCGCAGATCGGCCGAGACAGCCATTTCTTCTACCTCGGCGGCCACTCGCTGCTGGCGGCGACGCTGTTTGCCCGCCTGCGCCAACAGTTCGCCAGCGTGCCGCCGTTGCGGGCGGTGTTCGAACACCCGACCCTCGACGCCTTGGCCGCGCTGCTGGGCGATCCCCTGCACGCCCCGGCGGCGACCTTTGTCCCGGCAGCGCGTCCGCCGCGCCTACCGCTGTCGTTCGAACAGCAACGCTTGTGGTTCCTTGAACAACTGAGCACCGGCGGCGGCGAGTACAACGTGGTCAGCGCCGTGCAACTGGACGGCGAACTCAACGTCCAGGCCCTACGCACGGCCCTGAACAGCGTGGTCCAACGCCACGAGATCCTGCGCAGCCGCATCGTGCGCGATAGCGACGGCGAGTTGGCGCTGGTGATCGAACCGCAGGTCGATATCAGTGTGCAGGTAACGGCACTGCAAGCGACCAGCGACGAGCAATGGCAACAACTGACCGACGCGGCGATCCACGCAGAAACCGGCCGCCGCTTCGACCTCGCCGCCGAAGTGCCGGTCCGTGCCATGCTGCTGCAACGCAGCGGCGCTGCACAGTCGCTGCTGTTGCTCAGCGTGCACCACTGCGCCACCGACGACGCCTCCAGCCAGAACCTGCTGGATGAACTGCGACAGCTCTACACCGCCCAGTGCCAGGGCACCCCGGCGGCACTGCCAGGGCTGGCGCTGCAATACCCCGATTACGCCCTCTGGCAGCGCGAACCCGCTCAACAGACCGCGTTCAGCAGCCAACTGGAATACTGGCGCAACCAACTGGAGGACGGCGACTACCTGCTGGACCTGCCAACCGCACAGGGCCGGCCAAACCAGCTCGCCCCGGCGGCCGGCGCGGTGCAACTGCAATTGCCGCCCGCCCTGGTGGAACGCCTGCGACAGTTCGCCCAACAGCGTGGTGCCACGCTGTACATGCTCATGCTCGGCGCTGCGCAGTTGCTGTTGGGGCGCTACGCCAACCAGCGTGATGTGCGCGTTGGCAGCCCGGTGGCCCAGCGTCCATTCGCTGAGCTGCAGCCGCTGATCGGCTGCTTCGTCAACACCGTGGTCATGCGTGCCGACCTTGATCCGGCGCTGGATTTCGAAGGTTTGCTGGGCCAGGTGCGCAACCGTGTGCTGGATGCCCAGCAGCATCAGGACGTGCCCTTCGACCAGGTCGTCGAGCATTTGAAACCTTCGCGCAGCCTCGGCCAGACGCCGTTGTTCCAAGTGCTGTTCGCCATGCAGAACGCCGATTCGTCGAGCCAGCCATGGCCGCAGTTGCAGGTCAGCGAACGCGCCGTGACCGCCCAGGCCACCAAGTACGACCTGAACTGGGAAGTGCATGACGGCGAGGTGCTGTCGGTGTTGCTGGAATACCGCGCCGCGCTGTTCAGCGAAACCACCGCCCGGCGTTGGCTGGAACAGTGGCAACAACTGCTGGAGGCCATGCTCGAAGCGCCACAAACCCGCCTCAGGGATTGGACACCGTTGCCGGCGGTAGAGCGTCATCGCCAGTTGATCGAGTGGAACGCCACCGACCGCCACTACAGCGGCCCAACCAACCTGCACACCGCCCTGAGCCAACAAGCCGCCCTGAGCCCCAACGCCTCGGCGCTGGTGTTCGAAGGCCAGCGCCTGACTTATGCCGAGCTGGACCAACGAGCACAAGCCGTTGCCCGCGCCCTGCGCGCCGCCGGTATTGGCACCGACAGCATCGTGCCGGTGTGCATGGAGCGTTCGGTGGAGATGGTCGTGGCCTTGCTCGGCATCGTCCATGCCGGCGCCGCGTGGCTGCCGCTGGATCCGGAGTTGCCTGCCGCGCGCCTGGCGTTCCTGATCGAAGACGCCGACGCCCGGGTCACCTTGACCCAAGCACAATGGCTATCGCGCCTGCCAGCCGGGCATGACGCCTGGACGCTGGAGGCATTGCCAAACGCTGAAGCCTTCGAGCCGATCAGTGTTGAGGCCCACGACCTGGCCTACGTGCTCTACACCTCCGGTTCCACCGGCCAACCCAAAGGCGTGATGAACGAACACGGCGCCTTGATGAACCGTCTGCATTGGATGCAGGACGCCTTCCCGATTGGCCCGAACGACCGTGTGCTGCAAAAGACCCCGTACAGCTTCGACGTGTCGGTGTGGGAGTTCTTCTGGCCGCTGATCACCGGCGCGACCCTGGTGGTCGCTCGTCCGGACGGTCATCGCGACCCGGCCTACCTCAGCCAGTTGATCCAGCAGGAACGGGTCACGACGTTGCACTTCGTACCGTCGATGCTGCGGGCCTTTGTCGAAGAGCCGAGCCTGGTCGACTGCCAGAGCCTGCGCCAAGTGTTCGCCAGTGGCGAAGCCTTGCCGGTGGACCTGGTGCGGCGCTTCATGGGTCAACACCCGGCAGCGCTGGTCAACTTGTACGGCCCGACCGAAGCGGCCATCGACGTCTCGGTCTGGCGTTGCTCGGCGGACGATGTGATCGTGCCGATCGGCAAGCCCATCGCCAACCTGCGCTTGTACATCCTCGACGAAGCCCTGCAGCCGTTGCCGATTGGCAGCATCGGCGAGCTGTACATCGGCGGCGTCGGTGTGGCCCGGGGTTATCTGAAACGTCCGGACCTGAGCGAGGAACGTTTCCTCGCCAGCCCGTTCGTGGCCGGTGAGCGCCTGTATCGTACCGGCGACCGCTGCCGCTTCCTGGCCGATGGCAACATCGAATACATGGGACGTCTCGACCATCAGGTGAAGTTGCGCGGCCAGCGCATCGAGCTGGGGGAAATCGATGCTGCGTTGCTGGCCCAGGCCGGTGTTCGCGATGCCGCCACCTTGTTGCTGGATCAGCGCCTGGTGAGTTTCTGGTGCGGTGACGCCGATGAGGCGACCCTTCGGGCCTACTTGAACGACAGCCTGCCCGCACACATGCAGCCAAGCCTCTTGGTCCAGCTCGATAACCTGCCGCTCAACAGCAACGGCAAGCTCGACCGCAAGGCATTGGCCGCCACGTCGCTGCCGCAAAACCAGAACGACCAGCCGCGCACCGCGCCGCGCACGGTCACTGAATCCGTGCTCTGCGAACTGTTCAGCGAAGTGCTGGGTGGTTCGCAAGTTGGCATCAAGGACAACTTTTTCCAACTCGGCGGCCATTCCTTGCTGGCTACCCGCCTGGTCAGCCGAGTCCGTGAGCGCCTCGGGGTTTCCCTGCCCTTGCCGCTGGTGTTCGCCCAACCGACGGTAGCGGCCTTGGCCGAGCATCTGCGCGCGGCCATGCCCGGTGAGTCGATCAGCGCACAACCGCGCCCGGCGCAATTGCCCCTGGGCCTGGCTCAACGCCGGTTCTGGATGCTCAGCCGCCTGGTGCCGGAGTCCCGCGAGTACCACATGCCATTCGCCCTGACCTTGCGCGGCGAGCTGCAGGTCGAGGTCTTGCGCGAGGCCTTTGCGCAGGTCAGCCAGCGCCACCTGGTGCTGCGCAGCCGTATCGTCGAAGTCGACGGCGAGCCGCAATTGCTGATCGACGACCACGGGCCGGCGCTCGCGGTCACTGGCGTTGCAACCCAGGACTGGGCCGCGACCTGCGCCAATGCCCAGGACGAGCTGATGACACCGTTCGACCTGGCCGCCGCCGCGCCTTGGCGTGCGCACCTGCTGCAACGCCAGGGCAGTGACGAACACCGGTTGCTGGTGTGCCTGCATCACAGCGCCACCGACGGCTGGGCCATGCAGTTACTCATCGACGAACTGACCCAGGCCTACGCCGCCGGCCTGAACGGGCAGTCGCCTGCCTGGGCTCCGCTGGAAATCGATTACGTCGATTTCGCCCTGTGGCAACAGCACCCGGACACCCAGGCCCGGCGCGGTGACAGCCTGGACTACTGGAAAAACCACCTGGGCCAGGACGACTACCAGCTCGACCTGCCCCTCGACCATCCACGCGGCGCCGAAGCCGATCGTCGCGCCCGGCAACTGAACGTGCGCCTCGGCACCCAGCGCGCCGAAGCCATCCGGCAGTTCGCCCGTCAGCGCGGCACCACCACTTATGTGGTGCTGGCCACGGCCCTGAGCGCGCTGCTGGCCCGCTACAGCGGCCAGCGGGAGATTCGCCTCGGCACCCCGGCGGACCAGCGTGACCACGCACAAACCCAGACATTGCTGGCCTGCCTGGTCAACACCCTGGTGATCCGCAGCGACGTCGACCAACGGGCCCCGGCCGAGCAACTGCTGGCCAGCCTCGAGGCCGACCTGCGTGCAGCCCAAGCCCATGCTGACCTGCCCTTCGCCACCCTGGTCGGCGCCGTCGCGCAAAACCGCGACTTGAACCGTACGCCGTTGTTCCAGGTGCTGTTCTCCCTCAACTATGGCCGGGTGGACAGCAGCCAATGGCCTGGGCTGAACGTCGAAGAACAGATGCTGCCGGTGATCGACGCCAAGTTTGAACAGAGCTGGGAAATCCAGGACGACGGCAGCGACATGACGCTGGCGCTGGAATACCAATCGGCCTTGTACGACGAAGCGACGATGCACCGCTGGAGCGCGCAGTGGTGCGCGCTGCTTGACGCCCTGGTGGCAAGCCCTGGACGCACTCTGGTCGAACTGTTCCCGCAACAGCAGGATCAGCAGCAACTGGACCGCTGGAACGCCACCGACCGCCACTACAGCGGCCCAACCAACCTGCACACCGCCCTGAGCCAACAAGCCGCCCTGAGCCCCAACGCCCCGGCACTGGTGTTCGAAGGCCAGCGCCTGACTTATGCCGAGCTGGACCAACGGGCACAAACCGTTGCCCGCGCCCTGCGTGCCGCCGGCGTGGGCACCGACAGCATCGTGCCGGTGTGCATGGAGCGCTCGGTGGAGATGGTCGTGGCCTTGCTCGGCATCGTCCATGCCGGCGCCGCGTGGCTGCCGCTGGATCCGGAGTTGCCTGCCGCGCGCCTGGCGTTCCTGATCGAAGACGCCGACGCCCGGGTCACCTTGACCCAAGGGCAATGGCTGTCGCGCCTGCCCGTTGAGCATCAGGCTTGGACTCTTGACGCTCTGCCCCAGGCACCCGCCTTCGAGCCGATCAGCGTCGAAGCCCACGACCTGGCCTACGTGCTCTACACCTCCGGTTCCACCGGCCAACCCAAAGGCGTGATGAACGAACACGGCGCCTTGATGAACCGCCTGCATTGGATGCAGGACGCCTTCCCGATTGGCCCGAACGACCGCGTCTTGCAGAAAACCCCGTACAGCTTCGACGTGTCGGTGTGGGAGTTCTTCTGGCCGCTGATCACTGGCGCGACCCTGGTGGTTGCCCGTCCCGACGGTCATCGCGACCCGGCCTACCTCAGCCAGTTGATCCAGCAGGAACGGGTCACGACGTTGCACTTCGTACCGTCGATGCTGCGGGCCTTTGTCGAAGAGCCGAGCCTGGTCGACTGCCAGAGCCTGCGCCAAGTGTTCGCCAGTGGCGAAGCCTTGCCGGTGGACCTGGTGCGGCGCTTCATGGGTCAACACCCGGCAGCGCTGGTCAACTTGTACGGCCCGACCGAAGCGGCCATCGACGTCTCGGTCTGGCGTTGCTCGGCGGACGATGTGATCGTGCCGATCGGCAAGCCCATCGCCAACCTGCGCTTGTACATCCTCGACGAGGCCCTGCAACCGTTGCCGATTGGCAGCATCGGCGAGCTGTACATCGGCGGCGTCGGTGTGGCCCGGGGTTACCTGAAACGTCCGGCCCTGAGCGAGGAACGCTTCCTCGCCAGCCCGTTCGTGGCCGGTGATCGCCTATACCGCACCGGCGACCGCTGCCGCTTCCTGGCCGATGGCAACATCGAATACCTGGGACGTCTCGACCATCAGGTGAAACTGCGCGGCCAGCGCATCGAGCTGGGGGAAATCGACGCAGCCCTGCTGAACCTGCCGGCCATCACGGGTGCCTGTACCCTGGTCATCGACAACCGCCTGGTGGCGTTCTACAGCAGTAGCACTGCGCAACCGGACCTCGACACCCAGCTCGCGGCCGAGCTGCCGGCCTACATGGTGCCGGCGGTATGGGTGCAAATCCCGGCCCTGCCCCTGAGCACCAACGGCAAGATCGACCGCAAGGCCCTGGCCGCCCTGCCTTTGCCAAACACCCAGAAAGACTACGCGGCACCGCGCACCGACCTGGAACGCCTGCTCTGCCAGTTGTTCGGCGAACTGCTCGGCGACACCTTGACCGGCGGCCGTGAAGTCGGCACCTCGGACAGTTTCTTCGCCTTGGGCGGTGACTCGATCCTTGGCCTGAAACTGATCTCGCGCTTGCGTGAACAGGGCTATTCGCTCACCCCACGGGACTTGTTCCGTTCGCCGACCCCGGCGGCCCTGGCCCATGTGACCACGGCGCTGCTGACCCAGGCCGAACAAGGTGACGTGACCGGGCCGATGCCGCTGATGCCATTGCACCAGTGGTTCTTCGACCAGCAACAGGTCCAGGTCGCGCATTGGAACCAATCGGTACTGGCCGACAGCGATCGGCGCCTGGAGCCGGCCATCGTGCAAGCCACGCTGGATCGACTGGTCGCCCACCACGACGCCCTGCGCCTGCGTTTCACCGACGTCGACGGCCAATGGCAGGCGCACATCGCGCCGCTGGCTGCGGCCCAGTTGACCTGCTGCGAGCACCCGGAACAACTGCTGCAAGTCGCCCAGGGCCTGGACCTGCAACACGGTCCACTGTTTGCCGCGGCGCTGCTGGAAGATACCCCGCAACGCCTGTACCTGGTGGCCCATCACCTGGTGGTCGATGCGCTGTCCTGGACGCCGCTGCTGGAAGACTTCCAGCAGTTGTACCCGGCACTGGAGCGTGGCGAGAGCCCGACGTTGCCGGCGAAAACCACCTCGTATCGTCAATGGAGCGAGCACCTGCAAGCCCATGCCGCCAAGGTCGCTGCCGAGCATCGCTACTGGAGTGCCCAGATCGGCGCAAACCAGCCGCCCATGGCCACGGTCGCCGAACGCCAGACCCTGTCGGCTCGCTGGGATGCCAGCCGCACGCACCAATGGCTGACCGAATCCCATGCGGCTTACCGCACCCAACCGGAAGAACTGCTGATCGCCGCCCTCGCCGCGACCCTGGCCGAGGTCGAACAGCGCAGCGACATCGTCGTGGACCTGGAGCGCCACGGGCGTGACGCACCGTTTGCCGGGCTGGACGTCGGCCGCACCGTCGGCTGGTTCACCACCCTTTACCCACTGCGAGTGAATGCCAGCGGCGCCGCGGGCGATCAGGTGCGCAACGCCAAGCAAGCCTTGCGTGACGTACCTGGCCTGGGCCTCGGCTACGGCTTGCTGCGCCAGCGCGGCGAGTTGCCGGCCAGCCACGGTGATGTGCTGTTCAACTACCTGGGGCATGAGCAAACGCCAGCGGGCTGGTTGCGCGCCAGCAGCCTGACCCCGCCGCCGGACGTGGCCCCGGTGAACCGAGTGACCCACGCCCGTGAAGTGGTCGCCTGGCTGGAGGACGGCGTGTTGCGTGTCGAATGGCACAGCGTCACGCCGAATGCCGACAGCCGTTTGCCCGCTCGCCTGCTGGAACGTTTGCAGGCGCTGGTCGAACACTGCCTCGACCCGCAGGCCGGTTCGCTGATGCCTGCGGACTTCCCGCTGGCCAAAGGCATGAACCAGGCGACCCTCGACACCTTGCTCAAACGCCTGGGGCCGAAGAAGTGAGCCCCGGCACGACCTGTATTTGACTTAGAAGTGCGCCGTTCGCGGCGCACGTGTCTCCTCGTTTTTCTGGATTGAACACTGCCGCCATGCATGACCAAATCGAAAATATCTACTCGCTGACCCCGCTGCAAAAAGGCCTGCTGTACCACGAGGCCTATGCGCCCGAATCCCGGGTTTATTACCAGCAGATGAACATCGGCCTGGCCGGTGAGCTCGACCTCGCTGCGTTCCGCCTGGCCTGGGTGGCCCTGATGCAACGCCACGCAGTGTTGCGCACGGCGTTTCTCTGGGAAGAGCTGGACGACGCCTACCAGGTCATCCTCAAAGAAGTCGACTTGCCCCTTCGTGAAGTCGATCTACGCGGTCACTCGCAAGGGCTGGCAGCCCTCGCGGCAGAAGATCACGCACAGGCGTTCGAACTGGGTGCCGCCCCGTTGATGCGCCTGACCCTGGCACGACTGGACGATGTGAACGGCCAAGCACAGTGGTCGCTGGTCTGGACGCACCATCACCTGTTGCTCGACGGTTGGAGCGTCGGCTCGCTGCTCGCGGACTGGCGTGATCTGTATCGTGCGGCACGGCGCGGCCAGCACGCGGCACTGGAAACGGTGCGACCATTCCAGGATTACGTGGCTTACCTCAGTGAACGCCCTTCGTCAGACGACTTCTGGCACAGCCGCCTGGCAGACTTCGCCAACACCACCCGCGTGCCCGAATCGGACCCGCGCGGCCTGGTCGCCGACCCGGTAGACGCTCACCTGCTCTGCACCGAGCATTCCCTGAGGCTGGATGCCGCAACCACCGCTCGCCTGGCCGGCTTCGCCCGGAACCACAACCTGACCGTCAACACCTTGCTGCAAGCGGCTTACGCTTACCTGCTGGGTCGTCACAATGGCTCTGATGAAAGCCTGATCGGCGTCACCGTGGCCGGGCGCCCACAGCGTCTGAGCGGTGTCGAGCGCATGGTGGGTCTGTTCATTAACACCTTGCCGCTGCGCGTTCGTTGGGACGATGCACCGACCGTGGGTCAATGGCTGGCGGGCATCCAGGACTGGAACGCCGAGATGCGCGAGCACGAACACACCCCACTCGCCAGTCTGCGGGCATTGACCGCGCTGCCGCCGGGTGGCGAATTGTTCGAAGCGATCATCGTATTCGAAAATTTCCCATTCCCCCGGGAGCTGGATCAAATCGACGATGGCCTGTTCGGCCTACCGGACGCCGAACACGCCGCGCCCTTGCGCCACACGGGCGGGCGCAACAACTACCCGATGTCGCTGATCGCGTCGATGGAAAGCGACTGCTTGCAACTGCACCTGGTGCATCAACGCAAACGCTTGTCCGACGCGGCCGGCGCGCGCCTGTTGCAGCAATTGGCCGTGCTCGTCGAGGAACTGAGCCGTGACGCGAATCGGCCCCTGGCCGACGTGCCGCTGTGCCCGGCGCAAGAGCTGCAGCTGACCCGCCACTGGGGCAACGGTGCGCCCCTCGAAATACCTGAAGCCCCGCTGCACGAACTGATCGCCGCCCAGGCCCGCCGTCATCCCGAGCGCGAAGCCGTGCGCGACGCCAACGGCGCCTTGAGCTACGGCGAACTGCTTGAAGCATCGACCGGATTGGCCAACGTCTTGCGCCAGCGGGGCCTGCAACAGGGTGATCGAGTCGCGCTGGCCCTGCCCCGCAACAACGACGCGGTCATCTCGCTGCTGGCGGTGATGCAGGCCGGTGGTTGCTTCCTGCCGCTGGACCTGGGCCAACCGGCCTCGCGCCTGAGTGCACTGATCGCCAGTGCCGACGTGGACTTCATCATCGGGACACCGGCCTTCGAAAGCGCCTGCGTGCAGGTGATCGAGGCCTCGGCCCGCGCCACCGGCATCGACCTGCCAGCGGCGGATCAACAGGCCTGCGCCTATGTGATCTACACCTCCGGCTCCACCGGTACGCCGAAAGGCGTGCGCCTGTCTCATCGGGCTATCGTCGCTTATATCACCGGCATTCTGGCCGAACTGGGTTGCGCCGAGGCGAAACAACCCTGGCGCCATGCGCTGCTCTCGACCCTGGCGGCGGACCTTGGGTACACCCAGTTGTTCGGCGCGCTGGTCAGCGGTGGCAGCCTGTTGCTGGTGGACGACGACACACGTGCCGACCCGAACGCACTGGCGCAGTGTTTTGCCGAGTTCACCCCGGATCTGGTCAAGCTCACCCCCAATCACTTGCACGGTCTGCTCGCCGCTCGTCCCGACGCCGATCTGCTCCCGCGCCGCGCCTTGTTGCTGGGTGGCGAAGCGCTGCAAGGCACATTGCTGGACACCCTCCGGGCGCTGCGTCCGGACCTCGCGGTCTACAACCACTACGGCCCGACCGAAAGCGCAGTGGGCATTTGCCTGTCGCGCATCGACCAGCCTCTGGCCGGTGTGCAACCGCTGGGCCGCCCGCAGCCGAACCGGCAACTGCGGGTACTCGACAACCACGGTCACCCAGTGCCTGTCGGTGTGCCGGGGGAACTGTGGGTGGGCGGCGAAGGCCTGGCCATCGACTACCTCGGCGATCCAGCGCAAACCGCTGCGCGCTTCACGGCCGTCGCCGACCTGCCCCGCGCTTACCGCACTGGCGACCGTGTGCGTTGGCTAGAGACTGGCGAGCTGGCATTCCTTGGGCGCGTCGACAACCAGATCAAGCTGCGCGGCTACCGCATTGAATTGGGCGAAGTCGAAGCACAGATCAAACGCCTGTCGAGCAACATCCAGCAAGTGCTGGTGCATGTGGTGCAGCCGGCCAACGAGACGCCACGCCTGGTCGCCTGGTTGGTGGCCAGTACCTCCATGTCTGCCGACAAGCTGCGCCATGACCTGGCGCTGCGCGTGCCGGATTACATGGTGCCAGCGGACTTCATCGCGCTGGATGCCATCCCGCTGAACGCCAACGGCAAACCGGACATTGCCCGCTTGCCCTTGCCCGACGCCCCGACCCGTCAGGACACCTACGAAGCCCCACGGGATGCGGTGGAAAGCGCCTTTGTCGAGATCTGGCAGGATGTGCTGCGGGTCGAGCGCGTCGGTATCCACGACAACTTCTTTGCCCTGGGCGGTGATTCGATTCTCAACCTGCAGATCATCGCTCGCGCCCACCAGCGCGGCATGAAGCTGACGCCCAAGCAGTTGTTCGAAAACCGCACCATCGCCGAAATCTCCGCGGTGATCAGCCAAGGCACGAACTACAGCCGCGAGACCAGCAGCGTGGCGCGCAATGTGCCGCTGACAGCGGGTCAGCATGCCCGCCTCGAAGCCGGCCCGCTGGCGGCGGACTGGCGCTGTGTGGCCTTGAATGCGCCGATCAGCGTCGAGGTATTGAGCCGTGCCGTGTTGGCCCTGCAACAACAGCACCGGGCGCTGCAAGTGGGCCTGGTCCCACAGGCTGACGGCACCTGGGTGCAAACCCTGCCGGCTACACCTAAGCCGGTCAGCGCCAGTCGCCAGTCGCTGAACACTGGCGATTCCAACGCATTGGCCGAGCTGGCTGAAACCACCCTGGCCAGGCTGGACCACGCCGCCGGCGAAGGCTGGCATGCCTGCCTTTGCGAACAGGGCGACGCCGTGCTGTTGGTGGCGCATGCCTTGCGCCTGGACGCCAGTTCATGGGCTTTGCTGATGACGGACCTGGCGCTGGCCGTGGCGCAAGCGCAATACGACCGTGCAATCGATTTGCCGCGTCACGGTGGCAATCTGGATGAATGGGCTGAATACCAAACTACCCGCGCCAAGGATGAAGACGGCTTGGAGCCGGCGTGGGAATACTGGCTGCAATACGCAGGTGAAGCCCTGCCGTCCGCCCCGCAACCGGAGGGGCCGGCCACTGAGCGCCGCGTGCGGATTTCGTCGTCTCTGAGCGCCCGTCTGAATGTGCTGCAACGCCGCAGCCACGCGCCGTGGGCATCACTGGTAGCTACCGCCGTCGCAGCGGAACTGGCACAACAAAGTGCCAATCAGGACGTCTGGCTAAGCCTGGACCGCGGCCGCTGCGAGCGCGCTCGCCTACCGCTCACCAGCGCCTTGAGCCGCACCGACTTCGACCCGGCCACGGTCATCGGCGCACTGAGCCACGCCGTTCCCCTGCGCCTGAGCCTGACGCCGACGGCCAGCGCCGCACAAATGCTTGCGCAGGTTGACGCACAACTGGCCGCCGCCCCGGACACCGGTGATGACTACGGCGTGTTGCGTTACTTGGCCGACAACGACTACTTGCGCGAACCGCTGCTGAGCCTGCCACAGCCGACCGTGCATATCGTCATGGCCGGCGAATGGCAAGCCCATGAAGGACCGTTGGGCGACGTCATCGCCGGCAGCGCGTCGATCGATGCGCCTGGCTTGACCCTGTCCGTCAGCCTCCGACACGGTCAACTGCACATCGATTGCCGTGGCGCCGGCGCCGAGCGCTGGGCCGAGGTCTTGGAACAGCGTCTGGCCATCCTGGCCGCCGACGCCGAGCAAGCCATTCCCGGTGCCCACGCCTTCCCGTTGTGTCGCGCAGCCGGACACGATCTGCGCGCCTTGGGCACGAACTTCGATTGGGCCGGCATCGACGACTTGCTGCCACTGTCGCCGATGCAAGAAGGCATGTTGCTGCACACCCTGCTGCGTCCCAACAGCGGCATTTACCTGATGCAGCAACGTTATCGTTGGGACGGTGAGCTGGACCGCAGCGCCATCGAATACGCCTGGGCACAACAATTGGCCCGACATCCGATGCTGCGCACCGGTTTCTGGTGGCAGGATGGCAAGGCTGCGCTGCAATGCGTTTACCACGACACCGATCCGGCCTTCGCCTGGTACGACTGGCGTCACCTCGACGAGGCGAGCCGCCAGCGTCAACTCGACGCTGTGCTGGACGCTGAATGCCGTCAGGGCTTCGACATGCGCCGGCCACCGTTGACGTTCCTGCGGGTGTTCCAGGTGGCTGACCGGGAGTTCCTGATCGTGCGCAGCTTCCACCACATCCTGACGGACGCCTGGTGCTTCGGCCTGTTGATGGCCGACCTGTTCGCCCACTACCAGGCGCGCGTACTCGGCCAGCCGGTGGCGCGTCCGTTGCTGCCGTCGTTCAGCAACTACGTCCATTGGTTGCAATGCCAGGACACGTCCATCACCGAACAATTCTGGACCCGCGAACTGGCCGGTTTCAGCGCGCCGACACCGCTGGTGGTGGATCGCCCGGCCACGACTGAGCAAGCGGTCGAGACCGTCGCCAACCTTGACGTCACCTTGTCGATTGCCGACACCCGCGCCTTGACCGCATTGTGCCAACAGCACCAACTCACGCCCAACACGTGGATCCAAGGCGCGTGGGCCCTGCTTCTATCGCGCTACAGTGGCAGCGATGACGTCTTGTTCGGCGTCACGGTGTCGGGCCGTCCAACCGACCTGCCCGGCGTGGAAGACATCGTCGGCCTGTTCATCAACAGCCTGCCGTTGCGGGTCAAGGTTGACGATGAACAAGCCGTGGTGCCCTGGCTGCAAGCGCTGTTCGCACACAACGTCGAGCTGCGTGCCTACGAACACGCACCGCTGGTGGATATTCAGCGCTGGAGTGAAATCGAGCATGGTCGCTCGCTGTTCGACAGCCTGGTGGTGTTCGAAAACGCGCCGTTCGACGCCGGCCTGTCGGATCGCCAGGTCGACTTCAACGTCGACATCTACGAAGACCGGGTGCACACCAACTATCCAATGACGGTGGTGCTTTACCCCGGCGATCGCCTGGGCATTCGCTTGACTTACGACGCCGCAAGGTTCGACACCGAGACGGTGCAACGCATGCTCGGCCACTTGCGCCAGCTACTGACGCAAATGGTTGCCCGGCCTGACGCATCACTGGCGTCGCTGTCGTTGCTGACGCCGGAGGAACGCCAGACCTTGCTGGTGGACTGGAACCGCAGCGAACTCGACTTCCCGCTGGAGCAAACCTACGCCGAGCTGTTCGCCCGCCAGGTGGCCGCGCATCCACAGCGCATCGCGGCCGTGTGTGGCGCCGAGAGCCTGAGCTACACCGAGCTGGACCAGCGCGCCAATCGCCTGGCCCGGGCACTGGTGGAAACCGGCGCCGGTCGTGACACCCTGGTGGCCCTGGCCGGCGAACGCGGCCTGCCGCTGCTGAGCATGATGATCGCCGTGCTCAAGGCCGGTGCCGCCTACTTGCCGCTGGACATCAAGCATCCACCCCAACGCCTGGGTGAAATTCTCGAACTGTCCGGGGCGACGATCCTGTTGACCAGCGACAGCGCCGATTCGGTCATCGACCCGGCACTGGCCGCGTGTACCGCAACACCGCGACGCTTGCGCACCGAAGCGCTCTGGCTGGGTGGTGATGCGACGCCATTGCAAATGGCAGGCAGCCCTGACGACCTGGCCTATGTGATCTTCACGTCAGGTTCCACGGGCACCCCCAAAGGCGCGATGATCGAACAACGGGGCATGCTCAACAACATCTTCGGCAAGGTGCCGACGCTGGGTCTGTCGAGCGCCGACCGAATTGCCCAGACCGCCTCCCCGGCGTTCGACATTTCGGTCTGGCAGTTCCTCGCCGCACCGATTCTCGGCGCCACCGTGCACATCCTGCCGGACGTGATTGCCCATGATCCCGAGCGCCTGCTAGCGGCCCTGGAAGCCCAACAGCTGTCGGTGCTCGAAGCCGTGCCGACGATGATCCGCGCCCTGCTCGACCTCGCGGGTGCCGACACGCAACTGCCGGCACTGCGCTGGTTGCTGCCGACTGGTGAAGCCCTGCCCCCGGCCCTGGCCCAAGCTTGGCTGGGCCGTTTTGCCCATGTGCCGTTGATGAACGCCTATGGCCCGGCGGAGTGCTCGGACGATGTGGCGTTCCACCCGCTGACCCGCGTGCCGGACGAAGATGGCAATGCCATGCCGATTGGCCGGCCTACCGCCAACAATCATCTGTACCTGGTTGACGCGCAACTGCGTCCGGTGCCGGTGGGCGTGCCGGGGGAAATCTGCGTCGGTGGCGTGGGGGTCGGTCGCGGCTACCTCAACGACCCGGAGAAAACCCGGACCGCGTTCGTCGCGCACCCGTTCGAACCCGAGGCCCGTTTCTACCGCACGGGTGACCTGGGGCGCTGGCGCGCAGATGGGGTGATCGAGTTCCTCGGTCGCCGCGATCAGCAAGTGAAGATCCGTGGCCACCGTATCGAACTGGGGGAAATCGAAGATCACCTGGGTCGTCATCCCGCCGTGCAGGCCGTGGCTGTGATCGTCAATGCCGACCAGCGCGGCGATCTACAACTGGTCGCGTACTGGACAGGCGACGACACCCCGGTGGCAGTACTGCGCGAATGGTTGGCCCAACGCCTGCCGTCCTACATGGTGCCGGCCCATTGGCAACAGCTGGAGACTTTGCCGTTGAACGCCAACGGCAAAGTCGACCGCAAGGAACTGACGTCTCGAACGCTGGACAACCACCTGATCGAACAACGTCCACTGAGCAGCGATACCGAGCAGCAACTGGGCGCGATCTGGGCGCAAATCCTCAACGTGCCGGCGATCGGTGCCGACGACAACTTCTTTGCCCTCGGCGGGCACTCCTTGCTGGCGACCTTGGTGGTGTCGCGCATTCGCAGCCAGCTCGCGGTGGACCTGCCGCTGCGCGCAGTCTTCGATCACCCGGTATTGGAAAACCTGGCCCGTGCCATCGACAGCGCGCGCTTGCAGACAGCGCCATTGGGCCTGCCGACCATCACCCGGGCGGATCGCTCGCAGGCCCTGCCGTTGTCGTTTGCCCAGCAACGTTTGTGGTTCCTCGAACAGTTGAACCCTGGCTCCAGCGGTTTCAACATTCCGTTCGCACTGACGTTGACCGGGACGCTGAATGTCGAAGCCCTGCGCCTGGCCTTCGAGCAATTGGTCGCCCGTCATGAAGTGCTGCGCAGCACCGTGCACAGCGATCAAGGTGAGCCTTGGCAGCGGATCGAAACGGCGCAGGCATTCGCGCTGCCGGTCACCGATCTGCAACAGGTACCCGCGCAAGAGCGTGAGCCGGCCATCCAGGTGCACTTGTCCGAGGTCTTCGGCCAGCCGTTCGACCTGACCCAAGCGCCGTTGATTCGCGCACGATTGCTGCAATTGGACACGCAGACCCATGTGCTGGCCATTGCCCTGCACCACATTGCCGTGGACGCCTGGTCCATTGCGCAATTGGTCGATCAACTGGCCAGCGACTATGTCGGTTTTGGCAGCCCGGCAAACCGCATCGACACTCCGCCGCTGCAATACGCCGACTTCGCCGTGTGGCAACGCAAGCATCTGCCGGGCCCGGTCTGGCAGCAACAATTGGCCTACTGGCGTCAACAACTGCAAGCCAGCCCGGCACCGCTGTTGTTACCGGGCGCCCAGACCCGCGACCTTGGCGGGTGCGCGCGGCATCGCAGTCGCCTGCCGGCATCGTTGGCCCAGGCCGTCAACGACTTGGCGAAAACTCGCGACGCCTCGCCGTTCATGGTGCTGCACAGCGCGCTGAATGTCGTGCTGCATCAGCAAACCGGACGGGAAGACCTGTTGGTCGGCACCGACATCGCCAACCGCCATCAACAGCAGACCGAAGACATGGTCGGCTTCTTCGTCAATCAATTGGTGCTGCGTTGCCGGGTCACGCCGCAGCAGACGTTTGCCCAATTGCTGGGCGATGCTCGACGCGTGGCGCTGGATGCCTTTGCCCATCAGGACTTGCCGTTCGACGCGCTGGTGGCTGATCTGCTGCCACAGCGAGACGCGCGGTACACGCCGTTCTTCCAGGTCAAACTGGTGGTGCAGAACACCCGTCAGCAGGACCTGCATCTGCCGGGGCTGGCGATCAGTGAACGGGAACTGGAGCCACAGGCCTCGGATGTGGACCTGCTGATCAACGTCGTGGATGACGGCGCAGGACTGCTGGTGGTGTACGACTACGACACCGGCCGTTATACCCGTGACGGCATCGAACTGTTCGACAGCCTGTTCGTGTGCCTGCTGGAGCAACTGAGCCTGAACGCCGACACCGACGTCGCCCAGTTGCTGCTGCCACTCAATCAACTGCAACAGACCCGCCGGGAACAGGCGCAGGCCGCGCTGCGTGAAGCCGGTAGCGCACGTCAGAGCACCCTGGGCCAGGCCCGTCGTCGCAATGTCGTGAAGGACGCCGAGCAATGATTGCCATCGACTCAGTGTCCCTCGCGCTCATTCCCCACCTTTTTGTACAGGTCTCAGCATGACTCAGTCTCACGAAGACACGTCGTTTGAAGGTTTCGAACTGTCACCGCAACAGGCCCATCTGTGGCGCTTGCAGCAAACTAGCCTGGCCTCGGCGACAGCGCAGCGGGCCACGCTGCGTATTGCCAGTGAAACACCGTTGGACGGTGCACGGCTGACCAACAGTTTATCGGCGCTGCTGCAACGCCACGAGATCCTGCGCACCCGCTACCCGCAACTGCCGGGGCTGTTGCTGCCGATGCAGGTGATCGACGATTGCGCCGCTGATTGGCAGGCGCTGGGCATCGAACTGCACGTGGACGCTCAGTCGGCCACGTTGCACTTGCCGGCCTTGCACCTGGACAGCACCAGCCTGGGGTATCTCGGCGAAGAATGGGCGCTGGGCTATCTGCACGCCACACCCCAGGAGCCACCGCTGCAATACGCCGACTACGCGGCCTGGCGCCTGGAGTCGGTGGACGAGCAAGGCCGCCGATTCTGGGATGAGCAGTTCAACGCCGTGATCACGGACGTGCCGTTACCTTGGCATCGGCAGAACCCGGCATCCGGCGCCGCTGTCGCCCCTGAGCACATGCAACTACAGTTCGACGACTCGACCCGGCAGCGCCTTGAACGGCAAGCGAACGACCTCGGCGTCAGCCCTGGCATTTTCGTGCTCGGCGCCTGGGTCACCGTGTGGCAACGCTACAGCGAAGCCGAACGCCTGACGCTCGCCTACGAAAACCAGGTACGGCCTGACGTACTGGGCGATGCCCTCGGTCTGTTCTGCGAACCGCTGCCACTGACACTCGATACCTCGTCCGGGTTGTCGTTTGCCGCACTGTGTCGACAACTGAGCGAACGCGTTGGCCTGCTCAACGATGCCCGCGACAGCTACCCGAGCCACTTGAGCCACGCGCCATCGCTGACGGGTGTCGGTTTTCGCGAACTCGCGGCAACGCCCGACAGTGCCCTGAACGATGCCGGCTGGCGGATCGAACAGGCAACCAGTGCCAGTGCCGGCTGCGCGCTGCTGTTGCAATATCAGCCGTCGTCATCCAATGGATTGTCGCTGCACTTCGACGCCGCGCTCTACACGTCGGCCCACGTCGAAATCCTCGCCGAACAATTGCTGAGTGTGATCGAGCACAGCCTGCATGAGCCCTCTGCCCGGCTGGACCAATTGACGACCTGCAGCGCCGCCGAGCAGCAGCGTGTCACCGGCGCGCTGGCGGCTTCGCCCCCCCAGAGTCCGGGGCAAGAACAGCGGTATGCCGCCATCTTCGCGCTGCCCAACCTGGCCGCCTGCTTCACCCTCGACGCCACCGACCGGGCCCAGCGCCCGGCCGTGAGCGGGCCCAGCGGCACCTTGAGCTACGCCGAGCTGGATCAGCGCGCCCGCGCCCTGACCCAGCAACTGCTCGCCCAAGGCCTGGCGCCTGGTGCG
Source organism: Pseudomonas sp. B21-010 (assembly GCF_024749325.1). Lineage (NCBI taxonomy): Bacteria > Pseudomonadati > Pseudomonadota > Gammaproteobacteria > Pseudomonadales > Pseudomonadaceae > Pseudomonas > Pseudomonas sp. B21-010. The sequence goes on along the minus strand of NZ_CP087198.1, from coordinate 2,742,070 downwards.
CGGATTGCGCATTTCCTGCCGCGCGACATCGATGCGGTGGTGGCACTGGTGGCGATTCTGCGCGCCGGTGCCTGCTACGTACCGATCGACCCGAGCTACCCCACCGAGCGCATCGAACATATTCTGCGTGACAGCCAGGCACGCCTGGTGCTGACCCACCGCGCCCGCGTGCAAGACCTGCCGACAGACTGGCAACCGAGTGCGCTGGCCATCGATCAGGCGATGTCGGCGGTGCCGCCACAGGACGAGCCGCAGGTCGCACGGGATCAACCGGCCTACTTGATCTACACCTCGGGCAGTACCGGCCAGCCCAAGGGCGTGCTCATCAGTCATGCCAACGCCCTGCATTCGCTGGCGGCGCGGCTGTCGGGCTACCCACACCCCGTGCAACGTTTCCTGCTGCTGTCGTCGTTCGCCTTCGACAGCTCCATCGCCGGGCTGTTCTGGAGCCTGGCCCAGGGCGGTTGCCTGCACCTGGCCAGTGAAACCGAGCAGAAAGATCCGCTGCAGCTGGCCCGGTTGATCCGCAGCCACACTGTGTCGCACCTGCTGGCGTTGCCTTCGTTGTATGCGTTGTTGCTGGACGAGTTGGGCGATAGCCCGAGCCCGCTGAACACGGCGATTGTCGCCGGCGAAAGCTGCCCGCCGGCACTGGTGAACAATCACTATCGCCGCCACCCCGGCGCGCAGTTGTACAACGAGTACGGCCCGACCGAAGCCTCGGTGTGGAGCACCGTCGCCCTCTGCCAACCTGAGAGGGGTACGAGCCCCGTGCCCATCGGCCGAGCGATTGCCCATACCCGGGTGTATTTGCTCGACAGCGACGGCGCGCCTGTTGCCCGGGGGCTCAAGGGCGAGATCCATATCGCCGGGCCTGGATTATCCGAAGGGTATCTGGGGCTGCCACAGATGAGCGCCGAGAAGTTTATCCAGGCCAACCATCCGGCACTCCATGGCCAACGCCTGTACCGCACCGGCGACTTCGCCTGGCGGGATCTGGACGGGCAATTGGTGTTCCTCGGACGTACCGACTCGCAGATCAAATTGCGCGGCTACCGTATCGAACTCGGCGAAATCGAAACCGCACTGTGCAAGGTCAGTGGCGCCAGGCTGGCGGTGGTCTTGCTGGATACGACCCAAGCCGAACCCAGCTTGCGCGCTTTCGTCGAGTCGGCTAACGAGCTTCAGGCCGGTCTCGTGCGCGAATCCCTGGCGACGCTGTTGCCGGCACACATGATCCCCGCCGATATCCAGTGGCTGACGCAACTGCCACGCACCGCCAACGGCAAGGTCGATCATCGCGCCTTGCTGGCCCGGCAGCCGAACCACCGCGTCGCGGTTTATGCCGCGCCCGAGGGGCATGTCGAACAGGTGCTCGCGGCGGTCTGGCAAGAGCTGCTGGAGGTCGAGATCATCGGTCGCCACGACGACTTCTTCGCCCTCGGCGGCCATTCGTTGCTGGTGGTGCGCATGACCGCCAGGCTGCGCGCCCTGCTCGGCATCGAAGTGCCGGTCAACGTGATCTTCCAGCACCCGACGCTGATCCAGCTTGCCGAGCAGATCGCCCAGCCGCACGACCGCTCAGCCGTCATCGCCTTGCAGCCCGGCGTGGCAGGCCAGCCCCCCCTGTTCTGCCTGCATCAGCCGGCGGGCGGGGTTCATCACTATTTGCCGATGGTCGCCGGCTTGTCGCAGGCGATGCCGGTTTACGGCATCGCGTTGCCCGAGTCGTTACGCGACCAGGACCTCGTCGCATTGGCCAGCGCCTATGTGCCGCAGATCCGCCAGATTCAGGCGCAGGGTCCGTATCGCCTGGGCGGGTGGTCCATGGGGGGATTGCTTGCGCTGGAGCTGACTCGACAATTGGAAGCACTTGGGCAAACGGTCGAATGGCTGGGGTTGTTCGACAGCACGTTCCACGCCGAGGACGAAGCGCTGGCCTGGGATGCGTTGTATGCCACCGTGCAGCGAGAATTGAGCAGCGACAGCCGCCAGCGCCTGGCCACGCTCGCCCCGGAACCGTTGACACAATTGCGCGCGGCCACGGCCAAGCTCGATCGCGTGGCGCAATTGCGTTTCGCCCTGCTGCAATGGACACTTGCCAACGGCCTGAGCCTCAATGCGCCGTTGGCGTACGTTGAGCAGGTCTTGGACGTGATGGCCGACGCACGTCGTTGGGTCAACGGCTATTCAGTGCCCACCGTGCAGGCGACCCTGCACCTGTGGTGGGCCGAACAGACCCTGGTCGAGCGCCCGAGCCTGCCTGCGCAGTGGGACGCCATCAGCCAGCGAACCTGTCATCATCAGGTCGCTGCCGATCACGACACGCTCCTCGGGCAGTCTGCCTTCCATGAACAACTCAACAAGTCGCTGGCTGTGGCCTCGACGGAAACCGTCGCATGAACCTGATTCTTTATCTTTACCGCCAATCGGCACGCCTGCTGGCATTGGCTTCCATCAGCGGCGCCCTGGGCGGCCTGGCGAGCGCAGGGCTGGTGATCCTGATCAACCGTGGGTTGGCCTACCCGCATCAGTTGCCGGAACTGGCCCTTGGGTTCTTCGGGCTGTGTGCGGGCATGTTGCTGTGCAAACTCTGCTCGGAACTGTCGTTGCTGCATCTGACCCAAAGCGCCATCTTCCAGATGCGCATCGACTTGTCGCGCAAACTGCTCGCCACCCCGCTCAAGCGCCTGCAAACCATGGGTAAGCACCGCTTGTTGGTGATCCTGACTGAAGACGTGCACACCTTCACCGCTGCGTTCGAGTGGGTGCCGCTGCTGTTCGTCAACGCCGTGGTGACGTTGGCGTGTTTCGCCTACCTGGCCTGGCTGTCGTGGTCACTGCTGCTGATCCTGGCGCTGTTCCTGCTGGTCGGCCTGATCGCGTTCCACCTGGCCGAACGCGGACCGCTGAGCCACCTGGAACGGGTGCGACAACAGAAAGACGTGCTTTACCAGCACTTTCGCAGCCTGATCGAAGGCAGCAAGGAACTGCAATTGAGCAATGCCCGTGGCGAAGCGTTCGTCGAGCGCGTCATTCGTCCAGGCGCCGATGAGTTCCGGGTGCGATTTTTGCGCGGCATGGCCGGGTATTCAGTGGTGGCCAACCTTGGCACCCTGCTGTTTTACCTCAACCTGGGTGTACTGCTGTTTGTCGTGCCGTTCTGGCTGCCGCAGTCAATCACCGTGCTCACCAGTTTCACGGTGACGTTGCTCTATCTGGTGCGACCGATCTCCGACCTGATGATTGCGCTGCCCTCTCTGCGCCAGGCCAGTATCGCCCTGAGCCGCATTCGCCAACTGGATGCCGAACTGAGCACCGAAGCCCAGATGGCTGCACCGGTCGGTAACGCGTTTGCCAGCCAGGGACCGACGCGCCTGCTGCTTAATGGCGTCTGTCACCGCTATCCGGGCGAACATGAGGATCACCCTTTCCTGCTCGGGCCAATCGATCTGACGTTGGAACAGGGCGAGCTGGTGTTTGTCGTCGGCGGCAACGGCAGCGGCAAGACGACGCTGTCCATGCTGCTGCTCGGGTTGTATGCGCCGGAATCCGGCTGCGTCGTACTCAACGGTGTGGAGGTGGACGACGACAACCGTGAACAATACCGCCAGCACTTTGCTGCCGTGTTTGCCGACTTCCATTTGTTTGAACACTTGCTGGGCGATGATGGCCCGGGTGCCGAACAGCGCACGGCCGATGCGACACGCTACGTCAAGGCGCTGGGCCTGGGGCACAAGGTCAGCATCGTCGATGATCGCTTCTCCACGGTGGAGCTCTCCACCGGCCAGCGCAAACGACTGGCGCTGGTCTCAGCGTATCTGGACGACAAACCGTTTTACCTGTTCGACGAGTGGGCGGCCGACCAGGACCCGGCCTTCAAGCGGGTGTTCTACATGGAGTTGTTGCCGGAGCTCAAGGCCCGGGGCAAGACCGTGATTGTGATCACGCACGATGACGCCTACTTCTCCCAGGCCGACCGGGTATTGAAAGTCGAGAACGGCCGTCTTACCCAAGTCGAAACCCAAGCCGCCTGCGCCTGATGGGGCTTCTCACTGTCCTGGATCGGAACGGTTGATCGGCCCCATGGCTAGTCGTCCTGATAGATGGAGTGCAGGTAACTGACCTGCACATCCACAGGCAGGCGGTGCAGCTTGGGGCAGGACTCACAGAGCACCGGCATCTGGCCCTCAACCGCTTCGTGCAACTGGTAATGCAGGCAACAATGCTTGCGCAGTGGCAGACGGGGGCAAATCAGCGGCGCGGGTGATTCCACCATGCGCTGCAGGCCTCGCAGCCTCAGGCGACCGTCGTTCACCGTGACCTGCTCCAGCCACTGGTGCGCCTCGGCGAACCCCGCTCTTGAGAGGTCGGGGTCCATCCTGGCGAAAGCACCGTCCCAGATGGCGACCATGTTGGCCCACAGTATTTTCGGTGCCAGGCCACCGGCGGCAGCCAAGGCTACGAACAACGGCGCCAGGTGCTCATGAATCAGCCGACTCCAGTAGTCGGCACGCCCCTCGGCGGACAGCGCCATCAGCCGGGCATTCAAGCCCAACGCCATGGGCTCGCCCTCAGCATGAAACAACACCGCCTTATCGCCCCAGAAATCGATCGCGCCCTGACGCGTGAGCACGCACGCCAGGGCGGCCGGCAGGGCAATGCTCATGTAGTTCATCGACCACTGCGAAACCACAGCCGCGCGATTCCCCCCCGGATATTGCAGGGCAAATCGAGACAGCAACGGTTTCAGCACGGCAGGGTCGGCAACATGACTTAACCCAATAGACGGTTGATCGCCAGGTGCTTGCCGAATGACCCGTGTTATTGGCGGCCAGGCCTGGTTAAGCCATTCTGGAAATTCGATAACAGGGCTCCCGTGGCTTTCCCTAATTAATGCAAACGATTAGCATTGGCTGATCCTATCCTCCCTCCCCTGCAAACTCAACGTCGTCAGCGACCGGGCTCACCAAGACCACATGCATACACTCCGCAATTTCTGGCGTCTCGCACGGCCTTTCTGGACATCCGAGGAAAAGTATCCGGCCCTGCTGCTGTTGTTCGCCACTGTGCTGATGACCCTGTGCATGGTCGGTATCAACATCCTGACGAATTTCTGGAACCTGCATTTCTATAACGCCTTGCAGGCCCTGGATTACCACGGTTTTCTGATCGGCAGCCTGCAGTTCATCCTGCTGCAGATCGGCACCGCCGCGTTTACCGTCGGTGCGTTTCACTTCCAACAGAAGCTGACGCTGCGCTGGCGTCGTTGGGCGACGCGCAACATGCTCGATCAGTGGCTGGACAACCAGCGCTACCATAAGCTGAAACTGAGCGAGACCGACGTCGACAACCCGGATCAACGGATCGCCGAAGACATTGACCTCTTCATCATAAAATCCCTCAAGTTGAGCTTGGGGCTGCTGACGTCGGTGGTGTCACTGTTTTCTTTCCTGCACATCCTCTGGCAGGCCTCCAGCCTCGTCAGCGTGCCATTCAACGGCGAGTCATTCGTCATCCCAGGGCTACTGGTGTGGGTGGCCCTGGTGTACGCAATCGCAGGAACCGGTGTCGCATTCTGGCTGGGACGTGCGCTGCCCAGCCTCAATTTCATGCAACAACGGCGTGAAGCAGATTTTCGTTTCTCGCTCATCCGCCTGCGGGAAAACGCCGACTCAGTGGCCCAATACCGTGGAGAAGCCGTAGAAAAACAACGGTTCAACCTGCGTCTGGAGGCGGCGCTGGAGAACTTCTGGGCGTTGGTGAAAAAACAGAAACTGATCATGGGCTACTCAACCCTCTATTTGCGCAGCGCCACGGTCATCCCCATGTTCATCATGGCACCACAGTTCTTCGCGGGCGCATTCCCCCTCGGCCGGCTGACACAGATCAGCGCCGCCTTCGGTGAAGTACACGCAGCCATTGCCTATCTTGTGGAGGTATTTCCGGAACTGTCGGAATGGAAGTCGGTGATCGACCGGCTGGTCGGTTTCCAGGAGCGCCTGGATAACGTCGAGGTCAAGTCCCAGGTCAGGCACGAGCAACAGGCCAACGGCCTCGACATCAAGGACCTGGACATCTGGCTGCCAAACGGCCGGCCCTTGTTCAAAGGCTTCAACCTTTCCCTCAAGCCTGGCGACAGCCTGATGATCAGCGCGCCGTCCGGCTACGGCAAATCGACGCTGATCCGCACGATTACCGGGCTTTGGCATCACGCTCGCGGTTCAAGTTGCTATGACCGTGAGCGCGCCCTGACACTTTCGCAAAAACCCTACCTGCCGTTGGGCAACCTGCGCGAGGCGCTGTGGTACCCCAAACCGCCCCGCCGCGAAGAAGATGCGGCGCTGCGCCAGATCATGGAGCAAGTCGGCCTGCAACACCTGGCCGATCAGCTGGAGCAGGAACGGGACTGGGCGCAGACCCTCAGCGTCGGCGAACAGCAACGCTGTGCATTCGTCAGGGCCCTGCTGACCCGCCCTACGGTGCTGTTTCTCGACGAGAGCAGCTCGGCGCTGGATGCGGCAAACGAAGCGCGCTGCTATCAACTGCTCAAGCAAACGCTGCCGGACACGATCCTGATCAGTGTCGGGCACAGCGCCTCCCTGGAGCACTTCCATTGGCAAGTCCTTGAATTGCGGGACGAGGCGCAGTGGGTGCAGCGCAAGGTCAGGCAAGCGGTGTGAGCCCGCATTCCGCGCCTACGCAATAGCGCATGCAAAAGTGCTCCTGTGGCGAGGGAGCTTGCTCCCGCTGGGGTGCGAAGCGCCCCCCCATGAAGCTGATGACAGCTTCCTGATACACCTTCGTGGCCGGCTATGGGGCTGCTGCGCAGCCCAGCGGGAGCAAGCTCCCTCGCCACGGGGTCGACGTGTTCCCCTTGCTCCGTGGACAGATCCCTGAAAAGCGTGAACGACCTGTGTGGCACAACATCCCTGCTCGCCCATTGGTATGCAGAGTTTGTGGTCTATAGTTCCTGACAGATCCAGAGTTTCGCTCGGGCCATAGGAGCAACACCCCCTCGAGCCGTAACCGTGTCGGATGCCCACCAGCCTTCGGTAGTGAATAATGCAGGGAGCACACCATGCCGATCCAGCGGCCTGAGACACTGAGGTTGGCCCCTGGCCCTGCCCATCATGCAGAGATTGATGGCGATACCGAGGCCGGCGTGTTTCGGTTCGGCATCGACCAGGCCAAGGAAGCCTACATCCTGTTCCCGTTGCTGGCCGCGCTTCTGTTGCTGGCCATCTGGACCGCGACCCTGTACCTGATCAAGGTTGAACATGCCCGCGCGCAGCAGAGCGCCGCGACGGCAAGTATGGAGATGGGCGCCACCTACGAAGCGCAAATGCTGCGCGCCATTCATGAAATCGATCAAACCCTCAAACTGGTCAAATACACCTACGAAGCTGAAGGTGAGCCTAATCCCCTGCGCCGGCTCCAGGAGCGGGCCTTGTTGCCGCCGGCCTTGGTGTTTGACGTCAGTGTGGTCAGCCCGGACGGCAGGCTCGTGGCAAGCACGCGGGTCAACGAGCGGGAAAATATCGCGGACCCGGATGAGCAACAAACGCTGCGCCATGGTGACTCGCTGTCCATCAGCCATCCATGGAAAAGCCCTGTCACCGGGGAATGGCGCCTGCGCTTCAGTCGGCGACTCGACGCCGCGGATGGCGGGCTTTCCGGGATCGCCAGGGTCGAAGTCGATGCCGCCTACTTCGTCAGCAGCTACGACGCCTCGAAACTCGGCGACCAGGGTGCCCTCGGGCTCCTTGGCGCCGACGGCATCTTCCGCGTACGGCGCACCGGGGAAACGGTATTGGCCGGCGATACGGTCGATTACAGCGCCGTGGTGCCAGACGCCGAAAACACCGACGCAGTGCTCTCGGTCAACGGATGGGACGGGGTGCGGCGCTACACCAGTGCCCGCCAGCTCTACGACTTTCCGTTGGCGGTGATTGTCGGCTTGTCCGAGCAAGAGCAACTGGCCGCGGTGAACCAGCAAGCGCGTACCTATCTCTGGCGCGCCGCGGGCGGCAGCCTGGTGCTGGTGTTGTTGGTGAGCCTGCTCGCCCGGATGAGCTGGCAACTGGCGCAGAGCCGTTTGCGCGCCGCCGAAGCGCAGACGCAACTGGCCGCGGCCGCCCGCCAGGCCGGCATGGCCGAAATCGCCACCAACGTCCTGCACAACGTGGGCAATGTGCTCAACAGCGTGAATATCTCCGCCGACATGGTCACCCGCAAGCTGCGTACCAGCAAGGCCTTGGGGCTCGGCAAGGCGGTGCAAATGATGAACGAGCATGCCGAGGACCTCGGCGACTTCATCTCCCACGACGAAAAAGGCAAGCTGCTGCCCGGCTACCTGAACCAACTGGTGGACGCGCTAGCGGTCGAGCAACAGAGCATGACCGAGGAACTTGGCCAGCTGACTAAAAGCGTTGACCACATCAAGGAAATCGTTTCCGCCCAGCAATCGTATGCGGGCACCTCTACCATTGCCGAAACCGTGCAGATAAAGGAACTGATCGAGGATGCCTTGCGCATGAACGCCAGCATCATCGCGGCGCGCCAGATAACCGTGGTACGAAACTTTGCCGAAACGCCCTTGCTGCTGCTGGACAAGCACCGGGTGCTGCTGATCCTGGTCAATCTGATAAAAAACGCCAGCAGGGCGATGGATGAGAAGCCGGAGCTTGCTCATCAAATCATCCTTCAGAGTGAGATGCCCCAGGCAGACACCCTGGTGATCAAGGTCATCGACAATGGCGAAGGCATCGCGCCCGAGAACCTGACGCGAATCTTTGCCCATGGCTTTACCACGCGCAAGGATGGCCATGGTTTTGGTTTGCACAGCTGCGTCCTGGCGGCCATGGAGATGGGCGGTTCACTGGAAGCCCACAGCGATGGCCCGGGAACAGGGGCAACCTTTACGCTCAAATTGGCGATCTAGACTACGCTTCGGTGGGTGGTAGCGCGCAGCTTCAGCCAACGTTACAAGGAACAGACGAATGGCGATCCATGCAACGAGGTCACGTTGACCCTATGGCGACAAGACCCAAGACACTGGCCCTGGCCGTCATGACGCTGTATGCCGGCGGCGCCAGCGCCGACGCCGCCGATATGTTCTCGTTAAGCAGTTTCGGCACGGTGGGGATCGTCCATTCCAGCGAAAAAAGAGCCGACTTCACCTCCAGTATCTTCAAACCCAATGGCGCCGGTCATTCACGGAACTGGAGCGCCGATGTCGACAGCCTGATCGGTGCCCAACTGACCGCCACGTTCACCCCGCAGCTGTCGGCCGTGGTGCAGGTCATTTCAGAGCAGCGCTACGACAACAGCTACCGCCCCTTTGTCGAGTGGGCCAACATCAAGTACCAGTTCACGCCGGACTTCAACGCACGCATTGGCCGTACCGTATTGCCGACTTTCCTGGTCTCCGACACTCGAAAAGTGGGCTACACCCTGCCCTGGGTGCGGGCGCCCATGGAGGTCTACAGCCTGATGCCGATTTCCAGCAGCGACGGCATCGATGGCAGCTACCGGTTTCGTGTCGATGAAATCACCAATACCGTGCAGGCGCACTACGGCCAGAACGACACCCGTCAGCCTGACGGCGCCGGCAAGGCACTGACGAGAAATTTCTGGGGGGTCACCAACACCACCGAGTTCGGCGTCCTGACCACGCGCATCACCTTCATGAAAGCCGACCTGACACTGGAGCCGTTCAATTCACTCTTCGATACGTTCAGGGAGTTCGGTGCAGAAGGCATCGCCATCGCCGATCGCTACGACTCCGATGACACGCCCGTCGAATTCTTTGGAGTAGGCGCCAGCTATGATCCGGGCGATTGGTTCGTCATGAGCGAATGGGGACGTCTGGATAGCCGTTCCGGCCTGGGCAGGACCAGTGGCTGGTACATCAGCGGCGGGTACCGCGTTGCAGCGTTCACCCCCTATGTCACCTACGCTCGGTCCAAGACCGAAACAGAAGTCTCCAGCCCGGGCCTGACGGCTTCGGCCCTGCCACCGGCCCTGGCGGGGGTTGCCGAGCAGCTCAACGGTGCACTCAACTCTGTCCTGGGCTCAAACGAAGGCCAGCAGACCGTGTCCCTTGGCGTGCGCTGGGATTTCACCAAGAACATGGACGCCAAACTGCAATACGATCACACACGTTTCAAGGGCAACTCGGTCGGTCCGTTGATCAATCCCCAACCGGACTTCACGTCGGGGGGCTCGCTCAACGTCATCAGCCTAGCTGTCGATTTTGTATTCTGATGGAGCGGGCCATGGGGTTTGTGAGGCTCATCGGATTCACCGTAGCGGGGCTCGCCCTGTGCGCAGCCAGCGCCGCCGTCAAGGCCGACGTGGTCGTGGTCGTCGCCACGTCCAGCCCGGTGAAAGCGCTCGCGCGCAATCAGGTGGCGGATATTTTCCTCGGCAAGACCAGCCGTTTCCCCGACGGCGGACAGGCAACTCCCATTGACCTGACGGAAGATTCGCCGACCCGCGACGAGTTCTACACAACGTTCACAAGCAAGTCCGCCGCCCAGCTCAAGGCGCACTGGTCGAAAATCATCTTTACCGGCAGAGGCCAACCGCCCCAGGCTGTTTCAAGCAGTGCGGAGGTCAAGAAGCGTATTGCAGAGAACCCCGGCACCATTGGCTATATCGATGCCCGGGAGGTAGACGGCAGCGTCAGGGCACTGCCGCTTGACCCGCAATAAGCGCGGGCCTTAGTTATCGAGATCCGTGCCAGCCGCCTGGGCTTGTAGCAACACCTTGAACTGATCGGCAGGAACCGGTTTGTTGAAGTAGAACCCCTGGAATTCGTCGCAGGCATTGTCGCGCAGGAAATCGGCCTGCTCCTTGGTTTCCACACCTTGGGCCACCACGGTCAGGCTGAGGGTCCGGCCCATGGCAATAATGGCTTCGGTCAAGGCTTTGTCTTCCGACACGCTGCTGGTATCGCAGATACACGAGCGGTCGATCTTGATGACGTCGAGCGGAAACTGTTCGAGGGCAGAGAGCGAAGAATAGCCAATGCCGAAATCATCGACGGCGATGCGGACCTTCAAGTGTTTGAGCCCGGTCAACACGCTCAACGCTCTTTTGACGTCCTGCATGAGCAGGCTCTCGGCGATTTCCAGCTCCAGCAGACGTGCATCCATACCGGTTTCGGCCAATATCTCAGCCAGGTCCGCAAGCAGGTTCTCATCGGCAAACTGCCGTGCCGTGAGGTTCACGGCGACCCCCAGGTGCGGCAATCCCTGTTGCTGCCACGCCACGTTTTGCTGGCAGGCGGTCTTGAGCACCCACTTGCCGATCGGCACGATCAAACCGGTCTCTTCCGCTACCGGGATGAATTGCATCGGTGCCACGATACCCAGGTCCGGATGATTCCAGCGCAGTAGCGCTTCCATGCCGGTAATGCGACCACTGCCGATATCTCGCTTGGCCTGGTAGTGAAGCTGGAACTCGTGGCGCTCCAGCGCGTGGCGCAAGCTCAGCTCCAGCGTCATCCGTTCCAGTGAGTCCGCGTTCAGCTTCGCGGAGTAGAACTGGAAGTTGTTCTTGCCGCATTGCTTGGCCTGGTACATCGCGATATCGGCGTTTTTCTTGAGCGTCTGCTCGTCCAGGCCATCCTGTGGGAAGACACTGATGCCGACGCTGGCGGTCACCCGGAACTCCTGACCCTGGAGGTTGAAAGGCCGGGCAACGGCGCCAAGGATCTTCTGGGCGGTGGTTGCCACGTCCTTGTCATCGGACAGCTCTGGCAGCAGGATCACGAATTCGTCGCCGCCCAATCGGGCGACCGTATCGCTGGTGCGCAGACACGCCATGAGTCGCAGCGCGACCTCCTTGAGCAATTGATCGCCGGCATCGTGCCCAAGCGTATCGTTGACTTGCTTGAAGCGGTCGAGGTCAAGGAACAGCACCGCCAGTTGCCGATGATAACGACTTGCCTCGCCGATGCTCTGGCTCAACAGAATGCTGAACAGACTGCGATTGGGCAACGCCGTAAGGCCGTCGTGATAGGCCAGATACTCGACATTTTCGGCGTAGGCAATTTTCGCTTCGCCTGCGCGCAGACGGCTTTGCACCAGCTGCCAGCTCATCCGGGCAAGCAGCCCCGCCAACAACACCAGCAACAGGCTGCCGCCGGCCGTGCGCCAGAGGTAGGTCTGCGCTTGTCGCGTCACTGTGGCCAGTTGTTCTTCTTCGGACAACCCAACGATCACCGCCAGCGGAAAATCGTAGAGCTGACGGGCGCTGGTGTAGCGCCGCACGCCGTCCATTCCGTTGATCAAGCGTACGGCGTCAGTGTTTTCGGTGTCCGGCACCACGGCGGCGTAATCAACCTCATCGCCGGCCGATATCGCTTCCCCGCTGCGCCGTGCCCGAAAGACGCCGTCGATGCCCAGCAGGCCGAGCAAGCCCTGATTGCCAAGCTTCGAGGTGTCATAACTGCTGACGAAATAGGCCGCATCGACTTCAACCATGGCGATCCCGGCGAATGCGCCAGCCCCCGTGTCGAGCCGCCGGCTGAAACGCAACTTCCACTCCCCCTTCGCCGGGCTTTTCCACGGGCGGCTGATCGACAATGCAGTGTCACGCTCCACCGTTTGCAGCTCATCCTTGGCGAGCCGGTCTCCGACCTCGCTCGACTGGGTACTGGCCACGACCAGACCACTGGCATCAACCACGCTGACATCAAACAAATAAGGTGAAGGCAGCAAGGCGCGTGCCTTGAGCTTGGGCAGCGGGTTTGCCTCGCGCTCGGACTCGTAGGTGTACTTGACGAGCTTGAGGGTCTGGTCGATTTCACGCACCGCCCGCAGGATCTGCGCTTCGTAGGTGGCGCCGATTTCCAGGCTCGCCTCGGCGATGCCCTGCTGCGCGCGGGTCTGTTCGACCTTGAGCAGGTACAGGGTGCCCGCCCAGATGACCGATAGCAGGAGAACCGCCAACAGCGGGAACAGAATGTAGGCTTCCTTGACCTGGTCGAAGCGGCGCCGAAACAGATCGCTTGTCGCATCGGACAAGGTGTTGTCACGAGGGGCGACATCCTGGGCCGACGTCAGTACACTCGCCCGTTGGATCGCCATGGTGTGCTCCCTGCGTTGTTCACTGCTGACGGCCTGCGGGTATCCGACGCGGCAACGCTGCGAGGCGTCCGTGGTTCCTGGCCGCCGGCACTGAAGGGTTCCGGACCTGCAGAAAACTATAGACCACAAACTGTGCCTGCCAATACCAATCGGCACGCCGACCGTGGCTTTGCGCTGGTTGTAATGACGAAGTGCAGTTGACTCCCCTGACTTATTGGTCCAGTTTTTAATACAACAGTGCCCTGCAAGCCTTTCATGCAGGACGCAATGCCTGATAAATCCTGTTCGTTAATCAAAGGGCCCCTGCCAGCCTATGAATGATGTACGTAGGACCTCCCCTACCATCGAACGCCAATGGATGCCCCTGTGCCGTTGATTCCCCTGGTTGTGTGTGACGACTCCAACATGGCGCGCAAACAGGTGTTGCGCGCGCTGCCTGCAGACTGGCCGGTTTCGGTCACCGAGGCGGTCAACGGGCGCCAGGCCATGGACGCCATACGCCAGGGCCTGGGGCAAGTGGTGCTGCTCGACCTGACCATGCCGGAGATGGATGGCTACCAGGTGTTGAGCGCCTTGCGCGCCGAGGGCTTGAAGGCGCAAGTCATCGTGATTTCCGGTGACGTCCAGGACGAGGCGGTGCGCCGCGTGCTTGAGCTGGGCGCGCTGGCGTTCCTGAAAAAACCGTTCGATGAAAACGACCTGCGCCAGACACTGGAGCGGCTGGGGCTAATGGCCCAAGCCAGCCAGGTGCCGCTGCAGAATCGTTCGGCCACGAACACGGCCATCAGTTTTCACGATGTGTTCCGCGAGACGGTCAACGTGGCCATCGGCCGGGCAGCGGCCCTGATCGCCAAGGTATTGGGGGTCTTCGTGCAGTTGCCGGTGCCGAACGTGAACATCCTCGAGGTCGGGGAACTGCATATGGCGCTCAACGACGTCGGCAGCTCCCAGCAACTCACGGCCATCTGCCAGGGTTTCATTGGCAGCGGCATCGCCGGTGAAGCCCTGCTGATATTCCATGACTCGGAAATCGCCGACATCGCGCAACTGATGCAGCGCGAGAGCGCCGATTATTCGGACCTGGAAATGTTGCTGGACCTTTCCAGTGTCTTGATCGGTGCGTGCCTGAGCAGCATTGCCGAACAGATCGATGTGGTGTTTTCCCAGGGCCATCCGCAGATCCTCGGCCAGCACGCGGCCATCGAGGACCTGATCCAGGTCAACCGCAAGCACTGGAAAAAGACCCTGGCGGTGGAAATCAGCTACAGCCTGGAAGGACACGATATTCGCTTCGACCTGTTGCTGCTGTTCACGGAAGACTCCATCGAACGGTTGACCCACAAACTCGCCTACCTGATGAGCTGAGCCATGAACGATCCCATCGATCTGAACGAATTTCACTGGTTGCTGGCCATCGTTCAGAGCATCGACGTCGGTGTCGTGGTGCTCGACCGCGAGTACCGCGTGCAGGTCTGGAACACCTTCATGGAGAACCGCTCCGGGGTGCAGCCCAAGGATGCCCACAATCAGCATTTTTTCAGCCTGTTCCCTGAAATCGATCGCCAGTGGTTCAGCCGCAAGGTGGAAAGTGTCGCGACCCTGGGCACGCCAGCGTTCACGGTCTGGGAGCAGCGCCCGTACCTGATTCGGTTCAAGAGCTACCAGCCGATCACCGGCCAGGAAGCGTTCATGTACCAGAACACCACGCTGCTGCCGCTACGCTCGCCTGACAACACCATCAAGCACATCTGCCTGGTGATCTATGACGTCACCGACGTCGCCGCCAACCGGCATCAGCTCCAGGCCGCCAACGCGCAGTTGCAACAACTCTCCAGCACTGATCGACTGACGGGGCTGTACAACCGCGGGCATTGGGAGGCCAACCTGAAAGCCGCCTACGCCCGGCACCAGCGCTACGGCCATGCGTTGAGCCTGGTGATGCTCGATATCGATCACTTCAAGCGGGTCAACGACACCTACGGTCACCAGGCCGGCGACAAGGTCATCGAGCAAGTCGCCAGGCTGCTGCTCGAACATGCGCGCGACTCCGATGTGGTCGGGCGCTATGGCGGTGAAGAGTTTGGCGTGGTGCTTTCAGATACCGACAGCAGCGGTGCACTCACTTTCGCCGAACGCATGCGGCACTCCGTGGAGGCGCTGGAGGTGGTGTACAACGACCAGACCATCCGTTTCACCATCAGCCTGGGCGTGGCCGACCTGAGCCAGCCCTCGAACGACCACGCCGACCTGATCGCCAGGGCGGATCAGGCGCTGTATACGTCGAAGAAGACCGGGCGCAATCGGGTGACGGTGCATGAATAGCCAGGCCACAACGGCTCGCTGTGGCGAGGGGATTTTACGAAACGTCGCACCGCCCCGCTGGGCTCTGTAGGAGCTGGCGAAGCCTGCGATCTTTTGACCTTGATCTTTCCCTTCAGACTCAGAAAGATCGCAGCCTCGTTGCACTCGACAGCTCCTACACAGCGTTCGCTCCCACAGGGGCCGTTGGCATTTACTCACCCACAAGCCCTGGGGAAGCTTCGCCATATTTACCCAGCAGCTTTAGCGTCACCCCATTTGTCCAGCCGAAGCCGTCCTGCAGTTCATATTCGCCGCCTCCCCCGCCGTCTCCGCGCCCGGACAGATCGTATTTCTCCACCAGCTTGTTTTCCCTGCGGTAAAGGTTCTCGACCTGCTGCAAGAAGCGGCTGCCAATTTGCTGCGCCAGGGCGGTGTGCTGGTAGCGGTCCAGCCCCTCCACCGCGACCCATTGCAACGGTGCCCAGCCATTGGGCTCGTCCCATTGCTGGCCATTACTGACCTGGGTGGTGGCGATGCCGCCGGGGCGCAACAGGCCGTCACGTACCGCATCGGCAGTGCGATTGGCATGCTCGACAGACGCCAGCCCCGTATACAGCGGGAATAGCGTCGCGGCCGTAAGCTGCTGGCGTGGCTGGTTGCGTTGCCAGTCGTAGTCCACGTAGAAACCTTTGTCGGCATTCCACAAGTGCTTCTCGATGGCCCGCTGGCGCTGTTCGGCGCGCCGGCCGTAAGCCTGGACGCAGGGGTTGTTCTGCACCGTCTCGCAGGCTTTGGCGATGGTGTTTTCCAGATGATAGATCAGGCTATTCAGATCCACGGGCACGATGGCCGTGGTGCGAATACTCGCCAGGTTCTGGCCATCGTCCAACCAGCGCGAGCTGAAGTCCCAGCCACTTTCGGCGCCAGCGCGCAGGTCTCGCCAGACCTCTTCCCTGGCCCGGTCCGGCGCCTGCTCGGCAGTGCGGACATCTTGCAACCACGATTCCTCTCGAGGCGTCGGGCTGGCATCCCAATAGCGGTTGAGCACACTGCCATCGGCGAGCTTGACCACGTGCCGCTCAGCCGTGCCGGGCTTGAGTGACTTGGCGCCCTCCATCCAATAGGCATACTCCTTCTGCAACTGCGGCAGGTATCGTCCATAGGACTGGTCGCCCTCGATACGCGCCTGTAACTCCACCATGTAAGCAAAAAATGGCGGCTGCGACCGGCTCAAGTAGTAGGTGCGATTGCCGTTGGGAATGTGGCCGTAGGTGTCGATCATGTAGGCAAAGTTGTCGGTCATCTGCCGGACCTGGGCCTTATCACCGCTCTGCTCAAGCCCCAGCATGGTGAAATACGAATCCCAGTAATACATCTCGCGAAAACGTCCGCCGGGCACCACATAGGGCTGCGGCAGGGGCAACAAGCTGCTGTAGGCCGGCACCTGGCTGTAGGATCGACTCAGTACCGGCCAGAGGCTGTCGATGTGTGCCTCGATCGGAGCGCCGGGCTTGGGAGCCGGGCTTTCGGCTTCGCCGGATTCGATGAAGTTGTCTTTCACGAAAGCCTTGATATCGAAGCCATCGCGGTTACGTCGGACCAGGTAATCGGCGCGGATCTGCGCTGGATCACGGTTGGGCAGTGCGTCCACGAAATGCTTCTGGTCAGTGAACACCTGCTCGCGTTGCACCGCTTCAAAGAGCTCGGGATAGGCCTGGTCGGGGGGGAGATTGGCCCGTCCTTGGGCGTCTGCGTAGCTCCATGTTGCGGGCGGTTGACTTGAGCACGCCACGCACAGCAGCGCGGCAAAAGAGAGGCTGGCGAGGTTAATAGATCGCATCAGAGGGTCCATCCTGTTTTTGTTCCTGACACACGAGTGACCTGCCGGAATGGGCCTGGGTTCACTCAATGATGCAGTGCCGGGCGACGCTCAGATTACATTTGGTCAGTCCAATCTATTTTTTTATTAATTGGTCTTGCCAATATTTTTTCCGGCCTGTAGTTTCGGAGCAAGGTCATCGGTGCAGGTCACTGCCCGCCTACAACAAAAAAGAGAGCCCCGGTCCCGGCAGCCGTGCGCTCATAACCCTCCTCCCGCCTGCAGGCAGCCACTGCCTGCACGCCAGCCAAGGAGCATCGACATGCTGACTGTCATCTGTAACGAACCCGGCTCGTTAACCGCCATCAAACGTGAAAAGCCCCTCAGGAAACCGGGGGAGATCCTCATCCGGGTCAAGCGCGTCGGGGTCTGCGGCACCGATCTGCACATTTTCACCGGCAATCAGCCGTACCTCGAATATCCGCGCGTCATGGGCCACGAGTTCTCCGGGGTAGTCGACGAGACGGACAGCGCCAGCGACCTCGCCATCGGTGATGTTGTCTATGTGATGCCCTACCTCTCCTGCGGGACATGCATCGCCTGCCGCCAGGGCAAGACCAACTGCTGCACCCGCATTCAAGTGCTGGGCGTTCATTGCGATGGCGCGTTCACTGAGTACCTGAGCGTTCCCCACGAATTCGTGCACAAGGCCGTGGGTGCTTCCCTTGATCAGGCGGCGATGATCGAGTTCCTTTCCATCGGCGCGCATGCGGTGCGGCGCTCAAATGTCCAGGCGGATAAACGCGCGCTGGTGGTCGGCACCGGCCCGATCGGCATGGCGGCGGCAATCTTCGCCAGCCTGCGTGGAGCACAAGTCACCGTCCTGGATACCCGTGAGGATCGTCTTGCGTTCTGCAAGCAACACTTGGATATCCACGCCGCCGTGCACATCGGCGAAGGCGACAAGCAGACCCTGGCTGAACTGACAGGGGGTGATTTTTTCGACGTGGTATTCGATGCCACCGGTAACGCACGGGCCATGGAACGCGGGTTCGAGTTCATCGCCCACGGCGGTACCTATGTGATGATTTCGGTGGTGCGGGACTCCATCACCTTCTCCGACCCTGAATTCCACAAGCGCGAAGCCACGCTGATGGGCAGCCGCAACGCCACCCAGGAAGACTTCCGCCACGTCGAGCGATGCCTGCGCGACGGATTGATTCCGGATGCGGCCCTGAACACCCACCGACTGACGCTGGGCGACGTGGCCGATTCGTTCGCCACATTGCTCGACCCCAGCCAGGGCGTCGTCAAAGCCATCATCGAGTGCTAGGAATCGGAGGACGTCGCATGAACCCGCCTTCTTCTTTGCTTGTGCTGGCACCGGGTGATGATGTCGCAGTGGCCCGGGGCGATATCGCCGAAGGTCAGCACGTGAGTGCCGACGGCATCACCCTGACCGCCCGGCAGCCGGTTCCGTCCGGCCACAAGATCGCCCTGCGCACGGTGTTGGCCGGCCAACGGCTGCTCAAGTACGGACAGACCATTGGCCAGGCAACCCGGGACATCGAGCCCGGCGATTACGTCCACGTGCACAACCTGGACATGCCCGCCACCAATGCCGAACACCGTGTACGGAACGTCTATGTGCCCACCTCGTTGAGCAATGATCCCGCTACGTTCGAAGGCTACGTCCGTGAGGATGGGCGCGTCGGTACACGCAATTACATCGGTGTCATTTCCAGCGTCAACTGCTCGGCAACCGTCTGCAAGCACATCGCCAACGCATTTTCTCCGGAACGCCTGAAAGACTTCCCCAATGTCGATGGCGTCGTTGCGATCACCCACGGCAGCGGCTGTGGCATGGGCGCCAAGGGTGAAGGCATCGACATCCTCAAGCGCACCTTGCGCGGCTATGCCGATCACGCCAACTTCGCCGGCGTGCTGTTGATCGGCCTGGGGTGCGAAGTCAACCAACTGACCCCGTTGATGAATGAACTGGGGGATCGCCGCGCTGTGCTCAAGGCCAGCCTGATCATTCAGGAGGAAGGCGGTACTCGCGAAGCCGTGCGCCGTGGCATCGCCCATATTGAAGCGATGCTGCCTGTCATCAACCAATACCAACGGTCGACCGTCGCCGCCAGCCACTTATGCGTCGGCTTGCAATGCGGCGGCTCGGATGGTTACTCGGGCATCACGGCCAATCCGGCACTCGGCGCGGCCGTGGACCTGTTGGTGCAACATGGCGGCACCGCGATTCTTTCGGAAACGCCGGAAATCTATGGGGCCGAACACTTGCTGACGGCCCGCGCGGTGTCTGCCGAAATCGCGGAAAAATTGATGGAGCGGATCCACTGGTGGGAAGCTTACGTGCGCCACAACGACGGTGATATGAACAACAACCCTTCGCCGGGCAACAAGGCCGGGGGCATCACCACCATCCTGGAAAAATCCCTGGGCGCCGTGGCGAAAGCCGGTGCGACCGGGCTGATGGGCGTTTACCAATACGCTGAAACGGTCGATGCCCGAGGCCTGGTGTTCATGGACACGCCCGGCTATGACCCGGTGTCCGCGACCGGCCAGGTGGCGGGTGGCGCGAATCTCATCTGCTTCACCACGGGCCGTGGCTCGACCTACGGCTGCAAACCCACGCCCTCCTTGAAGATCGCCACCAATACTCGCCTGTTCCAACGCATGGAACTGGACATGGACTTCAACGCTGGTGGCATTGTCGATGGCCTGGAGTCGGTGGCGCAGGCGGGTGAGCGGTTGTTCCGACTGATGCTGGAGACGGCGTCCGGACACCGCACTTGCAGCGAGGAAAACGGCTTGGGCGATAACGAGTTCCTGCCCTGGCAAATCGGCGCGGTGATGTGAATGACGGAGTCACTGCAACCCTTCCCCTGTGGGAGCGAGCTTGCTCGCGAAAGCGGCGGTACATTCAGCATTGATGCAAGCTGACCCACCGCCTTCGCGAGCAGCTCGCTCCCACATAAATGAACACCATCAAGCGCCTATGGTAGCCTTTGCGGACTCTCCGATGGACGCCCTCCCATGGTCTCACCGATCAACGCCGCCGAGCGAAAGCCGTACCAGAAAATCGCCGATCAACTGCGCAACTACATCGCCCAAGGGGATTTCAAGGCAGGCTCCAGGCTTCCCCCCGAGCGTGACCTGACCCAACTGCTGGGGGTTTCCAGGCCGTCGCTGCGCGAGGCGCTGATTGCCTTGGAAATAGACGGTGACATCGAGATCAAGATGGGCTCCGGCGTGTACGTGCGCGCCAAGCCCAAGGACGGAAAAAACCCGAGCATGACCTTGGGCGAGAGCCCGTCGGAACTGATGCAGGCGCGCGCCTTGATCGAAGGTGAATCGGTGATCCTGGCGTGTTTGCACGGCAAGAAAAGCGACTACCGCTATCTGCAGGAATGTATCGATGCCATGCGCGCGAGCATTGCCAATGGCCTGCCTCCGCTGGAGGATGACCGTCGATTCCATCAGCGCCTGGCCAAGATGAGCGGCAACTCCGCCCTGGTCCGGATCATCACTGCACTCTTTGATGAACGACACAACCCGATTTCGGCTCACCTGAGCAAACACTCGGAGAACGCCCTGACGTGGGAAGCTGCGGTCATCGAGCATGAGGCGATCCTGCACGCCGTAGCCAACAAGGATGTGCTCGGCGCCCAAACCTCAATGCGCCAGCATCTGAGCCGCTCGGAGAACCGTTGGCTGCAAGCGCTGGAACCGGAAGACAACCGCGACTAAGCCTGCGGTTTGGCTTTTGTGGCGAGGGAGCTTGCTCCCGCTGGGTTGCGCCCCGTAGGAGCTGTGTAGGAGCTGTCGAGTGCAACGAGGCTGCGATCTTTCCCCTGACACTTGAATCTCCAGCGAAAGATCAAGATCAAAAGATCGCAGGCTTCGCCAGCTCCTACAGAACCCAGCGGGAGCAAGCTCCCTCGCCACGGGGTTAGTGCGCTACTTGACTCAGTTGTCGACGCACAGCCAGCTCCACGCCGCGGATTTCCGCCAGGCCCTTGAGACGGCCGATCAGTGAGTAGCCGGGATTGCTTTTGCGCTGTTGGTCGTCCAGCAGTTGATGCCCATGGTCGGGACGCAGCGGCAAGCGCGGGCCGCCTTCGCGCTCACGTCGGTGCTCTTCAGCCACCAGGGCAGCGATGACGCCGACCATGTCGACGTCGCCGTCCAGGTGATGGGCTTCATGGAAGCTGCGTGGGTCGGTTTCCCGGCGGGTTGAGCGCAGATGGGTGAAGTAGATGAACGGCGCAAAGTGCTTGGCCATCGCCACCAGGTCGTTGTCTTCACGCACGCCATAGGAGCCGGTGCAGAACGTCAGGCCATTGGCCGGGCTTGGAGCTGCGTCCAGCAGCCACTGGGCGTCTTCGGCAGTGGAGAGGATGCGGGGCAAGCCGAGCAGCGCCCGGGGCGGGTCGTCCGGGTGGATCGCCATGCGCACACCCACCTCCTCCGCGACGGGGATCACCGCGCGCAGGAAATACCCCAGGTGTTCGCGCAACGTGGCCTCGTCGATGTCGGCGTAGGTACGCAGCAAGTCACGGAAGTTGTCCAGGCTGTAGTGTTCCTCGGCACCGGGCAAGCCTGCGATCAAGGTGTTGACCAAGGTTTCGCGGCGGGCCGGCGTCAGTTGTTCGAAGTAGGCCTTGGCCTGCTGGATATCTTCGGCGCTGTATTCGGCCTGCGCAGCGGGGCGCTGGAGGATGAACAGATCGAAGGCGGCGAATGCGGTCTGATCGAAACGCAGTGCCCAGCCACCATCCGCCAGTTCATAGGCCAGGTCGGTACGGGTCCAGTCCAGCACCGGCATGAAGTTGTAGCAGACGATATCGATGCCGCAGCTCGCCAGGTTGCGCACGCTTTGCTGGTAGTTGGCGATGTACTCGTCGCGCCGTCCACAGCCGCGCTTGATGTCTTCGTGCACCGGAATGCTTTCCACCACCGACCAGCTCAAGCCGGCCGCTTCGATCATCTGCTTGCGCGCCGCGATGGCCTCCACTGGCCACACCTGGCCATTGGGGATTTCGTGCAGCGCGGTGACGATGCCGGTCGCACCGGTTTGGCGAACGTCCGCCAGGGAGATCGGGTCTTTGGGGCCAAACCAACGCCATGTCTGTTCCATGTTCTTCTCCTTGTTATCAGTTGGGTGCGGCAAGGGGGGGCAACAGGCTGTCCACACCATCGCGGACCAGGGTGCGATAGGCACGGTGCACGGCATCGCGAAACTCTGCGCGAGCCGCCAGCTGCGGCGGGAAGACCTCATCCAGGTCGAGGAAAGCATTCACCCGCGATGCGCCTTCGAAGCGTCCCGCAAGATCGGCAAAGGTTGCGCTCAGCGGGTCGTCGATCACGTGCATCGACTGACCAGGCAACGGCTGCGTGCAGTAGTGAATCCAGGCCGCAATGCCCAGGGTGGTACAGTCGATGCTGCGCCCTTGGTCGAGCAATTGCTGCGCGCCGAGCAACCAGCGTTGCGGCAGTTTCTGCGAGCCGTCCATGGCGATCTGGCGCAAGCGATGTTGCAAGCTGTCGTTGGCAAAGCGCGCCCGCAGGTCGTGGGCATACACCGAAAGATCGAGACCAGCCGGCATGTCCAGGGTGGGTGCGGCTTCCTCGGCCATGTAGCGTTCGATGAGGCGCGCCAGCTTCACGTCGCTGACGGCTTCGAAGACCGACTCATGGCCGGCCAGCAGCCCCACGTAGGCCAGCAATGAATGGCTGCCATTGAGCATGCGCAGCTTCATCGTTTCAAACGGACGCACGTCGTCGACCATCTGCACGCCTTCCACTTCCCAGTCCGGGCGGCCGAGGGGAAAGTGATCCTCGATCACCCACTGGCTGAAGCTTTCACAGACCACTGCCGCACGGTCGTGGCAGTCCAGTTGTTGCTCCAACCGGCGGAAGGACTCGTCGTCCATGGCCGGCACGATGCGATCGACCATGCAACTGGGAAACGCCACCTGCTGCTCGACCCACTGCGCCAACGCCTCATCCTGCAATGCGGCCAAGGCGCTGACCGCCTGGCGGGTGCGCTGGCCGTTATCGGGCATGTTGTCGCAGCACAACACGGTGAAGGCCGGGATGCCTGCCGCGCGACGGCGACGCAGGGCTTCAAGGACAATGCCGGGGGCCGAGCGTGGCGTTTGTGGATGCGCGATGTCATGGGCAATCGTCGGATCTTCGCGGCGCAACTGCCCGGAGGAAGGGCTCAGGCAGTAGCCCTTTTCTGTGACAGTGAGCGTGACGATCCGCGTTTGCGGCGCGGCCATGCGTTGCAGCAAATGCTCCAGCTCTTGACCGCCTTCGCCCACATACAAAGCCTGGCGCAACACCCCGATTTCACGCAGCGTCACCTGCTCACGGTCGCGGTACTCGGCCACATGGTAGCGGCCGTCCTGCTCGCGCAATTGCTCGACCAAGGTGCGATTGGAGCGCAGGTTGGCACTGCACAATCCCCAGTCACTTTCGCCATGGCGATTGAGATGGCGTTGCAGGTAGACCGCCTGGTGCGCGCGGTGAAACGCGCCCAGGCCCAGGTGCACGATACCGATCTGCATTGCAGTCCCGGTGCAAGGTACACGTTTCACAACAGGCATCGACTCACTCCTTCTGTTCAGGGATGGCCCAGGGCCGAAGCGGGTTGCGGGTTTTGTTCCGCCGCCTTGCCGGTATCGGCCACCGACAGCGGTTTCACGTAGCGCGCCACACACACGGCACCGATCACGGTCAGCAGCCCCGCCAGCAGGAATGCACTGGTGAACGAGCCGGTGAACTGCACCAGGAAACCCGTCAGGGTCGGGCCGACAATGCCCGAGGTGTTCGCCAAAAAGTGCATGAAACCGCTGACGCCGCCCACCCGCGCCGCCGGGACGGTGTCCTGGATGATCGCCCAGTAGATGGCGCCGGTGAGGTATAGGAAGAACACCGCCAAAGCGACGAGGATGACCGCCGGATACAGGGTCTTGACCATCCCCGCACAGGCGATGCAAACGGCGCAGGCCAGCAGGCAGGTCACCAGCACCACTTTGCGGGAGAACATCATCTTTCCGGTTTTCTTGAACACAAAGTCGGAGATGAAACCGCCCAAGGCCAGGCCGAGGAAACCCAGCACCCAGGGAATGACCGTGGCGATGCTCATGTCCTTGACGTTCAGGCCGTGGGCCATGGTCAGGTAGCTGGGGAACCAGGTCAGGAAGAAGAACAAGGTGTAGTTATAGGAAAAGAACGCCAGGGAGGTGAACAGCACCGTTGGCTGCTTGAGGTAGAAGCGCAGTGGGAACACCGGTTGTGCCGCCAACTCGCTTTGCCCCTCGGCCCGCAGAATCTCCTCGGCGCCCTCGCCTTCTGGCCTTTCCTTGACGAACTTGAACCATACCGCGGCCCAGACCAGACCGATTACCATGATGATGATGAACGACATCTTCCAGCCGTAGGTGACGGCGATAAAGCCCACCACCGGGCCTGAAATCGCCCCACCCAGCGGCGTGCCGGACATCGACGTACCAATCGCCCGCGCCCGGCGCTTGGGGGTGTACCAGTTGTTCACCATCTTGCTGGTGGTGACACTGAGCGGTCCTTCACCCATGCCAAACAGGATGCGAATGAGCACCAGCGAAGCGAAGCCCACCGTCAACACGGTGAGACCGCTGAACAGCGACCACAGCACCATCGCCAACAGCAACGTGGTCTTGGCGCCGTAACGGTCGGCAGCCCAGCCGCCGATGAAGTTGAAAGCAGCATAACCGACGAAAAAACTACTGAAGATCATGCCCATCTCACCCGTACTCAGACCGTAGTCCTTCTGGATGAAAGGCGCCGCCACAGACAATGCCGAGCGGTCGAGGTAATTGATGACCCCGGCCAGGAACAGCATGATGATGATTAAGCTACGTCCTTGACCAAACATGGTGGAACCTCCCGCTTGTTGTGTTTATTCGGTGAGGGTGCCCATGACAGGCACGATGAAACCGGTGATACCGACGGCTCAGGGATGGGCGTTCGTCAGTTCCACCAGCACTTTTCGGGTTTGCTCGGGATGTTTTTCGATCAGATCGATGGCGCCGGGCATTTCGTCGAAGCTGACGCGATGGCTGATCAGGTCCTGGACCTGCAACTTGCCGCTGGCGATCAGTTCGATCACCCGCGGGAACTTGCGGTTATTGAGCCGCGAGCCCACCAACGTGAGTTCCTTCTTGATCATTTCCAACTGCACCAGATCACTGGGCGTGGCATTGAAGCCCAGCAACCCGATGCGCCCGGCCGGCGAAGCCAGGCGCACCATCTGCGGCATCAAGGCCGGGATGCAAGCAGCGTCGACAATCAGCGGCACGCCTTCACCCTGGGTCAATTCACGCATCGTGGCCTCGACGTCGACTTGCTGGCCGTTGAGGGTTCGGCTGGCACCCAGCGCCCGCGCCGTCTCCAGGCGGCTGTCGATGACATCGGTCACGGTGATGTCGGTCAATCCTAGCGCCCGGGCCATCTGCACCAGAGTCAGGCCGATCACCCCGGCACCGTAGATCAACACGCTGTCGCCCGGATGGGGCTGCATGCGATCGAGCACGTTCAGGGCAATGGAATATGGCTCAACCAGGGCGCCGTGGCTTAGGGACATCGAATCGGGCAAGCGGTGGGCGTTCTCGGCCGGTACGCATACCTGCTCGCTGAAGCCGCCGTCGCGATGCACGCCGATCACTTGCAAACGGGTGCAGACATTCGGTCGGCCAATCCGACAGGGGTAACAGGTGCCGCAACTGATCACCGGATCGACGCACACCCGGTCACCCACTTGCAGGTGGTCGACGCCCTCGCCGACTTGCCGGACTACCCCGGAGAACTCATGGCCGGTGACACGGGGGAAACGCACGAATGCGTTCTGCCCATGAATGATGTGCATGTCCGAGCCACAGATGCCGGCGTAAGCCACATCGACCTGGACCTCGCCATGGGCGATCTGCGGTCGGTCGACCTGGGCCAGCCCGAACTCGAAGGGTGCTCTTACCTGGAACGCTTTCATCGGGTCACTCCTGACGGGACATTCGCCCCGTTTGCTCAAAGGGTTAAAACCGTTTCACCAATGCCACAGCGTGCCGTCTTCAAGACGGTTGACCGGCAGGCTGGCGCGCTTGTAGGGGTATTGGCGGGCAAGGTCTTCATCGATGTCGACGCCATGCCCCGGTGTTTCGCCCGGCGTGAAGTGGCCATCCTCGAAGCGATAGGCGTGGGGAAAGACTTCATCGATGCGGTCTTCGTGAGGCATGTGTTCCTGAATGCCGAAGTTGGGTACCCAGGTATCGAAATGCAGGGCCGCGCCCATGCACACCGGCGACAGGTCGGTGGCGCCGTGAAAGCCGGTCCGCACCTGGAACAGCGCGGCGAAATCGGCAATACGCCGCACGTGGGTAATGCCGCCGGCATGCACCAGCGTCGTGCGGATGTAGTCGATCAATTGTTCCTGGATCAACTCGCGGCAGTCATGGATGGAGTTGAACACCTCGCCAACGGCCAACGGTGTGGTGGTGTGCTGGCGAATCAGGCGAAAGCTCTGCTGGTTTTCGGCCGGCGTACAGTCTTCCAGCCAGAACAGGTTGTACGGCTCCACGGCCTTGCCCAGACGCCCGGCTTCGATAGGCGTCAGGCGATGGTGCACGTCGTGGAGGATATGCAGGTCGTCGCCAAAGCGTTCGCGCACGGCGGCGAATAGCTTGGGGACGTAGTTGAGGTATTTGGCGGTGTCCCAGACGTGTTCGGCGGGCAGGTCGCTGTCGGCCGGCTCGTAGCGCTCGCCACTGCGCTTGGCGACGCCGTAGGTGGTGGCAATGCCGGGCACACCGCATTGCACACGCACGGCTTTATAGCCCAGCTCGACGTGACGGGCGACTTCGTCCAGGCACCCTTCGATGTCCTTGCCGGTGGCGTGCCCATAGACCATCACCCGCTCGCGGCTCTTGCCACCGAGCAACTGGTACAACGGCATGTTCGCGGCCTTGGCCTTGATATCCCAGAGCGCCACGTCGACGGCGGCAATGGCGGTCATGGTCACCGGCCCCCGGCGCCAGTACGCACCGCGATACAGGTACTGCCAGATGTCCTCGATGCGGTGGGCGTCGCGGCCGATCAGCGCAGGCAGCACGTGCTCCTCCAGATACGCGACCACTGCCAGTTCGCGGCCATTCAACGTCGCATCGCCAATGCCGTAGAGGCCTTCATCGGTGACGATTTTCAAGGTGACCAGGTTGCGACCCGGACAGGTCACGATGACGCGCGCTTCAACAATTTTCATAAAGTCAGACCTGTGCAACAGAAGGGAGTAAGGACGTGCCCATGTTCGGCATCGCCGCCAGGGGAATCAGCGCCCCCCGGTATTGGACGACCTGGGCAGCCAGGCGATGGCCCCAGCGGGCGGCTTGCTCTGGATCGCCGCCGCGCAGGCGGCAGGCCAGGTAGGCGGCGTTGAACGAATCACCGGCAGCGGTGGTGTCGATGACATGGGTAACGGTTTGCGCGGGTACTTCGAAACGCCCTGTCGGGCACTGGATCAAGCAGCTGGCGGCGCCGCGCTTGAGGGCCACTTCGCGGATTCCCGCATGGGCGTAGGCATTGAACAAGGCCTGCGTGTCGGGATAGCCGAACAGGGCCGCGTCATCTTCCCAGGTGACCAGGGCCAGGTCGGTCAGCTGCAACAGGTCGCGGTAGGCCTGCCGGGCCGTTTCAGGATCGGGCCAAAGGTGGGGGCGGTAGTTGTTGTCGAAGACGATGCGCGTGCCGGCTCGGCGCGCCAGGAGCAAGGCCTGGATCAGGCGTTGGCGCCCTTCTGGCGTGAGGATCGCCAGGCTGATGCCGCTCAGGTAGACGTAGTCGTAATCGGCCAGCGCATCGAGCATGGCCTCTGCCTCGGGGCCCTCGAACATGCGCCGCGCCGCCGCTTCCCCGCGCCAGTAGAGGAAACGCCGCTCGCCGTGGGGATCGGTCTGGATGAAATACAGCCCCGGCAGCGCGTCTTCGATCACGCGGACATGGGCATCACCTATCCCTTCATCCAGCCAGGACCGGCGCATGGCAACGCTGAATGCATCGCTGCCCACGGCCGTCATGTAGTCCACGGCCACTGCGCCACGCAAATTCAATCGGGCCAGGTAGACCGCGGTGTTGAGCGTATCGCCACCGAAGGTCTGCATGATCGCGGCACCCGGTTCACCGCGCATCTCGATCATGCATTCCCCCACCAACGCCACCTTCAGCGGGCGGGCGAAGCGGGTCTCTGGGCCATGGTTAAGCGTTACATCCATAATCAACGCGCCTTTCTTGTTTTTAAAACGGCGTTTCATTTTTATCTCAAGGCCCGAGTCTAGTCAGATTTGCCGCCTCGTCAAGCAAAAATGAAACAGCGTTTTGTTCTGCTTGCGTATATCCTTGGGTTTTACTTTCACGTTGGAGCCTTCATGGACAACAGCGTCATTCCAAACAACGATCTGGTGTCGGCGGTGGGCCGGACCATGGCCGTGCTCGAGGCACTGGCCGAGCATCCGGAAGAAAGCGGCGTCTCGGAAATCGCCAACAAGCTGGACATGTCCAAGGCGACGGTCTATCGCTTCTTGCAGTCGCTCAAGGCACGTGGGTATGTGGTGCAGGACGCCGAGGATCGCTATCGCCTCAGCGTCCGGCTGTTTGAACTGGGGGCCCAGGCCTTGCCCCACCTGGACATCGTCCGGGAAGCGGAGCCGGGCATGCGACGGATCAACGAGCTGACCGGCGAGACCGTCCACCTGGGGATTCTCGACGAAGGCAGCATCGTCTACGTGCACAAGATCGACTCCAAGTACAACCTGCGCATGTACTCGCGGATCGGCCGGCGGGCGCCGTTGTACTGCACTGGCATCGGCAAGGTGCTGATGGCCTGGCTTGAAGAAGACGAATTGCTCGCTCACCTGGAGCTGGAAAGTTTCGAGCGCCGTACGGCCAATACCCTGACCAGCGCCGAGGCGTATCTGCAAGAACTGGAGACCGTTCGCCAGCAAGGCTATGCCGAGGACCATGAAGAGTTCGAAGACAACATGCGTTGCCTGGCCGCACCGATCCGCGACCGTTTTGGCCATGTGATCGGCGGGATGAGCGTTTCATTTCCCTGTTTTCGCTTCAGGGAAGAGTTGAAGCAGGACTACGTCAAGCAACTGATGCAAGCCACCCAACAGATCTCAAGCCAGTTGGGCTGGCATGCGCGGTAATGGCCGTCGACAACCCCGTGGCGAGGGAGCTTGCTCCCGCTGGGCCGCGAAGCGGCCCCAAAACCTGCCGAATGCGCAGCATCAGACACACCGCACCCGCCGGTTCACGACTGCTTCGCAGCCGAGCGGGAGCAAGCTCCCTCGCCACAGGGGGCTTGGGTGTTCATGAGCTTTGCATTCAGCGCAGGACCATTGTGTGCGGGGTACGGCAGGAGAGATAGGTCGGCTGTCAGGCCGCCTCGCGAGCAAGCTTTGCTCCCACAGCTCGGATGGGTGTACGACCGAAAAAGACAGGTCGGCTATCAGGCCGCCTCGCTTTTGCTTTTGATCTGGAGGCCCCGTTAACCACGATGGCCGAACACAGGCATTGTGGAGTGGGCATCCCGGCATGGATGCCGGGATAGCCGCGCTGGGTCATGGATGGCCCTTCGCGGCGGCCCACGGAGCAATGCCTTCGTTCAGGAATGCCGAGCCTAGGCGAGGCACCGAGTGGTGGGGCAAGTCTTTTTTGCTTACTTTTCTTGGCGTCTGAAAAAAAGTGAGCCGCCGTAAGGGCGGTCCCCTAAGTAGCCGTTACCGCAGCAACGGATATGTACCCGGTCAACAAAATCCATGTCGACTGACACCCCACCATCTCAGGCTTCAACTGGCCGGCATCAGAACCAGGTTTCCATCTGGATGCCGTACTGCCAGACACCGCCGGCGTTGAAGTCAGTCTTGCCGAAGGAGTCCGTGGTGCTATACCGGTCCAGGTCCGACGACCAGTTCATGACGCTGGCGAACAGGCGTAGCTCAGGACGCGTGAGCAGATCGCCCAGGTCGGGTTTGAAGGTCGGGGCGACCGTGAACTTCCAGAAGTTGCCGTCGACCGCATTGCGTTGCAGGTAGCCCTTGGGGTCCAGCTTCATGGTTTGCCAGCTCATCTCGTAGGCCATCTCGAAATTGCTGTTGATTTCATTGGCCAACCGCACGTTCAGGGTCATCCAACGGTAATCGTCGCCCTTGACGTAGCGGTCCTTGCTTTGCTCAGCCAGCAGGCTCGGGCCAATGCGCCAGTCGGACGCCAGGGGCGTTTCGCCGTACAGCGCCAGGCGCACAGCGCGGGCGTCGTCAATCAGCTCGCCATCCGAGCCGACGTTCTTGACCTCAGCCCCCAACCCCTGCCCATAGAGCAGCGCCGTCTTGAAGAAGCCTTCGCGGCCGAAGAAGTTTTTCTGGTGATTGGCGATCATGCTGTGCAAGCCGGAATCGGCCGGCGTCAGCCCCGCTTCATTGGTACGGGTCGCAAAGTCGTTTTTCTTCGAGCCGATGGCGTTGAACATCCACTGCCACTGGCCACCGTCGAAAAACTGGTTGGACGTCAGGATGTAGCTTTCCACATCGGCATTGACGCCGCCCTCACTGAAATCCCCGTAGTTGCGACCGATCAAGGAGTAGTTCGAGCGCCAGTTCTTGTTCATCTGTATATCGTAGATACCGCCACCGGTGCCGGCCAGATAGACAACGTCGGAGTCCAGCCAGTGGATGTCGAAATTGTCCCTGTCGAAGCGCTTGCCGGCCCACAGGGTGGAGTTTTCGAACATCGAGTTGCCTTTGAATGCCGCGAGGTGATCGAGTTCGGTAAACACCTGGCGCACGTTCAGGTTGCTTTCATCGGCGGTCCAGTCGTTGGAGCTCTCCACACCATCGGCGATGGACACCGTGAACTTGGAGTGGGTGCCGTTCTGCGCATACTGCTCTTTCGACAGGTCGATACGCATGTAGGTGTCGTCCTCGTTGCCGAGTCGCCCGACAGCGCCCCCCACAGAACCGGCTGGAGTGGTGTACGGACCGCCACGACCACCGCCCAACGCATCATTGATCAGCAACCCGGAGCGGGCATAGCCCTTGAAGCTGAAGCCGTCGGTAAGATGTGCGCCACTGCCCTGCTTCTCTGTGCTTTGCTGGCTGGCTTCGAGTTTTGCCAAGCGAGCATCGAGCGTGGGGACCGTAGCGGCGGACGCCACCGGTTGCATGGTGGGCGTGGCGAGTTTGAGTTGCTGCAATTCCCTGGCGAGTGCCTGGGTTTGCTGTTCGGCGGCGGCGGCGCGTTTTTCCGCTGCGCTGGCACGCGCCTCGAACGCGGCCATGCGCTCTTCCAGAGTCGCGGCCTGAGAAGTGGTCGCCGCGGCGCCGAGTACGCCTGCGAGTAGCCAGCTTGATGCTTTCTGCATATGGATTTTCCCTGTTTTGTTTTTATTGTTCTGCTGCCGCGACCGACCTTTTTCGCCCAGGTTCCGAATTGTCAAACCAAAGGAAAAAAAGGATGCCTCATCGCAAATACACTGCTACATTTGGCGATGTTAACGTTAACTTTTCTAAAAACAAAAATAAAGAGGGCTTTATGAAACAGCTCAAATCGATCCTTCCAGCAGCACTGCTCGGCCTGTGCGTCGGGTTTCCATCCCTCTCCACAGCCGCCAGCCTGACGATTTCCTGCGGTGCCGTGGGTGCTGAATTGCAACTGTGCAAGGAGGCCGTCGAGGCGTGGTCGAAGCAGACCGGCAACAGCGTCGAAGTGGTTTCCACACCTAACTCGGCAACCGAACGGTTGTCGTTCTACCAACAGATCCTCAGTGCGCAATCCAGCGACATCGACATCATCCAGATCGACATGGTGTGGCCGGGGATGCTTGCCAAACACTTGATGGACCTGCGCGAGGTGCTTCCTGCCAATGCGACCCAGGGTTACTTCCAGGCCCAGGTGGACAACGCCACGGTAAACGGGCGCCTGGTGACCATGCCGTGGTTCACCGACTCGGGGCTGCTGTATTACCGCAAGGACCTGCTCGAGAAGTACAACAAGCCCGTACCCCAGACCTGGGAAGAAATGACCACGACTGCCAGGGCTGTCCAGCAGGGCGAACGCGATGCCGGGAACGCCAATGCCTGGGGTTATGTATTCCAAGGGCGCGCCTACGAAGGCCTGACGTGTAACGCACTGGAGTGGATCAGCAGCCAGCCGCAAGGCGGGCTGGTCAATCCGCAAGGCGACATCGTGGTCAACAGCCAGGCCTCAAGGGCCGCATTGACCCTGGCCAAAAGCTGGGTGGGAGACATCTCCCCGCGTGGCGTACTCAACTACACCGAGGAAGAAGGACGCGGCGTCTTCCAGTCGGGCAATGCATTGTTCATGCGTAACTGGCCTTATGTCTGGGCCCTGGTGCAAAGCCAGGACAGCGTCGTGAAGGACAAGGTCGGCGTCGCTCCCCTGCCCCGCGGCGGCGAGACGGGCACCCATGCGTCCACTCTCGGCGGTTGGGGCCTGGCGGTGTCGCGCTACAGCGCCAACCCCAAGCTCGCCGCAGAACTGGTGAGCTACCTGAGCAGCGCTCAACAGCAGAAACACCGCGCCTTGGTGGGTGCCTACAACCCGGTGATCGAATCGCTGTATCAGGATCCCGAGTTGCTCGCGGCCATGCCGTACTACAGCCAACTGCGCAGCATCCTCAATGATGGGGTCATGCGCCCTGCTTCAATCACCGCCGACCGCTATCCACGGGTCTCCAATGCGTTCTTCGATCAAGTGCACGGCGTGCTGGCGGACGAACGGCCGGTCGACCAGGCGCTGGCCGAACTGGAAAGCGAACTCACGCGCATCAAACGCAGGAACTGGTAAGCCACAAGGAAGGAAATCACCATGTCTGTCTCCACTACACTCGCCCCCGGCGACGACGAGCACCTGCTCACTCGGGAAACGCCGGTACAACGCCGTCGCGTTCGCGCCGCCTGGCTGTTCCTGAGCCCGATGCTGCTGTGCCTGGCCCTGGTGGCGGCCTGGCCGCTGCTGCGCACATTCTGGTTCAGCCTGACCGACGCCAGCCTGGCCGACACGGGCGATGCAAGCTTTGTCGGCTTGAGCAACTATCTGTTTCACAGCAGTGCTGGCTGGTCGGGCATCCTCGTCGATCCACAGTGGTGGAATGCGGTGCGCAACACCTTGCATTTCACCGTGGTGTCGGTGGGATTGGAAATCGTACTGGGGCTGATGGTGGCGTTGCTGCTGAACGTCAAGTTCACCGGACGCGCGCTGGTGCGGGCGTTGATCCTGATTCCCTGGGCGATCCCGACCATCGTCTCGGCGAAAATCTGGTCATGGATGCTCAACGACCAGTTCGGCATCATCAATCACATGATGCTCGGCCTCGGCCTGATCGATGCGCCCCTGGCCTGGACAGCCGACGCGGACCTGTCGATGTGGGCAGTGATCGTCGTCGACGTCTGGAAGACCGTGCCTTTCGTCACGCTGCTGATGCTGGCGGCCTTGCAGATGTTGCCCAGCGACTGCTACGAAGCCGCCAGGGTCGATGGCATTCACCCGGTGAAAGTGTTCTGGTGGGTCACGCTGCCGCTGCTGATGCCGGCATTGCTGGTGGCGGCGATCTTTCGCATCCTCGATTCCTTGCGGGTGTTCGACGTCATCTATGTGCTGACCTCGAACTCATCGAGCACCATGAGCATGTCGGTCTATGCCCGCCAGCACCTGGTGGAATTCCAGGACGTCGGTTACGGCAGCGCCGCTTCGACCTTGCTGTTCCTGGTCGTGGCGGTAATCGCCATGGCTTACCTGTACCTCGGACGCCGTCAGCTGGAGGTTCGCTCATGAGCCCGCGCCTACTGAAAAAAGCCCTGCTGCGCGCCGGGTTCTGGTGCCTGATCGGGATCTTGCTGCTGTATGCGGTCTTCCCGTTCTACTACGCCATCGTCACGTCGCTGAAGCCGTCCAGCGCCTTGTTCCAGGTGAGCTACTGGATCGACAACCCCGACTTCTCCAACTATGCCGCCGTGCTGAGCCAGGCCTCGTTCCTGCGGGCCATCGGCAACTCGCTGGTGGTCGCGCTGAGCGTGGTCGCGCTGGCGTTGTTCCTCAGCCTGACCGCCGCCTATGCCCTGGGCCGCGTGAAGTTTCGCGGACGCGGCGTGGTGTTGATGATGGTCCTGGGCGTCTCGATGTTTCCACAAGTCGCGGTGCTGTCGGGATTGTTCGAAGTGATCCGTGCCCTGGGCCTGTACAACACATCCTGGGCGTTGATCCTGAGCTACACGATTTTCACCCTGCCCTTCACCGTCTGGGTGCTGACCACCTTCATGGGGCAACTGCCTCATGAGCTGGAAGAGGCCGCGATCATGGACGGTGCGTCACCCTGGGTCACGCTGACCCGCGTGCTGTTGCCGCTGCTCTGGCCGGCACTGGTCACCACGGGGCTCTTGGCCTTCATCGCCGCCTGGAACGAGTTCCTGTTTGCCCTGACCTTCACCCTGACCGACTCGCAACGCACGGTCCCGGTCGCCATCGCGCTGATTTCCGGCGGCAGCCCTCATGAATTGCCTTGGGGCTTGTTGATGGCGGCGTCGGTGCTGGTCACGGTCCCATTGGTGATTCTGGTGCTGATCTTCCAGCGCCGCATCGTTTCCGGCCTCACTGCCGGTGCGTTAAAGGGTTGAGGCCCAACACAGATAAGAAAGGAACAGCATCGTGATCAAGTTGAAGCTGGACAACGTGAACAAACAATTGGGCGGCGCACGCATTCTTCGTGACGTCAGCCTGGAAATCTCGGCAGGTGAATTCGTGGTTTTCGTCGGCCCTTCGGGCTGCGGAAAGTCGACCTTGCTTCGACTGATCGCCGGACTGGATTCGATCTGCGACGGCGACCTGCTGATCGACGGACGCCGGGTCAATGACCTGGAGCCGCGCGAGCGTGGCGTCGGCATGGTGTTCCAGTCCTATGCGCTGTACCCGCACATGAGCGTCTACGACAACATCAGCTTTGGCCTCAAACTGGCCAAGACCGAAAAAACCACCCTGCGCGAGCGAGTGCTGAAAACCGCACAAATCCTGCAGTTGGACAAGCTACTGCAACGCAAGCCACGGGAACTGTCGGGTGGACAGCGCCAGCGGGTGGCCATGGGCCGGGCCATGGCGCGGGAACCGGACATTTTGTTGTTCGACGAGCCGCTGTCCAACCTCGACGCCTCCCTGCGCGTGCAGATGCGCAACGAAATCGCCCGGCTGCACGGGCGACTGGGCTCGACCATGATCTACGTGACCCACGACCAGGTTGAAGCGATGACCCTGGCCGACAAGATTGTCGTGCTCAATGGCGGCCGCATCGAGCAGGTCGGCTCGCCACGCGAACTCTATGAGCACCCGGCCAGCCGCTTTGTCGCCGGTTTCCTCGGTTCGCCCAAGATGAACTTTCTGCCGGCGCGCCTGCACACCCCAGGTGAAACCAGCCAGATCGACAGCCCTCTATTGGGCATGACGCCCCTTCCTTTCGACAGCACCCACCTGGCGGCAAACAGCCCATTGACCCTGGGAATTCGCCCGGAACACGTGTCGCTCAAAGCGGCGCAAGGCAGCGCTGGGGTCGTCGTGGTCGGGGTCGAATACCTGGGCAGCGAAACCTACGTGCACCTGGAGTCAGGCGAGGATGAACCCTTGATCTGTCGCTGCGAAGTCAACGCCGGATGGCGAGTGGGCGATCGGGTTGAACTGCAACTGGCGTTCGGCAGCATGCATCTGTTCGACGCGGATGGCACGGCCTTGAGACGCCATCCTGCTGTTATTGAAGTCCTCCCGGAGGACGTCCCGCAGCGCTCGCCAAAAGCAGGCGCCCTATGACTGTGTCTGTAAATGCCATGAACACACCCATGCCCTCCCCCTTTGAACGTGCGCAGCAGGCGCTGAATGAAGGTCAGTCTCGTCTCATCGGCGACTATCGCCCTGACTATCATCTGGCGCCTGTCGCGGGCTGGATGAACGACCCTAACGGGGTGGTGTTTTTCCGTGGTGAATATCACGTGTTCTACCAACACCACCCTTTCGATGCCAAATGGGGTCCGATGTATTGGGGCCACGCCAAGAGCGCCGACCTGGTCCATTGGCAGCATCTGCCCCTTGCCCTGGCGCCAGGCGATGACTTTGACCGCCACGGCTGTTTTTCCGGTAGCGCGGTGGTGTGTGGCGACACCTTGGCGCTGATCTACACCGGGCACACCTGGCTGGGAGAAGTGGGTGACGAGCGCTTTATCCGCCAGGTCCAGTGCCTGGCCACCAGTGACGACGGCATCCGGTTCGTCAAGCATGGCGCCGTCATCGAGAACGCGCCGCAAGAAACGATCATGCACTTTCGCGACCCCAAGGTCTGGCAGGAGGACGGTTATTGGTACCTGATTGCTGGCGCGCGCCTGGGCGACAAGCCGCTGCTGCCGCTGTACCGCTCCACCGACCTGCACACCTGGGAGTTCCTCGACTACGTGTCCAGTGGCAATGAGGGCGATGGCTACATGTGGGAATGCCCGGACCTGTTTCGCCTCGACGGGCGCGACGTGCTGCTGTATTCCCCCCAGGGCATGCAACCCGAAGGTTACGAACGCCTCAACAAGTACCAGACCGGTTATCGCATTGGCCGGCTCGACAGCGAATGGCACTTCACCGGCGGGCCGTTCATCGAACTGGATAACGGTCACGATTTCTATGCCGCGCAAACGTTGGAGGCCGCCGATGGTCGGCGCCTGGTGTGGGCCTGGCTGGACATGTGGGAAAGCCCGATGCCGAGCCAGGCCCATCACTGGTGCGGCATGCTCGGCTTGCCCCGCGAGCTTGAACTGCAGGGCGATCGCCTTGGCGTGTTTCCGGCACGGGAACTGACCGCGCTGCGCCAGGCGCCGCTGCCGAGCATCGCACCGTGGGGCGAGTCGGGCAGCTGCTGGGTGCCGCAAGTGAAAGGCGACAGGCTCGAAATCCATGTGCATCTGGATCTGCTCGGCTGCACCGAAGGCCACCTGGGCGTCGCCTTGCGCTGCAGCGCCGATGAGCAGGAACAAACCCTGCTTTATTACGATGCGTCACTGCAACGCCTGGTGCTTGATCGCAGCCGCTCGGGTGCGCAAGTGAGCGGTCAGCGCAGCGTGTCGATCGAGCCGACGCAAACACAACTGCACCTGCGGGTATTTCTCGATCGCTCGTCCATCGAGGTGTTTGAGGAAAACGGCCGCTTCAGCTTCAGCAGCCGCCTCTATCCGCGGCCCGACAGCCTCGGGGTGAAACTGTTGGCGAACGGGACTGGCGGGCGCGTCGCCATTCCCAAGGCTTGGCCTCTGGACTCGGGCTGGCTGTGAGTACCGTCATTCGAGTCGCGAGAAGCCCAAGGCCTGTGTCATGATTCTGCGTCAACCTGACTGGCCGCACTTCGCATGACTTCCGTGAAAGACGTTGCACAGCTGGCCGGCGTATCCCTGATGACGGTTTCGCGCGCGCTCAACACGCCGGAAAAACTGAGCCCCGAAACCCTTCAGCGGGTACGTCGCGCCATTGAGGAACTGCAATTCGTACCGAGCCTGTCGGCGCGCAGGATGCGCGGCGACAACCTGCAGGCGCGCACCATCGGTGTGTTCGCACTGGACACCGCGACCACGCCGTTTGCCGTCGAGTTGCTGCTGTCCATCGAACAGACCGCGCAGCAGGCAGGCTGGAACGTCTTCATCCTCAACCTGTTGAGCAACCCGCCCACCGACCAGAACATCGACCTGATGCTGTCGCACCGCCCCGACGGGTTGATTTTCAGTGCCATGGGATTGCGCCAGGTGAGCATTCCCGAACGACTCAAGAGCAAACCGCTGGTGCTCGCCAATTGCCTGGCCGATGACAGCCACCTGGTCAGTTATGTGCCGGATGATGAAGCCGGGCAGCATCGAGCCATGCAGCATGCGTTGAGCCAAGGCTATCGGCGCCCGCTGTGTATCAATTTGCCGAGGAAGAGTCTTGCCTGGGGCCTGCGCCAGCAAGGCTTGCAACGCGCCTGTCAAGCCGTCGGGCTGGCACCTGAAGCACTCCTGCAGTACGACCTTTCCGATCACGACGCCTATGATGAAACCGCTGCCATTCTCGACCGGCATATCGTTGACGGCCGTCCGCAATTCGACGTCCTGGTCTGCGGCAACGACCGCATCGCCTTTTGCGCCTATCAGTTGTTGCTGGGTCGCGGCCTGAAAATTCCCGACGATGTCGCGGTGCTCGGCTATGACAACATGATCGGCATCGCCGAACTGTTCATCCCGCCACTGACCACCGTACAACTGCCGTACTACGAGATCGGTCGCCAGGCGGCCCGGCACCTGATCGAGAATCTCGAGGTATCGGGCGCCCAGCCGGTGGATTGCCCGCTGGTGGTCAGGGCGTCGCTATAGACCGCCGACAAACCCGAGGCGAGGGGGCTTGCTCCCGCTCGGCTCTGTAGGAGCTGGCGAAGCCTGCGATCTTTTGATCTTTTGATCTTTTGATCTTTCGCTTGAGATTCAAGTGTATGGGGAAAGATCGCAGCCTCGTTGCACTCGACAGCTCCTACACAGCTCCTACACAGCTCCTACGACCCAGCGGGAGCAATCTCTGGCCACGCGTGCACCGTTTTTCTTAAGTGAACAGCATTATGATCACTCAGGCTGTTTCGCGGGCGACGGCGGCAGCGCCGCGATGATCCGAACGCGGCACACCTCGAGGATTTCATCGGCCAGTGCGGAATCGTCCGGGCAAGCCCGTGACAACATGATCGCCCCGACGGCATGCGCCAACATGTCGAGCATTTTTGCCCTGATCGCTTCCTGCGGTGCTTCCTGCGGCGCGTCTTGTCCGGCCTCGTATCGGCTTTCGAGCGCGGCCAGCGTGTTTTCGATACCGTTGGCAAAGGTAGCCTTCAGTTCGGGCGATTGACGGGCAGCGTCGCCACACAGTGCCGCCATGGTGCAACCGCCACCCCGGCCGTCGCGGTGATCCCTGGACACGTAAAGATCGACGAAAGCAGCCACGTCGATGCCCGCATTGTCGGTCAGCGACTGCGCAAGGCTGCTCGCTGCCGCTTCGGCCATCAGGTCGGCCTTGGAGCCGAAATGCTTGTAGAACCCGCCATGGGTGAAGCCGGCGGCCGCCATCAAGTCCGCCACACCCACGCCGTCAAAGCCGCGCTCGCGAAACAAGACAGAGGCCGTCTCGACGATGTGCTCCCGGTTTGCCTGGGCCTGGGCCTTGGTCACCCTCATTTTCCACTCCCTCGTGCTGCTCGAAAATCATGCCCACATCATACATAGATGTCGAGCATAATCAAATTCGTTGACAGTTTAGATTTCGATCATCATCCTAATGAAAAGCCGTGCTCACCTCGCCAGGCTGCACGCTCTCCCTTAATCCAAACCTACGGAAACAAGACGTCATGACCGACCAGATCCTGTTCACGCCCTACACGTTGGGTGATCTCACGCTTTCCAACCGAGTGGTCCTGGCGCCGCTGACACGTAACCGTGCGGGGCAAGGTTTTGTACCGAGCGAGTTCGCTGCCACTTACTACAGCCAGCGAGCGTCGGCCGGCCTGCTGATCTCCGAGGCTTCACAGATTTCCCAGCAAGGACAGGGCTATCAGGACACACCCGGGATCTACACCCAGGCGCAGATCGACGGCTGGCGCACGGTCACCGAGGCCGTGCATGCCAAAGGCGGGCGGATTTTCCTGCAGCTGTGGCATGTCGGCCGCGTTTCCCACGTCGACCTGCAAGCGAACGGCGCCGCGCCAGTGGCCCCCTCCGCTCTGCGTCCGGCGACCAAGGTATTCGTCAACAACAGTTTCGAGGACGTTTCCGAACCGCGAGCGCTGGACATCAGCGAGTTGCCGGGGATCGTCAACGATTTTCGCCAGGCAGCGGCGAACGCCATTGCTGCGGGATTTGATGGCGTAGAGATCCACGGCGCGAACGGCTACCTGCTGGACCAGTTCCTCAAGGACGGCGCCAACGTGCGTACCGATGCCTACGGCGGCTCGATTGAAAAACGTGCGCGCCTGCTGCTGGAAGTGACTGCGGCAGTGGTGGAAGAAGTC
Source organism: Pseudomonas sp. B21-010 (assembly GCF_024749325.1). NCBI lineage: Bacteria > Pseudomonadati > Pseudomonadota > Gammaproteobacteria > Pseudomonadales > Pseudomonadaceae > Pseudomonas > Pseudomonas sp. B21-010. Next base: position 2,701,686 of record NZ_CP087198.1, on the reverse strand, counting down.
GGCGCCCACCGCACCGGCCTGCGCATCTCGCCGGTCTCGCCGGCCAATGGTGTGTCCAGCAGCGCGCCACAGGCCCAGTTCGCCTACCTGGTCGACCAGCTCAACGCCCTCGACATCGTTTACCTGCACGTGGTGGAAGGCGCGACCGGTGGACCGCGCGACGTTGCGCCCTTCGACTTTGCTGCCTTGCGCCAGCGCTTCAAAAACACCTACATCGCCAACAACGGCTACGACCTGGACCTGGCTACCTCACGACTCGTCGAAGACAAGGCTGACCTGATCGCCTTCGGCCGGCCGTTCATCGGCAATCCGGACCTGGTGGAGCGGCTCAGAACCGCTTCGCCTTTGTCGGCATTCAACCCCGCTACCCTCTACGGCGGTGGTGCGACGGGCTACATCGATTATCCAACGCTCGCTGAATCCAGCGCGCAGTAACACCGGCCAGACCCGACTGCGCGCCTGAACAACAGCGCGCGACTCGCTCATCAATACCTTGAAGAAGAGAATCTCCATGGACACTCGCACAACCGTTCTCATCACTGGCGCCTCCACCGGTATTGGCGCTGTCTATGCCCAGCGCTTTGCGCAACGTGGACACGATCTCGTCCTGGTGGCCCGCGACAGCGTGCGCCTGGAAGCGCTGGCCGCCAAGCTGCGCAGCGAACACAACGTTGCCGTCGATATTCTCCAGGCCGACCTGACCCAGATCGGCGACCTGACAACCGTCGAAGCCCGGCTGCGCGATGACGCCAACATCGGCATCCTGGTCAATAACGCCGGTGCCGCCCAATCCGGCACCTTCATCGAACAGTCGACCGACAGCGTCGCGCACCTCGTGGCGCTCAATACCACCGCGCTGGTCCGGCTGGCCAGCGCCATCGCCCCACGCCTGGTCAAAGCGGGTGACGGCGCGATTATCAACATCGGCTCCGTCGTTGGCCTGGCACCGGAGTTCGGTATGTCGGTCTACGGCGCAACCAAGGCGTTCGTATTGTTTCTCTCCCAGGGCCTCAGCCTGGAACTCTCCCCGAAAGGCGTCTACGTACAAGCCGTCCTGCCAGCGGCCACCCGTACCGAGATCTGGGAACGCGCGGGCATCGATATCAACACCCTGAATGAAATCATGGAAGTCGGTGACCTGGTCGATGCCGCGCTGGTCGGTTTTGATCGTCGCGAGCCGGTGACCATCCCGCCCCTGCATGAAGAGGCTCGCTGGGATGCCTTGCAGGCCGCACGTCAAGGCCTGCTCGGGCAAATCCGGCAGTCCCATGTTGCCGAGCGCTATCAAGACCCGGCGTGATCATCGTCTAGCGGACGCCGGCGCGAAGGACAGCGCTGGCATTTCTGGGCACCTGACCAGCCTGTTGCCCCCTTATGAGAACAAAGCACCATGAAGGCATTTTTAATCGACCGCTACGGCAAGCACGCTGGACGTATTGGCGAGGTACCGGCTCCTGAAGTGGCTGACCACGACGTTCTGGTCCGCGTGCACGCCGCCAGCGTCAATCTGCTGGATTCAAAGATCAGCAAAGGCGAGTTCAAGCTGATCCTGCCCTACTCGTTTCCCTTGGTATTGGGGCATGACGTGGCCGGGGTCGTGGTCCGCGTGGGATCCCTTGTCGAGCAATTCAAGCCGGGGGATGAAGTCTATGCCCGCGCCCCGGATGGGCACATCGGCACCTTCGCCGAGCAGATTTCAGTGAACGAAAATGCCCTGGCCGTGAAACCGGCAAACATCAGCATGGAAGAAGCCGCCGCCCTGCCCTTGGTCGCCCTGACCGCCTGGCAGGTACTGGTTGAAACCGCCCGACTGAAGCAAGGCCAAAAGGTCTTCATCCAGGCCGGTTCAGGTGGCGTCGGCACCCTCGCCATCCAGCTTGCAAAGCACCTCGGCGCCTTCGTTGCGACCAGCACCAGCACCGCCAATGTGGCGTGGGTCAAAGCCCTGGGTGCGGACGTTGTCATCGATTACAAGCAACAGGATTTCGCCAGCGTTCTGCAGGACTATGACGTCGTGTTGAACAGCCTCGGCGCCGATGAGCTGGAGAAATCGCTGAAGATCCTCAAACCTGGCGGCCAGCTCATTTCCATCTCCGGACCACCCACCCCACAGTTCGCCCAGGCCCAGGGATTTTCCTGGGTGCTGAGACTGATCATGGGCCTGTTGAGCAGCGGTATACGCCGCAAGGCCCACCGAAAAGGTGTGAGCTACGCCTTCGTGTTCATGCGCGCCAGCGGTGCTCAATTGCGTGAGATCAGCACGCTCGTCGAGGCCGGCAGCATCAAGCCGGTGATTGATCGGTCCTTCTCCTTCGATGCGACGGCCGATGCCCTGAGCTATGTCGAACAAGGGCGATCGAAGGGCAAGGTCGTCATCGAGGTCCACTCAGGAGTGGCCGCTGAGTGAAACCGTTCATCACCACACAGCAATGTGCGAATCCGCCCGGGGTTCGGTACCACCACACAGCACCCCGCTGGCCGGGTCGCGCAGAATGATCTGGCCGCGGCCATAGTCAGTCAGGTCGCTGGCGATCTGAACCTCATGCCCCCGTCGCGCCAGGGCATTGGCCAGGTCCCGTGAGGCCCCGTGCTCGATCCCGACCTTCATCGCCCCCAGCCATTGCCAGCGCGGTGCATCCAGCGCCGCTTGCGGGTTCAGGCCGAAATCCACCAGGTTCATGACCATCTGCACATGCCCCTGGGGCTGCATGTAGCCGCCCATCACGCCGAACGGGCCAAGGGCCTCGCCATTGCGGGTGAGGAAACCGGGGATGATGGTGTGGAAGGTCTTCTTGCCTGGGGCCAGGCAGTTGGCGTGGGTCGAATCGAGGCTGAATTCCTGCCCACGATTCTGCAAGGCAATACCGCTGTCGGGCAGCACCACGCCGGAGCCGAACCCGTGGTAGTTGCTCTGGATGAACGAGACCATGTTGCCCTCCCCATCCGCGGTCGCCAGGTACACCGTGCCGCTGGCGTGGGGGTCGCCGGGCGCGGGCGGTTGGGCCTGTTCGCCGATCTGCCGACGACGGCGGGCACTGTAGTCATCGCTGAGCAGGTCAGCCACCGCCACGCGCATGTGCAAAGGATCGGTGATGTAGTGCAGGCCGTCGCTGTAGGCCGACTTCATCGCTTCCAGTTGGCGATGCCAGGTCTGTTGGCTGTCACGGTGATCGAAGTCGAAGCCTTCCAATATCTTCAACGCCATCAAGGCCACCAGGCCCTGCCCGCTTGGCGGGATTTCCCAGACATCCACGCCTCGGTAATTGATGTGGATGGGGTCCACCCACTGGGCGCGATAATCCCTGAGGTCCGAGGCCCGCAGATAGCCGCCGCTGGCCCGGGAATGGGCGTCCAGGCGCTCGGCCAACGCACCGCGATACAGGCTCTCGCAGCGGGTATCGGCCAATTCCTGGAGGGTGCGCGCCTGGGCCGGGTTGCGAAAAACTTCCCCGGCCCGTGGTACCCGGCCTTCGATCAGGAAAGTCTCGAACCAGGCCTCGAGGACGGCATCACGATGGGGCGTGAACTCGTTCACCGCGACCTGCCATTGATGGGCAACCACCGGCGACAGCGCAAAGCCATCCCGGGCCAGGCTGATCGCCGGTTGCAGCAGCTCGGCAAAGGGCAGCTTGCCAAAGCGTCGGGACAACTCGGCCCAGGCCGACGGGCAGCCCGGGACGGTCACCGGTGTCCAGCCATAGAGCGGCATCTGCTCATGGCCAGCGGCCTTGACCGCCTCGATGCTCAAGGCAGCCGGTGCATGGCCGTTGCCGTTGAGGCCGTGCAACTGGCCCTTGCACCAGACCAGCGCGAAGGCGTCACCGCCAATGCCACAGCCGGTGGGTTCGACCACGGTCAGTGCGGCTGCCGTGGCGATGGCGGCGTCGATGGCATTGCCGCCCTTTTGCATGATCTCGATGCCCGCCTGGGCAGCCAGGGGCTGGGACGCGGCGACCATGCCTCGACGGGCGAAAACACTTTGGCGTTGCGACGGATAAGGATATTCGTGGGCAGAAAATTTCAGCATGGTGAAGGCTCTTCGATACAGGAATTCAGTGGCCGGGAAAGGTCATAACACGCGACTGAGAAAAGCCCGGGTACGAGGATGAATGGGGTGACAGAAAATCTGCTCCGGCGGCCCCTGCTCGATGAGCTCGCCCTGGTCCAGGACCACCACCCGGTCGGCCACTTCCCGGGCAAAGCCCATTTCATGGGTCACCACGACCATGGTCATCCCCTCCTCGGCCAACTCTTTCATCACTTGCAACACCTCGCCGACAGTCTCCGGGTCGAGGGCGCTGGTGGGTTCGTCGAACAGCATGGCCTGGGGTTTCATGGCCAGGGCCCGGGCAATCGCCACCCGCTGTTGCTGGCCACCGGAAAGCATCGACGGGTAGTGATCGGCCTTGTCCGCCAGGCCGACCCGCTCCAGCAGGCCGCGGGCCTGCTCCAGCGCGGCGGTGCGAGTCACGCCAAGCACCTGGATCGGCGCCTCGATGATGTTCTCCAGGGCCGTCATGTGAGGAAACAGGTTGAAGCGCTGGAAGACCATGCCGATGTCCCGCCGTTGACGGGCGATGTTGCGCTCAGACTCACGCACCAGGCTGCCATCGGCCCGCTCGCGATAGCCCATGGCCCGGCCGTTGACGCGGATCCGCCCGCCCTGGATGTCCTCCAGCAAGTTGATGCAGCGGATGAAGGTGGTCTTGCCGGAGCCCGAAGCGCCGATCAGCACCACCACTTCGCCGCGCCGCACTTGCAGGGAGATGCCCTTGAGAATCTGCAGCTCGCCGAAGGACTTGTGGACATCCAGCGCCTCGATAATCAGCTCTTCGCTTTTATGCGCCATGGTTAACGTGCCCTCAGCAGGTTCAGGGTGCTGCGACCGAACATCCGCGTCGAAGCCGGCGGCGGTGACGAGGGCCGGTCCGACTGACCGAAACGGGCCTCCAGCCAGCGCTGGAAAAAGCCCCACAACGTGGTCAGCAACAGGAAGTAGATCGCCACCACCAGGTACAGTTCGAACACCCGGAACGTCGCCGACGTGACCATCTGGGTACTGAGCAACAATTCCTGTACGCCGATCACGCTGACCAGCGTGGTGTTCTTGAGCATCACGTTGAACTCGTTGCCCAGCGGCGGCACGATGACCCGGAACGCCTGGGGCAGCACAATGCGGCGCATCAGTTTGGCGAAGGTCATGCCCAGCGAGCGCCCGGCCTCGTATTGGCCCTTGTCCACCGCACCGATGCCGGCGCGGATGATCTCGGCCATGTAGGCCCCCTCATTGAGGCCCAGGGCAATGATCGCCGCCTGGATATTGCCGGGGATCACCAGGCCAAACAGGTCGATGTCTTCGAAGCGGAAAATCCCGCCAGCGGCCAGCGCGGTGTAGAGAAAGACGATCTGCACCAGCAACGGTGTACCGCGCATCAGCCATACGTAAAAACGTACCGGCAAATGCAGCAACGGGTTCTTCGACAACCGCAACAGCGCGGCGGCCAGCCCGAGGGCACAGCCCAGCAGCATCGCCAGCACACTGATCAGGCAGGTCAGCCAGAGCCCGGTGAGGTACACCCCACTGGGCTGCAGCAGGTACTGCCAGAACACATCCCAATTGAAATTCATCGGTGGTTCACCTCAATCAAGCGTGTCACTGGCGACATGCCATTTGCCCAGCAGTTGGCTGTAGCTGCCATCGCTGCGCATATCGCCGATGATCTGCTGCACGGCAGCAGTCAGTTGCGGATCGTCCTTGCGAATACCCAGGCCGGTGAGAATCCGGCTGAAGGCTGGCACACCCGCCTCGAACAGATCGGGCGCCATGGCGGCGTAATAACCGGCGGTTTCCACGGTGGTGCCGTAGGCGTCGACCTGGCTGATGCGCAGGGCCTGGAAGGCATCGGTGTCGGTGTTGTAGACCACCAGTTTCATCGCCGGCTTGCCGGCCTTGGCCAGGGTCTCGTTCTCGGCGTCGAGCAGGGTCTTGATGGTGGAACCGTTAAGTACGGCGACCTTGTCTCCGGAGAGATCCGGCAGTGTCTTGAGGCCCTTTGGATTGCCCTTGGGCACCACCACCGCCTGGCTGGAATACATGTAGTTGACGATGTCGATCACCTCGCGGCGCTCGGGTTTATCAAACAACTGGTCGACGATCATGTCGCACTGGCGGGCCAGCAACGCGGGGAGCAATCCGGAAAAGGGAATGACCCGCCACTCCACCTTCTTGTCGCCCAGGCGCTTGGCGATCTCCAGGCCCAGGTCCACGGTCAGTCCCTTGGGTTTCTGCGCTTCATCGAAGGACACCAGCGGTGGCGAATCCATGCCCGAGCAGTAGACGAGTTTATCGACCTTGAGCAAACGCTCCGGGACAACGGGCGCGGCAACCGCCCACTGTGCACAGAAACCCAAGGATAAAGCGGCAACCAACAGGCGAGGCTTATGCATGACCAGACACTCCAGTTCAGTAAATGACGGCAGTACTCAAAGTCAGAACACGGGCAGATTCGAAACCTGCTCTCGTTATTTTTTCGATTGCAGGAACTCGATCAATTCAGGAACGGTGCCTTCGATGTGCGCACGCACCACCGCCTCGGCCTTCTCGGCATCGCCCGCACGCAGGGCGTCGAGGATCAGCATGTGCTCCTGGCGCGCACTCAGGGGCTTTTCCACATGCTGCAGCCACAGGCGCATGGGCGCTTCGATCAGGGAATAGAGCGCGCTGATCTGCTTGAGCAATCGCGGGCGACCGCTGAGGCTGCACAGGTATTCATGGAACGCGCGATGGCGGCTGACCCACTCGGCACTTTCCTCGCGGTAATCGTCCATCTCGTCCAGCAGTCGCTCCAAGGCAGCCAACTGGCGCTCGCCAATCCTGGCTGTCGCGACACGAACTGCCAGGCCTTCCAGGGCGCTGCGCATCTCGAAGACTTCGTGCAACTCATCGATGTCCAGGCCGCTGACAATCGCCCCGCGATTGGGTCGCAGGGTCACCAGGCCCTGGGCATCCAGACGACGAAAGGCTTCGCGCACCGGCATCCGGCTCATGCCGATCTCGTTGGCGATGTCCTCGGCAATCAGCCGGTCGCCTTTGCGTAACCGACCGCCACAAATGGCATCGAGCAAGAAGTTGTAGGCCTCCTCCTCGGCAGTCATCGGTGGGCGTTCAACGTAAGTCGGGGCAAATTGCATGGCAGCACCTTCTGCATTTTTGTATCCAATTATCCATGGATTCAAAAAAAGCAGAATGCGTGCCAAGCTCACGCATAATCGTGCAAACGTTTGATTTGAAGAGATTTGCCGGGGAAAACGACGGCTGGCCTTTAAGCCTGGCCATAGGCTGAGCCGCACACCTGTGCTACCAAACAGCTCAGTGGCTGCCCTTTATGTGTGCAGGATGACGCTTCGGTAACACCGCAGGCGGCAGCCCATCATGCCGGCGCCCGAGGCGTATCCGAGGGTGACTCGCCAAACAACGCCCGGTAATGGGCTGCAAAATGACTCAGGTGGAAAAAACCCATCGCCACGGCGATTTCACTGACGTTCAGCGCCGCCGCACGGGTCGTGATCAAACGCCGGCGCACGGCATTGAGCCGCAGGTTACGCAGGTACTCCACCGGACGCATCCCTGTGACCGCCTGGAAACTGTTCTGCAGGGTCCTGCGGCTGACCCGCAATTGTTCGCACAAATCGAGGATGCTCAAGGGCACATCGGCGCTGGCGACGACCAGCTCCTGGCAACGCTTGACCAGATAGGCACTGACGGCAAAATTGCCGCGCCGGCCACGCACCTCGTCCGAAGCGTGGCTGAACAGGTCGAGAAAGGCGTTGAGCAGGACGTCTTCGAGGATTTTTTCCGAAGCCGGATTGATCGCGTCCGCCTGTTCCAAAAGGTGACGAAACAGTGGGTGGATCCTTTGCTGCACGCGGCGCAGCACCGCCTCATCCACGCTGACCTGGGACACGCTTTTCAGACGCTTGAGCTGCTCGCTCGACAGCTCGTAGGCCGCCAGCTTGGCGAACCGCACCGTGTCGACATTAGCCGCGAAGAAGTGCATGCCTTCCGGGGCGTGCAAGACGAAGTCCTCGCCATCGCGCAACAGCACGACACTGTGGGCGCCCACCTGGTGCCCCTGGACCACCGGCGCACCGCCCAGCGACATGGCAATGCACAAGCGCCCTTTTGGCGCGCAACCGCGCTGCACCACACGTTTATCCAGCACCTCCTGGAAGATCTGGAAACGATCGGCGCACACTTGCCGCAGTTCGCTGGAAAGGCAGCCACGCCCGAGTTGGTCATAGACCTGTTGCCAGCCCAGGATCGAACCGGCATGTTGCTGAGGATCATTGAAGGTACGGACTTCGGCGAACATGATCATTGTTCCTCGGTGACGCTGTGCATATTACCCGGTGCTCTATAAAAGCTGTGCCAGACGCTGTGCCGATGCTGTGTCGGACGCTGTGTAGGAGCTGTCGAGTGCAACGAGGCTGCGATCTTTCCCCAGACACTTGAATCTCAAGCGAAAGATCAAAAGATCAAAAGATCAAAAGATCAAAAGATCGCAGCCTTCGGCAGCTCCTACGGTGAACAGTGTTTATCGCCGGAAAACCAAAGCCAGTTCCGTGCCAAGCATGTGCAAACGATATTCGCCTGCCCTGACGTCCATCGGCGCCAACAACGCCCCGGACAGCACCACCTGCCCCGCTTCAACGCGCTGCCCGTCGGCCAGCAACCGCCGAACCAGCCAACACAGATTCGCCAGAGGGGTGTCCTCGCGCGCCAGGACGTTACCTTCACCGCAGGGCACGCCGTCATGCGCCAGGCGATAGTTCACTTCGGGCAGTCGATCCGGATCGAACCCCACCCTCGCCCCGAGGCAATACAGCCCTGCAGAGGCATTGTCGGCAAGAAACGCCCCGACGCCGAAACGCCAGCCCTGCCAACGACAATCGGCAATTTCGAATGCTGGCGCGACCTCGGAAACGGCGGCGAGGATGTCCTCGTCACTGTAGAAACCTGACACCAGCGTACGCCCCAGGACAAACGCCAGTTCGATTTCCAGCTTGGGCTGGATCAGCCGTGCCAGGGGCACCGTGCTGCCGGGTTCCACAGCCATGGCATCGGTCAGCGCGCCCAACACCGGTTCATCGATACCGAAACGGTCCTGGGCAGCGCGGCCGGCGAAGGCCACTTTCCATCCGGTCAACCGCTCACCAGCGACCTGGCGCCGACGCAGCGCCTCGCGTTGCAAGGTGTAGCCCTCCTGCAGGGCGACGGCCTGAGGCTCCAACGAAGGCAAGGCGTGGACGGCCTGCGCGGCATCCTGAAGCCGGACCAGAAGATCGTCTTCGCGCCTCATGAGAGCTGCTCCGCCAATTTGCGCAGCACGCCTTCGAGCCGCTCGGGTGTGGTGATCGCGGCAACGAACCGATCCGGCCGCACCACCACCACGCAGTCACGCACCTTGGCAAACCATTCGCCCAAGCGGTTATCGACGTCCTCGACGCAAATGGCGCCGCTGGCGGACAAGGGTTGGTTGCGCCCCACGCCACTGCGCGAGCGATTGATCTGGATGAAACGCGTCTCCCAGCGCGCCCACCAGGCGGCCGTTTCTTCACTGAGCTGTTCGCTCGGGTTGACCCGATAGCCCAACACCGCATAGGAATGCCCCAGCACCTCGTCCAGGCGCCGGCGCTGACCCTGGGCGTCCTCGACAGACGGCTGGATGAACAACTGCCCGACCAGGTCATCCTCATGCAGCTCGGCGCGCTCGTGATGAACCAGGCCTTTGGTGATGGTTGCCTTGGGTTTGAACTTGAACTCCAGCAAGTGCGAGCGCAGGTTGTCGACGCTGTTGACGGCCTGGAACAACCAGTCCCGCACACCGGCCATCAACGGGTTGGTCAGCCCCAGGACGGCGCCCATGTTGTCGGCCAACGCGATAAGGTCGGTCGCATGCCCACGGCGCTCCTGGTCGTAACTGGCAAGAATCGCCGGCGACGCCCGTCCTTGGAGAATCGCGGCGAGCTTCCAGCTGACGTTGGCGACATCACGCAGGCCCGAATTGAGCCCCTGCCCGGCCCAGGGCGGGGAAATATGCGCCGCATCCCCCACCAGTGCCACACGGCCCTGGACAAAGCGCGCCGCGACCCGAGAGTTATGGGTGTAGGCGCGGATCCGGATGATTTCCAGTTGATCGACAGCATCGCCAATATGCCCGCGGATCAAATCCCGGATCGTCGCCTCTTCGCACATCCGGGTCTCGTCTTCGCCCTCCAGGAGCATGAACTCCCAGCGCCGCTGCTGATACGGCAGGTAGATGCAGACGAAGGGTCGCTGAGGGTCGGCATGCAGGGCGGTATACGGTGCATCCAGGGTGTCGTTGGCCGTGTCGATCACCACCCATTTGCGCGGATGGGTCAGCCCCAGCAGTTCGATACCGAGTTTCTTGCGCACGCTGGAACGTCCGCCATCGGCGCCGATCACATACTGCGCCTGCAATTGATAGAGCTCGCCCCGGGCATCGCGCACCTGCAAGGTCACGCCCTCGGCATCCTGCTCCAGATCGAGCATTTCATGGCCCTGGCGCAACTCGACACTGGCGTGCTTGCCCAGTTGCTCGCGCAATGTCGTTTCCAGCAACTGTTGCATGAAGATGTTGCGCATCGGCCAGCCATAGTTCGCCGTGCTCGGCTTGACCTCGGCAAAACACACGCCTCGCGCATTGTAGTAGCGCAGGGGCACGTTGCAGATCATGTCGCGCGCGGCCAGTTCGGCGATGCCGATGCCCTGCAACACACGCAGCGCCTCGTCATCCATGCCCACCGCGCGCGGATACGGCAGGACGCCGTCAGCCAACTCAAGGACGATGCAGTCGATGCCGTACAGCCCCATGTAATGAGCGGCCGTGATCCCGTTCGGGCCGCCGCCCACGATGACAACCTGGGTTTTCTCCTGCTTCATCGCTATTCACCGCTTTGTTGTTGTGGTTGTAGGCACTGGTCATACAAATAGTCCATGACGACAAGGTTGAACATTTCGCTCTGGTCATCATGGACGTAATGGCTGGCGTCGGCGATTTCCTCTGTGCGCACCCACTTATTGGCCTGCTTGATCGAGTCGAGGGTCGCCTGGGGCAGGAAATCGGAACGGGCGCCACGAATGAACAGCGTCGGGCAATCCAGCGCCCGTACCGCCGGCCACAGGTCAGTCGGGGTAATACTCAGGCGCGCCTGGGCGATACCTTGCTGGTCGTGACGCCATTCGATTCCAGCCAGCGTTTCCTTCATGGAATACATCAACCTGGAAGCCAGCCCCTCCTGAGAGAGGCCAGGTCGCGCTTGCAGCCAGAACTGGGCGGCGCTCTCCCAGTCAGGAAACAACAGCGGTGTCTGGCTCATCTCGCGCCGAATCCGCTCGGCGCCGTCACCGCTGACCGAAGAACCAGGGCCGATGTCCTCGATCACCAACGCTTGCAGTCGTCCCGGATTGAGCCGCGCATACTCCAGTGCATTGGTGCCGCCAAGGGAATGCCCCACCAGGACGAAACGCCGCAGCTCCAGATGCGCCACCAGATCTTCAAGATCGTTGACATAGGCCTCGGTCCGGTAACTGGCGGCATCCGCCCAGTCACTGTGGCCACGACCACGCTGGTCAAGGGCATAGCAGCAGTACCGCTCGCCCAATGCGTTGACCAGGCCATCCCAGGTCTGGGCATAGGAGCGCAACCCGTGGAGCAGCACCACCGCAATGCCCGATGGGTTGCCCCAGGACAGGTAATGCAGGCGCAGCCCCGATCGATTGGTGAAGAACTGGCTGTTTGCAGACATTCGTTCGCTTCCCACGATCCGTACCTCAATACAGGCCGTCATTGCCCTTGACGTCGGCAGCCTCAAGGCCACCCAGGCGCGCATGCAAGCGCCCACGCGTGGCGAAGGCCCAGATGATGATCAGTTCGTCGGCCGCCGGACCATCACCGAACGACAACGAAATGCTGTCGTAGTGCGAACGGACATACAGCGCATCCTTGTGGGCCAGCGGCACATCGATGGTCACGCCAGGCCCGCCACGCTTGCCCGTGGAAGGCACCCAGGACTTGCCGCCGCCCAACGCGACGCGGATCGGATCCGCCGCCGGGTTGGTCAACAATGCATTGCCATGCTCGTACTCGCCCTGGCTGCCCACCAGGCACGCCTTGCCGTAGCTGACGATCTTGTGCTGGCCCGCCAGTACCCGGATGCGCCGACCAAACTCCTGGCCCAGCAAGGGCGACGGCTCTATCAGCTCGGCCAGGCTTTCACTGAAACGGCCGGCATAAGGGTTGGCGATCACGGCGCCAATGGCGTACTTGAACAGCGGCTCACCATCGGCCAACTGGCCCGTTTCGTTGGCCAGGGTTTCCTCGACGAAGGTGTACCATTTGCGGATGTGGTAACTGGCGAAATTTGCGGTTTTCATAAGAGCAGTCTCTTTCAAAGTGGGTCGAGATCGAAATGCCGGCTGGGCGCTCCAGCGGCCTTGAAGCGGGCCTTGCCGCGTGCATCGTCGTGTTCGGACTCGAGGAAGAATTCCAGGCGATTGCCATCGGGGTCGTTGAAATACACGCCGTTGCCGATCTCGTGGTCGGTGATCTTCACCACCTCGACGCCCTTCTTCAGCAACATGCCGTAGAGCTTGCGCAGGGTGGTCATGTCGCCCGCGATCTCCAGCCCGTAGTGCTGCAGCCCCAGGCCGCCCTGGTGGGCCCCGGGTGCTGCGCGCAGCAACGCGATGTCGTGGTGCTTGGCACCGAAGGCCATCATGATCCAGCTTTCACCCCGGGCGCTTTCGTGCATGCCCAGCACGTCGGCGTACCAACGCGCCGACACTTCAGGGTCGCTCACGGATAGCGACAGGTGAGTACGAACGACTTCGACTTTCATCGCGCGATACCTCAGTTCTTCTTGATGATGGATTGATGCCCGGACTTGATTTGCGCCACGGCGGGCGTCCAGAGCACATCAGCGATTTCACTGAATTCACGCCACTGCTTCTGCCAGCCGTCACCGCCGTTCTCGGAGGTGAACAGATGCCCGTACTTGGTGCCGGCGACGATCTGGCGAGGGTCGGCGGGGTTCAAGGCAATCGCCCAGACACAGGAATTGGGTTGTTGCGGCAGCGGCAGCACTTCCCAACTGACGGCGGCATCCCGGGACACCAGCACCTTGCTGGTCGTGCCAGGGGTGCCGTCGGAAATGCTCAGGTAGAGCGTATCCTCGCCGCCCAACGCGGCATTCATGGCGCGCACGTAGTACAGGCCGAAGGTTTCCCGGGCGACGATGCCGGTCCAGGTCTGTCCTTCGTCGAGGCTGCGGTAAACGGCGTTGACGCACACCACCACGATGACCTTTTGCCCATGGTTGGGCAGGACCACGATGTTGTGCACATCCGAGTTGTAGTCCCACAGCAGGCGGTCATCGACACGGGTCCAGTTATCGCCACCGTCACGGCTGTGGAACAACCCGCCCTCTTCCAGGCCGAACCAGAGCTGGTTGCGATCCGTCGGGTCGTAGGCGAAGGCCAGCAAGCGCGGACGACTGACGCCGTCGCAGAACTCCGGGATCTCCACCGGGGCACGTTCCCAGTGCTGGCCACCGTCGTGGGTGCGCCATAGCACGGCGCGCGACGGCGCACCGGTGCCGACGAAAATACGCTGTGCATCCTGCGGGTCCACGGCCACCTTCCAGACGGTCTGGCCGTTGAATGGCGAATCCACCCGCTGCCAATGGCCGCCGGTATCACGGCTGATGCACAGGCCGACATCGGTGCCGGCATAGATCACCTCAGGCGTCCCCGGATGGAAACTCAGGGAGCGGGTGATCGCGTCGAATTCCAGGTCCTGGCCCAGGCCCAGGCGGTGCCAGGTACGGCCATCGTCGGCGCTGCGGATCACCGCTTGCCCTACGGTGGCGACCAAAAGGGTTCCGTTACTCATCACTGCTGCTCCTCAAATGAAGATGCCACGGGTCAAGCCGCCGTCGATGCCAATCGATTCCCCGGTCACCGCACCGGCCTTGGGGGATGCGAGAAAACCGATCAGCCAGCCCATTTCGATGGGCGCCAGAGTGCGGCGGATCGGCGTCGCGTCGATGTAGCCCTGCTCCACCTGCTCGGGCGTCTTGCCCTGCTTGATCCCTTCGCGCTCGTAGAGCTCCTGGATGTGCGGGGTGTCCACGACGCCGGGGTGGATCAGGTTGACGGTGATGCCGGATGGGCCCAGTTGGTCGGAAAGTGTCTTGGTCATGTGGGCGATGGCCAGGTTGCGCATGCCCGAGAGGACCTTGCTGCCACGCCCGGTCAGGCCACCTATATTGATGATGCGACCGAAGCCGCCGGCCTTCATGTGTGGGGTCACGGCTTTGGCGCAACGGAAATAGCCGATCACCTTGGTGTTGAGGTCCGAGAGCAATTCATCGTCGCCGGCATGCTCAATGTCGTTGCGCACCACACCGGACGGGGCCGCGGCACCGTTGACCAGGATGTCGATGCGGCCAAAGTGCTTGTGCGCAGCCTCGACCATGTCCGACACCGCCGACATCTGGTTGGTGTCACAGAACAGCGGCAGCACTTCGTTGCCGGTCTCTGCGGTGATTTCCTCGGCGGTTTGCTGGAGAAACTCCATGCGCCGCGCGCAGATCACCACCTTGCAACCTTCCTGGGACAGAAAGCGCGCGACTTCCTTGCCGATGCCCATGCCACCGCCGGTGACGATCGCCACGCGGCCTTGTAATTCCAGATCCATAGCAGTTCCTCTTGTGATTGTTCGGCTCAGGCGAGATCGACGAAGACACTTTTGGTTTCGGTGTAGGCATCGATCACGTTCTTACTCATTTCCCGGCCCCAGCCGGATTGCTTGTAGCCACCAAATGGCGAGGCCGGGTCGACGACGTTCCAGCAGTTGATCCACACCGAGCCGGCCTTCAACTGGGCGGCCACGCGATGGGCGGAACGCAAGTCACGGGTCCAGAGACCGGCGGCCAGACCGTAGGGCGAGTCGTTGGCGCGCAGCACCAGTTCATCGATCTCGGTCCAGCTCATGACGGTCAGCACCGGCCCGAAGATTTCCTCCCGGGCGACACAGGCGCGCTCGGCACGGTCGAGAAACACGCTGGGCCGGATGAAGTGGCCGCGCTCCAGGTGGGCCGGCCGATCACCGCCGCAGATCAGCTCGGCGCCTTCTTCCTGGCCCCGTTGCAGGTAGCCACGCACCGTGCCCAATTGCCGGGCCGAGACCAGCGGGCCCATGCTGCTGGCCGGATCCAGGCCAGGCCCCAACACGTGGGCGGCCGCGTGGCGCTGGAGTTCTTCAAGCACCTGGTCGAGAACGCTGGCGTGCACGTACAGACGCGATCCGGCGGTGCAGACCTGCCCCTGGTTGTAGAAAATGCCGTCGGCGGCGCCCTTGGCGGCACGGACGATATCGGCGTCCGGAAGAATGATGTTGGGGGACTTGCCACCCAGCTCCAGGGAGACCTTTTTCATGTTGCCGGTGGCCGCCTGGGCGATCAGCCGCCCTACCTGGGTCGAACCGGTGAAGGCGATCTTGTCCACGTCCGGGTGCTGGGCCAGCGGTGCGCCGGTATGCGCACCAAGACCGGTGAGCAGATTGACCACCCCGGCCGGGAAACCGGCGGCCTCGATCAACTGCACCAGGCGAATCGCAACCAAGGGCGTCTGCTCGGCGGGCTTGAGTACCGCGACGCAACCGGTCGCCAGCGCCGGACCAAGCTTCCACACGCACATGGTCAGCGGGAAGTTCCACGGTACGATCAAGGCGCAGACGCCCACCGGCTCACGCAAGGTGTAGTTGAGCATCGGTGCGCCGCTGGACGGCGATACCGGCAGCGTGCTGCCTTCGATCTTGGTCGGCCAGCCAGCGAAATAACGAATGATATTGGCCGCACTGGCCGCTTCGCCCCGGGCCGCGCCGATCGGCTTGCCGTTTTCCAGGGTGATCAGTTGCGCCAGTTCTTCGCGATGCTGGTCGAGCAGTTCCGCCAGGCGAAACAGCAACAACCCGCGCTGGGCCGGTGAGTGCTGCGCCCAGGGCCCGGTGAAGGCCGCGCGGGCGGCAGCGACGGCGGCATCCACGTCGCGTTCGCCACCTTCGGCGACTTGCGCCAGGATGTGCTCAGTGGCCGGGTTTTCCACGGCAAACCGACGGCCGTCGGCGGCGTCCTGCCAGGTCCCGCCGATAAACAGGCGCCCGGGCTGGGACAGGAACTTCTCGACGGCAGGTAACAATTGAATCGGGTTCATATCCGCTCCTTCACAGTGCCATTTCAATCAGGCAAGGACCGCCATCGGCCTTGGCGTTGGCCAGGGCGCGCTGCAACTCACCGTTGGTGTGCACAGTGCTGGCCGGCAAGCCGTAGCCCTTGGCCAAGGCCTTCCAATCGATGCGTGGACGGTCCAGTACCGTCAGGCTCAGGGCCTCGGGGCCCAACTCGGTCATGCCGAAGCGGCGCAGCTCGTTCTGCAAAATGGCGTAGCGATGGTTGGCCGCGATCAGGATCACCACGGGCAGTTGCTCGCGGGCGATGCTCCACAAGGTCTGGATGGTGTACTGGGCACTGCCGTCCGATTGCAGGCAGAACACCTTGTTGCCACGCTCGGCCATGGCGGCGCCAAAGCCCACCGGGATGCCCTGGCCGATGGCCCCACCGGTGTTGGTCAAGACCCGATGCCGTGCGGCATGGGCCGAAGCGGTGAAGAATGGATAGCCGCACGTCCCGCCTTCCACCGAAACGATGCAGTCGTCGGGCAGCGACGCAGCCAGCACCTGCCCCACGGATTGCGGGGTCAACGTAGCTTCGCTTGGCGGCAGCTCGATGCCGGTTGGCGTTGGCACATAAGCCGGCGCTTCAAGCGCATCGGCCAGCGCAGTGAGCGCGCCGGCAACATCGTCCCCTACTTGTGCCAGGCAGAGCAGGCGTTCACGTTCGGCCAGGCGAGAAGCGATGCCTTCGTAGCCGAAATAACTGATCGGGTCCGGCACGCCGGCGCACACCACCGCGTCGTACTGGTCAAGGATCTCGATGGCGACTTCGGGGAAGTAAGGCAGGCGATCCAGGTCAGGCAAACCACCGCCGCGATAGCTCAGGCGCGGAAAGGTTTCGGCGAACAGGCGTACGCCCGGCAACTGGGCCAGGCGCCCCGCCGCTTCGAGCCCGGCGACGGACAAGCCTTGGTCGCCGACGATAAACACCAGGCGCTGGCCATCACGCAGTGCCTGGGCGACCGCCTCGATCCGGTCACCGGCAAAACGCCGAACCGGGGCCTGCAATGCGGTGAAGGCTTTCTCGTGCTGCACCGTGTTGGCTTGCAGGTCCATCGGCAGAATCAGGCTGGCGATCTGGCCGTTGGCCTGCCAGGCGGCACGCACCGCCTCTTGAAAATCTTCACCAACGCCCGATGCCGTGCGCGAGGTACGTACCCACTTGGAAACGCTGCCGGCCAACGCCTGGATATCACTGGCCAACGGCGGATCGTAATTGACGTGCCAGGACGCGTGATCACCGATGACGTTGACGATCGGGGTGTTGGCGCGACGCGCGTTGTGCAGGTTGGCAATGCCATTGGCAAAGCCTGGCCCCAGGTGAGTCAGGGTCATCGCCGGCTTGCCGGCAATCCGGCCATAGCCGTCCGCAGCACCGGTGCATACCCCTTCGAACAAGGACAACACCGGCTTGAGGGCTGGCGCACTGGCCATGGCTGCCACCAGGGGAATTTCAGTCGTTCCGGGATTGGCGAAGCAGTATTCGATACCGCTCGCCACCGCCGCTTTCACTATCAGTTGCGCACCATTCATTTCCAGCCCTCTTGATCGAGCGTTTGCAGTGGCTGAGATTTATCACATAGAAAAACCCTCCACTCAAGTACTTTTTACTCACAAAAGCTCTTATTTTGAGATTTATGCAAATTTATGATGAGAATAACGCCTTCAATCCGTATGTTTTTCTCAAGCACTGGCGTATCGTGGCAACGCCCTGTTCGCCGAGCGAGCGGGCTTTTCATCATCGGCGCACCTACCTATAGTGCTCACCCAACGACCACCTACGCGCCATTCCCCCCTTTAGGAGCGAAATGAGCAGTCTGAGCAAAATGCTGAGTGTGCTGGACCTGTTCGACCCGGCAACGCTGAAGATCGACCCCGACACCATCGCCGAACGCATGGGCCTGTCACGGGCGACCGTGTACCGCTACGTCAAGGATTTGTGTGATGCCGGCCTGCTGGTCCGGGTGGATGCCGGCAGCTACGGCCTGGGGCCGCGGATCATCGAGCTCGACTGGATGATGCGTCAGTACGACCCGATCCTCGTGGCGGGTCGCGAGTTGATGCACCAGCTGTCCGAGGCCACTGGCCTGGCGGTGTTCGCCAGCGTTTTCTATGACGGCCACATCATCAACACCTACATCGCCGAACCCAATGACACCTACCAGTTCGCATTCGGTCGCGGCCAGCCGCTGCCGTTTTTTCGCGGTGCGCAATCCAAGGTGCTGATCGCCTTCCAAAAGGGACGGCGCCTGCAACGCCTGTTCGAAGAACACATGGCCAACGACCCCGACAACGGCTATGACTGGGCAAGTTTTTCCAAAGCGGCGAAAAAGATCCGCAAGGACGGCTATTGCCTGACCCACGATGAACTCAACCTGGGGCTCACCGGTATCGCGGCGCCGATCATCAACCCCGGGCTCGACGAGGTGGTAGGCAGCCTTTCAGCCGTCGGCAGCACCGACAGCTTCAAACTGCTGCGCCAGGAAACCGTGGTTGAAATGGTGATGGACACCACCCGGCGGATTGCCGAGCGGATGCAGAATCCGCCTGCTACCAACTAGAAAGCGATGTTGCGCCATACCGATAACTTAAGAAAAACACTGAACCTGTGGCGAGGGAGCTTGCTCCCGCTGGGTCGCGCAGCGGCCCCTCTTTTTAGGCCTGCTGCGCAGTCCAGCGGGAGCAAGCTCCCTCGCCACAGGGTTTATCGAACAGCCCCTGCTTCAGAACGGCACGGCCACCGTCACCTGGCTGTACACGTTGGTGCCATTGCCCGCCACTTGATTGCCCCCGGTCGTTGCATCCCGATCCGGCTTGTAGAGGCCTATCAACGGCGTGATGATCAAGTGTTCGTTCACCGCCCACTCGGCATACAGATCCAGCTCGCGGGCATCCAGGTTCAGGGCGCTATCTTTGCGTACCGTGTTGAAATCAAAGTACAGCGCACCCAGGGTCAGATTTTCCAACGGTTTGGCTGTCAGGCCGACATGATGAATGCCCGTGTTGCTGTTGAAGGGCCCGGCATAATTGCCCGCGACTTCGCCCTGGAACCAGGTGCCGTAGCCCGTGCTGAGCCCGGTGAACAGCGAGTCCCACTTCTGCGAATAACGGGTGTAGCGGTACGTCAGCTTCGGGGCCCAGGCCAGATCGGCAAAGGTGTAGCCGGCCTCGGCGTACCAGGCGTTCTGCGGGCCGGCGTCCTTGTCCTGCCAGGCGTATTCGAATGCCAGGCTGGCGTTCTCGATGCCCGCGTCACCTTCACCACGAATGCTGTAGACGTCCATGCCCTTGCGTTGCTTCTGGAAATCGCTGGCCCACTGCTCGTTCACGTCGAGGCCATGTATCCAGGTCAGCCCCAACGTGCCCGCCTTGGCGGTGTAATCGAGCGTGCCGGCGGCCAGTTCGGTTTCGGCCTGGGCGCGGTTATCGGACTTGAGCCACACCACACTTCCATGCAGCCCATCCTGCCCGCCCAGACGTAATACGGCGGTTTGATCGAACGCGTGCCGGGCAGCCAGGTAATAGGCGCCACCGCGATTCAAGCGACCATCGGCAGGCCCTTTGCCCAGGTTCGGCCCGTCATCGTTGATCAAGAATCCCCTGCCCAGCTTGACCACCTGGCGCCCGCCGGAAATATCGACGCCGTCCTGCCCCAGCACGGGAAACAGCTCGGCGGAACGCCAGCCCAGGTAAGCGTCTTCAATCTTCGTCGTGCGCTCGCTGCCCAGCGTATTGCCGGCCGCGTCGCCATCGCCCCAGGTGGCGGAACTGACCAGGCTGAACGCCCCGTAGGCGGTGCCATGGCCGGCCAGGCCCTGGTCGCCGCTGACGCCATATTTGATGAAGCCTTCGCGCCAGGTTGAACCACCTGGCCGGCCGTCGTAATTCTTGCGACTGTTGAAAAGACCGAACACGGCCAGCATGTCGGCGTTGAGGTGAGTGTCGTCATCGGCATACAACTCATAGGCCTGGACCTGACTCGCAGCGCAGAGCGCCAGCGTACAGGCAAGGCCACTGCCGAAAAATCCCATACGCGATAAGTTCCGCATGGCTAGAGCTCCTTTTGGTGCGCCCTTGATAGGCTGTTTTTATTCAGGAGCCGGCACCGCAAGCGGCACCGGCTGGCAGGGCTAACGGCAGTCGGCGAGCGCGCTGTCCAGCGCACCGACCATCATGGTCGCCTCGTCAGAGGTGAGGGTCAGCGGCGGCGACATCACGATTTTGTTGCCTATCGGGCGCATCAATACGCCGGCCAGGCGCGCCTGCTCGGCAATGCGCGAGGCCAGGCCCGTAGCAGGGTCAAGCGGCTCGCGCGTGGCCTTGTCCGCCACCAGGTCCACGGCGATCATCAAGCCCTTGCCGCGCACTTCGCCCACCACTGCATAACGCTCGGTCAGCGGTTGCAGTTGTTCCAGCAACTGGGCACCGACCTTCCCGGCGTTGCCTGGCAAATCCTCGGCCTCGACGATGTCCAGCACCGCCAGGGCCGCCGCGCAGGCAGTCGGGTGCCCGCTGTAGGTGTAGCCGTGCATGATGACGTTGCTGAAGCCCGGGCCGTTCTCGATGGCATCGACCATGCGCTGGTTGAAGACCGTGGCCCCCATGGGGATGTAACCGGCGGTGATGCCCTTGGCCAGGCACAGTACGTCGGGGGCGACACCCCAGCCACGACTGCCGAGCATGCAGCCGGTGCGGCCGAAACCCGTCACCACTTCATCGGCGATCAACAGGATGCCGTGGCGGTCGCAGACTTCGCGCAGCCTCTTCCAGTAGTACGCCGGCGGCACGATCACGCCGCCGGCGCCTTGCACCGGTTCGGCGATCAGCGCAGCAATGGTCTGCGGGCCGAGCAGCGCGATCTGGTCTTCCAACTGACGAATGCAGTGAGCGGTCAGTTCTTCCGGATCGCGGCAGTCCCAGGGGTTGCGGTACAGCCACGGCGTGTCGAGCAGATGACAGCCAGCCAGCAGCGGCCCGTGGTTGTAGTGATACACGCCGTTGCCGCCCACCGAGGTCCCCCCCACGTGCACGCCATGGTAACCATTGCGCAATGAGAGAAAGCGCGTGCGCCCTGGCTCGCCGCTGGCGATCCAGTATTGGCGGGCCATCTTCAGGGCCGTCTCGACCGCGTCGGAACCGCCTGAGCTGAACAACACCCGGGTCATGTTTTCCTGGGCGAACATCGACGTCAGCCGCTCGGCCAGGTCGAACACCCGCGGATGGGCGATGCCGTCGAAGGTCTGGTAATAAGCCAGTTCGTCCAGCTGCGCGGCAATGGCCGCCTTCACTGAAGCCCGGTTATGACCCACGTTCACGTTCCACAAGCCGCCGACACCATCGAGCATGCGATGGCCTTCGATATCGGTGATGTAGTTACCGTCGCCACGGGCGATGATCAACGTCTTGGAGCAGTTCGCCGGCGCCGAAGAACTCATCGGGTGCCAGAATTTTTTTTGTGCTGTCTTGTATTGCTCGTACATGGTTGCACTCCTCACTCTATTTCACGCTTGCGTACGTACAGCAGTTGCTGGCCGGTGAACTCCAGCAACCCTTCAAGGCCGAACTCAACGCCGAACCCGGACATCTTGCTGCCGCCAAACGGCGTATTCGGCTGGATCTGCGCATGGCAGTTGACCCAGGCCATGCCACATTCCAGGCGACTGGCCAGGGCCTGTGCCTGCTCGCTGTCGCGTCCCCAGACCGATCCACCCAGGCCCATGTCGCCCGCATTGGCGCGACGCAGGACATCCTCGACATCCTGGTAGGCAATCAGCGGCAACACCGGCCCGAACTGCTCCTCATCCACCAGGCGCTGCCCATCGGTCACATCGGCAACCAGCGTCGGCGGATAGAAAAAGCCCGGGCGGTCCAGACGAGCACCGCCGCACAACACACGCGCCCCCTGGGCACGGGCATCGGCCACCAGTTCCTCAACCAGCTTCAACTGTTCGAGGTTCTGCACCGGGCCAAACGTGACCCCGGGCGCCAGGCCGTCACCCACCACCTGACGCCGGGCGATCAGGGTCAGGGCCTCGGCAAAGGCCTCGTACTGGGATTGGTGGATGTACAAGCGCTTGAGGGCGGCGCAGGTCTGCCCCATGTTCAGGAATGCGGCCTGGAAAATATCTTCGGCGACCGCCTCGACCGAGGTGCCTGGCAGCACGATGGCGGCGTCGTTGCCGCCCAGCTCCAGCGTCAGGCGCTTGAGGTTGCCGGCGGCGCCGCGCATTACGCTCTGGCCGGTGGCGGTGGAGCCGGTGAAGACAATCTTCTGGATCCCGGCGTGGGCGGTGATCGCACTGCCGAACCCTTGTTCACCGGTCACGCTATTGATCACGCCCCGAGGCACGTGGCGAGCGATGATTTCCACCAGGCGCAGGGTGCTCAAGGGGGTCAGGCTCGACGGTTTGCTGATCACGCAGTTACCGGCCCGCAACGCCGGCATGATGTGCCAGACAGCGATCATGAACGGCCAATTCCAAGGCGTGATCGACGCGACCACACCCAACGGCTTGCGGTGCAGTTCAATACGCTGGGCCGGGGTTTCTTCCACCAACTCCACGGGAATCTGCTGCTCGGCGGCATAGCGCGTCCAGGCCACCGCGCCCATCACTTCGGAGAACGCCAATTCCAGCGGCTTGCCCTGTTCCAGGACAATGAGCGGGGCCAAGGCATCGGCTTCCTGTTCGAGATCGGTAGCGATGCTCAGCAGGCGCTGGCGGCGATCTTCATGGGTGCTGTGTCGCCACTCGACAAAGGCCGATTGCGCCGCTTCGACAGCGAGGTCCAGCTGGGCCAGGGAACCGGCCGCGCATCGAGCGAACACCTTGCCGGTCGCCGGATTGAGCACATCAAAGTGCCCGTTTTCACCGTCGACCCGAACCCCATTGATGAGCATTTGATAATCGTGCATAGAACCTTCCTTTCACGCGCTGACGAACCGTCCCGAACGACAGCGGACTTGTTTTCTGGGTGGATTGACGTTGTGCCTGACGCCTTAAAGCTTGTGGCTTCCCAGCGCCATGAATCGCTCGGGGGATGCCTTGCGCAATCGAGCGGCGAGGAACACGCCGACGATCAGCGCGGCGGGAATCACCGCGCATAGGCCATAGGACAGGAGCTGGCTGGCGCCGGTCAGCACGTCGAAATGAATCACCGCAAGGGCCAGGACCGCCAGCAATGCCAGGCACGAAAAGACCGGAAGAATCCGACCGCGCCAGAGCCCCAGCTTCAGCTCCGGGTGAGCGCGAAAATAGACAAACACCGCCGCTGAGGTCAGCGCCATGAGCAGGATTACGCACAGCGTGGCCAGGTTGGAAAACCAGGCGAACAGCTGAAGGATCGGATCGGCGTCCAGCGCAGCAAAGATCAGCACCACCACCGCCGCGATCAGGCTTTGCAGGACCGAGCCCATGTGCGGACTCTGGTGAACGCGATGGGTGGTGCCCAACCGGCTGTGCAGCAAACCGTCGCGGCCGATGGCATAGAAATAACGTGCCGCGGCGTTGTGGAACGCCAGCAGCCCGGCGTAGATGCTGACCATGAACAGCACGCGGATGATCTGGGTCAGGTGCGGGCCGACAAAGTGATCGGACATGCCGTAGATGAACGTCGTTGGATCCTGGAGCGCCTGCAGGGTCGGCACGATCTTGTCGGCCCCGACGCCAATCACCATCGCCCACACCGACAGGGCATAGAAACCACCGATCAACAGCACCGAGCTGTAGGTGGCGATGGGAATCGTGCGGTGCGGGTTCCTCGCCTCCTCGCCGTAGATGGTGGTGGCCTCGAAGCCGATGAACGCGGCGAAGCAGAACAGCAAGCCGATGGACGGCGTGCCGCTGAACACATGGCTGCGATCGAACGAATCGAGATTGATGCCGCTATCGCCACCGGTCTTGAGAATGGCGAAATCCAGCGTCAGGATCGCCAGGTACTCGGCAATGACCACCACCGACAGCACCCGGGCCGACAGGTCGATCTTGCGATAGCCAAGAATCGCGATGCTCGCCATCGCCAGGAGCGAATAGGTCCACCAGGGCAAGTCCAGGCCAAAGACGCTGGCCATCGTGCCGCTGACCACGCCGCCGAACATGCCATACAACCCGACTTGCAGGATGTTGTAGGCAAACATCGCCAGCACCCCCGCCGCGCCGCCGGCCAAGCCACCCAAACCGCGAGCAGTGAATGCATAGAAACCGCCGGCATTGGTCATGTGCCGGGACATGGCGGTGTAGCCCGCCGAGAACGCCAGTAACACCAGCAAGGCCAGGATCAGCAATGCCGGTGTGCCCGCGCCGTTGCCCAGCATGATGCCAATGGGGAAACCGCCGGCGATGACGCTCAAGGGGCTCGCCGCCGAAATCACAAAGAAGATGATGAAACCGACACCCAAGGCGCCGCGCTTCAACTCCGTCGAACTGCTGATCGGGAAAGATACGCTCATTGTTCTTGACCTTATTGTATGAGGCAGTTGTTGCTGGATCGCAGACGCCAGCTTCGCCGACTTCCAAAAGCTTATTGTTCTGCTTGCACGCTGGATTCGATGCTAGGCCGTTGCCAAAACTCTTCGCTATCCCAAAACGGCAGCATCCAAAGCCGCGCCCCAAAACAGGTCAGCCCAGCGAGGGATTACTCCCGCTGGACCTGACTGGCGCTGTAGGAGCTGTCGAGCGAAGCGAGGCTGCGATCTTTTCAGCACCATTGAGTCTCAAGCGAAAAGATCAAGATCAAAAGATCGCAGCCTCGCTTCGCTCGACAGCTCCTACCGGGCGCACAACGGCTGCCGATTCGGGATAACGGGAAAATTCCTCCTGCCGCAAGATAACCTCGCCCACCGCTCAGACAGCGCTGGGCCCAAAACAATAAAAGCCCCTAAGCGCAGGAAACTTCAGCATGTTCTTCGCTCGTCTCTCTATCCAATGGCGAATCACGCTCTTGAGTGGCCTGTGCCTGCTCGCCGTCGTCGGCGCACTGACCGGTGCCTCCCTGTATCAGAACCAGCAAGGCGCAACGCTGCTCAAGCAGCAAAGCAGTCAACTGCTCGGGCGCTCGGCCCTGGAAGGTTTGCAGGCACAGGGCCTAGCCCACGGTCAGCGGGTGGAACGTTTTTTCAGCGAAACGGCGATCTATGGGGAAGGTTTTGCCCAGCAGGTCTTGCAACTGCGCGCCCAGGCGTGGAACGGGCGACTGACGCCAGGGCAACTGCGCCGGGACCTGATCGCCGCAACCCGCCAAGCCCTTCAGAACCGCGAAAAAGTCCTCGGTTTCTACGTGGTGCTGCTGCCCGACGCGCTGGTCGGTGAAGATGCCGCTTTCACTGGCCAACGCGATCTGGCCGGCAATGAAAAAGGTCGCTTTGCCCTGTACTGGTCGCAAAGCCAACCCGGCCATTTGGTGCAAGAGGTGCTCAGCGAAGCCCAGATCAGCGCCAACACCGCACCACCGGGCAGCGAGCCGGCCAACGCCTGGTACGTCTGCCCGCAGACCCTGGGGCGCACCTGCGTGACAGAGCCCTACGCGATCGAGGTCGAAGGCCAGAAGACCTTGATGAGCAGCATCTCCATACCGTTGCTGGACCAGGGCAAAGTCATCGGCGTGGTGGGCATGGACATCAGCCTCGATACCCTCCAGCAACTCGCCGCCAGCCTTGCCAACGACCTGTATCCCGGCCACAGCGAGATCAACATTCTTTCCCCGTCAGGGCAAGTTGCCGGCCATAGCGGCACGGTTGACGGCACCTCCGTCGACGTTCGACAAGCCGTGCAAACCGTCCCCGACAATACCCCCTGGCAATTGCAGATACGCGTGCCCGAAACGCTAGTGCAAGCACCGGCCCTGCACATGCAGGCGCAGTTGGACGACAAGTATCGCCAGGCCAACTGGTTCAACCTCAGCCTCGGCTTGCTGGCTGCCGGTTTGGGCCTGTTGCTCATCTGGCTCACCGCTTACGGCGTGACCCGGCCGCTGCTGCGGGTGGCGCACATGCTCGACGCCATTGTCGAGGGCGACGGCGATCTCACCCAGCGCCTGCCCAACGACCGCCACGATGAATTGGGCCAACTGGCGAAGGGCTTCAATCGCTTTCTCGACAAATTGCAGCCCATCATCCGCGATATCCAGCAAGCCTCCCTGGACACCCGCGACACCGCCGACACGTCGGCACAGGTGGCCCGGGAAGTCAGCGCGGGCATGCACACGCAGTACCGGGAAGTCGAACTGGCGGCAACGGCCTTGCATGAAATGAGCACCAGCGCCCAGGAAGTGGCGCGCCATTCCCACCAGGCGGCCGATGCCGCCACCGTCGCCGAAAGCGCAAGCCGATCGGGGCGTGAACTGTTCGCCAACGCGGTCAGCAGCATCGACAGCCTGGACCGGCGCCTGGAGACCACGCTTGAGCAAGTGCAGGCGCTGGCCGGCAACAGTCAACACATCGGCCAGGTGCTGGACGTGATCTGCGCCATTGCCCAGCAAACCAACCTGCTGGCCTTGAATGCCGCCATCGAAGCCGCCAGGGCGGGTGAACAGGGGCGCGGCTTCGCAGTGGTGGCCGACGAAGTTCGCCATTTGGCCAGCAACACCCAGAACTCGGTCGAGCAGATACGCACGGTGATCGAAGCGCTGCAGCAGTTGAGCCAGGAGGTCGTGCACAGCACCCATTTGAGCCGCGAGCAGGCCAGGGACAGCGTCGTTCAAGTCGAAAAGACCCAGGCGGCACTGCAACACATCAGCGACGCCGTGGAAGTGATCGAACACATGAACCAGCAGATCGCCAGCGCGGCCCTGGAGCAAAGCGCTGTGGTGGAAGACATCAGCCATCGCGTCAGTGACATTCGAGGGATCAGCCAGACCTTGACCGGCCAGATGGAACAAGCATCGCAAACGAGCCACTCATTGCATGCCATGGCCAACCATCAGCAAGAGTTGGTGGGCCACTTCCGGGTTTAAGGGGGATTACACAATTTCACAGAGCGCCTACAAAGCTTCACCCCTGCCGTTGGTCAGGCCCCCTACCATGGGCGGCTCAATAGTGGGGAAGCACCATGTCCAAGAATCCTGTCGTCACACTGGGCCTGTTGGTCGGCACGCTGCTGCTCAGTGGCTGTGATAGCACCTCGACCCCGGAAGCCTCCGCCCCGCTGGCAAGCGTGCGTGTCGAAACCGTCCAGGCCCGCCCCCTGTCGATCAGCAACGAGCTGAGTGGCCGGATCGCCGCGCCACGGGTGGCCGAAGTCCGGGCGCGGGTGGCCGGCGTGGTCTTGCAGCGGGTGTTTCGTGAAGGCCGCGACGTCAAACAGGGCGAGGTGCTGTTTCGCATCGATCCGGCGCCATTCAAGGCCGACCTGGACAGTGCCCAGGCGGCGTTGCGCAAGGCCGAGGCCAATGCGTTCCAGGCCCGCTTGCAGGCGCAACGTTACGCCCAGTTGATCGATGACAAGGCGATCAGTGGCCAGGACTACGACAACGCCCGGGCCAGCGTGCGCCAGACTGCCGCCGACGTCGCTGCCAGCAAGGCCGCGGTGGAACGGGCGAAACTGAACCTCGGGTACGCCACGGTAACCGCACCGATTTCCGGACGGATCGGTCGCGCCCTGGTGACGGAAGGCGCCCTGGTCGGGCAGAACGAAAGCACGCCGTTGGCATTGATCCAGCAACTGGACCCGATCCACGCCGACCTCACGCAATCGACCCGCGAACTCAACGACCTGCGCCGCGCCTTTCGCGCAGGGCTTTTGCAAGCGGTCGGCCAGGGCCAGGCCAAGGCCACGTTGATTCAGGACGATGGCAGCCCCTATCCGCTGCCCGGCAAGTTGCTGTTCACCGACCTCAGCGTCGACCCGAGCACCGGCCAGATCACTCTGCGCAGCGAATTCCCCAACCCCGACCTGGACCTGCTGCCGGGCAGTTTCATCCGCGTGCGCCTCGAACAAGCGGTCAACAGCCAAGGCATCACCGTGCCACAGCGGGCGATCCTGCGCGACAGCGCCGGGGTCGCCCAGGTGTTGCTGCTGGACGCCGAACAGAAGGTCAGCCAGCAACCGGTGCAACTGGGCGTCGCGCAAAACGATCGCTGGGTCGTCACGCACGGTTTGAAACCCGGCGACCGCATCGTCATCGAAGGCCTGCAACACGCTCGCCCCGGTGAGCAGGTCCAGGTCGATGACACCCCACTTCCCCTCGCCCAGGTTCCCGGGCCACAGGCAGGACACTAAGCCATGCCGCAATTCTTCATCGACCGCCCGGTGTTCGCCTGGGTCGTTGCGTTGTTCATCCTGTTGGCCGGTATCCTGGCCACTCCGCAACTGCCGGTGGCGCAATACCCGGTCGTGGCCCCACCACAAATCGAAATCTACACCGTCTACCCGGGTGCTTCGGCGCAAACCGTGGACGAAAGCGTGGTCAGCCTGATCGAGGAAGAACTCAACGGCGCCGACAACCTGCTGTATTTCGAATCCCAGAGCAGCCTGGGCAGCGCCACCATCACCGCGACCTTCCAACCCGGCACCAACCCGGAACTGGCCCAGGTCGATGTGCAGAACCGCCTCAAGGCCGTGGAGTCGCGCCTGCCGCAAGCGGTGACCCAGCAAGGCTTGCAAGTGGACAAAGTCTCCGCCGGCTTCCTGCTGCTGATCACTCTCACCTCCAGCGACGGCAAGCTCGACGACGTGGCCCTCAGCGACTACCTGGCGCGCAACGTGATGAACGAGATCAAGCGCCTGGACGGTGTCGGCAAGGCCCAGTTGTACGGGGCCGAACGGGCCATGCGGATCTGGATCGACCCGCAGAAACTCGTCGGTTTCAACCTGACCCCGGCCGACATCAATGCCGCCATCGTGGCGCAGAACGCCCAGGTGTCGGCCGGCAGCCTGGGCGATTTGCCGAGCCGCAGCACCCAGGAAATCACCGCGACCATCGTCGTCAAAGGCCAGCTCAACACGCCGCAAGAGTTCGCCGACATTGTGCTCAAGGCCAACCCCGATGGCTCAACGGTGCGCATTGCCGACGTGGCACGGGTGGAAATCGGCAGCCAGGAATACCAGTTTTCCACGCGCCTGAACGGCAAGCCGTCCACCGCCGTGGCCGTGCAACTGTCGCCGGGCGCCAACGCCTTGAACACCGCGACCCTGGTGCGCAACAAGATGGACGAGCTGTCGCGCTACTTCCCGGCCGGCGTGGAATACAAGATTCCCTACGACACGTCGCCGTTCGTCAAGGTCTCGATCACCAAGGTGATCTACACCCTCGGCGAGGCGATGTTGCTGGTGTTCGCGGTAATGTTCCTGTTCCTGCAGAACATCCGCTACACCCTGATCCCGACATTGGTGGTGCCGGTGGCGCTGATGGGCACCTTCGCGACGATGCTCGCGCTGGGTTTCTCGATCAACGTGCTGACCATGTTCGGCATGGTGCTGGCCATCGGCATCCTGGTGGACGATGCCATCGTGGTGGTGGAGAACGTCGAGCGGATCATGGCCCAGGAAGGCTTGTCGCCCAAGGAGGCCACGCGCAAGGCCATGGGGCAGATCACCGGGGCGATCATCGGCATCACCCTGGTGCTGGTGGCGGTGTTCATTCCGATGGCCTTCATGCAGGGCTCGGTGGGGGTGATCTACCAGCAGTTCTCGCTGTCGATGGCGACCTCGATCCTGTTCTCGGCGTTTCTCGCCCTGACCTTGACCCCGGCGCTTTGCGCGACCTTGCTCAAACCGGTCGCCAAAGGTGATCACCACGCCAAGACGGGGTTCTTCGGTATGTTCAACCGTGGTTTCGACCGATTCGGCGAGCGCTATCAAGGTTGGGTGGCCTATGCGCTGAAACGCAGCGGCCGTTATCTGCTGATCTACGGCGTGCTGCTGGTGGGCATGGGCCTGCTGTTCAGTCGCCTGCCCTCCTCGTTCCTGCCGGTGGAAGACCAGGGCTACACCATCACCGACATCCAGTTGCCACCGGGTGCCAGCAAAAACCGTACGGTGCAGGTGGTGGAGCAGATCGAAGCCCACAACGCCGGCGAACCGGGGGTCGGTGACAGCACGATCATTCTCGGTTTCAGCTTTTCCGGCAGCGGGCAGAACGCGGCCCTGGCCTTCACCACCCTCAAGGACTGGTCGCAACGCGGCGCCGATGATTCGGCGGCGTCCATTGCCGACCGTGCCAACCTGGCGCTGAGCCAGATCAAGGACGCCATGGCGTTCTCGGTGCTACCGCCGCCAGTGGACGGCCTGGGCACTTCCAGCGGTTTCGAGTTTCGTTTGCAGGACCGTGGTGGCCTCGGCCATGCCACCTTGATGCAGGCCCGCAGCGAATTGCTCGCCGCCGCCGACAAAAGCCCGATGCTGATGAATGTGCGTGAAAGCGCCCTGGCGGAGGCGCCGCAGGTGCAATTGGAGGTCGACCGCAAGCAGGCCAATGCCCTGGGCATTTCCTTTGCCGACGTCGGTAGTGTGTTGTCCACGGCAGTGGGTTCGACCTACATCAACGACTTCCCCAACCAGGGGCGCATGCAACGGGTGGTGGTCCAGGCCGAGGGCGACCAGCGCAGCCAGGTCGAAGACTTGCTGAAGATTCATGTGCGCAACAACAATGGAAAAATGGTCCCGTTGTCAGCCTTCGTCCAGGCCCGCTGGACCCAGGGGCCGGCGCAATTGACCCGCTATAACGGTTATCCGGCGGTGAGCATTTCCGGTGAACCGGCACCGGGCTACAGCACCGGGCAAGCCATGGCTGAAATCGAACGGCTGGTGGCCTTGGGGCCGACGGGCCTGGGCCAGGAATGGACCGGGTTGTCCTTGCAGGAACGCTTGTCCGGCAGCCAGGCGCCCATCCTGTTGGGCCTGTCACTGCTGGTGGTGTTCCTGTGCCTGGCGGCGTTGTACGAGAGCTGGTCGATCCCGACTTCGGTGTTGCTGGTGGTGCCGCTGGGTGTACTCGGCGCGGTATTGGCGGTGTCGTTGCGCGGCATGCCTAACGATGTGTTCTTCAAGATCGGGCTGATCACCATCATCGGCCTGTCGGCGAAAAACGCGATCCTGATCATCGAGTTCGCCAAGAGCCTGTACGACGAAGGCCACGACCTGATCGACGCCACGCTCCAGGCTGCACGCCTGCGCCTGCGGCCGATCATCATGACCTCGCTGGCCTTCATCCTTGGGGTGGTACCGCTGGCGATTGCCACGGGCGCCAGTTCGGCAAGCCAGCAGGCCATCGGTACCGGAGTGATCGGCGGGATGATCACCGCCACGCTGGCGGTGGTGTTCGTGCCGGTGTTTTTTGTGGTGGTGATGAAGCGTGTCAGGCGTGTTGACCGCAAGTGAGGCTAGGCCGGATTACCGCTATCGCGAGCAGGCTCGCTCCCACAGGGGTTGTGCTGTGCCAGAAAAACCGCAGGCAATCACAGATCAAAACTGTGGGAGCGGGCTTGCTCGCGAAGAGGCCAGCACATTCAACATCTTCATTGACTGTGACGCCGCCTTCGCGAGCAAGCTCGCTCCCACAGGGGCCTGCGGGGCACCTGAATTGTGTGCCTGTCGAAGATCAACTGTGGGAGCGAGCTTGCTCGCGATAGCGGCAGCGAGCCCAGCCCTCAGTCCGCCTGCACCGTGACCTGGCGCTGTTCGCCCAAGCCCTGGATTCCCAGGCGCATGGTCTGGCCCGGCCGCAGGAACACCGGGTTGGGCTTGATGCCCAAGCCGACGCCGGGCGGCGTGCCGGTGGAGATCACATCCCCCGGTTGCAGGCTCATGCACCGGCTCAGGTAGGCAATCAGTTGCGGCACGCTGAAGATCAGCGTTCGGGTATTGCCGTTCTGATAGCGGTGTCCGTCGACCTCCAGCCACAGGTCCAGCGTATGCGGGTCGGCAACTTCGTCCCGCGTCACCAGCCACGGCCCGAGGGGACCGAAGGTGTCAAAGCCCTTGCCCTTGTCCCAGGTGCCGCCGCGCTCCAGTTGCCACTCACGCTCGGACACATCGTTGATGACACAGTAACCGGCGACATGCTCCATGGCATTGGCTTCATCGATGTAGCGCCCGCCTTTACCGATGACCACGCCCAGCTCGACTTCCCAGTCGGTCTTGAGCGAGCCACGGGGGATCTGGACGTCGTCGTTCGGCCCGCAAATGGCACTGGTCCATTTGTTGAAGATGATCGGCTCTTTGGGCACTTCCATGTTCGACTCGGCCGCATGGTCGGCGTAGTTCAGGCCAATGCAGATGAATTTGCCGACCTGGCCGACGCAGGCACCGATCCGTGGCTGGCCGGCCACGATCGGCAGGCTGCGCGGGTCGAGGGCGGCGAGCGCTGCCAGGCTGTCCGGGCCGAGGACCTGCCCGGCGATGTCCGGCACATGGGCCGAGAGGTCGCGGATCTGATTGTCGGCATCCAACAGCCCGGGTTTTTCGGAACCTTTTTCGCCGTAGCGCAATAGTTTCATGTCGTGCTCCTGCTCAAGTGAAGACCGGGATTCAGATGCTCATGCCACCGTCGATGATGTGGATGGCACCCGTGGTGTAGGCGGACGCATCGCTGCCCAGGTACAACGCCAACTGCGCGATCTCTTCAGTGTGGCCGATGCGGCCCATGGGCTGGCGGTCGAGAAATTGCCGGTAGACCTGCGCCTCATCGACGCCCTGCTGCGCGGCCTGGTCAGCGATGCGCTGGCGCAACGAGGGTGAATCCACAGTGCCCGGGCAGATCGCGTTGCAGCGGATGCCCTGGCTGACGAAGTCGATGGCGACGGCCTTGGTCAGGCCCACGACTGCAGCCTTGCTGGTGGCATAGGCGAAGCGATTGGGCACGCCCTTGACGCTGGAGGCCACCGACGACATGTTGATGATCGAACCGCCGCCACGGGCCAACATGCCCGGCAGGAACGCCTGGATCATCCGGTACATGGCCGTGACATTGAGGTCCATCGAACGAGCCCAGGCAGCCTCGTCGCAGTCGAGGATGTTGCCGCTGTGCACAAAGCCTGCGCAGTTGAACAACACGTCGAGCCCACCGATGCGTTCACAGGCGGCGCTGATGGCAGCGGGCGACGTGACGTCCAGGGGCATGGCGGTGATCCCTTCGATCCCCGCCAGTGCCTGGATGTCGATGTCAGTGGCGAACACCTCGGCACCGGCGCGGGCGAAGGCAATGGCGCTGGCCAAGCCAATGCCCTGCCCCGCTGCCGTCACCAGTACGCGCTTGTTTTGTAGGTTCATGCGGTCTCCAGTTGCGCTGCCGTAGTGGCGTGCTTGGGTGTCCTGCCGAGCATCGAGGCGGGAATGGCCAGGATCAGTCCACCGCTGACCAAAAGACACAAGGCCAGTACATAGGTGCCGTTGTTGATGTTGCCCGTGAGGGTTTCGGCCACGGCGGTAATCATCGAACCGGTGAAGCCCGACAGGTTGCCGATGGCATTGATCATGCCAATGCCGGCTGCGGCGGCGACGCCCGACAGCACGGTGCCCGGCAGGGTCCAGAAAATCGGCATCAGGCTGAGGATCCCTGAGGCGGAGACACTGAGGAAGAGCACGGACAACACCAGGTTGTCAGCGAAGAACGCACTGAGGATCAGCCCGGCGCCACCGATGAAGGCTGGAATGGCCGCGTGCAGACGCCGCTCGCCGGTGCGGTTGGAATGCCGCGCGTTGAGCAGCATCGCCACGATGGCCACCGAGTAGGGAATGGCGGTCAGCAAACCGATGTGCAAGCTGTTGGTGATGCCGGTGCTCTTGATGATCGACGGCATCCAGAACGCCAGGCCATAGAAGCCAGTGTTGAAGGTCAGCAAGATCAACACCAGCAACCACACCCGAGGGTTGAAGAACACTTCGCTCAAGCGCGTGGCCTTGCCCTGGTTGTCGGTTTGCAGATTGGCCTTGAGCAGGGCTTTTTCCGCGACCGACAGCCATTTGGCTTTGTCGATGTTGTCGGCCAGGCAGACGATCACCACGAACGCCATGATGATCGAAGGAATGCCTTCGATCAGCAACATCCATTGCCAGCCAGACAGGCCATGCACCCCTTGCATGCTGTTCATCAACCAACCGGAAAGTATCCCGCCCAGGGTCAGGCTGACCGGCAACGCCAGCAAGAACCCGGACATCACCCGGCTCTGCCGATGAGTCGGGAACCAGTAATTGAGGTACAGGATCACGCCGGGGAAAAAGCCCGCTTCACAGATGCCCAACAGAAAGCGCAGCACGTAGAACATGGTGCTCGATTCGACGTGGAACAAGCCCGCCAGCGGCACGGTGTAGGCCACGGCCATGGACACCACCGCCCAGGTCAGCATGATCCGGGCAATCCAGAACCGCGCGCCAAAGCGATGCAGCAACAGGTTGCTGGGGACTTCGAAGAGGAAATAGCCCCAGAAAAACATACTGGCGCCCAAGGCATACACGGTGTTGCTGAATTGCAGCTCGTTGAGCATGTCGAGCTTGGCGAACCCGATGTTCACTCGATCGAGGTACGCCGCCATGTAGCACAACAGCAGGACCGGAAGGATGCGCCAGATGACCTTGCGGTAGGTCCGGTCTTCGAAATCCAGTTCGCAGGCGGGAGCCTGCGCGGGCAACTGCTCGGAGATGGTTTGCATGAGGTAACCCCTGATTATTTTTATTGGGTCACGTCGAATGAGCGAATCATCCGGCGATTGAACGAGGACTCTACTGTCGGGGAGCGATTCTTTCCCAATGGCATTTTTGGATTAGTTGATAACCACCTGTTATCGGATTCCAAGGGGCTACTGCGTAGCCCAGCGGGAGCAAGCTCCCTCGCCACGGGGATTGAAGCAAGCTGACCCACCGCTATCGCGAGCAAGCTCGCTCCCACACTGGATCTTCAGCAACTGCAGAATTCAGGTGAACCGCAGCCCCTTGTGGGAGCGAGCTTGCTCGCGATGGCGGCGGCACATTCAACCGCTCATGCGCGCGTTGTCCTTGAGGATCTCGGCGAACTCCAGCGCCGCGCCCACCAACGGTTCATCCTTGCGCGTGAGGATGCCGTAGTCCTGCGGCACCAGGTGCAACGGGGTATCGAGCGTCTTGAGCTGACCGCTTTCGAGCAGCGGATCGACCATCGCATTGGGCAGCATGCCAATCATGGGCCCGCGTTGCAGCACCTGGAGGAAGGTCTGCATGGAAATGGTGTCGATGGTGTTGCGCGGCATTCCCACCCCGGCTTCGGCGAACGCCAGCTCCATGCGTGCGCGAATCGGCGTGCCGACCGGATAGAGAATCCACGGCAAGTCCACCAGTTGCTGCAAGGAGACCGGGCCCGCGCCGGCCAACGGATGGCGATGGTTGACCACGATGCAGAACGGCTCCGGGGCCAACGGCTGGAAGTCATAGCGCTGCTGCTGGCTTTGATCGGTAAAACGGGCCACCGCCAGGTCGAGCGTCTTCTCTTCAAGCATCTCCATCAGGTGGTTACTGGTCTGCTCCACCACTTCAATCGACAGCAACGGCCAGCGCTGCTTGATCTGCAGGATCGCCTCGGGCAAAGCCACCGCAGTGGCGGCAAAGATCCCTCCGACCTTGAGAAAGCCGTGGCCCCCCTCGCGCAAGCTGCTGATCTGTTCGACGAACGAGCGTGCATCATTCAAGGCAATCTGTGCATACCGCAGTACGTGTTCGCCCAAAGCCGTAGGCGGCATGCTCCGAGGCAATCGCTCGAACAAGGCAAAGCCGAGCAGGCTTTCGATTTCCTTGAGCATCTTGCTGATGGCCGGCTGGCTGAGGTTCATCTGCTGCGCCGCCAGGTGCATGTTGCGGGTGCGCCCCAACGTGTCGATCAGCAGCAAGTGGCGGAATTTGAGCCAGCCACAGAAGCTGGAGAAGGACAGATCTGACATGGCGATTCCTCAGGCCGGCGATAACCCGACGTTATCAAATACTGAATATATCTCATTGGAGTTTATCGAGCGGCCACCCTAGCGTGAAGGCTTTACGAACAGGAAGACTTGCCATGTCGCTACTGCTTACTCCCGAGAACACCCTGCCCGTCGATGGCGTGGCCGGAACCCTGATTGGTCGTGCCTGGGTGCCAGGCCGAATCGCCGGGCCTTCGCCCATTGCGTTGCGCAGCGACGGTGTGTTCGATCTCTCGGATCGTTTTGCGACATTGAGTGATCTGCTGGAAACCGAATCGCCGCTGGCCGCCGTGCGACAGACGCCCGGCACCTTCATCGCCAGTGTCGAAGCCCTGCTGGCCAACACCGGCCCTGATGCCGACCCGAGCAAGCCGTCGCTGTTGCCGCCACTGGACCTGCAAGTGATCAAGGCCGCCGGCGTGACCTTCGCCGCCAGCATGATCGAGCGGGTGATTGAGGAACAGGCCGGCGGCGACGCGGCGAAGGCCGAAGCCGTGCGCGCCACGGTGCACAGCGTGATCGGCGACAACCTGCGCACGATCGTGCCGGGCTCCGAGCAAGCCATGCGCCTGAAGGCCCTGCTCATCGAACAGGGCATGTGGTCGCAGTACCTGGAGGTCGGCATCGGCCCGGATGCGGAAATCTTCACCAAGGCACCGGTCCTGGCCGCCGTGGGCAGCGGCAGCCGCATCGGCATTCACCCCGGCTCGCAATGGAACAACCCGGAGCCCGAAGTGGTGCTGGCCGTGAACAGCCGGGGCCAGATCCTCGGCGCCAGCCTGGGCAACGACGTCAACCTGCGGGATTTCGAAGGCCGCAGCGCACTGTTGCTGAGCAAGGCCAAGGACAACAACGCCTCCTGCGCCATCGGGCCGTTCATTCGCCTGTTTGACGAACACTTCAGCCTGGATGACGTCCGCGCCTGCGTGGTCGATCTTAAGGTACAGGGAGAAGACGGCTACCGCCTGCACGGTTCGAGTTCCATGAGCCAGATCAGCCGTGACCCGCAGGACCTGGCAGGACAGACGCTCAACGCCAATCACCAATACCCGGACGGGTTTGTGCTGTTTCTCGGTACCCTGTTCGCCCCCACCGAAGACCGTGATCATCCCGGCAGCGGTTTCACCCACAAACGCGGGGACGTGGTCAGCATCAGCAGCCCGCTGCTCGGAAGCCTGCATAACCAGGTGACCCACAGCTGCGATGCCGCCCCCTGGACCTTTGGCGTCAGCGCCTTGCTGCGTAACCTTGCCGCCCGCGGGCTGCTGGAGCGCTAAAACGCCGCGACCGTGAACGATTCATCCAATTACAAGAGAGAAATGAATCATGAGTGACACGCCAAAACGCCGCCTGCGCAGCGAGCAATGGTTCAATGACCCTGCCCACGCGGACATGACCGCCCTGTATGTCGAACGCTACATGAACTACGGCATGACCCGCGAAGAGCTGCAATCGGGACGCCCGATCATCGGCATCGCCCAGACCGGCAGCGACCTGACCCCCTGCAACCGTCATCACCTGGAACTGGCACAACGGGTCAAGGCCGGCATCCGTGATGCCGGTGGCATCCCCATGGAATTCCCGGTGCACCCGATCGCCGAACAGTCGCGTCGGCCCACCGCCGCGCTGGACCGCAACCTGGCGTACCTGGGGCTGGTGGAGATTCTTCACGGTTACCCATTGGACGGCGTGGTGCTCACCACCGGCTGCGACAAGACCACCCCGGCCTGCCTGATGGCCGCGGCGACCACCGACTTGCCAGCCATTGTCCTGTCCGGCGGGCCGATGCTCGACGGCCACCACAAGGGCGAGCTGATCGGCTCCGGCACCGTGCTCTGGCATGCGCGCAACCTGATGGCCGCCGGCGAGATCGACTACGAAGGCTTCATGGAGATGACCACTGCGGCATCGCCGTCGGTGGGGCACTGCAACACCATGGGCACCGCCTTGTCGATGAACGCCCTGGCCGAAGCCCTGGGCATGTCGTTGCCCGGTTGCGCGAGCATTCCGGCGCCCTATCGCGAGCGCGGGCAAATGGCTTATGCCACCGGCAAGCGCATCTGCGACCTGGTGCTGCAAGACATACGCCCGTCACAAATCATGACCCGCCAGGCCTTCGAGAACGCCATCGCCGTCGCCTCGGCACTCGGCGCTTCGAGCAACTGCCCGCCGCACCTGATCGCCATCGCCCGGCACATGGGCGTCGAGTTGAGCCTGGACGACTGGCAACGGATTGGCGAAGACGTGCCGCTGCTGGTCAATTGCATGCCAGCGGGCAAGTACCTGGGTGAAGGCTTCCATCGGGCCGGCGGCGTGCCAGCGGTCATGCATGAACTGCAAAAAGCCGGACGCCTGCACGAAGGCTGCGCCACGGTCAGCGGCAAGACCATCGGCGAAATCGTCAGCAACAGCCTGACCAGCAACGCCGATGTGATTCACCCCTTCGACACCCCACTCAAGCACCGCGCTGGTTTCATCGTGCTCAGCGGCAATTTCTTCGACAGCGCGATCATGAAGATGTCGGTGGTGGGCGAAGCGTTTCGCAAGACCTACCTGTCCGAGCCCGGCGCCGAGAATAGCTTTGAAGCCCGGGCCATCGTGTTCGAAGGACCGGAGGACTACCACGCCCGCATCGACGACCCGGCGCTGGACATCGACGAGCGCTGCATCCTGGTCATCCGTGGCGTTGGCACCGTGGGTTACCCCGGCAGCGCCGAGGTGGTGAACATGGCCCCTCCGGCGGCGCTGATCAAGCAAGGCATCGACTCCCTGCCCTGCCTCGGCGACGGACGTCAGAGCGGCACCTCGGCGAGCCCATCGATCCTCAACATGTCCCCGGAAGCGGCCGTGGGTGGCGGCCTGGCGTTGCTGAAAACCAACGACCGGCTGAAAGTGGACCTCAATACCCGCACCGTGAACCTGCTGATCGACGACGCCGAGATGGCCCAGCGCCGACTCGAGTGGATACCGAATATCCCGCCGTCACAAACACCTTGGCAGGAACTGTACCGGCAACTGGTGGGACAGCTTTCCACGGGGGGCTGCCTGGAGCCGGCGACGTTGCATCTGCGCGTGATTGCTCGTAGTGGTGAGCCGCGTCATTCGCACTGAGTCCAGACGGACGATTGTTCACGTACGTTGAATGCTGATGCCAACCCAGAGGGATTTATTCCAAGGGCGCAAAGGAGAAAGATGCGCGCCAGGGGCCTTCGCCCTGCCGCATCTTTCTCACACCCACGGAGTCGATCCATGCCATTTGCCAACTACAAATTCCCCGAAGGGATCCTGGACCACGCTCGCAAAGAAGAGATCATCCATCGCACCACAGAAATGTTCGTCGAGTACTTCGGCGAGGGAGTCCGTCCGTTCACCATGGTGCTGGTCGAAGAGGTGGCAGACGGCGGATGGGGGCGCGCGGATGAAACGCTGACGCTGGCGAAGATGGGGCTGCCTGCCAAAGGACAATAGCGCCTGTGGAGCATCAACGACGCATCGCGCTCCCCGTTGGCTACTGTGACGGCACCCGTCGCCATCGGTAGCCCCCAATAACCATGGAGCGTCAGCTTGCAGCGTCGTGCGCAGTCGCCGCCACTGCCTGGAGCCCACCAAGGGCATAGCTCATCATGTGGTCGATCAAACCCTGCGGCTCGAGACTCAAGCCTTGCAG
The DNA here is from genome assembly GCF_024749325.1 of Pseudomonas sp. B21-010. Classification (NCBI taxonomy): domain Bacteria; kingdom Pseudomonadati; phylum Pseudomonadota; class Gammaproteobacteria; order Pseudomonadales; family Pseudomonadaceae; genus Pseudomonas; species Pseudomonas sp. B21-010. Next base: position 2,661,848 of record NZ_CP087198.1, on the reverse strand, counting down.
CACATGCCGCTTTAACGGCTGGTGGGCTATCAGCAGAAAAAGACAGGGGGCGAAGACGCTGATGGCGCTGCGCAAGGTTGTCGGGTGATCTGCTGGCAAGTTCATGATTTGCCCAAGCAAGCCACGCAGTATGTGCGCCTTGGGAAACGATTGTTCCTTGAGTACCACCTCGAACTCGGGAGAAGGCGAAAGCACTTCGCGCGTGAGCACTTTCAGCGCCCAGCCATCCGGATGGTCGTGCAGGCGCTCGACCAGCACGGTGATGAGGGCACGTAATTTGTCTTGCGGCGAGCCGGGCCGCTCGTTAAGCGAAACCAGAGTTTCCATCCGCACCAACCGAGCGTGGGCTTCGAGCAATACCGCGCGGTACAGGCCCTCTTTGTTTACGAAGTGATAATTCACCGCCGCACTGTTGGCTTGCGAACGTTCGCAAATCTGCTTGCTGGTGGTGTTGGCCAACCCTTGTTCGGCAAACAACTCACCCGCCTTTTCCAGAATCTGCAGCCGCGTTGCCTGCCCATCGAGTCGCGAAGCACGAGGCAGGGAAGGCTTGCCAATGGCATTGTCCATGAGCTCATCTCTTTATAGTTCTAATTCAAATTTGACTTTTTATTTCGGTCTACCTATTTTGGTCCCGTCATTGTCCCTTTACAACACCGCGCGAGGACTTCGCAGCCGATGCTGCGGGCTTTTCACGCACTACCAAGGAAATACCGTCATGGAAGCGCGCGTAATGACACCTTTCACCTACTTCTCATTGCCAATGCAGAAACAGTTCCTGGCCAATCAGCGGGCCATCCAAGGCAAACCCTACGCCGACTTTTTCCGCTCGAAGATCAGCGTGCCGCTCAGCGCCGTCGAAAAGATACAGCAAGGCCCCATGCCCTTGGCTGACACCTTGACGCCCAGCGTGGAAGACCTTAACCGCATGCTCGCCGCTGATTTCATTAGCGAAGAGGCCGGATACGCCCTGCTGCCTGGGCCGATGGCCTACGTGCAAAGTCGCAAGTTTTTCCCCAACTGCACCGCTGAAATGCTCAAGTGGTGGTTCATGTGGCATCCACTGGAGGCTGAACGCTACACCCTGTGGTTTCCTTATGCCCATGTGGAGAACCCCTGCGTTCATCACGAGCGCCTCCTGGACGATACCCTGAGCTTCGAGGAGCGCTTGTACGGCAATACCTTTTGCGCCTCCGAGTACGTCGGTGACCGCCTCATGCACCTGCACATTGATTTCAGGGACCCCTGCGAACTGGGCTTCTGTCCGGACCTGTATCGCGAATCCAAAATAGACGGCAGCGTCAGCGCCTTGATGAGCCTGGCCCACGAGCCGCAAGTGCCGGTGTCGCTGATGGCGCACTTGTTCAAGGAATGTCCGGAGGGTTTGTACCTGACGAGCCGTTACTGGGTCGGCAGCCACCCTGCCATGCAGCGTTTTCCAGGCGCCGAGCGAGCCGCTCGGCTACTGGAAGAAAACGGCCTGGGAGAAGTGGAGCTGGAAACCCTGGCTTATGAATTTGCGGTGCATGACTTGTGTGAGTTCAACCACCTGGCCAGCATCCTGCCGAGCCTTCATGCACGATTCAGCGGCACGAAATAAGCGCATCCCCTCCCGATAATCAGGCTTCGGCGGCGTCTTGAACCGCCGCCGAAGTCGAGCGCATTGCCCCGTTCAGCAGCAGTGTCGTGAACTCATTGATATCTGCTTCCACCTCCAACTGCTCGGTCAACAGCCGGTACCAGCAAAACCCAAAGATCATGTCCAGAAGCAATTCACGCGACGTGTCCTTGGGCAACTCGCCCTGCTGAATAGCATTTTCCACCAGCTTGCGAGGCAACTCCCTACGTCGCTCCATGAATTCATCTTTCAGTTTGGGCAGCGTGCAGGGATCGAGTTGCGCCTCAGCGATGACACACCGAAAAGCCTCCCCGCAAATTGTTTCTCGCCAGACCTTCCAGAGATTGAGCAGCAAGAAATTGAGGTTCTCCTTGAAAGAGCCTTTATCAGGCTCCTTGCGAATCTGCTCGCTTTCACTCTCGTAGACCTCGGCGATCAAGGCTGCCTTGTTACCCCACCACCGGTAGATTGTCGGTTTGCTTGCGCCAGCGCGACGGGCCACCGCCTCGATGCTCAGCCCCGAGTAACCGCACTCCTTGAGGGTTTCTATGGCAGAAATGATGATCGCTTTGTGCGTGTGAGGGCTCCTCAATGAGCCAATGGAGCTCCGAGATGGTTTACGGGCCATAAATCAAAATCTCCAATATGGCGCTTGACAAAAGAGACTCAGGGTATAGGATTCTCTCGAAAAGCAATGAAACGGATCGTTTCGTTTTGTATGTTTATTTGATCTCAGCTTCTGCTTAGCAGGGGGTCTCTTGAGCGCTTATTACCTCTATATAGGGAGACATGAGAAGGAAAGTCATAAATTTTTAACGCTACCTTAACGATACGGTACGTTTCGTATCATACATAATGATTGTACGAAAACAAGCCTATTGTTCATAGGTTGACCGGTAGGTTCTGTCACTTGGACCTGCCGATTTATGAGGCATGGGACCGCCATTTATCACTTTGCGAGCACCAATAGATAGTTTCTAAATATTTCATGCACCTGTCACGGCTTTCTGCCAGCAGGTGAAAGAACGGAATCTGGAGGATGTACACATGAATAAAGTAGGAATTGTGAGCTATGGCGCGGGCATCCCGGTCTGCCGGCTCAAGGTGGACGACGTGATCCAGGTGTGGAAAAACACCGATTTGAGCTTGGTAAAGGGTCAACTGGGCGTTCTCGAAAGGGCTGTGCTGCAGCCTGATGAAGACGTCATTACCTTGGGTGTCCTCGCCGCCCAGCGCGCACTGGACAAAGCGCCGCCTTGTTCCCTTGAAGCGCTTTATCTTGGCACCTGCACCAATCCATATGACTCCCGGGCCTCGGCCGCGATCATCCTGGAAATGCTTGGCTGCGGCTACGACGCCTTTTGCGCAGACGTACAGTTTGCCGGCAAATCAGGCACCAGCGCCCTTCAGATTGCATACGCCCTGGTAGCATCGGGCATGGTGGGCAACGCGTTGGCGGTGGGCGCCGATACGATCAACCGCAACACCGCCCCCGGTGATTTGACAGAGTCCTACGCCGGAGCAGGCGCCGCTGCCCTGCTGTTGGGTACCGAAAATGTGATCGCGCATTTTGACGCAAGTTTTTCTTGCGCGGCGGATGTCGCTGACAACATCAGGCCTCAAGGGGACCGCTATATCCGGTCGGGAATGGGGCTGGGCTCGGACAAGAACAGCATCGGCCTTGAAGACCAGACTCGCCGTGCTGCCTCGGGATTGATGGCCAAGATCCATGCGCAGGCCGGTGATTTCGATTATGTCGTCTTCCAACAGAACCTGGTGTCGACCCCCTACTCTCTCGGCAAGCACCTGGGATTCACGACGGCGCAAATCGAACCTGGCATCTATGCCCAGAGTGTCGGCGATGCTGGGGCAGCGAGCCCTTTGCTGGGCTTGGTCAGCGTCCTCGATCAAGCGCGTCCCGGCGAAAGAATCCTGGTGGTTTCCTACGGGTTTGGTGCGGGCAGCGATGCCATTGCCTTGACCGTCACCGATGCCATCGAAGCCTATCAAAAGACCAACGTTCCGCTGCGCACGCTGCTGGAGGATAAGTACTACGTGGATTACGGGACGTCGATCAAGTACGAGTTCAAATACTTGCGGCCCGACTATGCCCTGACGGCCTATCTCTGATTCCAATCCATCCAGCAAGGAGCACTTTTTATGAGCGCACGACGCGTTGCTATCGTTTCGGCTGCCTATACCCCTAAGCCTGGCAGTTCCAGAGTTCGTCAGACTTTCAAGGAGATGATCGTCGAGTCCGCCTACCAAGCGCTCAACGCCATCAAGATGCATCCCCGCGAACTCCAGGCAGTTGCCTATGGCTACCACGGTGAAGGCATTTCTGAATACGGAGGCCTGGGCCCGACCATTTCCGATGCCCTGGGTATCAGCCCTGCCCCCACGTTCATGAGTACTGCCAACTGCACCAGCAGTTCGGTGTCTTTCCAGATGGCCCACCAAATGGTCGCCTCAGGTGAATACGACATCGTCCTGTGCGGCGGCTTCGAAAAAATGACCGACCACATCAACTACGCCGAGTACATTGGCTCCAGCACTGAATGTGAATACGATTATTTTCTCGGCATCTCACACACAGACGCCTTCGCCCTGGCGACCGCCGAGTATTTTGAAAAGTTCGGTTATGCAGGACGCGAAGCGGATGTATTGGCAACGTTTGGGCGGCAGATGCGTATCTATGCCCATAACACTCCCACGGCTACCCGCTATGGCGTGCCGATTCCGTCCATCGAAGCGCTCAAGAGTAGCGAAGCGTGTGGCTCGATGTTGGCCTGGGGTGAAGCCAGCGGTTGCGCCATCCTGGTGGCCGAACACCTTGCGCACCGTTACACCACCCAACCGGTATTTATCCGTGGCTGCGCCTACACCGGCGTATCGCACTATTTCGGCACACGCTATCACAACCCGACGCTGCAATTTCCGGGGCTGCCAAAAGATGTAGGCATGGCGGTTTCCGCCAACTCGATGGCCTGCGCCGAAATCGCCTACAAAAAAGCCGGCATCACTGCAAAGGATATCGATGTGGCGCAAGTCTACGACTTGCTGGGCGCCGGGTTGATTCAAATGGAGTCCATGGGCGTATGTGGTCCAGGCCAGGCAGGCGACTTCGTATTGGAAGGCGGCATAGCCCTTGATGGGCAACTTCCCCTGAACACTGACGGCGGCAACATCGGACGCGGCCACGCCTCCGGTTGCGATGGGATTTTGCACATTACTGAATTGTTCCGACAGCTTCGCGGCGAGTCCAACAACCAAGTCAAAGGCGCCCGTATTGGCGTCTCGCAAAACCTGGGCGGTTACGCCGCGCACAACAGCGTCATTGTGCTTTCCAACGATTAAGGAGCCGACCATGTCCCTTTACCCTGAACAGATTCACCGCATGACCACCGCCAGCATGTTGCGCGAATGGCGCGAGCATGGCGGTAAATACCGTCTCGAAGGCAGCCGTTGCCAGGATTGCGAAGAAATTTTCTTCCCTCGGCGCACCGTCTGCGGCGCGTGCAATTCGTTGAATGTGGAACCGTATCGCTGCGCACGCACCGGCACGATCCAAGTCAGCGCTCATGCGGAGAATCCGATACTGGCAGCCATGGGTTATGGCGAAACCGTGCCTCGCTTCATGGCGATGGTGCGCCTGGATGATGGCCTGGTGATTGCCTCGGAAATCGTTGATGTCACCGATCCCCGGCAAGTCGTCAGCGGTGCGCCTGTGCGCATGGTTATTCGCAAACATGTCCGGGAAAGCAACTTGGCCTGGCAATATGCCTATAAGTTTGTCTTGGTGAAATAACCAACAAGGCGTCCGCAACACCCCGCTCTTTCGATAACAACAGTCAAGTTTTTGGCCTCCCAGCCCGCTGCTTTGATTCTGTCTTTCAGAGTCCTGCTTTGCAGTCATTGCCTTAAATGTGCTTCTAACTTTATTGGCTTCTAGCCGAGGACTTGTCATGTCTACTCTTTGCAAACCCAGTCTGTTGTTTCCGCAACACAAGATCACTCAGCAACAAATGATCGAGCATCTAGAGCAGTTGCACGATGATCATCCACGAATGGCACTTGCCAAACGAATGATTCAAAACACACAGGTCAACGAACGGCATTTGGTCCTGCCTATCGATGAACTGGCGGTGCACACCGGCTTCACCCACCGCAGCATCGTTTATGAGCGCGAAGCCCGCCGCATGTCGTCCATCGCGGCGCGCCAAGCCATTGAGAATGCCGGGCTGACCACCGACGACATTCGCATGGTCGCGGTGACATCGTGCACCGGTTTCATGATGCCTTCACTGACGGCCCACCTGATCAATGACCTGGGCCTGCGAACGTCGACCGTGCAACTGCCCATCGCTCAATTGGGCTGCGTGGCAGGCGCTGCGGCGATCAACCGAGCCAATGATTTTGCCAGCCGGGCGCCGGACAACCATGTCCTCATCGTCTCCCTGGAGTTCTCGTCGCTCTGCTATCAACCCCAGGACACCAAGTTGCACGCGTTCATATCGGCGGCATTGTTCGGCGATGCCGTATCGGCCTGCGTCATGCGCGCCGATGACAAGGCGCCTGGTTTCAAGATCGCCAAGACCGGTTCTTACTTCTTGCCTGATAGCGAGCACTACATCAAGTACGACGTTAAGGACAGTGGCTTTCACTTTACCTTGGACAAGGCCGTCATGAACTCCATTAAAGATGTCGCACCGATGATGGAGGAATTGAACTACGAGACCTTCAATCAACATTGCGCTCAAAATGACTTTTTCATCTTCCATACCGGCGGACGGAAAATTCTTGATGAACTGGTCCTGCAACTGGACCTGGATCCCGGTCGGGTCGCGCAGTCTCGCGACAGCTTGAGCGAAGCCGGGAACATCGCCAGCGTGGTGGTCTTCGATGTGCTCAAGCGCCAGTTTGACAGCGGGCTTGTCGATGGCGCGACTGGCATGCTGGCGGCCTTCGGCCCCGGTTTCACCGCTGAAATGGCCGTGGGCAAGTGGGTCGCCTGACAGACCGATAAAACACCGGCACCCAGCCAGGGGCACACCTGCCCCTGGTTGCTGGCGCATGGATCGCAGGCGTTCACCTCGCTCGAGAGGGTTTCGAAAGCGCTAGGGAAAGAAGGGAAAGGAACATGGAGATGAAATATCTGGTCGCTCGACCTTGGGGCGGCTATGAAAGACGCATGATTACGCTTCTGTCGCTGAGCTTCGGGCTGGTAGGACTGGACAGGTTCATTATCATGCCGCTGTTCCCGGTGATCATGCGTGACTTGGCCCTGGACTATCAGGACTTGAGCATGTTGTCGGCCATCCTGGCATTTGCATGGGGAGGCTCTGCCCTGTTCATGGGCGCCGCCATCAGGGTACTGGGCCCCAAGAAGTTGCTGGTGCTGTCGATCACCCTGCTATCGATCCTGGCCGGTGCGTCTGCATTGATCACCAGCCTGGTGGGCCTGGTGCTCTTGCGCGCCTTGATGGGCGTCTGCGAAGGAGCCTTCACTCCGGTCAGTATCATTGTCACCGATGAAGTCTCGCAGCCTTCCCGGCGCGGACTCAATCTAGGGATTCAACAGGCCTTGTTCCCCATCATCGGCCTGTGCCTCGGACCGCTGCTGGCGGGCGTCTTGCTGGAAATGCTCGGATCCTGGCGCGCCGTATTCGCCATCATTTCGTTACCCGGCCTGTTAGTGGCCTGGTACCTCTATAGAACCTACCAACCGACCCAGGCGCCCAGCACGGCGTCGATTGTCCACACCTCCAAAAGCCAGTGGAGGACGGCCCTGTCCAGCGGGAATGTGCGGCTCAATATTGCCTTGATGCTTTGCATACTGACGTGCCAGTTCGTTCTGTGCGCCCTGCTCCCTAGCTACCTGACAGACATTCTGCACCTGAGCAATTTCTCCATGGCCATGATCATTTCCGCAATTGGCCTGGGTGGTTTTTTTGGCCAACTGGTCATTCCCGGCTTGTCCGACCAACTGGGTCGCAAACCCGTGGTCTCCATCTGCTTCATGATCAGCGCGCTGTTGGTGGGTCTATTGATCATCAGCCCACCGTTGCCCTGGCTACTGTTCCTTCAATTATTTTTCTTGTCCTTTATCAACTTCAGCCTTATCTGCATGACGGTCGGTCCACTGACCAGCGAATCAGTACCGCCCAGTTTATTGGCCACCGCGACGGGCCTGGTGGTGGGCTGCGGAGAGATTCTTGGAGGGGGCGTCGCGCCTGTCGTCGCCGGCTACATCGCGATGACGTGGGGACTTACCGCAATTCTGTTCCTGGCGCTGGCCGGAAGTATTACGGGGGGCTTGCTGTCCTTGCGGCTCAAAGAGGCAAACCCGGCTTTCAACGGACTCAAGGACTACGTCCCTCTGTCCGCACGCTTGACCCTGGAGGATAAATGATGACCCATTATGTGATGTTGCTGGACTCTCCAGTGCCGCGAGGAGGCCTCGGCGTATTTGACTTCAAGTCCGGGCAAAGCCGAGAGGTGCGTCCACCCCAGGGAAATCTCTATGAAGCCCTGACCCATTGCGCGGATCGGAATGTGGACTGGGAGTCCTATCTCAAGGACCTGCCGTCCACACCCTACCCGCTTACGCCTGCGGCGGTGAAATACCGACCGCCGCTCAAGCCCGATAACAACTTATTGGTCCAGATCAGCGAAATCACGCTCTGTACCGCCAAGACAGAACAAGCCTGGTATTACAAAGGTAACGGCCGACTGCTCAAGACCGACGGCGACCCTTTGCAGGTGCCTTATCATTCGCAAAGCATCAGTAGCGAGCCGTGCATTGTCTGCCTCTATTGGGTCGACCCGTTTGGCGCGCTGCGCTTCATTGGTTTTACCCTGGGCAACGATATTCACGATCATGTATTGCACAGTCGTGACGCCATTTCTTCAACGCATGCGCACTTGCGTACCTGTGCGGTTGCCCCGGCATTGATCGTGGGGGAATTGCAGGCTGACTTGGCCATCAATGTCCAGATAGAACGCGACGGCCAACCCTTGACGGCAAGTCACCACCGGATGAGTTTGCATCGCTGGCAGAGTTTGCGCCGATACTCAGAAGAGTTCCTGGAGAAACATGAGCAGTTTCTCGAGCCTGGGCTGGTTCATTACGTGTTTCACAGCTTGAGCCATCGCACCGCGAATGTGCCGCTCCAGCACGGTGACTGGCTCAGCATTGACTGCCCCGAGCTGGAATTGGCCATGAGCAATCAGATCGTCGAAGAGGAATTGGTTTCGCTGGTGCCCTTGCCGGCGCGACGCGCACCTGACCATGGCTGTATCGACCGGCCCCTGCCCGTGCCGAAAAAATTCTGATCCCGAGACTCGACGGGAACGGTCAAGCGACCCTGGCGGGGTTTGAATGTCTTGAGGTCGAACTTGATACCCGGCCTCAGGCGACCTCGCCGTCAGGTACCGCAAGCGTTCCGGGCTGTGGGGCGCGGCTGGGCATGAAAGTCTCGGGCATCGCCAGCAACAGACCAAATGCCAACGCAGCAATCGCCGCCAGGGTCAGGAACGCCGCGCTGTAGCCAGCCCCTTGCACCACAAAACCGGCCAGGCTGTTACTCAACGCCGCGCCGAACCCGAACACCGTCGACAGCACCCCGAGGCTGACGTTGAAACGCCCGGTGCCCTGGGTCAGGTCCTTGACCACCAAGGGAAACAGCGCGCCAAACAACCCGGCACCGATCCCATCGAGCAACTGCACCGCCACCAACCAATAGGGATCATCCGAGAGCACGTACAACACACCTCGAATGGGCAGGATCAGGAAGCCGGCCAGCAACAACGGCTTGCGTCCCCAGGCATCGGCCTTGACGCCGACCAGCCACGCCATGGGCACCATGACCAGTTGCGCCGCGACGATACAGGCCGACGTCAGCGGCGTGGCCAGGTGGGCATTGGCCTGGGCGAGTTTCTGGCTGACCAGCGGGAGCATCGCCGCGTTCGCCAGGTGAAACAGGCCGCAGCAGATGGCGAACAACAGCAGCGTGCGGTTATCCAGCAACACGCGCAGCGCCGAGGGCGTCGGGCCCTGCACCGACTGACCGGCCTCCAGGCCCCGGGCCACGTCATGGTCGATGGCCTCGGCGGACACGCAACTGACCGCCACGATGCTGGCCAATGCCATCGCGGCCATCAGGTAGAACACCGCAATGGGACCGAACAGCCAGGCGAACCCACCCGCCAGCAGCGCTGCGCAGGCATTGCCCGCGTGGTTGAATGTCTCGTTGCGCCCAGTGCGCCGCGTAAAGGCCTTGGCGCCAGTAATGCCCAGGGAGATGGCCGCAATGGCCGGCGCGAAGACCGATGCCGCCACGGCGCCGAGGGCCTGGGTCAGCGCCACCAGGCCGAAGGAAGACGTGAACGGTAGCACCAGGCAACCCAGCGTCACCATCAAGGCAGCCACAGCCACCACGGCACGTTTGCTGCGCACCCGGTCGATCAGTGCGCCGGCGGGCGCCTGGGCAACGAGGCCGGCCATCGCCGCCACCGTCATCACCACACCGATGCTGGCCGGGTCCCAGCGATGCACCGCCAGCAGGTAGATCGCCAGGTAAGGGCCCAGTCCATCACGCACATCCGCGAGGAAAAAATTCAGGCCATCCAGGGAAAGGTTGTTACGTCGGTCTCGGTTGCGATCCATAGCGGCCTCGACGGGCATTGCCCCAAAGAAAATTGACGCCATGATGTCGCAAAGAATCGAACCGGGCCACAGTGATGAGCGCGGGGCCATCTCCCTGTGGGAGCGAGCTTGCTCGCGATGGCGGAGCATCAGCCAACGATGATGCTGGATCTGACACTGTCATCGCGAGCAAGCTCGCTCCCACATGGGGTGTTGGGTTGGATGCGTACCCTGGGGACGCGCTACGCCAAGGCGCCGGCCGTCGCACACGGCGTCCTACCAAAGAGCGATATCGTAGGTGAAGTAGACCCGGTTGCTGTCACGGCCACGGGAAAAGTCCGAGCGATAGACGTAGTTGCGCAGCTTCACCCCCAGCCCCTTGAACGTACCCTGCTGCACCACGTAAGCGATTTCTGCGTCACGCTCCCACTCTTTGACCGTGGTGTTGGACTTGCCGTCGTTGCCGCTCAGGTAGCGGGTGGAAAATGTCAGGCCGGGCACACCGAGGCGAGCAAAGTCGTAGCCATAACCGAGCATCCAGGTCTTCTCGTCTTCCTCGATGAACTTGCCGATCCCGACGTTGCTGAAGGAGTACACCGTGGCGCCGCTGACATAAGGCAGGCCCGCCTCGCCGCTGAGGGTTTGATAGCCGGCGCTCAGTGTGTGGCCGACAATGGCGTAGGACAGCGATCCGCTGAGCATGTCGTTGTCGATCTTGCCGCCGTAGGCCGAACCCGAATCGACGCTGTTGAAGTAGCGCAGGTCGCTGGTCAATACCCCAGCGCCCAAGGGCAGATCATGCTGGATGCCGGCAAAATTCTGTCGATAGAAATTCTCCAGCTCGCCATAGAAATAGCTCAGGCGGATGTTTTTGCCCAACTTGTAGTCGGCACCGGCATAGCTGAAGTCACCGGACTTATCGCCGCCGTAGCCATCGGGCACGATAGGCATGCTGTCACTCGAATCGCGCAGTTTGAAACGCTCCAGATAGCCACCGGTGACGGTGAGGTTGTCGACGTCAGTGCTGCTGATCTGGGTGCCCTGGTAAGTCTGGGGCAACAGCCGCGCATCGTTGTAGACCAGCACCGGGGTCTTGGGCAGCAACGTGCCGTATTTGAGCGTGGTCTTGGCCAGCCTGGCCTTGGCGGTCATCCCTGCGCTGGCGAACTCGTCGGCGGCGCGACCGTCGTCATGCACCGGTAGCAGGCCAGTGCCGCTGCGGCCACGCCCGGAGTCGAGCTTGACCCCGAGCAGGCCCAGGGCATCGACCCCGAAGCCGATGGTGCCCGGCGTAAAGCCTGACTGGTAATCCAGCAGGAAGCCCTGGGCCCATTCGGTGCGTTCACTCTTGGCGGTCCTCGCCGCCCGTGCGCTCATCCCGTGCTCATCGCGAAAATTTTCGTTGAAGTAGACGTTGCGCAATTGCAGCTTGAGCTTGCTGTCGTCGATGAAACCTTCGGCGCTGGCCGAGGCCAGGGGCAACAGCCCAAGGATTGGAAACAAAGCCCCGCGGGTAAGCAAAGTGGTCATGTCGAGCTACTCGTTGTTGTTATTTGGCGTGCAAACCAGCGCACACCCGCTTGCGCAGGCGTGTCAGGCCAGAAGCTAAGGTTGTCGGGTGAATCAGGAAAACAGCGTCAGTGCCCCGGTCAGCAGGGCCAGCGCGGTAATCACCAGGGACGTGAGCACCGCCCATTTGACGGTGGCTTTCTGGAAGTCGCCCAGGTCGCGGTCGACCATGCCCACCAGCAACAAGGTCGAGGCCACCAGCGGGCTCATCAGGTGCACCGGCTGGCCGAGAATGGACGCCCGGGCAATTTCGACCGGATCAATCCCGTAGGCCGCCGCGGCATTGGCCAGGATCGGCACGACACCGAAGTAGTAGGCATCGTTGGACAATACGAAGGTCAACGGCATGCTGGTAATCGCCACCACCAGCGGGAAGAGATGGCCCCAGGAAGGCGGAATCCAGTCGACCAGGGTTTGTGCCAACGCATCGACCATTTTCGTCCCGGAGAAAATCCCGGCGAAGATGCCCGCGGCAAACACCAGCAGGACCACGGTCATGGCGTTGCCCGAGTGGGCGAGAATGCGTTCCTTCTGAATGTCCAGCTGCGGATAGTTGATCATCAGCGCCAGGACGAAACCGATCAGGAACAGGATCGCCGAATGCATGAGCCCCATCACCAGCGCGACCATCACCGCGACCACCAACAGCAGGTTGACGTAGGCCAGTTTCGGACGCTTGTGTGGCGTGTCCTCCATGATCGCGTTGATATAACAGTCGCCGCCGCCGCTTTGCAGTTGGACATTGCCGATGCGCTTGCGCTCGGCACGGCCCAACAGGAACGCCGTGAACACCACCCACATCGCACCGCCGATCATGGTCGGCAGCAACGGCACGAAGTACTCACCGGCATCCAGCCCCAGTGCTGCGATCGCCCGGGTCGCCGGGCCGCCCCAAGGGGTCATACCGCTCATGATGCTCAACGAAAGCATGGAAACGGTCGCCAGGATCATCGGATTCATACCGATGCGTTTGTACAGCGGCAACATCGCGGCACAGGTGATCATGTAAGTCGTCGTGCCGTCACCGTCCAGCGCCACCAATAGCGACAGCAGCGCCGTGCCCACGGCGATCTTCATCGGGTCGCCATTGACCCGCTTGAGGATCTTGCGGATCAACGGGTCGAACAGACCGGCGTCGATCATCAGGCCGAAAAACAGGATCGCGAACAACAACAGTGCCGCCGACGGCGCGACCATTTTCAGGCCGTCCAACATCATCTTGCCGGTGGTCCCGCCAAAGCCGCCGAGCACGGCAAAGACGATGGGCACCACCGTCAGGGCGACGATCGGTGACAACCGTTTGGTCATTATCAGGAAGGTAAAGACCACCACCATGGCCAAGCCAAGTAAAGCGAGCATAGGTCAGTTCTCTTGTTGTTATGAGTAGCTTGGCTGACATTCAGGCGCACGCCCCCCAACCCGCCAGGCAACACGCAAAAGTGCCTGGCGCAGGTAGTGAGTGAGCTGATGCGCTGCTGTCGAGTCAGCCGCGAGCGGCTAGATGTGTTTGGCGACCTTCGTGGCGTCCCAGGCGGGGTCCGTTGCCTGGGTCTGCGTCAGGGCGGGTTTGCCATCCAGGGTCCGCAACAGGACTTCGCGGTCGCAGGCATTCTCCGAAAGAGAGATCACCACGGTCGCAACGGCGTTGCTCGCCAGGCTGGTCAACGCCCGCGCTTCGGACATGAACCGGTCGATCCCGATCAACAGGGCCAGGCCCGCCAGGGGAATGTCGTGGATGACCGTCAAGGTCGAGGCCAGGGCGACAAACCCGCTGCCGGTCACACCCGCGGCACCCTTTGACGACAGCAGCATGATCGCCAGCATGGTGATGACCTGGGTCAGCGTCAGGTCGATGTTGCAGGCCTGGGCAATGAAGATCGCCGCCAGCGACAGGTAGATCGCCGTGCCGTCGAGGTTGAACGAGTAACCGGTCGGCAGTACCAGCCCCACGACGCCTTTCTTGCAACCCAGGGCCTGGAGTTTTTCCAACATCCGCGGCATCACCGGTTCGGTCGAGGACGTCCCCAGCACCACCAGGAATTCTTCACGCAGATAACGCAGCAGCTTCCATAGGCTGAAACCGTGAGCCCGGCAAATACTGCCCAACACCACGAAGACGAAGAAAGCGCAGGCGATATACAAAGTCATGATCAGCTTGGCCAGCGAGCCCAGCGACGTGATCCCGTACTGCCCCACCGTGAAGGCCAAGGCCCCGAAAGCGCCGATCGGAGCGAAACGCATCAGGTAGGAGAAAATCTTGAACACCATGTGCGAAGCTGATTCCAGGACCTCCAGCACAGGCTTGCCGCGCTCGCCCAGGGACGACAGGGCAAAACCACAGAGCACTGCGATAAACAGCACCGGCAGCACCTCGCCTTTATTGAAAGCGCCGATGAAGGTGTCGGGAATGATGTGCATGAAGAAGTCCACCACGCTCAGTTTCGCGGCGGATTCGGTGTACTGCGACAGTCCTTGGGTGCTCAACTGCGTCGGATCGATGTTCATGCCCGCGCCGGGCTTGAATAGGTAGACCGACACCAGGCCGATGATCAGGCTGATCACCGTCAGCGCCAGGAACAACAGCATGGTCTTGCTCAACAAACGCCCCAGCGAGCGCTTGTCGCTCATGCCGGCGATGCCGGTGACAATGGTGCAGAACACCACCGGCGCGATCATCATCTTGATCAGCTTGATGAAGGCATCACCCAGCGGCTTCAAGGCAATTGCCTGTTGCGACCAGAAGTGCCCGACGACCACGCCCAGCAGCACAGCGCAGATGATCTGGAAGTAGAGCGATTTAACAACTTTCATGGCATCACCCATTTTTAGAATTGTTCTGATGCAAAAGACCCTGGCTGCCTGGGCTATCCGGCCAGCCGCTGGGACGCCGTGGCGTAGACGTAACCTGAGAAAAGCCGGCGCGCGGTACGTACTACCGAAGCCCGAATGGTCTCACCCTTCTCACCGGTGTAGGACAGTACGACATCGATACCGCCGCTTGGGTGCTCAATCCGAACCTGTTGCAAGCGCGGCTCACTGACGGTGCCAAGCAACTGTGCGACGACACTGCCCTCGGTCACGCATGCGGTGGCCAGGCCGATGGAACCGGTGATCGCCAGCGCGCGGTGACAGTTGTGCGGCATGAAATAACGCACCTGGACCGTCCCGCCAGACTTGGCCGGCGACACCAGCACCGGTTTGGGAATGACCTTGTCACTGACATCACCCAAGCCCATGGCCAGGCCGGCTTTCAGGCGCAGCGACTCCAGGCGCTGCAGGAAGGCTTTATCGGCGTCCAGTTCGGCAGGGCTTTCATCGCCGCGCTTGCCAAGCTGACTGGCTTGAACGATCAGCATCGGCATCGCCATGTCGATGCAAGTCACCGGGATGCCGTCGATCAGGTCCTGGGGTTGTCCGGTAGGAAAGAGTTTCCCCGTCTTGCTACCCGCCGCATCGAGAAAGGTCAGTTGCACCGGAGCCGCTGTACCGGGCACGCCATCGATGGCGGTGTCGCCTTCATAGCGGACTTTGCCTTCTGGCGTTTGCACTTCGGAATTCACGAAGGTCCCGGTATTGAGGTTGCGAATACGCACCCGGGTCAGGTTGCCGGAAGGCTTGACCAGTCCCTGCTCGATAGCGAACGGGCCGACCGCGCAGAGCATGTTGCCGCAGTTGGGGGCGGTATCGACCCGACGCTGGGAAACCATGACCTGGACGAACAAATAATCGACATCCGCGTCAGGGTGCAGCGATGGGCTGACGATCGCTACTTTGCTGGTTTGTGGACTGCCGCCACCGATGCCGTCGATTTCCAACTCATGGCCGGAGCCCATCAGGTTGAGCAGCAGCTCATCACGTTCAGCGATGGCGACCGGCAGATCCCAGGCGAGAAATACCGGGCCTTTGGACGTACCGCCGCGCATTAGCACACAAGGAATTCGCTGCATGTTCACTAACTCTTGTTAATCAATCTGGATAATTGATGCTCTGGAAACAAGAGTGGCAGGGTTTGAAAAGTGTTTCCAATGCAAAGATCAGAGCGATTATTGCGTTTCACAAATGAATTGCTTTACGCTCATTACCATCGCGCACTGCCCTTCCTCGGTGAGGTAGCACATGGAATATGAACTCCAGGACATACGATCTTTCGTGAAAATCGCCGAACTCGGCAGTTTCCACGAAGCCGCCGACGCGCTGCATCTGTCGCAACCAGCCTTGAGTCGACGGATGAAAAAACTCGAGGAAGGCCTGGGAACCGCTTTGCTCGATCGCACGACCCGCAAGGTCAGCCTGACGAGTGTCGGGCGTGATTTCCTGCCCAAGGCGCGGCGCCTGCTGGATGATTTCGACGACTCGATTCTCAACATCCGCGAGCTGGCGGAGCGGCAGATCGGCCGGGTGACCTTGGCGTGCATTCCTACAGCGGCCTTTTATTTCCTGCCTTCGGTGATTCGCC
The DNA here is from genome assembly GCF_024749325.1 of Pseudomonas sp. B21-010. Classification (NCBI taxonomy): domain Bacteria; kingdom Pseudomonadati; phylum Pseudomonadota; class Gammaproteobacteria; order Pseudomonadales; family Pseudomonadaceae; genus Pseudomonas; species Pseudomonas sp. B21-010. Next base: position 2,645,558 of record NZ_CP087198.1, on the reverse strand, counting down.
TCTATAACGAGCGCTACCCGAAAATCCGCATCCGCCTGCTCGACCTCAGCGCCAACGAAGGGCTCGAAGCGGTGCTGCGCGGCGAAGCCGACTTCGGCATCAACATGATGAGCGGCCAGCATCCGGACATCGAGTTCGTGCCCCTGGTCAACGAACCTTTTGTGCTGGCCTGCCGGCGCGATCATGAACTGGCTGGACGCAGTGCGGTTACCTGGTCGGAACTCAGTGATTATCGGCTGATCGGCGTCGGTCGCCTGAGCGGCAACCGCATGCTGCTGGACCACGCACTGTCGGGCCTGAGCTGGCGCCCACAGTGGTTTTACGAAGTGCAGCACTTGTCGACGTCGCTGGGACTGGTCGAGGCTGGCCTCGGCGTGTCGGCGATGCCCAGCCTGGCGATGCCGGCCGGGGATCATCCAACGCTGGTCAGCGTGCCGCTGATCGAGCCGGTGGTAAACCGCTCGCTGGGCCTGGTCTACCGCCGGGGCGCATCGCTCTCCCCGGCTGCGGAGAAGTTCGTCTCGATCCTGCTTGAGCAGTGGCCGCAATGAAGCGAGAGCCCCCACACCGCCAACGCGGCGAAGCTGATCAAGGCGCCTAGCAGGCTGACCGCCGTCCAGCCCCACAGCGCATAGACTTGAGTCGCGGCCACCGCGCCCAGTGCGCTGCCCACCGAGTAGAAGCACATATAGGCGCCGACCATGCGACTTTGCGCGTCGGGCCGTGCAGCGAAGATCAAGTTCTGGTTGGTGACATGCACGGCTTGCACTGCGAAGTCGAGCAACACCACGCCGCACACCAGTGCGATCAGGGAGGTCTCGGTAAGCGCGATAGGCAGCCAGGAAAACGTCAGGAGCCCCAGCGACCATCCGGTAACGCGCTGTCCAGAGCCTTGATCGGCCCACCGGCCGGCCCTTCTGGCTGCCAGGGCCCCGGCAACGCCGGCCAGACCAAACAGGCCGATGGCCGTGTGTGAAAGCGACAGCGGCGCGGCGCTCAACGGCAGCACCATGGCGGTCCATAACACCGAAAACGCGGCAAAGATCAGCAAGGCCAGCAGCCCCCTGATCCGTAGCACCGGCTCGGTCATGAACAGCTTGAACAGCGACCGGATGAGTGCCCGGTAAGGCTGCCGGTCAGGTGACGACACAGCGGCAGGCACCACTGCCCAGAAGACTACCGCGATGGTCAGCATCAATCCCGAGGAAACGAAATAAACCCCGCGCCAGCCCGCCAGATCGGCAATCGCTCCAGAGGTAAACCGCGCCAGGAGAATACCCAGGACAACACCGCTGGTGACGGTTCCCACGGCCTGCCCCCGTTGGGAGGGCGTGGACAGCACGGCGGCATAGGCCACCAGCACTTGGACAACCACCGCCAGCAATCCCATCACGCTCATCGCACCCAGCAAAGCCAACCAATGCTGGGCTGCACCGACGGCCGCCAGCACAAGCGCGGACAACACCAATTGCGCGCAAACCAGTCGTTTACGGTTGACCCTGTCCCCCAGCGGGACGATGAACAACAACCCCAGCGCGTAACCCACCTGGGTGGCCGTCACCACCCCCCCGATCAATCCTGATGCGACGCCCAGGCTCTCGGCCATCGAGGCGAGCAAGGGCTGGGCGAAGTAGACATTAGCGACGGCCAGTGCGCAGGTCACGGAAAACAATAACGTGAGCGTCGGCGAAAGCCCTGGGTAAGGCTGTTCATTCAAAGAACCCGTGGCCCCCCTGTAGGAGCTGCCGAAGGCTGCGATCTTTTGATCTTTCCCTTGGGATTCATGTGCCTGGGGAAAGATCGCAGCCTCGCTTCGCTCGACAGCTCCTACGCGGGAGCACGTGCCCCCACCAGGGTGGTGTCCCGAAGGCTGCTGGGTGAAACAGTCGACATCTGCTGTCATGCGCGTCTCCTTGGCGCTAAACTGGTTTCAATTAAAAACCTGACTGGATTGTCGCTCGATCAGGTTTCAATTTGCAACCACAGACATCGACCGGACTTGCGATCCTTTTTCAGAAGGTCAATAAAATGGAAAACGCTTCACCGCAAAACAGCGAATGCCCGGTAGCCAGGACACTGAATGTGATTGGCGATCGCTGGTCGCTCATGATCATTCGTGACGCATTCGACAACATTCGCCGCTTCAGCGAATTTCAGAAGAGCCTGGGCGTGGCCAAGAACATTCTGGCTTCGCGACTCAAGGCGTTGGTCGAGGTCGGGGTGTTCGACGTTCGACCCGCGTCCGATGGAAGCGCCTACAAGGAGTACGTCCTGACGGACAAAGGCCGGGAAATCTTCCCGGTCGTGGTCAGCCTGCGACAGTGGGGCGAACGCTTCCTGTTCGAGCCGGGAGAAACGCGTTCCGTGCTGTTGGACAACACGTCCGGGCAGGCCCTCATGCCGATGGATGTTCGCTCGGCAAGTGGCGAAAAACTTGGACCGTTCGACTGCCACAAATTGAGACTTGTTGCCGGCGAAGCGTAAAGCGACAGCAGGATCGCCTCATGCCTGAACGATTCTGACGTCATCGCCTCGCGGCCCTTTGACTGAATCAGGTCAAGTTCTCCAGCAACTCCAGGGCCTGGTCGAAATCGAAGCGCTCGGCGTGCTGAACGACCCGACGCAACTGTTCGGCCACCCTGGGATCTGATGCCAGTCCCGGTAACTGGTACAGGACTGTCAGCACTTGCGTGTCACTCTCGGCCAATAGATCCCTGACTTGGGCCAACCGCACCTGTAACTCGGCGTCAGAATGCGACATCTGCACCGACTCTGTGGATCGTTGCGGCTGCGTTAGCCCCGCCAGCCCTTCCAGCACCTGGTTCAGGCAATGCTCCACCGCCAACAACCGGTCAGCCACGACCTCCTCCTGGGCACCGGTCAGGCAAGCCTGCTCCAAGTCGGCGGCAGCGCTCGCGACGTCCCTGGCGCCGATGTTGCCCGCAGTGCCGCGCAAGGTATGGGCCAGGCGTGTCGACGCTGAACGATCATCATCGCCACGGGCGGCCAGGAACTCGGTGCTGAAGGCACGGTGACCGGAGCTGAACTTGCGCAGCAGGCGCAGATAGAGGTCTACCTTGCCCATGCAAGTGGCCAGGCCGGCTCTCTGGTCGATACCCGGAAGTTCAGCGGGCAGGTGCTCGCCAGCCGGTATGGGCAGCGCTGAAATCTCCTGCGCCTGGGCGTTACGACCGGGCGCAGGATGTATCCATTTGGCCAATGTGACGAACATGCTCTCGACATTCAGCGGTTTGGAGATATGGTCGTTCATGCCGCAGGCCAAAGCCCGCTCGCGGTCTCCCGCCATGGCGTCGGCCGTCATGGCGATCACCGGCAACCCAGCCCAACGCGACTGCTCGCGAATCTTGCGGGTTGCGGTATAGCCATCCATGACCGGCATCTGACAGTCCATCAGTACGCCGTCGAAATCATCATCGCGCGCCAACAGGTCGAGTGCCTCTTCGCCATTAACGGCCACACACAGCTCGATGCCAGCGCTCTCCAGCAGCTCGCAGGCCAGCTCGCGGTTCAGCTCATTATCCTCGACAAGCAGCAGCCGGGCGCCATGCAGCCTGGCCACGGCACTGGCACTCTGTCCAGATCGTTCGCCGGCCCGGGTATCGGCGTGGGGGGGCTTGCCGAGCACCGTGCCGATAGCCTCAAGCAGTGTGGACGGCGTCACCGGTTTGGTCAGCACCACCGGCAACTGGATACCGTGCCGGCTGGCCACCTCACGTGCCTCTTCGCGCCCGAACGCGGTGACCATGATGACTGATGGGGTTTGCGCCAGATTGGCAGCGTGCATCTGCCGCACCGTCTCCACACCGTCCATGCCAGGCATGCGCCAGTCCATCAACACCAGGTCATAGGACAGTGTCTTGCGTTCCGCCTCCACCAGCATCCCCAACGCCTCGCGCCCACTCTGCGCCACGTCCACCTCCACACCAAAGCTGCGCGCCATGCTGGAGAGAATCTCGCGCGCGCTGGCGTTGTCGTCGACCACCAGCACGCGAATGCCGAGTAGCTCATCGGCAGTAAACATTCGCCGCGGCTGAGCGTCGCGCTGCACGCCGAGGCTCACCTCGAAATGGAAGATAGAGCCCTGACCGAGTTCGCTCTCCACCCAGATACGTCCACCCATCAGTTCCACCAAGTGCTTGGAGATGGCCAGGCCCAGACCGGTGCCACCGTACTTGCGAGTGGTGGAGCTATCGGCCTGGCTAAAGGGTTGGAACAGCCGACTGCATTGCTCGGGGCTCATGCCGATGCCGCTGTCGCGCACCCAGAAATGCAACTGTGCCTGCTCCTCGCCGCCACCCAGTCGCTCCACGCCAACCACGACCTCGCCCTGCTCCGTGAACTTTGCTGCATTGTTGCCCAGGTTGATCAGCACCTGGCCCAGGCGCAACGGATCGCCGATCAACGCCGTCGGCAGTCCCGCCGGGCTGCTGAACAGCAGTTCCAGGCCTTTGTCCTCGACCTTCAGGCCAATCATGCTGACGAAGCCGTCGAGCACGTCTTCCAAGTGGAAAGGAATGTACTCGAGGTGCATCCTGCCGGCCTCGATCTTGGAGAAATCCAGGATGTCGTTGATGATCCCCAGCAGGTTTTCCGCAGAGCGGTGTACCTTCTCGATGTAATTGCGCTGCCGATGGTCCAGCTCGGTGCGCAGGGCCAGGTGGCTCATGCCAATGATGGCGTTCATCGGGGTGCGGATCTCGTGGCTCATGGTGGCCAGGAAGTCGCTCTTGGCCCGGGTCGCTTCCTCGGCGATCTCCCGCGCCAGGTGCACCTCGGCCTCGGCGGCCTTGCGATCGGTAATATCGAAGTACCAGTTGGCGCGAATGACTCGCTCGCGCTGCTCCAGCGTCACCGCCGAAACCAGCACATCGAAGCGCTCCCCCTCACTGCGCTGGAAAGTAGCCTCGAAGTTAATCACCGCGCCCTGCTCCGCCGCCTCGATGAAGCGCTGGTGTGCCTGCTGATCCACCCAGAAGTGCCTCGGATCGATCCCTTCGAGTTGAACAATATCGACGCCGAACAGGTGTTCAAACTGCGGGTTGCAGTAGGTTGGACGGCCTTCGATGTCCCTGATCAGCATGGCCACCGGGCTGCTGTCGAGCACCGCGCGCAGTTGCGCTTCGCTGACTTTGAGCGCTGCCTGCAATTGGCGACGCTCGCTGACGTCGCGCACCGAGGCGCACACGCATACCCCACGGCCTTCCAGGCTCGGCAGGCGCGACAGGCCGATCTCCACCGAAAACAGACTGCCGTCCTTGCGCACCCCCTGCAGGTCGTCCAGGCCGGCACCCATCTGCCGAGTATCACCATGGGCTATGAAGCCATTGCGCAGCTCGACGTGGCGACCGCGACTCGCGACCGGCACCAGACGCTCGATAGCCTCGCCCACCAACTCGCCGGCGCTGTAGCCGAACAACCGATCCAATTGCTGGTTGGTCCGCAGGATGCGTCCGTCAGCGCCCACCACCAGCATGCCGTCCGGTGCCGCCTCGATGATCCCGCGATACCAGGCCTCGGTGGCACGCAGTGCCGATTGCTGGGCTTCGAGCTCCTGAGCCTGACGCTCCAACAGCAGCGTTTGCCCGGCCATTTCATCGGCTTGACGACGGGTCTCCTCCAGCAATGCCTGGACGGCCTGGTTACGCTCCAGGATCGCCATCGCCGCAGCCAAGCGAGGGGTGGCTTCCTGGAGCAGCAATGACTGGTCATCATCCAAGGCTTCTAATCCGGCAAGTTCAAGCACGCCCAGCAGCCGCTCGCCACGCAGGATCGGTTGCAGCAGCAGGCAAGTGGCCGGAATCTCGCCAAGCTGCGAGTGCAGGCGCCAATATTGCTCCGGCAGCGCCGGCATCTGGCGGGCTTGGCGATCGACCGCACACTGGCCCAACAGGCCATCGCCGAACATGACTTGCGCCTGCGGTGGTCGCTCGGAATCGGTGGCATAGCCGCCCATCAGCACCAGTCTGGTGGCGTCCGGGTGGGCGCTATAGAGAACGCCCTGGCAAATGCCGAGCAGGTTCGCCATATGCTGCAGGAACACCTTCGCCAGTTCGCCGGGCGCCCCTGCCTGCTGCAGATCGATCTGCAACTGGGCGATTTGCGCCTTGACCGACCGCTGGCGCTCCAATTGTTGAGATTCGATCTGCAATTTAGCGATGGCCCGGGCCAGGTCACCGGTCTCGTTATTCAAGTCAGTGTGCGGAATCGGTTGGTCGAGCTTTCCCGCAGCCAACTGGTCCACGGCGGCTCGCACTCGATTGATCGGGTTGCGGATCGACTGGCTGACCAGCCAGCAAAGCAGTAGCGCCAGCGATAATCCGCCGAGCAGCAGGATGTAGGTCAGCGTTGTACTACGCTCGGCAAAGTCGGCAATGTCCTTGGAGGTGTCGCGTATCGAGGCTTCCTTGATCTGAGCGACTGCGTACAACAGGGCGTCCGCCTGCTGGTCGAGCTGCTGGAACTCACTGCTGTTGAGCAGCAGTAATGCCTGGCCCTGGCGACCCTGATCAATCAACTGAAAGGCCTGTTCGCTATCACGCTGCAGCTGTTGCAGCAGCACATCAAGCTCGGCGAGACGTGCGAGATTTTCCGGCCGCCTGAGGGTCGGTTTGGCTTGGGCGAGCGCCTGCTGTAGACGGCTTTGAATGTCACGTAACTGTTTCAGTGATTCAATGCGGATATCCGCGCTGTTCGTACCCACGGCACGCTGTAACGTCTGGACCAGATGCGGCAACTGCACCCGCGCCTCGTGCAGGTGCTCCATGCCCACCAGTTCCTGACGATAGAGATTCTGCATGTCCCGTTTCAGCGACTCCTGGGTACGCAAACTCTGCACACCGAGTACCAGCACCAGAAGCAGGAGCGTGGCAAAGCCGAGGATCAGCTTGTGGCGAAGCGGGAGACGCTCGAGCAACGTGCGTAATCTGAACATGACATGCCCCAATGACCACGATAAGAAATTAGAAAGACGGCTCGCAGTCGTTCGCTCAAGGTTTCTGGGCGATACGCTCCAGGGCGGCCGCCTGCTTGGCCATGTCCTGATCGCTGTCGGCGAAACGCTCGGCAATGGCCTGGAACTGTTCGACATGAGCCAGGAAGGCATCACAAATGTCTGGATCGAAATGCGAGCCTCGCCCCTGACGGATGATCGCGACAGCCTCCTCGTGGGGCATTCCTTGTTTGTACACCCGTCGACTGATCAGGGCGTCATAGACATCCGCTACCGCCATCAACCGGGCGCTGATGGGAATGTCGTCACCCGCCAACGCCTGTGGGTATCCACTGCCGTCCCATTTCTCCTGGTGGCTGTAGGCGATCTCCTTGGCCAGGCTGAGGAAGTCCACCGCAACACCCAGTTGGTCTTCGGCACGCTGGATGGCATCGCGCCCCAGCGTGGTATGGGTCTTCATGATCTCGAACTCCTCTGGGGTGAAGCGCCCCGGCTTGAGGAGGATATGATCAGGAATGCCGATCTTGCCGATGTCGTGCAACGGCGCCGACTTGAACAACAGGCGGATCGTTTCGTCGTTGAGGAAATGCCTGAAACGAGGATGGTCGCGCAGCCGCTCGGCCAGGACCTTCACGTAGTGCTGGGTCCGCCGGATATGGTTGCCGGTCTCGTTATCGCGAGTCTCTGCCAGTGAGGCCATGGCCTGGATGGTCACGTCCTGGATGGCCATGACCTCACGGGTACGCCGCTGCACCTCTTTCTCCAGGTAATCGTTCTGGTCGCGCAGGAAGTCTGCCGCCGCCTTGAGCTTGAGCTGGGTATCCACTCGCGCCAGAACCAACGGTGGACTGATCGGCTTGGTGATGTAGTCGACCGCTCCCAGCTCCAAGCCATGAATTTCATCCTCGATCGCCGCCAGGGCGGTGAGGAAGATGATCGGAATGTGGCAGGTGCGCGGATTGTGCTTGAGCTGGTCCGCCACCTCGTGACCGGACAACCCAGGCATCATTACATCAAGCAGGATCAGGTCCGGTAGCGTGTCGCCCTGCAGCACTCGCAGGGCTTTCTCACCGCTGTTCGCAGCCTTGACCCGATAGCGATCCTTGAGCAGATCCGTCATCAACAGCAAATTATCAGGCGTGTCGTCGACCACCAGAATGGTGGCCTGGGGATAGTGGCTCTGTTCGGCACTCATGGCTAGCGGCTCCCTTGCCAGAGATGTTGGCATCCCTAGGGGGACTTTTTTTGTCCCCTCAATGGAGGTGAGCTTAGCGGTACTTCCGCGAAGCTGCCGCCCCCTTCACCGGCTCAACGCGCACCTCCCTGCCTTTTGCAAAGAACGTCTATCCCTTCAGTACCAACGACATGTCCGGGTACCTGGCGCACATGAAATCGACAAATGCGCGCACCTTCGGCGCAGCAAGACGCCTGGACGTGTGCAAGACCCAGAGTTCGGCCTCTTTCCCCGATACCGTGCCCCACTGGAGCAACTCGCCACTGGCCAACTGGTTCCATGCGATGGACTGTGGAATCAGGGCAGCCCCTCCACCGGCGATGGCTGCATCGCGGACCATCAAGAACGAAGAGAAGCGCAGCCTGGGGATCGGTTCCAGAATCAGGTGACCGCCATCGAGTGTCCAATGGGTGGGCTCGAAACTGGACATCACAATACCGGGAACTGACCGAATGGCGCCGGGTGCAGGCCGAGGTAATCCTGGCGCGGCCACCACCACCAGGCGGTCCTTGGCGAAGCAGCGGCCGACCAAGCTGCTGTCCGGGCTGGGGTTGATCCGGATGGCGACATCAAATTGCTCCTCGACGAGGTCGACCACGCGATCCTCCGAAATGACCTCGATCGTGACGTCAGGATAAGCCGCACAAAACGCTGCGCCGATGCCGCCCATCGCAAGCTGCGAGAACAGGACCGGGGCAGCGACACGCAAGCGTCCGCGAGGCGTCGATACGCCCTCCTTCGCCGCCGCCATGGCTTCGGCCACCTCGGCCAACGGCCCTTCGGCCCTGCTCAGTAGCAGCTCTCCAGCCTCGGTGAGTTTCAGACCTCGCGCACTGCGCTCGATCAGCCTGACGCCCAATTGCTCCTCAAGGTCGGCAATGCGGCGCGACAAGGTTGCCTTGGATATTCCGCTCGCACGGCTTGCCTTGCCCAACCCCTCGTTCGTTGCGACGAGGGTGAAATCGATCAGCGCGTTCAGGTTCATGCTGTTCCACTTTTGAAACGGAGTGTCTACATCCTGGCGTCTTCGTTTTGTTTCTGCAACGGAATATCGTTTGAACATCGCAACGGGCCGACAAGGCCGTAGCGGACTTTTCCGGCTACCCACCCTTTTGCAGGAGATTCAACATGAGCATTCTCGTTACCGGCGCCACGGGCACCATCGGTTCACTCATCATCCAGCGCCTCGCCGACGCAGGCGCCGACGTCAAGGCCCTCGTGCGCCAGCCTGGCAAGGGAACATTCCCGGCGGGCGTCACCGAAGTCGTTGCAGACCTCACCGATGTCCCATCGCTGCGCGAGGCGCTGGTGTCGGTGCGTACGCTGTTCCTGCTCAACGCCGTGACGCCCGACGAGGTGACACAAGCCCTCATCACCTTGAACCTCGCTCGCGAGGCCGGCATCGAGCGCATCGTCTATCTGTCGGTGATTCACGCTGACAAGTTCACCCACGTTCCGCACTTCACCGGCAAGCACACGGTCGAGCGCATGATCGAAAGCCTCGACATCCCGGCGACCATCCTGCGCCCGGCGTACTTCATGCAAAACGAACTGATGGTCCAGCAGACAATTCAGAACTACTCGGTGTACCCGATGCCGATCGGCTCGGCGGGCGTCTCGATGATCGATGCGCGCGACATCGCCGATATCGCCGCTGCCGAGTTGCTGCGACGCGACAGGGCACCTTCGGCCCTGGACCGTGTAACGCTGGAGCTGGTCGGCCCACAAGCACTGACCGGTGCCGCCGCGGCGAAGATCTGGAGTTCCGCCCTGGGTCGCGAGATCGCCTACGGCGGTGACGATGTGGCCGCCTTCGAAGCGCAATTGGCCACGTACGGTCCCGCCTGGCTGGCTTATGACATGCGCCTGATGATGTCCGGTATCCAGACGTTTGGCATGCAGGCCGCTGAAGGAACCGTGGAACGGCTGCAGGCGATCCTGGGGCGTCCGTTGCGCACCTACGAAGACTTCGTTCGCGAGGCCATCGCCGGGGTTTGAACCGCTGGGGCAGTACAGGCACCTCGTCCAGCGCCAGGTCGGTCAGCGCAAGACCGACCTGGCGCGTAACGACGAAGGCTTGCCCCAGCAACGGCTACTCGCTAAACCAGCTGGCGAACCCCCAGAGACAAAATCAAACCACCACACAGTCGATCAATTGCTTTTTTCCTACCTTGATAGGCGCAAGCAATCCTCGGCTGTGAAAGCGCAATTGCGACCATTCCATACCAAGCCATTGAAACCACCACGACAACTGCCAGCATCGACAAAAACGTGCCTGGCGAGACGTAGGCGGGAGCCGCGGCTGAAAAAACAGCGGCATAGAAAGCCATGGACTTGGGGTTGCCAATGTTGGTGACCAACCCCTGAATAAAGGACTGGCGGCAACTACCGGCGACGGCATCATTCAGCGGGCCAGGCGCACTTCTCCCCGCGTTGATCAGCAGTCGGAATCCGAACCACATCAGGTAGGCTGCACCCAGAACCTTTACAACCAGCGCAGCCCAAGGGAGCGTAGCAAATACGATCCCGAGACCTGCAATCGCACAGGTGGACCAGAACAGGTTGACCAGCACGATTCCCGCCACCAAGGCCAACGCTTCAGAGCGCGTAGCAGCCACCGCCTTATGGACCACCGCGACGAAATTCGGTCCAGGAATCACGACACCAGCCAGGTAGACCAAAAAAACTGTCAAGACAGCAGAACCGTCGATCATGTGCGTCCCTCGCGAGATCTGTAGGCGGTGATCGTCACCAAAACAAGAGTTTTACACAACACCTCCAGATTCGGGGCTTTTTACACACTCGGGAGATTGAAAGCGTTGGAGCCCTAAGCCTGTCGCACCGGGAAGTAGCGACTGGGTACTTCCCCCAGCAGCTGTTTGAAAACCGTTGTGAACGCACTTGAACTGCTATAACCCAACGCCATGGCGACCTGTGTGACCGGCTGACCTTTCCCCAGACGAACGATCGCTTCGAGCAGGCAGGCTTGCTGTCGCCATTGGAGATAACTGATTCCGGTGTGCAATCGAAAATGGCGGGTAAACGTCCGGCGACTCATCCCCGCACGGCGGGCCATTTCGTCGATACCAACCTCCAGCGAAGGCTGGGTCAGAAACTCGCGACAGACCATCGCAAGGCGTGGTTCTGTCGGCAATGGTGCATTGAGCGAAAGCGCGGGCATGCTGGCGATCTCATGGAGCAGCAGCCCCATCAAATGCCCATCACGTCCCTGGATGGCATATCGCGCGGGGACATCGATTGCTTGGACCAGCAATTGCCGCAACAACGGCGACACGTCCAATACCTGACACTGCCCCGGCAACCCCAGCCGCTGGGCCGCTTGTTTGCGGATATAGGTATTGTGCAGGGTAACGGGGCCACGCATCTGCATGGAGTGGGCGAGTTGTGCCGGAACCCAGATACCGCGTTGGGGCGGAACAACCCAGTTGCCGACATCGGTAAACACGGTGATGACCCCGCTTGCGGCATAAGCGAACTGACCACGTGGATGGTGATGCATTGGGAACAGCGTTGCGTCTGCGTAGCCACGTTCGGTCACGACAGCATCGCGCGGAGTGTTCTGGTAGGTATGTAGGGTGGCTTCTCGCATGGCCTGATTCTAATGAATATTGGCCTGTGACTGAAAGCAGGCCAGCTCGATTGCTTGCATATTCTTCACGCACGAACACTTCCGTTCTGCGCAGGGGAAAGACTGACAATGCAAAAGAAGCATCTTCTACTCGCCATTCTGGTGACGGCCGTCTGGGGTTTGAATTTCCCCGTGACAAAACTCGGACTAGCCGGCATTGATCCGCTGCTGTTGACTGCATCGCGTTTCGCGCTGGCCGCCTTGCCTTGGGTATTTTTCGTAGAGCGTCCACGCGTTGCCTTCCGATGGCTGGCCGCCTACGGGCTGATCTTTGGCGTGGCCATGTGGGCACTGATCAACCAGGGAATTGCCATGGGGGTGCCACCCGGTACAGCGTCGCTGCTGATCCAGTGCAGTGCATTCTTCACTCTGGGCTGGGGTGTACTTTTCTTTGGCGAACGCCTGGGGCAACCTCAACGGATTGGCAGCCTGCTGGCAGCCATAGGGTTGGGAGGGATCGTACTGTGCAGCCCTGGCGACTCGTCGAAGGCCGGTTTCGCACTCGTCATTGGCAGCGCAATGGCGTGGAGCATCGGCAACGTGATCATCAAAGTATCGAAGGTGCGTGAGGTCTTCGCTTTCGTGGTGTGGGCCAGCTTGTTTGCACCCATCCCGCTCTTGCTGTTGACGTGGCTGTTGCATGGCTCAGCGCCCTTCAACGCACTCCCTTCGCAGCTCAATGCAACGACGTTGCTTTCGCTCGCGTTCCAGGTCTACGCCGCGACGCATTTCAGTTACTGGGGATGGAACCTGCTGTTGCGTGAATACCCACTGTCACGCGTAGCGCCGTTGTCACTGCTGATCCCGGTGTTTGGCATCTTCAGTTCAATGGCGATCCTCGGCCAATACCCAAGCCCCTCTGATTGGGGGCTGATCTTGCTGATTCTACTGGCAATTGCCTTGAGCTCAGGACAATTACAGGTGCTGCGTTGCGCCATCGCACGTGTTGATTGGACGAGGATGAAACGGCAGAAAGCAGGCGATTAATGCGGCCGGCCGCCTTGGGTTTTGGATTCAAGCCGTCGAGGCAATTCCACTATTCCTCGGCAGGCCTCATATGAAAAATCGTATAAGGCAAGATCAGCGTATCGGCGACGATGCTGAAAGGAAGGTCGACGACTGCAAACGGTGCCAGCGCGCGTGAATACACGTCGTTGTCATTCGTCGAGGCCTTGATGATCTCGATATCGGTCGCCGCACCGCAGTAAGGATGGAGGCCGCAGAGCTGTCCCATGCCAAAGGTTTCGTTGGCCGTGGCGCATCCGCCCAGCAGCGCCATCGTAAAAGCCATTACTACGATCCGCATGACGCGCCCCTCCCCCAGGAAAGGCCGGACTGTAGCATTAAAGCCGCCTCAGCGGCTCAGTGCTCAAGGCTAGCGCGGCTGCACCGATAGAAACGTTGTGGCGGCTGTATTCAGACAACCCCAGGTTCTCCTGTAGGATGCACATCCTCTCAATCAGTCGCGAATGTGATCAATGGAACTGCACTCAATTCTCGCCTTTACCCTGGTCGCGGCCGTCGCCATCGCCAGTCCTGGACCTGCCACCTTGATGGCGATCAATAACAGCCTGGCCTACGGGCCGCGTTACGCGGTGTGGTCGTCGGTGGGCAACGCCAGCGGGCTGTTCTGCTTGTCGGCCGCCGCCATGCTCGGGCTGGGCGCGTTGCTCGCCAGCTCCGAATGGCTGTTCAACGCCGTGAAGGTCCTCGGGGCGGGTTATCTGTTCTACCTGGGCGCCAGGCAGCTGTTCAAAAAAAGCCCGATCCTCGCGCAGGATGTACAAACCGATGGCAAAACCAGCAAGCCATCGCGTTCAAAGCTGTACAAGTCGGCCTTCCTGACAGCCATCACCAACCCCAAGGCGACGATGTTCTTCACCGCCCTGTTCCCGCAGTTCATCGACCAGAGCGCCGCACTGCTGCCGCAATTCCTGATTCTTACGTCGATATTCGCCGGCTTGTCGCTGGTTTCCTTGAGCCTGTATGCCGCCATTGCGGCCCAGGCCAAAGGCGTGCTGAAACGGCCCGAATTTTCCGTGTGGATCAGCAGGCTCGTCGGCTCGACGTTCATCGGCTTCGGTGCCGCCATTCTGGCGATGCGTCGGCCGGCCGTTTAGGGCATCTTTCGATCCGAACCTACCCGATACCGAGGTCACGGCGCTTGAAAAGCGCCGACCTCACACCCTCCCCATCCGCTCTACCTCGCCCCCACTTATTGGCAACAGTGAATCCTGCCTGCGCACGCCAGATATTTAACTTGACGCCAGAGATTACGATCATCATATTTATAAAAATATTATGAACGTCATGTGCAAGCCTACGTCACTGCGCCGAGATCGCGAACCACTGTCTTGGCGCTTGGCATCAACGTCTTTGCCCGCCAACCAAACACAGGAGAGGCTGTATGGAAGCCAGAACTTCATTGGCGATTACCGCTACGCAACCGCACGCCTCCACACAACCATTGACCGGCAAAGTCGTGGCGCTGCTTGCAGGCCTGGCGGCGATCAGCATGCTGTCTACCAACATCATTCTCCCGGCGTTTGCGGATATCGGCGAAGACCTGGGCGTGACCGCTCGCGAGCTCGGCCTGACGCTGTCCAGCTTCTTCATCACATTCGCCTTGGGCCAGTTGGTGGTCGGGCCACTGGCCGACCGCTACGGGCGCCAGAAACTGGTGCTCGGTGGCCTCTCGGTGTTCGTGGTCGGCACCGTCATCGCCGGCCTTGCCACCACCCTTGATGCGCTGATCGCCGGACGCATCGTCCAGGCGTTGGGCGTGTGCGCAGCCTCGGTGCTGTCGCGTGCCATCGCAAGGGATCTGTTTGAAGGCGAGACCCTCGCCCGCGCCTTGTCGCTGACGATGATCGCCACTGCCGCAGCGCCGGGTTTTTCGCCGCTGGCCGGCAGCGTCCTGTCCGTCACGCTCGGCTGGCGTGCCATCTTCATCCTGGTGGGACTGGCCGCCGTGATACTGGCCTTTTTCTACGTGCGCGACCTCGGAGAAACCCATCCCGCCGATCGCCGGGCGCCGCACTCGGCCAAGAGTGTGGTGCTCGCCTATGGCAGATTGGCGCTGGACAGGCGCTTCATCCTCCCTGCCCTTTCAATGAGCCTGCTGATGAGCGGCCTGTTCGCCTCCTTTGCGGCGGCGCCCGCCATCCTGATGCAAGGTATCGGCCTGACCTCGTTGCAGACCGGCCTGTATTTCGCCGCGACGGTATTCGTCGTGTTCGCCGCCGGCATGGCGGCTCCGCGCCTGGCGCATCGTCATGGCGCCCGAATCGCCACACTCGTGGGCATTGCCTGCGCCATGGCCGGCGGCGGCCTGCTGCTCGTCGGTCCAGCCGCGCCTGGTCTTGGGTGGTATGCCCTCTCGATGATCACGTTCCTGTGGGGCATGGGCCTGGCCAATCCGCTGGGCACGGCAATCACCATGGGGCCTTTCGGCAAGGAAGCCGGGATGGCCTCCGCACTGCTGGGCTTTCTCTCCATGGGTGCGGCTGCGCTGACCACCTGGCTGGCTTCGGTCTTGAGCTTCGCGCCAGTCACGACGCTGGGTGGGATTCAGACGACGGCCTGCCTGGTGGCGCTGGTGCTGTTTCTGTTGCGGGGTCGTCTTTGAGGGCGCTTTCCCGGCCAAGCCAAAAGCTCGCCTTCAGGCTCCGATCAATACACGGGCCAGGTTTCAACAATCTTCCCGCCGCGCACGGCCAGCAAATCACCAAATTGCAGCAGCACGGACTCCGTCTGGGTCGGCCGTAAAAACACCTGGTCCTCCACGTTCAACCCTACGGACGGGGAGCCGTTGACCATTTCCTGATTGGAGCTGCGACCATAGAGCTCATTGCTTTGCAGGCCCTTGGGTGACTCGAGCTCGGCCATCCAGTTACCGCCGTAGAGGAAAAATGTCGCGCGCTGATTAGGGTCCCACCAGGAGAACAATCGGGACTTGTCATCCAGGGCTGGGAAATTGACGGCGCCCGTGCTTTTTAGCACGGGCGTTGCGATAAAGGCCGCCGGCACATGCTCGGCCAGCGATGGCAGGTCGTAATGGGTCGGTTTGAGAAACGCCGTCCCCACCGAGACCTCGCTGCTCAAGCGTTCCTGCTCATGTATACCGTAGCTGGGGCTGCCGGCCGTATTGAGCGTGAGCCCTTCGTGCCAAAGCGCAGGGAAGTGTTTACGCAGGTAATTCACATGGCCGTTGTAAATGACCATCACCTTGTCGAACAACGCCTGGGACGAACCGAGGACCCTGGGCACGCCCATGCCGACAAACGGGTCATACCCCATGAAGCCTGAAAATTCGAGCTGCTGCGGATGGGCACCGATCAGCGTCAGCATCTCGCCGAGCACCGCGTGGTCAGCGACTCCGCCGCGGTGCAGGCCGACATCCAGCTCGATATTGATCCGCAACCGAGTGCCCAGGCCTTGCGCCAATGCCAGGTAATCCATCAGCCGCCGGGGGGTATCGAGCAGCCATTGCAGTTGCCTGGAAGGGTCGAAGGCGCCCTTGTGGGTTTGGTAAAACACCTCGGCCGAGCGTACCGGTAGAGGCTTGCCGAGCAAGATGTCAGCCTCGGGAAATGCCACTGCATCGTGGTTGAGGAACGGCTGATGAAACGACATCAGCCGCCGGGTATCGGTACGTTTGGCGATGTACGCCAGCAGTCCCGGTGATGGCAGGGACTTCTCCACCAGGCGCAAGTGTTTACCGGCGCGGGTGACGGATTGCTTGACCACATTGATATTGTGATCGAGCAGGTCCAGGTCAATCAGCATCA
This sequence comes from Pseudomonas sp. B21-010, assembly GCF_024749325.1. Lineage (NCBI taxonomy): Bacteria > Pseudomonadati > Pseudomonadota > Gammaproteobacteria > Pseudomonadales > Pseudomonadaceae > Pseudomonas > Pseudomonas sp. B21-010. The sequence continues at coordinate 2,628,915 of NZ_CP087198.1, read as the reverse complement.
CGGGCCGCATCGGCCCATGGCGCTTCAGCTCCTGGTTCAACGCGCGGAAGTACTCGTTGTATGGGCTGCCCCGATCGCTCGGACGCAACAGCGCCCCCGCCCCGACCATCAACGCACCCACTCCGGCGGTGCCGAGCATAAAGGTCCTACGATTCATCAAGACGCTCCCTCCGCGTGCGCAGTCAGATGCACGTTACGGCAGCGGTACCCGGCTGTTGAGGCTATGGGAGGTCAGAAAGGGGACTTTGGCGGCCAGGCTTTGATCCAATCCTGCTAAACCCTGGACGTCGCAATGAACCGTGTAATGGCCGCCACCACATCGGCGCCCCGTTCAAGATAAGGCACATGCCCGCAGTCCTCGATGAACTCGCCGCGTGCATCGGGCAGTTGCTGGAGCAGGTTCTCCAGGGTTGCCGGCAGGAACACCTGGTCATGCCGCCCCCAGATCACCAGCGTCTTGGCCGCAATCTGTGGCAACCGTTCGAGCAGCACGTCCAGGCCTTCACGACGGAAATCCTCGACGACCCGCTGCACCGCGGCAAACCTCGACCTGCCGCTGGCCGCCATGGCCTGGGCCAAGCGCCCTCCCACCTCGGGCGGCGCCTTGAACACCAGGCTCCAGAAGCGCTTCATCTCCTCGACCGTACGATAGCCAAACACCGTTCCCGCCCCTTGCAGGCTGGCTTTCAATGTGGGGCCTAGCGCTTGCTCGCCCAGACCGGCAGGCGCCAGCAAGACCAAGTGACTGACACGCTGCGGGTGTTTGGCGGCATACAGGCCGGCCACGCACCCACCCAAAGAGCTGCCAACCAGCACGAAGGGGCCCTCGACGAGCGTATCCAGCAGGCCTTCGAGTTCCGCCAGCATTGCCTGGGGTCCAAAGCTAGCGCCCGCCTCGTACACGGATTGGCCATGCCCCGGCAAATCGACGAAAACACAATGGTGATGGCGCGCCATGCCCAGCATCGCAGGGCCCCACTGATCCTTGCTGGCGCCCAAGCCATGGAACATGACCAGCGTCGTCCGCTGTTGCCGTGCAGGGCTTTGCAGATAAGCCAAGCGTCCATGCGTACCGCTGTGCCAGCGCAGCTTCAAACCGAACTGCCAGCGGTGGACCAGGCGCAAGGTGCCGAGCAGCAGTCGATCAACGCGGTTCATCCACCACTCCTTGTCCTTTGTTAGCCGCCTTGAGGGAGAATCTTGCCGGCAGGCGCAGTTGGCATAGCGCCACGCCTGACAGCGTCAACACGGCGCCGATCACCAGGCGCTGGCTGAAACCTTCGGCAAGCATGACCTGGCTGACAGCAATCGCGAACACCGGCACCAGGAGCAGGTACGGACTCAGTTGCTGCATCGAGTTGCGGCCGAGCAACCAGAACCACAGGCCGAACCCCAGCAGGCCACCACTGAGCGCGGTGTAGAGCACCGCCCACCACGCCTGGGCGCTGGCCGTATAGACGCGTGTCCATTGCTCGCCTTCCTGGACGAACGACCACAACAACAGTTGCGGTGCGGCGATGACCGCCGTCCAGGCACTCAAGGCCAGCGGATCCAGGGGCCCGAGACGCTTGGTCAACACTGACCCGGCAGCGAATGCCAAGGCCGCCAGCGCCACCAGCAACATGCCGATGAACGTCCCGCCCGCCGATGGCGTAGCCAGTAGCACCAGGACACCGGCGAACGCCAGCAGGATGCCCGCCAGGAGCCGCAGTTTCAGGACTTCCCCCAATAACGCGAATGCCAGGACGAGGGTAAACGGCGCCGCCAGTTGATAGATGATCGCCGAGGTAGAAGCGTCTACCCGGGCAATACCGCAATACAGCAAACCGAAATGCAAGGTCCCGGTAATCGTGGCGACCAGGGCCACGGACGCGAACTGTTCACGCTTGACGCGCTTGAGCAGCGGCAGGAGAAACAGCGCCATGATCGCGTAGCGCATGGCGACCATGAGGATAGGCGGCAACTCGGCACCGCCGATTTTCACTGCAGTGACCTGCGCGCCCCAGAGAAACGCGACCAGTAACGCGAGCAATGAATCTTTCAATGGCATGACAGTTATCCCTTCTGAAATTGAATCGGCCGCAGGATTCTTTCCGGCTTGCCTGTCGCAAGTGCTGGGGGGTTAAGTCGACAGTGATGCTCACAGAGCCGGTCCAATGTCTCGCGCAGGGCCTCTTCCGCTTCAGGATCGTGGGCCAGTTGGGTCTGGAAGCACGGCGGAAATCCCGAGCCGACCAGAATCATTTTATTGAGCAGCACATTCAGCGCGACCTGGGAGAAAACCGCCGTGTGTCCATAGCGTCGGCCAACGACCGCAATCGCCGCGAGCTTGTCGCGCAGCGGACGCTCCCGTGGCCGCAGGAAGCCATAGCCGACTCGCTCCAGAAACGCCTGGAAGCGACTGTTGGTGCCATAGGCATGCATGACGGGGAGATAGAGCACCGCATCGGCGCGGTCCAGCCGCGCCACCAACTGCCCGACGTCGTCCTGCACTTGGCAGTCCTGGTCGGAGCAGGCGTTGTCGGCGTCGCAGTAGTCGATCCGGTAATCCTTGAGCCAGATGTCATCGACCGCGACCTCCTCGCCCAGGTGGCGGCGCACCAGCGCCACCACCCGTGCACTGACACCACAAGGTCGGCTTGACCCGACAATGATGGTCAGATTCATGATTCAGGACGCCTCCCGCAACCCTTCTTCGCCAGCCAGGTAGGCGCGCAAAGCCTCTTCCATCAACTGCCCGGTCAGCCACAGCGTGACGCGTGCCACTTCCTTGATCTGACGACGATCTTCTTCGGTCTTCACCGCACGCTGCATCGCCATACGCACTTCCTCGGCGTGTTTCTCGTCGATGGTCGAGTGGGCGACGAAGAAGGTCATCTGCTCATCCTTCAAGCCCAGGTCGGCGCGGAACCGCTCCAGGATCGGTTGGATGTGCTCGTAGACGTCCTCGGCCCAGTAGCTGTAGCCCAGGCGAGCGATCGGCCCCTTGCGGATGGCCACATCGTTGAGAAAGGCGATCAGTGCCTGGGTCGGCGCCAGGGGCGCCGGCATGGCTTGCGGCAGCAGCCCGACCGACTCCAGGTCGCGCAGCACCATGCGCTCGTGGCCCAGCTCTTCCAGGGCGTGCTTGTAGACGAAGCGCAACAGCGTCGTTTCCTCTGGATCGGCACTGAAGGCGCAGGCGGCCTGGTTCACCGAGTTGTAGCGGGTGTAGTGGTAGACCTGCAGCATGAGCTGTTGGTAGAGGGCTGGCGGCGTTGGGTTGTCCAGGCTGAATTTCCAGTAGGCGCCCTGCTTGATCTGGGCCCAGCCCGCGTCGACGATAGCGTCGAGTTCCTTGAAGAATGCTTGCATTTCAATTGGCTCCTTTAACATTGAGGTACACACTTTCGAGTTCCAGGTACACGAGGCTGTAGCGCCGCTCGACCTGTTCCCCGGTCCAGGTAACGTCATCCACCAGCACGCGCCCGCCCAGGCCGACATAGAGCGCAGCCAATTGGCCGCGGCACAGTGCCGAGATGAATCGCAGGTGGGTGTTGGCTTTCAGCCAAATGGCCGCTTGCAGGAGAAACATGCGCAGGTGCCGACCGCCGCGGTATCGCTCGTCCAGCACCAGGCGATTGGCATCGAAGGCATCCGTCGATTGTTCGAAATAGGCCTGCACGTCGACCGCCCGTTCGACGAAGCTCAGGCCATGACCCAGCGGCGTGACGCGCAACGTCCCGACCACTTCGTCCTTGTCCAGGTAGACCAGGTGATAGGACAAGGCGTCGCGCACCTGCTCCCTGCGCTCGAAGTCATCCTCCCGTGCCGGATTGGTCCCCAGGTAGCGACTCCTGAGTTGCCGGACGGACTCGAACAGTTCATTGGCGTGGTCGATCACGCGAACAGACAGGCTCATCGCTGACCTCACTGGCCTTGACGCTGATCGACGATGCGCGCTTCTTTCCAGCTGAACCAACTGCCAAGGTTCACATGCTCGGCCAGATCGCCCACCACCATGACCGTGGCATCGACCCCCAGCCGTTCGCGCAGGCGCTCCTTGATCAGCAGCACCAGGCGTCCACGATCGCCTTCGAAGAAGCGCGACATTTCCAGCTTGGCGATGACGGTGTCGCGATCATTGGCGCGACTGAGGATGATCTGGTAGCCAAGGCATTGTTCGACGCCTTCAAGCAGCGCCTGCTCGATCTGTGCGGCCGAGAAGGCGCGATCGTTCAGTTGCACGGCATCCTTCACCCGACCGACGACCTTGACGGTCTGGCGCATCGATTGCGGATAGCCGGGGCGCGACTGGATCGAGACCAGGTCACCCGTGCGGTAGCGAATCAGCGGCTTGCTGCCCGGGATCAGCATGGTCACGCACAACTCACCGTCGCCGGTGCAGCCCAGGCTTTCCCCGGACTTGGGATCGAGCACCTCGATGATGTAGTTGAGGCGATGCGGCACCAACTGGTCGTTGGCGTTGCAGGCCGCGATGATCATCGCTTCCTGGGAGCCATACAGGCTGTTGTAGGCCTGCGCGCCCCACAGGCTGTAGAGGTTGTTCTTCAATGCAGGGGTGCACAGCTCGCCGCTCATCATGAACGCGCGCAGGGCGAAGTCCTCGCGTGGGTTCAAGCCTTGGCGCTCGGCTTCCTTGGCCATGGCCAGCAGCAGCCCCGGCGCCGATGCGAGCACGCCGATCCGCAGGTCCTTGAGCAGTTGCAGTGCCTTGGGCCAACCGATCACCGGTGAGTGCGGCCAGATCTTGGCGTTGCACAGGTCGAGCTGGGTGCAGACATCGCCCAGGGTGTCACCGAAGGAATGGACCTCGGTAGGTCCCATGATGCCGACCACGGTCTTTTCGCCCGGGAAATGCTTTTCGATCACGGCCTGGTAGGCCATGGCCAGTTGGCGATTGCTCGCGTAGCTCTCCTTGCGGTCCCGCGGGCATGGCGTGGCGGGCCCGGTGGTCCCCGTGGTCTCGTAATAGAAGATGCTGTCTTCCAGCGGGCCGGACAAGATGTCGAAGCCTGCTTCGCGCAGATCATCCTTGGTCGTGAAGGGCAAGGTGGCGAGGTCATCCAAGGTCAGCGAACGCTCGTCGACCTGGGCAAGGTGCCTGGAATAAAACGGCGAGGACCGCTTCACGTGGCCGACCACTTCCCGCAACTGTGCCTGGTGCCAGGCCGCCAGCTCGGTGTCGCTGAGGACGTCGGTCCAATAGGCATGATGAATCGGATCGTACCGCTTCTTGAATGTCTCTAAATGCTCTTTCATTTCAGCCGCTCAGGTTTGATGGGTTACTGGAACTCAACGGCCGCTACGTTAGTAACAGAACTTACAAATACCCAGCTGCGCTATCTCGCAGTTGTGCGCGCACGAGTTTCTTGTTAAAAGCACGCGCGGTTACATACGCGTAGGGATAGCTCTTCGCCTCGTCGACATTCAGAAATGAATGAAATATTAATATCCCCTCAGCAGTTGACAGCCCCAGGGCACGCTGGTAATTTCGCCGCACTGCCAATTATTCCCGCAGTGCTTAGCCAAGACTGGGATGTCTAAAAATGTACTATCACCTTTCTGCTATCAGTTCCTCCCACAGCTATCCCGACAGCTGTTCCCGGGCCATTCTGGCCATCTTCAAAAGCAATATCTGGCGTCGCTAATCTAGCGAAGACCGGAGCCTGTCTGCTGCTTGCCAGCAACGTCCTGATCTTTCCCCTCTGAAATCGAAGGCGCTCGCGCCTTGTGCCCTGCGCAACAATTGGCTGCAATCCATTGCAAGCTTTTTAGTGCGCGCGACATGAACAGCGTCCGCCCCGTCTATTCAGAATATCCGTCAACACGTATTTAAAGTGCCTGCGCGCTTTATATTCCCGTGGCGCTCTCTTAATCGAGCGCCTGAATCGTTACACCTTGAATATGGTATTAACCGTGAATAAAAATCTAATTGGCGTGAATGTTCTTCGCCGCGAAGAACGTCGACCTACGGATGCACTTGGCATATATGCAAATGCACTGGAACAACTGGGTCGCGAGTCTGTTTTCATTCTTGAATCACTGTCCGGCCCAAGCCGTGATCGCCGGGCGACGATCGTCGGGCTCGAACCGCTTTTCGAAGTGTGTATCAATGAGGGCCAGGCCCAACTGCGAGGCTGCGCCGCCCTGTGTGAACATTTGTCCGCCAGCCTGCGGCAAGCGGGCATGCAGGTCGACCAGGAACACAAGATCCATCTGCCCGACAGCGAGGCGGCGTGGAACCTGCTCCGGGCGATCCAGGCAACGTTCCAGCCTGCGTCCAATGCCCCTTCCAGCCTGGCCTTCTTCGGCTATTTCGCCTACGACTGCGTTCGCCTGATCGAGCGGCTTCCCGATCTGGCCAAGCAGACCTACGACTACCCGCTCATTGCCCTGTCGGTCTATCAGACGCTGGTTTATTTCCACAGCAATGGCATCGTCGAAACCCTGATCAACAACCACGAACTCTGGGCGCCCCGTACGTTGGAGGACTACCCCTTCCTGAGCACAACCCCGGCCGCCGAGGCGCTGGCTCCGCTACCGTACCCCGAGGGCTTCGAGGAAGAGCGCACGGTGACCCCGGAGCAATTCGTCGAGCGTGTCGAAGTGGCGATGGAGCACATCCGCGCCGGCGACGTCTACCAGATCCAGCTCGGTCATGAGATTCGCATCCGCTCGCAGGTTTCACCGTTCGATGTGTACCAGAACCTGCGCCTGCGCAACCCTTCCCCCTACATGTACCTGGCCCACGTAGGCGGCATCGACCTGATCGGCGCCAGTCCGGAGCTGTTCGTCAGGATCAAGGATGACTTGATCGAGATGCGCCCGATCGCCGGCACCGTGGGCAAGAAGCCTGGCGTCGATCCGACTCAGTTGGTCCTGGAGCTGACCCGCTCCGAAAAGGAGCGCGCCGAACACCTGATGCTCATCGACCTGTGTCGCAACGATATCGGTCGCGTGTGCCAGGCCGGCTCGCTGGAGGTCGATGAGTTCATGCTCGTGGAAGAGTACTCGCACCTCTACCACATGGTGTCGAACGTTCGCGGCTTGCTGCGCCCGGGCCTGGATGCCTACGACGTGATCAAGGCCTCGTTCCCCGCGGGCACCATGTCCGGCGCCCCCAAAGTCAGGGCGATGGAGCTGATCGAAGGGATGGAAAGCAACCGCCGGGGCATTTATGCCGGAGCCCTTGGCCTGGTCGGTTTCGATGGCAGCGTCAACACCGCGTTGTGCATTCGCTCGACGGTCTTCGACGAGGGTACGTACCACTTGCGTGCATCCGCCGGAGTGGTGGCCGATTCGGTGCCAGAGCTTGAGTGGAAAGAGACGCTGTACAAGATGGGTTCCGTCTATCGGGCAGTGACCGGCCAGGAGATCGCACTGTGAAAGTATTCTTGATCGACGCCTATGACAGCTTCGTCTTCATCATCAGCCAATACCTGGAACAACTGGGGCTGGAAACCCACGTCGAGCGTCACGACGTACCGGACCTCATCCAGCGCATTGAAGCGTTCTCGCCGGATTTCTGCGTACTGGGCCCTGGGCCTGGGCATCCGGCCGATGTGGGCTACATCGAAGTGATCAGGCACTTTCAGGGGCGCCTGCCGCTGTTGGGGGTGTGCCTGGGTCACCAGGCCATCGGCCTGGCCTTCGGTGCCCAGGTTTGCCGGGCCCCGCACGTGATGCACGGCAAGGTGAGCACCATCCAGAACGACGGCAAGGGCGTCTATGACCACACCCAGGCACATGCGATTCGGGCGACCCGCTACCACTCGTTGATGATCAGCGAGCAGCCGTTACCCGACTGCCTGGAGATCACGTCCAGATCCACGGACGACGGCTATGTCATGGGCGTGCGCCATCGCCACCTGCCGGTGGAGGGTGTGCAGTTCCACCCTGAAAGCATCCTCACCGAAAACGGCCTGGACCTGTTCCGCAGTTTCATCCGGTGTCACGTGCACAAGTGATCCACCCGGAAGGGGCATGCGCCCCTTCTTTCCCGTACTGCGACTGCTTCATTCCTGCGACAACTAGAGCGATCCGTTTATGGACAAACACCACTCCCCCGCCTGCAGCCGGACCCAGGCAGAGCGTGCCGCTACGCTGACCGCCTTCACGAGCCTCGCCAAGGATGCCAACCGTTGCGATTGGGAGCGCCTGCTGAACAAAGTGCTGCGCCAACTCGGCTTCGGCAGCTACCTCATCAGCCTGGGGCCGGCAGCGCCGAGGGATACCGACCCTCTGGCCGGCCTCATCACCACCTTTCCCAAACGCTGGCTGGAACACTACCGTTGTGACGGGTTGATCGAGATCGACCCGATACTCAGGCACTGTCGACGCGAGCTGGTGCCGCTTTTCTGGGACAGCGAGCGACGGCGCGCCCGGGGACGCTCCCGGCACTTCTGGGAGCAACGCGAGCAACACGGCCTGCGCAGCGGCGTGAGTATTCCGCTGCGCTACGAAATGCTCAGGGGAACCTTGAGCGTGGCCTTCGACGACACACAGAACACCGAACAGAAAGGGTTTTCCAACCCCGCCGTCTATCAACTGTTCATGCTCATTCCCTACCTGCTCGCCGGGATACGACATCAATTGCAACGGCCTGCCCAACCGCGCCAGGACCTGACGCCCAAGGAAATGGACTGCCTGTACTGGGCCAGCGAAGGCAAGACCACCTGGGAGATCAGCCACATCCTGACCTGCTCCGAACGCACCATCGACTTCCACCTGCTCAATGCCCGACGCAAGCTGGGGTCGGTAAACCGCCAGCAGGCCGTCAGTGCTGCGGTGGCCTGTGGGCTGGTCATGCCGACCGTTATCTCGCCGACTTACCGGTGCCAGAAATGAGCACAAAAATGGTTTCTACGACAGTCCATCCTCAGGGATAACCTGATGGCATATTCAAGTCAGCAATGGCAAGCTCCCCACCTGCAGCGCAGGCCCGTGTACAGCCGGGCAGCACGTTCATTCCCGAAGCCTGCAGCCATTGACCTCGGGTATCCATCACCTGTTATTCAACTGAAACAAGGATGTCGGCATGAAAATCTCTCTTGGTCTCGTCGCCCTGGCCGGGTGCCTGTCCACCTTTGCTGTTTCGGCCGCTGGCTCGAGCCACAGCGATTTGTTCAAGGCCCTGGCGCAGTGCCAGGCCAATGCACAGCAGGTGGGCGAGTTCAACGACCTGGTTGATGCCGAGCAACTGACGCTCTCCAAGGATGAAGCGCACAGCCCGTGGGGCGGTGGCGCCTGGCAAGCCACCCCGGCGTTGACGGTGCACGGCGTGTCGTCGACCACCCTGGTGATGACCGACCGCTTCAGCTTCTTTCTCCAGGCCAAAAGCAGCAGCCCGAAGGCCGATGCAGAGAAGCTCGCCAGCACCCTGAAATTGAAAAAGACCCTGGATACCGACGGCTACGTTGACTATCAGCGCAGCCTCGGTAACGGCGCTACCCTGCGAGTGGTCTCCACGGAAGACAAGGCCAGCGATCTCTACGTGGGTTGCAGCTATGAGCAGGATGCTTCCTGAGATCCGGCGATACCCTCTCCCCCGGAAATACAGAAAGGCAGAGTCATCAATGCCCGGACATTGGACCGCTCGGGCGTTTTACATCGCGTTTTTTTTGCCTGACCGAACCTGGACTGGCAAGGCGACTTGGTTCAGACACTCCGGACGTACGCAGTAACCGGCTGATTTCCTCCGCACTGACCGCCTTGCTGAAAAAGTGCCCCTGGATTTCATCGCAGCCGTTTTCACGCAGGAAGGTTTGCTGCTCCTCGGTTTCGACACCTTCGGCAATGACCTTGAGGTTCAGCTTGTGCCCCAACGAAATCACAGCGGTGGCAATGGCTTTGTCGTTCTCGTTGTTGGGTAGATCGCGCACGAAAGACTGATCGATCTTGAGCCTCGCGATCGGGAAGCTTTTCAATGCGGCGAGACTGGAATAGCCGGTGCCGAAGTCGTCAATCGAGAGGCTGATCCCCATGGCTTGCAGGGCCTTCATTTTGCTGATGGCTTGCTGAAGATCTTGCATGATCAGGCTTTCGGTCAGCTCCAGCTCAAAGTACATCGGGTCCAGCGCGGATTCCTGCAAGGCATGCATGATCCGGTCGATCAGGTCCCTTTCGACGAACTGGCGAGCCGAGATGTTCACCGACATGGTGATCGGCGGCCAGCCGGCATCCTGCCACGCCTTGTTCTGTCTGCAGGCGGTATGGATCACCCAGTCGCCGATGGGCACGATCAACCCGGTCTCTTCGGCCTGGGATATGAATTTGACGGGAGAGACCATGCCGAGCTCGGGATGCTGCCAGCGGATCAATGCCTCCACGCCGATGATCTGGCCTGACTGCAAATCCACCTGTGGCTGGTACAACAGCAGGAACTCGTCATTGTTGAGTGCGCTTCGCAACCCGTCTTGCATGGCGAGCTTGCCTTGGACCTTGTTATTCATCTCGCTCGTATAGAACTGGAAGCTGTTGCGTCCCAGCTCCTTGGCCCGGTACATGGCGGCGTCCGCATTGCTGAGCAACGTGTCGGTATCAGTGCCGTCGGCAGGGTAAGTGGCCAGTCCCATGCTGCAGGTGACGTGGAGCGTATGGCCGCTCAGTTGAATCGGCCGCAGGATGGCTTCCTGGATTTTGTGCAGGACGGGTGTCACGCCGTCCAGGTCCGAGGGCTGGTCGAACAGGATGATCACAAACTCGTCGCCACCCAGTCGCACGACGGTGTCGGTACGCCGTACACACCCCTGCATGCGCTGGGCGACGGTTTTCAGCAGTTCGTCCCCGGCGCTGTGCCCAAGGCTGTCATTCACCAGTTTGAATTTGTCCAGGTCGAGAAACACCACTGTCACCAGCCGGTCGTAGCGCTGGGCATATAGCATCGCCTGCTTGAGGCGGTCTTCGAGCAGCGTGCGATTCGGCAGCCCGGTCAGGGCGTCATGGTCGCCCATAAAGCGAATGCGCTTTTCGGTCAGTTGGCGTTCTATCGCAATGCCGGCAAGCGGTGTCGCCATGTCGATCAGTTGCGTCTCGGCCGCGGTGGGGCTGCGTACGGTGTTGGCATACAAGGCAAACGTACCCAAGACCTTTCGCTCATGGGACAGGATCGGCGTCGACCAGCAGGCGCGAAACCCATAGGGCGCAACGAGTGAACGGTACGCTTCCCACAGCGGATCCTGCTCGATGTCCGTGACGATGACCGGCTCTCGTCGATAGGCCGAGGTGCCACATGAACCGACGCTCGGACCGATTTCAATTCCGTCGATGAGCTGGCTATAGGCTTTCGGCAAACTAGGTGCAGTCCCGTGCAGCAGGTGTTTGCCCTCCTCATCCAGCAGCAGGATGGAGACCTTCATGCCCTCCAGTTGGGACTCGACCAGGTGCGCCAGGCTATCGAGGACTTCTGCAAGCTCGGTGCTCCTGGCGATCAGTTCCAGGACATGACCTTGTCCGGTGCGGATGATCGCTTCTTGTTCCAATCGATCGTTTTGCACGGCGAGCCGCTCTGTAGCGATGCTCAATTGAGCGGTTTTTTTCTCCAGTTGAAGTCGGTCTTCGAAAAATTGATTCACCGCCCGCGCCATGTTGCCGATCTCGTCCTTCCCATGGTCGGCCATCATCAAATGCGTTTTGTCCGTGTGTTCCTGACGCAATTGCCGGCTAATTTCATTCAGGCGCACGAGCACATGGCGGCCCATGAAAACCCGGGTCACGAACCAGGCGAACACCAGGCTGGCGCCCAACATGATCAATACCCATTGCTGGCTGCGATTCGAGGCCTCGACCAGGCGCTGTACCGCTTCACGATAGTCTTGGGTGTAGGCGTTCGATTGCGTACGGGCGACCGCGACCAGGACCCCGGCCTCATTCTTGAGTTGCTCGTTGAAGCGCTGCAGGACGTCATGTTGATTGATGAGCGTCTGGCGCAGGGAGAAGAGATCCGGCGTCTGCACATCCGCGTCGGATAACGCGCCTGCGGTGCCTGGCAGGCGCTCATATCGGGCCCGCAGCCGTTTAACGGCCTCACTGTCAACCGCCTGCGGCAGATCGAAAAGCAGCACCGCCAGTTCCAGATTGGCCCGGGTCTTGGTCGCCGTTAATCGGGCGGTGCGATTCTCCAGGGCCTGCGCGAAGGTGACCTCGGTTTGCAGCAGGCTTTCTCGCAGTTGCGCAACGATGTTGGCGGTATTGCGGAACATCTGACTCGACTGATGCATGTCGAGTATCGCCACGCCACTGTTTGCGGCAGTCAGTTGCTGCACCAGTTGATCGAGGGCTTCAAGCTGTTCGACGGTCGTCGCATAGCTTGAATGCAGGATGTCCGGGGAACGGGTTGTCAGAAGCTGGTCGGTCTGGCGTTCGATCAGCAAGGTGCGCTGCACCATGTCTTGCCCATTTTGCATGCGGACCAGTCGTTCATCCGTCAGCTGTCGAGTAGCGCTGTTTGAGGTGCGCAGCGCGTAGACCGCCGTAGCACCGCCTGCCAGGATCAGCAGCGCCAGCGTCAGGAACGCCAGGGTGAATTGTGCGCGCAGCGATTGGGGCAATAGCTGGCGTCCAAACCGGGAAGTCATGTCCAACGTCAGGGGTTCCATTGGTGGCGATAGATGTCTCGATAGCCATTGTCAGGATCGTACTGGAATTTTTTCCCGCCATCGAAGGCGATATTGTCGTTATTGACCAAGTGAATCGGCGCGACGAAGCCGCTCACTGGCTGACCTGCAAACAACCGGTTCAATTCATCCATCACTTGCCAGCCATGCTGGTTGAGCGGCTCGGCCACAGTCACGGTCTGGTAGGTTTTTGCCTGTATGCGCAAGAAAGCCGAAGCGCTGCCGTCACCGGCAGACAACAGACTAATGCCGTCACTGGGTATGGCAGCGCTGGTCAGCGAGGCAATCGAGTAGTCGAAATAGATGTCGTTGATGGCCAACGTATGGGTCCAGCGTTTGCCATAACGCTGAAGCAATTCTTTGGTGATCGCCGGCATCTTCTCGCCACTTTCGGAGATCGCCACATCGCGCACCTCCAGCAACGTACATTCATGACAGGCCCGAATGACGTCTTCCATGGCCTTGGCTTTCGCCATGGCGATGCTGTACTTGGAGTCGGTCAGGATGACCACGCCGGCGCGTCCATTGGACTGCGCCACTGCCGCCATGGCCGTGAGGCGCGCCACTTCAAGCGGGTCGGTCGTGACGTTCATCGCCACCGACGTGCCGTCAATCGGCCCCGGGCTTGCCCCGGCGTGCCAGCCAACCACCGGTACCTCCTTGTTGGCGAAGAGCAGCAGCGCCGCCTTGTTCTCAAGGGCATCGGAGCCACACAGGATAAGGCCGTCGGGCTTCGCTGCCAGGGCATCGGAGAACGCCTTTGCGCGCCCGGCCGATGAGCCGGCACCATCGTATATCTTCAGCGTCCAGCCCAATGCATTGGCGGCCTCCCGGGCGCCCTGCGCGACACCGACAATGCCTCCGTTACGCAAATCTTCTGCGACAAGCGCGACGCTCTTGCCCCGCTGGGCTTGCGGGCCGGATACCGGGCCGCTCCAGCGCACGGCGCCAAGGGTGGCCCTGGCAACGACGTCCTGCGCTTGCATCACCGTGACCCTGGTGTTTTCGAGCCCCGCTGCGGTTGGCAGGTCCTGGCTGTATGCGCAAGTTGCCATGAAAAGACAGGAAACCGTTATTGAAGCCATCCGGAGTAACGAGGATCTTGGAAACCTGGGCCCAATCGAACAGGTTCGATCACCGCATGTGATGCCGTGTCCGGGGCCGGTTGCGCGATCAATGTCTGGCATGACATCCCTTTTTGCCAAGAATGCAGTGTTCCGAAAGGATAGTCGGTTCTGCTGCCATCAGGTTCTTTGTGGGTAAAGGGAATTTCCAGCGGGAGCGAGCCCGTTCCACAGGGTTCGTTTCTTGACTGAGCGGCATTTTCCTTTATCCCACCCTTTTCCTTTTTAACGCCCGAATATCGGTGCCTGCAGGCTATCCCGAACGGTTCCTCAAAGCGTCCATTTCAGCCCGCATGACGCCAACTTATTGGCAGAAAAACCAGGCAAACAAAAATAAACTAATACAGTGACGGTTTCCCGACGCACGGTACCAATGTGCCATTGCTGGGGGTTCAAATCGAAGCTCATCATCCGCAAGCACCCCCCGCAAAACGTTTAGGCCGCCGACCTGGACTACAGGAAGTAATCAATCGCATCACTCAATGGAGCAACACCGAGATGATGACTGTTTATTTTGTTGTGATGACGATCTGCAGTGGCTTCGAAGGCTGTGTCGATGAACGACAACCAGGGCCAACTTTTGCTTCCAAGGCAATGTGCATGGAGACGGCCAGAGTCATGGCGCCGCGCAAAGGGGTGAAGTTCAAGTGTCGCAAAGAACGTATGCTGGTGGTCCATGAGACACCGCCAGCAGAAAAATACGGCAAAATTGTCTCCACCAAGACCGAAGTCCAGCCTTAGCAATATGTTTTTCGCCGGACGGGTCCGGCAGAGGAAGGCGCCGGGCTTATCCGCACAGCATTGGCAGAGGCCTCAGCCAGGTAAAGACGCATCAAGCATGTTCTTACGTGATACCTGCTAGCAGAAACCCTGATTGGTTTGGAGGACAACGTTGGTCTTATCTTGTTTCTAAAACATCACCATGGTGAATACCGCCTGCAAAAGCGCATTCGATGTTTAGAAAGATAAGACCAATGTCATCAACCCCAACCAGACGCGAGCGCCCCATGATTAAAATGCTAGCTGCCGTACGCCGCAAACCCGGCATGACGCATGCTGAGTTCTTGAACTATATAGAACACCAGCATGGAGAAATCGCCCGGGCTAAACCCTTAGGCGTCAAACGATACGTGCAAAATCATGTCATCGACTCAGCTTTCGGCGTTGACGCTGATAACACCTACACACAAACATTTCACCGGGACTCCGTCACCGAATTATTTTTTGATGACATGTCAGGTTTGATTCACACCTTCAGTGATCCCTATACCCAACAAACTGTTGGGCCTGATGCAAAAAACTTCGCCGACCTGTCTAAACAGGCCGCTCAGCTGATGGATGAAGTCGAGATTTCCAATACCGGTGCCGCCCCCTCAAAATGGAAGGCGATCGTCTTCCTGAAGAAGAACCCAACGGTGCAACTGGAGGCCTTTTTCACCGCCTGGGATTCAGCTCACGACACAGTTGCCAATCAATACCCGGACTTCCAAAAGGTGCTACGTCGGCACGCTCGCTCCAGATACCTCCCCGAGGGCGACCGAGTGACGTCCTATTTCGGGCCAGACATCGCGGTATACGAAGGCACTTCCAGCCTGTGGTTTGAAAATGAAGCCGATCTTTCTGTTTTTCGTCAGTATCAGCGAGCACTGTTCCAGCAGCTGTCTGACGTAGGGGTCTTGCTACCGTCGGAATCTTTTTTCGTATACGTCAAGGAGGTCGTCATTTTCGATCTGGGCCAGTAAACATTTAATGAGTTAATTAACCCCTCTTCGAACTGGATGCTGAAGTGATTCAAGGGCATCCAGCCGAAGGGGCTGAATCACTCAGATAGGTTCAGCCAACGTAGCAGTGGACTCTCGCATGATCTGGGCATGCTCATCCTTGTCACCCGCACTTTTTTCTATCTCGCACAGCCGTGCAGAGTTCTCGACCACCAGTTGGCAACGCTCCCAACGCCGCGCTTCGAACCGGCTCAGGGCAGCCTGTAGATCGCTGTCGGCGAACAGTTCTTCAGCAAGCACGATGGCACTCTCGATGCCAATCCCAGCCCCGGAAGCCAGATGGGGCGTGGTGGCATGCACCGTGTCCCCAATCATCACGACGCGACCCTTATGCCATGGCAACGGCACCAACAGATTGGCCAGCGGGCGGTAGTCGATATTGGCACCCGGCTCGAACAGTTGCGGCACAAGCGTTTGCAGGATCGGGGCGGGAAACTCACCCAGCAGACGCGCCATTTCGCCTGGCCAACTGGCCGGATCGATCCACTCGGAAAACTCGCGATTTTCCATGAGGAACATGTACATATGCGTTTCGGAAATCGGATTGACGCCGACCTTGGTGCGCCCCAGCCAATGACTGGGCCGTACGATTTCCTGCGGACGCTGCAACACCGCGCGCCAGACACTCTGGTGAATGGGTTTTGGCGAGGGCGCCTCCGGGAAAAACTCCTTTCGCATCCGCGAATGCACACCGTCGGCGGCGATGACCAGATCGTAGCGCCCGGAGGTGCCGTCAGTGAAAGACACTTCAACGCCATCGGCATGCTCGATGATGCTGTCAAACGTTATGCCCAGGCGCACGTGGGTGCCTACTTCCCGCGTCTTGTCGGCAAAAATGCGAGCCAGTACCGGGCGCAGGATGCCGCCGCCACAGGGAATCGGTTTATCGCTGACCGGCGGTCGAAGCGCCAACTGCACGATCAGTTCGCCAACCGGTGAAAACACATCGAAATTGGTCGATAGATACCCTTCTGCGGCCACTCGTTCAAGAATCCCGACCGTATCAAGCGCTCGCAACGTCGGCCCGCTGAGCGTAATACCGGCCCCCAGGGGACACCACAGAGGATCGATCTCGACCAGGTCCACTTCGACGCCCTGGCGGGCGAGCTGGATAGCCGCGGTCATACCGGAGAACCCGCCTCCGATTACCAGGACCTTATTGACTGCTGCAATCATCACGCTCTCCTAATTATTCTTATTTCAATCGGGCTGACATCGCATGGCACACCGACGGGCTCTGCAGCGCTATCGACTCAATGCCGCAGACTCATGAAGTTCCGACCGAAATGCCGGATCAACGACGAGACTATCGAATTGACTATCAGCGCTGAAATCGCTTTCCACAATCCGAGGTATCGCAGGAGGTGATGGGTGTCAGAGGGTATGCCTGCTCGGCTGCTGAAAACCCGCAGTCCCCTTGTGGGAGCGAGCCTGCTCGCGAAAGCCGAGAGTCAGTTGGCGGTGATGTTGGATGTGCCGACGCCTTCGCGAGCAAGCTCGCTCCCACAGGTTTTTGTGTTGTGTCCAGGTGCGGTGAACACCCACAAACCCATGTGGGAGCGAGCTTGCTCGCGATAGCGGTTCACACGCTTTCCAGGCCATCCCAGCAGAGGTATTTCACCTCAAGGAACTCGTCGATCCCCAGGTGAGATCCCTCTCGCCCCAGACCGCTCTGCTTCACGCCGCCGAAAGGTGCGACTTCATTTGAAATCAAGCCACAGTTGATGCCCACCATGCCCGATTCGATGCGAGCGGCATTGCGCCAGATGCGGGCCGCGTCACGGCTGTACAGATACGCCGCCAAGCCAAACTCGCTGTCATTGGCCATGGCAATGGCTTCGTCGTCACTGTCGAAACGCACCAGTGGCATGACCGGGCCGAAGATCTCTTCGCGAGCGACCCGCATTTCATGAGTCACATCAGCCAACAAGGTGGGCTGGAAGAAACACCCACCCAGCGCATGAGGCTTGCCGCCGGACAGCAGTCGAGCACCTTGCGCCAGTGCATCATCAACAAGGGCCTGGGATTTTCCTACCGCTGCGTCATCGATCAACGGCCCGACCTGTACACCCGGCTCCAGACCATTGCCCACCTTCAAGCGCGCCATGCGCTCGACGATACGTTCGGCCAGTGCGTCATAGACCCCTGACTGCACCAGCACCCGGTTCGCGCCGATGCAGGATTGCCCACCATTGCGAAACTTGGCCAACATCACCCCATCGGCTGCCGCATCAAGATCGGCATCGTCGAAGACAATGAACGGCGCGTTGCCGCCCAGCTCCATGGAGCATTTCTTGACCGTCTGCGCCGCTTGCGCCAACAGCAGCCGGCCCACTTCCGTGGACCCGGTGAAGGTGAGTTTGCGCACCAACGGGTTGGCCGTGAGTTCACCGGCAATGTCTCGGGTGTCATTCCCCGTGATCACACTGAACACACCAGCCGGCACACCCGCGCGCTGCGCAAGTTCAGCGAGGGCCAGGGCGGTCATGGGCGTCTGGCTGGCCGGTTTCACGACCATCGTGCAGCCCGCCGCCAGCGCCGGAGCGGCCTTGCGCGTGATCATGGCCGCGGGGAAGTTCCAGGGCGTGATCGCGGCGCAAACGCCGATGGGTTCGCGCAGTACCACAATGCGCTGAGTGTCCTTTACGCCGGGAATCAAATCACCGCGCACCCGCGTGGCTTCTTCGGAAAACCAGCGCACAAACGACGCAGCGTAATCGACCTCGCCCCGCGCCTCCTCCAGCGGCTTGCCCTCCTCCAGGGTAATCAGCGTGGCGATATCCTCCCGATGCTCAACCATCAACTCATACCAACGGCGCAACACCTCGCCCCGGCGTTTAGCCGTCAAGCGTCGCCATGGACCGAAGGCCGCATGCGCGGCATCGATGGCGTGCCGAACTTCAGTTTCGCGGCAGCGTGGCAACTCGGCCAGCACCGCTTGATCCACCGGATTACGCAGCGTGTACCGACCGTGCGGCGTCTCGTTCAGCCACTCGCCGGCGATGTAGGCACCCGTGCGCCACAGCGTCGGATCCTTAAGTAAATGCTTCACTTTGCAATCCTCTTAATCAGCAAGGGTGACGCCCGATCATGAACGCGCTATCCGGGTCCGAAGTCACCGGCAGGCCCGCCGCAACCAGCCCTTGGCGCAAAGACTTCATGAGGCGATCCGGCACGCGCATCGCCGGGGCACGCAGCGGGCCGCCGTTGAAGCCAGCAAGCCAGTCCTGGTATTTCCACATCGTGCGATTGAGCACCCCGGTGCCGCCGGCATAGCTTTGCGCGGCGGCGCCATTGGCACTGCGTGCCGGGTTGACCTTCCAATACAGCTCCATCGCTTCTTCGAAGCGACCCGTGCGGGCCAGTTCGAAAGCTTTCGGGTAGTAGTCGCTCATCCAGGCGGTGTTGCTGGTGCCGGAAAACTGCAGTTTCATCAGGCTCATCAACGGGATTGCGTCAGCTTCGATCGGGCAACTGATCACCACCTGATCACGGAAGTGGTAGTACATCTCGCAAATGCCCGCTGGCAACGGAAACCCTTGCTCGGACTTGATGGCGGCGATATTCGGGCAATCGGCCAGAAGACGACGGACCAACTCCAACGACATACCCGCCGGATGCACGCGCTCAAAGCCCCAGAGCGGAATCGGGAAGAGCATGACAGCCAGGTCCGTGGCATCGCAGAACGACTTGGTGTAGTCGTAGATTTCCTGCTCGCTGGTCGGCCAGAACTGCGGCGGGTAGGAGAGCAGGACGATGTCGGCGCCGGCATTCTCAGCGAGTTTCACCGCCTCGATGTTCTCGGCAAGCGTGCCAAAAGCCGCGTGGAAGAACAGGATCAGGTCTTTCCCCGACTCACGCGCCCAGGCGGTGAATTGAGCGTTATCCTGGGCAGAGATCGCCAGTTCGCTGCACAGCAACGTGCTGCTGTAACCCAGTCCAACCGTATGCTCGATGTCGTGGCGAATGCCACGCTCATTGAGACGCTTCAGATCAGCACTGAAGCTTGGGATGGTGACAGCCGAGCAGCCCACCAGGTTTTCACGGGCCCAGGCGCGGGCATCAGCTTTTTTGTAAGTGGCCATGATGATTTTCCTTCGAACAGTGGAGGGGTTATTTCGAGACAGGGACAATGCTGGCTGGCAGCTCGATGCCGAGGCCTTGTTGCCTGGCGCGCTCGTACAACGCTTGTGCGATGACGACATCCTGCAGCGCCGAGCCAACCGATTTGTAGAGAACGATGTCGGTTTCTTTCTGGCGCGGATTGACGCGACCCGCGACCAGATCCGACAGCGCGACCAGTTTGTCGGCGACATAAACACCGGCGCTGATCGCAGCAATGGCGTCGCCGGTATCGTGAAGTACCTCTTGCGGCATATCCGCGACGATGCAGACGGCTCGCTCCATCGTGACCGGGTCAACCTCCCGTTGCTCAGGCAAGGTGGAACCCAACGACACGACCGTCACGCCTGCGCAAAGCCATGCCCCTTGCAACACTGGAGACTCGTCACGACTGCGTGCGGCACAGATCACCACATCGCAGTCCTGCACGGCTTCTTGCGCAGTGTTCACCGCTTGGATATCCAGCCCCGGCCTGAAGCTTTCGGCAAACCGCTCGCGGCTCGCGGGCGTTGGACTGAACACCCGGACACGGGCGACATCGCGCACGGCCTTGAGGCAGTCAAGCGCGCCACGCGCTTCAAACCCGGCACCAATCACCCCCACCCGCAGCGCTCGTTGAGGCGCCAGCAGATCAACCGCCAGCGCAGCGGTTGCAGCGGTGCGCAAGCCCGTCACCCGATTGCCGTCGATCAGGGCACTGAGCGCCATGGTTTGCTGGTCGAACAATGCAATCAGGTAGCTGGCGCAGCGCGCCCGCATGGACGCCGCGATCAACTTGCAGCCCATTTGGCCGCCTGCGGGAGGTACAGCAGTCAAACTGCGTAGCCAGATACCGTCGCCGCGGGCCATGGAGCGAGGCGGCACCATGGCATCCGTCGTGGGGCAGGCATACGCCTGCGCGAGCGCGGCAACGGCTGTGCTCCAGTCGGCGAGCGAGGCGACATCGGCATCGCTGAGAAAAAGCGTCGGGGTAATGACTTGGGGCTCTTGGGCGTGATGCATAGCGCTAACCTCGCAATCGGGGATCAGTCGTTGATTGACTGACACCCTACGAGGCGCGCCCCCCACCGAATACTGCTGGGGATGCAAAGCAGCTATCGCTCAAATCGATGGCATGGACAGATTGCAAATCAGCCGTCGCACTTCACGGGAAGCACGGGTCAAGGGGCGACGGGGCGACTCGACCAGCACGACAAAGCGCTCCAGCACGGGCTCGATAATGCGCGATGAAATCAGTCGTTGATCCAGCGAGCCCGGCAGCACAGAGGCAATCGCATAACCTCCGCCAGCCGCGACGACTTCGTACTGGAGCTGGACGGAGTCGGCTTCCACGGCAACACACAACTCCACGCACTGTTCGGCGGCCAGATGATCGAGCCTGGCCCTTAACAGATGGGGACGCCCCGGGACTACCAGTGGCAATCCGGATAGCCGCTTCAACGCAATGTCTCGCTCGGCAAGGAGCGGATCACAGGCGGGCCCTATCAAATGCAGCGCCAGCCTGGCCAGTAGATACGCCTCGCCGATGCTGGTTTCGTTCTCGCGCAGGACCAGCGCCATATCCAGACGACCATCCTGCAACTGCTCTTCGAGTTGCGCACTCGCGCCCTCGATCAGGTGCAATCTCACACCCGGCATCTGTGCTTGTACCGCCGCGAAAAGCGTACCGGCAAACCGCCGGACCGCCGAAGGCAGCATCCCTACGACTACCTCCCCCACCGGTTTTCCACGCCGGGTACGAATGTCATCGGCCAGGCCTTCGGCGTCCACGAGAAGACTCGATACGCAAGGCAGCAACTGCTCTCCAAACTCAGTCAGGAGCACCCCACGGCCGGTACGATGAAACAGCCGCTCGCCACATTGCGATTCGAGCTGAGCAATGTTTCGACTGACCATGGACTGCGGCATATCCAGTAAAACAGCCGCTTTACTGAGACTTCCAGCCGCCGCGACCCGCACAAACAATGTCCAGCGGGGATCGACAATCGTCAAAGCAGCGTCCGCAGTCACGCTCATTCCTCGAAAATCGCTACGGCACGGACGAAACCAGCCGAAGCGTGCCTGATCTTGTAGGGGAAACAGGACACCTGGAAACCATGGGCCGGCAGGCATTCCAGGTTGGCCAGTTTCTCCATCTGGCCGTAGCCGATGTCACGTCCGGCCTTGTGCCCTTCCCAGATGATCGAGGCGTCGCCCGTGGCGGCGAAGCGTTCGCGCGTGTACTTGAACGGCGCATCCCAGCTCCAGGCATCGGTGCCGACCACGCGCACGCCGCGCTCGAGCAGATACAACGTGGCCTCGCGGCCGATGCCGACCCCGGCATCCAGATACCCAGGCTGGCCAAACAGCGCCCCGGCGCGGGTGTTGACCAGGACAATGTCCAACGGCTGGAGGACGTGTTCGATGCGCGTCAGCTCAGCCTGCACTTCGGCGGCACTGACCACATGACCATCCGGCAAATGACGAAAGTCCAGCTTCACGCCCGGTTGCAGGCACCAGTCCAGCGGCAGTTCGTCGATGCCGAAAGCCGGCTTGCCACCGTCCGTGGTCGAGGCGTAGTGCCAAGGGGCGTCCATATGCGTACCGCTGTGCGTCGTGATCTGCAGGCGCTCAGCCGCCCAGGACTCGTCGCCGGGCAGTTGCGCCTTGGACAGGCCAGGAAACATCGCGGCCATCTCCGGCCAGCCTTGCTGATGGTCCATGTAGTCGATTTTCGGCAGCAACGGCGGTGGATCGGTGTAAGGGTTGTTGTCCAGGGTAACGGACAGGTCCACCAGGCGGCGTTTAGTTGATTGCATTTTCGCTCACTCCAAGCGCCACCCGCCCACGCGCACGACGCGTCGGGGTAGCCGTGTTCAAGCTGTTACGAATCAAGGCGGCTGCCGAGCCGTCATGGCGAAAGCCAAGGGCGCGGGCCAGAGGGGTTTTCATCGCTGGAAAATTGCCGAACAACGCTTGCAGCCCAGCATCCGGAGCGAAGCTGATCAACCCGCGACGTTCCTGGCCATAGGCCGCGGCCAAGGCATCGATGACCTGGGCAATGGACAGGTGCAACAGCGGCAATTGCCAGACGCGTGACTCACCGAGCTCGGCAGCCGGCAGTTCGGCGGCCCGTAGCAGGTTATCCACGCAACACCGCACGGACATCCACCATGCCTGCGCCTGCGGCGAGACCGGGCAGCAATATGGCTGGCCCTCGGCGACGGCGTGCAGCAGGTCGCTCATGAACGCCGAACGCAGTCCATTGGGTTCACGTGGACGGGCGACAATGCCGGGCAGGCGCACGGCACGACCGTCCACCTCGCCTCGTCGGGCAAGGTCGTTGAGCGCCATTTCCACCATCACCTTGTGCGCACCGTAACTCAGCTGCGGGCTCGGCACCGCACGCTCATCCATGCGGGTCGGCAGATCGCCGCCGTACACCGCCACGCTGCTGGCATACACCAGCACCGGCCGACCCGGCTGTTCGCGCAACTGGTCAAGCAATTCCAAGCTTGCCAACAGGTTGACCTGATAGCCCAGCGAATAGTGCTGCTCCGCCGCGCCACCCGGGACGCTGACCAAGTGAAAAACCACATCAATGCCATCGGCCAACGCGCGGCGCAATAACGCGGCGTCGGTCACACTGCCGCAATGCCGGCGCAGGCGCTTATCGTCAGCAAAGCCCACCAACTCTTTATCCAGCAGGATCAACGCGCTGATCGACCGGCCTTGTAACTCATTGGTTTCGAGCAATCGTTTCACCAGCGCCCGGCCGACAAAACCATTGGCCCCGGTAATCATCACGCGCATGGGAGGCCTCCGTGCACGACACGCTGGTCTATCGCTCCGAAGACCGACTGCCCTTGTGGGTCGAAGACTTCCATGCGCACGCGATCACCGAAGCGCATGAAGGGTGTCTGTGGCGCGCCCTGCTCGATCATCTCCACGGCACGACGTTCGGCGATGCAGGCAGCGCCCACCGTGGGATCGGCATTGGAGACGGTGCCGGAACCGATCAGGCAGCCCGCCCTGAGGCGCCGGGTCAATGCCGCGTGGGCAATCAACTGATGAAAACCGAAATGCATGGCGCCGCCATGGGCATGGCCAAACCACTTGCCATTCCATTCAACCTTCAGCGGCAAGTGCACACGCCCATCGCGCCAGGCCTCGCCCAATTCGTCGGGGGTGACCGCCACCGGGGCAAAACTGGACGAGGATTTGGCTTGGATAAAACCGAAGCCGGTCTTCATTTCACGGGGGGCGAGCGCACGCAGGCTGATATCGTTGACTTGCAGAATGAGCCGAATATGACTGGCGGCCTGTTCTGCCGAGCAGCCCATGGGCACGTCATCGACCAACACCGCGTACTCGCCTTCAAAGTCGATGCCGTGGGCCTCACTCGGTAGAACGATGTCGTCGTGGGGGCCCAGGAAATCATCGCCACAGCCCTGGTACATCAGCGGGGTGTGTTCAACGCCTTCGATCGGATCAAGCGCAAACGCCTTCTGCATCCGCTCCCCGTGGCTGAGGAACGACGAGGCATCCAACCACTGCCAGGCACGCGGCAAGGGTGCAGCGGCCTGCGCTGGATCGAAGGCAAAGGCACCGGCCTGGGTGCCCTCATTCAAGGCCTCATACCGCACGCGCAAAGCGGCCTCGACGCTGGACCAATGATCGATGGCATCCTGCAGCGTCGCGGCAATATCACTGGCATCCACCGCCCAGGCCAGGTCGCGGGACACCACCAGCAGGCAACCGTCGCGGTTGTGATTCTTGAGAGTACTGAGCTTCATGCCTGTTCTCCTTGCAGCCCGGGCGCGAAGCGGCCATCGAGCAGCACGAAGAGCATGCGGGCCATCTGCTCGGTGCGATTGCTCCAGGCGTGGTTGGTGCCGCGCTGCACGACGATGTCACCGCGTTTGAGATGCACCTCTTCGCCATCGAGCACCAGCCAGACCTCACCCTCGGTGACCACACCGTAATCGAGGGTTTCGGTGCGGTGCATCAGCTTGTGCCTGGAATCAGCCTGCCCCGTGCCGGCATGGGCCTGGCCTATTTCGGCGAAGGCCGCCGCCGCATCCTCGGCGCTGACCTGGTTCTGCACGCTGTCAGGCGGAATATCCACCACGCGGATGACACTGCCCAGCGGTGCAGGACTCAACTGAAGCGGTTTGCAGGTGGGGTCGTCGCCGTTGTCCAGCACGGCCGGGCTGGCGCCACTGTTCCAGATCTCATGGAAGACCGTGCCGGGTACGGCCTTGAGCGCGAAGCTGTTGGGCGTCGGGCCGCTGAGCGCGACCACCGCCTGGCCCTGGGCATCGTGCCCGGTGACCACGCGTTTGAAACCAGGAAGTTGTTGCATGTTCGACTCCTCAATCAATTGGCGAAGCACAGCAGCAGGTAAAAATGGATTCATGGAAAAACCTTAAAGATCGAGCACCAGCCGCGCACTCCTGGCACGCGAGCAACAGGGCGTGAACTGGTCGTTGCGGGCTCGCTCGGCATCGGTCAAGAACATGTCGCGATGGTCCGGCTCGCCTTCCAGCACGCGCGTGAGGCAGGTGCCACAGATGCCCTGCTCGCAGGACAACGGAATATCGATCCCCGCCTCCAGCAGCACCTGGGCAACGCTGAGCGCGGCCGGCACCTGGAGACACTGTCCCGTGCTGGCCAGTTGCACCTCGAAGCTGCCCGCCTCACCCGTCGGGACAGCGGCGGTAAAGTACTCACGGTGCAGTTGCGCCTCGGCCCAGCCCCGCTCGCGCGCCGTGCCGAGCACGTGCTCCATGAAGCCAGTAGGGCCACAGACATACAGGTGACGGTCACTCGCCGACGCGGACAAGACCCGAGCACTGTCCAGACGCTGAGCATCCTCACCATCGTCCACATGAACGTGCACGCAATGGGCAAACGCCGAATGGCAGATGTACTCGATAAAGGCCATGCGTCCGGCCGAGCGACCGCAGTAGTGCAGCTCGAAAGGCGCGCCGATCCGCGCCAGGCGCTCGGCCATGCAGAGGATCGGCGTAATGCCGATGCCGCCTGCGAACAGCACGCTGTACCCGGCCGCATGCTCCAGCGGGAACAGGTTGCGTGGCTCGCTGATGCGCAGCCGGCTGCCTTCGTGCACGTGTTCGTGCATGGCCTGCGAGCCGCCGCGAGACGCCGGGTCGAGCAACACGCCCAGCAGGTAGCGGTGGCGTTCTTCGGGGTGATTGCACAGCGAGTACTGGCGCACCATGCCATTGGGCAGGTGCACGTCGATATGCGAGCCGGCGCTGAAAGCCGGCAGGATGGAATGCTCGGCCGGGGCCAGTTCAAAGCTGTAGATGCCTTCGGCTTCGGGGCGCTTGCGGGTCACAACGACATCGATCATCACTGGCTACCCATTGGCTGTTCAGCGGCGATCAACCGACGCAGGACACGTCGGCAACGCACAGCCCCAGCGTCGACTGGCAGCAGCACCGGGTTAAGGCCAAGCAGCTCGACCTCGCCAATCTGACGCTGTTGAGCCTCGACCATGGGCTTGTCTTCACCGGCGAAAATACCGATCAACATCTCCTGGACGAAGGCATTCAGCTGCGCATTGTCCTGCTCGAAACTGCGCGTGTTGGCAAAGAAGTAATGGGTATTGGTCGCGTCCTGCGGTGTCATCAGATGCAGGTTCCACGTGACGGGCCCCTCTTCCCTGGGGCGCCCTGGAGGCGTGGCACCACTGCCCAGCAGCATCAGGCCGGGGGCGTGCCAGATGACCTCGGCCCAGACGTCCGCCCGGCTCGGATCTTCCAGGTGGGCGCCAAAAGCCGGTGGCGGTACATCATCAGGCGCCCACCAGCTGATGCGCACGCGATCGTTGGGCAACTCCTCGATGGTGGCGCGGGTGCGTGACAACGCCCCGCCACCGAGCGTATCGGGGTGCAGGAAATCAACGTGGCTCAAGTCCATGATGTTGTCGGCCAGTAGCTCGTAGTGCGCGCGCGTAGGCAAATACCCATGGCCTTTGGCATCGGTTGGCGCCTGCTCGAAGAAGGAGAAATCAGGAATCAGCGCATCGTTGGCCAAGCTCGGATCGCCAGGCCAGACCCAGATCGCGCCATGGCGCTCAGCAACCGCGAACGCGCGGACACAGGCAGCCTTGGGGATACTCCCATCGCCATGGGGGTTGTGCGTACATTGGCCACTGCCATCGAAACGCAAGCCGTGGTACGGACACTGAACGCTGTCGCCGACAATCTTGCCCATGTGCAGCGGGGCAAAACGGTGCGGGCAACGATCGGCGAGCGCCTGGATCGCCCCCTGGCTATTGCGAAAGAACACGATGGGTTGCTCGACGATGGTTCTGCCAAGCATCCCACCTTGCTCCAGCTCGTCAGCCCATCCAGCGATGTACCAGGTGTTGAGCAAATAGCTCATGATGTTCTCCTCGGTTTTCTTATTTTGATGAAGCGTCGAATGGGCAGATCAGCGATCAGCGTCTGCGGCCACCGCAGCGGGAAAAGCTGACCTGCGGCCACGCAACCGAATGCAGGCCAGGGCCACCAAGAGTTGAACGCCCGCGACGATTCCCAGTGCGGAGGGCAAAGCGCTGATCATTCCCCCGGTGATCGCCAGCACCACCAGCGGGCTGGCGAACTCACCGGCAAAGAACATCGCCGTGAAGCCGCCGGCGGCGCGGCCGCGTTGCTGGAAGTCGACCTGGCTCATGATCCAGGTGAGCAGGGTCGGCATCATCAGACCGATGCCCAGGCCGTTGACCAGGACGGCGATCACCACCAGCCCATGACTGTTGGCCACCGCCAGCAGAGCGCCACCGATACCGGCCGCGACGAAGGCCAGGAGCATCTGCCGGTGCGCAGGGACACCACGCAACAGACGAAAACTCAGGGCGCCGACCAGGACGCCAAACTGACTGGCGCCCATGGTCATGCCGATCTGCTGCGAACCTTCGACATGCAGCAGGTTGAGCAGGTAACCGACTTGTACCGGCACGATGAACAGGCTCAAGCCCGCCAGGAATGCCAGGGCATACAACGGTGCCAGGGGGCGCCAGGGGAATGCCCTGCCTGCCGCGGTTGTCGCGGTGACGACCTGCGCCCGCGGCTCCCACAGCAACCAGACCATCAGCGGCAGAAACACCAGCCCCAGCCCATACAGGGCAAACGGCGTGCGCCAGCCGTGCTCGCCGAGCACACCACCGACGGCAATGAAAATCGCCGCCGACAACGAGGTCGCAACCATTTGCAGGGCGAACATGCGCTCACGCCGCGCACCGCTGTAGTAGTCGCCCATCATCGTGGTGCAGCAGGTCATGATCGCCGCTTCGGCCACACCGATGCCGGCGCGGCTGATCACGATGACCTCTAGCGACTCCAGCCATAGCGGCAGCACCCCACAGACGGTGTAGAGAAACATCGCACCGATCAGCAACGGCTTGCGCCCCAGTCGGTCGGCGATGATCCCGGCCACGGGTGCCAACAGCGCAATCATCAATGCCGGTAGCGTCAGGGCAATGGGCACCAGCACGGCCACACCCGGCGTGTCGGCGAAGTGCTCCTGCATACGCGGCAGGATGGGAGCCAGCAGCACCGCACCGAGCACCGGCAGGCAACTGCCGAGTAGCAGCAACAACGACTGTGGCAAACCTGCCTGGCGCTCAACGCTCATCGTGCACCTCCGCGGGTTGGGCCGCGCAGAACGCCATGCCGAAGGCACTCAGGCCGGCGATAAGGTCAATCCATAAAGACTGCTGGAACAGCGATACGCGAGGCATGGGAAAGTCCTTTCTTGTTGTTATGAGGCGACGGGATTGGCGGCGGTTGTCGTTTGATCGTGTCCCGAAGCCAGGCGCAGCGAGTGCTTCACGCAGGCCCCCTCCTCGGCTACGGCCGGCATCAGCGGCAGGCTCGTCGGGTGGTTGGGTATGGCCTCGGCCTGCCCCGTGCTGACACGTTTGCTCGGCAACAGGAAGTGAGCCAGGGCCGGCAACAGCACCAGCGCACCGACCATGTTCCAGACGAACATGAAGGCCAGCAGCACGCCCATGTCGGCCTGGAACTTGATCGGCGAAAACATCCACGTGGCCACGCCGATCGCCAGGGTCACACCGGTCAGCATCACCACCTTGCCGGTGGACAGCAGTGCCCGGTAGTACGCCTGCGACAGGCTGGTGCCCTGGCGCATATGACCGAGCAGGATGCTCATCACGTACAGCGCGTAGTCGACGCCGATGCCCACGCCGAGGGCGATCACCGGCAGGGTCGCAACCTTGACGCCGATGTTCAGCCAGACCATCAGCGCCTCACAGAGGATCGATGTGAGCATCAGCGGGATCACCGCACAGATCGTGGCGCGCCAGGAGCGGAAGGTGATCAGGCAGAGCAGGATCACGGCGCCGTAGACCCAGAACAGCATTTCGCGGTTGGCCTGCTTGACGACGATGTTGGTCGCGGCCTCGATCCCGGCATTGCCCGCAGCCAGCAGGAACTGGACGTCGTCGGTATTGTTCGCCGCGGCGAATTGCTCGACGTGATCCACCAGGCGACTCAGGGTTTGCGCCTTGTGGTCGGAGAGGTAGACGTACAGCGTCAGCAGGCTGCAGTCTTCGTTGTACAACCCGCGCGGCGCCCCAGCGGTGACCATGTTGAGCATCGCCTGGTTGTTCTGCAGCTCATACCACTTCGGGCTGCCTTCGCTCAGACCCACCAGCATCCGGCGGTTAAGCAGCGCCAGCGAGTTGGTCGAATCGACCCCAGGCAAGGTGCGCAACTGCCAGTCGAGCGCGTCGACCTTGCGCAGGATGTCGTAGCGCGAACAGGCGCTGGCTGGCGTCTTGATCATGACCGCGAACAGATCGCTGCTGGCGCCGTAATGACGGGTCAGGAACGCGTCATCCTGGTTGTAGCGCGAGTCCGCCCGCAGCTCGGGCGCGCCTGCGTCCAGATCCCCAACCTTCAATTGCAGGCTGACGATGAAGCCGAGCGTCGCCAGTGCCAGGCTCAGGGCGATGCACAACGCCGCCCAGCGCCGCTGGGTGAACAGGTCGAGAAAGCGCCAGAACCCGTGGCGACTCTGACCGGCCTGTTCAGCGTGCTCGCTTTTCAGGCTCAGTCGCGCGGCACGGCGGCTGACGCCCACGTAGGAGAGCAGGACCGGCAGCAGGATCAAATTGGTGAAGATCAGCACGGCCACACCGATACTGGCGATCATCGCCAGGTCCTGGATCACCTGGATCTTGATGATCATCAGCACCGCAAAGCCGACCGCATCACACAGCAGCGCGGTGAGACCGGCGAGAAACAGGCGGCGGAAGGTGAAGCGTGCGGCGACCACACGGTGCATGCCACGACCGATGTCCTGCATGATGCCGTTCATCTTCTGGGCGCCATGGCTCATGCCAATGGCAAACACCAGGAACGGCACCAGCACCGAATAGGGGTCCAGTTGATAGCCCAACAGCGGCAGCAGGCCGAGCTGCCAGACCACCGCCACCAGCGAGCAGAACACCACCAGCAAGGTGCTGCGAATGCAGCGGGTGTACCAGTAGAGCACCACGGCGGTGATCAGGATCGCCACGGCAAAGAACACCAGGATCTGCCGCAGGCCGGCGATCAGGTCACCGACTTTCTTGGCGAAACCGGTGATACGAATGTCGATGCTGTCGCTCTGGTACTGGCTGCGCAGCGATTCGAGTTGTTGCGACAGCCGGGTGTAGTCCAACGGCTGGCCATCGGGGGTGCGCTGCAGCAGCGGTACCTGGATGATGCTCGAGGCCTGGTCGAACGCCACCAACTGGCCGATTTCGTTGGACAGTTGCACATTGCGCCGCAATGCCGCCAGGCTCGCAGCGCCGCCATCGTAGTTATCCGGAATGACCGGCCCACCGTCCAGGCCCGCTTCGGTCACCGCCACCCAGCGCGTGGCCGGTGTCCAGAGCGACTTCATGTACGCACGGTCGACACCGGGCAGCAGATAGATCTTGTCGCTCAACGCCTGCAGGGTCTTGAGGTAGGCGCTGTCGTAGATGTCGCCCCGCTTGTTGACCACCGCGATGCGCACCGAGTTACCCAGCCCGCTCAGTTCCTTCTGGTGCTCAAGGTAGTTGGCGATATAGGGCTGATGGGTAGGAATCATTTTTTCGAAACTGGCATTGAGCTCGACACGACTGGACTGCCAACCCAGCACCAGCGTGGTCGCCAGGCACAGCAGCAACACCCACAGGCGATGGTTGAACAGGGCTCGCTCGAGCACCGAACCGGAACGCGGATCAAAGTCTTCGAACGCATTCGCGGGGGACTGGGAAAAATTTCCAGGGGACGTCATAACCTCACTCCGAAGCGGCAGTGGATGGCTGCGCAAGACGCTGCAGCCCGGTGAAACCGGCAACGATCAAGCTGCCATCGGCGGCCTCGATCACACTTGAAACAGGTTTGCCCAAGGGCTCGCCCAGTGACTGCAGCGTCGCCCCGGTCTGCTCACCATTGAGAAACAGCGCGCCCCCCTGGTTGACCAGCAGCACTTGGCCGCCGGCCAGGCGGGTGGCGTCGTTGAAAGAAATCGGCAGAGGGACAGACAGGTGCTGGAAGCTGGCGCCACCGTCATTGGAGATAAAGGCATTGCCCCTCAGGCCACCCACCAACAGGGCGCCATCGGCGCGGCTCTGCAAGGTGAAGAAACTGCCTTCATAGGGGCTTTCCAACTGGTTGAACGAAACCGCGTCGTCATCCGAGCGCGCCAGGTAACCCTGCTCGCCAGCCAGGAACCAGCGCGTATCCTGATGACTGATGGCATACAAGTGCATCCCGTTCGGGTTGGCGATGTGCCCCATCAGCGACTGCCACGTGGCGCCGCCGTCCGCGGTCCACAGCGCCAGGCCGTAGGCACCGACGATCAGCCCGTGTTGTGCATCGATGAATTCGAGTGCCAGGAAGGGTTTGTCAGCGCCATCGGCAACGAGACGCTCGGCACTTTGTACGCGTACCAATGCGTCATCCGGGTTGGCAGCGGTGGCCTGGTCAGCCTTGGCTGCGTCCAGTTCGAGCTGAGCCGCACGCGCACCGTCGAGTTGCAGCGTCCAGTGCTCGCCACCATCGCGGGTGACCAATACCACGCCAGCGTGACCCACTGCCCAGCCATTGCGCGCATCGACAAACTGCACCGCCGTCAGGCTGACCGAAACCGGTACCGGGGCCTGGCGCCAGCTTTGCCCGTTGTCATCGGAGAGCAGCACCAGGCCGCGCTCGCCCACCGCCACCAGACGTGTGCCGGCCCGCGCCAGATCGATCAATACGCTCTTCTGCGCCGCCGGCACCGGCATGGCCGGGGTGCTCAACGGCGCGCCCACGGCAGTCGGCCCTGCCAGGCAATCGCTGGTGGCGAAGGGCAAATACAGGGCCAAGAGCACAGCGCCCGCCTGACTGATTCTGTTCATAACCTAACCTCGGAAAAACACTCGCACCCCAAGGGCAGACCGACAGGCCTGCCCTTCACGCTCAGCTCAGACTCAACGCACGCCGCGACCGGCCATCGCCGCTGGCGAGAACTCCGAGGCCTTGTAGCGATCGACCGCGTGATACTGATCCGGCAATCCGGCGTAGACGTTCTGGATAAACCACGCCCCCGAAGTCAGGTCATAAAAACCGGCAGACAGTTGCACCAGGCCTGGCAGGTCGGGCAGTACGGAAGGCAGTGACCAGAGGGTCTTGGCCAGTTGACCGCTGGCGTCCCAACGGTCGCCGAGCAGGGCTTGCCAGGTGTCTTCGTCGAGGTAGTAGCGGCCTTTGGGCAACTGGTGACGCTTACCGGCGGCCAACGTCGACTCGACTACCCAGACGCGGTGCAACTCCCAACGCACGTAGTCAGGATTCAGATGGTGCTTGGCGAACAGGTCTTGCGGCTGGGCAGCGGTCTGCACCTTGTTGGTGTTGTAGGGAACGTACATTTCCTGCTTGCCCACCAGTTTCCAGTCGAACCGGTCCGTACGGCCCTGCCACACGAACAGTTCGTCGAAGGACATGACCCCGGCGGTGGACGGCGTCGGTGTATCGCAGCAGGCGTTGGGCAGCGTGCGCACCCGGCGCTGACCGGCCAGATAGACATGGGCCTGGGATTTTTCGCCGTTGATGTTCTCACGCCCCAGGATCTGTTCGCCGGCACGAATCGCCGGGCCGGAATTGACAAAGTGCACCTGCCAGTAGTCGCCCGAATAGTTTTCAGGACCGCCCTCCTCGAAGTAGTAGGGCATCTCCTGGGTCAACAGGCCGTCGCTGGTCATCACCTGGTTGCCGTCGGCCGTCATCAGGTAGTGGCGAAAATGCGCCGCCACCGAGGTGCCGCGCCAGTTCAGCAGGTGGTTCCAGATGGCTTCGGTACCGTTCTGTGGAATCGGAAACGGGATCCCGCCATAGGCGCCGTCGGGGATCAGGCCGGCGCTGCTGTCGACCAGTTTGGCGCGGGTCGCGTTCTTGAGCGTGTTGTCATAGACCCACTGCGGCGCGGCGGCTGTGCGCCGGGTCGGATAGACATCGATGCGATAGGTGTCCGGGAAACGCTTGAACAGCTCCTTGGTGCCGTCGCTGAGCTTGTCGGCGTACTTGGCCAGGTTCTGGGCGGTGATGCTGTACAAGGGTTTGTCCGCGGCAAACGGATCGCCACGCTTGCCGCCGGGTATGTAGGCCGGATCGACCTTGGTGTAGCCGCCATCCCAGGCCGGGATGCTGCCGTCGGCATTGCCGGCTTTCTCGGCACCGAAGGGTGTCAGGGTCTTGCCCAGCGCGGCCGCTTGTTCAGCGCTGGCCGCCAGGGTCATCGGCGCGGCAGCGGCCAGCAGGGTTAAGCACAAGGCCTTTAGAGTGAACTGAATGGTCATGCGCGAATCCTCTTAGAACGTGGTCTTGACGGAGAAAGCCAGGTAGTCCCGGTCCTTCAACGACTGCTTGTAGTTGAACTGGTTGGCGGCGTTGAGGCTGGTGTCCTCGGGACCGTAGAAGTGGGTGTAGGTCAGCCCCACGGTCACTTGGTCCAGGTAGGTGGCGGAGACGCCGATGTTCATGTCGCCTCCTCTATCGGGGCCGAACCCGCTGATCACCGCCGACTTGCCCATGGGGAAGTAGCTGATGCCCACTGGCACGCTGATATCGACGCCAGGGAAAAACTGGCGATAGGTGGGCGTGTACACCAGCTTCAAGCCCAGGCCGTCATCAGTGGCGTTAGGGTCGAGGGCGGCGCGGTTCCTGGTCACGGCCAGCAGGCGGTTCCAGGCGATCTCCCCGACCAGACTGGCCTCATTGGCGACGAAGGAAGGGCCCAGCGATGCCAGGACGTTGAGGTTGACGTGAGCCGTCCGGCCGACGGCGTACAAGGCGTCATCATTGTTGTCCGCATCGACGCCCGCCAGGACGGTCTGGGCGTTGGACACCAACGGCATGTTCCAGCGCATGGACGCCTCACCGGCAAAGCTGTACTCGTCGACAGTTGTGGCAAAACTGGCGCCCAGGACACGGATGTCTTCCGGGTAAACCCAGGAATATTCGCCGACTTGCCCGGTACTGAAGTTCGGCCCGGTGGCATTCGGTTTCAAATACAACGTGGGCGTTTTCTCGTGATACTGCAGCGCGTACAGGCCGTAATCCGCCGTCCCGGTGTTGTACTTGAGCTGCAGGCCGCCCTGGCCGGAGCTCCTGGCTTTCTTGTCCTTGCCATGGAAAAACGCGGCCGGGCTGTTGGCATTACCGCCAAGGAAATCCGGGAATGGCCCGCCAGTGATCAGCCGTTCATTGCCTTCACCGATGGTATCGCTGGTGGAGAAATAGCTGCCGGCGCCCGGCAAGCGGGTGGCCTCCCACTCCAACTGGTAAAAGGCGCCCAATGACACATCGTCGGTCAGTTGGTAGGCGGTCGAGAGCTGATTGACCGGCCGGGTGATTTCCTTGAACTGGGTATTGGGTACCGATTGCGCCTTGACCACGTCCACCGGCGCCATGGCCCCGGCAATGCCGTTGCCACCGAAGAACAGGCTTTCACCCCAGATCAGGCCGTGGCGCCCCGCGCGAACCGATAAGGAGCGGTCGGCCAGCTCACCGTTCCAGTAGACAAAGGCATCCAGCAGTTCGCCGTCGCCGCCATGCAGATGACGGGTGTCGCTGGTGAATTCATCGAAGCCCACCGAACGCTGGTTGGCACTGGCCGCGTCGTTATTGTCGTTGCGGTCCTGGTAGACAGTGTCATACCAGGCGGCACCGCTCAGGCGGGCACCGAAGTTGTGATAACCGATGTCCAGTTCGGAAAGAATATCCAGGCGATTGGAGATCAGCCCCTTGCCGAAATTGTGATCGCCGTCATTCTGGTTCAACGCCGTCTGCCCTTCGCTGAGCTTGCTGCTGGGGTCCTTCAGGCGCCAGGCCGCGCTGTACTTCAGCGTGTTGTCCCAGCGCAAGCTGAGATCGGGGTTGCCGGTATCGATCTGAAAGGCCTGGGCGGCCGAGGCGCCAAGCCCCAGGCTGGCCGCAAGGGTCAGGGTGAAGGGGACGCGCCGCGACGCAGCGATCTTGCGAGTAGCCATCGAAGTAACCCTCTTTATTGTTGTTGTATGTCAGCTCTTCTGGTGAAACGGCGCCCGCAGTCGAACCGGGCCAAGCCTGCACAGGCATGAAGCATCCATGGGAGAGCGAATTCGGTTTTGCCGGCGCCTCAGATGGGCTGTGCCGTGACCTCGAGCATCCGCCTGACCAGGCCGATCCGGTCGAAGCCGCTGTCGTGGGCCATTTCCTTGTCACCGGCCAACACCGAGCTTTCGCTGATGAATTTGCAGCGCTCATAACGGCGCGCCATAAAGCGTTCGAGCTGCCGTTCGACGCTGCCACCGGCGCCCAGCTCTTCGCCAAGCACGACGGCATCTTCAATGGCCATGCCGGCGCCCTGGCCCAGGTGCGGTGTCGTGGCGTGTACTGCGTCGCCAATCAACACGACACGGCCGCGGTACCAGGACTCACTGACGAACACCACCTCCAGCGGCTTGTAGACCACCTGTTCGCTGTCGATTATTTGCTCGCGCAGTTCGCCGATCAGCCCAGTGAAGCCGCTCAGGCGCTGGCGCATCCGGGTCGCCAGCGTGGCGGCATCCATCCTCGGGTTGGCGGGCTCGTGGGAGGTCACGAACAGGTACATCTGGTCGCGACCCAGCGGCACCAGCCCGGCATTACCGGCGGGTCCCTGGAAGGTGGCCAGATGATCGATCCCGGCGGCACGCGGGAAGTTGTAGCGCCACACCGCCTGGCCGGTGAAGCGCGGCGGGTACTGGTCGCCGAACAGCAAGCCGCGCATTGTTGAGTACAGGCCATCGGCGCCCACGACCAGGTCGTAACGACCGCGACTGCCATCGGTGAACAGCACATCAACGCCCTCGCCCACCTGCTCCAGCGTCTCGACGCTCAGGCCCAGGCGAATCGAGGCGCCCAGGGCAATGGTGGTTTCGCTGAGGACTTGATGCAGGGCCAGGCGCGAAATACCGACATTGGCCGGATACTCGGGGCCAGCCAGGCGCTGACCGGGGATTCGCGCCAGCTGCTCACCAGCCGTGGTATTGATGGTCAGATCCTCGAACGCGTAGGCGGCGTCCAGGTAGCCGTCCAGCACACCCAACTTGGCCATCTCACGCACGACGTTACTCTGCTGGATGATGCCAACGCCGTAGACGGTCCACTGTGCCTTGAGCTCGACAAGGTCGACGACGATGCCTTTGCGACGCAAAGCGATTGCGGCACACAGGCCACCGATACCACCACCGACGATAAGCACCTTTTCCACTGCGTTCATGCTCGTTCCACTCTTATTCTTGTTATTCACGCAAGCGTTCTGCCGGAGCGTTCCCAGGCTTCACGACCGGCTGTTTCTGCACGCATTCGCTACCGCGTTGTGTTCACTTTCTCGGCAAAGCAGGCGTTTGACTAATCGCATGTAGGGATACGATGTATCAGCAACCGCGATACGTTAACTAAGGTCCACACGCTTCCAACTGACCCGCTTCGAGCACCAGCCAATCGGCCTCTGCATGCCATTGCAGCGCACTCAGGCGTTCCCCCAGGCAAGGCCCGTAGACACACAGGCCACTGTCTGGAAGGAACCGGGCACCATGGGCGTAACAGACAATCTGGCTGCCATCGGCGCTGAGAAAACGGTCCTTGCGGTACTCCAGCCGCACCGCCAGGTGCGGGCAACTGTTGCGATAGACCCGCACCTCGCCGCCATGGCGCAGGGCGAACACGCTGTCCTTCCCCGTGCCCAGGGGATCGAACCCACGGGCTTGCCCTTCGACCACGTCATCCAGGTGACAGAGAACAATGGCGTCGTGACTCATGGACGACATTCGCACTCAGGCCTGCTTGGGCGGCGGGCCGCTGGGGAACCATTTTTCCCGGGAAGTGAACAGGAACAATTGCGAGTTATCCGCCGACAATGGCGCCTGCCGCGCTTGCCAGGCGTCATCGTGCTTGTCCATGTCTGCGTCGTATTCGATGTGGCAGCCCAGCGGGCTGTTGAAGTACCAGAACCAGTTGGAGCCAAAGAGGTGACGGCCCGGTCCCCAGAAGCTGGTCCAGCCTTGCTGCTCGAAGCGGCGCCCGGCCAACAGCACTTCCGTGCCGCTGCCCATGTGAAAGGTGAAGTGCTCGCACCCCTTCATATGCGGTGGCGTCTGGATCATGAACAAACAGTGATGGTCATCGGAACCGGCGGGACGCATGAACGGACCCGCGCCAACAAAGGTGTCGGTGGTCACGAAGCCCAGGCGTTTGTAAAAGGCCTCGGCCTTGGCCGCATCCGGCACGAAATACACCACGTGGGACAGGGTCCGCGGCAGGGCCTGCATATCGGGGCTGATGCCCGGTTGGTTGACCGGGCGCTGGGGGGCATGGCCCGGCGCATTGGTCAGGTCCGCCGGCGCGCTGTACGCACGCCGCACACTGATCTGGAAACCAATGGCAAAGCCCATGTCGTCCACACTGTGCACGGAACCCTCGGCACCGCGGGTCACCAGGCGATCACGCCCCAGCTCATCGGCGATGGCCTCAAGATCAGCCGCGCTGGCCACGCCGTAAACGGTTTCACGAATCGAAGGCGCAGGCCCGATGGCCGCCGGCAGACTGGCATCGTCCGCACGACGGATAATCACGGCAGTGCCGTCGAGGGCTTCAAAACGACCGCCCTCGCTGTCGACATCGACAGGCAGCAGACCGTAGTCACGCAGGCAATGAGTACAAGCTTGAATATCGTCGACGCCAAAAATCAAGGCATCAAGGCCAATGATGTTCATTGAGTTACCACTCCATTGTAATTATTCAGCGCAGGCCAGCACCCCGCTTGCGGGAGCCGTGCCAGGCGGAGCGCTGCCGAGGCTGGTCTTGGAGTCGATAAAGCCTCACGGCCAACCGACTGTGGGCCGATACTGAAGGGGCAGAAACGCACTGACTAATCGCTTGTCGGGATGCGACCTATCGGCAAATGCGATACCTGGCTGCACCGCGCCAAGTGCCGTGAAAAATCGAACAGGCGTCGCTCGATTCGCCCACTCATGGGACTTGACGCCGCGATAGGAAGGTCGGAAGGTATTTACAAAATAAATACAAGAATCGAGACCGCCATGCGTTTTAACCACTTGGATCTCAATCTCCTGGTGGCGCTTGATGTGTTACTGGAAGAGCAGAACATCACCCGCGCCGCCGAACGCCTGCACATGACCCAATCCGCCACCAGCGGCGTACTAGGCAGGCTGCGCCTCTACTTCGAAGATGAACTGCTGGCGCAGGTCGGGCGCAAGATGCAGCCCACGCCCTATGCCCGTGAACTGGCGGCGCCCGTGCGCCAGGTACTGCTGACGATCCAGTCCTCGATCACCGCCAAACCGGTGTTCGACCCCGCCACCAGCAAGCGCCATTTCCGCCTGATCACGTCGGACTATCTGATCAGCGTCCTGTTTGCCCGGGTGATCCAGAAAATATCCCTGGAGGCCCCGCACATCACTTTCGAACTGCTCGGCCCCGGCGACACGTCCACCGAGCTGCTGATGCGCGGCGAGGCCGACATGATGATCGTGCCTGAGCGCTATCTCATCGAAGGCCACCCATCGCAGTTGCTGTTCGAAGAAGAGCATGTTTGCGTGGTGTGGGACGGCAACACCCAAGTGGGCGACAGCATCAGCCTCGATCAGTACATCGAGATGGGCCATGTCTCGGTGATTTTTGGCCGCAACCGGCAGTTAAGCGTCGAAGAATGGCTGATGAGCCAGTACGGTTTCACCCGTCGCATGGAAGTGGTGACCCACGACTTCAACACCTTGCCGCAACTGATCGTCGGTACCCAACGCGTCGCTACCATGCTCCAGCGCATGGCCAGGCTCTACGCCAACTACCTGCCGCTGCGCATCCTGCAACCACCGGTAAAAATCCCGGTGATGCGTGAGTTCATGCTCTGGCACCGGACCATGGAGGGGGATCCGATGCACCGTTGGCTGCGGGCGAAAATCAGTCAGATCATCAACGAGCTGGAACAGTAGTAGCAGCCATTGCTCGCGGGCGAGGTCAGGTACGAAAGTGCCCGACGGCCGCCTTGAGCTCGCTGCCAACCTGTTGCAAATCGGCCGTCGAGACTTGCAGCTGCAGGCTTTCCCTGGCACTGCCCTCGGCCACTTCGCGCACCCGCGTCATGCTCTGGCTGACTTGCTCGGCCACCACACTCTGCTGCTCGGCAGCCGCGGCAATCTGCTGGTTCATCTGCTCGATGCGGGACACCGCCCGGGTAATCCGCGCCAGTGCCTGGGAGGCTTGTGCGGCAAGCACCACCGTTTCATCGCTCAGCACATGGCTGCCTTGCAAGCGCTCGGCGGCTTGTTGGGCAACACTGCTCAGACGAACGATCAACCCTTCGATTTCCGTGGTCGAGCGCTGTGTGCGTCGTGCCAGGCCACGCACCTCATCGGCGACCACAGCGAAGCCACGACCATGCTCCCCCGCCCGCGCGGCCTCGATGGCGGCGTTGAGCGCCAGCAGGTTGGTCTGCTCGGCCACCGCCTTGATGACATCGAGCACACCACCAATCGCCGCGCTCTCCACCAGCAAAGACCGCATGGCCTCGGCACAACCACTCATCTCCACGGCCAGGTGGTCGATCTTGCCACCCGCCTGGCGAACCAGTTCATCGCCCTCACGTGCTTGTTGGTCGGCATGCGCCACCGCTTCGCTGGCCTCACCCGCGTTGCGCGCGACCTCCTGCGCCGTGGCGGCCATCTGTTGCATGGCGGTGGCGGCCAGTTCGGTTTCCTGGCGTTGATGTTCGACACCACGGCTGTTGCTCAAGGTCACTTCGGCCAAACTGCCGGCCATGCCGTTAAGCGAGCCGACACCTCGGTCGATGCGCCCGACCAATCCCCGCAGACTGCCCAACATGCTGCCCACGGTGCCCAACAGTTGGCCCAACTCATCACGACGACCACTGTCTGACGGCGGATCACTCAAGTCCCCCGCTGCTACGCGCTGGACCAACTGCACGGCCTGGCGCAACGGCTGCACAATCAACTGGCGGATCAGCAGGCTGGCGCCAATGCCCAAGGCGAGTGCCAGAACAGTGATCAAACCCAATTGGCGATCGGCATTGCGATTATCGTCCAGGACCGCCTGCCTTTGCTGCTCATCGGCCTGGGCCAGCAGCTTGCTTACCTGCTCGGTCTGCGCGTTCATCGCCGCACTGCTTTGCGCACTTTGCCCACGGCTGTCGACGAACTCGCGGAAGGCCTTGCGGTAGTCGCCCAGGGCAGTGCTCGCCTCCTGCAGCGACTCGCCTTGCTGCTCGCCAAGATCCAGTGCCTGCATGGCGGCCAGCAGGTCACTCATGCTCATTTCCCAGTCGCTGCGGTAACGCTCCTCGCCATCGAGCGAGTAGTACAGCTCGCTGTCACGCAGTTTGGCGAGTTTGTCCCGCAACGCGGCCGTCTGCTCAAGCCGCACCATCTGATCGCTGTCCGGCGGTGTCCCCTGCCCCAACCGGGTGTTGAGCACATCCAGTTGATCGAGAAACAGCAGGGTAAAACTGTCGCCAGCCGTCTGCGCCAGTGCCTGCATGCGCAAGCGCGCCTCCCGAGCCCGACGCAACGAATCGGCATAGCCGAGAAACTGCTCCAGATACGTGCTAGCGGCCGTGCGTACTGCGCTATTGGCGGGCTCAGCATCGAGTTGCCGGTTCAGTGTGCCGATCACCTCGCGGACCTGGTCCAGGCGCTGTGGAGCAAGGTCCAGGGCGAATGCTTTCTCGGCGATACGCGCACGCAGGATCAGTGCCTGGATCGACGACTCCTGACGCGACTGTTCACCGCGCTGCTGCAACACACCCAGGGAACGAAAAGCAGTGACCGCCACCGCCAACGTCACCAGCAGCACCAGGCCGAAACCCAGCGACAGCTTGGCCCCCACCGATAGATTGCCAAACACACGGCTCAGTACAGGCATGTCCGACTCCTCGCACGGTCATGGAAAAACAGCCTGCCCTTGGCGCCCAGGCTGATCGCTGTGCCGGGTTTGGACTCACTCATCTGCCGATACCTTATTCTTGTTGTTGTGCGCGCCAGGGACTCCGACCAATAGCGCGGTGTAGCCGCAACTCTAATGAGTCGTACCTCGACGACACCAATCGCATCCTGCGTTATGAGCAATCGCAAAGCACGATGATAGGTATCCGGATTTGCGGCTTGAACGGTGAGAAGAGAACCCTTAGGCCATGGCGCACACACGCTCTATCAGCGTTCGCAATACCTCCCATCCCGACTCGCGATTGGCCAAACCATTGGCCTCCCCTTAGCCTGCTTCGAACCGTCAGGCCTGGCCATTCCCGCGCCGGACCTGGCCGCCTGCCGTTGCTTGCACAAGGACAATAACAATCATGTTCCGCTACTTCCCGACCAACTACGTGTGGAATCTTTCCGTCGACCTGGCCATTGAAATGGGCGCCCGCATCGGCGAAATCGAAGAGATGTGCGCGCCGCTGCAGGAGGCCGCCAAACAACCGGACGCCGCCGGTAGCAAGGCCTTCCGTGAGACCTGGGCGAACATGGCCGACAAGCTGTGCGGCCTGGCTGAAGAAGACGAAGGCAAGGGTCGAATGTTGTCTGCCGGTGAAAAATACAACCGCGCCGCCACCTACTACCTGAGCTGCGAACGCCTGCAGGCCCATGGCGCTCCTGGCCGCACGGAGCTGTACCAGCGCTTTCTGCACACCTTCCAACGCGGTATCGAACTGGCACGAGAAAACTGCGAGCGCGTTGAAATCCCTTACGAAGGCAAACATATTTCCGGCCTGCTGGTCCGTGCCGAAGGCGTCAGCGGCCCGGCGCCGATTCTGGTGCAGGTCAATGGACTGGATTCCACCAAAGAAATGAAATACCGCGTCGGCCTGCCCGCCTGGCTGGCCAAACGGGGTGTGTCGTCGTTGATCATCGACCAGCCTGGCACAGGCGAAGCACTGCGCCTGCATCACCTGACGGCGCGTTTCGACAGTGAGCATTGGGCCAGCCGTGTAGTGGACTGGCTGGAAACCCGCGACGATGTCGATGCCAAACGCATTGGACTGGAAGGTGTGTCACTGGGCGGCTACTACTGCCCGCGCGCGGTCGCCTTCGAGCCGCGCTTCGCTTGCGGCGTGGTGTGGGGTGCCAACCATGACTGGCGTGATGTACAGAAGCGTCGCCTGGAAAAGGAAGGCAGCTTCCCGGTGCCGCATTACTGGTCGCACGTGGCCTGGGTATGGGGCGCCAATGACACCGATGAGTTCATGGCCATCGCCGAGAATGTTCATCTGGACGGCATCCTGGATCGCATCAAGGTGCCTTTCCTGGTCACCCACGGTGAAAAGGATTCGCAGATTCCGCTGAAGTGGGCACACCGTACCTACGAGCAGTTGGTCAACAGTCCGAAGCGCGAGCTGAAAGTCTTCACCGAACGTGAGGGTGGCGTGCAGCATTCGAGTTTCGATAACAGTATCAATGCTGGTCAGTACATTGCCGATTGGGTGGCTGAAGTGCTCGGTGGTCGTACTGCATGAGAGGGGTTGAACGTCCCGGCACGACTGTAATGCTGTTCACTTAGGAAAAACGGCGCTTCT
Source organism: Pseudomonas sp. B21-010 (assembly GCF_024749325.1). Taxonomy (NCBI): domain Bacteria; kingdom Pseudomonadati; phylum Pseudomonadota; class Gammaproteobacteria; order Pseudomonadales; family Pseudomonadaceae; genus Pseudomonas; species Pseudomonas sp. B21-010. Next base: position 2,586,153 of record NZ_CP087198.1, on the reverse strand, counting down.
TTCAGAAATGGGAAGCGCCGTTTTTTTTTGGTTTTTTTTGAGAAAGCTCGGTGTCTAGTTGCTTTGGTGTGTATATCCGTTGCTGCGGTAACGGCCGCTTATGGTTCCGCTCTTACAGCGGCTCACTTTTGGAAGAGCGCCAAAAGTAAGCAAAAACGCTTTGCCCCACCACTCGGTGCCTCGCCTAGGCTCGGCATGCCTGAACGAAGGCATTGCTCCGTGGGCCCGCCGCGAAGGGCCATCCATGGCCCAGCGCGGCTAACCCGACATCCATGCCGGGTTGCCCACTGCGCAATACCTTCGTTCAGCCAGCGTGGTTAACGGGGCGCCCGAGATCAACGTCCACCGCGAGGCGGCCTGGTAGCCGACCTGGTTCTTGGTGGGACCGCGTTTCTCCTGTGGGAGCGGGCTTGTTCGCGAAAGCGGTGTGTCAGTTTGCGGTGATGTTGGATATGCCGGCCTGATCGCGAGCAAGCTCGCTCCCACAGGTGATCTTGGGTGTATATCGGTTTGGTGTTTGCTAAATATCCCTTGTGGGAGCGAGCTTGCTCGCGATAGCGATGGCGCAGCCACATAGATGTTGGACATGCCCCGCTCTTGCTTTGCTTTTGATCTTGATCTGGACGCCCCGTTAAACCACGCTGGCCGAACGCAGGCATTGTGGAGTGGGCATCCCGGCATGGATGCCGAGGTAGCCGCGCTGGGCCATGGATGGCCCTTCGCGGCGGCCCACGGAGCAATGCCGGAGTGAGGGCAAACCGAGCCTAGGCGAGGTGCCGAGTGGTGGGGCAAAGCGCTTTTGGTTACTTTTGGCGCTCTTCCAAAAGTGACCCGCCGTAAGGGCGGAACCCTAAGCAGCCGTTACCGCAGAAACGGATATACACACCACTCTGAAGCGCGCCCATCGCATTGACGAGACCAACCGTCGATAGTTACTCCATCTCACCCATTCCCAAGCATCTGCCACAACGACGCCCCCACCCCGGTAATGCTCTCCCCGGCAATCAACCCCGCCGCAGCGGTGATGGCGAAGCGTTCCGTGAGGCTCGGCCAGCGACAGCTCACCAACCACGTCAGCACCGCACCGAGGGCCATCATCAGGGACACCGAGGCCGGCAAGACGAAAGCCAAGCCCAAGGCCGCCGTGCTTGGCAAGTAGCGGGCCCGATGCGCCGGCAGCAGGCTGTCGAGGACTCCCAACAGCAAGCCAACCAGGCCGCCGATGAAAATCGCCCAGCGAATGCTCGCTGACAACGAGTCCAGGCCCAGGGTCAGGGTTTGCGCCACGGCCTTCCAGGTGGCGACCGCCGGGGCCGGCCACTCTTCGGTGAGCAGCATGGTTTGCGGGTCCGGGATCAGCGCCAGGTAAGCCAACACCCCGACGATGCTACCGACGAAAATCCCCAGGGTCTGGGCGATCAGCTGCTTGCGAGGCGTGGCGCCGATCGCCCGGCCGACCTTGAAGTCATTCATCAGGTCGGTGCACTGCCCGGCCGAACCACCGGCGGTGTTGGCGCTCATCAGGTTGATCGGCACCTGCCCCGGCGCGACGATGCCAAAGCTCAACTGGGACAATTGGCCGATGGCCCCGATCGGCGGAATGCCCGTGGCGCCCACCACCCGGGCGGCCACCGCCGCCAGACAGATCGCCAAGGGAATGGTCAACAAGGCCATCCACGGATTGATGCCGAACAACAGCACTTGCAGGCTCACCACCAGGATGATCGACAGTACAAAACCAGTGGCAGGCCCAGGCTTCGGTATCGTCCAGATCGCCCCGCCGCCCGCCTTGGTGGACCGGTGCAATGCCCACAAGCGAATCGCCAACGAGGCCAGGGTCGAGCAGACCATCAGGCTCACCCCTGGCCAGAGCAACCACTCCACCAGTGCCGCGAACTGCGGGCCGCTGCTACCGTGCGGCAACCGCACCAAGCCTTGTTCCAGCAGCCACGGCGCCAACCCGCCCCACGCCAGCAAGGCACCGAGCAGCAGGGTCAGGCCCACGCGAATACCGATGATGCCGCCGAACCCCACTAACAACAGCGAAGGGTCAGCGGTAAACGTCAGGCGCTCCAGTTGGGCGCTCGGAGACCAGCGCGGGATGGTCCACATGAAGGTGTCGACCGCCTTGACCAGCCCGGACAGCAACGCGGCGCTGAGCAGCACCTTCAAGCGCGTCGCGGCTTCGTGGCCGTGGTTATAGATATGCAGCAGGGTTTCCAGGGTCGCCATGCCCTCGGGAAATTTCAGCGCCTTGTCATTGAGCAATGAGGGCCGCAGGTACCAGGCAATCCAAATCCCCAGGAAACTCACCGAAAAGACCCAGGCCACCATGGGAATGGCGTCCAACTGCTGGCCGGTCAGCAAGGTATAGGCCGGGATGGGCGCGACCAGCCCACCGGAAATGATCGACGCAGCGGCAGAGGCCACGGTCTGGTTGATGTTGCTTTCGTGCAGCGTCCAGGGCAGTCGCCCCACCGATCGACTCGCCAAGCCTTGCCAGATGCCATAGCCAACCAGCAAGGCAATGATCGACATATTGAACGACCAGCCGATCTTCAACCCGGCATAGACATTGGAAGGCGTCAGCAGGATACCGAGGACGATTCCCGTACTGACCGCACGCGGACTGAGCTCGCGTTCGACGGCGGCGTTCAAGGGGAATGTGGACGAGGTTGGATGCATGCGAATTCCTTATCGGCACTGAGGCAGCGGCCAAATTCAGCCTGATCCCTTGTGGGAGCGAGCTTGCTCGCGATGGCGGAGTGTCAGTCTCCATCCCCGTAACTGATCCACCGCCATCGCGAGCAAGCTCGCTCCCACAGGACCACTTAAAACGGCACCTCAATAAGTGAACGCAGTATTGGCGCAAGGTTCACCCGAGTCGTCCATCCATGGGCTGCGCTCGACTTATTTTCCCCCCTCGTAATTGACCATCCAGGCAATCCCGAAACGGTCTTCGAACATGGCAAAGCGTTCCGCCCAAAAGGTCTTCTCCAAGGGCATGTACACGCTGCCACCTGCACTCAAGCCTTTAAATAGCCGCTCGGCCTCCCCCACGCTGTCGACGTTGAGGGAAACCGACACGCCTTGCGGCTTGCGAAACGGCTGGCCTGGCGGGCAATCGGAGGCCATCAGGCTGAAAGCGCCGACGGTCAGGCAAGTGTGCATGATCAGGTTGGGATCCTTGGGCATCCCGGTTTCCTCGGGGGCCTCGGCAAAAGACATGGAAAACAGTTCGCCGCCCAGTACCTCCTCATACAAAGCGAAGGCTTGCTTGCAGTTACCGTTGAAGGTCAGGTAAGGAATGATTCTCATGGTCGGGTCTCCTGCAGTCGGTTTCACGATTGGCCGGACATCTGCGCCCGCAAGCGTTCTTCCTGCTCGCGCAATTCAGGGGTAAAGGACTCGCCGAACTCCTCGAGCTCGAAGAGCTGGCGGATCTCGATTTCACTGTCGCTGACCATCGGGTTCGGGCAGCGCTTGACCCAGTCGATGGCCTCCTGCAGTGACTGGACCTTGAAGATCCAGAAGCCGGCGATCAGCTCCTTGGTTTCAGCAAAGGGCCCGTCGATCACCGTCCGGTCCTTGCCGGAAAACTGCACGCGCACGCCCTCGGCACTGGGATGCAGGCCTTCACCGGCGAGCATCACCCCGGCCTTGACCAGTTCTTCGTTGTAGGCACCCATGGCGGCCAGCAGGTCCGCGCTGGGCATTTCTCCGGCTTCCGATTCCGGACTGGCTTTGACGATCACCATAAATCGCATGCTGGTATCTCCTGAGAATGGATGGATCAAGCCGCCCTTGTGGCGGCTCTACGGACTAATCGAATGGCAATGGCCGAAATCGACAGGTCGACGCCATTATTTTTCGATAGACCGTTGGCGGCCAGGGAGACCCAGGCTCCCTGGCCGTGAGCCACGTCCAGCGCTCAGGGATTCCACTGGAATCGATAGATGTCTCGATAACCATTGCTGGGGTCGTACAGGAGCTTCGTCCCGCCGTCCAAGGTGATATTGTCGGCATTGACCAAGTGAACCGGTGCCACGAAACCGCTCACCGGCTGACCTGCCATCAGTCGGTTCAATTCATCGATCACCTGCCAGCCATGCACATTGAGCGGTTCGGCCACGGTGACGGTCTGGTAGTTTTTTTCCTGTATGCGCAAGAACGCCGAAGCACTCCCGTCACCGGCCGACATCAGACTGATGCCGTCGCGGGGTATCGCGGCGCTGGCCAAGGTGGCCACCGCGTAGTCGAAATAGATATCGTTGATGGCCAACGTGTGGGTCCAACGCTTGCCATGGCGCTGAAGCAGTTCCGTGGTGATCGCCGGCATTTTCTCGCGGCTTTCGGAGATCGCGACATCGCGCACCTCCAGCAACGAGCACTCCCGACAGGCCCGAATCACGTTTTCCATGGCCTTGGCTTTCGCCATGGCGATGCTGTACCTGGAGTCGGTCAGGATGACCACCCCGGCCTTTCCGTTCGACTGCGCCACTGCCGCCATGGCCGTGATGCGAGCCACTTCGAGCGGGTCGGTCGTGACGTTCATGGCCATCGGCGTCCCATCAATCGGCCCGGGCCGCTCTCCGGCGTGCCAGCCCACCACTGGCACGCCCTTGTCGGCGAAGACGGCCAGCGCCGCCTTGTTTTCAAGGGCGTCGGCACCGCACAGAATGAGGCCATCGGGGTTCGCCGCCAGGGCATCGGCAAAGGCCTTTGCACGCCCGGCCGAGGAGCCAGCGCCATCGAATACCCTCAGCGTCCAGCCCATCGCCTTGGCGGCCTCGCGAGCGCCCTGGGCGACACCGACAATACCTCCGTTGCGCATATCTTCTGCGACAATGGCGATACTCTTGCCGCGCTGGGCGCGCGGGCCGGATTCGGGGCCACTCCAGGGAACGGCGCCGAGAGTGGCCTTGGCAACCATTTCCTGTGCTTGATTCACCGTCACTGTGGCGTCCGTCGCTGCCGGTAGATCCTGGCCGTATCCGGGCGTTGCCGCGAAGAGACAGAAAGCCGTCATTGAAATTATCTTGAGCAACCGGGACCTGGCCTTACAGGTTTGATCACAGCGTGTGATGCCGGGTCTGGAGCCGATGGCGCGATCATAATGTGTCATGGCGTCTCTTTTTTTTATGGATGCAGTGTTCAAATTCAGTGTCCGCAAGGATAGTCGGTTCTGCTGTCATCGGCCCGAAAGGGGAATAGCAAGTTTGTAACATCCTTCCAGCCCCGGTCCTCGCTCGACATCCATTGTTCGACGCACCACGAAGTGAGGAGCCTGTCGATCCCATAGCCTATGAGCCAAACATGGAGGAGATGGCGATGACACGCACCCGTTTTTTTGGAAAAACTGTACTGGCCTGCACGTTCATCCTGGCGATTATCGGCTGGGGAATCGGCTTCTATGGGCCGCCGATTTATATGCAAACGGTCATGGAGCGCACGGGTTGGCCGATCGCCCAGGTCTCGGCTGCCGTGACCTTGCACTTTCTCAGCGGCACGCTTGTCATCGCCAACCTGCCACGCCTTTACGCACGCTTCGGGATACCCGCCATCACCCTGCTGGGCAGCATCCTCCTGGGTATCGGCGTGAACATCTGGGCTCACGCCAACCAGTTATGGGTGCTGTATACGGGCGCCGTCTGCTCGGGTATCGGCTGGGTGACATTGGGTGCCGCGGCCGTTAACACCCTGATCGCGCCGTGGTACGTCAAGGAAAGACCCAAGGCCCTGGGCAAGGCCTACAACGGCGCCAGCCTGGGTGGCGTGATCTTTTCGCCGCTGTGGGTGTTGCTGATCGAGCGTTTCGGCTTTGCCATGGCGGCGCTGGTAATCAGCATTGTCGCGGTGTTGCTCATAGGCGTCTTCGCTTTCCTGGTCTTCAACAAAAGCCCACAAAGCCTGGGACAACATCCCGACAATGCAGACCAACCGGAACCCGTGCCGATCAGCACCGACGCCACGCCGTGGACCGCCATGCAGACCCTCAGGTCGGCAAGGTTCCGCACCCTGGCAGCCGGCATGTCCTTGGGGCTATTCGCCCAGATCGGCTTGATCGCGCACCTGTACTCGATCCTGGTGGGTCGCATGGGGGCGCATGACGCCTCATTCGCCATGGGTCTGGCCACTGCCAGTGCGATGGGCGGCCGATACGTCGCCGCACGCCTGATGATCCAAGGCATGAACCGCCGACAACTGGCCTGTCTCGGTTATGCCATCCAGATGCTGGGCACGCTGATGCTTCTCGGTCTGGACCTTCACCCGACAGTGGCCTGGATAGCCGTGGTGTTGATCGGTTCGGGCATTGGCAATGCCACCTCCTTGCCGCCACTGATAGCCCAGACCGAGTTCAGCCGAGAACAAACCGCCAGGGTGATCGCCCTGATGGTCGCGATCAGCCAAGCCACCTACGCCTTCGCCCCGGCCTTGTTCGGCCTGGTGCGCTCCCTCTTCACCGATCCGAATCACGCCATCGTCGCCGTCGTGACAGCAGCAGTCGTCGTGCAGGGGCTCGCCATTTGGTCGTTCTATCCACTTCATTACCGAAACAGGGGTGGGTATCGCTTCATACCATGGGCATAGATTGACGAGGGTAAATCGTCACGGAGGCGCGTAGCTTATTGCCGCCGAAAACACACATTTTGTCGAATGCCTTGTGGCTGACGGGAAGATGCTGGCAGTCAAGTGCCTGACGGTGCTGACTATGATCAATGTCTGGATCATGCAGGTAGACGAAGTCCTCATCGTAATCAGTGACAATGACCCAGTGTGGGGCTTTCGAGCGCGTCAGTCGGTAGCTGCTGATCAACACCAGGGGTTGACCGCCCTCCTTCAGTGCCTGAGCTAGGTCCAGTTGGTTGCTACTCACCTGCTCCACATCACTCTGCGCGAGTTCGCTGCAGAACGCTTCATGTACCAGGCGCATTACTTCTTTTTTATGTTCGTCGCGCACACCGTCGAGAAATAGCGGACCTGCGATACTCACTTGCAAGCGTACTCGAAACCCCCGGCGCCAGGCCGCGAGTGCCAACCCTTGGGGACTGCAACCACCGTGCCCTGAAGTCATGAACACCGTGGTGGCTTCACGCCAGATCTGCAGTTCGTCCCTACGCCCGATTAAACGATCGGGTTGCAATGCCTTCATGGCCATCAAGAGGCAAGCCGGGCCGCAGGTAAACTCAGTGGTCTGTTGGTAGTAAGGTACCTGGAGCTCACGGTTTTCCCGAGGCTGCACAACACGCTTTTCCAAGCGCAGTGCATGCAAATGGTCTTCGTAGTAGTCGTTTACCACGGCGAAGCGCCGGTACCCATTGCGCTCATAAAGACTGATGGCAACCGGATTATCCGGTCGGACTTCCAGTCGCAGGTAGGCGCAGTCGTTCGCGCGTGCGCACTCTTCCGCCTGATCCAGTAGCTGTTTCCCCAAGCCCAGGCCACGACTATGGGTGGCGATGGCGATGGAGTACAGACGCGCCAGCGAGGTGCCGCGGTGGAACAAGACCAGGCAGTAGCCCATCAATTGGCTCTCGGCCTGCGCGACGATCAGGCTGGCATGGGCTCGGCCGATCATCCACTGGAAACTGCGCGGCGTCAGCCGGTCATGGGTAAAGCACTGGTTTTCCAATTCCAGCAGAGACTTCAGATCATCGTGTGTCGCCTTGCGAAATACCAGGTTCATATAGCCGCCGTAAAAATTGCGTAACGAAACGAGACTTCTAAAAAGTATCGTGCTTAATAGATAAGGACTTGTTCTCCAACGGACCTTCTCATATGTCAGCGGCACAGGGTGATCGGCGTGAAGTATCAGAGCAAAATCGGTTAGCGGCAATATCAAACCTTACTTATTTATCGAGTGCACAGAGGCAGCAAAGCCAAGTCGTTATTATTGTTGAGCGTAAAGAAGACTGGGCGTCTTATTTTCCATCAGACGATGTGATGAGTGCCCAGGAGTATCTCGAGCAACCCCTTGAAAGCGAGGCGGGCAAGCGTGTTCAGGTTATTAATCTGTGTCGGAGCTACAAGTACCTAGGACACGGGTATTACTGCTCATTGCTGGCAGAAGCACGCGGCCATAAAGTTATTCCGTCTGTGCGGACCATCAGCGAGTTGACCCGAAAATCACTGTACAGCCTCGCGCTGGATGACTTGGACAAGGCGCTGGACAAAGCACTGAACAACCACCTTTATAGTAATACCGAAGGATTCACGCTCACTCTTTACTTTGGTAAAACCAACCTTGAGCCCTTGCAGGAACTGGCCCGGCAAATTTTCGAAATATTCCCATGTCCGATCCTCCTGGTGGAGTTCCGTAAAAGCAATAGTTGGCACATTGAGGGGATAAAGCCTGGCGTCTTGCAAAAGCTACGCGAAGACCAGGAGGATCAATTTGCCAACTCGCTGGACAGTTTCAGCCGCAAGATCTGGCGAGTACCGCGGTCACCCCGCGTGGCCCGTTACGACCTGGCCATATTGCATGACCCACAAGAATCGTTGCCGCCTTCCAATGCCAAGGCACTGGAAAGCTTTATCAGGGTGGGCAAAGGCCTGGGCATTGATGTCGATCTGATCGAAAAGAAAGACTACTCGCGAATCGCCGAGTATGACGCCCTGCTGATTCGCGAAACCACCAGCGTGGATAACCACACCTATCGCTTCGCCAAGAAGGCGGAAAGCGAAGGCCTGGTGGTGATGGACGATCCCACTTCAATCCTGCGCTGTACCAACAAGGTGTACCTGACTGATCTGCTCAAGAGCCATCAATTGGGTATGCCGGCAACCGAGATTCTCTACAAGGAGCGACCGGAAGACTTCGAGCGAGTCGGTGAACGCCTGGGCTTTCCATTAGTGCTGAAGATTCCCGATGGTTGTTTTTCCCGTGGCGTAATCAAGGTTGAAAGCCAACAGGCGCTGCTGGATGCCACCGCTGAGCTCTTCGAGCACTCGGTATTGCTACTGGCTCAGGAGTTCTTCTACACCGAGTACGACTGGCGCATCGGCGTACTCAACCGCAAACCGATTTTCGCCTGCCAGTACTTCATGTCCAAAGGTCACTGGCAAATCTACAACCACAAGGCCAAGGGTCAGGACATTAATGGGGAATGCCGCACCTTGGCGGTTCACGAAGCACCGCGGGCGGTGGTGGAGCTGGCGGTGAAGACCGCAAATCTCATTGGAGATGGTTTGTACGGGGTCGACCTGAAACAGTCGGGGGATAAGGTGGTGGTCATCGAGGTTAACGACAACCCGAACATGGACGCGGGCATCGAAGACGCCTACTTGCAGGACGACCTGTATTCCCTGGTTCTGGAAGAGTTCATTCGCCGTCTTGAGCTGAAACGTCGCGGTCAGGCCTGGTGAATACTTGATCCGCTACACGACCTGCAAGACACTGACTTCCTCTGTCAACAACGCCATAGGTCAGACGTGATCAAGAGTTTTCTGCTCGCCAACGGGGCGCTGGTACCGGTTGAACAGCTCAATGCTGATGTGATGTTGTTCAGTAATCCCGATGCGGCAGAACGAGATCTGTTGCGCAGCGAGTTCAAACTGGACGATCACGCGCTGGCTTCGGCACTGGATCCGGACGAAGTCTCACGCATCGAATTCCATCCGGATAACCTGTTCTTGATCTGGAAGCGTCCGGAAAGTTACTCGGGCGGAGATAGCCTGGCCTTTGAGGTCTCATCGTTCGGCTTGCTCTTCTCTAAAACACGCTTGCTGATAATCGCGACTGACGACTCCCAGTTGAGTGGATTGGGGCAGCGGCACCCCTTGCACACAACGCAAGATGTGCTGCTGGACATACTGTTCAACAACCTCCACCACTACCTGGGCCACCTCAAGGTGATCAAGATGGTGGCTCGCGAGCTGCAGCAGAGATTCAACGCCTCGATGGAGAATCGACATCTGGTCCAGATGTTTAACCTCAGCGAAAGCCTGATCTACTACATCAATGCGATTCACAGCAATGGCGCTGTCCTGACTCGGCTGCGCAACCATGCGGAAAAAGAGCACTTCAGCGTCGAGGCGATTGCGCTTATCGACGATTTGATCATCGAAAATACCCAGTGCAACAAACAGGCGGAAATCTACTCCAGGGTGTTTGCCGGCTTGATCGACGCACGCGGCAATTTGATGAACAACACCATGAACAACCTGTTACGCAAACTGACGCTGATCAATGTGGTTTTCCTGCCTCTCAACCTGATCGCCAGCATTGGTGGCATGTCCGAGTTCAGCATGATGACCTCAGCCGTTCCCTGGTGGATTGCCTATCCGCTTTTTCTCACAGGAATGGTTGTAGCCGGGGGCCTGATGGTTATCGCGCTCAAGCGTCTGACGCGTGGTTCATCCAGCATGAATGGCCCGCATTGAACGAGCCCCTCTGGATACTCGATGACTCCTTTACATCTCGACCTGTGTGCCCAGCTCTATCACCCGGTTCAACGGCAACTTGAAGTACTTCAGGTTGCTATTGGCGTTCTTCAGCAAAAACGCGAACAGGGTTTCTCGCCAACGGGCCATTCCGATGCGCTTGGTCGGGATCACCGTCTCCCGGCTGAGGAAATAGGTGGTGCGCATCGGACTGAAGTCCAGTTCAGCCAAGTGACAGAGACTCAAGGCCAAGGGGACATCGGGCTCCTCGATAAAGCCAAAGTGCAGACTGACCCGGAAGAACCCTTCCCCATAGGCTTCAACCTCAAACCGTCGGTCAGCACTCACACGAGGGCTGTCTTCGGACACCACTGTGAGCAATACCACTTGCTCATGCAAAACCTGGTTATGCAGCAGGTTGTGCAGCAGTGCATGAGGAACAGCATCTGTCCTGGCCGTAAGAAACACGGCCGTACCTTGCACCCGATGGGGAGGCTGCGTACGGATGCTGGCGATGAATAGAGGTAGAGGAAGTGCGGTTTCATCCAGCCGCTCAACAATAATCTTTCTGCCCCGCTTCCAGGTCGTCATCAAAATGAACAGGCTGATGCCGGCAATCACCGGGAACGCGCCACCCTGAAAAATTTTGGATGCATTGGCCGCGAAATACAGACCGTCTACCAGCAAGAATCCGAGCAGCATCGGGATGGCCAGCCAGCGCGGCGTTTTCCACAGGAGCAGGACGACGGCCGAGGACAAGATTGTCGTGATCAACATGGTCCCCGTCACAGCGACGCCATAAGCTGCGGCCAACGCACTGGACGACTCGAAACCAATCACCAACAGCACGACGCCCACCATCAACGCCCAGTTAACCGTACCGATATAGATCTGTCCCTGTTCCTGGCTGGAGGTGTGCTGGATAAACATGCGAGGGACGTAACCCAACTGGATGGCCTGGCGAGTCAGGGAAAAAGCACCGGAGATCACGGCTTGAGAGGCGATGATGGTGGCCAGTGTGGAGAGCGCGACCATCGGTAAAAGTGCCCATTCAGGCGCCAGCAAATAGAACGGGTTGCGCACGGTCTCCGGGTTTCCCAGGATCAGGGCGCCCTGGCCAAAGTAATTGAGCACCAAGCCGGGCAACACGAGAATGAACCAGGCGCGAGCAATGGGCTTGCGGCCAAAGTGGCCCATGTCGGCATACAGTGCTTCAGCACCGGTCAATGCCAACACCACGGCGCCCAGAATGGCCACGCCAATCCCCGGATGCACCACAAAAAACTGCACTGCCCACGCAGGATTGAGCGCCTGCAGAACTTCCGGTCGTTGCAGGATGCCGTAAATGCCGAGCGCACCCAGCACCATGAACCACAGCACCATGACCGGGCCGAACAGGATGCCGATACGCGCCGTGCCATGTTTTTGGATCAGGAACAGCGCTATCAGGATGACCACGGACAGCGGAACGACCCACTGTTCGATTCCATCAAACGCAAGCTGCAGCCCTTCGACCGCCGAGAGCACCGAGATGGCCGGGGTGATCATGCTGTCCCCGTAAAACAGTGCCGCGCCGAAGAGCCCGAGCAATACCAGGACCCTGCTCATTTTGGGAAACGGTGCCGCAGCCCGACGTGCCAATGCGGTCAAGGCCATGATGCCCCCCTCACCCTGGTTGTTGGCGCGAAGGATGAACAGCACGTACTTGATCGAGACGACCCAGATCAGTGACCAGAAGATCAACGACAGAATACCCAGTACACCGTCCTGGTTGGCCTGGACGCCGTAGTGACCGGCGAACACTTCCTTGAGTGTGTAAAGCGGGCTGGTGCCAATGTCCCCATAAACCACGCCCACCGCGGCAACTAGCAAGCCCACTCCTGATGTTTTGGCATGGGAGTCTTCATGGGCGGGAATCGCTGCTTCGCTCAAGGGTTGCGTCTCTCAAATTACGGGGGGAAGTGTATGCCATCCTTGAGCAATACGATTTGCCAAGGCCATTGGAAATGCAAGGCGCTCGGACGACCTGAAAATCGCGGCCAGTATCGTTGTGGGCCAAAACACCTACCGTAAAAAAACCGTAAAATTTTTACATTCCCCGTTGGTCTGTCATCGTCAGGACTGCGCGTTAACGCCTCCCCATCACGGCAGCTACGCGTTATCGCGCACGCTCTATACCAGCAGCCCAGCTAGGGATCGTGGCAATTTCCAGAGCATTTACGACAGCATCCCGCTAAGAACGGAACGCATCGACCTTGAGTCCAAACCGGCTCATTTTGTTGTACAACCCACCCCGCGACACATTCAGCCGCTGAGCAGCCAGGCGGATGTTTCCGCGTGTGTCTTTGAGGGCGGCGATGATGGCATTCATCTCATGGGTACCAAGATCCGGCGCCATCCGCGGCTCAGGGGCACTTCCCCATATCGATGAGCGCCCTCGCTGCCTGATATCCAGGGCAAGATCGCTCGGCTCGATCAGTTCAGTCATCGCCAGGTTGGTCGCCCGTTCGATGACGTTCTCCAACTCACGGACATTGCCTGGCCAGTGATAGGCGCCAAGCATGTCCAGCGCCGCGGGCGAAAGGTCCTGCATCGACTTGCGTAGCGACCGGGCACATCGCGCAAGAAAATGCCGCGCCAGCAACGGCACATCTTCGCGGCGCATTCGCAGTGGCGGCACCGTCAGGTTCAGCACGTTGAGCCGGTAGTAAAGGTCCTCGCGAAAGGCGCCTTCGGCCACTGCCTGGCTCAGGTTGCGATGGGTGGCGGCGATGATGCGCACGTTGACCCGCAGCGATTTTTTCGCCCCCACCCGTGTCACCTCGCCTTCCTGCAGGACACGCAGCAGGCTGACCTGTGCATCGAAGGACATATCACCGATTTCATCGAGGAAGATCGTCCCGCCATCGGCCAATTCGAACTTGCCTGCCGACCCACCGCGCGCCGCTCCGGTGAACGCGCCTTCGACATGACCAAACAGTTCGCTCTGCACCAGGTCACGGGGAATCGCCCCGCAGTTGACCGCCACAAAAGGCCCGCCACATCGATCGCTGCCATTATGGATGGCCTGGGCGAACAACTCCTTGCCAGTGCCGCTCTCACCGAGGATCAGCGTGGTCGAATCACTGCGACTGGCAACCCGCGCCAGGTGCAGTGCATCCTCAATCGCCTGTGAACGGCCAAGGATGGTTTCGAAGGTGTAGCTGGCCTGGGTGCCAATGATCCGCCGGGTGATTTCCCGGATGCGTCGGTTCTCGCGCAACGACACAATCCGCCCGCCTTGCTCCAGTGGGCAGACCGACACCAGGCAGGCCAGATGGCTGCGGTCGTGCAGCTCAAAGGTGCAGTCCAGGTCGCGCACGCCTTCCCCGCCCGCGAGCAGGACTGCATCGGTCAATTCGCTCTGGCCCAGGCTCTTGAACGGACTGCCGAGCAGGTCACGGCCGACGCGGAACAACTGCCGAGCGTAATGGTTGAGCGCCTTGATGCAGCCCTGCTCATCCAATACCACCAAGCCCTCGTTGAGCACTTCAAGGACTGTTTGTTGTTCTTCCAGCAAGGCTTGCAGCGCCATCTGCCGCGAGACCGCCTCGGCCGCGGCCTGGACCGTGCCCAGCGTATGGAAATGAAACCAGCCGGGCTCTGCCGTCAAGGTCAACATGCCCAGCGTCCGGCCCTGTGCATCGCGGATGGGCGCGGCGGCGCAATGCATGCGGCGCTGACGCAGGCCAAGTCCGAAGTTCTCCTCGGCCAGCACATACACCAAACGGTCCTCGACAATAGCCAGCCCGGTGCAATTGGTGCCCTGTACCGACTCCAGCAATCGACTGCCAATGGGTGTGAGGTCCAGGCCACAGAAATACAAAGTCGTGCCTTCGGCATCGGTCAGGTTGATATGGCCCCTGGGGTTATAGGCGAGCAAACCGCGCATGACTTGCGCCGCCGCGGCGATCAGCACCCGGTTGGCTGCCAGGGTCGCGGTCAGGTCGGCAGGCGCGACAAAACGGTACTCGCCGTCTTCCGGATCGAGGCCGGCATCGACGCTGCGCAACCAGGACTCCCAAATCACCCGGCGGATCCCGGCAGGCCGTTCGGTACCCCCCTGCAAACACGCGCGCCATGCTCCATCCAGCGCAATGCCTGGCCCTTCGTTCAACGACGCAGGGCCCAGCGTGGTGAGGTAGTCACGGTCTTCGGCGCTCAATGCTGCAGGTTGCTGGTTCATATTCGGCCACATGTTCATATTTTCGACATGTCAGTATAGACATGTCATAAAAATGAACATTATTTCAAAAACAAGAAGATAAAAAACCTTAAATATCAATCAGTTAATTTTTGGCACAGCGCTTGCTCCCTGCTTGCACAGACGAGGACATTCTTACCGCCGAGTCGTAAAAACAATAAAGGGAGTCATGTTCATGAGCACATCCAAAACCCTTCGCCTTGGCCTCATCGGCGCCGGCCGCATGGGCAGTTTTCACGGCCTGACCGCCGCCCGGCACATCCCCGGCGCCTGCCTCGCCGCCATCGCCGATCCTACCCCCGGCCAAGCCGCACGCCTGGCGGCAGAACTGGACGTGCAGAAGGTCTATACCGACCCACAGCAATTACTCGATGACCCGGACATCGACGCCGTGCTGATTGTCGCCCCGGCACGCAGCCATGCCGAATTGGTGATCAGTGCGGCCCGGGCCGGCAAAGGGGTGTTCTGTGAAAAACCGATGGCCATCACCCTGGACGAAGCCGACCGCGCCATCGCCGCCGCTGCCGACGCACGGGTAACACTACAAGTCGGCTTCAACCGTCGCTTTGCCAAAAGTTTCCGCACCGCTCACCTGGACGTGGTCGGCGGCCGGATCGGTACGCCACAACTGCTGCGCTCGCTGACCCGCGACCCAGCGCTGAACAACCCGGCCGCCTCGCCGCAATGGGTGATCTTCCTGGAAACGCTGATCCATGACTTCGACACCCTGCGCTACCTGAATCCGGGCGCCGAGGCGGTTGAGGTTTTTGTGATGGCCGATGCCCTGATCGCACCGGCCTACAAGGACAAAGGGTTTCTCGACACCGCGGTGGTCACGATCCGTTTCGATAACGGCGCCATCGCCACGGCCGAGGCCAATTTCCAGGCCGTGTATGGCTACGATGTCCGCGGCGAAGTGTTCGGCAGCGCTGGCATGCTGACCATGGGCAACGTCAACGACTCTGATTTGCTGCGGTACCTGGCCAATGGGGTCCAGGCCGACACCCAGCGCATGGACACCGACCTGCTGCGTGATGCCTATGTGGCCGAGCTCAACCACTTCGTCAGTTGCGTGCGCAGCGGCGAGAAACCGCTGGCCAGCGGTGAAGACGCGCGGGCGGCACTGGCCATCGCCCGCGCCTGTATCGAATCTTTCCAACAGGGCAAAACAGTGCGTGTGCAAGGAGCGCTTTCATGAGTTTCACGCCGTTCAAACTGGCGATCAGCGCCGAGATGGTCTTTCTCGACCTGCCCTTTATCGAGCGGGTCAAACGCATCCGCGCGCTGGGCTTCAGCGTCGAGATATGGAACTGGACGACCAAGGACATTCAGGCCCTCGTGGCGACCGGCGCGGATTTCACCTCCATGACCGGCTACATCTCCGGCAACCTTACCGATCCCGAGGGCATCCAGCACCTGCTCGACAGCGCCCAGGAATCCTTGGCCGTCGCCGCTCAATTGGGCTGCCCCAGCCTGAACCTGCATGGCACCGGCCTGGGTGACCAGGGCTTGCCGGTCAAACCCGTGGCCCAGGCCACCGGCCGCATGTGGTTGAGCGCCTGCAAGACGCTGGAAAAAATCGCCCGCCTGGGCGAAGACGCGGGTCGGGTATTCCTGTTGGAAAACCTCAATACCGAAGTCGACCACCCAGGCACGCCGTTCGCCCGCGCCGACGACACCCTGGCGTTGATCGAGGCCGTGGGCAGCCCGCACCTGAAGATGAACCTGGACCTCTATCACGCACAGATCGGCGAAGGCAACCTGATCGAACTGATCCAGCGCGCCGGCAGCGCCATCGGCGAGATCCAGGTCGCCGACGTCCCGGGGCGCATGGAGCCCGGCACCGGTGAAATCCATTATCCCGCCATTGCCAGGGCCTTGTTCGGCATGGGATACAGCGGTGTCGTCGGCCTCGAAGGCTGGGCCAGCGGTGACAGCGAGGTCGCGCTTGAGCGTTTCCGGCAGGCCTTCACGCTTGATGGATAAAGCCCGCGCCGAATTCAACACGTGCGGCAGATTTTCATCTCTTGGTGACGTACAACTCATAACAACAAAAGGAAAACCATCATGCGTCGTTGCACACTGCTTTTCGCCACCCTGCTATTGCTGTTCAGCCAATGGGCCGCCGCCGACTATCGCATCGGCGTCAGCATCGCCAGGGTCGACGACAACTTCATGACCTACGTGCGTAATGGTCTGGACGAGGCCGCGAAAAAGGAAAACGTGAAGATCCAGTTCGAGGACGCCCAAGGCGATGTGGTGCGCCAACTCAACCAGGTCCAGGGCTTTATCAACCAGAAAGTGGATGCGGTCATTGTCCTGCCGGTGGACACCTCCGCCACGGCCAACATCACCCGCGCCGCGGTCGAAGCGAAGACGCCACTGGTCTACGTCAACCGTCACCCGGACGAGCGCACCTTGCCCAAAGGCGTCGTCACGGTCGCGTCCAATGACATCGAGGCCGGACAGCTGCAAATGCGCTACCTGGCCGAGAAGCTCGGCGGCAAGGGCAACCTTGCGATCATCATGGGCGACCTGGCGCAAAACGCCACCCACGACCGCACCGAAGGCGTCAAACAGGTGCTCAAGGATTACCCCGGGATCAAGATTGTCGAACAGCAAAGCGCCGAGTGGCAGCGCAACAAAGGGATGGACCTGACCAGCAACTGGCTATTGGCGGGCAGTCGTTTCGATGCCATCGTCGCCAACAACGACGAGATGGCCATCGGTGCGGCCATGGCCTTGCAACAGGCCGGCAAAGCCAAGGGCGAGATCGCGATTGTCGGCATCGACGGCTTGCCTGACGGCCTGGCAGCGATCAAGCGTGGGATGCTGGTCGCCTCGGTGTTCCAGGACCCCAAGGCCCAGGCGACCAGTGCAGTACAGGCAGCGCTCAAGATGATCAAGGGAGAGCCGGTGGAAACGGACGTCTGGGTGCCCTTTCAGTTGATCAAGCCTGAGCAGTTGGCGGTGTTTGAACAACATTACAAGTAGCGACACGCTCGGCACTTCGCCGTGGTCCCGGCAAGGGATCAGCGGCGATTTGCACACTCAAATTCTATTTTTATTGAGCAACGCAGCGCGTTACATGAAACGCGCCGGGTCACTGCCCCAGCCGGGCCCAGAACGCTTCGGCAGATTGACTGAGCGGCGCCGATGGACGGGTCAGATGAATTTCCAGCGGTATGTCCCAGCTTTCGTCGAGCGCCCTGACTAAGCGCCCATCCAGCATTTCCTGCTCGGTGAGGCTCTTGGGCAACCAGGCCACGCCTTTGCTTTCCAGGGCCATGGACATCAGCACCGCTGCAAGGTGGCTGCTGAAAAGGGGTTTGAGGTGAAGGTAATCTTCTTTGCCACGCAGCCTGTGGGCGACGATACGCCCCAACCCAGACTCATGGGTGTAAGCCAGGTATGGCAAGGCCGCAGGCGAGGTGCCGAAGTTGGCGGAGGCACTCGCAAGAGGAACAAGAACGTCTTCACCCACCTTCTTGCCGATGAACTGATCAGGGGCCAGTAGCGGTGGAACGTCGGGATGGCGGTGGCAAAGCAGAAACTGAACCTGGCCATGTATCAGCATCTGCTCACAGACAGCCATGCTATCGGAGTGCAGTTGCACAGCCTCGATGGGAGCACCGCTCTCCGAGCTTCGAAGCCACCTGGGAAAAAATGTAAACGACAGGGAATGCGTTGCCGCAAACTGAAGCGACCTGGCAGCCATCCCAGCAACCTCTTGAGCCTCGTTGCGCATTCTGTACAAGCGCCTGGCAGCCTCCTGGGCACTCGGCAAAATTTGCCTGCCGGCTTCAGTCAGTGTCGCGCCTTGAGGCGTTCGAACGAACAATTGCACCCCCATCCAGCTCTCCAGCGAGCGCACTCTGCGACTGAACGCCGGCTGGGTAACGTGCCGCGCTTCAGCCGCCCGAACGAAGCTGCCGTACTCCGCAAGCGCTGAAAAATCCTCAAGCCAAACGAGTTCCAAGGGCCATGCCTCCTGTGCATAGGGTGCGGCATTAATAGCATTGGGCGGGTGACATCGCAAAGCCTAACGTGGGGCCATAAACAACAAGAGGACCCCGCCATGCGCATCGTAGACATTCGTGAAAAAACTGTTTCCATTGCCTCCCCGATTGCTAACGCCTACATCGATTTTTCGAAAATGACGTGCTCGGTTGTCGCTGTCATCACTGATGTGATTCGCGACGGAAAGCCTGTCATCGGCTACGGCTTCAACTCCAATGGACGCTATGGCCAGGGCGCATTGATGCGTGATCGTTTCCTGGCGCGCATTACGGAAGCGGATCCAGACACGCTCATCGACCATGCCAACAACAACCTGGACCCGTTCGCCATCTGGAAAACCTTGATGACCAACGAAAAGCCAGGCGGCCACGGCGAGCGCTCGGTCGCAGTGGGCACCATCGACATGGCCGTATGGGATGCCGTCGCCAAGATTGAAGGCAAACCGCTGTATCGCCTGCTGGCCGACCGTTACCGTAACGGCGTGGCCGATGACAAGGTCTGGGTCTATGCAGCGGGCGGCTACTACTACCCTGGCAAAGACCAGACCAAGCTCAAGGCGGAAATGCAGAGCTATCTGGATCGTGGCTACGACGTCGTCAAGATGAAGATCGGTGCGGTGCCGCTGGACGAAGATATCCGTCGCATCGAAGCGGTACTCGAAGTGGTTGGCGACGGTCGTCGACTGGCCGTCGATGCCAACGGTCGTTTCGATCTGCAGACCGGTATTGCTTACGCGGAAGCCATCAAGAAGTACAACCTCTTCTGGTACGAAGAGGTCGGCGACCCGCTTGACTACGCCTTGCAGGCTGAGCTTGCAAATCACTATGAACTGCCCATGGCCACCGGGGAAAACCTGTTCTCCCACCAGGACGCCCGCAACCTGCTGCGCCACGGCGGCATGCGCCCCGATCGCGACTACCTCCAGTTTGACTGTGCACTGTCCTACGGGCTCGTGGAGTACATGCGCACCCTCAAGGTGATGGAAGAAATGGGTTGGTCTTCCCGCCGCGTAGTTCCGCATGGTGGTCACCAGATGTCCCTGAACATCGCAGCAGGTCTGCACCTTGGCGGTAACGAATCGTACCCGGATGTGTTCCAGCCTTTCGGTGGCTTCGCTGACGGGATCCAGGTGGAAAACAGCTATGTCGGCCTGCCGGATATTCCAGGTGTTGGCTTCGAAGCCAAGTCCGCTTTGTACGCTGTAATGCGTGAGTTGAGCGAAGGCTGATCACCCTCGACCTGCGGTCTCTGTGCAAGGGGCCGCAGCACCAGGCAGGCATCGCCCACCAACGTCAAGCCACATGCCCATCACAAAAATAAAATGAGGTGCTTCCGTGGAATTCTCCAAATCCCGCTGGTATGGCCAGCTGTATGTGCAAGTACTCATCGGCATCGTGATCGGTGCAGCAATCGGTTACTTCCTGCCAGATATCGGAGCCAAGCTCCAACCCTTTGCCGATGGCTTCATCAAACTGATCAAAATGCTGTTGGCGCCCATTATTTTCGGTACGGTCGTTGTCGGTATCGCAAAGATGGGCAGTATCAAGGAAGTCGGCCGAATTGGCGTAAAAGCGCTGATCTACTTCGAGATTCTTTCAACCATCGCCCTGGCCGTCGGCCTTATTGTGGTCAACATCGTGAAACCTGGCGTCGGCATGAACATCAACGCCAGCGCGCTTGATGGAAGTGCCATTAACAAATACAGCCAAGCTGCCAGTGAGCAAGGCGGCGCCATCGATTTCTTTCTCAATATCATCCCGCAAACCTTCATCGGCGCCTTCTCCAATGGCGTCATGCTTCAGATCATCCTGCTTTCGGTATTGATGGGTATAGCCCTGGTTCAAATGGGCGAAACCAGCAAGCCGTTGATCAACACCATTGATCTGTTCCTGCAAGGCCTGTTCAAGGTCGTTGCAATGGTCATGCGCCTGGCTCCGATTGGTGCCGGTGCCGGCATGGCTTTCACTATTGGCAAATACGGGATTGGGACCTTGCTGTCACTCGGCCAATTGCTGGTCGCGCTCTACATCACGACCTTGATTTTCATCGTGGTGGTGCTGGGTTCGGTTGCTCGATGGTCGGGCATGCCGCTGATGCAATTTCTTCGTTATTTCAAAGATGAGATTCTCATCACGCTTGGCACCTGCTCAACCGAAGCCGTGCTGCCGCGAATGATGGTGAAGCTTGAAAAGCTTGGCTGCAAAAAATCCGTCGTGGGCATGGTGTTGCCTACGGGGTACACCTTCAATGCGGACGGCACCTGCATCTATCTCACCATGGCTGCCATCTTTATCGCCCAGGCGACCAATACGCCACTGACCTTTGTGGATCAGATAATTCTGCTGGGCGTATTCCTGCTGACCTCAAAAGGCTCGGCTGGCGTGGCGGGCGCGGGTTTCGTAACGCTGGCTGCAACGCTCACAACCATCCACTCCATTCCCCTGGTAGGCCTGGTTTTGCTCTTGGGCATTGACCGGTTCCTCAACGAAGCGCGAGCCGTTACCAACCTGATCGGTAACGGCATCGGCACCATCGCCATTGCCAAGTGGGACAACTCGTTCGATGTCGAGGCCTGCGAGCGTGAAATCGCCGCCATGAAACACGACAAGGCAGCAAGAAAGGCATTGCTGGCACAAAAGTAATCGGCAAAACGCACCGGTCATGCCGCTTCGAACACGGCATGACCGGTCGTGATGCAGCAGCAGTAATCTTGCGTTTTCGTTTGAAAGACGATCTTGATAGCCGCTCTACTTCCCTGCGGTCACTCAGTTCTGGACGGTTTCTTCTTCAGGCTTTCGGGGCTGCCAGCGCATAGACCATCCATGACCAGGTCCATCAATCTGGCGAGACGTGAGCGCCATTCGCTCTGGGAATCTATTTGCCATATTCCGGCAGTGGCTAGAAAAAAGTCGTCGTGGGTCACCCCGCTACGAATCGTTCCGGCCTTTTCATTTGCCCTCAAAAGCAACTCGGCGGCTGCCTGGACGGGGGCGTATCCCGACTTCCCTGGGAACTCGTAAGTAGAGGCTGCTTGCCGAATCGCGGTCGCAAGTCCGGACTTTGTCATTGCATATTCAACGAGGCAATCCATCCATTCTCGCAGGGCCTCCTTAGGTGGTTTTGTAGCGAGCAGTTGTTCGGCCAGCGAGGCCACTTGCTGCATTTCGAATTGATAAACCTCGAATACCAGCGCCTCTCTGTTGGCGAAATGGCGATAGAACGTGCCCTGCCCCACGCCGGCTTTCTTCGCAATCGCGCTCAGCGGGACCGCAGGATCGAGTGTCAGCTCTGCCACGGCGACCTTCAGAATTCGTTCTCGGTTTTTCTTGGCGTCAGAACGCATCGCCAATTCTTCATTCCTGGGCAAAGTTTTTTCCTTCGCTGCATTGCAAAGCGGACAGTTGTCCGGTAGTTTTTTCAGCAAGTGGACAGCTGTCCGCTTGAATACCCCTACCGGAGTTTACTATGAACAGCACTGGCAACACGATCCTGGTTACCGGCAGCACCTCAGGCATCGGCCTTGGTCTGGCGCTCAGGCTTCACAAGGCGGGAAACAACGTCATCATCGCGGGACGGCGCAAGGCTCTGCTCGACAAGATCGTGTCGGAACATCCAGGTCTTGAATCGGTATTGCTGGACGTCTGCGATCCAAAATCCATCCAGCGCACCAGCGAAGCGCTTGCGATCAGTCACCCGAATCTGAACGTGCTCATAAACAACGCGGGCATCATGCACTGGGAGGACCTGACTGATCCGCAATACCTGGGCACCGCCGAAGATATCGTGACAACGAACTTGCTCGGCACGATTCGCATGGTGTACGCATTCACTCCCCAACTGATCAAGCAGCCC
Source organism: Pseudomonas sp. B21-010 (assembly GCF_024749325.1). NCBI lineage: Bacteria > Pseudomonadati > Pseudomonadota > Gammaproteobacteria > Pseudomonadales > Pseudomonadaceae > Pseudomonas > Pseudomonas sp. B21-010. The sequence goes on along the minus strand of NZ_CP087198.1, from coordinate 2,563,655 downwards.
AGTGCAACGATCATCAATGTCAGTTCGGCCTTGGCATTCGTCCCGCTGCCTGCGACACCGACCTACAGCGCAACCAAAGCGGCCGTTCACTCGTTCACTCAAAGCCTTCGCGTGCAACTGGAGGCCTCGTCAGTCGAGGTTATCGAGCTTGCGCCACCGGGTGTGCGCACCACTTTGCTTGGGCAGGAAAATGACGAACACGCCATGCCTTTGGACGAGTTCTTGAATGAAATCTTCGAACTGCTCGAGATCTCTCCGACCCCGCGCGAACTTGTCGTCGAACGCGCCAAGCCATTGCGGCTTGCTGAAGCGAATGGTGCCCATGATGAGATATTGAACATGCTTGCGGGATACAAAGCACCGGCAGAATGATGTTAACCATGTCGGTAGCACCTGCCTCGACGGGGCACCGTTTGTGGGTAACTGAATAGTTTGATAGGCGAGGAAGTCATTGAAATGAAAATCGGAATTATCGGCGCGGGTAACATCGGGGCTACCCTTGCCCGTAAGCTCGCTGCGTGCGGCCATGAGGTCAAACTGGCAAACTCGAAGGCCCCTCGGAGCCTTCAGAACCTTGCCAATGAAATCGGCGTACAGGCGGTAACCAAGGAAGAGGCGGTGTCCGAGGTGGACGTTGTTATCCTCTCGATCCCCTTCGCGAAATACCCTGATCTCAAGCAGACGTTAAGTCATGTTCCCGAGCAAGTCGTCGTCATTGACACATCCAATTACTATCCGGGACGGGATGGGGCAATCAAGGAAGTTGACGACGGCAAACCCGAGAGCGTCTGGGTAAGCGAGCAGATTGGCCGCCCGGTCGTTAAGGCATGGAACGCCCTCCTCGCTGCGACGCTTGCCGACAAAGGCCAACCCGCCGGGTCCTCAACACGCATCGCCTTGCCTGTCGCTGGGGATGACGCCAATGCCGAGGCAATCGCGCAGGATCTCGTCGAGGATACCGGTTTCACCGCGCTTGCCGCTGGCAGCCTTGAGGGCTCATGGCGCCAGCAACCAGGTACCCCTGCGTACTGCACCGAACTCACGTTGCCGGCGCTGAAATCGGCCTTATGTGCGGCTGATAAAACGAAGGCGCCTCAAAACCGGGACGCACTTCTGGCCAAGTTCATGGCGCCCGGCAGCCAGTTCACGCATGAGCAAATTGTTGCCACTAATCGTGCAATGACAGCCTGACTACTGGATCAGGCATCACTACTCCCGCCCCCTGCAATACAAACGAAAAGCCACTATGGGTACCACTGCCTGACTCGGTCCCCCTGTGGGAGCAGGGTCAGCTTGCAGTGATGTTGGATGTACCGACGCTATCGCGAGCAAGCTCGCTCCCACCGGGGTTCTCGGGTGCTCATGGCTGCGTTACGGCAAAATTGTCTCCACCAAGAGCACAGGCCAGCCTTAGCATTACGCAGCGCGATGAAATTTATTGCAGACCCGGATATGCTAATGCGCCATCCCCCCGGCTGGCCTGGCTTGCAAGGAATGCGTCATGGAGTTCGTGGTTCATAGCTATTGCCTGAAAGGCGCACGCCAGGAGCCTTTGCTGCCCCCTGTCACCCTGACACCGAGTTCGTTGACCTTGACGGTCGCCGAACTCATTCGCCTGACCGTGGCCGAACAGATCGCCGCGCTGTCGGTCCAGCACTGCCTGGAACAAGCGTCGATGCGTGAAGTGCTCGATCGCCAATACCTGAGCGAGCGGGAGGTTCTTCGGCAAGCCAGTGAAGGCGCGGTGGTCATGCCTCAGGCCAGCGCGGCTCCAGACCTGGATGTCGGCGTTGAGATCAAACGAGCCTTGAAGGGTTTTGAAGCGCGTGCGTTCCGCGTTCTGCACAACGGCGTCATGCTGCAAAGTCTCGCTGAGACAATCGAATTGAGCCCCCCTTCCACGCTCGCGTTTATCCGCCTCGTGCCGCTGATTGGCGGTTGATCTTCGTCGTTCACTTCCCTCGGATACCCTCATGCAATCACGCCGTCCTGTGCCCGAACAAGCCACACGCCTCGCTGCGCTGCGAGCATTCTGTGATAGCGCGTTGGATGACTATCCCGAGCTCAGCCAATATGACCAATTCGAGCCCGATTTCTGGGACGGCATCGACTGCCTGCGCATAGCCGCTGACTGGGTCAGGCAGCATCCCCAGGAGGGGCCCAAAGCGCTGGCTGATGGTTTTGTATTCCCGACCGTTTGGGACGATCTGGAGGACCGCCGCGATCAACAGCGCTATGGCCTGCAATATCGACTCTGCGATGCTTGGATCACGGCTCACCCGGATGCCTATTCACTGGAGCAGATCTGCGCGCGACTGCAGCACATGCTGCAATTTGCCTTCGAGGACAGTGACTATCCATTGCCCACTGACGAAGATGGCCCGGCCTATTACCGAAGAAGCCCGGATCAGGCCTGGGCCTTGCCTGACGTCCCGGCGTGCATCAATCGCCTGAGCAATTACCCGCCCACCCCGGCCTGGCAGGCCTTCGCCGAATGGTTGCTGGACGGCAGCTGGAACCGCGAGCAGCCCCCTTCAGCGCCCTGTGACGAACAAAGGAAAATCGCCGACGCGTATATCTACGTGCACAAGGAAATCCAGCGCATCGCGCTGGGCCTGCTGGAAGCGGGCCGCCTCGACTACCCTCGCTTCGTCCGGGCAGCCAATACCTGGGGCCGCGCCATGATGTTCTACGCCGACGACACCGGGCTGGACAGCGATGATGTGGACCTGGATCGCTACGCCGAGGAAGCGTTCGACGAGGACGATTCAAACGACGAGGCCCCGGAAGATGAAGGCGTCGATGATGAGTCGTCCCAGAGCGATGAGCCCCTCACTGAAGAAGCTGCTGCGGTGCCCCCTGAACTGGTGAACTTCACCGTTCGTTATGTCGAGGACGCCCTGGCTGGATTGCCCGCTAACGCCGAGAAGCTGGCTGACACCTTCCGTTCGGTAGAGGTGTATCAGACCCGCTGGTTGTTGCAGGCCCTGGCGGTCGTCGAACGACTGGGCATGACGCCGGATAACTTTCTCGACGGATTCGGCTACACGGCCGCGGTGCTCGAACGCTTCCTGTCGCTTCAGGCGTTGCCCAAGCACCCGTCGGAAGAGCTGCTCCCGGCGCTGACCGGCTTTTCCAGAAATAGCCTGCTGACCGCCCTGCCCTACGCCGGACAAGCCAGCCGAGTGGTGCTCGACGCGCTCGGTTGGAGTGATCTGCAAGCCTTCCAGCGTGAATACCTGAACATTGCACTGGCACCTCAGTCCGGCTGGGGCACCGACCTGCCCAATACGCTGGATGAAACCGTGGGTGTGGTGGACCGCTACCTGCTGGACAAGGCACTGGCCGAGGCCAACCCCGACCACCTGCGCGAATACCTCGCGGCGCTCGAACCCTCGCACTGGGCGTTTCCCGAGACGCGTGTGCTGCTCGACGCCTACCAGGGCATCGGTCGACCGGCGCTGGAAAAGAAGTTATCCCGCCACGCACAGCCGGCAATGCGCATCTATGGCCTGCTGCCCGTCACGGGGCCGGACGACGTACGCCAGCGCTATCTGACGCTCAAGAAACTGCACAAAGAGGTGCGCAAATACGGCGCTCAACGCCAGGCCAACTCCCACGCAGCGGTGCAGGCAGGCCTGGAAAACCTGGCGCGTGTCGCCGGTTACCCCTCGGCGATTCGCCTGGAGTGGGCCATGGAATCGCAGATCGCCGAATCCGCGCTGACGGCCGCCACCATCGATGGCTATGACATCACGCTCGTCATCGACGGCTTGTCGCCCTCGTTGCACATCTGCAAAGCCGCAAAGACACTCAAGACCGCACCGCCTGCGGTGCGCAAAAACCCAGACTTCATCGCCCTCAAAACGCAGCAAACCCAGCTCAAGGAACAGATCGCGCGCTTCTGCCGCACCCTGGAAGCGATGATGAGCAGCGGCGAAACCCTGGCTCTGGACGACCTGAAGCCGCTGTTGAAAATGCCCGCGGTTCGCCTGCTGCTCGAACAGCTGATTGTGCAGGCCGACGACGCTGCGCTGGGCTGGCTCGATGCCGCAACGCTGACGGTGACTGACCTGGAAGGTCGCCAATACGTCGCTGAAAGGACTCTGCGTATCGCTCACCCTTTTCATCTATTCACGGCCGGACAACTGTCGGCCTGGCAGAAAGAAGTGGTGACCCATCGCCGCGTGCAGCCGTTCAAACAGGCCTTTCGCGAGCTGTACCTGTTAACTCCTGCTGAGCGAGACACCGGCCTGTGGTCCAACCGCTTTGCCGGTCACCGCCTCAAAGGTAAAGTCGCCGCCCGGTTGCTGCAGGTCCGCAACTGGTCGACCTCAAGCGTCGAGGACATCTACTACGAGAGCAAAGAGCACGGCATCTTCGCCCTGTTCAACTTTCTGGACACCGGCCATTACCTCTCGGAAACAGAACACTTTACCTTCGACACGATTGCGTTCTACCGCGACCACAAAGCCCTACCCCTTGAGCAAGTACCACCGCTGCTGTTCTCGGAAATCATGCGCGACGCCGATCTGCTGGTCTCCGTGGCCCACACCGCGGACGACTACAGCACCAGCCAAGAAACCGTGCAACGACGCGCCGAACTGGTCGGTGAGTTGATTCAAGGGCTAGGGCTGCGAAACGTTAAATGTGAAGGACATTTTCTGCACATTACCGGCCAGCGTGCGAACTACCGCATTCACCTGGGCAGCGCGGCCATCCATATCGAACCTGGCAACTACCTGTGCATCGTGCCCGCAGGCAGCAGCTCCACGGAGTTCTACCTGCCGTTCGCCGACACCGACAGGAAAATGGCCGAGGTGCTGAGCAAGATGTTTCTGCTGCTGGACGACATGAACATCACCGACAGCCTGATACTGGAGCAGATACAGCGCGGCGGCTGATCTCGGCGCTCACCGATTACTCAGCGGCGCATCAAGGGGAATATCGAGGATAAAGGTTGCGCCCTGTCCGGCCCCGTCGCTGCGCACGGTCAAGCTGCCACCCATTTCCTGCGCGGCCAGCGCGCAGCTGTGCAGGCCGAAACCGTGACCGTCCTTGCGCGTCGTGAAGCCATGGGAAAAGATCCGCGCCAAGTGCTCAGGCGCAATCCCATTGCCGTTGTCGGCCACCGCGATACGCAATACTGCCCCGTCAGCGAGAGACACGCTGAACGTGACGCATCGGCTGCGATCGATCACGCCGTCCAACGCCTGCTTGGCATTGTTGATCAGGTTCACCAGGATCAGCAGCATCCGGTGCCGGTCCAGGGGCAGCAGGGGCAAGTCGGCAATGTCCTTGACCACCGTCACTTCCTGGCGCGCCAGTAATCCAGCACTCATGCGCAAGGCATCGTCGATCAACTCTGCGACCGGCACTGTCTCGACAATACTGACGGCGACGGCATAGGACTGCTGGGCAGCGACAATGGTCTTGATGTGGTCAATGCCCTTGGTGAGTTGCACGAGTTCTTCGATGATGCCCTCTTGCTCTTGCGCCACCACTTTCGCCAGCTTGAGCAGGTAATCGGGCAGCATCTTTCCCTTGTGGTCTTTGGTGAGAAAATCGCTCAGGTCATGGACGTGTTCGCTCATCATTTGCGCCACCTTGCCCAGCCCCTGGGCTTTGGAGGTGCGCATCTGGCTGCTGACCAGTTCTGCCGATACGTTCACGCTGTTGAGGACGTTGCCGACGTTGTGCAGCACAGTCGTGGCGATTTCGGCCATGCCCGCCTGACGGGATTTTGCATTCAGTTCGGTTTGCACCTGGCTCATGCGCAACGCCGCGCGTACGCGAGCCTTGAGCTCCAGCGGCGAGAAGGGTTTGGCGATATAGTCATCGGCGCCACTCTCCAGCCCGGAGACGCAGGCCTCGCTACCGCCGCGGGCGGTCACCAGGATCACGGGCAAATGGGCAAAACCGGCGCTGGCCTTGATCCTGGCTGTCAGGCCGAAGCCGTCGAGCTTCGGCATCATCACATCCGAGACGACGACATCGATGGGGTGGAGCTGCAGGAGTGCCCAGGCCTGCTCTCCATCAGTTGCGGTGGCGACGCTGTAGTCGTCGCGCAACAGCTCGCGGAGATAGCCAAGCATTTCCGGACTGTCGTCGACTACCAGCACCTTGGATCGCAAGGCGTGTTCCGGGTGCTGCTCGTCGTCTGCGCCTTGCGTCGTAGCTTGATCGTTGCGACCGCCAAGGCGACCGTCGTCGAAACGCAGGTGGCGCTGCTCGGTTGTGCTTGCTGTGCTCGGTGACGATCGCTCGTGCATATTGCTGGTTTCGGTCGGTACGGTGTTTGGCTCTGCCCCCAGCGGCAGTCGAACAAAGAAGCACGAGCCCTGCCCGGGCTCGCTGTTGACGCCGACTTCGCCCCCCATCAGTTTGACCAGATCCTTGACCAGGGCGAGACCGATGCCGGTGCCGCTGTAATGGCGCGTGGCGGAATTGTCGATCTGGGAAAAACGCTGGAACAGCAACGGCAGTTTGTCAGGCGCAATGCCAATCCCCGAGTCTTGCACCGCGAGCTCGAATCGCTCGCCATCAATCGCGGTCACTGCCAGGTGTACGGTGCCGCCAGCGGGCGTGAACTTGATGGCATTGCTCACCAGGTTGAGAAGAATCTTCTCGAAGTGCCGGGGGTCCAGGAACACCGTGCCAAGTGTGGGATCGATGCTGCAGGTCAAGGTGCAGCCTTTGCCCTCGGCCACCATGGCGGCATCCTCGGCCAGCACACCCACCGTCTTGCTCAAGTCAACTGGCATCGGACACAACTCGAACTTGCCCGCTTCGGCCTTGGAGAAATCGAGGATGTCGTTCACCCGGTTCATCAGGCGCAGCGCGTTGCGTTGGGCGCGGTCGACTTGCACATGCCAGTCCGCAGGCGGGGTGGTCGCCGCCGAGAGTTGCTCCAGGGGAGCGAGAATGAGGGTCAGGGGGGTGCGCAGTTCGTGGCTGACCGTGGCCACGAAATCGCTCTTTGCCTGGTTGGCCGTCTCGGCCTGGTTGCGCGCCTGAATGAGTTCGATGGCCTGCGCCTCCAGCACCTCGGTCTGGTGGTGCAGCGTGTCGGTCCGCTCGGCGACCATTCTCTCCAAAGAGGCCTGGACTTGCTGTCGCTCGGCTTCGGCCTCGGCCTCCAGCACCCGGATGCGCAGGGCATTCTCCTGGAACACCCGTACGGCGCGGGTCATGATTCCAATCTCATCGCCGCGTTCGGCGCTGGCGATCTCGGCGTTCAGGTCGCCGGCCGCAAGCCGACGCATGACCGAGGCCAGGGCCACGATGGGCTGGGCGATGAATCGCGACGTGCTCCAGGCGATGGCGCCGGCCAGCAGGATGGCGACGGTACCGGCAACGATCGTCGCAAGCATGCCGCGATCATTGTGGATCAAGGCGTCGGAGCGCGCCTGGCCAGCGAAGCGCGCCACCAACAGGCCGGCGCTTCGTGCCTCGTTGCGAACCTGGTCGCGCGCGCCGCTCAAGGCGTTGCTCGCCTGATTAAACCGGGCGAATGCCGCCCGGTAGCCGGCAATTTGGTCGCTGACAGTCAGGGGGGTAGCCTTGGCTTGCAACCCCACGGACGAAGGAAGAACGCGCGCGAGACGGGAGAGCTCGTCGAGGATGCCGCCGACCGAGCCGGCAACCTCGGCCGACGGTGACAGGCGAAACGACAAGGTCTGCGCCTCCAGGGTGGCAACACGTTCGGCGAAACGCTTGGACAACGCGGCTGCGTTGTGCAACAAGCCGGTTGCTGCCTGAATGTCATTTTCGTCACGGGAAACATGCTCGTCCACTTCACCCAGAATGGCATCGAGGCGCTCGACCACACCCTCGACAGCGGCCAGATGCCGCAAAGCCTCGTCGCCCCGGAGCTTGGGCGCCTCGCCAAGGTGCTCGACCGCCTGGCTGACACCAGCGACCGCCGTCGCCAATTGGTCCAAAGTCGCTCGCTCCTGCGGCGCCTCCATCCACTCGCGCAATTGCTCGACCACCGGCGGGAGTGCCGCGCAGGCGTTGCGCGCCGCGGTGACGGCCGCCCCATCACCGGACACCAGCACCTTGGCCACATTGACGATGATGATCCGCTCGCCGTCGCGCAGGATATCCAGAATGCGATGGGCACTTTCGATGCCGCTCACCCGCGCCTCGTGCTCAGCGGCGCGGGCATCAATCCCCTTCAGTCCATCGGCGATGCCCTGTTCGACGAGGATCGTCGCCTCTCGCATCCGCCCATAATGGGCTGTCATGTTCTCCGTTTCGCCATCCATGGTCAGGGTCGCCGCTCGCAGGGTGGCGATTGCCGCGGCGAGCCGTTGCAGACTGCCCTTGAGCGATTGCGCCTCTGCCACCGGAATGGCGGTGAGGCCGGCGATAGCCGTCGCCACCATACCTTCGGCCTGGGACAGGCTTTCCTGGTCGCGGGTGGCGATGAAGTTTTCCACCCGCCCGGTGGCCCCGTTGACCGAGGCCAGAATTTCCGCGGAATGGCTGGCGGAATCCACCGCACGCACCATGCCTCGCAGGCCATAGAGGTTCACGAGCGATACCACCAGCATCAGGAACACCAGCGCGGCGACCGCCAGGCCAATCCTGACGGCAATGGGCCTGTCCGTGGAGGATTTGAATGTCAACATGGCGCCACGCCTCCTCGCTCCACGCCTGCCACTACTGCTTCGTCACCTCCGGCAAAGGCTTCGGCGCCGCCACATTGCTGATGGCCGCGTCGATCATCGCCGCAACGGAAGCCTGGCTGTAGAGAGGATTGGCAGCGCCGCCCACCGGCATCGTGGCGAGCCAGGTGTCCAGGTCTTTCGCATCGATGCGTACCAGCGGTACCTCGACGAACTTCGGCACCTGCTTGCCCGCCAGAATCTGCTGGGCCACCCAGAAACCCACCTGGGAGACGCTCGGGGAAGCGGAGACCGAAACGGTCTCGTAGCCATTGGCATCGCGCTCCTGTTTCCACAGGGCGAGTTCGTCCTGACGGTTCCCCATCACGATGATCGGCAAAGGGCGTCCCGCCGCCTTGAACGCCATGGCCGCGCCATAACCGTCGCCGCCCTGAGTCGCGACGGCATCAATGCTGGGCAGCGACGGCAGCGCCAGCGCCACCTCCTTGCGTGCGACAGAAGCCGTCCAGTTCCCATATACAGTCTTGGCGAACTTCAGGCCTGGATAGTCGCCAGCGGCCTTGCGAATGCCGTCGCTGATGTTCTTGTCGGTGGCATCACCGGCAATGCCGCGAATCTCCAGCAGCGTTCCGTTCCCCTTGAGGCGCCCGGCGATATAGTCCATTTCCACGCGGCCCATGGCGGACCAGTTGTAGTCCACGGTATAGGCGCAGGGTTCGGTGACCAGGCTGGCCATGACGACCACCACGATGCCGGCGTTGCAGGCATCGCGGATCACCCCGTTGAGGGCCGTGTCGGACGCGGCCAGGATGACGATGGCGTTGGCACCCTTGACGATCATGTCCTGGATATGGGCCGCTTGTTCCGATGCCGAGTTATTGGCACTGATCACCGGAGCCTCGCGGATCAAGCCATCCTTTTGCGCCTGGACCGCAATCTCCTGCCAGTTGCGCACCATCACTTTGCGGAAATCGCTGCCCGCGTAAGAGTTGCTGAAGGCAATGCTATAGCTTGCGGTAGGGCCGCCGGCGATGCCGCCGTCGGCAGCGTGGGCTGGAGTGACAGCAACCAGCGCCAGCCCGGTCACGCAGCCGGCCAAGCGCCAGAAGATTTTGTGAGTGTTCGAAATGCGCCGATGGACACGCGTTACCAGACTGCGCATTCGACCATTCAGATAATAGAACCGGGCATGAAGAATCAGACACATACAGACTCCTTTCCTTGGTGGACGACAAGTGAAACCAGTACATTGCCTGCAGTGGCAATGAGCATAGTCTCAACGTGCCCGCTTCGCGCGGCCATGGAAGGATTTCAGCCAACTGAGCGCCTCACAAGGTCATACCGGGCTACAACACCTGGGTAAGCGAACGCGGGCCGGTGCTCAATATCGTCGTCCGCCCCGTTCTGGGTGGAAACCGAGCTGGCTTCGCAGTCCGACTAAATGCCGATTATTTCGCCCCGCAACATGCTTTTCACGAAATACCTACAATACGAAGCACAGATTGAACAGACAAAAGGATTTGACCCCATACAGAGAGCCCGTCATGCACGGGCTTTTTGTTGTCAGACATTCCAGCTGCCAAGCTCGCCACTTCTCGAATGGAGTCGATGAACATGCATGCAAGGTGATCCCCGTTTTCAGCGCCCTGTTTAAATTCAATGGCCTACGGCGGGATGATACCAATCTGCCTGTACATTTTTTGAGCACCCGTTAAAACGCTCTGCCTACCTGGCCTCAGCGCGGTTATCCACAGACATACACACGGATTTCTTGGATAACTGGATGGCATCGTGAAGGACCCCTGCCGTAGCGAACCTATGAAGTCAATGCCCCGTATTTCGCGAGCCGCAAACCCACCTTTAATGCCCCGACATTTTCAACGGATCACGTTCGGTGCATGACCACATCCAGCCCTTCCGCCTGGTCTGGTGCACGAAAGTAGCTCGTAATCAGATCGAATTCAGCATCACTGGCTGCGAAGTCATGCTCGGCACGCGCATTCCTGTGGTGCAGCCTTTGACGGCAGATGTCATCTTTCACTTCGATGTAGTGAACACGGTGAGGGACTTTCGCAGCGTCAGCCAGGCTGCGTAGCCAATGACGATCTGCTGGAGTGTTGGCAGGAAAATCGAGAACCACGGGAGTCCCCGTCGAGAGCATGTCGATGACCAGCGGCCCCAGGACATCCCGGATCCGGTGCGCATGCAGGATGTAATCCGCTACCGATTTGATCTGATCAGGGTAGAGCCTTGAAAGCCAGTGATCTTCGCTCAACAAAATGGCCGAATGCTCAGCCTTTAACGATCGGGCCAGCGTGGATTTTCCCGAAGCAATTTTACCGCACAAGAGGTGAAGTACAGGCGTGGGCATGGGACGTGTCCTTATGTCGAGGCCCGATAATGGCCCATCGAATACCATGGACACAATGCGGTGAATGGCGAATGGGCAACTGACTGGCAGTGTTCACACCCATCAGGAAACATGATGAAGGGCTTGGACACGTCAACCCAAGTCAAAGCATCCGGCCGGGAGATGATCGACCTCGGGCCTTGCATACAAATATCCCTGCATCAGCTCGATCCCCATGCCTAGAAGCGTCAAGCTTTCTTCACGGGTCTCGACACCTTCGGCGATGACCAGGATATCCAAGCGCCTGGCGACCAGGATGATGCCTTCGACGATCGCTTGTTTGACCGAGTCTTGATCGATGCCTCGGGTCAGTGCCATGTCAATCTTCAGCACCTGCGGCTGGAACATGGCCAGCAGGTTAAGGCCCGAATAGCCCGCGCCAAAATCGTCGACGGCAGTAATGAAACCCTGGCGCTCGTACTCCACGAAAATCGATTTGAGGTGCTCAGGGTCTACCACCTTCTCGCCTTCGGTCACTTCGAACATGAGCCTTTCTGGCGGAAAGTGGGTCAGGCGCGCCGCTTCCAGGGTGGCCCGGATACACGTCTCTGGCCGGTATACGGCGTTGGGCAGGAAGTTAATGCTCAGCAAGCAATCGGGAATCTCCAGCAGGCCCAGCCTTGCGGCTTCCTCGATGGCTTTCACCCGGCAGGCCTGGTCGAATCGGTAGCGGTTGCTGTCGTTCACGAGCCCCAGGATGTAGCCAGCCGATTCGCCATTGACACCTCTGACCAACGCCTCATAAGCAAACGCAGCGTGTGTCCGGACGTTGAAAACAGGCTGGAAGGCCATGGTGAAGTCAAACCCCAACGCCTCGTGGTTGCGGCATTCGGCGCAGCCAAGCGATTGGAACGGAGGGCGTTTCGTCATGATCAATATTCCGTGGCGGTCGTGATACATTCCTGTGGTTACAAGGAACTGTAGCCGACACCACCTGAGTCGGCGCGGGCCGAAGTTTCTGAAGCGCTATCGACCGGCCCCCACCGCCCACCTTGATCGGTGCGACATGTATCAGGCACTGCTGATCCCAAATGCTCAATTCAGCTTAACGGTAAGGACACATACACATGAGCGTGCGAAAAATTCTAGTCACAGGTGCGGCGGGTCGGATTGGCACTGCTTTTTGGACAGCGCAAGCCGATAGATTGGATTTGCGTCTTGCTGATATAGACGTACAGAAATTTCCGAAATCCGCACAAAGTTTCTCTCTTGATGTCAGGGATCAGTCAAGCTGCCTTGAGGCCTGCGACGGCATCGACACCGTGATTCATCTAGCTGCCGACCCGAGTCCAGACGCTAACTTCATGACTTCCCTCCTGCCTGTAAATATTGTTGGCACCTACAACATGCTGTTCGCCGCGAAGGCACAAGGTTGCAGGCGGTTCATATTTGCGAGCAGTGCCCAAGCCATTGAGGGTTACCCGATGGACGTCCAGGTACATGAACATATGTCGCCCAGGCCAGGAAATCTTTATGGGGTCAGCAAAGCATTTGGGGAGGCTCTCGCATCGATGTATGCAAACGATGGTCAAATGACAACCATTGCAGTCCGCATTGCAAACGTAGCCGAGTTTCAGCATGGAGAGACTCACAGCCACAGAGATGTAGCTGCGTTTATCAGCGAGAGGGATGTCGTAGCGTTGCTTAGAAGTTGCGTGGATGCAGAGCTGAACGGGTTCCATGTGGTTCATGGCGTATCAGACAATAGATACAAGCGCCTTTCCATTGATAAGACCCGAGAAGTTGTTGGTTACACCCCCATCGACGACGGATTCGAGATTTTAGAGGGTCGTGCCCTCCCCTGATTGATTGGCTGGCTGAAAAGCACAAAAGCCTCAAAGCGGGATGATCTCAACACTCGCGGTCATGCCTGCGGCCAATTCAACGCCCGCTAAAATAACCTGCGATCCAAAAGCTCGCCGCGTCGAGGACAGCAACCGTTGTCGAACCGGCCGTCGCGTACAACGATCGTCGCCAGCCACATACTTTTCAATGACGTTCTCTCGACGAGGAAGGCTGCTACACGATATCGCCATCATCCTGAGCAGGCGGACGCGCGGGCGCTGAGGACGATGCCTGGTCCTGCGTAGCTGCGAGCGGCCGCATGGGCACGCTCTGCCCATGAACGGCTTGGCTTTGTGAGGTAGCTGCGGCGCGTTGCCTCAGGGCTCCAATGCTTTTGTCCCAGGCCGATTGGGAGGTGGTGCCAATGGCGCTGGCAACGCCAATGACTCCATCCCCTACCGCTTGGGCTGCACTTTTTGTGTGGTGGGTTGCTGAAACAGCTGTCTCCTTGGCAAATCTGGCGCCGCTGAGCGATGTCTTGACTGCAAGCTCACCGCCCTTGACCGCCACCCTGCCAGCTGCATCTGCGCTCCCTTCTACTGCTTTTGGTACATGGGCATCGACAGCAGCGACGGCTTTTTTCGGCAATGATCCACCTAGCGAGGCGCCAGCTGCCCACAGCCCGAAAGCCAGGGTACCCAATACGTTTTTTACACCCTCCGAGGCTGCGGTAGCCGCCATTTTTCCCAGCTCCTTCGACTTGGCCAAGTTGGCTGTGGCGGCTGTACCCGCGCCCATGGCAGAAAAACCGCCAATCAGCAGGCCATTTCCCAAGACACTGACCGGGTCTGCTATCTCTTTCAAGGCGTCGCCGCTGATGACCGCATTCAGAGCCGTAGCCGCGCCTTCACCCAGCCGTGCGGAGACCATCTTGACCAGGGCAGTGGCATCGAGATCCTTTAACGTCCTGAAGTCATCCAGCCATTCGGTATCTTGATCAATAGGCTTATGAGCCTGCCCTTGCGGCACAGCATCGCGACGACCATAGAGCATCGCAGGGTCAGCTAAATGGTTAGTGCGATCGCGGCTCACATTGTAATGCTCGATTGCCATGCCCACGATGATAGCCGTGACCGGTCGTAGCGCAGGCTGCAGGACTGCATCCAGGTGCTCTTTGCCAGCAGCCGTCATGGCAAGCGTTGACGCGTACATTGCCGTATTACGTACGGCAAACCCGGTAAGCCACTTATTGGCTTCGTCAAAAGCATTACGCAATGGACCTTTGTCCAACGCCAGCAGCTTTTCCGCCACTGATGCTTGAAGCGCCGGGTGCAGCGTATTGCTCTCGGGCTTAAGGTAATAACCAGGCTTGAAGCCCGCGATCATCTTGTTACCGCCAGCATCCGCCATACCGGCATACAAGCATGCCATGGCGTTCTCTATAGCCGCTTCGCGTACGGTATTGGCATGCTTGCCCGCTACCTGGAGGATGGACGGCTGGAAATTTCCTGCCTCGGTAAGCGCCGCAAAAGGCGTCCCCCCCATCCCTGACTTTATTGACGCAAACAATCTGTCGGCCCTGGCTGCGTTTTTTTCCGCTTTCTCCATGTCATGGACGTTATAGCCGCCTGCCTCCAACCGTTGAGCACGGTCATCGCGAATGGCTCTCAGCTCCGTGTTGCGGGTGCTTGAAGCGGGGGCAGCGGGTTGATCGGAGCCCGCTTCTGTTTCAAGGTGAGCCTCGAAATGGTTTTGAAGCCGCGTGCTCATCGCTAACCCGATAGCGCCGAGGTCAGGAGAGTGAGAGGCCTGTTGCGTTGCTTCCTGCTGTATCTCATCAGGTACACGAGTCAGCTCGCGGCTTGCACGTACATTAGGCGTATCCATGGCATGTCCTCTTAGTGATCGGCAGCTGGAAGAATGCAAATGACCCCGGTATGAGCGGCGACATCCTTACACCTGAGTGACCGTGCCGAGAGAAGCGTTCCAAAGGATGTGATAAAAATGAACACCAAGCGGCTACTGGATAACACGCGCACTCGCCGTGCGTACCAAAATGACCTGGAAGACTTTTGAAAGCTGTCGCGCGCCCCCTGACCTGGCACCCCCAAACGAGGAACAGGATCTTGCGCGCAAACTCGCAGCGGGCCGGTGCGTCAGTGAGTCGTTACAAGCCTTCCAGCGTAAGCGTTCCGAGCAGGCTACGAAGCCGGACTAACGAGGAGTCGCAATGCTGCATTACCCGCAGATTGACCCGGTGGCCCTGGTCATTGGCCCACTGAAAATCCACTGGTACGGCCTGATGTACCTGGTCGGTATCGGTGGTGCCTGGCTGCTGGCGTTGCGCCGAATGAACCGTTTCGACCCGACCTGGACCAAGGAGAAACTCTCCGACATGGTCTTCTGGATGTCGATGGGGGTTATTCTCGGCGGTCGACTGGGTTATGTGTTGTTCTACGATTTGCATACCTATCTGGCCAACCCGACCCTGATCCTCGAAGTGTGGAAAAGAGGTATGTCGTTCCACGGCGGCTTTATCGGGGTCATGCTGGCGGCCTGGTGGTTCGGCAAGCGCAACGGCAAGTCGTTCTTCGAGCTGATGGACTTCATCGCGCCAATGGTGCCGATTGGCCTGGGTGCCGGGCGTATTGGCAACTTCATCAATGCCGAGCTGTGGGGCAAGGCGACTGACGGGCCTTGGGCGATGGTTTTCCCAACCGATGAGTTGCAACTGGCGCGTCACCCGTCGCAGCTGTATCAGTTCGCGCTGGAAGGCGTCGCGCTGTTCGCTATCCTCTGGCTATTCTCGCGCAAACCGCGGCCCACCATGGCGGTGTCCGGGATGTTCGCGTTGTTCTACGGAATCTTCCGCTTCATCGTCGAGTTCGTCCGGGTACCCGACGCCCAGCTCGGCTATCTGGCGTGGAACTGGCTGACCATGGGTCAGGTACTGTGCCTGCCGATGATCATCGGCGGCCTGATCTTGATCTGGCTGGCGTATAACCGCGCTCCGGCGGGCAAAAGCGCCGCGCTTTAAATTCGAATGACAGGGCTCGCGCCCTGCATTCAAAGGGCCCAGGTAACTCATGAAGCAATATCTCGAGCGGGTCGCCCACATCATCAAGAACGGCACCAAGCAGGCCAACCGCTCTGGCGTGAACACCATCAGTTTTCCCGGCGCCATTCAGGTCAACCGGTGTTGCGCTTCAGGAAACCCTCGATAACGGTTGCGAAATAAGGCGGGCACTCCTGCATCGGGTAGTGACCGCAGTTGGGGATAACGTGCAGTTCCGCGTTCGGATGCCACGCCAGAAAGGTGCGCGCCATAGCCGCGCAATCAAGTCCGGGATCCTTGTCGCCGACAATAACCAAATACGGTGTTTCAAGGCCTCGAACGTCATCAACAAAATTTGCTGTGATCAGCATTTCGAGGTAACTCGCCCGGCAGGCAGGTGAGACCGTGTCGCGGCTTTGTTGGACCTTGAGATCAACCCACCCATCGGAGAGACCTCCGGTCACGAATTTGAACAGACGCCGAAGGGCCTCGTCGTCTTCTATCGTGCTGGCAAAGAACGCCAGGGCTTCTGGACTCAACCGATTGCCAGCGGCAGAAACGGGACACACCGCTATCGCGCTCGCGACGCGAGACGGAGCGTCCGCCGCAAGACGTTGCGTGATCATCCCGGTCATCGAATGGCCGACCACATGGAAGCGCGTCCAACCGAGCTGGTCGGCGAGCATGAGGCAATCGGAGGAAATCTCCTCTACCGTAAATTCGCCAGCCAATTCAATGGATTGCCCGTAGCCACGGACATCAACGAAAACATAGGTAAACGCGTGGCCGTCAAGACAGGGCATGACGGCGTCGTAGCTGGAGTGATCGCCCAGCCAGTCATGCATGACCAGCACGTGAGTGGGGCCATTGCCGTACCGCACATACCCTAAGCGGGTGTCAGCTCCGAAGCTGATTTCAACGGGTGCTTTCATTTCATGGTTCCTTTGTGGTTGGGGAACCAAAACGAAAACGCCCTCCCGGCGAACCGGGAGGGCGTTTTGAAAGAGAGGCAACCCTATCAATCTCCTGGATCAGGGTCAATAGGCGAGCGCGTCGACAGGCTTATGGCCGAAATGCAGACATCAAACGCCGCCCCGTCACCGCATTGCCCCTTGGTTGAACGATCGCTTCTGGCCGTTTTCTGTCTGACGCGAATGCTGGTTTTGACCGAACTCAGCGGGTCATTTTTGGAAGCTCCGGTGCGGCAAATGACGGCGTTCGGTATAGCGCCTGGTCGTGCCCGGGCTCGAATGTGCAGATGATGCTCGCATTTCGCTTTTCGGCCAGCTCATACGGTTGCCCGAATCATGCGGAACACTTCGTTCAAACGCAGGCCGTCGCTGCGACCGGACAAATAGCGTTCGCTCAGCGACTGCGGTCCGAAATGCTCAATCTGCCGGAAGCCGAACTGGCGCAAGAGATGTTCAAGCATCTCGGGGTCGAAATGGCTCTGAAGGGGTTCGCCCTGCGCTGCCAATCCCGCCGCCATCATCTCCAGGCTGGTGCGCTCGCTCAGCGTGAGCAGCTCAGGTTCCATCAAGTAGTCGAACACGATACCGCTGCCCGGCGCGCAGGCGGCAACATAACGCAAGGTATGCAGAACGACATCCGCAGTCAGGTACATGCTCACCCCCAGCCAGCAGAAGATGACCGGCAGATCAGGATTGAAGCTGGATGCAAGCAACCCTTGCTCCAAAGTTGTTTGATCGAAATCAATCGCGACATAGCGCAGGTGGGATGGCTCCTCGATGCCCGCCGTCCTCAGGCAGTCGCGTTTCCAGCGCTGCATGGACGGCAGGTCGACTTCGAACAGATGCGCATCCTGAGGCGAACCGGTGCGGTAGGCGAAGGTATCGAGCCCGGCGCCCAAGATTACGTACTGGCGCACTCCTTGACGCTGCGCTTGTAACCAACTGTCCTCAGCCAGCCGGCTGCGCACCGCCATAGTGGCACGCATTACGTTGGAAACCGGATTGCTGTGGCGATCGGGATCGGCACGCATCTCGGCCTCCTGTGTCGGGCCCAGGATCGCCAAGGCCAGCGGGTCGTCCAGAATCAGCGGCATGTCGAGCAACTGGTGCGCGGCCCGCAGCGTGGCGGTCATGCGCGCACTCGGTTTAGGGATGTCGTCGCGGACTCCATTAGGGATGACGGACGGCCGATGCAGATGCATTAATGCCCGCTGCATGAAGACGGTCAGTCCGATATCGATATTTGCCGACAGCCCGGGTTCGTGAGCAAACGCACTGCGGACTTTTCCATCCAGCGCCGCGTTATCACCTGCATAGGAGGCGCGAAACAGCGCGGCCCAGCGACGCGCCAAATCCTGCACTGCAGCGTCGTGCGGCGCCGCGCCGGCGGCCATCTGCTGCGCGGCCTGCTCGATGAGCACTTCCCAGTCGCCGGCATGGTCCAGCATGCGCTGACGTACCTGACACAATTCGGTTGGTGACAGGTATCTGGCGAACAGGTCGGCGCGCTGTGCGATGTCGACGCCCTCCACCACTTGTGGATGATCGATGGCCGGTTGTGCGGGTTGATGCCTGTGCATGTCGATCCTTTCAAATGGACAGTTATGCGGCGCATTCTAAAGCCCCACCTCATATAGCTCTAAGGTTATTCCCGTTTCCCCAGGATCGGACAGGTCCCTATGAATGACCCCTACCGGCTCCCCCTCAGAAAATGCCTACGAAAATATCTTGCAGATAGAATAGCGCCGGCTATGCTCCCAAAGCTGACTTTCAGGATACTGGCTCCGAGCCACAAGACCTCCGATCTTGCCGTCCGGGCATCACAACGCTGATTAGCAGGAAGCTACACATCTGGCGACGCAAACGCGTTCGTCATGATGTTCCCCAGGAGGGAGCCATGTCCGCACCAGGACAGTACCTGTTTGCAATAGCGGCCCATGATCGCGTGGACTTGCTCGATATCAGTGCCCCTTACGAGTCATTCAATCGGATGGCTCGCAGAGGACCGCCGTACAACCCCGCCCTCCCTCGCGCCACCCAATCGCCGGGCCACCGCCCAGCCGCAGGTCGCACCTGCGACTCCTCCGGCATGGCTGCGAACAGCGCCAATGTGCTCAAGCGCAAAGATTCTTACTGGGAAACATGCAGCCTCACCGCAGGATCGATGCCGTTTCCCATGTAAATCAGCTGATCAAAGGACACACGGCCGCCAAGGCTGTCGCACACATTCGCGCAATGGCGCAGGGAGAACAATATGACTTCGCTTCGTATAGTCCTGGCCGGGTTGTTGGTCTGTACAACCTCCCAGGCAGTGTTTGCCGAACTCGCCGCCCAGCCGTTCCTGGCGCCGCCCAGGCTTGTTGAAAAAGGCGCGCCGGGCACGCTGAAGGCAACTGAGTCGACCCTTGCGAAAACAGATTGCAACCCGCAGGGCGACATTACCCGCGACGGACAAACCGTCGAACTCAACCTGCAAGTGCAGCAGCGCGAAAACTATATCTACAACCCGGGCAATCCCGACGGTGCCAAGGACAAGGTCAAGCTGCGTTCCTATGGCGGCTGTCTGTCGGGGCCGCTGATCGATGTGCAGCCAGGCAACACCTTGCGGGTCCACCTGGACAACCAGCTGGATAAAGACGATCCCAGTTGTCCGGGAGGGGGGGATCCGGCGAATGGCCAGCCGGGCTGCTTCAATACGATCAATCTGCATTATCACGGGATGCACGTTTCACCGTCTGGCAACAGCGACAACGTACTGTTGAACATCGCTCCACAAACCCAATTCGAATATGAAATCAACATCCCCACCGATCACCCTTCAGGCACCTTCTGGTACCACGCGCACAGGCATGGTTCCACTGCCCTGCAGGTCGCCAGCGGCGCTGCGGGCGCCCTGATCGTACGCGGTGACCGACCCTACACCGGCGGCAAGCCAGGAGACATCGACACCATTCTCAAAAACGCAGCCGGGAAACCCTTTACCGAACAAGTCTTTCTGTTCCAGCAGATTCCCTATGCGTGTTTCGACGACAAGGGCGGCATCATCAAGCAAAAAGATGACACCTGGACGTGCCCCAGCGGCAAGACAGGTGTGGTAGAGAACTTCGATGCGCAACTCGCCTCGGCCACTGTCTGGGATGAAAGCGGTCGATTCACCAGCATCAACGGCGTGGTGCAACCGACCCTCCAGGGCATCGCCGCAGGAGAAATTCAACGCTGGCGCTTCATTCACGCAGGTATCCACGACACCATAAACCTGCAGATCGTGCCCATGAACCCGACCAGCCCCAAAGCCACGCTTGCGCTAAAGGGTGTACTCAGCGGCACACCGAAGGAGCAGGCCGCCGTG
This sequence comes from Pseudomonas sp. B21-010, assembly GCF_024749325.1. Taxonomy (NCBI): domain Bacteria; kingdom Pseudomonadati; phylum Pseudomonadota; class Gammaproteobacteria; order Pseudomonadales; family Pseudomonadaceae; genus Pseudomonas; species Pseudomonas sp. B21-010. The sequence continues at coordinate 2,543,452 of NZ_CP087198.1, read as the reverse complement.
ATCGCCGATCTATGCCCGGCGACCGTTCCGGGCACCAGTAAACCGGTCGAGCTCGTACCTCAGTTCGAGATCGCCGCCGACGGACTCACACGCACTGCAATTCGCCCCATCGGCGTCAACAAAAAGAGCGTGAGCGGCGGCATCGGCAGCAACTTCCTGCAACCGGGCTATCGCAGCGATGTGCTGCTGATGTTCCCCCGCGACGGCACCTACTGTGTACTGAACCAGGCAGCGACTCCCGCTGAACGCGCCAATGCAGGCCCCAACGGTGGCCCGGGCGGCCAGGGTCCGAACGAAACACAATTGCTGGCCACGGTCATCGTGTCGGGCGGCCAGGTTGTGACTGATGATCCGCAAAGCTACATCCTGCAAGCGCTGTACGACGCTAACAAAACGGATAAGTCGCTCCCTGCCGCAGCGCTGGAAGGGCTGCGAACCGGAGACCTGAACCCCTGGCGCGGGATGGATGACCTGAAGAACGCCGTGGTCAATGACGACATTCAGAAGGCCGACTTTTTTATTGGCAATCCGCCATTCCCGCCCTCACCGCCCGCCAACGCGCCGCAGAAACCGGGAGACCCGTGGACCGGTCCGTTCGGCTTCTACATCAACTACAAGTCCTACGATCCGGACCGCATCGATTTCACCCGACAGGTCAATACGACAGACGATTGGGTTCTGACCTCCCAGGGCGAGCCTCATATCTTTCACATCCACGTCAACCCGTTCCAGGTGATGGACGTGCTCTACGCCAAGCCGGGCGAGAAGCCCAAAAGCATCTTCGGCCCCAACGGCGAGTGCCTGGTGCCAGCCGACGAACTGGGCCTACAGAATCAATATTGCGGGATGTGGCATGAGTTCAAGGACACCATCTTCGTGCAGAACGACTATCAGGTCCTGGTGCGCACGCACTACGACCGCTACATCGGTGAGTTCGTCATCCACTGCCACATCCTCGACCACGAAGACGGCGGCATGATGACCAATATCCAGATCGTGCCGGACATCACTGCTATCGGCGGTGGCATTGGCATGGCCGGTATGAAGCACACGGCACATCAACACTCGGACTCCAAGTAACCCTGATCAGGAGCTATCGGTAATGAGCAATCCCTTCGCAGGACAATGGACGTACAGAAGTTTTCTCAACAACCCCGCGTTGACTGACGGTGACCCGAAAAAACTGGAGGCGCTGTTGTTCGCCGAAGGTGTATGGACCGTAGAGGACACCGCCAACGAGACGTTCATCGGCGAACTCAGTTTCGGGGCAAACGCCGTCATGGATTTGAAGGGGGTCATCACCCATGGCCACGGTCGTCCAGACCATGTGCACATTGCGGGCAGCGGGCGTCCCGGGACCTCGACACAAGACTACTTCTACGATTATGACGGATCGCTGACGGAGCGTTGGCCCAACGGCGTGAGCCAGGTTCCGGCCATCACCGGGTCGGTCATCCGCATGAAACCTCACAATGGCGAACCCGCTGGACTGGTCGCCTCGTTCATCTGCGTCAAAAGTACCTAGGTACTGTTTGTCGGGATACTACCGGGCCGACAGGGATGTAGAGCAAGCAATGCTGGCGACCCAGGATCCGATCCACTGCAACGTTCGTTATTGACGACAAGGAGTCGGCATGACTACTACCTCCACCACAGCGCCTGTCGCCCAACCTACCTGGTACGGGCAGATCCGCGACATGTTCACCTCAGTAGACCAGGCGCACATGGCCAGGCAAGGCCTCGACCTGGCCAGCTACGACGCGGTGATGAAGCACGCAGGCGATATCTACCAACAAGTGGCGGGGGGCAATATGCCGCCAAACCGCCCCTGGCCCGCTGACTGGGTGGGTACCTTTCTCAACTGGATGAACAACGGCTACCCGAAAGGAGTCCCCGCTGCCAGCGCCAACGCAACGGACTTCGCTGCGCGGTCACTGTTCAGCGCAGACGCGTCCACCGCCAGGGTCCGCAAGGACATCACCACGCTGTCCAGCGCCGAGCTCGATCTGCTCAAACAGGCGTTTTCAGCCATTATGGCCATGGAGCCCACCGATCCCAACAGCTACTTCACGCAGGCCGCTTATCACTGGTTTCCGGCACCCAATACCTATTGCATGCATCACGTCCCGGGCTACAACCCTTGGCACCGAGCCTATCTGGTCAGCTTCGAGAACGCCCTGAGATCGGTCCCCGGCTGTGCGAACGTCACCCTGCCCTACTGGGATATCACCACGCCCTTCCCCGACGTGCTTAAAAGCCCGCCCTTCGACCAGTACACGTTGCAGCAAGCGGCCAGCTCCGATTATCCGGAAGGCTACGTCACCACACGTTTCCCCTACGACACGATCGCCCGGAACCTGCTGAGCAATGGGGTGACTGATGATGTGAACCGAGCCATGAGCAAAACTGACTGGGAGGACTTCCACGGCTATTGGTCCGGCGCCGCCCACAACACCATCATTGCCGCCCACGACAGTGGTCACAACTCAATTGGCACCACCATGCAGAACCAGGAAGTGGCGGCCTTCGACCCAGTGTTCTGGTTCTTCCATTGCAATTGGGACAGGCTGTTCTGGGAATGGCAGAAAAAAATGCTGGCCACCGATCTGCATGGATTGCTCACGACCATCAACGAAGTCACCGACCCCGTCAGTTATCAGATCTTCAACGATACGGCGCTGCAAACCCTGAACCCATTCACCAGCACCCCACTAGAGCTGAACACGCTGGCGATCATCGACTCGGTCGGTCAACTCGGCATTGACTATGCGCCCGCGGCGACAGGCTCGAACGTCGATTTCCTGCCGAAGACCCAGCGTACGCTCGCTGCGTCCAAACACTTCACGGTTGAAGCAGATCGAGTCAATGTGCGGGTCAGCGGTATCAATCGCCTGAAGATCCCCGGCAGCTTCTCGGTGCACTTGCAAAAAGACGGCAAGACCATCGCCTCCAGAGCATTGTTTCAACCGGTAGAGGTTCAAAGCTGCGCCAATTGCGTGGCCAATGCCATGACCCAATTCGATTTCGAGTTACCCATGGCGGCCGTGTTGGGCGGCAAGCTGAGCGTCTGGGTAGAGCCGGTGAACAAGGACTTCATCGGCGATCGGTTCCCGCAGAAGCTGATGGGCGATCCCGTCATTGATGTGCATCTATTGCTGCAAACTCAGTAGCGCTGCTGGACCAAGGGTGCCGGACTTCAGGCGTTGAAGTCCGGCTTCAGCCGTCGACGAACGCCAGATAGACATCAGCGTCGAGAACGACCTCATGCGCCCAGGCTCTGTTCTACGCCAATTTACCTACGACCCCTGGCCGGTGCTTTTGGCAATGGCGGGACTCGGCTTGGCCTTGTCCGTCTACAACGACATCACCACCAACGGACCTGCGTTTTGCGTCACTGTGGATGGGCTATCGATCTTCACGAGTTGGCCTGCCGCCCTGCAAGCGGAGCTGGCACTCAACCCACCCCAGCGAATCCTGGCCGGTTGGGCCTTGATGCTCCTGGCCATGATGCCGCCCCTCCTGGCGACGCCACTCATACACGTCTGGCGCTCCAGCCTGCCAAGCAGGCGAATACAAGCGTCAGTCGGCTTCCTGCTCGGTTACGGTGCCATGTGGATGGCCGCCGGCCCGCTCCTGATCGCCCTGGCGCTGTTGCTACAGATGGCTGCCGCAGAAAATGCCCTGGCCGTGGCGCTGCTGGTTGCGATGCTGTGGAGCGCGAGCCCGTGGCACCGCGCAGCCCTCAATCGTGGCCACCGAATGGGGCGGCTAAGTCTGTTCGGCTGGGCTGCCAACAGGGATTGCCTGATCCGAGGCCTGGCGCACGGCCTGTTTTGTATCGTTTCGTGCTGGGCCTGGATGGTCGTGCCGCTTGTCAGCGGGTCCTGGCACATTCCGATGATGTTGCTGGCGGGCGCGATCCTGCTGGCTGAACGGCTCATCGCAGCCAAAACGCCGCGCTGGGGCTGACCGTTTAAAACAAGGCTTCACGCATGCGATCCGCCTGGCCCCTCCCTTCCACCCTCATCGCATGCAGCCCGGGTCCGCACGCGCTGTTCGGCACAAAGGATGAGCCCGCACGACACAGTTCGTCAGATACAAATCCCAAACTATGTGCTCGCAGGCAAGTTTCAGGCAAAAAAAAGCCACTCATCTGAGTGGCTTTTTTCTGAATCTTGGAGCGGGAAGCGAGACTCGTATCGGGTGTCCGGCTCGTTGAATTCCAAGGGGTTTCTTTTATTGCTGGAGCAGCAAAAGATTTGACTCTGGAGTTGTTTTTGAAGGGCATCAAGGACCAGAGGTATGATTCCCAGCCCCGCCATTTGGTCTACGCGAACATCCGTAAGTTGCCCAAAAAATCCAAATCAGAAGTAATAGCCGATATTCATGTACAGCTGGTTTTCCCACTGATCACTACCACCAGCCCCCAGACTCTGGGTGAGGCTGCTGCCACCGATGACCGGATCATTCTTGCCGTACAACCATTCCGTGGCGATCCACAATTTGCTGAACGAGAACGAAGTGCCGAAAATCATCCGTTGCGAGGTCTTGAAGTCGTCTGCGGATTTATCGAAGGCGCTGTAGTTGGCGTACAGCTGCACACCGCTGATCTGATCGAACAGGTACTTGCCACCAACGTCGTAGCTCACATCCGCCACGTACAAGTTGCCGCGACTGGCGACGTTGTAAGTGGCGTCGTAACCGCCGAAAGTCACCAGTTCATCAGTGCCGGGGTTGCGCGGGGACATCTGCTGTCGCGCAGCTTGCAGTTGCACGCCCCATGGCCCGTTTTTACCGATGTAGTGCACCGCCACGGCATTGCGCCGGCCGTCGTTGTTGGTGTCGCGGTTCTCCAGGGACGAGGTCAGGCCAGAAATCCCGACTTCGGACTTCCACGGCCCCAAGTCCATCGCCTTGGCCACCCGCAGTACCACGGTGTTGCGTTCCTGGTTGTTGCTGCCGTCGATGACATAGCTGTCCGCTTCGGAGACAACGCTGGAGTAGGTTTCGCCCTTGCTGGTGCCTTTGCCCTGCGAGGCAGGGCGAACGTAGTAACCGGCCTGGATATTCCAGTCACCGCTTTGCTGGATGTACTTGGCGCCAAGTTCTTCCAGGTCTTCCAGTCCCACGACGTTGCCCAGGGTTTGATAGAACGTGCTGCCAAAATACGGCTGCAAACCAAACGGCACCTGGTTCAGACCGACCTGGATTTGTTGGTCAGGGTTGAACTTGTAGCCGATCCAGGCGAACTCGGCGAACTGGACGTCACCTACGTTTTCTGTGTACTGGTAAGGGTAGGCTCGTCCGTAGAAACGGTACTTGGCCTCGCCGATCCAAGTATCAGAGTTGTACTTGGCGGAGAGGATCACGGTATCGAAGTTGAACTTCTGGATGTCGCGATCCGGGTCATAGTCCCAACGCGCCCGGACCGCGCCACCAAGATTGAGATTGTCAGTGACCTGTACCGCCATCGCAGGCGTGGACAGCGCGTACGACAGCGCCAGCGGGATCAATGAGCGCAAGGCCCGGGTGGTGTTCAAGTTCATGGTCGCTCCGTCTTTAAGTTTTATTTTTGGCAACAACCATCCCGGCCACGGCAAAGCGCGGTCTGGATGAAATAGGTATGACCCGCCGAGACTGAGGCTGGAACAGCGTCCAGGTGCTAGCGGGCTAAACGGTGTTTGAGAAGCCGCAGTCGTTTAAACTTCGGCGTCAGTTGCGCTGAAGTTCTTCAACCACAGCGGCACAAGCACGGAAGGTGTCCAACGTCCATTCTGGATTGATAAAGTCAGGCCAACTGGAAAGTTTTACGATCGCCACTTCAGCAGCCGGATCCCAATAGATACTCTGACCAAATACTCCGCGCGCCGAGTAGGTGCCCTGTTCACTGTCCAATACCCAGCACTGATTGCTGTAAGCCGCAGTCGGAAAGCTCTTGGTGTAGTAGCCGTAGAGGACTTCGAAAGCGGGTGTGGAACCACGTCCGCATGCACGCACAAACGTCTCTGGGACGATCTGCTGGCAATTGAAATGTCCACCCTGCAAATACATCTGGGCAAAACGCCCGAGATCACGCAGCGTGGCGCTCATCCCGCCATCGGCCAATGCAGTTCCAACACAATCGAGGGTGATATTCGCGTCTTGCTCTGCCCCCAGTCTTGACCAGATCTCCCGACTCAATAAAACGGGGAGCCGCTCGCCGCAGGCCCGCTCACAGACCCAGGCCAACATGTCGGTGTCCACCGAGCGATACTCAAAGAACTGACCATGCTCACGGTCTTTACTCAGCGACTTCAACAAACCATAAATGCTGTCAGGAGACTCTCGCTCTCCCCGTTCACGCCAACCCGAGGCGATATCCAACTGGATGAATTCAGCATCCGGATCGGTGTAGTCCTCCCTGAATCTCACGCCCGTGCGCATATCCAGCAGATCCTGTACCCGGGCATCGCCATAGCCGCTTGCCGAAAGCTCGGGCACATAGTGGCTGACGTGCGCTTGGGGATCGATTCTGCCCTGGCCTATCAACCTGCCGACCAGGCTGCCGACGATGGTCTTGGATACCGATTGCAACAGATGCAACGTGTGCGGCTGCATACCATTGAAATACTGCTCGGAAACCACCTTGCCCTGATGAAGCACCAAGAAACCATCGGTGTAGCTATCGGTCAGGAAGGTCGCCAGATCGGTTTGCCTGCCGTCGATCCGCTGGAAATGTACGTCGTCCAGTGAACGCTCGTTGCGCTTGAGTTCGCTGACCGGCCCGGGACCACGATGAATAGCAGCCACCGGAAACAGCTGGCTCATGTGCTGGAACGACCAGCGGTTATAGGGTGGACTGTCCCAGTTGTGCTGACGGACTTGCTTTTCCCGGGGCGGCGGATAGCCCTGCATCAGCCTTAAATCCTGATAACCAATGCCAGGAGCGGTCATGTCATTTTTATTGTACATAGGGGTTCAGCTCTCATCGTTCAGAGGGTGGTGGCAAGAAAAACGGTGGCCATGATCCTGGGTCTCGGCTGGCACCTCTCGGCGACAACGCTCACTGACCCTCGGGCAACGGGGCGCGAAGTGGCACCCGGTAGGCCGGTTCAAGGGGCTGGGGATCTCGCCGCTGAGGATTTGCAACTGATCACGACGATCAGGATCGATGGAGGGCACTGAATTGAGCAGCGCACGGGTGTAGGGATGGCGCGGTCGACCGAACACCTGCCCCACAGTCCCGGCCTCGACGATGCGCCCCAAATACATCACCAGCACCTGCTGCGCCAGGTATTCGACCGTCGCAAGATCGTGGCTGATGAACAGGTAGCTCAGGCCATTATCGGTCTGCAGCGTCTTGAGCAATTGCAGCACTTGGGCCTGGACCGACACGTCGAGCGCCGCCGTAGGCTCATCGAGGATCAGCAGTCTTGACTCGAGCGCCAGGGCCCGGGCAATAGCGATACGCTGCAACTGGCCACCGGAGAATTCATGGGGATAGCGCTCCATGTGTTCCTCGCCCATTCCAACATTTCCCAACAGCGAGAGGATGCGCGCGCGCAAGGCGCTACCGCGCAAACCAAAGGCAACCTTCAGCGGCTCGGCAACAATCGCCTTGATTGTCATTTTCGGATTCAGCGAAGCGTAGGGATTCTGGAACACCATGCTCAAGCTTCTGCCCCGCGCCCTGGCATCAGTAGGCAGCGGCCGACCTTCGACCAGAATTTGCCCACTGTCAGCTGGCAGCAGACCGAGCAAGGTCGCGGCAACCGTACTTTTGCCACAACCGGACTCCCCCACCAGCGCGACCGTCTCACCGGCCTGCACCTCCAGGTTGATGTGGTCGATGGCGGTCACCAGGCCGTCGCGGCTGGCGTAGGTCTTGTGCAACTGAGTGACGCTCAGCAGTGCGGGCTGTTTGTTGTTATTCATAGCCGTTTACCTTTCAAAGAAGCCTCACACCTTGACCAACGTGTTGTGGCAAGCCGCCCAGTGTTCCTCGCCGATCTCCACCCTCGGCGCAGCCTGGACGCATCGCCCGGTGGCGCGCTCACAACGCGGGTTGAAGGCACACCCAGGCGGGGGAGCCGCCATGTTCGGCACCTGCCCAGGGATGAAGCCCAGGGGCTGAGCCCCCTGCCCCAACTTTGGCACGGTGCCCATCAGTTTCAGGGTGTAGGGGTGTGCTGGTCGCTTGAACACTTGGCCCACCGGACCGCTCTCCACCACTTCGCCGGCGTACATCACCGCTACTCGATCACAGAGCGAAGCCACTACCCCAAGGTTGTGGGTGATAAACAGAATCGCCAGGTCCTGCTCCTTCGCCAGCTTGCGCAGCAAGGCGATGATCTGCGCCTGCACCGTGACGTCCAGCGCGGTGGTCGGCTCATCAGCGATCAGCAGTTTCGGTCGACAGGCCAACGCCATGGCAATCACCACTCGCTGCAACTGGCCGCCAGACATCTGGTGCGGATACTTGGCTAGCGCCAGAAAAGGATCGGGCATGCTCACCGCTTCCAGCGAGCTCAGCGCCTCGGCGCGGATTTGCGTCTTGTTCAGTTGCCGATGGCAGCCGATGACATCGAACATCTGCCGGCCGACCGTGAAGAACGGGTTCAGCGCCTTCATCGGATTCTGGAAGATCATCGCCGCGCCACCGCCGCGCAAATCCGCTAACTGCGATGCCGACGCACCGTTGACCTGCTGTCCGGCGACCTTGACACTGCCGCCCAGCCGAGCGGCCTCAGGCATCAATCCAAGGCAGGACATGGCCGTCATGGACTTGCCCGAGCCCGACTCCCCGACCAATCCAAGGATCTCGCCGCGCCTGACCTTGAGGTCGATGCCGCGTACGGCCTTTACGGTCTTGAACAAACCAGGGAAGGACACCGTCAGCCCTTCCACTTCCAGCACTAACTCTTGAGCTGCGTCGTTATTCGAAGCAGCGAGATGTTCGGGAGTAGACGGTTGCAAGGATTCGTTGATCATCAGCGCGTCCCCTTCTTTGGATCGAGCACATCGCGCAGCCCGTCACCCACCAGGTTGACGGCCAGTACCAGGACAAAAATCGCGACGCCGGGGAACAGCACCGTCCAGGGATTTTCGAGCAATTGCGAGCGCGACGCCGCGGCCATCAACCCCCATTCGACCATGGGCGGCTTGGCCCCCAGCCCGATAAAGCTCAGCGAGGCAGCGGCGAGAATGGTGTAACCAAAGTCCATGGAGCCCTGCACGATCACAGGCGTGGTGGCATTGGGCAGGACATGGCGAAGCAAGATACGGAAATGACTGACACCCATGGAGCGAGCGGCATGGATATAGGTTTCTGAACGAACCCGTACTACCGCACCGCGCATGATCCTCGCGTACCAAGGGAACCAGGAGACGGCGAGCGCTAACATGGCGTTGGCCAATCCCGACCCCAGCGCAGCGGTGATAGCGATCGGCAACAACAGCGGTGGAAAGGCCAGGAACACGTCCGAGACACGCATCAGCAGCGTATCAATTCGACCACCGAAGTAACCGGAAACAAGCCCAATCGGAATTCCGATCAGCATCGCGATCAGCGTCACGCTCACTCCGATGATCAGCGAGGTGCGTGCGCCATAAAGCACCCGTGAAAGAATGTCGCGACCAAACTCGTCGGTGCCCATCCAGTGTGCCCAGTTGGGTGCCATTAATTTTTGGGAAAAGACAATTTTGTTGGGTTCATAAGGCGCAAGCCAGGGGGCGAAGATGGCCGCCAGGATGATCAGCAGCAATAACAGCGCGCCAAATACAAACAACTTGTTATCGCAGGCAAAAGCCAGGGCCTTGATGCGCCATGATGGGGCTCGCGAGGGCATGGACAGGGATACGTCTTGGATACTCATTGGACTCGCAGCCTCGGATCAACAAGGTGATACAAGAGATCAACAATCAGGTTGATCGACAGATACGTCGTGGCCAGCACCAGGGTGGCCCCCATCACAGCGGGGAAATCATTCTGGGCAATCGAAAACACCACGAAGCCGCCCAGGCCGGGCCAATCGAAAACGAACTCAACGACTACCGCACCGCCGAGCAAATAACCGAAGGTCAGGCCCACCACTGTCAGGAGCGGAATCATTGTCGCCTTCAGGGCATAGGCGTAATGGATACGCCACTTGGGTACACCGTAAGAAACCGCCGTACGGATGTACTCCTCGGAGAGCACCTCGACCATCATGTTGCGGGTGATCCGGGTGACAGTGGCCAAGGTCACGACCACCAGGGTGAGCACGGGCAGCGTCAGGTGTTTGATGGCGCTCCACAGTGCTACGAAATTGCCGGCCAGCAGCGTGTCGATCAGGTAAAAACCGGTCACTCGCTCAAAGGGGCTATCGAGAAGAATGGAAGCATCGATACGTCCTTGCAGGGGCAACCAATTGAGCTTGCCGTAGAACAGCAACTGCAACCCCATGGCCAAGATGAAAACGGGAAATGCCGTCCCGGCGATGGACCCCGCTCGTGCCACGTTGTCGACCACTGAGTTCTGCCGGGCCGCCGAGATGACGCCGATTGGCACCCCGAGCAGCACCACCCAGAACATTGCAAGGAATGTAAGTTCAAACGTCGCGCCTACCCGCCTGATGACCTCCTCCGCCACCGGCCGCCCGGTGCGCAAACTGGTGCCAAAATCACCCTGGAGAAGATCGCCGATGTAATTGAAGTATTGGATCGGCAGAGGTTTATCCAACCCCAGTTTTTCTCGCGCGACGGCAATCTGCTCCGCCGTGGGGTGGTTCCCCAGCATCATCTCTACCGGGGATCCGGGAAGAGCTCGGCTCAGAACGAAGGTGATGGTCAACACGCCCAGAAGAATGAAGAACATCACTATCAATCGCTGGGCTATATACTTCGCCATTTATACTACCTTTTGTGGCTAATAAACTTGGCCCTGACTTCTTACGCCCAGCACAAAGCCCTCAAAAGAAAATTAGCTCTTGAGGAGTAACCGGGCGAATCAACCGACTGTCGGTCTACAAGGTAAATCAGGCCTACACCTACAACTTCATCACAAACAACTCAGCATTCAGCGATTCAAGTTGTAGTAGAGAATTGCCTCATAAGCGGGATTCAGGCTCTTTTCCATGCCCTTGATGTCTTTGCGGGAAACACGTATCTGCTGCACGTCCGCGTACCAGATCGCAGGAGCGTCCTTGGCCAGTAGCTGCTGGGCCTGCTGGTACTTTTCAGTGGACTGAGCCCGATCACTGCCTTCTAACGCCACCGCCTCCTCGATCAACTGGTCGAAGCCTGGGTTGCTGTAATGAGACAGATTGAATAGCGTGGTTTTCTCTGAATGGAACTCGCTGAAAAGCCAATCGCTGGGTGTCGGATATGTGGGCCACCAAGCCATGGATTGCAGGTTGGGAGCGGTGTCCAGCTTCTTGGCCTTATCCCAGATCACACCCCACTCGCCGGGACGTAACTCCACTTCTACGCCAACCTGAGACGCCGTCGCCTGGAACAGCTCAGCGGCGTTTGCATAGATGCCACTGATGTACTGCATCGAGACCTTCCAGTCCTGTTTGGGTACGCCAGAGGCTTCCAATAATTGGCGGGCTTTATCCAGATTGTAAGAAGCCATAGGCACGCTGGCATGCCCCCAGATACTGGTGGGTAAAGGCCCCTTGGACACACTGCCGTAGCCGTGCAAAATATCGTTGGTGACACCTTCATAGTCCCAAAGGTATTGCAGCGCCTGACGAAATGCCAAGTTATCCGTAGGGTACTTCTGGGTATTGATCAAGAACTGGAAGTTCTTCCACGAAGGCGCGGTACTGACCTTGATGGAAGGGTTCTCTCCCAATACCTTGAGCTGATCAAGGGGGATATCCCAGGCAACGCCAGCCTCGCCATTTTTTATCATCTGGGTGCGGGTGGACGCTTCGGACACGACCTTCACGATGACGCGATCAAATTGCCCTTCTTTCCAGCCTCCCCAGTAGCCATCGAAACGTTCGAGCACCACTTGCTGGCCCTGTTCGACCTGCCCAAGCTTATAGGGACCGGTACCGATAGCGTTGGGAGCCATCATCCAGTCATGCCCCTTATCCACCGCCGCCGGGGCAATGATATAAGCAGCGTATTGACCTGCCGCGATCAGATTGGCCGGAGTGGGATTCTGGAACTTGAGCACTACCGTGTCGTCAGCTACGATCTCGACGGAATCCAGGGCTTTCCATACATACGCAGCGCCTTGTTTTAGCGCTTTGACGTAGTCGATGGATTTTTTGACCGCTGCGGCGTTGAACGCCGAACCGTCATGAAACTTAACGCCGTGCCGCAGCTTGAAGGTCCAAGTCTTGCCGTTGTCGCTGCTTTCCCAGGACGTGGCGAGCCCAGGGGAAAACTCCTCGGTACTGCCCGGAGCGTTATAGACCAGAAGCGTCTCGTAGATATTGCCCAGCACCCGCACCTCTTCCGAAAACGCCGAGGCTGGATCCCAATCCTTGAAAGAGGCTCGATCAGCGACAACCAAGGTATTGTTTGCCGCACACACCAAGCCACTGGTCAACGGCGCAGTAATGGAAAGCGCCATCAACCCTGCCATCAAGGTTCTTTTGAAGTTCATCGATGTTCCTCTTATTTTTATGATGGGCGCAGCGGGTCACTTGCACGAGCAGGCGTTAATCCAGCTGGAATGAACGACGTGTTTGGCCGTTCGTGAAACTGCCTATTGAGCGGTGTGGCTCATTATTGATCTGCCGCACCGCCAGCTCAATTTCGCGAGCGCTAAGAAAAAAACGCCAGATGACGCTTGAAAGCGTCACCTGGCGTCTATTTTTAAAGCGGGGTTAGAACAACGGCGGAACGAGGTTGAACTCACCCTCGGATGGGCGAATCAGCAGCCGCGCCCTCACCTCGCTGGGTATCTCAGGGGCATCAATCGGGAAGCAGCTGCAACTGGAAAGCGCGTTACGCAGATCGATCGATTCACCGAGGTACTCAAACACAATCTGCGCACCAAAAGGACGTCGAAAATTGTCGCCCGACACGCCGAGCACCAAGCCGTTGAGAAAGCGGAAGCGACTGCGATAGGAGGGGTAAAGCGCCGACCAGATGTAGCCCCGAGACGATAGGTATTCGTGCTCGACGATGTAAATCAGATCGGATGAGGCAAAGCAGAACCCACGATATTTATTGATGCCGAAACTCTTCAGTTGGTCATCACCCAGTCTCACTCGCTCGTACGTTTTACTCAGGATTTTGTTGCCGGAACGGGTCAAGCGGGTAATCGACTTGATCACCTCCCCTGATCCGGAGGGCGACATCAAATAGACAAAGTAGTAACCCTGGTACTTCGACAGTTCCTGCGCGGAGCTTGGAAAAAAATCGGTTGGTACAGCACTGTCCGGCTCTCGCGCCGTGCGCTGCCTGTTGAGCAAAGCGCGGAACGACTCATGGTCGGAGAATATTTCATCCTCATCCACCCCGAAAAAAGCGCATATCTTGCGAAGGGTGAACAGTGAGGGAGTCGCCTGCGCCCCCAAGTATTTGTTGAACTGCTGGCGATTGATATCGAGGGAGCGGCAGACCATCGCCACCGACTTGTAGTACCCGCAGAGAAGGCGCAAGTTTTGACTGAAGTCTTGCGCCGACCGAGGTGAATTGGAACTCAGCATTTAACAGTATTCCTAACGCCACCATTGACAACACGCTGGACTAAACGTCGCTTGGATCACGGTTTTCAGAAGCTTGGCTTCGCCGCCTCGTGATCGACGTGAGCATTAAGCCCGACCATAGCGCCTGGGTGGGGGAATGTTCAACAATACTCACGCATGCAGTGTTTCCTGGCGCTCCAGAAAATTACGTCGGTAGCAAATTTTTGGTTCGATATTCGAGAGTGCACGATAGACGAGAGACGGCTCACGCCTCAGCACATAAACTTCAGGCAAAAAAAAGCCACTCATCTGAGTGGCTTTTTTCTGAATCTTGGAGTGGGAAACGAGACTCGCATCTGGTGACCGACTCGTTGAAATCCAAGGGGTTTCTTTTTCTTGGCGAGTTACAGAACAGTAACCAATCATGCCTTAGATCCGCGCCCCGCCTGACACTCATCCCAAACACCACGCATCAACTCCTTCAGCATCAGCGCCTCGCCCCAGCGATCCGTTATATCGCGCCCATCACTCCCTGTGATCGCATAGGGTGGCGGGCCAAGCTCGCAGGTGAAGGACAGGCTTGCGGGTGTGTTCGGTCGCGCCAGCCAATCCTTGATTCCGTAGCGCCACCAGCCCAGAAACCGGTCCAACCAGGGACGATGCTGGGCGAAGGTCAAGGGCACCTGGACCTGCTCGCTATTAGCGACCCGCCCATGAAAACCCCAACTGTGTCGTAGGATGGTGTGAATCTGTTCGTCGTCTTCGGCCGCGGCCGACTCAGGTAATTCGCGGCCCACGACGTAATGGGACAAGTCAGCCAACAACTTGAGGTCTGGCATCTGCGCGAGCAAATCGAGAGTGAACAACAGGTCACTGGTGAGACGATAGCGGTGGGTTTCCAGCAGGATCGGAAAGTCCACCTGCTCGGCCAGACGCTGCCAGCCTTCGATCAGTGTGATCGCCTGTGCCAGCGTGCGCGGCCGGACGTCGGCTTGCAACGTGAGGTGGTGGCAGCCGTAGCGGGAGGCAACCTCAAGCGCTTGCGCCAAGTCACTCACGGTGCGGGGAAACAGTTGACCTTCGATTTGCAGGCCTTGCGCCTTGGCAGCGGCATGCAGGCGCTCGGCCTGTGGCGCGATCCAGAAATGGTCGGTGATCCCATCGAAGCCAGCAGCGGCAATCTTCTCCACCTGCGCCTCAAGGGAAAAATCGCATTGACCACGGTGATCTTGCATGGCCCACAGGGACTGAAATACCAGGAATTCACGCATGTCAGGGCCTCAGCAGATGTTTGAGCGACACATCGGCGTCGGCCAATGCGTCCACAGAGAGTGGGGTCAAGTTGGCAATCAGCCGTTCACACAACTTGATGTCCTTGGCAACGCTGTTGCCCTGTCCCCAACCGCAGGCGCCTTGCAAACGTTGCTCGGTGTCCAGGTAGAACAGCAGCAGACCACCGCCTGCCAGGGTGCGAACGGCCGAAGGTGGCGTCGTTGAGATCACGCCCACTGTCTGCAAGCCCCAGTCGTACTGATCAGACCAGAAGCCGGGAACACCCTCGAACGGCAACTCGCCGCCCAACAGATTCAATGCCGCGTGGCGGCCCTGGGTCTCGGCATTGCGCCAGGTTTCCTGGCGCTGGAATAACGCGTCGGCGTGCAGGCGAAACTCACACACATCGCCGGCAGCAAAGATGTCTGGCGCGCTGGTGCGCAACTGGGCATCGACTCGAATACCCTGGCCCACCTCAAGCCCCGCCGCCGCGGCCAATTCGATGTTGGGTTGCATGCCGATACCGACCACCACCCAGTCACAGGGCAGCACCTGGCCGTCCACCAGTTGCACCGCCTCAGCGCGTTCAATGCCTTGTACCCTTTCAAGCGCTACGTTCAGCCGCACATCAACGCCCTGTTGCCGATGCAATTCCAACAAGGCCTGGGACACAGCTTCAGGCAATACTCGCCCGGCCAGTCGTGGCCCGGCTTCCAGCAACGTCACCTGACAGCCCAGGGTCCGGGCCGTTGCCGCGACTTCGAGGCCGATAAAGCCACCGCCGATGATCACCAGGCGCGTGCCGGGCATCAATGCGCTGCGCAGGGCCAGGGCTTCGTCATGGGTACGCAGGTAAAGCACGTTGGCCAGAGGTTCAGGCACCAGGGACAAGCGACGCGCTCGCCCCCCGGTCGCCAACAGTAATCGGCTGTAGGGCAACCAACGTCCGTCGGTCAATTGCAGGCGGTGGTGCTGCGGATCCAGGCTTTTTACCGGGTTGCCCGCCAGGTGTTCGATGTTCAGTCCAGTGAGCCGGCTATCCCTCCACAGGCTGCAATCGTCCAGGTCCATCGTGCCCTGCAGCAAGCCCTTGGACAGCGGAGGACGCTCGTACGGCAAATGGAGTTCATCGCCGATCAGGATCAGCCGACCGGTATAACCCTGCTCGCGCAAGGTCAGCGCAGCACGGCCACCGGCATGGCCGGCACCGACGATAATCAGTGGAGCATTCATGGCGTGCACTCCTGGCGGTCAAGCCGAAATGGCGAGCAGAACCCGTCCCGCGTCGACCCGTACCGGATAGGTCTTGAGATTGACGCACACTGGCGCCCCCAAGGCTTTGCCGGTGCGATAGTCAAAGCGCCCGTTGTGCTTGGGGCACTCGATGACATGGTCCATCACCAGGCCGTCAGCCAGGTGGATCGACTCGTGAGTACACAGGCCAGCAGTGGCAAAAAACTCGTTGTCAGCAGAGCGGTAGATGGCATAGGTATGCGGCCCGTGGTCGAAGCGAATGACGTCTTCTTCATTGATTTCGCCCACGGCGCATACATCGATCCATTGATCGTTCATGGCGTTTTCTCTTGTTCGGGATACAGCCGGAAGGTGTCAGCCCAGCGTGGCTTCAGCCTGTGGATGAGCGTCGGTGGCAGGCCTTGAGCTACCGACGGGGCGTCGCACGAAATACGTCGGGTCCTTGCGCTGCTTCAAGAGGGTCGGAATGATTTCCTTGAAGGCCTCGCCTATGTTGGCGTAAGGCGGCGGGCAGTCGTGGCGGATCTCTTCATGGAGTTGCGCCAGGGCGTGGTACGGCACCATCGGGTACATGTGGTGCTCAAGGTGATAATTCATGTTCATGTACAGAAAGCGCAGTACCCGGTTCATATAGATGGTGCGGCAATTGCTACGGTGGTCCAGCACATCTTCCGCCAGGCCCACATGTTGGGTGAGGCCTAACAGGTAGGACAACCAGCCGCCATACAGGATGGGCAGGCCGATATACATCAGCGGCAACCAGCTGTGCAGGTAAAGCGCCGCGCCAAAGACAACGGCGTAAATCACCAGCCAGATACGGGCCGCCAGGAACACCTTGGACCATTCGGACTCAGGGATGAACGTCTGTTCCTCGGCACCCATTTTTCCAACAGCGTGCCGGCACACGCCTCCCATCGTCTTCAGCAGCAACGGGATCTGGAACAGGCTCAGCAGCATCATGAACAAGCTCGGTGGACGCGGTTCGACGATTTCCGGATCGCGGCCGACGACGATGGTGTCGGTATGGTGCCGGGCATGGCTCCAGCGCCACACATGGGGCTCGAACATGCACATGAAGCTCGCCACCTGGTAGAGCGCATCATTCATCCAGCGGGTCTTGAAGGCGGTGCCGTGAACGGTTTCATGCCAGCGCGGGTTGGAGGCGGTGGCGTACAGAACGCCATACGCAAGGAAAAACGGCACACAAGCCCAAGTGCCCCAGAACCAGTAGCCGCCGAGGCCGGTGATCACCAGGGTCAGCAGCCAGATGGCGGTGTCGAGCAAGGCCGGGCCGTCGCGGCGCTGCATCAGTTGCTTCATGCGTTGACGGGAGATGGGCGACTGGTACCAACTGGCCGATACAAGGCCTTTTTCAGCCGCGCGGGCGGCTTCAGGGCCGGTCAGGCGATAGTCCCGAGTAGAGGCTGTGTTGTCTTGAGACATTGTTATTGTTCTCCGCAAGCGTGAGATGTCAGGTGCTTTGCGTAAGAAAATATAGAGAGCGCGGAAGGCCCCCTCAAGGTCTTGAATACATTCCCTATCAAGCTATCATCCAGCTCCTGCGGGGCTTGATAGTTTTCTATCAAGACGCTTTGAAGGTTCATCATGAGTAACAATAAACGCCCCACCATCGCCACGGTCGCCGAACACGCAGGCTTAAGTGTCGCCACCGTCGACCGCGTACTCAACGCTCGCGCCCCGGTTAATCCAGCCACTGCCGAACAGGTGCTTCAGGCCGCCGAAGCCGTGGGCTATTTTGCCGCGCGGCTGATCGGCCAACGCATTCTCGAACGCCGCCCCACGTACCGTTTCGGCATCCTGTTGCTGGGCACCGCCCAGGCGTTCTACGCCAACCTGGCCCAAGCCATCACCGAGGCCGCGCAGCGCCACGCCGGGGCCAACCTGACCTGCCAATTCGAATACGTTTTTGATCGCACCCCCAGCGCCATCATCGCCCAGATCGAACAGTTGGCGGTGCAGTGCGACGGTCTGGCGGTGGTCAGCTTCGCCCACCCGCTGATCAACGCCGCCCTCGCCCAGATTCGCGATGCCGGAGTGCCCGTGGTGGCATTGCTGTCGGGCATTCATGAGGCGGCGGCCGAGCCCTATGTCGGCCAGGACAATCAGGTAGTCGGACGCACGATGGGGTGGCTGCTGGCCCGCACCTGTGGCGCGCGCAAAGGCAGCATCGGCATTCTGCTCGGTGGCCATCGCTTTCTTGGCCACCAGGAGCGGGTCGAAGGCTTGCACAGCTACTTGGCCGAACACGCACCTGGTTTGCGCCCACTGGAGCCGCTGATCAATCTGGATAACTGCGACATCACCGAAGAAGCAACCCTCGACCTGCTGGTTCGGCATGACGATTTGCGCGGGTTGTGTGTGGTAGGCGGCGGTGGCGACGGGATTATCAACGCCTTGGCGCAACTGCCCAAGCGCCCGGCGCTGTGTTGCATTTTGCAGGAGTCCACCGAGCTGTCACGCCAAGCCCTGGCCCAGGGTCTGGTCGACGTGGTGATCGATTCTCAGCCGCGCCAGACTGCAACGGCGCTGGTGGATCTACTGGTGGAATTGCAGACTGCGCAGCAGTTCGATCCTGTGCGTCACCGGGTGCATATTCCGCTGCAAATTGTGACATCGGAGAATTCCCAAAGCTGATGGGCTGGCAGCACAACCTGTTCGGCCCTTGATGGCGCGGTTAACCGCCATTTACTACAGCTTCAGCTAGCTTCTGCACATTCAATCCCGCCCCTAGACGCTCGGTAGCACAGTGGCAAACGGGAAGATCTTCCAGGGTAATTCGCGCGATCTTTGCTGCTTATGCCTGTCGGAGCTACGTCACAGCGTTCCGTGCAAGTATTGGGGTTTGGCAATTTTGGCTACCCTACCCCGCCGCACCGCCTAATCCGCTTCCTGTTCGTCAAACCAGCATTTGGTCTCGGGCCTCCTTCAGATTCGCAGTCTCCCGCGACACCCTTGCCCCTGGCTACCCCCTCCCCTTGCCGGGTGTGTAGAGGACTTTCACAAGTTGCATAAAGCCCCCTGTGAACGAGCACCCCCTCAGAAGCGCTCTCTCAGCACAACTTTTCGTAGCAGCGCACTGGCAAATGGGCGCATTGAGCAATACCCTGCCCGTACCGCCCCAACGTTACGAGCTGAAACATGTCAGGGATTGCCATATTTGAAAGCCCACGTTGGCTACGAGATCTTCTCCGCTTCTTGCCGCTGAAGAGCCAATTCGTCCTGTCAGGCAACATCCGCGACCTGCAGGCCAGTGAAGTGGCGCCCGGCACGGTGACTGCGCAGAGCTTCAACCAAACCCTCTGTAATGCCCTGCTCGATGCTGGCTACACCCAGGTCATCGCCTGGGATCCCGTGTCCGGTTTCCGGGCAGTCGACAAACCCGGCTCCGCCCCTGAAGCCGGCCAGACGTTGCTTCAGGAACTTGGCCTGACTCCGGTAAATGGCGTAGCACCCGCAGGGATCGATCTGCTGGGCGCCACCCTGCCACGGCTGGTGGGTCGTGCTGGCGAACCTATCGCGCTGATCATCGATTTCGCCTCACGCCTAGTGGTTCGCAACGACTCCCTCAGCGCGGCGGAACATCAGCTCTTCACCCAGGCCCTGGTGCAATCCCATCAGGCTCGCAGCCGTCCGGCCACACAGCTGCGTAAACCGTTCTTCAATACCCTGCTATGGCTGGTGGAAAAAGAAGGTGATTTGCCCGACTGGTTGCTGGTCGACAACCCGCGCCTGCGCCACATTCCCGTGTCCAAACCCGATCAATTGTCACGCCGTGCATTGGCACCGGCGTTGCTCAAAGGGCTCAGTGGCAGCCAGGGCGCCAGTGAGGTGGTCATGCATCAGGCTGTGGAAGCCTTCGTCCAGAACACCGAGGGATTGCTGCTGCTCGATCTCAGCGCCATTGCGCAACTGGCGCGGGTCGAGGGTGTCGCCATGGAGCAGATTGCCGATGCGGTGCGACGCTACAAGATCGGTGTTACCGAGGACCCATGGCTGAAGATCGACCGTCAGCGTATCCGGCATGCGGACGCGCTCGTCCACCAGCGGGTCAAAGGCCAGGAGCATGCGGTGACGCACATGCTCGACATCGTCAAGCGTGCGATGACTGGCGTCGGCGCCAGTCGCAAGGGCAACCGTCCACGGGGCGTAGCCTTTCTCGCGGGACCAACCGGCGTGGGCAAGACCGAACTCGCCAAAACGATTACCAGCCTGCTGTTCGGCGACGAAAGTGCATACATCCGCTTCGACATGTCGGAGTTCAGCGCCGAGCATGCCGATCAACGCCTTATCGGCGCACCGCCCGGCTACGTCGGTTATGACGTTGGAGGTGAGCTGACCAATGCGATCCGCGAGAAACCGTTCAGCGTGGTGTTATTCGATGAAATCGAAAAAGCCCACCCACGGATTCTCGACAAGTTCCTGCAGATCCTCGACGACGGAGTGCTGACGTCAGGCCGCGGTGATCGGGTGTACTTTTCGGAGGCCCTGATCGTGTTCACTTCCAACCTGGGGATCTATCGCCAGGGCGACAATGGCGAACGCGTTGCCAACGTCCTGCCGGGCGAAGCCTTCGAACAAGTCCAGGACAAGGTGCACAGCGAGATCGATCGGTATTTCAAGCTGGTACTCAACCGGCCGGAAATCCTCAATCGAATCGGCGAGAACATCATCGTCTTCGACTTCATTCGCGAAGGCGTTGCAGTGCAAATCTTCGAACAGATGGTCAACGCCACCTTCGACGACCTGCAGGGACAGAACCTGTTTATCGAATTGGCCCCCCAGGCACGCCAGGCACTGCACAACCTCTGTCTGCAGGACCTGTCCAACGGTGGCCGGGGCATCCGCAACCAGTTAGAAGCACGCCTGCTCAATCCCCTGTCGCGGGCGCTGTTCGATCAGGACGCGCAACCGGGCGAGCACTTCACGATCACCGAGTTGGACATCACCGGGCTGAAGATGGAACGTCACTAAACATGGACCTTAGCCTGTCGCGCATGCATTTTCCGGTCACTACCCTCGGCCCGGGGCGGCGTATTGGTATCTGGTTCCAGGGCTGCAGCATCCGCTGTCCAGGCTGCATCTCTGCCGATACCTGGGGGCCCGGGCACCGACGCTTGTCGCTGGAGCGACTGCTTGAACAGATAACCCCCTGGCTGCACGAGGCCGAAGGAATCACCATTTCCGGAGGGGAACCGTTCGACCAGTTCGACGCCCTGCGATCGCTGCTCGAAGGCCTGCGTCGACTCAGCGAGCTCGACATCCTGGTCTACAGTGGCTACTCCCTGGAACAACTCGACGCGCCGTTGCTCCAGACCAAGGGCTTGATAGATGCCTTGATCAGCGATCCCTATATCGAAGCACTCAGTCAGACCATGGCCCTGCGCGGCAGTGACAATCAACGCCTAAGCCTGCTCACGCCACTGGGCCGGGCACGCCTGGGTCATTACGAACGCCTGCTCGAACCCACCGACAAGGCGCTCGACCTGATGTTTGACGAAAGTGGCAGCGTCTGGATGGCCGGCATCCCACGGCGTGACGACCTATTGCGCTTACGCGACCTGCTGCATGAACAGGGCCATCATTTACAGATCAGCGCACACGCGTCGCGACGCCGCTGATTGGAGCACACCTCTCATGATACGTTTCTGCCCCAACTGCAAAACCGAACGCGCCCTCCAGGAAATGTTCTGCGAAGGGCTCATTCAGGAACGACCCTGCGGCTGGGACCTCGCCGGCGAACCCATCCATGCCGCCGGTTGGCGGCCGCAAGCCGTCTTCACTGAGGAAACCTTCCCGCCGGTCAGTTCGATTCAGGGAAATGCCCCCGACCTGCTCTGCGAAAATGGTCACCCGATGGTCGATGGCGACCTGATGTGCCTTGAATGTGGCAGCTCACCTGCACAAGCAACGGCCGACGACTCCCAGCCAGACAGCAGCGAACCAGAGGGAGTCCACCAGACCCTGATCGATGGTTGGCGGTTGATCCGTCAGATCAGCAGCACCGACGGCGTGCGAGAACGATACCTCGCCAAGCACGAAGAAACCGCGCAACAGGCAGTCCTGACCCTGTATCGACCCGGCGCCGAACCGGACCCGGCGATCTATGATGTGATCCGCCGACTGCCACGCGAGCACGTACCCGAAATCATTGCCACCGGCCGTTGGGATGACCGTGCCTATGAGGTCATTGAAGAACTCACCGGCGGGACCCTGGCAGAACTTGGCAGTGTGATCCGCGACAGCGACAGCGTGCGCCATGTGGTCAACGAACTGGGCCTGGCGCTGCATGCTTTCAACGAGGCCGGCCTGCGCCATCGTGACCTGCGCCCGGCCAGCCTGCTGGTACGTTCCCGCGAACCGCTGGACCTGGTCATCAGCGGCTTCGGCTCGGCACGCCTGTCCGAGTTCGACCTGGACATCGTATCGCCACTGGAAACCAGCCGCTACATGGCGCCCGAAGCCATCGCTGGCGGCGTTGCGGCTGCCTCGGACTGGTGGAGCCTGGGCATGATCCTGCTCGAGCAACTGACCCAGGGCGCCTGCTTCGACGGCATCAATGCCAATGCATTTCTTATTCACGTGCTGGCCAACGGAGTACCGATCCCCGACGACCTTGACCCGCGCCTGCACCTGCTGCTGCGAGGTCTGCTGGCACGCGACCGTCATCAGCGCTGGCAATGGCCGCAGGTCGAAGGCTGGCTCAACGGCGTTGCGGTCGAGGCACCGGCCTCTTCCGTCCAGCAAACGGACGAAGGTGAAGGCGCGACCCTACTGCTGGGCGAGCGCCGCCTCCACAAGCCCGGCGTATTCGCCCTGGCGGCTGCCCAGGCGGATAACTGGCAACAGGCCCTGGACCATTTGCTGCGCGGTGTGATCGTGACGTGGGCCGAACAGGTCGGTCTCGCCCCTTCGCTGGTTGCCGGCTTACGTCAGGTCGTCCAGCACGAAGGGATCGAGGATGACTTCCGTCTCATGCTGGCGCTGAGAATCCTCAATCCGGAAATCCCGTTGATTCATCGTGGCGACATCGTCACACCAGGATGGCTACTGGAGCACCCACTGGAAGGCTATCGCCTGATCAGCGGGTCGGTCCCGGACCTGCTGGAGCAATTGCAGACCGACAACTGGTTGTCGCGTCTCAAATCCCGCGCCGAAAACGTACGTCAGCGTGCCCTGCACCAACACATCGAGTTGGTCGAAGAGCAACTGCGGATATTCCTGCTATCGACCTCGCGAGCGAAGCTGTCCACGCAATGGCAAGAGCGCCAACGCCTGTTTCCAGACACCGACCATCCGGGACTGACCTCACTGTCGGAGCGCCGGGTGATCGCCGAAGAAGATCTGATCGTGCTGCTCAGCGCGGCGATCAGTCAGTTCCGTTCGGGGGCCTCGATTGTAGAGGCCGCCGCCGAGTTGGCCAGGACTGCCGATGTCGGTTGGTTCGACTCCGAAGCGGCGACCCAACTGCTATTCCATTCGCGGCTTGAGCTGTACCGCAGTGTCGATGAACGCATCCAAGGCTTTGCCCGTTGTGGCGTGCCGGCAGTGGACGAGTGGGCCGAGCAGTTCCGTCTGGAGCGACGTATGCCGTTGGCCCAGGCGCTGGTGTTGCTCGCCATTCCGTCCAGTCATTGGCTGGAACCACAGAAACAGCAGTACGTCTCACAGATCCTCGACTTCTTCGAGAAGAAGGTGGTGACCGCAGTGATGCGCGGACCACTGGTGCGTATGAGCATCGGCAAGAGCACCGCACGGATCGACGTCAACGAACTGAACAGCGAGCGCAGCCCGGCTGCGGCTTTGCTCGATCACCTGTTGCAACGTAATGCCCGGGCAGTGAACCTCGACCCGGAGAGTTTTCAGCTCAACGGCCAGCTGGAATCGCGCCTGCATGCCTTGTACCGGCAAAGCGCGCTGTACAAACGCGACACCGGCATCGACGGTCTGTACCTGGGCTTCCCGTTCCTGCTCAATCGCGACCCTCGCGGCACCACGCGTACGCGGATCATCCCGCTCCTACTGTGGCCCGTGAAACTGCTGCTGGAGCTGGGTGCTCGAGGTCACGCCGCCTTAGCGTTCGACAGTGAGCGTGAGGAAGTTCGGCTCAACCCCGCGCTGGAAAGCGTGCTCGGCGCGGAGACCTGCAAACGCTGGCGCAAGACCGCCGATGAACTGCTGGGCCGCTCGTCAATTCGTGCAGCGGATGTGATGGATGCCTTCGGCATGCTTGCCACCATTCGCTCACGCGCCCTTGGCAACCTTCCCGCCAGCACCGTGGAGATCGCGCCCTACCAAGACGAGCTGGACTGCGCGGCGGTGCTGTTTCACGTGACCTTCATGGGGCAAGCCATCGGTGAAGACCTGCGCCAACTGAAAACCCTGTCGCCCGCCGGTACCGGCCTGGAAACGGCGTTGCGCCTCAAGACTACCGCCGAAACCGCGCACGAGGCACCGCCAGGCGAGCTGCAACGTTACTTCACCGTGGCCAGCGATCCATCCCAGGAAGCGGCCGTGATCCAGGCTCGACAAAGCCCGGGACTGCTGGTCGAGGGGCCGCCCGGAACCGGCAAGAGCCAGACCATCGTCAACATGGTCGCCGACGCCATTGGCCGCCAGCGCAGCTTGCTCATCGTCTGCCAGAAGCATGCGGCGCTGGAGGTAGTGTACAAACGCCTGGTCGCCGAAGGCCTCGGCCAACGCATCGTCATGCTCAATGACGTGAACCGAGACCGCGAGCCCGTCATCCGCGGTATTCGCGAACAACTGGAAAGCCTGTTCACGAACGGCAACCAGGCACAGGGCTGGCAGCGCCAGCGCGAACAGGTCGCGGCCCGCATCGAGGCCCTGGAGGGCGAGCTCGACCGCTTCCACCAGAGTCTGCATCGCCTGGATGAAAATACCGGCCTCAGTTATCGCAGGCTGCTCGGCGAGTTGATTGAATTGGAATCCGGCCCGGCCCCGCTCGAGTTTCCGGCCCTGCGCCAACGCCTGGCCTCCCTGGACCTCGCTAGCCTGACCCGTTTGGAGGAAAGCTGCGCCCCTCTGATTCGCCTGTGGTTACCCGCACGCTACGAAGGCAGTCCATTGGCCCAGTTGCAGTCGTTCGCCGCCGACCGGGCGACTTTGCAGGCTTTCACCGACAATCTGCACAGTTTCACCCAGGCCGAACACAACCGTCAGGCCACGCTGCAAGCACACCCTGCCAGCTTTGAAATCGACGACCCGGCGCCGTACCGTAACTGGATAGCGGCCCATGTCGCAGCCCTGCTCGACCTGAAGCAAGAGCAACGTCTGCGCCTTGCGCGGTGGCTACCGTTTTTCCGCAGCCGCGAAGCGGGCCAACCCCCACGGGGAGAGTCGATTCTCGGCGAACTACAGCAACTGGATCAGCAGCTCGACCAACTGGATCAGGACCACTACGCCTCCGCCTTGTCACCGGCCCTCTGCCTGCTCGAAAACAAGGCCCTCAGGCATCTGGATCAAGACTGCACCAAGGTCATGGCAGCCCGGTCCTGGTTGGCGAACATCAACCCGCTGCATCTGTTGCGGCGCAAACGACTGCGCAACTTCCTTCAGGGCCAGGGGGAAAGCCGTGTTATTGAAGCACTACCAACCCTACAGGCAGCCATCCGTCTTGAAAGCCAGTGGCGACCATTGCGCGCCGAGCTGAGTACCCTGCACCAGGCGTTGGAACTGGAAGCTGTGAGTAAGCAAGCCTGCCTGGAATTGATCAGCTCCGTGAAGAGCGACATCCGCCACCTGCTGGAAATCCAGGCGCTGGCCATGGCGTTGGCGCAATCGCCTCGCGCCCGACAGGCCGACGAGGCCGCCCTCGCCGGCGACAAACAACATCTCGAGGCGCTGCTCAGCGAGCTCGATGCTTCGCTGATGCGCCATGGCGTTCGCCAATCCAGCCTCGAGCAACTCAAGATACTCGGCGACTGGCTGGGCGAAGAACTGGTGCAGCAACTGCAGCACGCCATCGAGCACAATCTGAGCAATCAACTGTCTCTTGATCGGCTGCATGAAGCGCTGCCCTTCCTGGCCGCCTACCAGGCATTCCGCGGGCGCGCCGCTCAGTTGACAGCAGCCGACCTGGAGCTGCTCGCATTGCTGCGCCAACGCCAGGAACAGTTGGACAACATTGCGCCCGAGCAGCTTGAAGCCGCGGTACGGCGCCTGCTCAACCGCGAAGCTCGACTGGGTTGGAAACACCGCGTCGAGCAAACCAATCCCGAACTGCTGTTCAGCCAGGACGAAGCCCGTGCCAAAGTCGCCAGCCTCGCGCAAGCCGATGCGCAGATGCGGCTGCTCAATCGCGAGCTGCTGGCCAAAGCCATCAACCTTGATCACCTGGGTAACCGCAAACAATGGGAGGATGTCACTCGCCTGACTGGCAAACGCTCACGACGCCTGCGCGAATTCATTGAACTGGGCAGTAACTTAGGCCTGATGAGCCTACGCCCGGTGTGGTTGATGAACCCGGACGTCGCCAGCCGTGTGCTGCCGCTCAAGGCAGGCCTGTTCGATACCGTTATCTACGACGAAGCCTCACAGATGCCGGTTGAGTTCGCCCTGCCAACCCTGTTCCGCGGCCAGGTCACTGTTGTCAGCGGCGACGAGAAGCAAATGCCGCCGACGGCATTCTTTTCCAGTCGCATCGAAAGCGACGAAGCCGAAGTGTTTGACGGCGACGAACCTGATGAAGACGCGGATGAGGAACAGCGCGAAGCGTTCGAAGACACCTGGAACCGTCGTGAGATCAAGGATTGCCCCGACCTGCTGCAGCTGGCGCGCAACGCCCTGCCCAGCACCACATTGCAGATCCACTACCGTTCGGCCTACCGTGAACTGATCGGCTTTTCCAACGCCTCGTTCTATGGCAATCGCCTAAACGTTCCGGTCCGTCACCCGCAGGCGAACATCCAGCGCATCAAGCCGCTGGAGCTGATCCAGGTCGGCGGGCTGTATCAGAACCAGAGTAACGCCCAGGAAGCCGAACGGGTCGTCGAGTACCTGAGCGAATTGTGGCAGGAGCCCTACGACCAGCGCCCCTCGGTGGGTGTCGTCACCTTCAACCGCAAGCAGGCCGACCTCATCGAGGAGCACTTGGAGCAGCGTGCAGAGCAGGATGAACTGTTCCGCGCCGCCTACGCCCAGGAGCGTGAGCGCAGCGAAGACGGCGAGGACATGTCGGTGTTCGTCAAGAACGTGGAGAACGTGCAGGGGGATGAACGCGATATCATCGTCTTCTCCTCCACCTTCGGTCGCAATAGCCAAGGCACATTCCGCCGTAGCTTCGGCGTACTGGGGCAGACGGGGGGCGAACGACGCCTGAACGTGGCGGTGACCCGCGCGCGACGCAAGGTGGTGATGATCACATCGATGCCGATCGCCGATATCTCCGACATGCTCAACACGCACCGTGCCCCCAACAGCCCGCGAGACTATCTGCAAGGCTATCTGGAATATGCTCGCGCCCTCTCCTCGGGCGAGTTCAGCAACAGCACCAAGTTGCTGGAGCGCCTGCAGACCGACCGCAGCAGCCAGCATCGTGAGCAAGGTCAGCAAAGTGATGGCTTTGTCAGGCTGGTCGGTGAATTCATTCATTCCCTGGGATGGCAGGCCGCTCCCGCCAGTGAAGGCGACGCTTTCGGTCTCGACTTCGCCATCGAGAATCCAGGCACGGGCCTGTACGCAATAGGCATCGAGTGCGATGCGCCTTGCCATAATCTGCTGGAACGTGCCCGCGCCCGGGAAATTTGGCGCCCGTCCGTGCTGCACCGCGCCATCCCGCACATCCATCGTGTGTCGTCGCAAGCCTGGTATCACAGCGGCGACAGCGAACGTTCACGGCTGCGTGAAGCAATCGAACACGCCATGCAAGTCGAGCAGCCGCTGCAACCCAGCCCTACTTCAGTTGATACGGAAATCTGCCAATGAGTGGTCCCAAGGTCGTTCGCATTGTTACCCGCGAAGAAATCATCGCCATTTGTGAAGGCCACCTGCAACGGCTGGAGCGCGCCGTGGACCGCTGGCAGACACAGGCCACAAGGCTTGGCGAACTCAGTGAGCAGGAGCGCTCCGCCTCCCTGGAGCGACACGCTCGCCTTCGCGCCCTGCTGGCAGAAGACCGATTGGCGGAACTGCAGAAGGCCGTGCCAGTGGAGATCGAGCACCTGCGCCGTGACTTGGAGGACCGCGAAGAGCGCGCGATCATTCATGCCGCCGAACGACGCCAACGCGACCGACGCGTCCAGGAAAACGCAGAAACCCTGCTTGATGCTTTGCAAGCCGACCCCGAAAGCGTCGACCAGGCCTTGCTGGAATCCCTCTCACGACTGGCCAGCGGTGCCAGTCGGGAAGATGCCGAACGTCTACTGGCCGAGGGTTTCGCCCACTTGAGCAAGGCAAGCGAGAAGCCAACCCTGAGCGATACCCAACGCGCCCTGGCGCAGCAACTCAAGGTCGACGAACCCGAAGTTTCCCTGCGCCAATGGATTGCGGCCCGGAAACCGGATGCAACGCGCGACGTACGGCTGCTACGCATTGACCGCCACATCGTGGAGCTGCAACTGCTGCAAGGCACTGAGCGTGCCGCACCCTTCCTCCTGGCACTGGAAAGCGCTGAAACGGAAACCGATGCCAAGCGGCGCAACCTGCTGCTCGACAGCCTAGTACTCGACCTCGCCGCGTCCACCCGAAACTTCCGACGCCAACGCGAATGTCTCGAACAACTGCAGGATCTGGCCAGCGAAGTCAAAACCTACACAGGCATCGAACACGCAACCTTGCTCGGTCATATTGGCGCTTGTACAACCGACACCGAGCTCTCGGTAACGACCGGACTGATCGAGCAGTGCAAAACGCTTATCGCTTCCCACTTACAGGACCAGGCCGCCCTCGCCCGCCGCGAAGCCGTGCTCGGCGGCTTGGCCAGCCTCGGCTACGAAGTGCGCGAAGGCATGGCGACTGCCTGGGCAGAAACCGGCAAGGTCGTGCTGCGCAAGGCCGCTACCCCCGGCTACGGAGTGGAAGTGGGTGGCAAAGCCGATAATGGCCGTCTGCAGGTTCGCGCCATAGCCCTCAGCAGTGATCGCGACAGGACGCGGGATCGCGACATTGAAACCATCTGGTGCGGCGAATTCCAGCGGCTTCAGGCCTTATTGAAAGACAAGGGCAGCGAGTTACTCATCGAGCGTGCGCTTTCGGTAGGTGAAGTCCCACTTAAAGAAACGAATATGTCCGAGCCGGACGTAGAAACAATCGCTGGTCAGCAAAAGACACTTCATAAATGAACCGCTAACTACATCCTCACCGCAAGCTATTGCCAACATGTTCTGCAGCCTGGAACTCAGAGCCGCGACGAGATTGCATTGGGTCTTGTAGCTACCACCTTAAGGCGCTGTTGCGGCACTTGAGCCCCCGTATTCGGTAGACTTCGCGCCCATCGCACGCAGGGAATAGCGATGGTTAAGCGGTACGAAATCCCCGATATAGCCTGGGAGTTGGTTGCTGATCTTTTTGAACAGCCTCGGCGCAGAGGTCGGCCGAGGGCCGATGACGCTCAATGGCTTGCTCTGGATGCTTTGCTCAGGCGCTGCGCGGGGCGACATTCCGGAACGCTTTGACCCTTGGTCAACGGTCTACCAGCGGTTCCAAGATTGGAGTATCGATCTGATGCTCAAGTGACTGCATTTCAGGCTGAACGAGCAGGGATTAAGCAATCGTTACCGGATGCAACCGGTGATCCCTCTACGATCCATGAAGCGCAAATCCAAGCCCGGCTTGCCTCGCTCGTTTTCGACCGAAATATCGGCAACGCAACATCATCGAATGTACATTCGGCGGGCTGAAGGAGAGTCTTCGCATCGTTACACACTTCGGCAAGCTCGGAAAAAAGACGCGACGATGGTCTCGTTAGCCTGTGCTATGCGATGTTTTCGACATTATTTTTCGGACAGCGCCTAGTCGATGGATGCCTAACAGCTGACAGCGCAAATATTGCACCAATGCTTGACAGGCGTTAATTAAGTGCTATCAAGAATAACAAGGAAATACTCATGCATGGAGATATCAATCATGGGGTTATCAACTCAAATTGCGGAATCATTTTATGATTCCAAATTCAGTTTTACACCAGGAACAATGTCAGGAGTAGTATGCGTCTTTACGACAGCCTTGGGAAAGGACAACCCTTTTTTTATTAAGTCAATTACATTCAATTACGGCGCTCATATTGAACAAGAGCTCATGATAGAGCTCCATAAAAAATTTGGTGAAGGCCTTAACACCCTGCCGGCCAACTCAAAAATTATTTTCTACCAATACTGGAGCCCGTGCCGCACTTGCACCGACGCCACAATACCAGACTTTCTCCGCAGGTTTGGACTTATCGAAAAAAACATAAGGGTCAAATTCAGATTTATAGATTATTACTCAAAAGCCAACGTTCCTAACAGCACAAAGCAGGAGCTTTGGGAGACTAACGCAGAAGCACAGCAAGCATATGATATCGCCTGCATTAGCTCTGGACATGCGAAAGTTAAAACAAATCCAACAACCCCCAATCAGACGATCGAAAGCATGTACTTAGTCATTGCCCCTGTAGGTAACAATAAAACCAGCTTCCTTATGACTGTCCATCAATGATCGCAGCGTTCATCGACCGTAACCCAGCGGTTGATCTCCAGACCTTCTCGCATTAGGCACCATTGACCTTAAGCTGCAAATCGACACCTAAGGCACACCTATCGGCCAATTGCTGCTTTTTCACTATTTGCTGCTGGCGTGATCGATTCGAACAAAATTGCCACCATCTGGCGGGACACCAAACTGCCAGTCAATCTGTCGTTCCGAGACGGACTGCCCTCTCCGATGAATTGAAGCGTCTGGGCGTTAGGCGATTCAGTGCGGGCTTCAAGCATCGCCGAGTTTCTGCACGGAGCCTTGAAAGCATTGGGTCCGCAGTTTCTTGAATAAAGGCCAACTCGACACTCAAACCTTGAAAGCCCATACATACGACGAATTGAAAGCTTTGATGGCGGCGAAGACTGAGCAATGCAGTCCCGCGGACGAGGCCAAACGCCAGTCTGAACGGAAAGCGTCTGGTTCTGAAATAGGAATAGAAAAAAATCTGGCAGTAGAATCGATGCGGGCTGCGCAACGCGGTCCATGGGGGGCGTACCCTAAACCTCAGTCGAGCGGCAGAGCCTTAACTTGCCCTCCAAATCGATAGTCCCCGCTCTTTTCTTTACGTCGCTCCAAATCCCTTGCCTCCTCCCGAGTCTTGGTCAGCGTGATGAGAAGGTGACACCGCTCCTCCAGATAACGTTGTCGACCGAGTTCGGTCTGTAAGTCATAACCCAAAACTGGTGGTGAAAAATAAAGGTGCTTGGCGAGGATTGATTGTTTGCTGATGACGTCAGCCGGGTTACGCCAATCACCTCCTTCCCTGAGTTTCAATCGAGCCTGTTTCGACTGTCGATGCTGTATCAGTCTCTTACGAAGATTACCGCTGATGCCAACCTTCAGGAGTTCGCCGACGTCAGTGACAATCTGATAAAGACCGGAGGTCGTAGGCACTGCTGTTTCGACATCAGAGAAGCGAATGCCAGGGGCTTGGTAGGTCATGATTTAGATCCTTCCGCAACGATAGCGACACCAGCCCGACCTGCAGATCAAGCACCGCCCCGTGGGTGCTGAATGCTCGGTCAGCCTGCGTGTGTTGGATGAAGCACACCAGAAGCGCGATCATCTAATAAAACCACAAGGCCATCCGATTCCTCTCGCGAGGAGCGCAGAACAGCCAGCCCTCACAATGCAGTCGACGTTTAGCAGGATTGATCGCCGTTGATCCACGAACGAAGCTTGCCCAACGTAGGCGCCTTGACCCCAATCGAACTCCAGCCCTTGAGGGTGTATAGCTTTATCTCAGCGATGCCCTGAGGGGTAGGCTCGACAGTGATGATCGCCAAACTGAGCCTCACGCCCTGGGCGACCATACGCTGGGTGATCTGCCCGCTACTGAACTCCGAATCGAACTCGCTTTCTGTGGTGACCGGAGTCCCCAGCGGCGAGTGCTCCAAACAAATTCGGCTGGCCTGACGGATGTTGCGATAAGCGGATTGAGCAGTAACGTTCGCCTGGATCGAGCCATCGTAACTGTCCGAATCAGACATGAGATTAGCGGGTGTATTTGTGCATCCCGCCAGCAGTATTCCAACGCTGATAGCCCATATGAATTTCAAAAACTTGGCTCCAATCTGTCGACATCATGAACATGCATGCAAGGTGATCCCGGTGTTCAGCGCTGTTTAAAATCAATGGTCTACGGCGGGATGATGCCAACCTGCCTGTACATTTTTTGAGCGCCCGTTAAAACGCTCTACCTACCTGGCATCAGCGCGGTTATCCACAGACATACTCACGGATTTCTTGGATAACTAGGTCGGAGTTGTAACACCGCTTCTGCCGTAGCGAAGCTCTGGGTTCGATGCACTCAGCCGTCGTTCGGATCATCGAAGCCATACTGTACGCAGCAGCTAATAGCACAGATCGCTCAAATCGAGACATTTATCAATGTTGTGCAGAACGTGATTGGTGGGGATGTGAAATCCAAGGTTGAACGGGTGAAACAGTCGCTCCCGCCCAGTCGATAGCTGTCCCATCATGCAGTGCGATCGCCCACCGGCCAATGCAGAAATTTTGCTGTCGGTCAGACAGCGGAGCTAATTTTTAAACAGAACCGGCCGATACAAGCCGGCGGTCGGCCAAAATCAGATGCCCATGGTGGCAAAGAACGTCAGACAGTTGGTCTAGACCATCCCCCAATAGCTGATGCAAGAAGGCCAATCCGTGTACCTACATCGTTGGAGCTACACCCTATTAACTTGTCTGTTGCCACAGTTGAGCCTGGCCAGCACACTGCATATAGACCCTCGTGCCGAGAGCCTTTACCAAGAAGCTGTTCCATACCTATTACAAGCGAATGACAAGCTCGAAGCAGTGACAGCTGATACCCCAACAACAAGCGAAGAGGAGAGGCAGCGCTCCCTAACTCTAGCCGAAGAAGGAGGTGCGCTACTCAAACCTGCCTTTACTTTGCTTGAACAAGCAGCGGCACTTGATCATCCCGTAGCACAATATCGTCTCGGATTGATTTACGCGATGCTGTCTCCGAGCGAAGTGATCAAAGAGAAAGCTTGCCCCTTGTTCGAACGAAGCCTCGCCCAAGGCTTCGCTCCGCCAGCACTTGAAATTGCCTCCTGGTGCTTGGCGTTTAGCGATACGCCCGAGTACCAAAAAGCCTTGCAGGCCATGGAAACCAGCATGCCGCTCTACGAAAAGTATTTTCCACAGCCAGTTGTCCGGCTTGAATGCAAGCCTGAGGAACCTGTGGGCTTCGCCATGCAATGGGGCAACGGTCGTGATTATCAAGCTGAAATCTACCGTCTACAGGGCGACAGCAATCGTGCGCGCCGCTTGGAGTATTACCAGAAGGCTATCGATACCAATGACTGTTACAAGGCCAAACGACGCATGGAATATCTTAAATAGTCCCCCGCCCATTACTGGCTCCAATGCATGACGGTTGCGTCAGAGACAAGGATGAGGCCCGTGGGACCTTCTGCGCTTCTTCCGCTCTCCAGGAAAGCTCGCGCCCACTGGTTGAACTGTTACCCCTGTAGACACAATGCGTGTGTTATCCAAGGAGGAGACACAATGGATAGTAAATCTGCTGTTGCGCCTACAGAAAATCACCTCAAGGAAATGCTGAGTTATTGGAAAGCATCTGGAATCCAGTCATTTTCCCTTAGCGAAGCGCTCCGCTGGTGTGCCACGCACTATCCCGACATATCCCCCCTGCGCTTCGGCGCCCTCCTCCGCGACGCGGCAGCCAATCGCAAGCGCGATAGGCAACTGGTCTCCGATCTAGTGTGGCAGCTCAACAAGGAAAACTTCATCCCCTACGATCCAGCCGTCGACCCTGCGCCGGGAAGTCGTGACGCCGCCGCCTGGGTCATTCGCCTTGCTCTGCAGGAACGTCCGGATGTCGTTCAAGGTGAGATCCTCGATCAGTACTGTGCGCTCCTGGCCACAGCCATCGAATATCAAAAGCACCCAAACAAGACATCTCAGGAAATAGCTGATGGCCTAGCAGGCCTGCTTCGCGCGGACAATATTGAGGAGTTTCTCGCGCAGATATCGGAACTGGGAGCAGCGGAGTATTTCAGGAAAATCCATCCAGAAGGGTTCGCAAACCATGTTCCGAATCCGGACTGTTCGAGCACCGGCCCGGACAAGAATTTCGACTTCACGTTCCAAGCCGAGGGCATTCGCTTCAACGTCGAAGTGAAAGCTTTCTCCAAGGCCTTCTCTACAGACGACGAAGGAGGCACGAAATACTTCTTACCAGAGCCGATCAAGCAGCAGCTATACGACGTCGGTATCGAAATGAAAGCTACCCTTGCCCCTACTATCGGTCGTTTTCTTGGAGACGCGAATTGCCAGTTGCTGCGCCGTGACAATGACATGAACGTCGTATTACTTTGCTGCAACGATCCGGATGAATACGCTGATGTCATGGAAAGTCTGCACGGGCCCTATGGCCTAATCAGAGCTTCCAGGGCTGCGGGTAACAGCCTCCAGCTACCCAACTCGGTCATCCCCAATCTATCGCTAATGACCAACATCGATGCCGTGGTGGTCTGCCTGACAGGCTTCCTTCACTCGGGCATCGTCAATACCTTGCGATTCAGCCGGGCCTACAAGCTAGATGGCTTAAGTCTCACAGATCCCGAGCACGCCTGGGATTTTCGCTTCACCTTCCCATGCGGATTCTGGCTGCACCGTCCCCCAGTGGAACAGTTACGCGAGGTTAGCCTCCACAAGGTCTTCAACTCGCACCTCTCGCTGCTACTGGCCTACTACAAACAGCACAACAAGGATTGGCAGGCCGCGATCTTCTCGCTGATCAATCAAAAACGGCCTTGATGCGAAGACGACACGTAGCGGCCAAGACAGCTTTCGGCCGAAAGCAGCTTGTCGACATGAGTGCAGGCATTTCTCAGGCACAAAAAAAAGCCACTCATCTGAGTGGCTTTTTTCTGAATCTTGGAGCGGGAAACGAGACTCGTATCTGGATTCCGACCCTTTGAAATCTAAGGGGTTTCTTTTCTTGCCGGGGCAGGAAAAGACTTGATTCTGGACTTGTTTTTGAAGGGTATCAAGGGTCAAGAGGGGTGGCTTCGGAGCATGAGACTTGCTTCGTCCCGGCCAATTGGACGGCAAGCAGTCTCACAGGGCCTGAACACGCATCGACCGAGATCTGATGGATGATAAGGCATAGCCTCGGATACTAGCGGTGGGTCGAGAGCCTCCATGACATTGTTAATGCATTGTTCTGGCCGACGGTGCTGCTCGTGATCTATCGCTTCAGGTTGATTAGCTTCTGAGCTGTGGTTTGCCCACGAAACACCATAAGGACGGGCCAAGCCAACACTTTCCCCCAGATAGTGTTGCCCTTTGCGTTTGATTTTTGTAACCGCAACGTGGCTCACATCTAAAGCCGAGAGGGTTTTATGTTCAGTGCACAGGCATCGGTCACAACACTGAGTTCGTTCGCACCGCGCTGAAGTCGCCCGCCTGGTATGAGTAACCGATAGCGCGACACAAAGAGGGTCAATGCCAGTATTGGCCCTCACCCTACTCGTCTATCAGGTACGGAATCGTCGGACCAGGCTGTCCAGTTCAGCGGACAACCCGGCCAGGCCTGAAGAGTTCAACCGCGCCGATTCGGCGAGCTCTGCAACACGTTGCGCATCACCATGGATCTGGCTGATATGCAAGTTGATGCCTTCGGCGACCTGATGTTGTTCTTCGGCCGCCGTGGCGATTTGAGTGTTCATGTCTCGAATCACATCCACCGAATCGCGGATAAGCCCAAAGCTGGTGCGCGCCACGCCAATACGGTTCACCGACTGTTGTGAGACATTCAGACTGGCACGCATCTGGTGCGTGACGACGCTGGTGCGTTTGGCCAAAGTGCCCAGCAGACTATCGATCTCTGCAGTGGAGTCAGCCGTGCGCTTGGCCAGTGCTCGCACCTCATCGGCGACTACGGCAAATCCACGCCCTTGCTCCCCAGCTCGCGCGGCCTCAATGGCGGCATTCAGCGCCAGTAGATTGGTTTGCTCGGCGATCGAGCGAATGGTGCCCAGAATCGACTGAATATCATTGCTGTCACGCTCCAGTTGTTGCATCGACTCGGCTGACTTCTCGATTTCATGACTCAGTTGATCAACGCTGCTGACCGCAGCATCGATCTGCTGCTGCCCTTCGCGTGCCTTGATCCAACCGCTGTCAGCCGACTCAGCAGCCTGGCTGCACGCACGTGCAATCTCGTTGGCGGTGGCAACCATTTCACGGAACGCGGTTGAAACCATATCCACAGCCTCACGCTGCCGCCCGGCGACGTCAGCCATGTCACTGGAGACCTGTGTAGAGGCCTGGGATGTCGTCAGAATGTTATGTGCGGCCTGGCCGATGCTGCTGATCATGTTGCGGATGGCCGCCAGGAATTGGTTGAACCAACTGGCCAACTGCGCCGTTTCATCATTGCCGCGGATGTGAAGACTTTGTGTGAGATCGCCATCGCCTTCGGCGATGCCCTGCAAGCCGCTGGCAACGCTGCGGATCGGCCGCACGATCAAGCCTGCGAAGCTCGCGCCAACCAGGGCAAACACCAGCGCCAGCACGCCGGCAATGATCGCAATCACCCATGCCAGGTGGGTCGCCGAGCTCATCACCTCCTGTTGTTTGATCAGGCCAACAAAGCTCCAGCCCAATAGCTCGGAGGGCCAAACGTTAGCCATGTAACGCTCACCGTTGAGCTCAACTTCAAACGCGCCTTTTCCAGACTTGGCCAACTGTTCATAGCCGTTGCCGATCTCCGTCAGGGTCTTGAAGTTATGCGCGGGTTGCTGAGGGTCAACCAAGACCTTGCCGTCGCGCTCGACAAGCATCAGGTAACCGCTCTCGCCGAGTTTGATGTGCTTGATGATTTCGGTGAGTTGCTGCAGTGACACGTCGATACTGATCACGCCGCTGTTGGTACCCAATTGGGTATCGATGCTGCGAACGACGCTGACATACACCGCATCTTTAGGCGCGTAGTAATAAGCATCGGTACGCAGGGTTTTGCCTGGATTGCTCAACGCAGACTTGTACCAAGGCCGCTCGCGAGGATCGTAATTGGCCCGGTTCGGATTGTCGGGCCAAGACACGAAACCGCCGGAGCTGTTACCGAAGATGATATTGGAGTAAGCCGAATGGCTATTGGCCAAGTGCGCATAAAAATCGAAGATCTGCTTATCCAATGCGCCTTGCGCAATGGTCGGGGCGTTGGCACCGCTGTAGTTTTTCAGGCTGCCGTCAGCGTTGCGCAATAACGGCTGAGAAGCGAGGTAGTCGACGTTCTGGCGAATACCTTCGAAATACAACTGCATGGCCGTGTCGACCTGCCTTATTTCGCGGCTGCTGCCTTCGATAAAATCATCGTGCGCATCGCTGCGCAAATCCAGCACGACCAATGTTGCAATCAGGCAGACAGGCAAGCAAGCGATGACCACAAACGCCCAGGTCAATTTCTGTTTGACGTTCATCTGCACTCCAGAATGGGATCGAGTCATTTTTATAAGAGGTGCGTAGAACGAAGTAGCCCTGGAAAGGAAGCGACATGGTTACGCGAGCATTAGGACAGTAACGGGCACTCGACAATAATAAAAACAATAATATTTACTGTTTTATACAAATAATATTGATCAGAAACTCACATCCAGGGACGTTGAAAATCAGCACTGTACGGATTCGAACATTGCGCTGTCGCACGATAGACAAGGCTTCGCCAGTCAGCGCACCACAGGCTCTTTGTCCCTCGGGTCTAACGCGTGAAGTCCCCGCCTTGTAGGTGCCCATAGCGCTGTAGAAACAGGTGCCCTGCGCGTAAACCTTTTGCGTCATGGTGTTCTCCCGCAGGTCCTCAGGTATTGGCCGTAAAGTACCGTCGAACGCCCACTTCGTACCCCGCCAACATCGACAGCAAATTACTTGACACTAACTGTAGTGATCGCTATAGAATGAATGCAATATGTAGCGACCGTTATTTAAATAGCCGTCTGTGATGCGCTGGACGGGTAGCATCCCGACCGACCGAGAAGAATGGGATAGGCAAAGTGATAGAGCTGGCCGTACACGACATCGCGCAATGGATCGAAATTATTCGCTCGCTCGGCGCCGTCGGGATTGCGCTCTATGCCGCCATATTTGTGGTCGCCACTGTCGCGTTTGTGCCTGCCTCGATGCTCACGGCGCTTGCAGGTTTTTTGTATGGCCCGATGTGGGGAACCCTGCTCATCTCGCCCGCTGGCTTGCTATCTGCAACGGTCGCGTTCGCCTTGGGCAGATCGCTTCTGCGCCCTCGGGTCAAACGACACCTGGCTAACAGCCCCAAATCAGCGGCGGTCGACCGCGCTATCGCGTCAGGAGGTTTTCGGATTGTTTTCCTCTTACGCCTGGCGTCCATCGTGCCGTTCGCTCCGCTGAGCTATGGCCTCGGAGCCAGCCGAATCGCCCGCCGAGATTTCATGCTGGCGACTTGGTTCGGCCTGCTTCCTGGAACATTTCTGTACGCGTACCTGGGCTCTCTGGCGGCTGATGTCGCACAGATCATCAGTGGCGAGGTAACAACCAGTCGTTCGACTCAAGTGATGACTTGGGCGGGTTTGGTCGTTGCATTAATCGCACTGCTGACCATCGCTCGATATGCACGCAAAGCAATTAACCAAGCCCTTGTTCAACCCTTTTCAAACCAGGAGTAGCCCCATGAGCAATCCCACTTACGTCGAAGACTACAACGCCATCGTCGTGGTGCTTAACCACTATAACGAAGGTGGCAGGCAAGCCAAAAGCAGCCTCATGAAACCTGCCTTCAGCGAGCAGGCAACCATCTTTGGCGTGGATGGCGAAGGTCAACTGACCGGTGGCCCGATTCAGGGTCTGTTCGACATCATCGACAGCGCCTTCCGCCCTTCACCGGAAGCCAAAGGTGCCATCGTCAACGTCGATATCGTGGGCACCGCTGCCAGCGCACGTATCGATACCAATGACATTTCCGGCTTCTGCTTTACCGACTTCTTCAACCTGCTGAAGGTTGATGGAAAGTGGACTGTCGTCAGCAAGATCTACCACACCCACGTAGCTCCTTAACCCACCCGTTTGAACCGCGCCCCGGTGGCGCCACAAACATGCAAAGGAGTTTGACCATGAGCAAAAACATCAAAGCGGTACCGACCCAGGATTACAACGCAGTTGTCGCCGTGGCCCAGCAATACGCTGACGGCCTGCGTGTTGGCAGCCCGGAAATTCTGGAGCAGGCCTTCCACAAAGAAGCTGTGATGTACGGTTTCACCAATGGTGAATTGTTGGGCGGCCCTATCAGCAACCTGTTCGATTTCGTCCGCACGAATGGCAAGGCCCCGGATATCAGCACACGACTGGACGTGCTGGCGATCACCCCGACCACTGCCGTGGTTCGTGTGGACATGGAAAAGGACGCGATTGGTGCCGACTACAACGATTATCTGACGCTGATCAAAATCGACGGCACCTGGAAGATAATCGCCAAGGTTTATCACCAGTTCGAAGGCTGATCAGCGCGGTCTGAAAGGTAATGATGTTTCTTAAGGTGGTGAATCATGGCAAAAGTTGAATACAGCGCCGTTGTAGACGGCGGCGCCGAGCGCGTTTGGGATGTACTCAAGCGCTTCGGGAAAATCAGCCAATGGCACCCGGCAATTTCGCAGAGCGTCATTGAAGACAATCAGCCTGACGGACTGGTCGGCTGCATCCGTCGTCTGACCTTGGAGGACGGCACTATCCTGCGTGAACAGTTGTTGTCGGTGGACGCAGTCAATCTGCAGTTCTCCTACCGTTTCGTTGAGGCGCCGCTGCCCATAGACAACTACGTGTTGACCGTCCGCCTGATCCCACTGACCGGCGAGCAAAAAACCGTGATTCTGTGGTCTGCGACCTTCGACACGCGCGAGCCTGACCCTCAGGGACAATGGACCTCGACCGTGGAATCGCTCATTGTTGGCGGGCATGAAAGCCTCCAGCTTTACCTGAACCAAACCGCCACGGCATAAATGTGTCCTACCCCGCCCCAGCAATGGGTGCGGGGCTTATTTTTTGGAGATGCGATGCACGACCACATTGCCGAAGTGCCACTTGAAAAAGCCTATCGTCTGATCAACCACGGCCCGACCGTCTTGGTGTCTGCACAACATGATGGGACCCGAAATGTAATGGCTGCCGCATGGGCTTGTGCGCTGGATTTCTCACCTCCCAAAGTCACCGTAGTGCTGGACAAGATCGCCAAGACCCGTGAACTGGTAGAGCGTAATGGCATGTTCGTGATCCAGGTTCCCACAGTGGCACAACTGCAATTGACCCGTGACGTCGGCAGCGTGAGCCTTCGGGAAGATCCCGACAAGCTGGCTCATAGCGGCACTGAGCTGTTCAGTATCAGCGGCTATGACGTGCCGTTCGTGGCAGGCTGCTCGGCCTGGCTGGCGTGCAAGCTGTTGCCCGAACCGCACAACCAGACGACCTACGACCTGTTTATCGGTGAGGTCGTCGGTGCCTGGGCCGACACGCGTGTATTCAGGGACGGACATTGGCACTTCGAGAGTGCTCATCCGGACTTCCGGAGCCTGCACTACATCGCAGGCGGCCACTTTTATGCGATTGGCGAAGCGCTGGACGTCGCTACAAAGAAAGACACGCAATGAACCCGTCTGAAACACGCAGGCTCGACTGATCGGCTGTTGAACTCAGTAACGTCGGCTTGGGCACGGTTCAGAGGGGTTACAACGCCCACATCAATAACGAGCAGACAGCGGCCATCAGCGAGCCTGCGGCCACCCCATGCCACAGCAGTTTCCAGATGTGGCTCAGGTTGGCGTCGATGAGGGTGATATGGGCGGTGCCGCGTTTGCCAAGGGTATTGCCTAACCGCGCCGCAAGTTCCAGGCCGCCCGCGCCACCGCCGACAATCGAAATACGGTGTGCCATTGAAGGGTCTCATTGCTTTTACAGGGAAGACAGGACGAATCCTGTAGTGCCCAGGCACACAGCAGTGCGCCAGCGCCTGGGCTTGATGGGTTCAGCGACTATCTGCTTACCAATCCTGACGGGTCGGCGAAATGATCAGGTCGTTGACGGTGACGTTTTCAGGCTGATTCAACGCGTACACCACGGCACGGCCGATATCATCCGGCGAGATCGCGATTTTGTTCAGTTCCTGGGCAGCTTTACGCCCGGCAGGATCGGTCACTTTATCGGCCCAACCGGTGTTGATCACACCTGGGCTGACCGTGTTGACACGGATGCCGTGTTGCACTCCCAGCTCTTTGCGCATCGACTCGGTCATGGCTTGGACGAAGAACTTGGTTGCGCTATAGATACCCGCAGCAGGTCCCACCTGGTGACCTGCAACCGAATCCATATTCAGGATCTGGCCCGACTTCTGTTTCAGCATGAATGGCAGCACGGCGGCGATGCCATGCATGTAGCCTTTGATGTTCACGTTGATCATCTTTTCCCAGTCATCGGTGGCCAGGTCAACCCAGTTGGAAAACAGCATCAGGCCCGCGTTGTTGATCAGGATATCTACCGAACCAAACGAGTCCTGGGCAAATTGCGCCAGCGCCTTCATATCGCCGGGGTTGGTAACGTCGCTGACGCGACCTACTGCTTCACCGCCATTGGCTTTCAACTCGCTGACGATGGTATCCAGACCTTGCTGGTCCAATGCTGCAGCGACAATTCGAACGCCTTTCTCGGACAGGGCACGGGCGGATGCAGCACCCAGGCCAGACGATGCGCCAGTGATGACCGCGGTTTTATTCTGCAGATAGTTCATGGGCGTTCCTCTCGAGAGTGACTGCCCGTCTGTGCGGGCAGTTGTTGGGGTTATCGCGGATATCAGTAGTTGCCGACAGGCCAGTCGGTGTAGCCCTTCGCGCCACCACCGTAATACGACTCGCGCGGTGCGATGGTCAGCTCAGCCCCACGACGCAGACGCTCGACCAGGTCCGGGTTGGAGATGAACAGTCGACCAAACGCAACGGCGTCGATCTTGCCTTGGGCACGGCGCTCAATGGCCATGTCCAGGTCATAGTTGTTGTTGCCAATGAAGGGGCCTTTGAACTGCGCGCTCAGTGCGTCCATGTCGACGCCTTCCGGAACTTCACGCGAGGTGGCAGTAGCGCCTTCGACGAAGTGCAGGTAAGCCAGGTCGAATGCGTTCAGCTGCTGGATCAGGTAGCCATACATCGCCATGACATTGCTGTCGGGCGGCG
This sequence comes from Pseudomonas sp. B21-010, assembly GCF_024749325.1. Classification (NCBI taxonomy): domain Bacteria; kingdom Pseudomonadati; phylum Pseudomonadota; class Gammaproteobacteria; order Pseudomonadales; family Pseudomonadaceae; genus Pseudomonas; species Pseudomonas sp. B21-010. The sequence continues at coordinate 2,500,872 of NZ_CP087198.1, read as the reverse complement.
TATTGCCCGCGTCGGGCGTCACCGGCGACAAGCGGATGCCAACGCGGTCATTGCCCCAGATGTTGACGACCGCATCGGTGACTTCCAGGGTCAGGCGCGCACGGTTTTCGATCGAGCCGCCATATTGGTCGGTGCGGTGGTTAGTCGAGTCTCGCAGGAACTGGTCGAGCAGATAACTGTTGGCCGAGTGCACCTCTACACCGTCGAAACCAGCGCGTTTGGCGTTCTCGGCAGCACGTTTGTACTGCTCGATAATCCCTGGGATCTCATCGGTCTCGAGCGCCCGAGGCATCGACACTGGGACGAAACCGTTGACGGTGTAGGTGTCACCCTCGGCCTTGATGGCAGAAGGCGCGACCGGCGCGGCGCCGCCTGGTTGCAGCTCTACGCTGGAAAACCGCCCCACATGCCACAGCTGGCTGACGATCTTGCCGCCAGCGGCATGCACGGCATCCGTGACTTTCTTCCAACCGGCAACCTGTTCTTCGCTCCAGATGCCTGGTGTGGCGGCGTATCCGCGCCCCTGAGGGGAAATATTGGTGGCTTCGGCAACGATCAACCCGGCAGTGGCGCGCTGGGCGTAATACTCAGCGTGCAGCTCGCTGGGAATGCCATCTTCGGCGTAACGGCTACGGGTAACAGGGGCCATCAAAATACGGTTGGCGAGTTGCATCGCGCCCAGGTTAATAGGAGTGAATAAGTCAGTACGAGCAGAGTTGTCTGTCATGATAGATCTCGATTAAATAGACCGGTCGTCTAGTAAGTTGGTAAAAATATAGCTACGACAAAAGTCGCTTTGCCATGGTCAGGGAGTTTTCAAAGGCGTCGTCGCGCTTGCCGATTTTCATCATCAAAGAAGCGCCGAGCCAAACCTGATAGAGCGCTTGCGCAAGCGTCGCACTGGGAACGGTGGACGTGATCGATCCATCGACAAGCCCCTGCTCGATACAACGCTCAAGCTTTGCGTGGATGGCTTGCGTACCTCGATCGAGCACCAGGCGCATGCCCTCCGAGAGATCACACACCTCGGCGCCCAATTTGACGACGAGGCACTTGTCGGTCGGCAGATCGGAGCACTGGGTTTGCGCCCAATACTGGAAGTAACTCAGCAACCGTTGCGCCGCGGGGGCAGATCCCATCAAGAGGGTGTCGACCGTTTCCAGGTAGTCGGAAAAATACTGCTCAAGAAATGCCTGACCAAATTCGTCCTTGGATTTGAAGTAATGGTAGAACGACCCTTTCGGTACGGCCGCAGCAGCCACTACCTCAGCCAAACCGACGCTGGTATAGCCTTTGTGAGTCATCAACATCCTGGCGACATCCAGGATATGTTGGCGTGTTTCCGAATGATGCTTTTTCATAATGCAGTCACCCTAATAAAAACTAGACCGGTCGTCTAGTAAATTTTAGAATGACTTCGTTTTCTACGACCCATGGCAAAAGGTGACGAATGCCCTGCTCAAGGCACGCAATCGAGCCATCTTATCCCTGCAAAAGAGGCAGGGTATCAATGCGTACCTGCGAGGAGGAAAAACCGGTTGTCAGCCCCCACTCTCACTTCACCGTTCGATACCGAGCCCCTCGCACAATTCAACCTGAATTGCCTGGTAATCTTCGCCGTGCTCTATGAGGAAAAAAGTGTCACCCGGACATCTGAGCGATTGAGTATCGGGCAGCCAGCCGTCAGCAACAGCCTGTCCAAGCTCAGACTGAGTTTCCAGGACCCCCTGTTTTTTCGCAGGAACTCAAAGATGGTACCCACCGATGTCGCCGACGATATCGCGAAGCATCTGATACCGCTATTGAGTGGCATTCGACACGTGCTGGATCGATACAACGTAACGACAACAGTAAACGCCTCACCAGTGAGCTGAGAACCCCAGGTTAGCCAGCATTCATGTCGCGCAACCGAAAATTTCATTTTGTGTATCATTGGAGCAGAACTCTCTTCCAGACGTGCTCGTCTGGCGATACGCCCTAAGGTGATGCGCTCAATGACCGACCCCGCCCCACTCTCTGCTCCACGCGCAAAAGGACGTCCGCGCGCGTTCGACCGCGACCAGGCCCTGCTGCATGCCCTGGCAGTGTTTTGGAAGCGTGGCTACGAGCCAGCCTCCGTGGCGGAGTTGTGTTCAGCGATGGCCATCAGCCCTCCCAGCCTTTACGCGGCTTTCGGCAATAAAGCCAAATTGTTCCTGGAAGCGGTTGCCTATTACGAGGCGACGTTTTGGGATGCTACATGGGAGCGCATGAACAGTGAGCCGGACATCGTGCGCGCCATCAGTGACTTCTTCCATACCTCAGCGTCGATCCTGACGGAGCCTGAGGCCCCGTGTGGATGCATGGTGGTACTCGCTGCAGTCAACGTCTCGGACGATGCAGGAGAAGTCACCGCCACCCTCAAGGCCTTGCGCCAAGAAGGTCGTGACTATTTGCAGCAGCGACTTGACCGCGCGGTCGAGGACGGCCAACTCCGCCACGACACGAATACCCGCCTGCTCGCCTCGGCCTTGAACACATTGCTCGAAGGCATGTCACTGCAAGCACATGACGCCGCCAGCCGGGAAGATCTGCAAGGCATTGGCGCAACAGCCGTATCGATGCTGACCCCTTCCCTCTCAGCTTGACTGGGACGTACTCCGCAAAACCAACCGCTGTGTTACGCGAGCTGTTCACATGCCTCTTTGATGCGTGTGCACGCCAGCTCCAGTAGCGCCGTTGAGGTAGCAAAGGAAATGCGGAAATACCCTTCCAATCCAAATGCGCTCCCCGGCACTACGGCCACTTGGGCGGCCTCAAGCAGGTACTGGCAGACATCCACGTCATTTGTCAGCACCATACCCGCTGGCGTTTTGCGCCCGAACAGTCCCGAGCATGAAGGGAAGAGATAGAAAGCGCCCTCCGGACGGCGACACACCAGACCGGGTGTGGTGTTAAAAGCGTCCAGGCAAAGGTCCCTACGCTGACGGAACACCTCATTCCGCTCAGACAGAAAATCGATAGGCCCATCCAGCGCTGCCACGGCGGCGGCTTGGGATATCGCGCAGGGGTTGCTGGTGGTCTGGGATTGAATGGTGGCCATGGCCGCAATCAACGGCTTGGGCCCGCCCGCATAACCAATGCGCCAGCCTGTCATCGAATAGGCTTTGGAAACGCCATTCACGGTCAACACACGATCGTGCAGGGCCGGAACCTGCGAAGCCATGGTGGAAAACACCCAGCCGTCGTAACTCAAGTGCTCGTACATGTCATCCGTCAGCACGTAGACCTGCGGGTGATCCAACAGCACGGCCCCCAACTGTTGGAGCTCCGTCGCGCTATAGCCAGCACCGGTCGGGTTGCTTGGCGAATTCAAAATCAGCCACTTGGTGCGCGGCGTAATCGCCTGCTTGAGTTGCTCGGCCGTGATCCTGAAATGCTGATCTGCCGCGCAAGCAACTTCCACGGGTGTGCCCCCGGCCAGGCGCACCATGTCCGGATAGGAGACCCAATAAGGCGCAGGAATGATGACTTCATCCCCAGGGTTCAGGGTTGCCTGCAGTGCGTTGATCAGCACTTGCTTGCCGCCGGTGCCCACGCTGATTTCGTCGGTCGCGTAAGTGATGCCATTTTCACGCTGAAATTTGCGAACGATCGCTGCCTTGAGTTCGGGAGTGCCGTCCACGTCGGTATAGCGGGTCTGGCCTGCATCGATGGCCGCTTTGGCTGCCGCGTTGATATGGTCGGGGGTTGGAAAGTCCGGCTCGCCCGTCGACAAGCTGATGATATCAGCCCCATTGCGGCGCAGCTCTGCCGCCTTGCGTGTGATCGCCAGCGTTGGCGAGGGTTTAACCGCTTTCAGCAGATTTCCGAGCAATTGCATGGGACCACCCTTCAGCTTTCGTTGATAGTGCGTGAATGCTAGCGGCCCTAAGAAAACAATTAAAACAATATATAGGCATGCAAAAAATCAATTTTATTTGTTTATTGTTATGCGCTTCTGTTCCCCTGACGCCTTTTTAACTGGAACAAAGTAGCCGGGAGCAACCGCTCCAGACCCTTGACAATTTCTGTAGCGATCAATATAGAATATGGCTCAGCATGCATTCGTCAACAACGTTTGCAGGTTCGCTTGAGCGGGCCATTTTTGAAATATCGCCTGCTCTGGAGGAACCATGCGCTCAGTTTTCATCGTCGGTGGCTCGGGCAAAGTCGCCCGTAGTCTCGCCCAACAACTGGCAGAATGCGGTCACCAGCCACGTTCGTTATACCGTCATGCGGAACAAGCCGAGGGGCTGAAAGCACTCGGCGCCACTCCTGTAGCCGGTAACTTGCTTGAACTCGATACAGAAGCGCTGGCCAAGCTCATGGCGGGCAGTGATACCGTCGTATTCGCGGCCGGTGCCGGCGGCAAGGGTGGCGCGCAAATGACCGATGCCATTGATGGTCGCGGGTTGGAGCTGTCTGTGGCAGCGGCTCAACGGGCGGGCATTCGGCGTTTTATTCTGGTCTCGGCGTTTCCAGAGGCATCGCGTGGCAAAGCGGTTTCCGAGACATTCGAAAATTACATGGCCGTGAAAAAACGCGCCGACGTGCACCTGGCCGCAACAGACCTTGACTGGGTCATCCTGCGCCCTGGCACGTTGCTGGACTCGACTGGCACCGGCAAGGTCCACGCCGGCCTTGCCATCCCCTATGGGGACGTGCCTCGCGAAGATGTCGCGGCAGCCTTGTTGCAGATCATTGAGAAGCCGAGGGTGAATCGCGTCATCATCGAACTGACCCAAGGCGTCACGCCGGTCGATGAGGCTATTCAAAATTTTGTCCGGGAGTGCCCTCAGGCATGAACGAGCCAAAAACAGTCAAGCTGCTACTAGTTGGTGCAAGCGGGCTGGTCGGCAGTCATGTATTGGATCTGGCACTGTCGGATTCGCGCATCGGCGTCGTCTATGCGCCCACGCGCAAAGATTTGGCGGCGCACCCGAAACTCGTCGCCACGCTTACCGATTTTGAACGCCTGGATGAACAGGCAGACCTCCGGCAAGTGGATGCAGTGATCTGCACGCTGGGCACTACGCTGAAAACAGCGGGCTCCAGAGCAGCCTTCGAGCGGGTCGACCATACCTACCCATTGGCAGTGGCCAGGCTCGCGCGTGATCACGGAACGTCGACCTATGTGCTCAATTCGGCGATCGGCGCAGATGCCGGGTCTTCGTTTTTCTACAACCAGGTCAAAGGCCGTCTGGAAGAGGATCTGGCGAGGGTGGGGTTTGAATCGCTGACGTATGTGCGGCCCGGTGTCATCGGGGGTAAGCGTGAAGAAGTGCGCTATGCCGAGCGCGCACTCATCCTCCTGTTGAAGCTTGCGTCGCCGCTGTTACCTAAACGTTGGCGTCTCAACCCCCCGGTGCTTATTGCTCGGGCGCTGCTGGAAGCCGCGATCAAACAGGCCCCAGGCATTCACGTGGTGGCGTCGAGCAGCATGACAAAGCCTGCCGATCGAGATTAGGACAGCAAGCGTCGACTCATCTCAAGCGCCGCGTCAAAAGGCTCGCGCGTTCTGTTGACCTTGACCAGCAACGAGGCGCCCAACCACATCTGGTAGAGCGCTTCAGCCAGTATTGCCGCGTCGACGGACGCGTCGATGGAACCATCCGCTTTGCCTTGCTCAACACAACGAATCATTCGCTCAATGATCAGGGCAGTTCCCTTCTCGAGCACCCCGCGCATGTTTTCGGACAGATCACATACTTCCGCGCCCAATTTGACCACCAGGCATTTTTGATCGGTGTGATCAAACGCCTGTGTCTCGGCCCAATAGTGTAAATAGCTCAGCAGACGTTCGGCGCCGGAGCCCGCACTGGCCAATTGCACATCGACCCTCGTGAGGTACTCTTCAAAGTACTCTTCGAGCAGCGCTTGGCCAAACTCGTCCTTGGAGCGGAAGTAGTGATAGAAAGACCCTTTAGGTACACCCGCGGCCGCGAGCAACTCGGTAAGGCCAACGGCGGTGTAACCTTTCTGGGTCATAAGCGACCTGGCGACATCAATGATGTGCTGGCGCATATCGTGGGCGGGTTTCTTCATAATGCGGCGCATGCTATCAAAAAAAACGATCACGCGTCAGGCGCCCGGCGGAGCAATTAATCCACAAAAATATAAATATATTTCCCATCGAAATATAATTATTATTTGCGCATGATCAAAGAACTTAAAACACTTATCGCGGTGGCGAGGGAAGGCACCTTTGCTGCAGCCGGCAGCAAGATAGGCCTTACCCAAGCAGCCGTCAGTGCCCAGATGCAGCGCCTTGAAGCAGAGCTTGGGGTAGAGTTGTTCGACCGCGAAGGACGTTCGGCCCAACTCAACAAGATGGGGCATCAAGTTCTATTGCAGGGTCAGGAACTGGTGCGCCAGTTTAACAATTTGGGCACAAGCCCGGTGGGCCTTCCGGCCAGTATCTTGGTCACGATCGGAGCGATTGCGTCCGTTCAACGCTCTTATTTGCCGGAAGCGCTCGCTGAATTCCACCAACGCTCTCCGGAATGTCGGACGCGTGTGGTACCCGGCCTTTCAATGGAACTGGTGAATCAGGTCGATTCAGGTGAAATAGACATGGCCGCGATCATCCGTCCACCCTTCTCTCTTCATAGCGATCTGCGATGGACAACGTTGGCGCGCGAGCCATATCGATTGATCGTCCCCGCCGATACGCCGGGAGAAGACTGGGCAGAGTTGATATCAAGCCAGCCCTTTATCCGCTATGACCGCTCATCATTTGGCGGACGCCAGGTTGATAGGTTCTTGCGGCAAACCCATATTTCATTGCATGAAGTCTGCGAACTTGATGAGCTGGATGCGATCATCAAGCTCGTTGCAAACGGTGTCGGTGTAGCCTTGGTTCCGGAAACGACCACCCGCAAGGAGTGGCCTGCCGAAGTACGCGCCATCGATCTCAAACAACGTACATTTCATCGCGATATTGGCCTGGTTCATCGTGCACGCCGCAGCCTTACCGAGCCGGTAAAATTGCTGGCTCAACTGATAACCGAGCAGGCCGCGAAGAAACATTAGCATCAGGCACAGGCAGGATATTCGTCTGGCCTAGCCTTCGTATCAAGCCAGACTGATCCATAGCGTGTATAGGCAGCAGGAATCTCAATAACTTCTTTCAGATCATCCGCGGCCGTGCGCCCATCGCCATATAGCGTTACCAAACCCGGAGTTTCGTCAACCGCGGGTTAGCGGGAAACAGCTCTGGAATTCGTACCTGACAGCACTTGATGTTGCCGATCGGCAAGAGACCATGTCTTCGAACCAAAAGCGGTGCGGCTGGAGGAGAAAATCGCCAAGCTGAAGACGCAAATGAAGGAGCTTCAGGCGATTGAAATCCAGCTCAAAGAATCGCGTTACTTCGCCAGTAACGTCACGCCTCTCCCCCGCGGGTCTGAAACGGGCTCAGGGACTCGTCCCTCAACCTTGATCGCCTGGACATCACCGTTGAAACCCTGATCAGCCAAGTTATAGCCCTTGGCTTCAAGGTCGGTTGCCAACTGCCCGGAGATAGGGGCATAAGGCTCCCAGAAAATGGTGTTCGCTGGCAGCAACTGGTGATGGAAGCGCATCGTTGAAATCGCATCCTTCAATGGAAGCTGAAAGTCATAGGTATTGCTGACCACCTGAAAGATTGAGGTAAAGATCCGCGACCCTCCGGGTGTACCAATAACGAGCGCGACTTTCCCGTCCTTCAGGAAAATCGTTGGCGTCATCGATGACAAGGGACGCTTCCCGGGCACAATGGCGTTGGTGTCATGGCCCACTACACCCAGTTGATTCGGTACGCCCGCCAGCGCGGAGAAGTCATCCATTACATCGTTAAGCAAAATGCCGGTTTTGCTGGCGACCACCCCCGAACCAAAGAACCCATTGAGCGAGTAAGTATTGGAGACCGCGTTTCCCCACTTGTCCACGATGGAAAAATGCGTGGTCTGCGGTTTTTCCAACGAAGCGATGTCCAAACCAGCGACCACGTTGTTGGTATCCGAGGGTTCTGAAACATTCACCTGGGCTGCGCGGCCGGACAGGTATTTATCATCCAGCAACTGCTCCACGGGAACCTTGTAGAAGTCGGGATCACCCAGGTACTGAGCGCGATCGGCAAACACACGTTTCTCTATTTCAGCGATCAAATGCATGTAGCTGACGGAGTTGAGCGGCACGCCACGGAAATCTTCATGGCGCAATTCCTTCATCTTTAAAAGTTGAACCAAAGCGATCCCACCGGAACTGGGCGGTGGCGCAGTGACGATACGAAAGCCATTCCAATATGCCTGCAACGGCTCTCGCCAAATGGGCTCGTAGCCCTTTAGATCCGCTTCGCTGATCAAACCGCCATGAGCGCTCATATCCGCAGCGATCAGTTTGGCCGTCTTACCGGTATAAAACCCTCCAGGGCCTTGGGCGGCGATTCGCTTGAGTACCCTCTCCAACTCAGGCTGCTTGAACCTGGCCCCGGCATGCAGCTTGCCGAAATAGTCGGTGAAATTGGTTTTACCGGAGAATCGCTTTTCATTTTCTGTCACCGCCAGATTGGCGAGCGTTTCATCGACGACAAAACCTGCGTGGGCATAGCGAATCGCCGGTTCGATCAGATCTGCCCACTTGAGCTTTCCAAAACGCCGGTGAGCCTCCCACATACCCGCCACCGTGCCGGGCACACCCACAGCGCGGTAACCGACAACACTTCCAGCAGGATTATCGGCAGCGATTACTTGGCCGTTGCTGTCGACAAACATGTCTCGGGTGGCTTTGAGCGGCGCACGCTCGCGGTAATCGAGGAAGTAAGGTTTACCCTCGTGATAAATCGTTATGAACCCGCCACCGCCCAGGTTGCCCGCCTCGGGATAGGTAACGGCCAGCGAGAAAGCAATGGCGACTGCCGCATCAACGGCATTACCGCCTTTGGCAAAAATGGCATTGGCCGTCTCCGCGGCAAAGCGATCAGGTACGGCGACAGCGGATTGGGCCAATTGAGGCCGCGGGCTCGCTGAGGCTGCTGGATTGACACTCACGATCAGAAACGACACGCACCAGGCACACCGACGCGCCCAATCGAGTAAAGATTTTTTGCACATAAACCACCTGTCTTTTTATTAAAATTTGGCAGCAGAATTCGACGATTCAAGTTGTGCGCAACCGGAGTTCCAACCGCACAACTCAACACCGAAGAACAAAAATCGAATGTTTTTTATCTCTATTGCATAAACAAAAAAGAGCCTTCGACGCGGATAACATCGAAGGCTCTTTCAAGGTGTTAAACCTGTTGTCCGGTTCTCCCAGCACCTGAAGGTTCTAGGCCAACCTTTTCCCACTTGGCAATGACCAAGGGAGCAATCGCATTACCCAATACGTTCAACGTAGTGGTCCCGCTGTCAATAATCCTGAATATACCCGCGATCAAGGCGACCCCTTCCAGCGGAAGCCCGGCCGACGCCAAGGTGGCAGACAGAATAATGATGGCAAACCCGGGCACTCCAGCAGCGCCCTTCGACGTCAACACCATCGTGACCACCAGCAGTATTTGCTGAGTCAGCGACAGATCAATTCCGTAGAGCTGGGCAACAAAGATCGTCGCGACGCCGAGGAAAATGGATGCACCATCCAGATTGAAGGCATACCCCACCGGAACCACGAAGCTGACGATTCGTTGAGGGACGCCATAGTTTTCCAACTTCTTCATCAACTGCGGCATGACCGCCGCCGAGGCAGCGCTGGAGAACGCCAGAATCAGTTCATCCCTGAAGTACTTGATCAACTTGAAGACGTTTTCGCCAATCAGGTAGCAAATGCCTCCGAGAAAAACCAAGGCAAAGGCTATCAGCGCGAGGTAAACCACGCCAATCAACTTCAGCAACGGCAACAACGAGGCGAAGCCAAAGGTCGCAACGGTCGAGCCGATCATCCCGAATACGCCAATAGGCGCATACGCCATGACAAACGAGACCACCTTGAACATCGCATCCGATAAACCCTGGATAACGGAGATGACCGGTGCGCTTTTTGCTTTTGGCAGGGTGTTCAACGCCAGCCCTAGGAGCACAGCGAAAAACAGCACTGAGAGCAGCTTCCCTTCCGACATCGCCACAATCACATTATCGGGAACAATGTTTTGCAGGATGATCAGCGCACCTTTCGAGGGCTCGATATTGACCGTTGAGGTTCCGTGGGAGATACCCGCAACTTCGGTGCCCGCACCAGGCTCGAAGAAATTGGCAAAGCACAGTCCGAGGACAATGGCCAAACTGGTAATCGCGAAGAAATAAGCCAGCGATTTTGCCCCCATGCGTCCGAAGGACTTGTTATCACCGCCCCCGGCAATACCAAGGATCATGCAGCAGAAAACAATGGGAACAACAACCATCTTCATCATCTTGATGAAAATGTCGCCAAGGGGTTTAAGAATTTCGGTACTGACCCAAACCTGATTGTGTGGATGGGTATTGAAGTACCAACCGACGAGCACGCCAAGCAAAAGCCCAGCAACAATTTGCCAAACCAATGGTATACGTTTCATGTCTAGCCTTTTTGTTGGAATGAAAGGACTGCGTGAACGCAGTAGCTAGATTCATGAGCTTCCAGCTCATTTAAGTTTCTTGGCGCACTCTTTAACGTGCGCCAGATTTTTATTATTTAGCGAAGAGCTGACTCATATCTTTGAACGCTTTGAACTCCAGCGCGTTGCCGCACGGGTCGAACAGGAACATGGTGGCCTGCTCACCGACCTGGCCTTTGAAGCGAATGTAGGGTTCGATCACAAATTGGGTGCCAAAGGATTTCAGACGCTCAGCCAACGCTTCCCACTGAGCCCACTCCAGAATAATCCCGAAGTGCGGAACCGGTACGTCGTGGCCGTCTACCGGGTTGCTGTGCACGCTTTCCTGAGAAGCGGTCTTTGGGTGTTCATGGATGACCAACTGGTGGCCGTAAAAATCGAAATCCACCCACTGGGTGCTGGATCGGCCCTCGGCAAGGCCAAACACTTCACCGTAAAAGGTGCGCGTAGCGGCCAGGTCATACACAGGGATTGCGAGGTGGAAAGGAGAAAGACTCATCAGGACTCCGATAACAATTTTTTATTGGTTTGTGATGCCGGACACCGCGCTCGCTGCCCAGCGGTTTTTTTGAAGGTGGATTTATGCTAAAGCGGAGCCAATCAAAAAAAAATCAATATAATTTTTTCACGAACACAATTTTATTTTGTCAATTGAGCAATGCGTCCACCGCCTCTCTACGGCTCCCATCCCGCCTGAATGGCACGCGTCATTTGATCGACGAACAGGTTGGCGTTACTCAACCAGGTTTCGGCGATGCGCCGGAATCAAGCGCCGTTGGTAAACCTATTGAAAATGACTACCCTCTGCGCGAACAACCACATATGGATCTAGGTTCGACATGATCAGAGAATTGAAGACATTTATCTGCGTTGCGCAAAGGGGCACGTTCGCAGCGGCTGGCCAGCAGGTAGGGCTGACGCAGTCCGCCGTCAGCGCACAGATCAAAAGTCTCGAGGACACATTGGGCGTCAAACTGTTTGATCGCACCGGGCGCTCGGCCACGCTTAACTCAGCGGGCCAGCGTGCTATCCCCTTGGCCGAGGAAATCCTGCAGCTTTTCCTTCGAATGGGCACCGCCGACAGCGGTAATGACTTTCATGGGGCGCTGCGCATTGGCGCGATCGGCACGGTTCAGACCGGTCTCCTGCCTCAGGCGCTGGTGGCATTAAAGTCACAGGCACCTTTCATCGAAACGAACCTTGTACCTGGCGTGTCGTTGAATCTGCTCAGCCAAGTGGATGCCGGAGAGCTGGACTTGGCCATCATGATCAAACCGCCTTTTTCGCTGCCCAAGGATTTGCATGCCGAAGTCATCGCGCGCGAGGCGTTCGTATTGATCACGTCCAAAGATGTGCAAGGTGACGACCCGCTGGCGATTCTCGCAGAACAACCCTTCGTGCGGTATGACCGAGGATCTTTTGGGGGGCGCCTGGTCACCCAGTTTCTCAAGCAGCAAAAAATACATGTGCACCAGGCACTGGAGCTTGATGAACTGGATGCCATTGTGAAGATGGTGCGCAGTGGACTGGGTGTTTCGCTGGTGCCCAAGGCGGGTTTGTGGCTTGAACATGCCGAAGACGTCAGGGTGCTTGAATTGCGCAAGCTCACGTTTTTCCGAGAAATCGTACTGGTATCTAAATATCGGCAAAAACATTCACCGCTTTTCAATATCTTCCGGGCCTGCGTTCTTGATGTGGTGTGATACCCATCGGGAGCATACCTGCATCGGAAAATCAATCGCGAGCTTTTCAACCGGAAAGCGAACCATTGTGGTGCACCATGAACAACCCTGGTGCAAAACCTTATATAACCACGCGACTCATCGAAATTATTCGTGCTCATAACACAGAATTTCCGCTTTTACCTGCATGGTTTCCGGATAAGAATTGATTCAGATCAAAACAAATCAATAGGAAACCACCGTGAGCCTCTCTCCTTTCCACCTGGCAATTCCCGTCTACGATCTGGCCGCCACACGTCACTTCTACGGTGAGGTATTTGGTCTCGCCGAAGGCCGCTCGAGCGAGCAGTGGGTAGACTTCAACTTCTACGGCCATCAACTGGTCATCCACGAGCATCCTAAAACCGCTTCGCAGGAAAGCGTCCACAGCAACCCGGTAGACGGCCATGACGTACCGGTTCCGCACTTCGGGATTATTCTGGAGTGGGCGCAATGGGAAGCCTTGGCCGAGCGCTTGAAGGCGCGCGCGATCCAATTTGTGATCGAACCCTACATTCGCTTCAAAGGCCAGGTCGGCGAGCAGGCCACCATGTTCCTGTTCGACCCGTGCGGCAATGCACTGGAGTTCAAAGCGTTCAAGGATATGAGCCAGCTCTTCGCCAAGTAATACGTTGGTCAAGCGACCGTCGCCATTAGAGCGACGGCGCACTATCAAGCCGAGAAGCCTTGCTGTGTTGCGCCGGATACCTGCAGAAAGCCTGTGCTTTCTCTGTCCTGCTGCACGCGCCTGGCCGCTACTTAGCCTGCCGCATGAGGATAGAGAACACTATGTCCGACCTCAGTCGCACCCTGGATGAGCCGATAGCAGCGCCTCTTCACCCCGATAATACCGGCTACCAATGGCAGTTCGAGCCTTGCGGTGATCGCTGTGTAATCCTGATATTCGGCAACGTATTTTCCATTGACCTCAACCGTCAGGCCGCCTTGATCGGCAATCAATTACGTACTCTGGGTGCCCAAGGCCTGCTACCGGGCGTCACGGATGTTGTATCTGCGATGGTGACGGTAGGCATTCATTACTCTCCTGAGTTAATTGCAGGCCACTTCCCCGATGTGTCGCCCTACGAATCGATCTGCAAGCTTGTGGCTGAACGTCTCAAGGATTCGCGAAGTGTTGCGGCAAAGATCGGTGCCTGCCTCGAAATCCCCGTGTGCTACGACCCGGAATATGCCCCGGACCTCGAGGACATCGCACAGGCCTGCCGCCTCCCCGTCAACGAAGTCATCGCGGCTCACACGGCCGACTGGCTGGATGTATTGATGGTCGGTTTTGCACCTGGCCATCCGTACATCGGCATGCACGACAGCGCCCTGTCACTGCCGCGTCGCGCGACACCGCGCACGCTGGTCAAGCAAGGCAGTATCGGCATCGCCAACCGACAAAGCGTCATTTACCCGGCCGATCTCCCCGGAGGCTGGAACCTCATAGGGAGAACACCGCTGCAGATGTTCTCCTCCTTGAGCGAACCGCCCTGTCTTTTACAGGGCGGTGACAAGATTCAATTTGTACCCATTACCCGCCATGAGTTTGAGCTATTGGCTCGGGAGAACGCGAAGTGACCATCAAGGTGATCAAACCCGGCATGCTCTCAACCTTCCAGGACACCGGACGGCACGGGTTTCAGCATTGGGGCGTGCCTGTGACCGGCGTGATGGATGAGGATGCGCATGCCCTGTGCAACCTCCTCGTCGGTAATCCTCGCACCTTCAGCACCTTGGAGATGACCCTCCAAGGCCCGACGCTGCATTTTCAGGCCAAGGCCGTCATCGCACTCGCCGGCGCGGACCTCGGTGCCGAACTGGATGCAGTTCCGCTCCAGCCCGGCGTGCCCGCCCTGGTTTCCCCAGGCAGTATTTTGAGTTTCGGCAAACGGCGACACGGAGCCCGGAGTTACCTCGCGGTGGGCGGCGGTTTTTTGCTGCAACCGTTGATGAACAGCACCAGCACCTACTCGCGTGGCGGGTTCGGTGGGCTGCGGGGCCGGGCACTTCAAACCGGAGATCTGATTCCGATCTGCTCCTCGTTTGCCAATCCACCACGCCTCAACCCAATGTCCAGCCTGGGGCTCTACGAAACCGGCGCGCTGGAACCAATAAGAGTGATCGCGGGGCGGGAATGGAAGGACTTTTGCGCTGAGTCCCAAGAGCACTTCTTGAGCCATGACTACACATTGACCGGTGACTCGGACCGTATGGGATACCGGCTCGACGGCACGCCACTGACACTGTCTTCACCCAAAGAACTGTTGTCGGAAAGTGTCGCGTTCGGCACCGTCCAAGTCCCCCCCAGCGGCAGGCCGCTGATATTGATGGCTGACCGCCAAACGACCGGCGGATACCCAAGGATTGCCCAAGTGGCCAGCGTCGATTTACCCCGTTTGGCACAGTTGTTACCGGGCGACAAGTTGCGATTCTCCCTTATAGATTTAAGCGCTGCGCAAGCATTGCTGTTAACCCGTGCTCGCACACTCAAGGCGATGGAGGCTTTCAATGCCTGAAATAGATTTCAACAGTGACCTGGGGGAAGGCTTCAGCATTTATCGCGCAGGCGACGATGCGGCGATTCTTCCACACCTCACCTCAGCCAATATCGCCTGTGGCTTTCACGCCGGGGATTCGCGCTCCATGCGCTCAACCGTCGCGTTGGCTGCGAAGTTGGGCGTGGCAGTCGGTGCCCACCCGGGCTTTGACGACCTGCAAGGTTTCGGTCGCCGGATGATGACGCTGTCCGAGGATGAGGTTTACGAACTCATCGTTTACCAGGTGGGGGCCTTGCTGGGCTTTACCAAAGCGGCCAACGTCGAACTGCGCCACGTCAAACCCCATGGTGCGCTTTACAACTTTGCCGCCGTCCACCGGCCCACAGCCGACGCGATCTGCAGGGCAGTCAAAGACGTTGATCCAGGCCTGATTCTTTTCGGGTTGTCGGGAAGCGCCTTGGTCACCGCCGCCGAACACTGCGGCTTGTCAGTGGCGCAGGAAGTGTTCGCTGATCGCAGCTACCAGGAGGACGGCACTCTGACGCCCCGTGGCCAGCCTGGCGCAATGATCGAAAGCCTCCACGATGCCATCGATCAAGTGATGAACATGCTGCATTTAGGCGAAGTGCGCACGCCCCAAGGGATCTGGATTCCTGTGAAGGCACATACCCTTTGCATACACGGCGATCAGCCTGGCGCCGCTGCTTTTGCCAGTGCGATCAGGCAGGCACTCCTCAAAGAGGGCATCACCATTCAAAAACCCGCGCGTCGCAATAACAGTGAGCGTGCTCTTACCTAATTCACCCACCCGTCGCACCCCATAATAAAAAGGAAACTGACATGCCTCGTGAATCAAGCCCCTCGTTTTAACTGCCGAGCTTAAAACCTCGTCTGAAAGCTGAATAGTCAACCACGGATACGCCTGGGCGCCTGACCGCCCGGATGAGCTGTGCACTGTCGGTTTTCAGTACGTCACTTTCAAGGCAGCCCCGGCTGCCACTTAACTCTTTTGGCCATTGGCCAGAGTGGAAGGTATTTATGTCTCGTGTTCTTTCTGAAAATACGAACTCGCCGCAAATCGAGCTCGACACACAAGCCACTGCTGGCACAACGCAGTCAGCCCTCATCGCAAAGCGTGCAGCAATGGCTTCGGCCACGGGCACCGCCGTTGAATATTATGAGTTCAGTATCTACGGCTACATGGCAACCATCATCGCTCCTTTGTTTTTCCCCGGTGACAACCCCGCCGCCGCCCTGCTCGCCACATTGGCCGTATTCGGCATTGCCTTTGTCATCCGCCCTATAGGCGGGGTGCTGCTCGGTCGCCTGGCCGATCGAATCGGCCGCCGCCGAGTTCTGCTCAGCACCGTGATCGGAATGGGCACTGCAACTGCGCTGATTGGCGTGTTGCCTACCACCGCCCAAATCGGCCTGGCAGCGCCCATCCTGTTAGTGCTGTTACGACTGTCCCAAGGCTTCTTCGCTGGTGGCGAAGTGGTGGGCGCCGCGGCATTCGTGGCTGAATCCTCGCCAAACGGCCGACGCGGCTTCTTTGGTTCATTCACGCCACTGGGCGTCGCAGTCGGTGGTGCTACTGGCGCGATTGTCTGCGGTATCACCACAGGGCTTCTCAGTGCCGAGCAATTGCAGGCATGGGGATGGCGCATTCCGTTCTTCCTGTCCATACCGCTGGTGTTGTTTTCGTTTTACATGCGGCACAACGTCGAGGAAACGCCGGAGTTCAAAGCGTTCCTTGCCAAGGAAAAGCCACCAATCGCGCCGGTCAAAGAAGTTTTCAATAAGAATTTGCCCGCGCTGCTCCGGGTCATCGTGTTCGCGTCAGCTCAAAACGCGGGCTATTTCATCGGGATGGTGTTCATGAACATCTACCTGACGACGTATCTGCATTTTGAAAAATCCAAAGTCTACTGGGTAATTGCAGTGATCAGCCTGTGCATGGCGGCGATGATGCCGTTCTGGGGTGGTCTGTCAGATCGTATCGGTCGCAAGAAAGCGTTGAGCGTTGGCTTTTTAGGCTACGCCATTCTGGTGATTCCCATGATGATCCTGATGGACAGCGGCAGCCTCTGGATTGCTGCACTGGCCATGTTCGTCGCCACCCTGCCCATGCCGATCGTGCAATCGGTGGGTTACCCCACTTACGCGGAACAATTTCCGACACGTGTGCGCTATACGGCCATGGCGATCAGCATCAACCTCGGCGCGATCCTGGGTGGCGGAATCACCCCTTACGTGGTCACCTCGATTATCACCAAGACCGGCAATTTACTGGTACCGGGCTATTTCATGGCAGGTGCTGCGGTATGTGCCTTGCTGGCCATTCTCACATTGCGTGAGACGTCCAAGAGCGATCTTCTCAGGTAGCTCGACACTACGGCCAATACACATTCAAGACGCTGCCCATTACAAATGGTTGAAGCACCATGGACATCGAACAGGAGGACGTGAAGATCCATGGCCACTCCCTGGAGTGCCGGATCAACGCCGAAGACCCGAAAACCTTTATCCCGAGTCCTGGCCTGGTCAAGCATTTCCATGCTCCAGGCGGCAACGGCGTTCGCGTCGACTCGCACCTGTACAGCGGCTACAAGGTCCCGTCCAACTACGACTCACTGATCGGCAAGTTGATCACCTGGGGCACCACTCGCGACGAGGCCATGACCCGTATGCGTAATGCCCTGGACGAAATCGTGGTTGACGGCATCAAGACCAACATCCCACTACATCGGGACCTGGTTCGTGATGAAGGCTTCTGTGAAGGGGGTGTGAACATTCACCACTTGGAGCAGAAATTACAAAAACCACTCTATTGAGTGGCTTTTTCTTAATGTTTAGAGCGGAACACGAGATTCGTCTCGTGTCCGACTCATTGAACATCGCCTCAGTCATCGTTCCAAACAAAATGCATGATGCGCATTGGGCAACGACTTGACGGCAGTTCGCCAGTGAAACAGTCCCTTTGTCAATTGATGCGGGGCAAGAACTGTTCAGATGGTTTTTAAGGCGCTACATGCGTTTGGAAAATCTTGCTAACCACAGTCCACTTGCCTTCTACTTTCAGCAGATGGAAGAAGTCGGTGAAGGAGATGCCTGACATATCGTTGGCGTCGATGCGAGCGCTAGCCGCTGTACCGACAATCTCGATGCGGACTATGGCGGCCTGTGCGTTGGGAGATGGGCGGAAATCCTTATCGACTCCTTCGAACAGGATTGGAATGGCGCCGCCGGCAAGCTTGCCATCGGCGCCAACGCTGTACATCGTCGCATGTGGGTTGAAAGCGGGTTTCATGATACTGCTCTTGGCCTGCTTGCAGCCTTCAATGTACTTATTCAGCACCTCGGTGATAGCTTGGTACTCTTGTACGTACGTAGGTTCGCTTATGGTTTTATTACTTATAACCTGTTGGTCACGCGGAAGATCTTCTGCTTGAGCTATCGAGCCAAAGCCCGCAATTACTGCCACAAAAAACAAACTCTTGATAAAAGTAGTTTTCACTTAGTCGCTCTTAATAAAGATCGCAATTATGATTGACGCTCGACTGTAAAAGCACAGCAGACATTGGGGAAATTTCGATGCCGCTGTAGCCAAGCAATAAAATGAACGGCATGTTTCTATAATGAGCCCCGCAGTTTCACCGTGACCTACGGGTTCCATTTCTTGGAAATTACTTGCTCAGGTAGCTCTTGAGTTCTTGCGAGGCCTGCGCGATCGCGCTGCGGGGCGTCGGCAGATGGCTGAACGCGTTCGATAACCCAAAATCGTGAATCATGCCGTTGTAGCGCACCAACTTCACATGTACACCCGCAGCGTCGAGCTTGCGGCCGTACGCTTCAGCTTCATCGCGCAGGACATCGAATTCGGCGGTCTGGATCAGCGTCGGCGGCAAGCCCTTCAACTGCTCGGTCGTCGCCTGCAGCGGCGAAGCGTAAATCTGTTTGCGTGCCTCGGCGTCGCGCGTGTAATTGTCCCAGAACCACACCATCAGGTCCTTCGTCAGAAAGTAGCCGTTGGCAAACTCCTTGTAGGACGGTGTGTCGAAGTTCGCATCCGTCACCGGACACAGCAATACTTGCGAACGCAATACAGGTGCGCCCTTCTCGTTCGCCATCAAGGCAACCACAGCGGCGATGTTGCCGCCTGCGCTGTTGCCAGCTACTGCGAGGCGCTTGCCGTCTACCTTGATCTCTTCGCCATGCTCGGCCACCCATTTTGTCGCGGCATAGGCTTGCTCGATGGCGACGCCGTATCCCGCCTCAGGCGACAGGCTGTAGTTGACGAAGACTGCCACCGCGCCCGAGCCTACTACCAGATCACGCACCAGCCGTTCGTGGGTCGGAAAGTCGCCCAGGACCCAGCCGCCGCCATGGAAGTACATGAACACGGGTAGAGTCTTCTGGTTGCTGCCGGCCGGGCGCACGATGGTCAGCTTCAGGTCGCTGCCATTGACTCGGATCGTCTTCTCGCTGACGTCTGCTGCCGGCAAGGCCACTTGAGGGGCAGCTTGAGCAGCCACCAGCGCGGCGCGGGCATCGACCGGCGTCATCGAGTCCAGCGTCTCGCCGCCTTCAAGGGATTGCAAGAATTTCGCCGTGTTGTGTTCAACGCCGGGCTGGTCGGCTGCAGATGCATTACCAAGCGATAGCGTCACGACGGAAAGGGCGAATGCGGAGGTGAGGGTTTTCATGATCTTTCCTTTGTATTGCCTCAGTGTGTGCATCATTAAATAGCGAGCCACTTTATAAGTTCGTTGCGTCTTCAATCAGGCGGTCGAAGGCTGCGTCTCCAGACGGCGGGCCGGACGCACAGTTCCAGCGCCGTTCGCCTGCAAGGAAAAACACTGCAGGCATGCCGGGAAGCCTAATCTGCCGCGTACCTAAGGAAGACAGAGGTTCAAGACGCGACGTGGGTGTGGAAGATCTTGCTGACTACCGTCCACTTGCCATCGACTTTCAACAGATGGAAAAAGTCGGTGAAGGAGATGCCTGACATGTCGTTGGCGTCGATGCGGGCGCTAGCCGCCGTACCGACGACCTCAATGCGGACGATCGCTGCCGGTGCATCAGGGGATGGGCGGAACCCCGTGTCGATGCCATTGAACAGGATTGGAATCGCGCCTCCGGCAAGCTTACCGTCGCCATCGACGCTAAACATCGTTGCTTGCTCACTGAAAGCAGGCTTCATGATGCTACTTTTGGCCTGTTTGCAGCCCTCGATGTACTTGTTCAGCACCTCGGCTATGGCTTGGTATTCTTGTACGTAAGTAGGTTTGCTCATGGTTTATTCCTGCTTCATTGGATTGCTGATCACTGATTTGGCGTGATGAAGTACTTGATGCACCACTATAGGGATCTGTAATAATGAAGAAAATGATCACAAGCATGGATACCGTATGAGCAATAAAGTCATAATAAAGAGCCCGGCACACACGGATGCTCAGAAAGGCGAAATCGCCCCCCCACCCGTGCACCTTCCCGGCCTGTTAACGTTCGAGGCTGCAGCCAGGCATTTGAATTTTGCTCGCGCTGCCGTCGAATTAGGGGTCACGCCTACAGCGGTATCACGCACCATCAAAAGCGTGGAAGCGCAGCTAAATGCGCGACTGTTTAATCGTACAACTCGCAGTGTCAGTTTGACCGAGGCTGGCGACTCCTTGAACGCCGCATTAGTACCTGCACTTGCACTGATCAAGGATGCCTTGTCTCAAGCCTTGCTCGCGACCGACCAACCGTCTGGCACAGTGCGCCTCAACTCTTCGTACGTCGCATACCGTATCTTTATCGAACCGCATCTAACCGCCTTCATGGAAAAATTCCCACTTATCAATGTCGAGGTATCACTGGATAACCGGCTTAGTGATATAGTCAACGCCGGTTTTGATATCGGCATACGCATGGGAAAAAGAGTGCAAAACGATATGATTTCCGTGCAGTTGGGAGCGGCACAAAAACGAATTGTGGTGGCTGCAGCGGATTACTTCCGCGAACGGAGTGAACCAGAAACCATTGAGGAACTGCTAAAGCACAACTGCATACGCCAGCGCTATTCCGTTGGAGGCAGGTTGTTTGAATGGAAGTTCGAAGTTCGACGCCAAATGGTTCAAGTCGATGTTCAAGGACGCTTTATTTTCGACGAAATGAGATCCGTTCTAGATGCAGCGATACAAGGCCAGGGCATCGGTTTCGTCTTCGAGGATTTCGCAAAGCAAGAGTTGGCTAGCGGAAGGCTGCGGCAGATACTGAAACGGCACAGCGCACTGGACGACGCGTTTCATCTTTACTATCCGCATCGCAAGCACATGCCTGGAAAGCTGCGTGCGTTTGTCGACTTCATGCGTAGTGCAAATAGGGTGGAAACCGATTGATCGAATGCTTCTCAATGAAGTAGGTATGGATTCTTCAAACTGGTCAGCATTGACCAGGCTCAAGCTCCGCACATGCGATAGCGACTGGGCACACATGGCATCAGGCGTGGAACCTGACGAAGCTTTTGACCGGGACAACCCGCAATCTCCAGCCGCCCAGAAGAAAGCCGGGAGTTCCCGTTCATTAAATTTTTTTCTGAAAGTCCGGTCCTATTAACAACGAATGTAACTTAGACAAGCTCACCCTGGACACAGAAGTCCATATAGAAAGAAGCGTCTCGCCTCAGCTATTTGGACGCCTTAGCTTCTGATGCCAGGATTAGCATTCTCCAGACGCCCGCTTACGACGCGGACAAATTCAGGCTTTGGTATCAAGCCAGACTGAACCGTAGCGTGTGTAGGCTACAGGAATCTCAATGATTTCTTTCAGGTCATCTGCCGCAGTACGCACCCAAAATGGATCACGCAGCATTTGCCGCCCGACAAACACCAAGTCAGCTCGGCCGTTTTGCAGGATTTCTTCGGCCTGACGACCACTCTGGATTACACCCACCGCCCCCGTCGCAATATGCAGCTCCTTGCGCAGCAACTCAGCCGCCGGGACTTGGTAACCTGGATAGGTCTGAACCTTGATCATCTTGATCCCGCCGGAGCTGCAGTCGATCAGATCGACGCCCTGCTCTTTCATCCAGCGACCGTATTCAAGGAACGACTCGGGCGTGTTTCCGCCGTCGGCGTAATCAGAGCTGGAGATACGAACAAACAGAGGACGATCGCCCCAATGGGTTTTGACTTCCTCCAGCACTTCGCGCAGGAAACGATAGCGACGCTTGGCATCACCGCCATATTCGTCGTCGCGGGTATTGGCGAGTGGGGAGAGGAACTCATTCAGCAAATAACCATGTGCGGCATGGATCTCAAGCACATCGAAGCCCGCTTCACTGGCGCGTCGTGCGGCATCGCCGTAGAGCTTTACCAAACCCGGAATTTCATCAGCCGCGAGTGCGCGAGGCACAGGGCTGGTTTCCGTGAACGGAATCGCCGATGGCGCGATGTGAATGAGATTGGGCAGGTCAGCATTGCGCCCTGCATGGCCAATCTGAGCGCCGGCTTTTGCACCAAAGCTGTGAAGCAGTTCAGTCAGCGCCTTCAAGCCGCCAACGTGGGCGTCGCTCCAAATACCAAGGTCACCAGCCCCGATACGGCCGTCGGCGTGGACGGCCAGCGTTTCGGGGAAAATCAGCGCCGCCTGGCCCAAGGCGCGAGCACCGTAATGCACTCGGTGCCACTCAGTGACAAAGCCATCATCCGCGGCCATGTGCATGCACATGGGCGACATAACGACTCGATTTTTCAGTTTGAGGCCTTTGATTTCATAAGGGGATAGCAGCAAGCTCATCTACGCAATTCCATAGTGATTGATATGGAATGATGGTAACGTACACAGCACTACTACATAAGTACGCACATTTTTGTGCTGTAGGCACATTTTTTATACCAAGGAGATTCCCGGTGAAAAAATGCATCCCTCAGGGGGAAATCGAGGCGTTTGCTTGTCCGGTCGCCTTTACTGTTGACGTCATTGGTGGGAAGTGGAAATCGCTCATTCTGTTCCACCTGATGTCAGGGACGAAGCGGTTCAACGAGTTGCGCAGACTGATACCAGATGTGACTCAGAGGATGCTCACGCTGCAATTGAGAGAGCTGGAGACAGACGGGGTTATACATCGCGAAATCTATCGTGAGGTTCCGCCCAAGGTGGAGTATTCGCTCACAGAATTAGGCAACACGCTTACGCCTTTGATCAGCGCGATGCGGGAATGGGGGGCGACGCATGAGAGTAAGATCTTCGAGTTCAGGCAGTCTGCGATCGACGATCAATTTGAATCGCTGGCCTAGCTTTAGATCACGCTGCTCAAGCGCTTTAAATTTGCCAAGCGAAGCGAGCAGCTAAGTCCGGATCAGGCTAGCTTGCTCGACGACTTGATCAATTTGCCCCCATTCAGAGAGCCCACCATGCGCGAGCTTTTTGTTGTCAGCCATTCCCGCAGCTAAACTCCCCACTCTCTCGAATGGAGTCGAAGCTATGCCCCCCCCCCCGAATACTCACTGCCTAATGTCCTTGAGCGCCTGTACCAAAACCAGCTCGCCTTAGAGGCGGCCGTGTTGGAGTTGACCTTAAGGATTGAACGCCAAGGTGCGACAGATACTGGCGACAATGCCCGTGGCGCGCCTCACACGATCGGTGAGAACGCCGGACACATCAAACAGGGCCTGGCCAAGCTGAGAACCCAAGACCCACACTGATCAAACGGCCCCGATGCCCCGCCTGCAACACCCTTCTGTGCATTTGCAAATGCCCTCCGGAGCCAGCACGCGCTGTTCGGCGCGAAGGATGCCCCCGTACGACCCAGTTCGTCAGATACAAATCCCAAACTATGTGTTCGCGGGTAAAATGGCATAAATGGCATAATATGCCAATGGTCGAAATAACCTGTTTGCCCAGAGCTGGAGTTAATTATGGCGACGCGAAACGTTGTGCTCACCCCTCACCAGGAACAAGTTATCCATGACCTGGTTCAGTCCGGCCGTTATCAGAATGCCAGCGAAGTGATGCGAGAAGGTTTGCGGCTATTGGAGCAACGCGTCGCCGAAGACACCGCCAAAATTGAGGCCCTGCGTCAGGCGACCTCGATCGGCATCATGGACCTTGAGCACGGGCGCTTCACGCAGTTGAACGAAGGGGATCTGGAGCACTACCTCGAGGGCTTGAGTCTGGAGGCAACCCTCCCCGCGAGCGAGAAACACTGAGCATGCCGCAGTATCGGATTTCCAACGCGGCGCGCGCCGACATTGTCGATATTCTCAGGCTCTCCCAGACGCAGTTCGGCGATCAAGCACGCCAGCGCTACCAGGCACTGATCCTCGCGGCGCTGCAAGCGATTGCCAACACGCCTTATCGCGTTGGCAGCCACGACCGCGATGAGCTTGCACCGGGCCTTCGCAGCTATCACCTCGTCTATTCACGCCAGCAGGCCAAACAACTTCATGGAGTGGTCAAAAGTCCGCGACATATCGTGTTCTATCGTGTGGGAGACGGCGACGTGATTGAGATCGTCCGACTCCTCCATGACGCCATGGAGGTGCAGTTGCATCTGCCCAACGATTGATCACAAACGCTAAAGGCCGACGCCTCCTGCACATAAATCTCAGGCAAAAAAAAGCCACTCATCTGAGTGGCTTTTTTCTGAATCTTGGAGCGGGAAACGAGACTCGAACTCGCGACCCCGACCTTGGCAAGGTCGTGCTCTACCAACTGAGCTATTCCCGCGTCTTGGTGTGGCGCATTCTATAGATTCAGATTACGCCGTCAACCCCTTGATTCAAAAAAGTTTTATTTAGGCTCTACATCCGTCCGCAGATGCGGCCAGGCGGCGCGCAAGTATTGGACCATCGACCACAGCGTCAGGCCGGCGGAAACCAGCAGCAGTGCGTAACCCAACAGCACCCAGAAGCTGAAATCCGAAGGGTTGGCCAGCAGGATTACCAGCGCGAGCATCTGCGCGGCGGTTTTCCATTTGCCCAGGTTCGACACGGCGACCTGGGCGCGGGCACCCAGCTCGGCCATCCACTCACGCAGCGCCGAGACGACAATTTCACGACCAATGATCACCGCCGCTGGCAAGGTGAGCCAGAGGTTGCCGTGTTCCTGTACCAGCAGCACCAAGGCCACCGCGACCATCAGCTTGTCGGCCACCGGGTCGAGGAACGCGCCGAACGGCGTGCTCTGCTCCAGGCGTCGAGCCAGGTAACCATCCAGCCAGTCCGTCGCGGCAGCGAAGGCAAAGACCGAGGCGGAGGCCATGTAGCTCCAGTGGTACGGCAAATAGAACAGCAAAATGAAGATCGGGATGAGCAGGACGCGTAGAACGGTAATCAGATTTGGGATATTCATCGGCACAACTGGCTACAAGGTTGACGGGCATTCTACTCGCTGTGCAGGTTTGCATAAATCGACTCTGCGAGCTTTTTACTGATACCGGGTGCTTTGGCTATCTCCTCGATGCTGGCACGAGACAGTTCCTGCAATCCACCAAAATGTTTCAACAAGTCGCGACGGCGCGTCGGGCCGACGCCTGCCACACCTTCCAGTGTAGACGTCCGGCGCGTTTTGCCACGGCGGGCACGGTGTCCGGTGATGGCAAAACGGTGGGCTTCGTCGCGGATCTGCTGGATCAGGTGCAACGCCGGTGAATCGCCCTTGAGGGTGAACTCATGGGCGGCGTCGTTCAGGTACAAGGTCTCGAAACCGGCCTTGCGTGTCGCACCCTTGGCCACGCCCAGCAGGATCAGGTCGGGCACCATCAGTTCATTGAGCACATCGCGGGCCATGGACAACTGCCCCTTGCCGCCGTCCACCAAGAGGATGTCCGGCAACTTGCCCTCCCCGTCCTTCAGCTTGCCGAAACGCCGCATCAACGCCTGATGCATCGCCGCGTAGTCATCGCCGGGGGTGACGCCTTCGATGTTGTACCGGCGATAATCGGACTTGATCGGGCCTTCCGGACCGAATACCACGCAGGACGCCACCGTTGCCTCGCCGCTGGAATGGCTGATGTCGTAGCACTCCAGCCGCTGCGGCGGCTCGTCCAGGTTAAGGACATCGGCCAGGGCATCGAACCGCGCTGCGACGTGTTGACGGTTGGCCAGGCGCGCGCCCAGTGCCTGTTCGGCGTTGGTCACGGCCAGTTGCTGCCAACGGGCACGGGTGCCACGAACGCGGTGGCTGATGGTCAGTTCACGACCGCGAAGCTTGTCGATGGCTTCGATCAGGGCCGGGAAATCCTCGTGGACCACGTTGACGATCAACTCGGCAGGCAAGTCGCGTTCCGGGCTGCTGATGTAGTACTGGCCCAGAAACGCCGCCATGACCTCGGCCACGTCTTCCTCGATGCCCACTTGGGGAAAGAAGTTCTTGCTGCCCAGCACGCGACCGCCCCGTACGCTGATCAAATGCACGCAAGCGCCGCCCGGGTTGATGAACGCGGCGATCACATCGACATCACCGCTGCCCCCTTCCATGCTTTGCTGGTCCTGCACGCGGCGCAGCAGGCCAATCTGGTCGCGCAGCTCGGCGGCCCGTTCGAACTCAAGGTTGACCGCCGCGTCTTCCATGGCTGCCGACAGTTCGTCGGTCAGCGCATTGCTGCGGCCCTCCAGGAACATCACCGAGTGACGCACGTCCTCGGCGTAGACCTGCGGCTCGACAAACCCCACGCAAGGCGCCTTGCAGCGCTTGATCTGGTATTGCAGGCAGGGCCGGGTGCGGTTCTTGTAGTAGCTGTCTTCACACTGGCGAACGAAGAAGGTCTTCTGCAGCAGGCTGAGGCTTTCACGAATCGCCCCGGCGCTGGGGTAAGGACCGAAATACCGACCCTTGGCCTTTTTGGCACCCCGATGAATGCTCAGGCGCGGAAAGGCCCCGTCGGACAGAAACACGTAGGGGTAGGATTTGTCGTCGCGCAGAAGGATGTTGTACGGCGGGCGCCATTCCTTGATCAGCGTCTGCTCAAGCAGCAGCGCCTCGGTTTCATTGGCGGTGATCGTCGTTTCGATTTGCGCGATGCGCCCCACCAGGGCGGCGGTCTTCGGGGCGAGGCCGGTCTTGCGAAAGTAACTGGCCAGGCGCTTCTTGAGGTTCTTGGCCTTGCCGACATACAGCAGGCGTGCGTCGCCGTCGAACATGCGGTACACGCCAGGGCGACCGCTGCAAGTGGACAGGAACGCGCTTGGATCAAACAAATCAGTCATTTTCAGGCGCTGGCATCGACCATGCCGTGGCGCACCGCCAACAGTGTCAATTCGACATCACTGCTGATCGAAAGCTTCTCGAAGATACGATAGCGGTAGGTGTTGACGGTTTTTGGCGACAGGCACAGCTTGTCGGAGATGATCTGCACCTTCTGGCAACCGACAATCATCAGCGCAATCTGGATTTCCCGCTCCGACAGTGCGTCGAAGGGAGAATCGTTGGTTGGCTGGAACGACTTGATCGCCAATTGCTGGGCGATTTGCGGGCTGATGTAGCGTTGCCCGGCAAAAACCAGACGAATGGCCTGGACCATCTCGTTCAAGCCAGCACCCTTGGTGAGGTAGCCCGCCGCGCCCGCCTGCAACAGCCGGGTGGGAAACGGATCCTCTTCGCACACGGTCACCGCGACCACCTTGATGTCCGGGTGACTGCGCAGCAGTTTGCGCGTGGCCTCAAGGCCGCCGATGCCAGGCATCTTGACGTCCATCAACACCACGTCGGGCTTCAATTCACGCGCCTTGATCAGGGATTCTTCCCCGGATTCAGCCTGGCCAACTACCTGCAGGCCGTCGATGTCAGCCAGCATTCGTGTAATGCCCGTACGGACGAGATCATGGTCATCGACCACTAACACCCTAATCAAGCAGACACCTCACGATTTGGTCTTATTTGGATTGCACAACACCTTAGCAAAAAAGCATCCCGCAGACCTAGCGCAAAGGGACAGATAAAAGTTACAACACATCTTTATCAACACGACATCCGAGGCGTCAAGCACCGGCGTCTCGCTGCATCCTCAGGAAACATTCATCCTCGCCCACGACACGCAGGCCCATGCGTTCGTACAACGCCCTGGCCGGATTATCCTTGAACACCGTCAGGCGCAGCGCCGGGCGACGCTCCAGGCCCACCAGGTCCCAAACCTGTCCGATCGCCCAGGTCCCGGCGCCCTGCCCGCGAAACACCTCGTCGATCTGCAACTCCCGGATATACAACGCCCGGGCGTCACGACTGAGACTGACAAAGCCCAGTGCCTGGCCGGCACGACTGATTATCCAGTTCTGGCGAATGATCCAGGCCAAGTCGAACGCTTCGTCCTGCCAGAGCAAATCATGCTTGAGGTAATAAGCAAGCATGTTGTCGCAGGTCAGCTGCCGGGCGAAGTCGATGTCCCCTGCCGTTGCCGCACGCCACTCGAAGCTCATGAACACCTCATCCAAGCACTGCCACCGGCACGACTTGCCCTACCCAACCGTTGACGTCGCGGCGGGCGATCACCAACAGCTCGCCCGTGCCAGGCGCTGCCGCGAGCAGCGAACCGCCGGGCCCCCAGATGGCACTGCGACCAGCCGATTCCCAGCCTCCGGTGGCGCCGCCATGATTGGCCATCAGCACGGTCATGGCATGCTGCCGGGCATAGCCTTGTAGCAAGGTCGTATCGGGCACGTAGCCACCTTCGGTAATCAACACGCCTGCTGCATACAGCGTAGCGCCCTGCCCGGCTGCCGCGGCAGCATGGCTGGCGTGGGAGAAATCGGCACACACCGCCAGCGCGATGCGATCCTGCCCCATCGTCAGCATCGAGCCGCCATGGCCCGGGGCGAAGGCGACTTCTTCCCCTGGGTGCAGATGCTGCTTGCTGTACACCCCGAGGGAGCCATCGGCACCGAGGACCAACGCGCCGATCAACACCGGAGCGTCGGCCGACAGTCGAATGGGCATGCCCACCACGGCGGTCAGGCCGAGTTCTTGGGCCAAGTCGCGCAGCGGTTGTAATACGGCATCCTCCGGCAGGATGGCCAGATCCGCCGCCAGGCCGCGTTCGTAGCCGGTGAGTGACAACTCAGGAAACACTAGCAACTGCACGCCCTGCTCAGCGGCCGCCTGCATGAAATGCTGATGACGCAGGAGGTTGGCGCGAACGTCCCCCGCGATGGAGATCGACTGGGCGGCGGCGAAGGCTGGAGCGGTCATGGGTCATCCTTGGGAGGCGCTGCAAACCTGAAGTTTGTCACAAAGCCCAGCGGACTCAAGCCGGGGCGAACCATTGCATGCCCTCGATAGAATTTTCTGATTGAACCGGCGCCCCGTCCTCAAGTAAGCTCAGGGCCATTCATCGGAGACAGACCATGTTCAACGCCCTCTCACCGCTTCAAACCGCCAGCGCCCCGCGCTCGGTTGCGGCTGCCCGGGCGAACAGTGTTCAAACTCCGGTCAGCTTTTATTTTGGGTATTGGTTTAGCCACTGGCGCGCCTGATACCCAACCGGCGCCCACTTTAAACGGGTCGCCTTCCAGAGTTTTCCAAACCCCCGGTCGGCCTCCCGACCGGGGGTTTTGTTTTTTCAGGCCCCACACATTTGCAACACCAGACAACTTGAGGATTGAGCCATGAACTACGCCACTTATTACCGTTACGACAGTTTTTCCGCCTGGCGATTTACCAGCCACCGCTCGGGACAGCCTGCCGCCTCCGATCGGTCACCTACCGGTGGCAAGCCTCAATTGCGGGCCAATCCGGCCAATTGTCGAACACCCCACTAGGACCGGCGCGCGGGAATGAACCCGCTGCCCGTCCAGGAAGCCAAATCATGAATTCGTCCATCTCCGCTTTGCCGCTGTCCACGCTCAACCCTGCCAACGAAGCCCTGACCCTGCGTCTGCCGAGCTCGTTGCAACTCAAGCACCAATTGCCGCTCAGCACCGCGTTGAGCCATCAAGTGAGCGCCCATCGCCAGGCCATCCGCGCGATCCTCGACGGTGAGGACTCCCGCCTGCTGGTCATCGTCGGCCCCTGCTCGATCCACGACCCGAAATCCGCCCTCGAATACGCCGCCAACCTGGCTCGCGTGGCCCATGAAGTGAGCGACAGCATGCTGCTGGTCATGCGCGCCTACGTGGAAAAGCCCCGCACGACCGTTGGCTGGAAAGGCCTGGCCTACGATCCTGGTCTGGATGGCAGCGATGACATGGCCGCCGGGCTGACTTTGTCCCGGGAACTGATGCGTGAAATATTGCAACTGGGCTTGCCCGTCGCCACCGAACTGCTGCAACCCATGGCCGCCAGTTACTTCGACGACCTGCTCAGTTGGGTCGCCATCGGTGCGCGCACCACCGAATCGCAAATCCA
The DNA here is from genome assembly GCF_024749325.1 of Pseudomonas sp. B21-010. NCBI lineage: Bacteria > Pseudomonadati > Pseudomonadota > Gammaproteobacteria > Pseudomonadales > Pseudomonadaceae > Pseudomonas > Pseudomonas sp. B21-010. The sequence goes on along the minus strand of NZ_CP087198.1, from coordinate 2,470,735 downwards.
TCGGGAAATGGCCAGCGGCCTGGGCATGCCCGTGGGGTTCAAGAACGGCACGGACGGCGGGGTCGGCATCGCCTGCGATGCCATGCGCTCTGCCGCCCATCCCCATCGGCATTTCGGCGTGGACAGCCAGGGGCATCCGGCGATCATCCAGACGCCGGGCAACCCCGACACCCACCTGGTGCTGCGCGGCGGCCATCGCGGGCCGAACTACGACCAGCAGAGCGTCACGCAGATACACCACGACCTGACCCGCCTCAAGATACCGGCCCGGATCATGGTGGACTGCAGCCACGCCAACAGCGGCAAAGACCCGCTGCGCCAACCGCAGGTGTTCAATGACGTGCTGGAACAACGGCTGCAAGGAAACCGTTCCCTGGTCGGCATGATGCTCGAAAGCCATCTGTTCGAAGGCTGCCAGCCGCTGGGCCCGTCGATGCGCTACGGCGTCTCGGTCACCGACGGTTGCCTGGGCTGGGAGTCCACCGAGCTGCTGCTGCGCGAAGCCCATCGCAAGCTGCAATTGCCAGCCTGAGGTCCGAATGCGCCCTCTTCTGGGATAAATACTGTGGCTTGTCTGGATCATTGTGGTGAGCACTTGCTCCCGTTGGGCTGCGCTGTAGGAGCTGTCGAGTGAAACGAGGCTGCGATCTTTCCATTGCCAATTGAGTCTGGAGCGAAAGATCAAAAGATCGCAGCCTCGCTTCGCTCGACAGCTCCTACAGAGCCCAGCGGGAGCAGGCTCCCTCGCCACAGATCTATCGCCCCTCCCAAGTGAACAGCATTATCTTCTCTGGGAGCGCCTCGTTCAGCCTGGCGCACTGGAACGAACCTGGACCGTCACCCACTCGGAACGCTGGCTGACGTCATCCAGGCGCTCGACCTGATAGAACACGGCCACCGACCTGTCGCCTTGATCCTGCCAATACACCGCAGGAATCACAAAAGCGAGCGGTTGGCCTGCCGTGGCCTCGGTGATTTCGCGTTCAAGGACATAAGACGAGTTTCCGTTGCACTGCAACCAGACCAGCTCGCCCGCCTCAAGCCCGGGATCATCGATGACAATCGTCACCCCCTCTTGCAAATCGTCGACATCCAGCCACCCGTCGTTCATCTCCCGAATCCTGGGTGCCTTCAACGCAGGACGCAGCAGAGGACCGATGTGCAACGACAAGGGTTCGGCGCGGCGCACCGAATGTCCGCGCCTGACGACATAGGCCAAGGCCAGGTTGTGTCCTACATGGGGAGCGATCAGCGAATGATCGACCCAGAGCAACACCTCACGACCAACCGCATGGGCTTCTATCTCCAGCACATCGCGCCAAAGCGCGTTGGAGTCCTTGCTGGCCGCCAGGATCAACCGATCGCCGACCGCCATCCTGGCGTAGGGCCGAATCGTCACCCACGTTCCATCAGGTACCCGACTCGGATCAAGGCTGCCACCGACCGCATCGTTGGCAATGGCAGGCAGCAGTTGCGGTGATACATCGCCGATGTCCAGTTGCAGGTGTTGCGAAACCAGGATGGCCGGCAACTGTTTGCCCGTCACCTGGTAGGAGAGCTCCAGCGAGCCACCGTCCAACTCGGCGATATGCGGTTCGCGCACGACAAACACGACGTCTCGCCCTACTTGCCGCTCCGTGACGAACCCGGCCACTTCATGTCGGTAAGGCTCTCCCTCGTTGTTGAGCCCATGCCAACGCAGCAGCACCTCATCCCCGCACGCCATCATTGGATAAGGCTTGACGGTAACGACGGCCTTGCGCCAAGCGGGGTCGATCACCCCGTCCCTGGCTGCTGCCAGGACCGGTGGCGGCAGCCTTGTTCCTGAGGTTGAACGGGATCGTTGAAGAGAAGGATAAGTGATCATGTGCAGGCTCCAGTCCTTGGATGAAGGCACCGTTTGCATAACGGCGCTCGATGGCCCCATTAAAACCCGCTCGCGCCAAACCCACAGCCAGACAAGACGACAACGGCGGTGGTCCCTGGCGTTCAAAGCTGTAGCTGCAAACGACTCGGGTTATAGGAGACCTCCTACACCTTTAGCCAGCGCCGGGCTATTTCCCATTCTTCCCACTTTTTCTATTCCGGTTTCCCCGGTTCAGCGCGGTTTCTTCCTACACCGCCCATTACGGGCCTGGATTAGAGTGAAGTCGCAAATTCATCGTGAACCTCTTCGAAAAAGGTACGAACATGCAACGGAATGCAACCACTCAATTTCCCATCCTGTTGGTCCATGGGTTGTTCGGGTTTGACAGGATCGGCGGTTTCGAACTTTTCCATGGCATCAAACAAGCCCTACGCGCAGGCGGTGCCCGGGTGTTCATCCCGTACCTGTCGGCCACCCATTGCAACGAGGCCAGAGGCGAACAACTACTGGCACAAATCGATCGGGTCCTGGTCGGCACCGGTGCCGCCCGGGTCAACCTGATCGGCCACAGCCAGGGTGTGCTGTCCGCCCGGTATGCCGCCGCGCTGGCACCCGACAAAGTGGCCTCGGTCACGTCGGTCAGCGGTCCCAACCATGGTTCCGAACTGGCCGACTTCCTGCGCAAGGCCCTTATCCCCGGACGCTTGCCAGGGCATGTGGCAAGAGGCGTCGCCACACTGTTCGCCGATTTCATCTCGCTGCTTGACGGGCAGGCGCAGCTATCGCCCGCCGCCGTCGCGGCGCTGGCGACGTTGACCACTGAGGGCGTGGGCGCCTTCAACGACAAATACCCCCAAGGCCTGCCAAAGAGCTGGGGTGGGAACGGCCCGGACCGGGTCAATGGCGTGCGCTACTACTCATGGAGCGGTACGTTGCGCGAGGCTACGGGGCAAGCATCGGAGCCTTTGCAGGGTTTCTGCCGGGCCTTTTCCGACTACTTCATCACCGAAGCCGAGCAGAACGACGGTCTGGTCGGGCGCTTCAGTTCGCACCTGGGCAAGGTCATTCGCTCCGACTATCCAATGGACCATATGGAGGCCATCAGCCCAGGAGCCGGCACATCACGCAAGGGTACAGACCCCACAGAGCTTTACCTGCGCCACGCCGAGCGCCTGCGCAAAGCCGGCCTTTGATCGCCGGGCCCATGGTTTTGACGCAATTTTGACAACAACCCGTCAATGAATCCGGTAGGCTCAGCACCTTTAAATTACAGCGAAAGGAATTTCCCCCATGGCCAAAGCCACTGCCCGCCACATCCTGGTTTCCACCGAAGACAAGTGCAACGAACTCAAGGCCCAGATCGAAGCTGGCGCCGATTTCGCCGAAGTTGCCAAGGCCAACTCCTCCTGCCCGTCCAGCCGTCAGGGCGGCGACCTGGGTTCGTTCGGCCCGGGCCAGATGGTCAAGGAATTCGACACCGTGGTATTCAGCGCACCGATCAATGTGGTCCAGGGCCCGGTCAAGACTCAGTTCGGCTACCACCTGCTGGAAGTCACCAGCCGCCAGGACTGATCCCGGTACAGATACCCTTCACTCAAGGGTGATGTGATTCATTATGGCGAGGGGATTTATCCCCGCTGTGGGAGCAAGGCTTGCCCGCGATGAACGATAACGCGGCTTAGCTGTTGGACCGTGGCGCGGCCATCGCGGGCAAGCCTTGCTCCCACAGGTCTTGCTCCCACAGATAAATCCCTTCTCCACAAGGGCTGGCGATCCAGGCGCCGCTCGCGTACAAATCGTGTCATCGATCACCCGGCTTTAAGGCTGACAATGCGACTGGCGTTCCCTTCCCTGCTATTGACTGCCGTGGTCCTGCTGACAGGCGCCGTCGGCGTCGATGCAGCACCGCAACATGCCCTGACCGTCTATGGCGAACCGGCCAAATACGCCGAAGGCTTCGGCCACTTCGCCTACACCAATCCCCAGGCCCCCAAAGGCGGGACCCTGCGCCGCTCGGCCGTCGAGATCGGCCACTTCGACCACATCCTGCCCTACATCGACAAAGGCATCGGCGTCAGCCAGATCGACGGGATGCTGTATTCGCCACTGGCCCAGCGCTCGCTGGATGAGCCCTATACCGTCTACGGCCTGGTGGCGCAGAAGATGGAGCGGGCCGACGATGGCCTGTCGCTGCGCTTCTACCTGAACCCGAAGGCGCGCTTCGCCGATGGCAAACCCATTACCGCCCAGGACGTGCGCTACAGCTTCGAGCTGTTGATGACCCAGGGCAGCCTGCGCTATCGCACCCAGTTCGCGGCGGTCAAGGACGTCGTGGTCGAGGACGAGCGCACCGTGCGCTTCAACTTCAAGAACAACGAAAGCCGCACCCTGCCCCTGGACATCGCTACCTTGCCGGTCTTTCCCGAACATTGGTGGAAGACCCGCGACTTCGCTAACGGCGGCGGCTACGAGGCCCCGCTGGGCAGTGGCCCCTACCGGGTAAGCAAAGTCGATTCCGGGCGCAGCATTACCTTCGAACGTAATGCCGATTGGTGGGGCAAGGACCTGCCGGTCAGTCGTGGTCTCTACAATTTCGACCATTTCAGCATCGAGTATTTTGGCGACACCGATGTGGCCCGCCAGGTGCTGCGCGGCGGCGCCTATGACTACAATCGCGAGTTCTCCGCCACCGGCTATGCCATCGGCTATGACAGCCCGCCCCTGCACGACGGTCGCCTGCAAAAGGCTCACCTGGCCACCGAGGCTCCCCAGACCGCCCAGGGTTTCGTCTTCAACCTGCAAAAACCGCAGTTCCAGGATCGTCGTGTGCGCCAGGCCCTGGCGATGCTCTGGGATTTCGAATGGAGCAATCGCCAGATGATGCGCAACGTCTATGTGCGTCAGCAGAGTTACTTTTCCAACACTGAACTCGCTGCTCGAGAACTGCCCGATGCCGGCGAACGGGCGATCCTCGAGCCGTTGCGCGGACAGATTCCCGACGAAGTCTTCACCCAAGTCTTCCAGGCCCCGAAAACCGACGGCAGCGGCGTGATCCGCGACAAGCAACTGCAAGCCCTGGCGCTGCTGGAACAGGCCGGCTGGAAACCCGACGGCGACCGCTTGGTGAATGCCGAGGGCGAGCCACTGAGCTTCACGTTCCTGAACAGCCAGAACGGTATCGACCGCCTGCTGCTGCCCTATAAACGAACCCTGGCGCAAATCGGCATCGACATGAGCATCCGTCGTATCGACGCGTCCCAGTACGTCAATCGCCTCATGAGCCGCGACTACGACATGATCATCACCGGCTACCCCGTCAGCACATCGCCGGGCATGGAACTCTACAACTACTTCGGCTCGGCGGCCGCCAACGATCCGGGGGCCAACAACTACATGGCCTTGCAGAACCCGGCGGTGGACACGCTGATCGACGGGCTGGTCAAGGCCACCACCCAAGCCGACATGCTGCGTCATGCCCACGCCCTGGACCGGGTGCTGCAATGGAATTACTACTGGATCCCCAACTATTACCCGCCGGGCAGCTCGACCGTGTGGTGGAACCGCTTCGGCATCCCGAAAGTTCAGGCCAGTAATGACGAAGCCATCGAAAGCTGGTGGGAAGTGAGCACCACACCATTGACCAACGAGCAGATGCGCGCCGAACGCATCAAACGCGGCACACCCGGAGGGCCGCATTGATGTGGGCTTATATCGCGCGGCGCCTGCTGCTGATCATCCCCACGCTGGTGATTATCCTGCTGGTGAACTTCGTTATCGTGCAGGCCGCACCCGGTGGGCCGGTGGAACAGGCCATCGCCCACCTGCAAGGCATCGGCGGCACCAGTGTCGGCGGTTCAGGCAACACCATGACCAACAGCTCCCGCGCCAGTCGCGGCCTGGATCCGCAACTGATCAAGGACATCGAGAAACAATACGGCTTCGATAAACCGGCTCACGAACGCCTGTGGCTGATGCTCAGCAGCTACGCTCGCCTGGACTTCGGCAAGAGTTTCTTCCGCGGCGCAACGGTCACTGACCTGATCCTGGAAAAGATGCCGGTGACCATTTCCCTCGGGCTCTGGGCGACGCTGATCACGTACCTGGTGTCGATCCCCCTGGGCATCCGCAAGGCGGTGCGTCACGGCTCGGCATTCGATGTGTGGAGCAGCACGGCGATCATCATTGGCTATGCGATGCCGGCGTTCCTCTTCGCGATGTTCCTGATCGTGGTGTTCGCCGGCGGCACCTCGCTGAACTGGTTTCCGGTACGCGGGCTGGTGTCGGATAACTTCGAGTCACTGTCGACGCTGGGCAAGATCGCCGATTACTTCTGGCACCTGGTGCTGCCGGTCACGTCGCTGGTGATCGGCGGCTTCGCCACCCTGACGATCCTGACCAAGAACTCGTTCCTCAATGAAATCACCCGTCAGTACGTGGTCACCGCGCGAGCCAAGGGCATGAGCGAACAGCGGGTGCTCTACGGTCACGTGTTCCGCAATGCGATGCTGCTGGTGGTATCCGGCATTCCCCAGGCGTTCATCAGCGTGTTCTTTGCCGGCTCCTTGCTGATCGAGGTGATCTTCTCCCTCGACGGCCTGGGCCGCATGAGCTACGAGGCCGCAGTGTCTCGCGACTACCCGGTGGTGTTCGGCTCGTTGTTCATCTTTACGCTGTTCGGCCTGCTGATCAAACTCGTCGGCGACCTCTGCTACACCCTGGTGGACCCGCGCATCGACTTCGCCGCGAGGAACGCCTGATGTTCAAGTTTTCCCCCTTGGGCCGTCGGCGCTTCGAACGTTTCAAGAAAAATCGTCGGGGCTGGTGGTCGCTGTGGTTGTTCATCGGCCTGTTCATCCTGAGCCTGGGCGGCGAATTGATCGCCAATGACAAGCCGCTGGTGGTCAGCTACCAGGGTTCGCTGTATTTCCCGGTGTTCAAGCGCCATACCGAACAGGAATTTGGTGGGCAGCTGCCGTTCCAGGCCGACTACCGCAGCAGCTATGTGCAGAACCTGATCCACAAGGACGGCGGCTGGCTGTGGTTCCCACCGATCCCGTTCAGCGACGACACACCCAATTACGACCTCAACCAGCCGGCCCCGAGCGCACCCTCGACCGTGAACTGGCTGGGCACCGATGACCAGTCCCGGGACGTGCTGGCCCGGGTGATCTTCGGTGCGCGAGTGTCGATCCTGTTCGCCCTGGCCCTGACCGCCATCAGCACGCTGATCGGTATCGCCGCCGGTGCGTTGCAGGGGTATTACGGTGGCTGGGTGGATCTGCTCGGGCAACGCTTGCTGGAAGTCTGGTCCGGGCTGCCGGTGCTCTACTTGCTGATCATCTTGTCCGGCTTCGTGGAGCCGAACTTCTGGTGGCTGCTGGGGATCATGGCGCTGTTTTCCTGGCTGGCCCTGGTGGATGTGGTCCGCGCCGAGTTCCTGCGCGGGCGCAACCTGGAATACGTGAAAGCCGCACGGGCCCTGGGTTTGTCGGACCGCAAGGTGATCGTGCGGCATATCCTGCCCAACGCGATGAACGCCACCCTGAGCTATCTGCCCTTCATCCTCACCGGGGCGATCTCCACCCTCACCGCCCTGGATTTCCTCGGCTTCGGCATGCCGGCCGGCAGCGCGTCGCTGGGGGAACTGATCGCCCAGGGCAAGCAAAACCTGCAAGCGCCGTGGTTGGGGCTGACGGCGTTTTTCACCCTGGCGCTGATTCTTTCTCTACTGGTGTTTATCGGCGAGGCGTTGCGAGACGCGTTCGACCCACGATCATGAAACGGCCATGAAGCAGAACCTTGAGATGAGCGACAACCTGATCGAAATCCGCGACCTGAGCGTGGCCTTCAACGACCAGACGGTGGTGCGCAACCTGTGCCTGGACATCCGCCCCGGCGAGTGCCTGGCCCTGGTGGGCGAGTCCGGCTCCGGCAAGTCGGTGACGGCCCACTCGATCCTGCAATTGCTGCCCGAGACAGAAGCCCGCACCACCGGCAGCATTCGCTATCGCGGCCAGGAACTGCTGGGCGCCGAGGCCAAGACGCTGCGGGAGTTGCGCGGCAACCGGATCGCGATGATCTTCCAGGAGCCGATGACCTCGCTGAACCCGCTGCACAGCGTCGAGAAGCAGATCGGTGAAACCCTGATGCTGCACCGGGGCCTGGGCGGCAAAGCGGCGCGCCAGCGCATCCTGGAACTGCTGGCCCTGGTGGGTATCCAGAAACCTGCCGAACGCCTCAAGGCCTATCCCCACCAACTGTCCGGCGGCCAGCGACAACGGGTGATGATCGCCATGGCCCTGGCCTGCGAGCCGGAGCTGTTGATCGCCGACGAACCGACCACCGCGCTGGACGTGACCGTGCAGCGCAAGATCCTGCTGCTGCTCAAGTCGTTGCAGCAACGGCTCGGCATGTCCTTGCTGCTGATCAGCCACGACCTCAACCTGGTGCGCAGCATCGCCCAACGGGTGTGCGTGATGAAGGCGGGAGAAATCGTCGAACAGGCGCCTTGCGAAACCCTGTTCAGCGCACCGAAACATCCCTACAGCTGCGAACTGCTGCACGCCGAACCGGAAGGCGAAGCCCTGCCCCGGGACGAGCGCGAAAACGTGTTGCAGGTACAGGACCTGCGCGTGAGCTTTCCCTTGGGCGGCGGGCTGTTCCGGCGCAAGGAATACTTGCGCGCCGTGGACGGTATCAGCCTGAGCATCCAGCGCGGCAAGACCCTGGGTATCGTCGGCGAGTCCGGTTCCGGCAAGTCCACGCTCGGCCAGGCGATCCTGCGGCTGATCGACTCCGAAGGCAGCATCCACTTCCAGGGCCAGGCCCTCGATCAGCTGTCGCACAAGGCGCTGCGGCCATGGCGCAAGCAGATGCAGGTGGTGTTCCAGGACCCGTTCGGCAGCCTCAGCCCGCGCATGTCGGTGCAGCAGATCATCAGCGAGGGCCTGGAGGTCCACCAGCCTTCCAGCCCCGAACAGTGTGAAGCCCGGGTGATCCAGGCCCTCAAGGAGGTCGGCCTCGACCCTTCGACCCGTCATCGCTACCCCCACGAGTTCTCCGGCGGCCAGCGCCAGCGCATCGCCATTGCCCGGGCCTTGGTGCTCAAGCCAGCGTTGATTCTGCTGGACGAACCCACCTCGGCACTGGACCGCACCGTGCAGAAACAAGTCGTCGCCCTGCTCCGTCAGCTCCAGGAGAAGTACGACTTGACCTACCTGTTCATCAGCCACGACCTGGCGGTGGTCCGTGCCTTGGCCCACGACATGATCGTGATCAAGGACGGCAAAGTGGTCGAACAAGGCGCCAGTCATGACGTGTTCGACTCGCCCCAGCATCCTTATACGAAGGAGCTGTTGGCGGCGGCGCATCCGGGGTGGGCATAATGCGGCGCATGGCATAGCTTCGTGTCGCACCCATCGCGAGCAAGCTCGCTCCCACAGTGGTCTGCGTCGCACTGAAGATCAACTGTGGGAGCGAGCTTGCTCGCGATGAGGACCTGACAAGCAACACACAATCCGGACCCGACCATGAACCCCACCGAAAGCCTCAAGGATTACAAGCGCGTCCGCACGCTGGCGATCCGTTCGTTGTTCGAGATCATCGAGCAGTCCAGCGAAGGCACGGTGATTGTCGATCGTGACGCGAATATCGTCTGGATGAACGAACGCTACGCCCGCCGCTTCGGCCTGAACTCGGCGCAGGAGGCGATTGGCCGGGCGTGCGAAAGCGTGATTCCCGGCAGCCTGCTGCGTGAAGTGGTGCGCACCGGGCGCCCGATCCTGCTGGACATGCAGGACACGCCCAAGGAACCCCTGGTGGTGATGCGCCTGCCGATCCACGACAGCGCGGGTGCGGTGATCGGTGCCATCGGCTTTGCCTTGTTCGATGAGTTGCGCAGCCTGTCCCCGATGCTCAAGCGCTACCTGAGCATGCAGGAAGAACTGGCCTCCACCCGCTCGCTGCTGCGGGCGCGGCAGACCAAGTACAACTTTGCCCATTTCATTGGCACCAGCAACGCCGGCCTTGAGGTCAAGCGCCGTGCCCGGCGCAGCGCCAGCGCCGATTCGCCGGTGCTGCTGCTCGGCGAAACCGGCACCGGCAAGGAACTGCTGGCCCAGGCCATCCACAGTGCTTCGCCGCGCGCCCACAAGGCGTTCGTCAGCATCAACAGCGCAGCGATTCCTGAATCGCTACTGGAAGCCGAATTCTTCGGCACCGCGCCAGGGGCGTTTACCGGGGCCGACCGCAAGGGCCGCGCCGGCAAACTGCAGATCGCCCAGGGCGGTACGCTGTTCCTCGACGAGATCGGTGACATGCCGCTGCCGCTGCAAAGCAAACTGCTGCGCGTGCTCCAGGAAAAGGAATACGAACCGGTGGGCTCCAACGAGGTGCTGCAAAGCGACGTGCGCATAATCGCCGCCACCTCCATGGACCTGGAAGCGGCGATCAAGCGCGGAGAGTTCCGCGCCGACCTGTATTACCGCCTCAACGTGCTGCCGATCCAGGTCCCGCCGTTGCGCGAACGCCTGGAGGACTTGCCGGCCCTGAGCGAAGCGATCCTTGAAGAACTGCGCAGCCAGCATGAACTGAACCACGCCGCCCTCGACCTGCTGCGGCAACATGCCTGGCCGGGCAACATCCGCGAACTGCGCAACGTGCTGGAACGGGCCGCGCTGCTCAGTGATGACCTGGTGCTCACGGCGCCAGACATCCGCGCTGCCATCGGCACGTTCATACCGGTAACCCACACAGCAAGCCCGAGCCTGGAACCGTTGCCGCAAGAAACTTTCAGCCAGGCCCGGGCGCGCTTCGACCGACAGTTGATCGAAACCACCCTTGCGCAATGCGGGGGCAAAGTGGTTGAAGCGGCCGAGCGGTTGGGGTTGGGACGGTCGACGTTGTACAAGAAGATGGTGGCGTTGGGGATTGCCGAGTCTCAATAGAGAGACTCAATTCTCAAAATATAGACTTGTGCTTTTGGAGCGCTTTGCGCTCATCGCGAGCAAGCTCGCTCCCACAAGGTATTGGGGTTCTTCTGAAGTACGCGGTCAACTGTGGGAGCGAGCCTGCTCGCGATGAGGCCTGCACACCCAAAAAAATCTCAAAACAGAGACAAACAGTCCCTCCTCATCCTAAAACGGCAAATAAAGTCTTTATATTTCAGCCAGTTACACACTTGGCACAAAACTCGCTAAAGCCCCCTCCACAGCTTCACCACAACAATAACAATCCAGGAGACACACCATGAGTGTGATCATTGCCTTGGCAGCCCTCACGCTGCTGATGGTCGCCGCCTACCGTGGCTACAGCGTTATCCTCTTTGCCCCCATCGCCGCTCTCGGCGCCGTCCTGCTCACCGACCCGTCCGCCGTTGCCCCTGCCTTTACCGGGGTGTTCATGGAAAAAATGGTCGGCTTCATCAAACTGTATTTCCCGGTGTTCCTGCTCGGCGCAGTGTTCGGCAAGTTGATCGAGCTGTCGGGCTTCTCCCGCTCCATCGTCGCCGCGGCGATTCGCTTGCTGGGGACGCGCCAGGCCATGCTGGTGATCGTGCTGGTCTGTGCCTTGCTGACCTATGGCGGCGTGTCTCTGTTCGTCGTGGTGTTCGCGGTGTACCCGTTCGCCGCCGAGATGTTCCGCCAGAGTAATATCCCCAAGCGCCTGATCCCGGCCACCATCGCCCTCGGCGCGTTCTCGTTCACCATGGACGCCCTGCCCGGCACGCCGCAGATCCAGAACATCATCCCCAGCACGTTCTTCAACACCACGGCCTGGGCCGCACCGTGGCTGGGTGTGATCGGCACGATCTTCGTGTTCAGCCTCGGCATGCTGTTCCTGCAACGCCAGCGCAACAAGGCCCAGCGCGTGGGCGAAGGCTACGGCACCGAGTTGCGCAACGAGCCGGAAACCGCCGAAGACATCAAGCTGCCGAACCCCTGGATCGCCGTTTCGCCACTGCTGGCGGTAGGGCTCATGAACCTGTTGTTCACCCAGTGGATTCCCCAGTGGTATGGCAAGACCCACAGCCTGGCGCTGCCGGGCATGGCGACGCCAGTGACCAGCGACATCGCCAAGCTCACCGCGATCTGGGCGGTGCAGGCGGCGTTGCTGGTGGGCATCATCATGGTCCTGCTGTTCGGTTTCCGGGCCATTCGCAGCAAGCTGGCCGAAGGCAGCAAGAGCGCCGTGGGCGGCGCGTTGCTGGCGGCGATGAACACTGCGTCGGAATATGGCTTCGGCGCGGTCATCGCATCCTTGCCGGGTTTCCTGGTGCTGGCCGACTGGCTCAAGAGCATTCCCAACCCACTGGTCAACGAAGCAGTGACCGTCACGCTGCTGGCGGGCATCACCGGCTCCGCCTCGGGAGGCATGAGCATCGCTTTGGCAGCGATGTCCGAAACCTTTATCAACGCTGCCCACGCCGCCAACATTCCCCTGGAGGTATTGCACCGGGTGGCGGCCATGGCCAGCGGCGGCATGGACACCCTGCCGCACAACGGCGCGGTGATTACCCTGCTGGCGGTGACCGGGCTGACCCACCGCGAAGCCTATAAAGACATTTTCTGCATTACGCTGATCAAGACCCTCGCGGTCTTCGTGGTGATCGGTGTGTTCTACGCCACTGGCATTGTGTGAGGTTCCCATGACAACCACTCTTTCGGGCAAGACCGCCCTGGTCACCGGCTCTACCAGCGGCATCGGCCTGGGCATCGCCCTGAGCCTGGCCAAGGCCGGGGCCAACCTGATCCTCAACGGCTTTGGCGATGCCTCGGCGGTGATCGCCGAGGTGAAACAGTTCGGTGGCAAGGTCGGTCATCATCCGGCCGATGTCAGCGACCCGGCGCAGATCGCCGACATGCTCGCCTACGCCGAGCGCGAGTTCGGCGGCGTGGACATCCTGGTGAACAACGCCGGAATCCAGCACGTGGCCGCCGTGGAGGATTTCCCGGTGGAGCGTTGGGACTCGATCATTGCCATCAACCTGTCCTCGGTGTTCCACGCCACCCGCCTGAGCCTGCCGGGCATGCGTGCCAAGGGCTGGGGGCGGATTATCAACGTCGCCTCGGTGCACGGCCAGGTCGGCTCGGTGGGCAAGGCGGCGTATGTCGCGGCCAAGCATGGGGTGATCGGCTTGACCAAGGTGGTCGGCCTGGAAACCGCCACCAGCAACGTGACCTGCAACGCCATTTGCCCGGGCTGGGTGCTGACGCCACTGGTGCAAAAACAGATCGACGATCGCATTGCCGCCGGCGTCGATCCGCAACAGGCACAGCACGATCTATTGGCCGAGAAACAGCCGTCCCTGGAATTCGTCACCCCGCCGCAACTGGGGGAACTGGTGCTGTTCCTGTGCAGCGAAGCCGGCAGCCAGGTGCGCGGCGCGGCGTGGAATATCGATGGTGGGTGGTTGGCTCAATAACCCTCACTACTGGATACTGATCGTTCCCATGCTCTGCGTGGGAATGCAGACAGGGACGCTCTGCGTCCCAAGAACGGAACGCGGAGCGTCCCCAGAGGCATTCCCACGCAGAGCGTAGGAACGATCGTCAGGCCCGACAAAAGAACAAGAGGCACCCCATGTCCGACATCCTCTGGCAACCCAGCCCCGAACGCATCGCCCAGTCGCGCATGAACGCCTTTCGCCAGTTCGTCAACGCGCGACATCACCTGCAACTGCACGACTACCCGGCCCTGCACGCCTGGAGCATCGACCAGCGCGAAGCCTTCTGGCAGGCCATTGTCGATTTCTTCGAGATTCGCTTTCACCAAGCGCCCGACGCGGTGTTGGTGGAAGGTTCGCAAATGCCCAGCGCCCAGTGGTTCCCTGGCGCCACGCTGAACTTCGCCGAGCACCTGCTGCGCCGCCGCGATGACGCCGTCGCAGTGGTGGCGCTCGACGAAAACGGCGGCCAGGAACAACTGGCCTGGGCCGAACTCGCCGCCCATGTCGCTGGCCTGCAAACAAGCCTGAAGGCCGCCGGCGTCACCCAGGGTGATCGAGTCGCCGCTTGCCTGCCCAACACCTGGCAAACCCTGGTCGGCATGCTCGCCACCACCAGCCTGGGTGCTATCTGGTCGTGCTCGTCACCGGACTTCGGTACCCAAGGCGTCATCGACCGGTTCGGCCAGATCGAACCCAAGGTGCTGATCACCTGCGCCGGTTATCGCTATGCTGGCAAGATCATCGACCAGCGAGCCAAGGTCAACGAAATCCTTGAACGGCTACCGTCGCTGCAGCAACTGATCGTGTTGCCTTATGCGCAGCCGGACGTGCGCGTCGAGGCATTCAAGACCTCGGCCGCTGTCGCGCTGTGGAACGACTTTTATCAACGCGGTGGCGAACCGGAATTCGTCAGCGTGCCCTTCGACCACCCGCTGTACATCCTGTACTCCAGCGGCACCACCGGCGTACCGAAGTGCATCGTCCATGGCACCGGTGGCGTGCTGCTGCAACACGTCAAGGAACATGGCCTGCACGTGGACCTCGGGCCCGAGGATCGGCTGTTCTACTACACGACCTGCGGTTGGATGATGTGGAACTGGCTGGTGTCGGCCCTCGCCGTGGGCAGCACGGTGGTGCTCTACGACGGTTCGCCGTTCCACCCCGGCCCCGAGCGCTTGCTGGACCTGATCGACCAGCAGCGCATCAGCGTCTTCGGCACCAGCCCCAAGTTCCTCGCTGCCCTGGAAAGCGAGGGCCTCAAGCCACGCCAGACGCACCGTTTGGACAGTCTGAAAACCCTGCTCTCCACCGGTTCGGCGCTGGCCCCCCATAGCTACGATTACGTGTACCGCGACCTCAAGGCCGATGTCTGCCTGGCCTCGATGTCTGGTGGCACCGACATTGTGTCCTGCTTCGTCAACGGCAACCCGCTGTCGCCGGTGCGCCGGGGCGAGATGCAGGGCAAGAGCCTGGGCATGGCCGTGCAGGTCTGGAACGAGGCCGGCAACCCGGTCATTGGTGAAAAAGGTGAGTTGGTGTGCACCCGGCATTTCCCGGCGATGCCCATTGGTTTGTGGAACGACCCTCGGCAGGAAAAGCTTCGCGCCTCCTACTTCGCCCAGTTTCCCGGCGTGTGGGCCCAAGGCGACTACGCCGAGGAACTGCCCCACGGCGGTTTCCTGATCCATGGCCGCTCCGATGCCGTGCTCAACCCTGGCGGCGTGCGCATCGGCACCGCGGAAATCTATCGGCAGGTGGAAAAAGTCGAGCAAGTGCTGGACTGCGTCGCCATCGGCCAGCAATGGCAGGGCGATGTCCGGGTGGTGCTGTTCGTGCGCCTGCGCGAGGGTGTGAGCCTGGATGAAGCCTTGGAACAACGGATCCGCCAAGTCATCCGGGCCAACACCACGCCGCGTCATGTACCGGCGAAGATCCTCGCGGTCAGTGATATTCCGCGAACCATCAGCGGCAAGGTGGTGGAGCTGGCGGTGCGCAATGTGGTGCATGGCGAGGTGGTGAAGAACACCGATGCCTTGGCCAACCCTGGGGCTTTGGAGCAGTTTCGGGATCGGCCAGAGCTGGCGAGCTGACCGTCAGGGCCTCATCGCGAGCAAGCTCGCTCCCACATGGGTCTGCCAATCACCGCAGATCCACTGTGGGAGCGAGCTTGCTCGCGATGAACGATAACGCGGTTTCCCTTTAAAACAATCAATCCATCAACCCCCACTCACCCGCCGCCGGATCGACCGGTGGCGCCGCCGCCCCCGACTCGCTATGCAACTTCAACCGCAACCGCAGGTTGTTCGCCGAGTCGGCATTCTTCAGCGCTTCTTCCTCATCGATGGCACCTTCGACCACCAGGTTGAACAGCGCGTGATCAAAGGTTTGCATCCCCAGTTCCTCTGACTTCTCCATGATGCCCTTGAGCTCGCCGAGCTCGTTGCGCCGGATCAGGTCGGCCACCGTCGGCGAGCCCAGCATGACCTCCACCGCCGCTCGTCGCTGGCCGGTGCGGGTACGCACCAGGCGCTGGGAGACGAACGCCTTGAGGTTGTTGCCCAGGTCAATGAGCAACTGCGGCCGGCGTTCTTCCGGAAAGAAATTGATCACCCGGTCCAGGGCCTGGTTGGCGTTATGGGCATGCAAGGTGGAAATCACCAGGTGCCCGGTGTCGGCAAACGCCAAGGCATGCTCCATGGTTTCCCGGTCGCGGATTTCGCCGATCAGCACCACGTCCGGCGCCTGGCGCAGGGTGTTTTTCAGGGCTGCATGGAAACTGCGGGTGTCGACACCGACTTCCCGTTGATTGATGATGGATTTCTTGTGCCGATGGATATACTCCACCGGGTCCTCGATGGTGATGATGTGGCCGCTGCTGTTGCGATTGCGGTAATCGATCAGCGCCGCCAGGGAGGTCGACTTGCCCGAGCCTGTCGCACCGACGAACAGCATCAGCCCCTGTTTCTGCATGATGGTGTCTAAAAGCACTCGAGGCAGTTTCAGGTCTTCGAAGCGCGGGATGTCCAGCTTGACGTTGCGAATCACCATGGACACGTCATTGCGCTGCTTGAAGATATTGACCCGGAACCGCCCGACACCGGCCAGGGAGATCGCCAGGTTCATTTCCAACTCCCGATCGAACTCAAGGCGCTGTTCGGCGTCCATCAGAGACTCGGCGAGCCTGGCAATGTCGCCGACCTTGAACGCCTCGTTACCCAAGGGCTTGATCACCCCCTCGAAGCGCGCGCACGGTGGCGCACCCGTGGACATGTAAAGGTCGGAACCATTCTGGCTCGCCAGGATTCGCAACAACGGATCGATTTCCATGGACTGAAACTTCCGCGAGACATCAATGAAACAAGCTGAGCCGAACATGAACCCCTTCAGACCCACCCGCATGTACCCTCTTCTGAGGATAGTCGACGCCGTGGCACAGACACGACAGCCAGGGGTCGCCTGATGAACGCGACACCCGCCGGCAGCGATACACAGCGCCTGATCAGCCAGATGGACTGGGCCCTGACCCCGCTGGGCGCTGCCCAGAACTGGCCCCAGAGCCTGCGCACCGCCGTGGACATCATGCTCCATTCGCCCATGGCGATGGCCTTGCTGTGGGGACCGCAGCTGTCCCATCTCTACAACGACGCCTTCGGCCGACTGGCCGGTGACAAGCACCCCCGGGCATTCGGCCGACCGACCCATACAGCATGGCCCGAACTCAAGAGTACGACCGAAGGGATTTATCACCGTGTGTTGCAAGGCCAGACACACTCCTGCCGCGACCAGCAATGGCGCGTGCCCTTCGCCGGCCGTCTCTGTGATGTCTGGCTGGACCTGACCTACAGCCCGGTGCGTGACGAAAGCGGCAGCGTCGCCGGCATCCTGGTCACCGCCATCGAGACCAGCGAACGACGCCGCCTGGCCATGGAGTTCGAACGCCGCTCCGAGGCCAGCCTCAAGGCCCAACATGAAAGCGAAGAGCGCCTGCAACTGGCCCTGGCCGCCGCCGACGCGCTGGGCACCTGGGACTGGGACATCAGCGAAGACCGCTTTATTGCCGATGCGCACTTCGCCCTGTTGCATGGCGTCGACCCCAGCCTGTCCCGCCAGTTGCCCATCAGTGCCTACCTCGAAGGCGTGCACCCCGAGGACCGGGCGATGGTTGCCCGCAGCATCAAGCACTGCATCACCCACGGCACCGAATACGCCGAGGAGTACCGACTGCTGCAGCCCGACGATGAGTTGCGCTGGGTATACGTGCGCGGCCGTTGCTACAAGGATCGCCACGGCCGGCCCAAGCGTTTTCTTGGCGCGGCGCTGGACCTGACCGAACGCAAGCGCACCGAGCAAGCCCTGCGCCAGAGCCAGACCGAGCTGCAGCTGATCATCAATGCGATGCCGATCCTCATCAGCTACGTGGACCGCGAAGAGCGTTTCCGGCTGAACAATAGCGCTTACCTGGACTGGTACGGCCTGACCCCGCAGGAACTCTACGGCAAGACCATCCGCGAAGTGCTCGGTGAAGAGGCCTATGCCGCCCGCGCCCAACAGATCGCCGATGCCCTGGCCGGCAAGCCGTGCAGCTTCACCGTGCAGATGGACCATCGCGACGGGCGCCCGCGCCATTCGCTGATCAACTACCTGCCTCGCCATGGGGCGGACGGTGCGGTGAACGGTTTCTACATCTTCGTGATCGACGAAACCGAGAGCCGGAAAACCGAGGAGGCCCTGCGCAACCTCAACGAAACACTGGAAGAACGCGTCATCGCCCGTACCCAGCAACTGGCCGAAGCCAATCACCGGCTGCAAAGCGAGATGTTCGAACGCGAGCGCGCGGAGGAAGCCCTGCGCCATGCGCAGAAAATGGAAGCCGTGGGCCAGCTCACGGGCGGCATTGCCCATGACTTCAACAATATGCTCACCGGCATCCTCGGCAGCCTCGACCTGATGCAACGCTACATCGCCGCTGGCCGCACTGACGAGATCGGGCGCTTCACCGAAGCGGCGGTGTCCTCGGCCAACCGCGCCGCGGCCCTGACCCATCGGCTGCTGGCTTTTTCCCGACGCCAGTCCCTGGACCGCAAACCGCTGGACGCCAACGAGCTGGTGCACTCGCTCGAAGACCTGCTGAGCCGCACCACTGGCGATCACATCGTGCTGCGGCTGCAACTGGCCAGCGAGCTGTGGCCGGTCAACACCGACGCCAGCCAGTTGGAAAACGCCCTGCTCAACCTGGTGATCAACGCCCGCGATGCCATGCCCGAGGGCGGCGAACTGATCGTCGAAACCGCCAATGTCTATCTCGACGCTACGGACATCAACACCCTGGAGCCGGTCAAGGCCGGGGATTACGTGATGATCGCCGTCAGCGACAACGGCAGCGGCATGACCCCCGCCGTGCTGGCCAAGGCTTTCGATCCGTTCTTCACCACCAAGCCCATCGGCCAGGGCACCGGCCTGGGCTTGTCGATGATCTACGGCTTTGCCCAGCAGTCGGGTGGGCACCTCAACCTCGACAGTGTGCCGGGCCAAGGCACGCGGGTGCAGTTGTACCTGCCGCGCTTGCACGTTTCGCCGACCCAACCACCCGAGACGCCCGAGACGGTCGTCGTACCGCCGGCCATCGCCGGGGAGACCGTGTTGCTGGTGGAGGATGAACCCGCCGTGCGCATGCTGGTGCTCGACCTGTTGCAGGCCCTGGGCTACACCGCTCTCGAAGCCCGGGACGCCGTGACCGCGCTTCCCGTGCTGGAATCGGACCAGCGCATCGACCTGCTGGTGACCGACGTCGGGCTACCGGGCATGAATGGCCGGCAACTGGCGGAAATCGCCCGCCAGCACCGCCCGGGGTTGAAAGTGCTGTTCATGACCGGCTACGCGCAGAAAGCCGCCGAACGCCAGGGGTTCCTCGACCAGGGCATGGACATGGTCGCCAAGCCTTTCACCCTCGATCTGCTGGCCAACAAGATTCGGACGATGATCAACCATGGCAACTGACTTGAGGCATAATCGCCACCCCGTCGCACCGTTCAGGTCACCGCAGCAATGAAAGCCCAAGCCCGCCATATCCTGGTGAAAACCGCCGAAGAAGCCGAACAGCTCAAGCAACGCATCGCCAAGGGCGAAGCTTTCGACGTGCTGGCCAAGAAATACTCCACCTGCCCTTCGGGCAAACGCGGCGGCGATTTGGGTGAAGTCAGGCCGGGGCAGATGGTCGGCGTGATCGATGCGGTGATTTTCAAGAAACCGCTGCGGGTGGTGCATGGGCCGATCAAGAGCAAGTTCGGGTATCACCTGGTGCAGGTGTTCTACCGGGATTGATCGGTCACTTTGTCAGCGAAGCCTGTCTGTGGAAACAAAGCTTGCCTGTGGGAGCAAACTTTGCTCCCACAGGCACATCGAGCCCCCAGTCAGTCCTTGGGCATCAACGCCCCCGGCACCTGGATCACCCGGCTCGCCAACAGGTGCCCTGCCTCGGCCGCCTCCGCCGGGCTACCGCCCAGCAAACGACTCGCCAGGTACGCGGCGCTGAAGGAATCCCCCGCCGCCGTGGTGTCCACAACGTGCTCGACCCGCAGGGCAGGGACTTCATAAGACTGGCCGTCGCAACGAATCAGGCAGGCCTCGGCACCGCGCTTGAGCACCACCTCGGGCGTGCCGAGCTGCGCATAGGCGGCGAACACCGCCTCGCTGTCGGCATGACCGAACAATGCCTGTTCATCCTCTACGGTCAGCAGCGCCAACTCCACATAGGACAAGACGCTGCGATACGCCACCCACGCCGCTTCGATCGACGCCCAGAGCCGGGGCCGGAAGTTATTGTCGAACACCACCAGCGCCCCGCGCCGACGCGCTTCGACCAGGGTTTCGATGAGTTTGCCACGCCCCTGCTCGCCGAGCACCGCCAGGGTGACGCCGCTGAAATACAGCACATCGTAATCCAGCAACGCGGCCAGGATCGGCCCGGCGGCCGGGGTGGTAAAACAATCGCGCACCGCCGCCTCGTTGCGCCAATACAGGAATCGCCGCTCCCCCGCCGCGTCAGTCTGGATGCAATACAAACCCGGCAGGCGTCCAGGCAAGCGCTGGACCCGTTGCAGCCCGATGTTCTCGGCGGCCCAGTTTTCACACATGGCATCGCTGAAACTGTCGTCGCCCAAGGCGGTGACATAATCCACCGCGCCCCTGTCGCCCAAGGCGCGGGACAGGTACACCGCCGTGTTCAGGGTGTCGCCACCGAAGCTTTGCAGCAGGCTGCCGTCGGCGCGTTGTTGCAGTTCGATCATGCATTCGCCGATCAGGGCGATGCGGGGTTTGGGGTTGCTCATGGATGATCCTGGATTTGGTGGTGTCTGGCAGGCTGCTATCGCGAGCAAGCCTTGCTCCCACAGGGGATCTTGGGTAAACACCCATTTTGTGTTCACAGTCGATCAATGTGGGAGCAAGGCTTGCCCGCGATAGCCGCAACTCGGTTCAAAGGCTAGAAACAAGTCTCCATGCTCTCCACCACCCGCAACTGCTCATCCACCAGGCACCCCACCCGCCACTTGTCGAACGTCAGGCACGGATGTGAAGTACCGAACGAGATGATGTCCCCGACCCGCAACTCAACCCCCACCGCTACCGTCATGAACGCATGCTGGTCCATCACCGCCGTCACCTTGCAGCCACTCACATCATCACCCACCAGCGTGTCCGATCCGGGCTGGTAGCGCTTGAGCGGCACCGGCAAGCCAGCGTCGTAGGCCACGTCGCGCTTGCCCAGGGCGATCACCGCGAAGCCCGGCTCCGGCAGCGATTGCACGTGGGCCCAGACTTCCAGCGCCGGGCGCAGGCCTTCGTGCAGGTCGCTGCGGCGCTCCAGCACGCAGCACTGCGCCTCTTTGTAGATGCCATGGTCATGGGCCACGTAGCTGCCAGGGCGCAGCACGCTGAGGAACCGTCCGTGGGCATTCTGGGCTTCGAAGGATTCGGCGATCAGGTCGTACCAGGCCGACCCCGAGGCGGTGATGATCGGTTTGTCGATGGCAAACGCGCCGTTGTCCTGCAACTGCACCGCCAACCGCACCAGGGACGCCGCGAACGCACGAATGCCACTGATGGCGTGGTCACCGTGGATCACCCCTTCGTAGCCTTCGATGCCGGTCAACGCCAACGCCGGTTGCGCCTGGATCGCCTCGGCCAGGGCCAACACCTCGGCTTCGGTCCGGCAGCCACAACGCCCGCCGACCACGCCGTACTCGATCATCACATTGAGCCGTACGCCGCGAGAGGCGAAGTAAGCGCCCAGGTCAGCGACGTTGTCCGGATGATCGACCAGGCAGTGGAATTCGAACGCCGGGTCGACGAGCAAATCGGCAATCAGCGCCATGTTCGGCGTGCCCACCAATTGGTTGGCCATCAACACCCGGCGCACGCCATGGGCGTAAGCGGCACGGGTCTGCACGGCGCTGGCGAGGGTCAGGCCCCAGGCGCCGGCCTCCAGTTGCCGGCGAAACAGCGCGGGAGTCATGCTGGTCTTGCCGTGGGGCGCCAGCTCGGCACCGCTGCGGGTGACGAAATCTTGCATCCAGCGGATGTTGTGCTCCAGCGCCGCGCGATGCAGTACCAGCACCGGCAGGCTGACGTCCCGTAGCAGGTGGGCGCCGACGGTGGCGGCGCCCTTTTCGACGCCGGCATTAAGGATGGCGGAAGGCATGTTCGAACTCCTCGCACACGGCCGCTAGTGCCGTTGCTGTCTATTCATTGATACGACGGGCCAGGTGGTTGGCGCTTTCGATCAGCACCCGGCGGTAGTCGGCGTAATTGTTCTTCGCGTCGGCCCGTGGGGCGACGATGCACAGGGTGGCGATGGCCACGCCATTCGGGTCTTTGACCGGTGCGGCGAAGCAGTGGGTGAAGGTGTCGGCGACACTGTCGAAGGAGAAAAAACCATCGAGGCCGGCCTGGCGGATTTCCTTGAGGAATTGCTCCAGGGGCAGGCGCTCGCCGTCCGGCAAAATGAAGTCGTCAGGGTCGATCAGGTCGACGATCTGCTGGTCACTCAGATGCGCCAGCAGCAGGCGCCCGGACGCCGTCCACGGGATCGGCGCGTTTTCCCCGATGTCCGAGGAAATGCGAAAATGCCGCTCGCCTTCCTTCATCAGCGCGACGGTGTATTTGCGCCCGTTGAGCAGGCACATCTGCGCCGTTTCCCGGGTCTGGCGCACGATCTCCTGCAAGGCATGGTCAGCCTCGCGGCTCAGGTCGAAATGCCGCAGGTGCGCCTGCCCGAGAAAGTACAACTGGCGGCCCAGGTAGACATGGCCGTCCTTGCCCACCGGCTCGAGGATGCGCCGCTCCAGCAGCGACGCCACCAGTTCATAGACCGTGGACTTGGGGCTGCCGATGCCGCTGGCAATATCGTTCGGGCGCAGCGGCTGGCCGATTTCCTTGAGGAAGTCGAGGATATCGAACGCCCGATCCAATCCCCGGGCCCGGCGTTTGATGGTGTCTTCGGTCATTTATTGCATTCCCGTTCATTGGTCGTAGGAGCTGTCGAGTGTAACGAGGCTGCGATCTTTCCCCAGCCAATTGAGTCATGAGCGAAAGCCCGAAAGATCAGGATCAAAAGATCGCAGCCTTCGGCAGCTCCTACAACGGTTCAGGCCTTTTTCTTGTAGGCGACGCAGTCGATCTCGACCTTGCAATCGACCATCATGCTCGCCTGCACGCAGGCCCTGGCCGGGGCGTGTTCCGGGCTGAAGTACTCGCCGAAGACCTTGTTGAAACTCCAGAAATCCCGCGGGTCTTCCAGCCACACGCCGCAGCGCACCACATCTTCCAGGCCATATCCGGCCTCTTCGAGAATGGCGACCAGGTTCTTCATGGTCTGGTGGGTCTGCTCGACGATCCCGCCGACAATGATCTCGCCGTTCACCGCCGGCACCTGGCCGGACACGTGCAGCCAGCCATCGGCCTCCACGGCGCGGGCGAATGGCCGAGGCTGACCGCCACCTGCGGTGCTGCCGGTGCCGTAGCGCGTAATGCTCATGGGTTATCTCCTTATTGAATGGAAAATTAAAAACGCGTGTTCTTGAGAAATTCCGCCAGGCGTGGCGACTGTGGCCGTTCGAACAATTCCTTCGGCGGCCCCTGTTCTTCGATGCGGCCCTGGTTCATGAACACGATTTTGTCGGAGACCTCGAAGGCAAAGCGCATTTCGTGGGTCACCAGCAGCATGGTCATGCCGTCTTCGGCCAGGCCCTTGATCACGTTCAGCACTTCGCCGACCAGTTCCGGGTCCAGGGCCGAGGTCACTTCGTCGAACAGCATCAGGCTGGGGTTCATGGCAATCGCCCGGGCAATCGCCACGCGCTGCTGTTGGCCGCCGGACAATTGGCCAGGAAAGTGATCGCGCCGCTCCAACAAGCCCACCCGCTCCAGCCATTTCTCGGCCAGGGCCACCGCCTCGTCCTTGGGCAGTTTTTTCACTTTGAGCAGGCCCAGGGTGACGTTCTGCAACGCGGTCAAATGCGGGAACAGGTTGAATTGCTGGAAGGCCATGCCGGTCATGGCCCGGTGCCGGGCGATGACTTTCTCGGCGTGGCGCACACGCTTGCCGTCGATGTCGTCGTAACCGATGGACTCGCCGTCAAGCATGATCTGCCCGCCCTGGAATTCTTCCAGCATGTTGACGCAGCGCAGCAGCGTGGTCTTGCCCGAACCGCTGGAGCCGATCAACGTGACCACGTTGCCGCGCTGCATACTCAGGTCCACGCCCTTGAGCACTTCCAACGGGCCGTATTGTTTGCGCAGGCCGCGAATGTCCAGCAGCGGCTGGGTGTTGGAGAGCTCCGTATTGGAGAGATTCGAAACGTCAGTCATGGCAAGGCCACCCGCTTTTCAATGTGCCGCCCGAGCAATTCAATGGCGTAATTGATGATGAAAAAGAGAAACCCGGCGAACAGATAAAACTCCAGGGTCATGAAGGTCCGGGCGATGATCTGCTGGGTGCTGAGTAGCAGTTCGGCGACGCCGATCACCGACAGCAGGGTCGAGGCCTTGACGATCTCGGTGGAGGAATTGACCCAGGTCGGCAAGATCTGCCGCAAGGCCTGGGGCAACAGCACATAACCCAGCGCTTGGAAAAAGGTCAGGCCGATGGCCTGGCTCGCTTCCATCTGCCCGCGGGGCAATGCCTGCAAGGCCCCGCGCACGATCTCGGCGACGTGGGAGCCACAAAACAGCGTCAGCCCCAGGACCCCGGCCTGGAACGCGCCGATTTGCCAGCCCAGGGCCGGAGCCATGTAGAAGCAGGCCAGCACCAGCACGAACACCGGCGTGCCGCGAATCAGGTCGACATAGAAGCGAAACGGCGCGCGCATCCAGGTCCGGCCATAGGTCAGCACCAGCCCGGCGACCAGGCCGATCAACGTGCCCAACACAATCGCCAGCAGCGAACACTGCACACTTGTCAGGAAGCCGGCCCACAGGGTGTCCCGGGCAACCCATAACTCATGCAACCAACTGGGTGATTCGTACATGGGAACTCCTAACGGCGGATCGCCAGGCGCTGCTCGAAATACCGCAGCAGCATGGCAATGAGGTAACAGGCCGCGACATACAGGGCCGTGGTCACCAGCCAGGTCTCGATCACCCGGTAGCTCTCCACGTTGATCTTGCGGGCGTAATAGGTCAGCTCCGGCACGGCAATCGCCGCCGCCAGGGAGGTGTCCTTGAACAGCGAAATGAAGTTGTTCGACAAGGCCGGCAACACGTTGCGCAGCATCACCGGCACGGTGACGTAGGCCTTCACCTGCCACTCGCCCAGGCCGATGGCCAGCCCGGCTTCACGCTGTCCCTTGTGAATGCTCAACAACCCGCCGCGAAACACTTCGGTCAGGTAGGCCCCGGCGTACAGCGAGAGGGTGATGACGAACGAGGGCAGCTTGTCCAGGCGGATGCCCAGGCTCGGCAAGGCGAAGTAGATCAGCAGGATCAACACCAGGATCGGCGTATTGCGGATCACCGTGACATACACCGACGCCAGCACCCGCAAGACCCGATGTTTGCTCAGCAACGCGAACGCCATCGCCAGGCCGATCACGCAACCGATGGCGATCGACACCAGCGCCAGGGAAAGCCCCAGGCCCAGCCCCGCCAGCAGGGTGTCGAAATCGCGCCAGACGGCGGCAAAGTTCAACTGATAATTCATGGTCGGCAGTACCTTCGACGGAGCGCCCGCAAGTGACGCCCCGGGCTCACAGGGTCATTTGAATTCAACGGGGAAACCGATCGCCGGCGACGGCAGCTCGACACCGAACCACTGCTTGAAGGACGCCGCATAGGTGGGGAATTCCACGCCGGTCATGGCTTCATGCAAGGTGGTGTTGACGAAGTTCAGCCAGTCCTGGTCGCCGCGCTTGACCGCACAGGCGTAGGTTTGCGGGCTCCAGGCATAGGCCGGGCTGCGGTAGCGGCCAGGGTTCTGCACCATCAGGTATTTGACCGAGGACTGGTCGGTGGCGGCGGCATCGGCGCGGCCGGAGTTCACCGCCTGGTACATCAGGTCGACGCTGTCGTACTGGTCGACCTTGGCCTTGGGCAGCGCCTGGTGCACCAGCTCCTCGGCGTAGACATTCTGCAGCACCGCCACGGTGACGCCGTCGCCGGCGGCCTTGAGGTCTTCGATTTCCTTGTACTTGCTGTTGGCCGGCAGCAGCAGGCCCACGCCTTCGCGGTAGTACGGCAGGGTGAACGCCACTTGCTGGGCGCGGCTGGCGGTGACGGTGATGAACTGGCAGCTCATGTCGACCTTGTCGGTCAACAGGTTGGGAATGCGCGCATCGGAAGACTGCACCACGAACTCGACTTTCTCCGGGTCGTTGAACAGGCCCTTGGCGACCATCCGCGCAATATCGATATCAAAGCCCTGCAACTTGCCATCCGCTCCCTGGAAGTGCCACGGGGCATTGGTACTGCCCGTGCCCACGATCAATTTCCCCCGCTGCAGCACGCTGTCGAGCTTGCTGTCGGCCGCCTGAGCGACCCCCATGGCAGCCGTCGTGGCCGCGAAGAGAAAAACACACGCTTTGAACAAGGAAGGTCGGCGTTGCATGGCAAGCACTCCAGAGTGAGTTTATTCCGCTATACCGGAACACGGTATGTAACAACGGAATAGACAGCAGAAAGTGTGCCACAGGCTTGCAGCTCGTAGGTGAGGAAAATGGAAAGTTAAGGAAATCAGGGATATGGGAAAAACAGACGCCAGGACAGTGGCATCTGCGTGCGAACACTATTGCTACCGTTGGCCACGACGCACGGGTAACAAGGCCCCAAGCCGGGTACTCGGCGCACCGAAACGGAGCCACTGTGGAATGTGTAAATGGATACCCTGTGGGAGCGAGCTTGCTCGCGATGGCGGTACATCAGTCAATATCGATGGCGACTGACCTGACGCTATCGCGAGCAAGCTCGCTCCCACAAGGGTTCGGCGGCGTCCCTGGGCTATTTGCGCTTGTAGCTCTTGCTGCCGCCAGGTGTGAGGCAATAGACCCCACCCCGAGGCCCGACGCAGTAATTGCCACTGCCGCACTGGCAACCGTCAGCGGACTTGAGCAACGACTGCGGCCGGGCCTCGTTCCGGAGGCCCAACACAGCGGAACAGGACCGCTTCGAAGCACTGATGGAGCCGTCGTTGCACAAGAAGGTATCGCCGTCACACCCGGCAATCCCGCCCTTGCGCCCGGAACACGGTTGGTTGGCGGCGAGGGCTGAAGTACACAGCGCCAACAACAGGGTCGCGACGCAGATGCGAAGTAAAGCAGACGTTCCGTGACAGAGATTCATGACAGCTTCCAGGCTGATAGATGGCCCTATGCTAGCACCGGATAATCTACGGCACCTAACGCCCGCAAAACCTCACCCTGGATAACATCCCGCTGACGGGGAAACATGGCTATTTTACCGCTTGGCAGCCTCGTCATACACTTGGCCGCGCTCGCGTTTACCTACTGCGATCACCGTAACAACCAGCAAGTCATCTACTACCCGATAAACCAATCGATAGCCGGCGTTACGCAACTTGATTTTATAGGCATTGCCCAACCCGTGCAGTCGGTCTGCCTGGACATGCGGATTTACCAGTCGCTCCTCAAGCTTTTTCTTGAATTGCTCCTTGAGTGTTGCTCCCAGCTTTTGCCATTCCTTCCATGCTTTATCGGAAAACTCCAACTCATAGGTCATCAAGAGAAACCTTGATCGTTGGATCATTTTCACGCTCGCGGCAGAGAGCGACCAACTCCATGTCCTCAAGCCGATCCATCATGGCTTCATATTCCCGAGCGGGGACGCAATAAAAAGCCGGCTCGTTGCGGTTGAGGATCGCTACCGATAATCCTCCCCCGGCAGCGACAGTGCCCATCGGATTTTTCTTAAGCTCGGAAATGCTGGCTACAACCTGAGAAAGCACGATATGTGTCATGAGATGAGTCCTTAAGCACTCTTAATGGCGCTAAAAGTAGCACTCTAAAACATCTCTTACCACTGCTCAGCGCCCGCAAAACCTCACCCTGGATAACATCCGCAAATCCCCCTCGCGGTAATAGTCATCGCTCCAGCTGTCATCCACCGCCAGTGGCTTGACCTGTTTGAGGGCGAGTTTTTTTGCGAAGTAGCGAAAGCGGTAATGTTCATAGAAACGCAGCAACTCCAGCCCGTAGCGGTCGGCCAGGTCGGTGTTGCCCTGGATGATCAGGTAATTCTCGTCGTTGCCGCTGCTGGCCGCGGCGCTCAGGTTGTGGCTGCCGCTGATGATGGTCGGCGTATCGCTGGTGAAGTCGGTGACGATGGCTTTGGTGTGCACCAGCAGATTGCCCTTCTGGCCTTTCATGTTTTCCTTGAGCCAACCTTCCAGGCCAGTGTTGAGCAGCGCGGTGGCGGCGAATTCGGCGGTGCGGTCGGCGTGGAAGCCGGTGATGCGGCTCTTGGTGTTTTGCAGGCCGTAGCGCAACACGTCGTCATTGGGCTGGCCGAGCACGGCGTCGAGAATGCGCTCGGGCAAGACGAATGCGGTGACGAACAACAGGTCCTTTCGCGCGCCCTTGATGATGTCGACGAAGCGATCCAGATCGCCCTCCCCGGTGCGCGGCGAGAACCCGGCGAACAACGCTTCTTGTGGAGCCATGGCATTGTTGTCGGTCAGCCACTGGCGAGTGGCATCGACGTCCTGGGGCTCGGCCCAGATTTGCTCGAACACCTGGAAGTAGCTGCCGCTCACCCGAGGGTCGTCCAGTACATGAACGACGTTGGCCTGGCGGTAGACACCGTTGGCGGTGAAGTTGGTGCTGCCACACAGCACCGCCTCCGGTTGCAAGGAACCGTTGCCGTCCACCTTGCTCAGCACAATGAACTTGTCGTGGAAAATGTTATGGGTGACTCGTCCGCGCTTGTTGGCTGCTGGCATTTTCTCCAGGCTGGCTTCGTTGCGCGCCGTGGTGTCGTCGCCTGGCTCGGCGTGATACAGCACGCGCACCTGGGCGCCGCGAGCATGAGCGGCGGTCACCGCGTCGACGATCACCGGCAGTTCGTATTCATAGATGGCGACATCCAGCGCCCAGTTGGCATCCAGCGCCCGATCGATAAAACCGGTCAGGCGTCCCAGCAGGCCATTCTCCAGCCAGCGACGCGGGGCGTCGGGCCAGTCATCGATGGACAGGTGCTTGTTGGCGCCGATCAGCGCGTCCACTTCAGGAAACTTGCGCTGGAACGCCTGGCTGGCGGCCACGGCACGGTTGAAAATCACCCGCTGGTTGGCCGGCTGCCCGTCGTCGCTGGTGACGGTGACGGCCAGGGATTCGCCCAACTGCGGTGCATCGGGGCTGCCGTAGGCCAGGTGCACGCGGTAGTGGATCGTCACGCCAGGGTTGACCGCGTAGTCGGCCCAGCGAAATTTCTGCAAGGGTGCCTTGTCGCTGGGGGTGGCGTGGAACTGGGGAAAGGTGTGGGCCTTGTCGGGGAAGGTCAGGCTGTTGAACAGGAACAGCCAGGGCTTCTCACCCTGCTGCTTCTCGATGGCAAAGCCCAGCAGCCCTTTGCGCCGGGATTCCGCCAGGTCCATGGCGAGCAGCACGCCGTTGGTGCCGGCATAGGCCTTGACCCGAAAATCGTCCTGGGCGTTGGTGACGAGTACGCGCATGGTTCACTCCTGTGAGGGGGCTGCCTGAGCATAGTGCAGTGATGCGGGTCAGGTGGGCAGATCCGGGACCGAGGTGATGCTGATCGCGAGCAAGCTCGCTCCCACAGGGGGGCCGTGGTGTTCATCAGTTATGTGTGCACAACGAAAGCAAATGTGGGAGCGAGCTTGCTCGCGATGAGGCCTTCACAGCCAAAGAGCATTTCAAGTGGTTTCATCGATATGCCGATATTCCGCCTGCAACTGTTCCGCCAACTGCCGGGCCCGGCCCAGGCGGATCGGGCCTCTCTCGATGTCGATCAACAGGCACGGGCAATCGAGAGGCGGCGATGAAACCCCCTCTTTGACTCGTCCGTCGGTCATCACCAACACCCGTTGCTGCTCCGCCGGGTAGCGCTTGCGTCGCGCCACCAGCCAGCGCCCGGCCTCGTTCAGCGCCGCCAGCAACGGCGTTCCGCCACCGGCACCCAGCCCATCGAGCCAGTCGCGCAGGCCGGCCGAGGCCTTGAGACCTTGCACCTGCCAATGGGGAAGCGTGCCGCTGGCCGTCAACAGCGCCAGGCGGGCGCGTTGTCGGTAGGCGTCGTCGAACAGTTGCGCCAGCAGGCCCTTGCCGTCACTCAAGGCGCGATGACGACGGGTCGAGGCTGACGCATCGACGATGACCAGCCACAACTCATGGGACGAACGCTGGCGACTGTGAAAGCGCAGGTCTTCGTACAGACGTGGCCGGCCATTGAGCAAGGTCCCCGGCCAGTTCACCGCACCGCAGGCCGCCGCTTTGCTGCGGCCCTGGCGGCCCTGGTCGAGTCGTCCTGCACGGGGTCTGGCATTCGCCCCCGCTGGCGAACGAGGGCGAATGCCTAGGGCTTTTTTGGCCAGCTCGGCACGTCACGCCGGGCACCGGTCGGCAATGCCCGGGCCGGCAGATCGCCCCACTGGCCCTGGCCTTCGTTGGGTTCAGTGGTTTTTTCCGCGCCGGTCGGCGCCTGGGACGGTGCCGGTGCCGAATGCCCACGCCGCCGGTGCCGCAAGGCAAACTCGGCGACCGCATCGATGTCTTCATCGGCAATTGCAGCAGCCCCGCGCCAGGCGGCATGGGCCCGGGCCGCCCGCAGCCAGACCAGGTCGGCGCGCAAGCCATCGACCCCGGCGGCAAAACAGCGCTCGGTGATCTGCGCCAGCGCCGCGTCATCCAGGGCGATCCCGGCCAAGCGGTCGCGCGCCTGTTGGCAACGGTCACGCAACTGCTGCTGGGCCGTCTCCCACGCCACGCAGAACGCCAGCGGATCGCTGTCGAAATCCAGCCGCCGCCGGATGATCTGGCCGCGTTCAGTCGGTGCAGTGTGACCGTCGAGGGCGACGTTCAAGCCAAACCGGTCGAGCAACTGCGGGCGCAGCTCCCCCTCCTCCGGGTTCATGGTGCCGATCAGCACAAAGCGCGCCGGATGCCGATGGGAAATGCCGTCGCGCTCGATGAGGTTAGTGCCGCTGGCGGCCACATCGAGCAGCAAGTCCACCAGGTGATCGGGCAGCAGGTTCACTTCGTCGACGTACAGCACGCCACCGTCAGCCTTGGCCAACACGCCGGGAGAAAACTGCGCGCGCCCTTCCCCCAGCGCTGCGTCCAGGTCCAGGGTGCCCACCAGCCGCTCTTCGGTAGCACCGAGGGGCAAGGTGACGAACTGACCGCTGGCCAGCAGGTCCGCCAACCCCCGGGCCAACGTGGACTTGGCCATGCCCCGCGGCCCTTCGATCAGCACACCGCCGATTTTCGGATCGATCGCGGCCAGGCACAGGGCCAGTTTCAGAGCATCGGCACCGACCACGGCGCAGAGCGGGAAATGCGGGGTTTCGGTCATGTTGAATGTCTCATGCATGTTCGATAGTCCCATGTGGCGAGGGAGCTTGCTCCCGCTGGGCTGTGTAGGAGCTGTCGAGTGCAACGAGGCTGCGATCTTTCCCCAGACACTTGAGTCTCAAGCGAAAGATCAAAAGATCGCAGCCTTCGGCAGCTCCTACAGCGCAGCCGAGCGGGAGCAAGCTCCCTCGCCACAAAGGCATGTCAGCCATCTTCTTCGATGTCCAACAACAAATTTTCCAACGCCTCGCGATACTCGCCTGGATCCTGCCACATCCCCCGCTGCTGCGCTTCGAGCATGCGCTCGGTCATGTCCCGCAGGGCGTCGGGGTTGTGCTGGCGGACGAAATCCCGGGTATCCGGGTCGAGCAGGTAGGCATCGGCCAGCAAGGCGTACTGGTGATCGTCGATCAACCGGGTGGTGGCGTCGAAGGCAAACAGGTTGTCCACCGTCGCCGCCAGTTCGAACGCGCCTTTATAGCCGTGACGCTTCACGCCGTCGATCCACTTCGGATTCGCTGCGCGAGAACGGATGACGCGGTTGAGCTCTTCTTTCAGGGTGCGGATCCTGGGCAAGTCTGGCTGGCTGTGATCGCCATGGTAACTGGCCGCCGCATCACCACTGAGGGTCTCGACCGCCGCCAGCATGCCGCCCTGGAACTGGTAGTAATCGTTGGAATCGAGCAGGTCGTGCTCGCGGTTGTCCTGGTTCTGCAACACCGCCTGAACCTGGCTCAAGCGCCGGGAGAACGACTCCCGGGCGGCCGTGCCTTCATCGCTGGCGCCGTAGGCGTAACCGCCCCAGTTCAGGTACACCTCGGCCAGATCCTCGCGGCTCTGCCACAAGCGCCCGTCAATCGCGCCCTGCACGCCCGCGCCATAGGCACCGGGCTTGGCGCCGAAGATCCGCCAGCCGGCCTGGCGCGCCGCGGCGTCCGGCTCAAGACCCGATGCCAGCAAGGCTTCGCGCTCACTGCGCACCTTGGCCGCCAAGGGATTCAGGTCGTCCGGCTCATCGAGGGCGGCGACGGCCTGCACGGCAGCATCGAACAAGCGGATCAGGTTGGCAAAGGCGTCACGGAAGAAGCCGGACACGCGCAGTGTGACATCGACCCGAGGCCGGTCCAGCAGGCTCAACGGCAGGATCTCGAAGTCATCGACCCGTTGGCTGCCGGTGGCCCACACCGGACGTACGCCCATCAACGCCATGGCCTGGGCGATGTCGTCACCGCCGGTGCGCATGGTCGCGGTGCCCCACACCGACAGGCCGAGCTGACGCAGGTGGTCACCGTGGTCCTGCAAATGCCGCTCAAGGATCAGGTTCGCCGATTGGAAACCGATGCGCCACGCCGTGGTGGTGGGCAGGTTGCGCACGTCCACCGAGAAGAAGTTGCGCCCGGTGGGCAACACATCAAGGCGCCCGCGGCTCGGTGCGCCGCTGGGGCCGGCCGGCACGAAGCGCCCGCTCAAGGCATCGAGCAGGCCGCGCATTTCCGCCGGGCCGCAAGCGTCCAGGCGCGGGGCCACGACGGATCGCAGGTTTTCAATGATGCTGCCCACCAGCTCCCAGCCTGGCGCGTCGAGCTGCTCCACCGCACCGTCCAGCGCCTGCTCGATCAACTGCACAGCGAACAGCTCCAGGCGCTCGCGGGTATCGCCGGCGGTGCGCCAAGGCTCGGTGCTGACCCGTCGCAACGCCTCGGGACACTCACCAGTCCAGGGCTCGGCCAAGGCACAATCCAGCGGGTCGAAACCCAGCCCGAACGCCTTGGCCAGCGCCCGCAACAGACTCGACTGCGCGCCCTTGCCGTCGCCCCGGGGAATGCGCAGCAACGCCAGCAAGGTGTCGATGCGCAGCCGTCCGCTGGGCGACTCGCCAAAAATATGCAGGCCGTCGCGGATCTGCGACTCCTTCAAGTCACACAGGTAAGTGTCCAGGCGTGGCAACCAGATCGCCGCGTCGGCGTCGCTGTCCAGACCGGTATCGAGTTGCAGCTCACGGTCGATGTGCGTCTCGCGCACCAGGTTGAGGATGTCCCGTTGCAGCTCCCGGGCACGGCGCGGATCGAGCAATTGCGCCTCGTAGTACTCGTCCGCCAGCAGCTCGAGGTTACGCAGCGGCCCATAGGTTTCGGCCCGGGTCAGCGGTGGCATCAAGTGGTCGATGATCACCGCCTGGGTGCGACGCTTGGCCTGGGCGCCCTCACCCGGGTCGTTGACGATGAACGGATAGATATTCGGCAGCGGCCCCAACAGCACGTCCGGCCAGCAGTTTTCCGACAGCCCGACGCCCTTGCCCGGCAGCCATTCGAGGTTGCCGTGCTTGCCGACGTGGATCACCCCATGGACGCCGTAGGTGTGGCGCAACCAGAAATAAAACGCCAGGTAACCGTGGGGCGGCACCAGGTCCGGGTCGTGGTACACCGCGCTCGGATCGACCTGATAACCCCGCGCCGGCTGGATGCCCACGAACGTCAGGCCCAGGCGCAGGCCGGCGACCATCAAGCGTCCCTCGCGGCACATCGGGTCCTGCTCGGGCGAGCCCCAGCGCGCCAGCACCGCTTGGCGATTGGCCTCGGGCAGCGCGTCGAACAAGGCCTGGTACTCGGCAAGGGCCAGGCTCTGGTGGCAGGGACGCAAGTCGAGGCTGTCCAGGTCGTTACTGACCCCGCCGAGCAATTGCTGGATCAATGCAGTGCCGCTCGCCGGCAGTTCAGCCGGCAATGGATAACCTTCGACCTGCAGGGCCCGCAAGATATTCAGCGCCGCTGCTGGGGTGTCCAGGCCGACGCCATTGCCGATGCGACCGTCGCGGGTCGGGTAGTTGGCGAGGATCAGCGCCACACGCTTCTGGGCATTGGGTAAACGCGCCAGGGTGGTCCAGCGTCGGGCCAGCTCGGCGACAAAATCCATGCGCTCGGGCGCGGCCCGGTAGCAGACCACGTCGCTCTGGCTGCGCTCGCTGCGCCAGGCCAGGTCCTTGAAACTGATCGGGCGGCTGATGATCCGTCCGTCCAGTTCCGGCAAGGCAATGTGCATCGCCAGGTCCCGCGGTCCCAGGCCCTGCTCACTGGCACGCCAGCCGGGTTCGTTGTCCTGGGCGCAGATCGCCTGGATCACCGGGATGTTGCGGCGAAACGGTCGCAGATGCGGAGCTTCGGGGCTGGATTGAGCGAAGCCGGTGGTGTTGAGGATCACACCCGCCTGCACCTCGTCCAGCCAGTCCTCTACGAGTGCGAGACAACCAGGCTCCTTGAGACTTGCCACGGCAATCGGCAGCGGATTGAGCCCCGCCGCTTGCAGGCGCTGGCAGAACACGTCGATGAACGCGGTGTTCGCCGCTTGCAGGTGGGAGCGATAAAACAGCACCGCCGCCACCGGTTGCCCGGCGCTCCAGTCGGCTTGCCAATCGTCGAGGTTGGCGCTGGCTTTCGCCGGATGATAGATGGCCGTGCGTGGCAAGGCCTGCGGCTCGGCCCACGGATAATCGCGGCCGAACCATTGGCTGCCGAGGTTGTAAAACAGGTCCAGGGCATTGCCCAGCCCGCCCTGGCGCAAGAACTGCCAGAGCCGGTCGCGGTCTTCGCAGGGCACGTTGCTCAGGTCACTGAGTTCCGGGTCCGGACGATCATCCCCTGGCACCAGGATCAGCTTCACCCCGCGCCCGGCCAGTTCCATCAGGCGCTCGATGCCGTAGCGCCAATAGCCGATGCCGCCGTGCAGCGACAACAGGATGACCTTGGCGTGTTGCAGCACGTCTTCGACATACAGATCCACCGAGGCGTGGTTCTGCACCTGCATCGGGTTGGCGAGGCGAAACTGCGGATAATCGCCCGGCAACTGCTTCGCCGCTTCGGCCAACAGCGCCAGGCTGGAGT
Organism: Pseudomonas sp. B21-010; assembly: GCF_024749325.1. NCBI lineage: Bacteria > Pseudomonadati > Pseudomonadota > Gammaproteobacteria > Pseudomonadales > Pseudomonadaceae > Pseudomonas > Pseudomonas sp. B21-010. The sequence continues at coordinate 2,435,509 of NZ_CP087198.1, read as the reverse complement.
CGCCGCTGCACAGGATCACCAGTTCGGCGGGGGTTTGCCCCAGGTCGGCGATGTTGTCATCCGACACGAAACCGCCGGGCTGGGTCCTGAGCAGGTGCATGGCTTAGGCGCCGAGGGCGGCGCGCAATTGCGCTTCGAGCAGCGCGGCATCAAGCGCCTGACCGATCAGCACCAGACGGGTGACCCGCGCTTCCTCCGCGCCCCACTGGCGGTCGAAATGCTTGTCGAAACGCGTGCCGACGCCCTGGATCAACAGGCGCATCGGCTTGTTCGGGATCGCCGCAAAACCCTTGACTCGCAGTACGCCGTGCTGGACCACCAGTTGCGTCAGCGCGACGAGCAGCAGGCTTTCGTCAGCCTGGGGCAGTTCGATGGAAATGGAATCGAAGGCGTCATGATCGTGGTCATCATCGTCGCCATCGTGGTGATGATCGTGATGGCTGTGGCGGCCGTCGATGTGTTCTTCGGAACCGGCGCCCAGGCCGATCAATACGTCCAGCGGCAGGCGACCGCTGCTGGCTTCGATGACCTTGACCGCCGGTGGCAGCTCTTCGGCGACTTCCAGGCGAACCTTGGCCAGGTCTTCAGGGCTGATCAGGTCAGCCTTGTTGAGGATCACCAGGTCGGCGCTCGCCAGTTGGTCGGCGAACAGTTCGTGCAGCGGCGATTCGTGGTCCAGGTTCGGGTCAAGTTTGCGCTGGGCATCGACCTGGTCGGGAAACGCGGCAAAGGTACCGGCGGCCACGGCCGGGCTGTCGACCACGGTGATCACCGCATCGACGGTGCAGGCGCTGCGGATTTCCGGCCATTGGAAAGCCTGGACCAGCGGCTTGGGCAAGGCCAGGCCGGAGGTTTCGATGAGGATGTGGTCGAGGTCGCCACGCCGGGCCACCAGTTCGCGCATCACCGGGAAGAACTCTTCCTGCACCGTGCAGCACAGGCAGCCGTTGGCCAGTTCATAGACGCGGCCGTTGGCTTCTTCTTCGGTGCAGCCGATGGAACACTGCTTGAGGATCTCGCCGTCGATGCCCAGCTCGCCGAATTCGTTGACGATCACGGCGATACGGCGGCCCTGGGCGTTGTCGAGCATGTGCCGCAGCAAGGTGGTTTTACCCGAGCCGAGGAAACCGGTGACGATGGTGACGGGGAGTTTGGCCAGTGTTTTCATCGGATGCCCTTTGGCAAGGTGGCGGGCAAACGGGACGACAACCGCAGACACAGAGGTGCACGGAAGATTTCGCCACCGGATCACCCCGCCCGGTTGTAGTGAGAATCTGTCTCGAGGCAGGTCTCCTGGCTGACGGCGGGCCAGTCTTTTGACTGGCAATTGCTGCGCCTTCCCGTGCACCTTTGTAAAAAGGCATGCACAGTGGCCTTGCAGAAACCTCACCGTTCACAGTTGCGGGGGCAGCCGCGGCTTGGACCGCGTTCCCTTCTTAGCTTCGGCGCACGCCGAAGAACCTCGAAGGCGCAAGGCTACGCAGGGTGTGGGGGCGGGTCAATCGCCAGAGTGCTCTGTGGTGTATGGACGGGCCTCATCGCGAGCAAGCTCGCTCCCACAGTGGGTCTCCATTGGCCTTGAATTTTGGGCCCGGCGCAGATCCTGTGTGGGAGCGAGCTTGCTCGCGATTGGGCAGCGCAGCCGCCCTCCCTTCGCATTGACGCCCGCCCCCCGCCCATGCTCTCCTGTGCGCCTAGTTACGGGTGCCCTTCACAGGGTGAAACGGGAAACCGGTGAATCGTGTGCTTTACTTCAAGGCCACGTCAGTCCGGTGCTGCCCCCGCAACGGTAAGCGAGCGAAGCGTCTGAACCACTGTGCAGGCCCTGCTACAAAAAGGGCGCATGGGAAGGTGACGCTTGCAGGCCAGGCGCAAGCCCTGCCCCTCGCGAGCCCGGAGACCGGCCCATGACTCATGCATCAACAAACCCGCGGTGGGCGGGCGCTGTTCGAACCTTGGTGGGCTTTCGCCCGGGGTCTCATCGCGCTCGAATGCCCACTGAACAAGAACAGAGGGAAGCGCCATGTCGACCATCAGCAGCACCGCCCGCACCGCCAGCAGCACCACCACCCTGAGCCAACGCCTGAGCGCCGCGATCCTTGCTTCGATCCTGGGCGCAGGGCTGGTCTATTTCGCCGGTTTCTCCCACATCGAAGCGGTGCACAACGCCGCTCACGATACCCGTCACAGCGCCGCTTTCCCGTGCCACTGAGAACTGACGACATGATCAAGCGTATCGCGCAGACCGCTGGTTTCAGCGGCTTGCTGGCCGCCCTGCTGCTGACCCTGCTGCAAAGTTTCTGGGTATCGCCGCTGATTCTCCAGGCGGAAACCTTCGAGAAGGCCCCGGCGACCGAGGTCCATGAACACGCCGACGGGGCGGCTCATACCCATGATGCCGAGGCCTGGGAGCCGGAAGACGGTTGGCAGCGCGTGCTGTCCACCACAGGCGGCAACCTGGTAGTCGCCGTGGGTTTTGCCCTGATGCTGGCGGGCCTGTACACCTTGCGCGCACCGACTCGCACATCCCAAGGCCTGCTCTGGGGCCTGGCCGGCTATGCCACTTTCGTCCTGGCGCCGACACTTGGCCTGCCGCCGGAGCTGCCTGGCACCGCAGCGGCCGACCTGGCCCAACGGCAGATGTGGTGGATCGGCACCGCGGCGTCCACAGCGGTGGGCATTGCCTTGATCGCCTTCGGCCGGCATTGGCTGCTCAAGGTACTGGGCGTAGCGACGTTGCTGGTGCCCCACGTCATCGGCGCACCGCAGCCCGAAGTCCACTCGATGCTGGCGCCCGAAGCGCTTGAGAGCCAGTTCAAGATCGCCTCGCAGCTGACCAACGTCGCGTTCTGGCTGGCCCTGGGCCTGATCAGCGCCTGGCTGTTTCGCCGTGACGGCCAAGCCCACCACGACGCATGAGCGCCGAGCCGATCCTGGTGATCGGCCTGGGCTGCCAGCGTGGTTGCCCGGCCAGCACGCTGCGGGCCTTGCTCGACGAGACGCTGCTGGCCCACGGCATCGAACTTCATCGGGTACGGGCCCTGGCCAGTATCGACCTCAAGCGTGACGAGCCCGGGCTGCTGGAGCTGGCCGGGCAACTGGCCCTGCCGCTGACCTGTTTCAGTGTCGAACAGTTGGCCAGCTACGAGCAGCGGCTCAGTCACCGCTCCGAGATCGCCTTCGAGCGAACCGGTTGCTACGGCATCGCCGAAAGCGCCGCCCTGGCCTTGGCCGAACAGTTGGGCACACCGCCCGCGACGCTGCTGATTACTCGCCAAAAAGGCCCCAAGAGCACGTTGGCATTGGCGGTCGTGGCGTAAATCCCGATAATCGGCGCCCAGGATCATGAGCGATCTTCATCTGGGCGACGCTCACCCACCTTTCACAGGAGCCGGTCATGACCGTTTACTTCATCGGCGCCGGCCCCGGCGACCCGGATCTCATTACCGTCAAAGGCCAGCGACTGATCCGCCACTGCGCGGTGATCATCTACGCCGGCTCGCTGGTGCCGACCGCCGTCCTGGAAGGCCACTGTGCCGAACAGGTGATTAACAGCGCCGAGCTGCATCTGGAACAGATCATCGAATTGATCAAGAGTGCCCATCTCAAGGGCCAGGACGTGGCCCGGGTGCATTCCGGCGACCCGAGCCTGTACGGTGCCATTGGCGAGCAGATTCGTTGCCTGCGGGAACTGGGCATCCCTTTCGAAATCATCCCGGGGGTGACCGCGACCTCAGCCTGCGCCGCCCTGCTGGGCGCCGAACTGACCTTGCCGGACATTTCCCAAAGCCTGATCCTCACCCGCTACGCCGACAAAAGCCCAATGCCTGCCGGGGAAGAACTGGGCAGCCTGGCGCAGCACGGGGCGACCATGGCGATTCACCTGGGGGTCAATCATCTGGAAAAAATCGTCGACGAACTGCGGCCCCACTATGGCGCCGATTGCCCGATTGCCGTGATCCACCGGGCGACGTGGCCGGATCAGGATTGGGTGATGGGGACGCTGGACGATATCGCGGCAAAGGTGCACGCCAAGGGCTTTCGCCGCACGGCGCTGATTCTGGTGGGACATGTGCTGGGCAACGATGTGTTCAGCGAATCTTCGCTGTACCGCGCCGGGCATGCGCATCTCTACCGGCCCTGAGGCTCAGCAAGAGCCAGCCTGCCCCCTGTGGGAGCGATAGGAAAAGTGACGGTCACCGCAGATCAAATGTGGGAGTGAGCCTGCTCGCGATAGCGCTGGGTCAGCTGACGATGATGCTGGATGTGCCGACACCTTCGCGAGCAAGCTCGCTCCCACAGGGGGCGGCGGGCTACCAAAGATTACGAGCTGATCGCTGAAGCTTTTGTGGCGAGGGAGCTTGCTCCCGCTGGACCGCGAAGCGGTCCCCAGGCAACCCATGCACCATCACGAGAAATGCATCGATTACCTGGCGATTGCTTCGCAATCGAGCGGGAGCAAGCTCCCTCGCCACAGTTTTTGCTCGCAGCGCACGCCTATCAGTAGTAGGCGTTTTCTTTCTGCGTGTGGTCGGTCACGTCGCGTACGCCCTTGAGCTCCGGAATGCGCTCGAGCAAGGTGCGCTCGATGCCTTCCTTCAAGGTGACGTCAGCCTGGCCGCAGCCCTGGCAGCCGCCGCCGAACTGGAGCACGGCGATGCCGTCTTCCACCACGTCGATCAGCGAAACCTGGCCGCCGTGGCTGGCCAGCCCCGGGTTGATTTCGGTTTGCAGGTAGTAATTGATGCGCTCGTTGACCGGGCTGTCGGCATTGACCATCGGCACCTTGGCGTTTGGCGCCTTGATGGTCAGTTGGCCGCCCATGCGGTCGGTGGCGTAGTCGACCACCGCATCGTCCAGGAAGGCTTCGCTGAACGAGTCGATGTACGCGGTGAAGCTCTTGAGCCCCAGCGCGGTGTCTTCGGGTTTTTCTTCCCCCGGCTTGCAGTAGGCAATGCACGTCTCGGCGTACTGGGTGCCGGGCTGGGTGATGAAGATGCGGATCCCGATACCAGGCGTATTCTGCTTGGACAGCAGGTCGGCCAGGTAATCGTGGGCGGCATCGGTAATGGTAATGGCGGTCATGGAAACTCCTCGCAGGCTTGCCAGCAGTTTACGCCAATCATCGCGCCGGACAAAGTCCCAGTATTTTTGTCAGGAAAGCGCCCGGCGGCACGGAGTTTGCCGCCGGAGCTGTCGATCAGAGGTTCTGGTAGCGATTCATGTCCAACACACCGCTTTCCACGGGCTCCGTCTCCTGGATGTACTGGCTCAGGTCATGGAAGTAGTACCAGAACTGCGGGTGACTGCGACGAATGCCCCAGCGCTCGACAATTCGCTCGAACGCCGGCCCATCCTGGGCGCCTTGCATGGCTTCGACGAACGCCGGCACTTGCCCGGCCGGAATGTTGAACATGAAGTTCGGATAGCTGCTGAGCACGCCCGGGTAGACCGTCAGTGTGTCCAGCCCCGGCTGGTAGCGTGCCTCCTCGCCCAGCAGGAACGCCACGTTGCTGTGGGCTCGGTTGCGCAGCAGGCTGTAGACCTCACGCTGACCACTGGCGGTTTCGACGCGCAGCAGGGTCGCTTCCGGCAGTTGGTCGATCACCTTGAGCCCCGCCGCCGGGCGCGACACCAGCCGACTGAGGGCCTGTTCGGCGTTTTGCAGCGCCGGGTCGATGTTCGGGCGCGAGCAATAGGCCCCGTCGCAGCGATTGATCGGATCGGGGCGGGCATTCAGCTCGCCGTACCGGGCCAGCAGTTGCTGGGTGAAATCGCCCTTGGGGTCGCGTTCGTCAAGCTTGAGGGCGGTCGGCTTGTCATCGTCGATAGCCTCGTAATCGAGCCACATCTTGAATTTGCCGCCGGCCTGGTACCAGTCGTCAAGGTAGCCTTCCCGGGAGTCGGCCGGCATCAGGCGCAGGAAGTTCTGCTCCGCACCGTTGCGGATCAGGTCGAAATACAGCCGGGTCTGGGCCTGGTGGGACACGTTGCCGAATACATCGAAGTTCACCGCCAATTGGTAATAGGTGCGCTCCAGCAACGGGAAGTCGAACAGCCACATCGTCTGCGGCACTTCACCGATCAGGCCCTTGTTGACCGAGGCACTGTCGAAGTGCCGGAAAATGCTCAGCAACGCATTGTCATTCCCGGCCCACAGCGTCGACCAACTCGGCGCCGGCGCATCGGCATAGACGTCGCGGCGCAAGGCTTCGTACTCGTTGCGCTTGTCCCGGTAGTCGAGCCACAGGCTGACGACGCTGCCCACATCGTCGTTCTGCCCCGGCATCGCGAGCAGCGGCGTGGCCTGGCCGCGGTAGTTCGGGTCTGTGATGTACAGGTCATGTTCGGGGGCCTGGAACAGCGCCCAGAAATTGTCGCGGATCACGTCCGTGGCAATCTGGCCCCGGCACACCGGCCCGCGAATGAAGGTGCGCACGAAATACTCGGCGTTATCGAGCATGAACTGGTAGCGAGCCTGGGCCGGGATCGCTTCAAAGGTGGAAAACGGGTTGGCCCGGCGCTCCGGACCGTAGCCCGGCAACGCGGAAACCTGCCATTTGCCGCTGTAGAACAGGCTCTTGATGCGCCCCATCTTCGCCGCGCTCAAGCCGTAGGTGATGTGAGTCTTGTGCACGATCACCCCTTGCACCGGCCAGAGCCGGTAATAGACGCGGGTGCCGGGGTCATCATTCGGACGGCGGGTATTGATCAGGTCGATCGGCTGGCCGCTGGGCGTGCGCGAACGGACCCACTGGAAGAAATGCCCCGGCTCGCCGTCCTTGAAATAGATGTGCGCCAGGAACCAATGCTCGAACAACCAGCGGCCCACCAGGCTTTCCCGGGCGCCAGGGGCATTGAGCAGGTTTTCCCATTGCACCACCTGCAAGGCTTCGGCGGCACTCGGTGCCAGGGCCTGCTGATCGATAGGGGCGCCTGCGGCCAGCCAGCGTTGCAGGGTCTGGTATTGCTGATCGGTCAGGCCGGTGACGGCCAGGGGCATGCCCTCCTTGGGATGGGCGCCTGCGTATTCGTTGAATTGATCCGGCATCGCGCAGCTGTTTTCACGATTGAGGCCCAGCACGATCTCTTCCGGCAGCTTGGCGTTGGGCTGCAACGGTGTGCGGTGGCCCAACTCCAGCATGCGCGCCATCAGGGCAGCCTGGCTGCCTTGGGCGTCGAGCACTGAATAAAAGCCCTTGCGCTGCCAGGCGCGCTGGCCGGAGGCGTCATAGAACAAGCGGGTCGGATCGGCCGCCTGGCGCCGCTCGCCGTCGTACACCGACAGTTTGCTCGCGCCCCGTGCCGCGCCTTCGCCGCTGCCCAGGTTCAACTGGCAGGCGGAGTCGTAGCAGGCATGACAGGCCACGCATTTTTCCGTGAAGATCGGCTGGATGTCGCGAGTGTAGGAGATCGTGGGAGCGGGACTCCCGGCGGCTGCGGTAAAACACAACAGCAGCAACAGACTGCCGAATAAGACGCGGTACGGCATGTCTCGGGTCCCTAAGAGATAGTCCGGCGATTCTACCGGGCCAGCATCGCCTTGCAAACATGAGCGATATTCATGCAAAAGCCCATCATGATCAAATCCTGCACAGGTTTGCTATCATCCCGGCCTTCGTAATGGTCTTTTTTTCCAGGTAGTCCTATGTCTGATCGCAGCGCTCGCCTTTATCTTCTCCAGCAAGCCCTCAAGGAACGCATCCTGATCCTCGACGGCGGCATGGGCACGATGATCCAGAGCTACAAGCTGGAAGAACAGGACTACCGCGGCAAGCGCTTCGCCGACTGGCCGAGCGACGTCAAGGGCAACAACGATTTGCTGGTGCTCAGCCGCCCCGACGTGATCGGTGCCATTGAAAAAGCCTACCTGGATGCCGGCGCCGACATCCTGGAGACCAACACCTTCAACGCCACCCAGGTGTCCCAGGCCGACTATGGCATGCAGAGCCTGGCCTACGAGCTGAACCTGGAAGGCGCGCGCCTGGCCCGTAAAGTGGCCGACGCCAAGACCCTGGAAACCCCGGACAAGCCGCGCTTCGTCGCCGGCGTGCTCGGCCCGACCAGCCGCACCTGCTCGCTGTCGCCGGATGTGAACAACCCCGGCTACCGCAACGTGACCTTCGACGAACTGGTGGAAAACTACACCGAGGCCACCAAGGGCCTGATCGAAGGCGGCGCCGACCTGATCCTGATCGAAACCATTTTCGACACGCTGAACGCCAAGGCGGCGATCTTTGCCGTGCAAGGCGTTTACGAAGAACTGGGCGTCGAACTGCCGATCATGATTTCCGGCACCATCACCGACGCCTCCGGCCGCACCCTCTCGGGCCAGACCACCGAAGCCTTCTGGAACTCGGTGGCCCACGCCAAGCCGATCTCCGTGGGCCTGAACTGCGCCCTCGGCGCCAGCGAATTGCGCCCGTACCTGGAAGAGCTGTCGAACAAGGCCAGCACCCACGTATCGGCCCACCCCAACGCCGGCCTGCCCAATGAGTTCGGTGAATACGACGAACTGCCGGCCGAAACGGCCAAGGTCATCGAAGAGTTCGCCCAGAGCGGTTTCCTAAACATTGTCGGCGGCTGCTGCGGCACCACCCCGGCGCACATCGAAGCCATCGCCAAGGCCGTGGCTGGCTACGCGCCGCGGCCAATCCCGGAGATCCCACGGGCCTGCCGCCTGTCAGGCCTGGAACCGTTCACCATCGATCGCAGTTCGCTGTTCGTCAACGTCGGCGAGCGGACCAACATCACCGGTTCCGCCAAGTTCGCCCGGCTGATCCGCGAGGACAACTACACCGAAGCCCTGGAAGTGGCCCTGCAACAGGTCGAGGCCGGCGCCCAGGTGATCGACATCAACATGGACGAGGGCATGCTCGATTCGAAGAAGGCCATGGTGACCTTCCTCAACCTGATTGCCGGCGAACCGGACATCTCCCGCGTGCCGATCATGATCGACTCCTCCAAGTGGGAAGTGATCGAAGCCGGCCTCAAGTGCATCCAGGGCAAGGGCATCGTCAACTCCATCAGCATGAAGGAAGGCGTCGAGCAGTTCATCCATCACGCCAAGCTGTGCAAGCGCTACGGCGCCGCCGTGGTGGTGATGGCCTTCGACGAAGCCGGCCAGGCCGACACTGAGGCGCGCAAGAAGGAAATCTGCAAACGCTCCTATGACATCCTGGTCAATGAAGTCGGCTTCCCACCGGAAGACATCATCTTCGACCCGAACATCTTCGCCGTCGCCACCGGTATCGAAGAGCACAACAACTATGCCGTGGATTTCATCAACGCTTGCGCCTACATCCGCGACGAACTGCCCTACGCGCTGACCTCGGGCGGGGTCTCCAACGTGTCCTTCTCGTTCCGCGGCAACAACCCGGTGCGCGAGGCGATCCACTCGGTGTTCCTGCTCTATGCGATCCGCGCGGGCCTGACCATGGGCATCGTCAACGCCGGCCAACTGGAGATCTACGATCAGATCCCGGTGGAACTGCGCGACGCCGTGGAAGACGTGATCCTCAACCGCACCCCCGAAGGCACCGACGCCCTGCTCGCCATCGCCGACAAGTACAAGGGCGACGGCAGTGTCAAGGAAGCGGAAACCGAGGAGTGGCGCGGCTGGGAAGTGAACAAGCGCCTGGAGCATGCGCTGGTCAAGGGCATCACCACCCACATCGTTGAAGACACCGAGGAGTCGCGACTGTCGTTCGCCCGGCCGATCGAGGTCATCGAAGGCCCGCTGATGGCCGGCATGAACATCGTCGGCGACCTGTTTGGCGCCGGCAAAATGTTCCTGCCCCAGGTGGTCAAGTCCGCCCGCGTGATGAAGCAGGCCGTGGCCCACCTGATCCCGTTCATCGAGGCGGAAAAAGGCGACAAGCCGGAGGCCAAGGGCAAGATCCTGATGGCGACGGTCAAAGGCGACGTGCATGACATCGGCAAGAACATCGTCGGCGTGGTGCTCGGTTGCAACGGCTATGACATCGTCGACCTGGGCGTGATGGTGCCGGCGGAGAAGATCCTGCAGGTGGCCAAGGAGCAGAAGTGCGACATCATCGGCCTGTCCGGCCTGATCACCCCGTCCCTGGATGAGATGGTGCATGTGGCGCGGGAGATGCAGCGCCAGGACTTCCACCTGCCGCTGATGATTGGCGGGGCCACCACCTCCAAGGCCCACACGGCGGTAAAAATCGAGCCCAAGTACAGCAACGACGCGGTGATCTACGTCACCGATGCCTCCCGTGCCGTGGGCGTGGCGACCCAGTTGCTGTCCAAGGAACTCAAGCCGGCGTTCGTCGAGAAAACCCGCTTGGACTACATCGAAGTGCGCGAGCGTACTTCCAACCGCAGCGCCCGCACCGAACGCCTGAGCTACCCCGCCGCCGTGGCCAAGAAGCCGCAGTTCGACTGGAGCAGCTACCAGCCGGTCAAACCGACTTTCACCGGCGCACGGGTGCTGGACGACATCGACTTGAACGTGCTGGCCGAGTACATCGACTGGACACCGTTCTTCATCTCCTGGGACCTGGCCGGCAAATACCCGCGCATTCTCACCGACGAAGTGGTTGGCGAAGCGGCCACCGCACTGTATGCCGATGCCCGGGCGATGCTGCGCAAGCTGATCGACGAGAAACTCATCAGCGCCCGCGCCGTGTTCGGCTTCTGGCCGGCCAACCAGGTGCACGACGATGACCTGGAAGTCTACGGCGACGATGGCAAGCCACTGGCGCGCCTGCATCACCTGCGCCAGCAGATCATCAAGACCGACGGCAAGCCGAACTTCTCCCTGGCCGACTTCGTCGCGCCGAAGGACAGCGGCGTCACCGACTACGTCGGCGGCTTCATTACTACCGCCGGCATCGGCGCCGAAGAAGTCGCCAAGGCCTACCAGGAGGCCGGCGACGACTACAACTCGATCATGGTCAAGGCCCTGGCCGACCGCTTGGCCGAAGCCTGCGCCGAATGGCTGCACCAGCAGGTGCGCAAGGAACATTGGGGTTACGCCAAGGACGAGAGCCTGGACAACGAGGCGCTGATCAAGGAGCAGTACATCGGCATCCGCCCTGCCCCCGGCTACCCGGCCTGCCCGGATCACACCGAGAAAGCCACCCTGTTCCGCCTGCTCGATCCCGAGGCCAGTGAAATGAAAGCGGGACGCAGCGGCGTGTTCCTCACCGAACACTACGCCATGTTCCCGGCGGCAGCGGTCAGCGGCTGGTATTTCGCCCATCCCCAGGCGCAATACTTCGCCGTGGGCAAGATCGACAAGGACCAGGTCCAGAGCTACACCGCACGCAAGGGCCAGGACTTGAGTGTGACTGAGCGTTGGTTAGCGCCGAATTTGGGTTATGACAACTAAGTCAATGGCGGCTGTTTGTGCTCTTCATACAATCTGTGGTGGAGAGCATATCCAGGAGCGCCCTGAATACAGACTTGCCCTAAGCCGTATTCATTTTCGTGCCGAAATAACAATATTAATGGGCATACTCCAGTTTGAATCAGGGCTTTTAGCTTTAAGCTTCAGAAGCCCATTGTAATATCCGACCGGCAAAGCCGGATTATCACTAGCTTTGTACTCTATATTAAAATCCAATTTATCGTAGGGAGAACATGACACCGCCACGTTCATGGCCGTTGTGCAGTTCCCTCTTCGGCGTGATGCGCGAAGCTTTACAGGAACTTGGTTGTAGGCAGCGTTGTATAACGGCACAGTGAGCATTGTTTCCCGCGCTGCTGACTCGGTGATCAACTCAGTAGGGCCTATATCCCGACTCAGGGCAACCACACCTACGTGAATTCCCCCAGCTGGAATAACCAAAGGAATAGCCAAAGTGGTAGATGCTTCGGATTGTGCACCAGATGGACTGACAAGCAGCACGCGCAGGCCCGGCAACTCTGGATTGTAACCCGTCAATCGCGCGGTATTTTCTCGCCATACACGAGCCATATTGGCGGTTTGAGCATTGCCTAGTGGCAAACCATAAGCATCGAGAACATCAGGTGTCGAATAATAAAAAGCCCGACTTCCGTAGCACAGATTGGTTTTGGTCTTGCCATTGTCGTGACCGAAATTAAAATTGACTCCATCTTGTTCAAGACAATGTCTGCCCCCGGCGTTGTGACCCATCTCATGGGCGAACGTCGTGGGTGACCACCAGACATTGACGCTGGTATATCCCGGCCTATTGGCTCTGCCATTAGCGCCCTCTCCGCCGGCAATGGCCGCGTTGATATCAGTTTTGAACAAGGTTCTATAAGGACTCAAGAGACTTTGCCAATTATCGAGTCCTTCACTCGACGTATCGAGGACTTTATTGCTATCGCCGAAGACAGCAACCGCCGCCAGTCGCAACGACACATCGGATATCCGTGAGTTGCGCAAACTAAGATTGACGGTTTCAGTTTGCGCCAGCGCATAGCCTACCGCATCAGATTCCAGTTTCCCCAGCGTGTAGGCTGCATAAGCGAAAAGCGCGTCCACATACCGATGCTCCGCTGCTATGGTCGAATCGACGCCCATCGGCTCATTGGATTCAACCACATCATTTTCCTGGGCGTCGACAACTGGCTCCTCAGTAAACTTGCTTTTGCCTTGGGCATTGACCGTCAACAAACCACGCTTGTCAGGAGAATTGACTATTGCAGTCACGGAACCGTCAGGCGACCTGACCACCACCAATGAGCCAGTATCACCGTCGCGAGTATATAAATTACCGCTTTCTACCGTGTACCCCTGCTCAACCTTGATCGCTGAACGCTCAAAATGTGCGCTGCCGATCGCATCGGCATATACGCTGGCAGACGTCGCTTGGGGCGAATCTTCGGGGCTATCGGTTGCAGCGCTGACCAGTGCGGGCAGCGCAAGTGCCAACGCCAGCGCTGTCAGGCGGGGGCGCCCAGCCGTAGAGAATGGATTTCCAGTATTCATGGCGTATTTCCTTGCGAAGACAGGAGCCATAAGACTGATCCCATTAAACCGGGACGACTACTGTCAGATATGACAGTAGCTAGAGCAGCAAACAAGCCTATTAACATCAGTAAACCGACCCATCGACGGCACCGGTATCGACAGATCGGCCTTCAGCTCCGCAACTGCGGATCAGTTGCGGCGTGACGGTCCAGGTTGGGGTGACCGGCTACCGGATTGCCCCGCGTCACCAACGGTGCTTCGCAAATCGTTCAACTCGCTTCGCGTCAACTCGACCAGCTTCTCCGTGCGCAGGGCATCGACTGTTCTGCCCAACGCATTGAGTTCCAGGTTGTACTGCTGCGTATCGATTCCGCCATCAGCCCGGCGATCCTCCAGTGCGTCCAGGAGCTCATGACGCCTATTGGCGACAGCATCCGCGAGGTTGCTCATTTGTTCTGGATGCCGCTCCTGCAGGTAGGTCGTCCAGTAGTCACGCGACGCCATGCTTACCAATAGCGCATCGCTGCGCTCTGCCTCAAGAATCGAGGTGCGGGTGCGCGCCGCCAGTTCTCCAGTGATCGGCGCGCCGAACGCCATGTGCGTAGGCTGCCCCGGCAAATCGATGCCGTCGCCCCATCCGCTCGTCAGGCCAATGCGATAACGCAAGCGCACTTCCGCCCTATCCCTGCCCTGGCCAGCCGCTTCAGCCAACGTTTCGACCCTCTCCAGCCGGAACAACTGCCGCGACAAGCGCAGCAACGCCTGGCCCCTGAGCAGGGGACGGTCCAGCGGAATGTCACGCAAGGCCTGAAAGACAAACACACGAACTTCCAACTCGCTAAAGGTCAAGATGCGGCCATCGATGCAAGTACCGTGGGTTTCGGCGTTTTGAAACAGCAACTGACGCAATACGCTGTTTTCGCTGGCAGCGTCCATGACATTCCATACCCGTCGCGTCAGTTCTGCCCGGTCAAACCTGAAATCGAACGTATCAGGCAACAGCGCAAGCAACTGGAAGAACCGCTCGTGATCGTTTTCTTCGGCCAACTGCGCCCAGATCCGGCTCCGGACCGTGACTTGTTCACTGTTTGAGCCCACCAGCCATGGACTCAGCGCCTCGGCCGATGCGTCGCCCGTCGGATCAAGAAGAGGTTCGACCGCAGCGACAGAGGCATGCGGATCGTGACGGCCATTAGCGCCTGCGCCACCATCGGAGTCGTCATTGAAATCCGAGATATCGCCTTGCGGCGCCTCTGACATAGCGATCAGGCTATCAATTTCTTCTCGGGAAAATCCTGAAACATCTTCGCGATTGCCTGACTCAAGGTAATCCCTGAGTTCATAAAATGTGTTGAGCGACAGGTCTTCGTTATCACTCAAATCCATTCCGCCCACGAGCCTCTGGTGGCTGCCATCCAGCAACCCCGCCGGAAGATCAGTAAACTCGTTGCCGCTCAAGTTAAGCACACCCAGCTCTTGCGCGTTCAATAGCTGGCTGGGCCAGTTTTCTATCTCGTTGTAGCTAAGATCCAGCACTTCGATCTGGCCAAAATCCGGAGGATCGAACGTGACCAGTCTATTAAGGGAAAGGTTAAGCGAACGCAGGCGACCATTAATCAATAACGGATAAACGCCCGTAGCCGGCAAGTTATTGTGACTAAGGTTCAAGTGCTCCAACTGTGCCATTTGCAAGACAACGCTCGGTACGGCGTCCAGATCATTGCCGGCCAAGTCCAATCGGTTCAAATGAGGAAAAGCCCCCAGGAAATCGTTGGACCCTTGTTCAGTTAACAAGACACCCGAAAGTTCCAGCATCGTCACGCCAGGAAACTGTGCAACCCGCTCAGGCAAGTCCCCCACTTGCAGGCCATGCAGACTCAGTGTTTGCCCTGCGCCGTCATGGCGCATCAACCCTTCTTGCCACACCTCGCGAATTCTCGTTGCAGCAAGTGCGCGGCTTTGCGCAGACACGACGGTTCTGGCTGTACGTCGTTCTCGGATAAACAGCCATTCGTTCAACCGACGAGTCAGCGAGACACACGCTTGATGCCACTGGCTGATTTGATCGTCGATTTGCTTGTCGGTCATCCCGTTTTCACGCCACTGCCCGAGCTGCCGGGCCGCCTGCTCCTGAGTCAGGGCCGGATCCAGCCGCTGCAGGCGTAGCTCAAGCCCGGCACTTCCCTCGGCCACCGCCGATTCCTCAGGAAGAGGTAAAAGAAGTCGAGCTATTGTTTCGCTGGTTTCTGCCGGGGGGAACTGCGACGGTACGGGTTCTTTGGCAAGCCGAGCCAGTGTCCCCTGAAGGAGTCCTCTTGCATCCTCGATTCGCTGATGTGCCGCACTCAAGGCTGCCTCGCCTTCAGGGCTGAAGGGGTTACCGGTCAAGTTGGCTTTCAGTATGAGCGCATCATTGGACAGCACTGTTGGCGGGAACGACTGCAGTTGGTTATCCCGCAAGTCAAGCCAGGAAAGCTGCGTCAGGTTCTCGGCACCGGTTGGCCAAGCCCGCAACTGGGTGGCTTTGAGGCCCAGTGCCTTGAGCCGGGTCAAGGCACTGACATCAAGCGTCTCGAGCGGGTTGTTTTCCAGATTCAGTTGCTCAAGCAGCGTCAACCCATTGAACTGCGCCTGAACAGTGGGCGTGACGAGCAGGTTGTTGTTGCGCATATCGAGTTGCGTCAGGGCCGGCAAGTCTTCGGCGTCGAAAGGCAGCTCGGTGAAGCCGTTGCCGCTTATTTCCAATGTTCGCGTACCGCTGAATGCCCTGAAAAAGTTGCGCGCCTGCCGGGGGGAAACATCCAACGATCCCAAGCGCAGCGTTTCTACGTGGGAGAAGCTTGCGGGCGGCAACGCTGGGAGCGCCGCAAACTGCTTACCGGGAAGAGCAGACCCGGAAACCGGCAGCTCAAACAAGGAGCCCCCTGCGGTCGGCAAACCCAGGCGTTGGCGTACAGCGCCGCGCCAGCTGTCTCGCAACGCTCGAAACAACAGACCTCCGCCCTCCCACCACACTGGCGAAAGCAAGGCATATGACAAATCTTCCGCCCCCGTCGGCTCGAAAAAAAACTGCGCAAAGATTCCATCGTGTTCAGCCCTGAGTGCTTCTACCGCAGCAAATCGTTCCTGAGGAGTATTGGAGGCACTGTCAAATTTCACGGGCAGGCGCCCGACAGACTCGGCCTCCCCGACCAGCAAGCGCAATTGCCCGCGACAGTAGCCGTCCACCATTTGATCCACGTCCACCAAATGGCCGAACGCTCCCGAGTATTCGCTGACGTACCGGTAGGCGCGCGCGAACGTTTGCGGAGTCAGCGCTGACCAATTCAGCGATAGCCCGGCCCACAACTTTTCGTGCCCTTCGAATATGGCATCCGGCAGCGTACGTATCGATGTGCGCGACAGCTCCAGGCGTTCGAGCCGGGGAAGACGCTGCACGTATTCAGGCCATTGCGATAACGCTTGAGGCGCCTCGATTTTCAACGTACGCAAACGGCTCAATGGTGTCAGGTCAAGGTTGTGCATGGCGGTCTGATCGAAACCTGAGCAATCGATGTGCAGCACCTCCAGTGAAGTCAGGGAAGAGAGCCTTTGTGGAAAACTCTCGGCCAGCGAGACAGCGGCGGTGGAAAACCGCAAGTCGGTGAGTCCTGGCATCTGGCTCACCGCGTGCGGCAAGGTGGTCAACGGTGGGTGCCCGAAGGACAGATCGAGGAATCCGGATTCCCTGAGGCCAATCTCCAATTTCGTGACCCCAGGGAAAAGTGCCAGGAAGGCATCCGCATTGGCGTCTGTCATGCCGCCGCCAATCACCGACAATTCCCGTACATGCGCAAAATGGGTGGCTATGGGGGGCAGCGACCCCTCACAGGAAAGCACCAGCCGCGCGCCTTCGGGGGATTCTTCCGCTAACGGGCGATTGCGCCAACCGTCCCTGAGCGCCTGCGCAAACCTATTTTTGTGAGCATCGGCCGGGCTCCCGAGCGTCTCGCCCAGCCATTGTTCAAGCGTGCCGTCGAGCGACTCCCACTCGCGCTGGCGCGTTTGCAGTTCCAAATAGATCTGCCGTTCTGTCTTTCCCCGTTGCTGCCTGATGAACGCTTCGGCTTGTGGCTCGCTGGGGTAAAGTGCCTCCACCCGCGCCTCAATGGAAGGATGCATTCCCCTACCCCGGCCGCTCGCGTAATACCCCTTGAGCGTCGCGCTCACGCGAACCGGTGGTTTGAAGCGCTTGGCGGGGGTTTCAAGGAGCTGGGTCATGTCCCCACGATGCAGGTAGGCGTAATCGATGATCATGCGTTGCAGCTCGGGGCCGTTCCCCTCCGGCAGCCCCAGGGCGGAACGCGCCTCAGCGGGCAGAACATGCAGGATCGAACGGTAGAAGTCGCCACCCCGCCGGGGCATGCCACCCGGTTCGTCACCCAGCTCATTGAAGGCCTGATAGCCAGGTCCGTTTTTAATAAGGTATTTTTTTTCAGGCGCATTCTTGTCGCCGATGCTTTCGAGCAACGCACCCGTGTCGCTTCCCTCGCGCACTTCCAGGCGCAGCGTAACGGGCCAGCCCGGCAGTCTTTCCAGGGCATGCAATGCCAAGCGCCGGCTGTCGGCCGAAACGATATTGTCGCTGTGCAATCCCCCATACGCCCGAACCTGACGTCCTTGTCGTGCATACCAGCGAGCCTCTTCGAGCATGCTCAACGGCGCGCGGCGCCTTGCGTCAAGACGGGTGAGATCCGCAGCGCTACCGTGGGCGATGACCTCCTGGGCGGCAGCCTCGCTAAGGCCTGGGCACTCACGCTGCAAAATCCTGATACGACCGTCCACAGGTTCCGTGCCCTTGTAGATCCTTTCAAAAACTTGCTGCCGGGTTAACCCTCCCAGATTTGCTGCAGCTTGCAACTGATCAATCACCTGCGCGGCCTCGGCATCCGCCTTGAACAGCCGCATCGCATCCCTCAGCTCGGGAGGGGGCATCGTTCGGTCCATGTGCATTTTGCGTAGCGCGTTATCGCTGACGCCGCTGACATCGGCGAGCCTGAGCAGCATCTCATCCGAAAACGCCGCGGTCTCATGGCCCATGCGCCTGAGCAGCGTCAGGCGATCCCACGTCATCGGGCGCTCCAGCGAATGCCGCCAGGCTCCGTTGCCGTTATGCAGGAGGATAGGTTGATACGCCGCCTCGTCCGTTGGATGCTTGATTCGCCATTTGTGGATCGATGCGTCGAAAAACTGCTCATGCACCTTTCCCCCTAGACGAATATGGGTTTTCCCATCGACTTCGTATTGCCCCAGCGCGTTCGGAGTGCTCGTATCGGTGAGTGTTACAGCGCTTTCATAGCTGCTCAGTTCCGGCTTCCACAAGCGTGTTTCGCCATTAGGCAACGTCACAGGCTCAAGGCACTCGATCACGGGTTCAGGCTTGATGGCGGCCAGCTTGCTGACCCCGGCCCCCACACCGGCCATCGCGCCCATCAACGCCAGGTTTTCTGCGACGTCGATCAAGTGAGCCTTGGCTGCCCGTTTGTCGCCCTCGCCCCACTCGACTGCACCTTCAAGGGTTTCATATAAAAGCTGTCCCGCCATGACGACCATCATGACCTCGCCCAACACCGGAACGAACATCGACAACATGTTCACCGCAGACAGCCCCATTTGTAGCAGGTTGGCCAGTTTTTCCTGCCTTGCCTTGGCGTCGACGTCACTCGTGGGCACCGCATGACTGCGCGCATCGGCCAGCACTTTTTCACGGTGTCGCTCATAGAGGTAGTGCCACGGATCCAAGTTATCGTCCCACAACGATCGGCCTTTCTGCGGCAACGTCGAAGGGGCGATGTAGGGATTTGGTTCGCGCTTTGCCTTTAAGGGATCGGGAGGGACTCCCGGGAGGTGCACCATCAGCGAAGAGGGCATGAAAGGTTCAAAAATGCCCAACCATGGCGCAGGCAATTGGATGCTTGGGAAGCCGGCTGCCTCCTGGACAAACTGGCTGAAGAAATAAGGTCGTTTATCGTAGGGCACGAACTGACTGAAAAAGCGCTGGTAGGGTGTAGGACCGGTGTATTCCAACGGCGTGGTTTCGGGGGTGGTAAGCAATTGCCTGAAGCGTGTTTCCAGTTGGTCGCCGTCGTAGCGCTTCATTGGATGTTCAGGATCATGGGGAACATAAAGAATCATTTCGTCGCTGTAGCGATGTAGCTCACAGATCGAGAACGCGACACAGCCCACCAATCTTTGCTTCATCAGGGACATGTCTTCGAACCAGACCGGCTTTTCGCCCATCCAGGGGTTATTTTCACCCTTGATGACCGAGAGAATCATCGCGTGATCCCTGGGTTCGATATCCCCTGTCAATAGCGCCTGCTCGGCTGCGGCCCTCAACGCGGCTTTCTGGCTGGCAATGAAGTGCTGGCGAAGCGTCGTTTCGGTCGCAGCGTCAGCCGGGTAGGAAAATGACTTGAGGTAGGCTTGGTACTTCGCACCGATGTCCAAGGTGCGGCACAGGGTGAGGAATTGACCGACCGACACATTCAACGCCACGGGCGCGTAAGTGCCGGGTGTGTCCTTCTCCACCATGAATTCTGATGTTTCATGATAGGCGCCGTGCTCGCACTCCCAGCTTTCGAAGTTGTGCAGCGCAACCTGCAGCAAGGGCAACTTGAACAATTCGAACGAAGAAATTTCCACCTTGATCACGGTTGTTTCCCATGGCCGTGTAAGGCGTAGCAAGGTTTTGTCGACATCCACCTCTACCTGGAACCGATCCTTCAAGGCCTGGATCAAGAGCGGCCTGGCAAACGTGTCGATGTCCAGGAACGACGACAGGGTCTTATCCAGTTGATTCTGTGCCGCAAGACTTTCCTTAAAACAGGCATCCACGACCTTGCGCTGCTCTGGCGAAGCGTTCGCGTACCAGGCCGGCATCTGCGTTCCGACTTGCTTCATCGCCTGCCTGCGTTGCGTCGAAGCCTCGATGAGCCATGCCGGCATCGCGGCTTCCAGGAAGTCCGCGTGCAGACTCTCCGTGGCCGGTGGCTCTGGCTGTATTTTTTCCGGGGACTGTGTGGAATTGGGTGACATACATCGCTCCTTTGAATGAAGCGACAGCAGGCCCGTTTAGCGAACCGCATGGGCGGTACATAGTTATAGGTCGATGGGAAACTGTGTAATGAGGGATTTAAGCCGGCAGAGATTGACTATGCTCTCCACATACGACCTTGTGTATGGAGAGCATCATGGACGAACCAAGCGAAAATAAGGCGCCCACCCTCTGGCAAATGCTCCACAGCGTGGGAGCGGCGGCCTTCGGCGTGCAAAGCGGAAAAAACCGCGCCCGCGACTTCACCCATGGCAAGCCGAGCCACTTCATCATCCTCGGCATCCTGTTTACGGTGATTTTCGGGTTGACGTTGTATGGGATCGTCAATCTGGTGTTGTACTTTGCGGGCATATAGAACGAATCTGCAAAAATGGAACCGGGCCTCTTGCGAAACGAAACAGCCATACCGCCCATCTCGATCTGAGTCGCTCTAGCGCCGCCCCAGGGCATCGAGCGAAAAGGCATAGCGCTCGCCATCCGGGTGAGACACCAGGCTGAAGCGCTTGAAGTCCAGGCGATAGTCCTTGGCGGGGTCCATGTTCAACCACGCGCGGGCGCGGGCCGGATCGAGCGATTGCATCAGGTCGATCTGCTGGTTGTAACCGCCATGACGCGCGAGGTCGACGCCTCGGGCGTGATCATGGAGCAGCACCATGGCCCACCCTCCCAAGCTGAAGTGCCCGGTGAACAGCACGCTCAAGCGCCCGTCGATACGGGCCTGGAGCGCCGCCCTGGAGCTGTTCATGGCGCTGAACAACACATCCTTGCCTGGCTGACGACCCGCCTCCTCGAACGCCTGCATGGCACCCAGGGCCATTTCATCGTTGGCCGACCAGACCAGCGCGGTCTGCGGATAGCGCTTGACCAACTGGCTCGCCTGCTCATGAGCCCGTTCGCGACTCCACTCGCCATAGACCAACTGGCGCAGATGCACTTGCGGGTGCTCGGCCAGCGCCCGGAGCAGGCCCTTCTCGCGCAGTTGCGCCGAAGGGGTGAGTTTCTTCCCGGAAAAAGCCAGCAGATCGAGCGTCTGCCCAGGTGCCAGCGGTCCGTATTGGCGCAACAGTTCCTTGAGCATCAGGTAACCGCTGCGCTCATCATTGGGCACCAGGCTGCCGAGCAACTCGGGAGGTGGGGCGCCGTTCTCTGTCAGCAGGCGAGTCTGATCGCTGGTCAACGTGTTGTTCACCAGGAACAGCTTGACCCCACTGCCCTGCGCCAATTGCAGGATCCGCGGGGCGACATATTGATCGTTGACCAACACCAGGTAGTCCGGACGGTCCTTCGCCGTGACGGCCTCGCGCGCCAGGCGAATCATCAGTTGGGGATCGCGCCCGGCATACTCCACGCGCAGCCGCAGGCCCAGCTTGCTTGCCGCCGCTTGCATGAATTCGGTGTAGCTGACCCAGAAGGGTTCGGTGGAGTGGCCCGGGTTCAGGAACACGACCGAAGGAGCAGTCGAACTGCCAGGCAACGCCTCGGAAGAAGAAACCACCCGGGCGGCTTGGGCCTGCGTCCAGAATGACAGGCATAACAGCCCCACTAGCCTGCAGATAAACTTCGACATCCCGCCCGCCCCAAGTAATACGCCACCCAGTATAACGACCCGGGTGGCGAACAGGCACATGAACGCGAGACCTTCATGTGGCCGGCAACGGCTCGAACCTATTGATGACTGACCCAGAACACTGCGGTGCCCACCACCAGGATAATCAGGAACAAAATGGCCCAGGCATCAACAGAACTGTCGCTTTTCCTTGCTTTGGTCGGATTGCTCATTGCATCGCCTCTTGTCGGTTTTGTAGGTGATTGCATAGGGACTCGACCACAGTTAAGACGATGATTGCCCGCACGACAAATGTGGGTTAGGCAATAATCAATCTCATTAGTCGATTTGGTTCTTTACATATACTCAAACATCACTTTTGCGCATAACTCAAAACAGGTATCTTGCACCGGCTCCTCTAGGAGTGCGCGGCCGTGCGCGCAGAATTGCCGAGGCAGAACCCGATTCCAGCGAGCCAACATGCAGCTGTTTCTGATCGGCCCAAGCCTGAGACCGAGACTTATATGTACGTATATGACGAGTACGATCAGCGGATCATCGAGGACCGCGTCAAGCAGTTCCGTGATCAGACCCGACGCTATCTGGCAGGCGAGCTGAGCGAAGAAGAATTCCGCCCTCTGCGCTTGCAGAATGGCTTGTATGTCCAGCGCTTCGCCCCGATGCTGCGCGTGGCTGTGCCTTATGGCCAACTGACCTCGCGCCAGGTGCGCAAGCTGGCGAAAATTGCCCGCGACTACGACAAGGGCTACGCCCACATCAGTACCCGGCAGAACGTCCAGTACAACTGGCCAGCCCTGGAAGATGTGCCCGAGATTCTCGCCGAACTGGCCACCGTGCAGATGCACGCGATCCAGACCAGCGGCAACTGCCTGCGCAACGTCACCACCGACCAGTTCGCCGGTGTCGCGGCCGACGAGTTGATCGACCCGCGCCCGTGGTGCGAGATCGTCCGCCAGTGGACGACTTTCCACCCGGAATTCGCCTACCTGCCGCGCAAGTTCAAGATTGCCATCAACGGCTCGACCTCGGACCGTGCGGCCATCGAAGTCCACGACATCGGCCTGGAGACGGTCTACAACGCGGCCGGCGAGCTGGGCTTCCGTGTGCTGGTGGGCGGTGGCCTGGGGCGTACCCCGGTGGTCGGCGCGTTCATCAACGAGTTCCTGCCGTGGCAGGACCTGCTGAGCTACCTCGACGCCATCCTGCGGGTATACAACCGCTACGGCCGTCGCGACAACAAATACAAGGCGCGGATCAAGATCCTGGTCAAGGCCCTGACGCCTGAAGTGTTCGCCGAGAAGGTCGAAGCCGAGATGGCTCACCTGCGTGGCGGCCAGACCACCCTGACCGAAGCCGAAGTGCATCGCGTCGCCAAGCATTTCGTCGACCCGCAGTACAAAGCCCTGGGCAACCAGGACGCCGAACTGGCAGCCCTCGACAAAGAACACCCGGGCTTCGCCCGCTGGCGCACCCGCAATACCCTGGCCCACAAGAAGCCGGGTTATGTCGCGGTGACCCTGTCCCTGAAGCCGACCGGCGTCGCGCCCGGCGATATCACCGACAAGCAACTGGACGCCGTGGCCGACCTGGCCGAGCGCTACAGCTTCGGCCAACTGCGCACCTCCCACGAGCAGAACATCATCCTGGCAGACGTTGAACAGAGCCAGTTGTTCACCCTGTGGGGCGAGCTGCGCGAGCAAGGCTTCGCCACCCCGAACATCGGCCTGCTGACCGACATGATCTGCTGCCCGGGCGGCGATTTCTGCTCGCTGGCCAACGCCAAGTCGATCCCTATCGCCGAATCGATCCAGCGTCGTTTCGACGACCTGGACTACCTGTTCGACATCGGCGAGCTGGACCTGAACATTTCCGGCTGCATGAACGCCTGTGGTCACCACCACGTCGGCCACATCGGCATCCTGGGCGTGGACAAGAAAGGCGAAGAGTTCTACCAGGTCTCCCTGGGCGGCAGCGGTAGCCGCGACGCCAGCCTGGGCAAGATCCTCGGCCCGTCGTTTGCCCAGGACGACATGCCTGACGTGATCGAGAAGCTGATCGACGTGTACATCGAACAACGTACCGAAGACGAGCGCTTCATCGACACTTACCAACGTATTGGCATCGACCTCTTCAAGGAACGCGTCTATGCAGCGAATCATTAAGAACAACGAGGTCATCGACGAAACCTGGCACCTGCTGCCCAAGGACGCGACCTTCGACGGCATCTCCAACTGTGACGACCTGATCGTGCCCCTGGCCCTGTGGCGCGATCATGCCCACGCCCTCAAGGCCCGCGACGGCGGCCTGGGTGTGTGGCTGGACGCTGACGAGGAAGCCGAGGAAATCGGCGAGGACGCCAACCAGTTGCAGGTCATCGCCTTGAACTTCCCGGCCTTCACCGACGGGCGCAGCTACTCCAACGCTCGCCTGCTGCGTGACCGCTATGGTTTCAAGGGTGAATTGCGGGCAATTGGCGACGTGCTGCGCGACCAGCTGTTCTACATGCGCCGCTGCGGCTTCGACGCCTTCGCCTTGCGTGCCGACAAAGACCCCTACGAAGCCCTCGAAAGCCTCAAGGACTTCTCGGTGACCTACCAGGCTGCCACTGACGAACCGCTGCCGCTGTTCCGTCGTCGCTGAGACAGCCCCATGAAAAAGCCCTGAT
This sequence comes from Pseudomonas sp. B21-010, assembly GCF_024749325.1. Lineage (NCBI taxonomy): Bacteria > Pseudomonadati > Pseudomonadota > Gammaproteobacteria > Pseudomonadales > Pseudomonadaceae > Pseudomonas > Pseudomonas sp. B21-010. The sequence goes on along the minus strand of NZ_CP087198.1, from coordinate 2,411,271 downwards.
CCGGGGATACCGGTTCAGGGCTTTTTTGTTGGGCATTTCTCGCAACCCCACCGAAACCTCTGTGGGAGCGAGCTTGCTCGCGATAGCGGAGGGACAGCTTGCATCAATGGGGGTGTGCAGCCGTCATCGCGAGCAAGCTCGCTCCCACAAGGGAATGGCGGTGAGTCCGAACTTCCAGCCCACCCCCGAACCACTGTGGGAGCGGGCTTGCTCGCGATAGCGGTGGATCAGCTTGCCTCGATATCGGATCTACCGCCGTCATCGCGAGCAAGCTCGCTCCCACAGGGGGATTGGCGGTTAGACGCAGTACCGAGGAGCCGCCCCCGAATTACCAGAATCGCTGCTGGGTCAGGCGGCTCCACCAACTGAGCAGCACGCGATCCACCGAACCACTGGCCGCCATGCCGATGCGTTCCTGCAGGCTTTTGCGTTCGGCGTAGTGCAGGTGGTACAGCTCGGCACCCTTGGCGCGTTCGGCCAGGTATTCATCGCTGGTTTTCAGCTCGTCCACCAAGCCCTTGCCCTGCGCCGCGACACCCAACCAGACCTCACCGGTCGCCACTTCATCGATGGCCAGTTGCGGGCGGTAGTTGGACACGAAGTTCTTGAACAGCTCATGGGTAATGTCCAGGTCTTCCTGGAATTTTTCCCGGCCCTTCTCGGTATTTTCGCCGAACACCGTCAACGTGCGTTTGTATTCCCCGGCCGTCAACACTTCGAAATCGATGTCGTGTTTCTTCAGCAGCCGGTTGACGTTGGGCAATTGCGCGACGACGCCGATGGAGCCCAGGATCGCGAAGGGGGCGCTGATGATCTTCTCACCGATGCACGCCATCATGTAGCCGCCACTGGCCGCGACCTTGTCAATGCAGACCGTCAACGGCACGCCAGCCTGACGGATCCGCGCCAGCTGCGACGAGGCCAGGCCGTAGCTGTGGACCATGCCGCCGCCACTTTCCAGGCGCAGCACCACTTCATCCTTCGGCGTCGCCAGGGTCAGTAGCGCAGTGATTTCATGACGCAGGCTCTCGGTGGCCGAGGCCTTGATGTCACCGTCGAAATCCAGCACGAACACCCGGGGCTTGGCCGCCGGCTTGTCCTTGTTTTTCTTCCCGGCCTTTTCAGCCTTGCCTTCGGCCTTGCGCAGCGCCTTGAGCTGATCCTTGTCCAGCAGCGTCTGTTCCAGGCGCTCACGCAGCCCCTTGTAGAAATCGTTGAGTTTGCTCACCTGCAACTGACCGGTCGACTTGCGCCGCCCCTTGCTGCGCAACGCAGCAAAACTGATCAACACCACCAGGATGGCGATCACCAGCGTCACGGTCTTGGCCAGGAAACCGGCGTACTCGATGAAAAACTCCACAGCAACTCCTTAAATGCAATGCGCCACTGAACGCAGGCGCGTAACGGCCCCAGCATACCCATGCGCCTGCGTCGCGACCAGTCATGAAACCAGTGGTTACCTTAACGCGAGCGAGGCAGGACAAGGCTGCAACGGGCATTTCAAACAAGCGTATGTTTTTTCATTGACAGCTCACCGCCATCCCCATAACCTCGCCAAACCTTCAACGTACCGGGATGACGCGGACGTGGGCAGTATCTATCTGATTCGACATGGCCAGGCCTCCTTTGGTGCGGACGACTACGATGTCCTTTCACCCAATGGCGTGCGCCAGGCGCAAGTGCTCGGCGGCCACCTGGCGCAGCTCGGTGTCGTATTCGATCGCTGCCTCTCGGGTGACCTGCGTCGCCAACAGGATACCGCCATCGGCGCGCTGGGCCAGATGTCCGCCGCCGGGTTGCCGGTTCCCGGGCTGGAAATCGACGCCGCGTTCAACGAGTTCGATGCCGACGCGGTCATTCGCGCCCTGCTCCCGGACATGCTTGTCCAGGAGCCCGAGGCGCTGCATATCCTGCGCAACGCTGCGCAGAACCGCGCCGAATTCCAGCGCATCTTCGCACTGATCGTCGAACGCTGGCTCAGCGGCCAGTATGACCCGCCGGGCCTGGAAAGCTGGCTGGGTTTTGTCGAGCGGGTCCAGGCGGGCCTGCACCGCATCCTGGAGCAAGCCGACAACACCCATAAAATCGCCGTGTTCACCTCCGGCGGCACCATCACCGCCCTGCTCCACCTGATCACCCAGATACCGGCCCGACAGGCCTTCGAACTGAACTGGCAAATCGTCAACACCTCGCTCAACCACCTGAAATTCAGGGGCCGCGAGGTGGCCCTGGCTTCCTTCAACAGCCATGCCCACCTGCAACTGCTGAAGGCCCCGGACCTCATCACCTTTCGCTGAGTCCGGATTACTGTAGACCCTTGCTGTACCACCCAAATAAGGATCGAAACCATGACCTCCGTAGCCGACGCCGTACAAGCCATGAAAGCCAAGTTCAACCCAACCGCCGCTGACGGCCTGGACCTGGTATTCGGTTTCCGCATCGACGATACCAAGAATTTCTCGCTGGTCGTCAAGGAAGGCACCTGCGAACTGCTGGAAGGTGAAAACCCGGACGCCCAGGTGACCCTGGTGATGGACGGCGAAACCCTGCAAGGCATCGTCAGCGGTGAAACCGACGGCATGCAAGCGTTCATGGGCGGCAAGCTGCGCGCCGAAGGCGACATGATGCTGGCCATGAAACTGTCCGAGCTGTTCCCAGGCTGAGACTGCGCTCGCGTTCTTCGCGGGCCTTTGATTGCAAACGAATCCCGCCCCCGTGGCGGGATTCGTGTTTTTGCCTCAAGTATCTTCGCTGGCTGCCCCGCCGCTATCGCGAGCAGGCTCGCTCCCACAAGGCATCTGCGGTTCGCAGGTATCGGGGAGGCGCGGCAGCTCTTACAATGCCCGCTTCCCCGTATCGGCCTGAACATGGACATCGACCTCGCTCGCACCTTCCTGGAAATCGTCCGCCACGGCAGCCTCGCTGCTGCGGCCGAAAAGCTGCACGTGACCCAGACGGCGATCACCGCCCGGGTCCAGAAGCTCGAAAGCCAGCTTGGCTGCGCGCTGTTCGTACGCAACCGTGCCGGCGCGCGATTGACCAGCGACGGCGAGGCATTTGTGGTCTACGCCAACCAGCTCGTGCAGACCTGGGAAGCAGCCCGTCGGGACCTGCCACTGCCCGAGGGCTATCGCAACGTCTTGCACCTGGGGGGCGAGGTCAGCCTGTGCAATCCCTTGATGCTTGCCTGGGCCGGCGGACTGCGCCAGAAGATTCCCGGCCATGCCCTGCGCATGGACATCCGCGACGGCGAGAAACTGCTACAACAGCTGGAGCTGGGTCTGCTGGACGCGGCGGTGGTGTATCAGCCCGAATATTGGCCACGCCTGCAGGTAGAACAGCTGCTGGAAGAGAAACTCATCCTGGTACGCCTGGCCGCCCGTCCCGAGCCCTACGTGTACATCGACTGGAGTGCTGACTTCCGGCGCCAACACGACACCGCGCTACCGGACAAGGCCAAGGCCGCCGTGACCTTCAACCTCGGCCCCCTGGCCCTGCAGTACATCCTGGAAAACGGCGGCAGCGGCTACTTCCGCACCCGGGTCGTGCAGAGCTACCTGGACAGCGGCATCCTGGAACGGGTGCCCAAGGCACCGGAATTCAACTACCCCACCTACCTGGTCTACTCCCGCGATCGGGACTCAGCGGCGTTGCAGCAGGCATTCGAGGTGTTGCGAGAGATCGTCAAGACCGGCAGCGACTGGTCGCAGCGCTGGGATCCATTGACCTGACAGGTTGGGAGGCAAGGCATGAGGGGCCGTCGTGACCAGAGCTTGTTCCCGCTTTGTACTTTGTAGGAGCTGGCGAAGCCTGCGATCTTTTGATCTTTTGATCTTTTGATCTTTTGATCTTTCGCTTGAGATTCAAGTGGCAGGGAAAAGATCGCAGCCTCGTTGCACTCGACAGCTCCTACACAGCTCCTACACAGCTCCTACACAGCTCCTACGGCCCAGCGGGAGCAATCTCTGGCCACAAAAGCCCCTCGCATTATCTCTGCATGTGGGCCACGATCTCGTCCTTGACCAGTAATCGCTTCTTCTTGAGCGTCTCCAAAGCATCGTCGGACAACGCGCCGGAGGACGGTTTCTCGGCTTCGACCACCTCGGCATCAAGTTGGGAGTATTTTTGAAGTAACGAGTCGAGCCTTGGATTCTCGCTGCGTTTTTGCTGGATGTGGTCTTTTGTGCATTTGAGATCCTGGCACAAATCGTGGGACACCGGCATGGAACACCTCCTTCGATGGGTCGGTGGCAGACGCCCTTGCGGCGCCCGTCGATTATCAGGATGGCCTCCTCGACAGGGTTCTGTCGACCGCCAATCCGACCAGCGGTGACCGTTCGTCGTACCGGATCGCTTGGCGATCAAACCTTTGCCGGTGCGTCGCCCTCCATTGAGCAGAGACGACAAGAGTCGCTCGTTCAACTTGTATGGAGACTTACCTATGGACAGATTTACCCTGCGTCAACTCGGCCTGGCAGTTGCCCTGAGTACCAGCATGGACATGGCATGGGCCGCGACTTCCAACGACTTTGTCGACAACGCGGCGGCCGGTGGGATTGCAGAGATCGAGACCAGCAAACTGGCCTTGGAAAAAAGCCAATCGGCGGACATCAAGGAATTCGCCAACAAGATGATCACTGACCACACCAAGGCCAACGAAGAGCTGAAAGCCCTGGCGCAAAAACATGACATCGAGGTACCCGACGACACCACGTTGATGAAAAAAGCCAAGGCGAAAATTCTCGACGTGCGCGATGAGTCTTTTGATGCGGCCTACGCCAACAACCAGGTCAAGGCCCACGAAGAAACCATTGCCCTGTTCAAGAAAGAAGCCGAAACCGTTACCGACGACAAGAAGGCTGGCAATACCGAACTCAAGGCGTTCGCCCAGAAGATGCTGCCAGATCTGCAACATCACCTGGAAGCCGCCAAGAAACTTCAGGCTGCGCATCCAAGCAAGTAGAGCGAGGCACTGCTCACTCAAGGAAAAACGGCGCCTCCCTTGGCAGGGAAGCGCCGTTTTTTCGAAGCGCCCCCCTGTGGGAGCGAGCTTGCTCGCGATAGCGGTGGTCCAGTCACAGGGATATCGAATTTGCCACAGTCATCGCGAGCAAGCTCGCTCCCACAATGAATCGGTGTCGCACATCCGTCATGGGCTAGCCACCATCAGTGTCGATATCAGCGTCAGTATCCTCGCCAGATTTCGGCCGATCCGGTTCAGGCTTGAAGCCGGGGCTGAAGGTGTTGTCATTGTCCCTATGACGATTCTTCTGATCGACCTCCGTGGCGGCGCTCTGGGCCTGGTCCGTCCCGGCAGGGCGTAGTGGTTGGGTGTTTGCGGGATCGTCGTTCATAGGCACCTCGTTCATGGCAGGGCCGGATGGATGACCGGTCTTGAACATTCGAAGGTGATGCGACGGCGTCGGTTCCATTTGTTTGCAGTGCCGCGATCAGCCGCCCAGCACACTCTTCACCATCCGGGTCAGCGCGTCCGGGCCGTAGGGTTTGCTCAACAAATGGGTATCGGGGCTCAACTGATGGTTGCGGGAGATGATGTCCCGGGTGTGCCCCGAGGTGAACAGCACCGGGACCGGCGGTTTCTGCACCTTGGCCCAGGCGGCGAGGTCGGAACTCTTGATCAGGCCGGGCATGACGACGTCGGTGAAGATCAGGTCGACCGAGATGCCTTCCAGCAGCAGCCTCATCGCCTCATCGCCGTTGGCGGCCGTGAGGGTCCGATAGCCGGACTGCTCCAGCAGTTCCACCGACGCGCTGCGCACCTCGTCGTTGTCCTCCACCACCAGGATCGTCTCTTGCCGGCCAGACTGAAGCACGTCGTGTTGCTCGGTTTCGCCCGCTTCGGGCGCAAGGCTTCGAGGGAAATACATCCGTACTCGCGTGCCCTCGCCCAGGTCGCTGGAGATCTCGATATGGCCGCCACTCTGCTTGACGAACCCGAACACCATGCTCAATCCAAGCCCGGTGCCCTGGCCATCGGTCTTGGTGGTGAAAAATGGTTCGAACACCTGCTTCAGGATCTCGGGCGGCATGCCGGCACCGCAGTCGATCACCGACAGCCGGACATAGTCGCCGGCCGAGATCCCCTTGCCGGCACAGAACGCTTCATCGAGCCCGATGTTCTCCCCGATCAGGCGGATGATGCCCTCGCCGCCCATGGCATCGCGAGCATTGATCGCCAGGTTCAACAGGGCGTTTTCCAATTGATTGCGATCGACGTGGATGCACCAGGGCTCCAGGGGCAGGCTCACTTCAATCTGGATGGTTTCGCCCAAGGCCCGTTGCAGCAGTTCACCCATGCCATCGTAGATGCGTCGTGGGCTGTAGACCGCCGGTGACAATGGCTGGCGCCGGGCAAAAGCCAGCAGTTGCGATGACAACTTGGCGCCCCGCTCCACGGCTTCGATGGAGGCACTGACCCGTCGTTGCACGTTGACGTTGCCCCGCTCGTGGCGGGCCAGCAAGTGCAGGTTGCCGGCAATCACTTGCAGCAGGTTGTTGAAGTCATGGGCCACGCCACCCGTGAGACCGCCAATGGCCTCGAGCTTTTGCGATTGACGCAACTGCTCTTCTGCCGCCAGCCGCGCTTGCACCTCGTCGGCGACCCGCTGTTCCAGATCGCGGGTGAATTTGAGCAGCGACGCTTCGGCTGTCTTGCGTTCATTGATGTCAATCAGCACACCTGGAAAACGCAGGGGCTTGCCCGTGGCATCGAATTCGCAGCGACCGCTGGCCAGCACCCACAGGTAATCACCGCCTATGCGGCGCACCCGATATTCAGCGCTGTAGGGGATGCCCGTACGCACGGTCAGTTCGACCCGCTGGTTGACCTCGTCGAGGTCATCGGCGTGGATGCGCTGGCGGGCAATTTCGATGGGCAGTGCGTCCAGCGAACAGTCTGGCGGGTAGTTGAAGGTACGGGCGAAACGCTCATCGCCCGACAGTGTGTCGGCCTGGATGTCCCAGACGAACGATCCCAGCAATGGTCCGGCCGAGAGCGCCAACTGGATGCGTTCATTGACGGCTCGGTAACTGCGTTCGGCCTCTTGCCGGGCACGCTCGGTCAACACGAGCTCGGTGGTTTCCACCACAATCGCCAGCACGCCCGCCGGAGACTGGTCGTCATCGGGCACCGGGCTGTAATAGAGGTCCATCCACACATCTTCAGGCTTGCCATCGCGCAACAGGACCAACTCTTTGCTGCGGTAGGACAAGGTGCCGCCGGCCAGGCAGACGTCCAGCACATGCCGATTGAATTCGGCGACCTCCGGCCAGCCCAATTCCACCGCGCACCCCAGCAGGTAAGGATGGCGGCCACCGGCGAACTCGGCATAGGCATCGTTGTAGATCATGAAGCCCTGGCGGCCCCACAACATCACCATCGGCAGGGGCGAAGCCAGCAACAACTGGACGGCGCTGCGCAGGCTGGCGGACCAGTGCTCGATGGCGCCCAACTCGGTCCGGCTCCAATCGAACGCCCGGATACGCCCGGCCATTTCACCGCCCCATCCAGGGCACCCGTGATTTTGGGATAGAAACTGCATGGTCGATTCTGAACCTCAAAATGCCTGCTGGGAGTCGGCATACACAAATCCCTTGCGATCAGAGCTTCGAGCGCTGGGTTGGCGTTTGGTTTCATGGGGAGGTCATGAACGACGACCTGTCTGGACTAGGGACATGCTTCCTGTGGCCAGAGATTGCTCCCGCTGGGCTCTGTAGGAGCTGGCGAAGCCTGCGATCTTTTGATCTTGATCTTTCGCTTGAGATTCAAGTGGCTGGGGAAAGATCGCAGCCTCGTTTCACTCGTCAGCTCCTACATACCGCCGAGCGGGAGCAAGCTCCCTCGCCACAGGGTAGTGTTGTCTAGCGGAAATCACGGCTATGCACCTGGATGCCCGCCAACAACTCGGTCAGGTCGCTCAAGCGCCCGGCGATCAGGTGGCGGACCTCGCCGACGCTTTCCCAGCGCCCGTCGACCTTGAGCAATTGCGAGCCCACCAAGGTCTTGCGCTGGCGCTCGGCCAAGTCGCGCCAGACCACCACGTTGAGGTTGCCGAATTCATCTTCCAGGGTAACGAAGGTCACACCGCTGGCCGTACCCGGGCGCTGGCGACCGGTGACCAGCCCGGCGACGCTGACATTGCGGCCATGTTCCACCTCTTGCAGTTCCCGTGAGCTGCGACAGCGCCGGGCGCGCAGTTCGGGACGCAGCAGGGCCAGTGGATGAGGGCCCAGTGTCGTGCCGAGCGTGGTGTAATCGGCAAACAGGTTTTCCCCCAGCGTAGGTTTTGGCAGGGCCACGGACGGTTCCTCCTGGCAGGGCAAACCGGCGAACAAGCCCAGTTGCTTCTGCACCCCAGCCACTTCCCAGCGGGCACGATGGCGATCACCGGCCAAGCCCTGCAAGGCCCCCGCATCGGCCAATTGCGCCTGGGCCCGGGCATCGAGCTGCGCGCGCTCGCCCAAGTCGGCCACATCGCTGAAGGGCCGATGCCGGCGGGCCGCTTCGATACGGCGGGCATCCTCTTCGCGAAAGCCCTTGACCATGCACAGCCCCATGCGGATCGCCGGTTGTCGACCGTCCATGGGCTCGAGGCTGCAATCCCAATTGCTGGCGCGTACGTCCACCGGGCGGATCGACAGTTGATGCCGGCGGGCATCCTGGAGGATCTGGTCCGGGCTGTAGAACCCCATGGGCCAGCTGTTGATCAGGGCACAGGCGAACGCCGCCGGTTCGTGGCATTTGAGCCAACTGCTGGCGTAGGTCAGCAAGGCGAAACTGGCGGCGTGGGATTCCGGGAAACCGTAATTGCCGAAGCCTTTGATCTGTTCGAAGATTTGCGCGGCGAATTCAGCGGTGTAGCCGTTTTTCTTCATCCCCTGCGCCAGGCGCTCCCGATGGGGCTCCAAGCCACCGTGACGTTTCCAGGCCGCCATGGAGCGACGCAGTTGGTCTGCTTCACCCGGGGTGTAATCGGCCGCGACGATGGCGATCTGCATGACCTGCTCCTGGAACAAGGGAACACCCAGGGTGCGGTTGAGCACTTGCTTCAACGCTTCAGAGGGATAAGTCACCGCCTCTTCTTTGTTTCTGCGGCGCAGGTACGGATGCACCATCCCACCCTGGATCGGCCCGGGCCGCACGATCGCCACTTCGATGACCAAATCGTAGAAGGTCTTGGGTCTCAGCCGAGGCAACATCGACATCTGCGCCCGGGACTCGATCTGGAACACACCGATGGTGTCGGCGCGGCTGATCATTTCGTAGGTCGCCCGATCATCCTTGGGCAGCGACGCCAGGGCGTAGCGCTGGCCCCGATAGCGCTCGATCAGGTCGAAACAGCGCCGAATCGCACTGAGCATGCCCAGGGCCAGGATGTCCACCTTGAGCAACCCGACCGCGTCCAGGTCGTCCTTGTCCCACTGGATGATGGTGCGCTCGGCCATGGCGGCGTTTTCCACCGGCACCAGGGTGTCCAGGGGCTGTTCGGAAATCACGAAGCCGCCCGGGTGCTGGGACAAATGCCGGGGAAAACCGATCAATTGCTGGGTCAGGCTCAGGACCCGGCGCAACACCGGGCTGTCCGGGTCGAAGCCACCTTCACGCAAGCGCTCCACTGGCGGCGCCTCGTCGCTCCAGCGGCCACAGCAATCGGCCAGGGCGTTGATCTGGTCCGGCGGCAGGCCCAGGGCCTTGGCCACATCGCGCACCGCCCCGGCGCCGTGGTAACTGCTGACCACCGCCGTCAATGCCGCACGATGACGGCCATAGCGCTGAAACACGTACTGCAACACTTCCTCGCGACGCTCATGTTCAAAGTCGACGTCGATGTCCGGCGGCTCGTTGCGCTCCCGGGACAGGAAGCGTTCAAACAACAGGCTGGTAAGGCTGGGATCGATTTCGGTGATGCCCAAGGCGTAGCACACCGCCGAGTTGGCCGCCGAACCACGCCCCTGGCAAAGGATATGGCGGCTGCGGGCGAAGCTGACGATGTCCTGTACGGTGAGGAAATAGCTGTCATAACCCAACTCGGCGATCAGGCTCAGCTCCTTGTCGATCTGTGCTCGCACTTTGTCTGTCACGCCATCCTTCCACCGCTCGCGCATGCCACGCTCGGTCAGTTCCCGCAGCCAGGACGCCGGATCATGCCCCTCGGGCACCAGCTCGCGGGGGTATTGGTAACGCAGTTGGCCGAGGTCGAAGGTGCAGCGCCGGGCGATGTTCAGGGTTTCGTCGAGCAAGGCCCGCGGGTAGAGATCGGCCAGATCCTTGCGGCTGCGCAAGTGGCGCTCGCCGTTGGGGTGCAGGCGCTGGCCAGCCTCGGCCACCGTGACGTGGTGACGGATGGCGGTCATGGTGTCCTGCAAGGCACGACGGCCGCGCACGTGCATGTGCACATCGCCACTGGCCACGGCGGGAAGATTCAAGCGCTCGGCCAGCGCCAACGAGTCTGCCAACCGGCGGCGGTCGTCCTGCCCACAATGCAACTGGACCGCCAGCCACAGGCGCCCGGCAAAGATCGACTGGAGCCAACGCCCGTGTTCCTCAGCGTCGTTGCCCTCGGCTATCCACAACGCCAGCAGCCCCGGCAAGGGCTGGTCGAAGTCCTCTCGCAAGATACGATAGTGGCCCTTCTCGCTGCGACGCCGGGCGCGGGTGATCAGCCGGCACAAGGCTTGATAGCCTTCCAGGTCTTCCACCAGCAACACCAGTTTCGGGCCGTTCTCGACCTGGATTTCGCTGCCGACGATCAGTTGCAACTCCAGTTCCTTGGCCGCCTGCCAGGCCCGGACGATTCCGGCCAGGGTGCATTCGTCGGTGATCGCCAGGGCCTGGTAGCCCTCTTGCCTGGCCCGACGACACAACTCCAGGGCACTGGAGGCGCCGCGCTGGAAGCTGAAGTTCGACAGGCAATGCAGCTCGGCATACTCAACGCTCATGCGAACCAGCCCTGCAGCCACAACGGCCCGCCCTCGCCCACCGGTCGATAGGCCCAGCCACGTTGTCCGCTGCGGGTTTCGATCAGGTAGTAGTCACGGCGTACGTCGGCTCCGTCCCACCAACCGGTCTCGATGCGTTCCGGGCCCATGAGGATTCGCGCCTGGCTGTCCTGCAGCACCTGGGCCTCATTCAGCAGCCAGCCGGGACGTTGCACACCAGCGCGTACCGGACAGGCCTGGGGCCGGGGTTGCGGCGTCATTTGCCAGGCGCATTCAGGTCGATGGTCATCGCGAAAACCCAGGCCCTGCACCGCGTCATCTCCCAGCCGCGCCCGCAGCCGTTCGCGCAGTTGCTCCCAGGGCAATGACTGTTGCGGGCGCTCGTCGAACAGCTCCAGGCGCTGGGGCACGAAACTCGGCAGGTCCTCGGCACACAAGCGAAAACCCCGCACCGGGGCCGCGACCTGCACCTGTTCCAAGCGACCGCGGGCCAGTTCGAAGAGCATCGCAGGATCCCGTTCGGCGCTGAGCAAGCCGACCTTGATCAGCGTGTCCGGCAAACCGGCGTGCTCCAGGTGCAGGTCGAAGCGCTGCACGCCGCTGTCGCGTCCGCACAGGAAGGCCGACAAGTCACCGGTCAGCCGGCGCAACGGAAACAGCAGCGCCTGATGGGACTGAACGTCGTAGTTGAGTTCGATGCGTACATCGAAACGGTCTGGCGGCAGGTAGAACGACAGCGCCAGGGTGCGACTGCCCGTCAGCGCGTCGAGGTGCTTGAGCACCTGGGCCTCGAAGCGCCGAGCCAGGGTCTGCCGGGGCAAGGCCTGGACCTGGCTCAGGCGGCGCAGGCCCATGCGCGACAGCGCCGTGGCGACGTCGGGTTCCAGACCGATCCGCTCCACAGGCATGTCTCCCAGGCACTGTTGCAAGGTCTCGGCGTCGGGCACCACCAGGGCATCATAGGCATTGGCCAACACCCGCGCCGCCACCGGATTGGGTGCGGCGACGATGCGATGACGAAAGCCCAGCTCGGTCAGCTCGGCCCGCAAGCGCGCCTCGAACACCGGCCAGGGGCCAAACAGGCCCAGGCTCGACTCGATCTCGAACAGCAACGTGCGCGGGTAATGCACGCTGACCTGGGAGCTGAAACGGTAGGCCCAGGCCGCCAGGAACTGTTGCCAGTGTTCGATTTGCGCCGCGTCGTATTCGGCGGTGGCAAAGCCTTTGCTCAAGGCCTGGGCGGCGGTCATGGTCTGGCCAGGCCGCAAGCCCAGGGCTCGTGCCGGCGCATTCACCGCTTGCAGCACCCGACGCTGGGCCGGACCAGTCAGCAATGCCAGGGGCTGGTCGGGATCGGGGCGCTGACGCAGTGCGGCGTCCAGCGCCAATTGCGGGAAGAGAATACAGACCCAGCGCATCGCAACCTCAATGCCCGGTTTGTGGGGCGAGCATGGCAAAGGCAATCGGCGCCGAACGAGCCAACCCGCCGCGGCACTTGAGCACGCGCAATTGCGCCGGCCGGGTATCGATGGCGATGCGCAGCGCCGCCGGCGACGGGTTGATGGCCTCCTGGATCGAGCGCCAGGCGAACGCCAGGGTCTGGCCGGTTTCCGCTGCCACTTGCAAGCGGCGCAAGGCCCGGTCATCCGCCTGGCGGGGCCAGCACAGGACCGCGCCACAACTGCCCGAACGCAAGCATTGTTCGGTGGCCCACAGGGCATCGCGCTCATCGGCGCGGATCACCGACAACTGGCGCAGGTCGACGCCGGCGTTCTGCCAGGCCTGGGGATAGGGCACAAACGGTGGCGCCACCAGCACGATCCGCTCCCCCGCCGCCGCCAGCCGCGCCAGGGTCGGCCACACCAGTTGCAACTCACCCACGCCCGGCGCGGCGATGAGCAGTTCCGTCAACGCCGACTCCGGCCAGCCACCACTGGGCAACGCCGCGTCCAATGCCGCATGACCGGTGGGTTGCGGGCTGGCGGCTGGCGGCGCAGGCCGGCCCTTCCAGACCTGGCCGCCGTTGAACAGCGTGTCCAGCGCAACGACAGCGCCCATCAGCCTTGCCTCACCAAGCCACAGAACACCCCTTCTATCGCCAGGTCCTGGTCGGCCTCGACGATGATCGGCTGGTAGGCCGGGTTGCGCGGCAACAAACGCACCCGCTCGCCAATGCGCTCGAAGCGCTTGATGGTGACCTCGCCATCCAGGCGCGCCACGACGATCTGGCCGTTGGAGGCCTGGGGTGTGCGCTGCACGCCCACCAGGTCACCGTCGAGAATGCCGTCCTCGATCATCGAATCACCCTGGACCCGCAGCAGGTAATCCGGCGCCTTGGTAAAAATCGCCGGGTCCAGCATCAGGCGACTGTGGACCTCGGCATCGGCGCCGATCGGCAACCCGGCAGCCACTCGCCCCAGCACCGGCACGTCCAGCAGCTCGGGTCGTGGTGGCTGGTTCAGCAAGCGAATGCCCCGGGCCTGGTGCGGATTGACCTCGATGAAACCGGCTTCGGTCAGCGCCAGCACATGCTTGCGCGCCACACTGCGAGAGGCAAAACCGAACGCCTCGCTGATTTCAGCGAGGCTGGGAGGCTGGCCCTGATCGGCGATGCGTTCGCGGATGAAAGTCAGGATGGCGGTACGGCGGGGAGTGAGAGTCGTCATGGAGTACATTTGTACTCTTTAAGGATTTTTCTGACAAGCGCCGCCAGTCAGTTCACAGCTCGGGGCCGCTGCGCAGCGGGAGCATTCTCTGGCCACAGGTATCAACACTTTTCCAAGTGAACAGCATTTTCCTGTGTGCGAGCTTGCTCGCGAAAGCATCAGCACACTCGACATCCATGCAAGCTGACCCACCGCTATCGCGAGCAAGCTCGCTCCCACAGTTGGATTGGGGTATGGCCGGAGAGATAGGTTGGCTGTAAGGCCGCCTCGCGAGCAAGCTTTGCTCCCACAGATCTGACGGGTGTACGACCAGGAGAACCAGGTCGGCTATCAGGCCGCCTCGGGGTGGACGTTGATCTCGGACGCCCCGTTAACCACGATGGCCGAACGCAGGCATTGCGCAGTGGGCATCCCGGCATGGATGCCGGGATAGCCGCGCTGGGCCATGGATGGCCCTTCGCGGCGGGCCCACGGAGCAATGCCGGAGTGAGGGCACACCGAGCCTAAGCGAGGTGCCAAGTGGTGGGGCAGAAGCGTTTTGCTTACTTTTGACTGGGCCGGCTCCCGGGCTTCTCAAAAGTGAGCCGCCGTCAGGGCGGAACCCTAAGTGGCCGTTACCGCAGTAATGGATATGTACCCGATCAACAAAATCCCGGTCAGCCATAACGCCGCCTTCGCGAGCAAGCTCGCTCCCACAAGGAATCTACAGAGAGACTACAACCCCGCCAGATAAGCCCAAGGAAAAATCCCCCGCTCATGCCCATCACTGAACACCAATTGCACCCCATACCCCTGGGCATTGACCCCGACCACCCGAACCCGCGGATCAACCTGAACCGCCAACCCTCGCAGACGAAACGCCCGACACTGGGAGCATGGGCATCGGCGACGCAGCTCAGCGTGGTCCAGCCGTTGCTCACGACCATCGGGCCAGTCGAGCCTCAATTGTCCCTTGTCCCGGCAATTGCCAATCGCCAACGGGCTCATTGCAACTGCCCCAAGGCAATACGCACGGCCTTGCGCACCTCCGGGTCGCCATCATCCCGGGCCGCCTGCAACGCCGGGATCGCACCGCGATCGTTCAACTCCCCCAGGGCCAGGGCCGCCTCCTTGCGCAGATTGCTGATGCGGTGGCCCAAGGTCTCGATCAAGGCCGCCAACGCCGGGGCATACCGCAAACGCCCGAGGCTGCGGGTCGCCCGCAACCGCACTTGCCAATAATCATCGGCCAGCGCCTCGACCAGGGCCGGGCCGGCAGCGGCGTGACCGACCTTGCCCAGGGTAGTGGCGGCTTCTTCGCGCACCGCCCAGGCCGGATCCCGGAGGGCCTGGCGCAGCGCCGGCAAGACTTGCGCGTCCGAAGCCAGGCCAAGGGCGCCGGTGGCCGCGCGGCGCACTTCAGTATCTGGATCATCGCTGGCCAGCCGGGCCAGGGCTGGCAAAGCGTCGAGGTGTTTGAGCCAGCCCAGCACGCCAACTGCCTCGCGACGCACGCTGGCATCGCTGTCGGCCAATGCGGCGATTGCAGCCGGCGCAGCGTCGGCCAGGCGCAGTTCGCGCAAAGCCCTGAACGCCGCGACACGCACGCTAGCATCGGCATGGGCCGTCCAGGGCAGGATCACCCGCCCCGCTGCCTCGCTCTTGAGCAGGCTCAGGCTCTGGGCGGCAGCGGCCTGTACGGTCGCGGACGGGTCGGTCAGGGCCTCGCACAGGGCCGCAACCACCGACGCGTCCTCCCAGGCTTCAAGCAATCGCGCGGCTTCGGCCCGAACATCGGCACTGGAGTCCTCGGCCAGACGATCCACCAGCCACAGCAGCCCCTCAGGTTCCTCAAGGTCGGCCAGTTCAATCAAGGCAATGCGGCGCACGCCAGGGTCCTCGTCGGTCAGGCGCGGTTGCAGGGCGAGGATGTCGTCGTTGTCGGTGTCTTCGAATAGAGAGGTCATAGGGCAAATCGCGGCAAGGAGGTTTCAGGGGGAAGCCCGAGAGGATTGAGGCGCGGCAATTGCCGGCCGTCTTCATGGCGCAGCAGGTCGAGGCAGTGGCGCTTCAAGCGGGAGAATTCAGGGCGGGTCACCAGTTCGGTCGTGCGTGGCCGTGGAAAATCCAAACGCAGGTCCTCGATGATCCGGCCGGGACGCGGGCTCATCACCAGCAAACGATCGGCCAGGAACAACGCCTCGTCGATGTCGTGGGTCACGAACACCACGGTGGTGCGGATGCGCGTCCAGATGTCCAGCAGCAGCTCCTGCATGTTCAACCGGGTCAGGGCATCCAGCGCGCCGAAGGGTTCGTCCATCAACAGCAGCCGTGGACGGTTGACCAGCACCCGGGCGATCTCCACCCGTTGCTGCATACCCCCGGAGAGCTGGTCCGGCCAGTGCCCGGCGAAGCCTTCCAGGCCCACCAATGCGAGGATTTCATCGGCGGCCCGGTGCCGTTCGGCCTTGCCCAGGCCACGCATCTTCAGGCCGAAGGCGACGTTGTCGCGCACGCTGCGCCAGGGAAACAACGTGTGTTGCTGGAACACCATGCCGCGTTGGGGCGACGGGCCGCAAACGCTCACGCCGTCGACATTCAAAGTGCCGGTGCGCGGTTGCAGATGCCCGGCCAGGGCCCCGAGCAAGGTGGATTTGCCGCAACCGGACGGCCCCAGGACACAGACGAACTGGCCCGCCTCGATCTGGCAATCGAGGCCCTGGACCGCTTCGAAGGCTTGGTTCCCCTGGCCAAGGACAATGGACAACTGACGGATGTCGATCCGTCCTTCGGGTGTTTGCATCACACTCATCAGGCTTTTCCTCGTGGTCGATGCCAAGGCGTGAACAACCCGCCCAGGCGCTTGATCAACAGGCTGCTGCCCATGCCCAACACACCGATCAGCAACATGCCGACCACGATATCGGCGTAGTTCTGCACGGTGTAGGAAGCCCAGGTGTAGTAGCCGATGCCGTACTGGCCGGCGATCATTTCCGCCGTCACCAGACAGAACCAGGACGTGCCCATGCCGATGGCCAGGCCGGTGATGATGCTCGGCGCGGCGCCCGGCAGAATCACTTCCAGCAGGATCGCCCGGCGCCCGGCCCCCAGGCTCTTCGCCGACGCGATCAGCCGCCGGTCCACCCCTTCGACGCCGTGCACGGTGTTGAGCAGGATCGGGAACAGCGCGCCGGTGAAGGTGATGAATACCATCGACAGTTCCGACGAAGGGAACATCAGGATCGCCAGGGGAATCCAGGCCACCGCCGGGATCGGCCGCAGCACTTCCAGCGGTGGCAGCAATAAGTCTTCAGCCCATTTCGAACGACCGATGGCCAAGCCCAGCGCCACGCCGATCAACAGCGCCGCGCCATAACCGGCAAAGACCCGACCCAGGCTACTGCCCAGGTGCCGGGCGAGATTGCCGGACTCGCCCAGGCCCAGCGCCGCCTCGATCACCGCCAGAGGGGTCGGGACGTTGGCGAAGGTCACCAGGCCGAGGTTCCAGTGGCCGTTGGCGGCGAGTTGCCAGAACAGCAGGCAGAGCAACAGGGAAGCGGCTCGCAGGAACCAGCGTTTGGGTGATGGATGCACAAATCTTCCTCCGGAGTGGAATCCCTGTGGGAGCGAGCTTGCTCGCGATGGCGTCAGATCAGCTGCAATTGAGATGACTGACACACCGCTATCGCGAGCAAGCTCGCTCCCACAGGGTCATGAGTCAGGTCAGCGGGCTGCGACCGCCTGGGTGGTGGCTTCGCTGAAGTCCAAGACTTTGCCGCCCTGGGCGCTAGCAAATTGCTGGGCCTGGTCCTTGAGCAGAAATGCGCTGAGCTGGCCCTTGGCATCACTGGCAAACCACGCCTGTTCGGCCAGCAGCTTGATCCCGCTGTCGCTGGCCTGGGCATAGACGGCGCGGATGCCCTTGCCTTCCTGCTTGAGGCTCGCCAGCGCGGCGAAGGCCGATTGCGCCGAGGCGTAATGGCGCACTTTCGACTCGCCACGCACCCAGATCTCGGCCACGTGGCTGAAATCGGTTATCGCCTGGCCGGTCGCCGCATCGGTACTGCCCAGCGGGGTCTGGGCGTAGTTACCCAGTTGCGCGGTGTAATCGAGGTTCGATGCCTTGAATGCGGCGCGGATGTACTGGTCATCGATGAAGGTGTTGAGGTCCAGGCCGCGATCGGCCTTTTTCAGCAACTTGAGGGTGTCGATGGCGGTCCCGACGGCTTGGCGGTATTCCGGTTTCCAGGTCAGGTCGCGGGTCTGCACGCCCAGCGGCCCGTGGAACAGGTAATTGACCTCGGCATCCACGCCAGTGACCTTGGCGATCAGCTCGCTGTACTTCTCCGGCTCGGCGGCCAGCAGTTGATTGGCCTCGATGCTCGCGCGCAGGTAGGCCACGACAATTTCCGGGTACTGTCTGGCGTAGGCTTGATCTACCAACGCGCCGTGGAAGGTTGGCGCGCCCGCCTGGGCACCGTCGTAGATCTTGCGGGCGAAACCCCGGCTGGGGAACAGTTCGGCGAAAGGCACGAAGTCAGCGTGGGCGTCGATCTTGCCAGCTTGCAACGCGGAGCCGGCCACCTCCGGCGGCTGGGCAATGATGTTGACGTCCTTGAGCGGGTCCCATCCCTGGGCCGCGACAGCGCGCAGCAACATGCCATGGGCGGTGGAAGCGAACGGCACCGAAATGGTCTTGCCCTTGAGCTCGGCCAACGACTGCACGCCCGACGCGCTGGGCACCACGATGCCGTTGCCACTGCCCTGGGTGCTGCCCGACAACACGCTGATGAACAGGCTGTGCTTGCCGGCGGTTTCGAACGCCACGCCGTTGAACGCCCCGGGGAAATCGGCCATGGCGCCGAAGTCGAGCTTGCCGGCGACCATCTCGTTGGTCAGCGGCGCGCCGCTGGTGAAGTTCTTCCACTGGATATCGTATTGGGCGCTCTTGTAGGCGCCGTCGTGGGGCAGGTATTTATCCAGCAGGCCCAGTTCACGAATCAACAACCCGCCGGCGGCGCAGTTGATGGTGGTGTCCTGGGTGCCGATGGCGATACGGATGGTTTCTGCCTGGGCAGGCAAGGTCAACGAAGCCAGTACCAGACCGGCGAGTGCTGCACGCAATAACATGGGTGTGTCCCCTCGAATCATTTATTGGATGTTCGTCTCCGCCGCGATCAGGGCGCGGTGGGAAACGAGGGGTGTTCTGAATTTGGCGTCCGGGGTGGCCGGATGGCTTTTGTGGTGTTTGGGCGGGCCTCTTCGCGAGCAAGTTCGCTCCCACATTTTTTTCGGCGCTCACCACAAATCCACTGTGGGAGCGAGCGTGCTCGCGATAGCGTCCTGTCAGTCAACGCAGCAGGTACGGAATCTCGACTTTCACCGCCCCGGTCGGGCAGTCCTTTTCACAGGGCATGCAGTACCAGCATTCGTCGAACGCCATGTAGGCCTTCTGGGTCGCCGGGTTGATCGCCAGCAAGTCCATGGGGCAGACATCGACGCAGACGGTGCAGCCTTTGTGGGCGATGCACTTGTCCTCGTCCACGGTGACGGGGGCATTGGAGCGGAAGAAGATTTCCTGGGGTTGATAGGCCATGGGCGGTCTCTCTGGGTGGACGGTTCACGCCGCGTCGGCACCGACCCGCAGCCGGTCATAGGCCTGCAGTTCGTCGGCATCGAGGGCGATGATGTAGGGCTCGACGGCTTTCTTGAATGAGGTCATCGCGCCGTCGTCGCCCTTCTTCAAGTGGCAATGACAGAACCAGTCGCTGTCGTTGCGTTGTGGGTGATCGACTCGATAGTGGTACAGCCCCCAACGACTTTCGGCGCGAAACAGCGAGGCGCGGGCGGCCATTTCGGCGCAATCGCGGATCACGCTGACCTCCATGGCGCGCATCAATTCGTGAGGGTTGTGGGCCTTGATCTGGTCCAGGTCGCGCTGGATATCGCTGAAGCGTTGCAGGCCGATCTGCATTTTCTTGGTGACCTTCGGCGGTTGCAGGTAATCGTTGACGAAACGTCGCAGCTTGTATTCCACCTGGGCTGGCGGCAGGCCGTGCTCGCGGTCCAGGGGCGCGTAGACACGTGCCCTCTCCCGTTCGATCTGCCCGGCATCCAGCGCCGAGAACTCCTTCTGCGCCACGAAATCCGCTGCGTTGTTGCCGGCAAACCAACCGTAGGTGAACGCACCGAGCATGTAGTTGTGCGGCACCGCCGCCATGTCGCCGGCCGAGTACAAGCCCTTGACCGAAGTCTCGGCCCGCTCGTTGACCCACACGCCCGACGCCGAATGACCGCTGCAAAAACCGATTTCGGAGATGTGCATTTCCACCATCTGCGTGCGGTAGTCGGTGCCGCGGTTGGCATGGAACTGACCGCGACTGGGCCGCTCGTTGCTGTGCAGGATCTCCTCGATGTTCTGGATGGTCTCCTCGGCCAGGTGATCGAGCTTGAGGAACACCGGACCATTGCCACCTTCGAGCTCCTGGTGGAACTCCCACATCATTTGCCCACTCCAGTAGTCGCACTCGATGAAGCGTTCGCCCTTGTTGTTGGCGGTGTAGCCGCCCAGGGGACCGGTGACATAGGCGCACGCCGGGCCGTTGTAATCCTTGATCAGCGGGTTGATCTGGAAGCATTCCAGGTTCGCCAGTTCGGCGCCGGCGTGATAGGCCATGGCATAACCATCGCCGGCATTGGTCGGATTTTCATAGGTGCCCATCAAGTAGCCGGAGGCCGGCAACCCCAGGCGCCCCGCCGCGCCGCAGCAGAGGATGACCGCCTTGGCCTTGATCACATGAAAATCGGCGGTGCGGCAATCGAAACCCATCACACCGTTCACCGCGCCCGCTTCGTCGGTCAGCAAGCGAGTGCAGACCAAGCGATTGGTGATGCTCACCCGCGCCCGTTTCAACTGCCGGTAGAGGACTTTCTTGATGTCATGCCCTTCCGGCATCGGCAGCACGTAGGCCCCCATGTGGTGGACCTTTTTCACCGCATAGTCACCGGTTTCGTCCTTCTCGAACTTCACGCCCCAACGGTCCAGTTGCTCGATCGTTTCGAAGCTGTGGGTCGCGTAGGCGTACACCGCCGCCTGGTTGACGACGCCGTCGTTGGCGATGGTGATTTCCTTGGTGTATTGCTCGGGCGTGGAATGGCCGGGGATGATCGCGTTGTTCAAGCCGTCCATGCCCATGCTGATGGCACCGCTGCGCTTGACGTTGGCCTTGTCCACCAGCAGCACGCGCAAATCACGGTTGCGCTCCTTGGCCTTGATCGCCGCCATGGGGCCGGCCGTGCCACCACCGATGACGACGATGTCGTATTCCTGTTCCAGGGTGTTTCTAGTCATGGCGCTGCGTTCCTTTTTGCCGGTCGATCCGCAAGCGGTACTGGAAGGCATCGCCACGGTAGTAGAGGTGTTCGAAGTCCAGTGGCTGGCCGCTGGCGTCATGGGTCAGGCGTTCGATGCGCATGATGGGCGAGCCCGGCTCGACCTCCAGCGCCTGGGTCAGGTCGTTGTCGGCCAGCACCGCATCGATGGCCAGGTCGGCATGGCCCAAGGTCAAGGCGCAGTCGTTTTCCAGGATCAGGAAAATGTCCCGGGTGACCAGGTCGGCCTTTTCCAGTCGTTCACCAAGGGCCCTGGGCAGGTAGGTGATCTCCAGGGAGACCGGCTCGCGGTTGATCAAGCGCACCCGCTTGATCTGCGCCACCATTTCCCCTTCAGTCAACTTCAGCCGCTCGGCCACCAGCCGGTCGGCGGCGATGAACTTGAAACTGAGCAAGCGGTTGATCACCTCGAAGCCGCGCCCGGTCATGGATTCGGCCAGGCCCTGGAGGGTGCTGACGTTCTGGAAGGTCTTGGGCTTGGCCACGAACGTGCCTTTGCCGTGGATCTTGAAAATCAGGCCTTCCTTTTGCAGATCGCCCAGGGCCTGGCGCACGGTGATGCGGCTGACGCGAAACAGCGCACCGAGCTCGCTTTCCGAGGGCATCTGGCCGCCCTGGGGGTATTCACCGTCGAGAATGCGCGCACGCAGCACGTCTCGCAGTTGCGTATGCAGCGGTACGCTGTTGAGGGGAAGAACGTTGTCGGACATGGCCCTTATCACTTGTCATAACGAGTTATGACGTGATCTTAGGGAAAGCCCACACGGCTTGAGAAATACTGTTTGGACATATCCTTAGAGCCGGGCGTCGGCGCTCTCATTGCGAAACGCGCTCGGGCTCATGCCTGTCCAGCGTCGGAACGCCCGGCGAAAACTGCGCACATCGCTGTAGCCGACTTCTTCGGTGATGCGCTCGATGGACAGTTCAGGGTTGGCCAACAGGTTCAGGGTCCGGCCGCGGCGCACTTGTTCGAGCAAGGCTTCGAAGGTCAGGCTGTGTTCGGTCAGGCGCCGACGCAGGGTGCGGCTGCTCATATTGAGATCGCTGGCGATTTTCTCGATGTGGCTGCCCCGAGTCAGATCCCGGGCAATCGCCCGTTCCACGGTCTGGATCAGATCGATTTTCTGGTGCACCTCGGTGGCCTCCTGCTCCAGCAAGGCCAATGCCTGGCGCAGGGCCAACGGGTGGTGATTGGACAAACGCATATCCAGCCAGCGCACGTCGATCAGCATGCGATTGTGTCGGCAACCGAAGTGCACATCCGGTCCCAAAATCCGCCGATATTCCTGGGCATAGGACGGCGCGGCGTGCATGAACTCCACGGCCAGGGGCTTGAAATCGGGCCCCGCCAGCGCCCGGCCATAGACCATCAGGCTGGCGAAGAACTCTTCCACGGCAAACACCTGGATCTCGGCGAAAGGCAGCCGGCAGGTCGCCTCGACCATGATCCGGTCAGTGGCTTCTTCGACGCTGGTCACCGCGATGCCGCCGGTGGTGTGCTGGTAACGAACCCCCAGGGCAAAGGCATCGCGCAGGGTTTCGCACAGCGATAGGACGTGGCCCAGCAGGCCAAGGGTGCCAAGCACGTTGCGGTCCCCCACCCACAACCCCAGTCCCTGGTCGGGCAACAGCTTGAGCGCCCGCTGAATCATGACCACGGCCTGGCGGTAGGAAATGCGCTGGGCGGGGTCTTGCAGATCATCAAGGCCGAACCCCAGGCCGCGACACAGGCTGGCGGCATCGAAGCCCTTGTCCGCCACCACCTCGGCCAGGGTCTGTAGCAGGAATGGCGATACCAACGCCAATTCATAGGTCGGGTCGATGACTTTCATCTGCATGGGGCGGGTTCCGGAGCACGTTAGGCGGCGTTTTTGTAACCGGTTGTTTCACAAAGTTAGCATGCCCCGGCGGATCGAGGGGCACAAAAATCTGGCCGCCCAAGTCCCCTGTATGGCCGCCAATACCCTGCCCTGTTGGCGGCGAACGGCTTATTTGTATGGCTCGGACTTTCGGTGCATCTCCAACAATAATAATGAGCCTCCACATGAACCCGATCCGCACGACATTCGCCTTGCAATTGACCCTCGGCCTGGCCTGCGCCAGTGCCTTGCCCGCCTTGGCGACCGAATCGGGGGTCGACAACATCGGCCCCGGCACCGACGGTTTTTTCGTGTTGCCGCTGGAAGTCGACAGCCTTCCGGACAACATGGTCGCGTTCAACCTCTACTACAACCATTACAAGGCCCGGAAATTCAATATCAGTTCGTTGGGCGGTGAACTGCCGGACGTAGAAATCGAATCCACGGCAGTGGTCCCGCGTATCGATTACTTGAGCCCGTTGCGGGTGGCCGGTGGGCGCGCGGGGATCTACATCGCCCAGCCCTGGATCAAGCAGGAAGTCTCGGTGTTCGGCTTGCACGACACCCGCGAGGGCATGGGCGACACCACCATTTCGCCCATCGTGCTCTGGGACATGGGCAAGAACCTGACCCTGGCCGCGGCGCTGGAAATCACCGTGCCGACCGGCGAATACAGTACCGATCGACTGGCCAATACCAGCAACAATTTCTACACCTACAAGCCGCTGTTTTCCTTCACCTGGTTGCCCTCGGAAGACACCGAGGTGTCGATGAAAACCACCTACAGCTTCAACCGCAAGAACAAGGACACCGACTACCGTTCGGGGCAGATTTTCCACTTCGATTATTCCGCCAGCTACCGCCTGACCGACAACGTGAGGCTGGGGCTCAACGGCTACTACCTCAAACAGACCACCGACGACAAACAATACGGCCGCACCGTGCAATTCGCCGGGCAGGACGTCGACGACGGCGTACGCGGCCAGGTCTTCGCCATCGGCCCGGCGCTACACCTGACCTTCCTCAAGTACGCCAGCGCCGAAATCCGCTGGGCCAAGGAGTTTGCAGTGGAGAACCGCACCGAGGGCGAAATGCTCTGGGCCAAGGTCTGTATTCCGTTTGCGTTCTAGAGTGTTTCACAGCACCTGTGGCGAGGGAGCTTGCTCCCGCTCGGCGGTGTAGGGCTAGCTGTGTAGGCGCTGGGTAGGAGCCGTGTAGGAGCTATCGAGTGCAACGAGGCTGCGATCTTTCCACTGACAATTGAGTCGAGAGCGAAAGATCAAGATCAAAAGATCGCAGGCTTCGCCAGCTCCTACACCGCCATCGCGAGCAAGCTCGCTCCCACAGGGTCTTCCTTCAGCTCAAACCCAGAATCGATGAAAGATGCCCATTGAGGAACTTGCCGCTGGGGTCCAGCGCCTGGCGCACCTCGGTGAATTCCGTCCAGCGCGGGTACAGCGCCTGGAGCGCCTTGGCGTTCAGGGAATGCAATTTCCCCCAATGCGGACGGCCCTGGTATTTCCAGAAGATCGGCTCGATGGCGGCAAAGAAATTGTGATGGTCCATCTGGTAATGCTGGTGCACCGAGATCGAGCAACTGTCCCGGCCTTCGAACATGCTCAGGGCAATGTCGTCGGCCTTCACGTAGCGGTATTCGATGGGAAACCAGGTGCGCAGGTCCTTGTCGCGGATCAGCGCCAGAATCTCTCGCAGGCACGCCGGGCCGTATTCGGCCGGCACCGAGTACTCCATCTCGTTGAAGCGCACGGTGCGAGCGTTGGCATAGATGTCATGGGAGTCACCGACCCGGTCGTCGAAATCGGCCACCAGCCGCAGGCTGTTGAGCAGCGCTCGCCGGGTCGCTGGAAAGTCGCTGCCGTACTTGTCGAGGTTTTCGATCAGGCTGACGAATTCGTTGCCGCCCTCCTCCTCGGGGCTGATCGGCGGCGTGGCCGGATCGGTGGTTTCGTTCAGGGCGATCGACAACGCATAGTCGGAATGGGTGACGACCTGCATTTCCCAGTGCTGGTTGTCCCGGGTCTGGGTGTCCACGTCTTCGAGCAACTCCTCGGTTTTCGCCACCCATTGGTGCTCGCGCAAGCGATAGGCGGCGCGGTTCTGCAGGCGCACGCGAGTCACCAGCCCCAGCGCACCAAGGGACACCCGGCCGGCCTTGAACACTTCTGGATGACGCTGGGCATCGCAATCGAGGACCGCGCCGCTGGCCGTCACCAGTTGCAGGCCGACCACTTGGGATGCGTAGGAGCCGAAGGCCTTGCCAGTGCCGTGGGTCGAGGTGGCGATGGCACCGGCCAGGGTCTGGTAATCCACGTCGGCCATGTTCGGCAGTGCCTGGCCGATGGCCTTGAGCGCCGGGCCCATGCGGGACATGGGCGTGCCACCGCCGAACTCGGCTTGCAGGCTGGCTGCATCATGAGCCAACAGGCCGCTGAAAAAACTCAGCGACAACAAGGTGCCGTCAGTGGGCACCAGGGCACTGAAGGAATGTCCGGAACCCACCGGACGAATCCGCCCTTCGGCGCGCCTCACCACGCTCACCAGTTCATCGAGGTCCTTGGGGGCCAGGCGCGCCGCCGGCAGGCAACTCTGCGCGCCGGACCAGTTGCGCCAGGGGATCAGCCGCGGCGCGCGCATCAGCTCGGCCAGGGCACCCTGGCTACCCAGGGCCGTAAAGGCTGCGACAACGCCGGCCTGCTGCAGCAACCGGCGCCGTGAGGAGTCCATCGTCATGCCGTAGTACCCGTATTTATTATTGGAAGTGATGACCGGACATGAAGGCGATCAGGGCCAGGAACTGTTCTTCGGAACAGTGCATGCACAGGCCCATCGGCGGCATGCCGTTGTAGCCGTTGATCGCGTGGTCCAGCAGGGTGTCGGCGCCCTGGGCCACCCGTGGCGCCCAGGCGTTCGTATCGCCGGTCAACGGCGCCCCGGCACCAGGGTTGGCGTGGCAGAGCTTGCAGCTACTGTCGTAGACCTGGGCCAGCGCCGCATCGCTGGGCATGGCCGTGAACACCGTGGGCGCGGGCGGCTTGGCCTCTTCGCCGCAGCCGGCGAGCAAGGTGCCGAGCAGGAGGATGAAGGCTGGGTTGAGCCAGGTTGAAGGTGTCGTTGCCGGCATGGGGCCCTCTCGGCGGCGCTTTTGTTGTGGGTCAACACTAAGGCACGCCACTGCTTCGGCTTGAGGTCATTGGGGGCCATAAAAGGGGGCTTGGGCGGCCAGCCCATTCGCTGCGCCCTCTGTGGCGAGGGAGCTTGCTCCCGCTGGGGTGCGAAGCAGCCCTGATCATTCATTGCGGTGGGTCAGGGACTTTGCGAACTGAGGTTTTGGGGCTGCTGCGCAGCCCAGCGGGAGCAAGCGCCCTCGCCACAGGGATGTCACCGGATTTGGGGTCAGGGCAACAGCAGCCCCTGCTCGCGCTCGCACAGCTGCACCACGTAATCCCACAGCACCCGCAGGCGTACGGATTTGTGCAGTTCGCGGCGGGTGCTGATCCAGTAGCTGCGGCGGATGGTTTCGTCCGGCAGCAACGGCACCAGCGTCGGGTCGCCGCTGGCCATGTAGCAAGGCAGCACGGCAATCCCCAGGCCGGAGCGCGCGGCCTGCTGCTGGGCGATGACGCTGGTGCTGTGGAACACCACCCGAGGGTTGCGGCAAAAGCTGTTGAGGAACATCAGTTCCTGGCTGAACAGCAGGTCATCGACATACCCGATCCAGGCATGGCGGGCCAGGTCCTCGCGGCTGCGCAGTGCTGGCGAACGGTCCAGGTAGGCCTGGCTGGCGTACAGCGCCAGGCTGTAGTCGGTGAGCTTGCGGGTGACCAGCAGGTCGGCCGCCGGGCGCTCGAGGTGGATGCTGATTTCCGCCTCACGGTTGAGGATACTGACAAAGCGCGGCACCGCCACCAGTTCCACCTCCAGCCCCGGATAGCGCTGGAACAACCCGTCCATGCGACTGGCGAGGAACATGATGCCCAGCCCTTCGGTCACCCCCAGGCGGATCTTGCCCAGGGGCGCACTGGACTGGGTGATGTCCTCCTGGGCCAGCAACGCCACGTTCTCCATGGCTTCGGCGTGCTTGAGCAGCGTCTCGCCGGCCGGGGTCAGTTCATAGCCCTGGGCATGCTGGACAAACAGCGCGGTGCCCAGGCTTTTCTCGATGGCCTCGATGTGCCGGGCCACCGTGGCGTGGGTAGTGTTCAGGCGCCGTGCAGCCGTCAGCAGACGCCCGCTGCGTTGCAGCTCCAGGAAATAACGCAGGTCATTCCAGTCGAACATGA
Source organism: Pseudomonas sp. B21-010 (assembly GCF_024749325.1). Lineage (NCBI taxonomy): Bacteria > Pseudomonadati > Pseudomonadota > Gammaproteobacteria > Pseudomonadales > Pseudomonadaceae > Pseudomonas > Pseudomonas sp. B21-010. The sequence continues at coordinate 2,384,115 of NZ_CP087198.1, read as the reverse complement.
GGCGATCCTTGAACGCGCCTGAAGGCATGACTGTTTATAAACGCACAGCCGCTGCGCAAAAACTAACATTCTTTTGACGAAAACTAACAACTAGGATGGATCCCACAAAAACAAGAATGAGGTCGCGAATGCAACCTGTCGTCGATGAATACGATTACGTGATCGTGGGCGCCGGCCCTGCCGGATGCCTGCTGGCCAATCGGCTGTCGGCCAATCCGCAACACCGGGTGCTGCTGCTCGAAGCCGGCGGGCGCGACAACTATCCGTGGATTCACATCCCGGTCGGCTACCTGTTCTGCATCGGCAACCCACGCACCGACTGGTGCTTCAAGACCGAAGCACAACCCGGCCTGCAAGGCCGCGCCCTGAGCTACCCCCGCGGCAAGGTCCTGGGTGGCTGCTCCTCCATCAACGGCATGATCTACATGCGCGGCCAGGCGGCGGACTACGACGGCTGGGCCGCCGAGGGCAACGCTGGCTGGGCCTGGAACGACGTGCTGCCGCTGTTCCGCCAGAGTGAAAACCACTTTGCCGGCGCGTCCGAATTTCACGGCGCCGGTGGGGAATGGCGGGTCGAACGCCAGCGCCTGTCATGGCCGATTCTCGATGCCTTTCGCAGTGCCGCCGAACAGAGCGGCATCCCCAACGTCGACGACTTCAACAGCGGCGACAATGAAGGCTGCGGCTACTTCCAGGTCAACCAGAAAGCCGGGGTGCGCTGGAACGCGGCCAAGGCATTTCTCAAGCCGATTCGCCACCGCGCCAACCTCACGGTATTGACCGACGTCGAGGTCGACCGCGTGTTGCTGCGTGACGACCGCGCCCACGCCATCAGCGCCCGCTGGCAAGGCAAGGGCATGACCTTCAAGGCCCGCAAGGAAATTGTCCTGTGCGCCGGCGCCGTTGGCTCGCCGGGCATCCTGCAACGTTCCGGGATCGGCCCGCGCAGCCTGCTGCAACGCCTGGGCATCGGCGTGACGCATGAGCTGCCCGGCGTCGGCGGTAACTTGCAGGACCACCTGCAACTGCGGCTGATCTACCAGTTGGAAAACGCCCGCACCCTGAACCAGATCGCCGGCACCCTGTGGGGCAAAATGGGCATGGGCCTGCGCTACCTGTACGACCGCAGCGGCCCGCTGTCCATGGCCCCCAGCCAACTCGGCGCATTCGCCCGCTCGGGCCCGGAGCAGGCCTCGGCCAACCTCGAATACCACGTACAACCGTTGTCCCTGGAACGCTTCGGCGAACCGCTGCACAGCTTCCCGGCGTTCACCGCATCGGTCTGCGACCTGCGCCCGCAAAGCCGTGGTCGGGTGGACATTCGTTCGGCCGACCCGCACGAAGCGCCGCTGATCCAACCCAATTACCTGAGCCACCCCGAAGACTTGCGGGTCGCCGCCGACGCCATCCGCCTGACCCGACGCATCGTCGCGGCCCCGGCCCTGAGCGCGTTCAAACCGGTGGAATACCTGCCGGGGTCCAGCCTGCAAACCGAAGAGGAGTTGCACCAGGCCGCCGCCCGCATCGGCACGACGATTTTCCACCCGGTCGGCACGTGCCGCATGGGCCAGGATCGCGACGCGGTGGTGGATGCGCAACTGCGTGTCCATGGCATCAAGGGCCTGCGCATTGCCGACGCCTCGATCATGCCGCGCATCACCTCGGGCAACACCTGCTCGCCGACGTTGATGATTGCCGAGAAGGCGGCGCAGATGATGCTTGAGGCAGACACAAGAATCACCACGCCCCAAAAGGAGCCGGCCACGGTCTGAAAAACAACAAAAGTCCCCCTGTGGGAGCGAGCTTGCTCGCGATGACGGCGGCACATTCAACACCTAGGCGACAGACAGACCGCTATCGCGAGCAAGCTCGCTCCCACAAGGGGGCTGAGTCGATTCAAGGAAAGTGTGTCAAATCAGGAGACGCCACCCCGGCGTCGCAGTGGAACAACAAAAACAATCACTGTGAGGGATACCGCTATGTCCGAGCATGTTCAGCCCCTGGAAGCCACGCGCAGCGTCGGCACCAGCCAGGAAACCCAGAAAGTCATCTTCGCCTCGTCCCTGGGGACGGTGTTCGAGTGGTACGACTTTTTCCTCTATGGCGCCCTGGCGGCGGTGATCAGCAAGCAGTTCTTTGCCGGGGTCAACGACACCACCGCGTTCATCTTCGCCCTGATGGCGTTCGCCGCCGGCTTCATCGTGCGGCCGTTCGGGGCACTGGTGTTCGGTCGTTTGGGAGACATGATCGGGCGCAAATACACCTTCCTGGCGACCATCATCCTCATGGGCCTGGCGACATTCTGCGTCGGCCTGCTGCCCAACTACGCCAGCATCGGCATCGCCGCGCCGATCATCCTGGTGCTGTTGCGCATGCTCCAGGGCCTGGCCCTGGGTGGTGAGTACGGCGGCGCAGCAACCTACGTTGCCGAGCACGCGCCAATGGGCAAGCGCGGTTTCCATACCAGCTGGATTCAGTCCACCGCCACCCTCGGGCTACTGCTGTCGCTGCTGGTGGTGCTGGGCTGCCGCTACTTCACCGGCGATCAGTTCGAAGTCTGGGGCTGGCGCATTCCGTTCCTGCTGTCGATCCTGCTGCTGGGCATCTCCACCTGGATTCGCCTGAGCCTGCATGAGTCGCCGGCCTTCCTGAAAATGAAAGAAGAAGGCAAGTGCTGCAAGGCGCCGATCCGCGAATCCTTCGGCAAATGGGAAAACCTGAAAGTGGTGCTGATCGCCCTGTTCAGCATCAACGCCGGGCAAGCGGTGACCTTCTATGCCGCGCAGTTCTACGTACTGTTTTTCCTCACCCAGTTCCTGAAGATGGACCCGGTCCTGGCCAACAGCCTGCTGATCGTCAGCGTGGTGATCGGCGCACCGTTCTTCATCTTTTTCGGCTGGCTGTCGGACAAGGTCGGGCGCAAACCGGTGCTGATGATCGGCCTGCTGCTGGCCACCGCGCTGTACTTCCCGATCTTCAAGACCCTGGCCCACTACGCCAACCCGGCCATCGACCAGGCGAGCCGCCAGGCACCGATCACCGTGATCGCCGACCCGGCCACCTGCACCTTCCAGTTCGACCCGGTGGGCAAGGCGCGTTTCGACAGCCCTTGCGACAAGGTCAAGACCTTCCTGGTCAAGCAAGGCCTGCCCTACAGCAGCGTTGCGGCTCCGGCTGGCAGTACGGTGCAGGTCAGCGTCGGTGACGTGAAACTCGAAGGTTACGACGAAGCCGCCCTGCGCGGCGCCGTGACACTGGCAGGCTATCCGCAACAGGCCGACGCCCAGCAGATCAACCGGCCAATGATCGTGGCCTTGATCGTGGCGCTGATCATCATCTCGGCGATGTGCTACGGACCGCTGGCGGCGTTGATGGTCGAACTGTTCCCGACCCGCATCCGCTATACCTCCATGTCCCTGCCCTATCACATCGGCAACGGCTGGTTCGGCGGTTTCCTGCCCACCGTGTCGTTCGCCCTGGTGGTCTACACCGGGGATATTTTCTATGGGCTGTGGTACCCGGTGGTGATCACCGGGGTGAGCCTGGTGGTGGGCATGATCTGCCTGCGGGAAACCCGGAACGTGGATTTGGATAAAAACTGAGGACGAAACCGTGGCGAGGGCACTGGCGCCCTCGCCACCGGGATCAGAAGCGCGCCTTCACGGTCATGGTGAAGTTGCGCGGCTCACCGTAATAGTTACCGAAATTCTCGGTGCCGATGGTGGTGTAGTAGCGCTTGTCGAACAGGTTGTTGCCATTGAGGGCCACCGACCAGGTGTCATCGATGCGGTAGCCGACACGGCCATTCCACACGGCATAACCGGCCTGGGTGATCTTCTCGCCCGTCGCCGGCGATACCCGGAAATTATCGCTTTGGGCATTGACCCCGGCACCGACACTAACCCGTTCGAACGCTCCGCCGAGGGTATAATCGGCCCACAGGCGCAGCACATGGCGCGGCACGTAGCTGTTGAACGAACCACCGTTGAGACTGGTGTCTATGTCGCTGAGGGTCTTGGTCTGGGTGTAGGTGTAGCCGGCCAGCAGTTGCAGGCGCTCGATGACTTCACCGCTGATCTCGGCTTCGAAGCCCTGGGCGCGAACCTTGCCGGCGTTCTCATAGCAGAAGCCGTCCGAGGACGCACAACTGGAGAAGTAGTCGGTCTGGGCCTGGTCTTTCTGCAGCGTGCGGAACAGGTTGAAAGCACTGTTCAAGCGTCCCTCGAACCATTCGCCCTTGATCCCCAACTCATAACTCTCGCCCACCAGGGGCTTGAGCGCCGAGCCGCTTTCGGAACGATAGTTGCCCTGGGGCGTGAAGATATCCGAATAACTGGCATAGGCCGTCAGGTGCTCATTGAGGTCCAGCAGCACGGCGGCAAACGGCGTGACCTGGCCGGTCTCCGTGCTCTTGGCATGCTCCGAACCGCCGGTGAGGAACACCGAGTCGGTCTTGGAGCGGTACCAGCTCACCCGACTGCCGACGACAACGGTCAACGGGTCCGCCAGTTTCAGGCGCAGGGTCGAATACATGCCTTGCTGCTGGGTAACGGTCTTGACCGGGCCACCGCGCGTCGAGTTTTCGATGAAGTAACTGTCGTCCGGTTCGGGAATATGTCGATCCGGATCGAACACGTTCTGCTTCTGTGGCAGCAGTGCCACCGAGAAGAAGTCATCCTTGTCCGAACGACTGGCGTTGAAACCGACGATCAATTCATGTTGCTGCCCCAGGGCGTCGAACTTGCCGTCCAGGTAGGCGTCGAGGCCGTAATCGACCTGGTCGTAGTCGTACATGCTGCCCAGCAGGTTGGTGGTCGAGGTGCCCGGCGCCACCGAACCCGATGCAAAGGCGTATTTGATGTCCTGGGTATTTTTCGTATAGACACCAGCGACCTTCACCGCCCAATCGTCATTGAGCTGATGCTTGAGATCGCTGAACACCGTGGTCCGCTGGCTGCGCCAAGTGTTCCACGACGGATCCAGGCAAGTGGAACGGCTGAGTTTCAGATCGCTACCGTCCCGATAGCGAGGAAGCCCGCCCCAGCAAGGGCTTGCATCGACGTCTTCATAGGCAACGCCCACGCCAAGCGTCGTGTCGGGCGACAGATCGAAATCCAGGGCACCGTAATAAATCTGGTCCTTGCGCCGGGCATCGTCGTAGAAAAAATGCCGGCTCTGCTCGGCGATCACCGCCCGGCCCCGCACGGTGCCGGAATCATTCAGCGGGCCACCGGTATCGACCTGCCCACGGTAGTTGTCCCAGGTGCCACCCGAGAGACTGAGTTCGGTCTGGGCCGTGGCCTGGCCACGTTTACGCACGAAATTGACGCCACCGGAGGTGCCGCCCGCGCCCTTCATCATCCCGGCGGCACCACGCAGGACTTCGACACGGTCGTAATAAGCCATGTCGCTGCTGAAACTGTCGGCCTGGACATAGCTGTTGCCCATGTCCAGTGGAACGCCGTCGTATTGATACTGGCCGGACATGCGGAACCCACGGGAATAGAAATACTTGCCGCCCATGGTCGAGTCGTAGACGGTAATGCCGGGGGTCTTTTCCATCACTTGATCGATGGTGTTGAGGTTCTGGTCATCGAGCATCTTGCGGGTGATCACCGTCACCGACTGCGGCGTTTCGCGCAGGGTATGCTCGCCCTTGCCGATGGTCACCGCGCCTGTCGTGTAGGAACCACTGTTCTCGGTGGTCGCCCCGAGCATCTGTGCCTCGATGCTGGTTGCTCCCAGTTCCATGACCGAACCGTTGGCGGGCAGCCGGCGCAGCACATACGTGCCGTTGGCCTGGGGCTCAGCTTGCAGGCCACTACCGCCAAGGATGCGGGCAAAGCCGTCGCCCACGCCGAAAGAACCTCTCAGGCCAGGCGATTGCAGATCCTCAAGTTGCCGGGCATCAAACGAAAGAGCGACCCCGGCGGCGCTGGAGAAACGGGTCAGCACATCCACCAGGCTGCCGGCGCCGATATCGTAGGCCTGCACCGAGCGCAACTGCGCCGAGGCGCCTGGAACCGGGTTGGCATTCACGGCCGTGGCGCCGGCGGTGGTGACAGCTAGCAAGCCGATTTTCACTGCAAACACCAGACGGCCTGGCGCGCTTACCCAAGGCATATTTCCCCTCCCCAAAACGGTCGATAAAAACTCACTGAGGAAGAGCCGAACGATGAGGATGAAAAGTGCAGGCCCGGATTTTTTTATTACACAGCGTCACCGCCGGTCGCCACCTGCGACCTGGACCCAGAATCGGCTGTAGCGGGTCACCCGCAACGAGAAACCACTTTCCAGCGCGGCCAAGGCAAGATCGGTGTTATCGACGGGAAACACACCGGACACCGTCAAGTCGCCAATCGCCGGATCCCAACGCAACACACCGGGACGGTAGCGCGATAGCTCCTCCAGCAGCGCCGCCAAGGGACGGTCAATGGCAATGATGCTGCCTTTCTGCCAGGCACCGACCGACACATCGTTGCCACGCAACGTTCCCAGCGACCGCTCATTGAAATCCAGGCGCTGGCCGGCTTCGACCCGCCGCCTTGACCCCATCGCCGGCAGACTCACCTCGACCGCTTTCTCCAGCACCACCACTTCGCCGCCCCGCGCCTGGGCCCGGACGATAAACTGCGTGCCCAACGCAAGCACCTCGACTGGCCCCGTCACCACCTTGAACGGACGCCGCAAGGGATCGACCGCCGTCGTCACGAGCACCTCACCCCGCAACAACTCCACGAGCCGCTGCTGTCCATCGAAACGAACATTGATCGAGGTATCGGTGTTGAGCAGGACCGTGCTGCCATCAGCGAGTTGGAACTCGCGACGCTCACCCACGGCGGTGCGGTAATCGCAAAACAGGTGCTGGCTTGCCTGGCTGTGCCAGCCCAACCAACCCAGGCCGCCAGCGGACGTCAGCAGCAAGGCGCTGCGCAACACCTGGCGGCGGGATCGATGATGGGTGTCGCTCAAGGTCGGTGCGGCCAAGGCACCCGGTACGCTTGCCATCTGCTCGGCCACTGCCGCCATGCGTTGCCAGGCCTGGCTGTGCAACGGATCGGCAGCCAGCCAGGCGCGCCAGTCGGCGCGGTCCGCGTCGGTGCTGATGCCGGAATGCAGCCGGGCGTACCACTGCGCCGCCACGCGAATGGCGTTCAACTCTTCCGGGGGCAGGTTCATGAAAGCTGCAATTGAATCTGCATCAGGCAGCAATGCTCCATGGCCTTGGCCATGTGGTTGTTGACCGTGCGTACGCTGACACCCAGGCGTTCGGCAATTTGCGGGTACGTCAGGCCATCGAACTGCGACAGGATGAACGCCTGCCTGACCCGCGGCCCCAACCCCAGGAGCAAGCGATCGATCTCCATCAGGGCCTGGAGCATGATCGCCTGCTCTTCCAGCGAGGGGTGCTGCTCTTGCGGCATGGCCGCCAATACTTCGAGGTAGGATTGCTCCAGCGAGCGACGGCGAAACAGGTCGATCAACAGCCCTTTGGCGATCATCGACAAATACGGTCGTGGCTCACGGATATCCAGCGCAGTGCGCGCCTTGATCACCCGCACAAACGTATCCTGGGCAAGGTCCGCGGCATCGAAGGTGTTGCCCAAACGCTTGCGCAGCCAGCCCTGGAGCCAACCGTGATGATCACTGTACAGAACGTCGACAGCACTGCGTAGGGTCAGATCGTTGGCGGACATGGCAATGGAATAATTCGCGACTGATAATGACTCGCATTGTCATGGAGCCTATCGCCGCTTGCAACCCAAACATGCCCGGCCACTGCCCACTCGCTGGAATGGCTCAGTTCATGGAGTGACTTTTCACCGTGCTTTCCACCAGGTCCAGCATCTGTCCGAGCGCCCAGGGCTTGGCGATGAACGAAGCGTGATGCTTGATTCCCGCGCTTTCCGGCGTTTCGAAGCCGGACATGATCAGCAGCGGTATCTGTGGCCAGCGGTCTCCGGTCAGGTTGGCCAGGTCCGCGCCGTCGATCTTGCCGGGCATGGTGATATCGGTGAGCAACAGGTCGACGTAATGGGCACTCTCTTCGAGAAACGTCAACGCCGCGTCGGCGCTTTCCCGAGGCTCCACGACAAACCCTTCCTCCTCGAGGATTTCACAGAGGAACTCCAGGATGGTCGGATCATCTTCCACAACGAGAATCAAACGTGTAGTCGCCTGGCCGTTGCCATTTGGCATCGAATTCATGAAAGTGACTCTCCTTGACCTCATAAAACCTTCTTTGCGGCAACAACCGCCTTGAAGTTATGAGCAATCCCCCTGCGAGAAATTCATTCTGTGTGCCAACAGGCCGCCGAATGTCACGCCAGAGCCCCCCTGGCAACGCAGCGCAACGCTTTTTTATCTGTATATCCATACAGATAAAACTTGCCCTGGCGCGCATCCATGACCATGCTACAACCCCATGAAACCTGCTCAGGAAAAGGGCGCTATGCAGCTGTACCTGTGTGAAAAACCGTCCCAGGCCAAGGACATCGCCGCCGTGCTCGGTGCCACGCGCCGTGGCGACGGTTGCTGGCTGGGCCCTGGCATCACGGTCACCTGGTGCATCGGCCACCTGCTGGAAACCGCCCCACCCGACGCCTACGACGCACGCTACAAGCGCTGGGTACTGGCCGACCTGCCCATCGTGCCAGCGCAATGGAAAATGACCGTCAAGCCGAAAACCGCCAGCCAGTACAAGGCGGTCAAGCGCCTGCTGGGGGAAGCGAAGGAATTGGTGATCGCCACCGACGCCGACCGCGAAGGCGAAATGATCGCCCGGGAGCTGGTGGAACATTGCCGTTATCGAGGGCCGATCCGGCGGCTATGGCTCTCGGCCCTGGACGAAGCATCGATCCGCAAGGCCCTGGCCGCCCTCAAGCCAGGGGCCGAAACCTTCAACCTGTATCACTCGGCCCTGGGTCGATCCCGGGCCGACTGGCTGATCGGCATGAACATGAGTCGCCTGTTCACCTTGCTGGGGCGCCAGTCCGGCTACCAGGGCGTGTTGCCGGTGGGCCGCGTGCAGACACCGACGCTGCGGCTGGTGGTGGACCGCGACCGCAGCATCGCCGACTTCGTGCCGGTCGCCTACTGGGCCATCGACGTACAGCTCAGCCACGAAGGCACGGCGTTCACCGCCCAGTGGCGCGCCGACCCGGACGCCTGCGACGACCAGGAGCGCTGCCTGAACCAGGCCCTGGCCCGGGACGCCGCCCAAGCCATGGCCAACGCCGCCACCGCCCGGACACTGAAGGTACGTACCGAACGTCTGCGCGAAGCGGCGCCGTTGCCCTTCGACCTGGGCACGCTGCAGGAAGTCTGCTCGAAGAAACTCGGCCTCGGCGCCCAGGAAACCCTGGACATCGCCCAGTCGCTCTACGAGACCTACAAGCTCATCACCTACCCTCGCAGCGATTGCGGTTTCCTGCCCTTGAGCCAGCACAGTGAAGCACCAGCCATCCTGGCCGCCCTCGCCCAGGCCGACCCAAGCCTTGCACCGCTGCGCGAGCACCTGCAACCGCAACGCAAGTCCCGGGCCTGGAACGACGCCAAGGTCAGCGCCCACCACGGCATCATTCCCACCGCCGCCGCCAGGAACCTCGACAAACTCGCCGGCAAGCAGCGCGCGGTCTATACGCTGATTCGCGCACGCTACCTGGCGCAGTTCCTGCCCAACCACGAATACGACCGGACCCAGGCCGACTTCGACTGTGCCGGCCAGGCGCTGCGTGCCGTGGGCAAGCAGATCGTCGAACCCGGCTGGAAACGCGCCCTGCCCGAAGCGCTAGCACCGGCCAGGGGCCGTGAAGCACCGGCGCCGCAGACCTTGCCAGCGCTGGCCGAAGGCCGCGATTGCGCCGTAGACGAGGTGAAACCCAAGGACCTGTGGACCCAACCGCCCAAGCCGTTCACCGAAGGCGACCTAATCAAGGCGATGAAGAACGTCGCCAAGCTGGTAGAAGACCCGTTGCTCAAGCAGAAGCTCAAGGACACCACCGGCATCGGCACCGAAGCGACCCGGGCCTCGATTATCCAGGGGCTGCTCGACCGCGGTTACCTGGTGAAAAACGGCAAGGCGCTGTCCGCTACCCCGGCGGCCTTCAGCCTGATCGACGCCGTGCCCCGGGCCATCGCCGACCCGGGCACCACGGCCATCTGGGAGCAAGCGCTGGACATGGTGCAAAGCGGCGAAATGAGCCTGGAAGAATTCGTGACCCGGCAAGCCGCCTGGATGAGCAAACACGTCGCCCGCTGCCAAGGCATGAGCCTGACCATCAGCGGCCCGGCCAGCCCCGCCGGGCGCGGCGCCACGCCGTGGAAAAACAAACGCAAGCCGACCAAGCGCAAGACCGGCGGCGCACCGCGCAAAGCCACTAAAACCAAGGCAACCTGAGCTGAAATCAGGCCCACCATAAATCCCCTGTGAGAGCGAGCTTGCTCGCGATAGAGGTGTGTCAGTCAATTATCTGGGGCTGATTCACCGCCATCGCGAGCAAGCTCGCTCCCACATTGAATGGGGTCTGGCTGGAAATCCTCATACCCAAACCGTTTTGTCAGACAATATGTAGTGATCAAAAATAATCACTACAAAACCGTTGACGCCTCCGATTTGCCCTTGCATGATGCAGACGTCTCCCCGATCGGGAGTACAGGCAATTGTTTGAGCAAGCTCGTCTGACCGCCGAGCTGTTTTTTGGATAAGGGACTGCCCACAAGGCAGATTGAAGGTGCTGACCTGGCCTGACCGTCCGGTAACAAGGGCGAGAAACGTCGGCGAAGATCCTCATGATGCGCGTGGTTCAACCCTCGAAAGTTGACACTGCCTGAAGATTCTTCGCTGTTTCTCTTCGTTGCAGCGCATTTGCGTAGCAGCCCTTCGATAACACTACACAACCGATGCACGACCCCGTCGAAGTTCGACGGAAGAACGCTGACGGCCTGGTTTCGGTAGCAGGCAGGTACTTACCGAGTAGCGAAGTTTTTGCGAACCACCAGACAGATCAACCAAATGGTCAAGGGGCTTACACATGAATCTGAATAATCAACCATCTATTGATGAACTGGCTCGCATATTCGCCGCACACAAGGACACTCTCGACAGCCATATCCTGTGGATCAGCAAGACTGGCCAGGTGCATATGGACTGCCTGTCGCCCTACACCCGCGAAGACGAGTTCGAAAAGAACACGCAAGAGCTGGGTGCCCGGCTGAAGATGTACCGCCGTGGCCAGGGCTACGTTGGCAAGAAGGCCGCGGCAGACAAAGACTTCATCGGTCGCGTGTTGCAAACGCTGACCCAGGCCTGGCAGTCGATGCAGAGCACCTCTGAGGTCCGGGTCATCGACCGCCTCTGCTGATCGCCACTCGACAAAAAGGCCCGCTCCTGGATCAGGAGCGGGCTTTTTTTGTGAGGCAGGCTCTAGAACACCGACCAGCCGATCCGCTGGCTCATCAGTTCCAGCGCCGCCATGCCGGCCAGGGAGTTGCCGGCGACGTTGAGCTCAGGCGACCAGACGCACACCGTGAACCGCCCCGGCACCACGGCGACAATCCCGCCACCGACCCCGCTCTTGCCCGGCAGGCCGACGCGATAAGCGAAATTGCCGGCCTCATCGTACAAGCCGCTGGTGGCCATGATGGAGTTGACCTGCTGGGTTTGCCGGGCGGTGAGGATCTGTTCGCCGCTGTGCTTGCAGAACCCGTCGTTGGCCAGGAAGCAGAACGCCCGCGCCAGGTCGACACAGCTCATCCGCAAGGCACAGTGGCTGAAATAACTGCGCAGTACCGCTTCCACATCGTTATGGAAATTGCCGAACGATTGCATCAGGTACGCCATCGCCGCGTTGCGGGCGCGGTGCTGGTATTCCGATTCGGCGACCTTGCCGTCCACCATCACCTGTGGGTTACCCGACAGACGGCGTACGAAATCGCGCATCGACAACGCCGGGGCGGCGAAACGCGACTGGTTGATATCGCAGATCACCAACGCGCCGGCATTGATGAACGGGTTGCGCGGTCGACCACGTTCGAATTCCAGTTGCACCAGGGAATTGAACGGTTGGCCAGACGGCTCATGGCCCAAGCGCTCCCAGATCGCTTCGCCGGAATGCCCGATGGCCTGCACCAGGCTGAACACCTTGGAAATACTCTGCACCGAAAACGCTGTTTCGGCGTCGCCGGCGCAATACAACTCGCCGTCGTTGCCATACACGGCAATACCCAACTGGTTGGGCGCCACAGTGCCCAGGGCCGGAATGTAGTCGGCCACCTTGCCCTGACCAATCAGGGGGCGAACCGCATCGAGGATCTCGTTCAACAGTGCTTGCATATGCGCGGGGTCCAGTCATTCCCCGTTCGAGTGCGGGGATACAGACGCTAGACGCTGGTGGGCGAGGTCAGAGCACACTGATTTGCCAGTTAAAAAAACGTGGCGAGGGAGCTTGCTCCCGCTGGGCTGTGGTAGGAGCTGCCGAAGGCTGCGATCTTTTGATCTTGATCTTTCGCTCTAGACTCAATTGTCTGGGACAAGATCGCAGCCTCGTTGCACTCGACAGCTCCTACAACGCGCCCCAGCGGGAGCAAGCTCCCTCGCCACAACAGCCGTGTTCGCCGCAATGAATGCAAGCGTTTTCATGGGCGCTGGTCGTCGAATCGAGCGGTCTATAGTGCAAAGGATCAATCGACAGGAGTAGACGATGCGCCAGATCATGCAAAAAGAACCCTGGTGGGCCTCACCGCCCAAGCCCGGGCAGGATGAAAGCGAGCTGGAATGGGGTTGGCTGGTGATCTACAGCGAAGGCGAGCCGCGCTTCGAGTTCATCAAGGAGCGCCCATCGGACGAGCAGATCCGCCAGCGCAAGGGTTGTCGTGTCACCCTCGGGTCAGAATGAGCCGGCCCGTCACGGCTTGATGTCCGGCAATGCCACCGCGCGATTGGCCAGCTCCGCTTCCACCAGGTTGCCTTCTATTTCCTCGTCCAGGTAGTACACCGGTGCCATCACCCCGCTGAGGGGATGCTTGAGCGACTTGAACCACGCCTCATCGAACGCAGCACTCAGGCTTTTGCGGATCTGCGCCTCCATTTCCGGCCGCTCGCCCTCGTGGATGATCGCGCGAATACCCGCCACCCCCACCGAAATCAACGCCCCGGCCGCCTTCCCGGCGACCGCCGCCGCCGCGCCGGTCGCCCCGCGTGTGGCAAATTGCGCCTCGATTTTTTCGCTGGTGCGTTGCGCCACTGTTGCGATCACTGCCTCTGAGGGCCCGGCACCTGTGGCAGCGGCCTTATTGACGTGATCGATCAGGGCCGCATAAGCCGGCAGCGTATTCAGCGGTTCGGTATGCACCACTTCGTACAACGACGCGTTACGCGCCGCCGGCGGCCCCAGGCTGATGGCAGGAATGCCGTGCAGACGCCGGTTCATCAGTTCGTTCGGGATTCGATGCCGCAGGGCGATGACCTGGACCTGCTGATTGAGCTGGCGTATGTAGTAGTCCGTCGCGGCAGCCCTGATCGCCTCGGGATCAATTTCCACCGCCACCGGCTCCAACACCTGCTCACGATATTGTTCTTGCAAGTAAACCGCCAGGCGCCTGGCCGGGGAATCCTCCTCAGCCTTGGCACTGGCGGCATACCAGCTGACCTTCACCGCCAGCCATTCCTGGGTCCAATAACTGCTGAACCAGGGGATGAACTCAGCCTCGGTGCGCTCATAGACCAACACACGCCAATGTTCCATCGACCCGCGGGCGTAGCGTCCGGCCTGTTCGATAGCGCTTTTCGATGCTGCGATGATCTGCTGGTCCACCTGTCGCCAAGTGGCCTGGTCGATCGACACCGTGGCAGCCTGTTGACCGCGCTGCGGCGTGGCGCACCCCGCCAGAACGAGCAAAACGGCCAACATCAGCGAACGCAGCACGATCGCGCCACCCCGGATTCACGTCACTCACGGAGTTGAGTATAGGTCGCGAGGCACCGTAAAACCTGTGAAAACAAAACCTGTTGAAGCAAAACCTGTGGGAGCAAAGCTTGCTCGCGATAGGTGTGTCAGCAGTATTGATGTCGACTGATACACCGCCATCGCGAGCAAGCTTTGCTCCCACAGGTTTCATCTAAGAATCTACGAAAGTGTTTGATTGCTGCTCAGGATTTATGCCGCCGCTCCAATCTGCGCACCGCCATCGACAACGGATAGCACATGGCGAAATACATGGCGCCGACCAGCACATAGGTTTCCAGCGGCATGAAATACACGGAGCTCAAATCCTGGGCCCGCAGCATCAAGTCCGGTGCGGCAATCAGCGAGGCCACCGAGGTGTCCTTGAGCAGGGAAATCGCCACATTGCCGATGGGCGCCAGCACGATGCGGATCGCCTGGGGCAGCACCACCCAACGCAACAGTTGGAGGCGCGGCATGCCGATGGCTTTCGCCGCCTCGACCTGGCCCTTGGGCACGGCCTCCAGGCCCGAACGATAGATTTCCGACAAGTAGGCCGCCGCATTGAGCCCCAGCCCGATCATCGCCGCTTGGAACGAACTGAACTGCACGCCCACCGCCGTCAAGCTGAAGTAGACGATGAACAGCTGCACCAGCGCCGGCGTGCCGCGAAAAATCTCGATGTAGAACAACGCACACCGACGCAACGCCGGCGAGCCGGACAAGCGCGCCAGCGCCACCAACAACCCGACCGCCAAACCAATCACCAGTGCACCAAACGCCAACTGCAACGTGGCCCAGGCGGCTTGCAGCAGTTCGACGTGGGTGGCTTCCCACAACTCGCCATAGCCCATGTCAGTGCTCCTTGATCACGGTGAGACGACGCTCGGTGCGCGCCGCCCAATGGGCCAATACCAGGCTCAGCGCCAGGTAAATGATGGCCAGCAGGAAATAGATCAGGTTGGTCTGGTAGGTCTCGCTCACCAGCATCTTGGCCTTGAATGTCAGCTCCGGCACTGCCGCCGCCGAGGCCAGCGACGTATCCTTGAGCAAACCGATGGCAAAGTTCGCCATGCCTGGAATAGACACCTTGAAGGCCTGGGGCAAGACGATCATGCGCATCGCCATGGCCCGCGTCATGCCGATGGAGAACGCGGCCTCGCTCTGCCCACGATCGACGTTCAGGATGCTGGAACGGAACACCTCCGACAGCATCGCCGCGCCATTGAGGCCAAAACCGATGATCGCCGCGCCGATGGCCGGTAACGTGATGCCAATGTAGGTCAGGCCGAAATAAAGAATGAACAGCTGGGTCAGGATCGGGACGTTGCGAAACACCTCCAGGTAAACACTGGCCACCCATCGCAAGACCCGGTGACGCGACAGGCGCATCAGCGCCAGGCCAAACCCCAGCAACGCCGCCACGATGAAAGACGCCGCCGTCAGGCCCAGGGTGGTCAGTGCGCCGATGCCCAGGACCTCAAGAAAATAGGGCAGCAGGTCGAGAGACTTGGTCAGCTCGCTTGAATCGAACATCGATCAATGCTCCTGAACGGCGCTGATGAAAGCGCGTGTACGCTCCACCTGGCTTTCCCGGAAGATCTGCCGGGGCGGTCCCTGTTCGACGATGTTGCCATCGGCCATGAAAATCACCTGGTCGGACACGCTTTCGGCGAAACGCATCTCATGGGTCACGATGATCATGGTCATGCCCTCCTCGGCCAGCTTGCGCATCACCGTCAGCACTTCGCCCACCAACTCCGGGTCGAGCGCCGAGGTGGCCTCGTCGAACAGCATCAACTTGGGACGCATCGCCAAGGCACGGGCGATGGCAATGCGTTGTTGCTGGCCGCCGGACAGTTGGTCCGGGTAGGCATCGCGCTTGGCGAACATGCCGACCTTGTTCAACAAGTCTTCGGCCAGTTCCACCGCTTCCGGGCGATTGCGCTGCTGGACCTTCAGCGGGCCGAGAGTGATGTTGTCCAGCACACTGAGGTGCGGGAACAGGTTGAAGCGCTGGAACACCATGCCGATGTTGGCGCGCATCCGGGCCAACTCCTTGTCGCCCATGGGCACCGTGCGCTCGCCCACCTTGCGCTGGCCGATCAGCGCGTTGTCGATGTAGATGCTGCCCCGGGTCGGCTCTTCCAGGTAGTTGATGCAACGCAACAAGGTGGTCTTGCCCGAACCGCTGGGCCCGATCAGGGATATTTTCTGACCCTGCTGCACCTGCAGGTCGATGCCTTTCAAGACGTCCAGCCGGCCAAAGGACTTGTGAAGCCCCTCGACCCGCACCAGTGGATGAGATTCAGCCATGAGCAATGTCCGCAAGTGGATGACAATCGTTGAGCGCAGGCGCGAGGGTGTGTCAGGCAAACGCCTGGCTGAAATCCCGGGGCGCGTGCTTGAACGGGCCGATGAGATTGCCCTGCTCGTCCCGGTCCACGCCGACGCGCTGGTCCTTGGGCAGCGGCACCAGGTAGTCGGGGTTCTTGATGCCGTAGCGGGCCAGGATGGGGCCGATCTGTCCGGTGCTCCGTAACCAGCGTAGCCCTTGGTTCACGCCGTCGAACAGGTCCTGGTTCTGCGGATGAATGCCCCAGATCGCCTCGAACTTGGCGGTCAGGCTGGGGAATTTCTCGTCGTAGGCCATGGGCACTTGCTTGAGCTTGAGGCTGGGGTCCTGGAGGATCATGTAGTCGATGGTGGGGGCGTCGAGCACGGCGAAGTCCAGCCGTCCGGCGCGCACGTCCCGTAGGCAGGCGTCGGTGTTGTCATAGAGTTTCACCTCTTTTACACCGTCGATTTTCTTCATGTCGGGGATGGTGAAATAGCCGGTGTTGCTGCCCACCGTACGCCCTTTCATGTCATTGACGCTGATGCTGGTCTGGAACGGCTCGCTGTCGCGCATGATCACGTATGCCCCGGTGTAGAACACCGCGTCGGTGAGCAACAGGATCTTGGAACGCATCGGGTTCCAGGCGAAGTTGCCGCCAAACCAGTCGGCGCGCCCCGAACGCACGGCTTCGATCACCGCCGGAAAGCCCATGGTCAAGACATCGAGTTTGAGTTCGAGGCGGTCGGCGATCAGCTTCAGCAATTCCAGGTCAGTGCCGACCGGCACGCCGTCGCGCAGGGCCCCCAGTGGCATGTCCCCCAGGCACGCGGCGGTCAGGTAACCGGGGCGAATGGTCTTGATCGGTTGCCCGGCCGCGAAGGCGAATGGCATCGGCCCCAGGGCCGAGCCGGCGACGGCGGCCAGTGAACCGTAGCCGGCGGCCTTGAGCACCGAACGGCGGGAAAGGCCGGGGGTATCGAATTTGGAGTCGGACATGGGTTTCACCTATTGGCAATTGAGGGTTTTGACCGGGACAAGCCATACAACCAAACAACAACCTTGCCGCCTGATCCCTAAGCGGCCACCACGCCCCTCCGGGGCTCGACTTCAATGAAGCCGGTGCGAGAAACGAATTTTCAACGCATTGTCATGCGCACCTGCATGACAAGCATTACAATTCACACACTAATCACGCTATTTTGCCTTGTCAATGGCCTTTGTATCGGATAAAAAGCATGACAAGTCTGCTTTAAGGCGCACGAAGAAGCATGACAACCCAGGAACAAGGACTCATGAGTCAATTTGAGAAACTGCTGAAAGAACTGAAGAACCATGCCGGCCTGCATCGCGAGAAAGCCGAGACGCTGTACGCGCAGCTGGCCGACGCGCTGACCCACGCAATCCTTCATGGCCAGCTCAAGCCGGGCGATCGCCTGCCGCCTCATCGTGAGTTCGCCAGTGCCCTGGGGGTGAACATCACCACCGTCACCCGGGCCATGGCGGTGCTGCAGCAAAAAGGGTTGGTGGAAAGCCGGCCGGGCCGTGGTACGCAAGTGGCTCAGGGGCGTCATCCGGCTGCGCAGTTCCAGTCGGCCCCCAGCAACGACCCAGGCACCGCCGACCTGAGCGTCAACCGCCCCGCCACGGACGGCTACAACCGGGTGCTTGCCCAGTTGCTGCCGCGGCTGGCCGATGACCCGCGTTTTGCCGACATGAAGGATTACCACCCCTGCGAAGGTCCGCTCTGGGCCCGCCAGGCCATTGCGCAATGGTTGCGACACACCGGCGTCGAAGCCCAGGCCGATCACATCCTGATCGCCGAAGGCGCCCAACACGGCATCGCCCATACCTTGCGCAGCCTCACCAGCAGTGGCGACACGGTGCTGGCCGACAGCATTACGTACCAGGGCATCAACGGGTTGTGCCGTACCCTCGGCCTGAACCTGCTGGGTGTCGACGCCGATGAGCGCGGCATGTGCCCCGAAGCCTTGCGCCAGGCCTGCGCCGAGCATCAACCGCGCTTGCTGTTCCTGGTGCCATCGATTCACAACCCGACCGCCATCACCCTCGACGCCGATCGCCGCGAAGCCCTGGCGGCGGTCATTCGCCAGACCGATGTGCTGGTGATCGAGGATGACGTCTACCGACCGCTGCTGGAACAATCGCCCGCGCCCTTCGCAGCCCTGCTGCCGGAGCAGACGATTTACGTCAGCGCCCTGTCCAAATGCATCGCCCCCGGTTTGCGCATGGGCTTTGTCATGGCGCCGCCCGCGTTGCTGCAGGGCATCATCGCCATGCAACGCATCGACTGCTGGAGCAATTCACCGCTGACGGCGCTGATCGCCACACGGTTGATCGAGGAAGGCCTGGCCGAACAATTGGTCTCGGAACAACGCGAAGAGCTGCGGATCCGCCAGACGCTACTGGCGACACATCTGCAAGGGCTGGAGTTTCAGCACAGCGCCACCGGCACCCATGCCTGGCTGCTGCTGCCCGAACCCTGGAACAGCTCGCGCTTCGCCCGCCTCTGCCAGGAACAGGGCGTGGTGCTGCTACCCGGCGGCGCGTTTACCCTCAGCCCGGAACTGTCACCGCAAGCAGTGCGCATTAACATTTCAGCCGCGTTGTCCCGGGAGCAACTGGTCAAGGCCCTGACCGTGATCAGCCAGTTGGCTCGCCAGGGGCACCTTCACATGCACAACCGGATCTGAAGCCGATGACACAGCCCGTTCATTGCGAGATCGCCGTTATCGGCGCCGGTGTGGTTGGTGTGGCCACGGCGCGCTGGTTGCGGCGCCAAGGGTATCGGGTCTTGGTGCTCGAGCGCGATGGCATTGCCGCCGGCGCCTCGTATGGCAACGCCGGGACGCTGGCACCGTACGGGGTGATGCCGATTGCTCAACCCTCGTTGCTGCGGGCCATCCCATCGTTGCTGTTCTCGGCCGATTCGCCTTTCGTGATCAACTGGGCCCGGTTGCCGCGACTGATGCCGTGGCTGTTGCGTTTTCTCAATGAATGCCGGACCTCGCGCTGCGCCGCCAATACCCAGGCGCTGGCGACGATCCTGCAACGCACCTACAGCGGGTACGAACCGTTGCTGGCCGACACGCCCCTGGCCAACCAGCGCTTGCGGCACAACGGTTGCCTGTATGCCTATGGCACCCAGCAAGGCTTCGCCGCCGCACAAGCCGCCATCGAATTGCGGCGCTCACTGGGCATTGCCCAACAGGTGTTGAGCGCCATCGAAATCGAACAGCTGGAACCGGCACTGGCGGGTCGCTCGGTGGCCGGACTGCTTTTTCCCGAGTCCTCCCACATGGACGACCCGAAGCTGTTCATCGAAGCCCTGGCCGCACCGTTGGTAGCCGAAGGGGTGCTGCGCAAGGCGACGGTCATCGCGATAAAACGCGCCGCCAACGGGCTTCATTTGCACAGCGCCGACGGCCAGCAGTACTTGGCCGACCGGGTGGTGCTGTGCGGCGGGGCGTGGTCCGGTGTGCTGGCGGCGCAGATGGGCGATCGCATCCCCCTGGACACCGAACGGGGTTATCACATCGAGTTCGACCTGCCGGACACGCTCCTCAACCGGCCCTGCTGTCCGGTGGAAAGCGCCTTCTACATGACGCCCATGGCCGGGCGCCTGCGGGTGGCAGGCACGGTAGAACTGGGCTCGATTCACGACCCGGCCAATCCTCGACGCTTCGATTATCTGGAACACCACGTGCGCCGCGTGCTTGGCCTGCGCGAGCCGGTTGCCCGTCGCTGGCTGGGGTTTCGCCCGTCGCTGCCCGACTCATTGCCCGTGATCGGCCCCTCACCGAACGAGCCACGCTTGATCTACGCCTTCGGTCATCAACACCTGGGCCTGACCCTCGCCGGGGCGACCGGACAACTGGTCACCGAGTGCATCGCCGGCACCGCACCGCAATGGCTCGAACGGTTTTCCGTGCAGCGTTTCTAAAGAGCTCCTCGCCACATGTTGGGTACATTGTCGTCGCAGTTTGCGGTTACCCTTCTCTACCCCAGACCTTGCAGGGCTTTGATGACCAAGCTCCTTGAACGTCTTCGCCAATGGGCCAGGACACTGAAACGCCAGACCATGACGCTGTGGTTCTGCTATCGCCATCCGCAGACGCCCTGGCTGCCCAAATGGATCGCCATTATCGTGGTGGCGTATGCCCTGAGCCCCATAGACCTGATCCCGGATTTCATCCCGGTATTGGGTTATCTGGATGATGTGATCTTGTTGCCCCTGGGGATTTGGTTGGCGCTTCGCCTGATGCCGCTCGCAGTGCTCGCAGAATGTGCAGCCAAGGCCCGGCAATGGCAGGAAAACGATGGCCAGCGCCCGGTGAACAAGCTAGCGGCGGCGCTGATTGTGCTGGCCTGGATAGCGGCACTGGCAGGAGCCTGGTTCATGTTCTACGGCGGTCCCGTCAAAACCGGCTGAAACCATGCATTCGGTGTCGGGGGGCTCAGCCCAGCGCCGTGTCGAGAAACATCATCACCGCAAACCCCATCATCAGCCCCAGAGTGGCCGGTGTTTCATGGCCGTTGCGGTGGGTTTCGGGAATCACTTCGTGGGAGACCACGAAGATCATCGCCCCCGCCGCCAACCCCAGGCTGATGGGGTACGCGACGGCGACGCCCGATGACATGCCCAGGCCGATCACCGCCCCCAGAGGCTCCATCAACCCCGAGCCGACCGCGATGAGCGCGGCACGCAAGGTGCTGATGCCGGTGACGCGCAGCGCCATGGCAATGGCCAGGCCTTCGGGGATGTCCTGGATGGCGATGGCAGTGGTCAGGGGCAGGCCGACCTTGAAGTCGCCGTCGGCAAAACTGACGCCGATGGCCATGCCCTCCGGCAAGTTGTGCAAGGTGATGGCAAGCACGAACAGCCAGACGCGATTGATGCGCTCGGCCTCGAGCCCACGCCGGCCACTGAGTTCGTGCTCGTGCGGCACGAAGCGGTCCAGGCCGATCATCAGGGCCACGCCCAGACCCAAGCCAAGCACGACGACAAACGCGGCGAGCAACTGATTGCCACAGATGAGCTGTGCCGCTTCGATCCCAGGCAGGATCAATGAGAACGAACTGGCGGCGAGCATCATGCCGGCGGCAAAACCCAGCATGATGTCCTGGGTACGCGAGGCGATATCGCGCAGCACCACCGCCATCACCGCCCCCAGGGCGGTGGCGGCAAAGCCCGAGGTACCGCCCAACACCGCATAGCCCAGGTTTTGACGATTGGCGCCAACCAGGGCGTTGTAGCCACTGTAGAGCAACAACGCGGCCACCAACGCCAACCCGAGCCAGAACGTCACCCCCAGCAACAAGTTGTCTTGCACGGGGTTGAGCCAGGTGCGCCAGGAAGATCGACTCCGGGAGGTGGACTGGTCCATCGAAGGTCCTTACGGGTGTTGACCAAAACATGGCTGATCGTGCTCCAAAACGGTGGTGACGATCAAACGCAATATTCAGGCGAGGAAGCGCCGCCCTCGCCGCTTTTTATAGTCGGAGGAAGTAAAAGGATGATTTATCTTTTATTCAATAAACGAGACGAACGGTGATTAACTCACCAATTAGCTAGTATTTTTTAACGAATAAAGCGAAAAAGCTGTAAAACCCGGCTGTAGTTTAAACTCGGCAAAATCCGCTATATAGACCAATGGGCCCCATGCCATGGGCACGGGGCTGGCCATGTCAGCGGGCATTATGAATCGCCGACACGGCTGTTTTCGC
This sequence comes from Pseudomonas sp. B21-010, assembly GCF_024749325.1. Taxonomy (NCBI): domain Bacteria; kingdom Pseudomonadati; phylum Pseudomonadota; class Gammaproteobacteria; order Pseudomonadales; family Pseudomonadaceae; genus Pseudomonas; species Pseudomonas sp. B21-010. The sequence continues at coordinate 2,362,089 of NZ_CP087198.1, read as the reverse complement.
CGCCTTTTCTACCCGCTTTGGAGGCTTTTTCCCGATCGTTGGCAAAGTTGCCGCCCGAGGCCTGGCCACCTTTGCGGCCGGCTTCCGACGCCCGTTCAGGGTCGTTGGCAAAATTACCACCCGAGGCTTGCCCGCCTTTGCGGCCGGCTTCTGCGGCACGCCCAGGGTCGTTGGCAAAATTACCACCCGATGCCTGCCCGCCCTTGCGCCCGGCCTCGGATGCACGCTCAGGATTATTGGCGAAGTTGCCACCTGATGCATGGCCGCCCTTTTTCCCGGCTGCCGATGCCTTTTCACGATCGTTAGCGAAATTGCCAGGATTGTTATTTCCTGTGTTAGCCATTTCATTCACCTCGTTTAGTTGATGTCAACGAGCCTTGCTGACTCGTCTTATTCGGAAAACATGGCGCCGCCAAGGTTTTAAGAGAAATCTGCAAACGGCGACGAGTGGTCACTGTCGTTATTTATTTCCCTGCTGCCTCGGCCTCTATTGCAACAGGCTATTAAACAGGCGGTGATTGATTAGCCGCCCTGAACACCGAAACTTCATCCAGCAACATCCTGTGGAAGCGAGCTTGCTCGCGATGGCGGTGTGTCCGTCAATATCAATACAGGCTGATCCGACGCTATCGCGAGCAAGCTCGCTCCCACAGGGGGCCAGGTCGCGCCAGCAACCCGTTGCAGCGGTCTCGAAGGCTCCGTCAGGAAGAGCCCACCATCAACTGGACCTCAAGATTGGCCGTCGCCACACCGTGGTTTGCCACATACACATCGGCGGTCCAGCCCTTGGTCTGGTTGTGATAGGACTGAGTGCCCAAGGCCGTGCCGCTGTCCCATTCCAGGATGTCGCCAATATCGATGTCATTGGCCGAACGCAGCGCGAGCACGGTATGGCCGTGCTCCTGCCCCACGTACACACCCACCAATCCGCGCTGTCTGTTGATGGCCCGTACTTCACCGATGGTCTGCTTCATAAGCCTCCTCTGCGACAGGTTCAGAGCGACCGAAACAACCCGATTGCTCTTTCACACATAAGTGTGGAGGCCCCTCCTGCAAGGAAAGTTTGCAGAACAGCGCCGCTGAGCGACGAAAGGCGTGACGTAGACCTTGTGCTCGACAGTGCTACCCTCAACGAATCCAGGCCCACGGAGCCCCCCCCATGCCGGACGATTTGCATCGCGAACCGCTCGATCAGTTGCAGGCGTACCTGGCCGGGCGCCGCTTCCTGGTACTCACTGGCGCTGGCATCAGCACCCCTTCGGGCATCCCCGACTACCGCGACAGCGACGGTGTGCGCCGGGGTCGACAGCCGATGATGTACCAGGAGTTCCTCGCCCAGGCCGAGGCACGACGGCGCTACTGGGCGCGGGCGATGCTGGGCTGGCCCCGCGTGCGGCAGGCCAGGCCGAACGCGGCTCACGAGGCCTTGGCCGAGTTGCAGGCACGGCAACGCATCAGCGGCCTGATTACCCAGAATGTCGACACGCTGCATGACCAGGCCGGCAGCCAGGACGTCATCGAACTGCACGGCAGCCTGCATCGCGTACTGTGCCTGGATTGCGGCCAGCGCAGCCAACGACAGCAGATTCAACAGTTGATGGAAACCGAAAATCCTTACCTGGCCGGTGTCGATGCGGTGCAGGCGCCCGATGGCGACACCCTGCTCGACCCGGCTTTCGAGGCGCGCTTCCAGGTGCCCCGCTGCCCTCATTGCGGCGGCGAGCGGTTGAAACCCGACGTGGTGTTTTTCGGCGAGAACGTCGCCCCCCTCACCGCGACCCGCGCCGTGCAAGCCGTCGAGCAAGCGGACGGCCTGCTGGTGGTGGGCTCGTCGCTGATGGCGTATTCGGCGTTTCGCCTGTGCCGGGCCATCAAGGACCAGGGCAAGCCGCTGCTGGCGATCAACCGGGGCAAGACCCGGGCCGATGAGCTGCTGGACCTCAAGCTTGAAGAGCCGTGTGAGCAACTGTTGCCACTGTTGATCTGACACCACGCCATCTCCCTGTGGGAGCGAGCTTGCTCGCGATGGCGGTGGGTCAGTCAATATCACTGCTGGCTGATCCGACGCCATCGCGAGCAAGCTCGCTCCCACAGGGTCATCACTCCCACAGGGGATTGTGGTTACTTCGGTATCAACTGCGCCCCCAAATCCTGATCCCTGAGCGTATCGAACAACGCCTGCGCCGCCGCCGACAGTTCGTACCCCGGCTTGGTCAGCACCCCGATGGCCCGTTCGATCACCGGATCGCTCAAGGTGATGCAGCGGGCACCCAGTTCATGCATCTGCCCGACGCACAGCGCCGGCACGGCACTCACCCCCAGCCCGCTGGCGACCATCCGCCCGACGGTCGCCAACTGGTGGCTCTCGAACTCCACAGGCAGTTTCATGCCCCGGGCCTGCAGGTGCTCTTCCAGCATCACCCGTACGGTGGAGGGCCGTTGCAGCGTGATGAACGGCTGTTCCAGCAAGGTTTCCCAGTGGATCTCGTCGCGCTGGGCAAGCGGTGAGTCCAGCGGCACCACCGCGACGAAGCGATCGAGATACAAGGGCGTGAACGCCAATGACGACCCCTGCATCGGCTCGAACGCCACGCCCAATTCGACATGACGATCACGCACCATTTCCAGCACCTGCTCGTTGATCACGTCGTTGACCGTAACGTTGACATTCGGGTAGCGGGCGCGGAAGGTCTTGAGGATCGGCGGCAGCAGGTTGCCGGCAAATGACGGCATCGCCGCCAACGTCACGCGACCGCGCTGCAAGGTGAAGCGCTGGCGCATTTCGTCCTCGGCGTTGTCCCAGTCGGCAATCAGCCGTCGGGCCAGTGGCAGCAAGGATTCGCCTTCGGGCGTCAGCGCCACGTTACGGGTATTGCGGCTGAACAAACGACCGCCGAGGCCTTCTTCCAAGGCCTTGATGGTCAGGCTCAGGGCCGATTGGGACAGATGCAGCCGCTCGCAGGCCACGGCGAAGCTCAGGCTCTGGGCCACGGCGAGGAAGGCGCGGATTTGCTTGAGGGTCATGGGCGTCCTGTGTCCGGTTGCGTAGGAGCTGCCGAAGGCTCGGGCCGCGTTCGGACGATCTTTTGATCTTTCGCTTGGGATTCAAGCGTCTCTGGCAAGATCGCAGCCTCGTTGCACTCGACAGCTCCTACAGTGGGAGGCAATTATTGAGTTTTATCAATCAATCCAACCTAAAAATCAACTTAACAAATATATGACTTGGCGCAACACTGCATTCCATTGCGACCCCATCAAGAATAAAAGAGGTGTCTATGGCAGGTTTCGACAAACGCGTGAGTTCTTATGAAGAAGCGCTGGAAGGCTTGAAGGACGGCATGACCGTCATCGCCGGCGGCTTCGGCCTGTGCGGTATCCCGGAAAACCTGATCGCCGAGATCAAGCGCAAGGGCATCCGCGACCTCACCGTCGTGTCCAACAACTGCGGCGTCGACGGCTTCGGCCTCGGCGTACTGCTGGAAGACCGGCAGATCCGCAAGGTGGTCGCCTCCTACGTGGGCGAAAATGCCCTGTTCGAGAAGCAGCTGCTCAGCGGCGAAATCGAAGTCGTACTCACCCCCCAAGGCACCCTCGCGGAAAAAATGCGCGCCGGCGGCGCAGGCATCCCGGCGTTCTTCACCGCCACCGGCGTCGGTACTCCAGTGGCCGAGGGCAAGGAAGTGCGTGAATTCCATGGCCGCCAGTACCTGATGGAAGAATCCATCACCGGCGACTTCGCCATCGTCAAAGGCTGGAAGGCCGACCATTTCGGCAACGTGATCTATCGCCACACCGCGCAGAACTTCAATCCGCTGGCCGCCACGGCGGGCAAGATCACGGTGGTGGAAGTCGAAGAAATCGTCGAACCCGGCGAGCTGGACCCGACGCAGATCCACACCCCTGGCATCTACGTCGACCGGGTCATTTGCGGCACGTTCGAAAAACGCATCGAACAGCGCACCGTGCGTAAGTGATCCCCTGCCCCCGGCCCGAATGAAGGAATAACAACATGGCACTTTCCCGCGAACAAATGGCTCAACGCGTCGCCCGCGAAATGCAGGACGGCTACTACGTGAACCTGGGCATCGGCATTCCGACCCTGGTCGCCAACTACATTCCCGAAGGCATGGAAGTCATGCTGCAATCGGAAAACGGCCTGCTCGGCATGGGCGCGTTTCCCACCGAAGCCGAAGTTGATGCCGACATGATCAACGCCGGCAAGCAGACCGTCACCGCGCGCATCGGCGCGTCGATCTTCTCTTCGGCCGAATCGTTTGCCATGATCCGTGGCGGCCATATCGACCTGACCGTGCTGGGCGCGTTCGAGGTGGACGTCGAAGGCAACATCGCCTCGTGGATGATCCCCGGCAAGCTGGTCAAGGGCATGGGCGGCGCGATGGACCTGGTGGCCGGTGCCGAGAACATCATCGTCACCATGACCCATGCGTCCAAGGATGGCGAGTCTAAACTGCTGCCCCGTTGCAGCCTGCCGCTGACCGGCGCCGGGTGCATCAAGCGCGTGCTGACCGACCTGGCCTACCTGGAAATCCAGGACGGCGCCTTCATCCTGAAAGAACGTGCCCCGGGCGTCAGCGTCGAGGAAATCGTCGCCAAGACCGCCGGCAAATTGATCGTGCCGGACCACGTGCCTGAAATGCAGTTCGCTGCCCAGTGAGGAGAGATTCGATGCAAGAAGTCGTGATTGTCGCCGCTACCCGTACCGCCATTGGCAGTTTCCAGGGTTCGCTGGCTGCCATTCCCGCGCCGGAACTCGGTGCCGCGGTGATTCGTCGCCTGCTGGAACAGACCGGTTTGTCGGGCGAACAGGTCGATGAAGTGATTCTTGGCCAGGTGCTGACCGCCGGATCCGGGCAAAACCCGGCGCGCCAGGCGGCGATCCTGGCCGGCCTGCCTCATGCGGTGCCGGCGCTGACGCTGAACAAGGTCTGCGGTTCGGGACTCAAGGCGTTGCACCTGGGCGCCCAGGCGATCCGCTGTGGCGACGCCGCCGTCATCATCGCCGGCGGCATGGAGAACATGAGCCTGGCCCCGTACGTGTTGCCGGCCGCCCGCACCGGCCTGCGCATGGGCCACGCGAAGATGATCGACAGCATGATCACCGACGGCCTGTGGGACGCCTTCAACGATTACCACATGGGCATCACCGCCGAGAACCTGGTGGACAAGTACGGCATCAGCCGCGAGGAGCAGGACGCTTTCGCTGCCGCGTCCCAACAGAAGGCCGTCGCCGCCATCGAGAGCGGTCGGTTCGCCGATGAGATCACGCCGATCCTGATTCCCCAGCGCAAAGGCGATCCCGTGGCGTTCGCCACCGACGAACAACCGCGCACCGGTACCACCGCCGAATCCCTGGGCACGCTCAAGCCTGCCTTCAAGAAGGACGGCAGCGTCACCGCGGGCAATGCGTCCTCGCTCAACGATGGCGCCGCTGCGGTGATCCTGATGAGCGCGGAAAAAGCCAAGGCCCTGGGCCTGCCCGTGCTGGCGAAAATCAGTGCCTACGCCAATGCCGGCGTCGACCCTGCCATCATGGGCATTGGCCCGGTCTCGGCCACCCGCCGCTGCCTGGACAAGGCCGGCTGGTCGCTGGATCAACTGGACCTGGTCGAAGCCAACGAAGCCTTCGCCGCCCAATCGCTGGCCGTGGCCCGGGAACTGAAATGGGACATGGACAAGGTCAACGTCAACGGCGGCGCCATCGCCCTGGGCCACCCTATCGGCGCATCGGGGTGCCGAGTCCTGGTGTCGCTGCTGCATGAAATGATCAAGCGCGACGCCAAGAAAGGCCTCGCGACACTGTGCATCGGCGGCGGCCAAGGCGTGGCCCTGGCGCTGGAACGGGCATAACCGACACAAGTTCAACAGTGGTTGCGCGGACCCACGAATATCCGCACAACCACTGGCACCACCACCGGCGCAACCTCGGTTGCGCCGGTTTTTTTTGCCTGCTGGTTTTGAGCATGGCCTACCGGCCTCATCGCGAGCAAGCTCGCTCCCACAGGAGGGCCTGGGTGTTCACAGATCCGCTGCCCACCACAGATCCATTGTGGGAGCGAGCTTGCTCGCGATGGCGGTGGGTCAGGCGACGATGAGCCGTCAGGAACCTGCACCAAACCGGTCGCGACTGTTGGTCAGGTGCAGCCACATGGCGGCGCGGGCGGCGTCCGGGTCCTGGCGCTTGATGGCATTGAAGATCGCCTCATGCTCGAGGTTGGCCAGTTGTGCCAGCTTGCCCAGGTCCGCCTGGCCGCGTTCGGCCACGTTCACTCGGGTCCTGGGGATCATCGCACTGCCCAGGTGCTGCATGATTTCGACAAAACAGGCATTGTCCGTGGCCTCGGCGATGAGCAGATGGAAGCGCCGGTCGGCCTCGACACAGCTGTCGTTATTGCTGGACAACCGCTGATAGTCATCCAGCGCCTGGCGCATCTGCTGCAACTGGTGTTCGCTACGACGCCGGGCCGCCAAGGCCACCGCCTGGGTTTCCAGGCCCAGGCGCAGCTCCAGGATTGCCCGCACACCCGCCGCAGTGTCGACATTGAGCCGCAACCCCGGCTCGCCGGTTTGAGCCAGCACAAAGGTGCCGATGCCGTGGCGGGTCTCCACCAGCCCCGAAGCCTGCAACTTGGAAATCGCCTCGCGCACCACGGTCCGGCTGACGCCATGCTCGCGAACGATGGCACCTTCCGATGGCAGTTTTTCCCCGGGTTTCAACTGCCCCAGCAAGATGCTCTGGCTCAGCTTCGCCACCAAATCATGGGCCAGGTTATGGGTACGCTTGCGCAGCGGCGCTTCGGTGTCTTGCATCGCCAGGGTTCCTCGAAAACAGGCCTGATCGATCCTACCACCGGCAGGCTTGAGAGTGCGCATTACAGAACGCCAAACTTGTATGACAACACACCATATCTGGCGATTAACTTCGAAAATCAACGTCCAGAAAGCCTCGACCCCTACCGCACCGCCCACCCTGCACACAATCAAACACCTCAATATCGCCCAATAAATACGGCACTAAAAAGTCTAACCGCCCATCCAATCACGCTAAAAAATGTCTTGTCACTCAAAAAAATCAAGTTGTATGATGTCTATCAACATCGGCACCTGCACGATGCCCCGCATAAAAATAACGAGTGGGAGAAAAACCAGTGAACACATCCAGCCTCAAGGCGAATGCCGGAGCGGATCCGGTGCTGCTGTCGGCCATTGCCAAGGTCAAGCGCCACATCCTGCCGCTGTTCGTCATCATGTTTATCGTCAACTACATCGACCGTGTGAACATCGGCTTCGTGCGCGCCCATATGGAGCACGACCTGGGCATCGGTGCCGCGGCCTATGGCTTTGGTGCCGGCCTGTTCTTCATCGGCTATGCGCTGTTCGAAGTCCCGTCCAACATCCTCTTGCAAAAAATCGGCGCGCGCATCTGGCTGACGCGCATCATGCTCACCTGGGGCCTGGTGGCCGCGGGCATGGCCTTCATCCAGAACGAAACCCACTTCTACATCCTGCGCTTCCTGCTGGGCGTGGCCGAAGCCGGTTTCTTCCCTGGGGTGATCTACTACTTCACCCGCTGGCTGCCGGGTGTCGAACGCGGCAAAGCCATCGCCATCTTCCTCAGCGGTTCAGCCATCGCGTCGCTGATCTCCGGCCCGCTGTCGGGGCTACTGCTGCAAATCAACGGCCTGGGCATGCATGGCTGGCAGTGGATGTACTTCATCGAAGGGATGTTTTCCGTCAGCCTGTGCGTCTTCGTCTGGTTCTGGCTGGACTCCAAGCCCCACGACGCCAAATGGTTGAGCCGCGAAGAACAAGATGTGCTGGTCCAGACCATCGATGACGAACAGCGCGCACGGGAAGCCGCCTCGCCGATCAAACTGTCCATCGGCCAGCTGCTCAAGGACCGCCAGATCATCCTGTTTTGCCTGATCTACTTCTTCATCCAATTGACGATCTATGCCGCCACGTTCTGGCTGCCGAGCATCATCAAGAAAATGGGCGAACTGAGCGACATCCAGGTCGGGCTGTTCAACTCGATCCCGTGGTTGCTGTCGATCGTCGGCATGTACGCCTTCGCCTCGCTGTCGGCCAAGTGGAAATTCCAGCAGGCCTGGGTCGCCACGGCCCTGTTGATCGCGGCAGCCGGGATGTTCATGTCCACCACCGGCGGACCGATCTTCGCCTTCGTCGCCATCTGTTTCGCGGCCCTGGGTTTCAAATCCGCATCGTCGCTGTTCTGGCCGATTCCCCAGGCTTACCTGGACGCCCGGATCGCCGCCGGGGTGATTGCCCTGATCAACTCGGTGGGCAACCTCGGCGGGTTCGTCGCCCCAACCACGTTCGGCCTGCTGGAACAGAACACCGGCTCGATCCAGGGCGGCCTCTATGGCTTGGCGGCCACCTCGATCATTGCCGCGATCATCGTGTTTGCCGCGCGCAACACGCCCAAGCCCAAAGCCGTGACACCCCCAGCCGACCCGGCCGCCAGCCACGTCTGATCATTCGATTGTTCAAGGATAAGTACAGATGAGCACCCCAGAAACCAGCAAAGCCCCGATCATCACCAGCATGCAGATCGTGCCCGTGGCGGGCCATGACGGCATGTTGCTGAACCTCAGCGGCGCCCATGGCCCGTTCTTCACCCGCAACATCGTCATCCTCAAGGACAACGCCGGCCACACCGGCGTGGGCGAAGTACCCGGTGGCGAGCGCATTCGCCAGACCCTCGAAGACGCCCGTTCCCTGGTGGTCGGCAGCCCCATCGGCACGTACCAGAAGATCCTCAACACCGTGCGCCACGCCTTTGCCGACCGCGATGCCGGCGGCCGTGGCCTGCAGACTTTCGACCTGCGCATCACCATCCACGCGGTGACCGGCCTGGAAGCGGCACTGCTGGACCTGCTCGGCCAACACCTGGACGTACCGGTCGCGGCGCTGCTTGGCGAAGGCCAGCAACGCGATGAAGTGAAGATGCTCGGCTATCTGTTTTACGTCGGCGATCGCCAGCAGACCGACCTGCCCTACCGCAGCGAGCCGGACGCCGACAACGACTGGTTCCGCGTACGCCATGAGCAAGCCCTGGACGCCGACGCCGTGGTCCGCCTGGCCGAGGCCGCCCACGCCCGCTATGGCTTCCAGGACTTCAAGCTCAAGGGCGGTGTACTGCAAGGCGACGCGGAGATCGAAGCGGTCACGGCGCTGGCCGAGCGCTTTCCCCAGGCACGCATCACCCTGGACCCGAACGGCGCCTGGTCGCTCAAGGAAGCGGTGCGTTTGTGCCGCGACCAGCACAAGGTGCTGGCCTATGCCGAAGACCCGTGCGGTGCCGAGAACGGCTATTCGGGCCGCGAGGTCATGGCCGAGTTCCGCCGCGCCACGGGCCTGAAGACCGCCACCAACATGATCGCCACCGACTGGCGCGAGATGGGCCACGCCATCACCTTGCAGTCCGTGGACATTCCCCTGGCCGATCCGCACTTCTGGACCATGCAGGGCTCGGTACGGGTGGCGCAGATGTGCAATGAATGGGGCCTGACCTGGGGCTCGCACTCCAACAACCACTTCGACATTTCCCTGGCGATGTTCACCCACGTGGCCGCCGCCGCACCGGGCGACATCACGGCCATCGACACCCATTGGATCTGGCAGGACGGCCAGCGGCTGACCAAGGCGCCGTTGCAGATCCAGGGCGGTTGCGTGCAGGTACCGAAAAAACCGGGGTTGGGGATTGAGCTGGACACCGACCAACTGGCCAAGGCCCATGAGTTGTACAAGGGCATGGGCCTTGGCGCGCGGGACGATGCGGTGGCGATGCAGTTCCTGATTCCGGGCTGGACGTTCAACAACAAGCGGCCGTGCCTGGTTCGCTGAAGCGAGCAATTCCCCCTGTGGGAGCCCATGAAATTGAAGTCATCCATGACTTCTTGTGGGAGCGAGCTTGCTCGCGATTGCAGTGGGTCAGCCACATTGATGTCGACTGACACTCCGCTATCGCGAGCAAGCTCGCTCCCACATTTGGTTCTGGGGTGGCCTTTGATTTCATGAGCGCCACAAATACCTGTGGCGAGGGAGCTTGCTCCCTCGCCACAGTCATCATTCCCCTTCAGTTATCAGCTCAGCCTTTGGCAGTCGGGCCTGGTGAACGTTAACCCTCCGGCCGCAGGATCAATACCGCCAACGGCGGCAAGTTGAGCTCCAGCGACAGGGCCTGGCCATGGCTGGGCACTTCTTCGGTGGAGGCCCCGCCGCCATTGCCATAGTTGGAGCCGGCATAGGTGTCGGCATCGCTGTTGAGCAATTCGACCCAGCGCCCGCCGAACGGCACGCCGACCCGGTAGGCCTCGCGCGGCACCGGTGTGAAGTTGGCGACCACCAGCACCGGCCGGCCCTCCTTGCTCCAGCGCAGCCAGGCGTAGACGCTGTTGAGCGCATCGTCACCAATCAACCACTGGAAACCCTGGGGCGCATCATCCTGGTCGTGCAGCGCCGGTTCTTCGCGATACAGCCGGTTCAGGTCGCTCACCAGTTTCTGCACGCCACGGTGCTCAGGGTATTGCAGCAGATACCAGTCCAATTGCTGGTCGTGGTTCCACTCGCGCCATTGGCCGAACTCACAGCCCATGAACAACAGCTTCTTGCCGGGATGGCCCCACATGAAGCTGAGGTAGGCCCTCAGGTTGGCGAATTTCTGCCAACGGTCACCGGGCATCTTGTCGATCAGCGAGCGTTTGCCATGAACCACTTCGTCATGGGAAATCGGCAGGACGAAGCGCTCGGACCAGGCATACACCAGGCCGAAACTCAGTTCGTTGTGGTGATGAGCGCGGTACACCGGGTCTTGCTGGATGTAGTGCAGCGAATCGTGCATCCAGCCCATGTTCCACTTGTAGGCAAAACCCAGGCCGCCCTGCTGGGTGCTCTGGCTGACACCCGGCCACGCCGTGGATTCTTCGGCAATAACCAGCGCACCGGGGGTTTCCAGCGCCACCACATCGTTGAGGTGCCGCAGGAAATCGATGGCTTCGAGGTTTTCCCGTCCGCCGTGGCGGTTGGGTACCCACTCGCCGGCCTTGCGCGAATAGTCGCGGTACAACATCGAGGCCACGGCATCCACCCGCAGGCCATCGACGTGGAAATGCTTGAGCCAGTGCAGCGCCGACGCCAGCATGAAGCCGTGCACTTCGGTGCGGCCCAGGTTGTAGATCAGCGTGTCCCAATCCTGGTGGAAGCCTTCCAGCGGATTGCCGTATTCGTACAGCGCAGTACCGTCGAACTGGGCCAGGCCGTGGGTGTCGGTGGGAAAATGCGCCGGCACCCAGTCGAGGATGACGCCGATATTGGCCTGGTGGCAGGCGTTGACGAACGCCGCGAAATCGTCCGGCGAGCCGAAGCGTGCCGTCGGCGCGAATTGCGACAGCGGCTGATAGCCCCAGGAGCCGCCGAACGGGTGCTCCATGATCGGCATCAGCTCGATGTGGGTGAAGCCCAGGTCCTTGACATACGGGATCAGCCGCTCGGCCATTTCATGCCAGTTGTATTGCCGGGCCACCTCTCCCGCCTCGTCGATTTCGCACTGCCAGGAGCCGGCGTGCAATTCGTAGATCGACAGCGGCGCACCCGGGAGCTGGCGCTCGCGACGGTGCTGCATCCACTCGTCGTCCTGCCACTCGATCTTCAGGGGCGAGGCGACTCTCGACGCCGTGTCTGGCGGCATCTGCGTGGCCAGGGCCACTGGGTCGGCCTTGAGCGGCAGGATGCCGTGGGCACCGAGGATTTCATACTTGTAACCTTCACCGGCACCCAGCCTGGGGACGAATATCTCCCACACGCCGGACGGATAACGGATGCGCATCGGATGCCGACGCCCGTCCCAGACGTTGAAATCCCCGACCACCGAAACGCGCCGGGCGTTCGGCGCCCAGACCGCGAACCGCACGCCGTCGATGCCATCGACGGTGGTCAGCTGCGCGCCGAGGCAGGAACTGAGATCGCGGTGATTGCCCTCGCCAAACAGGTAAAGGTCCATCTCCCCCAGCAACGGACCGAAGCTGTAGGGGTCTTCGGCTACCTGCTCGCCGCCGGCCCAACGGGTGCGCAGCAAGTACGCCTGGGCGCGGTCGAAATGGCCGACGAACAGCCCCGGGGTTGCAGTGGGTTGCAGCTCCCCCAGCTCTTCGCCGCCATCGCGGGCCAGCACATGCACGCTCAGGGCACCGGGCAGATACGCGCGAATGAATTGGCCGCCGGCGTCGTCGCCATGAGGCCCCAGGATGGAAAACGGGTCGTGGTGTTCGGCGCGCACCAGCGCGTCGATGTCATGGGGCGCCGGCAGCAACGACTCTTTGGCCTGCCCCTGTGGTTCTTTGTTCGAGACACTCATGATTCTCTCCACTAAATCGGTCCGGCTACGTCGGAAAAGGGTTGCAGCCCACTCAATAACCCGACCAGACCGTGCAACGGCACGGGCAGCCAGGTGGGGCGATTCTCGGCTTCATAGGCCACTTCATAGGCCGCCTTCTCCAGGCCGAACAACGCCAGTGCGGCGTCTTCGCCTTCAGCATCCTTCCACTCATGGGCAAGACTAGCTGCCGCCAGCCGATATGCCTCGACAAATGCCTGGCGAGCCTCTTTCAGATAACGATCGGCGACTCGTTGCCGCGCCGCATCGGCATCGGCCGTGCTGTCGACGGTGTGCAAGTGAATCGCCATGGCCGCTGCATAATCGAAAGAACGCAACACGCCACTGACATCCTTGTACGGGCTGTGCTTGCCCCGTCGTTCATGCAATGGTCGCGCCGGCTCACCTTCGAAGTCGATCAGGTAGGCGTCGCCCTTGATCACCAGCACCTGCCCCAGGTGCAGGTCGCCATGGACGCGAATGCGCAAGCCTCCTTCAGCCTTGCTGGCCAGTGCCTGGACATGGGCCAGGACGGTTTTCTTGTGCTCCAGCAAGCGTGCGACCATGGCCTGGTCCGCGGGGTTCAACTGGCCCTGGTTCTGCTTGAGCAGGCGCAAGGCGTTTTCCACTTGGGCGACCACGTCCTTGCCGATGGCCTGGGCTTGCTTGGCGTTGGTAGCCTGCGGCGCGAAGTCCGGGTCGTCGGTAGCCTGGGCCAATACCTGGTGCATTTCCCCCAGGCGCTGGCCGAGCATGCCGGCGAAATCCTTCAGTTCGCCCAGGGCGTTGTAATGTTGCTCCTGCTCGGACACCGCGTCCGCCAGCTCATCGCGCAGGGCGCGTTCGAGGTTGTTCTGGGTCCATTCCCAGGCATCGCCCTGATTGCTCAAGTAGCCCTGGGCGATCATCAGCAGCGCATCTTCACCCTGGGCGTCGCGGCGAACCACCGAACCCAGCAGCGGTGAAATATTGCTGAAACCGGCAGCGGTCAGGTAGGCGCTCATTTCCAGTTCCGGGTGCACGCCCGAGGCGACCTTGCGAATCAGCTTGAGCACCAGGCTGCTGCCCACCACCACCGAACTGTTGGACTGTTCGGCGGACAGGTAACGCACCTCCGGCTCATCGCCCAGGTTCAGCGCGGCCAGGCCTTCGGTGGGTTCGAAGCGCAACTCACCTTCGGCGAACGGCAGCACCGTGGCGGCCTGCATGCTGTGCAGCACGGCGCGCACGAAGCTTTCCAGGCTGAATGCATCGGTGATCAAGCCCACCTGACGCACCCGACGTACCCGTGACAACGCCAGTTGCTGCGGTAACGCCGCACCCACCTGGTCTTCGGCGAGCAGGCCGAACGGCAGCTGATAACGCAGGGTCTGGCCGCCACTGGTGACATCGATTTCACTGAGCAGCACCGGGTGCTGCGGGTCACCAAAACGCACGCCATAGACAATCTCGACCTTCTCGATCGCGCTGTCCTTGCCGGCGAACCAGCGCCGGTTCTGCAACCAGCTCGGCAGGATGGTTTGCTCCAGCGTGGTGCGCGATGGCGCTTCGAGCAATTCTTCCAGGCGTTTTTTCAGCACCAGGGTGGTGAAGTCCGGCAAGCTCTGGGCCGGTTCCACGTGCCAGCTCGGCATCTGGTTCTCGGTTGCCAGGGCGAACCAATAGAAGCCATACGGCGCCAGGGTCAGCAGGAAGTTCAACTGGCCGATGGGTGGGAAAGCGTTGCCGCCGAGCATCTCCACCGGGACCATACCGGCGTAGGTCGACAGATCCAGTTCGGCGGCCTGGGCGCTGCGGGACACGTTGGCCACGCAGAGGATGATTTCGTGCTTGCCGTCGGGCCCGGTGTATTCGCGGGTATAGGCCAGGATCCGGCGGTTGCTCGGCGAGAGCATCTTCAACGTGCCACGGCCAAAGGCCTTGGATTGCTTGCGCACCGCCAGCATGCGTCGGGTCCAGTTGAGCAGCGAGTGCGGGTCACCGGCCTGGGTTTCGACGTTGACCGACTGGTAGCCGTACTGCGGGTCCATGATCGGCGGCAGCACCAGGCTGGCCGGGTCGGCACGGGAGAAACCGCCGTTGCGGTCGATGGACCACTGCATCGGCGTACGCACGCCATCACGGTCGCCCAGGTAGATGTTGTCGCCCATGCCGATTTCATCGCCGTAGTACAGCGTCGGCGTGCCAGGCATCGACAGCAGCAGGCTGTTGAGCAACTCGACGCGACGACGGTCGCGCTCCACCAACGGCGCCAGGCGCCGACGAATGCCCAGGTTGATACGCGCCCGACGGTCGGCGGCGTAGTAGTTCCACAGGTAGTCACGCTCCTTGTCGGTGACCATCTCCAGGGTCAACTCATCGTGGTTGCGCAGGAAAATCGCCCACTGGCAATTGGCGGGGATCTCCGGGGTCTGGCGCAGGATGTCGGTGATAGGGAAGCGATCTTCCTGGGCCAGCGCCATGTACATGCGCGGCATCAGCGGGAAGTGGAAGGCCATGTGGCATTCGTCACCGTTCATCCCTTGGGCGTCGACATCGCCGAAGTACAACTGGGTGTCTTCCGGCCACTGGTTGGCTTCGGCCAGCAACATGCGGTCGGGGTAGTTGGCGTCGATCTCGGCGCGGATCAGCTTCAGGACGTCATGGGTCTCGGGCAGGTTTTCGTTGTTGGTGCCGTCGCGCTCGATCAGGTACGGGATGGCGTCCAGGCGCAGGCCGTCAATACCCATGTCCAGCCAGTAGCGCATCACCGACAACACGGCCTTGATGACCTGCGGGTTATCGAAGTTGAGGTCGGGCTGGTGGGAGTAGAAGCGGTGCCAGAAGTATTGGCCCGCCACCGGGTCCCAGGTCCAGTTGGACTTCTCGGTGTCGAGGAAAATGATCCGCGTGCCGTCGTACTTGTGGTCGTCATCGGACCAGACGTAGAAGTCCCGCGCCTTCGAACCCGGCTTGGCCTTGCGTGCGCGCTGGAACCAGGGGTGCTGGTCCGAGGTGTGGTTGATGACCAGCTCGGTGATTACCCGCAGGTTGCGCTTGTGGGCTTCGGCAATGAACCGTCGCGCATCGGCCATGGTGCCGTAGTCGGCGCTGACACCGCGGTATTCGGCAATGTCATAACCGTCGTCGCGCCTGGGTGAAGGATAGAACGGCAGCAGCCAGATGGTGTTGACGCCCAGGTCGGCGATGTAGTCGAGCTTTTCGATCAGGCCGGGAAAGTCACCGATCCCGTCGTTATTGGAGTCGAAATAGGATTTTACGTGGACCTGGTAAATCACCGCGTCCTTGTACCAGAGCGGATCTTTGATGAAGGTGGCAGACCGGGGTTTCTTCGCCATTTGCAACTCCTGATGAATTCAATAAAGCCGCGGGATACAGGCTTGTGAGGTCTTTTTGTGGCGGAGGGCCTTATCCCCCTGTAGGAGCTGGCGAAGCCTGCGATCTTTTGAGCTTTTGATCTTTCGCTTGAGATTCAAGTGGCTGGGGAAAGATCGCAGCCTCGCTGCACTCGACAGCTCCTACACAGCTCCTACACAGCTCCTAAGCAGCGCCTGTGGGAGTGCGCATCACACCACGCTGATCCGCCAAATCCCGAACGGCTGGTACGCCGGGTCAATCCGCATGAACTGGTGCTTGCCGTACCAGGTCCAGCGATGTCCGTTCATCAGATCCTCGCCCTGGGTCTGGGCGTCGTCGGGCAGGCCCATCTCCCAGAGCGGCAACTCAAAACTGGCTTCCTGCGGGTTGCGCGGATCAAGGCTCACCGCCACCAGGATGAAATTGCTGCCGTCGGCGGTGCGCTTGCCGAAATAGAGAATGTTGTCGTTCCAGGCGTTGTAGATTTTCAGGCCCAGGTGGGTTTGCAGCGCCGGGTTCTGCCGGCGGATGCGGTTGAGCTGGGCGATCTCGGCAATGATGTTGCCCGGCGCGGTGAAGTCCCGGGGGCGGATCTCGTATTTCTCCGAATCGAGGTATTCCTCCTTGCCCGGCACCGGTGCCGACTCACACAGCTCGAAGCCCGAATACATGCCCCACAGGCCCGAGCCCATGGTTGCCAGGGCCGCGCGGATCAAAAAACCGGCGCGCCCCGACTCATGGAGAAAGGCCGGGTTGATGTCTGGCGTGTTGACGAAAAAATTCGGCCGGTAACATTCACGCCACGGCGATTCATTGAGCTCACTGAAGTAGGTCGCCAGCTCAGCCTTGGTGTTGCGCCAGGTGAAATAGGTGTAGCTCTGGGAGTAACCGACCTTGCCCAGCCGCGCCATCATGGCCGGCGTGGTGAACGCTTCAGCCAGGAAGATCACTTCAGGGTACTGGGCCCGCACATCGGCGATCAGCCATTGCCAGAACGGCAGCGGCTTGGTGTGAGGGTTGTCGACGCGGAATATCTTCACGCCTTCCTTGACCCAGCCCACCACGATGTCCCGCAGCTCCACCCACAGGCTGGGAATCGCATCGGCCGCGTAGAAATCAACGTTGACGATGTCCTGGTATTTCTTCGGCGGGTTTTCCGCATATTTGATCGTGCCGTCCGGCCGCCAGCTGAACCAGCCCGGGTGCTGCTTGAGCCAGGGGTGGTCCTGGGAACACTGGATCGCGAAGTCCAGGGCGATCTCCAGGCCGTGGTCAGCGGCCGCCGCCACCAGGCGCCGGAAGTCCTCGCGGCTACCCAATTGCGGGTGAATGGCCTCGTGCCCACCCTCCTCGCTGCCAATGGCATACGGGCTGCCCGGATCGTCGGGACCGGCGGTGAGGGAGTTGTTCGGGCCTTTGCGGAAACTGCGACCGATGGGATGGATCGGCGGGAAGTACAGCACGTCGAAGCCCATGTCCTGGATCATCGCCAGGCGCGAATGCACGTCGTTGAAAGTGCCGTGGCGCTGGGGGTCGTCGGTGATCGAGCGGGGAAACAGCTCGTACCAGCTGGCAAACTCCGACAGCTGGCGCTCCACATCCAGCGGATACTCGGGGCTGATGCTCAAGTATGGGCGATGATCGGCCCGGGACATCAGATCGGCACTGCGCGGCGCCAGGAACAGCGCCACCTGCTCGGTCGGCAACAGACCGGAGAGCTCATGGTGCAAGGCCGCCAGTTGCTCGCTCAGGTCACCGGTGCTGCGCTCGACGGCCATTTGCACTTGGTTGCGCCCTTCTTGCAACTCCAGGCTGATCGGCACCCCTGCAGCGAATTTCTTTTCCAGCTCGTAGCGAAAACTGGCGAACTGGTCGATCCAGGCCTCGATACAAAACACATAGCGGCCTTGTTCCGGCACGTTGAACTGGCCGTGCCAGCCGTTGTTGCCCAGGTCACTCATGACCTCGCTGTTCCACACTTCATCCTGCAGCGCACGCCAGCGAATGCGCACGGCCAGCTTGTCATGACCATCGGCGAAGACTTTGCTGGTCACCGTCACGTCCTGCCCAGCTACGGCCTTGGCGGCGAATTGCCCGCCGTCGATCACCGGCATGGTGTTTTCAATAGCAATACGCGGCAACAGCAAGGCTTGAGACAGTGGCAAATGCGGGTTGTAGGCCAGTTCAGTCGGGTGTTCGGCAGTCATCGAGCATCGCTCCTTTTACGCCCCATGGACGCGCTTGTGGCGGTAAAGGCCCAACGGGTCCCTGAAAAAACTCACTTAAACTCCGAACCGAATCAACGGCTAAAAGTTCAGAGGTATTTACCCCGATGCATCCGGGGATCAAAGCCGGTGCAAGGTGGTCAACAACAATAAGCACGACTCAAGCCATGTGCGTCACGGAGACCCGTCCTGATGAATATTCCCATCCCGGCCGAAACACCCGATCCGAACATCGACGACCCCACCTTGCCCCCGCCCGGCCCTGATCCCGAGCCTATTCCAGAGAAAGACCCGCCGCTGGACCCACAACCGCCGCTGGGTGACCCGCCGAGCGAGGCGCCGCCGGAGCGGGTTTGAGTCAACGATTTGGAGCTAATCCCTGTGGGAGCGAGCTTGCTCGCGATAGCGGACTGTCAATCAGCATAGTGGCTGGCTGATCCTCCGCTATCGCGAGCAAGCTCGCTCCCACAAGTCTAATGTTCAAGTCTTATACCCAGGCTATGGCTTGCCGCCCTTCTCCAGCGCCCGGACGATCACCGGCATCACACTGAAGATCGCCAGCGCCAGCACTGTACTGAGCACCGCCGTCGCCTCTCGCCCCAACCCGGCGGCGACGCCAATGGCGGCGGTCATCCAGAGGCCCGCAGCGGTGGTCAGGCCCTTGACGTGACCTTCGTCGCCGTCGGTGTTTTTCAGGATGGTGCCAGCGCCGAGAAAACCGATGCCGGCGACCACGCCTTGTATCACCCGGCTCATCGCGTCGGCCTGGGACCCGGACATCTGTGGCACCAAGACGAACAGCGCCGCCCCCAGGGCCACAAGCATGTGGGTTCGCACGCCGGCAGCCTTGCCCTTGTGTTCGCGCTCGAAACCCAGGATGCCGCCCAGCAGCGCGGCCATGAGCAGGCGCACCGCGACCCGGGTCATCTGCTGGGCATCGGTGATGTCGGCGAATTCCGCCTGCAGGGTTACCCAGACTTCATGCCACCAGGCGTCCATGGACCGTCCTCTTTTTCATTCGATAAACGATGGACCGCAGGCGGCGCCAGAGGTGCGCCCGACCGCTGATCAGCCGCCACGAACCCTGGCTTGGCCGCGAGACCTAATGCTCAGGACACTCAGAAAGGAGCGACGCCATGCTTAAAGAAATCGACAACGACAAGACCTGCCATTTCGAAACCGCCGCTGGAGAGAAATTACGCCCCGCCAGCGAACTGGTCGTTATCACCGACCCGGACAAAGCCATGTCGGCCGTGGAGATCAATGGCGACCTGGTCTACCTCACTGAAGCCGAAGTGGATGCCTTGACCGTGGCCGGCGCAGTCGACGGGCGCAAGCACCTCAAGGCCACGGACAGCGGCTCGGCGATCTGAACCCCCTGGACCTTTGCGACAAGTTCAATCCGTGGGAGCAAAGCTTGCTCGCGATGCAAACAACACGGTACCTCCTGAACCGAGGTGCCTGTATCGCGAGCAAGCTTTGCTCCCACAGATCCCTTTGCCACAGGGATTGTTCGTTCGTCCGTGGGTGCATCAAAGTGTCGCAGCGCCTGGGTTTCGCGGCATCTGATCCGGTTTTTATCGAAACACCTGAGTCTGTTATGCAAACAGTTCCATGGTCATAGTGCGCCGGCCAGATAGAGGCTGATGAGCGACCGACCATGAGCGATAGAATCCCCGTCCAGTTGATACAGACGTTCGAACCTGCGCCAACGAAGATAAAGGCCAGGAGCACCGACAACCTGATCCACACCCGCAGTTTCACCGGTTTGTTTCGTACCCTGCGCATCAGCGGTGCGGGGGTTCTGTTCCTGCTGTTCTTCGGCACGGTATGGTTGAACTGGGGCGGCCGCCAGGCGGTGCTCTGGGACCTTTCCGAAAGCAAATTCCACATCTTTGGCGCGACCTTCTGGCCCCAGGATTTCATCCTGCTGTCGGCCTTGCTGATCATTGCCGCCTTCGGCCTGTTTGCGATCACCGTGTTTGCCGGTCGCGTGTGGTGCGGCTACACCTGCCCGCAGAGTTCCTGGACCTGGATCTTCATGTGGTGCGAGAAAATCACCGAAGGCGAACGCAACCAGCGGATCAAGCTGCAGGCCGCGCCCTGGGGCCTGAACAAACTCTTGCGCCGCTCAGCCAAGCACACGCTGTGGCTGGCCATCAGCCTGCTCACCGGCCTGACGTTCGTGGGGTACTTCACGCCGATCCGCCCCCTGGCCGAAGAACTGCTGACCCTGCAAATGGCCGGCGTGAGCCTGTTCTGGGTGCTTTTCTTTACCGCAGCCACCTACCTCAACGCCGGCTGGCTGCGTGAAGCGGTGTGCATGCATATGTGCCCCTATGCACGCTTTCAGAGCGTGATGTTCGACAAGGACACGCTGACTATTTCCTACGATGCGGCCCGTGGTGAAATCCGCGGCCCACGCAAACGCGAGGCAAACCCGGCCAATATTGGCCTGGGCGACTGCATCGACTGCCAGATGTGCGTGCAGGTCTGCCCCACCGGCATCGACATCCGCGACGGCCTGCAGATGGAATGCATCGGCTGCGCGGCCTGCATCGATGCCTGCGATTCGATCATGGACAAGATGGGCTACGCCCGCGGCCTGATCAAATACACCTCCGAACATCAGTTGCAGGGCGGCAAGACTCACCTGCTCAGGCCTCGGCTGATCGGCTATACCGCCGTGCTGCTGGTGATGATCGGCGCGCTGGTCGTGGCGCTGATGCAACGGCCCATGGTGTCGCTGGACGTCAGCAAGGACCGTGGCCTGTTCCGCGAAAACAGCGCAGGCCAGATCGAGAACATCTACAGCTTGAAAATCATCAACAAGACCCAACAGCGCCAGGATTATCAGCTGTCCCTGGTGGACGGCGACGGCTTCATCCTGCAAGGCAAGACCCAACTGAGCCTGGCCCCGGGTGAAATCGTCGATGTGCCGGTGTCGGTGGCGATGCTCAGCGAACGGCCTGGCAAAGGCTCCCAGGAAATGATGTTCAAGGTTGCCGACAGTGACGAGCCGGGCATCTACAGCGTGGCCAAGAGCCGTTTTGTCGCACCGATGAATCGTTGAACCCGTAAGATGCCGGGCACCTGTGAGGGCAAGCCTGTGGGAGCAAAGCTTGCTCGCGATACAGGCGACACAAATCAACAGTGAGGTCGCGTCATCGTTCTTCGCGAGCAAGCTTTGCTCCCACAAACTCGCTCCCACAGTCAGTTCACAAATTCACTGGGCCCCACCATGAAACGCTACGAAAAATTTGCCGACGACATCGCTGAACTGATCCGCTCGGGCATGCTGGGGCCAGGTCAGCGCGTGCCGTCGGTGCGCTACGCCAGCCAGACCTACGGTGTCAGCCCATCCACCGTGTTCCAGGCCTATTACCTGCTGGAACGACGCGGCATGATCCGGGCCCGGCCGCGCTCCGGCTACTTCGTCAACACCCATGCGCCGAGCCCGTTTTCGGAGCCTGCGATCAGCAGCCAGGTGCACGAGTCCACCGAAGTCGACGTCAGTGAACTGGTATTTTCGGTCCTCGACTCGATCAAGGACCCGGCCACCGTACCGTTCGGCTCGGCATTCCCCAGCCCGATGCTGTTCCCACTGCAACGGCTGTCCCGTTCGCTGTCCAGCGCAACACGGGACATGGACCCGCGAATGGTGGTCACGGACATGTCGCCGGGCAATCCACACTTGCGCCGACAGATCGCCCTGCGCTACATGGTCGGCGGGTTGATGCTGCCCATGGAGGAACTGCTGGTCACCAACGGCGCCCTGGAAGCCTTGAACCTGTGCCTGCAAGCCGTGACCGAGCCCGGCGACCTGGTGGCGATCGAAGCGCCAGCGTTCTACGCCAGCCTGCAAGTGTTGGAGCGCCTGAAGCTCAAGGCCGTGGAAATTCCCGTCCACCCCCGCGATGGCATCGACCTGGACGTGCTGGCGCAGACACTGGAGCGCCATCCGATCAAGGCCTGCTGGTGCATGACCAGCTTCCAGAACCCCATGGGCGCGACCATGCCCGAGGAGCGCAAACAGGCGCTGGTAGAGCTGCTGCGTCGCCATCAGGTGCCGCTGATCGAGGACGACGTGTACGCCGAACTCTATTACGGCCAACAGGCACCCAAGCCCGCCAAGGCGTTCGACACCGAAGGGCTGGTGATGCATTGCGGTTCGTTCGCCAAGAGCCTGGCACCGGGTTATCGCATCGGCTGGGTCGCCGCCGGGCGCTACGCGCAGAAGATCGAACGGCTCAAGCTCATGACCTCGTTGTGCGCCTCGATGCCGGCCCAGGCCGCCATCGCCGACTACCTGCAACACGGCGGCTACGACCGTCACCTGCGCAAACTGCGCTATGCCCTGGAGGAACAGCAAAGCGCGATGCTCGCCGCCATCGCCCGCTACTTCCCCGCCCAGACCCGGGTCAGCCAGCCGGCGGGGGGCTACTTCCTGTGGCTGGAGCTGCCGGAGCAGATGGATTCGCTGAAACTGTTCCAGATGGCCCTGGCCCAGGGCATCAGCATCGCGCCGGGCCCGATCTTTTCACCGACCCGGCGGTTCAGGAATTGCATCCGCTTGAACTATGGCAGCCCGTGGACCGAGGCCTCGGAAAAGGCCATGGAGACGTTGGGGCGGATTATTCGGTCGTTTTGAATTTGGGTTGTCTGTCAGACCGCCATCGCGAGCAAGCTCGCTCCCACAGTGGATTTGCGGTGAGATAAATAGCTCAGCTACTCAGCAGATCTCCTGTGGGAGCGAGCTTGCTCGCGATGGCGCCAGAAAAGACACCCCAGGACTCAGCGCCCACCCCCCAGATCCACAAACGTCCCGGTCGCATACGAAGCCTTGTCCGACAGCAGCCAGATAATCGCTTCGGCCACCTCATCCGGACGCCCGCCCCGAGCCATGGGGATCGCTGATTCCAGCTTGCTGACCCGGTCCGGGTCGCCACTCAGGGCATGGAAATCGGTATAGATGTAGCCGGGCCGCACCGCGTTGACGCGAATGCCTTCGCCGGCCACTTCCTTGGACAGGCCGATGGTGAAGGTGTCCAGCGCGCCCTTGGAGGCCGCGTAATCGACGTACTCCCCCGGTGCGCCCAAGCGCGCGGCCACCGACGAGACGTTGACGATGCTGCCACCCTGCCCGCCGTGCCTGGGCGACATGCGCAGCACCGCGTGCTTGGCGCAAAGAATCGGCCCTAGCACGTTAGTCTTCATGATCTTGAGAATGCGGAATTCGGACATTTCATCGAGCCGGGATTTCTGCGCGACCGTGCCGGCGTTGTTCACCAGGGCGGTGACACGGCCAAGCTCGGCGTCCACCCGGTCGAACAGGCCGATCACTTCGTCTTCGATGCTCACGTCGGCCCGCACGGCAATCGCCTGCGCGCCCTTGGCCCGGACCTGTTCGAGCACATCCTGCGCGGCATTTTCGTCGGACTGGTAATTGATGCAGATCCGATAACCCAGCTCGGCAGCCAACAGCGCGGTGGCCGCCCCGATTCCGCGGCCGCCACCGGTAATGACGATGACTTTATCCACGTTTGCTTCCCCCATTCCACGGATAGACGTGCGCTGCCAAGAATAGCGTTCACGTCACGCTTTGCACAAACCGCTGCGCTTACCGGGCCAGGGCGCGCAGATCCAGGCGTCCGTCCAACAGCGGCGGGCACCAGTAATAGCCGCCGGTGATTGGCCGGCTCATGCGATACAGGCCATCGGTGATACCGTCCTCCAGGCCACTCATGCGGCGCAGTTGTGCCTCGAAGGCATCGAGGGAGAAACCGAACGCCAGGAACATCAGCCCCGCACGGTCGCCTTCAATCCACGGCATGGAGCGACGGACCACGAACGCCTCCGGGGCGAAGCTTTCCTGGGCAGTGCGCTTGACGTGGGCCGACTCCGGCGCGTCGTCGAGTTCTTCGTTGTCGCTCAGGCGACGGCCCATGATGTTGTCGCGCTCATGGGGTTGCATCGCCGCGAAACCGTCCAGATCGTGCTGCCATTGCTGGATCGCGGCGAAACTGCCACCGCGCACCCCATCGGCGCCCTGGGCCAGGGCGGCGGCGATGGCAGCCTCGTCGTGAGGGTTTTCGGTGCCGTCTTCGTAGCCGGTCAGGTCATGGCCGCTCATATGGCGGAAGGTTTCGTTCATCTGCACCAGGCGCAGCGCCGGCGCCAGCGCCGCCTCGATGGCGCGACTGCGGTGCATCAGCTCGCCACGGTCTTCGCCGTGCAGCCAGCACCACAACGCGTGTTGGGTCGAGGGGTTGTCCACGCCCACGCCGGCCAAGGCAGGAAAGGCCCGCAGGCCTTCGACCTGGGCGCCCAGCGCCTGGACCAGCGATTCACCAAAGCCGACCACGGCCCGCCCATCGACCAGCAACAGGAGTTTGTCTATCGCAGCCGGCAATGCCTCGACCGATTCCAGGGCAAAAAACAAATGACGGGCCTGAGGCGGAACAGGGGTGGCGAGAATGCCGGGCTGGTAGTAACTCATGTGAACTCCTTTAGAAAGAGTCCCGAGTTTACCCGGCGGCTGCCGCTTTGTGTGGTTTGGCTTGAGGTCCGATCGCGTCGGGCAACCGGGCCGTTTTGTGGGAAGACTCCCGCAGCCCTGTCAGACTGCTCAGAAACATGTCTCGGCCCGATAAGCTCAGATTGCCGGACAGCCAGAAACGCCCTAGATTGACCCCCTCCAGGAAGGCCAACGAGAACGCTGCACCATGCAAATTGCCAGATCGATACTCGCCGGGACTTTTTTCCTGGTCTGCGGGACGCCCGTAGGCTTTGCCCAGGAGCGCATTGAAGATACGGTCAATGCCGTCATCCAGCCCTTGATGAAGCAACAGGACATCGCCGGCATGGCCGTGGCGATCACCTACAACGGTCAACGCCATTACTTCAACTACGGTGTGGCCTCCAAGGACACGAAAAAGCCGGTCACCGACGAGACCCTCTTCGAAATCGGCTCGATCAGCAAGACCTTCACCGCCACCCTTGGCGCCTATGCCCAAGCCCAGGGCAAGCTGTCCCTGGCCGACCCGGCCAGTCGCTTCGCCCCCGAGCTGCGTGGCAGCGCCTTCGACGGCATCAGCCTGCTCAACCTCGCCACCTATACCGCCGGTGGCCTGCCGTTGCAGTTCCCCACCGAGGCGGACCATCCGGACCGGATGTTCAGTTATTACACGACCTGGAAGCCGCGCTACCCGGCCGGCACCCAGCGGCTCTATTCAAACCCGAGCATCGGCCTGTACGGCTATCTGGCAGCCCGCAGCCTGGCGCGGCCATTTGACGAGGTGATGGAGCGCACGCTGATGCCAGGGCTGGGCCTCAAGCACAGCTATGTGCGGGTGCCGCAGGATCAGTCGGGCCGATACGCCCAAGGCTATGCAAAAGACGGCAAGCCCGTCCGGGTCGGGCCGGGTGCCTTGGACTCCGAGGCCTACGGGGTGAAAACCAGCTCATCGGACCTGATGCGTTTCCTCGAGGCCAACCTGCGACCTGAAAAACTGGACGCGGATTTGAAGCAAGCGATTGCCACGACGCATACAGGTTTCTACAAGGTTGGCGGGATGAATCAGGGGCTGGGCTGGGAGTTCTACCCCGCTCCGTTCACCTTGGATGAGCTGCTCGCTGGTAATACACCGCAAATGGCCCTGCCCCCACAAAAAGTCGAACCGCTCAACCCGCCCCATCCAGCACCGGACGGCGCCTGGATCAACAAGACAGGATCTACCAACGGTTTCGGCGCGTACGCGGCGTTCGTGCCCGGAAAGGACATGGGGATCGTCATGCTAGCCAACAAAAACTACCCGAATGAAGAACGGGTGAAAGCGGCGCATCGGATCCTGATGGCGTTGGACGGCCAATAACTCATGTCGCCTCGGGGTGATGAGTTTCCCTGTGGCGAGGGAGCTTGCTCCCGCTGGGCCTGTAGGAGCTGCCGAAGGCTCGGGCCGCGTTCGGACGATCTTTTGATCTTGATCTTTCGCTCTCGACTCAATTGTCTGGGACAAGATCGCAGCCTCGTTGCACTCGACAGCTCCTACGGCGCAGCCCAGCGGGAGCAAGCTCCCTCACCACAAGGGCCTCGGCGCTAGCGGGAGTCAATCATCCAGCGGCTTCGCCGGCCCCGCCGGCTTGACTGCCTTGCCAGCCTTGGCGCCTTTCGCATCCTTGGTCGGTGCAGGCTCCGGCGCGGGTGGCGGGGCTGGAGGTGTCGCTTCTTTTTCTGCCGCAGGCAGTTTATCGACGGCATCGAAGAGGTCTTTCAGTTCGATCGCCCCGGAATGCTCAAGCTTCTTTTCCCCGTCCTTGCCCACCAGGATGATCTTGGTCTGCGCTCCGGCTCCCAGCTTCAGCGAGCGAATCAACGCCATGGTGCTTTGCGGATCCAGATCCTTGCCATCGCGCTGCCCAATGGTATTGAGCACGGTATAGAGCACCATGTTGCGCTCGGAAAAGCCCTGCTTGCCTGCCGGCTCATCCAAGGCCTTTTTCAGGCTCACCCAGGAAGGGTCGACCGTACTGGGCGCGATGACCACAAGAGGACGTGACTTGCCTGCGTCCGCCAACAGCGGCGAGTCGCCATCGGCAGCGAACAGGGGGCCGGCGATGGCCAGCAAGGTAGCGAAGGTCAACGACCGAATGAGCATGCGCCTCTCCTTTTGATATTTACGCTGTACTGATTGCACAGGGCGGCGATTGTTCCGCGAGAGTCGCTCAATACTGCGCCTGCCTGACTTGAAGCTTAGGCCAGGGGGGTCATTGCGCAACCGCAAGGAGAGTGCCGAAGTCGGGAGAGACTATTGTGGGAGCGAGCTTGCTCGCGATAGCGTCATGACGGCCAACATCGAGTCGACTGACACACCGTTATCGCGAGCAAGCTCGCTCCCACACTATTGGACTTGAGGTGACCCGTTCTAGAACGCCAGCTTGAACCCGATCATCGCCAGCATCACCGCCAGGCACGGGCGCAGCAGTTCGTCGGAGATGCGTCCCGACAAGTGACTGCCCAGGTAGATCCCCGGCAACGAACCGATCAACAGGAAACCCAGGATGTGCCAGTCCATGTTGCCCATGCTCGCATGGCCCAGGCCAGCCACCAGGGTCAGCGGCACGGCGTGGGCGATCTCGGTGCCCACCAGGCGCTTGGTGACCAGGAACGGGTAGAGGATGAACAGCGCGACAGTGCCCAGCGCGCCAGCGCCGATGGAGGTCAAGGCGACCATCGTACCCAGCACGAGGCCAGTGATGACCGTCAACACATTGAGGCGCGAACCGGAGGGGTTGTAGTGGCCGCCAGCGCGGTCGTGGGCAAATTGCAGCAGGCGCTTCTTGAACAGGATCGCCAGGGCGGTGGCGAACAACACAAAGCCCAAGGCTTGCTTGATCACCGCGTTCATGGCGTCGGGGGAGCTGTGCAGGCTACTGAGGAACCATAGCGTCAAGCCGACCGCCGGCACGCTGCCCAACGTCAGCCAGCCGGTGATCGCCCAATCGATGTTGCGATTTTTTGCATGAACCAGGACACCGCCAGACTTGGTAATGGCTGCGTACAGCAAGTCCGTACCCACCGCCGTCGCAGGGTTGATACCAAACCACAACAGGATCGGGGTCATCAGCGAACCACCGCCGACGCCGGTCATCCCAACAATGAAGCCGACCACCAATCCTGCAACGACTAAACCGACATTACCGAAATCCATTAAACCCGTCTCAGCACGACCGCATGAAAAATCTGGCCGCGAGCATAGCGATTTTTCTTATAACCCCCTATATCGATGTGATCTATCTTTATTCCTTTTCCGTCACTTCACTGAACCGGCAGGAAGTTGAGGAACAGCAGGCTCTGGGCGTAATTCAAGCCGATCCGTCGGTAACGCTCGTCGAGCATCTGGGTCAGCAGGTCCAATCGGGCGACGATTTTTCCGAACTCCACGGCGAAACTCAGGTTGCTGCCCTCCTCCGAAATCTCATTGGAAAACAGCAACAGCTTGCCATCCTTGTTCTGCCGCTGGCTCAGCAGCCAGGTGGCTTTTTCGATATTGCGCGCCGCGTTGCTGACAAAACGCGGGTCGATGGTGTCGGTCATGTAGAACTCGAGGCGATTGCCGTGCGCGGTGACCAGCATGCTGCCGATGGCATAGATGAACGCCCCGACCCGATCGCCGAGAAACTCCGGGCTCATGGCGTAGCTCAGGGCCGCCAGGTCCTTCTTGCCACCCAGGGTCGGCAAGGGCTGTTGCTGCTCGATGGCCATGCGCACCTGTTTTTCCGCAGTGCGGGCATCGAGAAAACCGGACTTGCGCAGTTCCTCGGGGTTGCGCAGGTACAGCTTGTTCATCAGCAGATAGAGGCTTTGCAGGTTGTCGTGCATCGACAACGTGGCCATGCGATCGACGCTGGTCTGCAAGAACTCCTGGGGCCTGGCGTTGCTGAACTGCGTGACCATGTCCTGCCCCTGCTGATGGCTACAGCCGCCGCTGAACAGCATCGACACACCGACCAACAATGCCAGGCAGCAGCGGCGCAATCTCGTCACAGAATAAAAAACACCGGCCATCGAATCTCGGTCTGGGCATGGGGAAGCGATGGGGGGTCGTCGCTTCCAGGCCATGGATAGAGCGGCAAAAGTCACAAAAGTGCAGTGCCTGGAGAAAACCCTCGGCCCTCAGCAACGACTAAATCATGCAATTAGTCTTACTTTTTAATTGATAAATCTCTATTTATGGCTATAAATCCCTTCTCATCCATCAAATAGAAAGACTACTAACCAGAAAAACCTTCAGCGCTGTCCGACCAGTAGCGGACTCGCCCCGCGTTCAAAACAACAACAAAACAACAGGAAGGAAGGTCATACCATGCTTGAATCCAGACAACTGCTCACGGCCCTCGGAGTGTCTCTGATGATCGCCACCTCGGCTTCCCACGCTGCCGGCCTGACTAACGAACACGGTGCGTTCGGCAAGACCGACGACGGCACGGCCGTGGAAAAATTCGTGCTGCGCAACAGTCACGGCATGGAGGCCACGGTCATCACCTACGGCGGCATCCTCCAGTCATTGAGCGTGCCGGACAAAAACGGCAAGGCCGCCGACATCGTGCTCGGCTTCGACGACGTGCAGGGTTACCAGAAGAACGGCAGCGTGTATTTCGGCGCGACCATCGGCCGCTTCGGCAATCGCCTGGCCGACGGCGCCTTCGAGCTGGACGGCAAGCGTTACCAGGTGCCGCAGAACGACCATGGCAATTCCTTGCACGGCGGGCCGCAAGGGTTCGACAAGCGCGTCTGGAAGGCCCAGCCGCACAATGCCAAGGACTCGGTGGGCGTCACCCTGACCTACTTGTCACCCGATGGCGAGATGGGTTTCCCCGGTGCACTGAAGACCGACGTCACTTACAGCCTCAACGAACAGAACGAGTTGCGCATCGAGTACAAGGCCACCACCGACAAGCCCACAGTGCTGAACCTGACCAACCACAGCTATTTCAACCTGGCCGGGGCGGGCAACGGCGACATACTCGAGCAGCTCGCGACCCTGCACGCGGCCCATTACACACCGGTCACCGGCAAGCTCATTCCCACCGGCGAACTGGCCCCCGTGGCCGGCACACCGATGGACTTCACTCAACCCACCGCCATCGGCACCCATATCAAGGCCGATCACCCACAACTCAAATTCGCCGAACCGAAACAAGGCGGCTTCGATTTCAACTGGGCACTGGACGCCAAGGGCGACGTGAACAAACTGGCCGCCGAAGTGTATGACACAGACTCCGGACGCCGCCTGCAGCTCTACACCACCGAGCCTGGCGTGCAGTTCTACACCAGCAACTTCCTCGACGGCACCGTCAAGGGCAAGCAAGGCAAGGTCTATCCGCATTGGGGCGCGTTCACCCTGGAAACCCAGCATTACCCTGACTCGCCCAACCAGCCGAACTTCCCCTCGACGCGGCTTGATCCGGGCCAGACCTACACCCAGACCATGGTGTTGAAGTTCTCCGCAAAATAGAAAAGCTGCGCAACACCCGTAGGAGCTGACGAGCGAAGCGAGGCTGCGATCTTTCCCCAGGCAATTGAGTCTGGGGCGAAAGATCGAAAGATCAAAAGATCATCCGAACGCGGCCCGAGCCTTCGCCAGCTCCTACGACTATCCTGCTGTCCATTGGATTATCGATCAGCACAACAGGAGAAAGGCATGAGGACGCTGGAATTGGCGGGTGTGTCCGTACCGGTCATTGGCCAGGGCACCTGGCGCATGGGTGAGGAACCGTCTCACCACAAGAAAGAAGTGGCTGCCCTGCGATTGGGAGTCGAATTGGGCATGACCCTGATCGACACGGCGGAGATGTATGCCGAAGGCGGTGCCGAGACCGTCGTTGGCGAAGCGATCACCGGTCTGCGGGACCAGGTTTTCCTGGTGAGCAAAGTCTACCCTCACAACGCCAGTCGCAAAGGCATTCCCCTGGCCTGTGAACGCAGTCTGCGGCGGCTCGACACCGATTACATCGACCTTTATCTGTTGCACTGGCGCGGCCAATACCCGCTGGCCGAAACCGTCGAAGCCTTCGAGCGGCTGCGCGAAGAAGGCAAGATCGGCCGTTGGGGCGTCTCGAACTTCGATGTGGCTGACCTCGAAGAGCTGGCCGCGCCGGCCTGCGCGACCAACCAGGTGCTGTATAACCTGCAGGAACGCGGCATCGAATTCGACCTGCTGCCCTGGTGCCAGCGCCAGTCCATGCCCGTCATGGCCTACTGCCCGGTCGGCCAGGGCGGGCACCTGCTCAAGGATCACACCCTGGGACAGATCGCCGAACGCCACCGCGCCACACCGGCGCAGATAGCACTGGCCTGGCTGTTGCGCCAGAACAATGTGATTGCCATTCCCAAGGCCGTGAAGCCTGAGCATGTGCGTTTGAATGCCGAAGCGGCCAACCTCAAGCTGGAACCGCAGGACCTGGCAGCCCTCGACCTGATATTTCCCCAGCCCCAGGGCAAGCAGCGGTTGGCGATGGTCTAAAGACCCACTCAACCTCAGGGATTCACACTGACTTGTGGCAAGGGAGTTTATCTGTGGGAGCAAGGCTTGCCCGCGATGAAGACGACGCGGTGTCCTGGGGGAACGAGGCGTCCGTATCGCGGGCAAGCCTTGCTCCCACAGGGGATAAACCCAGGGAATTTCAGAACAACCCCATCTGCCCGCCCACCAACGTCGAGAAATCATCGTCCACAAACGGCAGGATCGCATCCGCCACCGGCTGTAGCTGTTTGGTCACGTAGTGGTCGTAATCGATTGACGCGCTGCGGATTTCCAGCGGCTCGGGGCCGGCAACGGTGATGACGTAGCTGATCCAGCCGCCATTCTGGTATTGCCGCGGCCGGCCCTGACGCTGGTTGAACTCATCAGCCAACCGCGCGGCCCGCACATGGGGTGGGACGTTGCGCTCATAGTCTTCCAGCGGCCGACGCAGGCGCTTGCGGTAGACCAACCGTTCATCGAACGCACCGGACAGGGTCTGCTGCACATAATCGCGCACATAATCCTGATAGGGCTTTCGGTGGAAGATCCGCCCGTACAGCTCCTGCTGGAATTGCCGGGCCAGCGGCGACCAGTCGGTGCGCACGGTTTCCAGGCCCTTGTAGACAATTTCGTCGCTGCCATCGGCACGGGTTACCAATCCGGCGTAGCGTTTTTTGCTGCCCTCCTCGGCGCCGCGGATAGTCGGCATCAGAAAGCGCTTGAAATGCGTTTCGAACTGCAGCTCCAGCGCACTCTCCAGCCCGAACTCATCACGCACCTGCTCACGCCACCATTGGTTGACGTGGGCCACCAACTCGCGACCGATCCTGGCCGCTTCCTCCTGGCCATGGGCACGGCGCAACCAGACGAACGTGGAATCGGTATCGCCATAGATCACCACATGCCCCTGGGCTTCGATCAACTGGCGGGTGTGCTGCATGATCTGGTGACCACGCAGGGTGATGGACGAGGCCAGGCGCGTGTCGAAGAAACGGCAGCCACTGGAACCGAGCACGCCATAAAAGGCGTTCATGATGATTTTCAACGCTTGGGACAGCGGCGCATTGTGCTCGCGCTTGGCGGTTTCCCGGCCTTCGGAGATCCGCGCCACGATGGCCGGCAGGCAATGTCGAGTACGGGAGAAGCGCGCCCCGCGAAAGCCTGGCACCGATTCCTGGTCATCCGGGTGGCGCAGCCCTTCGATCAAGCCCACCGGGTCAATCAGGAAGGTGCGGATGATCGATGGGTACAGGCTCTTGTAGTCCAGCACCAGCACCGACTCGTAGAGGCCCGGTTGGGAGTCCATGACAAACCCACCCGGGCTGGCCTCGGGCGGGCGCTGGCCCAGGTTGGGTGCAACAAACCCTTGGCGATGCATCAGCGGCATGTACAGGTGCGTGAAGGCCGCCACCGAGCCCCCGCTGCGGTCTGCCGGCAGACCGGTGACGCTGGCCCGCTCCAAGAGGAACTTGAGCAGCTCGGTCTTGGCGAAGATCCGCGTCACCAGTTCACAGTCCTTGAGGTTGTAGCGGGCCAGGGCCGGCTTGTCCTCGGCGAACATGCGATTGATCTCGTCCATGCGCTGGTACGGGTTATCGATGGACTTGCCCTCCCCCAGCAGCGTCTGGGCGACGTTTTCCAGGCTGAACGAGGGGAAACTCCAGGTCGCCGAACGCAGGGACTCGATACCGTCGATGATCAACCGGCCAGCGGCCGAGGCGAAGAAGTGATTCTTGCGCGCGCCGTGCTCGCGCCATTGCATCTCTTCGCCACCACGCCCCAGGCGCAACGGCACCGCCAGGCGCCGGGCGTGTTCATGCAACACCCGCAGGTCGAACTGCACCAGGTTCCAGCCGATGATAGCGTCAGGGTCGAAACGGGCGAGCCAGTCGTTGAGTTTTTTCAGCAACACCGTGCGTGATTCGCAGTATTCCAGCTGGAAATCCACGCCACTATCGTCGCCATTGGGCGGCCCGAGCATGTAGACCTGGCGCTCGCCGCAACCCTCCAGGGCGATGGAATACAATTCGCCCTGGGCGGTGGTTTCGATGTCCAGGGACACCAGGCGCAATGGTGGACGGTATTCGGGCGCCGGTTTCATCTGGGCATCGACCAGCAGGCCATCGGCGGCCGGCGTACCGCCAAACCAGACCGGGGCGGTGATGAAGCGCTCCATCAGGTAGCGCTCCGGCGGCCGGATGTCCGCCTCGAACACCTCCACACCGGCGCGGCGCAAGGTGCTGTCCAGGCGCATCAGTTGGGCGTGTTGCTGGCAATACAGCCCCAGCACCGGACGATGCTCGAAATCCAGCAGGTCCAGGGGGCGTAGTTCTACCTCCTTCTCCCCTTGCAACAAGGCTTCGAGCTGGCCGCGCTGGATCTGCGGCACAAAGGCCACCGACGTTTGCACGGGCAGGCGCACGCGCCGGGGACCGGCGTCGGTCGCCAGCCAGAACTCGACTTCGGTGCCGGCCGGGGTATCGCGCCAATGCCGGGTCAGGACGAAGCCCTGCTGTAAATCCACCGCTGCAACCTCGAATTCTACGTAGGCGACGATTCTACCCTGTGGCGAGGGGATTTATTCCCTTGTGGGGGCAAGGCTTTTGTGGGAGCAAGGCTTGCCCGCGATGCGGTTCAACTGCTAGACCGCGTCATCGTTCATCGCGAGCAAGCTTTGCTCCCACAGGATTGCTCCCACAGAGAGACGCCCCTCGCCACAAAGGTGGATGACATCACATCGAAGGAGAATTTCCGGGCAATGACGCTTTTGGACGACTGGCCGCCGCTTTACCGCTTGCTCTGCGCCGTTGGGTCTACGATGCTTTAACAACCAGCAAAAACAACACCCGAGGCCCCCCATGAAAACCGTCGCGCAGTTGCTCCGGATAAAAGACGAGAAGAACCAGCAAGTGCACACCATCTCACCGGACGACATGGTATTGCAGGCCCTGATGCGCATGGCCGAGAAGAACGTCGGTGCCTTGCTGGTGGTGAAGAACGATGAAGTGCTGGGGATCATCAGCGAGCGCGACTATGCCCGCAAAATGGTCTTGCGCGGGCGCTCATCGGTGGGCACGAAGGTCAGTGACATCATGGTCTCCCCCGTGATCACCATCGACCCTCACCAGAACGTCGAGACCTGCCTGAGCATCATGACCGAAAAACACCTGCGGCATTTGCCAGTGGTAGAGGACGGCAAACTGGTCGGCCTGCTGTCCATCGGCGACCTGGTCAAGGAAGCCATCGCCGAACAGGCCGATCTGATCAAACAACTGGAGCAATACATTCGCGGGGAATGATCCGTTCGGCCGGGTTGCTCATTCTCAAGGCACTTCTATATTGAAGGGGTTGTTCCTGCGAGCATCCCGATGGCCGACACCGACCGACTGATCATTTGTGAACATTGCGATGCGGTGTACGAGCCGGTGGTGCTCCTCCCGCATCAGAAATCTTCGTGCGTGCGCTGCCACGCGGTGATCCAGCGCTACAACGGCCTGACCATCGAGCAGCGCCTGGCCTTGAGCGTGACGGCCGCGGTGCTGTGGGCCTTCGCCAACATCTACCCGATCATGAGCATCCGCCTCCAGGGCCTGAGCAACAGCGCGACGTTATGGGATTCCATCGTGGCGCTGAGCCAGGGGCCGATCACCTTCATCGCCCTGGTGACAGCGGTGGCGATCATCATTGCACCGGCCTTTCAATTGGCGCTTCTGCTCTGGGTACTGGGCCATGCCTACCTCCAGCGGCGGGCACCGGGGTTCAACCTGTGCATGCGCAGCCTGGAAACCCTGCGGCCCTGGAGCATGCTGGAAGTGTGCCTGCTGGGCGCGCTGGTGGCGGTGATCAAGCTCGCCGGCCTGCTGGACGTGCTCCCGGGCATCGGCCTGTTCGCCCTGGCGGCCTTGAGCCTGCTGATGATCCGCATTGCCGGGCGCGATGTCCGCGACCTGTGGGACAGCCTGTGAACGGCCAGCCGCTGGACACCCCGCCAGAGGCCCGCGACCTGGACCTGTGCCTGTGCCACAGCTGCGGCCTGGCCTGCGACATGACCGACGAGCCCCAGACCTGCCCCCGCTGCGACGCCGCCCTGCATCGACGCAAACCCGACGCCATCACCCGCACCTGGGCCTACATGCTGGCCGCGCTGGTGTTCTACATCCCGGCCAACCTGCTGCCGGTCATGAATACCCAGATGCTCGGCGAGGGTGCCGACAGCACCATCATCAGCGGCGTCATCGAGTTCTGGCAAAGTGGCGCCTGGGACATCGCCCTGATTATCTTCATCGCCAGCATCGCGGTGCCCGGCATCAAGTTCGTGGTGCTGACCCTGTTGCTGGTGACCGCACAGCGGCGCAGCACCTGGGCCCAGGTCCAGCGGGCGAAGCTGTACCGGTTGGTGGAAGTCATCGGCTACTGGTCGATGCTCGATGTGCTGGTGGTGGCCCTGGTGGCGGCCCTGGTCAAGTTCCAGGCATTGAGCGACATCGAACCACGACCGGGCATCCTGTTCTTCGGCCTCGTGGTGCTGTTCACCATGCTGTCGGCCATGAGTTTCGATCCCCGGCTGATCTGGGATACCCAACCATCCGAGGAGGTCATGGATGAAGTCGCAAGCCACTGACGGGCAGCAACCCGCACCCGGCCGCGCCCACGTCACCACCCGCCGCTGGACGGTATCGCTGGTGTGGATCGTGCCGATCATCGCGGTGCTGGTGGGCATTTCCCTGGTGGTCCACAACTGGCTGCAGGAAGGCCCGACCATCACCATCACCTTCAAGACCGGCCAGGGCCTTACCGCCAACAAGACCCAGGTGAAATATCGCAACGTGGTCATCGGCCAGGTCACCGACGTGCAACTGAGCGAGGACCAGAAGAACGTCACCGCCACGGTCAAGCTCGCCAAGACAGCCGACACCTTCACTCACGAAGACTCGGTGTTCTGGGTCGTACGGCCACGCATCGGGGCCGGCGGTATCTCGGGGATCGACACCTTGCTGTCGGGGGATTTCATCGGCGCCGACGCCGGCCAGTCGAAAGTGCGTGCCAAGTCCTTCACGGGCCTGGAGAACCCGCCCCCCATCACCTACGGCGAACCGGGCAAGCGCTTCACCCTGCACTCCCAGGACCTCGGCTCGCTGGACATCGGCTCGCCGGTGTACCTGCGCAAGATCCCGGTGGGCCAAGTGGTGTCCTACGCCCTGGACGCCGAGGGCAAAGGCGTCAACATCGACGTGTTCGTCAACGCGCCCAACGATGTGTACGTCACCGAAAACACCCGGTTCTGGAACGTCAGCGGCGTGGACGTGAACGTCGGCGCCAATGGTTTCGCGGTCAAGACCGAATCGCTCTCGGCCCTGCTGCTGGGCGGCATTGCGTTTCGGGCGCCGGAGTACAGCCCCAACGACGTTCCCGCCAGCGAGGACAAGACCTACGAGCTGTTTGCCGACCAGCAGAGCGCCCTCGCCCCGCCCGATGGCAAGGCGCAATACCTGGCCCTGCGCTTCGATCAGGCACTGCGCGGCTTGCGCGTCGGTGCGCCGGTGGAGTTCCTCGGGGTGGAAGTCGGCAGGGTGGTCGCCATCCATCTGGATTTCGATGAGAAACAGCGCAGCTTTCCGGTCAATGTCGGCGTGGTGATCTACCCGCAACGCCTGGGCAAGGCCCATGAAAAACTGCTCAAGTCGCTCAATCACAATCCAGACGACGAAGCCGCTGGCGCCCGCCTGATCGGCAGCTTCGTCGAGCGAGGCCTGCGCGCCCAGGCCCGCAGCGGCAACCTGCTGACCGGGCAGTTGTACATCTCGCTGGATTTCTACCCCAAGGCGGAAAAAGTCGCCTTCGACCCAAGCGCCCGGCCCGTGCGTATTCCGACCATCCCGGGCAGCCTCCAGCAACTGCAGGAACAACTGCAGGCGATGATCGAGCGGATCAACAAACTGCCACTGGAGAGCATTGCCGGCAACCTGGATGGCAACCTGGTGGAGCTGCGCAAAGGCCTGACCCAGTTCAACAGCAAGACCCTGCCGGGCGTACAAAGTACCTTGCATGACGTCAGCAAGACCCTGCAATCGGCCAACTCGACCCTGGCCGAAGATTCACCGCAGCGCGAACAACTGACCCAGACCCTGGACGACCTGGGGCGCATGTCGCGCTCGCTGCGCGAACTGTCGGACTACCTGAGCCGCCATCCCGAATCGCTGCTTCGCGGCCGTCCCAAGGACGCACCGGCGCAGAACCTCACATTGCCGGTGAAAGAATGATCACAGGAGCGCGCCCCATGCCACTCACGCTGAAACTCACCCTGGTTGCCGTGGCATTGCTGCTCGGCGCCTGCCGCAGCGATCCGATCCACTACCACACTCTGAGCCCGGCTCAACCGGCAGGCCAATCGCGCTCCAGCGTGGACATCCAGATCGAACAGGTCAGCGTCCCACCCCAGGTGGATCGCACCCAGATGGTCATTCGCCAGGGCAACAGCGGGTTGGCGATCCTGGAAACCGAATGGTGGGGCGCCAGTCTGGCCGATGAACTGCACAGTAGCCTGGACGAACAACTGAGCAACCCTGGCGCACCGAAATCATTGCTGCGGGTAGACGTGCAACGCTTCGACTCGATCCCTGGCCGCTATGCCCGCATGGATGTGCAATGGCGCCTGCGCAACCTGGGCAACGACGCCCGCCCCCTCACGTGCCGCAGCAGCCTGCAGACACCGGCAGGCGCCAGTATCGACGAGCTGGTGACGGCGCATCAGGAGAATGTCCGGCAATTTGTCGACCTCGTTGAGCAGGCGGCTGCACGCAAAGCCTGTCCTTGACCCTGTAGGAGCTGCCGAAGGCTGCGATCTTTTGATCTTTCGCTTGAGACTCAAGCGTCAGGGGAAAGATCGCAGCCTCGCTTCGCTCGACAGCTCCTACAATGGCCAATGCAGCGACAGCACCGGCGCCACGCGTGGATGGCGGTCGATGCGTTCCAACAATTCGTAGAACGCCGGACGGGCGCTCAGCATTGCCTCCCGCGTGTTTCTCCACTTCGTGATCACGGCCGCCAGGATATCCAGCGCCCCCGGTTCCTCACCGCCTAGAAAAGGTCGGGCCGGGAACTGGTCGGCAAACAACGCCCAGTTGCGATACAGCCGTTGCTGCGTGCCGGATATCAATCGCTGCCGAGTCGCTTCGTCCGCCTCATCCAGCCAGCGTTCCGGAAAATCGATAATGCCGATGGGCGTGTAGCAATTTGCCGCGATGTAGACCAGGCCCCGTATGGCTTGCGCACGCTGGGCCGGGTCTTGCGGGAGCAGCTTCGATGCGGGGAAGGTCAACCCGAGGTGAATCAGGATCGCCGCCGCTTCTGTCAGCACCGAGCCATCCGGCAACTGCAGGGTCGGCACCTGCTTCAGAGGGTTGAGTGCCTCGAGCTCTTTTGCCGCATCGTTGTCTTGCGTCGAATAGGCATCGACCCGCCGATAAGCCACCTCACAAAGACACAGGGCAACCTCCACCGCCGAAGAACCGGATTGCCTGCAACCGAATAACTGATACATGAACGTACCTCCTGCATAAGCGTTATGCCGGTAGAGCCCGCCAGCCCCTCAGTGTTCCATCAAGCTGACCGGTAGCGGGCCAACGAGCTATCACTGCCGTCGATGTTCACCATCATGTCAATGAAGTTCTCTTGATGATCGCCCGGGACAACAATGGCCCCACACAAACCACTGCACCCCCGGAGCACACCATCATGAAACGCCAAGTCATCCTCAGCCTCGCTTTCTCCGTACTGGCCGCCAACGTATTTGCCGCCTCCTCCCAACCCGTCGTCGCCGAAGGCGGTTCTGATCGCCTGATCGAAAACCGCGTCGCTGAAGGCGGTGCCGATCGCTTGCTGGAACGTCGTGTCGCTGAGGGTGGCTCCGACCGCCTGATCGAAAACCGCGTCGCTGAAGGCGGTGCCGATCGCTTGCTGGAACGTCGTGTCGCTGAAGGTGGCTCCGACCGCCTGATCGAAAACCGCGTCGCTGAAGGCGGTGCCGATCGCCTGCTGGAACGTCGTGTCGCTGAGGGTGGCTCCGACCGCCTGATCGAAAACCGCGTCGCTGAAGGCGGTGCCGATCGCTTGCTGGAACGTCGTGTCGCTGAGGGTGGCTCTGATCGCCTGATCGAAAACCACGCATGAGTTGCTTGAATGCAACAAATGATCGGCAACACACCTCGTGGCGAGGGAGCTTGCTCCCGCTCGGGCGCGCAGCGGCCGCAACAATCATCAAGCCGCTGCGCAGTCCACCCGACACACCGCTTGAGACTGATCCAGCACCAAACCCATCCCCCTAAAAGCCCGGCCTCATCCACCGGGCTTTTTCACGCGCCAACGCCTGGCTAACGCCCCGACGCCCGCGCCATGCATCGCTGATAACGCTCATCCACCCGCTTGGCAAACCATGCCGTGGTCAGCTTGCGCGTGATCTTCGGGCTCTTGAGCACGATCCCCGGCAATACCGCCCGTGGCAACGCCTTGCCCTCGGCCTTGTCAGCCAGTTCGAACACACGCTTGTAGAGCTTGCTGTCCTCGAACGCCAGACTGTCACCCTGCTCCAGTTGATCGCGGATGGTCGGGTTGCGCATTCCCAACGACTTGCCCAGCGTGCGCACCGCCAGTTCCGTGCTGCCTGGCATGATGGAATCATGGGCAATCAGATCGCCGTCCAGCGCCAGGGAAATGCCCGACGCTACACTCACCGCATGCTGGAAAGCTGCGTTGCGGCTGGCGTACCACCCGGCATTGAAATCGGCAAAACGATACAACGGCTCGGTGTAGCTCACCGGATAACCCAGTAAATGCGCGATGCCGAAATACATCCCGCCACGACGGCTGAACACTTCGCGACGAATCGAGCCCTCCACCGTATAGGGATAATTGCGCGCATTGGCCTGGGCAAACGCGATGCTGACCTGCATAGGCCCACCCGTGTGCACCGGATTGAAACCGCCGAACAGGGTCTTGCCCAGCGGCACCATGCCGATGAAATCATCGAAAATCCCGCTCAGCTCTTTCTCGCTACGCGCCGCATTGAGCCGATCGCTGTAGCTTTTGCCGTTGGGCGAACGCACCTGGAGGGCACCACTGACCAACAACTCCGGAATGTGCACCTTCGCCGCACGGCGGTTGATCTCCTGACGAGCGATCTTGCCCAGCCCCGGCACTGGCGGATCGGATTGGAACGTCGACTCCTGTTCGGTCACCGCCAGGACAGCACAGATGTTCTGCGTCGTAGAGGCAATCTGCTGGGCCGCAAAGGCCACGTAGATGTCAGTCGCCCAGCCTTCGCGATCCACAGTCTTGGCCGGCAACAACTGCACGATCTGCTTCTTGACCTCAGCAGGCTGACGCTCAGGCTCCTGCGCCTGACGGCTGCCGCAACCGGCCAAGGCCAGCAGCGCAGCAAGGCTGATCATCAATCGGTTGAATTGCATGGTGCTCCATCGAGTTCGTTATTCCGGAGCAACCATACGATCAAAAGTGGATGCGGGCTATGCCCAATGTGGGAGCGAGCTTGCTCGCGATGGCGGCGGCACGGGCAACGCTGATGCAAGCTGATCCACCGCTATCGCGAGCAAGCTCGCTCCCACAGGAGAATGGTGGCGTGCCTGGATTTCCCAGCCACCCCAAAAACCAATGTGGGAGCGAGCTTGCTCGCGATGACGGCGGCAGGGGCAACGCTGATGCAAGCCGATCCACCGCTATCGCGAGCAAGCTCGCTCCCACAGGAGAATGGTGGCGTGCCTGGATTTCCCAGCCACCCCAGCGGGATCAGATTCCGCTCAGCGCCAGGTCCATGGCAAAGTAGGTAAAGATCAGGTCTGCCCCCGCCCGCTTGATTGCGCCAAGACTCTCGCGTACCACGCGGGCTTCGTCGATGGCACCAGCCTGGGCGGCGAACTTGATCATCGCGTATTCCCCACTGACCTGATAAGCCGACAGCGGCAGGTTCGAAGCCTGGCGAATGTCGCGGATGATATCGAGGTAGGCGCCGGCCGGTTTGACCATCAGCGCATCGGCACCTTCCTGCTCGTCGAGCAAGGATTCGCGCAGAGCTTCGCGGCGGTTCATCGGGTTCATCTGGTAGCTCTTGCGGTCGCCTTTCAACGCGCTGCCGCCGGCCTCGCGGAACGGGCCATAGAGTGCCGAGGCGAACTTGGTGGAGTAGGCCATGATTGCCGTCTGGCTGAAGCCGGCTTCATCCAGGGCCCGGCGAATCGCCTGGACCTGCCCGTCCATGGCCGCCGATGGCGCGATTACATCGGCACCGGCGCGGGCCGCCGCCACGGCTTGCTTGCCCAGGTTGACCAGGGTCCGATCGTTGTCCACTTCATCGCCGTGGAGGACGCCGCAATGACCATGATCGGTGTACTCACAGAAGCAGGTGTCGGACATCACGATCATCTCCGGCACCGCGTCCTTGCAGATCCCGGCCATGCGCGACACCAGGCCGCGCTCGCTCCAGGTATCGCTGCCGTCGTTGTCCAGGTGATGGGACACACCAAAGGTCATCACCGACTTGATGCCGGCACGGGCATAGCGCTCGATCTCGCCGGCCAGCTTCGATTCAGGAATGCGTACCACGCCGGGCATGCTCTTGATCGGCACAAAATCATCGATTTCTTCTTCGACAAAAATCGGCAGCACCAGGTCGTTCAAGGTGAACTCGGTTTCCTGGAACAGGCTGCGCAGGCTTGCATTGCGGCGCAGACGGCGTGGACGTGCTTCGGGGAACTGGCTGGACATGGGACTCCTGGGCTGAAATGGGTGCTCGATCACATAGAACAAAAGCTTATGCCCTGGCCGGCCAGGGCACAAACGTCGGCTGGAAAACAGAGCGTTACCGGCCAGGCAATAATCTACTCACAAGGTCAGCGAGCCATTGATGCACGTCAGCCGGTGGCTTGTAATCGAATCGGCGAGTCGTCGGGTGACTCATTCCGGAATCTTCAACCCGCGCGCCACAGCCGGTCGAGCCAGGAAGCGTTCCAGTACCCGGGTCACATTGGGGAAATTCTGGATACCGACCAAATCACCGGCCTCGTAAAAGCCGATCAAGTTGCGCACCCAGGGGAATGTGGCGATATCAGCGATGGTGTAGCGCTCGCCCATGATCCAGTCCCGCCCTTGCAGACGACCATCGAGCACCTTGAGCAGGCGCTTGCTTTCCTCGACGTAGCGATCGCGCGGCCGCTTGTCCTCGTAGTCCTTGCCGGCGAACTTGTTGAAGAATCCCAACTGCCCGAACATCGGCCCGATGCCGCCCATCTGGAACATCAGCCACTGGATCGTCTCGTAGCGCGCCGCCGACTCTTGGGCCAACAGTTGCCCACTCTTGTCCGCCAGATAAATCAGGATCGCCCCCGACTCGAACAACGCCAACGGCTGGTCACCCGGCCCATGGGGGTCGAGAATCGCCGGGATCTTGTTGTTGGGGTTCAGGGAAAGGAACTCGGGCGACAGCTGGTCGTTGCTGCCAAAGTCCACTTTGTGGGGCTCGTACGGCAGGCCGATCTCTTCCAGCATGATCGAGACCTTCACGCCGTTGGGGGTGGGCAGGGAGTAGAGCTGGATCCACTCAGGGTATTGGGCGGGCCATTTCTCGGTGATGGGGAATGGGGTCAAGTCGGGCATGGGGTCGGCTCGGAAATGAAGGAAAGCCCGAGGATAATCCAAGATGTACGGGACGGCATCACTGCCCGTCACGGAATTCACATCGGCCCTTCTTAAATCCGCAACATCCTGTCGCTAACATTCGCCCTACCTCCCCACAGGAGGCCTTACAGTGCACCGGGACCAGCCAGGATCGAACCAAAGGGCTTGAAAAGACTCTGAGCAATGCCCCCGAGGATTCAACGCGGCGTAACGACAGGGAAACCACCCGAGGCCAACCGCTTCGCGGTGCCAAGGTGTGTCAGCCTGACTCAAGAGTGCTGAAGAAAAACTATTCGATGATGAACCCACTGAATTTCGCCAGACGCTTCAAACACCGTTCGTGGCTGCTGCTGCCGACGCTGCTTGTGGTCTGTGGCCTGGGGTTGGCGCTGGAATCGAGCATCAGCCGCGCCCAACCAGCCGACGGCGTGCAGACCCTGGTGTTCCTGCGTCATGCCGAGAAACCCGCCGGTGGCCTGGGCCAGCTCAACTGCCAGGGTCTCAACCGCGCCATCGACCTGGCCACCCTGCTGCCGGAAAAATTCGGCAAGGCCGACTACGTGTTCGCGGCCAACCCGACCCGCAATGTCGAAGAGGGTGAGCTGGACAATTCCTATAGCTATATTCGCCCGCTGATGACCATCAGCCCCAGCGCCATCAAGCTCGGGTTGCCGGTGAACATCAATTATTCGGCCAACGACACCAGCGACCTGGCTGACGAACTGCTGCACGACAAGTACCACAACGCCACCATCTATACCGCCTGGTCCCATGGCTACCTGCCGGAGCTGATCAACAAGGTCGCCGGCGAGGCCGTGGGCAAGAAGCAGACCATTACCGATGACTGGGCGTCAGGCGATTTTGATTCGCTGTACGTGCTGACCCTGACCTGGCACAACGGCAAGGCCAGCCTCACCAGCCGGAGCTACAAGCAGGGCTTGGACAATGGCAAGGAAGCCTGTCCGACCTGATATCAGTCGCTATTTCCCTTTGTGGGAGCGAGCTTGCTCGCGATAGCGTCAGACCCATTGATATTGATGTGACTCAAACACCGCTATCGCGAGCAAGCTCGCTCCCACAGGGATTGACAGTGGATATCAAACCTGTGGTAACCCGCCCCGGGCCGCCCGCTCACGCAGATATTCCAGCACCGCCGCCTGCTCCCCCGAAAACTCGATCCGCAAGCCCTTCTTTTCCCGCTGGAACACGTACATAGGGTCGTAATACTCGCGCAGCAAGCCTTCGATCCAACCGCGATGCAAATCGACGGCGCCGCTGTTGGCCTGCTCGGCCAGGGCGGTTTCCAGGATGTTCATCAAGCGCCGGTGACGGTCGCCGCCCAGGCGCTTGTGGATGTTGTCCAGGCTTGCCAGCAATCGCTCGGAAAACAGCGAGAAACCTTCGTCGCCATGTACGGCGACAAATTCCGCACACAGGTCGATGACGTAATCCTGCAGGATCCGCTCGACCCGATGCTCCAGGCTGTCTTCCAGCCAGACCATCGGAACCTGCTGCATGCGCTGGTACAAAGGCAGCGGCAAGGCACAACTGCCGACCGCACGGCTCTCATCTTCAAGCACGAATTGTTCGATGCCGCTGGCGCGTTTTT
Organism: Pseudomonas sp. B21-010; assembly: GCF_024749325.1. NCBI lineage: Bacteria > Pseudomonadati > Pseudomonadota > Gammaproteobacteria > Pseudomonadales > Pseudomonadaceae > Pseudomonas > Pseudomonas sp. B21-010. Next base: position 2,317,776 of record NZ_CP087198.1, on the reverse strand, counting down.
TCAGCACATCCACGGCCAGGCGATTTTCAAAATCGATGTTGGAAGGCTGGCCGGTGGCGCGTTTGCCGAAGCTGGAACCGCGATGGTTGGCATAACCTTCCAGATCCAGGCTGTTGCTCAGTTGGCCCAGCGCTTCGGTCTTGCCGGTGCCGGTCATGCCGCCCAGCAGCACCAGGTCGCACTGGGCAACCGCCTGCTCGATCGTGTCCAGCAAGAAGGTGCGCATGGCCTTGTAGCCACCGCCGACCCTGGGATAATCAATGCCCGCTTCGTCCTTGAGCCATTGCTGGACGATCTGCGAACGCAAGCCGCCGCGAAAGCAATACAGCACACCGTCGGGATGGGTCTTGGCGAACTCGGCCCAGGCCTGGATGCGTTGTGCCTTGATTTCACCGGACACCAGTTGATGCCCCAGAACAATGGCGGCCTGCTGCCCCTGCTGCTTGTAGCAGGTACCGACGCGTTGCCGCTCGCTGTCGGTCATCAGCGGCAAATTGACCACGCCGGGGAAGGCCCCCTTGATGAATTCGATCGGGGCGCGTGTGTCCATCATCGGCCGGTCATTGAGGAAGATGTCGCGGTAATCGGTGATGTCATGGCTCATCAAGACACCTCGACCGCGTAACTCTGTCGCTCGACCAGTTCGCCGATAGGTTCCAGCACCAGCCCGAGTTCAACGGCAACCCGCAGGAACTCGCCCTCGCCTTCAGGGGTGACGGCAATCAGCAGGCCGCCGCTGGTCTGCGGGTCGCACAGCACGCGCTTGTGCAGTTCCTGGACTCGACCGACCTTGCTCGCGTAGCTGTCGTAGTTGCGCAGCGTACCGCCCGGCACACACCCCTGGTCGAGGTAGTACTCGACGCCCGGCAGGCGCGGCACCGCGTCATAGCGGATGCGCGCGGTCAGTTGGCTGCCGTCGGCCATTTCCACCAGATGCCCGAGCAGGCCGAAACCGGTGACGTCGGTCATTGCCGTCACCCCGTCGAGCTTGCCGAAGCGGCTGCCAGGTTTGTTGAGGGTGCACATCCAGTCACGGGCCAGGCCGACGTCGGCGGCGCGCAGCTTGCCTTTCTTTTCCGCCGTGGTGAGGATGCCGATGCCCAAGGGTTTGGTCAGGTACAGGCGGCAACCGGCGGTGGCCGTGTCGTTGCGTTTCATATGGCGCTTTTGCACCAGGCCTGTGACCGCCAGGCCGAAAATCGGCTCAGGCGCGTCGATCGAATGCCCACCGGCCAGGGGAATACCGGCCTCATCGCACACGGAACGACCGCCGCGAATCACTTCCCGGGCAATTTCCGGGGCCAATACGTTGACTGGCCAGCCGAGAATAGCAATGGCCATCAGCGGGTCACCGCCCATGGCATAGATATCGCTGATGGCGTTGGTGGCAGCGATGCGACCGAAATCGAAAGGATCATCGACAATCGGCATGAAGAAGTCAGTGGTCGAGACCACCCCGCGCTCCTCGTCGATGGCGTACACCGCAGCATCGTCCCGGGACGCATTGCCGACCCACAAATTGGGATCAAGGTTCTGCGCACCGCTGCCGGCCAGGATCACTTCCAGTACCTGGGGCGAAATCTTGCAGCCGCAACCGGCACCGTGGCTGTACTGGGTCAGGCGAATCGGCTCGCTCATGGGCATACCTCTGGTCAGTCAAGATGGCCGATTCTATCAGCAACGCCAGCGACTCAGTGCCGCGTCGAGCACAGGCTCCTGCGACACGTTGGTGCCGCTTCACGCGATGGTGCCGAATTCGGTGCACCGAGCCTGACCAACAAGACAGGAATAAAGCCTGGACCCCATGCATTTAAAGCCACTGCGAAAAATTGGTACGACATGTGCAAACGTTTGCGCAATCGATCGTACCCAGCGGATCGATGGCTTTTTTTCAACCACGGACCCCGGGCGTCGGCCCGCACGAACAAGGACTTTCCATGCACTGCACTTCCCAGTGTCGCGCTACACCTGGCGTATTGGCAGCCGCCCTGCTACTGATCGCCGTTACCGGACTACTCAGCACCACGACCCAAGCCCAAACCGCCGAGGCGTCCGCCCAGGGCGAAGCCCTCAGCCCCGAGGCCACCCCCTCGAAAAAAGGCGCCTACCTGTCGGACTGGTACAACCAGGACCTGACGCTCATCGGCAGCAAGGACATCAGCTTCGGTCCGCAACCGGTCGACGATGTCTATCTGGAATATGAATACTTCGGACGCAAGGGGCCCTTCGAGCTCTATGGCTACGTCGATATTCCAAAGATCTTCAATATTGGCAACAGTCATGACAAAGGGGTGTGGGACCACGGTTCCCCGGTGTTCATGGAGCACGAACCGCGTATTTCCATCGACTACCTGGCCGGCCGCAGCCTGGCCATCGGGCCGTTCAAGGAATGGTATGTGGCGTTCGACTGGATCTACGATCACGGCAGCAACAGCGCCAATCGCGCGAACACCTTGTACAGCGGCCTGGGCACTGACATCGACACCCACTCAAGGGTCAACCTGTCGGCCAACTTCTATGGCCGTTATCAGTGGGAAAACTATGGCGCCAGCAATGAATACTCCTGGGACGGCTACCGCGCCCAGCTCAAATACATCGTGCCGATCAGCCAGTTCAGCAACGGCGCCTCGCTGACGTACATCGGCTTCACCAACTTCGATTTCGGTTCGGACCTGCACAAGGACAACCCCGCCCGCACCGCCAATGCCACGGTTGCCACCAACGTCCTGCTGTATTCGTTCACGCACCTGCGCTTTACGCTGGTGGGCCGCTACTTTCACAACGGCGGCAACTGGCAGGACGGCAGTGAGCTTAACTTTGGCGACGGCAACTTCCGCGCCCGCTCCGATGGCTGGGGATACTACGCCGGGGTTGGCTATCAATTCTGAGCACACCGTAGAAGCACCACTTCGAATCCATGGAGGTCACGAATACATGATCAATCGCCTGTCTATTTCAATCGGCCTGGCCTGCACGGCCCTGTTCTGCTCGACCGCCGGGGCCGCACCGCCGCTTCAACCCAAAGTGATGCTGATCACGATGTTCGCCCCCGAGGCGCAGAACTGGATCGATCGCCTCGAACTCAAGACTGAAATCCGCGTGCCGGGACTGTCCGCCGAATACCCGACGATCCGCTGCAACGCCGAGCGGGTCTGCCTGCTGATCACCGGCATGGGCCAGACCAACGCCGCCGCCTCGACACTGGCCCTGGCGCTCTCCCCCACCGTCGACCTGCGCAAAAGCTATTTCCTGGTGGCCGGGATCGCCGGCATCAACCCGCACCACGGCACGCTTGGCACGACGGCCTGGGCCCATTACCTGGTGGAGTTCGGTACCCAATGGGAGCTGGATTCGCGGGATGTGCCCAAGGACTGGCCCACCGGCTACCTGGGCATCAACACCAAGGGGCCGAACGAAAAGCCGCCGCTGGACTACAAGACGGAAGTCTTCGAACTCAACCCGGCCCTGCAAGCCAAGGCCTTTGCCCTCAGCCAGAAGGTGACCTTGTCGCAAAGCAAGGAATCGGCGGCCTGGCGCTTGAAGTATCCGTACGCCCCGGCCAACCAGCCGCCGGTCGTGACCCGCTGCGACACCCTGGCCGGCAACACCTGGTTCTCCGGTACGCGCCTGAGCGAGCGCGCCGAAGTCTGGACTCGCCTGCTCACCGACAACAAGGGCGTCTACTGCACCACCCAACAGGAAGACAACTCAACCTACGAGGCCTTGCTCCGGGCCAGCCGCGAAGGTCGGGTGGACATCAACCGGCTGGCCGTGCTGCGGGCCGGGTCCGATTTCGACCGCCCCGAGCCCGGCGGCAACGAAGTGGACAACCTGCTCAAATACGCCGACCAGGGCGCGTTCGTCCCGGCGCTGGAGAACCTGTTCCGCACCGGCAACCCGCTGGTGCAGGACATTGTGAAGAACTGGTCGGCGTGGAAAGACGGCGTGCCTGGCGCTTGATCACCAGCCGCGCCGGCTCTTGGGGAGAAGGAGGCGATCTGTGGGAGCAAGGCTTGCCCGCGATGCAGTCGACGCGGTCCTTTGTGAACCGAGGCGCCTGCATCGCGGGCAAGCCTTGCTCCCACAGGTTGGGGCTAATCTCTACGGATCACCCAATGGAATTTTCCATTCAAGGAAGAATCACTTGAACATCAGCCGTGCGTACCCATCCAGGAGACCGCCGATGTCCCTCGACCCTGCTGCCGACAGCACTCATCTTGATTACGGCCTCGACACGCTGTTTGGTCGTGACACCAAAAGTGTCGACTGCGAGTTCGACGTCAAACGCCTCGATGACGGCGAACCACCCTGGTTCGCGCTGCACGTGCGACCACCCCTGCCGGCGGATCTGGATAAAGCCCAGATAGTGGTGTTCAACGCCGAAGGCCGGCGCATCAGCGGTATTGTCCGGCGAACCGAGCGCCTGGCCGACGACAGCCTGCAATTGGACGTGGAACCCGACTGAGTGCTTCAGGCCGGGTTCCCACGCTGATCGAGCGCTTCCTTACGTATGTCGCGAAGTGCTCAGTCAAACTTGACCAGGTTCAGCACCGGCAATGGTCCGCCCGGGAATTGAGTCAAGCGTGCGCCAACGCTCAATGGGCCCAGGTCCACGCCGAAGAATCCCAGCCGATCGATCAACTGCGCGACTTCCCCACGGGCCTGCTCATCGTCGCCAGTCAGGAATAGTACGCGCTTGCCGCCTTCGGACGCTGGATCAGCCTCCAGCAGGCGCGCCAACATGTGGTTGAACGCCTTGACCACCCGTGCCCCCGGCACCCATTCGCTGAACACCTCGGTAGAAGCCCGGCCTTGCAGATCAATCGCCTCGAACTCCGGGACTTTGATTGCGTTGTTGGCATCGATCACGATTCGTCCGGCAAAGTCCGGCAAGCCATTCAGCGCCTGGGGCAACTTCGGCCAGTTGACGGCCACCAGCACCATTGGTTGCGCGGCAGCTTGCTGCACGGTGCCGGCGCGGACGGTGGGGCCGAGCTCGGCGACCAACTCGGCGAGGCTTTCGGGGCCGCGGCTGTTGGCAATCACGACGTTGATGTTCTGGCGGGCCAGCGCCCGGGCAAATGCACTACCAATAGCGCCAGCGCCGATGATGCCGATGGTGTCGATGTTGCTCATGACGTATGTCCTCAAAGTTGGATAAACCTGGGCGGTGATGTCCGCCGTTGAGGTGCATATTGCCCTTGCTATTACGTGATGATTAGCCAGTAATACGTTGAATCATTTTCAAGCATTACTATCAGGTCACCTTGATGGAAAGCCTCGCCAATCTCGAATGCTTTGCCCGCAGCGCCGAAACCGGCAGTTTCTCGGCGGCCGCCAGGTTGCTGGCCCTGACGCCCGCCGCCGTGAGTCGCAATGTGGCGATGCTGGAGCGTAACCTGGGGGTGCGGCTGTTCCAGCGCTCGACCCGCAAGCTGTCCTTGACCGAGAACGGCGAACACTTCCTGGCCAGCATCGGCACGCATCTCGAAGCCTTGCAGGCCGCCATCGGCGCCGTGACCACTGACCGTGGCGAGCCGGCCGGGGTACTGCGAGTCAGCCTGTCGCCAAGCTTCGGCATCGGCCATGTGCTGCCGTTGATGCCGCAATTCCTGGCCCTCCACCCATTGATCCGCCCGCAATGGCATTTCGAGAACCGACGGGTAGACCTGATCGCCGAAGGTTTCGACGCGGCGATTGGCGGCGGCTTCGAACTGGCGCCTGGGGTGATCTCGCGAACCTTGGCGCCGGCACATCTGGTCGCGGTAGCCAGCCCAGCCTACCTGGCCGCACGCTCCTGCCCCGAGCACCCGGAAGACCTGGCCCACTTCGATAACATCGTGCTGCGCTCCAGCCTCACCGGGCGGGTACGCCAGGCCACGATGCGTAACGCCGCCGGTTTCGAGTCGACGTTGCGGCTGCCTGAATCCATCATTCTCAACGACCCGGTCGCCATGCGCGAAGCCACCTTGCTGGGCCTGGGCATTTCGCTGCTGACCGTGTCGGACGTGCTGCCCTGGCTGGAACGCGGCGAACTGGTACGGCTGCTGCCGGACTGGTACATGGACCTTGGCGTGATTTCCCTCTATTACCCCAGCCGCACGCTGATGCCGGCCAAGACTCGCGCCTTTATCGACTTCATCACCGAACACTTCGAGCGTGAGGGATTGGCGCGGCGTTTCAGTGCTGCGCAGGGTTGAGCCTTAGGGACTTTCGTGCCAGTGCGGCCGCCATCGCGAGCAAGCTCGCTCCCACAGAGGGCTTGAGCCCCCCCACACTACTGTGGGAGCGAGCTTGCTCGCGATGACGTAAGCCCAACCTCCCCCAACCTCGTGACGAACAAGCTCGCCCCCACAGTGGGTTTGCGATGCGGGCGGTGCTAACGTGGCGCCTCGACGACTGACAAGGATGACCGCGTGCTGCTGCTCAAATTGCTGGTGATTCCCACGTTCCTGCTGCTGATTTCCCGGGCGGGCAGGCGTTGGGGGCCGAGCGTGGCCGGCTGGCTCTCGGGGTTGCCCGTCGTAGTGGGGCCGATTCTGTTGTTCCTGGCCCTGGAACAAGGCGAGCCGTTTGCCGCGCAGTCGGCGACCGCGGCACTCGCGGCGATGTTCGCGATGATTGCCTTCTGCGTGGTGTACGCCCAGGTCGCCCAGCATCGCAACTGGCCCTGGGCGCTGGGCGTCGCGCTAGGGGTCTGGGCCTTGGTGGCGTTGATCCTGTCCTGGCTACCGGCTTCGCTGCCGTTGTCGAGCCTGATCGCCCTGGTCGCGTTGCTGGCGGCGCCGTATCTGTTCCCGACGGTCCGACCGGTGATGAACGGGCCGACGGCCAAATCCGACAAGCTGCTGCTGCGCATGATCGCAGGCGCGCTGTTGACCCTGGCGGTGACGCTGCTGGCCAGCACCGTGGGCGAACGCTGGAGCGGGCTGCTGGCGGTATTCCCGGTGCTGGGCAGTGTCATGGCGGTATTCTCCCAACAAACCCGGGGACCGGCTTTCACCGCCGCGCTGCTGCGGGCGACGGCCACCGGCATGTATTGCTTCGCAGCCTTCTGCCTGACCCTGGCCCTCGCCCTGCCGGTGCTGGGCATGCCCGCCTTCGCCTTGGGCGTCGCGGTGTCGATGGCCATGTTGCTGGTGACCCGACGCCTGCTGGTGCGGCCACCGCCCTGCGACACCGCACACCTTTCGCCAAAATGACGGTCTCTTCTGCACTGGCGCTGGAGTCAGGTGCGACGCCCATGGGATGATCGTCCTCCAGGCACGACCATCTGTGGAGCGTTTCAATGTCATTGCTGAGTAAACAAGCCGCCGCCCTGTTGCTGGGGGCCATCGCCAGCCTGGTCGTGGTATCCGCCCAAGCGGCCCCGGCCAAACCTGCCGGCGATGCACCGGCGCAGAAAGTGTCGATGCTCGGCGGCAAGTTCACTTTCACCTTGCCCAAGGGCTTCACGGCGACGCCGCTACCCGCCGGTGAAGTGACCCAGGGCACCGCTGGGGCGACAGGGACGATGTACAGCAATGCCACCAGCAGAACCGTGGTGATTGCCGCTGAGAACACCATCGTCAACGGTACGAATGTGAAGGACGACGACGGTGCGTTCCTCGACACCACCATGGCCGACTTCGCCGCCCAACGCATCAAAGCCCTGCCGGACGCCAAGATCCTCAGCGAAAAAAGCCTGACCCAAAAAGGCACCGGCCTGGGCCTGCGTCAGCTCGACACCAGCGCGACCCAGGGCGGCGGGCCAACCCTCGACACCACGTTGCTGGGCGCCTCCGGCACGCGCATGGCCGTGGTGCAGATCATCTCCCGGGCCAGTGACAAGGCCGGTCATGAAGCGTTGGTGAAACAGATCGCCAGCGGTCAGTAACAAGCACCCCGGACCCTGTGGGAATGTGGGAATGTGGGAATGTGGGAATGTGGGAATGTGGGAGATTCTATGGTGCGGGGCTACCCCTTAAATGCCTTTCGGTAAGTATTCGCTCTGGTTCTTCAGCAGGGCGAATACCACTCGAGCAAGCTTGCGGGCCAGTGCCACTAATGCTTCGGTTGTGCTGAGTCCCCGGGCCCTCAGTGCCTCATAAAAACCCTTCCATGCCGCTGTGCGCCTCGCCGACATTGCGGCGTTGTGCATCAGTCGACGTGCCTCTGGGTCACCTCGCTTAGACAGGCAGCGGCGGCCCTTCTTTTTCCCTGAATCCGATATACGCAGGTCTAGGCCCAGAAAAGCGATGAAGGCATCGGCGTTTCTGAAATCCCCACGCTGAAACGACGTGAGCAAACGAGCACCGTTCAACAGGCCAATGCCTTCGACTTTCATGCAACGCTTGAGTTGAGCACCCAAGCCCGCTGCTTCCAACTGCGTCTGGATTGTTTTTTCAAGCAAGACCTCCAGTCGTTGCATGGCCTTTATCTGGTTCTCAAAGGCACTTTTGAGCAACGGTTCGTTTGACCAGCTTTGCTTGAGGCTGACACGCGCCTGAACCAAGGCTGCCCGGCGCCGGAAAAGGCTTATAAGCCGGCAATACAGGGGCGATGGCGGGGTCCACGGGTGCAACTGGTGGCCTTCGTTGTTCAAGTAGCGAGCCAACAACCGAGCATCCAGCGCATCGGTTTTAGCGCGAACTTTCACACCTTTGCGGTAATGGCTGAGCTCGTAGCCGCCAATCATGTAGATCACACAACCTTGCGCATAAGCCAGGTCGGCGAATTCCTGGTGATAGATATTGGTGGCTTCGATGGCGACATCCACTGGCGCGGGCAGCTCCTTGAGCCACTTCTTGATCGCAGCTTTGGTGTTGGGGATCGCTTCCAGTCGATCTGTTTCTGCGTGATAAATCACCAACTCATCTTTGGCGACATCAACACCCACGATCGGCTTTGCGACAGAAACCGGCATTGCCATTGAAAATCCTCCGGGCTAAGGTTTGAACACTTGAAGGGTTCACCCAGAGGCGCAGGCTTGTTCCTATCGTCGGTCTAGGCCAGATGCATTCTTTATCGGCGCTTGGGTGAAAGGAGGAGGGGTGAAATCTCCCACGGTCTGTACTGCGCGAACAGTCAGAATCGAGCTTTGTCCCTCTTCCTCCCTTCAAGTCCTACCATACAAGCGAGCTTGCTCCGGGCGGCGATCCGACGATGGCGTCGGCACATCTTGGCATTGATGCAAGCTGACCCGCCGCTATCGCGAGCAAGCTCAGCCCCCACAGGGTTTCGCCCGCAGGGGCTTACGGTGGTCAGGGATTGAGCCGCTCCAGCCAGGCCCGCAGGTCCTGCACTTCCAGGGCGCTGATGCTGTGGCCGACGCCCGGGTAGGCATGGAATTCCGGTTCCAGCGCCAGGGTCTTCAGGAAGCTGTTGGCCTCGGTGCCATCGTGGTAGGGAATGATAGGGTCTGCCGTGCCATGGCCGATGAACACCGCCAGTGTCCGGCGCGACTCGTTGGGGGTCAGTTCCGCCCGCAGCGCCGACAGGACCCGCCCGCCCATCGCTGCAATACCGCCGACGGCTTCGGGGTGTCGCAGGGCCACTTCGTAGCTCATCATCGCGCCCTGGCTGAACCCTACCAGGTAGACCTTGCTCGCGTCGGTCGAGTACTTGGCCCGAGCCTTGTCGATGAAGTCCAGCAGCATCTGGCCGCTGGCCTTCAAGTCCGAAGTATCACCGTCGTAGGCACCGTCGCCCTTTTTCGCGAACCACTGATAACGGTCCTGTTCCATGCTCTTCGGTGCCCGCACCGAGAGGTAGTTGTAATCCCGGGGCAACTCGCCCTTGAGTTCGAACAGGTCCTGTTCGTTGCTGCCGGAGCCGTGCAGGAAGATCACCAGCGGGCGGTTGCCGGCTTGCTCATCGGCTTGGGCCAGGTAGTTGAGCGGCAAGTCCGTGTGCAGCGAGGGTTGGGCCTGCAACCCGGACGAGACCAGCAATAGAAACAGGGCGAGCGCTTTAAACATCAATCTTCCTCCATCGTTCGATAGCCGCACGACAAGAAGCGTGCGGTGAGGTAGACAGCACTTATCAGTCGTTGCTCAATTTCCCCGTACGAATCGGCTCACGCCCGGCGACTTTTGCCTGCCAGATGCCCGGCTGGGTGTAGCGCCCGCGGTCCAGGGCGAACAGCACGCCACTGGTGCCGGCCCGCACGGTGGTGACCCGATCATTCAACGGATCAACCACTTCGAACAGCGGATCGCCGCGCTCCACCCATTCGCCAGCCTCACGCAGAAAGCTCACCACGCCATGGTGCGGCGCGAACAGGTATTGAGTGCCTTCGAACGGAAAGCCTTCGCAGCACTCGGCGGGTGCGGATGGCCAGTCCCCGCCGATAAAACCCTGCTCGGCCAAAAACCCGAGAATGGCTTCACAATTGGCCTGGGCCTGTTCCACGCGGGTGTCGCCCATGCTGCCCAGCTCCAGCGTCGTCGCCAGGTTCGCCGCTGGGATCGCCGCCGCGGGAAAGGCTTTGGCCAGGCGCAACCAGGGCGAGGAGCAGGACTCGTCGAACGAACTGCCACCGGAATCTTCACTCAGCAACGCCACCCCGGCCTTCAGGCGCGCGGCCAGGGAGCGCCATTGCGGCCACTGTTGCGGCAAGGCATACAAGTGGATCGCTGCCTCGAAATCGCAATGCAGGTCCAGGGTGATGTCGGCGTCGCAAGCATGGCGCAGCAGCAGGCGATGCAGCGCTTCAAGTTGCGAAGGCGGCGCCGGCAGGTCGTCGAGAACCTGGGCCATGGTCTGGCGGATCAAGGTGATATTGGCAGCCGGGTCGTCACCCAGGCGATCACCGATGCGTTGCGCCACCGGTGCACTGAGCTCCACGAAAGAGCGGTTGAAATTCTTGCCACTGCCCAGTTCGAAACGCCCCATGTGGGCGCTTTGCAGATGTTGATCCAGGCCGATGGGATTGGCCACCGGCACCAGCTCGATCACCCCTTTGAGCAGGCCTTGCGCCTCGAGGTCGTTGAGCCGCTGCTTCAGCTCCCAGGCAGTACGCATGCCCGGCAGTTCGTCGGCGTGCAGACTGGCCTGGATATAAACCTTGCGCGGGCCATGGCCGTAACGAAACACACTGAGCCGGCGCTCGGTGCCCAGGTGGCTCCATGGCAGGGTATGGTCGATGCGTTGCATGAAATCTCCGAATGACTAGGCTGCGATCTTTTGATCTTTCGCTCTGGACTCAACTGGCAGTGGAAAGATCGCAGCCTCGCTTCGCTCGACAGCTCCTACAGCAGCTCCTACCGATTAATGCCCGTAGACATCAAAGGCGAAGTATTTGTCCTGCACCTTCTTGTACGTGCCATTGGCGCGGATTTCGCTGATGGCGGCGTTGAATTTATCGGCCAGGGCCTTATCGCCCTTGCGCACCGCAATGCCGGCGCCACCGCCGAAGTACTTCGCGTCTTCATAGGTCGGGCCCACGAAGGCAAAGCCTTTGCCGGCATCGGTTTTCAGGAAACCGTCGTCGAGGTTGACCGAGTCGGCCAGCATGGCGTCGAGGCGACCGGCGACCATGTCCAGGTTGGCTTCCTGCTGGGAGCCGTAGCGCACCAGGTTGATCCCGGCAGGCACCAGCACTTCGGTGGCGAAACGGTCGTGGGTACTGGCACGTAGCACACCGACTTTCTTGCCCTTGAGCTCGGTCAGCGGGTCCTTGACCTCGGAGCCTTCCTTCATCACGAAACGCGCCGGGGTGTGGTAGTACTTGATGGTGAAATCGACGTTTTTCTTGCGGTCGTCGGTGATGGTCATGGACGACAGGATCGCATCGATCTTCTTCACTTTCAGCGCGGGGATCAGGCCATCGAACTCCTGCTCGACCCAGGTGCACTTGACCTTCATCTGCTCGCAGAGGGCGTCGCCGATATCGACATCGAAGCCGGTCAGCTTGCCGTCGGCGGTTTTCATCGAAAACGGCGGATAACCGGCCTCGATCCCGAGGCGGATAGGCTTGGCGTCTTCGGCCACGGCCGACAGGGACAATACAGACAGTGCCAGGGCACCGAACATGGCTAGCTTGTTCATTTTCGCTCCTGAGTGCGCAGGTATTTTATTGATCGTTATAGGCAGATTCATAGGCAGCGTTCGGTCAGCAAAAACCGAAGTGGCCGGGAGTCTAGAGGGGCACTCAGGAGGGGAATTATGTTGAGGCGACAAATAGTTATAAAAATAGCCAGGGGCGTCCGGTGGTCACTGAATTTGCGAAAAACCTGACAGGTAAACACCTGTGGCAGATTCACTCCTGTGGCGAGGGAGCTTGCTCCCGCTGGGCTGCGCAGCAGCCCTTGATGTCCGTCAGATACAAACGGCATCGTCACCCTTATTGGGGCCGCTGCGGGAGCAATCTCTGGCCACAAAAGCCTGTTTTCAATCTGCTTATGGCGCAAAATCAGCAGTCGCAGCTGATCGCCTCGTCCGCCATGCGCTCCACTGTGCCGCTCAGGCGAAAGCCTTCATCGAGCCAGCCCATGACGCCGCCGATCATTTCCTTGACCGGGTATCCCAACGTTGCCAGGCGCACTGCCGCCTTGTTCGCCCCATTGCAATGCGGGCCGGCGCAATACACCACGAACAGGGTGGTCTTGGCATAGGCGGCCAGTGCCTGGGCGGTGAGTGTGCGGGTTGGCAGGTTGATCGCCCCGGGAACGTGGCCGCGTTCGTAGGCCAGTGGTCCGCGTACATCCACCAGCACAAAATCGATGTTGCCGGCCTGTTGGCTGGCATGAACGTCGGAACAATCGGTTTCGAATGTCAGGCGACGGCTGAAATGCTGCAGGGCGATATCGGAGGGGGCAGCAGGCACTTCGCGAACCAGGCTGGTCATGGGTGTGTACTCCAGGATAGATAAGGCGTGAAGAGACTTTATCCCCCCGATGCTTACCGCTAAAGTGGCGCACAAGACACTCTGTGGGAATTTTCCGCCAAATGCAGCCTAACCCTGGTCTGGTCGCGATCCTCGCCTACGACGGCCTGTGTACTTTCGAATTCGGTGTCGCCGTCGAGATCTTCGGATTGGAGCGACCGGAATTCGATTTCCCCTGGTACACGCATCGGATCGTCGCGGTCGATGACGGCCCGATGCGCGCCATGGGCGGCTTCCAGGTTTTGGCCGATGGCGGCATGGAACTGCTCGAAACCGCCCGGACCATTGTCGTGCCAGGCTGGCGCAACCGCAGCGAGCCACCGTCCCAGGCGTTGCTCGAGGCACTGCGCAGGGCCCACGCCCGTGGTGCGCGCCTGCTGTCGATCTGCTCCGGTGCCTTCGTACTCGCCGCCGCCGGGCTGCTCGATGGCCTGGGCGCCACGACTCATTGGCGCTACACCGACGAACTGGCCGCAAGCTTTCCGGCCGTGCGAGTAGACCCGGATGTGCTGTACGTCGACTCAGGACAGGTCATCACCTCGGCGGGCAGCGCCGCCGGTATCGATGCCTGCCTGCACCTGGTGGCACGGGACTATGGCATCCAGGTCGCCAACTGCGTGGCACGCCGGTTGGTGATGTCGCCGCAACGTACGGGCGGCCAGGCGCAGTTCATTCCCTCACCGGTCAGCCGCACGCCACGCAGCGACCTGTCGAGTGTCATGCAATGGGCCCGCGAACGCCTGCACGAACCTCTCGGCGTGCGCGAACTGGCCAGCCAGGCGGCCATGAGCGAACGCACCTTCCTGCGCCATTTCACCCAGGCCTGCGGCGTGTCGCCCAAGGCCTGGCTGCAACATGAACGCCTGGCCCGGGCCCGCGAGTTGCTGGAAAGCACCGGGGACAACACCGACAACATCGCGCAACTGTGCGGCTACCGCTCGGTGGAAAGCTTTCGCGTGGCGTTTCGCAGCGTCGTGGGGTTGGCGCCGTCGGTGTATCGGGAGCGGTTTGGGCGGGGGTAAAGATGCCGGGGTTATGAACCCCCGTGGCGAGGGAGCTTGCTCCCGCTGGGCCGTAGGCGCTGTGTAGGAGCTGTCGAGTGCAACGAGGCTGCGATCTTTCCCCAGACACTTGAATCTCAAGCGAAAGATCAAAAGATCGCAGGCTTCGCCAGCTCCTACAGAGCCCAGCGGGAGCAAGCTCCCTCCCCACAAGGTGATGCGCAAGCATCATTGAGGCTTGCGCAACAAATAAGTATCCATGATCCAGCCATTGGCCTTGCGCGCGGCCTTGCGGGTGCGCTCGATGTCATCGGCCACATCCCCCAGGCGGCCGGCGATAAGGATTTCATCCGGCGTCCCCACATAGGCACCCCAGTAGATCTGCGTCTCGGGATCGCTCACCTGGCGATAGGCGTCCTCGGCGTCGAGCATCACCACCACACTCGCCGCGTCGCCCACCTGCCCCGCCGCCAACCGGCGTCCGGTGGTGATTTCCAGCGAACCGCCAATGCTGTTCAACGGTACTTTATGCCGGGCGGCCAGGGCCTGGACGCTGGTGATGCCGGGGATCACCTCGAATTCGAAGGCGCAGCGGCCCGCATCGAGGATCGCCTGCAGGATGCGCACGGTACTGTCGTACAACGCCGGATCGCCCCATACCAGAAAACCACCCCGTTGACCGTCGGACAGTTCTTCATTGATCAAGCGTTCGAAGGTGGCCTGTTTAGCCCGGTTCAATGTTTCGACGCTGTCCTTGTAGTCCAGGCCGCCGCGTTGGCGCTCCGGGCTGTAGGCTTCGACGAAACGGTAGGTGCGATCAACGATGTAGCGCCGACAGACTTCGCGCCGCAGGTCCAACAGTTTGTCCTTGGCCGGGCCCTTGTCCATGAGAAAGACCACGTCCAAGCGGTTCAAGGCTTTCACTGCCTGCATCGTCAGCTGATCCGGATCGCCGGCCCCAATGCCGATGACTGACAACGTCTTCATCGCGGCGACTCCTGGTCAGGTCCCTGGGTGCGTAATCGCCATACACCGTTGAAACGCAACTCGAGGGTGGACAACGGTTCAATGTCGATCCGGTTGAATGTGGCGGCCGGGCAGCCCAATACATTCACCAGGGCTGCGCGGATCACGAAGGGGTGGGTGACGGCCAGCAGATGTCCGGGCCGGTTTTCCAGACTGGCCAGCCAACTCCCGACACGGCGGCACAACTGGGCGACAGATTCACCACCATGGGGAGCCGCCTCGGCATCGTCGAGCCAACTCTGCAGGGCTTGCGGTTCAGCCTGGAGCAACTCATCGATGGACAACCCGCGCCAGCGTCCCAGATCGCAATCGGCCAGGGCCAGGTCCTGCTCGGGCTCGTCGCCGAACAAGGCGGCGGTCTGGCGCGTGCGCAGTTCCGGCCCGCACAGCAGTTGCCGGACATTTCGGTAGTGGTGGTCGATCTGCGCGCGGCGTGCCAGCCAGTCGGCGTCCAGCGGTTCGTCCAGGCCAAAGCGCGCCTGCTTCTGGGCGGCGGTGCGGGCGTGGCAGATCAAGGTCAGACGAGTGGTTTGCACACTGGATTCTCAGGCAATCGGAAGGGTCGCACGGGCGGGATATTCACGCACTTAGTTGTACAGCACCTTATACGAAATCAAATAAGTGAGACAAAAAGGCGTTATGTCCGACATCGTCAGAAGCATCGACTGACATACCCGGTCTACCCAGCCGGGACCAACTCCTACAAGGGTTTCGCACAATAATGGAGCATTTTAAACGGAACGTAAAAACCACTGGACATGTAGCACCAGCTACATAAATACTGTTTTCAGGAGTTATGAAAGAAATTCAACACCCATCCTGGCAAGGAGCACGGATGCCACCTCTCAGAGACCTGATCACCGATCCCGGCCTGGTTTTGACGCCGTCGGAACGCAAGGTCGTACGTGCCCTGCTCGATCACTACCCACGCAACGGCCTCGGCCCGATGTCACGCCTGGCGGACCATGCCGGCGTCAGCGACCCGACTATCGTGCGGCTGGTGAAAAAACTCGGGTTTGGCGGTTACGCCGAATTCCAGGATGCACTGCTCAGTGACATGGACCATCGCCTGCGCTCCCCCCGCACCCTGTTGAAACCGCGGGCCAAATTGCAGCAAGGCGATACCTGGAGCCAGTACCTGGCCGCCAGTCAACGCCACCTCAACGACACCCAGGCCCTGACCCAACCCGAAGACGTGCGCATTCTCGTGCAGTGGTTGCTCGACAGCCGCCATCAGGTGCATTGCTTCGGCGGGCGCTTCAGCAGCTTCCTGGCCCACTACCTGCTCAACCATTTGCGGCTGTTGCGCGCCGGCTGTTTTGCCCTGGAAGACAACGCCCAACTGCCTGACCGGCTGTTCGACGTGCAGCGCCAGGATGTGGTGCTGATCTTCGATTACCGCCGCTACCAGGCCCAAGCCCTGCGCGTGGCCAGCGCGGCCAAGGAACGGCACGCCCGGGTCGTGCTGTTCAGCGACGTCTACGCTTCGCCATTGCGCGAGCTGTCCGACCTGATCATCAGCGCCCCGGTGGAATCGATCTCGGCCTTCGACAGCCTGGTGCCGGCGCTGGCCCAGGTCGAGGCGCTGATTGCCTGCCTGACCCTGCAATGCCCCGAGCTGGCCGAACGCCTGGAAGGCATCGATGCCTTGCGCACGGAATTCAACACGCACCTGTTGGAGGAAAAATAAGGATGTTCTCGCTCCCCCACCGCTCGCCCCGGGATTTGCCGTTCACCTGCCAGCACACCGCCTTGCTGCTGGTGGACATGCAACGCGCCTGGCTGGAACCGCAATTCGATGCCCACCTGCACACCCGCGAGGCCGAGTATTTCATCCAGCGGGCCCGCCAGCAGGTCATTCCCAGCCAGCAGCGCTTGCTCAACGCGATGCGCGAAGGGCAGCACAACGTGTTGCACACCCACATCGAAAGCCTCACCGCCGATGGCCGCGACCGTTCCCTGGATCACAAGCTGTCGGACATGCACCTGCCCAAGGGCAGCCCCGAGGCGCAGATCATTGCCGAACTGGCGCCGCTGGAAAACGAAATCGTGCTGCCCAAGACCTCCTCCGGGGTGTTCAACTCCACCAACATCGACTACGTGCTGCGCAACCTGCAGACCCGCCACTTGATCGTCGCCGGCATCGTCACCGACCAGTGCGTCGACATGGCCGTGCGCGACGCCGCCGATCGCGGCTACCTGGTCACGCTGGTGGAAGATGCCTGCGCCACCTACACCGAACAACGGCACCTGGCGTGCCTGAACGCGATCAAGGGCTATTGCTGGATCACCGATACCGACACCGTGCTCGCGCGTTTGCAGGAGATGCAGCCATGAGTCGCCTCGATCCTGCCGCCGTCCTCGCCCCGTTGCCCGTGACGACCCTGGTGACCACCGACCTGATCGGCGTGACCCGTGGGCGCTCGTTTCCCACTGATGAATTGCCCCACTACGTCACCGCTGGCTGTGGCTGGGTGCCGGCCAACAGCGCACTGACGCCTCAGGACATCATCGCTTCGACCAACCCTTGGGGCGCCTATGGCGACCTGCGGCTGGTGCCGGACCTGTCCAGTCGGGTGACCGTCAACAACGGCCCTGACGCCCAGGCGCCCGTCCTCGACTTCATCCATTGCGACATTCGGGAGACCGACGGCCGGCCCTGGAGTGCTTGCCCGCGCACGCTGCTGCAGGACGAAGTGGAGCGTTATCGCGCCGAACTGGGCTTGCAGGTTTTCGCTGCGTTCGAGCATGAATTCAACCTGCTTGCCACGCCTGCGCAGCCTGATCGCCCGGCCTTCAGCCTCCAGGCCCAGCGCCGGCAGGCCGAATTTGCCGGGTGGTTGCTCAGTGCCCTGCGGGCCGGCGGTGTCGAGCCGGAAATGTTCCTGCCGGAATATGGCCAGCATCAATACGAAATCACCTGCCGCCCGACTTTGGGCGTTGCCGCCGCCGACCGGGCCGTGAACGTCCGGGAAATCACCCGCGAAATCGCCCGGCAAATGGGCCTGGACCTGAGCTTCGCCCCCAAGACCGCGGAAAACGCCGTGTGCAACGGCGTGCATTTACACCTGAGCCTGCAAGACCTGAGCGCGGACCCGGTGCTGCATGACGCCGCCAGCAGTAATGGCTTGTCCAGCCTCGGCCAGCATTGGGCCGCTGGTGTGCTGCACTATCTGCCTGCACTGTGTGCGCTGACTGCGCCGACGCCGGTGTCTTACGAGCGCCTGCAACCTCATCACTGGAGCGCATCCTATGCGTGCCTGGGACAGCGCAACCGCGAAGCGGCGCTGCGCATCTGCCCGACCGTGAGCCTGAGCGGCAAACCGCTGGCGAACCAGTACAACCTGGAGTTCCGCGCCATGGACGCCACCGCCTCGCCGCACCTGGCGATGGCGGCACTGCTGATTGCCGGGCGACTGGGCATCCAGCAACGGCTGGCATTGAACGCTGTCACCGATGAAATACCCGATGAGCTGGATGAAGCACAACGTCGTGCCCGTGGCATTATCGCCCTGCCGACAACCCTGGCCCAGGCACTGGACTGCCTGCGCCACAGCGGGGCGCTGCTCGAGACCCTGCCCAGCCCGCTGGTCGAAACCTACTTCGCCTTGAAGGCCCAGGAGCTGGCCTTGACCGAGGCGCTGTCACCTGCCGAGCGTTGTGAGCACTATGCACGAATCTATTGAGTGTGCTGAATCGGGCCTCTACACCAGGCCACCCTACCGACTGGCCCGGGAGGAATCCGAACACCCGGTGCTGCTGGTGTGCGAACACGCCAGCCGCTTCATTCCCGATGCGCTGAACGACCTGGGCCTGGATGAAACGGCCTCCCAGGAGCACATAGCCTGGGACATCGGTGCCCTGGCCTTGGCCGAACGCCTGTCCGAAACCCTCGGCGCAACGTTGCTGTCGGCCAATTACTCACGGCTGTTGATCGACCTCAACCGCCCGCTGCACGTGCCCGACAGCATTCCGGCCCAGAGTGAGATCTACCAGGTTCCGGGTAACCATGCCCTGGACGAAGCTACTCGCGAATATCGCCAGCAGCGCCTGTTCCATCCCTTCCATGATCGGTTGCGGGCGTTGATCGACCAGCGCCTGGCCGCCAACCGACTGGTGCGCGTGGTGGGCATCCACAGTTTCACCCCGGTGTTCTATGGCCAGCCGCGCGCCCTCGAAGCGGGCGTGCTGTTCGGCGAAGCCAAGGAATACGCCCAGCACATCGTCGACGGGCTGGGCCGGCATTCGCTGCGGGCAGCGGGCAACCAGCCCTACAAGATCAACCCCCTGACCGACGTGACGGTTCCAGTGCACGGCGATGGCCGCGGCCTGGATTCGGTGTTGATCGAAGTGCGCAACGACCAACTGCGCAGCCCCGAAGCGGTGCGGACCTGGAGCGCCTACCTGGCGCCCCTGCTGTAGCGCGGCAGCGGCAAGTTTCCAGCGACAGACAGCAAGCAAGAGCAACCCACACAGCTGAAAAGGAAAACGGCTCATGAGCATTGAGGCATTTGGCTACAAACAGGAATTGAAACGCGGCCTGTCGCTGACAGACCTGGTGGTATACGGGATGATTTTCATGATCCCCATCGCCCCGTTCGGCGTGTATGGCTATGTCAACGCCGAGGCACCGGGGATGGTGCCGCTGGCGTACATCATCGGCATGGTGGCGATGCTGTTTACTGCCTTGAGCTACGGCAGCATGGCCCGGGCCTTTCCGGTGGCAGGTTCGGTCTATTCCTACGCGCAACGGGGCCTTAACCCACACGTCGGCTTCATTGCCGGCTGGCTGATGCTGCTGGACTACCTGCTGATCCCGCCGCTGCTCTATGTCTACGCCGCCATGGCGCTGAACCATTTGTACCCGGACATCCCCAAGGTCGGTTTCATCATGGCCTTCCTGGTAAGCGCGACCTTCGTCAACCTGCGGGGCATCACCTTCACCGCGCGGATGAACATCATTTTCCTGCTGGCGCAGCTGGTGGTGCTGGGGATTTTCCTGTTCTACGCCTGGAACGCCCTGCACGGCGGGGCCGGTAACGGCCAGCTGACCCTGGCGCCGCTGTACAGCCCGGAACACTTCAACTTCGCCCTGCTGATGCAAGCCGTGTCCATCGCGGTATTGTCGTTCCTGGGCTTCGACGCCATTTCCACCCTGGCCGAAGAGATCAAGGGCGACCCGGGCCGCAGCGTCGGCAAGGCAGCCCTGGTGACCTTGCTGGTGATGGGGGCGATCTTCGTGGTGCAGACCTGGATCGCCACCGACCTGGCCGCCGGCATGGGTTTCAAGTCCGCCGACACCGCATTCTATGAAATCGCCGAATTGGCAGCTGGCGGTTGGCTGGCCACCTTGACCGCGGTTGCCACGGCCCTGGCCTGGGGCGTGGCCGTGGCGATCACTTCGCAGGCGGCGGTGTCGCGTCTGCTGTTCGGCATGGCACGGGACGGCCAGTTGCCCAAGATGCTCGCCAAGGTCCATCCGAAACACAACACCCCGTACTTGAGCATCTACCTGGTGGCGGTGCTGTCGCTGTTGATCTGCTACCTGTTCATCGACGCCGTGGACACCCTCACCTCGCTGGTCAATTTCGGCGCCCTGAGCGGCTTCATGTTGCTGCACATCACCGTCATCAACCACTACTGGCGCCGCCAGCAGTCCGGCCAACTGATTCGCCACTTGATTTGCCCACTGGTCGGCTTCGTGATCGTCGCGGCCATCATGTACAACATGGGCGTGGCTGCGCAGAAGCTCGGCCTGATCTGGATCGCCGCGGGCGTGATCTACCTGTGTGTGCTCAACAAATTCGGCAACCCTAGCGCCGTGCCCGATCCGGCCGGTCAGTGAGGGCCGGCGGTCGAATGATTCGGCCAACCGTGGTTACAACGCGTGGACATCGACAGTGATCGTCAAGCCCGGTGCTGGTCACCGGGCTCTCTGGAACAGGAGTGCAATCCATGCTGGCCTTACGTCCAGTTCAATTAACCGATCTGCCGCAACTGCAACAACTGGCCCGTGACAGCCTGGTGGGTGTCACGTCGCTGCCGGACGATACCGCGCGCCTGGAGGAAAAGATCCTCGACTCGTGCGCCTCGTTCGAGGCCGATGTGCAGGGCCCTGGCGCGGAGAATTATTTCTTTGTCCTGGAGGACCTGGAATCCGGGCGCCTGGTCGGTTGTTCGGAAATTCTCTCCAGCACCGGTTACAACGAACCGTTCTACAGCCTGCGCAACCGGCCATTTTCCAGCGAGTCCCGGGAGCTGAATATCCAGCATGGCGTGCCCGCGCTGTCACTGTGCCAGGACCTCAACGGACAGACGCTGCTGCGTGGCTTCCACATCGACGCCAAGCGGGTGCGCACGCCGGAATCGGAGCTGCTGTCCCGGGCCCGGCTGATGTTCATCGCCGCCCATCCCCAGCGCTTTGCCGAATCGGTCATCACCGAAATCGTCGGTTTCAGCAGCGAGGACGGTCAGTCGCCTTTCTGGGATGCCATCGGCCAGCACTTCTTCGACCTGCCCTACGTCGAAGCCGAACGGCTGTGTGGCTTGCAAAGCCGGACCTTTCTCGCCGAGCTGATGCCGCAATACCCGATCTACGTACCCATGCTGCCGCCAGCGGCCCAGGCCTGCATCGGCCGGGTGCATCCCGACGGCCAGGAAGCCTTCGACATCCTGGCGCGCGAGGGTTTCGAGACCAACAGCTACGTCGATATCTTCGACGGTGGGCCGACCTTGCATGCCCGTATCGCCAACGTCCGTACCATCACGCAAAGTCGGAACGCCATGGCCCGGCAAAGCCTGCAGATCGATGCCAGGGGCCGTTACCTGGTGAGTAACGACCGTCTTGGAAACTACCGGGCCATCGTCGCCGAGCTGGACGTCAACGCCGAGAGCCCCGTGACCCTGTCGCCCGACATGCTGGCCGCCCTGGGCGTCATGGATGGCGAGCGGATCCGGGTGGTTGCCCTATGAACCTCACTCGATCCCGTGGCACGCATCAGCGCTTGGACCGACACAATGAAGGAGCTGCAGCATGATTGTCCGTCCGGTCGCCATTACCGATCTGCCCGCATTGCTGGACCTGGCCCGTTGCGCAGGCCCCGGTTTCACCAGCCTGCCGGCCAACGAAGAGCGCCTGGCCCATCGTATTCGCTGGGCCCAACGGACCTTTGCCGGACAAGTCGAACGTGCCGACGCCGATTACCTGTTCGTGCTCGAAGACGATGATCGGCAGGTAGTGGGCATCAGCGCCCTGACCGGCGCGGTCGGGCTGCGCGAGCCTTGGTACAACTATCGGGTCGGGCTGACGGTCAGCTCGGCGCCGGAGCTGGGGATCCAGCGGCAGATCCCGACCCTGTTCCTCAACAACGAGATGTCCGGGCAATCGGAGATCTGCTCGTTGTTCCTGCACCCCGAGCAGCGCCATGGCCACAACGGCCGCCTGCTGTCCCTCGCGCGCCTGCTGTTCGTGGCCGAGTTTCCCCAGCTGTTCGGCGAAAAACTGATCGCCGAACTGCGGGGCCATGCCGACGAACAAGGCTGTTCGCCGTTTTGGGATAGCCTGGGACGGCATTTTTTCAAGAAAGACTTCAGCTACGCCGATCAGTTGTCCGGCATGGGCAACAAGTCGTTCATCGCCGAACTGATGCCACGCCAGCCGCTGTACACCTGCCTGCTCACCGAACAGGCCCGGGCGGTGATCGGCAAGGCTCACCCGAACACCGAGCCAGCCCTGAAGATCCTCAGCGCCGAAGGTTTCAGCCATAAGGGCTACATCGACATCTTTGACGGCGGCCCGGTGATCGAGGCGCCGGTGTCGAAGATCCGCACCGTCCGCGACAGCCAGATGCTGACCCTGGTCATTGGCACCCCGGACGAACAGGCACCGGTCTGGCTGATTCACAATCGGCGCCAGGAAAACTGCCGCGTCACCAGCGCTCGCGCGCACCAGCATGGCCACAAGCTGCTCGTCGATCGCCTCACCGCCAAACGCCTGCAAGTGCAACCGGGTGATACGGTGCGGGCCGTGGCATTGCTCAAGCAGGCCCGGCAGGCTGTGGCGGCGTAGCCCCTCGTATCCCGACTGACCGCCAGGGCATCGGCGGCCCACCTTGCGGGCCCGTTGTTTCGCTTGATGCCATAACGGCATCACCCATACACATTCGTCATCATCTTTGCGCTTGCCACGTGATAGCCTTTGGATCTTTCGGCGTTGACACTTTTGCTCAAGCCCTTCCATTCCATTGGTGGAACTCATATGTCCAGGCTTTCCCATCAAGATTTGCGTCGTAACTTTCGCCAATTGCTGGCTTCCAACACCTGCTACCACACCGCCTCGGTGTTTGACCCAATGTCGGCGCGCATTGCCGCCGACCTGGGTTTCGAAGTAGGTATCCTGGGAGGTTCGGTGGCGTCTTTGCAAGTATTGGGCGCGCCGGACTTCGCCCTGATCACCCTCAGCGAATTTGCCGAACAGGCCACCCGCATCGGCCGCGTGGCCCAACTGCCGGTGATTGCCGACGCCGACCACGGCTACGGCAATGCCCTGAACGTGATGCGCACCATCGTCGAACTGGAACGGGCCGGCATCGCGGCGCTGACCATCGAGGACACCTTGCTGCCGGCCCAGTTCGGGCGTAAATCCACCGACCTGATCGGCGTAGCCGAAGGCGTCGGCAAGATTCGTGCGGCGCTGGAGGCGCGAGTCGATCCGGAAATGGCGATCATCGCCCGGACCAACGCTGCGATTCTGCCGGTCCAGGAAATCATCAGCCGCACCCGGCAATATGAGCGTGCCGGGGCGGACGGGATTTGCATGGTGGGCGTGCAAGACTTCGATCACCTGGAGAAGATCAGCGAAAACCTGACGGTGCCGCTGATGCTTGTCACTTATGGCAACCCGTTGCTGCGCGACGACAAGCGCCTGGCCGAATTGGGCGTACGCGTGACCATCGACGGCCACGGCGCCTATTTCGCCGCGATCAAGGCGACCTACGACAGCCTTCGCGAACAACGGCAGATCTTCACCCAGGCTTCGGACCTGAGCGCCACCGAACTGACCCACACCTACACCCAGCCCGAGGACTACATCCGCTGGGCCGAGGAGTACATGAGCGTCAAGGAGTAAGCGGACTCGCCCCCACAGGATTAGCCTGTGGGAGCAAAGCTTGCTCGCGATGGCGGTGGCACCTCCCACATTGATGCAAGCTGACCCACCGCTATCGCGAGCAAGCTTTGCTCCCACAGAGGCCCGTGGTGGGCCAGATCCTAGCCCTTGCTACGCAGCATTTCTTTCGGCACGTACTTGCCGATCTCGAACTTGCCGATGGCCGCGCGGTGGACTTCGTCCGGGCCGTCGGCCAGGCGCAGGGTGCGTTGCATGGCGTACATATAGGCCAGCGGGAAATCGTTGGAGACCCCGGCACCACCGTGGATCTGGATTGCCCGATCAATGACCTTCAAGGCCACGTTCGGCGCGACGACCTTGATCTGGGCGATTTCGCTCTTCGCCACTTTATTGCCGACCGTGTCCATCATGTATGCCGCCTTCAACGTCAGCAGGCGCGCCATGTCGATTTCCATCCGCGAGTCGGCAATCTTGTCGATGTTACCGCCCAGGCGTGCCAATGGCTGGCCGAAGGCCGTGCGGCTGACGGCACGCTTGCACATCAACTCCAGTGCGCGCTCGGCCATGCCGATGGAACGCATGCAGTGATGAATCCGGCCCGGGCCAAGGCGCCCCTGGGCAATTTCAAAGCCGCGTCCTTCACCCAACAGGACGTTTTCGTACGGCACCCGCACGTTCTCGAACAGCACTTCGGCATGCCCATGAGGCGCATCGTCGTAGCCGAACACCGGCAGTGGCCGGACGATCTTGACCCCCGGGGTGTCCACCGGCACCAGGATCATCGAGTGCTGGGCATGGCGCGGCGCATCAGGGTTGCTCAGGCCCATGAAGATCAGGATCTTGCAGCGCGGGTCGCAGGCCCCTGAGGTCCACCACTTCTTGCCATTGATGACCCACTCATCGCCGTCGCGCTCGGCACGGGCGGCCATGTTGGTGGCGTCCGAGGAGGCAACGTCCGGCTCGGTCATGGCAAAGGCCGAACGGATCTCGCCGCGCAGCAGGGGCTCGAGCCAGCGTTGCTTTTGTTCTTCATTGGCATAGCGCACCAGCACTTCCATGTTGCCGGTGTCCGGCGCCGAGCAATTGAACGGCTCCGGCCCCAGCAACGAGCGCCCCATGATCTCTGCCAGCGGCGCGTATTCCAGGTTGGTCAGGCCGGCACCCAGTTCGGATTCAGGCAGAAACAGGTTCCACAGGCCTTCTGCCTTGGCCTTGGCCTTGAGCTCTTCCATGATGGCCGTGGGTTGCCAGCGGTCGCCTTCGGCCACTTGCCGTTCGAACACTGCTTCGGCCGGGTAGACGTAGGCATCCATGAACGCCGTGACGCGCTCACGCAGTTCCTGAACCTTGGGGGAATACGCAAAATCCATGAGCAGCACCTTCTTGGCAGAGGTTGTTTTAGGTCATGAAATCGATGCTAGTTCAGCTACGAAAATTTACCTAACCTATTCTCGGCGTGTATTAACATTCATCACCGATATATGTTTCACTGATTCTCATCGCCACCCGGCACCTCACAACAAGCCCAAGAACAAGAGTGCAGCGCCATGAATCTGAGCAAGGTCGACCTCAACCTTTTCATTGTCTTCGATGCGATCTACACCGAAGCCAACCTGACCCGCGCCGGGCAGATCGTCGGCATCACTCAGCCGGCCGTGTCCAATGCCCTGGCGCGTCTGCGCGAGACCTTCAACGACCCGCTCTTCGTGCGCACCGCCCAAGGGATGGTGCCGACGCCCATGGCCCAGAACATCATCGGTCCGGTGCGCAACGCCCTGTCGCTGCTGCGGGTATCGGTGCAGGAAAGCCGGATCTTCAACCCGTTGCAGGCCGTCAAGACCTACCGCATCAGCATGACCGACCTCACCGAAGGCGTGATCCTGCCGCTGCTGTTCCAGCGCCTGCGTCGCCTGGCACCCACCGTGGCGATCGAGAGCTTCCTCTCCAAGCGCCGTGAAACCACCAAGGAGCTGGCCGCCGGCCGCCTCGACTTCGCCGTGGACGCACCGCTCAACACCGACCCGCAGGTACGCCACGTCAAGTTGATGGAAGATCGCTACGTGTGCGCCATGCGCAAGGGCCATCCGTTAGCGGGCAAGGAAAAAATCAGTCTCGATGATTACCTGGCCCAGACCCACGTGCATATTTCCAGCCGCCGCAACGGGCTGGGTTATGTCGACCTGGCCCTCGGCAAGATGGGTATCCAGCGCAAGATCGCCCTGCGCTCCCAGCATTACCTGATGGCCTCCCAGGTGCTGCAACAAACGGACATGGTCATGACCGTCCCCGAGCGCTTTGCCCGTCGTCACGATCTGCACGCCTTCCTGTTACCCGTCAACGATGTGCCGCCGGTGGAAACCCACCTCTACTGGCATGAAAGCACCGACCAGGACCCGGCCAACCGCTGGATGCGCGAGCAGATGATCGAGCTGTGCCAGCAGGTGACGGCCCATGAGAAGAAGCTCGACAAGGTCTAGGCAATCAAAATTGTGGGAGCGAGCTTGCTCGCGATAGCGGTGGATCAGCTTGCATTCATGTTGAATGTGCCGCCGTCATCGCGAGCAAGCTCGCTCCCACAGGTTTTGTGTGCAAAACCTCATTGCTTGACGCGAACGTAAACCTGCCTTTAGCTTAGCGCCAGCCCCTTTCGTTTCGAGCGCGTCCATGAGCAGCCAGACCTACAGCATCTCCGACCTCGCCCGTGAGCTGGATATCACCACCCGGGCCATCCGTTTCTATGAAGAACAAGGCCTGTTGAGCCCGGAGCGACGAGGCCAGGAGCGCATTTATTCGCCGCGGGACAAGGTCAGCCTGAAGCTGATCCTGCGCGGCAAGCGCATTGGTTTTTCCCTGGCCGAGTGCCGCGAGCTGATCGAACTCTACGACCCCTCCAGCGGCAATCAGAAACAGCTGCACAGCATGCTGGCGAAAATCGCCGAGCGCCGGGAACAGCTCGAACAGCAATTGCTGGACATCGAACAGATGAAGCTGGAACTCGACACCGCCGAAGAACGCTGCATCCAGGCGTTGGAGCAGACGATCAAGGGCGAGGAAATCGTCCAGTAACACTTCCCCCCTGTGGGAGCGAGCTTGCTCGCGATAGCGGTATGTCAGTCAACATGGATGATGTCAGTTGCGCCGCTATCGCGAGCAAGCTCGCTCCCACAGGGGGCAGCATCGTTCTCGATACTTTGGCAACTCACTACAGGTCAATCCCCATGTCCCTCCCCTCCTTTGTACGCCTGATCGAAGTCGGCCCCCGTGACGGGCTGCAGAATGAAGCACAACCCATCAGCGTCGCCGACAAGGTGCGCCTGGTGGATGCCTTGAGCGCCGCCGGCCTGGGTTACATCGAAGTCGGCAGTTTCGTCTCGCCCAAGTGGGTGCCGCAAATGGCCGGTTCCGCCGAGGTGTTCGCGCAGATCCAGCGCAAGCCCGGGGTGACCTATGGCGCCCTGGCGCCGAACCTGCGGGGTTTTGAAGATGCACTGGCAGCGGGCGTGAAAGAGGTGGCGGTGTTCGCCGCCGCGTCCGAAGCGTTCTCCCAGCGCAATATCAACTGCTCCATCAAGGACAGCCTGGAGCGTTTCGCGCCGATCATGGAGGCCGCAAAACAACACGGCGTCAGTGTGCGCGGTTACGTGTCCTGCGTG
Source organism: Pseudomonas sp. B21-010 (assembly GCF_024749325.1). NCBI lineage: Bacteria > Pseudomonadati > Pseudomonadota > Gammaproteobacteria > Pseudomonadales > Pseudomonadaceae > Pseudomonas > Pseudomonas sp. B21-010. The sequence goes on along the minus strand of NZ_CP087198.1, from coordinate 2,290,101 downwards.
TTGGGCTGCCCGTATGAAGGTGCGGTCAAGCCTGAGCAGGTGGCTTGGGTCGCTCGGGAGCTGTATGCCATGGGCTGCTACGAGGTCTCCCTGGGCGACACCATCGGCACGGGCACCGCCGGGGCCACCCGCAGGATGTTCGAGGTGGTGGGCGCCGAGGTGCCTCGGGACAAGCTCGCCGGACACTTCCACGATACCTACGGCCAAGCCATGGCCAACGTATACGCCAGCCTGCTGGAAGGCATCGCGGTGTTCGACAGCTCCATCGCCGGCCTGGGCGGCTGCCCTTATGCCAAGGGCGCCAGCGGTAACGTTGCCACCGAAGACGTGCTGTACCTGCTCAATGGCTTGGGTATCGAAACCGGTGTCGACCTGGACGCCCTGATCGCCGCGGGTCGGCAGATCTGCGACGTCCTCGGCCGCCCTAGCGGTTCGCGTGTCGCCAAGGCCCGCAGCGCACAGTGAGGTGTTACCGCTGGCTTTGTAACAGCGGCGAAACGAGTAACACGGAAACAATTTGTCAGGTTTGGCGCGCCAGGTTTTTCAGCTAAAAAATACAAATCATTGATTTATATAGACTTTTAAAAGTTGGCACGCCACCTGCTATATCTCTTGCATAACAAGAATAAAAAAACGCAGCAAACCCAATAAAAACAAGACGAAACGACTCTGACATAACAAAAACAACACGGCAGAGACGCAGCTAACAGATTTTTTTGGAGAGGATGTGCTTTTCAGGGTGCTTTCAGGAGCAACCCGCAACCGGGCAGAGAACAATAAAACTACCTTCAGGTAGCTCCCGAATCGGTTGGATCGCAAGGCGAAAAAGCAGATCAGCGCTCAAAAAAATACGTTTGCTCTTGATCCCGGATGGGGATCGCCAAAAACAGCGGTAAAGGGCAACGGCTACCAAAAACAACAACAGGCCGCCCCTCAATAATAAAAAAAGAGCACGCGACGACAAAATTAAAGGGGAGCTTCGGCTCCCCTTTGTGCTGTCTGGGGTTTGGGTTTTTCTTGTGGGGGCTTGCTTGCGAAGGTGGCCTGACAGGTGGCCTGGATTTTGTTGATCGAGTACATATCCGTTGCTGCGGTAACGGCGACTTATGGTTCCGCTCTTACAGCGGGTCACTTTTGGAAGAGCGCCAAAAGTAACCAAAAGCGCTTTGCCCCACCACTTGGCACCTCGCCTAGGCTCGGTGTGCCCTCACTCCGGCATTGCTCCGTGGGCCGCCGCGAAGGGCCATCCATGGCCCTGCGCGGCTACCTCGGCATCCATGCCGAGGTGCCCACTGCGCAATGCCTGCGTTCGGCCAGCGTGGTTTAACGGGGCGTTCAGATCAAGATCCAAAGCAAGAGCAAGGGCAAGAGCAAGGGCAAGAGCAAGGGCAAGAGCAAGAGCAAGAGCAAGAGCAAGAGCAAGAGCAAGAGCAGTGCACATGCCCGCATCTATGTGACTGAGCCACCGCTATCGCGAGCAAGCTCGCTCCCACACTGGATCTTCAGCAGACCCAAAGCCCATGTGCACCGCAAAACCTGTGGGAGCGAGCCTCCCACAGGATGAATGCGGTCACCCAGAACCAGGTCGGCTATCAGGCCGCCTCGCGGTGGACGTTGATCTCGGCGCCCCGTTAACCACGCTGGCCGAACGCAGGCATTGTGGAGTGGGCATCCCGGCATGGATGCCGGGATAGCCGCGCTGGGCCATGGATGGCCCTTCGCGGCGGGCCCACGGAGCAATGCCGGAGTGAGGGCACACCGAGCCTAAGCGAGGTGCCAAGTGGTGGGGCAAAAGCGCTTTGCTTACTTTCGCGCTCTTCGAAAGTGAGTCGCCGTAAGGGCGAAACCCTAAGCAGCCGTTACCGCAGCAACGGATATCCCCCTACGGCTGTTGGCCCTGTCGGGCTATTACCCTTGCAGCTTGAGCTCGAAAACGGCGGCACAGCCAACACTTATGTCGCCTGGCACACCGCCTTCGCGAGCAAGCCCGCTCCCACAGGGGATCTTGCTCAGCCTTCTCTATCGCGCAGTTCTTCGATGCTGATTTCGCGCATGCGGAATTTCTGGATCTTGCCGGTGACCGTCATGGGAAACTCTTCGACGAATTTGAAATGACGCGGCGTCTTGAAGTGGGCGATGCGCTCCTTGCACCAGGCTTGCAGTTCTTGTTCGGAGGCACTGTGGCCGGGATGAAACTTGATCCAGGCAACGATTTCCTCGCCATAGCGCGAACACGGGATGCCGATCACCTGCACGTCCGCCACCGCCGGGTGAGTGAAGAAAAATTCCTCCAGCTCACGCGGGTAAATATTCTCCCCGCCGCGGATGATCATGTCCTTGTTGCGCCCGACGATGCGCACGTAGCCCTGCTCGTCCATGGTCGCCAGGTCGCCGGTGTGCATCCAGCCATCCGGGTCGATGGCATCGGTGGTGCCCTTGGGGTTGTTCCAGTAACCGAGCATCACGCTGTAGCCGCGGGTACACAACTCACCGACAGCACCACGTGGGACGATATTGCCGGCCTCATCGATAATTTTGCTTTCCAGCTGCGGCTGGGTACGGCCGACGGTGGTTACGCGCAGTTCCAGTTCGTCGGTAGGACCGGTCTGCAATGACACCGGGCTGGTTTCCGTCATGCCGTAGGCAATCTGCACTTCGGCCATGTGCATTTCATTGATGACCCGTCGCATCACTTCGATGGGGCATGTGGCCCCGGCCATGATGCCAGTGCGCAGGCTGGACACGTCGAAGTCGCCCCGCTGTGGCTGGTCCAGCAGGGCAATGAACATGGTGGGTACGCCATACAGTGCCGTGGCTTTTTCCTCGGCCACGGCCTTTAGCGTCAGCAACGGGTCGAAGGCATCGTTGGGGTAGATCATGGTGCAGCCATGGGTCATGCAGCCCAGGTTCCCCATGACCATGCCGAAGCAATGGTAGAGCGGCACCGGGATCACCAGCCGATCGTCGGCCGTCAGGCCCAGGCTTTCGCCGACCATGTAACCGTTATTGAGAATGTTGTGATGACTGAGGGTAGCGCCCTTGGGGAAGCCGGTGGTACCGGAGGTGTACTGGATATTCACCGGTTGATCGGACCGCAGGCAGGATTGGCGTTCGGCCAGTTGTGCAGGCGTCACCGCCGCACCCAGGGCGGCCAGTTGCGACCAGGGCAGAAAACCTGCCGGCGGCTGGGAATCGAGGCTGATCACACCGCGCAAATCCGGCAAGCGTTCGCTCTGCAGGTGGCCCATCGATTGCTCCGCCAGCTCGGGTGCCAGCGTTTGCAACATGGCGTGATAATCCGAGGTCTTGAACGCCCCGGCACACACCAACCATTGGCATCCGGATTGTTTCAGCACGTATTCGAGCTCAGAGACGCGATAGGCCGGATTGATGTTGACCAGAATGACGCCGATCTTCGCACTGGCGAACTGGCTGATGCACCACTGGGCGCAATTGGGCGCCCATACGCCAAGGCGATCGCCGGTTTTCAAGCCTAGCGCCAGCAAGGCTCGGGCATGCAGATCGACGGTCTCGGCCAGCTGTCGCCAGGTGTAACGCAGCGATTGATGGCGAACCACCAACGCCTCGCCCTCCGGATAGCGGGCCACGGTCTGGTCGAAAACCTCGCCGATGGTCTGGGCCAGCAAAGCCTTGGCCTGGGAGCCACGGGTGTAGCTGTGCTGCGAATGCGAACCGGGTTGATCCATGACGCCCCCTCTTGTCTTTATTAGTGGGTGTAGCGGTGAATCTCATGCTCAGATGCGTTGGGTAAGAGCTGTTCGAGCGCACTTACTCTGGCCCAAGTTGACGTTAACGTAAAGGGCGATTGACAGCCTCTCGCCGCAGGCTTACGTTAACGTAAAGGTGAGAGCGATTTCGCCACTCTCCGCACCCGATAAAAAAGCCAAAGGTGTCCCATGAGCTACCCATCCCTGAACTTTGCCCTCGGCGAAACCATCGACATGTTGCGCGACCAGGTGCAGGCCTTCGTCAAGGCCGAACTGGCGCCGCGAGCAGCGCAGATCGATATCGACAACCTGTTTCCCGCCGACATGTGGCGCAAGTTCGGCGACATGGGCCTGCTGGGCATTACCGTACCGGAAGAATACGGCGGCGCTGGCCTGGGCTACCTGGCCCACGTGGTGGCGATGGAAGAAATCAGCCGTGGTTCGGCCTCGGTCGCCCTCTCCTACGGTGCCCACTCCAACCTCTGCGTGAACCAGATCAACCGCAACGGCAATCACGAACAGAAAACCAAATACCTGCCCAAGCTGATCAGCGGCGAACACATCGGTGCCCTGGCGATGAGCGAGCCGAACGCCGGCTCCGACGTGGTCTCGATGAAACTGCGGGCCGACAAGCGTGGCGACAAGTACGTGCTCAATGGCAGCAAGACCTGGATCACCAACGGTCCCGATGCCAACACCTACGTGATCTACGCCAAGACCGACCTGGAAAAGGGCCCCCACGGCATCACCGCTTTCATCGTCGAGCGCGACTGGAAAGGCTTCAGCCGCAGCAACAAATTCGACAAGCTCGGCATGCGCGGCTCCAACACCTGCGAGCTGTTCTTCGATGACGTCGAAGTGCCGGAAGAAAACATCCTCGGCACACTCAACGGTGGCGTGAAAGTGCTGATGAGCGGCCTCGACTACGAGCGCGTCGTGCTCTCTGGCGGCCCGACCGGGATCATGCAGGCCTGCATGGACCTGATCGTGCCCTACATCCACGACCGCAAGCAGTTCGGCCAGAGCATTGGCGAATTCCAGCTGATCCAGGGCAAGGTCGCCGACATGTACACCCAGCTCAACGCCAGCCGCGCCTACCTGTATGCCGTGGCCCAGGCCTGCGAGCGCGGCGAAACCACCCGCAAGGACGCCGCCGGGGTGATCCTCTACAGCGCCGAACGCGCCACGCAAATGGCCCTCGACGCGATCCAGATCCTCGGCGGCAATGGCTACATCAACGAATTCCCGGCCGGTCGTCTGCTGCGTGACGCCAAGCTGTACGAAATCGGTGCTGGTACCAGTGAGATTCGTCGGATGTTGATCGGCCGCGAACTGTTCAACGAAACCCGCTAACGGAGCTGACCATGGCCACGCTGCACACTCAGCTCAACCCGCGCTCGCCGGAGTTCATCGCCAACCGCGATGCGATGCTCGGACACGTCGAGGCCCTGCGCACCCTGCTCGCGCAAGTTCGCCAAGGCGGCGGTCCCAAGGCCCAGGAACGGCACACCTCGCGGGGCAAGTTGCTGCCCCGTGAACGCATCAACCGGCTGCTGGACCCGGGCTCGCCGTTTTTGGAAATCAGCCCGTTGGCAGCCCACGAAGTCTATGGCGAAGACGTGCCGGCGGCCGGCGTGATTGCCGGCATCGGCCGCGTGGAAGGCGTCGAATGCATGATTGTCGCCAACGATGCGACGGTCAAAGGTGGCTCCTACTACCCGCTGACGGTGAAAAAACACCTGCGCGCCCAGACCATCGCCCAGCAGAATCGCCTGCCCTGCATTTACCTGGTGGACTCCGGCGGCGCCAACCTGCCGCGCCAGGACGAGGTGTTCCCGGACCGCGAGCACTTCGGGCGGATCTTCTTCAACCAGGCCAACATGAGTGCCATGGGCATTCCGCAGATTGCGGTGGTCATGGGTTCCTGCACCGCCGGTGGCGCTTATGTGCCGGCCATGGCGGACGAGGCGATCATGGTCCGCCAGCAGGCGACGATTTTCCTCGCTGGCCCGCCGTTGGTGAAAGCCGCCACCGGTGAGGTGGTCAGTGCCGAAGACCTGGGCGGCGCCGATGTGCACTGCAAGATCTCCGGCGTGGCCGACCATTACGCCGACAGCGACGAACATGCCCTGGCCCTGGCCCGCCGCAGCGTGGCCAACCTCAATTGGCGCAAACAGGGCGAGTTGCAGCATCGTCTGCCGATTACCCCGCTCTACTCGGGCGAGGAGCTGTACGGCGTGGTTTCGGCCGACGCCAAGCAACCGTTCGATGTGCGGGAAGTGATCGCGCGCCTGGTGGACGGCTCGGTGTTCGACGAATTCAAGGCGCTGTTCGGAACGACGCTGGTGTGCGGCTTCGCCCACTTGCACGGCTACCCGATCGCGATCCTGGCCAACAACGGCATTCTCTTCGCCGAAGCCGCGCAGAAAGGCGCGCACTTCATCGAACTGGCCTGCCAGCGCGGGATCCCGCTGCTGTTCCTGCAGAACATCACCGGCTTCATGGTTGGGCAGAAATACGAAGCCGGCGGCATCGCCAAGCACGGGGCCAAACTGGTGACGGCCGTGGCCTGCGCGAAAGTGCCGAAATTCACCGTGATCATCGGCGGCAGTTTCGGCGCGGGTAACTACGGCATGTGCGGCCGCGCCTACGACCCGCGGTTCCTGTGGATGTGGCCGAACGCGCGGATTGGCGTGATGGGCGCCGAACAGGCGGCCGGCGTGCTGGTGCAGGTCAAGCGTGAACAAGCCGAACGCAGCGGCCAACCCTTCAGCGCCGAACAGGAAGCCGAGATCAAGCAACCGATCCTCGATCAGTACGAAGAACAGGGTCACCCCTACTATTCCAGTGCCAGGCTGTGGGACGACGGCGTCATCGACCCGGCCCAGACCCGCGACGTGCTGGGCCTGGCCTTGTCTGCGTCACTGAACGCGCCTATCGAACCGAGCCGCTTCGGCGTGTTCCGGATGTAAACGGGGAATGTCCATGGATAACTTCAACACCCTCGAACTGCACACCGACCCACGGGGCGTTGCCACCCTGTGGCTCAGCCGCGAGTCGAAAAACAACGCGTTCAACGCCGAAATGATCCGCGAGCTGATCCTGGCCCTGGACCACGTCAGCAGCGATCCAAGCTTGCGCTTCCTGCTGATCCGCGGTCGCGGCAAGCATTTCAGCGCCGGCGCCGACCTCGCCTGGATGCAGCAATCGGCCGAGCTCGACTACCACACCAACCTCGATGACGCCCGGGAACTGGCGGAGCTGATGTACAACCTCGCCAAGCTGAAGATTCCTACGCTGGCCGTCGTCCAGGGCGCCGCGTTCGGTGGCGCGCTGGGGCTGATCAGCGCGTGTGACATGGCCATTGGCGCCGATGAAGCACAGTTCTGCCTGTCGGAAGTGCGCATTGGCCTGGCGCCGGCGGTGATCAGCCCGTTCGTGGTGCAGGCCATCGGCGAGCGTGCCGCGCGTCGTTATGCCCTGACGGCGGAACGCTTCGACGGGCAACGTGCGAAAGAAATCGGTTTGCTGTCGGAAAGTTACCCGGCCGAGGCCCTGGATTATCAAGTCGAACAATGGATCGACAACCTGTTGCTCAACAGCCCGGCGGCCATGCGCGCCAGCAAGGAACTGCTGCGTGAAGTCGGCAACGGCGCCCTTACCCCGGCGCTGCGGCGCTACACCGAAAATGCCATCGCCCGCATCCGCGTCAGCCCGGAGGGCCAGGAAGGCCTGCGGGCTTTCCTGCAAAAGCGTGCGCCGAACTGGCAAGCCGAATCGAATAACAAGGAGCCGCGTCGATGAGCGCCCCTGCCCTCACCACGTTGCTGGTGGCCAACCGTGGCGAAATCGCCTGCCGCGTAATGCGCACCGCCAAGGCCATGGGCCTGACCACCGTTGCTGTCCACAGCGCCACCGACCGCGATGCCCGCCACAGCCGTGAAGCCGACATCCGCGTCGACCTGGGCGGCAGCAAGGCCGCCGACAGCTACCTGCAAATCGACAAGCTGATCGCCGCAGCGAAAGCCAGCGGCGCCCAGGCCATCCACCCCGGTTATGGCTTTCTGTCCGAGAACGCCGGGTTCGCCCGGGCGATTGAAAACGCCGGGCTGATCTTCCTCGGCCCACCGGCCTCGGCCATCGATGCCATGGGCAGCAAATCGGCGGCCAAGACCTTGATGGAAACCGCCGGGGTGCCCCTAGTGCCCGGTTATCACGGCGAAGCCCAGGACCTGGAGACCTTTCGCGACGCCGCCGAGCGCATCGGCTACCCGGTATTGCTCAAGGCCACGGCCGGCGGTGGCGGCAAAGGCATGAAAGTCGTCGAGGACGTCAGCCAACTGGCCGAAGCCCTGGCCTCGGCCCAGCGTGAAGCGCAGTCCTCGTTCGGCGACTCACGGATGCTGGTGGAAAAGTACCTGCTCAAGCCACGCCATGTGGAAATCCAGGTATTTGCCGACCAACACGGCAACTGCCTGTACCTCAACGAACGCGATTGCTCGATCCAGCGCCGCCATCAGAAAGTCGTGGAAGAAGCCCCCGCCCCCGGCCTGACCCCGCAACTACGCCAGGCCATGGGTGACGCCGCCGTGCGCGCAGCCCAGGCGATTGGTTACGTCGGGGCCGGCACGGTGGAGTTCCTGCTGGATGCGCGGGGCGAGTTTTTCTTCATGGAAATGAACACCCGGTTGCAGGTCGAGCATCCGGTCACCGAAGCGATCACCGGACTGGACCTGGTAGCCTGGCAGATCCGCGTCGCCCAAGGCGAACCCTTGCCGATCACGCAAGCGCAAGTGCCGCTGCTCGGTCACGCCATCGAAGTGCGGCTGTATGCCGAAGACCCGGTCAACGATTTCCTGCCGGCCACCGGGCGCCTGGCGTTGTATCGAGAATCGGCCGAGGGCCCGGGCCGGCGGGTCGACAGCGGGGTTGAAGAAGGCGATGAAATCTCGCCGTTCTACGACCCGATGCTCGGCAAGCTGATTGCTTGGGGTGAAGACCGGGAACAGGCGCGCTTGCGGCTGTTGAGCATGCTCGACGAATTTGCCATTGGCGGGCTGAAAACCAACATCGGGTTCCTGCGCCGAATCGTGGCCCACCCCGCCTTCGCGGCAGCAGAACTGGACACCGGATTTATCCCACGTTACCAGGCGCAATTGCTGCCAGAGCCGGGCGAATTGGATGACGCATTCTGGTTCGCAGCCGCCCAGGGCTTCGCCTTGAGCCTGACACCGCGCGTGCGCGGCGATGATGCCGACTCGCCCTGGGCCAGCACCACCGGGCTGCGTCTGGGGCTGCCAAGGGAGACCACCTTGCACCTGAGCTGCGAAGGCCAGGATCGCGCGCTGACGCTGGACGTTACCGCCCATTGCGCGGAACTCGAGGGCGAGCAACTGGTGATCGAGCACCACGGCCTGCGCCGCAGTCATCGGGCCATTCGCCAGGGCGACAGCCTGTACCTGCAATGGGCGGGTGACCTGCACCGGATCGACCTGTACGACCCGTCGGCCGCCGCCGAGGCCAGCCACAGCCATCAAGGCGGCCTGGCCGCGCCCATGAACGGCAGTATCGTCCGGGTACTGGTGAGTGTCGGCCAGTCGGTGGAGGCCGGGGCTCAACTGGTGGTGCTGGAGGCCATGAAAATGGAGCACAGCATTCGTGCGCCCAAGGCCGGGGTGATCAAGGCGCTGTATTGCCAGGAAGGCGAAATGGTCAGCGAAGGCAGCGCCCTGGTGGCGTTCGAAGAATAGGCATCGGCCCGTTCCCAGGGCCGATCCAGTCAGAACCTGATGGTGGCCTGCACCACCACACCGATGAGGCGACATTGCTCGGTGTACAGGTTTTTCGGGTAAGTCGGATTGAGCGGAACCAGGTAACGCTGCCCGCTCTCCTCGATCAATTTGCGAAAGGTCGCGTCACTGCTGCCGGGCAAGCAGGCGACCACCAGTTTGCCGGGCACCGCCTCGATGGCCGGATCCACCAGGATCGACATGCCCTCGGGAATGCTCAAGCCGCTGGGTGCGGTCATCGCGTCGCCCACCACCACCAGCCAGAACGCGGCCCCCAGGGCGTGGTAGTCCGTCAGTTCGTAGCGCGCCGGGCTGTAGGCGCCAGGATCGCCTTCGCGAACCTCGCCAACCTCGTGCCATTCACTGACCGGGTAGCGGAAGTACGGGTTGTACTTCTGCGCCAGGGTCATGCCTTCGTCCGTGGAGGTGTCCGGCTCGCGAATCACCATCGCCACTTCCAGAAACTCCAGCCCCAATTCCCGCAGGACCCGGTTCATGTCATCGACACTGGGTTGCCGGCGCCTGGTCAGCCAATGGCCGACGCCGCCCTGGGACATTCCCAACCGTTCTGCGAGCACCACTTGCGTGATGCGCAGCTCCTTCATCTTGGCCTTGACCAACTCTATCCATTTATCCATGTGCGGCACGATACGTGGATGACTCCGACCATTCAAAACACAAATTGTAGTATTTAAATTATCGTCACAATTACGATAAGTACTACTCTGGATTCAGGAGTTCAGCCCCACATACGGAGATTTTCATCACCATGGATACACCCAACAAAGACCAACCCGGCAGCCCTTTCGACAGCACGTTCCCTTCCTTTCAGGATTGCCCGGCGGCCAAACGCGCCCTCGACTACTACTTGAAACCAAGTGTTTCCCAGGCACAGTCAGAACATCGCTTCTTCGACGTCAACCACAGCGTCAGCGCAGAAGAAGCCCTTGTTCACGCCTGCGACCTGCTGCGCTGTGCAGCGGCGACCGCCCACGAGTCTGCCAACCAGTTGAACGGCTCGAGCCGTGACCTGGCATTTTCGGTGGTGCACATGATTGATCTGGTCAAAGTGATGCTTGACCGATCCCTGGATGGCTACCCGACTCGCTAGGGGTAACGCTTGGGAATGTCGCCGCGAACGCGGACGACGAGAAAAATTTTCCAATCGATGCGATAAAACCATTTGACTTGCAAATGATAATGATTATTATTGCATCAGCTGGTCGCGAGATCAGTCGATAGATCAGAAGACCTTAGGTCGGACTTCTGGAATATCTCCTCATCAGGCTAATCACGGTTTTTGACCCGGCTTTTTGCCGGGTCTTTTTTTTGCCGATTTTTCGGCTTATGGCTTCAGGCTAATGAAGTCTTTTGGGTGCTGCCAATTCGGTGGCGGCGATGATAGCAAATGAATATCCGTTTGCAAGAGACGCCCCGCCACACAGGCGAAAACTATCGACAACCAGCGCTTGAGAATCAATTGCAGACTCTCTAAGCTGGCTCGGCGTCCAGGGAGGACGCCCCCTCGTTTACGTGACGTAAATCGTCTCGGTTCCCCCCATCTTGCGTGTACAGTAATGGCCATGAAAATCCTCTCCAGGAATCGTGACCGTGGCTAAATCTTCCTTTGATATCAGCGCCAATTTCGACAGCGGCAACATCGAGGTCGTCGACATCAGCAACCCGTTGCAGTCGTTGCTCAAGATCAGGCCCGACACCCGCAGCGCCCATTTCCAGTGGTTCCACTTCAAGGCCAGCGGCCTGCACGTCGGCCAGGAGTATTCCTTTCGGCTGCTCAACGCCAGTCAATCGTCTTACAACAAGGCCTGGACGGGCTACCAGGCCGTTGCCTCCTACGATCACGTCAACTGGTTCCGCATTCCGACCCAATTTGAAGGCGACGCCCTGCGCTTTTATCTGGAGACCGAACAGACCAACGCCTGGTTCGCCTACTTCGAACCCTACAGTCGCGGCCGACATGATTGGCTGATCGAGCAAGCGCAGCACAAGGCCGGCACCGAACTATTGGCCGTTGGTAAAAGCGTGGAAGGCCGTGACATTCAGCTGCTGCGCAAAGGCAGCGGTGCGCAAGGCCGGCGCAAAGTCTGGATCATCGCCCAGCAGCATCCCGGCGAGCACATGGCCGAGTGGTTCATGGAGGGCGTGATCGAACGCCTCCAGCAGCATGACGATGCGCAACTGAACCAGTTACTCGCCAAAGCCGATCTGTACCTGGTGCCGAACATGAACCCGGACGGCGCATTCCACGGGCATCTGCGGACCAACGCCATGGGTCAGGACCTCAACCGTGCCTGGCAGAACGCCAGTCCGGAAATCAGCCCCGAGGTCTTTTTCGTCCAGCAGCAAATGGAAAAGTACGGCGTCGATCTGTTCCTCGATGCTCACGGCGATGAGGAAATCCCCCACGTCTTCACCGCCGGTTGCGAAGGCAACCCGGGCTACACGCCACGCATTGCCGAACTTGAAGAGCGCTTTCGCAGCCATCTCAAGCATCAGACCAAAGACTTCCAGACTGCTTACGGCTACACCCGCGACGAACCGGGCCAGGCCAACATGACCCTGGCCTGTAACGCGGTCGGCCAGAAATATGACTGCCTGTCCCTGACCCTGGAAATGCCGTTCAAGGACCACAACGATCACCCGAACCCGATCACCGGCTGGTCTGGCAAACGCTCGATACAACTGGGCAAGGATGTGTTGAGCACCATCGAGGCCATGGTCGACGAATTGCGCTGATCCAATGACCTGATCATGTCCCTCGTCTAAGGTGAACACCTGTGGCGAGGGAGCTTGCTCCCGCTCGGCGTTGTAGGAGCTGGCGAAGCCTGCGATCTTTTGATCTTTCACTTGAAATTCAAGCGCCAGTGGAAAGATCGCAGCCTCGCTTCGCTCGGCAGCTCCTACAGACACCACCCAGCGGGAGCAAGCTCCCTCGCCACAGGCTTCATCAGCCTTTGCCGCGCAACATACTGTCCAACACCTCATCCCGGCGCACCCAAGCGTGAAACAACGCGGCCGCCAGATGCACCAGCACCGTCACGAACAACAGGTAAGCCAGGTACCCGTGGGCCTTGCGCAGCAGTGCGAACGTCTGGGCGTGGGCTGGAAGAATCGAAGGCAGTTGCAACGAGTCGCCGAGCATCACCGGATCCCCCGCCGCCGAAATCATGCCCCAGCCCAACAACGGCAGGACCAGCATCAGGGCGTACAACAGCACATGCGAGGCGTTTGCCGCCAGCACTTGCCAGGCCGGCAGATCCGCCGGCAGCGGCGGTTGGCGGGTGGTAAAACGCACCGCCAGGCGCACGATCACCAACAGCAAAATCGCGATGCCCAATGGTTTGTGCAACTGCAGCAGCCATTCATGGCGTTCGGACACCGAGGCGACCATGCCCGCGCCGATGAACAGCATGGCGATGATCATCACTGCCATCAGCCAGTGCAGCAGCCGGGCCAGCGGTGCAAAGTGACGAGGGGCGCTCATGGGCGGGACTCCTGTTTGGCGGCCAACTGGCTCACTTCGCTGGTACGGCGCAGATAGGAACTGGCATAGGCGGCGGAGCGCGCGACCAATAGCGGGTCTTCGGAACCTTCGATCCCTTGGGGCAGGATCAGCGGGTCATAGTTGATGTCGCGGCATTCGCCGTTGTCCTGCGCCTGGGTGCGCTCCAGCACCAATGTGCCGGCATTGAGTACCTTGCGGTCGGCGGGCCAGGCCTTGCTGGCATCGTTCACCGGGTCCCCGGGGTTGGCCAGGGTGATGTTCAACTGCCAGCGCAACGGCCCGGCGGCGAGACGCTTGGCCAAGTCTTGCTCGAGGAAGTCGGCCCCCTGAGGTGGCATCGCATCCGCAGCATCCTGGGTCATCGGCACCACGCCCCAGCGCACCGCCTGGCGCTGCCCGGTGGGGTTGACCAGATAAAACGCGTTGATGCCGTTGTAGGTTTCGGTGGCATAACTGGCCGACGGCTTGGCGGTCTTGATCCATTGCAGAAACGGCACCGCTTCGGGGTGCGCGGCAAAGAACGCCGGTACGGCCGCAGGGTTCGGTTTCCCTGTGGCAGGGTCCGGCGACTGGGCTTGTTGGAGTTGGTAGAAGGCTTCGGGCGTGCCCACCGGAAACACCGGCATGCTGTTCATGCCGGTGCGCCATTGCTGGCCGTTGGCCTGGGTAAAGCGCAGTGCCAGGCTGCGAATCGGCACACTGCCGTCCGGTGCATAGGGATTGCCGCTGGGCAAGGCGAAACGCCCAACCACTGGCGTTTGCGGCTGCGAGAACACTTGGGCGCTGGAATAGCCGCTGGCCTCGCCCGTGCTTTGGAAATAGCCCGCGACGCAGACACCTTTTGAGTGGTTGCGTCGAAAGCCCGGGTGAACGCCGTTGTTTTTTTCCAGCACAGTGACCAACGCCTGCGGTGTCAGGCGCTGTGGGTCGAGGCTGCCATTGACGTAGGCAAACGCCCCGGCCAGCGCGGCAACAATCACCGCGATGCCGCTCAGGCGCAATGTCAGGCCGGCGGCACTCAAGGGTGGCCGGCTCGACGAGGGTGAAGGATCAACCATGAGAAAGCTCCAGGGGCTCAAGGCCATTTGTTGGAAAGGACCCGTCAGACGAAAGCCCGGCAGGTTTATTCCCACGCCTCGTATTTATTTTTCCTGCACTGGAATAATCTCGTTTGCGGGTCGTCTTTCCAGTCCCGGTGCAGTGACTGCCCACAGAAGCCACACCCCTATGAACGCATTCGACGAACAGTTGCGCGAGCTCATCCCCAGGCTACGGCGTTTTGCCGTGTCGCTGACGCGCAACCCGAGCAACGCCGACGACCTGGTGCAGATGTGCCTGGAACGGGCATTGTCCAAGTGGAACGACAAGCGTCCGGACGGCGATCTGCGGGCCTGGCTGTTTTCGATTCTGTACCGGCAGTTTCTCGACGGCCATCGCCGCTCCCGACGGTATGCGCGCATGCTGGAGTTTTTCACCGGCCGCGACGATGCCCACCCTTCGGCCGAGCGCAGCGTGATCGCGCAATCGTCCCTGCAAGCCTTCGATCAACTCACGACGGAACAACGTGCACTGTTGTTGTGGGTGTCGGTGGAAGGCTTGAGCTACCAGCAAGTCGCCGACATCCTCGGCGTGCCGACCGGCACGGTCATGTCCCGCCTGTCCCGCGCTCGCCAGGCCCTGCGCCAACTCAGCGACGGCGAAATCACCCGCCCTACCCTGCGGATACTCAAATGATCAGCATGCCCCCCAGCGACAGCGACCTGCACGCCTACGTCGATCGCCAACTGAGCGAGGCCGACCAGCGCCTGGTGCAGGCCTACCTGGCCAACCAGCCGGAAGTCGCCGCCCGGGTCCGCGCCTGGCAACAGGACGCGCAGCACCTGCGCACGGCCCTGAGCGGCGCCTTGCAACAGCCGCCCAATCCGGATCTCGACCCGGCCATGATTCGCCAGCACCTGAAACATCGCTCCCGCCGCCACCTGGCCAGCGCCGCGGTGTTGCTGCTGGCCGTCAGCGTAGGCGGGGTCAGCGGCTGGCAGGCGCGACAAATGACCCTGCTCAGCGCCGCAGCCCCCATGGCTGACGCTCTACAGGCGTACCGGTTGATTGCCCAGCAGGGCATCCTTCCGGCCGATTACCAGACCGGCGACGAGCAGAGCATGCAAGGCTGGCTCGACCGCTACTTCACCCAGGCCGACCGGCTGCCAGACCTATCGGGTACGGGCTTCAAGCCCGTCAGCGGGCGCTTGCTCAGCACCGAACAAGGCGCGGCGGCGATGGTGGTCTATCAGGACCCGAGCGGTCAGAAAATCAGCTTCTACGTGCGCCCACCCGGCCCGAAAAATTTCCTCCTGCCGCGGGGCAGTCGTCGCGAGGGCGAATTGCAAGCCGAGTACTGGTCCGGGCCGGGCTACAACTATGCGATGGTCATCCCCAGTGATACGCCGACGGTGCAGCGGCTCAAGCAGACCCTGAAGTTCTGAACCCCCTACCCACAGGGGATACAGGCTGCTCTTGAGAGTCTGTTCAGCCCTGCCCAAACACCTGCGAAGGCCTGCGCAGCAATGGGTCGAACGGGTTGATCCGCGGTCCGATCAGGGCTGCCTCGCGCTTGAGCATGTCCACCACCGTCGGCAGGCGATCGGGCCCCAGGCGGTCGCTCACCGTTGCCACGCTCAAGGCAGCCACGGCCCGGCCGTCACGGTCCAGGATCGGCACGGCCACTCCGGCCATGCCTTGCAATACGCCAGTATTGCGCCCGGCGTAGCCCAGCGTGCGCACGTTCTCCACTTCCGAACGCAGGAAGACTTCGTCGTACAAATGGAAATCCTTGAGCCGCGGCAGGTTGTATTGAATCACCGTGTCGCGCTCTTCCTCCGGCAGAAACGCCAGGATCGCCAAGCTGCCCTGCCCCACGCCCAACGCCACACGACCACCGATGTCGCCCGTGAACGTGCGGATCGGAAACGGCCCCTCGCTGCGGTCCAGGCAGACCGCATCGAAACCACTGCGCGCCAGCAAAAACAACGAGTCCCCAAGGGAGGCCGACAACCGCAGCATGGCTGGGCGCACCAGTTCGCGCAGGTTGCCGGTGTTGCCGGCGCGGGCGGCCAGGGCGAAGAACTCCAGGCTCAAGCGGTAGCGTTTGCTACGTGCGTCCTGCTCGACCATGCCTTCGTCCATCAGGCTGCGCAACAAGCGATGCGTGGTGGGCTGGGACAGGCCGATGCGCTGGGCCAATTGCGTCACCCGCTCCCCAGCCTCGGCGGTGTCACCCAGGCTGCGCAACACGGCAAACAGTCGGGAGACCGCACCGACACCGACTTCGCCTTTCTCATTATTCCGATCAGTGGAATCAGACATGCCATTTCTCATTATTAAATTTACTCACTGAATGAAACCGAAAATAGTCTTCGCTTCAGTGAAATAGTCCATTGAGCCCATCCTATTCTTCGTCCTACTCTTCGTCCAGACAGGGGCGATTCGAACAACAGCGGCAGCCGACTCAAGGTCGAGCACCAACGCACCCCAGCAACACCCTTTCGTATCTGCCCATAAAAAAGCGCGCCCGCAGGCGACGCATAACAATCCCAGGTGGAGCGCAGCTATGGCTTTTGTGCAACTTGAAGGACTTGGCAAACGTTACGGCGATATCGACGCCGTGGTCGCCACCAACCTGTCGGTGGAAAAAGGCGAGTTCGTCTCGCTACTGGGACCTTCCGGCTGCGGCAAGACCACAACCCTGCAGATGATCGCCGGCTTCGTCGAAGTCAGCAGTGGGCGCATCCTGCTGGACGGTCGCGACATTACCCACGCCAAGCCCGCCAGCCGTGGCCTGGGTGTGGTGTTCCAGAGCTACGCGCTATTTCCCCACATGACCGTCCAGGACAACGTCGCCTTCGGCCTGCGCATGCGCAAAGTGGCCACTGCCGAACTGCAACAACGGGTGGACCGAGTGTTGAAACTGGTACGCCTGGACCGCCACGCCGACCGCTACCCGCGAGAACTCTCGGGCGGCCAGCGCCAACGCGTGGCACTGGCCCGAGCGCTGGTGATCGAGCCGCCAGTGCTGTTGCTCGACGAGCCACTGTCCAACCTCGACGCCAATTTGCGCGAAGAGATGCAATACGAAATCCGCCGCATCCAGCGCGAAGTCGGGATCACCACGCTGATGGTGACCCACGACCAGTCCGAAGCCCTGTCGATCAGTGACCGGATCGTGGTGATGCAGGCCGGGCGCATCACCCAGATCGACGCGCCGTACACCCTTTACGAGCACCCGCGTACCGAATTCATTTCCGGCTTCGTCGGCAAAGCCAACCTGCTGCCCGGCATGCGGGACAGTGCGGGTGTCGTTCAAGCCTGCAGCCAGGGCAATGGCGACCTGACCCTGAGCCTGCGCCCGGAAAAAATCGACCTGTGCGAGGCCGGTTCAGGCCGACTGCAAGGCATCCTCGTCAGCCGCTTCTTCCTTGGCAGCCAATGGCTGTACGGCTTCTCGACCAGCCTGGGTGAACTCTGCGTGGTGCGCCGCAACGACGGCTCCGCGCCCCTGGTAGAAGGCACGGCGGTGGGCCTGGATTGGGACCCGGCGCTGCTGCGGGTACTGAGCGCGGACGAGGTGCCGGCATGAAGCTGATCGATGCGATGCGCCGCGGTCGCCAAGGCTACCTGATGTCCGCGCCGGCCCTGGCCTTGTACCTGGGCCTGCTGGTCATTCCCTTGGGCTTGACCTTGGTCCTGTCGTTCAACGTCTTCGACTACAGTTCGGGCATCAACGGCGACGCCTATACCTTCGAGCACTACACCAGCCTGCTGGGCGATCCGTACTTCTACGAGATCTTTTTGCGCACGTTCTGGATCAGCGCCCTGACCACTTTGCTGTGCGTGCTGATCGGCGTGCCCGAGGCGTACATCCTCAGCCGCATGGGCGCGCCGTGGCGTTCGATTTTCCTGATCCTGATTCTCACCCCGCTGCTGATTTCAGTGGTGGTGCGGGCCTTTGGCTGGAGCCTCCTGCTCGGCGCCGACGGCTTGGTCAACCAGGCCCTTCAAGCCTTCGGCGGCGCGCCGGTGAAGCTGCTTTATACGCCGTTCGCCGTGGTCATCGCCCTGGTCCACGTGATGTTGCCGTTCATGATCATTCCGGTCTGGACCTCGCTGCAGAAACTCGACCCGGCCGCCGAACAGGCCGCGCTGTCCCTGGGGGCCAGCCAATTCACGGTGATCCGCAAAGTGGTGCTGCCGCAGATCATGCCCGGCGTGCTGTCCGGCACGCTGATTGTGTTCGGCCTCGCCGCCAGCTCCTTCGCGATTCCCGGCCTGCTCGGCGGACGGCGTTTGAAGATGGTCGCCACGCTGATCTACGACCAGTACCTGTCGGAACTGAACTGGCCGATGGGCGCGGCCATTGCCGTCGCGCTGCTGCTGCTCAACCTGCTGATCATGCTGTCGTGGAACCGGATGATCGAAGGCCGCTACAAGAAGTCATTGGGGTAATGGGTCATGTCTAGAAACGGTCCTTTAGCGCTGCTGTTTCACGCCCTGGTGGTGGTCTTCATGCTCGCGCCGCTGGTGGTGGTCTGCCTCGTCGCCTTCACCCCGGAAAACACCCTGAGCCTGCCGACCACCGAGTTTTCCCTGCGCTGGTTTCGTGCGGTGTTCGAGCGCGCGGATTTTGTCGACGCGTTCTACAACAGCCTGGTCCTGGCGTTCAGCGCGGCCTCGCTGGCGACGTTGATCGCGGTGCCGGCGGCCCTGGCGATCACCCGGCTCGAGTTCCCCGGCCGGGACTTCTTCAACGGCCTGTTCCTGTCGCCAATCATCATTCCGCACCTGGTGCTGGGGGTGGCATTGCTGCGCCTGTTTGCGCTGATGGGCGTGAACGGCAGCTTTGCCTGGCTGATCTTCGCCCACGTGCTGGTGATCACGCCCTACGTGTTGCGTCTGGTGCTGGCCTCGGCCATCGGCCTGGACCGCAGCGCCGAACAGGCCGCGCAATCGCTGGGGGCCGGACGCTTCACGCTGTTCCGGCAAATCACCTTGCCGATGATCCTGCCGGGGGTGGCCGGGGGCTGGCTGCTGGCGTTCATCAACAGTTTCGATGAAGTCACGCTGTCGATCTTCGTCACTTCGCCGGCCACGCAAACCTTGCCGGTGCGCATGTACGTGTACGCCACCGAATCCATCGACCCGATGATGGCGGCGGTGTCGGCACTGGTCATCGCGCTCACCGCGCTGACCATGATTCTGCTCGACCGGGTCTATGGCCTGGATCGGGTCCTGGTAGGCAAACAATGAGGGCACCATGGCGCTGCTGAAACGACTGGCCGAAGGCGACCGCCCGGCCCTGGACTTTATCCTCGACGGCCAGCCTGCCACCGGCCTGCTGGGGGACACGCTGCTGACCGCCGTGCTGACCTGCAGCGAACAGCTGCGCGGCAGCGACTTCAGCGCCGAGCCCCGGGCCGGTTTCTGCCTGATGGGCGCCTGCCAGGACTGCTGGGTGCGCCTGGGCGACGGCCGCCGCGTCCGCGCCTGCTCGACCCTGCTCGAAGCCGGCCAGCACATCAGCCGCGAACCGGGGCGCCAGGTATGAACACCGTCGACTGGCCTGGCCTCATCGCGAGCAAGCTCGCTCCCACAGGGGAGTTGCGGCGTGTGCGCAACCAACATCCACAACAGATCCAATGTGGGAGCGAGCCCGCTCGCGAAAGCGGTCTGTCTGCTGCCGCTGTTGTCGCATGTGCCGCCGTCATCGCGAGCAGGCTCGCTCCCACAGGGGAACTGCGGCGAGCGCTAAACCAGCATCCACAACAGATCCAATGTGGGAGCGAGCTTGCTCGCGATGACGGCTTCGAGCGCAGCACAAATCCCCCGGTCCAGCCAATGAGGTGGCGATGAAACCAATAGCCATCATCGGCGCCGGCCCCGCCGGTATCCGTGCCGCGCAGACATTGGTCGCCCACGGCCTGTACCCGGTCTTGCTGGACGAAGCCGCCCGCGGTGGCGGGCAGATCTATCGGCGCCAACCGGCTAATTTCAAGCGCTCGCCAGGCAAGCTCTATGGCTTCGAAGCGCACAAGGCCAACGCCATCCACCAGACGCTCGACGCATTGCGCGGACAGCTCGACTACCGCCCCGACACCCTGGTGTGGAACGCCGAAGCCGGCCTGCTCGATACCCTGCATGGAGGCCGCGCCGACCGCCTCGAGTACGCCAGCGTGATCGTCGCAACCGGCGCCACCGACCGGATCCTGCCTGTACCCGGGTGGACCCTGCCAGGGGTCTACAGCCTGGGCGCGGCGCAGATCGCCCTGAAATTCCAGGGGTGTGCCATCGGTGAGCGGGTGGTGTTCGCCGGCAGCGGCCCCTTGCTGTATCTGGTGGCCTATCAATACGCCCGGGCCGGCGCCAACGTGGTCGCGGTGCTCGACAGTTCGCCCTTTGGCGCCCAGGTCCGCGCCCTGCCCGGCCTGCTGGCACAACCGGCCACCCTCGCCAAGGGCCTCTATTATCGCGCCTGGCTGACCGCCCACGGCATCGCCGTGCATCAAGACGCGAGCCTGTCGGGTCTCGATGGCGAACGGCGGGTGCAGTCGTTGAAATGGCGCAACGCCAACGGCGAACACACCCTCGACTGTGACGCGGTGGCCTTCGCCCACGGCTTGCGCAGTGAAACCCAACTGGCCGACCTGCTGGGCTGCGACTTCACCTGGAACGCCCTCAACCGCGCCTGGTTGCCACGACGCGACGGCGCCGGACGCAGCAGCGTGCCGGGGATCTACCTGGCCGGTGACGGTGCCGGCATCATGGGCGCCGACGCCGCTGAAATGGCCGGTGAACGGGCGGCCCTGGCCTTGCTCGAAGACATTGGTTATCTGATCGACCCGCAGCGTTGCACTCAGCTGGAACAATCCCTCGAACGCATCGGCCATTTCCGACAGGGCCTGGAACGTGCGTTTGCCTTTCCTGAAGCGTGGGCCGCCGATGCTGCCGATGACCTGATGATTTGCCGCTGCGAAGAAGTCAGCGCTGGCGATATCCGCCAGGTGGTGGGCGAAGGCCATTGGGAGATCAATCGGGTCAAGGCGCATTGCCGGGTCGGCATGGGCCGTTGCCAGGGACGAATGTGCGGTGCCGCCGCGGCGGAAATCATTGCCCGCGAAAGTGGCCGCACCGTGTCCAGCATCGGCCGCTTGCGGGCCCAGGCGCCGATCAAGCCCGTGCCGTTCGGCCTGGAGGTCGAGCCATGATCGAAGTGGATGCAGTGATCATTGGCAGCGGCATCGTCGGCGCCTCCGCCGCGCTGTTCCTGAGCCAGGCCGGACGCCGGGTGGCGTTGCTGGAGCGCGACTTCTGCGGTTCGCACTCCAGCGGCGTGAACTACGGCGGTGTGCGCCGCCAGGGCCGGCCGCTGTCGCAATTGCCCTTGTCGCAACGGGCCCATGAAATCTGGAGCCAGTTGCCACAGTTGATTGGCATCGACGGCGAGTACCAGCGCAGCGGTCATTTAAAGCTGGCCCGCAGCGCTGAAGATCTGCAAGCGCTGCACGACTACGCTGCCGCCAGCCAGGGCTTTGGCCTGGATCTGCAACTGCTCGATCGCGAGGCCCTGCGCACCCGTTTTCCGTGGGTCGGCACTGTTGCGGTCGGGGCGTCGCTGTGCCCGGACGACGGCCACGCCAATCCGCGCCTGGTCTCGCCAGCCTTTGCCCAGGCCGCTCGCCGACATGGCGCGCAAGTCCACGAACAATGCGCCGTCAGCAACGTTGTGCATGACGGCCAGCGCTTTGCCGTACACACCGCAACAGGCCTGAGTTTCCACGCGCCCTGGCTGCTGAACTGCGCCGGTGCCTGGGCGAGCCAGTTCGCCGCGCAGTTCGGCGAAGCGGTGCCGATGTACGCCGGGCACCCGGCGATGCTGGTCACCGAACCCTTGCCCTTGGTCATGGACGCCAGCACTGGCGTCGAGGGCGGCGGTATCTATGCCCGCCAAGTCTCACGCGGCAATTGCGTGCTAGGCGGCGGCCAGGGTTTTGCCTTGGACACTGCACGCGCCCGCCCCGGCCAGAACGCCGTGCTGGAAATCCTGCGCCAGGCCGTCGAGCTCTATCCATTCCTGGAAGGCGCCCAGGCGATTCGTACCTGGAGCGGCACCGAAGGTTATCTGCCCGATCGCCAGCCGGTGATCGGCCACAGCAGCACCCAGCCCGGTCTGTTGCACGCATTCGGCTTTGCCGGCGCGGGCTTCCAGATCGGCCCGGCGGTGGGCCAGGCGCTCACCGAGATCATCTGCAGCGGGGCTTCGACCACGCCGCTGGATGCGTTTTCCATCACCCGGTTTCACTCCATCTCCGTTGCTTGATAGAGGAAGGTCGCGCCAATGAATAACGTCAAACGCAGTGCACTGTTCGGTTTCTGCTCGCTGGGTTCCGCTTGCCTGGGCGCCCTGCTCCCGGTCACCCAGGCGTTGGCCGAGCCGACGCTTTACCTGGGCATGAACGGCGGAACCATGGAGCGGCTCTATGCCGACAAGGTCTTGCCGGCTTTCGAGAAAGCCAACAACGTCAAAGTGGTCATCGTGCCCGGCACCTCCGCCGACATCCTGGCCAAAGTCCAGGCCAGCAAAGGCAACCCGCAGATGCACGTGATGTTCCTCGATGACGGCATCATGTACCGCGCCATCGCCATGGGCTTGTGCGACAAGCTCGAAGACAGCCCGCCCCTGGCGCAGATCCCGGCCAAGGGGCGCATCAAGGATCAGGCCGTGGCCGTCAGCCTCGGCGTGACCGGGTTGGCCTACAACACCCGGCTGTTCAAGGAAAAGGGCTGGAATACGCCCACCTCATGGATGGACCTGGCCGATCCACGCTTCAAGGACAAAGTGGTGTTCCAGTCGATGGCCTCGTCCACGTTCGGCCTGCACGGCTTTTTGATGTTCAACCGGATCCAGGGCGGCAGCGAAACCGACGTTGAACCGGGCTTCAAGGCCTGGCCGAACACGGTGGGGCGCAACGTGCTGGAGTACATCCCGAGCTCGGCGAAGATATCCGAAATGCTGCAGACCGACGAAGCCGCGCTGTTCCCTCTGACGCCGACCCAGGTGACCGCGTTGAAACTCAAGGGCATGCCGGTCGAATATGCCCAGCCGAAGGAAGGCGCCGTGGTCCTCAACGTCGCCGAATGTGCCATCGCCCAGAACACCCAACCGGAACTGGCGCAAAAGCTCGCGGCGTTCCTGCTGACCCCGCAAGCCCAGGCCATCGCCCTGGAAGAAGGCGACCAGATCCCGTCCAACCCCAACACCCCGACCACCGACAAGACCCGCGGCCAGGTGGAGGCGATGAAGCAATACCTGGAAACGGCGATTGCCGTGGATTGGGACCAGGTCAACGAACAACGCCCAGCCTGGAACGCCCGCTGGAACCGCAGCATCGAGCGCTAGCGCGAATTTTGCGGTTATCATGCGGCCATTAACCTGTGGCGAGGGAGCTTGCTCCCGCTGGGCTCTGTAGGAGCTGGCGAAGCCTGCGATCTTTTGATCTTTCGCTTGAGGCTCAAGTGGTTGGGGAAAGATCGCAGCCTCGTTTCACTCGACAGCTCCTACATAGCTCCTACACAGCTCCTACAATGCAGCCCAGCGGGAGCAAGCTCCCTCGCCACAGTTTTTTCTGCGCTCTTTCTTCTTGATCAACAGCGAACCCCTCCATGCACACCCTCGCCCAACTACGCGCAGGCCAACTCTCAGGCATTACCCGGCTGGACCTGGCCTGCGGCTTGACGGAGTTTCCCCGGGAAATCTTCGACCTGGCCGATTCCCTCGAGATTCTCAACCTCAGTGGCAATCAGTTGGACACGCTGCCCGACGACCTGCATCGGCTGACTCGCCTGCGTGTGCTGTTCTGTTCGGACAACCGCTTCACAGAACTGCCCGAATGCCTGGGCCGTTGCAGCGCCTTGACCATGGTCGGTTTCAAGGCCAACCGTATTACGCACGTCGCGGGCGCCGCACTGCCGCCACGGCTGCGCTGGCTGATCCTGACCGACAACTGCGTCAGCCAATTGCCGGATGAACTGGGTCAACGCCCCTCTCTGCAAAAACTGATGCTGGCCGGCAACCGCTTGCGGCAATTACCGGCGAGCCTGGGCCAGTGTCATCGCCTCGAACTGCTACGCATCGCCGCCAACCAACTGAGCGAACTGCCGCAATGGCTGCTCACCTTGCCGAGCCTCAGTTGGCTGGCCTACGCCGGCAACCCACTGGAAACCCAGGCAGAAGCGGCGGCCCTGAATACCACGACGCCTATTGACTGGTCGCACCTGGAACTGCAGCAACAACTGGGCGAAGGTGCGTCGGGGGTGATTCATCAGGCGCTCTGGCAGGCGCCCGGCCAGGTGGCACGAAAGGTCGCGGTGAAGCTGTACAAAGGCCAGATGACCAGCGACGGCTCGCCGCTGCATGAGATGCATGCCTGCATCACTGCCGGTCGACACCCTAACCTGATTGAGGTGCTGGGCCAGGTTGCCGGGCACCCCGAGCAACAGGCCGGGCTGGTGATGGCGCTGATCGAGCCCAGCTACCGTAACCTCGCCGGGCTGCCGAGCCTGGCGTCGTGCAGCCGCGACGTCTATGCCGATGAACTGCGCCTGAGCGCTCCGGCGGCCCTGCGCATCGCCCATGGCATTGCCTCGGTGGCGGCGCACCTGCACCGCCAGGGCATCACCCACGGGGATCTCTACGGGCACAATATTCTGTGCGATGACCAGGGCGATTGCCTGCTGGGGGATTTTGGCGCGGCGTCGTTCCACGCCACCACGGACAACCTGCAAACCCGCGCCCTGCAACGCATCGAAGTGCGGGCCTTCGGGATTCTGCTGGGGGAATTGCTGGCGCGGATCGAACCGGCGCTCGGTGTTGAGGAACTGGAAGCGTTGCTGGATCTGCAAGTGCGCTGCTGTCAGCCTGATGTATTGGCGCGGCCGGGGTTTGATGAAATTGAAGGCTTATTGCGCAACCGTGGCGAGGGAGCTTGCTCCCGCTGGGCTCTGTAGGAGCTGGCGAAGCCTGCGATCTTTTGATCTTTCACTTGGGATTCAAGTGTCAGGGGAAAGATCGCAGCCTCGTTGCACTCGACAGCTCCTACACAGCTTCTACGCGCCGCCGAGCGGGAGCAAGCTCCCTCGCCACAGGGGGGATTGTTAACCCGCCAACCCGACAAACATGTCCTGCACGTCATCATGGTTGTCGAGGCCTTCGAGGAAGGCTTCGACTTCAGCCATCTGCTCGTCGGTCAGGCCACTGACCGGGTTTTTCGGCTGATAGCCCAGCTTGGCCGACAACACGGTGAAACCCTGCTCCGGCAAGGCCTTCTGTACGGCATCGAGGTCGGCAGGATCAGTGAGGAACAACGTCGCGCCTTCTTCGCCCGGCTCGAAATCCTGGGCACCGGCCTCGATGGCGGCCATTTCCGGATCGGCGTCCGGGCTGTCCGGCGCGGCTTCGATCATGCCGACATGGTTGAAGTCCCACGCCACCGAACCCGAGGCGCCGAGTTGGCCCTTGCGGAACGCGACGCGAATTTCGGCAACGGTACGGTTGATGTTATCGGTCACGCATTCAACGATCAGCGGCACCTGGTGCGGCGCGAACCCTTCGTAGGTGACGCGGTGGTATTGCACGGTTTCACCGAGCTGGCCAGAACCTTTCTTGATCGCACGTTCCAGGGTCTCGCGGGGCATCGAGGCCTTCTTCGCCTGTTCGACCACCAGTCGCAAGTGCGCGTTGGTAGCGGTATCAGCGCCGTTGCGCGCGGCAATGGTGATTTCCTTCACCAGTTTGCCGAAGATCTTGCCCTTGGCGTTGGCAGCCGCTTCTTTGTGTTTAACCTTCCACTGTGCGCCCATTACTCACTCTCTTGTCTGACGCGCCGAGACATCTGCCGGCCGGCGCTGTGGCGCAAGTTTATACGGCCTAAACCGGCTGATCGACCAAAAAATTCACCCTGCCGGATCGACATTTTCACAGCGTGTTGTAGGGCGTTTCTGAAATAGCGACTCACAAGCACCGTTTCCCCCCGCGGTTTCGTACCCTCTGCGCCTCTCTCCCCGCCAGTAGGAGCTGCGATGCGCAACGACACGGAAAGTCCCTTCAGCCTGACGCTCACGCAAAGCGACTTGCAACTGCAAGTCTTGCGGTTCAATGGCCGCGAAGCCCTCAACCAGCCATACCGCTTTGACCTCGAACTGATCGGCCTCGCCCCGCCGATAGATCCCGAGCTGCTCTTGGGGCATCCGGCCTTCCTGCGCCTGGACGGCGAATCGGGCGTCCATGGGATTGTCCACAGCGTTAGCCTGAGTGCCCTGGCGCCGCGGCGCATCGGCTATCGTTTGACGTTGGTTCCCTACCTCCAGCAACTGGAGCAAGGCCCGCAGCGCCGGGTTTTCCATCGGCTCAGCGTGGTGCAGGTGCTGCAACGCCTGCTGGAAGAACACGCGCTACCCGTCGACAGTTACCGTTTCGAACTGCCCCATGGGCAGTATCCGTGTCGCCCATTCTGCATCCAGTACGACGAAAGCGACCTGACCCTCCTGCAACGCCTGTGCGAGGAAGAAGGCATTCATTACCACTTCGAACACGCTCCCCAGGGCCATGTGCTGGTGTTCGCCGAAGACCCGAAGAGCTTTCCCGCGCGCCCCATCGAGCTACCCCTGCGCCCGAACGACAGCCTGCTGCCGGCCATCAAACGCTTGTATTTGCGTCACCATCCGATGATGCCTGGCCTGCCCGTCGGGTTCAGTGACCGGGCCCCGCCCGAAGCCGAGGCCTCGGCGGCGAATCAACCCCTAGAGCAGATCGATCACGAAGCCATGCGCGGCAACCCGGCCTTGGCTCACCGTTACCAGGCCGGTCGCCGCCACCTTGAACGGTTGCGCTGCCGGCAACGGGAAATCCATGGCCACAGCACCCAACCGGCCCTGCACGTCGGCGACATCGTGCAGGTCTGCGAACACCCGGTTTCCACCTTCAACGATCAATGGTTGATCACCGAGGTCCAGCATCGCGGACGGCAGTTTTCGATCCTGGAGCCGGACCTGCCCGCCGCACCGTCGGCCCGTGACTACCGCAACCGGTTCACCGCCATTCCCTGGTCCACCACGTTCAGGCCAGCCCTCAAGCATCCCAAGCCCTGCATCCCCGGGAACCACCTGGCCCATGTACTCGGCCGCACCGGCCAGCCGGCCAGCCGCGATGAACGTGGCCAGGTGAGTGTCAGCCTATGGGCGCCGGACCAGGACGGCATCACCCTGCCCGTGTCGCGGCTGACGCTGGATGGCAGCCCCAGCCTGATGGCCGGCAGCGAAGTGCTGGTGAGTTTTCTCGACGGCGACCCTGATCGACCGGTGCTGTGCCCAGGGGCTGTCGATACCGGCGCAGGCCATACCGCCACGCCCCCGAAATCGCCCCGTGGCAACCATGATGCGGGGCTGCTATTGGACTGGCTGCTGAATCCGCCGGACTTGACGCCCTGACTCAACCCTGTGGCTTCCTGCCGGCAAAACTGATCTGGCTCATGCAAACCCAGCGAAACGGGCTTACAGTAAGCGGATAACGCCGCTCTAGACGGCGCTCTACCCTGATTGTTGGAGATACCTGCAATGCCCTGGAAAAACTCAGAAAGCCGCTACAGTACCGTCACGGTAACCTTGCATTGGCTGATGCTGGTCCTGCTGGCCGTGGTTTATGCCTGCATCGAGTTCCGTGGGATTTTCCCCAAGGGCAGTGGCGGCCGGACCCTGATCAAGGAAGCGCACTTCATGCTCGGCCTGACGGTGTTCCTGCTGGTCTGGCTACGCCTGTTCGCCCGCAGCATGGGTAAGGCTCCGGCGATTTTCCCGGCGTCGCCTGCATGGCAAACCGTTCTCGCTCGCCTGATGCACTGGGCGCTGTACCTGTTCATGATCGCCATGCCGCTGCTGGGCTGGCTGATCACCAGCGCCGAAGGGCATCAGGTAATGTTCTACGGTTTCGATCTGCCCTTGCTCATCAATCAAGACAAGGAGTTTGCCAAGCAACTGGAAGGCTGGCACGTGCTGGGCGGTACCATCGGCTACTGGTTGATTGGCCTGCATGCCTTGGCGGGGCTGTACCACCACTATGTAGTACGGGACAACACACTGCTGCGGATGATGCCCAAACGCGGCTGATCGCCGTTACTCGAACCCTCGGCGGCCTTGCAAACCGCCGGTGTGGACGAAAATCAAACGGGTGCCGGGGGCAAACCGTCCGGCCTCGACCCGCGCTTTAAGCAACAGCAAGGCTTTGCCGGTGTACAACGGCTCCAGTTCGATGGCCGCCGTGGTTTCGATGAACTCGGTGAGCTCGGCATCGACCCGGGCGAAACCGCCACGGCTGCCGTCGAACAATTCATAAAGCGGACTGCACAGGCCCGCCTCCCCCACGATGCGTTCGACTTGCTGCACCACGCCATGGTCCTGGGGCACCGCCAGCACGCCATAGACCGGGCGCTGTCCCGCTTCGGCCAGCACCAGCCCGGCCAGCGACGTACCGGTGCCGCAAGCCAACCACCAACCGTGAAAATCCGCCCATCCCAACGTCGCCAGTTGTTCACGGACACTCGCCGCCCACACCTGGCAGCCTTGTGCGCCGGGCAATCCTGAACCACCCTCGGGCACCGGATGCAAATGTGGGTAGCGGATCTGCCACGGCGCCCAGAAACCCGGCGCGTGCCGCTCTCGGTATCCGCCATAACCCAACCAGTGCAGGTCCATGCCAAACGTTTTCAGGTCGCGCACCGTCGGCGTGTCCTGGGGATGACCACGCAACAGCCCCGCCGTGGGAAACCCGAAGCGCTTGCCCGCCGCCGCCAACGCATGCAAATGGTTGGAATAAGCCCCGCCCAGGCTCATGACCCCCTCGGCACCGGCCTCATGGGCGGCGCGCAAATGATGGACCAACTTGAACCACTTGTTGCCGCTGATCAGTGGATCGATCCGGTCCAGGCGCAACACCGCCACTTCAACACCGGCTCGGGCGAGCCAGTCCAGATGAAGGGGTTCGAGTCGGGGTTGGGGATGCCAGTCGAGGGCGGGAAGCAGCATGGCAGCAGGCCAGGGGGAAATAGGCCGGCATCTTAACAGCTTGGCAGCGGGTGACTTCAGGTTCACCACTTCCCCCTGTGGGAGCGAGCTTGCTCGCGATAGCGGTTAGTCAGCAGCATGAATGTTGACTGACCTGCCGCTATCGCGAGCAAGCTCGCTCCCACAAGGGGTTTCCTGAGGCGCTGCCTTAAAGCTGCGCCGCCAACCGCGAACCCTGGTTGATCGCCCGCTTGGCGTCCAGTTCCGCCGCCACGTCGGCACCGCCGATCAGATGAACCTTCTGCCCCGCCGCCTCCAGGCCTTCCTGCAATTCACGCAGCGGATCCTGGCCGGCGCAGATCACGATGTTGTCCACGGCCAGCACTTGCGGCTCACCGGTTTCGCCGATGCGAATGTGCAGGCCATCGTCGTCGATCTTCAGGTACTCGACGCTGTTGAGCATCTGCACCTGCTTGTTCTTCAGGCCCGTGCGGTGAATCCAGCCAGTGGTCTTGCCCAGGCCGTCACCGACCTTGGACGCCTTGCGTTGCAGCAGGAACACCTGGCGCGCCGGCGCATGAGGTTCAGCCTTGATCCCGGCCACACCGCCGCGAGCCTCGAGGTGGGTGTCGATACCCCACTCCTTCCAGAACGCCTCGCGGTCCTGGCTGGTGGCAACGCCCTGATGCACCAGGAACTCCGACACGTCGAAGCCGATACCGCCGGCACCAATCACCGCGACACTGCGGCCCACCGGCTTGCGCTCGAGGATCACGTCCAGGTAGCTCAACACCTTGGCATGCTCCACCCCGGGAATCGCCGGCACGCGCGGCGCGATGCCCGTGGCGAGGATGATCTCGTCGTAACCGCCGGCCACCAATTGCGCCACATCCACCCGGGTGTCGAGGCACAGCTCGACATGGCTGGTCTGCAATTTGCGCTTGAAGTAGCGCAGGGTTTCGAAGAACTCCTCCTTGCCTGGCACGCGCTTGGCGACGTTGAACTGGCCACCGATTTCGCTGGCCGAATCGAACAGCGTCACCTGGTGTCCACGCTCGGCCGCCACCGTGGCAGCGGACAAGCCGGCCGGGCCGGCACCGACCACGGCTATCTTCTTCACCTGGGTCACCGGCAGGTAGTTCAGCTCGGTTTCGTGGCAGGCCCGCGGGTTGACCAGGCAACTGGTGAGCTTGCCGCCAAAGGTGTGGTCCAGGCACGCCTGGTTGCAGCCGATGCAGGTGTTGATTTCATCGCCGCGACCGGCAGCGGCCTTGTTGACGAACTCCGGATCGGCCAGGAATGGCCGGGCCATGGAGACCATGTCGGCATCGCCTTCAGCGAGGATCTGCTCGGCCACTTCCGGGGTGTTGATGCGGTTGGTGGTGATCAGCGGGATGTTCACCGAGCCACGCAGCTTGGCCGTGACCTTGCTGAACGCGGCGCGCGGAACCTTGGTGGCGATGGTAGGAATCCGCGCTTCGTGCCAACCGATACCGGTGTTGATAATCGTCGCGCCGGCCTGCTCGATGGCCTTGGCCAACTGGACGATTTCGTCCCAGGCACTGCCGCCTTCCACCAGATCGAGCATCGACAGGCGAAAGATGATGATGAAATTCGGGCCTACCGCCTCACGCACCCGACGGACGATTTCCACCGGCAGGCGCATGCGGTTTTCATAGCTGCCGCCCCAACGGTCGGTACGGTGGTTGGTATGGGCCGCCAGGAACTGGTTAATGAAATAACCTTCCGACCCCATGATTTCGACGCCGTCGTATTCGGCCTTCTGGGCCAGTACCGAACAGGTGACGAAATCGCTGATCTGTTTCTCGATACCCTCCTCGTCCAGTTCCTTGGGCTTGAACGGGTTGATCGGCGCCTGGATCGCGCTCGGTGCCACCTGCTTGGGGCTGTAGGCGTAGCGCCCGGCATGGAGAATCTGCATGCAGATCTTGCCACCGGCCTCGTGTACGGCGCGGGTAACGATCTGGTGCTTGAGCGCTTCTTCTTCGGTGGTCAGCTTGGCCGCCCCGGAGTAGACACCGCCCTCGTCGTTCGGCCCGATCCCACCGGTGACCATCAGGCCCACGCCGCCCCGGGCGCGCTCGGCAAAATACGCCGCCATGCGTTCGAAGCCGCCGGGTTTCTCTTCCAGGCCGGTGTGCATCGAGCCCATCAGGGTACGGTTGCGCAAGGTGGTGAAACCCAGGTCCAGCGGGGCCAGCAGATGCGGGTAATGAGAGGCGGTCATCGGTAACTCCACAACGGGCAATCACGGAAAAAGCGCAAGCTCTGCGGCTTGCGTCTGTCATGGCCCCCAGCGTAAGAGTCCGGATGCGGGCGCTCAATGACCGTAACTGACAACTTAATGATCCAAATGTGCAGGGCGCCGATCAGCTGTGCGTGACTCTCAGCGGGATGAACCAGTCCTATCAACGCTGGACCAGGTGCTCGAACCAAAAAACAACCCTAATAACACGGTCGTCATTGCATGCATCCCCAACGAAAAATGCTGCACAACGAGTTACACGCCCGCCCGTCGTTATATTTTGACGAACCGGCCCACGTCTTCCACCTGGCGTTTCTGGGCGACAACGCCCAGTGCAACGCGCTGCTCGAGCGCCTGTGCCCTGAAACCGTCGCAGCAGAAGCCGCACAAGGCATCACCCGCCTCGAAGGACACCCGCTCAAGTGGGAGCGCCACGCCGAGTTCTTCACCCTGACCCTGGTCGTTCCCGCCAACACCAACGAACTGCACTGGACAACGCTGCCCGAATGCCTTGCCCAGGGTATCGAAGGCCATGCCCAGCACCTGATCAATGCCGTTCAGGTGGTGGTGCGCGCCGAAGCCGGTCTCGACCTGCCCAGCTACGGTTTCAAGGACCCATGCGGCTCTTGCGTGGGCGGTGGCGATGCGGTGGTCTGGAGCGATTTTCGCCTGACCGAGGACGGCACCAACCGCCTGCTGTTCATCAATCGACGGCTCAACGCTTATCGTCAAGGCCGCATGATCCGACGCCTGCTGGAAATCGAGACCTATCGCATGATGGCCTCCTTGTCGCTCAATACCGCCAAGGCACTGGACCCGCAACTGAACGAATTCGATCGCACCCTAGTGAGCCTGTCCGAACGCAACGCCAATGCCAGCGGCGTGCATGCCAAGGCCCTGCTGGAGGACATCGCCCTGTTGTCTCGCCAGGTCGTCAGCAGCACCGTCAAGAATCGCCACCGTTTCAGCGCCACCCGCGCCTACGCCCAACTGGTGTTCGAGCGCCTGGGGGAGCTGCGTGAAAGCCACCTGGGCGATTGCCAGCGGCTGGGCGTGTTCATCGAACGGCGTTTCAAACCCACGGTGCGTTATTGCGCAGCCACCGAACAACGCCTCGAGCAACTGGCCATGAGCGTCGCCAACCTGGGTGACCTGCTGCAAGCCCGCGTACAGGTCGAAATGGAGGACCAGAACGCCGAGATCCTGCGCAGCCTCAATGCGCGTGCCGATGCACAGATCAAGATCCAGCGCGCGGTGGAAGGCCTGTCGATCATTGCCATCACCTACTACCTGATCAACCTGTTCAAACTGGTCTATAGCGGGCTGCACACCTTGGGCGCGAACCTCTCGGCCCGCGAAGCGCTGCTGGGCATGACGCCGCCGGTGCTGTTGATCATGCTGCTGATTCTGATCCGGATCCGGAAAGCCAAAAGTCACTAGCGCGCCTTGCCAGCACAGAGGGTGTCCCAAGCTTCCTGGACACCCTCTGTGTGTGCTTACCGTGCGTACAAATCAGCGCCCGCCCTTCGCTAATCCCTTGTTTTACCGTACCCTGCCCCGTAGCTCTTGATGAAAAATCATGAACCTGCACACGGCCGCTGACTGTTCTCCCATGCGCAAATTTTTGTACCTGCTGTTTTCCTTGGCCTTGATTGCCGCCCTGATCACCTACGCACTGTGGACGACGGATCGTCCGGCGGGTCATTACCTGTCAGACCTGCGCATCAGCCTGGCGGTCGACCAGGGCAAACCCGCCGACCGCGGCAACTTGCTGGGCATCCAACCCGAACTGTTCCCCACCGACTACCAGAGCCCCGAGCGCCTGCATCGCAAACTGGCGGCCTATCTGCAGACGGCTCGCGACCAGGGCTTTCTCAATGCCAAGACCGTGGTGGTCCTGCCCGAAAGCATCGGCACCTGGTTGATGGTCGGTGGCGAAAAAGACGAGTTGTACCAGGCCACCAGCCTGAAGGAAGCCATGAACTGGCTGGCGGTCAGTAATCCGCTGGCGTTTATCCAGGCATTGGTCAGCGCTCAAGGCGATAGCCGACTGGAGGATGCCTACCTGCGCATGAAAGCCGAGCGCATGGCCCATGACTATCAAGCGCTGTTCGGTGGGTTGGCCAAGGAGTTCGGTATCACCCTGGTGGCCGGCTCCATTGTGCTTCCCGAGCCCAGTGTCAGTGACGGTGAACTGAAGATCGGTCGCGGTGCGTTGTACAACAGCAGCCTGGTGTTCGGCAGCGATGGCCGGCCGATCGGCCAGCCACAACGCCAACGACATCCGGTGTTTGAACAGCGCGACGTGCTTGGGGCCGACCGCCCGACCGCTGTCCAAGTCATCAACACCCCCGCCGGGCGCCTGGGCGTGCTGATCGGCAGCGACAGTTGGTACCCGCTCCATTACCGGCAACTCAACGACCAGGGCGCGCAACTGATTGCGGTGCCCGCCTTCATCATCGGTCGCGATACGTGGGACAAACCCTGGAGCGGTTATAAAGGCCTGTCCACGCCGAGCGAGGTGAGCCTCAAGCCGGGTGAAGTGAGCGAGGGCCAAGCCTGGCATCGCCTGACACTGACCGGCCAATTGCCCATCAGCCAGGCCCGGGGCGGCGTCAGCGTGTTCCTGCGGGGCCAGTTCTGGGACAGCGGCAGCGCCGGCCAGAGTTTCATCAGCCACAACGGCCAACACTTCCCCGATGGCAACGCCCGTGGCGCCCGCCTGCTGAACCTCTGGCTGTGAACATGAAACCGCAGCCGATGCGCCTGGGCGACCTGTCTGTGGGCTTCGTCCATAGCCTGGCTGACGCCGTCGCCAGCCATGGGCAAGACCCTCAACCTCTGCTTGAACAGTACGGTCTCGATGCCGCGCGCCTGGCCGAGCCCGGGGCACGATTGTCGATCCCGCGCTACATGCGTCTGGGCCACGCCGCGATTCAACAAACCCAGGACCCGGCCTTGGGCCTGCGCATGGGCCAACTCGGCCGCTTGAGCCAGGCCGGGTTGGCGGGCGTTACCGCGGCCCAGGCGCCAACCGTGCGCGAGGCCGCCCGCTGCATGATCCGCTTCGAGCCGCTGTATGGCTCCAACTATCGCGGCCAATCGAGTTTCCATGAAGATGCCCGAGGCGCTTGGCTACGGTTCTATTCCATCAGCCCGTATAACGCCTACAACCGCTTTGTCGTGGACTCGATCATTGCCGGCTGGCTTGCGCAACTGTCCAGCGTCAGCGGCATCGCGCTGCGGCCAGAACGCATCGAAATCGAATTCGAGGCGCCGGCCTACCTGGAGGCCTACCGCACGCTCGGTGACTGCCCGATCCAATTTGGCGCCGAACAGAATCAACTGCGCCTGGGCCTGGACAGCCTCGCCCAGCGCAACCCACAGCATTGCCCCAGCACCTGGCACCATCTGCTTCAGTTGTGTGAATGGGAACTGGAACAACTGACCCGCACCCGCAGCCTGCGCGAGCGCATCATCCAATTGCTGGGACCGTTGCTCAACGGCGGCCGGGAACCCGACCTGGAAGAAGTGGCGGCTCGCCTGAAGCTGCCGACCTGGACCCTGCGTCGCAAGCTGGCCGAGGAAGGCACGCAGTTTCGCGCCATCCTCAACGACACCCGCCGCGACCTGGCCATGACCTACATACGCGATACCGAACTGGCGTTCGGCGAAATCGCTTATCTATTGGGATTCGCCTCAGCCGAGGCATTTCAACGAGCCTTCAAGCGCTGGAACAACCAGACGCCCGGAGAGTTTCGTCGTAGTCACCGAGGGGTTTGAGCTTCAAGAACCTGGCTTGGCGCTTACCACTTGCAGCGTGTCGCGATCCTCACAACTCCGTCGCATCTTCGGCGGGTTCCAACGGGTCCAGTTCATACGCCTGGTATTCCAGCAGCTCTTCCTGATAATCATCCATTACGTGTCCTTCCCCTGTCATTGAGACCAATGCCTTATGGCGCTGGCATCAGCATAAAGCTGCTTTATGAACAAAACATGAAGCAAAGGCTTCATGAATTAAACGTAGCACAGGGCCGGGAAATTACCGTGTGAAGTGTGACAGGGCGTTACTCCCTGCCACTGGACCTCAGGATGCCGGAAGCGGCTGGATCGGCTCGGTCGGGGCCGGTAACGAGCTGGACGGTGGTGGTGTAACGGTTTCCGTCGTCGGCGCAGACTCGAACGACTCGGGCGCAATCGGCGCGGGTTCGCTCGGCGGTGCGACGGGCTCCGAGACCGTGGGAGTGGTTTCGACGGGGGCCGGCGCGACCTCTTCCACCGGGGTGGCTGGCGCAGGGGCAACGGGCTCCGGCGCAGGCGCTGGAGCAGGCATCAGGGTGGCCGGTTCGACCTTGGATTCCGGAATGCCCAGTTCAGTTTTCGGTTTCTCGGCGTTGTCGGCCGCTTTCTTCGCCTCGGGAGGCAGGAACAGCTCCACCAGGGCAAAGAAGCGCTCATAGAACTTGGCCGCCGACACGGTTTCGCTGGCGACCTTGACCATCGAGTCATCCGAGGAGCCGATCGGCATCGATACCGAACCCAACACGCCCACGCCCAGGCTGGCGGAGTTGTTGGTCTTCTTAAGGGCATAACGGTCCTGCAAGGCGTTGGCGAACATCGTCGCACGGTGGCCAGTACCGCCGTCTTCGGCACAGACCAGGTTGAAGCTGATCTCCATGTGGGTGTCGCCGGTCTGCTGGAAACTCTTGTGACCGCTGACCAGCTTCGGATCGCTGCTGGTGATGATGTAGCCCTGGCTGAGCAACGCCCGACGCCCGGCCTCGCAGGTCGCCGCGTCGCTCACTGGATAAGTGCGCGAAAACGTGCCGGAGTCGTCGAAGTTCTCGTGCTCGTAAATGGCGGCTTTCTTCGACGAGCAACCGGCTGCGGCGGCCAGCACCAGTGCAAGCCCGACGGTGCGCATGGGAAATGATTTGAACATTGAACATCCTGAGAAAAACGGTCCGGGGCGTATTGTGCAACAGAACGCGACCTGGCAGCGTGGCTAATCTTGTTTCAAGGGGGTTACAAGTTTACTGGGGGTTGTTTGCAGGAAAAAGACGCCAACCGGATAGATCGACGAACACCCGCTTTCCAGGCAACAAGCAGATACAAAAACCCCGGTGTTTTGGCCTAATGCGGTTCACTTGAGCGGTTAATGAAGATTTTTTTATTCCGTTTCTGGAGGCGTGGTTAGGGGGGTATATCCATTGCTGCGGTAACGGCGGCTTATGGTTCCGCTCTTACAGCGGGTCACTTTTGGAAAAGCCGGGAGCCGGACCAGCCAAAAGTAACCAAAAACGCTTTGCCCCACCACTCGGCACCTCGCTTAGGCTCGGTGTGCCCCAGATCAAAAGCCGAAGCGAGGCGGCCTGACAGCCGACCTGGTTCTTGGTGGGACCGCGTTTCCCCTGTGGGGGCGAGCCTGCTCGCGATGACGTCGGCACATCCAACATCATTGCAACTAAACCACCGCTATCGCGAGCAAGCTCCCCACAGTGAGCTTGCGGTGTTCACAACATCTGCACACAACACAAAAACCTGTGGGAGCGAGCTTGCTCGCGATGACGTCGGAAAATCCAACATCATCGTTGACTGGAACACCGCATTCGCGAGCAAGCTTTGCTCCCACAGATCTAATGGGTGTACGACCGGGAGAGCCAGGTCGGCTGTTAGGCCGCCTCGCGGTGGAGGTTGATCTCGGGCGCCCCGTTAACCACGCTGGCTGAACGAAGGTGTTGCGCAGTGGGCAACCCGGCATGGATGCCGAGCCTAGGCGAGGCACCGAGTGGTGGGGCATGAGCGTTTTGCTTACTTTTGACTGGGCCGGCTCCCGGGCTTCTCAAAAGTGAGCCGCTGTAAGAACGGAACCGCCAGTGACCATCACCGAAGAAACGGATATACACCCAAAACCCAAAACCCAAGCCAAAAAAAACGACGCTTCTCCATTTCTGAAAGAAGCGCCGTTTTTTCTAACTGAACAGCATCACAACCAGGTTTGAAAAAGCATCAAGCAATTAGAAACGCTTGATCTCCGCCTGGCTCTCCAACTGCTTGCGATACGCCGCAAAGTCCTGCTGACCAACACGGGACGCGAGGTAGCGGCGATACTCCGCCTTCTCTTCGTCAGTCGGTGCCGCTGCTTCGTTCACGCCATTCAAACGCACGACCATCAGGCTGCCATCAGGCAAGGTCACGCTGGTGAACGTCGGCTTGTCCTTGGACTCAGGCTTAGGCATGCGGAACAGTGCTTGCAGCACCGCCGGATCGATGCCTTCCTGGTTGCGGGTTGCCGCCTGGGTGGCTTTCCAGCCTTGGCCACCGACCGGCTTGTCCAGTGCAGCCTTGCCATCGCGCAGGCCGGCAATCAGCTCGTCGGCCCGGGTCTTGGCTGCCGCGCTGGCATGTTCCTTGGTCAATTGAGCACGAATCGGCCCTGCCACGCTTTCCAGCGGCAGTTGCTCAGGCTTGCGGTGCTCCTTGGCACGCAGCACCACGACGGTTTCCGGGTCCAGCTCGATGGCGGTGCTGTTGGCACCCTCATCCAGCACTTCCGGACTGAACGCAGCAGTAACGACCGCACGATTGGCCGCAATCCCTTCGCCGCCTTCACGACCGAAAGGGGCCGATGTGTGGACGGTCAGCTTCAGGTCCTGGGCGGGTTGCGCCAGGTCGGACGCCTCGAACGAGGCATCTTCCAGTTGCTTGGTCGCCTCAACGAAACGCTGCTCCACCTGCTGAGTCTTCAGCTCGCGGGTCAGTTTGTCCTTGAGGCTGGCAAATGTAGGCACTTCAGGCGCTTCGACACCCAGCAGCTTGATCAGGTGCAGACCGAAATCGGTGCGTACCGGTGCCGAGACCTGGTCCTTGTTCAGGGCGTACAAGGCCTTTTCGAATTCCGGATCGTAGACGCCAGGGCCTGCGTAACCCAGATCGCCGCCGTTGTTAGCCGAACCCGGGTCCTGGGAAAACTCCTTCGCCAACGCTTCAAACGACTCGCCTTTGGCCAAGCGAGCCTGGATCTCTTCGATCTTCGTCCTGGCCTGGGCTTCGGTCACCTTGTCGTTCACTTCGATCAGGATGTGCGCAGCCCGACGTTGTTCGGACAGGTTGGCGATTTCTTTTTGATAGGCCGCCTGCAAGTCTTCGTCCTTGACGCTGACCTGATCGAAGAAAGAGGCCTTCTTCAGTTCGAGGTAATCGATGACCACCTGGTCAGGCGTCATGAATTCCTTGGCGTGCTGGTCGTAGTAAGCCTTGACCTCATCATCGGTCAGCTTGACGGAGGCAGGGTCAGCCTTGATGTTCAAGGTGGCGAAATCACGCGTCTGTTTTTCCAGGCGTGCAAATGCCAGCACTTGGGCATCGGTGACGAAACCGCTGCCTGCCAGGCCAGCGCGCAACTGACCGATCAGCATTTCCTGAGCCAGCATCTGGCGGAACTGCATACGGCCATAACCCAGCTGGCGGATCACCTGATCGAAACGCTCTGGGCTGAATTTGCCATCGACCTGGAACTCAGGCGTCTGCAGGATCACTTGATCAAGCGCAGCTTCGGAGAAAGCGAATTTCGCATCGTGTGCGCCTTGCAGCAACAACTTGCGGTCGATCAGGCCCTTGAGCGCCGAATCACGCAGCATTTTTTCGTCCAGCAAGGAGGCGTCGAAATCCTTGCCCAGCTGTTGCATGAGCTGACGGCGTTGCATGTCGACCGCCTGGCTCAGCTCGTTCTGGCTGATGTTTTCGCCGTTGACCTTGGCCGCTTCGTTGCTGTTGGTAGTGGCTTTGAAAATGGCATCGAAACCGGTCAACGCCATCAATGCGACGATGACTCCGATGATGGTCTTGGCAATCCAGCCTTGTGAATTGTCCCTGATATTCTGCAGCATGCGTCCCCCAGAAACGGTTGAACTTCAAATTTAGGCAACCGTGGAGCGTGGGTAGAATCCGGATAGAAGAAAGGCGCATCCGAGGATGCGCCTTCTCGTAACTGGCGGAGCGGACCGGGCTCTAACCTGCAAGCCCTGGTGTGCCAGACCGGTTGCAACCGGCCGTATTACCGCTCCGCTGCCAAGCCAGGCATGACCCCGACCCGGATAAACTCAACGAAACCTTAGTTAACGGCTTCTTTCAGTGCTTTACCAGCTTTGAAGCCTGGCTTTTTGGCAGCAGCGATTTCCAGCGTCTTACCGGTCTGCGGGTTGCGACCGATACGAGCAGGACGATCGGTCACGGAGAAGGTACCGAAACCAACCAGAACAACGGAGTCGCCAGCCTTCAGAGCGCCAGTGACGGATTCGATTACAGCGTCCAGCGCACGGCCAGCAGCAGCTTTCGGGATATCAGCGGATGCAGCGATAGCATCAATCAGTTCCGACTTGTTCACTCTAAGTCCCCTTATATCTATTTGAGATGATTCTAAGTTTTTTTGGTGAAAGCAAAAACGAGTGCTGAATGGCCTGCAGACACTTAAGAGCCGCTTTATAACAAGGGCTCTAAAAAACTGTCAAGGAAGCCCCCCAGGCAAATGCGTATTAATGCGTGCTAATTCTTTCCTTAGAGTCAGACTCTCGCTTTTCTTCCTTCGCGACAATCTCCGGAGCCACATCCGGCAAGGGCTCCGGCGCGTATTGCAGCGCAATTTGCAGGACCTCGTCAATCCATTTAACGGGTTTGATCTGAAGATCTTGCTTGATGTTGTCAGGAATTTCCTTCAGGTCGCGGACATTCTCTTCGGGAATGATCACGATCTTGATCCCGCCACGGTGTGCCGCCAGCAGTTTTTCCTTCAGGCCGCCAATCGCCAGGACCTGGCCACGCAGCGTGATTTCACCCGTCATGGCGACGTCGGCGCGCACCGGAATACCGGTCAATGCCGAAACCAGGGCCGTGCACATGCCTACACCAGCGCTTGGGCCGTCCTTGGGCGTAGCCCCTTCAGGCATGTGGATATGCGTGTCGCGCTTCTCATGAAAGTCCAGGGGAATGCCCAGGCTCCGGGCGCGACTGCGAACCACCGTCAGCGCAGCGGTGATCGATTCGACCATCACGTCGCCCAGGGAACCGGTCTTGATCAGTTGACCCTTGCCCGGCACCACGGCCGCTTCGATGGTCAACAACTCACCACCGACCTGGGTCCAGGCCAGGCCAGTCACCTGGCCGATCTGGTCCTGTTGCTCGGCGAGGCCGTAGCGGAACTTGCGTACGCCCAGGAAGTGCTCCAGCAGGTCTGCAGTGACCTTGACCGCGAAGCGTTTTTCCAGCGCATGTTCCTTGACCGCCTTGCGGCAGACCTTGGCAATCTGCCGTTCCAGGCCACGCACACCGGCTTCGCGGGTGTAGTAGCGGATGATGTCGCGAATCGCTTCCTCGTCGAACTCCAGCTCGCCTTTTTTCAGGCCGTTGGCCTGGATCTGCTTGGGCGAAAGGTATTTCACGGCGATGTTGATCTTCTCGTCCTCGGTGTAACCCGGCAGACGAATCACCTCCATCCGGTCCAGCAACGCTGGCGGAATATTCATGGAGTTGGAGGTGCAAAGGAACATCACGTCCGACAGGTCGTAATCGACCTCCAGGTAGTGATCGTTGAAGTTATGATTCTGCTCAGGATCGAGGACTTCGAGCAACGCAGAGGCTGGATCGCCGCGCATGTCGCTACCCATCTTGTCGATTTCGTCCAAAAGGAACAGCGGATTGCGCACGCCGACCTTTGTCATCTTTTGAATCAATCTTCCTGGCATCGAACCGATGTAGGTACGGCGATGCCCCCGAATTTCCGCCTCATCGCGCACGCCGCCAAGGGCCATGCGTACGAATTTGCGGTTGGTGGCGTGGGCAATCGACTCCGCAAGGGAGGTTTTACCGACCCCTGGAGGACCAACCAGGCACAGGACCGGACCACGAATCTTCTTCACGCGCTTCTGCACGGCGAGGTATTCAAGGATGCGTTCCTTGACCTCTTCCAGGCCGTAATGGTCGGCGTCGAGGATGTCTTCGGCACGCGCCAGATCCAGACGCACCTTGCTCTGGGCTTTCCAAGGCACCTGGACCAACCAGTCGATGTAGGAGCGCACCACGGTGGCCTCGGCAGACATAGGCGACATTTGCTTGAGCTTGTTCAGCTCAGCCTGGGCCTTGGTCAGTGCATCCTTGGGCAAGCCGGCGGCATCGATGCGTTTTTTCAGCTCTTCGATTTCGTTGTGACCTTCGTCACCATCGCCCAGCTCTTTCTGAATGGCCTTCATCTGCTCATTCAGGTAGTACTCGCGCTGGCTGCGCTCCATCTGCTTCTTGACGCGACCGCGAATGCGTTTCTCGACCTGCAACAGATC
The DNA here is from genome assembly GCF_024749325.1 of Pseudomonas sp. B21-010. Classification (NCBI taxonomy): domain Bacteria; kingdom Pseudomonadati; phylum Pseudomonadota; class Gammaproteobacteria; order Pseudomonadales; family Pseudomonadaceae; genus Pseudomonas; species Pseudomonas sp. B21-010. The sequence goes on along the minus strand of NZ_CP087198.1, from coordinate 2,248,360 downwards.
GATTTCGCCGTCGAGCAGTGCCAGCACGTGTTCGACACGGGCCGACAAATCAATGATTTCGAGAATTTCCTGCTTCTGCTCGATCTTGAGGGCCATGTGGGCCGCCATCGTATCGACCAGCCGCCCAGGCTCATCGATGCTGTTAAGCGACGACAGGACCTCTGCAGGCACCTTCTTGCCCAGTTGCACGTATTGTTCGAACTGCGACAGCAGGCTGCGGACAAATACCTCTGACTCACGCTCGGGCGCATCGACCTCTTCGATCAGCGACACCTCGGCCCGGCAATGGCCGTCCACTTCGCTGAAACGTTCGATAGCACCACGCTGCTCGCCTTCGACCAGGACCTTGACGGTGCCGTCGGGCAGCTTGAGCAATTGCAGAACCGTTGCAATCGTACCTACGCGATACAGTGCGTCTTCGCCGGGATCATCGTCGGCTGGGTTTCTCTGAGCCAGCAGAAGAATCTGCTTGTCACCCGTCATCGCAGCCTCAAGGGCTTCGATGGACTTTTCGCGCCCCACGAACAGCGGGATAACCATGTGCGGATACACCACGACATCGCGCAATGGCAGGAGAGGCAATTCGATGGTTGTCTTCATGATTTCGCCTCTACGGCGGCCCTAGGGCCGGAAACAGATGGAAGTAAGCTTGAAACCAAGATGGGGGCAGCCTCGAAAAAAAACAAGCGCTAAGACACGTCTAAAACGCGCAAAAAGCAAAGGGGCCCGAAGGCCCCTTCTTTGTTCCGGCAGCGGGACGCTTAAGCGTCCGGTGCGGCCTTGGCAGCCGGCTCATTGTTTTCATAGATATACAATGGCTTGGACTTGCCTTCTATGACGCTTTCATCGATCACGACTTTACTCACCTCGGACTGCGAGGGGATCTCGTACATCGTGTCGAGCAATACACCTTCGAGGATCGAGCGCAATCCACGGGCACCGGTCTTACGTTCCAGGGCACGTTTTGCGACCGATTTCAGCGCGTCGGAACGGAACTCCAGGTCTACACCTTCCATTTCGAACAGCTTGGCATACTGCTTGGTCAGGGCGTTTTTCGGCTCGGTCAGGATCTGCATCAACGCTGCTTCATCCAACTCGTCCAGCGTCGCCAGGACCGGCAGGCGACCGACGAATTCCGGGATCAGACCGAACTTGACCAAATCGTCAGGCTCGACTTCACGCAGGGATTCACCGACTTTCTTGCCTTCTTCCTTGCTGCGCACTTCGGCGTTGAAACCAATGCCACCACGGGTGGAACGGTTTTGAATAACCTTTTCCAGGCCGGAGAACGCACCACCGCAGATGAACAGGATGTTACGGGTGTCGACTTGCAGGAATTCCTGCTGCGGATGCTTGCGACCACCTTGGGGTGGAACGGAAGCGACCGTACCTTCGATCAACTTGAGCAAGGCCTGCTGCACGCCCTCACCGGAAACATCCCGGGTGATGGACGGGTTGTCGGACTTGCGGGAAATCTTGTCGATTTCGTCGATGTAGACAATGCCCATCTGGGCCTTTTCCACATCGTAGTCGCACTTCTGCAACAACTTCTGAATGATGTTCTCGACGTCTTCACCTACATAACCCGCCTCGGTGAGGGTGGTTGCGTCGGCGATGGTGAACGGAACGTTCAGCAAGCGGGCCAGGGTTTCGGCAAGCAGGGTCTTACCCGAGCCTGTCGGGCCGATCAGCAGGATGTTGCTCTTGCCGAGTTCGACGTCGTCATTCTTCTTGTCACGCTGGTTCAGGCGCTTGTAGTGGTTGTACACCGCTACGGCCAGTACCTTTTTCGCACGTTCCTGACCAATCACATACTGATCAAGGATGCCGCTGATTTCTTTAGGCGAAGGCAATTTATGCGCGCTGCTCTCGGCCTGGGCTTCCTGCACCTCCTCGCGGATGATGTCATTGCACAGGTCGACGCACTCGTCGCAAATGAAGACCGAGGGGCCGGCAATCAATTTGCGCACTTCATGCTGGCTTTTGCCACAGAAGGAGCAATAAAGCAGTTTGCCGTTGTCCTCGCCGTTGCGGGTGTCAGTCATTCGATCGATCCAAATCCGATAGGCTTGCAACACAAGATGAAGGCAATTGCGGGCTTTTTCAAGCCCGCAGGTGATCGGACCTGCCGATCAACCTCATTTTGAGCGGCTTATTTTAAGCGGGGCGCTGGTTGATCACTTCATCGATCAGGCCATATTCACGTGCAGCTTCAGCGCTCATGAAATTGTCGCGGTTGGTATCGCGCTCGATTTCTTCCAGCGTGCGCCCGCTGTGCTTGGCCATCAAGGTATTGAGGCGCTCGCGAATGAAGAGGATTTCCTTGGCATGGATTTCGATATCCGATGCCTGGCCCTGGAAACCGCCCAGTGGCTGGTGAATCATCACGCGCGAGTTCGGCAGGCAGTAACGCTTGCCATGGGCACCAGCAGTCAGCAAAAACGCACCCATGCTGCACGCCTGACCGATACAGGTCGTCGAAACGTTAGGCTTGATGAACTGCATGGTGTCGTAGATCGACATGCCCGCCGTCACCGAACCGCCAGGGGAGTTGATATAGAGATGGATATCCTTGTCCGGGTTTTCGGCTTCAAGGAACAAAAGTTGCGCACAGATCAGGTTGGCCATGTAGTCCTCTACCGGGCCCACCAGAAAGATGACGCGTTCCTTGAGCAGACGCGAGTAGATGTCATAGGCACGTTCGCCGCGGGCGGACTGCTCGATAACCATCGGGACCAGGCCGCCTGCGGCCTGGATGTCAGAGCTCTGCTGATAAAAAGAATTGCGGGACATGTCTCGCAGTCACTCCCAAATAGTTATGTCTTGAATACGCATAAGCCAGCGCGAAGGCTGGCTTATGGGTGTTTGTTCTTACCGCAGAACCATCAATCGGCTTGTGGAGCTTCCACCGGCTTGACCGCTTCTTCGTAAGAGACCGCTTTATCGGTCACGCTAGCTTTCTGCAGAACAGTATCCACAACTTGTTCTTCCAGCACAACCGAACGGACTTCGTTCAGTTGCTGGTCGTTCTTGTAGTACCAGGACACGACTTGCTCAGGCTCTTGATAGGCCGAGGCCATTTCCTGGATCAGCTCGCGAACGCGGGCTTCGTCAGGCTTGAGCTCGAACTGCTTGACCACTTCGGCGACGATCAGGCCCAGTACGACGCGGCGCTTGGCTTGTTCTTCGAACAATTCGGCAGGCAGCTGGTCCGGCTTGATGTTGCCACCGAACTGCTGAACAGCCTGCACGCGCAGACGGTTCACTTCGTTGTCCAGCAAAGCCTTTGGCACTTCGATCGGGTTGGAGGCCAGCAGACCGTCCATGACCTGGTTCTTGACCTTGGACTTGATGGCCTGGCGCAGCTCACGCTCCATGTTCTTGCGAACTTCGGTGCGGAAACCTTCCAGACCGGTTTCCTTGATGCCGAACTGGGCGAAGAACTCTTCGTTCAGCTCAGGCAGTTTCGGCTCGGAAACAGTGTTGACGGTCACGGTGAACTCGGCGGCTTTGCCAGCCAGGTCCAGGTTCTGGTAATCCTCAGGGAAGGTCACGTTCAGAACGCGCTCTTCACCGGCCTTGGCGCCAACCAGGCCGTCTTCGAAGCCAGGGATCATGCGACCGGAGCCCAGCACCAGCTGGGTAGCCTTGGCGGAACCGCCCGCGAACACTTCACCGTCGACCTTGCCGACGAAATCGATGTTCAGTTGATCTTCGTTCTGGGCAGCACGCTCAGTCACTTCGAAACGGGTGTTCTGCTTGCGCAGGATGTCCAGCATCTTGTCCAGGTCGGCATCCGACACGTCAGCGCTCAGGCGCTCGACGGCGATGGATTCGAAACCGGCAACCGTGAACTCAGGGAACACTTCGAACGTGGCGACGAATTCCAGGTCCTTGCCTTTTTCCAGCACTTTAGGCTCGACGGACGGAGCGCCGGCCGGGTTCAGCTTCTGCTCGACGACCGCTTCGTAGAACGAAGACTGGATCACGTCGCCCACGGCTTCCTGACGCGCATCAGCTTCGTAACGCTGACGGATCACGCTCATTGGCACTTTGCCTGGGCGGAAACCTGGGATTTTGGCCTTTTGGGCAGTCTGCTGCAGACGCTTGTTGACCTGAGTCTCGATGCGCTCAGCCGGCACGGTGATGCTCATGCGGCGCTCAAGAGCAGAAGTATTTTCAACAGAAACTTGCATGGATATTCCTCGTTGCACAGACGTTGGCCGGGCGTTTCCGACCCCAGAATCAAGGGCATGCATTCTAGTAGGTCAAACTCAAGAAGTCACCCTACTGAAAACGCGCTGGAAACAGGCGCCGGATTTAGGACGGGGCAAACGGTCATGCCCCACCCGGATTGCAAATACAGTCGATTCAGCCCAGGGCTCTGCGCCAACGCTTCTATATATAGAAGCAGCTTGCCCGATCGCGCGACGCCCGCCCCTACAAAGGGACCGACGGACATGTCACGCATCATCACGAAACACATTCGCGAAGAACTGACCGCTACGCGCAGCGCCAAAAAACCGTACCGACGCCAAACACAGAACCATGGAAAACAAAAACGGCGCAGCCCTTTTCAGGTACTGCGCCGTTTTCTGCTATTTAAATAGCGACTTGTATGGTGCGGACGGAGAGACTCGAACTCTCACACCTTGCGGCGCTGGAACCTAAATCCAGTGTGTCTACCAATTCCACCACATCCGCGTATCAAGCTTTTAAAGCAAAGGCGCCAGATTGTTAGATCTGGCGCCTTTCTAGAATATGGGGTGGACGATGGGGATCGAACCCACGACAACGGGAGTCACAATCCCGTGCTCTACCAACTGAGCTACGCCCACCATATTGCCTTGTTGCCTTACTTGTGCCAAAGCTGCCTAATTGGCGCACCCGGCAGGACTCGAACCTGCGACCATCCGCTTAGAAGGCGGATGCTCTATCCAGCTGAGCTACGGGCGCCTTTTTAATCTGTATTCTTGGACGATTACAAACTAAGTGCTTTCAGTTTTGCCGAGTTGAAACAACCAACTCTGCTCCACCTTCTTAACCAGTGCTAGGCTGTGCCCGACAAGTGCGACGAATGTTATAGACGGCCTGATAGGTCGTCAACTCTTTTTTAAAAAAAATTCATTTAATTAAAGGGGTTAGGGGAATTTGCAGACCAAGCGCCTTTGCCCTCACGCCCCGGCATGCGAGAATGCGTTCTCTTTTTTTCCCCTCTCGATGGTTAACCACGCGCAATGACTGCACAACTTATCGACGGCAAATCGATCGCCGCCAGCCTGCGCCAGCAGATCGCCCAACGAGTCACCGAGCGCCGCGAGCAAGGCCTGCGCACGCCCGGCCTTGCGGTGATCCTGGTCGGCAGCGATCCTGCCTCTCAGGTTTATGTCTCGCACAAGCGTAAAGACTGTGAAGAGGTCGGCTTCCTTTCCCAGGCCTACGACCTGCCTTCCGAAACCACCCAGCAAGCGTTGGCCGATCTGATCGATCGCCTGAACGATGACCCGAACATCGATGGCGTTCTGCTCCAGCTGCCGCTGCCTGAACACCTCGACGCCTCCAAACTGTTGGAGCGTATCCGCCCGGACAAAGACGTCGATGGCTTCCATCCTTATAACGTCGGTCGCCTGGCCCAGCGCATCCCGTTGCTTCGTCCCTGCACCCCTAAAGGCATCATGACGCTGCTGGAAAGCACTGGCGTGGACCTGTATGGCCTCGACGCCGTAGTGGTGGGTGCGTCCAACATCGTTGGTCGTCCAATGGCCATGGAGCTGCTGCTGGCCGGCTGCACCGTGACCGTGACCCATCGTTTCACCAAGGATCTGGCTGGCCATGTCGGCCGCGCGGACCTGGTGGTGGTGGCCGCGGGCAAACCCGGCCTGGTACGGGGCGAGTGGATCAAGGAAGGCGCCATCGTCATCGACGTGGGCATCAATCGCCAGGAAGATGGCAAGCTGGTGGGCGACGTGGTCTACGAGACCGCCCTGCCCCGCGCCGGCTGGATCACGCCGGTACCCGGCGGCGTAGGCCCGATGACCCGCGCCTGCCTGCTGGAAAACACGTTGTACGCGGCTGAAACGCTGCACAGCTGATACGCGTCAACAAAAAACCTGTGGGAGCGAGCTTGCTCGCGATAGCGATGGACCAGCCAACATCCAGTTGACTGACACACCGCTATCGCGAGCACGCTCGCTCCCACAGATGTTTCTGGCGACCGGACTTTAGTCGCCAGATTACAAATTTTTCAGATTCGTTTCGCCAAAATCCCCCTCCATGAAACTTTATTTATTCACAAGCCTTGGCGATACAGGCATATAGCGCTGCTGTCGCCCATACTCCTAAAATGCGACGTTTTTTTTAAAAGTCGTTGCTCAACGGCACCTTCAACTCTATCGAGCCTACTCGCGTGAAAATCCGTCTTTCGATCATCAGCCTGTTCATCGCTTTCACAGGCAGCTTTATCACGCAGAATGTCGCTGCACAGGAAACCATCGCAGCCCCACGGGATACGGCCAAGCTGCAAGTCGCCTCGGGCAGCGCGATGTTGCTGGACCTGCAGACGGATAAAGTCGTTTATTCGAGCAACCCGGACGTGGTGGTGCCCATCGCGTCGGTGACCAAGTTGATGACCGGCCTGATCGTGCTGGATGCCAAACAGAACCTGGATGAGTACATCTCCATCACCATCGCCAACACCCCTGAGATGAAGGGCGTGTTTTCCCGGGTCAAGCTCAACAGCGAGCTGTCGCGCCGGGACGTGCTGCTGATCGCCCTGATGTCTTCGGAAAACCGCGCCGCCGCCAGCCTCGCCCACCACTATCCGGGTGGCTACGCGGCGTTCATTGCCGCCATGAACGCCAAGGCGAAGGCGCTGGGCATGACCAGCACCCATTACGTCGAACCGACGGGCCTGTCGATCCACAACGTCTCGACTGCCAGGGACCTGACCAAGCTGCTGATCGCCGCGCGCAAGTATCCACTGCTGAGCGAACTGAGCACCACCAAGGAAAAGACCGTTACCTTCCGCAAGCCTGTGTACAGCCTGGGCTTTCGCAACACTGACCACTTGGTCCACAAGGCCAACTGGGATATCCAGTTGACCAAGACCGGCTTCACCAACGAGGCCGGCCACTGCCTGGTGCTGGTGACGAAGATGGGCAATCGCCCGATGGCACTGGTGATCCTCGACGCATTCGGCAAGTACACGCACTTCGCCGATGCCAGCCGGATTCGTAGCTGGGTCGAGACCGGAAAAAGCGCCGACGTGCCGTCAGTGGCCCTGCAATACAAGGCTGCCAAGAATCTCAAGAGCCGCCAGAGTGGTGTGGTGGAAGCTTCCAAGTAATCCGCGACCCCTAAAAGCCCTGACTCGTCGTAATGCTGTTCACTTAGAAAAAGCGGCGCTTCTTTCAGAAATGGGAAGCGCCGTTTTTTTGTTTTTTGCGGTACTTGTTTTGGTGTGTATATCCGTTGCTGCGGTAACGGCCACTGGCGGTTCCGCCCTTACGGCGGGTCACTTTTGGAAGAGCGCCAAAAGTAACCAAAAACGCTTTGCCCCACCACTCGGCACCTCGCCTAGGCTCGGTGTGCCCGAACGAAGGCATTGCTCCGTGGGCCGCCGCGAAGGGCCATCCATGGCCCAGCGCGGCTACCTCGGCATCCATGCCGAGGTGCCCACTGCGCAATACCTTCGTTCAGCCAGCGTGGTTAATGGGGCGCCCCAGATCAACGTCCACCGCGAGGCGGCCTAACAGCCGACCTGGTTCTTGCGGTCGTACACCCATCAGATCTGTGGGAGCAAAGCTTGCTCGCGATGACGGTGTCCCAGTCAATGAAGATGTTGGATGTGCCGGCCTCTTCGCGAGCAGGCTCGCTCCCACAGGGGGCTCTGGATGTACACAAATATTGTGTCTACGGAAGATCCAATGTGGGAGCGAGCTTGCTCGCGATAGCAGTGGCTCAGCCACATAGATGCCGGCATGAGCCCCGCTCTTGCTGTTGCTGTTGCTGTTGCTGTTGCTGTTGCTGTTGCTGTTGCTGTTGCTTTGGATCTTGATCTGGACGCCCCGTTAAACCACGCTGGCCGAACGCAGGCATTGCGCAGTGGGCATCCCGGCATGGATGCCGGGATAGCCGCGCTGGGCCATGGATGGCCCTTCGCGGCGGCACACGGAGCAATGCCGGAGTGAGGGCATGCCGAGCCTAAGCGAGGCACCGAGTGGTGGGGCAAAGCGCTTTTGGTTACTTTTGGCGCTCTTCCAAAAGTGACCCGCTGTAAGAGCGGAACCATAAGCCGCCGTTACCGCAGAAACGGATATACACACCAACCCACGGCAATCTCTAGACCTTCAGATCACCCAGCGGATCATAAGGCTTGGGCTTGCCCTCATCCTTCTTGTCCAGAGGCGCCTTGGCCGGCCCTACCGGATCAACCTGAGGATCCTCAAGGTCCGGCGAATCCGGATCAAACCCCAGGTCATCACCACTGGAATGCTCTGACGAATGTGGCCCCGTAGGTGTTTTCGACTGTGCCATGCGCGCCTCCTCCAATCACGGTCGGAAAATGCCCAACCCTGACAATAAGAGCCTCAGGCCTGCCAGGTTGTGCCCGGCAAGTGACGAACGGGGGGAGCGATCAATGCGCCGTTTCCAAGGTCTTGGTGGCCCGCGCCGCCGCTTGCTCCTGCCCTGCCCCGGCCAATTCGGCCGCCGCTTTGAGCCACCGCTGCGAGTCGACATTGGCCGGAAGCTGCGTAGGTCGCTGGACCAGCACCGCCCAGCCGCCCGCGCTCTGGAAGTCCGATTCGAAGGCACTGAAGCTCATCAACTGCCGCCGGTTCATGCCTGAGCGCAGCAATACCGTCTGCTTCTGACGGTTGTAGCCGGCGAGAATCCCATACCGAGGCTCGGCCCAGAACGCCGAACCGTCGATATAGCGCACCAGCACCGGATAACCCGCCGCGACCTGCTCCAACAATACCGGCAGCCTGGGGCGGAGGGGATACACCAGCAACCCGTACTCCCGCGCCAGGGTGGGTATATTCTCCTGCAAACCAGCTTCGCCACCGGGCAGGTGCAACGGTTTTTCCAGCAGCCCCGGCGTGATGACAGTGCCTTGCAACGTCAGCAAGGCGGCCAGGGACTGCGGAGCGCCCTGGTACATTTCGCCGCGAAAGAACGGCACGCTGTTAAGTTCCACCCGCTCGGGCAGGCGCTGGATCTGCGGCGACACACTGCCCGCACACCCCACCAGGGCAACGAGGCAGGACAGCGTCAGGACCAGTGATCGAAAAGATGAAATAACCGGTGACATGATGACTCTCTTGTTCAGACACCCGGCATCCGGGCCAGGCTTGGGTCGACGATCATAAGGCGCGCACAGCCCTGGGTATAGCCATAACCTTCGTTTTACGAGGGTGATAGAACGAACCGATCCGAACCCCAGCGCCATAGATCGATTAGCTGCAACACTTGAGCGACTAGACTGTCCATTGTACTGGGTGCGATATCCCGGACCGGGGATAGAAGGAGGCACAAATGAGCCTGACGACGACAATCCTGATGCTGATATTCGGCTGGCTGAGCGTAGCCACGGCCATGCTGTGGGGGGTGCTTCGAATTGCTCGGCGCCATCATCACGTGCCACCTGCGCCATCGGGAAAAGCCGCCAAACCGGCCCGGCACCACGCCGCCGCACACTGACTGCTCACGTTCAAACCCATACTTCTCAAATCCAAAAAAAACCACCCGGGCCTGGACCCGGGTGGCTTCTGTCTGCCTGGCATCAGGCGTTGTCGGCCAACGCCCTTTCCCTGGCCCGACGGGACAACATGTTCAACACTTCGATCGCCGCCGAGAACGCCATGGCCGCATAGATATAGCCCTTCGGTACATGGGCGCCGAAGCCTTCGGCGATCAGCGTCATGCCGATCATGATCAGGAAGCCCAGGGCCAGCATCACCACCGTCGGGTTGTCATTGATGAACTTGGCGAGCGGTTCGGCCGCCAGCAGCATCACCAACACCGACACAACGACCGCGATGATCATGATCGGCAAATGCTCGGTCATGCCCACAGCCGTGATGATGCTGTCGATGGAGAACACCAGGTCCAGCATCAGGATCTGACCGATTGCAGCAGCAAAGCCCAGGGTCACGCCGGACGTGGCCGACTTGGGGTCATTCGGTGCGGGGTCCATGCTGTGATGGATTTCAGTGGTCGCTTTCCACAACAGGAACAGGCCACCGGCGATCAGGATCATGTCTTTCCAGGAGAACGCCTGACCCAGGATTTCGATGACCGGTTCGGTCAACTGCACAATGAAGGCAATGGTGCTCAACAAGCCCAGGCGCAGGATCAGCGCCATGCCGATACCGATCCGCCGTGCCTTGGCACGGTGCTGGGCGGGCAGCTTGTTGGTCAGAATCGAAATGAAGATCAGGTTATCAATGCCGAGCACGATTTCCATGACCACCAGAGTTGCCAGGGCGATCCACGCGGTGGGACTGGCGGCGAGCTGTAAAAGATAATCCATGGGTCAGTCCTGACTGATGTGACGTGTTAGATGGTTTTGGTCGGGGTTTGTGTTTCGTCAACTTCGTCCGCCGGTTTTTTCTTCGGGCTGATCAACCCGCCGGTGGCTTCGCTGATCGCCTGTTCGGCGGCCTTGTGGGTGTCATCAATGGCCTGCTTGGCGGTTTGCGCTGCCTGTCCCATCAGTTGCTGGGCACTTTTTTCAGCCTGCTCACAGCCCGCCAATGTCATTGCAGACATCGTCAACAAGGCTGCAAGTCCCAGGGGTTTGTATGTCATGAAATAAATGCCTCTTGAGAGAATAGAAGACGCACGAAAATGGCCCGCCAATGGCCAGGCATTCTAGAGACGCGAACACTTCAGGAAAATTCGTATTTTCAGCGGTTATACTTCGGTTTTTACGAATCCGTGTGAACCCATGCTCAATTACCGACAATTGCATTACTTCTGGGTGGTGGCGAAAACCGGCAGCATCGTGCGCGCCTGCGAGCAGTTGAACCTGACCCCACAGACCATCAGCGGGCAGATTTCCCTGTTCGAACAGACCTATAACATCAAGCTGTTTCGCCGCGTCGGACGGCAGCTGGAACTGACCGAGGCCGGCCGCCAGACCTTGCCCTACGCCGAACACATGTTCCAGTTGGGCGGTGAGCTGGAATTGATGCTGCGAGCCCAGCCCAACGAGCAGCAAACCCTGTTTCGGGTCGGGGTGGCGGATGTGGTACCCAAATCCATCGTCTACCGGCTGCTGGCGCCGACCATGGAGTTGAGTGAGCCGCTGCGCATTACCTGTCGCGAGGACAAGCTCGAGCGGCTGCTGGCAGACCTGGCGATCCAGCGTCTGGACCTGGTGATTTCCGACAGCCCAATGCCAACCCACCTGGACATCAAGGGCTACAGCCAGAAACTGGGGGAATGCGGGATCAGCTTTTTCGCCACCGCCGCGCTGGCCGAACGCTACGGGCAGGATTTCCCCCACGGCCTGCATGACGCTCCGCTGCTGATTCCCGGGCCGGAAACCGTGGTGCGCAGCCGCTTGCAACGCTGGTTCGCCGAGCAACAGATCCAGCCGCGCATCGTCGGCGAGTTCGACGACAGCGCATTGATGCAGGCCTTCGGCCAATCAGGCAGCGGGATTTTCATCGGCCCGAGCGTGATCGCCGAAGAGGTCAAGCGCCAGTACGGCGTAGAAGTGATCGGCCAGACCGACGCGGTGAGCGAATCCTTCTACGCCATTTCCGTGGAGCGCAAGGTCAGCCACCCCGGCATCGTCGCGATTGCCGAAGGCGCGCGTCGCGAGTTGTTCAGCGCTTAGCAGGTGACGCGAGGTTTGAAAGTCATCAGGAGCAACGCCAGCAGGATCGATACGAAGATGAACCCTGCCGCCGCAAACCCGACACTGCCCAGGCCCAGGGTATCGATGACCCGGCCACCAACCATCGCCCCCAAGCCAATCCCCAGGTTGGCCCCGGCGATGTTCAACGATGCGGCAAAGGCCGGGGCCTGCGGGGCCGCCTTCATCAGCCGCACATGGCTGACCAGGAACAAGGCCGCCTGGGTCACGCCCCAGATGCCCATCGCCGCCGCCAGCGCGAGGGGCGAATGAATGCTCGGTACCAACGCCACCATGCCGCCAATCAGGAACAGGCAGAAGACCATTGATGCGATCAACGGATGCCGGTCCACCGCCCGGCCGCCCAGGGAATTGCCCAGCAGCCCGACGGCGCCGAAGCCCATCAGGCACCAGCCCACCAGGGTGCCATCGAACCCAGCGAGGCGTTCGAGGATATCCGCCAGATAGGTGTAGGCGGTGAACATGCCGCTGAACACCAGGATCGACAACAGCACATGCCCTTGCATCAACGGGCTGCGCAGGATCTTGAATTGCGAACGAAAGCTCACCTGATGCTGGTGCAGATTGGTTTTCGGCAAGTAGATAAACAGCAGCAAGGCCTTGGCGAAGGCGATGACCGCCAGGATCGCGAACGCGCTGCGCCAGCCAAACGCATCGGAAATCAACGTGCCCACGGGAATGCCGAACACCGTGGCACAGACGATGCCAAAGCCGATTCGGGCGATGGCCCGCCCGGCCAACTGTGGCCCGACAATGTCCACCGCCGTTTCACTGGCCAGCGCCCAGAACACCGGCAGGCCCAGGGCCGGGATCAACCGGGCAACGGCCATCACCCAGATGTTGGGGGCGACTGCGGCGAGCATGTTGGCCAGACCGAACATCACCAGCACGCTGATAAACAACTTGCGCCGCTCAAAGCGGGCGAACCAGGCCGTCAGGAATGGCCCGAACGCCGCCACCGTAAACGCGAACAACGTCACCAGCAGCCCGGCCTGGGGGATGCTGACCTGCAAGTCGCGGGCGATGGAGGGCAACAGGCCAACGATGACGAATTCCGTGGTCAGCACGGTAAAACCGGCGGCCGACAACAGAAAAATGGGTAACAACATGCAGAACTCCAGCGAAACGACGACACCAGCGTCAGCCCGAGGGGCTCGCTGGCGGATATAGAAAGGTGATGAAGGCAAAGCCTAACAGAATGCGTCCACCAGACAAAACACGCTTGAACACCCGAGTGACGGATCGTCACAGGTCCGTCAGATTTTTCATCGGGCTGTGATAAAGTCCGCGGCCTGCAAACGCCGTACTTTCTCACGGTCCGCTCATGTGGCCTGCCCGCTTGTTGCCCTGACTCGTCGACCGTTGCACACAATAAAATCAGAGATGCCGTTATGACAGCTTCGTCCGTTACCCCTATGCAACGCCTCAAACGCACCAGCCTGGTGACGCAAATCATCATCGGCCTGATCGCCGGTATTGTCCTGGCATGGCTGGCGCCCGACGTGGCCAAGTCCACCGCATTCATCGGCAAGGTCTTCGTCTCCGCGCTCAAGGCCGTGGCGCCGATCCTGGTGTTCGTGCTGGTCATGGCCTCGATCGCCAACCACAAGCATGGTCAGGAAACCCATATCCGGCCGATTCTGTTCCTCTACCTGCTGGGCACCTTTGCCGCCGCGGTGGTCGCGGTGATTGCCAGTACGCTGTTTCCCTCCAGCCTCGTGCTGTCGACCCAAGACGTCGCAGTCACGGCGCCCGGTGGCATCAGCGAGGTTCTGCAAAGCCTGCTGCTGAGCGTGGTGGATAACCCGGTCCGGGCGCTGATGGACGGTAACTTCATCGGCATCCTGGCCTGGGCCATCGGCATGGGCGTCGCCATTCGTCATGCTGGCCAGACCACCCGTACCGTGCTCGAAGACCTGTCCAACGGCGTCACCGTGATCGTGCGCCTGGTGATCCGCTTCGCCCCGCTGGGGATCTTCGGCCTGGTGGCCTCGACCCTGGCAACCTCGGGTTTCGGCGCCCTGCTCGGCTACCTGCACCTGCTCACCGTACTGATCGGCTGCATGCTGTTCGTGGCGTTGGTGGTCAACCCGCTCATCGTGTTCTGGAAACTGCGTCGCAACCCCTACCCGCTGGTATTCACCTGCCTGCGCGAGAGTGGTATTACGGCGTTTTTCACACGCAGCTCGGCGGCGAATATTCCGGTGAACCTGGAACTGAGCAAACGCCTGGGCCTGCATGAAGACACCTATTCGGTGTCGATCCCACTGGGCGCGACCATCAACATGGCGGGTGCCGCCATTACCATCACCGTACTGACCCTGGCGGCTGTGCATACCCTGGGTATCGCAGTGGATATGCCAACGGCGGTGCTGCTGAGCGTTGTCGCGGCCATTTGCGCGTGCGGCGCATCCGGGGTGGCCGGTGGTTCACTGTTGCTGATTCCCCTGGCGTGCAGCCTGTTTGGCATTCCCAGCGAAATCGCCATGCAAGTGGTCGCGGTGGGTTTCATCATCGGTGTCCTGCAGGACTCGGCGGAGACGGCGTTGAACTCGTCTACGGATGTGCTGTTCACGGCGGCGGCGTGCCTGGGCGAGGAAGAGAAGCTCGCGCGTACGGCGTAACCATTACGGTGGCTGTTCGATCGCTATCGCGAGCAAGCTCGCTCCCACAGGGGGCAGCGGCGCTCACACAATAGCCGCTACACAACAGATCCCCCTGTGGGAGCGAGCTTGCTCGCGATAGCGGCGGCACATCCGCCGAGGATGTGCCAGTCAGCCACAAAAAAGCCCGGGAACGGCCCACACCGTCCCGGGCTTTTTCATGCCTGCGGGGTTAGAACGCGCCCATGTAGTCGCGCTTGCCCACTTCCACGCCATTGTGGCGCAGCAAGGCGTAGGTGGTGGTGACGTGGAAGAAGAACTGCGGCAGGCCGTAAGTCAGCAGGTAGTTCTGGCCGCTGAAGCGCTTTTCCTTCGGCGTGCCCGGACGGGTAACGATTTCGATGCCTTCCTTGCCATCGATCTGCTCAGGCTTGATGTCACCGATGAAGGCCAAGACCTTGGCGATCAAGGCTTGCAGCTCGGCGAACGAGGTCTCGCTGTCCTCATACTTCGGCACTTCGATCTCGGCCAGGCGTGCAGACACACCTTTGGCGAAGTCCACCGCGATCTGCACCTGGCGCACCAGCGGGAACATGTCCGGGTACAGGCGAGCTTGCAGGAAGGCGTTCGGGTCGATGTTCTTCGCGGTGGCGTGGGCTTCGGCCTTGTTCAGAACATCGCTCAACGCGTTGAGCATCTGCTTGAAAACCGGGACGGAAGCGGCGTACAGGGAAATAGTCATGGCGATCTCATGCAGGTGGCAGGAAAGAATGAATCAAACGGCTGCGATTATAGCCACGGCTTGTTGCACAGCTTGTCTTTTATTACGCAAGGATTAGGCTAGGCGGCTTCCACAGCATAGGGAACGCGCGATGAGCATCGAAGAACAACAGCAGGCTGAAGAACCACGGCTCAATAGCACGGAAATCCGCATCCTCGGCGCGCTGGTCGAAAAGCAGGCCACCAACCCCGAGACCTACCCGCTGACGCTCAATGCCCTGGTACTGGCCTGCAACCAGAAAACCAGCCGCGAACCGGTGATGAACCTCAACCCGGGCCAGGTCGGCCAGAGCCTGCGGGCACTGGAAGGTCGCGGCTTTACCAAACTGGTGATGGGCAGCCGCGCCGACCGCTGGGAACATCGGGTCGACAAAGCCCTGGAGCTGGTACCGGCCCAGGTGATCCTGATGGGCCTGCTGTTCCTGCGAGGCCCGCAAACAGTCAATGAGCTACTGACCCGCAGCGGGCGGATGCACGACTTCGAAGACGCCGAACAAGTCTTGCACCAGCTTGAACGCCTGATCGCCCGGGGGCTGGCGCTGCTGGTGCCACGCCAGGCCGGCCAGCGCGAAGACCGCTATGTGCACGCCATGGGCGATCCGGCGGACATCGAAGCGATTCTCGCCGCCCGCCAGCACCCGGTGGAGCGTGCAGCCGGCGGCGCTGTCTCGCTGGAGCGCCTCGAAGAACTCGAAGCGCGGATCGCGGCCCTGGAAGAACGCCTGTCGCGGCTGGAATAGCAGCGCCTACACCGACCGGGCGAAGGCCACGGCTTTTTCAAATTGCTCCAGGTTGGGCCGCACGCCGGTGTACAGCACAAACTGCTCCAGGGCCTGGATCGCAATGACTTCCAGCCCGGTGATGACCCGTTTGCCTTCGGCCCGAGCGCGCACGATCAGGGGCGTTTCCGACGGGATCGCCACGACATCGAACACAGTCTCGGCCGCAGCGATGGTCTCGGGCTCAAACGCCAACTGGTCGGCCTCCGGGCCGCCGGTCATGCCGATCGGCGTGACGTTGATCAGCATCTGTGGCCGCCGGGTACCCAGGTCAGCTTGCCATTCATACCCCAGGGACTCGGCCAGGGCTCGCCCGGCGGCTTCATTGCGGGCAACGATCAGCCCGCTCTTGTAACCCCCATCGCGCAAGGCACTGGCCACAGCCTTGGCCATGCCGCCGCTGCCGCGCAAGGCAAAGGTCGAGTCCTTGGGCACCGCGTGGCTTTGCAACAACTGGGCGATGGCGATGTAGTCAGTGTTGTAGGCCTTCAGATGGCCGTTGGTATTGACGATGGTGTTGATGGACTGGATTGCGGCGGCGGAAGGATCCAGCTCATCCACCAGGGCAATGCAGGCTTCCTTGAACGGCATCGACACGCCGCATCCACGAATCCCCAGGGCACGGATACCGCCCACAGCTCCAGGCAAATCCTGGCTGCTGAACGCCTTGTAATAGAAATTCAGGCCCAATTGTTCGTACAGGTGATTATGAAAGCGCAGGCCGAAGTTTCCGGGACGCCCCGATAGCGACATGCACAGTTGGGTGTCTTTGTTGGGATTGATCTGCATGCGTGTCTCCTTGCAATTCACTTTCGGACAGACGGAATCACCGCTGCGAAAGGTTTTATTCGATGATGATACCGCCAGCTCAGCCCGGTCCCAGGCCCCTGGATAACGCAGCGCGGTAAGGAAAAGCGCTACAGACCTTACACAATATTTACCCAACGGCGTCGCAAATCCTGAGAAAATCGTTGTCAGAGCAAGTATCCCCGCGACCCTCATCGGGTCTGTTGCAGACCACAGGCGCCGGGGCCGAAACGAGGAACAGCCATGAATCGTAAACTTCCCATCATCGCCCTGCTCATGGGGGCACTCGCGGTCACCGGCCAGGCATCCGCCCACGGTCGTGGTGGTTGGGAGGGGCCCGCCGTTTTTGGTGCCATCGTCGGTTCGGCCATCGTTGGCTCGGCCTTCATCAACCGTGATCGGCCGGTGTATGTGCAGCAACAACCGGTCTACTACCAACCGCAGCCGGTCTATGTGCAGCAACCACCGCCGGTCTACTACCAGCCACAGCCGGTGTATGTAGAGCAACCGATCTACTATCGCCCAGCGCCGGTGTATTACGGGCCACCACGGGGCTACTACTATGGCCCACCTCGTGGTCATTACGGTCGCTGGTAATCAACCTCCCGGGTAGCACAAAAAAGCCTGTGATCGATGATCACAGGCTTTTTTTATGTCCACTGGTTAACCGCTCCAACTGCGTAGGAGCTGTCGAGTGCAACGAGGCTGCGATCTTTCCCCAGACACTTGAATCTCAGGCGAAAGATCAAAAGATCGCAGGCTTCGCCAGCTCCTACAAAGCCCAGCGGGAGCGAGCTCCCTCGCCAGAGGGATTTGTCAGACGTGCTCGCTGCTTTTCAAACGGATCGGCGCATGCTCCGCCGCCCCGTGAACAGGCTCAGGCACCACGGGAATCTCGTTGCCATCGCAGTCGTGCAGCTTGCCATCGCTGAAGTAATCACCCTCACGTAGCGCTGCCAGGTCCTGATAGCGCAACACTCGCTCGGTGCCGGCGGCGAAAACCGACTGCTGGTCGGAGTTACCGGCGGTGAAGTGGTTGAACGCCAGGTTCAGCGCGATCGCCATGATTGCCGAAGAACTGATCCCCGAATGGAAAATGGTCGCGAACCAGCTCGGGAAATGGTCATAGAAATTCGGTGCGGCGATGGGAATCATGCCAAAACCAATGGAGGTGGCGACGATGATCAGGTTGACGTTATTACGGTAATCGACTTTGGACAGCGTGCGGATGCCACTGGCAGCCACGGTGCCGAACAACACGATACCGGCACCGCCCAGTACCGAGGTCGGCACCGCCGCGATCACCCGGCCCATGAACGGCAGCAGGCCGAGCACCACCAGGAAGACCCCGCCGGTCGCCACCACGAAACGGCTCTTGATCCCGGTCACCGCCACCAGCCCGACGTTCTGGGCAAAGGCACTCTGGGTGAAGGAGCCAAAGATCGGCGCGATCATGCTCGACAGCATATCGGCACGCAAGCCGTTGCCCAGGCGCCTGGAGTCGACTTTGGTGTCGATGATCTCGCCCACCGCCAGGATGTCGGCGGAGGTTTCCACCAGGGTCACCATGATCACGATGCACATCGACAGGATCGCGGCGATGTGGAAAGTCGGCATGCCGAAATGGAACGGTGTCGGGAAGCCGAACATCGGGCCTTGGCTGACCGATGAAAAGTCCGCCATGCCAAGGAACACGGCGATGACAGTACCAATGACCATCGCCAGCAGAATCGACAACCGCGAGATGGTTGCGCTGCCCATTTTGCTCAGCAATAGCACCAGCACCAGGGTCACCGCTGCCAGGCCGATATTGGCCATGCTGCCAAAATCAGCGGCGTGGCTGTTGCCACCCATGGCCCAGCGCGCCGCTACCGGCATCAGGGTCAGGCCGATGGTGGTGATCACGATGCCAGTGACCAGTGGCGGAAAGAACCGGGTAATGCGCGAAAACACCGGGGTAATCAGCAAACCAATCAGGGACGCGGCGATCACCGCGCCAAGGATGGCTTGAAAGCCGCCTTCCCCGCCGCTGCCGACAATCGCCACCATGGTCGCCACGCCCGAGAACGATACGCCCTGCACCAAGGGCAGTTGGCAGCCGAAAAACGGCAGGCCGAGGGTTTGCAGCAACGTTGCCAAGCCCCCCGCGAACAATGACGCGGCAATCAACAGACCGATGTCCGCGGGCGAGAGCCCGGCCGCCTGGCCGATGATCAACGGCACGGCGACGATGCCACCGTACATGGTCAACACATGTTGCAGGCCGTAAGCCATATTCGCGCCGACGCCAAGGTTTTCGTCCTCGGGCCGTGGGAGTGAAACATGGGGCGTTTTCATGGTTCGGGGATTCCCTGTTTTTTGTTATGGGCACACTGTATTCAAAACTCAGGACAAATGTCCATAGAGTTGTATACAACTTGTTGCCATACCCAGGAACAGGTTCCCCCGGCCAACAGCCTTTTTATGGCTGGAGCAACCCCACGATCGCCGGCCGCAACAGCTCGCGCGGCGGTACGCGCAGGCCAAACTCTTGTTCGAGCAAGTCGATCAACTCATCGGCATCGGCGATCACCCGGCGTTCGCTCTCCTGCCCTATCCGGTGCACCGCATAGCTGTTGCCGTTCAGGGTCTTGCGCAACCCGTCACCGGTGCGTGCAACCATCAACCGGCCCATGAACGGGGATTCCGGGTGGCTGCAGACGTACCAATTACCGAGGGTGTAGTCGATGTCTTCCTGGCGTTGCAGATCGAACAGGTACATTGGCCGCCATTCGTCGGCGACGTTGGCGCGCAGCAGGTAACCGTCCGCCTGGGTTTCGATGCGGTACGACTCATGGGGGGTGGCTTGGGCATCACGGCTGTCCAGCAGCAACGGCGCAGTGGGCACCATGCCACCAAAGCCGACGTCGGTGATGTAACGCACGCCGTCGAACGTCACCAGGCTCAACCGGTGGGTCCGGGCCGCCCAAGAGCCTTCAGGCGCGTTCATCACCACACGCCCGGTGATGCCGCGGGCGTCGAAACCCAACTCCAGCAACAACGCCAAAAACAGTTGGTTGAGTTCATAGCAATAGCCGCCGCGTCCTTGCTCGAACACTTTTCGTTCGACCGATTCAAGGTCGATGGGCACGGGTTGACGCAGCAACGTCGACAGGGTTTCAAAAGGGAACTCGGCGGTATGGCGCCGTTGCAGTTGACGCAACGTGTCGAGGGTCGGCGCTGGGGGGGCGTCGAAACCCAGGCGCCGCAGATAGCGGGCCGTGTCGATCAGTTGGGGGTGACTCATGAGGGGTGTCCTTTTCCAGGGTCGGCGCTGCGCTCACGAGAAGCGCACTGTTGTAGGGCGCCAGGTATAAGGCATTCCCCTCACAGAGACAACAATCGACCGGGGTGCCTTCCCTGGTCACCGCCGCTTGCGTGACGCCAGCCGGATCCAGGTGGGTGCATGGTCACTGGGGTGGGGTTGGTTCCGGACCCAGGCGTCCACGCCGGCCTCGCTCAGGTAGGCGCTGGCCGCAGGGTTGAGCAGCAGGTGATCGATGCGCAGCCCGGAGTTTTTCTGCCAGTGCTGGCGAAAATAATCCCAGAACGTGTAGATCCGCTCCTCCGGATACAGGTGGCGCAAAGAATCGGTCCAGCCCTGGTCCAGCAGCCGCTGGTAGCACGCGCGGCTTTCTGGCTGCAACAGCGCATCCTTGAGCCAGGAGCGCGGGTTGTAGATGTCCATGTCGGTGGGTACCACGTTGTAGTCACCAGCCAGCACCACAGGGTGATCGCTGGCCTGCAACCCTTGGGCGTATTCGATCAGCCTCTCGAACCACGCCAGCTTGTAGTCGAACTTGGGACCCGGTTGCGGGTTGCCGTTGGGCAGGTACAGGCAGCCCACCAGCACGCCATGCACCGCCGCCTCCAGATAGCGACTGTGGCTGTCGTCATCCCCGCCGGGCAGACCTCGACGGCTCTCCAGCGGCTGCGCGTCACGGGCCAGGATCGCGACGCCGTTCCAGGACGCCTGCCCATGCCAGGTCGCCCCGTACCCCACCGACTCCAGCTCCGCCGCCGGGAAATCCTTGTCCACGGCCTTGAGCTCCTGCAAACAGGCAATGTCGGGTTTTTCCCGCTCCAGCCATTCCAGCAGGTTGGGCAGACGGGCCCGGATGCCATTGATGTTGAAGGTCGCGATCCGAAGGTTTTTCATAGCGCCAGAACTCGAAATGCCAAGTCACAGTTGTGACTGACAACCGGACGTAGAGGTTGCAACAGGTCTTCAGGAAGCCGTTTTCGGCAAGGGCTGGCCTTTCTCCAACAACTGCGCAAAGGCTTGCTTGTCGATCGGCCGGCTGAGTAAATAACCCTGCACTTCATGGCATTGGTCCGAGCCCAATGAACCTAGCTGGGCCAAGGTTTCCACGCCCTCGGCAGTCACCGTCAGCCCCATGGCCTTGCCCAGGTTGATGATCGCCTGCACCACGGCGCGGTCATTGCTGCTGTTGCTCATCGAAGCAATGAAACGCCTGTCGATCTTGATGCCATCAAATGGATAGGTGCGCAGATAACCGAGGGACGAATAGCCGGTACCGAAATCGTCCATGTTCAAGCGCACGCCCAGTTCCTTCAGGGCATTCATGACCTGCAGAGCACCATCAACGTCGTTGAGCATCACGTTTTCAGTGATCTCCAGTTCCAGGCGACTCGCCGGGAAACGGGTTTCGATCAACACCTGTCGCACATCCTCCACCACATCGCTGCGCTCGAACTGCGCCGGTGACAGGTTGACCGAGACCATCAATTCTCCCGGCCAGGTCAGTGCGGTTTCGCAGGCCTCACGCAATACCCAACGCGAAAGCGGGACAATCAGGTCGGTTTGCTCGGCCAATGGAATAAACGTGTCGGGGGCCAACAAGCCTTGGGTTGGATGCTGCCAGCGAACCAACGCCTCGACCGCCACGATCTCCCGCCCCTCGACGGTGTAGCGCGGCTGGAAATGCAGGACGAATTCGTTGTTTTTCACGGCCTGGCGCAGGTCGCTTTCCAGTTGGCGGCGATGCTGGATCTGATCGTTCATTTGCGAGGCGAAATAGCACCAGGTTTTCTTGCCCTCGGACTTGGCCTGGTACATGGCAATGTCGGCGCAGCGGATCAGCTCACCAGGCACATAACCCTGATGGTGGCTCAGGGCGATACCGATACTGGCGCTGATGTGCAACGAATGGGTTTCGTAGAGGATCGGTTGCTGCAGGCTGTCGATCAGCCGCCCACAGAATCGATCGATCTCAGTGGTATTGTCCATCCCGCTGAGCACCACCACGAATTCGTCGCCCCCCAGGCGCGCCACCAGGTCTTCTTCGCGGGTGCTGTCGCGCAGCCGCCGGGCCACTTCCAGCAACACCGCGTCGCCGGCCGGGTGGCCGAGGGAGTCGTTGATCGGCTTGAAATTGTCCAGGTCCACCATCAGCAACGTCAGGGGGGCGGAATGCTCCTTGGCCACCAGCGCATCATCCAGGTGTCGCGCCAGCTTGTTGCGGTTCGGCAGGCCGGTCAGCGCATCGTGCATCGACAGGTGCTGAACCTGGGCATGGGCGGCCACCTCATCGGTGATGTCGCTGGCGGTGCCCCGATAACCCACCACCTCGGCCTTGTTGTAGATCGGGCGTGCCGACACCCGACAGAAGCGCAGTTGCCCGGAATAATCACGGTAGGAGCAGCGTAAGCTGTTGGCGTTCTGCTCCTCCGTCAACTTGATCAACCAGAGGGCAATCGGCGTGGTGTCGCAATACAGCAGTTGCTCGATGTCCTGCCCCAGCCATTGCTGGTCGGAAAAACCGGTGACCGTATTGAAACGCCCCGACAGATAAGTGATGTGCTGCTGCCCGTCGATTTCCCAGATCCAGTCGGAAGCGGCTTCGGCCACGGCTCGAAAGCGCTCCTCGCTGGCCTCAAGGGCGTGCGCCGACCGTTCCAGGCTGTCGTAACTGGCGTCCACATGCCGTGCCGTGCGCAATGCATAGCGAAAAAAGTAAGCGGTCAGCAGGGCCAGGATCAGCAGCGCCCCACCCAGCGGCGGCACCAGGGACCAGAGCAATTGCAGGCCCGGGCGCTCCAGACGAGACACCAGGCTGAAGCCGGTATTGTCCAGCGGCACGGCCGGCTGGCCGGGCTTGAGCTCGGTGTCTTTCTTGAGCTTCAAATCGGTGAGGCCATAACTCTTGCCCAGTTTGCGCAACTTGACGGGCGTCAGTTGGTCGACGAACAGCAGGACCGAGGTGTTTTTGGCCTCGACCTGGGACCGTTCGTCATTGGGCGTAATCACCGATGCGTTGACGATAGCCGGCCAGCCCTCGAACAATGTGTAGCGGACCATGGGTATCGTCAGGTCGGGCTGCGCCTGGAGCTGGTCCATCAGGTCCGTCAGCGGCGCGTCCATATAAACCGCGGTATCCGCTTGGACATTGAGCCCGCGTACCACGGCATATTTGGTGCGTAGCCGATCAATGACAAACAACCCCTCGTATTCATCATTGGTGAACAGGGTCTTGCCCATGTTCTGTTCGGCGTAGGCCCATTGCACATCGACTTCACCGTTGAGGTGGTCATAGGCCGTGGTCCAATAGGCATAGCTGGTGATGTAGTTTTTCGAGGCGGTAATGCGATTCTCGAGGGCGCGCTCGGTATAGAAATGCGTCTTGCGCAAGTCCTCCGCGTCGAGCTTTTGCGCAATGTTGAACAGCGCGGCAATCGCCACCAGGACGCCCAGGACAAACAGCCCCCCGACCGCCACGACCAGGCGATGGGTAATCGGTGTGTGACGCGCGGTGCGTGAAGGGGTATCAGCAGTGGAATCCATTGACCTACTCCTGTCCTTTCAACGCTGGCTTCACTATCGAGAACGGAGAGGACCGAGCCAGTCGTCTACCCAACCTTAGCACCCACTGCCTGATCAGTTGGCAAGCCCACGGTTTTTTGCGAAAGAGACTACACACCGCTTGAAGTTCGCCAGCGCAATGCCTCGATAGTGGACCGGGGCAGACTGCCGATGATTCCACCCGACCTCAACGATCCGAGCGCGCCAGCGTATCGAGCCCGTCGTCGGTCGATAACACCGCCACCCGGTTGCGGCCGCTGTGCTTGGCCTGGTAAAGCGCCGCATCGGCCCGCTGGATGAAGACTTCGATGCTGTCCTGGCCGCTGGGCACAAAGGCATAGCAGCCCAGGCTCACCGTGAGGTAGCCGGTCGGGGAGCCGGAATGGGTGATGTGCTTGTCGATGACGCTGCGGCGGATCTGCTCGGCCAACGCCATGGCCCCCGAAAGATTGGTGTCGGGCAACAGGACCGCGAACTCTTCGCCGCCATAACGCACCGCCAGATCGGCCTTGCGATGGCAACAGTCCTTGAGCACCTTGGCCACTTCCGCCAGGCAATGATCCCCGGCTACGTGCCCATAGGCGTCGTTGTAGCGCTTGAAGAAATCGATATCGAGCATGATCAGGCTCAAGGGGCTGCGCTGACGCGCCCCCCGGCCGAACTCGATGTCCAGGGCCCGTTCGAACAGGCGTCGGTTCGCCAGCCCGGTGAGGCTGTCATGGGTGGCAATCAGCTCCAACGCCTCCTGAGCCTTGCGCAAGTCCGCCTCGATCCGTTCGCTGTTACGTACCTGGCGCACGAATACCCAGCCGAACAAGCAAATGCCCAGCACCACCAGGCCGACAATGAGACTGGATTGGAAAGCCCTGTCATGCCACCCCGACAGGATCGCCTCTTCGGACACCGCGGCGGTGACCACCAGCGGATAAGCCTCTAAATGTTGGTGCCCATACAGCCTGACGACGCCATCGATGGTTGATCGGATGACTGCATCGCCGGCCATCACGTTTGCCGCGTCATGCTTGAAGATATTCTCGTCACCCAGCGGATGACCGATCCGCGCCTGATCGAAAGGTCGACGCGCCAACAGTGTCCCGTCAGACAAGGCCAGGGCCATCTCGCCTTGATCATCCAGATTGAAGCTCCTGAAAAACCGGTCGAAGTACGACATTTTGATGCCGGCCATCAACACGCCTTGGAAGTTGCCATCCTGATCGTTCAAACGCCGGGAAACGGGAATGATCCATTCGCCGTTTTGCCGGCTGCGGATCGCCGGGCCGATATGAGCGATCAAGGAGGCATTCTGTTGGTGGAAAGTAAAATAATCCCGATCCGCCACCCCTGCGCCCCTGTGCAGGATGTCAAAAGAGGTCACCACCCAGTGGCCGTGCTTGTCGAACAGGAACAGACCATGCAATTGCTCGAGCGATTGCACACGGCGGGCAAAAGTTTGCTGCAAGCGTGGTTGTACGGCGGCGCCATAGCCATCGACCTGGATCCAATCAGCCAGACTGGCCAATACCAGATCAGCCTGGAGGAAGGTGTCCTGGGCCTGCTGGGCCATGGCCCGGGCAAGGGTCGCCGAAGCAACGCGGGCCGACTCCAGGTCGTGGCTGCGCGATTGCTCCAGTTGCAGGTAAAGCAGACCGCACAGGCACAGGCACACCGTCGCGATGAACGTAACCGCTGCTTTGAGCAACGGCAGGCGCTTCAAGGCACCGCCAGGGGCATGGAAAGGATCGAAAATAGGGATAGGCAAGCGAATTCCTGAAGGGGGCAAAACATGAGCGAATTCGCTCAAAGCCCCCGATATTCGTGAGCTTAGCCTACCGCTTGTGAGGCGGCAATTTGCCTGTGCAGCAGAGCCGATGGGTGGCTGCAGTGGATCCAAAAACTCGCCTGCTAGCCGATAAAAACGTCCTCTTCAGAACGAGGAAATTCCCCGTATAGGAGCTGCCGAAGGCTGCGATCTTTTGATTTTGATCTTTCGCTTGGGATTCAAGTGTCTGGGGAAAGATCGCAGCCTCGTTGCACTCGACAGCTCCTACACAGCTCCTACACAGCTCCTACACAGCTCCTACAGCGCAGCCGAGCGGGAGCAAGCTCCCTCGCCACGGGTGTACGGATTGGAGACAGGGGTCAATGGGTCTTGGTTCTCACCGTACCGGCGGCACCCGGATCTCCCCGGCCCGGCATTGTGTCCTGACGCCCCTGCCACACGCGGCGAACGCCAGGTCCTTGTCCATGCACACCCGCACCTCCGACAACTGCGGCCCGCTGCAAATCACCGCAATGCCGTCAGGTGCGATGCCTGGATTGCTTTGGCGGAACAGCCGGATGATTTCATCTGCCTCGAAATAATACGAGGAATTGAACGGTTGCAACTGCGGTGGGATTTTCACCGCGCCCAAGGCTTTGTCGGCAACCTCCAGGTAGCCCATGGCACCCAGGCCACTGCAAGTGCCGTGCTTGGACCATTCATGCGCCATCAACTTGCGGGTGGGAAACAAGGTCAGGCCCTTCTTCTGCTCCGCCGCCGTCAACGGCACCTGGGGGGCACAGGATTGCGGCCAGCCGCCCCGGGTGTATTGCGGCCAGAGGCCATGGAGCACAAAGCCGTAGCCCTTGCCGGAACACTGCGCATCCTTCTGGTGAGTCAGGCAGAACGTCGGTGACCAGGACAGCACCAGCAAGTAGTAATCGAATACCCCAGCCACAGATTGCGTCCGTGCGTTGCCGGATTCGCGGGCATTGGCCGCGCCCATGGAACCCAGTGTCAGTACGATCAGCACGACAATGGCAAGACGTTGTTTCATTGACCCACTCCTTGGGGCGATTGTGCGAAAGCGGGATGCTCGGGCAATGATAGTTTCAACCTTGTGTGTCAAATCCTGAAGGGCTGTTTTTTACAAGCAAACCTTGCCGAGGGGCTATCTAAATTACGTAACGCCCCATAACGTAGATCGCCTTTGACTTTTACGTGCCCCGTCGCCCATGAGCAAACCGACCCGAACCGATGACGAACAGCCCCTGACCCGACCCGACGCCGTCAGTCTGCGCGAGGCTTTCTGGTTCTGGCTCAAACTGGGCTTCATCAGCTTCGGCGGCCCTGCGGGGCAGATCTCGATCATGCACCAGGAGTTGGTGGAGCGCCGACGCTGGATTTCCGAACGACGATTCCTGCATGCCCTTAATTACTGCATGTTGCTGCCTGGGCCAGAGGCCCAGCAACTGGCCACGTACCTGGGCTGGCTGATGCACCGCAGTTGGGGCGGGATCATCGCCGGGGCGTTGTTCGTACTGCCTTCGCTGTTCATCCTCATCACCTTGTCCTGGCTGTACGTCGCCTTTGGCGAAGTGCCGGTGGTGGCGGGCATTTTCTACGGCATCAAGCCGGCGGTAACGGCAATCGTGGCGCATGCCGCCCACCGGATCGGCTCCCGCGCACTCAAGAACAATTGGCTGTGGGCGATCGCTGCGGCGTCGTTCACCGCGATATTCGCCTTCAACGTGCCCTTCCCGCTGATCGTGCTGGGTGCCGCCGTCATCGGTTACCTGGGCGGTCGCTGGGTACCGGGAAAATTCAGCCTGGGCGGCCACGATGACAAGCACCAATCCTTCGGCCCGGCATTGATCGACGATGACACCCCGCCTCCGGACCACGCCCGGTTCAGCGCCTTCAGGCTCGCCCGGCTGGCGATCATCGGGGCCCTGTTGTGGGCGTTGCCAATGGGCCTGCTGACTGCGGTGTTCGGCTGGGAAGGCACGCTGACGCAAATGGCCTGGTTCTTCACCAAGGCTGCATTACTGACGTTTGGCGGCGCCTATGCGGTTTTGCCCTACGTGTACCAGGGCTCCGTCGGACACTTCGGCTGGCTGACGCCGACACAAATGATCGACGGTCTGGCGCTCGGCGAAACCACGCCGGGACCGCTGATCATGGTCGTGGCCTTCGTCGGTTTCGTCGGGGGCTACGTGATGCAGGTGTTTGGTCCCGAACAGGCGTTTCTCGCCGGGGCCGTCGCAGCCACGCTGGTGACCTGGTTCACGTTCCTGCCCTCGTTCCTGTTCATCCTGGCCGGCGGCCCGTTGGTGGAATCGACGCACAACGCGCTGAAATTCACCGCACCGCTGACTGCAATTACCGCGGCGGTGGTCGGGGTGATCCTCAACCTGGCGTGCTTCTTCGGTTACCACGTACTCTGGCCCAATGGTTTTGCAGGTGCCTTGGACTGGCCGTCGGCAATCATCGCAATCGCAGCGGCCATTGCGCTGTTTCGCTACAAGCTGGGAGTGATCCAGGTGTTGCTGGCGTGCGGGCTGGCTGGGCTGGCGGTGCACTTGCTGCGCTAGACGAGGCGTTTGCTCAGGTACGTCGCCGAAGCCGGGCACAAGCTTTTGAATTGGGCCGTCGCACCGATCGAAGCAGGCGCCAGCGAGCGATCCCGCGCCTGATAGCCCTGGCCGGTAAAAAACGCGGCGGCGCTGTCAGTCAGCAGATGGAGCTGCTCTACACCCTCACGTTTCGCAAACGCCTCGATAGCGGCCAACACCGCTGCGCCAGCACCCTTCCCCCGCTGCCCCTCGAGGACAACCAGTGAGCGCAGCAACCGGTCAGCCCCCTCCCCCTCGATACCAGCAAACGCCACATCGACGCCTTGGTGGCTGAAGCTGAAAAACTGTCGACCGGGATACGCCAGGTCGTCGACGGGAAGACCGGCCAGGGTGAGTGCATCGCGCAAGGGTCGCAGGTCGTTATTGCTCAGTATTCTCATGTGCATGACTTGCTCCTCGTAAATTGTTCCGGCGCTCGTCATCGTACCGAAACTCAACAACACGCCACCACATGACCCAGCGCAAATGATCACCCCAGCCCATCAGCTAAGCTCAACCTATCATCACGACAGGGAATCGACATGAGCAAGGCAGACGAGCTAGCGGCCAAACTGAGGAAAGCCCAGCAAACCCGCGCGGATACCGACAACTGCGCCGACCTGGCGATCGAGCACTGGCCCGCCCAGGTCTACGAACTGTATCGCCAGATCGAAATCTGGCTGGCGCCCGTGTGCGAGGCGGGCCTGGACATTCGGCGCAACCCCACCCATGTATTTGAAAGTCATTCCAGCGGTTCGACGTACAGCTACGCCATCGATCAATTGGTGATCGAAGGCAATCATCACCGCATTTCATTCGACCCGATTGCGCGTTTCTCGTCCAAGGGCGAGGGCTGCATTGAAGTCCATATGAAGGGGCAGGAACACTGCATCGTGCGCACACTCGGCGAACATGGTGAATCGCTTTGGCATATCCAGGCCCTGCGCCAGACCGGGCAACCGCGTCTTGAACCCACCATGCTGGACGAGGACACCTTGCTCACGCTGGTAGAGCAAGGCCTGGGGCTTTAACGCAAATGGGCGGCCCTTGAGGTCGCCCATTTCGTTGGAGAACCCACTAGAACTGCGGCGCTGATTCGACGGTTGGATCGCTCCCTGGCACCGGTAGCGTCAGTTCCTCCACCGGCCTTCCCACGAGTTTATGCAAGGCATTGTCGATTTCGTCAGCCGCACCTTGCGCGTATCGGGTATCCGCCCAGCTCCAGTACGGATCGAACATCAGCCCGCCGAGCCATAGGGCGCTGCATCCGTAGTCGATGAAAACTCCCGGAGCGCTGACCGAGCGGCCAGCACCGCAAGAACAGCGGCAACGCCCAACACCGCCGCACTGGTTTCGAAGGTCGCGCGATAGCCACTCAGGTCGAACAGAAGGCCACCCACTGTCGCGCCCGCGGCGATGGCGAGTTGGACGATCGCCACCATCAGACCGCCGCCGGCTTCGGCATCTTCCGGCAGCGTTCGCGAAAGCCAGGTCCACCAACCTACGGGCGCCGCCGTGGCCACCAGGCCCCAGAGGCCGAGCAGGAGGGTCGTGATCGTGACCGACCCACCGAAGCCCACCAGGGCAATGGCAATCGCGGCCATCAACAGCGGGATGACGATGAGCGTCCGATAGAGGTTGTTTTTCAAGCAGGCGCCGATCAGAAAGGTGCCCAGCAGCCCCGCCACACCGATCACCAGCAGCATGAAGGACAGCATGGAAACACTCACCTGTGTCACCGTTTCAAGGAACGGGCGCAGGTAGGTGAACAACATGAACTGGCCCATGAAAAACGTACTGACCGCCAGCATGCCCAGCGCGACCGGTGCCCGGGTCATCAACTTGAAGACATTGGTGCTGCCCTGCTTCGCCTGCGAAGGCATGGAAGGCAGGCGTAACAGCAGCCAGACCAGGGCGATGGCGGCGACGGGCACGATGCAGAAAAACGCGCCACGCCAACCGATGATCGCCCCCAGGAAACTGCCCAGCGGCGCAGCGACCACCGTCGCCAAGGCATTGCCGCCATTGACGATGGCCAGTGCCTGCGGAACCTGATCGTCCGGCACAAGCCGCATGGCCGTGGCCGCCGACAGCGACCAGAAACCGCCAATCGCCACGCCGATCAACGCGCGACCGAGCATGAATACCGGGTAATTCGGCGCGAACGCCACCACGGTGCCAGAAACGATCATCAGCAAGGTCAGCCCCAGGAGAAGCCATTTGCGATCGACCCGGGCGGCGATCGATGCGATGAACAGGCTGGTGATCAGGGCAAAGGCGCCAGAGACGGCAATGCCTTGGCCGGCCTGCCCTTCGCTGACGTGAAGATCGGCCGCTACCGGCGTCAGCAAGCTGACTGGCATGAACTCCGAGGCAACGAGCACAAATGCGGCGAGAGCCATGGCAAGTACCGCGCCCCAGGCGGGTTGGACTTGTGGTTTAGGTAATGAGGTATCGGTCATTGGACAACAATCCTGTGTTTCTTGTGTGGGAGCGAGCTTGCTCGCGATGACATCGGCACATCCAACATCACCATCTCTGGCAGACCGCTATCGCGAGCAAGCTCGCTCCCACAGTTTTGAATGGGGGTGTTCATGCATTCGTGCCTGCCACCTATTCCCCTGTGGGAGCGAGCTTGCTCGCGATGACGGCGGCACATCCAACATCACCGTCTCAGGCAGACCGCTATCGCGAGCAAGCTCGCTCCCACAGTTTTGAATGGGGTGTTCATGCATTTCGTGCCTGCCACCTATTCCCCTGTGGGAGCGAGCTTGCTCGCGATGACGGCGGCACATCCAACATCACCGTCTCAGGCAGACCGCTATCGCGAGCAGGCTCGCTCCCACAGTTTTGAGCGGGGGTGTTCACATATTTCGTGCACGCCACACCTCCCCCTGTGGGAGCGAGCTTGCTCGCGATGATGGCGGCATATCCAACATCACCGTCTCAGGCAGACCGCTATGGCGAGCGCTCCGTTGGCGCCTGCCTTCAGCCGGCCAAGGTCGCGTTATCGATCACGAAGCGATACTTCACATCGCCCTTGAGCATGCGTTCGTAGGACGCGTTGATCTGCTCGGCCCGGACCAGTTCGATGTCGGCGACGATGCCATGCTCTGCGCAGAAATCGAGCATCTCCTGGGTCTCGGGGATGCCGCCGATCATCGACCCGGCGAGGGTGCGTCGCTTCATGATCAGGTTGAAGACATTCGGCGAAGGATGCGCAGTTGCCGGGGCGCCCACCAGGGCCATCGTGCCGTCGCGCTTGAGCAGCACCAGCAGCGCGTCCAGATCGTGAGGGGCCGCCACGGTGTTCAAGATGAAATCGAAAGTCTTGGTGTGCGCGGTCATTTCTTCAGCATTGCGCGACACAACGACCTCGTCGGCCCCCAACTGCCTGGCATCCTCGCGCTTGGACTCGGACGTGGTGAACGCCACGACATGAGCCCCCATCGCATGGGCGAGCTTGATGCCCATGTGGCCCAAGCCACCAATGCCAACCACACCAACCTTCTTGCCCGGCCCGACGCTCCAGTGGCGCAGCGGCGAATAGGTGGTAATGCCCGCGCAGAGCAGCGGCGCGACGGCGGCAAGCTGGGCTTCGGGGTGACGAATACGCAACACATAGCGCTCATGCACCACGATATTTTGCGAATAGCCACCCAGCGTCCAACCGGGCTCATCCGGGGTTGGGAAGTTGTAGGTCCCGATCATTCCGTCACAATAATTTTCCAGGCCGCTGTCGCAGTCGTCACAGTGCTTGCAGCTGTCGACGATGCAGCCAACGCCCACCAGGTCGCCGGTCTTGAAGCCGGACACATGGGCGCCGACCGCCGCGACCCGGCCGACGATTTCGTGGCCCGGTACGCAAGGGAACTGGGTACCCGCCCACTCGGCACGCACCTGGTGCAGGTCCGAATGGCAGATACCACAAAAAGCGATGTCGATCTGGACGTCGTGGGCGCCCGGCGTGCGACGAGTGATCTGCAGGGGTTCAAGGGGCTTGTCGCCCGCGTGGGCGCCATAGGCTTGTACACGCATCAGAAAACTCCTTGCTGGATTGAATGAGGTTGTATCTTCAGGGTTCAGCCCGGCCGACCGGTAGTGCATTACGCTGAGATGCTTGCCTGATCCTATGAGTGTTTCTATTGCGTATAGGCAGCGCTTCGCTTGGCGAGTTAATGTTCTGCCTATAGCGCTTGAGCTCAGATGACACCCGGACCCGACATGGCCATCCAACGCAGATCCGTACAAGAGACTCTGGCCGCCATCATCGGCGCCCGGACCTCACACCCGGGCGACTTTGAAACGCCCATCGCCGGCCTCGTCTTCTTCCGGCGTGACGCCCCGGCGCCGCCGGTGACTTGCATGATCGAACCGAGCATCGTGCTGGTGGTTCAAGGCGAGAAGCAGGTCTGGATCGGCGGCGAAGCCTATGGCTACGACACCGGGCGGTTCCTCATGACCTCCCTGGACATCCCGGCCAATTCCGAGGTGATGCAGGCCAGCCCGGAACAGCCCTGCCTGGGCCTGGTCCTGAGGCTCGACTTGCGCACGGTGGCCGATCTGATCGCCCAAGGCAGCCTGTCGCCGCCGCGTGATCGAGCGGTCGGGATCGGCGCGGGAATCGGCACCGCAACGCCGGACCTGCTGGAACCGTTCGCGCGCCTGCTGGGGTTACTGGATGAGCCCGAAGCGCTTCCCATCCTGGCGCCGTTGATCCAGCGCGAGATTCACTACCGGCTGCTGCTCAGCGACCAGGCCGCCCGACTGCGGCAGATCGTTTCGGTCGATAGCCAGGGCTACCGGATCGCCAAGGCCATCGACTGGTTGAAATTGAACTACACCGAACCCGTGCGCGTAGACGACCTCGCGGCGCGGGTGCAAATGAGTGCGCCGACGTTTCACCACCACTTCCGCCAGCTCACGGCGATGAGCCCGCTGCAATACCAGAAGTGGCTGCGGTTGAACGAAGCAAAACGCTTGATGCTCAACGAGCACGTGGACGTGGCGAGTGCGGCCTTCAAGGTGGGCTATGAAAGCCCTTCCCAGTTCAGCCGCGAATACGCCCGCTTGTTTGGCGTGCCGCCCAAGCGGGACATTGCGGCGCTGCGCGGGCCGGCCAACCACATCAAGGCGGTTTGATTGAGCCAGGCTTGATTCAGTGTGGCGAGGGAGCTTGCTCCCGCTGGGCTGCGGAGCAGCCCCTTTTTGTGAGCGCTTCGCACTCAAGCGGGAGCAAGCTCCCTCGCCACAGGGGGCCCATTTTCAAGCATCAAATCGCAGTAAGATCCTCAGGAGTTTTCAGGGCTCTCATTGGCCTCACAGGCTTTTGCGCCAACGCCACACACTTCAACGCCAGAATCATCGTCGGATCAACCAGTGCCACCCTGTGCCCATTGATATCCAACGCCTCGCAATGCGCCAACACCAGCGGCAACTCCGTACACCCCAGGATCAACACCCCCGCCCCCAGCTCGCACAAATGCTCGGCCGCCAGCAACAGCTGCTCCTTGCAGAGTCCCTGCGTGAAGCCAGCCTTGATACCCCGCGGTCCATAGATGGCGTCCATGACCATCGCCTGGTAATCGACACCTGGCGTGAGGACCTGGAGCCCGGCATGGCGCGCCGCCTGGTGATAGACCTGGCTCTGCACCGTACCGGAAGTCGCCAGCAGGCCAATCGCCTTGCCCGAACCATAGGTCCGCGCGATCCACTCCACCGTCTCGCTCAACATGTTCACGATGGGCACCCTCAGGTGCGCCTGGATCCGCTCGACGAAGGCATGGGCGGTGTTGCAGGGAATCGCAATGGCGTTGGCGCCGGCACTTTCGAGACGTTTGCACGTGGCATACATCGCCATCGTCGGGTCGGTTTCATCGCGCAGCAGGTTGGCCGTCCGGTCCGGTATCTGCGGGTTTTGCTCGACCACCATCTTGATGTGGTCCTGGTCCTTTCCCGCCGGGGTATTGGCCACCACCTTGGCCATGAAGTCCACCGTGGCGGCAGGCCCGACGCCTCCCACGATGCCCAGTTTGAAAGGTGGGCGCCTGGGCTGCTGGTCCAGCGTAGCGAAGTCGGCGTAGATCTCATTGACGTCCAGCACGGTGATCCCGCGACGCTGCAAATCGGCACAAACCAGGGACAGCTCGGTCATGCCGGGCAGGATCACCGTCGCACCCTGGGCCTGCAACGAGAGGCACGCCTGGTAGACCGCTTCAAGCGGCACGCCTTCGAGATGACCGTCCTTGATGCCGTTGAGACCGTACATCGCCTCCATCAACCCCGCTTGAGCGTCTGCGTCGGGGTAAACAATCTGGAAGTCTTTGCCGAAATGTCGCTCGAACAATCCGCAATGGCGCACGAAATCGGAGGCGATCACCCCTAACGTCGTCTGGGGCAGCACCGTGTGGCTGACGTGCCGGGTCAAGGCGGCCATCATGTCCAGCACGGGAATGCCCAACTCCTCCTCGATTTCGGCGCGAAAGGTATGGCTGGCAAAGCATGGGAGCATCACCGCATCGAAGCCACTGTCCTCGAACGACTTGCACACCTGGAACACATAGAACTTACGCGACGTCATGCTCGCGCCCTGGTCCAACGGCAGCAGCACGTCCTTGAAGGGGTGCTGTTCGAACAGGAAATGGTAGCGCCCCTGATCCTCGAGCACCGCCCGGGACTTGACCAACTTGTAGAACAGATCGCCCCCGGCCAGTGACCCAAGCCCACCGACGATGCCCAACTTGCGCACCACAGAAGCCTTGTGACTCGACTGCGCTTTAGCCTTCATGAACGTCTCCTCAAGCCACCGGCACCGGCTCGGATCGCGACCGAACCGGGGCATGTGCGCCCTCGTCCTCGTCGGCCTCTTCCTGTGGTTCGGACTTGGCGACCACCGCCGTCGCAATACTGTTACCCACCACGTTGGTGGCGGTGCGGGCCATGTCGAGGAACTGGTCGATGCCAATGATCAACAGCAGCCCCGCCTCGGGAAGATTGAACATCGGCAACGTGGCCGCGACCACGACCACCGAAGCCCGCGCGACACCGGCCATGCCCTTGCTGGTGATCATCAGCGTCAGAAGAATCAGCAACTGCTGGGTGAAACTCAAATCAATGTTGTAGGCCTGGGCGATGAACAGGATGGCGAACGCCTGGTACATCATGGAACCGTCGAGGTTGAACGAGTAACCGAGGGGCAGCACGAAGCTGGACACGCGTTTGGGCGCGCCAAACTTCTCCAGCGCCTCGATGGTTTTCGGGTAGGCGGATTCGCTGCTGGCGGTGGAAAAAGCCAGCAGAATCGGTTCGCGAATGAGCTTGCCGAGGTGAAAAACCGAGCGGCCGAGAAACAGGTAGCCAGCGCCGAACAGCAGCGCCCAGAGAATCATGATCCCCAGGTAGAACTCGGCGATCAGCTTGCCGTAATCCACCAGCAGGCCAAGCCCTTGGGTGGTAATGGCCGAGGCGATGGCGGCAAACACCCCAATCGGCGCGAACGCCATCACGTAGTCGGTGATCTTGAACATCACCTTCGCCAGCTCTTCGATGGAATCGGTGATACGGGTGTAACCCGCCCGTTTCACGCCGGCCAGTGCAAAGCCGAAGAACAGCGAAAACACCACGATCTGCAGGATCTCGTTGTTGGCCATCGCTTCGGCAATGCTGCGCGGAAACACATGACCGATGAACGCCTTGAGGCTGAAGTCGCCGGTATTGACCGGCACGGCCGCCGTTGCGTGCTGGGCCACGTCCATGTTCAGCCCGGCACCGGGTTGAAACAGATTGACCAGGCCCATCCCGATCAGCAGCGACACGAGCGAAGCAGTGACGAACCAGGCCATTGCCCGAGCCCCGATCCTGCCAACGGAACGGGAATTGCCCATGCTGGCGATACCGCCCACCAATGTCGCGAAGACCAGGGGCGCGATGATCATCTTGATCATGCGCAGGAAAATGTCAGTGACCATCGAGAAGTAACCGGCGATCTCTTTGGCACTTTGCTCGCTCCCTGCGAAATGGTGACACGCCCAACCAACAAGTACGCCCAGGGCAATGCCCATTGCAATTCGACGTGGGAGCTTATTCTTCTTCACGGTGCTGTCCTCAAGTAGTTCTTGGAGTTTTTTACTTGGCAGGATCGATTCTAAGGAGCGGATCCGGAAGGATGATGAGTAATCCAGCTAACCCCATGCGCTTTTGGAATAGTTAGCAAAAGGCCGCGCTGGGCCGGGGATTGCGCAGTAAAATCGAGCGCTCACAACGGGGATTCCGATATGCAACTCAAATGGCTGGATGACCTTCTGGCGATTGGCGAATGGAAAAATTTCTCCCGCGCCGCCGAGGTGCGTTGCGTGACGCAATCGGCCTTGTCCCGGCGTATCCGCTCACTTGAGGAATGGGTGGGCGTCAAGCTGGTGGACCGGGGCACCTACCCTGTCCAACTCACACCCGCGGGAGTCACCTTCTGCGATGAAAGCCGAGAGGCCCTCGCCGGATTACTGAGGTTGCGCTCGACGCTGCGCGACGTGGAACGAATGCCCGGACGCTCGATCCAGATCACCGCCGGCCACAGCCTGTCGATGACCTTCCTGCCCAAGTGGCTCTCGCAGTTCCAGCAACACAACGAACAGTTCAACGCCCGGGTGGTGGCCGCCAATATTCATGACGCCGTCATTGCACTGGAGGAAGGCAGTTGCGACTTGATGATGGTCTACCACCATCCGCTTGCGCCCATCCTGCTGGACCCCGAGCGTTTTGGCAGCCTGGTGCTCGGCCACGATGCGTTCATCCCCCTGTGCGCGCCCAACCGCAAGGGCGCCCCGCTGTTCCGCCTGCCCGGCCGTGCTGGCAAACCGGTCCCCTACCTCGCCTATACGGCAACGACATTCCTGGGGCGCGTGGCGGACATCGTCATCAACAACGGCCCTGAACCGATCGCGCTGGAGCGCTGTTATGAAGCGGACATGGCGATGCTGCTGATGCGCATGGCCATCGAGGGCTACGGCGTGGCCTGGCTGCCGCAGAGTGCGGTGGCCGACGAGTTGGAGCGTGGGCTGTTGGTGCGGGCCGGTGGCGAGCAATGGAGCACGCGATTGGAGATTCGCTCGTACTGTGCGATTGCCAATCGCAACCCAACGATGCGTAAGCTGTGGAAGACCTTGGAAGGCGCTTCGCTGCAGCGGCCGGGCAGCGCACCCTCTGCGCCAGAAGGTGCGAACTGATCGGTGGAGGCTACGCGTTCAAGCCGATCCAGCCATGGATCCCCACGTAGAGACCGACGCCGATGATCAGCAGACTCGACAGGTAAGGTGCCCGGCGAGCAACGGTGCCCAACCAAGGCCAGCGATTGGAAGCCTGCCGTGCACCAATGGCCGCCGCCGCCCCCACGGTCACCAGGGTAATCGCCAGGCCGATGCTGAAGCACAGGACAAGCAGACCGCCCAGCGCGACTTCTTTGACTTGCAGGCACAGCAGCAGCACGGTAATGGCCGCGGGGCAAGGAATGAGCCCGCCCGTCAGGCCAAACACAATGATCTGGCCGGTGGTGACCTCCCGATTGGTGAAGCGCCTGCGGATATCGTTGGCATGTGCCTGCTCGTGGGCGTCCTGATAACCCTCCAGCGACAGCGCCAGGCCTTTGGGGTCGGGATGCCCGTGGTCATGTTCGTGGTGGTGATGATCGTGATCGTGATCGTGATCGTGATCGTGATGATGGTGGTCGTGACTTTGCGCGAACCTGAACATCTGCTCGCCGCGCCAGGTACGCCACAGCATCCACAGCGCGATGGCAATGATCAGCGCAGCGGATGCCAGTTGGAAATAAGGCTCGGTGGTTTCGGCGTCCAACCCCTGGCCCAGGTACATGCCGCCGATCGCGACCAGCCACACCACCGCAGTGTGGGATAGCGTAGCCGCCAAGCCCAGCAACACCGCCTGCTTGACCGAGCCCCGAATCGCCACGATAAACGCCGCCATCATGGTTTTCGAATGACCCGGCTCCAGGCCATGCAAGGCGCCCAGCAAGATAGCGCTGGGGAAATACAGCCAGGCGTGAGTGCCACCCTGTTGCAGCAGTTCAGCAAAATTGGGCATGTCGGGCCTAGAGGTACTTGGTGATTTGTTTGAAAGCTTCCAGCGGCGCGCGCTCGCCTTTATGCAACGACGAAACGGTGTCCTCCAGGCAGTGATCGATGTGATCCTGGATCAACGTCCGCTTGGCCTGGCACACCGCTTTCTCCACCGCATGCAACTGCTGGGCGATATCCACGCACTCACGGCCCTCTTCGATCATCGTGATAATGCTGCGCAAATGACCGTCCGCGCGCTTAAGACGCTTGACGATCGCCGCATGGCTTTGGTGGGGATGTTCGTGGTCCTGCTCAGTCATGGTTTGAGCCCTGGGTTTCGATGAATTTATGTCACCATCCTATCCCCCCGGGGGGGATATAAGCAAACCCTTCAAAACGCCGCCGACTAACCTGTGGGAGCGAGCTTGCTCGCGATGACGGCATCACATCCAACATCCTCACCAACTGACCCACCGCTATCGCGAGCAGGCTCACTCCCACAGGATTGCAAACTGCACAGGGTGATGAGCAAGACAGTGCAGGCGACCTCGTGAGGTCGCCTACTTCCCTTACAGCGCCAAAACCTGCGCCTGCAGTCGCCGCCCAATCACATCCAGCAAATCACACCCATCGCGCAGGGGGATCGCTAGCACTTGGGCGAAATCATGGAGTATCACGGCGTCCGTACTGATGTCGGAACGCATGGCGAGGTTTTCCAGCAACTGGGTGACAGCGGCGATGCGGTAAGCGGCCGTGTCGTGCAGCACGTCCAACGGCGCTTCTGTGTCGATCAGGAGCGCGTGGAAATTGTTTTCGATACCGGTGATAGGCATGTAGCGGGACATGAGGGGTTACTCCTGCGGGGTTGGGTGAGCTGGTCTAATAGTCCCGGACACCTCAATAGGTGAAACTACACCTATTGAGGAGTATTCCATGACCAAGAAGTACAGAAAATTCGACGCCGCTTTCAAGCTAAGAGTCTGCAAGATGATTGTTGACCAGGGCCTGAGCGTGAACTCCGTTTGTACCGATTTAGACTTGAGTGACACGGCCGTGCGCCGCTGGGTCCAGCAGTACCAAGCCGAGCAGTTAGGTGGTACAGGGATTGGCAAACCGTTAACCAGCGAGCAACAGCGTATTCGTCAGCTTGAGCAGCAGATCCGCGAGCTGAAGACGGACAACGACATATTAAAAAAAGCTACGGCCTTCTTTGCCCGCGAATTGAAGTGATCCACCAATTGGTTCACCAAATGCAATGCAAGGCCTACTCGCTAATACGTATCTGCCGGGTTTTGCGGATCAGCCGTTCGGGGTTCTATGAAGCTCGTCAGCGGTCTTTTAAGCCAAAAGCTGTCTGTCCGATTGCAGCTCGGGTCAAAGCTACGTTCATGACCAATGAGCACTGTTATGGCAGTCGTCGGGTGATGAAAGCGCTGCGTAGCGATGGCGTATCCATTGGGCGGCACAAGGTCCGTCGGCTGATGAAACAACAGGATTTACGCCCGATCTGGAAGCGCAAGTTCGTTCATACCACCGACAGTAATCATAATTTCCCGGTAGCTGAGAACCTGCTCAACCGCCAGTTCAACCCCGAGCAGATCAACCAATCATGGGTTGCTGACATCACTTATATTCGCACCCGAAGCGGCTGGCTGTACTTGGCGGCTGTCATGGATTTGTATTCACGCAAGATCGTGGGCTGGGCCATGGCACCGCATATGCGCGCAGAGTTGGTGTGCGGCGCTATGCAACTGGCCATCACACAGAGACAGCCTGAACCGGGTCTGATCGCGCACTCAGATCGGGGCAGCCAGTATGCAGGCGTTACTTACCAAACCTTGCTGACACGACATGGCTTGCGCTGCAGCATGAGCCGCAAGGGCAACTGCTGGGACAACGCAGTCATGGAGCGTTTCTTCTTGAACCTGAAGATGGAGCGCGTTTGGAGGAAAGACTATGCCAACCATGATGAAGCAATCAAGGACGTCACGGATTACATTGTGCGGTTCTACAATGAACGACGAATGCATTCATCGTTAGACTATTTGCCGCCCAATCAGTACGAGCGGCAAACAGCCTGAAAACACCGATTGAGGTGTCCGGAAAAAGTTGACCACCTCAGGGAGGTCAGTGGCGGATTGGGATGCCGCTGGCAAAGAGAGCGAATTCGGGATCGAAATTCGGATATTTGGCAGGAGAGGTTCTTGGATGACGCTAGACGAAAGCCACCTTGGATTGGTTGTGGTTTTCGGAGGGTTGGGGGTGAGCTTTTTCATTGGCTGATTCCTTAGTGAGAAAAAATCTGCCGACATCACTTCCACATGATGGGTGGCAGCTGTACGCGGGTGTGGAAGGTCCGAGCACTAAGGATCTCGGCGCGTCCGAAGACGCCCCGCGTACAGCCGCCATAATTTAACAGCAGACATAAGAAAAGCGCCTGCTTTAAATTTTGCGACGCTACGCGTCTTAGTGAAGAGGGCTTCCACACCCTGCCGCTGAATTTGCAGCGACGGAGAGAACTTAGCGCACGGGGTGATCGGGTGGATAGTCAGCGGGGAGCGACGCGTCTTGAGGGAAATTTCCGATGGGGGTGTCCGGCGATGGATTGGGCTGCACAGCTATGAGCACAAGGAAAAATCTCGAAACGAATGCGCCCAATACTTTTCGTCCAGGCAGCAACATAGGCCACGCTTGCGGGATGGGCTATAATCCGCCCACCAGCGCCATTTGAGGTCCAGCCCCGTGGGCAATGTCAGCCTTGAAACCAAAAAAGCCTATGCCGCCAGGACGCGCAGATCCAACTACGCGGCCAGCCTCCGTCTGGAAGGTTTCAAAACGACCTTCGCCGACGGCGAACGCAAAATGCCAACGCGTGAAGAGGTCTTGAAGGCCTTCACCCAGACCAGAACCTGATGCCTGACAAATATGGAGTCGGCGAGGACGCTTATTGCTATCCCGGCTCCACCGTCCTTCGCAACAAACTCGATATTCGAGACGAGCCGACCCTAAGCGAAGCCGAACAACAGCTCTCGGCCATCGCAGCGGACAACGTCGAGTTCAGCCCTCCTCCCTATAGCCTGGCCTACCTTCAAAACATTCATCGAATCCTCTTTTCAGACCTGTTCGAATGGGCCGGAGAGCTGCGCACCGTTGGCATGTCCAAACAAGCCACCCGCTTCTGCCAACCCGAGTACATGGAGAAGCAAGCCAGCAAGATCTTCACCGCCCTGGCAGCAGCAAACTGGTTCGAGGGCATGGAGCGGGCTGAGCTGATAGTTGCTGTTGCAGAGACCTATTCCGACATCAATGTCGTACACCCCTTCCGCGAAGGCAACGGTCGTGCGCAACGCATCCTGTTTGAACACCTCATCATGAATGCCGGGTTTGAAATCAGTTGGTGGGGGATTGAGAAGGACGAGTGGATCTACGCCAATATCGCGGCTTACAACGGCGTCATGGAGCCTATGGAGCAGGTTTTTGAGAAGTGTATTGGGCAGGCGATTCAAGCTTGACCGCACAACGTTATTCCCCCCGCTCAGCAGCTTACTGTTTATTTCGCCAAGTGATACAGTCACCGCCAATCAACATCTGCTGAAGCACTGAAAATGTACAGGACGAGATCTTTCCCATCCAACAAAAAAGGTCGTGATTTTGTGGTGGGCGACGTTCACGGGCATTTCAAACTTCTAACAGCAGCCTTAGACAAACTAAACTTCAACACTGAGCTGGATCGCATCTTTTCCGTGGGAGACCTCATCGACCGAGGTCCCGACTCCATGGATGTATTGAACTGGCTTGAGAAGCCGTGGTTCCATGCCGTACGCGGCAATCATGAGCAGATGCTTATTGACTGTATCTCCGGCCATGGCGACATACCCCGACATATCCGAAACGGTGGTGCCTGGCTCTACGAGTTACAACCCGACATTCAACAAGAACTATCAAAAGCCCTGCAAGCACTTCCATTGATCATTGAAATCAATTTACCAAGCGATCAAACAATTGGAATAGTTCATGCCGAAGTTCCTGTCATCCGAAGTGACGATGGATGGCAGGAAGCCAAAGACGCTATCACTGGAAATTCTGGAGAGTCACATCAACGGCAAGCCTTGAAAACAGCGCTGTATGCAAGAGAGAAAATCGAGCAACAAGACCTCACTTCCATTAAAGGGATAGATCGGCTCTATGTTGGGCACTCAACAGTACCCCGTGTTATACACCTGGGCAACGTCGTTTATATCGACACCGGCTGCTCATTTTCCGACGGTGCATTGAGCCTGGTAGACATCCAAACCGAAACCATAATCAGCATAAGCATGAGCCAGTGAGAATGGGGCAGTCTCATTGGCTTTGATTCTCGGTGTGAGATCAACGTCATGCCATTCCATATCCCACATTTACCCCCGGGACGGCGGCGTCTGTGAGGCTTTTTCAGATCAGCGCACGAGGGGAACAACTCACGTCGAGACACACCTTGCGACGGCCTGCTGATTCAAGCGCTCGGTCAACGGTGTAAGATGCCCGAAAACGTCCACCATCGAGGCTGCCATGTCCGGCATATCCCTGAATCTGCCCGAAGACCTATCGAACTCCCTCGCCGATCTGGCCAAGACCAACGGCCAAAGTGCGAGCTACTTGGCGATGGACGTTCTTCGCGACTTCATCGAACACGAAAAAGCGCTGACCACACAGATCGAACTTGCCGTAAAGGAAGCTGACCAAGGCAAATTTGCTACCGATGAGCAAGTGGCAGCGATGCGTGCTCGGCGCTGGAGTCAGAATGCAGGTTGAGTGGCTGGAAAAAGCACTCAAAAACCTGGAGGACGAAGCCAGCTATATTGCACTTGAAAACCCCAAGGCTGCTGACGACTTCTCCGAAGCGATCTTCGCCAGCGTAGACAAATTGGCTCAGTTTCCCGCAATGGGTCGAGAAGGACGAGTCAAACAGACGCGGGAATGGGCGGTCCCAAACTGGTCTTACCTGATTCCGTACCGCGTACACGGTGATCGCCTCCAAATCCTCGGCGTATTCCACACTCGACAACGCCCCCGCACCAACTGGTGAAGTCGGCGCAATATTGCGCTCCCAACACGTCCTGCCCTTCCCTGATAAACTGTGCCATCCGCCTCGCTGATTCAGATTCCCAATGCCCCTACAAACTGCCCCGCTCTCCCACCGTTTCTCCGTCGCGCCGATGATGGATTGGAACTCCTAATGCTACAGCCCTCGTAAAACGTGCCTTGTAGCGCCCCCCGAAAAAACCAGTACCACTTTTGTACCAACACCATTCCAACGCACCGAAGCCCGGCCCCGTTCTCGCTGCCTCCAGCAAATCCCGCACATTGGCTACTGCTATGCTTAATTTCTTTCGAATCGAGTCGGCACCTATGGCAAGCGAATACTCTCTAGCGGATGTTCTGGAACGGCTTTATCAAAATCAATTAGCCCTAGAAGCGGCCGTAATGGAGCTGACTCTGTGGGCTGAGCAGCAAGACGCTTCAGAGACGGGTGAGAACGTTCGAGGCGCACTTAGCACGATTGGTGAAAACGCAGGCCATATCAAACAAGGCCTGGCTCGAATCAGAGGGCGTGCCTCGTAAATACGAGCCTTGCTGTGCAGGCAAAAGCCGAACACTTTCACACCACTCACTGTCCTCCAGGTTCTGTTCAGCCACCAAACAGCGTGCTCATGGGCGCGCTGTAGTGCTTGTCGCTCCAATCCCTAGCATTGCCCAACCCAGTCCAGCCCCCATGTTAATCATCGACTCGACAAAATGCCGGTCGCACGTACGCGTCCGCACGTATGGGCTAGCAAAAGAGAAGTATCAGGGGGGGGCAAAAAAAAGAGTAACATGAGTAACATCGGCCCGATTCAGCCTGTAATCCATTGAAAACAAAGGACTTTATCAGATCCGAAAAGAGTAATTTTTAAGTAATATTGAAGTAATCTGATTACTCTTATTTGACGTAACTCTCACAAAACAAAAAACCCTTTAAATTCAATGGCTTGATAATTTATTACTTTTTTAGTTACCTCTTTGTTACTCATCTTTGTAATCAGCAAAGCCACGGAATACGTGGGCTCCAGGCCATCCCTTCCCCCTGATTACTGAAATTACTCTTTTTCTGAACCGCCCCCTTCCCCTCAAGCCAAGCGCCTGTCGAGACCAATGAGCGAACCCCCTCGGCATGCAGGGATCCGCAGGCTTTTGCACCTCCCAGAATCGTCAGAAGGCCCCCGGCCGGGCTCGTTTCGAGCAGTCCGCAGGTGTGCGGAAAAAAAGACCTATTTAGACCGGAGGCGCGGTGGGGGGACGACGGCGCGCGCCAGGTGTGAAGCACGCCACAGCCCCGAAAAAACGCACCGTATCGAGGCATTTCCAGGATCGAATGAAGCGCCTCGCGGGCGTAGTAGCTGCGTTATCGACTGTCATGGGTTAGGTAGGGGTGACCGTTTATGCGTACTTCCAATTCGCGGAGGACCACTTGGGTTTGCCGAGCCAAGCGCCGCAAGGCAGCGGTGTTCTGTAGGCAGTACAAA
This sequence comes from Pseudomonas sp. B21-010, assembly GCF_024749325.1. Classification (NCBI taxonomy): domain Bacteria; kingdom Pseudomonadati; phylum Pseudomonadota; class Gammaproteobacteria; order Pseudomonadales; family Pseudomonadaceae; genus Pseudomonas; species Pseudomonas sp. B21-010. The sequence continues at coordinate 2,203,659 of NZ_CP087198.1, read as the reverse complement.
TGGACGTACGTGGCTGAGTTTGCATACGGGTAATAACCGAAAGGCACCCCACCGCCTCGGCCACTGTGATTACAATGAGCCATCATCCAAGGAGAGGTTTGGAGTCCATGAAACATCATTACTACCTATTCACGTTCTACCAAGTGACTGGCAACTCTACCGTGCATAACTCTGTTGCCATGGGGCTGCCTCAAGCCCGGGTGACTCAGGCGTCGATCAACAATGCTCATAAGGTGCTTGGTATGGCGTCTGCTTCATTGTTGAGCGTGTCTTATCTCGGCGAAATGACGGTGGAGGAGTTCACTACTGCGCCGGCGTGAGTGACCCGTCGCGTTACGAGTAGCGACGTTTTCATTAAATCACCGACACAAAAAAGCCCGCCTATTGGCGGGCTTTTGTCGTTTGGCGTTAGACCAAGCGTTTATAGATGGTGTGGTTCGACGCAATTTTGCGCAAACTCGGATCCGAACGCGTCAGCGCTTCAGTCAGTTTTTTTAGCCGTATAGAAATTGCCGTTTTCGCCCCAGAACTCCAGATCACCCTGAACGTTGACGAGGTAGTATTCACCGAAATCGCTTCCTTCAGCATCGACTAGAACGGATCGACCGGAGACCTTCTTCGAAACAAACTCTTTGGTTCCCGACGAGCCATCTGTAAACGTGGAGCGGATAAATATTTTACCGCCTTTTCGGTAACCCACCATTTTGTAATCGGCACCCCAGTTAATAAGCCAGCTACCAAACACCTCTCCATCGGCTGCCGTGCCGGTGGTCTTAAGTTTATTGTACTCAGCAACTGTGGCCCCCAGAAACTGAACGTTTAATGTCGGGTCAAAATCTGTCTTGGCCCAGTACCCACCACCATCCTCACCTTTGATCCGCCAGCTGATGAAGGTTCGTTGAAAACTCATTGGGTTCGAGTTTTTGATTTGATTCGCCAATGCTTCAAGTGTGGGTTGATCCACGCGTTCATCTAGAACAACCTCGACCGCTCGCTTGATATCGCGCTTAGACTTATCACTGACTACCGAATAGTTAATGTCCTGGAGGGAAGAGGCAGCGGAGGTAGCAAAGCTTACGACCGTGGCCAGAATTCCAAAAAAATGCGCAAAACGGTTCATCTATAAACTCCATGATTACAAAATGACATCGTGGATTCTGTCATGGCTGATCCGAACCCTTCTTATTTTTGTTTCATGCCGAGGCTGGGCTGCGAATAGCGCCATTTATGTCAAATAGGCCCACACACCCAAGCCAGGTGTGGGGCCTCTTTATTGGGCACGGTGACCACAACCCCCTACACTGGTTCACCCCCCCTGGCTCTGGTTTTACGCACTGGGGGCCCCTCACTCGAAAAGGACGTACCGCCATGCCGTTACCCGTTACGCCGTCCTATGAGCAGCGCTTGAGTGCCTTGCGCAGCTACGCCCCTGAGGTGGCCGACTTGGCCGCACGTATCGCCCGGGCAATCAGGCCGGAAGTCCTGGCGCAGTCGGCCAGCACGTTAGAAAGCGAGCTGTTCGACTATTTGCAGGCGGTCGGCCAGCAGCAAGCGCGCAGCGTCACCCGTCTAAGCGTATGGTTTTCTCGACTGGTGCGCGACCAGGCTTTGCAGCATGCCGAGGTCGCTACCTTCATGAACGATGCGGCCAGTCATGGCGGGCCTTCTGGAGTGGTCCCTGAATGAGCGCGCGTGACCGTAACGCGGCCCGGTACCTCCGCGACGAGGGCCTGAACAACTGGTCCCTGCGCTGGGTGCTGGACGGCAATATGTTGTTGTGCGCCCTTTGTGGCGTGGGCCAGTTCGCTCGGGACGCCGGGGAGCCGTTCCAGCACGGCGCCGGTTGCGCGATTGACAGTGAGTGTGCCAAACACCCGTGGCACGCGCTGGCCGCGCTGCTGAGCGAACTGCCGGTGTTGACCTCGCCTCGTTAGTTGCGCGAGGACTTTAAGCCTCCTCAGCGGTTGCGTAGGGCTTGAAGCGCAAGACCTCCTCCCCTAGCCAGTGATTCAGCTGCGTCATCCGCGTCTGAATAGGCTCAAGCTCGTTGGCCGCGTAGATCTGCGCCGCCTCCCTGATCGATCCAAACCCACCCGCGTTCTGCGGCACGATCCCCATCAACTGCGGTGGAATGCGCAGGCTCGCCAGCACATCATCACGGGTCTGATTCTTGATCGAGTTGAATTCGTCTTTGGCCGCTACCTCGCTGACAGGGATTAGTTGAATCCCATCCTTCTTGCCCGTGGGTGAGTAAACAAACAGATTCCGAAAATTCCCCGGTCCTTTGGACTCCTTCAGCGCCTTACGCAAAGCGTCGATATCCGCCTCAGTCTGCGCCGCATCGGTCATGTACAGGATGAAACCGGCGTGACTGCCGTTCTCGTAATACTTACGCCGAAACAGCGTCGCCGACTCATTCAACAGCGCCGACTGCAACGCACTGATCCACTCCGGCAGCCCATAAATCTCCTGGTGCAAGTCCGCCTCACGCAGATGGAAAATGCTCCCCGGCTCAAACGCGTGCTCATTCTTCCAGCCCTGCACCTGGTAAAACTGCCCTTCCGGCCCGACCCGCATGTACTTCGCCAGCGACGGCACCAGTTGCCTCGTGCTACCCAGCACCGAACGGCGCTTTTCCAGATAGCCATTTCCCAGGCACAGAAAATCCAGCGCGAACTGTTCAAAAGCCGCCCGGGATAGCATCGGATGCGGGATAAACGTCTTGCTCAACAGGTTGCGCTTGAACATCAACCCTGAATGCAGATGCACGCTCGCTCCCACAGACCGAGCCAACCCGTTAAGCGACAACGGCGGCTCATACCACCGCCCGTTGAACCAGCACTCCAGGTAGTCGAACACCTCCCGACCACCCAGCACCGGCGTCGGGTCACCGAAGCTGAACACCTGGGTACCCGCACTGGCGGCGTCGAGGGTGGCCGGCATTAGTTCTTGGCTGGCGAGTTGTTCGGTCATGTGAAAATCTCCATTCGCCCGGTATTGGCAGCGGTCTGCCCTTCGAGCGGTTCGTTCTGCAATGCGTGGAAGAGCGCCCAGGCCAGGTCGGCATGGCCGGTGTTGTCGTTGCGGCCGGCGGTGTAGGTGAACTGCCGGCCACCTGCGGTGATGGTTTTGCGAATAGCCATGAGCGACTGGGCCATGTCGGTCCAGCCGGCGTCGAACTCCAACCGGCCCTTGTGAATCACGTCGTAGGCCTTTAGCACCAGGCGGGTTTTCACCTCGGGCGAGTAGCTGAAGGTGGTCACCGCCGGGAAAAACTGGCGCACCAGCTGGGCTACGCCGCTGCCCAGACCGGTGACGTCGATGCCGATGTAGGTGACCCAGTAGCGGTCGCACACGCCCTTGATGGCGGCGGCCTGGGCGGCGAAGTCCATGCCGCGAAATTGATGGCGCTCGAGCACGCGGAACTTGCCGCCGGGCACCAGGGGCGGCGCGACCACCACCAGGCCGGAACAATCGCCCGTCTCGGCTGGGTCATAGCCGACCCATACCTGACGGTCGCCGAACGGGCGCATGGCGAAAGGTTTGTAGTCCTCGGCCCACTCCACCCAGCTATCGACCATGCAAGACTGCAACACCGACAGCGGGAAGATGCTCGCGCCGTCATCGACGAACTCGCACATCAGCAGGTTGGCGAAGGCCTCGGGGCTGTACTCCCGGCGCAACTCTTCGATGTCGAACAGATCGCACCCGCCCCGCTCGGCGTCGAGGATCGTGACGATCTGGCGCCATAACCGGTCCTCGCAGAACCGACCCTGCTGGAGTGCGCCGTGGGACACGTCCACCTTGGTGTGCTGCGCGGCGGGTTTGCCCTTGTTGAAGCGCTCGCCGGTCCAGAAGGTGTAGGCCTCGTGGGCCATGCTCGACGGTGTGGAGAAATAGGTTTTGCGCCACTTCTTGTGCATCGCCATGCCCGAGGCGACCTTGTTCAACTCCTCAAACTTGAACGTCCAGAAGAATTCGTCGAAGTAGAAATTGCCGTGATAGCCCTGGGCGGTGCGGGCGTTGGTCCCGAGGAAAAACAGCTCGGCGCCGTTGGGCAGCACAATCGGGTCACCGGTCAGCTCAACGCCGATGACTTCCCGGGCGAAGGCCTGGATGTAGCCACGGAACAGGTAGGCCTGGTTCTTCGAAGCCGACAGAAAAATCTGATTGCGACCGGTGTCCAGGGCATCGATAAACGCCTCGCGAGCGAAGTAATACGTGGCGCCGATCTGCCGACTCTTGAGGATGACGCGGGTGCGTTGGTTGCCGGCCCGGTACCAATCTTTCTGGTAGTCGAAACAGCCGTCGATGAACGCCTCGCGCAGCAGCTCGATCTGGTCTTCGCTGATGTCGTTCTTCGGTGACTTTTTCTTCGGCCCCTCGTTGCGCTTGGCGAGGTTCGGGTTGAGGTCGGTTTCGGTGCCGCCGCCCTGGAAACGCTGAATGCGGGCCTGGCGTTCAAGCTGTCGATGCAGCAGATCGATCTCTTTGAAATCGCCGCCGGTCTTGTTGTCCTTGAGGATCAACTGCACCAAGCGCGCTTCCAGGGCGCCACCGATGCGTTCAACATTGTCGGCCCGGTCCCACTCGTCGCGGGCCTTCCAGCTGTGTAGCGTTTTTTCCTTTTCGCCCGTAGCCTCGGCAATCTCGCAGATGCGCCAACCCATCCAGTACAGGAACTTGGATTGGCGTCGTGGATCGATAGGCAGCAGGCAGGTCGTCGTCATGGCCGAGATGCTGCCGCCCAAGGCGACGACTCAATAGCGCCGCCCCTTGTACCCTCCCCGCCTACAGTCCCGCCTCGTTGCCGCCGCTCGCGCCCGTGACGACCATGCCCCTCATTGCAACGCACTGCTCAACCCAGCAGGCGCCCCACGCACTGAGGATTCCCGGCATGAAGAAGTTTCGCAGCAACTGGTTCCGCGTCGCCGTCGAGGGCGCTACTTCGGACAAGCGCACCATCAAACGCAGCTGGCTGGAACAGGCCGCCAAGAACTTCAACCCGTCTACCTACGGCGCCCGTATTTGGCTGGAGCATTTCCGCAGCCTGTTGCCCGATAGCCCGTTCAAGGCCTACGGCGATGTCCTGGCCGTGAAGGCCGAAGAGGTGGACATCAACGGCCAGAAAAAACTGGCCCTGTTCGCCCAAGTTGAGCCCACCCCAGAGCTGATCGCCATGAACAAGGCGAAACAGAAGATCTACACCTCTATCGAAATCGACGACAGCTTTGCCGACACCGGCGAGGCCTACATCGTTGGCCTGGCGGTCACTGACTCGCCCGCCAGCCTGGGCACCGACGTCCTGGCGTTCTCAGCCCAGAAACCTGACGCCAGCCCCTTCAAGGATCGCCACTACTCGGCAACGTCGATGTTTACCGAGGCGGTGGAAGCCGAGTTGAAGTTCGAGGAAATCGAAGAGAAGCCCAGCATCGGCGCCCAGTTGTTCAACAAGGTGCAAGCGCTGCTGACCGGCAAGCAGGCCAAGGACGACACCGAGTTCGCCCAGATCGGCGAAGCCGTCGAAGCCATCGCCGAACACGTCAAGGATCTACCCGACCAACTGGCCGCCGAAAAGAAATTCTCGGCGGGGCTGAAAACCCAGCTCGACCAGGTCAGCACGGAACTCACGGAGCTGAAAAACAAGCTCTCCACCACCCAGGACCACAGCCAGAAAACGCGCCCGCCTGTAACCGGCGGCAATGACCTGGTCGTGACCGACTGCTGACAGTCAGCCCAACCACAGCCCCGAATCATGAAGGACGATCAACATGCGTAACGACACCCGAGTACTGTTCAACGCCTACCTGCAACAACTGGCGCAGCTGCATGGGGTGACTGACGTCACCACCAAATTCACCGCAGACCCAAGCGTCGCCCAGACCTTGGAAACCCGCATGCAGGAATCCAGCGCGTTCCTCAGCGCAATCAACTTCTACCCCGTATCGGAACAGTCGGGTGAAAAGATTGGCATCGGTATCGACGGCACCATTGCCAGCACTACCGACACCACCGTCAAAGACCGCGAACCACGCGATCCAAGCGGCCTGGACGACCGTGGGTACACCTGCACCCAAACCAACTTCGATACCGGTCTGCGCTATCAGAAGCTGGACCAGTGGGCCAAGTTCAAGGACTTCCAGGCACGCATCCGCGACGCCATCATCAAAGCCCAGGCCCTCAACCGGATCATGATTGGCTGGAACGGGATCAGCCGTGCCGCTACATCCAACCCGCTCACCAACCCGCTGTTGCAGGACGTCAACATCGGCTGGCTTCAGAAAATGCGCCTGGAGAACCCCGCCCGGGTTCTGGATGAGGTAGTGGCCGGTAGCGGCAAAATCGAAATCGGCTCCGGCAAGGATTTCGAAAACATCGACGCCCTGGTCGTTAGCATGGTCAACGAGTTCATCGAGCCTTGGTATCAGGAGGACACCGAACTGGTGGTCATCTGCGGTCGCCAACTGCTGGCCGACAAGTATTTCCCGATCATCAACAAGGTCCAGGCGCCGACCGAAATGCTGGCGGCCGACATCGTCACCAGTCAAAAACGGCTCGGCAACCTGCCAGCGGTACGCGTGCCGCACTTCCCGGCCAACGGCCTGCTGGTGACCCGCCTGGATAACCTGTCGTTGTACTGGCAGGAAGGTACCCGCCGCCGCACCGTTGTGGACAACGCCAAGCGCGACCGCATCGAGAACTACGAATCGGTGAACGAAAGCTACGTCATCGAAGACCTGGGCTGCGCGGCCATGGCCGAAAACATCACCCTGAACTGAGGCGGCCACCATGACCAACCCCTGCCGCCGCCATTTTGAACGTGTCACTGCCGCCATTGAGGCGGCAGCGACCGAACCCACCCAAACCATGGCCGGCGCTACAGCCTACGAACACCAGCTCAACCAACTGCTGCAAGACCGCCTGCGCCTGAAACAGGTCCAGTCCAACCAGGGCAAGGCCGAACTCAAGCGCCAGTTGCTGCCGAGCTATGAATCCTACGTGCAAGGTGTGCTGGAAGGCGGCCAGGGCGCGCAGGACGAGGTACTGACCACCGTCATGGTCTGGCGCTTCGATGCCGGTGACTTCACCGGAGGGCTCGACATCGCGACCTACGTGCTGGAACACAAGATGGTCATGCCCGACCGCTTCGCCCGCACCTTGGGTTGCCTGGTAGCCGAGGAAGTCGCCACGGCAGCCTTCAAGGCTCAGAAGGTTGGCGAATCGTTCGACCTGGCGATCCTGCACCGCACCGCCGAACTCACCGACGCCGAAGACATGCCCGACCAGGCCCGCGCCAAGCTGTTTCTCGCCATGGGCCGCGCCACGTTGGAAGGCATCACCGAGGAGGCCCCGGGCCAACCCGGCAAGGTCCAGGCCGGTGTGGATCTACTGAAAAAAGCTATCGCCCTGCACGACGCCTGCGGTGGCAAGAAAGATCTGGAGCGGGCCGAACGCCTGCTCAACAAACTTGCCGGCACTGCCGGCTAACCGAGCGTCCCCACGCACCCCGCCGGCTCGGGGCGGATCGGCCAGGCCGCTCCTCCTGAACGTGAAGCCCCGACCACCGGCGACCTATTTTTGAGTGCTGTTCCATGAGCGGATTCGTAGCCAGCGGCCCCGTCGCCAGCGGCCATATCAACACCGACGCCTTCTGGCCCTCGATTGATCTCGACGAGCTGCGAGCCACCCTGCGGATCGATGCCAGCGTCACCGCGCCACGTTTGGAAACCGCCGCTGTTGCCGCCGCCATCAGCGTCAATCGCGAGCTGAGCGGATGGCGCGCCATCCAACAAGCCGCAGGCCATGCCGAACTGGCAGACGTTCCCGGCGAAAAAATCAACGACGTATCTGTCCTGGTGCACCTCTACCGCCGCGCCATCGAAGCCGCCACCGGCGCCGAAGTGTGTGAGCGTTACCGCTCCTACGACAGCACCAACAACGGCAACCAGAACGCCGAAGACCTCACGCCAAACATTGACGATTACCGCCGCGACTTGCGCTGGGCTGTGCGTGACTTCCTTGGCATCAACCGCACCACCGTGGAGCTGATCTGATGCCCGTCACCGTCCGCGCCTTTCAAAACGACACCGTTGACGCGTTGTGCTGGCGTCACTACGGCCGCACCGCTGGCGTAACCGAAGCGGTACTCGAAGCCAACCCCGGTCTGGCCGACTACGGGCCGATCCTGCCCCAAGGCTTGGCCGTGCAGATGCCCGAAGCCCAGACGGCTGCGCCACAGCGGCAGATGGTGAACCTATGGGACTGATCAACCTGCAACGAGCCCACGAACCCACCAACCCTGGATTACGGAATGAAGCGCATGCCTGAACGTCCCGACACCTGGGCCTGGCTCGCCGCCTGGCTCGAACAAAACTGGCCTGCCCTTTATGCGGGGATCCTGGGTCTGACCATCGCAGCGCTACGGATTATGTATGGCGGCGGCACCTTGCGGCGGATGGCAGTCGAGGCCCCCCTTTGCGGCGCCCTGGCACTGGCCGCCAGTCATGGCTTGGCGCTGCTCGGTATCCCCGCCTCAACCGCACCGTTCTTCGGTGGGGTAATCGGTTTGCTTGGAGTCGAGGGGACTCGCGCCGCTGCCAAGAAGTTTTTCACTCGCAAGGTAGAACAGCTATGACGACGCTTCGCCACGGCGACCGCTCCCAGGCGGTGCGCATCCTGCAAAAAGGCCTGAACGACCACGGCGCCGCGCTGGTGGTGGATGGCGACTATGGCGATTCCACCGAGGCCGCCGTGCGGGCGTATCAGTTGAAAGTCGGCTTGGTCGCCGATGGCGTTGCCGGCGAAAAGACCCAGGCCAGCCTGGCCGGCGGAAACTGCCAGCTCCTGTTGAAAAACGAAGACCTGGTGCAGGCCGCGCAGGTACTCGACGTTCCGCTGGCGAGCGTCTACGCCGTCAACGAGGTTGAATCAAAGGGCAAGGGCTTCTTGGCGAATGGCAAGCCGGTGATTCTGTTCGAGCGGCACATCATGTACCGCCAGCTCGCCACGCCGCGCCATGAAGGCGACAACCCCGACGAACTCAAGCGCCACGCCGACCAACTGGCCGCCGCCAATCCGTCCATCGTCAACCCGAAGTCCGGCGGTTATGCCGGCGGCACTGCTGAGCACCAGCGCCTGAGCCATGCGCGTCTGATCGATGACACCGCCGCGCTGGAGTCCGCCTCCTGGGGCGCGTTCCAGATCATGGGCTTTCACTGGCAGCGTCTGGGCTATGCCAGCGTGCAAGCGCTGGTCGAGGACATGAGCGCAGGCGAGTCTCAACAGTTCGCCGCCTTCGTGCGTTTCATCCAGACCGACCCGGTGCTGCATAAGGCGTTGAAAGGCCGTAAATGGGCCGAATTCGCCAAACTCTACAACGGCCCTGACTACCAGCGGAACCTGTACGACATCAAGCTCCAGCGGGCCTATGAACGGCACGCTGAGTGCGGTTGCGGCCAGGCGGTGGCGGCATGATCGATCTGGAGGCGGTGCGCAAACTGGATGTCCAGGACGGCAACCTGTTGGTGGTGCCGGAAAATACTGAGCAAGCCGATATGGAGCTGCTGTGCGAAGCCCTGGCCTACATGACACCCGGTTGTCGGGTAGTCATCGTGCGAGGTCCGGTGGAGCTGTTGGACGTCGGCAGCATGAACAAACTGGGCTGGTACCGCGCATGAGCACCCTGCGCCAGGCGCTGTACGGCGTCGCCCTGCTGGGCGCCCTGGCTCTGCTGATCTGGGGCCAGGAACAGCGCCTCACCGTAGCCGAGAAGAACACCGAGTTGGCGGAGAAGGACACCAAAACCGCACGCGCTGAAGCTGACAGGCTGCGCACCACGGTCGGCACGCTGCAAACCACCCTGAACGCCGAACGCGTTGCCCAAGCAGCCCTGCGGACCCAGCAGGATCAGCTACGCCAGGGCCTGGCAAAGCGCGAGCAAACCATCGAGGCGCTGAAACGTGAAAACGAAGACCTTCGCAACTGGGCTGACCAGCCTTTGCCTGAGCTTGCTCGCCGGCTGCGCGAGCGCCCCGCCCTCACCGGCGCCGACGCTTATCGTCAGTGGTTGTCCGGCCGTGGTGCCCTGCACCCTGCCGGCGACAAGCCCACTCAATAACGGCGATCAGCTCACCGACCAGGACCGCATCGAAGCCGCATGGGCTGAATGCGCCGGCCAGGTAGACATGGTGTTCAACCATCAACAGGCGGCCCCATGAACAAACCCGAAAGCCTGCGCGCCCATTTGCTGAGCACAGTGTCCGAACTCAAGCACAACCCCGACCGGCTGCTGATCTTCATCGACAACGGCAAAATCCGCTGCACCGCGGCTGCCTCGCTGTCGTTCGAATACAGCTTTGATTTACAGGTCATCCTCACCGACTACGCCGGTCACCCCGACAGCGTGATGTTGCCGTTGCTGGGCTGGCTGAGCGTGAACCAGTCCGAGCTGCTGGAGAACTTGAACAAGTCCGCCGAGGGCATTCAGTTCGAGGCAGACATCCTGGACAACAGCAAGGTGGACCTGAGCCTGACACTGCCGCTGACCGAGCGTGTGGTTGTGGGGAAAGACGCCGACGGCAATACCACCATCCACCATCCTGGCGAACCCAAGCAGGTGGCCGCATTCCTTGACCCGGCGTGGATACCTGGTGCCCAAGGCACCGGCAGTGAATGGGTCGTGCCGAAGTGACCAACCGATTAGAAACGCTGGAGGATTGGGCAGCCGGCCTGCTGGGACAACTGGAACCGGCATCGCGCAACAAACTGGCCCGCAGCATCGGCCAGGCCCTGCGGCGCAGCCAGCAACAGCGAATCATTGCCCAGCGCAACCCGGACGGGAGCAAGTACGCGCCGCGAAAGCAGCGCAACCTGCGGGCGAAGCAAGGCCGAGTGAAGCGAAAGGTGCAGATGTTTCAGAAGCTGCGCACGGCGAGCTTTTTGAAGGTTCAAGGTGGTGGAAATGCGATAAGCGTCGGGTTCACGGGACGAATTGCACGCATTGCCCGGGTGCACCAGTACGGCCTGAAAGATCGAGCTGAACGCGGGGCACCTGACGTGAAATATGAGCAGAGGGAAGTGCTTGGTTTAACCGATGCCGACCTGGATCTAATTCGGGATCAGATGCTTGCTTACTTCACGGCTCGGACGTAAGAGTTTTCCCTCAATGATATTTTCATTTTAGTTCGAAAAGAGGTAAAAGCTATCCGGGTCGCAGTCGAAATTGTCAATGGTGAGGGAGTCACTTAAGAGATGACAAAAACTTTCAAGGCACATTGCCCCCGTTGCGATGGAGAAAGGACCTGCTTTATTCATGGTGAGTTCGAGCGGCGTTGGGATTCGGTCGATGAACAGCACCCAATGTGGGGGCAGAGCGATTACAAATTGGCACAGTGCCGAGGCTGCGAAGAAGTTTTTTTTCATCAAAGTAGCTGGGACTCAGAGAACTGGGACTTCGAATACGATCCAAAAACAGGACAAGATATCGCTGTCAATCCATGCACAATTACTACTTTTCCAACGCCGGAAAAAAAAAGCAAAAAGCCGGATTGGGTGTGGGACATTGCGAAAATCGACCCTCAGTTATTTACGATCTTGAACGAGATGTATCAAGCATATGAACAAGACTCGTTCATTCTGGCTTCAGTAGGCTTGAGAACAGCGTTTGACCGTTCCACGGAAGTTCTTAAAGTTGACCCTGCACTCAGTTTAGAGGCGAAAGTTAAGCATCTTCTTGAAGTTGGTTTTATAGGGGAAACTGAATCGGAAACGCTAGCGGTAGTGACCGATGCAGGTAGTGCTGCCGCTCATAGAGCCTGGTCACCAAATCAAGACGAGTTCCAAACACTGCTGATCACGCTTGAACAGTTCATTTATCGGACTGTGATCAGTGGGAAAGCAGCCTTAGCCGTCGCTAAAAACATACCTGCCCGCCCCCCTCGAGCCCCTAAGACCCCAAAAGCAAAACCCTAAACATAATCCTGTAAATCTTCGCTCTACAACTCTTCGAAGCTGCACTCCCGCACGCATGGCGCCACCATCGGCGCCATGAACGACTTAGCCACCCTCGCCCGCCTGATCGAAAACCTCATCCGCTTCGGCACCATCGCTGCCGTCCAGATGCAACCCCCGCGTGTGCAGGTCAAAACCGGAACCCTGACCACTGCCTGGCTGCCGTGGATCGCCCTGCGGGCCGGCGCCGACCGGGAATGGAACCCTCCGACGGTCAACGAACAAGTTCTGCTGTTCAGCCCCTCGGGCCAACTCGGCAACGGTGTCGCCCTGACCGGGCTTTTCAGCGACCAGATCCCCGCCAACGGCGACCGCGAAGGCCTACACCGCGCCACCTACCGCGACGGCACGGTGATCGAGTACGACAGCGTAGCTCACCATCTCGACGCCACACTCACCGATGGTGGCACCACCAACCTGGTCAGCACCGGCGGCATCAACATCGTCGGAAACATCACGCACCAGGGCGATTACACCCAGACCGGCAACCAGAACGTCACCGGTAAGGTCACCGTCTCGGTAGACGTGGTAGCCGCCGGCATCAGCCTGGTGAAACACCCGCACGGCGGCGTTATGCCTGGCAGCGGCAAGACGGGGAAACCGGAATGAACCGACACACCGGCGCCGCCATCAGCACCGAGGAAAGCATCGCCCAATCCATGAGCGACATCCTCAGCACGCGCATTGGTACCCGGGTCATGCGCCGCGAATACGGCAGCCTACTGCCTGAGCTGGTGGACCACCCGTTCAACGATGTCACCCGGTTGCAGGTGTACGCGGCCACGGTCATGGCGCTGATGCGCTGGGAGCCGCGTATCAGCTTGAGCCGCGTGCAGTTCCAGGGCGCCACGCTGCAAGGTCAATCCTCATTGGATATCGAGGGCAGCATCGTCGATAGCAACGAGCCGCTGAGCCTGAGCGTGCCTCTGAACTTGGGGGGGAGCGCATGAACTCATTCGTCGCGATTGACCTGGGCCAGCTCCCCGCGCCCGAGGTCGTTGAGCAGGTCGATTACGAGCAGATCCTCACCGAGCGCAAGGCCTACGCCATCGGCCTCTGGCCGGTCGAGGAACAAGCCGAGATCGCGGCACGGCTTGAGCTGGAATCTGAGCCCCTGACCAAACTGCTCCAGGAGAACGCCTATCGCGAGACGGTGTGGCGCCAGCGCGTCAATGAGGCGTCTGTCGCCAACATGCTGGCCCTCGCCAAGGGCAGCGACCTAGAGAACCTGGCCGGCAACTTCAACGTCAAGCGCCTGGTCATCCAGGCCGCCAAGCCCTCGGCCGTGCCGCCGGTCCCGTTGCTGATGGAAAGCGACGACAGCCTGCGGGAGCGGGCTCAAATGGCATGGGAAGGCCTCAGCACCGCCGGCCCGCGCAACAGCTATATCTTTCATGCGCGCTCTGCCGACGGCCAGGTTGCCGACGCCACTGCCGAAAGTCCCGCCCCGGCCGAGGCCGTGGTGACGGTGCAATCGATCCTGGGTGACGGCACCGCCTCGCCCGCGCTGCTGGCAAAGGTCAATGCCTACCTCAGCGACGACGACCGCCGCCCTGTCGCGGATCGGCTCACCGTGCAAAGCGCGCAGGTCATCAACTACCAGGTCAAGGCCAAGCTGTTTCTTTCGACGTCCGGCCCTGAGAGCGAGTTGATTCTCGCGGCGGCCAATGCGCAGTTGCTGGCTTTCGTGCACCAACGGCGCCGCCTGGGCTTGGAGGTTTCGGAATCGATTATCCACGCCTCGCTGCACGTTGAGGGCGTGCGCAAGGTCGTGCTGGAGAACTGGGCGGACATCGTTGCCACGAAGTACCAGGCTCCCTACTGCACGGCCGTTGATTTGGCGCTGGGGGTTGAATAATGACTGACGCGCCCCTTCTCCCAAGCAATTCGACGCCGTTGGAGCGCCAAGCGGCGCAGGCGCTGGCCCAGATCCAGCGTGTACCGATTCCGTTGCGCACGCTGTACAACCCCGACCTTTGCCCACTGCCCCTTTTGCCCTACCTGGCCTGGGCTTTCTCCGTGGATCGCTGGGACAGCAAGTGGACCGAAGCGGCCAAGCGCGCCGCCATCCGCAGCGCGTACTACATCCATTCGCGCAAGGGCACTATCGGCTCTCTACGCCGTGTCGTTGAACCCCTCGGCTACCTGATTGAAATCATCGAATGGTGGCAGACCGTTCCGGTCGGCCCTCGCGCCACCTTCAAGCTCAAGGTCGGCGTGCTCGACACCGGTATCACCGAAGAGATGTACCAGGAACTCACCTGGTTGATCGACGACGCCAAGCCCCTGACACGCCACCTCACCGGGCTCGCCATCAGCCTGGAAACCACCGGTTCAGTTCATATCGGCGCCTGCATCACTGAGGGCGACGAGATTGATATCTACCCACCCACACAGCGAGACATCGAGGTCACGGGCTACATCCACCAGGGCGGCCGTGAACACCAGATCGACACCATGGACATCTACCCATGACAGACCAGAACAGCCAGTTTTTCGCCATCCTCACTGCCATCGGCAAGGCCAAGCAGGCCAACGCGGACGCCCTGGGCGTGCCCTGGACATTCGCGCAAATGGGCGTAGGCGATGCCAACGACACGGAGCCAATGCCCAACGAGCAGCAGACACAGTTGATCAACGAGCGCCGACGTGCCCCGCTGAATCAGCTCAAGGTTGACCCAGCCAACCCGAACATCATCATTGCCGAACAGGTCATCCCCGAGAACGTCGGTGGCTGGTGGATTCGTGAAGTGGGGCTGTACGACGTCGCCGGTGATCTGGTGGCTGTGGCTAACTGCGCGCCGAGTTTCAAACCATTACTGACCCAAGGCTCAGGCCGCACACAAGTTGTGCGGATGAACCTGATCGTCAGCAATACGGCTAACGTGGAACTGAAGATCGATCCCTCAGTTGTATTGGCGACACGTCAGTACGTAGATTCCAAAATTCTTGAGGAACTGTACAAGCTCGACAGCAAGCAATCAGTGCGCGTAACGACCACGGGAAATATTGCGCTGACCGGGTTGCAGGTCGTTGATGGCGTGACGCTGCTGGCTGGTGACCGGGTGTTGGTGAAGAACCAGACGGCTGCCAAGGACAACGGCATCTATGTCGCGGCTGGCTCTACTTGGCAGCGTGCTCCAGATGCCGACAGCAGCGCTGAAGTGACATCGGCGTTGCTGGTTTCCGTTGAGCAAGGTTCCAGCCAGGCCGATACCCGGTGGCAGCTGGTGACAGACGGGGCGATTGTTCTGGGCACCACGGCGCTGACTTTCCAAAACGTGACGCAGGGCTACGCACCGATCAACTCCCCTGCCCTCCAGGGAACCCCCACGGCACCTACGGCACCGGTGAGCAACAGCAGCCAGTTACTCGCCAATACTGCATTTGTACAGCGGGCCCTGGGCAACCATTCAGGCATTGGGGGGCTTGACGTAAGCACCGTCCTGACAGCCGATGCGTTCGGGAAATCCTACATCATCAACTCTGAAAGTCCGGTGAATATCACACTGCCGAAAGCAAGCACTGGGTTCAATGGCGGGGCTATATCGTTCACCAACGTATCGACCGGCAGCGCGACCATCATCCTGCAAGGTACGGACTATGTGGCAGGCATTGCACCTGGTCAGTTGGTGCTCAAGGCGCTGGACACGATCACACTTTCGACCGGTGCGGGGATCACTTGGTATGCGGAAAATGGTTCGATTCCGGACGCGTTGTCTAGCGCGTTAAAAAAACAGTCAAGTCCATTGGATCTGACTTCCGGAGCACTGATGACTGTGGGCGCTTTCGGCACCGGCCGAGGCTTCTTGAGCACCGAGGTGGACCTGAATAATTATTCAACTCCTGGGAATTATCTGACCCCCTTGTCAGGCTTGTTAAACCTGCCTCCTGGCTGGTCCCCATCGGTCCGTTATAGCCTCGTTGTCGAGGGCTACGCCAGTAACAACTATCTGGTACAGCGGATCACGGGGGGCTTATCCAGCGGTCAAACACCGATCTTTGCCGTGCGTGTCATGCAGAACGCCGCAGAGTGGACCCCTTGGCTGGTCGGGGTTACCGCTGAAGACTTCAAGCCATCAATTGGCGCGAGCGGTTATCAGCATTATCCGGGGGGGCTGATCCGTCAGTGGGGTACGTTCAGTGCAACCTCTCTCGCGAGCGGCGCCTATGTCGGACTGGTGATTACGTTACCCAAAGCTTTTCCCAACGGTCTACTTTCGGGTTCAGGAACGGTCCATAACCAGGGCTTGGCAAACGTCCAACCCCGACCTAACGGTTCGTCCAAAACGACAGTCACCGTGTGCGTGAATAACCAGTCCACAGTCGCTATGCCTACTGTGATTGGCACTTGGGAATATTGGGGGTATTGATATGGCTATTTTCTTCTGTGCCGAAACTGGCGGCTTTTATCCAGGGGAGCCTTATGGCGATGCTATCGACAAGGTCTGTGTAGAACTTGCCCAAAAGGAGTACCAGGACCTTAGAAATTCCATCGATCAAGGCAAAGAAATAATCGTCGTCAACGGTTGGCCGAAGGCCGTTGACCGGATCACACCTCCTGACCAGTTGATCGCTTTCGAGCGAAATTGGCGTGATTCAGAAATCCGAAACACAGAGTGGCTGGTAACACGACATCGCGATGAGCAGGATTTGCAGCTAACACCAACGCTGACACTGGAACGATTCTCCGAACTGCTGGCGTATCGCCAAGCGCTAAGGGACTGGCCGCAGGCAGAAGTATTTCCGGACATTGAGTTCAGGCCGGTCGCTCCGGCCTGGATCGCTGAACAACTCCAGTAAAAACCCAACCGCCTTCTGTAATGCCCCTCCCTACAAGCCCACGCGCTCGCCCAACCGGCGCGCGCGCGGCAGCCTGTGCACTGTCATCCCAATCACTGCGCAGGCAAACCCATGGCCGATTATCTTCACGGCGTGCGGGTCATCGAACTCAACGACGGCACCCGCCCCATTCGCACCATCCCCACCGCTGTTATCGGCATGGTCTGCACGGCCGACGACGCCGATGCCACCGCGTTCCCATTCGACACACCGGTACTGCTGACCAACGTCCAAACCGCCATCGGCAAAGCCGGCACCACGGGCACCCTGGCGAAGAGTCTTCAGGCCATCGCCGACCAAACCAAGCCCTACACCATCGTCGTGCGGGTGAAGGAAGGTGCCACCGAGGCAGAAACCACCAGCGCCCTGATCGGCACCACCACGGCCGAGGGCAAATACACCGGCATGAAAGCCCTGCTCGCCGCCAAGGCTCGCGTTGGCATGGTGCCGCGCATTCTCGGTGTGCCAGGCCTCGACAGCCTGCCGGTTGCCACCGCCCTGGTCACCATCGCCCAGCAGTTGCGGGCCTTCGCCTACGTCAGCGCCTGGGGCTGCAAAACGAAGGAAGAGGTGGTCGCCTATCGTGATAACTTCGGTGCCCGCGAAGCCATGGTCATCTGGCCGGAGTTCCAGAACTGGAGCACCGTCACCAACGCAACCGTCACCGCCTCGGCCGTAGCCCGGGCATTGGGTTTACGCGCCAAGATCGATCAGGAGGTGGGCTGGCACAAGACGCTGTCCAACGTCGCGGTCAACGGCGTCACCGGCATCAGCGCCGACGTGTTCTGGGATCTGCAAAACCCGGCCACGGACGCCAACTACCTCAACAGCAATGAAGTCACCACGCTCATCAACGAGGGCGGCTTCCGCTTCTGGGGTAGCCGTACCACCAGCGAAGACCCGTTGTTCGCCTTCGAGAACTACACCCGCACCGCGCAGATCCTTGCCGACACCATGGCCGAGGCGCACATGTGGGCCGTGGACAAGCCCATGCATGCCTCCCTGGTGCGCGACATCATCGAAGGGGTCAATGCCAAGTTCCGCGAGATGATCGCGGCGGGCTACCTGATCGGCGGCCAGTGCTGGTACCCGGAAGATGCCAACGATAAGGACACGCTCAAGGCCGGCAGGCTGTTCCTGGACTACGACTACACGCCGGTGCCACCGCTGGAAGACCTCACGCTGCGGCAACGCATCACCGACCGCTACTTGATCGACTTCGCCAGCAAGATCAACAGCTAACCAGGGCCTCCCCGCAAGGGGAGTTGTCCCCGCGTCAGCGCAACGGAGAACACCACCATGGCTATGCCAAGCAAACTCAAGAACCTCAACCTTTTCAACGATGCCAACAGCTACCTCGGCGTAGTCAAGACCGTCACCTTGCCGCCGCTGGGCCGCAAGATGGAAGCTTATCGCGGTGGCGGCATGAACGGCCCGGTCAAGGCCGATCTCGGCTTCTCGGATGATGGCATCCAGTTCGAATGGAAGACCGGCGGCCTGGATCTGATCGCCCTTAAACAGTTCGGCGCCGTAAACGCCTCAGGCGTCGCGTTGCGCTTCACCGGCTCGTTCCAGCAGGACGACACCGCCGAGATCAGCGCCGTTGAGGTGGTGATGCGCGGCCGGCACGAGACCATCGAAATGGGCGATGCGCAGCCGGGAGAAGACACCGAGCACAGCATCACCACTACCTGCACCTATTACAAATTGATCGTCGATAACGAAGAGATCATCGAAATCGATCTACTCAATTTCATCGAGAACGTGAACGGCGTGGACATGCTGGAAAAGCAGCGCCAAGCCCTCGGCATCTAAGCCTTCTCGCCCTGACCCAGGGCGGTTAACCCTGCAATCTGGAGCCACATATGAAACCTGAAGACACCCTCGAAGCCCTGCCGCCGATTGACGACAACACCGTCACCCTGGACACCCCGATCACCCGTGGCAAGACCGTCATCGACAGCATCACCCTGCGCAAACCGCAATCCGGCGAGCTGCGCGGTGTGCAACTGGTGGACCTGCTGAATATGGACGTGGCCACCCTCATCAAGATCTTGCCTCGCATCAGCGCACCAGGTATCACCGCGCCGGAAGTTGCCAGCATGGACCCGGCCGACCTGCTCGCCTGTGGCAGCAAGATCTCCGGTTTTTTGTTGCAGAAGTCGGTGAAGACGGACGCGTCCCTCGTTGCGTAGAAGACGCCATGGCCGACTTGGCCGTGGTTTTCCATTGGGCACCGGCTGACATGGACCAGCTAGGCCTGCAAGAACTGATGGAGTGGCGCGAACGCGCCCGGGTGCGGAGTTCCACCGATGGCGAATGACTTAAAACTTCAGGTGTTGCTCAACGCCATCGACAAGGCGAGCGGCCCCCTGAAGGCCATCAACAACGGCAGCATCGGTGCCGCCCGCGCCCTCAAGGAAGCCCGCGACCGCCTCAAGGAACTCAACACCCAGCAGAAGGACGTCAGCGCCTGGCGCACCCAGCGCGCTGCCGCCGAGCAAACCGAACAGGTCCTTGTCGCTGCCCGCGATAAAGTACGGGCGCTGTCCCAGCAGTTCGCTGCCACCGGTGCGCCGACCAAGGCAATGACCAAGGACTTTCGGGCAGCCGTTCGCGAAGCGCAGAAACTCAAGGAACAACATCGACAACAGGGCGAACAGCTCCAGGTACTGCGCAGCAAACTGCAAGGCGCCGGTATCAGCACCAAAAACCTCAGCAGCCACGAACGCCAGCTGCGCGAGCAAATCAGCGCCACCAACGCCAGCATCAGCGAACAGGGCAAACGCCTGGTCGCGTTGAATGCGCAGCAAAAGCGCCTTGCCATCGAGCGCACCAAGCTGGAAAAAACCCAGAACCTCGCCGGCAACATGGCTATGAACGGCGCCGCCGGCCTGGGTGTGGGATATGCGGCGAGTCGGCCGGTGGCTAAGGCCATCGGTGCCTTTGCGCCGAACGAAGACTCGGCCACGCAACTCAAGGTTTCGATGATGGACGACACCGGCAAGGTGTCTGAAGACTTCCAGAAAATCACCGATTTGGCGACCAAGCTGGGCGACCGCCTACCTGGTACTACGGCCGACTTTCAGGAAATGATGACCATGCTGCGGCGCCAAGGCCTCAGCGCAAAAAGCATCCTCGGCGGCACCGGCGAAGCGGCTGCGTATTTGGGCGTTCAGTTGCAGATGCCCGTAACCGCCGCGGCTGAATTTGCCGCGAAGATGCAGGACGCCACCCGAACATCCGAAAAAGACATGATGGCGCTGATGGACATTATTCAGCGGGGGTTCTACTCGGGTGTAGACCCGACCAACATGCTCCAGGGCTTCAGCAAGATCGCGCCGGTCATGGACACCATCAAAAAATCGGGCATCGACGCGGCCGCCGAGCTGGCACCGCTGCTGATCATGATGGACCAGGCTGGCATGGAAGGCGGCGCGGCCGGTAACGCCTACCGGAAGATCTTCCAGGCCGGCCTGGACAAGGACGGGATCAAGGACGTCAACAAGATCATGGAGCTGGAAGGCAAAAACATCCGCTTCAAGTTCACCGATGACAAAGGCAACTTCGCCGGCCTGGAAAACCTGTTCGCCCAGGTCGAAAAACTCAAGTCCCTGAACGACGAGGACCGCACGTCCACAATCAAGCTGCTGTTCGGGGACGACTCCGAAACCATGACCACCTTGAACACCATGATGAACAAGGGGATCGCGGGTTATCGGGAAGTGCAACAGAAGCTGCAAAACCAAGCCGACCTGCGCAAGCGGGTCAACGAACAACTCGCCACTCTCACCAACGTCATGGAGGCCGCAGAGGGCAGCTTCACCAACGCCCTGGCCGAGTTTGGCGCCGCTGTTGCGCCCGAACTGAAACAAATCATCAGCACGCTCGGGGAGGTTGCCAACAGCATCGGCGCCTGGGCTCGGGAGAACCCAAGATTGGCCGGCGGCCTGGTCAAGGTGGTAGCGGCTGTGGCCGGTCTGGCCTTCGTGTTTGGTGGCCTGGCATTGACGATGGCGAGCCTCCTCGGCCCATTCGCCATGGTGCGGTACGGCATGGGTATGTTTGGCATTCGCCTGGGCATTGTTAAGGCCCAGTTGATCGGCACGCGCACCGCAGCAGCAGGCGCCGGTGCCAACATCGGCAGGCTCGGGAAAGTCTGGCGGTCGTTGGTAGCCACTCGCTCGGCTGGTGGCTTGCTCAGTGCGTTACCTGCTTTCGTCAGCAGCGCCCGCCTAGCTGCCGCCAGCGTGCTACCGATGCTCGGCGGCGCGATCAGTGCCGTCGGTACCGCCATTATGGCGACGCCCATCGGCTGGCTGCTGGCGGCCATCGCGGCCTTGGTTGCCGCTGGTGTCCTGGTCTACAAATATTGGAACCCCATCAAGGGTTTCTTTCTCGGTTTCTGGCAAGGCCTGGTCGGTGCACTACAACCAGTCCTGGATAGTTTCGCGGGGCTCGGCCAATCGCTGCTGAACCTGGGCCAGGCCGTCATGACGCTGCCAGGTGTCGGCGCGGCCATGGAGCTTCTGGGCAGCATCGCACGCCCGCTGTTCAGTCTGATATCAGATGGCGTCAGCAGCCTGATCACCTGGTTCGGCCAGCTACTTGCGCCCGTCGAAGACGTCGGTGGCGCCGCTCAGTCAATGGGCGAGCGTTTCGGTGCAGTCATCGGCAATATGCTCAGCCTTTTGTTAGGCCTGCCTACACAGTTCGCTGAACTGGGTACGCAGATGATTCAAGGCCTGGCAAATGGCATCACCAACAGCCTGGCCGTAGCCAAGGAGGCCATCACCGGGGCAGGCGATGCGGTGATTGGTTGGTTCAAGGAAAAGCTCGACATCCACAGCCCCTCCCGTGTGTTCGCGGAGCTGGGCGGCTTCACCATGGCCGGCCTGGCCCAGGGTCTTGAGGGCAGTCAAAACGGGCCGCTGAGCGCCATGACCAGCCTGAGCAAACAACTCACGGCGGCCGGCACACTGGCCCTCGGTGCAACCGCCATGCCTCTGGCTGCCATGCCGTTGCCGCAATTCCCGGACGGGGCTGCCGCTGCCTCCTCGCTGTCGATCGATAACCGCGCACCCATCAGCCCTGCCCCGGCGCCGGTCCATGACAGCCACGACACCTACGAAATCAACATCCACACCACGCCAGGCATGGACGCCCAGGCGATCAGCCGCGCCGTGCGGGCCGAGCTGGCGCGCATCACCAGCGAAAAAGCCGCCCGCCAACGCAGCAAACTGTCAGATCTGGAGTAACCCACCATGATGCTTGCCTTGGGTATGTTCGTGTTCAGCCTGTCCACCGCCGCTTACCAGGAGCTGCAACGCCAAACCGAGTGGCGACATGCGAGCAACAGCCGTGTCGGTGCCGCTCCGGCTCGGCAGTTTGTCGGGCGCGGCGACGATACCATCACCCTACCCGGCGTCATCCTGCCGGAGCTGGCCGGCAGCGCCCTTAGCCTCGACGCCCTGCGCCTGATGGCGAACACCGGCAAGGCCTGGCCGATGGTCGAAGGCAGCGGCCGGATCTACGGCCTGTGGATTATCGATGGTCTGAGCGAAACCAAAACGCTGTTCTTCCGTGACGGTACGCCTCGGCGCATTGAATTCACGGTCAACCTCAAGCGCATCGATGACGACCGGATCGATCTACTCGGCGCCGGTACTAGCGCAGGCGTCAACATCTTGAGGGCACTGCTGTGATTGATGCAGCCCTGTCCAAGGTTACCGGCTACGTCGAAGACCTGGTCGAGCGCTACCGCCGCGATGCGGCCTACCCGGTGCCGGCGTTTCGTATCACGGTCGATGGCAACGACATCGCCAAGTTGATCAGCCCACGGCTGATGAGCCTGGAGCTGACCGACAATCGCGGTATCGAGGCCGACCAGCTCAGCATCACCCTCAGCGACCACGACGGGCTGCTGGCGATCCCGCCCAAAGGCGCGACCATCCGGCTGTGGCTGGGTTGGAGCGACACCGGCCTGGTGGACAAAGGCACCTACACCGTCGATGAAACCGAACACAGCGGCGCTCCGGATGTGTTGAGCATCCGCGCCCGCTCAGCAGACCTTCGCAAAGGCCTGAAGACCAAGCGCGAACGCAGCTGGAGCAACACCACCCTCGGCGACGTCCTGGGCGACATCGCCCTGGGCAACGGCCTCACCGCCACCATTGCCGGCGCCCTGGACGGATTGCCCATCCTTCAGCTGGACCAGGCCAACGAGTCCGATGCCAACCTGATCAGCCGCGTGGGGGAAGAGTTCGACGCGGTGGTCACCGTCAAGGCCGGCTGCCTGCTATGCCTGCCGGCGGGCGGCGGCAAGACGGCCACCGGCGCCGAGCTGCCGCATATCACCCTCAACCGCGCCGATGGAGACCAACACCGCTACCTGCAAGCTGACCGCGACAGCTACGACGGTGTGCGCGCCTATTTCTATGACGTGAACAGCGCGAAGAAACAGAAGGCTATCGCCGGCGGTGGTGAAAACCTCAAAGACCTACGCCACACCTTCAGCGACCGCCAGTCCGCCCTGCGCGCAGCCCGGGCGGAATTCAATCGCCTGCAACGTGGCAGCGCGACGCTCAGCTACACCCTCGCCCGGGGTCGGCCTGACCTCATTCCCGAACTGACCTACACGCTCCAGGGCGTTAAGCCGGAAATTGACGAGATCATCTGGTACGGCGGTAACGTGCAGCACACCCTCAGCCCGGATAACGGATACACCGTCAGCCTGGAGCTGGAGAGCAAGTTGCCCGAGGATACGGTTGAGGGGTTGGCGGAGGAAAACAAAGGGGATTACACAGGGATCATCGCGTACTACCGCGACAAGAAAACAGGGAAGGAAAAGACTGTGACGGCTGGGGATCAGAGCAAGCCGAAGCGGTTGCGGTGGTTGTACGCAAGCGAGAAAACAGCCAAGCGGGCGGTGGATCGGGAGTGGAAGCGGATGCAGGTCACACCCTAACGCCATGACGACCTGCACCACCTATTAACTAGCTCAGTCTGTGCGCCAACTCCACGACATCCTTGTAGCTTTGTAATTTTAAGATTTCGCTCTCCCTAGACAACGCAAAGTAAACCGGCGACCTCCACGAGCTTACACTTTGCGCCATGCTACTACGACTTTGATGATCAGACTCCAACAAAGCCAAATAGTATGTCGCTAAGTGACTCACAGTTGCTAACTCTGTTGTAAAAGAAAAAGTAACAGGATCCGCTTCTTTTTCATCATAAGCAGCTATCGCCTGTCGTGACTTTCCAGACACCCATAGATCCGAATAAAATTCGGATTTTGAGGCTTTGAAAAACACCAGATACGCTAACCAAAAAAAATGCACCGACCCTTGAATAGAGTCACAAGCACTTTTAATTTGCCTAGTATAATTCATCAACTCCCGAAGCTCGACCTTAAAATACTTGCACAAACCGACCATAATTATCGCATTTTCAGTGAAACCCTGAATATAACTAACCACAGTATCTTTTTTGGGATAAACACACTCAGAGTCTCCGGGAAAATAATTACCTACAACCTTCCCCATAACGTTCAAACCCAACTCAACCGAGGAAATTTTCGGAAGACTTTGGTGAACCAAACTATATATATCCGCATTATTTAAATTAAACTCAGCATCAAAAAACCTATTCAGATACCTTTCAGATGAAAAGCCTTGCCCATAAACCGCACGTATAGAGTGAGCTAATTGCCGCGAGTCCGAGGCAATAATGAAACGACAATTTTCCAGCTCGAAAAAGTGCTTAATACGCTCAAGCAACTCTATCGCATATGTCGGACGACAACGATCTAGTTCATCAATAAATATAAAGGCAGGTTTTTTCAAGCCTTTGTTATCCGCAGCCTGAGAAAACCTCTCAATTATTGCTTTTTTGAATTCATCAACGTGCTGTAAAGTTTTGGCTTGATCAGCGATAAGCGTGCTGACAACATCGCTTGCAAAATCCGCACCTTCTTGATCGCCCTCCTCTCCCAGCAGCTCCTTGAGTTCTACTCCGATATATTTCTTCACTAATCCTTTAGCAATCAACGGGGCGGCTTTCTTAACAATTGAAGCGGCCGCATTGACTGCGGTCCTACCTGCATCATGAAGAGTTAGATCCAAGTTGTCTTTTGTCTGCTGTTCAATGCAAGTGATCAACGCAATAAGGGGCTCAGCTGTATAATCAGTTTCCCAAGCGTTAAAAAAAACACATACGTAATCGTTATCCAGCTCATTTTTCCAACAATTCAAGAAAAACGATTTTCCTGCACCCCAAGGGGAATTCACATTCAATACTTTAACATGGGGATTTGCGAGCATATAGGACGTCAAGAATTTCGCGCTTGGCTGCCGATCCATAAGATCATCAGCCCATATTTCAGTAGCATCTACCATTATCCGCCCCTTTTAGAATCGTCAGTAGGAAACTCAGTACAGCGTTGAGCCCGGCACAGCCAATAACAGAAAAACTCTACATCTAAAACCAATGCTGAGTTCAATGACGCCCGGCGTAGCACCGGGCCCTATTCACCGAGCACCTAATAAAACGTTCAGAAACCGTAATATATCTAGCTGTTGCACTTCATCGAGCTGCCTGAAGAGCTGCACAATCATCCGCTCGCGCTCATCAAGCCCAGGCAACTCGATTACCTCGGGAAAGTTGATTTCTACCTCTTTCATCACTGACATGTGTCACTCCATTCAACACGTCGGGCGCCCGGCACCAACATCGGCACCAACCAAAGCACCCGGGGAGTGCGTCATTCTCAGCATGTTTCGGTGTGTCACCAGCCCATCGGAAAAAATTTTATTGCAAATTACGCCCCGCCGCAGAGCGCCTGAGCACGTTGCACGATATCGCTGTAGTCCATCTTGATGGATGGCATCGTTGGATTGGGTTTGGTGATGTCCTGGCCGTCCGACCAACCGCGATCTTTTGCCTGACTCCGTGCACTCCCGCTCAATGCGTAGACGGTCCCATCCGACGTCCGGGCCAACGCCTTGGGCGACGGTCCAAAGCAAAGCAGGTCAACGTTATCGACCGTAAACGGCCAAGCGTCTCCGTAGTCTTTGCTCGAAACCCTCTGACTTTTCTCCTGGGCACCACACACACCCGAAGCGAGCATTGCCAGCGCCACTACCGATATCGTCATCCTTTTCATGCCACAACTCCTTATTTTTTCACTGTAAAAGCCCTAAGTAGGCGCATCACCGCGCCTTTGTCCTCATCGCCCAGACTGCGCACGTGCATCACGATTTCCAAGTCGTCGTTGGACAGCTGGCTTTCGCCCATAGATGAGCGCTGGCCGGTCACCACATAGAGGACATCCACCCCTTGTTCAGCAACTGCTGCCAGGTAACTGGCATCCGGGCTGCGCTCGCCCTTCTCATAGTTGTACTGACTGTTTTTCGAGGCGCCAGCCTTCGCCGCGAACTCGGTCTGATTGAAGCCCAAGCGCTCGCGCTCTTGTTTTAGGCGATCACCAATTCCCACAAACGTCTCCACGACGATTTGACATTCCCACAAACATGGGAAATACTCCGCCTGTCATCACACGAAATCACACGAAACGAGACTATGCCGAACGCATACCCCACGGAGCAAGCTTGCCGAAAGGCACGTGAGCGACTCGCGCATCAAGGCCTCTCTGCCAAAGACTGGGCCGACCAGCACAACTTGACCCCGTCAACGGTGTACGCCGTGTTGAACGGACAGAAGAAATGTCTGCGGGGCGAGTCCCACCGTGCTGCGGTGTTGCTCGGTATCAAAGACGGCGTCGTCACAAATTAGGCCCGTTGGCTCAGGTAGGAAACCAGAAGATGAAACGCTCAGTTCTAGCCAACCGCAAAGACGTAGTCAGCGCCGTCATTGCCGCTTACCCCGGGGGCCGGCATTACGCCGCAGCTGACCTTGGGATGCCGATCAAGAAGTTTGATAACCAGGCCTATGAGAACGCCGGCAGCCGGCCACTGAGCGATGAACATATCCATCGCCTCGAGCAAGTTGCGGGTACGTCATATCTCGCGGATTACATTACCGGCATGTATGGCGGCATGTTTGTGCCCGTCGCGGTGCCTGGAACGCTGGATAACGTCGAGCTGTACAACCGCTCCGTAAGAGCTGCCGCCAAGCGTGGGTTGGTTGACCAGATCATTGCCCAGGCCCTGGACGACGGTGTCATTGAGCAGGGTGAGGCCGAAGTCATTGTTTCCGCCCTGATGAAGTACATGTCAGCCCGCTACGCCGAAGTGCTGGCGACCATTCAACTGCACGGTCGGGGGTTCGCTGGGTGAGCACCTACAAACTTGTCTGCCCTCACTGCCTCGGCCGCATGCGTATCCGCACCAGCGAAGGCACGCACATCTTCCTGCGGGTGGCCTACCTCCAATGCACCAACGAGGCCTGCGGTTGGTCGGTGCGGGCTGAGTTCGAAATGACTCATGAAATGAGCCCCAGCGGTATGGCTAACCCCTCCGTCAAGTTGCCCATCGCCGACATTGCCCTGCGCCGTGCCGCGATGAAGTCCGCCAACGATCAACCCGACCTGCTCGACCAAATGGAAATGGAGTGTGCGCAATGAACCATGAAGAGCTTGACCACGACTACCGCAGCAGCATGCAACGGGTGGCGTTCGCCTACCTGCAACGGCACGAAGCGCAACATCTGGTGGACTCTGACCTGCTGTACGAAAACTGCGTTCGGCACATGACCACCGCGTTGGAAGTGCCGGTGTTCATGGCGCAGAAGCTGGTGCACAACGCCTGGACCGAATTACAGGTCATCAACCAGCGCAAGTGGATCGGCGTGGACTGGGGCAACAGCCCAGGCAGCACTGTCGTCCACCTGATCGATACCCGGGCCGACCTTCGGTACCCGGTTCCGGCAAGGCTGCTGCCGCAGACCCTGCTCGCCCAGCGCGATGACGCGCTGAAGCAACACCCTCAGTAAACCCCGTTTAAACAACCCGCCCTGCCCCGCATCCCGTGGGTTTGGGTGAGCTTTGCCCGAAATCCGAGGTGGACCATGCAAATCGACGTCGCCATCACCGCAAAACTGCCCCGCGAAGAGGCCGAAGCGCTGCTCCAAGCGCTACGAAGCCAGTACGCCCAGCAGTTCAACGAGCATTGGTACGACGACCGCTTTCGCAGGATCCCCGAGGGTTTGCGGCATGGCTCGTTGCTCGCGGCCTTCCCGGTGATGTCCGCGCAAAAACGCCTGATTGGCGCCATTAAACACAGTCTCGACGAAGCGAAGTAAGCCACGATGGAAATGGAACAAAGGCTGCGAGCCGACGTCATCCAACGCATTGAGCGGGACTACCAGCTCAAGCACATGCCCGGCACCAACTACATGCGCAAGGGTGTATGCCCTGCGCCAAGCTGCGGCCAGAAGACCCTGTACACCTTCTACGATTCGCCCTGGACGCTGATCTGTGGGCGGCCGGAAAAATGCGGCCACCGCGTCCACGTCAAGGACGTCTACGACGACTTGTTCAACGACTGGAGCAAGACCGCACCGTCAACGCCAGATAACCCGGTTGCCACGGCACGCGCCTACCTTGAGTTTGCGCGGGGCTTCAAATTCGAGTTGATCGCCGGTTGGTTCACCCAGGAGCACTACTGGGATAGCCGGCTGAACATCGGCAGTGCCACGGTGCGTTTCCCCCTGGAAAAAGGCGGCTACTGGGAGCGCCTGATAGACCGACCTGACCGATTCGGCAAGATGAAAGCCCGCTTCCGTCCAACTGGCGAAGGCCAGCCAGGTTACAAGGGCGTCTGGTGGTGCCCGCCAAGCGTGGACCTGTTGAACGTCGATGAACTCTGGATCACCGAGGGCATCTTCGACGCCATCGCACTGCTGCATAACGACACCTCGGCCGTGTCGATGATGTCCAGCGCACCCTGCCCGACCGACTCGCTCAAGGCCTTGTTCAAACTTCGCCATGACGCTGACAAGCGCCTGCCACGCCTTGTCTGGGCGCTTGATAACGAGCCAGTCGCAAAGGCCAACATGCGCCGCTGGGCAAAGGAGGCCCGCGACCTGGGATTTACCTGCAAAGCGGCAGTGATTCCGCAGCCCAACGGCAAAAAAGTGGACTGGAACGACCTTCACCTACGGTGGAAGTCGATTGAGGGCGACGACAAACGCGCCGAGCAGATCGAGCGAGACTTCGACGAAGCCCTGCACCACGGGGACTTGCTGCTGGCTGATTCCGCCGAGGAAAAGGGTTTTCTCATCTACCTGCGTGACGAGCGCAAGGAATTCCATTTTTCATTCCGCAAGCGCCTGTACTGGTTTCGGCTGGACCTTGAACGGTACGACCGTGCCATGGGTGACCTTGAGAGTTCGGACCGGCATGAGGATCAGTTGCTCACGGATGAACAGCGGCGCTACAAGGCGTTACGTCAGTCGGGCTCGGTCACCAGCATCGCCAACTGCAATTTCCAGGCGCTGTATTACATGCGCAACGACCTGACCGACGAGGCCTGGTACTACTTCCGCATCGAGCGCCCGCAAGGGGCTGTCATCAAAAGTACGTTCACGGCCAAGCAGCTCACCTCTGCGCCTGAATTCGCGAATCGCCTGCTCAACGTCTCCAATGGCGCGATGTTCGAGGGTAGCGCCCAACAACTGAAACGGATCCTGGCGCCCCAGCTCGATTGCCTGAAAACCGTGAACACCATCGAATGGATCGGCTACAGCCGCGAGCACGGTGCCTATGTTTTCAACGATCTGGCTTTCTTCGGCGGGACGATACAAAAGCGCAACAAGGAAGACTTCTTCGACCTCGGCAAGCTGAGCATCAAGTCGCAGAGCCAGTCGCCGGTGCTGCACATCAATACTGACCTCAATGCCTATAACGAGGGTTGGTTCGACATTTTTTGGAGCTGCTTTGGCGTACAGGGCCTGGTGGTGCTGGCCTGGTGGCTGGGCGCCTTGCACGCTGAGCAGATCCGGCAGATCCACAAGTCCCTGATGTTTCTTGAGCTGGTAGGTGAAGCCGGTTCAGGCAAAACCACATTGATCGAGCTGCTGTGGAAACTGGTCGGACGCACTGACTACGAGGGTTTCGACCCTTCCAAAGCGACAGCCGCGAGCCGTGCGCGAAATTTCTCGCAGGTCAGTAACTTACCGGTGGTACTGATCGAGTCGGAGCGTGAACAGAAGGATGGCCAGCCGGTTAAGCACTTCGATTGGGACGAACTGAAAACCGCCTATAACGGCCGTAGCGTTCGCTCCACCGGCGTGAAGAACAATGGCAACGACACCCATGAGCCGCCGTTCCGCGCCGCCCTGTTGATCGCACAGAACAACCCGGTGAACGCCTCGGAACCCATCCTGCAGCGACTTTGCCATGTCCACCTGACGCGGGAGCACCACACGCCGGAAACCAAGCAGTTCGCCGAGCAACTGGAACGCATGCCGATGGAAAACATCAGCGGCTTCCTGGTCAAGGCCCTGCAACGCGAAGCCAACACCATGCGCCTGATGGAGGAAAACACCTCCCGCTACGAGCAGGAGCTGCTGGCCCAGCCCGGCGTGCGCACCGTGCGTATCGCCAAGAACCACGCCCAACTGCGCAGCCTGGTGGATGCATTGGCAGAAGTCGTGCCCCTGGGCGAACGCCGCAAAGCTCTCGCGCACGCTGAGGTCAGCCGCATGGCCTTGGAGCGACAGCAGGCAATCAACGCCGACCACCCGACCGTGCGCGAGTTTTGGGACCTGTACGAGTTCCTCAATGGCCTGGATGAGAAAGGCGCGCTCAACCATGCGCGTCGGGATGGGCTGATCGCCGTGAACCTCAACGAATTCGTCGAGATGGCCGCCAACAAGCGGCAGCAGGTGCCCGCGCTCAGCGACCTGAAACGCCTGCTCAAGACCAGCAAGTCACCCAAATTTCTGGAATCGAACAAGCCCGTTAACTCGGCGCGCTTGCTGGACGCTTTCGACAAACCGAAAACCATCCGCTGCTGGGTTTTCCAGGGCGTTTAACCACCGCAACAACAGGAGAGTTCGCATGAACACGGCGCCTCAAAAACAACAGACCAATTGGTTCCAGCAGTTACAGGAATTCGAAGCAAAGCGCCCCGCCATCCGCAAGGCCGGTATCGAGGCACTGAACCGTCTGGTCCCTGTCGCCCTGCGCGGTACAGGCCAGAGCGCCGTTATCGGCCGTTTCCTGGTCGGGCTCTACAACGGCCACGACTACCCATTCGTGCTGACAAGCCTGCGCGGCCTGGACACAGCGTTGTTCGACGACTGCCTGGCCGTTCTGCAACTGGATTTCTCACCGGAACAGGAGGTGCACACCTACTTCCCCAACGGCGACGCCATATGGGCAGAACTGATCAGGGCTTGGGCATGAAGTGGGCACCGAAACGCAACCGAGACGGGCAAGTGCAGCAGAACTGCTGGGTTACCGACAGCGGCTACACCGTGGCCGAGTGCCGGTTGCCAGAAGCGCGTTACCCCATCACTCGCCCAGGCGGTGAGCTGCCTTTCGCTTATGCGAAGGACCGGGACGAAGTCATAGCGATCATCAAGCAAGACCAGGCCACAACGGCCTGAAAGATGGTGTCGAGGAGCGCCAACTCCCCGACACCTACCACCACTAAGGAGCAGCACCATGCAAGCACAGAACCCAAGCAGCAGCGCCGTAGAGGCTAGCACGAACCCTTTGAAAGTCGGCGACGATGTTTCCTTTGTCGTCGCCAGGACCATGGCGCGCAGTGTTGAATTCAGCGTGCGCAAGGGCACCATCAAGGCGATTGAAGACCAGGTCGCGCTGGTGGAATCACGCCACGGCCAGAGCTTGCAGCCACTCAACAAGCTCAGCCGTGAAGGCGAACCCAATGCACTCACCAAAGCCTTGTTGGGGGGGCGCGACGATGCTTAAGCGCACCTTCACCCATTTCCACCTCTGCTGCGGCCTTGGCAGCGGTGCCGCTGGCTTCAGCGACTCCAAGCCCACCCTTGGTCCAATCCAAGCAGAATGGCGCTGCCTGGGAGGCGTTGACGTTGACCCGGCCGGGTTGCGTGACTTCCAGATGATGACCGGCGTACCTGGCACGCTCATGGATTTGTTCACCCGGCAGCAGTACATCGCCTTCCATGGGCAGCAGCCGCCCGCCGGTTGGAAAGAGACCACCGCCGAGGATCTTCGCCGCGCCGCCGGCAATGAAGACCCTGACGCCGTGTTCATCAGCAGCCCTTGCAAAGGCGCATCGGGCTTGCTGTCGGAAACCATGAGCCAGACGCCGAAATATCAGGCGCTCAACGAACTAACTCTGCGTTGTGTCTGGCTGATGTGTGAGGCCTGGAAGCACAACCCCGTGTCGCTGATCGTGTTCGAAAACGTACCGCGCCTGGCAACCCGTGGGCGGCATTTGCTAGACCAGATCAACAAGCTGCTGCGCCACTACGGCTACGCCGTGGCCGAGACCACCCATGACTGTGGCGAAATCGGCGGATTGGCCCAAAGCCGTAAGCGTTTTCTGTTGGTCGCCAGGCACGTCGAAAAGGTACCGGCATTCCTGTACGAACCGGAAAAACGCAGCCTGCGGGCCGTGGGAGACGTGCTGTGCCGTATGCCACTGGCAGGTGACGTGGAGCAGGCTGGACCGATGCATCGGGTTCCGGCGTTGCAGTGGAAGACATGGGTACGCCTGGCCCTGGTTGAGGCCGGTAAGGATTGGCGCAGCCTGAGTCGGTTCGCGATCGAGGACGGCCACCTGCGCGATTTTGTAATCGTGCCGGAGTACCGCGCCGGTTATCTCGGTGTACATGAATGGCAGGACACCGCCGGTACCGTTGCCGGCCGGTCGAGCCCTACCAATGGAAAGTTCTCAGTAGCGGACCCACGGCCGGCGAGCAAATTCGAATACACCCAATACGGCGTGCTGCCCTACGACCGCCACTGTGGCGTTGTCACAGGCCAACGAAGCCCTGGGCAAGGGACGTTCAGCGTTGCAGACCCGCGTATGAGCGGCGAGCGGCACAACAACGTGTTCCGCGTGGTTCACAACGACCACGCCGCCGGCACCGTCACCGCAGGGCACGGGCCAAGCTCTGGAGGCCAGGCCGTGGCCGACCCTCGGCAACCCTCCAAGGGATTCGGGAAGTACCTGGTGACCGACTACAGCAAGCCGGCCGGTACCGTCATCGCCGGCAGCACCACCGGGCAAGGCGCTTTTGCCGTGGCGGACCCTGCCTATAAGAACTGGCACCCAGGGGCCAGCTCGCAAAAGTTGCGCATCACCCCCTGGGATGACAACGCCAGGACTGTGACCGGCTCACAACAGGTTGCCAGCGGAGCCCTATCCATCGCAGATCCGCGCCCGGGCATGTTCCGCACCAAGGGCGATGCCTATTTGACCGGTGGTCATTACGGGGTAGTCAACTGGAAGGATCCGGCAGGCGCTGTTTCCGCCAGTGCCTGCCACGACAACGGTCGGTGGTCGGTTGCGGACCAGCGTATGCCGGCGCCCAACGACCGGCTGACCTGCATGATCACCAGCCTCGACGGCACCTGGCACCGCCCCTTCACCACGCTGGAGCTGGCCGCGCTGCAATCGCTGTTCGATCCCGAGGAGCACTGGTCAGCAGATCCGCAGACCGCGCATGAAATCCGTTTGATGCAGCGTGTTCGCAAGATCGAGCAAGCGCGTTTCTTCCAGCTGGACGGCGTCAACGACGGCCTTCACCGGGAGCGCATCGGCAATGCGGTGCCACGGGCTGCGGCGAAGGCGATGGCCGATGTGTTCGGTATGACGCTGCTGCTCGCCGAGGCTGGGGAGACGTTCATGCTCAGCAATGTATCGATTTGGGTGCGGCCGGTGGCGGTTGCACTGAGCGTGGCTCAGCAGGAGGTTGGTCATGTCTGACCTCTTTTTCTTGCAGGACAGCCGCAGTAACGTCGGTAGCCGAGCCACGTTTTGGCGCAACGGTGGCGGCTACACCTCGAATCTCAATGAGGCAGAGCAGTTCACGTGGGAACGTGCAGTGAAGCAGTACGAGAGCAGACAAACCGACCTACCGTTGCCCGTGAGCTACACGCGGTCTCGGTCAGAAACGGGAGTTGATTGCCAATACCTCACCCGCTCCGAAGCTGAGGCCAACCGCAACACGGACGGCCGTTTCTATGTGGCATATGCACGCGACTGGGATGGAAACGATCTGGTCTGGCTAGGGGGGGCTGGTCCGACGGCCAATCTGGAAGACGCAATACACCCCGGCGGCGAGGATGCATTTAATTACCGGTCGCAAGGATTTGATCTCTGGCCTTGCGGCTACATTGCCGCTCGTTCGCGCCCGGTTGTGCGGGCTTCGTTGCTCGATCACAAACAGGCGCTCCGGGAGGCCGGCCTGCGGTTGCCCAAGATCAAGGTCCAGCGCACAAGGACATACAGCAATCTCACTAACTGCGACGGCTGCGGGCGCTTCCTGAGCGAGCGCCAGCGCTTCGACGACTGCCCGAACTGCGGCGCGAGGAATGCACCATGACCGTATACCTTTTGCTTTACCTGTGCGCGGATGCGACCCGTACGGATTGCCAGGTGGTAAGGGCTGATAGTTGGAACGGTCCTTCCGCCTACGAGCAATGCGCCGAAGTCGTGCCACGTCTGACCGAGACGTTGACTGCGCACAACCGAAAGCGGCATCGGTTCGTTTGCGAAATCCAGGCTGAAGTTGCACAACCGGCAGGACGTGCCGCCCGGCCGACGCTCATTCATCAATCGTTTCGGATGTGAGGGACATCATGAACACAGCCTTTATCCTGATGGCCCAGTACGACGGCCAGGCGATTATCTCGCTGGAGCAGGTCTGCCGGGACTACTTCACGCACCTGACGCCTGACATGTTTCAACGCAAGGTGATGAGCGGGCAGATCAAGATCCCCATCACCCGCCTGGAACGCAGCCAGAAGTCAGCCAAGGGGATCCATATCACCGACCTGGCCGCGTATCTCGATTTACAGCGCGCAGCCGCGGTTAAGGAGAACAACCAGCTCAACGGGTTAAAACACGCCGTTTGAGCCACTTCATTGATGCGGCGCCCAGTTGGACGGGCGCCCTCAATATCTCTTCGTACCACTCCCACTTCACATAGCGATCACCCTTGCCACGTAGGTGGGTGTAGCGCCTCAGCGAATTCCAATCCCTGTGTCCTGAAACGCTCGACACCCGGGGAATATCCCAGTCCATTTCGAACAGACGGCTTACACCTTCGTGCCTGAGGTCATGGAAGTGCAGATCTTGGATATTCAAGAGCTTGCAGGCCTTCGCCCAGGACGTGGAGATTGATTCAGGGCTGTAGGGAAAAATATCCTCCCCGGCACGGGGCATAGTCTGGAGGATCTTCCAGGCCTCGTCTGGCAGGTAACACCACACGTCGTTGCCGATCTTCTGGCCTGGGTTCTTCATGTCGCGAACCAACACGCGCTGGCCGGGCTCGTCGAGGTCGTCCCAGCGAATCCGGGTGATTTCGTCGAGACGGCGCGTCGAAAACAGCGCGAAGCCCACCACTTTCATCATGTTGATGATGCTTCGACGCCGGGCCTGCATGTCCTGGTAATGCTTCATGAGCTCGCCCAGCTCGTCCAGCGTGGGCCGCCGGTCACGCTCGCGGCTCTTCAAGTTGTAGCCGAGCTTGCGCAGTACGCGCCGTGCGCCCCCCATCGCCAGAGGATCAAGCTGGTAACCCCAGGCGTCCTTGCCTATGGAAAGCACCGCCCCGAGGTGGGCCAAGTCGTTGCCGGCGGTCTGCGGCTGGACGCCTCCCCCCTCGGGGCTCATCCGCCATAGCGCGTAATCGACCAGGCACTGCGTGTTGACCTGCGTATCGTCCAGCTTGCCCATGTACGTTTCGCCAATGGCGGTGAGGGTTGCTCGTTTCGTCTTGCCCAGCGGCCGGGCTTTCTCGACCTCGATCAGGTACTGGTCAATCATCTCTTTGAGCGTGACGCCTTTGCGGTTCGCTCGCTCAATTGCACCTGGTTCATCCAGTTCGGATTCTCGCTTGCGCGCCCAGGCCTGCGCCGCCTGTTTCCGGGCGAAGGTCTGGCTCTCTTGGTAGACTGTTACCTTGTCGCGGTTGATGCGGATCTGAGCTGTGTAGCTGATGGTGCCGTCGGCCTTTTTGCGTAATCTGATCGTTGCCATGAGAATTGGTACACGTACTGATTCGGTTGGTACATTGTACCAACCGCTTGGTAAAAACGCCCCAAAACCCCCGAAAATCGGTACGAAACGCGTTGAATACAAACACTGCAAAAACAGGCTCAAAGCTAGAGAATACGCGGCCTGAGCCGTCCCGGCGCTTCAGCGTGGCCCCCATGATGGATTGGACCGACGCCCACTGTCGCTTCTTCCTACGCATCCTCTCCAAACACGCCCTGCTCTACACCGAAATGGTCACCACCGGCGCCCTACTCAACGGTGACCACGAACGCTTCCTGCGCCACCACCCATCCGAACACCCGCTAGCCCTGCAACTGGGCGGCAGCGTCCCAGCCGACCTGGCCGCCTGTGCCCGTATGGCCCAGGAGCACGGTTACGACGAGGTCAACCTCAACGTCGGCTGCCCCAGCGACCGGGTGCAGAACAACATGATCGGCGCCTGCCTGATGGGGCATCCGGGGTTGGTGGCTGACTGTGTGAAGGCCATGCGCGATGCGGTGTCGATTCCGGTGACGGTCAAGCATCGCATCGGGATCAATGGGCGGGACAGTTACGAGCAGTTGTGTGAGTTTGTCGGGACGGTGCGTGAGGCCGGTTGCACGAGTTTTACCGTGCATGCGCGGATTGCGATCCTGGAGGGGTTGTCGCCGAAGGAGAATCGCGACATCCCGCCACTGCGTTATGACGTGGCTGCGCGGTTGAAGGCGGATTTTCCGGAGTTGGAGATTGTGCTCAACGGCGGGATCAAGACGCTGGAGGCGTGCCACGAGCATTTGCAGACCTTCGACGGTGTGATGCTGGGGCGCGAGGCTTATCACAACCCGTATCTGCTGGCTGAAGTCGATCAGCAGCTGTTCGGCAGCACCGCGCCGATCATCACCCGGGCCGAGGCTTTGGCGCAGTTGCGGCCTTATATCGCCGATCACCTGGCCGCTGGCGGGGCGATGCATCACATCACTCGTCACGTGTTGGGCCTGGGCACCGGGTTCCCGGGGGCGCGGCGGTTTCGGCAGTTGTTGTCGGTGGACATTCACAAAACCAAGGATCCATTGGCGCTGCTGGATCAGGCGGGGCAACTGCTGGAAGGGCGTTAACCGTCACTTGCTTTGAACCTGCGCGCTGTTTTGGCATCGTATCTACCGATACCGCCCCGGCCTTTCAAACAGCCGTTTTCAGGTTGTTGCCGCTGGGGCCCGTCGATACCCCTTCACGCCCTTGAGTGGCTGCCGGCCCTCGGGTAATGTCAACGGACCCATAGGACAGAGCACGCTCATGACTTCCAAGCTGGAACAACTCAAACAGTTCACCACCGTTGTGGCCGATACCGGCGACTTCGAGGCCATCGCCCGCGTCAAACCCGTGGACGCTACCACCAACCCTTCCCTGCTGCTCAAGGCCTCGGCCATTCAAGGTTATGCCGAGCAGCTGAACGCCTGCGTGGCGGACTGCAAGGGCGATGTGGGCCTGGCCAGCGACCGTTTTGCCGTGGCGGTCGGGCAAGAAATTCTGAAAGTGATCCCTGGGCGTATCTCCACTGAAGTGGACGCGCGCCTGTCGTTCGACACCGAGGCCATGCTCAAGCGTGCGCATCGCCTGATCGATCTGTACGACAAGGCCGGCATTGGCCGCGAGCGCGTGCTGATCAAGATCGCTTCCACCTGGGAAGGCATTCGTGCCGCCGAGCAGCTGGAGCGTGAAGGCATCCAGTGCAACCTGACCCTGCTGTTCTCCTTCGCCCAGGCTGCCGCCTGCGCCGATGCCGGGGTGTTCCTGATTTCGCCGTTCGTGGGCCGTATCTACGACTGGTACAAGAAAGCCAATGGCAACGACTACACCGGCGCTGATGATCCGGGCGTGCAGTCGGTGACGCGCATCTACAACTACTACAAGGCCAATGACTACAAGACCGTGGTCATGGGCGCGAGCTTCCGCAACCTCAACCAGATCGAGCAACTGGCCGGCTGCGACCGCCTGACCGTCAGCCCGGACCTGCTGGAAAAACTGGCCGCCGACGAAGGCAAGCTGGAGCGCAAGCTGGCGCCAGGGCAAGCCGGGGAAGCGCGCTTGATCCTCAATGAAACGCAGTTCCGCTGGTTGTCCAACGAGGACGCCATGGCGACCGAGAAACTGGCGGAAGGTATTCGTCAGTTTGCCCGGGACCAGGAGAAGCTGGAGGCGTTGCTGCAAGCCAAGCTTTGAGCTGATTCACAAGGTATGCAAAAAGGGCGAACCTTGGTGGGTTCGCCCTTTTTTGTGCGGCTTGGCCTGAGGGATGTGGCGGATCGATAGACGCTATCGCGAGCAAGCTCGCTCCCACAGGTGATGCATTCCAATGTGGGAGCGAGCTTGCTCCGGGCGGCGTTCCGACGATGGGGCCGGTCTGCCTAAGCAAAACCCAGGGGTCAAGGCCCTTCCAGCGCATTCACCAGGTCATGGAAGGCTTCACGATTGGAGTCGTTGAGCCCCATCAGGATCTTGTGGGCTTCGAGCACCTTGATCCGCACTTCTTCTTCGGACTGGTCCTGGTCAGGCAGGTCGTCCAGGCATTCCGGGCACGGCACAGGGTCGCCCACGATGTTGAACACCTGGTCGAAGCCCATCGATTGCAGCAGACGGGTAATGTCGTTGTGGGTGGTGACGACTGTCGGCAGCAGGCCGACCTTCTGCCGCGACAGGATCGACAGTTTGGCCAGCAGGCCCAATGTGGTGCTGTCGATGCTGCGGGTTTCGGTCAGGTCGATCACGATGGCGCTGAAGTTCAGCGAGGTGAAGATCCGCTCAATAGTCGCATCCAGCGCCGAACACAGGGTCAGGCGCACTTCACCGACAAACTTCAGGACAAAGGTGCCGTCCTGCTCGGCGAACTGGATTCTACCGGTACTCATCAAAGGTTCCTGCTCAACACTAACAGGGCGATATCATCCGGCATCTCCCCGAGCGTGGCTAATCCAAACACTTGACGCAAGCCTTCCAGGCTGCCGCCCGCTGCACTCACCCGTTCAGGCAAGGCCGCTTCTTTCTCTTTGAGTGTAGGTTCTGTCAAAAGGTCCAAAATGCCATCAGACATCAGCGTCAGGCTGAATGTCGGCGGCAATTCCAGTACGTGGTCTTCGTAGGTGGCCTCGTTGAACAGGCCCACCGGCAAACCACGCCCCTCCAGGTAACGCACACTGTCTGGCGTATACAACACAGGCAAAGGCAGGTGA
Source organism: Pseudomonas sp. B21-010 (assembly GCF_024749325.1). NCBI lineage: Bacteria > Pseudomonadati > Pseudomonadota > Gammaproteobacteria > Pseudomonadales > Pseudomonadaceae > Pseudomonas > Pseudomonas sp. B21-010. Next base: position 2,164,421 of record NZ_CP087198.1, on the reverse strand, counting down.
CCGCCGATGCTATAGGTCAACAAACCAGTCTCCTCGTCGATGACTCCACCGACCATTGTGACGTGTTTGCCCAGCTTACAACTGATCAGGCCTCGGTTGATATGCCCAAGGACTTCAGAAGGCTTGAACTCTGGCAGCGTGCCGTTGCGCTTGGATTCGAACAACAGGCGCGTGGTCATGAACTTCAACAGCACCGTGACGAATGCCGAAGAAGCGCCATGGCCGGAAACGTCCGCCAGGTAGAACGCCACTCGCCGCTCGTCGACCCGGAAATAGTCCACGAAATCGCCCGACAGGTACAACGACGGGATGATCTGGTGGGCAAAACGGAAATCGTCGACGGTCCAGGGGCTGACCGGCAGCATGTTCATCTGCACCTGACGCCCGGCGTTCTGGTCTTCCTGCAACAGGTTCAGGCTGGCTTCCAGCTCGCGGTTGGCGGTTTCCAGCTTCTCGCGGTAGCGCTGGTTTTCGACCAACAGGCGCGAACGGTCCAAGGCCCGGCGCACCGAGTGCTCGAGCACCGCAAGGTCTTCAAGGGGCTTGATCAGGTAATCCGCCGCGCCCAGGCGCAACGCCTCGACCGCGTCGTTCATCACGCCCGCGCCCGAAACCACGATCACCGGAGTCTGCGAGGAAATCTCGGTGACCTGGCGAATGAGTTCGAGTCCGCCCATCTGCGGCATGCGCAGGTCGCAGATGACCAGGTCGGGCTTGTCTTGCTCGAATACCTGAAGACCCTGTTGGCCATTGCTGGCCTGCAGGACGCTGAAACCACTGTCTTCCAAGTAGGCTGCGAGACTGGCTCGCACCACTTCGTCATCATCGATTATCAGCAGCGTGGCACTGGTTTTTGGCATGTGGGCAAACGGCGCCAGAATTAGGTTGGCGTAGCGGGCTGGGCCGTCTGGCCTTGCACGCACTACTGGATTCGCTTTCTAGCCTCTCTGTCGTACCGGTTTCAGGCCTTTGCCCTACACACAACTACATCAGAGGTGCCCTTCTAAGGCGCAGACGGTACTCCCATCCGCGGGGCGTTTCAAGCTCAGGCAGATAGCCGCTTGCCGTCTTTATTTGTCAAAGTACAGAGAGTTATAAGAACCGAGCGAAGCGTAACTCAATGGAAGGATGAAACCCGCTCAAACACGACGCCAAAAGCACAGAAGGCGGCCTTGTGGGCCGCCTTCGTGGTTTTACAGGTCGGAATTAAAAATCGTCTTCGACCTGGCCATCCTTGACCTTGAATTCGCGGTTTTGCAGGTAGGCGTTGCGGATGAAGACATACTTGTCGCCGCTCACCATCTTCTCGGCCGACAACAGGCTGGCGCGGGTGTCGACGACGTTCAGGCCTCGAATGGAGTTACGCACCGAGACGTTATCGATATAACGATACGGGGCGGTGTAGTCATCGACCAGCTTGGCCGGCGCGTCACGCAGGGTGCTTGGCCCCAGCAGCGGCAGCATTACATATGGCCCGCTGCCCAGTCCCCAGTAGCCCAGGGTCTGGCCAAAATCTTCATCGCTGCGCTGCAGGCCCATCTGGGTGCCCACATCGAAAAAGCCCAGCAGGCCGAAGGTGGTGTTGAAGATCAACCGGGCGGTGTCGACCCCGGCAGCGGCCGGCTTGGCCTGCAGCACGTTGTTGGCCAGGTTGCCCACGTCACCGATGTTGCGGAACATGTTGTGAATGCCGTCTTCGAGGAACTGCGGCGTCACGTATTGATAACCCTGGGCCAGTGGCTTGAGCGCGTAGGTATCAATGGTGTCGTTGAAGGTAAAGATCGGACGGTTGATGCTTTCCCAAGGATCTTCTTCCGTGGCGGCCTGGGCGGCGAACGGAACCAGCACGACGCTGGCTGACAAACACAGCTGAGCTAGACGATGGCTCCAGCGCATAGGGGAAAACTCCTTGGATTAATCAGGCAAGGGCGCCGAGCCCAGGCGGTAAGGTGGCTAGTATAAGACGGAACGCGTGGATAGGCAGCACCGAAAAAACAAGTAGGCCGTAGGACGTTTCCACGACTGGCACCCTTCATTTCACTGTCACCGGACTGTCATCGAGGCCCTTTAGGCTGCAGGTTATTTCAAGGACGTTCCCATGCCCCGCGCCGAAGCCCTGCCCCTCCTCGCCCCCAGCCTGACCGCCGTACTGTTTGGCCTGAGCGGATGCCTGGTGGATTTCGGTGCACGCATCCGTCAACCAGGGGCAGCGCCAGTCGAGCATGCGCAGCCAACACCGGGCGCCCTGGAGAGCTTGCACCACCTGCAGCGCCAGGAAATTCCCTGCGCCTGGCTCGACGAACTGCCGCCTGCCGTCAGTCATGCCTTGGCGGCCTCATTGCCGACGTGGATCAAACCGCCGCAACTTCCAGCAACAAATAATCCTTGGCCAGCACCACATGCCTGCTGGCAGGCGCTGATGGCGCTGAACGTCCAGCAACTGGACGGTTGCGTGTTGGTCAGTGGCGAACCCCGGTTGTTGCAGTCAGGGCTCAACGCCGGTTTGTGGACCATCGGCCTGGCGTCCTGCGGCTCGCTGTGTGGCCTGGCGCCTGGCGAATGGCAGGCGCTGAGCCAACAGGAACGGGAAACCAAGCGCGCCAAGGCCACCGTGCAATTGTTCGGCCTGGGGGTGCATTCGGTGATCGATCACCTGGGCGAACTCGACACCTGTCTGGCGGACATCAGCCTGCGCCGACTCAAAGGCGAGAAGCCATGACCGGGATCATGCAGGGAGCGTGAGTGTGGATTACTCTTAAGGCAAGCCACGGACTTTTGACACACTGTCGCGGTCCATGGCTGTGCCTATCAATAAAGGGAGTACGCCAATGCCTGCCCGCGAATTGCAAGAACAGCTCAACAAACTGCGCGAGCAATTGGACCAGAATCCACCGCTTTCCGAAGTCGAGCGCGATGACCTGCACGCGCTGATGCAAAAGATCGAACTTGAGCTTGAGTTGGAAACCAAAGCACCGGACAACAACCTCGCCGACAATGTGAACCTGGCTGTCGAACGCTTCGAGGTGGAACACCCCACCCTTGCCGGGACCTTGCGCAACATCGTGCAAGCGTTGGGCAATATGGGGATCTGAACCCTTTAAATGCAAAAAGCCCTGCTGTCGCTAGCGGGGCTTTTTAGTTTCACAAAACTGAACCGCATTCCCTGTGGGAGCGAGCTTGCTCGCGATAGCGGTGTGTCAGCTGACATCAATGTCGAATGTACCGGACTCATCGCGAGCAAGCTCGCTCCCACAAGAGCTCACTTTCACAAGGAACGTTTATTGGCGGACCAGGCGGTGGTTGGGCAGTTGCACGTCTTCGGTGCTGCGATACGGGTTGATATCCAACCCGCCCCGACGCACATACCGCGCGTACACCGTCAGCTTTTCCGGCTTGAGCAAGCGCTGCAGGTCGAGAAAGATCCGCTCCACGCACTGCTCATGGAAATCCGAATGCTGGCGGAAGCTGACGATGTAGGCCAGCAGGCTGGCGGGGTCCAGGGCCGCGCCGCGATATTCCACCGCCACGCTGCCCCAGTCTGGCTGGCTGGTCACCGGGCAGTTGGACTTGAGCAAGTGGCTGTGCAGGCTTTGCTCGACGATGCGCGAAGCATCGCAACGCAGCAGCTCCGGGCGCGGGTGCGCGTAGGAGTCGACGCTGATGTCCAAATCGTCGATGCACGTACCGGGCAACGCCACGATGCCTTCACGCTCCACGTCCTTGAGGCTGCGGATCCGCACGCCCACTGCTTTGCCGGCAGCCGCCGACAGGTCCTGGCGCAGGGTCGCTTCCAGGCTCGCGGTATCGGCGAACGGGGTCTGGTTCAAGGAGTTGAGGTACAGCTTGAAGGATTTGGACTCGATGATATTCGGCGAATCCGCCGGGATCGCGAATTCACCGATGGCCACCACCGGCTTGCCGGACGGCAGCAGCCACGACAGCTCGAAGCAGTTCCAGAAATCCACGCCCTTGTACGGCAGGGTCTCGGCCGTCAGGCCCAGTTCCGCCCATTTCGCCGTGCGCGGGATCGGGAACAGCAGTGACGGCGTGTACGTGGCGATGTATTCGCTGGATTTGCCCAGCGGCGAATGTTCGGCTGCGGGATGCATGACGGAAACCTGACTGAAGAATCAGCCGATTCTATCAGCCTTTGCCGCAGCCTTTGAGTGCTTACTGACTGACTGTCAGGTCGCCCTTCATCCCGGCCTGGTAATGACCGGGGACATTGCAGGCAAATTCCAGCCGGGTAGCCTTGTCAAAAACCCAGGTCAGCTCGGCGGACTTGCCCGGCTCAACCAGCACGCTGTTAGCGTCGTCGTGGCGCATCATGCCGTCTTTACCACCGTGCTCCATCGAGGCCGGATTCATCGAGGCATGGTCCATTCCCGGTTTCATCCCGGTGGGTGTCAACATGCCGCTCTGTTGCATCTTGAGCATTTCCTGCTGGTGTTGGGCATGCATCGCGGCGTTACCGAGGTTGAATTCGTGCAACAACTGGCCTTTATTGATCAGTACAAACCGCACCGTCTCGCCTGCCTTGATATCCAGCGTGCCAGGATTGAACGACATGTCGCCCATCACCACCTCGATGGTGCGACTGGCCTTGGCCGCCGGTGCGGGCTGGCCGAAATCAAAGTGCGCACCGGGCGATGCCCACAACGAGCTACTCAATACCCACGCGGAGGCGGCCAGGATCAGACGGTTTACCATCAACATGTTCATACTCCGACAAGGTAAGGTTCAACTTGCCCAAGACTCTAGATCGGTGCGGCTGCCAATTGACTGACAGTTGCATTACAACTCTGTCAGGTTGTGCCACGAGCCCGGCCGCCGCGGTATAACGCCCACGTTCAAACCATGCCCTGAGCTGCCCATGAAACTGCTGATCGTCGAAGACCAAACCAAAACCGGCCAATACCTGCGCCAGGGCCTGGGTGAAGCCGGGTTCAATGCCGACCTGGTGGCCGATGGCATCACCGGCCAGCAACTGGCCTTGAGCGGTGAATACGCCCTGCTGATCCTCGACGTGATGTTGCCCGGCCGCGATGGCTGGCAGATCCTGCAAGCTGTCCGTGGCGCCGGGCTGGAGACACCGGTGCTGTTTCTCACCGCGCGGGATGCGATACAGGATCGCGTACACGGCCTGGAGCTGGGCGCCGATGATTACCTGGTCAAGCCCTTTGCCTTTTCCGAGTTGCTGGCGCGGGTACGCAGCCTGTTGCGTCGAGGCAGTTCGACGCAACAGGAAACCAGCCTGCAACTGGCCGACTTGCGCCTGGACCTGATCCGCCGTCGTGTCGAACGCGGCGGCCGGCGCATCGACCTCACCGCCAAGGAATTCGCCTTGCTGGAAATGCTCCTGCGCCGCCAGGGCGAAGTGCTACCCAAATCGCTGATCGCGTCCCAGGTCTGGGACATGAATTTCGACAGTGACACCAACGTCATCGAAGTCGCGATACGACGCCTGCGAATCAAGATTGACGACGACTTCCCCAGCAAACTGATCCATACCGTGCGGGGCATGGGTTATGTGCTTGAAGAGCGCAGCCTGTGAGGCGGTTGTCGCTGAGCAGCCGCCTGGCGCTGCTGTTCGCCGCCTGCACCGCCGTGGTGTCATTGTTCGCCGGGGTGTTGTTCAGCCGTGGCAGCGAGGCGCACTTCATCGAACTGGACCAGCAACTGCTCGAAGGCAAGTTGATCGGCCTGCGCCGGGCCCTGCAAGACCTCGACGCTGAGCAGACCCAGGCGCGCCTGGAAGATGAATTGAGCCGCCAGGCCGACCTGGCGCTGCGCATCAAGGGCAGCGATGGTGTGCGCTGGTACGACAGCTCGATCCGGATTCCAGCGCAATTGCCAGAGCGGCCCGGCCTGTCGACCCTCAGCGATGCCGACACTGATTACCGTGTATTGAATGCGCCGCTGTATCCCGATCGAGCCAATTCGCCGCAGCTGACCCTGCTGCTGGACATCACCCACCACCAGCACTTCCTGCAACGCATGCAGCGCCTGATCTGGCTGACCGTCGGCCTCTCGGCCCTGGCCACCGCCCTGCTGGGCGCCTGGGCCGCCCGGCGGGCCTTGCGCCCCTTGCGGCGCATGGGCGCCATTGCCGGCAGTGTCTCGGCCCGCTCACTCAACGCCCGACTGCCCGAAGAGCAAATGCCCGCCGAACTGGCGGAATTGGCCCACAGCATCAACGCCATGCTCGGACGCCTCGACGATGCGTTTCAGCGGCTTTCAGCGTTTTCTGCCGACATCGCCCATGAATTGCGCACACCGCTGTCGAACCTGCTGACCCACACCCAGGTCACCCTCACCCGCGAACGCCCCCTGGAGGATTACCGCGAGGCGTTGCACAGCAATCTCGAAGAACTGCAATGGATGGCGCAACTGGTCAACGACATGCTGTACCTGGCCAAGGCCGACCACGGCTTGCTGGCGCTCAATCGCGAACCGCTGCGATTGGCCGAAGAGGTGGACGTGCTGCTGGACTTCTTCGCGCCGCTGGCCGAAGACACCAACGTACGCCTGAGCCGCGAGGGCGATGGGCGCATCGAGGGTGACCGCAACATGTTGCGCCGGGCGCTCTCCAACCTGCTGGACAATGCGCTGCGCTTCACCCCCGCTGACGGCGAAGTGCGGGTGCGCATTGTCGATGCGTCTCAAAGGGTGAGCATAAGCGTGGAGAACAGCGGCGAGGGGATTGCAGCGGACTTGCTGCCGCGCCTGTTCGACCGCTTCTATCGCGCCGACCCGGCCCGCCAGGAGGGCAGCAGCGAACACGCGGGCCTCGGACTGGCCATCACCCGCTCGATCATCCGCGCCCATGGCGGGCAGATTCGCTGTGAATCGGCCGATGGCTGGACGCGGTTCCTGATCGAATTGCCGAAGGGGGATTGAGCCCGACGCAACCCCTGCGGCGAGGGAGCTTGCTCCCGCTGGGCTGCGTAGCAGCCCCAAAAGCGTTTGGCCTGGATCAGGATCAGGAGCGCTTCGCACTCCAGCGGGAGCAAGCTCCCTCGCCACAAAGGCAATCGTCACTTGCCAGTGGGCTTGCAGAGGCCCCGCAAACCCACTTTTGCAGTCTCTCAGGAATACCGCAACGCCTGCGCCGGTTCGATCTTCGCCGCACGCAACGCCGGGTACACCGTGGCGAGGAAGCTCAGGATAAACCCGGCCGAGCAGATCAGCACCACGTCGCCACGCTGCAGCTCCGACGGCAGGTTGCTGACGAAGTACACATCGGAACTGAAGATGTGCTGGCCACTGACCCGTTCCAGCCAGCCCACCAGCGCACTGACGTTCAGCGCCGCGACCACCCCCAGCACGCCGCCAATCAGCGTACCGACAACGCCGATCACCGTGCCCTGGACCATGAAAATCGCCATGATCTGCCGCGGGGTGGCGCCGATGGTGCGCAGGATCGCGATGTCCGCGCCTTTGTCGTTCACCACCATGATCAGGGTGGCGATGATGTTGAACGCCGCCACCGCGACGATCATCAGCAGCAGCAAGCCGATCATGGTTTTTTCCATTTTCATGGCACTGAACAGGCTGCCCTGGGTGTGGGTCCAGTCGTCGGCCTTGTAGGCCGCGCCAAGACCGGTAGCAATGTCACCGGAGACCTTCGGCGCTGCGTACAAGTCCTTCACCGCCAGACGCACGCTTTGCACCTGGTTCGGCTGCCAATGCTGCATCTGTGCGGCATCGGCCAGGTGGATCAGCGCCATGGAGCCGTCCAGCTCGGCGCCCACCTTGAACACACCCACCACATTCAGCCGCTGCATCCGTGGGGTGATGCCACCGGGGGCCGTGCTGACTTCCGGCACGATCAGGGTGATTTTGTCGCCAACGTTCAGGCGAAAACGTCGGGCGGTGATTTCGCCGATCACCACGCCAAACTCGCCCGGCTTCAACGCATCGAGACGCCCCTGGACGATATGCTGGGCGACGATGGACACCTTGCCTTCCTGGGCCGGGTCGACGCCGCTGATCTGGATCGGCTGCATCGAACCTTTATGGCTCAGCATCCCTTCCATCTCGGTAAACGGCACGGCAGCGGTCACTTCAGGGTTTTTCAGCGCCGCGGCGGCCACCGGCTGCCAATCGTCGATCGGATTGACACCGACGATAGTGGCGTGGGGCACCATGCCGAGGATGCGCGAGCTCATTTCGCGCTGGAAGCCGTTCATCACCGACAACACTACGATCATCGCCAGCACACCCAGGGCGAGGCCGATCATCGAGGTCATGGAAATGAACGAAACAAAGCGATTGCGGCGCTTGGCGCGGGTATAGCGCGTGCCGATAAAGATCGATAACGGTCTGAACATTCGCGGGGCACCGTATAAAAATAAAAGACCCGGCGTATGTAGCAAACGCCGGGTTTCGGTCGGTCAGATGGGCGTCAGGCAACCTTCCTGCAAGTGCAGGACGCGGTCCATCTGCCGGGCCAGGTTCATGTCGTGAGTCACCACCAGGAACGCGGTGCGCATCGACGTGCTGAGCTCCAGCATCAAATCCTGGATGCCTTGGGCGGTGTGGGAGTCGAGGTTGCCGGTCGGCTCGTCGAGCATCACCAGGCCAGGCTTGTTGACCAGGGCCCGGGCAATCGCCACGCGCTGGCGTTCACCACCGGACAATTCGGCCGGCTTGTGCTCCAGGCGATGCCCCAGCCCTACCCGCTCCAGCAACGCCGTGGCGCGCTGACGGGCCTCAGGAATCGCCGTGCGGCCAATCAACAGCGGCATGCAGACGTTTTCCAGCGCGGTGAACTCGGGCAGCAAATGGTGGAACTGGTAGACGAAGCCCAGGGAACGGTTGCGCAGCAGGCCGCGGGCCTTCTCGTTCAACGCCGAAAGCTCTTCGCCTGCCAGCCAGACACTGCCGGCGGTCGGCGTATCCAGGCCGCCCAGCAGGTTGAGCAAGGTACTTTTGCCCGACCCGGAGGTGCCGACAATCGCCACGCGCTCGCCAGGATGCAACTCCAGTTGCAGGCCCGACAACACCACCACCGACTCCGGACCTTCCTCGTAGGATTTGCCCAGGTTGCGGCAACTCAAGATTGCTTTTTCACTCATGCCCGACTCACTCATAACGTAACGCCTCCGCAGGCTGGGTGCGCGCGGCACGCCAGGCAGGATACAGGGTGGCGAGGAAACTCAGGACCAACGCGGCGCCGCAGACCATCAACACGTCATCGGCCTGCAATTGCGATGGCAGGTAGTCGATGAAGTACACGTCGGCGTTGAGGAACTTGTGCCCGATCAGGCCTTCGAGGGCGGCAATCGCGGCGCTGACGTTCAGCGCGGCGAACATCCCGACCAGGGCGCCGACGAACGTACCGATCACGCCAATGACCGTGCCCTGGACCATGAAGATCCGCATGATCTGCCCCGGCGTGGCGCCGAGGGTACGCAAGATGGCGATGTCGCCCTTCTTGTCGTTCACCACCATCACCAGCGTGGAGATGATGTTGAACGCCGCCACGGCAACGATCAGCAACAGCAGCAGACCGATCATGGCTTTTTCCATGCGGATCGCCTGGTACAGGTTGCCGTGGGTGCGGGTCCAGTCCCGGGCGTAGTAGCGGTCTTCGCCGAGTTGCTGGGCGATGGTCCACGCGACGCGCGGTGCCTGGAACAGGTCGTCGAACTTCAACCGCAGGCCCTGGACCTGATCCGGCTTCCAGCGGTGCAGGCGCGCCAGGTCCTGGAGGTTGGTGACGCCCAGGTAACCGTCCAGCTCGCCGGCGCCGACATGGAAAATGCCGACCACGGTAAAGCGTTTCATGCGCGGGAACATGCCGCCCGGGGTCACGGTGACCTCCGGGGCGACGAACGTCAGCTTGTCGCCAATGGCAACGCCGAGCTTGGCCGCGGCCTTGTCACCGATGACGATGCCGAAACTGCCTGGCGCCAGGTCATCGAGTTTTCCCTGTTGCATGAAGTTGTCGATGATCGACACCTGCCGCTCGAGCCCGGGGTCGATGCCATTGAGCAACACTTTGGACACCTTGCCGTCGTTGGTCAGCAGCCCCTGCATCTGGGTGAACGGCGCGACGGCCAGCACCTGCGGGTTCTGCTTGACCTTGGCGGCCAGGCTCGGCCAATCGCTGATGGCTTCGCCGGATTCGAGGGTCGCGTGGGGCACCATGCCCAGCACGCGGGTGCGCATCTCATGGTCGAAGCCGTTCATCACCGAGAGCACGACGATCATCACGACCACGCCAAGGGCCAGCCCGATGATGGACGTCAGGGAAATGAACGACACGAAATGATTGCGACGCTTTGCACGGGTATAACGCGTGCCGATAAATACGAAGAGAGGTCTGAACATGTCGGGGCTTGTTCGGAGGGAAAAGGAACGTCCTTGTGGCGGGGGTCACAAACCAGCTTTACACTCAGACCACCGCCGCTACCATGGGTTCGCCATGTCGACATTAGATGAAGAAGATCGCCGCGAATACTACCGTATCGAGGACACGATCGCACTGGAAATTCGGCCCCTGTCCATTCCTGAAGCTGCTGACCAGGAAGTGTTGCAGGATGCTTCTCCATTGTTCAATCTGCTCAGTGAATTGCACCTGAGCGAATTCGAATCACAGCACCTGCTGCGCCAGATCAGCGAGCGCGAACGCAGCATCGCGGCCTACCTCAAGGCAATGAACAAACGCATCGACCTGCTCAGCCAGGTCATTGCCCTGACGGTGCTCGGCGAAATCGGCGAACCGCAACCGGTGATCATTTCCGAAGGCGGCGTCGACTTCCAACACCCCACGCCGATCGCGGTCGGCACCCACTTGTCGATCAAGCTGGTGCTGATGCCGCAAGCCCTCGGCCTGTTGCTGCGGGCGCGGGTCACCCACTGCGACCCCAAGGGCGACGGCTACGACGTCGGCACCGAGTTCGAACGCCCGACCGACGCCCAGCGCCAGTTGCTGGCTCGCTACATCCTGCAGAAACAGGCGCAAGAGCGTCGCCTGGCCCGGGAACAGAACGACTCAGGTATCAATAAGGAAGAACCGTGACCCTCATTTATGGCCACCGCGGCGCCAAGGGCGAAGCGCCGGAAAACACCCTGACCGGTTTTCAGGAGTGCCTCAAGCACGGCGTACGCCGTTGCGAGCTGGACCTGCACCTTTCGATGGACGGCGAGTTGATGGTGATCCACGACCCGACCCTCAAGCGCACCACGGACCGGCGCGGCAAAGTGGTGGAGCATTCCGCCGCCGAGCTGGTGACCTACGATGCGCGCAAGGGTGGCCCGGGCTGGATCAAGCCGTGCCCGATCCCACGCCTGGAGGAGCTGTTCGAGAAGTGTGATTTCGAGCACTGGCAACTGGAGGTCAAGAGCGCCTCGCGCACCCGCGCCGCCGCCACGGTGCTGGGCATTCGCGAAATGGCCCAGCGTTTCGGGCTGCTGGACAAAATCACCATCACGTCCAGTTCCCGGGAAGTACTCAAGGCGGCCCTGGACCTGACCCCGGACATCTCCCGCGGACTGGTGGCCGAATACGCCTGGCTCGACCCGTTGAAGGTCGCCCAGAGTTACGGCTGCGAGATTCTGGCGCTGAACTGGACCCTGTGCACGCCGGAACGCCTGATCAAGGCGCAGCGCCAGGGGCTGCATGTGTCGGTATGGACCGTCAACGAGCCCGCGCTGATGCGCAGGCTCGCCGACTTTGGCGCTGACAGCCTGATTACAGACTTTCCCGGTTTGGCCACTGCCACCCTCGAGAATTGCTGAAATCGGTCTCCCCGGCCGGCTCAGGCCACCGGCCGGAGCCGCTCAAAAAAGCCGGTTGAGCCCGTCATAGGCCGCTACCCGATAGGCTTCGGCCATGGTCGGGTAGTTGAACGTGGTGTTGACGAAGTACTTCAACGTGTTCAATTCGCCCGGCTGGTTCATGATCGCCTGGCCGATGTGCACGATCTCCGACGCCTGGTAGCCGAAGCAGTGCACGCCCAGCACTTCCAGGGTCTCGCGGTGGAACAGGATCTTCAGCATGCCTTGCGGCTCGCCAGCGATCTGCGCCCGCGCCATGCTCTTGAAGAAGGCCTTGCCCACTTCATAAGGCACCTTGGCCTGGGTCAGCTCCTGCTCGTTCTTGCCGATCGAGCTGATCTCCGGAATGGTGTAGATCCCGGTCGGTACGTCGTTGACGAAGCGCCAGCTGCCGTTGTCGACAATGCTGCCAGCGGCCGAGCGGCCCTGGTCGTGGGCGGCACTGGCCAGGCTCGGCCAGCCGATCACGTCACCGGCACCGTAGATGTTCGGCACGCAGGTACGGTAGTTCTCGTCGACTTCGATCTGGCCGCGGCTGTTGACCTTCACGCCAATGTTTTCCAGGCCCAGGGTGTCGGTGTTGCCGGTACGACCGTTACACCAGAGCAAGGCGTCGGCCTTGATCTTCTTGCCGGACTTGAGGTGCAGGATCACGCCATTGTCGACGCCTTCGACGCGGTCGTAGTCTTCATTGTGGCGCACGGTGATGTTGTTGTTGCTGAAGTGATAGCTCAGGGCCTGGGAGATTTCCGAGTCCAGGAAGCTCAGCAACTGGCCGCGGTTGTCCACCAGTTCCACCAACACACCCAGGCCGCTGAAGATCGAGGCGTATTCGCAACCGATCACGCCAGCGCCGTAGACGATGAGCTTGCGCGGGGTGTGACCCAGGCTCAGGATGGTGTCGCTATCGTAGATACGCGCATGGTTGAAATCGATGTCGGCCGGACGATACGGGCGCGAACCGGTGGCAATGATGATGTGCTTGGCCACCAGTTTCTCGACCACGCCATTGCCGCAGACCACTTCGACCGTCTGCTCGTCGGCAAAGCTGCCGGTGCCGAAGAACACGTCCACGCGGTTGCGGGCGTAGTAACCGGTGCGCGAGGCCACCTGCTTGGAGATCACCTTCTCGGCGCTCTTGAGCACGTCCGGGAAGGAGAACCAGCGCGGTTCGCCGATGGCACGGAACATCGGGTTGGTGTTGAACTGCATGATCTGCCGGACCGAGTGACGCAAGGCCTTGGACGGGATGGTACCCAAGTGGGTGCAGTTGCCGCCGACCTGCCGACGGCTGTCGACCATCGCCACCTTGCGCCCTGCCTTGGCCGCGTTCATTGCCGCGCCTTCCCCCGCCGGGCCGGAACCCAGTACCACCACGTCGTAGTTGTAGACAGCCATGCATACTCCTCAGAACAGGCCGCTGTGCCTCACTTGGCACCGACGGCTAAATCATGCCGGCCTGCGGCATGAAGGAACAATTTGGGGCCGGTTCACGAGCCCGGCCACAGTCTATAGAAGCGTCAACGCCGCGCACATTACCCCTTGGTCGCGTCGTAGGCTAGTTTTGCCTGCGCTATTTCGCCACAGGTCGCCTTTCATGACGCTGTCATCATTGGGCTTTTCCGCTGCTTATGCGCTCAAACGCATCGTTGGTACGTGTAACAAAGCCATTGCCATCGCGCAGCACAAAAAATACCCCAATGCCGTGCTTTTCGGCATAGTCCCAACCCCGTTCAGGACCAAGAATCAGCAACAGCGTCGATAGTCCATCGGCCATCAACGCCGAAGGATGAATCACCGTGACTGACGCCAGGTTATGTAGGACTGGTGTACCGGTGCGTGCGTCAAAAGTGTGGGAATAACGCCTACCACCCTGTTCGAAATATTTACGGTAGTCGCCCGAGGTGGAAACCCCGTAGCCATTGACCTCGATGACACGTTCGGCCACTTGCCGGTCGTCCCGGGGCTCTTCCAGGGCGATACGCCAGGCCGAACCATCGGGCTTGCGCCCCAAGGCCTTGAGTTCGCCGGTGGCTTCGGCCAGGTAACTGTCGATCCCCAGGGCCTGGAGCCTGGCGGCGATGCGGTCGACGGCATAGCCTGCGGCGACACTGTTGAAGTCGACTTCCACCGCAGTGTCCTTGCACAACCGGTCGCCCTCGATGCGCAAATGACCATGACCGACGCGCTGGCGCGCCAAGGTCAAGGCTTCGGCGGTCGGTACTTTTTCTTCGCGAGACTGGGGACCGAAGCCCCACAGGTTCAGCAGCGGTTCCACCGTCAGGTCGAAGGAGCCGTCGCTTTGAACCGACAACTGCTCACCTACGCGGATCAACTCCAGGACCGGACCGGGCATGACCTGACAGCTATTGGCCGGCAGCGCGTTGAAACGCTCGATGTCCGAGTCGCTGCGATAGGTCGAGAGTTGCCGATCCACTTCGGCGAGGATGCTTTCCACCTCGGCCTGCACCGTTTTCGCAGTGGGCCCGGCGGAAAGCCTGACGTACTGAATCGAATAATGACTGCCCATGGTCGGGCCGTCGAAGCGCTCCAGGGTGTCGCCGTTGCCGCAACCCGACAACACGCCGGCCAGCACCACAAGCCCAATCCATCGTCCAGTTAACAAATCTTCATCTCCCCTCAAAACCGCGCCCGCCATTATGAACTCCGGCGCGCGCAAAAAACCCTGTGGGAGCCAATGGAGCCCTGTGGGAGCAAAGCTTGCTCGCGATGAACGATGACGCGGTCTTGCAGCTAAACCGTATCGCCTGCATCGCGAGCAAGCTTTGCTTCCACAGGTTCCAAGGCTCCAAGGCTCCAAGGTTCCAAGGTTCCAAGGTTCCAAGGTTCCTGCAAGGCTCCCACAGGGGTGCAGCGCTTCCATACAAGATTTGCCAGAGTGAGTACCTACACATGTCTTCCCAAACGAGCAACGGCAAGGCGATTTTTCGCGTTGTCAGCGGCAACTTCCTGGAGATGTTCGACTTCATGGTCTATGGCTTCTACGCCACGGCCATCGCCAAGACGTTCTTCCCCGCCGACAGTGCGTTCGCCTCGCTGATGTTGTCCCTGGCCACGTTTGGTGCCGGGTTCCTGATGCGTCCCCTCGGTGCGATTTTTCTCGGTGCCTACATCGACCGCCACGGCCGTCGCAAAGGCTTGATCATCACCCTGGCGCTGATGGCCACGGGCACCATACTGATCGCCTGCGTGCCGGGCTACGCTGCCCTCGGCGTGGCGGCCCCGTTGCTGGTGCTGCTGGGCCGATTGCTGCAAGGCTTCTCCGCCGGCGTGGAACTCGGTGGCGTGTCGGTTTACCTGGCGGAAATCTCCACACCGGGGCGCAAGGGCTTCTTTGTCAGTTGGCAATCCGCCAGTCAACAGGCTGCCGTGGTGTTCGCCGGCCTGCTGGGGGTTGGCCTCAATCACTGGCTGAGCCCCCAGGAAATGGGCGAATGGGGCTGGCGCGTACCGTTCCTGGTGGGGTGCATGATTGTCCCGGCCATATTCGTGATCCGTCGTTCGCTGGAAGAAACACCTGAGTTCCAAGCGAGAAAACATCGTCCCAGCCTGTCGGATATTGTCCGCTCCATTGGTCAGAACTTCGGCATTGTCTTGGCCGGCATGGCGCTGGTGGTGATGACCACGGTGTCGTTCTACCTGATCACCGCCTACACACCGACCTTCGGCAAGGCCGAGTTGAACCTGTCGGACCTGGATGCGCTGCTGGTCACGGTGTGCATCGGCTTGTCGAATTTCTTCTGGCTGCCCGTGATGGGGGCGTTTTCCGACAAGATCGGACGTAAACCCCTGCTGCTCGGTGCGACTGTCCTGGCGATCCTCACCGCCTATCCGGCGCTGTCCTGGTTGGTGGCGAACCCCAGTTTCAGCCATTTGCTGATCGTCGAGCTGTGGTTGTCGTTCCTGTATGGATCGTACAACGGTGCAATGGTCGTGGCCTTGACGGAAATCATGCCGGTCGAGGTGCGCACCACCGGTTTCTCCCTGGCCTACAGCCTGGCGACAGCGACGTTCGGCGGGTTTACCCCGGCGGCTTGTACCTATCTGATTCATGTACTGGATAACAAGGCCGCGCCGGGGATATGGCTCAGTGGCGCGGCGGTGCTGGGGTTGATTGCGACCCTGGTGCTGTTCAAGGGCAATCGGCATGCACTGCGGACGGCGCAGGCCTCGGTGGTCGGCGGCGCCTGACACATCGCTATCGCGAGCAAGCTCGCTCCCACAGGTGACCGTGTACATCCTGTGGGAGCGAGCTTGCTCGCGATGAGGCCAGCCCAGGCACCACAAATCCCAGACAAAAAAAACGCCCCGACAAGTCGGGGCGTTTTCACAAGCAGCTAAGGCTTAGCGCGGGAACGCTGGCGGGTTTACACCGGCCATGTCTTCCATCACGCGAACCACCTGGCAGCTGTAACCGAACTCGTTGTCGTACCAAACGTACAGAACAACGCGGCTGTCTTGGCTGATGGTAGCTTCAGCATCCACGACACCGGCGTGGCGCGAGCCGACGAAGTCGGTGGACACCACTTCCTGGGAATTGACGAAGTCGATCTGCTTGTGCAGGTCGGAGTGCAGCGCCATGTAGCGCAGGTACTCGTTCATCTCTTCACGGGTGGCGGCTTTCTCAAGGTTCAGGTTGAGAATGGCCATCGACACGTTCGGCGTCGGCACACGGATCGCGTTGCCGGTCAGCTTGCCGGCCAGTTCAGGCAGGGCCTTGGCGGCGGCGGTGGCGGCACCGGTCTCGGTGAGGACCATGTTCAGCGCGGCGCTGCGGCCACGGCGATCGCCCTTGTGGAAGTTGTCGATCAGGTTCTGGTCGTTGGTGTACGAGTGAACCGTTTCAACGTGACCGTTGACGATGCCGAACTTGTCGTTCACCGCCTTGAGCACCGGCACGATGGCGTTGGTGGTGCAAGAAGCAGCGGAGACGATCTTGTCGTCAGCGGTGATTTCGCCGTGGTTGATGCCGTGAACGATGTTCTTCAGCTTGCCCTTGCCAGGCGCTGTCAGCACGACGCGGTCGATGCCCGGGCAGGCCAGGTGCTGGCCCAGGCCCTCGGCATCACGCCATACGCCGGTGTTGTCCACCAGCAGTGCGTCCTTGATGCCGTACTGGGTGTAGTCCACCTCGGCCGGGTTCTTCGCGTAGATCACCTGGATCAGGTTGCCGTTGGCGAGGATGGTGTTGTTTTCTTCATCGATGATGATGGTGCCGTTGAACGAACCATGGACCGAATCACGACGCAACAGGCTGGCGCGCTTGGTCAGGTCGTTATCGGCACCTTTGCGCACCACGATGGCCCGCAGGCGCAGGCCGTCGCCGCCACCGGTTTTTTCGATCAGGATGCGCGCCAGCAGACGGCCGATACGACCGAAGCCGTACAGGACCACGTCAGTGCCTTTGCGAGGCGAAGCGTTCTGCTGGCCAACCACATCGGCCATCTCTTCACGAACGAACTGCTCGGCGCTACGGCCATTGCCTTCGCTGCGGAATTTGAACGCCAACTTGCCCAGATCCACCGAAGCCGCGCCGAGCTTGAGCTCGCTCATGGCTTTAAGCAGGGGGAATGTTTCGTGGACGGAGAGTTCGCTGTCGTCGGAAGAACGGTGGCGAGCAAAGCGATGGGCTTTGAGGATCGCGATGACAGACTGGTTGATCAGGCTGCGGCCATAGATCGAGCTCACCACGTTGTTATTGCGGTAGAGCTGACCGATGAGAGGGATCATCGCTTCTGCGAGAGCTTCACGATCAATCCATTCACCAAGACACTGGTCGGGCTTCTGAGTCACGGTAACCTTCCACATGTAGGGGCTGAAAAAAGGGGCTACATTATGCCGCCGAGTCATCGGCGGAGCAATGCGCGCCTGTCGCACCGTGGTTTTCCTGTCTGCCCGGGTAGTCTGCGACTGACAGCAGCCCTCTTCCCCCGCTACAATTGTCGACTTTGTCGCAATGCTGGAGCTCAATCTTCCGTGCCCGTTCTGCGTCTTCCGCTTCTCCCTGCCGCGGCAGGTAAACAGCACTGGGGCAACCTGCCCGGTGCCGCCCTGAGCCTGGCCATCGCCGAGGCTGCCAGCGCTGCAAAGCGTTTCACCCTGCTGCTGACCGCCGACAGCCAAGCCGCCGAGCGGCTGGAACAGGAGCTGAGTTTCTTCGCTCCGGATTTGCCAGTCCTGCATTTTCCGGACTGGGAAACCCTGCCCTACGATCTGTTTTCGCCGCACCAGGACATCATTTCCCAGCGAATCGCCAGCCTTTATCGGCTGCCGGAACTCAGTCATGGCGTTTTGGTAGTGCCGATCACCACGGCCCTACATCGCCTGGCGCCGACCCAATTCCTGCTTGGCAGCAGCCTGGTGCTGGACATCGGCCAGAAGCTCGATGTCGAGCAAATGCGCACTCGCCTTGAGGCCAGTGGCTATCGCTGCGTCGACACGGTGTACGAGCACGGCGAGTTCGCGGTACGCGGCGCCTTAATCGACCTGTTCCCGATGGGTAGCAAACTGCCTTATCGCATCGACCTGTTCGATGACGAAATCGAGACCCTGCGCACCTTCGACCCGGAAAACCAGCGGTCCATCGATAAAGTGCAGTCGATCCGCCTGTTGCCGGCCAAGGAGTTCCCGCTGCAGAAAGACGCTGTGACCCGCTTCAAGGCCCGCTTTCGCGAGCGCTTCGATGTGGATTTCCGGCGCTGCCCGATCTTCCAGGACCTGAGCAGCGGGATCACGCCCGCCGGCATCGAGTATTACCTGCCGCTGTTTTTCGAAGAAACCTCCACCCTGTTCGATTACCTGCCCCAGGACACCCAGGTGTTTTCCCTGCCGGGCATCGAACAGGCCGCGGAAAACTTCTGGAACGACGTGCGCAACCGCTACGAAGAACGTCGCGTCGATCCTTCCCGGCCTCTATTACCGCCGGCCGAGCTGTTCCTACCGGTGGAAGACTGTTTTGCCCGCCTCAAGAGCTGGCCACGGGTGGTGGCGAGCCAGCAGGACGTGGAAACCGGCGTCGGCCGTGAACGTTTCCCGGCCAAGGCGTTGCCGGACCTGGCCATCGAAGCCAAGGCCACGCAACCCCTGGCGGCGCTGGCCGGCTTTCTCGATGCATTCCCCGGCCGCGTGTTGTTCACCGCCGAATCCGCGGGTCGTCGCGAAGTGCTGCTGGAGCTGCTTGAGCGCCTGAAGCTGCGACCGAAAACGGTGGACAGCTGGCCGGACTTCGTCGCCGGCAAGGATCGCCTGGCGATTACCATCGCGCCGCTGAACGACGGCCTGGTCCTGGATGACCCAGCCTTGGCACTGGTGGCCGAAAGTCCTTTGTTCGGCCAGCGCGTCATGCAGCGCCGCCGTCGCGAGAAACGCGCCGACGCCGCCAACGACGCCGTCATCAAGAACCTCACCGAGCTGCGCGAAGGCGCGCCCGTGGTGCACATCGACCACGGCGTGGGCCGCTACCTGGGCCTGGCGACACTGGAAATCGACAGCCAGGCCGCCGAGTTCCTGACCCTTGAATACGCCGAGGGTGCCAAGCTCTACGTGCCGGTGGCGAACCTGCACCTGATCGCCCGCTACACCGGCAGCGACGACGCCCTGGCCCCACTGCATCGCCTGGGCTCGGAAACCTGGCAGAAAGCCAAGCGCAAGGCGGCCGAACAGGTACGCGACGTGGCCGCCGAGCTGCTGGACATCTATGCCCGGCGCGCGGCCCGCGAGGGCTATGCCTTCGCCGATCCGAAAGCCGACTACGAAACCTTCAGCGCCGGTTTCCCGTTCGAAGAAACCGTCGACCAGCAGACCACCATCGAAGCCGTGCGCGCCGACATGCTCGCGCCCAAACCGATGGACCGGCTGGTGTGTGGCGATGTGGGCTTCGGCAAGACCGAAGTGGCGATGCGCGCCGCGTTCATTGCCGTGCACGGTGGCAAGCAGGTGGCGATCCTGGTGCCGACCACCCTGCTCGCCCAGCAGCACTACAACAGTTTCCGCGACCGCTTTGCCGACTGGCCGGTGACCGTGGAAGTGATGAGCCGTTTCAAATCCACCAAGGAAGTGAACGCCGCCGTGGCCGACCTGGCCGAGGGCAAGATCGACATCGTCATCGGCACGCACAAGCTGCTGCAGGACGACGTGAAGATCAAGAACCTGGGGCTGGTGATCATCGACGAAGAGCACCGCTTTGGCGTACGCCAGAAAGAACAGCTCAAGGCCCTGCGCAGCGAAGTCGACATCCTGACCCTGACCGCCACGCCGATCCCGCGCACGCTGAACATGGCGGTGTCGGGCATGCGCGATCTGTCGATCATCGCCACGCCGCCGGCCCGGCGCCTGTCGGTGCGCACCTTTGTCATGGAGCAGAACAAAAGCACGGTCAAGGAAGCCTTGCTGCGTGAGTTGCTGCGTGGCGGCCAGGTCTATTACCTGCACAACGACGTGAAGACCATCGAGAAATGCGCCGCCGACCTCGCCGAACTGGTGCCAGAAGCGCGGATCGGCATCGGCCACGGGCAAATGCGCGAGCGTGAACTCGAACAGGTGATGAGCGACTTCTACCACAAGCGCTTCAACGTGCTGATCGCCTCGACCATCATCGAGACCGGCATCGACGTGCCGAGCGCCAACACCATCATCATCGAGCGCGCCGACAAATTCGGCCTGGCCCAGCTGCACCAGTTGCGCGGCCGAGTCGGTCGTAGCCACCACCAGGCCTATGCCTACCTGTTGACGCCACCGCGCCAGCAGATCACCCCGGATGCGGAAAAGCGCCTGGAAGCCATCGCCAATACCCAGGACCTGGGCGCCGGCTTCGTGCTGGCCACCAACGACCTGGAAATCCGCGGTGCCGGCGAATTGCTCGGCGACGGCCAGAGCGGCCAGATCCAGGCCGTCGGCTTCACCCTGTACATGGAAATGCTCGAACGCGCGGTCAAGTCGATCCGCAAGGGCGAACAGCCGAACCTCGACCAACCCCTGGGCGGCGGGCCGGAAATCAACCTGCGGGTGCCGGCGTTGATCCCGGAAGACTACCTGCCGGACGTTCACGCACGGCTGATCCTCTACAAACGCATCGCCTCGGCCAGCGACGAGGAAGGCCTCAAGGACCTGCAAGTGGAGATGATCGACCGCTTCGGCCTGCTGCCGGAACCGACCAAGAACCTGGTGCGTACCACGCTGCTCAAGCTCAAGGCCGAACAACTGGGCATCAAGAAAGTCGACGGCGGCCCCAACGGCGGCCGGATCGAGTTCGAGGCCCAGACGCCGGTCGATCCACTGGTGCTGATCAAGTTGATCCAGGGCCAACCCAAACGCTACAAGTTCGAAGGTGCCACGATGTTCAAATTCATGGTGCCCATGGAGCGCGCGGAAGAGCGCTTCAATACCGTAGAAGCGCTGTTCGAGCGCCTCACTCCGACCACTGTTTGAAGGACGCCACATGCGCCTGTTTCGCTCACTGACCTTGTTGTTGACCCTGGTCGCTCCCCTGGCGCTTGCCGACGACCTGTATCAGGTTGAAATGATCCTGGTGCGCCAGAATGCCGAGCCGGCGATTGTCAGCCGCGCCGCACCGGAAGACTGGGACGCCGGCGCGCAACGCCTGGGCGCGTATAGCCAGCGCACGCCGGCCATGGGCAACATCGTCGAGAAACTCACCGCCAGCGGCCAATACACGGTATTGATGCACAAGGCCTGGCAGCAGACCCTCGGTGAACAGGGGCGCAAAATTGCCATCAGCGACGGTGCCGAACAGTTCGGGCAATTCCCCATCGAGGGCACCCTGGAACTGAAGCTGGGCCGTTTCACCGACGTGGATGCCGATTTCTGGATCAACCAGATCAACGCCAATGGCCTGGTCACCTCCAGCGAGCGCCTCAAGCAGCAGAGCCATACCAAGAATGGCCAACTGAACTTCCTCGACAACGGGCATCTTGGCCTGCTGATCAAGATCACCTCGTTGACCGCGCCCGCGCCACGGCAGGCACCTGAAGTCATTCCGGACTGATTGGCGCACCTATGCCCTCGCCCCTGAGCAAACCCCTGGCACCTTCCTGGGTCAATCGATTCAAGGAACAGAGCCTGGAGCGCGGGCGCCGTTATGCGCTGGAAAACCGCGTCAGGATTGTCGAAGCCGGCGACAGCACCATCACCGCCAGTTGCGAAGGCTCTGGCGGTAACGTCTACCGTCAGACCATTCGCCTTAAAGAGTCAGCCAAGGGCACGCTGATTCTGCTCGAAGCCGCGTGCTCCTGCCCGGTGCGCATCAACTGCAAGCACTGCGCGGCGGTGTTGCTGCAAGTCCAGGAAACCCTGGCCTACCCGGCCGCCGAAAAAGACGCGCAGTTGCTGGAGAAACTCCAGGCCGTGCTGGACAACCGCAGCCCCAAGGCCCCGCCACAAGTGCTGGTGGACAACGTGCAACCGGTGCCGCGCCTGTGGCTGGCCAGTATCGAGTTCAGCGCCTTCGAGCCGCGCAACGGCAAGATGCAGCGCTACATCCAACACCGCGCCGCACTGTCGTTCAGTTACCTGGACGAATACGTCAGCGGCCAGCGCAACACCGACGTGCTGATTCGCCAGGAAACCCAGACTCTGCGGATAAAACGCCACACCGACGTGGAACAGTCCTACCGCGAACAGCTGCGAATCCTCGGCTTCAAGGTCGCGACCCGACAAAGCAAGGCCCTGCCGGAAAGCGCTGGCGAACTGTACGAGATGGTCAACGACAGTGCCTGGCTGACCTTCACCCTCAATGACCTGCCGAAACTGCGCACCCAGGGCTGGGAACTGCAGATCGACGAGGACTTCGGCTTCGACCTGACGGCTGTGGACGAGTGGTACGCCACCGTCGAGGAAACGCCGGAGCGGGACTGGTTCGACCTCGAACTGGGGATCATCGTCAACGGCGAACGCCTGAGCCTGCTGCCGATCCTGCTGAACCTGATGCGCTCGCACATCGAATTGTTCAACCCGGAACGCCTGGCCCGGCGTCGGGATGACGAACTCATTCTGGTCAACCTGCCCAACCGCCCGAACTCGGAGTTCGGCCCGCAACAGGTGGCCCTGCCCTATGGCCGGCTGAAACCGGTGCTGGCGACCCTGGGCGAGTTTTACCTGCAAGAGCCCGGCACCACCAAACTGCGCCTCAACAGCGCGGACGCCCTGCGCCTGAACCCGCTGCAGGACATGCCGCTGACCTGGGAAGGTGGCGAACACATTCGCGGCCTGGCGCAACGCCTACGGGACATCAAGGATTACACCGCCCTCGCGCCCGAGGGCCTGAACGCAACGCTGCGACCTTATCAACTCGAAGGCTTGAGCTGGATGCAATCGCTCAGGCAATTGGAAGTCGGCGGCATTCTCGCGGACGACATGGGCCTGGGCAAAACCCTACAGACCCTGGCGCACATTCTCAGCGAAAAACACGCCGGACGCCTGGACCGGCCGTGCATGGTCGTCATGCCGACCAGCCTGATCCCCAACTGGCTCGACGAGGCGGCTCACTTCACGCCGCAGCTCAAGGTATTGGCGCTTTACGGCGCCGGGCGCAAGAAATATTTCGACCGACTGGCCGATTACGACCTGGTCCTCACCACCTATGCCCTGCTGCCCAAGGATGTCGAGCGCCTGGCCACGCAGCCGCTGCACGTGCTGATCCTCGATGAAGCCCAGTACATCAAGAACCCCACCAGCAAAGCCGCCCAGGCCGCCCGCGAGCTCAACGCCCGCCAGCGGCTGTGCCTGTCCGGCACGCCGCTGGAAAATCACCTGGGCGAATTGTGGTCGCTGTTTCACTTCCTGCTGCCGGGGTGGCTTGGGGACGTCAAGAGTTTCAACCGCGATTACCGTGTACCGATAGAAAAACGCGGCAGCGATGTACGACTGCAGCACCTCAACGGTCGGATAAAACCTTTCCTGCTGCGCAGGACCAAGGAGCAAGTGGCGACGGAGTTGCCGCCCAAGACCGAGATCATCCATTGGGTCGAACTCAGCGACGCCCAGCGGGACGTCTACGAGACCATGCGCCTGGCAATGGACAAGAAGGTCCGCGACGAGATCACCCGCAAAGGCGTGGCCCGCAGCCAGATCATCATTCTCGAAGCCCTGCTCAAGCTGCGCCAGGTGTGTTGCGACCTGCGCCTGATCAACGACGCTACCCTGCCCGCCCGAGGCAGCACCTCGGGCAAGCTCGACAGCCTGATGGAAATGCTCGAAGAGCTGTTTGAAGAAGGTCGCCGGGTGCTGTTGTTTTCCCAATTCACGTCCATGCTGGCGCTGATTGAAGATGAGCTGAAGAAACGCGGCGTCGATTACGCCCTCCTGACCGGCCAGACCCGCGACCGACGCACGCCCGTCAAGGAGTTCCAGAGCGGCAAGCGTCAGATCTTCCTGATCAGCCTCAAGGCTGGTGGCGTAGGCCTGAACCTGACCGAGGCCGACACCGTGATTCACTACGACCCATGGTGGAACCCGGCCACCGAAAACCAGGCGACCGACCGCGCCTACCGCATCGGCCAGGAAAAACCGGTATTCGTCTACAAGCTGATTGCCCGAGGCACGGTGGAAGAGAAGATCCAGCTACTGCAAAAGGAAAAATCCGACCTCGCCGCCGGCGTGCTGGACGGACGCGTGGCTGGAGACTGGAAACTGCAGAGCGACGATATCGAAGCATTGTTCGCGCCGCTGCCTGACAAGCTGGAAAAACGCTGACACCCCTCAATTCCTGTGGGAGCCAAGCTTGCTCGCGATAGCGGTGGTTCAGTTGGCGCGGATGTCGACTGTGCCGCCGTCATCGAGAGCAAGCTCGGCTCCCACAGGTGACCGAGTCACTTGATGTGCGCGGACAATATGTGGGAGCGAGCCTGCTCGCGATGACTGACTATCAGGCGACATAGCCAGTGAATGTGCCGGTGAATCAGGTCTTGGGCAACGGTGCAAACAACGCTTCGATATCGCTCTGCTCAAGCTTCCACCCACCCGTCGCGCCGCCATCCAGCAGACTGCCCGCCAACGCGGCCTTATCCTCCTGAAGCGCCTGTATCTTCTCTTCCACCGTGCCTCGGGCAATCAGCTTGTAGACGAACACTGGCTTGTTTTGACCGATCCGATAAGCCCGGTCGGTCGCCTGATTTTCCACCGCTGGGTTCCACCACGGATCGAAGTGAATCACCGTGTCCGCAGCCGTCAGATTGAGCCCCGTACCGCCGGCCTTGAGGCTGATTAGAAACAGCGACACCTTGCCACTCTGAAATTCCCTCACCGGGGTGCGGCGATCCGTGGTGGATCCGGTCAGTAAGGAATAGGTCAGGCTGCGCTTTTGCAGTTCCTCCTCGATCAGGGCCAGCATCGAGGTGAACTGGGAAAACAGCAGAATCTTGCGCCCTTCGCTGAGCAACTCTTCGAGCATCTCCATTAAACTGACCAACTTGCCGCTGCCGGAACGTAGCGCTTTGGCGGTCTGTACGGTATTGAGCAGCCGCAGGTCGCAGCAGACCTGGCGTAACTTGAGCAACGCATCGAGAATGATAATCTGGCTACGGGCCACGCCGCTGCGAGCGATTTCGTCGCGCACTTTCTTGTCCATGGCCACACGCACGGTTTCATAGACATCCCGCTGCCCGTCACTGAGGTCGACCCAATGGACGATTTCAGTCTTGGGTGGCAGCTCAGTAGCGACTTGTTCCTTTTTACGCCGCAGCAGAAACGGTTTTATTCGCGCCGTCAGATAGTGCATTCGCTCGCTGTTGCCATGTTTTTCGATCGGCGTCCGGTAGTCTCGGTTGAAGCTTTTGTTATCCCCCAACCAGCCGGGCAGGAGGAAATGAAACAGAGACCAGAGTTCGCCCAAGTGATTTTCCAGGGGCGTACCGGACAGGCACAAGCGCTGCCGGGCATTGAGTTCGCGAGCAGCCTGGGCGGCCTTGCTGGTGGGGTTCTTGATGTTCTGCGCTTCATCGAGAATCAGCACACTCCAGGCCTGGGGTTTCAGCACCTCCAAATCCCGCGGCAACAAGGCATAAGTCGTCAGAACCAGGTCGTACTGTGCAAGGCTGGCGAAATCTTTTTGCCGGGCTGCACCATGAAGCGCCACGACGTTGAGCTGCGGCGTGAAGCGTGCCGCTTCGTCGAGCCAGTTGGGAATCAGACTGGTGGGCATGGCTGCAAGCGCCGGGACTTCCAGGCGCCCGGCCTGTTTCTCGCAAAGCAGGTGAGCCAGGGTCTGCAAGGTTTTACCCAAGCCCATGTCATCACCCAGGATGCCGCCAACTTCCAGCTCGCGCAGCGTCTGCATCCAATTGAGCCCTTCGAGCTGATAAGGTCGCAGCTTGGCTTTGAGCCCTGCCGGCGCAGGGACATGCACGTGAGTCGACTCATTCAATCGCTTGGCGAACGTACGCAACCGCTCCCCGCCTTGCCAGGTCAATGGCACGCTTTCAAGCACATTCAACCTGGCCGCATCAAAGGCATTCAACCGTATCGAGTCACCCCGGTGCTCCTTCATGTACAACTCACCAAGCGTTGCCATCAGCGGCTTGACCCGCCCATATGGCAACGCGACCTTCACACCAGGACCCGCCCCGAATTTTCCGCCGTTGAGATCGAGCAACATCAACTCTTCGTCACCGCGACGACCCAAGTTGTCCGGGGTCATCATCTCGGGGCTTGAGCGAAGCAGATGAAGCAAGATCGGCAGCAGGCTGTGCCGTTTTCCATCGACGATAATGCCCAGTTGTAAATCGAACCACTCTCGACCGGGAGGCTCCTCGATGTCGGCGTACAACTGCTCCACCGGTTGCAGATCGAAATGAAAACCCGCTTCGATATCGATCTGCCAATTGGCGGCACGCAATCGCGGCAGGCCTTTGTCCATGAAGACCAACCAGGCGTCGTCATCCGCCATTTGAAATAGCTCACCCCCGATGTCCGCCAGCGCAAGGCTCTTGCGATTGGTTTTCTTGAAACCTACCTTACGCAGAACGGTGCGAAAGGCTTGCTCGACATCCGGTTTACGCTGAATGCGCAAAATTTCGGTTCCGGACAGGATCGACAGTTCGGTGGATGCTTTGTCGTCCGCCACATGACCATCATAAATAAAGGTCAGTGCCGCGCGATGTTCTGGAACAGATTTCCAGTGCCGGAAGTTGATTGCACTTCCCAACGTCAACACCGCTCGCGGTTCAACACCTTCGATGATGCGCTCAGTCAGTTCTTTCGGCGGCGGGATAGGTCGGTCGACAGCGTTGATCCTATGGCTGAAAAGCACAACATCCCGAGCGGGTACCTCCGGCGCACGGCATAAATGGCACGCCAATTTGTCGTCCACTTCATAGGACAGCCGGCCAAGTTCCCTGCGCGATAAATCCAGATAATGAAGCGGCTCAAGCACCAGGAGGTTATCCAGTACCTGATCGCCACTGCGCCACCGAGACCGATAGTTGCCATTGGCCTGCTCAGCCCAGAAAAACTGCGCATTTTTTAGCGGACCTGCGCCCAATGGCTGCGGCGGGTCGAAATCCAGGAACAAGCGCGAGGACTTTAATGCCAGCGCCAGCACTTCGGCGCCGCTGCGACCTTGCAACGGAAAGCTGTTCTGGCTGTGATAATGCTGACTGCTGATAAGCGACTGGCCAATTTGCTTGTCGACGTCGGACATATAATTCGGAGAACGATTCAGCATGTCCGTCAGTTGGCCAAACGCTTTCAGATCCTTCAGGGAACCATCATCGAGCTGGCGCCCCTTGAAGAGTTCCAAAATCCACTGCCCTATATGCGTCTTCTTGAGTTTGTAGAAGATCCGGACATCGGCGTCTTTTTTGCTCGGTAGCGAATCGGCGTCCCACTCGGGAATACCCTTGATCCAGGTTTCAAGTTCAGAACTTAGGCGCTCGCTGGCGGAGCCGGCCTCCAGCGCTTGCGGATTCCACATCAAATGGAACATGACGGCAGCGCAGTGCTTGCAGCTGTTACCGACCGGGCACGAACATTCGTAACGAACGCCGTCGTAGCCCCGATAACGAGTGAGCTCGATCACCTGCTG
Organism: Pseudomonas sp. B21-010; assembly: GCF_024749325.1. NCBI lineage: Bacteria > Pseudomonadati > Pseudomonadota > Gammaproteobacteria > Pseudomonadales > Pseudomonadaceae > Pseudomonas > Pseudomonas sp. B21-010. The sequence continues at coordinate 2,136,577 of NZ_CP087198.1, read as the reverse complement.
ATAGACATTATCGCCGCCACCCTCGCATTCGGCGTGAATCGATTGCTCGTCTATCCGCAGTATCCGTACTCGGTCTCTCTCGGCGTAGTCGAACCCGCGCTGAAGGTAACTCTGATGGAAGTCTTCTCCCCAATCCGTCTCAAGAAGCGCCTCAATTGGCTGGGTCATGGGCACCGCCGAGCATTACGCATATCAGTCACGACACTTCCTCAATCAACCAGCTGGGCAGCCCTCAGCGCGCCGAGCGCCGCCAGCCAGCGAGGGTCCTGACGGTATTCAGTGGAGGCACAGGCCTGGCCGCGCATGCGGGCGATCCGTGCCGAAGGCTTGACCTTCAGGCGCTGGGCAGCGCTCAAGGCCAACTCCGCGGCAGCACGGTCATTGCACACCAAGCCCATGTCGCAACCCGCCGTCAAAGCAGCCTCGATACGACTGGCAGCATCACCGACCACATGAGCCCCGGCCATCGACAGGTCATCACTGAAGATCACGCCATCGAATTGCAACTCGCCGCGCAGGATGTCCTGCAGCCAGCGGCGGGAAAACCCGGCTGGATTGGCGTCAACCTGCGGGTAGATGACATGGGCCGGCATGACGGCGGCCAGTTGTTTGCTCAGCCTGGCAAACGGCACCAGGTCGTTGGCGCGAATCTGCTCCAGGCTGCGCTCATCGTTCGGAATCGCCACGTGGGAATCGGCCTCGGCCCAGCCATGCCCCGGAAAATGCTTGCCAGTGGCGGCCATCCCGGCGGCGCTCATGCCGCGGATGAAGGCACCGGCCAACAACGCAGCGCGCTCGGGATCGCCTTCGAAGGAACGGCTGCCGACGACGGCGCTGCGCTGGTAATCGAGGTCAAGCACCGGGGCAAAGCTCAAGTCGAGACCGACCGCCAGCACTTCAGTGGCCATGATCCAGCCGCACTGTTCGGCCAGGTATTCGGCGTTCGGGTTGTCGGCTATCGCCCGCATCGCCGGCAACCGCACAAAACCCTGGCGCAGCCGCTGGACACGACCACCTTCCTGATCCACCGCCAATAAAAGGTCAGGGCGGATGGCGCGGATCGACGCGCTCAGCTCGCGCACCTGCCGTGGATGCTCGATATTGCGGGCAAAAATGATCAGGCCGCCTACCTCGGGCTGGCGCAACAGGTGGCGATCTTCGGCCGTCAGCCAGGTACCGGCGACGTCCACCATCAACGAGCCTTGCAGGCCAGCAGTCATAGCATTTCCTTAATAGCGATGAACCCGCGCGGTAACACAGGCACGACCACACCGCTGGGCCCAAGGCCCGGCAGGTCGCGGTCATGCAATGAAAAATGGAACGGGTTCGAAACGAGAGTCGGCATGGGCGGCTAGCTTAGCGGATGTCGGCAGCCGCGCCCACCCGTGCGCTTACGCCTTGGCCAGCGCCGGTGTCGATTTACTGCGCGGACGCAATTGCGCGGCAGCCATGGCTTCATCGGTGACACCACTTTCGGCACGCATGCCGGCTGCCAGGAACGGCACCATCAGGCGCATGACCTGTTCGATCGAGGTGTTCACGCCAAAGTCGGTTTCAGCGATGGCGCGCAACGCCTTGATACCGGACATGCTGAACGCCGCAGCGCCAAGCATGAAGTGCACCCGCCAGAACAACTCGATGGGCGGAATGCGCGGTGCGGCCTCGTTGACCAGCAGCATGTAGCGCCGGAAAACCTTGCCGTACATGTCTTCCAGGTAACGTCGCAGGTGGCCCTGGCTCTGGCTGAAGGCAAGGCCCAACAGGCGCATGAAAATGGAAAGGTCGTTACCGCTGCGCGGTTGCACGACAAGGGCTTGCTCGACCAGGATTTCCAGCAGCTCTTCCAGGGTCGGCTTGACGTCAGGCTTGGCCTGCCGGCGCTCCAGCTCGCGATCGAGGCTGAGGCAGAAAGGCCCGAGGAACCGCGAGAATACCGCCTGGATCAGGGCCTTTTTCGAGCCGAAATGATAGTTCACCGCCGCCAGGTTTACCCCGGCCTTGCTGGTGATCAGACGCAACGAGGTTTCAGCGAAACCTTTTTCCGCGAACAACTGCTCGGCAGCATCGAGAATGCGTTCAACGGTTTCCGACTGGGCCATGGTTACTCCGCCTGACAAACACTTGTTTGAAACATACGTTTCAGCCCAGGGGTTGTCAAGCCTGCCGGGGCGTTTTGCGAACGCCCGGTCACGTATTTAACCACACCTTTTCACGGGTGGTAGCCATGTCGCATCCAACAGCCCGACCGACCGTCCAGCGGCCGGTGAAAAAAGGAGGATTGCCAAGCGGCGTCCACTGTATATAATCCCAGTCACTGTATAAAAAGACAGAGCGATCAATATGCTAAAGCTGACGCCACGCCAAGCAGAGATTCTGGCCTTCATCAAACGCTGCCTCGAAGACAACGGCTACCCGCCAACCCGCGCGGAAATCGCCCAGGAACTGGGTTTCAAGTCGCCCAACGCGGCTGAAGAACACCTCAAGGCGCTGGCGCGCAAGGGTGCTATCGAAATGACCCCGGGCGCATCCCGTGGCATTCGCATCCCCGGCTTCGAAGCCAAGGCCGACGAAACCACCCTGCCGATCATCGGCCGGGTAGCGGCAGGCGCACCGATCCTGGCCCAGCAGCATGTCGAAGAGTCCTGCAACATCAATCCTTCGTTCTTCCATCCTCGTGCCGACTATCTGCTTCGTGTACACGGCATGAGCATGAAGGACATCGGCATCTTCGACGGTGACCTCCTGGCCGTCCATACCACCCGCGAAGCCCGCAACGGCCAGATCGTGGTGGCGCGAATCGGCGACGAAGTGACCGTCAAGCGCTTCAAGCGCGACGGCAGCAAGGTCTGGCTCATCGCCGAGAACCCGGAGTTCGCGCCCATCGAAGTGAACCTGAAAGATCAGGACCTGGTCATCGAAGGCTTGAGCGTCGGCGTCATTCGCCGCTAAAGGAGGCTTTATGCAGTTCCCTCACACACCACAACACACACAACTTCCGCTGTTCGAGGCATTCATGGCCCAACCGCTGGTTCCAGTCCTGAAAGAGGTCATCGAGTCGCCCTGGGGCGTCGAGCCCGAGGCTTTCAGCGAACTGTCGTTACGTGGTGCGGCCGGAAACTGCCTGAACCTGCTGGCGCCGATTCTGCGAGAACTCAGCCAGGACCAGGATGCTCGCTGGCTGACGCTGATCGCACCACCGGCCAGCGTCACCCAGGCCTGGCTGCGGGATGCCGGCCTGAACCGCGAACGCATCCTGTTGTTGCAGCCGCGGGGCACCCAAAGCGCTCAACAGTTGACCTGCGAAGCCTTGCGCCTGGGCCGCAGCCACACCGTGGTCAGCTGGCTCAACCCGCTAACCGCGACCGCACGGCAACAGTTGATCAGCGCCGCCCGTACCGGGGACGCGCAAAGTCTGAATATTCGATTGGGCTAAGACGAACGCGGGGCTTCTCCAAGGCAGAGAAGCCGACCAGCCACACTATCCAAAAAAGCCGACAGACGGGATCAATGAAGAACCCGCGGCCCCTCTTCCTTGTTGAATTCGCCTTCAACCAGGCGACCTGCCATCTGGACGCCCACGCTCAGCATCGCCTTGGCGACTTCGACGTGTTGGCCCTGGAGGAATACCTTGGCATCTTCGGAGAAGTTCAGGGTAACCAGAGAACCCTCGTCCTCAGCCCTGCGCAGCTCGATGCGGCCATCAGGAAGTTCGACAATTTCTAGAAAGGACGTAGGCATAAAAGTCTGTTCTCCACGAAAGGCGAGGATTATATAGTCATCGGCCAGGCTCCGCTCGGGATCTTGACCAAGTGTTATCAACCAACGTAACGGGCCGGGGGCGAACTCAGCACTCGTTCAACCCTTCACGAAAGCGTATCGCCAGGCTCTTGAGGTTCTGGCGCCAGCTCTCCAGCTCCTCCCGGCTCAACTCCTGCTCGGGTTCTTGTTCGTCCAGATTGACCGCCACGATCAACGGCTGGGTCACGTCCCCTTTGGGCTTGCGTGGGGCTCGCGGCGGCTCGAACAACGCCGCATGGGCCGCCAATAGCTTCGCCAGCCAGGTTTCCGGGTTGTGCGCCAGTTCGACCATTTCGGCCAACTCCGGGATAGCAATGGTTTCCAACGCTTCGCGGGTCAACAGCAGCTCGGCCCGAGGTGCGTTCGCTTGTGGCAGGCGATAGAAACCGGCGATTTCATGGCACAACCCCAACAATGCACCGTACAGGTGAAACAGCGCGGATTCGCGCCCTGCCTGGAGCAGCGCCGGAGAGTTCATCGCACGTCCATCTTCGGCCCTGGTGAGCGCTTCGAGCGACAGACCGGCGAAATAGATTTTCTGATTGGTGCGGGTATAGAGTTCGTGGGCCATGGCGGCATCTCCCCAACGAAATGAAAGCGTCACGCAAGTGCGACAGTGTCATGGATCAACCGAGGCCACTGCAAGCCAAAAACAAAAAGGCCGCATGAAAACCTGTGGGTTGTCATGCGGCCTTTTGTTCACTTGAGACTTATTGGGGCGGCTACGTCCGAAACGTCGGACCGGCCCAGCGGGAGCAAGCCCCCTCGTCACACGTGAGTGCTGCCATCAGCTCTTGTCTTGCACCGTCCACTTACCACCGTCGTAGTAGGCTTTCCAGCCAGTCGGCTTGCCGTCGACTTCGGTTTGCACGTATTGCTCCTTGGTCTTGCGGCTGTAGCGGATGACCGCTGGGCGCCCTTCCGGATCCTTCTGCGGCGCTTCGCAGAGGAAATGGTACTTCGGATCGATCTCGTCCTTGTGCGGCACGATTTCCATCACCAACGGTGCACGGGTCTCACGGTTTTTCGGGAACTGGCTCGCCGCCAGGAACAGGCCGGAGGCACCGTCGCGCAGGATGTAGGTGTCGTTGACCTTCTCGCACTTGAGCTCAGGCATCTTCACCGGGTCCATCTTCGGCGGCGCCGCGTCACCGCTCTTGAGCAGTTTGCGGGTGTTCTTGCAGGTCGGGTTGGTGCAACCGAAGAACTTGCCGAAACGGCCGGTCTTGAGCTGCATCTCGCTGCCACACTTGTCGCACTCCAGGCTCGGGCCTTCGTAGCCCTTGATGCGATAAGTGCCCTCTTCGATCTCATAACCGGCACAGTCCGGATTGTTACCGCAGATGTGCAGCTTGCGCTTTTCATCCAGCAGGTAGGCGTCCATCGCCGTGCTGCAGATCGGGCAGCGATGCTTGCCGCGCAGCACCAGGGATTCCGATTCACCCTCGTCGTCCGCGGCGATTTCGTCGCCCGGCACCAGGTTGACCGTCGCCTTGCAGCGCTCCTTGGGTGGCAGGCTGTAGCCCGAGCAACCGAGGAACACGCCGGTCGAGGCCGTACGGATTTGCATCGGGCGCCCGCAGGTCAGGCACGGGATATCGGTCATGACCGGCTGGTTGGCGCGCATGCCGCTGTCCGGGCTTTCGGCCACTTCGAGCTTCTTCTTGAAGTCGCCGTAGAACTCGTCGAGAACGTTTTTCCAGTCGCGCTCGCCCTGGGCCACATCGTCGAGGTTCTCTTCCATACCGGCGGTGAAGCCGTAATCCATCAGGTTCGAGAAGCTCTCGGACAGGCGCTCGGTGACGATGTCACCCATCTTTTCCGAATAGAAACGACGGTTGTGCAGCGCCACATAGCCGCGGTCCTGGATGGTGGAGATGATCGCTGCGTAGGTCGAAGGACGACCAATGCCGCGCTTTTCCATTTCCTTGACCAGGCTGGCTTCGGAGTAACGGGCCGGTGGCTTGGTGAAATGCTGGGTCGGATCAAGCTTGATCAGCTTCATCACGTCGCCCTGGGCCATGTCCGGCAGGACGTCGTCATCCCCAGGCTTGGTGATCTGCGGCATGACGCGGGTGTAGCCGTCGAACTTCAGGATGCGGCCCTTGGCGCGCAGCTCGAAGTCACCGGCACCGACGCTGACCGTGGTCGACAGGTATTGCGCCGGCAGCATCTGGCAGGCCAGGAACTGGCGCCAGATCAGCTCGTAGAGACGCTCGGCATCGCGCTCCATGCCCGACAGCTTGCTTGGCTCGGTGTTGGCATCGGACGGACGAATCGCTTCGTGAGCCTCCTGCGCGCCTTCCTTGCTGCTGTAGACGTTCGGCGTGTCCGGCAGGTACTTCTTGCCGAACTCGCTTTCTATATAAGTGCGCGCCATCGCCACGGCATCGACCGAAAGGTTGGTCGAGTCGGTACGCATATAGGTGATGTAGCCGGCTTCGTACAGACGCTGGGCCATCATCATGGTTTTCTTCACGCCAAAGCCCAGGCGATTGCTCGCGGCCTGCTGCAACGTGGAGGTGATGAACGGCGCCGACGGCTTGCTGCTGGTCGGCTTGTCTTCGCGCTTGACGATGCTGTAGCTGGAAGCCTTGAGTTTTTCCAGCGCAGCCATGGCCTGGGCTTCGTTGAGCGGCTTGAAGGCCTCGCCCTTCTCCCGGGCCACGTCGAAGCGCACGGTGGCACCCTTGGCGGTGCCGAGGTCGGCGTGGACTTCCCAGTACTCTTCAGGGATGAACGCACGGATCTCCCGCTCGCGCTCCACCACCAGCTTCACGGCGACCGACTGCACACGACCGGCCGACAGGCCACGGGCGATCTTGGCCCACAGCAGGGGCGAAACCATGTAGCCCACCACGCGGTCGAGGAAGCGACGCGCCTGCTGGGCGTTGACCCGATCGATATCCAGCTCGCCCGGCTGGGAGAAGGCTTCCTGGATGGCCTTCTTGGTAATTTCGTTGAACACCACGCGCTTGTAGCGGCTGTCATCCCCACCAATGGCTTCGCGCAGGTGCCAGGCAATGGCTTCCCCTTCGCGGTCCAAGTCCGTCGCGAGATAGATGGTGTCGGCATCCTTGGCGAGCCGGCGCAGCTCTTCGATGACCTTTTCCTTGCCCGGGAGGATCTCGTACTTGGCTTTCCAGCCGTGTTCCGGATCGACCCCCATGCGTGAGACCAGCTGCTTGCGCGCCTTGTCTTTCGGCGACAGCGCCGGCGCTTCACCGGCAGCAGCCTTGCCGCGCTTGGCGGCTGGCTCCTTGCTGGCGCTAGCCGAACCGCTGGTGGGCAGGTCTCGGATATGGCCGATACTCGACTTCACCACGTATTGGTTGCCCAGATACTTGTTGATGGTCTTGGCCTTAGCCGGGGATTCCACAATGACCAGCGATTTGCCCATGGATCAGAAAATTCCTGAATTCTAAAAAGTGAAAGGCGGTTGGCGCCTGACGCGGCACCGCTATATATAGTGGCTGCAAGGTGAGGTCAAGCGCAGGGTTGCCCGCATACCGGCCTCAAGGCTTGGAAAAAATGCTCTCCTCGGCCTGCACCAAAGCAAAGCGTGGCACCTGTTCGCCGTCAACCTCGACGGACTCCTCGAACATGCTCAAGGGACGCACCCAAAAGCCGTAATCGCCATACAGGGCTTGATAGAAGACCACTTCTTCCTCGGTCTCGGAATGCCGCGCGATGCTGAATACGCGGTACTGCGGACCTTTGTAATGCTGGTAGAGCCCAGGTTGTATCGGCATGCTTTGGCACTCACTCAAATTTTTTCAAAATAAAAACAAAATCTTTTTTACTAAACCCGAAAAAACAAAAACCGGGGCACTTGGCCCCGGCTTCCATCAACGCAACGCTTAGACGCGTTCGAAGACAGTGGCGATGCCCTGGCCGAGGCCAATGCACATGGTCGACACACCAAAAGTGCCGCCATTCTGCTTCATGACGTTGAGCAGCGTGCCGGAGATACGCGCACCGGAGCAACCGAACGGGTGACCCAGGGCGATCGCGCCGCCGTGCAGGTTAACCTTCTCGTTCATCTTGTCGAGCACTTTCAAATCTTTCAGCACTGGCAAGGCCTGTGCGGCGAAAGCTTCGTTGAGTTCGAAGAAGTCGATATCGGCAATACCCAGGCCTGCGCGCTTCAAGGCTTTCTGCGTGGCCGGTACTGGACCATAGCCCATGATCGCCGGGTCCACACCCGCCACGGCCATCGAACGAATCACCGCCATCGGCTGGATACCCAGGTCCTGGGCACGCTGGGCCGACATCACGATCATGCACGAGGCACCGTCGGTGATCTGCGACGAGGTACCGGCTGTCACGGTGCCGCCCTTCGGATTGAATGCCGGCTTGAGGGCCGCCAGGCTTTCCAGGGTGGTTTCCGGACGAATGGTTTCGTCGTAGTCGAACAGCTTCAGGAAGCCGTTCTCGTCGTAGCCCTGCATCGGGATGATCTCATCCTTGAACTTGCCTTCCACGGTCGCCTTGTGGGCGAGCTGGTGGGAGCGTACGCCAAAGGCGTCCTGCTGTTCGCGGGTGATGCCGTGCATTTTGCCAAGCATTTCCGCAGTCAGGCCCATCATGCCAGAGGCTTTCGCCGCGTACAGCGACATGTGCGGGTTCGGATCGACACCGTGCATCATGCTCACGTGGCCCATGTGCTCGACACCACCGACGACGAACACGTCACCGTTACCGGTCATGATCGCCTGGGCGGCGGTGTGCAGTGCGCTCATGGACGAACCGCACAGGCGGCTGACGGTCTGGCCCGCCGCCGTATGAGGGATCTGAGTCATCAGCGAGGCCATGCGGGCGATGTTCCAGCCCTGCTCCAGGGTCTGGTTCACACAGCCCCAGATCACGTCTTCGACTTCGTTGGGGTCGACCTTGACGTTGCGTTCCAGCAGCTTGCGGATCAGGTGCGCCGACATGTCTTCGGCGCGGGTGTTGCGGTGCATGCCGCCCTTGGAGCGGCCCATCGGCGTACGACCGAAGTCGACAATCACGACGTCTCTAGGATTCAAGCTCATAAATGTTCTCTCGCTCTAGTCGTTGGGCGCTTAACCGAAGAAGCGCTGGCCGTTCTTGGCCATTTCACGCAGCTTCGCGGTCGGGTGGTACAGCGCGCCCAAATCAGCGTACTGGTCAGCCAGGGCAACGAACTCGGCAACACCGATCGAATCGATGTAGCGCAGCGCACCGCCACGGAATGGAGGGAAACCGATACCGTAGACCAGACCCATGTCGGCTTCGGCAGCGGTCTCGACAATACCGTCTTCCAGGCAACGCACGGTTTCGAGGCACAGCGGGATCATCATCCAGTTGATGATGTCCTCGTCGGTGACTTCGCGCTGCTCGTAGACAATCGGCTTGAGCACTTCCAGCACCGACGAGTCGGCGACTTTCTTCTGCTTGCCGCGCTTGTCGGTCTCATAGGCGTAGAAGCCCTTGCCGTTTTTCTGGCCCAGGCGTTTGGCTTCGTAGAGCACGTCGACAGCCGAACGACGATCGTCCTTCATGCGGTCCGGGAAACCTTCGGCCATGACGTCGCGACCGTGGTGGCCGGTGTCGATGCCGACCACGTCCATCAGGTACGCCGGGCCCATCGGCCAGCCGAATTTTTCCATGATCTTGTCGATGCGCACGAAGTCCACGCCAGCGCTGACCAGCTTGGCGAAACCGCCGAAGTACGGGAACAGCACGCGGTTGACCAGAAAGCCCGGGCAATCGTTGACGACGATCGGGTTCTTGCCCATTTTCTTGGCGTAGGCCACGGTGGTGGCGACGGCATGTTCGCTGGACTTCTCGCCACGGATCACTTCCACCAGCGGCATCATGTGCACCGGGTTGAAGAAGTGCATGCCGACGAAGTTCTCCGGACGCTTGAGGGCCTTGGCCAGCAGCGAAATGGAGATGGTCGAGGTGTTCGAGGCCAGGATGGTGTCCTCTTTGACCTTGTCTTCGACTTCAGCCAGTACCGCCTGCTTGACCTTCGGGTTCTCGACAACGGCTTCGACCACCAGGTCGACATGGCCGAAATCGCCGTAGGACAGGGTCGGACGAATGCCATTGAGCACTTCGGCCATCTTCGCAGCGGTCATGCGACCTTTGTCGACACGGCCGACCAGCAGCTTGGCGGCTTCGGCCAGGCCTTGCTCGATCCCGTGTTCGTTGATGTCCTTCATCAGGATTGGCGTGCCTTTGGACGCCGACTGGTACGCGATACCGCCCCCCATGATGCCGGCGCCGAGCACGGCGGCCTGCTTCACGTCACTGGCGATTTCGTCGTAGGCCTTGGCCTTTTTCTTCAGCTCCTGGTCATTGAGGAACAGACCGATCAGGCTTTGCGCTGCCGAGGTCTTGGCCAGCTTGACGAAGCCGGCGGCCTCGACTTCCAGGGCCTTGTCGCGACCGAAGCTCGCGGCTTTCTGGATGGTCTTGATCGCTTCGACCGGCGCCGGGTAGTTCGGGCCTGCCTGACCGGCCACGAAACCCTTGGCGGTTTCGAAGGCCATCATTTGTTCGATGGCGTTGAGCTTGAGCTTCTCGAGCTTCGGCTGACGCTTGGCCTTGTAGTCGAACTCGCCGCTGATGGCGCGCTTGATGGTTTCAAGGGCCGCTTCCTGGAGCTTGCCAGGTTCGACCACGGCATCCACGGCACCGACCTTCAGCGCGTCTTCAGCACGGTTTTCCTTGCCGGCGGCAATCCACTCGATGGCGTTGTCGGCACCGATCAGGCGCGGTAGGCGCACGGTGCCGCCGAAGCCTGGGTAGATGCCCAGCTTGACTTCCGGCAGGCCGATCTTGGCCGTGGTGGCCATGACGCGGTAATCCGCCGCCAGGCACATTTCCAGGCCGCCACCCAGGGCGATGCCGTTGATGGCCACGACAGTCGGTACGTTGAGGTCTTCGAAGTCGCTGAAAATACGGTTGGCTTCGAGGTTGCCAGCGATCAGTTCGGCATCGGGCAGCTTGAAGTTGTCGACGAATTCGGTGATGTCGGCGCCGACGATGAACACGTCCTTGCCGCTGCTGACGATCACACCCTTGATCGAAGCATCTGCCTTGATAGTGTCTACAGCCTGACGCAATTCATTCAGGGTTAGACGGTTGAACTTGTTGACGGACTCACCCTTGAGGTCGAATTTCAATTCGACGATGCCACTTTCAAGAGCCTTAACCGTGATGGCTTTACCTTCGTAAATCATCAACTGATCTCCACGATATGGAAGCTGAACAGTACACGTTGAACGCTGACCACTGGTTCGGCATAGACGTTACCGTCGATGCTACGCCAATCCGCCAGGCACACCCGTCAACGCGATAGTCGGGGTCTGTAGGAGCATTCTGAAAATACAAACGCTCAATTCATACGCCCGTTTGATTTGGGTACGTCACCTTCACGGAATTTCCGACAATTGTCAATCGCCCTAAACACAGGCGTGAACGCGACTTCACGGTCATTTCCGTACCGTACGGATCCGCAACACGGCGCCGCATGAGCCGCTATTCATAGAATCAATAATTAGAAAAATCGCCCTAATTCCAGACAGACCGGAACCAGCGGTCTACGCTGTCGGGACGCGATTGAGGATTAGGAACAAAAGGACGTTACGAACGCACGTCCTGGCATGAGATTGATTACCGGCCTGCCTGGCCAACCCGCCCGATGAGACTGTCGGGCTTTTTTATGCCTCAGGCCAGCGCCTTGAGCACCGTGCAAATATCTTGCAAAACAGTCGCTTCGCCCTTCTCGCCCCAGTACAAGGCAATCATTTGCCGATCGGCTTCAACTTTGTAGACGTTGGCCGGCAATTTTTCGAAATGATTGAGCAGGGATTCATCCTGGCAGACTTCTCGCCACCGGTTGACCCAGACGCCTGGCGCCGTCTGCCAATAGCTCCAGACCGCCGGTTCCTTGCCGCGCCGGGGCCGGTGGTACTGGGCGCAGGGGTTTGGCGGCTGCTGGCCGAGCCAGTGCGGCCACTCCTGCGGCGCCAGCTGCATGGCCAGGCCCAGGCGTCGTGCCTCCATGCGCAGGGCCATGCGACCGCTCTGGACACGGGACGGCCGCAACCATGCCAGCGGACTTAACACCACCAACAGGATTGACACCACTATCCAGACCGTCATATTCGTACTCCCGAATTCTGATGAGCCCATTGAGCCACGTCGCCGTCAATGCGCTTGAAACCAGCCATACTTACCGTATCGCAATTCTCTGGAGTGCTTTCCATGTACTACGAACACGTTCTGGTCGCCGTCGACCTCACTGAAGAATGCGATCCGGTCGTCAAGCGCGCCCTCGCCCTTTGCGAAAGCCGGGACACCAAGCTGTCGCTGGTACACATCGTCGAACCGATGGCCATGGCCTTCGGCGGCGACGTGCCTATGGACCTTTCCCAGTTGCAGCAGCAGCAATTCGACCAGGCCAAGGAGCGCCTTGACCGACTGATCGTGAAATACCCGGCCCTGAAGAAGGAATTCAGCCACCTGACCTACGGCCAGCCGCGCCAGGAGATCCATCACCTGGCCAAGGAGCAGGGCTGCGACCTGATTGTGGTCGGCAGCCATGGTCGCCACGGCCTGGCGCTGTTGCTGGGCTCGACCGCCAACGACGTGCTGCATGGTGCGCCTTGCGACGTGCTGGCGGTGCATCTGGTCAAGCGCACATAAACCCTACCCTTGTGGGAGCGAGCCTGTGGGAGCAAAGCTTGCTCGCGATGAACGATAACGCGGTCATTCGACAGACCGAGATGCCTTCATCGCGAGCAAGCTTTGCTCCCACAGGCTCACCCCTACAGGGGAATAGCGTTTCAAATAGAAATCCCGGCATTCATTGCTGAATTCCGGGATTTTTTCAACAGCGGATCAAGCGTCCAGTTCAGCCCAGCGCTCGACCAGTGCGTCCAGCTCGGCCTGCAACTGCTCCAGGTGCGCGATCACCTTGGCGGTTTCGGCAGCAGGTCGCTGGTAGAAACCGGCGTCAGCCATCTCCGCTTCCACCGCAGCGATCTGCTGCTCCTTCGCGTCGATATCACCCGGCAACGCCTCCAGCTCACGCTGCAGTTTGTAGCTGAGTTTTTTCTTGGCCGGTGCCGGCACCGCTGCGGCGGCTACCGGGGCTGGCTCGGTCTTGACCACGGCCGAATTCAGGTCGGCCTTGCCAGACTTGCTCTCGGTGACCCCCAGCAGACGCGGCGAGCCGCCCTGGCGCAGCCAGTCCTGATAACCACCGACGTATTCACGCACCAGGCCTTCGCCTTCGAACACCAGGGTGCTGGTGACCACGTTGTCGAGGAATGCCCGGTCGTGACTGACCATCAGCACGGTGCCATTGAAGGTCAGCAACACCTCTTCCAGCAACTCCAGGGTTTCCACGTCCAGGTCGTTGGTCGGTTCGTCGAGCACCAGCAGGTTCGCCGGCTTGCTGAACAACTTGGCCAGCAACAGACGGGCGCGCTCGCCACCCGACAGCGCCTTGACCGGCGTACGGGCACGCTGGGGGCTGAACAGGAAATCGCCGAGGTAGCTCAACACATGGCGGCTCTGACCATCGATATCGATGAAATCGCGACCTTCGGCCACGTTATCGATCACGGTCTTTTCCAGGTCCAACTGATGGCGCAACTGGTCAAAGTAGGCGACGTCGATCTTCGTGCCCTCCTCCACCTTGCCATTGGTCGGCACCAGGCCACCGAGCATCAGCTTGAGCAGCGTGGTCTTGCCGGTACCGTTGGCACCCAGCAGGCCGATGCGATCACCGCGCTGCAGGACCATGGAGAAGTCCTTGATCAGGAACGGGCCGCCCGGATGCGCGAAACTCACGTTCTCAAGGACCATCACCTGCTTGCCGGACTTGTCAGCGGTATCCAACTGAATGTTGGCCTTGCCGGTGCGCTCGCGACGTTCACTGCGTTCCATGCGCAAGGCCTTCAGCGCCCGCACACGGCCTTCGTTGCGGGTGCGACGCGCCTTGATGCCCTGGCGAATCCAGACTTCTTCCTGGGCCAGTTTCTTATCGAACAACGCGTTAGCGGTTTCTTCCGCTGCCAGCGCCGCTTCCTTGTGCACCAGGAAGCTGGCGTAGTCGCCGTTCCAGTCGATCAGGCCGCCACGGTCCAGTTCAAGGATGCGGGTCGCCAGGTTTTGCAGGAAGGAACGGTCGTGGGTGATGAACAGCACAGCCCCCTGGAAGTCCTTCAAGGCTTCTTCAAGCCAGGCGATGGCGCCGATGTCCAGGTGGTTGGTCGGTTCGTCGAGCAGCAGCAGGTCCGGCTCGGACACAAGGGCCTGGGCCAGCAGGACGCGACGACGCCAGCCGCCGGACAACTCGGCGAGGGTCTTGTCGGCCGGCAGTTGCAGGCGGCTCAGGGTGCTGTCGACCAGTTGCTGCAGACGCCAGCCGTCTCGGGCTTCAAGGTCGTGCTGCACGTGCATCAACTTGTCCAGGTCAGCATCGGTGACGATGTTCTGGCTCAGGTGGTGATACTCGGCCAACAGCGCGCCGACACCGTCCAGGCCTTCGGCAACCACGTCGAATACGGTCCGCTCGTCGGCCACCGGCAGTTCCTGGGGCAATTCGCCGATTTTCAGGCCTGGCGCGCGCCAGACCGAGCCGTCATCGGGCTTTTGATCGCCCTTGACCAGCTTCATCATGCTGGACTTGCCAGTGCCGTTGCGGCCGATGATGCACACCCGCTCACCACGGGCGATCTGCCAGGACACCTTGTCCAACAACGGCATAGCGCCGAAAGCAAGGGACACATCGCTGAATTTGAGCAGGGTCATGAGCTTCTCCAAAAACCGGGCGCGCATTCTACCTGAGATGAGGCCTCAGGGGTCCGCCAATTTCGCCACCGAAGCACTCTGCATAACAAATGTTGCGAACTTGCACTGACGGCCTTGCAAAGCTTTCGCCGGCTGCTGGCAAAAGGCTAAGCTACAGACAGTTACCCTGGGTTACCCCTTGGGCTTGTCATGTTTTTTATGCCCGGACGTCTCATGCGCAGTCGCCTTTTCAGTGTTTTATCGTGTCTTTTTGTATGTGCCACTGCCGTTCAATCCGCGCAGGCGGTGGATATCTCCACTCAACGCCAATATTACGACGAGGCCAAGCGCGCCTTGGCCAAGGGTGATTCCGGCCCTTACTTTCGCTACAGCCAGGCCCTGCGCGATTATCCGCTGGAACCCTATCTG
Organism: Pseudomonas sp. B21-010; assembly: GCF_024749325.1. Lineage (NCBI taxonomy): Bacteria > Pseudomonadati > Pseudomonadota > Gammaproteobacteria > Pseudomonadales > Pseudomonadaceae > Pseudomonas > Pseudomonas sp. B21-010. The sequence goes on along the minus strand of NZ_CP087198.1, from coordinate 2,121,574 downwards.
GCCTACGACGAATTGACCGCTCGCCTCAAGAGCGCCAGCAACGCCGAAATCGAGAAGTTCCTCGCCGAACACGGCGATCTGCCCCAGGCCAACTGGATGAAGTTGCGCTGGCTGCGTTGGCTGACCGAGCGCGGTGACTGGGAGACCTTCGTCAAGTATTACGACCCCAAGCTCAATTTCACCGAACTGGACTGCCTTAACGCCCAGTACCAGCTCAGCCATGGCTTGAAAGCCGAAGGCTATGCCAATACCGAAAAGCTGTGGCTCTCCGGCAAATCCCAGCCCCAGGCGTGCGATGCCTTGTTCGGCCTATGGGCCTCCCAGGGCCAGTTGACCGAACAGAAACGCTGGGAACGCACAAAACTGGCGGCCCAGGCCCGCAACTACCCGCTGGCCAACAGCCTGGTCAGCGGTCTGACCACCCTCGCCCCCCGCGGCAAGCTGCTGGTGGACGTGGCGCAAAAGCCTGAGTTGCTCAACCAGCCCTCGCGCTTCACCCCGGCCGATGAACCGATGTCCGACATCGTCAGCCTCGGCCTGCGTCGCCTGGCCCGCCAGGATCCGGAAAAGGCCATGGCACTGCTGGACGGCTACGCCAGCACCATGCATTTTTCCCGTGATGAAAAAGTTGCGATTGCCCGGGAAATCGGCCTGACCCTGGCCAAGCGCTTCGACAGCCGGGCCTTGGACGTGATGACGAAATACGACCCGGAACTGCGCGATGACACCGTTTCGGAATGGCGCTTGCGCCTGCTCCTGCGCCTGGCCCGCTGGGACGATGCCTACCAACTGACCCGTCGCCTGCCCGAGTCGCTGTCGAGCACCAATCGCTGGCGGTACTGGCAAGCCCGCACGCTGGAACTGGCGCAGCCGCAGAACCCCGAGGCGCTGGCGCTCTACAAGCACCTGGCCCGTGAACGAGACTTCTATGGCTTCCTGGCCGCCGACCGTTCCCAGTCACCGTACTCGCTCGTCAACAAGCCGCTGGTGATGAGCCAGGCGCTGATCAACAAAGTGCGCAACACCCCTGGCGTGCGTCGGGCGCTGGAATTTCATGCCCGTGGGGACATCGTCGACGGGCGCCGCGAGTGGTATCACGTCAGCCGTCATTTCAACCGTGACGAAATGGTCGCCCAGGCCAAACTGGCCTATGACCTGAAGTGGTATTTCCCGGCCATTCGCACCATCAGCCAGGCCAAGTACTGGGACGACCTGGACATCCGCTTCCCGATGGCCCACCGCGACACCCTGGTACGCGAAGCCAAGATCCGCGGCTTGCATCCAAGCTGGGCGTTCGCCATCACCCGCCAGGAAAGCGCCTTCATGGACGACGCCCGCTCCGGCGTCGGTGCCGCAGGCCTGATGCAACTGATGCCCGGCACCGCCAAGGAAACCGCGCGCAAGTTCAGCATTCCCCTGGCCTCACCACAGCAAGTGTTGAACCCGGACAAGAACATCCAGTTGGGCGCGGCGTACCTGAGCCAGGTTCATAGCCAGTTCAACGGCAATCGCGTCCTGGCTTCGGCGGCCTACAACGCCGGCCCCGGTCGCGTGCGCCAGTGGCTGCGCGGCGCCGACCACTTGAGCTTTGACGTCTGGGTCGAAAGCATTCCCTTCGACGAAACCCGCCAATACGTGCAGAACGTGTTGTCGTACTCGGTGATCTACGGCCAGAAACTCAACTCGCCGCAACCGCTGGTGGATTGGCATGAGCGGTATTTCGATGATCAGTGATCATTAGCGAAAGCTGTTCCCGAGAAGAAAAAATGCCCGCATCGAAAGATGCGGGCATTTCTTTTTGCTCGCTTGCTGAACCCTGTGGGAGCGAGCTTGCTCGCGATGGCGGTGGCACCTTCAACATGGATGCAAGCTGGCTCAACGCTATCGCGAGCAAGCTCGCTCCCACAAGGGACCATACTTAGTCGGTTGCCGTCTCCAACCCCACATTGAACTGCAACGCCGCCAGCCGCGCGTACAGCGCATTGCTGGCAACCAGCTCCTGGTGAGTGCCCACGGCAACCACCTTGCCCTGGTCCATCACCGCGATCCGGTCGGCGTTTTTCACCGTGGCCAGGCGGTGGGCGATGACCAGGGTCGTGCGGTTTTTCATCAGGTTGGGCAGGGCTTGCTGGATCAGGTGTTCGCTTTGCGCATCGAGGGCGCTGGTGGCTTCGTCCAGCAGCAGGATCGGCGCGTCCACCAGCAACGCCCGGGCGATGGCCAGGCGTTGGCGCTGGCCGCCGGACAGACCCAGGCCACCGTCGCCCAGATGTGTCTGATAGCCGTCGGGCATTTTTTCGATGAAGTCATGGGCGTGGGCAATCTGCGCGGCCTCACGCACCTGCTCGGACGTTGCGCCAGGGTTGCCGTAGCGGATGTTCTCTTCGACCGTGCCGAAAAACAGCGCCGGGTTTTGTGAAACCAGGGCGAAGTGGCGGCGCAGGTCCAGCGGATCGAGTTGAGTCAACGGCACGTCGTCGATCAGGATCTGCCCTTGCACCGGATCGTAGAAACGCAGCAGCAGGTCATACACCGTTGACTTGCCCGCACCGGAAGGCCCGACCAGGGCCAGGGTCTCGCCGGCCTTGATGCTCAGGTCGAGACCGTCGACCGCATAACTGTCCGGCCGGGAGGGGTAGGAAAAACGCACGCCTTCGAGGCGCAGATCGCCCCGGACCCGCTCCGGCAACATGACAAGGCCTGAAGCCGGCGGCTGGATGATGTTTTCCGAACGCAGCAACTCGGCAATGCGCTCGGCAGCGCCCGCCGCCCGTTGCAGCTCGCCGATCACCTCGCTCAGGGTACCGAAGGCGCTGCCGACGATCAGGCTGTAGAACACGAATGCCGCCAGCTCACCGCCGGAAATCCGCCCGGCGATCACATCCATGCCGCCGACCCAAAGCATCACCCCCACCGCGCCCAGCACCAGCACGATCACCAGGGTGATCAGCCAGGCCCGCTGGGCGATGCGCTTGCGGGCGGTGTCGAAGGCCTGCTCCACCGTCACGGAGAATCGTCGCTCGTCCTGGACCTGGTGGTTGTAAGCCTGCACGGTCTTGATCTGGCCAAGAGTTTCGGAGACGTAGCTGCCGACGTCGGCAATGCGGTCCTGGCTCTGGCGCGACAGACTGCGCACCCGCCGACCAAAGACCAGGATCGGCGCCAATACCAGCGGCAGGGCAATCACCACGATACTGGTCAACTTGGGATTGGTGATGAACAGCAGCACGATGCCGCCCACCACCATCAAGGCGTTGCGCAAAAACAACGACAGCGACGAACCGATCACCGATTGCAGCAAGGTCGTATCGGCGGTCAGCCGCGACTGGATTTCCGAACTGCGGTTGTTTTCGTAGAAACCGGGGTGCAAGTACACCAGATGGTTGAAGACCTGCCGCCGGATATCGGCCACCACCCGCTCGCCGATCCAGGACACCAGGTAAAAACGGGCAAACGTACCGATCGCCAACCCCACCACCAGCACCATGAACAGGCCGATGGATTGATTGAGCAGGTGCGGCGAGCGGGTCATGAAGCCCTGGTCCACCAGCAACCGGATGCCTTGGCCCATGGACAAGGTAATACCGGCGGTGACAATCAGGGCCAGCAAGGCGCCGGCGACCTGTTTGCGATAAGGGGCGATGAAGCCGTTGGCCAGGCGTATGGCACGGCGATGTCGGGAAGAAAGCATCAAGGGCATCCGATAATGCAGCAGGAAAAAGGCCGGCCAGCGACGCCAAAGCGTAGCGGAACCAAATTGAATCAGAATGAGTCAGGTTAAATATGACCACAACGACTAGAGGCTAGATGTTATCGGTCTAAAGTCTGGCTGGAAACGCAACTGCGTTTCTGATTGAGTGGAGGTGTCGCCATGAACCTACAAGGAGTGTCATGGCTCGGTCACCTGGCGACATTAAAGTAGGCACACAACCTGATGAGGAGACAGGCCATGTCCTTGCAACACAGCAGCGACGACAAGATTCAAGTAATCCGCACGCAACCGGACCAGTCTCTGGGCTGCTCGTTCATCGATGCCCAAGGGCGCGAAGTACCGATCACCGAAGACATGATCCAGAAAGCCTGCAGCGAGCTGGAAAAACGACTGGTCAAGCCTGCCGAACAAAAGTGATACAGCCCGTCTTCAATTGGACCCGACCTTGATGTCGGGTTTTTTATGTCTGCCGATTTTGCAGACGCCTGTGGCCAGGCTCTTGTGGCGAGGGAGCTTGCTCCCGCTGGGTTGCGCTGTAGGAGCTGTCGAGCGAAGCGAGGCTGCGATCTTTCCATTGGCGCTTGAGTTCCAAGTGAAAGATCAAAAGATCGCAGGCTTCGCCAGCTCCTACACCGCCGAGCGGGAGCAAGCTCCCTCGCCACAAGAGCGGTGATCAAATAACAGTGGCGCCCAATGCCGTCACGATCTGTTGCAAGGCCGCCGACTGCCCTTCGATACGCACCTTCAAGCTATCGATTTCCCGCCGTGGCGGATAATGCTTGCGCAAGGCGTCGAACGCGCTGCGTTGCTCGCTGACGCTGCCCACCAGGCTGCGGCGAAAGTTCGCGTCGTCGCCACGGGGGTCATACACGCTCCGGCACAACGCCGCCAAGGCCCAGGCCGGGTCGGTTGCGGCATCCAGGGTGATGCCACCCAGCCAAGGCCGAGGCAACAGGTCGCTGAGGCTGACTTCAACCGGCCGCTCCAGGAAAGCGCACAAGGCCTGGTAGATCTGGGCGGTGCCGCGCTGGCGGCCATCGAGGCTGTAACCGGCAATGTGCGGGGTCGCGATCACGCACAAATCGGCCAGGTCCACATCCACGGTGGGTTCCTGCTCCCAGACATCCAACACCGCTTGCAGGTCTTCGCGTTCCAGCAACACTTCGCGTAGCGCGGCGTTATCGATCACCGGGCCGCGGGCCGCGTTGATCAGCCAGGTCCCGGGCTTGAGCTGGTTCAGGCGCGCCTCGTCGAACAGGTGCCAGGTCGGTTGCTCACCGTCGCGGGTCAACGGTGTGTGCAGGCTGATCACATCGCACTGCTCGATGATCTGCTCCAGGCTCACATAGTCGCCCCCCTCGGCGGCCTGACGCGGCGGATCGCAGACCTTCACGGTCCAGCCCAGCCCCTTGAGCACCTCGATCAACCGCCCGCCCACCTGGCCTGCACCGACCACACCGAAGGTTCGTTGCTCGAGTTGCGCACCTTCGATTTCTGCCAGGGTCATCAGGCTGCCCAGCACGTAGTCCACCACGCCACGGGCATTGCAGCCCGGCGCGCTGGCCCAGCGGATACCGGCTTCGGCGAAATAATCCAGGTCCAGGTGATCGGTGCCGATGGTGCAGGTGCCGACGAAGCGCACCTTGCTGCCTTCCAGCAGAGCCCGATTGACCTGGCTGACCGAACGCACCAGCAGCACGTCGGCTTGCTCGACCATCGTCCGGTCGATCCCCCGGCCCGGTACCCGGCGGATTTCGCCGAATCCTTGGAAAAATGCATCAAGCAGGGGGATGTTTTCGTCGGCGACGATCAGCATGGCAGAGCTCCTTTGGCGGGAGGCGCAGTGTAGGCGTTCCTCGCCTCGATGGGCCAGCGCATTACCTCAGTGAACTAAATTGTGGCGAGGGAGCTTGCTCCCGCTGGCCTGCGAAGCGGGCCCAAAGTGCAGGCGACTGCTGCGCAGTCGAGCGGGAGCAAGCTCCCTCGCCACAACAGCATTTGCACGACTGAGCGAACGATTACAAATCCACAACACAGGATTTTTCCTGACCACTGCGTCAAAGCGTAGAATTCGCCGCCTTGCGCTTAACCTTTTCGGACGCTTTCCCTGTGAACCCTGTCATCGATACCCCCACCACCCTCTCCCGCCCGGCCCGCGTTCGCCTGGAACTCAGGACCTTGCTGGCCCTGGCCTTGCCGATCATGGTGGCGCAACTGGCAACCACCGCCATGGGGTTTGTCGATGCGGTGATGGCCGGTCGGGTTGGCCCGCGAGACCTGGCGGCCGTGGCCCTGGGCAACTCGATATGGGTGCCGGTGTTCCTGTTGATGACCGGCACATTGCTGGCGACCACGCCGAAAGTTGCCCAGCGCTTCGGTGCCGGTACGTTCGACGAGATCGGGCCGCTGGTGCGCCAGGCGCTGTGGCTGGCATTGGTGGTGGGGTTGATCGCGACGCTGGCGCTGTTCAGCGCCGAACCGATCCTGCACATCATGAAAGTCGACCCTGAACTGATTGGCCCATGCATGGAATACCTGCGCGGCATCGGCACGGGCCTGCCGGCGGTGGCGCTGTATCACGTACTGCGCTGCTTCAGCGATGGCCTGGGTCGCACGCGGCCGGCGATGGTGCTGGGGTTATGTGGGCTAGCGCTGAACATTCCGCTCAATTACATCTTTATCTACGGGCACCTGGGCGTGCCCGCCATGGGCGGCGTCGGTTGTGGCTGGGCCACGGCCATCGTGATGTGGGTCATGGCCCTGGGCATGGCCGGTTGGGCGCGCTGGGCACCGGCCTATCAGTCGAGCCGGCTGTTCAGCCGTTTCGACTGGCCGCAATGGGCGGTGATCAAGCGCCTGCTGGGCATCGGCCTGCCGATTGGCATTGCGGTGTTCGCCGAGTCGAGTATTTTCGCGGTGATTGCGCTGCTGATCGGCAGCCTCGGCGCCACAGTGGTGGCCGGGCACCAGATCGCGCTGAACTTCAGTTCCCTGGTGTTCATGATCCCCTACTCCCTGGGCATGGCCGTCACGGTGCGGGTCGGCCAGGCCCTGGGCCGTCGTCAGCCTCGCGAAGCGCGCTTCGCTGCTGGGGTGGGCATGGGCACGGCCCTGGCGTACGCCTGCCTGTCGGCGAGCCTGATGTTCGCGCTACGCGGGCCCATCGCGGCGATCTATACCGCCGATCCGGTGGTGATCAACGTGGCGTCGATGCTGATCGTCTACGCGGCGCTGTTCCAGTTTTCCGATGCGATCCAGGTCACGGCAGCAGGCGCGTTGCGCGGCTTCCAGGACACCCGGGTGACGATGATCCTGACCCTGTTCGCCTATTGGGGGATCGGCCTGCCGGTGGGTTACGCCCTGGGCCTGACCGACTGGCTCGGTGCCGCCAGCGGCCCGAGCGGATTGTGGCAAGGCCTGATCGTGGGCTTGAGCTGCGCGGCGCTGATGCTGTCGATCCGCCTGGCACGCAGCGCGCGCAAGCAGATCCGCCTCAGCCGCTCGACGGATTAAGCGAGTTTCTTGCGAATCCAGTAGAGGTAAGTGCCCGCTTCCTCCTGCTGGGCCACCAGTTCGTGGTCCAGGAACACGCAAAACTTGGGGATGTCGCGGCGAGTCGAGGGGTCGGTGGCGATCACTTTCAGCAGCCCGCCGGGGACCAGGTCGCGGATGTGCTGGTGCAGCATCATCACCGGTTCCGGGCAATTGAGACCCGTGGCATCCAGCGTGCCGTCCACCGGCGTATCGTTCATTTCACTCATGTTCTACTCCTGAAACTGGCCGGCATTGTCGCGCAATGTCGGCGTTCGGTCACCCCTGGCTTAACGCCGCACCCTGTGGGAGCGAGCTTGCTCGCGATAGCGGTGGGTCAGCTTGCATCAATGTTGAATGTGCCGGCGCCATCGCGAGCAAGCTCGCTCCCACAGGGGGTCTCATTGTCCTTAGGGGATTAGCGAGACTTGGGCTTTTTGGTGTCCAACCGCCGCAGGTGGCACGTCACTTCCTCGCGGTCGTGGTACAGCTGCTTGCAACCGATCTCAACCTTGATCCCCCGAGCCTTGAACCCCTCGGCGATACGTTCGAGCAGGCGCTTGACCTCGGCATAACGCTGTTTCATCGGCAGCTTGAGGTTGACCACGGCCTCGCGGCAATGCCCTTCGCCAATCCACTCCTCCAGCATCGCCGCGTTGCGTGCCGGCTTCTCGACGATATCGCAGACCATCCAGTCCACCGGCTGCTTGGGCTTGAACGTGAAGCCGTCCGCCATCAGATGCTGCACCAGGCCGGTGTCCATCAGGCTTTCGGCCATCGGGCCATTGTCGATGGCGGTCACCAGCATGCCCCGGTTGACCAGTTGCCAGGTCCAGCCGCCCGGCGCGGCGCCGAGGTCCACGCCGGTCATGTCGCTGTGCAGGCGCTCGTCCCACTGGTCCCGGGGAATAAAATGGTGCCAGGCCTCTTCAAGCTTGAGGGTGGAACGGCTCGGCGCTTCCCGGGGAAACTTCAGGCGGGGAATGCCCATGGGCCACATCGCCGAGTTATCGGATTCGGCCAGGCCCAGGAACACTTCGCGGCCACTCTTGAAGGTCAGCAGCAGGCGCGGCTTGCGCGGGTCGTCCACCAGCTTGCCGGCGCCAATCAGCGCCTTGCGCAAGGGGCCTTCGAATTTTTTGCAAAAGTTCGACAGTTCCTTGCCGTCGTTGGTATCCACCACTTCCAGCCACAGGCTGCCACAGGTCGGGAAAGCGGCCATGTGGGCCAGGATGACGCTGATGCGATCGGTTTCCGGCAAATCGATGAAAGTACCGCGCGCCCACTGACGCGGAAAAATCAGTTCGGCGAAACGCTGGCCGCCCATCAGCCGCTCGGCGCCGCCGTCTTCGGTGCAGACAAATTCAGCGCAGGCACTGGCCGGTTTGGCCTTGGCGTAGCCGGCCACGTTGAGTCGGGCCGCGTGCTCGGCGATCTCGGAACAGACCTCGCCTTCGAAGCCCGGCCGGCAGTGCATGAAAAGCGTGTTCATTGAAACTCCGTAGCAAAGCCTGTCACGAAAACCGCCGCATGATAGCGGAGTTCGGAACCGCGAACCTGCCCATAGAGTCCAGTGATTAGTCATACGCTCAAAACAGGGCTAGGTTAAAGGCTCTGTCCGTTCCGTCAGTCCGTAGCCGTGCGGACTCAAAGGAGTGATTTCAATGCCGTCCCTCGATAGCCTGAAGACCCTTAAAACACTGCAAGTCGACGCCAGGACCTACCACTACTTCAGCCTGCCGGATGCCGCCCGAAGCCTGGGCGACCTGGACAAACTGCCCATGTCGTTGAAGGTACTGCTGGAAAACCTGCTGCGTTGGGAAGATGAAAAAACCGTCACCGGCACCGACCTCAAGGCCCTGGCCGGGTGGCTCAAGGAGCGCCGCTCCGACCGCGAGATTCAATACCGCCCCGCGCGGGTGTTGATGCAAGACTTCACCGGCGTCCCCGCCGTGGTCGACCTGGCCGCCATGCGTGCCGCCGTGGAAAAGGCCGGCGGCGATCCCCAGCGGATCAACCCGCTGTCGCCGGTGGACCTGGTGATCGACCACTCGGTGATGGTCGACAAATTCGCCAGCAGCCAGGCGTTCGAGCAGAACGTCGACATCGAAATGCAGCGCAACGGCGAACGCTACGCCTTCCTGCGTTGGGGCCAGAGCGCTTTCGACAACTTCAGCGTGGTGCCGCCGGGCACTGGCATCTGCCATCAGGTCAACCTCGAATACCTGGGCCGCACCGTGTGGACCAAAGAGGAAGACGGTCGCACCTACGCGTTCCCCGACACGCTGGTGGGCACTGACTCCCACACCACCATGATCAACGGCCTCGGCGTACTGGGCTGGGGCGTCGGCGGGATCGAGGCGGAAGCGGCCATGCTCGGCCAACCGGTGTCGATGCTGATTCCCGAGGTCATCGGCTTCAAACTCATCGGCAAGCTGCGCGAAGGCATCACCGCCACCGACCTGGTGCTGACCGTCACGCAGATGCTGCGCAAGAAAGGCGTGGTGGGCAAGTTCGTCGAGTTCTATGGCGACGGTCTGGCCGACCTGCCCTTGGCCGACCGCGCCACCATCGCCAACATGGCCCCGGAATACGGCGCCACCTGCGGTTTCTTCCCGGTGGACGATGTGACCCTGGACTACTTGCGCCTGTCGGGACGCCCAGCGGAAACGGTGAAATTGGTCGAGGCCTATTGCAAGGCCCAAGGCCTGTGGCGCTTGCCCGGCCAGGAACCGGTGTTCACCGACACCCTGGAGCTGGACATGGGCAGCGTCGAGGCCAGCCTCGCCGGACCGAAACGCCCGCAGGACCGGGTTTCGCTGCCGAATGTCGGCCAGGCTTTCAGCGACTTCCTGGGGTTGCAGGTCAAACCCACCAGCAAAGAAGAAGGTCGCCTGGAAAGTGAAGGTGGCGGTGGCGTCGCGGTGGGCAATGCCGATCAGGTGGGCGAAGCCGAATACGAATACGAAGGCCACACCCATCGCCTGAAAAACGGCGCGGTGGTGATTGCCGCCATTACTTCGTGCACCAACACCTCCAACCCCAGCGTGATGATGGCCGCCGGGCTGCTGGCGAAAAAAGCCGTGGAAAAAGGCCTGACCCGCAAGCCTTGGGTCAAGAGCTCCCTGGCCCCGGGCTCCAAGGTGGTCACTGACTACTACAAGGCGGCCGGCCTGACCGAGTACCTGGATAAACTCGGTTTCGACTTGGTGGGCTATGGTTGCACCACCTGCATCGGCAACTCCGGACCGTTGCCAGAGCCCATCGAAAAAGCCATCCAGAAAGCCGACTTGACGGTGGCTTCGGTCTTGTCGGGCAACCGCAACTTCGAAGGCCGGGTGCACCCACTGGTGAAGACCAACTGGCTGGCTTCGCCGCCGCTGGTGGTCGCCTATGCCCTGGCCGGCACCGTGCGCATCGACATCAGCAGCGAGCCGCTGGGCAACGACCGGGACGGCAAACCGGTATACCTGCGGGACATCTGGCCCAGCAGCCAGGAAGTGGCCGCCGCCGTAGCCCAGGTCAACACCAGCATGTTCCACAAGGAATACGCCGCCGTGTTTGCCGGTGACGAGCAATGGCAAGCCATCGAAGTGCCGCAGGCGGCGACTTACGTCTGGCAGGACGACTCGACCTACATCCAGCACCCGCCGTTCTTCGACGACATCGACGGGCCGCCACCGGCGGTCAAGAACGTCGTGGGTGCACGTGTCCTGGCCCTGTTGGGAGACTCGGTGACCACCGACCACATCTCCCCGGCCGGCAACATCAAGGCGGACAGCCCGGCCGGTCGCTACCTGCGTGAACAAGGCGTGGAGCCGCGAGACTTCAACTCCTACGGTTCCAGGCGTGGCAACCACCAGGTGATGATGCGCGGCACCTTCGCCAATATCCGCATTCGCAACGAAATGCTCGACGGCGAAGAAGGTGGCAACACGATCTACATCCCCAGTGGCGAACGAATGCCGATCTACGACGCCGCCATGCTGTACCAGGCCGCAGGCACGCCGCTGGTGGTGATCGCCGGCCAGGAATATGGCACCGGATCGAGCCGGGACTGGGCAGCGAAGGGCACGAACCTGCTGGGGGTCAAGGCGGTGATCGCCGAAAGCTTCGAGCGCATCCATCGCTCCAACCTGGTGGGCATGGGTGTGCTGCCGTTGCAGTTCAAGCTCGACCAGAACCGCAAGAGCCTGAACCTTGCGGGCAAGGAAACCCTGGACATCCTCGGGCTCAATGACGTCGAACTGACGCCGCGCATGAACCTGTCCCTGGTCATTACCCGCGAGGACGGCAGCCAGGAGCGAATCGAAGTGCTGTGCCGGATCGATACCTTGAATGAAGTGGAATATTTCAAGGCCGGCGGGATCCTTCACTATGTGTTGCGGCAATTGATTGCCGGCTAAAGATCAGCCCCCTGTGGGAGCGAGCTCGCTCGCGATAGCGGTAGAACAGCCAACATCGATGTTGACTGACAAGCCCCTATCGCGAGCAAGCTCGCTCCCACAGGTTCTGCGGCTTACTGACCGTTATTAGCGTTTTAACAGGCGGCGTCTTTGCACGAGCCTGCCTATAATCCCGTCGGCACTCACGGAACCGAGTCAGCCAACGGCTTGCCCCTCCTACGCATGAACCTGCATGGATACAAAACGTGTTCTTTGCGCGACCTGGCAGCGTCATAGACGCGGCGGCCACTTTCGCCCAAAGCTCTACCGTCTAAAAGGATGTTATATGCCCGCTTTACCTTGGCCCTATCTGGCCATGCTCGCCATCGGCTATGGCCTGGCCCTGGCCTACGGCCAGTTGGCCTGGACCGCCCTCATCTCAGTCGCGCTATTGCTGTTCGCCGGGTATGCCGTTCGCCAGCAACCCATGCCAATCGGCCGGTTTCTCGGTCACATTCTATTTGTGGTAATGGCCCTGGCGCTGGCCTTGCATTGGATGCCCGGCTTCTTCAATGGCCGGGCGATCCCCGCGCAACGCTTGACCGACGACGCCGCGCCATTTGCCATGTACTTCAACCAGGACAAGCCCCTGATCGGATTCTGGCTGCTGCTGGCCTGCCCCTGGATCGTCGGCCGGCGCTCATTTCGCCTGTCGGTCTATGCCACGGCCCTGGGGCTGGCGCTGAGCGCGGTGCTGGCCCTCGGCGGGGCGATGCTGCTGGGCATGATCCATTGGGCACCAAAATGGCCGGATCACGCCTGGTTGTGGGTGCTCAATAATCTTTTATTGGTGACGCTCGTGGAGGAAGCGCTGTTTCGTGGCTACATTCAGGGAGGCTTGAGCCGGCGCTTCAAACACCTGGGCTACGGCGACAACCTGGCGCTGCTCCTGACCTCGCTGCTGTTCGGCGTGGTACACGCTGGCGCAGGTTGGCAATGGGTGCTGTTGTCGGGCCTGGCGGGGGTCGGCTACGGCCTGGCGTATCGTTTTGGCGGCCTGGGCGCGGCGATTGCTACGCATTTTCTCCTCAATCTGCTTCATTTCGCCCTATTTACCTACCCGATGCTGGCGTGATAGCGACAGGCAAAAATAACTTCAATTAAAACCTGACACCGCCGACAACCTTTCATAGCCTTTCAAAGTCTTGCGGATCAACACACATGCGTAACAACCAACCCGTCACACAACGCGAAAGGACCTTCCCGGCCCAGCAACGATTGATTTCGACCACCGACGCCAAGGGCGTGATCACCTACTGCAACGACGCGTTCGTTGACATCAGCGGGTATTCGAAGGAAGAACTGATTCGTTCGCCGCACAATCTCGTGCGCCATCCCGACGTCCCATCCGCGGTGTTCGCACACATGTGGGGTACGCTGAAACAAGGCTTGCCATGGATGGGCATCGTCAAGAACCGCAGCAAGAACGGCGACCATTACTGGGTCAATGCCTATGTCACGCCCGTGTTCGAGGGCAATCAGGTGGTCGGCTACGAATCGGTGCGGGTCAAGCCCTCCGCCGAACAGATCGCTCGGGCCGAAGCGCTTTATCAACGCATCAACCAAGGCAAGTCCGCGGTTCCGGGCAGCGACAAATGGGTGCCCATGCTGCAGGACTGGCTACCGTTTATCCTGGTCAGCCAGTTGAGTTTCGTCGTCGGCGCGTTCCTGGATTCCTCCTGGGGCTTTGCCCTGGCGGCCGTGCTGTCGGTGCCCTTGGGGCTGATGGGCCTGCAATGGCAGCAACGCGGGATCAAGCGCCTGCTGCGCCTGGCCGAGCAAACCACGTCCGACCCACTGATCGCCCGGATGTACACCGACAGCCGTGGCGTCCAGGCACGCCTGGAGATGTCGATCCTCAGCCAGGAAGCACGCCTGAAAACCTGCCTGACCCGCCTGCAGGACACCGCCGAGCACCTTAACGACCAGGCTCGCCAGTCCAATACCCTGGCTCATAGCAGTTCCAGTGGCCTGGAGCGCCAGCGGGTGGAGACCGAACAGGTCGCTACGGCCGTCAACCAGATGGCGGCAACAACCCAGGAAGTCGCCAGCCACGTGCAGCGCACCGCCGATGCCACCCAGGAAGCCAACCGCCTGACCAGCCGCGGCCGCGACATCGCCGGCGAAACCCGCGAAGCCATCGAGCGCCTGTCGGTGGTGGTCGGCGAGACCGGGCAGACCGTGACCCAGCTGGCCAAGGACAGCGACGAGATCGGTGGCGTGGTAGACGTGATCAAAGGCATCGCCGACCAGACCAACCTGCTGGCCCTCAACGCCGCCATCGAAGCGGCCCGTGCCGGGGAGATGGGCCGTGGCTTTGCCGTGGTGGCTGACGAAGTGCGGCAACTGGCACAACGCACCAGCGAATCCACTGGGCAGATCCACGCCCTGATCGCCAAGCTCCAGCAGACCGCCACCAACGCCGTGCAGACCATGGACGCCGGCCATCGCCAGGCCGAAGAAGGCGTGGCGCGGGTCATGGAAGCGGACGAGGCACTGGTGGGGATCAGCGAAGCAGTAGCCCACATCACCGACATGACCACCCAGATCGCCGCCGCCACCGAGGAGCAAAGCTCAGTGGCCGAGGAGATCAGCCGCAACATCAGCAATATCTCGGAGCTGGCCGACCAGACCTCTGGCCAGGCTCACAGCTCGGCACTGCTGAGTGAAGAGCTGACCCGCACGGCCAATACGCAGTATTCGTTGGTAGAGCGGTTTAACCGCTGATCGTTGCTTGATACAGAAAACCCGGATAGCGAAAGCTTCCGGGTTTTTTGTTGCCTGATAGATCGCTATCGCGAGCAAGCTCGCTCCCACAGGGGTTGGGGTCGCTCATTCAAATGCATTCCACTGTGGGAGCGAGCTTGCTCGCGAAGAGGCCAGGACAGACGCCATCAATCCTGAAGAAACGCCGCCACCTTTCCCGCAGCAGCCTCCAGATGCTGCTCATGACTAAACCCCGAAGCCTTCAACGGCTTCAAATCATGATCCCCCGCCGCCAGCCACATCACTTCAATATCCGGTGACAAGGCATACCCCTGCACCGCCTCCCGATTGCCTAACGCATCGCGCTCGCCCTGGACGATCAAGGTCCGGGTCTTCAACGCCGCCAGATGCTCGACCCGCGGTTTCTCCGGCTTGCCCACCGCGTAGAAGGGATACCCCAGGCACACCAGCGCATCGGCGCCCAGTTCATCGGCCAGCAGGCTCGCCATACGCCCGCCCATGGATTTGCCCCCCACCGCCAGCCGTCCAGCGACATAAGGCCGCACCGTGGCGTACACCTCACGCCAGCATTCCAGCAACTTAGGCGCCGGGTTGGGTGGACGCTTGCCCCCATCCTGGCGCCGCTGGGCCATGTAGGGAAACTCGAAGCGCAATACGTTGACGCCCTGCGCGGCAAGGCGCGCGGCCATTTGCGCCATAAAGCCACTGTCCATTGGCGCACCGGCACCATGGGCCAGGATCAGGGTTGGCGCCCTGGCGCTGGCGACCGATTGCCCGGCAGTCCATAACCAGCCGTGTTCGGCCACACATCGCGCCCATTGATCCCCGTCAATACTGGCCTTGTGCTGTTTGTCCATGCTGACCTCGCTTTTAGTCTGCCTATAACTCCAGGCGAAGAACGCCGCACTGCCTTGCGCAGGCGCTACTTCGGCTGAACCGTGGATGGGGAACCATGAACACTTCTATCAGTACCGCCTACAACTACAAGGTGGTCCGCCAATTCGCCATTATGACGGTGGTGTGGGGCATCGTCGGCATGGGGCTCGGGGTTTTTCTCGCCGCCCAATTGGTCTGGCCACAACTCAACTTCGATTTGCCATGGACCAGCTTCGGCCGCCTGCGCCCACTGCACACCAACGCAGTGATCTTTGCCTTCGGCGGGTGCGCGTTGTTTGCGAGTTCGTTTTATTCCGTGCAACGCACCTGCCAGACGCAGCTGTTCGCGCCGAAAATCGCCGCGTTCTGCTTCTGGGGCTGGCAACTGGTGATCCTGCTGGCGGCCATCAGCCTGCCACTGGGCTACACCAGTTCCAAGGAATACGCCGAGTTGGAATGGCCGATCGACATCCTGATCACCATCGTCTGGGTGGCCTACGCGATTGTGTTCTTCGGCACCGTGGCCAAACGCAACACCAAGCACATCTACGTCGGTAACTGGTTCTTCGGCGGGTTCATCCTGACCGTGGCGATCCTGCACATCGTCAACAACCTGGAGCTGCCGGTGAGCTTCACCAAATCCTACTCGGTGTACGCCGGGGCCACGGACGCGATGGTGCAATGGTGGTACGGCCACAACGCCGTAGGCTTCTTCCTCACCGCAGGCTTCCTGGGGATGATGTACTACTTCGTGCCGAAGCAGGCCGAGCGCCCGGTGTATTCCTATCGCTTGTCCATCGTGCACTTCTGGGCACTGATCACCCTGTACATCTGGGCCGGCCCTCACCACTTGCACTACACCGCGCTGCCGGACTGGGCACAGTCCCTGGGCATGGTGATGTCGCTGATCCTGCTGGCGCCAAGCTGGGGCGGCATGATCAACGGCATGATGACCCTGTCGGGGGCCTGGCATAAGCTGCGCAGCGACCCGATCCTGCGGTTCCTGGTGGTGTCCCTGGCGTTCTACGGCATGTCGACCTTCGAAGGTCCGATGATGGCGATCAAGACCGTCAACGCCCTCTCCCACTACACCGACTGGACCATCGGCCACGTCCATGCCGGCGCGCTCGGCTGGGTGGCGATGATTTCCATCGGTGCGCTGTACCACATGATCCCGAAAGTCTTCGGCCGGCCACAGATGCACAGCATCGGCCTGATCAACGCGCACTTCTGGCTCGCGACCATCGGCACCGTGCTCTACATCGCCTCGATGTGGGTCAACGGCATCGCCCAGGGCCTGATGTGGCGTGCGGTGAACGAAGACGGCACGCTCACCTACTCCTTCGTCGAAACCCTGGTGGCCAGCCACCCAGGCTTCGTCGTGCGGCTGGCGGGCGGGTCGATCTTCCTCCTCGGCATGCTGCTGATGGCCTACAACACCTGGCGCACCGTGCGGGCCTACCAGCCTGCCGAAGCCGCCGCTGCCGCGCAGATGGCCTGAGGAGTCCACCATGAAACACGAAACAATCGAAAAAAACGTCGGCCTGCTGATGCTGCTGATGGTCCTGGCCGTGAGCATTGGTGGCCTGACCCAGATCGTGCCGCTGTTCTTCCAGGACGTGACCAATAAACCGGTGGACGGCATGAAGCCCTACACCGCCCTGCAACTGGAAGGCCGTGATATCTACATTCGTGAAGGTTGCGTCGGCTGCCACTCGCAGATGATCCGTCCATTCCGCGCCGAGACCGAGCGCTACGGCCACTACTCCGTCGCCGGCGAAAGCGTCTGGGACCACCCATTCCTGTGGGGCTCCAAGCGCACCGGGCCGGACCTGGCACGGGTCGGCGCGCGCTACTCCGATGATTGGCACCGCGCCCACCTGTACAACCCGCGCAACGTCGTGCCCGAGTCGAAAATGCCGGCCTACCCGTGGCTGGTGACCCAGGTGGTAGACAGCAGCCACACCGAAGGCAAGCTGCGCGCCATGCGCACCCTGGGCGTGCCGTACACCGACGACGACATCACGGGCAGCGTGGCCTCGCTCAAGGGCAAGACCGAAATGGACGCGCTGGTGGCCTACCTGCAAGTGCTCGGCACTGCCATCAAGAGCAAGAGGTGAGCCATGGTTCTTGAAATGAGTACTGGAATGATCCGCGGCCTGGGCACGGTCGTGGTGTTCATCGCCTTCATCGGCCTGACCCTGTGGGTATTCAGCAGCAAACGTCGTCCAGAGTTCGCCGAAGCGCGCCTGCTGCCGTTCGCCGACGAGCCAGCTGCCGACATCGCCACCCCCCAAGACCCTGCAACAAGGAGCACCCGGCCATGACCACCTTCTGGAGTACGTGGATCTGCGTACTGACCATCGGCAGCCTCATCGGCCTGACGTGGTTGCTGATCGGCACTCGCAAGGGCGAGACCAAGGGCAGCGTCGACCAGACCATGGGCCACAGCTTCGACGGCATCGAGGAGTACGACAACCCGCTGCCGCAGTGGTGGTTCCTGTTGTTCGCCGGCACCCTGGTGTTTTCCGTCGGCTACCTGGTCCTCTATCCGGGCCTGGGCAACTGGAAAGGCATCCTGCCAGGCTACGAGAACGGCTGGACCGGCGCCCATGAATGGGAAAAGGAAATGGCCAAGGCCGATGCCAAGTTCGGACCGATCTTCGCCAAATTCGCCGCCATGCCCGTGGAGGAAGTGGCCAAGGACCCACAGGCCTTGAAGATGGGTGGCCGCCTGTTCGCCTCCAACTGCTCGGTCTGCCATGGTTCGGACGCCAAGGGTGCCTTCGGCTTCCCGAACCTGGCCGACAGCAACTGGCGCTGGGGCGGCGCTGCCGACACCATCAAGACCACCATCATGGGCGGCCGCATGGCGGCGATGCCGGCCTGGGGCGAAGTGCTGGGAGAGGCCGGGGTCAAGAATGTGGCCGCGTACGTACGCCACGACTTGGCCGGCCTGCCTCTGCCGGCGGACAGCGGTGCCGACCTGCAAGCCGGCCAGCAAGCCTTCAGCACCACCTGTGTCGCCTGCCACGGCGCCAACGGCCAGGGAACCGAAGCCATGGGCGCGCCGAACCTGACGCAACCGGCCGGCTTCATCTACGGCACCAGCCTGGCACAGTTGCAGCAGACCATTCGCCATGGTCGCCAGGGCCACATGCCAGCGCAGAATGAGTTGCTGGGCAATGACAAGGTGCAACTGCTGGCCGCCTACGTCTACAGCCTGTCCCACGCCGCCGGTGCCGAGCGCCTGCAAGCCGAACACAAAAGCGAATAAATCTTGACCGCGTGAACAGCCGCATCCGTCTGGATGCGGCTGTTCCGTGTCCCTGCGCGACGCATTGTCGCACCCTCCCATAGTCTTTCTTTCGGTTCCCCGGAATCGGGTCTAAGCTTGCCTTTGCGTGCGCTGGCGACTGCCGGTTTCAGGTCGACCCGACCCGATGCGTTCGACAATCGTTCGTCAAAAAGGCCGCAAAGGCAGGTGAATACCGGCTGTTGCGACAGTTGCCTGGCATCACCCGAACGCCGTGTTTGAACACACCCCGTTACAACCGACCTGACCCCCTCGCCTCATTCCTTCGTTGCGACATTTTGCCGTGGGCCATTTTTGTCCCTACAAGAAACATGGAAAGGCCGCAGAATCAGCTTTGGAAAGCATTGACCCAGGTCATGGCGCGTTGCAATGACCCCCCGCTTTCTCCATACTTGCGACCGATTTTTATCCTAATAAAACACCCAAACCGTGGAACCTTAGAATGAGCACAGCAATCAGTCCGACTGCTTATAACTATAAGGTAGTCCGCCAGTTCGCCATCATGACGGTGGTCTGGGGGATCCTTGGCATGGGGCTCGGTGTCTTCATCGCCTCGCAACTGGTCTGGCCGGAGTTGAACTTCGATCTGCCATGGACGACATTTGGACGCCTGCGCCCGCTGCACACCAACCTGGTGATCTTCGCCTTCGGTGGTTGTGCATTGTTTGCCACTTCTTACTACGTCGTGCAGCGAACCTGCCAAACGCGACTGATCTCCGACAGCCTCGCCGCCTTCACCTTCTGGGGCTGGCAAGCGGTCATCGTCGGTGCGATCGTGACCTTGCCACTGGGTTACACCACCACCAAGGAATACGCTGAGCTGGAATGGCCCCTGGCTATCCTGCTGGCCATTGTCTGGGTGACCTACGGTCTGGTGTTCTTCGGCACCATCGTCAAGCGCAAGACCAAGCACATCTACGTCGGTAACTGGTTCTACGGTGCGTTCATCGTCGTGACAGCCATGCTGCACATCGTCAACCACGCTTCCCTGCCGGTCAGCTTCTTCAAGTCGTACTCGGCCTACTCGGGCGCGACCGATGCGATGATCCAGTGGTGGTACGGCCACAACGCCGTAGGCTTCTTCCTGACCACCGGTTTCCTGGGGATGATGTACTACTTCGTGCCGAAACAGGCCGAGCGTCCGATCTATTCCTATCGCCTGTCCATCGTGCACTTCTGGGCGCTGATCACCCTGTACATCTGGGCCGGTCCGCACCACCTGCACTACACCGCACTGCCAGACTGGGCGCAGTCCCTGGGCATGGCGATGTCGATCATCCTGCTGGCGCCAAGCTGGGGCGGCATGATCAACGGCATGATGACCCTGTCGGGCGCCTGGCATAAGCTGCGCACCGACCCGATCCTGCGGTTCCTGGTGGTCTCGTTGGCGTTCTACGGCATGTCGACCTTCGAAGGCCCGATGATGGCCATCAAGACCGTCAACTCCCTGAGCCACTACACCGACTGGACCATTGGCCACGTGCACGCTGGTGCGCTCGGCTGGGTGGCGATGATTTCCATCGGCGCCATCTACCACATGATCCCGAAACTGTTCGGTCGTGCGCAGATGCACAGCACCGGCCTGATCAACGCGCACTTCTGGCTCGCGACCATCGGCACCGTGCTCTACATCGCCTCGATGTGGGTCAACGGCATCACCCAAGGCCTGATGTGGCGTGCAATCAACGACGACGGCACCCTGACCTACTCGTTCGTCGAAGCCCTGCAAGCCAGCCACCCGGGCTATATCGTCCGAGCCCTGGGCGGCGCGTTCTTCGCCAGCGGCATGCTGTTCATGGCCTACAACGTGTACCGCACCGTTCGTGCCTCTGACCCGGCTGAAGCTGAAGCCGCCGCCAAGATCGCCGTAGTTGGAGCTCACTGATGAAGCACGAAGCAGTAGAGAAGAATATCGGCCTGCTGGCCTTCTTCATGGTCATCGCCGTGAGCATCGGCGGCCTGACCCAGATCGTTCCGCTGTTCTTCCAGGACGTGACCAACAAGCCGGTCGAAGGCATGAAGCCACGTACCGCCCTTGAACTGGAAGGCCGTGACATCTATATCGCCAACGGTTGTGTCGGCTGCCACTCGCAGATGATCCGTCCGTTCCGCGCCGAAACCGAACGCTATGGCCACTATTCGGTCGCCGGTGAAAGCGTCTGGGATCACCCGTTCCTGTGGGGTTCCAAGCGTACCGGTCCGGACCTGGCCCGCGTTGGCGGCCGCTACTCCGACGACTGGCACCGTGCGCACTTGTACAACCCGCGCAACGTGGTACCTGAGTCGAAAATGCCGGCCTACCCGTTCCTCGTAGAAAACAAGCTCGACGGCAAAGACACCGCCAAGAAAATGGAAGTCCTGCGCACCCTGGGCGTGCCTTACACCGACGAAGACATCGCCGGTGCCAAGGATGCCGTCAAGGGCAAGACTGAAATGGACGCGCTGGTGGCCTATCTGCAAGGCCTGGGCACCATCATCAAAAGCAAACGGTGATTCTTTATGGATATCGGGATGATTCGCGGCCTGGGCACCGTCGTCGTGATGGTGGCCTTCATCGGTCTGGCCCTGTGGGTGTTCAGCCCCAAGCGCAAGTCGGAGTTTGACGACGCGACCTTGCTGCCGTTCGCGGATGATCCCGAAGCCATCAAGCACGTCGAGCAAGCTTCTAGGAGTAACAAAGAATGACTACATTCTGGAGTCTGTACGTCACAGTCCTCAGCCTGGGAACGATCTTCTCCCTGACCTGGCTGCTGCTGTCGACCCGCAAGGGCCAGCGCGCCGAGCAGACGGACGAGACCGTCGGCCACTCGTTCGACGGGATCGAGGAGTACGACAACCCACTGCCGAAATGGTGGTTCATGCTGTTCGTGGGCACCATCGTGTTCGCCCTCGGTTACCTGGTGCTCTACCCTGGCCTGGGTAACTGGAAAGGCCTGCTGCCAGGCTACAACTACCTGGACACCGAAAAGCAGACCGCCTTCGCCAACGGCCAGACCGGCTGGACGGGCGTTCACGAGTGGGAAAAGGAAATGGCTCGCTCGGACGCCAAGTTCGGTCCGATCTTCGCCAAGTTCGCCTCCATGCCGATCGAAGAAGTCGCCAAGGACCCGCAAGCCCTGAAGATGGGTGGCCGCCTGTTCGCCTCCAACTGCTCGGTTTGCCACGGTTCCGACGCCAAGGGTGCCTATGGCTTCCCCAACCTGACCGACGCCGACTGGCGCTGGGGCGGTGAGCCGGAAACCATCAAGACCACCATCATGGGCGGTCGTCACGCCGTGATGCCGGGCTGGGCTGCCGTGGTCGGCGAGCAAGGCGTCGCTGACGTGGCTTCCTACCTGGTGACCAGCCTGCACGGCCGTAAACTGCCGGAAGGCGCCAAGGCCGATCCGGCCAACGGCCAGAAACTGTTCGCGGCCAACTGCGTGGCCTGTCACGGCCCAGCCGGCAAAGGCACGCCCGCCATGGGCGCACCTGACCTGACGCACCCTGCGGCGTTCATCTACGGTTCGAGCTTCGCTCAACTGCAGCAGACCATCCGTTACGGCCGCCAGGGCCAGATGCCTGCCCAGGCTGACCTGCAAGGCAACGACAAGGTCCACTTGCTGGCCGCCTATGTCTATAGCCTGTCTCATGGCGAAAAGGCTCCGGCCGCTGACGCCCAGTAAGACAAGTAGCTGATACACCAAAGGCCCCGCCAATCTGATTGGCGGGGCCTTTTTGTTACCGGCCGAAAAACCTGGGTAAATCTGTTTCGCTTGCCGGCCAACCACCCCGGTAGTAACGTGCCTACATTCAAGTTCAAACGAGGACACCTCCATGTCCATCACCACCATCTCCAGCCGCGAATTCAACCACGACACAAGTGGTGCCAAAAAAGCCACCCGTGAAGGGCCGGTGATCATCACCGACCGTGGCAAGCCGGCCCATGTACTGCTAAGCATTGAGGAGTACCTGAAACTGACCGGCATCGGCACCAGCATTGTCGAGTTGCTGGTCATGCCCGATGCGCCGGACATCGACTTCGATACCGAGCGTGCCGTCATCGCCCCCCGCTCGGTGGACCTGTCCTGAATGTTTCTACTCGATACCAATGTCATCTCGGAGCTGCGCAAACCCCAGGCAGACAAAAACGTCCAAGCCTGGGCGCGCAGCGTCCCTGCTCCCAGCCTGTATGTCTCGGCGATCACCGTACTGGAACTGGAAACCGGCGTGCTGCGCTTCGAACGCAAGGACCCGACGCAGGGCAGTCGCCTGCGGGCCTGGCTGGATAATCATGTGATGCCTGCCTTTGCCGGCCGGATCCTGGCCGTGGACCGTGCCGTCACATTGCGTTGCGCTCGCCTGCATGTGCCTGACCGCAGCAATGAATGCGATGCGTTGATCGCCGCCACCGCCCTGGTTCATGGGTTGACCGTGGTGACCCGCAACGTGAGTGATTTTCAAAGCAGCGGCGTGGCGGTGCTCAACCCGTGGGTTGGCTGATTACAAGGTGGCCTTTTGTGGCGAGGGAGCTTGCTCCCGCTGGGGGGCGGTGTAGGAGCTGTCGAGTGCAACGAGGCTGCGATCTTTCCACTGACAATTGAGTCGAGAGCGAAAGATCAAGATCAAAAGATCGCAGCCTTCGGCAGCTCCTACGCGCAGCCGAGCGGGAGCAAGCTCCCTCGCCACGAAACAGAACAGCCTGCAGAGCGCGCTCTTCGTTTCGCCGACGTTATGAAATAGCTATAGTCAATTGATCTGAGTCATGACTTGTTACATCCACTACACCATTCTATGCAGACCCCCAACGCGACCAAAGGTCGCACCCTTGGGCTAGAGCGACAGGCGTATCATTGCGCCACCGCAACACCCTTTCTGACCGTGGTCGGCACGTACTGGCCACGGCACTTTTCCACTGCCGTGGGATGCATTTGATGAGTAACCAGATTCCGGTACATGACGTCACCCCGCCTGCCAAGGACGCGAACAAAAGCGTCGACCTGTATGCCTCTCGGGAAAAAATCTACACCCGCGCCTTCACCGGTCTGTTCCGCAACCTGCGAATGGCTGGCGGCGCGCTCTTGTTCCTGCTGTATTTCGGTACGGTCTGGCTGAACTGGGGTGGCCATCAGGCCGTCTGGTGGAACCTGCCGGAGCGCAAATTCTTTATTTTCGGCGCCACCTTCTGGCCCCAGGATTTCATCCTGCTGTCCGGGATGTTGATCATTGCCGCCTTTGGCCTGTTTTTCATCACGGTCTATGCAGGACGAGTGTGGTGTGGCTACACCTGCCCACAGAGCGTGTGGACCTGGATCTTCATGTGGTGCGAAAAAGTCACCGAAGGCGACCGCAACCAGCGCATCAAGCTCGACAAGGCCCCCATGGGCGCCAACAAATTCCTGCGCAAGCTCACCAAGCACAGCCTGTGGCTGCTGATCGGCTTCGTCACCGGCATGACCTTTGTTGGTTACTTCACGCCAATCCGCGAACTGGTGTTCGAGTTCTTTACCGGCCAGGCCGATGGCTGGTCGTATTTCTGGGTGGGTTTCTTCACCCTCGCCACCTACGGCAACGCTGGCTGGCTGCGTGAGCAAGTGTGTATCTACATGTGCCCTTACGCACGCTTCCAGAGCGTGATGTTCGACAAGGACACCTTGATCGTTTCCTACGACCCGCGTCGTGGCGAAAGCCGTGGCCCGCGCAAGAAGGGCGTTGACTACAAAGCCCTGGGCCTGGGGGATTGCATCGACTGCACCATGTGCGTCCAGGTCTGCCCTACCGGTATCGACATCCGCGACGGCCTGCAGATCGAGTGCATCGGCTGCGCAGCCTGCATCGATGCCTGCGACAACATCATGGACAAGATGGATTATCCACGCGGCCTGATCAGCTACACCACCGAACACAACCTTTCGGGGCAGAAAACCCATAAACTGCGCCCGCGCCTGATCGGTTATGCCTTGGTGCTGCTGACCATGATGAGCCTGTTGGCGGCGGCGTTCTTCATGCGCTCGCTGGTGGGTTTCGACGTCAGCAAGGACCGCGTGCTCTTCCGCGAAAACGCCGAAGGCCGAATCGAGAACGTCTACAGCCTGAAGATCATGAACAAAGACCAACGCGACCATACCTACGTCCTGGAAGCCGCCGGCCTGCCCGACCTCAAGCTGCAAGGCCGGCGGGAAATCAAGGTCGCGGCCGGCGAGATCTACAGCCAGCCGGTCGAGCTGTCCAGCGCACCGGAACAACTGCCATCGAGCACCAACGAGGTGACCTTCATCCTCAAGGACGCCGATGACGAAAGCGTACATGTCGAAGCCAAGAGCCGGTTCATCGGCCCACAAACTCGTTGAGAGAACTGAACATGCCTGCAGCAACCGCCACCAGCCCTTGGTACAAGCACCTCTGGCCGTGGATCATCATCGCGATCCTGACCTGTTCGGTGACACTGAGCCTGACGATGGTGACCATTGCGGTGAAGAACCCGGACAACCTGGTCAACGACAACTATTACGAAGCCGGCAAGGGCATCAACCGCTCGCTGGAGCGCGAATTGCTGGCCCAGACCCTGCAACTGCGTGCCAACGTGCAAATGGACGAACTCACCGGTGAAGTGAACCTGCGCCTGAACGGCAACAGCCGTCCCCAGACCCTGGAACTGAGCCTGATCTCGCCGACCCAACCGGAGAAGGACCGCAAGATCGTCCTGACCCGCAACGACAGCGAACCGGGGCGCTACGTCGGTCAGTTGGCGGACAAGATCGAAGGCCGGCGCTTTGTCGAATTGCTGGGGGTGGAGAACGACAAGACCTGGCGCCTGTTCGAAGAAGAACAGATCAATCACGGCCAGGACCTCTTGCTCGGCGATGAACCGCTGCAAGGCGCTGAAGACCTGAAAAAGTAAACCAGACGACAGCCCCTGTAGGAGCTGCCGAGCGAAGCGAGACTGCGATCTTTCCCTTGCTGCTTGAGTCCCAAGCGAAAGATCAAAAGATCGCAGCCTTCGGCAGCTCCTACAGTTTGTGTACCTCCTTGCAAGCCCACTATGCCAGGCCTTCATGCGATACCCATGACCACTCCACAGCCCTGCTACCACTGCGCCCTGCCCGTCCCCCCCGGCAGTCGCTTCACCGCCGTTGTCCTCGGTGAAACCCGCGAGCTGTGCTGCCCGGGCTGCCAGGCGGTGGCCGAGGCCATTGTCGCCGGTGGCCTGGAAAGTTATTACCAGCATCGCAGCGAAGCGTCGGCCAACCCCGAATCCCTGCCCGTCCAGTTGACCGATGAACTGGCCCTGTACGATCGCCCAGACGTGCAGCAATCATTCGTGCGCCATGAAGGCGAACTGGCCGAAACCACCCTGTTGATGGAAGGCATCAGTTGCGCCGCCTGCGGCTGGTTGATTGAAAAACAATTACGCAGCCTGCCGGCCGTGGCCGAAGCGCGACTGAACCTGTCCAATCATCGCCTGCATGTACGCTGGGCCGACGCTCAACTGCCGCTGAGCACGCTGCTCGCCGAATTGCGCCAGATCGGCTATGTCGCCCACCCGTACCAGGCCGACCAGGCCTGTGAACAACTCGCCGCACAAAACCGCCTGGCCCTGCGCCAATTGGGTGTGGCCGGTCTGTTGTGGTTCCAGGCGATGATGGCGACCATGGCCACCTGGCCGGAATTCAACATCGACCTGAGCCCGGAGATGCACACCATCCTGCGCTGGGTTGCCCTGTTCCTCACCACGCCCATCGTCTTCTATAGCTGCGCGCCGTTCTTCAAAGGCGCCATGCGCGACCTGCGTACCCGCCACCTGACCATGGACGTTTCCGTGTCCCTGGCCATCGGCAGCGCCTACGTTGCCGGGATCTGGACGTCGATTACCGGCGTCGGCGAGTTGTACTTCGACGCCGTGGGCATGTTTGCCCTGTTCCTGTTGGCCGGCCGTTACCTGGAACGCCGGGCCCGGGAGCGCACAGCTGCCGCCACCGCCCAACTGGTCAATCTGTTGCCGGCCTCGTGCCTGCGCCTGGAGGATAACGGCCAGAGTGAACGCATCCTGCTCAGCGAATTGCGCACCGGTGACCGGGTGCTGGTGCATCCCGGGGCAGTCCTGCCGGCCGATGGCAGGATCCTGGAGGGGCAGTCCAGCATCGACGAATCGCTGCTGACCGGTGAATACCTGCCACAGCCTCGCCAGGTGGGCGA
Source organism: Pseudomonas sp. B21-010 (assembly GCF_024749325.1). Classification (NCBI taxonomy): domain Bacteria; kingdom Pseudomonadati; phylum Pseudomonadota; class Gammaproteobacteria; order Pseudomonadales; family Pseudomonadaceae; genus Pseudomonas; species Pseudomonas sp. B21-010. The sequence continues at coordinate 2,094,792 of NZ_CP087198.1, read as the reverse complement.
CGCGGTCACCGCCGGCACGCTGAACGTCGAAGGGGCCTTGACGGTCGAGGTGCTGGCCCTCGGGCAAGACACCCGACTGTCGGCCATCGTGCGGCTGCTGGAGCGGGCCCAGGCCGAGAAGCCACGGCTGGCGGAAATCGCCGACCGCGCCGCCCAATGGTTCTTGCTGTTCTCCTTGGTCGCCGCTGCCGTCATCGGGCTGGTGTGGTGGCAACTGGACGCTTCGCGCGCGTTTTGGATCGTCCTGGCGATGCTGGTCGCCACCTGCCCTTGCGCGTTATCCCTCGCCACGCCGACCGCCCTCACCGCCGCTACCGGCACCTTGCACAAGCTCGGCCTGCTGCTGACGCGCGGTCATGTGCTGGAAGGCCTGAACCAGATCGACACGGTGATTTTCGACAAGACCGGTACCCTCACCGAAGGCCGCCTGGCGTTGCGCGCCATTCGGCCATTGGCGGCCCTCGACAGCGATCAATGCCTGGGCTTGGCCGCGGCCCTGGAAAACCGCTCGGAACACCCTATCGCCCGCGCCTTCGGCCGCGCGCCACTGGCCGCCGAGCAGGTACACAGCACCCCGGGGCTGGGGCTGGAAGGCCTCGTGGCAGAACAGCGCCTGCGCATCGGCCAACCCGGTTTTGTCTGCGAACTCAGTGGCGCGACGGTGCCGGTGATGCCGGATGAACCCGGGCAGTGGCTGTTGCTGGGCGATGAGATCGGGCCCCTGGCCTGGTTCGTCCTCGATGACCGCTTGCGCGTCGATGCCCCAGCCCTGCTGGCGGCCTGCAAGGCACGGGGCTGGCGGACGCTGCTGTTGTCGGGTGACAGTTCGCCCATGGTTGCCAGCGTCGCCGGCGAGCTGGGTATCGATGAGGCTCGCGGCGGGCTGCGCCCGGACGACAAACTGGCCGTGTTGCAGCAGTTGCACCAACAGGGCCGCAAGGTGCTGATGCTCGGCGATGGGGTGAACGACGTGCCCGTGCTGGCGGCGGCGGACATCAGTGTTGCCATGGGCTCGGCCACCGACCTGGCCAAGACCAGCGCCGACGCGGTGCTGCTGTCCAACCGCCTCGACGCCCTGATCCACGCCTTCAGCCTGGCTCGACGCACCCGCCGGGTGATCATTGAGAACCTGGTGTGGGCAGGGCTGTACAATGGCCTCATGTTGCCGTTCGCCGCCCTCGGCTGGATTACGCCGGTGTGGGCGGCGGTCGGCATGTCCATCAGTTCGTTGACCGTGGTGTTGAATGCGCTGAGGCTGACGCGTCAGCCCAAGACGCAGGTTTTCGACGCCACGCCCGATACCCGCCCGCTGCCGGCCTGAGCCGCGCGGGCATGGAGTTCCGACATGCCAGCTCTCTACGTGATGATCCCGGCCGCGCTGCTGATCGTGGCCATCGCCGTGTACATTTTCTTCTGGGCCGTGGACAGCGGCCAGTACGACGACCTCGACGGGCCGGCCCACAGCATTCTGTTCGACGACCAGGACCCGAACCACAAGGCGGCGGTGGACGAAGCCAGTGGCGAGGCCCGCAAGCCGGACGACAAGGCTCCGCCCCATGCTTGATCTGGCGCCACTGTTGGTTTCGGCGGTTATCCTTGGCCTGCTCGGCGGCGGCCACTGCCTGGGCATGTGCGGCGGCCTGATGGGCGCCCTGACCCTGGCGATCCCCAAGGAACAACGCAGCCGGCGCTTTCGGTTGCTACTGGCGTACAACCTGGGGCGGATCCTGAGCTACGCCACCGCCGGGTTGCTGATTGGCCTGGCCGGTTGGGCCGTGTCCAACAGTCCGGCAGCGATGATCATGCGGGTGCTGGCCGGCTTGCTGTTGATTGCCATGGGCTTGTACCTGGCGGGCTGGTGGAGCGGCCTGACGCGCATCGAAAGCGTGGGGCGTGGTTTGTGGCGGCACATCCAACCCGTCGCCAACCGTTTGCTGCCGGTGTCGAGCCTGCCCCGGGCCTTGCTGCTCGGCGCGCTGTGGGGCTGGCTGCCGTGCGGCCTGGTCTACAGCACCCTGCTCTGGTCCGCCAGCCAGGGCAATGCGCTGGACAGCGCGTTGCTGATGCTCGCCTTCGGCCTGGGCACCTGGCCGGTACTGCTCGCCACCGGCCTGGCCGCCGAACGCGTCACCGCCCTACTGCGCAAACGCAGCGTGCGCATGGCCGGTGGTTTGTTGGTGATTATTTTCGGGATATGGACACTGCCGGGGCCGCATCAACATTGGCTCATGGGGCATTGACCAAGTCGCCCCCAATCGCGAGCAGGCTCGCTCCCACAGGAGACGTGTGAGCGCCCCAGATCAAATGTGGGAGCGAGCTTGCTCGCGATAGCGGTGGTTCAGCTGACATCCCTGCTGGATGTGCCGCCGTCATCGCGAGCAGGCTCGGCTCCCACAGGTCATGCGTCGCCCTCAAAAACCATGCACACCCTCCTTCGCAGCGAGCCCGTTGACGCAAATCAAAACGGCCACGCCCACGCGCCCCTAGACTCGCCCCATGCCAGTCTATCCGGGGAATGCCCGCATGCTCGACACCATTTGTTGGGACTCAGATCTCATCCGCCGTTACGACCTGGCGGGACCACGCTACACCTCGTACCCCACTGCGGCGCAGTTCGCCAGCCAAGTGGGCACCTTCGACCTGCTCCACGCCCTGCGCGACAGCCGCAAGGCCCTGCGGCCGTTGTCGCTGTATGTGCACATACCGTTCTGCGCGAACATCTGCTACTACTGCGCCTGCAACAAAGTCATCACCAAGGACCGCGGTCGTGCCCACGCCTATCTGCAGCGCCTGGAACAGGAAATACAACTGATCGGTTGCCACCTGGACCCCACGCAGCGCGTAGAACAGCTGCACTTTGGCGGCGGTACCCCGACGTTCCTCAGCCACGACGAACTGCGCCAACTGATGGCCAAGCTGCGCAAGCATCTGAACCTGCTGGACGACGATTCCGGCGACTACGGCATCGAAATCGACCCCAGGGAGGCCGACTGGTCGACCATGGGCCTGTTGCGTGAACTGGGTTTCAACCGGGTCAGTATCGGCCTGCAAGACCTTGATCCAGCGGTGCAGCGAGCCGTCAATCGCCTGCAAAGCCTGGAAGAAACCCGTGCCGTGGTCGAAGCCGCCCGGACCTTGCAGTTCCGTTCGATCAACATCGATCTGATCTACGGCCTGCCCAAGCAGACCCCGGAAAACTTCGCCCGCACCGTCCAGGAAGTCATCCATCTGCAACCGGACCGGCTCTCGGTGTTCAACTACGCCCACCTGCCGGAACGCTTCATGCCCCAGCGGCGCATAAACAGCCAGGACTTGCCGAACCCGGAGCAGAAACTGGCGATGCTGCAAGACACCATCGAACAACTGACCGCCGCCGGTTACCGCTATGTCGGCATGGACCACTTCGCCCTGCCCGACGACGAACTGGCAATCGCCCAGGAAGAGGCTACGTTGCAGCGCAACTTCCAGGGCTACACCACCCATGGCCATTGCGACCTGGTCGGCCTTGGCGTGTCAGCCATCAGCCAGATCGGCGATTTGTACTGCCAGAACAGCAGTGACCTGAACCATTACCAGAACACTCTCGCCGACGGGCAACTGGCGACCAGTCGCGGGCTGATCTGCAACGCTGACGACCGGCTGCGGCGCGCGGTGATCCAGCAGTTGATCTGTCATTTCCACCTGCCTTTCGCCGAGATCGAGCAAACCTTCAACATCGACTTTCGCGGTTACTTCGCGCCGCAGTGGCCGCAATTGCAAGCCATGGCTGCGGATGGACTGATCGAGCTGGATAACACCCACATCCGGGTATTGCCCGCCGGGCGCCTGCTGGTGCGATCGGTGTGCATGGTGTTCGATGCCTATCTGGACCTGCACAATCGCCAACGCTTCTCCCGCGTCATCTGAGCGCGACAATTTGACGACGAAACCACGCTGGCCGGACTGTCTGCTCTGGGGTACCCTTACGCCTTATGCGTGATTTCCCACAAGGATTTAAGAAATGTCCGAGCCAGTCAAACTGCGCGCCCACAACCAGGCCCATTGCAAGGATTGCAGCCTGGCCCCCCTCTGCCTGCCACTTTCGCTGAATCTGGAGGACATGGACGCGCTGGACGACATCGTTAAACGGGGCCGCCCGTTGAAAAAAGGTGAATTCCTGTTTCGCCAGGGCGATACCTTCGATTCGGTCTATGCGGTGCGCTCGGGCGCCTTGAAGACCTTCAACCTGAGCGACGGCGGCGAAGAACAGCTCACCGGCTTCCACCTGCCCAGCGAACTGGTGGGCCTGTCCGGCATGGACACCGAGTCCCACCCAGTCTCGGCCCAGGCGCTGGAAACCACCTCGGTGTGCGAAATTCCCTTCGATCGCCTGGACGAGTTGTCCATACAGCTGCCGCAACTGCGCCGCCAGTTGATGCGGGTCATGAGCCGGGAAATTCGTGACGATCAGCAAATGATGCTGCTGCTTTCGAAAAAAACCGCCGACGAGCGTATCGCCACGTTCCTGGTCAACCTCTCGGCACGCTTCCGCGCCCGCGGGTTCTCGGCCAACCAGTTCCGCTTGAGCATGTCGCGCAACGAAATCGGCAACTACCTGGGCCTGGCGGTGGAAACCGTGTCCAGGGTATTCACCCGCTTCCAGCAGAACGAGTTGATTGCCGCCGAAGGCAAGGAAATTCACATTCTCGACCCGATCCAGCTCTGCGCCCTGGCCGGCGGCTCGATCGAAGGCTGATGGCCGCGCGCGGCTGAGGGATGTTCCCAGCCGCGCTATACTGCCGTGTTTGCAGCTCAGCCAGGACACCTCCACGATGGTCTTTGACTCCTTCGATATCAAATCCCTGATCCGCCCGGTGATCGATTTCCCCAAGCCCGGCGTGATCTTTCGCGACATTACCCCTCTGTTCCAATCCCCAACCGCCCTGCGACTGGTCATGGACAGTTTCGCCCACCGGTACGTCGAGGCCGAGTTCACTCATATCGGCGCGATGGATGCGCGGGGTTTCCTGATTGGCTCGATCCTGGCCTATCAGTTGAACAAACCGCTGATCTTGTTCCGCAAGCAAGGCAAGCTGCCGGCCGATGTGCTGGCCGAGGGTTACCAGACCGAATACGGCGAAGCCTTCCTTGAAGTGCACGCCGATAGCTTGTGCGAGGGTGATTCGGTGGTGATGTTCGATGACCTGATCGCCACTGGCGGCACGCTGATCGCCGCCGCCAACCTGATCCGCCGCATGGGCGCCAAGGTCCACGAAGCCGCGGCGATCATCGACCTGCCGGAGCTGCTCGGCTCCCAGCGCCTGGAAGACATGGGGATACCGACGTTCTGCCTGACGCAGTTCTCGCTCAGCGAAAAATAATGGTCGAGTGAGTCACCCTGTGGGAGCGAGCTTGCTCGCGATAGCGGTGTGTCAGCCAACATAGATATTGGCTGGTCTACCGCTATCGCGAGCAAGCTCGCTCCCACAGGGATTTGTGTTGCTGTTACAAGGCGATCGGCTTGCGCCCCGCAAACGAATGCGCCAGTGTCCCGCCATCCACCAACTCAAGCTCCCCACCCAGCGGCACGCCGTGGGCGATGCGTGAGGCGATCAGGCCTTTGTTGTTGAGCAGTTGGGCGATGTAATGGGCGGTGGCTTCGCCTTCGACCGTCGGGTTCGTAGCAAGGATGACTTCCGTGAAAGTACCCGCTTCTTCGATCCGCGCGATCAACTGTGGAATGCCGATGGCTTCAGGCCCCAAGCCATCAAGCGGTGACAAGTGGCCCTTGAGCACGAAATAACGGCCACGAAAACCGGTCTGCTCCACCGCGTACACATCCATCGGCCCCTCCACCACGCAAAGCAGGCTGTCGTCCCGACGCGGGTCGGCACATTGTGGGCAGAGATCGTCTTCAGTGAGGGTGCGGCACAAACGGCAATGCCCTACGCCTTCCATGGCCTGGCTCAGGGCCTGGGCCAGGCGTGAACCGCCGCTGCGATCACGCTCGAGCAATTGCAACGCCATGCGCTGGGCAGTTTTCTGACCTACACCCGGCAACGTTCGCAGGGCATCGATCAGTTGGCGAATCAAAGGGCTGAAGCTCATGGAGGAAATGTCCGACATAACAACGAGACGCGGTTTATACCCGCGCCTCCGATTAGCGTCAAATACTCAATCCTGCGCGACCCGCACCACCAACTTGCCGAAATTGCGCCCTTCCAACAACCCGATAAACGCCTGTGGCGCATTCTCAAGGCCATCGACCACGTCCTCACGGAACTTGACCTTGCCATCACGCACCCAAGAGGCCATGGCGCTGATGAACTCCGGCTGACGGTCACCGTAGTCATCAAACACGATAAACCCCTGGATCCGCACACGCTTGTTAAGCAACGTGCGCTGCAACTGCGGCAAGCGATCCGGGCCGCTCGGCGCTTGATGATCGTTGTAGGAAGCGATCAGGCCACAGAGCGGGATCCGCGCCTTGGCGTTGAGCAGCGGCACGACGGCATCGAAAACCTTGCCACCGACGTTTTCGTAATAGATATCGATGCCCTTGTCGCAAGCCTGCGCCAGCTCCTCGGCAAAACGTGCGCTCTTGTGATCGACACAGGCGTCAAACCCCAGCTCGTCGACCACGTACTTGCATTTCTCGCTGCCACCCGCGACGCCGACGACACGCAGGCCCTTGATCTTCGCCACCTGGCCGACCACCGAGCCCACCGCACCCGAGGCCGCCGCCACCACCAGGGTCTCCCCGGCCCTGGGTTGGCCAATGTCCATCAGCCCCATGTAAGCGGTCATGCCCGGCATGCCCAGCACCCCCAAGGCCATCGACGGGCTCGGCAGCCCCGAAGGGATGGGCATCACGTTGCGCCCATCGCTGATGCTGTGGCTCTGCCAACCGGTGGCCCCCACCACCAGATCACCCTCCTGGAATTTCGGGTGCATCGAGCGTTCCACGCGGCTGACGGCGCCGCCGGTCATCACCTCGTCGATTTTTACCGGAGCAGCGTAGGAAGGCGCGTCACTCATTCGCCCGCGCATGTAAGGGTCCAGGGACAGGAACTGCGTCTTGAGCAGAATTTGTCCCTCCGCCAGATCCGGCAGTGTCACGTGTTCAAGACGAAAATTTTCCGGCGTGGGCACCCCTTGGGGGCGGGAGGCCAGGACGATGCGCTGACTGGAAAGCGATGACATGGATGCGTCTCCTTGTTCGTTGAGCGGACACGTATAGGAAGCAGACCATTGCCGAAGGGGCGGCGTTCGATGTTTGTTCAACGGGTACTTGTGGGAGCAAGGCTTGCTCCCACAGCTAAGGTTTCTGTCACCGCTCGCCCCTACGACAGAAACAAAAATGCCAGGCGCGATGCCTGGCATTGTGTGTAGCCCATCCCGACCGGGATGGCGAATCAGAACGGCAGTTTCATGCCCGGCGGCAGTTGCATGCCGGCCGTCACGCCAGACATCTTGTCCTGGCTGTTGGCTTCGATCTTGCGCACCGCGTCATTGACGGCGGCGGCGAACAGGGCTTCGAGCATTTCCTTGTCGTCTTCGCTCAGGCCTTCGACCACGCTTGGGTCGATGCTGACGCGCTTGATGTCGTGGCGACCGGTCATGACCACGGTCACCATGTCGCCGCCGGACTTGCCGGTGACTTCGGCGTTGGCCAGTTCTTCCTGCATCTTGGCCATTTTTTCCTGCATCTGCTGCGCCTGCTTCATCAGGCCGGCCATGCCACCTTTCATCATGGGAATCACCTCGAAAGTACTTGGATAAACAACGCGCCCGGCCCGTTCGGCCCGGCGCCTTCAGTTATGAGCCCTGCGTGACCGGGGCCTCGACAGGTTCGATAGTATCGTGACGAACCACGGCGCCGAACTGTTGCATCATCTGCTGGATGAATGGATCACCGTGGATCGACTCCTCGGCTTCGCGCTGACGGTCGGCACGGCGCCGGGACGCGGCCTGGGCCGGGGTCTCCTGCTCAGGCTTGATCAGCTCGATGGTCAGCGTCAGGGTGCGCTGGTGATACTGGTTCAGCGCATCGTTGAGGCGACGTTGCTGGGTCGCGTTGAACAGTGCGCTGTGGGCCGGGTCCAGGTGCAGCAGCCAGTGGTCGCCTTCTACGGCCATCAGCGTGCAGTTGGCGGCGATGCTGCCGGTCATGCCGCTGATCGGCAGTTTAGGAAACAGTTCCAGCCATTGCAGGGCCAGGCCGGTGGCTGGCATCGCCGCGGGTTCCGGCTCGGGCTCCGGGGCCGGCTCAGCGGCGTGCTCGCTGGCCAAGTCGTCCAGGTAGCTGTAGGCCGAATCCATGTCTGGCTCGATGTAATCCTCGTCCAGCGGCGGTTCGTCGTCCTGGTCGAGGCCTGGCGTGGCGACATCGACGTCGGCCACTGTCGGTTCGGGCACCGGCGCGGCGACCCACTCAGGCGCATCGGGCACCACGCTGTCGGGCGTCGGCAAAGGCATCGGCGGCAACTCGGGCTGCTCGGCGATGGTCTCCAGGACCGGCTCCACGGCAGGTTGCTGGGCAACCTCGGGCTCGATCGGATCGTTCCAGGGCAGATCGACAACGGCTTCGGCGACCGGCTCGGGCAGCGCCTCGACGACCGGTTCAGGTTCTGGCTCAGGGACCGCGACAACAGGCGTCGGGGTCGGTGGTGCCACAGGTGCCGGCGCTACCGGAGCCGAAGCCACTGCCGGCGCAACGACGGGCGCGGCAGCCACTGGCTTGGCGGAATCAGCTGTGGCTTGGCTGATCCCCACTGGCTTTAGCGCTTGCCTCGGGGCGTCCGCCGTGTCGGCTGGCCGGAACGCCAGCATTCGCAGCAGGACCATTTCGAAGCCGCCGCGCGGATCGGGGGCCAGGGGCAGGTCGCGACGGCCGATCAGGCCCATCTGGTAATAGAACTGCACGTCTTCGGCCGGCAACGCCTGGGCCAGGGCCAGTACGCGATCACGATCGCCGTGACCGTTGTCGACGCCTTCAGGCAGGGCCTGGGCGATGGCGACCCGGTGCAACACGTTGAGAATTTCCGAGAGCACGCCATTCCAGTCAGGGCCCTGCTCGGCCAGGTGACGCACCGCTTCGAGCAGCGCCTTCGCGTCGCCTTCGATCAGCGCATGCAAAACGTCATAGACCTGGCCGTGATCGAGGGTACCGAGCATGGCCCGGACATCCGCGGCCATGACCTTGCCTTCACCGAAAGCGATGGCCTGGTCGGTCAGGCTCATGGCGTCGCGCATCGAACCATCGGCGGCGCGGCCCAGCAGCCACAGCGCATCGTCCTCGAAGGGCACGTTCTCGACGCCCAGTACGTGGGTCAGGTGCTCGACGACCCGTTCCGGCGTCATGTTCTTGAGGGAGAACTGCAGGCACCGCGACAAAATCGTTGCAGGAAGCTTCTGCGGGTCGGTGGTCGCCAGGATGAACTTGACGTAGGGCGGCGGCTCCTCAAGGGTCTTGAGCAGCGCATTGAAGGAATGGCTGGAGAGCATGTGCACTTCGTCGATCAGGTAGACCTTGAAGCGCCCACGGCTCGGCGCGTACTGCACGTTGTCGAGCAGCTCGCGGGTGTCTTCGACCTTGGTGCGGCTGGCGGCGTCGATCTCGATCAGGTCGACGAAACGGCCCTCGTCGATTTCCCGGCAGACCGAGCACTCGCCGCAAGGCGTGGAGGTGATGCCGGTTTCACAGTTCAGGCACTTGGCGATGATCCGCGCGATGGTGGTCTTGCCCACGCCACGGGTACCAGTGAACAGGTAGGCATGGTGCAGCCGCTGGCTGTCCAAGGCATTGATCAGAGCCTTGAGCACATGGGTCTGGCCGACCATTTCGCGGAACGAGCGCGGACGCCATTTACGTGCAAGAACCTGATAACTCATCGAAAACCGTCGCAACGAAGGAACATAAGCGGCTAATGCTAGCGGAGCAGGGGCGAAATTGCATCCGGTGTGCTCGTCTAATCTGACTAAGATTGAATCAGGGACTCGGTTGTCGACACGGATTTGCACAGTCAGGAGAGTTTATGCGCTCAGCCATGGGGGCTTTGCTGTTGTTGGGAACCAGTTGCTTTGCCGAGGAGGCACCCTTGCGTTTCGCCGTTACCGACGGCTGGGCGATGCCCATGGTGCAGATCGAACGAGGCCGCCCGACCCAGGGCATCCTTCCCGATGTAATGACCAGCCTGGCGACCCAGATGGGACTGCCAGCGCAATTCCACGTCCTGTCCCGCGCCCGACTGGACGGCGCCATGAAACACGGCGAGATCGACGTACGTTGCTACGTCAGCCCTGACTGGGTGAGTGATAGCGGCAATTATCTGTGGAGCATCCCGTTGTTTTTCCAGCGCGACCTGCTCGTTGCCACGGCAAGCACACCTGCGGCGGTAGCACCGGCAACGCTGGCGCACCAGGCCATAGGCACGGTGCTCGGCTATACCTACCCGACCTTGCAACCCTTGTTCAACAGCGGCCAACTGCACCGAGACGATGCTCGCAGCCAGGAGCAAGTGCTGGCGAAACTGCTGGCCGGCCGCTATAGCTATGCGGTCAGCAACCAATGGGCACTGGACTGGTTCAATCAACGCCATACTGCGGATCGACAACTCCATGCAGTGGCTGTGCTTCAGGAACAGCAGTTGAACTGTTACGTGCGCAACGATCCGAACATTCCAGCGCAACGCATTCTGAGGACCTTGCTGGACATGAAAACCTCCGGGGAAATCGACGCGATCATCCAGCTTTACACTGGCCGCAGTGATGCATCCCAGTCCAGGAGCGAGGCGCCCTCCCCCTGATCGCCCGGCCGCTGCTGCCATTGCAAAGGCGGGATGAAGCCCTGCACCCAGCCGGGTATCTGTTCGGGCGGCATGGGCCGTGCGATGAAATAACCTTGTGCCACCTCACAGCCCAGGTTCAGCAGCAGTTGGCCATGCTCAAGGCTGTCCAACCCTTCGGCGACCACCTCACGGCCAAACGCCCGGGCCAGGCCGATCACCGCTTTGGTCAGTGCCAGGTCGTCGCGGTCATGGAGAATGTCGCGGACAAAGGTCTTGTCGATCTTGATGGTTTGGGTGCGCAGGTGCTTGAGATCATTGAGCGAGCAGTAGCCTGTGCCGAAACCACCCAGCGAAAACCCCACGCCCAAGGCATGGCAGGCCTGGAGGCAAGCGCTGACGTGGGCAAGGTTCTCCACCGCGACCGATTCGACAATCTGCAGATCCAACAGGCGTGGCGGTACCGCCGGATGCCGCTCCAACACCTGTCGCAGCCGCTCGACAAAATCCGCTCGCTGGAAATGCCGCGCCGAGATATTGATGCTCACCGGCCAGCCCTGCCCCGCTTGCTGCCATTGCTGCAACTGGGTCAATACCTGCTCCATGACCCACTCGCCGATCTCGACGATCAGGTCGGTCTCTTCCACCAGCGGCAGGAACTCCCGAGGCGGCACCAGGCCACGTTGCGGATGCTTCCAGCGCAGCAGCGCCTCCAGGCCGACCACGGCGCCATGACGCATGTTGACCTTGGGCTGGAAATGCAGCCGCAACTCATTGCCGGCAAGCGCCTGGCGGACCCGCTCGACGGTCTGGTAAGTGGCTCGCACTTCCTTGTCCCGGGACACATCGAACAAATGGAAACGATTGCGACCGCTTTGCTTGGCCACGTACATCGCCTGGTCGGCGTGGCGCAACAAGGTCTCGGCGTCTTCGTTGTCCCACGGAAACAATGTGACGCCAATGCTGGCGAAGACCTTGATGTCCTTCCCGTCAATGCCATACGGCATGGAAACAGCGATCAACACCCGGTTCAACGCGGCATGCAACTCATCCATCCCACGCACATGGCGCAGCACCAGCACGAACTCATCCCCACCCAGCCGGGCCACCACATCCTCGCCACGCACAATACTGCGCAGGCGCCTGGCGACCTCCACCAGCAGCCGATCGCCACTGGCGTGACCATAGCCGTCATTGACCGCCTTGAAGCCATCGAGGTCGAGCATGCACACTGCCAGGGGCAAGTTTTCCGCACGGGAAAACTCCAGGGCCTGGTCCAGCAGATCGGACAGATAAGTGCGGTTGGGCAGCCCGGTCAGCACATCGTGACCGACTCGCCATTGCAGCGAATGCAGCAGGCGACGCTTTTCGCTGACGTCGAAGCGAATCGCCAGGTAGCGTTCGATGTGCCCTGTTTCGTCATCGATCACCGGCACCAGGGTGGTATCGACCCAGTGCAGCGTACCGTCCTTGGCCCGGTTGCAGATTTCCCCTTTCCAGACCTGGCCCACGGCAATGGTGCGCCACATGGCGCTGAAGAACTCTTCAGGGTGCTGGCCGGAATTGAGCAGGCGATGATTCACGCCCAGCAACTCATCGCGCCGGTAACCAAAAAGGCTGCAAAATTGATCGTTGACGTAGGTGATGCGCCCGCTCAGATCGGTTTCGGAAAAAATCGCGGCGGCGTCAACGGCTCTGCGGTACTTCTTATCCATCGAAGCAGTCATCCATGAGTCAGGCTCATTTGTCGCGCGCGGTTGCACCGCCTCCAAGACAGGCGAAAATCAACTAGGCTCAAACACTTTGAGAACAGCTGGAGCGCGGGCCCTGGTGGTGCCAAGGGAGGGCTTCAGCCCTTGCCTGGTATCGCGGCAAGAAACGCAAGGCCTGGTCTCTGCACACACCCCGGCTTCTGAAGCAGGTCACCAAATACCCGTGCCAAAGGCCGATTCTACGAAACACATCACATTTTGCAAAGCAAGGTGATGGATCACGCGGTTGCCTAATGCGAAAATCTATCGTTAAGTTCTTGATTCTAAATGGGAATTAAGCGATGCGAATTTCAAGTTTGGGTCCAGCCATCAGACGCTACCGCAAAGTAGCAGGGCTTACTCAGGCTGAACTTGGCGAAAAAACCGGTTTTGACCCCAAAACCATCAGCCGCTTCGAAACCGGCACCTACACCCCCAGCGTCGAAGCCTTGCTCCTGCTTGCCAATGTGCTGGATGTACAACTCAAAGCCTTTTTTGCCGACATGGGCGATGAGGACGAACAGCGGGCGTATCTGTTCGGTGTCATACACAAAGCCACCTCCAAGGACCTGGAAAAACTGATCACGGCGGTCGACCAGGCCTTGTCCAAGCCTTGATGCAGATGTGAAAGAGAAGCCGAGGCTGCCGGCGGGAGACAGGCCGGGGTTCTCTTTGCTCGCTCGCCCAATTCCGAGGGCGACGCAAGACACAATGTCACGTTGACATCACTTGCCCCGAGCCCGGACTATCAACGCGTTGATTCCTGCGTCCCCATGACGCCTACAACTCGTCGACACAATAAAATCCCAGGGAACACTGTGCATAAACTTTCGATCATTCTTGTCTCGATACTCGCCACCGGCTGCACCGCCAAATACGCACAACAAGACGTACTCCCCAGCCAGGAAAAACTTGATCGGCAACTGCCCGTCACCATCGCCACACCAGTCGACGGCCGCTACGAAACGACCCCCTACCCGGCATCTGGCGATATGACCGCCGCCGCCGTCAAGACGGCCTTCTCCTATTACACCAACCGTGTAACGGTAATGGGTTCGTGCCGTGAATTGAGCTGCCTGAGACAGAACAGCCCTTCGGGTTACTACGTCATCCCGGAAATCCTGCATTGGGAAGAACGCGCCACAGAATGGTCGGGGCTCCCGGACAAGATTGAAGTAAAACTCGCCATTTATGGCCCGACAGGAGAGCAGCCACTGGGGTCTGCGGTCCTGTCAGGCAAGAGCAAATGGGCGACCTTTGGCGGGGATCATCCGCAGGATCTGCTGCAAGAGCCGATTGCTGAGTATGTGAAAGCTCAATACTGATCCAAGCGCTCTGCGATAGGAGCTCGGTCCGTCGAGCAGGACGGACCGGACCTCTCCATCAGCACTCGCTTGCCCTGGCCGAGGCAAAATCCGGACAGCAGAACACAACGATCGATATCGATCAGCGAAATAAAAGAAATGGTTGGAGTTTGGAAAACCTTGCGAACGAAGGCTCGGGCGTTATGGAGGCAACCCCACCAGCCACACCCCGGCACACAATGTTCCCGCTGTGGCTGCTTCCTTCCGGATCTGACCAGGTTCACGGGTAATCGTTGCGGGGGGACCGATGGGGTCACCATAACGACGCCCGCCTGACGGCGAGCCGCGCCATTGTACCTATCTGGCAAGAAGTTACAACCGTTCGTGCCGGATTAAAAAACTGAAGATGTTCAAGCACTTGCTGTGGGAGCAAAGCTTGCTCGCGATGACATCGGCACATCAGGCATGGATGCAAGCTGACCCACCGTTTTCGCGAGCAAGCTCGCTCCCACAAAAGCTCTGCGCTTGGAAGCCGCCGCTGTGAACAGTCGCCCCCCTTGTGGGAGCAAAGCTTGCTCGCGATGACATCGGCACATCAGGCATGGATGCAAGCTGACCCACCGTTTTCGCGAGCAAGCTCGCTCCCACTAAAGCTCTGCGCTTGGAAGCCGGTGCTGTGAACAGTCGCCCCCCTTGTGGGAGCGAGCTTGCTCGCGAAGGCGTCGGTACATTCAACAGGGTTGCAAGCTGCTTCCACAGAAAACTACAACAGCACCTCATCCGCCCGACCACCCTCCTCCTGGATCACCAGATGGATGAAATGCAGCTTGGTAATAACGGCGGCCGGTACGACAAACGGGTAGAAATCCGGCTGGCCCATGCTGCGGGACAGTTCGTTGAGCATGCCGGCCAACTCGATCCAGGCGTTGACGAACGAGAGGAAGGCCGTACCGCCAGCGTGCTCGGAATCGTATAGGGTTTCGGGCGGGAACGGCTGGTAGTCGAAATCCATTTCCCGGGCGCTCATACCGAACCCCAGGGCGGTGTCCACCGCGTCCATCATGTGCAGGTAATGGGCCCAGGTTTCCGCCCAGTCCTCCCACGGGTGCATGGTGGCATAGGCGCTGACGTAGCGGGTTTGCCAGTCCAGCGGCGCGCCTTGCTGGTAGTGCCGCTCCAGGGCTTCGGCGTAGCTGACGCGCTCATCGCCGAACAGCTCGCGAAAGGCTTCGAGCCAGTGGCTGTTGGCGATCAGCCGGTCCCAGTAATAGTGCCCCACCTCATGCCGGAAATGCCCGAGCAAGGTGCGATACGGCTCACGCATCTGCTGGCGCACGTATTCTCGATGGGCATCGTCAGCTTCTTTGATGTCAAGGGTGATCAGCCCGCTGGCGTGACCGGTGGTGGGTGGCGTGCCGTCGGGGTCGACACCGATGAAATCAAACGCCAAGCCGATGTTTTCGTCGACGGTTTTCGGGATGACAGGCAAGCCGAAAGTAATCAGTTGCGCGACCAGTCGACGCTTGGCGGTCTCGACCTTGCGCCAGCGTTCTGGGTTTTCCGGGATCGACAGGTCGGGAATGGTGCGGTTCAGGCTACAGGCGACGCACAGGGTGTCGTGCCCGTTGTCCGGCAGCAGCCAATTACAGGCCGCCGCGGTGTCGAGGTTGGCGCAACGGCGGAACAGCCCGGCCTGGGGATCAGCGTCCAGCGTCCAGGTCCCGGCTTGCTCGCCAGGTTGCAAGGACGTCAGGCGACTCTGCTCAGGTTGATAACCCAGCGCCGCCAGGCAGGCCAGGCATTGGCTATTGCGAAAAAACAACGACTGGCCACAGCGGCACGGCCAGACCTTGCTGTTACGTGACCGATCGCCCAGGAACGGCGCGGCGATGCGTGAGCTCAGTTGTTCGAAGAAGCGGTACATGGCGATCTCTCCCTGGAGCCTGCAAGACTAGATCACCTTACGTTCATGATCGTTCCAACGCGTTGCGTCATAGACCGTGGGGAGGGAGCTTGCTCCCGCTGGGCTGCACTGTAGGAGCTGTCGAGTGCAACGAGGCTGCGATCTTTCCACTGCCCATTGAGTCGTGAGCGAAAGATCAAGATCAAAAGATCGCAGGCTTCGCCAGCTCCTACAGAGCCCAGCGGGAGCAAGCTCCCTCGCCACAAAAAGCCGAGCGCCCTCAGAACGCGATGCCATGCCCAGTCAAGAAATCGACAAAGGCTTGTTCATCCAGCACCTTGAGCCCCAGCTCGTTGGCCTTGGTCAATTTCGAGCCCGCCCCCGGCCCCGCCACCACGCAGTGGGTTTTCGCCGACACGGAACCGGCGACCTTCGCCCCCAGGCTCTCCAGCTTGTCCTTGGCGACGTCGCGACTCATCAACTCCAGCGAACCGGTCAGCACCCAGGTATGCCCCGCCTCGGGCAAGCCTTCGACGACCTTCTTCTCGCTCTGCCAATGCATGCCAAAGTCGCGCAACTGTTGTTCCGCTGCCTCGGCCTGCTGACGGTTGGTGGCAATGGCGAAGAACTCGCGCACGGCGTTGGCCTGCTTTTCCGGCAACGCCTGGCGCATGTCCAGCCAGTCGGCATTCATCACCGCTTCGAGTGAACCGAACTTGTCTGCCAGTTTCTGCGCCCCGCCCGGCCCGACCGAGGGGATGTTCAGCTTGTCGAGAAAGCCGCCCAGGGTCGTGCTGGCGGAGAACTCGGCGCCCAACTCGCCTTGGTCCTGGATCTCGAGACCGTGGCGCAGCAGGTCCTTGATCACCTGGCGGTTGTGTGGGTCCTCGAAGAAGCTGTGGATCTCGTGGGCCACTTCCAGGCCGACGTCGGGCAAGTAGGTGAGCACCTGGGGCAAAGCCGCCTGCATACGCTCCAGCGAACCAAGAGAGCGAGCCAGGACCTTGGCGGTTTCCTCACCCACGTCCGGGATACCGAGGGCGTAGACGAAACGCGCCAGGCTCGGCTTCTTGCTATCGACAATGGCCGCCAGCAGGTTCTTGCTCGACAGTTCGGCGAAACCCTCCAGGTCGACCACCTGCTCGAAGGTCAGGGCATACAGATCGGCAGGCGAACCCACCAGGCCCTCGTCCACCAGTTGCTCGACGCTCTTCTCGCCCAGGCCCTCGATGTCCATGGCCCGACGCGAGACGAAGTGAATGATCGCCTGCTTGAGCTGCGCACCACAGGCCAGGCGACCGACGCAGCGGTACACCGCGCCTTCGCTGATGGTTTCACGGCCCTTGCTGCGCTTGATCAGTTGCGTGCGCTCGACATGGGAACCACATACCGGGCACTGCTGGGGGATCTCCACGGGGCGGGCATCGTCCGGGCGGCGCTCGGTGATCACTTGCACCACTTGCGGGATCACGTCACCGGCACGACGGATGATCACGGTGTCGCCGATCATCAGGCCCAGGCGCGCCACTTCGTCCATGTTGTGCAAGGTGGCGTTGGCCACGGTCACGCCAGCGACCTTGACCGGCTTGAGGCGCGCCACGGGCGTGACAGCACCGGTGCGGCCGACCTGGAACTCGACGTCCAGCAACTCGGTGAGTTCTTCAGAGGCCGGGAATTTATGAGCGATGGCCCAGCGTGGCTCCCGGGCGCGGAAACCGAGCTCGCGCTGAGAGGCGATGCTGTTGACCTTGAACACCACCCCGTCGATCTCATAAGGCAACGCGTTGCGCCGCTCGCCGATGTCGCGGTAGTAATCCAGGCATTCGTCAATACCGTGGGCCAGCTTCAATTCACGGCTGATGGGCAGGCCCCAGGCCTTGAGCTGCTTGAGATTGCCAATATGGGTATCGGCAATGTCCGCAGTCACCTGGCCGATACCGTAGCAGCAGAATTCCAGCGGGCGGTTGGCGGTGATCTTGGAATCCAGCTGGCGCAGGCTCCCCGCCGCCGCGTTGCGCGGGTTGGCGAAGGTCTTGCCACCCGCTTCCAGTTGCGTAGCGTTGAGGCGCTCGAAGCCGGCCTTGGACATGTACACCTCACCGCGCACTTCCAACACTGGCGGCCAGCCGCTGCCCTGCAACTTGAGAGGGATATTGCGCACGGTACGCACGTTGACACTGATGTCCTCGCCCGTGGTGCCATCACCGCGCGTGGCTCCGCGCACCAGCATGCCGTCCTGATACAACAGGCTGACCGCCAGGCCATCGAGCTTCGGCTCGCAGCTGTATTCCACCGCCGCGCCACCGCCCAGCAAATCGCCCATGGGCAGATCGAGGCCTTCAGTCACCCGCCGGTCGAATTCGCGCATGGTGGTTTCGTCGAAGGCGTTGCCCAGGCTGAGCATCGGGATCTCGTGACGCACCTGGCTGAACGCCGACAGCGCCACGCTGCCGACGCGCTGGGTCGGGGAATCACTGGTCACCAATTCCGGGTGTTGCTCTTCCAGGGCCTTGAGCTCGTGGAACAAGCGGTCGTACTCGGCGTCCGGGATGCTCGGCTCGTCGAGGACGTGGTAGCGGTAGTTGTGCTGATCCAGCTCGGTACGCAGCTTTTGGATGCGGGTTTCAACGGCGTTCATGGGTGTTCTCTCATAAAGCAAAAGAGCAGCCTAAGCTGCTCATTCTCAATACTTCGATCGCATGCAGGCGCTGTAGGAGCTGACGAGTGCAACGAGGCTGCGATCTTTTGATCTTTCGCTCACGACCCAATCGTCAGTGGAAAGATCGCAGCCTCGTTGCACTCGTCAGCTCCTACAAGCCAGCGATCTTTGGCCTCAGCGCTTCTGGGTCAGCGCCCGGCGCTCGAATTCGACGATGCGCTGGCGGTAGTGCTCGATGGTCTGGGCAGTCAGCACGCTGCGCTGGTCATCCTTGAGTTCACCATTGAGCTCCTGGGACAGCTTGCGCGCCGCGGCCACCATCACGTCGAAGGCTTGCTTGGGATGACGTGGGCCCGGCAGGCCGAGGAAGAAACTCACCGCCGGCGTGCTGAAATGATCGATGTCGTCCAGGTCGAACACGCCAGGCTTGACGGCGTTGGCCATGGAGAACAGCACCTCGCCGTTGCCGGCCATGCTCTCGTGACGATGGAAAATGTCCATTTCGCCGAAACGCAGGCCGCTTTCCAGGATGTTCTGCAGCAACGCCGGGCCCTTGAAGCCGGCCGGGTCGCGGCAGATCACGCTGATCACCAGCACTTCTTCAGCCTGGGCCTGATCCTTGTCGGCGCTCGAGGTTTTGTTCTCGTCCGGGAAGTCGCTGTCGCGACTGCTGAAGCTCGGACCACCATCCAGGTCGAGGTTCAGGTTCAAATCACCCTGGGATGGCTCGCTGTTGCGCTTGCCGCGCTTGGAACCCGATTCCCGTGGCTCACGGGCAGGCGCGCTCATCGACGGCAAGTCGTGTTCGTCCAGCTGCGGTTCCTTGTGGGTGTCCAGCACCCGGGGCGGGCCCAGCAGCTCGGCGCTGTCGTCCTCATCGGGCAGGTTCGACAGGCTGCGGTCCAGGCGAAACTTCAGCTTCCCCTTGCCGCCGCGCATGCGGCGCCAGCCGTCGAAAAGAATACCGGCAATGACAATGATGCCGATGACGATCAGCCACTCGCGCAGACCGATTTCCATGTAATCCCGTGCCTCTATAAAAATGCTGAAAAATAAGGGGCTTAGCTATTTGCAAACCGCTTTAAAACGTGGCGCCAACTCTATGTTCTGAATGGCCTTTTGCCCACGCATACGAAAAATTGACATTAAACTAGCACGACCAAAGATAACTTTACACCGTCTGTCGCACAGGCTTGTGCCCAAACTGTGATTTGAACAACAGGCCCAAGGGTAAAAAATACCTATAGCGCTCCAAGTAGAAGCCCTGCAACCCGTTCTTCAGGCATCCACCATGGCCATGGCCTCCTCCACATCCACCGCCACCAGCCGCGAACAGCCCGGCTCATGCATGGTCACACCCATCAACTGATCGGCCATTTCCATGGCGATCTTGTTGTGGGTGATGTAGATGAATTGCACCGTTTCAGACATCTCCTTCACCAGCCGTGCGTAACGGCCTACGTTGGCGTCGTCCAGTGGTGCGTCGACTTCGTCGAGCATGCAGAACGGCGCCGGGTTCAATTTGAAGATGGCAAAGACCAGGGCCAGCGCGGTCAGCGCCTTTTCGCCCCCGGAGAGCAAATGGATGGTGCTGTTCTTCTTGCCAGGAGGACGCGCCATGATTGTCACCCCTGTATCGAGTAGATCTTCGCCCGTCAGTTCCAAGTAAGCGCTGCCGCCACCGAAAACTTTTGGAAAAAGTGCCTGCAAACCGCCGTTGATCTGATCAAAGGTATCCTTGAAGCGGTTGCGGGTTTCCTTGTCGATCTTGCGAATGACGTTTTCCAGGGTCTCCAGCGCTTCCACCAGATCGTCGTTCTGGGCGTCCAGGTAGCGCTTGCGCTCGGACTGCTGCTGGTACTCGTCAATGGCCGCCAGGTTGATTGCCCCCAGGCGCTGGATACGCTGGGCAATGCGTTCCAGCTCCTCCTCGGCGTCCTTCTCGTTCGCCCCGGCCACCAAGGTGGCGAGCACGCCGTCGAGGTCGTAGCCATCTTCGAGCAATTGGTCCTGCAAGGCTTTGCGCCGCACCGTCAGGGCTTGCCACTCCATGCGCTGCTGTTCCATCTGGCCGCGAATCAGTTGCGATTGCTGTTCGGCCTGGCTGCGGCGCTTTTCGGCGTCGCGCAGTTCGCGGTCGGCGTCCTCCAGGGCGATCTGCGCCGTCTTGAGCTCCTCGTCGACGCTCATGCGCTTGTCGAGTAATTCTTCGAGCTTGAGACGCAGCTCTTCCAGCGGCGCTTCGCCCTCCTCCAGATTGAGGCTCAACTGCTCGCGTTTTTCGGTCAGGCGTTCGGACTGCATTTCCAGCCGCTCCAACGCCTGGCGCGTGGAATCGTGCTGGGCCTTGAGCGAGCCCAGGCGCACCGCCAACTGATGGGCATGGTCCTTGTGCTGGCGTGCTTCCTGGCGCACCCGGTCCAGGCGCTCGCGCAGACTGTCACGCTGGGCCAGCAGCAGTTCACGCTGCTCGGTGTCCAGCGCCATGGCATCGAGGGCGTCTTGCAGCTGCAAACGCGCCTCGCCGATCTGTTCGTGCTCCAACGCCCGCTGCTCGCCCAGTTCGGCGATTTCTTCTTCAAGGCGGGTGCGGCGCAACGCCAGCTGCTCGACCTTGGCCTTGCCGGCCGACAACTGCGCCTTGAGCTCGCCTTGCTGGCGCGCTTCATCCTGCAACAGCCGCCGCAGGTGTTCGCGGCCGTTCTCCTGCTGACGCTGTTGCGCCCGCAGGTTCTGCAATTCGGTTTCCAGGGCTTCGACGCTAGCCTCGCGCTCCTCGCGCTCGGCGCCCAGGCGCTGGATTTCCTGGCCACGGGCGAGCATGCCGCTCTCGGCTTCGCTGGCCCGGCGCACCCGCAGGAAATGCCGGCCAACCCAATAGCCGTCACGGCTGATCAGGCTTTCGCCGACCGCCAATTGCCCACGCAGGGCCAAGGCCTGTTCAAGGCTGTCCACCGGCTTGACCTGCCCGAGCCAGGGCGACAGGTCGACCTGGGCCTCGACCTTGTCCAGCAAGCTGCCGGGGATTCGTACGCCGTCGCCAGCCGGGCTGAGCAGGCGCAGATCGCCCTGGGTGAAACCCGACAGGTCGAAGCCGCCGAAGTCATCCACCAGCACTGCTTGCAGGTCGGCACCCAGCACGGTTTCCACCGCCAGCTCCCAACCGGCATCGACCTTCAGGCCCTCGGCCAGTCGCGGACGCTCGGCCAGGTGCTGGTCGCGCAGCCATTCGGCGGCGCCGGTGCCTGGGTCCAGCGCGGCTTGCTGCAAGGCTTCCAGCGAAGCCAAACGCCCATTGAGCCGCTGCAATTCGCCCTGGCCCTGCTGCTGGTTCTGCAAGGCCACTTGCAAGGCCTGGCGCAGTTGCTCAAGCCGTTCGACCTGGGCGTCTTCGCTGGCCTGCAAGTCTTCGAGGGTGGCTTCGCTGGCCGCCAGTTGCTCGCTCAGGTCCAGAATCGCCGCGTCTTCCGGATCCGCCGCGAGCAAGGTGCGCTCTTCGGACAGACGGCGCTGACGTTCGGCCAGGCGCTCCATGCTGGTTTCCAACTGCTGGATGCGCGACTGCTGGACTTCAGCCTGGCGCCGCGGCTCGGCCGAGGTCAGGTTAAAACTGTCCCACTGCTCTTGCCAGCCGTGCATGGTCAGCTCGGCTTCTTCCAGGGCCGCGGCGGCCTCTTCGGCGGCGGCGCTGGTGATTTCCTGCTCTGGCGTGAGCCGGTCCAGTTCTTCGCCAAGGGTCAGCAGCAGCGTACGGTCGTGGCCCAGGTGCGACTCGGTTTCCAGGCGCGCCCGCTCGGCTTCCTTCAAGTCATCCTGCAACTGCCGCAGCCGTTGCTGACCATGCTGGATGCTCTGCTCGACCCGGGCGATGTCGCCCCCCACGGAATAGAAGCGCCCCTGCACCAGATTGAAGCGCTCGGACAGGTCATGGTGACCGTCGCGCAGGCGTTCGATGGCGGCGTCGGCGTTGCGTTGTTCGGCTACCAGGGCTTCGAAGCTGACTTCCTGGTTGCCGATGATCGCCTCACGCTGGCCGACCTGCTCGTTCAGCGCCTGCCAGCGCAGGGCGGAAAGCTGGGCCTTGAGCTGGCGCTCCTCGCCCTTGTATTCCTGGTACTTCTTCGCGGCCTCGGCCTGACGGTGCAAACGCTCGAGTTGGCGTTCGAGTTCTTCGCGCAGGTCGGTCAGCCGCGCGAGGTTCTCGTGGGTGCGACGAATGCGATTTTCGGTCTCGCGCCGCCGCTCCTTGTATTTGGAAATACCGGCGGCTTCTTCAATGAAGTTGCGCAGGTCTTCGGGCTTGGCCTCGATCAGCTTGGAGATCATGCCCTGTTCGATGATCGAGTAGCTGCGCGGGCCCAGGCCGGTGCCGAGGAAGATATCGGTGATGTCGCGACGCCGGCACTTGGTGCCGTTGAGGAAATAGCTGTTCTGGCTGTCGCGGGTCACTTTGCGACGAATGGAGATTTCCGCATAGGCCGCGTATTCACCCACCAGGGTGCCGTCGGAGTTATCGAACACCAGCTCGATGCTGGCCTGGCTCACCGGCTTGCGGCTGGTGGAGCCGTTGAAGATGACGTCGGTCATCGACTCGCCGCGCAGGTTCTTGGCCGAACTTTCGCCCATCACCCAGCGCACGGCGTCGATGATGTTCGACTTGCCGCAACCATTGGGCCCGACCACCGCCGCCATGTTACTGGGGAAGTTCACCGTGGTCGGGTCGACGAAGGATTTGAACCCCGCCAGCTTGATGCACTTGAGCCGCACGTTCAGGCCTTCGTCAGGGCAGAGACCACCAGGTCGCAACTGCGCTGGGCGTAGGCCGTGAGCACGATGCGGATCTGCGGCAAATCACGGGCCAGCACGGCGGCGAGCAGGCGCTGGAACAGGTCGAGGAACTCGCTCATTTCCGCCTTGCGCTGGTCCAGGGCCAGGAAATAGGCACGGCTCATGGCCGGTTGCAGGTTCTCGACGGTTTCCTGCAAGTACGGGTTGTTGGCAAAGGGATAGGCGGCGCGCATCACACTGAAGCTTTCATCGACGAAGGTGCGGATGTCCTGGCGCGCGTAGGCCTCGTTGAGACGCTGCTGGATCGCCACGAACGGTGCCATGTCGACTTGCTCTTTCCAGCCATGGGCCACGGCGTTGCCCAGCAGGATGTACAGCTCGCTCATCAACGTGCAGAGGCTGCGCACCTTGTGCTCGGTAAGTTCGGTGACGTGGGCGCCGCGGCGCGGCAGGATCGCGATCAAGTGGCGTCGTTCCAGGATCAGCAAGGCCTCGCGGACCGAACCGCGGCTGACGTTGAGCGCCAGCGTGACCTTCTGCTCCTGGATGCGCTCTCCCGGTTTCATTTCGCCGCGAATGATGCGTTCGGCGAGGTGATGGGCGATTTGCTCGGCGAGGCTGTCCGGGGCCTTGAACGTCATGGTTGTCCTTCAAACTCTTCGATTTGCACAAGCGGCGCAGTGTAGCGCACTCGATACGTCATGGCGCAGGGCCTGTACCGGGTTTTTGGCACGATTCAAGCAAAAAAAGTTTGAGCGTTCCTGCTGAAACAGAACCTGTGGAAGAACCTGTGGGAGCGCGCTTACTCGCGATAGCGGTATATCAGCTTGCATCCATACTGAATGTACCGCCGTCATCGCGAGCAAGCTCGGCTCCCACAGGGTTCTACAGTGTCCATCGATCGTTGTTCATCGACCAAAGAGATTTTCTTGACCCTTAAGTCAGAAAATCGTTGACCGAAAAGTCAGACCTGATAAATTCAGGCCCACGTCGATACAACAATAATGAGTCTGCGAGGCCTTCCGTGATCCAGTTTTTACTCAACCAGGAACTCCGTAGCGAGCACGCCCTGGACCCGAACCTGACCGTACTCAACTATTTGCGCGAACACGTTGGTAAACCAGGCACCAAAGAAGGCTGCGCCAGTGGCGACTGTGGCGCGTGCACTGTGGTGGTAGGCGAATTGGAAACGGACGCCGATGGCCGTGAACGCATTCGCTATCGCAGCCTCAATGCCTGCCTGACCTTCGTCTCGTCCCTGCACGGCAAGCAACTGATCAGCGTCGAAGACCTCAAGCACCAGGGCCAATTGCACAGCGTCCAGCAGGCGATGGTCGATTGCCACGGCTCGCAATGCGGCTTTTGCACACCAGGCTTCGTCATGTCGCTGTTCGCCCTGCAAAAGAACAGCGAACAACCCGACGCCCATAAAGCCCACGAAGCCCTGACCGGCAATCTCTGCCGTTGCACCGGCTACCGGCCGATCCTGGCCGCCGCCGAGCAGGCCTGCTGTGGCAAACAACCCGACCAGTTCGATGCCCGTGAGGCTGAGACTATCGCCCGCCTCAAAGCCATTGCGCCGACCGAGACCGGTGAGCTCAACAGCGGCGACAAACGCTGCCTGGTGCCACTGACCGTCGCCGACCTGGCCGATCTTTACGACGCCTATCCCCAGGCGCGCCTGCTGGCTGGCGGCACGGACCTGGCCCTGGAAGTCACGCAATTTCACCGCACCCTGCCGGTGATGATCTACGTGGGCAACGTCGCCGAACTCAAGCGTATCGAACGCTTCGACGATCGCCTGGAGATCGGCGCCGCCGCCACCCTCTCCGATTGCTACGAAGCCCTGAAAGCCGAGTACCCGGACTTTGGCGAACTGCTGCAGCGCTTCGCCTCGCTGCAGATCCGCAACCAGGGCACCCTCGGCGGCAACATCGGCAACGCCTCACCGATTGGCGACTCGCCGCCCCTGCTGATCGCCCTCGGCGCGCAGATCGTGCTGTGCAAGGGCCAGACCCGCCGCACCCTGGCCTTGGAAGACTATTTCATCGACTACCGGGTCACCGCCCGCCAGGAAAGCGAATTCATCGAAAAGATCATCGTGCCGCGAGCCAGCGCCGAACAGGCGTTCCGCGCCTACAAGGTCTCCAAGCGCCTGGACGATGACATTTCCGCCGTATGCGCGGCCTTCAACCTGCGCATCGACAACGGCATGGTCCGCGACGCCCGCGTGGCTTTCGGCGGGATGGCCGCGACCCCAAAACGCGCCAAGCATTGCGAAGCCGCATTGATCGGTGCGCCGTGGACCGACAGCACCATTGAACGCGCCTGCGCCGCCCTGGCCGAGGATTTCACCCCGCTGTCGGACTTCCGCGCCAGCAAGGAATATCGCCTGCTCAGCGCCCGCAACTTGCTGCGCAAATACTTCATCGAACTGCAAACGCCGCACATCGAGACTCGGGTGACCGCTTATGTCTAACCATCACACCGTAGAGAAGACCCAAGCCGAACTCGCCGAACTGTTCGCCCGCGATCTGACCACCGGCGTGGGCCGCAGCGTCAAGCACGATAGCGCCGCCAAGCATGTGTCCGGCGAGGCGCAGTACATCGATGACCGCCTGGAATTCCCCAACCAGTTGCACGTCTATGCCCGGCTGTCGGACCGCGCCCACGCCCGGATCATTCGTATCGATACCGCGCCCTGCTACGCCTTCGAAGGCGTGCGCATCGCCATTACCCATGCAGACATTCCTGGCCTGAAGGACATCGGCCCGTTGCTGCCCGGCGATCCGTTGCTGGCCATCGATGACGTGCAATTCGTCGGCCAACCGGTGCTGGCCGTCGCCGCCAAGGACCTGGACACCGCGCGCAAGGCAGCGATGGCCGCAATCATTGAATACGAAGACCTGGAACCGGTGCTGGACGTGGTCGAGGCCCTGCGCAAGCGGCACTTCGTGCTCGACAGCCACACCCACCAGCGCGGCGATTCGGCCACGGCACTGGCGAGCGCCGAGCATCGCATCCAGGGCTCGCTGCACATCGGCGGCCAGGAACACTTTTACCTGGAAACTCAGATTTCCTCGGTGATGCCCACCGAAGACGGCGGCATGCTCGTCTACTGCTCGACCCAGAACCCCACCGAAGTGCAGAAGCTGGTGGCCGAAGTGCTGGGCGTGTCGATGAACAAAGTCGTGGTGGACATGCGCCGCATGGGCGGTGGCTTTGGCGGCAAGGAAACCCAGGCCGCCAGCCCGGCGTGCCTGTGCGCCGTCATCGCACACCTCACCGGGCAGCCGACCAAAATGCGCCTGCCCCGTGTCGAAGACATGCTGATGACCGGCAAGCGCCACCCCTTCTACATCGAATACGACGTGGGTTTCGACAACACCGGGCGCCTGCACGGCATCGCCCTGGAACTGGCCGGCAACTGCGGTTGCTCGCCGGACCTGTCGGCCTCGATCGTCGACCGGGCGATGTTCCATGCCGACAACGCCTACTACCTGGGCGATGCGACCATCAATGGCCACCGCTGCAAGACCAACACCGCGTCGAACACCGCCTACCGTGGTTTCGGTGGACCACAAGGCATGGTCGCCATCGAAGAGGTGATGGATGCCATCGCCCGGCACCTGGGGCTCGATCCGCTGGCGGTGCGCAAGGCCAACTATTACGGCAAGACCGAACGCAACGTCACCCACTACTACCAGACCGTCGAGCACAACATGCTCGAGGAAATGACCGCCGAACTTGAAGACAGCAGCCAGTACGCCGAGCGCCGAGAAGCGATCCGTCGCTACAACGCCAATAGCCCGATCCTGAAAAAAGGCCTGGCACTGACCCCGGTGAAATTCGGCATTTCCTTTACCGCCAGTTTCCTCAACCAGGCCGGCGCCTTGATCCACGTCTACACCGACGGCAGCATCCACCTGAACCATGGCGGCACCGAAATGGGCCAAGGCTTGAACACCAAGGTCGCCCAAGTGGTGGCCGAGGTGTTCCAGGTGGAAATGGACCGCGTGCAAATCACTGCGACCAACACCGACAAGGTGCCAAACACTTCGCCCACCGCCGCCTCCAGCGGTGCCGACCTGAACGGCAAGGCCGCGCAGAACGCCGCCGAAACCATCAAGCGGCGCCTGGTGGAATTCGCCGCGCGACAGTACAAGGTCAGCGAAGAAGATGTGGAATTCCACAACGGCCATGTGCGGGTGCGCGATCACATCCTGAGCTTCGAGGCGCTGGTGCAGCAGGCCTATTTCGCCCAGGTCTCGCTGTCGAGCACCGGCTTCTACAAGACCCCGAAAATCTACTACGACCGCAGCCAGGCCCGAGGCCGACCGTTCTACTACTACGCCTATGGCGCGGCCTGTGCCGAGGTAATCGTCGACACCCTCACCGGCGAGTACAAGATGCTGCGCACTGACATCCTCCACGACGTCGGCGCCTCGCTGAACCCGGCCATCGACATCGGCCAGGTCGAGGGTGGTTTCATCCAGGGCATGGGCTGGCTGACCATGGAAGAACTGGTGTGGAACGACAAGGGCAAGCTAGAGACCTGCGGCCCGGCCAGCTACAAGATCCCCGCCGTGGCCGACATGCCGCTGGACCTGCGGGTCAAGCTGGTGGAAAACCGCAAGAACCCCGAAGACACGGTGTTCCACTCCAAGGCCGTGGGGGAGCCGCCGTTCATGCTCGGCATCGCCGCGTGGTGCGCCATCAAGGACGCCGTGGCGAGCCTGGGGGATTACCAGCACCAGCCGAACATCGACGCCCCGGCAACGCCGGAGCGGGTGTTGTGGGGGTGTGAGCAGATGCGTGGGTTGAAGGCAGTCAAGGTTGAGGAAGCTGAAGCCGAAGTGGCTTCGCTCTAGGACCGCGGCGCGGCTATCGCGAGCAAGCTCGGCTCCCACAGGGATTTTGTTAACCCTGGAGATCCCATGTGGGAGCGAGCTTGCTCGCGATGAGGCCGGAACAGACAAAGAGATGTCGAGGTGAATATGTACAACTGGATCAGCGCCCTCGCCGACCTGCAAACCCGCGGCGAACCCTGCGTGCTGGTGACGATCATCGAAGAGCTCGGCTCCACCCCACGTAACGCCGGTTCGAAGATGGTCATCAGCGCCAGCCAGACGTTCGACACCATTGGTGGCGGGCACCTGGAATACAAGGCCATGGAAATCGCCCGGCACATGCTCGCCAGCGGCCAGCAGAACACCCATCTGGAGCGCTTCAGCCTCGGTGCGAGCCTGGGCCAGTGCTGCGGCGGCGTCACCGTGCTGCTGTTCGAACCCATGGGCCAGGTCCAGGCGCAGATCGCCGTGTTCGGCGCCGGCCACGTCGGCCGCGCCCTGGTGCCGCTGCTGGCGAGCCTGCCTTGCAAGGTGCGCTGGATCGACTCGCGGGAGGCGGAATTCCCCGAACAGCTGCCCCATGGCGTGCGCAAGATCGTCACCGAAGAACCACTGGATGAAGTCGACGAATTGCCCGTCGGCAGCTACTGCATCGTCATGACCCACAACCATCAGCTCGACCTGGAACTGAGCGCCGCGATCCTCAAGCGCAACGACTTTGCCTACTTCGGCCTGATCGGCTCGAAGACCAAACGGGTCAAGTTCGAGCATCGCCTGCGTGATCGTGGTTTTGACAGCAGCACCTTGCAGCGCATGCGTTGCCCGATGGGTATCGGCGAAGTCAAAGGCAAGTTGCCTGTGGAAATCGCCATCTCCATCGCCGGCGAAATCATCGCCACCTATAACGCCGATTTCGGCCAGCAGACCGCCCGCGCCGAACCGATTGCCAAGCTGCTGCCGGCCTCGCGCCGCAGCCAGGCGAACCGTTGAACACTCGTTGAGAATGCCCATGCCCCTGACACGCAAAGCCTACCGCGCCGCCCTGCTCCACAGCCTCGCCGACCCAGCTGAAGTCGGTATCGAGGCGTCCTATGAATATTTCGAGGACGGCTTGCTGGTGGTGGAAAACGGCCAGATCAGCGCCATCGGCCACGCCCGCGACCTGCTGCCGACCCTGGCAGCGGACATCGAAGTCACTCATTACCCGGACGCGCTGATCACCCCTGGTTTGATCGACACCCACATCCACCTGCCGCAGACCGGCATGGTCGGCGCCTATGGCGAGCAATTGCTGGACTGGCTCAACACCTACACCTTCCCCTGCGAAAGCCAGTTCGCCGACAAGGCCCACGCCGATGCCGTGGCTGATATTTTCGTCAAGGAATTGCTGCGCAACGGCACCACCACCGCGCTGGTGTTCGGCAGCGTGCACCCGCAATCGGTGAATTCGTTTTTTGAAGTGGCCCAGAAGCTCGATCTGCGGATGATCGCCGGCAAAGTGATGATGGACCGCAACGCCCCGGACTACCTGATCGACACTGCCGAATCCAGCTACACCGAGAGCAAGGCGCTGATCGAGCGCTGGCACGGCAAGGGCCGCCTGCACTACGCCGTGACCCCACGCTTCGCCCCCACCAGCACCCCGGAACAACTGGCCCTGGCCGGCCAGTTGCTGGGGGAATACCCAGACTTGTACATGCAGACCCACATCAGTGAAAACCTGCAGGAAGTGCAGTGGGTCAAAGAGCTGTTCCCGGAGCGCAAGGGTTACCTGGACGTCTACGATCACTACCAGTTGCTCGGCGAGCGCTCAGTGTTCGCCCATGGCGTGCATTTGTGCGACGACGAATGTGCACGCCTGGCAGAGACCGGCTCGGCCATCGCCTTCTGCCCGACCTCGAACTTTTTTCTCGGCAGCGGCCTGTTCAACCTGCCGATGGCTGAGAGGCATAAAGTGCACGTGGGATTGGGTACCGACGTGGGTGGCGGCACCAGTTTTTCGCTGCTGCAAACCCTGAACGAAGCCTACAAGGTCATGCAGTTGCAGGGCGCGCGGCTGAGCCCGTTCAAGTCGCTGTACCTGGCCACCCTCGGCGGCGCCCGGGCCCTGCGTTTGGAGGACAAAATCGGGACGTTGCAACCGGGTTCCGATGCGGACTTCCTGGTACTGGACTACAACGCCACGCCGCTGCTGGGCTATCGCCTCAAGCAGGCCAAGGACATTGCCGAGCGGTTGTTTGTGTTGATGACGCTGGGGGATGACCGGACGGTGATGCAGACTTTTGCGGCCGGTAAATTGGTGCATCAGCGGTAGATATTTATTGCCTGTTGAATCGCCATCGCGAGCAAGCTCGCTCCCACAAAGGTTATGTGAACGACAGAAATCCACTGTGG
Source organism: Pseudomonas sp. B21-010 (assembly GCF_024749325.1). NCBI lineage: Bacteria > Pseudomonadati > Pseudomonadota > Gammaproteobacteria > Pseudomonadales > Pseudomonadaceae > Pseudomonas > Pseudomonas sp. B21-010. Next base: position 2,064,377 of record NZ_CP087198.1, on the reverse strand, counting down.
GAGCGAGCTTGCTCGCGATTGGCGGTATGACTGATTCAACCCTCAGAGCTTGGCCGGCGACCGCCCAGGCTTCTTGCTCTGCAGCAGGTGCGAGAACACCGCATGCAAGTCATCCGACGCGCTTTCCTCGTCGAGGTTGAGCTTGCTGTCGATGTGGTCCATGTGATGCATCATCAGGTCCACTGCCAGCGTCGCGTCGCGCGCCTCGATGGCGTCGATCAACTGGGTGTGTTCGTCATAGGAACAGTGGGAACGGTTGCCGCTTTCGTACTGGGCGATGATCAGCGACGTCTGGGACACCAGGCTGCGCTGGAAACTGATCAGCGGCGCGTTCTTCGCCGCTTCGGCCAACTTGAGGTGGAACTCGCCCGACAAACGGATGCCGGCGCCGCGGTCACCGCGGGAGAAACTGTCGCGCTCGTCGCTGACCATCTGCCGCAGCTCAGCCAATTGTTCGGCCGTGGCATGCTGCACCGCCAATTCGGTGATCGCCCTTTCCACCAGGCGCCGGGCCATGAACACCTGGCGAGCCTCTTCGACACTCGGGCTCGCCACCACGGCACCGCGATTGGGCCGCAGCAACACCACACCTTCGTGGGCCAGGCGTGACAGCGCCCGACGAATGATCGTGCGGCTGACCCCGAAAATCTCCCCCAGTGCCTCTTCGCTCAACTTGGTACCGGGCGCCAGGCGTTGTTCGAGGATGGCCTCGAAGATATGCGCATAGACAATATCGTCCTGGGTTCCGCTGCGGCCGGCTTTACCGGCTCGCGGTTGTTTCTTGAGGGGCTGCAACTGTTCGTTCATGGGCACTCGAGTCGGGAGAACTGCGGCGAATTGACCGTGACTGTAATACGGCACAGCGGGTCGCTGGCAAGTATCGCGTAAAAAACAGCCCGATTGTACACAACCTCTGATGGCAACACGACTGTACGGCTGTTTGCGGGCATGGCTGTATTGCAATCGGCTACTGCGTTGAGTTTAGGCTGCAAACCCAAAACCTGCGGCGCGATCAAGCCCAGCCAATCTACAACAAGGACCACCGCCCACCATGACCGAAGTCACGACCACGCCACTTCGTCCATTGGCCGATACCTCGCCTTCAGCCATCGTCGCCGGGTTCATCGCGATGATGACCGGCTACACCAGTTCCCTGGTGCTGATGTTCCAGGCCGGGCAGGCAGCCGGGCTGACCAGCGGGCAGATTTCCTCGTGGATCTGGGCGATCTCCATCGGCATGGCGGTGTGCTCCATCGGGCTATCGCTGCGCTATCGCACACCGATCACCATCGCCTGGTCGACACCCGGCGCAGCGCTGCTGATCACCAGCCTGGGCGGCGTGAGTTATGGCGAGGCCATCGGCGCCTATATCACCTGTGCAGTATTGGTGACGATCTGTGGCCTGACCGGCAGTTTCGAGCGCCTGGTCAAGCGTATTCCAGCCTCGCTGGCGGCGGCGTTGCTGGCGGGGATCCTGTTCAAGATCGGCAGCGAGATCTTCGTCGCCACCCAGCATCGCACCGGCCTGGTGCTGGGGATGTTTTTCACCTATCTGATCGTCAAGCGCCTGTCGCCCCGCTACGCGGTACTGGCAGCGCTGTTGATCGGCACGGCGCTGTCGGGCCTGCTGGGGCTGTTGGACTTCAGCGGCTTTGCCCTGGAAGTCGCGACACCGGTGTGGACCACGCCGCACTTTTCCCTGGCGGCCACCATCAGCATCGGCATTCCGTTGTTCGTGGTGGCGATGACCTCGCAGAACATGCCCGGCATCGCCGTGCTGCGGGCCGACGGTTATAACGTGCCGGCCTCGCCGTTGATCACCAGCACCGGCATCGCTTCGCTACTGCTGGCGCCGTTCGGCTCCCATGGCATCAACCTGGCGGCCATCAGCGCGGCGATCTGCACCGGCCCCCACGCCCACGAAGATCGCAACAAGCGCTACACGGCGGCGGTCTGGTGCGGGATCTTCTACGGGATTGCCGGGGTGTTCGGCGCGACGCTAGCGGCGTTGTTCGCGGCACTGCCCAAGGAGCTGGTGCTGTCCATCGCGGCCTTGGCGCTGTTCGGGTCGATCATCAATGGCTTGAGCATCGCCATGAGCGAAGTGAAGGAGCGGGAAGCGGCGTTGATCACCTTCATGGTCACGGCGTCGGGGCTGACGCTGTTCTCCATCGGTTCGGCGTTCTGGGGGATTGTGGCGGGGGTGTTGACCTTGCTGATCCTGAACTGGCGTAGCGCTTAAAAGCATCGCGAGCAGGCTCGCTCCCACAGGGGGATTTGTGTCGCCCACATCACCACTGTGGGAGCGAGCTTGCTCGCGATAGCGGCCTGAAGGGCAACAGCTACCCAACAGACAGGCACAAAAAAACCGGCGCCCGAAAGGGCTGCCGGTTTCTGACCATCAAGCGACCGGATTGATCGGCTTTTCCGGGTACCAGACGTCCATCAGCGGGCTGACTTCAACGCTGGTCAGCTCAGGACGTGCCTTGAGCCAGGCTTCAACGGCAGCGCGCTGCTCTTCGGAAACCGAGCCACGCTTCTGCAGGCAAACCAGACCGTAGTCGTCGCCGCCGACGTAGCCCAGGCCGTTGGCTTCCATGGCTTCTTTCAGGAAAGCGTCGAGGAAAGCGTCAATAGCCTCATCGGCCAGATCTTCTTTGAAATCCAGGTTCAGTTCGAAACCCAGCTCTTGAAATTCATCCACGCACAGTTTTTTGCGCAGACGCTGGGAACGGTTAGTCGCCATTGGAACAATCCTCATAAGTAATAACGGCCGGCACTTTACCAGTTTGGTGCGCCGATTGCCCGACTGATCGGGCGTATCGACCTACCGTCGGTAAAAAATAGCGGCCGAAGGGCTCAGGCACGGCCCAAGCGGCTGCGGCTTGGGGCATAATGCCGACACTTTCATGACCGTTGAGGGCGTTCATTTTCATGTCCTCGTTATTTTCCCCCTCGCCCGTAGGGTTTTATTTCAAATGATCAAATCTTTGCGTCCACTGCTTCTGGCCAGCCTTCTTCTTCCCCTGGCCCTCCCTGTCACCACCTACGCCGCCACCATCAACACCGCCCTGTCGCCCAACGTGCAAAAGGCCCTCAAGGCCAGCAAGCTGCAGGACGACGCGCTGTCCCTGGTGATGGTGCCGCTCAACGGTCCCGGCACCCCGACCCTGTACAACGCCGACGTTTCGGTTAACCCCGCTTCCACCATGAAACTGGTGACCACCTACGCGGCCCTGGAGATGCTCGGCCCCAATCACCAGTGGAAAACCGAGTTCTACACCGACGGCACCCTCAGCGGCGGGATCCTCAACGGCAACCTGTACCTCAAGGGCGGCGGTGATCCCAAGCTGAACATGGAAAAACTCTGGCTGCTGATGCGCGACCTGCGGGCCAACGGCGTGCAGCAGGTCACCGGCGACCTGGTGCTGGACCGCGGCTTCTTCATCCAGCCGCAACTGCCCGAATTCAACGACGACGGCAACGACGAAAACAAACCGTTCCTGGTCAAGCCCGACTCGTTGCTGGTCAACCTCAAGGCCCTGCGCTTCGTCGCCCGCAATGACGGCGGCCGGGTGCTGGTGTCGGTGGAGCCACCGATTGCGAGTATTCGCATCGACAACCAGGTCAAGGCCGTCAACTCCAAGCAGTGCGCCGGTGGCGTGCGCTACAACCCGGTGGCCCAGACGGACGGCAGCGTGACGGTGACCGTCGGCGGCCAGCTCGGTGACGGTTGCAGCTCCCAGACCTACCTGTCGCTGCTGGACCATGCCACCTACACCGCAGGAGCGGTGCGGGCGATCTGGAAAGAGCTGGGCGGCAGCATCCAGGGCACGGACCGCCTGGCCGCGACCCCGAGCAACGCCAAGGTGCTGGCCCGGGCATTCTCCCCGGACCTGGCGGAGATCATCCGCGACATCAACAAATACAGTAACAACACCATGGCCCAGCAACTGTTCCTGAGCCTCGGCGCGCAGTTCCGTAACGAAGCCGACGGTGATGACGCCAAGGCCGCGCAACGGGTGGTGCGCCAGTGGTTGGCCAAGAAAGGCATCACCGCGCCGCACCTGGTTATGGAGAACGGCTCCGGCCTGTCCCGCGCCGAACGGGTCAGCGCCCGGGAAATGGCGGCCATGCTGCAAGCCGCCTGGCGCAGCCCGTACTCGGCCGAGTTCATCAGCTCGATGCCGATTGCCGGCACCGACGGCACCATGCGCAAACGCCTGAAGACCACCGCCATGGCCGGCGAAGCCCACGTCAAGACCGGCACCCTGAACACCGTCCGCGCCATCGCCGGCTTCAGCCGTGACATCAATGGCAACACCTGGGTGGTGGTGGCGATTCTCAACGATCCAAAACCATGGGGTGCCTCGTCGGTGCTGGACCAGGTGCTGCTGGACCTGTACCGCCAGCCGAAACTGCCGCAGACGGCTTCGGTGCTCTGACACAGCACAAACCCAATGTGGGAGCGAGCTTGCTCGCGATAGCGGTATGTCATTCAGTCTATTCATCAACTGAACCACCGATATCGCGATGATATGTGGCTAACCCAACTGCACCTCAACCCGATCCCGCCCGGCCTGCTTGGCCGCATACACGCCCGAGTCAGCCCTTAGCAGCAGCGCATCGGCGCCCTCCCCGGCGCGCCAGGTGGCGATACCGAAGCTGGCGGTGACAAACCCCACACCCTCGATGGGCGCCGCCCGCAAGCCTTCCCACAGCTCCAATGCCAAGGTGTAGGCATTTTCGCTGTCAGTGTCCGGGCACAGCACGACGAACTCTTCCCCACCCAGCCGGCAAAATACATCGGTGCGCCGCAACCGCTGGGCGACGCGCTGACAAACCGCCTGCAACACCCGGTCGCCCACTGCGTGGCCATGCTGGTCGTTGATGCGCTTGAAGTGGTCGATGTCGAGCATGATGACCGCCAGCCCCCCGGAACCGCGCTCGACCCGGGCCATCTCCGAGGTCAGGCGATCCTGGAAATAGCGACGGTTGCGAATGCCGGTCAAGGCATCGGTCACGGACAACGCCCGCAGCTCTTCTTCCACGCGCTTGAGGTCGGAAATATCCGAGATATAGCCGTGCCACAACACCCCGCCGCCGGGCAGTTCCTCGGGCGTGGCCTCGCCGCGCACCCAGCGCTGGCCGCGCACGGGCAATTGCACCCGATACTCTTCCCGCCACGGGCTCAAGGTGCGGGCCGAAGTACGAACCGAAGCGCGGACACGCGGACTGTCCAGCGGATGAATACGCGAGAAAATCGCCTCGGCGTTCTGCACCAGCACATCGGGTTCCAGCTCATAGATGTCGCGAATGCCGTCACTGGCATAGATCACGCTGAAGCGCCCACTGAAATCCATTTTGAACTGGTAGATGCCCCCGGGTACATGGGCACTGAGCTTTTTCAGCAACAGGTCACGGGCGGCCAATGCTTCGTGGACGCGCTTGCGTTCGGTGATGTCGATGCAGATCGCCAGGTGCCCGACCCACAGCCCCTGGTCATCGAGCATCGGTGTGGCGAGCATGTTCACGGTCAGGTGGCTGCCATCGCGGCGCACCAGGGTCCACTCCCGCGCCTGTTGCCCGCCCTGCTCGCCGCCCTCGAGCAGCATCGCGTGGCACGTCGGAATCGGCTTGCCAAAGCGCGCGCCGAGCTGGGCGGCGCGGGCCTGGAGTTCGCGCGGTACATGCAGGCTTTCCAGGGTCATGCTCTGCAGGACCTCGTAGCTCGGGTAGCCGAGCATCTGTTCGGCACCGGCGTTGAAGGTGGTGATGACGCCGCGCAGGTCGGTGGCGATGATCGCGACCTGGGTCGCGGCATCCAGCACACCGCGCAACTGACCGTGGGTTCCGCGCAGCTCCTGCTCCCGGGCGCGCAGTTCACGGGTGCGTTGCTCTACCAGTTTCAAGGCCCGCTGCCGCTGGCTGACCAGCACATAGAGCAAGGCGCTGAGCAGCAGGCTGAGCAAGCCGCCGAGTATCACCATGGTCGTGACCGAAGAATGATTGGTCGACAGGAACACCTGACTGGGCCGTAACTCCACCCGGTAGTCGCGATCGGCCAGGCGCAACAGGCGGGTCGCCGCCAAATCGCTCTGGCCAGGCGGGTTGCGGGACTCGAACAATGCCTCCTCGCCGTTTTTGGTAGACGGGTCCATGACCCGCATCGACAGATTGTCGTGACCGGACGCCGGCAGCCCCTCGCCCGCCAGTTGCCGCATGCTGATGACCGCCACCACATATCCGAGCGGTTCGCTGGCCGACTCCCTGATCACCGGCGCGACCAGCAGTAGCCCGCGGGAAAATGCCGGGTCAGCGCCCATCAAGTCCACGGGTTGCGAGGCCACCAACCCGCCGTGCTGGCGGGCCCGCTCGAGGGTGGCGCGGCGCACGGGTTCGGAAAGCAGGTCCAGGCCCAGCGGTGTCCCGTAGGACGCCTGGCTCTGGATGTAGAGCAGCGGTGCGTATTCGTCTCGTTCGGCGGCCGGTCGCAGGCCTCCGTGGCCGTCCGCCTCGCGGATCGTAAATTGAGTGGCCCCTTCTGCCTGCGCCCGCTGTTCGAACGCTTGCCGCTCGTCGCGCAGCACCCTGGGCACCCAAGCGAAGGCCCGGGTACGGCGCAACAGCGCGACGGCGTAACCACGAAATTCGCTGTTGGAGACCCTTTCGGAGTTGGCAAAAAAGCGTCCGAGACTGCCGAGGAGTTGCTCCTCGTCCTGGAACTGTTCCTCAATGCGGCTGAAACGCTCCTCGACTTCCATCTCGAAACGCTGGCGCAGTTGTTGATTGACCAGGTTCATCATCGCCCAGGTCAGCACGCCAGTCAGGAAGGCACCCGCCAGCAGCACCAGCGAAGCCACCAGCCAGGCCGATACATCTTCGCTGATAAAGCCCAGGATCCTGGGGCGCACCTGATGCAATGCCATAAACACAACTCAGAGAGGAACCAGGCATAGGCGCTGCCCTGGACACAGCCTAAGTTATAGCTATTCGCCACCACTTTGACCAGTCCCCAAACGAGGCTAGAAGCCTTGAACTACAAGGCTTCGTGGATCCAATCAGCCCCGACTCAACGCGCCATGATCTTCCAGGCGCGGTGGATCTTGCCGTTGCGGGCAAAATCCGGATCGATCGTCTTGGCGGTGATTTCTTCCACCGCATAACGCTCGCCGAGGTTGTCCTCGAGCTGGAACTTGCGGAAGTTGTTGGAGAAATACAGCACACCGCCCGGCGCCAGGCGCGCCATGGCCAGGTCCAGCAACTGGACGTGGTCACGCTGCACATCGAACACGCCTTCCATGCGCTTGGAGTTGGAGAAGGTCGGCGGGTCGATGAAGATCAGGTCGTACTCGTCACGGCTGGCTTCCAGCCAGGCCATCACGTCGCCCTGCTCCAGGCGATTCTTGTCGGAAAAACCATTGAGCGACAGGTTGCGCCGCGCCCAGTCCAGGTAGGTCTTGGACAAGTCAACGCTGGTGGTACTGCGCGCCCCGCCCTTGGCAGCGTGGACGCTGGCGGTCGCGGTGTAGCAGAACAGGTTGAGGAAGCGCTTGCCGGCCGCCTCTTTCTGGATCCGCAGGCGCATCGGCCGATGGTCGAGAAACAGCCCGGTGTCCAGGTAGTCGGTGAGGTTGACCAGCAGCTTCACGCCGCCTTCATTGACCTCGGTGAACTTGCCCTGGGCGCTCTGGCGCTCGTACTGCTTGGTGCCGCTCTGACGCTCGCGGCGCTTGATCACCACGCGGTTCTTGTCGATGTTCAGCGCCTGGGGAATCGCCGCCAGGGCGTCGAACAGCCGGGCCGAGGCTTTTTCCGGGTCGATGGACTTCGGCGCGACGTATTCCTGGACGTGTACCCAGTCGTGGTACAGGTCGATGGCCATGGAGTATTCCGGCATGTCGGCATCGTAGACCCGGTAGCAGTCCACGCCTTCACGCTTGGCCCACTTACTCAGCAACTTGAGGTTCTTTTGCAGGCGATTGGCGAACATCTGCCCGCCTTCGCTCAACCGCGCCTGCTCGACCACAGGGGCCGGCGCCGGTGCTGGCTTGATCGGGTTGCCGTTCTTGTTGTACTGGCGCTCTTGCGGTACTTCCGGGGCCTGATCGTAGGCGGCCTGCTCACGCTCGGCCTGACGCTGTTCCGGGGTGCGACGTTCGCCAGTGACGAACTGGTCCGGCAACACCTTGATCAGCAGCAACTTGCACGGCAAGGCGCCGTTCCAGAACGAATACTGCTTGTGGCTGCGAATGCCCATGCGCTTGCCCAGGTCCGGCGCGCCGGTAAATACCGCCGCCTCCCAGTTCAGGCAAGCCTGGCGCAGACGCTCGCCGAGGTTCTGGTAGAGGTAAAGCAGGCTGGCTTCATCGCCCAGACGCTCGCCGTACGGCGGGTTGCAGATCACCAGGCCCTTCTGGTTCTGGTCCGGACGCGGCTCGAAGGTGGCGACTTCGCCCTGATAGATCTTGATCCACTCGCTCAGGCCGGCACGTTCGACGTTGTTACGGCCTGGTTGGATCAGCCGTGGGTCGGCTTCGTAGCCGCGAATCCACAACGGTGGCTTGGCCAGGCCGGCAGCGGCGCGCTCGGTGGCTTCTTCGTGGAGTTTCTTCCACAACGCCGGCACGTGGCCAAGCCAGGCGGTGAAGCCCCACTGCTGGCGACGCAGGTTCGGCGCCATGTCGGCGGCGATCATGCCGGCTTCAACCAGGAACGTGCCGACACCGCACATCGGGTCGGCCAGTGCCCCGCCTTCAGCGGCGATGCGCGGCCAACCGGCGCGGATCAGGATCGCGGCGGCGAGGTTTTCCTTCAGCGGCGCGGCACCTTGCTGCAGGCGATAACCGCGCTGGTGCAGGCTGTGGCCGGAGAGGTCGAGGGAGAGGATCGCTTCGCCGCGGTCCAGGCGCAGGTGGATGCGCAGATCCGGGTTGAGCTTGTCGATGGACGGTCGCTCGCCCGACGGCGTGCGCAGCTTGTCGACGATGGCGTCCTTGACTTTCAAGGCACCGAAATGGGTGTTGTCGATGCCCGAGCCGTGGCCACTGAACTCTACCGCCAGGGTGCCATCGGCCAGCATGTGGTCTTGCCAGTCAACATCCAGCACACCGTGGTAGAGGTCTTCGGCGTCCTTCATCGGGAAGCGCTTGAGCACCAGCAACACGCGGTTGGCCAGGCGCGACCACAGGCACAGGCGATACGCCGTTTCCATGTCGGCCATGCCGCGCACGGCCGAGGTGTGCTCGCGCGCCTCTTCAAGGCCAAGCCCGACGGCTTCCTCGATGAGCAGGCCTTCGAGGCCCTTGGGGCAAGTGAGGAAGAGTTCGAAACGATCGGACATGGGATTTCCAGAGCCTTTGGCTAAGTGGACCGGGCAACGCATTGCCGGGCCGGGTTCAATCAGGTGCTTTTCTCAAGAGCACCCGCGTGGCACGAAAGTGTGCCGTGCCGCCCTCGCCGCTCAGGTTAAAAGAGCTTAGATGCGAAGGCAGAAAAAAAATTCTGTGCAACAAATTGTGAAAACTCGACCCTTTCGTCGAATAGTACCCGAGTGCAACGGGAGGACATTCTCATCCGAGCCAGGCCTACCCCTTTCGGCGCAGGGCCGATCATACAGGGGTCTTGCTCAAAAGCGGTCAACGAACATCAAGTTACTTATCGCCCTAACATCTTTATTGTTACGTGCTTATGACAAAACGATCATTCCATCCATGTGACGCTTTGGTTAGAACTCAACACAGGTTGACGTCGCAACGGCGTCAACACCTCGGCTCGTCACGCCGGCAACGAGCCACCAACGGCAGAATGATTCTGCCCCGGCCTCGATAGAGGTCGACGCTAAGTAACAGTCAACAAGTGAGGGCAACACCCTATGAGAAGACTTAAGCGTGATCCGTTGGAAAGAGCATTTTTACGTGGTTACCAATATGGCGTTGGTGGTAAATCCCGTGAGCTTTGCCCCTTTACTCTACCGTCGGTACGTCAAGCCTGGATCAATGGCTGGCGAGAAGGACGCGGCGACAACTGGGACGGTATGACCGGCACTGCGGGTATCCACAGACTCAACGAACTTCACGCCGTCGGCTGACACAGGGCTTAATACTCAAGAACTCGACAATTTGACACCCATATCGATTTAACCACGCACGTCCCATCCGGACGGCGGGCTACGGCCCAGGGGGCTCCTTCGAGGAGCCCTTTTTAATGCCTGGGTTTCATGAACGCTGTGAGTGCCTGAGCTTCATGGACACTTATGAATGCCTGAGCTGTGAACATTATTGTGGCGAGGGAGCTTGCTCCCGCTGGGCTGCGCCCTGTAGGAGCTGCCGAGTGCAACGAGGCTGCGATCTTGTTCCAGACAATTGAGTCGAGAGCGAACGATCAGGATCAAAAGATCGCAGGCTACGCCAGCTCCTACAGAGTCCAGCGGGAGCAAGCTCCCTCGCCACAGATGGATCTGACTAACCCTGGGAATCAACCCAACGCCGCAATCGCATCCACCGATTCACGAATCAACGCCGGCCCCTTGTAGATAAAGCCCGAATAAATCTGCACCAGGCTCGCCCCTGCGGTGATCTTCTCGGCGGCGTGGTGGCCTTCGGTAATCCCGCCCGCGGCGATGATCGGCAAGCGCCCCGCCAATTCAGCGGCCAGCACCTTCACGGTGTGGGTGCTCTTGTCACGCACGGGCGCGCCAGACAAACCGCCCGCCTCGTCACCGTGTTCCAGCCCTTCGACACCTTCGCGCCCCAGGGTCGTGTTGGTGGCGATTACCGCGTCCATGCCCGTCTCGATCAGGGCCTGGGCCACCTGGGTGGTCTCTTCGTCGGTCATGTCCGGGGCGATCTTGATTGCCAGCGGCACGTGCCGGCCGTGAATCAACGCCAGTTCCGCACGACGACGGGCCAGGTCGGCCAGCAGTTGCTTGAGCGAATCACCGAATTGCAGGCTGCGCAGCCCCGGGGTGTTGGGGGAGCTGACGTTGACGGTCACGTAGCTGGCGTGGGCGTAGACCTTGTCCAGGCAGATCAGGTAGTCGTCAACGGCGTGTTCCACCGGCGTATCGAAATTCTTGCCGATGTTGATGCCCAGCACGCCCTTGTATTTGGCCGCGGCCACACGGGCCAGCAGATGATCGACGCCCAGGTTGTTGAACCCCATGCGATTGATGATCGCCTCGGCTTGCGGCAGGCGGAAAAGCCGTGGCTTGGGGTTGCCCGGCTGCGGTCGGGGGGTGACGGTGCCGATTTCCACGAAACCGAAACCCAACTGGGCGAACCCGTCGATGGCCGCGCCATTCTTGTCCAGGCCCGCCGCCAACCCGACCGGGTTGGGGAACTCCAGGCCCATGACCGTCACCGGCAATTTCGCCGGGGCCTTGCACAGCAACCCATTGAGGCCCAAACGTCCGCCCGCACCGATCAGGTCCAGGGACAAGTCGTGGGAGGTTTCCGGGGAAAGTTTGAACAGCAGCTCACGGGCCAGGGTGTACATGGGTGGGTTTGACTCGTTCGAAGAAATGAGGCGCGGATTATAGCGGGGTGGAGGGATGGGAGCGAGCAACCGATGGTTGTCGGCTCCTCGGTTTCGGTCAAGGAAGGGGCGTATCCAGGGCATAAGTGTTGCGAGTGTCTTTTGAGGTGCCATAGCTGAGAAAGACGTAAAGAAGCATCATCGTCGCAGCAAGACAACAGTTGACAATATGGCCTTGGTTATCGTCGCTGATCTCGGTTCCACTTAGCCATAACGCTACTGCGCCTCCGACCAGGTTGACAGCGTGACCAAACGAGAGACGTAGCCCCCCAAGGGTCGCCGCATCCGCCAAATGGGTTCCAGTGGGCAGCCGGAGGCCAGCGCGCACCTTCAATTTCATTTGTTGCAAAGAATCCGGATCAGAAAATACCGAGTCCAGTCCTCGCGAGGGGGATAGCAAACATCTGGAGAAAATCGAGAAGGCCTTATCGCCTATCATTGCGAAACCGTTCAGCCCAGCCTGAATAGCATCCGCCCCGAAATCGTAACTCAACTGCGCGGCCGCCCTGGCAGGACCGCTCAACGGCATAAGGCTAACCACTTCCCTCAACGCACCGAAGACCACTCCATGAAACGCAGCTGTAGCCACGTTTGACTTCAAATTCGGAAGTCCTGCGTTGTCAACTTTCAAATGACTGACGAGTTCAGCCGCAGCCCTGGCCCCGTTATAGGCAAGGCCGCCGACTGAGGGGAGTAGCTTCGAGGCCGTGCCCGTCACACCTGCCGCGATCGTACTTCCCATCACCGCGCTTGCCATGCAGAGACACGACACTATCGAAAGCGCGGTCGGTCGCTCCCCAGTTGCGTACCACTCGCCGATTTTTCCCGCCAACATTAGCGCAGGGCCCGTCATCGCCAGCGCAACAGCCGCCCACGCCTGAGAGGCCTCAGGTGTATCACCTTCGCCAATAGCATCCACAACCAGAGAGGCAATGTACTCGCGCAAAAGGGTAGCCAGCACAATGATTGTCCCTGTGTGCATGGCGATATTCAGCGCATTGAGCCCTGGCCCCTTGGCGGCTTCGAGTAATCCCAACCCTGCCTCAAGCACAGCCTTCAGTCGACCCTCTCGGGTTTCGGTGCCTGTGGCTCCTACATTTAAGGTGGCAAAAATCCCGTTTTTTTCATCTCCTTCGGGTATGTCACCGTTGTAGACGTATCGCTCAATTTGCACCACCGCATCCATGTCCGACTCCCCCAAGCCAGTCTTTAATTCCCCAACGTATGGATTTGTCGCGCGGTCCATAAGCTCGAAACCGGCTGTAATTTCTCGATTTGTTCCTAGCGACTTCACGCTAAAATCCCCAATCTCCAACTTCGAAGCATCAAGTGGACTGATCGTAGATTCTAAGGATGAAACGCTGCCGGACGCCGTGGAAGCTATTGAAGGGGTAAATGAAGTATCAACTCGCATATGTGTTTCTCCTTGTTATTTTTATAAGCGTTATTCTTAAGCGTCTCTCACCACTCACTCTTCTCCCAAGCCTCATCCCCCATCGGCTGGAACACCTCCCGCATAAAACCCTTGACGAAAACATCCATCGCAAATGCCAACCCATTGGCACCGCTGACCTCTTTATAAAGCTGCGACTTTTCCAACCCCTCGTTCTTCAATCGCACCAAAACCTGCAGCGTGATCGCCATCAACGCCCGGGCGGTGGGGTACGCAGCCGTTTCACCATCCGGTCCCCGCAGTGTGCGGAGAAACTCATGAATCGCCTTCTCCCCCTGACCTTCCATGGCCAGCAGCAATTGGTACAAGTGCTCGAACTCAGGGTCCGGGCGTTTGCTGTCAGGTGCTTGCTCGCGGGCCGCCAGGAGCCGCGATTCCAGGGTCTGGACCGACTCATTCGCGTCGTGATCGAGCAGACTGGAAACCGTCATGGATTCAATCTTCATGGCGAACCTCGGCAGTGTCGGTTGGCGCGAAACCGGTGAAGCTTGCGCACACGTCCGCCAGCGCCTGCCTTGAGGCCTGATCCAACAAGCGCACCGTCTCCGGCAGGTTGGCGAGGCTCGCCAGTAACCGGGGCACCAGCCGTTCCCGGGTCGCCTCGACATCGAACTCCAGCAGTTGATCCGCCAGGCGCAGCACATAGCGGTCTTGCGGGTGATATTCCAGGATCAGCTCGCCGTTCCATCGCCTGCCCACGCTCTCACACAGCGCTTGGCCGCGTGGACGGCAATGCATTGGCAACAACAGGTGCAGGACCGCGCCCGAGTCGCCCGCCTGCCCGGCCAGCCAACGTTCCAGCATTTCATCCAGCCACTCGGGGCGACTCAAGGCTTGCCCGAGCAGATCACCAGCGGCCCGGGCCAGATCGCTGCGCAATTGCAGCCCCAGGCTTTGCGATTTCAGCAGGCCTTCAGCCAGATGTTCGCTCGCACGCAGGACGCCTTCGGCATAGCCCTGCTGGAACGCCTGTGCATGCACCGCCTCGACATCACGGTGCGCTTGCTCGAGACACTCCCGCGCGCGGCGTTGGGCCTCCAGCTGTAAGCGCTGGCGACGGCGCGCGGCGGCGATGTCTTCGCGGGCCAGGCGCACGTCTTCGCACGCGGGCAGGTCAGTCAGGGGTCGGATGGAGTCGAGCATGCTGCACCGCTAAGAAGAAAAGAATGGGATCAGGTTTCGCGACTGGCCATTGCCGATGCAGGCGAACGACCGGCTCGGGGAACTGCAGGTCCAGGCGTTCGAGCAAAAGACGAGGCACGTGCTCTCGCCAACTCCACAACGCATTGAGGCCGGCCGCTTCGACCTGCGCCGTCGAAACCGGCGCACACTCGATCGGCAGGCCGCCTCTCGGGCCCAGATTGAAGCTGGCGAACCGGCGAACCGCTCCCGGCAGGCGCAGCAGTGCGGCGCCGCGCGTCAGGTCGGGCATCAAGCGATAGGCACCCATCAGCAAGGCGATATAGGGCAATTGTCGCCAATGGCGAACCCATTGCTTCGCCACACCCGTCAGCGGCGTCGAAGGCCACGGTCCTTGCAGTCCCAACCCTTCGAGCACGATCCGGTTGAGCAACGTGCGCGCCTCGACGCCTTCGAATCCCACCGGTACAACCAGACGCTGGGGATGCAGATACGCCAAAGGCTCGGCGAGGATCTGTTCCAGGCACTCAAGCTCCGACATCACGCCGCCCTGCGCTTGACTGGCGATAGACCCAAGTGCCGCCACCGGCCAACAGCACCGCACTGATCGCCGCCAACCACCACGGCCACGGCGAATGCCCCCGCGTCACAGCCACCGACGGCGCGACATGCTGGGTCGCCGAGCGCTTGGACAGCACCACCGAGACGTTTTCGTACTCCACCGTCGCGAAACTGTTCTTGAGAAAACGCTTGATGTCGGTGATCAGCAACTGCGGCTCGACATCGCGCTCATGCAGCACCACCGCCGCGAGATGAATAGGCGGCGACTTGCGCCCGCCCTCGCCGGCATCCAGGTCGTAACTGACATGGACTCGCGCCGACACCACGCCTTCGAGCACACTCAGCGACTGTTCGATGCGCTGTTCCAGCGCTGAATACAAGCGGGCCTTTTCCGCACGGGGCGAGGCCACCAGGGAATCGGACGGAAACATCTCGGCCACTTGCAGGCGTGGCCGGGAAGGCAGCGAATAGAGATTGAGCAGATCGACGGCAGCGGAAAAATCGAGGGCGTCGATTTTTACCGCATAACCGGTTTTACCGGTGTCGACTTTCACCGCCGCAATGTTGTTGCGTTGCAACACCGACAGCACTTCATTGGCCTGCTGCTGATCCAGCCCTTCCAGCAGGTTCGGCTGGCGGCACCCCACTAGCGCGAGGCACAACAACAGCAGAAGCACGCCCGGTTTCATGATGCACGCAACAGGGTTTCTGCCGTGCCCACGGCTTTGCGCACCAGCACGTTGAGCAAGTTGATATCCACGTTGTACTGCCCTGTCAGCTCCTGCAACTGGGCCAATACTTCAGGGTCGGTGATATCCGGGCGCTGCAACAACTGATTGATCGACGAAACGTCTTGCGCGCTGTCGACGGCGGAACCGGCAAACGCTTCGATCAAGCGCGACTCCAGGGAAACGACCGGGCCTTCCTGCGGGCCACGCAACTCAACGAAGGCGGACCGGGCGATAAGCGACGGGGCAAGATTCTGGATAGACATACGATGCACTCATGAAATGGCCATCGTCACGAGCAATGGCCAGTCGAAAGGGAAAGCGTCAGCGGGCCGCCTGGATGATCGCCATGTCGATATCCTTGAAGCCCTTGATCGTGTTGGTCTGGGCGTTGCGGAACACCGTGTAGGAGGAAAATGCGGTCTGGTAGGCCGCTAGCTTTCCAGGGTCCGAGGCATCGAGCTTGAGGTCCTCCAGCGCTTGATCCA
The DNA here is from genome assembly GCF_024749325.1 of Pseudomonas sp. B21-010. Classification (NCBI taxonomy): domain Bacteria; kingdom Pseudomonadati; phylum Pseudomonadota; class Gammaproteobacteria; order Pseudomonadales; family Pseudomonadaceae; genus Pseudomonas; species Pseudomonas sp. B21-010. Next base: position 2,048,472 of record NZ_CP087198.1, on the reverse strand, counting down.
GTGCATCTTTAAGGCCTTGGGCGCCACGCTCGAACGCTGCGGCTTGCTCGCCAAGAAAGTCATCAGGAAACACGGGGAACATGATCGGAATACCAGGCATGGGTCACCTATTCTGGTTGTTTGGAAAATGCCAGGACGAAGGGCTCGTCTTGACGTAGCCCTGGGGGCCGGTTTGAAACGACGTGCCCTTGAGCGCGTCGTCCTTGAGCTCGACAGTGAAATGCACGTAGCGATCCCCCCACTGCCGGTAGAAATCGTCGACGTACTGGCGCGCGGCGGCCAGGTCGGCATCCTGCAGGTTGCCCTCGATGGCGAACGAGAGCCCATCTGCGTGTTCGACCCGGCTGAAGGTCAATGCCAGGCGTTGCAAACCGCCCTGCGCAAGGTCCGCGAGCAGCGCGTCATCCTGCATCTGCAGCACGACATCGCGGGCATACGGCGCCGCCGCGAGCACGGTATCGAGCAGCTTGGCCTCCTTGTCGGGCGTGAGCAGGTTGCGTTGTGCGCTGAGCAACAGCCGCGGCACCGACGGATCCTTGAGGTCCAGGAAGTGCCACGCCAGTTGCGGATCATGGTCGACCAGCAGTTGCTCCAGCCGGCGACGCTCCTGGTCCAGCATCAGTACCTCGCTGTTCAGGCGGGCGTGGCGCGTCAGCACCTGCCGGCTCCAACCGGCATCGCGCTCGGAAGACACGAAGACATAAACCGCCTCATCACGACCGCGCAGCACCTGGACCGGCGCACTGGCGCCGGCGATCAACGCACGAATATCGGTTTCAGGCGACGGCCCCGGCATCGACCAGAGGCTGACCACAGAGACCAACGCAGCCAACGCCAGAGCACCGGCAATCCCGCGGGTCCAATGGGCACGCCATCCGCTGAACACGGCGGCATTGCACGGGCTATCTGCCGGACCAAGACACTCGGGCGCCCAGGATTGATCTGCTGGACGCAAGGCCACTTGCAACCCGCCGAGCTGCACGCGGGTTTGGAAGACGCAGTGACGCACTTCGACCGAATCACCGAGCAAGCGCACCGGCACACCGTCCGGCGTGGCCTGGTCGGCCAGTACCTCGAAATTGCAGCCACCCTCCTCCAGGGGAACGAAGATCGCATCCGCCGGCACGCTGGCAACACGTGCGCCGTCCCCCAACACCTCCACTGCCCCGACGACGAACAGGGTCGTGCCCTCGCCGAGCGGGAATTCGCAGCCCTGCAACGGACCGTTGAGGATCCGCAGGATGCAGGGCTGTAGCGTGGGGGCCGTAGGGACTGTCACCGTCCAAACTCCAGGAAGGTCGAATGAGCAGGTAGGTTAGAAAGGCCGGCCGCAGAATTCCTGATCCAATTCTGCCGATTGCGTGCTGCAAAGGATCAGAATCCTGCGCGGGGCCCGTTCGTGACGCCGTCAGTCCCCGGCCTGGGTGATCACTTGGTAACGTTGCCAGACTTTGCGCGCATAACGCAGCCGCGCCGCTTGGCGATCCGGGGCATTGCCCGCGTTGTAGGCGCCGACCGCCGTCCAGTTGTAACCGTAACGGGCGATAAACCCGGCCAGCACCGAGGCACCGACCTCTACCGACAGGCAAGGCTCATCCAGCAGGCGTTGCTCGGTGATGCCCTGGGCACTCAAGCGCGATAGATGAATGCTGTTGATCTGCATCAGCCCGATATCGCGAGTGCCGTTGCGGTTGTGGTTGATGGCGTCCGAGCGCAGACCTGATTCGACTTCGGCAATCGCTTGGAGCAGTTCGGGCTCGATGGCGTGCAACTGCCCCGCCCTGCTCCAACACCAGGCCTGTGCCTGGGGCGTGCCAAACCCCAGGCCAAGACACACCGGCACGCATAACCAGGTTTTCCGGCGCCGCTTCATGCCAGGCGCCTCTCGCCGATCCACGTCAGCTGTTCGTGAATGCGCACCCGCAAGATCTGCGCCCGGACACAGTCCGGATCATGCGCCAGACACTGGTCGATCATCTGCGCCGCTTGCTCGTTGCGCCGCCAGAACCAGTGATGCCAGGCGTGAAAGTACAACACGTCCGCCTGATCGGCCGACAACAGGCAGCGCCGGAACAACACCTGGGCCGCCTGTTCGCAACCGCGCAAACTGGTGAGCAACGCCAGGCGCGTCAACGCCGGGATGCTGCCGGGGTCCAGCATCAACGCACTGGACACCGCCGCATGCGCCTCTTCGATGGCGCGCTCCGTGTCACCCAGGCCCATCATCACCCGCCCCAGCCACACATCCGCCAAGCCACACCAGGGCGGTGCGTACCCGGCGTCGAGCTTCACGCACTGCCTGAACAGCACGAGGGCATCGCCGAGGCTTTGCACCGTGTGCTGCTGCACGCTGCACAACCCGTTGAGATACGCCACCGCCGCCGAATAGGACCCGCAGCGATCACCGACCGGACGCAACCCGGGTACACACTGGGCCACCAGGCTGGTCAACACGCCAAGCGCCTCCCCAAGATCACAGGCATCCAGCGTCTGCCCATGCAGCAGAGACTGATCGCAGCCACGAATCAACTCGACCGACCAGTGTTGCAACCCACCCGCACCGATAAAACGACCGTTCAAGCAATAATCCGCCGACAACCGCCCGGCCAACGCCCGCACATCGTCCGATACACCGCTGGCCGCGATCAGCCCCGAGGGGATGACATGCAACGCCTCACCGAACGCCGTGGTCAGTTGGCGAATCATCAGGTCCTGCAGATCCAGCGCGGCGATCTCGTCCAGATTGCGCAAAGGCAACACTGCCAACGACGGCGCCACCGCCCTCGCCTGGCTCGGCACATCGAGCTCGACCACGGAACCGGTGAACCGATAACCCTGGCCGTAAACCGTTGCAATGTAGCCCTTGTGCTCCTTGAACAACTTGCGCAAGGCATAGATACAACGGGTCAACGACTCCTCCGCCGCATCCATCCGCGGCCAGACATGATCGAGCAGATAATCCTTACTCACGACCGTACCCGCCGACTTCAGCAGCAGGCGCAGTACGTGCAGTTCTTTGGGTGGAACATGAACTCCTTGTCCATCTCGCATCAGCGTTCCGTCGCTTTGCAGTAGCCAGTGGTCAAAAGCGAATGACTTGACTGGGGTTTGATCAGTTGCACTGTCCATACGTTGAGACTTCTCTATAGAAAGTTACTGAAGCGCGATTGAGCCTGTGGTGGGCACAGGCTCGGGATGGCGAGCTGCGTGACTATAGGAAGATGTGTGGGGGGATTCCGTAGGACTTTAACTTTATAGCTGTAAGAAAACACGACAAGAGCTGTAGGCTTGCGATCAACAGGCCATACCACAAACTCAATTACTACATTCAGTTACCGACAAGCATGATCATGAGCTTTTTGTACAAGCAAATATCTCAGAAGAGACTTTATCGTAACCATCCCTATCCCTGGCAAATAAGATCATGACTATTACAAACATCAGCTCTAACTTTTCAGCCCGTCCTACAACAAACGAAACATCATCTATCAGCACCACCACCGAATTCGCTCCTAAAAAACACGAAAATGAAAAAATCTATCAAAATGTGTTCTCAATGATCAGTGAGCGCTATGAACACTTCCGCCCAGAAACCGAGCTTGGCTTTCAACAACGCCCTGGAGTAACCGCAGACATCGAGCCCATTTCAAAAAAGGATATTATAGCCATACTGGAACATATCAAATCCAACGACAATTTATTGATAAACTGCAAGGAAAATTCCGCCAAAGCGCCATTCTTCAACAAGTTCTATTTAATGTCCAACCCTGAACAGGGTTGGAATCTTCGCCTTCACTCTTTTAATGTCAGAGGTAGCGGTCTTGGAGAAGAAGATAGCCCTCACTACCATCGCTGGACATTAGCATCAAGAGTCTTGGCGGGAGGATATATCAACGTTGAATATCAAGAAGCTCCAAAAACAGCCTCAACCTCACAAAGAGATGCCTTTTCAAAATATGAATTAGCCTCATCGAAATCCCAAGCCAGTAATGAAGCACGCACGGCGAAATATATTTCAGAAGCGGAAATGAAACCCACAGGGAAAGCCTTGTACGCACAGGATGATCTAAATCATTTCCCTATAGTTAAACCACACAGCGTAGAAACGCATGCAGCCGTGATGGGCACGACACTGACCCTTGCCCATACAAGCAAGGCTGCTTCCGATACATCTATATCCTTCAAGAAAAACAACGATATTAAAGCACTTCCAGAAATAAAAATAGAAAGCAACGAAGCCTTCACCAGCATGATTCAAGACCAGATAACCCATCTACAAGTGCTTGTTCTGAGCGACGATCTAAACACATTACTAGTCTCAAAATTCGAAGCCGGCACACCACTTACAGCAGGAGAAGAGAAACACCTGGCCGATTACAAAGAACCAAACTACATGGAAACCTCACTTCTTCCAGCGCTCGCAATCTATCAAATGGAAGCCCACAACGAGATCGAACATCGTGAATTCTCTGAGGATACTGCAGCATTCATTAATATCGAGTTAGCAGAAATGGACAGCGATGCGCTGGAAAAATTAATCTCCCGCAATCAGGATGATTTATTCGATAGACAGCTAACCATTGAAGTCCACGATGAAGAACTAGCCCGACAACTGAACGAGCGTAAAAATACTACTTCGAGCAGTCTTAATTAAACCTTGTAAAGCTGAGACCGTCTTCCGACGGTCTCTATCCCACTCGCCTAGAGAGGCAGTGAATCATCTTAATTGCGCATCTAAATTCTCTTCACGCAAGACACCTCAACACACAGCCCTTGCTCAGCATCAAGCTGAGACCCTAACACTCACACTATAAATATTAACCCCCCAAAACTTACAAAACAGTATCACCCCAAGAACGTCAATCAAACACTTATACCGCTCCACCTTTATCTTACAAAGCTCTGACACTTACCTCAATTTTATATAGCGCGTTACCGAACAGCATATTTCCCGTACCGTCTTCCACTCAGCAACTTCACGCTCGGACAGTTCAATACCGAACACCTCATTTAACCCCAGCACCAATTCAATCAAAGCAATAGAGTCAAGATACAGCTCCTCGACCAGCCGCGAATCAGCCTCGATCAATCGATCACTCTGTGCAAGACTACTCGCCAGCACTTTAACTACCTCCTGTTCAACTTCTATTTTCCTCAATGACTTCACCACACCCCCTCCCATAAAAAATCCGGCAAGCCAACTAATAATTAAGCCATACCGGACTACTAAAAAATTAGCGCTCTTTATTTTTCTCTTCAAAAATTCAACATCGCCCTCAACATATCCGCATACTGATTCAAATGCGCCGACAAGGTCTTATTGAAATTGTCATGATAAGAATTAGCATTCGAATACTTCTGCGTAAACGACTGCAGCATGTTTTTCATGCGTTCCTCCTGGGCGTTGAAGCCGGTTTGCCAGGCGTTGAATTTGGCGGTATCCCAGGTCACCGTGCCGCCGCCCGACGGTAGACTACTTTTCATCGTTGTCAGTGGCCCGGTGTCGATGACGACACACCAAGGACCGTTCGGGGCGGGATTCTGCTTGAGGCAACTTGCAGGTAGGCCGAGTGCCTTGAGCCAGTTTTCTGCCTCTTCCTTAGTGGCGCCTGTTTCAGGTGGTTTGGGAAAGAGGATGGCAGCGGAGTTGGGTAGGGAATATTTTGCGATCAGTCTATCCAATGCATTGCGCAACGCGCCCACATTCAACGTGACCTCCTTGCCGTCGTTCGCCCCTTCGATCCAGTCCTTCATCATCGCGGTGATTTCGCTGTTGAAGTCGGAAAAGAAGTCCGAATAAGCCGCAATGATGTGCTCGTAGCCGGCGAGGTAACCGTTCTTGATCAGGTCGATCAGTTCGAGCAGTTTTTCAAAGAAGTCATTCGATGAGTTGATCGTCGCATCCAAAGCCTCCGTGATCTCACGGGGCTTGTTCTCTTCCAGATGTTCCTGGAGGGCGCGAAGGATCTTGCTTTGTTCGTCATTGAGCTGCTGGCGCTGGCTTTCATCCAAGAGCCCTGTTTTCTGGCTGTGGGTCATCACGGCACCGCACTGGCGCACCTGCACTGCCCACATTTGCGCTCGGTCACGCTTGGAGTGGATCTGTTCGACGAACTCCGCGACGAGGTGTTGTGCTGTGGTCTCGGCGGCCGTGCCTTCCAGAGGCTTGGCGATGATTGACGGGCACTTGAGCAAATGGCCCAGGCTGCGATTCATTGCGTTCATGGACCTTTCGAGCAAATGCACCGGAGGACTGACCGTTTGGATCTCGACAGGTACCTCCGCAGGCGGCGCGGTATCCGTGACGGCCTTCAGGTTCGGCAACAATGGGACTGGCGAATGAAGGGTTTGGGTGATTTCCATAGATCTGTTCCTCTTATCCCCTCAGGGCACCGATAACTTCGCTACGCGATTGAAAAAGCTGCATCACCATGTCCATCAGTTTCTGCAACAACGCCGCCTCGGCCGCGTCTTTCTGGCCGACCTCATCGCTCAGGCTCTTCTGGCTGTTCTGCGCGCTTTGCATCAACACTTCTTTTTCACGGGCGGCGTGCTCGTTCATGCGCACGATGTTCGCCACCACCTGGCTCATGCTCATCGACATGGCATTGAGCGCGCGGCCGATTTCCAGTTTCTTTTCGATACCCTTGCTGCCCATCTGGCTCAGCCAATCGGAGGTTTGACCGACCTTCTGGGCCTTGAGGATTTCCCCGTCGAACCAGGCCTGCTCCTGGTTCGTCAGTGTCGAGCCCTTGGGTTTGAAGTCGACGGTGGTCGGCCGGGCAAAATCATCGAGGGTCTTGATCTTGTAAGTGGTGTCCGGGCTCCACTCATTGCGATTGCGCTCCAGCTTGAGGTCGCGTTCGAGATTGCCCGCGTCCATGGCGTTGCGGCGATGCAGGTCGATGTCCGCATGCTTCATCGCCTGGCCCTGGAAGGTCTTGACCATGGCGAACCCGGCGATGGCGCCGGACACCACCGCGGCGGTAATGGCGCTGTTCAGCGCCGCCTTGCCGGACTCGATAATGGCCGCGCCTTGGGACTTCGCCGCGTCGGCGGCCATGACGCTGAAGTGGCCGCGCAGTTGCGCATTGGCGACTCGTGCGATGTTCAGGGCGATGATCGCGGCCACCAGTACGTTGGCGTGTTTCTCCCAGGCGCCCGGGTCGAAAACCAGATCGTTGCGCACATCATCGCCGACCATGGACTTGGCTTCAGAGAAGTCCTCCCGATCCGCTTCGGTGGGCTGATAGGCATTGATCCGGCTTTCCAGCTCCGCAGCAGAAGGGGCCGCGAAGGGGCCGTTCTGGAGTATCTGCTTTGCAGCGATCTGGTCGAGGATCGACGCCCCCTCAAGAGACTTGCGCTTTGAAAATTGCTCTTGGGCAATCAACTCGCCCAGCCCGGCGTCATTGATCCGGTCATGGTCAATGACAGGGGATGCGATTGTGGTTGGAACGTGAATAGTGGTCATCGTGGATACCTGTTGTCCGTGATTTCAAACATGCCGAACCATTTGCAGGCTGACGGAATGGCTGCGTTGCATATCGGCAAACACATGCTCTATTTGCCGGGTTCGCTCCTGCATCGCCTGTCCATAGTTCTCGACCACCTGGGTCAGGTAGGCGCTGATTTCCTCACTGATGGCCATGCGTACCCGCACATCGGCCAGATGCACGGCGGCCTGGGCCTGGTGCTGGCCGCTCTTGATTTGCAGCCCACCCTGCACCGCCACGTTGCCGAACTCGGTAACGGCCTGGGCGATCTCCAGGTTGGCGGCGTAACGCGCCAGCAATACCGGATCAGCACCATTGGTGATGAACCCGCGCAACTGGGTGAGCATCTGGGTCAAGGTGTTACCAACCGAAGTCGCCACCTGCTTCATCGCTTGCATCGCGGCAGGCGTGGCCTGGGCGACCACCGAGGCCAGTTTCGAAGCGATGGCACTGACCATCGGCCCGATCACCTGCACCCCGACCACGGCCACCAACGCGACAGCCGCCAAGGTAGAAGCGATGCCCTGGATCATGCCGGCGATCTGCGCGATTTTCTTGGCCGTGTCTTCATCAACGCCCAGGCCGATCAGCAACTTGGTGTAGATCTCGGTGAACAGCTTGATGGCTTCTTGCATGACAATGGTCAGCGGCTTCATGGCTTCAGCCATGAACGACACGCCGGTTTTGTCCTGGATCACCGAGTCGGCAATCATCACGGCCGCGCCGACCACGCCCACGGCGATGAGCACCGGGTTGGCGGTCAGGACCCCGGCGGCGATGGTTGCGACCGTCAGGATCGCCCCGACGATCTTGCCGATGCAGCCCATGGTTTTTTGCAAGGCCTCGGCCTTGCGCACTTCCTCCAGGTATTTTTCCGACTCACGCTCCATGTGTGCCTGAAGCCTGGCCTGCAACTCCTGGAACAGCTCCTGGTTGAGCTCTTCCTTGTTCTGCGCCGACTCGCCAAGCAGTTCGATGATTTTCAAGCGGTTCAACAACGCCAGCGCACTGCTGCTGAGGGCCTTTTCATCGGTTGGCTTGGGGGTCGAGCTGTTCACGCTGGATGAGACCACTTTCGCGAATACCGTGCCCACAGCCTTGGCGCAGACGGTGGCGACCTCGATCAGCTTCAGATGCGCATCGGTCGCCACATTGAAGGCTTGGGTATGGTTCGCCACTTCGCCTTTTAGCTGGTCGCGACGGGCCAGCTCCTGTGCATATTCGGGCGATTCAGGGTCCAGTTGCGCCAGCCGCGCCTCGCTTTCATCCAGCAGTCCCTGGAAGTGCAAGACCCGATCGCGCAGTTGTTCGAGGTGTTCCTGGCTGCTGCCGACATTGCCCTCGGCGGCCTCCATCGCCTGGACGGCAGCGGTGTATTCAGCCGAGAGGTTTTCATGGGCCTGTTGCTTGGCGCCAGCCATGCTCTGCAGCATCGCCAGGCGATTTTTCAGTTTCTTGACGTCGACCTCGCCGATCAGCTCGCTGATCATCGCCATCAATAACGTGAACAGATCGCCGCTGGTTTCCTGTTTATTGCCATCGGCCCGCGGTGCTGGCGGGTGCAATGCGGGCCGGCCGGTACTGGCGGTGGACGGGCCGTCGTGACCTTCGTATTTCACCGACATCAGGTCCGCCAGCGCTTTCTGGCCGGCCTCCTGAAAATCCGCGGTCCTGGCGGCCTTGCTGGCCGCTGCGCCGTATTTTTCAAAGGCCTCGCTGCGGCTCATCGCGCCGTGAAGCGCCGGGTTGAAAGCAGTCCTTATTTCACTCATGTTCAGTCCTCCGAACAGTGCTGTTCCATGTGGGCCAGGGTGTCGAGATACACCTTGGCTTGCTCGCGCAGATCGTCTTCCCTGGCCTGCTCGAGCACGTATTCGAAACACAACCGGGCCTTGCCGACCTTGCCCAGGGCCAAGTGACATTGGCCGGTGTACAACATCGGTCGGTAGTCGTTCTTGCCTTGGGCGAAAGCGATGGCATACAGGTCGATTGCTTTCTGGTGGTTTTGCTTGAGTTGGTGCACCGCAGCCAGTCCCATCCAGTAATGGCTGTTGTAGAAGTCGTAGATGCACAGGAAGTGAAAGAACTTCTCGGCGTCGTCCAATCGCCCCTGTTCATAGAACTGGAAGGCGAAGGCATAGAGACCGTCCATGTGCTCGTCGCTGATGCCTTGCACGTCTTTCAACGCCGCACCACCGAGCATTGCATCGACGACGTCCAGGGCCACCTGCTCGTCTTGTTTGTTATCGCGACTCATCAGCCACACTCCTGAAAAAACGTCAGCGTCGCTGACCGGTGCATTGGGCCAAAACGCCGGCAAGCACGCTGCCAAATTGCGCTCATGCCACTAAAAACCCAGGCCGACGAGACGACTCTTGTGGCAAAGCCGCTTTTGTGGCGAGGGAACTTGCTCCCGCTGGGGCGCGAAGCGGCCCAAAAAAGCCAGGCGGCACGGTACTTCAGATGGAATGAGTGACCTTTTGGAGGGGGCTGCTGCGCAGCCCAGCGGGAGCAAGCTCCCTCGCCACAGGGTTATTCTTCAATCGAACGGAGTCGCACAATCCTCCTCCCTCGCCACAAGGACCGTGCCTGACCTCACGCCTGCTCAACCTGCTCAAGCCAGATCAGCAGCCGCAGCACCTCCTCGATTTCCTGCACCTGGAGGAAGCTGTAACGCTGGTGGGTCTTGAAGATGCGGCGGGCCAAGGCGATGTCGTTGATCACCGGCACCCCCACTTCCTTGGCGTACGCCCGAACCGCCAGGGCGCGCTGGTTGGTTTCCATCAGGGAGATAAACGGCAGCAACGTGATCTCCGGGCGGAAATACACGCCGATGGCAATGTGGGTGGGGTTGGCGATGATCATGCGCGAGCTGCGCACATCGGATTTGACCTGCTCCGACAACAGCTCCATGTGCAAGTCGCGGCGACGGCCCTTGATCTGCGGGTTGCCGTCCTGCTCCTTGTGTTCACGCTTGACCGAATCCTTGTCCATCATCTGGTCTTTCATGAACAACCAGTATTCGCTGAGGGCATCGAGCACGACGATCAGCAGGACGCAGGCCAGGAATGCCAGCACCAACACCAGCAGCAAACGCCCCCAGATCGCGAATAACGCCGGCGCCTGGGCGAACAGTTGGGCAAACAGCAATTGCCGCTGGGTCAGCCAGACAATCCACAGCGCCATGGCGAAACTGCCCAGGTACAACAGCGCCTTGAAGGTGTCCTTGACGGTGCGCAGGCTGAACAGCTTCTTGAAGCCATTGACCGGGTTCAAGGCGCCCAGATTCAGTTTCAACGCTTCGCTGGCCAAGGCAAAACCGCTTTGCAGCAAGGCCGGCAAGGCGCTGGTCAGCACGCACACCAGCAACAGCGGCAGCAACGCCTTGAGGCCGACCAGCACCAGCATCGCCGAGTAGGCTTGCAGGTCGGCGTCAAAATCGCTGGCGATGATGCGCCGGTAGACCTCCATGACCTCGATCAACGAGCTGTTGAAGACCATGTAGGTGATGCCACACAGGGTCAGGCAAGTGATGACCAGGTCCTTGGCCTTGAACGTCTGTCCTTTGCGCGCCGCATCCCTGAGGCGCTTGGCGGTGGGCTTTTCAGTCTTCGAGGCGCTGGATGACATCTCCGCCCTCCCCGCCATCCAGATACTGCGCCAAGCCGTCGGACAGCATGCCCATGCGCAGCACTTCGTCCGGCAGATGCACGCCGAAATACAGCATCAAGACCACCAGCGCCACCAGGCTCTTGACCGTCAGCGACACCGAAAAAGCATTCATCTGCGGCGCATACCGCGAGAGCAACCCAAGCAGCGCCTCGCTGACCAGCAAGGTCGCCACCACCGGCGCACTGATGACCAGGGTCCTGCTCACCAGTGCATCGAGCAATGAATAGAGTGCAGGCAGGTGCAGCTCACAACTGCTCGCTGGCGCGCAAAGGCGATAACTGTGGCCGACGGTTTCGAGCATCAACAACAGGCCGCCACCTTCGAGATAAACCGTCGCGGCAAACAACTGGAGAAAATTCGCCAACTCCGAGGTGTCGACACCGTTGGCCGGGTCCACCGTGCTGCTGAGCATGGCCCCGCGCTGGTTGTCGATCAGGTTGCCCATGGCATGCAGCACCCAGAACGGCCAACCCAGCAGCACGCCAAGCAGCACGCCGATCCCCGCCTCGCGCAGCACCAGACCGAGGAACGCCACGCTGTCGAGGGCTGGCGTAGGCACGCCGACATAGCGCCAGAAGCCCAGCGCCACCAGCACAATCACAGCCTGGCGCGTGACACCGGTCAGCACGCTGCCATTGAGAAACGGCAACATGAAGAAAATCGGCGCCAGACGCGCCACGCCCAACACCGCCGCAGCGAACCAGGCGTACAGCTCGAAGAACAACGTCAACGACATCGGCCTAACTCAACGCCAGGCGAATGACTTCACGACTGAAATCCAGCAAGGTTTCGCCGTACCAGCCCGAAAGCAGGAACAGGCACGCCGCCACCGCCAACAGCTTGAAGCCAAACGGCAGCGTCTGCTCCTGCAGCTGCGTCACGGTCTGGATCAACCCGACCACCAGGCCGACCACCGTGGCAACGATGATCGGCCAGGCCACCATCAGCAGGATCAGGTACAGGGTTTTGTTGCCGGCATAGACCAGATCGTTCATCGGTGCACCTAGGCCAGCAAGGTCAGGTATTGCTTGACCAGCCCGGTCGACAGCAACGCCCAGCCGTCCAGTGCGACAAACAACACCAGTTTGATCGGCACGGAAATGATCACCGGGCTCATCATCATCATGCCCAGTGCCAGCAGGATGCTGGAGATCACCAGGTCGACGATCACAAAGGGCAGGTACAGATAGAAGCCGATCTTGAAGGCACTTTTGATTTCACTCAGCGCATAGGCCGGCAGCAGCGAAAACAGCGAGGCCTCAACCTCTTCATCGGCAGGCAGGCCCGCGTCGGTTTCAGCCTGGAACGCCTGGGCCCGCTCGAAAAACTGCGCCAGCTCCGGGTCGGTGTACTTGCGCAGGTAATCCTTGTAGCTGCCCAGGCCGTTCTCGGCGAAGTCCACCACCGACGCAATGTCGGTAAAGGTCACCGCCTCGGTCTTGTAGTAGTCATGGCCCTGCTTCATGACCGGCGTCATGACGAAAATCGCCAGCATCAGGGCAATCGCATTGAGCGCCATGTTCGATGGCACCTGCTGCAGGCCCAACGCGTTGCGCACGATGACGAAGACGATGGAGAACTTGATGTAGCAGGTGCCCGCCGCCACCAGGAACGGCAGCAGCGAAGCGAACCCCAGCAGCGCGATCAGCGAGACGTCATTCATCGGCGCCCGCTCGATAGACCTTGAACAACTCGACCCCCAACTGGCCGTCCAACTGCACCAGTTCCCCTTGGGCCACCGGCTTGCCGTTGGCGCGCACCTCGATGTGCCGCGCGGCATCTTCGGCCAACGGGATGAGTTGTCCCTCGATGATGCGCGACAGCGTTGCCAGGTCGGTTTGATGGGTGGCGAGCAGGAATTCCAGGCGCACCGGCAGCGCGCCCAGGTCGATGGCCGCGCCAGACTCCGGCGGCTGCTCTGGATCGGCATCGGTCACAGTCGGTTGCATGTGTAGCCCCTCTTGGGTAAAGGTAAAAGTGCCGAGGCAACGGTCGGCCAGGCAGCACCGTTGAGTGCACTGGACGATGCGCAGGACATCGCCCTCACCCAGGCGTCTGCGGCTGGCAAGACTCAGGTGGCTGACGCCGAGAACCAGTTCCAGGTGCAACGGCAATTCATCCAGCCATGAGTCGGCGTCCAAGCGCTCGCTGGCGAGACGTGCCGGCGGCAGTTGCAGCAACCAAACCCGTCCCCGAGGGGTGTCCAGCCATGGCAGGTCGCGGGTTGGCAATCGCGCCGGGGCGACGCCGTCGATGTCGGACAACGCCCGGTAGTGCAGCTCATCCACCTCCAGCAGCAAGGGGTGCGGCGCGGCGCGAAACAATCCGAGGACATTCGTCCACGACGTTTCGCTCGTCAGCAAAGACCGCAACTGTGGAAGCGCGCGATGCAGCCAATCATGGGCCTCGATCAGCCCCTGCCACTCGCCGCCGTCACCCTGGGCGCAAAACCGCAAATAGCCGGAGCGCTCTGGCACCTTGCCCAACCCCGCGTCGCGCCCGGCACGCCGCCAGCGTTGAATCGCCTGGGCCTGGGCATGCGCCAAAAGGTCGACCCGCCGTAACTGCAACGCGCTCATGCCGGACGCTCGCCCTGTTCGTCCTGCTCCTCATCCGGCGCCTGATGCGAGCCCTGGCGCGGCTGCTCACCGCCACTGTCAGCCAAGCGCCAGGCTGGCTCCCGGGCCAGCTCGAAAGGTGCCTTGAGCTGCTCGAGCACCAGGGCATTGCTTGGGCTGAGCATCAGGTTCCGAGTGGGCTCTTCAGGCAGCCGGCTGATCGTGATCTGTCCACTGGCGGCCCCTCGACTGAACGGTATTTGCAGCAAGCCCCGGCCCGTGTCCGGCAAGGCCTCGACCATGGCCTCAAGCGCTGGCGGCGGCGCTGGCGGTAGCGCTGGTGCAGGCAGCGCCGACGGTGCAACCGGTGACCCATGGCGCGCGCCCTGAAAACTCAACGGCGCTTGGGGCAACTGTTCGTCGATACGGGGGGCCGACCGTGCACGGGGAACAATGACAGGGGCCATTGGTTGCGGCTCGATCGACACCCCATCCCTCGGCACTGTGGCTTTATCGATGACAGCAACAACAGGCTGCAGGCGTTGCGGTAACGGGCGTTGCGTGGGCTCGCTGAACATTGGACCTGCTTGTGGCACAGCCATTGTTTCCCGGGCGGGCAATCGTCTGCCATCGGGTTCAACCGCCCGCGTTTCCCGGGCAATCGGCTGCGCTTCATCACGATCGAGCGCCTGCGTTTCCTGCCCCACGCTCATCGCCTGCCAGGCCGGCACACGGGCGGTTTCCATCGGGGGCCGCTGCTGCCGAACCAGCGCAACCACAAGGTCCAGCACGCCTTGCGGCAGCTCATCCTCCGCCACCGGGATGAGCAGGTCTTGCAGCTCATCCAGCGGGTCTTCGTCGACCGGTTCCAAGGCGTGGACCAGACGGGTTGGTGGCACACAGACCTCTTTCATCGCCGAACTCCAATCAACTCTTCCAGCTCTCGTTCTTCGCGACGCACCGCCTCCAACCGTTGCCCACGCAACAGCTGCTGAACAGCGCGCTCATAGTTGTCGTGTTTGCGTTGCAGCCCGCGCAGTTGTTCGCGCTGCATCTGCAGCTGTTGCTCGACCTGTCGGCGCTGCTGATCCACGCGGTCACGCTCGACGCGCAGCAGATCGATGCGCCGACGGATGACCGCCTGGGTTCGCAACAGCGCCAACAACTGCCCGTGATCCAGCACACAGTCATTGGCCCGATGGCTGCTCAACAAACGTTGCAGCGCAGCCTCCTGTTCCTCGAAACCGGACTGTTCCTGCAACAGCGGCTGCAACTGACGCTGGACACGCAACAGCGCCTGCTCGCCGCGTTGCCGACGAAACTGACTGAAGGCCAGCAGGCGCCGTCGATCAAGCAATGAGTTCATGCAGGCTCCGCAAGGTTTCATCCGGTTCAACGCATTGATCCGTCGGCTGGCGCAGCCACTGGCTGAGGGCTTCGCGACGTTGCAGCGCGTGGTCATTGGCCGCGTCCACGCCCGGGCTGTACTCGCCCATATCGAGAAACATCTGCAATTGTTCAATCCGCGCCAGGGTGTCCCGGGTCGCGGCCGCCAGTTGCCGGACCTGTGGCGAGGTGACTTGCGTCGCCACCCGGCTGACGCTGCGCAAGACATCGATGGCCGGGTAGTGCCCCTTGGCGGCCAGGGCCCGACTGAGGTAGACGTGGCCGTCGAGAATGGAGCGAATCTCCTCGGCGATCGGGTCCGGCTCGTCGTCACTTTCCAGCAGCACCGTGTACCAGGCGGTGATGCTGCCCGACGCGGTCACACCCGGACGTTCGAGCAAGCGCGGCAAGGCATCGAACACCGAGGCCGGATAGCCGCGCCGCGCCGGTGCTTCACCGGCCGCCAAGGCCAGGTCGCGGCGAGCGCGGGCGTAGCGCGTCAACGAGTCCAGCAACAACACCACGCGCCGGCCCTGGTCGCGAAAGTACTCGGCGATGGTGGTGGCCTGCAGCGCCGAGTTGCAGCGATCCACCGAGGAAAAATCCGACGTGGCGTACACCACCACGCAACGGGAATGCTTGGGCGACTGGCGCAAATGCTCGATGAACTCGGTCACTTCGCGCCCGCGCTCGCCAATCAGGCCGATCACGAAAACATCCGCATCGGTGTGTTCGATCAGCATGTTGATCAAGGTGGTTTTGCCGGAGCCGGCGGCGGCAAAAATGCCGATGCGCTGGCCGACACCGCAGGTCAGTAAACCGTCGATGACCCGAATGCCGGTGCGCAAGGGCTCCACCACCGGGCGCCGTTGCTGGTACGACGGCGGGTCGGCATCCACCGGACAGTCGCGCTGGGCCACCGCCGTCGACGGCGCCAGGCGCTCGACGATAACGCCCTGGGGATCGACCACACTGCCGAGCAAGGCGTCACTGCAGGTCAGTTGCAAGGTGGCGCCGGTGGGCACGATCATCGACTCCCGGGACAAGCCTTTCGCCTCGCCCAGCAAACTGAGCAGCACCGCACCAGGCTTGAAGCCGATGACCTGCGCCCGGGCCACCACCTGGGGCGAGCGCCAATGCCGGCGCACTTCACAGATTTCGCCGACCACCACCTCCCGCAGCGCCGCTTCGATCAATGGGCCGCTCAAGCGCAAGGGATGGGCCGCGAGCCGTTCCAGCCGCAGGCTCATCGACGCAGGATGTCCAACAGCCGTTCAATGGCTTGCACAAAGGAATCCAGCGCTTGGGCCAAGTGCTCGGCAGCGTTCAAGGCATAGGCGCTGGCCATAAAACGCAACTCCAGCCGCCCTTCGACTTCGCACAAGTGCAATTGCCCGGTACGGGAAAACGGGTTGCCTTCGAGCAGGAACTGCAGCAGGTTGAAAGCACAATAATTCAATGACGATGGCGTCGCTTCGGCGACCGCTGCCCAAACCCACACATCGCCTTCCACCTCAGCCACACTGATGTCCGGCAGATTCTTCATCTGCATTTCTATCGTGCTGTGGCTGTCGAAATGCCCAATCTGGCTGTCCACGCAGCCGCTGTGTCGCAGCGCTTCGCGTAACAGGTCGGCAATATCCATCGGTAACATGTGCAGAATTTCCTTAAAGCGTCTTGATGACATTGACCGAGACGGTCTCAGAGATTTCGCCGAACGACATCACGTCCAGCTCCCGGAAACGTCCCTCGACCAGTTTCTTGATGTAGCGCCGCACATCGACCGAACACAGCAGCACCATGTCCTTGTGGGCGATGTGCACGCTGTCCAGGCCGACACTGAGGCGGTCCATCAGTTCTTCCGATTCGGCCGGTTCCAGGTTGAGGAAACTGCCGCCCGAGGTTTGCCGGATGCCCCGGCGCACCACGTCTTCAAACTCCGCCGACAGCAGCAGCACGCGCAGATCGTTGCCCTGGGCAAACTTGTTGCTGATGTAGCGGGCCATGGCGCCGCGAACGTGCTCGACCAGCGCCAGCACATCCTTTTCCCGGGAGGCCCAATGGGCGAGGGTTTCGAGGATCAGCTTCATGTTGCGCACGGAGATGCGCTCGCCGATCAAGCGTTGCAGCACTTCGGCGATCTTCTGCACCGTGACGTGGCGATAGACTTCCTTGAGCAGGTCGGGGTAGCGCGCTTCCAT
The DNA here is from genome assembly GCF_024749325.1 of Pseudomonas sp. B21-010. Lineage (NCBI taxonomy): Bacteria > Pseudomonadati > Pseudomonadota > Gammaproteobacteria > Pseudomonadales > Pseudomonadaceae > Pseudomonas > Pseudomonas sp. B21-010. The sequence continues at coordinate 2,031,159 of NZ_CP087198.1, read as the reverse complement.
TTCGTCGAGCAGCTGCTTGGTTTCCTGCACGCCGAAAAACTCCTGGATGTTGCGCGCCAGCAGCGTGACCAGGCAGCGATAGCATTCTTCGTCGGCAGGTCGCAGGTGATAGCCCAACTGCTGCACGCGCTCGCGGTCGGCGGCGGTGACCCAGACACCACCGAGGCGATTGCTGTCGTTGCCACGCACCAGGGCAAAGCCCAACGGCTCCAGCTGCGGCGAATAGTCCAGCAGGCGCCAGTGATCGAAATGAATATCGAACTGCTCGGCGCGCACTTCATTGATCAGCACTGCCACTTGATGGGCCGGCAACGCCTCGCTGGCCCGTAGCCGCGGTTCGGGAATGCGCAGCCCGTAATCGACGAAGAACTGGCTGCGAAAGCGCGCCGCCCAACGCTCCTTCTCCAACGCTTGCAGGCGCGCTGGGGGCACCAGTAGCATCAGGGCGATGGTTTCAGTGGCAACGTTGTCGACGTCGTCGAGCAATCCCGACTCACCCTGCGCCGCGCCTGGCTCGGCAGGTTCGCTACGGCTTTCGCCCGGGCTGGCCTGGCGCAAGGACTTGCGGTGGCGCACAAACACCACCAGCCCGAGCACACTGGCAATCGAGAGGAAGGTCAGCAGCGGAAAACCGGGCAACAGGCCCACGCCCACCGCCAGCAACGCGGTGACACCGAGCACGAACGGGTTGCCCAGCATCTGGGCAAGCATGTTGCGCCCCAGGTTGCTGTCATCACCGTTGACCCGGGTGACGATGAAGCCGGCGCCGATGGCGATCAGCAGCGCGGGGATCTGCGCGACCAGGCCATCGCCAATGGTCAACAGCGTGTAGTTGGACAAGGCCGTGGACATGTCCATGCCCAATTGCCCGACGCCGATGGCCATGCCGCCGATGAAATTGACGAAGATAATGATGATGCCGGCGATGGCATCGCCCTTGATGAATTTCATCGCCCCGTCGAAAGAACCGTACAACTGGCTTTCACGCTCCAGCACGCTGCGTTTTTCCCGCGCCTGGGCCGCATCGATGGCACCGGCCTTGAGGTCGCCGTCGATACTCATCTGCTTGCCGGGCATGCCGTCCAGGGAGAAGCGCGCCGCCACTTCGGCGACCCGTTCCGAGCCTTTGGTGATCACGATGAACTGGACAATGGTGACGATGGAAAAAATCACGAAACCCACCACCAGGCTTTCGCCGATCACGAAGTCGCCGAACGACGCGATGATCTCGCCGGCATCGGCCTGGCTGAGAATCAGCCGGCTGGTGCTGATCGACAGCGCCAGCCGGAACAAGGTCGTCAACAGCAGCAGCGCCGGGAACGTCGAATAGCTGAGGATCCGTTCGATGTAGAACGAGCCCATGAACACCAGCAACGAGATGACGATGTTCAGGCCGATAAGAAAATCCACCAGCACCGTCGGCAAGGGGATGATCAGCATGGCGATGATCATCACCATCAAGGTGAGGATCAGCAGCTCCGGGCGCGCGCCGACATTGCGCAAGAACACGTTGAGCATTCAGGCCTGGCTCCGGGACAAGATCATGGGCGGTCACCGGGCAGTCGCTGTTCGATGAGTTCGTGGGCATAGGCGACGTCGGCCAGGCGGGTGAACTGGATGGCCAGGCGTTGCGGCGCCTCTTCATCGGCAAACAGCGGCGTCGGCAATTGCAGGCTGAGCCGACGCACGGCCTGCAACACCGCCGAGCGCTCCCGGTGGGCACTGAGCAACACCCCCTCCCCCAACGCCCCGAGCAACAGCTGGTCGAGGTCATCGGGGTAGGTCAACACGCCGAACATGAACACCAGCCAGTCGGCCTCGTGGGGGTTATGCCGGCAGAGCAGTGCATCGCCGAGCACGGCGCCGATAAACAGCGCATCAGCCGAGCGCAGGCGCTTGAGGTCGGTGACCCGGGTCAACAGTTGGCCGAACTCGATGCGTGAGCAACTGGGGTCCTGGGCGCTGATGTCGGTCAGCAGCGCGGCTTCGATGAAGGCCAGCACATTCGTGCGCTGTGCCGGGCCGTACAGGGCAATCCAGTCCTGGTAGCAACTGAGCGGGCCTTCGTCGGACTCGAGAAAATCCCGGTAGGTCTCGCGCAGCAAACCGGCCCGCACCGCCATGCTCCTGCCGAACATTCTGGCCTTGAGCGCCGCATTGATCCCGGCGTTCATGCGCTTGGGCGAACCTTGGGCAACCACCGTCTGCAACAGCGTTTCGAGCCGCTGGCGGGTGCGGGTTTCCAGGTTCCGGCGGCGCAACAACGCCCGCAGCACCAGCGCCAGGTCGCTGTCGTCGGGGAACAGGCTGCGCGCCATTTGCAGCAACCAGGCCACGGGCTTGTCCGCCAGCCGCGCCAAGCTCAGCACCTGTCGTGCCTTGGGTACGGTGTCGTCCTCGAGCACGCGTTCGAAGGTGTCGGTCAGCGTCTCGGATTTGAGTTCGAACAAGCGCCGGCCACGGAACTGCGTCAGCGCCGCCGACAGCTCGTCGCTGATCTGCACGATGCGCTGCGCCACCGCCGCCGTTGCGCTGTCGTCCAGCCCCGCCTCGGCGTCGACTTGCGGTTGTGGATGTTCGGCGGCCTTCTCGGCGTTCAGCCGCGCCTGGGCAACCCGGCCACCGCTGGAAACCGTTGGCAGGATCATCGCTCTGACATCCGGAAGTACATTCGACGCACACGTTCGTGCTGCTCGGGAGTCAGCAACGGCATGCCCGTCTCCACGGGTTCAAGGGCGTCGCGGATTTCCTTGGGCTGGATCAGGAATACCCGCACCGTGTTGGCCGAGCGGTCCTGGCGATAGCTGAACAAGCGGCCGATCCACGGAATCGATCCCAACACTGGCACGCGTCCGATCTGCTCGCCATGGTCATCACGGGTGAAACCGCCCACCAGCAGGCTCTTGCCCTGGGGCACCCGTGCCACGGTACTGATGCGCGTGCGTCCGACCGTCGGCAACGCACTCTGTTGCTCACCCCGGCCGGGGTTCTCGACTTCGTTGCCGTCCTCGATATTGAGCGACATCTCGATCTCGTCCGCCTGGGCGAAACGCGGCAGTACGCTGACCAGCGTGCCGTAGGTGATGTGCTGCAGGTCAACGCTGCGCTCCCCCACCAGCGGGGCGTAGAACGTGCGGTTGTTGTCGAAGATCGCCGGCACGTTTTCCTGCGTCAGGATCACCGGTCGCGAGACCACGTTCGCCCGGTGGGTGCGCTCCAGCGCCATGACCTGGGTCACGAACGAGGCGCCGTCGAGGGTGGTGGCCGAACCGGCGTTGAGCGAGGCACTGAATTGCCCGCCGGACTTCACCGCGCCTTGCCAGTTGATACCCAACTGATTGAGTTCATCCTTGTGCAGATCGATGATCCACAGCGACAGCTCGACATGGCGTTTCGGCGTGTCCAGGGCATTGACCAGGTTCTCGATAAAGCGCACCTGCTCGGGCAGCCCCTTGACCAACAGGCTGTTGGTGTCCGGGTAGGCGACCACACGAATGTTGCCGGCGGCCACCTCGCGCGCAATGATTCGCGGTGCCGTCGGGTCCTGGTCCGAAGAGCTGTTCGCCAGGCCTTCGAGGGGAAACACCGGCATCGCGCCTCGTGGCTGCCGGGTCGAAGGTTGGGCCACCGTTGGCTCGACCTGCTGCTTCTCGCCGCGCAACAGCGCTTCGATCACGGTGGCCAGCCCGGGGATTGTCACCTTGTCGTCACGCAGCTCATATTTACGGTCGCTGACGAAGGTGTTGCGCACATGGATGACGCCAATCTGCTGCTTGCCCAGCAACAGCTCCGAGCGCTGGTTGTCCATCAACCCGGCCGCTTGCACCACCAGGTCGACATACATCGGCGGACCCGACACATGGAAGGTCCGCAAACCGTCGTGGCGCAGCGGATAACGCGCATCGTGCAAGCCCGAACGCCCCAGGAACGCCTGGAGCTTGGCGACGGTCAGGGTCTGCAGCGACATCATCGCGCTCTTGATTTCCGAGGCGTCATACAAATAGATCGCCTGGCCATCGCTGTACCAGATCAACCCCATCTGCACGCTGACTCGCTCGAACGTCCGTTGCGGCGTGCGCAGGTCGAACGTACCGCCAATGCGCTTGGCCGCCGCGGCCTTGCTGACAATCACCGGCTTGCCCAATGACCCGGACAGCTCGCTGAAAAAGGTCCGCGCGCTCTGCTCGCGAGCCTCGAAGGTATAGACATCGGCCCTTGCGGCACCGGATGCGAGCAGCATCACAGCGCTAAGACAGACGAATAAAAGGGATGGGGATAACGGTTGGCGGCTCATCGGCTCACTTGCCTGGAAGGTAGGTGATATCCGCCAGGCTGCTGGGTGCGAAACCCACCAGTTCGCGGATCTCCTTGGAAAAATGTGACGAAGAAGCAAAGCCGAACTCCAGCGCGACATCGGTCAACGAGCCGTCCTGAAGACTCATGTTCAACAGCGCCTGGGCCGTGCGCCAGCCACGCAAGGCCGGCTTGGCGGCAGAGCCCAGGGCTTGGCGACAGAGCCTGCGAAAATGCGAAACCGATACGCCGTAGCGTTGCGCCAGCGTGTTCAGTTTTTCGCTGTGGGTGCCTTGCTCCAGAAGGAAACGCACGAGCCCGTAGCTCTCGTGATGACGCAACAGACGAGCAACGGCGTGATAGGCCGCGGCACCGTCCATCGCCTGGCCGATGTACCAGCGTTCGAGCCGTTGCGGCGAACGGACGGTTTCGCCCGCCACCGGCAACAAGGCCCATGGCTCCGCGTGCAGCCGTTGCCCGGCATCCACCAGGACATCGCTCATGTCCAGGAACGCCTGCAGCTTGACCACCGTCGCTTCGCAAACCGGCGTGACATGCAACTCGCCGCCACTCAAGCGCAGCGAATCGCTCTGCACCACCAAACCCTCCCAACCGACGGGCAGGCAGTGACTGCGGCCCAACCGCGCAGCGTATATCTGCACCGGGGCCTGGGCCACGCGCAGGTGCAGCACGCGCTCACCCAGATCGGGCAATGCCGTGGCGCGAATTGTTGTGTCCTGCATGCCGTCTCCTTTGCTACGTGGCGTTGGAAGGACCGACAGAATGAAAGACACGACGCCTGGAATCTTGATGGGAAGGTGATGAGAGCTCGGCTGGCATATGCCTTGCACCATTACTGCTCATCGGCGCCGGTGCCAAAGGCCAAATGAGTGCCAGACTGATTAAGTGGAAGGTGATGCGCGATGAATGAAGTTCCAGCCAACCCCCTGGCCTGGGTCAACGGCAGCGATGCCCCGGAAAAGAGCGCGGTCAACCTCGGGTTCATGGCCTTGAGCGACTGCGCCCCGGTCGTCGTGGCCGCCACCCAGGGCTTCGCCCAGCCCTACGGCCTGACCCTGAACCTCAAGCGCCAGGCGTCCTGGGCCAACCTGCGCGACAAGCTGGTCAGCGGTGAAATCGATGCCGCCCACAGCCTGTATGGCCTGATCTATGCGGTGCATCTGGGCATCGGCGGGGTCGCGGCGAGCGACATGGCCGTGCTGATGGGGCTGAACCAGAACGGCCAGAGCATCAACCTGTCCCATGGCTTGCAGGCCCAAGGCGTGACCAGTCCTGAAGCACTGGAACGGCACGTGCACCAAACTCGCCCGAAACTGACCTTCGCCCAGACTTTCCCCACCGGCACCCACGCCATGTGGCTCTATTACTGGCTCGCCGCCCAGGGCATCCACCCGTTGTCGGATGTCGACAGCGTGGTCGTGCCTCCGCCGCAAATGATCGCGCACCTGCAAGCCGGGCGTATCGACGGGTTTTGCGTCGGCGAGCCCTGGTGCGCCAGCGCGGTGAAACAAAACCTCGGTTTCACCCTGGCGACCACCCAGACCATCTGGCCCGATCACCCGGAAAAAGTCCTCGGTTGCACCCGCGCGTTCGTCGAGCAATACCCCAATACCGCCCGGGCCCTGGTGATGGCGATCCTCGAAGCCAGCCGCTTCATCGAACAAAGCAGCGAAAACCGTCGCAGCACCGCGCAACTGTTGACTGCGCCCGAATACCTCGACGCCCCGCTGGACTGCATCGAGCCGCGCCTGCTGGGGATTTATGCCGACGGCTTGGGCAACAGCTGGCAGGATCCCCACGCCATGCGCTTTCATGGCAACGGCGAGGTGAACCTGCCGTACCTGTCGGACGGCATGTGGTTCATGACCCAGTTCCGCCGCTGGGGCCTGCTGCGCGAAGACCCGGATTACCTGGCCGTGGCCCAGGGCGTCCAGCAACTCAAGCTGTACCGCGAAGCCTGCGCGGCGCTCGACATCGCGTCCCCGCGCCAGGACATGCGCAGCAGCCAACTGATCGACGGCACCACCTGGGACGGCTCGGACCCGGCCGGGTACGCCCGCAGCTTCAAACTGCACGCCTTGAGCGATGCGGCTCCCCTTCTCGCCAGCCGCTGACAGGAGCCACGACCATGCTGCGTATCCTGCTGATCAACGACACCGCGAAAAAAGTCGGTCGCCTCAAGGCTGCCCTGATTGAGGCCGGGTTCGAAGTGATCGACGAGTCCGGCCTGACCATCGACCTGCCAGCGCGCGTCGAAACGGTGCGTCCGGACGTGATCCTGATCGATACCGAGTCACCCGGGCGCGATGTGATGGAGCAGGTGGTGCTGGTCAGTCGCGACCAGCCACGACCGATCGTCATGTTTACCGACGAGCACGACCCCAATGTGATGCGCCAGGCGATCAAGTCGGGCGTCAGCGCCTACATCGTCGAAGGCATCCACGCCGCGCGCCTGCAACCGATCCTCGACGTGGCCATGGCCCGCTTCGAAAGCGACCAGGCCCTGCGCGCCCAACTCCTGGCCCGGGACCAGCAACTGGCCGAACGCAAGCGCATCGAACTGGCCAAGGGCATGCTGATGAAGATGAAGGAATGCAACGAGGAACAGGCCTACACCCTGATGCGCCGCCAGGCCATGAGCCGCCAGCAGAAACTGATCCAGGTGGCGGAGCAGATCATTGCCATGAATGAGCTGCTGGGCTGAAAGCCTTGTAGCGCCAGCCCTACTAATGATCGTTCCCACGCTCTGCGTGGGAATGCCGCCAGGGACGCTCCGCGTTCCGCTTCACAAGGTGACGCAGAGCGTCACGAGATGCATTCCCACGCAGAGCGTAGGAACGATCATGACAGACCTGGCACAGATCTCGCTTAAGCAAACCCACAGGTAACCAACGGCGGTTGCCCCACCTACGACAAAGACGTCGCACACCCTTCTTGCCTCTCTGGCGATCCGGGTTGCGGCGTTTTTTTGTTTTGGCCCTTCGGGACCGGTGGTGCGACCACAGACGGCGCACTGCTCAAAGCACTGACTCATTTCTCGAGACTTTTACAGCTGAGGTGCGCGATGAATTCAAGCTTCTGGAAATCCGGCCATACCCCGACTCTGTTCGCGGCCTTCCTCTACTTCGACCTGAGCTTCATGGTCTGGTACCTGCTCGGTCCACTGGCGGTACAGATCTCTGCCGACCTGCACCTGACCACCCAGCAACGCGGCCTGATGGTCGCGACGCCGATCCTGGCTGGCGCCGTGCTGCGCTTGTTCATGGGCCTGCTGGCCGACCGGATCTCGCCAAAAACCGCTGGTATGGTCGGCCAGGTGATCGTGATCAGTGCGCTGTTCTGCGCCTGGAAACTGGGCATCCACAGCTACGAACAAGCCCTGCTGCTCGGCCTGTTCCTGGGCGTGGCCGGCGCTTCGTTCGCCGTGGCCCTGCCGCTGGCCTCCCAGTGGTATCCGCCACAGCATCAGGGCAAGGCCATGGGCATCGCCGGGGCCGGTAACTCGGGCACCGTGCTCGCGGCACTGATCGCACCGGTCATGGCCGTGGCCTTCGGCTGGACCAACGTGTTCGGCTTCGCGCTGATCCCGCTGGTGCTGACCCTGGTCATCTTCGCCTGGTTGGCCAAGAACGCCCCCGAGCGGCCAAAAGCCAAATCCATGGCCGACTACCTCAAGGCCCTGGGTGACCGCGACAGCTGGTGGTTCATGTTCTTCTACAGCGTGACCTTCGGCGGCTTCATCGGCCTGGCCAGCGCCCTGCCCGGCTACTTCAACGACCAATATGGCCTGAGCCCGGTCACCGCTGGCTACTACACCGCCGCCTGCGTCTTCGGTGGCAGCCTGATGCGTCCATTGGGCGGCGCCCTGGCGGACCGTTTCGGCGGCATCCGCACCTTGCTGGGCATGTACACCGTAGCGGCCGTCTGCATCGCCGCAGTGGGTTTCAACCTGCCAAGCTCCTACGCCGCCCTGGCCCTGTTCGTCTGCACCATGCTCGGTTTGGGTGCGGGCAACGGCGCGGTGTTCCAACTGGTGCCACAACGCTTCCGCCGCGAGATCGGCGTGATGACCGGCCTGATCGGTATGGCCGGCGGCATCGGCGGCTTCGCCCTGGCGGCGGGCATGGGCGCGATCAAGCAAAGCACCGGTAGCTATCAACTGGCACTGTGGTTGTTTGCCAGCCTCGGTGTCCTGGCCTGGTTCGGCCTGCACGGCGTCAAGCGTCGCTGGAGAACCACTTGGGGTTCGGCAGCTGTCACCGCTGCTCGGGTATAAGCTGCAACCATGAGCCTGCAATTGAGTTTCGCCGAAGCCAGTGCCATCGGCCCGCGGGAGGAAAACCAGGACGCCCTGCGCCTGGTCACCCCCGCCCCGGCCCTGGCCGCCAGCAAGGGTTACCTGTTCGCCATCGCCGACGGCGTGAGCCAATGCGCCGATGGCGGATTGGCCGCCCGTTCGACCTTGCAAGCGCTGGCCCTGGACTACTACTCCACACCGCAGACCTGGGGCGTGGCCCAGGCGCTGGACCGGCTGTTGCTGGCGCAGAACCGCTGGCTGCAAGCCAACGGTGGCGGGCAACCGCTGCTCACCACCGTCAGCGCCCTGGTCCTGCGGGGCCGGCGCTTCACCCTCGCGCATGTCGGCGATTGCCGGGTCTACCGCTGGCACGCCGATCATCTGCAACGGGTCAGTGAGGATCACGTCTGGGAACAGCAAGGCATGCAACATGTGCTCAAGCGCGCCCTGGGACTTGATCAACACCTGATCCTCGACTTCCTCGACGGTGAACTGCGCACCGACGAAACCTTCGTATTGCTCAGCGATGGTGTCTGGGCAGTCCTGGGGGACACGGCCATCGCCGGCATCCTGCGCGACCAACCGGACCTGGGCCTGGCCGCGCAAACGCTGGTCAACGCCGCGCACCTGGCCGGTAGCCAGGACAACGCCAGCGCCTTGTTGGTGCGGGTCGATGCCGTGGGTGAAGCCAGCATCGGCGATGCCCTGATCCAGTTGCAGCAATGGCCCCTGCCGCCTGCGCTGAAACCGGGCCAGGTGTTCGAGGGCTGGCAGATCGAAAGCCTGCTCGGTCACAGCCAGCAATCGTTGCTCTACCGGGTACGCGACGGCCAGGGCCAACCCTGGCTGCTGAAAACCTTGCCCGTGCAGCTACGGGACGATAGCCGCGCTGGGCAGGCCTTGCTCTCGGAGGAATGGTTTCTCAAGCGCGTCGCCGGGCGGCAGTTTCCCGAGGTCCATGGTGTTCCCCAGCGCCAGCATTTGTACTACGTGATGCGAGAATATCCGGGTGCGACCCTGGCCGAGCTGTTCCACCAGGCCGGGCCGCTACCCCTGGCCCAGTGGTTGGACCTGGCGCAACGGCTGGTACGGGCAGTAGGCCTGTTGCATCGCAGGCAGATCTACCATCGCGACATCAAGCCGGAAAACCTGCACCTGGGCGACGACGGGGAATTGCGCCTGCTGGATTTCGGCCTGGCCTACTGCCCGGGCCTGTCCGAGGACCAGGCCAACGTCTTGCCCGGCACCCCCAGCTACATCGCTCCGGAAGCTTTCGGCGGCACCGCACCCACGGCGCAGCAGGATTTGTATGCCGTCGGCGTGACCTTGTATTTCCTCCTGACCGGGCACTATCCCTACGGCGAAATCGAAGCCTTCCAACGCCCGCGCTTTGGCGTGCCGGTCAGTGCCAGCCGCTATCGGCCAGACCTGCCCGAATGGCTCGGGCAAAGCCTGGACCGCGCCGTCGCAGCGGATCCGGAGCAGCGTTTTGAAACCGCCGAGGAATGGTTGTTGCTGCTGGAACAGGGCGAGCGCCGCAGTTTGAGCGTCAGGCCCAGGCCGTTGCTGGAAAGAGAGCCGCTGAAGGTCTGGCGGACGTTGGCGCTGGTGTCGTTGGTGGTGAATCTGGTGCTGCTGTTTCTAGTGTTTCACTCATAACAACCGTGGCGAGGGAGCTTGCTCCCGCTGGGCTGCGAAGCAGACCCAAAAAACAGGCAACCGCTGCGCGCTTGAGCGGGAGCAAGCTCCCTCGCCACAAAAGCTTTCTCGCCAGCCCTTCCACGCTCCATTACCGGGCAACACGCTTTGATACGGTGCAATAAACCCCTCCCCAATCCGCTCAACCAGCTCGCTGCTCAATAAATCCGCACCTTCGAGCCAGTTGGCACAACCACTGCATACCCCCTATCAACATACATAAGGCAACGCCTCCAACGATGAAGGCGGTGCTTCCCGAGAGAACGGGACCAGGACAAAGGCGTCCTCGCTAGCTTGCTAGCGGGACGCCTTTTTTTGTTTTCGTAAAAATGACCGAGCCAGTCCGATCGCCGTGATAAAGCGGACCTGAGCTTGCGGAGAACCCTGATGAAGAAACTCAAACTGGTGATGATCGGCAACGGCATGGCCGGGGTTCGAACCCTCGAGGAACTGCTCAAGCTGAGCAACGAGCTATACGACATCACGGTGTTCGGCGCCGAGCCCCACACCAACTACAACCGCATCCTGCTCTCGCCGGTGCTGGCCGGTGAGCAGACGTTCGAAGAGATCGTGCTCAACGACCTGAGCTGGTACCTGGACAACAACATCAAGCTGCTGCTCAACCGTAAAGTGGTGGAGATCGACCGGATCAAGCGCCGGGTCATCGCCGAAGACGGCAGCGAAGCCGAATACGACCGCCTGCTGATCGCCACTGGCTCCACACCCTTCATCCTGCCGATTCCTGGCAACACCCTGGAAGGCGTGATCGGCTACCGCGACATCGCCGACACCCAGGCGATGATCAACACCGCCAAGACCCACACGCACGCCGTGGTCATCGGCGGCGGCCTGCTCGGCCTGGAAGCGGCCAACGGCTTGAAGCTGCGGGGCATGGATGTGACTGTCGTCCACATCGGTGAATGGCTGCTGGAACGGCAACTGGACAAGACCAGCGGCCAACTGCTGCAGACCGCCCTGGAAAGCCGTGGCCTGAAATTCCGCCTCAGCGAACAGACCCAGGCCTTGCACGACGCCGGCAATGGCCGGGTCGGCTCGGTCCAGTTCAAGAACGGCGACATCATCCCCGCCGACCTGGTGGTGATGGCCGCCGGCATCCGTCCCAACACCGAACTGGCGGAAAAATCCGGCATCCCGTGCAACCGCGGGATCCTGGTCAACGACACGATGCAAACCTACGACCCGCGCATCTACGCCATCGGTGAATGCGCCAGCCACCGCGGCACCGCCTACGGCCTGGTGGCGCCGTTGTTCGAACAGGCCAAGGTCTGCGCCAACCACCTCGCGCAACTGGGCTTCGCCACTTACAAGGGTTCGGTCACCTCGACCAAATTGAAAGTCACCGGCATCGACCTGTTCTCCGCTGGCGACTTCATGGGCGGCGAAGGCACCGAGACCATCACCCTTTCCGACCCCATCGGCGGCGTCTACAAAAAGCTGGTGATCAAGGATGACGTACTGGTCGGCGCCTGCCTGTACGGCGATACGGCAGACGGCGGCTGGTATTTCCGCCAGATCCGTGAGAACCACGGCATCAGCGAGATCCGCGATCACCTGATGTTTGGAGAAAACGCCCTCGGAGACGTCGGCCACCAGGGCCAGGACAAAGCCATGAGCATGGCCGACACCGCCGAAGTCTGCGGCTGCAACGGCGTGTGCAAAGGCACCATCGTCAAGGCGATCCAGGAACACGGGTTGTTCAGCGTTGATGACGTGAAAAAACACACCAAGGCCGCCAGTTCCTGCGGCTCCTGCGCCGGCCTGGTGGAGCAGATCCTGATCAACACCGTCGGCGGTGCGGCGGACGTCAAGCCGAAAAGCGAAAAAGCCATCTGCGGTTGCAGCGACCTCAACCATGGCCAGATCCGCCAGGCGATCCGCGACCAGCATTTGCTGACCATCGCCGGGGCCATGAGCTACCTGAACTGGCGCACCCCCAACGGCTGCGCCACCTGCCGCCCGGCGTTGAACTACTACCTGATTTCCACCTGGCCTGGCGAAGCCCACGACGACCCACAGTCGCGCCTGATCAACGAACGCGCCCACGCCAACATCCAGAAAGACGGCACCTACTCCGTGGTCCCGCGGATGTGGGGTGGCGTGACCAACCCTTCGGAACTACGGCGCATCGCCGACGTGGCCGACAAGTACAACGTGCCCATGGTCAAGGTCACCGGCGGCCAGCGCATCGATTTGCTGGGGATCAAGAAGCAGGACCTGCCCGGCGTGTGGAAAGACCTCGACATGCCGTCCGGCCACGCCTACGGCAAGTCCATCCGCACCGTGAAGACCTGCGTGGGCAGCGAGTTCTGCCGCTTCGGCACGCAGAACTCCACCCAACTGGGCATCGAGCTGGAGCACGACCTGTTCAACATGTGGTCGCCGCACAAGGTGAAGCTGGCCGTCTCCGGTTGCCCACGCAACTGCTCGGAAGCCGGGATCAAGGACGTCGGCATTATCGGCGTCGATTCCGGTTGGGAGATGTACATCGGCGGCAACGGCGGGATCAAGACCGAGGTCGCGGAGTTTTTCGTCAAGCTCAAGACTGCCGAAGAAGTGCGCGAATACAACGGCGCCTTCCTGCAGCTGTACCGCGAGGAAGCCTTCTACCTCGAACGCACCGTGCATTACATGCAGCGGGTCGGCATGGAGCACATCAAGAAAGCCGTGCTGGAAGATCCGGTTCGACGCAAGGCGCTCCATGAACGCCTGAAGTTTTCCCTGTCGCTGGAACAAGACCCGTGGAAACAGCGCCTGGAACAACCCCAGCTGAAAAAAGAGTTTGAGGTCATTCCCGTGAAAAACCTGGAGGTGCCGGCATGAACTGGCTGGATATCTGCGCACTGGAAGAGATCAATATCCTTGGTTCGCGCATCATCAACGGCCCGAAAGGCGACATCGCGATTTTTCGTACCAGCGACGATGAAGTGTTCGCCCTCGATGATCGTTGCCCGCACAAGGGTGGCCCACTGTCCCAAGGGTTGGTCTACGGCAAGCGCGTGGCCTGCCCGCTGCACAACTGGCAGATCGACCTGGAAAGCGGCCAGGCCCAGGCCCCGGACGTGGGCTGCGCCCATCATCATTCGGCCCGGGTCGAGAACGGCCGGGTGCAGTTGGCACTGCGGGACGCAAGCTGATGAACCGCCAGACCACTGCCTCGACCTGCTGTTATTGCGGGGTCGGTTGCGGCGTCCTGATCGAGCATGACGACGAGCGCATCCTCGGCGTCAGCGGCGATCCCGCCCATCCGGCCAACTTTGGCAAACTGTGCAGCAAAGGCTCGACCCTGCACCTGACCGGCGACCTCGCCGCCCGCGCGCTCTACCCCGAGTTGCGCCTGGGCAAAGGCCTGGCCCGGGCCCGCACCGACTGGGACAGCGCCCTGGATCACGCTGCCAGTGTCTTCGCCGAGACCATCGCCGAACACGGCCCCGACAGCGTGGCGTTCTACATCTCCGGCCAATTGCTGACCGAGGATTACTACGCCTTCAACAAGCTCGCCCGGGCATTGGTGGGCACCAACAACATCGACAGCAATTCGCGGCTGTGCATGTCCTCCGCCGTGGTGGGCTACAAGCGCAGCCTCGGCGCCGACGCCCCGCCCTGCAGCTACGAAGACCTGGAATTGAGCGACTGCGTGATGATCGTCGGCAGTAACATGGCCTACGCCCATCCCATCCTCTTTCGCCGCCTCGAAGAGGCTAAATCCCGCCGGCCGCAGATGAAAATCATCGTCATCGACCCCCGGCGCACCGACACCTGCGACCTGGCGGACCTGCACCTGGCGATCCTGCCGGGCACCGATGTCGCCTTGTTCCATGGGATTTTGCACTTGCTGCTGTGGGAAGACTGGGTCGATCGCGACTTCATCAAGGCCCACACCGAAGGCCTGGCGGAGCTGAAGAACCTGGTACGCGACTACACCCCGACCATGGTCGCCCAGCTGTGCGGTATCAGCGTCGAACAACTGCAGCAGTGCGCCGAATGGGTCGGCACGTCGCCGAGCTTCCTGTCGTTGTGGTGCATGGGTTTGAACCAGTCCACCGCCGGTAGCGCGAAAAACAGCGCCCTGATCAACCTCCACCTGGCCACCGGGCAGATCGGCCGACCGGGTGCGGGACCGTTCTCGTTGACCGGTCAGCCCAACGCCATGGGCGGACGAGAAACCGGCAGCCTGTCGAACCTGCTGCCGGGCCATCGTGAAGCCGCCAACCCGGAACATCGTGCGGAAGTCGCCCGCTACTGGGGCGTTGAGCAACTGCCCACCACCACTGGCTTGAGCGCCATCGAGCTGTTCGAGCAGGTGCGCAGCGGCAAGATCAAGGCCTTGTGGATCGCCTGCACCAACCCTGCCCAATCGATGCCGGACCAGACCGCGGTACGTGAAGCCCTGCAAGCCTGTCCATTCGTGGTGTTGCAGGAAGCTTTCCGGACCACCGAAACCGCCGCGTTTGCCGACCTGCTGCTGCCAGCGGCCAGTTGGGGCGAGAAAGAAGGTTCGGTGACCAACTCCGAACGGCGCATTTCCCACGTCCGCCGGGCCATCGCCGCACCGGGTGAAGCACGTGCGGACTGGGCAATCACCGTGGATTTCGCACAACGCCTGGAAAAACACCTGCGCCCGAGCTTGCCGAGCCTGTTCGCCTTTGAAAGCCCGGCCCAACTGTTCGATGAATACAAACAGCTGACCCGTGGCCGCGACCTGGACTTGTCCGGCATCAGCCATGCCCTGATCGATCAACTCGGCCCTCAGCAATGGCCCTTCCCGGACGGCGCCACGGTCGGGACGGCGCGCCTGTACGTAGACGGGATTTTTCCGACCGACAGCGGCCGGGCACGGTTTGTGGCCGACCCGTATCGCGCCGCCAAGGAACTGCGTGACGCTCGCTACCCGTTGACCCTGAACACCGGCCGCCTGCGCGACCAATGGCACGGCATGAGCCGTACCGGTACCGCCGCGCAGTTGTTTGGTCATGTGAACGAAGCGGTACTCAGCCTGCACCCCGACGAACTGCAACGCCATCGCCTGCAAGCGGGCGACCTGGTCAGCCTCAAGAGCCGTCGCGGCAGCGTGATCGTGGCCGTGGACAGCGACGACAGCGTGCGTCCCGGCCAGGCCTTCCTGCCCATGCACTGGGGCGACCGGTTCCTCAAGGGCGGCGTGAACACCCTGACGCAACCAGCCTTCGATCCCTTGTCGAAACAACCGGAACTCAAGCACAGCGGCGTGCGCCTGGAACCGGTGAACCTGCCTTGGCAGCTTTTCGCCTTGATCGAAGGCGATGTTCAACAACATCTGGAGGCCCTGCGCCCCCTGTGTGAGGCATTTTCCTACGTCAGCCTGAGCCTGACTGGTCGTGAGCGTCCCGCGTTGCTGATTCGCGCTGCCAGCGCCGTTGCCCCTGAACCGCAACTGCTCCAGGCCATCGACGAACAACTGGGCCTGATCGATGGGCCGGTGCTGGCCTATGACGACCCGCGTCGCGCCATCGGTAAACGGGTGCGCATCGAAAACGGCCGCATCACCGCTATTCGCCTGGCCGGCGAAACCTTGGCCCGCCACTGGTTGCAAAACCTGTGGCTGGAAGGTCGTGCCGATGAACAACTGCGGCGCTGGCTGCTGGCGCCTTTGAGCGCGCCGCCGGGCAACGTCGGCGCCGCAACGGGTGGCAGTAAAACGCTGTGCAACTGCATGAACGTCAGCCAGCGTGCGATCTGCGCAGGTATCGAACGTGGCCTGGACTTGCAGGGGCTCAAACAGGAACTGGGCTGTGGCACGCAATGCGGTTCCTGCGTACCGGAAATCAAGCGCCTGCTGGTTGCCACTGCGCAACCGCTGGCGGCTATCTCGTGAGGAAAAACACTATGAACGCAAAAGTCTGGCTGGTGGGTGCAGGTCCCGGTGACCCTGAATTGCTGACCCTCAAAGCCGTGCGCGCCCTGGGCGAGGCCGACGTGGTGCTGATCGACGACCTGGTCAACGCCGCGGTGCTGGAACATTGCCCCGATGCGCGCATCATTGCCGTGGGCAAGCGCGGCGGCTGCCGCTCTACACCCCAGGCCTTTATCCATCGCCTGATGCTGCGTTATGCCCGCCAGGGCAAATGCGTGGTGCGCCTCAAGGGCGGTGACCCGTGCATCTTCGGCCGCGGCGGTGAAGAGGCGCAGTGGCTGCGCGAGCAGGGTGTCGAAGTGGAGATGGTCAATGGCATCACCGCCGGCCTCGCGGGGGCGACCCAGTGCGATATTCCACTGACCCTGCGCGGGGTTGCCCGGGGCGTGACGCTGGTGACGGCCCACACCCAGGACGGCAGCAGCCTGAACTGGCAAGCCTTGGCGCAAAGCGGCACGACGCTGGTGGTGTACATGGGTGTGGCGAAGCTGAGCGAAATTCGTGAGCAATTGCTGGCCGGCGGCCTGGCGGCGGACACACCCGTGGCCATGATCGAAAACGCCTCCCTGCCCCACCAGCGTGACTGCCGCAGCGACCTGGCCTCGATGGAAGCCGATGCCAGCACCTTTCAACTCAAGAGCCCGGCGATCCTGGTGATTGGCGCAGTGGCCGGCGCGGCTGAACTGGCCGCCTCCCCGTCTGCCTGGGCCCAGGTTTCAGCTCTCTGACATACAACCCCTACCAAATGTGGGAGCGAGCTTGCTCGCGATTGCAATGTATCAGCAGCCTGGATGGTGACTGACACACCGCAAATCGCGAGCAAGCTCGCTCCCACAATGGGATTGGAGTATGACCGGGAGAGATAGGTCGGCTGTCAGGCCGCTTTCGCGAGCAGGCTCGCTCCCACAGAAGGAACGCGATCACCCAGAACCAGGTCGGCTACTAGGCCGCCTCGCGGTGGACGTTGATCTCGGGCGCCCCGTTAACCACGATGGCCGAACGCAGGCATTGCGCAGTGGGCACCTCGGCATGGATGCCGAGGTAGCCGCGCTGGGCCATGGATGGCCCTTCGCGGCGGCCCACGGAGCAATGCCTTCGTTCGGGCATGCCGAGCCTAGGCGAGGCACCGAGTGGTGGGGCAGAAGCGCTTTGGTTACTTTCGCGCTTTTCGAAAGTGACCCGCCGTCAGGGCGGAACCCTAAGCAGCCGTTACCGCAGCAATGGATATGTACTCAAACCAAAAATCCTGGTTAACCGTAAGGCCGCCATCGCGAGCAAGCTCGCTCCCACAGGTTCAGTGATCCAGCCCTGAGTCATAAATCCCAGGCAAAGAAAAGCCCGGCCTAGGCCGGGCTCCTCCAAAGCTGTGGGCTAATTACTTAGCTTGGGCTTCAACCTGCGCTTCTACGCGACGGTTAACTGCACGACCAGCTTCAGTGGCGTTGTCAGCAACTGGGCGGGATTCGCCGTAGCCAACAGACTGAACGCGGGACGATTCAACACCGTACTGGTTGGTCAGAACTTGCTTAACGGCGTTTGCACGACGCTCAGACAGTTTCTGGTTGTAAGCGTCAGGACCGACGGAGTCAGTGTGACCTTCAACAGTGGTGCTGGTGGATGGGTACTGCTTCATGAAGTCAGCCAGGTTCTTGATGTCGCCGTAGCTGTTAGGCTTGACAACCGACTTGTCGAAGTCGAACTTCACGTCCAGCTCAACACGTACGACTTCAGCAACAGCTGGGCAGCCATCAGCGTCAACGGTTACGTTGGCTGGGGTGTCAGGGCACTTGTCGACGTTGTCGCACACGCCATCGTTGTCGCTGTCGGAGCAGACTTCAGCCGGAGCTGGAACTGGAGCAGCAGCAGGCTTGGAGCCGCCACCGAAGTTCACACCGATACCGACGCTTGGAGCCCACTCGGTGTCGCCCTGGTCGATGTTGTACTGAGCTTCAACGCCGGCACGGGCGTAGAAGTTCTCGGTGAAGTACAGCTTGGCGCCGCCACCAACGTTAGCGAAGGTGGAACGGTTACGACCGCTGGAGCCGTTCTGACCGATGCTCTGGTCGGAGAAACCAGCCGATACGTACGGACGCAGCATGTCACCTGGGTTGTTGAAGTGGTACAGGGCGTCCAGAGCGGTGTTGGCGCCCTTGATGTTACGACCGTCGTCGGAACGTGCGTTGTGCACTTCGTCGTAGGCCAGACGCAGTTCAACGTCGTCGGTCAGGAAGTAACCAACCGAACCGCCGAACAGGTTGCCGTTGTTCTTGAAGTTACGAGCGCTGTCGAATTGTTCTTTCTTGGCGAAGCCTTCGATTTCAACTGCGCCTTGGCCTTGTGCCAGAGCGCCGAACGAAGTGGCAGCAATCAAAGAACCAATGGCAAAGCCCAAGGTGTTTTTCAGTTTCATCCGTTAAATCCCCATCTGGTGATTGTGAAGCAGTCCCGCAAACCGGGGGACAACTCGGCGGCAAGTCTATCAGAACTTGCCTACACGTAAGAGATATTTGCGCCGAACTTAAGTTTCAGCAATGCCTGCAAATTTCTCACGCAATTTGTCAAGCGCGCGCTTGTAACGCATTTTTGTCGCGCTCAAACCCATATGCATTATGTCTGCGATCTCCTGGAATTCCAGCTCTGCGACAAATCGTAGCACCAGAATTTCCCGATCGATCGGGTTCACATAGACCAGCCAACGATCGAGTCCCCCCTTCTCCTCGGGCTTGGGCGCCTTATCTTCCGACGCTTCCTCCAGAGGATCCAGGCTCAAAGCGTCCATCAAGCGACGCTTTCGCCGTTCCTTGCGATACTGCGTGATGCATTCGTTGTAGGTGATGCTGTAGAGCCAGGTCTTGAACTTCGATTTCCCCTCGAAGTTCTTCAGCCCATACAGCACCTTCAACATCACCTCCTGACAGACATCGTCAGCATCGCGATCGTTCCCAAGATATCGTGCACAAACGTTAAATAATGTTCTCTGGTAACGGCGCATCAATTCTTCATAGGCGCGCGTTACGTGAAACAGCTCGGTATGCGCGCGCGCGACCAACTCCTCATCAGAGAGATCACGGGGGTCGTAGCGCGTAGATAGCGATTGGGGTTTGTTCAAAACAAGTCGGGCCGACAGTCTAGGTCAATGTGCGCCGCAGCCTGCGATAGCAGGCATTTTGCGGCGGCATACATTAGCAGGGTTTGCCGGGTTAGCGGCTACTCACATGCTGTTCCAGCAGGATCCGATTGGAAAGCGACACCAGCTCGCCCTCCTCGGTCAGCAATGTGGTCTTCACCGTGCCAATCTCTTCGATCTGGCCTTCGACCTCGCCAACACGCACTTGTTGCCCAACCTCATACAATTCACGCACATAGATTCCCGCCAGGATCTGACCGGCGATTTCACGACTTCCCAATCCCATTGCCAGCGCAACCGCCAGACCAACGGTAATCAAAACGATCACGATCACGTGGTTGAGCAGGTCTGTCTTGACCTCCAACTGGCTGATCGCCACCGAAATACTGATGATGATCACCAGGCCCTGGGCAATTCGCCCTACGCCAGCGGCGTAGTCCAGCCCAACGCCTTCGGCCGCGCCGCGCACCAGCCCATTGGCCAGTTGCGCCAGCAGAACGCCGACCAGCAACACCAGCGCAGCACCAAAAACCTTCGGCAAATACAATGCGAGCATATCGAGCGTAGCCGAAACTCGCTCAAGGCCGAGGGATTCTGCTGCCGAAACCAGGAAAATCAGCAATACGAACCAATACACGATCTTGCCGACCAGGGTCGAGATCGGTACCTGGATGCCGCCACGGGACAGCAATTTGGTCAGGCCGGTGCCGCCCATCAGGCGATCGAGGCCCAATTTGGCGAGCAACTTGGACAGCAGCGTGTCCAGCAGCTTGGCCACGACAAAGCCCAACAGCAGCACCACCAGGGCGCCGAAGAGGTTCGGGATGAAGTTAGCTACTTTGGTCCACAACGCAGTCATCGCCGTGACGAGGCTCTGGGTCCAGAGATCAAGTTCCATATTCAATCAGCCTTATCAGCGGTGCGAGTAACAGGTTTACGGCGGGAAACCGGCGAGAGATGGGCCGATCCGTTATTCAGGGCGATCATCAGCGCAGGCAACCAGCGGCCCAGCAGGCTGAACAGATCGCCCGCGCCGACCTGGCGGTTGGCGGTTTTCAGTACACGTCCCAGGCATGCATCGTCGTCCCGACTGGACGGCGAAGCCTTGAGCATGTCGCGCAAAGACTGTTCAAACGGATCGTGCATACGCACCTCTCGTGATGTCTGTGGAAGACGCGATCAAATTTCGTCGGGTCACATGAAACCCCATCACACCCAGCGCAAACGGCGGAACAACAACCACTGCCCCGTCGCGACGCAGATCATCAGCAGGCAGGCAACCATGAAACCGTAGGGGCTTGCGGAAAACGGAATACCGCCGACATTGATACCCAGAAGGCCGGTGAGAAAACTCATCGGCAGGAAAATCCCGGTGACGATACCGAAGCGGTACATGGTGCGGTTCATGCGCACCGAAAGACGTCGGTCTTCGGCCTCCAGCACAAGCCCCACGCGCTCTCGAGTCAATTCCAGCTCCTCGAGGTAACGGGTCAGGCTGTTGTTCAATTCGTTCCAGTAGTCACCGTCATCGTCGCAGAACCATGGCAGTTTGAGCCGCGTCATCTGGCCGAAAATGTCCCGCTGTGGCGCCAGGAATCGCTTGAGCCCGGCAGCCCTTCGACGGATGTGCAAAATGGCGTCGTGCTCGGGAGTATACCGTTCGTCGGTATCGAGTTTTTCTTCCTCGCCATCGACGATTTCGGAGAGACAGGTGACCAGGTCCTGCACCTTATTGGTGAGGTATTGCGCCATGTAGAGGATGAGTTCGGACGCCGTCTTCGGGCCCTTGCCCTCGGCCAGCTGCGCCAACAGCTCATCGGTGGCGCGCAACGGACGCAGGCGCAGGGAGATCACCCGCTGGGCGGACGCAAAGATCCGTACCGACACCATGTCTTCAGGTTCGGCGCCCGGGTTGAGATTGATCCCCCGCAGGAACAGCAGCAGCTCGGCATTGGGCAACGGCAACAGCCGCGGCCGGGTGTTTTCTTCGAGCAGCAGGTCGCAGTTGAACTCGCTCAGGCCACTGGATTTGCGCAACCAGGTGTGGGTTTGCGGATGACTGCGATCCCAGTGCAGCCACAGGCTTTCATGGGCCTGCAACTGCAAATCGTCGAGTTCGGTCCGGGCTATGGAACGCGCGCCGCCTTTACCGTCCAGCACCAGGGCATGTACCAGCCCCCACTGCGCGTTTTCTTCCTCGAACATCCTCATCCCTTATGGCTGTACTGCTTCATTCAGGCATTTTCAGCGGGCTTGGCGAGACGATCACGCCGTTATTGTCCGCATAGACATACTCGCCCGGGCGAAACGTCACGCCGGCAAAGGTCACCGGCACATTGAGTTCGCCAACGCCGCGCCGGTCAGTCTTCATCGGGTGACTGGCCAGGGCCTGAACCCCGAGATCCGTCTGGGCAATGATGTCGACGTCGCGGATGCAACCGTAGACCACCAGCCCTTCCCAGCCGTTTTTCGCGGCTTTTTCCGCCAGCATGTCCCCCAGCAGCGCCCGACGCAGGGAACCGCCGCCATCGACCACCAGCACCTTACCGTTGCCCTTGAGTTCAACCTGCTCCTTGACCCGCGAGTTGTCCTCGAAGCACTTGATGGTCACGATTTCGCCGCCGAAGGAATCGCGACCGCCGAAATTGCTGAACATCGGCTCCAACACCTGCACCAGTTCCGGGTAGGCGTCGCACAGGTCGGGCGTGAGGTAATGGTTCATCGAACAACTCCTGAAAGGCTGGAACGTCGGACTGAATGAGCAACCGTTTGTGACTGGAACCGCTTGAAGCGTCATATCTTAGCCGCAAGCCGACCAGAGCGAAATGACCTTGTCAGAGCCTTCGCCTCAAACCGCCTCGGCCAACTGGGGCTGTTCGGCCGGCAAAGGGGCCTGTTGATCCTTGAGCCAACGCGCCACCAGCGGCCAGACCTCAAGGTGTGCGGCCTTGCTGACCAGCATCTCGACGTGACCGAAGTCTTCGGTGAAACCCTGTCCCCGGCCCAGGCAGACAAACTGCTTGTGCTCGGAACCGATCTGATCGAAGAGTTTGCGGCACGCCCAGGTCGGGTCCTGGTGATCGCCTGCGGCACTCACCGCCAACACCGGCAACTGGACATCGGCCAACCCGGCCCACCAGTTCTTCTCGGCATCGCCGAAACGTCCGAACAGGCCGTACCAGCGCATGCTTTCCAGGGCCAGGCCGATGGGCTCGTCCTCGGGGCCGCGCTTGAGCCTTGAACCGGACAATTGGGCAAAACGCTTGAGAATGAAGCGACCGCTCCACTCCACTGGCGGAATCTTCAGCGGCCAGTATGTACGGCTGACCTGGGTACCAAAAAACGCCGCCGACGCCACCGCCGGCTCGCCCAGGTAATGACCGCCCAGGGCGGCCGCCAGGGTGATGCCCCCCAGGGAGTGACCGATCCAGTGGGGCACTTGCCCGCTCTGCTCACGCACGAAGGCGCCAATGGCCGGCAAGTCGTAGCGGGCGTAGTCGGCCACGCGATTGTGGCGATAGCCCAGGTTGCGCTGGGACAACCCATGGCCGCGCATCTCGGGGATCCAGACATCGAACCCCAGGCGCGCCAGGTACGCGCCCAGGCCCAGGCCCTTGGGGGAATACCAGAAACGCCGGTTGGAAAAACTGCCGTGCAACAGGATCACCGGGACCCCACGGGTCTCGCAGGCATCGGCCATGCCCAGCCGGGTGACGGCCAGTTCGACGCTGGCGTCCGGGCTGTTGCCGGGTTTCAAGCGATAGACATCTTCGCTCAGATCACCGCGCCGCTCGGCGCTGATCAGGGCGACAGGAAAGAGGTTGCTGCTGCTTTGCATGATCTTCTTGCACAAAAAAGGGCGGCATCCTTGTGGAGCCCGCCCTACAACCACAGAACCTGTGGGAGCGAGCTTGCTCGCGATGGCAGAGTGTCAGTCAGCATTAAATTTTGCTGACCCACCGCTATCGCGAGCAAGCTCGCTCCCACAAAGTCAACTCACAGGCTTTAGTCGATCAAAGATCAGACCGCCGCCTGACCCTCAGCCAGGAAGAACCAGGTTTCCAACACGGAGTCCGGGTTCAACGAAACGCTTTCGATGCCCTGCTCCATCAGCCACTTGGCCAGGTCCGGGTGGTCCGACGGGCCCTGGCCGCAGATGCCGATGTACTTGCCAGCCTTGTTGCAGGCGGCAATGGCGTTGGCCAGCAGCTTCTTGACCGCCGGATTCCGCTCATCGAACAGGTGCGCGATGATCCCGGAGTCGCGGTCCAGGCCCAGGGTAAGCTGGGTCAGGTCGTTGGAACCGATGGAGAAACCGTCGAAGAACTCGAGGAATTCTTCAGCCAGGATCGCGTTGGACGGCAGCTCGCACATCATGATCACGCGCAGGCCATTGTCGCCACGGGCCAGGCCGTTTTCCGCCAGCAGGTCGACGACCTGGCTCGCTTCGCCCAGGGTCCGGACGAACGGCACCATGATCTCGACGTTGGTCAGGCCCATTTCGTTGCGCACACGCTTGAGGGCGCGGCATTCGAGCTCGAAGCAGTCGCGGAACGATTCGCTGATATAGCGCGAAGCACCACGGAAGCCCAGCATCGGGTTCTCTTCTTCCGGCTCGTAGAGCTTGCCGCCGATCAGGTTGGCGTATTCGTTGGACTTGAAGTCCGACAGGCGCACGATGACCTTTTTCGGCCAGAACGCCGCCGCCAGGGTGCTGATGCCTTCCACCAGCTTCTCGACGTAGAAACCGACCGGATCGTTGTAGCCGGCAATGCGCTTGTCGACGCTGTCCTTGATGTCCTGCGGCAGGCCGTCGTAGTTCAGCAGTGCCTTGGGGTGCACGCCGATCATGCGGTTGATGATGAACTCCAGGCGGGCCAGGCCCACGCCAGCGTTCGGCAGTTGCGCGAAGTCAAAGGCGCGGTCCGGGTTGCCGACGTTCATCATGATCTTGAACGGCAGGTCCGGCATGGCGTCCACGGAGTTCTTCTTGATGTCGAAGCCCAGTTCGCCCTCGAAGATGTAGCCGGTATCGCCTTCGGCGCAGGACACGGTCACGCCCTGGCCGTCCTTGAGCAGTTGGGTGGCGTTGCCGCAACCCACCACGGCCGGGATCCCCAGTTCACGGGCGATGATCGCCGCGTGGCAGGTACGCCCGCCGCGGTTGGTGACGATGGCGCTGGCGCGCTTCATCACCGGTTCCCAGTCCGGGTCGGTCATGTCGGAGACCAGTACGTCGCCGGCCTGGACCTTGTCCATCTCCGAGACGTCCTTGATGATCCGCACCTTGCCGGCGCCGATGCGCTGGCCGATGGCACGGCCTTCCACCAGCACGGTGCCGGTTTCCTTGAGCAGGTAGCGCTCCATGACGTTGGCCTGGGTGCGGCTCTTCACGGTTTCCGGACGGGCCTGCACGATGTACAGCTTGCCGTCGTCACCGTCCTTGGCCCACTCGATGTCCATCGGGCACTTGTAGTGCTGCTCGATGATCATCGCCTGCTTGGCCAGCTCGCTGACTTCGGCATCGCTGAGGCAAAAACGCGCGCGCTCGGCCTTGTCCACGTCGACGGTCTTCACCGAACGACCGGCCTTGGCTTCGTCGCCGTAGATCATCTTGATGGCCTTGCTGCCCAGGTTGCGGCGCAGGATGGCCGGACGACCGGCTTGCAGCGTGCCTTTGTGGACGTAGAACTCATCCGGGTTCACAGCGCCCTGCACGACGGTTTCACCCAGGCCGTAGGCGCCGGTGATGAACACCACGTCACGGAAGCCCGACTCGGTGTCGAGGGTGAACATCACGCCGGCGGTGCCGGTTTCGGAGCGGACCATGCGCTGCACACCGGCGGACAGGGCAACCAGCTTGTGGTCGAAGCCCTGGTGCACGCGGTAGGAAATGGCACGGTCGTTGAAAAGGGAGGCGAAGACTTCCTTGGCGGCACGGATGACGTTTTCCACGCCACGGATGTTCAGGAAGGTTTCCTGCTGGCCGGCGAAGGAGGCATCCGGCAGGTCTTCGGCGGTGGCCGAGGAACGCACGGCGACGGCGATGTCGGGATTGCCTTCGGACAGCTTGGCGAAAGCGGTGCGAATCTCGGCGTTCAGTTTCTCGGGGAACTCGGCGTCCATGATCCATTGGCGGATCTGGGCACCGGTCTTGGCCAGGGCATTGACGTCATCGACGTCCAGGGCATCGAGCGCATCGTGGATCTGCTTGTTCAGGCCGCTCAGTTCCAGGAAATCACGATAAGCCTGGGCGGTCGTGGCGAAGCCACCTGGTACCGATACACCGGCACCGGCGAGGTTGCTGATCATCTCGCCCAGGGATGCGTTCTTGCCCCCCACATGCTCCACATCATG
Source organism: Pseudomonas sp. B21-010 (assembly GCF_024749325.1). Taxonomy (NCBI): domain Bacteria; kingdom Pseudomonadati; phylum Pseudomonadota; class Gammaproteobacteria; order Pseudomonadales; family Pseudomonadaceae; genus Pseudomonas; species Pseudomonas sp. B21-010. Next base: position 2,005,455 of record NZ_CP087198.1, on the reverse strand, counting down.
GACGCCGAGCTTATCGAGGGAAACTACGTACTCTACCAAGGTGATCTCTCCACTAACTGTGTTGGAAAAGCTCAAGGCACCGGTGGCTCCAGGGGAGCGATGACCGGCGATATGGCCTGGACCTGGAAAATAAGTGAGAATGCGGACCACTGGCGGCCAGCAAATCGCGCCTATCATATCCAAGAATCGTCACTAGCTCACTAGCTTAAGGCCCAAGGCGCAAATGAAACGATCTGCTTTCTTTATCTCCGACGGCACCGGCATTACGGCCGAAACGCTAGGCCAAAGCCTGTTGGCACAGTTCGAAAACATTACCTTCGCCAAGTTCATACGACCGTACATCGACAACGTCGACAAGGCGCGGGCCATGGTACAGCAAATCAATAAAGCCGCCGAAACCGACGGTTTCCGCCCGATTATCTTCGATACCATCGTCAATCAGGACATCCGTGAGATTCTCGCGACGTCCAATGGTTTCATGATCGACATTTTTTCCACGTTCCTGGCGCCCCTGGAACAGGAACTGAGCGAGCACTCGTCCTACTCGGTCGGCAAATCCCATTCTATTGGCCACAACTCCAACTACATGGAGCGGATCGAGGCGGTCAACTTCGCGCTGGACAACGATGACGGGGCCCGCACGCATTATTACGACAAGGCCGACCTGATCCTGGTGGGCGTGTCGCGCTGTGGCAAGACGCCGACGTGCCTGTACATGGCGATGCAGTTCGGCATCCGTGCGGCCAACTATCCGCTGACCGAAGACGACATGGAGCGCCTGCAGCTGCCCAGCGCCCTGCGTGCCCACCAGCACAAGCTGTTCGGCCTGACCATCGACCCGGACCGCCTTACCGCGATCCGCAACGAGCGCAAGCCCAACAGCCGCTACTCGAGCTATGCCCAGTGCGAGTTCGAAGTGCGCGAGGTGGAAAACCTGTTCCGGCGGGAGAATATTCCACACATCAACTCCACGCATTTTTCCGTGGAGGAGATTTCGGCGAAGATCCTGGTGGAGAAAGGGGTGGAGCGGCGGTTCAAGTAAGGTAGAGGCCTTAAGCCAAAACCTGTGGGAGCGAGCTTGCTCCCACAGGGGAATCGGTGGTGGTGCTGGGTCAGCGCTTCAACCGCTCGACCAACACCTGCCCCACCTCCAGCGCCGACGCCGGGTTCTGGCCGGTGATCAACTCCCGGTCCATGACCACATGGGACATCCATGGCGATGTGTTGCTACGGTATTGCCCACCCGCCTGTTCCAGTGCGGTTTGTGGATAGAACTTCATGCTCCCGCCGCCCAGAAGCCCCTTGGCCAGTTCTTCTTCCTGATTGCTGATTACCGTCATCTTGTACCCGGCGTAGATCCAGTCGGCCTTGGCCGAGGCCTGGCCTCTGGCGGCCAACTGGTCGACGAAGCCCCTGGCATCGGGCAGGGTCGACAGCAGCGCTATCGGCCCGTGGCAGACCAGCGCGGTGGTCTTGCCCTTGTCATGAAAATGCGTCAGCACCCGTCCCAGCGGCGCGCTGGTCAGCAAATCCTGCATCGGCGCGTGCCCGCCGGGGATGTACAGGGCGTCGAACCGCTCCAGGCCGATCTGCTCGACACGGGCCAGGCTGATCACCGGTGAGTCCTTGGCCGAGGTGATGTTCAACTGCGCCAGCAACGCCTGGTAGCGCTCCAGCTCCGCCGAGTCATTGTTGAAGTACATCTTGTCCACCGAGGAACGGTCCAGCGTCGGCGCCTTGCCCTCGGGCGTTGCGAACGTCACTTGGTGACCCGCCTCCAGCAACAGTTTCACCGGTTGCAGCAATTCGTTGAGGTAAAAGCCGGTGGAGAAGACCTGGCCATTTTTCAGATCCAGATGATCGGCGTCCGACAGGACCACCAGCACGTTATCGGCATGGGCCGCGACGCTGATGCCTGCCAGAACGACAGACGTTGCCAAGGTAGTGAGCTTTTTCATGATGACTCCAGAACGCTTCGATAAAAGATGGCTCACTGTATTGATGCGTTTACCGGCGATAAACTGGCCACCCGGAACATCACCTGGCCTCTGGAGGCAATAATGGCTCGTCGTTTCGATCATCTGGCGGACGTGGAAGCCTTCGTCACGGTCGTGGAAAAAGGCACCCTCAGCGCCGGCGCCGTGGCGCTGGGGACCACGCCTTCGGTCCTGAGCCGCGCCATCTCCCGCCTCGAAGCCCGGCTTGGGGTGCAATTGTTACGACGCACAACCCGGCGGCTGAACCTGACCGATGCCGGCACGGTGTACCTGGAACAGTCGCGCTCGGCCTTTGCCCTGATTGACGATGCCGAGCGGCGGATCCAGGGCCAGGACGGTGTCCTGACCGGTCGCGTACGCCTGAGCGTGCCGACGACCTACGGTCATTACCGCCTGCCGTCGCTGTTGTCGCGTTTCGCCCAGGCGTGCCCGCAAGTGCGGGTCGAGCTGAGCATCACCAACCGCAATGTCGACCTGGTGGCCGAGGGGTATGACCTGGCGATCCGCCTCGGGCCATTGCCGGACAGCGGGCTGGTCGGCCGCAAGCTCGAAGACGCCCGCCTTTGCCTGGTGGCCGCGCCGCACTACCTGGCACGCGCCGGAACGCCCCGGCACGTCGATGAACTGGCTGCACACGCCTGCCTGCCCTTCGTGATGCCCAGCAGCGGACGCATCGCCCCCTGGCTGTTTCGCGAAAATCATCAAGATCGGGAATGGCTGCCGGTGGGCAATGTGCAGGTGTCCGACGATGTATTGGGCATCGTGTCCCTGGCCCAGGCCGGGATGGGGATCTGCCAGACCTATGAGTTCATTGTCCGGGAGCGAATCGAGCGCGGGGAACTGGTGGCTTTGCTGGAAGACTTCGGCGGACGCAGCCGGCCGTTTTCAATCATCTACCCGCCGCACCGACAACTGCCGGCGGCGGCACGGGCGTTGATTGATTTTTTGATCGCGCAATAGCCCCTGTGGGAGCGAGCTTGCTCGCGATGGCGGAGTGTCAGCAGCATCGATATTGCTGATCCGCCGCCATCGCGAGCAAGCTCGCTCCCACAGGGGTTCTGATGTGACTGCAGGATTTTTATTCTCCCGCAGCCTTCCTGTGGAAGCTTCCTTCCTGCCACAAGCTCTGCATTTAGTGAACCGCAGCCGCCTGCTCGTCCATCTTCTTGCGCAGGCTCAGCGGGCGCATGTCGGTCCAGACTTCTTCGATGTAGGCCAGGCATTCCTTCTTGAACCCGCTTTTGCCGACGGTACGCCAGCCTTCGGGGACGGCCTTGTAGTCTGGCCAGATCGAATACTGTTCTTCGTGGTTGACCACGACCTGAAAGACGATGTCCTCGCGGTCGAATACTGAAGTCATGGGTGTCTCTCCATCTTTGCTCGAGGTTCGCTGCGGCGCATGCGCAGCCAGGATATGAAAGGAACGTACGGGCCCGAGTGAAAATTAGGCCTCGACAACCGCCGCCTGCAGGGCACGCCCGAAAATCTCGGCAACCCGGTCGATTTCCGCCTTTGTGATGATCAGCGGCGGCAGGAACCGCACCACGCCGCCCTGCCGGCCACCCAACTCCAGGATCAGCCCGCGCTTGAGGCATTCACGTTGCAGCCGTGGCGCCAGCCGTGCATGCACCGGCGGATGGCCCAGCGCATCGGGTTTACCCGCCGGGTTCACCAGTTCGACGCCGAGCATCAACCCGCGACCGCGGATATCGCCCAGTTGTGGGAAGTCTCGCTGCAGGATGCGCAGGTGCTCGCTCAAGCGTTCGCCCATGGCGGCGGCGTGGGCCGGCAAGTCGTGCTCCTGCAGATAGCGCATCACTGCGGAACCGGCGGCCATGGCCATCTGATTGCCACGGAAGGTCCCGGCGTGGGCACCTGGCAGCCAGGTGTCGAGCCAGTCGCGATAAACCACCACCGCCAGCGGCAGGCTGCCACCGATGGCCTTGGACAGCACGACCACGTCCGGGATGATCCCGGCGTGCTCGAACGCAAACATCTTGCCGGTACGGCCAAAGCCGCTCTGGATTTCGTCGACGATCAACGCCACCCCCGCCTGCTCGGTGATCCGCCGCAAGCCGCGCAGCCAGTCCAGATCAGCGGGAATCACCCCGCCCTCGCCCTGCACCACTTCGACGATGACGGCTGCCGGCAATTGCACGCCGGCCTCGGGGTCATTCAACAGGTTCTCCAGGTAATGCAGATTGGCCTTCACGCCCGCCACACCGCCCAGCCCGAACGGGCAGCGGTAATCGTAGGGGTATGGCATGAACTGCACGCCGCTGCTGAGCAAGGCGCCCAAGGGTTTCTTCGGCCCCAGGCTGCCCATCAGGCTCAACGCCCCTTGGCTCATGCCGTGATAACCGCCCTGGAACGACAGCACGGTGCTGCGGCCGGTGGCGGTGCGCACCAGCTTGAGGGCGGCTTCCACCGCATCGGTACCGGTGGGGCCGCAGAACTGGATCTTCGCCTCGGCGGCCAGCTCTGCCGGCAACAGGCCGAACAGGTCCTGGACGAAACGGTCCTTGACCGGCGTGGTCAGGTCCAGGGTATGCAAGGGCAGCTCATCGGCCAGCACCTGCTGGATCGCTTCGATCACCACCGGATGGTTATGCCCCAGCGCCAGTGTGCCAGCGCCGGCCAGGCAATCGATGAAGGTGCGCCCCTCGACGTCCTCGACATACAGCCCCTTGGCACGCTTGAGGGCCAGGGGAATCCGCCGTGGGTAGCTGCGGGCATTGGACTCCTGCCGACTCTGGCGGGCCAGCAGCGGCGACTCATTGAACTGGTAGAGCGTCTCGGCCGGCGCAGGACTGACCCGGGCCGGCTGTGCTTCGATAAGACTGTTGGCGACTGACATCCCTCGACCCCGCAATACACTGAAGTAATGACCCAACGACACACCGCACAGGTGCATCTCCGGTCGGAGCGCACATGCAGGTTTCCTGTTGTGGAAACGCATCAGCAATGCAGGGATTTACTCTCGGGCAGAACTTTCTCCGTCAGCGCGATCAGTGGTTTGTCCTTGAAGCCTGTGGGAGCAAAGCCTTCCTACAGGCCATTGCTAAAGTGAATCAGGCCGGTAACACCTGAACCGGCACAGTCAATTCGACTCGCAGCCCATCCGGGCGCGTGTCGAAATGCAGGCCGCAGCCGCAACGCTGGACGATGGCCTGGACGATCGCCAGCCCCAGGCCGCAGCCGGTGCTCTGGCCGTTGCGCCAGAAGCGCTGGGTCAGGTGCTGGATGTCGTCGGCGGCGATGCCGGGGCCGTGGTCGCGGACCTGGAAGCGCACGCGCTGGCCGATCATCTCCAGGCTCAGCTCCACATCGGTATCGTCCGGGGTATGGCGCAGGGCGTTATCCAGCAGGTTGCGCAAGGCGGCGATGGAGAGCACCGCCGGCATCTGCACCGGTGCATCGGACAACCCTGGGGATACGTGCAGCCTGATCCGCCGCGAATCACTGCTGGCGGCATCCTGGATCGCCAGCCGGGCGACCTGCTCGGCGTTGCATTGCACGCCATCGTCGAACGACAGGCTGCCTTCGACCCGCGCCAGCAGCAGCAACTGTTCGAGTGTGCGATGCATGCGGTCGGCGCCCTCCTCGGCCCGGGCCAGGGATTGATCGCGGGCGGCGCCCTCGGTCATGCGCGCCACTTGCAGGTGCGTCTTGATGGCGGTCAGCGGGCTGCGCAACTCGTGGGCGGCGTCGCCGGTCAGCCGTCGCTCGCGCTCGATGGTCTTGCCGATGCGCTGGAACAACTGGTTCTGGGTCTCCAGCAGCGGTCGCAATTCGCTGGGCAGTGGATGGATCTGCAAGGGCTCCAGGGAGTCGGCGCTGCGCCGCATCAGCGCATCGCGAATGCGATTGAGCGGTGCCAGGCCCTGGCCAATACCCAGCCACAACAGGCACAAGCAACCGAGCAACGCCACGCCCACCGGCACCGAGGCGGCCAGCAGTATCGACATGTTCAGGGCTTCGCGTTCGATCTGGCGGTCGGCGGTCGTGACGCGCAAGTCACCCCGGGCCAGGGTGAAGCTGCGCCAGGGCGCGCCGTCGATCATCTGGTCGTGGAAACCCATTTTCTCGGCTTCCAGGGTTTGCTCTGGGGTGCCGTGGCTGCGGGCCAGAATCTCGCCGCGCAAGGAGCTGACCTGACAGGCCATGCCGCCAGGAATGCTCAATTGCTCGGAGCTCAAATGCGTGCCGTCGCCCTTGCTGGGCAACGGTGGCATCTGTTCCAGCAACCCGGCGACCATCCGCGCCGAAGCCACCAGGCGCTGGTCGAGGGAAAACATCATCTGGTTGCGCAGGTCACTGAGCATCCACGCCGCGGCCAGGGCCCAGATCAGGGCAAAGGCCGCGCCGAGGGTCAGGCTCAGGCGCAGTCGCAGGCTCATCACTTGGAAGACTCTCCACCTTCGGCCGGCCCCAGGCGATAGCCCAGGCCGCGCACAGTCTCGACAATCCCGTTGCCCAACTTGCGCCGCAGGTGATGGATATGGACGTTGAGGGCGTTGCTTTCCAATTCGTCGTTGAACCCGTAGACGCTGTCCTTGAGCTGTTCGGTGGACAGCACCCGGCCGCGACTGTGCAGCAGCGCCTGCAACAGCGATTGCTCGCGCCGGGACAGATCCACCGGCTGGCCGTCCAGGGTGGTTTCCCGACTGCTGGGGTCGTAGGTCAGGCGACCGTGCTCGATCAGGTTGACGCTGCGCCCCGCCACGCGTCGCAGCAACGTGTGCAGGCGCGCCGCGAGTTCGCGCAGGTCGAAGGGTTTGAGCAGGTAGTCATCGGCGCCGGCCTGCAAGCCGTCGACCCGGTCGGTTACCGAGTCCCGGGCAGTGAGGATCAGCACCGGCGTCTCCAAGCCCTGCTGACGCAGTTGCCTGAGCAGCTTGAGACCGTCCTCGTCGGGCAATCCCAAGTCCAGCACCATGACGTCGAATTCCGCCACGCCGACCATCGCCCGCGCCGCCGATGCGGTGGCGACGTGCTCGACAGTCAGGCCCTGCGCCGTAAGGCCGGCAACGATCCCGCTGGCAATCAACTCATCGTCTTCGCAGACCAGTACGCGCATGGTAAGCCCCGTGGAAAAAGGTACATTAGGCCGCCGGCCGATTAAGCCGACATTATGCGACGAGTACAGCCAACATGGGCGATCATTGCGGCCTGCCGGTCGTCGTCGGGTTAATCGACGGTTAATCGCCAGCCGCCATTGTGTTTTCCACTTGCTTCGTTCTAAGGCTTTATCCATGCGTCGATTGTTTTTGCTGTGGCTGTTCCTGATCGCGGGCCTGGCCCAGGCCGCCAATCCCTTCGAAACCAAACCCGATTTCCTGCCGGTGGAAAAGGCGTTCGTGTTTACCTCCGAACGCCTGGACTCCGGTGAAACCCAGCTGTTCTGGCAGATCGCCGATGGGTACTACTTGTACCAGCAGCGGCTCAAGTTCGATGGCCTGGCCGAGGCGCAAAAACCCCAGCTGCCGGAGGGTGAAGCCCACAGCGACGAGTTTTTCGGCGACCAGCAGGTCTATCGCCAAGCGCTGGAGCTGAAGATTCCGGCCGGTGCCACGGGCAAGATCAAGGTCGGCTTCCAGGGCTGCGCCGACGCCGGCCTGTGCTATCCACCCCAGACCCAAGTGGTCGACCTGGGTGGCAGCGCACCGGTGGCGGCCAGCGGCGAGGCGCCGGACCAGGCCCTGGCCAGCGGCCTGCAACAACGGGCCCTGGGCTGGAGCCTGTTGGTGTTCTTCGGCCTGGGCCTGCTATTGGCGTTCACCCCCTGTTCGCTGCCGATGCTGCCGATCCTGGCCGGGTTGGTGGTAGGCAGCGGTGCAGGACCGAGACGCGGCCTGGCCTTGGCCGGCAGCTACGTGATCAGCATGGCCCTGGTGTACGCCGCCATGGGCGTGCTCGCCGCGCTGCTGGGCGCCAACCTCCAGGCGCTGCTGCAACAACCGTGGCTGCTGGGCAGCTTCGCAGCCGTATTCGTGTTGCTGGCGCTGCCCATGTTCGGCTTCTTCGAATTGCAATTGCCGGCCGCCCTGCGTGACCGCCTGGAAAACGCCGGGCGCCAGCGCCGCGGTGGCAGCCTGGTGGGCGCCGGCATTCTCGGGGCGCTGTCCGGCCTGTTGGTGGGCCCGTGCATGACCGCGCCGCTGGCCGGTGCGCTGCTGTATATCGCCCAGAGCGGCAATGCGCTGCACGGCGGGCTGATCCTGTTCACCATGGGCATCGGCATGGGCCTGCCGCTGTTGCTGTTGGTGACCGTGGGCAACCGCTTCCTGCCCAAGCCCGGCGCCTGGATGAACCTGCTCAAGGGTGTGTTCGGCTTCCTGTTCCTGGGCACCGCGCTGCTGATGATTCGCCCGATCATCGACGGTTCGTTGTGGGTCGGCCTGTGGGGCGTGCTGTTGTTGATCGCCGCCTACAGCGCCTGGCGCCAGACCGAAGGGTTCGGCCGCATCGCCTATGTCTGCGGCAGCGCCTCGTTGCTGTTCGGCTTGTGGGGCAGCCTGCTGGTGATTGGCGCAGCGGGCGGCGGCGATGACTTCTTCCAGCCCCTGAAGGTCTACGCCGGCACCGAGGGCCGCGCGACCGTCAGTGCCCACGACGCGTTCGTCACGGTCAGCGAGCCCGCCGCCCTGCAACGGGAACTGGACGCCGCCAAGACCCAGGGCCAGTGGGTGCTGCTGGACTACTACGCCGACTGGTGCGTGTCCTGCAAGATCATGGAAAAACAGGTCTTCGGCCGCAGCGAAGTGCTCGACGCCCTGAGCGGTGTGCGCCTGCTGCGCCTGGACGTCACCGCCGACAGCCCCGCCAGCCGCGAACTGCTGGGCCGTTACCAAGTGCCGGGGCCGCCGAGCCTGCTGTGGATCGGCGCCGACGGTGAAGAACGCCGCAGCCAGCGGATCACCGGGGAAGTCGACGCCAAGGCATTCCTGGAGCGCTGGAACCTCACCCGGGACGCGCGCTGATGCTGACGTTTACCTTGGGCACCTTTGCCATTGCCCTCAACCACCTGTTGCTCATCAGCGCCCTGGCGCTGGCGACCTTCGTCGGCTGGCGGGTGGCCAAGCGCGGTGGCGAAAACCCCGAGTCGGTGCTGTTCGTGCTGTTTCTCCTGGGGCTGCTGGCCGCACGGATCGGCTTCGTCGTCGCCTATTGGCAACATTACCGGGACGACCCGTGGCAGATCGTCGACCTGCGCGACGGTGGCTTCCTGGCCTGGCCGGGCATCGTGGCGCTGCTGATTGGCGCCTTGTTGTGGGCCCGCCGCCGTCCGCCCCTGCGCCGGCCATTGGGCTTCGGCGTCGGCAGCGGCTTGCTGTTCTGGCTGGTGGCGACCCTGTCGCTGACAATTTATGAACAAGGCACCCGGCTGCCGGACATCACCCTGCGCACCGCCGACGGCGAGACCGTGAAACTCACCGATTACCAGGGCGGCCCCCTGGTGATCAATCTATGGGCCACCTGGTGCCCGCCCTGCCGCCGTGAAATGCCGGTGCTCGAAGAAGCCCAGCAACAGCGTCCGGACCTGACCTTCCTGTTCGTCAATCAGGCCGAAAGCATGCAAAGCGTCAGCACCTACCTTGCCACCCAAGGCCTGAGCCTGGACAACATGTTGTTCGATGGCAGCGGCCGCCTCGGCCAGGCCGTCGGCTCCATGGCCCTGCCGACCACCCTGTTCTACAGCGCCGACGGTCGCCTGCTGGGCAGCCACCTGGGGGAATTGTCGGAAGCGAGCCTGGCTCGCGCCTTGGAAAACTTCGAAACGCCGGACTCGTCCACGACGCCCCACTCCGCCACAAGGAAAACGCCATGCCCCGCCTCCGCCACCTGCTGACCCTGGCCGTTGCCGCCGCACTGTCGCAGGCCCCGCTGCTCCAGGCCGAAGAATTGCCTGCAGCGATCAAGAAGATCGAAGCCAAGGGCGCAAAAATCATCGGCACCTTCGACGCGCCGGACGGCTTGCGCGGTTATGCGGCGCAATACCAGAACCGTGGCATGGCGCTGTACCTGACCCCGGATGGGCAACACGTCCTGCTGGGCAACCTGTACGACGCCGACGGCAAGGACCTGAGCGCCGAGCCACTGCAAAAACTGGTTTATGCACCGATGGCCAAGGCCATCTGGGCGAAGATGGAGGGTAGCAACTGGATCGCCGACGGCAACAAGGACGCACCACGCACGGTGTACCTGTTCAGCGATCCGAACTGCCCGTACTGCAACATGTTCTGGGAACAGGCACGGCCCTGGGTCAAGGCCGGCAAGGTGCAGTTGCGCCACATCATGGTGGGTATCATCCGCGAAGACAGCCCGGGTAAATCCGCCGCCTTGCTGGCGGCCAAGGACCCGGAAAAAGCCCTGGCCGAGCATGAAAAGGCCGGCAAGGGCAGCCCGCTCAAAGCGCTCAAGGACATACCGCCGGCCATCCAGGCAAAACTGGACGCCAACCAGCAGTTGATGGACGAGCTGGAACTGTCCGCCACCCCGGCGATTTTCTATCTGGATGAAAAAGGCGAGCTGCAACAGCAGCAAGGCGCGCCGTCGCCGGACAAACTGGTGAAGATTCTCGGGCCGAAGTAACGAGCCTCACTGTAGACCCCTGGTGGGAGCGAGCTTGCTCGCGATAGCGGCAGATCAGTCAGCATTGATGTGATAGACACACCGCAATCGCGAGCAAGCTCGCTCCCACATTGGATCTGCGTCGATCACAGGTCCCCTGTGGGAGCGACTTTGCTCGCGATAGCGGTGGATCAGCGACGCAAGAGTCCCAGCAACATCCGATTCACGAATTCCGAGTTCTCCAGATTGGAGATGTGCCCCGCCTCCGGAATCACCACATGGGGGCAACCGATCAACTCGGCCATCTCCAGCGACTCGGACGGTGGCCGCGGTTTGTCCTGGTCGCCAAACATCACCGTCGTGCGCTTGGCGTCCAGTTCATGCAGGCGCGGCAGGATGTCGTCCCGACCGAAAATGATCCGCCCCAGCGGCACGATGCTGTCGCGCAGGCGATCGGTCGGCAGCGCGGCCAGTGTGGCCCGGAACTGCTGGTAGAGCGCCGAATGCGGGTCGATCCCCGGCCGGAAAAAGATCGGCACGATGATGTCCAGCAAGGGTTCGGGAATACTGCCGCTGGCTTCGATCTTGTCGAACAGCGAGAAGTAATACTGGCGGGTCGCCTCCGGCTCGACGCCGACGTAGGTGTCCATCAATACCAGCGACTGCACGCGCCCAGGCGCCGCCAGCGCCAGCCGCGCACCCCACATCCCGCCCACCGAAAGCCCGACCAGGTTGAAGCAGTCGATGCCAAGGTAATCCATCGACGTCAACGCCTGACGGGCCAGGTCGTCCAGGGAGGTCATGCCCTCAGGCAAACACCCGGACTGGCCGTGGCCCCACAAGTCCAAGGCGATGACCCGATAATGCTGGGACAACACCTCGATCTGCGGCGCCCACATGGTGTGGTCCCACAGATAGCTGCTGCCCAGCAGCACCACCGGGCCCTGGCCTTGGTCCAGGTAGTGAAGCGGTTGTCCGTCAATGATTGCAAAGGGCATGGGTGACCTCCTTGTTTGGAAATGAATAGCCCAGGGAGACTGACGTGGCGGGTAGTCAGCGTCAACCGCCGGTATTGCGCCGCAACGACCTGTAAGACCTGACAGTAGAAATGCTCAGCCGCTGGGGATAGCTTGAAAACTCGACTACCAACGAAAGGAAGCATCATCATGACAAAAGCTGAGCTTGAAACCTTCGCCCGGGAACAGGTGGTTCTCTTGCAACCCAAAGCGGGCAATACAGAAAAAGCGTCCGGGCAAATAGCCAAGGGAAAGCTTCAGTTTTTTGAGGCCCTGGTGGCCGTCTATGGATCTACGCCGACCCCGGAACAACTCGGCCTGCTGGATGCCGTGAACGATACGATTCAAAAGCTCGGGGCTTTTGGACCCGACGTGACCTTTTTCACCAGGCCCGAGGCTTGTTGCGCTACGTCGTGACGCCTTCGCGAGCAAGCCCGCTCCCACATGGGATTTGTGTCGATCACAAACCCTGTGGGAGCGAGCTCGCTCGCGATGAGGTCTTCATAGACGCCGCAGAACTACATTCCTTCCAATTCCGCCATCAAATCATTCAACCGATCCACCTTCTCCTCGGTAATTTCGCTGGCCGCCAGCCCATCGATGTAGTCGGCCAGTTCCTGCACCGTGCTGCATTCGAACATCGCTCGCAGCGGTACGTTGCGTTGCAGGGCCTTTTGCACCCGTGAGGCGATTTGCGTCGCCAGCAGGGAATGGCCGCCCAGTTCGAAGAAGTTATCCCGCACCCCGACCCGCTCGACTTTCAGCACCTGGGCCCAGATGTCTGCCAGGGTCTGCTCCAGTTCATTGCCGGGCGCCTGGTAGTCCTGGCTTTGCAACTGGCCGATCTCCAGGGCCGGCAAGGCCTTGCGATCGAGCTTGCCGTTGGCGTTGAGGGGCAGGCGCTCGAGCCACAGCCAGTGCAGCGGCACCATGTATTCCGGCAGTTCGGCCCGCAGGCGCTGCTTGATGCGCTCCAGGCGCTCGGCGGGTTTCAGCGCCGAGTCGGTGGCGACGAGGTAGCCCACCAGATGCTTGCCATTGACGCCCTCCTGCACGGCCACCGCCCCATGGCGCACTTCTGGCTGTTCATGCAAGCGCGCTTCGATTTCCCCCAGCTCGATGCGGTAGCCGCGGATTTTCACCTGATGGTCGATGCGCCCGACGTACTCCAACACCCCGTCGCGGCGCCGCCGCGCCAGGTCGCCGGTACGGTACAGCCGCTCCCCTGGCGCGCCGAACGGGTTCGGCACAAAGACCGGGGCGGTGCGCAACGGATCGCTGACATAACCACGCCCGATCCCGGTGCCCGCCACGCACAACTCACCCACCGCCCCCAGCGGTACCAGGTCCAGCGCGCCGTCGAGCAGGTACAGACGATTGTTGTCGGTGGGCGTGCCAATCGGCAGATACGTACCACGGGTCGAGGCCAGGTCGACCCGGAAGAACGCCACGTCGTCGGAGCATTCCGCCGGGCCGTAGGCGTTGACCAGGCCGATGTCCGGGTAACGCAACAACCACTGGTGCGCCAGTTCCGGCGGCATCGCTTCGCCGGTGGGCAGCATCCAGCGTAAGCCGTCCAGCCCGATGCGTTCCTGGGCGAGCATGCCCTGGATCAGCGACGGCACGCTTTCCAGCACGCTAATGCCCTGCTGCTGTACATGCTCCAGCAGCCCTTGCGGGTCGTGGGCAATGGCGTTGGGCACGATGTCGACCCGGGCACCGAACAACGGCGCGGCGAGGAACTGCCAGACCGAAATATCGAAGCTTTGCGAAGCCGTCTGGGCAATCACATCCGCCTCGCTCAGCGCCAGGTACGGCACTTTGCTCAGTTGGTTGTTGAGCATGCCCCGCTGCTCCACCATCACGCCTTTGGGCAGGCCGGTGGAGCCGGAGGTGTAGATCACGTAGGCGAGGTTATCCGGCCCGCTGTAGACCCCTGGGTTTTCCAGCGAAAGAGCGCTGGCCTGGACGGTTTCCCACACCAGCAACTTTGGCCGCGCGGAACAGGCGAATTCGTCCAGCAACGCCTGGGCCTGGGCCTCGCAGGCCTGGGTGCAGACCAGCAACGGCGTGCGACTCAATTCGATGATGCGGCTCAGGCGCTGGCTCGGCAGGCCCGGGTCCAGCGGCAGGTAGCCGGCGCCGGCCTTGAAGCTGCCGATGATCATGCCCAGCAACTCGGCATCCCGTTCGGCCAGCAGCGCCACGGGCTGGTCCAGGCCGACACCGGCAGCGATCAGGGCGTGGCCGAGGCGGTTGCTGCGTGCATTCAACTCGGCGTAGCTGTAGCTCGCGTCCAGGCAACTGACCGCAGGGCGGTGCGGATGGGCCGCAACCCGCGCCTCGAACAGCTCGACGTAGCTCTGCTCCAACGGATAGGCATGCTCGCTCTGGTTGCAGCCCTCGATGAGGAAATCCTGTTCTTGAGCACCGATCAGCGGCAGCTCGCTCATGTCGCCGTGCAAGCCCTCCATCAACGCCAGCAGCAACCGCTTGAACTCGCCGAGCAGCCCCTGGACGGTGCTTTCATCGAAGTAGCGCTGGTCGTACGAAAGGTGCAGCCCCAGGTCATCGCCCGGATAGCAGACCGCCGTCAGCGGGAAATTGGTGTGGGTCCGGCCCGAGTCCGAAGTGGCGTTGAGGCTTTGGGCGCGGTCCAGCACCGAGACCTCCACCGGCGCATTCTCGAACACGAACAAACTGTCGAACAGCGGCTGGCCCTTGGGCAGTTCGCTGACCTCCTGGATGCTCACCAGCGGCAGGTATTCGTACTCGCGCAGTTGCATGTTGCTGTCCAGCAAATCGCTGAGCCACTGGCGCACGCTGCAGCGCTGATGGTCCTCAGGCATCTGCACGCGCAAGGCGATGCTGTTGATGAACAGCCCCACGGTGCGTTGCATCTGCGGCAGCTCCACCGGGCGCCCGGCCACGGTGACGCCGAACAACACATCGCGGTCGCCGCTGACCCGTCGCAGCACCAGGGCCCACGCCGCCTGGGCGAACGTGTTGACCGTCAGTTGCTGAGCCTGTGCCAGCTCCCGCAGCCGCGCACCGTCCCGGGCATCGAGACGGGTGTAGCAGTCGCCGACGATCATGCCGCCACTGTCACCGGCGTGCTCACGCAGGAGCGGCCGGTCGCCAGGGATCGGGGTGGTTCGCTCGAAGCCTTGCAGGTTGCGCTGCCACCACTGGCGGGCTTCGGCCAGGCTCTGGTGCTGCAACCAGCCGATGTAGTCGCGATAGCGCGGTGGCACGGTCAACTGCGGTTCGCGGTTTTCACCCAGGGCGGTGTAGATCTCGAAGAAGTCGTCCATCAGCAGCGAACGGCACCACGCATCGATGAGGATGTGGTGGTTGCTCATCATGAACCAGTAGCGCGCCGCGCCGACCCGAATCAGTCGCAGGTGAAACGGCGCCTGGTTCAACAGATCGAAACCGGCCTCGCGCTCGTTCTTGAGCAGGACCTGGAGCTTGGCTTCCTGGGCGTCTTCGGGCACCTCGGACCAGTCGAGATAATCCACCGGCGTGCTGCCCGGCTTGTGGATGATTTGCAGCATGTCTTCGCCGACGTTCCAGCAGAACGACGCGCGCAAGGCTTCATGCCGGGCGATGACCGCCTGCCAGGCCTGGGCAAAACGCTGCGGGTCCAGTTCGCTGTTGATGCGATAGCGATCCTGCATGTAGTACAGGCCCGTGCCCGGTTCCAGCAAGGTGTGCAACAGCATGCCTTCCTGCATCGGCGTCAGCGGGTAGACGTCTTCGATCTGCCCGGCCGGCACCGGCAGGCTGTCGAGCTGGCCCTGGGTCAGCTTCGCCAGGGGGAAGTCCGATGGCGTCAGGCCGCCCGCCTCGTCCGTCAGGCAGTGCTCGATCAGGCGTTGCAACTCATCGAGGTAGGCCTCGGCCAGGGTAGCGATAGCCTGACGATCATGCCGTTCACGGCTGAACGTCCAGCGCAGCACCAACTCGCCACCGCTGACCTGGCTGTCGACACTCAGCTCATTAGGCAGCGGCGCCTCGGGATCGTGGATCGCCCCCAACGGCGCATCCAGCGGCTGGAACAGCGCATCCTGACCGAGGGTCTGGTCGAGCTGGCCCAGGTAGTTGAAGGTGATCGCCGCATGCGGCAAGTTGGCCATCGTCTGGCGAGTCGTCGCGTCGGCCAGGTAGCGCAATACGCCATGGCCGAGGCCCTTGTGGGGCACCGCGCGCAATTGTTCCTTGATGGCCTTGATCGACGCTCCGAAGCCTTCGGCCGCTGGGCTCAGGCGTATGGGATAGACGCTGGTGAACCAGCCGACGGTGCGGGTCAGGTCGATGTCGTCGAACAGCGCTTCGCGGCCATGGCCTTCGAGCTGGACCAGGGCCGATGCGTGACCACTCCAGCGGCACAGCACCCGGGCCAGCGCCGTGAGCAGCAGGTCGTTGACCTGGGTGCGATAGGCGCTCGGCGCCTGTTGCAACAGTTGCCGGGTGCGCTCGGCGTCCAGGCGTACGCTGACGGTTTCAGCATGACGTTCCTGCAGCCCGCCCTCGGGATTCACGCACGGCAGCTGCACCTGCGCGCCACTCAACTGCGCTTGCCACCACCCCAGTTCTTCGCGCAGGGATTCGCTGCCGGCGTAAGCCTGCAAACGCGCGGCCCAGTCCCGCAATGGGCTGGTCTTGGCCGACAGTTGTACTTCCTGCCCGGTGGTGAGCTGGCGGTAGACGGTTTGCAGATCGTCCATCAGCACCCGCCACGACACACCGTCGACCACCAGGTGATGGATGACGATCAGCAACCGTTGCTGGCCATCGGGTAACTGCGCCAGCACTGCGCGCAGCAATGGCCCGGTTGATAGATTGAAACGGCTCTGCGTCTCGGCAAACAACGCTTCGCAATCCTGCGCGGTGTCCACGGACACGTGCCGCAACAGCGCCGCGTCAGACAACGACTGATGCTCGGCCCGCCAGTGCCCGGCGCTTTCGTCGAAGCCCAGGCGCAAGGCATCGTGGTGCTGGAAGACGCTGCGCAGTGCCTGCTCCAGCGGTTGCGGCGCCAGGGCCGTGGTCGGCGCCAGCACCAGCGCCTGGTTCCAGTGGTGCTGGTTGGGGATCCGGCGCTCGAAGAACCAGTGCTGGATCGGCGTCAGCCCGGACTCACCCTGCAACAGGCCCTGCTCGGCAAGCACCTGCTGGCTGCGCGTGGCGACCGCGGCCAGGGTCTGCACGGTCTGGTGCTGGAACAAGTCCCGGGGAGTGAAATGAATGCCCTGCTGCCGGGCGCGGCTGACCACCTGGATGGACAGGATCGAATCGCCGCCCAGCTCGAAGAAGTTATCGTTGAGGCCCACTTGCCCGACGTTCAGCACGTCGCACCAGATCGCCGCCAGGGTCTGCTCCAGGGCATTGCTCGGCGCCACGTAGTGTTGGCGATTGAGTTCGGGATCGGGCAGCGGCAAGGCGCGGCGGTCGAGCTTGCCGTTGGCGGTCAGCGGCATGCTCGCCAGCAGGATCAGGTGCGTGGGCACCATGTAATCCGGCAACTGTGCCTTGAGGTGGTTTTTCAAGGCTTCGCGCAGGGTCGCTTGTTGCTCGCCGCCCTGTTCGGCGACCTCGGTCACCAGGTAACCCGCCAGTTGCTTGCCCCCCGGCGTGTCGAGGGCCAGTACCACGGCCTCGCGCACCGCGTCATGTTCCAGCAGGCGGGTTTCGATTTCTCCCAGTTCGATGCGGAAGCCGCGGATTTTCACCTGATGGTCGATCCGCCCCAGGTATTCCACCAGACCGTCGGCACCCTGGCGCACCAGGTCGCCGGTGCGATAGAGGCGTCCGCCCTCGGTGGCGAACGGGTCGGCGACGAAACGCTCGGCGGTCATCCCCGGACGCTGGTGATAACCCTGGGCCAGACCGGCGCCGCCCACATACAACTCACCTGTGGCACCTTGGGGCACCAACGCCAGGTCGGCGTCGAGGATGTACGCCATGCGGGCGCCAATCACGCTGCCAATCGGCACACTGGCCGCGCCCTCTTCCAGTCGCTCCGGAGCCAGGCTCGCCAACGGCATGACCACGGTTTCGGTCGGGCCATAGGCGTTGAAGAACAGGCTTGGGTTGAACGCCGCGCGAATGCGCTGCAAATGCTCGCCCGTCAGGGCTTCGCCGCCGGTGATGCACATGCGCACCGGCAAGGTCTGGCCCTGGGTCGCCAGCCACTGCGCCAACTGGCTACCGTAACTGGGCGTGAAGCCAAGGATGTTGATGCGATGCCGGCGAATCAGCCCGCAGATTTCCTCGGCGTCCCATTGGCCCTGGGCCCGCAGCACCACGTGGGCGCCACTGAGCAATGGCACCAGCAGGCGTTCGGTGGCCGCATCGAAGTTGATGGAATAGAAATGCAGCTCGCAATCGTCCGGGCGCATGCCGAAACGCTGGATCACCGCTTGGCAATGCATGGCGATTTCACCGTGGGACACCACCACACCCTTGGGCTTGCCGGTGGAGCCGGAGGTGTAGATCAGGTACGCCTGGTGTTGCGGCAGGTTGATCAGCGGCAGCGGCTGATCCGGGTATTGGGCCAGGGCCGCCGAATCATCTTCCAGGCACCAGCAGCCCACGCCCTCGGGTAACGCACCGAGGGCCTGGAACATCGCCCGGTCACTGAGCAGCAGGCTGACGCCGCTGTCCTCGATCATGTAGCTCAAGCGGTCCAGCGGGTATTCCGGGTCCAGCGGCACGTAGGCGCCGCCGGCCTTGAGGATCGCCAGCAGGCCGATGACCATTTCCAGCGAACGCTCCAGGGCCAGGCCCACCCGCACCTGCGGCCCGACGCCTCGCTCGCGCAGCATCCAGGCCAGGCGATTGGCGCGGCTGTCCAGTTGCGCATACGTCAGGGTCTGCCCGGCGAACGTCAGCGCTGGTGCGTCGGGACGCATCCGCGCCTGTTCGTCGAACAGTGCGTGGAGGCATTGGTCCAGGCGATGCTCACCGGGCTCGACGCCCAGGCTGTCGAGCAGCTGTTGCTGCTCGCGGGTGTCCAGCAACGGCAGTTCGCTCAGGCGTCGGGCCGGATCGACCAGCAACGCTTCCAACAGATTGCGCCAGTGCCCAGCCATGCGCGCGATGCGCGGCTCGTCGAACAGGTCGGTGCTGTAGGTCAAACAGCAACCCAGGCGCTGATCCAGGTCGGTGACTTCCAGGTTGAGGTCGAACTTGGTGGCCCGGGCGTCATTAACCAGGTATTCCACCGTCATGCCGGCCAGCGTGCGGCTCTGCTGGAACTCCCAGCGCTGCACGTTGCACATCACCTGGAACAGCGGGTTGTACGCCGCACTGCGCGGCGGTTGCAGGGCTTCCACCAGATGATCGAACGGCAAATCCTGGTGGGACTGGCCTTCGATGACGGTGTGGCGCACCTGCTCGAACAGTTCGCCCACCGACATCTGCCCGTCGAGCTGGCAACGCAACACCTGGGTATTGAGGAACGCGCCGATCAGCCCTTCGCTTTCCGGACGGATGCGGTTCGCCACCGGCGCGCCGATGCGCAGGTCGGTCTGGCCACTGTAGCGATAGAGCAACACGGCCAGGGCCGCGGTCATGGTCATGAACAGGGTCAGGCCCTGTTGCGCGTTGAAGGCACGGACCCGCGCCGCCAAATCATCGTTGAGGTCGAAACGGAACAATTCACCGCGATGACTTTGCACCGATGGACGCGGACGGTCACCGGGCAGTTCCAGCAGCGGGTGTTCGCGGCCCAGTTGCGCGGTCCAATAGTCGAGTTGTCGCTGACGCTCGCCGGACTCCAGCCACTGACGCTGCCAGACGCTGTAGTCCAGGTACTGCACCGGCAACGGTTCCAGAGGCGATTCACGATCGTCGATAAAGGCTTCGTACAGCGCGCTCAGTTCACGGGCGAAAATGTCCATCGCCCAGCCTTCGGTGACGATGTGGTGCAGCGTCAGCACAAAGTAATGCTCATGCTCGGCGGTCTTGACCAGGCAGGCCCGCAGCAGCGGCCCGGTTTCCAGGTCGAAGGGCTGGTGGGCTTCGCTGTCCGCCAGTTGCTGCACCCGCTGCTGGCGGACGTCGGCGGCCAGCCTCGAGAAGTCCTTCCAGTCCATGCACAGGCCCGTCTCGCCGTGCACCTGCTGGCGAGCCACGCCGTCGATGCTCGGGAACGTGGTGCGCAGGGTTTCGTGGCGCAGGATCAACGCCTGCAAGGCCGCCTCGAAGCGGCCGACATCCAACACCCCGCGCAAGCGCGCCATGCCACCGACGTTGTAGGCCGGGCTGTCCGGCTCCATCTGCCAGAGAAACCACATGCGCTGCTGGGAATAGGACAGCGGCACTGGTTGGCTGCGGTCGACCTTCTCGATGGGCGGCTGGCGGTTGGTCTGGCCGCTGGCCTGGATCAAGCGCACTTGTTCAGCGAAGGCTCCCAGCTCACTGGCCTCGAACAAAGTGCGCAGCGGCAGCTCGACGTCACAGGTTTGGCGGGTGCGGGAAATGATCTGGGTCGCCAGCAGCGAATGGCCGCCGAGGGCAAAGAAATCGTCCCGCAGGCCGATGCACGCAAGACCCAGCACGTCGCGCCAGATGCCGGCGATTTGTTGCTCCAGGGCGCTGGCCGGCTCGACGTGCTCGCGCACCTGCCACTGCGGTTCGGGCAAGGCACGGCGGTCGAGCTTGCCGCTCGGGCCCAGGGGCATGGTCTCCAGACGCAGCAGTTGGGTGGGCACCATGTAGTCGGGCAGCTCGGCGGCCAGGGCGGTTTTGAGTCGAATGTTCAACGCGTCCTGGTCCTGAGCGACATCCGGGGCGGTGTAATAGCCGATCAACTGCGGGCCGGCCGAGGTGTCGCGCACCAACACCGCCACTTGGGCGACGCCGTCCTGGGCCAATAGGCGCGCTTCAACTTCCTGCAGCTCGACCCGGAAACCGCGCAGCTTGACCTGCTGGTCGAGGCGGCCGAGGTACTCGATCACGCCGTCGGCGTTCCAACGCGCGCGGTCGCCGGTACGGTACAACCGCGCACCGGCCGGCCCCAATGGGTCGGCGACGAAACGCTCGGCGCTCAGGCCCGGACGGCCGAGGTAACCCCGGGCCAGGCCCAGGCCGCCGATGCACAGCTCGCCGGGCACACCGGCCGGCACGAGATTGAGCTCGCTGTCGAGTACCCGGCACAGGACGTTGCCCAGGGGACGGCCGATCGGCGAGCGCTCGCCATCGGCCTCGGTGCAATGCCAATGGGTGACGTTAATCGCGGTTTCGGTCGGGCCGTAGCGGTTGTGCAGTTGCACCGCCGGCAGTTGCGCCAACACCCGGTTGCGCAGTTCGGCGGGCAAGGCTTCGCCACCAGAGAACAACCGACGCAGGCTGCTGCAACGGGCGCTCAGGGGCTCATCGACAAACAGGCTGAGCAACGGCGGTACGAAGTGCAACGTGGTCACGCCAAACTGCTGCACCAACTGGGCGATGCGGTGCGGGTCACGGTGCTCTCCGGGGCCAGCCAATACCAGTTGGCTGCCGCTGATCAGTGGCCAAAAGCACTCCCAGACCGACACGTCAAAACTGATCGGCGCTTTTTGCATCAGCACATCACTGGCATCCAGCCCGTAGGTCGCTTGCATCCATTGCAGGCGCTCGGCCAGGGCCGCGTGAGTATTGCCGACGCCTTTGGGCTGGCCGGTGGAGCCGGAGGTGTAGATCACGTAGGCCAGGTGGTCGCCGTGCAGGTGCAAGCCCGGCGGATTGCTCGGCCATTGCTCCAGGTGCAGGGCGTCCATGGCGATGACACTGACACCGTCGCAAGCCGGCAAACGCTCGAGCAGCGCGGTTTGGGTCAGCAGCAAGTCGACGCCACTGTCGTGGAGCATGTAGGCCAAGCGTTCGGCCGGGTAGTCCGCATCCAGCGGCACATAGGCGCCGCCGGCCTTGATGATGGCCAGCACACCGATGAGCAACTGCGGCGAACGCTCGGCGGCAATCGCCACGCACACGTCCGGGCCAACGCCCTTGTCCCGCAGGTAATGGGCCAGGCGATTGGCCTGGGCGTGCAGCTCGGCATAATCGAGTTGACCACCGTCCCAGCGCAACGCAGTGCGTTGCGGCGTGCAGCGGGCCTGTTCGTGCAACAGCTCCGGCAGCCATTGGCTGGCCGGCGCGCACGGGGCCGCGCTCCATTGCTGCTGTTGGCTGTGTTCATCGGCGCCCAATAACGGCACATCGCCGATGGCTTGCTGAGGATCGGCACAGACCGCCCGCAGCAGGTTGCAATAATGCGCCGCCAGCCGCTCGATGGTTGCCGCCTCGAACAGTTCGTCGGCGTAGTCGAACGACAACGTCAGCCGGCCGTTGCGATCTTCTTCGCTGTGCAGTTGCAGGTCGAACTTGGCTTCGCGGCTGTGCCACGGCAACTCCTCGGCCAGCAACCCCGGCAGGCGCCGCAAGGCACTCAAGTCACGCTGCTGGTGGTTGAACATCACCTGGAACAGGCCTTGTTCACGCGCCTCGGGAAACGCTTCGAGCAATTGTTCGAACGGCAAGTCCTGGTGGGCCTGGGCACCGAGTGTGGCTTCTCGGGCCTGGGCCAGCAGCGCAGCGAATGGCTGACGTGAATCGACCTGCCCACGCAGCACCTGGGTGTTGATGAAGAAGCCGATCAGGCCCTGGGTTTCCAGGCGCGGACGGTTGGCGTTGGGCACGCCGATGCGAATGTCGGATTGGCCGGTGTAACGCTGCAACAGCGCCTGGAAGGCTGCCAGCAACAGCATGAACGGCGTTGCGTCGTGAGCCTGGGCCACTTGGCGCAAGGTATCGCCGAGGCCCTTGTCCAGGCGCAGGCTATGCCGTGCGGCACTGCGCTGGCGTTGAGCGCTGCGCGGGTGATCCGTGCCCAGCACCAGGGCCGAATGTTCCGCGCCCAGTTGCTGCTTCCAGTAGCTCAGTTGGCGCTCGGCCTCGCCCTGGGCGAGCCACTGGCGCTGCCAACTGCCGTAGTCGGCGTATTGCAAGGACAACGGCACCAGACCGGCGACCTGGCCTTGGGACGCAGCGGCGTACAGCCGGGAAAACTCTTCGACCAACACGTTCATCGACCAGCCGTCGGCGATGATGTGATGCAGTGTCACCAGCAGCTGATGGTCATCCTCGTCGAGACGCAACAGGCTGACCCGCAGCAGCGGCCCCTTCTCCAGATCGAACGGCGTGGCCGCTTCGTCTTCTCGAACCTGCCGCGCCCGGGCTTCGCGCGAGTCGGCAGGCAGGTCGCCAAGGTCGATGACACGCAGCTTGAATTCACCGGCCGGATCGACCTGTTGCAGGGCCACGCCATCCCGCTCCAGGAACCGCGTGCGCAGGGACTCATGACGCTCGATCAATTGCTGGAAGCTGGTGCGCAACGCGTCTTCGTCCAGCTCGCCGCGCAGGTGCAAGGCGCCGGGAATGTTGTAGGCATGGCTCGCCGGATCGAGCTGCCAGGTAATCCACAAACGGTTCTGGGCCAGGGATTGCGGCAACGCATCGTCGCGCGACAATGCGCTGATCGCGCCTTGAGGCTGGCCGCCGTCCTGTTGCTGGTTCGCCACCGCTGTGGCGAACGCAACCAGGGTCGGGGCTTCGAACAGCAGGCGCAGGTTCAACTCCAGCCCCAGGGTTTCCCGTAGCCGTGCGATCACCTGGGTGGCGGCGATGGAGTTGCCGCCCAGCAGAAAGAAATGATCGTCAGCCTGGACGTGTTCGACCTGCAGCTGCTCCCGCCAGATTTGGCCGATGAGCGTTTGCAGCTCGGATGACGGCGCAGATTCGTCAGCGACTTCTGCCTCGGCTGACGGGAACTGTGCATAACTGTCCAAGCTGCCGTCGGCCAATCGACTGCGGCACGCCGAGCGTTGCAACTTGCCGCTGGAGGTCTTGGGCAACGCGCCGGGATTGAGCAGCACCACCACGCTCGGGGCTTGCTGGCAGGCCTCGGCCACGGCCTGGCGAATGGCTTTGATCAAGGCTTCGGGCGGGAGGATTTTCTGCACGCTGCGGCTGATTTCCGCAGCGATGCCGATGCCTTCCTCGCCGTTATCGTTGACCGCGAACGCGGCCACGCGGCCCCTGCGCACCACCTCCACTTCGCGCTCGATGGTTTGCTCGATGTCCTGGGGATAGAGGTTATGCCCGCGCACGATCAGCAGGTCTTTCAGGCGACCGGTGATGAACAGCTCGCCACCGCGCAGGAAACCCAAGTCACCGGTACGCAGCCAGGTCCGCCCGTCGTGCTGGACAAAGGTCTTGGCGCTGGCTTCAGGGTTGCGCCAGTAGCCCAATGCGATGCTCGGGCCGGCGGCCCAGACTTCACCGACCTGATGGTCGGCCAACGGCTGCAACGTGGCGGGCTCGACGATCAGCACCGCGTGTCCGGGCTGGCTGACACCACAACTCATCACCGCACTGCCCTGCCCCGGCTCGGCACGGTTTTGCGCCAGGGCCGCATCGTCCACCCGCAGCGAAGGAATGCCGTGGCGGCGTGGCGTGCCGGCGACGAACAGCGTCGCTTCGGCCAGGCCGTAAGAGGCCATGAAATTGTCCGGCGTGAAGCCGCACGGGGCGAACTTCTCGGCAAACCGCTCCAGCGTGTCGAGGCGGATCGGCTCGGAACCGGAATAGGCCACGCGCCAGCTGCTCAGGTCGAGACGTTGCTGGGCCGAATCACTGACCCGTTCGCTGCACAGCCGATAGGCGAAGTCCGGGCCACCGCTGATGGTGCCGCCGTACTCACTGATCGCTTCGAGCCAGCGCAGGGGTCGGGCCAGGAAGTAGGCCGGCGACATCAATACGCACGGAACGCCGCTGAACACCGGCTGCAACAAGCCACCGATCAAACCCATGTCGTGGTACAGCGGCAGCCAGCTGACGATGACGTCATCGGGGTTCAGGTCGATGCCGAAGCCATGACGGATCAGCAGTTCGTTGGCCACCAGGTTGCCGTGGCTGACCTGCACGCCCTTGGGCAACGCGGTGGAGCCGGAGGTGTATTGCAGGAAGGCAATGTCGTCGTCCTGCAGCGTCGGCATCCGCCATTGCCCGGCGTGGGCCGGGTCGAGGGTATCGACGCACAACACCGGCGGTGCCGATTCGATGGCTTGCAATGGCTCGCGCAGATCGCTGCTGGTGAGCAACAGGCGCGGTTCGGCGTCTTTGAGGATCGACAGCAAACGCTCCTGATGGTGGCGACGGGCGGACTCCGGCGGATAGGCCGGCACGGCAATCACCCCGGCGTAGAGGCAGCCAAAGAACGCCGCGACATAATCCGGGCCGCTGGGGAACAGCAGCACGGCGCGATCCCCCAGCGCGGCCTCGGCCTGCAAAGCGCCGGCGATGGTCCGGGCGCGCAGGTCCAGGTCGCGATAACTCAACACCACACCCTGCCCAGGGGTGTCGGCGAGGAAGCGCAGGGCCACCCGGTCCGGCGTCAACGCGGCGCGGCGCTGGAGGGCATGAGCCAGGGTGATGGGGAGTTCGAACGCGTCGGTCATGGGGGGTTCCTGCCTGGATTCGGCTTGCAAGTTGTCACCCATGGGAACGGATAGTCCCGACAAATAATTAGTCGAGGAGCCTACTCACCGAAGCAGCGCACCGAAGCATCCGACGGCCACGCGTCGCGGCAATGGGTCGCAGCACCGAGGCTGGACTTCATTACATCAATAATTCTTCTTCTCAATTGACAATCATTATCATTAAGCCTAATTTGGCGCTCGATGTGTAGGACGAGTGCGGCATCCGGACGTCCCGCTAACTTTTTGCAGCAAGGTGAATTCCATGACGGAACAAGTATCCACAAGCAGGTGCGACTCACCGTTACTCCAGGCATTCGTGGACAACCGATTGATCCTGGTCAAGATCGCGGCACGTATTACCGGCTGCCGATCCCGTGCGGAGGATGTGGTGCAGGACGCGTTTTTCCGGCTGCAATCGGCGCCGCAGATCACCTCCTCGTTCAAGGCGCAGCTCAGCTATCTGTTCCAGATCGTGCGCAACCTGGCGATCGACCACTACCGCAAGCAGGCGCTGGAACAGAAATACTCGGGGCCGGAAGAGGAAGGGTTGAACGTGGTGATCCAGGGTGCTTCGCCAGAAACCTCCCATATCAACTTCTCCACGCTGGAGCACATCGCCGACGCGCTGACCGAGCTGCCCAGCCGCACCCGCTATGCCTTCGAGATGTATCGCCTGCATGGCGTGCCACAGAAGGACATCGCCAAGGAACTGGGCGTCTCGCCGACCCTGGTGAACTTCATGATCCGCGATGCCCTGGTGCATTGCCGCAAGGTGTCGGGGGTTCGGGGGGATACCTTCGCCCGGCGGTAACTTGCGGTGGTTTTGCCGGCCTCATCGCGAGCAAGCTCGCTCCCACAGAGGAATTCAGTGACCACAAAAACTGTGGGAGCGAGCTTGCTCGCGATGAGGCCCTAAGGCCCTGTCCCCCCTACATCAACCCACACCGATCAAAAAACCGCTCACGCCCCAGGATCATCAGCGCCGCGCGCTTGTGGGGGAAATCGAATTCCTTTTCACAATGGAAGCACTGGTTGTGCAGGTGCCCGATCATCCGGGCATTGTCGGCCCGGGGCTCGGCGACCACGCGCAGGGTGCGCGGATCGTCCAGGAACAGGTAATGCACCAGCGCCGACAACCAACTGGCCACCTTGTGCGGTCCCCGGTGTTGCTCTTCACCCACCAGCATGTGGATGCCGCGATCGTAGTTGCCGGCGTCATAGAACGGCGCGATCCGATCCTCCTTGGCCCAATAGGCTTCGAAGTAAGCGAACGGCTGGTCATCGAAACAACCGATCAGGGTCAAGACCCGGGGATCGGCCTGCAGCTTGCCCAGGTACTCGCGGTGCTGTTCCAGGCTGCCCTCCTCCTGCCAGAAACTCGCCACCCGCGGGCTGTTCTGCCAGCGGTTGAAACGCGTAAGGTCCTGCTCGATTTCCAGGGTGCGCAAGGACACCCAGGCCCCCAGCCGCGCATCGAAACGCCGGTACACCTCGCCACGGGGCTTGATGGGCCGGCGTGGATGGCGCTGGCCATCGGTGATGGTCATGTGTTGCGGGTAGCTGCCGTTGAACGACACTCCCAGCCAGGGCTGCGGCAATTGCCAGAACATCGTGCGCTCGCAAATGTATTCACCGGCACGTTCAGTGGCCGTCAACAAACCGCTGAGCAAGGCTTCGCCGGGGCGCTCGTCGAGGTGCCAGGTCAGGCGCTGGCAATCGGGGTCGCGAGCAAACAGCCAATAGCAGGCCGCCCACAGCGCCGGGCCGACCGGGCGGTCGTTGATTTCCTGCAAGTGCACGTGCAACTCGGGACCGCGCGCAAGGCGCAGCCGGATCAGCGGCGCACCTTCGAGCATCAGGCTCAGGTGGCGTTCGGTTTCATCGGCGCCGAGGCGACGGCCGCCGGGCAAGGGCAGCGTCGTCGGGTGGTTGAGGTTGGACATGGGAGGGGCTCGCGTATTCGTCGGTAGTCAACGAGGGACGTGAGCCAGGAAGGGAAATTTAGTGGCGCGTTCAATGGGAATGCGTGGGCACCAGATGAATCTGGTAGGGCTGGAAAATCTTCAGCAACTGACCGTTATCCCGCAACATTTGCAGCAACTGCGCAAACGCCTCACTGGAAATGGGCGCCTGCGGGCGGATCAACGCGTAATGGTGGTAAACCTGATCGATGCGTTCAGACACCAGCAATTGCGGGCCGACTTCGGGATTGCGCAATACGTAATCGTTGAGGTACGAACGGGTCACCAAGGCGATATCCGCACGCCCACGCAAGACCATCAGCAGGTTGCTGTCATGGGAATACGTCAGCGTGGCGTTGTATTGGCCGGCGAGGAACTTGGGGTCGGCGTTGAATTCGGCGAAGGCGTAGTGATAACCGCTGAACAGGGCCAGGCGCTTGCCCCTGAGGTCGGTGAAATAACTTTGCGCTCGATCCGGCTCGCGCTGCGCGACGAAGACTTCCGCATCCTCCAGGCCCATGTCCACCGAGGTGTGCGGCACATCTTGCCAGCCCCACTCGGGGTTCTCGAAGATCGCCATGTCGACCCGGCCCTGCTTGAAATCATTGAAGCGGCGCGGGATCGATGTCGGCACCAGCACGAACTGATAGTCGGTTTGCGCCTGGTTCAAGGCCTCCACCATTTGCGGCAGCAGGCCGGTGTCGGCGCCGTTTTCGGGACGAACGGTATAAGGCGGAAAATGCGCCGCGCCGATCCGTACCAGTTGCGCTGCCTCGGTCGGCAGCGCCAGGAAAACGGCCAGAACAGCCAGCAGCAGACGCGAGGTCATCCCCATCGGCGAAAACGTCAAGATAACCCACTCCCCAAAAGTCCCATCAATAACAATCAAGCTAGGCGGTTTCAGCCACTTAGCCAGCCACACACGGTCATTCAAGGCATTGCTCGATTATTGTTTTTCTTCAAGCACCAGGATCAGGGCTTGCTCGGCCAGCTCATCGAGACTCAGGCTGCCTTCGGCGCGAAACCAGGTGGTGGTCCAGGACAACGCTCCCGTGAGGAACCGCCGGGTAATGGACACGTCTCCACGAATATACCCGGCCTCCTTGGCCTGGCCCAGGACCTCGAGCCACAAGTCTTCATAAATATCACGCAGGGCCAGCACGTGCCGCTGTCCGTCCTGCGATAGCGAACGCCATTCATAGACCAGCACCGCCATGGCCTCACCGGTGCCGCCCATGATCGACTGCAATTCGCAGCGGATCAGCGCCAATACCCGCTCACGCACGCTGTCGGCCTCGGCCAGGGCGGCGCGCATCAATGCGGTGTTGTAGCGGATGGTTTCTTCCATCACCGCCCGCAGGATTTCGTCCTTGCTCTTGAAATGGTGAAAGATGCTGCCCGACTGGATGCCCACGGCACTGGCCAGGTCACGCACCGTGGTGCGCTCGAAGCCTTTGTTGCGAAACAGGTGGGCGGCGGTCTGGAGCAGTTTGCCGCGAGCACTGTCCGGGTCGGTCAGTTGCCCGTTGTCGACCAGCTCCCGCATCACGCTCAGGGCTTTTTGCTCGTCCACCCATTATCTCCTACAGTCGATCAACCCACGCGCGAGCATTGCACATCAAACCATCAGTGGCGCGGGCAATTTAAGCTGACCGAGGCAACCAAGCAAGCGCTCGGCCAGAAGAACCAGCGGTCGTTTACAAACCAAGCGCTTGCTTGGTAGTCTCGAGCCACCTTTGCCGGAGGGAACGCCATGCCCAAAACGATCCGTATCGGTTGCGCCAGCGCCTTCTGGGGCGATACCTGTACTGCGGCGGCGCAACTGGTCGAGGGCGGGGCGCTGGATTACCTGGTGTTCGATTACCTGGCCGAGGTGACGATGTCGATCATGGCGGGAGCGCGGCTGAAGGATTCTTCGAGCGGCTATGCCACGGACTTCATCGAGGTCCTCACACCGCTGCTACAGCGTTTGCAGGACGACGGCATCCGCGTCATCAGCAACGCCGGCGGGGTCAACCCCCAGGCCTGTGCGAAGGCCCTGCAAGCGGCCTGCGATCAGGCGGGCGTGCCGTTGAAGATCGCCGTGCTGCTGGGCGATGACCTGCAACCGCAATTCGAACGGCTCGCCGCCCAGGGCATCCGTGAAATGTTCAGTGGCGAGCCCCTGCCCTGCGCGTGCGTGTCGATCAACGCCTACCTTGGCGCGCCCGGCATTGTCGAGGCGTTGCGCCTGGGGGCCGATGTCGTGATCACCGGTCGAGTGGTGGACAGCGCCGTGGTCAGCGCCGCCCTGGTGCATGAATTCGGCTGGGCCTGGGACGATTACGACCGATTGGCCCAGGCCGCACTGGCCGGGCACCTGATCGAGTGCGGCGCCCAGTGCACGGGCGGCAACTTCACCGACTGGCAGCAAGTGCCGGATTATGAGCACATCGGCTTTCCCATCGTCGAGGTCAGCGCCGACGGCCAATTCACGGTTACCAAAACCGAAGGCAGCGGCGGATTGGTCACGCCATTGACCGTCGGCGAGCAGTTGCTCTACGAAATCGGCGACCCGCAAGGCTATCTGTTGCCGGACGTGATCTGTGATTTCAGCCACGTCAGGTTGATCCAGCAAGGCAAGCACGCCGTGCGCGTCCACGGCGCCAAGGGCTTGCCGCCCACCGATCAATACAAGGTCAGCGCCACCTGGCCGGACGGCTGGCGCTGCACCGCCACCTGCCTGATCGCCGGCATTGATGCGGTGGCCAAGGCTGAACGGGTCAGCCAGGCAATCGTCGCCAAGACCTCACAGATTTTCAGCCAACGTGGCTGGGCGCCCTACAGCGAAGTGAACATTGAACTGCTGGGCAGCGAAGCCACTTACGGCCAGCACGGCCAGCGCCGGGACAGCCGTGAGGTGGTGATCAAGCTGGCGGTACGGCACCCGGACAAACAGCCGCTGGTGCTGTTTTCCAGGGAAATCGCCCAAGCCGCCACCGGCATGGCGCCGGGGCTGACGGGTCTGGTCGGCGGTCGGCCGACGGTGTCGCCGTTGATTCGCCTGTTCTCGTTCCTGATCGACAAAACCACTTGCCGGCTCGACATCGAACTCGACGGCCAGCGTCACCCTTGCCCCCTGCCCACTTTCGAACCGCTACGCACCGTCGATCTGCCGGTCGCCCCGGATGTGCCCAAACCCCAGGGCCGGGCCGATGCCAGCGTGCCGCTGGTCAAACTGGCGGTGGCGCGCTCCGGCGACAAGGGCAACCACAGCAATATTGGCGTGATCGCCCGGGAACCCGAATACCTGCCCTGGATCGCCGAAGCGCTGACGCCGGAGGTGATGGTCGATTGGATGAGCCACGTGCTCGACCCGCGGTTGGGCCGGGTCGAACGCTGGTATCTGCCGGGCACCCACAGTTTGAATTTCCTGCTGGAAAACGCCCTCGGCGGCGGCGGTGTCGCCAGCCTGCGCATTGATCCCCAGGGCAAGGCGTTCGCCCAGCAGTTGCTGGAAATCCAGATTCCGGTGCCGCAACACATTGCCGACCGGGTCAACGCCTCCCCACACCGCCCTGATGCATGCCTGACCCGTAGGAGCTGACGAGTGCAACGAGGCTGCGATCTTGTCCCGGACAATTGAGTCGCGAGCGAAAGATAAAAATCAAGATCAAAAGATCGCAGCCTTCGGCAGCTCCTACAGGGGGGGCGATTTTGCGCTAATCCGTTCGAGCAAGAGGAATCCTCATGCCAATCTTCGAATCGCACCTTGATCCCCACAGCGCTGACTTCACGCGCAACCACGCGGCGATGCTGGCCGGTGTCGAACAGTTGCGCCAGCTCGAACAGGCCGTGCTGGAGAAAGCCGCCCAGGCCCAGGGCAAGTTCGACCAACGCGGCCAACTGTTGCCGCGCCAGCGCCTGAACCTGCTGCTCGATCCTGGCGCGCCGTTCCTCGAACTGGCGAGCCTGGCCGGCTACAAACTCCATGACGACAAGGACGGTAGCCAGGCCGGCGGCGGCCTGATCGCCGGGATCGGCTACGTGTCCGGGGTGCGGGTGCTGGTGGTGGCCAACAACAGCGCAATCAAGGGCGGCACGATTTCCCCCAGCGGCTTGTACAAGACCCTGCGCCTGCAACAGATCGCCATGGAAAACAAACTGCCGATCATCACCCTCGCCGAAAGTGGTGGCGCCAATCTCAATTACGCCGCGCAGATTTTCGTCGAAGGCGCGCGCTGCTTCGCCAACCAGGCACGCATGTCGGCCATGGGCCTGCCACAGATCACCGTGGTGCATGGCTCGGCCACCGCAGGCGGGGCTTATCAGCCAGGATTGTCGGATTACGTGGTGGTGGTGCGCGACAAGGCGCGGCTGTTCCTGGCCGGGCCGCCGTTGCTCAAGGCCGCGACCGGCGAAGTGGCCAGCGAGGAGGATCTGGGCGGTGCGCAGATGCATGCGCAGGTGGCGGGCACCGCCGAATACCTGGCCGAGAACGACGCCGACGGCGTGCGCCTGGCCCGGGAGATTCTCAGCCTGCTGCCCTGGAATGCGCAACTGCCACCGCAGCCCGAACGGAGCTGGACGGAGCCGCTCTACCCTGCCGACGAATTATTGGGACTGGTCCCCGACGACCCGAAGAAGCCCTATGACGTGCAGGAAATCATCGCCCGCATCGCCGACGGCTCGAATTTCCTGGCCTTCAAAAGCGAGTTCGACGCCCAGACGATCTGCGGTCACCTGCACATTCGCGGCCACGCCTGCGGCCTGATCGGCAACAACGGACCGATCACGCCACAAGGCGCCAGCAAGGCCGCACAGTTCATCCAGTTGTGCGACCAGAGCCGCACGCCGTTGCTGTTTTTGCACAACACCACCGGGTTCATGGTCGGCACCGAGTCGGAGCGACAGGGGGTGATCAAGCATGGCGCCAAGATGATCCAGGCCGTGGCCAATGCCCGAGTGCCCAAGCTGACCGTCGTGGTGGGCGGTTCCTACGGCGCCGGCAATTACGCCATGTGTGGCCGTGGGCTGGACCCACGCTTCATCTTCGCCTGGCCCAACAGCCATACGGCGGTGATGGGCGGTGCCCAGGCCGGCAAGGTCCTGCGCATGGTCACCGAGGCCACGCAGATCAAGAACGGCCTGACCCCCGACCCGAAGATGCTGGACCTGCTCGAGCAAACCACCGCGCAGAAACTCGACAGCCAGTCCACCGCCCTCTACGGCAGCGCCAGCCTGTGGGACGACGGGCTCATCGACCCGCGCGACACGCGCACTTTGCTGGGCTTGCTGCTGGACATCTGTCACCAGGCCGAGCAGCGGCCACTGCAAGCCAACAGCTTCGGCGTGGCCCGTTTCTGAGGACGCTCCACGGCTCACAGGAGAACACCAAAAATGATCTTCACCCAGGAACACGAAGCACTGCGGCGCACCGTTCGCCAGTTTGTCGAGCAGGACATCAACCCTTACGTCGACGAATGGGAGAAAGCCGGGCGTTTTCCCATCCACGAGGTTTTCCGCAAGGCCGGCGAGCTGGGCCTGCTGGGCATTTCCAAACCAGCTGCCTTCGGCGGCATGGGCCTGGACTACAGCTATTCGATCGTCGCGGCCGAGGAATTCGGCACCATTCATTGCGGCGGCGTGCCCATGTCCATCGGTGTCCAGACCGACATGTGCACCCCGGCCCTGGCCCGTTTCGGCTCCGATGAGTTGCGTGAAGCGTTCCTGCGCCCGGCCATTCGCGGCGAACAGGTGGGCTGCATCGGCGTCTCGGAGGTTGGCGCCGGCTCCGACGTCGCCGGGCTCAAGACCACGGCGCGCAAGGACGGCGACGACTACGTCATCAACGGCAGCAAGATGTGGATCACCAATGCACCCAGCGCCGATTTCATCTGCCTGCTGGCCAACACCTCGGATGACAAACCCCACGTCAACAAATCGCTGATCATGGTGCCGATGCACAGCCCCGGCATCAGCCTCGGCCAGCACCTGGACAAACTCGGCATGCGCAGCTCGGAAACCGCCCAGGTGTTTTTCGACGACGTGCGAGTGCCACAACGCAATCGCATCGGCCAGGAAGGCGCCGGGTTCATGATGCAGATGCTGCAGTTCCAGGAAGAACGCCTGTTCGGCGCGGCCAACATGCTCAAGGGCCTGGAGCATTGCATCGACAGCACCATCGAGTACTGCAAGGAACGCAGGACCTTCGGCGCGGCCCTGATCGACAACCAGGTGATCCACTTTCGCCTGGCGGAGCTGGCCAGCGAGATCGAATGCCTGCGGGCGCTGGTCTACCAGGCCACCGAGCAGTACATCAATGGCCAGGACGTCACGCGGCTGGCGTCGATGGCCAAGCTCAAGGCCGGACGCCTGGCCCGGGAAACCACCGACAGTTGCCTGCAATACTGGGGCGGCATGGGCTTCATGTGGGACAACCCGGTCGCCCGGGCCTATCGCGACGTGCGGCTGGTGTCCATCGGTGCCGGTGCGGACGAGATCATGCTGGGCATCATCTGCAAGCTCATGGGGATTTTGCCGGGGAAGAACAAGTGAGTACATCGCCTGCCAGACCGCCATCGCGAGCAAGCTTTGCTCCCACAGGTGAATTCAATCACCGGGCATTGTGGGAGCAAAGCTTGCTCGCGATGAGGCCCTAACAGACACCGCAAAACGCCAGGAATAACCCCATGCCCGCCTTCAGCAAAATCCTCATCGCCAACCGCGGCGAAATCGCCTGCCGGATCCAGCGCACCGCCCAGGCCCTGGGCTATCGCACGGTGGCGGTGTTCAGCGAGGCCGACGCCGAGGCGCTGCACGTGCGCATGGCCGATGAAGCGGTGTTGATCGGCCCAGCCGCGGTGCAGCAGTCCTACCTCAACCCCTCGGCCATGCTCGATGCAGCCCGGCGCTGCGGGGCCGATGCGATCCATCCCGGCTACGGCTTTCTTTCGGAAAATGCCGGGTTCGCCAAGGCCTGCGAAGCGGCCGGCATCGTGTTCATCGGCCCCAGCCCCGAGGCCATCGACCTGATGGGCAGCAAGCGCCGGGCAAAAAACGCCATGATTGAAGCCGGCGTTCCCTGCATCGCCGGTTACCAGGGTGCCGCCCAGGACGACGACACGCTGCAGCGCGAAGCCGGGCGTATCGGCTACCCGTTGATGATCAAGGCCAGCGCCGGTGGCGGAGGCAGAGGCATGCGCCTGGTCCAGCGGGCCGAGGACCTGCTGGAGCAGTTGCGCAGCGCGCGCTCGGAGGCCCTGCACGGTTTTGGCAGCGACGAGTTGATCCTCGAACAGGCCTTGATCGATCCGCGGCATGTGGAAGTGCAGGTTTTCGGCGACCACCATGGTCAGCTGATCCACCTGGGCGAACGGGACTGTTCGATCCAGCGGCGCCACCAGAAAGTCATCGAGGAAGCGCCCTGCCCGGTCATGACCGCCGACCTGCGCCAGGCCATGGGCGACGCAGCACTCAAGGCCGGACGCGCTGTGAATTATGTCGGGGCCGGGACCGTGGAGTTCCTGCTCGCTGCGGACGGTCGGTTTTACTTCCTGGAGATGAATACGCGCCTGCAGGTCGAACACCCGGTCACCGAGTTGATCACCGGCCTGGATCTGGTGGCCTGGCAATTGGACGTCGCCGCCGGCAGGCCGCTGCCCCTGCGCCAGGAGCAGGTGACGCTCACCGGCCACGCCATGCAAGTGCGGCTGTACGCCGAGGACCCGGCGGCGGATTTCCTGCCCCAGACCGGGCGGTTGATCGGTTGGGAGCCGCCCATACTGGACGGCGTGCGAATCGACCATGGCCTGCTGGAGGGCCAAGCCATCACCCCGTTCTACGATTCGATGCTGGGCAAGCTCATCGTCCACGGCGCCACTCGCGAGGAGGCCCGACGCAAATTGTTGCGAGCGGTGGAAGATTGCGTGCTGCTTGGCGTCCAGAGCAACCAGCGATTGCTCGCCGGGTTGCTGGCACACCCGCGGTTCATCGACGGTGACTTCGGTAACGGATTCATCGGGCAACACTTTGCCGATCATGCGGCGCTCCGGCCCCTTGAGCCCTCAGCCGAACAACTCGCCATCGCCACGGCGGCGTTTTATCAGGCCTCGCAAGCACGGCATGCTCCGGGCCTGCGCGGATGGCGCAACAGCATCGGCGCGGCGCTGCACTACCGGATCGGCGTCGGCGAGCACGACTGGACGCTGAGCCTGGTGGCCAAAACCGACGGCACATTCAACATCCGCAGTGCCGGGTGCTTGATCGAACTGAGGCTGCTCGACGCTGCCCCCCATGGCGCAACACTGGTGATCGATGGGATTCGCCGGCGGCATGCGTGGCGCCTCGATGGCAACGATCTCTGGCTGTCCACCCGACCCGGCGGCCTGCACCTGCAGGACCGAACCCATGCCCCCATCGCCGCCAAGGCCAGTGCCAACGACGGCATGCTCAAGGCGCCCATGGACGGTGCCATTGTCGAGCTGCTGGTCAGCGAAGGCAGCACGGTGCGCCAAGGCCAACTGCTGATGGTGCTCGAAGCGATGAAAATGGAGCATCCACTCAAGGCAGGCATCGACGGGGTGGTCAGGCAATTGCAGGTCACGCGGGGTGACCAGGTGAAAAATCGCCAGGTTTTGTTGCGCGTTGAAACAGCCCACTAGTCGGATGCCGAGGGTTTGACTACGCTCAAACCCATCAGCACGCCGATACCGGGAACCCTGCAATGCCTCACTGGCTGGTGATTGATCTGGAGGCCACCACCGATGAAGGTGGCTGGCCGGTAACCGAAATGGAAATTATCGAAATCGGCGCCACGCTGGTGAATCGTGACGGCCGCGAAGTGGATCATTTCCAGCGCTTCGTGCGGCCCCTGAGGCGGCCGCTGCTCACGCCCTTCTGCCGCGAACTGACCCACATCACCCAGGCCAATATCGACAATGCCGCGCCCTTGACCGAGGTCTGGCCGGCGTTCGAGCGCTGGCTGGCGCCGTATCAGTCGAAGCTGGAAAGCTGGGTCAGTTGGGGCGATTACGACCGCAAGCAACTGCTTCAGGAATGGCAGCACCAGCAGTTGCACAGTGTCCTCGGCCAGGTGCCGCACATGAACCTCAAGCAACGCTTCGCCAAGGCCCGGCGACTGGAGCGACCGCTGGGGCTCAATGGCGCGCTGCAACTGGCTGGCCTGCAATTCTGCGGTCAACAGCACCGTGCGCTGGAAGACGCGCGCAATACCGCGCGGTTGTTGCCCCTGGTGCTTGCGCGTTGAGCGGCAGCCACCTCCCAGTGTGGCAGATGACGAATGTTGCGGCCTTGTGCATACTGGCCGGCCTTTTTCAGCCCCTTTTTCGAGGAATCGCCCATGTTTAAAGTCAACGAGTACTTCGACGGCACCGTCAAGTCGATCGCTTTTGGCACTGCCGAAGGCCCTGCGACCATCGGCGTCATGGCACCGGGCGAATATGAGTTCGGCACGGCCCAACGGGAAATCATGCACGTGGTCTCCGGCGCCCTGACCGTGAAGCTGCCTGACAGCACCGACTGGGAAACCTTCGAGGCCGGCAGCCAGTTCAATGTTCCGGCCAACAGCAAATTCCAGCTCAAAGTGGCCGTCGATACCGCTTACCTGTGTGAGTACCGCGGCTGATTCGGCGAACCACCAGAGCTGCTCCCCTTTTGGGGGCATGGTTAACCCTGTGGCGAGGGAGCTTGCTCCCGCTGGACGCGCCAGCGTCCCCTACGATGTGATGACTGGAATGCAGGGGCTGCTTCGCAACCCAACGGGAGCAAGCTCCCTCGCCACAAAAGCCTACAAAAAATGCTTGCGTGATAAACAAAAATGCCCGTGTCCAATGACACGGGCATTTTTGTTTACGGATTTTTTTATTCGAGCACTTCAACCGGCATGCCGACTTCAAGCCGACCGTTGCTGTCGTTGACCAGGTTCTGGCCGAACATCGCACCGTCCGGTGTCGAACGGTAATGCTGCAACGTGGCAAAGGGTTCGCGATTCGGATCGCGTTCGCCGGTTTGCGGATCGACCGTGGTCATGATGCAACGTGAGCATGGCTTGACCAGCCGGAACTCAACCTCGCCGATACGAATGCGCTTCCAGCCGTCCTCGGCAAACGCCTCGCTGCCCTCGACCACCAGGTTGGGGCGAAAGCGCAACATTTCCAGCGAACGACCAACCCGGTTCGACAGATCCTGCAAGGATGCCTGGCCAATCAGCAGCAGGGGGAAACCATCGGCAAAGGCAACCTTGTCGTCATCCTTGCCATAACCGGCGGCGGTGGTACGCGCCAGATCCACCGGCACATGCACCAGGCGGGTAGGATTGCCGATGAATTCGCTGACCCAGGCCGCGGCCTCGTCACCGGCATCCGGCACACGCAAGGTGTCACGCCAGATGGTCACCCCGCGCCGCTGTTCTTCCACCACGGGCGGTAGCGGCACGTCGACGGCGCCATGGCCCGGCGCGCTGAGCGTCAGGCCACCCGCTTCGTTCCACAAGGCTGAGAGCTGGCTCATCTTCGCCACGGCTCGCTGGGTCAGGAAACGCCCCGTGCCCTCATCCACCAGCATCCAGCGCCGGTCACCGTCCAGCCCGAGCTTGTCCAGGCCGATCCCTTGCAAGGGCTGGCCCTTGCCGGACTTCAACGGATACCGATACAGCGCGCTCAGCCGCAACATGGTCAACTTCCCTGGTGGCGAAAAAATGCCACCTTATACGAGCCGGCCATTGAAGCAAACCACCATCGGTTTCAGTCGAGCATCAGCCGCTGGCGCACCACATCGACCAGCTTGTCCGGCTGGAATTTGGAGAGGAAGTTGTCGCAACCGACCTTCTTGACCATCGAATCGTTGAAGCTGCCGGACAACGAGGTGTGCAGTACGACATAGAGCCCACGCAAGCGCGGGTCGTTGCGGATTTCAGTGGTCAGCCGGTAGCCGTCCATTTCCGGCATTTCCGCGTCGGTGAAGATCATCAGCAATTTATCGGTCATCACCTCGCCGGTATCGGCCCAAGCCTTGAGCATGTTCAGGGCCTTGAGGCCGTCGCTGGCGATGTGCATTTTCACGCCCAGTTGCCCCAGGGTATCGCGCAGTTGCGAGAGCGCGACGTTGGAGTCGTCCACCAGCAACACTTCGCGACCACGGGCGCGCTCCAGCACCGGGTCTTCGAGCTTGTCCCGGGAGACCTTGGCGTTGTACGGCACGATTTCGGCCAGGACTTTTTCCACGTCGATGATTTCCACCAACTGATCGTCCACCTTGCTGATGGCCGTCAGGTAGTGCTCACGGCCAGCGCTTGTCGGCGGTGGCAGGATGGCTTCCCAGTTCATGTTGACGATGCGGTCGACACCGCCCACCAAAAATGCCTGAACCGAGCGGTTGTACTCAGTCACGATGATGGTGCTGTTGGGGCCCGGCACCAGCGGACGCATGCCAATGGCCTGGGACAGGTCGATCACCGGCAACGTCTGGCCCCGCAGATTGACCACGCCGCACACGAACGGGTGGCGCTGCGGCATCAGGGTCAGCTTCGGCAGCTGCAGCACTTCCTGGACCTTGAACACGTTAATGGCGAACAACTGTCGACCCGCCAGGCGGAACATGAGAATTTCCAGGCGATTCTCACCCACCAGTTGGGTTCGTTGATCTACTGTGTCGAGAATGCCGGCCATCGATGACTCCTGGGCTTGTTCGGATGAATCCAATGAATGAGATATCGGCTGCGCGAACCGAATCTTGACCCCCGGATAAAATACAATCACGGGGTATTGATGTCACATTAACATCATGTTTTACTGACTTCATGATTTCATCTGCACCTTTTCTCTGCCGCGCGACCCAGGTTTGCGTGCAAAGTTCCCCTGCCTAAGGGATTCCCCTAGGCACAATCAGGTCCAACCTGATATTCCCGTTATCCAATAGCCATTAATGTGACGCCATTCTCATTGCTGAACGGAGTCAGGCTTTTGTGCGCGACCAAAGGTCATCGGACCTCCAGTCTTTCGGCCGATCCCACCCGTGCAATTGTTTGCGAATTCGCTTTCGCTGAACGGCAGGGATGTGTCGCCGTGCGTCCGACCGCGGCCGACCTTGAGATCCAACCGTTCGCCATAAGCGGTTTTCTTTCGCCTGACATGATGTTGTGGAGATAAGCATGCCGAACGATCGTAGGAACTGGACTCAGCGTCTTCCCGAGCTTCTGATCGAGGCCGAGACGCTGTTGGCCAAGTCGGAGGAATGCCTGAGCCATCTGCAATTGATCAACAACGACAAGGACGCCATCGATTGCATGCTCAGCACCTTGCTGAAACTGTCGAACAAGGCCAATGCCCTGGCGCTGGAAGCCGTTTCGGAGTTTTCACTGCATATCCATGGCTTGCTCAGTCACGCGCAAAACCACATGGAGTTGCATGACCGAGCCTTGGACGCCCTGAAGGATTGTTTAACCCTGATGGCCTGGCAATTGGAACTGGTCGATCACACCACCGGCCAGTTGGGCCTGGACAGCAGTGAACAGATTTCGTTGATCGAGGCATTCGCTTTCCAGGTAGGCCAGAGCCCCGGCCAGGCATCGGCAGCGTCAAGTCCGCTGGCGTTGGTATCCTACCCCCAGAAACAAGCCTGAGACGATGATGCCGGCTCAGTGCTGCGTGCCAGGTACGTAGCGCTTTCACCGCGCCATGCCGAGCGCGACCAACGATAGGTGAAGTGGTACTATCTCGCGCGTCAGCCACTTCAAGACAGCGCCGTAAAGCCGCCGACCGAAGCTGCCCTCGACCTGAAAACGTTTACCCGACCGGGCCTGTCAGATGCGCTGACCGGCCAGCCCGCAGCGAACATTCATTGGCTCCATCCGCTATGTACGCCAGCCTCAAGTCATTCATCACCTGGCCTCCCTCCCGAGAAAACGCCCGTCGCTTCACATTATTATTGTGTATCTGCTCGACCCTCGGCTGCCTGCTGGCCTACCTGTACGCCTACACGGTGCCGTTGAGCCTGCTGGTACTGAATGTCGCAGCCATGACTTGTGTCTGGATCCACCATCGGTTGTCACGCAAATCCATCAAGTTCCAGCCTCAGGAACTGGCCGACCGGTTGCTTGAGGTCCAGGAAAACGAGCGCCATCGCCTCAGCCGCGAATTGCACGACGACATTGGCCAGTTGCTGACCGCAGCGAAACTGCAAGGCGAATGGCTCAAGCGGCGGATGCCGGAAGAATT
Source organism: Pseudomonas sp. B21-010 (assembly GCF_024749325.1). NCBI lineage: Bacteria > Pseudomonadati > Pseudomonadota > Gammaproteobacteria > Pseudomonadales > Pseudomonadaceae > Pseudomonas > Pseudomonas sp. B21-010. The sequence goes on along the minus strand of NZ_CP087198.1, from coordinate 1,965,167 downwards.
GCAAGGCCAATGCGCGCTACTCTGCGAGACCCTGGACGAAACCCTCAACAAGGTCCGCGACGTATCGGCGATCCTCAACCCCCGGCAACTGACCAGCCTCGGACTGGAGGCCAGCCTGCGGGCGCACCTGCTCAAGACCCTGGCCAATGCCCCGGTGAAGTGGAGCCTCGATTGCCAACAGCGCATGGCAGGCATCCCGGAGGAAATGTCGGTCGCGGTGTTCCGGATCACCCAGGAAGCGGTCACCAACATCTTGCGTCATGCCCGGGCGACGAATCTGCTGGTACGCTTGCAACGCCTGCCTGACGGCCTGACCCTGCTGATCAGCGACGATGGCCAGGGGTTTGTCCCCGCCACCCACCCTGCTCGCGAAGGCCAACGGGGCATGGCCGGCATGTCGGAGCGAGTCGAACAGTTGGGCGGCACCCTCAAGGTCATCAGCGAGGCCGGCAAGGGCACGCACATCGAAGCACGCTTTCCCTGGGCGCCGCGAGCCCTGGAACGAGCCAGTAAGAATAAGGTTCTCCTTTGATTTGTAATTTGCTCCTGGTAGATGACCACTCCCTGATCAGGGCCGGCGTACGCGCGCTGGTCATGGATATCCCGGGCTATGCCGTCATTGGTGAGGCCAGCGATGGCACGCAATTGGTCGAACTGGTCGAACGGTTGAACCCCGATATCGTGCTGCTGGACATTTCCATGAAGGACACCTGCGGCCTGGACGCCTTGCAACAGCTCAAGCGGGTGCGCCCCCACAGCAAGGTGCTGATTCTGTCCATGCATACGGATCCGGCGCTGATCATGCAGGCGCTGGAATCAGGAGCCCATGGCTACCTGCTCAAGGACACCACCGCCAATGAGCTGAAACACGCCTTGGAGGCGCTGCGCAACAACGAACGCTACCTGAGCCCGGCCATCGCCCATACCGTGATCAACCAGGCGCTGACTCGCGTCCAGAAGCATCAGTCGGACCCCGCCCGGACTCATAACCTGACGGCACGCCAGCTGGAAATACTGCGGCTGATCGTGCGCGGCAAGTCCACCCGGGAAATAGCCAACGGCCTGAACCTGAGCATCAAGACCGTGGAAACCCACCGGGCGCAAATCATGAAGCGCCTGCAGATCCATGACGTGGCCGGCCTTGTGCTGTTCGCGGTGCGCGAACAGATCATCAGCCTGGACGATTGAGCGCCGTCGCGCCGCCCAACAGCGGCGAATCGGACGGCAGGTGCACGCGCAGTGCTTTTGGGCGGACAGTGAAACGCAGGGCATCTACCTGCAACGGCTCGCCATCGAGATTGATATCCAGGCCTTGCGCGACCTTGATCTCCACCCATGGCAAGCGCGCGCGGACAAACATGTTGTCGATGCCCAGGCCACCCGCCAGCAAGTCCTTCAATGTACTGACCACCTCCTGAGGCGCCGGCAAGATGCTGATGTCCAGCAACCCATCATTGGCCAACGCCTGCGGGCACAGCACGTGGCCACCCCCCGCCTGACTGCCATTGCCGATACCCAGCGCGAGCAAATCGCCCTGCCAGTGGAAATCGGGGCCCTGCAACTCACCATAGGCGGCACTCAGCTCACTGAATCGTGACAGGCCGGTGAACAGGTAGGCCGCGCCCCCCAGGACTTTCTTGAGGTCCTCGGAAGTGTTCGCCGTCACCTGGCTGCCAAAACCGCCGGTGGCCATGTTCAGGAAAATCCTGCCGCAGACTTCACCCACATCCACGGCCTGCGGCGCAACGTCGAGCAAATCCAGGGCCTGCGCAGGCTCCAACGGAACGCCAGCCGCCCGGGCGAAATCGTTGGCAGTGCCCAGCGGCAGCAGTACCAGGCTGGCATCACTCGAATGGAGGACGATCGCTTCGGCGATATCACGCAAGGTCCCATCACCGCCGCCGGCGATCAGCCGCGTATAACCGGCCTCCAGCGCCTCATCGACGCATCGTTGGGCATCACCCGCCTCCCAGGTCAACCGTACCGCCAGGTCCCAGCCCTGCTCGCGCTTGAGCATCACTGCCGTGCGAACCTCTTCGTTGAGCGCTTGCTTGCCATGCAAAATCAACAGCGCCTTGCCTTTGCTCATCGTTGTCTCCGTCATTGGAAGGTTCAGGAAATGGGACCGCTCATTCGAGCGAAAAAGCCCGAAATATCTCAATTTATTAAAAAAGCAGGAAGGCTTGCCCCCCCGGGAGAAAACCCGCAGGGCAGCTCGTTCGACCGGGACGTCTTGATTCGAAGAGTTTTCTTACAAGATCTGGCGAATCAGCTCAATTGACCCTCTAGCGGTATTGAGACACCTTGGCCTTCTGTTTTGCTGGAACGCTAAAACCCTCTTCACACAAGGAAGCACTTACCCATGGATGGATACGTCACGGCCCGCTGGGGCCGGATCAGTCGTTTGAACAGTTATGGCCAAGGGGATGAACCGTCCCATGCATAACCGTGAATACAAGCTGTTGCCCCAGCAGCGCGCGCCCCTTGGAAGCGGGCGGGCCGATACTCGGAACGAATGCAAAAGTTGCAGTAATCCCGTTGGAGGAATTGATTTGGAACCGCGCGTCGTTGAACTGGAAACCCACCTCAAATACATCCGCAAAGACATGGATGAAATTCGCACCGACGTAAAGGTGATCCGCCACAGGCTGGCCTATTCGGCTGGCGCTGCAGCGGTGGTGCTCGGCCTGCTGGGCTGGATTGCGAACAATCGATTCGATCAGGTGGTGATGCTGCTCACACGATGAAGGTGAGACGCGTGAAGGCCCGAGGATCCGGCTCGGGCCGCAGAACACCTGCCACAGTGCTAGCCCAGGACTTCGCTCAAGGGAATGAAACCCACTTCATCGCCCTCCACCAGCGTCCGGCCCTCGAGCACTTCGACCAGCCCTTCGGCCCAGGCGGCGCTGCGCAGGACACCCGAGCTTTGATTCCGGTAGATGATCGCTCGACCATTCTCCATGCGGCCTCGCAAGTATTCTCGTCGACTGCCTGCCTTCGGCCAGGCGAAACCGGCCGGCACCTTGAACTTGAGCGGCGCCACCGACTGAACGCCCTGGCGTCTTAGCAGGTAGGGCCGTGCCAGCAGTGCGAAAGTCACGAGGGTCGAGGCAGGGTTTCCAGGCAAGCCTATGACCGGCACGCCACGGTAATGCCCGAACGTCAGCGGTTTACCCGGCTTGATGGCGAGTTTCCATAGCGCCAGCTCGCCGTCCTCGCGCAAGGCGATGCCCAGGAAATCCGCCTCCCCCACCGATACGCCACCGGTGGACAGGATCAGATCGACATCAGACAACTGCGCCAAGCGCTCGCGGGTGGCCGATAAATCGTCGGGCAGGATACCCGCGTCAATCACGTCACAACCCATGCGTTGCAGCCAGCTACACAGCAGCACGCGGTTGCTGTTATAGATCTGGCCTGGGCCCAACGCCTGCCCGGGCTCGACCAGCTCATCCCCCGTGGACAGGACTGCGACGCGGACTTTGCGCACCACTTCCAGCGATGCACAGCCCAAGGAGGCGGCCAGCCCCAGCTCGATCGGCCCCAGGCGAGTGCCGGCAGAGAGCACTTGCTCGCCGACGGTGGTCTCCTGCCCCTGGGGGCGAATGTTCTGCCCGCTGACCATACGCTCGGTAAAGCGCACCCGCTGGTCGTCTTCAACCACGGCATTTTCCTGCATCTCGACGCAATCGGCGCCAGCAGGGACTGGCGCCCCGGTGAAGATCCGCGCGCACGTGCCAACGGCCAGCGGCTCTGGGGCCTGCCCGGCAAAAATCCGCTGGCTGACCTTCAATGGCTCGCCGTTCCAGTCAGCCAGCCGCAAGGCATAGCCGTCCATGGCGCTGTTGGGCCATGGCGGCAAATCTAGGGTCGACACCAGATCCCCGGCGAGCACTCGCCCTAACGCCGCGGCCAAAGGCAAATGCTCGCGCTGGACAATCGGCGTGGCCGCCGCCATCTCGAGCAGTCGTTCCAATGCGACCTCAACGGCCATCAAGGCCCCGGCCTTGCCCGGTTTACCCACGGGATTCACAAGGCGCTGCCTGTTTCAAATGAGCCACGAAGTTGCACGGCCGATGCCGCACATCCAGCTGTTCGGCCAGGATGCCATCCCATCCGGTACGCACCGCGTTGGTCGAACCCGGCAGGCAACACACCAGCGTGCCATTGGCCAGGCCTGCCAGCGCGCGGGACTGCACGGTGGACGTGCCGATGTCGGCCACGGATATCTGTCGAAACAACTCGCCAAAGCCATCGACCTGCTTGTCCAGCAGGCACGTGACGGCTTCCGGCGTGCTGTCACGCCCCGTGAAACCGGTGCCGCCGGTGATCAGCACCACCTGCACCACGTCTTCGGCAATCCAGGTCGCGACTTGCGCCCGGATCTTGTACAAATCATCTTTGAGCAGGACCCGCGCCGCCAGGTTGTGGCCAGCCGCCGTGAGCCGATCGACGAAGACCTGTCCGGACGTATCGGTTTCCAGGGTACGGGTATCACTGACAGTCAGCACCGCGATATTGAGCGGCACGAAAGGTACATCAGCCTTGGCTTTCATAGGCTCGTCCAGTTGTGAAGGAAACAGCCCGGTGTTATATCACAGCGCTTCATTTTTTCGCCCGCGCGGAGACACGCCATGACCCCGAACACGCCGCTGCCATCCTGCTCCATCCTGCTCTTGGCGGGTGGTCGCGGACAACGCATGGGCGGCCAGGACAAAGGCCTGGTGCAGTGGCAAGGCGAACCGCTGATTGCCCATCTGCATCGCCAGACCCGCGCCATGAGCGATGACCTGATCATCTCCTGCAACCGCAACCCGCAACATTATGCGATGTATGCCGATCAGTTGGTGCATGACGAGGAAGGCGACTTTCCCGGGCCCCTGGCAGGTATCCGGGCAGGCCTCAAGGCTGCGAAGCATCCGTATTTGCTGGTGCTGCCGTGTGATGTGCCGCAAATCGACGCCAACCTGCTCGATAACATGCGCAGGATGGCCAGCCAGCACCCCGACAAACCGCTGATGGTGCGCCACGGCGAGCACTGGGAGCCGCTGCTGTGTGTCATCCCATTGGCCCTGGCAGCGAGCTTCGAACAAGCCTGGCGCGAAGGCGAACGCAGCCCCGGTCGTATCATGCGCGCACTGCACGCCGTTGCCTTGCAATGCCCAGCCGACGATCCCCGCCTGGCAAATCTGAACACACCGGAGTTACTGGCCCGGCACAAAGGCGTGTCAGATTGACACTAGCCAGGAACTTGCGCGCGATGTATACGTCTGAAGGTCAGTAACTTGAAGAATCCATTTCGGAGAAACACCATGACACAACGGACCCTCGCCACGTTCATGCTCGCTCTGGGCCTCGCCACCCTTGCCGGGTGCGCTTCGCCAACAGTGATCACCTTGAATGACGGTCGCGAAATCCAGGCCGTCGATACCCCACATTACGATGAAGAAAGCGGCTTCTACGAATTCGAGCAACTGGATGGCAAGCAGACTCGTGTGAACAAGGATCAGGTTCGTACCGTTAAGGATTTGTAATCTGTAACGCTGCTGCCCTAAGTCGCTAGAAAAAACGGCGCTTCCTGAAGAGGGAGGCGCCTTTTTTTTGGGCTTGGTTTTGGGTTTTGGGTGTATATCCGTTTCTTCGGTAACGGCCACTGGCGGTTCCGCTCTTACAGCGGGTCACTTTCGAAAAGCGCGAAAGTAACCAAAGCGCTACATGCCCCACCACTCGGTGCCTCGCCTAGGCTCGGCATGCCTGAACGAAGGCATTGCTCCGTGGGCCGCCGCGAAGGGCCATCCATGGCCCAGCGCGGCTAACCCGGCATCCATGCCGGGTTGCCCACTGCGCAATACCTTCGTTCAGCCAGCGTGGTTTAACGGGGCGCCGAGATCAACGTCCAACGCGAGGCGGCCTAACAGCCGACCTGGCTCTTGGTAAGACCGCGTTTCTCCTGTGGGAGCGGGCTTGCTCGCGATAGCGGTGGTTCAGTTTACAGTGATGGTGGATGTGCCTATGTCATCGCGAGCAGGCTCGCTCCCACAGGTTTTTGTGTCGTGCGTAGATGCTGTGAATACCCGCCACCCCATGTGGGAGCGAGCTTGCTCGCGATAGCGGTGGTGCAGTTTGTGATGATGGTGGGTGTGCCTATGTCATCGCGAGCAAGCTCGCTCCCACAGGTTTTTGTGTCGTGCGCAGATGCTGTGAATACCCGCCACCCATGTGGGAGCGAGCCTGCTCGCGATAGCGGTGGTTCAGTTTACAGTGATGGTGGATGTGCCTATGTCATCGCGAGCAGGCTCGCTCCCACAGGTTTTTGTGTCGTGTGCTGATGCTGTGAATACCCGCAGCCCCATGTGGGAGCGAGCTTGCTCGCGATAGCGGTGGTTCAGTTTACAGTGATGGTGGATGTGCCTATGTCATCGCGAACAAGCTCGCTCCCACAGGTTTTGTATCGTGCGCAGGTGCTGTGAATACCCGCAGCCCCATGTGGGAGCGAGCCTGCTCGCGATAGTGGTGGCCCAGCCACATAGATGCTGGACATACCCCACTCTTGCTTTGCTTGGGATTTTGATCTGGACGCCCCGTTAAACCACGCTGGCCGAACGCAGGCATTGCGTAGTGGGCATCCCGGCATGGATGCCGGGATAGCCGCGCTGGGCCATGGATGGCCCTTCGCGGCGGCCCACGGAGCAATGCCGGAGTGAGGGCACACCGAGCCTAGGCGAGGTGCCGAGTGGTGGGGCAAGCCTTTTTTGCTTACTTTTTTTGGCGTTTGAAAAAAAGTGAGTCGCCGTAAGGGCGAAACCATAAGTAGCCGTTACCGAAGAAACGGATATACACACCATTCCCCCTTAACAAAAAACTACCACTGCAACGAAATACCGCTCTCAAACACACGTTCCAAGCCAGTAACCGGATCAACAAAACGCAACCCTTGAGCCAGCAGCTTCAAAGGATTCGAGTAATCATCCTCAACATCCCGAAGCACATCAGGATAAAACGGATCATTGCAGATCCCCGCCCCAAGGGCATTCATGTGAACCCGCAACTGATGCTTCTTACCCGTAACCGGATACAAGCCATAGCGCCACAACTCGCCGTTCCTTTCCAGCACTTCGATGGCCGTTTCGGTATTGGGCTCGCCGGGCCCTTCCTGCATTCGGAAGAACGGTTCGCCATCGATCATCCGGCTTTTATGCACCCGTGGAAAGGTCAGCCCGGGCAATGCGCGGGCAATGGCCTGGTAGCGTTTTTCGATCTGCCGCGTCGGGAATAACGACTGATACGCCGAGCGGGTGTTCGGGTTGGCCGAAAACAACACCAGCCCGGCCGTATGCCGGTCGATGCGGTGCAGAGGCACCAGATGAGGATTGTCCAACCGCCGGATCAGCCGTCGCAACAAAGTTTGCTCGACGTATTCGCCCGCTGGGGTGACAGGCAGAAAATGCGGCTTGTCTGCCACCACCAGGTGTTCGTCGGCGTACAGGATCGACTCCACCACCGGGATTGTCTTCTCGTCGGGCACTTCGCGGAAGTAGTGGATGCGCAGGCCTTCGCGGTACGGCAAGTCGACCTGGATCGCCTTGCCCTCCCCGTCCAATACCCGGCCCCGAGCGATCCGGTCCAGCCACTGTTCGCGACTGATGGCGCTGAAATGCTCGCACAGGCACTCCAGCACCGTCTGCCAGGAACCGGGCGGCAGGTACAGCGTACTGGCCTGATGATGAGCGGCGGAAAACGACGAACCGGACATTGAAAACTCTTAGGCATTTTTGCGAGGCGGTATTATCCGCCAGTCGCACAGGCCAGCCCAGCAATGATTGCTCACGCGGTGACTGACGTCGATTTTGCCGCCGCTTCGGTGAACTCTTTCAACCAGCGCAGCACTTCCACCGCCTCCCAGCGACCTGGATCGTACAGCGCGTACAGCAAGCCCTGGTAACCCACCACATCCAACTGTTTGTGATAGCCGGCACGCTGGAACAACGCTTCAATCTCGGCGAAACAGGTATTGAAATGCAGTTTATTGAAGGGGGTCTTGCCTTCGGTAACCAAGCCATCCAGGCGCAGTTCCAGGACTGCCTCGCGCACAACGTCCGCGGACATCCTGTTCACGCTGCTTTTCAGTTGTTCGACATTGACCAAGGGGACGCACTCCAGATAGCTGTATGCACATACAGTAACCGAAGCACACTACTTTCGCCAACCGCAGTATCAGGAACTGACGGACGAACGGAGGAATGTCACGATCTGTTCGGCCTCGAAGGGCCAGTCCAGTTCCGCACCGGTATCCAGCCTGCGCAGCACGGGAATCCGCCACCCATAGTCCTCCACCACGTCTTCGCGATCTGAAATGTCCACCAACTCCACCAACAATCCATGTTCGACGAAAGGCATCAGTTCAGCTTCGGCTACTTCGCAAAGATGACACCCCAGGGTGCCGAACAACTGGCATTCAGGAAGCATGGCGGGTAGACCCAAAAAAGATAGACGGTCATTCTAGGCCCACCTCGGAAAACCGTCGAGTCGCAGGCTCGCTTCAGCGTGTTTCAGTAAAACGCTGATGCAAATCACTGAGCGCCAATGCTTTTCCAGCGACGCTTGTCGCATTTTCCCCTCTACGCTGTGCGTTGTAGCCTTGAAACGGAGTTCCCCTTGTTTGCCAACCTGCTGATCATCCTTGCCTCGTCCCTGGTGGTCATCGCCTTGTTCAGGCGGCTGCGCCTGCCACCCGTGCTGGGTTATCTCTGCGTCGGGCTGGCGGTCGGGCCCACCGCGCTGGACTGGGTCAACGACAGCGAAGAACTGCCAGACCTGGCCGAACTCGGGGTGGTGTTCCTGCTGTTCTCGTTGGGGCTGGAGTTTTCCCTGTCGAAAATGCTCGAACTGCGTCGGGTCGTATTCGGCCTCGGCAGCCTGCAGGTGCTGTGCTCGGGGGCGGTCCTGGCGGGATTGCTGGCATTGGGCGGCGCGCCTGTGATCGCCGCATTGTTGCTCGGCGCAGGGCTGGCCTTGTCCTCCACGGCCATCGTCAGCAAGGAGTTGACCAGCCTGGGAGAGATCTTCAGCAGCCATGGCCAGAACGCCATCGGCGTGTTGTTGTTCCAGGACGTTGTCGCGGTGCTGTTGTTGACCCTGGTGCCGGTATTCGCCGGCAGCAGCGACCACCCGTGGTACTGGGCGCTGCCCTTGACCTTGGGCAAGACCCTGGTTCTGTTCGGTGGCCTGCTGCTGGCCAGCCGACTGCTGTTGCCCCGGCTGTTCCATGAGGTGGCGGCGTCCCGGTCCGCGGAATTGTTCGTCCTGCTGGCCCTGGTGATCGTGTTGCTGACGGCATGGCTGACCCACCTGCTCGGTTTGTCACCGGCCCTGGGAGCTTTCCTGGCGGGCATGCTGCTGGGGGAAAGCCACTACCGGCATCAGATCGAAGCCGACATACGCCCGTTCCGCGACATCCTGCTGGGGCTGTTCTTCGTCAGCATCGGCATGCTGATCGACCTGCAGCTGTTCCTCGATGACGGCTTGTTGATCCTGGGGTTGACCCTCGGCCTGATGCTCATCAAGGGCTGCGTGGTCGCCGTCCTGGTGAAATGGCGCGGCAGCGACGTTGAAACCGCCTGGCGCAGTGGCCTGGCGCTGGCCCAGGGCGGTGAATTCTGCTTTGCCCTGATGGCCCTGATGCAGCAGAACCGCCTCATGCCCGCCGACATCAGCGGCCTGCTGCTGGCCGCGACGTTCTGCTCGATGCTGTTGACCCCGCTGTTGCTGCGTGCGGCGCCACGCATCGCCGCGCGCCTGCATCGCAAACCCAACGAAGAGGCGCAACTGGACCAGATCAGCGCACTCAATGCCGGCTTGTCGGGCCATGTGGTCATTTGCGGCTACGGGCGCGTCGGTCAATCCATCGGGCGGTTCCTGCGCCGCGAAGGCCAGGCGTTCGTCGCCCTGGATGACGACCCGGTGATCATCCAGGAAGCCACCGTCGGGGAAAACTGCGTGCATTACGGGGATTCACGACGAGGTGACCTGCTTGCGGCCGTTGGCTTGAGCCGCGCCAGGTTGCTGGTGATCGCGGTGGACAAGACCGACATCGCCATCACCGTGCTCAAGGCGGCCCGCCAGGTCAATCACCAGGTACCGATCCTGGTGCGCACCCGTGACGACAGCCAACTGGCCGAGTTGCAGGCTGCCGGGGCCAGCGAAGTGGTCCCGGAGCTGCTGGAGTCGAGCCTGATGCTGGCCTCCCACGCCCTGATCATGCTCGGCCTGCCCGAGCAGCAGGTCCGGCATCACGTGGATCAGGTTCGTCACGACCGCTATCGCCTGCTCCATGGCTTTTATCCTGGCAACCAGGACAAGGAGCCATAGTGCCACGCTCAGTCCTGGCTGACCGCGCCGATCTTGTGAATCGACAGGTCGGCGCCGTAATACTCTTCTTCCTGTGTCAGGCGCAGCCCCAACACGGCCTTGATCACGCCATAGACCGCAAACCCGCCTGCCAGGGCGACGACAATTCCCAGCGCCGTGCCAATCAATTGGCTGATCAGGCTGACCCCACCCAGGCCGCCCAGGGCGCTCTGGCCAAAGACGCCACAGGCGATGCCACCCCAGACACCGCACAGCCCATGCAGCGGCCAGACGCCGAGCACATCGTCGATCTTCCACTTGCCCTGGGCCGCGGTGAAGCACCAGACAAACAAGGCACCGGCAATGGCCCCCGTGACCAACGCACCGACCGGGTGCATCAGGTCGGAACCGGCACAGACCGCCACCAAACCGGCCAGCGGGCCGTTGTGCAGGAAGCCTGGGTCATTGCGTCCGACAATCAATGCCGCCACGGTACCGCCCACCATGGCCATCAACGAATTGACCGCCACCAGCCCGCTCACCCCGGGCAAGGTCTGGGCACTCATCACGTTGAAACCGAACCAGCCGACAATCAGGATCCACGAACCCAAGGCCAGGAATGGAATGCTCGAAGGCGCGAACGCCACCAGGCGACCGTCCCGGTATCGGCCGTTACGCGGGCCGAGCAAGAGCACGGCAGCCAACGCCAGCCAGCCGCCCATGGCATGCACCACCACGGAGCCGGCGAAGTCATGGAAACTGGCGCCGAACCGGGCTTGCAGCCAGGCCTGCAGGCCAAAATTGCCGTTCCAGACCACGCCTTCGAAAAACGGATAGACAAACGCCACGATCAGCACCGTGGCGCACAACTGCGGGACGAACCGGGCACGTTCGGCAATACCGCCGGAAATGATGGCCGGGATCGCAGCGGCAAAGGTCAGCAGAAAGAAGAACTTCACCAGGCTATAGCCATGATCGGCGCTGAGCACCGCCGCCGGTTGCAGGAAGGTCACACCGTAGGCAATCCAATAGCCTATAAAGAAATAGGCCAGGGTCGAGACCGCGAAATCGCTGAGGATTTTCGACAGCGCATTGACCTGGTTCTTTTGCCGGACCGTTCCCACTTCAAGAAACGCAAAGCCGGCATGCATGGCCAGGACCATGACTGCGCCGAGCAGGATGAACAGCGTGTTGGAGCTGTGGACCAGACCGTCCACGGCACTTTGCATATTTTCCATGGTATTGGCAGACCTGAAAAAGTTGAAAAAAGCACCAAACCGGTTCGCCTGCCTTGCGAACGCACCAAGTTGAAACGGCTCATTGGCCGTACGCAGGCCGATGAACCGCTTTGGTGCGCAAGAACGGTCAAAACGAAATCCCGCTTGGAGGTGCTTCGCGGGTTTTGATTATTTGGGTTAAGGTTTTTCGGGCTTTCGCCCAGCTTCAGCGCACTGGCGCAGGCTGATGCACCAGTACATGGCAAAAGCCTGAGCAAAAGTTGTACCAGTCACTTGTACTGAACCTTCCGGCAAGGCTCATACTCGAACGTTTCAGACGTCACTTACGGAGATTCACCAATGGCCAGAACCCAGGCAAAGACTGCTCAAGAAACCCTGATGGAAGATTTCCAGACGCTGGTCAGCGACACGGAACGGTTGCTCGATCACACCGCGACGCTGGCAGGCGATCAAGCCGATGCACTGCGCAGCCAGATTCACGAAACCCTCCTGCGCGCCCGCGAAACGCTCAAGCTGACGGAAGATTCCATGCGCGAACGCGGCCAGGCTGCGGTGGTCGCCACCGAGGAATATGTACAGGCCAACCCTTGGCAATCCGTGGGCATTGCGGCAGGCGTTGGCTTTCTGATTGGCCTGCTGGCGACACGGCGCTAATGATGGGTATCGACGAATCCGGCTCGTCCGAAGCGGGCACACAACCGACTGCTCGTCGCCTGGGCGCGGCGTTCCTTGGCTTGCTGCATAGCCACGTCGAATTGTTCGGCATGGAGTTGCAGGAACAGAAAGCACGCACCGTCAGCCTCCTGCTGTTCGCCGGCCTTGCGCTGGTGTTCGGCCTGCTGCTGTTGGTCGGGCTTTCGGCGCTGGTACTGATCCTGGTATGGGACACTTATCGTCTGGCCGGCATTATCGGCCTGTGCCTGTTTTATCTGCTGGCGGCGCTGTTCTGCGGGCTTCGGCTCAAGGCAGCGATCTACGACGAGTCGTCTCCTTTCCACGCCACCCTCGAAGAACTGGCCAACGACCGGGAGCGCCTGTTGCCATGAGCCTGCCTGATATTCCTCAAGCCCGGACACGACAGGAAATGCGCAAGGCGCTGGTGCGTCTGCGCATGGAAATGCATCGCCAGGAAATCCGTCAGGAAACACGCCAATTACTGCAGCCCTTGCAACGGGCACGCAGCTTGACGCAAAGCTGGCACGAAGGCTTCGGCATCAAGCACGCGCCACTGTGGGGCGTGGCGGCAGTGTCCCTGCTCGGTTTCCTCACCGGCAAACGGACTCGCCACGGTGGTGGCGGTGGCTTGACAGGCCTGATCCGCCTGGCAACGACATTGCTGCCGTTGGTCAAGCTGGCCAAAGACCTGCGCAAACCCTGAGGACCTGCATACCGTGGCGAGGGAGCTTGCTTCCGCTGGACTACGAAGCAGGCCCATTTTTGTGGGTGCTTCGCACTCAAGCGCGAGCAAGCTCCCTCGCCACAGGGTTATGTATCGAGTCGGTGCAGGCCTATAGGCCTTGCAGGGCAGCCCACGAACCGGGAAGCTAGGACACCGACATCATCGAACGGAGCAACCAGCCTTGGATTGGCACACCCTGCTGACTCGCGAACGCCTCGGAAAACCGCTGCACAGTCCGCAAGAACTGGGCCGCAGTCCTTTCCACAAGGACCACGACCGCATCATCTTTTCCGGCGCCTTCCGCCGCCTCGGACGCAAGACGCAAGTGCATCCGGTCTCCAGCAACGACCACATCCATACGCGCCTGACCCATTCCCTGGAAGTCAGCTGCGTCGGGCGCTCCCTGGGCATGCGCGTGGGGGAAACCATCCGCAATGCCCTGCCTGACTGGTGCGAGCCAAGCGACCTGGGCATGGTGGTGCAATCGGCCTGCCTGGCCCACGACATTGGCAACCCGCCGTTCGGTCACTCCGGCGAAGATGCTATCCGCTATTGGTTCCAGCAAGCCGCCGGCCGTGGTTGGCTCGATGCAATGAGCGAAGCCGAGCGCAACGACTTCCTCAACTTCGAAGGTAACGCCCAAGGATTCCGCGTCCTCACCCAACTTGAATACCATCAGTTCGACGGCGGAACGCGGCTGACCTATGCCACCCTCGGCACCTATTTGAAATACCCCTGGACTGCCCGCCACGCGGACTCGCTGGGCTACAAGAAGCACAAGTTCGGTTGCTACCAGAGCGAACTGCCACTGTTGGAGCAGATTGCCCACAAACTCGGTTTGCCACAGATCGAGGATCAACGCTGGGCACGGCATCCCTTGGTGTACCTGATGGAAGCCGCCGATGACATCTGCTACGCGCTGATCGACCTGGAAGACGGCGTGGAGATGGATCTCCTGGAATACCCCCAGGTGGAATCGCTGCTCCTGGACCTGGTGGGCGATGATCTTCCGGACACTTACCGGCAGCTGGGGCCGCTGGACTCGCGGCGACGCAAACTGGCGATCCTGCGGGGCAAGGCCATCGAACACCTGACCAACGCCGCCGCCCGGGCTTTTGTCGAACAACAGGAAGCCTTGCTTGCCGGCACATTGCCAGGGGATCTCGTGGAACATATGCACGGCCCGGCAAAACGCTGCGTGTTGAATGCCAAGGACATGGCGCGCCGGAAAATTTTCCAGGACAAGCGCAAGACCCTGCATGAAATCGGCGCCTACACCACGCTGGAAATCCTGCTCAACGGATTTTGCGGGGCCGCCCTTGAACAGCATGGGGGCCGCACGCCTTCGTTCAAGAATCGCCGCATTCTCGACCTGCTGGGGAACAATGCGCCGGATCCCAACGGCCCTTTGCATAGCGCTTTCCTGCGAATGATCGATTTCATCGCCGGGATGACTGACAGCTACGCCAGCGAAATGGCCCAGGAGATGACCGGCCGCACGCGCCAATAAAATGTGTGCTGCGCCTGGCACAAAACCTGTGGGAGCGAGCTTGCTCGCTCCCACAGGGATTGGCGGTGAATGTGAATTTTGTAGCGCTGCGCCACAAGGAGTTTGAAGTAGATAAATAACTGTATGGTTTACACAAACCGCGGTTAAACGCTTCTTTTGTTTGCACAAACAACACTATCAAAGAAATATCCCTTCACACACTGCCAACACATCCCCCTCTTGTTGTCGTCCACCGACTAAAAAACCGATTACATCGTAATATCTTGCCTCTTTTTTTGTAGGAAACTTCTGAAATTGAAGTTGCATGCCCGTCTCTTCGTACGGCCCTGGTTGTAAGTGGGCTAAGGTGCGCGCTTTATTCAAGTTCGCAGGGTAATTTATTCATGAACTCCGTTTTCATTGTCGACGATCATCCGGTCATCCGCCTCGCTGTACGCATGCTTCTGGAGCATGAGGGCTATAAGGTCGTAGGAGAAACTGACAACGGCGTCGACGCGATGCAAATGGTGCGCGAATGCATGCCAGACCTGGTTATCCTGGACATCAGCATTCCCAAACTCGACGGGCTGGAAATCCTCTCGCGCTTCAACGCCATGACCACTCCGCTCAAGACGCTGGTGCTCACGGCCCAGTCGCCGACGCTCTTCGGCATTCGATGCATGCAGTCCGGTGCCTCTGGTTACGTTTGTAAACAGGAAGACCTCAGCGAACTTGTCAGCGCAATCAAAGCGGTATTGTCCGGCTACAACTACTTTCCCAGCCAGGCGCTGAATCCGGTACGCCCGGATGACCCACGCAGTATCGAGCTGGACCTTTTCAAAAGTGTCAATGATCGGGAACTGATGGTGCTGCAACTTTTTGCCCAGGGCCGTACCAACAAGGAAATAGCCAAGGGAATGTTTCTAAGCAATAAGACCGTCAGTACTTATAAGCAAGAATTTCACATGTACACAATGACACCCTAAGCCTTGCAGGGCTTTGTAGCAGCATCGCCCTAGAGCGGTACTACCAGAATCCTAGCCTTGGTAGTGTCGTGAATTGCCCAAGTCAGGCTAGGGTGTGAATATAGAGTAGCCCAGCCCTACAACAAGCTATCTCCCATGACAAAAGACAACTCAGACTTTATACCATTTTCCTTGCACTTGAAGTGCTTCCTAGCTCTTGGAGTAAGTTGATAGCGAGGGCGCCCACCAAATCTTATAGCTTGAACATAATTATTATTGCTCAATATTTTAAGGCATGACTCAAGCTTTAGTACGGGCATGCTGGTTAATTGTTGAATATCCTCAATGCTGGCAGCTGATTCTTTAATTGTACACAACATCACATTATCTAGAATATCTGCACAGTCAAGCTCTTGCCTCTCTTTCTCAGACGGAATCCTAAAACCTCTCGAAAAACTTGTTCCAAGGATCGTCGAGCGCGGGCTCTGATCATGCAAAGCTGCGGAAGCGAAACCCTGTAGCAGGCTTGGACTTTTACTCTTAAGACGCTTCACCTCATTAAGCGCATCATCACGCTGGCTTTTCACACCGGCTAGAGAGCCAGATATATCTGCGTGGGTTTTCCTCAAACCTGAAAGTTCCCTTGCAATAGCTTCCTTCGCCTCTTTCAGCGTATTATGCTCCTGCACAAGCTCACTATTACTGTGCTGGAGGGCGTCGAACTGATGTTTAATGCCTCGATACTTTCTACCAACGATAAGGACAGAAAATCCCGCACCTAACGCTACTAGGCAGCCCATCAGCAACACAAACCAAAGAGGGAAGGTCTTTTCCATGAGGACACTAGCTGCTGATGAAAGTTTAGGAGAAATCCATGAAATCGAATTAGACAGCCAGTTAGGAAGACTGCCGGTTTGAATAACGGTGGAAGCGATCTGGCCGACGACGAACAAAAGCCCAGCTACAATTAATTGCCCCCACCATGGCAGTTTTTTCAAATATTCCTTGATACCCACAAGCTTCCCCAAGCACGGCAAAACTCTATATTACCATGCCGAACGCTGCATCTGGAATGGTGAGGGACACCGTTAATCCATGACGCACGGGCTCGAAGGCTCACTAAATATAAGCTGGTCTTTCATTGCAAAAAAAGACCATTGGTCATCTTGCTTGGCTCGAACTATATCTTTTGCCCTAAAAAAGAGACGAGGAAACAGCAGAGGAAATCGTTAACTGGTGATACTGCCAGAGCAAGACCTAACACCAGAACCAAACCATAAAACAGACACAACACCTCAACATTTAGCTGCTGCTTGCAATACTCTTGACCAGATTACTGACACTTGGAACATTCGACAGCAAGCATCTTCCGTTACTGGTACATCTATGGAAGATAACAAGGAACTTAACAAACAGCTAGGCCAGATGTCGGCAGGCGGTACTAGCGCTGCCTCTGACGCCAACATCATTAACGACAGAATGCCGATGCTTACACCTTATGTTGTACGCGAGTACATGCAGGACAAAGGCACCCCCTACTATAAGCAACTATTTCACATATACACATTGAGCACAATAAACCGTGACGGATGACGCTTAACAACGCCTTTGATTGAATTTAAACTCCAGCAAATTTTACTGCTGAGCCCCCAATTCCTCTTAAGAAATAGGGGGCTTACATCTGAAAAACAAACACACGCGATTCAAAGCAACCCAATGCAACGCCTAACTTGCAACCTTCCATCATCTTTCGATCTTATCTCAGCCATAAACTCTACTCCTACCTTAAGCCGCTCGTAAAAATTTTGTGGAAAAGCTGTTCGATGAAAGAATGCCTCGTTAGAGGACTCGCCCACCAATACAAAACCGAAACCACGCTTTGAGTCATAAGCCTTAATTACGCAACCCTCTTTTTGCAGGTTATTCCTGCCTTCAACAAGACTCTCGATGGTATCGATCACAATTCCTTTGGGCCCTTTACCCAAGGTACAGTACACGACATCCGAATCGTAAATATCATCTACACTATCTACCCTAAGATTAGCTCTCTTAAAATAGACGTCCTGCCCAACCTCCTTGATAGACATAAATCCAAAATCTTTTTCAGGATCATAATTGGCTACCTGCCCAATCAGTTGCTTCCCAAGCAGTTCAGTAAACCTTTCGATCTCACTACCCTGACGTGCAGCTCTACCAATACCGAAATACTTAATATCTCTAAGCAATTCTCTTTGACAGTCAAACTGCTCTCTATCCTGCGTGGAAGCTATAAACTTTACATCTTCGCTCAGCAAGTAGAACGAGAAGAGCTTCTTAACTGCGGAGCTCTTATCTACGAAAGATCGGCTTGACTTGTAAACTTGCCGGATATTCGATGCGGTCTCTGGATCAGCTATACCAGTGGTGACAGCCATCTGATAAAAATACACATTATTCCTAGTGGATAGATCATAATGAGCTAGCCCCCTGTAAGTAATAGCCAGCTTTTGATTGTCGCTGAGCACACTAACGGATGGGTCGTAGGGCTCAGCTAGTTTAAGAGAGACTAGCTCCGTTAGACACCTTTGCAGGTCTACTACGTCTGTTCCAATTGCTTCAAAGTACTGCACCACAGAATGAACTGTTAAATGTCTCTCCTCCACATCCCTGCCAGTGATTCTTGTTGCTTTTAATAAAGCCAGAATTCTCAGCATCAAAAGCGGGGAGTGAACTTTTGAAGAATTGACCTTAAATGTCGATATGACCCCACCGTCTTCGCCCGTCACACCCCGATAGGCTTCATAATCACCACGTATCAAAGCATCGATAAACTTATTATAGCTTATTGGCTCAGTTGTTACGTAAGTAGCAATTAGGTCTTCAATCTTCATAACAGGTGATGTTATGATTCTTTTGGAAAGACTCATGATTGATCTGATATTGTAGTTTGTTAGCTCGCCCAACGTTTTAGCAGTAAAATCATTCTCAACAAAGACATCTTCCAAAACCTGAGCAAACTTATTGACATCCTTCAGCTCGATCTTAATCCCTTTGCTAGTTAGGTATTCTTTTTTCTCCGCAACATCAGCAGTAACTAGCTTCTTATTAAGGAACTCAATTCGCTTCCTAAAGACTTCCCTAGGAGATGGTGTCGGCAAAAAGAAAGAACGAGATTGGTGAATTGTGAATATATCAGTTTTGGAAAAGCTCCAAGCTGATTTGTCCGTAACAGGAAACATAAGCATACAATACTTGACTTTTCGCCTATAAGAGTTGCAAAGCTGGAATACTTTAGTCTTGAACTCTAGCGAAAATTCGTCTGTATTATCAACAATTATGATCGGAAGCTTTTTTCGATTGTGAATCGCAAAATGAAGTAAGCTTTCAAGATAACCTTCGCGATTTGCTCTTACCTCTCCTTCAAGGAAAGCGGAAAACTTCTCATCAAATAACTCTCTGTTATTTTCGTAGATTTTCTTAAAATGCCCAGCAGCCATCCTCTTATAGTGGCTAAAGTACATACCAAGAAGATCATTGTATTCAGGATATCCTTCTTCAAATAAGATTTTCTCTAAGGATATTATAGTCTCCTCAGTAATCCAGGCCGCAACAGTTCCCTCATCACCAGTCGCATCTAAGCAATTAATGCTCAATGTTAAACAATTTTCTCGAGTTACAGATGGAAGAATTTTTGAGAAAAACCTATTTATATAGGTTGTTTTTCCCGATCCTGTAGGGCCAACAATAAACACCGACATGTCGGAATCCGAGGCCAACTCAGCTTGAACATTACCTTTAATTAGTTCACTTAGCTCACTGCCGACACGGTTATTATCAGTCGGCATATTGTTTAAAATACTATTGGTTATTTTTTCCAGAGAGTAGTCTGCAATTCGACTTTCATTCGACTCAACAAAACACTCATTCATGATTTCAGAGTTTTGATCGCCGGTTAGCTGAGTAAAAAAACCATTAAATATCTTTTCTAAATCAAAGGCGATGGACGACTTTTGAAGAATACTGATTTCATCCACTTCAACAGGTGCCTTGAGAGGCAGGCTCAGATTTTGACGGCTATTATGAACACCATCAAATAATAGATTATACGTCTTATCCACAAACGAGCTATAAGACAGCAAATCATAAAAAGTACTAAACGAATTCTCTACTGCTTCCAAAGACGGGAATACAAAAGCTTCTTTTTCCTTGTAGCTTGAACCTTGCACCCAAGTTTTGAATACAATCCAACGAAGGCCATCAGTCACGACTGCAACAGGGATACCCGCGTCGCTGGCATACATAAAAGCCTGCTGTATCCCGGGCATCGATTTCTTTAATGATGTACCAGAAATTTTAAGAGTTCGTAGCTTATCAATAACCGCTGAATCTATTTCAAGAATGCCAATTCTCTTAGCCTCAACTATCAATGATGGCTCTTCGCCTATCCTCATCAAATAATCAGAAAAACCAGATGCGTGCTCTTTTTCACATGAAAATTTAGTGAAAGACCAACCCAGACATTCATTAAACATCCTGTTTATGATTTGGACCTTAGCATCCTCCTCACTCTCAATCGATGCTATATTCGCTCTTATATCGGAAAGCAAAACCTTTAATTTCTCTTCGGCATTATCAACATTGCTCATAAAACTGGTCTTCCTTTCCTGTTTTTTGCACTCATGCATACCGTTGTACGCCAAGAACTCCGAATTTAGAATAATATTTTGGAGACTTTTGTCAATGCTCCCCCGCTCATTATCACGATGAGTTAGGGATCATCCTTATCTAGTTAAGCTGGCATTTTTTTGGATTCCCTGCAAGGCACTGATTTAAAATGAGAAATTCCCATTTAGGTTCATGTAAAGACGCCCCATAAAAGTGACAGACCCATTTTCCAACACCTAGGCCGCCCGCCGCTAGCAGTGTCCAATTTCGGTGTTGGCTGATTTTCTCACCGGATAAGTACTTTAGTGATGCGGATTACTCGCAAAGACTATCTCCAGAACAGGTGTTAGAAATTGCGTTGGGAGAACGAGATGTGGTGCTGTAAATCAAGACCTGCGCACACCAAAGGACTGCCACCATGCACGGCGGTTAATAAACTGAAGGTGTGAGCAGGCGACGTATTCTACATCACTCGATCCAGCCAGTTCCTGGCCTCGCCGATTTTTGGGAATGGCCAGAGGGTGGGGGCGCTTGTGTAGGAGCCTGAAAAAGTAAGTCTGGTGGTTTTGCCCGAGGTGCTAAGTCAAGTGCGAGGAGGCTAAATGAAAGCCGCAGCTTTTCTAAAATAAGTTGGGGCACGTGGCCCCGGACAGCTTGATCAGAAGTATCTGTGTAGCAGCCAGCGTCACCCCGCCTTCGTTTCTTTCTTGATTCTGTAAACCGTGGCAACACCGCAGTCAGCCAGTTTGGCGATCTGATCAGCAGACATCGTTGGATGCTTCTTCATCAGCGCCTGTACCTCAGCCCACTTTGCAGCATTCCTTCCTTTACCTGACGGCTTCCATTCAGGGTCAGCAGCTTTCTTGTTTTCCAAACCCTGCTTGATGCGCTCCACACGTTTCTCTTGATCCAGTCGAGCCATGGTTGCCATGAGGTCAATCAGCATGTTGTTGACCACATCCATGATTTGCCCAGTGATTCCTTTCGCTTCAACCAGCATGTGACTGGTAGGCAGATCAGCTACAACCAACCGCAGTCCTTTGGCCTTGATGGTGGCCTTGAGAGTGTCCCAGTCAGCCTGTGAGAGTCGACTGAGGCGGTCTACAGACTCGACCAATAGCACGTCTCCACTCTCGGCAGTATCGAGTAAGGTAAGCAGCTCAGGACGGTTGAGCTTGGTCCCACTGATGTTTTCTGCATACACGCCAACGATGCTCAATCCCTTCTCGGCAGCGAACAACTCCAGAGCCACTTTTGCACGGTTGGCGTCTTGATCTTTAGTCGATGCTCGGAGGTACAAGTGGGCGTTCATGGCTGACTATCCTTTAGAGTCTTGATTTGATAGATCAATGATAAACTATCACTAAGCTATTTTAAATACTTTACTGATAGTTTATTTTGGCAGCAACGGAGCTTCCGCCGCACTACCGGATAGGTCTACTGCTTTGATAGCGTCTATTGCCGGAGCTTGAGAATTCCAGCGGTGATGGCTGATGCGTTCACATCGAGGGTTTTCAACGCGGTTACTACATTCATATGAACGACGGGCTCTCCCTGCAACCTTACCCACAGGGACAACTCTTCGATTGCTGCGGCTAAGGCGTGCTGGTTATGCAACAACAGGGTGAGCACGTCCGCTGTGGCGATGTTGGATTCTGGGTTATCTGGCATGGCTTTCGTCCTTGAGGTGGGAGGGTTGCATGATGATGCCAAAAGGCTACATTTATTAAACCACTCCGCGATGGCTCACTTGGATAGGAAATTCTTATGGCGATTTACAAGAATGGTTCCTCGCTCATTCATACCGAAGACCAGGCATTCGACCTTGTGCATACTCCCGGAACAGCAGCTCCCCATCCGGGAATCTACAAGTGCACGGGATGTGGAGACGAGATTGCGATTGCGGGGGGGCACACGTTACCACCTCAAAATCACCGCCAGCATCACACCTCGGCAAAAATTGCTTGGCAGCTCTTGGTGTATCCAGTGCAACAAAAGTAATTTGAAAGCAGTTCGACCAAGCTCTTTGACCGCCCACTAAGGCTGGCGCCTACTCGGCCTCAGCCTACTCTTTTCCGTTGGGGAATGCTGGAAGTGGCCGCCGAGGTCATTGAATGGCTGAGATTCGACATCACCAATCCGCCCCCCATTAACCCAATTCCTCCTCCACCAGGAGGATCAGCGTAGATGGGCTGCACTTCAATGCGCTAGCAAGCTTGAATAAGACAACAATCGTAGGCTGATTGACGCCCCTCTCGATCAGGCTGACGTAATTCCGTTGCACATCTGCTTCCAGCGCCAACTGTTCTTGGGTAAAGCCCGCTTCCTGTCTTTTCCGTCGCAGTACACGCCCAAAGGCCACCCCGATTTCCAATGCAATCACTCCACGCTAGTGAGCGGGCACTGTCGTGGTTGAGCTTCAACGGGTCTTCACAATATACTGTGAATATGACAACCCAATACATGAATCCACATCAAAGGAATCGCTTGATGAACACCGTTTCTCGCTTGCTGTGCCTACTGCCCCTTCTCGCATCTACCGCCATGGCGGACACCTACCCTCAGCGAACACTGAAGGCTGGTTCGATGGTTTGTTTCAAAGCCGGTGACTGGACCAAGATGGTGGAAGCGTCGCTTGATCAGGATGAAGATGAGGCTGGACGTCTGATTGAATCGGGTAAGTGTCGAACAATCTCAACGGCTACCAAGGTCAATTTCATCGAGGGTCCGAAAGAGGGAGACAAGTCAGCCTTGATTCAGCTACCAAGCGGCAAGACTGCCATGACAGCCAATGGTTGGTTGCGTTGATAGCAGGATAAAGGAAAGCACATGAACCGTATGTTTTTGAAAATTGCACCCTGCTTTGCGTTCCTATCTGCATTCGCCTACGCTGGAGAAAATCTGAGTTCAAAATACTGGTCCCTTGGCTGGTCCAATAAAGCTACTGTCGTCAGTAAAGAAAGCGAACACGACTACATTCGAGTCATTCCCTACGGGCAGGATATGCGCTTAGCGTATCTAATCAGTGGTGAGGGTGTTTGTCCTGAAGGGGAGTCAAGCTTCAAGGCTCAAGGCCAAGTCAATGGTAAAAGCCTGAGTTTTACTGGCATGTGTTCGGACGAGTACTACAAAGAACTTGCACCAGCAACGAATCAAGATCAATCAATCTTAAAGCGTGAATTTTTGAATACAAAATCAGTGATACTGAAAATCGACAATCTTCCCAAGAGAACCTTTGCGACTGCCAGATTCAGGTCTATCACTGAGTCCGTTGGGCTTGCCATTGACGAATAGTCAAGAGATTGATCTCTCAAACTTCGTTTGGAGTATTCGCACCGAAAACGTCAGTTTTCAACCGTACTCAGCCACGGCGTGACCACCTATGTTTTTCCGGATGTACTCCAGTAATAAACAAAATTTACACAAATCCAGCTCTTCGCTTGTGATTTTGATCTGCTCTTGTTTGTTGGTGCAAAAACGAATACGGACGTATTCGATAGTATCTCGTCAGTGGACACTGACAGTTATTGCACATCACCTTCGGTGGGAGCAGATCAAGAGCAAGAGCTTGGATGTGTGTTGATGCTCTATTAATTTACTGGTGTGCTGATTCAGAATCGGGACGATACGACTATTGTCTATGAAATGGGTTATCCCATTCAGACGTTACCGTCTGGTGTTATCGCTCTTTCTCTTTCCGTCGTTAATTAAAAAATGATCAATCATGACCAGGTTGGGTGTTCCGGTCACAAATGTAGTATCGCCTGATGCGGGATACTCTTCTTCCTGTTGGAAATACTC
The DNA here is from genome assembly GCF_024749325.1 of Pseudomonas sp. B21-010. Lineage (NCBI taxonomy): Bacteria > Pseudomonadati > Pseudomonadota > Gammaproteobacteria > Pseudomonadales > Pseudomonadaceae > Pseudomonas > Pseudomonas sp. B21-010. The sequence goes on along the minus strand of NZ_CP087198.1, from coordinate 1,941,284 downwards.
TCTTCCTTTCCGACGCTAATTAACACTCCTTGCGGAACGCTCTCAGAGCCTCGCCATACGCAAGGTAGTCCCCAGCCAGACGCATGGCATCAATATGCTCTGGCACCTCCCGTAACGGCTTGTAGGGCACGAGAGCCACATGGGAATAGGCAAGCTTGGATTCAAGTCTACAGTCGTAGTTATCCTCGTAGCGACGTAGCAGTTTTGGTCGTCGCAGTAGGTATCCATGGATGCCGTGAGCAGCATGTCGAACCGCTTTGATAACACGCTCTGCCTGTCGCTTGGCGATTCCTGTTGTCATCACCGCCTGCACGGTAAACTCCTTGAGTAGCAAGGTGCCTCGCACGTCACGCATGGAAACATTACAAACATTCTGTGATTGTCCTGCGGCGGTTAGACAACTACCAAAGATGATGCTCGACAGCCACGCCGGATTGTCGAATAACAGTTCACCTGCGATATGTGCAATCGGGTTGACTGTAGATACTGGCTTGCGACCGGCACCCTTTGGGTTCTGCGGTGCAATGTCTTCAATGGCGGGGATCAAATTTAAAACGAATGGTTGCGACATGGATTGTTCTCCTGTTCAAGTTCATTTCAATAGGCAGTACCTCGGGGTTATGCCGGTTAGTTTGGTAAATCGTAGACAACACTGTACCGATCATCTGGCACTGTAAGGGTGCGGGACGTGTTCGGTATGTTTGGTTGAGGCGAAAATATACACAAGGCGCCACCTCCTGTCAATCTAAAAGATTGACTCGGCGTGAACTTGTTGATCCAGGAGATGGGTCTTGCACTATCAGATTCTTCGATTCCTCGCCCGTTAGTGTGCAAATCTTTGATGAAACCGATTTCCGGTGCGGAATGCGCCCTTTGCTTGGTTCGGAGGCTCGTTAAGTCCCGTAAATACGGGATAAAACCGAAATTGGAGATTGAAGTATGGCGAAAGTAGGCAATGTTTTCCGAGTTTTGGAGGGTTTTGAAGGGGTTTTCGAGGCCGTCACCCCTTCGGCTAACCTACATCCGTTTCACTCTGATGTTTCGTACTGGCGTCTCAGGTTGTCATAATCCGACTCATCCCACGTCGATTCCCCCGCCACTTCCTCAAACGGCTCCCAGTACGGGTAATCCTCATCTGGCCCCTTCAGGATTAACATGAGCTTGTCACCCTGCAACAGTCTGTATCGGTTTTCCTTTCGATCAACACCGGCGTACCGATATGCACCAGAGCCCGAGACGAGACGACCATCAGGATGAATCGTGATTGTGTAACCAACGCTACGGAGCATAGCGGAGAGGCGCTGAGGATCGTTTCGCTCAAGCGCCCACACTTTGCCCTGCTCGATCCATCCGCTAGCTGACGGAACTACAGTTGCCTTGAGCACTGCTAATTGTCGCTCGGTGGTTTCCCGTGCTTCCTGCACTTGCTGAAGCTGAGACAACACTTCAGGAATGGCACCTACAGTGAGAATTGCAGAGGATAGCTCCTGCATCTGCTTTGAGATTTCAAGTAGCTTGGCCTCAGCCGCAATGATCGCCTTCTCATTCACGCCGTTGTGTTCACGATTCACAACCTCCAAGGCAGCAGTACCAGATGTGTACTTGTAAACCGTATCAATGATTTCCTTCGGAATCACTTTCTTGTTGTCGCAGCCTTTAAGCTCCTGCCGCTTCCTACACCTCATGGAAATCTGAACACCTCCGATGGTGCGCATGATGAAGTTGTGGCCACAGCATCCACACTTCACCAACCCCACAAGAAAATGAGCGGCTGTCTTTGCCCGTGGGGCAGTCTTGCGTTTCTCGCCCTCAATCTGTGCTAGCTGAAACAGCGAGATGTCTACGATTGGTTCGTACACCTGAGAGCCATTCCAGCGCCCTATCGCGGCCTCATTACGAAGCCAGCCCTCGACACCTGGCCCAGAGGTTTTAGCTAGTGCAGCAATACCAGACTCACGCATCCGTTTTGCAATGACGGCTTTGCCAAGTCCTGACGCGTACAACTCAAAGGCTTGTTTGACCTGATCAGCGATCTCTTGGATCACTACACCATTAGAGGTAAGCCATACGGGCGTAATTCTTTTGGGCGTCTTCCCCTCAGCCGCGAGCCTACGGCGAGAGTCATAGGATGCCGTGAGACGACGGCTCAAATTATCGCTGTACTGGCGAGCAGCTTGGATTTTGCCCAGCAGAATGTAGATAGAACCGCCATCCAAGCTCTGGCGTGTGTAGATGACGTTATCATCAAGGGTAATGATGGATACGCCAGCGTCCAGAATCGGAGCGATCACTCTTGTAAGCATATCCAGAGTGTCTAAGCGGCCGGCCCTGTCGATAGACTCAACCAAAACAGCATCCCCGGCCTGAATCACGCCAGCTTTTACAGCGGCCAGCAACTCAGCAAAACCACCGCCGTCTTTGATGTGATCGCCCTTCCAACCGCTCTTGCCCAAGTCTTGGAACGTGATGTCACCCAAAGCGTAATTGGGGTGTCGAAGCAACCAGCTGCCGACCATTGCCTGCTGACGCTCAAGGCTTGAGCCTTTCTTTTGAATGGCACTGGAGAATCGTGCATAGCTGAATGCTGTAGGCATGGCGCCCTCTGACCGGTACTTGAGCTCCCATTGTATACATCTGAAAACCTTACAAGAAGCGGCTGATGCAGAAGCTCAAGGTCAAGTCCTTGGTCGATCTGATTGAAATGGCGAAGCGCAACGCGCTGGTGTGAGAAAAACAGGATGCTCAGACGCATAACCGAATGTCTTCTGCTGATCAGTGCGGCGTTATATACAGGAATGCCCGCGGCGGCAGCGCATGCGCCCGAGCAATACACCCTGCTGGGCCGCTCGTCCATGGCCCATGCCGAGGTCAAGCTGGATGATGTTCACCGCGCCTGGCTACAGGATCGGCAAGCGCTGGTCCTGGGAACCTCCGCCCCGGATTACCCGCCCTTCGATCTCTCCACCAGCGGACACGACTACGAAGGCCTGACGGCCGATTACGCCGACATCATCGCCAAGGCCACCGGCCTGCCCATGACAGTCCTGCGCTTCGACTCCCGCGAGGCGGCCATGGCCGCACTCAAGGACGGGCAAATCGATATGCTTGGCACCGCCAACGGTTTCGAGGCGCGCAACCCCGACATTGTGCTGTCGACGCCGTACGCAGTGGACCAGCCCGTTCTCGTCACCCGAACGAATGAAAGCCGATCCCTGACTGACGATCTCGAAGGGTTGCGACTGAGCATGGTGTATCACTACCTGCCGCTGCGGGAAATTGAAAAACTCTACCCCAAGGCACTCATCACCACCTACCCGTCCTACCAGAATGCCATTAACGCCGTCGCCTTCGGCCAGGCCGATGTATTTCTCGGCGATACCCTTTCCACCCACTACATGATCAACAAGGGCTACTTGAGCAATATCCGCATGGTCAGCTTCGGCAAACACGAATCCCATGGGTTCGGTTTCGCCGTACGACGTAGCGACACCCGCTTGTTGGAAGTCATCAACGCTACGCTGAGCCAGGTCTCCATTGCCGAGCAAGCCACCATCTCCAAGCGCTGGAGTGCAGGCAGCGACCTGTATCTCACGGACCACAGGATACAACTGACCGACCGCGAGCAACGCTGGCTGGCGAGGCATCCGGTGGTCCGGGTGGTGGTGAACGAAACCTCCGCGCCCTTTACCTTCTTCGATGCGGACGGGGACTTTCGCGGCATCAGTGCCGACCTGCTGGAACTGATCCGGCTGCGCACCGGCCTGCGCCTGGACATCCAGCGCCGCCAGAGCGACAGCGAAATGATTGCTGCGGTCCTCAACGATCAAGCCGACATGATCGCCGCACTTTTGCCCAGCCGTGAACGACAACTCCAATTGAAGTTCAGCCGCCCCTACGTCGACAGCTCGTTCGTCCTGCTGACCCGCAAACAGTCCGACACGCCCACGACACTCGATCAGTTCGGCCACGCCAGCCTGGCAATCGCCAAAGGCAATCCGGTCATTGAATGGCTACGCAGCCAGTACCCAAACATTCAAATCATCGAAACGGACGGCCCCTTGCACGCCGTGGAAATGCTCGCCCATGGCCAGGTCGACGGCAGCGTGAACTCGCAAGTGATGGCCAACTACTTCATCTCTTCCCATGCGTGGCGCGACAGGTTGCAAATCAGCAGCACGGTGAGCACCCAACAGGCCATGTTCGCGCTGGCCACGGCAAAAAACGCCACAGAGTTGAACGCCATCCTCGACAAGGCCCTGACCAGCATCGACCCTGACGAACTGGGCGTCATCAACAACCGCTGGCGCGGTTACGTCTCGCCCACGGAACACACCTGGCGCACCTACAACCGCCTGTTCCTCCAGATCGTCGCGGGCGTTGGCCTGTTGTTGCTGTTTTCCCTGGCGTGGAACGCCTACATGCAGCGCCAGATCAGGCAACGTCAAAGGGCGGAACTGGCCCTCAATGATCAACTCGAATTCATGCACGCACTGCTCAACGGCACCCCCCACCCCATCTACGTGAGGGATCGCAACGACATCCTGCAAAGCTGTAACGACAGTTACCTGCAAACGTTCGACGTCAAACGCGAAGACGTCATCGGCAAGAGCCAGATGCCAGGATCCATGAGCAACGCCTTCGAAGCGCAGGAGTACCAGGCGGACTACCAACGCGTCATGGCCGAAGGCACCGCCCTGATCGTCGATCGGCCCCTGCACATCGGGGACAGGCAACTGACGATCTATCACTGGATCCTCCCCTACCGAAACTCTGCCGCCGAAGTGCAAGGCATCATCGGCGGCTGGATCGACATCAGTGAGCGGCGCCAGCTGTTCGAGGAACTGCGCGCGTCCAAGCAACAGGCCGATGACGCGAACCGCGCCAAAAGCACGTTCCTGGCAACCATGAGCCATGAAATCCGCACCCCCATGAACGCGGTGATCGGCATGCTTGAACTGGCCCTGAAACAGGCCGAAAAAGGCCGTGTGGACCGTTCGACCATCGAAGTCGCGTACGAATCGGCCTCAGGGATGCTCGAGCTGATAGGCGATATCCTGGACATCGCCCGTATCGAATCCGGTCACCTGAGCCTGACCCCCGAACGCGTCAATCTCAGGGCCCTGCTGCAATCGGTCATTCGGGTATTCGAGGGCGTGGCCCGGCAAAAAAACCTGGCGTTGTCCTTGCAGTTCGACGACGCCGAGGGCAGCCCTGACGTGTTGATGGACCCGTTGCGGTTCAAACAGGTGCTGTCGAACCTGATCAGCAATGCCCTCAAATTTACCGAGCAGGGCCAGGTAGTGATCAAGGTCCGGCTGCTTCCAACCGACCGGGACGACGCTCTACAGATGCACCTGGAGGTCAACGACAGCGGCATCGGTATTGGTCCGGCGGACCTGCAACGTTTGTTCGAGCCGTTTGCCCAGGTCGATAACACCAGCCGGATGGCCCGCAACGGCGCGGGGTTGGGGCTGGTGATCAGTCGCAACCTGTGCCGGATGATGGGCGGCAGCCTGCACATGAGCAGCCAACTCGGCGTCGGCACCCAGGTCCAGGTCCGCCTGCAACTGACCGTCCTGTCGACGGAGCCGGTTCGCCCCCCACCTGAACCGGTCATCGAAGCGGCCCAGGCCACCCTGAACGTCCTGATCGTGGACGATCATCCCGCCAACCGCCTGCTGATGTCGCAGCAACTGGAATACCTCGGCCATCACTATCAGGTCGCCCATGATGGTGCCCACGGGCTCGATGTCTGGCAAAAGAACCATTTCGATCTGGTCATCGCCGATTGCAACATGCCCATCATGAGCGGCTATGAACTGGCCCGCTCGATTCGCCGCGATGAGTCCGAGCAGCAACGGCCACCTTGCACCCTCCTGGGGTTCACCGCCAATGCACAACCGGAGGAAAAACAACGTTGCCAAGACGCCGGGATGGACGACTGCCTGTTCAAGCCGATCAGCCTGAGCGCCTTGAGCCAATGGATCAAAGCGGTCAAACCCGCCGGCCGCCCAGCGGTTTTCAGCATACAAAGCCTGCAGGCATTGACTGGCGGCAACCCTTCGTCCAACCAGCGCCTGCTGGCTGAATTACTCAGCAGCAGCCGCTCGGACCGCCAGGAGTTGCTGGACGTCGCCCGCGGCGCAAACCGGCAAGCGCTGACCGAAATAGCGCACAAGATAAAAGGCGTCGCCCGCATCGTCCAGGCGACCTCGCTGATCCAGCGGTGCGAGGCATTGGAGCACGCTTGTCACCAGGCGCAGGCACCTGGGCGGATCAGCGATTGCATCGACGCCCTCGACCGCGCCATGAGCGAACTGGAGCGGGCCCTCGAAACGGAGATCGCCAAGGCAAAATAATCCAGCGTTTACTATGCTATTCGCTCAGCAGTGCGTACCTGGGGGGTTCTCGATCGGTTTCCCTTGCACGCGGGAACACCCATCGAGAACGCCCCCTGACACTTGGAGTGACTGCAATGCCCAGCGCACCGCGTCCGGACAAACGCCGGTTCCCCCTGCACGTCCACATCAGCGTGATGTTTACCCTGCTTTTGCTGCTGACCGGGGTGGTGCTGGGGATTTTCAATTACCGGCAAACCACGCAAATCATCCTCTCCAGCAGTGAAAAACTGTTCAACCGTATCGAACAGGACGTGCGCCTGGATCTGTACGACACCTACGAACCCATCCGCCATCTGTTGAGCCTGCTGGCCGACTATCCGGCGACGCGCACGCCCCAGCTGGCGCAACGCCTGACCCTGCTCGTGCCCTTCAGCCAGGCACTGCGGGACAACCCGAACCTGGCGTCGTTGTACCTGGGCGATCATCAAGGCAACTTCATGATGGTCCGGCCATTGCGCACCGCGGCCCTGAAAGCCGCCCTGCAGGCACCGGCCCAGGCGGCCTACCAAGTCTGGACCGTGGAGCGGGCAACCGAACAAGGCCCGATTCATTCCCAGTCGCTGTTCTACGACGAGACGCTGACGCTCATCGGGCGCCGGGACATTGCCGACGAAACCTACGACCCCCGCAGCCGCAGCTGGTTTCGCAGCGCCGCCGGCAGCACCGAGCAGATCACCACCGAGCCCTACGTATTTTTCTCCACTCATAACGTCGGCACCACCCTCGCCCGGCGCAGTGGCGAGCAGGCGGTCATCGGCGCCGACCTGACCCTGGCGGCCCTGTCCCAGACCCTGGCCAAGCATAAGGTGACCACCGGCACCGAAGTCGTCTTGCTCGATCCCAAGGGCAACGCCGTGGGTTATCCCGACAGCAGCCGGCTGCTCGCCGACGTCCAGTCGGCGCGCCTGATCAAGGCCCGCGACCTCAGCCCGGCCATCGCCGCCGCGCTCGATGACAACACCGACACCACGCGCCTGGAAGCGGACGGACGCCAGTGGATCGTTTCTCGCAGCCACATGCAGGAAGGCGGCCCCCAGGGCCTGGAACTGGCGTTGCTGGTCCCTGAAGATGAGCTGCTGGACAATGCCTATCGCATGCGCTGGCAAGGCGCGCTCATCACCCTCGCCACCCTGCTGCTGTGCCTGCCCCTGGGTTGGCTGACGTCCAGGATCCTGGTCAAGCCTTTGCGCGAACTGGTGCAGGAGGCCGATGCCATTCGCAGCTTTGACTTCAACTACCCGGTGTCCCGTCGCTCCCCGGTGCTGGAAGTCGATCAGTTGAGCGTGTCGATGGCGCGCATGAAAGAGACCCTGGCGAGTTTCTTTGAAATCACCGCCAGCCTGCGCGCCGAAACCCGCTTCGCCCCGTTGCTGGAACGGGTGTTATTTGAAACCGTAAAAATCGGCCAGGCCCAGGCCGGCCTGATCTACTTGCGCGAGAACGACGACAATCGGGTCAAGCCGTACGGGTTGGTAATCAATGGAACGCCCAGGGACCTCGACGCCTTCAAGTTGCGCAGCCATGAGCTACAGGCTGGCGACAGCCCACAATGGCTCCAGCAACTGGCCACCGCGGACAACCTCGTGGCCTCCCTGGGCTTCGAACAGGCGGCCGATCTGCAGAGCGTCCTGCAAGCACTGGACTCGCCACGGGTCCACTTGATCGGTATTCGCTTGCGCAATCGGCACCAGGAAACCGTCGGGGTACTGGTACTGCTGATCACCGACAGCGGCACCGAAGCCGACCTGGAAAAACTTCAGCCCGACCGCATCGCCTTCCTGCAGGCCGTGTCCGGTGCCGCCGCCGTGAGCATCGAGGGCCAGCGCCTGCAAGCCAGGCAAAAGCAGTTGCTGGACGCCTTCATCCAATTGCTGGCCGGCGCGATCGATGCCAAGAGTCCCTACACTGGCGGCCATTGCCAGCGGGTGCCGGTCCTGACCCTGATGCTCGCCCAGGCGGCCGCCGCCAGCCAGGCACCGGCATTCGACACCTATCGGCCCACGGAGGACGAATGGGAAGCCCTGCACATCGCCGCCTGGCTGCACGATTGCGGCAAGGTCACCACCCCCGAATATGTGGTCGACAAGGCCACCAAGCTGGAAACCCTGAACGACCGGATCCACGAGATACGCACCCGCTTCGAGGTGCTCAAGCGCGACGCCTGGGTCGATTACTGGCAGGCCGTGGCAAGCGGCGGCGAGCCGTCATCCCTGGCGCAACAGCGCGACGCGACATTGACGGCCCTGGATGACGACTTTGCCTTCGTCGCCCGCTGCAACCTGGGCGCCGAAGCCATGGCCGAGGCCGACCTGCAACGCTTGCAACAGATTGCCCAACGCCCATGGACCCGGACCCTCGACGATCGCCTGGGGGTTTCCTGGGAAGAGAACCGGCGCCAGGCCCGCACGCCCAAGCCGACTCTGCCGGTCAGCGAGCCGCTGTTGGCAGACAAGCCCGAGCACCTGCTCGAGCGCCACGCGGCCGAACTGATCCCAGCGGACAACCCGTGGGGCTTCCAGCTCGACGTACCGGCCTGGAAATACAACCGCGGCGAGCTCTACAACCTGAGCATCACGCGCGGCACGCTGACCCGCGAGGAGCGCTACGTCATCAACCATCACATGGTGCAGACGATCCTGATGCTCAGCCAGCTGCCCTTCCCCAGTCACCTGGACAACGTGGCGGAGATCGCTGGCGGTCATCACGAGAAAATGGATGGCAGCGGCTATCCCAAGCGCCTCAAACGCGAAGAGATGAGCCTGCCGGCGCGCATGATGGCCATTGCCGACATTTTCGAAGCGCTGACGGCGGCCGACCGCCCCTACAAGAAAGCGAAGAAACTGAGCGAGGCCCTGGGCATCATGGCCACCATGTGCCGTGACGCCCATCTCGATCCCGAGCTGTTCGGGCTGTTCATCGAAGAAAAAATCTACGAGAGCTACGCCAACCAGTTCCTCGACCCGCACCAGATCGATGAAGTCGATCCCCACGGCCTGCTGGTCAAGGCAGGGTTGAAGGCATGAAAGCTATCCCTGTAGGAGCTGACGAGCGAAGCGAGGCTGCGATCTTTCCCCTGACGCTTGAACCTCAAGCGAACGATCAAAAGATCAAAAGATCGCAGGCTTCGCCAGCTCCTACGCAAAGCGAGTCAGCAATCCGTCAGGCGCAGGAAGATCTCGGCCAACTGCTCGATGCCGGCTTGATCATGTTCGGTAAAGCGCGCCAGTTTCGGACTGTCCAGGTCGAGCACGCCGATCAGGCGCCCGTCCTTGACCAGCGGCACCACCAGTTCGCTGTTCGACGCGCTGTCGCAGGCGATGTGCCCGGCGAAGGCATGGACGTCTTCGACGCGCTGGGTCTGCCGGGTCGCGGCCGCCGTACCGCACACGCCGCGGCCAAAGGGGATCCGCACGCAGGCGATCTGGCCCTGGAACGGCCCCAGGACCAACTCTTCGTTGCGATTGAGGTAGAAACCGGCCCAGTTCAGATCATCCAGCTGACTGGACAGGAAAGCCGAGAACTGCGCGGCGTTGGCGATGAAGTCACGCTCATCGGCCAGCAAGGATTCCAGCTGTGCCGATAACAACGCGTAGCCGTCAAGGCCGACTCCGGTGCCCTTCAAATCGATCATGCCTTGTGCTCCAACAATTTCAGGCCTACCCAATAACGGGCAAACTGATAGGCGCAACGTCCGTTGCGGTTGCCGCGACCGGTTGCCCAGCGCACCGCCAGTACATCCAGCGCTTCGTCGCGCTGCCAGGCCAGTCCGGCCTTGGCCGCCAGTTCGCCGATCCAGTGCTCCACCACGTTGAGGAAATGCTCCTGGGTAAACGGATAAAACGACAGCCACAGGCCAAAGCGGTCGGACAAGGCGATCTTGTCCTCTACCGCTTCGCTGGGGTGAAGTTCGCCGTCGACCCGTTTCCAGTTCTCGTTGTCGCTTTCCTTCTCCGGCACCAGGTGACGACGGTTGGAAGTGGCATACAGCAACACGTTGTCCGGCGCCTGCTCCAGGGATCCATCCAACACGCTCTTGAGCACGCGGTAATCGCCTTCACCGGATTCGAACGACAAGTCATCGCAGAACAACACGAAGCGCTGGGGCAGTTTCGCAACCTGCTCCACCACCCGAGGCAGATCGGCCAGGTGATCGCGCTCGATCTCGATCAAGCGCAGGCCATGCGGGGCATGTTCAGCCAACAGGGCGCGTACCAGGGACGACTTGCCGGTGCCACGCGAGCCCCAGAGCAAGGCATGGTTGGCGGGCATGCCATCGATGAACTGCCGGGTGTTGCGGCCCAGTTGTCCGACCTGGCGGTCCACGCCGATCAGGTCCGACAGACGCATGTCGAGGCTGACCTGCAGCGGCAGCAGGTAGCCGCTACGGCCGTCACGCTGCCAGCGGGCGGCCAGGGTCTGGGTCCAATCGATGGTGGGCCGGGGCGCCGGCAGCAAAGGCTCGATCCGGGCCAGCACGGCATCGGCACGCTCAAGAAAAGCATTCAATCGCGAGTCCACGTCTTCTCCTCGGACAAGTTCACAGCAATGATGGCGCTCGAGCTACGAAACGCCGTATCCATTGGCGGGTCTACTTCACACAATACACACCGGCTGCACCGGTATTCAGAGATGATCAGCTATGCTTGAGCGGCGAAGGGAAACGTAAGTGGTTCAGCACTCAATGGACATCAGATTCACTCAACGGCTTTCCTATAAGCAGGCCCGCCTGACCGTCCTGGTGGGCTTCGTGCTGGGCACCTTGCTCAGCCTGATGCAGATCGGCATCGATTATGCCAGCGAAGACGCGTCGATCAACCGTGAAATCCTCTCGCTGCTGGAAATCAGCCACAACCCGGCCTCGCGCATCGCCTACAACATCGACGCCGAGCTCGCCCAGGAGCTGTCCATGGGCCTGTTGCGCTCACCGGCCATCATCGGGGCCGAGCTGATCGACAACAACAATACCGTGCTCGCCAGCGTCAAGCGGCCCGAGCTGCAAAGCAGCTACCGGTTCATCAGCGACTTCCTGTTCGGCGCCCAGCGTCAGTTCGAGGACCGCCTCTACTTGGACCACCTGCCCGGTGAATCCCTGGGCATGCTGCGACTGGACGTCGACACCTATGCGTTCGGCAGTCGTTTCCTGCGCCGTGCCGAAGTCACCTTGCTCAACGGCTTTGCCCGCAGCCTGATCCTGACCGGCCTGCTGCTGGCGCTGTTCTACGTGATGCTGACCAAGCCCCTGGTGCGAGTCATCCGTGAGCTGAGCAGCCGCGACCCGAGCAGCATTGAACAGAACCGCCTGGAATGCCCTGCCGGCCACCAGTCCGATGAAATCGGCGTACTGGTTTCCGTCGCCAACCAGCAGTTCGAAAACATCTCCACCGAAATCCAGCAGCGGCGCACGGCCGAAAATCGCCTCACCGAATACCTCGCGCAACTGGAGAACATCGTCTCGGCACGCACCGCCGAACTCAAGGCCAGCAATGCCCGCCTCAGCCAGTCCAACGAGGAACTGGAAGTGGCCCGGCGCACGGCCCTGGACATGGCCGAGGCCCGCTCCGCCTTCCTCGCCAACATGAGCCACGAGATCCGCACACCACTCAACGGCCTGCTGGGAATGATCGCCCTGTCCCTGGACGGCCCCCTGACGGCCGAACAACAACAGCAACTATCGATTGCCCATGACTCGGGCAAGGTATTGGTCGAACTGCTCAACGATATCCTCGACCTGTCGAAATTCGACGCCGGTCAACTGGAACTCGAACGCATCCCGTTCGACCTCGGCTCCCTGGTGGAGGATACCGCCAACCTGCTTTCCCAGAACGCGGCACCCAGTGTCGAACTGGCCTGCCTGATCGACCCACAGTTCCCGGCGCAGGTACTCGGCGACCCGACCCGGGTGCGTCAGATCGTCAGCAACCTGCTGTCCAACGCACTGAAGTTCACGCGCTTCGGCCGGGTCGACGTGAAGTTGAGTCATTACGAAGGCGGCGTGCGCATCGAGGTCTGCGACACGGGCATCGGTATCCCCCAGGAAGCCCAGGCGAGAATCCTGCAGCCGTTCACCCAGGCCGGCGCCGGGATTACCCGCCAGTTCGGTGGCACCGGGCTGGGCCTGGCACTGACCTACAACCTCTGCGAAGCCATGCAGGGCCGGTTGACCATCAGTTCCGAGGCCGGCTTTGGCAGTCAGTTCTGTGCCGACCTGCCCCTGCCCTGCCATCTCCCGGCAACGCCGGTCGAACCGTTGCGCGGCAACGTCGTCGCCATCACCGCCAGCAGCAGCGGCCTGGCCGAGTTGCTGGGCATGCTGTTGCCGGGATGGGGCCTGGATTATGTGCAGCGCTCCATCGACGACGGGTTGCTGGGGCTCACACCCGACGTACTGATTACCGACTGCCCGGAATGCCTGTTCAACCTGCGGCCAACCTTTGACGCACCGATCCTGCTGGTGACCGCCTATGGCAGCTTCATGCCCAGCGAAGAAGCCGCCGCCCTCGCCCCGCTGATACAACAGGCCCGGCCGCTGGCGCGCCACGCGCTGTACCAGATTCTGCGGCGCGCCATGCAAAGCGAGGCGACTGTCATCAATGACGCACAGATCGAAGCCATGGCGCCGTCCAGGCGTGGAAGGGTGCTGCTGGTGGAGGACAACCCGGTCAACCAACTGGTGGCCAAGGGGATGTTGGTAAAACTGGGCTGCGAAGTCACCGTCGCGGCCCACGGCGGCGAAGCCCTGGATCAACTGGAACAGCGGGTGTTCGACCTGGTGTTGATGGACTGCAACATGCCGGTGATGGATGGCTACGAAGCCAGCCGACAGATCCGCCAAAGCGGGCGCTGGTCGGACCTGCCGATTGTCGCCCTGACGGCCAACGCAATGCCCGAGGAACGCGAGCGCTGCCGTGCGGCCGGCATGAACGATTACCTGTCCAAGCCGTTCCGCCGCGAAGAACTGGCGGCAGTGCTGGACCAGTGGGTGCCGACTACGTCAGCGCTTTGATCTGGCCCAACAGGTGATCGAGACCGTCTCGCAACGTTCCGAGGCGGTCCAGGTCGATACCGCTGTCGCACAACAGGCGGGCCTTGAGCGGGCCGACCTGTTCACGCAAGGCTCGCCCTGCAGTCGTCAGGCTCAAGTGCACCTCCCGCTCGTCCCGGGCCGAACGCTGGCGCTGGACCAGGTCCAGCTGTTCCAGGCGTTTGAGCAGCGGCGTCAGCGTGCCGGAATCCAGCAGCAAACGCTCACCCAGGGCCTTGACCGTCGGCTGTGGCGGGGCCGTGTCCTGCCATTCCCACAGCACCAGCATCGCCAGGTATTGCGGATAGGTCAGGCCGAGTTGATCGAGCATCGGCTTGTAGCCACGGATCACTGCGCGCGAAGCAGCGTACAGCTTGAAGCACAACTGGCTGTCGAGCTTCAGCGAATCGACTGACAGGTCATTCATTTGAGCAGCGCTTCGATCTCACCGGTCAGGTCCTGGGGCTTGGTGGTCGGTGCAAAACGCTTGACCACTTGGCCGTCCTTGCCGATCAGGAACTTGGTGAAATTCCACTTGATGCCTTTGGACCCCAGCACGCCGGGCGCTCGCTGTTTAAGCTGGACGAACAGGGGATGGGCGTTGGCGCCGTTGACCTCGATTTTCTTGAACAGCGGAAAACTCACACCGAAGTTCAGCTCGCAGAAATCGGTAATCGCCCCCTCGTCGCCCGGCTCCTGCTTGCCGAACTGATTGCAGGGAAAGCCCAACACCACCAGGCCCTGGTCCTTGTAGGTCTGCCACAACGCCTCAAGCCCCTTGTACTGCGGAGTGAACCCGCACTGGCTGGCCGTGTTGACCACCAGCACAGCCTTGCCGGCGAAATCGGCGAGGGTCTTTTGCTCACCCTTGATGGTGGTGCACGGGATGCTCAGCAGGTTGTCGCTCATGGCAAAGGCTCCGGAAAATTCATAGGACAGGCGGCGAAGATAGCGAACGATTCAATTGTGTGCAATTTAATTGTCCGACCCATGCCCTGTGGAGCCCACAGGGGAGTTGGGATGAACAGTCTCTACCGGGGCACCAGGTCCAGGCACACCGAGTTGATGCAGTACCGCAAACCCGTGGGCGGCGGGCCGTCGGGGAAGACGTGGCCCAGGTGGGCGTCGCATTTGGCGCAGACCACCTCGGTGCGAATCATGCCGTGGCTGACGTCCCGCACCTCCACCACCGCGCTGCCCTCGATCGGCGCGTAGAAACTCGGCCAGCCACAACCGGAATCGAATTTGGTCTGCGAATCGAACAACGGCTCGTTGCAGCAGATGCAGTGATACACGCCGTCGGTCTTGGTGGCGTTGTATTTACCGGAGAATGGCCGTTCGGTGCCCTTCAGCCGACAGACGTTGTACTGCTCCGGGTCGAGCATGGAGCGCCATTCTTCAAGGGTTTTTTCCAACTTTTCCATCGTCCTACCTCGGCAATTGAAAAAGCCCGATCCGACGCTTTTCCGCAGATCGGGCGGCACGTATGATTGCGCCTCGTCAGACGCCAGTCTGGCAGTCACGTCATGCGCATTCAAACGGATTGTGGCGCCTATACCGCGTCAGGCCTGGGCACAGACGCAGGATTCCCAGTACGGTAGTTCATACACCGCCTGGATCGTTCATTTTCGGGAACACATCGCCATGCAGGTCAGCAAATCGAACAAGCTCGCCAACGTCTGCTACGACATTCGCGGCCCGGTGCTCAAGCACGCCAAACGCCTGGAAGAGGAAGGCCATCGCATCCTCAAGCTGAACATCGGTAACCCGGCCCCCTTTGGTTTCGAAGCGCCCGATGAAATCCTCCAGGACGTCATCCGCAACCTGCCGACCGCCCAGGGCTACAGCGACTCCAAGGGCCTGTTCAGCGCCCGCAAGGCCGTGATGCAGTACTACCAGCAGAAGCAGGTCGAAGGCGTCGGCATCGAAGACATCTACCTGGGTAATGGCGTGTCCGAGCTGATCGTGATGTCCATGCAGGCCCTGCTCAACAACGGCGACGAGGTGCTGGTGCCGGCGCCGGACTATCCGCTGTGGACCGCTGCCGTGAGCCTGTCCGGTGGCAACCCAGTGCATTACCTGTGCGATGAACAGGCCAACTGGTTTCCCGACCTCGCGGACATCAAGGCCAAGATCACGCCCAATACCAAGGCACTGGTGATCATCAACCCGAACAACCCGACCGGCGCCGTGTATTCCAGGGAAGTGCTGCTGGGCATGCTGGAACTGGCCCGCCAGCACAACCTGGTGGTGTTTTCCGACGAGATCTACGACAAGATCCTCTACGACGACGCCGTGCACATCTGCACTGCATCCCTGGCACCGGACCTGCTGTGCCTGACCTTCAACGGCCTGTCCAAATCCTATCGGGTAGCGGGTTTCCGTTCAGGCTGGGTCGTTATTTCCGGTCCCAAGCATCACGCCCAGAGCTACATCGAAGGCATCGACATGCTGGCCAACATGCGCCTGTGTGCCAACGTGCCGAGCCAGCATGCGATCCAGACGGCGCTGGGCGGCTACCAGAGCATCAACGACCTGGTCCTGCCCCAGGGCCGGCTGCTGGAACAGCGCAATCGAACCTGGGAACTGCTCAACGACATTCCCGGCGTCAGTTGTGTCAAGCCGATGGGCGCGCTGTATGCCTTCCCGCGGATCGACCCGAAGGTCTGCCCGATCCACAACGATGAAAAATTCGTCCTCGACCTGCTGCTGTCCGAGAAGCTGCTGGTGGTCCAGGGCACGGCGTTCAACTGGCCATGGCCGGATCACTTCCGCGTCGTGACCCTGCCGCGGGTCGATGACCTCGACCAGGCCATTGGCCGGATCGGCAACTTCCTCAAGTCCTACCGTCAATAAGCCAGACAGCGTGCGGGGAGCCCTCGCCTCGCACGCTGTTTGATTCAGCAACATATCCGTTCTGCCGACTCCACCACGCCTTCTACACTAGGGGTTGGGCAGCCAACGGGCACCCCGGCTCAATGTTCACGGGGGGCAGGCGCCATATTTTTTTCCCCAGTCACTTTCAGAAAAGTCTTTCAAACATTTAGGACAGCTGTAGGACACAGTTTGAAATAGTCGGCGAGTTGAATAGCCTGCGGCGGCACCTTATATACCCCGCATAACGCTACATCTTTAGCACGAGGAGATTTTCACAACCATGATGCGCATCCTGCTGTTCTTGGCCACTAACCTGGCGGTCGTGCTGATTGCCAGCATCACCCTGAGCCTCTTCGGCTTCAACGGGTTCATGGCGGCCAATGGGGTTGATCTCAACCTCAATCAGCTGCTGATTTTCTGTGCGGTGTTCGGTTTCGCCGGTTCCCTGTTCTCGCTGTTCATCTCCAAGTGGATGGCGAAGATGAGCACCAGCACCCAGATCATCAGCCAGCCGCGCACTCGCCACGAACAATGGCTGCTGCAAACCGTCGAGCAGTTGTCCCGCGAAGCCGGCATCAAGATGCCCGAAGTCGGTATATTCCCGGCCTACGAGGCCAACGCCTTCGCCACCGGCTGGAACAAGAACGACGCACTGGTCGCCGTCAGCCAGGGCTTGCTCGAGCGCTTCTCGCCCGATGAAGTCAAGGCCGTGCTGGCCCACGAGATCGGCCACGTCGCCAACGGCGACATGGTGACCCTGGCACTGATCCAGGGCGTGGTGAACACCTTCGTGATGTTCTTTGCCCGGATCATCGGCAACTTCGTCGACAAGGTGATCTTCAAGAACGAAGAAGGCCAGGGCATCGCCTACTACGTGGCGACCATCTTCGCTGAGCTGGTACTGGGCATCCTCGCCAGCGCCATCGTCATGTGGTTCTCGCGCAAGCGCGAGTTCCGCGCCGACGACGCCGGCGCACGCCTGGCCGGCACCAGCGCCATGATCGGTGCCCTGCAACGTCTGCGCGCCGAGCAAGGCTTGCCGGTGCACATGCCCGACACCCTGAATGCCTTTGGCATCAACGGTGGCATCAAGCAGGGCCTGGCTCGCATGTTCATGAGCCACCCGCCGCTGGAAGAACGTATTGACGCACTGCGTCGTCGGGGTTGATCGCTGGGATCAAAAAACCGCAGTAATGTTGTTCACTTAGAAAAAACGGCGCTTCTTTCAGAAATGGGAAGCGCCGTTTTTTTGGCTTTTTTTGCGGTACTTGTTTTGGTGTGTATATCCATTGCTGCGGTAACGGCGGCTTAGGGTTCCGCTCTTACAGCGGCTCACTTTTGAGAAGCGCAAAAGTAAGCAAAACGCTCATACCCCACCACTCGGTGCCTCGCTTAGGCTCGGCATGCCCTCACTCCGGCATTGCTCCGTGGGCCGCCGCGAAGGGCCATCCATGGCCCAGCGCGGCTAACCCGGCATCCATGCCGGGTTGCCCACTGCGCAATGCCTGCGTTCGGCCATCGTGGTTAACGGGGCGCCGAGATCAACGTCCACCGCGAGGCGGCCTGATAGCCGACCTGGCTCTTGTAAGACCGTGTTCCTCCTGTGGGAGCGAGCCTGCTCGCGAAAGCGGAGGGTCAGTTTGCGGTGATGTTGGATGTGCCGGCGCCATCGCGAGCAAGCTCGCTCCCACAGGGGGGCGCTGAAGATCCAGTGTGGGAGCGAGCTTGCTCGCGATAGCGGTCGCTCAGCCACATAGATGCTGGCATGAGCCCTGCTCTTGCTCTTGCTCTTGCTCTTGCTCTTGCTCTTGCTCTTGCTCTTGCTCTTGCTTTGGATCTTGATCTGAACGCCCCGTTAAACCACGCTGGCCGAACGCAGGCATTGCGCAGTGGGCATCCCGGCATGGATGCCGGGATAGCCGCGCTGGGCCATGGATGGCCCTTCGCGGCGGGCCCACGGAGCAATGCCTTCGTTCAGGCATGCCGAGCCTAAGCGAGGCACCGAGTGGTGGGGCAAAGCGCTTTTGGTTGCTTTTGGCTGGTCCGGCTCCCGGCTCTTACAAAAGTGACCCGCTGTAAGAGCGGAACCCTAAGCAGCCGTTACCGCAGCAACGGATATGTACTCAATCAACAAAATCCAGGCCACCTGTCAGGCCGCCTTCGCGAGCAAGCTCGCTCCCACAAAGGAACTTGGGTGACCACAGGTTTTGTGTTCACAGCAGATCCAATGTGGGAGCGAGCATGCTCCCGATGGCATCAGCACAACCACCGCTTCAACCTCTGGACAGCCGATAAACACGCTCATCCAACCGTTTCACACCCGCCTGCAAAAACTTCCAGCTCTCCCCCAGTACATCCTGCTCCTGCAACACCTCCAACTGCCAGACACCTCCCAGCAGCCGCTGCACCTCATCATCCCCGACGGAAAACGGTGGGCCAGGCATTTCATCCTGGTTGTAATCCAAGGTAATCAACAAGCCGACCCCATCGGGCAAGATCTTCTGCAGATGAGCCGCGTACCGTTCGCGCATCGGAAGGGGCAACGCGATTAATGCAGCGCGGTCGTACAGGGCCGTGCAATCGGCCACATCCTGCGGGTCCAGGGCAAAGAAATCACCGCAGCGAATCTCGATATCACCGGCACGGAACACCCTGAAAGCGCCCTCTTCACTTACAACCGCCTCAAGCTGATGCTCAAGGAAAAAATCCGTGGCGGCTTTTTCCGACAACTCCACGCCCAGCACCGAATAGCCCTGATGAGCCAGCCACAGCAGATCCAGGCTTTTGCCACACAACGGCACCAGCACCCGACTGCCCTGGGCCAATCCCAATTGCG
Source organism: Pseudomonas sp. B21-010 (assembly GCF_024749325.1). Classification (NCBI taxonomy): domain Bacteria; kingdom Pseudomonadati; phylum Pseudomonadota; class Gammaproteobacteria; order Pseudomonadales; family Pseudomonadaceae; genus Pseudomonas; species Pseudomonas sp. B21-010. Next base: position 1,922,149 of record NZ_CP087198.1, on the reverse strand, counting down.
GCCAGAAACGTTGCAGGTAGGGGTTCACCTCCGGCAAGTGAAAACCAATCTGGTTCGATGACCAGCGCTTGTGCCAAAAATCGGGCTCCATGATTCACTCCAAGAAATTCGATAAAAACGGGCTAAAACTTATATTAGATTTAGATCATTGACCTGATGGAAGATGACCCCATCTTAACGCTCAGGAGTCCCTTCATGCTGCCCAGCCTGTTTATCTCCCATGGCTCACCGATGCTCGCCCTGGAGCCCGGCGACAGCGGTCCGGCATTGGCTCGCCTGGCCGCTCAATTGCCCAAGCCCAAGGCCATCGTCATCGTGTCCGCCCACTGGGAAAGCAACGAACTGCTGGTCAGCGCCAATCCGCAGCCGCGCACCTGGCACGACTTCGGCGGCTTTCCACCAGCCCTGTATGAGGTGCAATACCCCGCGCCTGGCGATCCTCAACTGGCGGCGCAAGTCGCAGCCATGCTCAACACCGCGAACCTGCCGGCACGCCTCGACCCTCAACGGCCGTCCGACCATGGCGTCTGGGTGCCATTGTCTTTGATGTACCCCGAGGCCGACATCCCGGTGGTGCAGGTTTCCCTGCCCAGCCGCCAGGGACCGACACTGCAGACACAGGTCGGCCAGGCCCTGGCGAGCCTGCGTCAGCAGGGCATCTTGCTGATCGGTTCCGGCAGCATCACCCATAACCTGCGCGACCTGGACTGGAACGCCGACCCCGACAGCATCGAGCCCTGGGCCAAGGCCTTTCGGGATTGGATGGTTGAGAAGCTGGCGGCCGACGACGAGGCTGCGCTGCATGATTACCGTCGCCAGGCGCCGAACGCCGTGCGCAGCCACCCCAGCGATGAGCACTTGCTGCCGCTGTATTTTGCCCGGGGTGCGGGGAGCAAGTTCAGCATCGCCCATACGGGGTTCACGATGGGGACGCTGGGGATGGACATCTATCGGTTCGATTGACCGGGTCGCTTCAATCGCGAGCAAGCTCGCTCCCACATTGGATTTTCTGTGGGAGCGAGCTTGCTCGCGATTGGCCTCCACACCACTTTCCATGACAGAACACCAAACGACAGGCATAAAAAATCCCCGAACCAGTCGGGGATTTTTCATGTTCGATCAATCAGCCCAAGAGCCGATCAATCTTCGCGATAGCGACGCAGCTTGAGCTGCTTGCCAGCCACACGGGTGTCTTTCAGCTTGGTCAGCAACTTCTCCAGACCATCTTCCGGCAGCTCTACCAGGCTGAAGCTGTCACGCACCTGGATGCGGCCGATCGCTTCGCGGGCCAGGCCGCCTTCGTTAAGGATGGCACCCAGCAGGTTCTTGGCAGCGATGCCGTCACGGGCACCCAGCGCGGTACGGCAGCGAGCACGACCTTCGGCCAGCGGGATCGGAGCACGACGCTCGCGATCACCACGGTCCGGACGATCACCGGTGCGCTCAGGACGATCGCCACGCGGTGCGTTGTTCGGCACCAGGGGACGTTCCTTCTCGATTGCAGCCAGGTTCAGCGCTTGGCCATTGGTGGCCTTGCGCAGCAGTGCGGCGGCCAGGGCGCGTGGGGTGCAACCGATGTCGGCGGTCAGGCGATCGAGCAGATCACCGTGGGTCGATTCGGCGTCAGCCACCAGTGGCGACAGGCTGTTGGTCAGTTTCTTGATGCGAGCATCGAGAACGGCCTGGGCGTCCGGCAGGCGAACTTCAGCTACCTTCTGGCCAGTTACACGCTCGATCACTTGCAGCATGCGACGCTCACGCGGGGTGACCAGTAGCAGCGCACGGCCTTCGCGACCAGCACGGCCAGTACGGCCGATACGGTGAACGTAGGATTCCGGATCGTACGGCATGTCCACGTTGAACACGTGGGTGATGCGCGGAACGTCCAGGCCACGGGCAGCAACGTCGGTCGCCACAACGATGTCCAGGCGGCCATCCTTGAGGGAGTCGATCACGCGCTCACGCTGGTTCTGGGCAATGTCACCGTTCAGCGCAGCGGCTTTGTAGCCTTTGGCTTCCAGGGCGCTGGCCAGGTCCAGGGTCGCTTGCTTGGTGCGCACGAACATGATCAGGGCGTCGAAGTCTTCCACTTCCAGCAAGCTGAGAACGGCAGACGTCTTCTGGTCAGCGTGAACCAACAGGTGAGCCTGTTCGATCGCGGTGACGGTCTGGGTCTTGGTCTGGATCTTCACGTGTTGCGGATCGCGCAGGTGGCGCTCGGCAATGGCACGGATCGATTGCGGCAGGGTAGCCGAGAACAATACAGTCTGGCGGGTCGCTGGCAGGGCCTTGAAGATGACTTCCAGGTCATCCATGAAACCCAGCTTGAGCATTTCGTCGGCTTCGTCGAGAACCAGGTGGTTCACGGTAGCCAGGACTTTTTCGTCACGACGCAGGTGATCGCACAGACGACCCGGAGTGGCGACAACGATCTGCGCGCCATTACGGATGGCTTTCAGTTGTGGGCCCATCGGGGCACCGCCGTAAACGGCCACAACAGTAACGCCAGGCATCTGCTTGGAATAGGTTTCGAAAGCGGTTGCTACTTGCAGCGCCAACTCACGAGTTGGCGCCAGGATCAGGGCTTGCGGTTCGCGCTTGGCAGGATCGATGCGATGCAGGATCGGCAGGGCGAACGCAGCGGTTTTACCCGTACCGGTTTGCGCCTGGCCAATCATGTCGTGGCCGGCCATGATGATCGGGATCGATTGCTGCTGAATCGCCGAAGGTTCTTCGTAGCCGGTCGCAGTGACGGCAGCAAGAATGTTCGGGTTGAGATTAAAAGCGGCGAAGCCGCCGGTTTCCTGGGTCATGGGTCTGCCTCTAAGTGCATCCGCAAAGACCCATGCTCCAAAGCTGCGCATGCCGTGTTGAGACTCAAGAGTCGCCCTGGCTGCTTTGTCGGCGGGGATTTGCGAAAACGAATGAATGAAAAAGAACGTCGTGGAAGCATCCGTTGTGCGGACATGCAACCGAAGCTGACTTCGGGGAATTGCGCTACCTTGACGCGGCCCGGCTAAAGGCCGGCGCGCACTATACCGGAATTCGCCCAAAAAGGGAGCTTTTTTTATTGCCAAACACCGTTATGGGGCTCGCTGTCACAAGGCCTTGGGACAGCGAGCTAAAACGATTCACCTCCACACGTCTTCGCCCTTGTGGCGAGGGAGCTTGCTCCCGCTCGGCTGCGAAGCAGACGCCTGGGTTGATATCTGAAATCGAAGGGCCGCTTCGCGACCCAGCGGGAGCAAGCTCCCTCGCCACAGGGGCATTCACTTGCCACAAGGACTTATGGCTTTGCTCGATCAGGTCGCCGGCCGGATGGCCTTGATCAACGACTGCAACGAATAACCCAGTCGCGGTGCCAGCCCTTCGGCCCTGGCGACCAGTCCTTGCATGTCCAGCTCCTGATCCAGGTCCGCCGGCACGATGAGGATCACATTGCCCTCCTTCACCGGCAGCTCCCAATAATGCCGGTGGTACAAGCCGCGCAACAGCGCCGCCCCCAATGGCTTGCCGTCATCGGTGGCCCACTGGTTGATCACCAGCCAGCCGCCCGGGTTGAGGCGTTTCTGGCAATTTTCCAGGAAGCCCCAGGCCAGGTGCCCGACGCCAGGACCGACATCGGTATAGAGGTCGACGAAAATCAGGTCCGCCGGCTCGGCGCTTTCAAGCAGTTCCAGTGCATCGCCGACGCGGATGTACAGCCGCGGATCGTCATCCAGCCCCAGGTATTCGATGGCCAGGCGCGGCACGTCGGGGCGCAATTCGATGGCCTCGACATCTTCCAACGGCAGGAACTTGAGGCAGGCCTGGGTCAACGTACCAGCGCCCAGCCCCAGAAACAGCGCACTTTCCGGCTGCTCGTGACACAACGCGCCGATGAGCATGGCGCGGGTATAGTCATATTCGAGCCAGCTCGGATCGGCTGTGAACACGCAACTCTGCTCGATGGCATCGCCAAACTCGAGAAACCGGTAATCGGCCACTTCGAATACGCGAATCATGCCGAACTCGTCGTGCACCTCGGCGAGCAAATGCTCGACGCGCTCCTCTGTCATTTCATCTCCTGATGGTGGCCGTGCCGGCTTGAGCCTGCGAATACGGGACAAAGGCCCGATTGTCCGCGAAGCAACCGGAGCAGGTCACGCACTAATTTGCTGATAACATGGCCGTCCGAGCGTAAATCACCTAGAGATCATGATGAGCCAACCCTGGAGCCCTGACAGCTGGCGCGCCCTGCCGATCCAGCAACAACCCCGCTACCCCGACGCCGCGCACCTGTTGCAGGTGGAGCAGACCCTGGCCAGTTATCCGCCACTGGTGTTTGCCGGTGAAGCCCGGGAGTTGCGCCGTCAGTTCGCCGAGGTGACCCAGGGCCGAGCGTTCCTGCTGCAAGGCGGCGACTGCGCCGAAAGCTTTGCCGAGTTCTCGGCGGCCAAGATCCGCGACACCTTCAAGGTGCTCTTGCAGATGGCGATCGTCATGACCTTTGCCGCCGGCTGCCCGGTGGTGAAGGTCGGGCGCATGGCCGGGCAGTTCGCCAAGCCGCGCTCAGCCAACGACGAAACCATCGACGGCGTGACCTTGCCGGCCTACCGGGGCGACATCGTCAACGGCATCGGCTTCGACGAGAAAAGCCGCGTACCGGACCCGGAGCGCTTGCTGCAGTCCTACCACCAGTCCACCGCCACCTTGAACCTGCTGCGCGCCTTCGCCCAGGGCGGGTTCGCCGACCTGCACCAGGTGCACAAGTGGAACCTGGACTTCATCGCCAATTCGGCCCTGGCGGAAAAATACAGCCACCTGGCCGACCGCATCGACGAAACCCTGGCATTCATGCGCGCCTGCGGCATGGACAGCTCGCCGCAACTGCGCGAAACCAGCTTTTTCACTGCCCACGAAGCGTTGCTGCTCAATTACGAAGAAGCCTTCGTGCGCCGTGACAGCCTGACCAACGATTATTACGACTGCTCGGCCCACATGCTGTGGATCGGCGACCGCACCCGTCAGTTGGACGGCGCCCATGTCGAATTCCTGCGCGGGGTGAACAACCCGATCGGGGTCAAGGTCGGCCCGAGCATGGACCCGGACGACCTGATCCGCCTGATCGACGTGCTCAACCCGCAGAACGACCCCGGCCGACTGAACCTGATCGCCCGGATGGGCGCCAACAAGGTCGGCGAACACTTGCCGCCGCTGTTGCGCGCCGTGCAGCGTGAAGGCAAGCAAGTGCTGTGGAGCTCCGACCCGATGCACGGCAACACCATCAAGGCCAGCAGCGGCTACAAGACCCGCGACTTTGCGCAGATCCTCGGTGAAGTGAAGCAGTTCTTCCAGGTCCACGAAGCCGAAGGCACCTATGCCGGCGGGATTCACATCGAAATGACCGGGCAAAACGTCACCGAATGCATCGGCGGCGCGCGCCCGATTACCGAGGACGGGCTATCGGACCGCTACCACACCCACTGCGACCCGCGGATGAATGCCGATCAGTCGCTGGAGCTGGCGTTTTTGATTGCCGAAACCTTGAAGCAGGTTCGGCGGTAGGTTCTTCTTCGCCGGTTCAATCGCTTCGCGAGCAAGCTCGCTCCCACATTGGATCGGCGGTGAACACAAAACTTGTGGTCACCCAAGATCCCTTGCGGGAGCGAGCTTGCTCGCGAAGGCGTCGGCTCAGTCACCCTCGATCTGGGCCAATGCCACCGCCAACCGCCCCCCACTCACCCGCTGACAATTGAGCTGGACCCGCTCCAGCCCCAGCCACCGGGCCATGCGCCTCAAGTTCAGCGCCAGGGCCTGCATCCCCTCCTCGTCCAGCCCCGACGCATCCTCGTGCACGGCATGCACGGCCAACTGCCCCAAGGCCCGTTCTGCCCGCAGGTCCACCCGGGCGGCAATGCGTTCGTGTTGCAGGAACGGCAACACGTAATAGCCATACACCCGCTTGTGCACGGGGGTGTAGATCTCCAGCCGGTAGCGAAAGTCGAACAACCGCTCGGTACGGCCGCGCTCCCAGACCAGCGAGTCGAACGGCGACAGCAAGGCACTGGCGGCGACCTTGCGAGGTATTTTCGCCGCGGGCCGGCACCAGGCCGGTTGCTTCCAGCCCTGCACCTGGCAGCGCAGCAACTCTTCCAACTCAGCCAGGCGCCCGCGACAGTCGGCCGGAGCGAGGCGAAAGTAGTCGCGCAGGTCTTTCTCGGTGGCAATGCCCAAGGCGTCGGCAGCATGCACCAGCAAGCCGCGTTGGGCCTGGGCCTCGTCCGGCAACGGTTGCTGCAGGATCGCGGCCGGCAGTACCCGTTCGGGCAAGTCGTAGAGCCGCTCGAACCCGCGTCGCCCAGCCACCGTGACTTCGCCCGCGGCGAACAGCCATTCCAGCGCATGTTTCTCCGCGCTCCAGTCCCACCACGGCCCGGCCTTTTCCTTGCGCGTAGACAAACTGCCAGCACCCAGGGCGCCCTGTTCCTGGACCGCGGCCAGGACGCGGCGGATGACATCCTGGCGTTCTTGGCCGAAACGCGCCAATTGCTGGTAGATCCCTTCGCCACCCGAAGCCCGATCCATGCGCCAGCGCATCAGCGGATACATCGACATCGGCAGCAGCGACGCTTCATGGCCCCAGTATTCGAACAGCGTGCGACGTCGGCCCTGGCTCCAGGCGGCTTGATCGAGCAAATCGCGATTGTAGTGACCGAGGCGGGAGAACAGCGGGAGGTAATGCGAGCGCACCAACGCATTGACTGAGTCGATCTGCAGGACGCCGAGGCGTTCGATCAGACGGTTGAGGCGTGAGGGTTGCACCGAAGCTGGCGGTGAGCGCCCATCGAATCCTTGGGCGGCCAACGCCAGACGCCGGGCCTGTTTGAGGGTAAAGGACAGAGTCGCGGGCATGAAGATCTCCTTGTCTGCTCGCAACCTACCTCACCAATAAGGGGTTTGTGTAGGAAAGGATGGCTCATTTGTGCATTGGGTCGTCCCAGAATGGCCGAACCACTTCCTGCTCCACGTCGGCACGACTCACACCAATGTCCTTGAGCGCCTCGTCACTCATTCCGGCCAGCAGTTCGCGTTCGTGGTGCAATTCGTACCAGCGACTAAACTTGTGCAGCAGGGCGCTGACGGAAAAGCCGTGGGAGAGTTTGTCTATCAGTAGATAACCTTTTTGACCTTTCATCGTGATGTCCTCCGTTGGGGATGGATCAAGTCTCGCGCTAACGATAAGATCAATCCAACGAATGTTTCTTATGCAATACATCTCGGAGATTGATCAATTGTCGAGTTACCCGAGCATCGATACGGAAGTGCTGCGTACCTTTGTCGCCATCGCCGACCAGGGCGGTTTCACCCGGGCCGGGGAATTGGTCAATCGCACCCAGTCTGCCGTCAGCATGCAGATGAAGCGGCTGGAAGAAGACGTGTTGCAACGCCGGCTGTTCGAGCGTGATGGGCGCCAGGTCAAGCTCACCGCTGAAGGCCAGGTGCTGTTGGGTTACGCGCGACGGATCCTCAAGCTGCACAGCGAGGTGTTCAATACCCTGCGCGAACCGCACATGGTCGGCACGGTGCGCATCGGCACGCCGGACGATTACGTGATGCGCTTCCTGCCAGGCATCCTGCAGCGCTTCGCTCAGTTCTACCCGCTGATCGAAATTGAAGTGCACTGCGAATCGTCCAAGCAGTTGCTGCTGCGCCAGGACCTGGACCTGTCCATCGTCACCCGCAAACCCGGGGACGAAATCGGCCAGTTGCTGCGCAAGGAGCGCTTTGTCTGGGCCGAAGCCGCCTGCTTCAACGTCCATGAACAAACACCGCTGCCGCTGGCGATGTTCAACAGTGACTGTTTCTGCCGGCAATGGGCCTGCAATGCGCTGGATGCCATGGGCCGCGATTATCGCGTGGCATACAACAGTTCGAGCCTGTCGGCGCTCATGGCGGTGGTGGGCGCCGGCCTGGCAATCACGGCGCAACTGGAAAGCCTGCTGACCCCGGACATGCGCGTACTGGGCGAGGCTGAAGACCTGCCGGAACTGCCCGAGGCCAGCATCATGCTGATCCGCAACCTGCATAACCCATCGCCGATCACCGAGTGCCTGGCCGAGCACATCGTCGAAGGCTTCAAACTTTAAAGGCGAGTAGCACCGCGCAGAGCACCAGGAAACCGCAGAACAGCCCGCGCAACAGCCGCTCCGGCAAGGCGTGGGCGACTTTCACCCCCCAACTGATGCTCAGCAAGCCTCCGACGGCCAACGGCAGGCCGATGCTCCAGTCCACTTCGTGGTGAAACGCATACGTGGCGAGGGTCACGCCGGTACTGGGCAAGGCCAGCGCCAGGGACAAGCCTTGGGCAACCACCTGGGTGGTGCCAAAAATACTGGTCAGGATCGGCGTGGCGACAACAGCCCCGCCGACACCGAATAGACCGCCCATGGTGCCGGACGCCGCCCCCAGCACAGCGAGCCATGGCCAGCCATAACGCATCTGCGCCGAAGCCGGTGCGTTGGCGGCGAACATGCGGACCAGATTGTAGAGTGTCAGCGCGATCAGGAACGCGACGAAGCCGATCCGCATGCTGTTCGCGTCGACCCCCACGGCCCAGATCGAACCCAGCCAGGCAAAGCAGAAACCCATGCAAGCCAACGGCAGGACATGGCGCAATTCGATGCGATTGCGCTGGTGATAGCGCCACAACGCGAGCATCACGTTGGGCACCACCATGACCAGCGCCGTACCTTGGGCCAGTTGCTGGTCGAGGCCGAACCAGACGCCCAGCACCGGAATGGCAATCAGGCCGCCACCGATCCCGAACAATCCCCCTAGCGTGCCCAACACGGCACCAAACACCAAAAACAGCACAAATTCGAACAAGACGATTCCCCTTTCCTTAGGGGCCTTATCCTACGCAGTCGGCGCCAGCGGGGAAACGTAACATCGGTTCAGGGCATCAGAATTATCTGGCGCATTAAAGATTCGCCCGCTAGATTCGTAACGATCATTGATTGAAGGTTTTGCCATGAACACCCTGCGCGACACCCCCGAAGCCTGCGAAGCCCTGCTGCTCGACAACCAGGTCTGTTTCGCCCTGCACTCCACCTCGCTGCTGATGACCAAAGTCTACAAGCCGCTGCTACAGGCTCTTGGCCTGACGTATCCGCAATACCTGGCGATGATGGTGTTGTGGGAAAAGGATGGTTTGACCGTCGGTGAAATCAGCACGCGCCTGCTGACAGACCCCGGCTCGTTGACGCCACTGCTCAAGCGCCTGGAGGCCGAAGGCCTGCTGAGCCGCACCCGCAGCCGTGAAGACGAACGCGTAGTGATTGTCGAACTCACCGAACAGGGCCGCGCCCTGCGCGAAAAAGCCCTCGACATCCCCCAGTGCATCCTCGCTGCCAGCGGCCTGACCCTGGAGCAGTTGAAGAAGCTGCAACTTGACCTGCAGGCACTGCGCGGGCATTTGCAAGACAGCCTCTGACTTACCCCCAACTGCCCCACCGCTATCGCGAGCAAGCTCGCTCCCACACTGGATGCCCAGACGCAAATCTAATGTGGGAGCGAGCTTGCTCGCGATGGCGGCAGTCCTGCCGCTCCCTGATCTGTAACTCGCCCATCTAAATTTTTTTTCTGCGCTGAAACGCTCTAGCTCAAGGGTTACACGCCCTTTCGGCGGCGCAAATTCAACTCGCCTCGAAAATTTATCTTGCGCGCAAAATATTAGCGCTATACATTCGCTTCACACCTACTTAGCGCGCAAACATTTAGCGCAAAAACACCAACCCAGAAGCGAGGCTCTCATCATGCAAACTCTCTACACCGCAATCGCAACCTCCACCGGCGGCCGTGATGGTCGTGCGATCTCCAGTGACAATATCCTCGACGTCAAACTCGCCACGCCCAAGGAACTCGGTGGTGCAGGCGGTGCGGCGACCAACCCTGAGCAACTGTTCGCCGCCGGCTACTCGGCCTGCTTCATCGGCGCACTGAAATTCGTTGCCAGCCAAAGCAAACGCAAGATCCCGGACGACGCCTCGATTACCGCCCATGTCGGCATCGGCCAGATCCCCGGCGGTTTCGGCCTCGACATCGACCTGCACATCAGCCTGCCAGGGCTGGACCAGGCCGACGCGCAAAGCCTGGTGGATGCGGCTCACCAAGTCTGCCCGTACTCCAACGCCACCCGCGGCAACGTTGATGTGCGCCTGCACGTCACCGTCTGACCACCGACCCTGGACCCGAACCTAAGGAGATGCACATGAACACGCTCAGCAAAGCCTTTGCCGGTACCCTTCTCGCCCTCAGCGTCAGCAGTGCCTTCGCCGACGGCATCGTCGAGCACAACACCCAGGCGTTTCTCGACGTGCTGAATGCCGGCACTGGCAAGCCCCTGGAGCAACTGGCGCCCAAGGACGCTCGCGCCGTACTGGTGGGCGCCCAGGCGGGGGTGAAGCTGACCTTGCCCAAGGCCGACGTCAGCGAGAAAAACATCCAGGTCGATGGCCAGCCGATCAGCCTGACCATCGTTCGCCCGGAGGGGGTCAAGGGTGAGTTGCCCGTGTTCATGTTCTTCCACGGCGGTGGCTGGGTATTGGGTGACTTCCCGACCCACGAACGCCTGGTTCGGGATCTGGTGGCGGGCTCGGGCGCTGTCGCGGTGTTCGTCAACTACACGCCCTCACCCGAGGCGCATTACCCGGTGGCGATCAACCAGGCCTACGCCGCCACGAAATGGGTGGCCGAACACGGCAAGCAGATCAACGTCGACGGCAAGCGCCTGGCCGTGGTGGGCAACAGCGTCGGCGGCAACATGGCGGCGGTCGTGGCCCTGATGGCGAAGGACAAAGGCACGCCGGCGATCCGTTTCCAGGCGTTGCTGTGGCCGGTGACCGATGCCAGCTTCGAGACGGCCTCCTACAACCAGTTCGCCGAAGGGCACTTCCTCAGTAAAAACCTGATGAAGTGGTTCTGGGACAACTACACCACCGATGCCGGGCAACGCAGCGAGATCTATGCCTCGCCGCTGCGCGCCAGCACCGCACAACTCAAGGGCCTGCCGCCCGCGCTGGTACAAACCGCCGAGGCCGACGTCTTGCGTGATGAAGGTGAAGCCTATGCCCGCAAGCTGGACGCGGCCGGTGTACCCGTCACGGCCGTACGCTACAACGGCATGATCCACGACTATGGCTTGCTCAACGTGGTCAGCCAGGTGCCCGCGGTGCGTTCGGCAATGCTGCAGGCGTCGCAGGAGCTCAAGCAACACCTGAAGTGACTGCACGCCAAAGCTTTTGTGGCGAGGGAGCTTGCTCCCGCTCGGCTGCGCTGTAGGAGCTGCCGAAGGCTGCGATCTTTTAACCTTTCGCTGAAACTCAAGTGTCTGGGAAGATCGCAGCCTCGCTTCGCTCGACAGCTCCTACAGGCCCAGCGGGAGCAAGCTCCCTCGCCACGGGGATTTGGTGTGTAGTCCTGAAATAAAAAAGCCCGACTCAATGGTCGGGCTTTTTCATACACAAGGCTTCGCTTATTTAGCGCGGCCTTTGTAGGAACCGCCTTCGCGGGTATCGATCTCGATCATGTCGCCGATTTCGATGAAGTCAGCTACCGACAGCTCGGTACCGTTCTTCAGTTTGGCAGGCTTCATCACCTTGCCGGAAGTGTCACCGCGAGCGGAGCCTTCGGTGTAGTCAACCTGACGCACGATGGTGGTCGGCAGCTCTACAGAAACCAGGCGCTCTTCGAAGAAGATGGCTTCGCAGACATCGGTCATGCCTTCTTCAACGAACGGCAGAACGCTTTCGATGTCTTCGGCGTTCAGCTCGTACATGGTGTAGTCAGTGGTGTCCATGAACGTGTAGGTGTCGCCGCTGATGAAGGACAGGGTCGCTTCTTTGCGGTCGAGGATCACGTCGTCCAGTTTGTCATCGGCGCTGTAGACGATCTCGGTCTTGTAACCGGTCAGCAGGTTCTTCAGCTTGGTCTTCATGATCGCGCTGTTACGACCCGACTTGGTGAACTCAGCTTTCTGAACCAGCCAAGGATCGTTTTCGAGACGGATCACGGTCCCGGGTTTCAGTTCTTTACCAGTTTTCATTGCGAATATCCGAATTTGGATGGGATTTACAAAAATCTAGGCCGCGTATCATATCCAATTTACATAAAACTTCACCAGCGCTGCGGCAAGATCGGCTCGCGAGGCCTGTTCCAGACACCACGCCTGGGCATGTTCGGCCAGTTCCTGCGGCTGTTCACGGCTGACTTTCCAATATTCGGTCATGTCCTGGCCGGCATTCCAGGCCCGCCAAAGACCGCTGATCGCTTTTTGCGCCGCCGGGGAAAGCCCCTGGGTGTAGAGCCTGAGGAACGCCTCGAGTTTTTCCAGGTGGACGTCTTCTTCCTGCTGGTAGATGTGCCAGAGCAACGGCCGGCCGGCCCACTGGGCGCGCACGAAGGAGTCTTCGCCACGCACGGCGTTGAAATCGCAACACCATAACAATTGATCGTACTGGTCCTGGCGGATGAACGGCAACACCTGCACCGTCAACGCGCCGCGTCGATGTACCGCACCGACCGCCAGATCATCGACCCCGAGCCAACGCTCGACATCACCGAGTACCCGCCCTTCGGGAACCAGCACATGAAACGCCTGGGCATCGGCGGCCATTGCGTCAAACCAGCTCGCCAACCCGGCGTTCTCGTAGGCAAACAGCGAGATCAGGCAGGCATTCGGCGCCCGCTCGACGCCCAGCCCTTGCAGGAACATTCGTTGCGCCTCGGCATCCTGCTGAAATTGCCGGCGGCGCTCCAGAAGCCCCGCCTCACGCAGCAGGCCACCTGTTCCTTCCTGGAAGCCCGGGAAGAAGAAATATTTCTGCACGTGTTTGTATTTGACCGACGGTAGGCCGTGGCAACCGATCACCCAGTCCTCGGCGCTCAAATAATCAAGGTTCATCCACAGGGGCGTCGTCTGGCGCGCGGCCATCGCATCCATGTAGGCGCTCGGCAGTTGGCAGGCAAACGCGGCGATCACCACGTCGGCAGCTTCGGTGACCGCCCACTCCCCGGGCCAGTGACGCACTTGCACGCCCTGCTGCCATTGCTCGGACAGGGTGATGTCGATTTCCGGGCAAATTCGTTCGAAGGCACGCAGGTCGTCGACCCATAGCCGCACCGCGCATCGATGTTCGGCCACCAACTGCCGAGCCAGGCGCCACGTGACACCAATGTCGCCAAAGTTATCGACGACGGTGCAAAAAATATCCCAACGCACGGTCATTCCCGACTCCCTGTGGCAAAGGCCTGATTGTCCCGAATAAACCGATCACGCAGAAGAGCCGACGGCGATTAATCTTCATGCGACAATCATCGCCTGCCCATGACCCTGCCAGGAAGCAGCCATGCCCGATCACTCGACACCCTCGCGCCTCACGGCTTTGCAATTGACCTTCAGCATCGCCCTGGGCCTGTGGCTGGGGTTCCTCGCCATCGTGTTGACGGGCTGGCTGCTGTCCAGATTTCTGTTCAACGAACAACTGGCACCCGTGGCCGCCGCCGTCCATCAACTGGTGCAACCACCGGTGCCGGCGGTGCAACCGGCCCCCGAGCCGCCCACACCGATGTTCGAGCAGTATCAGCAGAACCTGCAGAGGAACGAGCAGCGCCAAGCGCTCGATCAGGCCCGCAACAATCCGCGCAACCTGTCCAACCCCAAGTGTCAGTTCTGGTTGCAACAGGACCAGAATGCGCCCAGTGAAAAAAGCCGCGCCAACGTTCTGCAATTCTGCGAATGACCATGAACAAACAGACCGTCCACCAGTTGATTCTCGACAAGCTCAAGATTGATCTCGACATCGCCGAACGCGCTGCGCAGACCGCCTATGAAACCGCGACCCACGAAGAAAACATCGCCGAGAACAAGTACGACACCCTCGGCCTCGAGGCGTCCTACCTCGCCGCCGGACAAGCCAGGCGCGTAGAAGAAATCCGCCAGGCCCTCACCCTCTGCCAGAACCTGACGCCAAGGCCTTACGACGAGCAGCGCGGTATTCAGGTCGGCACATTGATCGGGCTGGAAGATGAGGACGGCCGTCAGCAATGGCTCTTCCTGGGGCCGGATGCAGCGGGTTTGAAGGTCTCGCTGGTGGGCCAGCCGATCACCGTCATCACCCCCCGCTCACCGCTGGGCCGCGGCCTTCTGGGCAAGTTCGAAGGGGATGAAGTAGAGATCGTGGTAGCGGGCGCCCGGCAACAGTTCGCTGTCACCGAGGCGATCTAGAAAGGCCTTAGTGCACCGGTAGTTCGACGCCGTCGAACAACTCTTCGAGTTCTTGCTTGTTGTGGCACTGGATGGCCTTGGCCATGACTTCCCGGGTCAGGTGCGGTGCAAATTTCTCGATGAAATCGCACATGAAACCCCGCAGGAACGTGCCACGACGGAAACCGATCTTGGTCACGCTGGATTCGAACAACTCGCTGGCATCCAGTACTACCAGGTCGCTGTCGAGCTTGGTATCGACAGCCATCTTCGCGACGATGCCCACGCCCAGGCCCAGGCGAACGTAGGTCTTGATCACGTCGGCGTCGGCGGCGGTGAACACCACTTTCGGCGTCAGGCCACGATGGCTGAAGGCTTCGTCGAGCTTGGAACGACCGGTGAAACCGAATACGTAGGTCACGATCGGGTATTCGGCCAGGGCTTCGAGGGTCAGCTTCGGCAGCTTGGTCAACGGATGGCCCTGGGGCACGACCACGCAGCGGTTCCAGCGATAGCACGGCATCATCACCAGGTCCCCGAACAACTCCAGGGCTTCGGTGGCAATGGCGAAATCCACCGTGCCATCGGCGGCCATCTCGGCGATCTGCATCGGCGAGCCTTGGTGCATGTGCAGCGCCACGTCAGGATATTGCTTGATGAAGTTGCTGATCACCGGCGGCAGCGCGTAGCGGGCCTGGGTGTGGGTGGTGGCGATCGACAGGGTGCCTTTTTTCTCGTTGGAGAACTCCTGGGCGATCTGCTTGATGCTTTCGACCTTGCGCAGGATCTCGCCAGCGGTGGTGATGATGCGCTCGCCGGCCGGAGTCACGCGGGTCAGGTGTTTGCCACTGCGGGCGAAGACTTCGACGCCCAGTTCATCTTCCAACAGGCGGATCTGCTTGCTGATGCCGGGTTGCGACGTGTAGAGACTTTGGGCAGTAGCGGAAACGTTGAGGTCGTGGTGCGCCACTTCCCAGATGTAGCGCAGTTGTTGAAGCTTCATATGTATCCCTCAAAGCAGTTGGACGCCACGGGCATCAGCGACGGTATATAACTATATGAAAGGTTTCGACAATAAATCTAGAACTTTTTATAAAAAGCCATCATTTAGCCTCAGCCCTCTCCTTGGCGTCGGCGCTGTACCAGCGGTACCAGGTAGACCGGTACCCGGGATAACTGCAATACCCGTGCAGCGGTTCTGCCCAAGGGGGTCTCACCGCTTGCCCCTTGGCAATGACTGCCTACGATCAGCAAGTCGACAGAGAGTTTCGCAGCCTGCTCCAGGATGACTTGGGAAGGATCGCCCTGGTACACCCTGACCGACTTGATCAGTTGCAAATCCTGCTGACCGTCTCCCAACTCCTCGCGGAAACTGTCGAGCACTCGCTGTTCGATATTGGCCATCACCGTATTCAGACCTTGGCGGTGAAATTCGTTCAGCGCCTGCTCGTCAAGATAGCTTTGCAACACCGACTCGGCGAACAGCCCCATCGGTTCTACCGCATGCACCACATACAACTCGGCTTCAAACGTCCGTGCTAACGCCAAGGCATGCTGCATCACATAAGGGGCGTACAGGCCCAGGTCTGTGGCGTACAGCATCGAACGAATCATGTGACCTCCTCGCGTGCCAAAATGGCGGAGATTGATTCAGCTTAGCAGCGCCTCGGGGACTGCGACGTGCGGCTTGAAGTCCCGGACCAAGGGCAGTCAGGGCTTCATTTCGTTACTGATACCGTGGGGCACGTGACCGGTGGCGACCACCTCCCGGGCCAGTTCGCAATGGCCGGTCTGGTCATCGAAAAAAACATCGGCGGCGAAGGCTTCGAGGAAGGCCGATTTGGTCAGGCCACCCAGGAACAACGACTCGTCCAGGCGAATATCCCACTCACGCAAGGTCCGGATGACCCGCTCGTGGGCAGGTGCCGAACGGGCCGTCACCAGCGCCGTACGAATGGGGCAGGCGTCCTCGGGAAACTCGCGCTGCAGTGCATTGAGCGCCGCCAGGAACCCCTTGAACGGCCCGCCTCGCAGCGGCTCGCGGGCGGCCTGTCGCTCGCTGGCCTGGAAGGCTTCCAGCCCATCGGCCTGATAGACACGCTCCGACTCATCGGAAAACAGCACGGCATCGCCGTCGAAGGCAATGCGCAGTTCCTCGCTGGCCGCGCGACTGGCACCACCCGACAGAATGGTCGCGGCGGCAAACCCGGCGTCCAGGGCGCTGCGCACGTCTTCAGCGTGGGTGGACAAAAAGAGATCGCAACCGAACGCCTTGAGGTACGGGTAAGGACTGCGGCCGCCCACGAAAGCCGCGCGCGAGATCGCCAGCCCATAATGATGAATCGAGTTGAACACTCGAAGGCCGGTGTCGGCGCTGTTGCGCGAAACCAGGATCACCTCGACCCGGGCACGCCCCAGGTGCTCGTTGAGGTTCAGCAGCTTTTGCACCAGGGCGAAGGCATCACCGGGTGCCAGGACTTCGTCTTCATGCTCGATCTGGTATTGCCGATAGGCTTCGACGCCACTCGACAAATACACCTTGTGGCTTTCCCGCAGGTCGAACAGCGCCCGCGACGAAATCGCCAGCACCAGTTTGTCGTCGATGTTGTTTGCCATAGCGCTCCCCTTTCGCCCGCTCAGCGGTTATATCGGTCCACGAATGCCAACGCCTGGTACAAGGCTTCGATTTTCGGCAGCTCACACCCTGCCGCTTTCGCTGCCGCCAATGGCCGGCCGTAGATCGCGTCCAGCTCCAGCGCACGCTTGTGGGAATAATCGTGGTACATGCTCGGCCAGTAGTCGGGCATCTTCTCGGTCATCGTGAACAGATACTCGGCATAACCCGGCGCGATATGATGCCCGCAGGCTTGCGCACCGCGGACCACCTCCCCCATCAGTGCCTGGATCAATTCGCGGCTATGGTCGTTGGCCATCAACGGCGTGGTACTGGCGCCCAACAGAACCGAAAGACCGTTGTACGGCACATTCCACACCAGCTTCTGCCAGCGGGCCTGTTGCAGGCCCGGCATGGCCTGGGCGTCGATACCGGCGCTGCGGAACAACGTCGCCGCCTCTTCGACGATCACCATGCGTTGTGCCTGATCGGCGCAAGGACCGCTGTGATAGCCGACGTTGACCGCACCAAGGGCCTGGTGGGTGACGACACCAGGGCCGACGCGATGCACGCAGATCAGGCACAGGCCACCCAACAGGTGCAACGAATCGGGCAACAAAGGGCGAAGATCGTCTTCGACATCCAGGCCGTTCTGCAGCAACAGGACTTTTGCACCGTCAGCGGCAGCCTGGGTAATGGCCGGGGCCAGCTCGGCATTACTGGTGGTCTTGGCGCCGACCAGCAGCCAGTCGCAGGGCGGCATATCGGCTGCCGAGCGATACGCCTGGACGGGGTTGAGGGCCAGCGTACCGTGAACCGCGCTGTCGATCCGCAAACCGGCTTCGGCCACGGCAGCAAATTCGCTGCGCAGTAAAAAGTGCACGTCAAAACCGGCACGCGCCAGCATCACGCCGTAGAACCCACCGATCGCCCCGGTGCCGATCATCCCGATCCGCGGTTTCACGCCTGCCTGCATCTTTGCAACTCTCCTGGTAAAAGCCCCTGCACACTATCAGCGCGAGCGGCATGGCATGCAATCTTCATTACATCTGCTCACGAATCTGTTGCAGAGCCATCTCCAAGGCCTTTTCCCCAGCCTTTAGGGCATTAAACCCGTCCCAGCCCATTGTCGAGCAGCCTCGTAACGCGATAAGGTTCGGCTCCCCGACGCGCTTAAAATCCGCTGTGCACCGCCGCGCGGGGATCGCTGGCGGCCGGCACCCGTGACCTGACGAGTAACACGATGGCTGATTTACCGATCAACGACCTTAACGTCGCCTCCAACGAGACCCTCATCACGCCTGACCAGCTCAAGCGCGATATTCCCCTGAGCGACGCTGCCCTGCGCACCGTGACCAAGGGCCGGGAAGTCATCCGCAACATCCTGGACGGCACCGATCATCGCCTGTTCGTGGTCATCGGGCCCTGCTCGATCCATGACATCAAGGCCGCCCACGAATACGCCGAGCGCCTCAAGGTGCTGGCTGCGGAAGTCTCCGACACCTTGTACCTGGTCATGCGGGTGTATTTCGAGAAGCCTCGGACCACCGTCGGCTGGAAAGGCCTGATCAACGACCCTTACCTGGATGACTCCTTCAAGATCCAGGACGGCCTGCACATCGGTCGCCAATTGCTGCTGGACCTGGCGGAAATGGGCCTGCCCACGGCCACCGAAGCCCTGGACCCGATCTCGCCGCAATACTTGCAGGACCTGATCAGCTGGTCGGCCATCGGCGCGCGCACCACCGAATCCCAGACCCACCGCGAAATGGCCTCCGGCCTGTCGTCGGCAGTGGGCTTCAAGAACGGCACCGACGGTGGCCTCACCGTGGCGATCAACGCCTTGCAGTCGGTCTCCAGCCCACATCGCTTCCTGGGCATCAACCAGGAAGGTGGCGTGTCGATCGTCACCACCAAGGGCAACGCCTACGGTCACGTGGTACTGCGCGGTGGCAACGGCAAGCCGAACTACGATTCGGTCAGCGTCGCGCTGTGTGAACAGGCGCTGAACAAAGCCAAGATCAAGCCGAACATCATGGTCGACTGCAGCCACGCCAACTCCAACAAGGACCCGGCACTGCAACCGCTGGTGATGGAGAACGTGGCCAACCAGATCCTGGAAGGCAACCAGTCGATTATCGGCCTGATGGTCGAAAGCCACTTGAATTGGGGCTGCCAGGCCATCCCGAAAGACCTCGCCGACTTGCAGTACGGCGTCTCCATCACCGATGCCTGCATCGACTGGAGCGCCACCGAGAACACCCTGCGCAGCATGCATGCCAAGCTCAAGGATGTATTGCCGAAGCGGCAGCGTGGCTGAAAAAGATCGCAGCCTCGTTTCACTCGACAGCTCCTACGCAGCTCCTACACAGCTCCTGCACATATTTGGAGCGGGGATGTAGGAGCTGGCGAAGCCTGCGATCTTTTACTTTCCTCAAGACATAAAAAAACGCCGGGCTCTTCAGCCCGGCGTTTTTTTTGGGAATGCTTTTTCTCAGAGTTTCGCCGCGTGCCGCTGGTGACGCTCCATGTAGCGCTCCACGTAGGAGCAGGATGGGATCACCGTGTAGCCCATTTCTTCGGCGTACTGCAGCGCACTTTCGGTCAACGCCGCCGCGATGCCCCGGCCGCGCAAGGCGTTGGGCACGAAGGTGCGATAGATATCCAGGGTCTGCTTGCCCAGGTCCATATAGGTCAGATAGGCACGATGACCGTCCACATTGGTCTCGAACTGATGACCAGCCTGGTCATGGTGGATGGTAACCGCCTCGCTCATCACTACTCCTCGCGGGTCTGAATGCCGACCCCTACCTTACCGATGTTTTTCCGGCGAAGGAACATCTACGCCACCCCGTGCCTTCCTGGTCACCGAGCGCCAAAACCGATCCGCTCAAACCCGAGCACGTCGTGAATAGTAGGCACCAATGACGCAAATGCTCAAGGCACGCCTGTCATCGAAGGGGTAACCTGGTCGGGTTTATCGATTGAGCGCCATCGTCGCGCTGTAGTCGGTCGCGGTGCAATAGCTGAACATCGCCAGTTGTTGAGTCTTGAGACGAGCGCGCGTAGTTAAAGTCACCGCCATTACCAATAAAGATGCCTGGGGCATTGCACAAAAAACGTACAAAAGTGTAGGTGAATCAATAAACAACGACGTTAGCGAGGGCTGCAAGAGTTCGCCCCGCCGCGGAACTTTTTTCCGCCAGCGCGCTCCAGCCATGGGCTTTGGTCTGTATATTTTTTAAACACCCCGAAGAAAAGTTGCTCGAAAAAGAATCACCGCCTACAATTTTTTTGCTTCTTGCGCTACGTCAGTTTACTTACTACAAGTAATGGGTAGTATGTACGCCGGCTAACTCCTCAGTCTGGGGAGACAGTCACTAATAGAAAGTCCTTGAAGGGGAAACCGATGAACAACGTTCTGAAATTCTCTGCTCTGGCCCTGGCCGCAGTTCTGGCTACCGGTTGCAGCAGCGCATCGAAAGAAACCGAAGCACGTCTGACTGCTACCGAAGACGCAGCAGCTCGCTCCCAGGCTCGTGCAGACGAAGCTTACCGTAAAGCTGATGAAGCTCTGGCTGCTGCTCAAAAAGCACAACAGACTGCTGACGAAGCTAACGAGCGTGCTCTGCGCATGCTGGAAAAAGCTAGCCGCAAGTAATAGTCCCTCGGGATTGTTATCGAGCCGACCCATTTTTGGGTCGGCTTTTTTTTTGGATTCGAGAGCTGTTGCCCGGTGTTTTCCCAAGCAATAAAAAACCCGCCGACATCGCGAAACGTCGGCGGGTTGTTGTCGAGTCTTTTACTGCTGCAAGTCGATCGGCGCGCTCGTGACCATCGGTGCCGAGGTATTCGGAACAGCGATTTCCACCGGCATGCCATCTTCGGCCGCCACCACGTCCCGCACCACGTCCCAGTTCATGCGCAAGTTGCTGGTGATGTCTTCACGCTTGAGCATCGCGTTGATCACCGAGGTGTGCTTGTCCACCACCGACGGGTTGCCCTTGTCGTCCAGCGGTGTATGAGCCTCCAAGTACACCTTGCCACCGCTCAAGCCCAGCTTGTAGGGGTCGTTTATGATCCGCACCGATGTACCCACCGGCACCATGCCGGCCATTTCCAGCACGTTATTGTTGAACATCCGGAAGCAGCCGTGGCTGGTCCGCATGCCGATGCCGAACTTCTTGTTCGAACCATGGATCAGGTAACCCGGGGTGCCCAGGGTGAACTTGAAGGGACCCAGCGGGTTATCAGGGCCGGCGGGCACGACATTCGGCAGCGGGTCACCGTCAGCGGCGTGTTCGGCCTTGATCGATGCCGGCGGGGTCCAGGTCGGGTTCGGCGTCTTGGCGATGATGCTGGTGTGGGCGATCGGCGATCCCCAGCCCTCACGCCCGATCCCCAGCGGGAAGGTGTAGACCACGTTCCGCCCCTTGGGGAAATAGTAGAGACGGTACTCGGCAAGGTTGATCACGATGCCTTCGCGCGGGCCCGGCGGCAGGATGAAACGAGTCGGCAGCACGATCTCGGCGCCTGCGCCCGGCAACCAGGGATCGACCCCCGGGTTGGCGGCGACCATCTCGCTGTAGCCCAGGTCATAGGTGGTACCCAGGTCGGCGAAGGTGTCTTCGTATTTGGCCTTGATAACCTGCACCTGGCCAACGATGTCTTCACCCGGCGGTGGCAGAGGCAGCTCCAGGGCTGCAACGGGGCCCGCCATACACAGGGCGGCAAGAGACAGGCAGCGGGCGACGGCAGGCAAGCGCGGCAACATCCGGGAAATCCTTCGCAGATCGAACAAGGGGTTATGAAAACGGCGATTGTACACTGCCACCTGTTATTTCGGGGAGAGCGGTACAGAGGCGTCCGATGTGCAGCATGCCTGGAAGTTGAAATGCCCCCTGTGGGAGCGAGCTTGCTCGCGATAGCGGTGGGCCTGCTCGCCCTGTATTGGAGGTGCCGGCCCTATCGCGAGCAAGCTCGCTCCCACACTGGAACGGGGACTACAACTCGAACCGCAACTCCGGCCAGATTGGCGAGGTGCCGCGCTTCTGGGACTCCAGGATCGCCCGGCACAACGAGCACAGGCGATGATCCTGGAAAATCTTGCGATCGACGCTCGACCAGCGCGGTTGGGCCGGCAGCAGGCTGCCGCAGAGAGTCCGGTCGGCCGAGCCACCGAGTTCCAACTGCCGGGTCACCAGGTGCACCCGTACTTCCTGGCAGGCGAACAGATCCAGCTGCTCGTCAGGCTCGATCAGTTGGTAGGCAAACAAGGACCAGGCGGGACGCGGCATCGGGGGCTCCAAATCGGGGGCGCCACATTAGCCGAAAGCCCGCCGGTAGAAAAGCGTCAAAGCAGCGGTTTCAGTGTCGGCCAGACATTTTCCAGCAACTTGCCCTGGGCCGCGACGGACGGGTGCAATCCGTCGCCTTGCATCATGGTCGGGATGCCACCGACGTCCTTGAGAAAAAACGGCACCAGCGGGACTTTTTTCTCCTCGGCCAGGGTGCTGTAGACCCGGGTAAAGGCATCGGTGTAGCGCCGTCCGTAATTGGGAGGCAGTTGCATGCCCAGCAAAAGCACCTGGGCACCGCTGGCGCGAGCGCTGTCGATCATCGCTGCAAGGTTTTGTTGCAATTGTGTTGGCGGCTGTCCGCGCAAGCCATCGTTGCCGCCCAGTTCCAGGATCACCAGGTCCGGCTTATGGGCTGCAAGCAGCGCCGGCAGCCGCGCCTGGCCTCCGGCGCTGGTGTCGCCACTGATGGACGCATTGACCACTTTATCGTCAAAACCCTCGGCCTTGAGCCGTTGCTCGAGCAACGACACCCACCCTTGCCGGGTATCCAGGCCGAAAGCCGCGCTGATACTATCGCCAACGATCAGGACTGTACCCGCCGCTGCGTTCTGGGCCATGCACATCAAGGCCAGGCCGGCACTCAAAAACCACACACGCATCGGACTCTCCATGGGCTCAAGCATTCTCACCGCGACAGACCTTAGCAAAGTGGTCTCCAGCGCGGAAGGTGAACTGACCATCCTGCACGAACTCAGCCTGGAACTGAACAAAGGCGATAGCCTGGCCATCGTCGGCGCGTCCGGTTCCGGCAAATCCACTCTCCTGGGCCTGCTGGCCGGCCTCGACCTGCCCAGCAGCGGCGAGGTGACGCTCGCCGGTCGGGCCCTCAGCACACTGGATGAAGACCAGCGTGCGCGAATTCGCGCCGAGCATGTCGGTTTCGTCTTCCAGTCGTTCCAGTTGCTCGACAGCCTCAACGCACTGGAAAACGTCATGCTGCCGCTGGAACTGGACGGCCGCAAGGACGCCCGCGAACGCGCCACGCAACTGTTGCAGCGCGTTGGCCTGGGCCAGCGCCTGACCCACTCGCCGCGCCAGCTCTCCGGTGGCGAACAGCAACGGGTGGCGATTGCCCGCGCCTTTGCCGCCGAACCCGACGTGCTGTTTGCCGACGAACCCACCGGCAACCTCGACAGCCACACCGGCGAGCGCATCAGCGACCTGCTGTTCGAATTGAACAAGGAACGCGGCACGACCCTGGTGCTGGTCACCCACGATGAACGCCTGGCCCATCGCTGCCGGCGCCTGATCCGACTTGAAGCCGGCGAGATGGTCGCCCCTCTGGAGCCTTGATGGCACGCTTGCCGCTGTTACGCCTGTTCAGTCTCGCTGTCCGTCAATTGCTTCGCGATGCCCGCGCCGGTGAGTTGCGGGTGTTGTTCTTCGCCCTGCTGGTGGCGGTGGCGGCGAGTACCGCCATCGGTTATTTCGGTGCCCGCCTCAACGGCGCGATGATGATGCGCGCCACCGAATTCCTCGGTGCCGACCTGCTGCTCGAAGGCAGTTCCCCCGCCCGCCCGGAGCAGATCCGCAGCGGCACCGACCTGGGACTGGAACACGCCCGGGTCGTGGAGTTCTCCAGTGTCGTGGCCACCGACAATGGCATCCAGCTGTCCAGCGTCAAGGCGGCCGATGACAGCTACCCCTTGCGCGGCGAGCTGAAAAGCACCCCCACCCCGTTTGCCCCGGAAGAAACCGGCGGACGCCCGAACCCTGGCGAGGCCTGGGTCGAAGCACGGCTGCTGACGGCACTGGACCTGAAGATCGGCGACAGCATCGACGTTGGCAACCAGACCTTGCGCCTGAGCCGCGTGCTGACTTATGAGCCCGATCGCGCCGGCAACTTCTACAGCCTCACCCCGCGGGTGCTGATCAACCTCAAGGACCTGGAGGCCACCGGCGTGGTCCAGCCGGGCAGCCGTGTCAGCTATCGCGACCTGTGGCGCGGCCCAGCGCCAGCGCTGCAAACCTACCGCGACCTGGTCAAGCCTGGCCTTGAAGCCAACCAGCGCCTGCAGGATGCCCGCGACGGCAACCGGCAGATCGGTGGCGCCTTGGGCAAGGCCGAGCGCTACCTGAACATGGCCAGCCTGGTGGCGGTGCTGCTGTCCGGTGTCGCCGTCGCGCTCTCGGCCAACCGCTTTGCCACCCGACGTTTCGATGCCAGCGCGCTGCTGCGTTGCCTGGGCCTGTCACGCCGGGAAACCATGGTGCTGTTCAGCCTGCAATTGACGGTACTGGGCCTGCTCGCCAGCATCAGTGGCGCCCTGCTCGGCTGGATCGCCCAACTGGGCCTGTTCGCCCTGCTGCACGACCTGCTGCCCACCACCGTTCCGCCGGGTGGCCTGCTGCCGGCAGTCGCCGGGATCGGCACCGGGCTGGTGGCCCTGGCTGGGTTCGCCCTGCCGCCATTGGCTGCGCTGGGCCGGGTACCACCGTTGCGCGTGCTGCGCCGGGACATGCTGCCGATCCCCTCCAGCTCCTGGGTGATCTACGGTGCCGCGCTGGGCGCCCTGGGCCTGATCATGTGGCGCCTGAGCCTGGACCTGGTCCTCACCTTCGCCCTGCTGGGCGGTGGCGTCGTCGCCGCGCTGGTGCTCGGCGGCCTGTTGTTGTTGCTGCTCCAGAGCCTGCGTCGCCTGCTGGCCCGCGCTTCCCTGCCCTGGCGGCTGGGCCTCGGCCAATTGCTGCGTCATCCCTTGGCGGCAGCCGGCCAGGCCCTGGCGTTCGGCCTGATCCTGTTGTCCATGGCGTTGATCGCGCTGTTACGCGGTGAATTGCTGGACACCTGGCAAAACCAGTTGCCGAAAAATGCCCCGAACTATTTCGCCCTGAACATCCTGCCCAACGACAAACAGGCCTTCACCGACAAGCTGCTGGCGCTGTCGGCGCAATCGGCCCCGCTCTACCCCGTGGTCCCCGGGCGCCTCATCAGCATCAATGGCGAGCCGGCCACAGAGTTCGTCACCAAGGACTCTGCGGGTGACCGGGCGCTGCAACGTGACCTGAGCCTGACCTGGGCTGCGGACCTGCCGGCGGGCAACGTTGTCACCGCAGGGACCTGGTGGGCTCAGCAGCCACCGGACGATATCCCGGGGGTTTCGGTGGAAGGCAAAGTGGCCGAGAACCTCAAGATCAAGCTGGGCGACCGCCTGGTATTCAGCGTGGGCGGCGTCAATCGTGAAGCGAAGGTCACCAGCCTGAGGGAGATCAACTGGGACAATTTCCAGCCCAACTTCTTCATGATCTTCCAGCCCGGCACATTGAAGGATCTGCCAGCGACCTATCTCACCAGTTTCTACCTGGCGTCGGGCCACGACCAACAGATCGTCGACCTGTCCCGGGCCTTTCCGGCGGTGACGATCCTGCAAGTCGAGGCCCTGCTCGAGCAACTGCGCAGCATCCTGGCCCAGGTGACCCTGGCGGTGGAGTATGTGTTGCTGTTTGTGCTGGCAGCGGGGATGGCGGTGCTGTTTTCCGGCCTGCAGGCGACCCTCGACGAGCGCATTCGCCAAGGCGCGCTATTGCGCGCACTGGGCGCTGAACGGCCCCTGCTGGTCAAGGCCCGGCGCATCGAGTTCGGCCTGCTGGGCGCGGTCAGTGGCCTGCTCGCGGCCCTGGGTTCGGAGCTGGTGAGCCTGGTGCTTTACCGGTACGCCTTCGACCTGCCCTGGCATCCGCATCCTTGGCTCTTGGCATTGCCGCTGCTGGGGGCCTTGTTGATCGGCGCGGCCGGTGTGTTCGGCACCCGTCGAGCGCTCAATGCCAGCCCGCTGACAGTATTGCGCGAGGGTTGATAGACTCCCGGCTTCGCTATTACAAGAAGTTGCCATGAGCCGTTATCGCCCACCCCGCACCGCCGGCACCGCGCTGATCACCCCCGAGGGTGAAGCGCGGATGCGCGCTGAATTCCATGAGCTGTGGCATGTGCGCCGTCCACAGGTGACCCAGGCGGTCAGCGAGGCGGCGGCCCAGGGTGATCGTTCGGAAAACGCCGAATACACCTACGGCAAGAAAATGCTGCGGGAAATCGACAGTCGCGTGCGCTTCCTCACCAAGCGCCTTGAAGCGCTCAAAGTGGTCAGTGAAAAACCCAGCGATCCGAACAAGGTGTATTTCGGCGCCTGGGTGACGGTCGAAGATGAGGATGGCAAGGAATCACGCTATCGCATCGTCGGCCCGGACGAGCTGGACCTGAAACAGAACCTGATCAGTATCGACTCACCGTTGGCACGAGCCCTGATCGGCAAGGCCCTGGATGCCGAGGTCAGCGTCCAGACGCCTACCGGCGAGAAACGGGTCTACATCGTGGACATCGCGTATCCGTAATCCTCGCCTCAGCGGCGCGTGATCAATCCCTGCCGGGCGACACGGGTCAACTGCCGGATCATTTCAGGAGCGTCCGCCGCACAGGGGGACTGGATGACAGCCAGGTCGAAACTGTCATTGGCGAACCGCGCCAGTGACTCGCCGTCTTCGACAAACTGGATCAGGAAAGCAGCGGGCCCATGATTACGACGTGGCCAGCCGTCGAGATAGCGCAAGAGCGTTGGCTGGTGAGTGCCGCCCAGGAGAATTTTCGGATTGCGTTGCACAAGGTTCGCCGTAATCGGCGCAAGACGTACTAGGGGGCTGGGTGCGTTCATCGTGTCGTGTCTCTGCCTCAAAAGTCTGCATGGCAGGTGAGAGGCAACACCGAACCAGCGCTTTAGCGGTATTTCGAAGCCTTGTCTTCGGCTTCTATCGGCGACTGGATTGAGTCACCTGGCGCCCCGCAAGTAGCTGTTTAAATCGGCGCATGAGCGGCATCCTAGAGAAGCTGACTGGCCAGTGTCAAGAATCACTCCGCATAAAAAGGCCCGTAGAAGACGGTAATGCTGTTTTCTGATTATCTGTTCCGAGAGGCGTGGCTTGGTGTATGTATCCGTTTCTGCGGTAACGGCTACTTATGGTTCCGCTCTTACAGCGGGTCACTTTTGGAAGAGCGCCAAAAGTAACCAAAAGCGCTTTGCCCCACCACTCGGCACCTCGCCTAGGCTCGGTGTGCCCTCACTCCGGCATTGCTCCGTGGGCCGCCGCGAAGGGCCATCCATGGCCCAGCGCGGCTACCTCGGCATCCATGCCGAGGTGCCCACTGCGCAATGCCTGCGTTCGGCCAGCGTGGTTAACGGGGCGCCCCAGATCAAGATCTAAAGCAAGAACAAGAGCAAGAGCAAGAGCAAGAGCAAGAGCAAGAGCAAGAGCAAGAGCAAGACCGGGGGACACATGCCAGCATTTTTGGGGCTGAGCCACCGCTATCGCGAGCAAGCTCGCTCCCACACAGAATCTCCAGTGAACACAAAATTATGTCCGACACAAAACCACTGTGGGAGCGAGCTTGCTCGCGATGAGGCCGGCACATCCAACATCACCGCAAACTGACACACCGCCTCCGCGAGCAAGCCCGCTCCCACAGGAAAAACACGGTCCCACCAAGAACCAGGTCGGCTCTAAGGCCGCCTCGCGGTGGACGTTGATCTCGGCGCCCCGTTAACCACGCTGGCCGAACGCAGGCATTGTGGAGTGGGCATCCCGGCATGGATGCCGGGATAGCCGCGCTGGGCCATGGATGGCCCTTCGCGGCGGCCCACGGAGCAATGCCGGAGTGAGGGCACACCGAGCCTAGGCGAGGTGCCGAGTGGTGGGGCAAAACGCTTTTGGTTACTTTTGGCGCTCTTCCAAAAGTGACCCGCTGTAAGAGCGGAACCATAAGCCGCCGTTACCGCAGCAACGGATATACACACCAAAGCAACAAAACCCCAAAAAAACGGCGCTTCCCATTTCTGAAAGAAGCGCCGTTTTTCCGAAGTGAACAGCATCACGTACAAGACGGGTTCAAATCGAGCAATCAACCCGCGATGGCGCGATCGACCGACAGCTTGCCCGCACCTTCGATCAGCACGGCAACACTGCCCGCCAGCAACGCCAGGGCAAACTCATAACCGTTGTTGGCCATGAACAAGCCGTTACCGATGTGCACGGAGAAAATCGCCACCAGCGACAGGAAGGCCAGGCCCAGTGCCGCAGGACGCGCCAGCAGGCCGATGATCAGCGCCAGCCCGGCGAAAAACTCGGTACCGCCCGCCAATGTCGCCATCACGTAGCCCGGGGTCAGGCCGATGCTCTCCATCCACTGCGCCGTGCCTGCCAGGCCGTAGCCACCGAACAGGCCAAAGAGTTTCTGCGAGCCGTGGGCAGCGAATATGACACCAACGGCGATGCGCAGGACAGTCAGGCCGTAGCCAGCGCGGGTAAACAAGACTTTATTGATCAACGAGCTCATGCGGGTTCATCCCTAGGTATGTGGTTGTTGGTCGCTATATTAATCAAAAAAACTTGTACCAAAAGCGCAAAAAATGCGAGATACAAATCGAATTTATCGATTATTTCCGCTGGGCGACCTTTTGATCTCCAAGTTCCAGCGACTCTCGCTCACGATCAAACGCCAAGTAGTACTTGTTGACACTATTAACGTAGCTGACGGCGCCCATTCCCACCTGTTCCATGGCAATGCGCTCGACCTGGAAAAACCACTGGTTGGGGTTCAGTCCCCGCCGTCGGGCCTCGGCTCGCATGCCTTGGACGCGCTCAGGACCCATGTTGTAGGCGGCCAGGACGAAGGCCATGCGCTCGCGCTCGTTGAGCTTGGGGCTGGCAAAGAACTTGCGGCGGATGAGGGCCAGGTACTTGGCGCCAGCCTGCACATTGGCGTCCAGGTTCTGGATGTTATCGACGCCGACCCGCTGAGCCGCCGATGGGGTGATCTGCATCAGGCCAGTAGGGCCTGTGCCGCTGCGGGCGTTAGGTTGCAGGGCTGATTCCTTGAAGGCCAGGGCCGCCAGGTTGAGCCAGTCCATGCCTTGGGCATCGGCATGTTTTTGCAGCACCGGGCGCAGTTTTTCCAGACGCTGGCGATCAGCCCGGGCTAGCGGATAGTGGACCTGGTACAAACGACGGTAAATGCGCAGGAATGCCGCGTCCTCGTTGGCGGGCACCTTGTAGGTCGCCAGGAATCGGTCGATGCTCGCCCGCAGCATGGCGGCGTCACGGCGAACGAACCAATACTCGTCACTCGGCTCGCCGATCAGCACCTGACGGTCGAAGCGCAACTTGGGCAGGATCTTGCTCCAGCGCTCGGCGATGGGCTGCTCGACGATGGTCAAATGGAAAATCCCACCCTGGACCATTTCCAGGACATCCTCCACAGCCAAGGTGGGATCGACCCATTCGACCTTCACCGGCGGCAGTTTGAGCAGCGCCAGTTTCTGGTTGATCTGGTTCACCGCGTCCCCCGCAGCGCTGCCGTTGGGCAGGGCCAGGGTCTTGCCGGAAAGTTGTTCCACACGGGTGTAGCGCTTCTCGCCCTTGATACCCACCAGCAGCAACGGCACGTCGGTACGGATCGGATCGCTGGCGCTGACCGCATGGCCGGCCTGCAGTTCGAGCAACTCACCCGGCGCTACCAGGTCGCCCTCCCCGCGCTGCAAGGCGCCGAGCAGCTGATCCTTGGCCATGGGGATGATCTTGAGGGTGATTTGCTGGCCATCCCGGGCGTGGCCGTTGAGGTATTGCTCGAAGGCTCGCAGCCGATGGTATTCGACGCCAATGGGTTGGCCCTGGACTTCACCGGAGCTGTTGCGGCTCTGGTTGACCAAAACCTTCAACACACGGCTGCTGCGGATTTGCGCCAGGTCGCGCACCGTGCCCGGCGCCACCGCCTGGACCGGCCCGGGCAGCCGCGCCTCGGCCGGTATTGGCAACAACAGCGAACAACACAACAGTAGCAATACCTGGGGACGTGTCATCCACTCTCCGGAAGGAATACTGCGGACCGCCTCCCTTGAAAACGAGGCTGAGTCGACAGAAACAGAGCGCCTGGGGCGCTGAAAAAGTGCGAAAGACTGGCACAGTGATGGCTTTTATACCAACCCGATGTGTCTCGCGGCCTTAACAGACAGCCTCAACTCGTTGTAGTTCTTGGCTTTTCTTATAAATCTACAGCTCTGATATGCTTTCCAGCCTTTGGGCCGAGGTAGCACCATGCAACTCATCGATATCGGCGTCAACCTGACCAACCCCAGTTTCGCCGACAAACATCAAGCGGTGCTCGAGCGCGCCTATGAGTCCGGGGTCTGCCAACTGGTCTTGACCGGCACCAGTATCGAGGGCAGCGAACAGGCTCTGGAGCTGTGCCACCGCCTCGACGAAACTGGCGAGCGACTGTTTTCCACCGCCGGCATTCACCCTCACAGCGCCAGCGACTGGACCGCCGACAGCGCCCGGCACCTCAAGGATCTGCTGATGCACAGCCGCGTGCGCGCGGTGGGCGAATGCGGACTGGATTTCAACCGGGACTTCTCTCCCCGACCGCAGCAGGAAAAGGTCCTGGAAGAACACCTCGCCTTGGCGGTCCAGTTGCAACTGCCGGTGTTCCTGCATGAACGCGACGCCGACCAGCGCTTGCTGGACATCCTCCGGGATTTTCGCGATCAGTTGCCGGCCGCCGTGGTGCATTGCTTTACCGGTGAAAAGAAGGCGCTGTTCAGTTATCTCGACCTGGACCTGCACATCGGCATCACTGGCTGGATCTGTGACGAACGCCGGGGCACGCACCTGCACCCGTTGGTGCGCGAAATTCCCCGCGGTCGGCTGATGCTCGAAAGCGACGCGCCGTACCTGCTGCCTCGCACGCTGCGGCCAAAACCCAAGAATGGTCGCAACGAACCGGCCTACCTGACGGAGGTCCTGCGCGAAGTGGCCTTGCACCGGGGCGAAACCCAGGAAGACCTGGCAGCCCACAGTACCGCCTGCGCCCGGGCGTTTTTTGGTTTGCCCACACTCTCCTGACCTCTACAAATCCCTGTGGGAGCGAGCTCGCTCGCGATAGCGGTGAACCCGCTTGCACACAGGCTGACTGACACACCGCTATCGCGAGCAAGCTCGCTCCCACAAGGGGATCTGGTTGCCTGTGGGCCCACATCAAATCCTGGGGTCGATGTTGTCTGTTGACCCATATCAAAATCCCGTCACCTGAGTAGCGGCAGAATAATGGCACCTTGCCAATGCTGTTTCCGCTATCAGAGAAGACCTTCCATGGGTGCCTGGCTTAGCAATATCTCGCTGAAATACAAATTCTGGGCGGTCAATGCGGTCGCCTTTGTCACTACTTTGCTGCTGGTGCTCTACGCGGTGCACCTCGAACAGCAGGCGCGTAACCATGCGGCCCAGGCGAACGCCCAGGCCCAGGCACACTTGCTTGATGCCTGGCCTGCCGGAACGCCCTTGCCCAAGGTCGACTATCTCCTGGCATTCCAGCGCGACCAGGTCCCCGTTCTCAACGAACAACCGTTGCCTTCGCTGGCCCAGGCCAACGGCTGGGTCGAACTCGACACCGGGCCGCTGTTTGGCGATGACCCGCTGCTGGGCGCCCAAGTGATCCGTCGAGGTGATGGCCAACAACTCGCCGTGCTGGCCCAAGGTGT
The DNA here is from genome assembly GCF_024749325.1 of Pseudomonas sp. B21-010. Classification (NCBI taxonomy): domain Bacteria; kingdom Pseudomonadati; phylum Pseudomonadota; class Gammaproteobacteria; order Pseudomonadales; family Pseudomonadaceae; genus Pseudomonas; species Pseudomonas sp. B21-010. The sequence goes on along the minus strand of NZ_CP087198.1, from coordinate 1,890,409 downwards.
GAGCCTGAGCCAAGTGTTCGGTGAACGCTTCAGCCAATACGCCGCAGCCGTGTTCGTGTTGATGCTGGCGATGCTGGGCGCCTCGCAGCTGTTGATCCGTTTTTTGCTCAGCCAGCTCAACACGCTCAAAGACGTGATGCTGCACGTGGAAAAAACCGGCGACCTGTCCGCCCGCGTGCCCCTGGCCTGCAAGGACGAAGTGGGCCAGATGGCGGCGGCGTTCAACGCCATGCAGGCCGGTTATCAACGGGTCGTCGACACCGTTGCCAGCACCGCCCGGCAGTTGGACAGTGGTGCGGCGCGCCTGGCGTCGAGCATGAACGATGTTCGCCACGGCATGCTCGGCCAGCAAAGCGAAACCGATCAGGCGGCCACGGCGATCAACGAAATGTCCGCCACGGTTTATCACATCGCCCAGCATGCCGGCGCCACCCGCGATCTGTCGAAAACCGCCGACACCCTGGCCGGCAACGGTCACGAAGTGGTCGCCCGGGTGCAACAGTCGATCACCGGGTTGTCTTCGGGTGTGCAGCAGACCGCCGAAATGATCCAGCGTCTGGCCGAAGACAGCCAGAAGATCAATGGCGTGGTCAGTGTGATCCACAGCATCGCCGAACAAACCAATCTGCTGGCCCTGAACGCGGCCATCGAAGCGGCGCGGGCCGGAGACATGGGCCGAGGCTTTGCCGTGGTGGCCGACGAGGTGCGCAACCTGGCCAAGCGGGTACAGACCTCCACCGATGAAATCACCACCATGGTTTCGGCCCTGCAGGCCGGGACCCGAGACGCGGTGGACTTCATGCAGGAGAGCTCGCTCAAGGCCGACGATTGCGTGCAACAGGCCCGCGAGGCCGGCGATGCTTTGGCACAGATCACCGCAGCGGTGGCGCAAATGCGCGAGAGCAACACCCAGATCGCTGTCGCGGCCGAACAGCAAAGCCATGTCGCCGAGGAAATGAACCGGGCGGTGGTGAGTATTCGCGACGTGACCGAAAACACCGTGCGCCAAACCGTCGACTCAGCCACCACCAGCCATGAACTGGCGACCTTGGCGGGCGAGTTGAGCAAGGCGATTGGGCAGTTGAAACTGTAGAGCGCTGGCTTGACTGGGGCTTCTGTGGCGAGGGAGCTTGCTCCCGCTGGGCCGCGCAGCGGACCCAAACTGCAAGCCCGGTGTGTCTGAGGCTGATGGGGCTCAGCTTCTTGGGGGCGCTGCGCGCCCCAGCGGGAGCAAGCTCCCTCGCCACAAAAGCAGCTCTTTGTCACAACAGCAGTTCCTTGCCAACAGCAAAACTATATGGCCATCTATCGCTTCGATAGCCAACCGCCATTCGCCGCCCCGCCCGACCGGACCTATCCTTGGATTATTCAGTTTCATTCAAGGAACAGCATCATGGGCAAACGTCACCCCCATCTTCCAGCCTGGCAATGGCGCGCCTACCCTGACAATCATCCCCACCCCACCCACCTGGTGTTGCACCTGATTGCCGTACCGCTGTTCATCATCGCGTTTCTGCTGATTGTGTCGGGGGTGTTCAGCTTGAGCCTGGGCGATGTCGCCATCGGCATCATCGGCCTGCTCGCGGCACTCGGCTTGCAACACCACTGTCACGTAGAGCCTTAACCGAAGATCGTGACCGTCTGCCGACTCAGGGCGATCAAGCGGCCATCGGCGCTCCAGAACTTCGCGGCGACATGGCCGTAGCCGTCCTGGGCATGTTCGATCTCGGCCAGGTACTTGCACCAGTCCAGTGTCGTGAGCTCCAGCAGCGGTTGGACGAACTCGATGGTCCACGTGAGCGTGCTGCCCGGGGCCATTTGCGAAAGGTGAGGCAACAAGGCCGGCGGCCAGGCGTCCACCAAGGCCAGGATATGACTTTCGTTCAGCGGCTCCTCCTGCACATCACCGCGCAAGCGTACCCACCCGCCCATGCTGCGGGACTTGTTGCCGCTGAACGGCAAGCCGCCAACACTCCAGCGCATCGCCAGGTGCCGCATGAATTCCGGGGTCATGCCCTTGACGTAAGGCAGCTCCTGGCATTGCTCCACGCTTTTGAATTCTGGCGCGGGATCGGCCTGCACCGCCACCACGGATGAGCGCGATGCGCCGAAACTGCCTTGCACCACGGTCACCACCTGGCCGTTCTGCACCGCGCGCCCCAACACCTGGCTCACTGCCTTGCCTTCACGCAATACGTCGACTTCGAAACTGACAGGCACGTCGGGTTCGACCGGGCCGACAAAGGTGATCGCCAGCGAGCGCACCGGGCGATCCGCCGGCACTTGGGCACGCATCGCCTCATATTGCAGCGCCGCCACCAACCCACCAAAACTGGCCCGCCCCTGGCCCCATTCAGGCGCGATGCTCACCGCACCTGGCTGCCGGCGCACGGCATCGATCAAATCGGAAAAGCGCATGACGACCTCGAAAACAGGGAAAAGGATGAAGGAATCTTAACCAGCCCGGGCTGGCGGCACAGGGCTCATTCCGGCCAAAGAGACTGACAGAAAAGCCGAGGATCTAGAATTTCCCCTGTGGGAGCGAGCTTGCTCGCGATGGCGGTGTATCAGTCAATCCTTATACAAGCTGACCCGCCGCTATCGCGAGCAAGCTCGCTCCCACAGGGGGGAAGAGTCCCACAGGGGGATGTGCTGGGTTCAGGATTTTTCGAAGCAACTGACAATCAGCTTGTCGAGCACCTTGTCGGACTTGGCCTCGGCCTTTTCCATCGCGGCGTGCCAGGTTGGCACGCAAGCGTGCAGATCGGTTTCTTCCTTGGCCCTGGCCAGCCATTGCCAGCAATCGTGCCAATCGCCCAGCGCGGCCTGGGCGGATTTGAGCCGGGGCATAGCCGCTTCGGGCAGACGGTCGAGTTCAGGGTAGGCTTCGATGGCATAACGCACTCGCTTGATCAGCAGGCGCAATCGATGGCGGTCATGGGCCGGATCGCGCAGGGCTTCGCCGAGTTTCTTCCACTGTTTGTCCAGGCGCTTTTCAATGCGTTTGCGCAAGCCCTTCAGCAGCCCCTCACGCTGGGCGGCGCGAATGAAGCGCGGGAAGGCATCGAGGATCATCAGCAACTGCGCCAGTTCAACGCTCGCGGCCACGGCGGGATAAGCCTCGACCATTTGCACCTGGCGTCGCTGCGCCGCCTCGGCCTGACCATGCTGCTCCAGGTAAGCGGCCAACACTTCCCGGTCGCGCAAGGGCGTGGTCAGGGTGCCGACCGCCGAAGCAGCCGTTTCCAGCTGTTCGACGCCGGGCAAACCACGCAATGGACGAAGCAGGCTGCGCAAACGGCGTACCGTGGTTCGCAGGTCATGCAGCGCTTCGCTGTCGGTATGGGCATTCAAGCGGGCCTGACAGGCCAACAGGCGGACTTCCAGGCCCAGTATCCGGGCCACCAGCCGATCAATCATGGACGTACTCCGTACACAGCGCTGAGCGTCAAGCCGCAAGCTACCAGTGAAAAACGATTCTGCGTCCTTCCCTTGTAGCTTGCAGTTGATTGCTTGTCGCTGCCTTTATCGTCCGGCGCGGGACTCGCGAATGTAGAAACGCGCCTTCTCGGCTTTCTTGGCGCAGCCTTCGAACGCTTCGAATTGCTGCTGGGTCTTGGCGCCCGTCAGCAGGGACAGGGCCTTGGAGTAGCTAACGGTGCCGGCAAAACCTTCAGCCTTGGCCAGGTCCAGTTCATGCCAAGCGCTGTCGAGCTGGCTGCCACAACTGTCGCGGTAAGCGGTTTTGCCTGCGCAACCGGCCAGGGCCAAAACCATCAAAGAAGCCACCAAGGGCAGGCGGATCCGGGCTTTCATCAATAACACCTCAAGTCAGGTCAACAGTCGTGCTATTAAGACGGTGGCAACGGCGAAAAGTGCCTTGCTTGACCGCGTAAATTCAAGTGTGGCCGAGCATACGCAAATGCCGCCACGGCGTGTCAAAAAACGACGCGTGCGCCACAACGATTGAGCCAAGTCGTCGATGGGTGCATTGTTGAAATCTGTTCGACAAGAGGCCGGGTCATGACAAAACGTGTCGCATTGGTATTGGGTTCGGGTGGCGCCCGGGGCTATGCCCATATCGGGGTGATCGAAGAAATCGAACGACGTGGCTACGACATTGCCTGCATCGCCGGTTGTTCCATGGGCGCGGTCGTGGGGGGGATCTATGCGGCGGGCAAGCTTGAGGAGTACCGCAACTGGATCGAAAGCCTGGATTATCTGGACGTCCTGCGCCTGGTAGACGTCAGTTTTCGCCTGGGGGCGATCCGTGGCGAAAAGGTCTTCGGGCAGATCCGCAAGATCGTCGGCGAAATCAACATTGAACAATTGCGCATCCCCTACACCGCCGTCGCGACCGACCTGACCAACCAGCAGGAAATCTGGTTCCAGGAAGGTTGCCTGCATCAGGCAATGCGCGCCTCGGCGGCAATTCCCAGCCTGTTCACGCCGGTGATGCAAGGCAACCGCATGTTGGTGGATGGCGGCCTGCTCAACCCATTGCCGATCGTACCAGTGGTGTCGAGCCACTGCGACCTGATCATCGCGGTCAACCTCAACGCCACCAATCAGAAACAATATCGGTTACCGGTGATCCCGCGCCCCGCCGCGTTCCGGCGCCGCTTCGACACCCTGGTGAACTCCCTGGGTTCGCGCCTGCCATTTCGCCGCAAGCAGGCCGAGCAGCTGTTGCTGCTGGAGCAGGAAGCCTTGAAGGCCGAGGCCGCGGACATCAACCCGTGGATCGACTCGGCCGAGCCCGAAGGCCAACAACCGGCCGCCGCGCCAGAGAACGAAGGCGCACCGAAATCCGCCACCGGTTCGTTCATCATCGACAACGTCGGCCCGGCCTCGTTGCTGGATTTGATCAACCAGAGTTTCGAAGTGATGCAGACCTCGCTGGCCCAATACAAGATTGCCGGTTACCCGCCGGATGTGCTGATCAACGTGCCAAAACGGGTGTGCCGGTTCTTCGAGTTCTACAAGGCGCCGGAGCTGATCGCGTTGGGGCGGGAGATTGCCAGCGATACCTTGGATCGGTATGAGAGTGACCAGAGCTGAGAGATTTCGAGTGGCTGTTCGGGCCTCATCGCGAGCAAGCTCGCTCCCACATTGATCGACGGTGAACCCTGTGGGAGCGAGCTTGCTCGCGATGGCAGCCTTCCAGACAACACAAGACTAAAGCCCACCCTCCCCCAACAACCGATACCCCACCCCCGCCTCGGTCACAATGAACCGAGGTCGGGTCGGGTCGTCGGCCAGTTTCTGGCGCAGGTGGCCGACCACGATCCGCAGGTAGTGACTGTCTTCGGTGTGGGTGGGGCCCCAGATGTCCTTGAGCAGTTGCTGCTGGGTGATGACCCGCCCCGGGTGGCGCGCCAGTTGCGCCAGTACCGCGTACTCCTTGCGGGTCAGGGCCACTTCGGTGCCGTCCAGCAGCACCCGTCGATAGGCCAGGTCCACCGTCAGCGGGCCGAACTTCAGCGCGGCTTCCTGTGGCTCGCCTGCCGGCGCCTGGCGCAACAAGGCGCGGATGCGGGCGAGAAATTCCTGGATGCCGAACGGCTTGGTCACGTAATCGTTGGCACCGTTGTCCAGCGCCTCGACCTTCTGCGCTTCGCTGGCCCGCACCGAGAGCACCAGCACCGGCACCGTCGACCATTGGCGAAACTCGCGCAACACCTGCTGGCCGTCCATGTCCGGCAAGCCCAGGTCGAGTATCAGCAGATCGGGCTTGTTCAGCGCCGCTTGGGCAAGCCCTTCAGCGCCGGTGCCGGCTTCCAGCACCCGGTAGCCTTGAGAGCTCAGGCTGATGCGCAGGAACTTGCGGATTTGCGGTTCGTCATCGATGACCAAAAGGGTCGCGGTCTGGCTCATGGGATCCGTTCAATGCAATCGGTGGAAAGAGAGTACCGCAGAGCCGCTCAAGCTTCATCGTCCATGCCCGGCTGTGTCTGCAAAGGCAGATGCAAAGTAATGCAGGTGCCGCGCCCATCGAGGCCGTCATCGACGCTGATTCGCCCACCATGGGCACCGACCATGCCCTGACAGATCGCCAGCCCCAGCCCTGTGCCCTGCCCGCCTCGATCACCGCGCGCAGCGGTGTAGAACATATCGAAGATTTTCTCCCGCTCGTCTTGAGGGATCCCGGGACCTTCGTCGGCGACCGAAAAAAATACCTCGCTGTCCGTCGTGCCGGCGCTCAACAGTAGCCGCCCGTGGGCCGGCGAGAATCGCGCAGCGTTCTCCAGCACGTTGACCAGGGCCTGTTCGATCAACGCCGCGTGGACATACAACAAGGGCAGGTCAGCAGGCACCTCGACGCCGACCGCCAGCGGCGCCAACACCGCCCGCAAGCGGTTCAGTGCGCTGCCGACGATATCGGCCGGTGCTACCCAGTCCCGCGCCAGCTTCAGGGCGCCGTGGCCAAGGCGGGTCATGTCCAGCAGGTTCTGGATGTAGCGATCCAGCCGCTCGGCCTCATCGCGGGTGCCTTCGAGCAGTTCACGGCGATCGGCCAGAGGGATCGCCTCCCCCAGCGCCAACAGGCTGTCGATGCTGCCGCGCATGGACGTCAGCGGCGTGCGCAAGTCATGGGACACCGAAGCCAGCAAGGCGCTGCGCAATTGCTCGGTTTCACCGTGCAGGCGCGCCGCTTCCAGGTCCTGGGCCAGTTGCGCCCGGGCCAATGCCTGGGCCAATGGTTGACTGAGGGCCGCCAGCAAACGCCGACGCTGGCCGCTCAATGGCTTGCCTTCGTTCGGGCACACACCCAGCAACCCCAGTGGCCCGCCTTCCGCCGACAGCGGCCACCACCACCAGCGTCCGGATGGCAACGTCCCGGTGCCGGCACCGGCGGGCTGGTCGTGCTGCCAGGCCCAGTCGGCCGCGGCACGCTCGGCCTCGGTGAATGTCAACGGCTCGCCGGTCTCGACCGTCCAATCGCTCTGGCCATCGCGATTGAGCAGGCAAAGCTGCAAGTCGTGCAGGCCGTTGAGGTGCTGCGCGGCGGCGCTGATCACCGCCTGGCGGTCGGTGGCGGCAGTGAGTTTGCGCGACAGGTCGAGCAGTTCGCCGGTTTCCTGCTGGGTGTCGCGCAAGGCTTGCAATTGTCGGCGCTGGCGGGCCGCCAGGTTGCCGGTCAGGGCCGCCATCAGCAGGAAAAACACCAGCGTCAGAACGTCTTCTTCGCGCTGGATGGTGAAGGAAAAATTCGGCGGGATGAACAGGAAGTCATAGGCCAGGAACGACAGCGCCGCGCAGGCCAGCGCCGGGCCGAGGCTGCTGCGTACCGCCACCAGCAACACCGCCATCAGAAACACCAGGGAAATATTGGGTAATGCCAGCACCCCGGAAATGCCCCAGGCCAATGCACTGGCCGCCACGGTCGCCACCAGCGCCAGCGCGTAGTCGAACCCGGTCTGGAGGGAGCTTGAACGCTCGCGAGCGGGACGCGGTTGCTCATCGCTGTCCAGCACGTTGATTTCCAGACCCCGAGCATCGCGCAGCAAGCGTGAAGCCAAGCCACCGCCAAACAGCCGCCGCCACAAACGTGGTCGGGACTGCCCCACAAGCAGCAGCGTGGCGCGCCGTTCGCTGGCATGCTGGATCAAGGTCTTGGCGACTTCACCGGCCCGCAGCAGCACCACTTCCCCACCGAGGCGTTCAGCCAGTTGCTGGGCATTTTGCAGGTACTGGCGCGACGACTCGTCCCGCGCGCCGCCATTGTCCACATGCACCAGGCTCCAGGGCAGATGCCGACGCTGGGCGACGCGGCTGGCATGACGCACCAGACGCTCGGCCTGAACATCACCGTCCACGCCCACCAGCAAGCGTCCACGCACCGCCGGAGCGGCCTGGCCTAGTTGTCGATACCCCTGGGCCAAGTCATTGTCGACCTGGGCGGCGGCGGTCTGCATGGCCAGTTCACGCAACGCGGTCAGGTTGGTCTGGGTGAAAAACGCATCGATCGCCGCGCGAGCCTGTTCCGGCACATAGACTTTGCCATCACGCAGGCGCTCCAGCAGTTCGCGCGATGGCAGGTCGATCAGCAGCAGTTCATCGGCTTCCTGCAAGACCCAGTCCGGCAACGTCTCGCGAACCTGCACGCCGGTGATACCGCGCACTTGATCGTTGAGGCTTTCCAGGTGCTGGACGTTGACGGTGGTGTAGACATCGATACCGGCGGCAAGCAAGTCCTGGATGTCTTGCCAGCGTTTGGCATGACGACTGCCGGGGGCGTTGCTGTGGGCCAGTTCGTCCACCAGCACCAAGGCCGGCCGGGCCGCGAGCAAGCCATCGAGGTCCATTTCTTCAAGCGTCACGCCGCGATATTCCGAGCGCACCAACGGCTGCTGTGCCAGACCACCGAGCAGTGCTTCGGTTTCGGCACGACCATGGGTCTCCACCACCCCGGCGACGACTTTCACGCCTTGACGCAGTTGGGTGTGGGCCGCTTGCAGCATGGCGTAGGTCTTGCCGACACCGGGCGCCGCGCCCAGGAAGACCTTGAGCCGGCCACGGTCGTTACGGGGCAGATTGGCTAACAGTGCGTCGGCGCGGCCGGAGTCGCTCATGGCGTGGAAATCTCTTTCAAATATTGATCAAACACCTTGTGGGGAGCCGGACCTGTGGGAGCAAAGCTTGCTCGCGATCAAGGCGACACAGTTCAACGGATGGACCGTGTAATCGTTCATCGCGAGCAAGCTTTGCTCCCACAGGCGCCGCTCCCACAGGTTTTACAGTTTTTCCAGGGCCAGGTTCAGCGCCAGCACATTCACCACTGGCGGGCCCACCAAGGATTGCTCAGTGTTGTCGTCGAGCAGTTGCTGCAAGGTCGAGGCCGGCAGGTTGCGCGCGGCGGCGACACGCGCCAGTTGATAGGCAATCGCCGCCGGAGGCAAGTGCGGATCCAACCCGCTGGCGGAGGTGGTCAGCAATGCCAGCGGCACCGGACCCTGGCCGGGCACCTGGAGTTTTTGGGCGTCATCGATCACCCGCGAGGCCAGGGCTGGATTGCTCGGGGAGAAGTTGCTGGCGCCGCTGGCGACCGTGGCGAAGGCACCGGCCGATGGCCGTGGATGAAACCAGGCATCGCCGGTGAAATCCTGGGCGATCAGCGTCGAGCCACGGACCTTGCCTGCCGCATCGACGATCAGGCTGCCATTGGCCTGGGTGGGAAAGGCGACTTGCGCCACGCCGGTGACCACCAGCGGGTACGCGACACCGGTGATCAGGGACATCAAAAGCAACAGGCTCAAGGCCGGGCGAATCAGAGTGGACATGTCAAAATCCTCGAATAAGAAACAGCTAACTTCCAGGCAAGGCGCTTGCTCGCGCTGGGCTCTGTAGGAGCTGGCGAAGCCTGCGATCTTTTGATCTTGATCTTGATCTTTCGCTTGGGATTCAAGTGTCTGGGGAAAGATCGCAGCCTCGTTGCACTCGACAGCTCCTACAGAGCTCCTACACAGCTCCTGCAGAGCTCCTACAGAGCTCGGCGGGAGCGATCGTCCTGCAACAAAAATTGGTTCACCGCACGTCAGGCTCAAACCAGGTGCAACGCCGTCAGCAACATATCGATCGCCTTGATCCCCACGAACGGCACCACGATCCCGCCCAGGCCATAAATCAGCAGATTGCGTCGCAACAGCGCCGCCGCACTTGCCGCTTGCACTCGCACACCGCGCAGGGCCAAGGGGATCAGCACGACGATGATCAAGGCATTGAAGACAATGGCCGACACAATCGCGCTCTGGGGGCTGCTCAGGTGCATCACATTCAACACGCCGAGCTGTGGATAAATCGAAGCGAACAGCGCCGGCAGGATCGCGAAATACTTGGCGATGTCGTTGGCGATGGAAAAGGTAGTCAATGCGCCACGGGTCACCAGCAGTTCCTTGCCGATCTGCACCACATCGAGCAATTTGGTCGGGTCGCTGTCGAGGTCAACCATGTTGGCCGCCTCCCGCGCGGCCTGGGTGCCGTCGTTCATCGCCATGCCGACATCGGCCTGGGCCAGGGCCGGGGCATCGTTGGCACCGTCGCCGCACATGGCCACCAGCCGACCGTCATTTTGCTCATGACGGATACGCGCCAGTTTTTTCTCCGGCGTGGCCTCCGCCAGCACGTCATCGACACCGGCCTCGGCGGCAATCGCCGCGGCGGTCAGCGGGTTGTCGCCGGTGACCATCACCGTGCGAATCCCCAGCTTGCGCAGCTCGGCAAAGCGCTCGCGAATGCCCGGCTTGACCACGTCCTTGAGGTGGATGGCCCCTAGCAACCGACCGTCCATGCACACCAGCAGCGGCGTGCCGCCACTCTGGGCGATCTTGTCGACCTCCCGCGCCAATGCCTGCGGCAACTCATTGCGTGCAAGGCCGATGAAGTCCAGCAACGAGTCCACGGCGCCCTTACGGTAGATGCGGCCCTGATAGTCGACTCCAGACAAACGGGTTTCGGCACTGAACGGCACGGCTGTCAGCGCGTCGACACCCGGCTCGGGCAGTGAATGCAAACCTCGCAGGTACTCGACGATGGACTTGCCTTCGGCCGTGTCATCGGCCAACGAGGCAAACAACGCGCCTTCTGCCAGCTCCTTGGCACTCACGCCGGGGGCGGCATAGACCGCCGTGCAGCGACGATTGCCAAAGGTGATGGTGCCGGTCTTGTCCAGCATCAACACATGCACGTCCCCCGCCGCCTCGACCGCGCGACCGGATTTGGCGATCACGTTCAGGCGCACCAACCGGTCCATCCCGGCGATGCCAATGGCCGACAGCAGCCCGCCGATGGTGGTGGGAATCAAGGTGACCAGCAGCGCCACCAGAAACACCAGCGGCAGGTTGGCGTTGGCGAAATGGGCGAACGGTTGCAGCGTCACCACCACCAGCAGGAAGATCAGCGTCAGGCCGATCAGCAGGATATCCAGCGCCACCTCGTTCGGCGTTTTCTGGCGCTTGGCGCCCTCCACCAAAGCGATCATGCGGTCCAGGGTGGACTCGCCGGGATTGCTGGTGATGCGTATCAGCAGCCAGTCGGAGACCAGCCGCGTATTGCCGGTGACGGCCGAGCGATCGCCGCCGGACTCGCGGATGACCGGCGCCGATTCGCCGGTGATCGCCGCCTCGTTGACCGCGGCGATGCCTTCGATCACTTCACCGTCGCCGGGGATCATGTCGCCGGCCTCGACGCGCACCACATCGCCTTTGCGCAGACGGGTGGCGGGGATGATTTCAAAGCCGCTGGCGGTCTGGCGACGTGCGTTGAGGCCTTCGCTACCAGCCTTGAGACTGTCGGCCCGGGCCTTGCCGCGGCCTTCGGCCAACGCTTCGGCGAAGTTGGCGAACAGTACGGTGAACCACAGCCACAGCGCGATTTGCGCAGCGACGAACGTCGGTACGGTACTGTCGGGGATGAAGCACAACACGGTGGTGAGGATCGCGGTCAGTTCCACCACCAGCATCACCGGTGCGCGGTGCAACTGGCGAGGATCGAGCTTGACGAAGGCTTGCACCAGCGCCGGCCGCCAGAGGGCCGACAGGTGGGTCTTCGGTTGTTCCGGCGCCTTGGCGGCGACGGTTTTGCTCATCGGCATATTCATCATCAGGTCCTCAGAAGCCCATGCTCAGGTGTTCGGCAATCGGCCCCAGCGCCAGGGTCGGCAGGAAGGTCAAGCCGCCCACCAGCAGGATGGTCACGGTCAACAAGGTCACGAACAGCGGGCCGTGGGTGGGGAAGCTGTTCTGGCCAATCGGCGCGGTCTTCTTCAAGGCCAGGCTGCCGGCCAACGCCAACACCGGCAGGATGTAGCCGAACCGGCCGATCAACATCCCCAGGCCCAGCATCAGGTTGTGGAAAGGTGTGTTGGCGCCGAACCCGGCAAATGCCGAACCGTTGTTCGCCCCCGCCGAGGTGTAGGCGTACAACAACTGGCTGAAACCATGGGCACCCGGATTGCTCACCGCTGCGGCCGGTCCGGGCAGGCTTGCGGCGACGGCCCCCAGCACCAGCACGCTGACAGGCATCACCAGCAGGGTTGCCACCAACAGTTGCACCTCCCGGGCGCCCAGCTTCTTGCCCAGGTATTCCGGGGTGCGACCGATCATCAAACCAGCCAGGAACACCGCGATCAGCACGTTCAACAACATCCCGTAGAGCCCGGCCCCGACGCCGCCGAAGATCACCTCGCCGACCATCATATTCACCAGCGCAACCATACCGCTGAGCGGGTTGAGGCTGTCATGCATGGCGTTGACAGAGCCGTTGGAAGCCGCCGTGGTGGTCACCGACCACAGCACCGTGGCGGTGGTGCCGAAGCGTGCTTCCTTGCCTTCCAGCGGCGCGGTTTGCTCGACGGCCGGGTTGTTCAGGGCCGGGTTCGGCTGGTATTCGGCCCACAGCGACGTGGCACCGCCAATCAGGAACAAGGCAAGCATGCAGGCGATGATCGCCCGGCTCTGGCGCAGGTCCTTGACGTAATGGCCGAAGGTGAACGCCAACGCGGCGGGAATCAGGATGATCGAAGCGACTTCGAACAGGTTGCTCCAGGCCGTCGGGTTTTCAAACGGATGCGCCGAGTTGACGCCGAAGAAACCGCCACCGTTGGTGCCCAGTTGCTTGATCGCGATCTGGCTGGCGGCCGGCCCCAACGGGATGACCTGGTCGACGCCCTGCAGCGTGACCCCGTGCACATAGTGCGCAAAGGTCTGCGGCACGCCCTGCCAGACCAGGAACAACGCCAGCAGCAGGCACAACGGCAACAGCCCGTAGAGGGTGGCGCGGGTCATGTCGACCCAGAAATTACCCAGCGTCGCAGCGGACTTGCGCCCGATACCGCGACACAGCGCCACGAGCACGGCCAGGCCGGTGGCGGCACTGACAAAGTTCTGCACAGTCAGGCCGACCATCTGGCTCAGGTAGCTCAGGGACGCTTCACCGCTGTAGGACTGCCAGTTGGTGTTGGTCATGAAACTCACGGCCGTGTTGAAGGCCTGGGTCCACTCCATGCCGGGCAGTTGCTCGGTATTGAGCGGCAGATATCCCTGCAGCAGCAGAATGGCGAACAGCAAGACAAAACCCGCCAGGTTGAACGCGAGCAAGGCCAGGGTGTATTTCTGCCAGCTCTGCTCAGCGGTGGAATCGACACCCGCCAGGCGATAGCAACCGCGCTCCACCGGGCCGAGGATCGGCGAAAGCCACGTACGCTGGCCTTCCATCACCCGGTAGTAAAAACGCCCCAGAAACGGTGCCGGAATCAGCACCAGGGCGAAAAAGGCGAGGATCAGCCCGTAGTCATAACCGTGCATAGCCGCTCCTAGTTCCGATCGGCGCGCAACAGCGCAACCAGCAGATAAATGAACAGCGCCCCTGCCAGCAGCAGCGACACCCCGTCCAGAACATTCATGGGATTTCTCCGTGGTACGGCGTCGTGCCGTGTGTGGAGTGATTGTCGGCAGGGAGGCTGTAAAGGAGCGAGATCGAGAGCCGTGCTAGGGGGTAAAGAATCCGTAAAAAATGTTGGCTGGGGTGGCCTTATCGCGAGCAAGCTCGCTCCCACATGGGATCTGTTGTGAATAAAGAATTTGCGTCCACTGAAGGCTCTTAGTGGGAGCGAGCTTGCTCGCGATAAGGCCAGCCCAGGCACCAATGCTCTGAACTGGGGCACAAAACCCAGCCATCCGGCAGGGAACATCCCCGATACGACACGATTTCATCCATTACGACCGCCCTCGCCACACTGGCACGCCCACTGCACTGCCCCTCCCCAGCGCTTTTGCTATTGATCGAGGGGAGCCACCGATGAACACACAACTCAAACCCACCCTGGGCACCCTGCATTTATGGGGTATTGCCGTCGGCCTGGTGATTTCCGGCGAGTATTTCGGCTGGAGCTACGGCTGGGGCGTGGCCGGGACACTGGGCTTTCTGGTGACGTCCTTCATGGTGGCGGCCATGTACACCTGCTTCATTTTCAGCTTCACCGAACTGACCACCGCCATTCCCCATGCCGGCGGGCCGTTTGCCTACAGCCGTCGCGCCTTCGGCGAGAAAGGCGGGTTGATTGCCGGCCTGGCGACGCTGATCGAATTCGTCTTCGCCCCGCCGGCCATTGCCCTGGCCATCGGCGCCTACCTGAACGTGCAGTTCCCGGCCCTGGACCCGAAACACGCAGCGGTCGGCGCTTATATCGTGTTCATGGGCCTGAACATCCTCGGGGTCAAGCTGGCCGCGACGTTCGAGCTGATCGTCTGCATCTTGGCGGTGGTCGAACTGCTGGTGTTCATGGGCGTCGTGGCCCCGGCGTTCAGCTTCAGCAGCTTTGCCCTGAACGGCTGGGCCGGTTCCGATGTGTTCGGTGCACCGGCCATCGCCGGCATGTTTGCCGCGATTCCCTTCGCCATCTGGTTCTTCCTGGCCATCGAAGGCGCGGCCATGGCCGCCGAAGAAGCCAAGGACCCGAAACGCACGATTCCCAAGGCCTACATCAGCGGCATCCTGACCTTGGTGTTCCTGGCGATGGGCGTCATGTTCCTGGCCGGCGGCGTCGGCGATTGGCGCACCCTGTCGAACATCAACGATCCCCTGCCCCAAGCCATGAAAACCGTGGTCGGCGAAAGCTCCGGCTGGCTGCACATGCTGGTGTGGATCGGCCTGTTCGGCCTGGTGGCGAGTTTCCACGGCATCATCCTTGGCTACTCGCGGCAGTTCTTCGCCCTGGCCCGCGCCGGTTACCTGCCCGCCTCCCTGGCCAAACTGTCACGCTTCCAGACCCCGCACCGGGCCATCATCGCCGGTGGAGTGATCGGCATTGCCGCAATCTACAGCGACGGCCTGATCAACCTCGGCGGCATGACCCTGACTGCGGCGATGATCACCATGGCCGTGTTCGGCGCCATCGTCATGTACATCATGAGCATGCTCAGCCTGTTCAAATTGCGTAAAACCGAACCCAACCTGGAACGTACTTTCCGCGCACCGGGCTATCCGATCGTGCCGGGCATCGCCCTGGTGCTGGCAGTGGTGTGCCTGGTAGCAATGGCCTGGTTCAACGCGCTGATCGGGCTGATCTTCCTCGGCTTCATGGCGGTGGGTTTCGTCTACTTCATCCTCACCGCACAACTGCGCGCAGACGCTCCCGCCGATGCGATGCTGACCGGGCTTTGAGGTGAAGCTGGCCGAACGGGCGTAGTATTGAACCACTGCGAGCAACCTTCGCTCATAAGTGGTAGGTGCGATGGATCGGCGAAATGTTCGTCCGTCCATCGCCCCCTCAAGGAGAACCCTATGCCCTGGTATGCCTGGTTGATTCTGATTGTTGCAATCGGCTCGATCGTTGGTGGTCTGATGATGCTGCGCGACACCGCCAACAAGGTCGAGCTGACCGATGAGCAACGCAAGCGCGTTGCCGAGCGCAATGCGGAAATGGATGCGAAGGAGGCCAAGGATCGTTGAGCTGCTTGTGTGGCGAGGGAGCTTGCTCCCGCTGGGTCTGTAGGAGCTGTCGAGTGCAACGAGGCTGCGATCTTTCTCCTATAAATTGAGTCTGGAGCGAAGATCAAAAGATCGCAGGCTTCGCCAGCTCCTACAAAGCCAGCGCCTGCTGCATCACTTTTCCCAATCCGCCTTGGCGATATGCAAGCCATGCAGCCCCTTGTACGCCGCCCGCTCAGGCTGGCTCCAGCCCTCCAGCAATGAATCTTCCAACCGATAGATCTCAACCCCCAGCGGACGACAGACGCTAAGGGGATCCTGCGCATCCGGCCCCCACATCGCCAGCGACAAGTCACCACCCGGGCAAGTGGACAGGGCGCACAACAGATCGATCTCGGCAAAAAACTCCAGGTAATCGCCCTTCTGCGCCGGACAGGCCTTCATGAAGTACATGTCGTCATGATTAAGCCCCGTGCACTGGAAAATATTCAGCACGTCATGCACATCGAATTCCGTCAGGCCGTGGGGCAACACAGCACGGGTCAGGTTCGAATGGCAGTGATGATGAAAATCCTCGCCAGTCAGCATCTTGTTCACATAGGGATCACAGCGCGTACCCAGCAGATCGTGCAGTCGGCCACCATGCTCATCAATGCCATAACCGGCCAGGCTGTCATCGGTGATGGTCACCAAGGGCCGCAGGAATGGCAGGTTCGACCACAACCGATCATGGGTGCTGACGTGGGCGCCTTGAAGCTGGCGCGTGCGCGCTGCCCACAAGCGTTCCCGTGGATCGTGGGCATTCCAGACGTTGAAGTCCCCCACCTGCGGGCCTACCGGGGTCGTGACGCGGAACACATGACCGGCAGGTACGTGCCAAGCGCGGCCAGTGCGGATGGGTACCTCGAACTGTTCGATCAAGGTGCGTTTGTCCTGCTGGGTGCGGATGCGGTCGTAGAAGGGTTTGTCCACTTGCAGGGCTGAGCCTTTGCTGACCTGGTAGGCGGCTGGGTAATCTTTGTACATGGCGCGGGTCCTTGATCAGTGGTGATGGGTGGGCGTTAGCAGTTGCAGAAGCAGTTGCTCGGAATCGTCGAGGTAAAGACTCATCGCTTCGTAGGCCACAAGCTTGTCGCCCTCGGCCAGGCAATCGTGGATATAGCGGTCACGCGCTAGCCACGGTGCTTGGAAACGCGCCTCATCGGGCGCGGAGCTAAATACCAGGCGCAGTTGTGCAACCACATTGGTGAAAAACTCATCAAGTAATGGACTGCGCATCAATCCGACGATGTGCTGATGGAACGCCAGGCCATGGGTACCAACCGAACGCCAGTCTTCACGCTCGCGAGCCAAATCCGCAGCCTCGAGAGCTTCGAGCATCCGGTCGGACTGATACTCGCGCAATGGCTGGCTGCCCAAGATGGCTTGAAGCTCCAAGGTGCGACGGACCTTGAACAGATCTCGTACATCATCGACACCTAACCTGCGGACCATCACGCCTTTGTTGCGCACGTAACGGGTCAACCCTTCCTGGCCCAGGCGGTGTAACGCTTCGCGGATGGTGTTGCGGGAGGCGTTGTAGGCCGAGACCAGGTTGTTCTCCACCAGCGCCATGCCTGGCAGCAGGCGGCCGCCGATGATGTCGGCGCGCAGTTCCAGGGTAATTTGGTCAGCTAAGGAAGGTCCGTCGGTCATGCTCTGCGCCTCAGAATTGTTCAACAATCTACTGGTAGTGAACAATCACGTTTCATGCCAAGTGATACTGCCCCCTAGCGTCCTTCGATAAGCTCGCGCATAGCTGCACAGCGATGGGCTCGTTAGCTTGTGCTATGGGCTATGTGCGATATGGCGCTTAGTATTTTTTCTGAACTGTGAAACGAAATTCCGCGCAGTCGCGACGTAAGCAACGCCGTCTACCTGGAGTCAATAGCTGGACAGGTCGCACCGACTAAACCTGCACAATTTACCCGCCACACAAACGTTAACTTAGGTATAATTACTATTTTTTCAAGCGACAAGACAATGCTAAATTCAATTCAAGCACTCAGAACCCTCGCCGCTTGGCTAGTTGTATTCCACCACTACTTGCAAATTGTACAGAACAACCAATTAACAGGCCCTTTGCCCACAGCCCTGCACCTATATGGAAATATTGGCGTCGATCTATTTTTCATAATTAGCGGTTTTGTCATCTACCTATCGGCATTCGAAAAGAACATAACACCCACTACATTTGCAATGCATCGCCTCTCGAGAATTGTACCCGCCTATTGGTTATTTACATTAATATCATCCGAAATATTACTTACAGCACCAACCTTTATACCCCTTACTCAGTTCGAACCAATATTTCTTCTTAAAAGCTTATTTTTCATACCTGCACAAAACCCTTCAGGGATAGGCTTATTCCCTCTCCTAACCGTTGGCTGGACGCTGAATTATGAAATGATTTTCTATACAGTATTCCTTCTCTGCCTCTTCCTTCCAAAATCGTTCAGGCTGCCTGGGCTCTTTATTGGCATAATTGTTTTACAAAACTTCTCAACCAAACTCGGCAGCAACTTTAAATTTTATGAAAACAAAATAATCTATGAGTTTTTAATTGGCATAGCGATAGCACTCGCCTACAAAATCGGACTCATACAGCGTTTAAACTCTTTGGCCGCTGTTGCATTGACGATAACTGCTGGCTGGATGCTAGTTCATTTTGGACCAGTGACGCATAATCCTTGGACGTTCGGTATAGCCTGCGCCCTGATAGTTATTGCCGCGATTTCCAAGGAGAAATTGTTCGATAAGCTGGGGTGGATCACTAAACTTGGCGACTGGTCCTACTCAACTTATCTATGCCACGTATTGATTATGTGCTGCTGGATGGCAATTCAGATACGTTTTAATTTAGACGAAACGCTAACTTTCTCCTTGATTATCGTCAGCATTCTTGCGGTATCGTGGGCCAGCTTTACATTTATTGAGAGGCCTATTTCAAGGTTCGTCAAATCAACGTCAAAAAAGACGGTTCAAAAACCAATCACACCCTAGCTTAATTTGCAATATAATCTCTGCAAGCTTGGAGGACAGTCAACTTTTGATTGCCCTCCTGAGATACCAAAAATGCATCCTGTCTTGGAGACGATTACCACTTACCTCGTCGTAGGAGAATACAAACCCGCGCTGCCGTTGAACAGCTCACCGGAGATACCAAATAAACGTAGTCCACCTTGTCATGAGTGGGGTTTAAGGTGCACATACTTTGGATCCGTTATTATTTCTTAATCAGACGATATTAAAATTAAAAAAACAACAAGAAAAAATGAAAGAGATACAAAAATAACGCATCTCTTTCAGCATTGGATCAAAACAATCAAGCATCGCGAGCCATTGATACTCCACCGCTCTCTTGAACCGGCTTGATGCGTTCAAAAACAAATTCATTGCAACCCAGTCTACCTCCCACAGTTTTCAACTTCAGCAATTGGTAACCTAGCTCCTTGTAAAACTCAAATATTTTTTCCGGCGTGGCAACCTCGAAGGGATATCCACCCAGCCAGTCAAGCAGATCGTACCAGATGCTCATCCCACGATTATACTTCCGACGGCGCACGAACCTAAGTAGCAACCTTGGGAAAGTTGGGTAAACACCATGGATCAAAATGAAAACAGGACGTATAAAATTGTACTTAGCATAATTGCGCTTAACAAAGGTCCAATAACGAGTATAAAAACCTTGTTCATTATAGATCGCTATAAAAATCCGTCCCTCACTGGAAACGCTTCGCTCCGCATTTCGCAAGGCGGTCCACATATCGCCGGTATGATGCAGAACCCCCCAAGAATAAACGATATCGAAACTTCCCAAGCTGCGCAAAAATAAAGTATCAAGAACTGAGCCGGTCCTGACCTCCCAGCGCTCATCGCCTTTGTAAAATCTATTACGCAACTCATTGGTACAAGCGACTGACTGGGGATCATAATCAAACGAGACGACACTTGCTCCAAGACGCCTCGCGGCTAATGAAAATAGACCGCTGCCGCTACCGATATCAAGAAATCTCTTACCATCCAGCGTCTCGACTCCAAGCATGGTCTTGAGACTCTCTATGGCCTGTTGAATACGATCCTCGTTCAGTACCGTTAGGAAGTTTGACCAGTTTGCCCCAAAGGCAAATCGTTCTCCGCTTGTCATCTCTTCGCTATGAGTCTTCTCTGTAATAGATTCAGTCATCGAAATCATCCTTGGAGTAGTAATTGAAGCTTGGTTTCAAGCTCACATTAGACTTGCCAACGAACAAAAACAGTAAGCTGCTTCACTCGACGTCCCCGCAGCCGTCAGGTGCCGTTCCAAGGCTGGGTACTATCGCTTCCACATAACCTGCCACAACCGCAACCCAGCATCGTGACTATAAGTGACCCGCATTATCCAAAGCAGTTCCCATTGGCCAGAACGCAAAAAGGCCAGTCTTCTCAACTGGCCTTCTTCATGATCACATTTCAGTTCACTTCCAGCTTGTCACGATTTTTGTCCAGGATCGCCTTACCAATTCCCTTGACTTCCAGCAGCTCGTCCACAGAGGCGAAAGCGCCATTATTCGAACGATATGCAACAATCGCCTCGGCCTTGGCCTTGCCTATTCCTATCAATTCTCGTTGCAACGTAGCGGCATCCGCCTCGTTGAGATCTACCTTGGCGTTTTGTTGTTCTCCCCGCTGTTCAATAATCTGCGGCGCTGCCGTCATCTCGGGTTTGATCCCAGGCGCAGCGATGGCAGCTATTGAAGCGCTGGTGAGAAAAGCAAAGACCAGAGAGTAGAAATAGCCTGTACGCATAAGTGACGCTCCATGACATCGTTAAGAGAAAGCAGCTTTTCCGAAGCTGCCCCTCAAACTTAGGCGATGATTGACGGCTGTCAAAAATGGCTACGTTACAGCTTGTGTAAAAATCAAGGTTCCAGGCGACGCTGCTGATAGATCCAATCGACAATCTCCCCGTCCGGGGTATAGCCGCAGACAGTGTCACGAAGCAATTGACGAACTCTCGCGTAATCATCACGTTCGATAGCAGCCAGCAATTCAGCCAGCCCGGCCTTGAGCACATCCCACGGCAAGTGGTCCTCATTGGCACTCATGATCATCGGGTGCTGGGTTGCCACCACGTTGTCGCCTATCAACAACTCCTCATAAAGCTTCTCGCCTGGGCGCAGGCCCGTAAACTCGATCGAGATGTCGCCGTGGGGATTTTTTTCCGACCGAACGCTCAGGCCGGACAAATGAATCATCTTTTCCGCCAATTCGACGATCTTCACCGGCTCGCCCATATCCAACACAAACACATCCCCTCCCAACCCCATGGAGCCCGCCTGGATCACCAACTGAGCAGCCTCGGGGATAGTCATGAAATAGCGTGTGATTTTTGGATGCGTAACAGTCAGCGGCCCGCCAGATTTGATCTGTTTATGAAATAACGGAATGACCGAGCCAGACGAACCCAGCACATTGCCAAACCGGACCATGGTAAATCGAGTTTTATTGACACGTGAGACATTCGCTTGGTCACCGAACAATACCGGAGCCAGCTCCCGACTTAGCGCCTGCAGGGTCAATTCAGCAAGCCGCTTGGTACTGCCCATCACATTTGTCGGGCGCACGGCCTTATCAGTGGAGATCAGGACGAAGTTTGACACACCAGACTGCAACGCAGCCTGTGCGGTATTCAGCGTTCCGATTACGTTGTTCAGAACACCTTCGGCAATATTGTGCTCGACCATAGGCACATGCTTATAAGCTGCTGCGTGATAAACCGTGTCGACATTCCAAGTCTTCATCACGTCCAGCAACTTCTCTTGATTGCGCACCGACCCCAGGATTGGCAACAGCCGAACAGACAATGACTCCCGGGCAATACGCGGTTCCAGTTCGGACAAAATACTGTAGAGATTGAATTCGCTATGCTCGAAAAGCAGCAATGTAGTTGGCTTGAGCGCCAAGATTTGCCGACAAAGTTCTGAGCCTATCGAACCGCCGGCGCCGGTAACCAGAACCGACTGGCCTGTGATGCAATGCTCAAGCAGATCGGCTTGTGCCGGCACGGGATCACGCCCTAGGAGGTCGGCAATGTCTACCTCCTGGATATCATCGACCTTGACTCGACCACTGGCCAGATCCATAAAACCGGGGACGCTACGTACATGAAGGGGAAAACCCTCAAGCAGTGTCAGAATCTCCCGACGACGACCGCGTGAAGAGGACGGGACGGCCAGCAATATTTCCTGTGCCCCCGTAGCATCAATCATTCTTTGTATGTGTTTAGGTTGATAGACCTGCAATCCTGCAATCACACGGTCAGCGATGCTGTTGTCATCGTCTATGAACGCGACCGGCCGCATGACTCTCCCCATACGCAATGCCGCCACGAGTTGGTTACCCGCTGCCCCGGCACCATAAATGGCAACCTTGGGCAGACCATCGTCACGATTGGTAAATGGTACATGTTGAGCTGCGGTGAACCAGTCACCCAGGAAGTACTGGCGCATCATCAGGCGAAGCCCACCGATCATGATCAGGCTCAACCACCAGTAATTGAAGATAATAGAGCGCGGTACCACGGTTTTATGGTTACTGTACCAATACACCACCAAGGCCAACAGTAACGCCGAAAGACTGACCGCCTTGCAGATAGTGATCAGCGCATCGTTGCCGAAATAACGCATGACAGCACGATACATACCGAAGCGTATGAAAATCGGGATAGCGATCAGGGGAGCAGATGCAAAAAGCCAGAGGTGGGTTTCGACCGGACTGGCCAGCGCCTCCAACCCCAGCCGAACGACAAACGCCAGCCACAGGGCGATCCAGACCAGAATGACATCAGTGGCCACTTGAATTGTGCGTTTATGGCGTCTTGGCAACCCCAATAACGCTGTTCTTAATTTACCCATGGACCCTTCCCGCACCTTGGCCAGCTCCTGAAAACTAATCCATTCCTGATGAACGCCGTTACATGATCGTCCGTTGGACAATCGATAACCGAAAAACGCCAACCTTGCCTTGATATCAGGCCTTCTCAAGCTCGCCGGCATGGAACTTGATGGCAATCACCACTAACGGCACGTAAGCCACAATTAACGCCAACGCCCCATCAATGTTCCACAATACGACGCTTGCAGCCAGAGGTAGCAGCCAGAATACGTTGATCGCAGCGACTGCCAACGTCACCGGCAGGTGTCGCCCATAATGACGCGAAGCAAACTGATAGGCATGGCTACGATGAGCTTCGTAGACTTTGTCACCCCGTAGCAAGCGCCGTATCAAGGTGACGGTTGCATCAACGATAAAAACACCGAGCAGGATGAGCCAAACCCATAACAGATTGGATGAAACCCAAGCCGCCTGCAGAGAAAGCACTCCCAGGGTGATGCCAAGAAAGCCGCTTCCTGCGTCGCCCATGAAGATACGGGCAGGTGGGAAATTCCAATACAGAAAACCTGCCACCGCCATCGCGAGTACCAGGGGAGCCACGATCAACGTTTCAAAGCCGCCTAACCAATAGAGCAGACAAGCTCCCAAGCAAGCGCAAATCGCTTCAATGCTAGCGATGCCGTCGATACCGTCCATGAAATTGTAGAGGTTGAGCATCCAGACCAGAAATAGACCGGCGCAGAGGTAAGCTGCCCAGCCAAAATCCACCGTCATGCCCATGATATCCATAACAGGCAATCCGCCTCCTAGCCAGAACAATGCCCAGGCAGCGGCACTGAAATGCCCCAAGAGTCGCCAACGTGCGGCGATATGTCCATGATCATCAAGAAAACCAAGTATAGCGACGCCGGCTCCCGCCCCGAACATCGCCAAGACAGCGTTCCAGGATAGCTCATCGCCTCCCCAAAGAGGCATAGCTACCAAAAAGCACAATACAATAGCAACTCCGCCCCCCCGAGGAGTAGGAATTGAATGAGAACTCCGGGCGTTAGGAATATCAATTAGACTACGGCTTAATGCGTAGCGTCTTAAAAGCGACGTTAAAAACAGCGACCCAAGAGCAACTAGCAGCAAGGAAAAAAGCAGGACCATCATCAAAACTCCATCCGCAAGCATCTTCCGCTGAGAGGTAAAAAATAACTAAACTGCATTTGACTTGAAATCCCTAGCAGCCTTCCGCAGGCCTTCATCCAAGCTCTCAACAGGACGCCAGTCCAATAGCTCGCAAGTTTTTCTAATGTCAACCTGAAGCGAACCGTTAAGCCTAAGGGCTATATCCCTGCGCCCGAGCAAGGCAGCGCCTATATTCAAAACAACTGGTGGCATGGGAATTAACACAGCTTTTTTTTCCAAAGCCTTCCCCATCCGTACCAATAGCTCAGTAGTGGAAACATCCTCACCATCACTAACCATAAATATTTGATTTGCTGCTTTTGGATGATCCAGGCAGACCAGAATCAAGTCTACCAAATTACCCAGAGAGACCAGGCTTCGTTTGTTTCGAATGTCACCTAGCGGCAAGGGAATACCACGACTCAACCAACTCATCATGCTACGGAAGTTTGCCTTTACTCCTGGGCCGTATACTAAAACCGGACGAATAATAACAACCTCCATTCCAGACTCTTCGGCGATACGTTTTAATCCTTGCTCTGCCTCCATTTTTGAAATGCCATATGGATCTATCGGTGCCGGAGTATCATCCGCTTGGTATGGGCAGCCAGGGACAGTGGCCTCCCCATTAACTTTTATGGAGCTTAAAAAAATGAATCGCTTCACTCCAGCTACAGCTGCCTTACGCGCCAAATCAAGAGTAAAGCTCACATTTACCTTACGAAAATCAGCCAGTGGATCACTTGAGCTATCGTTCATGATATGAACACGTGCGGCACAATGAACAAGCGATCGAACACCATTCATAACCGAATCGGAGATCATACCGGTTTCAGGTAAAATTGCAGTCTGAACGTCCGCTGGAAAATCTATAGTATTCTGTCGGACAAGCGCTACCACTTGTTTGTCATGAGATAACAATAGTTTAATCAGCGCAGAACCGACAAATCCGTTTGCTCCGGTGACGAGAACTTTCTCACTCACAATTAGACGCTCGCTCTAACTTTGAATAAATATCCAGATGTTGCTGTACTATTTTTTTTATATTAAATGCTCTTTCCGCCAACGCTCGACCCGCAATTCCCATCCTCTGTCGAACCTCAGCGTTTTGGATCAGCTCTTCAAGACTATCGGCCAAAGCCATAGCATCTCGTACTGGGACAAGCAAGCCCGTAACATTGGGATCGATCGCGTCACGGCAACCAGGAACGTCTGTAGTAACGACCGCCCGGCCACATGCAGCAGCCTCAACTAAAACCTTAGGTAGCCCTTCGCGATAGGAGGGCAACGTTACAATATTGGCATTGGTGAACAACTCTCCAATGTCCTTACGATAGCCTAATAACTCGATGATTCCTTCGTCCCGCCAAGTCGCAATTTCCGCAGGAGTAATGGTCGCCGGATTTCCAAGATCGACATCACCGACAATCTGAAACCGGGCAGCAACTCCCCTTAATTGAAGAATTTTCACAGCTTCGACAAATTCGATTACTCCCTTGTCCCGCAACAGCCGGGCAGCGAAACAGACAACGGGGGTTTGAGACATATTTTCTGGCATAAACGAATACAGATTCAGATCGACACCAGACCCGCGGATCATCTCGGCCTTGTTTCTATCTACTATGCTAAAACCTGTCAGAACAGCACAATCATCCGGATTCTGGAAAATTACGCGTAGATTTTTTTTGCCCAAGGCTAGCTTATAGAAAAAATTCACCACTTTACGTAATAGAGTGGCTTTAATCCCTTGGGAAACGAATACAAATCCGAGACCTGAAACTGCGGCGACAACCCCTTTCACTGGCGCAAAGCGTGCAGCGATTCCTCCGTAAATTACGGGTTTGATCGTAACCAAATGCAGGATTTTCGGCTTTACTTTCCAAAGCAGACGCCAGACAGAAAATAAAGAAAACAACTCACTGAACGGATTACTTCCACTTCGGGAAAGGGGCAACAAGTGATGAATAAACCCTTTATCCGTAATGCTGCTTACAGCTTCGCCGTCCATAGTCGCAATGTGCGTCTCATACCCCATCTCTTTTGCAGCTTCAGCAATTGCCAGTCGGTGCGAAATAAAAAAAGCAGGGTCATTCACAATCATCAGCAGTTTATCTGTCATTGCTGTATATCCAGCTAGATTTGAGGCAGCGTGGCTTTGAAAAAATCGAAGTCAAGAATAGCTTAAGATGCACCATCTCGCCAAACATCACACGCATTACTTCCCTGGGCAAATTTTCTTATAAGCCTCGCTGAAACGAGACTTGGCATAGCGCATTGTGAAATGCTCATAGATCCGAAGCTGTGCTTTTTGGCCCAAATCGGAACGATAAACGTCTCCTGCCGAAATTAAACACTTCAATCCTTCAGCCAAGGCACGAGGGTTCTGTGGCTCAACCACTATCCCTGTCTCACCGACTAGGAATGCGGCATCTCCGACATCCGTCGCCACGCAGGGCAATCCCATGGTCATAGCTTCACCCAATACGTTTGGAAACCCCTCTGTCCGTGAATGCAGACAAAAGATATCCATAGCCTTTAGGCAAACGGGGACATCCTTTCGTTCGCCCAGTAATACGAAACGCTCGGGGTATCCGGTCGAACGAATCAATGTCATTAATGGTTTATTTTCAGAGGTCAGATCACGACCAACAAGTAAAAACTTGACATTCGGATAATCGCCAAGCAACAGCGAAGCTGTCGAAATAAAATTTTCGTGATCTTTCGCCAAATTATATCGGCCGAGACTGCCCACCACCAAATCTTCTGGAGAAAAACCAGCAGCTATGCGAAGAGCTTGCCGCTCCTGCACCGAAGCCGTTAGCACCTCAGGATCGAATCCATTGGGAATGACCATCATCTTCGCACTGTTGTAGCCGATTCGCTCATGCTCGACCCTAGATGCATTGGCAGCACAGATGATCAATTTAGGAACGAAATGAGATAAAATAGCACAACATTGTCGAATCCATCCCGTAACTCTACTAACGCCGCTATTCACATTAGTGGTACGAATTCCCCAAATAACATTACGAACGCCGGCTAATCTAGCAGCGACACCACCAATCAAATCTGCATGATACATCCAAGTTTGAACAACATCGGGGGCATTTTTTCGAAAAATTTTATATAGATTAAAAAGCACTCTTGGAACATCAAGAGCGCCTCGCATATTCAGGGTGGTAACGTCTCGTCCTCTCGCTCGAAGTTCTGCTCCCAATCTACCCAGATCAGTTAATGAAATGATGGAATGATTTTGATCAATATCATTATTAAACGACTCAGAGAGTCGCAAGAGCATAAGTTCAGCACCGCCAATATTTAATCCAACGATGACATGAATGACTTTCATGAGCTCTGAGCCTCCAGCCATGCTTGAAACATCAATATGCTCCAGAGCTTGGTGGAATTATTCGCTTTGCCAGTCAGGTGGTCACTCCATGCTTTTCTAACTATGGTGGAATTAAAATAGCCCTCCTTTTTAAGACGCTGTTCCTGCAGCAGTGTTTCAGCCCAATCCCTGAGGGGGCCTCGCAACCAAGACGCAATAGGTACGGAAAATCCTTTTTTGGGACGCTCTATCATTTCTCGAGGCACGTGACGATATAGCACTTCACGGAGTATCCACTTACCTTTCCCGTCACGTATTTTCATACTCAGCGGCAGACGCCATGACAGCTCTACAACCTGGTGATCTAGCATTGGCACTCTAGTCTCCAGACTGTTTGCCATCGCGGCTCGATCCACCTTCACCAGAATGTCATCAGTCATATAGGTTTTGGCATCCATGGCCATCATCCAATTTTGATAATTATCTACTGAAGGCCAAGAACTTTTTGAGTTTAACAATGTAGGGGGCTCAAAAGCGCCCAAAACCAGCTGGTTTGGGTGCTGCCAATGACTAAGTAGCCGACGATAGAACTCCTCGCGATCCGGCGCTCCCATAACCTCTAAAAGCTTTTGCATTTTTCCTGGAAGAGGAGCAAGCCCCATAACCGATGCTGCGGCGCCTCGTAACGACAGAGGCAAACGATCAAACACACCCCACATACGTGGAGCAAACTGATAAGGATTATACCCCCCAAACAACTCATCGCCGCCGTCGCCGCTAAGGGCGACAGTCACCTGCTGCTTGGCGAGATGGCTCACGAGATAAGTGGGAATTTGCGAGCTATCCGCAAAAGGCTCAGAGTAGATCCCAGGTAGGCGAGGAATTACGTCCAAGGCGTCACTGGATTGGATATATATTTCCGTGTGTTCCGTTCCCAGATGCCTAGCTACCTCTAACGCGTGCTCAGCCTCGTTATATCCTGACTCGTGAAACCCGATTGTGAACGTTTTGACTGGACGGCTGCTTTGCTTTTGCATCAGAGCAACAATAGTGCTGCTATCTACACCGCCACTTAAAAAAGCGCCAAGCGGTACATCCGCTAACATTTGCCTACCAATCCCCTGAACTAGCTCAGACTCCAGTGCATCAATGGCCTGTTCCTCTGTACCATTAAAGGGATTCGCGATGCCTGCTTCGACCGCAACATTCATTTCCCAAAAGGGAATAGGCTGACTTTCCTCACTTATTGGCCCGGCTGACAACTGCAAATAATGACCCGGCAACAGTTTAGCTATTCCTGTATAGATACTATACGGCGCTGGAATATAGTTATAACGCATTAAAAGAGCCAATGCATTACGGCTGATCTGAGCCTTGAATGCTGGATGCACCTTAAGACACTTCAACTCAGAACCGAACAAAAGCACTCCATCTTGCCACCCCCAGTAAAGAGGCTTTTCACCCATACGATCACGGGCCAGAGTCAAGACACGAGTTTCACGATCCCATAAGGCGATCGCAAACATTCCCACCGTCGCGCGAAGCGTGCTTTCTATACCCCATGCCGAAAAACAGGCTAACAATGTTTCGGTATCAGAGTGCCCAGCCCAGCAAAAGCTACGCCCTTCATTAGCCAAACGGCTTCGAAGTTCCAAGTGATTATAGATTTCACCGTTAAAGGCAATGACATACCGGTCGCAGGGTGAAGCCATCGGTTGATGCCCCGCAGCCGAAACGTCGATAATTGCCAATCTTCGGTGAGAAAAACCAATTCCCGCATTTCCGTCGAACCACTCGCCGTTATCATCAGGTCCCCTGTGATAAATAGCATCGCCCATTCTTCTCAAGAGCCCTGGAGAATCGTCAAGATCCGCCTTTAACGTCAAAAAACCGGAAAACCCACACATTAGGTTCTTGTCCTTAAAATCACCATGCGATGCATAATAAAGCGCTCGACCATTACATTGCAATAGTGTTGCATTAATCACGGTGCGCGACCAACTAAAATATCACGCGCCCTCAATTTCAGCCTATATAATTTTCCACTCCCCATCCAAAACCAGGTTGGGAAAGTCTAGGAATCCATAGCATTAGGAAATAGAACAACAATAGCAACAAATACAGATACAACCGCCATGATGTCAATCGAAGCCCGGAAATCAACACAAGAAGCACAGAACTCTCGAAAATCCTTGCTGATATGGGTAGAAAAAAATATATAGCTAAATAAAAAACAAGCATCCCCATCTGAAAACTATTGCTGTTAAGAAACTTCTTCCCTTGCAGCAGAAATAGTATGGCAATAGTAAGCCAGTACACAAAACCCAAACCGCTAATCTGTAAACTACCTTCTCCGTAAACCTCTGCTTGCCTTGCCCCTAGACTGGAAGCCAACCAAAGAGTAACGGATGCGGCGCCTAAACCAACAAACGTAAAGGTTATAATTCGCAACCCTGACGAAAATCTAAGCCGAGCCAACATTACACTACAGTAGTAAATAACCAGCACAAAGAAAAACGAAGCGTGAACAAAAGGAGTAAGGAGCATAAACAGATTACGAACCCATTTACCTCTTGAAAACCATCCAATTAGAAAAAAAGCTACGGCCAAACCCTGTCGGAGATGGACAATATAATTTTTCATCACTTGCGGCAAAAGTAAAAACAGCAACAAGATCAAAAAGTACTTACTATCAATCTTAAGGGATAGATAAGCAGTTATGAATGCGGATAGAAATACGACAAGTCTTACCACCGTTTCATCAGCAAACACTAACGAAAGTGCGACATTCACCAACAACCATACCGGCTCATTTGTAAGAATATAAAGCCATCCCTCTCCGCTCCCTCGCTCAAAAATTTCCGCGGAACTTGAAGCATATGTCAGATAGTTTTCTCTATCCACAAAAGCATCAACTGGCAGCGAAGCCAGGCCCAAAGCGAATATCAACGCCAATATAAAACAGGCCAATAAATAGCGAGACATGTTAATTGAGAAATAAATATCTACTCTCCTAATTCTTACTATCCGACAATAATTTTCTCAGTCACTCAACCGTACTTACTGTCTGACTCAACGTCCGTCCCTTAAGCCTTAACAAAAACGAGTACACTACAAAACTGCCCGTATAAAGCAGACGATAAAGCACGCGCGACTTCGATATCAAACTTGAATCCAACACGGGTTCCGGACTGACCTTGGCAAAGTTCTCCACACACGTCTCGACAGAAAATATTGCCGACTTTGCTACGTGTGCCTCACTTAACGCCTGTTTCTCAGCCTCCGTGTAATTATTAAAATCAACAAACATCTTTACCACATCTTTCTTAGGATACAACCCGTCCTCATTATAAGAGAAACCAGGCAACTCACTCAAAAAACCGTATGTAGAAGGCTCATTGGTATTCTCAATTCCGATCAGCGATGGAACGCCCAATCCGGCAGCCTCAACCAAAGCGGTTCCTGACCCCACAAAAACGTCAAATTGCGACACCACATCAGTGAAAGCTGAATATTCAAGGCTTCCCTTAAGAGACACAACCTCTTCCAGATCCAGCGCTTTTATCTTATCCGACATTATGTTTTCTAAAGGACCATATCCGTAGATACTATAACTAACTTTAACCCCCAACTTTCGGAGACTGTTAACTACATCTAGCATCCAGAGATTATACCCTTTAAACTCCACTAGACGACCCACCGAACAAATGGACAGTTCATCACCGAACTTTTTGGGGATGGGGTTTGCTAACTGGTCAACCACTCCAAGAGGAAACAAGCTAACATCACTGAAGTCCTTTCCAGTTATGGTTGAATAACGTTCAACCATCTTTTCGTTAAAAAAAATCAAACCACGTGCGTTATGCAAACAGAAAAATATTTGACGATTGTTTTTTTCGAAGAAAGGTAATTTTTTCAAGCCCCCCCCCAAGAAAACTCCATGGAATGGTAAAGACCTATCGAGATAGGTAAGCTCCTTCCTATGATTGCGCTTAAACGTATCAGCATATGGGCGCAAAATCCGTTCGAAACATGCGCACTGCTAATCCCATCAAATATTTCTTTCAGCATCGAATATTGGAGCGGATAGAGCAAAGAAAAATGATAAACAACAGCACGCCTCGGAAGCGGCAACAAAAGTATTTCATCCAGAAAATATACATCCGCATACTCTCTGGCTCGACGCACAAGCTCAGCATCACTTTTACTTTCAGGTGAAAGAATTAAAAATTTAGTCATCAATCCTTTCTTTTTTCTGCATTGAGCCATCCGCACATAGAATGTTTCAATTCCACCGATTGCTAAAGAACCATGAACGAATAACATTTAGAAGCGACCTTTCGCCAAAACATAAAATTGCTGTATCTGTCCGATATAGCTCAAAATACAGATCATTAAGATCACAAACCAAGCGACATGTATTTCTGCCTCATACTCATTACCATAGAGGGCGCCAAAAGCACTTAGCAGGATTACTAGTATCGAGCACACATAAAATTTTATATTTGAAAACGAGACCCACAAAAAATTTGACATTTCTGTTTTAAGTATTAAGTACAGAAAAAAGGAAATAGCCGTAGCGGCTGCTGCGCCACCAGCGCCAAATGAAGGTATCAGAAAATAATTCAAGCTTAAATTTACGGCCATACAAATAATGGTGATGACAGGAAGGAATTTCGTCTTTTTTGAGATACTAATCCCGATCCCAGTGACTTCCGTCACCATCATGTAGAGCGGCGGAACCAAGCATGCAGGTAGTAAAAATTGAACCGTTAGGTATTCAACAGGAAGAAAATAGCTGATCAAGAAGGAAAACAAAGCGGCTAGACAAATTAGCAATAATGAGAATACCTGGACCGCGTCGGCTACTCCTTTCATCTTTCCTTCAGCTAAATCTTCTGACACCCATTTATAAATCAGTGGATGCCACATTGTTGTGAAAATTTGTTGAAATAGGATTGCAGCTCCCGCCAAGGTAGATGCCACCGCATAAATACCCAGCTGCGCCAACGATGAAAACTCCTTGAGCATTATTCTATCTATAAAATTCAATCCCCAAAAAGCGATTCCACTTATCATTAACGGAAAGCCAAAGCTGATTAGCTCCTTCAGCCTCTGGCTTTCCAAGAATTCACATCTGAACGAAATATATTTATCATTCAGAAAAAAAAGCATGATAATTACAACTAACGACCAGCTTATACTTTGCATACCAGACAAAATGATAAAACTTTTCTTTTCTGGAAACAAAAATAGACTAGCAACAAGAACCAAGAATAAAAGTTTGGGAAGCACCCTAGTCATACTATAGGCAAAAGACATTTCTTTCATCCGAATAAAAACGGAAAAAAAACGCTCCAAATACAACATAATGGCCGAAAAACAAAAAATAGTGAACAGCGTAAAATCTTTAATATCAAACAGGCGAAAGGAAATTTCTTCGACGTAAAAACATGCAACAATTATTGAAAATAGCAACAACAATAAACCTGGCGCTATGCACGCTCTTGCCAAAACTGTCGCATCATCCACTTCATTGAATTTTCTAACATAAGACTGGTCGAGTCCAAAAGAGAAGAAAACAACTATTAGAGATAACGACAGTTGAAATAACGCGACTCGCCCGACATCTTCGGGAGAAAACATCCAAGCGAGTATAGGCAGCGTGATGAGACTAAGTATTGCCCCGAAACCGATTCCCGAGGCATAAATAAAAACTGTTCTTACGTTCAACGAAAAAATCTCTGAACGGCGTCAATAATCTGAATAATATTTTCTTCAGATATCCCGTACCAAATGGGCAACCGAATGAGCTGCTCACTTCCGCTTGTTGTTTGAGTGTCCCTGCCATGGAAACGACTGTAACGTTCCCCGCATGCCGCAGAGTGAAGAGGCACATAGTGGAAAACAGCATGAACACCGGCATCAGATAAATGCTTCAACAGCTGAGTTCGAACTTCTAAATTAGCCACCTTTAAATAAAACATATGAGCATTATGCTCACATTCAGAGGGCACCGTTGGGAGAGTAATATAGCCATCCCTCTCCAAAGATTGGAGACCTGTGCTATATTTAACCCATACATCCATTCTTGCTTTCTTTATAGTATCCGAAACCTCTAGCTGCCCCCAAAGATAGGCGGCCTGAAGATCAGATGGCAAATAACTACTTCCAATATCTACCCAGCTATATTTATCGACCATTCCACGGAAAAACTGACTACGGTTGGTTCCTTTCTCACGAATTATCTCAGCTCGATTAACAAACTGAGAATCGTTGATTATTAATAGCCCTCCTTCGCCGCCGCTCGTATAGTTTTTCGTTTCATGAAAACTATAAGCCCCTAGATGTCCAATACTACCTAGAGCACGACCTTTATAGCTCGCCCCTTGACCTTGTGCTGCATCCTCGATTACAAAAATATTATGGCGCGCAGCAATGGCCATAATTATGTCCATTTCACAAGAAACTCCAGCGTAATGGACAGGAACAATAGCTTTTGTTTTTTCTGTTATAGCTTGTTCAATAAGATTCTCATCAATATTCATTGTATCAGGTCTGATATCAACAAAAACGATGGTTGCTCCCCTTAGAGCAAAAGCGTTAGCTGTACTAACAAAGGTATAACTTGGCATTATAACTTCATCGCCTGGCTGAATATCCACCAATATGGCAGCCATCTCCAAAGCATGCGTACACGAGGGGGTCAATAGGGCTTTTTTACAAGGCAGCTCTCTTTCGAACCATTGATGGCATAGACCGCTAAAGTATCCATCGCCTGATATTTTGTCACTGCGCATAGCAGACAAGACATGCTTTTCTTCATTGCCAGTATATGGTGGTTTATTGAAAGGAATCATAGCTTTTTCTCATCAATTCAGTTATGGAGCGCTATAAGGACATGAGTTAAAACTACTTAAAATGCCCAGAAGCCAAAAACCAACGATCTGATAATCGATCTACTCACTTTTTAGCTGGGAAGCGTAGGCCAAAAACTTACTCTCCAGCGCCAATAAATCTTTTTTCCTATCCCGAATGCGTCTCGCGGGGATCCCCAAATAGATGCCCCACGACCCGGTATCCTTGGTAACCAAAGTCATAGCACCTACCGAGCATCCCTCCTGAATAGTGACTCCGGGAAAAATTGTAGAATTTGCACCGACAATCACATGTTTCTCTAACACTACAGCAGCAAACTTTTCCTTTTTGAACTGCTTAGGTATTAAAGAATTTGTAAGTGTTTCACCACTATAATCATCTGATTGAGCAAATACTTTCACTCCATATGCCAGCGTACAAAAGTCCTCCAATACGATCCCAGGGATTCCTCCAGCTACTAGGCACATCGGAGTAATGTGATTATATTTCCCAATCTTAACATTGCCGGATATTATGCAAAAATCATCTATACGAGAGTAATCTCCTATTTCGATATTTTCTGCATTATAGATGCAAGCCTTATCGCTTATTTTTACGCCCTCGCCGACCTTTTTGAGGCCTAGCGCCTTAAGCTCGGTAGAATTCAAATAAGCCATCCTACATCTCCCGCAAATCAGTTAAGAAAATCAACATACCAAGGCATCGCGCGCTTGATGCCTTGCTCAATATTAAATTGTGGATCGTACCCCAATAAACTTTGTATCTTACTTATATCGGCCTGGGAGTGTCTTACATCCCCTTCACGGAAATCACGATAGACCACTTCTTTTTTGTAAGGAATATTGTTTTTTAGCAATTCATTCTTCAAAATAGAAAACAACATATTTAAATCAGTGCGACCGCTTACCGCAACATTATAAACTTGATTTAGAGCGTTTTTGTCGGTGGTTGTAGCAGCTAGAAGATTAGCTTGCACGGTATTTTCTATAAAGCAAAAATCACGGCTGGTTTGGCCATCACCATTAATAAATACACTTTCATCCTTGATCATAGACGAAGTCCATTTGGGGATCACCGCAGCGTAAGCGCCCTCTGGATCTTGACGTTTTCCAAATACATTAAAGTAGCGTAAACCAATAGTATTGAATCCATAGCAGCGAGCAAAAACTTCTGCATATAATTCATTTACATATTTTGTTACTGCATAGGGCGATAATGGCTTACCGATAACATCTTCAACTTTAGGCAAACCAGGATGATCACCGTAAGTCGAGCTACTTGCAGCATAGGTAAAACTTTTTACCGCTGCATTTCTGGCCGCCACCAACATATTCAAAAAACCGTCTATATTGGTAGAGTTGGTTGTTATCGGATCGTTTAATGATCGCGGGACGGATCCAAGAGCGGCTTGATGCAGCACATAATCAACAGAAGAACAAGCCTGCTCACAAACTTCTAAATTGCGTATATCTCCCTCAATAAACTCGAAACGTCGCCATTGTTCCGCAGTTACTTCTTTCCTGACCTCTTCAAGATTGTGCTTATGTCCGGTTGAGAAATTATCCAAACCGATAACATATTGATCAAGCTTGAGCAGAGTTTCAAGTAAGTTTGATCCAATGAACCCCGCCACGCCACTAATCAACCATTTTTTCGGGGATAATGGGAGTGTTTCAAAAAGGGTTTCGTAGCGAGTCATAAAAATTCCAGGTTTTTAGTTACCATAAATCTAAAGCGACGTTGTCCATGTCGTATTTTATTACAATCGAATATCGGACTCGTCAGCCGTCAATAAATACTTCAAATCATACAATACATGCTTGGACCGACCAAATCCTCGAATACTTTCAGCGCCAAGCTCTCGAAATTCATTATGTGCCACGGCAAGAACAATCCCGTCATAAAAGCCGGCTTGCGGTTCAGCTATTGGCGTAATGCCGTACTCATGTTCAGACTCCGCAACGCTTACCCATGGATCATAGACATCGACATCAATGTTATATTCAGCCAGTTCATTAACAATATCTACAATACGAGTGTTACGAAGATCGGGACAGTTCTCCTTGAATGCTAGCCCCATAATTAAAACGCGGGCCCCATCAACATGAATGCGGCGCTTTAGCATGGCTTTAACAAGCTGAGAAACGACATAGGCGCCCATGCTGTCATTTAGGCGCCGTCCCGCAAGAATAATTTCAGGGTGGTAACCAATAGCTTGGGCTTTATGAGTCAAATAATATGGATCAACACCGATGCAATGCCCACCTACCAAGCCTGGTCGAAACGGCAGGAAATTCCATTTAGTACCCGCAGCCTGTAATACGGCTTCCGTATCAATTCCCATTTTATTGAAAATAATCGCCAGTTCATTAATCAAAGCAATATTAAGATCACGTTGAGTATTCTCAATAACCTTTGCCGCTTCGGCTACTTTAATACTGCTGGCTTTATGAGTTCCCGCGATGATAATTTGATTATACAAATCATCGATGAGATCCGCGGTTTCGGGAGTAGAACCTGAAGTCACTTTTTTTATCGTGGTAACACGGTGTTCCTTGTCCCCCGGATTGATACGCTCAGGGCTGTATCCCACAAAAAAGTCAACATTATAGGTCAAACCGGAAATTCGTTCCAATACTGGAACACACTCTTCCTCGGTAGCGCCTGGATAGACAGTCGACTCATAAATAACGATATCGTCCTTCTTAAGAACTTTACCTATAGTTTCGGATGCTTTAATCAGCGG
Organism: Pseudomonas sp. B21-010; assembly: GCF_024749325.1. NCBI lineage: Bacteria > Pseudomonadati > Pseudomonadota > Gammaproteobacteria > Pseudomonadales > Pseudomonadaceae > Pseudomonas > Pseudomonas sp. B21-010. Next base: position 1,853,939 of record NZ_CP087198.1, on the reverse strand, counting down.
CATAAGATCTGGCTGATTGTATTTATCGATAGGTGTTGGCACGGTAACGATAAAGGTATTACATTGAGCAAGGTCATCCAAAGAGCAGCTATAACTGATGTATTTGGCTTCTTTTAACTCTACAGCACTTACTTCAAGTGTAACATCGCACCCAGATTTTAGAGCATCTATACGAGGCTGATTAATATCAAATCCAACTACCGAACGGTGCTTAGCGAACTCAACAGCTAAAGGTAGCCCTACATAACCAAGACCGATGACGGCAAGTTTGATATTCTTCAATTCATGCATAATTAAAAACCCAGTTCAATAAATTAATAAGTTTTATTTAAAAGCAACAAACGCGCATTTGAAAATACCGTCCGACGAGCGTCAGTTACCTCTTGTACTCTGGAGCTAGCTGATAGTAGAAAACCGGCGAAAGAGCTTATTGTATTATCTATCCTGAGAGCAGAACTTAACCAATGCCGCTCTACATCAGCAAAAAAATTGTTGGAGAGGTCCTTGAATAGCAAGACTTGGAAGGATTGAGCCTCCCCTTTCGCATTTTCTTTATACAAGGGAAGAACGCGCCACCCTAAAGAGAACTGCGCTGGTAGAATCCGACCTATCGATTTTTTTCGTATGGACCCGCATCGCACCAGGCATCGACCTTTCTGCCAAAAAGGATTAGATTCAATAGTCGTCTTACCAATACTCATGATCAGTACCTGAAACATTAATTCTTTCCCGCTCCGCCCACGAGCCCCCTCATCTGGGGCCTGAGAATAGGCAAATTTCTCGGATTACTCAGAGCAGCAAATGAAAAACAACGAATTAGACGCACAGATTATACGACTATCAGAAGAAAATCCGTAGTCGCAATTGCAAAGATCAAGAATGCTTTTGGCCTGCCGCACACCTGGGATTTAAATTGGCCCTGCGCGCTGGGAACGCGGCGGGATGCCTGTCTGCTGGCAGAGGGGATATTTCAGCATTTGGCCTTCAGAATTTCGGGATTCGCGAAGCGAATAACCAGCCTACGCAATGCATAGGCGGGGCATCGGCCACCTGCAAAAATAGGGCTCACGATGAAGCCCCAAAGCTCGCCCTTTCCGACTGCCTTAGGTCCTAAGGAGACGGCCGCCTTACGATATTCGAACCAACCCTTCAAAAACCTTTTGGAGGATAGGCATTTAAAGCACCCTTCCAAAAGATGAAATCAAATCGAACCAGCTGCTTTACTTACAGCCGTTTAAAAAACATCCGGATCAATGCAAGAAAACCACCAAGCACTAGACCAGCGGCAAAACCAATAATCAGAATTAAAGCTTTGCGTGGTTTTATCGGACTTGCGGGAACTTCAACATTACCGTCCTGCCGATAAACAGAAATACGCTCAGGGTCTATATTTAATTTACGATAAAAATTATAACGCATCTGCAACGATCGCAAATCTGATATAAATGCGTCATCCGATGTCCTTGATTCCAGCGCCTTGATCTCAGCTGCTAGCGCTTTACTGCCTCGCTGGTAATCCATCTTATTGCCGGCATCTACCGTTATATCGACCGCAGCAGAAGAGTTTATAGTCGACGTCGTTAGACCAATTGACTCAGCGATCTTCAGCGCCTCACGCAGCTGCTGAATTCGATCCTCACGGATCCGCTGTGCAGCCTCACGCAAACTAATAATACGCTGCTCGAGATTACGCGCCTTCACAGACGCTTCAGTCGTCACGTTCTTGATTAGTTCTGACTCAGCAGCCTCGCTGGCGCGCGCGACGTAGGCTTTGGCCCATTCAGTTGCGCGTATGGGATCGCTGCCTTGAACAGCCACCGAGAAACGATCCGGAGTACTCTTGCCAGGCCCTTTGATTACCAGTTCCCGAGAAAAGCGCTCATATAAGCGGTCAAGCGCTCCCCTGCGCTGCGACTCCTCAAGCGAAGGTAGATATATTTCATTAAAGAAAGCCTGCCGAAGAGACTCACCCTGGAGATTTCGAGCAAAAACATCATAAACATGCTTGATGGAATAGGTATCCAGCTCGGTACTTTTTCCTCGCCCGTAATTCAACTCGGCAATGCCGTTTTGAGTAGGAGGCATGATAAAAAGCTCGGCTTCATATACCGGCTTACTAAGAAATGCGTAAGCCGCTGCGCCTACCGTAACTAAGAGAGTGATACCTACTATCAACCATTTCTCAGCCCAAAGCCCACGCACAAGTTCAATGAGATCTATTTCATCGGCGCCACGCTCTTCAACACGATTATTCTGCATGTACGGCCTCTCTTCCATTTTTTAAGACGCCACTTACAGGCACACCGAGCGCATTAAAAGGCACGACGAGCAGTGTTCCGCTGGAAAAAGCGGCAAACAAAGAGAGATTAATTACAAGCAAAACACACCCAAAGTCAGAAAAATTATCGGTAGCGATCCTTACACCAAGACTACTGGGCTCACACATCCATTATTTCAACCGTCGACGCGTCCCCACCAGCCATGCAAGCAAAGGGCCTACTACCATACCAACGAGAAGCGCCAGCAGCACGCAAATCGAAACCGGAAGCTGCGGCACTAACCATCCCAGAAACGACAGTGAGACTGGCTGATTATTTTCAAGCACGAACAGTACGATAGCAGAGACCAAAAGCAGCGCTAGTATGACAAGCGCAAAGCGCTTAAAGTTTCGCATAGATACCCCTTCTTTTCAAACCTCCGTCAGAGCTCATCCCCCTCCTCCTCATTCACACGATCCCTAAGCTCTTTGCCTGGCTTGAAATGAGGGACGAACTTTCCATCAAGGCTGACGGACTGACCCGTTTTGGGGTTGCGCCCAACCCGCGGAGCGCGGTAATGCAGGGAAAAGCTGCCGAAACCGCGGATCTCGATGCGATCTCCAGTCGCCAGGCACTGGGACATCTGTTCAAGCATGGTCTTGATGGCCAGCTCCACATCCTTGGATGAGAGCAGCCCTTGATGGGTGACAATTCGTTCGATCAACTCCGACTTCGTCATATTTTTCCCTTCTTTTTCAAGCAGCTAGGAAAATCGCTTGAAAAGGTTTTAGCATGACCGGAGGGATTTGAACAGCCCAAGTATTGACATTCTTCTTGACTCCCCTACCGCCTCTTTCCGCGCAAGCAGGGAGATGCTACCGACAGATGACCAGCATCGTACGAGTCACATAGCCAGCCGGATTGAAACCAAAGGGATACCAATCTTCGTCCTTCGCGTCGTCGGATCGGGTAATCACCTTGTAGCCAGCACCTTTACACTCCCTTGCAGCTCTCTTATGGCACTTCTCCCAGCCGGAACCCAATCCCGAGCAGTCGACCTCGATACCGCTGACACCACGCACTGCGTGGGTCTTGGCGCTTGTAGAGCAACCCGCCAGCATCAGGACGACCAACACCAGAAAGAACTTGTTCATTCAGATCCTTTAGGTAGAGAGCCTGGACCCATTACGCACACAAGCCGGAACTCCCTTGGATAGATTATTGATCTGCTTCATAAAAGAGACACTCCGGTTGAGGGGTTGGTTTCGTAGCATCTCGAATGGTCGCAGTTTGGCAGCGCTTATGGGAGTCGGAAAAATCTGAAAATATCGCAGGCACAAAAAAGGGCGACCGAAGTCGCCCTTTTTCTATGGTCTGACAGAACTCAGTTCTGTTTTTCCATCTGTGCACGCAGCAGGTCGCCCAGAGTGGTAGGACCAGCAGCAATGTCAGAGGTAGCTGGCTTGTCGCGCAGGCTCTGGATTGCTTCTTTCTCTTCAGCATCGTCTTTCGACTTGATGGAGAGCTGGATTACGCGGCTCTTGCGGTCAACGCTGATGATCTTGGCTTCTACTTCTTCGCCTTCTTTCAGAACGTTGCGCGCGTCTTCAACGCGGTCTCGGCTGATTTCGGAGGCTTTCAGAGTCGCTTCGATATCGTCGGCCAGAGTGATGATGGCGCCTTTGGCGTCAACTTCTTTCACGATGCCCTTAACGATTGCGCCTTTGTCGTTCTCTTGAACGTACTCGGAGAACGGATCGCTTTCCAGTTGCTTGATGCCCAGGGAGATGCGCTCGCGCTCTGGGTCAACCGACAGGATAACGGTGTCCAGCTCGTCGCCCTTCTTGAAACGACGTACGGCTTCTTCGCCCACTTCGTTCCAGGAGATGTCGGACAGGTGAACCAGGCCGTCGATGCCGCCGTCCAGACCAATGAAGATACCGAAATCGGTGATCGACTTGATGGTGCCGGAGATTTTATCGCCCTTGTTGAACTGGCCAGAGAAGTCTTCCCATGGGTTGGACTTGCACTGCTTGATGCCGAGGGAGATACGACGACGCTCTTCGTCGATGTCCAGAACCATGACTTCCACTTCGTCGCCGACTTGTACGACTTTCGAAGGGTGGATGTTCTTGTTGGTCCAGTCCATTTCGGAAACGTGTACCAGGCCTTCAACGCCTTCTTCCAGCTCAGCGAAGCAGCCGTAGTCGGTGAGGTTGGTAACACGAGCGGTGACGCGGGTGCTTTCTGGGTAACGGGCTTTGATAGCGACCCATGGATCTTCACCCAGTTGCTTGAGGCCCAGGGAAACACGATTACGCTCGCGATCGTACTTCAGAACCTTGACATCGATCTCGTCGCCAACGTTGACGATTTCCGAAGGATGCTTGATACGCTTCCAGGCCATGTCGGTGATGTGCAGCAGGCCATCGACGCCACCCAGATCGACGAATGCGCCGTAATCGGTGAGGTTCTTGACAATACCTTTGACCTGTTGGCCTTCCTGCAGCGATTCCAGCAGAGCTTCACGCTCGGCGGAGTTCTCGGCTTCCAGGACACTGCGACGGGAAACGACAACGTTGTTGCGCTTCTGGTCCAGCTTGATGACCTTGAATTCCAGCTCTTTGCCTTCCAGGTGCGTGGTATCGCGCACTGGACGGACGTCAACCAGGGAACCTGGCAGGAACGCACGGATGCCGTTAACGTCGACAGTGAAGCCGCCTTTAACCTTACCGTTGATAACGCCCTTGACCACTTCCTCAGCTGCGAAAGCCGCTTCCAGAACGATCCAGCATTCAGCGCGCTTGGCTTTTTCACGGGACAGCTTGGTTTCACCAAAGCCATCTTCAACCGAGTCCAGCGCAACGTGAACTTCGTCACCGACGTTGATGTTCAGTTCGCCAGCGTCGTTGTAGAACTGCTCAAGCGGGATGAGTGCTTCAGACTTCAGACCAGCGTGAACGGTTACCCAGCGAGCTTGGTAATCGATATCAACGATAACACCGGTGATGATGGAGCCTGCCTGAAGGTTCAGGGTTTTCAGGCTTTCTTCAAAGAGTTCCGCAAAGCTTTCGCTCATTTTAATTCCTGTTGATTAGGGCGAAGAATACGCCCGCCTCCACATCCCAGACGATGTGGGTTAGTTTCATATAAAAGAAGCATCGCAGGACTATGACTGGTCCCCTGCGAAGCTTCCTGGTCACCCGGCGATATCGCGAATGGCGATCTCGCTCATGATGCGTTGCAGCACCTGATCGATGGACAACTCCGTGGAATCCAGCTGTATCGCGTCGGCCGCCGGCTTGAGCGGGGCTACTGCGCGCTGGGTGTCACGCTCATCGCGTGCACGGATCTCATCTAGCAGACTCGACAGACTAACATCCTCGCCTTTGCCCTTCAACTGCAAATATCGGCGACGCGCCCTCTCCTCCGCACTGGCGGTGAGGAAAATCTTCAGCGGCGCATCAGGGAAAACCACCGTACCCATGTCGCGACCGTCCGCCACCAACCCCGGCGGCTCCTGGAATGCGCGCTGGCGCTGCAGCAAGGCTTCGCGCACCGCCGGCAGCGCGGCGACCTGGGAGGCCCCGGCGCCCACGCTTTCGGTACGAATGACGTCACTGACCTCATCGCCTTCCAGAATGATGCGCTGGAGCTGACCGTCGGTCGCGGCAATGAATTGCACGTCCAGATGAGCGGCCAGTGCCTTGAGCAACTCTTCGTTGGTCAGGTCGACGCCATGGTTCGCGGCAGCGAACGCCAATAGACGATACAAGGCACCCGAATCAAGCAGGTTCCAGCCCAGCTGCCTGGCCAGGATCCCGGCGACGGTACCCTTGCCCGAACCGCTCGGACCATCGATGGTGATGACCGGTGCCTTGATATTCACGACTGCGCCTCTTGTGCCACTCGGATACCGACCTGTGCGCACAGCGCCAGGAAGTTCGGGAACGACGTCGCGACGTTGGCGCAATCATGGATGCGAATCGGCGCGCTGGCGCGCAAAGACGCAACACTGAAGGCCATGGCGATACGATGGTCACCGTGACCATGGACTTCGCCGCCGCCGATCTGGCCGCCGTCGATGATGATGCCGTCCGGCGTTGGCTGGCACTTGACGCCAAGGGCGAGCAAGCCATCAGCCATCACCTGGATGCGATCCGATTCCTTGACCCGCAGCTCTTCGGCGCCCGTCAATACGGTGCGCCCTTCTGCACAGGCGGCCGCCACGAACAGCACCGGGAACTCATCGATGGCCAGCGGAACCAGCGCCTCCGGAATCTCGATACCCTTGAGTTTAGCTGCTCGTACGCGCAGGTCCGCCACAGGCTCGCCGCCGACTTCACGCTGGTTTTCCAGAGTGATGTCAGCCCCCATCAGGCGCAGGATGTCGATCACGCCGGTACGCGTCGGGTTGATGCCGACGTGCTCGAGCACCAGGTCGGAGCCTTCGGCGATCGAGGCGGCCACCAGGAAGAATGCCGACGACGAGATGTCGCCCGGCACTTCGATGTGGGTCGCGGTCAGCTTGCTGCCAGACTCGACGGACGCCGTGGCGCCATCGACCGTGACCGGGTAGCCGAAGCCGCGCAGCATGCGCTCGGTATGGTCGCGGGTCGGGGCCGGTTCGGTGACAGTGGTCTTGCCTTCGGCGTAGAGACCCGCCAGCAGCAGGCAGGATTTCACCTGGGCGCTGGCCATTGGCATGGTGTAGGTCAGGCCCTTGAGCTTGTTGCCACCGCGGATGATCATCGGCGGACGACCGTCGGCGGCAGTCTCGATGACCGCGCCCATTTCCCGCAACGGGTTGGCGACGCGATTCATCGGGCGCTTGGACAGCGAGGCATCACCGGTCAGGGTGCTGTCGAAGTCCTGCGCGGCCAGCAGGCCGGACAACAGGCGCATCGAGGTTCCGGAGTTACCCAGGTAGATTGGCCCCGGGGCAGGCTTGAGGCCGTGCAGGCCGACACCATGGATGGTCACGCGACCATGGTGCGGACCTTCGATGACCACTCCCATGTCGCGAAACGCTTGCAGCGTCGCCAGGGCGTCTTCGCCCTCGAGGAAGCCTTCCACCTCGGTCACGCCGTCGGCCAGGGAGCCGAGCATGATCGAACGGTGGGAAATCGATTTATCGCCCGGTACACGAATACGCCCGCTAAGGGAGCCACCAGGTTGTGCCAGGAAAATCAGATCGTTGGAGTTCATAGCGTCCACATAGGCCCGACGGGCCAGGATTTTACTGAAATGCTCGCGGGCCACCCTGGCGCGTGTGAAAACGCCCAGCAATTGGTGCCCGTCCCCTGCATCGACCGCGCCGCGCAAGGCGTCGAGGTCGCTGCGAAATGTATCGAGTGTGCGCAAGACAGCTTCGCGGTTGGCGAGGAAGATGTCGTGCCACATGACCGGGTCGCTTCCAGCGATTCTCGTGAAATCGCGGAAACCGCCGGCAGCGTAACGGAAGATCTCAAGATTTTCATTGCGTTTGGCCAATGAATCCACCAGGCCGAACGCCAACAGGTGCGGCAAGTGGCTGGTGGCCGCCAACACTTCATCGTGACGCTCGACCTGCATGTGCTCGACATCGGCGCCCAGTTCGCGCCACAAACGGTCCACCACCGCCAGCGCGGCTGGATCCGTCTGGTCCAGCGGCGTGAGGATCACTTTGTGGCGACGAAACAGTTCGGCGTTGGAGGCTTCCACCCCGCTCTGCTCGGAACCGGCAATCGGATGGCCGGGCACGAAACGCGCCGGCATCCCGCCGAAGGCCTCGGTGGCCGCACGTACGACGTTGCCCTTGGCGCTGCCGACGTCGGTCAGGATCGCTTGCCCCAGGCTCATGGTCGCCAGACGCGCCAGCAGTTTTTCCATCGCCAGGATCGGTACCGCCAACTGGATCACGTCCGCGCCCTGGCAAGCGATCGCCAGGTCATCCTCGCAACGATCAACCACTCCCAGCTCCACGGCCAGCTTGCGCGACTGCGGATCCAGGTCGACACCGACCACCTCGCGGCACAGACCGCTTTCACGCAAGCCCTTGGCAAACGAACCGCCAATCAACCCCAGGCCGACCACCACCAGGCGACCGATCATAGGGGCAGCAGGTTGCAGCGAAGTGACATCAACCACGAGCCAGAACCTTGCTCAACGCCTCAAGGAAACGGTTGTTTTCCGCTGGCAGGCCGATGGTGATGCGCAGGTGGTTCGGCATGCCGTAGTTGGCCACCGGACGCACGATCACGCCTTCGCGCAGCAGCCCCTGGTACACCGGCGCGGCGACACACCCCAGGTCGACGCAGATGAAGTTGCCTTTGGATGGAATCCAGCTCAAGCCCAGCTCACGAAACCCCGCTTCCAACTGCTGCATGCCGGCCGCGTTCAGGCGACGGCTTTCAGCCAGGTAGGCCTCATCCTGCAATGCGGCGCAGGCGGCTGCCAGGGCGAAGCTGTTGACGTTGAATGGCTGGCGCACGCGGTTCAGCACATCGGCCACCACGGCGGTGGACAGGCCGTAGCCAACCCGCAGCGAGGCCAGGCCGTAGGCTTTCGAGAACGTGCGCGAAACCAGCAGGTTCGGGTAGGCCGCGAGGAAATCCAGGCCATCGGGCAAATCGCTGCCTTCGGCGTATTCGATGTAGGCCTCGTCCAACACCACGAGCACGTGCGCGGGCACGTCTTGCAGGAAGTCGTCCAGGGCCTGGGCGTCGAACCAGGTACCAGTCGGGTTGTTCGGGTTGGCGATGAAAACCACGCGGGTGTTGGCGTCGATGGCAGCCAGCATGGCCGGCAGATCGTGCCCCCAGTTCTTGGCCGGAACCACGTGGGCATCGGCGCCGACGGCCTGGGTCGCGATCGGATAGACCGCAAACGCGTGCTCGCTGAACACGGCGTTGAGACCCGGTGCCAGGTACGCGCGCGCCACCAACTCAAGAATGTCGTTGGAGCCATTGCCCAGCGTCACTTGGTTGAGCTCGACGCCACAGCGCTCGGCCAGCAGGCTTTTCAGTGCAAACCCATTGCCATCGGGGTAACGGGTCAGCTCGGCCAGCTCGTCGCGGATCGCCGCCAGCGCCTTGGGGCTCGCACCCAACGGGTTTTCGTTGCTCGCCAACTTGACGATGCTGGCCGGATCCAGGTCCAGCTCGCGGGCCAGTTCGTCCACGGGCTTGCCCGGAACGTAAGGCGAGAGTTGTTGCACGCCTGGCTGAGCCAGAGCGAGGAAGTTGCCACTCATTTGCTATCCGCCCTTAAAGAACTGCCTTGGGGTAGGAACCCAGCACCTTGAGTGCCACTGCTTCCTGACTGATTTTTTCCAGCACACCTTTTACCAGCGGATCGCGGTGGTGGCCGACAAAATCGATGAAGAACACGTAGGTCCATTTACCGCTGCGCGACGGACGGGTCTCGATCCGCGTCAGGTCGATACCGTTGTCGTGGAACGGTACCAGCAGCTCATGGAGCGCACCGGGCTTGTTGCTCATGGAGACGATGATCGACGTCTTGTCGTCGCCGGTCGGCGGCACTTCCTGGCTACCGATCATCAGGAACCGCGTGGAGTTGTCCGGACGATCCTCGATTTTCTCGGCCAGGCGAGTCAGCCCGTAGAGGCCGGCCGCCATATCGCCAGCAATCGCCGCCGAGTTCCACTCACCCTTGACCCGCTTGGCCGCTTCGGCGTTGCTCGATACCGCCACGCGCTCGACATTCGGGTAATGGGCGTCCAGCCACTTGCGGCACTGGGCCAACGACTGGGCGTGGGAATAGATCCGGCTGATGCTGTCGGTCTTGGTGTTTTCGCCGACCAGCAGGTGATGGTGGATACGCAGCTCGACTTCGCCGCAGATCACCATGTCATGCTCGAGGAAGCTGTCCAGCGTGTGGTTGACCGCGCCTTCGGTGGAGTTTTCCACCGGCACCACGCCAAAATTCACCGCGCCGGCGGCGACTTCACGGAAGACTTCGTCGATGGCCGCCATCGGCTTGCTGATCACGGCGTGACCGAAGTGCTTCATGGCCGCTGCCTGGGTGAAGGTCCCTTCCGGGCCCAGGTAGGCGATTTTCAGCGGCTGCTCGAGCGCCAGGCACGACGACATGATTTCGCGGAACAAGCGCGCCATCTCTTCGTTGCCCAGCGGCCCCTTGTTGCGCTCCATGACACGCTTGAGCACCTGAGCTTCACGCTCAGGACGATAGAACACCGGCACTTCGCCTTCGGCCAGGGAGGCCATCTTCACCCGGGCGACTTCCTGGGCACAGCGCGCACGCTCGCTGATCAGCTCCAGGACCTTTTCGTCCAGGGCATCGATGCGCAGGCGCAGCGCCTTGAGTTCTTGCTCAGACATCAGCCATGTTCCTTCTCGAACTCTGCCATGTAGGCGATCAACGCATTGACGGCGTTGATGTCGACGGCGTTGTAGATGGAGGCACGCATGCCACCGACCGAACGGTGGCCCTTGAGGTTCAGCAGGCCACGTTCGTCGGCACCGGCCAGGAACGGCTTGTCCAGACGGTCGTCGGCCAGGCGGAACGGCACGTTCATCCACGAACGGTCGGTCTTGTTGATCGGGTTGCTGTAGAGGCCGCTGGCGTCGATGAAGTCATACAGCGTGCGCTGCTTCACTTCGTTGAGCTTGCCAATGGCTTCGACACCGCCCTGCTCTTTCAGCCATTCGAACACCAGGCCGGAGAGGTACCAGGCCAGGGTCGGCGGGGTGTTGTACATCGAGCCGTTGTCGGCCGCGACCTTGTAGTTGAGCATGGTCGGGCACAGGGAACGGGCACGCCCCAGCAGGTCTTCACGAATGATGCTGACCAGGATGCCGCTTGGGCCGATGTTTTTCTGGGCACCGGCGTAGATCATGCCGAAACGGGAGATATCCACAGGGCGCGAGAGAATGTCCGAAGACATGTCGGCCACCAATGGCACGTCGCCGGTTTCCGGGATCCAGTTGAATTCCAGGCCACCGATGGTTTCGTTCGGCGCGTAGTGAACGTAGGCCGCGTCCTTGGACAGGTTCCATTCGTTCTGGCCGGGAATCGCGAAATAATCGTAGGGCTTGGCGGTGGCAGCCACGTTGACGTGACCGTAGCGCGAAGCTTCTTCGATGGCTTTCTGCGACCAGATACCGGTATCGATGTAGTCGGCCTTGCCACTTTCCGGCAGCAGGTTCAACGGGATCTGGGCGAACTGCTGGCTGGCGCCGCCCTGCAGGAACAGCACCTTGTAATTGGACGGGATGTTCAGCAGATCACGCAGGTCCTGCTCGGCCTTGGTGGCAATGGATACGAACTCATCGCTGCGATGACTCATTTCCATGACCGACAGGCCCTTGCCGTGCCAGTCGAGAAGTTCACCCTGGGCGCGCTTCAGGACCGCCTCAGGAAGCGCCGCCGGGCCGGCACAGAAGTTATAGGCTCTCTTGCTCACATCCAATCTCGCTCTGATCTGGTGGTCACATAAATCTTTGGGTCTGCACCGCACTAACTGTGGGAGCGAGCTTGCTCGCGATAGCGGCGCAACAGTCAACATTGATGTTGAATGCCACTCCGTCATCGCGAGCAAGCTCGCTCCCACAGGGGGCCGTTCACTCAAGGCTTGAAACCTCAGGGAAGCAGCATCACCCCATAGGGGAATGTGCAGTGTCGCAAATTTTCAAACGAGACAAACAACAAGGGGGCGAATCTTCATCCGCCCCCCGCGTGTCCGCTTAGTCCTGCGGTTCTTCTTCGTCTGCGGCAGCGTCGAGCGGCTGGTCGCCGGTCACGTCGTCGACATCGGCACCCAGGGTGCCGTCGAATGCCGTGCCTTCGCCTTCCTCGCTTTCCAGCTCCTCGCCTTCGACTTCCGATGGCTCCTGCACTCGCTCAAGCCCTACCAGCGTTTCGTCGCTGGCCAGCTTGATCAGCGTCACGCCCTGGGTGTTACGGCCCAGGCTCGAGACTTCGGCGACTCGCGTACGCACCAGGGTGCCCTGGTCGGAGATCAACATGATCTCCTCGCCATCGAGCACCTGGACAGCACCAACCAGACGACCGTTACGGTCGTTGCTGACCATGGCGATCACGCCCTGGCCGCCACGCTTGTACTCAGGGAACTCGCTGATGGCCGTGCGCTTGCCATAACCACGCGCCGAAGCGGTGAGGATCTGGCTGCCTTCTTCGGGGATCAGCATGGAAATCAGCTTCTGGCCTTCCGGCAGGCGCATGCCGCGCACACCGCGGGCGGTACGGCCCATGGCACGTACGTCGGATTCCTTGAAGCGAGTGACCTTGCCACCGTCGGAGAACAGCATGACCTCACGTTCGCCGTCGGTGATGGCGGCGGAAATCAGCACGTCGCCTTCGTCCAGTTCCAGGGCAATCAGGCCGACGCTGCGCTGGCGACTGAAGGATTCCAGCGGGGTCTTCTTCACGGTGCCGTTGGCGGTAGCCATGAAGATGTAGTGACCTTCGGTGTATTCCTCCACCGGCAGCATGGTGGTGATGTATTCACCATCGTCCAGCGGCAACAGGTTGACCAGCGGACGACCACGTGCGGCACGGGACGCTTCCGGAATTTCGTAGGTCTTGAGCCAGTACACCTTGCCTTTGCTGGAGAACAGCAGCAGCGTGGTGTGGCTGTTGGCGACCAGCAGGTGAGCGATGTAGTCCTCGTCCTTGACGCCGGTCGCCGACTTGCCTTTGCCGCCGCGACGCTGGGCCTGGTAGGCGGCCAGCGGCTGGGTCTTGGCGTAGCCGCCGTGGGAAATGGTCACCACGCGCTCTTCTTCCGGGATCATGTCACCCAGGGTCAGGTCCAGGCGCGCATCGAGGATCTCGGTGCGGCGCACGTCGCCGTACTCGGCGCGAATCACTTCCAGTTCTTCGCGGATCACTTCCATCAGGCGCGTGGCGCTGTTGAGGATGCGGATCAGCTCGCCGATCTGGTTGAGGATTTCCTGGTACTCGGCCAGCAGCTTCTCGTGCTCCAGGCCGGTCAGGCGGTGCAGGCGCAGCTCCAGGATGGCTTGCGCCTGTTCCGGGGACAGGAAGTACTTGCCTTCGCGCAGGCCGTATTGCGGGTCGAGGTTCTCCGGACGGCACGAGTCGGCGCCAGCGCGCTCGACCATCGCCACCACCGCAGAGGACTCCCAAGGGGTGCTGATCAGCGCTTCCTTGGCTTCCGACGGCGTTGGCGAGGCCTTGATCAAGGCGATCACCGGGTCGATGTTCGACAGGGCAACGGCCTGGCCTTCAAGGATGTGACCACGCTCGCGAGCCTTGCGCAGTTCGAACACGGTGCGGCGGGTGACCACTTCGCGACGGTGACGTACGAAAGCTTCCAGCAGGTCCTTGAGGTTCAGGATCCGCGGACGGCCGTCGATCAGCGCAACGATGTTGATGCCGAACACGCTTTGCAGCTGGGTCTGGGCGTAGAGGTTGTTGAGGATCACCTCAGGCACTTCGCCACGACGCAACTCGATCACGACGCGCATGCCATCCTTGTCGGACTCGTCACGCAGCTCGGTGATGCCTTCGAGCTTCTTCTCTTTCACCAGCTCGGCGATCTTCTCGATCAGGCGAGCCTTGTTCAGCTGGTACGGCAGCTCGGTGATGACGATCTGCTGGCGGCCGCCAACCTTGTCGATGTCCTCGACGGTGGAACGGGCGCGCATGTAAATGCGGCCACGGCCGGTGCGGTAGGCTTCGATGATGCCGGCGCGACCGTTGATGATCGCGGCGGTCGGGAAGTCCGGACCCGGGATGTATTGCATCAGCTCATCGACGGTCAGCTCGGGATTGTCGATGAGGGCCAGGCAACCGTCGATGACTTCACCGAGGTTGTGCGGCGGGATGTTGGTCGCCATGCCCACGGCGATACCGCTGGAGCCGTTGACGAGCAGGTTCGGAATACGGGTCGGCATGACCGCCGGGATCATTTCGGTGCCGTCGTAGTTCGGCACCCAGTCCACGGTTTCCTTGTGCAGGTCGGCCAGCAGTTCGTGGGCCAGCTTGGTCATGCGCACTTCGGTGTATCGCATGGCCGCGGCGTTGTCGCCGTCCACGGAACCGAAGTTGCCCTGGCCGTCTACCAGCAGGTAGCGCAAGGAGAATGGCTGCGCCATACGAACGATGGTGTCGTACACGGCAGTGTCGCCGTGGGGGTGATACTTACCGATCACGTCGCCGACGACACGGGCAGATTTCTTGTACGGCTTGTTGAAGTCGTTGCCCAGCTCGCTCATCGCGAACAGCACACGCCGGTGCACGGGCTTCAAGCCATCGCGCGCATCCGGCAGCGCCCGCCCGACGATTACGCTCATTGCGTAGTCGAGGTAGGACTGTTTCAGCTCGTCTTCGATATTGACCGGGAGGATTTCTTTGGCCAGTTCGCCCATGAGAAGCCTGATTCCTTTTTCTGGTGAAACCTCGTCACATCCAGATGGGACGAACGAAGCTCGCCGCTGCAGAACAAGTGCCGTGCAGCGACTTACGACAAATCAACGAGTTATGCCATGGATCTGCGCAGTAAAGGCCACCTCGCGAGGCAGCCTTGGAAACCGCCGGATGTTATCACAAGAGCCGCCACGCACCTATCCCCCAGATGCGCATGGTGCGTAGTTAGTTGACCGGTGACAGGCTGATATGGGACCAGAGGGGCTTAGAAGCGCTGCGGATGGAGAATCAGGGCGAAAATGCAAGGGATTTGTTGCCTTTAAGGGCCTCATCGCGAGCAGGCTCGCTCCCACAAGGATCTTTTGTGCCTGAAATTTCAGACACACCTCCTATCCACTGTGGGAGCGAGCCTGCTCGCGATGGCGATGGACCAGACAGCAAAAATCTTCAGTGCAACCGCTTGCGGCACATCAACTGCGCCAGCTTGGCGGTGTCCGGGCGCTCGATGATGCCCTTCTCCGTGACGATGACATCGATCAAATCCGCCGGAGTGACATCAAACGTTGGGTTGAAGGCGTCCACCTCCGCACCGAGCCTCTTGCCACCGATTTCCAGCAGCTCACGCCCATCGCGCTCCTCGACCGGAATGTCTTCACCGCTGGCCAGGCTCATGTCGATGGTCGAACTCGGCGCCACCACCATGAAACGCACGCCATGGTGCATGGCACAGACCGCCAGTTGATAGGTACCGATCTTGTTCGCCACGTCACCATTGGCGGTGATGCAGTCGGCACCGACGACCACCCAGGTCACACCTTTCGTCTTCATGATGTGGGCAGCGGCGGAATCGGCGTTGAGGGTCACCGGGATGCTCTCACGGGCCAGCTCCCACGCCGTCAGGCGCGAGCCTTGCAGCGATGGACGAGTTTCGTCGACATAGACGCGCTCCACCATGCCTTCGGTATACGCGCCACGGATGACTCCCAAGGCCGTGCCGAAGCCGCCGGTCGCCAGGGCGCCGGTGCTGCCATGGGTGAGGATGGCCTGGGCGTTGCCCTGGTGCTTGCGGATCAGGTCGACACCGAGCTGGGCCATGGTCAGGTTGGCTTCGCGGTCACTTTCGTGGATCGCGATGGCTTCGGCCTCAAGTACCGCCAGCGGCTCAGCGTGCTCTTTCAAGCGCCCTAACCGGTCGCGCATCCGATCCAGCGCCCAGAAGAGGCTCGCCGCTGTCGGCCGGGCCTCGGCCAGCAAGGCAAAATCAGCCTCCAGGGCCGCTTGCCAATCACCGCCCTCGGCCTTCCTGGCCCGCGCCGCCAGCACGACACCATAAGCCGCGCTGATACCGATGGCCGGCGCGCCGCGCACCACCAGCGAGCCAATGGCCTCGGCCACATCGGCGGCACAGGTGCAGGCGACCCAGTTTTCCTCGAACGGCAAGACACGCAGGTCCAACAGGTACAGGACGCCATCACGCCAATCGATGGCCTTCACCTTCTCCGCAGCCAATAGTCGATCGCGCATCCTTCACCCCGTACTCAAGAACAAAAGCCGCCGATTATAGCGATCCCTCCGCGAAGACGCTCGGGTATACTTCGCCATCCTTTATACCCCATGGAACCGTTCCACGATGCCCAAGCCTGCCGTTGCGCTCGACTTATTATTGCTGCCGACCTGGTTGGTGCCTGTCGAACCCGCCGGTGTAGTGCTCAAGGATCATGGCCTGGGCATCCGGGACGGCTGCATCGTGTTCATCGGCCCACGGGCAGAAGCACTCAAGTGTGACGCCGCCCAGGTCCGTGAGCTGCCCGGCATGCTGCTCAGCCCCGGCCTGATCAACGCCCACGGCCACGCGGCCATGACCCTGTTCCGCGGCCTGGCCGACGACCTGCCCTTGATGACCTGGCTGGAACAGCACATCTGGCCGGCGGAAGCCAAATGGGTCGATGAGGATTTCGTACGCGACGGCACCGACCTGGCCATCGCCGAGCAGATCAAGGGCGGCATCACCTGCTTCTCCGACATGTATTTCTACCCCAAGATCGCCAGCGAGTGTGTCCACGACAGCGGTATTCGTGCGCAAATCGCGATTCCAATCCTCGATTTCCCTATCCCCGGTGCCGCCAGCGCCGACGAAGCCATTCGTCAGGGCATCGAGTTGTTTGGCGACCTCAAGCACCACCCAAGAATCAAAGTCGCATTCGGCCCGCACGCGCCCTACACCGTGGGCGACGAAAACCTGGAGAAAATCCGCGTGATCGCCGAGGAACTGGACGCGGCCATTCATATGCATGTTCACGAAACCGCCTTCGAAGTGCAGCAGGCTGTGGATAACACCGCGGAGCGACCGCTGGCACGCCTGGGACGACTTGGGCTGCTGGGGCCACGCTTTCAGGCCGTGCACATGACTCAAATCAGCGACGAAGACCAGGCCTTGCTGGTAGAAAGCAATTGCAGCGTGATCCACTGCCCGGAATCGAACCTGAAGCTGGCCAGCGGTTTCTGCCCAGTGGAGCGCCTGTGGCAGGCCGGCGTCAATGTCGCCCTCGGCACCGACGGTGCGGCGAGCAACAACGACCTGGACTTGCTGGGCGAAACCCGCACCGCCGCCCTGCTGGCCAAGGCCGTCGCCGGTTCCGCCACGGCCCTGGATGCTCATCGGGCACTGCGCATGGCCACGCTCAATGGTGCCCGGGCGCTGGGCATCGAAGCGACAGTCGGCTCGCTGGAAGTCGGCAAGGCCGCCGACCTGGTGGCCTTCGATCTGTCGGGCCTGGCCCAGCAGCCGATCTATGACCCGGTGTCGCAGTTGATCTATGCCACCGGTCGCGATTGCGTAAAACACCTGTGGGTGGGCGGCAAGCCGCTATTGGAAGATGGCCGACTGACCCGCATGGACGAATCAAGACTGATCGCCACGGCCCAGGCCTGGGGTCGCCGCATCAGCGGCCACAACGAATAACCACGCCCCTTGAGCCACGGCTCGGGGCACCTGATTTTTCAAGCTTTTCGAGGATCTGCACATGAGCAACGTCGACCACGCCGAAATCGCCAAATTCGAAGCCCTGGCCCATCGCTGGTGGGACCGTGAAAGTGAATTCAAGCCGCTGCACGACATCAACCCGCTGCGGGTCAACTGGATTGACGAACGGGTCAACCTGGCTGGCAAGAAGGTACTCGACGTCGGTTGCGGCGGCGGCATCCTCAGCGAAGCCATGGCCCAGCGCGGGGCGACGGTGATGGGCATCGACATGGGCGAAGCGCCACTGGCGGTTGCACAACTGCATCAACTGGAGTCGGGCGTCAGCGTGGAATACCGGCAGATCACCGCCGAGGGCCTGGCCGAAGAAATGCCCGGCCAATTCGACGTGGTCACCTGCCTGGAAATGCTCGAGCACGTGCCGGACCCGTCCTCGGTCATCCGCGCGTGCTTTCGCATGGTCAAGCCGGGCGGCCAGGTGTTTTTCTCCACCATCAACCGCAATCCGAAGGCCTACCTGTTCGCCATCGTCGGCGCCGAATACATCATGAAGCTGCTGCCTCGCGGCACTCACGACTTCAAGAAATTCATCCGCCCTTCCGAACTGGGCGCCTGGAGCCGTGCGGCCGGGCTGACCGTCAAGGACATCATTGGCCTGACCTACAACCCGCTGACCAAGCACTACAAGCTGGCCGCCGACGTTGACGTCAACTACATGATCCAGACCCTGCGCGAGGAGTAAGTCGATGCGTCTCAAAGCGGTTCTCTTCGACATGGACGGCACGCTGCTCGACACCGCGCCGGACTTCATCGCCATCTGCCAGGCCATGCGCGCCGACCGTGGCTTGCCACCGATGAACACCCAGCACATTCGCGACGAGATTTCCGGCGGTGCCCGGGCGATGGTCGCGGTGACCTTTTCCATGGACCCGGAATCACCGGGGTTCGAGGAACTGCGCCAGGAGTTCCTCGACCGCTACCTCAAGGATTGCGCGGTCCACAGCCACTTGTTCGACGGCATGGCCGAGGTGCTGGCCGATATCGAAGCGGCCAACCTGATCTGGGGCGTGGTCACCAACAAGCCGGTGCGTTTCGCCGAACCGATCATGCAGCAACTGGGCCTGGCCGAACGCTCGAAAGTGCTGATCTGCCCTGACCACGTGAAAAACAGCAAGCCAGACCCGGAACCGCTGACCCTGGCGTGCAAGATGCTCGACCTGGACCCGGCCAGCGTGCTGTTCGTGGGCGATGACCTGCGGGACATCGAGTCCGGTCGCAGCGCTGGCACCAAGACCTGCGCGGTGACCTACGGCTACATCCACCCGGACGACAACCCCAGGCACTGGGGCGCGGATGTGGTGATCGATCACCCATCGGCGCTGCGCGAGGTGCTGGATAACGCGTTGTGCGGTTGCTGAGCTGATTCTGCCGATGTCGCTTTGGTGATGTCGCTTTTGTGGCGAGGGAGCTTGCTCCCGTCCGGCGGCGAAGCCGTCGCCTGGGGACCGCTTCGCGGTCCAGCGGGAGCAAGCTCCCTCGCCACAAGAGCCCACCTAGCTCACTAAGCTCACTAAGCTCACTAAGCTCACTGGCCATGATTGCTCTGCACCCACAGTACCGTGCCGCTTTATTTGTTGAGGTTCTTTTATGTTTGATTATTCCGCCCGACCCGACCTGCTCAATGGCCGGGTGATTCTGGTCACCGGCGCCGGTCGCGGTATCGGTGCCGCTGCGGCGAAAGCCTACGCCGCCCATGGCGCCACCGTGCTGCTACTGGGCAAGACCGAAGCCAACCTGACCCAGGTCTACGATGAAATCGAAGCGGCCGGTCATCCGCAGCCAGCGGTGATCCCGTTCAACCTCGAAACCGCGCTGCCTCATCAGTACGATGAACTGGCGGCGATGATCGAAACCGAGTTCGGTCATCTGGACGGCCTGCTGCACAACGCCTCGATCATCGGCCCGCGTACGCCGCTGGAACAGTTGTCCGGTGAGAACTTCATGCGGGTGATGCACGTCAACGTCAACGCGATGTTCATGCTCACCAGCACCTTGCTGCCCCTGCTCAAGCTGTCCCAGGATGCGTCCGTGGTGTTCACCTCCAGCAGCGTCGGACGCAAGGGCCGGGCGTACTGGGGCGCCTATGGCGTGTCCAAGTTCGCCACCGAGGGGCTGATGCAGACCCTGGCCGACGAAGTCGACACCGTCGCCGCCGTGCGCGCCAACAGCATCAACCCCGGCGCCACCCGCACCAGCATGCGCGCCCAGGCCTACCCGGGGGAAAACCCGCTCAACAATCCGACGCCCGAGGAGATCATGCCGGTCTACCTGTACCTGATGGGCCCGGACAGCTCCGGCGTCAACGGCCAGGCGCTCAACGCGCAATAATGGCCTCGGCCTGCATCGCGACGACTTACCGTCGCGATGCAGGCTCTATTCGATGCCAAACCAGGCGAACCGCCAAACCCACGTCGCTGAAAATGTCGCAACCTGCCTATAATTCATTGATTTTTAAAGTATTTTTATTGAAGTGAACCGAATGGCACGACTTTCGCTCTAAATATCCTCAAACACGCCATGTTCGGCGGGTAACGGACATCGAGACGAGATTTATGCCTGACAGGGAAAGCGGACTAAACTTAGCTCAATGGTCCTACGGGACTGAAGGACCAGTACGACGCGCAGCCCAAAGCCGCCACACCCAACCTGCCAGGACAGATTTAGCTTAGGGGCTAACGCCATATGAAAACGCCCACCCAGATCAACGCGATCGACTTCGACAGCGCCAAATTGCAACGTCTGGGTCTTGGCCAGCCATCGCCGCTCGCGGCACGCTCCGTCAGTCTTTCGCAAATGCGCCAGCAACTGAGCCAGCAGCTGCAGACCAGCCTGGAGCCACAGCGCATCCTCGGCCTGTTTTTCCGGGAAATCCAGCGGCTGGTGCCCCTGGATGCGTTGGCCTATCAGCACAAGGCCAGTGACTTGCGCCTGGAGTTCGGGCAACGCGGGCATCACACCCTCAGCTATAACCTCAGCCATGAAGGCGAACACCTGGGTGAATTGGTATTCCGTCGCAACCAGCGCTTCACCGAAGCGGAACAGAGCGACCTTGAATCCATTATGTCGACGCTGCTGTATCCACTGCGCAACGCATTGCTCTATCGCGCCGCCACCCAGAGCGCCCTGCGCGATCCGCTGACCGGTACCGGCAACCGCATTGCCATGGACCAGACGCTGATGCGTGAAATCGACATGGCCAAGCGTCATTCGCAGCCCTTGTCGGTGCTGATGCTCGACATCGACCATTTCAAGCGCATCAACGATAGCCATGGTCACGGCGTTGGTGACGAAGTGCTCAAGGCTGTGGCCGAGTCGATCAAGGGCCAACTGCGTAACGTGGACATGGTGTTCCGGTTCGGCGGTGAGGAGTTTCTGATCCTGCTGGCCAACACCAGCCGGGATGCTGCAGCCATGGTCGGCGAACGACTGCGCTACGCCGCCCAGGCCCAGGATTATTTCGCCGCGAGCACAAGGATCGAGCTGACGGTCAGCCTGGGTTGCGCCACCCTGCTACCGGGGGAATCATCGGAAAGCCTGCTGCGCAGGGCTGACAGCGCACTGTACGTGGCCAAGCGCGAAGGACGTAATCGACTGGCAATGGCAGGCTGAAACGACAATTAGGAACACCACATCCTTGTGGGAGCGAGCTTGCTCGCGATGACGGCAGCACATCCAACATCTGCGCAGCTGACCCACCGCTATCGCGAGCAAGCTCGCTCCCACAAAGTCTTGCGGCGATCACAAACCAGCACCCACCCAAAACAGCTGTGGGAGCGAGCCTGCTCGCGATAGCGGCCTGGCAGTCGACCTCCCCGTCGACTGTCAGCCCCCTTCGCGAGCAGGCTCGCTCCCACAAGTTGTGGCGATCTGTAGCGGTAGAAATCAGCTTTCCGCCAGTGCCAGGCGCTCACGGGTGGATGAGGACTTGCTCACCGTCTCCGACTGCTCCAGTTGCATGCAACGCTCCAGGAACAGGTACATGTAGTCATAGCTCTTGCACACGGCCTGGCGCAGCTCCGTTTGCAGGGCTTTGCTTGGGTTCATTCCCGCCAGCGTACAGATGATTTCCAGCGCTTCCCAAGGATGGGCATCGTCGTACTGGGCATGCATCTTCAGCCATTTCATCGCCCGCTTGCGGTCTTCCTCGGCGAAAGCGGCCGCGTAGACACCGCTGGAACACACCAGCGCCGACCACTCTCCCGTGGCCCCCTCAATCGCATAGTTGGTCGCGGCGATGGCCACGATCAGCGAATCCGAGGAACTGGTGTGCCAGCACCAGTGGCTCAAGGCATGCAGCTCAGGCGGCACATGCTGGGCTTGCAGGTCTTCCAGGGTCACGCCATGGGCGGCGCTCCAGTTGACCCAGTAGTCGGCATGGTTGAGTTCGACACGAATGTTGCGCATCAGCCAGCGACGCGCCATGTCCTCGCCGGGGTGGCGGGCAAAGCGGGTCTTGGTGAGGTTCTGTGCCATGTATAAAGCGAACTGTTCGACGACCGGCCAACCACCAATGAGGTAGTGGCGCATGGTCCTGGCGCTGAGCTTGTTGTCGCGCATGCGCTGGTACAGTTCGTGTTCGACAACCCGGCGCTTGCTCTCGCTGCAATCGGTAATGAGCTGCTGTGCCCATTTCGGATAGCTCGTGGCGTCCATGAGCGGGCCTGTTCGGTTGAATGTGTCGATCACTGTCGGGCTCCTTTTGATTGTGATTTTCCGGATCAACAAGAGGTTCAGCGGAACGTGCCGGGGGCCTTGAATAACAACGGCTGGGGCCGGGCCGGCCGACATTGCAACGTGTCGCAGGTAAACAATTGCGGGCGTTCGATCACATACCCCTGAGCGTAATCCACCCCTATTTCCAGCAATGCCTGCTCGATCTGGGCGGTTTCAACAAACTCGGCAATCGTGCGCTTACCCATGACGTGGCCGATGTGATTGATCACTTCGACCATTGCACGGTTAATCGGGTCGTCCAGCATATCCTTTACGAAACTCCCGTCGATCTTCAGGAAGTCTACAGGTAAATGTTTCAGGTAAGCGAATGAAGACATTCCGGCGCAAAAGTCATCCAGCGAGAAGTAACATCCCAAGCTCTTGAGTTCATTGATAAAGCGGATCGCACTGCCCAGATTCGAAATAGCGCTGGTCTCTGTAATTTCAAAACAAATCATTTCCGGCGGAATCGAGTAGGCCGCGAACTGTTTACGCAGGAAGTCGAGGAACGCCTGATCTCCTATAGTTGTGCCTGACAGATTGATCGCACACATCGCCATGGGCCCTTGTCGCGATTCATTCAGGCACTGGCGGATGATCTTGAAGACATTCTCCACCACCCAACGGTCCAGGGACGTCATCAAGCCGTAGCGTTCCGCCGCGGGAATGAAGCTGTCCGGCAGGATCATCCGCCCGGCTTCGTCATGCAGGCGCAACAGGATCTCAATGTGCCCGCCGCCATGCTCGCCCGGGCCCAACGCGGCGATTTCCTGGGCGTAGAGGCAGAAGCGATTTTCCTCCAGGGCCATGTGCAAGCGCTGGACCCAGGCCATTTCGCCAAAACGCAGGGACAGCTCCGAGTCGTCGGCATGGTAGACCTGGACCCGGTTGCGGCCCTTTTCCTTGGCCATGTAGCAGGCCATGTCGGCAGCCCGCAGGGACGCCTCGAGGGTCGTCGGTGTCTGGGCGATATGCACCAGGCCGATGCTCACGGTGGTCACGAACGGCCGGCCCTTCCAGACAAAGTGCAGGTTCTGCACGGTCTGGCGCAGCCCTTCGGCAATTTTTTCCGCCGATTCCGGCGAACAGTTCTCCAGCAAGATCCCGAACTCATCCCCGCCCAGCCGGGCCAGGGTGTCGCTTTCCCGCAACCCTGATTGCAGCAAGGCGCAGATATGCCGCAACAATTCGTCACCCGCTGCATGGCCGCAGGTGTCGTTGACCAGCTTGAACTGATCCAGGTCGAGAAACATCAAGGCATGGCGCCCGACCTGGCGAGTGAGGTTGTGCAAGGCCTGCTCGAGGCGATACTCGAATTCCCGGCGGTTCGCCAGGCCAGTCAGGGCGTCATGGGTGGCCTGCCACGACAGGTTGGCGATGTATTGGCGTTCCTGGGTCATGTCATGCAACACCAGCACGGCGCCGCTGACCTTGCCCGCATGACGGATTGGCGCGCCCACCAGGGTGACCGATACGGTGCTGCCATCCAGGCGCTGGATCAGTTTGGAATGTTCGCTGGCACCGCTGAGCCGGCCGCTGAGGATGTGCTCGATCAGGGTCAGCCCCTCGGTCTGGGCATTGTCATCGAGCAAATTGAACAACGCCCCCAGGGGCAAGCCCGTGGCGTGTTCGGTTTTCCAATGGGTCATCGCTTCGGCAGCGGGGTTCATGTAGGCGATGGCACCCTCGACGTCGGTGGTGATGACCCCGTCGCCAATGGATTGCAGGGTGATCTGCGCCCGCTCTTTCTCCATCTGCAGCGCATTGGCAAACACCTGCCGCTGGGCGAGCAATTTATGGGTCCGCAACAACGCCAGGACGATCAACCCCAGGGCCGTGGCGAAATTGGTCACCAACAAGAGCCGCAGGATGAAACGCGAGCCCTCGCCCAGTGCGTCGCTGAATGCCTTGGCAGCCGGGGTAACGGAATCGTTGATCGCAAATATCCGGGCCTTCCAGCCGCGGATATCCGCCTCCGACGCCTGGCCTGCGGTAATGCTGCTGTGCATCTGCCGGGCGACGCTATCCAGCTCGATCAGGTAGCCGTCGCCCACCGTCCAGAGATCGATGGCTTCTTCCAGGTAACTGAAGTGGCGAAAATTGAGGTACAACCAGATCACGCTGGACACGTCATCAGGATGGTTGCCACCTTGGAGAATTCCGGCCCGTGCAGCTTCCAGATCCGGCGGTTCGCGGTCCAGCGCCACCCGTAGGTCATGACCGCCCTCGGGGACGGCAATGGCTTGTTGGTATTTGCGGAAAATCGCCTCGTCGCGGCTGTCAGCGTAGAGGTTGAGGTAATAGATGGCGTCTTTCTGCCCCTTGGACCAGAGACTCTCTCCCGCCACATAGCCGCGAACGGCGGACAGCACGTAAAGGCTGACGCCGCCAAGCAATGCCTGAAATAGCACGACGGCAATAAAGGGCCAGACGATGCCCAGCAGCCGTGGTGTTCCGAGAGTCTGCTTTTGCTTCATGAGGTCCCTTGCACAGGTATCGCCGGACAAACACCCGCCAGAATTCCGCTCCAGACTCAATAGCCTAGGCTAGTTTTCAACCCTTCGAATGAATGGATGAACAGATCGACAGACTTTGCGTGGAATTCAGAAAAATCGGCGTGTTTGCCTGCTTTTTTTCCGATACTAAGCGCAGAAAAGCGCTAGAAACTCAAGGCTGCTGAATCTGTTGCAAATGACCATAGAGTCGGGCGTACAGGCCACCTTCGGCAATCAGCTGCAAATGATCGCCGTCCTCGGCGATTTGCCCACCGTCGAACACCAATACCCGATCGGCCTGCTTCACCGCCGAGAGCCGGTGGGCGATGATCAGCGTGGTGCGTGCGCTCAAAAAACGCGCCAATGCCTGGTGAAGGTTGTACTCGGTCGCAGCGTCCAGTGCCGAGGTGGCTTCGTCGAGAATCACCACCCGTGGGTCGGCCAATACCATGCGAGCGATGGCCAGCCGTTGACGCTGTCCGCCCGACAGCCGCACTCCGGAACGCCCAACGACGCTCTCCAGGCCCTGGGGCAGCGCCCGTACGGTGGCATCGAGCTGGGCGATTTCCAGAGCGCGCCAGCAGTCGTCGTCACTGCACTCACGCCCCATGGCGAGGTTGGCCCGCACCGTGTCGTTGAACAGCGCCGGATGTTGCAACACCACTGCAACATTCTCCCGGATGGTCTCCAGGCCGATCTCCTGTTGCGTGGCGCCACCAAAACGAATGCTGCCCGATTGTGGCGTGTACAGTCCCAGTAACAGCTGTACCAGGGTGCTCTTGCCGCCGCCGCTGGCCCCGACGATGGCGACTTTCTCGCCCGGCGAGATGGACAGGTTCAACTGGTTGAGCACCAGCTCCTCACCGTAGCCGAAACTCAGCCCCTGGATCTCGATGCCCACCGTGTCACGACCCTTGAATGGGTCGACGACGCCCGTGTACTGGGGCTCGTCGGCCCGGGCCAGCAGTTCATTGATCCGGTTCAAGGCACCACCGGCGGCGTAATAGGCGTACTGCAAGTTCAACAGCTGCTCGACCGGACCGATCATGAACCAGAGATAGCTGAACACCGCCAGCATCTGGCCGATGGACAGGTCGGAAAACACCACGGTGAGCATGGCCGCTGCGCGAAAAATATCGATGCCGAACTGGAACAGCAGACCACTGGCGCGGTTCGAGGCATCGGTTTTCCACTGCGAACTCACGGCGTAATCGCGGACCTCCTTGGCGCGCATCCCCAAGCGGCCAAGGAAATACCCCTGGCGGTTACCGGCGCGCACTTCCTGGATGGCATCCAGGGTTTCGGTCAAGGCTTGGGTGAAGCGCGAGGTGCTGTCGTTCTCCAGCCTCTTGAGGTGCTTGACCCGCTTGCCCAGCTGCACCGTGGCGTAGATCACCAGCGGATTGAACAGCAGGATCAGCAACGCCAGCTCCCAGTGCATCCACACCAGGATCCCGGCGGTGCCCACCAGGGTCAGCATCGCCACCAGGAAACGACTGAGGGTTTCGCCGATGAATTTGTCCAGGGTGTCCAGGTCGGTGACCAGATGGGCCGCCACGGTGCCGCTGCCCAGGCTTTCGTATTCGCCCAGGGAAATTCGCTTGAGACGTTCGATCAAGCGGATGCGAATGCGATAGACGATGTCCTTGGCCAAGCGGGCGAACAAGCGCGCCTGCACCACGTTGAACAGCAATGCGCCACAGCGCAGGGCCAGGGTCGCCAGCAACATCAGCCCGATGTAGCCGGCCGCGCGCTGCCAGCCCATGGGCAACGCCTGGTTCATGACTTTCAGGGCCGCATCGCCATGCCCCAGCAGGACTTCATCCACCAGCAACGGCAGTAGCAACGGGATCGGTACGCTGCACAGCGTCGCCAGCACGGCCACGCCGTTGGCGATCCACAGGGCTTTTTTATGCTTGAGGGCCAGGCGACGGATTTCCGCCCAACTCAACCGGTCGATGCGCTGCGAGGCCGATGTATCTGGCGGCCGATCAGGCACAGGTCGCGCGCTCCAGCCAGCGGCCAAGCAAAGGCGACAGTTGGCTCAGGGGCTGGTAACCGTTGGTCAGCAAGGCCAACTGGCCATCACGCTCGGCCAACAGTGTCGGGAACCCGGCAATGCCCAGGTCCTGTACCCAGGTGAAATCCGCAGCGGTGGCCGCATGTTGATCGGCGCGATCGAAGGCCGCGGCGAATTCGATGCGGGGCAGCCCGGCCTGTTCGGCCAGCTCCACCAGCACGCTGGCGTGGGTCACATCGCGACCTTGCACATAAAAAGCCTGCTGGATCAGCTTCACCAACTTCCAGGCCAGGTCCGGGGCCAGGCTGCGGGCCGTGACCAGTGCCCGGCAGGCAGGCTCGGTGTCGTAGACGAAACCGTCCGGCAACGCGCCTTCAAGCTTGAAGGGCTGGCCGGTGGCCTGGATGACCGCCTGCCAGTGTTCAAGAATGTAGCGCCGGGTAGTCGGCTCCAGCGCCGAACCGCTGCCGGTGCGCAAACCACCCACCACCAGGTGCAACTCCACCCCCGCGGCCTGCGCCTGCTCTACCAACGCCTCGGCCACCGGCGCAAAGCCCCAGCACCAGGAACACATCGGGTCCATCACATAGAGCAGGCGTGACGCCATGGTTCAAGCCTCGGAAGATGTTTGCTTGTAGTTGTAGCCGATCGGGTGCGGCATGTTGCGAGCCTTGGCCAACTCGATCTGCTTCTGCCGGTCGATGGCGCTGCGACGGGTCTTCTCGCTCAGTTTATCCCAGCAGTGCGGGCAACTGATGCCAGGCACATAGTGCTCCGAGGCGCGGTCTTCTACGCTTACCGGAGTACGACAAGCGTGACATTGATCGTAGTCCCCTTCGCTGAGGTCGTGGCGGACGGTTACGCGGTTGTCGAACACGAAGCAGTCGCCGCGCCACTTGGTTTCTTCCCGAGGGACCTCTTCGAGGTATTTCAGGATGCCGCCCTTGAGGTGATAGACCTCGTCGAACCCCTGGCCGAGCATGTAGCTGGAGGCTTTTTCACAACGAATGCCGCCGGTGCAGAACATCGCGACTTTCTTGTGCCTGGCCGGGTCGAAGTTGGCCTTGATGTATTCAGGGAATTCACGAAAGCTGGTGGTCTTGGGGTCGATGGCGCCCTCGAAGGTGCCAATGGACACTTCGTAATCGTTACGGGTGTCGATCAACAACACTTCCGGATCGCTGATCAGCGCGTTCCAGTCCTGTGGTTCGACATAGGTGCCGACCTGCTTGTTAGGGTCCACGCCTTCGACGCCGAGGGTGACGATTTCTTTTTTGAGCTTGACCTTGGTGCGGTAGAACGGCTGTTCATCGCAGTACGACTCTTTATGGTCGATGTCGATCATGCGCGGATCGTTCTTGAGCCAGGCCAGCAGGCCGTCGATGCCTTCGCGAGTGCCGGAGACCGTGCCGTTGATGCCTTCGTCGGCGATCAGCAACGTGCCTTTGATGCCGTTGTCGAGCATGGCCTTGAGCAAGGGCTCACGCAGCTCGACGTAATCTTCAAGGGTGACGAACTTATACAGTGCCGCCACGACAATAGGTTGTGCCATGGGTGTTTCTCCAGGTGGCTACCCTCGTAAAGGGTGAACCGGATGCGAAAAAAAACGCGCCCGGGAAGGCGCGTTGCGGATTCTAACAAAAACAATGTGGCTTTAGGAGCTGCACGCTCCGTGGGGTCGGATCAATTGTGGCGAGGGAGCTTGCTCCCGTTCGACGGCGAAGCCGTCGCTCAGGGGGCCGCTTCGCAGCCCAGCGGGAGCAAGCTCCCTCGCCACAAAAGCCTCCTCGCCATTAAGAACAGGTTACCAGCTCAGTGCTTGCTGCCACCGGCACACGTCGGCGAAGCCGGGGCTGCGTCGATCTGGGCCCATTCTTCGGGGGTGTAGGTGTGCAGCGCCAACGCATGGAATTCGCCCATCAGCTCGCCCAGCGTGCCGTAGACCTTCTGGTGGCGCTTGACGCGATTGAGCCCTTCGAACTGCTGGCTGACCACCACGGCCTTGAAGTGGGTCTGCAGGCCACGGCTGTGCATGTGGCTTTCATCCAGCACTTGCAAGTGCTCGGGCTGCAAGAGCCCGAGTGTCGATTCGATGCGTTGTTGCATGCTCATACCAGGCTCCGCTTACGGCTTTTTCTTGGCAGGGGCAGGGGCGGCGGCTTTTGGCTCGAGCTCGGCCGTCATGTCCGCCAGCAGCTTGTTGACCACCGGTACCGCGCTTTCAAGCTTGGCCTGGGTCAGTTGGGCCGATTGCTGGGTCAGCTGCGGCATTTTTTCCAGGACTTTCTTGCCCAGTGGCGATTGATAGAAAGCAACCAGGTCCTTGAGCTCCGATTCGCTGAAGTTGCTGGTGTAGAGCTTGACCATGTCCGGCTTGAGCTTGTTCCAGCCGATAGCTTGGTCCAACGCGGCATTGGCCTTGGCCTGGTAGGTTTCCAGGGTGGCTTTTTTCGACTCAGGGGCCTTGGTCTGTTCAAAGCGCTGGGCAAACATCTGCTGCACTTGCATATATACCGGAGTGCCCAGTTTGTCGGCGTGCGCCAGGGTCAGGAACGCTTCGGCGCTGGCGTTGTGGCTGGCGGTATCGGCGAAAACAGGGCCGCTGGCACACACCAGAGCAACTGCGGTACAGATGGCACGAAGACGGGTCATCGAGTTTCCTTTCATTACAGGCGAGGTAAAACCCCAAGGGCGACCATTCTGCGCCTAAAAAACGCTGGGCCTCAACCCCGATGCTTGCCGGGTCCGATTGACGGGCCGAACCCACCGCCCCTAGATTGAGGGATGATTGAGGGAACCGGTGCCGCCCATCTGGGCCTAAACTGCGCATTCAGCCCTTAAGGAGTTTGACCCGATGAGCCGTATCGAAACCGACAGCCTTGGCCAGGTTGAAGTCCCGGACGACGCCTACTGGGGCGCCCAGACGCAGCGTTCCATGATCAACTTCGCCATTGGCAACGAACGCATGCCGCTGTCGGTATTGCACGCCTTGGCACTGATCAAGAAAGCCGCCGCACGGGTCAATGATCGCAATGGCGACCTCCCCGCCGACATCGCCCGCCTGATCGAACAGGCCGCCGACGAAGTGCTCGACGGCCAGCATGACGACCAGTTTCCACTGGTGGTCTGGCAGACCGGCAGCGGAACCCAGAGCAACATGAACGTCAACGAGGTGATTGCCGGGCGCGCCAACGAACTGGCCGGCAACCCCCGCGGCGGCAAGAGCCCCGTGCACCCCAACGACCACGTCAACCGCTCGCAGAGTTCCAACGACTGCTTCCCCACCGCGATGCACATTGCTGCCGCCCAGGCCGTCCACCAGCAATTGCTCCCGGCCATCAGCGAGCTGTCCGGAGGCCTGGCGGAACTGGCGGCGCGCTACATGAAGCTGGTCAAGACTGGCCGTACCCACATGATGGATGCCACGCCAATCACCTTTGGCCAGGAACTGTCGGCGTTCATTGCCCAACTCGATTACGCCGAACGAGCGATCCGCGCCGCGCTACCGGCGGTCTGCGAACTCGCCCAGGGCGGCACGGCGGTCGGCACCGGGCTCAATTCACCCCATGGTTTCGGCGAAGCGATTGCCGCTGAACTGGCGGCGCTGTCGGGCCTGCCGTTCGTCACCGCGCCGAACAAGTTTGCCGCGCTGGCCGGCCATGAACCCCTGACGTCCCTGTCCGGCGCACTGAAAACCCTCGCCGTGACCTTGATGAAGATTGCCAACGACCTGCGCCTGCTGGGCTCCGGACCCCGGGCCGGGTTCGCCGAGGTGAAACTGCCGGCCAACGAACCGGGCAGTTCCATCATGCCCGGCAAGGTCAACCCGACCCAGTGCGAAGCCTTGTCGATGCTGGCCTGCCAGGTCATGGGCAACGACGTGACCGTCGGCTTTGCCGCCAGCCAGGGGCATTTGCAGTTGAACGTGTTCAAACCGGTGATCATCCACAACCTGTTGCAATCGATTCGCCTGCTGGCCGATGGCTGCAGCAACTTCCAGCAGCACTGCATCGCCGGGCTCGAACCGGATGCCGAGCAGATGGCCGCGCACCTGGAGCGTGGGTTGATGCTGGTGACTGCACTGAACCCGCACATCGGCTACGACAAGTCTGCGGAAATCGCCAAGAAAGCCTATGGCGAAGGCTTGACCCTGCGTGAGGCGGCGCTGCAACTGGGGTACCTGACCGATGAAGAGTTCGATGCCTGGGTGCGGCCGGAGAATATGCTGGAGGCGGGTAGCCAGGGCTGAGTGTTGCGTTGAGCGATAGGCCGCTATCGCGAGCAAGCTCGCTCCCACAAGGGGGCCTATTGCGTCCACTGAAGATCACTGTGGGAGCGAGCTTGCTCGCGATGAGGCCGGCAGGCTCGACATCACTGTTGCCTGACAGACCGCCATCGCGAGCAAGCTCGCTCCCACAGCGGGCTAACGCCCGACAGCCAAACGCTCGCGCCTGGCCCTGAGCCCGGCGATCAGCGACGGGCCCAGGGCAACCAGCGCCGACCCCAGCACCACCAGCACCGCCCCGCCATACCCCAGCAGATTGATCTGCTCGGCATGGACATAATCAGGCCACCACCAAGCCGCCATCGCCACTGCGGCGAACGTCACCAGCGGCGTGATCGCCAGGGTCGCACTAACCCGCGACGCCTCCCAATGGGCCAAGGCTTCGGCAAACGCGCCATAGGCAATCAGGGTGTTGAGGCAACATGCGAGCAACAGCCAGCCTTGCAACGGGCTCAATTGCAGCGCCTCCAACGGATGCACCCAGGGCGTGAGCAGCAACGCACAGAACAGGTAGATCACCATCATCACCTGCAACGAATTCCACACCGTCAACAGTTGCTTCTGGCCCAGGGCATAAAACGTCCAGACCGTCGACGCCAGCAACACCATCAGCACTCCGGCGGTGTAGTCGCTCAGGGACGTCAGCAACTCGCCCAGGCGCTGGTTGAAAAACAGCGTAAAACCGATCAGCAACACCAGCAGGCCGATGCCCTGCCCCACGCTGAAACGCTCCTTGAACACGAACAGGCTGGCGACCAGCAACATGATCGGCCCCATCTGCACCACCAGTTGTGCGGTGCCGGGGCTCAAGCGGTTCAGGCCCATCAGGTACAACACGTAGTTGCCCACCAGCCCGAGCACCGCCATCGCCACCAGCCAGCCGCCGCGTGGGCCAAGGACCTTGTGACTGGGCAGGCGCCGGGTGGCGGCCAAATAGATGAACAGCAAACCGCCGGACACCAGCAAGCGAAACCAGGTCACGGTGACCGGGTCCATCACTTGCAGCACTTGCTTGAGCTTGATCGGCAGGATTCCCCAGAGCAGGGCAGTCAGCAGGGCGAGGAACAGACCGTAGACCCAGCGACCGGACGATATGTGCATGCAACCCTCGAAGCCCAAGACAAAGGACGTCCATTCTAGGCGTCTATTGCGTCACGACACAGGGACAGTTGGGCAAAGGCCGCCCATGGGATTGTAGGGGTCGTAGCCGTCGATCGGCTGGACAGGCGGGAATCAGGGACAACACATATGCTCATTTGAAACAGACCTCGCTGCGCTCTGGAGACCCGACATGCTTGGAAAACGCGCCTTGGATCCCGCCCCTACGACTATTTTTCGCAGTGACCGGATCTGCCGGGTTAACGGCGAGTTTTATTTCAATACACGTGAGGGCACCCAGGAGGGTCCGTTCGCCACCCGCGAGGCGGCAGAAATGGAGATAGCAGCGTATATCCAGCGGATGCAGCAGTTGACTCAGGTTGCCAGCTAAGTCAAACCCATGGCTGGCTCCGCGCTCTTGTGGCGAGGGAGCTTGCTCCCGCTGGGTCGCGAAGCGGCCCCTGCCCCATCAATAAACCGCATCGGCCGCTTGGCGCCTGCTTCGCAGCCGAGCGGGAGCAAGCTCCCTCGCCACCAAAGCTCCATGGCCACAAAAGCCTCTGGCGCCATAAGCCCGTGGCTATCTCACCGCCTCAAACAACCCCGTAGCCCCCATCCCGCCACCCACGCACATGGTCACGATGCCGTAGCACAGGTTGCGTCGTTGCAGCTCGCGCACCAGATGCCCCACTTGCCGCGAGCCGGTCATGCCGAATGGATGGCCGATGGAGATCGAGCCGCCGTTGACGTTGTATTTCTCGGGATCGATTTCCAGTCGGTTGCGGCTGTACAGGCACTGGGAAGCAAAGGCCTCGTTGAGTTCCCACAGATCGATATCGGCGATCTGCAAGCCCTTGGCCTTGAGCAGCTTGGGCACTGAAAACACCGGGCCGATGCCCATCTCGTCCGGCTCGCAACCGGCCACGGTGAAACCACGGAAAAACGCCTTGGGCTTGAGCCCCAGCGCCAGGGCCTTTTCCAGGCTCATCACCAAGGTCATCGAAGCCCCGTCGGACAACTGCGACGAGTTGCCCGCCGTCACCGAACCGTCTTCGGCGAACACCGGCTTCAGGCCTGCCAGGCTTTCGTAGGTGGTGTCCGGGCGATTGCAATCGTCGCGATCGACCACACCGTCGAGGATCTGCACTGCGCCAGTGTTCTTGTCCTCGACCCGGTACTTGACCGCCATCGAGATGATTTCGTCATCGAACAACCCGGCCGCCTGGGCCTTGGCGGTGCGCTGCTGGCTCTGCAAGGCGTAGCGGTCCTGTTCCTCGCGGCTGACCTGGTAACGACGGGCAACGATCTCGGCCGTCTGGCCCATGGGGAAATAGATCCCGGGCACCTGCTCCTTGAGCAGCGGGTTGATCAGGTGGTCGGTGTTGACGCTTTTCATCGTCAGGCTGATGGATTCCACGCCGCCCGCCACGATGATGTCGCTGCAACCGGAAGCGATCTGGTTGGCGGCGATGGCAATGGCTTGCAGGCCCGAGGAACAGAAGCGGTTGAGGGTCATGCCGGCGGTGCCGGTGCCCAATCGCGAGAGCACCGCCACGTTGCGCCCGATGTTGTAGCCCTGGGCGCCTTCATTGGACCCGGCCCCGACGATGCAGTCCTCGACACTGGCCGGGTTGATGTCGTTGCGCGCCAGCAAGGCATCGACACAATGGGCCGCCATGTCGTCTGGACGGGTCATGTTGAACTTGCCGCGAAAGGACTTGGCCAGGCCGGTCCGTACGCTGTCGACGATCACCACTTCACGCATGGCTGTACCTCATTGTTGGAGTCGGTTGAGAGTGAATCGAGCATAAATCCACTGCATAACCGACTGCGACAATCATTCACCCCGCGTATGCGCACCCATCGCCCTAGCCCTTCTTCTTGCGAGCCTGCTTTGCACTTCGCTCGAAAGCCGCCTCCAGCGCCTGGTTGAGGGTGCGCAACACCTTGACCCGCGCCCAGCGCTTGTCGTTGGCTTCCACCAATGTCCAAGGGGAAATCTCGGTGCTGGTGCGGTCGACCATGTCGCACACGGCGGCCCGGTAAGCGTCCCACTTGTCGCGGTTGCGCCAGTCATCCTCGGTGATCTTGAAGCGCTTGAACGGGATGTCCTCGCGTTCCTGGAAACGCTCCAGTTGGGTCTCCTTGTCGATGGCCAGCCAGAACTTGACCACCACCACGCCGGCATCGGCAACCTGCTCCTCGAAGTCGTTGATTTCTCCGTAGGCCCGCAGCCAGTCGGCCTGGCTGCAAAACCCTTCGACCCGCTCCACCAGCACCCGGCCGTACCAGGAGCGGTCGAACATGGTGAACTTGCCCCGCGCGGGAATATGCCGCCAGAACCGCCACATGTAGGGGTGGGCGCGCTCTTCTTCAGTGGGCGCGGCAATCGGCACGATGCTGTATTGACGCGGGTCCAGGGCTGCCGCGACCCGCCGGATCGCCCCGCCCTTGCCTGCCGCATCATTGCCCTCGAACACCGCCACCAAGGAATGCTGGCGCATGCGCTTGTCCCGCAGCAGGCCGGCGAACCGCGCCTGCTCGGTGATCAGCTGTTCTTCGTAATCGGCCTTGTCCAGGCGACGGGTCATGTCCAAGCTGTCGAGCAGCGTGACCTGGCCGTCCAGCGCGGGCAGCGGCGCCACGCCGACCTTTTGCGGTTTGACCTTCGGACGGTCCAGGGCCTGGCGCAAGCCGTCGAGCAGGATCCGCCCGACGGTGAGGCTGCGGTAATAACTGTCCACGCCTTCGATCACATGCCACGGGGCGTAATCGCGACTGGTGCGGCGCAGCACACGCTCGCCGTATTTGACGAACTTGTCGTAGGTCTGGGACTGCTGCCAGTCCAGCGGGCTGATGCGCCAGCTGTGCAGTGGGTCATCCTTGAGCCCCTTGAGCCGGGCCTTCATCTGCTTCTTGGACAGGTGGAACCAGAACTTGAAGATCAGTGCGCCTTCGTCGCAAAGCATTTTTTCCAGGCGCTCGGCACCGGCAATCGCCTGGTCGAGCCGTGGGTCCTTGAACTCGCCATGGACCCGGCCCTGCAGCATCTGGCTGTACCAGTTGCCGAAGAAAATTCCCATGCGCCCCTTGGCCGGCAGCATTCGCCAATAGCGCCACGCCGGAGGCCGCGCCAATTCCTCGTCGGTCTGTTGGTCAAAGGTGCGCACTTCGATCAGCCGCGGATCCATCCACTCGTTGAGCAACTTCACCGTCTCGCCCTTGCCCGCGCCTTCGATGCCATTGATCAGCACGATGACCGGGAACCGGCCCTGCTGCTGCAACTCGAACTGCGCCTCCAGCAACGCTTCACGCAGGGCCGGCACTTCGGCCTCGAAGGTGTCTTTATCAATGACATGACCGATTTCAGCGGATTCAAACATGGGCAGCTCCTTCCGGGGATGGGCCAAGACT
Source organism: Pseudomonas sp. B21-010 (assembly GCF_024749325.1). NCBI lineage: Bacteria > Pseudomonadati > Pseudomonadota > Gammaproteobacteria > Pseudomonadales > Pseudomonadaceae > Pseudomonas > Pseudomonas sp. B21-010. The sequence goes on along the minus strand of NZ_CP087198.1, from coordinate 1,818,241 downwards.
AGCGGATTGGATGCGGCCCGTGTGCTTTGTGTAGGAGCTGCCGAGCGAAGCGAGGCTGCGATCTTTTGATCTTGATCGTTCGCTTTCGACTCAATTGTTCGGAACAAGATCGCAGCCTCGTTGCACTCGACAGCTCCTACAGATTGGACGCGGCCCGTGTGCTTTGTGTAGGAGCTGCCGAGCGAAGCGAGGCTGCGATCTTTTGATCTTGATCGTTCGCTTTCGACTCAATTGACTGGGGCAAGATCGCAGCCTCGTTGCACTCGACAGCTCCTACAGATTGGATGCGGCCCGTGTGCTTTGTGTAGGAGCTGCCGAGCGAAGCGAGGCTGCGATCTTTTGATCTTGATCGTTCGCTTTCGACTCAATTGTTCGGGACAAGATCGCAGCCTCGTTGCACTCGACAGCTCCTACAGATGCGTATGCACCGGAGCAATCGGCAATCGATCGGCTAGAATGGCCGCTCAGTTTTGACCGAGCCAGCCATGACGCCCATCCAGCAACACGCCCAACTCGACTGGGATGATCAGGGTCGCCCGCGTTCGCGGGTGTTCGACGATGTGTATTTTTCCGACCAGTCGGGGCTGGAAGAAACCCGTTATGTATTCCTTGAGCAGAACAACCTGGCCGAGCGTTTCGCGGCCCTGGCCGATGACGGGCGGCTGGTGATCGGCGAAACCGGATTTGGCACCGGCTTGAATTTCCTCTGCGCCTGGCAGCTGTTCGAACAGTGCGCACCGGCAGGCGCCCGACTGCATTTCGTCAGTGTCGAGAAGTATCCCTTGAGCCCCGAGGACCTGCGCCGGGCCCTGGCCTTGTGGCCCCAACTGAGCCTTCAGGCTGAGCAATTGCTTGAGCAGTACGTGGCCATCCACCAGGGTTTCCAGCGCCTGGTCCTGGCAGGCGGACGGGTGACGCTGACCCTGTTGATCGGCGATGCCCTGGAGCAGTTGCCGCAGCTGGACGGACAGATCGACGCCTGGTTCCTCGACGGCTTCGCGCCGGCCAGGAACCCCGAGATGTGGACCGCCGAGCTGTTCGCCGAACTGGCCCGGCTGGCCGCCCCCGACGCTACCCTCAGCACCTTCACCAGCACCGGTTGGGTCCGGCGGTTGCTGAACGCGGCAGGCTTCAAGATGAAGCGCACGCCGGGCATTGGTCATAAGTGGGAAATCCTGCGCGGTGTGTTTCTCGGCTGGCCGGAGCAGACACCGGCGCCGTCCTCGGCAAAACCCTGGTACGCCCGCCCCGCCGCGCTGACCGGCGAACGCCGGGCACTGGTGATCGGCGGCGGCCTGGCCGGTTGTGCCAGCGCCGCCAGCCTCGCCGCGCGTGGCTGGCAGGTGACGCTGCTGGAGCGTCATGCCGGGTTGGCCGAAGAAGCTTCCGGCAACCCCCAGGGTGTGCTGTATCTCAAGCTTTCGGCCCACGGCACGGCGTTGTCGCAGATGATCCTCAGCGGCTTCGGTTACACCCGGCGCGTGCTGGAGCAACTGCAACGCGGCACTGACTGGGACGCCTGCGGCGTCTTGCAACTGGCCTTCAACAGCAAGGAAGCCGAGCGTCAGGCGCAACTGGCCGAGGCGTTCCCAAGGGATTTGCTGCACACCCTCGATCAGTCCGAGGCGCAGGTGCGGTCCGGCATCGGCCTGGCCTCTGGTGGTCTGTTTTATCCCGAGGGCGGCTGGGTGCATCCACCGGCGTTGTGTCGCTGGCAAGCCTCACGCACGGCGATCGACGTACAGCCCCATCATGAAGTGCTGCAACTGCGCCGCGTGGACGGCCATTGGCAGGCATGGGACGGCGAACGATGCCTGGCCAGCGCGCCGGTGGCGATCCTCGCCAGCGCCGCCGAAATCAAACGTTTCGAACCGGCCGCCGACTTGCCGCTCAAGCGCATTCGCGGGCAAATCACCCGACTGCCGCAAACCAGCCGCAGCCAGAGCCTGGCGACCGTGGTGTGCGCCGAAGGCTATGTGGCTCCGCCGCGGCTGGGTGAGCACACCCTGGGCGCCAGTTTCGACTTCAACAACGACGACCTGACGCCCACCGCTGCCGAGCACGCCGGCAACCTGCAGATGCTCGAAGAAATCTCCCTGGACCTGGTGGACCGCCTGAACGCCGGTAGCCTGGACCCGGAACGCCTCGAAGGCCGTGCGGCATTCCGTTGCACCAGCCCGGATTACCTGCCGATTGTCGGCCCATTAGCGGACCGCCCGGCCTTTACCGAGGCCTATGCGGCCCTCGGCAAGGACGCCCGACAGGTGCCAGACACTCCCTGCCCGTGGCTCGATGGCCTGTACATCAACAGCGGCCACGGTTCCCGAGGCCTGATCACCGCCCCGCTGTCGGGCGAACTGATCGCCGCCTGGCTGGACAACGAACCCCTGCCACTGCCCCGCAGCGTGGCCGAGGCCTGCCATCCGAACCGGTTCGCGTTGCGGGCATTGATTCGGGGCAAGGTCTAACACCCATTTAATGGTGTGCCCCAATCCCTTGTGGGAGCGAGCTTGCTCGCGATGGCGGTGGATCAGTTGGCATCTGAGTTGACTGCCCCACTGCTATCGCGAGCAAGCTCGCTCCCACAGGTTCCTCTTATCCCGTGAGGCATGGGGCACCCCCTACCCGCCGGCTTATAACGCATCGATCTAAAACTCACAGCAATCCCTCCGGTCAGTTTCAGGGTACCCGCCCTTTTGGCGGGTGCGGCTTGACCCCTCCCCAACGGAAAAACCGGTAAGGACTTATGTGCGGATTAGCTGGAGAGTTACGTTTCGATCAACAACCTGCGGACCTTGCGGCCGTAGAGCGAATCACCCATCACCTGGCCCCTCGCGGCCCCGACGCCTGGGGTTTTCATAGCCAGGGGCCGATTGCCCTGGGCCATCGGCGCCTGAAAATCATGGACCTGTCGGACGGCTCGGCCCAGCCGATGATCGACAATCAGCTGGGCCTGTCCCTGGCCTTCAACGGCGCGATCTACAACTACCCGGAACTGCGCAGCGAGCTCGAAGCCCTAGGCTACAGCTTCTATTCCGGTGGCGACACCGAAGTGCTGCTCAAGGGCTATCACGCCTGGGGCGAAGCGCTGCTGCCCAAGCTCAACGGCATGTTCGCCTTCGCCATCTGGGAACGCGATGCCAAGCGGCTATTCATCGCCCGCGATCGCCTCGGCGTGAAGCCGCTGTACCTGTCGCGCACCAGCCAACGGCTACGTTTCGCCTCGGCATTGCCGGCGCTGCTCAAGGGCGGCGACATCAACCCGATGCTCGACCCGGTGGCTCTCAATCATTACCTGAATTTCCACGCGGTGGTCCCGGCACCCCGCACCTTGCTGGCCGGTGTTGAAAAACTGCCTCCCGCCACCTGGATGCGCATCGAAGCCGACGGCAGCACCGAGCAGAAAACCTGGTGGACCCTGCCCTACGGACCACGGGCCGACGAACAGCACCTGAACCTGGAAGACTGGATCGACCGCGTGCTCGACAGCACCCGTGAAGCGGTCGCCATTCGCCAACGCGCCGCCGTGGATGTCGGCGTACTGCTTTCCGGTGGCGTGGATTCGAGCATGCTCGTGGGCCTGCTGCGGGAAGTCGGCGTAGAAGACCTGTCGACCTTCTCTATCGGTTTCCAGGATGCTGGCGGCGAGCGCGGTGACGAGTTCCAGTATTCGGACCTGATCGCCAAGCACTACGGCACCCGCCACCACCAACTGCGTATCGACGAAAAAGAGATCATCGAGCAACTGCCGGCAGCGTTCCGTGCCATGAGCGAGCCGATGGTCAGCCACGACTGCATCGCCTTCTACCTGCTGTCGCGGGAAGTGGCCAAGCACTGCAAAGTGGTGCAAAGCGGCCAGGGCGCCGACGAGCTGTTCGCCGGTTACCACTGGTACCCGCAGGTCGATGGCGCCAGCGATCCGTACGCGGCCTATCGCGCCGCGTTCTTCGACCGCAGCTACGAAGAATATGCCGCCACCGTGCAGCCCAAATGGCTGACGGCCAACGACGCGGCCGGTGACTTCGTCAAAGAACATTTCGCCCAGCCCGGGGCCGATGCGGCGGTAGACAAGGCCCTGCGCCTGGACAGCACCGTGATGCTGGTGGACGACCCGGTCAAGCGCGTCGACAACATGACCATGGCCTGGGGCCTGGAAGCCCGCACGCCCTTCCTGGACTACCGCCTGGTGGAACTTTCGGCCAGGGTCCCGGCGAAGTTCAAGCTGCCCGATGGCGGCAAACAGGTGCTCAAGGAAGCCGCCCGGCGGGTGATCCCCAGCGAGGTGATCGACCGCAAGAAAGGCTATTTCCCGGTGCCAGGCCTCAAGCACCTGGAAGGCAATACGCTGGCCTGGGTCCGCGAACTGCTGCTGGACCCGAGCCAGGATCGCGGCCTGTTCAACCCGGCCATGCTCGACCGCCTGCTCACCGACCCCAACGGCCAGCTCACGCCATTGCGCGGCTCGCGACTGTGGCAACTGGCGGCGCTGAACCTGTGGCTCAGCGAGCAAGGAATCTGATCGATGAAACCTCACGCAACCGTTCACAACCAACGCCTCTTGCGCGGCCAGGCGCCCTCCTACGAACGCCTGCAGGCACGCCTGGCCGAAGACGGCAGCGAATTGGGCGCCGACCCGATCGCGGTGCATTGCGGCTGGGGCCGACTGTTGATCGGCCATACCTTCCCGGACCCGGCGAGCCTGGCCCGGGAACTGCTCAACGAACAACCCGGCGAAAGGGACATTGCCTTGTACGTGGCCGCACCCCAGCAAGTGCTGGGGCTGGAACCGGCACAACTGTTCCTCGATCCGTCCGACACCTTGCGCTTGTGGTTCAGCGACTATCGCCAGTCCACCCGGGTGTTTCGCGGTTTCCGGATTCGCCGGGCCCAGAGCGAGACCGACTGGCAGGCCATCAACCAGCTCTACCAGGCCCGGGGCATGTTGCCTATCGACCCACTGCGCCTGACCCCGCGCCATGAGGGCGGCCCGGTCTACTGGCTGGCCGAAGATAACGACACCGGTGCGGTGATCGGCAGCGTCATGGGCCTGAATCACCAGAAGGCCTTCAACGACCCGGAAAACGGCAGCAGCCTCTGGTGCCTGGCCGTCGACCCGCAATGTCCGCGGCCCGGTGTTGGCGAAGTGCTGGTGCGTCACCTCATCGAGCATTTCATGAGCCGTGGCTTGAGTTACCTCGACCTGTCGGTGTTGCACGACAATCGCCTGGCGAAAAACCTCTACGCCAAACTCGGTTTTCGCAATCTTTCGACCTTCGCCATCAAACGCAAGAACGGCATCAACCAGCCGTTGTTCCTGGGGCCAGGCCCCGAAGCGCAGTTCAACCCTTATGCGCGAATCATTGTCGAAGAAGCTCACCGCCGAGGCATCGACGTGCAGGTGGACGATGCCGAGGCCGGCTTGTTCACCCTGGTCCATGGCAGCCGCCGGGTCCGATGCCGCGAATCCTTGAGCGACCTGACCAGCGCCATCAGCATGACGCTGTGCCAGAACAAAAGCCTGACCCACAAAGTGCTGAAAAACGCCGGCCTGAACCTGCCGGCCCAACAGTTGGCGGGCAATGCCGATGACAACCTGGCGTTTCTCGACGAGCACGAACGGGTGGTAGTCAAGCCGCTGGACGGTGAACAGGGCCAAGGCGTGGCGGTGGATTTGCACACCATCGAGGAGGTGCAGAGCGCCATCGAAGCGGCCCGGCAGTTCGATAGCCAGGTCTTGCTGGAAAGTTTCCACGAGGGGCTGGACCTGCGCATCCTGGTGATCGGTTTTGAAGTGGTGGCGGCGGCGATCCGGCGCCCGGCGGAGGTGATCGGCGATGGCCGGCACACCATCGGTGCGCTGATCGAAGCCCAGAGCCGCCGACGGCAAGCGGCCACGGGCGGCGAAAGCAAAATCCCGATGGATGCCGAGACCTTGCGCACGCTCAGCGCGGCGGGGTTCGACTACGACAGCGTGCTGCCCGCCGGGGAGCACCTGTTCGTACGGCGTACGGCGAACCTGCATACCGGCGGCGTGCTGGAGGATGTCACCGGGATCCTGCATCCGACCCTGGTCGATGCAGCGGTGCGCGCCGCCCGGGCGTTGGACATCCCCATGGTCGGCCTCGACCTGCTGGTGCCGGCGGCCGATCAACCCGAGTACGTGTTCATCGAAGCCAACGAACGCGCAGGCCTGGCCAACCACGAACCACAACCTACCGCCGAGCGCTTTGTGGATTTGTTGTTTCCCCATAGCCAGACGGTGGCCTAGCAGAGGTGTAGTGCCTGAACAGACGCCATCGCGAGCAAGCTCGCTCCCACATGGGATTTCTGGTGTTTACACATTCTGTGTTCTGTGGGAGCGAGCTTGCTCGCGATGAGCTGGTTCAGGCACCGCCATTCAACAGTCGGACACACTCATCGAAACCATCGATGCGCTCAACCCATCAGGAGTTTCCATGATCAGTAAAATTCCCGAACCGGATCTCGAATACCTGCAAAAGGTCCTGCTGGAGATGCTCGCCATTCCCAGCCCTACCGGCTTTACCGACACCATCGTGCGTTATGTCGCCGAGCGGCTCGAAGAGCTGGGTATCGCTTTTGAAATGACTCGCCGTGGCACGATCCGCGCCACGCTCAAGGGGCGCAAGAGCAGCCCCGACCGGGCCGTGTCGGCGCACCTGGATACCATCGGTGCCTCGGTACGGGCCATCAAGGACAACGGCCGCCTGACCCTGGCGCCGGTGGGTTGCTGGTCCAGCCGCTTTGCCGAAGGCAGCCGGGTCAGCCTGTTCACCGACACCGGCGTGATCCGTGGCAGCGTGCTGCCGTTGATGGCGTCCGGGCACGCGTTCAACACCGCCGTGGATGAGCTGCCCATCAGTTGGGACCACATCGAGCTGCGCCTGGACGCCTATTGCGCCACCCGCGCCGATTGCGAAACCCTGGGGGTGGGCATCGGCGATTACGTCGCCTTCGATCCCTTGCCGGAATTCACCGAAAGCGGCCACATCAGCGCCCGGCACCTGGACGACAAGGCTGGGGTCGCGGCGTTGCTAGCGGCGCTCAAGGCGATTGTCGACAGCGGTGAAGAACTGCTGATCGATTGTCACCCACTGTTCACCATCACCGAGGAAACCGGCAGCGGTGCGGCCGCCGCACTGCCCTGGGATGTCAGCGAATTCGTCGGCATCGACATCGCGCCCGTCGCCCCTGGCCAGCACTCAAGCGAACATTCGGTCAGCGTGGCAATGCAGGACTCCGGAGGCCCCTACGACTACCATCTGTCGCGGCACTTGCTGAAACTGGCCAAGGAGAACGAGGTACCGGCACGCCGCGACCTGTTCCGCTACTACTTCAGCGACGCTCATTCAGCCATCACCGCCGGCCACGATATCCGTACCGCCCTGCTCGCCTTCGGCTGCGACGCCACCCATGGCTACGAACGCACCCACATCGACAGCCTGGCCGCCCTCAGTCGCCTGCTCGGCGCCTACATCCTCAGCCCGCCGGTGTTCGCCAGCGACGCGCAACCAGCCCAAGGCTCACTGGACCGCTTCAGTCATCAGATCGAACACGATACCCAGATGGAAAGTGATACCCGGGTGCCATCGGTGGATAGCCTGGTGGGGCAGCGTTCCGATAGCTGATCCAACATTTCACTGTCTGGGCTATTGCCATCGCGAGCAAGCTCGCTCCCACAGGTTGATCTTCATTGGACTTGAACTTTGTGCTCGACGCAGAACCAATGTGGGAGCGAGCTTGCTCGCGATGAGGCCAGAACAGGCCCCACAAAACCCAAGGCTAGCCGCAAAAGCCCATTGGCCGTAGCATCGCCCCATTGTCTAGCCGAGGTACCCCATGCTCATCCCCCACGACCAACTCGAAGTCGACACGCTCACCCGCCTGATCGAGGATTTCGTGACCCGCGACGGCACCGACAATGGTGACGACACCCCCCTGGAAACGCGGGTTCTGCGAGTCAGGCAAGCCCTGACCAAGGGCCAGGCGTTGATCGTCTTCGACCCCGAAAGTGAACAGTGCCAACTGATGCTCAAGCACGACGTGCCCAAACACCTATTCGACTGAACAGGCCTTGCGGGTGGCATGGGCCTTTTTCTTCTGGATCTTGTCGTAGATTTCGGAGCGATGGACATCGACGTGCCGTGGCGCTTCCACGCCAAAACGCACCGTGCCGCCGCTGACCGACAGCACACGGACGGAAATATCGTCACCGATGGAAATCAACTCACCTACAGCGCGGCTTAATACAAGCATGGTTCTTGTCCTTAAGAATGTCTGGACCCTGACCATGCCCGGCCTGTTTCCCGTTCTCAAGACACCCGCGAGAATTCAGTAAGGCCCTACAAGCAAAGTTCTTGTGACTGACGGAAATTTCCTGCAAAACCCTGTCGGACCGCCGGTTATTTCAGGGCGCCGAGAACCGCGGGCCGAATAGAATCACACTCGCCCCCAACACGCAGAGCGCCACGCCAATCCAGTCGGACCCCAGTGGTCGCACTCGCTCGACCATCGCCAGCCAGCCGATCGAGGCAATGATATAGAGGCCGCCATAGGCGGCGTAGGCGCGCCCGGCGTACGTCGCTTCGACGCGGGTCAACAACAGGGCGAACAATGTGAGGCTGAGCAACGCCGGGGCGATCCACCAGGCGCTCTTGCCCTGGCGCAACCACATCCAGAAGGCGTAGCAGCCCGCGATCTCAAACAGCGCGGCGAGAAAAAACCACAGGTAATTGAGCATGCAGATGTCCATCAGGAAGGCCGAATGGCGCCATCCTGAGGACATCGGGCATCCAGGTCAATTGAGGTTTTGCCGGGCCTTGGCGCGCATCTTGTCGGCCATGACGGTCATTTCGTCGTACAGCAACTGTGGGTTCTTCTGCTTGAGGGCCCAAGCCATGCGTCCCTGTTCGTGGGGCAGGATCATGAACTGGCCCTGGGCGACCTGCTGATAGATGTAGTCGGCAATATCCGTGGCGCTGATCGGTGAGCTTTCCAGCAACTTGCCAACCTGGGCTTTCATGGCCGGGGTCGGGCCACGGAAGGAATCCAGCAGATTGGTCTGGAAGAACGACGGGCACACCACGTGTACGCCAACTTCCTGCTGCGCCAGTTCCACCAACAGGCTTTCCGACAGCGCCACGACACCCGCCTTCGCCACGTTGTAGTTGCTCATGGCCGGGCCCTGCATCAGGGCTGCCATGGAGGCGATGTTGATGATCTTGCCACGGCTTTTTTCCAGCAGCGGCAGGAACGCCTTGCAGCCCTTGACCACACCCATCAGGTTGATCGCGATCTGCCAGTCCCAATCCTCCAGGGAGAGTTCACTGAAGAAGCCGCCCGAGGCCACGCCGGCATTGTTGACGATGATATCGATACCGCCGAACTTCTCTTCGCAGGCCTGGGCAAACGCAGTCAATTGGCTGTAGTCGCGCACATCGCAGCGCTGGATGAAGCCGTCGCCACCGGCACCCCGCACTAGCTTGAGGGTTTCCACGAGGCCCGGCTCGCTGACATCCGATAAGGCCAGGCGCCATCCTTCGCGGGCCCAGCGCAGCGCGATTTCGCGACCCAGGCCAGAGCCGGCACCAGTGATCATCATGCGATTTTGCATAGCAGACAGCCTTGTTGTTCCGGGAGAGATAGGCCGAGTGTAGCGAAGGCGTTCAACGGACCCACGCTCCATCAGATTGCTGAATGGCGAGGGCAAACTGTAGGAGTTGCCGAGTGGAACGAGGCTGCGATCCTTAGTCTTCCTCCAGGCTGAAAAAGATCGCAGCCTCGTTTCACTCGACAGCTCCTACAAAAACTTTGAATTTTCTACAAGCCGCGACGGTCGGACTTATTAAGCCGCCCGGATTTAACGCATGCGCGCTGGTAGTTGGAAGTTGTATCACTCCAGAACTGACCAATAAGGAAATCTACAATGGGCACAATACTTATCGTTATCCTGATCCTCCTGCTGATCGGTGGTCTCCCAGTCTTCCCGCACTCCAGAAGTTGGGGTTACGGCCCGTCCGGTATCATCGGTGTGGTGTTGGTGGTGCTGTTGGTCCTGCTACTCCTGGGCAAGATATAAACCACTAAGTAAGCGCAAAAAAAAAGAGGCCTTGGCAGGCCTCTTTTTTTATGTACGCCGTTTATCAGTCCGGCTTGCCGTCAACGACGCCGGCGGTGTTATCCAGCAGGCTCTTGGTCGCGGTTTGCAGGAAAGATTCGAGCTTGAGTTTCATCGGCGCGGTGTCCGGTGCATTCGGGATGATTTCCGCACCAGGGTTGGCGCCCAGTTCATAGCGATACATCTTCGGCTCCATTTCCTTTTCCTTCGGCAGGACCAGGATGTGGTCATCGCGGATGATCGCCGTGGTCTGCTCGCTGCCCGACGGCTTGATCACACCAAAACCGGGATCGCCTTGCGGCAGGTTCAACAGGTCACGGCCCCAGCACTGGTTCCGTACTTGCCCACCGATCCGGCCCATGATGGTCGGCACGATGTCGACCTGGGTACCCACGGTGTGGTTACGCTGGCCGAATTTTTCCTGGATGCCCGGGCCGATCAACAGCATCGGCACGTTGAAACGGCCCAGGTCCATCTCGGTGATCTGGCGTTCGTTGCCAAAGCCATGGTCGCCGACCACGACGAACAGGGTTTCCTTGAAGTAAGGCTCCTTGCGGGCCTTCTCGAAGAACTGGCCCAGGGCCCAGTCGGCGTAGCGCATGGCGGTCAGGTGTTCGTTCAGGCTGCCACGGTCGGTGACCCGCTCGACCGGCAACGGCGTCGGCAACGCATAAGGGGTGTGGTTGGACAGGGTTTGCAGCAAGGCATAGAACGGCTTGCCGTTTTCCCGCGCCTTGAGCTCGATCAGGCCTCGGTCGAACATGTCCTGGTCGGACACGCCCCAGGTCGGATCGGAGAACACCGGGTTCACGAAGTCGTTACGCCCGATGAATGTGGTCATGCCCTGGCTGCTGAAGAAACCCGACTGGTTGTCCCAGGCAAAATCGCCGTTGTAGACGTACACGTCGTCGTAGTCACGGGCGCTGAGCAGTTGCGGCAGGCCCGACAGCTTGTGGCTGCCCTCCGGCGTCTGCATCAGGTATTCGAAACCCGGCAGGTTCGGGAAGCACGCCATGGTGGCGAACATGCCTTGGTGGGTGTGGGTACCGTTGGAGAAGAAACGGTCGAACAGCAGGCCTTCCTTGGACAGTTTGTCCAGGTAAGGCGTGATGTTGCCCGGCGCGCCCAGGGCACCCACCGAGTGACCGGCCATGCTCTCCATGAGAATCACGACCACGTTCTTGATCGGCAGGGTCTTGTCCGCCGGCGGCGTGTAGTCGCGGCGCACGGCGGCTGTCGCGGTGTCCACCAGTTTATCGTCAGGCATCACCAGCATATCGCGCACGGTCTGCTGTGCCAGCGGTTGCTCAAGGGTGGCTTTCCAGATGTTGTCGCGGTCTTCGGACATCCGGCTCTTGGCCGCGGCCACCAGCGACAAGGTGCCGTTGAGGCCCAACTGGTTGGCGAAGTTCGAATCGGTGGTGTAGACGTCGCCCCAGCGCAGGGGCGGCCCTTGGCGCAAGGTGCCGCGCGCGGCGGTCACGGCGACCAGCAGGCAAACGACAAACACCGCGACACGCCCATACCACGGGGCGATCTGCCGGGTACCAATGGTGCCGCCACTGAACGGCCCACGGGGACGCGTGGCGCGGTCGGCGCCCTTGAATGCCAGGCTGAGGATGATGGTGCCGCCGGCCCACGCCAGCAGGTAGCGCACCACCGGGAAACCGTACCAGAGCATGCTCATCACGGTTTTCGGGTCTTCCTTTACATACTGGAAGACCAGGCCGTTGAGGCGCTGGTGGAATTCACGGTAGAAATCCATCTCCATCAAGCCCAGGAACAGCGCGATGCTGGAAGTGACGGTCAGCCAGAAACGAAAGAACCCACGGGCCGCCATGGCCCTTGCGCTGAACAACGCCAGCAGCAACGGGATGCAGAGGTAGACCACCAGGCGCAAGTCGAAACGCAGGCCGTTGACGAAGGCTTCAACAAAGGTCGAAGCCGGCGTGTCGAGGATCATCTCGCGGTTATAGACCAGCAGCGCCACGCGCAGCAGGCTGAACATGACCATCATCACAAAGGCACAAAGCAACGTGTAGGCCAGGTGCGATTTGACGGTCGGTTGCAGCAGGCGATGCGTAGTACGCTGCTGATTCAGGGCGTCCGGGATTGCCATGTCGTTTAAGGACCCTATCGGAATTGGAGTGACAAAAAGAAACAACGGCGCGCCCTCTGTTGACCAAAGCCTGGCCTCGGGGCTTGCGCGAGAGCGCAAATGTTGCACGAACGGCTATGGCATTGCCATTAAATAACCGGCGGCGATATGAGCGCGGGGGATTGTCCGCAAGATTTTGTGAAAATTTCGTTCAAAGAATATTCAGAAACACAAAAAGCCCGGCCTGCTGCTGAAGTTGAGCCGAACGCTATTGTGGCGAGGGAGCTTGCTCCCGCTCGGCTCTGTAGGAGCTGTCGAGTGCGACGAGGCTGCGACCTTTCCCTAGACACTTGAGTCCCAAGCGAAAGATCAAAAGATCGCAGCCTTCGGCAGCTCCTACACGCAGCCCAGCGGGAGCAAGCGCCCTCGCCACTGGGTTGCCGATCACTTCCAGTCCAGTGTGAAAACGATCATTGTCAATGAAACTGGCGTCCAAGACCCGCTGGCACGCCTTCGATGGAGGTGTCTTCCCACGGACCATTCGGGCTCACGGAACGGCTCCAGCCGTTGTTCCAGCGGTAATAGGTACGCTGGCGATAGAACGTGTTCGTCTGGTTGTCCAGCACATAGACCCCAAGCTTGGCGTCCCAATGGCTGTTGCCACCCGGCGGTGGGGCGAAGCTGGCGGAAGTACGCGGCAGCGGTTTGGCCGGTTTGTTCGGGATGACAGGTTTGCCCGGCGGTGTGGACGGGACCGGTTTGCTGGTCGGGGTCGACGGCGGGATCGGTGGCAGCGGTGCCGAGGGCTCCGACGGACGCTGGACCGCACAAGCGCTCAGGCCCATGACGAGCGTGAGCAGGGTGATACGAGCGATGGCGGTCATGGTGCGAATTCCTGTTATTTGTCCGGGCTGTCGATGGTCAGTTGTTGCGGCGCCGTGGTGCTGCTCGCCAGGGGCTGGCTGCGGCCGATCCACTCACCCGCGGTCGGCTGGCCGGCCCGGGAGATGCGCGCCACCAGTTGGACTTCGGGGAAGTTCGACAGTTTCAACTGCGGCATCATTGCGTCCGCGTCACCCAGCTCTACCGTGACCGGCAAATCGGCGACCGTCAGGCGCTTGGCGGCCAGCGGCGCGGGCGGGCCGGAAACGGCGCGGGCGAAGATGAACACACTGTCGCCCGGCTGCACCTTGGCCTTGAGTGCCGGCGCCAGGTCGACGCGCACCTTGAGCAGTGCCGCAGCCTTGGCCACCGGCGCCTGGGCAACCTTGCCGCCGCTGGCTTGCAGCTTCTCGGTGGCACGGGTAATGCCGCCCTGCAGCGCTTCACGGGACTTGTCGCCCTCCGGCAGTTCCACCAACAGGCGCCCCCAGTAATCGATTGCGTCCTGATAGCGCTCGCCCTCAAAAGCGGCGATGCCCAACAGGCCGAGGCTGGTGACTTCCTTCGGATCGAGCTTCAGCGCTTCGTCGGTCAGCGCCTGGAGCTTATCCGACCATTTCTTGCCATCGGCAAAATACTGCGCCTGGGCCCATTGGCCCAGCAATTCGGGTTGTCGACCGGCCACCGCCACGGTGCGTTCGAAGACCTTCGCCGCGTCTGCGGGCCGATCCTGCGCCATGTAGGTACGCCCGAGGAAATACAGGCCCTCGGCGTTATCCGGTTGCGCCGCCACCGCACGTTCCAGTCGCAGGGTCATCTCTTCCATCGACTGCGGCGCCTGGGCGAATTCACGGGTCAGCTCGACCTTGTCGCTGGCACCGAAATGCAGGTACAGCGCCAGGCCCAACACCGGCACCAGCACAGCGGCGAGCAACGGCAACGGCTTGCCCAGCCGGGATTCGCGCGGCGCATCGGCACCCTCGGTGTCAGCGAGCAATTCACGGGCGGCCTCGGCGCGACCGGTGTCCAGTTGCGCGGCGTTGAGCACGCCCTCCTCCCGCTCGATCTGCAATTCGGCGACGCGTTCCTGATACAACGCCACGTTGAGCGCGGTACGGTCCTCCTCCAACTGGGCGCGGCGACCACGCAGTACAGGGATCAACAGAAAACTCAGGGCAACCAGAAGAAGCAGACCTGCGGCGAGCCAGAAATCAATCATGCTTGGTTTTATCCAACAGTTGGTCGAGGCGCTGGCGCTCTTCGACAGAAAGCGTGTCCGGGGCGGCGGTGCGCTGGACCCGGCGGCGGCGCACGATCATTGCAATGACCACGAAACCACCGAACAACAGCCCGGCGGGGCCGAACCAGAGCAGCGCCGTCTTGGAGGACAGGGCGGGGTTGTAGCGCACGAACTCACCGTAGCGATCGACCATGAAATCGATGATCTGCTGGTTGTCCTTGCCCTCGCCGAGCATGCGGAAGATTTCCTTGCGCAGGTCGGCGGCAATTGGCGCGTTGGAGTCGGCGATGTCCTGGTTCTGGCACTTGGGGCAGCGCAGCTCCTTGGTCAGTTCGCGAAACCGCTCGCGCTCGCCGTCGTTGGCGAATTCGTAGGTATCAATGGCGGCGTGGGCCACGCCGGCAAGGCTCAGGCCGAGGACGGCGGCGGCTAACCAGCGCTTCATGGCTTGGCCTCGTCCACCAGTGCCTGATACTTGGCGGCCAGTTTCTCGCGCCAGACCTGCTCGTCGATCACGCCGACGAACTTGTCGCGGATGACACCCTTGGCGTCGATGAAGAACGTTTCCGGCGCGCCGTAGACACCCAGGTTCAGGCCCAGGGAGCCGTCTTCATCGCGAATGTCCAGTTGATACGGATTGTGGAACTCGGCGAGCCATTTCAGAGCGTCGGCATTGACGTCCTTGTAATTGACGCCGTAGATCACCACGCCGTTCTGGGCCAGCTTGTTCAACACCGGGTGCTCGACCCGGCAGGAGATGCACCAGGTGCCCCACACGTTGACCAGCGCCGGCTTGCCCAGCAGGTCGGCGCGGGTCAAGGTCTTATCGCCCTGCACCGATGGCAGGGAGAAATCCGGGAACGGCTTGCCGATCATCGCCGAGGGCAACTCGGTCGGATTCAGGTACAACCCCCGGTACAAAAACACCGCCATCAACAGGAACAGCGCCAGCGGCACCAACATCAACCAACGTTTCATGCAGTGGCTCCCGTCACGCCCAGGGCTTCACGCACCCGGGTTTTCACCTTGACTCGATAACGCCGATCCAGCGCCGCCAACACCCCACCCAGGCCGGTGAGCAAGCCACCGAACCAGATCCAGCGTACGAACGGCTTGACGTGGACCCGTACCGCCCACGCGCCGTCACCCAGGGACTCGCCCAGCGCCACGTAGAGATCGCGGGTGAAACCGGCATCGATGCCGGCTTCGGTCATGACCGAGTTCTGCACGGTGTAGAGACGTTTTTCCGGGTGCAGCACGGTGATTTCCTGGCCGTTGCGAATGACCCGCACAGTGCCTTTGTCGGATGTGAAGTTCGGGCCCTCGAAATGTTTGGCGCCCTCGAAAACGAACTGATAGCCGGCCAGGTCCATGGACTCACCCGGCGCCAGGCGCAGGTCGCGCTCGGCGCTGTTCTGACTGGACAGCACCACGCCCAGGGCGCAGACGGCGATGCCCAGGTGGGCGACCTGCATGCCCCAGTAACTGCGGGTCAGGGTCGGCAGGCCCTTGATCAGGCCTTTGTGCCGGGTCTTGTCGAAGATGTCCCGTACACCCGCCAGCAATACCCAGGCCGCCAGCACGAACGTCGCCAGCACCGCCCAGTTGAAGTCGCCATACGCCACGCCGGCCACCACGGCCAGAGCGACCGTGCCCAGCAGCACCGGGGTCAACATGCCCAGCAGCCACTTGACCGGGGTGTCTTTCCAGCGCACCAGCATGCCGATGGCCATCACCACCATCAGGATCGCCATCAGCGGGATGAACAGTGCATTGAAGTACGGCGGCCCCACCGACAGCTTGGCGCCGGACAACGCATCGAGCACCAGCGGGTACAACGTCCCCAGCAGGATCATCGACGCAGCCACCACCAACACCAGGTTATTGCCCAGCAACAGGGTTTCCCGTGACCAGAGGTTGAAGCCGACCTGGCTCTTGACCACCGGCGCACGCAGGGCGAACAGCGTCAGCGAGCCGCCGACCACGAACAGCAGGAACATCAGGATGAACACCCCGCGCTCAGGGTCCGAGGCGAAGGCGTGCACCGACGTCAACACGCCCGAGCGCACCAGGAACGTCCCCAGCAGGCTCAGCGAGAACGCCGCGATGGCCAGCAGCACGGTCCAGCTCTTGAACACACCGCGTTTTTCCGTGACCGCCAGGGAATGGATCAGCGCCGTGCCCACCAACCAGGGCATGAACGAGGCGTTTTCCACCGGGTCCCAGAACCACCAGCCGCCCCAGCCGAGCTCGTAGTAGGCCCACCACGAGCCAAGGGTGATGCCAATGCCGAGGAAGGCCCAGGCGACGATGGTCCACGGACGCGACCAACGTGCCCACGCGGCATCGAGGCGCCCACCGAGCAACGCGGCGATGGCGAAGGCGAAGGCCACGGAGAAGCCGACGTAGCCCATGTAGAGCATCGGCGGGTGAACGATCAGGCCGATGTCTTGCAGCAATGGGTTGAGGTCGCGGCCATCCGTCGGCATCTGCGGCAGGATGCGCTCGAACGGGTTGGAGGTGACGATCAAAAACAGCAGGAAACCGGTGCTGATCATGCCCATCACCGCCAGCACCCGGGCCAGCATCACCTGGGGCAACTGCCGGGAAAACACCGAGACGGCGAAGGTCCAGCCGGCAAGGATCAACGCCCAGAGCAACAGCGACCCCTCGTGGGCGCCCCATACCGCGCTGAACTTGTAGTACCAGGGCAAGGCGCTGTTGGAGTTGCTGGCGACGTACTCCACGGAAAAATCGTCGGCCATGAACGCATAGGTCAGGCAACCGAAGGCAAACAACATGAAGGCAAACTGCCCCCACGCCGCCGGTTGGGCCAGGCTCATCCACAAGCGGTCGCCGCGCCAGGCACCGAGCAAGGGCACCACGGCCTGTACCAGTGAGAAACACAGGGCCAGGATCATCGCCAGGTGGCCCAACTCGGGAATAAAGATGCCAGCAGTCATCGATCAGCCCTCCTTCACGGGAGCAGGCGCCGACTGACCGCTGTCTTTCAGCGCCTTGGTCACTTCCGGCGGCATGTATTTTTCGTCGTGCTTGGCCAGCACTTCATCGGCCACCACCACTCCGTCGGCGTTGAGCTTGCCCAGGGCGACGATGCCCTGCCCTTCGCGGAACAGGTCCGGGAGGATGCCGCGATAGGTGATGGTCACGGTCTTGTTGAAGTCGGTGACATTGAATTTCACGTCCAGGGAATCCCCGGAGCGCTCCAGCGAGCCTTTTTCCACCATGCCGCCAGCGCGGATGCGGGTATCCTTGGGCGCTTCGCCGTTGGCGATCTGGGTCGGGGTGTAGAACAGGTTGATGTTCTGCTGCAGGGCGCTCAGGGCCAGGGCGACCGCGGCGCCGACACCCACCAGGATCGCAAGAATGATGACAAGACGTTTTTTGCGCAGCGGATTCACTGACCGTTCTCCCGGCGCAGACGACGCGCCTCTTGTTGCAGATACCGCTTGCGGGCCAGGATCGGCACCGCCACGTTGAGGGCCAGAACCGCGAGGCAGATGCCATAGGCTGACCAGACATACAGGCCATGATGGCCCATGGCGAGGAAATCGCCGAATGAAGCGAAACTCATCGAGCGGCCTCCAGGCTGTTCTGTACTTCGGCCTTCACCCAACTGGCCCGGGACTCGCGCTTGAGCACTTCCAGGCGCATGCGCAGCAATAGCACCGCGCCGAAGAAACAGTAGAAACCCAGCACGGTCAGCAACAGCGGCAGCCACATTTCGACGGGCATTGCCGGTTTTTCGGTAAGGGTGAAGGTCGCGCCCTGGTGCAGGGTGTTCCACCACTCCACCGAATACTTGATGATCGGGATGTTGATCACGCCGACAATCGCCAGTACCGCGCAGGCCTTGGCGGCGCTGTCACGATTGCTGATGGCGTTGCCCAGCGCAATAAGACCGAAGTACAGGAACAGCAGGATCAGCATCGACGTCAGTCGCGCATCCCAGACCCACCACGAACCCCAGGTCGGCTTGCCCCAGATGGCCCCGGTGACCAGCGCCACGGCGGTCATCCAGGCACCGATGGGCGCGGCGCATTGCAGGGCAACGTCGGCCAGCTTCATCTTCCACACCAGCCCGACCACACCGCACACCGCCAGCATCACATAGACGGACTGGGCCAGCATCGCCGTGGGCACGTGAATGTAGATGATGCGGAAGCTGTTGCCCTGCTGGTAGTCCGGCGGTGAGAAGGCCAGGCCCCAGACCACGCCAGAACCAATCAACAACAATGCAGCGATGCTCAACCATGGGAGCAGTTTGCCGCTGATGCCGTAGAACCACTTGGGTGAGCCGAGCTTGTGAAACCAGGTCCAGTTCATTGCTGTTTCCATCACGGTTGCGGCTCGCCGTCACGAACCGCCGGGGCAGCCTTTACTTCCAAAGAAGTGGTCAATTTTTGACCAGGCCTCGTTATTATTCGCCGACGCTGATCTTCAGGCCAGCGGCTATTGCAAAGGGTGTCAGGGTTATCGCCAGGGCGGTCAGGCTCCCAAGCCACAGCAGATAACCGGTCGCGGGCATGCCTTGCAACGCCGCTTGCAAGGCACCACTGCCCAGGATCAGGACCGGGATATACAACGGCAGGATCAGCAGCGCCAGCAACAGGCCGCCGCGCTTCAAACCCACCGTCAATGCCGCGCCCACCGCGCCGAGCAGGCTCAGCACCGGCGTACCCAGCAGCAGCGACACCAGCAGCACCGGCATGCACGCGCCGGGCAGCCCCAGCATCATTGCCAGCAGCGGCGAGAGCAATACCAGTGCCAGCCCGGAAAAAACCCAGTGTGCCAGTACCTTGGCCAAAACCAGAAGGGCCAGGGGGTGCGACGAAAGGACCCACTGTTCCAGTGAACCGTCTTCGAAATCACTGCGGAAAAGCCCGTCCAGCGAGAGCAGGACCGATAAAAGCGCCGCGACCCAGACCAGTCCCGGAGACAAGGTTTGCAACAATTGAGTCTCTGGCCCGACCGCCAACGGGAACAACGCAATCACGATCGCGAAGAAAACCAGCGGATTGGCCAATTCGGCCGGACGCCGGAACAGCAGGCGCGCCTCGCGGGCAAGCAACAGGCCAAACACACTCATACGGCCCAGTTCCCCAGATCAATGTTGCGATAACCGGCCGGCATCCGCGCCAGCGTGTGGTGGGTGGTCAAGAGCACCATGCCACCGTTTTCACAGTGCTGGGCCAGGTGTTCCTCGAGTTGCGCGACACCCTGCTTGTCCAGGGCGGTGAATGGTTCGTCGAGAATCCACAGCGGCGGGCTGTCCAGGTACAGCCGGGCCAGGGCCACACGGCGTTGCTGGCCGGCAGACAGGGTATGGCTCGGCACGTCTTCGAAGCCGCGCAGCCCTACCGCCGCCAACGCCTGCCAGATCGCTTCGCGGCCAACCGGCGTATGCAATGCGCAGAGCCAACTGAGGTTCTCTTCGGGGGTCAGCAAATCCTTGATACCGGCGGCATGGCCGATCCAGAGCAGGTTGCGGGCCAGTTCGCTACGCTGGCTGTGCAAGGGCTGGCCGTTGAGCAACACCTGGCCTGCGGTCGGTTGCATCAAACCGGCCAGCAGGCGCAGCAGGCTGGTCTTGCCGCTGCCGTTGGGACCACTGATTTGCACCATATCGCCACGCGAGAGTCTCAATTCGAGATTTTCGAAAAGCAGTCGCAAGTCTCGCTCACAGGCGAGGCCGACGGTTTGCAGGAGAGGACTGGTCAAGGGATCGCGGGCCTTATACGGTTCAAGTCGGCGGTGCAGCGGCCGTTAAAGAGATGCAGCATAGATGCATTGACGGCCTGTTCCACAGAGCTGCGTCAAACAATTGCAAGGTTTTCGCCACTCCCTGAAAGACGGGCGGCATTATACATGTGATGCCCTACGCTAAAGAGGGCTTATTTTCCCAAGGTAAGACCGCAGATGACAGGCGACATGAACATCCTGCCGCTGCCCCAGGCCACGGCAACCACGCGTATGCCAGCGGTCAATGGCGAGCTGCTCAAACTGCTGGTGCCGACCGAAGGCCTGATCAGCTCGGGCCAGACTGCCCAGGCCGAAGTGCTGTCGCTCAAGCAGGCCGACCAGACTTTCCAGCTGCTGCTCAAGGTCACCCTGGAGAGCGGCCGCCAGACCACTGTCCAGGCCACCAGCACCCAGCCGTTGCCCCAGGGCACCAGCCTGGCCGTGACCCAGCCGTCCGCCAGCAATCTGGCGATTGCCGTGCAACAGGCCGTGTCCTCCAGCGTCGCCACCCTCACCCGAATCGACACCGCGCAGTTGCCGGTCGGCACCCTGCTGCAAGGCAAAGTGCTGACCAGCCAGGCGTTGCCGCAGTTACCAGGGCAACCGGCGGTGTATCGATCGTTGGTAAGCTTGCTCAACACCGCCCAGGCGGGCAGCACCCTGGACATCGACAGCCCGCGACCGCTGCGTATCGGCACGCTGTTGAGTGCCCAGGTGCAAGATACCCAGACGCTGAAGTTCGTTCCGCTGAGCAACCGCCAGGAGCAATTGGCGGTGAGTCAGCAGTTGGTCACGCAAATGAGCCAGCAGGGCTCGCTGGACAGCCTGATCACCGTCCTGCAAAACCTTCCGGCCACCGACGACACCGGCGCCGAGCTGCGCGCCGCTGTAACTCGCTTGCTGGCTGGCCTGCCGGACGTCCAGCAACTGAGCACACCCAAGGGTTTGGCCCAAGCCATGGTCGCCAGCGGCGTATTCCTGGAAAGCAAATTGCTCGCCGGGCAACCACCGAGCCTGGCGCCGGACATGAAAGGCGACCTGCTGAAACTGATCGCCCAACTGACACCGGCCCTGCCCGCCTCCACCAACCTCAGCGCCATCATTGCCGCCAATACGTTGGCCCAAGTCCTGCCTAGCTTCGTACGCAGCGCCCTGGGGATGCTCGGCCAGGTCAGCGCCAAGCCGCAACCCACCAGCTTCCCCCTGCCCTCGCGCCAGATGCAAGGCCAGGACGAAGACGGCGACCTCGAACACCTGCTGCGCCTGGCCGCTGCCGCCGTGTCACGCCTGCAAAGCCATCAATTGTCGAGCCTGGAGCAGACCGGCCTGACCGACGACGGTCGACTGATGAGCACCTGGCAATTGGAAATCCCGATGCGCAACCTGCAGGACATCGTGCCGTTGCAGGTCAAGTTCCAGCGCGAGGAAACCCCGCCCCGGGAGCAACCAAACGAGCGCAGGGAAGAACGCGAGCCAAAACAGCAGCTCTGGCGGGTGGAATTGGCGTTCGACATGGAACCGCTCGGCCCACTGCAGGTTCAGGCCCAGTTGCTCAGCGGCAGCCTGTCCAGCCAGTTGTGGGCCGAACGGCCGTATACAGCGAGCCTGATCGAAAGCAACCTGACAGCCTTGCGTGAGCGCCTGGTGACTTGTGGCCTGAACGTCGGCGACCTGGACTGCCACCTCGGCACCCCGCCCCAAGGCCCCAAGACTCGCCTGGAACAACGCTGGGTGGACGAAACCGCATGACAACCCATACCGCACCCCGCCAGGCCATTGCCCTCAAGTACGACGGCCACCACGCCCCGACCCTCACCGCCAAGGGCGACGAAGCCCTGGCCGAGGAAATCCTGCGTATCGCCCGCGAAAGCGAAGTACCGATCTATGAAAATGCCGAGCTGGTGAAGCTGTTGGCGCGGATGGAGTTGGGGGACAGCATCCCCGAAGAGCTGTACCGCACGATTGCCGAGATCATTGCGTTCGCCTGGAACCTCAAGGGCAAGTTTCCCCAGGGCTACGACCCGAATGCGCCGAGTATCGAGAAGGATGTGACCGACCGCGGCGACGATTACTGATCAACGCAGCGGTGTCCGGGCTGGAACGACCAGTCTGTGAGCACCAGAAAAACCTGTGGGAGCGAGCTTGCTCGCGATGGCGGATTCACATTCAACATCTCTGTTGACTGTCACACCGCTATCGCGAGCAAGCTCGCTCCCACAAATGTGCCGAGTATCGAGAAGGATGTCACCGAACGCGGCGACGACCACTGATAGCAACGACGCTACACCTGGGGCGAGGGGGCGCAGTAGCCGCAAAAAAGCCGGGGGCCGCTGCGCTGCCCAGCGGGAGCAAGCTCCCTCGCCACAGGGATTGCGCTTGGGTTGGAAGGATCTGTGTGTGAGCACCAGAAAAACCTGTGGGAGCGAGCTTGCTCGCGATGACGGATTCACATTCAACATCTCTGTTGATTGTCACACCGCTATCGCGAGCAAGCTCGCTCCCACATTGGATTGGGGTGAAGGCGATCAGCCGCCCTTGTGCAGCTTGCTCATCAACTCCGCCTCGGCCTGGGTCAGGCCGCAGGCTTGGGTCAGTTCGTCGACACTGGCGCCCATACCCACCAGGCGGGCGGCCTGGGCGAAGGACAGGCTGGAGGGGTCGCGCTGTTCCAACTGGGC
This sequence comes from Pseudomonas sp. B21-010, assembly GCF_024749325.1. Taxonomy (NCBI): domain Bacteria; kingdom Pseudomonadati; phylum Pseudomonadota; class Gammaproteobacteria; order Pseudomonadales; family Pseudomonadaceae; genus Pseudomonas; species Pseudomonas sp. B21-010. Next base: position 1,795,445 of record NZ_CP087198.1, on the reverse strand, counting down.
GAGTTTATCCGGCAACGGCGCGACCACGGCACGCAGCTCATGGAGCGCTTCGCCCATGCGCACAGTGCCGTTCTGGTAATCGTCGACGCGCTTGGCCAGGTCCCTGATGCGCTGGTCGCGCAGCGCATCGCCCTGGGCCTGCTGAGCGGCGATCTGCCGCTGGCCACGTATGTACGCCAAGAACATCGCCAGCGTGCCTGCCCAGAAAAGGAACAGGACAATGACTGCTACCTCAAGAATCAAATCAGATACTCTCCAGTTCCGACCACTCTTCTTCGCTCATCATCTTGTCCAGTTCAACCAGAATCAGCAACTCGTTGTTCTTGTTGCACACGCCCTGAATGAACTTGGCGGATTCTTCGTTACCCACGTTCGGCGCAGTCTCGATTTCCGACTGACGCAGGTAAACCACTTCGGCGACGCTGTCGACCATGATGCCAACCACTTGCTTGTCGGCTTCGATGATGACGATCCGGGTGTTGTCGCTGATCTCGGCATTCATCAGGCCGAAGCGCTGACGGGTATCGATCACCGTAACCACGTTGCCACGCAGGTTGATGATGCCCAGCACATAGCTCGGAGCACCCGGTACCGGGGCGATCTCGGTATAGCGCAGCACTTCCTGAACGCGCATCACGTTGATGCCGTAGGTTTCGTTATCGAGCTTGAAGGTTACCCATTGCAGAATCGGATCTTCAGAACCCTTTTGAGACGACGCCTTATCATTCATACCCTGACCCCTCGAAAAACCGCCTGTGGCGGCGTGTATTCTGTCCGGCGACGCTGTGCGCCGCCGGTTGTCTTATTTCGGTTTCTGGACCGGCTTCTTGCTGCCGCCCAGGTGTTTTGCCCCGCCGCTGGCGATCAGCTCCGCCAGCTCGGAAACGTCCAGCAAGGCGCACATATGCTCGATCACCGTACCGGCCAGCCATGGCCGTTGCCCTCGATGGCTACGCCACTTGATCTCGTTCGGGTCCAGGCGCAGCGAACGGCTGACCTGATGCACCGCCAAACCCCACTCGTAACCCTGCACTGAAATCACGTACTGCAAGCCTTGGCGAAAGTCATCGCGATAACGGTCCGGCATGACCCAGCGCGCCGTATCCAGTACCTTCAGGTTGCCGGCCTGGCTCGGCAGGATTCCGAGAAACCATTCCGGCTGGCCAAACAACGGCGTCAATTCCTGCCCGGCCAGGGAATAAATCGATCCCAGGCATACCAGCGGCACCGCCAGGGTCAACCCGGCCACATCGAACAACAAACACTCGAACGGCTCGGCAGCCCAGGCCGGACGATCGTCGCCCGGCACCGGTGGTGGCGGGCTGCTCGGCGGCAGGTGAATTTCCACCACCGGCGTCACCAGGCCTTGCAGCAGCGGGGCAACGGTCGAGACCGACGCCAGGATCGGCGCAGGCGCGTCCATGACCGCCACCTGAGGCTTGATGAACGGTGCCTCGACCGCCGCAGCCATTACTGATTTCTGTGCATCACGGGCCTGCTCTTCGAGCACGGCCGCCTGAAACTCATCCAGCACACCCTTGGCTTCGACATTCTCGGGCAACGCCTCGATCACGCTTGGCAGTGGTGGCAATTCTTCGGTCGCTTCCTGCAGCAGCCCATCCAGATAGGATTGCAGGGCCATTTGCGGACGCGAGGTTGTCTTTATCGGGCGGCTCATAGGAACAGTGCGCCACTTGAAGAGGTTATCGGCATGAATGCGGTAGGACTTGAGCGTTCACAAGCGAACGCAATGCCAGTGGAAAGCCTCGTCACCTTAAGCCACCTGCTGTGGAACAAGCTGCTGGGCCAACAGGTGCTTGAGCAGCGCCCGGTAGGCCAGCACGCCACGGCTCTTGCCATCGAATTGCGAGGGGGTCACTCCTGCGCGGCTGGCGTCCCGCAAGCGGGTATCGACGGGGATATAGCCTTGCCAGATGTCCTCGGGGTACATGTCCCGCAACACCCGCAGGGTGCCCAGGGACGCCTGGGTGCGACGATCGAACAAGGTCGGCACGATGTTGAAGGCCAGCGTCTGCTTGCGCGAGCGGTTGACCATCGCCAGTGTATTGACCATGCGCTCCAGGCCCTTGACCGCCAAGTGCTCGGTCTGCACCGGGATCACCAACTGCTGGCTGGCAGCCAAGGCATTGACCATCAGCAAACCCAGCAACGGCGGGCTGTCGATGATCGCGTAATCGAAATCCTGCCACAGCTGCGCCAGACTCTTGGCGATCACCAAGCCCAGCCCGCCCTGCCCGGGCGACTGTCGCTCCAGGGTGGCGAGAGCGGTGCTCGATGGCAGCAGGGAAATCCGCTCGTCGCTGGTGGACAACAGCAACTGCCCCGGCAGGCCCTCGGGCACAACGCCCTTGTGCAGGAACAGGTCGTAGTTGCTGTGCTCCAGGCTATCGGGATCGTAGCCGAAATAGCTGGTCATCGAGCCATGGGGATCCAGATCGACGATGACCACGCGCTTGCCCGCCTCGGCCAGCAACCCGGCTAAAGCGATGGAAGATGTGGTCTTGCCCACACCACCTTTTTGATTGGCGACTGCCCAGACTCTCATTCGGATCGTTCCTCCCGGCCGAAACAGGCTCGACCGAGAAATAGCTCGGTTATAAAGCGGGTGACGGAGAATTGACGGCACTCTGTCTTCCCGGCGACTTGACCGGAGCCGGTGCAGTTTGTGTGCCAGCCCGCTTCAATGCCGCATCCGGAGTTGCATTGGCCGTACCGGTACCGGTCAGGCTGCGACGCACATCGAGGTTGCGCGACACCACCAGCACCACCCGCCGATTGCGCGCACGCCCCTCGGCAGTGGCGTTGTTGGCGACTGGCTGGAACTCGCCGTAGCCCACCGAGGCCAGGCGACCGGGGTTCACACCCTGCATCGCCAGCATGCGCACGATGCTCGCCGAACGGGCGGAGGACAGTTCCCAGTTGGTCGGGTATTGCGCGGTACGGATCGGCTGATCGTCCGTGAAACCTTCGACATGGATCGGGTTGTCGAAGGGTTTGAGGATCGTCGCGACCTTATCGATGATGTTGAACGCCATGTCGCTGGGCATGGCGTCGCCGCTGCCGAACAACAGGCTGGAGTTGAGCTCGATCTCGACCCACAACTCGTTGCCGCGCACGGTCATCTGGTTGGAACTGATCAGGTCGCCGAACGCCGCGCTGATATCGTCGGCGATGCTTTTCAATGGATCACGACCGCCGGCAATACCGGCATCGACCTGCTCGCTGTCCTTGACCAATGGCTTGGCCGGGGTCGTGGTCTTGGGCCGCTCCTCGCCGATGGGGATAGGCTTGAGGGCACGGTCGGAGTCGGTAAAGACACCGATCAATGCCTCGGAAATGACTTTGTACTTGCCTTCGTTGACCGACGAGATCGAATACATGACCACGAAAAAGGCGAACAGCAGCGTGATGAAGTCGGCGTAGGAAACGAGCCAGCGTTCATGGTTGACGTGTTCTTCTGTGTGCCTGCGACGAGCCATGTTCCTTGCCTCCCATCAGTCCATGAAGCCCTGGAGCTTCAACTCAATGGAGCGCGGGTTTTCACCTTCGGCGATCGACAGGATCCCTTCCAGCAGCATTTCGCGATAGCGCGACTGGCGCAACGCGATGGCCTTGAGCTTGGCCGCGATCGGCAGCAGCACCAGGTTGGCACTCGCCACACCATAGATCGTGGCAACGAACGCCACGGCGATGCCGCTGCCCAGTTGCGATGGATCGGCCAGGTTGCCCATCACATGGATCAAGCCCATCACCGCACCGATGATGCCGATGGTCGGCGCGTAGCCGCCCATGCTTTCGAATACCTTGGCCGCCTCGATATCGCGGCTTTCCTGGGTGTAGAAATCCACTTCCAGGATGCTGCGGATGGCTTCCGGCTCGGCGCCGTCCACCAGCAATTGCAGGCCTTTGCGTGAGTAGCTGTCGGGCTCGGCATCGGCCACACCTTCCAGGCCCAGCAAGCCTTCCTTGCGAGCGGTCAGGCTCCAGTTCACCACCCGATCGATACCACCGGCCAGGTCGACACGGGGCGGGAACAGAATCCAGATCAGCACTTGCATGGCGCGTTTGAAAGCGCTCATGGGCGACTGCAACAGCGCCGCACCAATGGTGCCACCGAGCACGATCAACGCCGCCGGGCCGTTGGCCAGCGCGCCCAGATGACCGCCTTCCAGGTAATTGCCGCCAATGATGGCAACGAACGCCATGATGATGCCGATCAGGCTGAGCACATCCATTACAGGCAGGCCTCGACCAGGTGTCTACCGATGTCGTCCAATCCATACACCGCGTCGGCAAGATCGGCCTTTACGATGGCCATTGGCATGCCGTAGATCACGCAGCTGGCTTCGTCCTGGGCCCAGATTGCGCTGCCGCCCTGCTTGAGCAGGCGCGCGCCTTCGCGACCGTCGGCGCCCATGCCGGTGAGCACCACCGCCAGAACTTTGTCACCGTAGGACTTGGCCGCGGAACCGAAGGTAATGTCCACGCAAGGCTTGTAGTTCAGACGCTCGTCGCCCGGCAGGATTTTCACCGCGCCACGGCCATCGATCATCATCTGCTTGCCACCCGGAGCCAACAACGCCAGGCCTGGACGCAGGATGTCGCCATCCTCGGCTTCCTTGACGCTGATGTTGCACAGCTTGTCCAAACGCTCCGCGAAAGCCTTGGTGAATGCCGCCGGCATGTGCTGGATCAGCACGATGGGGGCCGGGAAGTTGGCCGGCAACTGGGTCAGGACCCGCTGCAGTGCCACCGGGCCACCCGTGGACGTACCGATAGCGACCAGCTTGTAGGCTTTGCGTTTGGGCGCCGGCGATGACGTACTGGCGGGCGCCGGGCGAGCCGGCGCAGGTGCTGGTGCCGGAGCACTGCGTACCGGTGCCGGATTGAAGCTGCTCGATGCAGTCGGCGTCGGCGATGGAGCCGGGCTTGGCGCCGCAACAGGGGCTGGCGCCGGTGCGCTGTAGGCACCGACACGGCGATTGCTGCGGGAGATGCTGTGGACCTTTTCGCACAGCAACTGCCGAACCTTGTCTGGGTTACGCGAAATGTCTTCGAAATTTTTCGGCAGGAAATCCACCGCCCCGGCGTCCAGCGCATCGAGGGTCACCCGGGCGCCTTCATGGGTCAGGGACGAGAACATCAATACCGGCGTCGGGCAGCGCTGCATGATATGCCGCACGGCCGTGATGCCGTCCATCATCGGCATCTCGTAGTCCATGGTGATCACGTCCGGCTTGAGCGCCAGGGCCTGATCAATCGCCTCTTTGCCATTGGTCGCGGTACCGACGACCTGAATACTCGTGTCCGCCGAAAGAATTTCCGAGACGCGGCGGCGGAAAAACCCCGAATCGTCCACCACCAGGACTTTAACTACCATAAACACTCCGTTAGACGAGGCGCGGCCCTTGGCCACGCCCCTCCAGAATCAAATACGCCGGGCGGCGTAACGCTTGAGCATGCTTGGCACATCGAGAATCAACGCGATGCGGCCGTCGCCGGTGATGGTGGCGCCGGACATGCCCGGGGTGCCCTGGAGCATCTTGCCCAACGGCTTGATGACCACTTCTTCCTGGCCCACCAACTGGTCGACGACGAAGCCGATCCGCTGGGTGCCCACCGAAAGGATCACCACATGGCCCTCGCCCTGCTCCACATGAGCGGCGGAGCTGACCAACCAGCGCTTGAGGTAGAACAGTGGCAGTGCCTTGTCCCGTACGATCACCACTTCCTGGCCGTCCACCACGTTGGTGCGCGACAGGTCGAGGTGGAAGATTTCGTTGACGTTGACCAGCGGGAAGGCGAAGGCCTGGTTGCCCAGCATCACCATCAGGGTCGGCATGATCGCCAGGGTCAGCGGGACCTTGATGACGATCTTCGAGCCTTGGCCCTTGGTCGAGTAGATATTGATCGAACCGTTGAGCTGGGAAATCTTGGTTTTCACCACGTCCATGCCCACGCCACGGCCCGACACGTCGGAAATCTCGGTCTTGGTCGAGAAACCCGGGGCGAAGATCAGGTTGTAGCACTCGGTGTCGCTCAGGCGGTCAGCGGCATCCTTGTCCATCACACCGCGTTTCACCGCGATGGAACGCAGCACGTTCGGATCCATGCCTTTGCCGTCGTCGGAGATCGACAGCAGGATGTGGTCGCCTTCCTGCTCGGCGGCCAGGATCACCTTGCCGCTGCGGACCTTGCCCGAGGCTTCGCGTTCTTCCGGCGACTCGATGCCATGATCGACCGCGTTGCGCACCAAGTGGACCAGCGGGTCGGCCAGGGCCTCGACAAGGTTCTTGTCGAGGTCGGTTTCTTCACCCACCAGTTCCAGATTGATTTCTTTCTTGAGCTGGCGAGCCAGGTCGCGAACCAGGCGCGGGAAGCGTCCGAAAACTTTCTTGATCGGCTGCATCCGGGTCTTCATGACCGCGGTCTGCAGGTCCGCCGTGACCACGTCGAGGTTCGACACGGCCTTGGACATGGCTTCGTCCTGGCTGTTGAGGCCCAGGCGCACCAGACGGTTACGCACCAGCACCAGTTCGCCGACCATGTTCATGATCTCGTCCAAGCGTGCGGTATCGACCCGAACGGTGGTCTCGGCTTCGCTGGCCGGTTTCTCGGGCGGCGGCGCCGCCGGAGCACGGGCTGGCGCCGGGGCGGCAGCGGCAGGCTTGGCTGGCTCGGCCTTCGGTTCCGGTGCCTTGGCAACGGGTTTGGGCGCAGCCTTGGCCACCGGTGCAGCCGCAGTGGCAGCAGGCGCAGCAGAAGCAGTACCCACTTCGCTGAACTTGCCCTTGCCATGAAGCTCATCGAGCAGTGATTCGAATTCGTTGTCGCTGATCAGGTCGCTACCCGCGGCAGCAGCGGCAGGCTTGGCCGGTGTCGGCGCCGAAGCGATGGCCGAATCCAGTGCCTCAACGGCAAAGGTACCCTTGCCATGCAACTGATCGAGCAAGGCTTCGAATTCGTCGTCGGTGATGTCCGAGCTGTCGCCCGCGGCTTTCGGCGCGGCGGGGGCCGCCGCCGGGACCACGGCATCAGCTGCGAACTGGCCCTTGCCATGGAGCTGGTCGAGCAGTGACTCGAACTCGGCATCGGTGATTTCATCGCTGGCAGCCCCACCGGCGGCTGGCGCAGCAGGTGCAACCTGAGCGACCGGCGCCTCGGCCTGAGCCTTGACGGTATTCAGGGAGTCCAGCAGTTGTTCGAATTCGTTATCGGTGATGTCCCCCGATTCCTCGGCGACCGGTTCTTCAACCGCAGCCTCGGCAACCGGAGCCACTTCGTCAGCCGACTGTGGCTCGGCCAGACGCGCCAGCGCAGCGAGCAGCTCGGGGGTGGCAGCGGTGATCGGCGAGCGCTCACGCACTTCGCTAAACATGCTATTGACCGCATCCAGCGCTTCAAGCACCACGTCCATCAGTTCCGAATCAACGCGACGCTCACCCTTGCGCAGGATGTCGAACACGTTTTCGGCAATGTGACAGCACTCCACCAGCTCGTTGAGCTGGAGGAAGCCGGCGCCTCCTTTTACAGTGTGGAAACCGCGAAAAATTGCATTGAGCAGATCCGCATCATCTGGTCGGCTTTCCAGCTCGACCAGCTGTTCGGACAGTTGCTCTAGAATCTCGCCGGCCTCAACCAGGAAATCCTGAAGGATCTCTTCATCGGCGCCGAAGCTCATTAATGGCTGCTCCTAAAACAGGGCTAAAACTCAGAATCCAAGGCTGGACAGCAAATCGTCCACATCGTCCTGACCGGACATAACGTCTTCTCTTTTATCGGCATGAATCTGCGGACCTTCACCCTGAGAGAGATGTTTTTGTGGATCTTTTTCAGCAAGCATCGCTTCACGGTCGTGTTCGATGCCTGCAAAGCGGTCGACCTGGCTGGCCATCAACACCAGTTTGAGCAGGTTGCTCTCCACTTCGGTGACCAGTTGGGTCACACGCTTGATCACTTGGCCGGTCAGGTCCTGATAGTCCTGAGCCAGCAGAATATCGTTGAGGTTACTGGCCACCGCGCGGTTCTCGGTGCTGCTGCGCGTCAGGAAACCGTCGACCCGACGGGCCAGCTCCCGAAACTCTTCGGCGCCGACTTCGCGCCGCATGAACCGACCCCAGTCGGTGCTCAAGGCCTGGGCTTCGTCGCTCAGGCCGTTGACCAGGGGCGTTGCGCTTTCCACCAGGTCCATGGTGCGGTTGGCCGCAGCCTCGGTCAGCTTGACCACATAACCCAGACGCTCGGTGGCGTCGGTGATCTGCGAGACTTCCTCGGCCTGCGGCATATTCGGGTCGATCTGGAAATTGACAATCGCGCTGTGCAATTCACGCGTGAGCTTGCCCACCTCCTGATACAGACCGCGGTCACGGGTCTGGTTGAGCTCATGGATCATTTGAACCGCATCGCTAAAGCGACCTTTTTCAAGGCTGTCGACCAGTTCGCGGGCATGTTTTTTCAGGGTCGATTCGAAATCACCCATTGAAGATTCGTTATCCATAGCTCCCCCGTGGCGCCGTTAACCGATGCGTTCGAAGATTTTTTCGATCTTCTCTTTCAACGCCTGGGCCGTGAAGGGTTTGACCACATAGCCGTTTACACCGGCCTGGGCCGCTTCGATGATCTGCTCGCGCTTGGCTTCGGCAGTGACCATCAGCACCGGAAGATGCTTGAGTTTTTCGTCGGCACGCACCTGGCGCAACAGGTCGATACCGGTCATGCCCGGCATGTTCCAGTCGGTGACCAGAAAATCGAAGTTGCCACTGTGCAACATCGGAAGCGCAGTGGTCCCGTCATCTGCTTCGGCCGTGTTGGTGAACCCAAGGTCACGCAACAGGTTTTTTATGATCCGCCGCATCGTTGAGAAGTCATCAACGATGAGGATTTTCATGTTCTTGTCCAATTCGACCTCCAAGCAGTCTTAAACGCGCCCAGCACCTGGACGCGCCATTTCAATCAATCCGGCACAACACTCGACAACGGTCTGGAGCACAACGGATGGAGACTGGTACAGCACCTGCCAGGCCAGCCTCGTTCGCAGTCTCCCCACACTGCCTGTCAGCGCGCTCGCCACTCCCCCAAACGCCCCCGCAAACGGGCCGCGCACTGGCTGTGTAACTGGCTGACCCGCGATTCGCTGACCCCCAGGACCTCACCGATTTCCTTGAGGTTCAGCTCTTCGTCGTAGTACAGCGCCAAGACCAGCCGCTCACGCTCCGGCAAATTGGCAATCGCATCCGCCAGCGCGCTCTGGAAACGTTCATCTTCCAGGTCACGCGACGGCTCCATGTGAGCACTCGCGTTATCCTCGTGCAGCCCTTCATGTTCGCCGTCCTGCAACAGGTCGTCGAAACTGAACAGGCGGCTGCCCAAGGTATCGTTCAAAATCCCGTAATAATCGTCGAGACTCAACTGGAGTTCGGCCGCAACCTCGTGATCTTTAGCGTCGCGCCCGGTTTTAGCTTCAATTGCCCGAATTGCATCACTGACCATGCGGGTATTGCGGTGTACCGAACGCGGAGCCCAATCGCCCTTGCGGACTTCATCGAGCATGGCCCCGCGAATGCGAATACCGGCATACGTCTCGAAACTCGCGCCCTTGCTCGCGTCGTATTTGTTCGACACTTCGAGCAGGCCGATCATGCCCGCCTGGATCAAGTCTTCGACCTGGACACTGGCCGGCAACCGCGCCAGCAAGTGATAGGCGATACGCTTGACCAGTGGCGCGTAACGCTCGATCAATTCGTATTGGGCGTCCCGTGCCGATTTTTTGTAGAGATGGTTGTAACCGCTGGCTGTCATAGCACGGGCCCTGCTGTTTGTTGCACAAGACGCTCGACGAAAAACTCCAGATGCCCGCGAGGGTTGGCCGGCAGCGGCCAGGTATCGACCTTCTGGGCGATTGCCTTGAACGCCAGCGCGCATTTGGAACGTGGAAAGGCTTCATAAACGGCACGTTGCTTCTGGACGGCCTTGCGTACGCTTTCGTCGTAAGGCACTGCGCCGACGTATTGCAGGGCGACATCCAGGAAACGATCCGTGACCTTTGTCAACTTGGCGAACAGGTTGCGTCCTTCCTGCGGGCTCTGGGCCATGTTGGCCAGGACGCGGAAGCGGTTCATGCCATAGTCGCGGTTAAGCAACTTGATCAGGGCATAGGCGTCGGTGATGGACGTCGGTTCGTCGCAGACCACCAGCAGCACTTCCTGGGCCGCGCGGACGAAACTGACGACCGAGTCACCAATACCGGCTGCGGTGTCGATCACCAGCACATCGAGATTGTCGCCGATGTCGCTGAAAGCCTGGATCAGGCCCGCGTGCTGGGCCGGGGTCAGGTGAACCATGCTCTGGGTGCCTGAGGCAGCCGGCACGATGCGAATCCCGCCCGGCCCCTGCAACAACACGTCACGCAGCTCACAGCGCCCTTCAATCACGTCCGCCAGCGTGCGTTTGGGTGTAAGCCCCAACAACACGTCGACGTTCGCCAGGCCCAGGTCGGCGTCCAGCAGCATGACCCGTCGGCCAAGCTCTGCCAGAGCCAGGGACAAGTTCACTGACACGTTAGTCTTCCCGACGCCACCTTTGCCGCCGGTCACCGCGATCACCTGTACGGGATGCATGCTGCCCATGTTCGTTCTTTACCTTGTCTTACTTAGACGGAGGCCACATTACTGGCTGCGCGTTCGCATACGGAACAATGCATGGCAGACCATCGATGTAGGTACAAAAAATATTCATGATAACCTCAGCCGACCTGCTTGGTCGGACTGTGGTAGATATCAGCGAACATATCAGCCATGGCTTCTTCGCTGGGTTCTTCCTGCATTTGCACACTCACGGCACGACTGACCAGTTGATGACGGCGCGGCAGATGCAAATCATCCGGGATCCGCGGCCCGTCGGTCAGGTAGGCCACCGGTAGTTCATGACCGATCGCCAGGCTCAACACCTCGCCCAGGCTTGCCGTTTCGTCCAGCTTAGTCAGGATGCAGCCGGCCAGCCCGCAGCGTTTGTAGCTGTGGTATGCGGCGGTTAGAACCTGTTTCTGGCTGGTGGTTGCCAACACGAGATAATTTTTTGACTTGATACCACGTCCGGCCAGGCTTTCGAGCTGCATGCGCAGGGCTGGATCGCTGGCTTGCAGGCCTGCGGTATCGATCAGCACGACGCGTTTGCGCAGCAGCGGCTCCAGCGCCTGGGCCAGGGACTGACCCGGATCCACATGGGTCACCGACACATTGAGGATCCGGCCGAGGGTCTTGAGCTGCTCCTGGGCACCGATGCGGAAACTGTCCATGCTCACCAGGGCAATGCTCTGGGCGCCGTACTTGAGTACATAACGGGCGGCGAGCTTGGCCAGGGTGGTGGTCTTGCCCATGCCGGCAGGACCGACCATGGCAATTACCCCGCCTTCTTCCAGCGGCTCGACTTCCGGGGTCGCGATCATCCGCGCCAGGTGCGCCAGCAACATGCGCCAGGCCTGGCGAGGCTCCTCGATACCATTGATCAGCGCCAGCAGGTCCCGGGACAACGGGCCGGACAGGCCGATGCGTTGCAGGCGACGCCACAGGTTGGCCTGGGCTGGACGGCTGCCTTGCAGCTGGTTCCAGGCCAGGGAGCCGAGCTGGACTTCCATCAGCTCGCGCAGGCTGTTGAGTTCAAAGCGCATCGAATCCAGGGCACGCGGATCGACACCCCGGGCAGGCGCTGCGGGCGCCCGCTCAGGACGACGCGGTTCGGCGTGGGCCTGCTCGATCAGCGGCTCGGCAGCGGTCAACGGCAGGCCGGCGGTCAGCGGCTGACCGGCGAACAATTGACGATTGGTGCCTGCCGCGCCCTCGCCTTCGCTGCTGCGCAGGCTCAGTTCGGCCTGGGCGCTGGCGATGCGCGATTGGGTCTTGCGCAGCTCATCTTCGAGTTCCATGTTCGGAACCCGTGGGGCCAGCGCAGACAGTTTGTAATCCAGGGCCGCCGTCAGCTCGACACCGCCGGCAATACGACGGTTGCCAATGATGGCTGCTTCAGCGCCCAGCTCGTCACGAACCAGTTTCATGGCCTGACGCATGTCGGCGGCGAAAAAACGCTTCACTTGCATAAACCACTACCTCAGCCGTTGGGCCCTACTGTCGCAACGATGGTCACTTGCTTGTTGTCCGGTATTTCCTGGTACGCCAGCACATGCAGCCCCGGGACCGCGAGGCGCCCGAATCGCGAGAGCATCGCGCGAATCGGACCGGCCACCAGCAGGATCACCGGTTGGCCTTGCATCTCTTGCCGCTGGGCTGCTTCGATCAGCGAACGCTGCAGCTTCTCGGCCATGCTTGGCTCCAGCAGAACACCCTCTTCCGAGCCTTGTCCTGCCTTCTGCAGACTATTGAGCAATATCTGTTCCAACCTTGGCTCCAAGGTGATCACAGGCAGCTCAGACTCAGTGCCTACAATGCTTTGGACGATTGCGCGGGACACTCCGACCCGAACCGCAGCCACCAGGGCGGCGGTATCTTGACTCTTGGAAGCGTTGTTGGCGATAGCCTCGGCAATACTGCGTATGTCGCGCACAGGCACCTGTTCGGCCAACAGCGCCTGCAGCACCTTGAGCAAATGCGACAACGAAACCACACCCGGCACCAGCTCTTCGGCCAGCTTCGGCGAGCCTTTGGCCAGTACTTGCAGGAGTTGCTGGACTTCTTCGTGACCAATCAGCTCGCTGGAGTGCTTGTACAGAATCTGGTTCAAGTGGGTCGCCACCACCGTACTGGCGTCCACCACGGTATAACCGAGGGACTGCGCCTGGGCCCGCTGGCTGATTTCGATCCACACCGCTTCCAGGCCGAAAGCCGGATCCTTGGCGGTGATGCCGTTGAGGCTGCCGTAGACCTGCCCCGGGTTGATCGCCAGCTCGCGGTCGGGGTAGATCTCGGCTTCGGCCAGGATCACTCCCATCAGCGTCAGGCGATAGGCGCTCGGCGCCAGGTCGAGGTTGTCGCGGATATGCACGGTCGGCATCAGGAAGCCCAGGTCCTGGGACAGCTTCTTGCGCACCCCCTTGATCCGTGCCAGCAACTGACCACCCTGGTTGCGGTCGACCAATGGAATCAGGCGGTAACCGACTTCCAGGCCGATCATGTCGATTGGCGTCACGTCATCCCAGCCCAGTTCCTTGGTTTCCATGGCGCGTGCCGGCGACGGCAGCAGTTCCTGCTGACGCTTGACCTCTTGCAGGGCCTGGACTTTCTGCACGTTCTGCTTCTTCCAGAACAGGTAGGCACCGCCTGCCGCCATGGCCGCCATGCTCAGGAAGGAAACATGGGGCATCCCCGGCACCAGGCCCATCACCGCCATCAGCCCAGCGGCAACCGCCAGGGCCTTGGGCGAGGCGAACATTTGCCGGCCGATCTGCTTGCCCATGTCTTCGGAGCCCGAAGCACGGGTTACCATGATCGCAGCCGCTGTAGATAACAACAGTGATGGCAATTGCGCCACCAAACCGTCACCAATGGTCAACAAGGCGTAGACCTTGCCGGCGTCGCCAAACGTCATGTTGTGCTGGAAGATACCGACGGCCATGCCGCCGATCAGGTTGATGAACAGAATCAGCAAACCGGCGATGGCGTCACCGCGTACGAATTTGCTGGCACCGTCCATGGAACCGTAGAACTCGGCTTCCTGGGCCACTTCCAGACGGCGCAGCTTGGCCTGGCTCTGATCGATCAGGCCGGCGTTGAGGTCGGCGTCGATCGCCATTTGCTTGCCGGGCATCGCATCGAGGGTAAAACGCGCGCTCACCTCGGAAATCCGCCCGGCACCCTTGGTCACCACGACGAAGTTGATGATCATCAAGATGGCGAAGACCACGATACCGACCACGTAGTTACCGCCGATCACCACCTCACCGAAGGCCTGGATCACCTTGCCGGCGGCGGCATGCCCGTCCTGGCCATGGAGCATGACCACCCGGGTGGATGCCACGTTCAGCGCCAGGCGCAACAACGTGGCCACCAGCAGGATGGTTGGGAATACAGCGAAATCCAGCGGCCGCAGGGCGTATACGCATACCAGCAGCACAACGATCGACAGGGCGATGTTGAACGTGAAGAACACGTCCAGCAGGAACGGCGGCACCGGCAGCATCATCATGGCGAGCATGACCAGCAGCAACAGCGGCACGCCCAGATTACCCCGGCTGAGGTCTACGACATTGCTGCGCGCGGCGCTGAATAACTGAGAGCGATCCACCAATATTCCCCGTTCCTGTGAAGCAAACTTTTGACGCCCGGAGGGGGCGCAGACGGGGTATTGCAAGAAGCCTTCCAACTTTTGTAGGCGGCTGAAATAGAGGGGTTGAAGGGACGCGAACCTGTGGGAGCGAGCTTGCTCGCGATAGCGACTTGTCAGTCACCCCCTTAGTCGACTGAACCAGCGCAATCGCGAGCAAGCTCGCTCCCACAGTTTTTTGTGCCAGCCCGACTCAGGAATCACGCCGCAAATCCGGCGGGATCGGCAGGTCCTTGAGCGGTTCGGGGCGCTTGCCCTTGCCGGCGCGGTGCTGGCGGATCTGGTAGACGTAGGCCAGCACCTGTGCCACGGCCAGGTACAGGCCGCCGGGGATTTCCTGGTCGAGTTCGGTGGAGTAGTAAATCGACCGTGCCAGTGCCGGGGACTCGAGCAGCATCACCTCATTGGCCACGGCGATCTCACGGATCTTCAGCGCCAGGAAGTCACTGCCCTTGGCCAGCAGCACGGGAGCGTTGCCTTTCTCGGGGTCGTACTTGAGCGCCACGGCATAGTGGGTCGGGTTGGTGATGACCACATCGGCGTCCGGGATCGCAGCCATCATCCGCCGCTGGGACACTTCGCGCTGCAACTGGCGAATCCGCTGCTTGACCTCCGGCTTGCCCTCCGAGTCCTTGTGCTCGTCGCGCACTTCCTGCTTGGTCATCATCAGCTTCTGCTTGCTCTGATACAGCTGGATCGGCACGTCGATGGCAGCGATCAGGATCAGGCCGCAGGCTATCCACAACGTGCTCCACCCCACCAACTGCACACTGTGGATGATGGCCTGCTCCAGCGGCTCGTGAGCGATGCGCAACAGATCGTCGATGTCGGACTGCAACACCGTCAGCGCGACAAACAGAACCAGCAGGAATTTCCCGAAAGCCTTGAGCAGTTCCATCAGCGCCGAGGTCGAAAACATGCGCTTAAGACCAGCGGCGGGGTTCATCCGACTGAATTTGGGGGCCAGGCTACCGGCGGCGAACAACCAGCCGCCCAGGGAAATCGGGCCGATAACAGCGGCCAGCAACAGGAAGATCAGAACCGGCTGTATCGCCAGAATCGCGATTTTGCCTGAGTGCAGCAGATACTGAGTCATGGACCCCGGCGTGAGCAGCACCTCACGGGGCAGCGAGAAATTCAGCCGCATGATTTCCAGCAGGTCCAGGGCCAACCCGCCACCATAGATCAGCAACCCACCCGCCCCGGCCAGCATCACCGCCAGCGTATTGAGTTCCTTGGAGCGGGCGGTCTCACCCTTTTCCCGGGATTCGCGCAGGCGCTTCTCCGTGGGGTCTTCTGTCTTGTCCTGGCCACTCTCGCTCTCGGCCATGGTTCAGCGTGCCTGTGCCATGTCGCGTAGCAGCTGCAAGGCCTCGGTGGCCAGCGGCCGATACTGGTTGAGGATATCCCCCAGGCTGATCCAGAAAATCACCATGCCCAGCGTGAGGATCAGCGGGAAACCAATGGAGAAAATGTTCAGTTGCGGCGCCGCCCGGGTCATCACGCCAAAGGCGATGTTGACCACCAGCAACGCGGTGATCGCGGGTAATACCAGCACCATCGCCGCACCGAGGACCCAACCGAGCTTGCCGGCGATTTCCCAGAAATGATTGACCAGCAACGCACTGCCCACCGGCATGGTGGTAAAACTCTCGGTCAAGACCTCGAACACCACCAGATGCCCGTTCATGGCGAGGAACAACAGGGTCACCAGCATCGTCAGGAACTGACCGATCACCGCCGTCGTCACGCCATTGGTGGGGTCGACCATGGACGCGAAGGCCATGCCCATCTGGATCGAAATGATTTGCCCGGCCACCACGAACGCCTGGAAGAACAGCTGCAGCGAGAACCCCATCAAGGTACCGATAAGGATCTGCTCGGCCACCAGCATCAGTGCGCTGAGGTCCAGCGCATGAACCGATGGCATCGGCGGCAGCCCGGGCGCGATGACCACCGTGATCGCCAGGGCGAAATACAGGCGCACGCGCCGGGGCACCAGGGTCGTGCCGAAGACCGGCATGCTCATGAGCACCGCGGTGACGCGAAACAGTGGCAGGACGAACGATGCCACCCAGGAACTGATCTGGGTGTCCGTCAGCGCGAGCATCGACATGAGGTCAGCCGATCAACTGCGGAATACTGCCGTACAACTGCAGGATGTATTCCATGAAGGTTTGCACCAGCCAGGGCCCGGCGACGATCAGCGTCACCAACATCACCAGCAGGCGCGGCAGGAAGCTCAAGGTCTGTTCGTTGATCTGGGTCGCGGCCTGGAACATCGCCACCAGCAACCCCACCAGCAGGCTGGGGATCACCAGGATGGCGACCATCGTGGTCGTCAGCCAGAGCGCTTCACGGAACAGGTCTACCGCTACTTCAGGCGTCATATCGCCCTCCCCGCACAAAAGGCCTAAACACCACCGAAACTGCCCGCCAGGGTACCGATGATCAGCGCCCAGCCATCCACCAGCACAAACAGCATGATCTTGAACGGCAGGGAAATGATCAGCGGAGAAAGCATCATCATGCCCATGGCCATCAGGATACTGGCGACCACCAGGTCAATGATCAGGAACGGGATGAAAATCATGAAGCCGATCTGGAACGCGGTCTTGAGCTCGGAGGTCACGAACGCCGGCACCAGGATGGTCAGCGGCGCCTGATCGGCACTGGGAATGTCGGTACGCTTGGACAGGCGCATGAACAGCTCCAGGTCGCTGCTGCGAGTCTGGGCCAGCATGAAGTCCTTGATCGGCACTTCAGCCTTGACCACGGCATCCTGGGCGGTGATTTTTTCTGCCAGGTAAGGTTGCAACGCATCCTGGTTCACCCGGTCGAACACCGGCGCCATGATGAACATGGTCAGGAACAGCGCCATGCCGGTGAGGATCTGGTTCGAGGGGGTCTGTTGCAGGCCCAGGGCTTGGCGCAGGATCGAAAAGACAATGATGATCCGGGTGAAGCTGGTCATCAGCATGACGAACGCCGGGATGAAACTCAGCGCGGTCATGATCAGCAGGATCTGCAGGCTGACCGAGTATTCCTGGGCCCCTTCGGCGTTGGTTCCGAGGGTGATCGCCGGGATCGACAGCGGATCGGCGGCGAATGCCAACGGTGCGGCCAGCATCAAGGCCAATGCCAACAGAATGCGCAACGGCATTACTTTTTATCCTTCTGGTCTTTACCTAACAGTTCCATGAGGCGCTGGGCAAATTCGGGGCTGGCCTGCTCGGCGGAGGGCACCTGCACCGGCTCCTTGAGGACGTGCAAGGCGGTGATGGTGCCCGGGCTCAAGCCCAGCAGGATCTGCTCGTTACCGACCTGCACCAGCACCAGCCGGTCGCGCGGCCCGAGCGCGCGGGTACCGACAATGTCGATGACCTGCCCCTTGCCAGCCGGCCCCGCCTGCTGCACACGCCGCAACAGCCAGGCGAGAAAGAAGATCAAGCCCAGCACCAGCAGCAAGCCGAGCACCAATTGCGCCAATTGCCCGGCGACACCACTGCCTGCTGCCGGCGCAGCGACGGCCGTGGCAACCGGTTCGGCCGCCAGCACACTCAATGGCAGCATCGCGGCTGCTGCGAAGAAAGCTTTCACTCAGCGCAACTTCTTGATGCGTTCGCTTGGGCTGATCACGTCCGTCAGGCGAATGCCGAACTTCTCGTTGACCACCACCACTTCGCCATGGGCGATCAAGGTGCCATTGACCAGTACATCGAGCGGCTCACCGGCCAGGCGGTCCAGTTCGATCACCGAGCCCTGGTTGAGCTGCAGCAGGTTGCGGATGTTGATGTCGGTGCTGCCCACTTCCATGGAGATCGACACCGGGATATCGAGAATCACATCCAGGTTCGGGCCATCGAGCGTCACCGGTTCATGACTCTTCGGCACGCTGCCAAACTCTTCCATCTGCAGGCGGCTGGACGCATGGGCGCCAGTGTCGGCCGCCAGCAAGGCGTCGATATCGGCTTGCCCGGCATCGCCGGTTTCTTCCAGGGCCGCAGCCCATTCGTCGGCCAGCGCCTGGTCATCCTGGGTATTCATATCGTCAGCCATCATGTGTCCTCGGCGGGCAAAAATTCAGTTAGAAGCAAAAACCGTTACAAACTTAAGGCGTTCGACACCGCTCAGCGGCGTTCGATCGGCTCGATCACCTGCAACGCCAGGTTGCCTTTGTGAGAGCCCATCTTGACCTTGAAGGCCGGCACGCCATTGGCGCGCATGATCATCTCTTCCGGCATCTCGACGGGGATGATGTCCCCCGGCTGCATGTGCAGGATGTCCCGCAGACGCAGTTGGCGCCGAGCGACGGTAGCGCCGACCGGCACGTCGACATCCAGCACGTCCTGGCGCAAAGCGTTGATCCAGCGCTCGTCCTGATCGTCGAGGTCCGACTGGAAACCGGCGTCGAGCATTTCACGCACTGGCTCAATCATCGAGTACGGCATGGTCACGTGCAGATCGCCGCCACCGCCATCGAGTTCGATGTGGAAGGTCGAGACCACAATGGCCTCGCTCGGGCCGACGATGTTGGCCATGGCCGGGTTCACTTCCGAGTTGATGTACTCGAAGTTCACTTCCATGATCGCCTGCCAGGCCTCCTTCAAGTCGACGAAGGCCTGCTCCAGTACCATGCGCACCACCCGCAGCTCGGTCGGGGTGAATTCACGACCTTCGATCTTGGCGTGACGACCGTCACCCCCGAAGAAGTTATCCACCAGCTTGAACACCAATTTGGCGTCAAGGATGAACAACGCGGTGCCACGCAACGGCTTGATCTTCACCAGGTTGAGGCTGGTGGGCACGTACAGCGAGTGCACGTACTCACCGAACTTCATCACCTGCACGCCACCGACGGCCACGTCGGCCGAACGGCGCAGCATGTTGAACATGCTGATGCGGGTGTAGCGGGCGAAACGTTCGTTGATCATTTCCAGGGTCGGCATGCGTCCGCGAACGATGCGATCCTGGCTGGTCAGGTCGTAGCTTTTGACGCTGCCCGGTTCAGCAGCGTTTTCGGTCTGTACCAGACCGTCGTCGACACCATGCAACAGCGCATCGATTTCGTCCTGGGACAGCAGGTCCTGCACGGCCATGTCGTGTTCCTACTGCAATACGAAGTTAGTGAAGAGCAACTGTTCGATCACCACTTTGCCAAGCTCTTTCTGAGCGACTTCCTGCACGCTGGCCGTGGCTTTCTGACGCAACATTTCCTGGCCGACCGGAGTGGCCAGGGTGTCGAAATTCTGTCCGGAAAACAGCATCACCAGGTTATTGCGGATCAGTGGCATATGCACCCGCAGCGCCTCCAGGTCAGCCTGGTTGCGACCCAACAGGGTAATGCTCACCTGCATGTAGCGCTGACGACCGTTCTGGGTGTAGTTGGCCACGAAGGCTGGCGCCATCGGTTCGAAAATCGCCGGCTGCTTGCCCACTGGCGCAGCTTCGGCCGCGACTGCCGGCTTGCTTTGGGCGCTGTGCATGAAATACCAGGTCGCGCCCACGGACACACCGATCGCCAGGAGCAACCCCACTACGATCACGATGATCAGCTTGAGTTTGCCTTTGGTTGCAGGGTCTTTTACAGCTGCTGCTTCACTCTTCGCCATGCCAATAATCCGTCACTAATCGGGGTTTTCACTGTTGCACGGCAAGGCAGGAGCAAGTGTTATGCCAGAAGTGGCAAGAGAGGAGATGGCGAGCCGGATGCAATCTTTGATCGCCCTAAAACCAATGTGGGAGCGAGCTTGCTCGCGATAGCGAAGGATCAGTTACCTGCAAGGTGACTGACAAGCCGCTATCGCGAGCAAGCTCGCTCCCACAGAGGGGGGGTGTGACATTAGGCGTAGTAGTCGACCGCGCTGCTGCCGATGACGCTGGTGGTACTGGTC
This sequence comes from Pseudomonas sp. B21-010, assembly GCF_024749325.1. NCBI lineage: Bacteria > Pseudomonadati > Pseudomonadota > Gammaproteobacteria > Pseudomonadales > Pseudomonadaceae > Pseudomonas > Pseudomonas sp. B21-010. The sequence continues at coordinate 1,775,259 of NZ_CP087198.1, read as the reverse complement.
GCCACTTCCGCGACGCTGGCCGGCAGGTGCTCATCCACCGAGTCCACTCGCCCACCGGACGACGTCGTGCGCCCGGCCTGGGCTTGCTGCTGGGCCTGCTGCCCCTGGTTCTGCGAGCCACGGGATTGATCGGACACGCTGACGTCGACCTGGCCCATGCCCTGCTGGGCAAAACTGTCCCGCAGGCGATGCAACTGGCCTTCGAGGGCTTCGCGAACGCCGGAGTGGGCGCTCATGAACGTGACCTGGGTCTGCTGGTCCGGAACCATGTTCACCCGGATATCCAGGCGTCCGAGTTCGGCGGGTTGCAGCTGGATGTCGGCCGCCTTGAGATTGACGCTGGACAGGTACATCACCCGGTTGACCACCTCTTCGGTCCAACCGCTCTGATTCATCGCGATAGGCTGGTTGACCGGCACCGCGTTGGCGGTCTTGGGCGTAGCAGCCTGGGTCAGTGCGGCCAGGCGGTTGGCGAAATCGTCCACGCGAGTATCACTGGAAGCGGCGTTCAGGTCCTTGAGGCCCTCGCTGATCAAGCCGCCGAATGCCTTGTCACCGCCCTGGCTGCCGGACTCGGTACTGTTCTGGTCGGCCTGCACGGTGAGCATGCTCGCCATGCCTGCGGCGAAGGTCTGCGCCGAAGTCGGCTCGCCGTCGAGCGACGCCGGGGCGGCAGTCTTGGATTGCGCCTGGCTGGTGGCGGAAACATGACCGCCCTGCTCCATGGCCAACCGCAAGGCGGGCAATGCGTCGAGCGGGTCGGCTTCAGGGTCAAAGGCTGGGTCGACCTCCGGGACCACCGCAGCCTGGGCTGGCGCGACCAGCGGGGTAACCGGTGCCTCGACGACCGTGGTGACCTGAACCTCGGTCGTGGCCACAGGCGCAGGTTCCGGTGCGATTGTCGCCACCGGCACCGTCATGTCGGGCAGCAATCCTGGATCAAGGCTCGGATCGACGGAGGCAGCATCCGCCACTGGCGTTTCAGCCGAGTCGGCGTTGTCGTCACTGGCGGTCTCATCGTCGGCGCTGGCCGGTTTGTCCGCGGGCAAGGGTTTGCCGCTATCGGCAACCGTCGGTTCCGAGGCGGCAGGGGTTTGGTTGCCGGTGTCTTTTTTGACGGTGTTGCTGGAGGCGTTGTCGCGCGCCGATTTCACTGGTGGCTCTGGGGCCGCAGCGGTCTTGACAGGCGCCTGCTTGGCGAAGACTTGAGCGAAGCTGGAGGCTCTATCCCCGAGATCCGGGGCCGCTGCCGGTGAATTGACGGCGGCCTTGGGCTTGGCCTGGACAGAGGCCTGAAGCAGTGTATTGGGGGTAACGGGCATAAAAAGGTCTCCGCTGCACTGGAATCATAGGTACAGTCGAGACTAGGCAATGCAAGGCACGGGCCAATGTCTGCCCGACCGTCAAATCTCAGCAGTGAAAGCCTGCGCGCTCTTCCCTGCAAAGCTTGCGAACATAAGCAAATTCGCTGTCGATTTCGTTGACCAGTTTCTCGATACCGCCCAATGACGGCTGTTTGGCACGCTGTTCCAGTTCGCCACACAGCTCGGCCAGGCGGATAGCGCCCATGTTGCTGCTGCTGCCCTTGAAGCTGTGGGCCGTGGCGCTCAGTTTTTCAGCGTCCCGTGCCTCATGCAGCACGCGCAAGCGAGCCTCCGAGTCATTGAGAAACGTATCCAGCAACTCCGGATACCCCTCCTCCATGACTTCCTTCAGCGTGCTGAGTACGTCGCGGTCCAGATGAATTTCGTTCACTTGTTCGCTCCCTGATCAAGAATGGCGCCGATTAGGCCGGAGCCTCCCAGAAAAACTCCACGCGCGCACTACGACCATCGTCTGACCAGCTGGCTTGGTGGCTCAACTGGCGTACCAGGCTCACGCCGCGCCCCGACAACCGATCAGTGTCCACAGGACGCGTCAGCACCCTGGCGACATCAAAACCCTCGCCACTGTCCTCGACCTCTATGGCCAGGCACCCACCCTCGCCGTTTGGCGAGACATGCAAGTGCACCCGCACATAGCCGTCGCTCAGCTCATCCAGGCGCGTATTGCGCTCTCTGTAATAGCGGGCAAAACCCACCGCGTCACGCTTGAGGCTGGAGTCGAGCCCCAGCACCCCATGATCCAGGGCATTGGAATACAGCTCCGACATGACGCTGTAAAGGGCGCCACTCTGTACCCTGAGCCCATGGACCTCAAGTAACAACTGCAGCAAATAGGGCATCGGATTGAAGCGTTTGAGCGTCTGCGCCCGGAACTCGAAGCTCACCGACCAATCCAGCGGGCTGGACTGGCCGCTATCGGAATAGACCGGTGGCGGCGGATTGAGTTGCGTCGGCGCGACCAGTCGCACCTCGACCATGCTGAAATCGTCACGGGCCTCACCGCGAAAATCCTGCAAGGCCTGCTGGATATCCTCAAAAAGACGGTCAGGTTCACGGTTGGCTGAAAATACCTGCTGCAACCGTTCCACGCCAAATGGCTGGTCGTCGCGGTCACTGGTCTCGATCACGCCATCGGACAACAGGAACACCCGGTCACCCAGCGACATGGTATGCACTTCGGTGCGGTCATCGAATAATTGAGGGGTGAGCACGCCCAACGGCAGGTGCCGCGCCGGCAATGGCGTACGCACGCCGCTGAGGCTGTCATGCAGGTATCCATCAGGCATGCCGCCGTTCCAGATCTCTACCGTGCAACGCTGGAAGCTCAGGCATAACAACGTCGCGCAACAGAACATGTCCACGGGCAGGATGCGCTTGAGCTTGGCATTCATCTCTCGCAGGATCTGCGCCAGGCCGTAGCCTTTGGCGGTCATCCCGTAGAACACTTCCGCCAGCGGCATCGCGCCGACCGCCGCCGGCAAACCGTGGCCGGTGAAATCCCCCAGCAGGACGTGCATGTCGCCGGCCGGATTGAACGCTGCCAGCAGCAGGTCACCGTTGAACAAGGCATAAGGCGATTGCAAGTAACGGATGTTCGGCGCGCTCAGGCAGCCGGAGTGGGCGATCTTGTCGAACACGGCCTTGGCGACCCGTTGCTCGTTGAGCAAATAGTCATGGTGCCGGGCAATCTGGTCGCGCTGCTCCACCACCGTGGCCTGCAATCGCCGCAAACGGTCCATGGCCTTGATCTTGGCCGCCAGGATCACTTGATTGTAGGGTTTGGCCAGGAAATCGTCGCCGCCCGCCTCCAGGCAACGGGCCAGGGCTTCGCTCTCAGTCAACGAGGTGAGAAAAATGATCGGGACCAACTGGTCCCCGGCCAACTGCTTGATTTTCTGCGCGGCTTCGAAGCCGTCCATCACCGGCATCATTGCGTCCATCAGCACCAGGTGCGGACGCTTTTGCAGATAGACGTCGACCGCTTCGGCGCCATCGGCCGCAGTGAGCACATGATGCCCCTGGCGACGGACGATGGTCGACAACAGCAGTCGATCAGCGGCACTGTCTTCGGCAATCAGGACCGTCAATGGCTCCGACGACGATTGCATGGCGATCAACTGATGTCGAACAGCTTGTCGAAATTGGAGATCGCAAGGATTTTCTTGACGTCGCTGCTGCTGTTGACGACCCGGATGTCCGACTCGTCGCCACCGGCATGATCGCGTAACAGCAAGAGCATGCCCAAGGCGGAACTGTCGAGATAGGTGGCCTTCTTCAAATCCACCACAATGGACTCGGGCTTGCTATTGAGTCTCTCGTAAGACTCGCGAAACTCCTGGTGCCGTCCGAAATCGAATCGACCTTCGATCGAAATCGTCAACTTCTTCCCATCTTGGGATACTTCTGTAACGACTGACATGTTCAGCTTCCCTGTCATGGACATACGTGTACAAGGTGTAGCATCAGGTAGAGGTCTGAGCAAGGTTTTGCCTCGATCATCCGACAAACTCCTGGCTTCTCATCAATAGGGATTCTGGCGCGGCAGGCGCTGGGACAATTCATCCAGCAGTTTCTGTTCACGCTTGTCTTCCAGTTGCCGCGCCTCATCAATATAGCGCTGCACCAGTTTACGCAACCCTTCGACCCGGGCAAACGCCTCTTGCCAGCTCTGGCGGGCCTTCTCCAGGTTGTTCTGGTGCCAGACCAGGCTCTGGCGCTGCTGGTCGATAGCGGTACCCAACTGCGCGAGGAATCCCTGGTAACCCAACAACCACTGCCCGGAAACCCCATGGGCGCCCCGGGCGATCCACTGCTCCTGGTATTCGAGTCGAAAGTTTTCGAGGTCTGCCAGCTTGCTTTCGGCGACTTTGACCTGGCCCTGGAAATACGCCAGGCGCTGGACGGCTGTCTTCTCGGCCTTTTCCGCCATATCCACCACCGGTGCCAGGCGTGCCGCACGACTCGTGGCCATGGCCGGTTACGTGCCTGAGACCGGGGCGAAAATAGTCTGCAAGTGCGCTTCGCTGGCGCCCATGCCGATGTTGTCGTTCAGGCTCTGGCGCAGGTAAACGGCCATGGACGGGTAAAGACTGATGGCGGTGTCGGTCTCGCGATCACCGCCGGGGACATAGGCGCCGACGCTGATCAGGTCGCGGCTTTGCTGGTAGCGCGACCAGTACTGCTTGAACTGCTGGGCCCGCTTCATGTGTTCGGCACTGATCACCGACGGCATGACCCGGCTGATGGACGCCTCGATGTCGATGGCCGGGTAATGCCCTTCTTCGGCCAGGCGCCTGGACAGCACGATGTGCCCGTCAAGTACGCCCCGGGCCGAGTCGGCAATGGGGTCCTGCTGGTCGTCGCCTTCGGACAGCACGGTATAGAACGCGGTGATGGAACCGCCGCCCTTTTCCGCATTGCCTGCGCGCTCCACCAGCTTCGGCAGCTTGGCGAATACCGAAGGCGGATAGCCCTTGGTGGCCGGCGGCTCGCCGATGGCCAGGGCGATTTCCCGCTGGGCCTGGGCGAAACGGGTCAGCGAATCCATCAGCAACAGGACATTCTTGCCCTTGTCGCGGAAGTACTCGGCAATGCGCGTGCAGTACATGGCTGCCCGCAGGCGCATCAATGGCGCATCGTCCGCAGGCGAAGCCACCACCACCGAACGCTTGAGCCCCTCCTCGCCGAGAATGTGCTCGATGAATTCCTTCACCTCACGACCCCGCTCGCCGATCAGCCCCACCACGATGATGTCGGCCTCGGTGAAGCGGGTCATCATGCCCAGCAGCACACTCTTGCCCACCCCGGTACCGGCAAACAGGCCCAGGCGCTGGCCGCGTCCGACCGTCAATAAACCGTTGATGCAGCGAATGCCCACGTCCAGCGGTACGCTGATGGGGTCGCGCTTGAGGGGGTTGATCGTCGGGCCGTCCATCGGCACCCAGTCTTCAGCCTTCATGCCGCCCTTGCCGTCCAGGGCTCGTCCGGCCCCGTCCAGCACGCGCCCGAGCATGCTCATGCCCATGGGCAGGCGACCGTTGTCGGCCAGGGGCACCACGCGCGCACCCGGGGCGATGCCAGCGACGCTGCCCACTGGCATCAAGAAGACCTTGCTGCCGGAGAAACCCATGACTTCGGCTTCGACTTGCACCGGGTGATAGCTGTCGTCGTTGATCACCATGCAACGGCTGCCCATGGCGGCACGAAGACCTTCGGCTTCGAGGGTCAGGCCGACCATGCGCAGCAGGCGGCCTTCCAGGATCGGTTGGCCGGCCAGCTCGCTGGCCTCGGCGTAGCTGCCCAGGCGCTTGCCGAAACTGGTTCGCTCAAGGCGCATCGCGGCTGTCCAATGCAGAAGCATCCAATTCAGGTACATCCAAGCCAGCATCGGCCGGCGCGGCATCAGCGCTGATCAGGGGTTCGTCCGGCAACTCCAGGCTCAGGTCGGGAGCGGCCGGATGCAGGGCCTGTTCGTGCAACTGGTCGAACAATTTGGCCATGATCTGGCTGATGCGGGTTTCAACGGTGGCGTCGATGCGGCTGTGTTCGGTTTCCACACGGCAACCGCCGGGCAGCAGCGAAGCATCCTCGACGATGCGCCAGGTTTCTTCATGGCGCTCGCGCAGGGCCTTGACCAGCTCGAAATCCTGGGGATTGATGTACAGCCGCACGTTGCCCACGCCCAATGGCAACAACTTGAGCGCTTCGCGCATGACATGTTCGATCTGGGTCGAATCGATGGCCAGTTCGCGCTGGATCACTTGCCGGGCGATGTGCTGCACCAGCCCCACCAGAGATTTCTCGATCTGGGTGTCCTGCTCGGCAATAGGGTCGAACAGGTTGAGCATCAGCGATTCCAAGGCACGGAGCTTGGCCGTCAACGCCACATCGGCTTCCTGGCGGACCTTGAGCGTGGTGCTGTGGAAGCCTTCCTTTTCACCCACGGCAAAGCCTTCGTTGTAGGCTTCCTGGCGAATGCCCTCGACTTCCTCGAGGGTCAGTGGCTGGACTTCTTCCAGCGGCACTTCCTCCGGCTCCGGCAGTTCTTCCGCCGGTTCCGGCTCAGGCTCGGGAACATGGGGGTCGAAGCTGGGCAGCGACCAGACGTCGAAACCACCGACGTCACGGGCGCGGATCAGGTCGCTGGGTGCTTCATCACTCTTGGCAGACATAACGACCTTAGATCATCTCTTCGCCGCCCTTGCCACCGAGAACAATCTCTCCGGCTTCGGCCATGCGGCGGGCGATGGTGAGGATTTCCTTCTGTGCGGTTTCCACATCGCTGACGCGTACCGGGCCCTTGGCCTCGAGATCGTCGCGCAACAGTTCGGCCGCCCGTTTGGACATGTTCTTGAAGATCTTTTCCTTGACGCCTTCGTCCGACCCCTTGAGGGCCAGTACCAGCACGTCGGACGACACTTCGCGCAACAGCGCCTGGATGCCACGATCGTCGACATCGGACAGGTTGTTGAACACGAACATGAGGTCTTCGATCTGACCGGACAGGTCTTCGTCGAACTCGCGGATCGAGTCCATCAACTGACCTTCGATCGAACTGTCGAGGAAGTTCATGATGTCCGCCGCGCGCTTGATGCCGCCCAGGGTGGTGCGCGCGGCATTGGAGTTGCCCGAGAACTGCTTCTCGAGAATCTGGTTCAATTCTTTCAGGGCCGCCGGCTGCACGGTGTTGAGCGAAGACACCCGCAGGATGATATCCAGGCGCACCTTGTGGTCGAAGTTGCCCAGCACTTCACCGGCCTGGTCCGGGTCGAGGTAAGCCACCACGATCGCCTGGATCTGCGGGTGCTCGTAACGGATCACGTCGGCAACCGCCCGCGGCTCCATCCACTTGAGGCTGTCCAGGCCGCTGGTGTTGCCGCCCAGCAGGATCCGGTCGATCAGGCCGTTGGCCTTGTCCTCGCCCAGTGCCTGGGTGAGCATCTTGCGCACGTAGTCGTCGGAACCGACGCCCAGGCTGGTCTGATCGCCGACGATGTCGACGAACTCACTCATCACCTGCTCGACCTGCTCACGGTGTACGTTGCCCATTTGTGCCATGGCTACGCCCACACGCTGGACCTCCTTGGGCCCCATGTGACGCAGCACCTGGGCAGCGTCGGTCGAACCCAGGGACAGCAGCAGGATCGCGGCTTTGTCGACCCGGGACAATTTGGCAACAGCGGCTCGATTATCACTCATCTGCGTTAATCCACTCTTTCACGACCTGGGCCACACGACCCGGATCTTCTGCCACCAGACTCTTGATGGCGTTCAACTGAGCGTCATAGCCTTCGCTCGGGCTTGGCAGCAGAATGCTCTGCGGCCCGCCGAGGCTGACGCGATCGTTGGCCAATTCGCCATCCAGGCCGCCCATGCCTCCCAGCTCGACATCACCAAAACCTGCCAACTGCTTGTTCTTGCCGCCACCGGTGATGTTGTTGAGCACCGGGCGCAGCACGCCAAACACCAGCACCAGGATAAACAGCACACCCAGTACTTGCTTGACCACATCCCAGAACCAGGGTTGCGAATAAAACGGAATATCGGCGACCACTTCACCGCGCTCCAGGGAGAACGGCACGTTGATCACGCTGACGCTGTCGCCGCGGCTGGCGTCGAAACCGACGGCGTCCTGCACCAGGCGAGTAAAGCGCGCCAATTCGTCGGCGCTCCATGGCGCACGACTGGTTTCGCCGTTGGCCGCGTTGACCTTGACCTGGTCGTCCACCACCACGGCGACCGACAGGCGAGTCAAACGGCCCTGCTGCTGCTTGGTGTGGCTGATGGAGCGGTCAAGCTCGAAGTTCTTGGTCGACTGCTGACGCTTGTCGGCCGGATACGGCGCCAGCATCGGCTGGCCGGTGGCCGGGTCCATGATCTGCTGGCCATTGGCATCGATCAGTGGCTGGCCTGGCTGCACCATGCCGGCGGCGGCCGTGGCGCCACCGGTGGTCTGCGGCGCGCTGGCCGGCGATGGCGGCTGGTTGCTCAGGGCACCCGGCACGCCTTGCGGACCATTGCTGGCGGTACGCTGTTCATTCACCGACTGTTCGCTGCGCAACGCCGGTTGGTCCGGGTTGAACTGCTCGGAAGTGGACTCGACGGCACTGAAGTCGACATCGGCCGACACTTCGGCTTTGTAGCGATCATTACCCAGGATCGGTTGCAGGATGTTGTGCACCCGCTGGGTCAGCATGCCTTCCATGCGACGGCTGTAATCGAATTGCTTGCCGGCCATGGTCAGTTCGGAGTTTTCCGCCTGATCGGACAGCAGATTGCCTTTCTGGTCGACCACAGTGATCTGCGATTTGCTCAGCTCAGGCACACTGGTCGCCACCAGGTTGATGATGGCAAGCACTTGGCCTGGCTCCAGGGAGCGGCCCGAATACAGCTCGACCAATATCGAAGCGCTGGGCTTGCGCTCATCGCGCACGAACACCGAGCTTTTCGGGATGGCCAGGTGCACACGGGCGCCCTTGACGTTGTTCAGGCTGGAAATGGTCCGCGCCAGCTCACCTTCCAGGCCGCGACGATAACGGGTCGCTTCCATGAATTGGCTGGTGCCCAGGCCCTGGTCCTTGTCGAGGATCTCGAAACCGATGTTGCCATCGGTAGGCGTCACGCCAGCCGCTGCGAGCTTGAGGCGCGCACGGGCAACGTCATCGGCCTTGACCAGCAACGCGCCGGAATTGGGTTCGACAGTGTAAGGAATGTCGGCGGAAGCCAGGGTTTCCATGACTTGCTTGGCGTCCATGCCCGCCAAGCTGCCATACAGCGGCCGGTAGTCCGGCTGCTGGGACCACAGCACCACGGCAAAACCAATCGCCACGCTGGCAGCCAGGCCGACCAACAGGCCCACCTGACGCAGCATGGTCATCTCGGAGAGATTTTCCAGGAAGGACAGACCGAACAGCGGCGGTTTGCCGTCTACCGGAGTGGCCTTGGCCGGAACGTTATCAACGGCTGCTTCTGCCATGACTCAATAATTTCCTTAAACCGGCATCTGCATGATGTCTTGATAGGCTTGAACCAGTTTGTTACGAACCTGGGTCAACGCCTGAAACGAGACACTGGCTTTCTGCGAGGAGATCATTACGTCCGTCAGGTCGACGCCACTTTTGCCAATCTCGAAAGCACTGGCCAACTGGTTCGATGCCTGCTGGGTATCGTTCACTTTATTGACGGCCTGACCGAGCATGTCGGAAAAGCTGCTGCCACCCACCTGGGGGACCGCGACCGATTTAGGCTGGGCCATTGCGTCCATTTGCATGGCCCGCATGTCCAACATCAACCGATTAAATTCAATACCTTGGCTCATGGTCTACTCTCTCTGGCGGCCCGCATTTTTTTGACACTTACTCAGCGGGTATTCAGGTATTAGCAACAAGGGTGCCAGCTCCATGGCGATGGAAAACAAATACGCGCACGAGCCCATGTGGGAGCGAGCTTGCTCGCGATGACCCAGGCACATCCGGCATCAATGCGACTGATGTACCGCTATCGCGAGCAAGCTCGCTCCCACAGGGATTTTTGGTGCTTATTCAACTGGCGAACAGGTAAGCCTCCACGTCCATGCCGGCGTCGCGCATTTGCGCCAGCTTGTAGCGCAGGGTGCGCGGGCTGATCCCCAGGCGTTCGGCCGCTTCCTTGCGCCGACCGCGTTCGGCGCGCAGGGTGTCGATGATCATCTGGAACTCGCGACGCCGCAGATCGTCTTCCAAGGCGCCGACCGAATCGCTCTCGACATCCGGCGCTGCTGCCGGTGCCGGCGTCAAGGCAGGCAATGGCGCACAGGCCACCGGACCCGCCAGGCAGAAATCCTCCGGCTGGATCAAGCCGCCCTGCTGCAGGATCAAGGCCCGCTGGATGGCGTTATCGAGCTCCCGAACGTTGCCCGGCCACGGGTAGGCAACCAGACAAGCCTGAGCCTGCGCTGAAAACCGCGCAGCCGCATGCTTCATTTTATTGACGTGTTTGTTCAGCAAACGCTCGGCCAGCGGCAGGATATCGGCGGTGCGCTCGCGCAACGGACGCCAAGCCAACGGGAATACCGACAGGCGGTAATAGAGGTCCTCACGAAACCGCCCCGCCGCCACTTCGCCGGCCAGGTCGCGGTTGGTGGTCGCCACCACGCGAATGTCCAGGCTGATGGGCTTGCGCGCACCGACCCGCTCCACTTCCCGCTCCTGCAATACCCGCAGCAACTTGGCCTGCAAGCCCATCGGCATTTCGGAAATTTCATCGAGCAGGATCGTGCCGCCGTCGGCTTGTTCGAATTTACCGGCCTGGGCCGCGATGGCCCCCGTGAACGAACCCTTTTCGTGCCCGAATAGTGTCGCCTCGAGCATGTTGTCGGGAATCGCCGCGCAATTGATGGCAATGAACGGTTCGCTGGCGCGCCGGGACTGTTGATGGATATAGCGCGCCAGCACTTCCTTGCCCGTTCCGGACTCGCCGGAAATCAACACGGTTGAATCGCTGCGCGCCACCCGCGCGGCCAATTCCAGCAGTTGCGCACTGGCCGGCTCGATGGCCACCGGGCCTTCGCCCTCGACCGCGAGACTGCCCAAGGCATGACGTGCGACCAGGTCCAGCAGCGCTTTTGGCTCGAACGGCTTGACCAGATAATCCGCAGCGCCCTGGCGCATGGCGTCCACCGCTCGCTCGACGGCGCCGTGAGCGGTCATCAGCAGGACCGGCAGTTGCGGCTGACGGGCGCGCAACAGGCCGAGCAATTGATGGCCGTCCATGCCCGGCATATTGACGTCACTGACCACCAGGCTGAATGCTTCGCGCCCCACCGCCAGCAGCGCTTCTTCCGCCGAACCGACGGCGACGTAGTCGTGCCCGGCCAGCACCAGCGTGTCGGCCAGCGCTTCGCGCAGGGCCCGGTCATCCTCAACCAGCAACACCTTGATCGCCATTGCTTTCACTCCACCCCTGGCGCATTGGAAAACAGCGGCAAGCACACCGTCGCACAGGTGCCACGGCCCAGGCGCGAGCGCAGTCGCAATTCTCCCTGATGGGCCCGCGCCACAGCCTTGACCACGGTCAGGCCCAAGCCGGTGCCAGTGGTCTTGGTGGTGAAGAATGGCTCGCCCAAGCGCGCCAGCACGACCGGCTCGATACCACTGCCGTTGTCGCTGACACACAGGCGCAAGGTGTTGTCGCGTGTATATAAATGCACTTTCAGCCGGACGTCGCCGCCACTGGCCTGGATCGCGTTTTCGATGAGGTTCAACACCGCGCCCACCAACGTGTCGCGGTTACACAACACTTCCCCGACGTGGCTGTCGCACTGCCAGCGGATCGGCAGCTCCTGCACATGGGTCAACGCCGCTGCCTGCAGCGATTGCAGCAGGGCCTTGGGGGTGACACGGTCGGTCAACGGCAACTCGCCGCGCGCGAATACCAGCATGTCGCGCACCTGATGCTCCAGCTCGTGCAGGCGCTCTTTCAAGCGTCCGGCGAACCGTTGCTGGGTTTCCATCGGCAATTGCTGTTCAGTCAAATGACTGGCATAGAGCAGCGCGGCAGAAAGCGGCGTGCGAATCTGATGGGCCAGCGACGCTACCATCCGCCCCAGGGAAGACAGGCGCTCATGGCGGGCCAACTGGTCTTGCAGGTGCCGGGTTTCAGTCAAGTCATTGAGCAGCACCAACTGCCCCGGCTCGGCATCCAGCGAGCGCGTCGAGATGGACAGGCGCCGACCGTCCTTGAGGGACACTTCATGACCGTCGTCTTCCCGGGGCGCAAAGCAGCGGGCAATGACATGCCGCCACAGCTCGCCTTCCAACGGCAGGCCGAGCAACTCGCAAGCCGCGGGGTTGGCTTCGCGCACACGGCCGTGGGCGTCGATGACGATAACGCCACCGGGCAACAGGTCGAGGAGATTTTGCAGACGATTAGCCAGGCGTTCCTTTTCCGCCAGCTCCTGCATGCGCTGGGCGCTGACCACGGCCAGCTCACCCTTGAGCTCGGTGACCCGGGCTTCGAGCAGGCTGTAGGAATCAGTCAGTTGGCTGGACATCTGGTTGAACAGCGAAAATGCCTGCTCAAGTCCAAGCCGGCTCGCCTGCTCGGCGGACGGCATGTGTCCCGGTTCGGGGACAGGCGACATCTGGGCGGCTTGGGTCATCGTGCTCTCTCGCTTGGCTGACCGTCAGTTAAACGGAACGTTGCGAGGGCTATAGCAATACCCGTGCCGAAAAAAAACCGCCTGAAAATCAGGCGGTTGGAAAACAGGCGTCAATCATCCGCCTGTTCATCTCCTTCGCGACGGCTCATGCCGTACTTGCGCATCTTCTCTACCAGGGTGGTACGACGGATGCGCAAGCGTTCTGCGGCGCGGGCCACGATACCGTTGGCATCGTCCAGCGCCTGCTGGATCAGCCCTTGCTCCAGGCCTCCCAGGTAATCCTTGAGATCCAGGCCTTCCGGTGGCAACAAGGCATTGGCGGTGAAATCTGGCGTATGGCCGTTGATTGCCACCCGCTCCTCCAGATCGCTGCGCAGGCTGTCGACCATTTGCTCGTCTTCGTCGTCGACGTAGCGGAATTTCTTCGGCAATTCATTCACGCCGATCACCCCGTACGGGTGCATGATCGCCATGCGCTCCACCAGGTTGGCCAGCTCACGGACGTTGCCCGGCCAGCCATGGCGGCACAGGGACATGATCGCCGCCGAGTTGAAGCGGATCGAACCGCGTTTTTCGTGCTCCATGCGCGAGATCAGTTCGTTCATCAGCAACGGGATGTCTTCGACCCGCTCACGCAGCGGCGCCATTTCGATCGGGAAAACGTTGAGACGGTAATAGAGGTCTTCGCGGAAGCTGCCAACCTCGATCATGCTCTCGAGATTCTTGTGCGTTGCGGCAATGATGCGCACATCGACGCTCTGGGTCTTGTTGCTGCCCACGCGCTCGAAGGTGCGCTCCTGCAGGACCCGCAGCAGCTTGACCTGCATCGGCAGCGGCATGTCGCCGATTTCGTCGAGAAACAGCGTGCCGCCATTGGCCAGTTCGAAACGCCCGGCGCGGCTGGTGATCGCGCCGGTAAAGGCGCCCTTCTCATGGCCAAACAGCTCGCTCTCCAGCAACTCGGCCGGGATCGCGCCACAGTTGACTGGCACAAATGGCGCTTCGCGGCGCTTGGAGTGGTAATGCAGATTGCGCGCAACCACTTCCTTGCCGGTGCCCGACTCGCCCAGGATCAGCACGCTGGCGTCGGTATCGGCGACCTGCTGCATCATCTGGCGCACGTGCTGGATCGCCCGGCTGGTGCCGACGAGGCTGCGGAAAAGGTTGGGTTCGCGATGCCTGCCGCGCTCACGGGCCTGGTCGTACATCTCGCGATAAACCTGCGCGCGATGCAGCGAATCAAGCAGCTTGCTGTAGCTGGGCGGCATTTCGAGCGTGGAAAGTACTCGGCGACGCTGGTCTTCAGGCAAGTCAAGGGAAGAATTTTCGCCCATTAACAAAACCGGAAGGAACTCATCCCAGGTTGAGAGTGTCTTTAGCAAGCCCAATAGCGTTGCGGGGGCATTCACGGTCCCGATAAGGACGCAAATGACCTCGCGACTGGACGACAAGGAGCCGACGGCCTGCTGCCAGTCATGGCTTCCGCAAGGTAAATTTTCTTCGCCAAGAAAATTTAAGATCACCGCCAAGTCGCGGCGGCGGACGCTATCGTCATCGATCAAGAGAATTTTGGTTTCACGCCACATGCAATAGCAACTTCCCTAGTCAACCCAATGCCCGAAATTAGGGGGCAAGCTAGACGCTTGCAGACTTGTCATGCCTGTAGACGCCTTAAATCTGTAAACAGTTACTAGTTAAGTCAAAAAACCGTGCACAGTCAAATTTATGGCGCAACAAGCTCGGATTAACTGAGTATTAACCGAACAGATGGTAAACCTTTGCCGCGTTCTGTGCTTGATGGATCTGTTGCATCTCGTCGACGATCGCCTGACGCTCTCCCGTCGCCGCCTCCAGCAATTGCCGATACACCCCCAGCAACTCCTCAAGATTATTGCGCAACGCCGCCTCGTCCACCTCAGACTCGCTCAGGACATCTTCCATGCAGGAACGACAAGCCAGGTCCAACTGACCGATGGCCTCCCAGTTTCGCTCGGCCAGGGCATCAACCAAGGCATCACGGGTGTGTTCGATTCGCTGCAGGACAAGACTCATGAGAGCACTCCTTAGAATTGCGGACCAGGTGTGGCAATGGCATCCCAGCCTTCCTTGACCGTGCGAAGCAGACCGGCGACTTCGTCGAGGATCTTCGGATCGGCCTTGACGTTGGCTTCAGCCAGGCGTTTCATCATGTAAGCGTAAAGAGTATCCAGCTCAGCGACCGACTCGGCCTGGTTTTCCAGGTCCAGGCCTTCACGCAAACCACCGACGATGCCGATGGCCTTGCTGATCAGGATGCCTCTGTTTGCAATATCCTTGCGCTCCAACGCGCCCTTGGCCTGGGCGATGCGGTCCAGCCCGCCTTCCATGAGCATCTGCACAAGACGATGGGGACTTGCTTCGGAGGTTTGCGCTTGGGCGCCAATCTTCTGGTATTGGCGAAGGGCCAACATCGGATTCATGTTCTACCTCATCAAAAATCTTCGGTTCGTATAAACAGCGTATCGACGCTGCGTCAAAAAACTTTAGGTCGAAAAGCCGAAAGCCCGGAACGTTGTCAAAACGTTGCCGGGCTTTTTTTCGTCAGTCGAAATCAGCTGTTTTTCTGTTGTGCCGCCATCGCCTCGAACATCGAGGTGATATTGCTGGCAGTGGCCTTCAGCTTGCCGACCAGGGTATCCATATCGTTGTACTTTTTAGTCAGCACAGCGGTCAGGGTCTCGACCCGACGATCCAGAGCCTCCTGATCGTTCTTCAGGCGGGTCTGGGTCTTGGTCAGCGCCGTGGTCCGCTGATCGAGGACGCCACCGGTCTGGGTGAAGGGTTCGATCGCCTTGCCCATGCGCTCCAGCAAGCCATTGGTACCCGTGAACAACGTCTGGACTTCACCGCTGAGCTTTTTATCGTTCATCGCTTCGGTGAACTTGACGCTATTGAAGTTCAGCGCACCCGTCTTCTGATCGGTGGTGATACCCAACTGGGCCAGCGACGTCAGCTTGTCGCCAGCGCCGGTTTCAGACAAGGGCGTTCGAATCGCCGCCAGCAGCGAGCGAGGCAACGCGTCACCGGTCAATTTTGCCGGCACCGTCAGCTTCCCATCATCGTCGAGCGACGGCTTGGTCAGTGCGGTGATGCTATTGGCGATCGCGTTATAGGCATCGACGAATTTCTGGATCGAGGCTTTCAGGCCATCGTTGTTCGGCGCCACGGTGACGGTTGAACTGGCGCTCGGTCCGCCACTGAGCAAGTTCAAGGTCAACCCGGAAATCGCCGTGCTGACCGTATTGCTCTTGCTGGTCAGCAGCATGCCATCGACGGTGAAGCTGGCATCCTGGGCCAGGGCACCGATGGCGCCCGCCGAAGTGGCCGTCAGCGCAGCACCGCCAGCACCCACGACGTTCGTCCCATCGATCTCCAGCCCCGCGATGCCGCTTACCGAGATGTCGGAACCGGCGCCGGTCGTGCTTGAACCCAGCACCAGGCGCGAACCGAAAGAGTCGGTGATGATGTTGGCACTGAAACCCGCAGCCTTGAGTGAAGTGTCGGCATTGATCGAGTCGCGAACCGATTGCAGGGTCGCACCGGCCCCCACATTGAGGTTGTAGTTGACGCCGTTCTGCGCGATGGTCAGCGTGCCGCTCGGGATGGCACTGCTAGTACCGCCAGCAAAGGCCGCCGAGGTGACCTTGGAAGCCGTCGCGATATTGTTGACCTTGATCGCATAGGTCCCGCCCACCGCCGAGTTGCTGGCGGTGGCCGTGAGCACTGTGGGGGCAGAGGATGTCGCAGCAAAACCCGAGAATTGCGGAGTCGTTGTGCTGGACAAGTCCTTCATCGCGGTATTGAAAGCCGCCAACAACGACTTCAGGGTGCCCACCCCGGAGATACTGTTGGAAGTCGTCGTCGTCGCTCGGGTGATCTGACCTTGCTTGGCGGCCTTGTCGGAATCGACCAGCGCCTTGACGATCGCAGTGGTATCAAGGCCAGAGCCTAAACCCAAGCCAGGTAGAATTGGACTTGCCATGTGGGACTCCCTTCAGTGTGTCGCCGGCCTTTTGACCCTTACAACGCCCAAAAGGACATAGCAACAAAATTCGTGCCAGTTGTCAGGCTTCGGCGCTGAACAACAAGCTGTTTGCATCATTCAAACTGTTGGCCAGCTTCAGAACTTCTTCGTTCGGGATCTGGCGAATCACTTCACCGGAACCACTGGCAATCACTTTGACCACTACTTTGCCTGAAGGCTCATCAATAGAGAACTCCAGGTTGCGCTTGACCGACTGAACGAACTTCTCGATTTCCTGAACGGCCTTCTTGAGTTTGTCCTGCTCGGCGGCAGCGTCTTTAGGCGCTTCCTTGACCGGTGTCACGGTAGCAACCTCGGCTTGAGGCTTCTCCACTGGCTTGCCGACCACTGTCGGTGCCGGCTTCGCCGCTGGATAAGACAAGTTCAGCTTCACGCTCATATCCATGTCCATCACCTCTTGAACGGAAAAAGCGAGAGAGCACGCAAGCGCACTCCCCCGCTAAAACTCATCCGGCTATTACTGAAGCAGCTTCAGTACAGCGGATGGCAGTTGGTTGGCCTGGGCCAGAACCGAAGTAGACGCTTGCTGCAGAGTCTGCTGCTTGGTCAGTTGTGCAGTTTCAGCAGCGAAGTCGGTATCTTGTACGCGACCCAGTGCAGCACTGGCGTTTTCGTTGATGTTCTGCAGGTTGGAGATGGTGCTGGCGAAACGGTTTTGTGCAGCACCGAGGTCAGCACGAGCACTGTTGATGGTGTCGATCGCGCTGGTGATTGCGTCCATGGCGGCCGAGAAGTTGGTTTCAGCGGTAGCGCTGTCGGAACCAATGATGGTGATTGCCGAGTCAACACCCAGGCTTGCAGCGTCGAAACTGGCGCTCAAGGTCAGGGAGATCTGGTTGTCAGTACCAGTGTTCGAACCAACCTGGAAGGTCATGGTGCTAGCAGTACCGTCGAGCAGGTTCTTGCCGTTCAGGTTGGTGCTGTTGGCGATACGGGTCAGTTCGTCGCTCATCTGCGAGAACTCTTTGTTCAGAGCGACACGGTCGGTTGCGCTGTTGCTATCGTTACGGGACTGGATGGCCAGTTCACGCATACGTTGCAGAATGTTGGTCTGCTCCTGCATCGCGCCTTCAGCGGTCTGCGCCATGGAGATACCGTCGTTGGCGTTTTTGATCGCCATGGTCTGACCGCGGATTTGCGAGGTCATGCGGGTAGCGATCTGCAGGCCGGCGGCGTCGTCTTTGGCGCTGTTGATTTTCAGGCCGGAAGACAGGCGAGTCATCGAAGTGGAGAGAGCGTCGGAAGCACGGTTGAGGTTCTTCTGAACGTTCAGCGAAGTGGTGTTGGTGTTTACTGTTAAAGCCATGACGAATTCCTCGTTGGTTGGGTACTGCGGCTTCCGGCCCTTGGCAACCGCCGGGGTGTGGCCTAGAGAACCTTCGTAATAGTTATCGTCGGATTAGGAACTTGCTTGAGGGCTTTTTTCAAAATATTTGCTAGCAGACTGCCACCCCTTGAAAAACAAGGCTTTAGTCGCGCGATAAAGCCCGAAAAATGGCGCCAAGAAACCGCAGGACAAAATCGCGGGCCAAAAAAAAGCGCCCCAGGCCAACCTGAAGCGCTATTGGAAAAACGTGATTCGATCAATCGCGATAAAGAATCGCCGAGCCCCACGACAGGCCCACACCGAAACCGCTGATCGCCACGCGCTTCCAGTCAGCATCCAGGACGTGCTTTTCCAGCAGCAGCGGAATGCTCGACGACACGGTATTGCCGGTCTCGACCATGTCCTTGATGAACTTCTCAGGCTCACCCTCGAAACGCCGCGCCACGGCATCGACAATCGCCGCGCTGCCCTGGTGAATGCAGAACGCATCGATGTCACTGGCTTGCAGTGACGATTCGTCCAGCAGTTCGTGCAAATGAGCGGGCACTTTCAACAGGGCGAAGTTGAAGACCTGGCGGCCGTTCATGAAAAACACCCCGTCACTGACCTTCAGGTGCGGCGCGCCGGAACCATCGGTGCCGAACTTGGCCTTGCCCAACTGCCAGCTGGCGCCCTCGGCCATCCACGTGGCGGTGGCGGCATCGCCAAACAACATGGTGGTGTTGCGGTCTTCAGGGTCGACGATTTTCGAATACGGGTCGGCGGTCACCAGCAGCCCGTTTTTCAGCCCTGCGGCCTCCATGAAGCCTTTCAGGGCGTAGATGCCGTACACGTAGCCCGAGCAGCCCAGCGATATGTCGAACGCCGCCACATGGGTCGGCAGCCCGAGTTTGTCCTGCACGATGGCGGCCGTGTGCGGCAGCCCTTCTTCATCACCGTTCTGGGTGACAACGATCAATGCGTCGATGGATTCGCGCGAAAGCTGCGGGTTGTTGGCGAACAATGCATTCACTGCTTCGACACACAGGTCCGAGGTTTCCTGGTCAGCGTCTTTGCGCGGCAGGAACGCCGAACCAATCTTGCCAAGGATGAATTCTTCATCCTTCTCGAATTTGGCACCCTGAGCGTAGTTATCCACACCAGCGGTCGGCACATAACTCGCTATGCTTTTTATGCCAATCATCATGGCTTCCCGATCATGTACTGCGACTAGGTTCACCCCCAAAAGCTCAGGGGCGCTTCAAAAATGGTTGATTTCCAAGGGCGGACGCCTTATCCGGCAAACGAACGGGCCTCCACTCCGGGGAATACAATACAGTGAAGATGCACTTTATGACCTATGCGTCACGCCGTTTTGTCCTGGAGGGGCATTTTTTCATGACAAACGAAGCCGCGTCATTTCCCGCGACGGCATCGGACACTGGACAGGAGTCTTGAGAATGGCGGGGTAATTGGGCAAGAACGCCAGCAGGTTTTAGCTGCCGGCGTCGATGAAATGCCTCGCAAGGCGGGGGGTTATACCAGCAAGTCGGTCCAGGGTACGTTGCGCACCGGTCCCAGGGTAAAACCAGCACCTTGCAATGCCAGGTTGCCGTTGTAGAAGCGATCCTGGGCGAGCGCTTCGGACCACTTCTCACGCAGCGCCGCACGCGCCTCTGGCGTACTCGCCAGCACGCCGGACTGGATCACCTGCACATGGGGCGTCCATACCGTCAGGTACCCGGCCTGGCCGACTCTGAGGCACAGATCCACGTCACCCAAGGCATCGTCGAACAGCTCGCTGTCTATGCCGTCAGCAGCGTTGAACAACTGCTTGGAAATCATCAAGCAGGCAAAAGACACCGCCGAACAGTTCTGCTCCACGACCAACCTGTTCATGTAGCCTCTGGCGGTCTTCGGCTCGCCGATGAAGGCCGAGCCCACTTCGTCATTCAGGCCCAGAATCAGGCAGGCCTGGGTGATACGCCCATCGCGCTCGACCAGCTTGGCGCCGACCACGCCCACCTCCGGCCGCAAGGCCTGATTGAGCAGCGATTCGATCCAGTTGACGTTGATCACTTCGCTGTCGGCCGCCAGTGTCACCAGATAGTCGCCCTTGGTCTCCTGGCTGGCAGCGTTGATCAAGGCCCCCGTCGCGGCACCCGACTCGATATCCAACAACCGAACGCGACTGGCCTGCTGCCCCTGGCCGTTGAGCCAGGTGCGCAGCACGGAATGGTTTGCCGCCCCGGTGGGAACCAATACTTCGTAGCGCTGATATCGAGTGCGCTGCAGTACGCTGAGCAGGCAACGTTGTAGCGCTGTCAGATCGCCAATGCCATGGACGATGATCGACACCATGGGGCGATCGGCAAAGCGGTAGTCGATTTTGTGCGTGCCCGGCACGACCGCGCTCACGTCAGCCTGATAACCCCGAACCGCCAGGTGACGCAGCAATGTCTTGCGCTCATCGGCGTTATCTTCCACCGCAGGGGCCTGGCAAATCAGCAGAGGCTCATCCAGGTGGGCAAGCCCCTCCAGGCCATCCTGCTCGATCAAGCGCAACAGCAGGTCGAACTCCAATGCGTTCTTGAACTCGCGCGAATAACCGCCGAGTTTTACCAATGTCTCGCGGCGTACCAACCAATGACGGGCCATCAAGGCCGGGGCGCTTTGCAGCAAGTCAAGGTTGAACCCCGGCCGGAAGACGTCGGCCAGCGTCCCGTCAGGCTGGCGCTGGAACTCATCCATCGCCACGGCCTGGCACTGTGGCGCGGCCAGCAATTCCACACCCGCGCGGAACAGGCCACCCGGCGTCAATTCATCGCCGGCCTCGGCCATGACCATCCAATCGCAATCGCTTTGGCTGACAACCTGATTGATTTTGTCGACGTAGTTGCTTTCGTTGACTTTGACGAAATGCAGGACGTTCTGCGGTGTGGTCTCCGCCGGCAGGTCGCCAGTGGTGAACACGACAATCTTGAACGCCCGGCAATAGCCATTGATCACGCTGTCGAAGGTTGCCTGCATCTTGAAGACATCGGCCTCCAGATCCAGGATCAAAATACCGAACGTAGGACCACCGTTGCGAGCGGCCAGGTATTTGGACACTTTCTGCGCCTCACTGGCGCTCGGTTCACGCGCTTCGAGCCAGCGCAGCAATTGACCGGAGCGCGTGGCGTCGAACAACCTTGCGGTATTTTCATATGCCGCTGCCTTGAGTCGTTGCTCCCAGGCCTGGAGCATCTGCACGTAGCGCGTGTCACCCTTGGCTCGCATGACCTCGAGCAGTTGCTTCACCAGATCCTGGTTGAAGGCATAGCTCAGGAAAGCCCTTGCCAGTTGTTCATCAAGCGGCTCGGCGCTGGTGTTGCGCTGGGGGCGAGACAGCTCTTTCTGCTTGAGCATGACCGCTTCCAGCTCCTTCAACTGCACCTGCCCGCTTGGCGCCGCATGAAGCAGGAATTCCAGCGAAGTAAGCACGTCGAAAAAAGCCTGGTTATAAAATGGCAACTCAACGTATTGCGTCGGTTCGAAACGACGAACCGGTTCGCCACGCCGCGAATCCCAGGTCGACTCGAACAGTTTCCCAGCCTGCGGCACCGAACGCTCGACCAGCTTCTTGAGTATGGCCCGGGCATGCTCCCGCGCCGAAGCAGCCGCGCCAAAGGCGTCGGCCAGCATAGTGCTCATGCGTTCCTGTTCAGCGACTGCTCGCAAGTCCTCGGCACCAGGCGCCATGCCAACCGGGTTCCGTGGCTTCGCCACGCGACTGCGCTCGTGCACACCATAAGGAATGTCCAGCAAGCGAACCTTTGCATCCGTCACCAAGCCAAAGCAATGGCCGGCCTCCTGCAACCGCGAATCAAAACCGACGGGCAGCGAAGCGTAACTGCGCCGCAGCGTTTCAGTGCGCGTGAGTGCACTGACCAATGACGGGCAATCCTCGGTAAACACGGCGAGCCGGGCTTCGGCCGATGCGCCGGAATAATCTTCACAGCCCTTGCGATCGAGCAGGTAATAGTCGACACGGTCGGCATGGGCCTCGAACGCCAGGCTGTAGCCTTGGCAAGCGCCGTATTCAGCGTGTGCGTCGAGGAAACTCAACGATTGCTCGAGCGCTTGGGGCAGCAGGAAACTTTCGGTATCGGCAATCACCAGGTAAGGCGTGGCAACTCGCTCGACGGCCTGGCGAACCTTGTCGCCGAAACCAATGGCCGTGGGTGCGTGCAGGTATTGCACGCTGGGGAACTC
Source organism: Pseudomonas sp. B21-010 (assembly GCF_024749325.1). Taxonomy (NCBI): domain Bacteria; kingdom Pseudomonadati; phylum Pseudomonadota; class Gammaproteobacteria; order Pseudomonadales; family Pseudomonadaceae; genus Pseudomonas; species Pseudomonas sp. B21-010. The sequence continues at coordinate 1,753,093 of NZ_CP087198.1, read as the reverse complement.
TACCGTGATATCGGCATCGATCAGGCTCGATGAGTCGATCACCAGCACCGCAAACGAACTGTCGCGGTAGTAGCGCAACGCCCGCCGCAGGGCAGTCGACTGGTCGTGAGCGAGCAGCACCAGGGTAAACCGTTCATTCAACGGCGCAGTCGATCCTGTTGGGACATTGCTTTGCATATTCATTCCTTAACAAGTGGGTGGTCGCATCAGCGACACCGGGAGTTTCGCGGTTGAAACTCATCAATCCGGTAGCCAACCATTGGCCCAGTACTGCAAGTTATCGCCGCGCAAGATAAAGTCGCGCAGCACCACTTCACGTAATTCGTCGCCCATCCGGTAGCTGGCAATCGGATCCGCCAGGTGCATACGGATTGCCTCCAGCCATTCTTCGGCGCTGTTGGTGAGGATCCGGGTGCAAGGCAGGTGTCCCCGATAGGCTTCGGTATCCGAACAAATGACCGGATAGCCGCACGCACCGTATTCCAACAGGCGAAGGTTGCTTTTGCAGTCGTTGAAAATATGGAATTCCAACGGCGCCAAGGCCAAGTCGAGATTCAGGCTGGCAAGTTTTGCCGGATAAAGCGCCAGGCTCACGCCAGGATGGAACTCATGGATATAGGGCTTGAGCAAATCGGGGCACATGCCAAAGAAAACCCATTCAACTTCGTCGGCCAGTTCCCGAACCACATCGGCAATGAGCTCCAGGTCGCCACGGTGGCTGGTGCCGCCCCCCCAACCGATACGCGGCTTGCTGGAGGTTGCACGCTGGCTTCTAAGCTGATTCCACAGGCCGGCAGCCAGCATGTTGGGCACCACGCGGATATCGTGGTGCATGCTCGACAAAGCGTCTGCCAATGGATGGGTGGACACCACCACCCGATCACACAGGCCGATCCCCTGTCGCAGCAAGTCCTCAAGGTTGTCCGGCATATTGCGGCGGTGTTCGTTTTTCTCCGGGACCCTGGCGATGTAGTCATCCAATTCGTAGATGCGCATGGCGTTGGAGTAAGTCTTGACTTGAGCGATGTCCTTGAATTTACCCACGTTATAGCGACCTTGAAGCACGATCACATCCGGTGACTGGCGCTCGATGTCGATGATCGAAGGCGTATCGTAGGCAACACGCCCCACGATTCGCCCAGCCGCTTCCAGTTCGAACAACGGTTGGCTGACCCGGTAATGCCCCACCGCCGAGGTATTGACCGCCAACCCCAGGATCGAAGGTACGTTGCGGGTGATCAACGGATTCCAGCCGGTGCGTGGTCCGGGCTCGAGACTGAAGCTTTTCCCGGTCAGGGTCAGGTTACGGTTGTAGGCAGGATCGTTGGCGATCCTGGGCAACCAGCGCTGATAGAACGCCTCTTGCTCATGCTCCAGCCGCTCTTTCCACGAAGGATCACGACTCGCTTCCATGCCGGACGCCAGCACGACATCACTGTAAGGTGTGGTGACGATCAGGTAACCGTTTTTCCCCACCTGCTGGCATAACTCCAGAGAGTTGATGCGCTGCGTTGTGATCGACTCATCGAACCCACCGACCTCCTCCAGCACCTGCTTGCGCACCAACAGGCAGTGATCGCCGACAGCGCTCCAGTTCTGCACCGTCTGCAAGCGTTGCATATAGCCGCCAGACGTGACCGATTCGTTGACGAAGGCCCTGCCCGCCAACCCTCCCAGCCCCATGATCATGCCGGAGTCGATGACCCGGCCTTGCTGGTTGAGTGTACGAGGCCCCACGATACCGACCTCGGGACGTTGTCCTTGATTGAGCAACTCATCCAGCCAGGCAGCTTCCAGCACAATGCAATTGGGGTCGAGCAACAACAGGTATTCGCCGCGGGCATGCTGTGCGGCGAAATTGCGGATCACCGCTTCGCTGCCGCTTCCCGGGTGCAAGAATATTCGCAACGTTTCGCTGCCCAGCTCGGCCATGGCTCGCAGCCAATGCTGCAGCTCGGCGCTTTCACTGGCGTTATCGACAATGATGATTTCGTAGTGCGGATACGCGGTCGTACTGATCAGGCTGTTGACGCAACGCTCCAGCGCGCTCAGGTCATCCTTGACGCTGATGATGATCGACACCAGTGGTCGCTCGGCGAACAGGTATTCGATGCGCGGGATCAACGCCAGGAGCGGCCCTGGGTGAAGCCGGTGCGGCACGCCGATACGCTGTAGATGAGCTTCGATCAGCCGGGCGTTTTGCTCGATGACTTCCGACAACGACAGCCATTTGGCAAACGAAAACGTCGACTCGACCTGGACTTCCGGAATATGACCAATGACCTGCGGCCCATCCGTTTCCACCAGTCGCCAGATCAAGTCATGGGGCGCCAATTCGCCCAGGCTCGAATCGAATCCACCCGAAGCCAGGAATCGCGCACGCTCGAAAGCCAGTGTCCGACCGACATAGGGATAACCGCGCATCAGGTCGAGATTGAAGTCGGGCTTGAAGATCGGCTCCACCGACTTGTCATCCACCAGCGCACCTTCATCGCTGTAGAGACAGGCAGCAGCTGGCGAGCTGACAATCCGATCGGCCATGATCAGCAGAGCCGACTCCGTCAAGCGATCGCCGGCACGCAGCAGGTAGAACCAATCGGCGCCGTCCAGTTGAGGCAACAGCCCGTTGAGCTGCTGCGCCCAGTCCGCTTGCAGGCCAAGGCGCAGGACATGGTTGTCCACAGCCTGGCGACCATTGGAGAGCAGCAGCACTGATTCGCAGGCATAGGCTTGGGCAGCGATACTCTGCAGGGTAATGCCCAACGCATAAGGATCGTCCTGCTCATCGACGATGATGGGGATGATCATCGGACGATAGGCCCAGCGGGCAATCTGCCGGGACAAGACTTGTTTGCGCAATGGACTGAAACGTCGACACGTCAACCACTGCGCATAGAGGTCTGCGTAGCTTTCGATATCAGTGCCGACTTGCGAGCCGATGACGCCCTGGCGAGTCGCAATGACCGAGTAGACGTTGATTTCTTCCCACTCGGGCGCCCCTGGCTCCTTGGGCTGCCCCAAGGACTGGTAACGCACCCAGCCGCTGGCTGGCGCCGGCTCGCCGCTGCGCTGGGCCAGCATTTCCTTGAGCCATGTCAGTTCCACCGTGGCAGCTTCGAGCATCTTGAACTGAAGCCCCAGGCGCTCTGGATGCAACCGCTGGCCGCTTCCCTCGGCGTAAAGCTGGACCAGATTACCCCGGCGCAACAGGCAGATGAACAAGGCAAAATCGAGGACTGCCTCGAAGCCTTCGCCGGGCCGCGCCAACGCTGGCAACAAGGCCTCGACATCTGCGCGGCGCATCAATGCACCACTCAAACCGCCGAGAATATTACGGGTGGTTTTTTCGAAGTACGCCAGCATGTCATTGCCGTTGAACAGCGCATCGAATTGCGTGATGCCCGTGTTTTCAACACGGACCGGCAAGGCGTAGTTGTCTGCATCGATTAAATGATGCTTGTTGATCACCAGCGATACTTGGGCATGCTCCTGCAGGATGGCCGCCTGTTGACTGACACAGAACGCCAGCAACTGGTCGTCATCGCACAGGAACTTGATGAACTCGCCCCGGGACTCTTCAAGACAGCGCAGCAGGTTCTGCTGGAAGCCCAGCCGGGTCGGGTTGCTCAGGTAGCGCATCGCAACCTTGGAGCCCGCGCAAAGTTCCTGGACGATCTGCTCGATTTCATCGGTGCGGCAATCGTCGCAGATGACAATCTCAAGGTTCTCGTAGGTCTGCTCGAGCGCACTTTGCAAGGCTAGGCGGAAAAAGCGTGGGTTGAACGCGGGGATGGCAATGCTGACAAGAGGAGCTGATTTCACACGCTTGGCTCTCAACCGGTGGGCGCCAACTCAGGCGAGAGCAGGACGTCCTGAATCGTATAAAGGAACGGGTCAGGGACCGCTTATAACGTCACGGTCCCGGCCCTGGATCACACTTTGTTGAACAGGCCCAATTGAGCGATCTTGCTGAACGCCAACTGCGACGCTTGAAGCATAGTCTGCTGCAAGGTCAGGCGCGTCATCACCTCGGCCGCGTCGGAATCACGAATCGCCGACTGGGTCTGCGTGTTAGCCAGGACAAAGCTCTGATTGGTATCGCTCTGGGTATCGAGCGACTGGCCGCGACCGCCGACCGAGCTCAATGCACTGGTCAACTGGTCAGTGCCGCTGGCCAGGTTACCGATAGCCGAAGCCAGTGACGCATTGAGTTTCTGGATGGCGATGTTGTCGCCATCGGTCGGCGTGTTCAAGGCAGTCCGCAACTGGTTCACGGTGTCCAGTACGTTCTGCGTCTCGTGGGTATTGACCGCGATGCTGAACTGGTCGTTGGCGGCCACGGCACCATTGAGCGTGAAACTCACACCGGATGCGGTGGCGACGTTACCCGCCAGGGTGCCGCTGGACACCGGCTTGCTGTCAGCGGTCAGTGGCGCGGCGTACAGGTCGAAGTCCGTGGCACTGGTAAACTTCAGTACCGCCGACCCCGTCGGGAAGCTGGCGTGGTAGGCCACTGGATCGGTGATCTGGCTACCGGTGATCTGAGTCGCGGTGGTGTTGCCCGGGCTGCGGGCCGGAGTGAACGTATCGGGCTTGGCGGCCAGGGTGAAGGTATGGCCTGGCAACACCGTTCCGGCAACGTCGCCCGCTTGAAGATTGACGTTCAAGGTCAAGTCGACGCCGCGAAAGCTCACAGTCTGCCCGATCTGGTTATTAGGCTCGATGACACCGCCCTTGCTGGCTTCGGCGGTCACATCGTTGCCACCCGAATCGGTGATTTTCAACTGGGTGCCGCTGGTGAACTCCACCGTGTACGGCTCGCCACTGCGGAACTGGCTGTTGTAGGTCACGCTGGACGACACTTGGCCGTTGGTCAACACCACGCGACCATCATCCACCGCCGGCGCGGTCATGGTGACCTGGCTGCGACTGGTGTTGACGGCTTGCTGGAACACTTCCCAGCCAGTGCTGTTGGTGGCCATCGACATGGTGTCGCCGATCGGCAGGTCCAGGGTCACCTGGTCGCCGTTGTAGCTGTAGGTGCCGTCGTCGTTGCGGGTGAACGGTACGACATCGCCCTTGGAACCGGAAAAAATGTACTTGCCGTTTTCATCCTTGGTGTTCATCAGGCTCAGCAACTGATCTTCGATCGACCCCAATTCCGAGGCAACGGCTTTACGGTCCGAGTCGGTGTAGGCGGCGTTGCCAGCACTGACGGCCAATTCCTTGGCGCGCTGGAGCACGTTGCCGATGCTGGTCATGACCGCTTCGGTCGTGCCCAGGGTCGCCTTGATGGTGGTGACGTTGGCTTCATATTGGGAAAGCATCGAAGCCTGGTTGCCCAGTTGCAGCAGGCGCGAAGCGCCCACCGGATCATCCGCGGCGGTGTTCACACGTACCAGGCTGCTGGCTTCTTCGCTGGTCTTGACCACCTTGGCGAAATTTTTCTGGTAGTTCGCAGCCGTGCTTTCGTAAAACTGAGAAGTAGAAATGCGCATGGGCTACGGCTCCTTAAAGACTGTTGATCAAAGTGCTGAAAATTTGCTGCGCCGCCTTGATGATCTGCGAAGACGCGGTGTAGTACTGCTGGAACTTGACCAGGTTGCCGGTTTCTTCATCCAGGTCCACGCCCGACAACGAATCGCGGGCGGTCTTGGCGTTGTCCAGGATCGCGCCAGTGGCGGCACTGTCGAGCTTGCCCTGGGCGGCCTTGGCGCCGACGCCCTCCACCAGCTTGCCGTAGGCATCGTTCAGGGAAATGCCCTTGCTGGAGGAACCGGTGTCCACGGTCTTGGCGGTCTGCAAGCCGGCCAGGACAGTACCGTTACGGTTGTCCAGGCTGCCGGGCTGGCTGAGGCTGACATTGATGGACGCTCCGCTGGACGGAGCACCGGCAATGGACATGTCGAACGTGACGGTGCGCTGTACCGGTGGCACGGAAGAATCCATGATCGGGTTACCACTGGCGTCCTTGAGCGGAACACTCAGGCTCAGGGTGTTGCTTTCGCCAGGTTTGATCGTGCCATTGCTGATCTGAGTGCCCTTGGCATCGAGCAACTGATAAGCCTGGCTGGTGCCATCGGCGGACGTCGCGCCGAACACCACCTTGACCGGCATGGAGTTCTTGATGCCGTTCTGGATGATGGTCGTGGTGGCGGCGTCGTAGATGTCCAGCTTGGTGGTCATGCTCGGCTGGCCGTTGGCCGGAATGGTCAGCGTACCGCTGCCCCCTGGCACGATGGCGGCGCCCAACGGCGCGGCAATCGCCAGCCGCTTGGAGTCGGTCATCTCGGTCTTGATGTTGGCCGCCTCGTTGCGGGTCGGCGTGAGCTTGAACGTGTCGCCGGCGGCAGCGGTGCCGTTGGCGAAGGTCATCGAGAAACCGTCGATCACCGGCGGCGGCGTGGTCGCAGTGTTGAACGCGCCCATCGAGGTGCCGTCGGGCAGGCGCTGGACGGTGTAGTCCGTGCCGGTGGTGAACGTCACCTTGTAGTCGTTGGTGGTCAGCTTGCCGGAGTCTTTGATGGCGATGTTGAAGTTGCCGGAGCCGGCGCTGTTGTTCAACGACGCAACGCTGCGCTGGCTGATCTGCGCGGCGCTGTTGATGTTAGTGAACAGGTTGGAGCCGAAGGCCCCGTTCATGTCGATGCCCGAGGCCTGGACGCTGTTCATCTGGTCGGCGACCACCAGGGCCACGCGACCCAGCTCGTTCATGGCCGGGTCGAGCACGGTGCTGCGGTAGCGCATCAGGCCACCGATCTCGCCGCCGGTGAGCACCGAGGTCAGGTCCATGGAACTGGAACCGCTGTTGAGCTGGATACCAATGCGCCCCGGATCGTTCTTGTCCGGCACCGCTTGCAAGGTATTGACGATACTGCCCATCACCAACGGTTGGCCGGAGCCCAGGTAAATGTCCAGGCTGCTGCCGTTCTCGACAACCTGCGTGCCGGTGAAGGTCGAGAGCTGGCGAATGGTTTCGCCGCGGGCGTCGAGCAGGTCGTTGGGCGCGCCGCCGGCATTGGAGACTTCGGCGATTTTCTTGTTCAACTGCGCCACGGTGGCCGCCAGGTTATTGACCTGGTCGACCATATTCGACAGGTTGCCATTGATGTTCTGGCTCTGCTCCGTCAACTGGTTGGCAACCGAATTGAAACGGTTGCTCAAGGCCTGGGCATCGCTGAGCAGCAGCTGACGGGATGCATCGTCACCCGGCTTGGCGTTGACGTTCTGCACCGAGGCGAAAAACTTGGTCAGCGCACCGTTGAGACCGGTGCCGCTGTCCGACAACAGGGAGTCGAGCGGAGTAATCTGGCCCTGATAGGCCGCTGCGTCACTGTTGAGCGACGTGGTGGTTTTCAGTTGTGCTTCAAGGAAGGCGTTATACACCCGGCGCACATCGGCCAGGGTCGTGCCGGAACCGATGAACACGTTGCCGTACTGGTTCGACGCCTTGGTGGTCTGCACGGTCTGCTGACGCGAATACCCTGCGGTATCGACGTTGGCGATGTTGTTACCCGTGGTCACCAGTGCGGTCTGGCTTGCGGACAGACCCGACATCCCGATATTGAGCAAACTCATGGTTCAGACCTTATAAAGTCGTGGTGGCGCCAGCCGAAGCGTAGTTTTGGTAACTCGTCATCTGCCGGGCTATGTGCGAAATCTTGCTGGCGTAGTGCGGGTCGGTGGCGTAACCGGCCTTCTGCAACTCGCGTACAAACTGTTCGGGGTTATCGGCCGACTTCAGTACATCTTGATAGCGACTGTTGCTTTGCAGCAGGTTGACCAAGTCATGGAAACTGTCGCGGTACGAGGCATAGGAGCGGAACTCGGCCGTTTCCTTGACCATCGCGCCATTGCGGAATTCGCTGGTGATCGCCCGGGCCGAATCGCCCTTCCAATTGGCGCTGGCCTTGATGCCGAACAGGTTGTGACTGCTGGTGCCATCGGGCTGGCGCATGACCGATTTGCCCCAACCGGTTTCCAGGGCGGCCTGGGCCACCAGGTAACGCGGGTCGACACCGATGCGGTCGGCGGCTTCCTTGGCCATTGGCAGCATGGCGTTGACGAATTCGTCGGCATCGCGGAAGGCCTTGCGTGCCGGTGCCAGCGGTGGCTGGGCCACGGCGCGGCCATAGACCTGCATGTCGCCTTTCGGCTCGGCGGCCTTGAGTGCAGCCAACCAGTCACCATTGGCCAGTTCGCCAGTCGCCGGCTTGACGGCGGCGATGGCGCGATCCGTCAGGACGTTCTGTGCAGGCGCATCGGCGTTGGCGGCGGCCGAAGGCACCAGCCCGGCAAGCAGGCGGTCAGCCAGTTTCGGCGGCAAGGCCAGACGGCGCTGGTTGATCAGCTCCATGTCATTGCGGTGAGTACCCTCGCCCGCCCCTTGCGGCACGTTCACCGCCCGGGAAGCCCACAGCGGACGCTGGCCGTTGGAACGCGAAAGCGGGCCATCAGGCAGCGTGCCGGCGGCCACTGGCGTTGGCACCGCTGCCTTGGCAACCTTGTCCAGCGCCTCTTGCTGCTTGGCGGCCGACAAGCTTGCCGCCTCGCCTGGCGCCAGCGGTTTGTTCTTGGACATCTGGCGCAGCAGCACATCGGCCAGGCCGATACCACCGCCTTCGCGGGACATGGAAACGGCCAACTGCTGGTCGTACATTTCCTGGTACTGCTTGGCTTGCGGTGTGTTCATCGGATTGTCCTTGCCCAGCGCATCGGTGGCCGAACGCATGGACTTGAGCATTTCGCCAAGGAACAGCGACTCGAATTCCTGGGCCACTTTACGCAGGTTGCCGTCGCTGTTCTTGTCGCCGACCTTGAGCTGGTTCAGACGGTTCAGGTCCGAGTAGGAACCCGAATCCCCGCTGATCAAAGTGCCCTTGCGCATGTCCATGGACCGGTCCTCAAATCACGATCAGGTCGGCTTGCAACGCGCCGGCCTGCTTCAAGGCTTCGAGAATCGCCATCAAGTCGCCCGGCGCCGCGCCGACCTGGTTCACCGCCCGGACGATTTCATCCAGGGTAGTGCCCGGGCCGAACTTGAACATCGGCTTGGCTTCTTGCTCGGCATTGACCCGCGAACGGGGCACTACCGCCGTCTGGCCGTTGGACAACGGGCCAGGCTGGCTGACGATCGGGTCTTCGGTGATGGTCACGGTCAGGCTGCCGTGGGTCACGGCGGCCGGAGACACTTTGACGTTCTGACCGATCACGATGGTGCCGGTACGCGAGTTGATGATGACTTTCGCCACCGCCTGGCCCGGATCGACCTCGAGGTTTTCCAGGATCGACAGGTAGTCGACCCGCTGGCTTGGGTCGAGAGGCGCGGTGACGCGGATCGAGCCACCATCGAGGGCCTGGGCCACGCCTGGGCCGAGCATGTCGTTGATCTTGTCGACGATACGCTTGGCGGTGGTGAAGTCGGAACGGTTGAGGTTCAGCGTCAGGCTGTTGCCCTGGTTGAAACCGCTCGGTACCGCACGTTCCACCGACGCGCCGCCAGGGATTCGACCGGCCGACGGAACGTTGACGGTGATCTTCGAACCGTCGCGCCCCTCGGCATCGAAACCGCCCACCACCAGGTTGCCCTGGGCGATGGCGTAGACGTTGCCGTCGATACCCTTGAGCGGCGTCAGCAGCAGAGTGCCGCCACGCAGGCTCTTGGAGTTACCGATGGACGAGACGGTGATATCCACCTGTTGGCCAGGCTTGGCGAACGCCGGCAGATCAGCACTGATCGACACGGCCGCGACGTTTTTCAACTGGACGTTGCCGGAACCGGCCGGCACCTTGATGCCGAACTGCGACAACATGTTGTTGAAGGTCTGCAGGGTGAACGGGGTCTGGGTGGTCTGGTCACCGGTGCCGTTCAGCCCCACGACCAGGCCATAGCCGATCAACTGGTTGGAACGCACGCCGGAAATGCTGGCAATGTCCTTCAGACGCTCGGCTTGAGCGGTGAAGGCCGCGGACATCACCAGGGCACCGAGCAACAGCTGCTTAAGATTCAACTGGGCCACCTAGAAAGGGAACTTCGGGCTGAGGAAGAAACGGTCGAACCAACCTGGCTGGCTCGCATCGGCAAAGGCACCGGTGCCCGAGTAGGTGATGCGTGCATCGGCCACACGGGTCGAGGAAACCGTGTTGTCGGTGGCGATGTCATCGGCGCGAACCATGCCGGCGATGCGCACCAGTTCGTCACCCGTGTTAAGGGTCAGCCACTTCTCGCCGCGCACGACGATGATGCCGTTGGGCAGCACATCGGCGACGGTCACGGTAATCGAGCCGGTCAGGCTGTTGCTCTGGCCGGACTTGCTGTCGCCCTTGGTGGCACGGTCAGAGTTGTACCCGGCGTTGAGGCTCAGGTCGTTGCCCCCGATCGGGTTGTTGGCGGTCAAGCTGGAGCCGAACAGCGAGGTCAGGCCGACGCTGGTATTGCTGGTCTTGTCCATTTGCGAGTTGGCGTTCTTGCTGGCCTGGGTCCGCTCGTTCAGGGTGATGGTGATGATGTCACCGACCCGGAAGGCCTTGCGGTCGCTGTACAGGTTCTGCTCGAAGCCGGCCTGGTAGATCGAACCATTGTTGGCCGCAGCCGGCAACGGCGTGCGCGGCAACACCGGGGCGTAATACGGGTCATTGGGCCTGGGTGTCGGCGCGACACAGCCCGCGAGTGCGGTGATCCCACTCAGTGCCAGAACAGATACGAAGCGTTTCATGACCCTACCTCTTGGTGTTGCAGGCGACCCTGGGGCCGCCCTGTCTATGCAATGACGGACGACGTGATTACAGATTCTGCGTAACGAACGAGAGCATCTGGTCGGCAGTGGAGATCACCTTGGAGTTCATCTCGTAGGCGCGCTGGGTGGTGATCATGTTGACCATCTCCTCCACGGTGCTCACGTTGGACGTTTCCAGGGTGTTCTGCAGCGTGGTGCCGAAACCGTTCAGGCCCGGGGTGCCGATTTGTGGCGCACCACTGGCGGCGGTTTCCAGGAACAGGTTGTTGCCCACCGCTTGCAGGCCGGCCGGGTTGATGAAGTCGGCGGTCTGCAGGTTGCCGATCACTTGGGAGGCCGGGTTGCCCGCCACCGTGATGGACACGGTGCCGTCACGGCCCACGGTAAAGGTCTGGGCATCGTTCGGGATGATGATCGCCGGCTCCAGGGCGAAACCGCTGGCATTGACGATCTGGCCGTTGGAATCGAGGTGGAACGTACCGTCACGGGTGTAGGACGTGGTGCCGTCCGGCTGCAGGATCTGGAAGAAACCGCGACCGTCGATGGCCATGTCCAGCGGCTGCTCGGTGGTTTGCAGGCTGCCGGCGGTGAAGTTTTTCTGGGTGCCGACAATGCGTACACCGGTACCCACTTGCAGGCCCGACGGCAGTTCGCTGTCCTGGGTCGACTGGGCGCCAGGCTGGCGTTTCACCTGATACAGCAGGTCCTGGAACTCGGCACGATCACGTTTGAAACCCGTGGTCGAAACGTTCGCCAGGTTGTTGGAAATGGTCGTCAGGTTGGTGTCCTGGGCGGACAGACCTGTTTTGGCAACCCATAGAGCCGGAAGCATTCGATTCTCCTCGTACGCCTGTTTTTCGGCGCGACGCTTTAGTTAATGGTTAGATCTGCAAGACCCGAGCCATGGCCTCGTCGCCTTCTTTGGCGGTGTTCATCATCTTGACGTGAAGCTCGAACTGCTTGGCCAGGGCCAGCACCGAGGTCATCTCATCCACGGCATTGACGTTGCTCGCTTCCTGGAAACCCGACACCAACTGCACGTTGGCATCGATGGGCGCCGGCTGGCCGTCCTTGGTCCGGATCGAACCATCCAGGCCCTTGGTCATGTTCTTGAGGTCCGGGTTGACCAGCTTGATGCGGTCCACTTCAGCCATTACCCGCGGGCCTTCGCCCATGGCGCGGATGCTGATGGTGCCGTCCTGGCCGATCTCGATTTTCTGCTCCGGCGGCACGGCGATCGGACCGCCGTTGCCCATCACCGGCATGCCGTTGCCGGCCCGCAGTACGCCCAGGGCGTCAACATTGAGGCTGCCGGTGCGCACGTAGCTTTCACCGCCGTCGGGGTTCTGCACGGCCATCCAGCCCGGCCCGCTGACCGCGACGTCGAGGTCGCGACCGGTTTCAATCAGCGCACCCGGGGTGAAATCAGTAGCAGGTCGTTCGGACAGGGCAAACGCCCGCGCCGGAAAGCTGTCGCCGAACACCGGCATCGAGCGCGCCTGCTCCAGGTCTTTCTGAAAACCATTGGTGGAGATGTTCGCCAGGTTGTTGGCATGGGCCCGCTGCGCCAGTGCGTTCTGGCTGGCGCCGGTCATTGCCACATAAAGGTACTTGTCCACTGTCGTTCCTCTGCATGCCGGACGTTTGCCGCCCACTGCTGTGTTGCACAGCCTTAAGCAATTTGCAGACCAACTTTTTTCTGGCGGGGCCAGGCCCGGCAAACAAAGGGTTTGAGGGATTCAGAGGGGGGTTGATTAAATGTGTCGAAGTCGAAAAACCGGCGGTGTCATGCCGTTAAGTGGCAAGTGTCAGCCTTTGATCGCTTCTACTGCAGCGCGGTATGGCGCAGCCTGTGCGAGCAGACCACAGAGGGTCGGATTGACCATTGAGGCGGCAGGGGGTACTTCCCCTGCCGCCTCACTCAGGCCTCCGTCAGTTGGGCAGCCATCCCTTGACCCAATGTGCCGCGTAGGTATCGTCGAAGACCCAGTTGGCCAGCACTTGCTCGCGCAGTCGCTCAGCTTGTTGTCGTGAGGCGTGCCGATCAGCCAGGTGCCCGTTGATCGCCTCCAGCCACTGCCCTCGGCTGTCAGCGATCCGCGTGATGGCGAGATCGCCCAGGTAATCGGCGGTGTCGCTGCCGATCACACTGTAGCCGCAAGCACCATACTGCAGATGATGAAGCAAGCTCGCCCCTTGGTCGTTCTTACCGAAGCCCTGTGGAGCGAGGACAATATCCAGGTTGAGGCTGGCCATGACATCGGGATTGTCGTGAACGTCATCATGAACCTCGCAGGCGAGCGCTTGCAGATACGTGGGCACATCCCCCCAGAGCACCCACTCCACTTGACCGGCCAGCGCTTGCATCAACTCAAGGATCAACGGCTGGACGAAGGGTTGCGCCGGATCGATAGCGCAGCCTATGCGAGGGATGCCAAACGTCTGGCGCACGACGGAAAGATTGCGCCATCTGTTGTCCAGGCGCGTTTCGAGAACACGAATATCCTGATGCAGCCCGGCACAGGCGTGGGCCATTGCAGGCGTCGCCACCACGACGCAGTCAACCAGGCTTGCCGCTTGCTGCAGCGAAGTCATCCACCCCGGAACCTCTGGCGTCAGCGTATCCAGCTCAAGGACCTTGAACGCGCGGGAAAGAGTGCTGATGCTTTGCATCTGCTCCAGTCGAAGCGGGTCAGCCTGATGCTGGAAGACGATGACGTCGGGGTTGTAGCGCGCAAGCGTCGTTGCCGGTAACAGGCTACTGCTGATGCAGCCTTCGATTCTGCCGAAGTCGCGCAAAGCCTTGAACGGCTCGACAATACGCAACCTGGCGGCTTTTGCCGACTTCGCAGGATGCACCAACACCACAGGCAGCGGCCGCCAGGACAGCGGTCGCCAGGACAGCTCGTTGATGGCTTCCAGCTCGAAGCCGGCGCCGCGCAACGACAGGTTGCTGTTGTAGGCAGGATCATTGGCCAGGACGCTCAGCCATTTACTCAAGGCTTGCTCTTGTTCCAAGGCGAAGCGTTGCTGGTTGAGTGGGTCCTTGCCAACGCTTGACCAAGTCCCCTCCCCCTCATGCACGAGCACGGCATGAGGGGTCCAGACATTCAGATAGCCAAGGTTCGCCACTTTCAGGCACAGGTCCAGATCGTTGCAGGTGACCTGGAACAGCGCGTCATCCATACCGCCGGCTTCCAGGTAGATCGCCGTGCGAATCATCAGACAGGCCGCACTGACCGCACTGGTGTTTTGGTCGACCACCAGGCGCTGCATGTAGCCGCCGCCGTTGGCAGCCTGATCGGTGAATGGGCTGCCGGCAGGGCCGCGCAAACCGGTGATCAGGCCTGCATGCTGGACGGTGCCTTCCGGGGTAATCAGCTTGGCGCCAACGATCCCCACTTCGGGGCGCAAGGCGTGGTTGAGCAGTTCATCCAGCCAATCCTCGCGGATGATTGCCGTATCGTTGTTCAACAACACCAGGTATTCGCCGCGCGCCTGACTGGCCGCCAGGTTGTTCATGGCGCTGAAGTTGAATGGATAAGGGAAGCGGATGACACGAACCTTGTCCCCCCCGATCGACTCCATCTCGCTCAGCCAGGTGAGTGCCTCTTCGGTCTCGCTGCCATTGTCGATCAGAATAATCTCGAAGTACGGATAGCGGGTCTTGGACAACAGGCTTTCCACGCAGCGCTGCAGCAGCGGCAACTGGTCCCGGGTAGGAATCAGGATCGACACCAGGGGCTGTTGATCATGACCGTACTTGATGTGGTAATGCCGAGGCGGCTCCTGCAGGACCCTGGCGTTCGTGTAGCCGCGATTGTCCAGGTGCCGTTGCAGGGCATAGAGCTCGTCCGGGTTATCGACAAGGGTCGGCGTGTTGCTGGCTACCAGCGGCTCGTTCAGATGGGCGATGCCGTTCATGCTCCCGGTTTCGATCAGTCGCAGGATCAAGTCCAGCTCGAGCGCCGCAGGCACCTGAGGATCGTAACCGCCAACCTCCAGCGCCAACTCGCGACGAATCAGCCAGTGGTTGGCCATAGTCAACGGCAGGCTCAAGAGGTAGTCGAGGTTGATGCTAGGCCGGAAGACCGCTTGAGGGCCATTCTCTGAGCGATACATGCCATCGCAATAGATCATCCGGCAACCGTTGGCACCCGGCAGTTCCAGATCGAGCATCAACGTGCCCGCAGGCAAGACCTCGTCGCCGGCCGTCAGCAGCATGATCCAGTCGCTGTCGTCTGCCTGCAGAACTTCGTTCAACTCGACGGCGCCTGGCTGGGCGCAGGTGAGCCAGTGCAGACTGCCGGGCAAGTTGGCCGGACTTGGCGCAGGGCTCAAGACCACCATGCTCATGCTGATCGAGGAGCGTGATCGCCACAGCGCAAGACTTTCCACGGTATCGCTCAAGGCATTGAAGTCGCCCTGGGGATCGAGTATCAGCAGCGTCAGGCTGGTTTGTCCGCTGAGCTGCTGACGGCGCTGATCGACAAGTTGCTGCTGGATCGGCGTCAGCACTCGGTTGCGCAGCCAGTCCTTGATGGAGGGCACACGAACATCAATGGCATGCTGTATAGCAGCCTGCTGAGTGATATCGATGAAACGTTCCAGTTGAGGCCAGAAGTCCTTTTCAAGGTCCAGCCAGCGCCTGCGAGCTTGCATCACCGTCGCACGGGCGCGCTCCAGCCCACCTGGTTCGTCATAAAGTGCCGAGCCCGCATCACCAAACTGCTCGATGAACGGCTGGGTCTTCACATGACCGCCAGGCATGTAGATAACCGGGCAACCACAAAGCATGGCTTCGGTACACGTTGCCGAAATTTCGTAACTGTAAAGCGTTGAGGCCGTTCGAAAAATCTGTGCCAGTTCAGCAAGGGTCTTCGGGTTGTCCATGCTCAGGACTTCGATACCGTCCGGCAACATCGAGTAGTCGACCTTGGACCTGTCGATGCGGTGCAGGTACAGGTAGTTGCCACTGCGCTGCACCGGCTCGGTTGGCGGTGAAAACAACTCCGAGTCGATGACCGGCAACAGGAGCAGGTTGCTGTTATCGCTGTCGCCACCGAAATCCTGGGTGAAATAGAAAAACAGGTCTGATTTTTGCGACTTGATCGCACGGCCAGTGAGGAAGCCTTCACGGTTCAGAATGTAACGGGCTACGATCGGTGCGTCTAACGGGTTACCGTCCATCACCTCGGAATACACAGCAATGGGCGCCAAGCCTAGCGACCGGTGCTGCCGACGCACCTCGTCGGTAAGGATCGGGGTGCGCAGTTTCGGGTTGACCTGGCAGGGCGTGAGGTAGGCCTCGTAGCCGGACAGGTTCAGGACGTGGCACAGGTAGTGCAATACGCACACGCCCGAGGAGGTTTCCCGATAGTTGGGAGCACCGATGTAGTAAGGGTGACGCGGTTTGCCATGCAGGGACGGGGTGGTCATACGGTGGCCTTGGGGCTGGAGGGCTGCTCACAAATGACGAAGACACTGGCGCACAAGTCTGGATAGACCATGCCCAGGGCATGGCAGGCATCCATGAAACGCTCATCGATAAGCTGGGTTTCCAGAGCCTTGTCCAGCTGGAAGTTGGCCAGCGGCTTGAAGAAGACCCCTCCACGGTGGCTCACATGCCAACCGGCACTGCGTACTTCGTGATCGAGGGTATCGAGGGTGTAGGTCACTCGGTGGCCATGCAGACGCTCGCCTTCGGTCACGGCACTGTTGTGCTCGATCAAGCCCATCTTGACGGCGATCTGGCGCGAAGGTGCATTGGCGTTTGGTACGGCAATGAACAAACGCCCCCCAGGCGCGAGCCAGTTGCGCACGCGCTTGAGCACTGCCTGGCGGTCGTCGAGGTGCTCCAGGGTGTGGATCAGGAAGATATTCTCGAAGCGTGGTTCCAGCTCGGCTTCTTCAAAGGTACTGCAGACGAACCTGACGCCTGAGCCGACCTTTTTACGGGTGACATCGATCAGGTCGCTGGCCGCTTCGATGACCGTCAGGTCGGCAAAGCGCTCAGCGAACAGCGTCGTAAAGGCACCTTCGAAGCAACCCATTTCCAGGGTCGGTCCCTTCGCCAGCCAGGGGCCGAAGCTGTCCAGCATGTAGCGTCGCAGCCGCGAATCGAAATCGTAGAAGTAGCTGCGGTGAGCGTTATCCTGAAACTCTTTGTTGTAATCGCGTACGGACATGGTGTTATTCCTGACTTTTCCTGTAGAAACGCTGTTCTTCAGGTTGGTACCACTCGTGAAGGGTCGAGGGGGTACGGGCATACCACCCCAGCAGTTGTTGCATGCTCGGTGTTTGCGAGCGGCAGAAGTCTTCGCCGAGCGCTCGGCAATAATCGAACTGCGGTTTGAAATAGCTGCGTGTGAAGGTCAGCGTCAGGCACCGTCGTGGTTGGTCGGTACGATTGACACCGGCGGCATGCCAGATGCGTGAATCGAACAAGTAGATAGAACCAGCACTGCCCAAGGCCTTGCGGGCCTGCTCCTCGAACACCTGAGGCTCGGGTTTGTCCGGTGCCGCGTGCGAACCCGGCAGGAACAGGGTCGCACCGTTGTCGACAGTGAAGTCGTCGAGCAGCACCAGCGCCTGGGCCATCTGCATGGACTCGGCTGACCAGGAACGTACGTCACGGTGCACATTACGCACATAGGCGTCGGTGCTGCTCAGGTTGTTCAGGCCGCCAAACGAATTGAGAATCGCGGCACCGCCGAGCATGTGCCGCAGAATGTCGACGATCCCCCATTCGGCGAATCGATCGAGCAATTCAACGAAACTGGAGTCCTGCGTCAGGATATGGTGCGCGGTCTGTTCGGTTCGCTGGGTAATACCATTTTCCAGTTGCACCTGACGGCAACGGTCTATGGCGCGCCCCAGGTCTTCGCGCAGTTGGCCGAGCAGCGGATCCGCAATCAGGGAGGGCAGGCAGACGTAGCCGTTCGCTTGCAGCGCTTGCAACACCGGGTTCATAGGTTGTCTCCCCGCGCGGCTTGCCAGGCGCGGTACTCTTCGGCGCTCACGCCCAGCATGATGCGGTCCCAACGCTGGCCCTTGCGGTAGTACCACTGGCGCTGCACACCCTCGATGACCCAAGGGGTCTTGCGCGTGTAGGTCGCCAGGGACGCCGCGTTGTACTCAATGATGGTGGTCGAGAGGCGGCTCAAGCCCAGTTCGTCGAAGGCATAGCGCATCACCGTGGCAATCACGTCGGTGCCATGACCCTGGCCGCGCAGGGAGGAGTCGCCAATCATCATGCCGTGTTCGGCTGTGCGGTTTTTCCAGTCGATGCTGACCAGGTTCGCCGTACCGATCAGGCCATGGCCTTGGACCTCGATACCGAATCGCTGATTGAGCGAGTCGCTCTTGAGACCCAATAGCCACTCCCTTTGCGCTTCCCGCGAGGTGGGGAAATGCCATCCGCCCAGCAGGCTCCAGAGGGCCTCATCGTTGGACCATTGATGCAGCAGCGGCAAGTCCTCAAGCTCCAGTGCCCTGAGCAGGATGCGTTGACCTTGAATGCTCATGATTTTCCCGTGTTCTGAAGGATGACGTCGGCGAGACGATTCATGTCATCGACGTTGTATCGCTGGTCGATCGGCAGCGGCAGCAAGCATTGTGCCCAGTCCCTTTCGATGGGCGGCACAGTTGGATTGTCCAGCACTTCACGCCAGTAGCTGGGCACATAGATATGTTGGTCCAGCAGTTGAGCGCGTAATCGGGTGGCCGTCTCGGCGGACTTGACCAGCAGCGGGTAACACAATGCGGCAACGGGCTGCACCGGCCAGATGGCAAAGCGGTTGAGGTGGTCCAGGCGTCGGCGCAGGTGCGCCAGGTTGTCTATCCTGCGCCTGGCGACTTCGTGGTAATCAATACTGTCGAGCAGGCGCGCAGTGCTGGTGGCCATCGCCTTGACGCCATCGTTCTCCAGCGCCTGCTCCAATGCCTGGAACGTCGCATAGTGATGTTGCGGGGAGTCTTCAAGGCGCCCCAGCAGCGCGCCGAAACGCGCCTGGGAACGACTGCTCTGCGCTTGCGGCAGGCCAGCAGGGGCATTGGCCAGCCAGCCACCATCAGCAACGCCGACGAACTTGCGCGGGGAGTAAAGGGTTGCAATCGCGGACTGCGGCTGGGAAAACAGCGCCTGGGAATTGTCGACGATCAATTGCTTGCCGTAGCGAACAGCAAGCACCTCGCTGATGTAGTCGGCTTTGAGTCCGAAATAATTGACGAACAGCAAAGCCTCATCGGCTTGCAGGGCTGGGAGATCCGCCAGCTCGAGCCGCTCGGTCAGCGCATATCGCAACACTTCTATGCCGGACCCGCGCAGCACGTCCTGCATGACATCGCAGATGTAGATAGGCAGATGAACCCGGCGCAGGTTGCGCGCCAACACCAACGCCTTGAAGGCTGAGCGGGCCGAGTTGAAGGCAACGGCCTGCGGGTAAGGATGGTGCCCCTTGCGCAGCTCCAGTTCGAAATAACCGCCGATGGCTTCAGGCACGGACAATCTCTCCTCGTTTTGCCCACGCCCCCACGACCTGCGCGTCGTTGTACATCAAGGCGTCGAGAATCGACAGGCCGGGCACGAAGGGCTGTTCAGCATCCCCCTGTCGGTAGTCGGGCAAGGTGGCCTTGAGCAACTCCAGGCTGATACCGGCCTGTTGGAATGCCTCGGCCTGGTAAAGATGAGCGCCGTTGAAGGGGTTGAGGTAGCGGGTGCCAGCGCAAGCCTGGACCACATCGAGTACCCGGTCCTGGGCTCGGCTGTCAGTGCAAATCGACAGATCGCTGGAACGGATGATCGGCGTTTGCAACCCGATCAGGGAACAGCAGGACCGCAGTATCCGTTCGTTGAGCTCAGCGATGCTCGAAGCAGGCTCGACCAGCAGTGCCTCAAGCCACGCAAGCACGCGCGGCGCGTGGGGCGCACGGCGATAGGCGAAGCTCAGCTTGTTAAGGATATCGCCAGGGTCGAACGTCTCGGCAATACGTTTTTCCATGATCTGATCAGTGTGACTACCCTTGGTCAGTGACACCCGGAACCACTTCGGCTCCTGTCCCAGCAGATAGCGGTTGCGTTCAATCCAGCCGTTCTTGATGAACTGCACATTGTCGTAGATGACAAAACAGTCGACAGCAGCGATCAGCTGAAAATAACCCAGATAGGGCAGCAAGTAAGGTTGCATGAGTGCAATGCGGCGCTGCTGGTCAGTTGCCGGGGCGCACACCTTCGAGGTGAGGGCCTGGCTCATGCCGCCCGAGCCTTGAGCAGTACCTCGATGATCCGCGTCTGGGTCTGCGGATCGAGATCCGGATAGATCGGCAGGCACAGTACCTCGCGAGACACTTTGTAGGCATTCCCCAAATGAGAGAGATCCGAACTGGGCAGGCCGCGGTACATCGGAAACTCGCATATCAGCGGGTAGAAATACCGGCGCACGAGAATGTTTTCAGCACGGTAGCGGTCATACAGCTCGTCCCGGCTCACGCCGAAGCGCTCACCGTCGACCAGGATCGGACAATAGGCATAATTCCAGTCCAGCCCCTGCGGTTGCTCCAGGAGACTGATACCAGGTATGCCTTCCAGCGCGCTCTGATAATACTCAAACACCTTTTGTCGACGGCTGAGAGCCTCATCGATATAGCGCAACTGCAGCACACCAAAGGCGGCCTGCAACTCGTTCATCTTCCCGTTGATGCCGGGAGCCATGACCGTGACTTCATCGGCAAAACCGAAATTCTTCAGGTAATCGATACGCTGCTTGATCTTTTCGTCACGGCAGATGATGGCGCCGCCTTCGAAAGTATTGAAGACCTTGGTGGCGTGGAAGCTGAGGATCGACAGGTCGCCGTTGTTGAGGATGCTTTCGCCGTTGTGTCGGACCCCGAAGGCATGTGCGGCGTCATAGATAACCTTGAGTCCATAGGTGTCGGCGACGTCCTGGATGCCCTCGACATCACAGGGAATGCCATAGCAATGGACCGGAAGAATCGCCGAAGTCGCCGGGGTGATGGCTTCGGCGATACGTCGCGGATCGAGGTTCTTGGTAACTGGATCGATATCCACGAACACCGGTTTGAGATTGTTCCACAGCAGCGAGTGAGAGGTAGCCACGAACGAATAGGGCGTAGTGATGACTTCACCAGTGATGCGTAGAGCCTGGAGCGCCGTCACCAATGCCAGGGTACCGTTGGAAAACAGCGAAAGATGCTGGACGCCGAGGTACTCGGCCAACTCCTTTTCCAGTTGTTCGTGGAAAGGGCCGCCGTTGGTCAGGCGCTTACTGTCCCAGATACGCTGCAGGTAAGGCGTGAACTCTTCCAGAGGAGGTAGCAGCGGGCTGGTAACGGTAATGGAATCGGCCATGGGTACACTACTCGGGTGACTGAAAAATGGCACACGACTCGGGAATCCCTCAGACGCGGCGTTGCATCACGGTCTATATCGGCGGGCTGCAACGCCATGAAACCGACAGCTGACTCTTGATGTGCGGGTACTCCAGCAAAAAATCGGCCAACTCCTTGCGAGCCCGATAATCGGCGTCACCTCAGCTCACGCACTGGGTTCTTTGCCGACTTCGTATTCGCGCAACTTATTGGCAATGGTCGTATGGGAAACCCCCAGCCGCTTGCCCAGTTGCCGGCTGCTGGGGTGCTCGGAGTACAAGCGCTCCAGCACCGCTTTCTCGAAGCGCCCGACAATGTCGTCCAGGCCACCCTCAAGGGAAAAATCGCCAAGGGGTTGGCGCACGCCGTAGTCCGGCAGGCGGATATGCTCGGCCTTCACCGTCCCGCCGTCGCACAGGGAAACCGCCTGGAACAGCACGTTTTCCAGTTGCCGGACGTTGCCCGGCCAGTGGTAGTGGCTGAGACGGTCCATCGCCGCCGGGGCCAGCTTGGGCAAGGCGCAGCCGATCTGGCGGCTGGCCTGGTCGAGGAAATGTTCAACCAGCGGCGCCAGGCCATCGAGGCATTCGCGCAGCGGTGGGATGTGCAAGGAAAGCACGTTCAAGCGGTGGTACAGATCCTGGCGGAATTCGCCCCGGGCGCAGAGTTCGGACAAATCGACCTGGGTGGCGCAGATCACCCTGACGTCCAGGTACACCTCTTCATCGCTGCCGACACGCCGGAAGCAACCGTCCTGCAAAAAGCGCAGCAGTTTCACTTGCAGGCGCGGGCTCATTTCCCCGACCCCGTCGAGGAACAGCGTCCCCCCGGCAGTCAGTTCCAGCAGGCCGAGCTTGCCTTCGGCCCGGGCGCCTTCGAAGGCTCCGGGGCCGTAGCCGAACAGCTCGGTCTCGGCCATGGACTCGGGCAGCCCGGCACAGTTGAGCGCCATCAATGGCGATTGCCCGCGCGGGCTCGCCAGGTGACAGGCGCGGGCCAGCAGCTCCTTGCCAGTGCCGGTTTCACCCTCTATCAATAGCGGCGCGTCCAGCGGTGCCATGCGCCGGGCCTCACGGACCACCGCCGCCATGACCTTCGAACTCTGGAAAATACTGTCGAAGCCACGCAGCTCCTGTTTGCGCACGTTATAGATACGTTCGCCCACCCGGTCGGCCCGGTGCAGCGTCAGCACCGCACCGGCCATGGCTTCGCTGTCGTCGTGCTCCGATTGCAGTGGCGCGATGTCGGCCAGGAACACATCGCCCTTGACCTTGACCCGCAGGCCGTTGATGCGCGACTGGTTGGCCCGCACCAGTTCCGGCAAGTCGAAATCCTCGGCATAGCGGGACAGGGGAATCCCCGGCACCTCGTCCACTCGCACCCCGAGCAACTGCGCCGCCGCCCGGTTGGCCGCAACGATGGAGCCGCCCATGTCGATGGACAGCACCGGGAATTCCAAGGCACCGAGCAAGGCGTTGAGCTCCATGTGCCGACGCTCGCTGGGCATCAGCCCTACACGCTTGACGCCAAATACCCCGGCAATGCCTTCGAATTTCGGACGCAGCGCCTGGAACTGGATGTTGATCAGGTTTGGGCAGTGCAGGTAGATCGCATTGCCATGCTCGCCACCCACCTCCCCCCGGGCGACGTTGATGCCGTACTCCACCAGCAGGTTGAGGATGTCCCGCAGGATGCCGATGCGGTTCTGGCAATGGACTTTGATGCGCATGAAGAGGCCCGGGTGCGTATGAGATAGAAAGGCGCGCCATTCAAATCCCCCTGTGGCGAGGGAGCTTGCTCCCTCGCCACAAAGGTTTTCTGCGCGACAACGCAAATAGTCGTCAAGATTATGTGACAGATGTAGGCCGATTCCCACCTGAAAAACCCGACAACACCGCAGCACCGACCAATTCGTAACGAAAACTTTACAAATTAACCCTTTCTTCACCCAAGCCCTCTTAGCCAGGCCGATGCGTATCCCCCTGCTTCGAGTTATCTCTAATACATCGCTGGACATAACAACAAACACATCTTCCCCCAGAGGGAAATCAGCAGGAGAGCAGCATGAAGCAGACGCAGTACGTGGCCCGCGAGCCCGATGCGCAAGGTTTTATCCACTACACCGCCGAAGAACATGCGGTGTGGAACACGCTGATCACCCGCCAGCTGAAAGTCATCGAAGGCCGTGCGTGCCAGGAATACCTGGACGGCATCGACAAGCTTGGCCTGCCCCACGACCGTATCCCGCAACTGGATGAAATCAACAAGGTGCTGGGCGCGACCACGGGCTGGCAAGTCGCCCGGGTGCCGGCGCTGATCCCCTTCCAGACCTTCTTCGAATTGCTCGCCAGCAAGCAGTTTCCAGTGGCGACCTTCATTCGTACCCGCGAAGAGCTGGATTACCTGCAAGAGCCGGACATTTTCCACGAGATCTTCGGCCACTGCCCGCTGCTGACCAACCCCTGGTTTGCCGAATTCACCCACACCTACGGCAAGCTCGGCCTACAGGCGTCCAAGGAAGAACGCGTCTACCTGGCGCGCCTGTACTGGATGACCATTGAGTTCGGCCTGGTGCAGACCCCGCAGGGCCGGCGCATCTACGGTGGCGGCATCCTGTCCTCGCCCAAGGAAACCGTGTACTGCCTGTCCGACGAGCCTGAGCATCAGGCCTTCGATCCACTGGAAGCCATGCGCACGCCGTATCGCATCGACATCCTGCAACCGGTGTATTTCGTGTTGCCCGAGCTCAAGCGCCTGTTCGACCTGGCCCACGAAGACATCATGGGCATGGTCAAGCGCGGTCGGGAACTGGGCCTGCACACGCCGAAATTCCCACCGAAGGCTGCGTGAACCGCGTCTTTTAATCTCAATTGAGTCTGTTGCACAACACGGCTTTGCTTTAGCGTGGGTGCATCGACGTTTTCAAATATTCGATCCGGGAACACACCATGAACACTCTGAACCAAGCCCATTGCGAAGCCTGCCGCGCCGATGCCCCACAAGTCAGCGACGAAGAACTGCCGGTGCTGATCAAGCAGATCCCCGACTGGAACATCGAAGTGCGCGACGGCGTGATGCAACTGGAAAAAGTTTTCCTGTTCAAGAACTTCAAGCACGCCTTGGCATTCACCAACGCTGTCGGTGAAATTTCCGAGGCCGAAGGCCACCACCCTGGCTTGCTCACCGAATGGGGCAAAGTCACCGTGACCTGGTGGAGCCACTCCATCAAGGGCCTGCACCGCAACGATTTCATCATGGCCGCCCGCACCGATGACGTGGCCAAGACCGCCGAGGGCCGCAAGTAATGCATTTCGACGCCATCGGCCGGGTACCCGGCGACCCGATCCTGGGCCTGATGGAGGCCTACGGGGCGGACGCCAACCCGAGCAAGTTCGACCTGGGCGTGGGCGTCTACAAGGATGCCCAGGGCCTGACGCCGATTCTTCAGTCAGTGAAACAGGCTGAACAACGGCTAGTGGATCGCCAGACCACCAAGACCTACATCGGCGGCCATGGCGACGCTGCGTTCGGCCAATTGATCAACGAGCTGGTGCTGGGCGCCGACTCACCACTGATCAGCGCCAAACGTGCCGGCGCCACCCAGACACCAGGCGGCACCGGTGCGCTGCGCCTGAGTGCCGACTTCATCGCCCAATGTTTGCCGGGCCGTGGCGTGTGGCTGAGCAACCCGACCTGGCCGATCCACGAGACCATCTTCGCCGCGGCCGGGGTCAAGGTCAGTCACTACCCTTACGTGGGCGCCGATAACCGCCTGGATTTCGAAGCAATGCTGGCGGCCCTGAACCAGGCGCCCAAAGGTGATGTGGTGCTGCTGCACGCCTGTTGCCACAACCCCACCGGGTTCGACCTGTCCCATGAGCAATGGCACCAGGTGTTGGAGGTGGTGCGCGACCGCGACCTGCTGCCACTGATCGACTTCGCCTACCAGGGCTTCGGCGATGGGTTGGAACAGGACGCCTGGGCGGTCCGGCTGTTTGCCCAGACCCTGCCGGAAGTGCTGGTCACCAGTTCCTGCTCGAAGAACTTCGGCCTCTACCGCGATCGTACGGGTGCGTTGATCGTCTGTGCCCGGGATGCCGAGAAGCTGGTGGACATCCGCAGCCAACTGGCAAACATCGCCCGCAACCTGTGGTCGACACCGCCGGACCATGGTGCGGCCGTGGTGGCGACCATTCTCGGCAACCCGGAACTCAAGAGCCTGTGGGCCGATGAAGTCCAGGCCATGCGCCTGCGCATCGCGCAATTGCGCAGCGGCTTGCTGGAGGCCCTCGAACCCCATGGCTTGCGCGAGCGCTTCGCCCATATCGGCGTGCAACGCGGGATGTTTTCCTACACCGGCCTGACGCCGGAACAGGTCAAGCACCTGCGCGAGCGCCACAGTGTCTACATGGTCGGCACCGGCCGGGCCAACGTGGCCGGCATCGACGCCACGCGCCTGGACCTGCTGGCCGAGGCTATTGCTGACGAGTGTAAATAACGCCACCGTCGGCCGTTGATTTTGTGGCGGGGGAGCTTGCTCCTACAGGCCTGTCCACTCGCTGACAAATTCGGCGGTTTCCACCTTCGGCGCCGTGCGCGCTTCTTTCTGCGGCGTGCCCAGGTAGAGGAAACCGATCACCTCTTCCCCGTCCTCAAGGCCAAGCCCCCTGGCCACATGCGGCGAGTACGCCAGTTCACCGGTGCGCCACACGCCGCCAACCCCTTGGGCATACGCCGCCAACAAGATGCCATGGGCCGCGCAGCCGGCCGCCAACAGTTGCTCGGATTTGGGGATTTTGAAATGGTCCTGCAGACGGGCGATCACCACCACGACCAGGGGCGCGCGCAATGGGCCGTTGAGGGCCTTTTCCACGACGGCTTCCGGTACCAGCGGGTCATTGAACCGCGCTGCTTCGGCCAGCAGTTCGCCCATGCGATTGCGCGCCTGCCCTTCGACCGTCAGAAAACGCCATGGCCGCAACTGGCCGTGATCCGGTGCCCGCATGGCCGCGGCGAACATGAGTTCGCGCTGTTCCGGCGTGGGGGCCGGCTCCACCAGGCGCGGGACGGAAACACGGTTGAGCAAAGCGTCGAGAGCCTGCATCGGCCACCTCCTGAAAAAATGTCCGGCTATTCTAGTGGCTGTGCGGCGAGTTCGTTAGCGCAAATTCCGCGGCCAGCTGCCCACTCCGCGCCGGGTGCCGGTTTACAGGGCGCTTGTCGCGGGTAGAATGGCGCCCTTCCTTTTTCAGCCTGAGCGGACTTCATGGCGTTGCCGACCCTGCGGATCATTGGTTTCATCATCGGCATCTTCCTGATCACCCTGGCGATCTTCATGGTCGTGCCCATGGCCACCCTGATGGTCTTCGAGCGCACCGGCGACCTGCCGTCGTTCCTCTGGTCGAGCATGATCACCTTCCTCGCCGGCCTGGCCCTGGTGCTGCCCGGGCGCCCGGAACACATCCACCTGCGCCCGCGCGACATGTACTTGCTGACCGTCAGCAGTTGGCTGGTGGTGTGTATCTTTGCCGCGCTGCCGTTCCTGCTGACCCAGAAGATCAGCTACACCGACTCGTTTTTCGAAAGCATGTCGGGCATCACCGCCACCGGCGCCACCGTCCTGAGCGGCCTGGACACCATGTCCCCGGGCATCCTGATGTGGCGCTCGCTGCTGCACTGGCTCGGCGGTATCGGCTTCATCGGCATGGCGGTGGCGATCCTGCCCTTGCTACGCATCGGTGGCATGCGGCTGTTCCAGACCGAATCGTCGGACCGCTCGGAAAAAGTCATGCCCCGCTCCCACATGGTGGCGCGGCTGATCGTGGCGTCCTACGTGGGCATCACCATTCTCGGCACCCTGGCGCTCTGGTGGGCCGGGATGAGCCTGTTCGATGCCATCAACCATGCGATGTCGGCGATCTCCACCGGCGGTTTTTCCACCTCGGACCTGTCCCTGGCCAAATGGACCCAGCCGGCGGTGCACTGGGTCGTCATTGTCATCATGATCCTCGGCAGCCTGCCGTTTGCCCTGTACGTCTCGATGTTGCGGGGCAATCGTCGGGCGCTGATCAAGGACCAGCAGGTCCAGGGGCTCATCGGGGTGTTGCTGGTGACCTGGCTGGTGCTCGGCACCTGGTATTGGGCGACCACCGACCTGCATTGGCTGGACGCGCTGCGGCACGTGGCGCTGAACGTGACGTCCATCGTCACCACCACCGGTTTCGCCCTCGGCGACTACAGCCTGTGGGGCAATTTTTCGCTGATGCTGTTTTTCTACCTGGGGTTCGTCGGCGGTTGTTCAGGCTCGACGGCCGGCGGGATCAAGATCTTCCGCTTCCAGGTCGCCTACATCCTGCTGCGGGCCAACCTTAATCAACTGATCCACCCCCGCGCGGTGATCAAGCAGAAATACAACGGTCATCGCCTCGACGAAGAAATCGTCCGCTCGATCCTTACGTTCTCGTTCTTCTTCGCCATCACCATCTGCGTGATCGCCCTGCTGCTGTCGTTGCTGGGCGTGGAATGGATGACGGCGCTGACCGGCGCGGCCAGCACCGTGTCCGGCGTCGGCCCGGGGCTGGGGGAAACCATCGGGCCGGCTGGCAACTTCGCACCGCTGCCGGACGCGGCCAAGTGGATTCTGTCAGGAGGCATGCTGCTGGGCCGACTGGAGATCATCACGGTGTTCGTGCTGTGTATCCCGGCGTTCTGGCGTCACTGACCGCTTCAGGCTGACTCGCCAACCGTGCCCGGTATTCGCCAGGCGTGGTGTCGAACCAGCGACGGAAGGCCCGGAAAAAATTGCTCGGGTCGGCAAACCCCAGCAAATAGGCGATTTCCAGCAGCGTCATGCCCGGCTGCGCCAGGTACTGCTCGGCCAGTTCGCGACGGGTGTCCTCAAGCAAACTCTGGAAACTGGTGCCCTCTTCCTGCAAGCGCCGCTGCAAGGTGCGCTGTGACAAGTGCAGCGTCTGCGCCACCACGTCACGCTTGGGCTCGCCCTGGGGCAACAGTCGGCACAACACTTGTCGTGCCTTGTGC
This sequence comes from Pseudomonas sp. B21-010, assembly GCF_024749325.1. Lineage (NCBI taxonomy): Bacteria > Pseudomonadati > Pseudomonadota > Gammaproteobacteria > Pseudomonadales > Pseudomonadaceae > Pseudomonas > Pseudomonas sp. B21-010. The sequence continues at coordinate 1,724,927 of NZ_CP087198.1, read as the reverse complement.
GTCACACGGCTTTCCGAAAAACGCGCGAGGTATTCACCGGCAAACCGATCATGCAACTGCGCCATGGCTTCGTTGGCCGTAGGCAGCGGCGCCTCCATGTCAGCCCGTTCAAAAATCAGCGCGTCATAAGACGCGTCGAACACCAGCGGCGCGCAGAAGGCTCGCTGATAAGGCGCCAGGTCCAGGGGTTCGGTGCCTTGGAACAGCACTTTTACCGGGTGCAAGGTACGCCCGGTCAGCCAGTTGCACAGGGCCAACGCACAGGCCAGGGATGCTTCGGCACTTTGGCGAGTGGGGGGTAAGTGGTCGCCGTGCACCGTCAAAATCAGCCCGTAGCCTTCTTCCAGCCGACGAAAACTCAAGTCGGCGCTTTCGGCAATGATCCGCTGGTATCGCACCAGTCGCTGGAAACCCTCCGCCAGCGTGCGACTGGACATCAAGGCGTAGCCCACTACATGGAACGAGGCCGGGCGCACCACTTTGCCCATGTTCAAGCCAATGGCCGGGTTACCCGACAACTCCACCGCCCGTTGCCAGAGCCGCGTCATCGAGTCCTGGGGGAAGCGTGCATCCGGATCGTCCAGCGCATCAAAGTCCAGCCCCAGTTGCTTGAACAGCACCCGACAATCCAGGCCGTCGATTTCCAACGCCTTGACAATCCCCATCGCCCAGCTTGAAGAAGTCGTTCGTTCGTTCATGACGTTTTACTTGCATGACGAGCCGCAGGGTACGGCTGGATTTGCGAAGGATACTAAAGTGGCGCCCATTGTCACTGGCTGTTGTAAATGATGGTTCTAGACTTCGAGTATCAGAACAATAACCACAGAGTCAGCCGTCGTGGAAAACGCTAAACGATTCAATACGTTCGCCGAGTTCTACCCGTATTACCTCGGCGAGCACAGCAACAGCACCTGCCGCCGATTGCATTTCATCGGCACCTCCCTGGTCATCCTGGTGTTCGTCATGGCCCTCGTCGTGGGTAGCGGGTGGCTGTGGCTCGCACTGCCCGTGGCCGGCTACGGCTTTGCCTGGGTCGGGCACTTCTTCTTCGAAAAAAACCGTCCCGCCACCTTCCAGCATCCGTTCTACAGCCTGCTCGGCGATTTCGTCATGTACCGCGACATGCTGCTGGGCAAGGTGGCGTTCTAGCCAAAGGATTGCCTATGAACACTCATGCACGCTTTACCCACATGCGGGACGGCACCCAGGAAGACTGGGCGATCATCGCAGCCGATTTCAGCGCCTATGCCCGGCAACTGCCGGGCCGGATCCTGGCCCATTTGAAACTGCTGGACGGCGACTTCGGCGGGTTCCCGGTGGACCGCCTGACCCACTCCCTGCAAACCGCCACCCGCGCCTACCGTGACGGACGGGACGACGAATACGTGGTCTGCGCCCTGCTCCACGACATCGGCGACACCCTCGGCTCGTATAACCACCCGGACATCGCCGCGGCGATCCTCAAGCCCTTCGTCAGCGCCGAAAACCTGTGGATGGTGGAAAAACACGGGATTTTCCAGGGCTATTACTTCTTCCATCACCTGGGCATGGACCGGCACCTGCGCGAGCAGTTTTTCGAACATCCGCAGTACCAGGCGACGGTCGACTTTTGTGCGAAATATGACGCGGCGGCGTTCGACCCCGAGTACGACACGCTGCCGTTGAGTTTCTTCGAGCCGATGCTGGAAAGGGTGTTTGCTGCGCCGAAGCAGTCGATCTACAAGGCGGCGATGGCTGACGCACCGGCCTTGTAGGAGCTGACGAGTGCAACGAGGCTGCGATCTTTTGATCTTTCGCTTGAGACTCAAGCGTCAGGGGAAAGATCGCAGCCTCGTTGCACTCGTCAGCTCCTACGGGCTCAAGCAGGTTCGGCGACTTTCAGTGCTTTCAACTGCGCCTCCCGCGCCTGGGCCTCCGCCAACCGATACAACTCGATCGACCCGTCCCAGTGCTCGATCAGCGCCGTGCAGGATTCGACCCAATCGCCACAATTGAGGTATTCCACCTCGCCCACCATGCGCATCTCGGCATGGTGGATATGCCCACAGACCACACCATGCAGTTCGCGCTTCACACACTCGTGGGCGATGGCTTCTTCGAAATCGCTGATGAAGCTGACGGCGGTCTTGACCTTGTGCTTGAGGTACGCCGACAACGACCAGTAGCCGTAGCCGTAACGGGCTCGCCAATGGTTGAGCCAGCGGTTCAGCGTGAGGGTGAACTCGTAGGCCGAATCCCCAAGGAACGCCAGCCAACGGTGGTACCGGGTGATGACATCGAACTGGTCGCCATGGATCACCAACAGATGCCGCCCATCGGCCGTGACGTGTACCGCTTCGTCCACCAACTGGATATTGCCCAGGATCAGCTTCGAATAACGCCGCAGGAATTCGTCATGATTGCCGGTGACGTAGATCACTTCGGTGCCGCGCTTGCTCATCGTCAGCAAGCGGCGAATGACGTTGGTGTGGGCCTGGGGCCAATACATGCCACCGCGCAGTTTCCAACCGTCGATGATGTCCCCCACCAGGTAGACCTTGTCGGCGTGGTAGCCCTTGAGGAACTGCGACAGGTGCTCGGCCTGGCAATCCCGGGTCCCCAGATGCACATCGGAAATCCACAGGGTGCGAACACGCTGTTTGCGGCTGGGTTTGGCGAGCTCGGCGCTGGTCATTGGGCAACCCTCTGATCGTTTTTGCCACTGTGCACGCCAGCGGTTAATGGCCCATGACAAACACAAGTCCATTGCGTGACAGCGCCGGGCGTTGCGCCCTCGGTGTATGCTGGCGGCCAGACACGGGAGACCGCGATGAGACCGATCCTCACGCTACGCCACTACAGCCACGACTTGATCGCCCACAGCCATGACCATGCCCAACTGGTGTTCGGGCTGTCTGGCGCGCTGGATTTCGAGGTCGAAGGGCATGGCAGCCAGGTGGTGCAACAAAGCTTCGTGGTGGTACCGGCCGGCGCGCATCACGGCTGCGGCAGCCCCCACGGCAGCCGTTGCCTGGTGTTGGATGTGCCCAGTGATGACTGGCTCGGGCAATGCCTGGGGGATCACGCCGACGCCAGCCGCCGCTTGCTCGACGATACCGCTCGCCTGCCCCTGGATGCGGGGCAAAGCCAGTTGGTCAGTTGGCTGGCGGGCAGCCCGGTGGACGATCCGGTGATCGCCCAGCAAGGCGCGGTGCTGCTGCTGGCGAGTCTCAATAACGCTCGCCAGGCAACCCTCGGCGGCCGGCGCCTGCCCTACGCCGCACTCAACGCCCACATCGACCAGAACGCCGCCTATCCGCTGCAAGTGGCGGACCTGGCGCGAGTCGCCGGCCTCTCCAGCGCCCGCCTGCACGCGCGCTTCGTCGCCGAGTGCGGGCAAACCCCGATGGATTACATCCGCAGTCGCCGCCTGCACAAGGCCGTGGCGTTGTTGCGTGAGTCGCAGCTGCCCATCGGTGAGATCGCCCACCGCGTCGGCTACAGCTCCCAAAGTGCCTTCGCCGCAGCGGTGCTGCGCGAATTCGGCGTCTCTCCGGGCACGCTGCGGCGTCAACGCTAGATTCGCGCTAAAAATCGCTAGGATCGCGACAGACGCCAGCACCTCTCCAACGCTTAAATGCCCTGTAGGAGCAGTAGGAGCTGTGTAGGAGCTGACGAGTGAAACGAGGCTGCGATCTTTTGATCTTTTGATCTTTCGCTTGCGATTCAAGTGTCTGGGGAAAGATCGCAGCCTCGTTGCACTCGTCAGCTCCTACAGTCAACTCCTACAGTCAGCTCCTACAGGGGATTGATGTTTGTCCGTCGGTTTTGGCTTATCTGTTAAAAGGATTGAAATGACACCTCGTACCGCCCTCGGCGCCCTGCACATCGGCGCCCTCATGTTTGGCCTGACCGGTGTATTCGGCAAACTCGCCACAGCCTCGCCAACGGTCATTGTGTTTGGTCGCGCCGTCTTCGCCGTGCTCGCCCTGGCGATGTTTGCCCGGTTCGCCAGCAACAGTCGCTGGCAGAAGCTGCGGGCCCAGGATGGCCGGCGATTGCTGCTCGGGGGGTTGTTGCTGACCGGACACTGGGTGAGTTTTTTCATCGCCGTGAAGGTTGCCGGCGTGGCGGTCGCCACGCTGGGGTTCACCAGTTTTCCGGCCTTCACGGTGTTGCTTGAAGGGCTGATCTTCCGCGAACGGATTCGCGCCAATGAAATCTGGTTGGTGGTGTTGGTGAGCGTCGGCCTGGTGTTGGTCACGCCGAACTTCGACTTGGCCAGCGGTGCCACCACTGGCCTGCTGTGGGCCGTGGCCTCGGGGTTGCTCTTCTCCCTGCTGTCCTTGACCAATCGTGCCGGTTCGGCGCACGTCCCGCCGGTGCAGGCCGCGCTGTGCCAGAACGTGGTGGTCGGGTTGTGCCTGCTGCCGATGGCCGCGCCACAATTGAGCGAGGTTCGCCCCATCGACTGGTTGTGGATCGGCTTGCTCGGCGTGTTCTGCACCGGCTTGGCCCACAGCCTGTTCGTCGCCAGCCTGGCGGTGATCAAGGCCCGCACGGCGGCGGTGGTGTTCGCCATGGAGCCGGTCTACGGCATCGCCATGGCCTGGTGGCTGTTCGATGAGCACCCGACCCTGCGCATGCTGTTGGGCGGTGTGGTGATCATCGCGGCCATTGTGATCTCAAGCCAACTGGGCGGTTCGAAGAAACCGGAGGTTGGCGCCCAAGCGGCGTCTCACTGAACCCGATCGCTGTGGCCCAGGTCCCGCTCCGGATCGATCCGGTCGCGGACCCGCTGCTTGAGAACCTTGGCTTCGGGAAAACCGCCATCGGCCTTGCGCTCCCAGATCTGCACATCGTCGCAAGTGATGTGGAACACGCCACCGGTGCCCGGCACCAGGGACACTTTGCCCAAGTCGTCGCCGAAGGTGCTGAGCAGTTCCTGGGCCAGCCAGGCAGCGCGCAACAACCATTGGCACTGGGTGCAATACGTGATGACGACTTCCGGTTTACGTTCGGTCATTGCGGGTGGACTCCTGGGTTCGAAGGCGTCGTTATAATACCCGCCTTTGACGCCCGCCCCGAGATTGACGATGCGCCGCCTCCTACCCCTCCTGCTTCTGTTGCTGTTGCCCCTGCTCGGCCATGCCAACGAGCCCGCCGTCGAAGCGCCACGCCCGAAAATCGGCCTGGTGCTGTCCGGCGGTGCCGCACGGGGGCTGGCCCACATCGGCGTGCTCAAGGCCCTGGAAGAGCAAGGCATCAAGATCGATGCCATCGCCGGTACCAGCATGGGCGCGGTGATCGGCGGGCTGTATGCCTCGGGCTACAAGATCGACGAACTGGAAAAACTCGCCCTGGGCATCGACTGGCAACAGGCTCTGTCCGATGCGCCGCCGCGCAAGGACGTACCATTCCGGCGCAAGCAGGATGACCGGGACTTCCTGGTCAAACAGAAACTGAGCTTTCGTGACGATGGCAGTCTCGGCCTGCCCTTGGGGGTCATCCAGGGCCAGAACCTGGCCCTGCTGCTCGAAAGCCTGCTGGCCCACGCCAGCGATACACGGGACTTCGACAAACTGCCGATCCCGTTTCGCGCAGTCGCCACTGACATCGCCACGGGCGAAAAAGTCGTGTTCCGCAAAAGGTCATCTGCCCAAGGTCATTCGCGCCAGCATGTCGATCCCGGCGGTATTCGCCCCGGTGGAACTGGACGGCCGGCTGCTGGTGGACGGCGGCATGTCCGACAACATCCCGCTGGATGTGGCCCGGGAAATGGGGGTGGACGTGGCCATCGTGGTCGACATCGGCACGCCCCTGCGCAACCGCAAGCAACTGGTCACGGTGGTCGACGTGCTGAACCAATCGACCACCCTGATGACCCGGCGCAACTCTGAAGAGCAACTGGCAACGCTGAAGAAAGACGACGTGCTGATCCAGCCAGCGCTGGCGAGCTTCGGCTCCACCGATTTCGGCCGGGCCCAGGAGATAATCGACGCCGGTTACCGTGCCACGCGGATACTCGAGGCACGCTTGGCTCCTCTACGCCCGTCCGAGGCGCCCGACGCCGAGCTCATGGCCGCGCGCACCCCAAGCGAGCGCACGCCGGTCATCACCGCCATTCGTGTGGAGAACGACTCGAAAGTCGGCGATGACGTGATCCGCTATTACGTTCGCCAGAAGATCGGTGAGCCGCTGGACCTGGGTCGCCTGCAGACCGACATGGGCACGCTGTACGGCCTGGATTACTTCGAACAGGTGCAATACCGCGTAGTCCGCAAGGGCCCGGATCACACGCTGGTGATCAGCGCCCGGGGAAGACGCACCGGCACCGACTACCTGCGGCTGGGGTTGAGCCTGTCGGACGACATGCGCGGCGACAGCGCTTTCAACCTGGGGGCCAGCTATCGGGTCAACGGCATCAATCGCCTCGGTGCCGAATGGCTGACCCGGGCGCAGATCGGCGACAAGCAGGAGCTGTACAGCGAGTTCTACCAGCCATTGGATGTCGGTTCACGCTACTTCATCGCCCCCTACGGGCAATTCGAATCCCGCAACGTGGAGTCCATCCTGGACAACGATCCGGTGGCCCAGTATCGCGTCGAGCGCTATGGCTTCGGGCTGAACGTGGGCCGCCAGATCGGCAACAACGGCGAAATCCGCTTCGGTGTCGGCCAGGCCTGGGGCAAGGCGGATGTGCGCATCGGCGATCACGACCAGCCCAGCGAAAACTTCAATGAAGGTTTCTATGAGCTGAAGTACTCCTTCGATTCCTTCGACAACGTGTATTTCCCCCACGAAGGGGAAGACATCGGCCTGACCTGGCGCCAATACGAACCAGGGCTGGGTTCCGACCAGCGTTACCGCCAGTGGGAGTTCAAGCTGGACAAAGCCCTGAGCAGCGGCCCGGACACCTTCATCCTGGGTGGGCGCTACGGTCGAACACTGGACACGGCTGAAGTCGTGACGTCCAGCTTTGTGCTCGGTGGCGCGCGGCAACTGTCGGGCTTTCGCGAAGACGGGGTCTCCGGGCAGAACATCAGCCTGATGCGCGCTGTGTATTACCGCCGCCTCACACCGCGAACCTACCTGCCGTTGGACTTCCCGCTGTACATCGGCGGCTCACTGGAACGCGGCCGGGCCTGGAACAACGACAACGAATTCGACAGCGGCTACATCAACGCCGCCAGTATCTTCCTCGGCTTCGATACACCGCTGGGGCCACTGAATTTCAGCTATGGCTTTAACGACGATGATGAACAGGCGGTGTATCTGAACCTGGGGCAGACGTTTTGATGGGCTGGGTGTTGCCTGGGCTGGATTGATGGCCTGACAGACCGTCATCGCGAGCAAGCTCGCTCCCACAGGGGTGCCGGGGTGTTCGCGGGACGACTGTTCACCCAAGATCCCTGTGGGAGCGAGCTTGCTCGCGAAGAGGCCAGTGGACTCAACATCCATTTATAGCTTCAGCGAATCCCTGCCAGCAGCACCCGGGCGGTCTGCTTGAGCGGCTCGTCGCCCTCCTCGAGCAGTTCTTCAAGCAGGGAGACGGCGGTTTTCAGGTCTCCATCGTCGATGCAATTCTGTGCCTGTTCCAGCTTGACCGAGTGTTCCGGGGCCTGGGGCTCGAGGGACAGGGTGTCCAGGGAAACAGGTTCAAGGGCCAGTGGCTCAAGTTCCAGCGACTGTTCTTCGTCGGCAAAGCTATCGAGGAAGGCATCGTCCAGCGACTCGGTTTCCAGTGGCGCTTCCCATTGCAGGTCCGGTTCGTCAAAACCCGAGAGCGAAAAACTCTCGGCGGCATAGGGTGAAACAGCCTCTTTATCAGCAGTGTTGTCCTGGGCATCGGCGAGGTCCCAGCTGGTGTCCATGGACAGTGCATCCAGGTCCAACTCGAACTCGTCACCGGACACCGGCTCACGTTCAGGAGCAGGTGTCGGTGCCGGAGTAGATGCAAGAACCGGTACCTGAGGTTGTACCGACGCCACTGTCGGCGCGGCGATCATGGAAACCTTGGGGTAGCGCCCGCGGATCTCCTCCAACGTCCCGGCATCGATACCCTGTGCCAGTAGATGATGTTCCTGGGCCTGGAAACCGATGACATCGCCCTGCTTGCCCAGTACTTCCAGCAACTTGAGGCCCAGGTCGGTGCGTTCCGGCTCCGCCAGCAACGCGGCGCGCAACAGCCCTGCGGCCTCGGTGAATCGACCGTAGGTCAGGTAGATCCCGACGCCCTCCAGCACATCACCCAGGGGCGTGTCACCGTTATTGAACGATGCCGCGGTCTCGGACGGCTCCGTATCGGGGATTGCTGCAAAGGTTTCGTCGCCCTCCTCCAGCATCGGCTCGGGACGCCCGGCCATCGGTTCCAACTCGGCCTGCTGCTGCCGACGCCGAACGAACAGTAACAGCGCCAGCAACCCCAACAGGCCCACCAGCCCCGCCACCCATGTCCAATTGATGCCCTCTGGCTCTGCTGCCGGTTCTGTAGCGGGTTGCGCGTCCGACGCCGGTTCCGCTGCAGGAAGCGCCGGTTGCGGTTGCGTCGATGCCACAGGGGCTGGCGCTACCTCGGCCAGCCGGGCCTGCAATTCGCTGATCTGCTTGCGTTGGCCCGCGATTTCCTCGTCCTGGGCCTGGAGCCGGGCCTGCAGTTGCTCGATAGTCTTCTGTTGCTGCTGGTTTTGCAGCACGCTGGCGGCCAATTGCTCATCGGACGCGGCGGGGGCCTGGCCGGCCGGCGTTGCAGCCGACGTCGGCAGCACGGCCGAATCGGGCAACAACAAGCGCTGGCCGATGGAAAGCCGGTCGCTGCCGGGGTTCAAGGCCTGGATTCCTTGCATCAACTCATTGACCGACGCGTTGCTGCCGGCGTCATGCAGGCGCTTGGCGATGATCCAGGGGTTGTCTCCCGGCACCACGGTGTAACGCTTGCCCTGTACCGCCGGGGGCGGCTTGATGGACTGCGGGGCCTCGGAAGGTTCTTCACGGACCGGCACGATACCCGGTGTGCCCGGCGGGTCGATCAGTACGGTGTATTCGCGCAGCAAGCGCCCGTTGGGCTGATTGAGCTGCACCAGGAAGTTGAGAAAGGGTTCCTCCACCGGTTTGCTGGAGGTCACCCGAATGAAGCTGCGCTCCCCGCGCAAGACCGGCGTGAAGCGCAGGTTGTTGAGAAAGAATGCCCGTTCCACACCCGCACGACTGAAATCGTCCGGGCTCGCCAGGCTGGCCGACAGATCGCCCTCGCCGATCCCGGCCACATCGACCAGGGCGATATCGGCGCGCAACGGCTGGTTCAGGGCGGAATGGAGCGTTATGTCCCCCAGCCCCAGCGCCGACGCCAAGGCCGAATACCCCAGGGCACCCACGACGACCGACACGTTGACCCAACTGCGCAACGTGGACTGCAAACTTTCAAGCATGGGTATCCCTTTCGACTACCGACTGAGCGTAAACGCATCCAATACGATCACTTAGTACTGGTTATAGTTCGCTAATCGCCGAATCTCAAAAGTCTGGCGCCAGGGATATGCCTCAGGATCTTTCCAGGTTGGCCAGGATCGTACCGTGAACCCGCATGCACACGCGCATGTCCGCTTCGTCGACACCTTCGAACAGCTCACGACGCAGTTGCGTGGCAATGGTTTCGATTTGTTCGATCAACGGTAGGGCCGGTGCGCAGAGCACGATTTTCTTGGCCCGGCGGTCCTCGGCCACGGCCTGGCGCTGCACCAGCCCCTGGGTTTCCAGGCTGTCGAGCAACCGGGCCAGCGTCGGTCCTTCGACGGCGACGCTCTGGGCCAGTTCACGCTGGGTCGGCGCCTGTTCGAAACGGGCCAGGTGCAACAGCACCAGCCAACGCGCCTGGGACAGGCCCAGCCCGGCCAGGCGACGGTCCAGTTCGGCACGCCAGCCACGAGACATTTGCGCCAACTGCATGCCAAAACGGTGTTGATCGGTTAACGGCATAAAAAAACTCATCAGATCTGAAATAGAGAAAAACTAATTATTAGTCAGCTAAGCATGAGCTTTGGATTCAAGCAAGGCTCGCCTTGTACTGAATCGTTAAAGTAACGTAACTCACTGATCAGACTTCAAATTCCGACTGCAATGCAGCCCTGACGCAATACAGCACGCCTTCGGGAACCCGTCCGACAAACAGTGCGGCAACTTCAGACACTGGGGGTAACTCGCCTTCGCCATCCAGGAAGGCATCCTGCACTTCACCCATCAGTTCCTCGGGCAGATCCAGTGCCTGTTCCAGGGATAACTGCTGTTTGCCGATGGCCTCGGCCAGCATCGTGTAGACGTTCTTTTCCGAGCACTGCAGTTGCCCGGCGATCTGCAACGGCGTCATGCCGGCCCGGGCCAGCGTAATGAGTTCGTGGCGTACATCGGCCACCGCTTTCGGTGCTTCGGCCTCGCCGCCCAGGACCTGGAGGAAGGCCTCGCCATACCGCTCCAGCTTGCGCGCGCCCACGCCACTGACCCGGGCCATTTCCGCCAGGGAGGTGGGCTGGCTGCGAAGCATTTCCAGCAGCGTCGAGTCGGGGAAGATGACGTACGGCGGCACGCCGTGCTCCTCGGCCAGCTTACGCCGCAAGGCCCGCAAGGCTTCCCATTGATCGCGCTCTTCGCCCCGCACCAGTTGGCTGGCCTGGCTCTTGCTGCTCTTGACCGCCGTTGCCGGCTTGAGGTCGCGGCGCAGTTCGAGGGTGACTTCACCTTTGAGCAACGGCCGGCAAGTCGCACTCAGGCGCAGGCCGCCGTAGCCTTCCAGGTCGATGTCGGCCAGGCCGCGGGCCACCAGTTGTCGGAATAATGAACGCCACTCACTCTCGGTACGGGCCTTGCCCACGCCGAACACCGACAGGTGCTGGTGGCCGAAGTTGCGGATCTTCTCGTTGTCCTTGCCCAGCAACACGTCCACCAGATGCCCGACACCGTAGCGCTGGCCGGTGCGGAAAATCGCCGACAAGGCCTGGCGGGCCGGCTCGGTGGCGTCCCAGGTTTCCACGCCATCGACGCAGTTGTCGCAATGCCCGCAAGGCTGGGGCATGTCTTCGTCAAAATAGGCCAGCAGGGTCTGGCGACGGCAGCGGGTTTCTTCGCACAGCGAGAGCATCGCGTCGAGCTTGTGCTGCTCCAGGCGCTTGTGGCGCTCATCGCCTTCGGAGTTCTGCAGCATCTGCTTGAGCATCACCACGTCTTGCAGGCCGTAGGCCATCCAGGCATCGGCCGGCAAGCCGTCACGGCCGGCACGCCCGGTTTCCTGGTAGTACGCCTCGAGGGACTTGGGCAGGTCCAGGTGCGCGACAAAACGCACGTTGGGCTTGTCGATGCCCATGCCGAACGCAATGGTGGCCACCATGATCAGGCCTTCCTCGTTGAGGAAGCGCTTCTGGTGATAGGCCCGCAGGTCGTTGGGCAGGCCGGCGTGATACGGCAACGCCGGGAACCCCTGCTCACAAAGAAACGCCGCCACTTCATCGACCTTCTTGCGCGACAGGCAGTAGACGATGCCGGCATCACTGCGACGTTCGGCAAGGAACGCCAGCAACTGCTTGCGCGGCTGCTCCTTGGGTACGATGCGGTAGAAAATATTCGGACGGTCGAAACTGGACAGGAAGCGCTCGGCATCCTGCAAGTGCAGGCGCTCGACAATTTCCTCGCGGGTGCGCTTGTCGGCGGTGGCGGTCAGGGCGATGCGCGGCACGTCGGGGAACAGTTCCGCCAATTGTCCCAGTTGCAGGTATTCGCGACGGAAATCATGACCCCATTGGGACACGCAGTGGGCTTCGTCGATGGCGAACAGGGCAATTTCCAGGCTCTGCAGGAACGCCAGCATGCGCGGCTGCACCAGGCGTTCCGGGGCCAGGTACAACATCTTCACTTCGCCGCGCTTGATGCGGGTCGCCAGGTCCCGCTGTTGCTCGGCGCTGAGGGTGGAGTTCAGCGAAGCGGCGGCAACCCCCAGCTCCTCGAGGGTCGCGACCTGGTCGTCCATCAATGCGATCAGTGGCGAGACCACCACGGCCAGGCCGTTGCGCAACAGCGCCGGGACCTGGAAGCACAAGGATTTGCCGCCGCCGGTGGGCATGAGCACCAGGGCATCACCACCGCTGGCCACGCGCTCAATAATGGCACCCTGGCGGCCACGGAAACTGTCGTAGCCGAAGATGTCCTTGAGGACGCGTTGAGCCTGTTCGAGCATAGAAACTCCAAAAATCACCGAAACATCCCTGCAAGGCTGGTTCAGAATCACAAACGCTGCACCGGCAAATCGTAAGTGTGCGTTTCGAACCGGCGGGACGCCGCAGGGCATCACAAAACGCGGCAGTATACCCGAGGCCTTCGTTGCAAAGGGGGCTGCTGACAGGAGGCGCTAGCGGCTAGGGATACCCAACACATTGCTTCTGTTGCCACAAGTCCCTGTGGGAGCGAGCTTGCTCGCGATAGCGGTGGGTCATTTTGAGAAGGTGCTGGATGTGCCGCCCTCATCGCGAGCAAGCTCGCTCCCACATTTGATCTGCGGCGCCCCCCCATTTGTGTCCACCCCTGGCCTTCAAGAGGCAAATACGCCACGCGGCTGGCCTGGGCGCTCAAGAAGGCCTAGAATTCCCGCATTGTTTATTCCCCAAGGTAGCCCGTAATGTCCTTCGCTGAGCAACTGACCCGCCTGCAAGTCTTCCTCGACGCCGATGAGCTGCACGAAGAGGCGCTGGACTACGTGGCCGCTCACGGCTATCTGACCGCCCTGTCCATCTGCGCAGAAACGGTGCCGGACCGTGAGTGGATCGACGCCCTGTTCGCCGAAGAGCCGCATTACAGCGACGAAGCCCAGCGTGCCGAAATCGAAGCCACGCTGGTCGGCCTCAAGGCCCACATCGCCCGCCAACTGGCTTCCGACGAAGAATTCGAACTGCCGTGCGACCTGGACCTGGGCGATGACCCGGACGATTCGGAATTGCGTGGCTGGTGCATCGGCTTCATGGAAGGCGTGTTCCTGCGCGAAGCCGCCTGGTTCGAAACCGCCGAAGAGGAAGTCAGCGAAATGCTGCTGCCGATCATGGTCGGTTCCGGCCTGTTCGACGAGCAACCGGAATTTTCCGACATCGCCGCCGACGCCAACCTGATGGACGACATGATCGTCCAGATCCCCGAAGCCCTCACGGCCCTGTACCTGCTGTGCAACGCACCGGACGAGAAACCGGCGATCCTCAAGCCTCGCCACCACTGAGTGACCGGGTGCCCTCGCCAGTCGGCAATCGCTCGCTGATCCTGCGTTACGTTCTGTTGGCCATTGGCTGGCTGAGCGTAGCGCTGGGGGTCATCGGCATCTTCGTCCCCGTACTGCCCACCACCCCTTTCCTGCTCCTGGCGGCGGCCTGTTTCGCCCGCAGCTCGCCGCGCTTCTACCAATGGCTGGTAGAACATCCCCGCCTCGGCCCGTGGATTCGCGACTACCTCAGTGGCAACGGCATCCCGCTCAAAGGTAAGGTCTATGCCATCGGGCTGATGTGGGCGAGCATCCTCTTTTCCTGCTACCTGGTGCCCCTGCCGTGGGCCCGGGGGTTCATGCTCACTAGTGCGGTGCTGGTGACGGTGTATATTCTCAGGCAAAAGACGTTGCCCAAGCCGTGAGCGGTGCGAGTGTTTTCAAGCGCAAAGGGGCTTGCCCCACTGGGCTGTTAACGCCGCTTCCCCGGACACGCATCCGCCATTTCCTGATTGAACCGGATAATTGTAATAATCAATCAGCCATTCGAACCGATCATCCGAATTCACCCATACCTGTCAACTTTGACAGTATCCAGCCCTGCACGTCGGTGGTTTGCTACAGGCCCACCCTTCACTCACATCGTAATAGACGCTCATACCCATTCTTCAAAGTACTCGGTACGAAGGGCGTCCTTTGCCAGAGTGACATTTGCAAGGAGTCATACCATGGCATTGCCTAAACCCAGCAATGGTGAAAACCTGATCAGGAACGGAACGTTTGATCAGGATCTTGGTTCATGGAACGCAAATCGTGTAACACCAGCAGAGGGGCGTGCGAGATTCGAAAGTTCAGGCCGTCTCAGTCAGGCCGTCGAACTGCCGGGAGCCGGCTCAGTCAAGGTCACATTTAATATCCAGAGCTATTACGGCGCCGGCGGAATGGTCAAGCTATCGTCAAGCGCCAGCAGCTACGCCATCGACCACCAAGGCCCTTACGAGGTTAGTTTCATCGTTGACGGGAGCGGGAATGCGGATTTGATATTTATTTCGGCTTCGAATTCATACGACGTCGATGATGTCGAATTATATTTTGAGGCAGCGGCTGAGTGCACACCTATTCAACTGATTAAGAATGGTGGTTTCGACAACTCCTCACTCCTCGAATGGGAGCAAAACGGCAGGGTAAAAGGTGTTGACGGTCGAGCTCAATTCGACAACTCGGGTTCGCTGTTTCAACACGTTGCGGTCAAGGCCGGTGCATCGGCCAATGTAAAGTTCAAAATAACCAACTATTACGGTCAAGGCAAAGTTTCCATTCCAGAATTTAATCAGCATGTCACTTTTTCTCAGGCGGGAAACTATGAGGCAGCTTTTATTCCTGAACAAGACTCCACGGTAACCAACCTCACTCTAAACTTTGCCTCGATCGGCGGCGCCTTCGATCTGGATGACGTCGAATTGATGGCGTGCCCGGCGGAGGCCAGCAGCGGTGGACGAAAAATCAAGGCCATCAGTGTCGTGGAGCTCCTGCCAATTGGACAGTCCTCACCCTGATGTCCTGGAAGAAAAGGAAGAGAAGAGGACTAAGTGAAAAATGGTAGAACAACGGGAGGCATTTATTTCTTCTGGCTATCGGCTGGTCAAGCGTGGTGCCCCTGCCGTGGGCCCGGGGGTTCATGCTCACCAGTGCGGTGCTGGTGACGGTTCATATCCTCAAGCAGAAGACATTGCGCAAGCCCTGAGCCTCCACTGTGGCGAGGGAGCTTGCTCGCGCTGGGCCTGTAGGAGCTGGCGAAGCCTGCGATCCTTTGATCTTGATCTTTCGCTCTCGACCCAATGGGTGCTGGAAAGATCGCTGCCTCGTTGTACTCGACAGCTCCTACACAGCGCCTACAGCGCAGCCGAGCGGGAGCAAGCTCCCTCGCCACAAAGGCATGCGTGCGTCCAGTAAATCCGGGGATCCACCAACAAGTTTCAGAAAAACAAAACCCGCCATTTCCTTAGCGAAAATGGCGGGTTTTGTTGTTTCAGCTCACCTCACACCGTGTCCACCTTCAACGAATGGTCATTCAACATGCCGTTGATGATGGTCGCCGTATCCGCCCCGCCCGCGATCATCCCGTCTGCGCCGGGTGTGACGCCGTAATGACTGGCCAGATTGACGCCGGCCAGGTCGATGGTCTGGTTCGGCGTGGCACCGGCAATGGCACTGACGTCGATGCTGGTGATGACCGCCCCACCGCTGCCGCTCACGCTGAAATGCAGGTAATCATCCAGTGACGCGGTGCTGCCGTTCTCCCCTTGCAACAGCTGGGACAGGTCGAGTTTGTCGACGCCGGGCGCGAAGTCCGTGATCACGTCGTGGCCGCTGTTGCCTGCCTGCCATTGGAAGGTATCGGCGCCGCTACCGCCGGTCAGGGTGTTGTTGCCCAGGCCGCCGATCAGCAGGTCATCGCCGCCACCGCCATTGAGCACGTCATGGCCCAATCCACCGTTGATGCGGTTGCTGGCGCCGTCACCGGTAAGCGTATCGTTGAAGTTCGAACCGACCAGGTTTTCGATGCCTGTCAGGGTATCGGTGCCGGCGCCTACGGTGTTCTGCGCCGCCAACAATCCCAGGTTCACCGTGACCCCGGCGGTGGCGTGGGCATAGCTCGCAGTGTCGTTGCCCGTACCACCGTCGAGCAGGTCGTTGCCCGTGCCGCTGTAGAGCAGGTCATTGCCTGCCCCACCGTGCAGGGTATTGTTGCCCGAGCCTGCGCTGAGGATGTCGTTGCCGTCGCCCGCATTGAGGGTGTTGTCACCGTTGCCGGCAATCAGCACATCATCCCCGGTGGTGCCCGTCAGGGTATGGCCCGCCTGGTAGCTGATGTCCACCGCCGCGCTGTCGCTACCGCCATGGTTGTCGCTGGCGGTGTAGCTGCCGTGGTAATCCGGTGTGCTGTCCTGGGCGCCGGCGTAGTTGACGGTCATGGTCAGTTGATAGTTTTCCGCAGCGTTGGAATTACCGCCGCCGGGATTGGGGATGTTGGTGACGTGGATCTGGTAGTTGCCATCCGCTGCCGCAGTGAACGAGGCGCCGTCGCTGATCGCAATGAAAGGCCCACCGTTGAGAGAGTACTCGAGGTTGATATGCCCACCCGCCAGGTTATGGTCCAGAGTCAGCGTTTCACCCTGCTTGAGGCTGATGTTGAGGCGGTCTTCATCGTTGGCATTATTGTTGGAAACCGCACCCAGCGCGCCACTGACCACCAGTACCGCCGTCATGGTCGCGGCATTGGCGACGAAGGCGCTGCGGCTGAGGTTGATCGACTGCACGTTGTTGCCGGTGAAGCTGGCCGTGCCGCTGCTACCGGTGAAATCCGCGCCTTTGGCGACCCAACCGGTATTGAAACTGGTGGGCGATGCGGTGAGCGGATCGCCGTTGGCGTCGCTGTCGTTACCCAGCAACAACTCACCCGGGATCACGATATTGCCTGACAGCACGTTGGTGATGATGTTGTCGTCGACAGCGATCGGCGGGCTGTTGGGCACGACGTTGATCACCAGGTTGGAACTGGCCAGATCGCCATCGTTGTCACTGACGGTGTAGCCGACGTGCTCGGTGATCAAGGTGCTGGTGGCGGTCTGGGAGGTGTAGCTGAACGCGCCGGTATCCAGGTTGACCACCAGGGTGCCGTCGTGGTCGGTGGCGATGCTCAGTGTGTTGGTGGCGGTATTGAAGGAGCCATGGTTGAGCCCGCCGCTGGCGGTCAGTGCACCCTGGCCACCGTTGGCCGCCGGATCGTAGCTGTACGTGGTGCCATCGACCACCAGGCTTTTGATAAACCCGCCATCGGCGCCGAAGGAACCCCCCTCGCCCAGCAGGTTGCCGGTGACCGGCGCACCTTGCACGGTGTCGGAGAGCACCGAGTTGAGTTGGTTCAGGTCGGTGACCACCACCGCATTGGTGTTGGTGTGGGCGCTGCCGTCGTAGGCCAGCGGGTCGAGGTGGGTGTTGCTGACGCCGCTGCCCAAGCCAATGGCGTAGTTCTTGATGCCGTTGGCGTCGAGGAAGGCTTTCCAGGCGGCTTCGTCTGCCGAGCCGATTTCACCCAGGGTCGGCTTGCCGTCGGAGAAGAAATAGCCAACGTTCTGTGCGCCGGTCAGTTGGCCGGGATTTGCGAACGCAGTCTTGGCCATCGCCACGGCAGCATCATAATTGGTGTCACCGTGGGCGCTCAGCGCGGAGATCAGCGTCTTGGCAGTTGCCACATCCACCCACACGGTGCTCTGTTCGGTGGCGCTGCCGCTGAAGGTCACGAGCTGGACTTTCACATCGCCCAGGTCGTCGTATTTGTCGAGCAAGGCGCTGATCGCCTGCTTGGCCAGATCCATCCGCGAGAGCCCCGGCACGCCGGAGTCGTCTTTCATGCTGCCGGAGACGTCGAGCACGATCAGCAGGTTCGTATCGATCTCCACCGCCGTGACCGAACGTTCGGACGCAACGGCCTTTGGCACGTCATCGACGATGCTGACCACCAGGCTGCCGGTGGTGCTGTTGCCCAGGGAATCCGTGGCCTGGTAGGTGAAGCTTTCGCTCAGCGCATTCGGGCCATCGTTGGCATGGGGTGTGGTGGTGGCCGGCGAGGTCAGGGTGTAGGTGTAGGAACCGTCCGGGTGGAGCAGCAACTGGCCGTAGGCGCCGGTGGCGTTGCCCACCAGGGTGAAGGTGACGGCGCCCGTGGCCCCGTTGACCGCCCCGACCAAGCTGCCGCTGGCGGTTTCACCGGTGGCGCTCGGGTCGCTGCCGGTGACGGTGCCAGGGGCAAGGTCCTGGCCATCCTGATTCAGATCGAGGGCTTTTTCATAGACAGTAACGTCATGGTCGGTTTCTGCGACGAGGCAGCTGTTGTGCACGTCAATGGTGATGGTAGTCGTGCTTTCATCGCCATCGGCGTCGCGCACGGTGTAGGTGAAGACATCGGTCGCGCCTGGCGCGCCGACAGCGTCGGGGTTGCTGTGGTAGACGGCGTTGCCGTTGGCGTCCAGGGTCAGGTAACCGTAGGTGCCGTTGATCTGGTTGTTCAGACCACCGACAGCGGAGGTTGAGGTGTCATTGCCGGCGCGTACGCCGATTACCATGCCGCCGTCCGCGCCAAGCACGTCATTGTCCAGCACGTTGCCGTTGACCGTGCCGCCCTCCACCACCGAAGCGAAATCGGCATGGGCGTTGGGCACGTCGTCGACGATGTCGATGACGATGGTGCTGGTGACCGTGTTGCCCAACGAGTCCGTGGCCTGGTAGGTGAAGCTTTCACTCAAGACGTTGGGGCCATCGTTGGCGTGGGGCGTGGTGGTGGCTGGCGAGGTCAGGGTGTAGGTGTAGGAGCCGTCGGGGTGAAGCGACAGTTGACCGTAGGCACCGTTGGCGTTGCCCACCAGCGCGAAGGTCACTGCGCCAACGGCACCGCTGACCGAACTGATGAGGCTGCCACTGGCGGTTTCGCTGGTGGCGCTCGGGGCGCTGCCGGTGACAGTGCCGGGGGCCAGGTCCTGGCCGTCCTGGTTCAGGTCAAGGGCTTTTTCGTAGACGCTGACTTCGTGGTCGGGTGTGGCGACGAGGCAGATATCGTGGACATCGATGGTGATGGTGGTAGTGCTTTCGTCGCCGTCGGCATCACGCACGGTGTAGGTGAAGACATCGGTCGCGCCCGGGGCGCTGACGGTGTTCGGGTTGCTGTGGTAGACGGCGTTGCCATTGGCATCCAGGGTCAGGTAGCCGTAGGTGCCATTGATTTGGGTGTTCAGGCCGCCAATCGCCGGGGTCGAGGTGTCGTTGCCAGCACGCACGCCGATCACAGCACCGCTCGCGGCCGGCCCATCGGCGCCGCCTTCGTCGTTGTTCAGGACGTTGCCACTGACCGTCCCGCCCTCATCCACCGAGGCGGAATCCGCGTGAGCGGTCGGCAAGTCATCAACGATGTTCACGTCCAGGTTGCCGTTGGCGGTGGTGCCGTTGTCGTCGGTGGCGACTACGGCGAATTGCTCGCTGAGGCTGTTGGCGCCGTTGGCGTTTGGATGAGCTTCGTTATCCAGCAAGGTGTAGCTGTAGCTGACCACGCCGGTGGTGGCGTTGTAGCCGGTGATGGTCAGGGTGTTGCCCAGCGCGGTGGTAATCGACTGAGGGAAACCGGCCGCCACACCGCCCGTAACGACGTTGATGCCGCCAACACTCAGGGTCTGCACACCGTCCAACGCCGTCACGGTAAAGGTGCCGTTTTGAGTCAGCGCCGATGCATCCGGGCTGCTGCCGTCGCTGAGGTTTTTCTCCTGGACCGTGAGCTCACCGCCGTCAGTGTCGAGGCCGGTGATGATCACTGGGTCGTCGTTGTTATGGACTTGCAACACCAGGTTCGCGGTGCTGGTGTCGCCGTCGGCATCGGTCAGGGTGTAGGTGAAGGTTTCGCTGCCATCGCCACCGCCGTGCAAGCCTTTGAAATCGGCATCGGCGGTGTTGAGGGTGTAGGTGTAGGAACCGTCGGCGTTGAGCACCAAGGTGCCGTAAGTACCGGTGAACGTGCCGGGGGTGATTGGACCGGACGCCACATGGTCTGCACCTTGGGTGTCGTTGGTCAACACGCTGCCGGTCAGGGTCAGGTGGGTTTCTGAGGCCGTGCTGGCGTTGCTGTCGTCTACGGCTTTAGGCAAGTCGTCGACGATGTTCACATCCAGGTTGCCGTTGGCGGTGGTGCCGTTGTCGTCAGTGGCGACTACGGCGAATTGCTCGCTGAGGCTGTTGGCGCCGTTGGCGTTTGGATGGGCTTCGTTATCCAGCAAGGTGTAGCTGTAGCTGACCACCCCAGTCGCAGCGTTGAAACCGGTGATGGTCAGGGTGTTGCCCAGCGCGGTAGTAATCGACTGAGGGAAACCCGCTGCCACGCCACCCGTGACGACGTTGATGCCGCCCACGCTCAAGGTCTGCACACCATCCAACGCTGTCACGGTAAAGGTGCCGTTTTGAGTCAGCGCCGATGCATCCGGGCTGCTGCCGTCGCTGAGGTTTTTCTCCTGGACCGTGAGCTCACCGCCGTCAGTGTCGAGGCCGGTGATGATCACCGGGTCGTCGTTGTTATGGACTTGCAGCACCAGGTTGGCGGTGCTGGTGTCGCCGTCGGCATCGGTCAGGGTGTAGGTGAAGGTTTCGCTGCCATTACCACCGCCGTGCAAGCCTTTGAAATCGGCGTCAGCGGTGTTGAGGGTGTAGGTGTAGGAACCGTCGGCGTTGAGCACCAAGGTGCCGTAAGTACCGGTGAAGGTACCGGGGGTGATTGGGCCGGACGCCACATGGTCTGCACCTTGGGTGTCGTTGGTCAACACGCTGCCGGTCAGGGTCAGGTGGGTTTCCGAAGCCGTGCTGGCGTTGCTGTCGTCTACGGCTTTAGGCAAGTCGTCGACGATGTTCACGTCCAGGTTGCCGTTGGCGGTGGTGCCGTTGTCGTCAGTGGCGACTACGGCGAATTGCTCGCTGAGGCTGTTGGCGCCGTTGGCGTTTGGATGGGCTTCGTTATCCAGCAAGGTGTAGCTGTAGCTGACCACTCCGGTGGTGGCGTTGTAGCCGGTGATCGTCAGCGTATTGCCCAGCGCGGTGGTAATCGACTGTGGGAAACCGGCTGCTACACCGCCGGTGACGACGTTGATGCCGCCAACACTCAGGGTCTGCACACCGTCCAACGCCGTCACGGTAAAGGTGCCGTTTTGAGTCAGCGCCGATGCATCCGGGCTGCTGCCGTCGCTGAGGTTTTTCTCCTGGACCGTGAGCTCACCGCCGTCAGTGTCGAGGCCGGTGATGATCACCGGGTCGTCGTTGTTATGGACTTGCAGCACCAGGTTGGCGGTGCTGGTGTCGCCGTCGGCATCGGTCAGGGTGTAGGTGAAGGTTTCGCTGCCATCGCCACCGCCGTGCAGGCCTTTGAAGTCGGCATCGGCGGTGTTGAGGGTGTAGGTGTAGGAACCGTCGGCGTTGAGCACCAGGGTGCCGTAAGTACCGGTGAAGGTACCGGGGGTGATTGGACCGGACGCCACATGGTCTGCACCTTGGGTGTCGTTGGTCAGTACGCTGCCAGTCAGGGTCAGGTGGGTTTCTGAGGCCGTGCTGGCGTTGCTGTCGTCCACGGCTTTAGGCAAGTCGTCGACGATGTTCACGTCCAGGTTGCCGTTGGCGGTGGTGCCGTTGTCGTCGGTGACAACAACCGCAAATTGCTCGCTAAGGCTATTGGTGCCATTGGCGTTTGGATGAGCTTCGTTATCCAGCAAGGTGTAGCTGTAGCTGACCACGCCGGTGGTCGCGTTGTAGCCGGTGATGGTCAGTGTATTGCCCAGCGCGGTGGTAATCGACTGTGGAAAACCAGCTGCTACACCACCCGTGACGACGTTGATGCCGCCAACACTCAGGGTCTGCACACCGTCCAACGCCGTCACGGTAAAGGTGCCGTTTTGAGTCAGCGCCGATGCATCCGGGCTGCTGCCGTCGCTGAGGTTTTTCTCCTGGACCGTGAGCTCACCGCCGTCAGTGTCGAGGCCGGTGATGATCACCGGGTCGTCGTTGTTATGGACTTGCAGCACCAGGTTGGCGGTGCTGGTGTCGCCGTCGGCATCGGTCAGGGTGTAGGTGAAGGTTTCGCTGCCATTACCACCGCCGTGCAAGCCTTTGAAATCGGCGTCAGCGGTGTTGAGGGTGTAGGTGTAGGAACCGTCGGCGTTGAGCACCAAGGTGCCGTAAGTACCGGTGAAGGTACCGGGGGTGATTGGGCCGGACGCCACATGGTCTGCACCTTGGGTGTCGTTGGTCAGTACGCTGCCAGTCAGGGTCAGGTGGGTTTCTGAGGCCGTGCTGGCGTTGCTGTCGTCCACGGCTTTAGGCAAGTCGTCGACGATGTTCACGTCCAGGTTGCCGTTGGCGGTGGTGCCGTTGTCGTCGGTGACGACGACCGCAAATTGCTCGCTGAGGCTGTTGGCGCCGTTGGCGTTTGGATGGGCTTCGTTATCCAGCAGCGTGTAGCTGTAGCTGACCACGCCGGTGGTGGCGTTGTAGCCGGTGATGGTCAGGGTGTTGCCCAGCGCGGTGGTAATCGACTGTGGGAAACCGGCTGCTACACCGCCGGTGACGACGTTGATGCCGCCCACGCTCAAGGTCTGCACACCGTCCAACGCCGTCACGGTAAAGGTGCCGCTTTGAGTCAGCGCCGATGCATCCGGGCTGCTGCCGTCGCTGAGGTTTTTCTCCTGCAGCGATAGCTCACCACCCTCGGCACCAAGGCCCACTAACACCACAGGGTCGTCGTTATTGTGCACTTGCAGCACCAGGTTCGCGGTGCTGGTGTCGCCGTCGGCATCGGTCAGCGTGTAGGTGAACGTCTCG
This sequence comes from Pseudomonas sp. B21-010, assembly GCF_024749325.1. Classification (NCBI taxonomy): domain Bacteria; kingdom Pseudomonadati; phylum Pseudomonadota; class Gammaproteobacteria; order Pseudomonadales; family Pseudomonadaceae; genus Pseudomonas; species Pseudomonas sp. B21-010. The sequence continues at coordinate 1,702,321 of NZ_CP087198.1, read as the reverse complement.
GTGCCGCTGCCCCCGCCATGCAACGCGACGAATTGCGGGTCGCTGGTGTTGAGGGTGTAGGTGTACGTGCCGTTGGGGTTGAGCACCAGGGTGCCGTAGGTGCCGGTGAACGTCCCGCCGATGATCGGCCCGCTGTCGGGACCAGTGGGGATCCGGTCGGCGCCCTGATGGTCGTTGGGCAATACGTTGCCGGTGAGGGTCACCAGGGTTTCCGACGCCGTGTTGGCGTGGCTGTCGTCGATCGCCTGGGGCACGTCATCGGTAATGTTGACGTCCAGGGTGCCGGTGGCCGTGTCGCCGTCGGTGTCGACGGCCACCACCGGGAACTGCTCGGTGATGCTGTTGGCACCGCCACCGGCAGGATGGGTTTCGTTGTCCGTCAGGGTGTAGCTGTAGCTGACCACGCCCGTGGCCGGGTCATAGCCGGTGATGGTCAACGTGTTGCCCAGAGGCGATGTAATCGTCTGGGGGAAGCCTGCGGGCACGCCGCCGCTGATTACGTTGATACCGCCGATGCTCAGGCTGCTCAGCCCGTCAGGCGCGGAAACCGTGAAGGTGCCATTTTGCACCAGCGCCCCCGCATTGCTGGCCGAACCATCGGCCAGATTGGCCTCGTTGGTAGTCAGTTCGCCGCCCTCGACATTGACCCCGTCGAGGGTCACCGGGTTATCCGGTGTCACCGGCGGCACGGTTGCATTGTCGCCCGTGTTGTCCGGATCACCGGCCAGGCGCAGCTGTGGAAACTCGGGAATCCCGTTGAACCCGGCCGTTGGGAAACCGATCAGCGGATCGACCTCCCCGCCGACTTCTTCCAGCAGCACAAAACTGTGCCCACCGCCCACGCCCCCCGGGTTGCCGCCCTCGGGGCCGGCGGCCGTGGCTTCACCGGTCTGAGTCGGGTCGGCACCGGCGGCGATGGCTTGCTGCAGCTTTTGCACATCGGTCAGTTGCGCGTTACTCGGTGTCGCCGCGTCAGGCGTGTCGACATGAGGCACATGGTTGGCGAGCAACTGCGGGGTCAGGGTCAGGTTGCTTTCGCGGCCCAGGGTCAACGTCTGGCCGTTTTGCATATGAACAGCCACGGCCCCTTCGGCACCGGTGACCAGGTGTTCGCCGGCATAAAGCCGATCGCCTTCGACCAGAGGCCGCCGCAGACCACCGGCCGCTTCTGCGAAAACTTGCCCGACCACTTTGCTGACGATACCGATGAGCGCTGCCATGTGCATTTCCTCCGTTGCCGACCGCAATCGGCACCTGTCTGGGTGAAGAATCCGTCCTCAGGTTTGGCGACCCAAAAAGCTGGAAAATCTGCCAGCTTTCGTGAAAGCAGAAGGTGCTGGCAATTCGCCGAAACGACAAAAAACCGTCACCAAAAACCACCTCACAGATCGCCCTTTCGACACTTCTTCACGTTGCTTAAACATCTGCATGGAACTTTTATTGACGCCTAAAATCCGTCGAAACCCGCAGATTCAAAGGCTTTCGCTTTGAACAATGTGCCGGTTTTTTTCAAGCACATAAGTTTTTTTCGAAATAATCGTTATGAGAAATTCTTCTTAGGTTTTGCTCAGGATGTTCTTAGCTGTGTTGTTACAAGGTTGAAACGGTTTTGATCTTTAAAACGTCAACATTTTGGCGACAAGCGAAGCACTACAGACCTCAGGAGATGCACCCCATGCGCGTTCTAACCCCCCTCTGCAGCGCGGTTTTACTGGCCATGGCCTGCTCTTCTCAGGCGCAGGCAATGTCCTTGACCGAGGCGATCCAGAGCACCATTGCCACTCACCCAGAGCTGGCACAACGGGTGGACAGCCGTCTGTCGGCCAATGAAGACGTCAAAGTCGCCCGAGGGGGCTTTTTCCCATCGGTGGATTTGAATGGCGGTTACGGTCGTGGCTATAGCGACAACACCAATACCCGGGCCTTGGGCAATCACCACACCAATATCCTGACCTACACCCAATCGGAGCTGCGCCTGCGGCAGATGATCTTCGACGGGTTCAACACCGCCAATGAAGTGGAGCGCACCCAGGGCGTGGTCAACTCCCGGGCCTATTACGCCCAGGGCACCGCCCAGGATCTGGCGCTGCGCACCATCGAGGTCTACCTGGAAGTGCTCAAGCGCCGCGAGTTGGTGACCCTGGCCAAGAACAACCTGCAAGCGCACATGCGGGTCAACGACCAGATCGGCCTGCGCACCGAACGTGGGGTGGGCAGCAACGCCGACTCCGACCAGTCCAACGCCCGTCGGGCCCTGGCGGAAAACAACTACGACACCGCCCAGGTCGACCTGGCCGACGCCGAGGCGAACTTCTACAGCGTGGTCGGACGCATGCCCGATGAACTGGAAGCGCCGCCCTCGACCAAAGGCGAACTCCCTGCCGACCTGCGCGAAGCCCAGCAAAGCATGGTAGATAACAACCCCTACCTGAAATCGGCCCAGGCCGACATACAGTCCGCCGAGAGCCAGTACGAAGTGGCGAAGTCGCCGTTCTACCCGCGCTTCGACGCCGAGGCGGCGGTGGGCGCCAATAACAACATCGGTGGCGAAGAAGGCCACGACAACAACTGGCGGGTCGGCGTGGTGATGAACTACAACCTGTTTCGCGGTGGCAGCGACAAGGCGCGGCTGGCGTCCAACGCCCACCAGATCAACCAGGCCATGGACATCCGCAACAATGCCCTGCGCCAGCTCAACGAAGACACGCGCCTGGCCTGGAACGCGATGCTCAACGCCCGCAAACAGACCCCCACCGCCCGCGAATATGCCGACACCACCGCCCGTGTGCGCGCCGCCTACCAGGATCAGTTCGGTCTCGGCCAGCGCACCCTGCTCGACCTGCTCGACAGCGAAAACGAGCTGTACAACGCCAACCGTCGCTACACCGAGGTGCGTTACACCGAGGAGTACTCGATGTACCGGGTGCTGGCGAACATGGGCCTGCTGTTGCACAAACAACGGATCGTGCTGCCGGCCGATACGGTCGCGCAGACCGAAGTCAAGAACCAGGCTCGGCTGCCGGAACTGAAGTAGCCCCCTCGAAAAAATATGGGAGCAACCGACGTGACCAGCATGGAACCCGCAACCCCGAGCGCTGACCCGCGCCTGAACTTCGATGATCCTTTGCTGGACGGTCTGTTGATCCTCTGCAAACTCCATGGTGCGACGGTCAGTCGCGCCAGCCTCAGCGCCGGGCTTCCTATGGCGCACCAACGCTTGAGCCTGGACCTGCTGCCGCGCGCAGCGGCCCGGGCAAGCTTGCAGGCGCGGCTGTTGCGTCGTGAGCTGGCAGATATTTCACCCCTGAACCTGCCGGTGATGTTGATCCTGGCGGGGGGCCGCTGTGCGGTCTTGCGACGCTGGGGCGAGGACGGCAAGGCGCTGATCCTGCCCAGCGAAGCCGACGGCGGCGAACAGTGGGTCAGTCGCGAGGAACTGACCCTCGACTACAGCGGCCAGGCCTTGTTCGCCCGGCCGCGCCATGAACTCGAAGACCTGCGCTCGCCCCTGGTGCCGCGGGTCGAGGCGTGGTTTCGCGACACCTTGAAACTGTCGCGCTGGCTGTACAGCGACGCAATCCTGGCGAGTTTCCTGATCAACCTGCTAGGCCTGATGGTGCCGCTGTTCGTCATGCAGACCTACGACCGCGTGGTGCCGAACCAGGCCACGTCGACCTTGTGGGTGCTGGCCGTGGGGCTGTTGATCGGCACCGGTTTCGAACTGGTGTTGCGGGTGGTGCGCGCCCATCTGCTGGACACCGCCGGCAAGAAAACCGACGTGATTCTCTCCGCCACCCTGTTCGAGCGCATCACCGGCATGGCGATGAAGGCCAAGCCAGTGACCATCGGCGGCTTCGCCCAGAGCATCCACGACTTCCAGGGGCTGCGCGAATTCCTCACGGCGGTGACCCTCACCAGCCTGATCGACCTGCCCTTCGCCCTGCTGATGCTGGTGGTGATCGGCCTGTTGGGGGGCTGGCTGGTGGTGATTCCAGTGGTGGCGTTTCCAATCACCATTGTCTTCGCGATGATCATCCAGGTGCGCCTGCGCGACACCGTGCAAAAAAGCCTGGCCCTGGGCGCCCAGCGCCAGGCACTGCTGATCGAAACCCTCGGCGGCCTGGAAACCCTCAAGGCCTGCAGCGCCGAGAGCGAGCGCCAGCATCAGTGGGAAAGCACCCACGGCGCCCTCACCCGCCTGGACAGCCACGCGCGCAACCTCTCGGCACTGGCGACCAACGGCACCTTGTTCCTGCAACAACTGGCCGGCATGGCGACCATCGTCGCCGGGGTCTACAGCATCATCGCCGGCAACCTCAGCGTCGGCGCGCTGGTGGCGACCTACATGCTCGGCAGCCGGGTGCTCGCCCCGCTCGGGCAGATCGCCGGGCTGATCACCCGTTACCAGCAAGCCCAGCTCACCATGCGCAGCACCGATGCCCTGATGGCCTTGCCGCAGGAACGCGATGCCAAACAACGGCCGCTGGATCGCACCCAATTGCAGGGCGCGCTGGACGTCAACGGCGTGACCTTCCACTACAACGGCCAGAGCACCCCAGCGCTGGCGAACATCAGCTTCAGCCTCAAACCCGGTGAACGGGTCGGGATCATCGGCCGCAGTGGCTCGGGCAAGAGCACCCTGGCGCGCCTGGTGATGGGTTTCTATGCGCCGGAGGAAGGCCAGTTGCTGCTCGACGGCCTGGACCTGCGGCAACTGGACGTCGCCGACCTGCGCCAACAGATCGGCTACGTCGCCCATGACCTGCCGCTGCTGGCCGGTAGCCTGCGGGACAATCTCACCTTGGGCGCCCGCTACATCAGCGACGCGCGCATGCTGGAAGTGGCAGAACTGACCGGTGTCACCGAACTGGCGCGCCAACATCCCCAAGGCTTCGACCGCCCCGTGGGTGAGCGCGGGCAACTGCTCTCCGGCGGCCAACGCCAGGCCGTGCTGCTGGCCCGGGCCTTGCTGCTCGACCCGCCGATCCTGTTGCTGGACGAACCCACCAGCGCCATGGACAACAGCAGCGAAGACGTCTTGCGCCAAAAGCTGCACACCCATGTACAGGGCAAGACCGTGCTGCTGGTCACCCACCGCACCTCGATGCTGAGCCTGGTGGACCGCCTGGTGGTGTTGGATAACGGTCGGATTGTGGCGGATGGGCCGAAGGAAGCGGTGATCGATGCGCTGCGCAAGGGGCGTGTGGGCTCTGCGGCGGTATAGCTGCCAACACATCCCCCTGTTTGGTTCGGGGACATAGTTAACACTTGTGGCGAGGGAGCTTGCTCCCGCTCGGCGGCGCAGCCGTCGTAAAACCTGCCCGCGCGATCTACCTGTTACACCGAGGTGAATGGTTTTTGGGGCTGCTTCGCAACCCAGCGGGAGCAAGCTCCCTCGCCACAAAAGCAGTGTTCTGCCTCATTGCAATAATCGTGTTTGGCTTTATTTTCTCTCACTGACGGGTACCGCCCCATGTCTGCTCAAACACCGGATTCAGCCGCCCGAAGCTACTTCGGCAGTTTCAGCAAAAGCGCCGAAAGCGAGTTCATGCCGGAAACCGCCGGCGCCACGCTGCAGGATTCGCCCCGCCGCTCGCGGGTGACCGTGTGGCTGGCCGCCGGATTGATCATCACGGGGCTGGTCTGGGCGAAATTCGCGGTGTTGCAGGAAGTCACCACCGGCGAAGGCAAGGCGATTCCGTCGAGCAAGATCCAGGTGATCCAGAACCTGGAGGGCGGCATCGTCACTGAGATATTCGTCCGTGAAGGCCAGATGGTGAACAAGGGCGACACCCTGCTGCGCCTGGACGACACGCGCTTCCTGTCGAACAAGGGCGAAAGCGAGGCCGACCGCTATGCCTTGACCGCTCAGGTCGAGCGCCTGTCGGCCGAGGCCGAGGGCCGGCCATTCAATCTTTCGGCCGAGGTGATCGCCAAGGCCCCGCAAGTGGCCGAGGATGAGCGCTCACTGTACGAACAACGGCAACGGCGCCTGGCCAGCGAACAACGCACCCTGACCGAACAGCTGCGGCAGAAGACCCAGGAACTGGCGGAGTTTCGCTCCAAGCAAGGCCAGTTCAGCTCGGCCCTGGCCTTGCTGCAAGAAGAAATGAACATGTCCGCCCCGCTGGTGCGCACCGGGGCGGTATCACCGGTGGAGATCCTGCGGCTCAAACGCAGCGCGGTGGAAATCCGCGGTTCGCTCAACGCCACCACCCTGGCCATTCCCCGGGCCGAATCGGCGATCAACGAGATCAAGAGCAAGATCGACGAATCGGAACAGACCTTTCGCTCCGAGGCAGCCAAGGACCTCAACGAGAAACGCACCGAACTGTCGAAAATCACCGCCTCGAGCATCGCCATCGACGACCGCGTGACCCGCACCACCGTAGTCTCGCCGGTGCATGGGGTGATCAAGCAACTGAAGGTCAACACCATCGGCGGTGTAGTGCAGCCGGGCAACGACATGGTGGAAATCGTGCCCCTGGAAGACAACCTGCTGATCGAAGCCAAGGTCCGCCCCCAGGACGTGGCGTTCCTGCACCCGGGCCAGAAAGCCATGGTCAAGTTCAGCGCCTACGACTACACGATCTATGGCGGGCTGAGCGCCAAGCTCGAACTGATCGGCGCCGACACCATTACCGACGACAAGGGCAACAGCTTCTACCTGATCCAGGTGCGCACCGACAAAAACCACCTGGGCGGAGATGCCAAGCCCTTGCTGATCATTCCGGGGATGGTGGCGACGGTGGACATCATCACCGGGGAGAAAAGTGTCCTGGATTACTTGCTCAAGCCGGTATTGAAGGCGCGGACCGAGGCGATGCGTGAGCGCTGATCCGAATTTACCCCGACCCCGTGGCGAGGGAGCTTGCTCCCGCTGGGCTATGTAGGAGCTGGCGAAGCCTGCGATCTTTTGATCTTGATCTTTCGCTTGAGACTCAACTGTCTGGGACAAGATCGCAGCCTCGTTGCACTCGACAGCTCCTACTCAGCTCCTACACAGCTCCTACAGCCGAGCGGGAGCAAGCTCCCTCGCCACAGGGGTCTCTATACCCCTCCATGGTTCTTCTGGTAAGTCTCCTCCCCCATCGCCGCAATCTGCCCCTCGATCAACGCCTCGAACGGCCTCAGCAACAGCTCAAAGCTCGCCGGCGCCTCAAGCACCTGCAACGCCTGGACAATCGCCTCCACCGTCGACAACGCCCCCGGCCCCGGTGCCTTGCGCAAACGATAACGAGACACCCCGCCCTCGGCCAATGTCACCCTCGGCAGCGCCGCCAGCAGCGGGTTGAGGTGCAGCAGCTTGCGCGCCTTGCGCCAGGTGCCGTCGGGCACGACCAGTAGCAACGGCTCATCGGAGGGCGCATAGGCTTGCAGCGGCTGTGCATCGTCAGCGGGAAACAACAACCGCACCTGATAACCCGGTTGATTGAGCAGCCTGGGCAAATCCTCGAACACCTCGCCCACGATCAGTTCAGCGTTGTTAAGCCCCAACGCCGCCAAGCGGGCGGTGTTCAAGGCGTGGTTCACTTCGCTGGGGTGCTGCAACAGCAAGACGCGGGTGCGGCTGTCGAGGCTGGGGATCAACGGGCACAGGCAGTGGCTTTGCGGTCGTTGGCAACGCGGGCATTGAGTTCTGGACATGGTCAGGCCTGATTCAGTTGAGCTTTGAGCAAATCGCGGAAGGTCTGGATCAGCGGCTCGCGGCTGCGACCACGGCGCACGATCATCGAAAACGGCGCCTGATAGCCAAAGGTCGCCGGCAGCAGCACACGCAAGTCGCCTTTGTCGACCCACGCCTGGGCGTAGTGTTCAGGCAGGTAACCGACGTAGGCGCCGGACAACACCAGGATCAACTGCGCCTCCATGCTCTCCACCGTCGCCGCGCTGTGCTTGAAGCCGTGGCGAGCCAGTTCGGCCTGGCTCCAGTAACCGCGCCCGACCATGCGCTGCTGGGTGATGACCTGCTCGGGAATGCGCCGCTCGTTGAACAGCGGGTGACGGTTGCTGCAATACAACCAGTGCTGCTCACGGTACAGCGGCATGTAGACCAGCCCGCTCATGCGCGTGGAAAACGCACCGATGGCCAGGTCCAGGCGGTTGTCCTGCACGCCGAGTTGCAGCTCGTAAGGGCTCATGACCGACAGGTGCAAATGCACCGCCGGGTGCTCCTGGCTGTAGGCACCGATGGCTTCGGCGAACGGCAAGGCCTTGTCGCTGACGGTGGAGTCAATCACTCCCAGGTTCAGCGTGCCGCGCAGTTCACCCTTGAGCGCTGCCGCGTACTGCTCGAACCCTTCGAGCTCGCCCAACAGGCGCAAGGTTTCCTGATGGAACAACTCGCCCTTGCTGGTCAGGCTGAACCCGCCCCGGCCGCGATGACACAGCACCAGGCCCAGGGCCGACTCAAGCTGACTCATGTAGGTGCTGATGGCCGACGTGGAAAGGTTGAGCTCGTGCTGGGCATTGGCGAACCCCTGGTGCCGGACCACGCTGACGAAAATGCGCAGCAGCTTCAGGTCGGGTAGAGCGTTGGCCATGGGGTGTCTCCGGATCACACATAGACAGGACTTGTCGCGCTTTTGTGGCGAGGGAGCTTGCTCCCGCTCGGCTCTGTAGGAGCTGGCGAAGCCTGCGATCTTTTGATCTTGATCTTTCGCTTGAGACTCAACTGTCTGGGACAAGATCGCAGCCTCGTTGCACTCGACAGCTCCTACACAGCTCCTACAGCCCAGCGGGAGCAAGCTCCCTCGCCACAGGGGGCATCATTTGCCTCAGGACTGCGCTGATGCGGAGTCTATCGCCCCACCCGCCATTAGTTTAGAAAAATCTGAACTAAGTATTTGCCACCAGCGATTCTTCCCATCCCACGCTTTTCGCAGAATCGGCCCCTGATAAATAAAACAACGATGAGGCCCTACCCGTGGACAAGATTCTTCACCAACCACTGGGCGGCAACGAAATGCCGCGCTTCGGCGGCATCGCCACCATGATGCGACTCCCCCATTTGCAAACCGCTGCCGGCCTGGACGCTGCGTTCGTCGGCGTGCCGCTGGACATCGGCACCTCCCTGCGCGCCGGCACCCGTTTCGGGCCGCGGGAAATCCGCGCCGAATCCGTGATGATCCGCCCCTACAACATGGCCACTGGCGCCGCGCCGTTCGACTCGCTGTCGGTGGCCGACATCGGCGACGTGCCGATCAACACCTTCAACCTGCTGGACGCGGTGCGGATCATCGAGGAGTCGTACCACAAGATCCTCGAACACAACGTCATCCCCCTGACCCTGGGCGGCGACCACACCATCACCCTGCCGATCCTGCGGGCCATCCACAAGAAACACGGCAAGGTCGGCCTGGTGCACATCGACGCCCACGCCGATGTGAACGACCACATGTTCGGCGAGAAGATCGCCCACGGCACCACCTTCCGCCGCGCCGTGGAAGAAGGTCTGCTCGATTGCGACCGCGTGGTGCAGATCGGCCTGCGGGCCCAGGGCTACACCGCCGATGATTTCAACTGGAGCCGCAACCAGGGTTTCCGCGTGGTCCAGGCCGAAGAGTGCTGGCACAAATCCCTCGCCCCACTGATGGCCGAAGTGCGTGAGAAAGTCGGCGGCGGCCCGGTGTACCTGAGCTTTGACATCGACGGTATCGACCCGGCCTGGGCCCCTGGCACCGGCACTCCGGAAATCGGCGGCCTGACCACCATCCAGGCGATCGAAATCGTCCGTGGCTGCCAGGGCCTCGACCTGGTCGGTTGCGATCTGGTAGAAGTCTCGCCGCCGTACGACACCACCGGCAACACCTCGCTGCTGGGCGCCAACCTGCTGTACGAGATGCTCTGCGTATTGCCCGGCGTGGTTCATCGCTGAGGTGCGGTCATGAATGATCGAGATCAGGTTCTCAAGGCCGCCGCCGAATTGGTGTCGGCCTTCGCCCGCAATGAGCGCGACGCCTACTTCGGCGCATTCACGGCCGATGCGAGTTTCGTGTTCTACACCCTCGAACAGCCCCTGCTGTCACGCGATGCCTACCTGGCGTTGTGGGATCGCTGGCGGTCCGAGGATGGCTTCGAGGTGCTCAATTGCACCTCGAGCAACGCCTTCGTCAGCCTGCAAGGGGACGTGGCGATTTTCATCCATGACGTGGCCACCGAGCTGCGCATGCTAGGGGAGCTGCACTTTAGCCAGGAGCGCGAAACCATTGTGTTTCGCCAAGAACAACAAGGCCTATGGCTGGCCTGTCACGAACATTTGTCCGCAATGCCGGAAGGGCTGCCATCCCCTTAGCAACAGGCGACATTCACATTCGATGAATGCGCCTCGATGATCGGAGCAGATCATGCATAACAATAACGACAACAGCCTTACGCAAATTGAAACCTTCGGGGTCGAACAGATCCCGGACCACGAACGAACGGCCGGCCCAAGCGACCTGTTTCGCTTGATCTTCGGCGGCGCCAACACCTTCGCCACCGCCGTGCTCGGCAGTTTCCCAGTGCTGTTCGGCCTGTCATTCCAGGCCGGGGTCTGGGCCATTGTGCTGGGTGTCCTGGTCGGTTCGATCATCCTCGCGCCCATGGGCCTGTTCGGCCCACTCAATGGCACCAACAACGCGGTTTCTTCCGGTGCGCACTTCGGCGTGCACGGGCGAATCGTCGGCTCGTTCCTTTCGTTGCTGACCGCCATCGCGTTCTTCTCGCTGTCGGTGTGGAGTTCGGGGGACGCGTTGATCGGCGGCGCCAAGCGGCTGATCGGCGTGCCAGAGACCGACCTGAGCCTGGGCCTGGCCTACGGCCTGTTCGCCCTGCTGGTATTGACGGTATGCATCTACGGCTTTCGCTTCATGCTGTGGGTCAACCGCATCGCCGTGTGGGCGGCCAGCCTGCTGTTTTTGCTGGGCATCCTGGCCTTCGCACCGACCTTCGACAGCCAGTTCGCCGGCACCGTCAGCCTCGGCCAGCCGGGCTTCTGGGCGGCGTTCATCGGCGCGGCGCTGGTGGCCATGAGCAACCCGATTTCCTTCGGTGCGTTCCTGGGTGACTGGTCGCGCTACATCCCCCGCAACACGCCCAAGCACCGCATCATGCTGGCCGTGATCGCTGCGCAGCTGGCGACGTTGATCCCGTTCCTGTTCGGCCTCGCCACCGCCACCATCGTGGCGATCAAGGCGCCGGACTACATCGCGGCCAACAACTACGTGGGCGGGCTGCTGGCGGTTTCGCCGAGCTGGTTCTTCCTGCCGGTGTGCCTGATCGCGGTGATCGGCGGCATGTCCACCGGCACCACGTCGCTGTATGGCACCGGCCTGGACATGTCCAGCGTGTTTCCACGGGTACTGTCGCGGGTCAAGGCAACGCTGCTGATCGGCGTGCTGTCGATTGCGTTCATCTTCATCGGGCGCTTCGCGGCGAACCTGGTACAGAGCGTCTCGACCTTCGCCGTGCTGATCATCACCTGCACCACGCCGTGGATGGTGATCATGATCATCGGCCTGTTGGTGCGCCGCGGCTTCTACTGCCCGGATGACCTGCAAGTGTTCACCCGCGGCGAAACCGGCGGGCGCTACTGGTTCAGCCACGGCTGGAACTGGCGCGGCCTGGGGGCATGGATCCCCAGCGCGCTGGTGGGGTTGTGCTTCGTCAACCTGCCGGGGCAGTTCGTCGGGCCGCTGGGGGAACTGGCCGGCGGGATCGACATCAGCCTGCCGGTGACCCTGGGCCTGGCCTCGGTGGTGTACCTGGTGTTGCTGGGGCTGTTTCCGGAACCCGCGGCGGTGTATGGGCCGCAGGATCCGCGGAGCAAGGACGCTTCGATGCCCGTCGATAAGCCGGTCCTCAGGCAAACCGCCTGATCCGAACACACGAAATACCTGTGGCCAGAGATTGCTCCCGCTGGGCTGCGCCCGTAGGAGCTGTCGAGTGCAACGAGGCTGCGATCTTTCCCCAGACACTTGAATCTCAAGCGAAAGATCAAAAGATCGCAGGCTTCGCCAGCCCCTACAGAGCCCTGCGGGAGCAATCTCTGGCCACAACAGCGTTCGCACTGAGGCTGCAGTGCCAGGGACAGCATCGCCTCGCCCCACATAAAAAAGACAATCGGAGACACGCCACCATGGCTTTGGACTTAATCGTCGTTCTTCTCTACGCCACTGGCATGATCGCCCTCGGCTGGTACGGCATGCGCCGCGCTAAAACCCGTGACGACTACCTGGTCGCCGGGCGCAATCTCGGCCCGGGCTTTTACCTGGGCACCATGGCCGCCACCGTGCTGGGCGGCGCGTCCACCATTGGCACCGTGCGCCTGGGCTACGTCTACGGTATTTCCGGATTCTGGCTGTGCGGCGCCATCGGCCTGGGCATCGTCGGCCTCAGCCTGTTCCTCGCCAAGCCGTTACTCAAGCTCAAGATCTACACCGTGACCCAGGTGCTGGAGCGCCGCTACAACCCGGCCGCGCGCCAGGCCAGTGCGCTGATCATGCTGGTTTACGCACTGATGATCGGCGCCACCTCGACCATCGCCATCGGCACCGTGATGCAGGTGCTGTTCGGCTTGCCGTTCTGGGTGTCGATCCTGGTGGGCGGCGGCGTGGTGGTGCTGTATTCCACCATCGGCGGCATGTGGTCGCTGACCCTCACCGACATCGTGCAATTTCTGATCATGACCGTTGGCCTGGTGTTCCTTTTGATGCCGATGTCCATCGTCGATGCCGGCGGCTGGGATGCGATGGTGGCGGCTTTGCCGGCCAGCTATTTCGATTTCACCGCGATTGGCTGGGACACCATCCTCACCTACTTCCTGATCTACTTCTTCGGCATCTTCATCGGCCAGGACATCTGGCAGCGGGTGTTCACCGCTCGCAGCGAAGGCGTGGCCAAAGTGGCCGGCACCGCCGCCGGCCTGTACTGCATGCTGTACGGCCTGGCCGGTGCGTTGATCGGCATGGCGGCCAAGGTCTTGCTGCCGGACCTGGAAAACGTCAACAACGCCTTCGCCAGCATCGTCCAGACCAGCCTGCCCAACGGCATTCGTGGATTGGTGATCGCCGCGGCCCTGGCAGCCTTGATGTCCACCGCCGCAGCGGGCCTGCTCGCGGCGTCCACCACGGTGGTCCAGGACTTGCTGCCCCGTCTGCGCCAGGGCCGTGAAAGCGGCAGTGGCGACGTCCACGAAAACCGCATCGCGACCCTGCTGATGGGGGCGGTGGTGTTGGTGATCGCCCTGGTGGTCAGCGACGTCATCAGCGCCCTGACCCTGGCCTACAACCTGTTGGTGGGCGGCATGCTGATCCCGCTGATCGGCGCCATCTACTGGAAACGCGCCACCACCGCCGGCGCGATCACCAGCATGTCGCTGGGCTTCCTGACCGCGCTGTTCTTCATGCTCAAGGATGGCCTGGACGCCAACACGCCGATCTACTACAGCCTGAGCGTGGCGCTGGTGAGTTTTGTGCTGGTGAGCTTGTTGTCGCCACGGCCGAGCGTGGTGGCCAAGGTGGTTTGACCGATAACCCTGGGCAATGAGATCCCTGTGGGAGCGAGCTTGCTCGCGATGACGGCGGTACATTCAACCTGAATGCATGCTGGTCCACCGCTATCGCGAGCAAGCTCGCTCCCACAGATTCAGTCTTCAGAAATAAAAAGATCGCAGTTGCGGGCCATCTCGACTGAAATGGTCCGCAACTGCGATCTCTCCAAATCCTGGTGGGTTTACCGGCGGCGCGGTTGGCGGCGGCGTTGCTCGTCATCGGTGCGGATCGGTACCGGTTGCATCGGTGGCTCGATCAGGCCAAGCGCGACACCCAGGTCGTGAAGCCAATTCTGGATTTTCTCTTTCATCGTGGTGCCCCCTCAGGGTGGTACGAGCGGCAAATTACTGTGGCCCCTTCGCACTGATAATAGTCCGATGTTCTACGCAATGCTCGTCTCAGTTTGCAATGATCTGTTACTGAATTGATCCAAATCCACCTCCCGGAGTTCAAGCCGATTGCGCCGTCGTCATGGGCGCTCGCGGCCAGGCCTGTTGTTGCAATTCAATCCAAGCGTTGAGGTTGGCCCCGACCATGCCTTTGCGCCACATCAGCCAGGTCGTGGCGCTGGCAAACGGCTCGGCCAACGGATGCACCGTCACCCGCTCGCGGCCCGGCAGGCTGGCCAGCATCGACTCGGACATCAACGCCACCCCGGACCCGGCGATCACACACGCCAGCATCCCTTGGTAAGACTCGATTTCCATCGCCCGGCCCATGGTCGCGTGGTCATGGGCAAACCAGGCCTCCAAGCGCATCCGGTAGGAGCAACCACGCCGGAACGTGAACACCGCGCGGCCCTGCACATCCAGCGCGCTGCGTACCGGCGCATGATCGGCCTCGGTTATCAGCACCAACCGCTCGTCGCACAACGGCACGCCATCGAGCCCCGCCAGCTCCAGCGGGCCATCCACCAACGCCGCGTCGAGACGATTGGTGAGCAGGCCCTCGAGCAATTCGCCACTCGGCCCGGACTGCACTTGCAGGTTCACCGCCGGATACGCCCGGTGATAAGCCGCCAGCAAGTCCGGCAGATGCGTCGCCGCCGTGCTGTACATCGTGCCCAGCAGGAAGTCCCCGGCCGGCTGGCCGCCCTGCACCGCCGCATGGGCTTCGTCGTGCAAGGCGAACAGCTTGGCCGCATAGTCCAGCAGGACTTTTCCTGCCGGTGACAACTGCAAACGCTGACGCTCGCGCAGGAAAAGGTCCACGCCCAGTTGCTCTTCAAGCTGCTTGAGCCGGGTCGAAAGGTTCGACGGCACCCGGTGCAGGCGCTCGGCGGCCCGGGTGATGGAACCTTCCTCGGCCACGGCCTGGAAAATCCGTAATTGGCTGAACTCCACGACCTTCTCCAAAAAAGAACAAGTTACTCACTATTATTCATTTTTAATGAAAGTCAATCAGTCCTAGCCTGACGGTCATTCGCCTCGACACTGGAGAACGACCATGTCACCTCTTATTCGCCTGCTCGGCAGTTTCATCGCGCTGATGATGGCCATGGGCATTGGCCGCTTCGCCCTTACGCCCCAGTTACCTCATTTGATCGGCGAAGGTCAGCTCGACTTGACCGCCGCCGGTCTGATTGCCGCGGCCAACTACCTGGGTTATTTCCTCGGCGCGCTGGATGCCATGTTCGCCCGCCGTCCAGAACAGGTGCGGCGACGGTTGCTCGGCGGCCTGTGGCTGTGTGTATTGCTGACCTTGGCCTCGTTCTGGGCCTGGGGTTTCTGGCCACACCTGGCATTGCGCTTTGGCACCGGCGTGGCGAGTGCCTGGGTGCTGGTGATGATCACCGCCCTGAGCCAGCCCTTGGCAGCGGCGGCGGGACGGCCACGGCTCGGCGCGCTGGTGTTTGCCGGCCCGGGTCTGGGAATTTTCCTGACCGGCCTGCTCGCTTTGGGCTTGAACCTGCTGGGCCAGACCTCCGCGACCCTATGGCTGGTATATGCCGGCGTGGCGTTGGCGATGTTGCTGGTGATCTTGCCGATCCTGCCGCAGCCGGCCGTCGCAACACCTGTCGCCGGGTCGGCCAGCCCTGCGCCGAACGCCGGCATCGCTCGACTGGGCGTGGTGTACGCGCTGTATGGCGTGGGCTACATCATTCCAGCCACGTTCCTGTCGCAAATGGCCTCGGCGCAGTTCCACGGACAATGGCTGGCCGACCTGTTCTGGCCCTGCTTCGGCCTGGCCGCCGCCACCGGTGTGTTACTGGTCAGCCTGCGTCGCCCCAACCCGAACACCACCGGTCGCTGGCTGATCGGTACGCTCTGGCTGCAAGCCGCTGGGGTGTTTGCCTGCCTGTTGGGCAGCGGACCGGGCCTGGCATTGGGCGTGATTCTGTGTGGCACGCCGTTCCTGGCCTGCATGCAGCTGGTGATGCTGCGCTCCCGGGAACTGGCGCCCCACGCCACCCAGCGCAATGCGGGCCTGTTGACCGCCTGTTTTGCCGTGGGCCAGCTGAGCGGGCCACTGCTGGCGGCGCTGAGCAGCCATTTCAGCGGCGGCCTGCAACCGGCGCTGATCATCG
Organism: Pseudomonas sp. B21-010; assembly: GCF_024749325.1. Taxonomy (NCBI): domain Bacteria; kingdom Pseudomonadati; phylum Pseudomonadota; class Gammaproteobacteria; order Pseudomonadales; family Pseudomonadaceae; genus Pseudomonas; species Pseudomonas sp. B21-010. The sequence goes on along the minus strand of NZ_CP087198.1, from coordinate 1,686,262 downwards.
CCGGCAGCGGTCTGCTGCTGGCCGGCGGCCTGCTGCTGCGGCCCACCAGCCAGGCCGTGGCAAGGCCGTGCGCCCAGACCGCCCTGCGTTGATCAGGCCTGGCCGGCCGGGCTGAACGACTTGTTCAACTGCGCGGCCGGCTCACGTCGCGCCAAGGCGAAATACAACACCCCACCGAGGAAGCAACCGGTGAACCAGGCAAAGTTGGCCATCGGTTGCAGCAGCGGCGTGAAGGTGATCGCCACCCCCATCAGCGTCGCCGGAATCAACGCCTTGACTGCGGTCCAGTTGATGCCGCCACTGTAGTAATAACGCCCGCTCGGCCCGTCGTTGAACAGCGCATCCACGTCGATCTGCTGCTTTTTGATCAGGTAGTAATCCACCAGCAGGATCCCGAACAGCGGCCCGATAAACGCCGCCAACACGTCCAGGGTGTAGTGGATCACTTCAGGGTTATTGAACAGGTTCCACGGCGTGATGAAAATCGAGGCCACCGCCGCGATCATGCCGCCGGCGCGCCAGCTGATCTTGCTGGGCGCGACGTTGGCGAAGTCGAACGCCGGGGAGACGAAGTTGGCGACAATGTTGATGCCGATGGTGGCGGTCACAAAGGCAAAGGCGCCCAGCAAGACGGCCACACTGTTGTCGATGCGCGCCACGGTGGCGATCGGGTCATGAAGCATTTCGCCGAACACCGGCAAGGTCCCGGAAACAATCACCACGGTGACCAGGGAGAACGCCAGGAAATTCACCGGCAGTCCCCAGAAATTGCCCCGGCGCACGTCAGACATGCTCCGGCAGTAACGGCTGAAATCGCCGAAGTTCAGGGTCGGACCGGAAAAGTACGACACCACCAGCGCCGTCGCCACGATCACCTGGCCGAACGCCTGCCAGCCGGACAAGGACTTTTCCGCCAGGGTGAAGCTGATATTGCTCCAACCGGCCTTCCACACGATCCAACCGGCCAACAGGAACATCACCGCATAGACCACCGGCCCGGCCCAGTCGATGAAACGACGGATCGATTCCATACCGGTCCAGAACACCAGCGCCTGAACGAACCACAAGCTGAGGAAACCGAACCAACCTAGGTAGGACAAGCCGGCAAAATGCGGCGTCGCGTAGGCTTCCATCGAAGGAAAAAACCGTAGCACCACGATGATCAGCGCGCTGGAGGCCAAGTACGTCTGAATGCCGTACCAGGCCACGGCGATCAAGCCACGAATGACAGCGGGGATATTCGCCCCGAACACGCCGAACGCCAGCCGACAGATCACCGGATACGGCACCGCCGCCTGCTGGCTCGGCCTGGCGACTAGGTTGGCGATCAACTGCACGATGCAGATCCCGCCGAGCAAGGCAATCAACACCTGCCAACTCGCCAACCCCAGCGCGAACAGACTGGCGGCAAACACATAGCCACCCACGCTGTGCACATCGCTCATCCAGAAGGCGAAGATGTTGTACCAATTCCATTTCTGCGGCAGCGGGCCCAAGTCCTCGTTATAGAGGCGGGGGCTGTAGCCGTTGGGCAATTGCTCGGACATTGCGGGGCTCCTTTGAGTACCGCCGTGCCCCCGCATCGACCTGCTCACCATACTGCGCACGGGAGCCGGCATGGTTTGTATACGCGTTGCTACGCAGAATGCGTGCCATAGCGGCGAAATGTGAGACAAGCCGGGGGGTTCAGCGGCGCTTAAAGCCGGGCAAGAGCAGGCATGCGCCCACGAACAGGGCGCGGGTGCATGCTAAAGGTGCAGGATTTTGTATACAGAGAGGATCAACCTGTGGCGAGGGAGCTTGCTCCCGCTGGGCTGCGAAGCAGCCCAAAACCAGGAGTGTTAAGTCAATCAGACACTCCGAGGTGGCAGGCTCGGGGGCCGCTTCGCGCCCCAGCGGGAGCAAGCTCCCTCGCCACAGGACCACAGGATTCTGTGGTCAATCAGCTCAATTCAATGCGATCGGCATGAATGACAATCTGCCCATTCTTGTACAGCGCACCAATGGCTTTCTTGAAGTTGCCCTTGCTCACGCCAAACAGGCTACTGATCAGCACCGGATCGCTCTTGTCGCTGACCGGCAACGTGCCGTTGTTTTCACGCAACTTGGCGAGGATCTTGGCGTTCAGGCTGGTGGAGGCTTCCTGGCCCACGGGCTGCAGGCTCAGGCTGATCTTGCCGTCCGGGCGGATTTCCTTGATGAAGCCTTTTTCCTGTTTGCCGGCGCGCATGAACTTGAAGATTTCGTTCTTGTGGATCAGGCCCCAGTGCTTGTTGTTGATGATCGCCTTGAACCCCATGTCGGTGGCTTCGGCGACCAGCAAATCCACTTCCTGACCCGGCGTGTAGTTGGCCGGGGTCTTGTCCAGATAACGATCCAGACGCGCCGTGGCAGTGATGCGGCGGGTGTGCTTGTCGAGGTAGACGTGCACCACGCAGTATTCGCCGGCGGTCATCTGGCGCTTTTCTTCGGAGTACGGCAGCAACAGATCCTTGGGCAGGCCCCAGTCCAGAAACACGCCGATGCTGTTGACTTCAGCCACTTTCAGGCTGGCGAACTCACCCACCTGAACTTTGGGTTTTTCCGTGGTGGCGATCAGTTTGTCGTCGCTGTCCAGATAAATAAAAACATTGAGCCAGTCTTCATCTTCACTGGGAATATCCTTGGGGATATAACGGTTGGGCAGCAGGATTTCGCCGTCCGCACCGCCGTCCAGATATAAACCGAAGTTAGTGTGTTTAACCACTTGCAAACTGTTGTAGCGCCCGACTAAAGCCATTTCCAATACCCTCATTGCGTGGGCGGCATTCTACCCGGTTTTGCGGCGCGATTCGTGGCCGCCGGCAAGGTTTGCCAGCAAGGTCCTGCACAACCGTTGATTTTCCTGGGCTTTCGCCCCAGGCGCGGCCATTCGTCAGGCAGGCGACGCTGCCTACAGCTCGCTGTCAACGCCGTAACTCACCCACGGTTGTTATTTAAAACAGAGGCTTAGGGCGATAATTGCAGGATAATCGCTCATTATTCCCATCACGATAGCGATAATTCAGAAGGATATTTGCCAAGCAATTGTCAAGTATTTCCTGTACGATGCCTGGCCCAATTAATTATCTACAGGTTAATGGCCGTCATGCGCGTAAAAGCATCCAACAGCAAAGCAAAGCCAGCTCCAGCCGTTGAAACCAGCGAGTCGATCAACGACCAGATCGCTGCGTTCCTCAAGTCCGGCGGCGAGATCCAGCAAATTGCCAAAGGCGTCAGCGGCCAGACATTCGGCCCGTCCAAGCAGATCAGCCTGGGCAAGAAGTAACCTGCGCGTCACCTGGTCCCAAAGCGCTTTGAGCTTCGAAGCGCTTGGACTGGAACCCTCCCCCGCCCCACCCATTTCCCATCAATCGACGAACGGCCTTCGCAGCCGAGCATTCGCCGGTATGCTTTCACCTCTCTAGCTCAAGCGTTTCAGCTTTTTGACCGATCCTGCTTCTCGCTTTCATGGAGTGAAGCATGCGTATCCCTATTGTTCTGCTGATGATCAGCCTGATGACTTGTTCCCTCGCTCAGGGGCAGGTGTTCCAGCGCGAGCTCGGCGACTTCGACCTCAAGCTTGGTACCACGCCCAGCCGTAGCATGGCCGAGGGCCTGGTCACGCCGTCGAGCAGCGGTTCGTTCCACGGTGGCCTGGACCTGAGCCACGACAGTGGCTGGTACGTCGGCCAGTGGTCACCCAGCGCCGGCCTGACACCTTCCGCCGACCTTGAAGTCGATTCCTACATGGGCTTTAAACAACCCTTCGACCAGACCCTGGGCTACGAAGTCGGCCTGATCCACTACAGCTACCCCACCGTCGATACCCTCGACAGCCAAGAGTTCTACGGCGGCCTGACCGTGCTTGGCAGCCGCTTCGGCGCAGCCCTGAGCAACGACCCGGACAAACAGAACAGCACACTGTTTGCCGACCTGGGCGGCAACATACCGTTCGGCATTGGCATCAGCGCCAAATACACCACCCACCAGCTCAACACACCGGTCTCGGTCGAGAACGGTTATGTCGGCAGTTTCAGCGACTGGTCATTGAAAATTTCCCGCCCGTGGAAGGGCCTCGACCTGGACCTGATCTACAGCGACTCAAGCCTCAGCGGCAGCAGTTGCTCGGCATACTCCGGCCACAACAGCGAATGCGACAGCCTGCTGACCCTCAAGATGGCCCACCCTTTTTACTAAGCGTTACGCATTTAATCGGCTGAACTGCCGCGCGTCTGCGATGCTCAAACAAAGCACCTACGCCTTCGCAAGGACTCGCTCATGCCGCGCTGGTTGACCCGCACTGCCATGTTCATCGCCCTGCTGCTGACGCTCACCGCCTGCAGCCGCATCGGCCTGGCCTACCGCAACCTCGACCTGATCATCCCCTGGACCCTCAACGATTACCTGGACATCAGAGGCGAGCAAAAAGACTGGTTCAACGAACGCCTCAAGGACCACCTGACCTGGCATTGCACCACCCAATTGCCCGGCTACCTCGACTGGCTGGATCGCCTCAAGACCATGGTGCAAACCGACCAGGTAACCGACGAAGCCCTGCAGCAGCGCACCCGGGAAGCCAAGGCCGCCATCGCCGAAACCGCCCGGGCAATCACCCCTTCGGCCATCGAACTGCTGCAAGGCCTGAACGACGACCAAGTCGATGACATGGACGCCGCCTTCGTCAAGGACCAGCGCAAACGCCAGCAGCAATACCTCAAGCCAACGCTGCAGGAACAGATCCAGGAACGTAGCGAACGCATGGAAAAGCGCCTGAACGACTGGCTCGGCCCGCTCAACGACGCCCAACGCCAAAGGGTGGCGGCCTGGTCCACCGCCCTGGGGGACCAGAACCAGCAATGGATCGCCAACCGCGCCCACTGGCAAAACCAGTTCAGCGAAGCCGTCGCCCAACGCCACAGCCCCGACTTCCCGAAACGCATCGAGCAACTGCTGGTCAACCGCGAAAGCCTCTGGACCCCTGCCTACCGCGAGGCCTTCAGCAAAACCGAAGCCCAGGCCCGCAGCCTGCTGGTGGACCTAATGGCCGAAAGCACCCCGCCCCAGCGCGAACAGCTGCTGAAGAAGATCGACGGGGTAAAAAAGGATTTCACTGACTTGAAGTGCCTGAAAGCAACACACTCATAAAACCAGCACACATCCCCTGTGGGAGCGAGCTTGCTCGCGATAGCGGTTGAACAGGCAACACACCTGTTGAATGTCAGACCGCTATCGCGAGCAAGCTCGCTCCCACAGGATTCAGTGCAGGCCTGTCAGGCAATCTGCGCCTTCGAAGCCAACTCATCAAACGTAAACTCATCCAGCGCATCGTCCTGCTCATCCAGCACCTGGCGCGGATGATCGTTACCCGGAATGCTGCTATCGATCAGGCTCAACAACCGCGAGCCCCGCGGCGTCAGCACAAAATTCTCACCATTGCCGCCCTCTTCCTCCGGTCGCGGCTCGATATACCCGCGCTCCAGCAGTAACTTTTCATACTCCCCGGCGACCGCTTTCAGATGATCGAGGTTCTCGATCGCCTCGCCTTCAGCCGCTTTTGCCGCCGCGTACTCCTCCGCGTAAGCCCGAGGAGCAAAGCTGTGGCCGGCGCCGTTCTGCACTTCGTGCAACAACCGTTCGATCAAGTCCCAGTTATAAGTCGTCATCCTGGTCCATCCTCCAAAGAGTGAGATGCCTACCTAGGTTGTGACCGAGGCGCCACGCCACCGTTCAGCCGGGTTGGCGGACGGGCCATCCCACCAGCCGACCAACGGCTTGTCGAATTTATCCAAGGCCGAACGACCAATGAGTGAAACGCCGACTTGAGCAACTGCCTACAGGAGAAATCACCATGAACGTAGAGAATCATCCAGTCGTCTCGCGGGAAGAATGGCTCGCCGCCCGCCGCCAACACCTGGCCCACGAAAAGGCCTTCACTCGCGAACGAGACAAACTCAGCGCCGAACGTCGCGCCCTGCCCTGGGTCAAAATCGACAAACCCTACCGCTTCCAAGGCCCCCACGGCGAACTGAGCCTGGCCGACCTGTTCGGCGGCCGCAGCCAACTGATCATCTACCACTTCATGTTCGGCCCCGGCTGGACAGAAGGCTGCCAGGGCTGCTCCTTCCTGTCCGACCACATCGACGGCGCCAACCAACACCTGGCCCACCACGACGTGGCCGTGGTCGCCGTCTCCCGCGCGCCCTTCGCCGAATTCCAACCCTTCAAGCGCCGCATGGGCTGGGCCTTCGATTGGGTCTCATCCGAAGGCTGCGACTTCAACTACGACTTCGGCGTCAGCTTCAAAGCCCAAGACACCGCCGCCGGAAAAGCCACCTACAACTACGAAAAAACCGACACCACCGAAGGCGAACTCCCCGGCCTTAGCGTCTTCTATCGCAACGAAGCCGGCGACATCTTCCACACCTACTCCACCTACGCCCGCGGCCTGGACATCCTGGTCGGCACCTACAACTACCTCGACCTGACGCCCAAGGGCCGCAACGAAGACGAAATCATGGACTGGGTGCGGCATCACGATAAATACCAAGAGGCCAAGCCCCACAACTGCTGCCACAGCTGATACGCCAACCCGCCCAGTCGAGCGCGATCCCCGTGGCGAGGGAGCTTGCTCCCGCTCGACTGCGCAGCACTCGCCTGCGTTGCCTGAACCAAAGCCGACAACCGCTAGGCCAAACGTCCTACATGAAGCTCGGAAAGCGGTGTCTTGTAGCTCAAGAGCGAGTCGCCCTATAGTCCCTCGTCACCCAAAAAGGCGACCGGGTTTGGCGACCCGATCTACAGAGAGACTCATCAACTTTCGAGGCTCTGCTTATGACCAGATACATGCCCATCACCGGAATTGACTGCACCCCGGCCACCCTGCTCATCGACACCGAAGCACCACTCGATGTCCTCTTCGAAACCGCCGACTACCGCATCCGCACCGTGACCCAACTGCTGGAAAACATCGCGTTCCGCTCAGATATCAGCTCCGATACGGTGGTGCTTTCTGACTTCTGCAAGATGCTGACAATAGCGCTGCGCGATGGGTGTGATGTGATGGACGTGATTGGGAGACGGGTGCGGAGGCAGGCATCGGAATAATGAAAACGGGCGACCTTTGGGTCGCCGTTTTTACATGCGTGGAGAGCACAAAATGATTGAGACCTTCACAGAATTTGATCCCGCAGAATACCTCAGCACTCCAGAGACCATTGCGGAGTTCATGAGTGATGCCCTGGAAACCGGCGATACAAGCTATATCGACAAAGCCATGGAAGTAGTCGCACGCGCCAAGGGGATGACCGAATTGTCCAGGGAATGAATCATGCGAAAGCGAGCTTTCCTACCTGCAACAAATCAACATGCTGGCGAGCAACCCACAGATCGTAAAGCGGCAACAATCCAGGTTTCTATATATTCTCGTTTCGCCCTTTGCAGCTGCGGCCGGGTCCGCCCCCCATAAAAAAACCGGACCCAAGTCCGGTTTTTTATTGAAAGAGCGTTGCTCCTGTTTCAGACAGCAGGGCAGTCCGCGTTTGCGACCCTCCTGCTCGAGGTGTTTGGCTGCTACTTGCCCGTACTCTCAACCACGTCCTGCCCCTGAAAGCCCAAAGCATATTTGCGGGCCCGCTCAACCATGGTGTGAGGATCCGGCAAGCCTACGGTTTCTGGGTTCCTGAAGCCGGTAGGCTCAACGAAGTTCGGCGTATGGGGTTTGACCTTGGGTGGTTTGATCGCATCAAACAGGAAACTGAAGCCTTGTTTCAATTGGCTCTGGGCGATGCCGTGACACCCCATGCAACCGCCCATGGTCAGGCTTTGCGTGCCGTGGTCATAATCCGGCACCCTGATGTTCTTAAAGTCACGGGTATTGGTCAGGATGCTGTCCTCCGGAATGGGGAATGAGTTGCCTCCGCGAAACAGCTGGATCCCCGGCTGACTGCTTTCGACCATGATATTGGCCAGGTAGTAATCCGGGTCTGTTTGTTCGCTCGAAGGGATGGCCTGCACCCCTTTAAGACGGTAGTGCTTCCAGACTGAATCGGTGAATTCGCCGCTCTCCTCCATCAGCGCCTGGACCTGTTTGTTGACCGCAGCGACTTCGTTAAAGACGGTTAGCGGTTGCACTACAGTGATCGGACCGGCCTGCCCCTTGGGTATCCCCTTGGTACCGGAGTAGATTTGCGGAACGCTCGACTTCACGAAATCGGTCCTGGGCAGGACAACCTCATGGGTTTTGTCGCCGTCGGAAAACTTAGCGACCGGTGGGCCATCAGGCTTCGATGCGGAAGTGGTGGGGTAATCAATCCTGTTGTAGTTGGCGATGTAGTAGAGACCGGTCGGCGACTTGCCGTCAGGTAACGTCAGGGCATCTTCGTGCTCGAACGTTGCAAAGATGAAGGTCGGGTAATTCGCCGTCTTATGGATGATGTGCAACGCAACCAATGCGTAGTCTTCGTTGTGAGCCGTCGGACTAGCATCGGTGCCTTGGTAGGTCACCACCGTTGCCGTATGGTAGCGCCCGCGATTCTCTACTGGGATGTCTGCCAGCTTGCGCCATGCAGCCTTGACCTCCACTGCTCCGTCGGGCAGGACTATATTGGTGTCGGGGTAGCTGGTCAGCTTCTTGGCATACTCATAGATGACCGGATTCGCCTTGGCCTCAAACAATATCTGACTGTCCTTTGAAGGCACGTAGTCCCCGGTTGGGTCTTCTGTTGTCTTCGCTGCATGTGGAGGATTAACCGGGAAAAATATGGCGTTCTGACCGATTTGGGTCGCCTCATCCAGATTGTTGTAATGAGCATAGGTAGCGCCCGACGCCAAAGGTGCCCCCTGGGGAAACTCGATATAACTGTATTGCGGGTCAGAACCAAATGGACGCGTAGGGCCGCCTGCTCCGTTTCTGTTCATTCCCGGGAACAACTCGGTACGGTGAGCGAAGGTCTGCCATAACAAGGGGCTGGGAGACTTCGACACCTTGCCCGAATCGGCAAAGCTGCTGGCGGGGTTGCCGACGCCGCGGTTAGCGGGCAATGGTGCCGCAGCCGTATTGTTCAGTGCGAAAAAGCTGCGCCAGGCGAAGGTTGCATAGTCGGTATGGCTAAGGCCCGTCGGCAGATCCACAGGCAGTTGCGGGTTACGCGCGGTTAGATCGCTTGTAGTAATGCCATAGGAAACCCCCAACCCCGAGGGGTAGGCAGAGCGCCCGGAATAAGCGTAATAGGGCGCCCATTTAAGTCCAGCGGTTGAACCGGTTGGGCCGATAGAATCGGCCGAATAATAAATATTGGGGCCACTGCTGATGAACAAGCGCTCATTGACCATCGTTGCACTGTTCAGGGAGCCCTTGTCAGGTATCCCCGTCAGCCCCTGCTTCGCGCCCCAGTTACCACCCCGGTCATAAGTACGCTCGAACAGGCCGCCGTTAAAGAAAGTGTAATAGACCCTCAAATCACCGTTATAGACGACAGGTACCAGATTCACGATCGTCTCGGGGCCTTCTTGGAATGCGGTTTTCTCCGAGCTCCATTTAACGCCATCATAGGTCACGTAATAAACAGCCTTACCCCTGTTCTCGTTATACAAGACGAACAACTGACCGTTATAGACGACAGGCTTGTTACTTGCGGCCGTATGGACGGTCGGAACAGGGCTGACATTAGGCGGCCAGCCGGTTCCGTCCCGAGAGCTGATAGTATTTAAGCGACCTTGCACATCAGCAAAGGTCAGTACCAGTTCTTGCTTGAATACGGTTGCCGAGACATCAGTCAAGATGCTGCCCACCGGGATGAATTTTGGCGCGGACCAGCTTTTTCCCTCTACTGAGGAGGAGTAATAGATATTTTTCTGATCATCTCTACTGGTCCAGAACATATAGACCTGGCCCTTGAACGACTGCACCACCGGAACAGTGTATGTGGACTTGAATGGCACAGTGCGCGTCGAAGAAGGCTTGCCGCCTGAGGCGGCTGGATTGTCAAAGACATCGACGACAATCCCCCCACCTTGTAATAGCGGCGTGGCGGTAATCAGTCTCTCCGCATAGGCCGATGAGAACGCAAATAGACCACACAGACACAACATCAACCGACCGAGTATCGTTCTAAGGCTCATAGGTTTCATTCCTTGAGTGAGTGACTACCTCAGGTCATACGTATGCCTGGATAGCTATTCCATTTGCTAAAGCATGATCTGCACCGACAGCGAAGTGTCCAAACGCATTCTCCATGGTAGTCGACTGTTTAATATCGGCTAGGGGAACGCCGAAAAAGACCTCAAGCGGTGGCGACTCAAGGTGAACTTTCCAACCAACCCGGGCCTCAACCCATTACCTGCCCAACAAGGAATATGAGGCTCTGCCATGAAAACCCTCTTGAAACTCACCCTTGCAGCCACCCTCACCTGTGCCCTGCCCGCCTGGGCCACTTGCACGCCAGAGGAAGCGACCGCCAAGCGCGAACAATTGGCAAATGAAGTGACCAAGCTCACCGAACAGAACCCAACTAAGGCCAAGGAAATTAACGATGAGTTGCAGAAAATGGACATGGAGACTGCCAGCAAGGATGTGCCGGATAAGTGCCAGTTGATCGATAAGCGTTTGGAAGAGCTGAAGAAGGCAGAAAAGAAAGCCGGTTGACTGCACAAGGCCGAGCACAACCCGCTTTTGTGGGAGGGGATCTGTGGGAGCAAGGCTTGCCCGCGATGAAGGCGATGCGGTCTTTCAGAAACCGAGGCGTCTGTGTCGCGAGCAAGCTTTGCTCCCACAAATCCCCCTCGCCACAGGGTATGGTGTCAGATTCAGTTGCCCATAAAAAAACCGGACCCAAGGTCCGGTTTTTTCATAAAACGCTAACGCTGACTCACTCAGCCGCTGGCGCCTCTGGCTTGCGGCGCTTGAGTGGGGCCATGCCGTCCTTGCTGACCAGCGACGGAGTGTCGCTCTTCGGGCGGTTGGCGGTCTTGCGCTTGGTCGGGGCCTTGGCGCCGGTTTTCTTCTTGTCGCCCTTGGCGTCGACCTTTTTCTTCTTCACGCCAACGGCCTTGCCCGAGGCCTTGACCTTCTTCGGCCCGCCGTAGGTGCCTTTGACTTCCTTGATGGTGCGGCGCTCGAAGCTCTGCTTGAGGTAGCGCTCGACGCTCGACATCAGGTTCCAGTCGCCGTGGCAGATCAGCGAGATCGCCAGGCCGTCGTTGCCGGCACGACCGGTACGACCGATGCGGTGCACGTATTCGTCGCCGCTGCGGGGCATGTCGAAGTTGATGACCATGTCCAGGCCTTCCACGTCCAAGCCGCGGGCGGCGACGTCGGTGGCGACGAGGATTTTCACGCCGCCCTGCTTGAGGCGGTCGATGGCCAGCTTGCGGTCCTTCTGGTCTTTCTCGCCGTGCAGTACGAACGCCTTGTATTCCTGGGCCACCAGGCGGCCGTAGATGCGGTCGGCCATGGCCCGGGTGTTGGTGAATACGATGGCTTTTTCGTAGGTCTCGTTGGCCAGCAACCAGTTGACGATCTGCTCTTTGTGCTGGTTGTGGTCAGCGGTGATGATCTGCTGGCGGGTGGTGGAGTTCAGTTGGCTGACCGCGTTGAGCTGCAAGTGCTCAGGGTTGTTCAGCACCTTGGCGATCATCTCGCGCAGGCCCGAGCCGCCAGTGGTGGCGGAGAACAGCATGGTCTGCTGGCGGTTGACGCATTCGTCCACCAGCCGCTGCACGTCTTCGGCAAAACCCATGTCCAGCATGCGGTCGGCTTCGTCCAGCACCAGTACTTCGACTTCCTTCAGGTCGAGGTTGCCGGCGTTCAACTGCTCGATCATCCGCCCTGGGGTGCCGATCAGGATGTCCGGCACCTTGCGCAGCATGGCGGCCTGGACCTTGAAGTCTTCGCCGCCGGTGATCAGGCCGGACTTGATGAAGGTGAACTGCGAGAAGCGCTCCACTTCCTTCAAGGTCTGCTGGGCCAGTTCACGGGTCGGCAACAGGATCAGGGTCTTGATGCTGACGCGGACCTTGGCTGGGCCGATCAGGCGGTTGAGGATCGGCAGCACGAACGCGGCGGTCTTGCCGCTGCCGGTTTGTGCCGTCACCCGCAGGTCACGCCCCTGGAGCGCGAGCGGAATAGCCGCTGCCTGCACCGGCGTTGGCTCGACAAATTTAAGCTCGGCCACGGCTTTGAGCAGGCGTTCGTGCAGGGCGAATTGGGAAAACACGGGTGCTACCTCGAAGAAATGCAAAAAAACAGCTGCATAGGGTAACGGTTTCGAGCGCGAAGGCCGAGTTTCTTTATACAAACGGCGGTAAATCAGTGCATTTTTATCAGCTGCTATTGCATCAACGGTCACTTGACCGGGCTTAAATGCTCTAATCGCACCGTCGCGTCTTTATAGAAGAACCGTTTCGTCCATGGACATCAAACAACTCTGGGTCAATTTCCAAGACCTCTGGGGTGCCCTTGACCAGCACCCGATCCTGCATTCCGGCATCGCCCTGATGTTGCTGCTGGTCATCGCATTGGTACTCGGGCGCGTGGCACGTTACCTGATTTTGCACGCCGCCAAGTTGCTGGGGCGCCAACCGGCCTTGAACTGGGTCAACGACCTGCGCCAGAACAAGGTCTTTCATCGCCTGGCGCAAATGACGCCGTCGCTGATCATCCAGTTCGGCCTGCACCTGGTGCCGGAACTGAGCAAGACCAGCATGATTTTCCTGGGCAATGTCGCCCTGGCTTTCACCATCCTGTTCATGGTGCTGAGCCTCAGTGCCCTGCTCAGCGCCATGCTGGATGTCTACGCCCGCACTGAGCATGCACGTACCCGCTCGATCAAAGGCTACGTGCAACTGACGAAGATGGTGCTGTATGTGTTTGGCGCGATCATCATCGTTGCCACCCTGATCGACCGCTCGCCGCTGTTGCTGCTGTCAGGCCTGGGTGCGATGTCGGCGGTGATCCTGTTGGTCTACAAGGACACCCTGCTGTCGTTCGTCGCCAGCGTGCAACTGACCAGCAACGACATGCTGCGGGTCGGCGACTGGATCGAGATGCCCCAGGTCGGCGCCGACGGTGACGTGGTGGACATCACGCTGCACACGGTCAAGGTGCAGAATTTCGACAAGACCATCGTCTCGATCCCCACCTGGCGGCTGATGTCCGAGTCGTTCAAGAACTGGCGCGGCATGCAGCAGTCCGGCGGGCGACGGATCAAGCGCAGCCTGTTCATTGACGCCAGCGGCGTGCGTTTCCTGCATGACGAGGAAGAACAGCGCCTGACCCAGGTGCGCCTGCTGACCGACTACATCGGCCGCAAGCAGGCCGAACTCAAGGCCTGGAACGAGGCCCAGGGCAACGTCGCGGCGATGTCGGCCAACCGTCGGCGGATGACCAACCTGGGCACCTTTCGCGCCTATGCGCTGGCGTATTTGAAAAGCCACGCGGAGATCCAGCCGAACATGACCTGCATGGTCCGGCAGTTGCAGACCACCGCCCAGGGCATCCCGCTGGAAATCTACTGCTTCACCCGTACCACTGCGTGGGCGGACTACGAGCGCATCCAGGGGGATATTTTCGATTACCTGCTGGCGGTGATGCCGGAATTTGGGTTGAACCTCTACCAGCAGCCAAGCGGCACGGACCTGCGCTCGGGGCTGCTGCCGGCGGTGCTGGGGGCGAGCCACCTGCCGGAACCGCAGAAGCAGGTGGTCTAAAGCCGCCCCCCATTCCCCTGTGTGCGAGCTTGCTCGCGATGGCGGTGTATCAGTCAGCATCCATGTTTCTGACACACCGCCATCGCGAGCAAGCTCGCTCCCACAGTGCTCAGAATCCAGAATTCAAGGTGAAGGACTCAGTGTGCAGGCAGCGGTTGGCGTACCCCCAACCGACTGATCCAAACCGCCGCCAATATCACCGACCCACCCAGCAGCAACCGCCCCAGTGCCTCATGCTGGTTCCAGATCAGCAGGTTCACCAGCAGCCCCACCGGCACATGCAGGTTGTTCATCACCGCCAGCGTCCCGCCATTGACCAGGCAGGCGCCTTTGTTCCACCAGTACAGCCCCAACGCGGTGGAAACCAGGCCGAGGAACACCAGCACGCCCCATTGCAGCGGCGCTTCAGGCCAGAAGTTGGCCTTGCCGAACAGCAGGAAAGCCGGCAACGCCACCATCAGCGCACCAAGATAGAAATAACCGAAACGCCGGTAATGCGGCAGCTCGCTCGGGTGGCGGGCCACCAGGTGCTTGTACAGCACCTGTCCGGCCGCATAGGTGAAGTTGGCCAGCTGCAGCAGCAAGAAGCCCATGAAGAAATCCGGGTTGATCCGGTCGTAGCGAATCACCGCCGCACCGGCCACGGCCACCAGCGCCGCGATCAGCGCCCAGGGATTGAAGCGACGGTTCAACGCGTCTTCGATCAAGGTCACGTGCAGGGGCGTCAGGATGGTGAAAAGCAGCACCTCGGGCACCGTCAGCACTCGGAAGCTCAGGTACAGGCAGACGTAGGTCACGCCAAACTGCAAGGCGCCGATCAACAGCATGCCGCGCATGAACGCCGGCTCCACCTGGCGCCAGCGCGTCAGCGGAATGAACACCAGCCCGGCCAGCAACACCCGCACCAGCACCGCGAAATAACTGTCCACATGCCCAGCCAGGTACTCGCCGATCAGGCTGAAGGAAAACGCCTGGATCAATGTCACAAAAAGTAGATAGCCCATACCGCCCCTCGTTTCGAATGGCGGCGAAGATAGCGGTTTTGAACGGTGGGAGCGAGCTTGCTGGCGATTGGGGGTGTCAGTCAGCATTTGTATTTCTGAGCCACCGTAATCGCGAGCAAGCTCGCTCCCACAGATTTCCCGCTAACTTGGAACTTCATCCACGACCCAAGGAGTGGCCTGACGCTGGTGCCGATGGCTGGCGGCACGCTGGAGCACTCGGGTCAGCGCCTGGAAGTTGGCCGGTTTGGTCAAGATGTCATCGGCACCAGCGGCCCTGAAACGTTCTATCTCGCTGGAAAAAACACTCGCGGTGAAAGCAACGATGTAGCAAGTGTCGCCCTGGGGTAACTCGCGGATTCTACGCACAGCCTCCATCCCATCCATCACGGGCATGTTGATATCCATCAGAATGATCTCTGGCATCGAAGCCACGCAACGATTGACCGCTTCCAGGCCATCTGACGCAAGGTCGGGTGCATAACCCAACTCTTGTAGCATCGCCATGGCCACTTTCTGGCTCACCGGATGGTTCTCCGCCAGAAGGACATCGAGCGGATAATCCTCGGCAAAAGACGAGTCGAAGCCAACCGCCGCATGATCATCCTTGATGGGTATTTCCGAGACTGAAAAAAGCGCAAGCGGGAGAGAGAAAGAGAATGTCGAGCCGACACCTGGCTGACTGGTGAACGTTAAAGTCCCCTGCTGCGCCTCGAGCAGGTTCTTACAGATAGAAAGACCCAACCCACTCCCAGTGAAGCGTTGGCTAGCCGGCCCTTTGAACTGGGCAAAGGGCTTGAACAGATTGTCTTGCCGTTCCGTGGGGATACCGATGCCGGTATCGCGTATGGAGAAGTCGAGCCACGCTTGAGAGCCGTAACCGCTGGTGGTGACCAGCAGCGATATTTTTCCGGCTTCGGTAAATTTGACCGCATTGCCCAGCAAGTTGATCAATATCTGGCGAAGGCAATCCATATCGGTCTTGACCAAAGGCGGTACGTCCGGGGAAAACTGCGCCTCCAGCACTATGGGTTTGTCCTGGATATTTTGCCGGATTAGTTCCATACAGGATGAAACCAGTGCTCTCACTTCGAAAACACGAGGTTTCAATTCAAGTTTGCCCGCTTCGATTTTGGCAAGGTCGAGAATGTTATCGATAAGAGACAGCAGGGTCCGTCCACTGGAATGAATCGTTGTGAGAAGACGGCGTTGCTCGGGATCCAGGGCGGACCGGGCCAATAACTCGGTCGCGCCAATGACACCGTACATCGGGGTGCGAATTTCATGACTCATGGTTGCCAGAAAGCTGGTTTTTGAACGATCAGCGTCTTCGGCGGCATTTTTAGCCTGATTCAATACCTGCTCATTGACTCGCAGTTGCTGGAGATGAGCGCGCATGCGTAAAAGGAGGAAAGCGAGAAATACCAGGATGGCCAGGATGATGTGGTACAGGGAGTCATGATTAAGTTGTTGGTAGTAGCTCGCCAAGGTAACTTCCGCCCCGACAACATACACCGTACCGTCCTGTGATTTTAAGGGGACAAAGACCGCGCGAAAATCACCCCAATGATCCGAGTAGTCGATCCAGGTTGGCTCGGTACGCTCAAAACTATCGAGCAACGCCTGGCTGGCATCGGGATAAGGGTCGAAAAAGCGCACGAAATTCTTCTCTTGAATTTCTTTTTTCGATGCGCTGGAACTGACCAGGTAGGCCTTTGCACCTCGCTTGATCACGCTATAGACAAAAGCAGTGCCCATGGACTCGTTGAAGCCGGAGAGGCGCTGAATGGTATCCCAGTCCTGCGCTTGCGATTTGGATTGTTTATCGACCAGATTGTCATGGTAACGGTCGCCGAGGATGGCCGAAGCACCCAGCGCGGCATGCAGCAATTTATTATTAATGTTGTCAGTAAGGACGCTTTGCGTCTCGACATAGAGGTAGTAGATATAGCCACCTGCCCCTATGAGATAGACCAGGAATAGAGCCCATGTTTGCCGTTTGATTTTTAACATATCACAGCCTCCCTACTGTAATTCGGCGCATAAATTACCACAGCCAGACGTCGACAGACTTGCCCAATCCGAGTGAGTTTACGGCCTGCCTATCTCCCGGCCCTCAAGGCTTGAGGGGCCGTTCATGTTTAGGTGGTGGTTATTTCCATTTCCCCAAAAAAAAAGCCCGATCTCGCTAAAGCGTTCAATCGGGCTGATGCACTCAGGAGCAATAAGTGCAAAGGGAGGTTCGATGCGCAAAACGATTTGAAGGGAAGCGCCAGGCCACTAGACCACCTGGCGATTATCCGAGGATTAACGGATCAGGCGACCTGGGACAGTTTGGCGTTGGCCTGATTCAGGCCCTTCTCCTGGAAGTCGCCGCCCAGGTTCATGCCTTCGGCATGGATGAAGGTCACGTCGTGGATCCCGATGAAGCCCATGACCTGGCGCAAGTAGGGTTCTTGATGGTCCGTGCTGCCACCGGCATGAATGCCGCCACGGGCGGTCAGCACGAAGGCGCGCTTGTCGGCCAGCAGGCCTTGAGGGCCGGTGGGGGTGTATTTGAACGTCACCCCGGCACGCAGCACATGGTCGAGCCAGGCTTTCAGGGTGCTGGGGATGGCGAAGTTGTACATCGGTGCAGCCATTACCAGCACGTCGGCGGCCAGCAGTTCATCAGTCAGTTGGTTGGAGCGCTCCAGCGAGGCGTTTTCAACGTCGCTGCGCTGCTCGGCCGGCTTCATCCAGCCACCCAGCAGATTGGCATCCAGGTGTGGTACCGGGTTGATGGCCAGGTCGCGAACGCTGATTTCATCGGCCGGGTGCGCCGCTTTCCACTGGCTGATAAAGGTCTGGGTCAGTTGACGGGACACCGAGTCTTGCTGGCGGGCACTGCTTTCGATGATCAGAACGCGGGACATGGCTTGTAGGCTCCATCTGAGAATGTTGTCAGTCGATGGAGCGAAGGTTAAACGCGAACATATCGATGAAAAAGCGCAAATAACTGCTGTAAAGCATCGATAAATTCGTTTATAAGCGAAGCAAGCAATATTGCCTGCCCCACTGCCGGGCTATTTCGGCTGACAGGTCAGCTTGATGCGCAGCTTGATGATGT
This sequence comes from Pseudomonas sp. B21-010, assembly GCF_024749325.1. Taxonomy (NCBI): domain Bacteria; kingdom Pseudomonadati; phylum Pseudomonadota; class Gammaproteobacteria; order Pseudomonadales; family Pseudomonadaceae; genus Pseudomonas; species Pseudomonas sp. B21-010. The sequence continues at coordinate 1,668,427 of NZ_CP087198.1, read as the reverse complement.
TGCGGTTGAACTTGGCCGTGGCGTTCTTGAACTTGCCGGCGGCGACTTCGAGCTTGCGGGTGCGAGGTGCTTCCGGGCCATTGCTGAAGACCACGGTACAAGCCGCATCGGTGCTGCCGTAGTTGTTGACCTGGATGGAACCGATATCGGCATCGGTGTCATAGGCGTTGTAGTCGATGCTCAGGCCGTTGAGGTGTTTTTCCACATCGATCGGGTAGGCAAACGCAGTCAGTGGCAGCAAGGCCAGCACCACACAACAGATTTTCTTCATTCGGCAGTCTCCACCAAGGGACTGCCAGCTTAGGACAAGAGGAGCTCGATATGAAAGCGCCCCGCGTAACCCTTGATCAATGGCGCACCTTGCAGGCCGTGGTCGACCACGGCGGCTTCGCCCAGGCCGCTGAAGTGCTGCATCGCTCCCAGTCGTCAGTGAGCTACACCGTGGCCCGCATGCAGGATCAGCTCGGCGTACCGTTGCTGCGCATCGATGGACGCAAGGCCGTGTTGACCGAAGCCGGTGGCGTACTGCTGCGCCGTTCCCGGCAACTGGTGAAACAGGCCAGCCAATTGGAAGACCTGGCCCACCACATGGAGCAAGGCTGGGAAGCGGAAGTGCGCCTGGTGGTCGACGCGGCCTACCCCAACGCCCGCCTCGTTCGCGCCTTGACGGCGTTCATGCCACAAAGCCGTGGCTGCCGGGTACGGCTGCGCGAAGAAGTGTTGTCGGGTGTCGAAGAAGTGCTGCTCGAAGGCGTGGCCGACCTGGCCATCAGCAGCTTCAGCATTCCTGGCTATCTGGGAGCCGAATTGAGCGACGTTGAATTCGTCGCGGTGGCCCATCCCGAACACGCCCTGCATCGCCTCAACCGCGAGCTGACGTTCCAGGATCTGGAAAGTCAGTTGCAAGTAGTGATCCGCGACTCCGGACGCCAGCAACCTCGCGACGTGGGTTGGCTCGGCGCCGAGCAGCGCTGGACCGTCGGCAGCCTGGCCACCGCCGCGACCTTCGTAGGCAGCGGCCTGGGCTTCGCCTGGCTGCCCCGGCACATGATCGAGCGGGAACTCAAGGAAGGCACGCTTAAACAGCTACCCTTGGATCAGGGCGGCAGCCGCAACCCGAGCTTCTATTTGTATTCGAACAAGGAAAAACCCCTGGGCCCGGCCACGCAAATCCTGATCGAATTGCTGCGCACCTTCGACACCGCGCCGCTGGATGCGCCATTCGCCGCCCCTGAACAAGCCTGACAAGGATTTCCCCGATGGCCTATTTCGAGCACGAAGGTTGCAACCTGCACTACGAGGAATACGGCCACGGCACGCCCTTGGTGCTGGTCCACGGGCTGGGTTCCAGCACCCGCGACTGGGAAAAGCAGATCCCGGTGCTGTCCGCCCATTACCACCTGATCGTGATGGATGTGCGCGGCCACGGTCGCTCCGACAAGCCGCGGGAGCGCTACAGCATCGAAGGTTTCAGCGCCGACCTGATCGCCTTGATCGAACACCTGGGCCTGGGCCCGGTGCATCTGGTGGGTTGGTCCATGGGGGGCATGATTGTTTTTCAGTTGGCGGTGGATGAGCCTCATCGGGTCAAGAGCGTGTGCATCGTCAACAGTGCCCCGCAGGTCAAGGTCCGCACGCTCGACGATTGCTGGCAATGGTTCAAGCGCTGGAGCCTGATGCGCCTGCTCAGCCTGGAGACCATCGGCAAGGCCCTCGGCGCCAAGTTATTCCCCAAGCCCGAACAAACCGAGTTACGCCTGGAAATGGCCCGACGCTGGGCAAAGAACGACAAACGTGCTTATCTCGCCAGCTTCGATGCGATTGTAGGCTGGGGCGTTCAGGAACGACTTTCGCAGGTTGCCTGTCCAACCCTCGTCATCTGCGCCGACCACGACTACACCCCGGTGGCGCTGAAAGAAGCCTATGTAAAACTGCTGCCCGACGCACGGCTGGTGGTCATCGCCGATTCACGGCACGCTACCCCGCTGGACCAACCCGAACGCTTCAACCAAACCCTGCTCGACTTTTTGACCGCAACCGATTCCACCACTCAGGATCACTGACCCCATGCTGAAAAAAATCGCCCTTGCCGCCGGCACCGTACTGTTTGCCGCCAACCTGATGGCCGCGACACCCGCCAAGGCACCGCATGTATTGCTGGACACCACCAACGGCCAGATCGAAATCGAGCTGGACCCGGTCAAGGCCCCCATCAGTACCAAGAACTTCCTTGAGTACGTGGACAGCGGCTTCTACAACAACACGATTTTTCACCGTGTGATCCCGGGCTTCATGGCCCAGGGCGGCGGGTTCACTCAAGCCATGCAACAAAAAGACACCAAGGCGCCGATCAAGAACGAAGCCAGCAATGGCCTGCACAACGTTCGTGGCACCTTGTCGATGGCCCGCACGTCCAACCCGGACTCGGCCACCAGCCAGTTCTTCATCAACGTGGCCGACAACGCCTTCCTCGATCCGGGCCGTGACGCCGGCTACGCAGTGTTCGCTAAAGTGGTCAAGGGCATGGACGTGGTGGACGTCATCGTCAACTCCCAGACCACGACCAAACAAGGCATGCAAAACGTGCCGATCGACCCTGTGCTCATCAAGTCGGCCAAGCGCATCGACTGAAGAGGCACACGGCAAGCCTGGCCGGCGCGGTCATCCCGCGCCGGCCATAGCAATAAAGGAGAGCCCCTGCCAGGGCATTGACTGATGGTTTATCGCCGTTTCGAAACACTGATCGATATCTTCCGCGACGCCCCCACCTCGGCCCCGCCGAATCGCGTCCTGCCCTTCTACACCTATTACCTGAAACAGGTCTGGCCCAGCTTCGCCGTACTGCTGGTGGTGGGCCTGATCGGCGCGCTGATCGAAGTGGCGCTGTTCAGCTACCTGAGCCGCATCATCGACCTGACCCAGGGCACGCCCAATGTGGACTTCTTCAAGGTCCATGGCCTGGAGCTGGCCTGGATGGCCGTGGTGGCGCTGATCTTCCGGCCGATCTTCGTGGCCCTGCATGACCTGCTCGTGCACCAGACCCTGAGCCCCAGCATGACCAGCCTGATTCGCTGGCAGAACCACAGCTACGTGCTCAAGCAGAGCCTGAATTTCTTCCAGAACGACTTCGCCGGGCGCATCGCCCAGCGCATCATGCAGACCGGCAACTCCCTGCGTGACTCGGCGGTGCAGGCCGTGGATGCCCTGTGGCACGTGCTGATCTACGCCGTCAGTTCCCTGGTGCTGTTCGCCGAAGCCGACTGGCGCCTGATGATCCCGCTGCTGATGTGGATCGCCGCCTACATCGGTGCACTCTGTTATTTCGTGCCACGGGTCAAGGAGCGCTCGGTGGTGTCGTCCGACGCCCGCTCCAAACTCATGGGCCGGATCGTCGACGGCTACACCAACATCACCACCCTCAAGCTGTTCGCCCATACCAACTTCGAACAGCAATACGCCCGCGAAGCCATCCAGGAGCAGACCGAAAAAGCCCAGTTGGCTGGCCGGGTGGTGACCAGCATGGACTTGGTCATCACCAGCATGAACGGGCTGCTGATCGTCGGCACCACGGCGCTGGCGCTGTGGTTGTGGACCCAGTCGCTGATCAGCGTCGGCGCCATCGCGTTGGCCACCGGGCTGGTGATCCGCATCGTCAACATGTCCGGCTGGATCATGTGGGTCGTCACCGGCATCTTCGAAAACATCGGCATGGTCCAGGACGGCCTGCAGACTATCTCCCAACCGGTCAGTGTCACCGACCGCGACCAGGCCAAGCCCCTGGCGGTGGCCCGGGGTGAAGTGCGTTTCGAGCATGTGGATTTCCACTATGGCAAGAAAAGCGGCGTGATCGGCGACCTGAACCTGACCATCAGGCCCGGCGAGAAAATCGGCCTGATCGGTCCGTCCGGCGCGGGTAAATCCACCTTGGTCAACCTGCTGCTGCGCCTCTATGACGTGCAAGACGGGCGCATTCTCATCGATGGCCAGGACATCGCCGAAGTCGGCCAGGAAAGCCTGCGCGAGCGCATCGGCATGATCACCCAGGACACCTCGCTGCTGCATCGCTCGATTCGCGAGAACCTGCTCTACGGCAAGCCAGACGCCACCGATGCGCAACTCTGGGAAGCCGTGCGCAAGGCCCGGGCCGATGAGTTCATCCCACTGCTGTCGGACGCCGAAGGCCGCACCGGCTTCGATGCCCATGTGGGTGAACGCGGCGTGAAACTGTCCGGCGGCCAGCGCCAGCGCATCGCTATCGCGCGGGTGCTGCTCAAGGACGCGCCGATCCTGATCATGGACGAAGCGACGTCAGCGCTGGACTCGGAAGTCGAGGCGGCCATCCAGGAAAGCCTCGAGACGCTGATGCAAGGCAAGACCGTGATCGCCATCGCCCACCGCCTCTCCACCATCGCCCGGATGGACCGGTTGGTAGTGCTGGAGAATGGTCGCATCGCCGAAACCGGCAGCCATGCCGAACTGCTGGCCCATGGCGGGTTGTATGCGCGATTGTGGCAGCACCAGACGGGTGGGTTCGTGGGGATCGACTGATCTCTACCAGACACCACTGACCCCGTGGCGAGGGAGCTTGCTCCCGCTGGGGTGCGCCTGTAGGAGCTGTCGAGTTCAACGAGGCTGCGATCTTTCCCCAGACACTTGAATCTCAAGCAAAAGATCAAGATTAAAAGATCGCAGGCTTCGCCAGCTCCTACAGAGCCCAGCGGGAGCAAGCTCCCTCGCCACAGGGATCCGGTTTGAATCAGCAATACTGAAAAATTCTGTCCAGGATCCATTTAGCCCACACCGCAACCACATACTCCCCGCCGACCACGGCCAAAACCGCCACCGTCCATGACGCTGGCGTTTTTTTTGTCGCTGGATTTGTCGCCGCGCTCTGCTGTACTCAAGTCAGGTTCTGGAGATGAACCTGTCGTAATACTGCTGGATGCATAACCGATCATCACGACTGTTTCATCAAGGAACCTTATGTCTTTACTCAAACGTTCAACGACTGAGTTGTTGGGTACGTTCTGGCTGGTATTGGGTGGCTGTGGCAGCGCAGTATTGGCCGCCTCCGGGATTGGCGTGCTGGGGGTTGCCCTGGCCTTCGGCTTGACGGTGTTGACCATGGCGTTCGCCATCGGGCACATCTCGGGCTGCCACCTGAACCCCGCGGTGTCGGTGGGCTTGTACGTGGGCGGGCGGTTTCCGGCCAGGGAGTTGCCTGCCTACATCATTGCCCAAGTCATAGGGGGCGTGTTGGCCGCCGCGTTGATCTACTTCATCGCCAGCGGCAAGGAAGGCTTTGACCTGGCCGCGTCCGGCCTGGCCGCGAACGGTTATGGCGAGCATTCTCCCGGTGGGTATTCGATGGCGGCCGGTTTTGTCACCGAACTGGTCATGACGGCGATGTTCATCCTGATCATCCTCGGCGCCACCGATAAACGTGCGCCGGCCGGGCTGGCACCGATTGCCATCGGCCTGGCCCTGACGCTCATTCACCTGATCTCGATTCCGGTCACCAACACGTCCGTCAACCCGGCCCGCAGTACCGGTCCGGCGCTGATTGTCGGTGGCTGGGCCATCGAGCAGCTGTGGCTGTTCTGGGTGGCGCCGCTGCTGGGCGCCGTCATCGGCGGTGTCTCGTACCGCTGGCTGGGCCAGGAAAACCGCTGAGTCACACCCGCGAAGATCAGCACTGCCGATAAGGCAATGCTGTCTTCGCCTCTTCGGCATAGGCCAGTACACCCTCATGTTCGCGCATGAGGAAGTCCTCGACCGCCGCCTTCAAACCAGGGTGGCGCAGGTAATGCCATGAGCGGGTAATCACCGGCTCGAACCCGCGAATCAATTTGTGCTCGCCCTGGGCGCCGGCGTCAAAGCGCTGCAAGCCGTGGGCAATCGCGTAGTCCATGCCTTGATAGAAACAGGTCTCGAAGTGCAGGCGGTCGAACTCCGCCAGGCAGCCCCAGTAACGTCCGTAGAAACTGTCGCCGCCCACAAGGCTGAACGCCATCGCCACCGGTCGCAAACCTTGCTTGGCCAGCACCACACGAATGGCCTCGGGCATGCGTTCGGCCAGCAGGCTGAAGAATGTTCGGGTCAGGTACGGCGCCTGCCGTCGTATCGCGTAGGTGTTGGCGTAACAGGCGTAGACAAAATCCCACTGCGCCTCGTCCAACTGATGACCTTCGAGCCATTCGAACGCGATGCCCTGCCCCGCCACTTGTTCGCGCTCCTTGCGCATCTGCTTGCGCTTGCGGGAACTGAGCGCATCGAGAAAATCCTGGAAGTCCCGATAACCGCGATTTTGCCAGTGATACTGACAGCCGATTCGCTGCAGCCAGCCCTCCTGCCCGGCAAGTGCCGCGTCGGTGAAGGCGTCGGTGAAGTTGATGTGGGCGCTGGAAAGCCCTTCGATTTCCAGATACCCCGGCAAGCTGCCCAGCAGCTCCAGGCCATCTTCCCCGCGCGCCGCCAGCAACCGCGGGCCACTGACCGGGCTGAACGGCACCGCTGTCAGCAGCTTGGGGTAGTAGTCGATGCCGGCGCGGGCACAAGCGTCGGCCCAGGCGTGGTCGAACACGTATTCGCCGTAGGAATGCCACTTGCGGTAACTGGGCAAGGCCGCCAGCAGACGACCGTCTTCAATGTGCAGCAAATGCTCGGCTTGCCAACCGGAATTCGGCCCCAGGCTGGCGCTGTCTTCCAGGGTGCTGAGGAAGGCGTGGCGCAGGAAAGGCTGGTTGGCGGGCACCAGCGCGTCCCACTCGTGCGGCGCGATGGTGGACAGGCTGTCCAAGACGTGAAGCGGCATGCGATTCCTCGATAGCCAGACGACGGATGGAGCGAGTATCGCCGATCCTGACCAGGCGCACATAAAAAAACCCCGCCAGGGGCGGGGTTCAAAGGAGCGCTTTAACGGATGAAGTCAGAGCGGTGTATCAAGTCAGCGCGATTTAGAACACGTACTGGGCACGCATCACAAAACCGTCGCCATCGTCGTCGCCATTGGCGTTGGTGACTTTGTCGGTCTTGGCCTTGATGTAGGCAGCGGAAATTTTCACCGCTTCGTTGGCGTACCAGTTCACGCCCAGGTTGTGCACCTTGGCTTCGGCATCGCCCACGTCGCGGGTCGCCGAGGCAGTGGTGATGTTGTCGTCTTCGACGGTCAAGCTGTCGAAGCGATAGAACACTTCCCAGGCGCCGATGGATTTGTTCTGAGGTTTGATCGCGTCAAACTTGCCGACTTTATAACCACGGGACTCGCCGGTGAGGGTATACGCGCCCTGTACGTAGAAACCATGGCCTTTGATGTCTTCGAAACCATCGGCATCAGCCTTGGTCTTGCGAGTGATGTATTCACCCTGGATCGACGCAGGCCCCATGGCGAAAGCGGCTTCCAGGCCGAACGCGGTGTCGCGGTCGTACGAACCGGCTGGCGAGTTGTTCGCGCCGCCCAGTACCGGACGGTTGCCGTTAGGGCCGGCGTCGTTGCCACCCAGGGTTTCAACGCCACGCATGCCCAGGCGGGAGCGATAACGCGCATCGAAGACGGTGTCCGAAACGTCGCGCGAAGCCACGTTCACACCGAAGTGCAGCACGTTGCCGGCTTCGTGCATCGGGGCGAACACAAAGCGACCGTTGACTTGCTTGACGCTGTCGCCGTCGGTGTCGTCGGTGTCCTTGCTGAACACACCGGCCGAGGCATAGAACGAATCGGCGAAGGTGCTGGAGGCTTGCAGGCCCAGGCCGTTCTGATGGCTGTTGGTCCAGTCGATCAGGTCGTAGGCGGCGTTACGCTCTGGCGCAGTCACCCACTTGGAGCTGGTGGCTTTTTCCAGGCCGAAGTCGGGGTCAAAACGACCAACCTTGATCGAAACCGGCTTGAAGCCGTTGTAGGCCAGGGACGCTTCGTCGAAGTAGCCGTTATCGGAGTCGCCACTGTTGTGGGACATGTCGTAGTTGATGGTGTAGGCCCAATCCGTGTACAGCACGCCGGACAGTTCCAGGAAGGCGCGACGGATGTAAGCGGCGTCGGCCGATTTGCCGTTGTCGGTGTAGATACCGTCGAACTGGCTGTAGTCAGCCTGCAAACGACCACCGAGCTTGAAGCTGAACTCTTTGTCAGTGGTAGCGACCTCAAGGCCGCCCTTGGTTTTGACCACGATATCGGCGCCGTCGGTGGTGACGGTGCCGGCGAAAGCCTGGGCGGTTACTGCCATTGCCAGTGCGCTGGCGGCAACACCTGCGAAGTGCTTGCGGATCATCGAAGAATTCCCCTGTTGGTAGTCTGTGCCGTTAGAAAACACGCGGAACTGGGCCCGCTGGTGTTGGGAGGGGATCTTGGCGACGGGTTGTGTCAGGCGAGTTGCTATCACATAAAGATTTTATGACAGCGGAACTTTTTACTTCGAATGGGAATAACCAGAAACCCCTGTGGGAGCGAGCTTGCTCGCGATAGCGGTGGTTCAGTCTGCATTGATGTTGACTGATACACCGCTATCGCGAGCAAGCTCGCTCCCACAGGGGGTGGGTGGTGTCTGGGGGTTTAATGGGTATTTCTACGGCGCTCGGCGGCGAGTTTCTCGGCGAGGTGATCCAGGTCGGGAATCGGCGGTTGCGGCAGTTTCCTGAGGGTCGCCTGCATCAGGCGCATCTGGCGGATAAAACGCCGGCAGTTGGGGCAGAACATCAGGTGATGACGCACCATCAGGCGTTCACGAAAACTTAACTGGCCGTCGAGATAATCGCTGGAGCGCGCCACTTGTTCCTTGCAGGTCAGCATTCGCCGGTTTCCTCGAAATGTTCAACAGTCGCGAAGACTTTCAGCCGGGCGCGATGCAACAGCACTCGCACATTGGAGAGCGAAATATCCAGAAGATTACAGATTTCTTCCAGCTCCAGCCCCTGGCGTTCCCGCAGGTTCAGCACGCTGCCTTGCAGTTCCGACAGGCTGAGCAATGTGTGCTCCAGGCAATCGCGTAATTCCTCCATCGTGAGCAGCGCCTCAGGCGTGTCCTGGTGCCAGGCGAACGGTGCCAGCAGCCAATGACCGTCGGCGGCGAAACGATCATCGCCGAGGGTGCCATGGGGTGACGGCAGATCGTCTAGCAACACCTCCCGACGGTTCTGTTTGTAGCGCCCTTTGGCAGCGTTGGCGGTGATGGTCAGTAGCCAGGTCTTGAGGCTGGAACGCCCCTGGAAACCACTGAGATTGCGCACCACCGACAGCCACGCGTCCTGCACCACTTCATCGACATGGCGGCTGCCGACGATGGCATAGGCCACGGCGCGCATCGGGCTCTGGTAGGCGCTGACCAGCTCCTTGTAGGCCTGCTGCTCACCGGCCAGGAGGCGTTGGAGCAGGAGGGTGTCATCGGTGATCGTCATTCAACGCCCTATTGCTGGATAGATCGCGGTTGTGGCGGGGATTTATGTGGGAGCAAGGCTTGCCCGCGATGCAGGCGACGCGGTCCTCCATAAACCGAGTCGCCTGTTTCGCGAGCAAGCTTTGCTCCCACAAGGACTTGCCCCCACAAAAAAATTCGACGCAGCAACAGTGGATCAACGCTTGCGCAAAATCACGCTGCCAATCGAATAACCGGCGCCGAACGAACTGAGTACGGCAACCGAGCCGCTGGGCAGGTCATCCTGGTATTTGTGGAATGCAATCACCGAACCGGCCGAACTGGTGTTGGCGTAGCGGTCGAGGATCACCGGGGCTTCCTCTTCGGAGGCTTCGCGTCCCAGCAGCTTGCGCACGATCAAGTGGTTCATGCTCAGGTTGGCCTGGTGCAGCCAGAAGCGCTTCACCTCGCCAACGTTCAGCTGGTTTTCTTCCAGGTGGGTACCGATCAGCTCGGCCACCATCGGGCAGACGTCGCGGAACACCTTGCGGCCTTCCTGGACGAACAGCTTGTCGCGGCTACCGGCGCCTTCTTCCGCGGCGCGGTTGAGGAAGCCGAAGTTGTTGCGGATATTGTTGGAGAACTTGGTCAGCAGCTTGGTGCTGACCACGTCGAACTGGTACGGCGAGGTCGCCAGGTCCGCCCGCTCGATGATCACGGCGGTAGCCGCGTCGCCGAAGATGAAGTGGCTGTCGCGATCACGGAAGTTCAAGTGACCGGTGCACACTTCCGGGTTGACCATCAGGATTGCCCGGGCCTGGCCCAGTTGCACACTGTTGGCTGCTGCCTGGATGCCGAAAGTGGCCGAGGAACAGGCCACGTTCATGTCGAAACCGAAACCTTCGATGCCCAGGGCTTCCTGAACTTCGATGGCGATGGCCGGGTAGGCACGCTGCAGGTTGGAACAGGCGACGATCACTCCGTCGATGTCGGCGACGGTGCGGCCGGCGCGTTCCAGGGCCTGCTTCGCAGCGCCAATAGCCATTTCACACAGCACCGACCACTCGTCGTTGGAACGCTCGGGCAAGCGTGGGGTCATGCGTTGTGGATCGAGAATGCCGTCCTTGTCCATGACAAAGCGGCTCTTGATGCCGGAAGCCTTTTCGATGAACGCGGCGTTGGACTCGGTCAAGGCCTCGACTTCACCGCGCGCGATGGCGTCGGCGTTGTCGGCGTTGAATTGCGCGACATAGGTATTGAAAGATTGCACCAGCTCTTCGTTGGAGATGCTGTTGGCCGGGGTGTACAGGCCGGTGCCGCTGATGACGACGTTATGCATGGTCGTGTCTCTGATCTGTTCAGGCAGAAAGCATTGGCACCGACGTACCAATACACAAAGGGACTTTTCCCATCCGGGGAAGCAGCCCTGGCATCGCTTTATTCCGATCCGCCCGGGGCATTGAAGCTCAAAACCACGGGACCGGCATTTATAGCTGCGAAGTTTGCCATAAACACTGGCGTTTGGCCCATTCTCCCTTCACTACAACACCCTACCCTGTGGGAGCGAGCTTGCTCGCGATAGCGGTGTATCAGTCAACATCAATGCAGGCTGAACCACCGCTATCGCGAGCAAGCTCGCTCCCACAGGGGTTAGAGGGGCTTTGCCATCAACCCTCCACCTGCCCCCACTGCTTGCCCAGGCGCTTGTCCGAGATCGGCACCTTGGTACCCAGTTGCTGGGCGAACAGCGACACCCGGTATTCCTCCAGCCACCAGCGGTACAGCTCCAGTTGCGGATCACGCTTGCCTTCCTGGGCGTGTTTGCTGGCGCGGGCCTGGTATTGGGCCCAGAGGTTCGACAGCTCGCCGCTCCAGACCCGGTCTTTCTGCACCTGGCTACCGAGCTTCTCGAAGCGTTGCTCGATGGCCTTGAGGTAGCGCGGCAATTCCTTGAGCCATTGATGCGGGGTTTCGCGGACGAAGCCCGGGTACACCAGGTGGCTGAGTTGCTGCTTGATATCGTTCAGCGCCACGGCCTGGGCCAGGTCGATCTTGCCCTTGAAGCGTTTTTGCAGGCCATGCCAGAGCTTGAGGATGTCCAGGGTCAGCTTCGCCAGGCGCTCGGCGTGCTCGGTCCAGCCGCCGCGCTTGCGCTCGGCCAGGGAAGCCAGCGCGGCGCCGTCACGGGGCAGGCTCGCTTCGCCTTCGAGCACACAACTGTCGAGGCTGGCGAGCAGGATGTCTTCCACCAGGCTGTCGATGCGGCCCAGGTCGCGGTACAGCAGGCCCAGTTCCGTCAGCCCCGGCAGCTTGCCGCGCAGGAACTTGGCCGACTCGGCCAATTGCTGCATCAGCAAGCGCTGCAAGGCCCGGCGATGCTGGAACTCGGCTTCGGCCGGCGTCGGGAAACGCCCTTCCTTGACCACGCCGCCCTCTTCCACCAGCGCCGGGTAGACCGTCATCGACAGCCCGGCGATCTTCTGTTGGGTTTTCTCGGCCACCGGCGCGAAGACCTTCGCCTCCACCGGTGCCTGGCTTTTCGCCGTTTGCGGCACGGCCAAGGCCGCCTGGCTGGCTTCGGCAAAACGCGCCGTCAGCTCGGCCAGGTCGCGGCCCTCGCCGAGGAACTTGCCTTGGCCGTCGACGATTTCCAGGTTCATGCGCAGGTGGCTTTCCACTTGCTGGGCCGCTTCGGCCCAGGCTTCGTCGCTGACCCGCGCTCCGGTCATGCGCAGCAGCTCACGGCCCAGGGACTGCGGCAAAGAGCCCTCGGCGAAGGTGATGCGTTGCAGCGCCGCCTTGACGAAATCCGGCACCGGCACGAAGTTCTTGCGCAAGGCCTTGGGCAGGTTGCGCACCAGGGCGATGCACTTGGCTTCGATCACCCCTGGCACCAGCCACTCCAGGCGTTCCGGCGGCAGCATCGGCAGCAGTGGCGCCGGCACTCGCAACGTCACGCCGTCGCGCGGGTGGTTGGGCTCGAAGTGATAGCTCAGCGGCAAGGTCAGGTCACCGACGCGCAAGGTGTCGGGGTAATGTGCGGCGGTGACTTCGCTGGCTTCGCGGGCCAGCACGTCTTCTTCGCGCATGATCAGCAGTTGCGAGTCTTTCTGGCTGTTGATCCGGTACCAGCTGTCGAACGTCGCGGTCTGGTGGATCTCGGCCGGCAAGCGCGCGTCGTAGAACGCAAACAGGGTTTCCTCGTCCGCCAGGATGTCGCGGCGACGGGCCTTGGCTTCCAGCTCGTCGAGTTGCTCCAGCAACCGGGTATTGGCGCTCAGGCACTTGGCCTTGGACTGGATCTCGCCGCGCACCAGCGCCTCGCGGATGAACAGTTCACGGGAGACCACCGGGTCCACCGGCCCGTAATGCACTGGCCGCCGACCAACGACGATGAGCCCGAACAGGGTGATTTGCTCATAGGCCACCACCTGCCCGCGCTTCTTCTCCCAATGGGGTTCGAAGTGGTTTTTCTTGATCAGGTGCCCGGCCAGCGGTTCGATCCAGTCCGGTTCGATCTTGGCCACCATGCGCGCATACAGCTTGGTGGTTTCCACCAATTCGGCGGTCATCAGCCATTGCGGACGCTTCTTGCCCAGGCCCGACGAGGGGTGGACCCAGAACCGCCGCTGGCGAGCACCGAGGTAGTCGCCATCTTCGGTTTTCTGGCCGATCTGGCTCAACAGGCCCGAGAGCACCGCCTTGTGCAATTTCGGGAAGTCGGCCGGTTCTTTGTTGAGGCTCAGCTGCATGTCGCGACAGATCAGGCTCAACTGGCGATGGGAGTCACGCCACTCGCGCAGGCGCAGGTAATTGAGGAAGTTCTTGCGGCACCAGTTGCGCAGCGGGCTGGCGGTCAGGGCCTGGCGCTGCTCTTCGAAACCGCGCCACAGGTTGACCAGCCCGGCGAAGTCCGAATCCGCGTCCTTCCACTGAGCGTGGGCCTGGTCCGCCGCCTGTTGGCGCTCCGGCGGACGCTCGCGGGGATCCTGGATCGACATGGCGCTGGCGACGATCAACACTTCCTGCAAACTGCCCAGCTTCGCCGCTTCCAACAGCATCCGGCCCATGCGCGGGTCCACCGGCAGGCGTGCCAACTGGCGACCGAGCGGGGTCAACTGGCTGTTGCGGTCCACCGCCGACAATTCTTGCAGCAGGTTGAAACCGTCACTGATGGCCTTGCCGTCCGGCGGTTCGATGAACGGAAAATCGGTGATCTCGCCGAGACGCAGGTGCAGCATCTGCAGGATCACCGCCGCCAAGTTAGTGCGCAGGATTTCCGGGTCAGTGAACTCCGGCCGTCCAAGAAAATCTTCTTCGCTGTACAGCCGTACGCAGATCCCCGGCTCGACCCGCCCGCAGCGGCCCTTGCGCTGGTTGGCACTGGCCTGGGAAATGGCTTCGATGGGCAGGCGCTGGACCTTGGCCCGGTAGCTGTAGCGGCTGATGCGCGCGGTGCCGCTGTCGATCACGTAGCGGATGCCCGGCACGGTCAGCGAGGTTTCGGCGACGTTGGTCGCCAGTACCACGCGACGGCCCGGGTGGGACTGGAAGATCCGTTGCTGTTCGGCCGGCGACAGTCGCGCATACAGCGGCAGAATCTCGGTGTGCTTGAGCTGGGCCTTGCGCAGCATCTCCGCGGCGTCGCGAATTTCCCGCTCGCCCGGCAGGAACACCAGCACGTCCCCAGGGCTGCGCCGCTCGCTGCGCTCGTAGGCGGCGATTTCATCGAGGGTGGCGAGGATCGCCTGGTCGACGGTCAAGTCGTCCTCGACCCGGTTGCCTTCCTCGTCCTGCTCCAGGGTCAGCGGGCGATACCAGGTTTCCACCGGGAAGGTGCGGCCCGAGACTTCCACGATCGGCGCGTCATCGAAATGCTTGGAGAAACGCTCCAGGTCAATCGTCGCCGAGGTGATGATGACTTTCAGGTCCGGACGACGTGGCAGCAGGGTCTTGAGGTAGCCGAGCAGGAAGTCGATGTTCAGGCTGCGTTCGTGGGCTTCGTCGACGATGATCGTGTCGTAGCGCTCGAGGTAACGGTCATTCTGGGTCTCGGCCAGCAGGATGCCGTCGGTCATCAGCTTGATCAGGGTGTTGGCGTCGCTCTGGTCCTCGAACCGCACCTGATAGCCCACCAGCGCCCCCAACGGCGTGGCCAGTTCCTCGGCCACCCGGCTCGCCACACTGCGCGCGGCGATCCGCCGCGGTTGGGTGTGGCCGATCAAGCCATGCTGGCCGCGACCGATTTCCAGGCAGATCTTCGGCAACTGCGTGGTTTTGCCCGAGCCGGTTTCGCCGGCGATGATCAGCACCTGGTGCTTGAGCAGCGCGTCCTTGATTTCGTCGCGCTTGGCGGCAATCGGCAAATTATCGTCGTAGCGGATCACCGGCAGACTCGCCTTGCGCGCCAGCACCTGATCGCACGACGCCTGCATGCGCGTCACCCACTGGGCCAGCTTGGCCTCGTCGGGCTTCTTGCGCAGCTCGAACAACTGGCGTCGCAACCGGTTGCGGTCTGCGAGCATGGCGTGGTCGAGGTTTTTCAGCAGCTTGTCGATAGCGGGGGCTTGGTCAGTCATCAGGTACGCAAGGGTCGTCGGTTTGAGCAGGGGGCGATTGTCGCAGATTTGCGGCTATTGCGCCGAGCACACAAAGCAGCCCCACCCCCTAAATTGTGGGAGCGAGCTTGCTCGCGATAGCGGTGAGTCAGTCACCCTCAATGCTGGCTGATACACCGCTATCGCGAGCAAGCTCGCTCCCACAGGGGATTTGCGTCAAGAAATGCTGTTGTGGCGAGGGAGCTTGCTCCCGCTCGGTTGCGCAGCAGCCGCAAAATCCCGGGGCCGCTTCGCGACCCAGCGGGAGCAAGCTCCCTCGCCACAAAAGCTACAAAAGCCACAGGGACTTCGTTCACCGCCACGGTTATTCGTTGTCCAGGTCCTTGCGCCGGTACGGGAACACGTCGATCACCTTCCCCGCCCTGATAGCCTCTTGCAGGCCTTTCCAGTAGTCGGCGTTGTACAACTCGCCGTGCAACTGGTCGAACAGCTTGCGCTGCCCGGCGTCGGCGAACAGGAACGGCGGGAATTCTTCGGGGAAGACGTCCAGCGGGCCGATGGAGTACCAGGGCTCGGAGGCCATTTCGTCTTCCGGTGTGCGGGGCTGGGGGATGTGGCGGAAGTTGGCTTCGGTCAGGAAGCAGATTTCATCGTAGTCGTAGAACACCACGCGGCCGTGACGGGTCACGCCAAAGTTCTTGAGCAGCATGTCGCCGGGGAAGATATTGGCCGCCGCCAGTTGCTTGATGGCCAGGCCATAGTCTTCCAGCGCCTCGCGCACCTGGTCCGGGTTGGCGTTTTCCAGGTACAGGTTCAGCGGTGTCATGCGGCGCTCGGTCCAGCAGTGACGAATCAGCACCGTGTCGCCTTCCACCGAGACCGTGGACGGCGCCACTTCCAGCAGTTCCTCCAGGCACGCCGGCTCGAACTTGCTCAGGGGAAAACGGAAATCGGCGAACTCCTGGGTATCGGCCATGCGCCCGACCCGGTCGACGCTTTTCACCAGACGGTACTTCTCGATCACCGTGGCCCGGTCGACGTTTTTCGACGGCGAGAAACGGTCCTTGATGATCTTGAATACCGTGTTGAAGCCCGGCAGGGTGAACACGCTCATGACCATGCCACGCACACCCGGGGCCATGATGAACTGGTCGTCGGTGTTCGCCAGGTGGTTGATCAACGCTCGGTAGAACTCGGATTTTCCGTGCTTGTAGAAACCGATGGAGGTGTACAACTCGGCGATGTGCTTGCCCGGCAGGATGCGCTTGAGAAAGCCGATGAATTCCGCCGGCACCGGCACGTCCACCATGAAGTACGAGCGGGTGAACGAGAAGATGATCGACACCTGCGCCTCGTCGGTAATCAGCGCATCGATCTGGATACCCCGGCCCTCGCGGTGCAACAGCGGGATCACCAGCGGCCACTGGTCCTCGCGGGTGTAGATCCGGCCCACCAGATAGGCGCCCTTGTTGCGATAGAGCACTGAAGAAAACAACTCCACCGTCAGCTCCGGGTCCTTGCAGACCCAGTCCGGCAGGTTCTCACGCAACTGCGCTTCGAGGCGCTGCAGGTCGCCCGGCAGATCGGCGTAGTCCTCGCTGAAACGGTAATCGGCGAACACGCTCGCCAGCATCCGGTCCAACTGCCCCTGGGGTTTGTAGGTGCGAGTCTGGGCGGCACGGGCCCGGCGCAGGCTGGGCCGGGTGGTGTGGATGAACATGGTGCCGTCGCTGATCAGGTCGTGGCTGAACAACCCGCAAAAGATCGAGTTGTACCAGGTTTCCGACAGCTCATCGTCGAAGCGCAGGTCGATCAGGCTGATGTAGGCGCTCTTGACCAGTGGCCAGCAGCTCACGTCCATCAGGGTTTCGTCAGCGAAGGCGTTGTGCAGCCTGGCAACGGTTTCGAAGACTTTTTCTTCATACAAATTGATGCGCGCCGCCGAAGCCGTTTGCGCCTCCAACCACAGGGCCTGCTCGAACCGGGCGCGGGCGCCATCGGTGATCTGCCGGAAATGCTCACGATAATCGTCGAAGCCGTCGAGGATCGAACGGGCGATTTCGATGGCGGGCCATGGCTGCGGCATAGGGTAAACCTCGGCGGGTCATGCTTGTTATTGGCGACTGAGCTTAGAGGCCAATCACGCGGCAACGCAACCATTGCCATCGCCATTCAGGGCGGCGACACTTGCCGCCCAATCAAGGAAGGAATGACTTGTGAACCTCGTTGATATCCTGCGTTTACTGTCACTGGCCGCTATCTGGGGCGCCAGTTTCCTGTTCATGCGCATTATCGCCCCCGTCATTGGCACAATCCCCACTGCCTTTTTTCGCGTGTCCATCGCCTTCGTCGGGCTGCTGGTGATCCTGGCCCTGATGCGCGTCGACTGGAATTTTCGCGGCAAGCTCAAAGTCGTGATGGGGCTGGGCCTGATCAACTCGGGCATTCCGGCCACGTTCTATTCGCTGGCGGCCCAGGTGCTGCCGGCCGGTTACTCGGCGATCTTCAACGCCACCACGCCGTTGATGGGGGTGTTGATCGGCGGTTTGTTCTTCAGCGAAAAACTCACCCCAGCCAAGGTCGGCGGTGTCTTCCTTGGGCTGCTCGGCGTCGGCATCCTGACCCGTGCCGGCCCGGTGGCGTTCGACCTGCAACTGTTGATGGGCGCCCTCGCCTGCCTGCTGGCCACGACCTGCTATGGCTTTGCCGGTTTCCTCACCCGTCGCTGGCTCGATCAGCAAGGTGGCTTGGACAGCCGTCTCTCGGCCCTGGGCAGCATGTTCGGCGCCACGGTGTTCTTGCTGCCGCTGTTTGGCTACAGCGTCATCAGCCAACCACCGGCCAGCTGGGGTGGCTGGAGCGTCTGGTTGTCACTGCTGGGGCTGGGCCTGGTGTGCACCGCGCTGGCGTACATTCTTTACTTCCGCCTGCTCAGTTCCATCGGCCCGGTCAAATCCATGACCGTGACCTTCCTGATCCCACCGTTCGGCGTGCTGTGGGGGGCGTTGCTGCTGGATGAGCCGTTGGGGATGGCGCATCTGTATGGTGGGGTGTTGATTGCGGCGGCGTTGTGGTTGGTGCTCAAGCCCGCTGCGGTGAAACCGGCTGAGGTGTCTGCCCGGTAGTACGCCATCGCGAGCAAGCTCGCTCCCACAAAGGGCTGTGCATAACCCTGTGGGAGCGAGCTTGCTCGCGATGGCGGTGGTACAGCCAGCCAATAGCTAAGGGCTAGCGGCTCTTACGAAACACAAACACCAACCCCACGATGATCAGCACCATCCCCAGCAAGCTCAACAACGCCAGCCGGTTGCCAAACACCAGGTAGTCCATGATCGCCGTCACCGCCGGTACCAGGTAGAACAGGCTGGTGACATTCACCAGGTTGCCGCGGGCGATCAGTCGGTACAGCAGCAATGTCGCCAGTACCGACACCACCAGCCCCATCCACAACACCGGCACGAAGAACCCTGTGCTGTACTCGAAATGGAACGGCTGGAACGGCACGAACACCGCGCACAGCAACAGCCCGGCCAGGTACTGCACCGGCAGCGTGCCCAGGGGGTTGTCGGTGATGCGCTTCTGCATGATCGAACCGGCCGTCATGCTCACCAGTGCCAGCAACCCGCAGAGCATCCCGGCCAGGGACATACCGGCCAGGCCGATGCCCTGGTACACCACCATGACCAGCCCGACCAACCCCAGCATCAGGCCGAACATCCGCAACCAGGAACGCTGCCGCTCCATGAGCACCACGGTCAGGATCGGTTGCACGCCCATCAGGGTTGCCATGACCCCCGGCGTGACACTCATTTGCAGCGCCAGCAGATAAAAAATCTGATAGGCGCCCAGCAGCACCAACCCGGTGGTCGCCGCGTACAGCATCGGCTTGCCAGTCTTGGGCAGCTTGAACTTGAGCAACGGAATCAACAGCACCAGCGCCGACAGCGCGATGGCAAAACGGATCAGCAAAAAGGCGAAGGGAGAAGCATGGGCCAGGCCCAGCTTGGAAAAAATCGCCCCACTGCTCCACAGCAAAACGAACAGGCTCGTGGAAGCCGCCGCCAACAAGGCGTTTTTGGAAAGGGAAAACATGAATACCACCTGTAGTCAGGCAAAAAGCCAACTCAGCCGAAACTGAAGTCCAGTAGTTTTTTCAGGCGGGCACAGGGGGATGGCAACCGTTGCCGATCAGCCCTGAATGCCAACACCCGGCGGTGATACGAAGGCGTACACCGATGAGCTACGGACAGGTGGGGGGTATTGACCGATCTGCGCAGGCTGCTGGTTCCCACACGGCACGACGCCAGCGTTGAACGCTGGAACCACAACCGCGATGACAGGGGATGCAGGCATGAGCCGATCTCTTGAAGGAGCGGGTTCGAAAACCCGAAGAGCGCTGACTATAACCAGCGCTCGATGGACAACGCAATATTTAACCGAACAACCAATAGCCAAGCGCCGTCAGCACCGCCACCGCCAACACCGGCCGCATCACCCGGTAGGCCTTGGGATGCTTGCGTTTGAATTGCTTGACCCGGCCACTGATGCCGTCGCTGAACGATTTGCTCCAGGCATAGGCCCGGTTGATGCCGCCGACGTGTTCATCGTCCAGGTTCTGTGGCGCGGTAGCGCGGCCGAGGAACGCGCTGATGCTGCGGTTGAGGCGGGTCATCAACCGGCTTTTCAAGGGCCGCTCGACATCACAGAACAGGATCACGCGGGTCTGCGGGGTTTCGTTCTTGACCCAGTGCACATAGGTTTCATCGAACATGACGTCTTCGCCGTCACGCCAGGCGTAGATCTGGCCGTCGACGAAGATCCGGCAGTCGTCGGAATTGGGGGTGGACAGGCCCAAGTGATAACGCAACGAGCCGGCGAAGGGATCCCGGTGGGGATTCAGATGGCTGTCACCCGGCAGCAGGGCAAACATCGCGCCCCGGACATTGGGGATCTGGCTGACCAGCGCGACCGTCCTGGGGCACAACAGCTCAGCCGACGGCAGCGGTTTGTCGTACCACTTGAGGTAGAAACGCTTCCAGCCCTTCTTGAAGAACGAGCCGAAACCCGCGTCGTTGTTCTTCTCGGCAGCGCGAATGTAGCCCTCGTCGAACAGGTGCATGGCCTCGTCGCGGATGACTTGCCAGTTGTCCTTGAGCACATCCAGTTCGGGGAATTTGCTGCGGTCCAGGTAAGGCTTGGAGGGCACGCCGGAGAACAGGTACATCAAGGTGTTATAGGGGGCGAACAGCGCCGAGTGGTTGACGAACTGACGCAACACCGGCAAACGCGCCTTGCCACGCAAATGCACATAAAGCGTACTGCCCAGAAACAGCAGCAACACCGAGGCCTTGGCGACAAACGAAACGGTCATTTTATAATTCCTTGTCCAAAACAACTGACGCAACGCCTACTGCCCGACGTAGCCGAAGGCCATGTTAATCCCTAATGGCCCGGGTAAACACCGTCTGACACAACATTCTCTGTTGAGTAAAACGCAATAAACACTTTCTAACAGGCGCCACCTGAACCTTGGCTGACGCCTGTCAAACAACCCGTGCAAATGCAACCTGAGGCCTCTTGCGGCAGGCTCCCAAGGCAAGCTCCTGCGACAACCTTTGTGGCGAGGGAGCTTGCTCCCGCTGGGCTGCGAAGCAGCCCCAAAAGCCTGCGAGCGCTGCGCACTCGAGCGGGAGCAAGCTCCCTCGCCACAAAAGCTCTTCCACCAGTTCCTACATACGGTTACTGCTGAATCTCCTGCTCGGTAAACAGATCACTGAACAACATGCTCGACAAGTACCGCTCGCCCGAATCCGGCAGGATCACGACGATGGTCTTGCCCTGCATCTCCGGTTTTTCCGCCAGGCGTACGGCCACGGCCATCGCCGCGCCACAAGAGATCCCGCAGAGGATGCCCTCCTCCTGCATCAAGCGCAGGGCCATGGCCTTGGACTCGTCGTCAGAGACCCGCTCGACCAGGTCAACGATCGACAGGTCAAGGTTCTTCGGCACGAACCCGGCGCCGATCCCCTGAATCTTGTGGGGGCTGGGCTTGATCTCCTGGCCCGCCATCGCCTGGGTAATCACCGGCGAAACCTCGGGCTCGACCGCCACCGACAGGATCGGTTTGCCACAGGTGTTCTTGATGTACCGTGAAACGCCGGTGATGGTGCCGCCGGTGCCCACACCGGCCACCAGCACGTCCACCGCGCCGTCGGTGTCGTTCCAGATTTCCGGACCGGTGGTTTTTTCGTGAATCGCCGGGTTCGCCGGGTTATCGAACTGCTGCGGCATGAAGTATTTGGCTGGATCGCCGGCCATGATCTCGGCGGCTTTGTCGATGGCCCCTTTCATGCCCTTCGCCGGTTCGGTGAGCACCAGTTCCGCGCCCAGGGCCTTGAGCACCTTGCGGCGCTCGATGCTCATGGAGGCGGGCATGGTCAGCATCAGCTTGTAGCCACGAGCGGCGGCGACGAACGCCAGGCCAATCCCGGTGTTGCCCGAAGTCGGTTCGACGATGGTCATGCCCGGCTTGAGTTTGCCCGAGCTTTCAGCGTCCCAGATCATGTTCGCGCCGATCCGACACTTGACCGAATACCCTGGGTTACGCCCCTCGATCTTGGCCAGGATGGTCACACCGCGCGGGGCAATGCGGTTGATCTGCACCAGCGGCGTATTACCGATGGAATGGGCGTTGTCAGCGAATATACGGCTCATGGCTGGGTCCTTGATGCAGCGGGAATGTAAGCCTTTAAAGGTATGCCTCTTGCCCATGGGCGTCCAGTTGCACCGAACGTTCCCGTTGTTGCGACAGTCAATGGCATTAGAAGGCGCTCCCCCAACAAACGCTGGAGACTGACTGACATGAAGCGTCGATACCGTTGGCCATTGTGGGTTTTCGCCGCCATCGTCGCGGTGCTGGTGACCCTGCATTTCACCTTGCCTTATCTGGTACGCGACTACCTGAACGAAAAACTGGCCGACATGGGCGATTATCGCGGCCGGATCACCGACGTGGACCTGGCCCTGTGGCGCGGTGCCTACCGGATCAATGGCCTGGAAATCGTCAAGGTCGACGGCAAGGTCCCGGTGCCGTTCGTCAGCGCACCGCTGGTGGACCTGTCTGTGAGCTGGCACTCGCTGTGGTATGACCATGCGGTGGTCGCCGAGGTTGAATTCGCCCGCCCGGAAGTGAACTTCGTCGACGGCGGCGCCAACCGCCAGAACTCCCAGACCGGCCGGGGCACCAACTGGCGCGAGCAGTTGAGCAAACTGCTGCCCATCACCTTCAACGAAGTGCGCATCCGCGATGGCAAGGTCACCTTCCGCAATTTCAACTCCAAGCCACCGGTCAACCTGCGAGCCACCAACGTCAACGCCAACTTCTACAACCTGACCAACGTGGTCGACACCAAAGGCAAGCGCGACGCCCGTTTCGAGGGCAAGGCTCTGGTGGCCGAACACGCTCCATTGGAAATGCAGGCCACCTTCGACCCGTTGAGCGACTTCGAGGATTTCGACTTCCGCCTGCGGGCCAGGAACATTGAGCTCAAGCGCCTGAACGATTTCGCCGCCGCTTATGGCAAATTCGATTTCAATGCCGGTCACGGCGACCTGGTGATCGAGGCCGAAGCCGACAACGCCAAGCTCAGCGGCTACATCAAGCCATTGCTGCGCGATGTCGATGTGTTCGACTGGCAGCAGGACGTGGAAAACCAGAACAAGAACATCTTCCGCTCGGTCTGGGAAGCGCTGGTCGGCACAGGCGAAACGGCCCTCAAGAACCAGCGCAAGAACCAGTTCGCCACCCGCGTGGAACTCAGCGGCAATGTTCACCAGCAGGACATCAGCGCCTTCGAAGCCTTCCTGCAGATCCTGCGCAACGGTTTCGTCGAGGCCTTCAATGCCCGTTATGAACAACCGCCGCCGTCGACCGATTAGGGCTTGCGCGTGACGGTGTAGCGGCCGGGCGCTTCTGCTGCCGCTATTCCCGCTCCTTGCTGCAATGAGTCCCAGCCCAGGCATGCCAAGGCCAGCGAACGCGGCACAGCCTCGCGACCGCTGCTGTAGCGGCTGATGCTGCGAGCGCTGACCCCCAGTGCTTCAGCCGCCTGGTTCAGCGGCAGGCCCGTGCGGGCGCGCCAACCGATGAAGATGCGGGTATTTTCGTCCACGGCGTTCTGCGCCAGTGCGTCCAGATACAAGGTATCGGCACCGATCTGGATATCCAGCGCAGGCCATTCCACGCTCCAGCCATCGTCGCCCAGGGCTGCGCCCTCAAACGCTCCATCTTCAAGCAAAGGCTGCAAGCCTGGATAACGTTGTACATCGGCGCTCAAGTCCAGCCTCAGTTGCTGACCGTCAATGAACGTCAGGTCCAGGCTGAACGGCAATAAAGGCTGCACGGCCAATAGCCGCGGTCGTTTCATGGGTAGCATCGTTGCCAATCCTCCAGCAGTTGCGCTTGATGGGCGCTGACCCAGTCCAGCGCTTCCTTGATGATCAATGGCGGCGCCCGGCCCATCATCACTTCGAATGTGGTACCCCTGTGGCGAGGAAGCTTGCTCCCGCTGGGCTGCGAAGCGGCCCCAAAAGCCTGCGAGCGCTGCGCACTCGAGCGGGAGCAAGCTCCCTCGCCACAAGAGCGGCTGACCGTAAGTAAAAACATGAACTCGGAAGCGTATCGCCAAATTGGCGATACGCAATACTGGCAAGGCGCCGAGACTGAGTCAACATGTGACGCTCCATTCAGAGACTGAATACAGCGTCTGCGTTCACAGTCGGCGGGGCGCCGCGTTATAGTCGGGCACGATATTTATTTTCGCGCGCCCCGCCTCGCCAGGCCGGCGACACGTTCGAGGAAATTGCAGATGAAGTTCGAAGGCACCAGCACCTACGTGGCCACCGATGACCTGAAACTGGCCGTGAACGCCGCCATCACCCTGGAGCGGCCATTGCTGGTCAAGGGCGAACCGGGCACCGGCAAGACCATGCTGGCCGAACAACTGGCCGAGTCCTTTGGCGCGCGTCTGATCACTTGGCACATCAAGTCCACCACCAAGGCCCACCAGGGCCTGTATGAGTACGATGCGGTCAGCCGCCTGCGGGACTCGCAGTTGGGCGTGGACAAGGTCCACGACGTGCGCAACTACCTGAAGAAGGGCAAGCTCTGGGAAGCGTTCGAGTCCGAGGAGCGGGTGATCCTGCTGATCGACGAAATCGACAAGGCCGACATCGAGTTCCCCAACGACCTGCTGCAGGAACTCGACAAGATGGAGTTCTACGTCTACGAGACCGACGAAACCATCAAGGCCAAGAAACGGCCGATCATCATCATTACCTCCAACAACGAAAAGGAACTGCCGGACGCGTTCCTGCGCCGCTGCTTCTTCCACTACATCGCCTTCCCCGACCGCGTCACCCTGCAGAAAATCGTCGATGTGCATTACCCGGACATCAAGAAGGACCTGGTCAGCGAAGCGCTGGACGTGTTCTTCGACGTGCGCAAGGTGCCAGGCCTGAAGAAAAAGCCTTCCACCTCCGAACTGGTGGACTGGCTCAAGCTGCTGATGGCCGACAACATCGGCGAAGCGGTACTGCGCGAACGTGATCCGACCAAGGCCATCCCGCCGCTGGCCGGCGCCCTGGTCAAGAACGAACAGGACGTGCAATTGCTCGAGCGCCTGGCGTTCATGAGCCGTCGCGGCACTCGCTGATCCTCTTCGTCTAACAAGAGCGAGGGCGATTGCCATGCTGCTTAACCTGTTCAATGAGATGCGCGCCGCCAAGGTGCCCGTGTCGGTGCGCGAACTGCTGGACCTGATCAACGCGCTGAAACAGCGGGTGATCTTCGCCGACATGGACGAGTTCTATTACTTGTCCCGGGCGATCCTGGTGAAGGACGAACGGCATTTCGACAAGTTCGACCGGGCGTTCGCCGCCTACTTCAACGGCCTGGAGAAACTCGACGATCACCTCCAGGCGCTGATTCCCGAAGACTGGCTGCGCAAGGAATTCGAGCGTTCGCTGACCGACGAAGAGCGAGCGCAGATCCAATCCCTCGGTGGCCTGGACAAGCTGATCGAAGAATTCAAGAAACGCCTGGAAGAACAGAAGGAACGCCATGCCGGCGGCAACAAGTGGATCGGCACCGGCGGGACCAGCCCGTTCGGCTCCGGCGGCTTCAACCCCGAAGGCATCCGGGTCGGCGACGCCGGCAAGCGCCAGGGCAAGGCTGTGAAGGTCTGGGACCAGCGCGAGTACAAGAACCTCGACGACCAAGTGGAATTGGGCACCCGCAACATCAAGATCGCCCTGCGCCGCCTGCGCAAGTTCGCTCGCCAGGGTGCGGCCGAAGAGCTGGACATCGACGGCACCATCGACCACACCGCCCGCGACGCCGGCCTTTTGAACATCCAGATGCGCCCGGAACGACGCAACACCGTCAAGTTGTTGCTGCTGTTCGACATCGGTGGTTCGATGGATGCTCACGTGAAAATCTGCGAAGAGCTGTTCTCGGCCTGCAAGACCGAGTTCAAGCACCTGGAGTATTTCTACTTCCACAACTTCGTCTACGAATCGGTGTGGAAAAACAACCTGCGCCGCACTTCGGAACGCACCTCGACCCAGGACTTGCTGCACAAGTACGGCGCCGACTACAAAGTGATCTTCATCGGCGATGCCGCCATGGCGCCCTATGAAATCACCCAGGCCGGCGGCAGCGTCGAACATTGGAACGAAGAAGCCGGTTATGTGTGGATGCAGCGCTTCATGGAGAAGTACAAGAAGCTCATCTGGATCAATCCGTACCCCAAGGACACCTGGGGCTATACCGCCTCGACCAATATCGTGCGCGAATTGGTGGAAGACCGGATGTACCCGCTGACCTTGCGAGGGTTGGAGGAAGGGATGCGGTTTCTTTCCAAGTGATCTTTGGTGCCCTTTGGGGCCTCATCGCGAGCAAGCTCGCTCCCACAGGGGATCTCATGTGTGACGAAGATCCAGTGTGGGAGCGAGCTTGCTCGCGATGCTTCTAGCCTTTCAAAAACACCTGCAGGCACTCAACCTGCTGCCGATGCGCAACCTCCTGCACCACTGGCCGCAACCGCACCTGCGCCCCCGGCAGGCATTGCGCCAACCGAGCCAGGGCCAACGGGGTCAAGGCGCCCAGGCGTGGATAGCCACCGATGGTTTGCCGGTCGTTGAGTAGCACAATCGGTTGGCCATCCGGCGGCACCTGCACGGCACCGAGCGGAATGCCCTCGGAAATCATCGCCGGCCCCTGATACTCCAACGCCGTGCCCAGCAAACGGATGCCCATGCGATCGGCGCGACTGTCCAGCGTCCACGGGGTGTTGAACGCATCGAACAGGCTCCGTCCACTGAACGCACCGTTCTGCGCCCCCAGGATCAAGTCCAGCGGCTGCGCTGGCTGGAAGTCCGGAATCCGCGTGTGCGGCATGGGCCGAGGCGTCGCCGCGCCTGAATAGCTCAGGTGCTCGCCACGACTCAGCGCCCGCCCTCGCCCATCCAGGCCACCGAGCTCCTCACGTACCACCGTCGCCCGGCTGCCCAGCACCGCAGGCGCATTGAAGCCGCCGGGGGCTGCCAGGTAGGCCCGGGCACCGAGCACGGGCTGGGTGAGCGCCAGCACCTGGCCCTTGCGCAAGCTGAAGAAGCGCCATGACGCCACCCCCTGGCCGTCTATCCGTGCGCCCAGATCCGCCCCGGCCAGCGCCAGCACGCAATCCTCTTCGGCCACCACGGTGAAACCGCCGAGGGTAATCTCCACCACTGCGGCCCCCAGGGCATTGCCGAGCATCCAGTTGGCCCAGGCCATCGACAACCAGTCCGCCGCTCCACCCTGGGTCACGCCCAGATGCCTCACGCCGAAACGGCCGGCGTCCTGCAACAGGCACAGCGGGGTGCTGGCCTCGATCAACAACCGGCTCATGCCTGGGCCTCCAACGGTGTGTCGTCGCCACCCAGCGCGATGAATTCGGCATGGTCCACGGCGGCAAAACGCACCGTGTCCCCCGGCTGCATCAGGCTGTAGCCGTCGCGCTCGCGATCAAACAGTTTGGTCGGGGTACGACCGATCAGGTTCCAGCCACCGGGCGATACCACCGGATACGCCGCAGTCTGGCGCTCGGCAATGCCGACACTGCCCGCCGCCACTCGCTTGCGCGGCGTGTCGAGGCGCGGTGCGGCCAGTTCCTCGTCCACCAGCCCCATGAAGGCGAAGCCGGGGGCGAAGCCCAGGGCAAACACCTGGTACTCGCGTTCGCTGTGGCGGCGGATCACCTGGGCGACCGTCAGCCCGCTGCGGCTCGCCAGCAGCTCCAGCTCCGGCCCGACACGGAGGTCGTACCACACCGGCAGCACGTGGCATTGGCCGGCGGACCGGGCATCCGGTGAAAGGTTATTCAACGCCTCGTCGATCAAGTCACGAGCCTGCACCGGGTTCAGGGCGAGCAAATCGTAGTGCACCATCAACGTGGTATAGGACGGCACCAGGTCAATCAGATGCTCGGCAAACACCGCTCGCAGGCGCTCGCTGGCGGCGAGCATCCAGGGCATGTTGGCCTCGGCGATCTCATCGAACAGGCGCACCATCAAGCAGTCCACCGCCACCACTTCCAAGCGTGGTCTCATGGCGCACTCTGCCGGTCCAGGGCTTCGCGGATGCGTTGCACGGCCGCCACGGAGCTGGCGTTGTCGCCGTGTACGCACAGGGTGTTGGCCATAAGGTGCAAGGCGCTGCCGTCACTGGCAGTCAACACATCGCCGCGGGCGATGGTCAGGGCCTGCCCGATAATCACCTCGGGATCGTGGTGCACCGCACCCGGCGCTTGCCGCGAAACCAGGCGACCGGCACTGTCGTAGGCGCGGTCGGCAAAGGCTTCGAACCACAAGGTCAGGCCGTACTCGTCGCCCAGGGCCTGGGCGGCGCTGTTGTCCCGGGTCGCCATGAGCATCAACGGCAATTGCCGATCATAGGCCGCGACGGCCTGGATCACCGCACGCAGTTGCGCCGGGTTGGCCATCATGTCGTTGTACATCGCGCCGTGGGGTTTGACGTAACTGACCCGTGCGCCTTGCGCCCGGCAGATGCCGTCGAGGGCGCCGATCTGGTAATGCAGCAAGTCCTGCAATTCCTGGGCACCGTAGGCCATGGAACGCCGGCCGAAGCCCGCCAGGTCCTGATAGGCCGGGTGCGCGCCGATTCGCACGCCATGGCTCAGGGCCAGGCTGACGGTCTTGCGCATGATGCTCGGGTCGCCGGCATGAAAGCCGCAGGCGATGTTGGCGCAATCGATGAAGGGCATCACCTCGGCGTCCAGACCCATGGTCCAGCTGCCGAAGCTTTCGCCAATGTCGCAGTTCAATAGCAGGCGGCTCACGGTGAACGCTCCTGTAGGTTCTTTCTTCGTTTAACTGTGGGACATGTGCCCGCAGGTTATCAGTTACTCAGCTTCCAACTGCTTGCCTTGGGTTTCCGGCAGGCTCAACGCCGCGAGGATCACCACGCCATAAGACACCGCCGCAAAGGCACCGATACCCACGCTCAACGGCACTTTCTGGCTCAGCAGGCCGATCAATAGCGGGAACGTTGCCGCCAACGCGCGACCGATGTTGTAACAAAAACCCTGGCCCGAACCCCGAATGCGAGTCGGGAACAGCTCGGTGAGGAACGAGCCCATGCCGCTGAACATGCCCGAAGCGAAGAACCCCAGGGGAAAGCCCAGCCAGAGCATCACGTTATTGCTCACGTGCAGTTGGGTATACAGCAGCACGATGGTGAAGGAGCCAACGGCGTACAGGACGAAGTTCTTTTTCCGACCCAGGATATCCGACAGGTACGCGCTGATGACGTAACCGATGTAGGAACCGACGATCACCATCGCCAGGTAGCCACCGGTGCTCAACACGCTCAAGCCCCGCTCATTCTTGAGGAACGTTGGCAGCCAGGAGGTGATGGCGTAGTAACCGCCCAAGGCACCGGTGGTCAGCAACGAGGCACGAAGGGTGGTGAAGAGTATGCCGGGGGCGAAGATCTCGTAGAACTTCGCCGGGTTGCTTGGCGTTTGCCGAGCCTTGGCCTGGCTATAGACTTCCGGGTCCTTGACCAGGCGCCGGACGAATATCACGAATATCGCCGGGACAATGCCCAGGATAAACAAGGCGCGCCAGGCGTCTTCCGGCGGCAGCACCGAGAACAGCAGCGCATACAGGATCGCCGTCATGCCCCAACCCAGCGCCCACCCCGACTGCACCATGCCCACGGCCTTGCCGCGGTCCTTGGCGCGGATCACCTCGCCCATCAACACCGCGCCGGCAGTCCACTCGCCGCCGAAGCCAAAGCCCATCAGTGTGCGGGAGATCAACAGTTGTTCGTAATTCTGGGCAAAGCCGCACAGGAAGGTGAAGAAAGCGAACCACAGCACCGTCAGTTGCAGGGTGCGCACCCGACCGATGCGGTCCGAGAGAATGCCCGCCACCCAGCCGCCAATGGCCGAAGCGATCAAGGTACTGGTGTGAATCAGGCCTGCCTGTCCGGTGGTGATGCCCCACATCGCGATCAGGGTCGGCACCACGAAACTGAGCATCTGCGTGTCCATGCCGTCCAGGGCGTAGCCGATCTTGCAGCTCCAGAAGGTGCGACGTTCCTGCTGGTTGATATTGCGATACCAGTCAAATGGGCCGGAACGGGCCTGGGGTTGGGGGACGCCGAGCGTGTCGGGTGCACTCATGGTGGTTCTCCGCAGTTTTATTGTTGTAAGTCTCGACGACGCTGACGTGGAGACCGATGCGTCGATTCTTGAGCGCGCGGCCGATCCCGTCCAACGAATAAAACCTTGGCTGGGTCATAAGAAAAACTTGATTGGGCAGAACATCGCCAGCAAAGGCGGACCGCTTTGGTGGCGAGGGAGCTTGGGTGGGAGCAAGGCTTGCCCGCGACACAGGCGACTCAGTTCTGTCGGTCGGACCAAGCTGACGCTATCGCGGGCAAGCCTTGCTCCCACAGGCCTTGCTCACCACAAAAGCTTGCTGCGGCGCTACAGCCCGCGCAGGTCGCGCTCTTCAATCGGCCGACCCTGGCGCAGGCGCTTGCCGCCCAGCACCACCCAGTCGATCAGGCGGAACAGGCATTCCAGGCCGAACGACAGCAACATCGCGCCGCTGATGCCCCAGACCATGGCCTCGGGGGTCAACAGGATCTGGTAGCTGTAGCCGTTCCAGGTTTCCTTGCGGATGTCCGGATCGGCGGCCAGCGCCACTTGCAGCAAGCGGATGTACCACGGGCCTTGCATCGCCTGGAACTGCTTGTCCAAGGCCTGCTGGCGCACGAGCAAGGTGTTCAGGCTGTCGGCGTCGCTGCGAAAGATCGGGTCTTCGCTGGCGCGGTAATGGGCCACCAGGGCTTGCATGTCGCCCTTGAAGAACTGGTTGGCGGTGCCCTGGAACCCTTGCAGGCCGGTCTGTGCCTCGATCAGGTGTGCCTCGACCCGCTTGGCGTAATCATTGATGAAGCCCGGCACCTGGACCCCAACCAACAGGCCCACCGCGAACAACACCAGCCGTAGATAACTGAGCAACATAACGTGACGTCCTTATTCGGTCCGGCCGTGGCTGACACATTCGCCGCGTCGCCACAGGCTCCATTGGCCCGGTTCGTAGCGGGTCCAGGTTTCGTTTT
This sequence comes from Pseudomonas sp. B21-010, assembly GCF_024749325.1. NCBI lineage: Bacteria > Pseudomonadati > Pseudomonadota > Gammaproteobacteria > Pseudomonadales > Pseudomonadaceae > Pseudomonas > Pseudomonas sp. B21-010. The sequence continues at coordinate 1,637,825 of NZ_CP087198.1, read as the reverse complement.
CGGTCAACGGTTCGGTGGCGATCACCGTCACCACGTCGTTGGGCGTGGTTTCAGCCTGGAAATCGACAATCACATCCACATCCTTGAGCCGCGCCGGGCCGAACGGCGCGCGACGGGTGATCTGGGCCAGTTTGGTCGAGCAATAGCAGAACAGCCAGTCGCCATCGCTGAGCAAGCAGTTGAACACGCCTTTGCTGCGGTATTCGGCGCAGGCCTCGATCAGCGCCGGTAGCAATTGTTCCACCTCCACCGGTTCGGGGAAGGCCTGGCGCACGCGGTTGAGCAGATCGCAGAAGGCCGCTTCGCTGTCGGTATCGCCCACCGGGCGGTAGAAGCTCACGCCCGGCTGGAAATCGGCGAGTTGGCCGTTGTGGGCAAAACACCAGTTGCGGCCCCACAACTCACGCACGAACGGGTGCGTATTGGACAAGCAGACCTTGCCGACGTTGGCCTGGCGAATGTGCCCGATCACCACTTCGCTCTTGATCGGATAGCGCTGCACCAGGTTCGCCACTTCCGATTCGCTGCTGGCGGCCGGGTCCTGGAACAGGCGCAGGCCACGGCCTTCATAGAAGGCGATGCCCCAACCGTCCCGGTGCGGCCCGGTCTTGCCGCCGCGCTGCATCAGCCCGGTGAAGCTGAACACGATGTCGGTTGGCACATTGGCGCTCATGCCCAATAACTCACACATGCTCGAACTCTCGCTTCAAGGGGCAGGCCCGGTTACAGGCGCGGTTCGATACGCGAACGCTGGGGATTGCTCGGCACGGGCGGGCGACCGTAACGGTCATCACCGGCCACGCCAAATGGCGGCTCGTCCTCCGGCTCATCGGCCGCGGCGGCGGCTTTTGCGGCGGCGGCCCGTTCCTTGCGAGCGTTGGCGGCCCGCTCGATGGGGAAGCGGATCAGCACCAAAATGAAGTAGAGGCCGAAGGCGATCATGCCGTACATGAGCAGATCGGAAGCCGCCCGCCAGACGTTGTTGCCGACTTTGAACAGCACGTCCAGGGCAACAATGGCCAGGGCCGGGGCGACCTTGTCCTTCACCGGATCAACGATGGTCGGGCAAAACAGCAACACCGCCAGCAGCAACCGCAGCGGTTCGCGCAACCAGCGCCACATCCAGCGGGTCATGCGCATCCACACCAACAGGCAGCCCAGGGCGGCGAAGGCGTAGAGGCCCCAGGCGATCAGATAGTCATTCTCGGTCATGGTGTCCATGGCAAGGCAGGCAAAGAGACGCTTATAGTAACGGCTTTTCGCTCGTCAGGCTGCCCCGGCATCTGGCGAATGGCCTGTGTGGTTGATTCTGTCCAGGCCATGTGTCCCTTTTCGTACAACGTTCGAGAGCCTTTCATGTCCCTATCTGCCCACGTTTCCAACGCCCCGATTGCCCGCAGGGACGCCGGTGTTGATCCATACGCCTGGCTGCAGGAACGCGACACCGACGCCGTGCTCGACTACCTCAAGGCCGAAAACAGCTACCAGGAGGCGCAACTCGCCGACCAGGCCGAACTGCGCGAAACCCTGTTCCAGGAGATCAAGGGGCGGATTCTCGAGACCGACTTGTCACTGCCCTCGCCCTGGGGCCCGTACCTGTACTACACCCGTACCACAGCCGGTGACGAATACCCGCGTCACTACCGCTGCCCGCGTCCGGCCGATGACAGCCTGAGCGTGGATGAAAGCCGTGAACAACTGCTGCTGGACCCGAACGTGCTGGCCGGCGGTGGCTTCTTTTCCCTGGGCGCCTTCAGCATCAGCCCCGACCACCAGCGCCTGGCCTACAGCCTGGACACCACGGGCGATGAGATCTACACCCTGTTCGTGAAGGAATTGTCCAACGACAAGGTCAGCGAACTGTCCTTCACCGATTGCGACGGCAGCATGACCTGGGCCAACGACAGCCTGACGCTGTTTTTTGGCGAGTTGGACGACACTCATCGCCCCCACAAACTCTGGCGCTATCGCCTGGATGGCACGGCCGCCGAAGAAGTGTTCCATGAGCCAGACGGGCGTTTTTTCCTGCATTGCTACCGTTCCAGCTCGGAAAAGCAGTTGATCCTGTCCCTGGGCAGCAAGACCACCAGTGAAATCTGGGTGCTGGACGCCGCGCACCCGCAGCGCCCCTTTACCTGCCTGGCGCCCCGCGTGGAAAACCATGAATACGACGTCGACCACGGCCTGCTCGATGGCCAATGGACCTGGTTGATCCGCAGCAACCGTGACGGGATCAATTTCGCGTTGTACCAGGCCGCCGACACCGGCGTGGCGCCGACCGAGGCCGACTGGCAGAACCTTATCCCCCACAGCGACACGGTGATGATCGACGGCCTGAGCCTGAACGCCGGGGCCATGACCTTGAGCCTGCGCGAAGGCGGCCTGCCCATCATCGAGGTACACCCGCAAGGCTTGCCGGCCTATCGGGTGCAACTGCCGGATGCGGCCTACAGCCTGCATGTGCAGAACAGCCTGGAATTCGTCAGCGATCGCATCCGCCTGCGCTACGAGGCCCTGAACCGTCCCGCGCAGATCCGCCAGTTGGACCTGGCCAGCGGCGCACAGGTCGTGCTCAAGCAAACCCCGGTGCTGGGGCCGTTCGATGCCGATGCCTACGTCAGCCAGCGGCTCTGGGCGACGGCACCGGACGGCACCCAGGTGCCCATCAGCCTGGTGGTCAAGCGCGAAGCCCTCGGCCAGCCGGTACCGCTGTACCTGTACGGCTACGGTGCCTATGGCGAGAGCCTCGACCCGTGGTTTTCCCATGCGCGGCTGAGCCTGCTCGACCGCGGCGTGGCGTTTGCCATCGCCCATGTGCGCGGCGGCGGTGAGCTGGGGGAAGCCTGGTATCGCGCCGGCAAGCAGGAACACAAGCACAACACGTTCAGCGACTTCATCGCCTGCGCCGAACATTTGATCAGCAACGGTTTCACCACCGCCGAGCAACTGGCAATCAGCGGCGGCAGCGCCGGTGGCCTGCTAATCGGTGCGGTGCTCAATCAACGCCCGGAGCTGTTCAAGGTTGCGATTGCCGAGGTGCCGTTCGTCGACGTGCTCAACACCATGCTCGACCCGGACTTGCCGCTGACCGTCACCGAATACGACGAATGGGGCAACCCAGAGGAGCCGGACGTTTATGATCGGATCCGAGCCTACGCCCCGTACGAAAACGTCAGCGCCCAGGCCTACCCGGCGCTGCTGGCGATCGCCGGTTACAACGACAGCCGCGTGCAGTACTGGGAAGCGGCCAAGTGGGTGGCGAAATTGCGGGCCACCAAAACCGACGACAACCCCCTGCTGCTCAAGACCGAACTGGGCGCCGGCCATGGCGGAATGAGCGGGCGCTACCAGGGATTGCGTGACGTAGCGCTCGAATATGCATTTGTCTTGAAGGTTTTGGGGGTGGTCTGAGGAACTCTGGGGGATGGCCGGGTCTTAGCTCCATGCGCCGGGCCCAGATAAACCCCAGTCCAATGTAGGTGCAAGACTTTGTGGGAGCAAGGCTTGCCCGCGATACAGGCGACTCAGTTCTGTCTGTCAGATCAAGCTGATGCCATCGCGGGCAAGCCTTGCTCCCACAAGAGTCTGTCCCAGAGGTCTGCTTACACCCGGGCCAAACTGAACCTGCAACAAACACAAGAAAAAGACCGTGCCAACATGTCAGAACCGACCTTACTGAACAAAGAAATCCGCGACTGGTTGATGGACTGCGGTCTGTTCGACCAGTTGCTGCCTGTCGACTTCGCCGCGGCGTCGGGCTATTTCAGCATCAGCGCCATCGCCGAGGGCGAAGCGATTTTCCGCGAGGGTGATGCCGGCAGCTTCATGTGCATCATCCACACCGGCCAGGTGGCCGTGCAGAAAACCGGCCCCGACGGCCAACCCGTGACCATCGCCACGCTGCGCAGCGGCCGGGCATTCGGCGAAATGGCCGTGCTCGACGGCGAACGGCGCTCGGCCAGTTGCATCGCTGCCAGCAATTGCCAGTTGCTGAACCTGGGCAAGGACTCCCTGGAAAAAATGCTCAACGACGCCCCCAAGATCGCCGCCAAGATCATCCGCGCCCTCGCCGTCTCCCTGTCCAAGCGCCTGCGCATGGCCGATGGGCAGTTGTTGTCGCAGCAGGTCTGATCGCAACCATTAAACCTAGCTGGAGTTTCCCTGTGGGAGCGAGCTTGCTCGCGATAGCGGTCTCTGCGGCAACATCAATGCTGACTGACCCGACGCCATCGCGAGCAAGCTCGCTCCCACAGGGTTTCGTTATCCTACCCCCCCGGCGACTTGGCCTTCACAGGCTTGGGTTCCATGCCCGGTATCGGCTGGTCCTTGGGTGGCTTGGGCATTTCGATCGGTGGCAGCAAGGGCGGCCCGCCGCTTCCGGGGCCAGCCTTGGGCACCCCGTTGGGCGTGACCGGCGGATAGGGCATGGGAGTGGCGGTGCCAGGCGCCCCGGGGATGCTGGGCGGGTTGACCGGAATCGTCGGTTGTTGAGCCTGGGCGCAACTTATTGAGAGCGCCGCCAGGGCAATGGCCGTTAGAATGATGCACTTCATCAATGGCTCCGTGGCTATTGTCTGCTTTAAGGCTAGTCGTTACCGCGCGGTTTGCCCTCCTACGAGATTTCCATGAAACGTTTCGTTCTGCTCGACACCACACCCATCCCTGATAACGGCGGTGCCCTGTGCCTGTTCGAGTACGGCGAAGACTTCGTCATCAAGATCCAGGGCGGTGACGGCGGGCAGTTGATGAACACCCGCATGCACGGTTCCGAAGATGCCCTGGCAGAGATTCCTTGCCGCAAGGTCGCCGGTCGTCCCGGCTCGCGCGTGCTGATCGGCGGCCTCGGCATGGGCTTCACCCTCGCCTCGGCCCTCAAGCACCTGGGCAAGACCGCCGAAGTGGTGGTGGCCGAACTCGTGCCCGGCGTGGTGGAGTGGAACCGTGGCCCCCTGGGTGAAAAGGCCGGGCGACCGTTGTCGGACCCGCGCACAGTCATCCGCATGGAAGACGTGGCCAAGGTGCTGCAAGCCGAACCCCAGGGTTTCGACGCGATCATGCTCGATGTCGACAACGGCCCGGAAGGCCTGACCCAGAAAGCCAACAGTTGGCTGTATTCGGCGGGAGGCCTGGCCGCCTGCGCCAAGGCCCTGCGGCCCAAAGGCGTGCTGGCGGTGTGGTCGGCCAGCGCTGACCGGCAGTTTTCCGACAAGCTGAAGAAGGCCGGCTTCAAGGCCGAAGAGGTGCAAGTGTTCGCCCATGGCAACAAAGGCACCCGCCACACCATCTGGATTGCCGAGAAGCTCAAGGGCTGAGCTAAACTCTGTCCAACCGTCATCAGTCTTTTTCTACAAAGGTGAACCCATGAGTTCGTCAACGCCACCGTCCAACACCGCCAAGCTGGACCGCATCCTCGCCGATGCCCAGCGCGACCGGGAGATGGGCTACCGCGACAAAGCCCTGAAAATGTACCCCCATGTCTGTGGCCGCTGCGCCCGTGAGTTTTCCGGCAAGCGCCTGAGCGAACTGACCGTTCACCACCGCGACCACAACCACGACAACAACCCGCAGGACGGTTCCAACTGGGAACTGCTGTGCCTGTACTGCCACGACAACGAACACTCGCGCTACACCGACCAGCAATACTTCGGCGACGGCTCCCTGAGCACCCCGAAAATCGCCAAGGCGACCCACAACCCCTTCGCCGCACTGGCCGGGTTGATGAAGAAGGACGAGTAATCGTCATCACCAAAAAATCTTTACAGACTGCAAGGCCGTCATCGCGAGCAAGCTCGCTCCCACATTGGATTTTCGGCGTTCACAAAACCTGTGGGAGCGAGCTTGCTCGCGATGGCGATCAACAAACACCACACATCTCGAAACTGACCACCCTCCCCCATTCCCCGTATAATCGCGCCTTTTCCCCAAAGGCACCCCGCCCGTGGCCAACAAACGCTATAGCTGCATCGGTCTGTTCAACCCCAAGTCACCGGAAAACGTCGGTTCGGTCATGCGTGCCGCCGGCTGCTACGGCGTGGCGTCGGTGTTCTACACCGGCAAGCGCTATGAGCGTGCCGCCGACTTCGTCACCGACACCAAGAAAGTCCACTACGACATCCCGCTGATCGGTATCGACGACCTGAAGAAAATCCTGCCCCTGGGCTGTGTGCCGGTGGCCGTGGAGCTGGTGGAAGGCGCTCGCCCACTGCCCGAATACACCCACCCCGACCGGGCGCTGTACATTTTTGGCCCGGAAGACGGTTCACTGGACAAGGACATTCGCGATTGGTGCGAGGACGTGGTGTACATCCCCACCACCGGCTGCATGAACCTGGCCGCCACCGTCAACGTCGTGCTGTATGACCGCATGGCCAAAGGCAACAACACCCGTTCGGGGCCGCAATTCCGCTGATCGGTGCAACATTCGATTGAACAAGGCAATCGCTCGGGCAGTCAGTTTTATACCAATCCCCACACTGGAGACAGATCATGAGCGATAACAATCCGTTCGAGCCGATTGAGACCACCCCTTTCCAATCCCATCCGCCGCAAAACGTGCAGGGTTGGGAACGCATTGGCTCACTGGCCGGCGGTGTGCTGATGATGGGCAAGGGTTTGCGCCGTGGCGGTGTGGTCGGCCTGGCTCAACTGGCGATCGGCGGCATGGCGCTGGCGCGGGGGATCACTGGGCATTGCTCGGCCAAGGCCTTGTTGGAAAAGAATCGGCAGAACCTCAGCAACGCCCGCGCCCGCATCGAACAGGCCGGCGATGAGCTGAGCCGCCTGAAGGCCAATGCCGAGGCGGCGACTGGCACGGCTACGGTGACGGGGAATGATTCGTTGGATTCGCCCAAGGTTGGGCTCTGATTTTTGCAGTGCCGCTGATGGCCTCATCGCGGGCAAGCCTTGCTCCCACAGATACGATGCAACACCTGTGGGAGCAAGGCTTGCCCGCGATAGCGATATTACTGAAGTAACTTGGTATCCAGCACAGTAGAAGCCCCACCCAGGACGCTCTCACTGAGCTGCACAAACTCCTTGGTATCCACTGTCTCCAGCCGCATCGCCCCCTGCAATACATCATCCAGCGAACGCTTGTTGCGGGTTTTCAGGCGAATCTCGCGGTCCAGTTCCTGCAATAGCAACACCGCCTTGGCCACCGCCGCGGGGCTGATCTGTTCGCCGCGCAGGGTGGTGACGCCCTTGCTGTCGCGGGCGAGCCGGTCATTGAGGGTCTGATAACGCTCATCGCTCAGGCCACCAGCGCGGCGCAGCAGTTCGATGGCGTAGTACTCGGTCAGCCCCTCGCTGATCCAGTCACTGCGATAATGATCATTGACCCGGGCCAGCGCCTGCACCAACTCCCGCAACAACGGGCTACTGCCCCGCTCGCTGACCAGCGGCGGACGGCTGTGCAGGTAGATCGAGTCGTGACCGGCCTGGGCGCCACGCCACAGCGGATCGCCAGCGCCGACAATCAGCAACTTGGCCGGATGGCGCGGCACCAGCGCTTGTACCTGCGGCCAGACGAACGTCAGCAGCGTCAGCACATCCATCCGGCGCATGCCCTGGCCCTGGGGCGAGGCCACCGTCACCTCGGTTTCGCCCAGGCGGGTGCGGCGGCTGCCCAGTTTGCCGGCGAGCATCCAGCCCGTGGGGCGGTCGAACAGGCGCGAGGGGTTGTCGATGCGAAAGCGTTGCTTGCCGATGCGCGGCCAGGGCGTCTCGATGCTTTTCCAGCCATTGGGCAATTCAACTTCAAGACGGGCCACCAGTTCGACGCCGTCCTGCTGGTCGAGCTTGGCCGACGGCACCAGGTCGTCGCCGCGCAGCAACGCCCAAGTCGGGGTCATGCGGGTTTCGAAGGTGGCGTTCTTGCGCGTATGGCTGATGCGCACGCGGTAGCTCAGGCTGGCCTTGTCGGCTGCCGGCCGCCAGACACCTCGCGCCTCTTTGCCGGGGGTGAGTTGCCATTGGCCGTCGGCCTTGAAATCGCTGTAGCGACTGCCGTCGCCGAGGTCGAAATCCAGGCTGCGCACCGCCGAACCCCGGGCCAGGGTCAGGCGCACCTCGGCCTGATCGCTCTGGGGCAACAGGTGCACGTGATAATCCAGATCGACTTTCTGCGCCGCCCACAGCGGCCCGCACATCGCCAGCAGCCCGGCGGCCAGCACCCGTTTCAATCCTGCAGCCATGGGTTCTCCCTGGGGCGCGCCGCCCGACGGCTCAGCCGGCGCGGAAAATCAGATGATCTTCCCAATCGTCTTCCGGCACGCTGCCTTCGGCCAGCATACGCCCGGACTGGGAAATGCGTTCGTGGTGCACGGCATCGCGATCACCGCAGACCAGGTGGTGCCACAACGGCAAGTCCTTGCCCTCGCTGACCAGCCGATAACCGCAGGTCGGCGGCAGCCATTTGAACTCATCGGCCTTGCCCGGCGTGAGCTGGATGCAGTCGGGGACAAAGTCGCGGCGGTTGGGATAGTCGGTGCACTGGCAGGTTTTCAGGTCCAGCAGTTTGCAGGCGATGCGCGTGTAGTAGACGCTATTGTCGTCTTCGTCTTCGAGTTTTTGCAGGCAGCACAGGCCACAGCCGTCGCACAGCGATTCCCATTCCTGCAGATCGAGCTGATCGAGGGTTTTGCGTTTCCAGAACGGTTCGACTTTGGCGGCCATGGCTCAAGCATCAACATCAAGTGGTGAAAAGGCCGACAGTCTAGTGCCCGGGCCCCTTCAGGCCAAGCATTGGCGACTGTCGGTAGGCCGGGACTTGTCAGGCCGGGCGGCGGGACGTAGGTTGTTTCATCGACTTTCCAAACCCCAATCAGGTAAGCCCATGAGTGCCAACCCCCGCATTGCCGATTACGCGATTCACCCTCAATTCATCGAACGCTGGTCGCCCCGTGCCTTTACCGGCGAGACCATTGCCGAAGAAACCCTGCTGGGCTTCTTCGAAGCTGCACGCTGGGCGCCGTCGGCGTACAACTCCCAGCCGTGGCGTTTCCTGTATGCGCGCCGCGACACGCCGAATTGGGAGCGTTTCCTGGGCCTGCTCAATGAATTCAACCGCGGCTGGGCCCAACACGCCTCGGCACTGGTGATCGTTATTTCGAAAACCACCTTCGCCGTGCCCGGCGCCACCGAAGAAACCCCAGCGCAGAGCCACACCTTCGATACGGGTGCGGCCTGGGGCCACCTGGCGCTGCAAGCCAGCCTCAGCGGCTGGCACACCCACGGCATGGCCGGGTTCGACCAGGAGTTGACCCGCAAGGAACTGAAGATCCCGGAAGGCTACGCCCTGCACGCCGCCGTGGCGATTGGCAAGCTGGGGGACAAATCGACACTGGCCGAGTACCTCCAGGCCCGCGAAACCCCAAGCCCGCGCCGGCCGTTGAGCGAACTGGTGGCAGAAGGCGATTTCAGCCTGTAACCCCATTTTATGGCCGTTGGAGACCCACTGTGGGAGCGAGCTTGCTCGCGATGGCGGTGTATCAGTCGGCATCGATGTAGCTGATCTGACGCTATCGCGAGCAAGCTCGCTCCCACAGTTTGATCTGTGGCGAACGCACTTCTTGTGCCCGCTGGAGACCCACTGTGGGAGCGAGCCTGCTCGCGATGGCGGTGTCTCAGTCGGCATCGATGTAGCTGACCTGACGCTATCGCGAGCAAGCTCGCCCCCACAGTTTGATCTGTGGCGAACGCATTTCTTGTGCCCGCTGGAGACCCACTCTGGGAGCGAGCTTGCTCGCGATGGCGGTGTCTCAGTCGGCATCGATGCAGCTGACCTGGCGCTATCGCGAGCAAGCTCGCTCCCACAGTTTGATAGGGGTTAGCTTCAGTAGCCCCGGGTGAAGTCCACTTCCCCGCGCAGTGCTTCGCCCGCCTGGTAGGCCCGCAGGTTTTCCAGGAACAACTGCACCATCATCGGTGGCGAGGTCGGTGCCGAGCTGTGGCCGGTCAGCAGCAGGCCCCAGGCGGTCCAGAAGGGGTGGCGCTGCGGCAGCGGCTCCTGGCGGCAGACGTCGATCACCGCACCGGCCAGGTGCCCTTCCTTCAGGGCTTGCACCAGGTCCGCATCCACTACCGCCACGCCGCGACCGACGTTGATGAACAACCCGGTCGGCTTGAATTGCTTGAACAGCGCCGCGTCGTACACATCATGGGTATCGGGGGTGTTGGGCAGCAAATTGATCACGTAATCCGCCTCGCCCACCAGGCGTGGCAGATCCTTCAGCGCCCCGACCTCGATGAACGGCGCCAACGCCCGGGCTTCGCGGGCAACGCCGTACAACTGCACACCGAACGGCACGAGGAACTGCGCCACACGCTGGCCGATATCACCGGTCCCGACAATCAATACCTTGCGCCCGGCCAGGCCTTGCCCCTGGCGGTTATCCCACTTGCGCTCGACCTGGCTGACCAGACGTGCCAGCACCTCGCGCTCATGGCCGAGCATGTAGGTCAGCACGTACTCGGCCATCAGTTGGCCGAAAATACCCACCGCACGGGTCAGGCGGTAATTGCGCGTCAAGCCTTCGGCCAGCAACGGCGTGATACCTGCCCAGGTCGATTGCAGCCAGCTGGGTCTATGGCCTTGACGCAACAGGGTCGCCAGCAGATCAGGCTGGCCGAGCCAGACCGGGCAATCGGTGGCCAGTCGCGACAATTCGGCGGAGTCGCCGCTGGTCAGCACTTCAATATCGGGTGCCGCCTGACGCAGAAGCTGGGCGTACACCGGGTGGTCGTGTTCGGCAATCAGAACGCGCATGAATCAAACCTTTCAAAAACAGTGCAGACAACCGCCGACAGAGTGTCGCTCCATCCATACGATCGTCGTCAATAAACCATTCCAGTGTTTTCCAGAGGCACCCAGAACAGGTGCCTCAGAGACCGTCAGACCGGGTCGTTGCGGCGCAACAACTCTTCGGGCAAATGCTCGATGTACTCGTCTTCGGCCGGCGGCATTTGCAAGTGATAGCCCTGGGTGTCGAGGTTTTCCAACACCTTGTTGATGTCCTCCCGGGACAGCGCCCGTTCGGGGCTCAGGACCAGGTCGAAGGCATGGATCGCCTTGCCAAAGGCGGCCATCAACGGCTCAGGTACACGCTCCAAGGCATCGCTCTTGAGCACATACAGGTACATCTCGTTTTTCTTCGAGCTTCGATAGATGGAGCAGATACGTTTCAAGGCTGTTCTCCGGCAGTGGCCAGGCTGTCGAGCAGCGCCTGGCCCATCAATTCGCGGCGCCAGCCACGCAGCGAATCGGGCAATTGGTAAGGGCCCTCGGGGAAGCCGCTCTTGATCAGCGCTTCGAGGGTTTTCTTGCGCAGCATCAGCTCCGGGGCGATTTCCAGGCGCTCGGCTTCAGCCTGTCCCAGCGCCCGCAGACGCTTGACCAGGGCCGAGGCCTCGATGGGCAATGGCTCGGCCACGGCCGGTGGCCATTGCTCGGGCGGCACGCTGGCGGCGCGCTGGATCAGGTCCAGCAGAAACTGGCCGTCCTGGCGCACGGTGCGCGGGTGCATGTCTTCGATCTTCGCCAACGCGCCGAGGTTATCCGGCTGGGTACGGGCCAGGGGCCACAGCGAATGCTCGCGAATGATGCGATTGCGCGGCAGGTCACGGGCCCGCGCCTCACGTTCGCGCCAGGCGCACAACTCGCGCAGCACGGCCAATTGGGCGCGGGACAGTTTCCAGGCGAGCTTGGCCTCGCGGTAGACCTCGTACGGGTCGACCTCGCGACGCAGGTTGGCCACCAGTTCGGCGCCGTCTTCCAGGACCCAACGGTATTTTTCGTCGGAAAGCTTCGGGCGCAGCAGTACGAAAACTTCTGCCAGGTGCACGGCATCCTCTGCCGCATAGCTGATCTGTGTCTCGGACAGGGGCCGTTGCAGCCAGTCGGAACGGGTCTCGCCCTTGGGCAACTCGATACCCAGCACTTCCTGCACCAGCCGCGAATAGCCCATGGAGAAACCCAGGTTCAGGTAGGCGGCGGCCAATTGCGTATCGAACAGCGGCGCAGGCAGGCTGCCTGTCAGGCGCAGCAGCACTTCAAGGTCTTCGCTGCAGGCGTGCAACACCTTGAGCACCGCCGGGTTTTCCAGCAGTGCGGCCAAGGGTTGCCAATTGTCGATGGTCAAGGGGTCGATCAGGTAGGCACGCTTGCCGTCGCCGATCTGCAATAAACCGGCAATAGGGTAAAAAGTGTCGACCCGCATGAATTCGGTGTCGAGGGCGACGAATGGCAACTGCTGCCACTCGGCGCAAAACTGACCGAGGCTATCGTTGTCGCGAATCCAGTGAATATCGATGGCCACACGGCTCTCCCTTGAAGAATGGCGCGCAGTATATATCGCCGCCGGCGATTGCGAGCATCCATAGAGCAGCAGCCTAAGAGAAATCGCCTGCGAAAAAGCAAGAATAGTCCTACATCAGGACTTAACCGGTCTTACGCAATACATAAACACGCGTCAGCGCGAAACCGGGCAGGAAATCCTGATACCAGAGCACGTTAAAACCGGCCTGGCGAAACTCGGCTTCGAGATCGGCCTTGTCGGCCAGGCTTCGTTGCGGCGCCTGGCCGATCTTGAGGCGTCCTTCGATTTGCACCGAAACGATCACCGTGTCGCGACTGACCCGATGAAATTCGCGCAACAGTGCCAGGCGATGCTCGCTGGCGCTGACGTGGCGAAACAGTTGCAGACAACAAATACAATCCACCGCGTTGGCCGACAGCCCAATGGTGAACGCTGAACTCGGGAAGGTCTTGACCCGTTGGAGCAACGCGCCGCCATGGTGGGTGAGCGCATGTTCGAGCATGTCCGGCGACGGGTCCGCCGCCAGGATCACCCGGTTGGCGTGCTCGGCCAGCACCGGCCAGAACCGTCCCGCGCCACAGGCCACATCCAGCACCAACCCGGGCTCGCCCGCCACCTTCAGGGCGTTGCGCACCATGTGCTCGTCGCGCCAGAACGCCAGGCGCAACCGTCGAGGCGCCGGCCGACAGCAGACCTGCGCATGTTCCTGGTCATGCTGCCTGGCGAACTCAAGCTCGACGGTGGATGGGGGTAGCCCGGACATACGAACGGCTCTTGGGATTGGATGGATGACAGGTTAAACAACGCTGCGTGAAAAAAAGGTCCAGGCCATCACTCTCGGGCCAGGACACCGTCAATCACCGCACCGCGGCAGTTGGCGAACAGGTCCAGGTCCCGGTTGTAGACCTGGCTGTTGACTTCCAGCAGCCCGAGCATCGAGTGAAACAGGTTGTCCTGGCTCAAGGGCTTTTGCCGACTCAGTTGCAGGCAATGGGTGTCGACCGAAAAAGACTTCTGATAACTGTCGGAAAACCAGGCAAGCATCGCCACGTGTTTCTGTTGCTCCGGGGCGAGCATGTAGGGCGTGCCATGGAGAAACAGGTTGTATTCGCCCAGGGACTCGCCATGGTCCGACAGGTACAGCATGGCCGTGTCGACCTTGTCCTGGTTGGCCCGCAGCAGATCGATCAGGGTCGAGAGCACATGATCGGTGTACACCAGCGTGTTGTCGTAGCCGTTGACGATGCTCTCGCGGCTGCAATTGTTCAGCGCGTTGCTTTCGCACACCGGGGTGAAATGCTCGTATTCCTTGGGATAGCGCTTGAAGTATTCCGGCCCGTGGCTACCCATCTGGTGCAGCACCAGCACCGTGTCCTTGTCGAGCGTGTCGATGAAATGCTGCAAACCCTGGAGCAGGATTTCGTCACGGCATTCGCTGCTCGCACACAGGTTTGGATCCTTCAGATTGCTCACATCCTGCACGGTGACCCGGTCGCAGGTGCCCTTGCAGCCAGACTGGTTGTCCCGCCAGATCACCTCCAGCCCGGCGCGCTTGAGCACGTCCAGCAAACCCTCTTCATTCTTGGCGATGCTGGCGTCGTAGTTCTTGCGCCCCATGTTGGAAAACATGCAGGGCACCGACACGGCGGTTTCAGTGCCGCAGGAATGCACGTCGGTGAAGGCGATCAGGCCGGCCTCTTTGTTCAATGTCGGTGTGGTATCGCGGTTATAGCCGAGGATGCCGAAGTTCTCGGCCCGGGCACTCTCGCCCACCACCAGTACGGTCAGGGATTTGCGGCTGTGGGTTTGCCAGGCAGGGTTACGGCTCGCGTCCTCGCCCAGCGCGATGAACGGCCGCTTGGCCGACGCGACCTGCTCACGCAAGTAGCCGAACGAAGCACCGATGTAATTGCTCGGTACGACCATCAAGCGCAACTCGTGGTGGTTGCGAAACAACGAAGACAGGCCTTGGTAGTTGGCCAGTGCGACCATGCCAATCACCGCGGCCGAGGCCACACCGACCAGCAACTTACTTAATAACTCTTTGGGCCAGCGACGGTAGCTGATCGGGGTCTTGAACAATAACCAGCAAGGCAGCACCCCCAATAACCCGAGGTAGATAAATAACTTCAGCGACAACAGATCGCGGACTTCCGTGGCATTGGTTTCAGCAAAGTTGCGCAACATGCCCGCATCGATCAATACGCCGTATTGGGCCATGAAATACGCCACGCCAGCACTGATCAGGAACAACAGCATCAGCACGGGCTTGAGCAGCGGACGGAAGGCCACGAGCGTCAACACCAGGTTGAACGCGCAGAAAATCATCAGGCCAAACGCCACGCACATCAGCAGGCCACGAGCGTCAGCCGTGGTGATCGCCAGCAAGTGTTGCCAGAGAACGAGATTGAAACCCACTAACAAAAAGGCACTGGCGGCCAGTGTCACCCACTCGGGGCGCACGGCTTTAATGGTCAGCATGATGGTTGACGATTTCCTGAAAGTTGCTCTTTGAAAAAGAAGTGCCGCAGGAAAATGTGAAAAATTCATTTCCTACGGCAGCACAAACTTTAGGTAGCCCACCATCAATTTTTCGTGAAAAAGTTGCTACTAAATAATTATTTAAGAAACCGCTGGCCAGCCGGTTTCAGGCCTGATGCAGGTACCAGCGCCAGTCCTGCTCCCCGACTTCCCCCATGAACTGACGGTATTCGGCGCGCTTGACCGCCAGATAAACGCCAAGAAACTCATCGCCAAACGCTTCCCGGGCCCAGGTCGATGCCTCGAGGGCACGCAGGGTGGTGAGCCAGTCGGTGGGCAACAGCTCGCTCGCCTGGGCGTAACCGTTGCCTTCGACAGGCTTCCCGGGGTCGCACTGTTCACGTAGGCCACGATGAATGCCGGCCAGTATCGCCGCCGCAGCCAGGTAAGGGTTGGCATCGGCGCCGCAGATACGATGCTCGATGTGCCGCGAGAACGCCGGGCCGCCCGGTACCCTCAGGCTCACCGTGCGGTTGTCCACGCCCCAGGTCGCCGCCAGTGGTGCGTAGCTGTTGCTTTGGAATCGCCGGTAGGAGTTGGCGTTCGGACAAAACATCAACAGCGAATCGAGCAGGGTATCGAGCATCCCACCCACTGCCTGGCGCAACAGCGGCGTGCCGTCGGCGGCGTCACTGGCAAACAAATTGTGACCATCGCGGTCCGCCAGGCTGACATGCATGTGCATGCCGGAGCCCGCCAAGTGATCGAACGGCTTGGCCATGAAACAGGCCTGCATGCCGTGCTTGTGGGCCACGCCCTTGACCAGTCGCTTGTAGCGCACCGCTTCATCCATGGCTTGCAAGGCATCGCTGCGGTGTTCAAGGGTGATCTCCACTTGTCCCGGTGCGTATTCGGAAATGGCGGTCCGGGCCGCAATGCCTTGCAGCTTGCACGCAGCGTACAGGTCGGCCAGGAACGGCTCGATCTGCTCCAGCTCGCGCAAGCCATAGACCTGGGTAGCACGCGGTCGGCCACCGTCGGCGTCCCGCGCCGGTTGTGGCCGGCCTTGGCTGTCGCGTTGCGCGTCCAGCAGATAGAACTCCAGCTCCGCCGCCATCACCGGGTAATAGCCGTCGGCCTGCAAGGCCTCGATCACCTGGCTGAGCAGATAACGTGGATCAGCGATGGTCGCTGGCATGCCCTCCTGGGGATGCATGCTGACCTGCACGGCGGCCGTGGGAATCAATCGCCACGGCATGCGCTGCAAGCTGCCGCTGAGGGGATAGGCACGGCAATCGATGTCACCGACGTCCCA
This sequence comes from Pseudomonas sp. B21-010, assembly GCF_024749325.1. Classification (NCBI taxonomy): domain Bacteria; kingdom Pseudomonadati; phylum Pseudomonadota; class Gammaproteobacteria; order Pseudomonadales; family Pseudomonadaceae; genus Pseudomonas; species Pseudomonas sp. B21-010. The sequence goes on along the minus strand of NZ_CP087198.1, from coordinate 1,621,715 downwards.
CACCAGCCCGGAATTTTCCACATCATCGCCATTGACGGTCAGCCCGAGAATCGTACTGGGCAGTGGCCGGCCACTTTCGAAAACCGCCAGCAATTCGTCCCGATGCAACAACTTGCCCCGGGGCACGCCGTTGTTGTCGAGGATGAACAGCTCGAACAGTTCGATATCAGGGTTCTGCGCAAGGAACACCTCGGCGTGTTGCACGGGTGCGAAAGAAATCTTGGCAAGGCTCATGAGAAGGCTCGTATTTCCATGTCGGACGGGCGACAAGGCACCGTCAGTCTGTGCTCGCCATTGAGCGAGCACTGCGAATGATCAACAGGTAATACGAGTATCTGGAGGACGGGCGTGACGGCAATGCCAGAGCGCCCAAAAGGCCAGCTCGGAGGGCAACGCATTGAGGGTTGGGGCCATGGCAGGCGTGAACCGGCCGACCGGATCGACCGCGGCAGATGAGGGGTATTGGAATGCCAGGGGCCAACCGTCCATGAGCGCATCACAGGAAACACATCGGACAAGCGTCCCATGGCACCCAGGGAGGTTAAACCTGGATTTGATGGAGCTTGGATCGCAGCTAACTAAACATAGGCAAACCAAACAGTCGTTGATCAACACGTCGTGTTCCCTACATTATCTGTCCCGTTCCCGACCATGAAAGCGCCTGCCTGGCATTCTCTTGGCACGTTCGTTCCGTTAGGATCGTCAGCCTGGTTTGCGCAAAATCCGCGCAAGGAGCACAGCGAGAGACAGAACGGATGCTGAACAGTAACTCCCTCAGAAAGCTCGACATGCAAGACCTCATGGTGTTTAGCGCCGTGTACGAGCAAAGCAGTGTCACCGGCGTGTCCGAGGCATTGTGCGTCAGTCAGTCAACCGTCAGTTATTGCCTCAAGAAACTGCGAACCTGCTTCGAAGACGAGCTATTCATCAACACCCGCACCGGCATGCGCCCCACCTATAAGGCCGAGGGCATGTACGACCATGTGCGCGCCATTTTGCAAAGCATCAACCTGTGCCATGCTGGTACACCCACCTTCGATCCGACCCGGCAAGCCATTACCTTCAATATTTGCGCACCGGAATATTTCGAACAGCTGATCCTGCCGCAACTGCTGCAAGGCTTCGATTACGCCAATCTGCCGGTGGTGGTGAACGTGCACAAGCTCGAAGCCGACATCCCCGCCGAAGAGTTGCGCGACGGCAGCCTGGACCTGGTGATCTGCTTCGGCCCGAACTTCCACAGCAACCATGTCGATTTCAAATCCCGGCAGTTGCTGGAGGAAGACCTGGTTTGTGTGGTGGATAAACGGGCGACGCCACTTGAGCCGCAACTGAGCCTTCAGTCTTTCGTACGGCGTCGACACGTGTTTCCGACGCCCTGGTCGTCAGCGACCAACATGGTGGACGGTTGGCTGTCGCAGCAGACGCATCAACGCCAGATTGCCGCCCGCGCCAACAGCTACAGTGCCGCACTGAAGATGATCACCGGCACCGACTTCATCCTGACCCTGCCCCGCCGCATCCAGAAACTGCTGGCCAACGAGGCGATCTTCAATCATCACGAAGCGCCCCAGGGCCTGCCGGGGTTCACCCTGAACATGCAGTGGAGCCTGGCCGGCGATCAGGACAGTGCCAACGCCTGGCTGCGCGAACAGATCATCAAGGCCTGCGCCGCCCGCAACACCTGATCGTTATTGACCGATCAAGTCCTTGGCATACGGGCCTCGATCGATGTCGAGGATTTCCACGCACAGTTGCACGCTAACGTCGGCCGGCCATGGCCCCAGTTCCTGGATCACGGCCAGCAGGCTATCGGCCAGCTGCTTCTTGATTTCCGGCGAGCGACCGCTCAGCAAGGCCAGCTTCACGTGCACGAAGCCCCGCTCGCCCAGCCCCGTGCCCACCCGGAAAGTCTCGAGCTTCACGGCCCGGCTCTTGATGTCCAGCTCGGCAGCGAATTGACCGGAAGCCACCAACGCATTGTTCAGGCGCAGCAATGCGACATCCGCCTTCAGCTCAGGCAGGTTGGCGGTGTACTCCATGTGCAGGTGAGGCATGTGTTCGACTCCGATTCGAAAATATGACAAGGGGATTTCAGCCGTCACAACCTTACCTCGACTTTAAACGTTGGGGCAGGTTTTGTTTCGCTGCGGGCCGGTGTCAGGGTTGCACCAAGCCCCCACGCTCGCCCATGAAGGCCTCCAACCGCGACCGCAACCAGCGCTCGGCCGGGTCACTGTCGACATGGCTCAGCCAGACCATGGACAAATCCAGGGTCGGGGTCTTGAAAGGAAAGGGTTCGTCGAACAGTTGCCCCGAAGCCGCCATGGCGGCGGCGGTATAGTCCGGCAAGCTGGCGATCAGGTCAGTGCCGGCCAGCAATGCCGGCAATGCGCTGTATTGCGGCACCGACAGCACGACCTGGCGTGTGCGTCCGATCTCGGCCAGCCATTCATCGGCAAACCCGGCAACGTTCGCGGTATGGGACACCAGCACATGAGGCCGCGCGCAATACTCGTCCAGGGTCAGCGGCGTGTCCGACGCATCGGCGCGCAACACGCGGGGCTGGATGTGTCGCAACAATTTGCGCTTGGCGTTGGCCGGCAGCCCGCGCGTCTGGCTGATGCCCACGGTGATGTCGCCTGACGCCAGCAAATCGGGGATGCGCCAGTAATCGACGTGCTGCACCACGAACACGATTTGCGGCGCTTCTTGCCGCAGGCTGCTCAGCAGGGGTGGCAACAGGCCGAACTCGACGTCGTCCGACAGGCCGATGCGAAACGTCATGGTGCTGCTGGTGGGATCGAAATCGTGGGTCAGGCTCAAGGCCACTGACAGCGAATCGAGGGCCGGTGATAGATGCCGGATGATTTCTTCAGCCCGGGCCGTCGGCTCCATGCGGTGGCCGACGCGAATGAACAACGGGTCGTTGAACATCTTGCGCAAACGATTGAGGGCCGAGCTGATGGTCGGTTGGCCCAGGAACAGTTTTTCCGCCACCCGCGTCACGTTACGCTCAAGCATCAGCGTTTCGAAAACCACCATCAGGTTGATGTCGGCCTTGCGCAATTCGTTGCGGTTCATCCACTGCCCTCGATCCTTGATGGGATGCAGTGTAGAAACGCCAGGGGCTGCGCGTCTATGCGCAAAAAGGCTAAGCGCCTGTGTAATACCGTCAAATAAATTGGAAGAGGCACCCTGCTTTTGTGGCGAGGGAGCTTGCTCCCGCGGGGCCGGTCCGACGCTTCGGGCGAAGCGGCCCCAAGATTTTGCGGTTGCTGCGCAACCGAGCGGGAGCAAGCTCCCTCGCCACAATGAAAAAGCCCTACCTCACGATCAGCGACTTCAGCCCCAGCGCCATGACTCGCTCATCCCTCCCCAACCCCAGCGCCTTGGGGCTGATGGCATCGGGCAAATGGAAATGCACGCGCAACGCCCCATCCGCGCCCATCGTTTCACGAATGGCCGGTGTCAGGGGCAGTTCAAGGGTGTTGTCTTGCAGGCGCGTGAACTGCGTCGACAACGCCGCCACACCGTTGATCGAGACGTCCACTCGCTGGCGCGTATGCAGGGGGGGCTGCACGAACGCCGCCGCGTCGATCGAGAGGACGCGCGCTTCTGGCGCAATGCGCAAGACAATCTCAGCCTCGGTCCCTTCCGACCAAGTTCCCCAATCCTCGACGCGTCCCCAGCCGTCGACCAACATCGCGTTGATTCGGCTGAACACCTGGCGCTCGCCGATCTTCACCTGCACATCCAGCGTCTCATCGGCAAGCGGTGGGCATTGGGCACATGACTTCCAACCCGGCGCCAGCACCACGAGGCCATCGATACGGGTCAACAGGTCGGTCTGGCGATTGACGGTCTTCGCCGCCTGAAGCGCGGCGCCAGGGTCGAGGATGTACAGCGAATCCGCTGCATACTCGCCGCTGGCAAGCATCTGCGCGGCGCGGCGCTGGGCTTGTTCGATCTCACGGGTGCCCATGCGTCCCAGGTACACGCCATCGGTTTCCAACCCATGCTTCAGGGCGTATTGGCTGGTCAGCAGCCAATTTTCCGGCTGGTTCTGCGGCAGCAGCGTCCGGACTTTCGAATAATGGCTGGCCGCACTGGCCCAGAACGGATCATTCATGGACGTGGGCCAACTGGAGGCGGCCGGCATCATCCGGCTCTGGCGCAGGCCGGCCCATCCAGCGCGGGTATCCAGGATTTGCACCAGCAGGGCGATGGCCAGCAGACACGCCGCCGCCCGTGGTTTGTTGCCGCGGATCACCAGGAAAATGACGGTAAATACGATGGCGTAGAACACCGGCCAGAACATCCGGCCGGCCGCACGAAAGACGTTTGCCAGGAGTTCAAGGGGTTTGGGCAGCCAGTAATGCATATTCTGCATGCCGATGCCGAGCTTGTTGGTCAGCGCAAACAGCGTCAGCCCGATCAATGCCAACAGCAACAGCCGCCTGTGGCGCACGGCATTCGCCAAACCGGTGTTGCCTTGCAGCAATGCCACGCCGGCGCAGATCGCCAGCAGGAGGACGCCCAAGCCCAGGTAATTGAAACCTTCGTAGTCCCCGGGGCCCTGGGGCATATCGCGCAAGGTGTATGACCAGCCACTGGGGTTGACCAGCGACATCACGTTCAGACGGTACAACCCAAAACCGCCTGCCACGGTCCCGCCACCCACGCTGAAATAAGCCGCTTGCCAGCAGCAGAACGCGACCAGCAAAAACAAGCCACCCAGCTCGATCCAGGCATCGCGTCGGGACAACCGGCCCTTGATGGCCTGGCTGGCAAGGTCAGCCAACCAGATCAGCGCCACCATGGCCAACAGGTAGGCATGCACCAACGCTGTCGCGGCCAACAGCACGCCCCAGGCCAGCCGCCGCTTCTGCAAGCCCGGTCGTAGCGCCAGGTACAAGGCCGCCAGGATCAGGAAATGCCCGGACAACGACAGATGCCCGCCCATGCGCAGAAACATCGGCGGCGAGAACACAAACAACCCGGTCCCCAACAGCCTGATCCACAGAGATGGCGTCAGCAGACCGACCAATTTCCAGGCGAACCAGGCTTGCAGGATGAAGCAGGCCAGCAACCACAGGCCAAAATACTGGAACGTCTCGGGCAGCCAGGCACTGAAGGGTTTGAACAGGAACGCCAGCAGCGGGTTGGAGTCGGAAAAAATGATGCCGTTGCCCAATTCCAAACCATAGGAAGGGTTCATGCCCAACGGAAAGGTCCAGGGCGAACTGCGGAAAAACGCCCAGCCCATATAATGGGTCGCCGCATCGCCCTCCCCCAACCAGCCGATGTTCGTCGGATCCAGTACCCGCGGGCCGATCACCAGCAGAAACGCCAGCGCACCCAACAGGATGGGCAACAAGCAAACCCAGTAACGCTCACCACGAACGGTCATCGATACGTCCAGAAATTATGCAGGATGAAGGTGAACACCGGGATAATCAGCGCCACGGCTGCTATGCCCGCCAGGTAATCCAGGCCGACGCGCTGGGCCACCCAGGCCACCAGCATCGCCAGCCCCAACCCGCCGATCGAGACCACCACGAAACGGCCGAGGGTGCGGCCATGCAAGCGGCTGGAAAAGCTCCAGAGGGTGTTGATCAGGTACGACACCACGGTCGCCACGACAAAGGCGAAACCATTGGCCAGTGGCGGGTTCGCCAGGATCAGGTGCACGAACAGCACCGCAGCCACCACATGCACCGCCGTGACGAGCAGGCCGGTCATGGCAAAGCGCAAGGCACGTCGCAGCAACGGCGAGTGCGTCCAGGTCACGGCTTCTGCGCCAGGCAGAACACCGTCAGGCCGGCCATACGATTGGCGCCCATGAACGGACGCTCCAGGCTGCACAGTGACCTCAACACGCCATTGACCAGCGGATGATGCCGCGCAAGCTGCGACTTGGCCGGGGCTCCGGACGCCTTGCGCTGCAACAGGCGCAGACCGGCGGCAATGGGAAATACCAGGCCGAAGTAATACGCACCTTGCTGGACCTGCAGACCGGCCTGCGCCACGACACTTTCCAGCTGCTTGAGGGTGTAGCGGCGCTTGTGCTCGAGAAAATCATCATGCCCGCTCCAGAGAAACTGGAACGCCGGCACGGTGATCAGGAAACGGCTGCCGGACGGCACTTTGTCGACGTAGGCCTTGAGCAGCCCCACGTCATCGTCCACATGCTCCAGCACGTCCATCAGCAATACCAGGTCAGCGTCCAGCGTGTCGATGGCACGACGGTAGCGGACCGGTTTACCGGCGGTGCTGGCGTCGGAGTCGGCCGGGTAACTGATGTCCACGCACCAGGCCTGGGCCGTTGCGGTATGGGTCAGCAGGTGATGGGAAAAAAAGCCCGACCCGGCGCCCACGTCCAGCAGTGTACTGGCCGAGGTGCCCTTGAGCATGTGCAGCATGGCGCGCGCCTTCGAGCGGTAGTACCAATGCTGCCCGATCTCGGGGCCCAGGATGTCGGTTTCCTTGAGGTCCATGGTCAGTCCTTGGCGTCATAGATGCGCCGCACCAGGAAAACCGGTCGACGCTTGGATTCGATGTAGGTGCGGCCCAGGTACTCACCCAGCACGCCGATGCCGATCAGTTGCAACCCGCCCAGGAACGTGACCGCCACCATCAGCGAGGCATAGCCCGGCAGGTCAACCCCGGAAATCAGGGTCCGAAGCACGATGAAGATGGCGAACGCAAAGGACACCAGCGACACGCAAAGCCCCAGGTACGTCCAGATACGCAGCGGTTCGGTGCTGAAGCTGGTGATGCCTTCAAGGGCAAAATTCCACAGGCGCCAGCCGTTGAATTTGCTTTCACCGGCGGCCCGCTCAGGCCTGACGTAATCCACGTAGGTGGTGCGGAATCCTACCCAGGCAAACAGCCCTTTCATGAAGCGCCGCGATTCAGGCAGGGTTTGCAGGGCATCGACCACACAGCGATCCATCAAGCGAAAATCGCCAACATTCTCCGGCAGCTTGTGGTCGGCGATTTTATTGTGCAGCCGGTAGAACCCGTTGGCGGAAACCTGCTTGGCCCAGGAGTCGGAGTCGCGGTTGATCCGATGGCCCAGCACCACTTCGGCACCGTTGCGCCAATGGGCAATCATTTCCAGGATCACTTCGGGAGGGTCTTGCAGATCGACATCGATCGGCACCACCGCCTGGCCGCGGGCGGCTTGCAGGCCGGCACTCAACGCCGCTTCCTTGCCGAAGTTGCGACTCAGGTCGACGACTCGGATGCGCGGATCGGTCTTCTGCCGTTCCAGCAGCAGCACCAATGTGTCGTCCACGCTGCCGTCGTTGACGAACACCAGCTCCAGGCTCACCAGCGATTCATGGGCAAAGACCTGGTCGATCCTGGCCATGAACACATCGATGGACTGGACTTCGTTGTAGACCGGAATGACAAGCGAAAGCGCTAGACGACCCTGCAGATCCGTTCCTGGATATTCAGTCACTTGATGGCTCTTTTTCTTATAGTGTTTTCAGTCCCATCGGCTTGCGGCCCTAGGCGTCGAAACGTATTAAGCAGGACCGAGCAGGGCAACGCAAGGATCAAGCCCGAACTTCCAGCCGACCACATGTTCGCAACATGACTTTTTCCATGGAAGTAGTCGAACGCCCGATCCAGGCTCATTTCCGGCAATATTTGATAACCAATGGAAACGAATTTCCCGTAGCCAAAACCAGCCACTTGGCTAGGCTGGCAGCCACATGTCCAACGCATGTCTTGACTGAATGAATCGCAGGGAGCGAACCGATGTATTTTGAAATCTATCGACAGACCCGAGGCACCCCGAGCACTGGAAAAGGCCAATGGCGCTGGCGCTTGAGAGCCGGCAACCACGAAACGATCGCCAGCGGCGAATCCTATGTGAACAAGAGTGACTGCCTTCACGTCATCGGGCTGATCAAGAATGTCCAGGGCGAAACGCCGGTAAAGGAGATCTAACAGCGCCGCGCGGGCCCTGTAGGAGCTGGCGAAGCCTGCGATCTCTTGATCTTGATCTTTCGCCTGAGATTCAAGTGTCAGGGAAAAGATCGCAGCCTCGTTGCACTCGACAGCTCCTACGCAGCTCCTACACCGGTTTAGCTTTTTTTTGCTGTAACGAAAGTTTTCAGGCAGGTAGGGTATGCGGACTAAAGCAGGAGGCTGGTGCAATGACTCGATCAATCCATAATCGCGACTGGCTGGTACGGGCGCCCGAATCGAGGAAAATGGAACGCATCGAGGCCTATTTCAGCGGGCATGGCTACACCACCCATCGCCACGACACCTACGCCATCGGAATCACACTTTCCGGCGTGCAGAGCTTCAACTATCGCCACAGCAAACGCCACAGCCAGCCCGGCGGCACCGTCGTCCTGCACCCGGACGAGGTGCACGATGGCGAAGCCGGGACGAGCGAGGGTTTTCGCTACCGGATGCTCTACATAGAACCGTCGCTGATCCAGCAAGTGCTGGGGGGCAAGCCATTGCCCTTCATCGGAGGAGGATTGTCCAACGACCCTCGCCTCAACATCGCGACCCGTCGACTATTGAACGGCCTGGATCATCCCCTCGACCCGCTGGAGGAAGAGGACGCCATCTACGATATGGCCCAGGCACTCGACATCGCGGCCGGCAGCCGACGTGGGCGGCGGCTGATCGACTACCCGGCGGCGGAGCGTGCCCGCCTGTTCATCCACGATGCCCTCCACCAGGCGATCACACTGGATGACCTGGTGCAGGCCAGCGGCCGGGATCGATGGAGCCTGTCCCGGGATTTCCGGGCACTTTACGGCACCAGCCCCTATCGCTACATCACTCAGCGCCGCTTGAACGAAGCCCGGCGCCTGGTATTGCATGGCATGCCGTTGAGCGAAGCAGCCCTGGCCTGTGGTTTTTTCGATCAGAGCCACATGACCCGACTGCACACCCAGGCCTTCGGTATTTCACCGGCACGCTGGCTGAAAATGCTGCGCTGAAGGCAGAGGCTGCGCACGGCAAAAAGCTGCACGATCATCCAATACGCACCCAGGCTCCGACAGTAAGGTACAGCTCACCACCCACCTGAAGAGCATGCCTCGATGACCCACTACGCCCCCATCAACTTCGCTCAGAAATACGCACTGTTCCACGAACAATGGGCACCGAAAGTCGTGGCCGAAATGAATGACTACCAATTCAAGATCGTCCGGCTCGAAGGCGAATTCATCTGGCACGCCCACGCCGACACCGATGAAACCTTCATCGTGCTGGAGGGCGAGTTGCGTATCGACTTTCTCGACGGTGCGGTGACCATAGGGCCGGGCGAAATGTACGTGGTCAAAAAAGGTGTCGAGCACAAGCCCAGCGCCGCACACGAAGTGAAACTGCTGTTGATCGAGCCTCGCGGCGTCCTCAATACCGGCGAGCAAACCAATGAGCGAACGGCAGTCAATGATGTGTGGATCTGACTGAGCCAGGCTCAATCGTATTCAGCTTCCTGGTGATCGCCCAACAACCGTCGCTGACGAGGTGTCGCGGCGGCCAAGACCACAGGGTTGAACTGCCAATGCAAGTAAGGTGAGAACTTCTGCGCGACCATCCGCCGGCCATAGTGCACTTGGAGCATGTAACGCGTGCGGTCGGCGGTCCGGTTGTCGCTGCCGGCGTGCCATAACTCACTGCGCAGTACCAGCACATCGCCCGCCCGGCATAGCACGGGCTGCGCGGGGCGCCCCTGCCATTGCGTTTCGCCCTTCACTGGCGCCCGACCGGCTTTGTGGCTGCCCGCAATGACCTGGGTCGGGCTCAAGTCGGCGTCGATGTCATCCAGGTAAAACTGCGCGGTAAAAACCTGCATCGGCAGTTCAAAGCCAGGGTCGGCCAACAACCCTGGCGGCAATTGCATCACCAGATAATCCAGGTGCAACGGCGCCCCGGTAAAACCGGGACGGCAGCGCCAGGCCGTTTGGCCGATGACATGGCAATCATCGCCCAGGGCCGCCTCGGCCAGCTCGATCACCCCGGCCACATCCAGGAACGGCAGCCAGAACGGATCGCGATTGAACACACATTTGTAATGATCGATGACGCCGCTGTAGTCCCAATGCAGGGGCTTCAACTGGTCAATGGCATGGCGCAGGTCGGCGATCTGCCGGGCATCCAACACGCCCTGCATCAGGACGAAACCGTCCTGATGCAGGACTCTCAGGCGATCGTCGATGGACACGACCGCATCCGTCTCAAGTGCGGAAGCGGCCGGTCAGTTCTGCCAGGTTTCTCGACAGGCCGGAAAGCTGCTGGCTGGCATGCATGCTCTGGGCAGAATTTGCTGCCGCTTCGTTGGACAAGTCGCGGATGTCGGAGATGTTGCGGGCGATTTCTTCGGTGACACTGCTCTGCTCCTCACAGGCGTTGGCGATCTGCGCGGCCATGTCGTTGATCCGCTGAATCGAGCCACTGGTGCCGCTGAGCACCTGATCGACACCCGCCGCACGTTCGACGCTGTCACGGGCCTTGCTGCTGCCGACCTGCATGGCTTGCACGGCCCTGGCGACACCGCTTTGCAGCCGTTCGATACGCACCTGAATGTCCTTGGTCGAATCCTGGGTACGCGCCGCCAGGGCCCTGACTTCATCGGCCACGACAGCAAAACCGCGGCCTTGCTCGCCCGCCCGTGCCGCCTCGATGGCCGCGTTCAGCGCGAGCAGGTTGGTCTGTTCGGCAATGCCTCGGATGACCTCGAGCACGGCACCGATGCTGGAGGTTTCCTGGGCCAGTGCCTCAATGGTGCCCGAAGCGCTCTCCACTTCCTGGGCCAACTGACGGATCGATTCGATGGTGCTGCTGACGACCGCGGTGCCGTCACGAGACTGACTGCTGGCTTGCTGCGCGGCGTCCGACGCGTTCACGGCATTGTGTGCCACCTCATGCACCGCGGCACTCATCTGGGTCGCCGCGGTACTGACCTGGTCGAGCGCCGCGTGTTCGCTGCTGATCAACTTGTCATTGGTCGCGGCCATATTCGCCATGGCCCGCGCGGCGGCGTCCACCTCCCCGGTCACGCGGCCCACTTCGGCAATCAACGGCTGCAGCTTATCGAGGAAGCGGTTGAACGCGCTGCCAAGCTGGCCCAACTCGTCAGCCGAACGCACCTCAAGACGGCCCTTCAGATCGCCACCGCCCTCGGCTATCTGTTCAACACGGTGCAGCAGTCGACGCATTGGGCGAAGCACGACCATGGGCAAGGCCACAATCAGCAGGATGCAACCCAGCAGACCCACCAACAAGATACCGCCCTGCTGCACCCCAACAGCCTGGCCATGGTCAATCGCCGCTTGCCCCTCGCGCAGCGATGCTTCGTCTTCCAGTTCACCCAGCTTGTCGATGGCATCGCGCATGGTGTCGAACTTACTTTCACCGTCACCAAAACTCAGCGCACTGGCCGCCTGCGGATTGCTCGCGGCCTGCTCGACCACCTGCCGCGAAACCTGCGACCACTGTGCAAAACGGTCATTGAACTGACTGACCAGCGCCAACGCCTCGGCACTCGGCTGCATCGCCGCATATTTCTGCACGCGATCATAAGCTTGCTTCAGATTGTCCCGATGACTGGCACGCAGTGCCTCGGAATGACTGCCCGCATTGCCCCCAAGCAGACTGCGCTCGGCAACAAAGGCCTGGTAGAGATCACGATCGGCGTTGAGCAACAGGCTGATGGCCGGCAGGTAGCGCTTGGTCAATTGCGTGCTCGACTCAGTCACCTGGCTAATGCCACGCATGCCCGACCACCCCATCAGCACCAACAGCAACGCCAGGAACGCAATGGGCAGGGTGATTTTCCAGCGAAAGCCCAGATCGGCAAAAAACCGCGGCATGGGGTGTCACTCCTTTCATGGGGATTAACTGGCCTATCGGCAGCCATGCCTTGAGCTATAGACCATTAGTCCAATTGTTACAAAGCTTTGGGTGTTGGAAATGCCGTGGTTATGCGGGTTATGGAGGGGGTTGGGGCGGGATAAAAAGCTGGGAGAACGCAATTGCAGCGGGGACTTTTCTGACATTTCCCGCCCACATAATTTAGAGAATTTTCTGACTCATCATCTGATTGATGATTTCTCCAGCGAGGCCCTATAGTCCAAATGTCGCTCGTAAGAACGGCTTGGGTTTGGCGACTCAATGACAAATGGTAAGAAAGCCCTCAATCAAGCGGAGTTTGAAATGAATAGATACATGGCTCTTACCAGCAATGCCGATGATCAACCCCTCTTCGTCGACACTTCTGCGCCTTTGCACATCCTGCTCGACACGGCGGGCTATAGAATTCGCGCGGTCACCCAGCTTTTAGAGAACCTCGCCATGCGAGGGGACATTCCGAGTGATTCAGTGGTCCTCCAGGACTTTGCACAGCTGTGCTGCATCTCCTTGAGGGATGGCTGCGACGTGCTCGACGTCATAGCCCGACGCTTGGATGCGGAACCTGCCTAGGGATAATACTTGTCAGCTAGAGATAAAGTCTGTGGGAGCAAAGCTTGCTCGCGATAGCGGTAGAGTCGCCAATATCGTTGTCGGCTGGCTTACCTCAATCGCGAGCAAGCTTTGCTCCCACAGGATTTACGCCAGACTGACAGATGACGAAAACGAAAAAGCCCCTGAAATGTTCAACCATTTCAGGGGCTTAGTCATACACAATAATGGCGGAGAGATAGGGATTTGAACCCTAGGTACTGTCGCCAGTACAACGGATTTCGAATCCGTCCCGTTCGGCCACTCCGGCATCTCTCCAGTGGCGCGCATCATACCAGCACATTCGCCGGAAGCGAACCCCCGAGCGAAATTTTTTCCGTGCTATCAGATGCTTGCGTCGATTACAGCGGCACACCCAGACGCTGGGCGACTTCTTCGTAGGCTTCGATGACGTCACCGAGGCCCTGGCGGAAGCGGTCCTTGTCCATCTTCTTCTTGGTGTCCTTGTCCCAGAGGCGGCAGCCGTCCGGGCTGAATTCGTCGCCCAGGACGATGGAGCCGTCGCTGAACACACCGAATTCAAGCTTGAAGTCCACCAGCAGCAGGCCGGCGTCGTCGAACAGCTTGGTCAGTACTTCGTTGACCTTGAGGGACAACTCCTTCATGCGGACCAGTTGCTCGGCGGTGCCCCAACCGAATGCCACGACGTGGGATTCGTTGATGAACGGGTCGCCCTTGGCGTCGTCCTTCAGGAACAGCTCGAAGGTGTAAGGGTTGAGCTTCAAGCCCTCTTCCACACCCAGGCGCTTGACCAGGCTGCCGGCGGCGTAGTTACGCACGACGCATTCGACCGGGATCATGTCCAGCTTCTTGACCAGGCATTCGTTGTCGCCCAGCAGCTTGTCGAACTGGGTCGGCACGCCGGCGGCTTCGAGCTTCTGCATAATGAAGGCGTTGAACTTATTGTTCACCATGCCCTTGCGGTCCAGCTGTTCGATACGCTTGCCGTCGAACGCCGAAGTGTCGTTGCGAAACAGCAGGATCAAGCGGTCAGCGTCGTCGGTCTTGTAAACCGACTTGGCTTTGCCGCGGTAGAGTTCTTCACGTTTTTCCATGATGGGCTCCGCTTGCTAAGTAGTGGGCTAGGCGATATGTCGCCAGTCGAGCCCTGAATCTTGATCGGCCAGTTGCAGCCAGTCCGGGTCGCACCCGAGGGTGTCGACAAAACATTGCCGGGCCAGCTGCGGCAGGTTGTTCTTGCTGCTCAGATGGGCCAGGACCAGGTGTTGCAGGCCTTGCCAGCCCAACTCGGCCACCAGGAACGCTGCCTGGTGGTTGTTCAAATGCCCGTATTCCCCGCCTACCCGCTGCTTGAGGAAGTACGGGTAGTAACCACGCGCCAACATGTCGCGGCAGTGGTTGGACTCGATCATCAACGCATCGAGGTCCCGGTAACTGTCCATCACCCTGTCGCAATACGACCCCAGGTCGGTCAGCAGCCCAAAGCGCCGCTCGCCGTCGCTGAACACATATTGCGTCGGTTCCCGGGCATCGTGCGCCACGCTGACCACGCTGATATCCAGGCAACCGATGCGCAGTTGCTCGCCACCGGCCACGAACCCGGCCGGCTCGATGGGTTTGCGCAGGCCTTCCAGTGTCCCACGGCTCAGGTACACCGGCAGATTGTAGCGCCGAGACAGCAAACCCACGCCATGCACGTGGTCGGCATGTTCGTGGGTCACGAGTATCGCGCTCAGTTGCGCCGGGTGCACACCCAGGCGCAACAGGCGCTTCTCGGTTTCCCGCAGGGAGAAACCACAATCGACCAACACATACGTGCCGGCGCTGGCTACCAGCGTGCCGTTCCCTTGGCTACCGCTGCCGAGAACGGCAAAACGCATCGGATCAGCCCAGGTTGTCCTGAATCACGCCCAACACCTTGCGGGCCACATCGGCCGGCGCCACGGTGTTGATGTTCTTCTCGACGGTGACCTGGACGTTGTCGCCGACCTTGCTCAGGCGAACCTGATAACGCTCGGCGCGGGCTTCGATTTCTTCCTTGTCCGGCTTGCTGCCGAACAGGCCACTGAAGAAGCCAGGCTTATCGTCTTTCTTCTCGGCCTTTTCAGCGAGGTTGATGTAGTACAGGCCCAGGCTGCGGTTGATGTCTTCAACGCGCCATTCGCCCTGCTCCAGCGCACGGCCAACGCTCGACCAGGCACGGTCCAGGTCGGAGCCGACGTTGAGCACCGGGTTGCCGCTGCCGTCTTCGCTCAGGCTGACGCGGCTCGGCGCATCGAACTCCTTGGAGGCCAGCATCGAGACCGAACCGCCCTGCTCCGCGTTACGGCTCATGCTGGCGAGCATGTCGTCCACCAGCGCAGCGTCGAGGCCGGTATTGACCGAACGGTTGCTGAAGGCCACGTCGGCGGTGCTGCCAGCAGGTCGCTCGGCGCTGACCACATAGACTTCACTGGTGTTGCGCTGCACGCCCGGCTCGATACGCACCCGCACGCGGGTTTCGCTGTCGGCAGCAACGCCGGCGGCGCTCATGCGCTTGGCCATGGCGGCGGACAGTTCATCGGAGCGCTGCCAGGTGGTGGTGAATTCGCCAGTTTGTGGGCGCTGTTCGTCCAGGCGGAAACCGTTGTCCTGGAAGAACTGGATCGCCACCGGCCAGACTTCGGCCGGTGGATGCTGGCCCATGACCCAGCTGGAGTCGCCGCTCTTCTGCAGGGTGTAGTCGCTGGCATCGGCCACGGCCGACAGCGGCTGTGGACGTGGGACGATGTATTCGCCCTTGACGCTGTCGTCGGCTACGTTGCGCGGGATCGGCAGCAGCGGATCGAGGCGCTTGGCAACGCTGACGTCTTGCGGCAGTTGCATCGGTGCAGTCTGTTGCGCCTGCAGGTAATCGCTACCACGGTCGCGGAAGTAACCTTCCGGCCCCCAGATCCATCCGCAGCCGCTGGTGCTGGAGATAATCAAGGCAAGTGCGGAAAGTCCGGCCATTCGCTTCATGCGTTGTACTTCCTCAATTAAACCAGGACGCCGGACTGGCGCATGGCCTGCCGCAGCGGTTCGTGACAGGGGGTGCTCAGCCAGGTCAGTGGCAGGCGGATGCCTTCGTGCATCAGGCCCATTTCAACCAAGGCCCACTTCACCGGAATCGGGTTGGCCTCGAGGAACAGGTCCTTGTGCAATGGCATCAGTTTTTCGTTGATGGCCCGTGCGGTCTCGGCGTCGCCCTTGAGCGCGGCCTCGCACAGGTCGGCCATTTCGCGTGGGGCAACGTTGGCAGTGACGGAGATGTTGCCCTTGCCGCCCAGCAGGATCAGCTCGACCGCGGTCGGATCATCGCCAGACAGCACGATGAAGTCCTTGCTCACGCCATCGAGGATGGCCTTGGCGCGCTTCATGTCGCCGGTGGCTTCCTTGATGCCGATGATGTTCGGCACGGTGGACAGGCGGATCACGGTCTCGGCCTGCATGTCGCAGGAGGTGCGGCCGGGAACGTTATAGAGGATCTGCGGGATGTCGACGGCTTCGGCAATGTGCTTGAAGTGCTGGTACAAGCCTTCCTGGGTCGGCTTGTTGTAGTACGGAACGACCAGCAGGCAAGCGTCGGCACCGGCTTCCTTGGCGTTGCGGGTCAGCTCGACGGCCTCGCGGGTCGAGTTGGCGCCGGTGCCGGCGATGACGGGAATGCGCCCGTTGACCTGCTTGACCACGGCACGGATGACTTCGATGTGCTCATTGACGTCGAGGGTTGCCGACTCGCCGGTGGTACCGACAGCGACAATGGCATGGGTGCCGTTCTCAAGGTGGAAGTCCACGAGTTTGCTGAGGCTGGCCCAGTCAAGATGCCCTTGTGCATCCATGGGTGTGACCAGTGCCACCATACTGCCCGCAATCATGAAACCGCTCCTGCCGGAAAAAGAGAGCGGTAATGGTACTGGCGCCAAGATGCTTGTACAAGCGAACTACCATTCCCCTTGGCGATGGTTTTCGCTACCCTTCAGGCTTTGATCGGTACCGACAAGCTCATACGCCGGTTTCCAGCCTCCGTTTTCGTCGCCGCAAGCCCCGATCCCGGGTTTGTCCTGGTGCGTTCCTGCTGTCATGGAATGCAGCGCAACCCCGGGCACAAGGCTTGAGCCGTTCGTTTCTCAGGGCCTGGCGCTGTATCGAGCGGCAACAGTACCGACCGCTCATCGCTTTAGGAATGCTGCATGTCCACCCCCACAGTCCGCGAACAATTCCTTGTTATCAGTGCCCTTGGCGCCAACCCCATGGAGCTGACTAACGTCCTGTGCCGCGCCAGCCATGAAAATCGCTGCGCCGTCGTGACCTCACGCCTGACCCGTCATGGCGAATGCAGTGCACTCGTGCTCGAGATCTCCGGCAGCTGGGACGCCCTGGCTCGCCTGGAAGGCAGCCTGCCGGCGCTGGCCAAGAAGCATGCCTTCACCGTCAACGTGGTGCGTAGCGCCGCGCTGGAGAACCGTCCCCAGGCCCTGCCCTACGTGGCTTATGTGAGCTCAGCCTATCGTCCGGACATCATCAACGAGCTGTGCCAGTTCTTCATGGACCATCACGTCGAGCTGGAAAACCTGACCTGCGACACCTACCAGGCCCCGCAGACCGGCGGCACCATGCTCAATGCCACGTTCACCGTGACCCTGCCGGCCGGCACCCAGATCAGCTGGCTGCGCGATCAGTTCCTGGACTTCGCCGATGCGATGAACCTGGATGCCCTGATCGAACCGTGGCGCCCACAAAACCCAATGTAAGGAAGCGTTCATGGCCGTTGCAGTCGACCAGCCGGTTACCGATTTCCAGGCACCCGCCACCAGCGGGCAGACCATCAGCCTCGCCGCCCTCAAGGGTAAACAGGTGGTGATCTACTTCTACCCCAAGGACAGCACCCCGGGCTGCACCACCGAAGGCCAGGGTTTTCGGGACCAGTATGCGCAGTTCCAGGCCGCCAACACCGAAGTGTTCGGCGTCTCCCGGGACAGCCTCAAGTCCCACGAGAACTTCAAGTGCAAGCAGGAATTCCCGTTCGAGCTGATCAGCGACAAGGACGAGGCCGTCTGCCAGCTGTTCGACGTGATCAAGCTGAAAAAGCTCTATGGCAAGGAGTACCTGGGCGTTGATCGCAGCACATTCCTGATCGACAAGAACGGCGTGCTGCGCCAGGAATGGCGTGGCGTGAAGGTGCCGGGGCATGTGGATGCGGTTTTGGCGGCGGCTCAGGCCCTCAACAAGGGCTGAAATTTTCGCTGCCTGTACTGGCGCTATCGCGAGCGAGCTCGCTCCCACACTGGATTGGTGGTGTTAATCAAATCCCTGTGGGAGCGAGCTTGCTCGCGATGGGGCCAAAAGCCTCACCCCATTACCCAAGCTACAACAACGGCGCCACCACCGGCTCCTTGCTCGGCCACGCATCCAGCACCGCCTTGAACAGCGTCGCCAGGGGAATCGCAAAGAACACCCCCCAGAACCCCCACAGCCCGCCAAACAGCAGCACCGCGCAGATGATCGCCACCGGATGCAGGTTCACCGCCTCGGAAAACAGCAGCGGGACCAGCACGTTGCCGTCCAGCGTCTGGATGATCCCGTAGACCGCCATCAGGTAGATGAACTGATCGCTCCAGCCCCACTGGAACAGCGCAATCAAGGCCACCGGCACGGTCACCACCACGGTGCCGACATAAGGCACTACCACCGAGATGCCCACCAGCAGCGCCAGCAAGGCGGCATAATTGAGCCCCAGGGCGACGAAGCCGATGTAGGTCACGCCACCGCAGATGAAAATCTCGATGACTTTGCCGCGAATGTAGTTGGCGATCTGCCGGTTCATCTCCTGGGCCACCCGGGTAATCAGCGCTCGCTCACGCGGCAGGTAGCCTCGGACCCAACGACCGATCATTTCCCGGTCCTTGAGGAAGAAAAACACCAGGATCGGCACCAACACCAGGTAGATCATGATGTTGACCAAAAGCGGCAGGCTGGACAGCGAAAACGTCAGCGCCCACTGGCCGAACTTGCCAATCTGGCCGCGCACGACTTCAATGGCTTGCAACACCTGCTCGTCGGACACCAGGTGCGGATAACGCTCGGGCAACAGCAACAGCACGGACTGCCATTTGGCAAGCATCCCCGGCAACTCGTTGAAGAGCGTCACCAACTGGTGCCAGAGCAGCGGCACGATCACGATTATGAACACCAACAACAAGCCCATGAACAGGGCGAACACCAAGCCCACCGCCACCGCACCCGGCAACCGCAAGCGCTCCAGGGTCGTGACCAACCCTTGCATCAGGTACGCCAGCACCATCCCCGCCAGCACCGGCGCCAGCATGCCGCCCAGGGTGAGCACGGCGGTAAAGGCCAGGAATAGCAGCACTGCCAGGACCACAGCTTCTTCATCGGAGAAGTAGCGCTGGATCCAGTCGCGTAACACTTTGAACATTAAAAATCCTTAAGAAACGCTGTCGGTTTTCAGGCCTTTTTCAGCCAGTAACGGTAGACGCCGTTATCGTCTTCTTCACGCAGCAGCGTATGACCGGCCAATCGGGCGAAGGTGCGGAAATCACGCTGCGAGCCCGCGTCCGTGGCGATCACCTTGAGCACACTGCCGCTGGCCAGGCGATTGAGTTCCAGCTTGGCCTTGAGCAACGGCAACGGACAGTTCAGGCCGCTGGCGTCCAGTTCGGCATCGTGGGCTACAGCATCAGTCATGGGTTCACTCCGCGGCAGATCGTTGAGCGGCCTAGAATATCTGGTCCCGGGCCCGGTGTCCGGCTACAGTAAGGTCTTTGTCGACTAAGGCTTCGTGCATGACATTTCTGCGCCCCACCCTGCTGACGCTCGCTTGCCTGCTTGCCTCACCGGGCTTCGCCGACGACCTGCCGTCACTTGGCGATGCCAGTTCTGCCATCGTCTCGCCAGAACAGGAGCACCAACTGGGCCGCGCCTGGCTGGCCCTGCTGCGCAGCCAGGTTTCACAGCTCAACGATCCACAGCTCAAGGACTACGTCGAATCCAGCGTCTATAAACTGGTGGAAACCAGCCAGGTCAACGACCGACGCCTGGAGTTCATCCTGATCAACAGCCCGCAGCTCAACGCCTTCGCCGCACCTGGCGGAATCGTCGGGGTCAACGGCGGCCTGTTCCTCAATGCACAGACCGAAGGCGAATACGCCTCGGTCATGGCCCACGAACTGGCGCACTTGTCACAACGCCACTTCGCCCGCGGCGTCGAAGCCCAGCAGCGCATGCAAGTGCCAATGATGGCCGCGCTGCTGGCCGGCATCGTGATTGCCGCCGCCGGTGGCGGTGACGCGGGGATCGCGGCCATCGCCGGGACCCAGGCTGCGGCCATCCAGGAACAACGGCGTTTCTCGCGCCAGAACGAACAGGAAGCGGACCGCATCGGCATCCAGAACCTCGAGAAAGCCGGCTATGATCCACGGTCCATGCCGACCATGTTCGAGCGTCTGATGCGCCAGTACCGGTTCGACGCCAGACCCCCGGAATTCCTGCTGACTCACCCGGTGACCGAATCCCGGATCGCCGACACCCGCAACCGCGCCGAACAGGCCAAGCCGGGCGGTATCGAGGACAGTGTGCGCTATCAACTGATTCGCGCTCGGGTCCAGTTGACCTACGAAGAAACCCCGGGCCTGGCCGCCAAGCGCTTCCGGGCGCAGCTGGATGAGAACCCGAAGAACGACGTGGCACGCTATGGCCTGGCGATCGCGCAGATCAAGGGGGGCCAGTTGAATGAAGCCCGGGAGAACCTCCAGCCGTTGCTGGCCAAATCGCCCAACGAGATCATCTACAACCTCGCCCAGGTGGACCTGGACATCACCAACAACAAACTGGCCGACGCTCAATCGCGCGTCGAGCGGATGCTGGGCCAATACCCAGGCAACTATCCACTCAACCAGGTACGCGTCGACCTGCTGCTCAAGCAGAACCGCCCCGCCGATGCCGAGAAGGCCCTGGAATCCTTGCTCAAGACCCGCCCGGACGATCCGGACGTCTGGTACATGGTGGCCGAGACCCGCGGGCTGTCGGGCAACATCATCGGCCTGCATCAGGCTCGTGCCGAGTACTTCGCACTGGTAGGCGACTACCGTCAGGCCATTCAGCAGTTGGACTTCGCCAAACGGCGCGCCGGCACCAATTTTCCCCTGTCGTCACGCATCGATGCCCGACAGCGGGAACTCATGGAGCAGGAACGCATGGTCAAGGACATGATGGGCTGAGCATTTGCCAGGCAATAAAAAACCGCCTCTCTCGAGGCGGTTTTTTTTGAGCCGCTAACCGGTCATTCGGCCAGCTTGAAGGTGATGAAGCTTGCACGCCCCTGGCGCAGGACCCGCATCGACACCGAACGATTCTTCGGCAACGCCTTGGCGATGTCGGTGAACTCCTTGGCGGAACCGATGGCCTGGTTGTTCAGGTGCGTAATGATGTCGCCCGGCTGAAGGCCGATCAGGGCGGCAGGACCATCCTGCACCTCCTTGATCACCACACCGCCCTGGAGCTCCAGGGTGCGCTTCTGCTCTTCAGTCAGTTCGGCCACCGCCACGCCCAGACGGTTGCTGCTGCGCTCGACGCCAGACTTGGGCAGCGAATCCAACTCCTTGCCTTCTTCAGGAATGGCGCCGACGGTCAATTCGACGTTCTTGCGCTTGCCTTCACGAATCACTTCCAGATTGGCCTTGGCACCGGCCTTGAGGGCACCCACCAAGTGCGGCAGGTCGGCAGACATGACGATCGGCTGACCATTCATGCTCAGGATCACGTCACCCACTTGCAGGCCGCCCTTGGCAGCCGGGCCACCTTCCTGGATCTGCGCCACCAGCGCACCGGCCGGTTTTTCCAGCCCGAACGACTCGGCCAGGTCCTTGTTCACTTCCTGAATGACCACGCCCAACCAGCCACGGCTGACCTTGCCTTCGCTTTTCAGTTGGTTGGACACGTCCATGGCAACGTCGATCGGAATCGCGAAGGACACGCCCATGAAGCCACCCGAACGGGTATAGATCTGGGAGTTGATGCCGACGACTTCACCCGCGAGGTTGAACAGCGGGCCACCGGAGTTACCCGGGTTGATCGGCACGTCGGTCTGGATGAACGGCACGTAGTTTTCGTTCGGCAGGCTGCGACCGATGGCGCTGACAATGCCCTGGGTCACGGTGTGGTCGAAGCCGAACGGCGAACCGATGGCCACGACCCATTGGCCGGCTTTCAGGTCCTGGGATTTGCCCAGCTTGAGCACGGGCAGATCCTTGCCTTCGATTTTCAACAGCGCCACGTCGGAACGTGGATCGGTGCCGATCAGCTTGGCCTTGAGCTCACTGCGATCGGCCAGGCGTACCAGGATTTCGTCGGCATCGGCGATCACATGGTTGTTGGTCAGGATGTAGCCATCAGGCGAAATAATGAAACCCGAACCCAAGGATTGCGCTTCGCGCTGGCGACCACCGCCGGGCGAACGGGGTTGTTGCGGCATGCCGCGCTCGAAGAACTCTCGCAGCATCGGCGGCAAGCCTTCCAGGTCCGGCATTTGCTGGTCCGATACGCGGCGATCCGGCAGTTTCTGGGTCGTGCTGATGTTCACTACGGCGGGCGACGCCTGCTCGACCAATTGCGTAAAGTCGGGCAACTCGACCGCCACGGCAGGAACGGCCTGGCCGAGCACAAGCACGGTGGCAAGGATAGAGAGATAGGTTTTCAAGCGTGGTATCGACATACGGCTCCCGTTACGACGAGCATGGTTAAGCGATATGGAGCAAGGAATACCAGGAAAAGATACGCCGGTATTTTTGTTCCGGAAACAGACAAGGCCAGGGCCGAGCGGCTCTGACCTATAGAAAAAAAGCTGGTTTTTTGCAAATGAAAATACTGACAGGAAGTTTCGGCATTTCGATCAAGCCCTGGCATCATCAGCCTCTCGCACAATCGAACCACCCATGCAGCCAGCAGGCTATTGAGTCGCCGTGACGTCGGAGCGCATGGAAAGCGCAATCCGTTCCGCCGTACCGATAGGAATCTCACCGACCACCGTGACCATCATTTCGCCCTGGGGCGTCGTGAGCCTGCGGGAGACGGCAGCCGTCGGGCCGAGCTGAGTACGGGTATCAGTGGCGTTGGCACCGTTCAACGGTTCCAGGAACACCGAGAAGCGCGCCAGGCCATCGTCGTACATCAAGCTGTTGACCTGGACCTGGGTGTCCGGGTCCTTGCGCACGGCACTGCTGGACAGCTCGAAACCAGGCGGCAGCCAGTCCGAGTGCCAGGCGGCTTTCACCGCGACGACCTTGACGGAATCCTGCGTGACAGCCTTGCATTCGGCGCTGGCTTGCAGATCACCGTCTGTCGGCGCCGCGACATTCAAGCGGGTGAACTGGAAACGTTCGAGCAACTGGCCCTTGTCATTGAGCAACAGGGACTTGAGCGGCAAGCCAGTCTCTTTGTCCAGGTGCAGCTCGAAGCCATAGCGATGCTGGTCCTTGGGCGTCAATGCCACAATGACCGCTTGACGCCCGGCCACGCGCGACTTGCCAATGACGGCCAGGTCGTACCAATTCTTGAGTTTTTGCGGATCGAGCGCACGTGAGGTGCCGTCAGGCGTATTGCCCAGCCCCGCGATCAAGGAGCCACTGACGCATTGAGTATGTCCATCAATGCGCATGACTTCCTGTGCCGAGCCGTCGAGCTGGAGTAACCGCTCGCGGACTTTGCCATCCTGGACGCGATGCCAGATGTTATGGGTAGAAAAACTACCGTTGCGCTCGTAAACGAAAGTGCCCTGGAAGCTCTGCTGCTGCTCGGCTTGACTCAGGCGGTTCAACCAATCCTGAGCCTCATCGGCATGGGCTGGAATCGCACACCAGCCACCAAGCAGAAGCGTGAATAGAGGTATGGCGCGCAATGGTTTTCCTTATTAACGGTTTTCCATGCTGGCTGCACGGGCGTAAGGCAGCGCGCTTTCAGTACCTTTCAGGGCAGCTTGCTGAGCATGCTGACGCAGGTAGTTGGGCAGACGCTGATCACGCCAGCCAGGTTGGCCTTGCAGAACACCATTGACCATCGGGCCTGCGGTTTCCGAGCCTTCGCTGTAACCGGCCAGTACCGCTGGGCCTTTGACCTGTGGAGCGACCAAGCCTGGCTGGTTGGACTGCTGCGCCATCTGCACGCCGGCAATCTCATCCTGGTTGTACAGGCGCACACCGGCCAGTACGGCCACGGTGACCGAAGCGGCTACTGCCAGGCGACCCAGGCTGCGCCATGGTCCGCGGGAGGCTTTTGCCGGTACGGCTTCGTCAGCCAATGCAGCGGAAACGGCCGCAGCGATGTCCAGGCGTGGAAGCAACAAGTCCTTGTGCATCACGGCCCGGGCGATCTGGTAACGAGCCCAGGTCTCACGGGTTTCAACATCGTCGAAGGCATTCAATACCCGACGCAATTCCAGTTCGTCCGCTTCGTTGTCCATAACTGCGGACAGCGATTCCTGCAGGGCTTCACGACTCATGGCGTTCCTCTCTTGGCTGTCGCCGCTGTCTCTAGTTTTCCTGCAACAAAGGTTGCAGGGCTTTATCAATGGCCTCCCGGGCGCGGAAGATCCGGGAGCGCACGGTGCCTACAGGACATTGCATGACGCTCGCAATGTCTTCGTAACTCAGACCGTCGAATTCGCGTAAAGTTAAAGCCGTACGCAAATCTTCGGGCAATTGCTGGATGGTTCGATGGACAGTGCCTTCGATCTCATCCCGCAGCAACGCGCGTTCTGGTGACTCGAGATCCTTGAGGCCATGATCGCCATCATAGAACTCGGCATCCTCAGAACTTACATCGCTATCCGGCGGCCGGCGGCCGCGTGAAACCAGATAGTTTTTCGCCGTGTTGATGGCGATGCGGTAAAGCCACGTGTAAAACGCGCTGTCCCCGCGAAAATTACCAAGTGCGCGGTAGGCCTTGATGAAGGCTTCCTGAGCGACATCCTGCGCTTCATGGGTGTCGTGCACGAAACGCACGATCAACCCGAGAATTTTGTGCTGGTATTTAAGCACTAGCAGATCGAAAGCTCGCTTGTCGCCGCGTTGGACGCGCTCGACCAGCTGCTGATCCTCTTCCTGGGTTAGCATGAACACTCCTCGATAAGCTCGAAGGAGGCTTGCATTACTAATTGACCGGGCTTGCAAACATAGACTCGGGCTTTTCGCAAAAGTTCTCCCCCTTCCAAGCAAGTTTCCGGCGCGCTCTGATCTCGGCACGCACGAAAAACGCAGCAGGAGATTCCCCGGCTGCGCGAATAATCTGTCACCGGGACTGACGGCAGAGACTCCAATCGAAATCTTGCACCAACCCGACGCTGCTCCCTTTTGCAGACAACCGTCTATTGAACGTAGGCGCTCGGCAAAAGTTCCCGCTATTTATAGCGCTGCACACTGAATATCAGGCAACCGTGACGAGATAAACAGCGTTCTGTCCTCGAAACGGCGGCCTTATCGATGTTGTACCCAAACCGGCGATCCGACGAAGCGTGTCGCTTTTCTGTCACGCTGGTTTCACATTGCCATGAATGCCCGGCTATTGTGCCGATCCCCCCCTCTATATACTAGTGGGCTGCGTGGCTGCCTGACCCGTTGAAGCGGTGTCTTGCGCCAACCCCGACCCGGGTCGCCTTGAGCGGAAACCATTCGAATGAGCCAACAGTTTCAACACGATGTTCTGGTAATCGGCAGCGGAGCCGCCGGATTGAGCCTGGCACTGACTTTGCCCGCGCATTTGCGCATTGCAGTCCTGAGCAAGGGCGACCTGGCCAACGGTTCGACCTTCTGGGCCCAGGGCGGTGTCGCAGCCGTACTGGACGATACCGACACCATTGAATCCCATGTCGACGACACCCTCAACGCCGGCGGTGGCCTTTGCAATCCACAGGCGGTGCGTTTCACCGTGGAGCACAGCAGGGAAGCCATCCAGTGGCTGATCGACCAGGGTGTGCCGTTTACCCGTGACGAACAATCGGGCACCGAAGACGGCGGTTTCGAGTTCCACCTGACGCGCGAAGGCGGTCACAGCCATCGGCGCATCATCCATGCGGCCGACGCCACTGGAGCAGCGATCTTCAAGACCCTGCTCGCACAAGCGCGACTGCGGCCGAACATCGAATTGCTGGAACAGCGCGTCGCGGTCGACCTGATCACCGAAAAACGCCTGGGCCTGGACGGCGATCGCTGCCTCGGCGCCTACGTGCTCAATCGCGGCACCGGTGAAGTCGACACCTACGGCGCGCGCTTCGTCATCCTGGCATCCGGCGGCGCAGCAAAAGTCTATCTTTATACCAGCAACCCCGACGGCGCCTGCGGCGATGGCATCGCCATGGCCTGGCGTTCGGGTTGCCGGGTGGCGAACCTGGAGTTCAACCAGTTCCACCCCACCTGTCTCTATCACCCGCTGGCCAAGAGCTTCCTGATCACCGAAGCCCTGCGTGGCGAAGGTGCACACTTGAAGCTGCCCAACGGCGAACGCTTCATGCAGCGCTTCGATCCGCGCGCCGAACTGGCACCGCGCGACATCGTCGCCCGGGCCATCGACCACGAAATGAAGCGCCTGGGTATCGATTGCGTTTACCTGGACATCAGCCACAAGCCCGAAGCGTTCATCAAGAGCCACTTCCCGACGGTGTACGAACGCTGCCTGGAGTTTTCCATCGACATCACCAAGCAGCCGATCCCGGTGGTGCCGGCAGCGCATTACACCTGCGGTGGCGTGATGGTCGACCAACAGGGCCGCACCGACGTGCCTGGCCTGTACGCCATCGGCGAAACCAGCTTCACCGGCCTGCACGGCGCCAACCGCATGGCCAGCAACTCGCTGCTGGAATGCTTTGTCTACGCCCGCTCGGCGGCGGCAGACATCCTGGCGCAATTGCCGCAGATTGCCGTTCCAGCCGCCCTGCCCTCGTGGGACGCCAGCCAGGTCACCGATTCGGACGAAGACGTGATCATCGCGCACAACTGGGACGAACTGCGGCGATTCATGTGGGACTACGTGGGCATCGTGCGCACCAACAAGCGCCTGCAACGGGCACAACATCGGGTGCGCCTGCTGCTGGATGAAATCGACGAGTTCTACAGCAACTATAAAGTCAGTCGCGACCTGATCGAGCTGCGCAACCTGGCCCAGGTGGCCGAACTGATGATTCGCTCGGCCATGGAACGCAAGGAAAGCCGGGGGCTGCATTACACGCTGGACTACCCGAACCTGCTGCCCGAGGCACGGGATACTATCCTGGTGCCGCCCACCTACGCCGACTGAACCTGAGCCGCACCCGCAGGCGCCGATGGATATCCGGCGCCAGCGCGTCGCGCGGCACACACACCGAGCGGACCCGCCGTTCACCCTGCAAGCGAAAACGCAGCACGACGATCATCGGCAACGCCAGGCTATCGGGGCGCAGTTGCACAGCCCGCCACCCATCGGCCCGACTCCAGAGTTGCCAGCCAGCGGCATTACGACGCAGCCCGCAGAAAGCCCGGCGATGGGTCAGCACTACATATCGGGGAATCACCCAGGCGCCATGGGCCAGGCACAATACGATGCCAAGCGCTGCGAACCAGGACGGTACGGACAACAGGAACAACGAACCCAGGGCAAACACCTGGGCCAGCAGATAGGCCGCCAGCAGTTGCCCGGAGGCCTGCCAGCGGCATTCGAAGCGCTTACTTGGGTTGGACACGGTCCAGAATCATCCGGACCATGCGCTGCAACTCAGGGTCTTCGGATTCGCTGCGCTCCATGAACCAGCCGAACATGTCCTGATCCTCGCATTCGAGCAGGCGGACATAGCACGCGCGGTCCACTTCATTGAGATGGGGATAAACCTCTTTGACGAATGGCACCAGCAACACGTCCAGTTCAAGCATGCCGCGGCGGCTGTGCCAGTAGAGGCGATTCAGTTCAACATCTTCGACCATGGAGCGCTCCTCAAATAGAGCGCAAGTATACAGGCCCCGCCGCAGTGGAACAGACAGCTTTGGTCGGGCACCACCGATCCTTTGTGAACTACCCATTTCAAGGGCGCCACCTTATGATGTCCACCAGACCTTTTATCCTGCGATGACCCATGGCTGATTCCGCTTTTTTCTGCACCCTGTCCCACGAAGGCGTCCTCGCGGTCCGCGGCGTGGATGCCAGCAAATTCCTGCAAGGCCAATTGACCTGCAACCTCGACTACCTGAGCGACAGCCGGGCCAGCCTCGGCGCCCGCTGCACCCAGAAAGGCCGGATGCAATCGAGCTTCCGCATCCTGCTCGAAGGCGACGGTGTGTTGATGGCCATGGCCGCCGAACTGCTCGAACCGCAACTGGCCGACCTGAAAAAATATGCCGTGTTCTCCAAATCCAAGCTCACCGACGAAAGCGCGGCCTGGGTTCGCTTCGGCCTGGAAAACGCCGACAAGGCGCTGACTGGCCTGGGCCTCGAACTGTCAAGCGACACCGACAGTGTGGCTCGCCATGAAGCCTTGATCGCCATCCGCGTATCTCCCGGTCGCGCCGAATTGTGGGCACCCGCCGAACAGGCACAGACGCTGCGAACCCGCCTGGGCGCAGAATTGGCCGAAGCGGACCTGAACCCCTGGCTGCTGGGCCAGATCCGCGCCGGAATCGGCCAGGTCATGCCGGCCACCCGCGAACTGTTCATCCCGCAGATGCTCAACCTGCAAGCCGTCGGCGGCGTCAGTTTCAAGAAAGGCTGCTACACCGGCCAGGAAATCGTCGCCCGCATGCAATACCTGGGCAAGCTCAAGCGACGCCTGTACCGCTTGCAACTGGACGCCAGCGAACTGCCGGAACCCGGCACGGCGCTGTTCTCCCCCACGCATGGCAGTTCCATCGGCGAAGTGGTGATGGCCGCCCGCGGCGAAGGAAGCATCGAACTACTGGCGGTATTGCAGGCCGAAGCAGCAGAAGACGACAATTTGCACCTCGGTACCTTGGAAGGCCCACGCCTTCAACAGTTGGACCTGCCTTACGAACTGGATCGCGACCGCGAAATCCAGCGCTGATCGCAGCATTTGCCGCAATACCCTAGAGAACCGAAATGAGCGATTTGGCGGATAAGGTCCAACGGGATTTGGTGCAGGCCATCGACAACGATGACTTGGTTCTGCCGACATTACCGGAAGTGGCCCTGCAGATTCGCCGGGCCGCCGAAGACCCGGAAATCAGCGTCAGCAACCTGAGCAAAGTGATCGGCCGCGATACGGCCCTCTCGGCACGCCTGATAAAAGTGGTCAACAGCCCACTGCTGCGCGCCACCCAGGAAGTCACCGACCTGCACACGGCCATCACTCGATTGGGCGTCAACTACAGCAGCAACCTGGCCATCGGCCTGGTCATGGAGCAGATTTTCCACGCCCGCTCCGAGGTGGTGGAACTGAAGATGCGCGACGTCTGGCGCAAGAGCCTGGAGATCGCCGGCGTCAGCTATGCGCTGTGTCGCGGTTACACCCAACTCAAGCCCGACCAGGCTGCGTTGGGTGGGCTGGTGCACCAGATCGGCGTGTTGCCGATCCTGACGTATGCGCAAGACAACAATGAATTGCTGTCGGACCCGGTCAGCCTCAACCACGTCATCGAAACGATTCACCCGGTGCTGGGGGACAAACTACTCAGCGTCTGGGAGTTTCCGGAGCGGCTGGTGAAACTGCCGGGGCTGTATCTGGATTTCACCCGGGATTCCAAGCAAATCGATTATGTCGACCTGGTGCAGGTCGCAGCGCTGTATTGCTACAAGGACACCGACCATCCCCTGAGCATGATTGACATGTCCGGGGTTCCCGCCTTCAAGAAACTGGGCATCGACCCGGAGAACAAGGCCCGCTGCGCGGATATCGAAGAAGCGCGGTCGATGTTCTATTAGAGACATCTGAAGCCATGAAGGCCTCTCTGGCCATGCCGCTCTTTTGTGGTCAGGAGACGCTTTTGTGGCGAGGGAGCTTGCTCCCGCTCGGTCGCGCAGCGGCCGCAAAAGCTTCGGGCTGCTTCGCACCCCAGCGGGAGCAAGCTCCCTCGCCACAGGGTTTTGCATCGTCAGGGTTACCCTGGGATAAAACTCACCCGCACCTTCAACCCGCGCTCCTGCCCATCGTGCAAGGTGATCTGCGCCAGGTGCGCACGGCAGATTTCGCCGACGATCGCCAAGCCCAGCCCCGAACCGGCCACTTGCTGGTTGCGTCGATAGAAGCGCTCGAACACCCGGTCCCGCTCGTGCAGCGGAATGCCGGGGCCATCGTCCTCGACCTCCAGCACGGCCGGGGCAGAAACCCGCAGGATTACATTGCCGCCCGATGGGGTATGGGCCAGGGCGTTGTCCACCAGGTTGCTCAACAACTCGTTCAACAAGGTCGGCTCGCCCCGCAGCCATACCGGTTCGTCGGCTTCCAGGGCCAGCGCCACCCCTCGGGCATGGGCCAGCGGCGCCATGGCCATACCCAACTCACGGGCCAACTGACTGAGATCAAGCAGCTGCGCGCCGCCCTCGGCAATGGCCCGGGCGCCGTTTTCCACACGCGCCAAGGACAGCAGTTGGTTAGCCAGGTGGGTTAGCCGGTCAGTACCCTGGGCCGCAGTTTCCAGGGTTTCACGCCAGGTCGCTGGCTCGCTGGCTCGCAAGCCCAGCTCAAGACGCGCCTTGAGCGCGGCCAAGGGCGTGCGCAGCTCATGGGCGGCATCAGCGATGAACTGCGCCTGACGCTCGAATTGCCCGCGCAGACGCTCGGTGAAATGGTTGAGGGCCCGCACCAGTGGCCATAATTCGTGCTGCACTTCCACCAGCGGCAACGGTCGCAGATCATCCGACTGGCGTTCCTCCACCGCCGTGCGCAAGCGCTCCAGCGGGCGCAATGCCGCGCTGACTGCAAACCACACCAACAGCAGCGCGCCCACGGCCAGCATGCCCAGGCGCAACAGCGTGTCGGCCATCAGCCCGCGGGCCATGCTGACCCGCGCCTCTTCAGTCTCCGCTACGCGAATTTCCGCCATGCCGTTCATGTTCGGCTCGCTCACGGCCTTGAGCAGGCTCACCACCCGCACGTTCTGACCCTGATAGCGAGCGTTGTAAAAACGCGCCAGGGCTGGGTAATCGTCCGTGCGCGGCGTGCCGGGCGGCGGGCCGGGGAGGTTTTCGTAGCCGGAAATCAGCTTCTTGTCGATGTCATTGACCTGGTAATAAATGCGCCCGGCGCTGTCGTAGGCGAAAGTATCCAGGGCCACGTAGGGCACATCCGCACTGAGGCTGCCGTCACGCGCCGAAA
The DNA here is from genome assembly GCF_024749325.1 of Pseudomonas sp. B21-010. NCBI lineage: Bacteria > Pseudomonadati > Pseudomonadota > Gammaproteobacteria > Pseudomonadales > Pseudomonadaceae > Pseudomonas > Pseudomonas sp. B21-010. The sequence goes on along the minus strand of NZ_CP087198.1, from coordinate 1,590,925 downwards.
GGCCCGCGGCGATGGTCCGGGCCGAGGCCAGCAGGGTCCGATCGTAGGCGGTGTCGGCAGCCTCGCGACCGTTCCAATAGGCGCTCAAGCCGCTGGCGAGCATCAAGACCACCAGCAGCAGTGCGAGGTTGCGAAGCAGCCGCCAGCGCAGGCTGTCGGGCTTATGCATTGCGATTTTCCAATAGGTAGCCAAGGCCGCGGAACGTCACGATCGCCACCGCACGACCATCGAGTTTCTTGCGCAAGCGATGGACGTAGATTTCGATGGCGTCGGGGCTGGCCTCTTCGTCCAGGCCGAACACTTGGGCCGCCAGTTGCTCCTTGCTCATCACCCGCCCCGGCCGGGCGATCAACGCCTCCAGCACGGCTTGCTCGCGGGACGTCAGGGTCAACAGCTCATCGTCGAGGGTAAAGCGGCGGGTGTCCAGGTCATAGACCAGCCCGCCACAGCGCTGCTGGCGTTCACCGCCCAGCACGCTGCGGCGCAACAGTGCCTTGACCCGAGCCTCCAGCTCAGTGAGCTCGAATGGCTTGGCCAGGTAATCGTCGGCGCCGAGGTTCAGGCCATGGACACGGTCCTTGACGTCGCTGCGAGCGGTCAGCATCAGCACCGGCAAGGTCTTGCCACGGGCCCGCAGACGCGCCAGAACCTCGAAACCGTCCATGCGCGGCAGCCCGACATCCAGGACCGCTACTGCGTATTCCTCGCTGCTCAAGGCCAGGTCGGCCGCGACGCCGTCGTGCAGCACGTCCACGGTCAAACCAGTGCTCTTGAGCGCTTGGGCAACGCTTTCGGCGAGCTGCAGATGGTCTTCGACGAGCAGAACACGCATGGATTATTCCTCGATTCAGGGATGGCCGACGCCATTCTTTGGCGCGGAGTTTACAGCCGCATCCGCGACTGTGAAGGCAAAAAACACGCTGAAAGCTTTTGAAAGGTTAGCGAAAGGTTAGGCCGTTAGAGTCACTTTACGGATAGTTTCGACTGACCGCCGCGGCCCGATCGCGAATGAAAAATGCCACGAAGCGTTTTCGTCCTAAAATAAGAAAAATAAAAGCGGAGTACTCACCATGCTGTCCATGCAGCTACAGGCCCCAGCGCCTGCTCGCCCTTCTCGCTCCAACCAGACCGCCTTGGGCGGTGTCGCCCTGTATTCAATCCCGGTAACGACCTGCGCGCCCCATCAGCGATGACCTGGGCGGGATCCGTCACGACACATTTTCACCACACATAACAACAATCCTGTGGAGACAACAATGAACCTATCACTGCGTAAAGTAGCCCTGGCCGCCGGATGCCTGATGTTCGCCGGGCAGTTGCTCGCCGCCGATCCATCCAAAGAGCCCAAGCGCCCCGAATGCATCGCCCCGGCGGCACCGGGCGGCGGTTTCGACCTGACGTGCAAACTGGCGCAAAGCGCGCTGGTGAACCAGAAGCTGCTGACCAAACCCATGCGCGTGACCTACATGCCCGGCGGTGTTGGCGCGGTGGCGTACAACGCAGTGGTCGCCCAACGTCCGGCCGACGCCGGCACGCTGGTGGCCTGGTCCAGTGGTTCGTTGCTGAACCTGGCCCAAGGCAAGTTCGGTCGTTTCGATGAAAACGCCGTGCGCTGGCTGGCGGCCGTTGGTACCAGCTACGGCGCCATCGCGGTAAAAAGCGATTCGCCCTACAAGAACCTCGACGATCTGGTGCAGGCCCTGAAGAAAGATCCAGGCTCGGTGGTGATCGGCTCCGGCGGCACCGTCGGCAGCCAGGACTGGATGCAAACAGCCCTGATCGCCAAGGCTGCCGGCATCGACCCGCGCAAACTGCGCTACGTGGCACTCGAAGGCGGTGGTGAAATCGCCACGGCCCTGCTCGGCGGTCATATTCAGGTCGGCAGTACGGACATTTCCGACTCCATGCCGCACATCCAGAGTGGTGACATGCGCCTGCTGGCAGTGTTCTCCGATAAACGCCTGGACGAGCCGGAAATGAAAGACATCCCGACCGCTCGCGAACAAGGCTACGACATCCTCTGGCCAGTGGTCCGTGGCTTCTACCTCGGGCCGAAGGTCAGCGATGAAGACTACGCCTGGTGGAAAGACGCGTTCGACAAACTGCTGGCTTCCGAAGAGTTCGCCAAGTTGCGCGACCAGCGCGAGCTGTTCCCGTTCGCCATGACCGGACCGGAACTGGATGCCTATGTGAAGAAACAAGTGGCTGATTACAAGGTGCTGGCCAAAGAGTTCGGCCTGATCCAGTAACCGTCTCTGTTCTCGCGGCGGCGCCGGCACTGTCGGCGTCGCCCAGGAGTTAGTCATGCTCACCATCCAACGTATTTTTGCCGCGGTGCTGCTACTGGTCTGTATCGGCCTGGCGCTGATGGCTTGGCCCTATCAAGCCGCCTTTTCCTACGAACCGGTCGGCCCGCGCGCCTTTCCCTTGCTGATGCTCGGGCTGATGGGGCTGGCATTGCTGTACATGGTGTTTCGCCCTACACCCATCGTGCACAGCGACGAAGACCCGCACCTGGACCGCGAAACCTTGCAGAAAATCGGCATCTGCGTGGTGCTGCTGCTGGTATTCGCCGGGACCTTCGAACCCCTGGGCTTCATCCTTGCCAGCATCCTGATCGGCGTGCCGATGGCGCGCCTTTACGGCGGTCGCTGGGTGCCGAGCGTGGTGATCATCAGCCTGATGGCCATCGGTCTTTATCTGTTGTTCGACAAGCTGATGGACGTGCCGCTGCCCCTGGGCCTGCTCGACGTCCTGGAGAATTGATATGGATACCCTGAATTATCTCGGCCAGGGTTTTGGCGTTGCACTGACTCCCTACAACCTCGTCACAGCACTGACCGGCACCCTGATCGGCACCGTGGTCGGCCTGCTGCCGGGCCTGGGCCCGATCAACGGCGTGGCGCTGCTGATCCCGATTGCCTTTGCCCTGGGGCTGCCGCCGGAATCGGCGCTGATCCTGCTGGCCGCGGTGTACCTGGGTTGCGAATACGGCGGACGTATCAGCTCGATCCTGCTCAACATCCCGGGTGAAGCCTCCACCGTGATGACCACCCTCGACGGCTACCCGATGGCCCGCCAAGGCCTGGCCGGCGTGGCGTTGTCGCTGTCGGCGTGGAGTTCGTTCATCGGCGCGTTCATCGCCACCTGCGGCATGGTGTTGTTCGCACCGCTGCTGGCCAAATGGGCGATTGCCTTCGGGCCGGCGGAATATTTCGTGCTGATGGTGTTCGCCATTGTCTGCCTCGGTGGCATGGCCGGCGACCGACCGCTCAAGACCTTCATCGCGGCGCTGATCGGCCTGTTCCTGTCCAGTGTCGGGATCGATGCCAACAGCGGCGTCTACCGCTTCACCGGTGACAACATCCACCTGACCGACGGCATCCAGTTCGTCGTGCTGGTGCTGGGCCTGTTCTCCATCAGCGAAATCCTGTTGCTGCTGGAAAAAACCCATCGCGGCCAGGAAGCGGTAAAAGCCACCGGGCGGATGATGTTCAACTTCAAGGAAGCCGCGTCGGTCTTCACTGTGAACCTGCGCTGCGGCGTACTCGGTTTCATCATGGGCGTGCTGCCGGGTGCTGGTGCGACCCTGGCCAGTGCCGTGGCCTACATGACCGAAAAACGCATTGCCGGCGCCGGTGGCACGTTCGGCCAGGGCGACAAGCGCGGCCTCGCCGCCCCGGAAACCGCTATCGGTGGCGCGGCCTGCGGTGCGCTGGTGCCGATGCTGACCCTCGGTGTTCCCGGCTCGGGCACCACGGCGGTGATGATCGGCGCGCTGTCGCTGTACAACATCACGCCTGGTCCCCTGCTGTTCCAGCAACAGCCGGACATCGTCTGGGGCCTGATCGCGTCGTTGTTCGTCGCCAACGTCATGCTGGTGATTCTCAACATCCCGATGATCCGCATCTTCACCCGGATCCTGGCCGTGCCGAACTGGGCGTTGGTTCCGGTCATCGCGATCATCACCGGGATCGGTGTCTATGCGGTGCATGCCACCACGTTCGACCTGTTCCTGATGATCGGTATCGGCATCTTCGGCTATATCCTGCGCAAGCTGGACTTCCCGCTGTCGCCGGTGCTGCTGGGCTTCATCCTCGGTGGCCTGATGGAGCAGAACCTGCGTCGTGCGCTGTCGATTTCCAACGGTGCGCTGGAGATCCTCTGGTCGAGCCCGATCACCTTCGGCTGCTGGGTGCTGACGGCGATCATGCTGTTCATGCCATTGCTGCGGATCTGGCGGCGCCGCGCCGCACAACGTCGCGCCCTGGCCAATGTCTGAGGCGATATTCAGACAATGGTGGGGAACACCGCTGGTCGGCCTGGCCGGCGGTTACCTGGCCAGCCTGATCGGCTGGCCTTTGCCCTGGATGGTCGGCTCGTTGCTGGCGATCATCCTGGTGCGCTGTCTTACGCCGTGGCAACTGATGGAAATCCCCGGTGGCCGTAAATGCGGCCAATGGGTGGTGGGCATCGGTATCGGCCTGCACTTCACCCCGGTGGTGATGGAGCAGGTCCTGAGCCACTTCGGCCTGATCTTCTTCGGCGCGCTGATCACCAGCGTGTCCAGCGTGGTGAGTGTCTGGCTGATGCGTCGCACCGGCGAGGATCGCGCCACCGCGTTCTTCTCGAGCATGCCGGGCGGTTCCGGCGAAATGGTCAACCTCGGCGCCCGCAACGGCGCCGACCTCAGTCGTGTTGCGGCGGGCCAGAGCCTGCGAGTGCTGGTAGTGGTGCTGTGCGTACCGGCGGCCTTCAAGTACCTGTTGGGCGAAGGTGCACCGGTGCAACACGCCACGACGGTGGACTGGCTGTGGCTGGCGATGCTGTTCCCGGCGGGCGCCCTGCTCGCCTGGGTCTGGGAGCGCTTGCGCCAACCCAATCCCTGGTTGTTCGGACCATTGCTGGTCAGTGCGGCGGTGAGCGTCGGTTGGGACCTGCACATCGGCCTGCCCAACGGCGCCAGCCAGGTCGGCCAGTGGTTGATCGGCAGCGGATTGGGTTGTCATTTCAACCGGCAGTTCTTTCGTCGGGCGCCGTCGTTCATGGGGCGTACCCTGATCGGCACGGTGTTGACGATGCTGATCGCCACTCTCGCGGCGTTGGGCCTGAGCACCCTGACCCAGCTGGACCTGCGTTCACTGACCCTGGGCATGATGCCCGGCGGCATCGCGGAAATGAGCCTGACGGCCGAGACGTTGCAACTGTCGGTGCCATTGGTGACGGCGTTGCAGGTGATGCGGTTGTTGTTTGTGCTGTTTCTGGCGGAGCCGTTGTTCAGGTATTGGATGCGCAAGCCGGGTTCGGACTTGTAGACCGAGTTGCCTTCATCGCGAGCAAGCTCGCTCCCACAGAGGATCTGCGGCGAGCACCCATTTTGCATCCCACCACAAAACCCATGTGGGAGCGAGCTTGCTCGCGATGAGGCCCTTACTGCCGACCACTTAAAGCGGCGGCAACCGCCAATCAATAGGCGCCTCGCCATGTTGCTCGAGAAACTTGTTGGCCCGACTGAAATGCCCGCACCCCAGAAAACCCCGATAAGCCGACAACGGCGACGGGTGGACCGAGGTCAGCACCAAGTGCTTGGTGGCGTCGATCAGTTTCTGCTTGCCCTGGGCATGGGCGCCCCATAACAGGAAGACCAGGTTCTGCTGGTGTTCGCTGACCACTTCGATGACCCGGTCGGTGAAATGCTGCCAGCCCTTGCCTGCGTGGGCGTTGGCGTTGGCACGCTCCACGGTCATGGTAGTGTTGAGCAGCAACACGCCTTGGTCGGCCCAGCTTTGCAGATAGCCATGGTTGGGAATATCGATGTTCAGGTCGCGCTTCAATTCCTTGAAGATGTTCACCAGCGACGGCGGCGCTGGCACACCCGGCTGTACCGAAAAGCACAAGCCATGGGCCTGGCCCGGACCGTGGTAGGGATCCTGGCCGAGGATCACCACCTTGACCTTGTCCAGCGGCGTGGAATTAAGGGCGTTGAAAATCAGCGGTGCCGGTGGATAAATTTCCTTGCCGGCGGCGTATTCCCGACGCAGGAATTCGCGCAACTCTGCCATGTAGGGCTGGTCGAACTCGGCACGCAGTGCCTGCTTCCAGCTCGGTTCGAGTTTGATACGGTCGTCGGCAGTCATGGTTGCATCCGGTAAAAACAATGGGCGCACCCTAGGAAAGCCTACATGGCTTGTCAATTGATCTGACGCAGAACCAGCACTTTCCTACGCAGCGGTCATACTGATTATTCAAATTTCTGATCGAGGTCACGATGAATCTGCACTTCGAAGAGCTCACCGGCATCGACGGTGCCCGTATCGGCATCGCCACCCTGGACGCCGAAAAATCCCTGAATGCCTTGTCCCTGCAGATGATCAACGCCTTGCGTGATCGTCTCGATGCCTGGGCCCGGGAGCCGCAGGTCGTGTGTGTGTTATTGCGCGGCAACGGCGCCAAGGCGTTCTGCGCTGGCGGTGAAGTACGCAGCCTGGTAGAGGCCTGCCGTGCCCATCCCGGTGAAGTACCGCCGCTGGCTGCACAATTCTTCGCGGCGGAATACCGCTTGGACTTCAACCTGCACACCTACCCCAAACCCCTGCTGTGTTGGGGCCATGGTTATGTACTGGGCGGCGGCATGGGTCTGCTGCAAGGGGCGAGTACCCGCATCGTCACACCAAGCAGTCGCCTGGCAATGCCGGAGATCAGCATCGGCCTGTACCCGGATGTCGGCGCCAGTTGGTTCTTGTCGCGCCTGCCCGGCAAGCTCGGCCTGTTTCTCGGCCTGACCGGCGCCCACATGAATGCCCGGGACGCCATCGACCTGGACCTGGCCGACCGCTTTTTGCTGGATGAACAACAGGACGACCTGATCGAAGGCCTGCTGCAACTCAACTGGCAGGAACAGACCGAGATGCAGCTCAACAGCCTGCTCAAGGCCCTGCAACAGGAAGCGGTCGACCAAATGCCCGAAGCCCAATGGCTGCCACGTCGGCAGAAAATCGATGAATGGCTGGATGTCAGCGATGTGCGCTGCGCCTGGAAAGCCCTCAGCCTGCTGGTGGACCACTCGGACCCACTGATCGCCCGCGCCGCCAAGACCATGACCGAAGGTTCGCCCTTGACCGCTTATCTGGTCTGGGAACAGATCGCCCGTGCCCGGCATTTGTCCTTGGCCGGCGTGTTCCGGATGGAATACACCTTGAGCCTCAACTGCTGTCGCCATCCGGAATTCAGCGAAGGCGTGCGCGCGCGGCTGATCGACAAGGACCACAAGCCCCGTTGGCACTGGCCGGACATCAACCATGTGCCCGAAGCGGCGGTGGAAGCGCATTTCCACAAGGCGTGGGAAGGGCGGCATCCGTTGGCGGATTTGTCCAACGAGTAACGATCCAGGAAAAAGATCCCTGTGGGAGCGAGCTTGCTCGCGATTACGGTGGGCCAGCAATATCGAAGTGCCTGACACACCGTAATCGCGAGCAAGCTCGCTCCCACAAGTTATCCCATCGGGTTTATTGCAGGCACAAAAAAAGCGGCGCTCAATGCGCCGCTTCTTGTTGCCCAACGATCAGCGGTGACTGCCCCGTCCATCGTGATCGCCGCGTCCCCGATGATCACGTCCGCCTCGACCGCCTCGGTCGTCATTCCAGCCGCCCCGGTCATGGCCGTCCCAGCCACCCCGATTCGGATAAGACCGGTACGCCGCTCGCGGTGGCGAGTAGTAGCGTGGGCCTTGTTGGTAGTAACGCGGTGCCGAGTAATAGCGCGGCGCCGGTTGGTAATACCGCGGGGCGTAATAGCCACGCGGAGCCGAATAATAACTCCCGCCACCGTAATAGACCGGCGATGGTGAGGTGTAGACCTCGGAACGGTAGTAGCTCGAGTCTCCGTCGTAATAAGGCACGCATGCCGAAAGAGTCAAACCGAGAAACGCAATGAGCAGCAGTCGTCGATACATGGCGGCCTCCTGGACCGCGAATGGGCCACATCAGCGACGCTGATGGGCGGCAGCCAACTTTGTGTGACTGACGCATATTCAGACAGCAAAATCGGAATCTGGTGCGACCTGGCAACAACTAGAAACATGTCGCTCGTCGCCCTCTTCCGGTGCGCGACGGCACCACAAGCAAGCACAAACCCGTCCTCAGGTATCCCTCCCCTACACCTGCCCTCTCTAACCCGGGCCTTTGCTCGAATTGGCACGGCTCTCGCTTTAACAAATCCCGTGCAGGAGTCATCACAGGTTCGCGGCACCACAATTTGCAATGGCTGACTAGGGTTCCGGCTCGCTTCTGGCGAGTGGCTGGTCCGAGAGTTGGCGACCTCCAGTTGAGGTTACACGGCGGGACAAAAGCCCGGGAGACAAGCCACCGTTCGCGGTGCCGCGTTGCTCCTGTCCGCCCTTGATCAACTGGAGAACCACCATGCTCAAGCTTCGTCTGTCAGCCCTGCTCCTCGCCGCCCTCTCGGCCCTCGCGAGCTTCTCATCCGCCGCCGCCCAAAAAGACCACTTCAGCGTCTGCTGGACCATTTACGCCGGCTGGATGCCCTGGGAATACGCCGGTAGCCAAGGCATCGTCGATAAATGGGCGAAAAAATACGGCATCCAGATCGATGTGGTGCAGCTCAACGATTACGTCGAATCCATCAACCAGTACACCGCCGGTCAGTTCGATGGCTGCACCATGACCAACATGGACGCCCTGACCATTCCCGCCGCCGGTGGCGTGGACAGCACCGCGCTGATCATCAGCGATTTCTCCAACGGCAACGATGGCATCGTCCTCAAGGGCGAGGACAAGAAAGTCGCCGACCTCAAGGGCATGGACGTCAATCTGGTGGAACTGTCGGTGTCCCACTACCTGCTGGCCCGCGCCCTGGATTCGGTTGGTCTCGCCGAGAAAGACTTGAAAGTCGTCAACACCTCCGACGCTGATATCTCTGCCGCCTTCAACACCGACCAGGTCAAGGCCGTCACCACCTGGAACCCAATGCTCTCGGACATCAAGGCCCAGCCAGGTGTGAGCGAAGTGTTCAATTCCAGCCAGGTTCCCGGCGAAATCATGGACATGATGGTGGTCAACACCCAGACCCTCCAGGACAACCCCGCCCTGGGCAAAGCGTTGACCGGCGCCTGGTTTGAAGTGGTGGCACTGATGAACGCAAAAAACGCCGCGAGCAAGACGGCGCTGGAACACATGGCCAAAGCGTCAGGCACCGACCTCAAAGGTTTCCAGGCGCAACTGGACACCACCAAGTTGTTCGCCACGCCCAAGGAAGCGCTCACCTTCGCCACCAGCGAGCAACTGCCCGCCACCATGGGCAAGGTGGCCGAGTTCTCGTTCCAGCACGGCTTGTTGGGTGAAGGCGCCAAGGACACCAACGCGGTCGGCATGGCGTTCGCCAATGGCGTGACCCGCGGCGACAAGGCCAACCTCAAGCTGCGCTTTGATCCGACCTACGTGCAGCTGGCCGCCGACGCCAAGCTGTAAACCGGAGGACCTGGCATGCGCCTGATCAACCGCTACCCGGATCGTCCCAGCCGCTTGTTGCTGGTGATCCTGCCATTCGCGCTGGTGTTGTTCGCCTACTTCATGGGCTCGGCCGAACGGTTGACGGACAACCCCAACGACAAGCTCCTGCCCAGCGCTGTGCAAATGGCCGATGCGGTCAAACGCCTGGCCTTCACAGCCGATGCCCGCAGCGGCGACTACCTGCTCTGGCAAGACACCGTGTCGAGCCTGCGCCGGTTGGCCATCGGCCTGGGCATCAGCGCCCTGGCCGGGCTGTGCCTGGGCATTGCCGCCGGTACGTTGCCACTGTTTGGCGCACCGCTGTCACCGTTGCTCACCGTGGTGTCGATGGTGCCGCCACTGGCCATCCTGCCGATCCTGTTCATCGTCTTCGGTCTGGGCGAACTGTCGAAAGTGATGCTGATCGTGATTGGCATCACACCGTGCCTGGCGCGCGACCTGGAACAGCGCGCCCGGGAAATTCCGCCCGAACTGCTGATCAAGGCCCAGACCCTCGGTGCGTCGACCTGGACCCTGATGCTGCGGGTGGTGTTGCCGCAACTGCTGCCGCGCCTGTTGATTTCCCTGCGGCTGATGCTGGGTTCGGCCTGGCTGTTCCTGATCGCCGCTGAAGCCATCGCCTCTACGGATGGGCTGGGCTATCGGATTTTCCTGGTGCGTCGTTACCTGGCGATGGACGTGATCTTGCCGTATGTGGTGTGGATCACCCTGCTCGCCTGGCTGATGGACTGGGGCCTCAAGCGCCTGACCCGGCAAGCGTTCCCCTGGTACGAGGGGGCGAAGGCATGAGCTTCATTACGGTGAACAACGTCTGGCAACAGTATGCCGACCAGGTGGTCCTGGAGCGTTTGAACCTGAGCGTCTCTGAGGGTGAGTTCTGCACCCTGGTGGGTGCCTCGGGTTGCGGCAAATCGACCTTCCTGCGCTTGCTGCTGGGCCAGGAACGCGCCAGCCGCGGACAGATTCTCCTGGACGGCGCGCCCTTGGCCGGCGAGCCGGATGCCAGCCGGGGCGTGGTGTTCCAGCGTTATTCGGTGTTCCCGCACCTGAGCGTGCTGGACAACGTGACCCTGGGCCTGGAGTTGCCGCGCTCAGCACTTTTGGGGCGGCTGTTCGGCAGCGCCAAGCGCCAGGCCCGCGAAGAAGCCGCACAACTGCTGGACAAGGTCGGCCTGGGCCATGCGCTGGATAAATACCCGGCGCAACTGTCCGGAGGCATGCAACAGCGGCTGGCGATCGCCCAGGCACTGATCATGAAGCCGCGTGTCCTGCTGCTGGACGAGCCCTTCGGCGCCCTCGACCCGGGCATTCGCAAAGACATGCACGCCCTGTTGCTGGAGCTGTGGCGCGAAACCCGGCTGACGGTGTTCATGGTCACCCATGACCTGTCCGAAGGTTTCAGCCTCGGCACACGCCTGCTGGTGTTCGACAAGGTCCGCACCGACCCGCACGCCCCCGGCGCCTATGGCGCACGCATTACCTACGACATTCCATTGAACAGCGACCGCCGCACCGCCCGTGCCGCCGTCGACGCCCTGCCCGCCGAACTGGCCGGCACGTTGCGTATCGCTTGAAAGGAGTTTCTCCCATGACCGACTCGACCCAATTGTTTACACCCTTCGCCGAAGAAATGCTGCCCGGCGGCGGCCACCGTTCCTTCGTGCTCAAGCGCGGCCAACTGCTGCGCCTGACCGACCTGCGCGGCGGGGCCAACGTGAGCCTGACGATGCTCAATGCCAACGAAAAAACCGAACGCCTGAACCTGCCCGACAGCCTCAAATGCCAACACACCGCCAAGCTCACCGCCGGCCATTGCCTCTACTCCGACATGGGCCGGGTGCTGGCGGCCATCACCGCCGACACCTGCGGCTGGAGCGATAGCCTCGGCGGCGTGCTCTGCGCCGAGGAAGCCGCTGAAAAATATGGTCAGGGCCGCTACCAGGAACTGCGCAACGGCTTCTTTCGCAACGGCACCGACAACCTGCTGGTGGAGCTGGGTAAATGGGGGCTGGGCCTGTCCGACCTGCTGATGACCCTCAACCTGTTCAGCCGGGTCGATGTCGATGAGGCCGGCGGCTTTCACTTCGTTGAAGGCAACTCCCAGGCCGGCGACTACATCGAGCTGTACGCGCCGATGGACACCCTGATGGTGCTGACAGCGCTGCAACACCCGATGGACCCGAACCCGCAATACGCCCCGCAACCGCTCAAGCTCAGTTGGATGAACGCTGACGCCAGCGTCGCCGAGCACTGTCGCCATTCGCGCCCGGAAAACCAGCGCGGCTTCATCAACACCGACCGCCTGTTCGCCTGAGGATCGCTGCCATGTCACTCGCCATCGCCACCGTAAAAAAGCAGCCTGACGCCGCCATCTATCGCGCCACCATCCCCGCCGGGGAACCGTGGCTGGTGGAGGTCAAGAAGGGCCAGACCCTGCGCATCCTCGACCTGGAAGGCAACCAGGCGGTCGATACGCTGTTCTACAGCCTGGTCAACCCCAAGGAACGCTACGACGTGCAGCGCACCCTGCGCCGGCAGAACAGCGTTTACCTGAGCACCGGCAGCGTGCTGTATTCCAACCTCGGCCACCCGATGCTGACCATCGTCGAAGACACTTGCGGGCGCCACGACACCCTCGGCGGCGCCTGCGCCCAGGAAAGCAACACCGTGCGCTACGCCCTGGAAAAACGCTACATGCACAGCTGCCGTGACAACTACCTGCGGGCCTGCGCCCACGACGGGCGGCTGGGCAAGGGCGACATCGGGCCGAACATCAACTTCTTCATGAACGTGCCCGTCACCGCCGACGGCGGCCTGACCTTCGAAGACGGCATCTCGGCGCCGGGCAAATACGTCGACCTGCAGGCCGAAATGGACGTGATCGTGTTGATCTCCAACTGCCCGCAACTGAACAACCCCTGCAACGCCTACAACCCCACGCCAGCGGAGCTCTTGATATGGAACTGAAACTTACCCGCCTGCGCCGCTGGTTGTTTGTGTTGTGCCAGAGCCGGTCGGGGCAGTGCATCAAATAACGCCCTGATCCCCTGTGGGAGCGAGCTTGCTCGCGATAGCGGTCTATCAGTTACATCAAGGTTGGATGTACCACCGCTATCGTGAGCAAGCTCGCTCCCACAAGGGGGCAGTGGTGTTTGGAGGTTTGTCGCCAGGGACGACCCCGGCGGCCATCGAAAACTGCGGGACGGCCCGCATCCCAGTTCAGGCAGCACGCATGCCTGAGGGGGCAATGCCATGTTCGAAAAAATCCTGATCGCCAACCGTGGCGCCATCGCCTGCCGCATCCTGCGGACCTTGCGTGAGCTGAAGGTCGAGGGCGTTGCGGTGTATTCCCAGGCCGACGCCGCCAGCTTGCATATCCTCCAGGCCGATGAAGCCCACTGCCTGGGCGAAGGCGCGGCGGCCAATACATATCTGGCGGTGGACAAGCTCCTGGCGATCGCCAAAAGCAGCGGCGCGACAGCGATCCATCCCGGCTACGGCTTTCTCTCGGAAAACGCCGCCTTCGCGCAAGCGTGCGAAGCTGCCGGTGTTGCCTTCATCGGTCCGACGCCAGACCAACTGCGTGTGTTCGGCCTCAAGCACACCGCCCGCGACCTGGCGCGCCGGCACGGAGTGCCACTGCTCGAAGGCACCGAACTGCTCGACAGCCTCGACGCCGCGCTCTTGGCAGGCACACAGCTGGGCTATCCGGTGATGCTCAAAAGTACCGCGGGCGGTGGCGGTATCGGCATGCGTGTGTGTCGCAGCGCCGCCGACCTGAGCGAATCCTTCGAAGCGGTCAAGCGCCTGGGCCAGAACAACTTCAGCGACGCCGGGGTGTTCATCGAAAAGTACATCGAACGCGCGCGGCATCTGGAAGTGCAGGTATTCGGCGATGGCCAGGGCCAGGTGATCGCCCTGGGCGTGCGCGACTGCTCGGTGCAACGGCGCAACCAGAAAGTCCTCGAGGAAACCCCGGCGCCGAACCTGCCCGAGGGCATGGCCGACGAACTCTGCGCGGCGGCGATCCAACTGGCCCAGGCCGTGAACTACCGCAGCGCCGGCACCGTGGAATTCGTGTTCGACAGCGACGCCGGGCGCTTCTATTTCCTGGAAGTGAACACCCGCCTGCAAGTGGAGCACGGCGTCACCGAGCAGGTGTGGGGCGTGGACCTGGTGCGCTGGATGGTGCAATTGGCGGCCGGTGATCTGCCGCCACTGAACGAGCTCGGCCAAGGTTTGAAAGCCGAGGGCCACGCGATCCAGGCGCGCTTGTATGCCGAGGACCCAGGTCGGGATTTCCAGCCAAGCCCGGGGCTGCTGACCGCCGTGAAATTTCCCCAGGCCGACGGCAAGGCACTGCGCATCGACACCTGGGTCGAGGCCGGTTGCCAGATCCCGCCCTACTTCGACCCGATGATCGCCAAGGTCATTCGCTGGGCGCCGACCCGCGAGCAGGCACGCCTGGGCTTGCACCAAGCGCTGGACGACAGCCTGCTGTACGGCGTCGAGACCAACCGCCACTACCTGCAACAGATTCTCCTCGACACACCGTTTGCCAGCGGCCAACCCTGGACCCGCTGCCTGGAGGCGTTGGTCTATCGCGCCAACACCGTTGAAGTGCTCAGCCCCGGCACCCAGACCAGCGTCCAGGACTATCCCGGCCGCCTCGGTTATTGGGCGGTGGGGGTGCCGCCGTCGGGGCCGATGGACAGCCGTTCGTTGCGCCTGGGCAATCGCCTGCTGGGCAACGAAGAAGGTGCGGCGGCATTGGAAATCACCATGAACGGGCCGCTGCTGCGTTTCAACTGCGCTGCCCGAGTGGCGGTGACCGGTGCGGTGATTGCCCTCACGCTCGACGGCGAAGCGGTGCCGATGAACACACCGTTGTCGATTGCTGCCGGCGCCACCCTCGCGATCGGCAACATCTCTGGCGCCGGGGCGCGCAGCTACCTGTGCCTGCAAGGCGGCGTGCAAGTGCCGGATTACCTGGGCAGTAAAAGCACCTTCACCCTCGGCCAGTTTGGCGGCCACGGCGGACGAGCGCTGTGTACCGGCGACGTGTTGCACCTGGCGCCGCTGGACGAACACACGACGCTGCCGCCAACGAGCGCGCCGATCCTGGAACTGCCAAGCGTGCGGCAGATCCGCGTGATCTACGGCCCGCACGGCGCGCCCGAATACTTCACCGAGCGCTACATCCAGACCTTCTTCGACACGGCCTGGGAAGTGCACTTCAACTCCAGCCGCACCGGCGTGCGCCTGATCGGGCCGAAACCCGAATGGGTCCGCGCCGACGGTGGCGAGGCCGGGCTGCACCCTTCCAACATCCATGACAACCCCTACGCCATCGGCGCCGTGGACTTCACCGGCGACATGCCCGTCATCCTCGGCCCCGACGGCCCAAGCCTGGGCGGTTTCGTCTGCCCGGTGACGGTGATCGAAGCGGACCTGTGGCAGTTGGGGCAACTCAAGGCGGGAGACAAGGTGCGGTTTGTGCCGGTAGATATCTCCACCGCCCGCTCACTGGCCCTGCAATGGTCCCCCTGTGGGAGCGAGCTTGCTCGCGATAGCGGTCTGTCAGTCCCATCGATTCTGGATGTCCCGCCGCTATCGCGAGCAAGCTCGCTCCCACAGGGAGTGGTGTCGCCTGTGGTGTTGGATATCGGCCAGGACGATACCCGCCTGGTGGCAAGGCTATCTGGCGACACCCACCTGCTGCTGGAAATCGGCGCCCCCGAACTGGACCTGGTGCTGCGCTTTCGCGCCCATGCCTTGATGCAGGCGTTGGAACACAAACACCTGCCCGGCGTGATCGACCTGACGCCGGGCATTCGCTCGCTGCAAGTGCACTACCAACCCGAGCAAATGCCCCTGGCCGATCTACTGAATATCGTCGCCGGTGAGTGGGACGCGGTGTGCGCCGCCCAGGACCTGCAAGTGCCGTCGCGCATCGTCCACCTGCCGCTGTCCTGGGATGACCCGGCCTGTCAGCTGGCCATCGAAAAATACATGACCACGGTGCGCAAGGACGCGCCCTGGTGCCCGAGCAACCTGGAGTTCATCCGGCGCATCAACGACCTGCCCAACCTCGATGAAGTGCAACGCACGGTGTTCGACGCCAGCTACCTGGTGATGGGCCTGGGGGACGTCTACCTCGGCGCGCCGGTCGCCACGCCGCTCGACCCGCGCCATCGACTGGTAACCACCAAATACAACCCGGCCCGCACCTGGACCGCAGAAAACTCGGTGGGCATCGGCGGCGCCTACATGTGCGTGTACGGCATGGAAGGTCCTGGCGGCTATCAGTTCGTCGGGCGCACGTTGCAGATGTGGAACCGTTATCGGGACGTCGCCGCCTTCGACGGCAAGCCGTGGCTGCTGCGGTTCTTCGACCAGATCCGCTTCTATCCGGTCAGCGCCGACGAACTGCTGCGCATCCGCCGCGAGTTCCCCCTGGGCCGCTTCGACCTGGAGATCGAGCACAGCCAGCTCAACCTCGCCGACTACCAGCGTTTCCTGGTGCAGGAAGCCGACGGCATCGCCGCGTTCCGCCAACGGCAACAAGGCGCCTTCGACGCCGAGCGCGAGCGTTGGATCGCCAGCGGCCAGGCGCACTTCGACAGTGAAGAACCGGCCATCGCGCCGAGCGAAGGTTCGCAACTGACTGACGGTCAACTGAGTGTCGACAGCCACATCGCCGGCAACCTCTGGCAGGTGCAGGTAGACGTTGGTGCACGGGTCGCCGCCGGCGATGTGCTGGTTATTCTCGAGTCGATGAAAATGGAAATCCCGCTGCTTGCGCCCTCGGCCGGCGTGGTGCGCGAGGTGCGTGTCCAACCCGGTTCTGCAGTGCGCGCCGGACAGCGCGTCGTGGTGCTGGACCGTGACTGAACTCAATCAAAGGATTAACACCATGAACTTCTCTCTTCGCTTGGACGACCTGCGCAATACCTACCGCAGCGGCGAACTGACGCCACGCCAATTGCTGTTGGGCCTGCGGGAAAAAGCCGCGGCGCTGAACCCGGACTATCACCTGTTCATCCACCTGCTGACGGCAGAGGAGCTGGAACCCTACCTGACCGCATTGGAAAGCCGCGACTTGGAGAGCCTGCCGCTGTACGGAGTGCCGTTTGCCATCAAGGACAACATCGACCTGGCCGGCATTCCAACCACCGCCGCCTGCCCCGCGTTTGCCTACGTGCCAGACCGTTCGGCGACCATTGTCGAGCAGTTGCTGGCACTGGGCGCGATCCCTCTGGGCAAGACCAACCTCGACCAATTCGCCACCGGGCTCAATGGCACTCGCTCGCCCTACGGCGCCTGCCGCAACAGCGTGTTGCCCGACTATCCGGCAGGCGGTTCGAGCGCCGGCTCGTCGCTGGCCGTGGCCCTGGGCGTGGCGAGCTTTGCCTTGGGCACCGACACCGCCGGCTCCGGGCGGGTGCCCGCAGCGTTGAACAGCCTGGTGGGGTTGAAGGCCACCCTGGGGTTGATCTCCACGGCGGGCGTGGTCCCGGCCTGTCGCACGCTGGACTGCGTCACCACCTTCACGGCGACGGCCAAGGAAGCCAGCCAGCTCTTGGCGCTGACAGCCCGTCCAGACCCTCGTGACGACTACAGCCGCCACAACCCGCAGTGGAACGACGGCGCCGCGTTCGGCGCGCCCCGGCGCTTTCGCTTCGGTGTGCCGCGCCAGCAGGACCTGGCATTTTTCGGCTGCCAGGAAGGTCCGCAACTGTTTCAGGAAGCCATCGACCGACTCGAACGCCTGGGCGGCGAAGCCATGGAACTGGACTTGTCGCCGTTCCTGGAAGCCGCACGGCTGCTGTATGAAGGCCCCTGGGTGGCCGAACGCTACAGCGTTGCCGGCCCCTTGATGGAGCGTGAGCCGGAAGCCGTACTGCCGGTCATCCGCACCGTCCTGGCGAAAGCGCCTACGGTGGATGGAGTACAAACCTTCCGCGCCCGCTACCGTTTGCAAGCACTCAAAGCCCAATGCGACCGGGCCATGGACGCGCTCGATTGCGTACTCACACCGACCATCGGCCGGCCGGTGACCCTCGCCGAACTGGCCGCCGAACCGGTGCTGCGCAACTCGGAGCTGGGTTACTACACCAATTTCATGAACCTGCTGGACTACGCCGCCGTCGCCGTTCCCAGTGCGTTCATGGGCAACGGCTTGCCTTGGGGCGTGACGTTGTTCGGTCGAGCCTTCACCGACCAATACCTCTTGAGCGTGGCCGATGCCCTGCAGCGTCAACAGGACAAGGCCTTGCCCGTGCCCGCCAACCCGGCGCGCCACGACCGGGCGCGGCTGGTGGTGTGTGGCGCACACCTGGACGGGTTGGCGCTGAACGGGCAACTCAAGCAACGCGGTGCGCGTCTGATCGAGGCCACCCAAAGCTCAGCGGATTACCGCCTCTACGCCCTGGCCGGTGGCCCACCCCTGCGCCCCGGCATGCTTCGGGTCAGCGAGGGCGGCGTGGCAATCGAGGTGGAGGTCTGGGAACTGCCGAGCAGCGAACTGGGTTCATTCCTGACTGGTATCCCCGCACCGTTGGGGCTGGGCAAGGTGCAACTGGCCGATGGTCGCTGGGAAAGCGGATTCATCTGCGAATCGTACGGCCTGGACGGCGCTCGGGACATCAGTCACCTGGGGGGGTGGCGGGCTTATCTGCGTAGCCTGGAATAAGGCTGAACCTGTGGCGGGGGAGCTTGCTCCCTCCCCATGGTCCTACAAACCTGCAAATCCGAATGTCTTTTCCCACAAGGCCACTAAACTGATTTCATTGGGTCTGCGCCAAGGGAATCGCCATGTCGCTCCGTTCGCCGTTGTATTCCCAGCGCAAGCCGCTCCTGGCGGTGGTGACGCTGCTCGGTATAGGTTTCCTGATCATTGCGTTGCTGGGCTATTACGCAGCCCATGCCTCGGTACGCGATAACATCCTCAAGACGCTGTACGTGAACCTGCTGATCGGCATACTCGTGACGCTGGCAGTCCTGGCAATCCTTTATCGGTTGATCAACAGCTACCAACAACGCATCGACGCCCAGGCCACCCTCGACAGCCTGACCGAACTACCCAATCGCCGTGGTTTCGACCTGCTGGCCGTGCAAGCCCTGCACGAAGCCCAGCGCGAGCCCAAACCGTTGACTGCGCTGCTGGTGGAACTGGACGATTTCAAGCGGTTGGACACCACCCATGGTCATATCGCCACCGATCAACTGCTGACCGGGTTCGCCCGCGACCTGACGCAAAGCCTGCGGTATTCGGACATCGTGTGCCGCTGGAGCACGGAAGCCTTTGTCGTCCTGCTCAAGGACACCGACGGACAGACCGGTCTGAAAATCGCTGAGAAAATTCGTCAGCACATCGAAAAGCAGCGCTATTTCTGCAGTGGAAACCAATTGCTGGTCACCGTCAGCCTCGGCCTCACCACCTTGCAGGACGAAGACACCTTGCACAGCCTGCTGTCGCGGACCGATCATGCGCTGCAACGCGCCCGGCAGACCGGGTGCAATCGAACCTGCGTGGAAATGCCTCACTCCAGTTATGAATAAACCCGATCTTTGCCCGGCCTGCGGCGGTGCCAATGACTGCACCCTGGCCGACCCACGAACCGCCGACCGCGCCTGCTGGTGTTACGGCGTGAGCATCGACCCGGCCGTGCTCGAGGCATTGCCAGCCGAGCTGCGTGATCAGTCCTGCCTGTGCCCACGCTGCGCCCAGGTCGAAGCCCAGTTGCGCGCCAAGCCCCAGCCGATCGCGTAAGATGCCCGCCCTCCGTTGCCTTGCCTGAACTGCCCATGCGCGTCGACCGTTTCCTCAGTAATCTGCCGCGATTCAATCGCCAACAAGTGCGCCTGTTGCTGGTGGAGCGCCGGGTGCGGATCGACGGCCAGACCGTCAGCGATCCCCATGCACAAGTCCGTGAATTCAGCCGTGTAGAAGTCGACGACGAAGTGCTGCAAGCAGGCCGGCCGGCGCGCTACTTCATGCTGCACAAGCCGCCCGGCTGTGTCAGTGCGACTCGCGACCCGCAACACCCCACTGTCCTCGACTGGCTGGACGAACCGGACAAGGACGACCTGCACATCGCCGGGCGCCTGGATTTCAACACCACCGGGCTGATGCTGATCACCAATGACGGCGCCTGGTCGCGGCGCCTGACCCAACCACAGACCAAACTGCCCAAGGTCTACTACGTCGAAACCGAGCAAATCATCACGGCCGAATACGCCGACACCTTTGCCCGGGGCCTGTACTTTGCCTTCGAAGACCTCACCACCCAACCAGCAGAGCTGACGCTGCTGGGGCCCAGATCGGCGCGCTTGAGCATCGTTGAAGGGCGCTATCACCAGGTCAAGCGCATGTTCGGCCACTTCAACAACAAGGTGCTGCGCCTGCACCGCGAGCGCATGGGCCCGCTGACGTTGGACGCCCATCTCGAGCCGGGCCAGTACCGCGCCTTGAGCCTTGAAGAAGTCCATCTCATCTGAACCTGCTACCGCTGGGCAGAAGTGTCGAACAATTTTCCGATAGGTACTTGCGCAACGGTCGTCCCCCTGCTTGAATCAGGTCGTCGGCCGAAATGTGACCGATGAGTCACAACATACTTCCAAGAAACTTTTTGCCGGCTGGAACCCTCAGGTTCCGCCTTGTCCCGCCGGCGAACTGCCCGCCTATAACAATACCCGTCGACCGTTTTTTTTGGATCGACATGGGCTTTATCTTCCAGGCGTATGCCTACCTGTCACATTGCCCGTGCAATCTCATTGCGCGCATACCCGCTTGCCAGGAGTCTTATGACATGAGGCCAGAAATCGCTGTGCTGGATATACAGGGTCAGTATCGGGTTTACACGGAGTTCTATCGCGCAGACGCCGCACAAAAGACCATCATCCTGGTCAACGGCTCAATGGCCACCACCGCGTCGTTTGCACAGACCGCCAAAAACCTCTACCCGCAATTCAATGTTGTGCTGTACGACCAACCCTACGCGGGCAAGTCAAAAGCTCACAACCGACATGAGCAAATGCTGACGAAAGAGATCGAGGGCCAGATTCTCCTGGAACTGATCGACCACTTCGCCGCCGAGCACGTGCTGTCGTTTTCCTGGGGCGGCGCCGCTACGCTGACCGCCTTGGCGCAACGGCCACGGCGCATCGAAAAAGCGGTGATCAGTTCGTTCTCGCCGGTGCTCAATGCGCCGATGCGCGACTATCTGGAACGCGGTGTGGATTACCTCGGCAGCCTGGACGGCGACCGTGTCGGGCACTTGGTCAACAGCACCATCGGCAAGCATTTGCCGCCGCTGTTCAAGCGCTTCAACTATCGCCATGTCAGCAGTTTGGCCGAGCATGAGTACGGGCAGATGCACTTCCACATCAGCGATGTGCTCCACAGCGACCAGCTGTGCTACGTCAACGCCGCGAAAAAAATCAACGTGCCGGTGTTGTTCCTGAACGGCGAATGGGACGAATACACCGCGGCCGACGACGCCAGGCTCTTTGCCGATCACGTGCAGTACAGCAGCTTCAGCACACTGCAAGCCACCGGGCACTTCCTGGACATGGAACACAAAGCCGCCTGCCGCGACAGCCGTAACGCCTTGCTGGGTTTCCTCACACCGGAACACCACGAAAGCCGACCGCGCTATAGCTACGTACAGGGCTACCATGCACTGGCCATCTGAAACCGAGTCCTGGCGAGCAAGCCCCGTCCTGCGCCTTCAGCAACGGGGCTTGCCCGCCAACGACCGCTCTGGTTTGAGGCTCGCATAGACGACTGACCGCACGTTGCGTGAAGAAAAACTTCAAATCCGTGCCCACATCTGGTACAAAGTCAGCCGCTCTGAGCGGGTGTCGTATAATGGCATTACTCCAGCTTCCCAAGCTGATAACGAGGGTTCGATTCCCTTCACCCGCTCCAATCGAATTCTGGTCCTGCGTCGTATGTTTTTTTGGCGAGGGATTAAAAAACCGGCTCTTGGTGGCCGGTTTTTTTTGGTCTGGAATTTTGTGGGATTGGCACCCGAGTACCTATGAAGGAGAGCAAGGATGCACCTGATTGACTCATATTTGCCTACGTATCAGTTCAGTGAATTGCATACCATGGACATCCCCGTAGACCCTTCCCATGCCATGGCGGCAATCCTCGCCCATCGCCCCGAAGACGATCGTTTTTTTCGGTATGCAATCAAACTTCGCGAACTCCCCATGCGCCTGCTGGGTCGATCCCGGCACCCAGAGGCTGATCAACGCGCTTCTTTCGGCATGGATAATTTCACGTTGCTTCAGCGCAACGGCGATGTAGAGGTCGCTTACGGGCTCGCCGGCAAGCTGTGGAAAGCTGACTACGGTCAAGTCGTTGTCGCGGATGCCGAAGCGTTCGAGCTATTCAATGAGTCGGGGAATGTGAAGCTGGTCATTAGCTTCACCTGCCAGTTGCTGCGACCGGGCTTGACGAGGGTCACCACGCAGACACGGGTGCATTGCCTCGACGCGGATGCGTTGCGAAGTTTTACGTCGTATTGGTATTTGATTCGGCCGGTCAGCGGGCTTATCCGTCGGCGCATGCTGAAGGCTATTGCGAGGCGTTGTGCAGCAGGCGCTTTGAAGAGCAGTACGCCAAGAGCATGAATGAGCGCTCATGAAGAAGATTTCACCGCGCCCTCGCCAAGAGGGGAACTGGTAGGCGGCAAGGGTGCCGACCGAACCGGATTGGGCTATGCCGAAAAAAGTATTTGGGCGACAGAGAATCAAACATGTTTTGCGATAAAAGCGACGACGGCAAACAGAGTCAAGGCGAACGCAGCACCGATGCTGAACGGCAGCAACGTAACGCGGAGCGTGGTCGGAGCCGGGCGTCTCATCTCTTCAGCTAACGCCTCTACCTCTTGATGCAATTGCTCGATGCTTGCTTGATAACTACGAGGTGTAGGCATGTTTCTTTCTCCTCCGAGGTCGTGGGTCGCGCTGAGCCTGAACCATTTCGAGCAATGTGAGCCGTATGCTTGCGAAGCTCAAGTACCAGTAATGTTGGGTGGGTATTGGCGCATTCTGGCGAACCAGCGCTCAAATTTTAATCCCAAAACCCGCAACGGCGACAAGGGCGGTCGCAACCCCTGCCCCTACTGCGTACGGGTACCAGAAGGCCTCGTGCTTCAGCTTCGTTTCCTCGGCCGTAAGTTTGCGAGTCTCAGCCAACAGCTTTCGGGTTTCGACCAATAGTTTATCGAGTTCTAAATTATCGCGGTCGTTCTGAAGCATTGATCATCCTTCCAAGGTTTGAGCCGCCGCACCAAGCGTCGTTTTCTGCGAAGCCGGCAAAATCTGTCGGACGTCAATGGCTTATCACTAATCGTGCAGTCCGTTCTGCGGGGCACTATTTCCTATCTACCCTGCTGTGGATAGCGGGTAACTCCCGCTTCGTTTGTAGGCAAGATCAGAGAGTTGCGTACGACAGAGAATCAACTGTTTTTCGGTCAGTTGATCGTCTTGTTGGCGCTTGTTTTTAGGTAGAGGCAACCTCGGACATAGTCCTGAGAACAAATGAGTCCCGTGGCGAGGGAGCTTGCTCCCGCTTGAGTGCGAAGCGCTCACAAGAGGGGCCGCTGCGCAGCCCAGCGGGAGCAAGCTCCCTCGCCACGTATTGCATGGACCCGGGAGATTTGTAGGCAAAATCCGAGAATTGCGTAGGGGGTGCGCTTACGTTGCTTTTCGGCGAGCTTTCGCCTTGTTGCCCTTGTCCTTCGGTGGCTACTCTCCAGACGTCGCTGCAAATTCAGCGACCGGGCCTAGGAACCCGTTGAGTTCAAGGCGCACAGCGCCCATAAAATTGCAGGCGTTTTTTGTGTTTGCGATGATGTTTTATGGCGGCTGTGCGTGGGACACCCTCGGGTGTGCCGGGTGCCTTGATTCCCGGTTCCTAGCCCACGTACGGCCGCCACCCGAATCTAGGAAAGGATGGCGGCGGTTTCTCAAGTCCCCGACCGACTCCCACCTAACGACAAAACAAAAAGCCCCGGCGTTTTTCGCAGCGGGGCTTTTTGTATCTTGGCCGCCCACTTGTGTCGTTCATTGCTCAGTCCCCGGCAAATGCCCCAACGGCAACGCCCCCGGCGTCTTCACCGTATGAATCGCAAAGTTGCTCCGGATATCACTCACACCCGGCAGTTTCAGCAGCCGCCCAGTGAGAAAACGGTCGTAGGCCCGCAAATCCGGCACCACCACTTGCAACAGAAAATCCGATTCGCCTGACACCAGAAACGCCGAGATCACTTCCGGCAACGCCGTGACGGCCTGGCGAAACGCTTCGGCTTGTTCGTCGTTGTGCCGTTCAACTTTCACGCCGACAAAGATCGTTAATCCGAGGCCCACTTCATCACGGTCCAGGATGGCTTGATAACCGCGAATGACACCGGCTTCTTCGAGCATCCGCACGCGGCGCAAGCAGGGCGACGGGGACAGGCCGATTTCTTCGGCCAGTTGTACGTTGCTCAGGCGGCCGTCCCGTTGCAGCGCGGCGAGGATTTTGCGGTCGAAGGCGTCCAGTTTCATGGATTGGCAGATTCCGATTTAATGGCACGAATAAGTGGCAGGTTATGCCAATTAGCAACGCTTTAGAAGTTGACTTCGCAACCACCTGCCCTACCTCTCGGCTCTAGACTGACGCTATCAAATCGTCGCTCAAAGGGGTGTCACGTGGCAGAGCTCTGGTTGTTCCTGATGGCCTTGATGGTGGTCTACGTGTTGCCCGGGCCGGACATGATTCTGCTGCTGCAAACCGGTGCCCGTCAGGGCAGGGGCGCGGCGCTGGCGACGGCGGTGGGCCTGGGGGTTGCTCGTGGGTGTCATGTTGCATTGGCGGCGTTGGGGCTTTCGGCCTTGTTCAAGACAGCACCATGGACATTCGATGTGGTGCGCCTGGCCGGGGCTGCCTACTTGTTATGGATCGGTTTTCAATGCCTGCGGACCACCTTGTTGCCGAGTTTTGAAAGCGCCGCTGTCGAGGCCGGAAAGCGGCGTTGGCACCAGGCGATTCGGCGTGGGCTGCTGACGAACCTGCTCAACCCCAAGGCCTTGCTGTTTTGCTCAGTGCTGTTGCCGCAGTTCATTGATCCACAAGGCGGACCAGTACTGGGGCAATTCGCGACTCTGGGCATGGTACTGGTCGGCGTCGGCCTGCTATTCGATAGCGCCTATGCATTGGCGGGTGTCGCACTCGGTCGCTGGCTTCAGCGTTCGCCTTCGGCCCAGCGCGTGCAGCAGTGGTTGTTTGGCAGTCTTCTGATTGGTTTTGCGGTACGGTTGACGTTTGTGCAGCAGTCATAGCGACCGTAGTTTCGCGAAGTGGCTCCTGGTATTTGGACTGTAAATCCAGGAGTTGCTTCGCCCCCCAGCGGGAGCAAACGCCCTCGCCACGAATACATTTTTCCTTCTAGATCATAGGCTGCGTGGCCGTTATCCATTGTCTACCTCGCAACTGATAACAGCGCACTAGCATGGGGTGCTAGGGGTCGAGCAAATCGTTCATCAACCTTCCCAACAAACCCAATTGCAACGCCGGCCCAGTCAGACTAGACTCCTCCCAAAATGGGAGAAAATAGGTGCGAATTATCGCGAGAGGTACCTTGCGGGAATTTTGGGAAAGCAATCCAGCTTATGCCGATTCCCAGACGCCATTGGTTGAATGGTATCGACACATGGAGAAAGCGACCTATCGAACGCCTCAAGAGATTAAGGCTGAACTCAGAACAGCCAGTATTCTCAAAAGCGCCAGGGTTGTATTCAACATCGGCGGTAACAAATACCGAGTAATTCTGGCAATCGATTATCAGCGACAGCTTGGTTTTGTACGATTCGTCGGCACCCACGCCCAGTACGACCAAATCAACGCGGAGACCGTATGATGAACATCAAACCCATTCGCAACCAGGATGACTTGAATGCAGCGTTTACTCGCATCGAACAGCTCTGGGGTGCGGAAGTCGGTTCGGCTGAAGGCGATGAACTGGAAATCCTTGCCTTGTTAATCGAAAAATACGAGGACGAGCACTACCCGATGCCCCCCTCCGATCCAATTGAGGCAATTAAATTCCGAATGGATCAACAAGGCTTGACTCCGCGTGACTTGGAACCGTTCCTTGGTTCGAGCGGCCGTGTGTCTGAAGTGCTGAACCGCAAACGCAAGTTGAGTCTGGCGATGATTAAACGCCTGCACGACGGATTGCGAATTCCTTACGAGAGCCTACTGTCGGACGTTGCGTAATACATAACGACTCAACACCAATCTGCAGCCGCATCTCAAGATCAAAAAAACCGGTCCAACATGGCCGGTTTTTTTGCACTTTTTTCTGCAACAGCTAAAACTCGAGGGCTGCTTCGCCACCCAACGGGAGCAAGCTCCCTCGCCACACAAGCATTACGTCCGGCTTCACATCCCGAAATAAACCCGCCCCGCCTCGCCACCGCCCTTGTGCGACGCCGCTTCTAGACTTCGTTGCAGTGACTGCGCATGCCTCCCGAGGTCACCTTCGGTGGTTATAGTGTTGATCATTCATTTTCAGTAGGTATAGTACCTACCAAGCGCACCACACGGAGGTGTTGTGAATAGCCGATTTTTGATAGGCCAGATCATTGCAGACGGTTGGTATCTGGTGCGGGTTCGGGGCAGCCACCATCACTTCAAGCACCCGACCAAACCGGGATTGGTCACGGTTCCTCATCCGAAGAAGGACCTGCTCAAGAAAACGGCCATCAGTATTTTGCAACAGGCACTGCTTCAGCCGGCCCGTTGCGCGACGTTCGCGGAGGACGATGAATATGCTTTACCCGATTGCGATTTCCATGGGCGATGACAAGCACGCCTGGGGTGTTGAAGTGCCGGACATTCCCGGTTGTTTTTCCGCAGGCGACGACCTGGACGAGGCCATGGCGATGGCGCGTGAGGCCATCGAGGGTCACTTCGAGATTCTGGCTGAAGACGGCTCGCCGATTCCGTCGGCCAACACCGTCACCTTGCACGCCGCCAATCCGGCATATGCCGGCTGCACCTGGGCGCTGGTGGACATCGATGTGACCAAGTACCTGGGCAAGGCGCAGAAACTCAACATCACGTTGCCCGGCTATCTGCTCAATCGTATTGATGAATACGTGTTGCACCACCCTGAAGAGAAGAGCCGTTCCGGGTTCCTGGCTTCGGCAGCGCTGAAGGTGTTGCAGCAAGGGCGCTAAGAAAGCCGCCATAACCTGTGGGAGCGAGCTTGCTCGCGATGGCAGTGCGTCAGGCACTCTTGCTATTGCTGAGCCGACGCCATCGCGAGCAAGCTCGCTCCAACAGGGTTGAGCTAGACAACTATTTGTTTTCCGTTCCCGACTCTTTCATCTGCACCGAGGACTTGGTGCCATCGGTGTTGTCCTTGGTCTCGTTACCCGAGTTGTCGAAGCAGCCTTGCAGGGCGAACAAACAGCAGGCAAGGCAAACAGTGCGTGCGAGGCTCATGGTGGACTCCGAAGCTGAGGACCTTAAGGAGTGACCTGCCAACGCGGCAATTGGTTGCGATGATTTTCAGGCTGCACGAAAAACTTGCCGAACAGCGGCGCCTGAAAATGTAAGCAGAATTTTCACCGTTTCGTTGCTGTCACACCAGACAGGTGCATCCATAAGGAACACAGCAATGACCTTCGCAAAAATCGCTCAAAAACTGGCCCTTTGGGCGGGGAGCCCCAAGACGTTTCTGGGGGCCATCGTGTTGTTGGCGCTCTGGGCCCTCAGCGGACCGCTTTTCGACTTCAATGACACATGGCAACTGATCATCAATACATCAACGACGATCATTACCTTCCTGATGGTGTTCCTGATTCAAAACACGCAGAACCGCGATACCGACATCTTGCATCTCAAGGTCGATGAGTTATTGCGAGCGACCAAGGAGGCACAGAATGCCATGCTCGGCCTTGAGTCGCTGGACCTCAAGCAACTGGAAGCGCTGAGAAAGCATTACCAGGCCATGGGCCAGGGTGAAGCCAAGAGTCTTGAAGGGCTGGAAGAAAAGAACAAAGTAGACCTGAACCAGTGCTGACGCAGACGCGCTGGAAGGTTCTCATTTTGGCGGGCAAAAATCAGCCGGGACGCGAACGTCCCGGCCCTGAATACAAAAACGCAGCGGATCAGCGGCTGGCCTGCAGCGCCCTGGCCATTTCGAGATGGGTCTGCAGTTTAGGCAGGGTTTCATCGGCGAAGGCCTTGATCTCCGGCACTTCGGTGGTCTGGGCCTCCTGCTGGATCTGCGCGATGGCCTCCTCGGTGGCCTTGACCTGGGTGGCGGCATACGCAGCCTCGAACGACTCGCCT
This sequence comes from Pseudomonas sp. B21-010, assembly GCF_024749325.1. NCBI lineage: Bacteria > Pseudomonadati > Pseudomonadota > Gammaproteobacteria > Pseudomonadales > Pseudomonadaceae > Pseudomonas > Pseudomonas sp. B21-010. Next base: position 1,563,036 of record NZ_CP087198.1, on the reverse strand, counting down.
TCCTTGACCTGCGGCATCAGGCCCTTGGCCTTGTCCGCCACCTCCTCCCGGGGGGCGACAGGCAAGTCGAGCTTCTTGGCGATCTTCGCCAGGTGTTGATTGGCCGTGGTGCGATCATTGATCACCATGATGGTGTAGTCCTTGACCTCCCTGGATTCGGCTTTCCCGTGGGCCATGCGACTTGTCTCGATGTCGGCCATGCCTTTGGCGGAAGCATCGTTGATGAATTCGGCAGGCGATTGGGCCCAGGCACTGTTGGCGCCCAGGCCCATCAACACGACAACACTGGTGGTGCGAAAAAAGCTGGCCATACGGCTCATGGTCGCGCCCTCCTCTGATGAAAGTTCTGGTGGTTTATCCACCGTTGAATCAGAACCAGCCATGAATACAGCGAAACGTGCGACTCGACTTTCGACGGTTTCTATCGACGGTCGTGATGGTGGTTCTCCCACTTCTGCGACCCGCTTCGGACATCTTCGTTCGATCATGAGCAATGTTTACCAGATAAATACCGCCTGAAGCGGGCATGGTCCAGCCCCCAATTCGTGGATGCAGGGCGCGCAGCCCTCTTCTCACATTCGAATTGGATACGGGTTGAAGGTTTGAGAAAGGTGCTCGTGCCACGACGAACGGTGGCGCGCTTTCAGATACCGAATGTCCTGTGATTCTGGCGTTTGGCCGCATACATCGCCTCGTCGGCGTGGCGGAACAGGGCAATATCTTCAGTGCCATGGTCGGGGAAACAGGCCACGCCGATGCTCGGTTCGATGCTCAGGCAGTGCCCGTCCAGACGCAGCGGCTGGGCCAATGCATGGCGGATTTTTTCCTGCACGCGTTGGGCATCCTCCAAGGCCTGGATGCTGTGCAGCAGCACCACGAACTCGTCCCCGCCAATACGTGCCACGGTGTCGGTGTCGCGGATACAGCCTTTGAGACGATTGGCCACCGCTTGTAACAGCATGTCGCCAACCCCGTGGCCATAGGTGTCGTTGATCTGCTTGAAACGGTCCAGGTCGATGTACAGCAAGGCCATGCGCCCGGACGCCGCGCGAGCGCTCGCCAATGCGCACTTGAACCGTTCACGGAGCAATTCGCGGTTGGGCACCTGGGTCAATTGATCGTACTGAGCCATGTGCTGCAACCGGGCGTGCAATTGCTTGCGCTCGATGGCGACGGTGATCTGTGCGCAGACGTATTGCAGCAGTTCCTTGTCCTGCTCGGTGTAGCGCTCGTTGTGCGGCGCACTCTTGACGATCAGCGCGCCAATCGTGCCGCTCTGCGAGTTCAGCGGCACGCCCAGCCAACACGGCGCATCCGGCTGCGCCACAAGGTCGTCGAACCCCGGCGGCAAGTCGTTGCAACCGGGCGTCAGGAGGATTGGCTGGCCGCTGCGAATCACCTCGGCGCACAAACGCCCCGTGACCGTGCCCGGCAATTCGGGTTGCCCTTCCCGGTCGTCGACGTGATAAGGGAAGTTAAGTTGCGAACATTGTTCGTCATACAGCGCCACCGAAAAATTCAGCGCCGGCAGCCACTCGCCAATAATCAGGTGGATGCGTTTGAACAGCGCCAGCAGGTCTGCCGCGGCATGGGCCGCCTCGGAAATCGCATACAACGCCGCCTGTCGGGACTCGGCCTGTTTGCGTTCGGTGATGTCCCGGGCCACGGCAATGCGCAGCTGGTCCGCCGGCGACCAGCGCGCCGACCACAGGATGTGCACCACCCGACCGTCCTTGCGCAGGTAACGGTTCTCGAAATTGAGCTTGGGCTCGCCGTCCATGATCTCCCGCGCCGCCTCGAGGGTCCGCTGGCGGTCGGCGGGGTGCACCAGGTCGATCATCGGCTGGCCGATCAGCTCCTGCGGGGTGTAGCCAAAAATCTGCTCGCAGGCAGCACTGACAAACACGAAACGCCCTTGGCCGTCGACGGCACATACGGCGTCCAGCAGAAGGTCGATGTAGCTGGCCAGCGGCGCGGAACTTCGAGTGTCCATGGGGCTGGAGGTCATCCGGATAATGCAACGGTGAGCGAAGCGAGTGTTGGTCAGTTCTTGACGCCGATACAACGAGCGAGACCGACGCGCCCAGTACCGATGAGGATAGCGCAGGCAATCATTCGTAGGGGATGAAACGCCAAGTAGGTCAGCCACTCGATTCGGCACCGACCCGTCAGAACTCCGTAAAAAACACCATGCCGGCATACGGTGCTTGCCGGCAGGCCTTCAACCGCGACGCCAAGTCGCCCACATGGACCTCGAGCTTGTGCCCGTCCGGGTCGAGAAAGTAGAACGAATCACCCTCGCTGCGATTGTCTCGCCATGATGACACCTGGGCCGAGCTCAGCCGCGCCACCAGCTCCGGGAAATCCTCGGCAGCGATGCTGAAAGCGTAATGGGTGTAGTCCGCTGCCGGCTCGGGCCTGCGCAACGGGTCGAAAGCCAGGCACAACCACAAACCCGGCAGCGACAAATAGGCCCCGCGGTCCCACTTGGCTTCGAGACGCAGCTGCAATAGCTCGCCATAAAAAACCACACTGCGATCCAGGTCGGTGACAGCGAGGGTCAGATGATTGAGGCCTGAGAGCATCAGCAAGCTACCTTCCAGAAAAGAGTGATAACCCAGCGGGCTTGGGGCAAATCCAGGGTGCTCCGAAGCTCCGACACCACTGATGGATTCCCCGTCCAAGGTCCTAGGCAAAGTCCTACGCAGAAATCTCCAGTGACACTCAAGCACGCCGGAAACAGCCGATTCAAAGCCCTGCACAACAATCTGTAAAGTCTGGAAACACCCCGCTATCGAAACACCCCACGGACAGCACCACTCACCAAGGAATGTAATCGCACCATGAACCAGACTGCTCAAGCGCCCCATCACTTCACCCACTACCGCAAAGTGATTTCCCTGGCAGACCAGAACTGGCAGGGCACCGAAGCCGGAAAAATCTCAGGGCTGAATGTCGAGGTCAAGACACCCAATGTGCTGGTCGACCAATACGGTCGTACCTTTCATCATTTCTGTACCACGTCCTACCTGGGCCTGGACTATCACCCCGCGTTGCTGGACGGCGCCATGACTGCCCTGTGGGAAACCGGGACCCTGCGGGTCGCCAACTCAAGGAATCGCTGTAAGCTGGCGATCCTGGACCAGTACGAAACCAAATTGTCGGAGCTGTTCGGGGCCAGTTGCCTCAGTGCCCTGTCGTGCAGTGCGGCAAGTGCTGGAATCCTGCCGTTGCTGGCCAGCGGCGCGTTCACCAACCAGTGTTCGCCGGTCATGGTGTTCGACAAATACGCCCATTACTCGATGAACCACAGCAAGGCCGCCTGCGCCGATGAAACCCAGGTCGTCACCTGCCCGCACAACGACATGGACTTCATCGAAGACCTGTGCAAACGCCAGCGCTGCGTGGCGTACGTGGCCGACAGCGCCTACAGCATGGGCGGATTGGCGGACCTGGACAGCCTGATGTATCTCAAGCAGCGCTATGGCCTGTTTCTCTATCTGGACGACTCCCACGCATTGTCTGCGGTCGGGGAGTCCGGCGCAGGCCTGGTCCGTTCGCGCGTCCCGGCCGTGGATGAACGCACCCTGATCGTTGCTTCACTGGCCAAGTCATTTGGCGCCAGTGGCGGGCTGATCATGTTTGGCAGTGAACGGCACAAGACGCTGGTGCAGCGTTACGGTGGGCCGAGCAACTGGTCCCAGAGCCTGAACGCAGCGGCCATCGGCGCCGGCATGGCGTCGATCCGCCTGCACCACAGTCGAGAATTCAGCGCCCTGCAGGAGCGTTTGCAAGCTAATATCCGCTTCTTCGACAGCCTCGTGCGCACTGAACAGCGTGGCAATCCCATGGCAATCCGCATGCTGCCCTGCGGTGAAGCGACCCTGGCCAACAGCCTGGCCGTCGAACTGGCCGAACTGGGGTATTTCACTTCAGCGGTCTTTTTCCCCGTGGTGCCGCAAGGCAAGGCCGCCATTCGCATTACCCTGCGCGCCGACATGGAGCCGAACGTGATTCGCTCGTTTTGCGAAAAGGTCACCGAACTGCTGCTGACCCACGGGCGTGACATCCGCCCTTGAGACAGGACGCTCGATGAAGAACCGTACAACCCTGATCGTCACCTGCGCCACCGTTTTCCTGGCCCAACTGGGCATGAGCATCTACTTGCCGGCCCTGCCCGATATCGCCCGGGACCTGGGCGCCGATGCGTCCCGGGTTTCCTGGGGCTTGTCGGTGTACCTGATCGGCATGGCGCTGCCGATGTTGCTGTGGGGCAGCCTGAGCCAGCGACTGGGGCGCAAGCCGGTCTTGCTGGCGGCCTTGGGGTTGTACGGTTTGGGCAATCTGGCCCTGCCGCTGGGCACAACCGTGGAGGCGTTCCTGACGCTCAGGTTGATCCAGGGCATCGGCGCCAGCGGTATCTCGGTGATGGCGCGGGTATTGATTCGGGACAGCTTCATCGGCGACCTGTTGGCCAAGGCGCTGTCCTGGATATCGATCGCCTTTGTGATTGCCCTCGGTATCGGCCAGTACCTGGGCTCGCTGATCCAGGCCGCTTTTGGCTGGGAGGCGATTTTCCATGGCTTGGGTGCCGTCAGCCTGGCCATGGCAGCGGCGGTGTCCCGGGCCAGGTTCCCGGTGCTGGTGCAAGCCGGCAACGGGCAATCGGCGTGGGGCATCTACGGGCACATCCTGCGACAACGCGCGTTCCTGCTGCCGGCCTTGGCCGGTGGGCTGGGTTACGGCGTGATCGTCGCCTTCAACACCGCCGCGCCGCTGATCCTACAGGAGACCTTCCACTGGTCGCCCATTGAATACGGCCTGCTGGGCTGGCCGGTCAGTGCGGCGTACTTGCTTGGGGCGCTGGCGGTGAACGCTTTTGTACTGCGTAGCGGTCAACGGCGAATGATGGGCTGGGGCATCGCCCTGGTGCTGGGTGGGAGCATGACCATGCTGGCAGGCAGCCTCACCCTGAGCAGCATCGCGCTGCTCTTCTGGCTGCCGTATTGCTTCGCGGTGTTTGGCCAGTCGTTGATCTACCCCATCAGCCTGTCCCTGGCCAACGAAGGCTCACCGGTGGCCGGCGCTTATGCCATGGCGTTGAGTGGGTTCCTGCACCAGCTGATGGCCTCGGTGATCGGTGCCATGGCCAGCCTGTTGTTGAGCCAACAGGCCTGGCCGCTGGCGGCGTTGTGCGCACTGCTGGGGGCGGCGGCGATGCTCTGTGTGAAGTGCATGCCGCCGCGGGTCGTTTAAAACGCGCTACGGAAAATCTCTTCGATCTGCCGCTGGTCCGCCGCCCGTGGGTTGGTCAGGCCGCAGGCGTCTTTCAAGGCGTTGGCGGCCAGCACCGGTACGTCGTTGAGACGTACGCCCAGGTCCCGCAAACCGGCCGGAATGTCCACGTCACGGGCCAGTTTGCGGATCGCCGCAATGGCGTCCCGGGCTCCCTCTTCCGGGCTGAAGCCGCGTGTATCGGCGCCCATGGCATTGGCCACGTCGGTCAGGCGAACGGCGCACACCGAAGCGTTGAAGCTCTGCACATGAGGCAACAGCACCGCGTTGCACACGCCGTGAGGCAGGTCGTAGAAGCCACCCAGCTGATGCGCCATCGCATGCACGAAACCCAACGATGCATTGTTGAACGCCATCCCCGCGAGAAACTGCGCGTAGGCCATGTTCTCCCGCGCCGTCAGGTCATTGCCGTCACGCACGGCCAGGCGCAGGTTGTTGCTGATCAGGGTGATGGCCTTCAGGGCGCAGGCATCGGTGATGGGGTTGGCGGCGGTGGAGACATAAGCCTCGATCGCGTGGGTCAGTGCATCCATGCCGGTGGCGGCCGTCAGCCCCTTGGGCATCGCCACCATCAGTGCCGGGTCGTTCACCGACATCAATGGGGTGACGTTGCGATCGACAATCGCCATTTTCACGTGGCGTGTCTCGTCGGTGATGATGCAAAAACGGGTCATTTCGCTGGCGGTGCCCGCCGTGGTGTTGATGGCGATCAGCGGCAACTGCGGCTTGCTCGAACGGTCGACGCCTTCATAGTCACGAATCTGCCCACCGTTGGTGGCGCACAGGGCAATGCCCTTGGCGCAGTCGTGGGGGGAACCGCCACCCAGCGACACGACGAAATCACACTGGCTCTCCTTCAGCAGCCCCAGCCCGAGCTCGACGTTGGCGATGCTTGGGTTGGGCTTGGCGCCGTCGAAAATCACCGAGTCGATGTCCTGTATCGCCAACGACTCGGCCACCTTGGTGGCGACGCCGGCCTTGGCCAGCCCCGCGTCGGTGACGATCAGGGCTTTGCGAAAGCCGTAGTTGCGGATAGCGATCATCGCTTCATCGAGGCAGCCCAGCCCCATGATGTTCACGGCGGGAATAAAAAAAGTGCTGCTCATGGGGTCACGCTCCTGGTTGAGGCCGGATCGGCAGGGCCTACAGAATGACCGAGTAGTCATGACGCATCTTGATCTGGCTCAAGACTGGGTCGTGATAAAGTCGCGCCCTGCCTTTGCCACGTTTTGAGATGATCCTTGCGATGACCGATTTCCAGGAATACGACACCCGGCTCGAAGACTGGGAGGCCTTGCGCGCCGACACCGCCTTCAGCGGCCTGTTGGTGGGCAATGGGGCCAGCCGCGCAGTGTGGGATGATTTCGGCTATGACTCGCTGTTCGAAAATGCCCGCACCGTCGAGGAAAAACCCCTGAGCCCGTCGGAGCTGAGCGTGTTCGATGCGATGCAGACGCGCAGTTTCGAACAGGTGCTCGCTGCGCTGAAAACCACCAGTCGGGTCAACAAGGCCCTGGCCGTCAGCTCTGCCGCGCCGCGCAATCGCTATTACGCGATCAAGGAAGCGCTGATCAACACCGTGCATGCGGTGCATATCCCGTGGCGGCTGGTGCAACCGTCGACCCTGGCGGCGCTCAACCAGGAGCTGGGCCGCTACCGCACGGTGTTCACCACCAACTACGACCTGCTCAACTACTGGGCGATCCAGCAGGCGCCCGAGAGCATCAGCGACCTGTTCTTCGGCGATGACCACAGTTTCGACCTGAGCCAGGCGACCACCGACAAACCACGCCTGTTGTACCTGCACGGCGGCCTGCACCTGGTGCGCAACCAGGACGGCACGGCGCGCAAGCTCACCTCCACCGAAGGCACCTTGCTGGGCAGTTTCGCCATCAACAACACGATCAAGACCCTCGACGATGTGCCGCTGTTCGTCAATGAAGGCCCGAGCCAGGACAAGCTCAAGACCATCCGCAGCAGCGATTACCTGTCGTTCTGCTACGACCAGTTGCTGCAGCATGGCGACAACCTGTGCCTGTTCGGCCATGCCCTGGGCGAGCAGGACAACCACATTGTGCAAGCCTTGCGCCTGGCCGCACCGAAAACCGTGGCGATTTCGATCTATCCCCGTAGCCAGGCGTTCATCCAGCATCAGAAGCGGCATTACGCCAAGGTATTCCAGGGGCTGGAGGTGCAATTGCGCTTCTTCGACGCGAAGAGCCACCCGCTGGGTGATCCGAAATTGTCGGTGCCGGTGGAGGTTTAAAGGCAGGGTAAACCCGCATGATCAGGGGGATTCATTTGTGGGAGCAAAGCTTGCTCGCGATGAACGATAACTCGGTGAGCCTGCACAATCGCAGCGCCTGCATCGCGGGCAAGCCTTGCTCCCACAGATCCCCTCGCCACAGTTCTCCTTATTATCGTTCTGTCAGAGCGCAGCCACCGTCTTGTCCTTGATGACCGTCGTCGGTCCGTTGGCCTTGACGCTGGCGATGCCTTTGTCCCGGGCCGCGTCCGATGAATAAGCCTCACTGCTGCCAATCACTTCATGGTTGGCCGCCTTGAGGTTGAAATACGGATGGCCGTCCTTGGTGTTCTTGAGTTCATAGCGCTCGGCCAACGGACTGTTTTTCTGCACCGAAGCAATGCCACCGTCGACACCGCTGCGGGTGGTGTACAGCTCACTGGTCAAGATTGTCTCGGCGTTGGCCGCCTTGAGTACAAACCGAAACTGGCCACTGCTGCTTTTGCTGATTTCGTACCATCCGGACATGATTTTTCTCCTGGCAATGAAGACATGCTCCGAGAGTAAAGACCCGCCGCGCTTGCCTTGCCAGTGCGTTACTACAAAGTGATCGCCGTGCCCAGCAGGGTCAGGAACCCCGCCAGCCAGTTCGGATGCGCAGGCCAGGCCGGTGCGGTTGCGAGGTTGCCCTGGACATGGCCTTGGGTCACGGGAATATCGATATAGGTCCCGCCCGCCAGCCGGACTTCCGGGGCACACGCCGGGTAGGCGCTGCATTCACGCCCTTCGAGGATGCCCGCCGCCGCCAGCAATTGCGCACCATGGCACACCGCGGCAATCGGCTTGCCCGCCAGATCGAAATCGCGCACCAGTTGCAGGACCGCTTCGTTCAGGCGCAGGTATTCCGGCGCTCGCCCACCCGGCACCAGCAGCGCGTCGTAGTCGGCGGCCTGGACGTTGGCAAAGTCATGGTTGAGGGCAAACAAGTGCCCCGGTTTTTCACTGTAGGTCTGGTCGCCTTCGAAATCGTGGATCGCCGTGCGCACCGTCTGCCCAGCGGTTTTGTCCGGGCACACGGCGTGCACGGTGTGGCCGACCATCTGCAGGGCCTGGAACGGCACCATGACTTCATAATCTTCGACGTAATCGCCGACCAGCATGAGGATTTTCTTCGCGGCCATGGGAAGGGCTCCTTTGGGGGATGCGTGAGTGGTTAACGCATTAAAGGTAGCCCGCTACGTCGGTAGATGAGGGATAAGCGCTGATTACCTGACGGGATGCACCTCAGCCCTTGTGGGAGCGAGTCCTGTGGGAGCAAAGCTTGCTCGCGATGAACGATGACGCGGTTCTAGCCGTTAAACCGTGTCGCCCTTATCGCGAGCAAGCTTTGCTCCCACAGTATTTGGGGCACCAGCCTCAGGCGAGGTAACCATCGGCCCGTAGCAGCGTTTCGAGGCAGTGCTCGGTAACGTGGTAGAAGGCCTTGAGCTCCTGGATCTTGGCCAGCAGCTCGGTGGGGTCCACCGGGTCGGCGCGTTTGACGGCCAGGATCATCTTGTTCTTGTTGGTGTGGTCCAGGGAGATGAACTCGAAGACCTTGGTCTCGTAGCCGCAAGCTTCCAGGAACAGCGCCCGCAAGCTGTCGGTGACCATTTCCGCCTGCTGGCCAAGGTGCAGGCCGTATTGCAGCATCGGCTTGAGCAAGGCCGGGCTCTGGATCTGCAAGCGGATCTGCTTGTGGCAGCACGGCGAGCACATGATGATCGAGGCGCCCGAGCGAATGCCCATGTGGATCGCGTAGTCGGTGGCGATGTCGCAGGCGTGCAAGGCGATCATCACATCCACCGCGCTCGGCGCCACGCTGCGCACGTCACCGTGCTGAAAACTCAGGCCCGGGTGTTCCAGGCGCGCGGCGGCTTCGTTGCACAGCTTGACCATGTCTTCGCGCAGCTCGACACCGGTCACCACGCCTTCGGCCTGCAAGGTGTTGCGCAGGTAATCGTGGATGGCGAACGTCAGGTAGCCTTTGCCCGAACCGAAATCCGAGACCCGCACCGGTTTGTCCAGGGCCAGCGGCGAAGACGTCAGCGCATGGCTGAAGACCTCGATGAACTTGTTGATCTGCTTCCACTTGCGCGACATCGCCGGAATCAGCTCGTGCTTGTGGTTGGTCACGCCCAGGTCGGCCAAAAATGGCCGGCTCAGGTCGAGAAAGCGGTTTTTCTCACGGTTGTGCTCGGCAGATGGCACTTCTCGCAGTTGCTGGGGCTGGCTCTTGAACAGCGAGCTCTTGCCCTTCTTGCTGTACTCCAGCTGCGCCTCGTCGGTGACCGCCAGCAAATGCGCGTTCTTGAACGATGCCGGCAACAGCGCAGCAATGGTTTCCACCCCTTCGGCCACAGGGAAATTCTTGGTGATGTCGCGGGTCTTGTAGCGGTAGACGAAGGACAGGCACGGCTGATCCTTGACCGTCAGCTGCTTGATGATCAGCCGCTGGAGGTCCGCTTCGTCACCCACGTACTTGGCCAGCACCAGTTTGATGAAAGCGTTCTGTTCAAGGCTGGTGCGCAGCAGCTCGATGAACTGGGCGTGGTGATCCGGCGCGGGACGGACGGGCGTTGCGGTGGCAGACATGGACAAGCGGCCTCGGGGCGGGGCGAATCGGGAATGGCGGGTATTTTAGGGGGGATGGGCAGCGAGGGCACGGAAAAGTTCGTGTGGCAAGCAGTAGCCTCTGTGGGAGCAAGGCTTGCCCGCGATGAATACGCCACGATAGTGCAGGCTCACCGCGTTATCGTTCATCGCGAGCAAGCTTTGCTCCCACAGGCTTGTGCTGGCAGCGAATTTTCAGCCCAGCACCACCAACCGATTCGGCAGTTCATTGCGTTCCTGGGTCACGGGCACGTGCTCCTTGAGCAATTCGCCGCACGCTTCGATGCAGGTCACGAAACCCTGCAAGGTCTGCCCCTGGCGAACCTGCTGGGTGAACGCTGCGACGATGGCATCCCAGCATTTGTTGTCCAGGCGCTTGGAAATGCCTTCGTCCACCAGGATTTCCACGTACCGCTCAGCCTCGCAGACAAAGATCAGTATCCCCGTGCTGCCCACCGTGTGGTGCAGGTTCTGTTCGAGGAATTGCCGGCGCGCCAGGTTGGAGGCCCGCCAGTGACGCACGGAACGGGGGATCAGGTGCGTGGTGATCCTGGGGATGCGAAACACCAGGCACAGCACAATGAAACTGACCCACTGCACCAGCAACAGGCTGTGCATCGTCAACCAACCGGAGAGGTAATGGACCACACCGGGCACCACCAGGGCCAGCAGGCTGGCCCATAACAGCGGGATATAGGCGTAGTCGTCGGCACGGGCGGCCAGCACCGTGACCAGTTCAGCGTCGGTATACCGCTCGACCCGGGCGATGGCCTCGGCGACTTTGCGTTGTTCGTGTTCAGTCAGTAATGCCATGTTAAAAGTGCCTGCTCATTATTATTATCACCAGCCGCCCGACGAACCGCCGCCCCCGAAACTGCCACCGCCACCACTGAAGCCCCCGCCGCCTCCGCCGCCGAAGCCTCCACCGGAACCGCCCGAACGGCTGGAGCCACCGCTTCCGGTCGGCAGGATACCGAGCATCTGGCAGACCCATATCATCAAAATAAACAGTATCACCAGGAAGATGAACAGCCCGGGATGGCGCTCGACGAAATCACTCGGCTCCTGCTGCCCGTGCGCACTGTACGCCGGTGCCGGCTCGTCCAACGGGCTGCCGCCCAGCACCACCAGCATCGCCGCGACGCCGTCGCTGATGCCTTTGTTGAAGTTGCCGGTCTTGAAAGCCGGGGTGATCACCTGGTTGATGATCACCGAACTCTGCGCATCGGTCAGGCGATCCTCCAGGCCGTAGCCCACTTCGATGCGCAGTTTACGGTCATCCCGAGCGACGATCAGCAGTGCGCCGTTGTTTTTATCCTTCTGCCCGATGCCCCAGTGGCGCCCCAGTTGATAACCGAAGTCTTCGATGCTGCTGCCTTGCAAATCCGCCAGCGTGACCACCACTACCTGTTCGCCGGTGGCCTGTTCATGGGCCTTGAGCTGCGCTTCCAGTTGCGTGCGCACCGAGGGTTCGAGCATCTGGGCGGCGTCCACCACCCGCCCGGTCAATGCCGGAAACTTCAGCTCGGCCTGGGCCGTGATGGCAAACACCCAGAGCAACAGCACCAGGCCAAATTTCAACACGCGCATTGGAACTCCTGTGTGGGAGCGAGCGGGTGTGGGAGCTGAGCTTGCTCGCGATGAAGGCACCTCGGTCTTGCTAATGACCGCGTTATCGTTCATCGCGAGCAAGCTTTGCTCCCACAGGCTCGCTCCCACAGTTTTTTCAGAACTTCACTTCAGGGGCTTTTTCGGCATTGGGGCTGGTGGCCTCGAAGGTTTCGCGGATCGGCAGGTCGCTGTACATCACGCTGTGCCACAGGCGCCCCGGGAACGTGCGAATTTCGGTGTTGTACTTCTGCACGGCCAGGATGAAGTCGCGGCGGGCCACGGCGATGCGGTTCTCGGTGCCTTCAAGCTGCGATTGCAACGCCAGGAAATTCTGGTTGGCCTTGAGGTCCGGGTAACGCTCGGACACCACCATCAACCGGCTCAACGCGCCAGTCAGCTGGTCCTGGGCCTGCTGGAACTGCTTGAGTTTTTCCGGGTTGTCCAGGGTGCTGGCATCGACCTGGATCGACGTCGCCTTGGCCCGCGCTTCAATCACCGCGGTCAGGGTTTCCTGCTCGTGCTGGGCGTAGCCCTTGACGGTTTCCACCAGGTTGGGAATCAGGTCGGCGCGGCGCTGGTACTGGTTCTGCACCTGGCCCCAGGCGGCCTTGGCCTGTTCGTCCAGGGTCGGGATGTTATTGATGCCGCAACCGGCCAGCAACGTGGTGAGCAGCATCAGGGCCAGCATCGGCAAGCTGCGAAGGTGGTTCAGTCGTGGATTCATCGGGTGGAGCTCTCCGTTGCATGACATTGGAAAAACACGGCCACCTATCTCACCGGCGCCTGGGGCATAATCTGCCGCCGCACTGGATTGAAACGGGTCGATGGGCTAAAAGATGCGCAGTGCGAAACTAAGTTCAGCCCAATGGGTTCGAAAGTGTGCTGCATTTAACTGAACAACAATAGCCGCTCCTCACATTTTGGCTGACCGGCGTGTCCTGATTACCGCCCTTTAGGCTTGCGAGAAAATTATTCATGAAGAAGCTGTGTTTGCTGGGCCTGTTTGTCAGTCTGGCCAGTCAATCCGTATTAGCCGACAACCTGCCAGCCCCCATAGAGAACAAGGACGCCTTCATCAGCCACCTGATGAAGCAGATGACCCTCGAAGAGAAGATCGGCCAATTGCGCCTGATCAGCATCGGCCCGGAAATGCCCCGGGAGATGATTCGCAAGGAAATCGCCGCCGGCAACATCGGGGGCACGTTCAACTCCATCACGCGCGATGAAAACCGTCCGATGCAGGACGCGGCCATGCGCAGCCGGTTGAAGATCCCGATGTTCTTCGCCTATGACGTGATCCACGGCCACCGCACGATTTTCCCGATCCCCCTGGCCCTGGCCTCGAGCTGGGACATGGACGCGATCTACCACTCCGGCCGCATCGCGGCCCAGGAAGCCGCGGCCGACAGCCTGGACATCACCTTTGCGCCGATGGTCGACATTTCCCGCGACCCGCGCTGGGGCCGCACCTCCGAAGGTTTCGGCGAGGACACCTACCTGGTGTCGCGCATCGCCGGGGTGATGGTCAAGGCGTTCCAGGGCAACGGCGCCAACGCGGCCGACAGCATCATGGCCAGCGTCAAGCACTTCGCCCTGTATGGCGCAGTGGAAGGTGGCCGGGACTACAACACCGTGGACATGAGTCCGCTGAAAATGTACCAGGACTACCTGCCACCCTACCGCGCCGCCATCGACGCCGGGGCCGGTGGGGTGATGGTCGCGCTGAACTCCATCAACGGCGTGCCGGCCACGGCCAACACCTGGCTGATGAACGACCTGCTGCGCAAGGAATGGGGGTTCAAGGGCCTGGCGGTCAGTGACCACGGCGCCATTTTCGAACTGATCAAGCACGGCGTTGCCAAGGACGGTCGCGAAGCGGCGAAACTGGCGATCAAGGCCGGCATCGACATGAGCATGAACGACTCGCTCTATGGCAAGGAACTGCCAGGGTTGCTCAAGGCCGGTGAAATCGAGCAGAGCGACATCGACAACGCGGTGCGCGAAGTGCTCGCGGCGAAATACGACATGGGCCTGTTCAAGGACCCGTACCTGCGCATCGGCAAGGCCGAGGACGACCCGGCCGACACCTACGCCGAAAGCCGCATGCACCGCTCCGACGCCCGTGATGTGGCGCGCCGCAGCCTGGTCCTGCTGGAAAACCGCAACCAGACCCTGCCCCTGAAGAAGACAGCAAAAATCGCCCTGGTCGGCCCGTTGGCCAAGGCTCCGATCGACATGATGGGCAGTTGGGCCGCGGCCGGGCGTCCTGCGCAATCGGTCACCCTGTTCGACGGCATGACCCGCGCCCTGGGCGCTGACTCGAAGCTGATCTACGCCCGTGGCGCCAACATCACCGGCGACAAGAAGGTGCTCGACTACCTGAACTTCCTCAACTTCGATGCCCCGGAAGTGGTAGACGACCCGCGTCCGGCCCAGGTGCTGATCGACGAAGCGGTAAAAGCCGCCAAGGATGCCGATGTGGTGGTGGCCGCCGTGGGTGAGTCCCGTGGCATGTCCCATGAATCGTCGAGCCGTACCGACCTGAACATCCCGGCCAGCCAACGCGAACTGATAAAGGCCCTGAAGGCCACCGGCAAGCCGCTGGTGCTGGTGCTGATGAATGGCCGTCCGCTGGCGTTGCTGGACGAGAAGCAGCAGGCCGATGCGATCCTGGAAACCTGGTTCAGCGGCACCGAAGGCGGCAACGCCATCGCTGATGTGCTGTTCGGCGACTACAATCCGTCGGGCAAGCTGCCGATCACCTTCCCACGCTCGGTGGGGCAGATTCCGACCTACTACAACCACCTGAGCATCGGCCGGCCGTTCACGCCAGGCAAGCCGGGCAACTACACCTCACAGTACTTCGATGACACCACCGGCCCGCTCTATCCGTTCGGTTACGGCTTGAGCTACACCGAGTTCAGCCTGTCGGACATGGCCCTGTCGTCGACCACGCTGAACAAGACCGGCAAGCTCGATGCCAGCGTGACGTTGGAAAACACCGGCAAGCGTGACGGCGAAACCGTGGTGCAGCTGTACATCCAGGACGTGACCGGCTCGATCATTCGCCCGGTGAAGGAACTGAAGAACTTCCGCAAGGTGATGCTCAAGGCCGGCGAAAAGAAAGTCATCCACTTCACCATCACCGAAGACGACCTGAAGTTCTTCAATGCCCAACTCAAGTACGCGGCAGAGCCGGGCAAGTTCAACGTGCAGATCGGCCTGGATTCCCAGGACGTGAAGCAGCAGAGTTTTGAGTTGCTCTGATCCCCAGGCAACACAAACCCCATGTGGGAGCGAGCTTGCTCGCGATAGCGGCTTAACATTCAACTCAGATGTTGAATATCAGACCGCCATCGCGAGCAAGCTCGCTCCCACAGTTGTATCTGGGTGTTCGGGCTAGCCGCGTCGATCCAGCAAGTTCACCACCACCCGATCCACCAACCCCCACAACCGCTGCTTGAAGCGCTTCCACAATGGCCGGCGCTGCCAGGCGTCGAGGCTGACTTGCAGGCTCTGGGTGAAGTCCCGCTCGAAACTGGCCGCCACTGCACTGCTGAGCCTGGAATCCAGGGCTTCGAGGTTGGCTTCCAGGTTGAAGCGCAGGTTCCAGTGATCGAAGTTGCAGGAGCCGATGCTGACCCAGTCGTCCACCAGCACCATCTTCAGGTGCAGGAAACATGGCTGGTATTCGAAAATCTGCACGCCAGCCTTGAGCAATCGCGGGTAGTAACGGTGCCCGGCGTAGCGCACGGACGGATGATCGGTGCGCGGGCCGGTCAGCAGCAGGCGCACATCGATGCCGCGGGCGGCGGCCTTGCGCAAGGAACGGCGCACGTTCCAGGTCGGCAGGAAATACGGCGTCGCCATCCAGATGCGTTTCTGGCCGCTGTTCAATGCCCGCGACAGCGATTGCAGGATGTCGCGATGCTGGCGGGCGTCGGCATACGCCACCCGACCCATGCCCTCGCCCACTGGCGGTACGCGCGGCAGGCGCGGCAAGCCGAAGTTGGACGCCGGTTTCCAGGCTCGCCGATGGCGGTTGGCGAGCCACTGGCGGTCGAACAGCAACTGCCAGTCGAGCACCAGCGGGCCGACGATTTCCACCATCACTTCGTGCCACTCACTGCGGTCGTCGAGGGGGTTCCAGAATTCATCGGTCACCCCAGTGCCGCCGACCACGGCCAGGCGTTGGTCCACCAACAGCAGCTTGCGGTGATCCCGGTAAAGGTTGCGCACCCAGCGACGCCAGCTCAGGCGATTGTAGAAACGCAACTCCACCCCGGCCTCGGTCAGACGCTTGCGCAGGGCCAGG
Organism: Pseudomonas sp. B21-010; assembly: GCF_024749325.1. Classification (NCBI taxonomy): domain Bacteria; kingdom Pseudomonadati; phylum Pseudomonadota; class Gammaproteobacteria; order Pseudomonadales; family Pseudomonadaceae; genus Pseudomonas; species Pseudomonas sp. B21-010. Next base: position 1,546,918 of record NZ_CP087198.1, on the reverse strand, counting down.
GTAAACGCCAGGCTGCCGTAGTCATCGAACAGGCACCGCACGCGAACGCCACGCTCGGCGGCCTGCACCAGCGCCTGGACCATCGCCTCGGCGCATGTGCCCGCCTCCACCAGATAGAGTTCCAGCTCGACCTGTTCCTGGGCACGGGCGATTTCCACCAGCATGCGCGGGAAGAACTGCGGGCCATCGATCAACAGCTCGAAGCGATTGCCTTCACGCCAGGGAAATACCGGGCCGCTCATGTCAGCGCGCCGTGAAGATCAGCACCGCATTCACCGGCACCGAGAGGCTGATGGCCGACAACCCGGCCAGGTTTCGCAGCTTTTCCAGCCCCGGTGCCAGATCGAAATCCGCCGCGTTGAGCACCACCGGTTCCAGTGTCACCACTTGGAAGCGGCGTTCGTCCAGGCGCGTCGCCAGCAGTTCGACGTTGTATTCGTGCTGCTTGCCGTGCAGGTTCACCGTCAGCGGCAGGCGCAATTCCAACTGCGCGCCGCTGGCCAGGTCCTGGATCGGCGCCAGGTCGATCTTGGCGGTGACGGTGGCTTCGGCAAACTGCTTGATCTCGAACAGCTCGGCCCGCATGCGCTCATCGCGCAGGGGAATGCCGCTGTTGACGGACTCCAGCTCCACTTCCAGGCGCGCCAAGCCCTCGGGCTGGACTTGACCGTGCAGCACCAGGAAACGCTGGACCTCGGAAACATTGCCGTTTTTGCTACTGATAAACGACAGCCGCGACGACTCGCCGTCCAGGTACCAGTCGGCCTGGGCTGGCAGCGCGGCGCAGGCCAGCAGCAAGCTGGCGGCAGCGTGAGGGAAAAACCGCTTGAACATACACACTCGGAGGGTAGATAAACCTGTGGCGAACCTTAACCGGGCCGAGGGCGCTTGCAAACTGTCTGTTGCAACAACGATCAGGAATACAGAGAACCTGAGATGAAGGGGTTTATCTGTGGGAGCAAGGCTTGCCCGCGATGGCGGCCTCAAGGATGCCATCGCGGGCAAGCCTTGCTCCCACAGGCCTTGTTGCCAACGGTTAGTTCAGGGCACCAACCGACACCCCTTCCGCTCCCCCATCCACCGCGCGCTGTTGCTACGCCCCAACCCGCTGACGGTGATGCGTTTCGCTTCAGCGGTCTCGAGAAATTCGCTGATAGGCACCGACTGCTTCACATAGCCACGGCAGTAGTCCGCCGATTGCTCCATCACATAGCGGCATGAGCAATATTCCTTGGCGGTGTAGGCGCTGATGATGTCGGGGAAGGCCCGCAATGCCACCCGCTCCAGCCAGACCCAAGTGAACAGGGCGATGAGCAGCATCGACAACAGGGTAAGCAACACTCTGCGCTTCATGGCTGCACCGTCCCGGTGAACGCCTCCATGGCGCGCTTGAGCAGTTCGTTATGGCGATAGCTGCCGTCGCGGTCGTCGCCGTAGCGCACGATCACCAGTTTGGCGCTGGGGATGACGTACAACGCCTGGCCCCAATGACCCAACGCGGCAAAGGTATCCGGCGGCGCATCGGGCCAAGGCTGGATTGCCGGATCGGCGGCGCGGTTGAGCCACCAATGCCCGCCGGGCACGGCTTCGTCCTGGCCGGCCTGGAAGTGGGCAAAAGGTTGGCGATTGAACGCGACCCATGCCTTGGGTAGCAGTTGCCGTTCGCCCCAGCGACCGTCCCGTTGCATCAACAACCCGACACGCGCCAGGTCTCGCGCGGTGAGGTAGGCATAGGACGATCCCACGAACGTGCCGCTGGCGTCGGTTTCCCAGATGGCGTGGCGGATACCGAGGGGCTCGAACAAGGCCGTCCAGGGGAAGTCGGGGTAGCGCACCGGGCCGACGATGGTTTTCAAGGCCGCCGCCAGCAAGTTGCTGTCACCGCTGGAATAACGGAACGCCTGCCCCGGCGGGCTGGCGCTTTCATGCTGCGCAGTGAACGCCGCCATGTCATGACGCCCGCGGGTATAGAGCATCGCCACCACCGAAGAGTTGAGCGGCGCGTATTCGTAGTCTTCCTGCCAATCCAGGCCCGAGGCCCAGTGGAAAAGATCGGCCAGGGTCAGGCCCGGGTGCCGGCTCAGTGGTGGGTAGTACTTGGCGGCCGGGTCTTGCAGGCCAAACAGCTTTTCCCCGTAGGCCACGCCAAACACCGTCGCCAGCAGGCTTTTGCTGATGGACCAGGTCAGGTGCGGGGTCTGGGCAGTGGTCGGCCCGGCGTAGCGTTCGTAGACCAGCCGACCGTCCTGGATCACCAGCAGCGCATCGGTGCGGATGCCTTCGCGGCTCGCATCGTCCCGGGGCGGGAAGGCGTATCGCTCCAAGGCTTCGATGGCCGGCCCGCTCGGGGTCGGGCCACTTGGCCATTGCTCGCCGGGCCAGTCTTCGGCGTGGGCGCTCAGGTTGAGCAACAGCAGCGGGATCAGGAACCAGCCTTTGGACATGCTCGGGGCTCGCAGGATTGAACCTTCAGAGCCTATTCAGACTTGATGACAGTTTCGAGGCTTGTGTGCTCCCCTGTGGGAGCGAGCTTGCTCGCGATGGCGGTTTGTCAGTCGCCATATGCTTAGCTGACACTCCGCTATCGCGAGCAAGCTCGCTCCCACAGGGGGCAGTCGCTTGAGGGACTAGCCCAACGCCTTGGCCAGCCGCTTGGCCCGCGCCCCCGCTCCAATCTCCATCACCCCTTTATCCCGTGTCCACATCTCGCGCCACGCCGCAGGTCCGGCGGCCAGGGCAACGTTGAGTTCGCCGTCGAGCCCCTGGAACTGAGCGAACAACCCGCCCAGCAGCACGTGCCCGGCAGCGCTGGACGGGTTATGCCGACTCACCTGCGCGCAGCCGGCGAGCAACGCCAGCAGGCGCAATTGCAACGCCTGGGGCCAGGCACATTCCTGCCCGACGCCATACAACCAGGCAGTCATCGCGCTGAGCACATAAAGGTCTTCCAGGGTGCGGAACGGTTTGACGTAGGCGTCCCAACCGTCGCCTGCCAGCAACTCGCACAACGCGCCGTCGAGCAGCACGCGGCCATGGCTGATGTCCGGCATCAGGGCAATGGCGGGGAGTTTTTCCAGGGTCACGCCGGGCTCGCCCGCATAGGCCACTGCCAGGTTCAGCCGTGGCGTTTCACCGGGTGCTTCGCAGCGAGCGGCAATCAACAGCCACTCGGCGGCATCGCCCGCGGTGACGAAATCCTTGCGTCCGCTCAGGCGCAAGTCGTCGAGGCGGGTTTGCATGTCCGCCGGGCGCAGGCTGCGCTGTTCGGTGGCACACAAGGCGCCGAGGCTCTGCGGCGCACTGGGCCAAAGCACCCGCAGCGCCGCCTGATACCCCACCAGGAACGCCAGCCCCGGTGTCGCCATCAACCGCGCTCCGGTTACGGCCAGCTCGAACGGCGTCACCGGCCCCAGGCGTTGCAACAACGCGGCATAACCTTCGGCCAGGTCCGGATGGGCGGGCAGGCGCTCGCCGCGTTCGATCAGGGTGTGCCAGGGCATGGGGAGCTCCTCGAGGGCTGTCATATAAGCATCACCAAAGCTTCATGGCGATGACACCGGGGCTACATAGCCTGACTTTGCACAACATGGCTGCATAAAGAAAGTCGATTGGCTGCAACTGAACAGCCCGCACGGAGATTCGCTATGACCCAGATCGCCCGCATCAGCGACACCGGCAATGAACGCCGCCTGCAAGCCGAACGCCTGATCGGCGCCCAAGCCTTGCAAGAAGCACAGGCCCTGCGTTTCAACGTCTTCAGCGGCGAATTCAACGCCAAGCTCAAGGGCGCGGAAATGGGTCTGGACATGGATGACTATGATGTTCACTGCGCCCACATCGGCGTACGCGACCTGAACACCGGCCGCCTCGTGGCAACCACTCGCCTGCTCGACCACCAGGCCGCCAGCAGCCTGGGTCGGTTCTACAGCGAAGAAGAATTCAGCCTCCACGGCCTGGTCCATCTCAAGGGCCCGATCCTGGAAATCGGCCGTACCTGCGTCGACCCGGCCTATCGCAACGGTGGCACCATCGCGGTGCTCTGGGGCGAGCTGGCCGAAGTCCTGAACGAAGGCGGCTACAGCTACCTGATGGGCTGCGCGAGCATTCCGATGCAGGACGGCGGGATCCAGGCCCAGGCGATCATGCAGCGCCTGCGCGAACGCTACCTGTGCACCGAACACCTGCAAGCCGTACCGAAAAAACCCTTGCCGACCCTGGACGTGCCGTCCAACGTCATCGCCGAGATGCCACCGCTGCTCAAGGCCTACATGCGCCTGGGCGCGAAGATTTGCGGCGAGCCGTGCTGGGACGAGGATTTCCAGGTGGCCGACGTGTTCATCCTGCTCAAGCGCGACGAGCTCTGCCCGCGCTACGCCCGCCACTTCAAGGCAGCGGTCTGATGAGCCGGCTGCGGGTGTACGCGCGAATCGCGCGAGTATTGCTGGTGGTGGCGCTGGGCCTGAGCATGGCCAGTGTCTTCGGTCTGTTCGAACGCCTGGGGATCGCCAACTCGATGGTCCGCCGCCAGCGCTGGTCGCGGTTCTTCATGGCACGGCTGAGCCGTGCCCTGCCCTTTTCAGTCACCGTCCACGGTCACCTGCCGCAACGGCCGATGCTGTGGGTCAGCAACCATGTGTCCTGGACCGACATCCCGTTGCTGGGGATGCTCACGCCACTGTCGTTCCTGTCCAAGGCCGAAGTGCGCACCTGGCCGGTGGCCGGATGGCTGGCAGCCAAGGCCGGCAGCCTGTTTATCCGGCGCGGTTCGGGTGACAGCCAATTGATCCGCAAGCAGATGAGCCGCCATCTGGAACAGGCCCATTCGCTGTTGATGTTCCCCGAAGGGACCACCACCGATGGCCAGACCTTGCGCACCTTCCACGGTCGCCTGCTGTCAGCGGCCATCGACGCCGATGTCGCGCTGCAGCCGGTGGCGATCCGTTACCTGCGCAACGGTGAACCGGATTCGCTGGCACCGTTCATTGGCGATGATGATTTGCTGTCGCACCTGATGCGCTTGTTTGCCAATGATCGGGGTGAGGTGGAAATCCATCTGCTGGAACCGATTGCCTGCCACGGCCAGGAACGCGCGGCACTGGCATTCCAGGCGCAACAGGCGGTGCACAAGGCATTGTTCGGGGTGCTTCCAGAGAAACAGCAAGCGCCGATGCGACCTGCTGCGATTGCGGCCTGATCCGATCTCAGCGCAGCCCCCCTTGTGGGAGCGAGCTTGCTCGCGATAGCGGCTTAACATTCAGCAGATGCGCTGGCTGATACTCCGCTATCGCGAGCAAGCTCGCTCCCACAATTAGTCCTGCGGCGTGACTTGGTTTTGAGCAAAATCCTGCAGCTGTGGGTAGAACAACCGAAAATCCTCGTTCAACGGCTCATAGAGCCTGATCAGCTCCGGCATCGCCCCGGCCAGTTCCTCGGGCCGGGACAGCCGGCGGGAAATGCCGCGCAGCACCTGCCCAAGCACCTCGAACTCCTGATAAGACCCCAGCCAGTCATCCGCCGCCATATGCGGTGCGATGTGCGCCAGGCGCCCCGGCAACTGCGGTTCGGTGCCGAGCACCTGGTACACCCGGGCCGTGAAATCCACCAGCGGCCCTTCGCCGTACAACGCCCAGTCCCGGGCCAGGCAGTGGTCGAAAAACACGTCGAGCACGATTCCGGCATAGCGCCGTCGCACCGTGGAAAAGCGCGACAGGGCGATGTCCACCAAGGGATGGCGGTCGGTGTACATGTCAATGCGCCGATGCAGGGCAATCGCCGCTTCGATCCGTGGGTCGTAGAGCCCTTGCAGCGGTCCCTTGACGAAATCGCCATAGAGACTGCCGAGCAGTTGTTCCCGGCCAGGGCCGCCGAGGTGCAGGTGCGCGAGATAGTTCATGGCCCGCAGCTTAGCACCACCCCGCCAATATCGTTATAACCCGATATAGCGATTTGTTCGGCATTCAGATCAAATCCATATTTGTATATCGTGAAATAACGATTTAAGGTTCGTTCCATCGCGATATAGCGTTTTATCAACCCCGAGCTTGCCACCCATGACCCTTGACCTCGACGAAATAATAAAAGCCCTGGCGCACCCAGTACGGCGAGACATCCTCAACTGGCTCAAAGACCCCAAGGTCCAGTTCCCGGAACAGTTGCACAACCACGAATTCGGCATTTGCGCCGGACAGATCGACCAGCGTTGCGGCCTGTCGCAATCGACGGTGTCTGCGCATTTGGCGGTGTTGCAACGGGCGGGGCTGATCACCAGCCAGAAGGTCGGTCAATGGCACTTCTTCAAGCGCAACGAGGAAGTGATCCAGCAGTTCCTCAAGCAAATGAGCCAAGAGCTCTGACCTGACAAGGACCTCATCATGCCCCTCTCACTCCTGATCCTGGCCCTGAGCGCCTTCGCCATCGGCACCACCGAGTTCGTCATCATGGGCCTGTTGCCCGACGTGGCGGCCGACCTGGGCGTGTCGATTCCTGGCGCCGGCTGGCTGGTGACCGGCTACGCCCTGGGCGTGGCCATCGGTGCGCCGTTCATGGCCCTGGCCACTGCGCGACTGCCGCGCAAGGCCGCCCTCGTGGTGTTGATGGGGATTTTCATCGTCGGCAACCTGCTCTGCGCCATTGCCAGCGACTACAACGTGCTGATGTTTGCCCGGGTCGTCACGGCCCTGTGCCACGGCGCGTTCTTCGGTATCGGTTCGGTGGTGGCTGCCGGTCTGGTGGCGCCCAACAAGCGCGCTTCAGCCGTGGCCTTGATGTTCACCGGCCTGACCCTGGCCAACGTACTCGGCGTACCGCTGGGCACCGCACTGGGCCAGGAAGCCGGCTGGCGTTCGACCTTTTGGGCAGTGACTGTCATTGGCGTAATTGCGCTGATCGGCCTGATCCGCTTCCTGCCGGCCAAGCGCGATGAAGAAACGCTCGATATGCGCTCGGAACTGATGGCGCTCAAGGGGGCCGGCCTGTGGCTGTCCCTGAGCATGACCGCGCTGTTCTCCGCCTCGGTGTTCACCCTGTTCACCTATGTCGCCCCGCTGTTGGGTGAAGTGACCGGCGTATCGCCCCGCGGCGTGACCTGGACCCTGGTGCTGATCGGCCTGGGCCTGACCCTGGGCAACATCATCGGCGGCAAGCTGGCGGACAAGAGCCTGGCGAACACGCTGATGGGCGTCTTCCTCACCATGGCCGTGGTGTCCACCGTATTGAGCTGGACCAGCGTGGCGCTGATCCCCAGCGAAATCACCCTGTTCCTCTGGGCCACCGCCTGCTTCGCCGCCGTGCCGGCCCTGCAAGTCAACGTGGTGACCTTCGGCAAAGATGCGCCCAACCTGGTCTCCACCCTGAACATCGGCGCCTTCAACATCGGCAACGCCCTGGGCGCCTGGGTCGGCGGCAGTGTCATCGACCATGGCCTGGGCCTGACCTCCGTGCCCCTGGCCGCCGGCGCACTGGCCGTGCTGGCGCTGCTGGTCACCCTCATCACTTTCCGTCAGGGCGGCAATGCCGATCTGGCCCCGGCAACTCACTGACTTTTAATCCTTCCACTTTCGAGGTTGTATTTCATGGCGACTATTTTCGACCCCATCAAACTCGGCGACGTCGAGTTGAAGAACCGCATCATCATGGCCCCGCTCACCCGCTGCCGCGCCGACGCAGGTCGCGTGCCCAACGCGCTGATGGCCGAGTACTACGTGCAACGCGCGTCCGCCGGCCTGATCCTCAGCGAAGCAACTTCGGTCACGCCGATGGGCGTGGGCTATCCGGACACCCCGGGCATCTGGTCCAACGACCAGGTGCGCGGCTGGTCCAACGTCACCAAGGCGATCCACGGCGCTGGCGGCAAGATCTTCCTGCAACTGTGGCACGTGGGCCGGATCTCCCACCCGTCGTACCTGAACGGCGAAACCCCGGTGGCGCCCAGCGCGATCCAGCCCAAGGGCCACGTGAGCCTGGTGCGTCCGCTGGCCGACTACCCGACCCCACGCGCACTGGAAACCGCTGAAATCGCCGACATCGTCGACGCCTACCGAGTCGGTGCCGAGAACGCCAAGGCTGCCGGTTTCGACGGCGTGGAAATCCATGGCGCCAACGGCTACCTGCTCGACCAGTTCCTGCAAAGCAGCACCAACCAGCGCACCGACAGCTACGGCGGCTCCCTGGAAAACCGTGCCCGCCTGCTGTTGGAAGTGACCGACGCGGCCATTGAAGTCTGGGGCGCCGGCCGGGTTGGCGTGCACCTGGCACCGCGCGCCGACTCCCATGACATGGGTGACGAGAACCGCCTGGAAACCTTCAGCTACGTGGCTCGCGAGCTGGGCAAGCGTGGCATCGCCTTCATCTGCTCCCGTGAGAAGGAAGGCGACGACAGCATCGGCCCGCAACTCAAGCAGGCTTTCGGCGGCCCGTACATCGCCAATGAACGCTTCACCAAGGACAGCGCCAATGCCTGGCTGGCCGAGGGCAAGGCCGATGCCGTGGCCTTCGGTGTGCCGTTCATTGCCAACCCGGACCTGCCAGCACGCTTGCAAGCCGATGCACCGTTGAACGAGGCGCATCCGGAAACCTTTTATGGTAAAGGTCCGGTGGGTTATATCGATTATCCCGTGATGTAAGTCGTAAAAAACAAAAGCCCTGCCTCGAAAGAGCCAGGGCTTTTTTATTTGCGCTAAATATCCAGTCAAACATCCAAACTTCTAAAAGCCGTTCAACCCTTCCTATTATCGCCAGCAACAAGACAAAACGTCTTGCTTGCAGTCACTCTCTTTGAAAAGGATTTCAAATGAACGCCTCCCCTGAAAACAGTCAACAGACCAACAATGGCATTTATGAACTCATCGCCTCTCAATTCAGTTGGGCACCGTTGGCCGTGTTGTACCAATACCTCAAGTCACTCGATACGCAAGAATACATGCCGATGCTCACGGCACTGATAGAGAAAGCGAACCTGAACGACAAGGTCAACGAGCAGGTTCAAGCCTGGGAACAGGAGCGCATCAACCCAAACCGCACCCGTCTCATCGTAAAGTTGATCAATCATACCGATTTGGATTTTGAAGTCGGCGAACACAACTTGCCGTTGAATGCGCACGAGCAACACCCCACACTGATTCTTCCCTGGGATATCCAAACCTGGAAGTTCGACTTCGCTTATACCCGACGCCTGGGCAGCCCCAGTAGGGAGATGTTCAAACACTTCATTGTATTCGGCGATAAAGAGTTTGGCTTTCGCTTTGACTTTGGTTTGCGCGTCAATACATCCTTCGGTGTTATTTCACCGACGCTGACACCCGTCCGGACCCACATATTGATTTCTATTGGAACAAGCCCGATCCAATGCACGACTCGAATCACTCGCACCGCCAGTGAAGAGCCCTATGGTTTTACTGTGGAACTCACGCTGAGCTAAACCATTCGGCCTCGCCCGTAATGCTGTTCACTTAAGGCTTGCCTGAATCCTTGTGGCGAGGGAGCTTGCTCCCGCTGGGCTGCGTAGCAGCCCTTTCTTGTGAGCGCTTCGCACTCAAGCGGGAGCAAGCTCCCTCGCCACAGGTTCATAGTTTTTCTTAAGAACAGTATTACAGCCTCGCCAGGGCCGTCTGGCGAGGCATCTGGCGGCCCGGTCGGATGACCTTGCCGAGCGGATTCTTCCTGCACATTCACCCGCGCGAAACAAATTTCCTACAAAATTCGCCGCCAATTGCCTACCAACCGCGCCAGTGTCGGTTTATAAAAGCATCCTTACGCGGACGTATTGACACAAACCGACGCAATTACGCGTTTTGTTTCATTTGCGCAGGCTGGGGCTCAAGTGCAGCATGTCCAGCCCGATCTCCACCCAGCGCTCGGCCTCAGCCGCCAGGGCGAAGCTGTCGGGGGCCAGTAGCCATTGGTACAAGATGCCGTCGATGTAGGCATGAATGGCAACTGCCGCCCTTTCGGGATCCAGATCATCCGGCAACTGGCCGCGTTTCATCGCATTGCGCAACGACAGGGCGATGCGCACATTGCAGTCGAGGCTGACCTCGCGTCGCTGCTGGCGCAAATCGCACATTTCATCGGTGAATTCACACTTATGGAACAGGATCTCATTAATGCGCCGGGTTTTCGGGTCCAGGGCCACTTGCTGGAACAACCGGACCAGCAGCTTGCGAATACAGCCCAGCGGGTCAAGCTCCTCCTCATTCTCACTGGCACGGGCCAACTCATCGAGCGGCTCGTGCAGGGTATCGAGCATGGCCTGGAGCAGGTCCGCCTTGTTGCTGAAATGCCAATAGATGGCGCCGCGCGTCACTCCGGCCAGTGTCGCGATGTCGGCCAGGGTCGTACGCGCCACGCCTCGCTCGAAAAACGCCTTTTCGGCGGCTTCGAGTATCTGGCTGCGAGTCTCCAGGGCTTCCTCTTTGGTACGACGGACCATGGCAGTAAACACCTCAATCAGGATGCGTCAGCAACGCGACAGCAACACGTCAGCAATGCGTAAGAATCAACGGAACAAAATATGAGGCGACGTCTCTTGGAACGCGTCCCCGATCTACGCTGGCCTTTGTCAGGCTTTTGTAAATCCGGATGTTACGCAATTTGGCTGTTTACAAACAACCATGTACGTAAGTATATTTCTTAGCATCCTACTAATTGAAATAGTGCGCCTTTTTACCTTTCCACCTTTCGAGTGCGCCAGTTGCGCGCCTGGACCCGAGGATTTCCATGCAATTCAAGCCAGCTGTTACTGCCCTGGTTACTGCCATCGCCCTGGCATCGCTGCTCAGCGGATGCAAAAAGGAAGAGGCTGCACCTGCTCCTCCGCCTCCTCAGGTCGGCGTCGTAACCCTCAAGACCCAGCCTTTCACCCTGACGTCGGAGCTTCCGGGGCGCACCAGCGCGTTCCGCGTCGCGGAAGTGCGGCCACAGGTCAACGGCATCATTCTCAAGCGCCTGTTCAAGGAAGGCGCCGACGTCAAGGCCGGCCAGCAGCTGTACCAGATCGACCCAGCCGTCTATGAAGCGACTCTCAAGAGCGCCGAGGCCAACCTGCGTTCCACCAAGTCGATTGCCGATCGCTACAAGCAACTGGTGGACGAACAGGCGGTGAGCCGTCAGGAATACGACACCGCCGTGGCCAACCGCCTGGAGTCGGAAGCCAATCTGCAAACTGCCCAGATCAATGTGCGCTACACCAAAGTCTACGCGCCGATCTCCGGCCGCATCGGTCGTTCCTCGGTGACCGAGGGCGCGTTGGTGAGCAATGGTCAGGCCGATGCCCTGGCAACCATCCAGCAACTGGACCCGATCTACGTCGACGTGACACAGAGTTCGGTCGAGTTGCTGCAACTGCGCCGTGAGCTGGAAAGCGGCCGTCTGCAAAAGGCTGGCGATAACGCCGCCATGGTCAAGCTGACCCTGGAAGATGGCAGCCTGTACCCGCACGAGGGCAAGCTGGAATTTTCCGAAGTGTCGGTTGACCAGACCACCGGTTCGGTGACCTTGCGCGCCGTGTTCCCCAACCCTGACCACACCCTGCTGCCGGGCATGTTCGTCCATGCACAACTGCAGGCCGGCGTGAACAGCGCGGCGATCCTCGCCCCGCAGCAAGGCGTGACCCGTGACCTCAAGGGTACGCCGACCGCCTTGGTCGTTGGCGCTGACAACAAGGTCGAACTGCGTCAGCTCAAGGCCAGCCGCACCGTTGGCAGCCAATGGCTGATCGAAGACGGGCTCAAGGCCGGCGATCGCCTGATCACCGAAGGGTTGCAGTTCGTACGCCCGGGCGTGGAAGTCAAAGCCACCGAGGCCACCAACGTCGATACCAAGAACCCGGCCCCCGCACAGGCAGCTGAAAAAGCCGCCGGCGGCAAAGGGGAGTAAACCATGTCGAAATTCTTTATCGACCGTCCGATTTTCGCCTGGGTGATCGCCCTGGTGATCATGCTGGTCGGGGCTCTATCGATTCTCAAGTTGCCGATCAACCAGTACCCGAGCATTGCGCCGCCGGCCATTGCGATCCAGGTGACCTACCCGGGCGCGTCCGCGCAAACCGTGCAGGACACCGTGGTGCAGGTGATCGAGCAGCAGCTCAACGGCATCGACAACCTGCGTTATGTATCGTCGGAAAGTAACTCCGACGGCAGCATGACCATCACTGCCACCTTCGAGCAAGGCACCAACTCCGATACCGCGCAGGTCCAGGTCCAGAACAAGCTGAACCTGGCCACCCCGCTGCTGCCGCAAGAAGTGCAGCAACAGGGCATCCGCGTGACCAAGTCAGTGAGAAACTTCCTGATGGTGATCGGCGTGGTGTCGCGCGACGGCAGCATGACCCGGGAAGACCTGTCCAACTACATCGTGTCCAACATGCAGGACCCGATCTCGCGCACCAAGGGCGTTGGTGACTTCCAGGTCTTCGGTGCCCAATACGCGATGCGGATCTGGCTCGACCCGGCCAAGTTGAACAACTTCAACCTGACCCCGGTGGATGTGAGCACGGCCATTTCCGCGCAGAACGTCCAGGTCTCGTCCGGCCAACTCGGCGGCCTGCCGGCCATGCCCGGTCAACAATTGAACGCCACCATCATCGGCAAGACCCGCCTGCAGACCGCCGAGCAGTTCAAGGCCATTTTGCTCAAGGTCAATCCGGACGGCTCGCAAGTGCGCGTCGGCGATGTGGCGGATGTTGGCCTGGGCGGTGAGAGCTACGCCATTAATGCCCAGTTCAACGGCGCCCCGGCCTCCGGCCTGGCGGTGCGACTGGCGACCGGTGCCAACGCCCTCGATACGGCCAAGGCCCTGCGCCAGACCGTGGAAAACCTCAAGCCATTCTTCCCGCAAGGCCTGGAAGTGGTGTTCCCCTACGACACCACGCCGGTAGTGAGCGAGTCGATCAAGGGTGTGGTTGAAACCCTGGTCGAAGCGGTCGCGCTGGTGTTCCTGGTGATGTTCCTGTTCCTGCAGAATTTCCGCGCCACCATCATCACCACGATGACCGTGCCGGTGGTACTGCTGGGGACCTTCGGGATCCTCGCGGCGTTCGGTTTCAGCATCAACACCTTGACCATGTTCGGCATGGTGCTGGCCATCGGTTTGCTGGTGGACGACGCCATCGTCGTGGTGGAAAACGTCGAACGGGTGATGAGCGAAGAAGGCCTGTCGCCCAAGGAAGCCACCAAGAAATCCATGGGGCAGATCCAGGGCGCACTGGTGGGTATCGCCCTGGTGCTCTCGGCAGTACTGCTGCCGATGGCGTTCTTCGGCGGCTCCACCGGTGTGATCTACAAGCAGTTTTCCATCACCATCGTCTCGGCCATGGCCCTGTCGGTACTGGTGGCGCTTATTTTCACTCCTGCCCTGTGCGCCACCATGCTTAAAGCCATTCCAAAAGGCGAGCACGGCGTACCAAAACGCGGATTCTTCGGTTGGTTCAACCGCAACTTCGATCGCAGCGTGATGAGCTACGAACGTGGCGTTGGCAATATTCTGCGCAACAAGGCGCCGTATCTGCTGGTATACGTGATCATCTTCGCCGGCATGATCTGGCTGTTCATGCGCATCCCATCCTCGTTCCTCCCGGAAGAAGACCAGGGCGTGCTGTTTGCCCAAGTGCAGACACCGGCCGGGTCCAGCGCCGAGCGTACCCAGGTGGTGGTGGACAAGATGCGGGAGTTCCTGCTGCGTCCGAGCAAGGACGGCGGTGAAGGTGATGGCGTGGCCTCGGTGTTCACCGTGACCGGCTTCAACTTCGCCGGTCGAGGCCAGAGTTCCGGCCTGGCATTCATCATGCTCAAACCGTGGGAAGAGCGTAACGCTGACAACTCCGTGTTCAAGATCGCTGGCCGCGCCCAGCAACACTTCTTCACCTTCCGCGACGCAATGGTGTTCGCCTTCGCACCGCCGGCGGTGATGGAACTGGGTAACGCCACCGGTTTCGACGTATTCCTGCAGGACCGTGCCGGTATCGGTCATGACAAGTTGATGGAAGCCCGTAACCAGTTCCTGGGCATGGCATCCCAGAGCAAGGTGCTGGCCCAGGTGCGTCCGAACGGCCTGAACGACGAACCGCAATACCAGTTGGAGATCGATGACGAGAAGGCCAGCGCGCTGGGCATCACCTTGTCGGACATCAACAACACCCTGTCGATTGCCCTGGGCAGTAGCTATGTGAACGACTTCATCGACCGTGGTCGGGTGAAGAAGGTGTACGTGCAAGGCCAGCCAGGCGCGCGCATGAGCCCCGAAGACCTGAAGAAGTGGTACGTACGCAACAGCGCCGGGACCATGGTGCCGTTCACCGCATTCGCCAAGGGTGAGTGGGTCTACGGATCGCCGAAGCTGGCTCGTTACAACGGCGTGGAAGCCATGGAAATCCTCGGGACTCCGGCACCAGGTTACTCCACCGGTGAAGCCATGGCCGAAGTCGAAGCACTGGCCAAGAAGCTGCCAGCCGGTGTTGGTATTTCCTGGACAGGCCTGTCTTACGAAGAACGATTGGCAGGCTCTCAGGCACCAGCGTTGTTCGCGCTGTCCATTCTGATGGTGTTCCTGTGTCTGGCGGCGCTGTATGAAAGCTGGTCGATTCCGATTGCGGTCGTGCTCGTGGTGCCACTCGGGATTGTCGGTGCGTTGATGGCGACCAGCCTGCGTGGTCTTTCCAACGACGTGTACTTCCTGGTAGGTCTGTTGACCACCATCGGTCTGGCAGCGAAAAACGCCATTCTGATCGTCGAGTTCGCCAAAGACCTGCATGAACAGGGCAGGAGTTTGCAGGAGGCCGCCATTGAGGCCTGCCGCATGCGTTTGCGCCCGATCATCATGACGTCCCTGGCCTTCGTTCTCGGGGTGGTGCCACTGGCCATTTCCACGGGTGCCGGCTCGGGAAGCCAACACGCCATCGGTACCGTGGTGATTGGCGGTATGATCACCGCTACCATCCTGGCGATCTTCTGGGTGCCATTGTTCTTCGTGACCGTGTCGTCGATAGGCCGTCGAAAAAACACCGACGAGCACGACACTCCTGAAACTTCCAAAGAGGCTGGCCAATGAGCAAGTCGCTACTCTCCCTGACCATCGCCGCCGTCGTGCTCAGCGGTTGCTCGCTGATCCCCGACTATCAGCGGCCCGAAGCACCGGTCGCGGCGCAATACCCGCAAGGGCCGGCCTACGAGGCGGCCAATGCGCCCGGCCAGGCCGCCGCCGAGCAAGGCTGGAAACAGTTTTTCCATGACCCGGCGTTGCAACAGCTGATCCAGGTCGCCCTGGAAAACAACCGCGACCTGCGTGTCGCGGCGCTGAACATCGATGCCTATGCCGCGCAGTACCGCATCCAGCGCGCGGACCTGTTCCCGGCGGTCTCGGCCACCGGCTCCGGCAGCCGCCAGCGGGTACCGGCACGGGCTTCGCAAACCGGTGAAGCGGCGATCAGCAGTTCGTATTCGGCGACCTTGGGCATCAGCGCCTATGAACTGGACCTGTTCGGTCGGGTTCGCAGCCTGAGCGAGCAAGCGCTGCAAAGCTACTTCGCCACCGAAGAAGCCCGTCGCAGCACCCAGATCAGCCTGGTGGCCAACGTCGCCAATGCCTACCTGACCTGGCAAGCCGACAAGGAACTGCTCAAGCTGACCCAGGAAACCCTCGGTGCCTACGAACAAAGCTTCAAGCTGACCTCGCGCAGCGCCGAAGTCGGCGTGGCCTCGGCCCTGGACCTGAGCCAGGCCCGCACCGCCGTGGAAAACGCCCGTGTGCAACTGGCCCGCTACACCCGCCAGGTCGCACAGGACGAAAACAGCCTGACCCTGCTGCTGGGCACCGGCCTGCCGGCCAACCTGAACTCGCAACCGCTGAGCGATGACCTGCTCAGCGAAGTGCCGGCCGGGCTGCCGTCGGACCTGCTGCAGCGTCGTCCGGATATCCTCCAGGCCGAACGCAACCTGCTGGCTGCCAACGCCAACATCGGCGCCGCACGGGCCGCGTTCTTCCCGAGCATCAGCCTGACGGCCAACGCTGGCACCCTGAGCCCGGACCTGTCCGGCCTGTTCAAGGGTGGTTCGGGCACCTGGACCTTCGCGCCGCAAATCAACCTGCCGATCTTCAACGCCGGTAGCCTGCGTGCGAGCCTGGACTACGCCAAGATCCAGAAAGACATCAACGTCGCGCAGTACGAGAAGTCGATTCAGACGGCGTTCCAGGAAGTCTCCGACGGCCTGGCCGCGCGCCAGACCTACAACGAACAGTTGCAGGCCCAGACTGACTTTGTCGCCGCCAACCAGGACTACTACCGCCTGGCTGAGCGTCGCTACCGCATCGGCGTCGACAGCAACCTGACCTTCCTCGACGCCCAACGCCAGTTGTTCAGCGCGCAACAATCGCTGATCACTGACCGTCTTGCGCAACTGACCAGTGAGGTCAATTTGTACAAGGCTCTGGGCGGTGGTTGGAATGCCGAGACGGGCAAGAGCGAACCGGTGAAAGAAGAAGCGCCGAAGATGAAATTGTTCTGATTTGATGCCTGAAGACTGAAACACGAAGCCCACCGAAAGGTGGGCTTTTTGTTTGTGTGCGCTTTAACGCTGGCCTATGTGGGAGCAAGGCTTGCCCGCGATGGAGGCGATGCGGGCTTTCAGGAGCCGAGGCGCCTGTTTCGCGAGCAAGCTTTGCTCCCACAGCCCAGCGGGGCGATGCGACGCTTCGCTAAATCCCCTCGCCACACTTGGTTAACGCGGGTCGACGAGATCCAGCGCTCGATTGGCCAACAACTCACTCAAGTCAATCATCTGCGCCACGCCTAATGCGACATGCCGCCGAGAGCCTTTCAGATCGAACGCCAGGTCATTGACCATGGCACTGGCCGAGGCCAGGGTTTCGCTGAGATTTGCCAGTAGGCACTCGGTGTCGAGGGTATCGATGACGGTGAAAACTTGAGTTGAGGTTTTGGGTTTGGGATCAGGGTGGGTGCCCAGATGGTAATCGAGTGCTCGGTCTGCGGCCTCTTGGAGCTTTTCTGGATCGGGGTCGTTGTAGGGGAAGGTGCTCTCTGATGGCGAAGAAGGATGATGTTTTTTCATAACGGCGCTCCTGCATCAATTGGAGCCCGAGACATTGGGTCCGGGCGCTGGCGCCTAACGAATTCGGCGGGCTTGCAGTCCCGATCGCTGAATGGGCAGCGACCCGAACAAGCTAGAGATACCGCTTCCGAGCAGCAACCTTAAAACCTCGTCGGAAAAGTCGTCGCGTCTGTCAGACCGGCCACAAATCTTGTGGGAGCGAGCTTGCTCGCGATGGCGGCCTGTCAGTCGGCCAGGATGTTTTTGACTGAGTACATATCCATTTTCTCGGTAACGGCGACTTAGGGTTCCGCCCTGACGGAGGCTCACTTTTGAAGAGCGCAAAAGTGAGCCGCTGTAAGAGCGGAACCATAAGTAGCCGTTACCGCAGCAATGGATATGTACTCGACAGCTGACAGGCCGCCATCGCGAGCAAGCTCGCTCCCACAGTGGAATGCGTCCATTCAATCAGTTGTTTTGCCGTTCGATAATCGCCCAAAACCCGCAAACGCCAATTGAACCAATCCCGGGCGGCCCTTCACCATCGCTCGCACAAAACCAATAACAACAGGTTCGACGCCATGCCCCTACACCCCGCCTCACCCGGCTGATCCCCAATCGCCCTGACGACCCTGGCTCCACCCTTAGCGCCTGCACCTCAAACGTGCGGCAGCAACTCGCTTCGTCCACAAAAAATAGAGACAACGCCCATGAAGCCCACACAGCACTTTATCCCCAGCCTCATTGCCGTCGCCCTGACCAGTACCGCCCTGCCCGTCCTGGCCGCGGAATCGGGGTTTGTCGAAGATGCCAAGGTCAACCTCAACCTGCGCAACTTCTACTTCAACCGCAACTTCACCAACTCGAACGCCACCCAAGGTAAAGCCGAGGAATGGACCCAGAGTTTCATCCTCGACGCCAAGTCCGGTTTCACTCAGGGTGTGGTCGGTTTCGGCGTGGACGTGCTGGGCCTGTACTCGGTCAAGCTCGACGGCGGTCGTGGTACGGCCGGTACGCAACTGCTGCCGGTGCACGATGACGGTCGTCCAGCCGATGACTTCGGTCGCCTGGGCGTCGCCCTCAAGGCCAAGGTGTCGAAGACCGAACTGAAAGTCGGTGAGTGGATGCCGGTGCTGCCGATCCTGCGCTCCGACGACGGCCGTTCCCTGCCGCAGACCTTCCGCGGCGGCCAGGTCACTTCCACTGAAATCAACGGCCTGAGCCTCTACGGCGGCCAGTTCCGTGGCAACAGCCCGCGCAACGACGCGAGCATGGAAGACATGTCCATGAACGGCCGCGGCGCGTTCACCTCCGACCGTTTCAACTTTGGCGGCGGTGAATACGCCTTCAACGAAAAACGCACCCAGGTCGGCGTGTGGTACGCGGAACTGTCCGACATCTACCAGCAGCAATATTTCAACCTGACCCACAGCCAGCCCATCGGCGACTGGACCCTGGGCGCCAACCTCGGTTACTTCACCGGCAAGGAAAACGGCAGTGCGTTGGCCGGCGACCTGGACAACAAGACCGCGTTCGCCATGCTCTCGGCCAAATACGGCGGCAACACCTTCTATGTCGGCCTGCAGAAAGTCGGTGGTGACGATGCCTGGATGCGCGTCAACGGCACCAGCGGCGGCACCCTGGCGAACGACAGTTACAACTCCAGTTATGACAATGCCAAGGAAAAGTCCTGGCAACTGCGCCACGACTTCAACTTCGCCGCCGTCGGCGTGCCGGGCCTGACCCTGATGAACCGCTATATCAGCGGTGACAACGTGCACACCGCCACGGTCGACGACGGTAAGGAATGGGGCCGTGAAAGTGAGCTGGCCTATACCGTGCAGAGCGGCGCGCTGAAGAGCCTCAATGTGAAGTGGCGCAACTCGACGATGCGTCGGGATTACAGCACCAATGAGTTCGATGAGAACCGGTTGATCATCAGCTATCCGATCAGCTTGCTGTAAAAGCCAAACCTGGATGGAGGCTGTACCACCGTCATCGCGAGCAGGCTCGCTCCCACAGGGAATCGGTGCCGAGCACAAAACCTGTGCTCACTGAAGATCCCGTGTGGGAGCAAAACTTGCTCGCGATCGCGGTGGGTCAGTGGCATTTCTGGTGAGTGTGGCATTGCATCGCGAGCAAGCTTTGCTCCCACAGCATTGACTCCCACAGGGATTGGCGGTGGTTCTCAAGCCCGCGATTCGACGCCCAATTCATCCCACACCGACTCGGCCAGGTGGAAGGTGGCGTTGGCCGCCGGGATGCCGCAGTAGATGGCGCTCTGCATGATCACTTCCTTGATCTCGCTGCGGCTCACACCGTTGTTGGCGGCGGCGCGCAGGTGCAGCTTGAGTTCTTCGTTGCGGTTCATGCCGATCAGCATGGCAATGGTGATCAGGCTGCGGGTGTGGCGCGGCAGGCCCGGGCGGGTCCAGATGTCGCCCCAGGCGTGGCGGGTGATCATCTCCTGGAACTCGCTGTTGAACTCGGTCAGGGCATTGAGGCTGCGATCGACGTGGGCATCGCCCAGCACCGCGCGGCGTACTTGCATGCCTTCGTCGTAACGTTGTTTCTCGTCCACAAAAAACTCCTCAGGCACGGCCAGAATCAAGCAGGAAATCCAGCACCCGCGCGCTGAACGCGGCGCCGGCCTGGACGTTGGACAGGTGCGCGGCGTAGAACTCGGCGTACTCGGCCCCACGGACCCGCTCCTGGATAAAGTGCCCACCCGACGGCGGCGTCACGGCATCTTCGGTGCCAGCGATCACCAGCAACGGTACGCGAATCGACGACAACTGCTCGCGAAAATCGGCATCACGCACCGCCGCACAGTTGGCGGCATAGCCCTGAGGCGAAGTGGCGGCGAGCATGTCGGTGATTTTTTTTGCCATCGCAGGCTGGGCTTCGGCAAAGTCAGGGGTAAACCAACGGGCAATCGAGGCATCGCGCAACGCTACCATCGCCGCCTTGCCGTCGCGCAGCACGGTTTCGATGCGCGGGTTCCACACCGACGGATCGCCGATCTTGGCCGCGGTGTTGCACACCACCAGTTTGTGCAGGCGCTCGCCAGCGTTGATCCCCAGCCACTGGCCGATCAAACCGCCCATGGACAAGCCACAGAAATACACCTTGTCGAGGTTCAACTGATCAAGCATCGCCAGCACATCGCGGCCCAGTTGTTCGATGCTGTACGGTCCTTCGGTGACCAGCGACTGGCCATGGCCGCGCGTGTCAAAGCGCAACACGCGAAAGTGTTCGCTGAAGGCCGCGACCTGCTCGTCCCACATGTGCAGATCGGTGCCCAGGGAATTGGAGAGCACCAACACAGGGGCGTCTTGCGGCCCATCAAAACGATAGTTCAGATCGCCCTCGGCGAGTTTGACGAATCCCACAACAATCTCCTTTCAGGCATTCAAGGCAAGGTGTTCGGCCACGGCCCGGGCGACCCAGGTCTGGGCTTGTCCGAGGTAGTGCGCCGGGTCGAGCAGATAATCAAGCTCGGTCGCGGATAGCTGCGCAGTGACCTGAGGTTCATCCCCCAGCACATCACGCAAATGCCGTTGCTCGGCCACGGCGCGCTTGCAACATTGCTCCAGCAGATGGTGCGCCGTGTCGCGCCCGACACGCTGGGCCAGGACGATGCTCACTGCTTCGGCCAGCACCAACCCCTGGGTCAGTTCCAGGTTGCGGGCCATGCGCGCCGCGTCCACTTCCAGCCCTTCGGCCAGCAGCCGCGCCTGTTGCAAGGCACCGGACACCAGGCAGCAGATCTCCGGCAGGGTTTCCCATTCGGCGTGCCACAGGCCCAGGCTGCGCTCGTGTTCCTGGGGCATGGCGCTGAACAGCGTCGACAACAAACCGGGCACCCGCGTCGCCGCGCCGATCAGCACTGCCGCACCCACCGGGTTGCGCTTGTGCGGCATGGTGGACGAACCGCCCTTGCCCGGCGCCGACGGCTCGAACGCTTCGCCGGCCTCGGTCTGCATCAACAGGCTGATGTCGCGGCCCAGCTTGCCCAGGCTACCGGCAATCAAACCCAGCACCGCGCCGAACTCCACCAGGCGATCGCGCTGGGTATGCCACGGTTGTTCCGGCAGGTTCAGTTGCAACTCGGCGGCCAGGGCTTCGGCGATGGGCAAGGCCTGTTCACCCAAGGCGGCGAGCGTCCCGGAGGCGCCGCCGAATTGCAGTACCAGCAAGCGCGGCTTGAGTTCTTTCAAACGTTGGCGACTGCGGGTGATCGCCCCCAGCCAACCGGCGATTTTCATGCCCAGGGTCACCGGCGTCGCGTGTTGCAGCCAAGTGCGCCCGGCCAGCGGCGTAGCGGCGTAGCGTTCGGCTTGTCGGGCCAGGGTGCCGGCCAGTTGCGCCAGCTCTGCCTCGATCAAGCCCAACGCCTGGCGCAGTTGCAGCACCAGCCCGCTGTCCATCACATCCTGGCTGGTCGCGCCCAGGTGCACATAGCGCTCGGCCTCGGCGTTCTCGGTGGCGATGCGCTTGCCTAATGCCTTGACCAACGGGATCGCCGAATTGCCGGCACTGGCAATCGCTTCGCTCAATGCCGAAAAATCGTACAACTGGGCACGGCAGGCGTTCTCGATCGGCGCCACCGCATCCCGGGGGATCAATCCTACCCGCGCCTCGGCCCGGGCCAGCGCGGCCTCGACATCCAGCATGGCCTGGACCCGCCCCGCATCGCAGAACACCTCGCGCATGTCGCGGGCCGTGAAATAGGCATCGAACAGCTGATTGCCCGGTCGTTCGCTCATAAACAGTCCTTGGGTGCGTCGGCCTCACGGCCGGCGCGGTAGGGTCAAAGGTCGTGGTGCAAATACGCCGGCTGCTTGGGCAGGCGCAGGCTGAACAGGAACGCCACCACCATCATCACCGTGACATACCAGTAAAAAGTGTTCTCCATGCCCTGGGCCTTCAGGCTCAAGGCAACGTACTCCGCCGAACCGCCAAAAATCGCATTGGCCACCGCGTAAGCCAACCCTACTCCCAGCGCCCGCACTTCAGGTGGAAACATTTCCGCTTTCACCAGGCCACTGATGGAGGTGTAGAAACTGACAATCGCCAGCGCCAACGTAATCAGGACAAACGCCAGGAACGGGCTGCTGATGCTTTTGAGGGTCAGCAGGATCGGCACCGTGCACAACGCTCCCAGGGCTCCGAACCAGAGCATGGAATTACGCCGGCCGATCTTGTCCGCCAACATGCCGAACAACGGCTGCATGCACATATACAGGAACAGCGCGCCGGTCATGATGTAGCTGGCGGTCTTGGCGTGCAGGCCAGCGGTGTTCACCAGGTATTTCTGCATGTAGGTGGTGAAGGTGTAGAAAATCAGCGAGCCGCCGGCGGTGTAGCCCAGCACGGTGATGAACGCGGCCTTGTGATTGCGAAACAACGCCATGATGCTGCCGGCGTCCTTGTTCTCGCGCATTTCCTTGCTGCTGGTTTCCTTCAGGGAGCGCCGCAGGAACAGGGAAATCAATGCAGCCACGGCGCCCACCACGAATGGAATCCGCCAGCCATAGGCACGCAGTTCGTCTTCACTGAGGAACTGTTGCAGGATCACCACCAGCGACACCGCCAGCAATTGCCCGCCGATCAGCGTCACGTACTGGAACGAGGCGAAAAAGCCGCGTTGGCCCTTGAGGGCGACTTCGCTCATGTAGGTGGCAGTGGTGCCATATTCGCCACCCACCGACAGGCCCTGCAGCAAACGCGCAAACAACAGCAACAGCGGCGCCCAGACGCCGATGTCCTTGTAGGTGGGCAGGCAGGCGATGAGCAACGAGCCGAAGCACATCATCAGCACCGAGATCATCATTGAATTCTTGCGCCCATGACGGTCCGCCACCCGGCCGAAAATCCAGCCGCCGATGGGTCGCATCAGGAACCCGGCGGCGAACACACCGGCCGTGTTGACCAGTTGCACCGTAGGGTTGTCCGAGGGGAAGAACGCTGGCGCGAAATAAATCGCGCAGAACGCGTAGACGTAGAAGTCGAACCATTCGACCAGGTTGCCGGATGAAGCACCGACGATGGCGAAGATGCGCTTGCTGCGTTCTTCACCGGTGTAGTGGCTGATTGGGGTGGTCATGGGTTATTCACTCGTTGGGGACTTAACAAAGTCTAGACACACTTAGTAACAGCCCCGTTCCACAAACAGACTTTCAAGCAGCAGCGCCTGTACCGTCGCCATCGCGAGCAAGCTCGCTCCCACAGGGCGTGTGTCATCTCTGTGGCGAGGGAGCTTGCTCCCGCTGGCTTGCGCCCGTAGGAGCTGTCGAGCGAAGCGAGGCTGCGATCTTTTCCCAATCACTTGAGTTTCAAGTGAAAGATCAAAAGATCGCAGGCTTCGCCAGCGCCTACAGAGCCGAGCGGGAGCAAGCTCCCTCGCCACAAGAAGCCGCGGCTCAGTAATCGAAGAACACCGTCTCGGCATCTGTGCCCTGCAGGATCACGTTCCACTGATACACGCCCGATGCATCAGGCTTGCTCACGATCGTGGCGCGACGCTCCTCGGGTACGCAGGCCAGCAGCGGGTCGGTTTCGTTGGCCTGTTCGCCGTCGAAATAGATACGCGTCAGCAAATGCTTGACCAGCCCGCGAGCGAACACCAGCACCACCAGGTGCGGTGCCTGGGTCGTACCGTTCAACCCTGGCACAGTGCCCGGCTTGATGGTGGTGAACCGGAAACGCCCTTCGGCATCCACCGGCACCCGGCCGAAACCTTCGAAGTGCGGGTCCAGGGGTTTGTCCTGGTCGTCTTCCGGGTGGGCGTATTTACCGGCGGCGTTGGCCTGCCAGACTTCCAGCATCGCGTCGTTGACGAACTGGCCATTGCCGTCGACCACCTGGCCGGTGATCGCCACGCGCTGGCCGAGGGTTTGTGTGTCGGTCAGGTCTTCGCGGTTTAGCCAGGTCAGGCCGATGTGGTAGTACGGGCCAACGGTGTGGGACGTGGTGGCGGTGAGCGTCATCTTATTTCTCCATCGGCGTGGCATCGCGGCCGCGCAAGACGATGTCCCAGCGGTAACCGAGGGCATAGTTAGGGACGGTTTTTTCCAGGTCGAAACTGGCGATCAGACGTTCCTTGGCACGGGTGTCCGGCACGCAGTTGTAGATCGGGTCGTATTCGAGCAACGGATCGCCCGGAAAATACATCTGCGTCACCAGGCGCGTCAGGATGCTCGGCCCGAACAGTGAGAAATGGATGTGCGCCGGGCGCCAGGCGTTGTGGTGGTTGCCCCACGGATAGGCGCCAGGCTTGATGGTCTGGAACTGATACCAGCCGTCGGCGTCGGTGACGGTACGACCGGTGCCGGTGAAATTCGGGTCCAGCGGCGCGTCATGGTTGTCGCGGTCGTGGTTGTAGCGACCGGCGGCGTTGGCCTGCCAGATCTCCACCAGAATGCCCGGCACCGGCTGGCCATGCTCATCCAGCACGCGCCCGTGAATGATGATCCGCTCCCCCAGCGGCTCGCCGGCATGCTGGGCGGTCAGGTCGTGGTCCTTCTCTTGCACGCGGTCGGCACCGACAGTCGGGCCGGTAATTTCCGACAGCGAATGAGGCAGGAACACCAACGGCTTGGACGGCGAGCGCAGGTTGGTGGACTGGTACGGCGGATGCAGATACTCCGGCTGGGTGCCCGCTTGGGGGCGACGATAACCAGGCTTGTCAGTCATGCAGCGTTCCTCGATTTCTTATTAGTAGGACGACGCGTCAGACGCGTTCGATCGCCAGCGCCAGCCCTTGGCCGACGCCGACACACATGGTCGCCAGGCCTTTCTTGCCGCCGGTCTTTTCCAAGTGATGGAGCGCCGTCATCACCAAGCGCGCCCCGCTCATGCCCAGTGGATGGCCGAGGGCGATGGCGCCGCCGTTCGGGTTGACCTGGGGCGCATCGTCCGCCAGGCCGAGATCGCGCAACACCGCCAGGCCCTGGCTGGCAAACGCTTCATTGAGTTCGATCACATCGAAATCCGCGACCGCCAGGCCCAAGCGCTCAATGAGCTTGCGCACCGCCGGCACCGGACCGACGCCCATCACTCGGGGCGCCACGCCGGCACTGGCCATGCCCAGCACTTTGCCGCGCGGCGTCAGGCCGTGTTTCTTCACCGCCTCGGCCGACGCCAGGATCAGTGCAGCCGCGCCATCGTTGACACCCGAGGCGTTGCCGGCAGTGACGGTCTTGTCGGGGCCGTTGACCGGTTTGAGTTTGCTCAAGGTGTCCAGCGTGGTGTCGGCGCGAGGATGCTCATCCTGCTCGACCACGGTTTCACCCTTTTTATGGGTGATGCGCACTGGAACGATTTCTTCGGCGAAAAAGCCTGCCGCCTGGGCCGCTGCCGTGCGCTGTTGGCTGCGCAAGGCGAAAGCGTCCTGGTCGGCGCGGGACACGGCGTAGTCATCAGCCACGTTATCAGCGGTTTGCGGCATCGCGTCCACGCCATATTGGGCTTTCATCAATGGGTTGATGAAACGCCAGCCGATGGTGGTGTCTTCCAGCTTCATGTTGCGGGAAAACGCCGCGTCGGCCTTGCCCATTACGAACGGCGCACGGGACATCGACTCCACGCCGCCA
Source organism: Pseudomonas sp. B21-010 (assembly GCF_024749325.1). Taxonomy (NCBI): domain Bacteria; kingdom Pseudomonadati; phylum Pseudomonadota; class Gammaproteobacteria; order Pseudomonadales; family Pseudomonadaceae; genus Pseudomonas; species Pseudomonas sp. B21-010. The sequence continues at coordinate 1,521,285 of NZ_CP087198.1, read as the reverse complement.
GCGATGGCCAGTTCCATTTCACCACTGGCGATGGCGCGGAAGGCGGTGCCGATGGCGTCCATGCCCGAGGCGCAAAGACGGTTGAGGGTCACGCCAGGAATGCTTTCCGGCAGGCCCGCCAGCAGCAGCGCCATGCGCGCCACGTTGCGGTTGTCTTCGCCGGCCTGGTTGGCGCAGCCGAGAAACACTTCGTCCACCGCGCTCCAGTCCACCGATGGGTTGCGCTCCATCAGCGCCTTGATCGGCACGGCCGCCAAGTCATCGGCACGCACGGCGGACAAACCGCCGCCAAACCGACCGATGGGGGTTCGAATCGCATCACAGATATAAACGTCGCGCATCAGGCTTCTCCCGGTGCCTGGCCGTGGGCCGCCGCGGTACGAGCTTCCAGGTCGCGCAGTGCGCGCAGCTCCACTTCGGTCGGCTCGGCGGTGGTTTGCACCTGGTCGGCGAAACGGATCGCCCACCCGGTGGCCGCAATGACTTGCTCGCGGGTCACGCCGGGGTGCAGCGCAGTGACCACGAACTCATGAGTGCCGGCTTCCGGTTCCATGATGCACAAGTCGGTGATGATACCGACGGGACCGGCGCCTGGCAGGCCCAGGCGTTTGCGCGAATCGCCGCCTTCACCGTGGCCGACCGAAGTGATGAAATCCAGCTTGTCGACAAACGAGCGAGCCGACTGCTTGAGGATGATCAACACGCTCTTGGCCGAACCGGCGATTTCCGGCGCGCCACCGGCACCCGGCAGGCGGACTTTCGGCTGATGGTAGTTGCCCACCACTGTGGTGTTGATGTTGCCGAAACGGTCGACCTGGGCTGCGCCGAGGAAACCGACGTCGATACGCCCGCCCTGCAGCCAGTAGCGAAAAATCTCACCGGTCGGCACGACAGTATCGGCGGTTTCCGCCAGTTCACCGTCACCGATGGACAACGGCAGTACGCTGGGCTTGGCACCGATCGGGCCGGATTCGTAGATCAGCACGACGTCCGGCGACGACGTCAGCCGCGCCAGGTTGGCCGCTTTCGACGGCAGGCCGATGCCAACGAAGCACACGGCATTGTTCTTCAAGCGACGCGCCGCGGCGACGGTCATCATTTCGTTGGTGGAGTAAGTCATGGTTTCACCTGCGAAGCGGCTGCCAGTCTGGCCTGGAATTCACTGAAGTCTTTAGTGCCATGGATGTATTCGTTGATCCATGCGGTAAAGGTCTCACGGTCCCGGGCGATCGGATCCCACGCCTGGTAGAAACGGTTGTCACGCTCGGTGTAGCCGTGGGCGTAGGACGGATGAGCGCCACCCGGCACGAGGCACACGGCGCTCAATGCCCAGGTCGGCAGTACGCAAGCGTTCATCGGTGCGTTCAAGTCGTCGACGATTTCTTCCACGGTGACGATGCAACGTTTGGCGGCCAGGGCGGCTTCTTTCTGCACACCGAGGATGCCCCACAGCAGCACGTTGCCCTTGCGGTCGGCTTTCTGGGCGTGGATCACCGTGATGTCCGGGCGCACCGATGGTACAGCGGCCAATACTTCACCGGTGAAGGGACAGGTCACGCTCTTGATCAGCGGGTTGACCTTCGGCAGGTCGGAACCGGCGTAGGCTCGCAGCACCGCGAACGGCAGGCCGGAAGCGCCGGCGACGTAGGCGTTGGCCAGGTCGGCGTGGCTGTGTTCCTCGATCTCCAGCGGGTGCGGCCACTGTTTCTCCACGGCATCGCGCAAGCGGTGCAACGACCCTACGCCAGGGTTGCCACCCCAGGAGAAAATCAACTTGCGAGCACAACCGGCGCCGATCAACTGGTCATAGATCAGGTCAGGTGTCATGCGCACCAAGGTCAGATCTTTCTTTCCCTGACGAATGATTTCATGACCCGCCGCCGTAGGAATCAGGTGAGTGAAGCCTTCGAGCGCGACGGTATCGCCGTCGTTGACGAATTGCTTCACCGCGTCGTGCAGCGAAAGGATTTCAGCCATGGGGCAGGCTCCCGTTTTCCAGTAGACCGACATGAAGAAAAAGGCGCGAGGTTAAGCGCCGCAGTGACTGAAGATTAAGCCTGGGGGAAAAGCCAAACAATCCGATAATCGACTGAGTGTTCGTTTATCGAACAGATTGTTGTTGAGCTATCGATTCATCCAAGGACACAGAGCCCCCTGTGGGAGCGAGCTTGCTCGCGATAGCAATGTGTCAGCGATGGATGCATGTCTGATCCACCGCTATCGCGAGCAAGTTCGCTCCCACAAGTGCCCTGCATGCCCTCAGATTTGTTTCCACTGGAGTTAGATCGTGGGCTCAGGTCGCATCCGCATGACTGACCATGCCCTTGATCACCACCGCCGTGGTCGCCAGGGCCGCCGGGATCACCAAGGCGGTCAGGACCTGTTCGAAGTTCCAGCCCAGACCCAACAGGGTCGCGCCCATCCAGGCGCCGAGGATCGCACCGAAACGACCGATGCCCAGCATCCACGAGACACCGGTGGCCCTACCCTGGGTCGGGTAGAAACGCGCGGCCAGGGAAGGCATCGCCGATTGCGCGCCGTTGACGCACATGCCGGCCACCAGCACCAGGGTGGCGAGCAAGGTGATGTTGCCCAGGCTCTGCCCCACCGCGTAGGCAAACACCCCGGCCATCAGATAGAAAAGGCCGATGACCTTGTGCGGATTGAACCGGTCCATCGCCCAACCCACCCCGACGGCGCTCAACACGCCGCCGAATTGGAACAGCGCACCGATAAACGCGGCCTGCTCCATGCTCGCGCCACTGTCGCGCATCAGGGTCGGCAGCCAACTGGTCAACAGGTAGACGATCACCAGGCCCATGAAATAGGTCAGCCACAGCAGCAAGGTGCCAGCGCTGTAGGTGCCGGAAAAAATCACCGCCAGCACATTGCGGGCTTTCACGGTTTTCTGTTCCGGCACACTGAAGCTCGCCGCTTGGGCCACCGTGTTCGGTTCGATCGGTGCCAGGGTCTTGCGCACCTTGTCGGTGCCGCGATTGCGCACCACGAGGTAACGCGCCGACTCCGGCAGCCAGAACAGCAACACGACGGTCAGGATCAACGGCAGGATCCCACCAATCAGCAGCAGGCTGTGCCAACCGAACGCCGGTATCAGCTTGGCGGAGATGAACCCACCGCCGGCCATGCCCAGGTTGAAACCGCAGAACATGCTGGTCACCAACAGGGATTTCTTGCGTTCCGGGGTGTATTCCGAGAGCAAGGTGGTGGCGTTCGGCATCCCGGCGCCCAATCCCAGGCCGGTCAGGAAACGCAATACCAACAGTTGATCGACATTGGTGCTGTAGGCCGACGCCAGGCTGAACGCGCCGAACAGCAGGACCGCGCCCACCAGTACGACTTTTCGCCCGAAGCGGTCAGCCAGTGGCCCTGAGCCCAGCGCGCCGAACACCATGCCGATCAGCGCGGCGCTCATCACCGGGCCAAGGCTGGCGCGATCGATGCCCCAATCCTGGGACAGCGCCGGGGCGATGAAGCCCATGGCCGCTGTATCAAGGCCGTCGAGGAAAACAATCAGGAAACAGAGAATCACCACCCGCCACTGGTACCGCGAAATGGGTTGGGCATTGATGAAGGATTGCACATCGAGGCAGTTGCCTACGGAGGTCTGGGGCTGGTTCATTTTATTTTTATTCCACGCGATAAACGCAGGCGAACGATCAGGGACCGGCGAAACACGCCGGATGACGCTGCGCGACATTAATGAGGGCAGGCAAATACCGTCAATTCATCGCCGCCGACTGTGTGCGTTTATCGAACAGCTTAAGTGAACAGTTGCGCGCTCAAGTCGCGGCTGGCGCCCAGCAGGCCTGGCAGGAAACGCTGTTCCAGCTCATTGCGGCTGACCCGCCCGGCATGGGTGCTGACGTTGAGCGCGGCCACCACTTGACCGGAAGCGTCGTACACCGGCACGGCAATCGAACGCAGGCCCTGTTCCAGTTCCTGGTCGACGATGCACCAGCCTTGCTGCCGCACCTGTTGCAGGCATTCAAGCAATGCCTCGGGGGTGTGCAAGGTGCGGCTGGTCTTGGCTTGCAGGTCGGCATGGTCCAGGTAGTCGCGCAGCGAAGCATCATCCAGGGCCGCCAGGAGAATCCTGCCCATCGAAGTGCAATAGGCTGGAAGACGCCCGCCGACCGACAGGTCGACCGAAATCAGGCGCTGGGTGGTGGCTGACCGGGCGATATAGAGGATGTCGTCGCCTTCGAGCGTCGCCATGTTGCAGGCTTCGTGCAGTTGCTCGCTCATGCGGTCCAGGTACGGCTGGGCAGAAACGGCCAAAGGCGTCGAGGACAGATAGGCGTGCCCCAGGGTCAGCACTTTGGGCAGCAGTGAGTAGGTCCGTCCATCCGTGGTGGCGTAGCCAAGCTTGATCAAGGTATGCAGGCAACGTCTGACGGCGGCGCGAGGGATTTCCGTACGATGGCTGATCTGGGCGATGGTCAGGTGCCGCTTGCGCTCCTGGAAGGCCTGGACCACGGCCAACCCGCGGGCCAGGGACGTCATGAAATCAGGATCGCCGGTCAGGGCCTGGATCCGCTTGGCCGGCGAGGCGACGATCGGTGGCGCGACTGAAGTGAAAGCATTGCGCAATTGGTCGTTCATGTCTGATCCTTCCCCGGGAATGACGGCTATTACAAGCGGCTGTCCGACGGACAGACAAGGCTCGGACCGTCAACAGTGTTCGATTATCGAACCAGCAACCGATAATCGCAATCCTGCCCGGCATCATGAGTTCGCCAGCCGTCGAACGCGCCATAACAAGTTGAGCGAGAGTGACAAGCGATTTGACGTGAAGACGTCGGCGATATTGAACTTGTCGCCTTGAACGGCATCAGGATATCGGCACTAGCAAGCATCTTCTGAAACCTGATTGACACAAGTTTGCACATACAAACATCGTTTCACACAACAACAGGCCCCCTTTAAATATTTCCCGATAGTGTTATTCAGCTGGACCGCTATAATGCAACTCAGCGACGGTACGGCCAATCGACCGCTCCCGTACGCAGGCACCTTGGTTAATACCCTGGTGCCCGAAGCACCTTTAGGGTCGCTTCCCCTGTATTGGCAACAACACGAAGCCCTGATGCTACGTCAGCTGTCAGCTCTGGTGCCGTGGCCGTCTGCATGCCTACATGCAGTGCGTATCACCAGATTCAATTTCAATTAATTAGGTACAACTGTGACGAAAGACGAACTGCGCGCGGAACTTGAGCGCCAGGAACAACGTTACAAGGAAGTTTACGGCGGGGAAGTCACCACCTACGCCGCACAACCTGAACCGGAACGCAAACCCTGGCGTAAGCGCGCCACCGTTCAGGACCAGGCCTTCACCCAGGAACTCCAGAAAATGGAAAAAGAACTCAAAGCCGAAGAGCAGTGACGCTCTGGGCCTGATGTTCTTGTGAAGAGGTCTCCGGCCGCCACCCAGGCCGGAAACCGCAGCGCACGCCCGCCATGAGCGGGCCGCCATCCGCTCCCGTCCGACGGCCGGGAAGGCTCATGGCCGACCTTCTTTTCAGATATTTCATACAACCGCTCGAAGTGCTCTACAGCGGGCGGCGATCAGGTTCCGGGAGGCTTTGCGCCCCTGAATCAAAGGGTTACGCGCCCCACGGAAAACCTCGCGCCAGAGGTATTCCTACAAATTATTTCGTTGAAGAATGTTGCCGATGAGCAGGCAATGCATCGATTGCCATGGTTTTCTGGCATAATCGCGCCCCCTTATGACCGGGTCAGAAAACCTTCATGATCGATTTATTCAGCGGACTGGATGCTTGGGTGCTTGTGAGCCTCTTGCTCGCCCTGGCTTTTGTCCTCGCCTTCGAGTTCATCAACGGCTTTCATGACACCGCTAACGCGGTTGCCACTGTTATCTACACCAAAGCCATGCCGCCCCATCTGGCGGTGTTCTTTTCCGGTGTGTTCAATTTCCTCGGCGTGCTGCTGGGCGGTGTGGGGGTGGCGTACGCCATCGTTCACTTGCTGCCCGTAGAGCTGCTGATCAATGTGAACACCGGACACGGGCTCGCCATGGTGTTTTCGCTGCTCGCAGCGGCCATTACCTGGAACCTGGGCACCTGGTACTTCGGTATCCCGGCGTCCAGCTCCCACACGTTGATCGGCTCGATCCTCGGCGTGGGCCTGGCCAACGCGTTGATCAACGATATCCCGTTGGCCGATGGGGTGAACTGGCAGAAGGCGATCGATATCGGTGCCTCCCTGGTGTTCTCGCCGATGGCCGGCTTCCTGATCGCTGCCCTGGTGCTGATCGGCCTGAAATGGTGGCGTCCGCTGTCGAAGATGCACAAGACACCGGAACAGCGCCGCAAGATCGATGACAAGAAGCACCCACCGTTCTGGAATCGCCTGGTGCTGGTGATTTCGGCCATGGCCGTCAGCTTTGTGCACGGCTCCAACGATGGCCAGAAAGGCATCGGCCTGATCATGCTGGTGCTGATCGGTATCGTGCCTTCGCAGTTCGTACTCGACCTGAGCAGCACCACGTATCAGATCGAGCGGACCCGCGACGCGACCCTGCACCTGAGTCAGTTCTACCAGCGCAACAACGAATCCCTGGGTGAATTCCTGGCACTGGGCAAGAGCGTGGAAGGCGATCTGCCGGAAAAATTCCGTTGCAACCCACAGCAGACCGAACCCACCATCGATGCCCTGCTCAGCACCCTCAAGGGCGTGGCGGACTACCATTCGCTGCCGTCGGAAAGCCGTATCGAAGTGCGTCGCTACCTGCTCTGCCTGGACGACACGGCGAAGAAGGTCGGCAAGTTGCCAGGCCTGGCAGCTCGTGAGAAAGACGACCTGAACAAACTGCGCAAGGACCTGACCGGCACCACCGAGTACGCCCCGTTCTGGGTGATCCTGGCGGTCGCACTGGCACTGGGCCTGGGCACCATGGTTGGCTGGAAGCGTGTGGTACTGACCATCGGCGAGAAGATCGGCAAGCAAGGCATGACCTACGCCCAGGGCATGTCGGCGCAGATCACCACCGCGTGCATGATTGGCATGGCGAACATCTTCAGCCTGCCGGTTTCCACCACCCACGTACTGTCCTCGGGCGTAGCCGGTACCATGGTCGCGAACAAGAGCGGCCTGCAAGGTGGCACCGTGCGCAATATCCTGCTGGCCTGGGTGCTGACCCTGCCAGCAACGGTGGCGCTGTCGGCCGGGCTGTTCTGGCTGGCGTCCAAGGCCTTGGGCAGCTGATTCCAGCGGCTCAAAAAAGAAGGTGCGATCCTTGCGGTTCGCACCTTTTTTTATGCCCTGACGTCAGACATCTGTGGGAGCGAGCTTGCTCGCGATAGCGGTGGGTCAGTCAACACATGTATCTACAGACATACCGCTATCGCGAGCAAGCTCGCTCCCACAATGGCTTTGTGTAAAACAGAAAACTTGCCCCAAAAAAAAGGGCGACCGAAGTCGCCCAAAATGCCTTGCGTGCTCGTTTTAGCCGGAAAGACCTACGGTTTTTTCCGCTTGTGTGCGTCTTTCCAGATGAATAATCCAAAGCCTGCGAAAAATACGAACATGAGGCCGACCGTCAACACCCCGGCAAACACCACATTATCGAAAAACATGACTGGCCTCCTGGTCTTGCCCCTGTTGCGATGGGTTCAAGTTAACCAATCAGGCCTGGATGAAAATTGACCGGGGTCAATAACGCCCGCAACGGGGCGAAAAGGTGGGGAAATAACTGATCTGCATCAATGGATCGAGGGGGTTCAGCGCTTTTTCGGTTTGTTTTTCGACTTTTTCTTGGGCTTGCCCAACGGCATGGCCTGCTCGAAAGCCTGGCGGACTTCATTGAGGCGTTTTTCGTTGAGGTCGTGAACGCGCTTGGCGCGCTCGGCACTGAGGTCGATCAGCTTGTCGTCTTGGCTCATGGCGTGTGGGCATCGTGCAGTGAATTGCGGATGCGCCCATGATGCGGGCTGTCGGCGGCGTTGACCAGCCTGCGTACGTCGGCAAACGCCTGAATCAGATCTGGATATCGACCCACAAGCCCTGGCGCGACTCTTCGTCTATCAGCGGCACCACCGGCACGGTGTTGTCGGCGTTGAGTTCGGTACCCGGTACGGCCAGATGTTCTTCAGGATCTTCATTGGCCTCGCGGTGGCGCTTGTCGCGCTCCTGCCGGCGACGCTGTTCCTCGCGCAACAGCAGCGCGGCCTCTTCCGGGTCGCGGTTTTGCAGGTCGATGGTGCTTTCGTTGGAGCTTTGCTGCACCGGGACCACGGGCGGTATGTCCGGTCGCTGGCGAACCGGATCCTGTTGAGCGGTGATGGGTACGGCGCTCAAAGGGAGCATGGGTGGCAACATAAAGGTCTCCTGTCTTCAGGTTGTCGGCTGGTAAAGTGGCAGCTTGAACCGCCGGTCTGAAACTTGTGACCCAGTTGGCATTACAGCGATCCCCAGGGCCGAGCTTGTTTGATCGCTGGGCACGCGTAAGTTCCGTGCCGTCGCTCACTAATCAACGTACGTAATTCCTTTGGTCTGAGGGATCCTTCCGTTAAGATAACCGGCTTTTTCAAGGCGGGAGTCAGGCAGCATGGCGCAGCAGTATCAACCGGGGCAACGCTGGATCAGTGACAGCGAAGCCGAGCTGGGTTTAGGCACCGTTCTGGCACAGGACGGCCGCTTGTTGACCGTGCTCTATCCGGCCACTGGCGACACTCGCCAGTACGCGCTACGGAATGCGCCGCTCACCCGTGTACGGTTTTCGCCGGGCGATGTGATCACTCACTTCGAAGGCTGGAAAATGACCGTGCGCGAAGTCGATGACGTCGACGGGCTGCTGGTCTATCACGGCCTCAACGGACAGAACGAAGTCGTCACCCTGCCGGAAACCCAACTGTCGAACTTTATCCAGTTCCGCCTGGCGAGCGACCGTCTGTTCGCCGGCCAGATCGACCCATTGGCCTGGTTCTCCCTGCGCTACCACACCCTGGAACACACCAGCCGCCAGTTGCAGTCTTCGCTTTGGGGCCTGGGCGGCGTCCGTGCCCAGCCTATCGCCCACCAATTGCACATTGCCCGTGAAGTAGCCGACCGCATTGCGCCGCGGGTGTTGCTGGCGGACGAAGTGGGCCTGGGCAAGACCATCGAGGCCGGCCTGGTCATCCACCGTCAGTTGTTGTCCGGCCGCGCCAACCGCGTCCTGATCCTGGTGCCGGAAAACCTCCAGCACCAATGGCTGGTGGAAATGCGTCGACGTTTCAACCTGCAAGTCGCGCTGTTCGACGAAGAGCGCTTCATCGAAAGCGATGCCAGCAACCCGTTCGAAGACACTCAACTGGCCCTGGTGGCGCTGGAGTGGCTGGTGGACGACGAGAAGGCCCAGGACGCGCTGTTCGCCGCCGGCTGGGACCTGATGGTGGTCGACGAGGCCCATCACCTGGTGTGGCACGAAGACCAGGCCAGCCCGCAATACGCACTGGTCGAACAACTCGCCGAGACGATCCCGGGCGTGCTGCTGCTGACCGCGACCCCGGAACAACTGGGCCAGGACAGCCACTTTGCTCGCCTGCGCCTGCTGGACCCGAATCGCTTCCACGACCTCAAGGCCTTCCGCGCCGAGAGCGAAAACTATCGCCCGGTGGCCGAAGCCGTGCAGGAGTTGTTGGACAAAGGCCGTCTCTCGCCTGAGGCCCACAAGACCATCCACGGCTTTTTGGGCAACGAAGGCGAAGCCTTGCTGACCGCCGTCAATGATGGCGATGTCGAAGCCAGTGCCCGCCTGGTGCGTGAACTGCTGGACCGCCACGGGACCGGCCGCGTGCTGTTTCGCAACACCCGCGCCGCTGTGCAGGGCTTCCCCGAGCGCAAGCTGCACGCCTACCCGCTGCCGTGCCCGGACGAGTACCTCGAGCTGCCCCTGGGCGATCACCCCGAGCTGTACCCGGAAGTCAGCTTCCAAGCCCAGCCGGACGCCAGCGAAGAAGAACGCTGGTGGCGTTTCGACCCGCGGGTCGAGTGGCTGATCGACACCCTGAAGATGCTCAAGCGCACCAAAGTACTGGTGATCTGTGCCCACGCCGAAACCGCCATGGACCTGGAAGACGCCCTGCGCGTACGTTCCGGCATTCCGGCCACAGTGTTCCACGAAGGCATGAACATCCTGGAGCGCGACCGCGCAGCGGCCTATTTCGCCGACGAAGAGTTTGGTGCCCAGGTGCTGATCTGTTCGGAAATCGGCAGTGAGGGGCGCAACTTCCAGTTCGCCCATCACCTGGTGCTGTTCGATCTGCCAGCGCACCCGGACCTGCTCGAGCAACGTATCGGCCGTCTGGACCGGATCGGCCAGAAGCACACCATCGAGCTGCACGCGCCGTACCTGGAAACCAGCCCACAGGCGCGGCTGTTCCAGTGGTATCACGAAGCCCTGAATGCCTTCCTCAACACCTGCCCGACCGGCAACGCCTTGCAGCATCAGTTCGGCCCGCGCCTGCTGCCATTGCTGGAAGAAGCCGACGATGGCCAGTGGCAAGCGCTGATCGACGAAGCCCGCACCGAACGCGAGCGCCTGGAGGCCGAGCTGCACACCGGTCGCGACCGTTTGCTGGAGCTCAACTCCGGCGGTGCCGGTGAAGGCGATGCGCTGGTGGAAGCCATTCTCGAGCAGGACGACCAGTTCGCCCTGCCGATCTACATGGAAACCCTGTTCGACGCCTTTGGTATCGACAGCGAGGATCATTCGGAAAACGCGCTGATCCTCAAGCCGAGCGAAAAAATGCTCGACGCCAGCTTCCCGCTGGGCGACGACGAAGGCGTGACCATCACCTACGACCGCAACCAGGCGCTGTCGCGCGAAGACATGCAGTTCATCACCTGGGAGCACCCGATGGTGCAAGGCGGCATGGACCTGGTGCTGTCCGGTTCCATGGGCAACACCGCCGTGGCGCTGATCAAGAACAAGGCCCTCAAGCCCGGCACCGTGTTGCTGGAGCTGCTCTACGTCAGTGAGGTAGTGGCCCCGCGCTCGCTGCAACTGGGCCGCTACCTGCCGCCGGCCGCCCTGCGCTGCCTGCTTGACGCCAACGGCAACGACCTGGCCGCCCGGGTTTCGTTCGAAACCTTGAACGACCAGCTCGAAAGCGTGCCACGCGCCAGCGCCAACAAGTTCATCCAGGCCCAGCGCGACCAGCTCACGCCACGGATCAATGCCGGCGAAGAAAAGATCGCCCCGCGTCACTCCGAACGCGTGGCCGAGGCCCAGCGTCGCCTGGCCGCCGATACCGACGAGGAGCTGGCCCGCCTGACCGCCCTGCAAGCGGTCAACCCGACCGTGCGCGACAGCGAACTGGTAGCCCTGCGCCAACAGCGCGAGCAAGGGCTGGCGATGCTTGAGAAGGCGGCGTTGCGTTTGGAGGCGATTCGGGTGTTGGTGGCGGGCTGAGTTTGGCTGGGGCCGTTGTGGTGGTTTTATCGGGTGTATATCCGTTGCTGCGGTAACGGCGGCTGACGGTTCCGCTCTTACAGCGGCTCACTTTTGAGAAGCGCAAAAGTAAGCAAAACGCTTCATACCCCACCACTCGGTGCCGAGCCTAGGCGAGGCACCGAGTGGTGGGGCATGAGCGTTTTTGGTTACTTTTGGCGCTCTTCCAAAAGTGACCCGCCGTAAGGGCGGAACCATAAGCCGCCGTTACCGCAGAAACGGATATACACACCAAACGAAGCCCCCTCAAGGACTGTAATACCCCACCGCCACCAGAAAATGCCCAACCTTCTTCAGGTACGCATGCTTGTCCTCGACCTTCCCGGTCACCGGGTTCTTCCAGCGATACTCATACTCCCCCACATCCTGCTTGCCGATCATGGCCAGGATCGGCTCCCCCACCGGCTTGCCATCGGGGTCCTTGACCTTGGCGAAATCGGTATTGATCAAGCGCAGGTTGGTGCCATGGCCGACATACCGCCGGGTATTGAGATCAACGACAAAGACATACAGGTCATCCTGCAGATAACCGCCCTTGAGGGAATTGACCGCCGTCAGCGTGGCTTTCTCGTTTTTCAGCAGGTCGCTCGAGGCCTTGTCCAGCAACGCCCTGGCCTGTTCGGCGGAAGCCCGTGGCAGGTAGTAGCCGACGGCCAGGATCCGCTCGCCAACGCGCTGGAAATACACATGCTTGCGCTCGACCTTGCCGTCCGACCAGTTCTGCCAACGGTACTCGGCTTGCTGGATGCCACTGGCCTCGGGAGTCTTCAAGGCGTCCTTGAAGGCTTTGCGCAGGTCCGGGCCCAGCACTTCAGACACGTCTCGCCCGATCAGCGCTGAGGAAGGCCCGCCGCTGGCGAGCATCACACCCTGGGTATCCACCACGAATACGTAACGATCCTTGTCGACGAATTCCCCCTGGCGACTGAAGGCGGCAAAAGCTTTGTCGCCGTTGTCGTGGTAGTAGGCCAAGGCCTTTTCCAGCAGCGAGCGGGCCGCCTGGCCGTCATCCGGTGTCGCTGCATGAACCGGTGCCAGCCCCAGCACAAGCATTGCGCCCAGCCAGGCCATCCTGTGAAAAAAACCCATATGCGCGCCCCTCGTTCTTGTTGGTGTTTCAAGAGCGTAGACGGCGTGGGGTGATGTTGGAGTATTCAGGGAATTGCTGGGGAGGCCTGGGGCGTCAGTGGGTATTGATACTGACTGACAGGACGTCATCGCGAGCAAGCTCGCTCCCACACTGGAGGTGCTTACCCGGTGGGAGCGAGCTTGCTCGCGATAGCGGCGGCACATTCAGCATGATGCGCACTGACACGCCACTATCGCGAACAAACGCCAACAGGCTTATTGACTGCGCAGTTGCTGCTGCAAGTTCTGGATCTGCGCTTGCAAGGTGTTGATGTTACGGGTGACCTGGCCACGGAAGGCGTCGAACTCGGCAGTGTTGCCGCCCTTGTCCTGCTGGCTCTTGAGCACGATCACGTCTTGCTCCAGGCGGTCGATGGCCGAGTTGGAGGTGGCTCTTTTCAGGGCAGTGATGTCGGCACCGATGCTCTTGAGTTGAGCATCCAGGGCACCACCCTCGCCTTGGCTTTTCAGGGCGGTAACTTCAGCCACCAGCGTCTTGACCTGGGCTTGGAGCTCCTTGTTGGACGCTTGCAACTGGGTGTTGGTGTTCTGCTGTTCAGTGGCCTGGGCAATGAGCTGGGCCAGTTCCTTGTCCAGGTCGGCGGACGGACCGAAGGTAGCTTGCTGTTGCTTGTACTGCTCCAGCAGTTTGCTGTCGAATTGCTTGCCCTGATCCTGCAGCTTGCTTTCCAACTGCTTGATCTGCAGCTTCAAGGCCTCACTGTCGCTCATCACATTGGACTGGCCGGCGACGACCTTGCCGGAAAATTCCTGTAAGCGCCCCGCCGCATCTTCACTGATCCGAGCGAAGCTTTCCTGGGTCGCCACCAATTGCTGTTCCATCAGGGAAATCTGCTGGAAGCTCCACCATGCCAGGAAACCGAACGCACACAACAACGCACCGACCAATGCCCACAGCGGCCCGGTGCTGGGGCCCTTGACCTTGGCCGCCGCGGCAGCGGGCGCAGAGCGGGCTTGCGCAGGGGGCTGGCGGTTGGGCAGAAAGTCATCGTCATCGGGAATGTCGGCCCGCATCCGCAGGCTCGGTACATCGTCGAAGTCGTCGTTGGCATCGTTACGCATGGGCATTGGTTCAACCTTTGGGAAACCGGTGATGGCTTGATACGGCAAGTATAACCCCCTCGCCCGCCGCACCGATTGACCCCAAACATGGCACTCGGTTCATGACGGGCCGATCAGCGGGTGTTCGGTGGCCTGTATGGCTAGTTCGTTAGTTCAAATTCGGATGCCAGAAATTCATAGCCAAGGCGCTGCGACGAGTCATACAGGCCACTGACCCTTCCACCAGGTACAAAATTCATCGAGGGCGGTCCACAGGCTGACCTGCGGGTCGTAATCGAGATAATGCCGGGCCCGGCTGATGTCCAAGGTGAAATTCTTGTTCATGACCTGCATGCCCAGGCGCGACAGCGTTGGTTCGGGGCGGCCCGGCCACAATTTGCAGAAACCTTCATTCAGGGCCGCGACACTATAAGCCAAGCCGTAGGAACGATAACGCCGGACCTGTGGGACTTCCATCTGGCGCATCACATAATTGACCACATCCCACAGCGGAACCGGTGCCCCGTTGCTGATGTTGTAGGCCTTGCCCAAGGCCGAATCGGTAGCCAGCAGGCTGCTGAGCAGCGCTTCGTTGAGGTTTTGCACGCTGGTGAAATCCACCTTGTTCAGCCCGTTGCCGACAATCGCCAGGCGCCCCTTGCGCTGCATTTTCAACAGCCGCGGAAAAATGCTCATGTCACCGGCACCGGTCACGAAACGCGGGCGCAGGGCCAGCACTTCGAGGCCGAACTCCTGGGCGCCGAAGACTTTCTGCTCGGCCAGGTACTTGGTGGCGGCGTAAGGGTGCTTGAAACGCTTGGGCACTTGTTCTTCGGTCAACCCGAGATGGTCACGACCGTCGAAGTAGATGGACGGCGAGGACAGATGAACCAGCCGGCGCACCTTCTGCTTTAGGCAGGCCTCGACGACATTTTCCGTGACCTGGACATTGCCTTGGTGGAAATCCTGGTAGCGACCCCAAAGCCCCACGGAGCCGGCGCAATGCACCACGGCCTCGACATCCAGGCACAAATCCCGGGCCAGCAGCGGGTCGCTCAGATCCCCTTGGACAAACTGTGCACCGCGACGCACCAGGTGTTCCACGCTCTCGGCCCGGCGACCATTGACCCGTACATCCAGGCCCTGCTCCAGGGCAAAACGCGCAAAGCGCCCGCCGATGAAGCCGCTCGCGCCAGTGACCAGAATTTTCATGAATGCTCCTAAGAAATGCGGTTACGAGCCTCGCGCTACAACCTGCAAATTTATCTGTGCGCCGCTTTTACCTGCAGCTTGACGTCTACGGCGCCTCCCAAGGCACCAGACACTGCCGGGAGGCGCGGATCAACTGTTCGGTCAACAAGCCAAGCAACTGCCCGCCATTGCGCCAATGATGCCAGTACAGCGGCACATCGATCGGTTTATCTGCCAGCAATTCCACCAGCACGCCGCGCTCCAGCTGTTCGCGCGCTTGCAGCTCCGGCACGAGCCCCCAGCCGAGCCCGACTTCAGCAAGACGAATGAAACCTTCGGACGAGGGGCACAGATGGTGCTCGAAACCGCCCTCCACGCCCACGGACGCGAGGTAGCGGTGCTGCAGGAAATCATCCGGGCCAAACACCAATGCCGGCGTACGGGCCAGTTGATCGGCCCGCACGCCGCCTGGGAAATGCCGGGCGATGAACGCCGGGCTGGCCAGCGCCCGGTAGCGCATCGCCCCCAGCAAAACACTGCGGGCGCCCGCCACCGGGCGTTCGCTGGCGCAGACACACGCCGCCACTTCACCGGCGCGCATGCGCTTGAGGCCAACGGTCTGGTCCTCCACCACCAAGTCGAGCAACAGATGCTGCTCGGCGCAGAAATCGCCCACCGCCGCCGCCCACCAGGTCGCCAGGCTGTCGGCGTTCAGGGCGATGCGCAAACGCTCCGGCAGGCCCTCTTCATCCAGCGCCGGCACCAGGCTTTGCAGGTCGCGTTCAAGCAGACGCACCTGCTGCACGTGGTTGAGCAGCCGTCGGCCGATTTCCGTGGGTGCCGGCGGCGTGGCACGCACCAGCACCGGCTGGCCGACCCGAGCCTCCAGCAGCTTGATCCGTTGCGAGATGGCCGATTGCGACAAACCCAACACCTGGGCCGCGCGCTCGAAACCGGCCTGCTCGACCACGGCAGCCAGGGCAGAAAGCAATTTGTAATCGAACATCAGTTTTCCTAATGAGCAATCAGCAGGATTGGTTTTTCTTATACAGCTTGCCACCGGAGAATGGCCAGCATTCAGGTATCGATGGGGAGTAAAAATCATGTGGCAAAGTTATGTGAACGGACTGCTGGTGGCCCTCGGGCTGATCATGGCCATCGGCGCGCAGAACGCGTTTGTGCTGGCCCAGAGCCTGCGCCGCGAGCATCACTTGCCGGTAGCCGCATTGTGTATCACCTGCGATGCACTGCTGGTGGCCGCTGGCGTATTCGGACTGGCAACGCTGCTGGCCCAGAGCCCGATGTTGCTGGCAATTGCCCGCTGGGGTGGCGCGGTTTTCCTGCTCTGGTACGGCAGCCAGGCGTTGCGTCGGGCTTGTTCGAAACAAAGCCTGCAGCAAGGTGAGAACCAGGCCGTGCGCTCGCTGCGGGCGGTGCTGCTCAGCGCCCTGGCGGTGACGCTGCTCAACCCCCACGTCTACCTCGACACCGTGCTGCTGATCGGTTCCCTCGGTGCCCAGCAGAGCGTACCCGGTGCCTATGTCGTGGGCGCGGCCAGTGCCTCGCTGCTGTGGTTCCTCACCCTGGCCATCGGCGCGGCATGGCTGGCCCCCTGGTTGGCCCGTCCAAGCACCTGGCGGATCCTGGACCTGTTGGTGGCAGTGATGATGTTGACCGTGGCGGTGCAATTGATCGTCAACGGCTGATTATTCCAAACCGCTCTGGAACCTCTATTCCACACAGTTGTTGCGTGGTTATGCCGCACCCCCGGTGCTATGATCCGACTCCTGCGCCGCAAAGAGTACAAACTCCCCGGCGCTAGTCTGGCCGCCCGTGATCGGCCTTGCGCTCACCGCAACTGACCTGATTAGGAGAATCACCATGGCTTTCGAATTGCCGCCGCTGCCCTATCCACACGATGCACTGCAGCCGCACATCTCCAAAGAAACTCTGGAATACCACCACGACAAGCACCACAACACCTATGTCGTGAACCTGAACAACCTGGTGCCTGGCACCGAGTTCGAAGGCAAGAGCCTGGAAGAAATCGTCAAGACTTCCTCGGGCGGTATCTTCAACAACGCCGCTCAGGTCTGGAACCACACCTTCTACTGGAACTGCCTGGCGCCAAACGCCGGCGGTCAACCAACCGGCGCGCTGGCTGAAGCCATCAACAAGGCCTTCGGTTCGTTCGACAAGTTCAAGGAAGAATTCAGCAAGACGTCCATCGGCACCTTCGGTTCCGGCTGGGGCTGGCTGGTGAAAAAGGCTGACGGTTCCCTGGCCCTGGCCAGCACTATCGGCGCCGGCAACCCGCTGACCAGCGGCGACACTCCGCTGCTGACTTGCGACGTGTGGGAACACGCCTACTACATCGACTACCGCAACGTTCGTCCGAAATACGTCGAAGCGTTCTGGAACCTGGTCAACTGGAAATTCGTCGCCGAGCAGTTCGAAGGCAAAGCCTTCACCGCCTAAGCGCCGATGCCAGACAAGAAAACCCGGCGTCGTGCCGGGTTTTTTTTGCCGGAAAAAAATGACCGCAGGCAAAATACCTCGCGTCTGGAACCCCAAGAAAAAATCCCTGGAGGCCTCAAGTTCCGGCCCCTTCCAACCGACACAATGGTCGTAGAGCAATCACTCTGGAAAGAACGTACATCGGTCAGGTTTCAAGCGAAAACCCTTGTGTTTGATTGTCCCTTTGACTGACATCACAGGATTGCCAATACTCATGGCAACTTGACGCTACCCGCACGGAACAAGGAACCACTCTTTGAAGCTGGAACTCAAGAACAGCTTGTCTGTGAAGTTGCTCCGGGTCGTGCTCCTCTCGGCATTGATCGTTGGCATGGTCTTGAGCTGCGCCCAGATTGTGTTCGATGCCTACAAAACCAACCAGGCCGTCGCCAGTGACGCCCAACGGATCCTCGACATGTTCCGCGATCCTTCGACCCAGGCCGTCTACAGCCTGGACCGGGAGATGGGCATGCAAGTGATCGAGGGGCTGTTCCAGGACGAAGCCGTACGCATGGCTTCCATCGGCCATCCACGCGAAACCATGCTCGCCGAAAAAACCCGGCCCTTGCAGCACTCCGAAAGCCGCTGGCTGACCGACCTGATCCTGGGCAAGGAGCGCACCTTCACCACGCAACTGGTGGGACGCGGCCCCTATAGCGAATATTACGGCGACCTGAGCATTACCCTCGACACCGCCACCTACGGCGAGGGTTTCATCGTCAGCTCGGTGATCATTTTCATTTCCGGGATGCTGCGGGCCCTGGCCATGGGCCTGGTGCTGTACCTGGTCTATCACTGGCTGCTGACCAAACCGTTGTCGCGGATCATCCAGCACCTGACCGAAATCAACCCCGATCGCCCCAGCGCCCACAAGATCCCGCAGTTGCGCGGCCACGAACAAAACGAGCTGGGCCTGTGGATCAATACGGCCAACCAACTGCTCGAATCCATCGAGCGCAACACGCACCTGCGCCATGAAGCGGAAAACAGCCTGCTGCGCATGGCCCAGTACGACTTCCTCACCGGCCTGCCCAACCGCCAGCAGCTGCAACAGCAACTGGACAAGATCCTGGTGGACGCCGGGCGCCTGCAACGCCGGGTGGCGGTGCTGTGTGTGGGGCTGGATGATTTCAAGGGCATCAACGAACAGTTCAGCTATCAGACCGGCGACCAGCTGCTGCTGGCCCTGGCCGATCGGCTGCGGGCCCACAGCGGCCGGCTCGGCGCACTGGCGCGGCTGGGGGGCGATCAGTTCGCCCTGGTCCAGGCCGACATCGAACAGCCTTACGAAGCCGCCGAACTGGCCCAGAGTATCCTCGACGACCTGGAAGCGCCGTTCGCCATCGACGATCAACAAATCCGCCTGCGGGCCACCATCGGCATCACCCTCTTCCCCGAAGACGGCGACAGCACCGAGAAACTGTTGCAGAAAGCCGAGCAGACCATGACCCTGGCCAAGAGCCGCTCGCGCAATCGCTACCAGTTCTACATCGCCAGCGTCGACAGCGAGATGCGCCGCCGTCGCGAACTGGAAAAAGACCTGCGCGAGGCCCTGGCCCGCGAGCAATTCAGCCTGGTGTACCAGCCGCAGATCAGCTACCGCGACCTGCGGGTGGTGGGCACCGAAGCCCTGATCCGTTGGCACCATCCCGAGCACGGCCTGGTGCCGCCGGATCTGTTCATTCCCCTGGCCGAGCAGAACGGCACCATTATCGCCATTGGTGAATGGGTGCTGGACCAGGCGTGCAGGCAATTGCGCGAATGGCACGACCAGGGTTTCCTCGACCTGCGCATGGCGGTCAACCTGTCGACGGTGCAACTGCACCACGCCGAACTGCCGAGGGTGGTGAACAATCTCCTGCAAATGTACCGGCTGCCGCCGCGCAGCCTGGAGCTGGAAGTCACCGAGACCGGCCTGATGGAGGACATCACAACCGCTGCCCAGCATTTGCTGAGCCTGCGCCGCTCCGGGGCGCTGATTGCCATCGATGACTTCGGGACCGGCTATTCGTCCCTGAGCTACCTCAAGAGCCTGCCGCTGGACAAGATCAAGATCGACAAGAGCTTCGTCCAGGACCTGCTCGACGACGAGGACGATGCAACCATCGTCCGGGCCATCATCCAGTTGGGCAAGAGCCTGGGCATGCAGGTCATTGCCGAAGGCGTCGAAACGGTCGAGCAGGAAGCCTACATCATCGCCGAGGGCTGCCACGAAGGTCAGGGGTATTACTACAGCAAACCGCTGCCGGCACGGGAATTAGGCCTTTACCTGAAGCAGGCCGAGCGCAGCAAGGTTTCCATCATCTGATTTCTCCCCCACCTGCCACGTCCCTGTAGGAGCTGGCGAAGCCTGCGATCTTTGGTTTGCTCGCTTGAGACTCAAGCGTCCAGGGAAAGATCGCAGCCTCGCTTCGCTCGACAGCTCCTACAGACGCTATCGAAGGCGGCAATCTCCCATCATTAAATAAGAAATATTTACACCTGCAACCCTTTACACATAATGCAAATCTTTCGCATTATGTCGCAGTTTTGCGCACCCTCGCGCCTGTCCCATCCATCATCGAAGCAGGATGTTTGCCATGATTCGTATGCCCCTGGCTACCGCCAGTCTGCTGGCTATCGCTATTTCCCTCGCCGGTTGCGGTGAAGGCAAAGACAAGGCCCCCGCGCCGCAAGCGCCAACGCCTGCCGCCAGCACCGCGGCACCGGTCGCCCCTGCTGCCACCGGCAAAGTCGACGAAGCTGCCGCCAAGGCCGTTGTCGCGCACTATGCCGACATCGTCTATGCCGTCTACAGCGATGCCGAATCCACGGCAAAAACCCTGCAAACCGCCGTCGACGCGTTCCTGGCCAAGCCGAACGCCGAGACCCTGAAGGCCGCCCGGGCTGCCTGGGTCGCCGCACGCGTGCCTTACCTGCAAAGCGAAGTGTTCCGCTTCGGCAACACTATCATCGACGACTGGGAAGGCCAGGTGAACGCCTGGCCCCTGGACGAGGGCCTGATCGACTACGTCGACAAATCCTACGAGCACGCCTTGGGTAACCCGGGCGCCACCGCCAACATCATCGCCAACACCGAAGTCCAGGTCGGCGAAGACAAGGTCGACGTGAAGGACATCACCCCGGAAAAACTCGCCAGCCTGAACGAGCTGGGCGGTTCCGAGGCCAACGTCGCCACCGGCTACCACGCCATCGAATTCCTGCTGTGGGGCCAGGACCTCAACGGCACCGGCCCGGGTGCGGGCAACCGCCCTGCGTCGGACTACCTGCAAGGTGCTGGCGCCACCGGCGGTCACAACGACCGTCGTCGTGCCTACCTCAAGTCTGTGACCCAACTGCTGGTCAACGACCTCGAAGAGATGGTCGGCAACTGGAAGCCGAACGTGGCCGACAACTACCGCGCCACCCTGGAAGCCGAGCCAGCCGAAAGCGGCCTGCGCAAGATGCTGTTCGGCATGGGCAGCCTGTCCCTGGGTGAACTGGCGGGCGAGCGCATGAAGGTGTCCCTGGAAGCCAACTCGCCAGAAGACGAGCAGGATTGCTTCAGCGACAACACCCACAACTCGCACTTCTACGATGCCAAGGGCGTGCGTAACGTGTACCTGGGCGAATACACCCGCGCCGACGGCACCAAGATGACCGGCGCGAGCCTGTCGTCCCTGGTAGCCAAGGCCGATCCGGCCGCGGACACCGCGCTCAAGGCTGACCTGGCCGACACCGAAGCCAAGATCCAGGTCATGGTCGATCACGCCAACAAAGGTGAGCACTACGACCAACTGATCGCCGCCGGCAACACCGCGGGCAACCAGATCGTGCGCGACGCCATCGCCGCACTGGTCAAGCAGACCGGTTCGATCGAACAGGCTGCGGGCAAACTGGGCATCAGCGACCTGAACCCGGACAACGCTGATCACGAGTTCTGATCAACGCCGGCTGGCTGAAGCGGATTAACGCAGCCAGCCAAGCCACACACCTGTGGGAGCGAGCTTGCTCGCGATTGGGGTCTATCGGTCGACATTGATGTTGGCTGGTCTACCGCTATCGCGAGCAAGCTCGCTCCCACAGTGGTTTCCGGTGGTTCGAAAATGCGTGGTCAGTCATCACTTCCCTTGTAGGAGCGGGCTTGCTCGCGATTGGGGTCTATCGGTCGACATTGATGTTGGCTGATCCGCCGCTATCGCGAGCAAGCTCGCTCCCACAGTGGTTTCCGGTGGTTCGAAAATGCGTGATCAGTCATCACTTCCCTTGTGGGAGTGGGCTTGCTCGCGATTGGGGTCTATCGGTCGACATTGATGTTGGCTGGTCTACCGCTATCGCGAGCAAGCTCGCTCCCACAGTGGTTTCCGGTGGTTCGAAAATGCGTGATCAGTCATCACTTCCCTTGTAGGAGCGGGCTTGCTCGCGATTGGGGTCTATCGGTCGACATTGATGTTGGCTGGTCTACCGCTATCGCGAGCAAGCTCGCTCCCACAGTGGTTTCCGGTGGTTCGAAAATGCGTGGTCAGTCATCACTTCCCTTGTGGGAGCGGGCTTGCTCGCGATTGGGGTCTATCGGTCGACATTGATGTTGGCTGGTCTACCGCTATCGCGAGCAAGCTCGCTCCCACAGTGGTTTCCGGTGGTTCGAAAATGCGTGGTCAGTCATCACTTCCCTTGTAGGAGCGGGCTTGCTCGCGATTGGGGTCTATCGGTCGACATTGATGTTGGCTGATCCGCCGCTATCGCGAGCAAGCTCGCTCCCACAGTGGTTTCCGGTGGTTCGAAAATGCGTGGTCAGTCATCACTTCCCTTGTGGGAGCGAGCTTGCTCGCGATGGCGGTGGGTCAAGCAACAGCGATGCTGACTGTGCCGACGCTTTCGCGAGCAAGCTCGCTCCCACAGGAATTTCGTCGCTCGTGGTCATCACCGCAACCCCGCCAGCCGCCCTTCGATAAACCGCCGTTCCGGCAATTGCTGCGTCAACTCAAGCGCGCGTCGATACGCCGCCCTCGCCTCGTCCAATCGTCCCAGTTGACGACAGAACTCCGCCTTCGCCGAGTAGGCCAGGTGATAGTCGAGTAATTCCCCACGCCCCAGGATCGCCTCGACCAGGCGCAAGCCGACTTCCGGCCCATCGCGCTTGGCCAGAGCGGCGGCGCGGTTGAGTTCGATCACCGGTGACGGCACGGTCCGCAACAGCACATCATAAAGCCCGACGATCTGCGGCCAGTCGGTCTCCTGCGCCGTCGGGGCTTCGGCATGCACCGCCGCAATCGCCGCTTGCAGGCAGTACGGCCCGAACCGCCGGGTTTTCAGCGCGGCTTCCACCAACGCACAGCCCTCGGCGATCAGCTCGGCATCCCATAAGGATCGCGCCTGTTCATCCAGCAGGATCAGCTCACCGGTCGATGACGTTCGCGCCGGGCGCCGGGATTCGTGCAGCAGCATCAACGCCAGCAACCCCATGACCTCAGCCTCGGGCAGCAACTCCATCAGCAGACGCCCGAGGCGGATGGCTTCGCGCGTCAGGTCTTCGCGGGTCAGCTCGGCGCCCATCGAGGCCGAATAACCTTCGTTGAACACCAGGTAGATCACCCGCAGCACGCTGTCCAGCCGTTCCGGCAGTTCCGCGCGGGACGGTACTTGGTAGGGGATCCTGGCATCGCGGATTTTCGCCTTGGCCCGCACGATACGCTGGGCAATGGCTGCCGGGGCGGCGAGGAACGCCCGGGCGATTTGCTCGGTGGTCAGGTCACAGACTTCCCGCAGCGTCAGGGGCACCTGGGCGTCCGCCGCCAGGGCCGGGTGGCAACAGGTGAAAATCAGCCGCAGGCGATCGTCTTCCACGTCTTCGTCACTCCACTGGCCCTGCTCCAGCGCTTCGAGCTGGGCGATCAACATCGGCCGGGACGCGGCGAAACGCGCGCGCCGGCGCAAACTGTCGATGGCTTTGAAACGGCCGGCAGATACCAGCCAGGCCCGCGGGTTATCCGGTACCCCGTCGCGCTGCCAGCGCTCGACCGCAATGAAGAAGGCCTCGTGCATGGCTTCTTCGGCGAGGTCGAAGTCCCCCAGCAGGCGAATCAACGTCGCCAGGATCCGCCGCGAGTCTTGCCGATAAACCTGCTCGACCCGCGCCTTGACCGCTTCGACCGACATCAGTCGGGCATGCCTTGGAAGCCCCACCCTTGGACCAGCAAGGCCGGCTCATTCCAGGCGCAGAAAATCTTCTGACGCGGGGCGTCGATCATTCGGCTGATGGATAACGCGTAAGGAGCAGTTGCAAGGTTCATGAATGAAGTCCTGTTTGTATTTGTTGTTCAGGGGTTCAGTTGGCGTACCGGTCGTACTTCGACGCAGCCGACCCGGGCCGCCGGGATATTGCCGGCGACCTGGATGGCTTCGTTGAGGTCCTTGGCATCGATCAGGTAGAAGCCCGCCAGTTGCTCCTTGGTTTCGGCGAATGGGCCGTCGGTGATCGACAGCTTGCCGCCGCGCATGCGCACCGTGGTGGCGGTCTGCACCGACTCCAGGGCCTCGGCGGCCAGCATCCGCCCACTGCCCTGGATCGACTCGGCATAGGCCATGCACTCGGCGTCCTCCGGGCTGTCGGGCGAGTTGTGCAGCGTGTGTTCGTTGCTATACACCAGGCATAGGTACTTCATGGAAGGCTCCGTGATCGGACTGATCAACTATGGACGGCAGAATGAGGCTCAGCAAAAAAACCGACGATCAGGGTTGCAGGTCGAACAGCGTCGTACCGGCCATCGGGTCGAACGGCGCGGACCAATGTTCATGGACGATCCGCCATTGCCCGGCTACACGCCGGTAGCAGGCCGTCACACGCATCCAACAGGCCTGCTCCTCGCCTTTGTCGTTGGTGCCGCCGCAATAGGTCAGCCAGTGGGCGAAGGCGATGTTCTCTGCCGGGGTAATCTTGACCTGATGAAAGTCGAACTTGTGCGGGCCGGGGCACATTTCCATGCAGGCTTGCCAATGGGCCCGGTAAGCGGTCTTGCCCTTGAATTGCAAGGCCTGGATGGCATCGAACGAGACGATGTCTTCGTCATAGAGTGCCATGACCTTTTCAACGTCCTTGGCCATGACCGCTTGGCGATAGGTGTCGATCAGGGCCTGGATTTCGGTTTCAGTGGCTTGGGTATTCATGGTGATTCTCCGCAGGTTTTTGTTGAAGACACCCTTTGTCGTTTGGAGAAACAGCGAATCGACAACCCAACAAAAATAATTCAAAGAAAAAATTCGCTAGAATCCAGGTCCTATTCTGTCGGCAAACAACGGACGTTCTTGTGACCGCTCAGCTCGTACCCTATGAAGACCTGACCCCGCTGCAACGCGAACAGGTCAGCGCCATCGAAATCCACCCCGAACAGATCAAGTTCGCTGGCGATATCCACGGTGCCCTGCACACGCTACTGTCCAAGCCCGGCCCGGGGGTCAAAGGGTTTGCACTATTGGCTGAAGAGGTGCCGGTGGCCTTCCTGCTGCTCAAGCGCCCACCGGTACTGCCCGCCTGGGCCAATGAACACAGCGCCACCCTGCATGCCCTGCAAGTCGATCACCGGGTCCAGGGCAAAGGTTATGGCAAGGCCTGCCTGCAGGCGCTACCCGTCGTGGCGCGAGCCGCCTGGCCGGAAATCCGCGGGCTGGAACTGTCGGTTGACGCCGATAACGACTCGGCCATCGGCCTGTACACCCGGCTGGGCTGGGTCGACAGTGGCGAGGCCTACAAGGGCCGCATCGGTTACGAGCGGCGGATGGGGTTGGTGTTTTGACAAACAGAGTCAACGATCAATAGATGCTAAATGTGGGAGCGAGCTTGCTCGCGATGAGGGCATATCAGTCGCCATCGACGTTGGCTGATCCGCCGCTATCGCGAGCAAGCTCGCTCCCACAGGGACCCGCGACGATCAGTTTGGCTTGAGCGGGATCCAGATCTCCAGGGTGCCTTCGCCGGTCCTGGGGTTGAAATCCTCGCTGTAGCGCTCGAACTCCGGCAGCTCGGCGGCTGTATGACCGGAATGTGGCAGCCACTCGTTCCAGATGTATTGGAACGTGTCCGGTAGTTGTTTCAACGGCCCCTTGTGTTCGAAGACGGCGTAATACCCTGGCTGGATTTCGATCCAGCGGTATTGCTCCGGCAGATCGTCGAGCCGGCTGATTTCCACACCAGCGATGTATTCGAACCCACCCTTCCCGTCCGGGTTGCAACACACGCCGTAGGTCACTTCATCTTTCTCCCCTGGCACCTTGCCGAGCCAGGGCAGGAACTTTTCCCAGAGCAAAGGGATGTCCTGGGCAGTGTCCTGGGTAAACCGAGCACCAAAGCCGGCGATAAGCTGAAAACGTCCCTGTTCAAAGCGTGGTTCGACGGTGTAATCGCGTTTGGGCTTTTCCATCCGGCAACACTCCAGCAAAACGTGAAGTTGGATTTGGCAGTATAGAAGCCAAACCGTGATTGCCGGGCCCGTTTCGCTTGTCAGATTCCAGACAAGGCGCTGGTGACGGCTTTTCCGACAAACTCGTTGTAGCCAGAAACAATCACGTACACCGCGAAATAGCAGAAGATCGCGGCGGATGCCCAATAGGAGTAACGCAGCAGTTTATCCCCCAACAATTTGCCACCCTGGGTTGCCGCCAGGCACAGGGCCGCGCACCACAACAACCCGGCGCAGAGAAAACCACTGAGGAACAACGCCGAGCTGAGCAAGGTGCCGCCACCCGAACGCGCGATCAGTGTGCCGCCCACCGCAGCGAACCAGAGGATGGCACTGGGCGACGACATGGCCAGGAAAATCCCGCGAAAGAACTCCTGGCGCGAGGAGTTGCCCTGCACCTCCCCGGCTTCGGCGAGCACGGCGCTGTGATAGATCGCCGAATGGATCATCTTCGCCGCGAAATACAGCAACAGCACCGAACCACCGAGCCAAAGCACCCAACGCACCGCCTCGTATTGCAGCAGGACTGTCATGCCCGCCAAGGCCAGGACGGCGTAGATCAGGTCGCCCACGCAGGTGCCCAGGCCCAGGGCGAAACCCTGGAAGTAACCACGCTGCATCGCCAGGGTGATCATCGCGATATTGGCCACGCCAATGTCCAGGCACAGGGAGAGACTCAGCAGGAAACCGCTGGAAAATTCCATCGTTCATTCCGTTCGATTGGGCTACAGCGAATTCAACTGCCCACAGCCGGCGTTGATGGCTGCGTGGCAAGGTCGACAGTGTCGTCGAAAATAGTTGCGCGCGGCTACTGGACAATCCCACATCCGCCCGATTATCTTGCGCCGCAGGCCACCGCAGTGGCCAACGTCGCTCGGACGGTTCCGGGCGCTCACGTATCTCGAGGCAACAATGGCCGAACAAGGTTCGCCGCGCCGCTTTGCGCGCATCGATCGACTCCCCCCTTACGTATTCAATATCACTGCCGAGCTGAAGATGGCTGCGCGTCGGCGCGGCGAAGATATCATCGACTTGAGCATGGGTAACCCCGACGGCGCCACGCCCCCGCACATCGTGGAAAAGCTGGTCACCGTCGCCCAGCGGGAAGACACCCACGGCTATTCCACCTCCAAAGGCATCCCGCGCCTGCGCCGCGCCATTTCGCGCTGGTACAAGGACCGCTATGAGGTGGACATCGACCCGGAAACCGAAGCCATCGTCACCATCGGTTCCAAGGAAGGCCTGGCCCACCTGATGCTGGCAACCCTGGACCAGGGCGACACGGTGCTGGTGCCCAACCCCAGCTATCCGATCCACATCTACGGTGCGGTGATCGCCGGCGCCCAGGTGCGTTCGGTGCCGCTGGTGCCTGGGGTGGATTTCTTCGCTGAACTGGAGCGGGCCATCCGCGGCTCGATTCCCAAGCCAAAGATGATGATCCTCGGCTTCCCCTCCAACCCCACCGCCCAGTGCGTGGAGCTGGATTTCTTCGAACGGGTCATCGCCCTGGCCAAGCAGTACGACGTCCTGGTGATCCACGACCTGGCCTACGCCGACATCGTCTACGACGGCTGGAAAGCCCCGTCGATCATGCAGGTGCCCGGCGCGAAAGACATCGCGGTGGAGTTCTTCACCCTGTCCAAGAGCTACAACATGGCCGGCTGGCGCATCGGTTTCATGGTGGGTAACCCGGAACTGGTCAACGCCCTGGCACGGATCAAGAGCTACCACGACTACGGCACCTTCACCCCGCTGCAAGTGGCCGCCATCGCCGCCCTTGAAGGCGACCAGCAATGCGTGCGCGACATCGCCGAGCAGTACCGCCAGCGCCGCAACGTACTGGTCAAGGGCCTGCATGAACTGGGCTGGATGGTGGAAAACCCCAAGGCGTCGATGTACGTCTGGGCCAAGATTCCCGAAGCCTATGCCCACCTGGGCTCACTGGAGTTTGCCAAGAAGCTGTTGGCCGAAGCCAAGGTCTGCGTCTCGCCGGGGGTGGGGTTCGGGGAATATGGGGATGATCACGTGCGCTTCGCGCTGATCGAAAACCAGGACCGGATTCGTCAGGCCGTGCGCGGGATCCGCGGGATGTTCCGGGCGGATGGGTTGATAAACAAACCTGGCGCCTGACTCAAGACCAACGGTGGGAGTTTGCTCCCACCCTGGCTCTGCTGATCACCAGAAACCACTGTGGGAGCGAGCTTGCTCGCGATAGCGGCATAATAGTCAGCGAAAGAGTCGACTGTCAGTCCGCCATCGCGAGCAAGCTCGCTCCCACAGGTTCAGACCACCAGCGACAGCAGCAGGATAAAGATCAACCCCACCACGGACAGGATGGTTTCCATCGCGGTCCAGGTCTTGAAGGTTTCAGCCACGGTCATGTTGAAGTACTGCTTGACCAGCCAGAAGCCTGCGTCGTTGACGTGGGACAGGATCAACGAACCGGCACCGGTCGCCAGCACCAGCAGCTCACGGTTCACACCCGGCATCATCCCCACCACCGGCACCACGATCCCGGCACCGGTAATGGTCGCCACCGTCGCCGAGCCTGTGGCAATGCGGATCACCGCAGCCACCAGCCACGCCAACAGAATCGGCGAGATCTGCGCACTCACCGCCATGTGACCGATCACATCGCCCACGCCACTGGTCACCAGCATCTGCTTGAAGCCACCACCGGCACCGATGATCAGGATGATCGCGGCGGTCGGTGCAAGGCTGGCGTCCAGCCATTTGAGCATCTGGCTGGAACCGATGCCCTGCTTGTAGCCGAAGGTGTACAGCGACAGCAGCAGCGCCAGCAGCAACGCGGAGATCGGGTGGCCGATCATGTCCATCCAGGCGCGGAAGAGGTTGCCATCGGGCAGCGCCACGTCAGCGAAGGTCTTGAGCAGCATCAGGAATACCGGCGACAGCACGGTGATCAGGGTGATGCTGAAGCTTGGCAGTTCGGCGGAGTCCGTCTCACGGGCCAGTTGGTCCACCAGCTCCTGGTTCGGATGGCCGGGGATGTGCTTGGCAATGAACGTACCGAAGATCGGCCCGGCAATAATGGCCGTCGGCAGCGCTACGATCAGGCCATAGAGAATGGTCTTGCCGATGTCGGCGCCAAACACGCCAATCGCCAGCAGCGGCCCCGGATGTGGCGGCACCAGGCCGTGGACCGCGGAAAGACCCGCCAGCAGCGGGATACCGATCTTGATGATCGACACACCGGTGCGGCGCGCAACGATGAACACCAGCGGGATCAGCAGCACGAAGCCGATTTCGAAGAACAGCGGGATGCCCACCAGGAACGCGGCGAACATCATGGCCCACTGCACCTTGTCCTTGCCGAAGGCGCGGATCAGGGTCTGGGCAATCTGGTCGGCCCCGCCCGACTCGGCCATCATTTTGCCGAGCATCGTGCCCAGCGCCAGGATGATGCCGACAAAGCCCAGCACGCCACCGAAGCCGTCCTGGAACGCCTTGATGATGGTGCCGGTCGGCATGCCCGACGTCAGGCCGAGGAACGCGGCGGCGATGGTCAGTGCAATGAATGGGTGGAATTTGAACTTGGTGATGAGGATGATGAGTCCGATCACCGTGACCACTGCATCAAGCAGCAGGAACGTCTCGTGGGACATGCCGAACATGGGAGGTGTCTCCTGATTTGTTGTTGTTATTGAAGCAGTTATTGGTTAGCCGTCGGGGTAGCGCTATCTTTCTGACGCAAACTTTTTGAAACTCAGCCGGCAAGCTTCAAACCATGGTCCAACCACCAGGCGTAAGCCTGATGCGCCAACTCTTCAACGCTGTGGCTGGACGCATCCAGAGCCAGGGTCAGGGGCTCGCCGACAGGGGATTGCAGGGTGGCAAACTGGCTGTCGATCAGGGTCGACGGCATGAAATGGCCGGGACGATGGGAAACGCGGTCGGCGGCCACTTCGGGGGTCAATTCAAGGAATACGAAGCCCAGGCCAGGCAAGGCACTGCGCAGACGCTCGCGATAACTGTGCTTGAGGGCCGAGCAGGTCAGCACCGGGCGCTCGCCCGTGGCGTCGACACGGCGCAACTCGTCGCACAGGCTGTCGAGCCAGCCGGCACGGTCGTCGTCGTTCAAGGGAATACCGGCGCTCATCTTCTGGATGTTGGCCGCAGGGTGGAAAGTGTCGCCTTCGATGGCAGTGGCGCCGCTCAGCTCGCATAGCGCCTGGCTGACGCAAGTTTTGCCGCAACCGGCAACGCCCATGATGACCAGGGCGGTGATGGGATTATTCATGTAACACCTCAGCGCGCAGACAGCGCTACCTTTGCCAGTTATGACACCGCAGCAAAAGCAGAAGTTGCCGACGCCTTCTTGTCATTTTTGTGGTTGCAGCATGTTCGTTCACGACACCAGCACACGGGAGATCAGGCAAACCCCACTTACGCAATTGCAGCCGCGTCGAGACAGCGCTACCTTAGTACCTTGATTTTTGTTTGGCAAGCCACCCTGATGACCGTCCCTAAAAACGATAAGAATACTCGCACCACCGGTCGCCCTACGCTCAACGAAGTCGCACGCCTGGCCGGTGTCAGCCCCATCACCGCCTCCCGTGCCCTGCGCGGCGTCAGCACCGTAGCCGTCGACCTGGTGGAAAAAGTCCGCCAGGCCGCCGTGGAGCTCAACTACGTCGTCAACCCCGCCGCCCGCGCCCTGGCTTCGGCCCAGAGCCATTCGGTGGTGGTGCTGGTGCCGTCGTTGTCCAACTTGTTGTTCATCGACACCCTGGAAGCCATTCATCGGGTGCTGCGACCCAAGGGTTTCGAAGTGGTGATCGGCAACTATCACTACTCCCGGGACGAAGAAGAAGACCTGCTGCGCAACTACATGGCCTATCAGCCGCGTGGTTTGCTGCTGACCGGTTTCGACCGCACCGAAAGCGCCCGACGCATGATCGAGGCCAGCAACATTCCCTGCGTGTACATGATGGAGCTGGACCCGGGCGCCGGGCTCAACTGCGTCGGCTTTTCCCAGCTCAAGGCCGGCGAAACGGCGGCTGAGCACCTGATTTCCAAAGGCCGCAAGCGCCTGGCCTACATCGGCGCGCAACTGGACCAACGCACCCTGCTGCGTGGCGAAGGTTTTCGCCGCGCCCTTCAGAAAGCCGGCCTGTATGACCCGGACCTGGAACTGCTGACCCCACGCCCGTCATCGGTAGGCCTGGGCGGCGAGTTGTTCCTGCAGTTGCTGGACAGCCACCCGGACGTCGATGCGATCTTTTTCGGCAACGACGACCTGGCACACGGTGCCTTGTTCGAGGCCCTTCGCTGCGGCATCAAGATTCCCGAGCAGGTTTCGGTGCTGGGCTTCAACGACCTGCCCGCCTCGGCCCACACTGTGCCGCGCCTGAGCAGCATCAGCACCCCACGGGAAGCCATCGGCCGCCGCGCCGCCGAGCAAATGCTGACCTTGATGGCCGGCAACCGCATCGCGCAGCCGGTGGTGGACATGGGCTTTGAGCTCAAGGTCCGCGAAAGCACCTGAGCCTGCCCGTCACACGCCAATACGGTCGATCCATGCCGTCCGCCGGCAAGGGTTGGCCGCCCTCGCCGCGTTCCTGCCCACAAGCTTCACCAGCGCCCGAAGAAACCACGACGCTTGGAGGTTCTGCGACGGCAGATTTCAAGGACTACATGAGCAAGACGCCCGAAGAGCGCCTGCGCGACAGCATTCTCGAAGAGATGGGCATTACCGAGGAAGAGTTCGAGGCGATGCCGCCCCAGAAGCAGATGGCGGTCAGCCAGGAGATTGCCCAGCGCATGCAGGACAAGTCGGCGATGGCACAAGTGGAAAAAGCCCAGCAGAGCCGCACCGACGACAAAGCCTCGGCCACTGACAGGTTTCTCGCCTCGCTTTGAGCCTCGGCACATGGCGCAGCGTTTGAGCTGGGGCTGGCGCCCCAGCTCAAACCTGAGGCCAACCGAGGCAGTATCGGCTCAATGACCGAACAGGTTCACCTTCTTGGTTTTTTTGTCGGCGCGCTTTTCATCGGCAGTTTTCGCCGGTTTTTTCTTTGCCGCTTTTTTTGAATCCATGCCTTTGGACATGATACGTACTCCACTCATACGGGATGTGAAGTCAGGTATACACCTATCGCCGCACCTGCGTTCTTTTATAATCGCCCTCCCCTTATCGCCCACGACCCTGTCATGTCCGAAATCCATTACGCAGCGCTCGAAGAATCGCTTTGGCCGCTGATGAACAAGTTCTATCGCGCCCACCAATCCTCGATGAAAGCGGTACGTGACGCGCAGCTTTGGGTGGCGCGGCGCGATGAAATCGTCGCCGCCCTGTGCCTGCGGCCGGTGTCGGGCGGGCATTGGTTGACAGGGTTGTTCGTCGACCCGGCGTACCGCGTACAAGGCATCGCCGCACGGTTGATCGCCGAAGCGGTGAACGGCGTGAATGAGCCGGTGTGGCTGTTCTGCCACCCGGACTTGCGCGGTTTTTATGAGCGACGGGGTTTCAGCTTCGACCCCGAACTGCCCTATGCGATGGCTGAGCGCCTGAGCCGGTATGCGCGTAGCAAGCCGATGATTGCGATGGGGCTTGCGCCTGCAAAACCCTGAAGATCAACACCGCCCACTGTGGGAGCTAGCTTGCTCGCGATGGCGTCAGGTCAGTTGCATCAATGGTGGCTGACACACCGCTATCGCGAGCAAGCTCGCTCCCACAAGGGGTTGTGTCGGTTATGAGTTAGTCGTCGGCCGTGGGGTCCAGGTCCGGGAACATCACCTCGGTAAACCCGAACTTGCTGAAATCACTGATGCGCGACGGGTACAAGCGCCCGATCAGGTGATCGCATTCATGCTGCACCACCCGCGCATGAAAGCCCGATGCGTAACGCACGATCGGCTCGCCCTTGGGATCGAAGCCTTCGTAGCGGATGTCCTGGTAGCGCTCGACCGCCCCGCGCAGGCCCGGCACTGACAGGCAACCTTCGAAACCCTCTTCCATCTGCGGACCCAGTGGGGTGATCAGCGGGTTGATCAGGATGGTCTGGGGCACCGCCTCGGCGTCGGGGTAACGCTCGCTGTGCTCGAAGCCGAAGATCACCAGTTGCAGGTCCACGCCGATCTGTGGCGCCGCCAGGCCGACGCCGCCGACGCTTTCCATGGTCTGGAACATGTCGTCGATCAATTGCCACAACGCTGGGCTGTCGAACATTTCGGCAGGCACCGGCGGGGCAATGCGCAGCAGGCGGTCGTCGCCCATTTTCAGGATGTCACGGATCATGGTCGGGCTTCGTCAGGGTGGGGATGAGGGATGGAATGGTCGCGGCCCAGGCCCGACACATGCTGCTTTTCGTGCTCGCCCGCGCTCTTTTCGCCCGGGTTCTTGCCCTCGGTGGACATGTGCTCGATCACCGCATTCATCTCCGCACCGAGCAACAGCACCGCCGCAGAAATGTAGAAATACAGCAACAACACGATGATCGCACCGATGCTGCCATACATGGCGTTGTAGTTGGCAAAGGTCTTGACGTAAAACGCAAAGCCCAGGGAGGCAATGATCCACACCACTACTGCCAGCACCGACCCCGGCGTGATGAAGCGAAACTCCTGCTTGACGTCGGGCATCACGTAATAGATCAGCGCCACGGCCACCATCAGCAAGATCACGATCACCGGCCAGCGCACAATCGTCCAGAGCGTGACGATGAACTCCTCCAAGCCGACCTGGGCCGCAATCCAGCCCATCACCTGTGGCCCGAGCACCATCAATGCCGCAGCGGCCAGCAACATGCCGGCGATGCCGACCGTGTAGAAGATCGACAGCGGAAAACGCTTCCAGGCCGGGCGACCTTCCACCACATCGTAGGCGGCGTTCATCGCGCTCATCATCAGCCGCACACCTGCCGAGGCAGTCCACAACGCAATGACGATACCCACCGACAACAATCCGCCCTTGGATTGCTGGAGCTGGTCGATCACCGGGTTGACCTGCTCCAGGGCCTGGGGCGGCAGCACCAGCTCCGATTGCAGGCGCAGCCAGGAGAAGAAGTCCGGCAGGTGCAGGAAGCCGATCAACGCGATCAAAAAGAGAATGAATGGAAACAGCGAAAACAGCATTTGGTAGGCCAATGCCGAGGCGTAGGTCGACATCTCGTCGTCGAGAAACTCGGTCACGGTGCGCATCATCACACGATGCAAGGGTAAGCCTTTCAAGGCCGGGAACATCATGTGCGTCTCCTTTCGCCGCAAAAAAAAGGGGGTCGCTTGGCGACTCAGGGGCCGTTATCACAACAAAGTAGCCTGTTTGGCGACGTTGGATCAATTTCGTCTTTCATGTCCGACGCTGAATTGACCGGCGATTGTCGAACCAAGTTTCATTGTTCCTACAGGCGGGGCTTTATGTTTGCCCGGCAACCACCGAGAATGCCCCACGTATTCAGGCTGCGGCCTGAAGCTCCAACCCCGTAGGAACGTTATGAAACTCGATAAAAAGCAGGCCATCGCCCGCAGAAACCAGGATCTGGGCGGCGCCGTACTGGGCGTCAACAACTGCCACTTCAGCGAATTGAACCGTAACCGCAACATCTTCTGGTTCGATATCCCGGTGGGGCGCCTGGCCATCGGTCAATACGAATGGATTCACCTGCTGCTGCACACGCCGGCCACCGATGAGCTGCTGCACCTGAAGGTGCCGACCGTGTTCCTGCGCGAAAAGATGGAAGGCCTGGAAGTGCGCAACCAGGGTAAACGCAAGGCAGCCTTGAGTCTGGAACTGAGCGCTGACAAGGATTCCTATCTTCAGGACATGCGGCCGGGTGGTACCAATCTGGATTTTGCGCAGTTCAGGTTGTAATGCGATTTCCTAGCTTTGGTGTGTATATCCGTTTTTTGCGTAACGGCGGCTTAGGGTTCCGCTCTTACAGCGGCTCACTTTTGGAAGAGCGCCAAAAGTAAGCAAAAACGCTTTGCCCCACCACTCGGTGCCTCGCCTAGGCTCGGCATGCCCGAACGAAGGCATTGCTCCGTGGGCCGCCGCGAAGGGCCATCCATGGCCCAGCGCGGCTATCCCGGCATCCATGCCGGGATGCCCACTGCGCAATGCCTGCGTTCGGCCAGCGTGGTTTAACGGGGCGTTCAGATCAAGATCAAAAGCAAAGCAAGAGCGGTGCATGTCCAGTATCCATGTGGTTGCACCACCGCTATCGCGAGCAAGCTCGCTCCCACAGCGGACTGAGTGCAGATGAGTTTTGTGCCTACTAAACATCCATGTGGGAGCGAGCTTGCTCGCGATGACACCGGCACATCCAACATCACCGCAAACTGACACACCGCCTTCGCGAGCAAGCCCGCTCCCACAGGGGAAACGCGGTCCCCATCAAGAACCAGGTCGGCTATCAGGCCGCCTCGTGGTGGACGTTGATCTCGGCGCCCCGTTAACCACGCTGGCCGAACGCAGGCATTGTGGAGTGGGCATCCCGGCATGGATGCCGGGATAGCCGCGCTGGGCCATGGATGGCCCTTCGCGGCGTGCCCACGGAGCAATGCCGGAGTGAGGGCACACCGAGCCTAGGCGAGGTGCCAAGTGGTGGGGCAGAAGCGCTTTGGTTACTTTCGCGCTTTTCGAAAGTGACCCGCTGTAAGAGCGGAACCGCCAGCAGCCGTGACCGCAGCAAAGGATATGCCCCCAATCCAGCAAAAAAAAAACGGCGCTTTCCCTCCTCGGAAAAGCGCCGTTTCTTTAAGTGAAGAGCATCACCGCATCAGCGGGGCTCTTCATTGGCAATGGGCTTACTTCTTCAAACCCAGCTTCCTGAGCTCTTCATCCCGCAACTCGCGCCGCAGGATCTTGCCCACGTTGGTGGTCGGCAAGGCATCACGGAACTCCACGGCCCTGGGCACCTTGTAGCCGGTGACGTTGGCACGCATGTGTTCCATCACCTGTTCCTTGGTCAACGTGACACCCGGTCGTGCGACGATGAAGATCTTGATCGCCTCGCCAGACTTCTCGTCCGGAATACCGATGGCCGCGCATTGCAGCACGCCCGGCAGGGTTGCCAGCACGTCTTCCAGTTCGTTGGGGTACACGTTGAAACCGGAAATCAGGATCATGTCTTTCTTGCGATCGACGATGCGCATGTAGCCGTCCGGCTGGATCAGCGCAATGTCACCGGTCTTGAGCCAACCTTCGCTGTCGAGGATCTCGTCGGTGGCGTCCTGGCGCTGCCAGTAGCCCTTCATGACCTGCGGACCTTTCACACACAATTCGCCAATTTCGCCCAATGGCTGTTCGACACCCGCGTCATTGATCACCTTGCACAGCGTCGACGGCACCGGAATGCCGATGGTACCGACCTGGATGTTCTGGATCGGGTTGACGGTAGCCACCGGGCTGGTCTCGGTCATGCCGTAGCCTTCGCAGATCGGGCAGCCGGTCACCGCTTTCCAGCGCTCGGCTGCTGCCAGTTGCAGGGCCATGCCGCCAGACAGGGTGACTTTCAGGGCCGAGAAATCCAGCTTGCGGAAGGCTTCGTTGTTGCACAGGGCCACGAACAGCGTATTAAGGCCAACGAAACCGCTGAACTTCCACTTCGACAGCTCCTTGACCATCGCCGGCAGGTCACGCGGGTTGCTGATCAGGATGTTGTGGTTGCCGATCAGCATCATCGCCATGCAATGAAAGGTGAAGGCATAGATGTGGTACAGCGGCAGCGGCGTGATCAGAATCTCGCAACCTTCATTGAGGTTGGAGCCCATCAGCGCCTTGCACTGCAACATGTTCGCCACCAGGTTGCGATGGGTGAGCATCGCGCCCTTGGCAACGCCGGTGGTACCGCCGGTATATTGCAACACGGCGACATCGTCGCTGGCGGGGTTGGCTTCGCTCACGGGTTGGCCGTGGCCTTTGTTCAGCACGTCGTTGAACTTGACGGCCTTGGGCATGTGATAGGCCGGGACCATCTTCTTGACGTACTTGATCACGCTGTTGATCAACAGGCGCTTGAGCGGCGGCAGCAGGTCGGCGACTTCGGTGACGATGACGTGCTTGACGCTCGTCTTGGGTACGACGGTCTCGGCCAGGTGCGCCATGTTCGCCAGGCACACCAGCGCCTTGGCCCCGGAGTCGTTGAACTGGTGTTCCATTTCCCGCGCGGTGTACAGCGGGTTGGTGTTGACCACGATCAGCCCGGCGCGGATCGCACCGAACACGGCCACCGGGTACTGGAGAACGTTGGGCAACTGCACGGCGATTCGATCGCCGGGCTGTAAATCGGTATGCTGTTGCAGGTACGCGGCAAAGGCACCGGACAACTCGTAGAGTTCACCGTAGGTGATCGTCTTGCCGAGGTTGCTGAATGCCGGCTTGTTGGCAAAGCGTTGGCAGGACTGCTTCAACACCGCCTGAATATTCGGATACTCGTCTGGATTGATGTCGGCAGCAATCCCAGCTGGGTACTTATCCTTCCAAAAGTCTTCAATCATGGAAGCCCACTCCTCAGCAACGCGAATTCTCACCGCATTTGATGCGATTATTATTGGTGTTTATTGGTGAATCTGGCTTGAATCAAGGCCGAGAAGTCACAAAAGCGCGCCGAGAGTAGCAGCTTTGCCAGGGGCCGACTAGAGCCAAAAATAGCCCCCACAGTCACAAACATGACTCATGAACATTTTATGGTCATTTTTAGAGTAAAAAACCTACGCCCTATTAAATCTCTCTGAATCAAACAACTGTGGGAGCACAGCTTGCTCGCGATGGAGGTATGTCAGCCAATACAAATGAGGCTGTTCCACCGCTATCGCGAGCAAGCTGTGCTCCCACAGGTTTTCGTCAGGACAGATACCCCGGCGGACCTCAGGCGATATCGCGCAGCTCCCGCCGCAGGATCTTGCCCACCGGGGTCATTGGCAACGACTCCCGCAGCACGATGTGCTTGGGAATCTTGTAGCCGGTGAAGTTCTCCTTGCAGTAGGCCTTGAGTTCTTCAAGGCTGACGCCGGTTTCGCGCGCCACCACGAACAGCTTCACAGCCTCCCCCGAACGTTCGTCCGGCACGCCGATCACCGCGCAGTTGGCCACCTTGGGATGGGCCATCACCACGTCTTCGATCTCGTTGGGGTACACATTGAAGCCCGAGACGATGATCATGTCCTTCTTGCGGTCGACGATGCGCACGAAACCGTCCGGGTCGATCACCGCGATATCGCCGGACTTGAACCAGCCCTCGTGGTCCAGCACTTCGGCCGTGGCCTCAGGCTTGTTCCAGTAGCCTTTCATGATCTGCGGGCCCTTGATGCACAGCTCGCCACGCTCGCCCAGGGGCTGCTCGACGCCATCGTCGTTGATCACTTTCATCAGCGTGCCCGGCACCGGCATCCCCACCGTACCCAACCGAGACTTGCCGCCGTAAGGATTGGCACTGGCCACTGGCGAGGTTTCGGTCAGGCCATAACCTTCGGTGATACCGCACCCGGTGATCTGCTCCCAACGTTCGGCAGTAGCCTTGATCAGCGCCGTGCCACCCGAGTTGGTGACCTTGAGGTTGGAAAAATCCAGGGTCTTGAAATCCGGATGGTCCATCAGTGCCACAAACAACGTGTTGAGCCCCAGCAGCAGCGAGAAACGCCAGTTCTTCAGTTCCTTGATGAAACCACCGATGTCCCGCGGATTGGTGATCAGCACGTTGTGGTTGCCGGTCACCATCATGCACATGCAGTTCGCCGTGAATGCATAGATATGGTAAAGCGGCAGCGGTGCGATCATGACCTCCTGGCCCTCGCGCAACAGTGGATGGCCGTCATCGCCGAGCTGCCCCAGGCAGGCCCGGGCCTGTTGCATGTTGGCCACCAGGTTGCCGTGGGTCAGCATCGCGCCCTTCGCCAACCCGGTGGTGCCGCCGGTGTATTGCAATACCGCAATATCGTCGAGGCTGACTTTCAGCGGCTTGATGCCCTGGCCGCGTCCCAGGCGCAAGGCGCTCTTGAAGGAAATGGCCTGGGGCAGCGAATAGGCCGGGACCATTTTCTTGACCTTGCTCACCATCGTGTTGACCAGCCAGCCCTTGGCGGTGGGCATCAGGTCGCCCATCTTCGCTTCGATCAGGTACTGCAGGTCCGTATCGGGCAACACCTCCTGGACTTTCTGTCCGAACATATTCAGGTACACCAGCGCCCGGGCACCGGAGTCCTTGAACTGATGACGCATTTCCCGCGCGGTGTACAACGGGTTGGTGTTGACCACGACCAGCCCGGCGCGCAAGGCACCGAACACGGCGATCGGATACTGCAGGATGTTAGGCATCTGCACCGCGATTCGATCACCCGGCGCCAGGTCGGTATGGGCTTGCAGATAGCCGGCGAACGCCGCGCTGTAGCGCTCCAGCTCGGCATAGGTGAGGGTCACCCCCATGTTGCTGAACGCCGGACGGTCGGCAAATTTCTTACAGGAACGTTCGAACACCTCGATCACCGACTTGTAGGCCCCAAGGTCAACATCCAGGGGCACGCCGGCCGGGCGTTTGTCATTCCAGAAATCAGGCTGCATTGTTTTTGTCCTCTTTACCTGAGCATGTCCGGGCCGCCTCTGTATCGCTTGCAGAGGCGGAGCTCCTGGGACACTAGCAGCTATGGCCAATCAGGCAAATATGGCAACCTGCGTCATAGATTGTGTGAATCTTCCTGCCTAGGTGTGGCCTGATCAGGCGAGACGCAAAGGATGCGCTATACAATGCAGCGACGCTGCACAAAAGGAATCGCCATGATCCACCAAACGTTCTGGCTGACCGCGACTGACCATAGCCGCCTGTTCGTCAACCAGTGGCTGCCCGAAACCGCCCCTTTGGCGATGATCATGCTGGCTCACGGCATGGCTGAACACAGCGGCCGCTACGCCCGCCTGGCCCAGGTATTGTGCGACGAAGGCTACGGTGTCTGCGCCGTGGACCTGCGCGGCCATGGCAAGACCGGCGAGGAAGCGATTCTCGGCCATTTTGCCGACGAGGACGGCTGGGCCAAGGTCGTGGGTGACCTGGCCAGCCTCAACCACCACATCGTCCAGCAATATCCCGAGACCCCCATCCTGCTGCTGGGCCACAGCATGGGCAGCTACATCGCCCAGGGTTACCTGTTGCATCACAGCGCCAGCCTGCACGGGGCGATTCTCAGCGGCTCGAACTTCCAGCCGGTGACGCTCTACCGCAGCGCTCGCCTGATCGCCCGCTTCGAACGCTGGCGCCAGGGTGCCACGGGGCGCAGCGCGTTGATCGAGTGGCTGTCGTTCGGCAGTTTCAACAAGACATTCAAACCCACGCGTACCCCCTTCGACTGGCTCAGCCGCGACCCGGCCGAAGTCGACAAGTACGTCCACGACCCGCTGTGCGGCTTTCGCTGCACCAATCAACTGTGGGTCGATCTGCTCGGTGGCTTGCAGCAAATCAGCAAAGCGTCCAATCTCGCCCAGATCGATCCGGGCCTGCCCCTGCTGGTGATCGGTGGCGAATGTGATCCGGTGAGCGAAGGCAAGCGTCTGAAGGATCTGGCCGACGCCTTGCGTGACGCCGGCATCCGACACCTGCAATTGACGATTTACCCGCAGGCCCGGCACGAACTGTTCAATGAAGCCAACCGCGATGAAGTGACCGCCGACGTGCTGGCCTGGATTGCCCAGGCCCTGAGCCACAAGCGGCCACCACGCAGCGAGTAGGCTTGCAGCGTTTTTCCTTTACTCCTTCACAGGATTTGAAACAGATGACCCAGGTTACCAACACCCCTTACGAAGCCCTCGAAATCGGCCAGACCGCCAGCTACAGCAAGACCGTCGAAGAGCGTGACATCCAGCTGTTCGCCGCGATGTCGGGCGATCACAACCCGGTGCACCTGGACGCCGAGTTCGCCGCCGCGAGCATGTTCAAGGAGCGCATCGCCCATGGCATGTTCAGCGGTGCGCTGATCAGCGCGGCGGTAGCCTGCGAGTTGCCTGGGCCGGGCACTATCTACATCGGCCAGCAGATGAGCTTCCAGAAACCGGTGAAAATCGGCGACACCCTGACCGTGCGCCTGGAGATCCTGGAAAAACTGCCGAAATTCCGTGTGCGCATCGCCACGCGTGTGTTCAACCAGCGCGACGAGCTGGTGGTGGACGGCGAGGCCGAAATCCTCGCACCGCGCAAGCAGCAGACTGTGACCTTGCCGACGTTGCCGGCGATTACTGTCGGTTGATTCACAGGCGCCTACGGTGAGTGACTTGTGGCGAGCCATAAATGTGGGAGCAAAGCTTGCTCGCGATGCAGGCGCCTCGGTTCCCTGAGAGACCGAGTTATCTTCATCGCGGGCAAGCCTTGCTCCCACATTTATGGCTGGTCTTCGCGCACCTGCACGCTCGCCGTCATCCCGGCGCTCAGGTTCACCCCCTCCGGCACCTTGTCCAACTTGATCCGCACCGGTATCCGCTGGGCCAGGCGCACCCAGTTGAAGGTCGGCTCGACCTCCGCCAGCAACTGTGCATCGGGGTTGGTGTTGCGGTCGGTAATGCCACGGCTGATGCTCTCGACATGGCCCTCCAGCGCATGGCCGGCGCTCATCAGCCAGATCTTGACCGGATCGCCTACGCGAATCCTCGGCAACTTGGTTTCTTCGAAATAGGCCTGCACATAAAACGTCGAGTCGTCGATCAGCGCCATCACCGGCTGCCCGGCATTCACGTAGTTGCCTTCGGCCAGGCGCAGGTTGGTGATATGGCCATTGCGTGGGGCCAGGACCTGGCTGCGCGCCAGGTTCAGTTCGGCGACCTTGGCCTCGGCCTGGGCTTCGCGCAGTTCACCTCGGGCGATACCGGCGTTGATCTGGGCGTTTTCCCGCAGTTCGGCGCTGATGGCCTGGGGCCCGAGGGCGGCGCGGCGGCTGGCTTCGTGTTCGCGCAGGCTCAGTTGCTGCTGGCGCGTCTGCACCACCGCCCGAGCCTTCTCCACCGCCGCTTCGAAACGCTCACGGTCGATACTCAGCAACACATCGCCGGCCTTGACCTGCTGGTTATCCACCGCCTTGAGCTCGCGCACCCACCCTGACACGTCGGGTGCAATCACCACCACGTCGGCGCGAATCCGCGCATCGCGGGTCCAGGGTGTGAGCATGTAGTACTGCCACAAGTGAAACCCGGCGAAGATCGCCACGGCCACCATGCACAGCGTGACGGCGACACGTACGGATGTACGCATGTTCAACTCCTATAGCGGCCCGAGGACCACGGTAATAACGGTCAGGACACAGACATACAGGGCGCAGTCGAACAAGGCTTCATGCCAGATCCAGCGCCCGGCCGGCACCAGGCTGAGCAACAGGCGCAACGCGCCGGTCACCAGCAACGCCAGCACCACATAAATCAGGAACGGGCTGAGCAACACCCCGCCAATCGACCACTCACGCAAGCCCATGGCTGTGCTCCCGTCGTTCAGGTTCGTGCTGGTGGCACCAGGCGCGCCAGCTGTTTTGCAATTGCACCACCGCGCCCTGGGCCAGCTTCAATGCGTCACCGGGCGGCTGGCTCGACAACACCTTCAGGAACTCGGCGCTTGCCGGGGCCAGCGCATCGGCCTGGTCACCGCTCGGGCCGTGTTCGAGCACCTGCTCCAGCGCTTCGAAATAACGGCGCTGCGCCCGGGTCTCAGGCACTTGGGCGACGGCCAGGCTCAGGCGCAAATGCAGCAGTTCATCGCCAATATCCAGGCCAAGCAAACCATCATCCCAGCGGCTGCGCGCCTGCACCGGCAATTCAGGGTAATGCCGCGCCAGTTGCAACAGCCGGTCGGCCATGCGCCCGCCGAACCAGCTCTCGGCGCCACGCAGGCTGCGATGGGTCAGGCGCACCAGATCGTGGAGGGTCGCGGCCAGCAGGCGGCGGCTGTGCCAGGCCGGGTTGCGCAAAATCAGCAGATTGAAGGCCAGCACCGCCGCGCCCACGCCGATCATCATGGCCTGGGCGTTGTTGAAGAACGCCGCGACGTCGTACTTCATGGCATTGAGCGGTGAAATCAACACCACGAAATGCAGGCAGAACGACGTCGCCGTGGCGAAGATCTGCGGCTTGGCCATGCCCAGCGCGCCGAAAAACAAGGGCACGCCCATGGCCATGCAGAGCATCGCAAAACTGCTCCATTGCGGGAGTAAGAGCTCGCCGATCACGAACGCCGTCGGCACGGCCAAAAAAATGCCCCGTAGAAAACTCATGCCGATCTGCGCGCCGTTTTCGCGACTGGCAAACAGGCTGCACACCACGCACGTCAGTACCAGCGCGCCCGAAGCGGCGGGCCAGGCAGTCGCCAGCCAGAAACAGGCCACCGCCAGGAACGCCAGGGCGCTGCGAGCACCAAAGACCATGGCCAGGGACAGATCACGATGAGGCGCCAGGGTTCGCGGTGGATCCGCCGCCTCCCTGCCCTCTTGCACCGCCGTCAAGGCAGCGCAGGCGGCCAGGGCGGTATCGAGCAACAGGGCAAATCGCGCCAGGCAGTAACTTTGCGCCGAGCTGATCTGCGGGTCGTGAGACGCATCCCACACCCGGGGGCGTAAGGCCTGCAAGGTCGCACTGTCGGCATCGAGGGCCTGCTGTACCTCGTTCATCCACGGTTGGAGGGCCTCGGCCTCCTCGGGGTCGAGCTGTTTCCACTGCCGCCGCACCGAGCGCGAAAGGCGCAGCAACATCAGCAATTTCTGGCTCAAGCCGCTGATGGCTCGGGCTCGCTGTCGGCCACGGCTGCCTTCGAACCAGGCATGTTCGCGCTGGGCATCCACCGCGACGATCCGGCCCAGGATTTCCAGCAGCCCTTTTCGCGCCTGGACATCGCCAGCCAGGGTCGCACGGGCGGCCTGCATGCCGCTCTGCCAGGCAGCGAGGCCCTGACCGGCCAGTTGCCGCTCGACCCGCAA
This sequence comes from Pseudomonas sp. B21-010, assembly GCF_024749325.1. NCBI lineage: Bacteria > Pseudomonadati > Pseudomonadota > Gammaproteobacteria > Pseudomonadales > Pseudomonadaceae > Pseudomonas > Pseudomonas sp. B21-010. Next base: position 1,477,584 of record NZ_CP087198.1, on the reverse strand, counting down.
CGGCCAGAGCAAGGCACTGGCCGCCGTGGCGCAGACAATGCCCAGGCTGATCTCGGTGCAGCGCGCCACCGCCTGGTCGAACACATCCAGCGGATGGGAAATGGCCGGCAAGGCAATGATCGCCACCGTGTAACCGGCCAGCACGAACGAATACGACCAGGCACTGCGCAGCAGCGTCGAACAGGCTGTGCACAACCCCAGCCAGAGCGCCAAGGCCAGCAGGAACAACCAGGGCGCCTGGGCAAACAGGCCCATGAACACCACCGACATGACGGTGCCCACCAGCGTGCCGACCAATCGCGCCAACCCCTTCTGCACCACCATCCCGGACAGTGGCTGGGCGACGATGATCGCGGTCATCAGCGCCCATGACGGCTGCTCCAGCCCCCAGCGCAGCGCCAGCCACAACGCCAACCCGGCACCAAGCACCGTCTTGATGGCGAACTGCAAAGCGAGGCGGTCGGGGGCAAACAAGGCCTGGAAGGTAATGGGCACGCGAAAAACTCTTTGGGGGGATGCCAGTAACAATAGATGCAATGCAAGGGGTCGGCGGTGCAATTATTAGCTAGCTATCTATTCGAGTCCAGAGCTGATTATGGATGAATTCAACAACACACTTTTTCTGTTTGATGCTGAGTGAGTTGAAATGGCATCAACCTGCATCACCACAACAGTGTTCATCTTGAATCTGAGTCGTCGCCACAAAAAAACGCCAGGCAAGCTGGCGTTTTCTTGGATCAGGACGCGTTGTTAACTGGCGCGCGCCTGGTTACGCAGAGCCTTGACCTGGTCATGGTTGCGTTGCACACCGTGGTACTGACGCTCAACCAGGTCACGTATACCGACCAGGTTGTGCTTGGTGATTTTCTCGAGCGCTTCCTTGTAGGCCTTGAGCGCATGGTCTTCGCCACGCTCGGCTTCGTTGAGCACCGCTTCTTCACCCTTGCCGGTGAACATGGATTTCACGTCCACCCAACGACGGTGCAGGTCACCAGCGACGCTGGTGGAGGTTTCCGGATCGCCGCCCAGGGAGCGAACCGCCGCTTGCAGTTCAGCCGCAGCGGTCGCGCAATCCGCAGCACGTTGAACGAACAGCGCCTTGAGTTGTGGGTGCTTGATGTCTTCAGCGCAGGTCTTGAAGCCTTCCTGGCCATCTTTGCTGGTCTCGATCAGGTCGTTCAAGACGGAGATGGATTCTTTGTTGATGTCAGTCATTTTTCAGTTCCTTTGCTTGGTGAATAAAAAACCTGCAAGGGACGTTGCATCGGCCATGCCAGTCAAATAACCCAGTTAATTTTCTTTAAAATCAATTAGTTAATAAAAAACAAGAAAACTGTATCCGCGTTATTTGCATGATCTGTCATTTGGCCTGCATGCAGAATGCCTGTATTTTCGAGGTAGATTTGAATCAGACGATTGCCATGAACCCGGAAAAGCTCGAATTGCTCATCACGCGTCAAATGCCGTTCGGCAAATACAAGGGTCGAATCCTGGCTGACCTGCCCGGTCAATACCTGAACTGGTTCGCCCGCGAGGGTTTTCCTCACGGTGAACTGGGTGGTTTGCTGGCACTGATGCAGGAAATCGATCACAACGGGCTGTCGGACCTGCTCGACCCATTGCGCGCCAAACACGGCAAACCCAAGCCTCGCCCCTGACCAGTTGAGCCCCTGTCATGCCAGAAAACACGCTACGCGCCCATGATGAAGCTTTCTGGCAGACGTTTGTCGGCCGCTACGAAGTCGATCCCGCCGGGCCCCTCAACCTGGAAAACGGCTACTTCGCACGTATGTCCCGCACCGTGGTGGAGGAGTACCAGCGCAACATCGAGTTCATCAACCGCGGCAACTCGGTGTATGTGCGCCAGCATTTCGACCGTGAACACGGCGAAGCCATTCGTCGACGGGTGGCCCGGCTGATCCACGCATCCCCCCAGAGCGTGGCATTGGCCAGTAGCGCGGTGGATGCCTTGCAGACGCTGATTCGCAACTACAACGGCCTCAAGCCCGGCGATCAAGTGCTGATCTGTGATCTGGAATATGCCTCGGTCAAGAGTGCAATGCGCTGGCTGGCTCGTCAGCGTGGCGTGGAGGTGATCGAAATCGTCCACCAGCACCCTGCCAGTTTCGAAAGCCTGGTGGGCACTTATCGCGAAGCGTTCATTCGCTACCCTCGCCTCAAGTTGATGGCGCTGACCTACGTCAACCACCTCACCGGACTGGTGATGCCGGTCCAGGCCATTGCCGAGAGTGCCCGCGAGTTCGCCGTCGATATCATCCTCGACGGTGCCCATGCCCTGGGCCAGATCGATTTCGACCTGAAGAAGCTCGGGATCGAATTCGCCGGGTTCAACCTGCAGAAGTGGATCGGCGGGCCCCTCTCCCAGGGCTTCCTGTACATCGCCCCGCAGCGCTTGGCCGACATCGACCCGGACATGGACGAAGACAGCTACCCCGCCACCGACGTCCGCTCGCGCACGCCCCACAGCACGCCCAACATCCCTGCCTTGCTCACCCTGCCGCTGGTCTTCGAAGAACACCAGGCCCTGGGTGGCGCTTCGGCCAAAGGCGCGCGCCTCTGTTATCTGCGTGACCTGTGGGTGAGCGCCGTGCGCGATGTGCCGGGCATCGAAGTCATGACCCCGGATGACCGGCGTCTCTATTGCGGGATCACCGCGATGCGCTTCACCGCCCAGGCCGATCAACAGGCGATGGCCCATCGATTGCTCCATGAGCATGGGATCTTCACGGTGGTGCGCCACACCAGCGTCGGGCCGTGCATTCGCATTACCCCGGGGCTGATTACCTTGGCGAGTGATATCGAGCGGTTGACCAAAGCACTGCTTGAACTGAGCCGTACCTAGATCCCTTGCTCCCGCTGGGCTCTGTAGGAGCTGGCGAAGCCTGCGATCTTTTGATCTTGCTCTTTCGCTCTCGACTCAATTGTCAGTGGAAAGATCGCAGCCTCGTTGCACTCGTCAGCTCCTACACCGCTCCTACACGCAGCCCAACGGGAGCAAGCTCCCTCGCCACAGGAATTTTGTACTGCCACAAAATCCGGGCAAAAAAAAACGGCGCGCCGACCAAGCGCACCGTAAAACCGTAGAACACCCAACGAGGTTCGGTAAAACAATCAGTCCAGCAGCGCCAAGGCCTCGGCGGTGCATTCCTGAATGCGGGCCCAGTCGCCGTTCTTGATCCACTCAGGATCAAGCATCCAGCTTCCGCCCACGCACATCACGTTTTTCAACGCCATGTAGCTCTTGATGTTGGCCGGGCTCACGCCGCCGGTCGGGCAGAATTTCACTTCGCCGAACGGGCCACCCAAGGCCTTGATAGCCGCGACGCCGCCGCTGACTTCGGCCGGGAACAGTTTGAAGCGGCGATAGCCCAGGCTGTAGCCTTCCATGATGCCCGAGGCGTTGCTGATGCCAGGCAGTAATGGAATAGAGCTGTAGACGCTGGCCTCGAGCAGATCACGGGTGATGCCCGGAGTGACGATGAACTGCGAACCGGCAGCCTCGGCGGCGTCCAGCATGTGGCGGTCGAGCACCGTGCCGGCGCCGGTCACCAGTTCCGGACGCTGCTCACGCAGCACCTGGATGGCCTTGAGGCCGTATTGGGAACGCAGCGTCACTTCCAGCGCCGTCAGGCCACCGGCAGCCAGGGCATCGGCCAGCGGCAGGATGTCCTGTTCACGGGCGATGGTGATCACCGGCAGGATCCGCGCCTTGGCGCAGAGGCTGTCGATCAGGGCAACTTTGTCCGCCATGGAAACGGTCGGGGATGGGTTTGTCATAGCGGCTGATCCTTGGTTCATGGGCACCAGTAAATCTCTAACGTAGGTTGCAAAAACGCGCGGATCGGCATTTCGGCGACATCGTCGCCCGCCACCGCAGCGTTCAAGGTGGTCAATTTCGACTGACCGGAAATCGACAGCACTTTGTGTTGCGCCGAAGCCAGCAAGGCGCGGCTCATGGTCAAGCGCTGGTGCGGCACGGTCGGCGCCAGCATCGGCCAGCAGCGACGTGTGCCATTGGCGTCCAGGGCCTGGGCCAGGTTCGGACTGCCAGGGAACAGCGAGGCGGTGTGCCCGTCATCGCCCATGCCCAACACCAGCACATCGATCGGCGGCAGCTCGGCCAACAGACGATCGGCCTGTTCGGCAGCCGCTTCCAGGTTGGTGCTGGCGCTGTAGAGGCTCAGGAACTGGGCCTTGGCCGCCGCGCCTTGCAGCAAGTAACGCTTGAGCAGGCCGGCATTGCTGTCGGCGTGTTCAACCGGTACCCAGCGTTCATCGGCCAGGCTGACCACCACGTTGGACCAGTCCAGCGCCTGCTTGGCCAGGTGCTGGAAAAACGCCACCGGGCTGCGGCCACCGGAGACCACCAGGGTCGCCGCACCGCGTGCCTCGATTGCTTTGCGCAACTGCTCGGCCACGTTCAGCGCCAGGCCTTCGGCCAGCACCACCGGGTTCTTGAACTCATGGGCGCTAACGCCCTGCGGCAGTTTCAATTCAGATATCGCCATACCATGACCTCCCATCCCGCGTGATCAGTGCAATGGAGCTCATCGGCCCCCAGGACCCAGCCGCATACGGCTTGGGCGCATCGCCGGATTTCTTCCAGCCGGCAATCAACTGGTCACACCACGTCCACGCGGCTTCAATTTCATCTTTACGGACAAACAGGTTCTGATTGCCGTTCATGACTTCCAGCAACAACCGCTCGTAGGCATCGGGAATACGTGCGCTGCGATAGGTGTCGGAGAAGTTGAGTTGCAACGGACCGCTGCGCAATTGCATGCCCTTGTCCAGGCCCTGCTCCTTGGTCATCACTCGCAAGGAAATCCCTTCGTCCGGTTGCAGGCGGATGATCAGCTTGTTGCTGATCTGCAAGCGCTGCTCGGGCGCGAAGATGTAGTGGGACGGTTCCTTGAAGTGGATGACGATCTGCGACAGCTTTTGCGGCATGCGCTTGCCGGTACGCAGGTAAAACGGCACCCCGGCCCAACGCCAGTTGCGGATGTCGGCGCGCAGGGCGACGAACGTCTCGGTGTCGCTCTGGGTATTGGAGTTGGGTTCTTCGAGGTAGCCAGGCACTGCCTTGCCCTCGCTGTGGCCGGCGATGTATTGGCCGCGCACTACCTGGGTGGTCAGGCCTTCCGGGCTGATCGGCGCCAGGGCCTTGAGCACCTTGACCTTCTCGTCACGGATGCTGTCGGCGGACAAGTCGGCCGGCGGGTCCATGGCGATCAGGCACAGCAGCTGCAACAGGTGGTTCTGGATCATGTCCCGCAGTTGCCCAGCCTTGTCGAAATAGCCCCAGCGGCCTTCGATACCGACCTTCTCGGCCACGGTGATTTCCACGTGGGAAATGTAGTTCTGGTTCCACTGGGTTTCGAACAGGCTGTTGGCGAAGCGCAGCGCGATCAGGTTCTGGACCGTCTCTTTGCCCAGGTAATGGTCGATGCGATAGGTACGGTTTTCCGGGAAGAACTGCGCCACGGCATCGTTGACCTTGCGCGACGATTCCAGGTCCGAGCCGATGGGTTTCTCCAGCACGACACGGGTGTTTTCGCTCAAGCCAACCTTCGCCAGGTTTTCGCAGATCGCCCCATACACCGCCGCTGGGGTGGCGAAATAGGCAATGACCTGCTGGGTCGAACCGGCTGCTTCGGCCAAGGCGACGTAATCGTCGGCCTTGAGGAAATCCACGTGCAGGTAGGTCAATCGTGCCAGGAAGCGCTCGAGTACGCCTTCGTCCAGGTCTTTTTCATCGACGTAGCGCCGCAGTTCGGCGGCGATGAATGCCAGGTGCTGCTGCTCGCCGCCGGGTTCACGGGCCAGCGCAATGATTCGCGTGTCCTCGTGCAACAACTGGGCGCCATCGAGCTGATACAGGGCAGGAAAGAGCTTGCGCAAGGCCAGATCGCCCAACGCGCCAAACAAGGCAAAGGTGCACGGTTCAACCGTAATCGAAGGCATGATGTTTGTTCTTTTATCAAGTTAAACTACAAATACCTTTTTTCAAGGTATCACTCAAGGAAAAATGTAGTAATAACCACAACATTTTTCGAAAATACCGATTCCGAGTGGTGGTCCGTCGGAGCCATCAGTAGGATAGGCCACCGCAAAGGGTCGTATCAAAGACCCGTCTTCCTAGGAATCTTGTATGGACCGCGTGCGAAATTTACTGGAACAGATCCAGAGTCGCCTTGAAGACCTGAACAAGGCCGAACGCAAGGTGGCCGAGATCATCCTGCTCAACCCGCAGCAGGCGACCCGCTTCAGCATCGCCGCCCTCGCCCAGGCGGCTTCGGTCAGTGAACCGACCGTCAACCGTTTCTGCCGCTCGTTCGGCGTCAGCGGTTACCCGGAACTCAAGCTGCAACTGGCCCAAAGCCTGGCCAGCGGCGCTGCTTATGTGAGCCGTGCAGTGGAGGCCGACGACAACCCGGAAGCCTACACCCGGAAAATCTTTGGCAGTGCCATTGCCTCATTGGACAGCGCCTGCCAGGCCCTTGATCCCAATTTGATCAGTCGCGCCGTGGACCTGCTGATCCAGGCCCGGCAGATCCACTTCTTCGGCCTCGGCGCCTCCGCCCCGGTGGCGTTGGATGCCCAGCACAAATTTTTCCGCTTCAACCTGGCGGTGACCGCGCACGCCGACGTACTGATGCAGCGCATGATCGCGTCCGTGGCCCATACCGGTGAACTGTTCGTGATCATTTCCTATACCGGTCGTACCCGTGAGCTGGTGGAAGTGGCGCGCATCGCCCGGGAAAACGGCGCGTCGGTGCTGGGCCTGACCGCCGAAGGCTCGCCACTGGCCAAGGCCAGCACCCTGAGCCTGAACATCCCCCTGCCAGAAGACACTGATATCTATATGCCGATGACCTCACGGATCATCCAGCTCACCGTACTGGACGTGCTCGCCACCGGCATGACCCTGCGTCGGGGCGTGGACTTCCAGCCGCATCTGCGCAAGATCAAGGAAAGCTTGAACGCCAGCCGGTATCCGGTGGGGGATGAGTTCAACTGATTCGGTCCAGAGCCTTCGGTGCCTGATAGTCAGCCATCGCGAGCAAGCTCGCTCCCACACTGGATCCTTGGTGTTCACAAAACCCTGTGGGAGCGAGCTTGCTCGCGATGGGGCCAGCCGCCACACCGAAGATCCTGAGCTAAGCCCCCACCCGCGCCTGCAAACTCAGGTGCGCCCGCTCCCCCGGCGCCAGGCACAGGCTGTCGGTGCCGCCACTGGCCGCTTCGACGCAGACGAATTCGCTGACTTCATCCCAACTCACCCCCAGCAACGGTCGTGCGCCGGGATGCCAGACCACGGTGTCGGCGCTGTCGCCGGTGTCGATGCACAATTCGCGCTGCCAGGCGTGGTCCTTGAGCTGCAATTCCCCCTCATGCTGGAACACCCGCTGGCAGCCGCCCTCGACCCGCAACTCGCCTTCCTGCTGGCAAACCGCACGGTTCAACTGGTCGTAGCCCTGTGCGCCCTCCAGTCCAGACAGCGCTACCTCACCAACATCACCAATACGCCAATAGGCGTGCAAGGCCTGGCTCAACTGGCATGGCAGGCTGTCCTGGTGCTCGGTGCTCAAGCGCAGCTCCATACGTTCACCCAGGTCCGCATGCAGGTCCACTTGCCAGTCGCACAGTTGCAGTTGCCAGTGCAAATGCACACCGTCTTCATCGCTGTGGCTGTCGAGCAGTTTCCAGTCGATCAACCGCGCCCAACCATGGGATGGCCAGGCGTTTTCGCTGGGATGACGACCATACCAAGGCCAGCACACCGGTACCCCGCCGCGTATCGCACCGACTTGCGGCCACTTGGCCGCACACCACAACCAGGGTTTCTGGCCTTTGGGCTGAAAATGCAGCAACTGTGCGCCCTGGCGACTGAACACCGCCTGGCACAACGGGTGGTCGATCACCAACACATCGCGCTGCCGATAGCGCTCCCACGCGAACACCGGGCGTTCGCGCAAGGATCTGAAAAAGCGTTGTAGCGGATGCTCATGCATGGGCCGCGGTCCTGGAAATCATTGAGTTGCTCATCTGTTTGCAACGCTTGTTGCGGCAAGGCGATTTATCTGTGGGAGCAAAGCTTGCTCGCGATGCAAGCGCCTCGCTTCCCTGGGAGACCGCGTTGTTTTCATCGCGGGCAAGCCTTGCTCCCACAGGTTCTGTGCCAGCCACCTTGCAAAAAAAAGCGGACAGCCTTGGCCGTCCGCAAATATGCGCACATAGAGAGGAGCTTATCGCAACAGCGTTAGAACACCGACTGAATTTTCAGGCCGGCCACCAGCGCGTTGTCGACTTCATCCACACCACCTGGGTGAGTGATGTATTGCAGGTTGGGACGCACGGTCAGCCAGTTGGTTACGTGGATGCCGTAGTTGAGTTCGTAGTTGTACTCAGTGTCACGCAACGGCGCGAACAGCGGATCGTTGTAGTCGCTGACACCGTTGGCAGCGTTGGTCAGCTCGGCGTTTTTCTTCACGTCATCGTTGACATGGATACGGGAGAAACCAATCCCGATGTCATCTTTAGGACGCGCATCGAACGGCCCCTTGTACACGAACATCAGCGACTGGTAGTTGTCGACGAAGTTGGTGTCCTTGTCGTGGAAGGTCGCGTTCGCCGCGATGTTCAGGCCGCGAGAAGCGTCGCCGTTGTGGGTAGTCAGCTGTTGCTGCGCCACGAACCAGTAGCCGTGCTTGCTGTTGTGACTGCGATAGGCGTTGCCGGTGGTCGCGGCGTCATCGCCATTGTCGTCTTCACGGACGTCATTGGCATCGGCCGTGCTCTTGTAGTAACCGACACGGTATTCGCCCGGCAGGTTGTTGATCTTCGGCGACCAGACCGCCTCGATCGGAATGACCGTACCCTTGGTGCCACTGCCGCTGAGCTTGAAGCCGTTACCGTGTTCCAGTTGCGAGGGGTTCTGGTTGTACGCACCGATCTGCGCGTAGAACTCAGGCGTGATGTTGTACTTCACGCGAATCGCCGCCTGCATGACCGGCCAGTTGTACCAGATGCCGGTTGCCCAGTTACCCGCTTGGGACCCGCAGAATGCCAGGTTCTGGAACTCGCAAGGGAAGGTGTTGAAGTCTTCGCCTTCGCCGAAGTAACCAGCCTTGACGTCCAGCTTGCCATCGAGGAACTGGTGCTTGATCCACAATTGGGTCAGACGGACCATGTGGCCACGGCCGTAGACTTCCTGAGAAGAACTCAAGGTGCCGGCACGCGGGTCGCCGACACGATCATTGGAAATGTTTTCACCGTTACGGTTGGTGAGCTGGATCTTGGCCTGGGTGTTATCCCAGCCCCACAGCTTTTCCAGGTCCAGCGCCACGCCCAGACCAAACTGGTCGGCATAACGCGCTGTCTTGTCGTTGTTGTAGCCGCCATGCAAGTTGGCGCCCACTTCACCGACGTAGTCAGCCTTGATATCGATACCTTGCTCGATCAGCTTGGTCCGCTCGCCACCCCAGTCACCCGTCATCCACTGCGAATCGGCGCTGAATGCGTCGGCAGCGTGTGCGCTACCGGCCAGCATCATCGCCGCAACGGCTGACAACTGGCAGATAAGCTGGGCGTTATTTTTCTTCTTCATCCCTACATCCTCGTCTTTATTGTTATTAACTGTTTTTATCTAACGCGGTTTACAACGATTGCGGCGGATGGTCCCCCACTCACCGCATACTCCTTCCTGTGGGAGAGAGCTTGTGTGGGAGCTGAGCTTGCTCGCGATGAAAGCGCCTCGGTCTTTCGAATGACCGCGTTATCGTTCATCGCGAGCAAGCTTTGCTCCCACAAGCCCCCTTCCCCCATTTGTTCTTCACCGGCCTTTGAACTGCGCTACGTTCGCCGACCGAGCATCGGCTTGCGGCTGGCCAGCCACGCCCAGGCGTTCACCGGACTGCGCGTCGAACAGCAGCACCTTCGACGGATCGAATTGCAGCGTCAGGGTTTCCCCCGGCTGCGGTGCCACGTCCGGCGCCAGGCGGCAGCAGACCTTGGTCTCGTTGAGATTGACGAACACCAGGGTGTCCGGCCCGGTGGGCTCGGTGACCTGGACTTCGGCGCGAATGGTCGGCAAGCCGTTGGGCTCGCTGCCGGCCAGCATGATCTGCTCCGGGCGCATGCCCAGGATCACTTCGCGGTCTTCCAGGCCGGCGTCCTGCATGCCCATCGGCAGCTCGCAACGGGCCTGGCCGCTGTCGAGCAGCGCCAGCAGGCGACCGTCCTTGCGTTGCAGGCGCAGCGGGATGAAGTTCATCGGTGGCGAACCGATGAAGCTCGCCACGAACAGGTTGGCCGGGTTGGTGTAGATGTCTTTTGGCGTGCCGAACTGCTGGATGATCCCGTCCTTCATCACCGCCACTTTGTCGCCCAGGGTCATGGCTTCGATCTGGTCGTGGGTCACGTAGACCGTGGTGGTCTTCAGGCGCTGGTGCATCAGTTTCATTTCGGTACGCATCTCGACCCGCAGCTTGGCGTCGAGGTTGGACAGCGGTTCGTCGAACAGGTAGATCTTCGGCCGCCGCGCCAGCGCCCGGCCCATGGCCACGCGCTGTTGCTGGCCGCCGGAAAGCTGGCCGGGCTTGCGATTGAGCAGGTGTTCGATCTGCAGCAGCTTGGCCACGCGGGTGACTTCTTCGTCGATGGCGGCCTGGTTCATCTTGCGGATTTTCAGACCGAACTCGATGTTCTCGCGCACGCTCATGGTCGGGTACAGCGCGTAGGACTGGAACACCATGGCGATGTCACGGTCTTTCGGGCTCATGCCGCTGACATCCTGGTCGCCGATCATGATCGCGCCGCCAGTGATGGTCTCAAGGCCGGCGATGCAATTCATCAGCGTCGACTTGCCGCAACCCGAAGGGCCGACGAGGATCAGGAACTCACCGTCCTTGATCGACAACTCGATGTTCTTCAGGGTGTCCGGCAGGCCGGCACCATAGGTCTTGTTTACGTTGCGAAGTTCAAGCGTTGCCATGATTACCCCTTGACTGCGCCGGCCGTCAGACCGCGCACGAAATACTTGCCTGCGACCACATAGACCAGCAGGGTCGGCAGCCCGGCGATCATCGCCGCCGCCATGTCCACGTTGTATTCCTTGGCCCCGGTACTGGTGTTGACCAAGTTGTTCAGCGCCACCGTGATGGGCTGCGAATCACCGCTGGAGAACACCACGCCGAACAGGAAGTCGTTCCAGATCTGGGTGAACTGCCAGATCAGGCAGACCATGATGATCGGGGTGGACATCGGCAGGATGATCCGCCGGAAAATGGTGAAGAACCCCGCACCGTCCAGTCGCGCCGCCTTCACCAGTGCATCGGGAATGCTGACGTAGTAGTTGCGGAAGAACAGCGTGGTGAATGCCAGGCCGTAGACCACGTGCACGAACACCAGGCCCGTGGTGGTACTGGCCAGGCCCATCTTGCCGAGGGTGAACGAGGCCGGCAGCAGGACGGTCTGGAACGGCAGGAAGCACCCGAACAGCAACAGGCCGAAGAACAACTGCGAACCGCGAAAACGCCACATCGACAACACGTAGCCGTTCAAGGCACCGATGGCGGTAGAGATCAGCACCGCCGGAACGGTGATCTTGATCGAGTTCCAGAAATAGCCGTCGACCGTGGCCCAGGCCTTGACCCAGCCGATGCCACTGACCACGGTCGGCCAGCTCAGCAGGTTGCCGGTGCTGATGTCTTCCGGCGTCTTGAAGCTGGTCAACAGCATGACCACCAACGGCACCAGGTAAAGCAATACAGCGAGGATCAGCACCGCATAGATGGCGATGCGACTCAGGCTGAGGGAAGGTTTGGCAGCGAGACTAGTCATGACGCTTGGTCCTCAGCTCGGAGTACAGGTAAGGCACGATGATTGCGAGAATCGCACCGAGCATCAGGATTGCACTGGCCGAGCCCATGCCCATCTGACCGCGACTGAACGTGAAGGAATACATGAACATGGCTGGCAGGTCGGAGGAGTAACCCGGGCCGCCGGCCGTCATCGCGGCCACCAGGTCGAAGCTCTTGATCGCGATGTGAGCCAGGATCATCACGGCGCTGAAGAACACCGGGCGCAGGCTCGGCAGCACCACTTTCCAGTAGATGCGCGGCATGCTCGCGCCATCGATCTGCGCGGCACGGATGATCGATTGATCGACACCGCGCAGGCCGGCCAGGAACATCGCCATGATGAAGCCCGAGGCCTGCCACACCGCCGCGATCACCAGGCAGTACACCACGCGATCCGGGTCGATCAGCCAATCCAGGCGGAAGCCTTCCCAACCCCAGTCACGCAACAATTTGTCCAGGCCCATGCCCGGGTTGAGCAGCCATTTCCAGGCCGTACCGGTGACGATCATCGAGAGCGCCATCGGGTACAGGTAAATGGTGCGGATGAAACCTTCACGACGAATGCGCTGGTCAAGGAACACCGCCAGCAACACGCCGATCACCAGGGTGACACCGATGAACAGGCCGCCGAACAGCGCCAGGTTCTTGCTCGCCACCCACCAGCGATCGTTATCCATCAGCCGGGCGTATTGCGCCAGGCCTGCCCATTTGTAGTTCGGCAGGAACGTCGAAGTGGTGAACGACAGGACGAACGTCCACAAGATATAGCCATAGAAGCCCACCAGGACGATGAACATGCTCGGCGCCAGCACCAGTTTCGGGAGCCAGCGCTGCAATGCATCGAACGGCGAGGCCTTGCTGAACACAGCAACAGAACTCATGGGAAGATCCAAAACAAGGTTACAAGGGCATCCCTTTGTGGGAGCGAGCTTGTGTGGGAGCTGAGCTTGCTCGCGATGAAGGCACCTCGGTCTTTCTAATGACCGCGTTATCGTTCATCGCGAGCAAGCTTTGCTCCCACAGGCTCGCTCCCACAAGGGAAGCGGCGCTAATTACTTCGCTGACTGAACCGCTGCGCCGAGTTTCTTGGCGGCATCGGCAGGGTCGGCTTTCGGGTCGTTGATGTAATTGGTCACCACATCGAAGAACGCACCCTGTACGGCCAGCGTGGTCGCCATGTTGTGCGCCATGCTTGGTTGCAGGCCGCCGGACTTGGCGTCCGTCAGGAAGTCCTTGGCAGCGGTCTGGGCACAGGAATCGAAACCGTACTTGGCCATGTCGCCGAGCATGTCGTTACGAACCGGGATCGAGCCTTTGTTGATGCTGAAGACTTTCTGGAAGTTCTCGCCCAACACGACCTTGGCGATGTCCTGCTGGCCAGCCGCAGTGCCCTTGTCTTTCTGCTTGAACACCGCCAGGGAGTCGATGTTGTAGGTGAAGGCCTTGTCGGTGCCCGGGAAGGCCACGCACTCGTAGTCCTTGCCGGCGACTTTCTTCGCCGCGGTCCATTCGCTCTTGGCCCAGTCACCCATGATCTGCATGCCGGCCTTGCCGTTGATGACCTTGGCCGCTTCCAGGTTCCAGTCCTGGCCCTTGCCGTCGGCGTCCATGTAGGTCGCGACTTTCTTCAGCTCGGTCAGCGCCTTGACCATTTCAGGGCCAGTCAGCGCCTTGTTGTCCAGGTCGACCAGGGCTTTCTTGTAGCCCTCAGCGCCCATGACCGAGAGCACCACGGCTTCGAATACGGTGCTGTCCTGCCAAGGCTGGCCACCGTGGGCGAGCGGAATAAAGCCCGCGGCCTTGAGTTTGTCGCCGGCCGCGTAGAATTCTTCGAGGGTGGTCGGGTTCTTGGTGATGCCGGCTTTCTTGAAGACTTCCGGGTTGATCCACAGCCAGTTGACGCGGTGGATGTTCACCGGCACGGCGACGTAGTCACCGTCGTACTTCACGGTATCGGAGACTTTCTTGTCGAGCAGGCTGTCCCACTTCTCGGCCTTGGCCACGTCTTTCAGGACGTCGCTGTCGAGCAGCCCGGTGGACGCCCATTCCTGGATGTCCGGGCCCTTGATCTGGGCGACGCCCGGTGGGTTGCCGGCCACGGCACGGCTCTTGAGCACGGTCATGGCAGTGGAACCGCCACCACCGGCGACAGCGCCGTCCTTCCAGGTAAAGCCGTCTTTTTCTACCTGGGCCTTGAGCACATCGACCGCGGCTTTTTCGCCACCCGACGTCCACCAGTGGACGACTTCCACGGAACCTTTGGATTCAGCGGCAAGGGTAGTGACAGGGAATGCTGCGACGGGAAGCAAGGAAGCAAGAGAAATGACAGTAGCGAGGCGAGAAATCGCATTCATCTAGAATTACCTTTCTTGTTGTTATGCATGCAAGTCTGGTGCTTGCGCTGCATGGATTCTAATCAGAGGGAATCCCTTCGCAGGTAACGAAGGGACGTGCAAATGTCACGACATGGTTACACAGGCGCAGGACTGGATAACCGCGCCAGGGCTGACGCCATGCTGGGTGCCAGGGGCAGGCGCGGAATCAGCACCGCCTGCCAGGCGTGATACAGGTCCGGCTTGCCCGGCCAGATATCGGCGCTGGGGCAATTTTGCGGATCGAGTTCGTGATGCCAGCTGCCGTTGCAGCGGTCGATGAAATGTTTGTCACAGAACTCCCAGAATCGCCGGTACCAGGCTTCGTACTTCGCCTCGTCGGTGCGCTTGAGCAAGGCGCTGGCAGCGGCCGCCGCTTCAGCGTGAACCCAATGCAGGCGATGACGAACCACGGCGCGGTTATCCCAATCCAGGGTGTAGACAATGCCCGGCGCGCCATCGACGCCCCAACCGTGACGGCAGTTCTGGTCGAAAAGCTTCTGTGCGTCCTGGGCCAGCCAACCCGGGGTCAGCATGCCGATCTGGACCCGCGCCGCTTCAAGGTGCAGCAGCAGTCGCGCCCATTCGAAACCGTGGCCAGGGGTGGTGCCGTAGGGACGGAAACCATCGGCAGGGTTGTCCTGGTTGTATTCGCGCAACGGCTGCCAGTGGCGATCGAAATGCTCCACCACCAGGTAGTCGTTGGCGGCGGCATGGCCGTGGATCACCCGTTCGACGATGTGCAGCGCGCGGGCCAGCCAGCGTGGGTCGTCGGTGACATCGGCCAGGGCGAGGAAGGCTTCGGTGGCGTGCATGTTGCTGTTGGCGCCGCGATAGGCCTCTTCCTCACTCCAGTCGCGGTTGAAGGATTCGCGCAGCGCGCCCTCTTCTTCGCTCCAGAAATGCTCATCGATGATCCGCACCGCTTCGTCCAGCAACGCCTGGGCGCCGGGACGCTGGGCCACCACTGCGGAACTGGCCGCCAGGGCAACGAATGCATGCAGGTAGGCCGCCTTGCCCGCGCCGTCTTCATCAGGCCGCGTCGTGGCAAACCAGCCACCGTGCTCGGCGTCGCGCAAGGGGCCGCTCAGCGCCTGGACACCGTGGTCCACCAGCTCGGCAAACCCCGGCAAGCCCTGGATGTGGGCCATGGCGAAGCTGTGGGTCATGCGCGCAGTGTTCATGGTCTCGGCCCGGGCATCGGCCGGCAGGTGGCCGCGCTCGTCCAGGTTGCCAAAGCCGTCCGCCAGCTTCGACGCCTTGGCGAACGCCAGCAGCCGCAAGCCTTCGTCGGCAAGCCATTGCTGGTGGGCAGGGGCGTTCAGCCAACTGCTGAAGGCCGGTAGGAAGGTGTCCATTGGTGGTACCTTTTTTGTTGTTTTGACGCAGGGAGTCTAAACAAGGGATGGCGAGGGGCAGGTAACGAAAGGGGCGAGTTATGTCACTGAGCTGTGACATTTACCTGGGAGATGGGGTGAGGCTACAGGCGCCATCGTCGGAACGCCGCCCGGAGCAAGCTCGCTCCCACAGTGGATCTTCGGCGTTCACAAAACCCCTGTGGGAGCGAGCTTGCTCGCGATGAACGATAACGCGGTCTGATCAATCCACACTGCGAGGCAACTGCAACGTCACCCGCAATCCACCCTCACGCAGATTTTGCAGGCTCACTTCGCCACCATGGCTGTGGGCGATGTTGCGGGCGATGCCCAGGCCCAGGCCATAACCCTGCTGTTGCCCGGCGAGGCGGAAGTGCGGTTCGAAGACTTGCTCCAGGCGCTGTTCCGGCACGCCGGGGCCTTCGTCGTCGACGTGCAGGATGAAGGCGGTTTCATCGTCATCGATATGCAGGTGGGCGTTCTGGCCATACTTCAAGGCGTTGTCGATCAGATTGCCGATGCAGCGCTTGAGGGCCAGCGGCTTGCCGGGATACGGCGCCAGCGCCCGGCCATCCTGGGTCACCCGGCCGTTGCCGTTGGGCGCCAGGTAGGGTTCGACCAGGCAATCGAGCACATGGTTGAGGTCCACCGGCTCGATGTTTTCGTGGATGTCGGTGTCCTTGACGCATTGCAGCGCGCCTTTGACCAACAGCTCCAGCTCATCCAGGTCACGACCGAACTTGGCCTGCAGGTTTTCGTCCTCCAGCAACTCGACCCGCAGCCGCAAGCGGGTGATCGGTGTGCGCAAGTCGTGGGAAATCGCGCTGAACAACTGGCTGCGTTCCGTCAGGTAACGGCTGATGCGTTCGCGCATGGCATTGAACGCCCGCCCCACCTCCACCACTTCGCTGCCACCGCCCTCGGCCACCGGTTCCACCTCGGCGCCCAGGGACATGTCCCGCGCGGCCCGGGCCAAACGCTTGAGCGGTCGGCTCTGCCAGTGCACCAGCAAACCGATGAACAGCAACAACAAGCTGCTGGTGAGCACGATGAAACCGACCTGTTGCTTGGGCAGGTCCTGCTCTTCAAGGCTGGTGTAGGGTTCGGGCAGCAGCGAGGCGATGTACAGCCATTCCCCCGGCGCCATCTGGATCTGCGTGACCAGCACCGGCGGGTTCACCGGTTCCAGGGTCAAGGCGTAGTGAGCCCACGAACGGGGCAGCTCATCGAGCTTGAGCCCAGCGTTGAAAATTCGCAGGTCGTCGGGGCTGACAAAATTTACCGAGATGTCGGCGTTACTGCCCAACGACCGGCGCAGCACATCGTCCACCGCCTTGAGAACCGCCAGTTTGCGCGGCGTGATCGGCAGCACATCCATGCCCAGGGGTTTGTCGTTGAGGGTCACGACAAACCGCGTACCGCCCATGCTGCGCAACTGGTCCAGCACCAATGGCCGGTACGCCACCGGTAGAGAACGCAAATAACTGACGCTGGCGGTCATCGAGTGGGCCAGGCTACGGGCACTGGTGACCAGGCCTTCAAGCTGGGTGGCGCGCAGTTGCGAGACCCAGATCAGGCTGGACAAGGTCTGGGCGAACAGCACCACCAGCAAGGTCAGCAGCAGCATCCGTCCCAGCAACGAGCGCGGTACCGGTACCCGTCGGGCGACTTTTTTGATCCAGTCAATGACCATTGCTGGCAACCACACTGGCCGCCAGTTGATAACCGCTGCCACGCACTGTGCGAATCAGCCGTGGCGGCTTGTCGGTGTCACGCAGGCGCTGGCGCAGGCGACTGACTGCCATGTCGACGATCCGGTCCAGGGGCATCAGCTCGCGACCGCGGGTCGCATTGCCGATGGTGTCGCGGTCGAGGATTTCCTGGGGATGATCGAGAAACAACTTGAGCAGGGCGAAATCGGCACCGGAGAGAATCACTTCTTCACCGTCGGTGTGAAACAGCCGATGGCTGACCATGTCCAGCCGCCATTCATCGAAGGCCAGCACTTCGCCGCCGGAGCGCTCCTGGCCGAATTGCGCCCGACGCAGCAGCGCCTTGATGCGCGCCTGCAATTCCCGTGGGCTGAAAGGCTTGCCCAGGTAATCATCGGCGCCCAACTCAAGGCCGATGACCCGGTCGGCCTCGTCGGAACTGGCGGTGAGCATGATGATCGGCACATGGGCCTGGCGTGGGTGCTGGCGAACCCAGCGGCACAGGCTGAAGCCGTCCTCATCAGGCAGCATCACATCAAGGATCACCAGGTCGCTCGGTGCATCGTTCAGCGCCTGGCGAAACCCGGCGCCGTCGGGCGTGGTCCGCACCTGGAAACCCGCACGGCTGAGGTAGGTGTCCAGCAGTTCGCGAATCTCCTGGTCGTCGTCGACCAACAAAATCGATTTGTTCACTGAACTCACGAGCCTCGTCCTTGTTGTTTGGATGGGGGCGATTATGCCTGATGGATGAGGACTACAAACACACCACAAAACCTTTGTGGGAGCGAGCTTGCTCGCGATAGCGGTGCATCAGCCAAGAGCAATGGCGACTGACACTTCACTATCGCGAGCAGGCTCGCTCCCACAGGGGATCACATTTCAAACTGGAATCGACTGCTCCAACGCCACACCCGCACCCATCAGGCCGGGGTACGGCGCAGTCACCAGCCAGACCGGTATGCCCTTGAAGTAATCGCTCATGCAGCCCTTGTCGGCGAAGCAACGGGCGAAACCACTTTCGAGGAAGAAATCAGCAAACCGCGGGACCACGCCACCGACGATGTAGACACCGCCGCGCCCGCCCAGCGTCAACACATTGTTGCCGGCCACGCGCCCCAGCCAGCGGCAGAACTGCTCGAGCACTTCCAGGGCAATGGGGTCGCCAGCCAGGCCGGCGGCGGTGATGGATTCGGGGGTGTCGAGCACCGGCACATGGCCGTCCACCGCGCAAATGGCCCGGTACACCCGAGGCAACCCGCTGCCACTCAGGGCGGTTTCGGCGCTGACGTGGCCGATCTCGTTGTAGATGTGCTGCCACAGCTGGGTTTCCCGCGGGCTGCTCATGGGCAGGTCGACATGGCCGCCCTCTCCCGGCAACGCCGCGAAACGGCCTTCGCCCAAGTCCAGCAACGTACCAACACCCAGCCCGGTACCCGGGCCGATCACCACTGCCGGGCGCAACGGCTCCGGGGTGCCTTCGCATACGACCCGGTACTCATCGGGACGCAAGCAAGTCATGCCCAGGGCCATGGCCGAGAAGTCGTTGACCAGCAACAGCTTCTCCACTTGCAAGGTCTGGCAGAACGCCAGGTTGCTCAGGCGCCAGTGATTGTTGGTAAAGCGAAACTCATCGCCGCTCACGGGACCGGCCACCGACAGGCACACCGAACCGATGGCGCCCGGCTTCAGGCCCAGGCCACTCAGGTACACCTGAATGGCATCTTCCGGGCAGGCATAATCCGCCGTTGCCAGCACCTGGATGTTTTCCAGGGTGTGGTTTTTCCACAGCGCAAAGCGTGCGTTGGTCCCACCGATGTCACCGACCAAAGCCAGTTTCAATTAAGCGTCTCCAGGGCAGAAGTGAAGGCGCTGGCGCCCTGCTCCGCCGAGCTGAAGGCCATGCGCATGAAACCGAACAGCTCGCGACCGGTGCCGATGTTGTTGCCCAACAGGCCCTTGGCCGGCGTGCGCGCGGCGAATTCCTCGGCGTCCACCTTCAATTCCAAGGTGCCTTTGACGCCATCGACACGAATGATATCGCCCTCCTGCACCCGGGCCAACGCACCACCGACATAAGCTTCGGGACTGACATGAATGGCCGCCGGGATTTTCCCCGACGCGCCGGACATGCGCCCGTCGGTCACCAGTGCCACTTTGAAGCCACGGTCCTGCAATACGCCGAGGAACGGCGTCATCTTGTGCAGCTCGGGCATGCCGTTGGAGCGCGGCCCCTGGAAGCGCATCACCGCGACGAAGTCTTTCTCCAGCAGGCCGGCCTTGAACGCATCGGCCAGGTCCTGTTGATCCTGGAAGACCATGGCCGGCGCTTCGACGACCTGGTTTTCCAGGGCCACAGCCGAAACCTTCATCACGCCACGGCCCAGGTTGCCTTCCATCACCCGCAGGCCGCCCTCAGGCGAGAACGCACGGGCCACCGGGCGCAGGATGTTTTCGTCGAGGCTTTCGATCGGGCCGTCGCGCCATACCAGCTCGCCGTCCTCGAGGAACGGTTCCTGGGTGTAGCGGCTCAGGCCGTGACCGAGCACGGTGTTGACGTTTTCGTGGAGCAAACCGGCTTCCAGCAATTCACGGATCAGGAACGACATGCCGCCCGCCGCCTGGAAGTGGTTGATGTCGGCCTTGCCGTTCGGGTAGACGTGGCTCAGGGTCGGCACTACCTCGGAGAGGTCGGCCATGTCCTGCCAGGTCAGTTGGATGCCCGCCGCCATGGCGATGGCCGGCATGTGCAGGGTGTGGTTGGTGGAGCCACCGGTGGCGTGCAGCGCAACGATGGAGTTGACCAGCGAGCGTTCGTCGACGATTTCGCCGATGGGCATGAAGTTGCCGCTTTGCTTGGTCATCCGCGTGACCTGGAACGCCGCTTCACGAGTCAGTGCATCGCGCAACGGCGTGTTCGGGTTGACGAACGAGGCGCCCGGCAAGTGCAGGCCCATCACTTCCATCAACAATTGGTTGGTGTTGGCGGTGCCGTAGAAGGTACAGGTGCCCGGGCTGTGGTAGGACTTCATCTCCGATTCCAACAGCTCTTCGCGGGTGGCCTTGCCTTCGGCATAGCGCTGGCGAACGTCGGCTTTTTCCTTGTTGGAAATGCCCGAGACCATCGGCCCGCCTGGCACGAAGATCGTCGGCAAATGACCGAAGCGCAGCGCGCCCATCATCAGGCCCGGGACGATCTTGTCGCAGATGCCGAGCATCAGTGCGCCGTCAAACATGTTGTGGGACAGCGCCACCGCCGTGGAGAGCGCGATCACTTCACGGCTCGGCAGGCTCAGTTCCATCCCCGCCTCGCCCTGGGTCACGCCGTCGCACATCGCTGGCGTGCCACCGGCGAACTGGCCGACCGAGCCGATCTCGCGCAGGGCTTTCTTGATCTGTTCCGGGAAGGTTTCGTAGGGCTGGTGGGCCGAGAGCATGTCGTTATAGGACGACACGATGGCGATGTTGGCGGCGTTCATCATCCGCAGGTGATGCTTGTCTTCGGTGCCGCAACCAGCCACGCCGTGAGCGAAGTTGGCGCACTGCAGCTTGCCGCGCATCGGCCCGTCGCTGGCTGCACCGTGGATCAATGCAAGGTAAGCCTGACGCGTGGCGCGGCTGCGGGCGATAAGCCGTTCGGTGACCTCAAGAACGCGGGGATGCATGTGTAGAACTCCAGGCTAACGGGTGTGGCGACCTGATTGTCTATGCTGATCAAAAGCCCGCTGCACGCTGTGTAAAAAGCGAGGCGACAGACAGTTTCTTGACCATTCGGACCAGTTGATTCAGGTCACTCGTTGTAGATAAAACAAAATATTGCCACTAAAAAGGCTTGTTTTCTATTTTTATGCGAATAATCTTGTAATTCCAACAACAAATCGACGGCGGCGCAGTTAATGACTCTTCGAATCGCAATTAATGGTTTTGGCCGCATCGGCCGCAACGTCCTCCGTGCACTGTATACCCAAGGCTATCGTCGCGACCTGCAGATCGTCGCCATCAACGACCTGGGGGACAGTGCAATCAATGCTCATCTGCTCAAGTTCGACACCGTCCACGGCACGTTCGATGCCGACGTGCAGCACGATCACGAAAGCCTGACGGTCAATGGCGACCGCATCTCGGTCAGCGCCATCCGCAACCCGGCCGAACTGCCTTGGGCGGCTGAAAAAATCGACGTCGTGTTCGAATGCACCGGCCTGTTCACCGATCGCTCCAAGGCCGCCGCGCATATCAGCGCCGGCGCCCGCAAGGTGATCATCTCGGCCCCGGCCAAGGGCGCCGATGCCACCGTCGTGTACGGCGTGAACCACGATATCCTGCGCCAGTCCCACCAGATCATCTCCAACGCTTCGTGCACCACCAACTGCCTGGCCCCAGTGGCCCAGGTGCTGCACCGCGAGTTGGGCATCGAAAGCGGCCTGATGACCACCATCCATGCCTACACCAACGACCAGAACCTGACCGACGTCTACCACAGCGACCCGTACCGCGCCCGTTCGGCGACCCAGAACATGATCCCGAGCAAGACCGGTGCCGCCGAAGCGGTGGGCCTGGTGCTGCCGGAACTGGCGGGCAAGCTGACCGGCATGGCGGTGCGTGTACCGGTGATCAACGTGTCCCTGGTCGACTTGACCGTGCAACTCAAGCGCGAAGCATCGGCCGAAGAAGTCAACGAACTGCTGCGCCACGCCAGCCAGCATTCGAAGATCCTCGGCTACAACACCCTGCCGCTGGTCTCCAGTGACTTCAACCACAACCCGCTGTCGTCGATCTTCGACGCCAACCACACCAAGGCCAGCGGCAAGCTGCTCAAGGTACTGGCCTGGTATGACAACGAATGGGGCTTCTCCAACCGTATGCTGGATAACTGCCTGGCGTTGTGTAACGCCGAATAACTGACACGGCCGTATTGAGCTTTTCTGTGGGAGCGAGCTTGCTCGCGATAGCGGTGTATCAGCCAGCATCAATGGCGACTGATGCTCCGTCATCGCGAGCGAGCTCGCTCCCACAGGGTTACGCTTTGTGAAATGAATGAAGGCTTGACCCGCCCGACAGATGATAAGCATTATCATCTACTCGAACCAGATCGGGCCCTACCGTGAGTCAATCACGCTTTCATCACGTCTTCCTCGCCCAGCGCACACCGCTGCTGCGCACTCTCGAGCGCATGGTCAGCAACCCCAGTACCGCCGAAGACCTGCTCCAGGAAACCTACCTGCGCGTCACCCGCGCTTTGGGCGAACGCACGGTCGAGCACCTCGAACCCTTTGTTTTCCAGACTGCCCGCAACCTGGCGCTGGACCATCTGCGTGCCCGGCGCATCCAGTCGCGGACCTTGCTCGATGACGTACCGCCGGAGGTCGTCCACAACGTCGTCGCCCCCCAGAGCAGTGCCGAGGACGCCGCCCATGCCCAGCAACTGCTCGAACGCCTGAACGTCAGCCTCCAGGCCCTGGGTTCGCGACAGCAGCAGATCTTCATTCTCAGCCGCCTGCATGGCCACAGTTACCAGCAAATCGCCGAACGCCTGGGCGTGTCCCTGAGCACCGTGCAAAAGGAACTGAAACTGATCATGGCGATCTGTGTGGGTGTGGCTGAACGTAGCCACGGCGAGCAGTGACCCGCTCCACGCTTCAGGCCATAAGCTGCGCACACGCTTGCCACTTGCTGCGTACAGCTTGTAGCTTGAGCCCGTGCCGCTAATACCGAGAACCCACTGTGATGGACAATCACCGCTCTGCCGAGCCCACTGCGACGCCGGAAACCGCCCATGCCATGGAGCAGGCGCTGGACTGGCTGATCCTGCTGGACAACCCCAGCGAGGAACAGACTCGGCAGTTCCACGCCTGGCTGGCGGCCGATCCGCGCCACGGCGAGGCGTTCGCCCGAGCCCAGGCGATCTGGAACGGCCCGCAGGTGATGGAAAGTGCCCGCCAACTTGAAGCCGCGCCCAAGGTTACCGCGCTGTCGCGTCTGCGCACCCACTGGAAACCCCTGGCCACTGCCGCCGTGCTGTTTCTCGGCCTGTTCAACTTCAGCGACCTGCCCCTGCGCTTGCAGGCCGACCACCTGACCGTAGTCGGTGAGCGCCAGCGCTTGCAGTTGGAGGACGGCTCCAAGGTCCTGCTCAACACCGATTCGGCCTTCTCCAGCACGTTCAACGAGCAGCGGCATGTGGCGCGCCTGTACAAGGGCGAGGCGTTTTTCGAGGTCCCGGGCAACCGTAGCCTACCGCTGGAAATCGATGCCGGCCCGGTCATGGCCAGCGTCAGCGACACCACGTTCGCCGTGCGTTACCTCGACGGCGTGGCCCAGGTCCAGGTGCAGCGCGGCGACGTGGACCTGCGGGCCACCCGCAACGACGCCCATGTGCGGCTGTCAGCTGGCGAAAGCATCCGCATCGGCCCCAACGGCTTCGACCGCCCGGCCCGGCTCGAGGCCAACACTGACCTGGCCTGGGTCCAGGGTCGGCTGGTGTTCGAAAACCGGCCACTGAGCCAGGTACTGGCCGAGCTGCGACGCTATTACCCCGGCTGGATCATCAACAGTAACGAACAATTGGCCAACGTCGCGGTGACCGGCAATTACCGCCTCGACCAGCCGCTGGACGTGGTCCGTTCGCTGGCCCACATCACCTCGGCGCAGCTCCAGGAGTTCCCGGCGCTGGTGATCCTGAACTAAATGAGAATTATTTTTACTCGATAGGCTCCGCTGATTCGTCTCGTTATAGCCAATGCAATTGATTCGCATCCAACGATGTGGATCTGCACCTATAACAGATGCGACACGGAGCGCTATCGATGTCCTCTCGCCTTACTTGCCGGTTTCTTGCCCCCTCTTGCACGCTGTCACTGCTCACCGCCGCCCTGCTGATGGCCGGCACCGCGCCGCTCGCCCTGGCCGCCGCCACCGTGCAACCCGCTGCACGCAACATGGGCGACTACAGCTTTGCCATCG
Organism: Pseudomonas sp. B21-010; assembly: GCF_024749325.1. NCBI lineage: Bacteria > Pseudomonadati > Pseudomonadota > Gammaproteobacteria > Pseudomonadales > Pseudomonadaceae > Pseudomonas > Pseudomonas sp. B21-010. Next base: position 1,453,282 of record NZ_CP087198.1, on the reverse strand, counting down.
CCCGGCAGCCACTGGTCTCGGCCCTGAATGCATTCACTGCGGTCACCGGCTGGCAAGTCGGGATGCCCGCGGAACTGGCCGCAGGCCTCGCCTCGCCAGGGGTGAACGGCTCGCTGCCACCTGAAAAAGCCCTGGAGCGCCTGTTGGTGGGGACCAACCTGAGCTACCGCAAGCTGGGCGACAACAGCATCATCCTGGAAAAACGCAGTGCCGGCAGCGCGCTGGAGTTGCAACAGGTGACCATCAGCGCCACCCGCCAGGAACAGGACATCACCAGCGTACCGAGCACGGTCACCGTCCGCGACCGCCAGGAACTGGACCGCAACAACGTCAATACCCTCAAGGACCTGGTGCGCTATGAGCCGGGTGTATCGGTGGGCGGCGCGGGCCAGCGCGGCGGTATCAGCGCCTACAACATCCGCGGCATCGACGGCAACCGGATCCTGACCCAGGTCGACGGCGTGGAAATTCCCGGCGGCTTCTTCAATGGCCCCTACGCCAAGACCCAGCGCAACTACGTCGACCCGGAAATCATCAAGCGCGTGGAAATCCTGCGCGGTCCGGCCTCGGTGCTGTACGGCAGCAATGCCATTGGCGGTGCCGTCAGCTACTTCACCCTGGATCCGGACGACATCATCAAGTCAGGCGAGGACGTTGGCGCCCGCCTGAAGACCGGCTACAGCTCCGCCGACGAGAGCTGGCTCAAGTCCGCCACCGTCGCTGGCCGTAGCGGGCAGTTCGACGGCCTGTTGCACTACAGCCAGCGCGACGGTCATGAAACCGAATCCTACGGCAGCCACAACGGCACCGGCCTGGGCCGCACCGCCGCCAACCCCCAAGACGTGCGCGCCAACAACGTGCTGGCCAAGCTCGGCTGGAACTACAGCGATGACTCACGCCTTGGCCTGATCTACGAGAAATACAAGGACGACCGCGACAGCGACCTGAAAAGCGCCTATGGCGGCCCCTATTCCAACGGCCGCCCCACGATCCCCATCTCCATGCTGCCCGGCGGCATGTACCAGTGGCGCACCGGCAACGACACCATCACCCGCGAGCGTTTCGGCCTGGAGCACAGCTTCGCCCTCGACAGCCTGCTGGCCGATCACATGAAGTGGAGCCTGAATCACCAGGTCGCCAAGACCGACCAGAGCAGCGCCGAATTCTACTTCCCGATCACCCGCCAGGTCCTGCGCACCCGGGAGACCCTCTATGAAGAGAAACAGTGGGTCTTCGACGCGCAACTGGACAAGGCCTTCAGCGTCGCCGACACCGATCACACGCTGACTTACGGCACCACCCTCAAGCAGCAGAAAGTCACCGGCTCGCGCAGCGGCAATGGCGTGTGCCTGGCGGTTGGCGTCGGTTGCTCCGCGGTAGGCGCCATCAGCACCCGGGACGTGCTGGCAAAAGCCAGTGATTTCCCGGACCCGACCATCAACACCTACAGCCTGTTCGCCCAGGACCAGATCAGTTGGGACAAATGGACCTTCACGCCAGGCCTGCGCTACGACTACACCCGGCTCAAGCCGCACCTGACCGAGGAATTCCTCAACACCGTGGACCCTACCGGCGGCGGTGCAGTCAGCGGCAAGAACAAGACCTGGCATCGCGTCTCACCGAAGTTCGGCGTGACCTACGCCCTGAGCGATGAGTACACCGGGTACGGCCAGTACGCCGAAGGTTTCCGCACCCCGACCGCCAAGGCTCTCTATGGCCGCTTCGAGAACACCGACCCTGGCTATAGCGTAGAACCCAACCCCGATCTGGAACCGGAAAAAAGCAAGAGCTACGAGACCGGCCTGCGCGGCCGTTTCGATTCCGGCTCGTTCGACGTGGCGGTGTTCTACAACAAGTACCGCGACTTCATCAACGAAGATGCCATCACCCCCGGCGCCGACCAGTTGACCTTCCAGAGCAACAACATCAAGCACGCCACCATCAAGGGCGCCGAGGCCAGGGGACGCCTGGAGCTGGAGGTGCTGGGCGCGCCAAAGGGCCTCTACACCCAAGGTTCGGTGGCCTACCTCTATGGTCGCAACAACGACACCGGCGAGCCGCTCAACAGCATCAACCCGCTGACCGGTGTGTTCGGCCTGGGCTACGACCAGGATCGCTACGGCACTTTGCTCAGTTGGACCCTGGTCAAGAAAAAGGACCGCGTCGACGACAGCAACTTCAACTCGCCCGATGGCGTGAGCGGCCAGTTCAAGACGCCGGGCTTCGGCATCCTCGACCTGAGCGGTTTCTACAAGGTGACCGACGACCTCACCGTCAGCGGCGGCCTCTACAACCTCACCGACAAGAAGTACTGGCTGTGGGATGACGTGCGCGGCTACGACAGCGTTGGCGAGGCGGCGGTGCTGAGCCCCGCCAACCTCGATCGCCTGACGGCGCCGGGGCGTAACTTCGCGGTGAACCTGATCTGGGATATCTGACTCGGTTGCCCAGGCCAAACAAATACCCGTAGTGAGGAGAGTCATGTGGGAGCAAGGCTTGCCCGCGATGCAGGCGATGCGGTCTTTCAGAGATCGAGGCGCCTGTTTCGCGAGCAAGCTTTGCTCCCACAGCCCCTCGCCACAATGTTCCAACTCGAAGGAATTTTTTCATGACCACACAACGCCCCGCTTCACGCTCCCAACGCCTGAACCAGATCACCCACGAGCCCCACAGCCGGCTCGACGCGCTGGTCAAGGCCCACGCCCCGTTCGAAACCCCGGCCAGCTTCGCCCGTTTCGTCGTCGCCCAGTACCTGTTCCAGTCGGAACTGGTGGCGCTGTACAACGACGCCGAACTGGCCGCCCTGATCCCCGACCTCCCGGCCCGGTGCCGGGCAGAAGCGGCCAAGGCGGACCTGGCCGACCTGGACACCGAAGTCCCTGCGCCAGTGGCCGGCGCGGTGAAAAGCCCGACCCAGGCCGAAGCCCTGGGCTGGCTGTTCGTCTCCGAGGGCTCCAAGCTCGGCGCCGCGTTCTTGATCAAGCGTGCCGTGGGCCTGGGGTTGAGCGAGACCTTCGGCGCCCGGCACCTGGCAGAACCTGCCGGTGGGCGCGCCGAAGGCTGGAAATCCTTCACCCGCACCCTCGACGGCCTGGCCTTCACCGAACAGCAGGAAGCCGAGGCGGACAAAGGCGCGCTGGACGCCTTCAACCGGTTTACGGTGCTGCTGGAACAGGCCTATGCGGCCGAGTTGGCCTGACTCACACCACTCCCACAGGAGATTTAGGGTGGATGCCGATATTCAGTCACCCAGAAACCAGCGTGGGAGCGAGCTTGCTCGCGATAGCGTCAGCACAGCCGACATCAATGCCAACTGACCCACCGCCATCGCGAGCAAGCTCGCTCCCACTGGAATTGTGCATGACTGAAAAACGCTGATGAACCGCCCCTCGAAAATCACCCAACTGCTCTTCGCCCTGCTCGCCTACACCAGCCTGGGCATCGGCCTGATCGCCATCGTCGTACCTGGCTTGCCGACGACCGAGTTCATCCTGTTGGCCGCCTGGGCCGCGACCCGCAGTTCGCCGCGCCTGAACGCCTGGCTGGAGAACCATCGCCTGTTCGGGCCGATGCTGCACAACTGGCGCAACGGCAAGGTCATTCCGCGCCGGGCCAAGGTCGGTGCCACCACCAGCATGCTGCTCTGCGCAGGCTTGATGCTGGTGCTGCTCGACCACGCCTGGCCGGTTTACCTCGCGCTCGCTGGCATGGGTCTGGGCAACCTGTGGATCTGGTCGCGCCCGGAACAGGTGCAGGGCTCTTGCTCCCGTTGGGCCGCAAAACGGCCTCCAACGGATTTTTGATCTATGATCGCCCTCTCGTACTGGAGGGCTTTCGATGTCAGATCTGCTCACGTCCATGCAAACCGCACTCGCCTTGCCCACGACCCCGATCACCTTCACTGGCGATGGCGCGCTGCCCTCGGCCTTCGCCGTCACGGAGCTGGCCAGCGCCAGCATCGCCGTTGCCGGCCAGGCGACCACCAAACTCATCCAGCAACAAACCGCTCGCCTGCCGCCTGTCGAGGTCGACCGACGCCTGGCGTCGTTCTGGTTCTCCACTTCCCTGCGCCCCATCGGCTGGAGCGTGCCGCCGATGTGGGACCCGGTGGCCGGCGACTACGCCAGCGCCGACGGCTGGATTCGCCTGCACACCAACGCACCGCATCATCGCCTTGCTGCGGAAAAAGTCCTCGGCACCTGCACCGACCGCGCTGACATGGCGGCCAGGGTGGCCCGATGGAACAAGGCCGAGCTGGAACAGGCGGTGGTGGACGCCGGCGGTTGCGCCGCCGAGATGCGTTCGTGGCAAGCGTGGCAGGTCCATCCCCAAGGCCAGGCGGTGAACGCCGAGCCGCTGGTGCACCTGAGTGAAACGCCTGGAGAGCAGCGCAAACCCTGGCTCGGCTCCGTGACCCAGCCACTGGCGGGCCTCAAGGTGCTGGACCTGACCCGCGTGCTGGCCGGCCCCGTCGCCAGCCGCTTCCTAGCTGGCCTGGGGGCCGACGTGCTGCGCATCGACCCGCCGACCTGGAACGAACCCGGCGTGGTGCCGGAAGTCACCCTGGGTAAACGCTGCGCCCGCCTCGACTTGCATCGGGCCGAAGATCGCGCGACATTCGAGGCACTGCTCAAGGACACCGACATCCTCCTGCACGGCTACCGTGCCGACGCCCTGGAACGCCTGGGCTGCGGCGCCGAGCAGCGCCGGCAGATAGCCCCGGGCCTGATCGACGTCAGCCTCAATGCCTACGGCTGGAGCGGCCCGTGGCAGAACCGGCGCGGCTTCGACAGCCTGGTGCAGATGAGCAGCGGCATTGCCGAAGCCGGCATGGGCTGGAAACACACCGACAAACCGACACCGCTGCCGGTGCAAGCGCTGGATCACGGCACCGGCTATCTGCTGGCGGCCAGCGCCCTGGTGCTCTTGTCCCGGCGCCTGGCAAGCGGTCACGGCGGCTCGGCACGCATGTCACTGGCACGCACGGCGAAACTGTTGATCGAACGTGGCGCAGGGGACTCGACCCCATTGCGAGCCGAGGCCGTGGATGATCAGGGCCTGGTGGTGGAACAGACGCCGTGGGGACCGGCCCATCGCCTGCAGGTGCCCTTGAAAATCACCGGGACGCCGCTGCAATGGAGCTTGCCAGCGGCGGAACTGGGCGCGCATCGGGCACGGTGGTGACGCTCACTACCGGTTAAAAAAGGCCCTTTGTGGCGAGGGAGCTTGCTCCCGCTGGGCTCTGTAGGAGCTGGCGAAGCCTGCGATCTTTTGATCTTGATCTTTCGCTGGAGATTCAAGTGTCAGGGGAAAGATCGCAGCCTCGTTGCACTCGACAGCTCCTACAGCCGCGCCCCAGCGGGAGCAAGCTCCCTCGCCACAAGAGTCCGCCTCGACAACGTGGTAGCCTCACAACGCCAAAAACCCACTGTACAACCCATACGCCGCGACGCCCGCCCCTGACATCACGCAAGCAAAAATCCCCTTTTCCACATGGGTGAACAAGGGCTGTCCCTGCTCCCGCTTGGCCTGGGCAAACAGGATCACCCCAGGCGCATACAACAGCGCCGACAACAGCAGGTATTTCACGCCTCCGGCATACAGCAGCCACACCGCGTAGCACAGCGCGACGCCACCGATGCACAGGTCTTTCATCCGCCGGGCCGAGCCCTGTTCGTAGGTTTCCCCCCGGGCGCAAAGCAGCACTGCATAGGCCGCCGACCACAGGTACGGCACCAGGATCATCGACGAGGCGAGGTAGATCAGGCTGGTGTAGGTGCCTGCGGAAAACAGAGTGATCAGCAAAAACAGCTGGATCATGCCATTGGTCAGCCACAGCGCGTTGACCGGCGCATGATTGGCATTTTCCTTGGTCAGGAACGCCGGCATGGTCTTGTCCCGGGCGGTGGCGTAGAGGATTTCAGCGCACAACAGCGCCCAGGACAGCAAGGCTCCCAACAGTGAAACCGCCAGCCCCAGGCTGATCAGCAACGCGCCCCAAGGCCCGACAATGTGCTCCAGGACGCCAGCCAGGGACGGGTTCTGCAACTGCGCCAGTTCCGGCTGGCTCATGACCCCCAGGGACAACACATTCACCAGCACCAGCAGCGCCAATACCCCGAGGAACCCGATCACCGTCGCACGCCCTACGTCCGCACGTCGTTCTGCCCGTGCCGAATAGACGCTGGCGCCTTCGATGCCGATGAACACGAACACCGTCACCAGCATCATGTGCCGCACCTGGTCCATCACACTGCCCAGGTCCGGACTCATCGCGCCCCAGATATCGCGGGTGAAAACCTCGGCCTTGAAGGCCACGGCGGCCAAGACGATGAACATCAACAGCGGCACGACCTTGGCCACGGCGGTCACCAGGTTGATGAACGCCGCTTCCTTGATCCCGCGCAACACCAGGAAATGCACCGCCCACAGCAACAACGACGCACAGCCGACGGCCACCGGCGTATTGCCTTGGCCGAACGCCGGGAAGAAGTAGCCCAAGGTACTGAACAGCAGCACGAAGTAACCGACATTGCCCATCCAGGCGCTGATCCAGTAGCCCCAGGCAGACGAGAAGCCCATGTAGTCGCCGAACCCGGCCTTGGCATAGGCGTACACGCCCGAGTCCAATTCCGGCTTGCGATTGGCCAGGGTCTGGAACACGAAGGCCAGGGTCAGCATGCCGACGGCGGTAATCGACCAGCCGATCAGCACCGCACCGACATCGGCCCGAGCCGCCATGTTTTGCGGCAGGGAAAAGATCCCGCCGCCGATCATTGACCCCACCACCAGTGCGATCAGTGCGCCCAGTGGCAACTTTTCAATCGGCTGCGGCATTTTTTCTCACTATTAAATTAAGTAAATAAAGCGACATAACGTTTTTGAATAACGTCATCCACACAAAGTCCAAAGGCTTATGACTCGGCCATTCTCCAAGGCCCTAATTAAAAAGACCATGACACCCCATTATTATTGTCACGAACGCAGTCTACAAAATAGTTGCGACTCAGTGGCAATCAACTAGCGTGAATATTCCTGCGGCAAGAAAACCTTCACAAACCCTTTGCCAAAGGCCCTGAAACGGGCCTTTCGAGCAACTTCAAGACGCCAACGGACGGTGTTAACTCCTTCATTAACAATGGAATGTTGTCATGCACTGATCCAGATCAGATATTCAATTTTCAAATCGACTTAGTCTGTTGACTCTCTTCTCCTGCACTGGAGTCTCGCAAATGTCTGATACGCCCGGAAAACTTCGATTGGGTGCGCTGGTTGCACTGGTGGTCGGCTCAATGATCGGCGGGGGAATCTTTTCCTTGCCACAAAACATGGCGGCCAGTGCCGATGTCGGTGCCGTGCTGATCGGCTGGGCCATCACCGCCGTCGGCATGCTGACCCTGGCCTTCGTGTTCCAGACCCTGGCCAACCGCAAACCCGACCTGGATGGCGGGGTGTATGCCTACGCCAAGGCCGGGTTCGGCGACTACATGGGGTTCTCATCCGCGTGGGGTTACTGGATCAGCGCCTGGCTGGGCAACGTCGGCTACTTCGTGTTGTTGTTCAGCACCTTGGGCTACTTCTTCCCGGTGTTTGGTGAAGGTAATACCGTCGCAGCGGTGATCGGCTCATCGGTGCTGCTGTGGGCCGTGCACTTCCTGGTATTGCGAGGCATCAAGGAAGCAGCATTCATCAACCTGGTGACGACCATCGCCAAGGTCGTACCGCTGGTATTGTTTGTGCTGATCGCCGTATTCGCGTTCAAGCTCGATATTTTCACCGCTGATATCTGGGGCCTGAAAAATCCGGACCTGGGCAGCGTGATGACCCAAGTGCGGCACATGATGCTGGTCACCGTGTGGGTGTTCATCGGCATCGAGGGCGCAAGTATTTTTTCCGCCCGCGCCGAGAAGCGCACCGACGTGGGCAAGGCCACCGTCATCGGCTTCATCACCGTGCTGCTGTTCCTGGTACTGGTGAACGTGCTGTCCCTGGGCATCATGACCCAGCCTGAACTGGCGAAGTTGCAGAACCCGTCCATGGCCGCCGTGCTGGAGCATGTCGTGGGGCACTGGGGCGCGGTGCTGATCAGCGTCGGCCTGATCATCTCGCTGCTCGGCGCCCTGCTGTCCTGGGTATTGCTGTGCGCCGAGATCATGTTCGCCGCCGCCAAAGACCACACCATGCCCGAATTCCTGCGCCGGGAGAATGCCAACCACGTACCGGCCAACGCCCTGTGGCTGACCAACGCGATGGTCCAGGTGTTTCTGGTCATCACCCTGTTCTCGGCCAGCACCTACCTGTCACTGATCTACCTCGCCACCTCAATGATCCTGGTGCCGTACCTGTGGTCGGCGGCCTACGCCGTGCTGCTGGCGGTGCGCGGCGAGACCTACGAAGGCTTCGCGGCCGAGCGGCGCAAGGACTTGGCCATCGGCGCCATCGCCCTGATCTATGCGGTATGGCTGCTGTATGCCGGCGGGATCAAGTACCTGCTGCTCTCCGCCCTGCTCTATGCCCCCGGCGCGATCCTGTTCGCCAAGGCCAAGCGCGAGCTGGGCAAACCGATTTTCACCGCTGTCGAGAAGCTGATTTTCGCCGCAGTGATCGCAGGCGCCCTGGTGGCGGCCTACGGGCTCTACGACGGCTTCCTGACCTTGTAGTTGGCTGATTGTTCTAACTGGAGGATTTGTAATGACCACGGAAAAAGTGAAATACGGCGTGCACTCCGAAGCCGGCAAATTACGTAAAGTCATGGTGTGTTCCCCAGGCCTGGCCCACCAGCGGCTGACCCCGAACAACTGCGACGAGCTGCTGTTCGACGATGTGATCTGGGTCAACCAGGCCAAGCGCGACCATTTCGATTTCGTCACCAAGATGCGCGAGCGCGACATCGACGTACTGGAAATGCACAACCTGCTGACCGACATCGTCGCTATCCCCGAAGCCCTGGACTGGATCCTGCAACGCAAGATCACCGCCAACTCGGTGGGCCTGGGCCTGGTAAATGAAGTCGGTTCGTGGCTGCGCAGCCTGGAGCCGCGCCATATCGCCGAATTCCTGATCGGCGGCGTCTCGGCCGATGACCTGCCGGACAGCTTCGGTGGCAAGACCATCCAGATGTTCCGCGACTTCCTCGGGCATTCCAGTTTCATCCTGCCGCCGCTGCCCAACACCCAGTTCACCCGCGACACCACCTGCTGGATCTACGGCGGCGTGACCCTGAACCCGATGTATTGGCCGGCGCGCCGCCAGGAAACCCTGCTGGCCAGCGCCATCTACAAATTCCACCCCGAGTTCACCCAGGCTGACTTCCAGGTCTGGTACGGCGACCCGGACCAGGATCACGGCAGCGCCACCCTCGAAGGCGGCGACGTGATGCCCATTGGCAACGGCGTGGTGCTGATCGGCATGGGCGAACGCTCGTCCCGCCAGGCCATCGGCCAACTGGCGCTGAACCTGTTCAAGAACAAGGCCGTGGAGCGGGTGATCGTCGCCGGCTTGCCGAAATCCCGCGCGGCCATGCACCTGGACACCGTGTTCAGCTTCTGCGACCGCGACCTGGTCACGATTTTCCCGGAAGTGGTGAGCCAGATCGTCGCCTTCTCCCTGCGCCCTGACGAGAGCAAACCCGGCGGCATCGACGTGCGCCGCGAGGACAGCAGCTTCCTCGACACCGTGGCCGCGGCCCTCAAGCTGCCGGCACTGCGGGTGGTGGAAACCGGCGGCAACAGCTTCGCCGCCGAACGCGAACAATGGGACGACGGTAACAACGTGGTGGCCGTGGAGCCGGGCGTGGTGATCGGCTACGACCGCAACACCTACACCAACACCCTGCTGCGCAAGGCCGGTGTGGAAGTCATCACCATCAGTGCCAGCGAACTGGGCCGGGGCCGTGGCGGTGGTCACTGCATGACCTGCCCGATCATCCGTGACCCGATCGATTACTAACCTTTGAGCCTGGGCCGGCACCGCTCTGCATCCCACGGCAGAGACCGGCCCCGGGGATAACCTACACCTGAGGAGATCCACATCATGGCGTTCAACATGCGCAACCGCAGCCTGCTGAGTCTGATGCACCACACCAACCGCGAGCTGCACTTTTTGCTGGACCTGTCCCGCGACCTCAAGCGTGCCAAGTACACCGGCACCGAACAGCAGCACCTCAAGGGCAAGAACATCGCGCTGATCTTCGAGAAGACCTCGACCCGCACCCGCTGCGCCTTCGAAGTCGCGGCCCATGACCAGGGCGCCCACGTCACCTACATCGACCCGGTGTCGTCGCAGATCGGGCACAAGGAAAGCATGAAAGACACCGCCCGGGTCCTGGGGCGGATGTTCGACGCCATCGAATACCGAGGCTTCGAACAGGAGATCGTCGAGGAACTGGCCAAGTTCGCCGGGGTGCCGGTGTTCAACGGCCTGACCGCCGAATTCCACCCCACCCAAATGATCGCCGACACCCTGACCATGCGCGAACACAGCGACAAGCCGCTGCATGACATCAGCTATGCCTACCTGGGCGATGCCCGCTACAACATGGGCAATTCGCTGTTGATGATCGGCGCCAAACTGGGCATGGACGTGCGCATCGGCGCGCCGAAAGCCTTGTGGCCGCATCAGGACTTCATCGACCAGTGCCAGGCCTTCGCCGCCGAAAGTGGCGCACGCCTCACCATCACCGAAGACCCTAAGGAAGCCGTCAAGGGCGTGGACTTCATCCACACCGACATCTGGGTGTCCATGGGCGAGCCAGTGGAAGCCTGGGATGAACGCATCGAGCAATTGCTGCCCTACCAGGTCAATGCGCAGATGATGAAAGCCTCGGGCAACCCGCGGGTGAAGTTCATGCACTGCCTGCCGGCGTTCCATAACAGCGAAACCAAGGTCGGCAAGGACATCGCCGCCCGTTATCCGAACCTGGCCAATGGCGTGGAAGTGACCGAGGACGTGTTCGAATCGCCGGCCAACATCGCCTTCGAGCAAGCGGAAAACCGCATGCACACCATCAAGGCGATCCTGGTGTCGGCGTTGGCGGATATCTGAGCAACAGACACATTTCCCCTGTGGGAGCGAGCTTGCTCGCGATGGCGAAGGAACAGGCAACATTGATGTCGACTGACACACCGCCATCGCGAGCAAGCTCGCTCCCACAGGGGGAACAGCATTGTTCGTTCCATTTTTGAAAGGACAGCACCATGCGTATCGTCGTTGCCCTGGGCGGTAACGCCCTCCTGCGTCGGGGTGAACCCATGACCGCAGACAATCAACGCATCAACATCCGCACCGCGACCGAACAGATCGCGAAAATCCACCCTGGCAACCAACTGGTCATCGCCCACGGCAACGGCCCGCAGGTCGGCCTGCTGTCGTTGCAGGCGGCGGCCTACACCTCGGTCGCGCCGTATCCGCTGGACGTGCTCGGCGCCGAAACCGAAGGCATGATCGGCTACATCATCGAACAGGAACTGGGCAATCTGCTGGACTTCGAAGTCCCCTTCGCCACGCTGCTGACCCAGGTTGAAGTGGACGGCAACGACCCGGCCTTCCAAAAACCCACCAAGCCCATCGGCCCGGTCTACAGCCAGGAAGAGGCGCAAAAACTGGCTGCCGAAAAAGGCTGGGCCATCGCCCCCGACGGCGACAAGTTCCGTCGCGTGGTCGCAAGCCCCAGGCCCAAGCGCATCTTTGAAATCCGCCCGATCAAATGGCTGCTGGAAAAGGGCAGCATCGTGATCTGTGCCGGCGGTGGCGGCATCCCGACGATGTACGACGCCGACGGCAAGCTGCAAGGCGTGGAAGCAGTAATCGACAAGGACCTGTGCTCGGCGCTGCTGGCCGAACAGCTGGAAAGCGATCTGCTGGTGATCGCCACCGACGTCAACGCCGCGTTCGTCGACTTCGGCAAGCCGACCCAGAAAGCCATCGCCCAGGCCCACCCCGACGACATGGAAAAGCTCGGCTTCGCCGCCGGCTCCATGGGGCCGAAGGTGCAGGCGGCCTGCGAATTCGCGCGCAACACTGGCAAGGTCGCGGTGATCGGGTCGCTGTCGGACATCGATGCTATCGTCCAGGGCACTGCCGGTACGCGCATCAGCACAGCGACACCTGGCATCGCTTATCGATAACAGGAAACTTGCGGGGCGGATCCAGGGTCTGCCCTACTCCCCATGCCTTCGAAGGAGAGTTGCTTATGGCCATGTTCGAACCCGGACACCTGCACATGGAGCGCCATGCGCTGAACAAGGACGATTTCAGCTACAACCTGTGCATCGACTACAAGGTCGACCAGGACGGCAAGGAAGGCACGGGCATGTCGTTCCGGGTGCATGGCAGCGTCGAAGACAAGTCACTGGACGAGACATTCTTCCTGGCCAAGGACCAGGCCTTCGATTTCGCCCGCCACGCCACGCGCATCGCCCAGAAGTATGGCTTGCCCAAGACCGCGAGCATCGGCTCGATGCACAAGTACTACGACGAAATGTTCGAAGACGTGCGCAAGCAACTGGACGTCAAGCCGGGCGACCCGATGAAGCCAGAACACCTGGCGTAACTGACTGGGAAACACTGCCAGTTCCTGACATACAGCGAACCTGTGGCGAGGGAGCTTGCTCCCGCTCGGTTGCGCAGCGACCGCAACATTTTTGGGCCGCTGCGCAGCCCAGCGGGAGCAAGCTCCCTCGCCACAATGAAGCAGGGCTTCAGCCCTTGGGAGGCTGGGTCCTACTGGGGAATATCAGTGTTCTGAATATCGGGTTACACACAAAGCCTGCCCGGCTGGCAACTCGCCACGGCTGACCTATTCTGAAAGTAGTACCCCCGGGTATTCGTTCAGAGGTCACCGCCATGAACATTAAAACAAGAAGACGCCTCGCCATTTTTGTCACCTGCGCCGCCACGCTCGCGCTATACGGCACTGCGGCCTACCGGGTCGAGCAGGCCAGGCAACTGCCCCGTGAATACGCCAGTTGCAACTTCGAACGGTGCATCCCCCACAGCGCAACCCTGAACGCCCTGCGCTGAGGCGTGGTCAGTCGTCCTGTTGATCGGTCTTGAGCCGGTCCCGGAACGCCTTGGGCGAGATGCCCACGCGCCGGCGGAACAGCCGGGTGAAGTTGGTCGGGTCGGAAAACCCGAGCATTTCGGAAATCTCGTAGATGGTCATGCCGGTGTAGGTCAGCAGGCGCTTGGCTTCCAGCAACTGGCGCTCATGCATGATCTGCAACGCCGGTTGCCCCGCCAGCTCCCGGCAGGTGCCGTTGAGGTGCGACACGGAAATGCCCAGGCGGTGGGCCAGGTCTTCGACCTTGACGTGCTCGCGATAGGTTTCTTCCACCAACTGAATGAAGCCGTTGAGGTATTCCCGGGCCCGTTGCGGGCGCTGGGCCTGGGTGTGTCGCTGCATCACCTGGCGGCTGACCCAGACCATGATCACGCTGACCAGCGCGTGCATCAGCATTTCCCGCGCCGGTTGATGCCCCACGTACTCATTCTGCAAGGCGCTGAACAGGCTGTTGAGGTACTCGGCATTCTCAAGGGTGGGGTAGCTTTCGGCCTGGGCCAGGACGTTGACCGAATGCCCCAGTTGCGCTTGCAGGTGCGTGACCAGCGGTGCCGCCAGGGTCACCACGTAACCTTCCACATCTTCGGAAAAACGAAAGCCATGGACCGACAGCGGCGGCAGGATCTGCACGGCCGGCTCGGTGAGTAGCGTGCGCCGGCCCTCGATTTCCAGTTCCGCCTGGCCCTTGAAGACAAACAACAACTGGCACAGATCGGCATGCCGATGAGGCTTGATTTCCCATTGATGCTCGCGGCTGCGCTTGGAGATGGTCTCGCAGTGCAACAAGTCCGGCGTCGGCCATTCCTGGCTCTCGCCATAGAGCTTGAACACCGGGATCGGAGGCAGGTCAGGTTTTTTCATAACGTGGATCCGGGCCTGGGGTTGCGGGCGATAATCGCACCAATTGGCGAAAAGAACAGGTATCGGCTCAGTTTTCCCCTTCAACTGACAGCTCCGCAAGCGAAAAATGTAGGCACTCGATTTCTAATAATCAACACCGACCCTGGTCGCGTGCTTCGTGCGAGTCATAACAACAATGAAAACCCTCAAGACCCAAGTCGCTATTATCGGTGCCGGCCCCTCTGGCCTGCTGCTCGGCCAGTTGCTGCACAACGCCGGGATCGACACTGTCATCCTCGAACGCCAGACCCCGGAATACGTCCTGAGCCGCATCCGCGCCGGTGTGCTGGAGCAAGGCATGGTTGAACTACTGCGTCAGGCCGGCGTTGGCCAGCGCATGGACGCCGAAGGCCTGCCCCATGATGGTTTTGAACTGGTGCTCAACGATCGACGGGTGCACATCGACCTCAAGGGCTTGACCGGTGGTAAAAATGTCATGGTCTACGGCCAGACCGAAGTGACCCGTGACTTGATGGCCGCCCGCGAAGCCGCCGGCGCCCGGACCCTGTACCTGGCCAGCAACGCCCAACCCCACGACATGCAAACCGAAACCCCTTTCGTGACCTTCGAGCATGAAGGGGAAACCTGGCGCCTGGACTGCGACTACATTGCCGGTTGCGACGGTTTCCACGGCGTGGCGCGACAGTCCATTCCTGCGGAAAAACTCAAGGTCTTCGAACGCGTCTACCCGTTTGGCTGGCTCGGCGTACTGGCCGACACCCCGCCGGTCCACGAAGAACTGGTCTACGCTCGCCACGCGCGCGGTTTTGCCTTGTGCAGCATGCGCTCCAAGACCCGTACCCGTTATTACCTGCAAGTGCCCGCCGAGGAACAAGTGGCCGACTGGCCGGACGAGCGTTTCTGGGATGAGCTGAAAAACCGCCTGCCCGCCGACCTGGCCGCAGCCCTGGTGACCGGCCCGTCCATCGAGAAAAGCATCGCCCCGCTGCGCAGCTTCGTGGTCGAGCCGATGCAGTATGGGCGGATGTTCCTGGTGGGCGATGCGGCCCACATCGTCCCGCCCACCGGCGCCAAGGGGCTGAACCTGGCGGCCAGCGATGTCAGCACGCTGTTCAACATCCTGCTCAAGGTCTATCGCGACGGCCGTGTGGATCTGCTGGAGAAGTATTCGGCCATCTGCCTGCGGCGCGTCTGGAAAGCCGAACGGTTCTCCTGGTGGATGACCTCGATGCTGCACCGCTTCGACGACGACGCCTTCAACCAGCGTATCAGCGAAGCCGAGCTGGAATATTTCGTCGACTCCGAGGCCGGTCGCAAGACCATCGCGGAAAATTACGTCGGACTTCCTTACGAGGCTATCGAATAGTCGCCTATCGACTTAAACTGCGGGTTTCGTCCATTTTGCCTCTCCGGCGCGATGCCCGCAGGTTCTGCCTTGACTCAGTTCAATACGCTCCACGCCCCAAAACCGGCCATCCGTAGCGTGCTGGCAGCCCTGATGCTGGCGATTTTCCTGGGTGCGCTGGACCAGACCATCGTCGCCGTCTCGATGCCGGCCATTTCCGCACAATTCGCCGACGTCAGCCTGCTGGCCTGGGTGATTGCCGGCTACATGGTCGCGATGACCGTGGCGGTGCCGATCTACGGCAAGCTTGGTGACCTCTACGGTCGCCGGCCGCTGATGCTGTTCGGCATGGGCCTGTTCACCCTGGCCTCGCTGTTCTGCGGCCTGGCCCAAAACATGGAGCAACTGGTGCTGGCGCGGATTTTCCAGGGCATCGGCGCCGGCGGGATGATTTCGGTGAGCCAGGCGATCATCGGCGACATCATCGCGCCCCGCGAACGCGGTCGCTACCAGGGCTACTTCAGCAGCATGTACGCGGTGGCCAGCGTGGCGGGGCCGGTGCTCGGCGGCTACATGACCGAGTACCTGTCGTGGCGCTGGGTGTTCTGGATCAACCTGCCGCTGGGCCTGGTGGCCTGGTGGGTCGCCCGACGCAGCCTGGTCGGGCTGCCGGTGCCGCAACGCACGCCGATCATCGATTACCTGGGCACCGTGTTGCTGATCATCGGCCTGACGGCGCTGCTGCTGGGGATCACCCAGGTCGGCCAGGGTCATGCCTGGCACAGCCGTGAAGTGCTGGGGTTGCTGGGTTGCGCAGGAGCAGCGCTGGGGGTGTTCGCCTGGCACGAGCGCCGGGCGCGGGAGCCGTTGTTGCCGATGCACCTGTTCGCCAACCGCGATGCGGTGCTGTGTTGGTGCACGGTGTTCTTCACCAGCTTCCAGGCGATTTCCCTGACAGTGCTGGTGCCGTTGCGCTTCCAGAGCGTGACCGGCGCCGGTGCCGACAGTGCGGCGTTGCACTTGTTGCCGCTGGCGATAGGGCTGCCGATCGGCGCGTATTTCGCCGGACGCCGGACCTCGGTCACGGGGCGCTACAAGCCGATGATCCTGAGCGGCGCCCTGCTCTTCCCGTTCGCTATCCTCGGCATGGCTTTCACCCCGCCCGCCGCGCTCTGGCTGAGCAGCCTGTTCATGCTGCTCAGCGGCATCGCCTCCGGCATGCAGTTTCCCACTTCGCTGGTGGGTGCGCAGAACGCCGTACACCAACAGGACATCGGCGTCGCCACCAGCACCACCAACCTGTTCCGCTCCCTTGGCGGCGCGGTGGGCGTGGCACTGATGTCAGCGTTGCTGCTGGCCTTGCTGCAAGATTCAAGCTTCGCCCAGCTCGCCAGCTCGTCGCTGATCGGTGAAGGGCATTCCGGCAGCGTCTTGCTGGACGGCCTGAACGCCGCCCCGGGCGAGGCGCAGAACGCCTTGCGCCAGGAACTGCAGGCGACGTTCCGGCATTTGCTGATGATCAGCGCAGCAGTGTCGTTGCTGGGACTGGCGGCCGCGGTGGCGATGCCCAATCGCCTGTTGCGTGGGCGAGATGACAAGGCTGGATAACCTGTAACACACGGCCTTTGTGGCGAGGGAGCTTGCTCCCGCTGGGGTGCGAAGCGGCCCCAAAAATGTTGCGGTCGCTGCGCAACCGAGCGGGAGCAAGCTCCCTCGCCACAAAAGCATCATTGCCACAAAATTTCTTTAGGCCGTCGCCACGACACCTTCGGGCAGCACCACCGCGCTCATCCCGTCCTTCATGCGCTTGGCATCGCGCACAAAACAACGTGACGCCAAAAACAGGAACACCATGGTCAGGAACAGCGCCACCGGGATCAGGTACATCGCGTCATGCAGGCCGATGGCCTTGAACGCTTCGGTCATCTGGTCGACTCCGGCTGCGGCCATGGCCGTGCGGGCGAAGTAGTCGGACAAGCCGCCCACCACCACCGGCCCCAGGCCGCCACCGAGCAAGTACAGGCCGGCGAAGAACAGCGCCATCGCCGTAGCCCGCAGGCGCGGCTCGACCACGTCCTGGATCGCCGTGTACACGCAGGTATAAAAGGTATAGGCGAACAACCAGCCGACACTGAACACCGCGACGAACACGCCGATTTCAATTCGCCCGGCGTGCAATGCCCAGGCGGTGGTGAGCGTCGAGATCACCAGGCTGAACGCGGCGAACAGCAAGCGACCGCTGGGCACGCGCTGGTGAATCTTGTCGGCGATCCAACCGCCGAGGGTCAAGCCGAACAACCCGGTCACGCCCACCATGATCCCGGTGGCCACCGCCGCCTCGTGCAACGGCATCAGGAAATAGCGTTGCAGCATCGGCACCAGGAAGGAGTTGCAGGCATAGGTGGCGAAGTTGAAGCACAACCCGGCCAGCACCAGCCACAGGAAAGTGGGAATCGCCAATACCCGACGGATCGGCCGGTCGACCTTTTCCTGGGACACCTGCACGGTTTCCGCCGCGCCGCGCTTGGGTTCCTTGATGAAGAACATGAATAGCGCCAGCACCAAGCCTGGCACCGCCGCGATAAAGAACGGCGCGCGCCAGCTGTCGAAGGCCTTGACCATCGCGCCGATGGTGAAGAACGCCAGCAACAAGCCAATCGGCAGGCCCAGCATGAAGATGCCCATGGCCCGCGCCCGGCGATGGGCCGGGAACAGATCGCCAATCAGTGAGTTGGCAGCCGGCGCGTAGCTGGCCTCGCCGATCCCGACGCCCATGCGCACCAGCAGGAACGCCCAGAAACTGCCCACCAGGCCGTTGACCGCCGTCAGCGCGCTCCAGGTCGCCAGGCCCCAGCCCATCAACTTGCTGCGCGAACCGGTATCGGCCATGCGTCCCAATGGCAACCCGGCAATGGCGTAGACGATAGTGAAAGCGGTGCCGATGATGCCGATCTGGAAATCGCTGAGGCTCCACTCCATGCGAATCGGCTCGATGATGATCGCCGGGATGGTGCGGTCGAAGAAGTTGAACAGGTTGGCCAGGAACAACAGGAACAGAATGCGCCAGGCATTCGCCGCTTGGGTCGAGTTCTGCATGGGTCCGTCTCTTTTATTGTTATGGAGCATTAGCGGAATCTGCAATCTAGACAGCGGCGCGCGGGCTGTCTCCAATCATTCGCAAGGCTGATACCCATCCATGGCGAGCGGCGCGTTTCTTGATAACGGTCAATTTCCTGTAACAATTGCCATCATTTCGCCCATTCTTGATTAAAGATCGTCTCCCGGTGGCCGATTCAACCTATCAGGAAAGAATCTCTCGAGCGGCGCCCAGGCCATAGCCTTGGACGCTCGGGCCGACCTTCGCGCCATCCAGGACGCGAGCTCCCATCCGCGATGGTTCGATGACAGCGCTCGTCGAGCCAACCAGTTCAGGCACATGGCGCACAATGACTTCCAAAAAAACAGCCACTGCGGTATCCGATCTGACCCTGAGCCCGGCCGCCAACGGCCCTGAAGCCTCGAAACCATCGAGCAGCTCGAGCTCGCGTCCCCTGTCGACTCAGCAGTATCTGTATTTCACCGAAACCAACACCGACCGGATCCTCGACAACCTCGATGGCCTGCGCGACGCGGTGTTCCCGCGACCGCCCCATCTGGTAGAAGACGAGAACGACCGCGCCCAACAGGAATTCCCGTCGGTATGCCTGATCGGCCTGGGGCGCTGCGGTTCCAACATCGCCCTGGACGTGGCGGAGCTGGTGTACAACGCCCGCAAGTTCTACCTCAACGAATTCAACGCCGAAGACAAGGCTTACAGCGACAAGGGCTACAGCCCCGCGCAGTGGATCCGCAACAACCTGCGCCTGGGCAACAGCAAGGCCAGCAAACCGGTGTTCCTGGTGGAACCGCTGGTGATGCTCGGCGACCTGGACAAGGACATCGCCGGGCGCATCCGTTTCTCGCGCAAGGGCGAGAAAAGCGGCTTTTTGCGCGACTACAGCAAAATGAAGATCATGGACTTGTCGGAAGTCCACGCCGGTGGCGCCGGTAACGCGCCGATCCTGGGCCAGTACCTGGCCAAGATCATCCTGAACAAGGACACCCAGCGCTTCTCCAGCCCCGACTGGAAAATGATCCACTCGTACCTGATCGACAGCTGCGGCATCAAGGCCAACCAGTCGCGCCTGTACTTCTCGATCTTCAGTGCCGGCGGCGGTACCGGTTCGGGCATGGCCTCGGAGTTCGGCCTGGCCCAGCAATACTCGTACATGAACAAGACGTTCGACACCAAGCCGATGGACGAACACGACAGCAAGAGCGGTCACTCCTTCGTCTTCGAACCGATTTTCACCAGCGGCATCTGCGTATTGCCGAACATTTCCGACCACCGCAGTGAAATGTCCGAGGCCTTGCACATCAACGCCGGACGCCTGCTGTGCAAGTACCTGTCGGAAGAATGGGATTTCTCGTACAACTTCGCCAACGAAGACAGCAGCGAAGCCAGCGTGATGGGCCGTATCCGCCCCTGGAACGCGATGATGCTGATCTCCAACGACATCATGCGCTACGCCGAAGAAAGCGATGACGGCAACATCCAGAACATTGATGTCAATGCCATGGAGAAGCACGCCAACCAGTACATCTCCCAGCAGATCTTCAACATCCTGACGGCCCAGGCGGTTACCACCGACTACGACCAGAACTACTTCCGCCGTGCCGGCATCGACATTGGCGAAACCATTCGCCTGGACGCCAACGACCTGTTCATGAGCCTGGCCGGCCCGGTGGCGATTGCCTACGCCGAGTCCGTCGTTCCGGAAACCCCGGCGCCAAGCGGCGACAAGTTCAAGGTGTTCGAGAAAGAGCCGCCGCGCCTGAACATCGACGACCTGTTCTTCCGCTCCATCGACCTGCCGCACTTCAACAAAGTCACCCAGGCCATCGAAGGCATCAGCCTGTTGCCGATCGAATCCAAGCGCTACCGGGCGTCGCTGGAGCAGTACAAGAATTCCGGCTACGACGCAGCCGCCCTGCATGACCTGCACTTCTTCAAGAATTGTTCGTCGGTGGTGTCCATCGTCTCCCTGCCCAAGGACTACAAGCTGTCCTACATGGACCTGAACCGGCTCAAGACCCACCTCAACAGCCTGTTCCCCAACACCACCCTCAAGCGTTACGCGTTGGTGATCGGTGCGTCGGCCAACCTGTCGCTCACCACCCTGATCGCCAAGAGCCCGTGCCTGTCGGACGATTTCCTGACCCTGATCGTGGCCTTCATCAAACGCTGCTTCGCCCGCACCCCGTACCGCTTCGACGACACCCTGGACAACTCGATCCTGGACTTCATCATCAATGAAGACTTCGACGAAGAACGCATCGACGATCTGCTCAACGAATTCGAAAACCCGGCGAAGATCCTCGACACCAACTGGTACGCGATCAAGCCGATGTACGAGAAGAAATACCGCGAGCTGATCAACGACAAGGACAAGTTCGTCTCGATCAACGACATCCGCCTGTCCCGCGACTGCGTGAAGAAATCCATCAAGTACCTGCGCGAGATCTACCGTCACCGCATTGGCAAGACCAAGGTTATTTCCCTTAATAACCATACTGGCAAGAGTTACTGAGGCTGGCGCAGCAGCGTGTTGCCCCTTTCGCGAGCAAGCTCGCTCCCACAGGGTTTTGTGTACACAGACCCACTGTGGGAGCGAGCTTGCTCGCGATAGCGGCCCTGAATCCTGCACCTGAACAACATCCAGAAACAATTGAGCAGCCCAAAGGCTGCTCCATAAACTGTTCCCGTTACGTATACGTCACCCTCCCCTGTGGCGTTTCGCCACGGCAGGACGCCATCACGCTACTCACCTACACACTTTCTTGCCCACCCGAACGCGAACCAACTTGGTGCATCGATCAGTTCGACGCCCTTTCCTGGATCATAATCCAGGGCGAAACCACCACCGCCCAAAGCTGCGGATCACGCTCCAGAAAATCCAGCGCCCGCGTTTCAGACAGCTTGGCGAGCTGGTCGGCGGCCAGCCAGGCGGCGACTTTGTCGCCTTCGTCCTGGGCGACGGCTTCGGCGGCGGCGATCAAATCCAGTGCCGGATCGACCCACAATAGGGCACCCCTGGCAAAGAACGGCTCCAGCTCTTTCCAGGTGATGGATGCGGTTTCACCAAGCAGTTTGGCATAGAGGGTGCTAGGTTCTTGATTCATGGGACTTGTCCGGAAAAGAAATCGGCGCGAATGATAACGTCGGTGGTCTGGCAGAAAAACCCGGTAGCAATTGCAGTACCGATTGAAAAGCGCAGGAAAGCCAAGGATTGCCGATATGACCGGACAACCCCCGCCGCAATTCTGTCTTTTTCTTTCAATTAAGCGACACCCTCAGGTTTTGCCCCCAAGCGCCAGCTTCCCTTGCCAACAATCGGCGCTCTACACTGTACCGGTACAGTTGCCGGGGGCATTTTCCGCGAGGGTATCCAAGATATCTGACCCGGTTCTGCTGCTACGGCGCCAGGACTATAAAAACTACAACAGCATGAGTGGAGCACTATGACTAAGGCTACTAAGCAGATTTCCAAACTGTTTGCCGCTATGGTTCTGGCCGGGGTTGCCAGCCATTCGTTCGCCGCCGACACCATCAAGATCGGCATCGCCGGCCCAAAAACCGGCCCTGTAGCCCAATACGGCGACATGCAGTTCAGTGGCTCCAAAATGGCCATCGAACAGATCAACGCCAAGGGTGGCGTCAACGGCAAGCAACTCGTCGCCGTTGAATACGATGACGCCTGCGATCCAAAACAAGCGGTAGCGGTCGCGAACAAAGTCGTCAACGATGGCGTCAAGTTCGTGGTCGGCCACCTGTGCTCCAGCTCCACCCAGCCGGCTTCGGACATCTATGAAGACGAAGGCGTGGTCATGATCACCCCGGCCGCTACCAGCCCGGACATCACCGCTCGCGGCTACAAGATGATCTTCCGCACCATCGGCCTGGACAGCGCCCAAGGCCCTGCGGCCGGCAACTACATCGCCGACCACGTCAAGCCGAAGATCGTTGCGGTCCTGCACGACAAGCAGCAGTACGGTGAAGGCATCGCCAGCGCCGTGAAGAAAACCCTCGAAGGCAAAGGCGTCAAGGTTGCCGTCTTCGAAGGCGTGAACGCCGGCGACAAAGACTTCTCCTCGATGATCGCCAAGCTCAAGCAAGCCAACGTCGACTTCGTCTACTACGGCGGCTACCACCCGGAGCTGGGCCTGATCCTGCGTCAATCCCAGGAAAAAGGCCTGAAGGCCAAGTTCATGGGTCCGGAAGGCGTGGGTAACGACTCCATCTCGCAAATCGCCAAGGACGCTTCCGAAGGCCTGCTGGTGACCCTGCCGAAATCCTTCGACCAGGATCCGGCCAACGTCGCCCTGGCTGACGCGTTCAAGGCCAAGAAAGAAGACCCAAGCGGTCCGTTCGTGTTCCCGTCCTACTCCGCTGTCCAGGTGATTGCCCAGGCCATCACCGCAGCCAAGAGCGAAGACGCGGCCAAAGTGGCTGAAGCCATCCACGCCGGCACCTTCAAGACCCCAACCGGTGACCTGAGCTTCGACGCGAAGGGCGACCTGAAGGACTTCAAGTTCGTGGTCTACGAGTGGCACTTCGGCAAACCTAAAACCGAAGCTTCGCCTCAGTAAGGCCTGGCCTGACTGACTGCCAATAAAGCCCACGGCGTGCCGTGGGCTTTGTTTTAAATGTATTGGGCCGCGCTGGCGTGATCCGCCAGTCTCCCCACCTGAAAATCTCAAAACCGTCATCAGCGGTTCGCTGGCAAACCTCGTGTTCGAAGTGGATGCAGATCCACGGGACCCGGGCGGGAAAATGACTCCACCAGTGAAATGCGTATCAGGTTTTTAGGAGCGCTGTAATGCCTGACATCTATCACTTCTTCCAGCAGCTGGTTAACGGCCTGACCGTTGGCAGCACGTATGCCCTGATCGCCATCGGCTATACGATGGTTTACGGCATCATTGGAATGATCAACTTCGCCCACGGCGAGGTGTACATGATCGGCTCCTACGTGGCGTTCATTGCCATCGCCGGGCTGAGCATGATGGGACTCGACAGTGTCCCGCTGTTGATGACCGCGGCTTTCATCGCGAGCATCGTCGTCACCAGCTCCTATGGCTACAGCATCGAACGGATCGCCTACCGCCCCCTGCGCGGCAGCAACCGTCTGATCCCGCTGATTTCCGCCATCGGCATGTCGATCTTCCTGCAGAACACGGTACTGCTTTCGCAAGACTCCAAGGACAAATCCATACCCAACCTGATTCCGGGCAACTTTGCCATCGGGCCAGGCGGGGCACATGAAGTGCTGATTTCCTACATGCAAATCGTGGTGTTCGTGGTGACCCTGGTCGCCATGCTCGGCCTGACGCTGTTCATCTCCCGTTCCCGCCTGGGCCGCGCCTGCCGCGCCTGTGCCGAGGACATCAAGATGGCCAACCTGCTGGGCATCAACACCAACAACATCATCGCCCTGACCTTCGTCATCGGTGCGGCCCTGGCGGCCATCGCCGCGGTGCTGTTGAGCATGCAATACGGCGTGATCAACCCCAACGCCGGTTTTCTCGTCGGCCTGAAAGCCTTCACCGCCGCAGTACTGGGCGGCATCGGCAGCATTCCCGGCGCGATGCTCGGCGGGCTGGTGCTGGGCGTGGCGGAAGCTTTTGGCGCCGACATCTTCGGCGACCAGTACAAGGACGTCGTGGCATTCGGCTTGTTGGTTCTGGTTCTGTTATTCCGGCCGACCGGCATCCTGGGCCGCCCGGAGGTTGAGAAAGTATGACTAGGCATCTCAAATCGGCGCTCTTCAGCGCCCTGCTGGTCTGGGCCGTGGCCTACCCGGTACTGGGTCTTAAACTGACCATCGTCGGCATCGACCTGGAAGTGCATGGCACCAGCCCGGCCATCCTGGCAACCATCGCCGTGTGTTCGCTGCTGATGTTCCTGCGGGTGCTGTTCAGCACGCAGATCAGCGCCATGTGGAAGTCGTCGCCCGGCCTGCCGGTGATCCCGGCCAAGGCCAGCAACTTCCTGACCCTGCCATCGACCCAGCGCTGGATCGTGCTGGGCCTGATCGTCGTGGCACTGGTCTGGCCGTTCTTCGGCTCCCGCGGCGCGGTGGACATCGCCACGCTGATCCTGATCTACGTGATGCTCGGCCTTGGCCTGAACATCGTGGTAGGCCTGGCCGGCCTGCTGGACCTGGGTTATGTCGGCTTCTACGCCGTCGGTGCCTACAGCTATGCGCTGCTGTCCCACTACTTCGGCCTGAGCTTCTGGATCTGCCTGCCGATCGCCGGGATGATGGCCGCCACCTTCGGTTTCCTGCTGGGGTTCCCGGTCCTGCGCTTGCGCGGTGACTACCTGGCCATCGTAACCCTGGGTTTTGGCGAGATCATCCGTCTGTTCCTGCGCAACCTGACCGACATCACCGGTGGCCCGAACGGCATCAGCAACATCGAGAAACCGACGTTCTTCGGCCTGACCTTCGAACGTAAGGCCGCCGAAGGCCTGCAGACCTTCCACGAGTACTTCGGCCTGGAATACAACTCGATCAACAAGGTGATCTTCCTCTACCTGGTTGCCCTGTTGCTGGCCCTGGCCGCGCTGTTCGTCATCAACCGCCTGCTGCGCATGCCGATCGGTCGCGCCTGGGAGGCATTGCGTGAAGACGAAATCGCCTGCCGCGCCCTGGGACTCAACCCGACGATCATCAAGCTGTCGGCCTTCACCCTCGGTGCTGCGTTCGCCGGTTTTGCCGGCAGCTTCTTCGCCGCCCGCCAGGGCCTGGTGACGCCGGAATCCTTTACCTTCATCGAGTCGGCGATCATCCTCGCCATCGTGGTGCTGGGCGGGATGGGCTCGCAGTTGGGCGTGATCCTGGCGGCCATCGTGATGATCCTGCTGCCTGAAATGATGCGTGAATTCAGCGAATACCGCATGTTGATGTTCGGCGCCTTGATGGTGCTGATGATGATCTGGCGTCCTCAAGGTCTGCTGCCTATGCAACGCCCCCACATGGAGCTGCGCAAATGAGCCGCGAGATCCTCAAAGTCGAAAACTTGAGCATGCGCTTCGGCGGCTTGCTGGCGGTCAACGGCGTGGCCCTGACCGTGAAAGAAAAACAGGTGGTTGCGCTGATCGGGCCGAACGGCGCGGGCAAGACCACCGTGTTCAACTGCCTGACCGGCTTCTACCAGCCCACCGGCGGCACCATCGTGCTGGACGGCGAGCCGATCCAGGGCCTGCCCGGCCACCAGATCGCCCGCAAGGGTGTGGTGCGCACCTTCCAGAACGTGCGGCTGTTCAAGGACATGACGGCGGTCGAAAACCTGCTGATCGCCCAGCACCGTCACCTGAACACCAACTTCTTTGCCGGCCTGTTCAAGACCCCGGCGTTCCGCAAAAGCGAACGCGAGGCCATGGAGTACGCCGAGTACTGGCTGGACAAGGTCAACCTCAAGGAGTTTGCCAACCGTACCGCCGGGACCCTGGCCTACGGTCAGCAACGACGCCTGGAAATCGCCCGCTGCATGATGACCCGTCCGCGGATCCTCATGCTCGACGAACCGGCCGCCGGCCTGAACCCCAAGGAAACCGAAGACCTGAAAGCGCTGATCGGCGTGCTGCGCGAGGAGCACAACGTCACTGTGCTGCTGATCGAGCACGACATGAAGCTGGTCATGAGCATTTCCGACCACATCGTCGTGATCAACCAGGGCACCCCCCTGGCCAACGGCTCGCCGGAACAGATCCGCGACAATCCTGAAGTGATCAAAGCCTACCTGGGGGAAGCGTAAATGCTGCAATTCGAAAACGTTTCCACCTTCTACGGCAAGATCCAGGCCTTGCACAGCGTCAACGTCGAAGTCCGCCAAGGCGAAATCGTGACGCTGATCGGTGCCAACGGCGCCGGCAAATCCACCCTGCTGATGACGCTTTGCGGTTCGCCCCAGGCCCACAGCGGCAGCATCCGCTACATGGGTGAGGAACTGGTGGGCCAGGACTCGTCACGGATCATGCGCAAGAGCATCGCGGTGGTGCCGGAAGGTCGTCGGGTATTTGCCCGGCTGACCGTGGAAGAAAACCTCGCCATGGGCGGATTCTTCACCGACAAGGGCGACTATCAGGAACAGATGGACAAGGTCCTGCACCTTTTCCCACGCCTGAAAGAACGCTTCACCCAGCGCGGTGGCACCATGTCCGGCGGTGAACAGCAAATGCTCGCCATCGGCCGTGCGCTGATGAGCAAGCCCAAGCTGCTGCTGCTCGACGAGCCTTCCCTGGGCCTGGCACCGATCATCATCCAGCAGATCTTCGACATCATCGAACAACTGCGCAAGGACGGCGTGACGGTGTTCCTGGTGGAGCAGAACGCCAACCAGGCGCTGAAAATCGCCGACCGGGCGTACGTGCTGGAGAACGGTCGCGTGGTGATGCAAGGCACCGGTGAAGCCCTGCTGACCGACCCGAAAGTGCGCGAGGCGTACCTGGGCGGTTGAGTCTGCAGCAATAAAAAAACGGCCTTCGGGCCGTTTTTTTTGCCCAATGTAGGAGCTGTCGAGCGAAGCGAGGCTGCGATCTTGTCCCGGACAATTGAGTCTAAAGCGAAAGATCAAGATCAAAAGATCGCAGGCTTCGCCAGCTCCTACAGGTCTCAGCGCGAGCTTGCTCCCTCGCCACAGGTTCCAGGATCACTAAAAAAAATCATGCGCCCGCTGTAACGCTTTCCCACCTCCCCTCTCTAGTTCAGCAGACCGGCGCTAACGCCGGTTCATTTCCCTGAATGACTGGAGAATCATCATGACTGCTTCGACCCGCACCCTGTCCGCCACCGCCCTGATCCTGGCCCTGGGTTCTGCCCTGAGCATGACAGCCGTCTCGACCGTCCACGCAGCCGACGACACCATGGAAAAATGCTTCGGTGTCGCCCTCAAAGGCATGAACAACTGCGCCGCTGGCGCCGGCACCACCTGCGCCGGCACGGCGAAAATGGACTATCAGGGCAACGCCTGGAAATCGGTACCCAAAGGCACTTGCACCACCATGGAAAGCAAGACCTCCCCAACTGGTTTCGGCCAGCTCGAAGCGTTCAAAGCCAAGTCTTGATCGCATCTGCCTGAGGCCCGCCACCATGTTGAATAGACCTTTCCTCGCCACTGATACCCGACTGCCACCAAGGGTGGGGCTGGGGCTCAAGGCCGAGCATTTTCGTGAGGTGCTCCAGACCCGACCGGACCCGGGCTTTTTCGAAGTGCACGCGGAAAACTACATGGTGGCCGGCGGGCCGCTTCATCACTTCCTGGGGCGGATACGCGAACAGTACCCGCTGTCGCTGCACGGCGTCGGCCTGTCGATCGGTGCGGAGGGGCCGCTGGATATCGCGCATTTGCAGCGCCTGGCCGCATTGATCGACCGCTATCAGCCCCAATCCTTTTCCGAACACCTGGCCTGGTCCAGCCACGGCCCGGTGTTCCTCAATGACCTGCTCCCCCTGGCCTACGACGAAGCGACCCTCGACCGTGTCTGCGAACACGTCGACCAGGTGCAGTCCAGCCTCAAACGCACGCTGTTGCTGGAGAACCCGGCGACCTACCTGGCGTTCGAAGCCTCGACCCTCGACGAGCCACACTTCATCAGCGAAGTGATCCGGCGCACTGGCTGCGGCCTGCTGCTGGATGTGAACAACGTCTACGTTTCGTGCATCAACCACTGCCGCGATCCACTGGCCTACCTCGACGCCCTGCCCCTGCAAGCGACCGGTGAAATTCACCTGGCCGGCTTTGCCGAAGACACCGACAGCCTTGGCGAGCGCCTGTTGATAGACGACCACGGCGCGCCAATCGACAACGCAGTCTGGCAACTGTACCTCAAGGTTCTGGCGCAGACCGGGCCGGTAGCCACCTTGATCGAGCGCGACAACCACATCCCTCCATGGGAGGTGCTGCTGGCCGAAGCGCGCCAGGCCGATCAACTTTTAAACGCCGTTGGAGCCCGATCATGAGCGACCAGCGCACATTCGCCGCCGCCCTGCTCGACCCGCGCAAGGCTTGTCCGCCCGGCCTGGTCAGTGCCAACGGCGCCGACCCGCAGAGCCGCTTCGCGGTGTACCGCAACAACGTGCTCAGCTCATTGATCAACGCCCTGGCCGACAATTACCCGGTGGTGGCGCAACTGGTGGGCGAGGAATTCTTCCGAGGCATGGCTGAGGTCTACGTTCAG
The DNA here is from genome assembly GCF_024749325.1 of Pseudomonas sp. B21-010. Taxonomy (NCBI): domain Bacteria; kingdom Pseudomonadati; phylum Pseudomonadota; class Gammaproteobacteria; order Pseudomonadales; family Pseudomonadaceae; genus Pseudomonas; species Pseudomonas sp. B21-010. The sequence continues at coordinate 1,424,734 of NZ_CP087198.1, read as the reverse complement.
TCGGCGCCACCGCAAAGCCCGGTGATGAGCGACTATGGGGATGATTTTGCCGGGTTCATCGAACGCTTCGAACCCGCCGCCTGCGTGCCGTACCTGGCGGACGTCGCCCGGCTGGAGCGACTGCACGTGCAAGCCTGGCATGCCGCCGACGCCGAGCCCATGGCCGCAGAACAGATTGTCGAGGCGCTGTCATCACCCACACAGACAAGGCACCAGAAGGTCGGTCTGCACCCGTCACTGCGGCTGCTGCAATCGCCCTTCGCCGTGGTGACGATCTGGGCCGCCCATCAGCACGAGCCCCCCGTGCCGTTCGAGGCATTTTCTGCGCAAAACGCCTTGGTGCTGCGCAACGGCCTCGACGTGCAAGTGTTCGCGATCAATCACGCGGCCCATGGGTTCATCACCGCCCTGCAACAGGGGCTGTCCCTGACCGCTGCCATTGAAGCCTCAATCGACCTCGACCTGGAACAGACCCTGGCGGGGCTCATTCGCCACAGAGCTATCACTCACCTCCTAGCTGAACAGGTATCCCCATGAACGCCCTGATTGCCGGTTCCATTCAATGGCTGGAGAAAATTCCCCACAGCCTGATCGCCTTCATCGCGCGTTTCTCGATTGCCGCGGTGTTCTGGAAATCCGGCCAGACCAAAATCGAAGGCCTGGCCATCGACTTGTTCGACGGCACCTTCCAGATCGGTCTGCCACGGCTGGCGGACTCGACCATTCCCCTGTTCAAAAGCGAATACGCCCTGCCGTTGCTGTCGCCGGAACTGGCCGCACACCTGGCGGCCTCTGCCGAGCATGTGTTCCCGGTCCTGATCCTGCTTGGCCTGGCGACACGCTTTTCAGCGTTGGCCTTGCTGGGCATGACCTTGACCATCCAGCTGTTCGTCTACCCGGACGCCTACCCGACCCATGGCACCTGGGCGGCGGTATTGCTCTACTTGATGGCCCGTGGGCCGGGGGTACTGTCCATCGACCACCTGATTGCCAAGCGTTACGCCCACTGACTGCGATTGAAAATCTCCTGTGGGAGCGAGCTTGCTCGCGATAGCGGTGGGTCAGCTTGCATAAATGTCGGATGTGCCACCGCCTTCGCGAGCAAGCTCGCTCCCACAGTGGATCTGTGCAGGTCGAAATATCGAAGTCACTACCCATCAAATGTGGGAGCGAGCTTGCTCGCGATAGCGGTGGGTCAGCTTGCATAAATGTCGGATGTGCCATCGCCTTCGCGAGCAAGCTCGCTCCCACAATAGGGTGTCCAATGGCTGGGCTATCGTTGTAGCCGATCCAGCGCCTCGCCGCTGCGCTTGAACCAGTCGATCAGATAGTCAGCCAGCACCTGGGTGCGCTTGGGCAATCCACCCTGGTACGGGTGCACCAGGTACATCGGCATGCGCCGGGTCTGGTAGTCGCGCAGCAGCCAGCGTAGGCGTCCGTCGGCCAACTCCTCATGCAGCAGGTATGACGGCAGCCGGGCGATTCCCGCGCCGGCCAGGGCGGCTTTTTTCAGCAGGCTATAGTGATTACTGGCGAACGGCCCGGACACCCGGACCCGCAGCAGTTCGTGTTGCTGGTGATAAAGCCATTCTTCCCGGCCGCTGTAGTGGCTGTTGAGCAGGCAGCGATGTTCGGCCAGGGCTTGGGGTGTCTCGGGTTCGCCATAGTGTTCGAGGTAGGCCGGGCTGGCGCAGGTCATTTCGTGCCATGCCAGCAATGGCCGGGCCACCAGCCGCTCATCGATGGCGGCGTCGGAACGGATCGCCAGGTCGAAGCCATCGCGGGTCAGGTCACGGTAACCGTTGTTGAGCTCCAGTTCGATCTGCACATTGGGATACGTACGAGCGAACTCCATCAGCAAGCCTTCGAAGAACGTTTCGCCCAACGAAACCGGCACCGTCATACGCACCGGCCCGGAAATATCGTCCTTCAGCCGAGCCAATGCCTGACGCGCCCGTTCCACCTGCACCAACAGCGCCTGGGCCTGGGGCAACAACGCCGCCCCTGCCGCCGTGAGGCTCAGGCGCCGCGTGGTGCGTTGCAGCAACACCACCGAAAACCGCCTCTCCAACAGACTGATGCGCTTGGACAACTGGCCCTTGCTGCACCCCAACTGCTGGGCCGCCTGCGTGAAGCTGCCGGCCTCCATCAACACGGCAAACGCCGCCAGGTCATCCATTTCGCTCATTGGATTGTTTCCAATTGAAAACCAAAGGTTGCCTATTAGCATGATTATCAATGGAAAGAACCCCTCTAGACTGAAAACTCATTCAACCCATTGGGAAACAACTCATGAAAATCCTCTTGATCGGCGCCAACGGCACTATCGGTTCGGCCATTGATAACGAACTGTCGCCGCGCCACGAGATCATTCGGATCGGCCGCCACAGCGGTGACCTGCAGGTGGATATCAGCGACAGCGCTTCAATCCGCGCGCTGTTCGCAAAGACCGGCCGCTTTGATGCCCTGGTTTGCGCCGCCGGTAACGTCACCTTTGCACCCCTGGCCGACATGACCGATGACAGCTTTGCCCTGGGCTTGAAAGACAAGCTGATGGGCCAGGTCAACCTGCTGCTGATCGGTCGCGAATTCGCCAACGACGGTGCATCCTTCACCTTCACCACCGGCGTGCTCAGCCACGATCCGATCAAGAGTGGTGCTTCGGCGGCCCTGGTCAATGGCGCCCTGGACAGTTTCGTGCGCGCCGCGGCAATCGAGTTGCCACGGGGCTTGCGGGTCAACTCGGTGAGCCCGAACGTGTTGCTGGAAGCCATGGACAAATACGCCCCGTACTTCCGCGGCTACAAACCGGTCCCGGCCGTCGATGTTGCATTGGCCTACGCCAAGAGTGTCGAAGGCCTACAAACCGGTCAGACCTTTCACGTGGGCTAACACCCCTTGTGATGCAGGATCAGTCTGAGTAACGTGGCGGCACTTGTCTGGAGACCCAATGATGCGTGCCGCCCGCTCCCTGCTGTTTGTCGCCCTCCTGCCGCTCTTCACCGGCTGCCAATTGCTCGACGCCCCTCGTCAGAGCGCCTCCCACGCCGGCCAGACGCGCATGCAGGGCGAGCTCACGGCAGCCGATGGCAAGCTGGTGTTCCAGCCGTGCCAGGAACAGCGCCGCTACATCGTCAATGACAGCGGTGGCACCAGCGTGCTGCAGCAGGCCGCCAGCCTGGCCGATGACCAGGGCAAGCTGTTTGCCGATGTGCGCGGCCGTATCGTCTCCAGCGCAGCGGCCGGCAGCGACAGCCAGTTGGACCTGGAGCAGTTGTATCGCCTGGAGCGCTCGGGCAGCGCTTGCGATGACGGCAATTTCAAACTGCTGGTCTTGCGTGCCGCCGGTCATGGCCCGGAATGGAACCTCAAGGCCAGCGGCAAGGGCATGGTGCTTGAGCGTGAAGGCCAACCGACACTGGCGGTGCCTTACCTTGAAGAACAACTGGGCGATGGTCGCTTCAATCTCAGCACCGAAGCCAACGGCCAGAAGGTCGAACTCTGGCTGGCCGCCCAGCGCTGCGTCGACAGCACCACCGGCAGTGTGCAACACATGAGCGCCGAACTGCGGGTCAACGGTCAGGTCCAGCGTGGCTGCGCCTACTTCGGTGGTGCGCGCAACGACTGATTCGCCGTTTTTTGGCTTATAATCGCCGGTTCACGCCCTGGTGCAGTTGTGCATCCCGCGAACCGGATCCCACCATGTTACGAATCACCGAACTCAAGCTGCCGATCGACCACCCCGAAGAAGACCTGCGCCCTGCCATCGTGCAGCGCCTGGGCATCGCCAGCGATGACCTGCTCGACTTCACCTTGTTCAAGCGCAGCTACGATGCGCGCAAGAAATCCTCCGAATTGTGCTTCATCTACACCATCGACCTGACGGTGCGCGACGAAGCCAGCCTGCTGCGCAAGTTCGCCGATGACCGTAACGTCAACGAGGCGCCGGATGTCAGCTACAAAGTTGTGGGCCAGGCACCGGCCGACCTGGGCGAGCGGCCGATCGTGGTCGGTTTCGGCCCGTGCGGGATCTTCGCCGCCCTGCTGCTGGCACAGATGGGCTTCAAGCCAATCATTCTCGAGCGTGGCCCGGAAGTGCGCCAGCGCACCAAGGACACCTGGGGCCTGTGGCGCAAAAGCGTGCTCAACCCCGAATCCAACGTGCAATTTGGTGAAGGCGGCGCCGGGACGTTTTCCGACGGCAAGCTCTACAGCCAGATCAAGGATCCGAAATTCCTTGGCCGCAAGGTTTTGCACGAATTCGTCAAGGCCGGGGCGCCGGAAGAAATCCTCTACGTCAGCAAGCCGCACATCGGCACGTTCCGTCTGACCGGTGTGGTGGAAACCATGCGTGAGCAGATTCGCGCCCTGGGTGGCGAAGTACGCTTCCAGCAGCGGGTCACCGATGTGCTGATCGAAGACGGCCAACTGGTCGGCGTCGAACTGGCCAGCGGCGAGCAGATTCATTCGAAACATGTGATCCTGGCCCTGGGCCACAGCGCCCGGGACACCTTCCGCATGCTCCACAGCCGGGGCGTGTACATGGAAGCCAAGCCGTTCTCGGTGGGTTTCCGTATCGAACACCCGCAATCGCTGATCGACAGCGCGCGCCTGGGCAAGTACGCCGGTCACCCGAAACTTGGCGCCGCCGACTACAAACTGGTGCACCACGCCAAGAATGGTCGGTCGGTGTACAGCTTCTGCATGTGCCCGGGCGGCACCGTGGTAGCCGCGACGTCCGAGCCGAACCGCGTCGTGACCAACGGCATGAGCCAGTATTCGCGCAACGAGCGCAACGCCAACTCCGGCATCGTCGTCGGGATTACCCCGGAAGTGGATTATCCCGGCGGCCCGCTGGCCGGGATCGAGTTGCAGGAACGCCTGGAATCCCACGCGTACATACTCGGTGGCAGCAACTACGAGGCCCCGGCGCAACTGGTGGGTGATTTCATCGCCGGCAAGCCGTCTACGGCACTGGGCAGCGTCGAACCTTCCTACAAGCCAGGGGTGTCCCTGGGCGACTTGGCCCTGGCCCTGCCGGACTTTGCCATCGAAGCCATCCGCGAAGCCCTGCCGGCGTTCGAGAAACAGATTCGCGGCTACTCGCTGCACGACGCCGTGCTGACCGGCATCGAAACCCGCACCTCATCGCCCCTGCGCATTACCCGCAACGAATCGCTGCAGAGCCTGAACGTCAAGGGCCTGTTCCCGGCAGGTGAAGGTGCCGGTTATGCCGGCGGGATCCTGTCGGCGGGCGTGGACGGGATCCGGATTGCCGAGGCGGTGGCTCGGGATATCCTCGGCCTCGAGGCCTGAGGGGCCGATGCTGTTCACCCAAGGCAGGATTTGCCCGAGTGAACAGCATGACCCTGCGGGAGCGAGCTTGCTCGCGATGGCGGCCTGGCATCAACACAGATGTTGACTGATCCACCGCTATCGCGAGCAAGCTCGCTCCCACAAGGGACCTCAGTGATTCAGATATTGGCCCGCAACACGCTCTCCGGCAGCGCCTCGCCCCGTTCCACACACGCCGCCACGATGTCCATCAGCCCACTCAACTCATACCCCTGGGCCTTGAGCCACGCCGGGTCGTAATAGGTCGTGGCGTAGCGCTCGCCACCGTCACATAAAATCGCCACGATCGACCCCGACTCACCCGCATCCGCCATCTGCCGGGCCGCCATGAGTGCGCCGATCAGATTGGTGCCGCTGGACCCGCCGACCCGTCGTCCCAAGCGCTGGGCCAGGTAATGCATGGCCGCCAGCGACAAGGCGTCCGGGACCTTGACCATCGCATCGATGACTTTCGGCAAGAACGACGCCTCGACCCGTGGCCGGCCGATGCCTTCGATGCGTGAACCGCAATCCAGGCGCAGGCTGGCATCGCCGCTGCGGTAATAGTCGAAGAACACTGAACGCTCGGCGTCGGCACACAGCACGCGGGTGCCGTGCTGGCGGTAACGCACGTAGCGCCCCAGGGTGGCGGTGGTGCCGCCGGTGCCGGGGCTTGAAATCAACCAACTCGGCTCCGGGTGCCGCTCGAAGCGCATCTGCTGGAAGATCGATTCGGCAATGTTGTTATTGGCCCGCCAGTCCGTGGCGCGCTCGGCATAGGTGAATTGGTCGATGAAGTGCCCATCATGCTCGTGGGCCAGGCGTTCGGATTCGGCGTAGATCTGCGTAGGATCGTCCACCAGGTGGCTCTGGCCGCCATAGAAAGCGATCTGTGCGATTTTTTCCCGGGAGGTGGTCGCCGGCATCACCGCAATGAACGGCAAGCCCAGCAACCTGGCGAAGTAAGCCTCGGAAATCGCCGTCGAGCCGCTGGAGGCCTCGATCACCGGCGCACCGGGCTTGAGCCAGCCGTTACACAACGCGTAGAGAAACAGCGAACGGGCCAGCCGATGCTTGAGGCTGCCGGTGGGATGGCTGGACTCATCCTTGAAATACAACTCGATACCCGGCAGGCCGGGCAGCGGCAACGGAATCAGGTGGGTATCGGCGCTGCGCTGGAAGTCAGCCTCGATGATGCGGATCGCTTCGCGCGCCCACTGGCGGTGGTCGTTCATGGTGTTTTCTCACTGGCTCGGTTCGACGCGGGGAAACCTGGTGGTCATGCAGGCGCAACGTGGTCTCGGAAAAACCAGTCGCAAGCTTAGGAAAAAACCTACATCACGCACAGGTACAGCTAAGGTCCAATATGGCCCATAACTGCCCGACTGCGTGGAGCATGCGTTGTAACGACATATAACAAAAAAGAATATAACTTTTGTTTTAACAACTAACAGTACGGGTTAGGGTGTGCCATCTTTTTGATTCAATGAATGGAGAGCGATCGTGGCTCTACGCAATTCTCTGACACGTTTTTTCCAACTGGAGGCTGCCAGCGGCCTGCTGCTGATCGCCGCCGCCGTATTGGCCTTGGCCATCAATAACTCGCCCCTTTCCTGGCTGTACAACGGCCTGCTGGACACGCCGGTGGTCGCCCAGATCGGCGCGTTGAAGATCGCCAAACCCTTGTTGCTGTGGATCAACGACGGCCTGATGGCGATGTTTTTCCTGCTCATCGGCCTCGAGGTCAAGCGAGAGGTCCTCGATGGGCAACTGTCGAAACCTTCGCAAATCGTCCTACCGGGTGCGGCGGCGATTGGCGGCATGGTGGTGCCGGCGCTGATCTACTGGTTCCTCAACCGCGACAATCCTCCCGCCCTCGCCGGCTGGGCGATTCCGACGGCCACCGACATTGCATTCGCCCTCGGCGTGCTCGCCTTGCTGGGCAAGCGGGTGCCGGTGTCGCTCAAGCTGTTCCTGATGACCCTGGCGATCATCGACGACCTGGGCGCCATTATCATCATCGCGATCTTTTACTCCGGTGCTCTGTCCAGCCTGTCGCTCATACTGGCGGCAACCTGCATCGCCGCGCTGGTGGCGATGAACCGGATGGGCGTGGTCAAGCTCGGACCCTACATGGTTGTCGGGCTGATTCTGTGGGTCTGCGTGCTCAAGAGCGGTGTCCATGCCACCCTGGCCGGGGTGACCCTGGCGTTCTGCATCCCGCTGCGCACGAAAAATGCCGAGACTTCGCCGCTGCTAACCCTGGAACATGCCCTGCATCCCTGGGTGGCCTATGGCATTCTGCCGCTGTTCGCCTTCGCCAATGCCGGCCTGTCCCTAAGTGGCATCACTGTCGAGAGTTTCACCCATGACGTGCCGATGGGCATCGCCATTGGCCTGCTGCTGGGCAAGACCGTCGGCGTCTTCGGCCTGACCTGGCTGGCCGTGAAAATCGGCATTGCCAGCTTGCCCGCTGGCGCCAATTGGGGCCAGATATTGGGGGTGGCGATTCTGTGCGGTATCGGGTTCACCATGAGCCTGTTCGTTGGCTCCCTCGCGTTCGAGCCGGGTGTGAGTGACTACGCCGGTATGGACCGGATGGGGATTCTCACTGGTTCGATTCTGGCGGCGTTGCTCGGTTATGCGGTGACGGCGGCGGCCAGTCGCAAGCAGCCTGCATTGCCTGGCTGATCCTTGCTTCTGCGTTAGCGTCTTGAGAGCCGTGGGAGGTTAAGGAATGGTGTGTATATCCGTTTCTGCGGTAACGGCTACTTAGGGTTCCGCTCTTACAGCGGGTCACTTTTGGAAGAGCGCCAAAAGTAACCAAAAACGCTCATGCCCCACCACTCGGTGCCTCGCCTAGGCTCGGCATGCCCTCACTCCGGCATTGCTCCGTGGGCCCGCCGCGAAGGGCCATCCATGGCCCAGCGCGGCTATCCCGGCATCCATGCCGGGATACCCACTCCACAATGCCTGCGTTCGGCCAGCGTGGTTAACGGGGCGCCGAGATCAACGTCCGCCACGAGGCGGCCTGATAGCCGACCTGGTTCTCGGTGGGACCGCGTTTCTCCTGTGGGAGCGAGCTTGCTCGCGATGACGCCGGCACATCCAAACATCACCGCAAACTGACACACCGCCATCGCGAGCAAGCTCGCTCCCACATTCAATCTTCAGCGGACACAAAATTCATATCCAACACAGAACCACTGTGGGAGCGAGCCTGCTCGCGATGACCCCGGCACATCCAACATCACCGCAAACTGACACACCGCCTTCGCGAGCAAGCTCGCTCCCACAGGAGAAACGCAGTCTCACCAAGAACCAGGTCGGCAGTTAGGCCGCCTCGTAGTGGACGTTGATCTCGGCGCCCCGTTAACCACGCTGGCTGAACGAAGGTATTGCGCAGTGGGTAACCCGGCATGGATGCCGAGCCTAGGCGAGGCACCGAGTGGTGGGGCATGTAGCGTTTTGGTTACTTTTGCGCTTTTCAAAAGTGACCCGCTGTAAGAGCGGAACCATAAGCCGCCGTTACGCAAAAAACGGATATACACCCCGTCCCCCGAAACGAAGCCATAAAAAAACGACGCCTTCCCGTTCAGGAACAAGCGCCGTTTTTTCTCTTACCTAACCAAGCTTAGTGCGATACGCGACTCGTACCATCCACAGTGGAAATACGAACCCGCTCACCCACACGGAATACCTCGTTCTCCTGAACCTGCTGCACATAGGCACGCATGCTACCGTCATCTTCACGAACGGTGATTTCCACACCCTGGGTACGGGTCAGGCCTTCTTCAGTCGCAGAACCAATCAGGCCACCGGCCACCGCACCGATCACAGCGGCGACGATGCTGCCACGGCCACCACCGATGGCGCTGCCACCGACACCACCGACCACCGCACCAGCCGCACCGCCGATCGGGGTCTTGGTGCCTTCGATCTTGACCGGACGCAAGGACTCGATAGTCCCCATGCGAATCGTCTGCACGCGACGCGCTTCGTCACGAGAGTAGGAGTCACCGGTCAGGCTCGACTGACAGCCAGTGAGCAACATCGCCATCGTGGAAAAGGAAGCAACCAGCAAAACAGACTTACGCATAGCATCAACTCCAAAAGACAGGGATTCATTAAACTCCGCAGCTTGACGCCTGTCACGGCCTCGCCGGGATAAAATTGTTTTCATTCAGGTGGGATACAGGCGCACCCGAAAAATTCACCAAACAGTAGCGCCAATTTCCGAAACCTGCGTCATCAACCCGGGGATTTTCATGGATTATTTCATCATCGTCGCGGTCACCGTGGCCGGTTTGTACTTCCACTGGTGGCTGTACGTACGAATCAAACGCTGGATGGACCGCGACCTGGCGCTGTCCCTGGCGGGGCAGGATGAGCAGAAAAAGACCTACATGCTGCAACAATTGGCCCGCGCCCGGGAGCAAGGGGTCAAGCGCCGGGACTTGCCGCAATGGCTTAAAACCGCTGCGGCAGGTTACCCCGATGCTAAGGCGCCAGACGCTCGCGCGTCCAGTTCGCCCCTTGCAGGCGGTAGTTGAGGCGATCGTGCAGGCGGCTCGGACGCCCCTGCCAGAACTCGATGCGCTCAGGCAGCAAACGATAACCGCCCCAATGCTCCGGGCAGTGCGGTTGGCTGTCGCTGAAGCGTTGTTCGGTGGCCTTGAGCAGGTCGTCCAGCTCACCACGCCCTGCAATTACCCGGCTCTGGGGTGAAGCCCAGGCGCCGAGACGGCTGCCCAGCGGGCGAACCTGGTAATAGGCGTCCGACTCCTGCGCGGTGACCTTCACCACTTTGCCCTCGATGCGCACCTGGCGCTCCAGGGCCGGCCAGAAAAACGTCATGGCCGCAAATGGATTCGCGGCCAGTTGCTGGCCCTTGGCGCTGTCGTAGTTGGTGAAGAACGTGAACCCCAGGGCATCCAGGCCCTTGAGCAGCAGGATCCGGCAGTGCGGGCGCCCTTCTGCATCCACCGTCGCCAGGGTCATGGCGTTGGCCTCCACTGGGGCCTGCTCGGTTTTCACCGCGTCGGCGAACCATTGGTGGAACAGTGCAAACGGCTCGGCCGGGGCTTGTGCCTCGGTCAAGCCGTCGCGGGTGTAGTCGCGGCGCATATCAGCCAGAGGTTGGGTCATGGCGCGTTCCTTGTGGTTAGCCCATCACTGCTTGGGGGTATCGGCGGCCGCGACTTTCTTGGTATCGGTGGCGGCTTTGGCCGGTTGGGTTTTCTTCGCCGGGGTAGTGGCCTTGGCAGGGACCTTCTTGGCAGGCGCCTTGGCCACGGCTTTTTTGGCCGGTGCTTTTTTGCTGGTCGGGGTCACGGCTTTTTTCGCCGCAGGCACTGGGGCCGGGGCCACGGGTTTCACGTCCTGGGCCGCCACCAGCGTCACTGGCGCAGGGGCCGGCATGTTGTATTTGCTCAGCAGCGCAACCATGGTGTTGGCCGGCGTGACCAGCAGTTCCACACGACGGTTCAAGGCACGCCCTTCCACACTATCGTTGGCCGCACGTGGCGCCACTGCGCCCATGCCGCGCAGCATCAGGCGATCACGTTGCAGGCCGCTGAGACGGAAAATCGCCGCCACGGACTGGGCTCGCTCCTGGCTGAGCTTCAAGTTGGCCGGTGCGGCGCCCGAGGTGTCGGCGTGGCCGAGGATCAGCACGGCGGTCTTCGGGTCGGCTTCAAGGATCTTCGCCACGCGGGTGAACGGCCCTAGGGTCACGGGCAGCAGCATGGCCGGACGGTCCGGGTTGAAGGAGCCGTCCACGGGCGCGGTGACCACCAGCACGTTGTCGCGGCGCTCGAGTTGGAGCTTGCTGTCCTGGATGGCTGTGCGCAGCTTCGGCTCGTAGTCGTCGAGCCAGGCCTGGGTGACTTTAGGATCGGGCATCGGCACCGCCTTGGCGGTTTCCTGATCCTTGCCGCCAAACGGCCACCACCACTTGCCGTTACTTTCGGCTTCGGCCTTGGCAACGGCCGGCGCCTTGGCTTCAGGCTTGTCCTGGGGTTTGACGTCATCTTTCTTCGCAACGTCGGCCGCATCATCGGAAGAGAACGGCCACCACCAGTGGGTGGCGCTCTCGGCCTTGGCTTGCGGTGCGACGGCGGCCGGTTTCAGAGGCGCAGCTGGCGCCGTGTCCTTGGCTACGACCTTGTCGGAAGAGCCGAACGACCACCAGCTACCGCCGCCCTCGGCATCATTTTGTGGGTTTTGTGCGCAACCGGTGATAGCGAAGCACAGCGCCAGAGCGAGGGTTTTATTCGATGACATTGGATATCCACAAAATGATGTAAATGGAAAATAAAGGCCATGTTTTGGCCGCATAAACAGTCGCTTGGAAACTGAAAAGGCCACGAGGTTCCGGTGCCCGCCGCCTTCAATGGCGTTTTATAGACAAGTGGCAAGTACCCTCGCAAGGTTCTGCGCGCGCGGGTCCATCAATACGTAAGGCCCGAGCGTGTTGGTTACGAAGCCAAAAGCCACATCATGCTCCGGGTCGGCGAACCCCATGGAGCCCCCGGCCCCCGGATGACCGAACGCCCGTGGGCCGAGGCCATAGGTCGCATTCGGTACATCCGGCTGGTCGAGCATGCAACCCAGGCCGAAACGGGTCTGGGTCAACAAAGTCTTGTCCTCGCCGAAGCTGTGCTGGCGAGTCAGTTCGTCGAGCATTTCACCTTCGAGCAGGCTGCCATCCAGCAGCCCCGCATAGAACCCGGCCAGGCTGCGGGCGTTACCGTGGCCGTTGGCCGCCGGTTGCTGCATGCGCCGCCACTCCGGTTTGTTGGTACTGGTCATGATCGACGGCGGATTGGTGAAGGCCCGGGTGGTCATGGCCGTCGGCTCGCGCATCGTCACCTGCAGCAGGCGTTGGGCCGCGGCATCGCCGACGTTGCCTTTGCCACGGGCGATGTGGGCCACGCGATGAAACTCCTCGTCGGCCAGGCCAACGTGAAAATCCAGGCCCAACGGCTTGGCAATACGGGCCACGATGGACTCCCCCGGGCCACGCCCATCGGCCCTGCGCAACAGCTCGCCAATCAGCCAGCCGTAGGTGATCGCGGCATAACCATGACCCTCACCCGGCGTCCACCAAGGTGTTTCGGCGGCCAGGGCATCGACCATGGCTTGCCAGTCATAAAGCGCTTCGGGCGGTAGCAATTCACGTAGCGCCGGCAACCCGGCCTGATGACAGAGCAATTGGCGCAGGGTAATGGATTGCTTGCCGGCTGCGGCAAACTCGGGCCAATAGCGGGCTACCGGGACATCCAACTGCAACTTGCCTTCGGCCACCAATTGCAGGGCAGTGACGGCGGTGAAGGTCTTGGTGCAGGAAAACAGGTTGGCAATGGTGTCGCTGTGCCAGGCTTCATGGCCATCCTTGTCGGCGGTACCGGCCCACAGATCGATCACCGTGCGACCACCCACCTGGATGCACAACGCCGCGCCGCGCTCCTGGGGATTATCGAACAGCGCCGCGAACGCTTCACGCACCGCCTCGAACTGAAGTTCATAATGGCCTTGAATCTGCACCCGTAACTCCCTTGAAACAAACACTTTTAAGGTGGCTGGCATTGTTTCAGCCATTAGGGTTTTTGGGAACCGTCGCAAGACGGCTGGCTAAGCACGCCCATGGCAAGAAGAACCTGTGGGAGCAAGGCTTGCCCGCGATGAGGCCTGTGAGGTCTTTCTGAGACCGAGGTACCTTCATCGCGGGCAAGCCTTGCTCCCACAAATACATTGCTTCACCGTGAAGTTGCAGCAGCCTCAGGAAATCTCCCGCCGAAACGGCGGCAGCGCGTTGAGGATCGCCTTGCCATAGCGCTGGGTTACCAGCCTGCGGTCGAGCAAGGTGATGGTGCCGCGGTCTTCTTCGGTGCGCAGCAACCGGCCACACGCCTGGACCAGCTTCAGCGAAGCGTCCGGTACGGAGATCTCCATGAACGGGTTGCCGCCTCGGGCTTCGATCCACTCGGCCAGCGCGGCTTCCACCGGGTCATCGGGGACCGAGAAGGGGATCTTGGCAATCACCACGTGCTCGCAATAGGCACCGGGCAAGTCCACGCCTTCGGCAAAACTCGCCAGGCCGAACAGCACGCTGGAATCCCCACCATCGACCCGCGCCTTGTGTTTGTTCAGGGTTTCCTGCTTCGACAGGTTGCCCTGGATGAACACCTGCTTGCGCCAGTCACGGTCAAGGCCGTCGAATACGTCCTGCATCTGTTTGCGCGAGGAAAACAGCACCAGGGTGCCCCGCGAGCCTTCCACCAGTTCTGGCAGGTCGCGGATGATCGCGGCGGTGTGAGCGGCAGCGTCCCGCGGGTCGGCCTTGAGGTCCGGCACCCGCAGCACGCCAGCATCGGCGTGGTGGAAGGGGCTCGGGACCACGGCGGTCACGGCTTTCTTCGGCAGGCCGGCGCGCATGCGGAAGCGGTCGAACGTGCCCAGGGCGGTCAGCGTGGCGGACGTCACCAGCGCGCCATAGGCCACGTTCCACAGGTTGCGACGCAGCATTTCCGCCGCCAGGATCGGGCTGGCATTGACCTCGATATCGAACAGCGAACCGCTTTCGGCCAGGGTCAGCCACCGCGCCATCGGCGGGTTGTCTTCCGGGTCTTCGGCGGTGAAGGCCGTCCACAGCTCCCAGTTGCCCTGTGAGCGGGACAACAGGCTGCCAAACAGCGGGTACCACTCCTCGGCCTGGTTGCTGGCGATACCGATGTTGACCTCGCCATCCATGCCTTCCTTGAGCAGGTCGGTCAGGCGTGTGAACAGGTCGGTCAGGCGCGAGAAACCTTTCTTGAGCTCGATGCCCATTTCGCGCATGTGCTCGGGGACCACCCCGCCAACAAACCGGTGGCGTGGCCGATCGCGGCCCTCGACGTCTTCACCAGGCTTGAAGTCGGCCACTTGTTCACAAGCGGTGAACATGAACTGCTGGTTCGTCTTGATTTCCCGCGCCAGCTCCGGCACTTGCTCGATGAACTTGCCCAGGTCACCCGGCAATGGATGCTGGGCCAACAGTTTGGTGAGGTTCTTGGCGGTGGTTTCCAGCCAGTCGGCAGTGGAACGCAGCCGGGTGTAATGGGCGAAATGACCGATGGCCTTGTCCGGCAGGTGATGGCCTTCGTCGAACACGTAGATCGTGTCGCGCGGGTCCGGCAGCACCGCACCACCGCCCAGGGCCAGGTCAGCCAGGACCATGTCGTGGTTGGTGACGATGACATCGACCTTGCCCATGCCTTCGCGGGCCTTGTAGAAGGCGCACTGGCCGAAGTTCGGGCAATGCCGGTTGGTGCACTGGCTATGGTCGGTCGTCAGGCGGGACCAGTCGGCGTCTTCCAGGGCCGTGGACCAGCTGTCGCGGTCGCCGTCCCATTTATTGCCGGCCAGCTTCTCGATCATGCTGGTGAACAGCTTCTGGCTGGCCTCGTCGACTTCGATCTTGAAGCCTTCTTCTTCGAACAACTGGGCCGTGGCGGTCTGCGCGTGGCCTTCCTGGAGCAACATGTCGAGCTTGGACAGGCACATGTAGCGCCCACGGCCCTTGGCCAGCGCGAACGTGAAATTCAAGCCGCTGTTGCGCATCAGGTCGGGCAGGTCCTTGTAGACGATCTGCTCCTGCAGGGCGACGGTGGCCGTGGCGATCACCAGGCGTTTGCCGGCGGCCTTGGCCGTGGGAATCGCCGCCAGGCTGTAGGCCACGGTCTTGCCGGTACCGGTGCCGGCCTCCACCGCCACGATGGCGGGCTCGCCACTGCGCCGGCCTTCGTCGTCGGTGTCGATGTCACCCAGGACTTTTGCCACTTCGGCAATCATCAGGCGCTGGCCATATCGCGGCTTGAGGCTCTTGGCTTCGAGAAAACGCGAATAGGCGCCCTGGATCGTGGTTTTGAGTTCGGTGCTGATCATGAATGGTCGGGCGCAAAAAACGCTGGATAAATTTTCAGTGGTTCGGATCGGCGGCTATCATACCCCGCTAATGAATCCTGCGCAGAACGGAGTAACCCAATGACATCCTTTGCCCTCGTCTACACCCTGCATTTACTGGCGGCCCTGGTCTGGGTCGGCGGCATGTTCTTCGCCTGGATGATCCTGCGCCCCGCCGCAATGACGGCGCTTGAGGGCCCTGCCCGGCTCAAGTTGTGGGTAGAAGTGTTTCAGCGTTTTTTCGTCTGGGTCTGGGTCGCCGTGGTGCTTTTGCCGATCAGCGGTGTAGGCCTGATCCATGTGCGCTTCGCCGGTTTCGAAACCGCGCCGCGGTATGTGCAGGTGATGATGGGATTGTACGTGGTGATGACTGCGCTGTTTATCCGCATCCAGAGCCTGCAACTGCCGGCATTGCGTAGCGCCGTGACGGCGCAGGACTGGCCGACGGGTGCGGCGGTGCTGGGGAAGATTCGGCGGTTGGTGGGGATCAACCTGTTGATCGGGTTGCTGGTGGTGGCGATTGGCGCGGCGCGGCCGATGTTCTGAACATCACATAAAACCCTGTGGGAGCGAGCTTGCTCGCGATGACGGTGTATCAGGCAACACTTCATCGACTGACACAACGCCATCGCGAGCAAGCTCGCTCCCACAGTTTCAGATCAGGTTTTTCTTCAGAACCGCTGCACCGTCACCGTCCCCGCCGCTCCGGCAGGCCCTGGCTGGCCATCGGCGCCAGGACGGCCGCTTTTGCCGCCGTCAGCCGTATAGACCAGGCAGCCCTTGGCCTTGCCACCGGCCCCGGGCTTGCCGCCGCGCCCTGCCGCGCCACCGGCACCGCCGTCCACCGTCACTTTGATCTGCTCGGCAGGATAGCCGCGGGGCAGCTCAAGGCGTACCAGCGCACCGGCCGCACCCGGCTGGCCATCGCTGCCATTACTGCCGTCGGCGCCGCGACCGGCCGAACCCCAGGTACAACCCGGCGCCTGGCCATTGGCACCGTCAAGACCGACGAAACCCGGTGCACCGGTGCCGCCACGGGCATCCACCGACAACAGCGGCGCATTCAAGGTATTGAAACGCAGGTTGAGATCGCGCCCCGACCGCGCGGCCTTGGTATAGGTACCTGGTGCGCCGCGTGAAGTGATCTGGCTGCCCTCGGCCAGCTCAGCCTGGGCCACTTTCATTTCCAATACCTGCTGCGCCGGCACGATGGCAATCCGTGCTTCACGTCCCAGGTGCAATTGGTCGATGGTCAGTTCCGTGACATTGGAAGGCACCAGCAGCGTGCCGTAGTCGGCCACGTCCAGTCGCTCAAGGACCAGCGCGCTGGTGGTGTTGGGCAGGCGCATCAACGAATGGCTTTCGACCTGGACCACCTGGGCCGAAGCCCACGGGCATACGAGTGCGGCGAGCAGACACAATTTACGCATGGGAAGCCTCTGGCGCGGTCGGGAGGGTTTGCAAATGGAAGATACCGAACAGCAGCACTCTGAGGCGATCACGACCAGGCGCGGGGCGGCCACGGAAACTGGCCCTGAACAACAGCAGTTCCAGCAGATGGAGCACCAGCAAAAACGCGCCGGCGACATTGACCAGCAGATGCAGCGGATGGACGAACGGCACGACCAGATTGACCAGCACCACCAGCCAGAACAGCAGGGTCAGCAAGCGCCCCAGCCCCCAAAACACCTTCATACGCCCCCCTGATCGGGAATTATTCTTTGCGCGCACAGTAACGGCTTGCGCGCAGGATAAGCCAGAGGGCCAGGCAAATTTAATCTGACCCGAGCCCCGGATCGCCTTCCCGACGACCCGGCAGCCCTGGCCCGCGCTTCAACGCTGGATATGCAGCTCGACCCGACGGTTCTGCGCCCGCCCTTCGTCGGTCTCATTGTCAGCCACCGGCTCGCTTTCGCCTTTGCCTTCGCTGGTGAGTTTGCCGGGGGCCAGCCCCTGGGTCAGCAAATACTCCACGACGCTGCTGGCCCGACGTTCAGACAGCCCCTGGTTATAGGCATCACTGCCGACGCTGTCGGTGTGACCCACGACCCGGATGCTGGCGACATTGGCATGGCTGAGCTTGCCCATCAGCCCATCGAGCTGGCTTCGAGCATCTGCGGTGAGGTCGGATTTGTCGAAATCGAACAGTACCTTGCCGGCGTCGTTGAGGGTGATGACCTCGCTAGCCGGTGCTTCAGGCTCCACGGGCGGGGCGCTGGCCGGGTATTGCGGCACCGGGCAACCGTGATGCTCGACGGGGGTATTGGCCGGCGTATCGGGACAACGGTCGCGACGGTCGAACACCCCGTCGTCGTCTTCATCGCCATCCTGGGCATAGCAGATCAAACCACCGCCCAGCAGTCCCAGTGCGGCGCCGCCGGCGGCCCAGCCACTGCTTTCAATGGCCCCCAACCCACCGCCAACCAAGCCGCCGATCAGGCTACAGATTGGCCAGGTGCGTTGATTGAGAGGTGCGCTACCGTCGCTGTGAGTGGCGCAACCGGACAACAAACTGCTCGCCAGCAGTACCGGTAAGGCGGCCCTGATTAGAACGTTCATGATGAATGCTCCTGTGTCACCGGCCCATACCGGTCACACAGGAGTAAAGACCCGCATCCGCAACTCTACAAGCCGCGAATGGCAAGGGTTTCAGCGGTTTATCTTGATTTCCGTGCGACGGTTCAGCGCGCGGCCGTCGGCAGTCTTGTTATCGGCCACCGGCTGGCTCTCACCGGCACCGGACACCGAGACAAAACTGGACTGCGGCACGCCGTTGTCGACCAGGTATTTCACCACCGAGTTGGCCCGTTTCTCCGACAGTTTCCGATTGTAGGCATCGCTACCAACGCTGTCGGTGTGGCCGATGACCCGCAGTTGCGTGGTGGACGTTTCCTGTTTCAGCCGGGTCGCAACGCCGCTCAGGACATCTTTGTCGGCCGGGGTCAGCGTGGCTTTGTTGAACTCGAAGTGCACATCGCGGATCACGATGGTTTCTTCCTTGACCACTGGAGGTACGTCAGCCACCGGTGGCGGTGGAGGTGGTGGGCAACCGTCGGCATCGACCTGTACGCCCTTCGGCGTACCCGGGCACTTGTCGCGGCTGTCCGGCACGCCATCGCCGTCTTCGTCGCCGTCACCATGGGCCCAGCACCAGCCCGCCGCCACAGTGCCGGCCACCAGCGCTCCCGGGCCGATCCAGGAACTGCTTTCGATCGCGCCCAATCCCGCGCCGACGACACCACCAGTGGCCGCACAGATCGGCCAGTCGGTTTTCTGCAAACCTGCGCAACCAGTCAACACACTGGTTAGCAGAACCAGGGGTAACGCTGTCCGAACTATGCTCATCGGTTTTCTCCTTGAGGGATCGGCTTGTCGCCGATTGAGGGGAGTAAAGACCCGTCTTCGAATCTGCGCCAGCCTGAGCAATCGCGGGTTTTCGCCCCGTGTTTGCGAAGATTCCGCACGTTCAGGGACAAACCGCTCTAGGCCACGATGTCCGGGCAGGCTATCGTTGTGGTTCTGACTGAGGAACTTCGATGACCGTTGCCATTTCTGCGCGTACGCCCCAGCAAGCCCTGGCGGCCGTGCTTGACCGTTATGCCCCGCAAAAACTGCTGTTGATCGGTGCCAGCGGCTTTCCCGCGCTCGAAGCATTCCAGCAGGCCCATCCCGACACCGAAGTGGTCCACGCCGGCCCCGGCGCGCTGCCGGCGGACGTGGCGGCGCGGCGTTTCGACCTGGCCCTGGCGCTCGATTGCCTGGAGCATTTGCCCAAGCGCGAGGGTCTGAACCTGTTGGGCGGCATCCGCAATCTCAATGCCAGCCGCATCGCCGTGCTGGCAGACCTCAACGCCTGCGGCTGGCAAGAGACAGACTTTTTTTCCCTGGCCCTGCAAGCCAGCGAGCGATTCCAGCGCGAAGATCAGGTGCTGACTCTGTTTACCTACGATCTGCTTGAATACAAACAAGTCCCCGACTGGCTCAACTCGCGCTTTTGGGCCAACCCGGAAAATTTTGGAAAATATTGGTGGTAACCGTGAACACAACCCTACACACACCCATTTGCCCCTGTGGCAGTGGCAACCCACTGGACGCCTGCTGCGGCCATTACCACGACGGTCACCCGGCGCCCTGCGCCGAAGCCTTGATGCGCTCGCGCTATAGCGCCTACGTGTTGGGCCTGGTGGACTATCTGGTCGCCACCACCCTGCCCGCCCAGCAGCCAGGCCTTGATCGCCAGTCGATCAGCGAGTGGAGCGCCAACAGCACCTGGTTGGGGCTGGAAGTGGAAAGCAGCGAAGTGCTCGGTGGTCAACCGGAACACGCCTTTGTCACGTTCACGGCACGCTGGCACGACGGCCAGGGCGAGCACAGCCACCGCGAGCAGTCCTCGTTCGTGCAGAACAGCGGGCGCTGGTACTTCATCGACCCGACCGTACCGGTCAAGACGGGCCGCAACGACGGCTGTCCGTGCGGTAGCGGGCATAAATTCAAAAAGTGCTGCGCCGGCTACTTCAATCGTTGAATTCAGAAACGTCCGACACTCGTCCATCGGCCCATAGGGCTAGACTGGGGGTAAACCAGAGGCTCGGACATGACCGCCACATCACTCCTGCTGCGCATCACCTGCCTGCTGCTGTTCGTCGGGCTCGGCGGTTGCGCGTCCTGGCAAGGTGAAGAAGCCCCTGAGCCACAGGTGCACCTGGTCAAGGTCGAGGTGGTGCGGGCCCGGCTGCTGGAACAGAAGTTCATACTGCACTTTCGCGTCGATAACCCCGGCGACAGCGACCTGACCATCCGCGGCCTGACGTACCGCATCCACCTGGGCGACCTGTTGCTGACCGAAGGTGAGCATGAACACTGGTTCACCGTGAGCCCCCGGCACAGCGCCTACTTCAAGGTGCCGATCCGCACCAACCTGTGGCCGCAGGTGCGGCACGTGGTGAAGTTGCTGGAGAAACCCCGGGAACAGATCCCCTATCGTCTGGAAGGTGAGCTGGAAACCGGATTATTCATCGCTCACTACGTGCACCTGGAACGCAATGGCGTGATAATCGCCGCCGATTTTATTGCGGAGTAACCCCGATGACCCAACAACCCCACGTCCATGGCCCTGATTGCAACCACGATCACGACCATCATCACGATCATGACCACGGCCATGTCCACGGTCCGAACTGCGGCCACGCCCACCAGGAACCGGTGCGCAACACCCTGAAGGATGTCGGCCGCAACGATCCTTGCCCGTGCGGCAATGGCAAGAAATTCAAGAAGTGCCACGGGGCTTGAGGGTCCGGGCGAAAAACTTTTTCGCCTGTTAGACCGTCATCGCGAGCAAGCTCGCTCCCACAGGGGATTTGCGGTGAGGCGATATTTAATGATCGCCGAAGAATCAATGTGGGAGCGAGCTCGCTCGCGATGAGGTCAGTACATTCACTGCTTATGTATCAGCCCGCCTCCAGAATCCGCTTCACAGCGACCACCGTCGCATACTCGCCATGCAAATTGCCCAGGGACATGGCATGCACCTCGGCAGCCGAACGGGCGTTGCCGAAGTAATCGCTCTTGTCGAAGGTAAAGCAGGCATCCTCGGCCACCCACGTGTCGAATCCCAGGTTGCCGGCCGTACGCCCCGTGGACTCCACCGAGTTGTGCGTCGCCACACCGACGATCACCAGTTGCCCGATACCCACCCTGCGCAGGTCTTCCTCCAGGCGCGTGCCACTGAACGCATCCGGTACCTGTTTCTGCACCAGCCATTCCCCCGCCCGCGGCTCGAACCGTGGCTGGACCTCTACGCCCGTCTGCCCCGGCCAGAATACCGAGTCCGGCGAGCGGGACAAGTGGTGGACGTGAATCACCGGTCGCGCCGTGCGTCGCCATAACGCCAGTAGCTCCAGCATGCGCAGCTCTGCCTCGGGGTTGTTGCGAGGACCGAGCCTGGGGTGAAGGATGCCTTTTTGTTGATCGATGAGGATCAGCGCTGCGTTGTTTTGGAGCTCCATGCCGGTTTTCTCCTCTCGGTCATTGAATCGTCCACACTTGATCATCACCTCTTCCTACAGGCAAGCCTTCGAGCAAAAGCGATGACCCGGCCCCGGAGTTTCATCGCCAAACCAACAAATAACCCTCGCCCCGCTTGCGCGGCCCCCTCCTGCTCACTAACGTAGCGCCTTTATTGGTGCCACCCCCCTCCCGCAGGAGCTTTGCCATGGCCTCGCCAGCCTCGATTTCCCTTATCCCCCGGCTCGGCGTTGCCGCCGCAGTGGCCAGTGTGCTCGGTTTGAGCGGATGCCAGGCCTGGAATGCCCAGGACACTGTCCCGCCGACTTCCGGTGTGCAACCGCTCAAGGGGCTGGCGCAGAACGTCTCGGTCCGGCGCAATGCCACGGGCATGCCGCTGATCGAAAGCAACAGCTTCCATGATGCCCTGTTCACCCTCGGCTACGTCCACGCCAGCGATCGCATCACCCAGATGGTCACCCTGCGCCTTCTGGCCCAGGGGCGGCTGGCAGAGATGTCCGGCGCCGAACGGCTGGACGTCGACCGCTACATGCGCGCCGTCAACCTGAAGAAAAACGCCGACGAGCTGTACAAGGCGTCTTCTCCACGGCTCAAGCGTTTCTTCGAAGTCTATGCCCGCGGCGTCAACGCCTACCTGTTCCGCTACCGCGACAAGTTGCCGTCGGACCTGGCCGCCACCGGCTACAAACCCGAATACTGGAAACCGGAAGACTCGGCGCTGATGTTCTGCCTGCTGAATTTCAGCCAGTCAGCCAACCTGCCGGAAGAAATCGCCAGCCTGGTTCTGGCCCAGACCGTCACCAACGACAAACTCGCCTGGCTGAGCCCGTCCTACCCAGACGAACCACTGCCCGTGGCCGAGGCTGACAAACTCCAGGGCTTGCGACTCAACGGCCAGATTCCGGGCCTGAACGAGATCAGCAAGGCCACCAGCCAGTTGGCCGAGCTGAACCTTTTGAGCGCTGCGTCTTCGAGTAACTGGGCCATCGCGCCGCAACGCAGCCGCAGCGGCAAGAGCCTGCTGGCCAGTGACAGCCATGGGCCGCTGGGCATGCCGGGGCTGTGGAGCCCCGTACAGATCCGCGCGCCCAAGTACCAGGCGGCCGGGATTTCCGTGGCGGGCATTCCGATGATCCTGGCCGGGTTCAACGGCAAAGTGGCCTGGAGCATGACCAGCGTACTGGGGGACAACCAGGACCTGTTCCTGGAAAAAATCCGCCGCCAGGGCAACAGCCTGTCCTATGAAGTCAACGGCAAATGGCAGCCGGCAATCGTGCGCAACGAAACCTATTTCATCAAAGGCCAGCGGCCGATTCGTGAAGCGGTGTTCGAGACCCGCCACGGCCCGCTGCTCAACAGCGCCCAGGGCCCGGCGATGGCCAACGGCTTTGGCCTGGCCTTGCAGACGCCGAGCTTGAGCGACGACAAGACCCTGGATGCTTTCTTCGACCTGTCCCGGGCGCAGAACGTCGAGAAAGCCTCCGACGCCAGCCGGGAAATCCGCGCCATGGCGGTGAACCTGGTATTTGCCGACGCCAGCCATATCGGTTGGCAAGTCACCGGTCGCTATCCAAACCGCCGTGAAGGCGAAGGCCTGTTGCCGTCGCCGGGCTGGGACGGTCGCTACGATTGGGACGGTTACGCCGACCCCATGCTACACCCCTACGATCAGGACCCGGCCCAGGGCTGGCTTGGCACGGCCAACCAACGGGTCATTCCCCACGGCTACGGCATGCAACTGTCCAACTCGTGGGCCGCACCGGAGCGTGGCGAACGCATGGCCGAACTGGCCGGCGCGGGCAAGCACGACACCCGCAGCCTGACCGCCATGCAATATGACCAGGGCACAACGTTCGCGGCCAAGCTCAAGAAAGTCTTCGAAGCGCCGGGCATGGCCCAGCCGCTCAAACAGGCGATCGAAGCCCTGCCAGTGGCTGACCGGGCCAAGGCCCGCGAGGCCTACACGCGCTTGATGGCATTCGATGGCCGGCTCAGCCCGACCTCCGCCGACGCGGCGATCTATGAGCTGTTCCTGCAGGAAAGCATGAAGCAGATTTTCCTCGACGAGTTGGGCCCGGACAGCAGCCCGGCGTGGAAGGCGCTGGTCGCCAACGGCCAATTGTCCTACTCGGCCCAGGCCGATCATCTGCTGGGGCGTGAAGACAGCCCGTTCTGGGACGATGTGCGCACACCTCAGAAAGAAGACAAGGCCGTCATCCTCGCCCGCAGCCTGGCCGCCACCATCAGCGCCGGTGAAAGCCAGTTGGGCGGTGACCGCAAGGCTTGGCAGTGGGGCCAGTTGCATCGCTACGCGTGGAAGAACAGCAACGGCCAGATCGTACGTGGCCCGCTGCCGGCCGGTGGCGACGCCAGCACGCTCAACGCCGCAGCGTTCGCTGGGGGGCAGGATTTCAACACCAACCTGGCGCCAGCCATGCGTTTTATCGTCGACTTCGGCCAGCCTGAACCGATGATGATCCAGGATGGCGCCGGACAGTCCGGCAACCCGGTCAGCCCGAACTATGCCAATGGCATCGATCCGTGGATCAAGGGGCAGTACCAGAGCCTGCCGTTGCAATCGCAGAATTTCGATCGGGGCTATGGCAAGACGCGGTTGACCCTGGTGCCTGGCAAATAACTGCAACCTGGGGCTGGAGATAGGTTTTTTGTGGCGAGGGAGCTTGCTCCCGCTGGACTGCGAAGCAGGCCCCTGCGTGTCTTCAGGCAGAATGCATCAGCCGGTTTACGACTGCTGCGCAGCCGAGCGGGAGCAAGCTCCCTCGCCACGGTTCTGGGTCTGGACTGACGCCATCGCGAGCAAGCTCGCTCCCACATTGGCTTTGTGTCGAATCGCCATACCAAATTCAACACCGCCCCCCTGTGGGAGCAAGCTTGCTCCGGGCGGCGATCCGACGATGGCGCCAGCCCATCCACCCCGAAAACCCGATAGAACTTCTCCCCCCGCCCTCGCCTCTACCTGACAAGCCCATCGCTCCGGTGACTGCATGGATCTTGTCATTGCCCGCCCCGAAGGCTTGTACTGTCCGCCCGGGGATTTCTACATCGACCCGTGGCGTGCGGTGGAACGTTCGGTCATCACCCACGCCCACGGCGACCATGCCCGCAGCGGCAACCAACACTACCTGGCGGCGGCACCCGGCGAAGGCATTCTGCGTTCACGCCTGGGCCAGGACATCAACCTGCAAACCCTGTCCTATGACGAACGCCTGTCGCATCATGGCGTGACCTTGAGCTTTCACCCCGCCGGCCATGTGCTGGGCTCGGCCCAGGTGCGGCTGGAATATCAAGGCGAGGTCTGGGTGGCGTCGGGGGATTACAAAGTCGAGCCTGACGGCACCTGCACCCCGTTCGAGCCGGTGAAATGCCATACCTTCATCACTGAATCGACCTTCGGCCTACCGATCTACCGCTGGCAACCCCAGGCGCAGATCTTTGAAGAGATCAACCAGTGGTGGCGCGGGAACATCGCCGCCGGCCGAGCCAGCGTGTTGTTCTGCTATTCCTTCGGCAAGGCCCAGCGGATTCTCCACGGCATCGATGAAAGCCTCGGCCCGATCCTGGCCCATGGCGCGGTGGAGCCACTGAACCGGGTCTACCGCGAGGCCGGCGTTCACCTGCCGCCGACAATTTATGCCAGCGACATCGACAAGAACGACCCGATCATGGGCCAGGCGCTGGTCATCGCCCCGCCCTCTGCCGGGGGCAGCAGCTGGATGCGCCGCTTCGGCGACTACAGCGACGCCTTCGCCAGCGGCTGGATGCGCCTGCGCGGTACGCGGCGGCGCCGCGGCGTGGACCGGGGTTTTGTGCTGTCCGACCACGCCGACTGGCCTGGCCTGCTCTGGGCCATCGAACAGACCGGCGCCGAACGGGTGATGGTCACCCACGGTTCGGTAAGCGTGCTGGTGCGCCATCTCTGCGAGCAAGGCCTCGACGCCCAGGGGTTCAGCACCGAATACGGCGATGACGAAGAAGACCTCGCCACGGCCACCGACAGCGGTGTGGAGGCGTCATGAAAGCCTTCGCCGAGCTGTACGCCGAACTGGACGCCACCACCTCCAGCAATGCCAAGCTTGCCGCCATGCAAGCCTATTTCACCAAGGCTGCGCCTCAAGACGCGGCGTGGGCCGTGTATTTCCTGTCCGGCGGGCGTCCACGGCAACTGGTGCCGGTAAAAATCCTGCGGGAGTTGGCCGTGCAGGTGTCCGGGCTGTCCGCGTGGCTGTTCGAAGAGAGCTACCAGGCCGTGGGGGATTTGGCCGAAACCATCTCGTTGGTGTTGCCGGAATCGCCCCACCGTTCCGACGAGGGCCTGGCGTCGTGGATCGAGGAAAAACTGCTGCCATTGCGTGGCGAGTCGCCCGAGGTACTGGCGCTGCGCTTGCCCACGTTGTGGGCACAATTGGACCGGCCGAGCCTGATGCTGTGCATCAAGCTCATCACCGGCAGCTTTCGCGTCGGCGTGTCCAAATTGCTGGTCACCCGGGCCCTGGCCGGCATGGCCAACCTGGACAGCAAGCGGGTGGCCCAGCGTCTGGTGGGCTACACCGACCTGTCCCATCGTCCCACGGCCGCCAGTTACCTCAAGCTGATCGCGGCCGAATCCGACGATGAACATGCCCAGCGCGGCGGCCAGCCTTATCCGTTTTTCCTGGCCCACGCCTTGTCTGCCCCGGTGGAGCAACTCGACACCCTGCTGGGGCCGGCCAGCGACTGGCAGGTGGAATGGAAATGGGACGGCATCCGCTCCCAAGTGATCAAGCGCGACGGCCATTTATGGATCTGGTCCCGAGGCGAAGAACTGGTGACCGAGCGCTTCCCCGAACTGCACGCCCTGGCGCAGGCACTGCCCGACGGTACCGTGATCGATGGCGAAATCGTGGTGTGGAAAACCGCCCGGCCGGTGACCGAGGACGCCTTCGACCCGGAGGCGCCGCTGCAACCGGCGGTGCAACCCTTCGCCCTGTTGCAGCAGCGCATCGGTCGCAAGACCCTGGGCAAGAAAATCCTCGACGATGCGCCGGTGGTAGTGATGGCCTACGACCTGCTGGAATGGCAGGGCGAGGACTGGCGCAGCCGTCCCCAGGCTGAGCGCCGCGAACGGCTGGAGGCACTGATCGCCCATGTTCACAGTCCGGTGTTGTTGCCATCGCCGACGGTCACCGGCCAGGACTGGTTCGACCTCGCCCGGCAACGCGAAACCTCTCGCCGCCTCGGTGTCGAAGGCATGATGCTCAAGGCCCGCAACGCGCTGTACGGCGTTGGTCGCACCAAGGACATGGGCGTGTGGTGGAAATGGAAGATCGACCCCTTCAGCGTCGACGCGGTGCTGATCTATGCCCAGCGCGGCCATGGTCGGCGCGCCAGCCTGTACAGCGACTACACCTTCGCCGTATGGGACAACCCGCCGGACAGTCGCGAGCGCACACTGGTGCCATTTGCCAAGGCTTATTCAGGGCTGACCGATGCAGAAATGCGCCAGGTCGACAACATCGTGCGCAAGACCACCGTGGAGAAGTTCGGCCCGGTGAGCAGCGTCACGCCCACCCTGGTGTTCGAACTGGGTTTCGAAGGCATCGCCCTGTCCAATCGCCACAAGAGTGGGATCGCGGTGCGCTTTCCACGGATGTTGCGCTGGCGCCAGGACAAGCACGTCGACGAGGCCGACACACTGGCGACGCTGCAAGACCTGCTGAAATAGCAGGCACTCCCTCGCCACAAAGACCAAACCCAACACAACGTACGCTCCATCCCGGTGCGCTTTTTGATGTACGCTCGTCCTCGCGCACCAACGCGTTCCGTCTCCCGCCGCCAGTGCTTTTAAAACACTTGTTCGGCACTCTGGTTCGGAAATTGCTACCTTTATGCCGTCATACCGTTCTCGCCTTCACCGGTAACAATACTTACGCGCCACAAGCGCTCATATTGGTTTTAGGGATTGAATAATGAAAAAAGCACTGCTGACCCTTTCTGCACTGGCGTTGTGCATGGCTGCTGGCGTCGCCACGGCCAAGGAATACAAGGAACTGCGTTTTGGTGTCGACCCTTCCTACGCCCCATTTGAGTCCAAAGCCGCCGACGGCAGCCTGGTCGGTTTCGACATCGACCTGGGCAACGCGATCTGCGCAGAGCTGAAGGTCAAATGCAAATGGGTCGAAAGCGATTTCGACGGCATGATCCCGGGCCTCAAGGCCAATAAATTCGACGGCGTGATCTCCTCCATGACCGTTACCCCGGCTCGTGAAAAAGCCATCGACTTCTCCAGCGAGCTGTTCTCCGGCCCAACGGCCTATGTCTTCAAGAAAGGCTCGGGCCTGAGCGAAGACGTTGCCTCGCTCAAAGGCAAGACCGTCGGCTACGAGCAAGGCACCATCCAGGAAGCCTACGCCAAGGCCGTGCTGGACAAGGCCGGTGTGAAGACCCAGGCCTACCAGAACCAGGACCAGGTTTATTCCGACCTGACCTCCGGCCGCCTCGATGCGGCGATCCAGGACATGCTCCAGGCTGAGCTGGGCTTCCTGAAGTCGCCAAAAGGCGAAGGCTATGAAATCAGCAAGCCAGTGGACAGCGAACTGCTGCCAGCCAAGACCGCCATCGGTATCAAGAAAGGTAACAGTGAGCTGAAGGCGCTTTTGGATAAAGGTATCAAAGCGTTACACGACGACGGCAAGTACGCCGAGATCCAGAAAAAACACTTTGGCGATCTGAATCTGTACAGCGGCAAATAATGCGCGGCGCCCATCCGGTCTCGGATGGGCGCTTTTCTCCTGCCAAAGGCTTTCTTCCATGTTCGAACAACTCCTACAAAATCTGGGGCTCTCCGCCTTCAGCCTGCAGGGCTTTGGCCCGCTGCTGATGCAAGGCACCTGGATGACCATCAAGCTGTCGGCCCTGTCCTTGCTGTTGAGCGTCTTGCTCGGCCTGCTGGGCGCCAGCGCCAAGCTTTCCAGCGTCAAACTGCTGCGAATCCCTGCCCAGCTCTACACCACGCTGATCCGCGGCGTGCCGGACCTGGTGCTGATGCTGCTGATCTTCTACAGCCTGCAAACCTGGCTGACCTCGCTTACCGACTTCATGGAATGGGAATACATCGAGATCGACCCATTCGGCGCCGGGGTGATCACCCTGGGCTTCATCTATGGCGCGTACTTCACCGAAACCTTTCGCGGCGCGATCCTCGCGGTCCCCCGAGGCCAGGTCGAAGCCGCCACCGCGTATGGCCTCAAGCGTGGCCAGCGCTTTCGCGTCGTGGTGTTCCCACAAATGATGCGCTTTGCCCTGCCGGGTATCGGCAACAACTGGATGGTGATACTCAAGGCCACTGCGCTGGTATCGATCATCGGCCTGGCCGACCTGGTCAAGGCGGCCCAGGATGCGGGCAAGAGCACCTACCAGCTGTTTTACTTCCTGGTACTGGCGGCACTGATCTATCTGCTGATCACCAGCGCGTCCAACGTCATCCTGCGCTGGCTTGAACGCCGCTACGCCGCCGGAGCCCGGGAGGCGGTGCGATGATCGAACTTCTGCAAGAATACTGGCGGCCATTCCTTTACAGCGATGGCGTCAACGTCACGGGCCTGGCCA
The DNA here is from genome assembly GCF_024749325.1 of Pseudomonas sp. B21-010. Classification (NCBI taxonomy): domain Bacteria; kingdom Pseudomonadati; phylum Pseudomonadota; class Gammaproteobacteria; order Pseudomonadales; family Pseudomonadaceae; genus Pseudomonas; species Pseudomonas sp. B21-010. The sequence continues at coordinate 1,395,826 of NZ_CP087198.1, read as the reverse complement.
TGACCCTGTGGCTGCTCAGCGCCTCGCTGCTGATCGGTTTCCTGGTATCGATCCCGCTGTCCATCGCCCGGGTTTCACCCAAGTTCTACGTCCGCTGGCCGGTGCAGTTCTACACCTACCTGTTCCGTGGCACACCGCTCTATATCCAACTGCTGATCTGCTACACCGGCATCTACAGCATCGCGGCGGTGCGCGCCCAGCCCCTGCTCGACAGTTTCTTTCGCGACGCAATGAACTGCACGATCCTGGCCTTCGCCTTGAACACCTGCGCCTACACCACGGAAATTTTCGCCGGGGCGATTCGCAGCATGAACCATGGCGAAGTCGAGGCGGCCAAGGCCTACGGCCTGACCGGTTGGAGGCTGTACACCTACGTGATCATGCCGTCGGCGCTGCGCCGCTCGCTGCCGTATTACAGCAACGAAGTCATCCTGATGCTGCACTCGACGACCGTGGCGTTCACCGCTACCGTTCCAGACGTGCTGAAAGTGGCCCGGGACGCCAACTCGGCGACGTTCCTGACGTTCCAGTCGTTCGGGATCGCCGCGTTGATCTACCTGACCGTCACCTTTGCACTGGTGGGCCTCTTCCGCCTCGCCGAACGCCGCTGGCTGGCCTTTCTCGGGCCGACCCACTAGGGCTTTTGTTCCAGGACACACACGCACATGCGCCACCAGATCCATGACCTGCTGGCCCCAGTACCGGGGACCGCACGCAAGATCCACAGCTTCCACTTCGGCCCGGAAAAAGCCGTCGGCAAAATCTATATCCAGTCGTCCCTGCACGCCGATGAACTGCCGGGCATGCTGGTCGCCTGGCACCTCAAGCAGCGCCTGGCCGAACTCGAAGCGTCGGGCCACCTGCGGCACGAGATCGTGCTGGTGCCCGTCGCCAACCCCATCGGCCTCGAACAAGTGCTGATGGACGTGCCCCTGGGCCGCTACGAAACCGAGAGCGGGCAGAACTTCAACCGCCGCTTCGTCGACCTGAGCGAAGAGATCGGCAACGAAATCCAGGACCTGCTCACCGACGATCCGCAGCACAACCTGATGCTGATCCGCACCAGCCTGCGCGACGCCCTCGCCCGGCAGACCCCAGGCACGCAACTGCAATCCCTGCGCCTGGCCCTGCAACGGCTGGCCTGCGACGCCGACATGGTGCTGGACCTGCATTGCGACTTCGAAGCCGTGGCCCACCTCTACACCACGCCCGAAGCCTGGCCACAGGTCGAACCACTGGCCCGCTACATCGGTGCCGAAGCCTGCCTGCTGGCGACCGATTCGGGCGGCCAGTCGTTCGACGAATGCTTCACCCTGCTCTGGTGGCAACTCAAGGAACGCTTCGGCGAACGCTTCGAGATTCCCCTGGGCAGTTTTTCGGTCACCGTGGAGTTGCGTGGCCAGGGTGACGTCAACCACGGGCTGGCGAGCCTGGACTGCCAGGCCTTGATCGAATACCTGATCCGTTTCGGGGCCATCGACGGCGAACCGATGCCCATGCCCGAGTTGCCCTACCCGGCCACGCCACTGGCCGCTGTCGAGCCGGTGGCGACGCCCGTGGGTGGGTTGCTGGTCTACAGCGCCCTGCCCGGCGAATACCTGGAGGCGGGGCAGTTGATCGCGGAAGTCATCGACCCGGTCAACGACACCGTCACCCCCGTTCATTGCCGTAACGCCGGGCTGCTGTACGCCCGTTCGCTGCGCCGCATGGCCACGGCCGGCATGGTGATCGCCCATGTCGCCGGCACCGAAGCCTATCGCAGCGGCTACCTACTTTCGCCTTGAGGATGCATGCTCCATGTACAAACTGACCATCGAAGGCCTGCATAAAAGCTATGGCGAACATGAAGTGCTCAAGGGCGTTTCGCTCAAGGCCAAGACCGGCGACGTCATCAGCCTCATTGGCGCCAGCGGCTCAGGCAAAAGTACCTTTTTGCGCTGCATCAATTTCCTGGAACAACCCAACGACGGCGCCATGAGCCTGGACGGCCAGCCGATCCAGATGATCAAGGACCGCCACGGCATGCACGTGGCCGACGCCGACGAACTGCAACGCATCCGCACGCGCTTGGCCATGGTGTTCCAGCACTTCAACCTGTGGAGCCACATGACCGTGCTGGAAAACATCACCATGGCACCGCGCCGGGTGCTGGGGGTCAGCAAGCAGGAAGCCGACGACCGCGCCCGTCGTTATCTCGACAAGGTCGGCCTGCCGGCACGGGTCGCCGAGCAATACCCGGCGTTCCTCTCCGGCGGCCAGCAACAGCGCGTGGCCATTGCCCGCGCCCTGGCGATGGAGCCGGAGGTGATGCTGTTCGACGAACCCACCTCGGCCCTGGACCCGGAGCTGGTGGGTGAAGTGCTGAAGGTGATCCAGGGCCTGGCTGAGGAAGGCCGGACCATGATCATGGTGACCCACGAAATGAGTTTCGCCCGCAAAGTCTCGAACCAGGTGCTGTTCCTGCACCAGGGCCTGGTGGAAGAAGAAGGCGCGCCGGAAGACGTGCTGGGCAATCCCACCAGTGAACGGCTCAAGCAGTTTCTCAGTGGCAACCTGAAATAAATTTCGGACTCCCCTGAAAAGGAGGCGCCAGGCGCCAATGCCTGTCAGTTAGGAGCAAACGGCATAAATCCTGGGGGAACAAAGCTTGCTCGCGATAGCGGCAGAGTCGCCAATATCTTAGTCGGCCGGCTTACCGTAATCGCGAGCAAGCTTTGCTCCCACAGGTTTGCTGCTTAACTGACTTGCATTCGGCGCCAGGCGCTGCTTTTGTGGCGAGGGAGCTTGCTCCCGCTGGAGGCGCAGCCTCCCCTTGCAGCGTGTCATCCAGATCCAGGGGGCCATGATTCATCAGGCAACAGGCGCAGGAGGCGGCTCGTCCGGCAGGGTAGGTTCGCCGGGCTCGGTAGGTTGTTCGTTGGGGGTATCGGGATCAGGCTGGCCAGGGATGCCGCCCGCCGCTTCGACAGGATGGGCCAGCAATGACCAGGCCATGACGCCGATCTGATTGGGCTCAAGCCTTGCCAGTTCGGCACTGATTCGCGGATCGATCTTCATAGAGCAGCTCCTGAGCGAAGGCCCGCTGCGCTGACGCACAAAAACGGGCAGTACACGCAATAGAGTGTCTGCCCGCCCAGGAATTCCAACAGCTCGTCAGATTCAGGTACGCGGCAGCGTCACGCCGCGCTGGCCCTGGTACTTGCCGCCACGATCCTTGTAGGAAACCTCACATTCTTCATCGGATTCCAGGAACAGCATCTGCGCCACACCCTCGTTGGCGTAGATTTTCGCCGGCAGGGTCGTGGTGTTGGAGAATTCCAGGGTCACGTGGCCTTCCCACTCGGGTTCCAGCGGCGTGACGTTGACGATGATGCCGCAACGGGCGTAGGTGCTCTTGCCCAGGCAGATGGTCAGTACGTTGCGCGGAATGCGGAAGTACTCGACGGTACGGGCCAGGGCGAAGGAGTTCGGCGGGATGATGCACACGTCGCTCTTGACGTCGACGAAGCTCTTCTCGTCGAAATTCTTCGGGTCGACGGTGGCCGAATTGATATTGGTGAACACCTTGAATTCGTCGGCGCAGCGCACGTCGTAGCCGTAGCTGGAGACACCGAAGGAGATCAGCCGGTCGGCGCCTTCGCCACGCATCTGGCGTTCGACGAAGGGCTCGATCATGCCGTGCTCTTGCGCCATGCGGCGAATCCACTTGTCCGATTTGATGCTCATGGCGGTTTCCTGAAATAGCGAGGTGGAAAAAATACGTCCGGCATCTTACCGGGGCGCGGGGCAGGGTTCAAAGCACGGCGCGTAAATCTCGCCGATCCGCCTTGATTTCCGGGTCCTGCCGGCCATCGCCCGCGCCGTCAGTCACCAAATAAGAGAAACCTTCGCAAAGACCATTGGCACATTCTGGAAAAAGGGTTAAGGTGGCGCCACTGTGTTGCTTGTGTCACTGAGAATCTCTACACGATATGTTGAATTTCGATCCAACCATCTACAAGAATTTTTCCTGCTCTTTGCACTCAGTCTCGGCCAGGGTTCTTCCTGAGTCGCAGTTATCTTTGTTCAAGGAGTTACACCATGTCTAATCGCCAAACCGGTACCGTTAAGTGGTTCAACGATGAAAAAGGCTTCGGCTTCATCACCCCACAATCCGGTGACGACCTGTTCGTTCACTTCAAAGCTATCCAATCCGACGGCTTCAAAAGCCTGAAAGAAGGCCAACAGGTTTCTTTCATCGCTACCCGCGGTCAGAAAGGCATGCAAGCTGAAGAAGTTCAAGTTATCTAACTTGTCCTTGCTTTAGTAAAAGGCCCCGCCCTCAAAAGCGGGGCTTTTTTGTGTCCGAGTGTTTTACCAGCCCTCAGCCCCGCTTCTGCTCTATATGATTCGCACCCTGAAAATCACATGGAAGAAGCAGGATGCAGCTCATTTCCTGGAAGGCGCTCAACGCAGCACTACTCGTTTTTGCCCCTCCTCTCAATGCAGAATCACGACCTGATCACCCTTCGGTCATAACAGCGATGAATCCTCGCGCCACGTACCTGGCGAAAGGTCCAGAGGTTAACGGCCACTCCGCAATACAGTTAAGAGCCGCAGCACGCCTGACCCTCTCTACACCTCACTCCTGCGGGAGCAACGAGGTTTACCTCACCCCTGAATCCATAGGGGTGCCAGATGAATCGTTTCGGCGGGCACTTGGCGAAGTTCAGGATCTGATAGACCAGAAAACCCCTCTTCTCTTGACGCTTTCAAACTGCGAACGCAAACGCGCTTTTCTTGAAAAAGTCCGCCCCTGTACCCCCGAAAAATGCGGCGAGCTGACCGCTACGCTGGTCGACGGAAAACTTTTTCTGGATGAGGACTATAAACCAACGGGAAAAAGTCTCGCGGCTTATTACCTGGAAATGCCTATGCCTTACGACAGCAAACGCCAGGCATGGCGGGCGAAAGTTTTTTACGTCAACTCCCGAGCTCTGCGCTACGACTACTTCGTAAATGCGGAAGATTTCGCTTCAAGCCGCCCCGTATTCGAAGCCAAAGCCTATTATCCAACCGGGCAGCTACACCATCGCTACCAAAATGATCGGGATGGCCTACGCCAGGGAGAATCGCTGACCTACTCCCGAGACGGCGTGATCATCCAACGAGAAAATCACCTGAACAATGAGCTGGACGGTTGGCAAACCACCTATCACGACAACGGCAAAATCGCCGATTCCTTCAAATGGCATCAAGGCACGCTGGAGGACGGTGAGTATCTTGAATATGACGAAAACCAAAGGGTGATTGGCCGAACCAGCTATAAGGCTGGCGTGTGGGATGGACCGGCTCTGGCTTACTACCCGAACGGTAAGCTAAGAAGCCGCACATTCTTCGTTCGTGGCAAAGCTCAAGGTTTCAGCCCCATCTATTTTGAAAATGGCGCGCTCCAGGTATCTCGGAACTTGCTCAACGGTAAGCCTGATGGCTGGGTGGTAGAGTACTTTCCCAATGGCAAGACCAAAAGAAAGGAGCTCTATCAGCGTGGGATGCAGCGCAGCTACGCTCTCTGGAACGAGCAGGGTACCCAAACAATCGAATGGCAGTGGGACGAACATAAACGCGAACAAGGCAATTTCAAGCAGTGGTATGAAAATGGCCAGCTCAAGGAGCATAAGACCTACAAAGACGGGCAGCTTCAAGGGCACGTCAAAAACTGGGCAGAAAACGGTCAGCTGCGCTCATCCGTTCACTATCGGGATAACAAACGCCACGGCACCAGCCAATACTGGACTGGCAATGGAAAGCTAGTGGAAGACTGCAAATACACCAACGGTGTACGCGAGCAGGAATGTCAACGCGGGTAAAGACCCAGCCTAGCTAACTGAACTGCCCATCATCATTGGTTACCGAAAAGCTCTGTAACCGAATCAGCCGACAGAGTGTTTTTGATAACGCGCCCCAGTTTTACCCGCGCACAAAAAACTGTGGGAGCGAGCTTGCTCGCGATAGCGGTGGACCAGCAACATCAACGCTGACTGATAGACCGCTATCGCGAGCAAGCTCGCTCCCACAGGATTTGTTAATCGCCTGGGATTACCAGGTCACGCCAAATCCAGCCGTGTAGCGCGTTTTGCTCAAGTCGCTGTCCTCGGTGCCTTCAATGACATCCTTCTCAGCCTTGAGGTTGAGCGACGCCCAATCGGTAACCTTGTAGCGCAACCCCACTTCAGCGTCGTAGGCGTAATCCGCCACGTCGGACAGTGGCTTGCCCACTTCACCGTTGGTGAAGAACTCGACGCGCTTGCCAATCAGGTAGCGGTTGTAGTCCCACTTCATGGCGACGGAATAGAAGTTGTCCTTGCCGCCGTCGCGGTATTCATAGTCGGTGCGGTTCAACAGCGACCCCAGCGAGAACGCGCCCAGTTCGTCATCCCAGAACTGATAGCCCGGACCGGTACCCACCACGCGCTGGCGTGCCAGGTCTTCGACTTTGTCGCGCTTGTAGTTCAGGCGACCTTGCCAGAACCACTTGTCGGTGATGAACCGGTCGAGGGAATACTCCAGGCGCCAGTTATCGGCGGAAACCACATCGTCCTGGAATTCACGGTTGTATTCGCCCTCGGCGGTGTGCCGCCATCTGCCGTGGCGCGCCGAAGTCTTGAAGTCGATGTCGTAATCGTCGGTATCGTTTTCCGCACGCTGGTAATCCAGCGCGGCATCGATATTGCCCTTCCACACCAGGTCCTCGACCACCGGCTTGGGCTTGAGGATCTGCTGGATACTGGCCAGATCGACAGTCTTGGGCGCATCACCGTTGGCCAAGGTGACCTTGCCATCCTCGGCCGCATGCAGCGCCTTGGCTTTCTCGCCGGTATAAGCATCCTGCTTGACCAAAAGTTGCTGATCACTCTCCAGCGTCTTGACCTGTTTCCAGTCGACGGGAATCGCCCCGGCGTAATCGGTCTGGATCAGCAACTTGCCGCCATCAAAAACGGTAATCTTGCCGCTGAGTTTGTCCCCATTCTTCAACCAGACGGTGTCGGCAAGCAAGGGCATGGAGGCACTGGCAACAGCCAGGCAAAGCAGGGTTCTAGACAACATAAGCGATAAAGGGCTCAAGTTTGCGGTGAAAAGGCGGCATTATCCCCCAGGATGACACCTCAGCAAGGACTGACCCGCGTAAGGGTGATGAGTTCATTTCTCAATCAGCGCTGTAGGAATTAATCTACAGACGGACATCCCCATTTCAGGAACCCTTTACGTGACCGATACCCCAGCGGGCACCGAGAACGCCGCCCAAATCCGCCGCACCACCCTTTACCTGACCCTGGCACAGGTGCCAGCGGGCAAGGTGGTCACCTATGGCCAACTGGCTGAAATGGCCGGCCTGGGCCGCGCGGCGCGCTGGGTCGGGCGGACCCTCAGCCAATTGCCGAACGACACGAAGCTGCCCTGGCATCGGGTATTGGGTGCCGGCGGTCGGATCAGCCTGCCGGCGGGCAGCGCTTCAGGGGATGAACAGCGCGCACGCCTGCGCATGGAAGGGATCAGTGTCCTGAACAATCGTGTTGATATTCAGCGCCATGGCTGGCGCCCGGTAGAGCACAGCGGTTAGAGTGCGCGCTTTGTTTTCGCAATTTTTGAGGCAGACTCCAGCCCATGCCCCGTAAAACCTGGCGCGCCGCCCTCGCCGCCTATGCCAGTCCCTCGACGCTCGTGCTGTTGCTGCTTGGCTTCGCCGCCGGCTTGCCGTACATGCTGGTGTTCTCTACGCTTTCGGTCTGGTTGCGCGAAGCAGGTGTGGCCCGCGAGACCATTGGCTACGCGAGCCTGATCGGCCTGGCATACGCCTTTAAATGGGTCTGGTCGCCGCTGCTCGACCAATGGCGCCTGCCGCTGCTGGGTAAACTCGGGCGTCGGCGTTCATGGCTGGTGCTCTCCCAGGGCCTGGTAATCCTCGGCCTGATCGGCATGGGTTTCTGCGACCCACAGAAACACCTGTCATGGTTGATCGCCATCGCCGTCATCGTGGCCTTCGCCTCCGCGACGCAGGACATCGCCGTCGACGCCTATCGCCTGGAGATCGCCGACGACACCCGCCAGGCCGCCCTCGCCGCCAGCTACATGTCCGGCTACCGCGTCGCGGCACTGCTGGCCACCGCCGGCGCCCTGTTTTTCGCCGAAGGGTTTGGCTCCACCGGCTTCAACTACAAACACTCGGCCTGGACCGGCACTTACCTGCTGTTCGGCGTATTGATGGTCCCGGCATTGCTTACCTCGCTGTTCATGCGCGAACCGCCGGTGCCGCTGCGCACCCAACTGCAGGCCGGACGCTACTCGTTCGCCCATCAACTGGCATCGGTGTTCGTGCTGATCGTGCTGCTGGTGTCTGTCCCGGCGATGTTCACCCAGCTCTACAACACCGACTTCGCCAGCGTGCTGTTCGAGGGCGTCAGCCTGCTTGACCTGCTGCTCGAAGACCGCGCGTTCCTGCGGGCCATCCTCTATATCATCCTGACCGCCCTGTGCCTGTCGGCCGTGGGCCGCCGCGGATTGGCGCCGGTGCTGACGCCGGTCAACGATTTCATCCTGCGTTACCGCTGGCAGGCCCTGCTGTTGCTCGGGCTGATCGCGACCTATCGCATGTCTGACACCGTCATGGGCGTCATGGCCAACGTGTTCTACATCGACCAGGGGTTCACCAAGGACCAGATCGCCAGCGTCAGCAAGATTTTCGGGTTGATCATGACCCTCGTCGGTGCCGGCATGGGCGGCCTGCTGATCGTACGTTTCGGCATCCTGCCCATCCTGTTCATCGGTGGCGTCGCCTCGGCCAGCACCAACATCCTCTTCCTGATGCTCACCGACATGGGCGCCGACCTGAAGATGTTGATTGTCACCATATCCCTGGACAACTTCAGCTCCGGCCTGGCCACTTCGGCGTTCGTCGCCTACCTGTCGAGCCTGACCAACCTGAAATTCTCCGCCACTCAATACGCCCTGCTCAGCTCGATCATGCTGTTGCTGCCGCGCCTGATCGGTGGTTATTCAGGGGTGATGGTGGAGAAGTTCGGCTATCACAACTTCTTCCTGATCACCGCGTTGCTGGGCGTTCCGACCCTGCTGCTGATCGCCTTGCACTGGTTCCAGGAGAACCGTCGCCAGGGCTCGACGCCCACCGCGGAACCGACGCCCACCCGGCCTGCGGAAGAGTCGTAGGAAACTTCAGAAAACGCCGGGGAAACCGGCGTTCGCATCGGGCGACCGGCCACGCGCCTGTACGCCAGGGCATCTCGCCCGTACAATGCTCCGTCACTTCTCGTCATCAGCAACCGACAACGGCCAACCATGCGCACCAGTCAATATTTGCTCGCCACACAGAAAGAAACGCCTTCCGACGCCGTCGTGATCAGCCATCAGTTGATGCTGCGTGCCGGCATGATCCGCAAACTCGCCTCGGGCCTGTACACCTGGCTGCCGATGGGCCTGCGGGTCATGCGCAAGGTGGAAGCCATCGTTCGCGAAGAGATGGACGCTGCCGGTTGCCTGGAAGTGTTGATGCCGGGCACCCAACCGGCCGAGCTGTGGCAGGAATCGGGGCGCTGGGAAGAATACGGCCCTGAGCTGCTGCGCATCAAAGACCGTCACGGTCGCGACTTCTGTGCAGGCCCGACTCACGAAGAAGTGATCACCGACCTGATGCGCAACGAGTTGAGCAGCTACAAGCAGCTGCCGATCAACCTGTACCAGATCCAGACCAAATTCCGTGATGAAATCCGGCCACGCTTCGGCCTGATGCGCGGTCGCGAATTCATCATGAAGGACGCCTACTCGTTCCACACCGACCTGGCCTCGCTGCAAGTCACCTACGACCGCATGCACCAGGCATATTGCAACGTGTTCACCCGCCTGGGCCTGAAATTCCGTCCGGTTGAAGCCGACAACGGCTCCATCGGCGGTGCCGGCTCCCACGAGTTCCACGTACTGGCCGAGTCCGGCGAAGACGACATCGTCTTCAGCAATGGCTCCGACTACGCCGCCAACATCGAGAAAGCCGAAGCCGTGCCACGGGAAACCTCCCGCGCCGCGCCGACCGAAGAGTTGCGCCTGGTAGACACGCCGAACGCCAAGACCATTGCCCAGTTGGTGGAAGGCTACGACCTGCCGATCGAGCGCACCATCAAGACCCTGATCGTGCGGGCCGAAGAGGAAGGCAAGCTGATTGCCCTGATCGTCCGTGGTGACCACGAGCTCAATGAAATCAAGGCCGCCAACCAGCCTGGCGTCGCCAGCCCGCTGGTCATGGCCACCGAAGCCGACCTGCGCGACGCCATTGGCGCCGGTGCCGGCTCCCTCGGCCCATTGAACCTGCCACTGCCGATCATCATTGATCGCTCGGTGGAGTTGATGAGCGATTTCGCCATCGGCGCCAACGTCGACGACAAGCATTACTTTGGCGTGAACTGGGAACGCGACCTGCCGGTTCCAACCGTCGCGGACCTGCGCAACGTCGTGGCCGGCGACCCGAGCCCGGACGGCAAGGGCACCCTGGAAATCAAGCGAGGCATCGAAGTCGGGCACATCTTCCAGCTGGGCAACAAGTACAGCAAGGCGATGAAGTGCGAAGTGCTGGGCGAAAACGGCAAGCCGGTCACCCTGGAAATGGGTTGCTATGGCATCGGCGTTTCCCGCGTGGTGGCTGCCGCCATCGAGCAGAACAACGACGAGAAAGGCATCATCTGGAGCGACACGCTGGCGCCTTTCCAGATTGCCCTGGTGCCGCTGCGCTATGAAACCGACCTGGTGCGTGAAGCCACCGACAAGCTCTACGCCGAACTGACGGCCGCCGGCTTTGAAGTGCTGCTGGACGACCGCGACAAGAAAACCAGCCCCGGCATCAAGTTCGCGGACATGGAACTGATCGGCATCCCGCATCGGATCGTCGTCAGTGACCGTGGCCTGGCCGAAGGCAACCTGGAATACAAGAGCCGCACCGAGGCCGAGCCGCAAGCGCTGCCGGTCGCCGACGTGCTGTCGTTCCTCCAGGCCCGTATCCGCCGCTGACACCAGATAGAGACGTCATGTTCAAGCGAAACACCTTAGGCCTCGGTGGCGCCGCCCTGTGCGGCGCCCTGCTGGTCAGCGGCTGTGCCAACCAAATGTCACAACGCAGCGAGCACGAAGAGCGGGTCGAGCGCAAATTGCTCGACCACAGCCTGCAGATCGACGTGGGCGAACCCAAGGTGCTCGACCTGCCGCAGCGTCGGGTGCGAATCAATGAGCAGAAGACCTTCGAAGTCACTGAGTTCGAGGTCACTCGCCATTACGACCGCTACACGCCGTACCAACCCTGGCGGGAGATTTACGAGATCCCCCTGGGCGCAGTGGCCGTGGTGGCCGGTGTCGGCGCGAACGTGGTCAATGTGTTCGCCCTCGGAAACCTGCCGGACACCGTGACCCGTGACTGGATCAGCTACGGTTTCGCCGGGCTCAACCCGTTCATGAACGTCCCCTCCCATGGTCGTGCCCAGCAGAACCTGGCGGGCATCGACGAAGTCCAGCGCGACAAGCGTACGGAACACTCGAGCCTGCCTTGGAGCGAACGCCCGGTGGAGGTCAAGGCCGCCCGGCAGACCTTCGAGTTGAGCACCGACCGTAGCGGCGTGCTGCGCCTGAACCTGCTGGAAAGCCCGTTCGCCGAGCAGGACCTGAGCCAATTCGGCAAATTGCAGATCAGCGTGACCGATGCCCAGGACGAAGTGCACACCGACTCATCCCTGAGCATCAGCAGCAGCCTGCGCAGCAAGCTGGTGGAAGCACACGCGCTGATCTACGACGACCTGGAAGACGACGAGGTGAGCCAGTGGGTGCATCGAGTCAAGCGCCTGTCGGAGCTTGGACTTGAGGAAGAGGCCAGCGAACTGGAGCAGAGCCTGATCGAACTGACGCGTAATGATCCGGAGTTGCAGGCCGAATTCATGAAAGCACTGACCAAGGATGGTGGACGGTTGGTGGCGGATCCGGGCGTTAACTGAGTCCAGCTTGGATTGGTCAACCTCTCTTGTGGCGAGGGAGCTTGCTCCCGCTGGGCTGTAGGAGCTGCCGAAGGCTGCGATCTTTTGATCTTTCGCTTGAGATGCAAGCGTTAGGGGAGAGATCGCAGCCTCGCTTCGCTCGACAGCTCCTACAGGCCCAGCGGGAGCAAGCTCCCTCGCCACAAGAGCAAGGCAAGGCAAGGCATTCAGCCCACCGACAGCCTCACCGCTCAAACAACTCCAACTGCTCAAACCCACCGCGCAAATCCTCCAGCCTCACTCCTATCCCCAATAACCGCACCGGCTTGCCGCCCCGGTTGAACGCCTGGGTCAGCAGCAACTGGTAGCTGCCCAGGTCCCGCCCTGCCCCGGCCTGTTCCAGTGTGGTTTGGGTGAAGTCGTGGAATTTCACTTTGACGAACGGCTTGCCCGGTCGATAACTGCTGTCGATCCGCGCCATGCGTCCGTTGAGGGTTTCCATCAGTTCCGGCAGTTTGGCGAGGCAGCTCACCAGGTCGGGCAGGTCGGCATCGTAGGTATTTTCCACACTGATGGACTGCCGTCGGCTGTCGTTGTGCACCAGCCGCTCATCGATCCCACGAGCCAGGCTCCAGAGCCGCTCACCGAAACTGCCAAATTCGCGCACCAGCGCCAACTTGTCCCATTGGCGCAACTGCAGGCAATCGACGATGCCGAGCCGGTTCAGCTTATCGGCGGTGACCTTTCCAACACCGTGGAGCTTGCTGACCGGCAGGGCCGAAACAAAGTCATCGACCTGGTCGGGGGTGATGACGAACAACCCGTTGGGCTTTTTCCAGTCACTGGCGATCTTGGCCAGGAACTTGTTCGGCGCGACGCCTGCGGACACAGTGATGTGCAGCTGGTTGGAAACCCGTCGGCGAATGTCCTGGGCGATGCGCGTGGCGCTGCCACCGAAATGGGCGCTGGCGGAAACGTCCAGGTAGGCCTCGTCCAGCGACAGCGGCTCGATCAGGTCAGTGTAATCGCTGAAAATCGTATGAATTTCCTTCGACGCTTCCCGATAGGCATCCATTCGTGGCTTGACGATGGTGAGGTCCGGGCAAAGCTTCAAGGCGTGGCCGGAGGACATGGCCGAGCGCACCCCATAGGCCCGCGCTTCGTAGTTACAGGTGGCAATCACGCCCCGCCGATCCGCCGAGCCTCCCACCGCCAAGGGCTTGCCGGCCAGCCGCGGGTCATCGCGCATCTCGATGGCGGCATAGAAACAGTCACAGTCGACATGGATGATCTTACGTTGTGTCATAGTAAAGAAGCAGAGTGTGCGACGAATCGGGCCACCAGTATCGCACCCGCACCTGTATATAGCACCAGTAGTTTGAAAGATCCTTCGTTGCGAGTCGAAAGTGCCTACACAAATTTACTTCTTCAATCGCAACGAAGTCTCCAATAGAGCTAAGCCCTTGCCAGGCCTGCGTCACAGCGCTGTCACAATGCTTTTCTCCAGGGCTAACCACTTGAAGCGGAACAGGTTTTTGTGAAGCCAGGGTTGACAGCAGCGCGATCCTCTGTAGAATGCCGCCACACAGACGCGGGATGGAGCAGTCTGGTAGCTCGTCGGGCTCATAACCCGAAGGTCGTCGGTTCAAATCCGGCTCCCGCAACCAAACATCAAAAAAGGCTACTCGAAAGAGTGGCCTTTTTTGTGCCTGTCCATTTTTGACTGCCTGATCAGAGAGTCGCCGCCTGCGACTCCCTACACGCAACCAGTTGTAGGACAATTTCCTTTAAATTCCGAGTATTTAGGAAGACAAGGGGCGGATCGAGCGTTTATTTGAGCCCATTACCTTTTAACGGTTGACACCCGGGCGTTCGCCTGTAGAATGCCGCCACACAGACGCGGGATGGAGCAGTCTGGTAGCTCGTCGGGCTCATAACCCGAAGGTCGTCGGTTCAAATCCGGCTCCCGCAACCAAATATCAAGAAAGGCTGCTCGAAAGAGTGGCCTTTTTTGTGTCTGGCGAAAAAAGCTCTACATTACAAAGATTTTGTAATTATTTTCCTTCGCGGGGATTGGTAACTTGGCTGGATACCCCCATCCTGTCGCGCATAGCTCAAGAGGTGATTGATGCGCGCCCACTCGTCTGACCCGCAAGACCCTGTTACTGCGACACAACCGATCAAAGCCGAACGATTGCGCTGGCTGGATCGGATCAGTCAATACCGCCAGCCCATTGGTCTCGCGGTCACGTTGCTGCTGTTTGCGATTGCCTTGATTGCCTGTCGCCACTTGCTGAGCGAGCTCGATCTTTACGCCCTGCACGATTCAATTCTGGAAGTGCCACGACCGGCCCTGCTGGGCGCGATCGCCGCCACGGTAGCCGGCTTCATCATTCTTTTGGGCTACGAATGGTCCGCCAGCCGTTATGCCGGGGTGACACTGCCGCCACAAACCATGGTCCTGGGTGGGTTCACCGCGTTCGCCATCGGCAATGCCATTGGCCTGTCACTGTTGTCGGGCGGCTCGGTTCGCTACCGTCTGTATGCGCGTCATGGCCTGGGGGCCTCGGATGTCGCCCACATGACGCTGTTCGCCAGCCTGTCCCTGGGCTGCGCGTTGCCGCCGCTGGCGGCCCTGGCGACGCTCAGCAACCTGCCCGCCGCGTCCGCCGCGCTGCACCTGCCTGCGATTTTGCTGGGGGCCATTTCCGTGGCGGTGCTGCTGCTCACCAGCGTGTTGGCCATCGGCATTTACCGCCGACGCCTGCCGGAACAGCCTCATCGCGACAGCCTGCTGGTAAAAGCCGGGCGCCGCACGCTGCGCCTGCCGGGCCGACGCCTGACCTTCCTGCAACTGGTAATCACCGCGCTGGATGTCGCCGCCGCCGCCACCGTGTTGTATCTGTTGCTGCCCGAAGCGCCGCCGTTCGGTGCCTTCCTGCTGGTGTACCTGCTGGCGCTGGCTGCCGGGGTGCTCAGCCATGTACCGGGCGGTGTCGGCGTGTTCGAAGCGATCCTGCTGGCCGCGTTCGCCGACAAACTCGGGGCCGCGCCACTGGCCGCCGCGCTGTTGCTGTATCGCTTGATCTACGTGCTGCTGCCGATGTTGGTGGCCTGCGTACTGCTGCTGATCAATGAGGCGCAACGGCTGTTCCAGACGCGCCAGACCCTGCGGGCGGCATCGGGTTTCGCGGCGCCGATCCTGGCGGTACTGGTGTTCCTCTCAGGTGTCGTGCTGTTGTTTTCCGGGGTAACGCCGGAAATCGATACCCGCCTGGAGCACATCGGCTTCCTGATCCCTCATCGGCTGGTCGACGCTTCGCACTTCGGCGCCAGCCTGGTGGGCGTGTTGTGCCTGTTGCTCGCCCAAGGCTTGCGCCGTCGCCTGTCGGCCGCCTGGATGCTGACCACGGTCTTGCTTCTGGTTGGCGCCCTGCTCTCGCTGCTCAAGGGTTTTGACTGGGAAGAAGCCACGCTGCTGACGCTGACGGCCACCCTGCTGGCGATATTCCGACGCTCCTTCTATCGTCCGAGTCGCCTGACTGAACTGCCCTTTTCCCCGCTGTTCCTGATCGCCAGTATCTGCGTGCTGGGCGCGTCGATCTGGCTGCTGCTGTTTGCTTACCAGGATGTGCCCTACAGCCATCAACTCTGGTGGCAGTTCACCCTTGATGCCGACGCCCCTCGCGGCCTGCGCTCCCTGCTGGGGGCGGCGGTGCTGCTGGTGGTGGTGTCCCTGACCTGGTTGCTGCGCACCGCGCGGCCGGTGATCCATTTGCCGACGGCAGAAGAACTGGAGCGGGCCAAGACGATTCTCATGACGTCTTCGCAACCCGACGGCGGCCTGGCCCTGACCGGCGACAAGGCATTGCTGTTTCACCCCAACGACGAAGCGTTCCTGATGTACGCCCGCCGTGGTCGCAGCCTGGTAGCGCTGTACGACCCGATCGGTCCTACCCAGCAACGGGCTGAAATGATCTGGCAGTTCCGCGACCTGTGTGACATCCACCATGCCCGCCCGGTGTTCTACCAGGTGCGCGCCGAGAACCTGCCCTACTACATGGACATCGGCCTGACAGCCATCAAGTTGGGCGAGGAAGCACGGGTCGACCTCAAGCGTTTCGATCTCGAAGCCAAGGGCAAGGAGATGAAAGACCTGCGCTACACCTGGAACCGCGGCACCCGTGACGGCCTGTCGCTGGAGATCCACGAACCGGGCCAGGCGCCGATGGAAGAGCTCAAGGTCATTTCCGATGCCTGGCTGACCGGCAAGAACGTGCGTGAGAAAGGCTTCTCCCTGGGCCGTTTCAGCGATGACTACCTCAAGCATTTCCGCATCGCAGTGATTCGTTTCGAGGGCCGGCCAGTGGCGTTCGCCAACCTGCTGGAAACCCACAGCCACGAACTGGCCAGCCTCGATCTGATGCGCGCCCACCCCGAGGCCCCGAAACTGACCATGGAATTCATGATGGTCGGCCTCATCCAGCATTACAAAAACCATGACTTCGCCCGCTTCAGCCTTGGCATGGTCCCGCTGTCGGGCCTGCAACCGCGTCGCGGCGCACCGTTGACCCAACGCCTGGGTTCGATGGTGTTCCGCCGTGGCGAGCAGCTCTATAACTTCCAGGGGCTGCGCCGCTTCAAAGACAAATTCCAGCCTGACTGGGAACCTCGCTACATGGCCGTGCCCGCCGGACTCGATCCGCTGGTGGCGCTGGCTGATACCGCCGCCCTGATTGCAGGCGGCCTGACTGGATTGGTGAAACGCTGATGATGCAACGCTCCTGGCGATACGTAGTGGCCGCCCTGCTGGTGCTGGCGGTAATTCTCGGTGGCGGTTACTGGTACTTGAAACGCCCGGCCCCGCAACCGACCCTGGAACAGCTGGCGCCCACCGATGGCGTAGCGATGACTCGGGTCATCCCCGGCACCAAGCCGCGCGCCCAGGTGCTGGTGGCGGTCAATGAGGACCAGAAACTCAGCGACACGCAGTTGACGACCCTCAGCCGCAGCGGCTCGGCGCAGATCGTCCAAGTGATCCTGCCCAAGGACTGCATGTTGCAAGGTCGCGCCCTGCAGACGGGTCTGCGGCAGCTCCAAGGGCCTGCCACGCTGGTCAGCGGCATCGGCCCAGGCGCCGTGCTGGCCTGGCGCTGGCTGGCCGAGCAGAAGGATGACAAGGCCAAGGCCGTTTCGGTGGACCTGGCCCTGGAAAAACCCGGCTGCACACACTTGCTGCCCAAAAGCGCAGCCCACGGCCACTGGCTGGTGGCCTGGAACGATAACCCCGACGACACCAGCGCCGGCTTCGTACGCGATCAGTCGAATGCCGAGACCAGCATCAGCGACTACGACATCAACCTGCCACAAGTACTGAACAACGAGCTGCGCAAGATCCTGGTCGGCACTGACAAGGCCAAGGGCGGCCTGAGCATCCCGGTGGTGGAAGTCCCAGCTAGCCAGACACGGGATACCGTGACCCTGTTTCTCTCCGGAGACGGCGGCTGGCGTGACCTGGACCGCGACGTGGCCGATGAAATGGCCAAGATTGGCTACCCTGTGGTCGGCATCGACACCCTGCGCTACTACTGGCAGCACAAGAGCCCGGAGCAAAGCGCGGCGGATCTGACCGAACTGATGCAGCACTACCGTCAGGTCTGGGGCACCAAGCGCTTCGTCCTGACCGGCTACTCCTTCGGCGCCGACGTGTTGCCAGCCATCTACAATCGCCTGCCAGCCACCGAACAACAGCGGGTCGATGCGATCATCCTGCTGGCTTTCGCCCGCACCGGCAGCTTCGAGATCGAAGTCGAAGGCTGGCTCGGCAACGCCGGCACCGAAGCCGCCACCGGCCCGGAAATGGCCAAGCTGCCAGCCGAGAAAGTGGTGTGCATCTACGGCGGTGAAGAAGCCGACGAAAGCGGCTGCACCGACAAGACTGCCGTGGGCGAGGCCATCAAGCTACCTGGCGGTCACCACTTCGACGAAAATTACCCGGCCCTGGCCAAGCGCTTGATCGATGAGATCAACAAGCGGCAGAGCAAGACGGCCGAACAGTGATCTGACTCAGAACTGAGAAAAGCCCCGGCAACCTTACGGTTACCGGGGCTTTTTTGTGCCCGCTCAACTGCACATAGGCCCCCTTGTGGGAGCGAGCCTGCTCGCGATGACGGCGGCATATCCAACATCTTTGCAACCTGACACTCCGCTATCGCGAGCAAGCTCGCTCCCACAAGATTCGCCTGACATCGACATTGTGTGGCCCATAAAAAAGCCCCCGCCGCCGCAAGGCAACGAGGGCTTTTTGTTTTCTGGTTGCTATATCTCCACCTGCGTCCCCAGCTCAATCACCCGGTTCAACGGCAGATTGAAGAAGCGCAGGTTGCCGTTGGCGTTCTTCAACATGAAGGCGAACAACGCCTCGCGCCAACGGGCCATGCCTTCGAGTTTCGACGCGATGACCGTTTCGCGGCTGAGGAAGTAGGTGGTACGCATCGGACTGAAGTCCAGGTCATCCAGATGACAGAGCTTGAGCGCCTGCGGGACGTCCGGCTCGTCGGTGAAACCGAAGTGCAGGATCACCCGGAAGAACCCTTCGCCATAGGCATCGACCTCGAAGCGCCGCTGCGGCGGTACCCGGGGAATGTCCTCGTACACCACCGTCAGCAGCACCACTTGCTCATGCAGCACCTGGTTATGCAACAGGTTGTGCAACAGCGCATGGGGCACGGCGTCCGAGCGTGCGGTCAGGAACACGGCGGTGCCCTGTACGCGATGAGGCGGTTGCACGCGAATACTGCTGATGAAGATCGGCAGCGGCAACGCACCTTCGTCCAGGCGCTCCACCAGCAATTGCTTGCCGCGCTTCCAGGTGGTCATCAGCACAAACAAGGCGATACCGGCGATGACCGGGAAAGCACCGCCCTGAACGATTTTCGGCACGTTGGCGGCAAAGTACAGGCCATCGACCAGCAGGAAACCGAACAACAACGGTACCGCCAACAGTGGCGGCCATTTCCACAACAGCAATATAACGGCGGACACCAGGATCGTGGTCATCAGCATGGTTCCGGTCACTGCCACGCCGTAGGCCGAAGCCAGCGCACCGGAAGACTCGAAACCCAGCACCAGCAGCACCACGCCGACCATCAGCGACCAGTTCACCGCACCGATGTAGATCTGGCCCTGCTCGGCGCTGGAGGTGTGCTGGATATACATGCGCGGGATGTAACCGAGCTGGATCGCCTGGCGCGTCAGGGAGAACGCCCCGGAAATCACTGCTTGCGAAGCGATCACCGTGGCCAGGGTCGACAGGCCCACCAGAGGCAGCAACGCCCAGCTCGGCGCCAGCAGATAGAACGGGTTGCGCGCCGCTTCCGGGTCACCCAGCAACAATGCACCCTGGCCGAAATAGTTGAGCATCAGGCCTGGCAACACCAGGATGAACCAGGCGCGGGCAATTGGTTTACGACCGAAATGGCCCATGTCGGCGTACAGCGCTTCGGCACCGGTCAACGCCAGTACCACGGCGCCGAGGATCGCCACGCCCATGCCCGGGTGGACGACAAAGAAACGCACGGCCCAGGCCGGGTTCACCGCTTGCAACACTTCCGGGTGCTGCAGGATGCCGTACACACCCAGGGCGCCAAGCACCAGGAACCAGGTCACCATGATCGGGCCGAACAGGATGCCAATGCGCGCAGTGCCGTGGCGCTGGATCAGGAACAGCCCCACCAGCACCACCAGCGACAAGGGCACCACCCAGTGGTCGATGCCTTCGAACGCCAGGCCAAGGCCTTCAATTGCCGAGAGTACGGAAATGGCCGGCGTGATCATGCTGTCGCCGTAGAACAGCGCCGCGCCGATCAAGCCGCAGACCACCAGGAACGTCCGCAGCCGCGCCCGTCCCGCCGCTGCTCGCCGCGCCAGGGCGGTGAGCGCCATGATCCCGCCCTCGCCCTGGTTGTCGGCGCGCAGGACGAACATCATGTACTTGATCGACACGACCCAGATCAGCGACCAGAAAATCAGCGAGAGAATCCCCAGCACACCATCGTGATTGACAGGTACGCCGTAGGCACCGGAAAACACTTCCTTGAGGGTGTACAACGGGCTCGTGCCGATGTCGCCATAAACCACTCCGACCGCCGCGACCAGCATGCTCAGCGGTTTCGCTGCCGAATGCTCGGCACCCACCGCCTGACTACTTGCATGACCCATCCAACACTCCTGATTCCAGTCCTGGCTTCTTGAACGAAGCACTATGCTTTGTTGAGGCAGCATGCGCTGTTTTACGCATTGTTACAGACGTTTTGTTGACTGTAGCAATCGTCTGAACGCAAAGGCGCGAAGCATAGCGCAGCACTCGTCGCATTTCCCGGTATAAAGCTGGTCAAGCAGCCCAGCCACAGATAGAATTGCGCACTTTTTGATCAGAGGCGCGCCAGGCGCCCTGTCTCGGCAAGAGACGATCCCCCCTACACCGAGGTTAGACATGTCCACCACTACCGCGCCAGCCAATCCGAAGGTTGGCTTCGTATCCCTGGGTTGCCCGAAGGCTCTGGTCGACTCCGAGCGCATCCTGACCCAGTTGCGCATGGAAGGCTATGACGTTGTGTCCACCTATCAGGACGCCGACGTGGTCGTGGTCAACACCTGCGGCTTCATCGACTCGGCCAAGGCCGAGTCCCTGGAAGTGATCGGCGAAGCCATCAAGGAAAACGGCAAGGTCATCGTCACCGGCTGCATGGGCGTGGAAGAAGGCAACATCCGCAACGTGCACCCGAGCGTATTGTCCGTGACCGGTCCGCAGCAGTACGAGCAGGTGGTCAACGCCGTGCACGACGTGGTGCCGCCACGCCAGGACCATAACCCGCTGATCGACCTGGTGCCGCCGCAAGGCATCAAGCTGACCCCGCGCCACTACGCCTACCTGAAGATTTCCGAAGGCTGCAACCACAGCTGCAGCTTCTGCATCATCCCGTCGATGCGCGGCAAGCTGGTGAGCCGCCCGGTGGGCGATGTGCTCGACGAGGCCCAGCGCCTGGTCAAGGCCGGCGTCAAGGAACTGCTGGTGATCTCCCAGGACACCAGCGCCTACGGCGTCGACGTGAAATACCGCACCGGCTTCTGGAACGGCGCGCCGGTGAAAACCCGCATGACCGAACTGTGCGAAGCCCTCAGCACCCTCGGCGTCTGGGTTCGCCTGCATTACGTCTACCCATACCCGCACGTCGACGAACTGATCCCGCTGATGGCCGCCGGCAAGATCCTGCCGTACCTGGACATCCCGTTCCAGCACGCCAGCCCGAAAGTCCTCAAGGCCATGAAGCGCCCGGCGTTCGAAGACAAGACCCTGGCCCGCATCAAGAACTGGCGTGAAATCTGCCCGGACCTGATCATCCGCTCGACCTTCATCGTCGGCTTCCCCGGTGAAACCGAAGAAGACTTCCAGTACCTGCTGGATTGGCTGACCGAAGCCCAGCTCGACCGCGTCGGCTGCTTCCAGTATTCCCCTGTCGAAGGCGCACCGGCCAACGACCTGGACCTGGACGTGGTGCCGGACGACGTCAAGCAGGACCGTTGGGACCGCTTCATGGCGCACCAGCAGGCCATCAGCTCGGCGCGCCTGCAAATGCGCATCGGCCGTGAAATCGAAGTGCTGGTGGATGAAGTGGACGAACAAGGCGCCGTGGGCCGCTGCTTCTTCGACGCCCCGGAAATCGACGGCAACGTCTTCATCGACAATGGCAGCAACCTCAAGCCGGGCGACAAAGTCTGGTGCAAGGTGACCGACGCCGATGAGTACGATTTGTGGGCTGAGCAGATCGGTTGATTTGTGAGCTGAACAGTCGGTTGGCCTGTGGGAGCACAGCTTGCTCGCGATAGCGCAGTGTCAGCCACTGCAAGTGTTGACTGATGCTCTGCCATCGCGAGCAAGCTGTGCTCCCACAGGCTCTTGCGAAACTCGGTAAAAAATTGAAAAGCCCTGCTCTTGCTACAAGATGCGGGGCTTTTTTACGGCTATCGTATGGAGAAACCCAGGACATCCAGCACAAGGAACAGGCGGGCATGCGTCAGCATTCGGTCATCCACACACCGAAACCGAGCGATTACCAGGAACTGACCCAGGTGTGGGAGGCATCGGTACGTGCCACCCACGACTTCCTGCCGGACAGCTACATCGAGCTGCTGAAAAACCTGGTGCTCACCCGTTACCTGGATGCGGTGATGCTTATTTGCACCCGGGACGCGCGTCAGCGGATCACCGGTTTCGCCGGCGTCGCGGCCGGCAAGATCGAGATGCTCTTCATCGACCCGCAACACCGTGGCCAGGGCCTGGGCAAGCAACTGCTGCGCTACGCCATGGAACACCTGAACGCCGATCAACTGGACGTCAACGAGCAGAACCCGCAAGCCCTGGGCTTTTACCTCAAGCAAGGCTTCGAAGTGGTCGGACGCTCGGCGAAAGATGGCATGAACCAACCCTACCCGCTGCTGCACATGCGCTACAAGCAGGCCGGCCTGAAGGCTGGACGCGGCTAAAAACGGCATGAGGCAAATGGACCCGCGATTAACCGGCGCCAGGCAGGTACAATGCCCACCCTCTTTTTGTTACGGCCCCCGTCATGACTGACCCGATTCGTCTCTCCAAACGCCTCATCGAACTCGTCGGCTGTTCCCGTCGGGAGGCTGAGCTGTTCATCGAGGGCGGCTGGGTCACCGTGGATGGCGAAGTGATTGATGAGCCGCAGTTCAAGGTCACCACCCAGAAAGTCGAACTCGACCCCGAGGCCAAGGCCACCGCGCCGGAACCGGTGACTCTCCTGCTCAACGTCCCGGCAGGCACGGATGTGGACACTGCCATGGCGTCCCTCGGGCCGCAGACCCTGAGCGAAGAACATCGCTTCGGCAAACGCCCGCTCAAGGGCCATTTCCTGCGCCTGACCGCCAGCGCCGACCTGCAGGCCAACGCCAGCGGACTGCTGGTGTTCACCCAGGACTGGAAGATCTTGCGCAAGCTCACCGCCGACGCCGCCAAGATCGAGCAGGAATACGTGGTGGAAGTCGAAGGCGAGATGGTCGCCCATGGCCTCAATCGCCTGAACCATGGCTTGACCTACAAGGGCAAGGAGCTGCCGGCGGTCAAGGCCAGCTGGCAGAACGAGAACCGCCTGCGCTTCGCCATGAAAAACCCGCAGCCCGGCGTGATCGCTCTGTTTTGCCAGGCTGTCGGGCTCAAGGTCGTCGCCATTCGCCGCATTCGCATCGGCGGCGTGTCCATCGGCAAGGTGCCGCTGGGCCAGTGGCGCTACCTGTCTGCCAAAGAGAAATTCTAATTTTCCGGCGCCGCACCGAACCGGGGCGCCCACTGCCGATTGATCAGGACTGCACACATGATTCACAACGACGTACTGCGCAGCGTGCGCTACATGCTCGACATCAGCGACAAGAAAGTCATCGAGATCATCAAGCTGGGCGGCCTGGAAGTCTCCCTGGCCGACCTGACGGGCTACCTCAAGAAAGACGAGGAAGAAGGCTTCGTGTTCTGCCCTGACGAGGTCATGGCGCATTTTCTCGATGGCCTGGTGATCTTCAAGCGTGGCAAGGACGAAAGCCGCCCGCCGCAGCCGATCGAAGTGCCGGTGACCAACAACATCATTCTCAAGAAACTGCGAGTGGCGTTCGAGCTGAAGGAAGACGACATGCACGCCATCCTCAAGGCCGCCGAGTTCCCGGTGTCCAAACCGGAACTGAGCGCTCTGTTCCGCAAGTTCGGCCATACCAACTACCGCCCGTGTGGCGACCAGTTGCTGCGCAATTTCCTCAAGGGCCTGACGCTGCGCGTGCGCGGCTGACACCCCGTGACTTACAGCGTCTCCCCCATCGGCTTCGTCCGCTCCTGCTTCAAGGAGAAGTTCGCCATCCCCCGCCAACCGCAGTTGGCGCCGGCCGCACGTGGCGTGCTGGAGCTGGTGGCGCCGTTCGATCAGGGCGAGGCGGTGCAGGGGTTGGAGCTGGTCAGCCATGTCTGGCTGCTGTTCCTGTTCCACCAGGCCCTGGAAGACAAGCCGCGGTTGAAAGTGCGGCCGCCGCGCCTGGGCGGCAACAAGTCCATGGGTGTATTCGCCACCCGCGCCACCCACCGCCCCAACGGCATCGGCCAATCGGTGGTGAAGCTGGAGCGGGTCGAAGCCGGGCGTCTGTGGATCTCGGGTATCGATTTGCTGGACGGCACACCCGTGCTGGACATCAAGCCCTACGTACCCTACGCCGACATCATCGGCTCAGCTTCCAACAGCATCGCCAGCGCAGCGCCTGAATTGATTCCGGTGCAATGGGCGGACACTGCCCTGCTTCAAGCGCGCGAGCACGCCACGCGCCTGGGAGAGCCCCTGGTAGAGCTGATTGAACAATGCCTGGCCCAAGACCCGCGCCCGGCGTACCAGGTTCCTACCGTCGAACGGGAATATGGCGCGCAGTTCTGGGACCTGGACGTTCGTTGGCATTACCCGCAGACGGGGTTGATTCGGGTGTTGGAAGTGATTCCAGCGAAACCGTAAACACCAGAAACGAAAAAGCCCGCGCGGCCTTCATCAGGCGGCGCGGGCTTTTTTGTGGGGCATCTGTTGGACCGAGTCGCTGCCATCGCGAGCAAGCTCGCTCCCACTGGTGCGTCTGTGTTGTTCACGCATTTGGATTCAACACAAATCCCCTTGCTCGCGATGGCGATCTTTCAGTCACCACAACAGCTTACTTCTCTACAAACGCCCGCTCGATCAGGTAATCACCCGGCTCGCGCATACGCGGCGAAACGGTCAGGCCGAAGCTGTTGAGCACTTCGCTGGTCTCGTCGAGCATGCTCGGGCTGCCGCACAACATGGCGCGGTCGTCCTGCGGGTTGATCGGCGGCAGGCCGATGTCGCGGAACAGTTTGCCGCTGCGCATCAGGTCGGTCAGGCGGCCTTCGTTCTCGAACGGCTCGCGCGTCACGGTCGGGTAGTAGATCAGCTTGTCACGCAGCGCTTCGCCAAAGAACTCGTTCTGCGGCAAGTGTTCGGTGATGAACTCGCGGTAAGCGACTTCATTGACGTAACGCACGCCGTGGCACAGGATCACTTTTTCGAAACGCTCATAGGTTTCCGGATCCTGGATGACGCTCATGAACGGCGCCAGGCCAGTACCGGTGCTGAGCAGGTACAAATGCTTGCCAGGCTTGAGATCGTCCAGCACGAGGGTGCCGGTGGGTTTCTTGCTGATGATGATCTCGTCGCCTTCCTTCAGGTGCTGCAACTGGGAGGTCAGCGGACCATCAGGCACCTTGATGCTGAAGAATTCGAGATGCTCTTCCCAGTTCGGGCTGGCAATCGAGTAAGCGCGCATAAGCGGGCGGCCATTGGGCTGTTGCAGGCCGATCATCACGAACTGACCGTTCTCGAAGCGCAGGCCCGGATCGCGGGTGCACTTGAAGCTGAACAGAGTGTCGTTCCAGTGATGAACACTGAGGACACGCTCGTGGTTCATGTTGCTCATGTACGGGGACTCCTGGGAATAATGCCCGCGCCGATAATCTGCGCAATTGCATCGCATTCTAATGGCGGCGACAATATCTGTTAAATGGATTATTAAGATAAGGGTTATCGGTTATATCGATATGCGATTTACTCTCCGTCAACTTCAAGTCTTCGTCGCCGTCGCCCAGCAGGAAAGCGTGTCTCGCGCTGCGGGTCACCTCAATCTGTCGCAGTCGGCGGCCAGCACCTCCATCACCGAACTGGAGCGGCAATCGAGCTGCCAATTGTTCGATCGTGCCGGCAAGCGCCTGAGCCTCAACGCCCTGGGCAAACAACTGCTGCCCCAGGCAGTGGCGCTGCTGGACCAGGCCAAGGAAATCGAAGACCTGCTCAACGGCAAATCCGGTTTCGGCTCACTAGCGGTCGGTGCCACCCTGACCATCGGCAATTACCTGGCGACCTTGTTGATCGGCGGTTTCATGCAGCGCCATCCAGAAAGCCAGGTGAAGCTGCACGTGCAGAACACTGCCAATATCGTGCACCAGGTTGCTCACTATGAAATTGATCTGGGTCTAATCGAAGGTGACTGCAGCCATCCGGACATCGAGGTACAGAGCTGGGTCGAGGACGAACTGGTGGTGTTCTGTGCCCCCCAACACCCGCTGGCCAAGCGTGGCCAGGCGACCATGGAGGAACTGACCCATGAGGCGTGGATTCTACGGGAACAGGGTTCCGGCACGCGCCTGACCTTCGACCAGGCCATGCGTCACCACCGTAGCGCGCTGAATATCCGCCTGGAGCTGGAACACACCGAAGCGATCAAGCGCGCCGTGGAGTCCGGCCTGGGCATTGGCTGCATCTCACGCCTGGCCCTGCGCGACGCCTTCCGCCGCGGCAGCCTTGTCGCGGTGGAAACCCCGGACATGGACCTGGCGCGGCAGTTTTATTTCATCTGGCATAAACAGAAGTACCAGACCTCGGCCATGCGCGAATTCCTCGAGCTGTGCCGGGCCTTCACCGCCGGGGCCCAGCGCAGCGACGAAATCGTGCTGCCGACCATCGCCTGAGCCGTTACAACAGCACCACGCCCCACACCAACGCGATCATCGTCATGGCGACTAACTGGGCGGCGCTGCCCATGTCCTTGGCATTTTTTGACAATGGGTGCCGCTCCAGGGAGATGCGGTCGATGGCCGCCTCCACCGCCGAGTTGAGCAATTCCACGATCAATGCCAACAGGCACACGGCAATCAGCAGCGCCTGCTCGACACGACTGACGTTCAGGAAGAATGACAACGGAATCAACACGACATTGAGCAACACCAACTGACGGAAAGCTGCTTCGCCGACAAAGGCTGCACGCAGCCCGTCCAAGGAATAGCCGGAGGCGTTGAGGATGCGTTTCAGGCCGGTCTGGCCTTTAAAAGGTGACATAGAGTGGGCTACTGATCTAAAAGGAGTGGAGAAGCTAATTCAAACCCGGTCAAAAAAGCGTGAACCGGAACACTAAGCCTGCGGTGAAATTGACTCAAGTTGTTGCAGCAGCAAGGCCGCCTGGGTCCGGGTGCGCACGTTCAGTTTACGAAAAATCGCCGTGACGTGAGCCTTGATGGTGGCCTCCGAAACGCTCAGTTCGTAGGCAATCTGCTTGTTCAGCAAGCCTTCGCAGACCATGGTCAATACCCGGAACTGCTGCGGCGTGAGACTGGCCAGGCCCTCGCTGGCGGCCTTGGCTTCCTCGGACACGCTCACCGCTTCGAACGCCTGGGGTGGCCAGCAGACGTCGCCGTCCAGGACCGCCTTCACGGCCTTCTGAATCATCTCGAGGGAACTGGACTTGGGTATGAATCCGCTGGCGCCAAACTCCCGGGCCTTGACCATCACCGAGGCTTCTTCCTGCGCCGAGACCATGACCACGGGGATTTGCGGGTATTGGCCCCGCAACAGCACCAGCCCTGAAAAACCATAGGCACCGGGCATGTTCAGGTCCAGCAGCACCAGGTCCCAATCGGCCTTCGCCGTCAACTGCACCTCCAGTTCCGCGATACTGGCCACCTCCGTCAACCGGACAGCCGGGCCGAGGCCCAGGGTCACAGCCTGATGCAACGCGCTGCGAAAGAGCGGGTGGTCATCGGCAATCAGGATTTCGTATGTGGCCATTTTTCAAATGATCCTGTTTTTAATGGCAGGCCCGAGCATTCGCACCTCGCCAAGACAACTCAAGACACCGCCGTGCAGCGGCATCCACAGGGGCACATTCAACGCCAAACACGGCGTTTCAAACATTGGCGGCGCCCTGGTCGGCGCCAAGCATGCCCAGCGAAGCCGGGGTGGTCAAGCAGCACGGCCGCCACAGTGTCCAGTATGAGCCACTATTGGGCCAATACTGCTTGCGGCGTACGGATAAAGGGTTGCAACTCGGCGTGGGCCGGGGTCGAGACGTTCACCTCCTGCTGGCCCTTGGCGCCCAGGTAATGCTGGCTGAATACATCGAAATAGGCGTCCAGGGCCGAAGCGGCATCGCTGTCCCCCGCCAGCTCCAGACACAATGCCGCCACTTCGGCGGTGCACAGGTGCTCGCTGCGGGTCGAACGACGCAGGCGGTAACGCGACAGTCTGTCGGGCAGCAGGCTCAGGATCGGCAGTCGGTCGAAATACGGGCTTTTACGAAAAATCTTCCGCGCCTCGGTCCAGGTCGCATCCAGCAGAATGAACAGCGGGCGCTTGGAATGATCAAGGTCAACCGTATGGGTAACCCGCGATGGCTCGACGTATTCGCCCGGAAACACCAGGTACGGTTGCCATTGCGGATCGTTCAGCAGCGCCAGCAGTTGCTCGTCGACGTCGGTGCGCGACCAGATGAACGCGTGATTGTCACGCACCACATCGGCAATCAGCCAACCGGTGTTGCTCGGTTTGAACACTTCCTTGTTGGTCATGATCAGGCAGACCCCGGAGCGGGTCTCGACACTCGGACGCCAGGCGCACAGGCAATGGCTCTCGATCACTCGGCAGGCGCTGCAACGGGGCGCGCGCCAGCCACGGGCCTGGATCGGCCTGATCCCTTCATCGATGCGCTGGTCGCGCAGGCGGGCTACGGCGTTAGGGGCGTGATTCATCGTGGGCAACGCCGACAGACAGGAAAACTCGACACGAACAACACTCGGCAGGGCAATAAAGGCCGGCAGTCTACCAGAGCGCACGAGCCTGTACCGTCCACCCTGGCTCCCCTATAATTCCCGGCCACTGAACGCACAGTCATGTGATCGGTCGAACCACCAGTCACTGAACCAGGAGAGTTTCATGCTGCGCCTTATCGTCCCTACCGTTGCCGTTCTGCTGGCGACGTCCTTCAGCGCTCAGGCTGCTTCGCTGAAAGAACTCGAACTGAACAAGATGCTGCAGAACGTCGCCAAGGAAAGTAGCGTCGGTACGCCGCGGGCGATCAACGAAGACATTCTCGACCAGGGTTATACCGTCGAAGGCACCGAGCTGATCAACCATCTCAGTGTGCAAAGCAGTCACGCCCAGAAAATGCGCGCAGACCCCAAGGCTGTGTATTTCCAGTTGGGCTCTACGGTGTGCACCAATCCAGGTTTCCGCAAGTTGATGGCCAAGGGCGCAACCATGCGCTACGAGTTCACCGAGGTTAAGACCAACCGCCCGGTCGCGACCGAGCGCTTCCAGGAATCGGATTGCCCGAAACCGGCCAAGACGAAAAAGTAATCAACCTGAATTTGCGCGCCGCTGCTCATCGTCGGCGCGCAACTCCGCCACCAGCGCCTGCAAGTAACGCGAGCGCCATGCTCGCCCTCCCAACCGACGACAGCATTCTTCCTCAAGACTTACCCGATTGGCCTGTGCCGATTCCCGCAGCATCAGGTACAACTGCCTGTCGAGCTCCAGAGTGACCCTGGTCATTTTTCCCGCCTCCCTGCCCCGATCCGCTTCAATCCATCACGTGGCACCCAACCCTGGGCGTCAAATTGCATTGGCACGCTTGTTATCAGTAAATCAGAGCTGCACGCACCCGACCGGCAATCTGACGAGCGGCGCGAGAGTTCAGCGCATGTATCAGCGGTTGCCAACGGTCACTTTTGAGCGCCATGATCAGGGCAGCAAAGATCGGCATGACGGTCTAGATTCAAAGTATCCATAGTATTTTCATCGGGCAGAAAGAGGCTGCCTGGCCAACACCTTGGCGTGTGATTGTTTTTTATCAAAGGGAAAAGCAGAACCCGCTGGATGGCTTGGTCGCTTTGCTGCAGACCGCGTCAAGCCAGGTCGCCCTCCAGGCCGATGCCTGGGCTGACAACGACACACGGAGTGTCGTGGCCCCGATGAATCTCTCGTCCG
The DNA here is from genome assembly GCF_024749325.1 of Pseudomonas sp. B21-010. Classification (NCBI taxonomy): domain Bacteria; kingdom Pseudomonadati; phylum Pseudomonadota; class Gammaproteobacteria; order Pseudomonadales; family Pseudomonadaceae; genus Pseudomonas; species Pseudomonas sp. B21-010. Next base: position 1,365,957 of record NZ_CP087198.1, on the reverse strand, counting down.
GGCCGGGGTCCTGTTAAGAAGGAGAAGCTGAATGCCTTACAAACCGAATGACCTGCTCAGTCGTCATTTTGAGAACCATGGCCACGACCTCACCCGCAAGGTCGAAGAGCAACTCAACCTGGTGTCCCCCAACAGCCCCAACCTCCCCATTTACCGAGACATGATCCTGACCGTGCTGCGCATGGCCCAGGAAGATCACAACCGCTGGAATGCCAAGATCACGCTACAAGCCCTGAGGGAACTGGAACACGCCTTCCGTACCCTCGAGCAGTTCAAGGGCCGGCGCAAGGTCACGGTCTTCGGCTCGGCACGAACGCCCATCGAACATCCGCTGTATGGCCTGGCCCGAGAGCTGGGGGCGGCGCTAGCCCGTTCGGACATGATGGTCATCACCGGCGCCGGCGGTGGCATCATGGCCGCCGCCCATGAAGGCGCGGGGCGCGACCACAGCCTGGGATTCAATATCACCCTGCCTTTCGAGCAACACGCAAACCCGACCGTCGAGGGCACGCCGAACCTGCTGCCGTTCCACTTCTTCTTCACCCGCAAACTGTTTTTCGTCAAAGAGGCCGACGCACTGGTGCTCTGCCCCGGTGGTTTCGGCACGCTTGATGAAGCGCTGGAAGTCCTGACGCTGGTACAGACAGGCAAGAGCCCGCTGGTACCGGTGGTCCTGCTGGATGTTCCAGGGGGCAAGTTCTGGCAAGGAGCCCTGAACTTTATCCGCGAGCAATTGGAGGAAAACCGCTACATCCTGCCCACCGACATGAAGCTGATGCGCCTGGTGTACAACGCCGAAGAGGCCGTGGAAGAAATCAACCAGTTCTACCGCAACTTCCACTCCAGTCGCTGGCTCAAGCATCAGTTCGTGATCCGCATGAACCACAAGCTAAACGAACAAGCGTTGCAGCAAATGCAGGGAGAATTCGCCGATTTGTGCCTGAACGACTGTTTTCATCAACATGACTACAGCGGTGAAGAGCACGACGAAGCGCAGTTCAGTCATCTGACGCGACTGGCGTTTGCCTTCAACGCCCGGGATCACGGTCGCTTGAGGGAACTGGTGGACTACATCAACCTGCCGGAAAACTGGGCCCAGCCCGCCCAAAAACCCCATCCCCTCACATGGGAGCCGATCAAGGTAACCTGAGCCCATAAAAAAACGGCCTGCTATCGAAATAGCAGGCCGTTTTTGTTTAGTCATCCATACCACGACCGCTGAACAAGCGGTTGATCATTTCCATGGAGTAACCTCGATACGCCAGGAAACGCCCTTGTTTGGCTCGCTCCCGTGCATCGATGGGTAAATGTCCTGAGAACTTTCGGCGCCAGGTGTCCGTCAGTTGCTCCTGCCAATCGATACCACTTTCGCGCAAGGCAAGTTCGATATCCGGGCGTTGCAAACCACGCTGGCCCAGTTCCTCACGAATTCGCAAAGGACCATAACCGGAGCGAGCGCGATAGGAGACAAAGCTTTCCAGGTAACGGGACTCCGACAGCAAGCCCTCTTCGGTCAAACGGTCGAGGGCGGTGTCGATCAACTCATCGGGAGCGCCGCGCTGACGCAGCTTACGCGTCAGCTCGACTCTACCGTGCTCGCGCCTGGCGAGCAGGTCCATTGCGGTTCGCCGCACCGCGACGAGGGTATCGAGTACGGCGGTCATCGGAGCGATCAGATGTCAGCGTCAGCCAGATCGTCAACGGGCTCGCGATTGGCCACTGCCTTGACGTCTGCAACCGGGCTCAGCAGCTTGTCACGCAGTTGCTTCTCAAGGGCGGCGGCGACTTCCGGGTTGTCCGCCAGGAACTTGGCCGAGTTGGCCTTGCCCTGACCGATCTTGGTGCCGTTGTAGGCATACCAGGCGCCCGACTTCTCGACGAAACCGTGCAGCACACCCAGGTCGATCATCTCGCCATTGAGGTAGATGCCCTTGCCGTAAAGAATCTGGAACTCGGCCTGACGGAACGGCGAAGCCACCTTGTTCTTCACGACCTTGACGCGGGTTTCGCTGCCGACAACCTCATCACCTTCTTTCACCGCGCCAGTACGGCGGATATCGAGGCGAACCGAGGCGTAGAACTTCAGCGCGTTACCACCGGTGGTGGTTTCCGGGCTGCCGAACATCACGCCGATCTTCATACGGATCTGGTTGATGAAGATCACCAGGCAGTTGGCGTTCTTGATGTTACCGGTGATCTTGCGCAGGGCCTGGGACATCAGGCGAGCCTGGAGGCCCACGTGCATGTCGCCCATTTCACCTTCGATTTCAGCTTTTGGCACCAGTGCCGCCACGGAGTCGACGATGATCACGTCAACCGCATTGGAACGCACCAGCATGTCGGTGATTTCCAGGGCCTGTTCGCCGGTGTCCGGCTGGGAAACCAGCAGGTCGTCGACGTTGACACCCAGTTTGCCGGCGTATTCCGGGTCCAGGGCGTGTTCGGCATCGACGAAGGCGCAGGTCGCACCGGCTTTTTGGGCCTGGGCGATCACGGACAAGGTCAGTGTGGTTTTACCGGACGATTCAGGACCGTAGATTTCAACGATCCGGCCTTTTGGCAGGCCGCCGATGCCAAGCGCAATGTCCAGGCCCAGGGAGCCGGTGGAGATGGAAGGAATAGCCTGACGGTCCTGATCGCCCATACGCATTACGGCACCCTTGCCGAATTGACGTTCGATCTGACCCAAGGCCGCAGCCAAGGCTTTCTTCTTGTTGTCGTCCATTAAAGTCCTCACGTAATCAATAAGGCCTGACGGCCAACACCTGTATAAGTAGCCAGTATTATTCCACAGCGATCGGGGATCGCCTACCCCTGATTTGAGATTTCTACGGCGGCATGTTGTAACAGCCCGTCTAGCGCGGCCTTCACCGTTTGTCGGCGGACCTCGTCGCGATTGCCTGGGAAGAATTTCTGCTCGCTGTACACCGTCTCGCCAACAGCCCAGGCCAGCCACACGGTGCCCACCGGTTTACTCGGTGAGCCCCCGTCCGGCCCGGCCACACCGCTGACCGCCACGGCATAACGCGCCAGGCTTTTGCGCTGGGCCCCTTGTGCCATGGCCTCGACCACCTCGCGGCTGACCGCCCCCACCTTCTCGAACAACTCGGCGGGGACATTCAACTGCTGGCTCTTCTGGCAATTGGAATAGGTGACATAACCGGCCTCGAACCAGGCCGAACTCCCGGGAATCCGGGTAATCGCCTCGGCAATTCCCCCGCCCGTACAGGACTCGGCCGTGGTGACGTGGGCATTGAGCAGCTGCAGGCGCCTGCCCAGCTCAGCGGCCAGTTCAGTGATGTCGTCCATGGTGCTCTCCTGATTCCACACAATTGAGGCCTACCGTACACGAGCAATGGAAGCTTGCAAGGCTCGTGGGATTACCGACCCAGCGCTCTGATATAGGCCTGACAGGCCTGCAAGGCAATCAGTCCGCGATCACCGGCGTCGGTGATGGCGATAATTCGTTGAGCATGCGCCGGGTCAAGTCGGGCGCGTGGGGCGCCATGATCCACGCCGCCGGCGCGGGTGGCGGCAGGCACTGCACAACCGGCGGCAACATCGTCGGCGTCGAGGAGGACTGACAGCCGGACATCGGCAGTAGCAAGGCGATCGCGCAGGCGATCCTGGTCACGTTGGGCATCGCTCAAGGCTCGGTAATGGGTTTGTTCGCTGGCGGCGAGCTGCTGCTCAAGGACCAGGCGTTTGTCTTGCTCGGCCTTTTGCTGCGTCGCGGCCGCTTGGGTCATTTGATTAAGCGTCTCGGCGTGGGACTGTGCGAGTCGGGCCAACTGCTGTCCGTAACGCCAGTCCTGGAACCGCCACGCGAGCATCGCCGAACCGCCGGCCAGCAGCGCGAGCAACACGACAATGCCCAGGACACGAGACGAAAAAGGCATCAGGTCGAAGGTTGGCATAACACCTCCCTCGCCCGCGCCCACAATTGCAGGCGGTCCTCCAGGCCGTTCAAACCGCCATTAATGCGCCGGGTGATGGTGTTGAACTGATCGCGGTCGGCCAGTGCGTTCAAGCCGTTCTGCTCCCAGAACCAGGCGGCGGATTCGGCGGCCCATTGCGGCTGCTCAAGAAGCTCAGGCAATGCCAGCAGGCGTTCGTCGCCGAACAGCCCCTGACTGCAGCGAAGATAATTGTCATGGCCGGTAATCTGGATCAGTCCTCGGCCGCGATACTTCTGGCCGTCACCGTCAGCCTGGGGCGAGTTGCCCAGGCGAACGGCCAGGGTCCCGGTGTCGTATTTGCTCAGGTATTGCTCGCTGCCCAGCTCGCGTACATAACGCAATTGTCCCGACTCATGACCGACCTGGGCCAGGAACGCGGCGATGCGTTTGGGCGAGTCGATACCATGGCGCGACATGGCGGTGTTCAGCGCGGAAATAAAAACGCCCGCTTGGGCGCGGGCGTTGGGCATGATGTTGATGAGTTGCTGCTGCGTAAGGTCCATATTCAGGTCATCGCAAGTGCATGATCAAAGATGTCCGGCCAGCCAGGACGGCGCAACCGGACGACGCTGAGTTCCAGAAAAAAGCTCATCCTGCAGGATAGGGAGAACCCGTTGCCCCTATCAAATCAGAAGTGCTCACTCAGTGATCCATTGGGGTACGGGAGGGCGCTGCTGCGTTTGAGGAAAACTTGCATCCTGAGGCCATTCTCGAAGCGCTTGCATATAGTTCAACAATTCTTTGAATTGCTCGTTAGTCAGCGTCGAAGTAAAACCAAGATCAGCTTCGTCGCGATGACGCTCGCGAAGCCACTTAACACTTGAAAATTGCGAATCGCGCCAAGCCCGCTCTTTCACATCGTCGTTCTGTTCCTTGGTAGGGATTGGAATGCCGCCATTTTCGACCCACTCTTCATACTCAGCCCAATAACGGTGATGACGAGGGATGGTGGTATTGTCATACAAACGAATGACCGTATCTGGATCAACAGTTAGTTGAAAACTCATAACAGCTCCTAAAATTCGGCATCCGCCGTGGCGTGAATGTAATAAGTTTGCGACACCAAGCCGATATCTGAGTTGTGCACCCAAGTTCCCCGGGGTGACGTTGCATAGGAAACAGCATTGGCGGAAGAAACCTCATCGGAGCCGGAGCGCCATTGCCCCAACGTTCCGCTTTGGGCGGGCCGAAATAGACTGATACTGGGAATCGCTCTTTTTTCGACTTTGAACGGCCACTGAGCCAAGGGTTGTGAAGCTGGTCCCGACTGTCCCATGTTGACAATTGATATCAGGCATCCCTCTACAACATTAGTCGCACTTCCGGGTGGTGTATCCTGTTTGTAGGTTTTTTCATAATAGCGCTGACACAGCAGCAACTCTTCGACGGGACTGCGATTTTCAAATGGTGTAGCGACAGGGCTTTCTTCGAGTTGAATCTGCGCCAAGTCAAGAGTCTGCAAAACATTAAGGGGCAAGTCGAAAGACAGCATAAGATAGTCATTACCCGCAGCGCCGACAACCTTTCCCGCAATGGAAGGCACCTGAAAAGTTGCGCTATATTTTGCCCATGCACTCTTGACTTGAAAGGCCGCCACAGGGGTAACAACCGATACTGAGCCACCATTTCCGAAAAACTGAGTCATGGTTAACGAAACTTGCCGCGATGTGTCGGCCTTGGCCCAAAAGGTTATAGTTGCAACCTTGCCCGCTAAAGTCCGAACCGACTCAACGGCCTGGGAAATTTTATGGACAGTGGCCCCCGCCCCGGCAACTACTTGCTGCCAACGGTAAAAAAAACGAGGCTCATGGGGCACTTCTGACTGCCCCAAAAGGAAACTCTGGCGGGAAATATTGACGCCTGCATTACCGTTCCAATCGCAACGAAAGCGGTCTGCTACAAATGCACCTGTATTGGGGTTAAGGTTAGTTGTCCCGCGCTGCCAGATATCAAAATTACCGTTAATTAGCAGATTTCTGCGATACACCTGGGCCGGAAAGTTCTGCCTTGGGTCAAGTTTGGCTAGCGTTCGAATTGCTTGGCACAACTGGTTGTTTTCATCTTCGGCTGGAACCAGTCCAGCCTCAATGATCGTCGTAAGAAGCTCCTGCGTGACGCTATTGCCCCATTTTGCTGGAATCAAAGATCCGGGCGTGCCCGCCAGCGGGTTTTCATCCACGAACACGCCGTTCACCAGCCCGACGCTGGGAACACTTTTTGGATAGTCCATGTTTTATTGCTCTCTATGAAATGGAGGCTCAAGCGTGAAGAGGCAGTGCTCGGATAGTCGCGAGCACATCATTAGCGGCTTGGCTCGCAAGGTCCGCCTTGCCTTTGGCCATGTGCGTGCGAATCTGTGCCTTGGCCTTGAGGCGCAGTTCGCGAAGCGCTAGCAGGTTCGCTTCGAATTCGGCGGACTTGGCGAGGATCTGGTCCGCCGCCTGCCTGGCTGTGCGCCCTTTGACGACCCACGCAGAAACGGCCAGTGGAACGGCTTTTTTCGGGTAGCCCTGATCCTTGAAGGCCTGCGCTTCAAGGGCGGCTTGTTGGTACTCCAGGGCACGCAAGGAATCACCGGCCAAGGCGCGACGTACGCTGTCGGCAGCGGTATCGACCTTGGTGCACAAGCGTTCGGCCTCCTGGCGTAATAACTCAGCAGCATTTTCTTCAGTGAGTACCCATGTATCGTCCTCCCAGGTATGGGCGGAAGAAGGTGCAGGCGGGCGAAGTCCCTCTTCGTACTGGTGCAGCTCTTGAATGACTTTCATCGGATCAGCTCCCAGGACAAGTGAGCATTGACTGCGTTGATAAAATTGACGCCGATGCCCACGCTGTAATCCGTCAGGGCCTGGTGCTCCTTGATACCCATGCTCAGCAACAGCTCGTCACTCTCGGCATTGGTAACACCCAATGTGTGCTCCGCCTGAAAGCACTGCCAAAGCGAGCGAGATTGAGCGTGATCAAAACTGGCTGTGACGGTAGATACCGCAACGTCGTTGACAACGTTGTTGGAGAGCAACACACACATGTATGGGCTGCTCCAGCCCCCCGCTTGGTTGCCGATACTTTGTAACGTGGGTGTCAAATAGCTGTAATTACCCCCAACCCACCCAGCCTGAACAAACGACAGCGAGGTCACGACGTTCGGCGCGGGTGTCGGATTACCCACCACAAGCCGTGCTGCACGGGCGTGGGGATCCAACGGCAGATATACCACTCCATTGCCATTTACCGTTTGAGTCCAGGTCAATCGAGCACGGTTGTAGATCGCGCGAATGATCGGCAAGGAGCCCGGCGCGCCGGTCATCACCCAAGCCACGCACATGTCCAGGGGGGTGGATGGAAACCCGCCGCCGGATACTCCATTGACAGTCCCCTTCAAGGACTCCGGCGGGAGGTCATACAGGCTTCCACGCTGCATGTGGAACGTCAGCGCGCCGCCTATAACCTGCGCTCTAAGAAAATAGCTGGCGCTGGGCAACAAATCGGCGCTGCTCCAGGCCGCCGTCACGTAAGTACGGGATCGACCCAACCGCCCACTTACCACCTCTTGTCCAATGCTGATGTACACACCCGCCGGAATCGAGACACGACCGCCGCTGGTGGACAGCGCCATTGGCGTTATCGCCAAGCGGGCGTCCGCTGTTGCAATCGTTGGCAGCGGCAAAGCGGCGATCGGAAGCGCGAGGTCCTGGTTCCAGCCCTTGGCGGTGACTGACTGAATCGCCTCAAGCAGTTGATCGTTTTGGGTTTCATCTGGCGTCAGATCCCCCGCCTTGATGACATTCACAATCTCCTGCGTTACCCCGTTCCCCCAAGCCGCCGGAATCAACGACCCCGGCGTCCCGGTCAATGGGTTTTCATCCACGAACTTCCCATTCACCAACCCGGCGCTGGGCACACTTTTCGGATAATCCATCGTCTACTCCCTAGTCATAATTGATGTGAACCTTGGTATGCGCCGGTGCACTGCGGTGAATCAGGCACTCCAGGGCCGAGCCCGGATTGACGCCAAACCGCTCCCCCCAATAGCTAGCGCCAAAACGTCGGCCCAACAGCAGGCGGCCGCCGGTATTGAGGGTCCACATGAATTGCGCCTGCCAAGTGCCGAAATGAGCTTCTCCGAAACGTGCGCGCCCCATGCGCGGCGCCTTCAGTTCGGTGATCGTGGCGTTGGGGTAACCCTGGCTCTTGGCGATTTCCACGTAATAGGCAATGGCCTGGCTACCGACCGCCAACAACCGCCGACGCACCGCCAAGCGACGATCGTCATACAACGGCGTGGCGCCCAGGCACGGGTCAGGCAGGTTCATCACCCGTTCCCAGTCCGGCACCAGTTCACTCACGCCCGCCGGGTCCATCTCGTTGAGCAGGTCGGCGGCACGGGCGTCGAGGCGGGCCAGCTCCTGGGCGATGCCTTGCAGCACTTCGTCCAGTTCCGGCACGCGCTCCGGATCCCACGCTGGGCCACTGGGCAGCAGGCTGCGCAGTTGCGCCTGGTACTGTTCGGCGGTTCTTATTCCAGCCATGTGCAGCCTCCGAACGTCAGCAACTGGTTGCTGGCGGCGACGACATCGGCGATAGGTGCGCTGAGTTTGTGGTCGGTTTCGCCGGTGGCGCTGCTGATGGCTTCAGCGATATGACTCAGCAACAGCGTTTCGCCGAGGCCAGCTTCACGATTGTGCAAGTCGCGCAGTTGCGCCTCGATGGCGGCCCGCACGGCACTGGTGTCCGGGATGATGCGCAGCCTGTAGTTCACCGGTACCTGCGTCGGCGCCAGCACCTGCAGCTCGGCGGTCACCGGGCGCAAGGGCTCGATGTAGGCCCGCACCTCTTCCAATTGCTCGGCGTTGGGGATCGGTTGCGGATCGTCGTCCCGCATCACGAACAGGCCGACAGTGCCCGGTCCCAGGTAGCTGCCCCGGCACCACGCGCGGGTAATGCCAGGGCACTCCAGGGCCCAGGTCTCATAATCCTGGGCCGAACCGCCGTGAGGAATGACGCGATAGGAACGGATCACCCGCGCCCGCAGGGATTCGAGGCTCTCCCGGGCGACACCGCCGGTCAGCCCCGGTGCCAACACGGTGAAGCTGCTGCCAATGCCGAGGATCGGTTGGACTGGCGTCAGCACCAGGCCGGCGTCGGCGTTGCCCAGGCTGCCAGCGTCCAGTGCGGCAATGGTGGTGCTGTTCAGGCCATTGCTGGTAGTGCGGGCGGTGGTCACTTTGAATGTGCGGCCATCGGTGGATTGCAACAGCGTGTCGACATCCAGTACCGCGCCAGCGGTGGCGGTGAAACTGACACTGCCGATGGCCACCTGGGCCGCTTTGCGCGCCTGGTTCAGGCGCAGGGCAGCGATGCGTTCAAGGGTGGATTCATCGGCCTTGTCCGGCAGGATCTGCTCGGCGATCCAGTCCAGGTAGCCATACAAACCATAGGCGGCGCCACCGAGGGTGCGGGCCAGCACTTGGGCATCGGACTGGCGCAGCGAATCGCTGGCCAGGTCGCTTTGGGCGCGCTTGATCAGCACCGGCAGCGAAGGGGTTTCAAACGGCATAGGTCACCTGCCAACTGTTATCGGGGTTGATGTCCAGGCGCTCGCCGTCAGCCAGGGTCAGGACCGTGCGCAGGTTCAGGCGTTGGGCGTCGAGGCGTTCGCTGATGATGTCGATGGCCTTGCAATGGCCGTCGTCGATCAGCCATTGCAAGGCTTCGCGGGCATAGAATTCGGCATCGAGCTGGGTTTGGCGGGTCAGCTTGACCCGTCGCAACAGCCACAGCCGCGAGCCGATGCGGTCGTCGGCAACGGTAGGGAAAGTGTCGCCCCACCAGCCGAAACGTTCCTCGTCATCGACGGCATCGTCGTCAGCGGCGCGGCGCCAGGTGAACAGGCTGATCAGCACCGAGCGGGTCAGTGCGGCGTGCAGGTTCTGGCTGATGAACATCATTGGCCTCCCGCCGGCGCGCCGGTCTGACCGTTGCCGGCCTGTACACCGACATGCACGTGTTTGATCTGGCTGATGCCGCCGGCGATCTGGTCGCCCTGGGAAACGATCTTGCCGGTGTGGTTGATGACCGGGCTGTCGATGTTCACCGCGCTGCTGGCGCGGATGTTCAGGGTCGCGGTCTGGATGTCGATGACACGACCACGCTTGAAGTGGAGCTTGTCGCCTTCGTCGGTGTAGAGCGCCACTTCGCCAGGGGCCAGGGCCTGGAGGCGGAAGCGACGATCGGCGACCACCAGGACCACGGCATGGGAACGGTCGCCCCCCAGGAACGTGGCAATGCCCTCGGCACCGGCCAACGGGTTGCTGGTGAAGCCGTAGGGTTCGAAGTGCTCCATGTCGTCGTTCACTTCGCCGGCGGTGAGGCGCATTTGCAGCGACTGCAACTTGGTGGCCGAATTGGCGAGCACGACAGTGCCGCGCGCCAGGAGGCGGGTCAGTAAGCTCATTGAGGTTTTCCTTCGGAATCGGGTTTAACAGCAATTGGGCGGCTAACCCGGAACACTGTGGGAGCGAGCTTGCTCGCGATAGCGGTCTGACATTCGAAGCAGATGTTGACTGACACACCGCCATCGCGAGCAAGCTCGCTCCCACAGGAGATCTGTGGTGGGCAGGCATCGGTGCCGGATTCAGGGTTTGGGCGCCATCGGGTTGGCGTCGAACGTGTGCGGCGGCGCGACTTGCAGGGTAGTGACGGAGCCTTGTGCCGACAGCGAGTACGTCACTTTGGAAATCAGCATGTCACCGTCGAACCCCAGCACAGGGTCGATCACCCGCACCAAGGTGTTATGCCGCCACAAGTCGCCATTGGCCTGGCGCCAGCCCTGCACGCGGTAGGTAGTGGTCAGGGCCTTGCCGGTGCGAATTGCGCTTTCCCAATCAGCCCGTTGCTGGGCCAGTTCGAAGGTCAACTGCGCGCTCTCGCTGATCACCGTCACCCGCTTGCGCTTGAAGCTCAGGTCCGTGGCGGTGCCAGAGACTTCGCTCACCGCCGCCCCACTCTGCTGATCACTGCCCTTGTGCTGACCGATGACCCGGTATTCGGAGAACACCTGGCTGTAGTCCATCGGTGCGTTGCCCGACAGAATGTTCTTGCCCAGCTCCAGCACATCACTGGCCCGTCCGCCGCTGCCGGGTTTGGCCAGCAGCACGCGCCCTTGCGCGTCATCGGTGGAGAACACTCGGAACAACGTCAGCAAACGGTCGATGGATTGAAAGACCGTTTCCCCTGGCACGATGCTGTGTTCGCTCAACCGCGCGGTTTCAGGAATTTCACTGATGACCCCCACGCCATATTGCGACGCCAGGGCCTGGGCGATGCTCAGCACCGTTTGCCCGCGCCATTGAGTCGGGCGGTTGATCGCCGCGCAGTCCACCAGATCCTGGGTCTTGGAACCGCCTTCAATGCTCAGGCTGATCTGCCGACCGTCATAGCTGACCGGTGCCTTGAACACATAACCGCTGAGAACCAGGTCGGCACCAATGCGCACCTGGCATTCATCGCCCGGACGGATCGGCACCGTTTGGGTCTGCCCCGGCCATTGCCAGGTGATGTCGAGTTTGAAGGTGCGGAATTGGCGCTCCAGGTCCGCACTGATTTCGACACTTTTCCAGCCACCGTAATCCAGCCCGCCGACGGTAAGCGAGACAGCGTTGTCGAGCTCGTTCATGGCTTACTCCCCCGAGACTTTCAGGTCATTGGGCGGCAGGAAACCAGGATGGGCTACGCCGTTACGCTGGGTCACTTCAGTCACCCGGGTGGCATCGGCAAATTGCTGATACGCCACCACCAGCGCTGGCAGGCTTTGCTTGAACGACAGGTTGATCAGCCTTACCCCCGACGACGCCACCGCCGTCAAGTGCGCGGCCATTTGCTGGCGCAGGTTGTTCATCGCCTGGTAGTGCTCCGGATCAGCCTTGAGGGAGGCCTGCCAGATAACCTCGTTAAGGGCCTCGCGCAGGGCCAGCACATCGTCGGCCACCGGCACGTCCCGGCGCTGGACCGGTTGCACGGCTTGTTGCGCCACCGACGGCGTAGCGCCCAACTTGACCACAGGCGCCGCCACCGGCATCGCCGCAATCCATTGCGCGGCCTGCACCAGCAGGGTGTCCTGCACCAGATCGGCCACCGCCTGGGCCGCCGCCGTGGTGTCCTTGCCGGTGGTGAGTTTGGGCGCGTCGGCCTTGCGAATGGCCTCCACCTGTTGCGACACGCTGGCAATCACGCCGCGATAGCCGTCACGGGCAAACTCCTTCTGCTCGCGGATGTCGCCCAGCAACCCCTTGAACTCGGCCACCACCTCCTTGGGCAACGCTTTCACCGCCTTGACCAGATCGCTGAGTTGCCGATAGGTCTCGATCAACGGCTTGAGCTCCTGCTCGATCACTGCGTAAACATCCTTGAGGCTGTTGCGCAAGTCCGCGATGCCGATCCGTGCGGCCTTGATCAAGGTCATGGCGTCTTCGAAGCGCCGCACCGCCGAACCGAGGAAGCTGTCGGCCGAGACCAGCAGCAGTTTCTGGCTGTTGATCGTGGCCGAGGGAAATGGCAGTGGCTGGTCGGGGTAGAACTTCAGGGCGAACGTCACCAGCCCGCCGTCCTGGCGGGTCTGGGTCATGTCGCATTCGCCAACCTTGACTTGCATGCGCCCCAGCCATGGATGCACCAGTTCACCGCTGCCCTGCTCCAAAGCCTTGAGCAGCTTGTCGCGCTGCTCCAGGCAATCGGGGCCGACGATGAACGCGGTCAGCTCATGAATCTTCGCCTGCTGGCCGAGCCCTTCGAAAAACGGCTGGTCGCGCTGTGGATATTCATGCAACTGACCTTTGTGGCCGACCGGGGTTTTCGCCTGATCGACCCAGAACCCGACGCCACGAAACGACGCCGGCAACAAACGATCACGCCAGCTCATTGGAGCCTCCTGTGGAAAGTGAGCGATAGCCGATGCGCGAACTCACCGCCAGGGCCGGTTGATTGGTCTGTGGCGGATCGGCACGCAACCCGGCCGGCGCGTTTTCGAAGCGCACAGTCAGGCCGCCTTCGAGTTGCGTGCGGTTGTTCGCGGCGCTTTGTTGTACCAGGGCACTGGAGGTTTGCGGCAACGCACCCGGCGCCAGCGAGGTTTTCGCTGGCCCGTTGGCGGACGCTGGCGCCAGGCTGGACGACAGGCCCGCAGGCTCTTCGCTGGCCCCGCCAAAAAACGCCGGCGCCAGCTCACCCTTGCCTTCGGCATTGGTGGCGCGCTGCGCCTCGGTCAGTCCTTCGACCTTGCCAGTGAACGTGGTGATGAGTTCACCGAAGCCGCTGTTGAAGAACGCCTTGATCGGTGCAATCACGCCCTGCAGCTTGTCCCACCACTGGCTGAACCACTCGCCCACCGGCCCCCACTGTTGGGTGAGGCCCTCGATGGGCGACCAGTCGAACAGGCCGCTGAACACCGCCAGCATGATCGCCACCTGATTGCGGACGCCCTCCCAGATCCCAGCGAAGACTTCTCCGATCGTGCCCCAGTTGGCCATGATCAGTCCCAACGGCGTCCAGTCGAACAAGCCTTTCAGAGCATCCATCACCGGCACGGTCAAGGCCTTGAGCAGATCCCAGATCGCCGCGAACAACCCGGTCAGCGGTGCCCAATTGGCAACAATCAAACCCAAGGGTGACCAGGCGAACAGCGTCTGCATGAAACCGATGACCGGCGTTGCCGCCGCCACGATCACATTCCAGAGCGCGCCAAAAAAGCTGCTGATCGGGCCCCAGTTACTGATCAACAGCCCCATCGGGGTGAAGGCGAACATTGTCTTGAAGAACTCGACCATCGGCAGGACGATCGGCGCAAGGCGCTGCCAGAGCCCGGCGAAAAACGCCGAAATCGGCGTCCAGTGGGCGATGATCATCCCTGCCGCCAAGGCGATGCCCATGGCAATCAAGCCGATGGGGTTCATCTTCATGGCCAGGTTGACCACTTCCATTGCCTGACTCGCGCCGCTGACCGCCATCTGGATCGCGTTGAACGCCACGACGCCATTCGCCAGGCCCTGTACCAGTTGCGGGTTGTCCTGCAGCACCTGGGCCACGCCGCTGACCATGGGCTGCAAACTGACCGTCACCGCGTTGACCGCAGGCCCCAGGGCCGAGCCGAACTGCACCGACACGTTGCTGATGGAAGTCTTCAATCCATCCAGGTTCTGTGCCGCTACACGGGGCGCGTCAGGCGCCTGGACGGCATTGGCCGCCGCGCTCGCTGCGCCCGCTTCGTCCTTGAAGGACAGCGCCGACTTGAGCCCGTCCATAAACGGCTGGGCCAGGCCGCCGCTGGGCAGCAGACCGGAAATGTCCAGGCTGCCCAGGCCCGTGGCGTCGAGGTTCTGCTTGAAACTCGCGACCTTCGCACGAAGGCCGGCGAGCTTGGGTGACAGCTCATCGATGCCCGTGAGCAGCACCGCTTTTTTCTCTACCGTTTGTGTGTCTGCCATCACTGCACCTGCTGCATCGCATTGATCCGTTGCGCGTGCTCCAGGGATTCGTGGAGCACATCCAGTGGCCTGGCCATCATCTGTTCGGGGTCAACCTTCCAGAACCAGGCCAGGTCATAGGCGGCGGCGATCAGGTCGCCGATGGCTGCGACGCCGCACTCATGAAAAAACTCGCGACGGCCCAGCTCAGGGCATTGAGGTCTGCCAGGTCCAACTGGTTGACCGACGACGGCGGGATGCCGGCGCACACCGCGATGTATTTGGCCGCGACGTCCATGTCCAGGCTCACCTCCTCGCTCTTGTCGATCTTGTACGGCAGCGCCTTGATCGCCCGGACTTCCTGCACCGTCGGACGGCGCAGGGTCAGTTCGCCCACCGGCTCGCCGTGGGCCTCGATGGCCACGCGCAGCGTCACGACATCGCTCATTGCCAGGTCCCCTTGATGCCTTCGAATTTCAGCTCGATGGTGGCGTCGTCACCCTTGGACACAGGCTCTTCCACCAGGTAGGCGCCGGCCAGCACGTAGACCTTGCCGTTATTGAATTCGCAGGTGACGGTCATGTCGGTGCCCGCAACCAGTTGCTTGAGCGGGAAGTCCGCGGTGTGCAGCGCCGTCACCTTGAAGGACGGGGCAATGTCGGTTTCCTTGTAGAAACCCGGTACGACGGTTTCGCGTTTGGTGAACATCAGTGGCGCTTCGCAGCCGCCGTTGATGGTCAGTTGAGCGCCGTCCACTTTGACGTAGCAGGTGCCCGCAATCAGTTGACCCATGGTGTTTCTCCCTTCAATAAAAAGCCCACGTGAAGTGGGCCGATGCTATGCACTTAAGGTTTGTTTGAATCATTGTGGCGAGGGAGCTTGCTCCCGCTTGGGGCTGCGAAGCGGCCCCCTGCTTTGCCAGGCATCACACCGTAGGGGATGCTGGCGCATCCAGCGGGAGCAAGTTCCCTCGCCACGGTCAGGCGGCGGCGTCGTATTGCAGGCGGAACTGGTTGAGCAGCGCGAACACCCGCAGGCCGTTGATGTAATCCGGCGGGAACAGCACATTGACCCGGCTCGGGTCCTGACTGTCACGCTCGACAACCAGGTGCTCGGCGAACAGCTCGGCGTTTTCCACATGGCCTTCCAGTTCGAGCTTGGCGTATTGAGCGATCAGCTCGCCGCGAATCGTGCTCGGGGTCACGATGGGCTGGCCGGCGCCGAAACGGGTGCCGTCGGCGGCCAGTTTGTGGCGGCCGTACTTGCTGGTGATCACGCTTTGCAGGCGACGGACGATGAACGCCGACTGGTGCATGGTTTCGCTGTCCAGGTAGGAATTGTCCGCCTGACCGAAGGCATTCTTCTGATACGTGGTGATAGAACGCTGGATGCGCACGTAGCCACCTTCGTAATACGCCGTGGCGATGCCGTAGTTGAGCAGCGACTGGCGCTCGGTCAGGGTGAAACGTTCACTGGCCGGTGCCGGGTCCAAGCCCGGCAGGCTACCGCTCTGGGTCGGACGGCTGGCGTCGGCGGAGATGAACACCGCCGTGCGCGCCGCCAAGGCAGCGGCCTGGACCCAGAACGGTTGCGGTACGCCCGGTTCCAGGGCCTGGATGGTCATGTGCTGGTCGTTGCGTGCCTGACCGGCGGCAACCAGGGTGCCGATAGTGCCGCGCTTGGCGCTGTAGACATGACCGAACAACTGCTTGGCCCAGGACCAGCGACCGGTGCTGTCATCCATGACCGCTTGCCAGATGTTGAGGCTCGCCACGTCGGACCAGGGCATGGCGATGAACTCGAACGGTTCGTCGCCCAGGGCCGCAACGGCAGCGGTCTGGTCCGGCACGCCGGCGCCGCCGGTCATCGCAGTGATGGCGGTGGTCAGCCCCGCCGGGGTGTTTTCGCCATTGCTCTTGCCCAGGCGATTGAATTGCAGGCTGATGTCGTTGCCGCTGTCGCCGGTCCATTTGACGCGCAGGGTCACGACACCTTCGGCGGCCGCGGCAGTCACCGGCAGGTCGGCGGCGGCATTGACTTTCAAGGCTAGCGCAGTGGCAGCCTGAGCCGCTGTTGCGCCATTGACGATGGCGGCCTGAACGCGCACACCGCCGACGTACAGGTTGAGCACACCGCTTTCAGTTGCGGCGCCAGTGAGGGTCAGCACGCCCTGGGCGATGGCGCCTTCGACGTTGTGCAACGGCAGGCACCAGATTTCACCGAGCGGGTCGGTCTTGCGCCAGGTCTCGTACATCGACGCGAGCATCGAACCCTGCCCGCCGATGTTCTTGGCCAGCGCGACGCTGGACACCAGCACCAGTTTGCCGACCTCGGCCGGGGCGACGTTGTCGTTGACCTGGGCGACGATCAACCGGCGCATGGCCGACGACGCGCTATTGGCGGCCGAGTTGTCCATTTCGGCGTAGAACAGCGGCACACGAATGTCCGCGGGAATATTGCTGAATCCGATCGCCATTATTTGGCTCCCTGTGGTTTTGCCGCTTTCACGGCTTTGGTAGTGATATCGCCATCGGCCAGACGTCGACGCCACCAGGCGTTGTCTGGCACTTCACGGCCTTCGAGGGGCAACAGATCGCCCGCTTCCGGGTCCGGTACGGCACGGCCCGGGGCCGGCAGCACAGTGATGCGTTTGCTCATGGGGTTACGTCTCCAGAGAAAGTCAGTTCCACGCGCCCGTCGGGGCCGGGACGTTTCAGGTTGGGGTCCGCCGGGTCGATGGCATCGACCCGCACGGTGGCCCCGGTAAAGGACGACAAGCCGTCCAGTTCACGCTCGTGCCAGCTTTCGGCAGGCTGGCTCGCCAGATTGCGGCCCAACTGGAACTCGGCGAAAAAGCGCAGCCGGTACAACACACGGCTGCTATTGATGGAAACCAGTTCGCTGCCGTCGTATTCAATGCCGGTGTACTCGGCGCCCGGCTTGAACCCCACCAGCGCGCGCCACAGTTCGGCCCGCAGGTCGTGCAACAGATCCAGCGCTTTTGTCGCATCGGTAGCATCGAGCACCAGCACGGCATCGAAGCGATCACGCACCGCTTGCAGCGTGACGTTCTGAGCCGCGTTCTTGCTGGCGATGTCGGCGGTGGGCAGGACATAGGCGCAGGGGGTCTGCAGCGGGGTCTCGGCTTGCAGCGTGGCGAGGTCAAAACCTGCGGCCACGCGATGGGCGAGCGTCGGACATTGCTCACGCAACTGCGTGAGGATCGGTGTGATCTTCATGGAGGAATTCCAGTTGTAGAGACGGTGCAGTCGAGAGAGACCTGTGGGAGCGAGCCTGCTCGCGATAGCGGTGTGTCAGTCAGTGCAGATGTTGAATATCAGGGCGCTATCGCGAGCAAGCTCGCTCCCACAGGAGAACTCGGTTGGGCGCAGGGATATGTGCAACGCTGAACAAAACTGTGGGAGCGAGCCTGCTCGCGATAGCGGTGTGTCAGTCAGTCCAGATGTTGAATGTCTGGGCGCTATCGCGAGCAAGCTCGCTCCCACAGGAGAACTCGGTTGGGCGCAGGGATATGTGCAACGCTGAACAAAACTGTGGGAGCGAGCTTGCTCGCGATGGCGGCGTGTCAGTCAGTGCAAATGTTGAATGTCTGGGCGCTATCGCGAGCAAGCTCGCTCCCACAAGAGAACTCGGTTGGGCGCAAGGATATGTGCAACGCTGAACAAAACTGTGGGAGCGAGCTTGCTCGCGATGGCGGTGTGTCAGTCAGTGCAGATGTTGAATGTCTGGGCGCTATCGCGAGCAAGCTCGCTCCCACAGGGGGGGGTGGGGTCAGGCCTTGGCATCCAGGCGGGTGGCATGAATCAAGCTGCGATAGCTTTTTTCCCGGTCGCCACTGGCGGTGACCTTGTCGATCGACCAGCGACCGCGCATGAAATCCGGCCAGGTGGGATCCAGCAGTACGATGCCCTCGGCCGAAAGTCCCGGGTTGCCAGGGCACTCGATGTCCACCTTGAGTGCTTCGCGCTCCATCCGTCGCACCTCCCCTTCACCGGCGGCGCGGGCATCGTCGGCGCTCTGGAAGCGCTGGCGCAGGGTCTTGAACGGCGCGACGCCGCTCTCCTCGACCTGCAGCTTGCCGGCCGTCGCATCCCACCAATAGGTCTTGCAGCCCTGGTACTTGGCCCGGGCGTTTTCATCAAACTTGGCCGAAATGAAGGCGTGGTCGCCCGGGCGATTGTTGGTCGTCACCGACAGTTTCATCTCGGGCAGGACCTTGCCTGACAACGACTTTGCCTGACCGCGCCGAGCCAGCACATACAACTCGTTGATCGGCTTGGCGACGGCGTCATAACGGTGGGCCAGGCGCGTGAGGAAACCCATGTCGGTTTCGTTGGTCTGGTCGATGTGCTCGATTTTGATCAGCGACAGGTCCGGCGCCACCCGCGGGGAAAAACCGTGCCTGGAAGTCAATTGCCGAAACAGCGCCCCCAGGGTCGTCGGGCCATGGCTGACGGATCGGCGTTGCTTGAAGCCGGTCTGGTCCGCAGCACTGAACGGCGCCGCCATGGCCACCAGCACGAGTTGCAGGGGAAACAGGAACGGTGTGCGCCGGGTGATGACAAACTCGCCTTTATCCACCAACCCCGACTCCAGATAACCGACCCGCAGACCGATCTTGCCGCCCAGGCTGGGCAATCCTTCGAGCCCGTCCAGGCTGATGGTGAGCGTCAGCTGATCGGACTCGATACCCGCCGCGTCGACATGCTCCCACTTGAGCAAGCGTTCGTTGAGCAGTGCGGCGTTCGCACCATAAATTTCCACTGCAGGCGTGAAACCCAGTGACATGTTGCCTCCTTAATCCCAGGCCGAAACCGGCGGGGTTGCAACGGGCTTGAGGTCCACTTCCGGCAAGACCACCCATACGCCCGCCGGCAATACCGGGCCCCATTCAGCCAAGCCCGGATTGAGCAGCCAGAGCGCCTCCTCGACGATATCGTCACAACGCTCAAGCTCGCGGTACAGCAACAGATTCACCGAATCACCGGCGATACTTCGAACCCTACGCATTGGCGAACTCCGTCAATTCAACCACCCAGCCGACCACCATCGCCGTACCGTCATCGATGATCTCGGTCTGGGTTTCCGTCACCTTGTTGATCTGCCACAGGCCCCAGTTGCGACCGATACCATCGACCAACGGCACGGGCACGCGCTGCGCCTGCAAGGCGCGCAACTCATCGAGGCGATCCATGGCGGTCGCGTACATCGACTTGCCGGTGATCGTCAGCAATTGCAGGCCTTGGCCGACCTGGCTGGACTTGGGCTTGCTAGTGAGGATGTCGATGCTTTTCCAGCCACCGTCCGACGTGTGCACCAGTTGGTGGTACGCAAAATTTCTCGACAGGCCAAAGATGAAACTGCCGAGTGCCATTTGTTGACGCATCACGTACCTCCGTCGGTCAGGGCCGCGTCACTGCGCATGGCGAGTGAGTTGGGCATGGTCGTCAAGCCGAACTGGCCCGAGAGCTGTTGCACAACCAGGTTGGCCAACTGACTCGCGCTGGCCTGGTCCTGGCCGTTGATGTAGATGTTTGCGGTCATGGTGTTTTGTTGTTGGCTGGTTTGGGCGTTGGTCAGGTCTCTGGCAGCCTGGTCCGGTGGGGGGAGCTTGTCGGCAGGCGCGGCGAGTTTGTCACCCAGCCAGGCCCCCGACTCTCCCCCGACCCAGCTGCCGGCCAGCCCACCCACAACCGCACCGAGTGCGCCGCCAATGGCCGTGCCGAGCGGACCAAAAAGAGTCCCGAAAGTGGCTCCGGCGGTAGCACCTGCCGAGGCCCCCGCCCAGCCGCCACCTGCGGCCCCCAGGCCCGCACCAACTTTGCGGGCGTCACCGCTCAGCGCGCCCTCGAGCACCTCAGGGGCGGCAGTTAACGCGACGGCTCCTGGGATGAAACGGGTAACCGAGCGCAACGCCGAGCTCGTGCCTCGAAGGGAACCGCCGGCGCTCATTCCAGCCTCGGCTTTGGCAACGTTCGCCGGCTCGAGCCGGCTGATGCCCTTCATATCCAGCTTGGCGTTACGACTGTCGTTTCTGAAGTCCTCAGAGAACACCTCTCCCACACGACTGGGAAGACGCGTCGCCACGCCCCCCAATACGCGCTTGGCCGCTTGATTGCTCATCTCATCACCTAGGGCTTTGAGCAGCGCGCCCACCAACGGTTTGATCGCCGCGCCAATCACCACAATGGCCGCAGCGGCTCTAGGTGAGGACTCAGCCAACTCACTCATGCCATCGGCCAGCGATCCCAGCCACTGGAACGAGGTATCCGCCGAGGGCATCAGGGCATTTCCCGTGGCCAGCGACAAACGCTCGCTGCTGGCGTTGAGGACGTTCAACTGGCCCTGCCGGGTGTTCGACAGCGCCAAGGCGTCCTGGCGCACCGAGCCGTCGTTGCCCAATTGCGATGTAGCGTATTGGCCTGGGTCTTTCACCTGCCAGAACGCGGCGTTCACATCGTCGAGTTTCTGCGACATGCGCAGCACCGCTGCATCCCCAGTGCCAAACAGCGAAGAGGCCAGGGTCGTGCGCTTTTCGGCCGGCTGCGCGTTCAAGGCCGCCAGGACCGACATCACTGTCCCCGGCGCGGCGTCCTTGTCACGCAAGCCGCTCGCCACCTCTTTGGGATCCAGCCCCAGTTGCTTCCAGGCCGCTTGCTCGGTCGCGGAGGCCTGATCGCCCTTGCCTAAAGCGGTCGTGAAGTGATCGAGCGCCACACCCGCTTCAGCTTGTTGCGCGCCGGTAGTGAGAAGTGCCGCCGTCAGTGCCGCAACTTGGGCAGGCTGCAGGCCCGCCGAGGTCGCAGCCGCACCGTCACGCTGCAGCACCGTGCCGATCTCACTCGCTTTCGCACCACCGGGAATCTTGCCCAGGTGGTTGGTTGCATCCGCCAGATCAAACGCTTTCTCTGCGCTGAGCTTCATGGAAGTGCGCCAGCCGAGCACCATCTCAGCGGCTTCCATGGCCGGCATTTTGAACGTCGATGCCGTGACGCCCGCATCACTGGCGAAGCGCAACAGCGCCAATTGCCGGTCCGAGGCATTGGGCAGATCACCGCCGATGCCTGCCCTGGCCGCCAGGCTTTGCATCCTCACCACCTCAACCGCCGAGGTCCCGCCGGCCGCCACCAATGGCGCACTGGCGATACGCTGGGTGGGTTCCGCCATCTCTGCAATCTGGCGAGGCGTGAATTGGCCGGCCTGCTTCAGATCGGCCATGGCCGAATCCATCGCTATTGCAGGTTTGAGCAGCGCCGGTGGCTCGATACCGCCACCCGACTTACCCTTTGGCTCGTTGGCCGACTCACCCTTGGCGCCAGCGCCCATCGATTGGGAAAACAATCGTTGCGCCGAAAGCTTTACCGTCAGCGACTCGATCGCCGTGGTCAGCAACCCGAGCTTGAGCCCGAGTGTTTCCAGCGCCAGATCGAGGCTCGACAGTTGATCCCTGGCGAACGCGCCTTGTGCTGACACACCACTGGTGAGGCTGGTATTACCGAACGCCAACCCAGGCTCATTGAAGGTTGCGTATTTGAGCGAATATCTATCGTCCGCCATCCCGCTCTACTCCTGTTTCACGCCAAGGCGAGTGATCGCGATGTCGTAGCGGCGCAAGGCCTTGCCGGCGTCCCACTCCAGGATTTCCGCCTCACTTACCGAGTAAATGAGCGGCACCACATCGAGAATCACTTCGATGTCGCGCTCCGAAAGAAGTCCGCCGGTTTGTTTAAAAAATCGTCGATGCGTACCTGAAGTTGTGTCCAGTCGGGCACGGTCAGCAGGTCCAGATCGGGAATCATCAGGCCAGTGCAATGGGCCGTGATGAACTCGGCGCGTTCCTTGGCCGTCTTCAGTTTTTTCATCGCCTTGGTCGCACGCAGCACCGGCATTTCCAGGGTCAGCGACGTCAGGCTGCGGCCCGCGACGTCGAGCGGTTGCAGCAGTTGCACCTGGTCGGGATCGGCCTGTGGAACATCCAGAAAGTACGACGCCGGACGGGTCGACATTTCGTGCACGTACTGGGCAATGCTCACGTAGTCCGGGCGCTTGAGCTGATCGAGCTCCTTGACCGACAGGCCGGTGGCCAGCTTGGCCAGCTCGAAGAACTGGTCGTCTTCATCATCACCGGCACGGGCCAGGGCTTCTTTCTGCGCGGCGTAGAGCAGTGGTTTGAGTGGGAGCTGCTCGATCTGCGAGCCGTCGTCACCGGTGATCGGCGACAACAGCTCATGGGTAGGAGGCATCCAGGACATGAAATCGGTTCCTTGGTGAATCAGAGGACATCCTGTGGGAGCGAGCTTGCTCGCGATAGCGGGGTGTCAGACAGCTTGATACTGAATGAACCGCCGCCATCGCGAGCAAGCTCGCTCCCACAGGGATTGCATCTAGCCGGCCGGTAAGGGCTTAGGGCAACAACACCGCACGGCGCGCATCACCGAGGATGTCCACGCCGTTGAGCACGAACTTCTGGGTGCGCACGTCGATGTCGATCACCGGGACGCCGTTTTCCAGGCGGTTGTAGGTGCGGCAGGACAGCTCAAGGTTGGTCTTGGGCTTCTCGGTCATCTTCAGCGGAGTTTCCTCGAGGGATTTCAACTTGCCGCCCACCGTGTGGTAGGTAAACCAGGTGTTGCCGTCCTGATCCTGGCCGGCTTCACGCACGTTCAGCAGAATGTCGTCGCCCAAGCTCACGCCCAGTGCCAGCATGACTTCCGGCCCGAGACCTTGCAGCGTCAGCTTGGCCGTCAGCACCTTGCCGCCCTTGGCCATTTCCTCGCCAATGAAACGGCCGCCGCGCATCTCTTCCATCTCAAATTCGATTTTCGGCGGGCTGAAATCTTCCACGGTCGCCGACAACGGCAGGCCTTGCAGGGTGGCCGCGATGGCCTGTCTTACGCGGTTGGTAAACATTAGAGAACGTCCTCCAGGAACTGCTCGATGATTTCATCGCGGGCATTGAGTTGATAAATCATGTGTTCGTTCGGCGCGTAGCGGCCGTAGTCGATGACCACGTACCAGGTGCCGTTCTTGTACTTCTCGACGCTGTTCAGCTCCGGGTGCAGGTACACGCTGCCGCCAGGGATGGTTTCGTCGGCGACCAGGGTTTGCAGCCAGTCGTTGATGCGCTTGACCTCCTGGTCCATGAACGACTTGGTCAGGTTCTTGGCCATGGCTTTCTGGCCGGCCTTCACCAGCTTGCGGCTGATG
The DNA here is from genome assembly GCF_024749325.1 of Pseudomonas sp. B21-010. Classification (NCBI taxonomy): domain Bacteria; kingdom Pseudomonadati; phylum Pseudomonadota; class Gammaproteobacteria; order Pseudomonadales; family Pseudomonadaceae; genus Pseudomonas; species Pseudomonas sp. B21-010. Next base: position 1,342,313 of record NZ_CP087198.1, on the reverse strand, counting down.
GCATCTTCCAGGCCGACGTAGCTGATGAACTTGCCGGTGATGGAACGGTTGCCCAGCAACGAGAAGCCGCCAAGGATGGTCCGGGCGTAATAGCTGACGCCGTAGCGGTTGAGCAGATCGCCTTCGGTGGAGGTGTCGAGGATGTTGTATTCGACGGTGCGCGAAACGTCTTCGGCGAAGGTGACCTGGTTGCCCGGGCTCTCCCATTGCTTGACCTTGGCGAGGGCGGCGATGGCCAGGCTCGACGGGGCCAGGAAGACGTTTTTCTTCGCGGCCTTGGAGTACACCGCCGGCATGTTGTGCACCACCAGGCAACGGTCGAAACCGAGGTCGGCACCGCCCAGTTCCTGGCTGTAGGTCACTTGATCGGCGACCGCGGCGTCCTTGCCGTCGAGCACCACACGGGCCTTGATGCGCTTGCCGAACGAGGCGAACTCGCTGGCCACCGCCTTGGTGCCGGTGAAGCCCGGCGCGCCGATGATGGTCAAGTCTTCAGCGACCCCACTCAACGCGGCCAAGCCCAACTTGCGACCGGTCTGCGCTTCGATACCGCCGATCACATTGTTCTGCGTGTCGGCCAGAGTGGCGCCCTCTTCGACGATGACGACGTAGACCGGCACCTTGACCACTTTGAGGATCTGGTAAACGGCCTGGAACAATGTCCCCGCCTCGGCACCGGTCGGGTCCAACTGGGCCTGGGTGGTGAAGCTGTTGATGCGGAATGGGGTGTTTTTCGGGATCAGCAGGTTGGCATTCGGCGCAGTGCCGACCAGCCCGATGACGTTGTCACCCAGGCCACCCATGGCCTCGGGAGATTCAGTGGCATTGACGGTAATGCCGTTGTGCTCGAAGTTCAAAACCTCAGCCATGGTTATTCAGCCTTCTTGGTGGCGGCCTTCAAGGCCTTGGTGGTTGGGGTGGCTTGCATGTCAGCAGCCAGTTGCTGCGTATCCAGTACGCTGGTCAGCTCGAGACGACCGGCACTGCGCAAGGCACTGGCCTCGACATCCAATAGCTCCAGTTTCTGGCCGGCGCTCGACCAGTGGCCGCCACCGGTAGGAAATGGCAGCAGCACGGTGTATTGCTTACGAATGGGCATCTACGGTCTCTCCAGATGCGAAAAACACAAAAGCCCCATAGCGGGGCTTGGTGCGGGCGAAAAAAAACCGCTTTCGCGGTCGTGGCCTACTTGATGAAATCTGGCAGCACAGGCCAGAGCAGCCTGGACGGCTCAGCATCCGTTTCGGGGATATCTCGCAAGGCCTGGCGATAAGCCTTGATCTCGGCCAGCTGGGCTTCTGTTGCGGGGAAGTCCGCTAATTGGGTGAAGTCCGTGTCTCGCAGCAGTTGGTTACGGCGTGTGCGAATGGCTGCCCATTCGATTTCAAGCGACGGTACGGCGATTGGCGTTTCGGGCGTGTCATTGTTGGACAGATCAGACATGTTCATTCCTTAGCTGAAAACAACGGTTTCGGCCAGCGACAACTTGGTGACCAAATCCCCAAGGTTGAACAACCGACCATTGCCCACACGCATGGTGTCAATGCGCACGGTGGTGTAATAAATATTTGGAACGAGAATTCGCATGACAATATTGCCGTTTGCATCGACATAGACAGAAGGGGTCATGTTTCCAAAAGTCGAAACGTTTTGCAGAACCCGAGTGGGCTGATAGCAATACCCCACCAACGTTTCGTCGATTATTTTGGCTGTGCCGTAGCTGTAGCCCTTGATGTTGAACCAGAACATCTCCGAATGAACATTGATGTTGAGCGGCACTTTGAAATGCATGTATACATTTGTACTGGCACCCAGGTTGGTGGAGACAAAATCACCCTGTGCCGTTGCGCCGTAGACGCCGCCCGTCCCGTAGACGTGTCCCTGCAAAACGTTGCGACGAATCGTGCCCAGGGCGCTTGGATCCCCTTCCACATCCTTCTGGCTTCGCCACTCATTAAACTGTGTCAACGCCGTGGCCATGGTCGTGTTGATACTGCCGATTTTCCCATTGACCACCGTGGTCAAGTTATTGGCCGCTGATACCAGCGACGCGATAGTGGTTTCCAGACTCACATTCAGGTTCCTTGTGCTATTTGATTATTTGGCTTCGAGCGCCATCACTCGAAACATCAGGCCAACGTGCCGCGCCATGTTGTCGATATTGGCGGTAGCCAACGTGGCGATTTCTTCACTCAATAGAATGTTCAGGTTGTCGGAGCCGACCACCACCGTGACGCTTTGCGCCGGCAACGGTGAAATATCCAGCGTGAACTTTTGCAATACTCGCGCAGCAGCTGCTTTGTAGGTCAGCAGCTTTCCAGCCACCGAATACACAGCCAACAGCGTGCCGGTGGAAAGATAAAAACCGAACTCGCCAATCTCATATTCATCCGGCCCCTCAAACAAAGCGGCCATTCTCAGCTGCCCTGGGTCCAGGTCTTCGTAATCCACGATTGGCACGCGCTGTCGCTCATTGCGAAGCGCCGTTTCCGATCCATTGGGATCGTAGCGGGCGGTGCCGGCACCGATGTGAGTGATCTCACCTTTCAAGCCTTGGTTCTTTGCCTGCAACACTTCGGCCAGGCCGGCGGAAGTGAAGCGAACCAAGCGCGTAATGTCTTCTGTCATGGCTGCGCCCTGAGGTCATAATCGTTAATGGTGTAGCGCTGGAAAATCCCCATGCCGGGAAGTCGCGCAGTGAGTTCAAGTAGCGGCAATGCTCCGCATAAGGACAGCTCACCGTCGCTCAACGGTCCGTGCATGGCTGCCGTCGCTGCCAGGCCGCCACTGGTTTGATGCACCAGGGTGATGGTGGCTTGGTCGCGCTCGCTCTTTGCCGCATTGATCCGCTGAATCAAGCGGTTGTGATCGCCACTGGACCAGTCCTGGCCAATGATCGCCTGTACATCAAAGGTGTAAGGGTGGGCACGAGGTTGCTGCTCGTACCAAGCGGTGACGTGCGGCGTGAACCCCAGTGATTCAACGGCGTGGTTCAAGGCTTGACGGGTACCCGCCTGGCGCTGGATCTGCCAGGACAATGAAACGGTCAGGCGTTTTTCCAGGTCACTGGCTCCCGCATTCCACTCACTGACACCCCGATCCGCCGCCAGATATGGCAAGAATGCGGACGGCGTCTCACTCGGGTTCATCAATTCGGGAAACGGCGGTTGAACGCGATCGAGCAGCTTGGCGAAGCCCAGATCCAGTGCCCTTTCCAGAGGAGAACTGTTGGCCGGTAGCAGACTCGGCAGCGCAACGGAGTCACTCATAGCGTCAGCACCTCCACGTCTACCGCCGTGCAATAAGGCGCTTCGAAAGCGCTGGTCACGATAGGCTCCAGCGGCTCGAGAATCTCAAGTTGCACCGCTCCGGCCGAATGAAGGGTGTAATCGATCCAGCTAGGATCCACCCGGCCTTCCAACCGATGACAGGTATCGGCATAGCCTTGCAATTGCTGCTGTGCCGCCACGCGGGTCAGCCCTGAATCAGGGCCACTGTTGATCCTGGCGATGACCCGAATTTTGTAGGGTTTTATCTGCGCGCCCTGCACCGTCACCAGATCGGTTTCCGGCCGGACGTCAGGACGGGCGAAATGCCGACGAACACCTTCGAGCAGCTGTGTTGAGGAAGCCCCATCGCCTTCACGAGACAACACCGTCACCATCACCTCGCCAGGCGCGGTACGGCGGGCATTGCCATCCTTGACCTGAGCGGCAAAACCGTCAGGGTCAAAGGTGTAGGTCACTGTCACGACACCGGATGCAGTGCTGTCCACCGTCACCCCCGGCCGTTCACCCAAGGTAAAAATCTCCCGCCGATACTGCATGCGCGAGCCGGCCGCCGGGGCATGGGGCGCCAGGTAATAACGCAACCGCGCATCGTCATCGCTCTCGTAGACCGGGGGGATGGGCGGGAACGCTGCCGGGTCACCCGGATCGAGCAACTGGCGCTCAAGGCCCATGTCCGCGAGGCGAGCGTCGAGGTTGGTGCCCGTGGCCCACCACGCCAACATCTGCTTGATGCGGGCGTTGTATTTGCGTTCGTGGGTTTGCAGTCGGACGCAAAACGCCTCAAGGGCCAGGGTCAGCAGTTCGCTTTCGTTTTCGAGGCTGTCCACCAGCTTCGCCGCGCTGGCGGGAGAGCGCGCGCCGACGTACTCGACCACGAAGGTCTTGAATTCGGCGAGCAGATCCTCGAACGCTTCGACAGTGACAATGGCCGGTTCGGCCAGTTGGTTCTGGCCGGGTATCAGCATGCTCATGTCACCACCTCGAAAGTCTGTTTGCGGTTTTTCCAGGTGCCGGCGAAACGCAGCAGCAATCCGGCCCCCTGTCGGCTGGCGACAATGACCTGCGGCTCGAAATCATCGATGCCGTTATCCGGGTTGTAGAACGCTTGGGCCGCGTGGCTCTGGGCGAGGATCAGCAGGTCGTCACCGAGGTTCTGCCCCAGCAACTGCGTGAGTGCGCAGCCATACAACGGGCGCTTCTGGCGAGTGCCCAACGGCGTGGTCAATGCACGGGTGGCGCGCTGCACGAACTGCAGCCAGTCGTCGACCGTGGCGCCGGTGTTTCGATCGATTCCAATCATGAGGAAATCTCTTATGCGGTACTGATGACGCGCCCCTGGTGATCCACCACCGGGCCGCTCAGGTGCACGCCGGAAGCGTCGAGCCGAATGCCGACGGCGCCGACTTGCAATTCGATGGCCTGGGGCGTCATCGCCAGCCGCGACGGGCCAATGTTCAACTGCAGGGATTCGCGAGAACCGCTGAACGCCGCCGGGCCGTTTTGCCAGTGCAGGACATGGCTGGCATGGTCGTAGCCGTTTTCCGTACCGTCCTGATAGAGGCGCCGCGTCAGCGAGGCCTGGGTCGAGACGGGGGGGAACTGACCACCGTTGAGGCCGAACAACGCCACCGCCTGCCCGCCGCTCTCGCCGCCGCCATGGTTGAGCAACAGGCATTGCTCACCTACGGACGGAATCCGCGACTCGCTCTGGGCCCCGGCACTCGGGTTGAAAAAGCGGATCGCCGGGGTCAGCAGTCCGCCATGGCTGACTTTGCAGGTGTTGCTGGCCGCGTCGACTTCCTGGCAGACGCCGATGCGGCAGAAACTCTCCGCCCGCCGATGCATGTCTTCCAGCTCGGTTTCCATCTGCGCCAGACGCTCGATGATCGGCCCCAGATGCATCCGTAACAGCGCATCAAACATGGCTCAGCCCTCGAGTGCGGTGTATTGGTCCGGGTCGTCGATGTTCGACACTTCCCAGGTACGGGCAAACTTCGGGATGCCCAGCGGGTCCTCCAACAGCGTCGGGCCGAGGTACAGGGTTTGGTTGAAGGAAAGGGTCCAGGCGGTGTACGACCGCGCCGGGTTAATGAACGTGGACGGCAGGCCATCGAGCTCCGTGGGCAGGTCGCATTGATCACCCGACAGACCCCAGCGGTTATCCATGACCAGGTGTTTCAGCTCCCCGGCCAGATCGCAGGCATCCCATCCTGGAACGGCCATGACCACTTGCAAGGACACCGTCAGGACATGGGCGATACGCCCGTCATTGGCGCGGTTACCGGGCGCATCACGCTCAAGAGCAATCAGCACCCAAGGTTGGTCGTCGGTGCCATCGAAATCCTGGGGGCTGCCGACTTTCAAGGCCGGATAAATGGCGCGCAGCGTCTGGGCAATGGCCGAGCACAACTGCGACGGTTTTTCGATAAGGGCAGGCATTGATCGCCTCCTTTTGTATGGATCAGCGCTGTCGACTCACTGCTGGTCGGGAGGAACGTCCCGCGGAGGGACTTCGCAAACGCCGAGCCGCTTGGCGACCCAGCGCTCGTAAAGACCGATCGCCACATCGGCACCGGCCATGGCGGTCAGGCAACCCAAGGCGCAGGCGCTCCAGATCGACATGCCGAGGGCGTACAAAAGCATGGTTGCCGATACACCGCAGACCACGCAGGCACCGGAGCGCAAGGCCAGGCGCCGCAATAACGACCAGCCACGGGCGCCCTCCTTGTCTGCACGCCACATCTCGCCGGACACCCCGCCCACCAGGGCGAGCACGATGACCAGCCAGATCGGCATGTCCAGCAACGCTTGTTGCTCGTTTGTCATGTCTCGTTTCCTGGGGGGTGATGGATGATTGGGGGCCATGGGGTTTCTGAGTGCAGACGACGCCATGGCGCGAGGTCTGGAAAAGGTGCGCGGGCTTCCCCGCGCGGCTCTATTTATCAACGGCAGGTGCTTACGCGACAGGAAGCGGATCCCAGGTGACGTAGACGAATGCGGTGTCAGTCCAACTGGAGGTGATCTCTGACCACAGGCCTTGTCCGGCTGGAATGATCACTGGAAACGGCAGCGTTGCAGACGCGCCTGCAAAGCCAGTACTGGTGGGCTGGGTGCCACGGCAGGAAAGGATGACAGGCACAGTGCTGTCGCTATAACCGGTAGGTTTCTTCGTGCCGGTGCTGAGAATTCCGTACAGAGCGCCACAGTGCATCGTGGCCGTGCGCACGATCATGCCGGTGGTGTTTTGCTCAGGCGTGAAAAACACGCCATTGGCACGAGTGCCGAACTGAGTACCGATTTTTTGTGGTTCCATTTTTTTACCTATTGAGTCGAATGATGGGCCGCGGAGAATTCCGCTGTCATGTCGCTCAAAGGCGATGGTTGGGGCTCGCGGCCCTCATCGGATGGAGTGAAAGAGGCTCGACCTGTGTGAGGCATGGCCACGCTTATCGAGTAATGAGCATGTCCAGACTGGTCGCGTCGCAGGAGTTATTGGCTTTCCTGTCGATGACCAGATAAAGCAAAGACGTCGGCGTGACTGCTACGTTGCTCAACATGAAGGTAGTGCTGCCGCCGTTTGCCAGGCTCCCGGACTGGAGCACCGTGTCACCCAGGTTGAGCGACCAGCCAACACCATCCCCGCAAGCGTTATGCAGGTCATTGACCCGGCCCAGCACGTTGATATTGCCGGTGACAGGACTGGCCCAGCGGAAGATGCTCTGGCTGTTGGTGCCGGGATGCGTGGCTACATCGCCCTGCTTGAACACGAAACTGGTGCCCGAGCCGGTGAAGGTGAAGCTTTCATTTGGAATGGAGATCCAAGCGCCCGTCGCATCGTCGCGCCAGCAGGTGGTTGGCTTGCCATTACAGACCCCGGCCTGGAACGACGGAAAGAGCGTGTAGTTGACCGAGGCGTTCACCCCCGATTTGTTTTGCATGAAGGACCAGGGCGAACCCGCCGGTGCGGCTTCGGTCATCAGGTACATGTCCCGGGCCAGGTTCCACGACATCGCCGTATCAGCCCAACCGTTCAGGGATACGAAGGACGACAGAAACGCAGTCGCCAGTAGGATTGTTTTGAGCAATTTCATTTTCTTACCTCGATGGATGTCATTGAGTACGAAGTGCTGGGTCTATTGCGCACGCTGTTCGCTCGCCGGCGTTCACTCGAGGCTCAAGGGCCTTCACATGATTCAACGTCCCGCATCGGACACATTTGATCTGGAGTTCGGTGTTCTCGCCTATGCGGGCCAGAAGTCTTTGGCAGTGACCGCATCTGAAATCCTTCAGCATCGAAAGCCCTCCCATTGGCGGCGGTTTGAAGTGTCTTGCGGCAGAGGCATTCCAAAAAGCCCGGTCGCCCAGGCTTTTCAGTAATGCGCTTGATCTTTCGGCGCGACTGGCGCGGTACGGATCCATTCAAATTGTTCTTCCGACCGCGGTCCCTGCCCGCCGGATAACTGCTTCTGGTGCTTTACGCTGCACACCCGGGTCAGTTGCCAACCCTCTGAACCGTTAAGGCCGGTTCATCGCTGCCTGTTGGTGGAACTAAAGAGCTTCGTTGCCAGCTGCTTTGTCGAGCGGCTTGGACACAGAATATGCATGGATGCATATACAGTCAATGCGTAAATGCATTTATTTATGCATGCGGAATGCGAAAATGCATGGAGCCTCGTAAATACGGGGTTAGCGGGTTTTCAGGAGGCGAAAAAAAACCCGCATGGCGGCGGGTTTTATCTGACAGCGGAGGGGTTAACGGGCGTACATGCCCCACCAGAAGACGTGGCCGAGGATGACGATTTGCTCGTCCTGCATTTCCTGGAAGGTGTAGTCCTCGTCCGGATGCTCATCACGGTTGAAGCTGCGCAGGCGGATGCCGGTGGGCAGCCGATAAAGCTGCTTCACCCGCAATTGGCCGTTGTGATTGATGGCGTAAAGGTCACCGTCGACGATGTCGCCGATCCCACACTTGCCCGCATTCACCCCAACCGTGGCGCCGTCGCGCAGCACCGGCAACATACTGTTGCCGCGCACCGTCACGCACTTGGCCTGGTCGAACTGCACACCGTTGTGACGCAGGCTGCGCTTGCCGAAGCGCAAACTGGAGCGCTCGCTTTCCTCGATGACGAATCTTCCTGATCCAGCAGCCAATTCAACCTCGCGCAGAAAAGGGACCGACACTTCGTCTTCTTCGACGGGTGTTTCGTCGTCCCACAGGCTTATGTCCTTGAGTTCGGAATGCGGCTCATCGCGGCGGGCATTGCCGACGGGCACAACGTCCGCGCGCCCGCGCAACTGGTCGGTGCTCACGGCGAAGTATTCGGCGATCTTCGAGATGTGTTTATCCGAAGGATCGACGATCTTGCCGCTGAGGATCCGCGAGAGGGTGGACTGAGGCACGCCGGTACGCCGGTGAAGCTCCGTGGGGGAGATCCCGTGCTGATCGAGCAATGCTCTTAATACGGTAGAAACGTTGCGTTTTTGCATAACGCGCATAGTGCTTGTTCTTTTCGCAGAAGACAAATGCTGTTTTGCATAAATATGCAATGTGTAGGAGCTGTCGAGTGCAACGAGGCTGCGATCTTTCCCCAGACACTTGAATCTCAAGCGAAAGATCAAAAGATCGCAGGCTTCGCCAGCTCCTACAAAAGCCAAACTCCCCCACCCGGAATTTGCCCTACAGGTCCATAAGAAAAGACTCCAATCGCGTCCTTCAAATGTGTGACGCAAGGCTACGTTTTCTTGCGCCTCTGCCTACAACTACGCCAGAATCCGCCGGCTTGTGCGCCTTGGGGCCCATCGGTACTTTTGATCCTGTCACTGCCCATCAGTGATCGGGTTTAGTCGCTCGGTATTCCAAGGTGCTCATTGCTCCATTCAGTCAGGTACTTCTATTCCTGCACTTGATGGTAGTTGTGCGCAGGGCGCCCTCGGGCGCGCCGGTTCCTTGGATCCCCGGTCGACTAACCTGCGTACAGCTGCCACCCCTCGTTTAGTCGCGAGTGAGTGGTGGCTCAACTTCAAGGATCCATAGAATGCCGAAGAACACACCAAATCCTCCAGACGATCACGTCTCCCGCAGCCAATTGGCCAACGCCAAGAAACTCGACGACGCGGCCACTCGCGCCCTGGACTATTACCTCAAGCCGAAAGCCGACAAAGAAACCTGCGACACACCCGACACCCTTTTCATCATCGCCCCCAACATCGACGCCGAATGCCTGCTCGCCAACCTCAGCGAAACCCTGGCCTCGGCCAACGCCATGGTCAGCGACCTGGCATTCGACCTGAAGGGCTCGCGGCGGAATATCTTGCTGGGGGTTCAACAGATGATCGAGCTGAGCCAGTTGCTGGCGAATCGGGCGTTGGATGTGGTTGAACCGAGGTAGGCATCCATGATGCAAGCCGAGACCTAAGAGAAGCCCAAGCAATCACTGTGGGAGCGAGCTTGCTCGCGATAGCGGTAGTTCAGTTACAACTAGGTTGTATTGGCTGCCGTCATCGCGAGCAAGCTCGCTCCCACAATTTGATCGGGTACAGCCGGAGAGACAGGCCGGCTGTAAGGCCGCCTCGCGAGCAAGCTTTGCTCCCACAGATATGATGGGTGTACGACCGGGAGAGCCAGGTCGGCTGTCAGGCCGCCTTCGCGAACAAGCCCGCTCCCACAGGGGAAACGCGGTCCCATCAAGAACCAGGTCGGCTACCAGGCCGCCTCGGCGTGGACGTTGATCTCGGCGCCCCGTTAACCACGCTGGCTGAACGAAGGTATTGCGCAGTGGGCAACCCGGCATGGATGCCGGGTTAGCCGCGCTGGGCCATGGATGGCCCTTCGCGGCGGCCCACGGAGCAATGCCTTCGTTCAGGCATGCCGAGCCTAGGCGAGGCACCTAGTGGTGGGGCATGAGCGTTTTGCTTACTTTTGACTGGGCCGGCTCCCGGGCTTCTCAAAAGTGAGCCGCTGTAAGAGCGGAACCGTCAGCAGCCATTACCTAAATAACGGATATACACCCCACCCCAAAAACCACTCACGCCTGGGTCCCCCCCGACCACCCATGTTAACCTTGCGCCCATCGCGGAAAAGCCGGGCCAATGCCCCTCCTTTTGCCCCACACCTTTCAACGAGCTTGCCTGACACCCATGAATACAGCCGTGAACGACCTCTCCAGCCACACGCCGATGATGCAGCAATACTGGCGCCTGAAGAACCAGCACCCCGACCAGCTGATGTTCTACCGCATGGGCGACTTCTACGAAATCTTCTACGAGGACGCAAAGAAGGCCGCCAAGCTATTGGACATCACCCTGACCGCGCGTGGGCAATCGGCGGGCATGGCCATTCCGATGTGTGGGATTCCTTACCACGCAGCAGAAGGTTACCTGGCGAAGCTGGTCAAGCTCGGCGAATCCGTGGTGATCTGCGAACAAGTCGGCGACCCGGCCACCAGCAAGGGCCCGGTGGAACGCCAAGTCGTGCGGATCATCACCCCGGGTACGGTCAGTGACGAAGCCTTGCTGGATGAACGCCGGGACAACCTGATCGCCGCAGTACTGGGCGATGAACGCCTGTTCGGCCTGGCGGTGCTGGACATCACCAGCGGCAACTTCTCGGTGCTGGAAATCAAGGGCTGGGAAAACCTGCTGGCGGAGCTGGAGCGGGTCAATCCGGTGGAATTGTTGATCCCAGATGACTGGCCCAAAGACCTGCCGGCAGAAAAACGCCGTGGCGTGCGTCGTCGGGCGCCGTGGGATTTTGAGCGTGATTCGGCGCTGAAAAGTCTCTGCCAGCAGTTTTCCACCCAGGACCTCAAGGGCTTCGGTTGCGAGAACCTGACCCTGGCCATCGGCGCTGCCGGTTGCCTGCTGGCCTACGCCAAGGAAACCCAGCGCACCGCCCTGCCCCACTTGCGCAGCCTGCGGCACGAACGCCTGGATGACACCGTGGTGCTGGACGGCGCGAGCCGCCGCAACCTGGAGCTGGACACCAACCTGGCCGGCGGGCGCGACAACACCCTGCAATCGGTGGTCGATCGCTGCCAGACCGCCATGGGCAGCCGGTTGCTGACCCGCTGGTTGAATCGTCCGCTGCGGGACCTGACCGTGCTGCTGGCGCGTCAAACCTCCATTACTTGCCTGCTCGATCGTTATCGCTTCGAACAATTGCAACCGCAGCTCAAGGAAATCGGTGACATCGAGCGGATCCTCGCCCGCATCGGTTTGCGCAACGCCCGTCCCCGCGACCTGGCGCGCTTGCGCGATGCCCTTGGCGCATTGCCCCAACTGCAAGTGGCGATGACCGACCTCGAAGCACCGCACCTGCAGCAACTGGCGCGCACCACCAGCACCTACCCGGAGCTGGCCGCGCTGCTGGAAAAAGCCATTATCGACAACCCACCGGCGGTGATCCGTGACGGTGGCGTGCTGAAAACCGGCTACGACGCCGAACTCGACGAGCTGCAAGCGCTGAGCGAGAACGCCGGCCAGTTCCTGATCGACCTCGAAGCCCGGGAAAAAGCCCGTACGGGCCTGGCCAACCTCAAGGTCGGCTACAACCGCATCCACGGTTATTTCATCGAATTGCCAAGCAAGCAGGCCGAACAGGCCCCGGCCGATTATGTTCGCCGCCAGACCCTCAAGGGTGCCGAGCGGTTCATCACCCCGGAACTCAAGGCGTTCGAAGACAAGGCGCTGTCGGCCAAGAGCCGCGCCCTGGCCCGGGAAAAGATGCTCTATGAAGCGTTGCTCGAAGACCTGATTAGTCAACTGCCGCCGTTGCAGGACACCGCCGGTGCCTTGGCGGAACTGGACGTGCTGAGCAACTTGGCCGAACGCGCGCTGAACCTGGACCTCAACTGCCCACGTTTCGTCAGCGAGCCGTGCATGCGCATCAGCCAGGGCCGTCACCCGGTGGTCGAGCAAGTACTGACCACGCCGTTCGTGGCCAACGACCTGAGCCTGGACGACAACACCCGCATGCTGGTGATCACCGGCCCGAACATGGGCGGTAAATCCACCTACATGCGCCAAACCGCGTTGATCGTGCTGCTGGCCCACATTGGCAGCTTCGTCCCGGCGGCCAGTTGCGAATTGTCCCTGGTGGACCGGATCTTCACCCGCATCGGTTCCAGCGACGACCTGGCCGGTGGACGTTCGACGTTCATGGTGGAAATGAGCGAAACCGCGAACATCCTGCACAACGCCACCGAACGCAGCCTGGTGCTGATGGACGAAGTCGGACGCGGCACCAGCACCTTCGACGGCTTGTCCTTGGCCTGGGCAGCGGCCGAGCGCCTGGCGCACCTGCGGGCCTACACGCTGTTTGCCACCCATTATTTCGAACTCACCGTATTGCCGGAAAGCCAGCCTTTGGTGGCGAACGTTCACCTCAATGCCACCGAGCACAACGAGCGCATCGTCTTCCTGCACCACGTGCTGCCCGGCCCGGCCAGCCAGAGCTACGGCTTGGCGGTGGCGCAACTGGCTGGCGTGCCAAGTGAAGTCATTACCCGTGCCCGCGAGCACCTGAGCCGCCTGGAAACCACCAGCCTGCCCCACGAAGCGCCGCGCCCAACCAAAGGCAAACCGGCCGCACCGCAGCAAAGCGACCTGTTCGCCAGCCTGCCGCATCCGGTACTCGATGAACTGGCCAAGCTCGATCTGGACGACCTGACACCTCGTCGGGCACTGGATTTACTCTATACATTGAAGACACGGATCTAACACACAGGCTTTCAAGCTGTTAGAATCGCGCGCGGTTTGGGATGCTGCGGACTATTAGCCTGGTTCGCAGACTATCGCTCCCAAACCTGGCGACCCTACCGTGAAGGGGCTTCGCTGCCGCCGCCTGAGGAGAGAATTAGAAATGACCTTCGTCGTCACCGACAACTGCATCAAGTGCAAGTACACCGATTGCGTAGAAGTCTGTCCGGTGGACTGCTTCTACGAAGGCCCGAACTTCCTGGTCATTCACCCGGATGAGTGCATCGACTGCGCCCTGTGTGAGCCGGAATGCCCGGCGAATGCCATTTTCTCGGAAGACGAAGTGCCGGCTGGCATGGAGAATTTCATCGAGCTGAACGCTGAACTGGCGGACATCTGGCCGAACATTACCGAGAAGAAAGATGCGCTGCCGGACGCCGAAGAGTGGGATGGCAAGGAAGGCAAGATCGCAGACCTCGAACGCTGATCATCCCTGTGTTCGTCGAAAAGGCCCCTTGCGGGCCTTTTTGCTTTTTCGGATCAAGAAATCGCAGGCAAAAAAAAGGGGCGGTTTGACCCGCCCACATTTTTTCCCTAATCCCTTTAATCCTTTTCATCATCCTGATGAATCGCGTCCTGCGATGTCCTTCCTTCCCATCATCCTTGACGGGTGTGTCTGTCCGTCGACACAGGACTGATATTAGTATTTTCCCAGGCGAGTGCAACGCGGCTGATACAGGCGGCTTGCTCTGTAACGCTACGTTAATCAATAAATTTTCGTTATAAATCAGATGAATACAAAAAGATCACGGTGTTTATAGCGGTCTGTCGCGCCGATGAGGAACTGATCGCTTACGTAATACTAGGCAAAGGCTTACAAGCTGAACCTACAAATGGATCTCGGCTGGAAAAGCGATTCTTCAGATACGCAGAAGATTCGAACCAGTCGTGATGCTCTATAGTTTTACGAGCGGGGATTACAGGGGTGGTGTGTATATCCGTTTCTGCGGTAGCGGCCACTAATGGTTCCGCTCTTACAGCGGGTCACTTTTGGAAGAGCGCCAAAAGTAACCAAAAACGCTTTGCCCCACCACTCGGCACCTCGCCTAGGCTCGGTGTGCCCTCACTCCGGCATTGCTCCGTGGGCCGCCGCGAAGGGCCATCCATGGCCCAGCGCGGCTACCTCGGCATCCATGCCGAGGTGCCCACTGCGCAATACCTGCGTTCGGCCAGCGTGGTTTAACGGGGCGCCCAGATCAAAAGCCAGGGCGAGGCGGCCTGATAGCCGACCTGGTTCCTAGTGGCACCGCGCTCCCACAGGAGGTCTGTGTTGGATATGAGTTTTGTGTCCGCTGAAGATTGATTGTGGGAGCGAGCTTGCTCGCGATGACGGTGGTTCAGTCACATGGATGTTGGGTTTGCTGGCCTCATCGCGAGCAAGCTCGCTCCCACAGGGGAAACGCGGTCCCACCCAGAACCAGGTCGGCTATCAGGCCGCCTCGCCCTGGCTTTTGATCTCGGCGCCCCGTTAAACCACGCTGGCCGAACGCAGGCATTGTGGAGTGGGCATCCCGGCATGGATGCCGGGATAGCCGCGCTGGGCCATGGATGGCCCTTCGCGGCGGCCCACGGAGCAATGCCGGAGTGAGGGCATGCCGAGCCTGAGCGAGGCACCGAGTGGTGGGGCAAAGCGCTTTTGGTTACTTTTGGCGCTCTTCCAAAAGTGACCCGCTGTAAGAGCGGAACCATTAGTGGCCGTAACCGCAGCAACGGATATACACCCAAACCCGAACCCAAACCCAAGCCCAAGCCAAAAAAAACGGCACTTCCCATTCCTGAAAGAAGCACCGTTTTTTCCAAGTAAACAGCATCACAACCAGTCAGGGCGTTTCTGCTGCACTTGCCTTGGTATTATTGAAACAACGACTCGCTCGACAAGCCGTTCTTCTCCAGGATCTCTCGCAGACGCTTGAGACCTTCAACCTGGATCTGCCTCACCCGCTCACGGGTCAAACCAATCTCCAGGCCCACATCTTCAAGCGTGCTGCTTTCATGACCGCGCAAGCCGAAGCGGCGAATCACCACTTCCCGTTGCTTGTCCGTAAGTTCCGAAAGCCACTGGTCAATGCTCTGGGACAAGTCATCGTCCTGGAGCAACTCGCACGGATCGGTCGGACGATCGTCAGTCAGGGTATCCAGCAGGGTCTTATCCGAGTCCGGCCCCAGCGAGACGTCTACCGAAGAGACACGCTCGTTGAGCCCAAGCATGCGCTTGACCTCTCCTACCGGTTTTTCCAGCAGGTTGGCGATTTCTTCGGGTGAAGGTTCATGGTCGAGTTTCTGGGTCAACTCGCGGGCGGCCCGCAGGTAGACGTTCAGCTCCTTGACCACATGAATCGGTAACCGGATCGTCCGGGTCTGGTTCATGATCGCCCGTTCGATGGTCTGGCGAATCCACCAGGTCGCGTAGGTCGAGAAACGGAAGCCTCGCTCGGGGTCGAATTTCTCGACGGCGCGAATCAACCCCAGATTGCCCTCTTCGATCAAATCCAGCAGCGAAAGCCCGCGATTGACATAGCGTCGGGCGATTTTCACCACCAGGCGCAGGTTGCTTTCAATCATGCGTTTTCGGCCGGCCGGGTCGCCACTTTGCGACAGCCGCGCAAAATGAACTTCTTCCTCGGGGGAGAGCAGTGGCGAAAAACCGATTTCGTTGAGGTACAGCTGAGTGGCGTCCAGCGCCCGGGTGTAATCGATGTACTTATGTTGTTTAAGTGAAGCGGAGTGTTTGGATTTGGCACGAACGGAAGGTGGAGTCGCCCCTTCATCATTCGACATCGAATCCATAGCGATGCCGGTCTCCATAAGGAGAACCTCATCGTCGATGTCAAACTCCGGCACTTCTTTACTGAGAGCCATTGTTATAGTCCTTTGGTGAGTTCGACCTCAAGCTCAAGCGACGCCTTTATCCTTGGCAACGCTGGAGCCTGTTCCCTCTACGTGACGGAACAGGCTGACAATCAAATCAACGCCGTGGCAGGAATTGCAGCGGATCGACTGGTTTACCTTGTCGGCGAATCTCAAAATGCAGTTTCACCCGGTCTGTTCCCGTTGATCCCATTTCGGCAATTGTCTGTCCGACTTTGACCTGCTGCCCCTCCCGAACCAACAGCCTGCGGTTGTGACCGTAGGCACTGACGTAGGTATCGCTGTGTTTGATGATCACGAGTTCGCCGTAGCCCCTTAAACCACTCCCGGCGTACACAACCGTGCCATCAGACGCGGCTAAAACAGGCTGTCCCAAATCCCCGGCGATATCAATTCCTTTATTCAAACTACCGTTTGAAGAGAATTTTCCAATGAGAACGCCATTAGAAGGCCATCCCCAGCCTGTCGGGGCGGGGCCTGCCGGAGGCATCGGAGCGGGGGGCGATTTGCTCGCGACGGACGGTACTGTCGCCGTTTCAGCCCCCGTCGGCCGGCGAATGACCGTGGTTTTACTCGACGAAGAAGGCGTCGAACCCGACTGCGTAACCACCGCGGTAGGCGTTGAACCGTTACGGCCATCGAAGCGAATCGTCTGACCGGGGTGAATCGTATAAGGCGCAGGAATGTTGTTGCGCGCCGCGAGGGCTTTGTAGTCCCAGCCGTAGCGGAAAGCGATGGAAAACAGCGTGTCGCCACGACGGACTACATATTGGCCGGTCGTTACTGTAGGACGTTGAGGTGTTGCACTGTTGCGATCCACAACCCGGACATTACTCGACGGCGTACTGGAACATCCGACCAGCAAAGTGCTCAAGACAAGGCCAGTCACCAGGCGCTGAAAGCTCGTGATACCCATACGCTGCGCAATGACTGTGAGACTCACCCGCCGCTCCCTTTGTGGTGGCAGAAAAATTGGAAACTGCCTGTCCAGGCAGAACTCATATAAATATAGCTGGCAACGACTGCGCCTCTATTAATGAAGCGCAATGTGTCGTCGCACACGTTTGCTCGACGCCGTTGGACTCTGTTCAGCAAATCGGTGCCGCTGTAAGACACAGGCCGGGCCACGGAATTCAGCGTCTGTATATAAATGCTCAGGCCAACGGCCCATTGAGTAACGGCACGAACCGCACCGCCCCCAGGACGTGTCGTGAAAAACCATGTTCTTCACGCACGATCAGCATCAGTTGCTGGACTTCACCGGCGCCCACCGGAATGACCAGTCGCCCGCCGGGAGCAAGCTGATCCAGCAGGGCCTGGGGTACATCGGTGGCCACCGCGGTCACGATGATGCCGTTGTACGGCGCCAGGGCCGGCCACCCCTCCCAGCCATCTCCCCAGCGAAACACCACGTTGCGCAGGTTCAACTCAACCAGGCGTTCCTTGGCGCGATCCTGCAGTACCTTGATCCGCTCTACGGAAAACACCCGCTCGACCAGTTGCGACAACACCGCCGTCTGGTAACCCGAGCCGGTACCGATCTCCATCACCTTGTCCAGCGGCCCCGCCTCCAGCAGCAGCTCGCTCATGCGGGCCACCATGTATGGCTGGGAAATGGTCTGGTTGTGGCCGATCGGCAACGCCGTGTCTTCATAGGCGCGATGGGCCAGGGCTTCATCGACGAACAGATGGCGCGGCGTGCGGCGAATGACTTCCAACACCTGGGCGTTGGAGAGGCCTTCTTCGTAGAGACGCTGGATCAGTCGTTCACGGGTGCGCTGGGAGGTCATGCCGATTCCGCGGCGCAGCATATCGTCTTGCTCACGAGCCATCAGCGCAGCCCCTCCAGCCAGCCATCGAGATTTCGAAAGGCGTCGTTGAAGGTACGGTCCAACTGCAACGGCGTGATCGAGACATAACCTTGCATCACCGCATGGAAATCAGTGCCCGGCCCGCCGTCTTCGGCATCACCGGCGGCGGCGATCCAGTAACCGGCCTTGCCGCGCGGGTCGACGACATGCATCGGTTTGGCGGCGCGGGCACGGTGGCCCAGGCGAGTGAGCTGGATGCCACGGATGTGATCGAGCGGCAGGTTGGGGATATTCACGTTCAGCACCGTGCGGGGCGGCAGCTCCAGCTCGCCGTGGGCTTCGACCAGTTTACGGGCGAAGTAGGCGGCGGTCGGCAAGTTATCGACCTGGCGTGAAACAAACGAAAAGGCAAACGATGGCTTGTCCAGGAAACGACCTTCCAGGGCGGCGGCAACCGTACCGGAATAAAGCACGTCGTCCCCCAGGTTGGCGCCCAGGTTGATACCCGACACCACCATGTCCGGCTCACGCTCCAGCAAGCCGTTGAGGCCCAAGTGCACGCAATCGGTCGGGGTGCCGTTGAGGCTGATGAAACCGTTATCCAGATAGCAGGGGTGCAACGGACGGTCGAGCGTCAGCGAGCTGCTGGCGCCGCTTTTGTCCTGGTCCGGGGCGATGACCACGCACTCGGCAAAATCCGCCAGCGCAGCATAAAGCGCGGCAAGACCGGGTGCAGTCACCCCGTCGTCGTTAGAAATCAGAATACGCATGAGCTGTCCGTCTGCCCCACCGGCACCAGATCGACGAGTTCGCGCACCAAGACAGTGGCGAAACATCCGGCCGGCAGGACGAATTCCAGTTGCAGAATGTCAGACTCGGGATAATGCCACGACAGCCCGCCAATGGGCAGTCGCAGGATGCGACGTTCGTGACTCATTCCCGCGTTTATCAACCAGTCCCGCAAATCGGCCTCGCCCGCGGCGATGGCTTGTTCCAACTCGAACGTCGCGCCAGCGGCAGGCGAAGGTCCCTCGCCCCACTGCGGCCCGGTCGGGTGCAAGTCAAGAATGGCCAGGCGCGGGTCGCTGCACTCAGCCTCGCCGGCCGGGAAAAAACTGCGGCTGTCGGTGAAGGCAAGCAAATCGCCCACCTGGGCTTTTTGCCAGGTACCGTCGGCGACCCGCGCCGCCAGCACCCGGTTGAACAGAAAGCTGCGGGCGGTGGACAACAACCGCGAGCGTACATTGCGTTGTTCCGGCAACGCCTTGCGCACCGCCCAGGCCCGGGCATCGACAACATTACCGCCGTCATGGCCGAAGCGCTGGGCGCCAAAATAGTTGGGGATGCCCTGGCGGACAATCTGTTGCAGACGCGCATCGATCGCCGCCGTGTCGCCCTTGAATTGGGTCAGGCGCAAGGTAAAGCCATTGGCCGAGTGCGCGCCGCGTTGCAGCTTGCGCCGGTGGCGTGCGGTCTTGAGGATTTTCAGCGTGTCGTTCTCTGCCGCCGACAGGTCCGGATCGGCCTTGCCCGGCAACTGGACGCTGAACCACTGGCGGGTCAGGGCCTGACGGTCCTTGAGCCCCGCGTAGCTGACCGTGCGCAACGGCACGCCGGCAGCCTTGGCGATTCGCCGGGCGGCTTCTTCGGTGTTCAAGCCACGTTTTTCAACCCAGATCCACAGGTGCTCGCCATCACCGGTCAACGGGATGTCGAGCACTTCATCGACCTGGAAATCTTCAGCGGTGGCCTTGAGTACCGCACTGCCCAGCGGTTCGCCATAGGCACGTGGCCCTAACAGTTCCAGTTCAGTCATGGGCGCAGCAACAAGGCGACGGAGTGGACGGCAATGCCTTCTTCGCGACCGACGAAGCCCAGCTTCTCGGTGGTGGTGGCTTTCACGTTCACTTGGTCCAACTCAACTTGAAGATCCTCGGCAATCAATTGGCGCATCGCTTCGATGTGCGGCGCCATCTTGGGGGCTTGGGCAACGATGGTGTTATCGACGTTGCCGACCTTCCAGCCCTTGGCATGGATCAGCGAGACAACATGGCGCAGCAGCACGCGGCTGTCGGCGCCCTTGAATTGCGGGTCGGTGTCGGGGAAGTGTTTGCCGATGTCACCCAGGGCAGCCGCGCCGAGCAATGCATCGCTCAAGGCATGCAGCAGGACATCACCGTCAGAATGCGCGAGCAGCCCGAAGCCGTGTGCAATCCGCACGCCGCCCAGAGTAATGAAATCGCCTTCAGCGAAACGGTGAACATCGTAGCCGTGGCCAATACGCATAAAAAAACGCCCCGATTTTTGTCAGGGCGTGATTCTACCTGCATTAGGCGTTTAGAGCGCGCGCATGATGCTGCAAGTGGTCATCAATGAAGCTGGCGATGAAGAAATAGCTGTGGTCATAGCCCGGTTGCAGGCGCAATTCCAACGGATGGTCGGCAGCCTTGGCCGCCTGTTGCAGGGCTTCGGGCTTGAGCTGGTTGGCCAGGAAATCATCACGATCGCCCTGGTCCACCAACAAGGGCAGCTTCTCCTGCGCCTCGGCAATCAACGCACAGGCATCCCATTCACGCCATTTCGAGCGGTCTTCCCCCAGGTAACGAGAGAAAGCCTTCTGGCCCCATGGGCAATCCATCGGATTGTTGATCGGCGAAAAGGCCGACACCGAACGGTAACGCCCCGGGTTGCGCAAGGCGCAGACCAGCGCGCCATGGCCGCCCATGGAATGACCACTGATGCCGCGTTTGTCCGAGGCAGGGAAATGCGCTTCGACGAGTGTCGGCAATTCCTGCACCACGTAGTCATGCATCCGATAGTGCCGTGCCCACGGATCCTGCGTGGCGTTCAGATAAAAACCCGCCCCCAGGCCGAAGTCCCAGGCACCGTCCGGATCGCCCGGCACGTCGGCGCCACGGGGGCTGGTGTCCGGCGCAACGATGATCAGGCCCAACTCGGCGGCCATACGCAGGGCACCGGCCTTTTGCATGAAGTTCTCGTCGGTGCAGGTCAGCCCGGACAACCAATACAGCACAGGCAACTTGCCGCCCTGCTCCGCTTGCGGCGGCAGGTACACGGCAAACACCATGTCACAACCGAGCACGTCGGAACGGTGCCGGTAACGTTTGTGCCAGCCGCCGAAGCTTTTCTGGCAGGAGATGTTTTCCAGACTCATGACCGACCTCAGAAATGGATAACGGTGCGGATGCTCTTGCCTTCATGCATCAGGTCGAACGCCTTGTTGATATCTTCCAGGCCCATGGTGTGGGTAATGAAAGTATCCAGCGGGATCTCGCCCGTCTCGGCCATTGCCACATAGCTTGGCAACTCGCTGCGACCGCGCACGCCACCAAAGGCCGAACCGCGCCAGACGCGCCCGGTCACCAACTGGAAGGGACGGGTGGCGATTTCCTGGCCGGCACCGGCCACGCCGATGATCACCGACTCGCCCCAGCCTTTGTGGCAGCACTCCAGCGCGGCACGCATCAACTGGACATTGCCGATGCACTCGAAGGAAAAGTCCACGCCGCCGTCGGTCATATCGACGATGACTTCCTGGATCGGACGATCGAAGTCTTTCGGGTTGACGCAATCGGTGGCACCCAGTTGCTTGGCGATTTCGAACTTGGCCGGGTTGATGTCAATGGCAATGATGCGCGCGGCCTTGGCCTTCACGGCACCAATCACCGCCGACAGGCCGATGCCGCCCAGGCCGAAGATCGCCACGGTGTCACCTGGCTTGACCTTGGCGGTATTGAGGACCGCGCCGATGCCGGTGGTGACGCCGCAACCCAGCAGGCAGACTTTTTCCAGCGGGGCTTCTTTGGGGATCTTCGCGACGGAGATTTCCGGCAGCACGGTGTACTCAGAGAACGTCGAGGTGCCCATGTAGTGGAAAATCGTCTCACCCTTGTAGGAAAAGCGCGAAGTGCCGTCCGGCATCAGGCCTTTGCCCTGGGTGGCGCGAATCGCCTGGCAGAGGTTGGTCTTGCCCGACTTACAGAATTTGCACTGGCCGCACTCTGGTGTGTACAGCGGGATCACATGGTCCCCCACCGCGACCGAGGTCACGCCTTCGCCAATGGCTTCGACAATAGCGCCGCCCTCGTGACCGAGGATCGACGGGAAGATCCCTTCCGGGTCGGCGCCCGACAAGGTGTAGGCATCGGTGTGGCAGACACCGGAAGCCACCACGCGCAACAGCACTTCGCCCGCCTTGGGCATGGCGACGTCGACTTCAACGATTTCCAGGGGTTTCTTGGCCTCGAAGGCAACGGCAGCGCGCGACTTGATCATCCGGTCTCTCCAGCAAATAAAAACAAGACCGGGAGTGTAATCCTCCGCCTGACGATGAATAATCCAGCCAAAAGCAAAACATTATTGCCGTACAGGGATAATCCTTCATGTCCGATAACCGCTGGGAAGGGATCGACGAGTTCGTCGCCGTGGCCGAATGCAGTCAATTCACTGCCGCCGCCGAGCGTCTTGGGGTTTCTTCCTCCCACATCAGCCGGCAAATCGTACGGCTGGAAGAGCGTTTGCAGACACGCTTGCTCTACCGCAGTACCCGTCGAGTCACCCTGACCGAGGCCGGCCAGACGTTTTTGCAGCATTGCCAACGCTTGCAGGACGGGCGCGAGGAAGCACTGCGAGCGGTGGGCGATCTCACCAGCGAACCCAAGGGCATGCTGCGCATGACCTGTGCCGTGGCCTATGGCGAACGGTTTATCGTGCCCCTGGTCACGCGGTTCATGGGGCTTTACCCGCAGTTGCGGATAGACATCGAGCTGAGCAACCGCCCTCTGGACCTGGTGCACGAAGGCCTGGACCTGGCGATTCGCCTGGGTCGCTTGCAGCACTCCCGCCTGGTCGCCACGCGCCTGGCACCGCGGCGCATGTACCTGTGCGCTTCACCCTCGTACCTGGAACGCTACGGGCGGCCCCACAGTTTGTCGGAACTGAGCCGCCACAATTGCCTGATCGGCAGCTCCGACATCTGGCAGCTGGAGCAGAACGGGCGGGAATTTTCCCAGCGGGTGCAGGGAAACTGGCGCTGCAACAGCGGGCAAGCGGTGCTCGACGCGGCGTTGCAAGGGGTGGGGTTGTGCCAACTGCCGGATTATTACGTGCTGGAGCATTTGCACAGCGGTGCATTGATCTCGCTGCTGGAGGCTCATCAGCCGCCGAATACAGCGGTGTGGGCGTTGTACCCGCAGCAGCGACACCTGTCGCCGAAGGTGCGCAAGTTGGTGGATTATTTGAAGGAAGGGTTGGCTGGACGGCCGGAGTATCGGGGATGACAGTGGTTTTTTGTCGTCTGGGGTGACGCCATCGCGAGCAAGCTCGCTCCCACAGGGTTGGTCAAGTGTTCGCACCAATCCACTGTGGGAGCGAGCTTGCTCGCGATGGCGCCGACCCGGACGATGCCGATCTAACGAGGAAACAGATCCGACTTAATGCCGATTCGCCCAACGCTGGCGCAACCACTCCAGGTCTTCCGGCCGGGTGACCTTGATGTTATCGGCTCGCCCTTCGATCAGCCGTGGCGCCTGCCCCGCCCATTCCATGGCGGACGCTTCATCGGTAATCAGCGCATCCGCCACCAGGCTGTCAGCCAGGGCCCGATGCAAGGCGCCGAGGCGGAACATCTGTGGCGTGTAGGCTTGCCAGATCACGCTGCGATCAACGGTCTCCAGCACGCGGCCGTGTTTGTCGACGCGCTTGAGGGTGTCGCGCGCCGGGACAGCCAGCAGGCCGCCGACCGGATCGGTCGCCAACTCGCTGAGCAGTGTGTCCAGGTCGTCCCGAGCCAGGTTGGGCCGGGCGGCGTCGTGCACCAGCACCCAGTCGTGATCGTCGGCGCCCTGCTCGTGCAGGTGCAGCAAGGCATTGAGCACTGAATCCGAACGTTGCTCGCCACCGTCGACGCGCTGGATGCGTGTGTCGCTGGCGCAGGCCAGGGTCGGCCAGTAGGGATCATCGTGTGCAAGGCTGACCACCACGCCCTTGACGGTGGGATGGTCGAGGAAACAGCCGAGGCTGTGTTCAAGAATTGTGCGTCCGCCCAGTTGCAGGTATTGCTTGGGACGGTCCGCGGCCATACGAGCGCCAACGCCCGCGGCAGGAATCACGGCCCAGAAGGCCGGCAAACGAATACTCATTGGGCCAACTGGTAGAGGGTTTCGCCCTCCTTGACCATGCCCAGTTCATGTCGAGCCCGCTCTTCAACGGTCTCCATGCCTTTTTTCAGCTCTGTCACTTC
This sequence comes from Pseudomonas sp. B21-010, assembly GCF_024749325.1. NCBI lineage: Bacteria > Pseudomonadati > Pseudomonadota > Gammaproteobacteria > Pseudomonadales > Pseudomonadaceae > Pseudomonas > Pseudomonas sp. B21-010. The sequence goes on along the minus strand of NZ_CP087198.1, from coordinate 1,318,326 downwards.
GGCGTCCATCACCCGATTACGCTCCAGCAGCGCCTCGTTTTCGGCGTGTTGGTCGGCAATTTGCTGAGTCAGGTCGGCCACTTGCGCAAAGCTGCCATTACCCACCCACAGGCGGTACTGCAGGCCGGCCAGCAACAGGAGCAAGACAAGAAACAACCAATTGGGACTGCGCATCGAATATCAGTATCCAGTGAAAAAAGACCGCCATGCCAAACTTTGAAGCGTCTGATAGCACGAAGCCTGGAAAACCCAGGCTTGTGCTTGATAAGGCATCAGATTAGAGGCAAAACCGCCGCCATGGCGACTTTTGCGACCTGATCCGCTGTCTTTTTACCATTTACCGCTTAACCGCGAAACTCGGCACGACCGTTGTACTTGGCCTTGCCATTCAATTGCTCTTCGATACGCAGCAATTGGTTGTACTTGGAAACGCGGTCGGAACGGCACAGCGAACCGGTCTTGATCTGGCCTGCCGCAGTGCCCACGGCCAGGTCGGCAATGGTCGAGTCTTCGGTTTCACCGGAACGGTGGGAGATCACGGCGGTGTAGCCCGCAGCCTTGGCCATCTGGATGGCTTCCAGGGTTTCGGTCAGGGTGCCGATCTGGTTGAACTTGATCAGGATCGAGTTGGCGATCTTCTTGTCGATGCCTTCTTTCAGGATCTTGGTGTTGGTCACGAACAGGTCGTCACCCACCAGCTGGGTTTTCTCGCCGATCTTGTCGGTGAGGATTTTCCAGCCAGCCCAGTCAGACTCGTCCAGGCCGTCTTCGATGGAGATGATCGGATAGCGTTCGGTCAGGCCCTTGAGGTAGTCGGCGAAACCTTCGGCGGTGAACACCTGGCCTTCGCCGGACAGGTTGTACTTGCCGTCTTCGTAGAATTCACTGGCGGCGCAGTCCAAGGCCAGGGTCACGTCGGTGCCCAGCTTGTAGCCAGCGTTGGCCACGGCTTCGGAGATCACTTTCAGCGCGTCTTCGTTGGACGCCAGGTTCGGTGCGAAACCGCCTTCGTCGCCAACCGCGGTGCTCAGGCCACGGGCTTTGAGCACAGCCTTGAGGTGATGGAAAATCTCGGTGCCCATGCGCAGGCCTTCGGAGAAGGTCTTGGCGCCAACCGGTTGCACCATGAATTCCTGGATGTCGACGTTGTTATCGGCATGCTCGCCGCCGTTGATGATGTTCATCATCGGCACCGGCATCGAGTAGACACCCGGGGTACCGTTGAGGTTGGCGATGTGGGCGTACAGCGGCAGGTCCTGGTCCTGGGCAGCGGCCTTGGCAGCGGCCAGGGACACGGCGAGGATCGCGTTGGCGCCCAGGGTGGCTTTGTTTTCGGTACCGTCGAGCTTGATCATCGCGTGATCGAGGGCTTTCTGGTCGGCAGGATCCTTGCCCAGCAACAGGTCACGGATCGGACCGTTGATGTTGGCGACGGCTTTGAGCACGCCCTTGCCCAGGTAACGGCTCTTGTCGCCATCACGCAGCTCCAGCGCTTCGCGCGAGCCAGTGGAAGCACCGGACGGCGCGCAGGCGCTGCCGATGATACCGTTGTCGAGAAGCACGTCCGCTTCAACAGTGGGGTTGCCACGGGAGTCGAGAACTTCACGACCTTTGATGTCGACGATTTTTGCCATTGTTGTAAACACTCCAAAGTTGACGAAAACGACGCAGCGAGAGGAAATCTTTTACCGTCGGCGGGTATAGAGCAGCAGGCAGGCTTGCCGACGATAACGCCCGGCCCGCAGGCCAGAGCGTTTATCGAGCGGTACTTTACCGGAGAAAACCGCGTTACGCGGTTTCTATCGTCGGAAAACTCTTGACCAGCTCGTCCAACGCCTTGAGCTGAGACAGGAAGGGTTCCAGCTTGTTCAAACGCAAGGCACAAGGACCATCGCACTTGGCGTTGTCTGGATCGGGGTGGGCCTCGAGGAACAGACCGGCCAGGGACTGGCTCATGCCCGCCTTGGCCAGATCAGTGACCTGGGCGCGACGACCGCCAGCGGAGTCGGAACGACCGCCAGGCATCTGCAAGGCATGCGTCACGTCGAAGAGCACCGGGTACTCAAACTGCTTCATGATGCCGAAGCCGAGCATGTCCACCACCAGGTTGTTGTAGCCGAAGCTCGAACCACGCTCGCAGAGGATCAACTGGTCATTGCCGGCCTCTTCGCACTTGCTCAGGATGTGTTTCATTTCCTGGGGCGCGAGGAACTGGGCCTTCTTGATATTGATCACCGCGCCGGTCTTGGCCATCGCGACCACCAGGTCGGTCTGGCGCGACAGGAAGGCCGGCAACTGGATGACGTCGCAGACCTCGGCGGCGACCGCGGCCTGGACCGGCTCGTGGACGTCGGTGATGATCGGCACGCCAAAGGCTTGCTTGATGTCCTGGAAGATCCGCATGCCTTCTTCCAGGCCTGGGCCACGGTAGGACGTCACGGACGAACGGTTGGCCTTGTCGAAGCTGGCCTTGAACACGTAAGGGATACCCAGTTTCTGGGTGACCTTCACGTACTCTTCGCAGATCTGCATCGCCATGTCGCGGCTTTCCAGCACGTTCATGCCGCCAAACAGCACCATGGGCTTGTCGTTGGCAACCTCGATGTCGCCGACGCGAATGATCTTCTGGGCCATCGTCTTATGCCTTTTTCTGGTGTTGAGCCAAAGCGGCTTTCACGAAACCGCTGAACAACGGATGACCGTCCCGTGGCGTCGAGGTGAACTCGGGGTGGAACTGGCAGGCGACGAACCATGGGTGATCCGGGGCCTCGACCACTTCGACCAGCGCGCCGTCACCGGAACGACCGGAGATTTTCAGGCCGGCTTCGATCAACTGCGGCAACAGGTTGTTGTTCACTTCGTAGCGATGACGGTGACGCTCGACGATCACATCCTTGGCGTAGCAATCGTGCACCTTGGAGCCGGCTTCCAGCAGGCAATCCTGGGCACCGAGACGCATCGTGCCGCCCAGGTCCGAGCTTTCGGTACGCACTTCCACGGCACCGGTGGCGTCTTCCCACTCGGTGATCAGGCCCACGACCGGATGGCCGCTGGCGCGATCGAACTCGGTGGAGTTGGCGTCTTTCCAGCCCAGCACGTTACGGGCGAACTCGATGACCGCCACTTGCATGCCCAGGCAGATACCCAGGTAAGGCACCTTGTTTTCGCGAGCGTATTGCACGGCAGTGATCTTGCCTTCCACGCCCCGCAGGCCGAAACCGCCCGGCACGAGGATCGCATCGGCGCCTTCGAGCAGGCCGGTGCCCTGGTTCTCGATGTCTTCGGAATCGATGTAGCGCAGGTTGACCTTGGTACGGTTGCTGATGCCGGCGTGACTCATCGCCTCGATCAGCGACTTGTAGGCGTCCAGCAGCTCCATGTACTTGCCGACCATGGCGATGGTGACTTCGTGCTCCGGGTTGAGCTTGGCATCGACCACGGCTTCCCACTCGGACAGATCGGCACTGGCGCATTGCAGGCCGAAGCGCTCGACGACGAAGTCGTCCAGGCCCTGGGAGTGCAGGATGCCAGGGATCTTGTAGATGGTGTCGGCGTCTTCCAGGCCGATGACCGCGCGCTCTTCAACGTTGGTGAACTGGGCGATCTTGCGACGCGACGAGATGTCGATCGGGTGATCGGAGCGGCAGATCAGCACGTCTGGCTGCAGGCCGATGGAACGCAGTTCCTTGACCGAGTGCTGGGTCGGCTTGGTCTTGGTTTCGCCGGCGGTGGCGATGTACGGCACCAGTGTCAGGTGCATCAGCATCGCGCGCTTGGCGCCGATTTCGAAACGCAACTGGCGGATGGCCTCGAGGAACGGCTGGGACTCGATGTCGCCCACGGTGCCGCCGATTTCGACCATCGCCACGTCGGCATCGCCAGCACCCTTGATGATGCGGCGCTTGATTTCGTCGGTGATGTGCGGGATGACCTGGATGGTCGCGCCCAGGTAGTCACCACGACGCTCCTTGCGCAGCACGTGTTCGTAGACACGGCCGGTGGTGAAGTTGTTGTTCTGGGTCATGGTCGTGCGGATGAACCGCTCGTAGTGGCCCAGGTCCAGGTCGGTCTCGGCGCCGTCGTGGGTGACGAACACTTCACCGTGCTGGAACGGGCTCATGGTGCCCGGGTCAACGTTGATGTACGGGTCCAGCTTGAGCATGGTGACCTTAAGTCCCCGCGCCTCCAGGATGGCCGCCAATGAAGCCGAGGCAATGCCTTTCCCCAATGAAGAAACAACACCGCCCGTGACGAATATGTAGCGCGTCATGAAAAACCCTAGAAGTCTGCGTTAAAGCGGTCCGAGCCGCCGGGGAAAGCGAAGGAAGGCCGAAGCCCCCGATCACCTGCATTAATCACAGTGCACCTTTCAAAAAAACCGCCGCGTTGGGACAGACCGGAAGTGAAATCACCGGTACGTTGCTCGCTACACATTTTTTGGAATCGCCCAGCAAAGACTGCTTGGTAATCGGCAACTCCTGCAATTCAGGCGAATCCACAGAAGTTGTATCAAGAAGGGAGCGTAGTCTACCGGAAAGCCCCTTTCAGCTCAAACCCAGATCTTGGCTTCCTGGCGTCCAGATCAATTGCCAACTGCCATCAGCCTGTGCATCGAGCCCGGCCAGGTTGGCCACCGCCAGCAATTGCTCGCCCTGATAGAGCAGCGGCAATCGGCCGCGAACGAACGCCGGCACGGTCTTTTCATTGAGCAAACGCTTGAGGTCACGGTGACCACGACCTGCTAACGCCATCACCTCGCCGCCTTGACGATAGCGCACGCTGAGCGGCCCCGCAGGCGGCGTGCCACTGAGCACCACCCGACCATTGCCCGGCAAGCGCAGTGCAACCGCCGGATCGACCCAGTCGACGGTGCCTGGCAGCGAACATAGCCAGTGGTCGGATAACCACCAGACCCGCCCGGCGGCCCGGTGCAGCTCGCCACCGGCCAGTCGCCAGATCGGCCGGGCATCGTCGGCGGCATCGCGCAACGAGTCCCAGCCCGACCAGTGATCGGTATCGGGCAGCAGGGTCATCGGTGCCAGCCAGTGGCTCAAGGCGTTGCGCTGACGGGCCGGCGACAATGCCTGCAAAGGCGCCAGCGCCAGGGATTGCAGACCGAGCCAGTCGAAGGCGCCCGGGGTCGCGGCCTGGGCCAGGTCGATTCGAGCCAAATCGTCCAGCAAAGTTTGGGCTTCACCCATGTGCGCGGCGCTGCGCGCCAGGGTCGTCGAAGCTTGGGGCCATTGCTCGGCCAACACTGGAAAAACTCGCTGGCGCAGGTAATTGCGCGCGTACCGGTGATCATCGTTGGACGGGTCGTCGATCCAGCTCAAGCCATGCTGCCTCGCATAGGCTTCCAGCTCCACCCGGGACACATCGAGCAAGGGCCGCAGCAAATGCCCTTGGCCCAAAGGACGCTGCGACGGCATCGCCGCCAAGCCCTTCACCCCCGCGCCCCTTAGCAGGCGAAACAGCAGGGTTTCAGCCTGGTCATCTCGATGCTGGGCGGTAAGCAGCACTTCATGGCTGTGGATCGCCGCGACAAAGGCCGCGTAACGCGCTTCCCGCGCAGCGCGCTCGACACTGGCACCAGCGCGCACTTTCACAGTCACCACGTCCAGCGGCACGCCCAGGGCCGCACAGACCGAACGGCAATGGTCCGGCCACGCCTCGGCCACAGCCTGGAGGCCGTGATGCACATGGATAGCGCTCAGCGCGGGCAAAGGTTGGCGTTGCGAAAGGGTTACGAGCAGGTGCAGCAGAACGGTGGAGTCGAGGCCGCCGGAGAAGGCGATGCGCCAGGTGGCGGCGTTGCGCCAGGGGAGCATGTGCTTGAGGAGCCGGGTTGGCAGATCAATCGTGGGCTGATTCATCGCAACTGCCTTCACACAAATCAAATGTGGGAGCGAGCTTGCTCGCGATAGCGGTGTATCACTCAACTTATCGGTTGAATGTTAACCCGTCATCGCGAGCAAGCTCGCTCCCACACAGGGGTACAGCGCTTGAATCAGAGGCCGTAGCTCATCAACCGCTCGTAGCGACGAGCCAGCAGCGCTTCGTTGTCGAACTTCTTGAGCATCGACAGTTGCGAGCTCAGCTCGGCGCGAATCAGTGCCGCCGCTGCAGCCGGATCGCGGTGAGCGCCGCCGACTGGCTCGTTGATCACTTTGTCGACGATACCCAGGCCTTTGAGACGCTCGGCAGTAATGCCCATGGCCTCAGCAGCATCCGGCGCCTTCTCGGCGGTTTTCCACAGGATCGAGGCGCAGCCTTCCGGCGAGATCACCGCATAGGTGGAATATTGCAGCATGTTCAACTGGTCGCAGACACCGATGGCCAGTGCACCGCCGGAACCACCTTCGCCAATTACAGTGGCGATGATCGGGGTTTTCAGGCGCGCCATGACGCGCAGGTTCCAGGCAATCGCTTCGCTCTGGTTGCGCTCTTCGGCGTCGATGCCCGGGTAGGCACCCGGCGTGTCGATGAAGGTCAGGATCGGCATCTTGAAGCGCTCGGCCATTTCCATCAGGCGGCAGGCCTTGCGGTAGCCTTCCGGACGCGGCATGCCGAAGTTGCGGCGCACTTTCTCGCGCACTTCGCGGCCTTTCTGATGGCCGATAACCATCACCGGCTGGTCGTCCAGGCGGGCGACACCGCCGACGATCGCGGCGTCGTCGGAGAAGTGACGGTCGCCATGCAGCTCATCGAACTCGGTGAAGATGTGGTCGATGTAGTCCAGGGTATAGGGACGACGTGGATGACGCGCCAGGCGGGCGATCTGCCAGCTGGTCAGCTTGCCGAAGATGTCCTCGGTCAGCGTGCGGCTTTTGTCTTGCAGACGAGAGATTTCATCGCCGATATTCAGCGAATTGTCATTACCGACCAAGCGCAACTCTTCGATCTTGGCTTGCAGGTCGGCGATCGGCTGTTCGAAATCTAGAAAATTCGGGTTCATAGGCGTCCGTCTTGGGTCGACGTCCAAGAGAGCTTGGGCCGGCCGGTTGTCTATTCGCGCCTACCTTAAGGGAGAGGCGCGTTCAGGTCGAGATTAAAAAATCGGGTCGAGATCAGGGGTATTCCGGTTTCAAGAATGGCCCCTGGCCGTCAACGGTATTGGAGGAAGACGTTGTCTTTGCCGAACTGGTCACGCAAGGCTTGAATCAACGCATCCGCCGGATCGATCCGCCAGCCTTCGCCGAACTGCAACACAGCCTTGGCGTCGGGGCGTACGTACTCCATGGTGATCGGGCAAGCACCGCGATGGCGCTTGAACAATTCGCCCAACCAGCGTAGCTGATCGCCCTTGAGATCTTGGGTCTGCAACTTCAGGCGCAGGCTTTCGGCCAGGTTGGTACGGGCATCTTCCATGCTCATCACCCGCTTGACCCGCAGTCGCAGGCCACCGGAAAAATCATCGTTGCTGACTTCGCCTTCCACCACCACCATCGCGTCGGTCTGCAACAGCGACTGCGCCGAGTGGAACGCATCGGCGAACAATGAGGCCTCGATGCGCCCGGAGCGGTCGTCGAGGGTAATGAAGCCCATCTTGTCGCCCTTTTTGTTCTTCATCACCCGCAGGGCGATGATCATGCCGGCGACGGTTTGCGTATCGCGCGCCGGCTTGAGGTCGATGATGCGCTGACGGGCGAAGCGGCGGATCTCGCCTTCGTATTCGTCGATCGGGTGACCGGTGAGGTACAGGCCCAAGGTGTCTTTCTCACCCTTGAGGCGCTCCTTGAGGGTCAGCTCCTTGGCCTTGCGATGGTTGCCGTAGACATCGGCGTCTTCCTCGACGAACAGCCCGCCAAACAGGTCGGCGTGGCCACTGTCATGGGTACGGGCAGTCTGTTCGGCGGCCTTGATCGCCTCCTCCATCGCCGCCAGCAACACCGCGCGGTTGCGGTCGATGTTGGCCTGGTAGGCCTTGGGCTCATCCTGGAAGTAAGGCCCCAGCCGGTCCAGGGCACCACTGCGGATCAAACCGTCGAGGGTGCGCTTGTTGATGCGCTTGAGGTCAACCCGGGCGCAGAAATCGAACAGGTCCTTGAACGGCCCGTCCTGGCGCGCTTCGGTGATGGCTTCCACCGGCCCCTCGCCCACACCCTTGATCGCGCCCAGGCCGTAAATGATGCGGCCTTCGTCGTTCACCGTGAACTTGAACTCCGAGGCGTTCACGTCCGGTGCGTCGAGGCGCAGCTTCATGGTCCGCACTTCTTCGATCAAGGTCACGACCTTGTCGGTGTTGTGCATATCCGCCGACAGTACCGCGGCCATGAACGGCGCCGGGTAGTGCGCCTTCAGCCACGCGGTCTGGTACGACACCAGGCCATAGGCGGCGGAGTGGGATTTGTTGAAGCCGTAGCCGGCGAACTTTTCCACCAGGTCGAAAATGTTACCGGCCAGGTCAGGGTCGATGCCGTTGGTGGCGCAACCCTCAATGAAACCGCCGCGCTGCTTGGCCATTTCCTCGGGCTTTTTCTTACCCATCGCCCGACGCAACATGTCCGCGCCGCCGAGGGTATAACCGGCCATGACCTGGGCAATCTGCATCACCTGTTCCTGATACAGGATGATGCCGTAGGTCGGTGCCAGCACCGGTTTCAAGCCTTCGTACTGATAGTCCGAGTGCGGGTACGCCAGCTCGGCGCGGCCGTGCTTACGGTTGATGAAGTCATCCACCATGCCCGATTGCAACGGGCCCGGACGGAACAGGGCCACCAGTGCGATCAGGTCTTCCAGGCAGTCGGGCTTGAGCTTTTTGATCAGCTCCTTCATGCCCCGGGATTCAAGCTGGAACACCGCCGTGGTTTCGGCTTTTTGCAGCAGGCTGTAGGTCGGTTTGTCATCCAGCGGGATGAAGGCAATGTCCAGCGGTTCTTCGCCGACCTTGGCCCGCTCACGGTTGATGGTTTTCAGCGCCCAGTCGATGATCGTCAGGGTGCGCAGGCCGAGGAAGTCGAACTTCACCAGGCCCGCCGCCTCGACGTCATCCTTGTCGAACTGGGTCACCAGGCCGTCGCCTTCTTCATCGCAATAGATCGGCGAGAAGTCAGTCAGCTTGGTCGGCGCGATCACCACACCCCCGGCGTGCTTGCCGACGTTACGCACCACGCCTTCGAGCTTGCGGGCCATCTCCCAGATTTCCGCGGCTTCTTCGTCGACCTTGATGAAGTCCCGCAGGATTTCTTCCTGCTCGTAGGCCTTCTCCAGGGTCATGCCGACTTCGAACGGAATCATCTTCGACAGACGATCCGCCAAACCGTAGGACTTGCCCTGCACCCGCGCCACGTCGCGCACCACCGCCTTGGCGGCCATGGAACCGAAGGTGATGATCTGGCTCACAGCGTTGCGGCCATATTTCTCGGCCACGTAGTCGATCACCCGGTCGCGACCGTCCATGCAGAAGTCGACGTCGAAGTCGGGCATGGATACCCGTTCCGGGTTGAGGAAACGTTCGAACAGCAGGTCATATTCCAGCGGGTCGAGGTCGGTGATCTTCTGCACATAGGCCACCAGCGACCCGGCACCCGACCCACGGCCCGGGCCCACCGGCACGCCGTTGCTCTTGGCCCACTGGATAAAGTCCATCACGATCAGGAAGTAACCGGGAAAGCCCATCTGGATGATGATATCCAGCTCGAAATTCAACCGATCGACATAGACCTGGCGCTTGGCTTCGTAATCTTCAGTCGTGTCCTTGGGCAACAGGACGCTGAGGCGCTCCTCGAGACCGTCGAAGGACACCTTGCGGAAATACTCGTCGATGGTCATGCCATCGGGGATCGGAAAGTTGGGCAGGAAGTGCTTGCCCAGCTTCACGTCGATGTTGCAGCGCTTGGCGATCTCGACGGTGTTTTCCAGCGCCTCGGGCAGGTCGCTGAACAACTCGGCCATTTCCTCGGCGCTCTTGAGGTATTGCTGGTTGCTGTAGTTCTTCGACCGACGCGGATCGTCGAGGGCCCGGCCCTCACCGATGCAGACGCGGGTTTCGTGAGCTTCGAAGTCGTCCTGCTTGATGAACCGCACATCGTTGGTCGCCACCAGCGGCGCGCCGATCTTGTCGGCCAGGGCCACGGCGGCATGCAGGTGTTCTTCATCATTGGGACGATGGGTGCGCTGCACTTCGATGTAGAAGCGATCCGGGAACACCGACATCCAGTCACGGGCCAGGGTCTCGGCTTCCTCGGGATTGCCACTGAGCAGGGCCAGGCCGATTTCACCTTCCTTGGCCGCCGACAGCATGATCAGCCCTTCGCTGGCCTCGGCCACCCACTCGCGCTCGATGATGATCGAGCCGTTGCGCTGGCCGTCGATAAAACCACGGGAGATCAGCTCGGTGAGGTTGCGATAACCCAGGGCGTTCATCACCAACAGGCTGATACGGCTCAGCGGCGCGTCCGGGTCCTTGTTCGACAGCCACAGGTCGGCGCCACAGATCGGCTTGATCCCGGCGCCCATGGCGGCCTTGTAGAACTTGACCAGCGAACACATGTTGTTCTGGTCGGTGACCGCCACGGCAGGCATGTTCATGCCCACCAGGGTCTTGACCAGGGGCTTGATCCGCACCAGACCGTCGACCAGGGAGTATTCAGTGTGCAGGCGTAGATGAACGAATGAAGCCGGCATAGTGATCCTGCGTTAAGTCATGAAAACAACAAGGCCCGGATTGTACCGGGCCTTGGGTAAAACATGTAGGAGCTGTCGAGCGAAGCGAGGCTGCGATCTTTCCACTGCCGATTGAGTCGAGAGTGAAAGATCAGGATCAAAAGATCGCAGGCTTCGCCAGCTCCTACAGGGCATGCAGGGCATTGCGACGCTTTCGCTATATCCTTTCGATCAAGCCATCACGCGCTTCATAAGCCAGCCGCACCGGGGCGAACGAACGCCGATGGATCGGCGTTGGCCCAAGGCGCGCCAGGGCTTCGAGATGAACGGGGGTCGGGTAACCCTTGTGGCCGCCGATGCCATAGCCCGGGTAAATCAATTCGAAGGCGGCCATTTCCCGGTCGCGACTGACCTTCGCCAGGATCGAGGCCGCCGCGATGGCCGGCACCTTGGCGTCGCCCTGGATCACCGCTTCGGCGCGCATCGACAGTTTCGGGCAGCGATTGCCATCGATCATCGCCAGTTTCGGCGTGATGTGCAGGCCCTGCACCGCACGCTGCATGGCAAGCATGGTGGCGTGCAGGATATTGAGTTCATCGATTTCTTCGACTTCGGCCCGGGCGATGCACCAGCTCAGGGCTTTCTCGCAGATCTCGTCGTAGAGTTTTTCGCGACGGGCTTCAGTAAGTTTCTTCGAATCGTTGAGGCCCAGGATCGGCCGCTTCGGGTCGAGAATCACCGCCGCCGTCACCACCGCGCCGCACAACGGGCCACGCCCCACTTCATCGACACCCGCCACCAGTTCTTCCACTTCGGCGACCAGGTTGAAGTCCAGGCCCATCTGTAGCTTCGAGTTACTCATGGTTTTGCGCCAATCAGGGTCAGTACCGCGTCAGCCGCCTGGTTGGAAGCATCACGACGCAAGGTACGGTGGATTTCGTCAAAGCCTCGGGTCTGTTCCTCGCCGCCGTCGATCAAGGGCGACAGCGTGGTGGCCAGCGCCTCGGCGGTCGCCTCGTCCTGCAACAGCTCCGGCACCAGCAAGCGCTGGGCCAACAGGTTCGGCAAGGACACGTAGGGGCTCTTGACCATGCGTTTGAGAATCCAGAATGTCAGCGGCGCCAGGCGATAGGCGACCACCATCGGGCGTTTATATAACAGCGCCTCAAGGGTAGCGGTGCCGGAGGCAATCAACACGGCATCGCAGGCCGCCAACGCTTCGTGGGAACGACCGTCAAGCAGCGTCACCGGCAAATCGCGGCCAACCAGCAGCGCTTCCAACTGGGCGCGACGCGGCGCACTGGCACACGGCAGGACAAAACGGACACCGGGGCGCAGCGCCCGAAGGCGTTCGGCGGCGTCGAAAAACAGGCCGCCCAGGCGACTCACTTCGCCGCCCCGGCTGCCGGGCATCAAGGCCACCAGCGGTCCCTCGGGCAGGCCCAACGCCTGGCGGGCCGCATCGCGGTCGGCTTGCAGGGGAATGGTATCGGCCAGGGTGTGCCCGACAAACCGCACCGGCACGCCCTTCTCTTCATAGAACCGGGCTTCGAACGGCAGCAGCGTCAGCATCAGGTCGCAACCCTCGCGAATCTTCAGCACCCGCTTCTGCCGCCAGGCCCAGACCGACGGGCTGACGTAATGCACGGTCTTGATACCGGCCTGACGCAATTTGAGTTCGATATTGAGGGTGAAATCCGGCGCATCGATGCCGATGAACACATCCGGTTTTTCGTCGATCAGGGTCTGGATCAGCTTTTTGCGCCGGGCCAGCAGCTCGCGCAGGCGACCGAGCACTTCCACCAGACCCATCACCGACAGGCGTTCCATCGGGAAATAGGACGTCAGGCCTTCGGCCTCCATCAACGGCCCGCCAACACCAATGAATTCGACAGCGGGATGCTGCGCCTTGAGCGCGCGCATCAGACCGGCGCCCAGAATGTCACCGGAAGCCTCTCCCGCCACCAGTGCAACACGCAAATTAGCCATGGTCAGCGAGTGATGCCGCGGGTCGAAGACTGGATGGAATCGCGGAAGATCGCGACTTCCGGGTGTTGCGCCGAAGCCTCGGCCAGTTCGGCGAGTGCCTGCTCGACCGTCAGGCCCTGGCGATACACGACCTTGTAGGCGCGACGCAGCGCCGTAATCGCCTCTTCGCTGAACCCACGACGGCGCATGCCTTCGAAGTTCATGCTGCGGGCTTCGGCCGGGTTGCCGAACACCGTGACATAGGCCGGGACGTCCTTGCCGATGGCGGTGCCCATGCCAGAGAAGCTGTGGGCGCCGATATGGCAATACTGGTGCACCAGGGTGAACCCGGACAGGATCGCCCAATCGTCCACGTGCACATGGCCGGCCAGGGCGGTGTTGTTGACCAGGATGCAATGGTTGCCAATGACGCTGTCATGGCCGATGTGCGCATAGGCCATGATCAGGTTGTGGTCGCCCAGGGTCGTTTCGGAACGATCCTGAACGGTGCCACGGTGAATCGTCACGCCTTCGCGGATCACGTTGTGATCGCCGATGACCAGACGGGTTTCCTCACCTTTGTACTTGAGATCGGGCGTGTCCTCGCCTACCGAAGAAAACTGGTAGATGCGATTGTGCCGACCAATCCGGGTCGGTCCCTTGAGAATTACGTGGGGACCGATCACCGTACCCTCGCCGATTTCCACACCTGCGCCGACAATCGACCACGGGCCGACCTCGACATCGGCGGCCAGAACGGCCGTCGGATCGATGATTGCGCGAGGGTCAATCAAACTCATAGTTTGCGTTCCGCACAGATGATTTCAGCGGAGCAGACTGGCTTGCCGTCGACCGAAGCCTGGCATTCGAATTTCCAGATCTGGCGCTTGCAACTGATGAACTTGGCTTCGAGGATCAACTGATCGCCCGGAGTGACCGGCTGACGGAAACGCAGCTTGTCGGAGCCAACGAAGTAATAGAGCGTGCCGTCGGCAGGCTTTACGTCGAGCATTTTGAAACCAAGGATCCCGGCAGCCTGAGCCATCGCCTCGATGATCAATACGCCCGGCATGATTGGATGCGCGGGGAAGTGACCATTGAAGAACGGCTCGTTGATGCTGACATTCTTGTAGGCGCGAATGCGCTTGCCTTCAACGTCCAGGTCCACCACCCGATCCACCAGCAGGAACGGGTAACGGTGAGGCAGGTATTCGCGAATCTCGTTGATGTCCATCATTTCGGGGGGAAGCCTATGTAAAGATTGGAAGCGCACGAGTGACGCGCACTCCGCTAGCAAATCAAGATGCCCTAACGGCTGTGCACACTTGATATGGAAATGGTATCAGCCATCTGATGAAGCATTACCGCCAGGGGTCACGTCCCCTACACGCTTTTCCACCTGCTTGAGGCGCCGCGCGATGTCGTCGAGCTGGCGGATACGCGCCGCGCTCTTGCGCCATTCGGCTGCCGGCTGCATGGCCGTACCGGAAGAGTAGGCACCTGGCTCGGTAATCGAGTGGGTCACCATGGTCATCCCGGTCAGGAACACGTTGTCACAGATATCGATATGGCCCACCAGCCCCACGCCACCGGCGAGCATGCAGTGCTTGCCGATCTTGGTGCTGCCGGAGATGCCCACGCAGGCGGCCATGGCGGTGTGGTCACCGACCTGGACGTTGTGGGCGATCTGGATCTGGTTGTCGAGCTTGACGCCATTGCCGATGACCGTGTCGGCCAGGGCGCCGCGGTCGATCGCGGTGTTGACGCCAATCTCCACGTCATCGCCAATGGTGACGCCGCCGATCTGGGCAATTTTCTGCCAGATGCCTTTCTCGTTGGCAAACCCGAACCCTTCGCCGCCCAGTACTGCGCCGGACTGAATCACGACCCGCTGGCCGATGCGCACATCGTGATACAGGGTGACCCGTGGTGCCAGCCAGCCGCCTTCGCCGATCTCGCAGCGTGCGCCAATGACACAATGGGCACCCAGCGTGACGCCGGCACCGATACGGGCCGCGCTTTCGATGACCACGAATGGGCCGACACTGGCCGTGGGATCAACCACAGCATCTGCCGCGATCACTGCGCTGGGATGAATACCGGCAGCCGATTTCGGCTTGGGATCGAACAGATGGGAAATGCGGGCATACGCCAGGTACGGATCGGGCACGATCAGGGCATCGCCGGCAAACCCATCGGCATCCGCGGCCTTGAGCAACAGCGCGGCCGCCCGGCTGTCGGCCAGGTACTTGCGGTACTGAGGATTTGCCAGAAAGCTCAACTGAGCTGGGCCAGCCTCTTGCAAAGTGGCTAGCCCAGTAATTGCCTTCTCCGGGTCGCCACGCAGGGTGGCGCCGAGGAACTCGGCCAACTGGCCGAGCTTGATAGTCGCTGTCATGGATTACTTCAGCTGATTCATGCGCTCGATCACCTGGCGCGTGATGTCATATTGAGGCTTGACATCGATCACTGCGCCACGCTCGAACACCAGGTCAAAACCACCTTTCTTGATGACTTCTTCCACGGCGCTGTCGAGTTTCGGCTTGAGTTGCTTGAGCATTTCGCGGTCGGCAACAGCTTTCGCTTCGTTCAGCTCCTTGGACTGGAACTGGAAGTCCCGGGCCTTTTGCTTGAATTCAAGCTCCAGACGCTCACGCTCACCCTGGGCCATCTTGTCGCCACCGGCTACCAGACGATCCTGAATGCCCTTGGCGCTGCTTTCCAGGCCCTTGAGCTTGGTCAGTTGCGGGCCGAATTTCTTCTCCGCATCCACGGCGTATTTCTTCGCCGCGTCGGATTCCAGCAGGGCCATCTGATAATTCAGCACGGCGATCTTCATGTCGGCAAAAGCCGGACCGGCGACCAGTACGGTCGCCAGGAGAACCAATTGAGTCAACTTACGCACGATGTACTCCTACAAAATCCATTGTCGTTGTCATGGGTCAGGCGCTTAGAACGTCTGGCCGAGGGAGAATTGGAACACTTGGGTTTCAGCGTCATCCGGTTTCTTGATCGGCATCGCCAATGCGAAGCTCAAAGGACCCAGCGCGGTGACCCAGGTCACACCCACGCCGACGGAACTGGCCATGTTGCTCAGGCTGATGTCGTTGCACTTAGCGTTGGACTTGGTGCCGTTGACGTTGGTGGTGTCATCGCAACTGGAGTCGAAAACGTTACCCACGTCCCAGAATACCGAGGTGCGCAGGGAACGTTGGTCCTTGACGAACGGCATTGGGAACAGAACTTCCAAACCACCTTGAATCAAGACGTTACCACCGAATGGCAGCGGATCCTGATCCGGGTCTGCCACGGTACCGGTGTTCCCCGTAACAGCAGCACCACGACTCGGCGTACTACGCGGGCCAAGGGTACTGTCCTTGAAGCCACGCACCGAGTTGAAACCACCGGCGTAGTAGTTCTCGTAGAACGGCAGGCCATCGGTCGAACCGTAGCCGTCACCGTAGCCCAGCTCGGTGTGCAGGCGCATGGTGTAGTTGTCGGTCAACGGCTGGAACAGCTGGCCACGATAGTCGAGCTTGAAGAACGACAGGTCGCTGCCAGGCGTAGTCGTTTCCAGAACCAGGCTCTGGGAATGACCACGGGTCGCCAGTACGCCCTTGTTCAGGGTCGATTCGGACCAACCGGCAGACGCCTTGAAGTTCAGGTAGCTGTCGCCTTCCTTCTTAACGAAGTCAAAAATCTCGTCAACGGTGTACTTACCGGTGTTGATCTTGTCCTGCTGGGCGGTGAGGCCGAAGGTCAGGCGCGAAGTCTCGCTGATCGGGTAACCCACGTTGGCACCGACACCGTAGCTGTCCACCGCATAGCTGGAGATATCGGAATCGAGCTCGTCATAGTCGGTGGTGCGGTAGAAGGCGTTGTAGCCCAGGCTCACACCATCAGCGGTCCAGTAGG
Organism: Pseudomonas sp. B21-010; assembly: GCF_024749325.1. NCBI lineage: Bacteria > Pseudomonadati > Pseudomonadota > Gammaproteobacteria > Pseudomonadales > Pseudomonadaceae > Pseudomonas > Pseudomonas sp. B21-010. Next base: position 1,301,838 of record NZ_CP087198.1, on the reverse strand, counting down.
GGTCCACATAACCGAAGTTGTAGCGGGTCTGGTACTCACTGCGGGTCAAGCCGATGCTGACCTTGTTACCGGTACCCAGGAAGTTGTTCTGGGTGATCGAGCCACCGAGGATCAGGCCGGCACTCTGGGCAAAACCGACGCTGGCAGTGATCGAGCCGGAAGCCTGCTCTTCGACGCTGTAGTTCACATCGACCTGGTCATCGACGCCCGGTACGGCCGGGGTCTCGACGTTGACTTCCTTGAAGAAGCCCAGGCGCTCCAGGCGGGTCTTGGACTGGTCGATCAGGTAGGTCGAGGCCCAGCCACCTTCCATCTGGCGCATTTCACGGCGCAGCACTTCGTCCTCGGACTTGGTGTTGCCACGGAAGTTGATGCGGTTGACGTAGGCACGCTTGCCCGGATCCACGGCGAAGGTAATGTCGACAGTGTGGTCTTCATCGTGCGGCTGTGGCACGCCGTTGACGTTGGCGAAGGTGTAGCCCTCGTTACCCAGGCGACGGGTGATCAGCTCGGACGTGGTGGTCATCAGCTTGCGCGAGAACACCTGGCCCTTCTGCACCAGCAGCAGCGACTTGACCTGGTCTTCAGGCACTTTCAGGTCACCGCTGAGCTTGACGTCACGAACGGTGTACTTCTCGCCTTCGTTGACGTTGACAGTGATGTAGACGTGCTTCTTGTCCGGGGTGATGGACACCTGGGTCGAGGCGATGTCCATGTTGATGTAGCCGCGGTCCAGGTAGTAGGAACGCAGGCGCTCCAGGTCACCGGAGAGTTTTTCACGGGCGTACTTGTCGTCGTTCTTGAAGAACGACAGCCAGTTGGTGGTCTTGAGTTCGAACAGGTCGATCAGGTCTTCGTCAGGGAAAACCGTGTTGCCCACCACGTTGATGTGCTGGATGGCTGCCACGGTGCCTTCGTTGATGTTGACCTTCAGGCCAACGCGGTTGCGCGGCTGCGGCACCACTTCGGTGTCGACGGTGGCCGAGTAGCGGCCCTGGGCAACGTACTGGCGTTGCAGTTCGTTACGTACACCTTCGAGGGTGGCGCGCTGGAAGATCTCGCCTTCGGCCAGGCCGGATTGCTTGAGGCCTTTCATCAGGTCTTCAGTGGAGATCGCCTTGTTGCCTTCGATCTCGATACTGGCGACCGACGGGCGCTCAACAACGGTGATGACCAGGACATTGCCGTCACGGCCCAGTTGGATATCTTGAAAGAAGCCGGTCTTGAACAGCGCACGCGTGGATTCCACCAGGCGCCGATCATCCGCCTGCTCGCCGACGTTCAACGGCAAGGCACCAAAGACGCTACCCGCGGAGACCCGCTGGAGGCCATTGACGCGAATATCAGAGATAGTGAAGGACTCGGCGTGAACTTCGGCGATCATCAATACGGTGAGAACCGCAGTTAGCAGCAGACGTTTCATGAAGTCCTTTCTTATTCCAACTGGCAATAAACAAACTGCCGCAAAATGCGGCAGATTCGCAATTCAGCGAAGCGTTACAGACGACCCAGATCGTTGACGAGGGCAAGCAACATAACCCCGACCACCAAGCTGATACCGATCTGTATCCCCCAACCCTGCACCCGATCCGACAAGGGACGACCACGCGCCCACTCGATCAGATAAAACAGCAGATGCCCCCCATCCAGTACCGGGATGGGCAGCAAATTCAGAACCCCCAGGCTAATGCTCAGATAAGCAAGGAAATTCAGGAAATCAGCGACGCCCGACTGGGCAGAAGCGCCCGCCACTTTAGCAATGGTTATCGGTCCACTCAAGTTTTTTACCGAGAGCTCGCCGAACAACATTTTCTTGAGCGAGTCCAGCGTCAGGACGCTCATGGTCCAGGTACGACGCGCACCCTCGCCAATCGCCGCCACAGGGCCGAAGCTGACCTCGCGAATCATTTCCGGCGGCCAGTCGACAGCCTTGACGCCCGCTCCCAGGTAACCGCTCGGCGCCTTGCTCTCGCCACGGGCGGCCAGGGTCACCGGGACATCGATTGGAGCACCGTCGCGCTCGATGCGCAGCACAATCTTGGTATCAGGACGTACACGGACCGAATCGACCACCTGTTGCCAGTCGCTGACCAGTTGGCCGTCGAGTGCCAGCAACCGATCGCCGGTCTTCAGGCCTGCAGCCTGGGCCGGGCCTTTCGGATCGAGTTCGGCGAGTATCGGCGGCATCGCCGGACGCCATGGCCGGATCCCCAGGGACCGGATCGGATCCGGCTCGTCGGCGCCCTTGAGCCATTTGTCCAAGACCAGTTCACGAGGCGAATCCACCGTGGAGCCCTGCTCGCGCACCATCAATTGCAACGAACCGCTCTCACCCAGGCGACGCACCAGCTGCAGATTGACCGCCGCCCAGCCCGAGGTCGGCTCGCCATCGATAGCGACGATTTCCTGCCCGGCACCCAGCCCGGCACGGGCGGCAACGCTACCCGCCTCCACCGCACCGATGACCGGACGCACCTGCTCGCTGCCCAGCATGGCCAGGCCCCAGAAAAACACCATGGCCAGCAGGAAATTGGCGATCGGCCCCGCGGCGACAATGGCGATACGCTGACGGACGGTCTTGCGATTGAAGGATTGATCGAGCTGGTCGGCCGGGACTTCGCCTTCGCGCTCATCGAGCATCTTGACGTAGCCGCCCAGCGGGATGGCCGCTACGACGAACTCGGTGCCTTTCTTGTCATGCCAACGCAGCAAGGGCATGCCAAAGCCCACGGAAAAACGCAGGACCTTGACGCCACAGCGCCGCGCGACCCAGAAATGACCGAATTCGTGAAATGTGACCAACACCCCCAAGGCAACCAGGGTGCCGACAATCATATAGAGCGCGCTCATCTGTTTTCTCCGCAATCCTGTCCAGGGCAACCCTGGCTAACGTATCGCAGCCTCAACGCCCGTGGCGCTGCAGCCATTGGCCCGCCAACTCACGAGCCCTGGCATCCACCGTAAATACCGTATCGAGGTCATTGACCGAAACCACGGCCTCGAGATTCAAGACTTCCTCGATGATACTCGCGATCTCGGGGTAACGGACACGCCCATCGAGAAACGCTGCAACCGCCACTTCATTGGCGGCGTTAAGCATGGCCGGCGCGCTGTCGCCCGCCTCGGCCGCCTGGCGCGCCAGGCGCAGGCAGGGGAAACGCTGCTCATCGGGCGCCTGGAAATCCAGGCGAGCGATGGCGAACAGGTCCAGCGGCGCAACACCCGAATCGATGCGCTCCGGCCAGGCCAGGGCATTGGCGATCGGGGTGCGCATGTCCGGATTGCCCAACTGGGCCAGCACCGAACCGTCGACATAGTCCACCAGGGAGTGAATCACGCTCTGGGGATGAATCACCACCTCGACCTGGGACGGCCTGGCATCGAACAGCCAGCAGGCCTCGATCAGCTCCAGCCCCTTGTTCATCATGCTGGCCGAATCCACGGAAATCTTGCGTCCCATGGACCAGTTCGGGTGGGCACAGGCCTGCTCGGGTGAAACATGCACCAATTCTTCCAGCGGCGTCTGCCGGAACGGACCACCGGAGGCTGTCAGCAAGATCCGCCGGACACCCACCGCGCCGAGGCCACGGGAAAAATCCTGCGGCATGCATTGAAAAATCGCATTGTGCTCGCTGTCGATAGGCAGCAACACCGAACCGCTTTTGCGCACAGCCTGCATGAACAGCGCGCCGGACATCACCAGCGCTTCTTTGTTGGCCAGCAGGATCTTCTTGCCGGCTTCCACCGCCGCCAGCGTCGGACGCAAGCCCGCCGCACCGACGATTGCCGCCATCACGGCATCGACTTCTGGGGCGGAAGCTACTTGGCAGAGGCCTTCCTCCCCCACCAACACGCGAGTTTGCAGGCCGGCTGCGCGCAGATCGTCCTGCAGCGCCCGCGCCACAGCGGCCTCAGGCACCACGGCAAACCGCGGCGTGTGGCGTATGCACAAGGCCAGCAATTCACTCATGCGCGTGAAGCCACTGAGGGCGAACACCTGGTAACGCTCCGGGTGCCGGCCGATGACGTCAAGCGTACTCAGGCCGATCGAACCGGTCGCACCAAGGACAGTGATCTGCTGGGGGCGACTCACGACGCCGCCATCCACAACAGCACGGCAAAGATCGGAATCGCGGCGGTAAGGCTGTCGATGCGATCCAGCACGCCGCCGTGACCGGGCAGCAGGTTACTGCTGTCCTTGATCCCCGACTGACGCTTGAACATGCTTTCGGTCAGGTCGCCGACCACAGACACAAATACGATCAAGGCGGCACCCATAAGGCCCATCAGCAGCTGCGCGACCGTCCAGTCCCGCACGAAGCCGACCACAGTGGTGATCACCAGGCTCAGGACCAGGCCACCATAGACCCCTTCCCAGCTCTTGCCAGGGCTGACTTTCGGCGCCAGCTTGCGCTTGCCGAAGGCCTTGCCGGAAAAATAGGCGCCGACGTCGGCCCCCCAGACCAGTACCATCACGGCCATGATCTGCCAATTGCCCAGCGGGCCTTGCTTGATCCAGATCAGCCCTTGCCAGGCCGGCAGCAGGATCAGCAGGCCGATCACCAGTTTGGTCGCCGCATTGGCCCAATGATGCGTAGTCTGCGGGTAGGTCAGGACCAGGAAGGTCGCTGTCGCCCACCACAGCACCGCGGCACCCAACACCCAAGGCGCGAGCCCGGGCACCACGTACATGATGAACAGCATGGCCGCCACGGCCGCTGCGTAGGCCACTCGCGCCGACTGCGCAGGAAAACCCGCCAGCCGCGCCCATTCCCACGCCCCCAAGGTCACGACCAGCCCGATGAACAGCGCAAAACTGGCGCCTTCGAGCAGGAAGAAACCGCCCAGGGCAATGGGCAACAGGATCAAGGCAGTGATGATTCGTTGTTTGAGCATTAAACCCGGGCTCCAGCTTCGATCTGCTCGCTCGTTTTACCGAAGCGACGCTGACGGGAAGCGAAATCGGCCAGTGCGGTGCGCATGGCTTCGTGTTTGAAGTCCGGCCAGAACAGGTCGGAGAAGTACAACTCGGCATATGCCAACTGCCAGAGCAGGAAGTTGCTGATGCGATGGTCGCCACCGGTACGGATGCACAGGTCCGGCAACGGCAGGTCGCCGGTCGCCAGGCAGGTCTGCAGCAGTTCCGGCGTGATGTCTTCCGGGCGCAAGTGCCCGGCCTGGACTTCCCGCGCCAGCCGCTGGGCAGCCTGGGCAATGTCCCACTGACCACCATAGTTGGCGGCGATCTGCAGGACAAACCGATCGGCGCCCGCAGTCGCAGTCTCGGCTTCGCGCATCGCAGCCTGCAATTCAGGATGGAAGCGCGAGCGATCACCGATGATCCGCAGGCAGATCTTGTTATCGTTGAGGCGCTTGGACTCACGACGCAGAGCCTTGAGGAACAGGTCCATCAAGGCACTGACTTCATCGGCCGGACGCTGCCAGTTCTCACTGGAGAAGGCGAACAGGGTCAGCACCTCGACCCCTGCCTCGGCGCACACCTCGATGACCGCACGAACCGCATCGACCCCCGCCTTGTGCCCGGCGACGCCAGGCATAAAGCGTTTCTTGGCCCAGCGATTATTGCCGTCCATGATGATCGCCACGTGGCGCGGCACCGCGAACGGCACGGCCTGCTTGGTCTTTTCCATGAAAACGAGACCCTTATACGGCCATCAGGTCTTTTTCTTTCTGCGCCAAATCCGCGTCGATCTTAGCCACGTACTTCTTGGTCAGGTCGTCGATCTCGCCAGTGGCACGACGCTCTTCGTCTTCGCTGATTTCCTTTTCCTTGACCAGGTCCTTGAGCTGGCTGTTGGCATCACGACGGATGTTGCGCACGGCAACACGGGCGTCTTCAGCCACATCACGGGCCTGCTTGGTGAAGCCCTTGCGGGTCTCCTCGGTCAGGGCCGGCATGGAGATCAGCAGCAGCTCACCCAGGTTGGTCGGGTTCAGGTTCAGGCCGGCACTGCCGATGGCCTTGTCGACTGCGCCCAGCATGTTGCGCTCAAAGGCCACGACCTGCAGGGTGCGAGCGTCCTTGACGGTGATGTTGGCCACTTGCTTGATCGGGGTGTCGGAGCCGTAGTACGGCACCATCACGCCTTCAAGGATGCTCGGGTGCGCCTGACCGGTGCGGATGCGACCGAAGTTGTGTGCCAGGGACTCCAGGGATTTCTGCATGCGCTGTTCAGCGTCTTTCTTGATTTCGTTGATCATTGTTGAACTTCCTCGATCAGTGTTCCTTCGGCGCCGCCATGGACGATATTCAGCAGGGCACCGGGCTTGTTCATGTTAAAGACGCGCAGCGGCATCTTGTGGTCGCGGCACAGGCAGATAGCCGTCAGATCCATTACACCCAGCTTGCGATCCAGCACTTCATCGTAGGTCAGATGATCGAACTTCTCGGCATGCGGGTCTTTGAACGGGTCAGCGGTATAGACGCCATCGACCTTGGTTGCCTTGAGCACGACATCGGCATCGATCTCGATCGCTCGCAGGCAGGCGGCCGAATCCGTGGTAAAGAACGGATTACCGGTACCGGCGGCAAAAATCACCACTTCCTTGGCATTGAGGTGGCGCATGGCTTTGCGGCGGTCGTAGTGATCGGTTACGCCAACCATGGAAATGGCCGACATCACGATGGCCGAGATATTGGCACGCTCCAGCGCGTCACGCATAGCCAGGGCGTTCATCACAGTGGCCAGCATGCCCATGTGGTCGCCCGTGACCCGATCCATGCCGGCCGCGCTCAGCGCTGCGCCGCGGAACAGGTTGCCGCCGCCGATGACCAGACCGACCTGAACGCCGATCCCGACCAGCTGGCCGACTTCCAGGGCCATGCGATCCAGCACTTTCGGATCGATCCCGAACTCTTCCGAGCCCATCAGGGCCTCGCCGCTAAGCTTGAGTAGAATGCGTTTATAGCGAGCCTGATAACCACTGCCCTGCTGAGCCATTGCGAATCTCTCCTGCGGCGTATTTTCGAAAATTCTTTGCAGGCTGTTTTCAGCCTGCGTTCACTCTAGCTTGACGCTGACACAGCGCCATCGGAACACGGCTTTGTAAGCCAGTTCCGACAGGAAACCAATAAAAATCGGCATCCCCATCCAAAAAGAGGCTGCGCGCGTTAAGCGGGCAGCCTCTTCAGGGCGACAGTTATAAAAACTGTCTTATTGCTTGCTGGCAGCCAGCTGAGCAGCAACTTCTTCAGCGAAGTTGTCTACTGGCTTCTCGATGCCTTCGCCCACTTTGAAGTAGGTGAAGGAAACGATTTCAGCGCCGCCTTTCTTGGCCAGTTCACCGACCTTGATTTCAGGGTTCTTGACGAACGCCTGCTCAACCAGGCTGGCTTCAGCCAGGAACTTGGTGATACGACCGGCAACCATTTTTTCAACGATTTCGGCTGGCTTGCCTTTGATCTTGTCTTCGTTGAGCTGCATGAACACAGCTTTTTCACGCTCGATGGCGTCAGCGGAAACTTCCGACGGCAGCAGGAACTCAGGGTTGCTGGCAGCGACGTGCATCGCGATGTCTTTGGCCAGCTCGACGTTGCCGCCTTTGAGGGCCACGACGACGCCAATCTTGTTACCGTGCAGGTAGGAACCGACAACATCACCTTCGACGCGAACCAGGCGACGAATGTTGACGTTCTCGCCCACTTTGGCAACCAGGGCTTCACGAGCCGATTCCTGAGCGGCGATCAGCGGAGCTGCGTCGGTCAGTTTGTCGGCGAATGCTTTTTCGACGCTGGCGGCAACGAATGCCTTGAAGTCGTCTTGCAGGGCCAGGAAGTCAGTCTGCGAGTTGACTTCGATGATAACGGCAGCTTTACCGTCATCCTTGATGCCGATCGCGCCTTCAGCGGCAATGTTGCCAGCTTTCTTGGCAGCCTTGATGGCGCCCGAAGCGCGCATGTCATCAATGGCTTTCTCGATGTCGCCGCCAGCCTTGGTCAAGGCTTTCTTGCAGTCCATCATGCCTTCGCCGGTACGCTCGCGCAGTTCTTTGACCAACGCTGCAGTAATCTCTGCCATTTCAAAATCCTCTTGGATAGGTTTTCAACCATTCCACCCGATCGAACGGGCGATCAATTCTTCCTGGAAAACCACTGCTTATAGGCCGCGGCAGGTTACAAACAGGTCACTGCGCTGGCGGCAAATGGTTTTCGAGGTGGCAAAAAGGGGGCCAAGCCCCCTTTTTGCTTACTGAGTCAACGCCAGGGCGTCAATTACTCAGCGGCTGCTGCCGGAGCTTCTTCAGCGAAGACTTCGGTGCCGCCATTCACGTTGTTGCGACCACGGATAACAGCGTCAGCCATCGAACCCATGTACAGCTGGATGGCGCGGATGGCGTCATCGTTGCCTGGGATGATGTAGTCAACGCCTTCCGGGCTGCTGTTGGTGTCGACAACGCCGATGACCGGGATACCCAGCTTGTTGGCTTCGGTGATCGCGATGCGCTCGTGGTCAACGTCGATCACGAACAGTGCGTCAGGCAGACCGCCCATGTCCTTGATACCGCCCAGGGAGCGGTCCAGCTTCTCAAGATCGCGAGTGCGCATCAGCGCTTCTTTCTTGGTCAGCTTGGCGAAAGTACCGTCTTCGGACTGGACTTCAAGGTCACGCAGACGCTTGATGGAAGCGCGAATGGTCTTGAAGTTGGTCAGCATGCCGCCCAACCAGCGGTGATCGACGTACGGCGAACCGCAACGTGCTGCTTCTTCAGCAACGATCTTGCCAGCGGAACGCTTGGTGCCGACGAACAGAATCTTGTTTTTGCCCTGGGCCAGGCGCTCTACGAAGGTCAGTGCTTCGTTGAACATCGGCAGGGTTTTTTCAAGGTTGATGATGTGGATCTTGTTACGCGCGCCGAAAATGTACTTGCCCATTTTCGGGTTCCAGTAACGGGTCTGGTGACCGAAGTGCACACCGGCCTTCAGCATATCGCGCATATTGACTTGGGACATGATAGTTCCTTGATAAGTCGGGTTTGGCCTCCACGTATCCCAATGACCAACCAGCGGCTATAAAAGCCAAAGGCACCCAGGTCATCGTGTCGACACGTGTGTGGATTTAAGCTTGCGGGGTCATCCCCGGAAAGCGGCGCATTTTATACCACAGCAAGGGCGAAAACGGAACACGGATTCTGAAATCCTGGTGAGGAGCCCCTCCCACAGCCCTTTCATGGGCAGTGGATGAACACCCTTATAGAGAGAAGCGATGCATGTGGACGCGGATTTGCGCTGATCGTCTGTTAGAATCGCCTCTTTCAGGGCCACGTGAAGCATCATCCGCCGCCCATTTCGTTTTGAACAGCGCCGTCGGGCGCAGAGAGAGCCTGTATGACCGTTACCCTCAAGACTCCCGAGGACATCGCCAAAATGCGTGTCGCCGGCAAACTCGCCGCCGATGTGCTGGAGATGATCGCCGACTACGTCAAGCCTGGCGTGACCACCGAAGAGCTGGACCGCATCTGCCATGACTACATCGTCAACGAGCAGAAAGCCATCCCGGCCCCGCTCAACTACAAAGGCTTCCCGAAGTCGATCTGCACTTCGATCAACCACGTGGTCTGCCACGGCATCCCCAACGAAAAACCGTTGAAGGATGGCGACACCCTGAACATCGACGTCACCGTCATCAAGGACGGCTTTCACGGCGACACCAGCCGCATGTTCCATGTCGGCAACGTGCCGGAGTGGGCCCAGCGCCTGTCCAAGGTCACCCAGGAGTGCATGTACATGGCCATCGAACTGGTGAAGCCGGGCTGCCGCCTGGGGGACATCGGCGAAGTGATCCAGAAGCACGCGCAGAAAAACGGCTTTTCGGTGGTACGCGAGTTCTGCGGCCATGGCATCGGCAAGGTATTCCACGAAGAACCACAGATCCTGCACTACGGCCGCGCCGGCACGGGCATGGAACTGCAGGCGGGCATGACCTTCACCATCGAGCCGATGATCAACCAGGGCCGCGCCGACACCAAGGTGCTGGGCGACGGCTGGACTGCCATCACCAAGGATCGCAAGCTGTCGGCCCAGTGGGAACACACCTTGCTGGTCACCGAGACCGGCTACGAGATCTTCACCCTGCGCAGCGATGACACCATCCCTCGCGTTTCCGCCTGATCCGAACCCAGCCTATAGATATAGATAGAAAGGAAAGCCATTCAATGCCGCAGGTGGATCCCGAACTCTTCGACCGCGGCCAGTTCCAGGCTGAACTGGCCCTGAAGGCAAGTCCCACCTCGGCGTTCAAGAAGGCGATCCGCCAGGCCCACGAAGTGCTCGACCAGCGCTTTCGCAATGGCCGGGACATTCGGCGGCTGATCGAGGACCGTGCCTGGTTCGTCGATAACATCCTGCAAAAGGCCTGGGAGCAGTTCAACTGGAGCGAGGATGCCGACATCGCCCTGGTGGCGGTCGGCGGCTACGGGCGCGGCGAACTGCACCCCTACTCCGACATCGATCTGCTGATCCTGCTCGACAGCGCCGATCATGAAGTTTTCCGTGACTCCATCGAGCGGTTCCTGACGCTGCTGTGGGACATCGGCCTGGAAGTCGGCCAGAGCGTGCGCTCGGTGCAGGAATGCGCCGACGAGGCCCGCGCCGACCTGACGGTGATCACCAACCTGATGGAGAGCCGCACCGTCGCCGGCCCCGAGCACTTGCGCCAGCGCATGCTCGATGTCACCAGCACGGCGCACATGTGGCCCAGCAAGGACTTTTTCCTGGCCAAGCGCGCCGAGCAGAAGGCCCGCCACCACAAGTACAACGACACCGAATACAACCTGGAGCCCAACGTCAAGGGCTCGCCCGGCGGGCTGCGGGACATCCAGACGATCCTCTGGGTTGCCCGCCGCCAGTACGGCACGCTGAACCTGCGCGCCCTGGCCGGTGAAGGTTTCCTGGTGGAAAGCGAAAACGCCTTGTTGGCCTCGTCCCAGGAATTTCTGTGGAAGGTCCGCTATGCCCTGCACATGCTGGCCGGGCGCTCCGAGGACCGCCTGTTGTTCGACCACCAGCGCTCCATCGCCAGCCTGTTGGGTTTCGAAGGGCAGGATGCCAAGCAATCCATCGAAAACTTCATGCAGCAGTACTACCGCGTGGTGATGAGCATTGCCCAGCTCAGCGAACTGATCATCCAGCACTTCGAGGAAGTCATCCTCGCCCCCGAGGACGAAGAACCGCCGCAGCCGATCAACTCTCGTTTCCAACTGCACGACGGCTACATCGAAGCCCGCCACGACTATGTGTTCCGCCGCACGCCGTTCGCCATGCTGGAAATCTTCGTGCTCATGGCCCAGCAGCCGGAAATCAAGGGAGTGCGCGCCGACACCATCCGCCTACTGCGGGAAAACCGCCATCTGATCGATGAGGATTTCCGCCACGACATCCGCAACACCAGCCTGTTCATCGAGTTGTTCAAATGCCGGATCGGCGTGCACCGCAACCTGCGGCGCATGAATCGCTATGGGATCCTCGGGCGCTATCTGCCGGAGTTCGGTTTCATCGTCGGGCAAATGCAACACGACCTGTTCCACATCTATACGGTCGATGCCCACACCCTGAACCTGATCAAGCACCTGCGTAAGCTGCAATACACCCAGGTGTCGGAGAAATTCCCGCTGGCCAGCAAGCTCATGGCCAAGTTGCCCAAGCCCGAACTGATCTACATGGCAGGGCTGTATCACGACATCGGCAAGGGCCGCCAGGGCGATCATTCCGAGATTGGTGCGGTGGATGCCGAGGCGTTCTGCCAGCGCCATCAACTGCCCCTGTGGGACAGCCGGCTGATCGTCTGGCTGGTGCAGAACCACCTGGTGATGTCTACCACTGCCCAGCGCAAGGACTTGTCCGACCCGCAGGTGATCCACGACTTCGCCCAGATCGTCGGCGATGAAACACGTCTGGACTACCTCTACGTGCTGACCGTGGCCGACATCAACGCCACCAACCCGAGCCTGTGGAATTCCTGGCGCGCCAGCCTGTTGCGCCAGCTCTACACCGAGACCAAGCGCGCCTTGCGCCGTGGCCTGGAAAACCCGGTGGACCGCGAAGAACAGATCCGTCAAACCCAAAGCGCCGCCCTGGACATCCTGGTACGCGGCGGCACCGATCCGGACGATGTCGAGCAGCTCTGGTCGCAATTGGGCGATGACTATTTCCTGCGCCACACCGCCGGCGACGTGGCCTGGCACAGCGACGCGATCCTGCAGCAACCGGCCGATGCCGGGCCGCTGGTGCTGATCAAGGAAACCACCCAGCGCGAGTTCGAGGGCGGCACGCAGATCTTCATCTACGCCCCGGACCAGCACGACTTCTTCGCCGTGACCGTGGCGGCGATGGACCAGCTCAACCTCAACATCCATGACGCCCGGGTCATCACCTCGAGCAGCCAGTTCACCCTCGACACCTACATCGTGCTCGACACCGACGGCGACTCGATTGGCGACAACCCGGCGCGGGTCAAGAAGATTCGCGACGGCCTGACCGAAGCCCTGCGCAACCCGGCGGACTACCCGACCATCATCCAGCGCCGGGTGCCGCGCCAGCTCAAGCATTTCGCCTTCGCGCCCCAGGTGACGATCCACAACGACGCCCAGCGCCAGGTCACCGTGCTGGAGCTCAGCGCCCCGGACCGCCCGGGCCTGCTGGCGCGGATCGGCCATATTTTCCTGGAGTTCGACCTGTCGCTGCAAAACGCCAAGATCGCCACCCTCGGCGAACGGGTGGAAGACGTCTTCTTCATCACCGACGCGCATAACCATCCGCTGTCCGATCCGCAACTGTGCAGCCGCCTGCAGGAAGCGATCGTGCAGCATTTGAGCGTCAACCAGGAACCCGATGCTCACATGACACGTATCAGCATCTGAACGAACAATCCCCCTCTGTGGGAGCGAGCTTGCTCGCGATAGCGAAGGAGCATCCAGCATTGATGCTGCCTGACTCACCGCCATCGCGAGCAAGCTCGCTCCCACAAGGACCGCGCCCACATTGACGAGGCCCTCGATGAACAACGCTCTGAACCAGCTCCAGCCCTACCCATTCGAAAAGCTCCGCGCCTTGCTTGGCAGCGTCACGCCCAACCCGGACAAACGCCCGATCGCCCTGTCCATCGGCGAACCCAAGCATCGCTCGCCCAGCTTCGTGGCTGAAGCCCTGGCCAGCAATCTGGAGAAGATGGCGGTGTACCCGACCACCCTCGGCATCCCGGAGTTGCGTGAGGCCATCACGGGTTGGTGCGAGCGCCGCTTCAACGTGCCAAACGGCTGGCTGGACCCGGCGCGCCATGTGCTGCCGGTCAATGGCACCCGTGAAGCCCTGTTCGCCTTCACCCAGACCGTGGTCAACCGTGGCGACGACGCCCTGGTGGTGAGCCCGAACCCGTTCTATCAGATCTACGAAGGCGCCGCGTTCCTGGCCGGGGCCAAGCCGCACTACCTGCCGTGCCTGGACGCGAACGGCTTCAACCCGGATTTCGATGCGGTCTCGCCGGACATCTGGAAACGCTGCCAGATCCTGTTCCTGTGCTCCCCTGGCAACCCGACTGGTGCATTGATTCCGGTGGAGGTGCTGAAGAAACTCATCGCCCTGGCTGACGAACATGACTTCGTCATCGCCGCGGACGAGTGCTACAGCGAACTGTACTTCGACGAACAAACCCCGCCGCCGGGGCTGCTCAGCGCCTGTGTCGAACTCGGCCGCAAGGATTTCAAGCGCTGCGTGGTGTTCCACAGCCTGTCCAAACGCTCCAACCTGCCCGGCCTGCGCTCCGGTTTCGTGGCCGGCGACGCCGACGTCCTCAAGGGCTTTTTGCTGTACCGCACCTACCACGGCTGCGCGATGCCGGTTCAGACCCAACTGGCGAGCATTGCGGCGTGGAACGACGAAGTACACGTACGGGCCAACCGCGCGCTGTACCGCGAGAAATTCGACGCCGTGCTGGAGATCCTCAGCCCGGTGCTGGACGTGCAACGCCCCGATGGCAGCTTCTACCTGTGGCCGAACGTAGCGGGCGATGATGCGGCGTTCTGCCGGGACCTGTTCGAACAGGAACACGTGACCGTCGTCCCAGGCTCGTACCTGTCCCGCGATGTCGATGGCGTCAACCCAGGCGCCGGCCGCGTGCGCATGGCCCTGGTCGCGCCATTGGCTGAATGCGTGGAAGCGGCGGAGCGAATCCGCGCGTTCATCCAACGTCGGGGTTGATGGCTGTATCGATCGTTCCCACGCTCTGCGTGGGAATGCATCCCGTGACGCTCTGCGTCACATCCCCGAAGCGGAACGCGGAGCGTCCCTGGCGGCATTCCCACGCCGAGCGTGGGAACGATCCATCCGTACCGACCAACTGAGCCCCTGTACGAATCCTCAGTAATACCCGGGTTGCGCAATGCACCTATTTCGGTACACTCCATTCATGGTTGATATTGCCCCCATACTGAACGTACGTTTCTTCCGCACAGACGCCGGGAATGAGCCCGTTCGCGAATGGCTAACTGAGCTGCCTCGCGAGCATAGGCGGATGATCGGGACTGACATCAAGACCGTTCAGATTGGTTGGCCTATAGGTATGCCGGTGGTTCGCAAGCTGGACACTGGGCTATGGGAGGTCAGGATTGACCTCGCAGATACCATCGCCCGCGTTCTCTTCACTGTGGTGGGCTCTGACATGGTTCTACTCCACGCTTTCATAAAGAAAAGTCAAAAAACGCCAACCACCGACATGGCAACCGCCAAGCAGCGCAAAGCAAGACTATGAGGCACAGCACATGAACAAGCACATCGGATCTGATTTTGACGACTTCCTCGCCGAGCAAGGTATCGCCGAAGAAGTTTCCGCAGCTGCGCTCAAACGCGTTATTGCCTGGCAGATTGCCGAAGCAATGAAGCTTCAGAAAGTGACCAAAAAAGCCTTGGCACAGCGGATGCACACCAGTCGCACTGCTGTTGATCGCGCACTGGACCAGAACGATGCGGGAATGACACTGGCAACACTTGCCAGCGCAGCGCGTGCGTTGGGTCAAAGGGTGGAAGTACGGTTGGTGCCCGAGCAGGAAGAGGCTCACGCATAAGCGCTGTTGTGGCGAGGGAGCTTGCTCCCGCTGGGCTGCGCAGCGGCCCCTGAAGCAGTTAACTCAATCTACCTGACATACCGCGTTGCCCGGTTTCAGGGCCGCTTCGCGCTGGAGCGCCAGCCCGGCCCAGCGGGAGCAAGCTCCCTCGCCACAGAGTTCAGTGGCCGCAGGTATTATTGCGTCAGCCAATCGATTTATCGCGAGCAAGCTCGCTCCCACAGTGGATGGGTGTTGATCACAGAACGCGTGATCGACACCAACCTCCTGTGGGAGCGAGCTTGCTCGCGATGAGGCCGGCACTTATTACATCAAGTCCGAAGCTCTACCCGATCCAGGCACTTGTTCGCCAACAACATCCCCAACTCAATCATCTGGGCGACTCCCAATGCTACATGTCGTCGCGAACCGTCCTGATCGAAGGCAAGGTCATTGAGCATTGCATTGGCCGAAGCCAGGGTTTCGCTGAGGTTGGCCAGCAACACTTCGGTGTCGATACCGTCAGCCACAGTGAATAACTGTACTGAGGGCTTGGTTTCTGACTTGCTGTCGTCAGGTTTGAGGTAATGATCCAGCACACGGTCAGCAGCCTCTTGCAGCTTTTCGGGTGCGTAATCGCCGTAGGGGAAAGTGGAGGCAGGTTTTGGTGGATTTGGAGTTTCTTTGATCATTTGATGCTCCTTGGGTGTTGGAGCTGCCACAAAGTCTTCTCACGGACTTAGAGAGAGTGGCAGCCGTACGCGGGGTGAGAATCCGGGTTAACACCCACCAAAAACCCGGCCATGTCGAAACATGCCCGCGCACAGCCGCCATAACACGATGTATGGACGAAACGCGCCTGCACTTTATATGGCCGGCGCCTATGCGCATAGTGGGTGTTCGGATTCTCACGTCCGGCCGCTGAATTGGCAGCGACACCCAGAGGCTAGAGCCCCCGCTTCCGACGGACAACCTTAAAAACTTGTCGGAAACTTCGGCGCGTCTGACAGACCACGATCGCTTGCTCAGACAAAAAACGAAATAAAACCGGCCTCCATAGAACAACCCATTGATTTTATTGGTTTAGGAACTCAACAGATCTCATGCAGCCCTGTTTCAAGAATCAAGCTGGCTTGAATTCGTTATTACCGGCAACCATGATCGCCCCGTCACCAGTGAACGCTGGCAAGAGTCTGGGTCCATCCTCGGGTTGACCCAGCCACGCAGACGGGGCCAAGCAAGCTCAGTTGCGTGTCGATTGAAGTCGCCCCCCTGGCCGCTCCTAACCTCCACGCGGCAGAAGCGACCGGAGACTATCCGACGCTAAACAGCTCGCTCAGCGGCACTGAGCGTCGAGCGGGCCGAGACAAAATCGACGCTGTCACCCTCGTTGTCGCTGTCTTCCACGATCGGTTCGGGCGTCGACCTTTCGACCAAGGGCAACATTCCCTCCAGCTCATCCGGATGAGCGGGACCGGCGGAAAGCCTGTCCAACGCAGCAGAAGCCTTGTCCGCCAACGGTTGGGTCATCACAGCCGTGGTCACCCAGGCGGCGAGCACCGGGGCCATCGTGGCCGTAACCGTCGCCTTGCCCGCCGCCGCAACCCCCGCAGGCGAAATCCCGGCGCGCCTGGCGGCGTTGACAGCGGCGGTCTGGGCCATGCCGATCGCAGTAATACCGCCGGCCAACGCTCCGAGACCACTGACCAAGCCTGTCGGCGTAACCAAGGCTTGCAGCGATTTGCTGCCATCGCGCATCGCGTCCAGCGGCAGGCTGCCGACCCGCTTCGCAATGCCCATCGCAGCACTCCCTACGCCATAATTCTTGAGGTCCTTGTAACGCTGGTGCCAGTCTTGACGCCCCAGCAGGTATTCCGGACCAATCCGGTGTTTGGATTTATCGATGGAATGTTGCAGGTCATAAGCGGCCATGCCTGAAAGCGGAGAGCCGATGGCAGCTATCACCGAGTCCACCTTGCTGCCCGTTTGCGCATCGACGGTCTTCGTCACGACGGGTTGGATGACCGTGCGCAACACGTTTCGCGCGGAGAAGGTCTGGAACGTCAGGCTGCCTTCGATAGCCTGGGTCGTCAGGCTCGGCTTCACCGCCTGGGCGGCTTCCTGCATGACCGGCTCCAGATCGGCATTTTCGGCCGCCAGCCACTGGGTGTCGCTGGTGGCGCGCTTGATCAGGCCATTGCCAACCGTGTCGGTGGCGCTGCTGACCAGGCCGGCAATGGCCGACAGCGCCAACGGCGCGGTAATCGAGCCATTGCCGGTCACCGCCGGGACGAAGTCCAGCGCGATGGACGCCGCGCCGAAGGGAACCGAACGAAGGAATCCAACAGTGTCATGGGACGCGCGATCCAGCCGCGAGCCTTTGGTCAGCACGGCATCGACGCTTTCCGCAGTTTCCCCGTCATTGGCCAAGGTACGCGAACGATCGTCGATCAATGCTTCGAAGGCCTCGCGATTGGCACCGTTTATATGCGGCTCGAATACCCGGCTGAGCTGGGCCTTGATTGCACCAGTGCGATTTGTCAGGTCCTGTTCAGCCGTGACAGGGCCGATCGGGACGGATACGGCGGTCCTGGTGGTCGATGTCGTTGAATGGGTCGGGAGTGTTTCTTCAGTTTGATGCGTCAGTGGATGGTGCAGTGTCAGGGAGATGGAATCCATGGGCGGGCCTCTTGTACGCAAAAGTGCTGGGTTTACCCGTGCTGTGTGGTCACCTCTTTCCTGTCGGTTCCGCCTCGTCCGATCCGTCGCGACAGTCAAGGCACTGAAAGGAACGACGTGGCATAATCGTCCGCTGATTTTCAGGACGATACCGGGAACGTTTTGGGGGAGCATTCATGCCCAAGGAAAACAAGCACTTACAGCTTTTCGGCATCAAAGCCTGCGATACGATGAAAAAAGCGCGGACCTGGCTCGATGAGCACGCGGTGCGCTATGACTTTCACGATTACAAAACTGCCGGCATCGACCGTGAGCACCTGACCCAATGGTGCAACGAGCATGGCTGGCAAGTGGTGTTGAACCGTGCCGGTACGACCTTTCGCAAGCTCGACGACGAACGCAAAGCCGATCTCGACCAGCCGAAAGCCATCGAACTGATGCTCGCCCAACCCTCGATGATCAAGCGCCCGGTGCTTGACCTCGGTGACCGAACCCTGATTGGCTTCAAGCCAGATATTTATGCGGCAGAGATCAAGTAAGCCTGCCCAGTCCATTTTGTAGAGGTAATTTCATGTCCACTACCCTGTTCAGCCTGGCCTTCGGTGTCGGCACACAAAACCGTCAAGGCGCCTGGCTGGAAGTGTTCTACGCACAGCCGCTGCTCAACCCGTCGGCTGACATCGTCGCAGCCATCGCACCGATTCTCGGCTACAGCGACGGCAACCAGGCCATCACCTTCACTACCGCCCAGGCCTCGCAACTGGCGGAAGCCGTCAAGGGTGTCGATGCCGCGCAAGCCGCGCTGCTGACCCGCCTGGCCGAAAGCCACAAGCCGCTGGTCGCCACGCTGCTGGCCGAAGACGCCCAACTGTCTTCCACGCCTGAGGCTTACCTCAAGCTGCACCTGCTGTCCCATCGTCTGGTCAAGCCTCATGGCCTGAACCTGGCCGGCATCTTCCCTCTGCTGCCGAACGTGGCCTGGACCAGCCAGGGCGCGATCGACTTGAGCGAACTGGCCGAGCACCAGCTCGAAGCCCGCCTGCGTGGCGAGCTGCTGGAAGTGTTCTCGGTGGACAAGTTCCCGAAAATGACCGACTACGTGGTCCCAGCTGGCGTGCGCATCGCCGATGCCGCGCGGGTCCGCCTGGGCGCCTACGTGGGCGAAGGCACCACCGTAATGCACGAAGGTTTCGTCAACTTCAACGCCGGCACCGAAGGCCCGGGCATGATTGAAGGCCGTGTTTCGGCGGGCGTATTCGTCGGCAAGGGCTCGGACCTGGGCGGCGGTTGCTCGACCATGGGCACCCTGTCGGGTGGCGGCAACATCGTGATCAAGGTTGGCGAAGGCTGCCTGATCGGCGCCAACGCCGGCATCGGTATCCCGCTGGGCGACCGCAACACCGTGGAGTCGGGCCTGTACGTGACCGCCGGCACTAAAGTGAAGCTGCTGGACGAAAACAACCAACTGGTCAAAGTGGTCAAGGCCCGCGACCTGGCCGGCCAGCCCGACCTGTTGTTCCGCCGCAACTCCGAGACCGGTGCGGTGGAATGCAAGACGCACAAATCGGCCATCGAGCTGAACGAAGCACTGCACGCCCACAACTAAGCCGCTTCACACCCTCACCTGTGGGAGCGAGCTTTTTTTGTGGGAGCAAAGCTTGCTCGCGATGAACGATGACGCGGTCTCACCGTAAACCGTGTCGCTGCCATCGGGAGCAAGCTTTGCTCCCACAAAAAAAAGCCCGCCCTCACAGGGGCCGGCGTACCTCCAGCAGGGCCCGAAAGCATGTTGATCCAATCCCCCTGGCGCGCCGATTTCCCGGCCATCGCCGCCCTGCAACGGCAAGGCCAGACCTACCTGGACAGCGCCGCGACCACGCAAAAACCCCAAGTTCTATTGGATGCCCTGACGCACTACTACGCCAATGGCGCGGCCAACGTGCACCGGGCGCAACATTTGCCGGGCGCCCATGCCACCCAGGCGTTCGAGGACAGCCGCCTCAAGGTTTCGCAATGGCTCAATGCCGGAAACTGCGGGCAAGTGGTCTTCACCCACGGTGCCACTTCGGCGCTGAACCTACTGGCCTACGGGCTGGAGCATCTATTCAACCCGGGCGACGAGATCGTCATCAGCGCCCTGGAACACCACGCCAACCTGCTGCCGTGGCAGCAACTGGCCGAGCGCCGTTCGTTGACCCTGGTGGTGTTGCCACTGGATGCCGACGGGGTGATCGACCCTGGCGCCGCCGCCGAACTGATCGGCCCACGTACGCGCTTGCTGGCGGTGAGCCAGTTATCCAATGTGCTCGGCGCCTGGCAGCCAGTGCCGGCGCTGCTGGCGCTGGCCAAGGCCCAGGGCGCGCTGACGGTGATCGACGGCGCCCAAGGCGTGGTCCATGGTCGCCATGACGTGGAGGCGCTGGGCTGCGACTTCTACGTGTTTTCCAGCCACAAGCTCTACGGCCCCGACGGGCTGGGCGTGCTGTTTGGCCGTACCGAAGCCCTCGGCAACCTGCGTCATTGGCAGTTCGGCGGCGAAATGGTGCAACAGGCCGATTACCACAGCGCCAGCTTCCGCCCCGCGCCGCTGGGTTTCGAAGCGGGTACACCGCCGATTGCCAGCGTGATCGGTCTGGGGGCGACCCTGGATTACCTGTCCGACCTCGACCCGCAGGCGATCATCGAGCATGAGGCAGCACTGCATGACTACCTGCTCCATGGCCTGTTGGCCCGCAACGGCGTTCGCCTGGTGGGCAACCCGCGCCTGGCCCTGGTCAGTTTCGTGGTCGAAGGCATCCACAACGCCGACCTGGCGCACCTGCTGACCGAGCAAGGCATCGCCGTGCGCGCCGGACATCACTGCGCGATGCCGCTGTTCAAACATTTGAAGCTGTCCGGGGCGATCCGGGTGTCGCTGGCGCTGTACAACGACTCCGCCGATCTCGAACGTTTCTTCGAGGCCCTGGACCAGGCTCTGGAGATGCTCCGATGAACCCGCCCGCCGAGGCCGCCACAGCGCTGCAGATTTTCCAGGAGGCCTCGGGCTGGGAACAACGCGCCCGGCTGCTGATGCAATGGGGCGAGCGTTTGCCGCCTCTGAGCGACGAGGACAAGTGCG
This sequence comes from Pseudomonas sp. B21-010, assembly GCF_024749325.1. Lineage (NCBI taxonomy): Bacteria > Pseudomonadati > Pseudomonadota > Gammaproteobacteria > Pseudomonadales > Pseudomonadaceae > Pseudomonas > Pseudomonas sp. B21-010. The sequence continues at coordinate 1,280,987 of NZ_CP087198.1, read as the reverse complement.
ATGCCAACCTCGTCCACGGCTGTGAAAGCCAGGTGTGGTTGGTGGGTCAGTTGCACGACGGGCACTGGCGGTTCTCTGCCAGCAGCGATGCGCGGTTGATTCGTGGGTTGGTGGCGTTGCTGCTGGCGCGGGTCAACGGATTGTCCGCTGAAGAGTTGCAGCAGGTGGACTTGCCGGACTGGTTCAATCAGTTGGGATTGTCGCGGCAGTTGTCGCCGTCGCGTAGCAATGGATTGAATGCGGTGTTGAAGCGGATGTTTGAGTTGACTCAGTAACCGCCATCGCGAGCGAGCTCGCTCCCACAGGGGATTTGGGTGTACGCAAATACTGCATTCAGCCAGATCCCCTGTGGGAGCGAGCTTGCTCGCGATGAGGCCATCAATCCCACCCTCAAACCTGAGGCTTGACCCTATCCGCCGGCCGCCGCACGCCCGCCACGATCTTATCCACAGCCTTTGTCGCTGCGACCATGCCGAACGTCGCCGTGACCATCATCACCGCGCCGAACCCACCAGCGCAGTCGAGCTTGACGCCGTCGCCGACAAAACTCTTCTGCAAGCAAATGCTGCCGTCCGGTTTCGGGTAGCGCAGTTGTTCGGTGGAGAACACGCAAGGCACGCTGTAGTGGCGGGTCACGGTGCGGGAAAAGCCATAGTCGCGGCGCAAGGTGGAGCGCACCTTGGAGGCCAGCGGATCGTTGAACGTACGGTTCAAGTCGCAGACCTGGATCAGCGTCGGGTCGATCTGCCCACCCGCGCCGCCGGTGGTGATGATCTGGATCTTGCGGCGCTTGCACCAGGCGATCAGCGCAGCCTTGGCGTTGACGCTGTCGATGCAGTCGATCACGCAGTCGATGTTCGGCGTGATGTACTCGGCCATGGTGTCGCGGGTGACAAAGTCGGCCACCGCATGCACGGTGCAGTCGGGGTTGATCCCACGCAGCCGCTCGGCCATGACCTCGACCTTGGGCTTGCCAACGGTGCTGTCCAGGGCATGCAACTGGCGGTTGGCGTTGCTGACGCAGACATCGTCCAGGTCGAACAGCGAGATCTCGCCCACGCCGCAACGGGCGATGGCTTCCGCTGCCCAGGAGCCGACACCGCCAACCCCGACAATCGCCACATGGGCCGCCCGCAGGCGCTCCAGGCCTTCGATGCCATACAAACGGGCGATGCCGGCAAACCGTGGATCTTCTGTACTCATGACCATTACCCCAAAAACCGGCGCGCATTATAGGGCTTTGCCGTGGCAATTCGAGCTGTTCGCGAATTGAATCCCACCAATTTCCCCTTGTGGGAGCGAGCTTGCTCGCGATAGCGGTGTGTCAGTCAACACCAGCGCTACTGATCCACCGCCATCGCGAGCAAGCTCGCTCCCACAGGTTTTGTGTTCCACCTGTCCCCCGCCAGGGGCCCATGGTGGTCGTTTTGCTATAAGATAACCGCCATTTTGCGCGAGCCAGCCCGCGCCTGCACAAGCCTTGCGTTCACACTATATTCCCGGAGCTTTCATGACGGCCCACGCCGACCTCTCGCCGACCCTGCAACTCGCCTGCGACCTGATCCGCCGTCCGTCCGTGACGCCGGTGGATGCCGATTGCCAGAAACTGATGATGCAGCGCCTGGGCAACGCGGGCTTTACGCTCGAGCCGATGCGCATCGAGGATGTGGATAACTTCTGGGCCAGCCATGGCAAACATGACGGTCCGGTGCTGTGCTTCGCCGGGCACACCGACGTGGTGCCAACCGGTCCGGTGCAGGCCTGGCAGCTCGACCCGTTCGATGCGGTCATCGACGAACAGGGCATGCTCTGCGGCCGTGGCGCGGCAGACATGAAAGGCAGCCTGGCGGCGATGGTGGTGGCGGCCGAACGGTTCGTCGCCGACTACCCGGACCACAAGGGCTCGCTGACCTTCCTGATCACCAGCGATGAGGAAGGCCCGGCCCACCACGGCACCAAAGCCGTGATCGAGCGCCTCAAGGCCCGCCAGGAGCGACTGGACTGGTGCATCGTCGGCGAGCCGTCGAGCACCACGCTGGTGGGGGACGTGGTCAAGAATGGCCGACGTGGTTCCCTCGGCGCGAAGTTGACCGTGCGCGGCAAGCAAGGCCACGTGGCTTATCCACACCTGGCGAAGAACCCGATCCACCTGGCCGCGCCCGCCTTGGCCGAACTGGCCGCCGAGCATTGGGACCATGGCAACGACTTCTTCCCGCCGACCAGTTTCCAGATCTCCAACCTCAACTCCGGCACCGGCGCGACCAACGTGATCCCCGGTGACCTGGTGGCGGTGTTCAACTTCCGCTTTTCCACCGAATCCACCGTCGAAGGCCTGCAACAGCGCGTTGCCGATATCCTCGACAAGCATCAGCTGGACTGGCACATCGACTGGGCGCTGTCCGGCCTGCCATTCCTCACCGAACCCGGTGCGCTGCTCGACGCCGTATCGTCGAGCATCAAGGACGTCACCGGGCGCGAGACCCAGGCGTCCACCAGCGGCGGCACGTCCGACGGTCGCTTCATCGCCACCATGGGCACGCAAGTGGTGGAACTGGGGCCGGTCAACGCGACCATCCACCAGGTCAACGAACGCGTGCTGGCCGCCGATCTCGATGTGCTGACCGAGATCTACTACAAGACGCTGATCAAGTTGCTCGCCTGATGCTCGCCTGCCCGATCTGCAGTGAACCGCTGAACGCGGCGGACAACGGTGTGGTGTGCCCGGCCGGCCACCGCTTCGACCGCGCGCGGCAGGGTTACCTGAACCTGCTGCCGGTGCAGCACAAGAACAGCCGCGACCCCGGCGACAACCAGGCGATGGTCGAAGCCCGCCGCGATTTCCTCAACGCCGGGCACTATGCCCCGGTCGCCCGGCGCCTGGCGGAACTGGCCGCCGAACGCGCGCCCGGGCGCTGGCTGGACATCGGCTGTGGCGAGGGTTACTACACCGCGCAGATCGCCGAAGCGTTGCCCAACGCCGATGGTTATGCCCTGGACATTTCCCGCGAGGCGGTCAAGCGCGCCTGCAAACGCAACCCGCAGCTGACCTGGTTGATCGCCAGCATGGCCCGGGTGCCGCTGGCGGACGGCTGCTGCCAGTTCCTGGCCAGCGTGTTCAGCCCGCTGGACTGGCAGGAGGCCAAGCGCTTGCTCAGCCCCGGCGGCGGCCTGATGAAAGTCGGCCCCACCGCCGGCCACCTGATGGAATTGCGCGAGCGCCTGTACGACGAAGTGCGCGAATACACCGATGACAAGCACCTGGCCCTGGTGCCGCCGGGCATGGTGCTGGATCACAGCGAAACCCTCGAATTCAAGCTGACCCTCGACAGTGGCCAGGACCGCGCCAACCTGCTGGCCATGACGCCCCACGGCTGGCGCGCCAGTGCCGAACGCCGTGCCAGCGTGATCGAGCAGGCCGAGCCGTTCCAGGTCACGGTGTCGATGCGCTACGATTATTTCGTTCTTCAATAACCTTTTGATTCCGGTCCCGGGCAACCGCTCGGGCCCCGTTAAATCCGCGAATGGATTTTTCAAGACCGCAGCGAGGACATCCATGCGCCAACCCGATATCGAGATTTACCTCAAAGACGCCGACGTCGACCACAAGGCCGTCGCCGCCTGGCTCGGCCAGGCCCTGGGCCCGTGCAGCGACTGGGTCCAGAAAGGCCAGACCTACAAGTGCAAGGCCGGCAACATCCCGGTGACCTGGCTGCCCAAGGCCGTGGGCAAATGGAACAGCCTGTACCTGGAAAGTGACCAGACCCCGTGGGAAGACGACATCGCCTGCGCCCGCGCCGCCTTCGTCGCACTGAACGTCGAAGTGCGCTGCGCGCCTGGGTCATGGGTTGAGGAAGAAGGTGAGGAATCGGCGGATCGCTGGATTCGCATCAGCGCCGATGGGGAAGAAGAGATTACCTGGAAGACGGCGTGACACCCGTCTCAGGTGCAGCCTAGATCCAAATGTGGGAGCACTGTGGGAGCAAAGCTTGCTCGCGATGGCTGAAGTACATTCAACATTGGTGCAAGCCGACCGGGCGCTATCGCGAGCAAGCTTTGCTCCCACAGGGCATCTACTATGGCTTCCAGCGTGGGATTACAACCCCACCACATCCTCAGCCTGCAAGCCCTTCTGCCCTTCCACGACCGCGTACTCGACCTGCTGGCCTTCGGTCAGTGAACGGTGGCCTTCGCCGCGGATGGCGCGGTAATGCACGAACACATCCGCCCCGCCTTCACGCTGAATGAAGCCGTAACCCTTCGCGTCGTTGAACCACTTCACACTGCCGGTTTCCCGTGCTGCCATGATGCTCACTCCCATTTTTATTTTTTGAGTCGGCTTTTCCCGCCCAACCGCAAAAGGCAAAGCCGTACGAACTTTAGCCACCACCCGGCCGTCCATAAGGGAGGCCGTGGTAGGCACTGGCCGAGTATATGACACCCGGAAAAACTCTCAACTGACTTTACTTCGGCGCTTTTTTGCCGATTTTCGGCGAATCCGGCACACTGGCGCCCGCCCTATCCCATTCACTCATGCAGAAGCCGTATGACCCGCTCCCCGTTCCGCCGTCTTGTGTTTGGCACCCTGCGCCGACTGTTGTACCTCTGGGTTCGCTCAGAGACGATCAACCAGTCGTCCTTCACCCTCAACCTCGACCGCAGTCGTCCGGTGTTCTACGTCCTGCAAGATCCTTCGCTCACTGACCTGGCGGTGCTCGACACCGAATGCACCAAGGCCGGCCTGCCCCGTCCGGTGCTGCCGGTCTCGGTGGGCAACCTGCTGGAACCGGCGGCGTTTTTCTACCTGACGCCGGCGCCGGACTGGATCGGCCGCCAGGACAAGCGCGGTGCGCCACCGACCCTGACGCGGCTGGTCAACGCCCTCACCCACAACGCTGCCGAAGACGCCCAGATCATCCCCGTCAGCGTGTTCTGGGGGCAGTCGCCCGACAGCGAATCCAGCCCCTGGAAGCTGTTGTTCGCCGACAGCTGGGCCGTCACCGGGCGCCTGCGTCGTCTGTTGAGCATCATGATCCTGGGGCGCAAGACCCGCGTGCAATTCTCCGCGCCGATCCACCTGCGCGAGCTGATCGAACACGACAAGGGCCACGAACGCACCGTACGCATGGCCCAGCGGATCCTGCGGGTGCACTTCCGCAATCTCAAAGCAGCGGTCATCGGCCCCGACATTTCCCACCGGCGCAACCTGGTCAAGGGCCTGTTGAACCAGCCGCTGGTCAAGCAGGCGATTGCCGAGCAAGCCGAGCGGGAAAATATCTCCGCCGAAAAAGCCAAGGCCCAGGCCCTGCGCTACGGCAACGAGATCGCCTCGGACTACACCTACACCGCGATCCGCTTCCTGGAAGTGGTGCTGAGTTGGTTCTGGAACAAGATCTACGACGGCATCAAGGTCAACCACATCGAAGGCGTGCAGAAGGTCGCCCAAGGCCACGAAGTCATCTACGTGCCGTGCCACCGCAGCCACATCGACTACCTGCTGCTGTCGTACCTGCTGTTTCGCAACGGCTTGACGCCGCCGCACATCGCCGCCGGCATCAACCTCAACATGCCGGTGATCGGCGGCCTGCTGCGCCGTGGCGGGGCGTTCTTCATGCGTCGCACCTTCAAGGGCAACCCGCTCTACACCGCTGTGTTCAATGAATACCTGCACACGTTGTTCACCAAAGGCTTTCCGGTGGAGTACTTCGTCGAGGGCGGGCGTTCGCGCACCGGGCGCATGCTGCAACCCAAGACCGGCATGCTCGCCATCACCCTGCGCAGCTTCCTGCGCTCCTCGCGCATGCCCATCGTGTTCGTGCCGGTCTACATCGGTTATGAGCGCGTACTGGAAGGCCGCACCTACCTGGGCGAACTGCGCGGAGCCAGCAAGAAAAAAGAATCGATCTTCGACATCTTCAAGGTCATCGGCGCCCTCAAGCAACGCTTCGGCCAGGTGGCGGTGAACTTCGGCGAACCGATCAAGCTGGCGGAATTCCTCGACGGCGAACAGCCGGATTGGCGCCAACAGGACCTGGGTCCGCAATTCAAACCGGCCTGGCTCAACGCGACCACCCACCGCTTGGGCGAACGCGTGGCCCGGCACCTGAACGAAGCCGCGGCGATCAACCCGGTCAACCTCGTCGCCCTGGCGCTGCTGTCCACCAGCCGCCTGGCCCTGGACGACCGCGCCATGGCCCGGGTGCTCGACCTGTACCTGGCGTTGCTGCGCAAGGTCCCGTACTCGCCCCACACCACCCTGCCCGAAGGTGATGGCCGGGCGCTGATCGAACATGTAAAAGGCATGGACCTGCTGTCGGAACAGAGCGATGCCCTGGGCAAGATTCTGTACCTGGATGAGCAGAACGCGGTACTGATGACCTACTACCGCAACAACGTCCTGCACATCTTCGCCCTGCCGGCGTTGCTGGCGAGCTTCTTCCAGAGCAGTTCGCGCATGAGCCGCGAGCAGATCCTGCGCTACACCCACGCGTTGTACCCGTACCTGCAATCGGAGCTGTTCATTCGCTGGTCGCTGGAAGAACTGGATGGCGTGGTCGACCAGTGGCTCGAAGCATTCGTCGAGCAGGGCCTGCTGCGTTTCGAAAATGACCTGTACCTGCGCCCGGCGCCGAGTTCGCGGCACTTCGTGCTGCTGACCCTACTGTCAAAAAGCATCGCCCAGACCTTGCAGCGCTTCTACATGACCGTCTCGCTGCTGCTCAACAGCGGCCAGAACACCATCAGCGCCGAAGAACTGGAAGACCTCTGCACCGTCATGGCCCAGCGCCTGTCGATCCTGCATGGCCTGAATGCGCCGGAGTTCTTCGACAAGAGCCTGTTCCGCCACTTCATCCAGACCATGCTCGACCTCGATGTGCTGCACCGCGACGAGGCTGGCAAACTCAGCTACCACGAGCTGCTGGGCGAACTGGCCGAAGGCGCGGCCAAGCGGGTGCTGCCGGCGGAAATTCGCCTGTCGATTCGCCAGGTGGCGTTGCATCGCAGTGAAGATGCCGCGGACGTCGCCGTCAGCCCCGACAGTTGAAGGCTGCCGATCACTCACCGAGAAACATGGAACAGTTCCGGTGAGTTTGATCGGGCAGCCAGCGAGTATTCCGACGCTGCCGAGCGGCTAAAGCGACGTCAAACGAAGAAAAGACCTACAGAGAACTCTAGAGCAGGCCTCTAGGATGGGCTCACGTCGATGTCGACGTACTGAAAAGGAATTCAGCATGAGCCTACACACCATTACAGCATCCATTCACCTGCCTGACGGCTATGAACTGCCTGAAAGCGGTGGTACTCACATCAGCTTCACAACACCGCATACCTCCGGTGGCAGTGGCTCCAACCAAATACCTAAAATGCCATGGATCGTCAGCCTGACCGTTGATGGCGATGTTGCCACCAAAGGGGAAGAGTTTTCGCTGAAAGTGCAAATCAATGGCCCGACCCCAGTGTTTCTTGATACCCCACACACCTTCATCTGCAACGGTGGTGATCAGGAAGTTGATGTCAATCTGACCCTTGCGCCCGTGTCGAACACCGAAAACACTCAGCCACTCTCGTTTGGTTCCTGAGTCCGCAACGTTCAATTGGATATGAGGCAACCCCTCCAATCTCTTCGACGCCAGCATGTTGCTGGTGTCATCCAGCGCCACTGACGGCAAAAAACTTAGTATAAGGACATTACGATGAACCACTACAACCTTTCTTGCATCGCCCACTACCTGGAAAAAATCAGCCTGGCTCCCAACTCGACTCTCTATGCGTCCCTTGAAGACATCAGTGTCGCCGACGCGCCGGCTGAAACCGTTGCGACTTGCGTGATTAACAACGCCGAAACCGCAGGCCTGGCCTTCGAACTCCTAGTGCCGGCATCGGCTGTCATCGAAAATCATACCTATGTGGTCAGGGCGCGTATCGAAACGGAAGGGGAACTGCGCTTTACCACTAAAATGGATCATACCGTCGACCCTCGCGGCAATTACTTGAAGGCGATCGAGATACTGATGTCTTCGGTTTAATACCTATGCTCCATAAACCCACCTATCAAGAATAGGCAACGTGTTTGGCGTTTGAGTTTCACCCATCGAGGGGTGGAAGAATCGTCTGGGCGGTGATGCTTCGGCTGGATTTTTACCTCTCGATGCTCCAGATTCGCTTTGGCGCCCACACGTTGCCAGGTCAAAGCAAAAAGGAACTTCCAAATGAAAAAGCTCGTTCTGCTCGCATTCTTTTCCTTACTGGCCGCATGCCAATCAGCAACGCCACCCGCCGCCTCCGTCGCGAGCCTCGATGGCGAAGTGTTCTATCTGCAACGCATCGCCCTGCCGCCCAACGCGACCTTGAGCGTGAGCCTGCAGGACGTTTCCCTGGCCGACGCCCCTGCGGTGGTGCTCGATGAGCAGAGCGGCCCGATCAAAGGCCAGGTCCCGCTGCCGTTCCACCTCAGTTATGATCCAGCCCAGGTCAAGCCCGGCCATCGTTATGCCGTGAGCGCCCGCATCGAAGTGGACGGCCAGTTGATGTTCATCACCACCGAACAACACGCCGTGCAACTCGATGGCAAGGATCCGCAGCCGTTGAAGATCCGCGTCAACGCCGCACGCTGATTCCTTTTTCCAACTTTTTCAAGGACGCCATCATGCTTCGCTCAACCTTCCGTTTCACCGGCCTGTGCGCAGGCCTGCTGATCTGCGCCAATGCCATGGCCCTGTCCCTGGGCGACCTGTCGCAAAAAGACGCCACGGGCGGTCTCAAGGACGCCTTGACCCAAGGCGCGCAGGTAGCGGTCAAGCAACTGGGTACCCCCGGCGGCTTCAGCAACAACCCGGATGTGAAGATCGAACTGCCAGGCAAGCTGGGCAAAGTCGCCAGCAAGATGAAAGCCTTCGGCATGGGTGATCAGGTCGATCAACTGGAAACCAGCATGAACCAGGCCGCCGAAGCTGCGGTGGTCCAGGCCCAGCCGATCCTGGTCAATGCTGTGAAGAACATGAGCGTGGACGATGCCAAGGGCATTCTCAGCGGCGGCCAAGACTCCGCCACGCAATACTTGAACAAGAGCAGCCGCGAGCAGATCCGCGCCAAGTTCCTGCCGATTGTCAAGCAAGCCACCGACAAGGTCGGCCTGGCGCAGAAATACAATGCTTTCGCCGGCCAGGCCGCGACCTTCGGCGTGCTGGACGCCAAGAGCTCCAACATCGAAAACTACGTGACCGAGCAGGCGCTGGACGGGTTGTTCGAGATGATCGGCAAGCAGGAAGCCACCATTCGCCAGAACCCGGCGGCTGCGGCGACCAGTTTGGCGAAGAAGGTTTTCGGCACCCTCTAAGCCTCAATCCAAAACAACTGTGGGAGCGAGCTTGCTCGCGATGGCGGTATTGGCTTCAACATCTTGGTTGACTGCTACACCGCTATCGCGAGCAAGCTCGCTCCCACATTGGATCTGTTCTGGCCTCTGTACGCCTCAGGTTTTCTTGACCCTGAACCACGCCGCATACAACGCCGGCAGGAACAACAGCGTCAATGCCGTCGCCACGATCAAGCCGCCCATGATCGCCACGGCCATCGGGCCGAAGAACAGGCTGCGCGACAGCGGGATCATCGCCAGCACCGCCGCCAGTGCGGTGAGCACAATCGGGCGGAAGCGGCGCACCGTCGCTTCAATGATCGCCTGCCAGGGCGTCAGCCCCGCCTTGATGTCCTGTTCGATCTGGTCCACCAGGATCACCGAGTTGCGCATGATCATCCCCGACAGCGCGATCGTGCCGAGCATGGCGACAAAACCAAACGGCTGGCGGAACATCAACAGGAACAGCGTGACACCGATCAACCCCAGCGGCGCGGTAAGAAACACCATGGCCGTGCGTGAGAAACTGCGCAGTTGCAGCATCAGCAACGTCAACACCACCACGATAAACAACGGCACCCCGGCGTTCACCGATTTCTGGCCGCGGGCCGAATCTTCTACCGTACCGCCCACCTCCAGCAGGTAACCGTCCGGCAGCTGCGCACGAATCGGCTCCAGGGTCGGGAAGATCTGCTGTACCAGGGTTGCCGGTTGTTCCTTGCCGTAGATATCGGCCCGTACCGTCACGCTCGGCAAGCGGTTGCGGTGCCAGATCACGCCTTCTTCGAAACCGTATTCCAGGGTCGCGATCTGCGACAGGGCAACGCTCTTGCCGTTGTCGGTCGGCACCGCCAGGCTTGGCAGCAACGACAGTTCGGTGCGCTCATGCACCGTGCCACGCAGCAGGATCTCGATCAATTCGTTGTCTTCCCGATACTGGCTGACGCTGGAGCCAGTGAGGGAGCTGCGCAGGAAACTCGCCAGGTTGGCAGTGCTCACGCCCAGGGCTCGGGCACGGTCCTGATCGACGTTCAGGTACACCACCTTGCTCGGCTCTTCCCAGTCCAGGTGCACATTGGTCACGTAAGGGTTTTCGCGAACTTTCGCCGCCACTTTGCGCGCCAGGGCGCGAACCTTTTCGATGTGCTCGCCCGTGACGCGGAACTGCACCGGGTAGCCGACCGGCGGGCCGTTTTCCAGGCGCGTGACCCGCGAGCGCAGGGTCGGGAACTGTTCGTTCAGGGTCGCGATCAGCCAACTGCGCAAAGGCTCGCGGTCTTCGATGGTCTTGGCCAGCACCACGAACTGGGCGAAGCTGGACGCCGGCAGTTGTTGATCCAGCGGCAGGTAGAAGCGCGGTGAACCGATGCCGACGTAGGCCACGTAATTGTCGATGCCCGCATGGTCCTTGAGCAGCGCTTCAAGGCGCTTGACCTGCTCGGCGGTGTTGTTCAGGGAGGCGCCTTCCTGCAGCTTCAGGTCAACCATCAGCTCCAGCCGCCCCGATGCCGGGAAGAACTGCTGCGGCACGAAACGGAACAACACCACCGAGCCGACGAACAACAGCACGGTCAGGATGATGACGGTTTTGCGGCGACGCACGCACCACTCCACCATCCGCCGGACACGCTGATAGAACGGCGTGCCGTAAGGGTCGGTCTGGCCGTCAGCCGTGCCATGTTTGGCCGCGTGAATTTTCGCCAGGTCCGGCAGGAGCTTTTCCCCCAGGTACGGCACAAACACCACCGCAGCCACCCAGGACGCCACCAATGCCAGGGTCACGACCTGGAAAATCGAACGGGTGTATTCACCGGTGCCCGATTGCGCAGTGGCGATTGGCAGGAAGCCGGCCGCGGTGATCAACGTACCGGTGAGCATCGGGAACGCCGTGCTGGTCCACGCAAAGCTGGCGGCCTTGATCCGGTCGAAACCCTGCTCCATCTTGATCGCCATCATCTCCACGGCGATGATCGCATCGTCCACCAGCAACCCCAGCGCCAATACCAGCGCGCCGAGGGAAATCTTGTGCAGGCCGATGCCCAGGTAATACATCGCGGCAAACGTCATCGCCAGCACCAGCGGGATCGCCAGGGCCACCACCATCCCGGTGCGCAGCCCAAGGGAGAAGAAGCTCACCAGCAACACAATCGTCAGCGCTTCCACCAACACCTGGACGAACTCACCGACCCCGGTCTTCACCGCCGCCGGCTGGTCCGACACCTTGCGCAATTGCATGCCGGCCGGGAGCGTGTCCTGGATCCGGGCAAAATCGACCTCGAGGGCCTTGCCCAGCACCAGGATGTCACCACCTTCCTTCATGGCCACGGCCAGGCCGATGGCATCTTCCCCCATGAAACGCATGCGTGGCGCCGGTGGGTCGTTGAACCCCCGGCGCACATCCGCCAGATCGCTGATGCGGAACGTACGATCGGCGACCCGGATCGGGAAGTTGCGGATCTCTTCCACGGACTGAAAATTCCCGGAAACCCGTAGCTGCAATCGCTCGCTGCCGGTTTCGAAGAAGCCGGCGGTCGATACGGCGTTCTGCTCTTCAAGGGCCTGCTGGACCGCCGCCAAGGGCAGGCCGAGGGTCGCCAGCTTCACGTTCGACAGCTCGATCCAGATCTTCTCGTCCTGCAAACCGAGCAGTTCGACCTTGCCCACGTCCTTGACCCGTTGCAACTGGATCTGGACGCGGTCGGCGTAGTCCTTGAGCACGGCGTAGTCGAAGCCGTCACCGGTCAGTGCATAGATGTTGCCGAAGGTGGTGCCGAATTCATCGTTGAAAAATGGCCCTTGGATACCCGGCGGCAAGGTGTGGCGGATGTCACTGATCTTCTTGCGGATCTGGTACCACAGCTCGGGGATCTGCACCGAATGCAGGGAGTCGCGGGCCACGAAGGTCACCTGGGACTCGCCCGGACGGGAGAACGAGACGATCCTTTCGAAATCGCCGGTTTCCATCAGTTTCTTTTCGATGCGCTCAGTGACCTGTCGCGAGACTTCCTCGGCCGTGGCGCCCGGCCAGCTGGTGCGGATGACCATGGCCTTGAAGGTGAACGGTGGGTCTTCGCTCTGGCCGAGCTTGGTGTAGGAAAGCGCGCCAACGATGGCCAGCAACAGCATCAGGAACAGTACGATCTGGCGGTTGCGCAGCGCCCATTCGGAAAGATTGAAACCCATCGGGGATTACTCCTTGGCCGTCAGATTGACCACGCGGTTGGAGCGATCCACCGGCCGCACCTGCTGGCCGTCGAGGAGCACATGCACGCCGGCCGCCACCACCCAATCATCGGGGCTGAGGCCTTCCAGCACCGGAACGGTCTTTTCGCCGAAGGCGCCGACCCGCACCGGGACTTTCTTCAGGGTGTTATTGGCGTTAACGACCCAGACGTACGTCGCGCCGTTTTCAGCCGTCAGGGCCGACAACGGTACCGACAGCGGCACCTTGTCGGCGGTCTGGACAAACACCCGCGCGCTCTGGCCCAGCTCGGCCGGAACACTGCCGGCGGTGAAGGCCACGCGGGCGGCGAAGGTGCGAGACTTGGGGTCGGCGGCCGGCGACAGCTCGCGAATGTGTCCGCTGAAACGCTGATCGGGCTGGCTCCACAGTTCGACCGAAACCGGCTGGCCGATCTTGAACCGGCCAAAACCCTGCTCCGGCAGGCTGATCAGCACTTCACGCTCGCCGTCGGTGGCCAGGGTAAAGACGGTTTGCCCGGCCGACACCACCTGCCCGACTTCCACCGAACGCCGGGCAACCACGCCATCCTGGGGCGCACGCAATATCGAATAACTGGCCTGGTTGTTGGCGACATCGAACTCGGCCTTGATCTGCTTGAGCCGCGCGGTGCCAGAGCGGTAAAGGTTTTCGGCGTTGTCGTACTGGGAGCGGCTGACCATCTGCCGTTCCATCAAGGTTTTGTAGCGGTCACGCTCGGCCCGCACCAGGTTCAGGTTGGCCTCGGCGGCGGCGACCTGGGCACGGGAGGCTTCCAGTTGCAGGCGCACATCTTCGGGATCGAGTTCAGCCAGCGGCTGATTGGCCTTGACCCGCTGGCCCTCTTCGACCAGTCGTCGACTCACCTTGCCGCCAATCCGAAAGGCCAGGTCGGGCTCGAAACGTGCTCGCACTTCACCGGGGTAACTGTCCATCGCCTGGGCTGAAGGCTGTGGTTTCACCACCATGGCGGGGCGCACGGCGACCGGGACCGGTTCGTCATGACCGCACGCAGACAATAAAAAAGCCAGGGTGATTGGCACGGCGAGGGGCAGGGCATAGCGGAACATGGCGAGTGACCTTTCGCTAATGGTGCTTGGAATAATTATACTGGCGAGTATGTTATTAATAGCAAACTCACCAGTCCAGTATTAAAGCGAAGAAATGTCGAACAATCCTCCAATCCCTTCCGGCCCCGGCCGTCCCAAGGACCTGGCCAAGCGCCAGGCCGTTCTCGACGCGGCGAAGCGCTTGTTCCTGAGCATGGGTTACGCCAGTACCAGCATGGACGCCGTCGCTACCGAGGCCGGGGTCTCGAAGCTGACGGTCTACAGTCACTTCAACGACAAGGAGACGCTGTTTTCCGCTGCCGTGATCGCCAAGTGCGAAGAACAGGTGCCGCCGCTGTTTTTCGAATGGCCGGACGGCGTTCCGATCGAACACGTGCTGCTGAACATCGCCCGTGGCTTTCACCAGCTCGTCAGCAGCGAGGAATCGTTGAACCTGCATCGGCTGATCATGGCCCTGGGTAGCCAGGATCCGAAGCTGTCGACGATTTTCTACGAAGCAGGCCCACAGCGGATGCTCTCAGGCATGGAGCGGCTGCTGAGCAAGATCAACCAGAGCGGTGCCCTGAGCATCGATAAACCGCGCAATGCTGCCGAGCATTTCTTCTGCCTGATCAAGGGCGCGGCGAATTTCCGGTTGTTGTCTGGCTGCGGCCCGGCCCCGGAACCGGAAGCCGCCGAGGCTCATGTGCAGGAAGTGGTGGGGTTGTTCATGCGGGCCTATCGGCCTTAGCTCGACCGGTAGCCTTTCGCTGGCTGGCAGGGCCTCATCGCGAGCAAGCTCGCTCCCACAGGGTTTGATGAACACCACAAATCCAATGTGGGAGCGAGCTTGCTCGCGAAGGCGATACCACAGACAAACCGCTATCGCGAGCAAGCTCGCTCCCACAGTTTGATCGAGGGTGTTCACAGATTCTGTGTTCACCACCGCCCTTTGTGGGAGCGAGCTTGCTCGCGATGCAGGCGACACGGTCTCAGGGCTTGAGCGCTTTCTTGGGGTAGATGTCGTAGCGACTGGATTTGCCATCGAGCCCATGGCTTGGCTTCGGCCCTTCGATACAGGGGGCCTTGCGTGGGCGCTTGACCACCACCCGGTGAGTCGCCAGGGCCAGGGCCGCGGCGAGCAGTGCCGGGGCGTCCGGGTCATCGCCCACCAAGGGGCGGAACAGGCGCATTTCCTTCTTCACCAGGGCGGTTTTCTCCCGATGGGGAAACATCGGGTCCAGGTAGATCACCTGGGGCGGCTCGCCTTCCCAGTTGCGCATCACCTCGATGGAGTTGCCCTTGAGCAAACGCATGCGCGCCACGATCGGCGCCACGTCGAAGTCCTCCGCCGCGCGGGCCAGGCCATCCTCCAGCAGGGCTCCGATCAGCGGTTGACGCTCGATCAGGCTCATTTCGCAGCCCAGGCTGGCCAGCACAAACGCATCCTTGCCCAACCCGGCCGTGGCATCCAGCACCCGCGGACGCACACCTTGGGCAATGCCGACCGCCTTGGCGATCATCTGGCCGCTGCCGCCACCGTACAAACGACGATGGGCCGCTCCGCCCTCAACGAAGTCCACCCGCACCGGTCCTGGCGCGTCCGGGCCCAGTTGCTGCAACTGCAACCCCTGCTCGCAAATCTGCAAGGCAAACTCGCCATCGTCCACTTGCAAAGGCAGGCCAAGCCGCTCGGCCCAGTGCTCGGCCTGCGGTTGGAAGGCCGGGGCCAGGGCCTCGACATGGATGCGGCAGACTGCGGGTTGCTCACTCATGGAAGTTGTTCATTCTTGGAAACATGCTCAAAAAATTAAGGATCGGCAAAAACGGCCGATAACAACGGTGAACGGCATTTTGCCAGAGCTGAGCGTCGACCGAGAAAAATGTCAGACATTCAATCCACATCGATAGGCGTTATCTCCCCTTACGGCGATTACAGCCTGCGTAACACCCAAGCGCTGAGCGGCGTCAGTCACCTGTGGCAGGATTTTTTTGCCCGGGCCCTGGCCGATCAACTGGGTGATAACGCACCGGCACCTGGCAGCTACCAGCCAGTGGCCCTCGATGAGGCCGTTGAACCGACCCTCGGCGCCGAGTTGCTGGAACACATCGTCAGCCAGCGCACCTGCGAAGTGACCGAAACACCGGTCAAGCCGCCTGAGCCACTGTTCCTGCCCATCGCCGAATTCGAACTCGATCTGCTGGACAAGCCCTTCCCGCCTTTCCCAGCGGAAGAAATCGCCGCCCAGCAAAAACAGCAGACCTTCGAAAGCAACTGGGTTCGCCCACTCGTCCTCACCGCCGGCCAACCGCTGCCGGAGCCCGGCCCGGCACCGCAACCGCGCCCACTGCACCTGCCAATCGCCGAGTTCGAACTCGACCTGCTGGACAAGCCGTTCCCATCCTTCCCGGAAGAGGAATTGGTGGCGCAGCAGAAACAACTGGACTTCGACACCCGCTGGGCACGTCCGATCGTGCTGCAGAACCTGCGTATCGCCGCTTAAATCAACGACAGATCCACCATGGCCCCACGTCCAGATGAAAATGGTTGCGGTGCGCCGCGTTGTAATCCGGGCTCAAGACCACACTGAACATATCGCAGGCGCCGTCGCGGGCCTGACGCAAAAACCGCGCATCGGCATCGTCCTTGGGCCAGTCCTTGAGCACGCTGACCGTGCGCCCATCGGCCAGGCGAAACCCGGCGATGTCCAGCGCACTGGCGGTGGCATGCTGGCTGCGCGCCCCGCTCTCACGACCGTACATGTTGCGACAGGCGAAACTGCCGAGGTGATCGACTCGCGCCACTTTCTGCCCGTAGACCGCCATTGCCGCCGGCTGCAACCCATGGCGCTCGAACAGCGCGAAGGCCACGGCCAGCGGGCAACTGGCGAGAAAACTGCTGCTCAGCGCCACTTCACCGCCCTGCACCCTCAGCACGTTGGTCAGCGGGCAATCTGTATTGGCCCCGCTGTCAGCCTGGCGAGCGGTGCGCAACCCCGAGGTCGCGAGGGCCTGGTCGCACAACTGCGGGTCGTTGCGCAGGGCCATGAGCTTGAAACGGGTCAGCAAGTTCGGCGCGAAGTTGACGTCCAGGGGCGCCCAGGGATTCCATTGGGGCGGCACAGCCACCCAGCCGCGCCATACCCCCAGCACTGCGACGCCAACGAGCAGCGCCACTACAGCAAGAACTTTCAAAAACCGCACGACGTTGCCTCGGGCATCAACCCTTGAAAAATTGGTTGGCCTGCTTGAACGGCATCGAGCGGCGCGTGAAGGTGAACGTGCCCTGTTGCTGGATTTCTTCGGCGGCGCGGAAGAACTCGCCATACGCGGCCAGGGCCAACGCCGATCCGACGCTGATGCGCTTGACGCCCAACTCGCTCAACTGCGCGACGGTCAGGTCCAGCGCCCCGGACATCAGCACGTTCACCGGTTTCGGCGCCACGGCCCGCACCACTGCAAGCACTTGCTCGGCGCTGCTCAGCCCCGGGGCGTACAACACGTCGGCCCCCGCGTCTGCGAAGGCCTTCAAGCGGCGAATGGTGTCGTCCAGGTCCGGATTGCCGTGCAGGAAGTTCTCCGCCCGGGCCGTCAGCAGGAAGGGATACGGCAAGCTGCGCACGGCGTCCGCGGCGGCCTTGACCCTCGCTACGGCATGGTCGAAGCAATAGATCGGGCTGTCTTCGCGCCCCGTGGCATCTTCGATCGAACCACCCACCGCACCAGCCTCTGCCGCACGGAGCAGGTTACGCGCGCAATCGTCGGGGGCATCGGCAAAACCGTTCTCCAGGTCCACGGCCACGGGCAGGTCGGTGGCCGCCACAATCGCCCGCACATTGGCCAGCGTGTTCTCCAGGCCCAACGCGCCATCGGGCCGGCCCAAGGAAAAAGCGTGGCCGGCACTGGTGGTCGCCAGGGCTTCAAAGCCGAGGCTGGCCAACATCTTGGCCGAACCGGCATCCCACGGGTTGGGAATGACAAAAGCCCCTTCACGTTCGTGCAAGGCCTTGAACGCCTGGGCTCGGCGAGTTTGCGCATCCATGTCGTTCGCTCCTGAAAAGAGAGTGTTAGCCTCAGAGCAAACCCAGTTGCTCGGCGGCGGGCTCTCTATATAGCTCAGGCAGGGCCGGCAAGCCAGGCAAACGACTCATCAGGCGAGTGTGGAAGCGCTGCGCGAGTTTCGCTGCCAACAGGTTGTCGGCGGTGTGCAGGAAGATATAGGGCGTGCGCCCTTCTTCGATCCATCCGGCGATTTTCTCTACCCACGGCGTCAGGAACGGTTCATTGGCTTCCAGCACCGGATGCCCGATGAAGCGCACTTGCGGACATTGGGTGAACGCCGCAGGCCGGGGCGGCACGCGGGGCTTTTTCGATTGCGCGTGAAGCACCGCAGGATCAAGCGTGGTGCAACTGAACAAGGCCCGGGGATCGAGACAGATGCGTTCGACACCACGATCGAGCAACAGGCGATTGAGGCGCCGTTCGGCATCGCCCTTGGCGAAGAACTCATCGTGACGGACCTCCACGGCCAACGGACGCTGCAAGGCGTCGATGAACCCTGCCAGTTCCGGCAACCGATTCGGGGTGAAGGCCTTGGACAGTTGCAGCCAGTACGGCGAGACGCGCTCACCCAAGGGGCTGAGCAGCTGCAGGAAGGTTTCGGTGGCCACCAGGCGCTCACGCAAGTCGCCGTTGTGGCTGATGTCACCGGGAAACTTGGCGGTGAAGCGAAAGTGCTCGGGCATGATTTCGGCCCAGCGCTGGACCGTGGCCGCAGATGGGCTGGCGTAGAAGGTCGTATTGCCTTCCACGGCATTGAACACTTGGGAATAGAGATTCAGGAAATCGGTGCTTTTCGCGCCCTGGGGATAGAGATAATCACGCCAGGCGTTTTCGCTCCAGGACGGACAGCCCAGGTAGTAAGGCAAGACCATCAGATGTAGAGATCGAGACCCAACACTTCCATATCCCAATCGACGAAACCGGCGGTGCTCAGGTAGCTCGCCAGGGCCGTGGCGACACTGCGGCTCATCGCACGGTGGTAAAGCATGTCTTGCTGGCGGGCGGGAAGATTGCTCAGGCGTTGCGCGGAGGCTTTGGCGGCGCGGGCAGCCAGTTGCTCTTCAGACGGAAACTCCAGTTCGCCATCGATATCTTCATCGAAGGACTCTTGCTCAGCGACTTTGCCTGCACGAGGCTTGCGCTTGATGGGATAGGACTGGGATGAAAAGCCGTCTATACGCATAACAGAATGCTCGGTATCAATGATGGCAATTTAGCGGCACTTTCGCAGCCGCGCAAATGCGCAAGTGATAACTAGAACACATAAAGCCCAAAAGGTTTAAAAACGGGCTGAAAAAAGTGACGACTGGCAATATTGGGTGTGACTTTTGGGGGCGAAACTGACTTTTGTGAGAACACCGCTTTGGCGGCGAGCAATGCCTTTGTGGCGAGAGAGCTTGCTCCCGCTGAGCTGCGCCGTAGGAGCTGTCGAGTGCAACGAGGCTGCGATCTTGTCCCGAACAATTGAATCGAAAGCGAAAGATCAAAATCAAAAGATCGCAGGCTACGCCAGCTCCTACAGGGCCCAGCGGGAGCAAGCTCCCTCGCCACAACTATGCCCACTTGGGAGTGTGGTCAAGCCTGGGTTTACCGCTCGGATTTTGGCGTGGCGACTTTGTCCCGCAGGTAAACGGGTTGCGCATCGTCGGCCACAATGGCTTCACCACGGGCCCAGGCGAAGCGGGCCAGGGCCAGCAGATCTTCGGCGTGAGGCAGCAAGGTGGCGTCCTGGCCACTGAGGTTGACGGCGATGCGCTCGCCGTAGCCCCAGCCGGTACCGGCACCGAACCAGTCGCCATCGGCGCCGCTCGGCAACGCCGCCGCTTCGGGCGGCAATACCGCTTCAGCACCGACCAGGCGCATTTCGCCGTCGGTTTCGCGATAGCAGCCCCAGTACACCTCGTCCATGCGCGCATCGATGGCCGCTGCGACTTGGCGGGCGCCTTGTTCGCGCAAGGCGCGCTGGGCCAGCACTGCCAGGTTCGACACCGGCAACACCGGCCGCTCCAGGGCAAACGCCAGCCCTTGCACCACACCGATGGCGATGCGCACGCCGGTAAAAGCCCCCGGCCCGCGACCGAAGGCAATCGCGTCCACTGCCTGCAAGGTCGTCCCGGCATCGCTCAGCAGTTTCTGGATCATCGGCAACAGTTTCTGCGCGTGCAGGCGCGGGATCACCTCGTAATGGCTCGTGACCTTGCCGTCGTGCAGCAAGGCAACGGAGCAAGCTTCAGTCGCGGTGTCCAGGGCCAGCAAGGTACTCATCGATGTGTCCGTAAATCAGGTGGAAAAAAGTGCGCCAGTATAAACAACTACGGCCCGCAAGCGGGCCGTAGTTGATGCAACTGATCAGACTTTTCAGCTCAGCGCTTCGAGCACCTTGCCGGTGATCGCATCGACCGAGCCAACGCCCGGGATGTGGCTGTACTTCGGCTTGCCCTGGGCAGCCGACAGGTTCTGGTAGAACGCCACCAGCGGCTTGGTCTGGGAATGGTAGACCGACAGGCGATGACGCACGGTTTCTTCGGTGTCGTCCTTGCGCTGCACCAGCTCTTCACCGGTGACGTCGTCCTTGCCCGCGACTTTCGGCGGGTTGTAGACGGTGTGGTAGACACGGCCGGACGGCTCGTGGACACGACGACCGGCAATGCGCTGGACGATCTCTTCGTCGTCGACCGCGATTTCGACCACATGATCGAGCTCAACACCGGCAGTCACCAGGGCTTCGGCCTGGGGAATGGTGCGCGGGAAGCCATCGAACAGGAAGCCGTTGGCGCAATCGGCTTGAGCGATACGATCCTTGACCAGGGCGATGATCAGGTCATCCGACACCAGGCCGCCGGCATCCATGATGCCCTTGGCTTGAACGCCCAGTGGAGTGCCCGCCTTGACCGCGGCACGCAGCATGTCGCCAGTGGAAATTTGCGGGATACCGAATTTTTCGGTGATGAACTTTGCCTGAGTACCTTTACCGGCCCCGGGAGCTCCCAGCAGAATGACGCGCATCGATGTGCTCCTCAATTTTTTATGTAAAACGCTCGGATTCGCCTCGTGGGGCCAATCTTCGAAAAACAGGATCGTGACCGCCCAAACGGCCAAAGGCTGATCAAGATACACAGCAGGCCCGACCCACACAAGCCGCCGAAAGTCGGAGGAACCCGCGCCCGATACGACCTTCGGAGGGGGTGGCGAGAGTCGCAACCGGGCAACGAACTGTCACCTGGCCAACCCGTTCCCTCCCCCGGCGGACAACGCCCGGGAACACCGGGCGAGCCGTTTCGGTGCGCTGCCTGATCTTAGCCGGTATTGCGCAAACCGGCGGCAATCCCTGCCACAGACACCAGCAACGCCTGTTCCACGGGGCTGCCCTGGGCTACATCCTGTTGCCGCGAGCGCGCCAACAGTTCGGCCTGCAACAGGTGCAGCGGGTCGAGGTACGTGTTGCGCAGGCGAATGAATTCCAGCGTGGCAGGGCTATGTGCCAGTAGCTGCGACTGACCGGTCAACCCAAGGACCACCGAGCAGGCCTGCGACAATAGGTCGCGTAACTGCGCACCCAAAGGCAGCAGCCCAGGTTCCACCAAACGCTCGTCATAGGAGCGGGCAATATCGGCGTCGGCCTTGGCCAGCACCATCTCCAGCATATCGATGCGGGTCCGGAAGAACGGCCATTGCTCGCGCATCTGCCCCAGCAACTCACCTTCGCCGCGCTCCAGGGCCTTGCTCAGCGCGGTTTCCCAGCCGAGCCAGGCCGGCAGCATCAGGCGGGTCTGGGTCCAGCCGAAGATCCACGGGATCGCCCGCAGGCTTTCGATGCCACCGGCCCGACGCTTGGCCGGACGGCTGCCCAGGGGCAGGCGCCCCAGTTCCTGCTCGGGGGTGGACTGGCGGAAGTACTCGACAAATTGCGGGTTTTCCCGCACCACGGCGCGATAGGCACGGACGCCATCGGCCGCCAGTTCGTCCATCAGGTCCCGCCACTGCGGCGTGGGCGGCGGCGGTGGCAGCAGCGTCGCTTCAAGCACCGCAGCGAGATAAAGGTTGAGGTTCTGTTCGGCGATGTCCGGCAGGCCGAATTTGAAACGAATCATTTCGCCTTGCTCAGTGGTGCGGAAACGCCCGGCCACCGAACCCGGTGGCTGGGACAGGATCGCCGCGTGCGCCGGACCGCCGCCACGGCCCACCGTGCCGCCGCGACCATGGAACAACAGCAGTTCGACTTGCTGCTCGCGGCAGATGTCCACCAGCCGCTCCTGGGCCCGATACTGCGCCCAGGCCGCCGCGGTGGTCCCGGCGTCCTTGGCCGAATCGGAATAGCCGATCATCACTTCCTGAGGGCCTTGCAGCCGCGAGCGATAACCGGGCAGCAGCAACAGCCGCTCGATCACCGGCCCGGCGTTGTCCAGGTCGGCCAGGGTCTCGAACAGCGGCACCACGCGCATTGGCCGCAACACGCCGGCGTCCTTCAATAACAGCTGCACCGCGAGGACATCGGAAGCCGCACCGGCCATGGAAATCACGTAGGAACCCAGGGACGCCGCCGGCGCCGCAGCCACTTCCCGGCACGTCGCCAAAACTTCCGCCGTGTCGGCCGATGGTTTGAAATGGGCCGGCAGCAGCGGACGCCGGTTGCTCAGTTCCGCCAGCAAGAAGCTGATGCGCTGCTCCTCGTTCCAATCCTCATAGCGCCCCAGGCCCAGGTAGTCGGTTATTTCCGTCATGGCGGCGGTATGGCGCGTCGAGTCCTGGCGCACGTCGAGGCGCACCAGGAACAGGCCGAAGGTCACCGCCCGGCGCAGGCAATCGAGCAGCGGCCCGTCGGCAATCACACCCATGCCGCATTCGTGCAACGAGTGGTAGCACAGCTCCAGGGGGTCCAGCAGCTCGCGGTTGTGCTGCAACACATCGGCGCTAGGCGGCGTGGCGGCGCTCAGGGAGGCGTGGGCCCAGTTGCGGGTGGCGCGCAGGCGTTCACGCAGTTGCTTGAGCACGGCGCGATAAGGTTCGGCGCTGTCGCCGGCCTGGGCGCGCAAGGCCTCGCTGGCGTGTTGCATGGACAGCTCGGCCGCCAGTTGATCGACATCACGCAGGTACAGGTCCGCCGCCATCCACCGCGCCAGCAACAGCACCTCGCGGGTCACGGCGGCGGTGACATTCGGGTTGCCGTCACGGTCACCGCCCATCCACGAAGCAAAACGGATCGGCGCGGCCTCCAGTGGCAGGCGCAAGCCGGTCGCGGCATGCAGGGCCTGGTCGGCCTTGCGCAGGTAATTGGGAATGGCCTGCCACAACGAGTGCTCGATCACCGCGAACCCCCACTTGGCCTCGTCCACCGGGGTCGGCCGGGTGCGGCGGATTTCTTCGGTGTGCCAGGCTTCGGCGATCAAGCGTTGCAGGCGTTCGTGAATCTGCGCGCGCTCGGCGCTGGTCAGGTCGCGGTGATCCTGGGCCGCCAGTTGCGCGGCGATGGCGTCGTATTTCTGGATCAGCGTACGGCGAGCCACTTCCGTGGGGTGGGCCGTGAGGACCAGTTCGATCTCCAACCGCCCCAATTGCCGGGCCAGGGCCTCGGCGCCATGGCCCTCGGCCCGCAACCGGGCGAGCAGCTCGGGCAACACCCGCGCCTCGAAGGGTTCCGGCTGCGATTCTTCGCGGCGGTGGATAAGTTGGTATTGCTCGGCGATGTTGGCCAGGTTGAGAAACTGGTTGAACGCCCGCGCCACCGGCAGCAGTTCGTCCTCGCTCAATTGGTTGAGGCTGGCGCTGAGTTCGGCGTCCACGGAACCGCGTCGGTCAGCCTTGGCGCCCTTGCGGATCTGCTCGATCTTGTCGAGAAACGCATCCCCGTATTGTTCGCGGATGGTATTGCCCAGCAGTTCGCCGAGCAGGTGGACGTCCTCGCGCAAGCGGGCATCGATATCGGTCATCAGCATTTCTCCAGCAAAAAAGTCCGGACAGCTCTTGGATCAGAGAGTGCCGATGCCCGTCGCTTATGACAAGCGACGAAGGGACTTTAAACCTTGCAGGACAAAGCTAGTCTCATGATTAAGCCACACAACGGCTTGTCACTCACCGCGCCTGCCACGAGCAGGCTTATTGAGGTCATCATGAAAATTCGTGAGCTTGCCCAGCATTGGGAAGAAAACGCCAAGGGCCGTCTGACCCAGACTGGCTACACGATTCATCTGGACGTGGAAGCCGCCGCCCGGCTGGCAGCAATCTGCGACATGTACCCCAAGCGCCATCCCGAGGAACTGCTCGGCGAGCTGATCGGGGCGGCACTGGAAGAGCTGGAAGCAAGCTTCCCCTACATCAAGGGTTCGCAAGTCGTCGCCACCGATGAAGAAGGCGACCCGCTGTACGAGGACGTGGGCCCGACCCCGCGATTCCTCGCGTTGTCCCGCCGGCATCTGCACGAACTTTCCTCGCAGAACGACAAATCCAAACACTGATTCCTGCATTGACTCCTGTAGGAGCTGACGAGCGAAGCGAGGCTGCGATCTTTCCCCTGACGCTTGAGTCCCAAGCGAAAGATCAAAAGATCGTCCGAACGCGGCCCGAGCCTTCGGCAGCTCCTACATCCGCGCCCGCCAAAAAAACGCAGGTTTCCCTAAGCCGGGAATACCGCTGCGCGCCTTGAAAGTTCAGCTTTTCTGCCGCTGACCGATCAGTCAGTAATTCTTTTGGCGAATGGCCATCTTCGCTGAACTTTTGAAAAACGCCTCGGGTCACACCGAGTAACCATACTGGAACGGTTGTTTAAATAAACGCGCCTTGGCGCCAGCGCCAAACCAGACGTCACGGCTTCGGTCCCAGCATGGATTTGTCGTTTTTTCAGGAGTTTTCCAATGGAGTTGAAGCCTATGAATACCTGCACTGCCAAACCCTCATCCACTGGCCTGCGCGGCTTGAAGTTGGCTGCCCTGGCGATCGGTAGCAGCTTCATTCTCGCCGGTTGCGCCGGTAATCCACCTTCGGAGCAGTACGCGGTGACCCAATCGGCGGTCAACAGCGCCGTCAGCGCCGGCGGTACCGAATTCGCTGCTGTGGAAATGAAATCGGCCCAGGACAAACTCAAGCAGGCGGAAATCGCCATGCATGACAAGAAATACGACGAAGCCAAGCGTCTGGCCGAACAAGCCGAGTGGGACGCCCGCGTCGCCGAGCGCAAGGCTCAGGCCGCCAAGGCCGAACAAGCACTCAAGGATTCTCAGAAAGGGGTTCAGGAACTGCGTCAGGAAGGCATGAACAAGGTTCAGTAAGCCGTTCACGCCACGACGTACTTCTCATTGATAAAAGGACGACAGACTATGATGCACAAACACTTGATGATGCCCGCCCTGCTCGCTGCCTGCGTAGCCCTGGCCGCTTGCTCCCACGACCCGAACGCGAACCTGGAACAGGCACGGACCAACTACAACGGCCTGCAGGCTGATCCAGCGGCGACCAAAGTGGCTGCATTGGAAACCAAGGACGCCGCCGACTTCCTGGCCAAGGCTGACAAGGCCTATATGGACAAGGAAGACGAAGCCAAGGTCGACCAGTTGGCCTACCTGACCAACCAGCGCGTCGAAGTGGCCAAGCAGACCATCGCCCTGCGCAACGCCGAAGCCGAGCTGAAAAACGCCGGAGACGAACGTGCGCGTGCCTTGCTCGATGCGCGCAACGCGCAGATCAAGCAACTGCAGGACAGCCTCAACGCCAAGCAGACCGAACGCGGTACGCTGGTGACCTTCGGCGACGTGCTGTTCGCCACCAACAAGTCCGACCTGCGCGCCAGCGGCATGACGAATGTGAGCAAACTCGCGCAGTTCCTCCAGGAAAACCCGGACCGCAAGGTGATCATCGAAGGCTACACCGACAGCACCGGTTCGGACTCCTACAACCAGTCCCTGTCCGAGCGCCGCGCCAGTTCAGTGCAACTCGCGCTGGTGAAGATGGGCGTCGATCCGGCTCGCATCGTGACCCAGGGCTACGGCAAGGAATTCCCGGTGGCTGACAACACCAGCGTCTCGGGCCGTGCCATGAACCGTCGCGTGGAAGTGACCATCTCCAACGACAACCAACCCGTCGCCCCGCGTTCGACCATGAGCGCCAACTGATCGGCTGAGTGCAACAAAAAAGCCCCGCCTGACTTCAATCAGGCGGGGCTTTTTCATGGCCAAATATCCATTCCCTGTGGGAGCGAGCTTGCTCGCGATGGCGGAGTGTCAGGCACTATTTAGGCTGCTGAACCACCGCTATCGCGAGCAAGCTCGCTCCCACAGGGGGCTCGCTTATGGCTGCAATTTTTGCGGCGTATCCTGGCCCATGCAGCGCACCGCGCGTTTCTTCTCGTTGATCAGCACGCCGGTCAGGCCTTTCTGCTCGGTGTCGAACAATACCAGCACACCATCGATGCACTGGGCGACCTGGGGGGCCGGTTCCAGGGAAACCTTGTAGTCCTCGCCCGGCACGGTCTTGAGCATGGTGAACTGGTTGAGCAGCAACGCGTCCTCGGGCTTGGCGAAGTGCAGGTAGCCGTAGTACCACAGCGTCGCAACGGTGCCGAGGATGCTGCAGATACCGGTAATGATCAGGGGGATGGCGTTACGTTCTTCGCTCATTGCGGGCTCTCAGGTGATTCAACGGGTGATTTCGGGTAATTCGGGACCTCGCCCAGGCGGCGCAGGCCGTCGAAGTGCTGGGGGTCGTCGAGGTAGCGCAGCATCACGGTGCGCCAGGTCGGGTCGGCGAATGTCTGCACATGGCCGCCGCGTGTCAACTGCAGGACCCGCGGCGGCGGCGCAGCTTGATACAGGCGGATGCCATTGGAAAGGGGCACGATGGGGTCGTCCAGGCTGTGGTAGATCAATTTCGGCACGCCATTCAATTGCGCCACGGAACTGATCGCGCTGTCACCGTCCGGCACCAGCCAGGACAACGGCACCTGGAACGGCCAGGTCAGCCACGAGGTACTCAGGGCAAACCGGCCGACGTCGCGATAACTGGCGGGCACGCCATCGAGCACCAGGGCCTTGAGCTGCCGTTGGCGCTGCGGATGCTCGACCAGGTAATGCACCGCCAGCGCGCCGCCCAGGCTCTGGCCGAGCAGCACCAGCGGCTTGCCCTGCACCTCGGGCGCTTGGTCCAGCCATTGGAACGCGGCGTCAATGTCCTGGTAAATCGCCGGCAGGCTCGGCTCGCCTTCGGACAGGCCATAACCCCGGTAGTCGACCATCAACACCTGGTAGCCCTGCTCCGGCAACCACCAGCTCCCGCCCAAGTGCCAAGCCAGGTTGCCGCCGTTGCCGTGCAAATGCAGGACCGTGCCCTTGACCTCCACACCCGGTTTGACGGGCAGCCACCAGCCGTGGAGCTTGAGACCGTCGGCGGTGGTCAGGGTGACGTCGCGGTACTCGAGCCTGGCCCGCTCCGGGGTGAACGGCAGGCCGTGCTCGGGGTAAAACAGCAGGGAGCTGCAACCGCTCAGGGCCAGCAACAGGCAAATGATGCCGAGGGTTCGCATCCGGTGAAGCCTCGCAAGTCAGAAGTAAACGCAGTCCCCCTGTGGGAGCGAGCTTGCTCGCGATAGCGGCGAGTCAGTCACAGCCGTACTGCCTGTACTGACGCTATCGCGAGCAAGCTCGCTCCCACAGGGATTGGTGGTGCGATTAAAGGATATTGGAATAATCCGCTTCGATCCGGTCCAGGCTCAGGTGGTTCAGGAAGTTGGAGAAACACATCCAGGCCGACAGGGCGTTCATGTCGCGGAACTGCTCGGGCAGGTACTTGGGCGGGACGACCAGGCCTTCGTCCACCAGTTGCCGCAACGTGCGCATGTCCTCGAGGGTGGTCTTGCCGCAGAACAGCAGCGGCACCTGTTCCAGCTTGCCCTTGCGCACGGCCAACTGAATGTAGTTGTAAACCATGATGAAGCCCTTGAGGTAGGACAAGTCTTTGGTAAATGGCAGCCCTGTCGGCACCGACCCTCGGAAAACCCGACTGGCGTTGCCGTAGCTTTCGGCCATTTCAAAACCCTGCTCGCGGAAGAACTCGAAGACCTGCAGGAAATCGGCGCCCTCCTCCACCATGTGAATGGCCCGGGTGCGGTTGGTCAGTTTGCGCAGGCGGCTCGGGTAGGAGGCGAAGGTGATGATTTCCATCAGGATCGCCAGGCCTTCCTGAGTCACCGTGGACGAGGGCGGGCCCTTGGACAGGAAAGTGCAGATCGGCTGGTTGAGGCCGTTGAGCGTCGTGCCGACGTGCACCAGGCCTTCGTGGACTTCCAACGCCCGCACGTCGCGCTCGTTGAACATCGCATCGGTGCGGATCTTGATGTAGTCCGCACCCGCCGCTGCATCGGCCACGATGCCATCGGACTCGAACACCCGGATGGTTTCCTCGGCTTCGCCAAACACCCGGTTGAGGCGGTGTTGCAGCAGGCTGACGGCTTCCTTGGCGCTGAGGACTTTGGGCTCGTCCTTGAGGTCGCCACGGCCATCGATGTTGTTCAGGTAATCGGAGAGCATCAGGCCCAGGTCGGCCAAGGTCGGGTCGCCGGCGTGGAAGGCATCGGAGGCGGCGCCATAGAGTTCCTGGGAGATCAGCCCGAAATCCTCGGTGCCACGCGCCTCGAGCATGCGCACCACCATGCGGTATTCCTTGCACATGCGACGCATGATCTGGCCGACCGGGTTGAACTGCCCAAGCTGGCGGGTGATGTCACGCTCGATGTTCTGGAACTCCAGCTTCACCTTGCTCGAATCGAAGGACAGTGGCCGGTTGAGGTAATAGTCGCGATCCACCGCGGGCATTTCCTTGCCCTTGGCCTTGAGAAAGCCCTTGCGGATGTTCTCGTCCCACTTCACCGCGTCGAGGATGCGAATCGGCGTTTGCGCCAGCACAATGCGATCGGACAAGGTGCGTATCGTCTGCTGGTAATCGTCCACCCGGAACTCCTGTGAAAAAACGTCCGCTTGTTGCTGTTATTGGGATTTGACCAGCCGCTGGTAGCGCACGGCCTCCGAGAACACATCGGAATTGGCCGGGTCGTCGAGGTAACTGAAAACCTTGTTCATGTCGCTGTCCACCAGCACCCCGTCACCTTCCTCGCTCTGGTTCGGCTGGCCGCTGAGGCGTTTCTGGACGATGGCCTGGTTGATCTGATCCACGTCCAGGTTGTAGACCACCAGCTCTTGCTTGTCGGTCAACTCGAAACCGGCGATCAAATAGTGGCCGCCAAACCGGGCCGGCACCTTGGCCGACACATACCAGCGGCTGCCATGACGGGAAACAGTCAGTGGGATGGCTTCGCGCTCATGGGGCCTGGCCCTGAAGTAGCTGATGGCCTGGTAGCGGTGCTTGCCGACCTTCGTCAGCTCCAGGTTCAACGGTTCGCCCCAGGCATTGGTGCTGGTCCAGTGACCGAGCAGGCCCTCGGGCGCGGCTTCGCTGTCAGGCAACGGTGCCTTGAACGACACCAGGCAACCACTGAGCAGCAGCAACGACACGGCCAGTACAACGGCACGCCAGGCTTTCATTTGAACTCCCTATGGCACAGCGCCTCGTCCTTACATATGGGAGCAGGTGTGTGTGGGAGCAAAGCTTGCTCGCGATGAAGGCACCTCGGTCTATCGAGGGACCGCGTTATCGTTCATCGCGAGCAAGCTTTGCTCCCACCTAGCCTACTCCCACAAGGGGTTACACCGACGCCAGTACCAGGTGCATGTAGCGGGTCAGGATGCCGAGCATATCTTCATCGGCTACCGGCTCGGCGCCATTGAGCAAGCCCTGATATTCCATCCGTCCGATAATCGCCGTCAACACTTTGGCATCCTGTTGCGGCTCACGGGAGCCCAATACCTGGAAAAACTGACAGGTGCCGTGCAGCAAAATCTGCTGGTGGGAACGCACCAACACCGCCAGGCGCGGGTTGAGCAGCGCTTCCTGGCGAAAGGCCTGTTCGGCCATCAGGTACTCACGGCGACTGTCCAATTGGTGTTGCACGTAGTCGGCGGTCATCCGGGCAATGTCGTCCGCCAGCTGCGAACGCGATTGGGCGCTGCCGTCACCGTAAGCGACCATTTCCCGCAGCAGGCCTTCGTTGTTGGTCCACAGCTTGGCCATGAACGCCGCGCTGCGTTCCACATACTGGGCGAAGGTATCGGTGAGCAAGTCATCGATGTCCTTGAAATAATACGTGGTGGCCGACAGCGGCACGCCGGCTTCGGCGGCCACTGCGCGGTGGCGCACGGCTCGCACGCCATCGCGCACCACAATGCGCATGGCCGCGTCGAGAATCTCCTGGCGACGCTGCTCACTGCCCTGTCGGCTGGCCTTGCGGCCCTGGTACTGAACACTTTCAGCGACAGCCGTGGCGACGCCCGCTGCACCTTCTGAAGCCATTGCACGATTCACGACAGGTCTTCCTCGCTCTTTGAAAAAGTAACCAATTGATACGTTTGTACCAGACAGGCAATAAAAAGCCGCCCTTCCAGGCGGCTTTTTAGTTGAAGCACTTACGCTTGAGGCCGCATGTGCGGGAAGAGAATCACGTCCCGGATCGACGGCGAGTTGGTCAACAACATCACCAGGCGATCGATGCCGATGCCTTCGCCAGCGGTCGGCGGCATGCCGTACTCCAGGGCACGCACGAAGTCGGCATCGTAGTGCATGGCTTCGTCGTCGCCGGCGTCCTTGTCAGCCACCTGGGCCATGAAACGCTCGGCCTGGTCTTCTGCATCGTTGAGCTCGGAATAGGCGTTGGCGATTTCACGGCCACCGATGAACAGCTCGAAACGGTCGGTCACGCTTGGGTTCTCGTCGTTGCGACGGGCCAGCGGCGACACTTCGAACGGGTACTGGGTGATGAAGTGCGGCTGTTCCAGCTTGTGCTCGACCAGTTCTTCGAAAATCATCACTTGCAGCTTGCCCAGGCCTTCGAAGCCGAGCACCTTGGCACCGGCCTTCTTGGCGATCGCGCGAGCCTTTTCGATGTCGTTCAGGTCATCGGCCGTCAGTTCAGGGTTGTACTTGAGGATCGAGTCGAACACCGACAGGCGCACGAACGGCTCGCCGAAATGGAACACCTTGTCGCCATACGGCACGTCGGTAGTCCCGAGAACCAGCTGCGCCAGTTCGCGGAACAGTTCCTCGGTCAGGTCCATGTTGTCTTCGTAGTCGGCGTAGGCCTGGTAGAACTCGAGCATGGTGAACTCGGGGTTGTGCCGGGTCGAAACGCCTTCGTTACGGAAGTTGCGGTTGATCTCGAAGACTTTTTCGAAGCCACCCACAACCAGACGCTTGAGGTACAGCTCCGGCGCGATACGCAGGAACATTTCCATGTCCAGGGCGTTGTGGTGGGTTTCGAACGGCTTGGCCGCCGCACCGCCGGGGATGGTCTGCAGCATCGGCGTCTCGACTTCCAGGAAGTCACGCTTCATCAGGAAGCTGCGGATGTGGGCGATGACTTGCGAGCGCACGCGGAACGTCTGGCGCACGTCTTCGTTGACGATCAGGTCGACGTAGCGCTGGCGATAGCGCTGCTCGGTGTCGGTCAGGCCGTGGTGCTTGTCCGGCAGCGGGCGCAGGGACTTGGTCAGCAGGCGCACGCTGGTCATCTCGACGTACAGGTCGCCCTTGCCGGAGCGGGCCAGGGTGCCTTCGGCGGCAATGATGTCGCCCAGGTCCCAGGTCTTGACGGCGGCCAGGGTTTCTTCCGGCAGGGTCTTGCGGTTGACGTAGACCTGGAGGCGCCCGGTCATGTCCTGGATCACCATGAACGAACCACGATCGAGCACGATACGACCGGCCACCTTGACTGGAATCGCCGCCTCGGCCAGCTCTTCCTTGGTCTTGTCCGCATACTGCTTCTGCAAGACGTCGCAGTAGGCGTCGCGGCGGAAGTCGTTGGGGAAGGCCTGGCCCTTGGCGCGCTCGGCAGCAAGCTTTTCCTTGCGCAGGGCGATCAGGGAGTTTTCTTCCTGTTGCAGGGCTTGCGGGTCGAGTTCTAGGTCGCTCATGTCTTTAAGGATTCCATCACAGGTTCGTTGCCCCCGGCCCCGGGCCGGAGTTTGCGGGCGAGTCATGCTCCTTGATGGAAGCGTGCCTGCCCGCCGCATGGGTGTCGCGTTACAGCCCTTGTTTGAGGCTGGCGATCAGGTATTCATCGATATCGCCATCGAGCACCTTGTCGCAATCGCTGCGTTCGATGCTGGTCCGCAGATCCTTGATCCGCGAGGCATCGAGCACGTACGAACGGATCTGGTGACCCCAGCCGATGTCCGACTTGGTGTCTTCCAGCGCCTGGGACGCCGCGTTGCGCTTCTGCACTTCCTGCTCGTAAAGGCGAGCCCGGAGCATCTTCATCGCGGTGTCTTTGTTGGCGTGCTGGGAACGCTCGTTCTGGCAGCTGACCACGGTGTTGGTCGGTACGTGGGTAATCCGTACGGCCGAGTCGGTGGTGTTAACGTGCTGGCCACCGGCCCCGGAGGAACGGTAGGTGTCGATGCGCAAGTCCGCCGGGTTGATCTCGATCTCGATGTTGTCATCGATTTCCGGCGAAACGAATACGGCCGAGAACGAGGTATGGCGGCGGTTACCGGAGTCGAACGGGCTCTTGCGCACCAGGCGGTGCACGCCGATCTCGGTCCGCAGCCAGCCAAAGGCGTATTCGCCCTTGATGTGCACGGTGGCGCCCTTGATCCCGGCGACTTCACCGGCCGACAGTTCCATGATGGTGGCGTCGAAACCGCGTTTGTCAGCCCAGCGCAGGTACATGCGCAGCAGGATGTTGGCCCAGTCCTGGGCTTCGGTGCCGCCGGAACCGGCCTGGATGTCCAGGTAGGCGTTGTTCATGTCCATCTCGCCGCTGAACATGCGACGGAATTCCAGCTTGGCGAGGTTCTCGTCGAGGCGTGTCAGCTCGGCGACCACATCGCCGACCGCGCCTTCATCGTTCTCTTCGACAGCCATGTCCAGCAGGTCGCGGCAATCGGCCAGGCCGCTGGACAACTCGTCCAGGGTCTCGACGATCTGCGCCAGCGCAGAACGCTCGCGGCCCAGTTCCTGGGCGTACGAAGGGTTGTTCCAGACATTCGGATCTTCAAGCTCGCGATTGACTTCTGTCAGACGCTCATGCTTTTGATCGTAGTCAAAGATACCCCCGAATAGTTTCGGAGCGCTCGGACAGGTCCTTGATGGTGTTCAGGATCGGGTTGATTTCCATGGCGGGCAGCACTCGTTGGCGAACTTTTGAAAGCCGGCGAGTATAACGTAATCAAGCGCCAGCGGCAGCCCGCCTGGCGGCTTTAGGAACACCAATTCCTTGTACGCCACAGGTCCTGTGGCGAGGGAGCTTGCTCCCGCTGGGTCCTGTAGGAGCTGGCGAAGCCTGCGATCTTTTGATCTTGAGCTTTCGCTTGGGACTCAATTGGCTGGGGAAAGATCGCAGCCTCGTTGCACTCGACAGCTCCTACACAGCGCCTACAAGCCCAGCGGGAGCAAGCTCCCTCGCCACAAAAGCAATCTCGCCAGGCAAAGGGTTTATTCAACCCCCACCCGATTACGCCCATTGTGCTTGGCCATGTACAGCCCCTTGTCCGCCGCCAGGATCAGTTGCCGGCAATCGCTACCCTGCTGGGGGGTAAAGGTCGAGACGCCGATGCTGATGGTCAGGTTCGCGCCGGCGTTGGGCGTGGTGTGTGGGATCTTCAGGGCGACGACGCTCTGGCGCAGTTTCTCGGCCATCAGCCGGGCGCCGCCCGGCGAGGTGCCGGGCAGGACCAGGGCGAACTCCTCGCCGCCGTAGCGGGCCGGCAAGTCGGACGAACGGCTGCACGCCTCGCGGATCGCCGTGGCGACCTGGCGCAGGGCTTCGTCGCCCTCCAGGTGGCCGAAGTTGTCGTTGAAGGACTTGAAATAATCCACATCGATCATCAGCAGCGACAGTTGGCTCTGGTCGCGCATCGCCCGGCGCCATTCCAGCTCCAGGTATTCGTCGAAGTGCCGGCGATTGGACAGGCCGGTCAGGCCGTCGGAGTTCATCAACCGTTGCAGCACCAGGTTGGTGTCGAGCAGTTGCTGCTGGCTGATCCGCAGTGCGCGAAAGGCCGCATCGCGTTGCAACAGCATCATGTAGGAACGCGAGTGATAGCGGATACGCGCCACCAGTTCGATGTTGTCCGGCAACTTGACCAGGTAGTCGTTGGCCCCGGCGGCGAACGCCGCGCTCTTGACCAGCGGGTCCTCCTTGGTGGACAGGACAATGATCGGGATATCACGGGTGGCGGGATGGTTACGGTACTCGCGCACCAGGCTCAAGCCATCCAGGCCGGGCATCACCAAGTCCTGGAGAATCACCGTCGGCTTGATGCGAACGGCCTGGGCGATGGCCTGGTGAGGGTCGGAGCAGAAGTGGAAGTCGATGTTTTCTTCGTTCGATAAGCCACGCCGCACGGCCTCGCCGATCATCGCCTGGTCGTCGACGAGCAAGACCATGGCGGCGTTTTCATCGCGCTTGAATTCGTCGAGCTGCAGATCATTCATGGTGGCTTACCTGAGTACGCCCTGGCGCAAGGCTGGCGGGGTTCATCATGGGGTAAAAATCTCCAACAACCGTGGCGCGATAGCGTCCAGGGCGAGAATATGGGCGGCGGCGTCGATGGCGGCCGCCGCTTTGGGCATCCCGTACACCGCGCTGCTGCGCTGATCCTGGGCGATGGTCACATAGCCCTGCTCTCGCATGAGCTTAAGCCCTTGTGCACCGTCGCGGCCCATGCCAGTGAGCAATACACCCACCGCATCACCGCTCCAGTACTGGGCGACACTGTCGAAAAACACGTCGATGGAGGGCCGGTAGATCTCGTTCACCGGCTCGGCGGTGTAGGCCAGGGTGCCGTCCTTCAACAAACGCAGATGATGATTGGTCCCGGCCAGTAACACCGTGCCGCTCTGCGGCGTCTCGCCGTGCAGGGCCAGGCGCACCGTGTGGCCCGAGACACTGCCCAGCCACTCGGCCATGCCTGCAGCGAACACCTCGTCCACATGCTGGACCAGCACGATGGCCGGGGCAAAGTCACGCGGCAGCGCCTTGAGCAGCACCTCCAGCGCCGCCGGCCCGCCCGCCGACGACCCGATGGCCACCAGGCTCTTGCGCGACACTGCCGCACGCTGCGCCGCTGGCGCAGGTCGTTCACGCTTGTTGCGCTCACCGATCAGCCAGCCGATGTTGGTGATCTTGCGCAGCAGCGGCGCCGCCGCATCTGCCGGGTTACCGACGCCAAGGGCCGGGGTGTCGACCACATCCAACGCGCCATGGCCCATGGCCTCGAACACCCGGTGGACATTCTGCTGGCTGTCACCGGTGACAATCACGATAGCGCACGGGCTGTCGGCCATGATCCGCCGGGTGGCTTCCACGCCATCCATGATCGGCATGAACAAGTCCATGAGGATCAGGTCCGGGGTGTATTCGGCGCAACGCTGCACCGCCTCGGCGCCGTTGGCGGCCACCCAGACCAGTTGATGCGCCGGCTCGAACGCCAGGGCGCGGCGTAGGGCTTCGACCGCCAGGGGCATGTCATTGACGATGGCGATCTTCAAGCGCGCGCCCCTCCGATCAATTCGACCACGGCATCGAGCAAGGCGTCGTCGTGGAAACTCGCCTTGGCCAAATAATAGTCGGCCCCGGCGTCGAGACCACGACGGCGGTCTTCTTCGCGGTCCTTGTAGGACACCACCATCACCGGCAACGACTGCAAGCGGTTGTCGCGCCGCAACAGCGACACCAGCTCGATGCCGTCCATGCGTGGCATGTCGATGTCGGTGATCAGCAAGTCGAAATCCTCCGAGCGCAATGCATTCCAGCCATCCATGCCATCCACCGCCACCGCCACGTCGTAGCCGCGATTGAGCAACAACTTGCGTTGCAGCTCGCGCACGGTCAGGGAGTCGTCCACCACCAGGATCCGCTTGCGCGGGGCCTGGGCCTGGTTCTGCCGGGCGATACGCTCCAGGCGCCCGGTATCGAGCAACTTGTCCACCGAACGCAGCAGGTCTTCGACATCGACAATCAACACCACTGAGCCGTCGTCGAGCAAGGCCCCGGCGGAAATGTCCTGGACCTTGCCCAAGCGTTCGTCCAGGGGCAGGACCACCAGCGTCCGCTCGCCGATGAAGCGCTCTACCGCCACGCCGTAGATCGTCTCGCGCTCGCGGATCACCACGACCTTGAGGGTCTGGCTACTGCCTTGCGTCGCCGGCCGATTGAGCAATTGGCTGGCGGCCACCAGCCCGATATGCCGGCCTTCGTGCCAAAAATGCTGGCGACCTTCGAGCTGGACGATGTCTTCCGGCGCCAGGTCGCACATGCGTTCGATGTGGGCCAGGGGAAAGGCGTACGCTTCATCGCCGACCTCCACCACCAGGCTGCGCACCACCGACAGCGTCAGCGGCACCTCGAGATGGAAACGACTGCCCTCGCCCGCCGTCTGTTCCAGCACCACTGCACCGCGCAACTGTCGGACCATGTGCTGGACGGCGTCCAGGCCGACGCCGCGCCCGGACACTTCGGTGACTTTGTCACGCAGGCTGAAACCGGGCAGGAACAGGAAAGTCAGCAGCTCCTCTTCGCTCAGGCTGGCGGCGGTTTGCTCAGGGGAAAGGCCGCGCTCGACGATGCTGCGGCGCACCCGTTCCAGGTCCACCCCGGCGCCATCGTCCGCCAACTCCAACACCAACAGGCCAGCCTGATGGGAAGCCCGCAGGCGGATCAGGCCTTCGGCGGGCTTGCCGGCCAGTATTCGTTGCTCCGGGGGTTCGATGCCATGGTCCACGGCGTTGCGCAGCAAATGGGTCAGCGGCGCTTCGAGCTGCTCCAGCACATCGCGGTCGACCTGGGTTTTCTCGCCCTCAATCTCCAGGCGCACCTGTTTACCCAAGCTGCGGCCCAGGTCACGGACCATGCGTACCTGACCCGAAAGCACATCGGCGAACGGCCGCATGCGACAGGCCAGCGCGGTGTCGTACAGCACCTGCGCCCGCTGACTGGCCTGCCAGGCGAACTCATCCAGCTCGGCGGTTTTCTGCGCCAGCAATTGCTGGGTTTCGGCGAGCAAACGGCGGGCATCGCCAAGGGCTTCCTGGGCTTGCAGGCTCAGGGCATGGTCCTTGAGGTGCACGTTCAGCTCTTCAAGGGCGCGCAAGCCGCTGCTTTGCTGGCGCTTGAGCCGCTGCATCGCCGCCAGCCAGGGCTTGAGGCGCTGGGTCTCCACCAGGGACTTGCTCGACAGATCGAGCAAGCTGTTGAGGCGTTCGGCCGTGACCCGCAAGACCCGCTCGCCGCCTTCGGTGACCCGTTTGCGCTTGGGGGCCGGCTCCGTCGTCGGGGGCAGTTCCACTTCCGGCAGCTCGACGCGTAGCGGCTCGACCGATGTCTCGACCGGAATCTCGACGCTTGGCAAGACCATCGCCGAGGCCTGTGGCGCGTTGGGATCAAGCAGCCGCCCCATCAACCCCACATAGGCGTCAATGTCCGGGGCGCCGACGCTGTTGCCCGGGGTGGCGATGCGCGTCAGCAGGTCGGTGCCTTGCAGCAAGGCATCGATGTGCTCGGCGCCCAGCACCAGGCGCCGCTCCTGGGCGCTGACCAGGCAATCTTCCATCACATGGGCCACGCTGACCCCGGCGTCCACCCCGACAATGCGCGCCGCGCCCTTGAGGGAGTGCGCCGCGCGCATGCACGACTCGAGGTATTCGGCCTGGGTCGGGTCGCGCTCCAGGGCCAGCAGGCCGGTGCTCAGCACCTGGGTCTGGGCTTCGGCTTCCAGGCTGAACAGTTCCAGCAACGAGGCGTCGCGCATCTGATCAGGGGTCATGACAGGCTCCGAGCCACGGCGGACAGCAGTTGTTCTTCATCCAGCCAGCGCAGGCTGCGACCCTTGAAGGGCAGCACGCCACGGGTGTACTTGCCCGTCGATTGCGAAGCGCTCGCCAGGATGCGCTCATCGATGGCATGGATGCCGTCCACCTCATCCACCGGCACCACCACCGGCCCGCCCTTGGCCGCGACAATCAACATGCGCGGCATCACCCGTGCGCCGGGAACCACCGCCGCGCCGGGCTCCAGGTCCAACAGCTCCACCAGAGACAAGCAGGCCACCAGCGCCCCGCGTACATTCGCCACCCCCAACAAGGCCCGCGAGCGCTGGTGGGGCAAGGAATGGATCGGCTGCAACGGCGCCACTTCCACCAGGCTGCGCGTCGTCAGGCCCAGCCATTCCTCACCGAGGCGGAACATCAGCAGCGAGCGCGTGACCACATCGGTGTCCGCGGGGGCAAGGGACAGATCCCGCTGATCCTGTGGCAAGGCATAACGGTCGAGCAGCCGGGTGGCGGCCGCCGAATACACCGAGCAATTGCGGCAGTGAATATGCTCGACCAACAACGGACAGGATTTGTCGCCATGCACGCCGATGCGATTCCAGCAGTCGTCGATTGCCTGGGCATCGTCATGGGTGACGGTGTAAGAAGCCGAACCGCTCATCGTTTGTGCTCACTGTCTGCCGCGCGCCCGCTACGGGCGGCGCGTTCCTGCAATCGACGGGCTCCGGCCGCGTCTCCCTGGGAAGCCAGCAGCGCCGCCAGATGCACCAGGGCCTCGGCGTGTTGCGGTTCAAGATAAAGCGCCTTGCGATAAAAACCCTGGGCTTCAAGGGCGCTGCCAGCCATGTCGCTGAGCAGGCCCAACCAATAGAACACCTGGGCGTTTGGCGCGTGGCTGCGCAAGTAGGCCTCGCAAGCCACGCGGGCCTCGGCGCTTTTGCCAGCGTTGGCCAGGGCGGCAATATTGGCCAGCAAGGTCGCGGCATCGCTGCTTTTGGGCTCGGCAATCGGCGTCACGCTCGTCGCAAACGGCCGCGGTCGAATCACCGGAGGGACAACGCGGGGCGGTGGCTGACGAACCGGCAGCGGGGTCGGCATCAAGGCCGGCAACGGTTGCGGCTCGGGAGCCCCCTGGCGGCTGAAGGCGAACGATTGGGCGATCCCGATCGAGCGCATACCCAGTCGGCCCAGCAAGCTGCCCTCGGCGGGGCCGATAAACAGCACACCGTCCTGATGGGTCAGGCGCTTGAGCACCTCGAACACCTGCTGTTGGGTCGGCTGGTCGAAATAGATCAGCAGGTTGCGACAGAACACAAAGTCGTACGGTGCCTCGTTCACCAACAAGGCCGGATCCAGCAGGTTGCCCACTTGCAAACGCACCTGTTCGCGCACCCGCTCGCTGAGGCGGTAGCCCTCGTCTTCGGCGTCGAAGTACCGCTCGCGAAAACCCAGCTCCGCGCCACGGAAGGAATTCCTGCCGTAACGCGCTTCCTTGGCCCGCGCCACCGACAGCGGGCTGACGTCCAGGCCGTCCACCTTGAACTGATGCGGTCCCAGGCCTGCATCGAGCAAGGCCATGGCAATCGAATAAGGTTCTTCGCCGGTGGAACACGGCAAGCTGAGGATGCGCAGCGCGCGCAGGTGCTTGATCTCGGCCAGGCGCTTGACTGCCAGCTTGGCGAGGGTGGCGAAGGATTCGGGGTAGCGGAAAAACCAGGTCTCCGGGACGATTACCGCTTCGATCAGCGCCTGCTGCTCCTGGGCCGAATACTGCAGGCCCTGCCAATATTCATCGGCGGTTCGCCCGGGCACGGCAATGATGCGCTGGCGCACGGCCCGCTCAATGATCGCGGTGCCGACGGAGGTCACATCCAGGCCGATGCGCTCCTTGAGAAAATCGAAAAAACGCTGGTCGTTGTTCATGGCGTTGCCTCGAGGTCGTCGAGGTTCAGCGGCGGCGCAGGAAACAGCAGCGCCCGAACGGATTCATCGAGCAGGTCATTGACCCGCACCCATTGCAGCAACCCCTGGGCATCTTCGCGCACCGGGCCGAGGTACGGCGCCTGCCGGTTGTCCAGGCCATAGGGTTTGAAATCGGCCGGGTCACAGCGCACGGTGTCGGTCGCCTGTTCCAGGATCAGGCCCAGCACCTGTCCCGTTTGTTGCGCGTCGCCCTGATAGCGCACCAGCACCAGTCGCGTACTGGTCCGGGCCTGTGCGCTCTGGCCAAAGGTCAGGGCGCACAGGTCGATCACCGGCACCACCGTGCCACGCCAGGCAAACACCCCCGCCACCCAGGACGGCGCCCGGGCAATCGGCTTGAGAGGCAGGCGCGGCAGCACTTCCACCACATCGATGGCCTGCAGGGCGTAACGTTCGTTGCCGACGCAGAACACCAGGAACAACGACTGGCGGGCCGTCGGTGCGGCGCCACGCCGGGTCTCGAGTTCGCCCATCAGACTTTGAAACGCGAGACGCCGCTGCGCAGCCCTACGGCTACCTGGCTCAGCTCGTCGATGGCGGAACTGGCCTGGCGCAGGGACTCCACGGTCTGGCTGCTGGCATCGCCCAACTGCACCAAGGCGTGGTTGATCTGCTCGGCACCGGTGGCCTGGGCCTGCATGCCTTCGTTGACCATCAACACCCGCGGTGCCAGGGCCTGGACCTGATGGATGATCTGCGACAGTTGCTCACCCACCTGCTGCACTTCAGCCATGCCCCGGCGCACTTCTTCGGAGAACTTGTCCATGCCCATCACCCCGGCCGATACCGCGGACTGGATCTCGCGCACCATCTGCTCGATGTCATAGGTCGCCACGGCGGTCTGGTCGGCCAGGCGTCGTACTTCAGTGGCGACCACGGCGAAACCACGACCGTACTCGCCGGCCTTTTCGGCCTCGATGGCCGCGTTGAGGGACAACAGGTTGGTCTGGTCGGCCACCTTGACGATGGTCACCACCACCTGGTTGATGTTGCCGGCCTTCTCGTTGAGGATCGCCAGCTTGGCGTTCACCAGGTCGGCGGCGCCCATCACCGAATGCATGGTTTCCTCCATGCGCGCCAGGCCTTGCTGGCCGGAGCCGGCGGCCACCGAGGCCTGGTCGGCGGCGGTGGACACCTCTGTCATGGTGCGCACCAGGTCTCGTGAGGTGGCGGCGATTTCCCGGGACGTCGCGCCGATCTCGGTGGTGGTGGCGGCGGTTTCGGTGGCCGTGGCCTGTTGCTGGCGCGAGGTGGCGGCGATCTCGGTCACCGAAGTGGTGACCTGCACAGAGGAGCGTTGGGCCTGGGACACCAGTGAGGTCAGCTCGGCCATCATGTCGTTGAAGCCGGTTTCCACGGCGCCGAATTCGTCTTTGCGCGCCAGGTTCAGGCGCCCGCTCAGGTCGCCGCTGCGCATGATCTCGAGGATCTCGACGATGCGGTTCATCGGCCCCATGATCGCCCGCATCAGCAACAGGCCACAGAGTACGGCGACGACCAGCGCGACCAGAAACGACAGGCCCATGGCGACCTTGGCCGCCGTTACCGCATCGCCGATGGTCTGGGTGGCGTTTTCCGCCAGCTCACGATTGCGCTCGATGATGTGGTTCAAATGCCCGCGGCCGCCGATCCATTCTGGCGTCAGCTCTTTGTCCAAGGCCTGCCGCGCCCCTTCGTAGTCCTTACGCTGGTACAAGTCCAGGACCTTTGCCATGGCTTGGTTGAACGCCTGGTGATTGACCTCGAACTCGTCGAAAGAGGCTTGGTCGGCCGGGTTCTGGATCAGTTTTTGGTAGTTCTGCATCTCTTCGCGCAGGTGCTGCTCGAAGCCCTGGTAGCGGGCCTTGTCCTCGGCGGTGATTTCCCGGTTGCCCGAAAGGCCGACGATTTGCTGGGTCAAGACGTAGCTGTCCACCCAGCCACCGCGAATCATGGAGCTGTAATACACCCCTGGCACCGCATCGACCCGGACGTTTTCTTCACTGTCCTCGATCTTCAACAACCGCGAATACGAGACAACCACCATCAACAGCATGATGGCGATGATCACTGCAAAACTCGCCAGGATGCGTTGGCGCAATGTCCAATTCTTCACAGTAAAACCTCGGGTACTTGAAATGCTGGGGAGTATAGCCGAGGGCGGTGTCGGGCCTGTATGGCGGTGTGAGGGGATTTTGACCTGTGGGAGCGAGCTTGCTCGCGATAGCGGTGCATCAGTCAAAAACACTGTGACTGACCGGGCCCCATCGCGAGCAAGCTCGCTCCCACAGGGGACTGTGGTTGGGACTGTTCTATACAGTCGCCTGACGTACCTGTTTCTCCAACTCCACCTTCAGCCCCGGCTCCAGCTTGAGTTGGCGCGCCAGTTCATCGAGGTAGGATTTCTCCATGAAGTTTTCCTCGTCCACCAGCATCACGCTGGCGATGTACATTTCTGCCGCCATTTCCGGGGTGCTGGCGGCGCGGGCGACGTCGGTGGGGTCCAGGGGCTTGTTCAGTTCGGCGTGCAGCCAGTGTTGCAGTTCCTGGTCGTTGTCGAGCTTGGTGAACTCGCCTTCGATCAACTGCCGCTCACGCTCGTCCACATGGCCGTCGGCCTTGGCCGCCGCCACCAGCGCCTTGAGGATCGCCTGGCTGTGCTGCTCGACCTGCGCCGGGGGTACACGGTCGAGGGTCTGCGGTTCGGTTTTCGGCGCGGTGCCTTGCTGGGCCTGCCAGTTGCCATAGGCCTTGTAGGCGATCACGCCCAAGGCCGCGAGCCCACCATAGGCCAGGGCCTTGCCGCCGAAACTTCGGGCTTTCTTTTTGCCCAGCAACAGGCCCATGGCCCCGGCGGCCAGTGCCCCGCCGCCCGCGCCGGAAAGCATCCCGCCCAGGTTGCCGGAGCCGCCGAGCAATCCGCCCAGACCGCCAGACGACTTGCCTTGGGACCCGCCAGCCTTGTTCTGCAACATTTCCTGGCCGGACTTGAGAAGCTGATCGAGCAATCCACGGGTGTTCATTTGTCGTCTCCACATTTCGGGTCAACGTAAGGCCACCAGCCTAGATCGAAAGTGCCCCGGTGCCTGCGGCGAGAATTGCTTCCAGATGTTGCCTGGCTCATTCAAAGACGCACTCACCTATCCTTCTAAAAAAACGATATACACTCCAGCACATTGATAAAACCGCCCACCGGGTATTCGACCATGATGACCCTGCGCCAGATCCGCCATTTCATCGCCGTGGCCGAAACCGGCTCGATCTCCGCCGCTGCGCAAACGGCGTTCATTTCCCAATCCACCCTGACCCTGGCCATCCAGCAACTGGAGCAGGAAATCGGCGTCAGCCTGTTCAACCGCCACGCCAAGGGCATGACCCTGACCCACCAGGGTCATCAATTCCTGCGCCAGGCCCATTTGATCCTGGCCACCGTCGACAACGCCAAGCGCAGCCTGCAACAGAGCACCGACCAGATCGCCGGCCAAGTCACCATTGGCGTTACCAGCCTGGTCGCCGGCTATTACCTGGCTGACCTGCTGACCCGTTTCCAGCGCGCCTATCCAAACGTGGAAATCCGGGTGATGGAGGACGAACGCCCGTACATCGAGCATTTGCTGGTCAGCGGCGAAATCGACGTCGGGGTGTTGATCCTGTCCAACCTGGAAGACCGCCACGCCCTGCAGACCGAAGTCCTGACGCACTCACCACACCGTTTGTGGCTGCCGGCGCAGCACCCACTGCTGGAACACGACAGCATCAACCTGGCCGACGTGGCCCGCGAACCGCTGATCCAACTGAACGTCGATGAAATGGACCGTAACGCCCAGCGTCTGTGGCGCGGTGCCGGCCTGCAACCGAAGATAACCCTGCGCACGGCCTCGACCGAAGCGGTGCGCAGCCTGGTGGCGGCGGGATTGGGCGTGTCGATCCAGCCGGACATGACCTACCGTCCATGGTCGCTGGAAGGCGACATCATCGAAGCACGACCGATTGCCGACCTCAACCAGACCCTCGACGTCGGCCTGGCCTGGCGCCGAGGCACGGCGCGACCGGCGTCGGTCGACCCGTTCCTGGCGGTCGCCCGGGAACAGCCCCATGGCGGGCGCAAGCCATCTATTTAATCGAACGCAGCCTTGAGTATTTCGAATTTGTCGGCCTTGTGGCTGAGCACTAATCTGACTACGCGCCCCCTTCCTGTGGGAGCTGAGCTTGCTCGCGATAGCGGTGGGTCAGGCAACATTGATTCGACTGACAGACCGCTATCGCGAGCAAGCTCGCTCCCACAGGTTCTTTGTTTCAACTGAGACCTATAAAAATGGCTGGTACGCAAACCCCGTTGTGCACCGCGTTGCTGATCGATGGGGAGCTGGTTCCCGGTGCAGGCATCGTCGAGCCGATTCTCAACCCGGCCACCGGTGAAGTGCTGGCTCACATCGCCGAGGCCAGTACCGAGCAGGTCGAAGCTGCGATCCTCGCCGCCCACCAGGCCTTCGACGGCTGGTCGCGCACCACGCCGCAACAACGCTCGAACCTGCTGCTGGACATCGCCAGCGCCATCGAAAAGAACGCCGATGAGCTGGCCCGCCTCGAATCCCTGAACTGCGGCAAGCCGCTGCACCTGGCGCGCCAGGACGACCTCAGTGCGACGGTGGATGTATTCCGTTTCTTCGCCGGCGCCGTGCGCTGCCAGACCGGCCAGCTCAGTGGCGAATACCTGCCCGGCTACACCAGCATGGTGCGCCGCGACCCGATTGGCGTGGTGGCGTCCATTGCACCGTGGAACTACCCGATCATGATGGCCGCGTGGAAAATCGCCCCGGCCCTGGCCGCCGGCAATACGCTGGTGTTCAAGCCGTCGGAACACACACCTCTGTCGATCCTGGCCCTGGCGCCGACACTGGCCCAGATCCTGCCACGAGGCGTCATCAACATCCTCTGCGGGGGCGGCGAAGGTGTGGGCAGCCATCTGGTCAGCCATCCCAA
Organism: Pseudomonas sp. B21-010; assembly: GCF_024749325.1. NCBI lineage: Bacteria > Pseudomonadati > Pseudomonadota > Gammaproteobacteria > Pseudomonadales > Pseudomonadaceae > Pseudomonas > Pseudomonas sp. B21-010. The sequence continues at coordinate 1,236,496 of NZ_CP087198.1, read as the reverse complement.
GGTGCGCATGGTCTCGCTGACCGGCGATATCGTCACCGGGCAGAAGATTCTCCAGGCAGCAGCGAAAACCCTCAAGCGCACGCACCTGGAGCTGGGCGGCAAGGCACCAGTGATCGTGTGCAACGACGCCGACATCCAGGCCGTGGTCGAAGGCGTGCGCACCTACGGTTATTACAACGCTGGGCAGGATTGCACCGCGGCCTGCCGGATCTACGCCCAGGACGGGATTCACGACCGCCTGGTGGCCGAACTCGGCGCGGCGGTCAGCAGCCTGCGCTTTGCCGGCAAGCGCGACGCCGACAATGAGATCGGCCCGCTGATCAGCACCCGCCAGCGCGACCGCGTGGCCAGTTTTGTCGAGCGTGCCCTCGGCCAACCACACATCGAACGCATTACCGGCGCGGCGGTGCATTCCGGTGCCGGCTTCTACTACCAGCCCACGCTGCTGGCCGGCTGCAAGCAAAGCGATGAAATCGTCCAGCGCGAAGTATTCGGCCCGGTCGTCACCGTGACCCGCTTCGACGAACTCAGCCAGGCGGTGGACTGGGCCAACGACTCCGAATATGGCCTGGCGTCCTCGGTATGGACCCAGAACCTCGACAAGGCCATGCAAGTGGCGGCGCGCCTGCAATACGGCTGCACCTGGATCAACAGCCATTTCATGCTGGTCAGCGAAATGCCCCACGGCGGCCTGAAACGTTCGGGCTACGGCAAAGACCTGTCCAGCGATTCGCTCCAGGACTACAGCGTGGTGCGCCACATCATGGCCCGCCACGGCCAGCATCTCTAGATAACAGCACTACTCTAATAACAGGCCACCCATGGCGCTTCACCCTGTTCGGACACTGCCCCGACCATAATTAAAGCAAGAGGGATTTCCATGTACGCGCACAAGACCGTATTGCTCAGTGCAATCACCACGGCGCTGCTGACCAGCGTCAGCCTCCAGGCCGCCGAACCTATCAAGGCCGTCGGCGCCGGCGAGGGCCAACTGGATATCGTCGCCTGGCCGGGTTACATCGAGCGCGGCGAAAGCGACAAGGCCTACGATTGGGTCACCGGTTTCGAGAAGGAAACCGGTTGCAAGGTCAATGTGAAAACTGCCGCTACCTCCGACGAAATGGTCAGCCTGATGACCAAGGGTGGCTACGACCTGGTCACCGCCTCGGGCGACGCCTCGTTGCGGCTGATTGCCGGCAAGCGCGTGCAGCCGATCAACACCGCGCTGATCCCCAACTGGAAAAACCTCGACCCGCGCCTCAAGGATGCACCGTGGTACGTGGTCAACCAGCAGACCTACGGCACCCCGTACCAGTGGGGCCCAAACGTGCTGATGTACAACACCGACGTGTTCAAGCAGGCGCCCACCAGTTGGAGCGTGCTGTTCAGCGCTCAGAACCTGCCCGACGGCAAGCCGAACAAAGGCCGCGTGCAAGCCTACGATGGCCCGATCTACATCGCCGACGCGGCGCTGTACCTCAAGACCGCCAAGCCTGAGCTGGGCATCAAGGACCCGTACCAACTCGACGAAGCCCAGTACAAGGCAGTGTTGGAATTGCTGCGGGCCCAGCAGCCGCTGATCCACCGCTACTGGCACGACACCACCGTGCAGATGAGCGATTTCAAGAACGAAGGCGTGGTGGCATCCGGCGCCTGGCCGTATCAGGTCAACGGCCTGATGAACGAGAAGCAACCGATCGCCTCGACCATTCCGAAGGAAGGCGCCACCGGTTGGGCCGACACTACGATGTTGCACGCCGAGGCCAAGCACCCCAACTGCGCGTACAAGTGGATGGACTGGTCGCTGCAACCGAAAGTCCAGGGTGACGTCGCCGCGTGGTTCGGCTCGTTGCCGGCGGTGCCGGCGGCGTGCAAGGGCAGCGAACTGCTGGGCGCCGAGGGCTGCAAGACCAACGGTTTCGATCAGTTCGACAAGATCGCCTTCTGGAAAACCCCACAGGCCGAGGGCGGCAAGTTCGTGCCGTACAGCCGCTGGACCCAGGACTACATTGCGATCATGGGCGGGCGGTAAGGCCTCAGTCGGCGAAAAACTGGAGCTGAGCACCGCTCTTGTGTGGGAGCAAGGCTTGCCCGCGATGAAGATGACGCGGTATCTCGGGGAGCCGAGGCGCCTGTATCGCGAGCAAGCTTTGCTCCCACAGCACTGCTACCACAGGTTTGGTGCACGGCAACCCAGCAACGATTCAACAGCAGTCCCGCTTTTTGGAGCCCCGCACCATGACGCTTGCAGTCCAATTCACCCAGGTATCCCGTCAGTTCGGCGATGTGAAAGCCGTTGACCGGGTTTGCATCGACATCCAGGACGGCGAGTTCTTTTCCATGCTGGGCCCGTCCGGTTCGGGCAAGACTACCTGCCTGCGACTGATCGCCGGGTTCGAACAACCCAGTGCCGGCTCGATCCGCATCCATGGCGAAGAGGCCACCGGGCTTGCGCCGTACCAACGGGACGTCAACACGGTGTTCCAGGATTACGCCCTTTTCCCCCATATGAACGTGCGCGACAACGTGGCCTACGGCCTGAAAGTCAAAGGCGTCGCCAAGGCCGAGCGCATCAAGCGCGCCGACGAAGCGCTGGAGATGGTTGCCCTGGGCGGCTACGGCGAACGCAAGCCGGTGCAGCTTTCCGGCGGCCAGCGCCAACGCGTGGCCCTGGCCCGCGCGTTGGTCAATCGCCCGCGGGTGTTGCTGCTCGATGAACCCTTGGGCGCCCTCGACTTGAAGCTGCGCGAACAGATGCAGGGCGAGTTGAAGAAGCTGCAACGCCAACTGGGCATCACCTTCATTTTCGTCACCCACGACCAGACCGAAGCACTGTCGATGTCCGACCGCGTGGCGGTGTTCAACAAGGGCCGCATCGAACAGGTCGATACCCCACGCAACCTGTACATGAAACCGGCGACCACCTTCGTCGCCGAATTCGTCGGCACTTCCAACGTGATCCGTGGCGAGCTGGCCCGGGAACTGAGCGGTTATCCACAGCCGTTCTCGATTCGCCCGGAACACGTGCGTTTCGCCGAGGGTCCGCTGGCCAGTGGTGAGATCGAAGTCCACGGCCTGCTGCACGACATCCAGTACCAGGGCAGTGCCACGCGCTACGAGTTGAAGCTTGCCAACGGCCAGACCCTGAACCTCAGCCAGGCCAACACCCAGTGGCTCGACAACACCGCCCAGCACCAGACCGGCCAGCACCTGAGCGTACGCTGGGCGCGGGAGGCGATGGTCGCGCTGCACGACACCGTCAGTGGCGAGGTGTGAAATGAACACCCTGGCCATCGCTCAAACGCCCACGCCCGGTTCACCGTTGCGACGTTTTTCCAACCTGCTGTACCGGCGCCCCAACCTGTACCTGTCGATGTTGCTGGTGCCGCCGCTGATCTGGTTCGGCGCAATCTACCTGGGCTCGCTGCTGACCTTGCTCTGGCAGGGTTTCTACACCTTCGACGACTTCACCATGGCGGTCACGCCGGACCTGACCCTGGCGAATTTCGCGGCGCTGTTCCAGCCGTCGAACTTCGACATCATTTTGCGCACCCTGAGCATGGCGATAGCGGTGTCCATCGCCAGCGCCATTGTCGCGTTCCCGATTGCCTACTACATGGCGCGCTACACCAGTGGCAAGACCAAGGCGTTTTTCTACATCGCGGTGATGCTGCCGATGTGGGCCAGCTATATCGTCAAGGCCTATGCCTGGACGCTGCTGCTGGCCAAGGGTGGCGTGGCGCAATGGTTCGTCCAGCACCTGGGACTGGGGCCGGTGTTGCAGTTCGTGCTGGGGATTCCCGGCGTGGGTGGCAGCACCTTGTCCACCTCACACCTGGGGCGTTTTCTGGTATTCGTCTACATTTGGCTGCCGTTCATGATCCTGCCGATCCAGGCGTCCCTGGAGCGTCTGCCGCCATCGTTGCTGCAAGCTTCGGCCGACCTGGGCGCCAGGCCACACCAAACGTTCATGCAGGTGATCCTGCCGCTGTCGATCCCCGGCATCGCCGCCGGCTCGATCTTCACCTTCTCGCTGACCCTGGGGGATTTCATCGTGCCCCAGTTGGTGGGCCCGCCGGGCTACTTCGTCGGCAGCATGGTCTACGCCCAGCAAGGCGCCATCGGCAACATGCCCATGGCCGCGGCGTTCACCCTGGTGCCCATCGTGCTGATCGCCCTGTATTTATCCATCGTCAAGCGACTGGGAGCTTTCGATGCACTCTGACTCTCAAGACCGGGCCTCGTGGGGCTTGCGGATCGCGGCGTGGGGCGGGCTGGTGTTCCTGCACTTCCCGATCCTGATCATCTTCCTCTACGCCTTCAATACCGAGGACGCCGCGTTCAGCTTCCCGCCCAAGGGCCTGACCTTGAAGTGGTTCAGCGTCGCCTTCGCGCGCCCGGATGTGCTGGAGGCGATCAAGCTGTCGTTGCAGGTCGCGGCCATCGCCACGCTGATCGCCATGGTGCTTGGCACCCTGGCCTCGGCGGCGCTGTACCGGCGCGATTTCTTCGGCAAGCAAGGCATTTCGCTGATGCTGATCCTGCCGATTGCCTTGCCGGGCATTATCACCGGCATTGCGCTGCTGGCGACCTTCAAGACCTTGGGCATCGAACCAGGGATGTTCACCATCGTCGTCGGCCATGCCACTTTCTGCGTGGTGATCGTCTACAACAACGTCATCGCCCGCCTGCGCCGAACCTCCCACAGCCTGATCGAGGCTTCGATGGACCTGGGGGCCGACGGCTGGCAGACCTTTCGCTACATCATCTTGCCCAACCTGGGGTCAGCGCTGCTGGCCGGCGGGATGCTGGCGTTTGCGCTGTCATTCGACGAGATCATCGTCACCACCTTCACCGCCGGCCACGAACGCACCTTGCCGCTGTGGCTGCTCAACCAACTCAGCCGCCCTCGCGATGTGCCAGTGACCAACGTAGTGGCGATGCTGGTGATGATGGTCACGATGGTGCCGATATTGGGCGCGTATTACCTGACCCGAGGCGGTGAGAGCGTGGCCGGTAGCGGCGGGAAATAATCAGAACCGAAATCCTGTGGGAGCGAGCTTGCTCGCGAAGGCGTCGTGTCAGTCGCTGCAAAGGGTGAATGATCCACCGCTATCGCGAGCAAGCTCGCTCCCACAGGGGACTTGGGAAACATTCAAGAGGACATGGACATGCAAACCAAACTGCTGATCAACGGCCATCTGGTGAACGGCGAAGGCCCTGGCCAGGCGGTGTTCAACCCATCGCTGGGCCGGGTGCTGGTGGAGATCAATGAAGCCAGCGAAGCTCAGGTCGATGCCGCCGTGCGCGCCGCCGATGCCGCCTTCGAGGCCTGGTCGCAAGTGCCGCCCAAGGACCGTTCCCTGTTGCTGCTCAAGCTGGCCGATGCCATCGAAGCCCACGGCGAAGAACTGGCGGAACTGGAGTCGGACAACTGCGGCAAACCCTTGAGTGCCGCGCTGAACGACGAGATCCCGGCGATTGCCGACGTGTTCCGCTTCTTTGCCGGCGCCAGCCGCTGCATGAGTGGTTCGGCAGGCGGCGAATACCTGCCGGGGCACACCTCGATGATCCGCCGCGACCCGGTGGGCGTCATCGCCTCCATCGCGCCGTGGAACTACCCGCTGATGATGGTCGCCTGGAAAATCGCCCCGGCCCTGGCTGCCGGCAATACCGTGGTGCTCAAGCCATCGGAGCAAACTCCGCTGACGGCGCTGCGCCTGGCAGAACTGGCGTCGGAAATTTTCCCGGCCGGCGTGCTCAACGTGATATTCGGTCGTGGGCAAACCGTCGGCAACCCGCTGGTCACCCACCCGAAGGTGCGCATGGTGTCGCTGACCGGCTCCATTGCCACTGGCTCGAACATCATTTCCAGCACATCCGACAGCGTCAAACGCATGCACATGGAACTGGGCGGCAAGGCTCCGGTGATCATTTTCGACGACGCCGATATTGACGCGGCGGTTGAAGGCATCCGCACCTTCGGTTTCTACAACGCCGGCCAGGACTGCACCGCTGCCTGCCGCATCTATGCCCAGCAAGGCATTTACGAGCAGTTCGTCGAGAAGCTCGGCGCCGCCGTGGGCAGCATCAAGTACGGCCTGCAAACCGCGCCAGACACCGAGATGGGCCCACTGATCACCGCCCAGCACCGCGACCGCGTGGCCGGTTTCGTCGAACGGGCCATCGCCCAGTCGCATATCCGCCTGATCACCGGCGGCAAGGCCGTGGACGGCAACGGGTTTTTCTTCGAGCCGACGGTGCTGGCCGACGCCCTGCAGGATGACGAAATCGTCCGCCGGGAAGTCTTCGGGCCAGTGGTGTCCGTCACGCAGTTCCTCGACGAGGCACAAGTGCTGGCCTGGGCCAACGATTCGGACTACGGCCTGGCCTCATCGGTGTGGACCGCCGACATTGGCCGTGCCCATCGCCTGTCGGCACGCCTGCAATATGGCTGCACCTGGGTGAACACGCACTTCATGCTCGTCAGCGAAATGCCCCATGGCGGTCAGAAACGTTCCGGCTATGGCAAGGACATGTCCATGTATGGGCTGGAGGATTACACGGTAGTGCGGCATGTGATGTTCAAGCATTGACACCAAGACAACCTTGGCAACACATGCCCACGCCTGCCCAGCGTTCGTCCTGCTAAGGTTTTCGTCGATCGGGGCACGCTCGCCGGTTGACGGAAATCCTGGCAGCCCCTAGGTTGTCTACAACGTATACACCTTGGAGATCAGCCATGGCCTCGCCCGTTTTGTCCTTTCGTGTGGAAGAAGGTCTGGCCCAACAGCTGGACTTGCTGGCCGCCGCCACCGACCGCGACCGTCAATATCACCTCAAGCGTGCACTGGTCCGATATGTGGAAGCCGAATCCTGGCATCTGCAAGCCATCAGCGAAGGCATAGCCGATGCCGACGCTGGAAACCTGACCGATCTGGACGCCGTGAAGGCCAAGTGGGCAAAACGTGCCGAGCATCGTACTGACCGACAAAGCACAGAGTGACCTCGACTCGATCCACGAACATTACCAAAACGCTGATGACGTCATCAGCGCCATCCTGGAGACACTGCGCCAACTGCAACGCTTTCCCGGCTCGGGCCGTCCTTCGGTCGCTCCCGATATTCGAGAGCTGGTGCTGACCCGCTACCCGTTCGTAGCCCCCTACCGGCTCAAGCATGGACAACTGCAGGTGCTGCGGATACTGCACCAGCGCACCGAACGCCCTCAGGGCTGGTCGGTGGAGTGATGTCGGCCGGCGTTCCTGCTCCGGCCGCCCACCTGCGCCACGCTTCAAAACCGCGAAACACTGCGCATCGCATCCACCAGGTAGCGCATGGCGATACGGTCGTTTTCCGACAACTCCCGATAGCGCTCGACCAGTCTCAATTCTTCCAGGCTGAGCCGGCGTGTCCTGCGTGGGTTGGTCAGGCCTGGAAAGATCCCCAGCATTTCGGTAATGCCCTGTATTTTTGTCATGAGTTGTCCTTCTTTACGTCGAGGTTGACCTGATAGCGCCGTCTGAATCCGGGTTAGATCGCCTATCACGCTAAAGAATAGGGAGGATTCAAAGCGTGAAAAGGGAGTTTTAGAGTAATTAGTCAAAAAAAGTCGGAATCGACATAAAAAAAGAAATAACTGTAAGAAAATTTGACCAAGCCACGCTTTCCTTGCTCTCAAAGCCCGTATTTCCCCTATGATTTTGCGCCTCGGTGAACCGATCCAACTCTCAGGCATCTGTTCTAACGTTCGTCGCGTTTGGCCAAAGGCATGTCCGAACTCCCTTATCAGTCGCTGTTGCCAGGATCGGCTCGGGACTGTTTCGAGAAAAGGTTGTATTTATGCACCGCAGGAATCTGCTCAAGGCCTCCATGGCCTTCGCCGCCTACACCGGGCTATCGGCCTCCGGGCTCATGGCCGCACGCGCCTGGGCCGCCGATCAGACTGCCGATGGCGAAGCCCGTCCTTTCGACTTCAACGGTTTGAAGGATCAGGCCCGGCGGCTGGCCGAGAGCCGCTATATCGACACCAAGCAAGTCCTGCCAGAAACCCTGGCCCAAATGTCGCCGCTGCAGTTCAACGCCATCCAGTACGACGTCAATCACTCGCTGTGGAATGAGCTGGACGGGCAACTGGACGCACAATTCTTCCACGTCGGCATGGGCTTCAAGCAGCCGGTGCGCATGTACAGCGTCGACCCGAAGACGCGCATGGCCCGTGAGGTGCACTTCCGCCCCGAGCTGTTCAACTATCAGAAAACCACGGTCAACACCTCGCAACTGACGGGTGACCTGGGCTTCGCCGGCTTTCGCGTCTTCAAGGCGCCGGAACTGGACCGGCACGACATCCTTTCGTTCCTGGGGGCCAGCTACTTCCGCGCCGTGGATGCCAGCGGCCAATACGGGCTGTCGGCCCGCGGTTTGGCCATCGACACCTACGCCAAGAAGCGCGAAGAATTCCCGGACTTCACCAAATTCTGGTTTGAAACCCCGGACAAGAACAGCACCCGCTTCGTGGTCTACGCCCTGCTCGACTCCCCCAGCGCCACCGGTGCCTATCGGTTTGACATTGATTGCCAGCCGACCCGGGTGGTGATGGAGATCGACGCGCACATCAATGCCCGTACTGCCATCGAGCAGTTGGGCATCGCGCCCATGACCAGCATGTTCAGCTGTGGCACCGTCGAACGGCGCATGTGCGACACCATTCACCCGCAAATCCACGATTCCGACCGGCTGGCCATGTGGCGCGGCAACGGCGAATGGGTGTGCCGGCCGTTGAACAATCCCGCCACCCTGCAATTCAACGCCTTCGCCGACAAGGACCCGAAAGGTTTCGGCCTGGTGCAGACCGACCACGACTTCGCCAGCTACCAGGACACTGTGGACTGGTACAGCAAGCGCCCAAGCCTGTGGGTCGAACCGACGACGGCCTGGGGCGAAGGCTCGGTCGACCTGCTGGAGATTCCTACCACCGGCGAAACCCTGGACAACATTGTCGCGTTCTGGACGCCGAAAAAACCGGTGGCCGCCGGCGACTCGCTGAACTATGGCTACAAGCTCTACTGGAGCGCGCTGCCGCCAGTCAGCACGGACCTGGCCCACGTCGACGCCACCCGCTCAGGCATGGGCGGTTTCATCGAAGGCTGGGCACCGGGCGAGCATTACCCGACCGTCTGGGCCCGTCGCTTTGCCGTGGACTTCAGCGGCGGTGGCCTCGACCAACTGCCGCCGGGCACCGGCATCGAACCGGTGGTGACCTGCTCCCACGGTGAAGTGAAAGACTTCAACGTGCTGGTGATGGATGCAATCAAGGGCTACCGCATCACCTTCGACTGGTACCCGACCGACGACAGTGTGGAGCCGGTGCAGATGCGCCTGTTCATTCGTACCAAGGACCGCACCTTGAGCGAGACTTGGTTGTACCAGTACTTCCCGCCGGCGCCGGACAAGCGCAAGTACCCCTGAGCCCTGCTGCGTCAGGGATGACGCCTTCGCGAACAAGCTCGCTCCCACAGGTTATGTGTGAACAACACAAATCCACTGTGGGAGCGAGCTAGCTCGCGATGAGGCCGGTACAACCACCGAACAATCCAGCCCAATAAACAAAAAGCCCCGGCCAATGACGACCGGGGCTTTTTTGTTTTACCAAACACTCAATCGCGCAAATCCGACTCATGAATCGGCTGGTCCCGATGCGTGGCCCGCTGGTACTGCGCCGGCCACGTGGCCTTGCGGCCGCCCAGGTCATCATCGGCATGCAAGGCCCAGTACGGATCACGCAACAATTCGCGGGCCAGGAAAATGATATCGGCCTGGCAGGTGCGCAGGATGTGTTCGGCCTGGGCCGGTTCGGTGATCATGCCGACAGTGCCGGTGGCGATTTCCGACTCCTTGCGCACCCGCTCGGCAAAGCGTGTCTGGTAACCCGGGCCGGTGGGAATTTCCGCATTGGCGGCCGTGCCACCCGATGACACATCGATCAAATCCACTCCCAGGGCCCTGAAGCGCCGCGCCAGCTCCACGGTTTCGTCCGGGTTCCACCCGTCCTCGACCCAATCAGTGGCGGAAACGCGAACGAACACCGGCAGTTCTTCAGGCCATACGGCCCGCACCGCTTCGGTGACTTGTAGCACCAGGCGGATGCGATTCTCGAACGAGCCGCCGTATTGATCGCGCCGCTGATTGCTCAAGGGCGAGAGGAATTGATGCAGCAGATAACCATGGGCCGCGTGAACCTCGACCACTTTGAAGCCGGCCGTGAGGGCGCGCTTGGCCGAATCCACGAAGGCCTGGATCACACCGGCGATCTGTCCTTCGTCCAACTGCACGGGAGGAGTGTGTTGTGGGTCGAAGGCAATCGGCGACGGGCCGACCGGCACCCAGCCGCCGTCCGCCGGTTTTACGCTGCCATGCTTGCCCAGCCAGGGTCGCCAGGTGCTGGCCTTGCGTCCGGCATGGGCCAGTTGTATGCCCGGCACTGCCCCCTGAGCGGTGATGAAACGGGTGATGCGTTGTAGCGGCTCGATCTGTTCATCGTTCCAAAGCCCAAGGTCCTGGGCGGTGATGCGGCCGTCGGCGGTAACAGCGGTGGCTTCGGTGAACACCAGGCCGGCGCCGCCCACGGCACGGCTGCCCAAGTGCACCAGGTGCCAATCGTTGGCCAGGCCATCGGTGCTCGAATACTGGCACATCGGCGATACCGCGATGCGATTGGGCAGGGTCAATTGGCGAAGGGTATAGGGTTCCAGCAGCAGACTCATGGGGCACCTCTCGAATCAGTGGGCAGGCTCCAGGGTTCTGTTTGAAAAGTCGACGAGTGACAAAAGGTGCAACACCCGCCCCCGCGGGCAAAAAACTCGACAAGACGTCACAAGGGCTATCAAGCAGTGCTTAGAGCCTAGTCGACAACCCGCAAGGACGGAGGGTTCAGAACTTAAAAACCGACGGTGTGGCGCAATGCAGTTCACTTAAGGCGCCCCTGAAACCCTGTGGCGAGGGAGCTTGCTCCCGCTGGACGCTGTAGGAGCTGTGTAGGAGCTGACGAGTGCAACGAGGCTGCGATCTTTCCACTGACAATTGAGTCGAGAGCGAAAGATCAAGATCAAAAGATCGCAGGCTTCGCCAGCTCCTACAGGCCCAACGGGAGCAAGCTCCCTCGCCACAAAGGCCGATCGGCTACCGCGGCTCGATATGGACAATCATCAACTGCACCGTTTCCTGACCGCGGAACTCGTTGAGGTCAAGCTTGTAGGCCAGTTCCACCCAGCGCACGGTAGGGTTGGGCCAGATCTCGCGGTCGATGCCAAAGGCGATGCCATCAAGCTTCACCGAACCGCACTCGCTCTTGAGGACGACCTTCAGGTGCCGTTCGCCCACCACGCGCTGTTCGACCAACTGGAACAGGCCGTGGAACATCGGCTCAGGAAAATGCTGGCCCCAGGGGCCGGCGTGGCGCAGTGCCCGGGCCAGTTCCAAGTGGAACTCCTCCACCGCCAGGGTGCCATCCGACAACAGCCGGCCGGTCAGGTCTTCTTCGCGCAACTGCCGGCGCACTTCCGCGTCGAACGCTTCGGCGAACAACGGAAAATTCGCCTCCGGCAGCGTCAGCCCCGCCGCCATGGCGTGACCGCCGTACTTGCTGATCAGGGTGGGGTGCTGCGCCGCCACCACGCTCAGCGCATCGCGAATGTGAAAACCCGGCACCGAGCGACCCGAGCCCTTGAGCAAGCCGTCCCCGGCATCGGCAAAAGCAATGGTCGGACGGAAATAGCGCTCTTTCATCCGCGAGGCGAGAATGCCGATGACCCCTTGGTGCCACTGCGGATCGAACAGGCACAAACCGAACGGCATCGACTCCACCGGCAGGTCCTTGAGCTGGGCCAGGGCTTCGCGCTGCATGCCCTGCTCGATGGACTTGCGGTCCTGGTTCATGCCGTCCAGTTGCGCCGCCATCTCCCGCGCCAGGGCCGGGTCGTCGGTGAGCAGGCATTCGATGCCCAGGCTCATGTCGTCCAGGCGCCCTGCCGCATTCAGACGCGGCCCGAGGATAAAGCCGAGGTCGGTGGAGGTAATCCGTGAAGCATCGCGCTTGGCCACTTCCAGGATCGCCTTGATGCCGGGCCGGGCGCGTCCGGCGCGAATCCGCTCCAGGCCCTGGTGCACCAGGATCCGGTTATTCGCGTCCAGAGGCACCACGTCGGCCACGCTGCCCAGGGCCACCAGGTCGAGCAATTCGCCAATGTTCGGTTGGGGTGTGCTGGCATACCAGCCCAGGCTGCGCAGACGCGCCCGCAGGGCCATCAGCACATAGAAAATCACCCCGACACCGGCCAGGGCCTTGCTCGGGAACTCGCAGCCCGGCTGGTTCGGATTGACGATGGCATCGGCTACCGGCAGTTCCAAGCCGGGCAAGTGGTGGTCGGTGACCAGCACCTGGAGCCCCGCCGCTTTCGCCGCCGCCACGCCTTCCACGCTGGAAATACCGTTATCCACGGTGATCAGCAACTGCGGTTCGCGGGCCAGGGCGACTTCGACGATTTCCGGGGTCAGCCCGTAGCCATATTCGAAGCGATTGGGCACCAGGTAATCGACATGGGCCGCACCGAGCAGGCGCAGCCCGAGCATGCCCACGGTGCTGGCGGTCGCGCCATCGGCGTCGAAGTCGCCCACGATCAGGATGCGCTGGCGTTGCTCCAGCGCCGTCACCAACAGATCCACCGCGGCGTCGATCCCCTTGAGCTGCTGGAAGGGAATCAAGCGCGCCAGGCTCTTGTCCAGTTCAGCCTCGGACTGCACACCACGCGCTGCGTACAGGCGGGTCAACAGGGGCGGCAGGTCACCGAGAAATGGCAGGGTATCGGGCAGTTGGCGGGGTTCTATGCGCATGGGGAACGGACGTTTCTCTATTTTTTTGTAGGAATCGCAGACTGTGACAAGAGCGCGTGCTCACGCTGGACCCCGTAGGAGCTGCCGAAGGCTGCGATCTTTTGATCTTTCGCTTGAGACTCAAGCGCCAGGGGAAAGATCGCAGCCTCGCTTCGCTCGGCAGCTCCTACAGGGCCCGGTGGGTTCAACCACGCTCGCCCAGCAACCATTGCAGCTGGACTTCATGCTGGCCACGGTCGTCGGTCACGAAAATCGTGCCCTCACTGATCATCACATCCCACTTGATCACCCGCGGCATGTCCTGGGCCAGGGTTTCGAGCACTTCCTGGGGTACAGCGGCGATGTTGACGTTTTTCAGGTTCTTGACCGCCGGGATCACCTTGCCTTCCCAGACCCGCAGGCTGCCATAGGCCAGCAGGCTGGTGCGCTCGGTCCGGCGCGAGCACCAGGTCAGGCGATCGGCATCCGGCTGGCCGACTTCGATCCAGTGCAGCACACGGTCATCCAGGCTTTTTTCCCACAGCGCAGGCTCATCGACGTCTGACAGACCACGACCAAACGCCAGCAGTTCGTTGTACCAGAACGCGTAGGCCAACAGGCGCACGGTCATGCGCTCTTCGGTTTCCGAAGGGTGGCGGGCGATGGTCTGCTTCACACTCTCGTACACATTGCGGTCAAGGTCGGTGAGGTTCAGTTCAAACTTATAGGTCGTGGACGGCTGGGCCATGAACGGGCTTCTTGATACGAGGAAAGGCGGCAAGTCTAACCGATGACGCGGGCAATCCACGAATTGCCGACCATCAACCTGCGGCGACCAGCCTTGGCCTATGATAAAACGCTCTATTCGTTCTGCCTTTGTCCTACAGGATCTGTCATGTCGCTTACTGCCAAACCCCTTGCCGGCGTCAAAGTCATCGAACTCGGCACCTTGATCGCCGGGCCCTTCGCCTCGCGCATCTGCGGCGAATTCGGTGCCGAAGTCATCAAGGTTGAATCGCCCGACGGCGGTGACCCCCTGCGCAAGTGGCGCAAGCTGTACGAAGGCACCTCGCTGTGGTGGTTCGTCCAGGCACGCAACAAGAAGTCCCTGACCTTGAACCTCAAGCACCCTGAAGGCCTGGCGATCCTGAAAAAACTGATCGGCGAAGCCGATATCCTGATCGAGAATTTTCGCCCCGGCGTACTGGAAAAGCTCGGCCTGGGCTGGGATGTCCTGCACGCACTGAACCCGAAACTGGTGATGGTGCGGCTTTCGGGCTTCGGCCAGACCGGGCCGATGAAAGATCAGCCGGGGTTTGGCGCGGTAGGCGAGTCCATGGGCGGCCTGCGCTACATCACCGGCTTCGAGGACCGTCCGCCGGTGCGCACCGGGATTTCCATCGGCGACTCCATCGCCGCCCTCTGGGGCGTGATCGGCGCATTGATGGCCCTGCGTCACCGCGAGATCAATGGCGGAACCGGGCAAGTGGTGGACGTGGCCTTGTACGAGGCGATTTTCGCCATGATGGAAAGCATGGTGCCGGAGTTCGACGTATTCGGCTTCATCCGTGAGCGCACCGGCAACATCATGCCCGGCATCACCCCCTCGTCCATCCACACCAGCTCTGACGGCAAGCACGTGCAGATTGGCGCCAACGGCGACGCGATCTTCAAGCGCTTCATGCAGATCATCGGCCGTGACGACCTGGCCAATGACCCGCAACTGGCCAGCAACGACGGCCGTGACAGCCGCCGTGACGAGCTGTATGGCGTCATCGATCGCTGGGTCAACTCGCTGCCGCTCGATAGCGTTATCGACCAATTGAACCAGGCCGGGGTGCCGGCCAGTCGGATCTTCAGCGCCGAAGATATGTTCAGCGACCCGCAGTTTCTGGCTCGTGAAATGTTCCTGCAGGCCAAGTTGCCCGACGGCAAGGCGTTCAAGATGCCGGGGATCGTACCGAAACTCTCCGACACCCCGGGCACCTCCGAATGGGTCGGGCCGGCGCTGGGTGAACACAACGCACAAGTGCTCGGCGAGCTTGGCTACGACGCGCAGCAGATCGCCAAACTGCGCACCGACGGCGCCATTTGACACACCGCAGCGGGCCCTCACTGAAGATCAAACTGTGGGAGCGAGCTTGCTCGCGATAGCGTCCGTTCAGTCGACTTGATGTTGACTGGCACACCGCAATCGCGAGCAAGCTTTGCTCCCACAGGTCCTGCTCAAACAGATCTGACGGGTGTACGACCGCAAGAGCCAGGCCGGCTGTTAGGCCGCCTCGCGGTGGACGTTGATCTCGGCGCCCCGTTAACCACGCTGGCCGAACGCAGGCATTGCGCAGTGGGCCCACGGAGCAATGCCTTCGTTCGGGCATGCCGAGCCTAGGCGAGGCACCGAGTGGTGGGACAAGAGCGTTTTGCTTACTTTTGACTGGGCCGGCTCCCGGGCTTTTCAAAAGTGAGCCGCCGTCAGGGCGGAACCCTAAGCCGCCGTTACCGCAGCAATGGATATGTACCCGACCATCAGGCCGCCATCGCGAGCAAGCTCGCTCCCACATCAGGATTGGTTTCACCCGGGAGAATCAGGCCAGCTGTCAGGCCGCCTCGCGAGCAAGCTTTGCTCCCACAGGTCCTGCTCAAACAGATCTGACGGGTGTACGACCAGGAGAGCCAGGCCGGCTACTAGGCCGCCTCGCGGTGGACGTTGATCTCGGCGCCCCGTTAACCACGCTGGCCGAACGCAGGCATTGCGCAGTGGGCACCTCGGCATGGATGCCGAGGTAGCCGCGCTGGGCCATGGATGGCCCTTCGCGGCGGGCCCACGGAGCAATGCCTTCGTTCGGGCATGCCGAGCCTAGGCGAGGCACCGAGTGGTGGGGCAAGAGCGTTTTGCTTACTTTTGACTGGGCCGGCTCCCGGGCTTTTCAAAAGTGAGCCGCCGTCAGGGCGGAACCCTAAGCCGCCGTTACCGCAGCAATGGATATGTACCGGACCATCAGGCCGCCATCGCGAGCAAGCTCGCTCCCACAAAAAACTCCAGCGCCTGACAAACCGCGCTAAAAACACAAACGCCAGGCAAAAAGAAACCCCGAGAAGTGGGGAGACAACTCGGGGTTAAACGTGACCACTCATGGTCCGTACAACAAGCGACAAGCACCGGAGCACAATGCTCGCTCTTGTTGGTAAAGAGTCTGACTCATCAGGACGTAGGAAGGTTCCCACAAAACCCCAGTCAATTCGCCCCGACCATGACCTTGTCGCGCGCCAGATTGCGCAGCGCCGCAATCACACAGGGCTCCAGGCGGCCCTCGGCAATCAATACATCGCGATGCAGGCCATCGACCACATCCGTCAACTGACGCTTGTCGGTCAATTGGGCCTGATTGAACACTCGCTCGACCATGATGGCCCCGGAGGCATTCTTCAGCGTCACCAGGCATTCGCCCTTGGCGCCAGAGGGAGTCAGCGTGACCTGATACGGGCTCAAAGCCTCACCCAGCAATAGGCTGATACTTTCCATTCGCTCACCCTTCAATAGTCCGAAAACAACTGCATGTTCACAGTAAGTGACCGTGGGCCGCAGCAGAAAGTTCGTCAGCGCACCGAACCGGCACGCCTTCAACCTGTTCAACCGAGCATGCGCGCCCAATATGACAGGCAAACAACAGCCCTCTCTTGAAGCCTTGGCGTGGTGACGGTCGGCGTCAGGCCATCAACTTGTCGCAACGGCGCCACCGACGCCCGGCATCGGTCCAGCCCCCCAGAATGCCGCGCAACTGCCCGTCAGCCCCATAGAAGGGCACCGACCAATGATAGATTTCCCGCAAGCCGCTGCTGAACATCAATTGCCGGTCGACGAACCGAGACTGGCCGGTGCGCAATTGCTCCATCACCTCCCCATGGAGCAACTCGGCAGTGGCCGGCGGGAATGCCGCCGAATCCGTCAGCCGCGTGCCCCGCAGCTTTTCGAAGCGGGTCGCAAACTGGTCCTCGTAGCTTTTGTTGCACATGATCAGGCGCCCTTCCAGATCCCGGATGAAAATCGGGTCGGGAATGGCATCCATCAAGGCCCGCTGGAGCATCAACTGGTCCTTGAGGACCGCCTCGGCCTTGAGGCGCTGGTCGATCTGTATCTGCAGGCGACGGTTCCATAGCAGGGACAGGAGGCCGAACACCACGACCACGGTCACGCACCAGTACCCCCAGCGGGACACCCGCTCCCAGATCGATGGCGCCTGGACGGGTGTGCTGCCGGCCATCCATTTGGAACGCAGCGCGCGCATGTCCTTGGCCGGGAAGGCTTCCAGGGCTTTGTTCAGGATGCTAAGCAGCACGGTCAGGTCCTGGCGTACCGCGAGGTAATCGGGTTCCCACTTGCCTTCAAGGCCCCTTCCTACCTGCAATTGTCCCGCCGGATAGAGATGCACCCCGCTTTCATTTTCGATGGTGGCATAGGCTTCCCGACTCTCGACCAATGCCCGCGCCTCGCCATAGGTCTTGGTCGTGCGCAATTCGATGGCCGGGTAGTCGCGCCTGATCTCCGCTTCCAAGGCATGCCGCGCCGGCAACGCCAGGACCTTCCCTTCCAGCTGTTCCAGCGAATGGAGAATCGACTCTCCGTCACGGCCGACAAATACCCAGCCCGAGCCACCAAATGCATGGCTGAAACTCAGGAAATCCCTGCGTTCGTCATTCATCGCCAAGAGGGTCGTCATATCGGCTTCGCTGTTCTCCAGCAGCGTCAGCAACTCGCCGGGGGAGAACGACTCTCGATGCACGAACTCAAGGCCAGTCATTTGCGTAATGCGCTGGAGAATGTCGTGGTTCAGGCCGTTCCACTGCCCCAGTTCATTCTTGAACAGGTACAACGGAAACTGCGTCGTGGCCACGATGACGCGGGGGTTCTCCTTGATCCACTTCAATTCCTGCGCATCCAATACCAGCCGCTCGCCAGGATTGAACGACGGCGTGTCGAAAGCCGCCAACTGTGCCGCATTGCCCCCTTGCGCCCAGTACATCAGGGCCAGGCCCATTACCCAGCCCCGGGCTGGCTTGCCTTTGCTAAAAAACGACATCTGCATTTCCTTCGAGATGACTCGCCCGTCCCTCCAAGGGCGAAAACCCGGCCAGTTTGGCATGCAGAAACAAGAAAGCCCGTCAGGAGACGGGCTTCAAAATGTGACAGGTTTACCCGGTCAGAGCGGCTTGCCGCGATTGCCATGCTGGCTGACAAAGGCCTGCACAGCCTTCAAGTCGTTGGGCAACACGGTGCAACGCTCATCTCGCTCAAACAAATCAGAAAGATGTGCAGGTAGTTCGAGCGCTTTTCCTACACCGGCTTTCTCCACCGCTTCCGGGAACTTGACCGGGTGCGCCGTGCCCAGGATCACCATCGGGATGTCCAGGCTACGACGGCATTCACGGGCCGCCCTGACACCGATGGCCGTGTGCGGATCGAGCAACTCACCGCTCTGCTCGAACACCTCGGCGATGGTTTCGCAAGTCTGCTCATCGTCCACGGCCAGGGAGTCGAACAACTTGCGGGCTTCGGTCCAGCGCTCAGGCTCGACGCTGAAACCGCCGCCCTGGCGGAAGCTGTCC
This sequence comes from Pseudomonas sp. B21-010, assembly GCF_024749325.1. Classification (NCBI taxonomy): domain Bacteria; kingdom Pseudomonadati; phylum Pseudomonadota; class Gammaproteobacteria; order Pseudomonadales; family Pseudomonadaceae; genus Pseudomonas; species Pseudomonas sp. B21-010. The sequence goes on along the minus strand of NZ_CP087198.1, from coordinate 1,218,025 downwards.
ATCAGCCCGGCAATCGCCGCACCATTGCGACCGTGCAGGTCGAACAGCAGGCGTTCGAAGTTCGACGACACCATGATGTCCATCGAAGGCGACAGCGTGGCGTGCAGGGTTTCCTTGACGTACTGGTTGCCGCTCATGAAGCGGTGCAAGATGTCATTGCGGTTGGTGGCGACGATCAATTGATTGATCGGCAGGCCCATGTTGCGCGCCAGGTAGCCGGCGAAGATATCGCCGAAGTTGCCGGTCGGCACCGAGAACGACACGGAGCGGGCCGGGCCGCCCAATTGCAGGGCCGCATGGAAGTAATAAACGATCTGGGCCATGATCCGCGCCCAGTTGATCGAGTTCACCGCCACCAGCCGCGTACCCTTGAGGAAGCTCTGGTCGGCGAAACTGGCCTTGACCATTTCCTGGCAGTCATCGAAGTTGCCTTCGATGGCGATGTTGTGGATGTTATCGCCGAAAATCGTCGTCATCTGCCGACGTTGTACTTCCGAGACCCGGTTGTGCGGGTGCAGGATGAAAATGTCGACGTTATCGCAATGCTTGCAGCCTTCGATGGCCGCCGAACCGGTGTCGCCAGAAGTGGCACCGACGATCACCACACGCTCGCCACGCTTTTGCAGCACGTAGTCCAGCAGGCGACCGAGCAGTTGCAGGGCGAAGTCCTTGAACGCCAGCGTCGGGCCGTGGAACAGCTCCATGACCCATTCGTTACCGTTGAGCTGACGCAGCGGTGCGATGGCGTTGTGGGAAAAGACGCCATAGGTCTCTTCCAGGATTTTCTTGAAATCGGCGTCCGGGATGCTGCCGGTGACGAACGGGCGCATGACCCGGAACGCCAGCTCGTGATACGGCAGGCCGGCCCAGGAAGCGATTTCTTCCTGGGTGAAGCGCGGCAGGTTTTCCGGCACATAGAGACCGCCGTCCGTGGCCAGGCCGGCCAGGAGGACATCTTCGAAATTCAGGGCCGGTGCCTGGCCGCGGGTGCTGATATAGCGCATGGGGCAAACCTTCGGTTTGGGCTTCAAGCGTTGAAGCTGCAGGCGATACATTCAAAGGCAAGTGTGCCTTCGTTCGCAGCCTGCAACTTACTGCTTGCCGCTAAATTAATTCAAATGTTCGACGCGGATACGGACCACCGGGCCAACGACACCCTGGAGCGCTTCCAACGCCGCAATCGCGTCGTTGATGCGCTGCTCGACCACACGGTGGGTCAGCAGGATCATCGGCACCAGGCCGTCGTGTTCCTCGACTTCCTTCTGCATGATCGACTCGATGTTGATACCGCGTTCCGAGAGAATGCTCGCCACTTGGGCCAGCACACCCGGATGGTCCTTGGCCTGGATGCGCAGGTAGTAGGAGCTTTCGCATGCCTCGATCGGAAGAATCGGATGAGCCGACAGCGAGTCTGGCTGGAAGGCCAGGTGCGGCACACGGTTTTCCGGGTCCGAGGTCATGGCGCGAACCACGTCCACCAGGTCGGCGATCACCGAAGAGGCCGTCGGCTCCATGCCCGCACCGGCGCCGTAGAACAGCGTCGAGCCGGAGGCATCGCCGTTGACCATCACCGCGTTCATCACGCCGTTGACGTTGGCGATCAGGCGATCGGCCGGGATCAAGGTCGGGTGCACGCGCAGCTCGATGCCGTTGGCGGTGCTGCGCGCCACGCCCAAGTGCTTGATGCGATAGCCCAAGGCTTCGGCGTAGTTCACGTCAGCGGTGGTCAGCTTGGTGATGCCTTCGGTGTAGGCCTTGTCGAACTGCAACGGAATGCCGAACGCAATGGAGGCCAGGATCGTCAGCTTGTGCGCTGCGTCGATGCCTTCCACGTCGAACGTCGGATCAGCCTCTGCGTAGCCCAGGGCCTGGGCTTCGGCGAGCACGTCTTCGAAGGTGCGACCCTTCTCGCGCATCTCGGTGAGGATGAAGTTGCCGGTGCCGTTGATGATCCCCGCGACCCAGTTGATGCGGTTGGCCGACAGGCCTTCGCGGATCGCCTTGATCACCGGGATACCACCGGCCACGGCGGCTTCGAAAGCCACGATCACGCCCTTCTCGCGGGCCTTGGCGAAAATCTCATTACCGTGAACAGCGATAAGCGCCTTGTTCGCGGTGACCACATGCTTGCCATTCTCGATGGCCTTGAGTACCAGCTCACGGGCAACGGTGTAGCCGCCGACCAGCTCTATGACGATGTCGATCTCAGGGTTCGTGGCCACTTCGAAGACATCGTTGGTAATCGCAATACCGGTCGTCTGGAACTGAGGCTTTGGCGTGCGCATGGCAATTTGTGCCACTTCGATCCCACGCCCGGCACGACGAGCAATTTCCTCGGCGTTGCGCTGAAGTACGTTGAAGGTGCCGCCACCGACGGTACCTAACCCACAGATGCCTACTTTGACCGGATTCACTCTTGACTCCCCATGAAACGGCCGACACAAGGTCGGCCGTGAAATACAGCCGCGCAGCAACGCGACTTTGTGTTTAACGGCCCGACGAAGGTTTTCGCCGAGCCGTGATCTTCAGAAGCGGATTGCCCATGATCATTTCGCGCTCAGGGCCAGTTTGGCGACTTGTGGCGCCGGCTGGTAGCCCGGAATCACCTGGCCGTCGGCCAAAACGATGGCCGGCGTGCCGTTCACACCAATGGACTGGCCAAGGGCGAACTGCTTGGAAACCGGGTTCTCGCACTTGGCGGCCTTGATTTCCTTGCCATCGACCATCTTGTCCATGGCCGCTTTCTTGTCCTTGGAGCACCAGACCGCCTGCAACTGCTCATCGCCCGGCGAGCCCAGGCCCTGGCGCGGGAATGCAACATAGCGCACTTCGATGCCGCGCTTGTTCAGCTCCGGCACTTCGGCGTGCAGCTTGTGGCAATACGGGCAGGTGGTGTCGGTGAACACGGTGATGTGGGACTTGGTTTCGCCAATGGCCGGATAGACCACGGTTTCAGCCACTGGAATGCCGTTGATCAACTTGGAAATGCCCTGGCGCTCGGTCATCTCGGTGAGATTGACCGGCTTGCCGTCCTTGAGCTCGAACAGGTTGCCCTGGACGATGTACTGACCGTCGGCGCTGGCGTAAAGCACGCGGCTGCCCTTGAGCTTGACCTCATACAGGCCGGCCATTGGGCTGGCCGAGATGGTTTCGATCGGCACTTCGAGCTGAAGGTTTTCCAGGCTCTTGCGGATAGCCTTGTCGGCCGCATCGTCGGCGATGGCAAAGGTACTGGCCAGCGCAATCGCGGCGGCGGTGAACATCTGGATCAAACGCATGGGGACTCCTGAGGCGAACAAATGAGACGGGAAACGCCGACCCGCAGATTCGGGTTCCAACCGCCCACTGTGCAAACCGGGAAAGCCTACCACATAAGGCCCGCGTGACCGAATGCCGCTGATGCAAGACGCTTTGAGGATTGATGCAGGCTGACACACCGCCATCGCGAGCAAGCTCGCTCCCACATTTGATCTTCGGTGCGACATAGATCTCCTGTGGGAGCGAGCTTGCTCGCGATGGCGGCAGCACTGACAACATCGCGGCAGATTTCAACCGCGCGGATGGTGTTTGGCATGCAGCTCCTGCAACCGCGCCCGAGCGACGTGGGTGTAGATCTGGGTGGTGGACAGGTCGCTGTGGCCGAGCAGCATCTGCACCACCCGCAGGTCGGCGCCGTGGTTGAGAAGGTGCGTGGCGAAGGCATGGCGCAACGTGTGGGGCGAGAGGGATTTGCCGATCCCGGCCACCTTGGCCTGGTGCTTGATGCGGTGCCAGAAAGTCTGGCGGGTCATCTGCTCGCCGCGCAGGCTGGGGAACAGCACGTCGCTGGGGCGCCCGCCCAGCAGTTCGTGGCGAGCATCGCGCATGTAGCGCTCGACCCAGACGATCGCTTCCTCACCCATCGGCACCAGGCGCTCCTTGCTGCCTTTGCCCATCACCCGCAGCACGCCCTGGCGCAGGTTGACCTGCTCCAGGGTCAAGCTGATCAACTCGGTGACCCGCAGGCCACAGGCATACAAGACTTCCAGCATGGCCCGGTCGCGCTGACCGATGGCTTCGCTGAGGTCGGGTGCCGCCAGCAGCGCTTCCACATCGGCTTCGGAGAGGGACTTGGGCAATGGACGCCCCAATTGCGGCATTTCCACGCGCAAGGTCGGGTCCACCGCGATCAGCTTTTCCCGCAGCAAATAGCGATAGAACCCACGCAGGCCGGAGAGAAACCGCGCGGTCGAGCGCGGTTTGTAGTTCTGCTCCAGACGCCACGCCAAGTGATCGAGGATCAATTCCCGTCCGGCATTGATCAGCTCCAGGTGGTTTTCCTGCAACCAACCGTTGAACAGCGCCAAGTCGCTGCGATAGGCATCGCGGGTGTTATCGGACAACCCCTTCTCCAGCCACAGGGCGTCGAGAAACTGGTCTATCAGCGGATGATCGATGGCGGGCATAAGAACTCTTGAGGGATGCGGGCACACACAGCATCAAAATGGCAAATGAAGCTAGGCAGGGTGCTCAAAGCGCAAATCGCAGGCAACAAAAAAGCAGCCCGCAGGCTGCTTTTTTTGCATCGGAAGCTGGACTTAAGCCAGTTTTTCCTTGATGCGAGCTGCTTTACCCGACAGGTCACGCAGGTAGTACAGCTTGGCTTTACGTACGTCACCGCGACGCTTGACAGCCATGCTGTCGATTTGCGGGCTGTAGGTCTGGAAAGTACGCTCTACGCCAACACCGTTGGAGATTTTACGAACGGTGAATGCACTGTTCACGCCACGGTTACGCTTGGCGATAACGACGCCTTCGAACGCTTGCAGACGGGAACGGTCGCCTTCCTTCACTTTCACCTGAACGACAATGGTGTCGCCTGGGGCAAAGGTAGGGATTTCTTTGGTCATCTGCTCTGCTTCGAGTGCAAGGATGATTTTGTTAGTCATGCTGTGCTCCTAAGGCAAGTCGTCGGACTCACCATCGATACGTTGTTAACTATCGTCCCGCTCGCGGATGTATTCCTCGAGCAGCTTCTTCTCTTCTCCAGAAAGCGAGCGGCTTTCCAGAAGATCGGCGCGTCGTTCATAGGTCCGACCAAGGGACTGCTGTAAACGCCAACGCCGGATGTGCGCGTGGTTGCCACTTAGCAACACGTCGGGAACACGCTGATCCGCATACACCTCCGGTCGGGTGTAGTGCGGGCAATCCAGCAGACCATCCGTAAAGGAATCTTCCTCAGCGGAATCTGCATGCCCTAAAGCTCCAGGCAGCAGTCGTGTAACCGCATCGATCAGGACCATCGCCGGCAGCTCGCCGCCAGACAGTACATAGTCGCCAATCGACCACTCTTCATCGACATGAGCTTCAATGAAACGCTCGTCAATGCCTTCATAACGGCCGGCAATCAGGATCAATGCATCCGAATTCGCCAGCTCGCGTACCGCCGACTGAGTCAGCTGGCGGCCTTGGGGCGACAGGTAGATCACCTTCGCACCCTCCCCGGCTGCCGTCCTGGCCTGAACCAGCGCATCTTCCAGGGGCTTGATCTTCATCACCATGCCCGGACCACCGCCAAACGGGCGATCGTCCACAGTGTGATGTCGATCCGTGGTGTAGTCCCGCGGATTCCAACAGGTAAGCTGCAACAGCTCCTGTTTCACCGCGCGGCTGGTTATGCCGTACTCGCTGATGGCGGAAAACATCTCGGGAAACAATGTGATGACTTCAACGCGCAAGTTAGCCACGTTTAGAAATCCGCATCCCATTCCACCTTCATCTCGCCTGCGGCAAGGTCGACGGCCAACACGCATTGCTCGGTATAGGGCAACAGGCGTTCGCGATCATCCAGGCTGCCGACGCAAGGCTTGACCACCATGACATCGTTCGAACCGGTCTCGAGCAGGTGATCGATTTTCCCGAGCAATTGCCCGAGGTGGTCGATGACCTTCAGACCCACCAGCTCGTACCAGTAGTACTCGCCGTCGGTCAGTTCAGGGAACAGGTTGCGCGGCACGCAGATCTCATAACCGGCCAGAAGACGCGCTTCTTCACGATCATCGAGATCCTTGAGCTTTGCGACCAGGAACTTGTCGTTCCCGCGTCCGCTGACCAGCTCCACCTGTTTCACGCTACCTTCGCGCTTGAGCGTCCAGGTTTTGTAGTCCAACAGGTTCTTGATCGGATCAGTAAAGGAATACACCTTCACTTCGCCGCGAACGCCATGTACAGAGTAGATCTTGCCGACAACGATCAAATCATCAGCATCTTTTGGCGTCGCGTTCATATTGCTCAGGCCGCAGCCTTAGCCGATTCCTTCAACAACTGAGCAACGCGCTCAGAAGGTTGTGCACCAACGCTCAGCCAGTAGGCTACGCGCTCTTGGTTCACGGACAGACGAACTTCCTGACCACGGGCAACAGGGTTGAAGAAACCAACCTGCTCCTTGTGGGAACCGTCACGCGGGTTGCGGCTGTCGGTTACGGTCAGGTGGTAAAACGGGCGCTTTTTGGAGCCGCCAAGGGCAAGACGGATTGTTAGCATGTGAACATCGTTCCTGTAGTCGGTGCTGCAAATCTAAATGCACAGCGGGCATAGGTGCCCGAAAGGCCGCATATTCTAAGGAATATCCGGACTTTTGCAAATGTCTTTTTCCGGCGCCTGGCGCCATGCGATCAAGATTTGCCATAGAGCCGTCATGAAAAACGGCAAGTCAGCTCCCGCGTAGCGCGGGTTTGCTGGAGATCCCCGCATCCGTGCAGGGCAACGCCGACATGACAGCCGGCGCAGATTCTTTACATTTTCGGCATGCCGCCGCCGGGCAACATACCGCCCATGCCGCGCATCATCTTGGCCATTCCGCCCTTGGCGGAGAATTTCTTCATCATCTTCTGCATCTGCTTGTGCTGCTTGATCAAGCGACCAATGTCCTGCACCTGGGTGCCGGACCCCATGGCGATACGGCGCTTGCGCGAACCGCTGATCAGCTCAGGGTCGCGGCGCTCGGCCGGGGTCATGGAGTTGATGATGGCTTCCATCTGCTTGAACTGCTTTTCAGCCGCGCCCTGGGCATTGCCCATCTGCGCCAGGTTCACACCACCGATGTTCGGCAGTTTGTCCATGAGGCCGCCAAGGCCGCCCATGTTCTTCATTTGTTGCAGCTGGTCGCGGAAGTCTTCGAGGTCGAAGCCCTTGCCCTTCTTCAGCTTCTTGGCCAGTTTCTCGGCCTTGTCCTTGTCGAGGGTCTGTTCGGCCTGCTCGATCAGGCTGAGCACGTCGCCCATGCCGAGGATGCGCGAAGCGATACGCTCGGGATGGAACGGCTCGAGCGCTTCGCTCTTCTCGCCCATACCGATGAACTTGATCGGCTTGCCGGTGATGGCGCGTACCGACAGCGCGGCACCGCCACGGGCGTCACCGTCGACCTTGGTCAGGATCACGCCAGTCAACGGCAGCGCATCACCGAACGCCTTGGCCGTGTTGGCCGCGTCCTGGCCGGTCATGGCATCGACCACGAACAGGGTTTCCACCGGGTTGATCGCGGCATGCAGCGCCTTGATCTCGCCCATCATCTCTTCATCGATGTGCAGGCGACCGGCGGTATCGACGATGACCACGTCGATGAATTTCAGTTTTGCTTCTTTAATAGCCGCCTGGGCGATGTCCACCGGCTTCTGGCTCAGGTCGGACGGGAAGAACGTCACGCCGATGTCGTTGGCCAGGGTTTCCAGTTGCTTGATCGCGGCCGGACGGTAGATGTCCGCCGACACCACCATCACCGACTTCTTCTTGCGCTCTTTAAGGAAGCGCGCCAGCTTGCCGGCTGTCGTGGTCTTGCCCGCGCCCTGCAGGCCGGCCATCAGCACCACCGCTGGCGGTACGGCGCTCAGGTTCAGGTCTTCGTTGGCGGCGCCCATCAGGCTTTCGAGTTCGGCCTGGACGATCTTCACGAACGCCTGGCCCGGTGTCAGGCTGCGCGACACTTCGGTGCCGACGGCGCGTTCCTTGACCGAATTGACGAAGTCCTTGACCACCGGCAGGGCGACGTCGGCTTCGAGCAACGCCATGCGCACTTCGCGCAGGGTGTCTTTGATGTTGTCCTCGGTCAGTTTCGCCTTGCCGGTGACATGGCGCAGCGTCTGCGAGAGACGGTCGGTTAGGTTTTCAAACATGCGCGATCCTTTCAGGCCCAGATGAGACCGGGATAATGGCGGCCCAGACCGTGAAAAATGTGCTCGGCGAGCCTGCGGCGTGGGCAGGTCGCGGATTATAGCGAAGAAGCGGGCAACGTACACCTTACTGTCAGTTGCGGTGGTCTTTCGTGCGAAGGGGGTTCTATGCCAAACTCAGCGCCTTTCGGGCTTGCCTAACAGGATTTATGCTCCCCTTGTCACCCAGCTTGCTTGCCACGCTCGCCGCCGCCTGCCTTTATGCCGCTGCGACCCTCTATCAAGGCACCCGCCTGGCCACCGGCGCCAAGGCGAACAAACGCCTGCTGGTCACGCTTGGCGTACTGGCGGTGCTCGGTCACGCGACCAGCCTTTATACCCACCTGATGACGCCGATCGGCCTGGGCCTGGACTTCTTCAACGCCGCCAGCCTGATCGCCGTCGCCGTGATAGGCCTGACGCTGCTGGCCTGCTCGCGCATTCCGGTGGAAAACCTGCTGGTGCTGCTGTTCCCGCTGGGGCTGGCGACGGTGCTGCTGGCGCAATTCGCGCCGTCGGGCACGGTGCAGATCATCGACGAAGAACCGGGCATCCTTGCCCATATCCTGCTGTCGATCCTCGCCTATGGCCTGTTCACCATCGCGGTGTTCCAGGCCTTGCTGCTGCTGGTGCAGGACCACCAGCTCAAAAACAAGCACCCGTCCGGGCTGATCCGCAACTTCCCGCCGTTGCAAACCATGGAAAGCCTGTTGTTCGGCTTCCTCTGGGCCGGCTGGAGCCTGCTGTCGCTGTCGCTGATCTCCGGCTGGCTGTTCGTCGAGAACCTGTTCGCCCAGCACCTGGTGCACAAGACCCTGCTGGCCTGCCTGGCGTGGATCGTCTTCAGCGTGCTGCTGTGGGGCCGCAACCGCCTCGGCTGGCGCGGCCACAAGGCGATTCGCTGGACCCTGGCCGGTTTCTGCCTGCTGATGCTCGCGTACTTCGGCAGCAAGCTGGTCCGTGAATACATCCTGCATATCTGACGGACGGCCCTGATGGATACGTTGCCCGTAGCGCCGTTGTTCGCCGTGCTGGTGGTGCTGATCCTCTGGTCGGCCCTGTTCACCGCCATCGAAGCCGCCCAGCAGCACCTGTTGGCCCAGCGCACGGCCTCGCGCGCCAGTGACAAACCGCTGGCAACGCTGACATTCCCGCTGGCCAGCCTGATCCTGTGCAATACCCTCTGTCGCACCCTGGCCGTCGTCATCGGCACCTTGCTGGCAATTTTTACCTGGCTGGAAAACGGTCCTTGGGTAGCCTGGCTCGGCACCAGCGCCGCCCTGCTGGTGTTTGCCGACTACCTGCCGCGCACCTTGGCCACCCGCCAGCCCGAAGCGGTGCTGGCGCTGGGCAACGCCTTGCTTGGCATACCGCTGAAGATCCTCTATCCATTTGCCTGGCTGTTGAATAGTGCCAGCCAATTGTTGCTGCGCCCCTTTGCGCGCAAAGCCAGCATGGTGCAACAGAGCGACGACGAGATGCCCGCGTCACCGCGCAGCGAGCACGAAACTGAGCACAGCAGCGGCCGACTGCATCCGATTTCCGGCATCCATGCCCTGGACAACATCACCGTCAACGATATCCTCGTGCCCCGCAGCGAGGTCGACGGAATCAACCTCGACGACCCCATCGGCGAGATCATCGAACAGCTGCGCCTGAACCGTCGCACCCGCCTGCCGGTGTTCCACAGCGACATCAACCAGGTCGAAGCGGTGCTCAACACGCGCCAGATCCGTCATTTGCTGGCGGACGCGAGCCTGACCCAGGAAGCGCTACTGGCCGCCTCCCACGAGCCTTATTTCGTCCCTGAAAGCACGCCACTGCAACTGCAATTGCTGAATTTCCACAAGCAGCAGCGGCGCCTGGGAATGGTGGTGGACGAATACGGCGAAGTGCTGGGCATCGTCACCCTGGAAGACATCCTCGAAGAAATCGTCGGCGAATTCGAAAGCGAGCACAGCCTCGACAACCCCCACGTCCACCCCCAGCCCGATGGTCGCCTGATGATCGATGGCGCGGCGTCGATCCGCGAACTGAACAGGACCCTGGGCTGGCATCTGCCTAGCGACGGCCCCAAGACCCTCAACGGACTGGTGACCGAAGCCCTGGAAACCATCCCCGAAAGCCCGGTATGCCTGAAGATCGGCCGTTATCGACTGGAAATCATCGAGACCGTGGACAACCGTGTCAGCCAGGTGCTGGCGTGGCATAACAGTTCGGTGCCGGTAGTGCTCTAAACACCGCACCCGTGGCGAGGGCGCTTGCTCCCTCGCCACAAAAGCTCATCGCAAGCGCCGTTATTGTGGGCCAGCTCTCTTGTTGATTCGTTAGCCTCCTTCCTATACTCAAGCCGCTTACCCAGCCCCGCCCGAACCCCGTGCTTATCCGCACCCAGCCGGTTCCGGCCCGACCATCGGCAAAATCCGCATCAGTCCTGCGACTGTTCCTACCCGAAACAGCGAAAGGATATCCGCCCACATCCCTGGGTGTTCGACCATAATAATTCGCTCCAATGGAGCACATGACTGTCAGGGATAACTGCATGACGACCGCTACCTGCAACGAGGCTGTGTCTGCCCAGCCGACAAATTCGGCCACCCGCGTGGCCACCGCGAGTTTCATCGGCACCGCCATCGAGTTCTACGACTTCTACGTCTACGCCACGGCTGCGGCCCTGGTGATCGGGCCGGTGTTCTTCCCGCAAACCTCGGGCACAGCACAGATGCTGTCGTCCTTCCTGACGTTCGGCATCGCCTTCCTTGCCCGCCCGCTGGGCTCTGCGCTGTTCGGTCATTTCGGCGACCGGATCGGGCGCAAGTCGACGCTGGTGGCGTCCCTGCTGCTGATGGGCGTTTGCACCACCCTCATCGGCGTGCTGCCGGGCTACGCCAGCATTGGCGCCTGGGCGCCGATCCTGCTGTGCGTGCTGCGTTTCGGCCAGGGCCTGGGGTTGGGCGGTGAATGGGGCGGTGCGGCGCTGCTTGCCACCGAGAACGCGCCCAAGGGCAAGCGCGCCTGGTTCGGCATGTTCCCCCAGCTGGGGCCCTCCATCGGCTTCCTGGCGGCCAACGGGCTGTTCCTGACCCTGGCCATGACCCTTGACGACGAGCAGTTCCGCGCCTGGGGCTGGCGGATTCCGTTCCTGCTCAGTGCCGTGCTGGTGATCGTCGGCCTCTATGTGCGGCTCAAGCTCCACGAAACCCCGGTGTTCGCCAATGCCATGGCCCGCCAGGAGCGAGTGAAGGTGCCGTTGGTCGAGCTGTTCAGCCAGTACTGGGCGCCAACCTTGCTGGGCGCGGCGGCGATGGTGGTGTGTTACGCGCTGTTCTACATCTCGACGGTGTTTTCCCTGAGCTACGGCGTGTCCACACTCGGCTACAGCCGCGAGACCTTCCTGAGCCTGTTGTGCTTTGCCGTGCTGTTCATGGCCGCCGCTACGCCCCTGTCGGCCTGGGCCAGCGACCGCTACGGGCGCAAGCCGGTACTGATCGTCGGCGGCGTATTGGCGATTGCCTCGGGTTTCCTCATGGAACCCTTGTTGACCCACGGCTCGACCGGCGGCGTGGCGCTGTTCCTGTGCATCGAGCTGTTCCTGATGGGCGTGACCTTCGCCCCCATGGGCGCCCTGCTACCAGAACTGTTTCCGACCCACGTGCGCTACACCGGCGCCTCGGCGGCCTACAACCTGGGCGGCATCGTCGGCGCCTCGGCCGCGCCGTTCTTCGCCCAGAAACTGGTGGCGATGGGTGGTTTGAGTTATGTCGGGGGCTACGTTTCAACGGCCGCACTGCTTAGCGTGATCGCCGTGCTGTGCTTGAAGGAGACGCGTCATAACGACTTGAACCGGGTCGCCTGACGCGTCTCCGGCAGGCTGCGATCTTTTGAGCTTTCGCTTGAGATTCAAGCGTCAGGGGAAAGATCGCAGCCTCGCTTCGCTCGGCAGCTCCTACGGGGTAAAACCGGTCAATGAAATAACCGCTAACAATCACCCGCCATTGAAACCACCCCCCACCTGCCCCATCTAAGACCCATACCCCATTGCGCAGGTGCCCCATGAGCGACCAGCACTCTACCGAAGCCATCAACGAATACGCTGACTCCGAACACATCGAACACACCTCCTCCGGCACCGGCCTGGCCCTGCCTGGCCAGAATTTGCCGGACAAGGTCTACATCATCCCGATCCACAATCGTCCGTTCTTCCCGGCCCAGGTGCTGCCGGTCATCGTCAACGAAGAACCGTGGGCCGAGACCCTGGAGCTGGTGGCCAAGTCCGACCATCACTCCCTGGCGCTGTTCTTCATGGACTCGCCCCAGGAAGACCCGCGCCATTTCGACACCTCGAAACTGCCGCTGTACGGCACGCTGGTGAAGGTGCACCACGCCAGCCGGGAAGGCGGCAAGCTGCAATTCGTCGCCCAGGGCCTGACCCGCGTGCGTATCCGCACCTGGCTCAAGCACCATCGCCCACCGTACCTGGTGGAAGTCGAATACCCGCACCAGCCGAGCGAGCCGACCGATGAGGTCAAGGCCTACGGCATGGCGCTGATCAACGCGATCAAGGAACTGCTGCCGCTCAACCCGCTGTACAGCGAAGAGCTGAAGAACTACCTCAACCGCTTCAGCCCCAACGACCCTTCGCCGCTGACCGACTTTGCCGCTGCGCTCACCTCCGCCACCGGCAATGAGCTGCAGGAAGTGCTCGACTGCGTGCCCATGCTCAAGCGCATGGAAAAGGTCCTGCCGATGCTGCGCAAGGAAGTCGAAGTGGCGCGGTTGCAGAAAGAGATTTCCGCCGAGGTCAACAACAAGATCGGCGAACATCAGCGCGAGTTCTTCCTCAAGGAGCAGCTCAAGGTCATCCAGCAGGAGCTGGGGCTGACCAAGGACGACCGCAGCGCCGATATCGAACAGTTCGAGCAGCGGCTCGAAGGCAAGGTGCTGCCGGCCCAGGCGCAGAAGCGCATCGAAGAGGAAATGAACAAACTCTCGATCCTGGAAACCGGCTCGCCGGAATATGCCGTCACCCGCAATTACCTGGATTGGGCAACCTCGGTGCCGTGGGGCGTGTATGGCCAGGACAAGCTTGACCTCAAGCACGCGCGCAAGGTGCTCGACCAGCACCACGCCGGCCTGGACGACATCAAGGACCGCATCCTGGAGTTCCTCGCCGTCGGCGCCTACAAAGGCGAGATCAGTGGTTCCATCGTGCTGCTGGTCGGCCCGCCGGGCGTGGGCAAGACCAGCGTCGGCAAATCCATCGCCGAATCCCTGGGGCGGCCGTTCTACCGCTTCAGCCTCGGCGGCATGCGCGACGAAGCCGAGATCAAGGGCCATCGGCGCACCTACATCGGCGCGCAGCCGGGCAAGCTGGTGCAGGCGCTGAAAGATGTCGAAGTGATGAACCCGGTGATCATGCTCGACGAAATCGACAAGATGGGCCAAAGCTACCAGGGCGACCCGGCCTCGGCCCTGCTGGAGACCCTCGACCCGGAGCAGAACGTCGAATTCCTCGACCACTATCTGGACCTGCGCCTGGACCTGTCGAAAGTGCTCTTCGTCTGCACCGCCAACACCCTGGACTCGATCCCCGGTCCGCTGCTGGACCGGATGGAAGTGATCCGCCTGTCGGGCTACATCACCGAAGAAAAGGTCGCCATCGCCAAGCGTCACTTGTGGCCCAAGCAACTGGCCAAGGCCGGCGTGTCCAAGGGCAGCCTGAGTATCAACGACAGCGCGCTCAAGGCGCTGATCGACGGCTATGCCCGTGAAGCCGGGGTGCGACAGCTGGAGAAACAGCTGGGCAAACTGGTGCGCAAGGCGGTGATGAAGCTGATCGACGACCCCAAGGCCGTGATCAAGCTCGGGCCGAAAGACCTCGAAGCCTCCCTGGGTAAACCGGTGTTCCGCAACGAGCAGGTGTTGTCCGGCATCGGCGTGATCACCGGCCTGGCCTGGACCAGCATGGGCGGCGCGACCTTGCCGATCGAAGCGACGCGCATCCACACCCTCAATCGCGGCTTCAAGCTGACCGGGCAACTGGGGGACGTGATGAAGGAATCGGCGGAAATCGCCCACAGCTACGTCAGTTCGCACCTGAAGCAATTTGGCGGCGATCCGAAGTTCTTTGACGAGGCCTTCGTTCACCTGCACGTACCGGAAGGCGCCACGCCCAAGGATGGCCCGAGCGCCGGCGTGACCATGGCCAGCGCGTTGCTGTCCCTGGCCCGCAACCAGCCGCCGAAAAAAGGCGTGGCCATGACCGGCGAACTGACCCTCACCGGGCACGTCCTGCCGATTGGCGGGGTGCGCGAGAAGGTCATCGCGGCGCGGCGGCAGAAAATCAACGAACTGATCCTGCCGGAAGCCAACCGAGGCAACTTCGAAGAACTGCCGGACTACCTCAAGGAAGGTGTCACGGTGCACTTTGCCAAGCGGTTTGCGGATGTGGCGAAGGTGTTGTTCTGATGTTCCTCTAGCGCTTGTGCGGGCCCCATCGCGGGCAAGCCTTGCTCCCACAGGATTAAATGTCGCTCACAGATTTTGTGTACAACAAAGATCCATTGTGGGAGCAAGGCTTGCCCGCGATGGCGGCATCAGCAACAACATATGCCTAGCTGACACACCCAGTAGCATCTTCGGTTATGCTCGCCGTTCGTCGTGAATGCCGGAGCCACCACCCTTATGTCCCCCACCCGCCTGCTCGTCCCCCTCAGCCTCGCCCTGTTGAGCGCCTGCGCCACGCAAACCAGCAACAACGTGACCGTGGAAAAGCTGAGCCAGTGCCCGGTAAGGCTCAATAACGGGCAGAACCTGATCCTGAGCCTGCCCAGCAACCCCACTACCGGTTATCGCTGGGCGATCCAGGATTCGGCCGGTGGCGTGCTCAAAGGCTTGGGGCCGGAGGTTTATCGCAACCCGGAAGACGCCGGCATCGTCGGCGCCGCGGGCGTCTCGACCTGGCGCTTCCAGGCGTTCAGCGCCGGCACCGGGCGCTTGCGCCTGACTTATCAACAGCCCTGGGCCCCGGAAGTGCCGCCTGTAGAAACTTTCGACTGCGCCATTGCGGTGAACTGACCGTGGGCTGGCTGATCCTGGCACTGATGGGCGCAGCCACCTACCTGTACGGCCTGAGCGTGCACGCCACGCTGTTGTGCCTGCTGGTCAAGCCCATGCCGGTCCTGGCCCTGCTCGGCTGGCTGCACGATGCGCCGCCCAGTGACTATCGGCGCTGGATCAGCCTCGGGTTGATTTTTTCGCTGGTGGGTGATGTGTTGCTGGCCTGGCCGGGGGATCTGTTCGTGTTCGGCCTTGGCGCGTTTCTGCTGGCGCACCTGGCCTACCTGAAAGCCTACCTCAGCGACTGCCGCCGCCCGGCGCTGCTGCCATTGGCCCTGGCCTTGGGCATCGGTGCGGTGCTATTGGGGATCCTGGTGTCGAACGGCCTCGGGCCGTTGCTGATGCCGGTGATTGTCTACGGCCTGGCCATCAGCGCCATGCTTTGGCGAGCGTTGGCGCGGCTGGGCACCGGCGTGCCGAAACGCTCGGCCTGGCTGGCCGCCGCCGGGGCGCTGGCCTTTGTGTTCTCCGACAGCCTGATCGGCATCAACCGGTTCGTGCAGCCCTTCCATGCCGCGCCTTACTTGATCATCGTCAGTTACTGGCTGGGCCAGTGGGGGATTACGGCGTCGGCGTTTACCCAAAAGCCACACTGAACAAAGATAAATATGGGAACAAAGCTCTGTGGGAGCAAGGATCTGTGGGAGCAAGGATCTGTGGGAGCAAGGCTTGCCCGCGATGAACGATAATGTGGTCTTGCTATAGACCACGGTGCCTTTATCGCGGGCAAGCCTTGCTCCCACAAAGCTCGCTCCCACAGGTTTTTTGGTTAAAATGCCGGCCTTTTCACCACCCATGCCGCTGGAACCGCCGTGAGCAAAGATCCCGATCGCCTATTCGCCCAACCCCTGGCCCAAGTGCCGGACTTCGCCTTCAACGAGGACGTAGTGCGGGTGTTTCCGGACATGATCAAGCGTTCGGTGCCGGGTTACCCGACCATTGTCGAAAACCTCGGCGTGCTCGCCGCGCAATTCGCCCAGCCGGGTAGCGTGCTCTACGACCTGGGCTCGTCCCTGGGCGCCGTGACCCAGGCCCTGCGCCGCCACGTGCGCACCGACGGTTGCCGGGTAATCGCTGTGGATAACTCGGCGGCCATGGTCGAGCGCTGCCGCGAATACCTCAACGGCCAGGACTCGATGTTCCAGGAGCTGCTGCCGGTGGAAGTGATCGAAGGCGACATCCTCGCCCTGACGTTCCAGCCGGCCTCGGTGGTGGCACTGAACTTCACCCTGCAATTCATCGCGCCGGACCAGCGCACCGCGCTGTTGAGCCGCATCCGCCAGTCCTTGCTGCCGGGTGGCGCCCTGATCCTGTCGGAAAAGTTGCGGTTCAACGATGCCGAGGAACATGCCCTGCTCACCGACCTGCACGTGGCGTTCAAGCGCGCCAACGGCTACAGCGAGCTGGAAATTGCCCAGAAACGCAGCGCCATCGAAAACGTCATGAAGCCCGACAGCCTCGAAGAACACCGCGAACGCCTGCTGGCGGCCGGGTTCTCGAAAGTCGTGCCGTGGTTCCAGTGTCTTAACTTCGCCTCGTTGATTGCCCTGCCATGATTGATCTGTCCCCCCTCGCCCGCCATCTGGCCGGCACGCCCCTGGCCGATTGGGCCGCGACACTGCAGACGCAACTCGACAACAAGATGGAAAAGGGCCATGGCGATCTGGAGCGTTGGCAAAGCGCGCTCGATGCGCTGCCCGCCTTGCAACCCACCACGGTCGACCTGCTGAATGGTCTGACGCTCGACACCGATTGTTCCGACGAAACCCGTGCGCAAATGCGTACCGCGTTGATGGGCCTGTCGCCATGGCGCAAAGGTCCTTTCGACCTGTTTGGCGTGCACGTGGACACCGAATGGCGCTCGGACTGGAAGTGGTCACGGGTGGCCCCGCACCTGGACCTGAAAGGCAAGCGCATCCTCGATGTGGGCTGCGGCAACGGCTACTACATGTGGCGGATGCTCGGCGCCGGGGCTGACACGGTGATCGGCGTCGACCCCAACTGGCTGTTCTTCTGCCAGTTCCAGGCGGTGCAGCGCTACCTGTCGCAGCCCAACGCCTGGCATTTGCCGTTCCCCTTCGAGGCCCTGCCAGCAGAGCTGGAAGGTTTCGACACGGTTTTTTCCATGGGCGTGTTCTACCATCGTCGCTCGCCAATCGAGCACCTGCTGGCCTTGAAGGACTGCCTGGTCAAGGGCGGCGAACTGGTGCTGGAAACCCTGGTGATCGAGGGCGACGAACACCAGGTGCTGGTGCCCGAAGACCGCTACGCGCAGATGCGCAACGTGTGGTTCCTGCCGTCGGTCCCGGCCCTGGAGCGCTGGCTGCGCCGCGCCGGGTTCAGCGATGTGCGTTGCGTGGACGTGAGCCTGACCACCGTAGAGGAACAGCGCAGCACCGAGTGGATGAAGTATCAGTCGCTGAGCGACTTCCTCGATCCCGCCGACCACAGCAAAACCATCGAAGGGCTGCCGGCGCCGATGCGGGCGGTGATTGTGGCGCGTAAGTAAATCGCGCAAACACTACAACCCCCTGTGGGAGCGAGCTTGCTCGCGATAGCGGTCTGTCAGGCAACATCGCTGTTGAATGTCAGGCCGTCATCGCGAGCAAGCTCGCTCCCACAGGAGGTCGGTGTCAGTCTTGGGATTTGGCTCTTCGGGCCTTGAAGAACTCACTCAGCACGGTGCTGCATTCCTCGGCCAACACCCCGCCCTCGTACATCACCCGATGGTTCAGGAAGTCCTGGCTGAAGAACTGCCCCTGGCTCTGCACGATGCCGGCCTTGGGCTCCAGGGCGCCGTAGACGACCCGGGCGATACGCGAATGGACGATCAGGCCAGCGCACATGCTGCATGGCTCCAGCGTCACATACAGCGTGCTGCCGGGCAGGCGATAGTTGCTCACCGCCTGGGCGGCGGCGCGGATGGCGACCATTTCCGCGTGGGCACTGGGGTCGTGGCCGCTGATGGGGCAGTTGAAGCCGCGTCCGATGATCTCGCCGTCCTGCACCAGCACCGCGCCCACGGGCACTTCGCCCAGGGCTGCGCCTTGTGCGGCGAGGGCCAGGGCTTCGCGCATGAAGTCCTGGTCACGGCTACGGTCGATGATCCTGGCAGGGCGAATCTGGCGCATCAAGCCACCTCGATGGCGGCCATCAGGCCGGTTTCCATGTGGTCGATCACATGGCAGTGGAACATCCACACGCCTGGATTATCCGCCACCAGCGCCACCTGCGCCCGCTCGTTCTTGCCCAGCAGGTAAGTGTCGGTGAAATACGGCACGACCTTGTGCCGGTTCGACGCGATCACCTTGAAGCTCATGCCGTGCAGATGGATCGGGTGCTGGTACTGAGTCATGTTCTTCAATTCGAAAATGTAGCTCTGGCCTTTCTTCAGCGTGGCGATCGGCCGGTCGGCGCAGGTCTTGTCGGTGATGTCCCAGGCCTTGCCGTTGATCTGCCACAGGCTCGGCGGCTTGCCATTGTCGACATTGACCGACACCGAGCCGACCCATTCGAAATTGAAGTTGAGTTTTTCGGCATTGGCCAGGTCCGGCTCCGACACCGGGTTGGGCGGCAGCGCCGGCGGCCATTGGCTCGGCGCGTCACTGTTAGGCACCGAACGCAAGGTCCCCAGGCGCACCGGACCATTGCGCAACGACAACTCTTCGCCGGCTGGCGGTGCCTTGATCGCCAGGCAAATGCGCATGCCCGGGCCAAGCCAGTATTCCTTGCCCAACGGGCGCGGTTCGATGGGGTTGCCGTCCAGCGCATAGATCTGCGCTTCAACGCCTGGGATGTTGATGCGGTACGTCAGGGTGTTGTCCAGGTTGAGCAAGCGCACCCGGGTGATCTGCCCGGCCGGCAGGTCAATCACCGCTTGCGCCACGCCGTTGATGGTCGCCAGCCGGCCAGCCGTGCCGCCACGCGCCGCTTCACGGGGAATGCTGAACGCGACGAACTCGCCCTGCTCGTCCACATGCCAGCTCTTGAGGCTCAGGGTCTGCTCGTATTTGAAGCCGGTGGGCTCACGCTCTTCGATGATCAACGGCCCCACCAGCCCACGCCCGAGCTCTTCGCTGCTGTTGACGTGAGGGTGATACCAATAGCTGCCGGCGTCTGGCACGCGGAACTTGTAATCGAAATATTCGCCCGGCAACACCGGCAATTGCGAGACATACGGCACACCGTCCATCTCCAGCGGCAAACGGATCCCGTGCCAATGAATGGTGGTGGCGACCGGCAAGTGATTGATAAAGCGTACCCGCAACCATTCGCCCTGGCGCACCCGCAGCTCGGTGCCCGGCGCCGAGGGGCCAAACGCCCAGGCCTGGGTCTTGTGCCCGGCCACCAGCTCGACGTCCAGCGGTGCGGCGATCAATTCATAGTCGTGACCGGCATCGGCATCGGCGCGCTTGCCCAGCCAGTACCGCGACGCACCTCCCGCACCCACGCCAACGACAACAAGACCGGCCAGGCCACCGAGTATTTGGCGACGGGTAAAGGACATGAACGCAACCACCTATTGAATCCGCGGCGAACCGTTGGGCCCGCAAAAGGCGAATACGATACACCCGCAGATGAGAAACGGTAAGGGCTGCAAAAATGAAAAAACCTATAGAAATTATCCACAGGTCTTCTCAGCCCCCATCAGCTCAACTTTCAGGGTTTCGACATCCAAGGCGCTTAATGTTGATGCCGTCCAGTGTTCCAAGGGTGACCTCGGGAAAGCTTAGATTCCTTCCCGCAATTCACGTGGCGACAGCCCATAGCGTGAGCGGAAGCGCACTGCAAAACGTGAGGCCGAGGCGTAACCACAGGTCCCGGCAATTTCACCGATGGGGCGAGAAGTGGTCTGCAGCCATTGCAACGCGGTCGCCAATCGAACGCCCTCCAGAATATTGCGGAAACTGTTCCCCTCATTCGTTAATTGGCGACGCAACGTCGACTCCCCCAGGTTCAGGTGCTGTGCGACGTCCGCCACCGTCCAGTCTCTCTGCGGGCTGCCCATTACCAGCTGCTGCACACGCTCACAAAGTGGATCGTCGCGCCCCATCAGCAAGGGCCCGAGCTGGCCGCCAAGGCACAGGCCCAGGAGGACCGCTTCCCCATAATGTGTGCGTAATACCTGAGGGGCGTCGTCCCTGATGGCAGTCAGCAACTGATCCCATGCCTGTGTCGTGTGCCTGTCCAGGCGGACGCATAAATCATTCTTCAGTACACCCCGACGGCTCATGATCTGCTGGCTATAACGGGTACTGAAGCTGCGCAATGTCGAGACGGGAAAGGTCACCGCATCGGCGATGTAGTGGCCGTGGGGGCCGGGCAAGTTTGAGAGACCCAACTCGCGCCCGGCCGGCATCAGTATCAGATGTTGCGGCCCGGCGCGCATCTCCCGGCCATCCCACTGCAACAACTTTTCCCCTTGGCGTACTCGACACAAAGTCGTCACGAACACCGGCACCCTTGACAAGGTCAGGGGCTGGCGCGCCCGAATGACACACGCATCGATAATGTTTTCCCGGTGCTGTATGCCCTCACAAGGGTGCATCGTGCTTAACGTCCGTAAGTTGAAGTAATGGTCGCTTTGGCCAAGGCGTTGGCATTGAGCATGTACCCTACCAAGGCCCCGCTGGCTTGGTTGTCGAGCGCTAGCTTATCGACTTTCAATGCCCATACGGTGAATTGATAGCGATGGGGTTTATCCCCAACTGGAGGACAGGCGCCGCCAAACTCGGATTGACCAAAGTCGGTTCGCCCTTGAACTGCACCGGCAGGCAAACTCGGCCCTGCCCCACTTGGCAGGCTGTGGATAGAAGCGGGCAGGTTAAAGACCGTCCAATGCCACCAACCGCTGCCCGTCGGCGCATCGGGATCGTAGACCGTGATCGCGTAGCTTTTAGTGCCGGTGGGGGCGTTTATCCAGGAAAGCTGCGGCGAGGTGTTGCCGCCTTCGCAACCGAAGCCTTGGAACACTTCCCGCTGGGTCAATGGGCGATTGTCAGCAATGTCCTGGCTGGTCAGTGAAAAGTCGGCCGCGTAGCCACTGAATGCCACAGCCATGGAAAGTGCAGGCAGGATTGATCTGATGTTCATCGCGACTCCGTTTGAGGCTGAAAATGAAGCCAGAGTCTAGGTTGAACGCCAAATGGTCAGTGTGCCGAAACGCTCGACAATTGTGCCGAAATGCTCGAGATCCGGAGGGGAGCACCATCACCGCCACTCGAGGCAGCTAGCGCGTAGGGCTACCACGTGGAATGAAAAAAGCCAGCGCCGCCGCGACGATGAACAGCGCCAGCACATCGCCGAGTAAATGCCCCATATGCCGGGTCCCATCCATCTCGACGTCGAAGGACTGCACGGCCATGATCGCGCCGTGCACGATACTCGACCACACGGTGAACCAGATCAGGCTCAGGTGTTTCATCGGATCGCGCGACGCCATCAGCAGGAACACACCGAGGGTGGCGTAGATTCCGACAATCATCAACGGATAGTGGGAATGCCCGCTGTGCCACGCCCAGCCAGACGGCCACAGGTTCATCAGCGGCCAGATCGCGAAGACGGCGATCAGGCCGACAACGATCAAAACCATGCGCAAGGCGGCGAGTCGTTGGGTATCGTTCATGGCTGGCTCCTTGTTGCGGCGCGACTGTCGCCGTAATGGGTGCCCGGAGTATAGAACGCGCCTGGAACGCACACCGGCCAGCCCATGCCGTCAGTCGCCTGGGCCGTCTCCAAGCGACTTGTCGATCATTAAGCCTCGCTCACCCGCTCCAGCCAGGCCTTGTGCGCAGCACTGGTATCCTCAGGCAGGTGGCGCAGGTAAGCCTGTAGCTCCGCCTGCATACCGAACACCTTCCATATCAACGGCGCCAAGCGCGATGCAGGGTTGCCCGCCTGCTCCAACTCGCGCAGCCACTGCAGGCTGCGCTCCTTGTATTCGGCGAGTACGTCCGACTGGTAATCGTGGGCCTTGCCCAACCCGGAGATGTACATCAGCTTGGCGACTTCCACCGTGGGCCAATGAAGGGCCATGTTCAGCGGCCAGTCGAGCATGGCACGCTCCCCCCACATCGCGGATTTAGGCATGCGCCCGTTCGCCAGCAGCGTCAACATGAAGGCCTGGCCCAGCTCGGTCAGGTAGACCGGCAGGGCTTCGGCGGTGGGATGCAGGTAGAACGAATCCACGGGCGTCTCGCGCCTCAGGCCAATGCGGGCAAGCAAGCGCTGCTCAAGGTCGAGTACCAGAGCGCCGATGCCGGCCTTCACCGCGCTGCCGCTTTCGGTAGTTTGCCGGGAGCGGGTCGCGCAGTCCCAGAGGCTCAGGGAAAGCTGCCATTGGGCTTGATCACCATCGCCCGAACAGCCGATCTCGCCGGTGATGAAGGACTTCATCGTCGGCGGCACGATATCGAAAAGTGCTTGGCCGTCGGCTTCGCTCCCGGATAACACCGGGCCGCCGCCTTCCACGATTTGGATATAACACGTGCCTACATGGTCGCTCCAGTAGTGCACGGCTTCGGCCAGGTATAGAGGAATCGCGCGCGAGAAGCGCCCCAGTTCATCCTCCCGTTGCGACTCGGCGCGTTCTACCTCGTCTGTGCTTTTGGACAATGCGAAGAAACCGATTTCCGATGCCCCTTCCGGTTTCTGCGCGAAGAACCAGTCGGCGTTGCGCAAACCGTAGTGCCAGATCGGCTGGCTCAATGCCAACGTCGCGAACTGCAGGTTTTCAGGATCCACCGGCACGCCTTGGGCGCCCTGCTTGTGCATTTGCTGGAAGGCTTGGGCAAACTGGTCGAGCTGGCTTTTGATCGGCGCAAAACCCAGGGCATACAGGCGAGCGAGCAGCGCCTCGCCTTCGGCCGCTTGGCCAAGCTCCTGATAGGCGCGCAGCAAGTTGATACCGGCCATGGGGTCGTGTTTGTGCTCATCGTAGACGGGCTCGACCAACTCGATGATCAGTGGAATCTGGCCGTTGTTACCCAAGTCGCCCGAGATCATCATCAGCGCGCTGCCGTCGAACGTACCCGCCGTCAGCACCTGCGTGTAAAACCCGCGTGCCGACTCGACGTCTTTCTGTTCCAGGCAATGACGCGCCAACCACAAGGGCGCACGCCAACTGCCGGGCAACGCAGCCACGGTACGCAGCGCCTCGACATAACCCGCCTCGCCGGCCCTTTCCCGCTGAATGGCCGCCCACCACAGCAGGCCATTCTCTTGATTCGGGTCAGCCTGGATCGCGTGCCAAAGCGTTTCATCGGCAAGCGCCGGTTCACCTCGCTCGCTGAAGACCTTGGCCAGGTTGGTCAGCAAGGTGCCTGTCGCGCCCACTTTCGCCATCCCCGTGCGCAGCGCGTTTTCGGCGGCATCGAGTTGACCGTTCTCCAGCAGCACAATGCCCTGGATGACATGGCTGCGCTCGGGATTGCTGTCGATCTCGACCAGTTGTGCCGCGGCCGGAATCAAGTCAGCGACAAAGCCATCATTCAAACCCGAGATAATCAGGCTGTAGAGCTCGTCGGCAGAATTCCATTTCTCTCGCAGGTTTGGCAGGAAGACATTGTTGCGCCACTCGTTGCGGGTGATCTGCATCTCACGACCGTAGCTGTCGTAGACCGTAATCAATTCACCCTCGTCCGGCTGAGGCGGCGGCGCGTCAGTGTGCGCAGAAGAAACCGGTGTCGACGTGCTGGATTTCTTGCCGCTCAGAGCGGACAGGATGCGTTTGAACATAAGGGCAGTGACACCGTTTCTGAGTTTGTCGGCACGGTGTTCTTGGGATGGAAGTTTGCAGTCTTGTTGTGAGCGGCCGACAGCTTTGCGCATTCACTTGCAGAGAGCGACGGACAAACGTGGACAAGCCAAGAGCAACGGTGGAGAGGTTGGCATTTAAGCACAACTTCCTAATGCCTAAGCCAGCCTTTTGGCATGGGCTAAAACCCTTTCCTACGGTCGTCCGAACCTAGTACTGCACGCTAGTGGGCGCAGGTCAGTGCTGGGGGGTTAATCACTCCCATGTTATCGAAACCCCACTTCAGCGACTCCCCAACACTGTCATCCAACCAAAGCGTCCCACTCTTCGCAAGCCATACCAGGCAACCGTCGGCCTTCTTTAGCAACGTTGACCTGCAGCGCCACCTGGGCCACATCCAACACGTCCTTGGTAAGCGAATAGCTGCCCCTGGCCTGCAGCCAACCCAGAACGTCTGCCAAATGCCAGATAGATGTACTGCCCTCATGCACCGGCGTCGGGAAGCTGCCTGGATGAGCCAACATCAGCTTGCGCATGTTCTGCCGAGACACACCTACGATCTCAGCAACGTCGGTCAGCCCGACCAAATCAGGCGCAACCTCGATCAATTTGGCCGACGGCACCGCGCGATGGACGTCGGCCAGAGCGCTAAGCACTGCCTTGACCGCATCAGGCGCCTCGCGAGTGAACTCAAGCGCCAGACGCCCCGGCTGCCCGATACCGACCAGGGCGTCGTCGCAGCCCGCTTCTCCCAGCCGCTCGACCAGTTCATCCATGGCACAACCGTCGTCAGCAAGCTGATATTTCAAGGTAAAAATATATTCCATTGTTCTATTCCTCAGCATCGCCATCAACGTCGTGTCGGTTGCGATGCGCAGTGCAATTGTCCACAACGCGTCGCAAGGCTCGCGCATGGTTGCCAGGGCTCTTCGGCGTGCTCCATATCGAAGTGATACAGAACTCGCCACAACGGCATTCCACCTCTTTGTACGGGCAATAAACCCGCCCCCAGGCGTGACTGCCGCCAACGTCTACGCGCCACCCTTGCCCTTCGGCATACCTAAGCGTTTCTTCAATTTCTTTCTTCGGATGCGTTGGACGAATCATCCGTGATCTCCAGTATTCGCACGACCAGTAAGGTTGTCAAATGACAACCGCACTAATTTCGAATGGCCGCACTATCCGCAGGCCATACCGTTCGATGATAAGCGTGTCTCGGTGCCCGCTGAGACGGCAATCGTAGCGAAAGGTGACGGGGAAGCTGCATGAAGGGCTTCAGCGGTCGACGGGCTTTCCCGGGCGATATCGATCAATCACGCCAGCACCCACTCCACCGTCCTCCGCAAACGCCCGCGAGACGACATCAACGATTTCGGCCCACACCCCGACCTGTTGCAGCACGGGCATTTCCTTGGCAAGCACATTGCTCAACTCACCGCGATTTTGCTCGATTGAGCGCAGCACCCGATCTGCCTGTTGATCGGGCATCTCGACCACCTCCTTCAGCATCGCGCGCGCGCGCGTGTGGCTGCGCAGGTAACGAGACTCTTCGCGCATCTGCTCGGTCAACGTCCGGCCAATGATATTGGCCAGGAACACGGTATGAGGTCCGAGGTCCGGATAACGCCACAGCGGGCGGGCCTGGTCAGCGCCCTGAAAAGAGAAGTTCGACACGACACCATCTGGATAGGTCGTCTGCCGGGGCTCGAAGACTACTCGCTCGCGTACGGCCTGCATCAGCGGCCTGGACACCTGGTCCAGCACTCGGTCGTAGCCGCGACGCTCGCCCGCATCATCTGTAATAACCGCTGAGATCGGCAGAATCACAGGATCCGGGATCACGCCGTCGCGTCGCAGTACGTCGTTGACCAAAAACCGGTGTACACGGCCGTTACCATCAGCGAGTGGGTGGATATAGACGAAACCAAAGGCTGCAACGGCGCTGCGCATCACCGACGACTGGCCTTGCGTCCTTTCGAGGAACACCCTAAGCCCTTCAAGCATCGCACCGATCTCATCGGCCGCAGGGGCGACGTAATGTACGACCTCCTGGTAGCGCACCGTTTCACCGACAAAAACCGGTGACTGGCGCACGCCGAAGTGGGTGATCGTCGTCCGATCACCGAGAATTTCCTGCTGCAACTCTGCCAGTGCGGCATTGCTCAACGGGACCGTACCCTGCCCTGTACGACGAGCCATCACGTCCGCAAAGCGTTGCACCCGCCCTACCCGGTCGGCCTCGCCTTCGATGGCGAAGCTGGCCTTGCTCTCGCGTAACGTCATCCAGACCGCCGACCGCATCAGCAGATCCTCGCCGAACTCGTCCGTCAGTTCACCGAACAAGCGTGGGACGTCCAGTCCGACCGCACGCATTACCGCCTCGGTCTTGATCACGCAGGGGCAGAATTCGCGCGTGCCGGGCAGGTTGTCATTTACCCGCCAGCGCTGCACCTTCACCACCTGGTCGCGGGATGCCGACACCAGCTTGGCTTCGTCAATCGCATCGACGTAATTGCCACCCAGGCGTTCGGGCACGACCAAAGTGTTTCCGGTCAGCCATTCATACAGAAACGCAGCACGACGCGCATACTGCCCAGTCGGCTCGACCGCAATCCAGTCTTGGACGAAACCAGGCCCCGTATTCTCGAACAGACGGGCAAGGAACTCCAGATGGGGGACTTCATGACGCAGATGGAACTGCAGATGCGCGGCAGGCTCCTTATTCGGTCGCATCGCCTCCGTGTAGGTTTCCAGACGGAAGCCGTCGTTGACTTGAGTTGCGCGTCGCCCGCCCACTTGGCTCGTCACGGGTAGCCGCCCCAGAGGCTGTACGCCATAGGTTTGGGCCAGCCAGGCGGCGCCTATCGGGTCTGCGGGCAAATCGGTCATAAAGGGCCTCCGCGGACAAGACGACTTTTAGGGATTTAGAAATGAGGGCGTGCGCCTGATCTTGTCAGCTAACGGTTAAGACTGTACAGAAACGATTAGATAACCATAGTCTCGCACAAAAACGATTATTTTCGACAACCGGCTCGTCAAAACTGAGGAAGAGGCTGAACATGCCTGTTCGGTGCGACGTATTCCTTATTCGCTTACAACACGTCCATGTTGTCGGAGTCTCTATTCAGCGACTCCCCAAAGCTGTCACCCAACCAAAGCGTCCAACTCTTCGCAAGCCATACCAGGCAACCGTCGGCCTTCTTTCGCAACGTTGACCTGCAGCGCCACCTGGGCCACATCCAACACGTCCTTGGTAAGCGAATAGCTGCCCCTGGCCTGCAGCCAACCCAGAACGTCTGCCAAATGCCAGATAGATGTACTGCCCTCATGCACCGGCGTCGGGAAGCTGCCTGGATGAGCCAACATCAGCTTGCGCATGTTCTGCCGAGACACACCTACGATCTCAGCAACGTCGGTCAGCCCGACCAAATCAGGCGCAACCTCGATCAATTTGGCCGACGGCACCGCGCGATGGACGTCGGCCAGAGCGCTAAGCACTGCCTTGACCGCATCAGGCGCCTCGCGAGTGAACTCAAGCGCCAGACGCCCCGGCTGCCCGATACCGACCAGGGCGTCGTCGCAGCCCGCTTCTCCCAGCCGCTCGACCAGTTCATCCATGGCACAACCGTCGTCAGCAAGCTGATATTTCAAGGTAAAAATATATTCCATTGTTCTATTCCTCAGCATCGCCATCAACGTCGTGTCGGTTGCGATGCGCAGTGCAATTGTCCACAACGCGTCGCAAGGCTCGCGCATGGTTGCCAGGGCTCTTCGGCGTGCTCCATATCGAAGTGATACAGAACTCGCCACAACGGCATTCCACCTCTTTGTACGGGCAATAAACCCGCCCCCAGGCGTGACTGCCGCCAATGTCTACGCGCCACCCTTGCCCTTCGGCATACCTAAGCGTTTCTTCGATTTCTTTCTTCGGGTGCGTTGGACGAGTCATCCGTGATCTCCAGTATTCGCATGATCTGTCAGGTTGTCAAATGACAACCAAACAGATCGGTTTCAAACGCCAGCATTTAGCGGCCACATTTGCTCGGCAGCAGCTTTGGTACGGAGTGGTTCGCGGACATTGCGACAGCACTCCGCGCCATGCCGGCGAAATACCCGTTGGGTACCGCCACAGATGGTAAGCATTTCTCAGTGCCGTTGAGGCGGGGAATCGTAGCGAAAGGTGACTATGCTGGGATGCGCTGCAGCCCAAAGCCGTCAGCGCGGGGTGTCAGGCCGATCCCCGTCAGCTTGGATTGGGGGCGCTTCGCACCCCAGCGGGAGCAAGCTCCCTCGCCACGGTTTTGTGTTTGGCTGGCAATGACGCGGGCCTTTCAAGTCCCATCACTTGCACACACCAAATGGGTTACCACGTCTTACAGGCTCCGACCTATCGAATGGGGCGTAACGAGTCAGATTTGCGCCAGGCCACCGTCGGCGGCGACCTCGCTGGCGGTCATGAAGCTGCTGTCCGGCGATGCGAGAAAGGCGGCCACTGCTCCGATCTCCGCCGGATCGGCCATGCGCTGGAGCGGATTCATCGAGGCGAAGACCTTCATGCCTTCCTCACCCAGCGCCGCCTTCGCCAGTTCGGTCGCCGTCGGCCCGGGCGACAGCACGTTCACTCGGATGCCGCTGCCCTTCAGGTCCTCTGCCCAAGTCCGCGCGAGGTTGCGCACTGCCGCCTTGCTCGCGCTGTAGACGCTGAATGCCGGGGCGCCTGTGGTGCCCGCACTGGATCCGGTCAGGATGATCGAACCGCCCTCGCCCATCAGCGGCGGGGCCTTCTGCACCGTGAAGATCAAGCCCTTCACATTGGTCTCGAAGATTTCGTCGATGTGCTCAGCGGTGATCTCGCCGAGGGCAAGCGGGCTTCAGGGTGTTTCTCGCTAGTGGCTACCGGTCAGCGCCGGCCGCGCCATCATTCCAACTCGAACATAACGATCATAAAGATCCCTGCACGGTCAGTTTGCGCCGGCATCTTTTTTTGGAACACCAATGGTTTTGCGTTCACCCGTTGCGGAGACTTCGTACACGGTCATGACCCAAGTGTCGGCGATCACGGTTTCAACCAGGTAATTCTTCTTGGCTTGCGGCGTAAATTGCTGCGCAACAGGTTGCTCCTTGTCAAACGGCGTCGGCATGGGAATACCGTTAAAGGTAAACGGTTTGTCCTTGACCTCGCCTTTCACGTACACCGTTTTATCCGACTCGACCAGCTTACTGATGCTGTCAGTACCACCGGCGATTTTCTTCAGATAAGCCGGTATGCGCTTGAAGTAAGCAGAGTCATAAACCCGCTCACCCGCACTCACAAGTCCAGTATTGGCATCCTCGTACGTGTAACTGACAGGACGATCACCCTCGCCGCCTATGGTGCGGAAAGTCACGCTGGCTTGATGGTCATTCATGGCCAGTGGAACGACCGGCTCTGAAGTAAGGTCACCCGCCTGACGGCTGCTGCAGCCGGTCATGACAAGCGCGAAAGTGATTGCTAATGGAAACGCCAAAGAAGTTTTCATTCGATCCCTGAACCGTCTAGAAGAAGGCCTGTATAGAGCCATTTGCAGAGCAGCGTTCTCGATACCATGTCGGCACTCCTTATCCGGGACATGGTATCGATGTAGCGCTCTCACATACGTACGATGTGCGCCATTGAAAACGCCATTGATGCTGTAGCGAACATCACTATCCGTTCTTATTTTTTACAATAAAATCAAATAGTTGAGAGTCAACCTCACTCCCACTCAATCGTCGCCGGCGGCTTGCTCGACACGTCATAAGTGACGCGGGAGATGCCTTCGATTTCGTTGATGATGCGCCCGGAAACGGTTTCCAGCAGCTCGTACGGCAGGTGTGCCCAGCGCGCGGTCATGAAGTCGATGGTTTCCACGGCACGCAGGGCCACGACCCAGGCGTAACGACGGCCATCGCCAACCACGCCCACCGATTTCACCGGTTGGAACACCACGAACGCCTGGCTGACCTTGTGGTACCAGTCGGCCTTGCGCAGTTCTTCGATGAAGATGTGGTCGGCGCGACGCAGCAGGTCGGCGTATTCCTTCTTCACTTCACCGAGGATCCGCACGCCCAGGCCCGGGCCCGGGAATGGGTGACGGTAGACCATGTCGTACGGCAGGCCCAGCTCAAGACCCAGGCGACGCACTTCGTCCTTGAACAGTTCGCGCAGCGGCTCGACCAGCTTGAGGTTCATCTCTTCCGGCAGGCCACCGACGTTGTGGTGGGACTTGATCACGTGGGCCTTGCCGCTCTTGGCGCCGGCCGACTCGATCACGTCGGGGTAGATGGTGCCCTGGGCCAGGTACTTGATGTTGTCCAGCTTGTTGGACTGGGCATCGAACACGTCGATGAAGGTACGGCCGATGATCTTGCGCTTCTTCTCCGGGTCGGACTCGCCGGCCAGGTTGTTCAGGAACTGCTCTTCGGCGTTGGCGCGGATCACCTTGACGCCCATGTTCTCGGCGAACATGGCCATCACTTGCTCGCCTTCGTGCAGGCGCAGCAGGCCGTTGTCGACGAAGACGCAGGTCAGTTGGTCGCCGATGGCCTTGTGCAGCAACGCGGCAACCACCGAGGAGTCCACACCGCCGGACAGGCCCAGCAGCACGTTGTCAGTACCGACTTGAGCACGGACTTGGGCAATGGCGTCTTCAGCGATTTTCGACGGGGTCCACAGGGCTTCACACTCGCAGATGTCGAGGATGAAGCGCGACAGGATGCGACCGCCCTGCTTGGTGTGGGTCACTTCAGGGTGGAACTGCACGCCGTAGTAACGGCGATCATCGTTGAACATGCCGGCAATCGGGCAGCTCGGGGTGCTGGCCAGGATGTGGAAGTCTTCCGGCATCCTGGTGACCTTGTCACCGTGGCTCATCCACACGTCCAGGCCGAACAGGCCGTCGGCGTCGACGTGATCCTCGATACCGTCCAACAGGCGGCTCTTGCCGACTACGTCAACGCGGGCATAACCGAACTCACGCAGGTCCGAACCTTCGACCTTGCCGCCCAGCTGTTCAGCCATGGTCTGCATGCCGTAGCAGATACCGAAGACGGGCACGCCCAGGTCGAACACGGCTTGCGGGCAGCGCGGGCTGTCGGCTTCGTGCACGGACTCGGGGCCGCCGGCGAGGATGACGCCTTTAGGCGCGAATTCGCGAATCGCTTCATCATCCATGTCGAACGGATGCAATTCGCAGTACACACCGATTTCACGCACGCGGCGGGCGATCAGCTGGGTGTACTGGGAACCGAAGTCGAGGATCAGGATGCGGTGAGCGTGAATGTCGAGGGCCATGACTCATTCTCATGTAGTGAATCAGAAACAACTCGGGGCTGAATGAACAGCCCCGGTGATTAACGTTTTGCTGAAGGCCTTAACCTACGCGGTAGTTCGGCGCTTCCTTGGTGATCTGCACGTCGTGGACATGGGACTCGGCCATGCCAGCGCCGGTGATACGCACGAATTCAGGCTTGGTGCGCATCTCTTCGATGTTGGCGCTGCCGGTGTAGCCCATGGAAGAACGCAGGCCGCCCATCAGTTGATGGATGATGGCGCTCAGGGTGCCTTTGTACGGCACGCGACCTTCGATGCCTTCCGGCACCAGCTTCTCGGCACCCGCGGAGGAGTCCTGGAAGTAACGGTCGGAAGAGCCCTGGGCCTGGGACATGGCGCCCAGCGAACCCATGCCGCGATAAGCCTTGTAGCTACGGCCCTGGAACAGCTCGATCTCGCCTGGTGCTTCTTCGGTACCGGCAAACATCGAACCCATCATCACGCAGGAGGCACCGGCTACGATGGCCTTGGACAGGTCACCGGAGAAACGGATACCGCCGTCGGCGATCAACGGCACGCCGGTGCCTTCAAGGGCGGCGGCGACGTTGGCGATGGCGCTGATCTGCGGCACGCCGACACCGGCAACGATACGGGTGGTGCAGATCGAGCCAGGGCCGATACCGACCTTGACCGCGTCGGCGCCGGCTTCGGCCAGGGCCTTGGCCGCAGCGCCGGTGGCGATGTTGCCGCCAATCACCTGCACTTCAGGGAAGTTCTGCTTGACCCAGCGAACGCGGTCGATCACGCCTTTGGAGTGGCCGTGGGCGGTGTCGACCACCACCACGTCAACACCGGCACTGACCAGGGCGGCGACACGGTCACCGGTGTCCTTGCCGGTGCCGACCGCAGCGCCGACGCGCAGACGACCTTGGTCGTCCTTGCTGGCCAGCGGGTAGGCCTTGGCTTTTTCGATGTCGTTGACGGTCATCATGCCCTTGAGGGCGAATTTGTCGTCGACGATCAGCACGCGCTCGATGCGGTGCTTGTGCAGCAACTCGCGGACTTCGTCCTTGTTGGTGCCTTCCTTGACCGTGACCAGGCGCTCTTTAGGCGTCATCACTTGGCGGACGGTGGCATCCAGGCGGTTCTCGAAACGCACGTCGCGGGAGGTGACGATGCCGACCAGGTCGCCATCGTGCAGCACCGGAACGCCGGAGATGTTGTGCATGCGGGTCAGTTCGAACAGATCCCGGACCGTGGCGTCAGCCTCGATGGTGATCGGATCCTTGACCACGCCAGCCTCGAACCGCTTGACCTTGCGCACTTCGGCGGCCTGCTGTTCGATGGTCATGTTCTTGTGGATGATACCGATACCACCTTCCTGGGCCATGGCAATGGCCAGACGGGCTTCGGTCACGGTGTCCATGGCGGCGGAAACCAGGGGGATATTCAGTTCGATGCCACGGGTGAGACGGGTTTTGAGACTGACTTCGTTAGGCAGTACTTCGGAATAACCGGGCACTAGGAGAATGTCGTCGAAGGTCAGAGCTTCTTGGCTGATACGCAGCATCGCGGGGGCTCCCGAGCGGGAAAATGGAAGCGCGCCATTATACTCATGGACCCCGTCTGGCTCAATGTAAAACTCTGTCTATTATTGCCGGGCTGATTGACGGGGCTAATAATTGCACTCCGGCCATACACCGAACCCGTGGCGAGGGAGCTTGCTCCCGCTCGGTTGCGCAGCGACCGCAAACATCTTGGGGCCGCTTCGCAGCCCAGCGGGAGCAAGCTCCCTCGCCACAGGGATTGCCTATTTCCTCACGCTACAACTCCACCTTCACCCAACTCACCGGTTGGTCGAGCCAATCGGCGAATTCATCGAGAAAGTCCTGCTTGAACCCCGCCTCCAGCCAATTGTTGAAGATGAACCCCAGGTTGGAAAAGCCGCAGGGCTGCAGGAACAGGAAGCCGTTGATGTCGTCTTCATGAGCGCATTCAGGGCAAGTGAAGTTGTCGGTGCGCGCCGGCATCCAGTCTTCCAGACTTTCGAACAGCGCTTCGCCGACTTCCTTGCGGCACTCGGCGCAACCGGCCTCTTCGAGAAAGCCCTTGGCCGGTGTATAGATGCAGCGCTTGGTGATGATCTCCAGGCCATTGATCGCCTCACCGAACGGCAAGGCTTCGGGATGCAAGACCACCTCACGGGCACCGGGGGCGATGGCGTGGGCCATGCGATTGCCGGTGCGCCCGCAGGTGGTCAGTTGTTCTTCGACGATATTCTTGCGCACCAGCCAGCGCACGATCGCCCGGGCCCGAGGCTCGTGGACCGGCAGGGTGGAAATTTTCGGAACGATGATACTTTGCGAGTTCATGGCGAGGCCTGGCTGTTTCCCTGGCAGGGTCTGATCGAAGGCCGGCAGCTTAATCCCTGGCGGGGCCAGGTCAAGCACTCAGGTAGCGCCCGATCAACGCGAGGCCGCTGGCAAGCACCAGCCAGGTGACCAGCCGCACGAATGCCTCTCGCGACATCTTCATGGTCAAGCGACGCCCTACCCACAACCCCAGCGCCATGGCCGGCAACAAACACAGCGCCAGTACCAACAAGGGTAGCTCGGCATAGACCCCGGCCACGATAAACAGGCTCAGGCGCACCACGGTGCTGCAACTGATCAGGGCACTTTGCGTGGCTCGGGCCGCGTCCTTGGGCAAGCGACTGTTCAGGTAGATGGCATATAAAAAGCCGCCACTGCCAAACAACGCGCCGAACATCCCACCCACCGTGCCCATCGGAACCGCCCACCGCGCTGACAACTGTGTCGGCCGGGTCTTGATCAGCAGGCTGTAGATCGCATAGCAACTGATGAACACCCCCATCAGCAGCAACAACAGGTCGGACTTGAGGTTGAGCAGGAAAACCACCCCGAGGGTGCAGCCCAGCGCCATGCACGGCAACAACCGCAGCAGCTCCGGCCGGGACACATCTCGGCGCGAGGGCAGCAAGTTGCCGAAGGCCGCGACGAAATCGAGCAAGACCAGTAGCGGGACGATTTTCGACAGCGGCATGAACAACAGCAGGATGGGCGCGGCCACCAGCGCCGTGCCGAACCCGGCAATGCCGAAGACGATGTAGGCCAGGGCAATGGCCGAGCCGATCACCAGCCATTCCATGGGGGCAAATGCCCACTGACCCAACCACGGGAGAAGATTCATCCGGCACTTCCTTGCTGAGGAGAGCGGGGACTTTAGCCAGATCCGGGGGATTACTTCCAGCATTTGTGGTGATTGGCCTATCGCTATCGCGAGCAAGCTCGCTCCCGCATTTGATCTTCGGTGCGACATAGATCTCCTGTGTGCGAGCTTGCTCGCGATGCAGGCAACCCGGTCTAATTGTCTGCACACCATCGGCGAATCCCCTTATTATGCCGCCCATGATTAAAGATCCCTTTGCCCGACTGGGCCTGGACCGCGAGGTCCTGACTGTCAGCCAGCTCAACGGCCGTGCGCGGGTGTTGCTTGAAGACGTGTTCAGCAACATCTGGGTCGAGGGCGAAATCTCCAACCTCGCCCGCCCGGCCTCCGGCCATGTGTACTTCACCCTCAAGGACAGTGGCGCCCAGGTGCGTTGCGCGCTGTTCCGGCAGAATGCCGCGCGGGTGCGCCAGGCCTTGAAGGACGGGCTGGCGGTGAAAGTGCGCGGCAAGGTCTCGCTGTTCGAAGGCCGTGGCGATTATCAGCTGATCCTCGACACCGTCGAGCCGGCCGGCGATGGCGCGCTGCGCCTGGCCTTCGATGCCTTGAAGGAAAAACTCAGTGCCGAAGGCCTGTTCAGTGCCGAGCGCAAGGTGCCGTTGCCGGCCCATCCGCAACGCATTGGCATTATCAGTTCGCCCACGGGCGCGGTGATCCGCGACATCATCAGCGTGTTCCGCCGCCGCGCGCCGCAGATCGCCCTGACGCTGATCCCCACCGCCGTGCAAGGTCGCGAAGCTACCGCACAAATCGTCCGCGCCCTGAAGCTGGCCGACGCCCGTGGTTTCGATGCGCTGATCCTGGCCCGGGGCGGCGGTTCGCTGGAAGATTTGTGGTGCTTCAACGAAGAAGCCGTGGCCCGGGCGGTGGATGCCTGCGTCACGCCAATCGTCAGCGCCGTGGGCCATGAAACCGACGTGTCCATCAGCGATTTCGTCGCCGACGTGCGCGCCCCGACCCCGTCCGCCGCCGCCGAACTGCTGGCCCCGGATGCCGGCGACCTGGTACGTCGGGTCGAAAGCCTGCATCGCCGGCTGGTGATGCGCATGCGCGACCGGCTGATGCGCGATCAACTGCGCCTCGAAGGCCTCACCCGACGCCTGCGCCACCCCGGCGAACGCCTGCGCCAGCAAGCCCAGCGCCTCGACGACCTGGACATGCGCATGCGCCGGGCGTTCGAACGCAGCCTCAATACCCGCCGCGAACGCCTGATCCGCCTGGAAACCCGCCTGGCCGGGCAACATCCGGGCCGGCAACTGGCCTTGCTGCGCCAGCGCCTGGACAGCCTGGCCGAACGCCTGCCCCGGGCCATGCGCGAAGGCCTGAAAACCCGCCGCGTGCAATTGCACAACCAGATGCAGACGCTGCACATCGTCAGCCCCCTGGCGACCCTCGGCCGGGGCTACAGCATTTTGCTCGACGAACGCGGCCAGGCGATCCGCAGTGCCGGGCAAACCCAGACCGGCCAGCGCCTGACCGCCAAGCTCGGCGAAGGCGAATTGCTGGTGCGGGTCGAAGACAATCACCTGACGCCGGTCACCCTTTCTTTACTGGATTGATTCATGCCGCGATATCTCGCCCCCTTGCTCTTGCTGTGCCTGGCCTTCAACGCCCACGCCGACAGTTACATCACCCGCCTGCTGAACAAACCGGTACCCGGCGGCGTGGCCGTGGTGGACCTGGGCAGCGCCGCCAAGGCACCGAAAGCCAGTTACCAGGGCAAGCCGGTGCTGGTGGTCAAGGAACAGGACAACTGGCTGGCGATTGTTGGCATCCCGCTGACGGTGCAGCCCGGCACGCAACAGATCAGCAGTGGCGGCGGCACCCAGCCGTTCGTGGTCGGCTACAAGAAGTACCCCGAGCAACACATCACCCTGGCGAACAAACGCCAGGTCAACCCGAACCCGGCGGACCTCAAGCGCATCGACGCCGAACTGGCGGTGCAATTGAAGGCCTACCGCAGCTTCAGCCCGAACATCCCCAGCAACCTGTTGCTGGACAAACCGGTCAACGGCCCGCTGTCGAGCAAGTTCGGCGTGCGCCGCTTCTTCAACGGCGAAGAACGCAACCCCCACGCCGGCCTGGACTTCGCCGTGCCCGCCGGCACGCCGATCAAGACTCCGGCCGCCGGCAAGGTGATCCTCACCGGTAATTACTTCTTCAATGGCAACACCGTGTTCGTCGACCATGGCCAGGGCTTCATCAGCATGTTCTGCCACATGTCGAAAATCGACGTGAAGGTCGGCCAGCAACTCGCCCGGGGCACCGTGGTGGGCAAGGTCGGCGCCACCGGCCGGGCGACCGGGCCGCATATGCACTGGAACATCAGCCTGAACGATGCGCGGGTGGATCCGGCGATTTTCATCGGGGCTTTCCAGCCTTGAATGGATAGAGACGCTACTGGCCTCATCGCGAGCAAGCTCGCTCCCACATTTGGATAGCGGCGCTGCCCCCCTGTGGGAGCGAGCTTGCTCGCGATGACGGCAGCCGCATCACCACCCTCCCGCGAATTGCCAAGCTCAAAACATCGACGCAATTTCTGCCATTCATACCTGACACATGCGCGATTAAATCTCGCAAACCAACCAAAAAGCAGAACTTCTCTCAATTTTTTCCGACTGCTTGCGATCCTCTCCCCACGCGGTTAGGGTTGAAGGCATGAAAACCTCTCACACCCTCATTCAGCTTCGCCAGCACCGCAGCCTGTGCCTCGTCAGCGCACGACTGCCGGGCTGAATCGCGGCACCTCGTCCCGGCTGTGAAGCCACCCCCATCGAACCACCGGCAGGCCGCCTTTTTCCGGCCACGACAATAAGGATTTCCCCATGAGCATGCTCAAAGACCCGTCTTCCAAATACCGTGCTTTCCCGACCATCAACCTGCCGGACCGCACCTGGCCGTCGAAGACCATCACCGCCGCGCCGATCTGGTGCAGCTCCGACCTGCGCGACGGCAACCAGTCGCTGATCGAGCCGATGGACGCGGTCAAGAAGCTGCGCTTCTGGAAAACCCTCGTCGCGGTGGGCGTGAAGGAAATCGAAGCATCGTTCCCAGCCGCTTCGCAAACCGACTTCGACTTCGTGCGTACCCTCATCGAAGAAGGCCACATCCCGGACGACACCACCATCCAGGTGCTGACCCAGGCCCGTGAAGACCTGATCGCGCGCACATTCGAATCCCTGCGCGGCGCAAAAAAGGCCATCGTCCACCTGTACAACGCCACCTGCCCGTCGTTCCGCCGCATCGTGTTCAACCAGGACAAGGAAGGCGTGAAGGAAATCGCGGTGAACGCGGCCAAGCTGTTCGTCAAATACGCCGCGCAGCAGCCGGAAACCCAGTGGCAGTTCGAGTATTCGCCAGAGACTTTCAGCGCCACTGAGCTGGAATTCGCCAAGGAAGTCTGCGACGCAGTGATCGAAGTCTGGAACCCGACGCCAGAGCGCAAGGTGATCCTCAACCTGCCGGCCACCGTGGAAGTCGCCACGCCGAACATCTACGCCGACCAGATCGAGTGGTTCCACCGCAACATCACCCGTCGTGACAGCGTGCTGATCAGCCTGCACACCCACAACGACCGTGGCACCGGCGTGGCCGCTACAGAGCTGGGCCTGATGGCCGGCGCCGACCGTGTCGAAGGCTGCCTGTTCGGCAACGGCGAACGCACCGGTAACGTCGACCTGGTAACCGTGGCGCTGAACCTCTACACCCAGGGCATCAACCCCGGGCTGGACTTCTCCGACATCGACGGCGTGCGCAAAGTGGTCGAGGAATGCAACCAGATCCCGGTGCACCCGCGTCATCCGTACGTTGGCGACCTGGTCCACACCGCGTTCTCCGGCTCGCACCAGGACGCCATCCGCAAGGGCTTCGCCCAGCAGAAATCGGACGGTCTGTGGGAAGTGCCATACCTGCCGATCGACCCGGCCGACATTGGCCGCAGCTACGAGGCGGTGATTCGCGTCAACAGCCAGTCGGGCAAGGGCGGCATCGCCTACCTGCTGGAGCAGGAATACGGCATCAGCCTGCCGCGTCGCATGCAGATCGAATTCAGCCAGGTGGTACAGCGCGAAACCGATCGCCTGGGCCTGGAAATGACTGCCCAGCAGATCCACGCCTTGCTGCAGCGTGAATACCTGCAAGCCAACACTCCGTACGCGCTGGTCAGCCATCGCCTGCAGGAAGAAAACGGCAACAGCGCCGTGGAAGTGGAAGTGGCGAGCAAGGGCCAGGGCGAGACCAACCTGCACTGGCGCGGCAAGGGCAACGGCGCGCTGGAAGCGCTGGTGGCCGGCCTGCCAATTCCGGTGGAGATCATGGACTACAACGAACACGCCATTGGCGCTGGCACCAATGCCAAGGCGGCGGCGTACATCGAACTGCGGGTCAACGGCGAGCGTGCGGTGCACGGCGTTGGCATCGATGAAAACATCACCACCGCCAGCTTCAAGGCGCTGTTCAGTGCACTGAACCGCTCCCTGAGCCAGCCGGAAGCCAAAGCGGCCTGATCGTTCGGCTGAAATGCAAAAAGGCCCTGGGGTGTGAACCCTGGGGCCTTTTTGTTTGGCTGATGGTTTTGCGTGGTCTGGTAGGGCCTCATCGCGAGCAAGCTCGCTCCCACATTTGGATAGCGGCGCTGCCCCCTATGGGAGCGAGCTTGCTCGCGATAGCGGCCTGTCAGGCAACCCAAATATCAGGCATGGGTATCGATCGAGATGGTCATCGCCTGCAACAGCGACGCCCGCAGGGTTTGCAGCATTGCCTGGGTGCCCATGATCTGGGTCTGGAGGGCCATGGCCTGCTGGGCTTTCTGCTCTTCGCTGGCCTGGCTCTTCTGCACGCGGGCCAGTTGCGCTTGCTGCTGGGCCAGTAGTTTCTCGGCCTGTTCGATCTGCTTCTTCAGCTGTTCGATGATGTCGCCACCCGCCTCGGCACCCGCACCGGCGACGTTTGCGCCGCTAGTGTCGACTTCCAGTTTCTTGTCCTTGTCTTCGCTGCTGTCAGTCGATGCCACTGGACTGACCGCTTTCTCTTCTTCCGCGCCGCGGATGGAGACTTTAGGGGCTGACAATGGATAAGGGTTGACGGTGGTTGCGCTGATACTGGTCATAGGGACTTCTCCTTGGCTGACCGGTTATCGGCACGCAACACCGTTCCTGAAGGGTTGAAACGTTTCAGTTAGATGAATTCGAACGAATCGGCATCCAGGTTCGCCGGAAACCGCGTGCGATACGCCGCCAGGTCCGCTGCGTTCAAGCACACCTTGAACACACCATCCGCTTCGCCGGCGCTGAGCAAGCTCTCGCCCTGGAAATCCAATACCTGGCTGTCACCGGTATAGGCGAAGCCCTTGCCGTCGGTGCCAACACGGTTTACCGCCGCCACGTAGCACAGGTTCTCGATCGCCCGGGCCGGCAACAGCCGGTTCCAGTGCAGACGCCGCGCCCCGGGCCAGTTGGCGGTGTACAGCAGCAGGTCGGTGTCCTCGGCGTCGCGGCTCCAGACCGGGAAGCGCAGGTCGTAGCAAATCAGCGGACGAATCCGCCAGCCCTTGAGCTCGAACAGCACCTGTCGCTCACCCGGGGTGTAGTGGTTGTGCTCCCCCGCCATGCGAAACAGATGGCGCTTGTCGTAATGCAGCACTTCTCCATCCGGCCGCGCCCAGAGCAGGCGATTGCGATGGCTGCCGTCCGCGGCCTGGATGATCACACTGCCGGTAATCACCGCGCCCAGCTTCGCCGCCTGGGCCTTGAGCCATTGGCGCGTCGGGCCGTTCTCCGGCTCCGCCAGGGTCTCGGATTCCATGGAAAATCCTGTGGTGAACATCTCTGGCAGGATGATCAGGTCAGCCCCGCGCGCCTGCTCCAGCAGCGCGTCGAAATGTTCCAGGTTGGCCCGACGGTCGTGCCAGGCCAGGGTGGTCTGGACCAGGGCAATGTCGAGGTCCGGCAACGTGCTCAGATCACGCATAGTTTTTCCGCCGCTTCGCGCAGCGTCTCCTCGCGTTTGGCAAAGCACAGGCGCACCAGGCGCTGGCCTTGTGGTGGATGCTGGTAGAACACCGAGATCGGAATCGTCGCCACACCATGCTCGCGGGTCATCCACACGGCCATGTCGACGTCATTCAGGTCCGGGCGAATCTGCGAATAGTCCACCAACTGGAAATAAGTACCGGTCACGCGCTTGAAGCTGAACCGCGATGGGGCCAGCAGATCGCAGAACAGGTCGCGCTTGGCCTGGTAGAAGTCCGGCAGTTCATCGACGTGTTCCGGATGCTCGGCCATGTAATCAGCCAGGGCGTACTGCAACGGCGTCACGCCGCAGAAGCTGACGTACTGGTGCACCTTGCGCAGTTCCGCCGTCAGGGCCGCTGGCGCCACCACGTAGCCGGTTTTCCAGCCAGTGACGTGGTAGGTCTTGCCGAACGAACTGACCACGAAGGCGCGACGGTACAGCTCTTCATGGGCCAGGACACTGGCGTGGGCGACGCCGTCGAACACCAGGTGTTCGTAGACCTCGTCGCTGACCAGGTAGATGTCACGATCGCGAATCAGCGCCGCCAACTGATCCAGCTCGGCGCGGCTGATCAGGGCACCGCTGGGGTTGTGCGGCGAGTTGAGAATGATCATGCGCGTACGCGGGCTCAGGGCTTCGCCGAGCTTCTCGAAGTCGATGGCGAAGTCATCCAGACCCAGTGGCACGTGCACGCAATGTCCACCGGCCAATTGCACGGCAGGCTCATAGCTGTCGTAGCTGGGATCGAAGACGATCACTTCGTCGCCGCTGTGGACCACCGCCGCGATGGCACAGAAAATCGCCTGGGTCGCGCCGGGGGTCACGGTGACTTCCTGATCGGCATCGACACTGGCGCCATAGCTGCGGGCGATTTTCGCTGCGATCTGCTGGCGCAGCGCCGGCAGGCCGGTCATGGGCGAATACTGGTTATGGCCTTGGGCAATGTGTCGGCCGACCGCATCGCGCAAGGCCTGCGGGCCATCGAAATCGGGAAATCCCTGGGACAGGTTCAGCGCGCCCGTCTGCGCGGCGAGCTGGGACATCTGGGTGAAAATAGTGATGCCGACATTCGGCAACTTGCTGGTGATCATGGAGTGTCCCTGCTCTGCACCCGGCTCTGGTGCGGCGCGGGAGAGCTCGAGGATAGCCCAATCGCCGGGCATGAAAAAGGGTGCCACCAAGGGCACCCTTTTCTTGTCACCGAATCGCAGGAAAACTCTGTGGCGAGGGAGCTTGCTCCCGCTGGGCTGCGAAGCAGCCCCTGGGTTTCATCTGATGCACTGCGGTGGCAGGTACATCTTTGGGGCTGCTGCGCAGCCCAGCGGGAGCAAGCTCCCTCGCCACAAAAGCGGTCCTGAGAGAAGACTGGATCAGCGCTTGTCGCGGCGCTTCTTGTCGGCCTTCTTGTGGTGCGACATCAAGCGGCGCTTCTTGTTGACCTGGCGGTCGGTGAGCGTGTTCTTGTTGCCTTCGTACGGGTTCTCGCCGCCCTTGAACTCGATGCGGATCGGCGTGCCGACCAGCTTCAGGACGCGACGGTAGGTGTTCTCCAGGTAACGAACGTACGACTTGGGCACCTTCTCGATCTGGTTACCGTGGATCACGATAATCGGCGGGTTGGCACCGCCCAAGTGGGCGTAGCGCAGCTTGATCCGACGGTTGTTGACCATCGGTGGCGCGTGCTCGCCGACCGCATCTTCGAGGATCTGGGTGAGGCGGTTGGTCGGCCAGCGGGTCACCGCCGACTTGAACGAGTTCTGCACCGAAGCGTAGAGGTTGCCCACGCCCGTGCCGTGCAGAGCCGAGATGAAGTGGATGTCGGCGAAGTCGACGAAGAACAGGCGACGCTGCAATTCGATCTTCACAAAGTCCCGTTCGCTCGGCGTCATGCCGTCCCACTTGTTGATCGCGATGACCAGCGCACGACCAGCTTCCAGGGCGAAGCCCAGCAGGTTCAGGTCGTGATCGACCACGCCTTCGCGGGCGTCCATCACGAAGATCACCACGTTGGCGTCTTTGATCGCCTGCAGGGTCTTGACCACAGAGAACTTTTCAACTTCTTCGTGGATCTTGCCGCGCTTGCGCACACCGGCGGTGTCGATCAGCGTGTACTTCTCTTCGTTACGCTCGAAGGGAATGTAGATGCTGTCGCGGGTGGTGCCGGGCTGGTCGTAGACGATGACCCGGTCTTCGCCGAGCATGCGGTTGACCAGCGTCGACTTGCCCACGTTCGGGCGGCCGATGATCGCGATCTTGATCCCGTCTTTTTCGCTTGGACCCGGAATGCGCTTGGCTTCCTCGCCTTCGGCAACGATCTCTTCCTCGCCGTCTTCCGGTTCTTCTGCGTCGTCCTTGGGGAAATCAGCCAGGGCGATTTCCAGCATCTGGGTGATGCCACGACCGTGGGCACCGGCGATCGGGATCGCCTGGCCCATGCCCAACGGTGCGAATTCGGCGCGGGCCATGTCCGGGTCGATGTTGTCGACCTTGTTGGCGACCACGTAGGAACGCTTGTTACGCTTGCGCAAATGCTCGGCGATCATCTGGTCGGCGGCGGTAAAACCGGCCTTGGCGTCTACCAGGAACAGCACCACATCGGCTTCTTCAATGGCGAGCAACGACTGCTCGGCCATTTTTTCGTCCATGCCGTGTTCATCACCGGAGATGCCGCCGGTGTCGACCAGAATATAGGTACGCCCTTGCCACTTGGCCTCACCGTATTGGCGATCACGGGTCAGACCGGACAAGTCGCCGACAATGGCGTCGCGAGTCCTGGTCAGGCGGTTGAACAAGGTGGACTTGCCGACGTTCGGTCGGCCCACCAGGGCGATTACGGGAACCATGCGGCTCTCCACTTCGTTATTTCAGAAAATACAAAAGCCGCTGCGAGGCAGCGGCTGGTGCTCGGGGCAGTCTGTGCAAGCCCTGCAAACCTTGTGAACAAGGCCGCTTGGGGGATTAGCCCCAAGCATAGTCTTACTTGATGGTCAGGGCTTCCAGTTTGCCGCTGTTGCCATACACATAGATCATGTTGCCCACCACCAGCGGACGGGCACGCAGGCCGTCGCTGTCGATGCGCTCACGGCCGACGAAACGACCGTCCACCTGGCTGAGCAGGTGCAGGTAACCTTCCAGGTCACCCACTGCGACGTAGCTGGAGAACACTTCCGGGGCTGACAGTTGACGGCGGGCCAGGGAGTCGTTGCTCCACAAGGCGGTGGTGGAACGCTCGTCAACGCCTTCGACGGTGCCCGAGGACAGGCTCACGTAGACGCTGCCAAAGCCTTGGGCGACACCGGCGTAGCTGGACGCATCGCGCTGCCACAGCGGACGACCGCTTTCCAGGTCCAATGCTGCAACGCGGCCCTGGTAGCTGGCGACGTACAGTGTGCCGCCAGACAGCAGCAAGCCGCCGTCGATGTCGACCACACGCTCCAGCTCGGAACGACCTTGCGGAATCGCTACGCGCTGTTCCCAGACCGGCACGCCGTTGGAAATATCCAGGGCCACCACTTTACCGGTCGACAAGCCAGCCACCGCCAGGCGGTTGGTGACGATCGGCGCGCTGGTACCGCGCAGGGTCAGTACCGCCGGGGTGCTGTCGTACAACCAGCGTTGGTTGCCAGTAGCGGCATCCAGGCCGATCAGACGGTCGTCCTGGGTCTGGACCACCACCACGTCACCGTTGGTGGCCGGCGGTGCGAGCACTTCACTGGTCACGCGGGCGCGCCATTTCTCTTCACCATTGCTCGCGTCCAGGGCGACAATCTCCCCCTTGAGCGTGCCGATCATGACCAGGCCGTAACCCACGCCAACGGCGCCGGAAACAGGCAGCTCAAGATCTTTCTTCCATTTGACGTCACCGTTGGTGCGGTCCATCGCCATCACGACGCCCGTGACATCACCTGCATAGATGGTGTCGCCGTCAATGGCCGGCACCAGCATGTTGTAGGTTTCGCCCTGGCCATCGCCGATGGAACGGCTCCATTGCTTCTGCA
Source organism: Pseudomonas sp. B21-010 (assembly GCF_024749325.1). Taxonomy (NCBI): domain Bacteria; kingdom Pseudomonadati; phylum Pseudomonadota; class Gammaproteobacteria; order Pseudomonadales; family Pseudomonadaceae; genus Pseudomonas; species Pseudomonas sp. B21-010. The sequence goes on along the minus strand of NZ_CP087198.1, from coordinate 1,173,415 downwards.
GCACGACTTCTTCTTTGAAGTCGGTCAGTTCGGCCGGAGGCAGTTCTTTCTTGCTGTTGCTGCTGCAACCCGCGGCCAGAATGGCCAGAGCCAGCAATGCTGCATGTTTCCAACGGATCACGTCACGCATCCCCTTTGGCCAGGTCGTCCAGCTTGATTTGCAGGCCACCGACTGCGGCTTCATCCGACAGCGCAGCCTTGGCTTTTTGGTAGGCCGCATGGGCCTCATCGGCACGGCCCAGTTGTACCAGCAGGTCGCCCTTGAGTTCTTCGCGGGTCGCCAGGAACGCCTTGTCGGCATCACCGTCGAGCAGCTTCAAGGCGTCTTCGGTCTTGTTCTGTGCCGCCAGCACCTGCGCCAGGCGCTGACGCGCCACTTCACCCAGGGTCGGGTTGGCCGGTTTGTCGACGATACCTTTGAGCTCGGTGGCCGCGTCGTCCAGCTTGCCGCTGTCCACCGCCACCTTGGCCACGAACAGGCGACCGTATTGGGCGTAGGCGGTGCCAGCGAATTCCTTGTCCAGCTTGCCGGCCAGGTCCGCCACGCGGGCCGCGTCAGGCTTGCCGTCCGGGGTCAGGGTGGTTTCCAGCAATTGCTGGTAGAGCACCGAGGCGCCTTGCGACTGGTTGCTCTGGTATTTCTGGTAGGCCTGCCAGCCGAACACGATGACCAGCGCCAACAGGCCGCCAGTGACCAGCGGCTTGCCGTTGCGCGTCCACCAGTCCTTCAAATCCGCCAGCTGTTCATCTTCGGTACTCGACACCCCAATACTCCTTAATCGCTAAATCGGCTGTTTGACAGCTTCAACCCTGCACGACGCAGGTGGCCAGGTGTGCAGCAAGCGCATCCCAGGCAATGCTTTGTTGTTCGCCCTGGCCACGCAGGGGTTTGAAACCTACCACTTGTTGGGCCAGTTCGTCGTCACCGAGGATCAGTGCGTACAGCGCACCGCTCTTGTCGGCCTTCTTGAATTGGCTCTTGAAGCTGCCAGCACCGGCGTTGATCTGCAGGCGCAGGTTGGGCAACTGGTCGCGGATCCGCTCGCTCAACGTCAGGGCCGCCAGTTCGGCAGCCTCACCGAAGGCGCACAGGTAGACGTCGACCTGACGGGACAGTTCTTCGGGAACCTTGTCCAAGGCTTCAAGCATCAGCACCAGGCGCTCGATGCCCATGGCAAAGCCCACGCCGGACGTTGGCTTGCCGCCCATCTGCTCTACCAGCCCGTCGTAGCGGCCACCGGCACACACGGTGCCCTGGGCGCCGAGCTTGTCGGTGACCCACTCGAAGACGGTCTTGCTGTAGTAGTCCAGGCCACGGACCAACTTGGGGTTGATCACGTACGGAATGCCGGCGGCGTCCAGGCGAGCCTTGAGGCCCTCGAAGTGCACACGGGACTCTTCGTCCAGGTAGTCGGCCATTTTTGGCGCATCCACCAGTACGGCCTGGGTGTCCGGGTTCTTGGTGTCCAGTACCCGCAGAGGGTTGGTCTTCAACCGACGCTGGCTGTCTTCGTCCAGCTTGTCCAGATGGGCGCCAAGAAACTCCACCAATGCCTCGCGGTAGCGGCCACGGGACTCGCTGGTGCCCAGGCTGTTGAGCTCAAGCTTGACCGCGTCACGGATGCCCAGCTCGCCCCACAGGCGCCAGGTCAGCACGATCAGTTCAGCATCGATGTCCGGGCCATCGAGGTTGAACACCTCGCAACCGATCTGGTGGAACTGGCGATAACGGCCTTTCTGCGGACGCTCGTGACGGAACATCGGGCCGATGTACCAGAGTTTCTGCACCTGGCCGCCGCCGGTGATGCCGTGTTCGAGCACCGCACGCACGCAGGCCGCCGTGCCTTCGGGGCGCAGGGTCAGGGAGTCGCCGTTGCGGTCGTCGAAGGTGTACATCTCTTTTTCGACGATGTCGGTCACTTCACCGATGGAGCGCTTGAACAGCTCGGTGAACTCGACGATCGGCATGCGGATCTGCCGATAGCCGTAGTTATCCAGCAGGCGCGCCACAGTGCCCTCGAAATAGCGCCACAGGGGCGTCTGCTCGGGCAGGATGTCGTTCATGCCACGAATGGCTTGCAGGGACTTGCTCACGTGTATTCCTTAATCTTTCGACTTAACCGCGCGCGATGACCGCTGCGTCGGCTTCGACCTTTTCGGCCGCTTTCTGGCGAATCAGCCGTTCCAGCTCATCCACCAGATTGTCATTCGTCAGTTTCTGCGACGGCTTGCCGTCGATGTAAATCAGGTTCGGTGTACCGCCAGTCAGGCCGATGTGGGCCTCCTTGGCTTCGCCCGGCCCGTTGACCACGCAACCGATCACCGCGACATCCAGCGGCACCAGCAGGTCTTCGAGGCGCCCTTCCAGCTCGTTCATGGTCTTGACCACATCGAAGTTCTGCCGCGAGCAGCTCGGGCAGGCGATGAAGTTGATGCCACGGGAACGCAGGTGCAGGGACTTGAGAATGTCGTAGCCGACTTTCACTTCCTCGACCGGGTCAGCCGCCAACGAGATGCGGATGGTATCGCCAATCCCTTCGGCGAGCAGCATACCGAGGCCGACGGCGGATTTCACCGTGCCCGAACGCAACCCACCGGCTTCGGTGATGCCCAGGTGCAGCGGCTGGACGATTTCCTTGGCCAGCAAGCGGTAGGCTGCGACGGCCATGAACACGTCGGACGCCTTCACGCTGACCTTGAAGTCCTGGAAATTCAGGCGCTCGAGGTGCTCGACGTGGCGCAGGGCCGATTCCACCAGCGCCGCCGGGGTCGGTTCGCCGTATTTCTTTTGCAGGTCTTTTTCCAGCGAACCGGCGTTCACGCCGATGCGGATCGGGATGCCCCGGTCGCGAGCGGCATCCACCACGGCACGGACACGGTCTTCGCGACCGATGTTGCCTGGGTTGATGCGCAGGCAATCGACGCCCAACTCGGCCACGCGCAGGGCGATGCGGTAGTCGAAGTGGATGTCGGCCACCAAGGGGACCTTGACCAGTTGCTTGATCTTGCCGAACGCCTCGGCGGCGTCCATGTCCGGCACCGATACGCGCACGATGTCGACACCGGCGGCTTCCAGGCGGTTGATCTGGGCGACCGTGGCGGCCACGTCATTGGTGTCGCTGTTGGTCATGCTCTGCACAGCGATAGGCGCATCGCCGCCCACGGGCACGTTGCCGACCCAGATTTTTCGGGATTCGCGACGCTTGATTGGAGATTCGCCGTGCATGACTTATTGACCCAACTTCAGGCGAGCGGTCTCGCCACTGGTGAACGGAGCGATGTCGACCGGCTGGCCGTTGTAGCTGACCTGCGCGCCACGGGCATAACCCAGGCGCACGGCAAATGGCGGCTTGCCGTTGATGGCGGTGCTGTCGCCCTTGCGCTTGAGGCCACTGAACAGCACCTTGCCGTTGCCGTCGGTGACTTGCGTCCAGCAGTCGGCGACAAACTGAATCTGTACCTGGCCTTCACCTGCCGCTGGAGCCGCGGTCGGGGCCGCCGGAGCTGCCGGAACAACTGGCGCGGCGTGGGTCGCAGGCGCAGCCGCGGTCGGTGCCGGCGTGCTCGGTACGGCAGGTGCCGTGGCAATCGGTGCAGCCGGCGCAGTTGGTGCAGCTGGCGCAGGGGCTGGAGCAGCCGGCTCGGCACCCGCTTCGGCATCGGCGTCCTGGCCCTGTGGCAACGCCAGGGCGGTTTCGCCTTCGGCCTGGCCTTCGACGACAGCCTGGTCTTCCGGCTCGTCCAGCGGATGGATCTGGGTGGTGCCGTCGGCGCCTTCGACTTCTACGTGCTCAGGGTTCATGGCGACCGGCTCCTTGCTGCGCAAGGACGCCTGGTCCTGCCACCAGACAAAACCGCCACCAATCACCGCGATCAGCAGCAACAGGCTGACGATTCGCAAAATGGTGTGGGAAACGCGAACCGGCTCCTCGATGCGACCCAGGCTGTGCACGCTGCTGCCCTGGGCATCGGAACCGGTGTATTGATCGAATTGCTGGACCAGCACGGTCTGGTCCATGCCGAGCAACTTGGCATAGGCACGGATATAGCCCCGGGCAAAGGTATGCCCAGGCAGCTTGTCGAACGCGCCCGCTTCCAGATTGCCCAGGGAAGCCACGGTGAGATTGAGCTTGAGGGCCACTTCGGCCAGCGACCAACCATTGCTTTCGCGGGCTTGACGCAGGGTCTCACCAGGATTTACGCGAGTCGCTGCTACAACTTCGGGATGCGCCGCTTTCATCATTGCTCCGACAGGTATTGCTGATATTCCGGCGTACCGGGATAGAGTCTTTTGAGTTGCAGGCCGTAGCTTGCAGCCTTGTCGCGATCTTCAAACACATGTGCCAGCCGAACGCCGAGCAATAGACTACGTGCATTTTGCTCACTCAGCAGGCTAAAACGCTCGTAGTAGTCACGCGCGGGCACATAATGCCTGTCTTCGTAGGACAACTCAGCCATTTCCAGCAGCGCCCGCGGTTGCTGGCGGTTGAGCCGCAGCGCCTTTTCCAGCTGCTGGCGGGCCAGGTCACGCTGGCCCAGCTGTGCGGCCGTCATGCCGAGGTTTTCGAAAACCCGCGAACGCTCAGGGTAAAGGGTGTCGGCGGCGGCCTGCTCAAAGCGCTCGTAGGCGTCCTTGTAGCGTTTCTGCTCGAAAAGAAAGCTGCCGTAGTTGTTCAGGATCCGTGCGTCTTGCGGGCGGGCAGACAGCGCCTTGCGAAAATGCTGGTCGGCCAGCTCCGGCTCCATCTCGGCCTGGAACACCAGGGCCAGGGCCGCGTTGGCATCCGGGTCGGAATCGTCCAGTTCCAGGGCTTTCTTGAGCGGCACCTTGGCCCGTTCGGTCATGCCCTGCTGCAGGTAGCCAATGCCCAGCTGCACGTAGGCCACACGTGCCTCGTCGCGCCCTTTGCTGGTCCTCATCGGGTTGTAGTCACCCGACAGGACACAACCGGAACAAAGGCCGGCCAACAGCAAAACGAGCGCGAAGCGCAGGGACATAGAGTTCCTCTCTTAGTGACTGTTCGCAGCGTTTTGCACCGCATCGTCCGCGGCGTTCAACTCACGCACGGCAATGTAGCGTTCGCTGCGACGGGTACGATCCAGTACCTGTCCTACCAATTGGCCACAGGCAGCGTCGATGTCTTCGCCGCGGGTGGTGCGCACGGTGACGTTGAAGCCAGCGTGGTGAAGCTGATCCTGGAAGCGACGAATCGCGTTGTTGCTCGGACGCTCGTAACCGGAATGCGGGAACGGGTTGAACGGGATCAAGTTGATCTTGCACGGGATGTTCTTGAGCAGCTCGATCATCTCGACCGCGTGTTCGACCTTGTCGTTCACATCCTTGAGCAGCGTGTACTCGATGGTCAGCACGCGCTTTTCGCCCAGGGAGGACATGTAGCGCTGGCACGACTCGAGCAGCATCTTAAGCGGATACTTCTTGTTGATCGGCACCAATTGGTTACGCAATGCGTCATTGGGTGCGTGCAGCGACAGCGCCAGGGAGACGTCGATGTGCTTGGCCAGCTCATCGATCATCGGCACCACGCCGGAGGTGGACAGGGTCACGCGGCGCTTGGAGATGCCGTAGCCCAGGTCGTCCATCATCAGGTGCATGGCGGAAACGACGTTGTCGAAGTTCAGCAGCGGCTCACCCATGCCCATCATCACCACGTTGGTGATGGCACGGTCGACGGTCGCCGGGACGCTGCCAAAGGATTTGTTGGCAATCCACACCTGGCCGATCACTTCGGCGGCGGTGAGGTTGCTATTGAAGCCTTGCTTGCCGGTGGAGCAGAAACTGCAATCCAGGGCACAGCCTGCCTGGGACGAAACGCACAAGGTGCCGCGTTTGCCCTGGGGAATGTAGACGGTCTCGACGCAGCTGCCGGACGCCACGCGCACCACCCACTTACGGGTGCCGTCGCTGGAAATGTCCTGGCTGACCACTTCGGGGCCGCGAATCTCGGCAACAGCCTTGAGCTTTTCGCGCAGGGCCTTGCCGACATTCGTCATGGCGTCGAAGTCGTCGACGCCAAAGTGGTGAATCCATTTCATCACCTGACCGGCACGGAAACGCTTCTCCCCGATCGAGTCGAAGAATTTCTCCATTTCCGGCTGGGTCAGCCCCAGCAGATTGGTTTTAACAGTCGATGTAGTCATGGATTCACCTTCACTCTTAAGCCAATGCTTAGCGAGTGGTTACTTCAGTAGCAGCGAAAAAGTAAGCGATTTCGCGAGCAGCAGCGGCTTCGGAGTCCGAACCGTGAACGGCGTTGGCGTCGATGGACTCAGCGAAGTCAGCACGGATGGTGCCAGCAGCAGCTTCTTTAGGGTTGGTAGCGCCCATCAGCTCACGGTTGCGAGCGATAGCGTTTTCGCCTTCCAGTACCTGAACGACAACCGGACCGGAAGTCATGAAAGCAACCAGCTCACCGAAGAAACCGCGCTCGCTGTGCTCAGCGTAGAAGCCTTCGGCTTCGGCCTTGGACAGTTGCTTCATTTTCGAAGCTACAACGCGCAGGCCAGCGTCTTCGAAGCGGGTAACGATCTTGCCGATCACGTTTTTAGCAACGGCGTCAGGCTTGATGATGGAGAAAGTACGTTGAACAGCCATGGTGTAACTCCAGAAACGGTAATTTGCGAAAAATTAAACCCGCGAATTATACGCGGGTTCAGGGGTATTGCCTAACCTGCCAGGTCGATCAGTCGATTTCTTCGATCCAGAGCGCCTGGACCGCTTCCAAGACCTTCTCGCCACAACGGCCAGAGGTACTGTCGAAACCGGGAAGCTCCATGATCCAGTGCTGCAGATCGACGAAATTGACCTTCAGCGGATCCACGTCCGGCTTGGCTTCGGCCAGTTCTTCTGCGATGCGTTGTACATCATTCCAACCATAGCTCATGACAGTGTCACCATCAGTGCGGCGCTTCGGCCGCATGGTTAAGCGAATATTTCGGGATTTCGACGGTCAGGTCTTCGGTGCCGACGATGGCTTGGCAGCTCAGGCGCGATTGCGCTTCCAGGCCCCAGGCCCGATCGAGGAAATCTTCTTCCAACTCGTCAGCCTCTTCCAGCGAATCGAAGCCCTCACGAATGATGCAATGACACGTCGTGCAAGCGCAGACGCCACCACAGGCACTCTCTATCTCGATATGGTGCTCATGGGCCAGCTCGAGAATGGAGATTCCCGGCTCAGCCTCCACGACCATGCCCTCCGGACAGAACTTCTCGTGGGGCAGAAAAATCACCTGCGGCATCAGTTATTCCTCGATTTCATTCAGGTTGCGCCCCGCCAGGGCGGCTTTCACCGTCGAGTCCAGGCGGCGGGCAGCAAAGGCGTCGGTGACGTGCGACAGACGCTTGGTCTGCTGCTCGATGGCATAACCATCGGTGCCTTTGATCAATTCGGACAGTTCCTGCATCTGCAGCTCGATGACCATGCGCTCTTCAGCGTCGAGCAAACGCTCGCCGTCGGCTTCGAGGGCGGCTTGCACGGCTTCGACCAGGCGCTGGGCGTCGACCTGTTGCTCGCGCAGCACACGCGCTACCTTGTCGTCGCTGGCATGCTGGAAGGAATCCTTGAGCATCTTGGCGATTTCGCCGTCGGTCAGGCCGTAGGACGGCTTGACCTGGATGCTCGCCTCCACGCCTGAACCCAGTTCGCGGGCGGAGACGTTGAGCAAGCCATCGGCGTCGACCTGGAAGGTCACGCGAATCTTCGCCGCGCCCGCCACCATCGGCGGGATGCCGCGCAATTCGAAGCGAGCCAGGGAGCGGCAGTCGCTGATCAGCTCACGCTCGCCTTGCAGCACGTGGACCATCATGGCCGACTGGCCGTCTTTATAGGTGGTGAAGTCCTGGGCGCGAGCAACCGGGATGGTGGTGTTACGCGGAATCACCTTCTCCATCAGGCCGCCCATGGTTTCCAGGCCCAGGGACAACGGAATCACGTCGAGCAGCAGCAGTTCGCCGCCATCGCGCTTGTTGCCAGCCAGGGTATCGGCCTGGATCGCGGCGCCGATGGCAACCACCTGGTCCGGGTCGATTTCAGTCAGCGGCTGGCGGCCAAAGGCCTCGGCAACGGCTTCGCGAACACGAGGTACGCGGGTCGAACCACCGACCATGACCACGGCCTTGACGTCTTCGAGCTCCACGCCGGAATCGCGCACGGCACGGCGGCAGGCCTTGAGGCTGCGAGCGACCATGGGTTCGATCAGGGCATCGAAGGCTTCGCGGGTCAGCGCGGCTTTCCAGTCGCCATAAGCGACTTCAACCGTGGCGGCGTCGGTCAAGGCTTCCTTGGCCGCGCAGGCGGTTTGCAGCAGATGGCGTTGCGCACCCGGGTCGAGGTCGGCGGACAAACCGGCTTGCTCGATGATCCAGCCAGCAATGGCATGGTCGAAGTCATCGCCGCCCAGGGCGCTGTCGCCACCGGTGGCCAGGACTTCGAAGACACCGCCGGTCAGGCGCAGGATCGAAATATCGAAAGTACCGCCACCCAAGTCGTAGATGGCGACCAGGCCTTCGGCATGCTGGTCCAGGCCATACGCGACCGCAGCAGCCGTCGGCTCGTTGAGCAGGCGCAGCACGTTCAGGCCGGCGAGCTTGGCCGCGTCCTTGGTGGCTTGGCGCTGGGCGTCATCGAAATAGGCCGGCACGGTAATGACCGCACCCACCAATTCACCGCCCAATGCCGCTTCGGCGCGCTGGCGCAGGACCTTGAGGATGTCGGCGGAAACCTCTACCGGGCTTTTCGGGCCCTGTACGGTTTCGATGAACGGCATGTGGGATTCGCCACCGACGAAGCGGTACGGCAGTTGGTCGCCCAGTTGCTTGACGTCGGACAGACCACGACCCATCAAGCGCTTGACCGAGACGATGGTGTTCAACGGATCGGTGGCGGCGGCCAGCTTGGCCGACTCACCCACTTCAACGCGATCAGCGTGATAGCGCACGGCGGACGGCAGGATCACCCGCCCCTGCTCGTCGGCCAGCGGTTCGGAAAGACCGCTGCGCAAGGCAGCGACCAGGGAATTGGTGGTACCCAAGTCGATCCCGACAGCCAGGCGACGCTGGTGCGGTTGTGGACTTTGGCCGGGTTCGGCGATCTGCAGTAGGGCCATCGTAATCAGGACTTATCTGTAATCAGGCGTGCGACCGGAGCGGCACTGGGTTAATCGTCGAGGCGCTCTTCGAGCTGGCGCACTTCGTAGGTGAGCTTGTCGAGGAATTGCATGCGCCGCATCAGGCGTTCGGCCTGTTCGCGTTGCGCGGCATCGTTCCAGCAGGCTGCGAAGCTTTCGTTCAGTGTTTGCTGGGCGTCTTTCAAGCGACGCTTGAATACCGCGACACCGGCCAGGTCGGCGCTGTCCTGCAGGTCCTCGAGTTCTTCGCGCCACTGCATCTGCTGCAAAAGAAACTCGGGATCATGGACCGTGACCTCCAGCGGCAACTCATGACCGCTGATGGCGAGCAGGTAACGCGCGCGCTTGGCCGGGAGCTTGAGCGTCTGGTAAGCCTCGTTGAGGTTCGCCGACTGCTCGAGCGCCCGCCGTTGCTCCGCCTCGGAAGCATCGGCAAAGCGGTCGGGATGGACGCCACGGGCCAATTCAAGGTAACGCGCGGACAACTGCTCGAGATCCAGCTGGAACGCAGGCTGCATCTGGAACAACGCAAAATGACAAGGAGTACCCACAAGCTGCCTCAGATGTTGAAGCTTTCGCCGCAGCCACACTCACCGCGCACGTTGGGGTTGTTGAACTTGAAGCCTTCGTTCAACCCTTCCTTGACGAAATCCAGTTCGGTGCCGTCCAGGTACGTCAGGCTCTTGGGGTCGATGATCACTTTCTGACCATGACTCTCGAACACCTGATCGTCTTCGCCCACTTCGTCGACGAATTCCAGTACATAGGCGAGGCCAGAACAGCCCGTGGTGCGAACACCCAGGCGGATACCCTCGCCCTTGCCGCGCCCCGCAAGTGAGCGCTGGATATGGTTAGCTGCCGCTTCTGTCATCTGGATAGCCATGAAAACTCCTTACCAATGCGCGGATCAGATCAAGCCTTTCTTCTGCTTGTAATCGCGAACGGCGGCCTTGATGGCGTCTTCGGCGAGTACCGAGCAGTGGATCTTCACTGGCGGCAGGGCCAGTTCTTCGGCCAGCTGGGTGTTCTTGATGGTTTCGGCTTCATCAAGGGTCTTGCCCTTCATCCACTCGGTGGCCAGGGAGCTGGACGCGATGGCGGAACCGCAGCCATAGGTCTTGAACTTGGCATCTTCGATGATGCCTTGCTCGTTGACCTTGATCTGCAGGCGCATCACGTCGCCGCACGCCGGGGCGCCGACCATGCCGGTGCCGACATCAGGATCCTGCGCGTCCATCTTGCCGACGTTGCGCGGGTTCTCGTAGTGGTCGATGACCTTTTCGCTATATGCCATTTGCTTCAATCCTCATCAGTGAGTCGCTCTGGTGGCGACTTCTTCAGTGCGCCGCCCACTCGATTTTCGAAATGTCGACGCCGTCTTTGTACATGTCCCACAGCGGCGACAGAGCGCGCAGCTTGGTAACGGCCTCGCAGACTTTCTGCGCGGCGTAATCGATTTCTTCTTCGGTGGTGAAGCGGCCGAAGGTGAAGCGGATCGAACTGTGGGCCAGTTCGTCGTTGCGGCCCAGGGCGCGCAGCACGTACGAAGGCTCAAGCGATGCCGAGGTGCACGCCGAACCGGACGACACGGCCAGATCCTTGAGTGCCATGATCAGCGACTCGCCTTCAACATAGTTGAAGCTCAGGTTCAGGTTGTGCGGTACGCGGGCGATCATGCTGCCGTTGACGTAGAGCTCTTCCAGGTGCTCGACCTGCTTGAAGAAGCGGTCGCTCAGGGCCTTGATGCGCACGTTCTCGGCAGCCATGTCTTCCTTGGCTACACGGAAGGCTTCACCCATGCCGACGATCTGGTGGGTCGCCAGGGTACCGGAACGCATGCCACGCTCGTGACCGCCGCCATGCATGGTCGCTTCAATGCGAACACGCGGTTTGCGGCTGACGTACAGCGCGCCGATGCCTTTAGGGCCGTAGGTCTTGTGGGCCGAGAACGACATCAGGTCGACTTTCAGCTTGGACAGGTCGATGTCGACCTTGCCGGTGGACTGCGCGCCGTCGACGTGGAACAGGACGCCCTTGGAGCGGGTCAGTTCGCCGATGGCGGCGATGTCGTTGACGGTGCCGATTTCGTTGTTCACGTGCATGATCGAAACCAGGATGGTGTCGTCGCGCAGAGCGGCTTCGACCATGGCTGGAGTGATGATGCCGTCTTCACCTGGCTCGATGTAGGTGACTTCGAAGCCTTCACGCTCCAGTTGGCGCATGGTGTCCAGGACAGCCTTGTGCTCGATCTTGGAGGTGATCAGGTGCTTGCCCTTGGTGTGATAGAAATGCGCGACGCCCTTGATTGCCAGGTTGTCGGATTCAGTAGCACCGGAGGTCCAGACGATTTCACGCGGGTCGGCGTTGACCAGGTCAGCGACCTGGCGACGGGCGTTTTCGACCGACTCTTCGGCCTTCCAGCCGAACACGTGGGAACGGGACGCCGGGTTACCGAAGTTTCCGTCGACCAGCAGGCATTCACTCATTTTTTGCGCAACACGCGGATCAACCGGGGTGGTCGCAGAGTAATCAAGGTAAATCGGCAATTTCATGGACTTTCTCCTAAATCAGGCTGGCTGGCGTTCCGCGTGCTCTGCGGCAGTCATTCGACGGCGGACGCTTCAATCTTGTCCAGGTGCGGCGCCTTGCTATTGCAACGGCGCTGGTCCTGACGCTGGGCTACTTCTTGCACCTCACGGCGAGTTACAAGGTCAGCCAAGCTGATACCGCTTAGAAATTCGTGAATCTGCAGGCTGAGGTCGCACCACAAGTGGTGGGTCAGGCAAGTATCGCCGCCATGGCAGTCGCCAAGGCCCTGGCATTTGGTCGCATCGACCGATTCGTTCACCGCATCGATCACCTGGGCGACCTGGATGCCCTGCATGTCGCGCGACAGCTGGTAGCCGCCGCCTGGGCCGCGAACACTGGAAACCAGGTTGCTACGGCGCAGCTTGGCGAACAGCTGTTCAAGGTAGGACAGGGAAATGCCCTGGCGCTCGGAGATATCGGCCAGGGACACCGGCCCGTGCTGCGCATGCAATGCCAGATCCAGCATTGCGGTCACGGCGTATCGGCCTTTTGTAGTCAGTCGCATGGACAATTACCACGGAGTTCGGAATGGGGGCGAGTATGCAATTCCCGAGTATTTAAGTCAAGTATAAGACCTAGTGCTTTACTCGGATTTACCCGCGAAAGAGCGCGCGCATCATAACAAAGGCTGGTCGGCGGCGACCAGCTATACCGCGTTATCGTTTATCGCGAGCAAGCTCGCTCCCACAAGGGGGGGTGGTGGATGCACAATTCGTGTACACCCCAGACCCCCTGTGGGAGCGAGCTTGCTCGCGATGAGGCCAGCAGGGTTTCAGCTAGCCTGGGTCTCATCCTTGTCCTTCACACACGCAAAGTCTTCCTCGCGCAGCTCAGGCAGGTCCTTGGCACAATAATTACTGCCCAGGTCCTTCAGGGCGCCGCACATCCCCTCCAGGCGCCCATCGACGGCCTGCAGGTGATCGAGCAACTGGTTGATGGCGCGGGCGACCGGGTCGGGCATGTCTTCGCCGACACCGTAGGCGTCGAAGCCAATCTTCTCGGCCATGGCCTTGCGGCGGGCGTCCTGCTCGTCATCGGACTTGACGATGATCCGCCCCGGAATACCCACCACGGTCGCGCCAGGCGGCACGGCCTTGGTTACCACGGCGTTGGAGCCGACCTTCGCCCCCGCCCCTACCGTGAACGGCCCGAGCACCTTGGCGCCGGCCCCCACCACCACGCCGTCTTCCAGGGTCGGGTGGCGCTTGCCTTTGTTCCAACTGGTGCCGCCGAGGGTCACGCCCTGATACAGGGTCACGTCGTCGCCGATCTCGGCGGTTTCGCCGATGACGATGCCCATGCCGTGGTCGATGAAGAAGCGGCGACCGACCTTGGCGCCCGGGTGGATCTCGATCCCGGTCAGCCAGCGCCCGAAGTTCGAGACCAGCCGCGCCAGCCACTTCCAACCCATGTTCCACAAGGCGCCGGACAGGCGATGGATCCAGATGGCGTGCATCCCCGGGTAGCAGGTCAGCACTTCAAAGGCATTGCGCGCCGCCGGGTCACGATGGAAAACACTTTGGATATCTTCACGCAAACGTTCGAACATTTTATTTCTTCCGCTTAATCAGCTCGCCACGGGCCGCTTTCTGGGTTTCCGTGAGGATGCCGCGCAATATATTCATCTCCGCCCGGCTGACCGAGCTTCGTCCGTACAACCGACGCAGGCGCGCCATCAAGTGTCGCGGCTTTTCCGGGTCGAGGAACTCGATGTCCACCAGGGTCTGTTCCAGGTGTTCAAAGAACCGTTCCAGCTCGTCCATGGTCGCCAGTGTCTCACTGCGCGGCGACGTGACCTCGGTTTTTTCGACTTTGCTGGGCTTGCCTTCGGCTGCCAGCCAAGCCATACGCACTTCATAGCTCAGCACCTGCACCGCCGCCCCCAGGTTCAAGGAACTGAACTCGGGGTCGGAAGGGATATGCACGTGAAAGTGACATCGCTGCAGCTCGTCGTTGGTCAGGCCGGAGTCTTCACGGCCGAACACCAGGGCGATCTCAAAGCCTTGCGCGGCTTCCTCGACCACTTTGGTGCCGCATTCGCGGGGGTCGAGTAGCGGCCAGGGGATACGCCGGTCGCGAGCGCTGGTGCCGAGCACCAGGTTGCACCCCACCAGGGCGTCTTCCAGGGTGGCGACGACCTGCGCGTTGGCGAGGATGTCGCCGGCGCCGGAGGCCCGGGCGTCGGCTTCGTGATGGGGAAACAAGCGCGGTTCGACCAGCACCAGGCGCGACAGGCCCATGTTCTTCATGGCCCGCGCAGCTCCGCCGATGTTACCCGGATGGCTGGTATTGACCAGGACGACACGAATGTTCTGCAACAAGGGAGGCGCTCTCGAACACGATAAAGGGAGCAAATCTTACATAAGCACCTACCGTTAAGCTATGAAAGCGAACACCAACCTTCTCCTGAGAAAACTTTCTGATAGAATGCGCGGCTTTCTTTAACAACCTTAGGTGACACATCCATGCAGCCCATGCTGAATATCGCGCTGCGCGCCGCCCGCAGCGCCAGTGAACTGATCTTCCGCTCCATCGAGCGCCTGGATACCATCAAGGTCGATGAAAAAGACGCCAAGGACTACGTGTCCGAGGTAGATCGCGCCGCCGAGCAAAAGATCGTCGACGCCCTGCGCAAGGCTTACCCAAACCACTCCATCCTCGGTGAAGAGACCGGCATGCACGCCGGTACTGGCATCGAAGGCGAAGAGTACCTGTGGATCATCGATCCGCTGGACGGCACCACCAACTTCCTGCGCGGCATTCCTCACTTCGCTGTCAGCATCGCCTGCAAATACCGTGGTCGCCTGGAACACGCCGTTGTGCTGGACCCGGTTCGCCAGGAAGAATTCACCGCCAGCCGTGGCCGTGGCGCCCAACTGAACGGTCGTCGCCTGCGCGTCAGCGGCCGCACCAGCCTGGACGGCGCCCTGCTGGGTACCGGCTTCCCGTTCCGCGATGACCAGATGGACAACCTGGACAACTACCTGGGCATGTTCCGCGCCCTGGTTGGCCAGACCGCCGGCATCCGCCGCGCCGGCGCTGCGAGCCTGGACCTGGCTTATGTGGCCGCTGGCCGTTTCGATGCGTTCTGGGAATCGGGCCTGTCCGAATGGGACATGGCTGCTGGCGCCCTGCTGATCCAGGAAGCCGGTGGTTTGGTGAGCGACTTCACCGGCGGCCACGACTTCCTTGAAAAAGGCCACATCGTTGCCGGCAACACCAAATGCTTCAAGGCTGTGCTCACCGCCATCCAGCCGCACCTGCCGGCTTCGCTGAAGCGCTAAGCAACCGGCTACAGAAAAAGCACCCTTCGGGGTGCTTTTTTTATGCCTGCCTCACACCACCCAGCTCAGATGTGGACACTGTGGCGAGGGAGCTTGCTCCCGCTGGGCTGCGCAGCAGACCCAAGATCTTGCGGTCGCTGCGCAACCGAGCGGGAGCAAGCTCCCTCGCCACAATGGATGACACCCTGAACATTGATGCAAGCTGAACCACCGCTATCGCGAGCAAGCTCGCTCCCACAAGGGGATTTGGGTCGGGCACAGGTTTATATCCACTGGAGATCCACTGTGGGAGCGAGCTTGCTCGCGAAGAGGCCGGCACATTCAACATCCTTGAAAGCCGACCCACCGCTATCGCGAGCAAGCTCGCTCCCACAGGGGGGGTTGAGGTGGGGCATGAAATGCGGGCACAAAAAAAGCACCCCGAAGGGTGCTTCTTTCATAGCGGTTGGATCACTGGGCCGGTTCGTTCTGGCCCAGGATCAGTTGGCCTTCCTTGCTCACCGGGATCTGGTTGCCCGGGTCGCGGTCCATGCGGACTTTGCCTTCTTTGCCGTCGAGCATGTAGCGAACGTCGTAGCCGACCACCTTGTCGCTGATGTCGTTGACCGTGTTGCAGCGAGTCTGGGTTGTGGTGTAGGTGTCGCGTTCCTGCATGCCTTCCTGAATCTTGTTACCGGCATAACCACCACCGGCCGCACCCGCCACGGTGGCGATTTTCTTACCGGTGCCGCCGCCGATCTGGTTGCCCAGCAGGCCACCGGCTACGGCGCCCAGGACGGTACCGGCGATCTGGTGCTGGTCCTGGACTGGCTTCTGCCGAGTCACGGTGACGTCCTTGCACACTTCACGCGGGGTCTTGATTTGGGTCTTGACCGGCTCCACGGCCAATACTTGCGCATACTCAGGGCCACTTTTTACCAAGCTGTAGGTGGCGACCGCACCACCGGCTGTTACACCGACAGCACCCAATACCGCACCAACCAGCATCGATTTGTTCACTTGAACCTCCTGACCATCACAAGCGGATTAATCCGCGCTTCTCCCAGCCTTGGAGCATAAAAAAAGGCGCGAGTTCAACTCGCGCCTTTTCAGCAGTGACGGGTGAAAACCGGAGCCTTACGGGCGGTCGTCCACTTCCGTTTCGGTGGCCGCAGGAGGAATCAGGTCCTCGGTGCTCAGGTTCAGCCAGATCAGCACCACGTTGGCGATGTAGATCGACGAGTAAGTACCCGCCAACACACCGACAAACAGCGCAATGGAGAAACCGAACAGGTTGTCGCCACCAAAGAACAACAGCGCAGCAATCGCCAGCAAGGTGGAGATCGACGTCGCCATGGTCCGCAGCAGGGTCTGGGTGGTCGAGATGTTGATGTTCTCGATCAAGGACGCTTTGCGCAGCACACGGAAGTTCTCACGCACCCGGTCGAACACCACGATGGTGTCGTTGAGCGAGTAACCGATGATCGCCAACACTGCCGCCAGCACCGTCAAATCGAAGGTGATCTGGAAGAACGACAGGATGCCCACGGTCACGATCACGTCGTGGATCAGCGAGACAATCGCGCCCACCGCGAACTTCCACTGAAAGCGGAAGGCCAGGTAGATCAGGATGCCGCCCAGCGCCATCAGCATGCCGAGGCCGCCCTGGTCGCGCAGCTCTTCACCCACTTGCGGGCCGACGAACTCGACGCGCTTGACCTGGGCCGGGTTGTCGCCGCCGGCCTTCTGCAAGGCCTCGGCCACCTGGTGACCCAGCTGCGGGTCTGCACCCGGCATGCGCACCAGCAGGTCCGTAGTCGCACCGAAGCTCTGCACGATGGCATCGCTGTAGCCCGACGACGCCAGTTGCTCACGCACCTTGGTGACGTCGGCCGGACGCTCGTAGGTCAGCTCGATGAGCGTACCGCCGGTGAAGTCCAGGCCGTAGTTCAGACCCTTGTGGAACCAGCTGAACAACGCCAGTACGGTAAGGAACAATGTGACGCCGAACGCAATGTTGCGAACGCCCATGAAGTTGATTGTACGTAACATGGCAGCCCCTTAAATCCACAACTTCTTGAAGTCACGACCGCCAAAGATCAGGTTGACCATTGCGCGGGTCACCATGATGGCTGTGAACATCGAGGTAAAGATCCCGAGGGACATGGTCACTGCGAAGCCCTTGACCGGGCCGGTGCCCATGGCGAAGAGAATCCCGCCGACCAGCAACGTGGTCAGGTTGGCGTCGAGGATCGCGGTGAATGCCCGGCCGAAGCCTTCGTTGATTGCCCGTTGAATCGTCATGCCCGCGGCGATCTCTTCACGTATCCGCGAGAAGATCAGCACGTTGGCGTCCACCGCCATACCCATGGTCAACACGATACCGGCGATACCCGGCAGGGTCAGCGTGGCCCCCAGCAGCGACATCAAGGCCAGCAGCATCACCATGTTCACCGCCAGCGCGACGGTGGCGATGATGCCGAAGAAACGGTAGATGGCCATGATGAACAGCGACACGAACAGCATGCCCCACAGCGAAGCATCGATACCCTTGGTGATGTTGTCGGCACCCAGGCTCGGGCCAATGGTGCGCTCTTCAGCGAAGTACATTGGCGCGGCCAGACCACCGGCACGCAGCAGCAGGGCCAGTTCCGAGGATTCACCCTGGCCGTTCAGGCCGGTGATGCGGAACTGGCTGCCCAGTGGCGACTGGATGGTCGCCAGGCTGATGATCTTTTTCTCTTCCTTGAAGGTCTGCACCGCGACGTCTTTCTCGACGCCGTTGACCACTTGCTTGGTGTAAGTGGTGGTCGGCTTCTGCTCGATGAAGATCACCGCCATGCTGCGACCGACGTTACTGCGCGTAGCGCGGTTCATCAGCTCGCCGCCATGGCCGTCCAGGCGAATGTTCACCTGAGGGCGACCCTGCTCGTCGAAGCCCGCCTTGGCGTCCGTCACCTGGTCACCGGTGATGATCAGGCCACGCTCGATCTGCGCCGCAGGACGATTGCCCTCGCGGAACTCGAAGCTCTCGGAAGTGGCCTTGGAAGCACCCGGCTCAGCGGCCAGGCGGAATTCCAGGTTGGCGGTCTTGCCGAGGATACGCTTGGCTTCGGCAGTGTCCTGCACGCCTGGCAGCTCAACCACGATGCGGTTGGCGCCCTGGCGCTGCACGATCGGCTCGGCCACACCCAGCTCGTTGACGCGGTTACGCACCGTGGTCAAGTTCTGCTTGATGGAGTATTCGCGGATTTCCGCCAGCTTGGCCGGGGTCATCGCCAGACGCAGCACTGCCTGCCCATTGAGGTCGGCCGGCACAACGTCGAAATCATTGAAGTTCTTGCGGATCAGCGCACGAGCCTGCTCGCGGGTATCGGTATCGCTGAAGCCCAGCTGAATGGCACCGTCGAGTTGCGGCAGGCTGCGATAACGCACGCGCTCTTTACGCAGCAAGCTCTTGACGTCGCCTTCGTAGACTTTCATCCGCGCGTCGAGGGCTTTTTCCATGTCCACTTCCAGCAGGAAGTGCACACCACCGGACAAGTCCAGGCCCAGCTTCATCGGATGCGCGCCGAGCTTGCGCAGCCATTGCGGGGTGGTCTGGGCCAGGTTCAGGGCCACAACGTAATCGTCGCCCAACGCCTTGCGCACCACGTCCTTGGCTGGCAGCTGGTCTTCGGCCTTGGCCAGACGCAACAGGCCGCCCTTGCCGTTTTCGGCGAGGGACGCAGCCTTGACGTCGATATTGGACGCTTTGAGCGCAGCGCTCGCACGGTCCAGATCGGCCTGGGTGACCTGCAGCGCAGTGCTTGCGCCACTGACCTGAATGGCCGGGTCATCCGGGTATAGATTGGGAGCGGAATAAATCAGACCGACCGCCAGCACCGCCAGGATCAGTACATATTTCCACAGAGGGTATTTGTTCAGCATCACGCCGCCCGCTTATGACGCGGGGCGCCTTGCGCGCCCCGTCGATTGAATAGAAGTTGTTACTTAGATCGCTTTCAGCGTGCCCTTTGGCAGCGTGGCCGCGATAGCGCCCTTCTGGAACTTCATTTCAACAGTGTCGGACACTTCCAGTACCACGAAGTCATCGGCCACTTTGGTGATCTTGCCTGCGATGCCGCCGGTGGTGACCACTTCATCGCCCTTCTGCAAGTTGCTCAGCAGGTTCTTCTGCTCTTTGGCGCGCTTGGCCTGTGGACGCCAGATCATCAGGTAGAAGATGACCAGGAAGCCGACCAGGAAAATCCACTCGAAACCGCCGCCCATAGGGCCGGCAGCAGCAGGTGCAGCCGCGTCAGCCATGGCATTAGAGATAAAAAAGCTCATTTAGCACTCCAGTTGCAAGTATTGAATCTTAGGATCGGAAAACTCAGTCCAAGGGCGGTACAGGCAACCCGCGCTTGGCATAGAAGGCCTCGACAAAGGCGGCCAATGTACCCTGTTGAATAGCCTCGCGCAAACCAGCCATAAGCACCTGGTAATGGCGCAAATTGTGGATGGTATTGAGCATACTGCCGAGCATTTCGCCGCACTTGTCCAAATGATGCAGATAAGCGCGGGAGAAGTTCTGGCAGGTGTAGCAATCGCAGGTCGGATCCAGCGGCGAATCATCATGGCGATGGAACGCGTTACGGATCTTCAGCACACCCGTGTCGATGAACAGATGCCCATTGCGGGCATTACGGGTTGGCATCACGCAATCGAACATGTCCACACCGCGGCGCACACCCTCAACCAGATCTTCCGGTTTGCCAACGCCCATAAGGTAACGAGGTTTGTCAGCCGGCATCTCGCCCGGCAGGTAATCGAGCACCTTGATCATCTCGTGCTTGGGCTCGCCCACCGACAGGCCGCCAATCGCCAGGCCGTCGAAGCCGATCTTGTCCAGGCCTTCGAGCGAGCGCATGCGCAGGTCGCGGTGCATGCCGCCCTGGACGATGCCGAACAGCGCCGCGGTGTTCTCGCCATGGGCGTTCTTCGAACGCTGGGCCCAGCGCAACGACAGCTCCATGGACACCCGCGCCACGTCTTCATCGGCCGGGTACGGCGTGCATTCGTCGAAGATCATCACGATGTCCGAACCCAGATCGCGTTGCACCTGCATCGACTCTTCCGGCCCCATGAACACCTTGGAACCATCCACCGGCGAGGCGAAGGTCACGCCCTCCTCCTTGATCTTGCGCATGGCACCGAGGCTGAACACCTGGAAGCCACCGGAGTCGGTCAGGATCGGGCCTTTCCACTGCATGAAGTCGTGCAGGTCGCCGTGGGCCTTGATCACTTCCATGCCCGGGCGCAGCCACAGGTGGAAGGTGTTGCCGAGGATTATCTCCGCGCCAATCGCCTCGATGTCACGCGGCAGCATGCCCTTGACCGTGCCGTAGGTGCCCACCGGCATGAACGCGGGGGTTTCCACGGTACCGCGGGGGAAGGTCAGACGACCGCGACGAGCCTTGCCATCGGTGGCGAGCAACTCGAAGGACATGCGACAGGTGCGACTCATACTGTTTCCTCGGGTCCGCGTGGCGCGGGGTTACGGGTGATGAACATCGCATCACCGTAGCTGAAAAAGCGGTATCCATGCTCGACGGCGGCCTTGTAGGCGGCCATGGCTTCGGGATAACCGGCGAACGCCGAAACCAGCATCAACAGCGTGGATTCGGGCAAATGAAAGTTGGTGACCAGGGCATCGACCACATGAAACGGCCGGCCCGGATAGATAAAGATATCGGTGTCGCCACTGAACGGCTTGAGCACTCCATCGCGGGCGGCGCTTTCCAGGGAGCGCACGCTGGTGGTCCCCACCGCCACCACCCGCCCGCCGCGAGCGCGACAGGCCGCCACGGCATCGACCACTTCCTGGCTGACTTCCAGCCATTCGTTGTGCATGTGGTGGTCTTCGATACGCTCCACGCGCACCGGCTGGAACGTCCCGGCGCCGACGTGCAGCGTCACGAACGCCGTCTCCACGCCCTTGGCGGCAATCGCCTCCAGCAACGGCTGATCAAAATGCAGCCCCGCCGTCGGCGCCGCCACCGCCCCCAGACGCTCGGCGTACACGGTCTGATAACGCTCGCGGTCCGAACCTTCGTCCGGGCGGTCTATATAAGGAGGCAACGGCATGTGCCCGACACGGTCGAGCAGCGGCAACACCTCTTCGGCAAATTCCAGCTCGAACAACGCATCATGCCGCGCCACCATCCGCGCCTCACCGCCGCCGTCGATCAAGATCGACGAACCGGGCTTGGGCGACTTGCTCGACCGCACATGGGCCAGCACGCGATGACTGTCCAGCACCCGCTCCACCAGAATCTCCAGCTTGCCGCCGGAGGCCTTCTGGCCAAACAAGCGCGCCGGAATCACCCGGGTATTGTTGAACACCATCAAATCGCCCGGGCGCAAATGCTCAAGCAAATCAGTGAATTGACGGTGAGCCATGGCACCGCTGACCCCATCCAGGGTCAACAGTCGACTGGCGCGACGCTCGGCCAGAGGGTGGCGAGCGATCAGCGAATCCGGGAGTTCGAAGGTAAAGTCAGCAACACGCATGATGGGGTTCGTCTAGCAGGGCCGGAAAGTCTAGCGGAAATATCAAAAATTCACCATGAAACGTGATTGACCAACGGTAGTCACCTCTCTATACTTCGCCGCCATTGAGCCCTGATGGCGGAATTGGTAGACGCGGCGGATTCAAAATCCGTTTTCGAAAGGAGTGGGAGTTCGAGTCTCCCTCGGGGCACCATCTTAAAGAAAGACCTTGAAATTCAAGGTCTTTTTTTTCGTCTGTAGGAAAGTGGTTTTCTGCGGCTAATGCAGAGCCCAACCAATCCCCCACGCGCTTTTGTGGTGAGAGGGATTTATCCCCGCTCCCCTGTGTGGTGAAGGGATTTATTCCCCTTTTGTGGCGAGGGGATTTATCCCCGCTGGGCCGCGAAGCGGCCCCCCATAGCCAACCCCATGGAAAGGAAGAACCTGTGGCAAGGAAGAACCTGGGAACAAGGAAGACCCCCGGTGGTAGCGAAGAACCTGTGGCAGGGAAAAACCTGTGATAGGGGAAGAACCTGTGGCAGGAGAAGAACCTGTGGCGAGGGAGCTTGCTCCCGCTTGAGCGCGAAGCGCTCACAATGCGATCACCACCCTCACCAATACCCCGATCAGCCAAATCCAAGACATAAACCATCACCCCCCCTCCCCACCCAGTCACTAAGGATTTCACCCCATGGAATTGCTGCTGGAAACGGTCGCTCTTTACTCCCTCAAGCTGGCTTATGAAACGGAAGGCCACAGCCCGATTCTGCGGGATGATCCGTTGATGGGGGGGTGTGATCGGGAGGTTTTTGGGTTGTTGGTGCGGCGGGGGGATGTTCGAGGGATTCAGGTGAAGCTGGAGCGGTGTTTGGGGCTGGCGCTAGAGGCGGTTGGAAGCACCCATACGGTTCTAGGCCGCGAACTGCAGCGTTTGGCGGTAGAGTCCAGCGCTGCACAGACCATGGAGCAGCTTGAAGCTCCACTCATCGCCCTTAGAGATTATCTGAAAAATATTCAATGAACGGCTGGGTTGCGGCATGAGCGTCAGAGTTTAAATAGAACTCCTGACGGACAACAGCTTGAAAAACAACATTTTTTTGCTACATTCTGGTTCTCCTATCGCATCAACACCTCATATATCAAGCAAAGCTAACAAGCGGCTATCTAAGCCAAGCGACACGCTTTCGTTGCCGCCTCAATGGATTGCTCAGAATCGATTCTATCGGCCAATAGAGATCATTCAGCTTACCTACAAAACCCTAGGCGATTTATCCCCCCTCTCTCACATCCAAATTTCAGGAAATTTGTGATTCCAGAATGTTTTCAAAATGCTATATGATCGAAATTCTGGAGAGTCGATAGCCAATGAGGGTTTTATGAGTTACAGCGCCGAAATTAGCCGTACCAGTCCCACTGCATTTCTATTCTTGGTTGACCAGTCCGGATCGATGCAAGACACCATGGCAAATGGAAAGTCGAAAGCCCAATTCGTAGCGGATGTTCTAAATCGTACTTTTGCCACGTTGATTACCCGCTGCACGAAGTCCGAGGGCACTCGGGATTACTTCGAGATTGGTGTTTTGGGTTACTCCGGCGCTATTGCTGAGAACGGGTTGTCGGGGGCGCTTTCGGGAACAATTTTGCACCCGATCTCCCAGATTGAAGCCCATCCTTTGCGCGTTGAAGACCGGGTCAAACGAGTTGATGATGGTGCAGGCGGTTTGGTAGAGCAGTCCATTAAGTTTCCAGTTTGGTTCGAGCCTAAAGCCGGTGGAGGCACTCCGATGTGCAACGCCATCACCACCGCGGCGGAGCAGTTAGTTGCTTGGTGTGATACACATCCGGACAGCTACCCTCCGACAGTTTTGCATGTCACTGATGGTGAATCGACTGATGGGAGTCCCGAAAGTCTGGCTCAGCAGCTCCAACAAATCAGCACCAGCGATGGGAATGTTCTGTTGTTCAACCTCCACGTGAGTACTAGTGGGGGAGACCCAGTAAAGTTTCCTGCTTCTGAAGCAGGCTTGAGTGATAGCTACGCAAAATTGTTATTTCGTATGTCTAGTCCTCTGCCTGTGCATCTCCATAGAGCGGCGGAAGAGAAAGGTATCAACGCGACCATGGAATCTCGGGGCTTTGTTTTTAACGGCGACATCGCCGAAATTGTCGACTTTTTCGATATTGGCACCCGGGCTGCTCAGTTGCGCTAACTATGACATTCCGAATTCTTTTCGATGGGACGGTAGCCAAGCACCTCGATACGCCACATGACAACGAGGATGCTTACCGTATTGGTCAGAATAGAAGGCGTGTAGTGCTATCAGATGGCGCCTCCGAGTCCTTCGATGCCAAAAGCTGGGCTAACCTAGTGGTGGATCAGTTCTTAGATTCTGAGCCGTCGGACGAGCAGCTTGGCTTTTGTATTGAGGCTTATGGACGGCTTCACGATCCTCAAACGTTATCTTGGTCTAAAGCGGCTGCGTACGAGCGTGGCAGTTTCGCCACATTGGTGACGGCACAGAATGATTCCAATCGACAAACAGTAACAGTCACGATTTTAGGCGATAGTCTTGTAGCTTGGTGCAATAGCAATGGCGAAATTGAAACAGCTCCTTATGTCCATGCTCATCAGTTCGATGAAAAGCCAACTCTATTAGCCACTCGCAGAGAACTGAACATTGAAGTGATTATCAGCAACCAAGGGCCTTGGACTCGAAGAGAGTGGAATTATGACCAGCAAGAGACGTGCTTGCTTCTGTGCATGACCGATGCACTAGGTGCCTGGCTATTGCACCGCCAAGAGCAAGGCGACTCGGACGCCTTTAAGAGGCTTAGCGAAATCAGGGATCAAGAGACTTTTCTTGAGCTGGTAGAGACTGAGCGAGCTTCCGGTGCAATGCGTAGAGATGACACCACCTTGATTATTGCTACCCCCACCATCTGACGTAAACCATGGCATACCCGACCTTAGAACAATACAACGAAGCTTTGCAGTCCCCGCATTTGGTACTGCAAGACGCCGAGTTGAAACATGGAAGATTAAAGACCTCCGGATTGGGCCTTCCCTTGGCTTTGTGCGGCGGCTTTGCGTTGACATATACCGTTGACGTATCGAGTAAGCGGTTCGCACTACGTTGTTTTCACAAAGAGTCCCGGGAGCTCGAGCAACGCTATAGAGCAATCTCCGCACGAATCAAGCAACTGGCAAGCCCTTATTTTTTGCCTTTCGATTTCATCCCTAATGGAATTCGTATACAGGGATCGATGTATCCCATAGTTAAAATGGCATGGGCCCAAGGGCGCACTTTAGCTGAGTTTTTAGAAAGCGAACACCAAAACGCTCAAGCGCTTCAACGTTTACGACAAGCTCTCGCCAAACTAGCAGGATTTCTTGAACAGAATCAAATTGCTCATGGCGATATTCAACCCGAAAACGTTATGGTGAGTGTAGACGGCGGCACAGTGCAGCTAATCGACTATGACGGAATGTTCGTTGAAGGGTTCAAAGGGGCTACTGCGACCGAGCTAGGTCAAGTCAACTTCCAGCATCCGAAGCGAACCGCAAAAGCCTTCAATGAGAAGCTCGACCGCTTCTCTTTCCTCACCTTAGATGTTGCCCTTCATGCACTAACAATTTCTCCTTCGCTATGGAATGTATCTCGCTCAGAACCCAGCGCAGTAGTGTTTCGGCGAAATGACTTTCTCGACCCTGGATCTTCGATAATTTTCGGGGAGGTTCTAAAGCTTCCTGGCGTGGCAAATCACGCTAAGAATCTAGCCAGAGTGGTCATAGGAGAATTTCAAAGCGTTCCGACGCTTGCGAATTTCCTTCAGGACAAAGGAGTTATCGGCGGGGAGATTATATTCAAGCAAAAGACAATACCATCCACTATTGGATATCAGGGTGCTTACCCAGTCTGCGACGCAACAAAATATGCTCAAGTGCTTGCTCAAGTAGGCAGCCGCATCGAACTTATTGGGCAAATACATTCTATTCGAACCGGATGGGGAGCTAATAAAAAACCATACATATTTGTGAATTTTTCTGACTGGCGTGGACAAGCTATAAAACTGTCCATCTGGTCCGACGGCATGAAGGCTATCGGATCCAACTTACCTGATAAATCTTGGGTAGGACGCTGGTTGTCAATAACAGGACTGGTCGACCCTCCTTATAAAGGCCAAGCCAAAGCGGTTAGCTATATACACCTTTCAATAACTATTACCGTGCTTGGGCAGATACAGCAGTTGCCAGAGCAAGAAGCTCAATTCCGACTTCGTAGTCTCGGCTCACCGCCCGTAGCCAACCCAGTCCTTAGTCGAAACTCTGACATTCTTTCAACTATGGGAAAGGACCGCGGCATTTCAGCGCCCCCAGCTCAGAGCCCTCCACCGAATGTTGCCCCTCAGAAAAGCTCTAATCAGCAACTACTTGAAAGGATGCAAGCTCAGGCGTCCCAGGCGACTCGTCCGACCACTGCTACTCCTAGGGCGCTAACACAAAGCGCTCCTGCGCCGAGGCCTATGAGCGCTCCGAAACGATCATCAGGAACCGACTGGATTGTCTGGTTGTTTTTTATAATTGTAGGGCTTAGCTTATTGCGATCCTGCGTTAAATAATCCATTCTTCAGGTTAATCGTTTACTGGCTTCCCTCTCACCAGAACCAAATCTGCATTCTACTTATAATCTAGAATCGCAAATCTGACCTCAGGGAGCGCATCGTTTTCCCCTTCCGTTAGAATTCTAAGCAACTCCTCATCCCCAGCACCTTCTTTTTCAAGCAGATCTTTTGCAAGCTTTACACAGGCTGCTCGCACTAAAGAAATACCTACGGCCTCCTTACTATAATGAGAAACACTTTTATAACCTGAGTTATCAAAAATCATAGGAACGACCTCTATTAAAGCTTCAACATCTCCACCAAGCAAAATCCCTTTCCCATATACTTTATTTACTATCAATAACAAATCAGACAAACCGGACAAACCAGACATTCGACTTGAGCCGACCAAATAGATTAGCCTTGAGCTCAAACCAATGACAGCTGGCGCTTCGGCTTGTAAATCGCTCCATTTCAACAAGGCATAAGCAGAATAAATAGCTTTATATGCTTCCTTATCTTGCAATCCTTGCCGAATAATTTTCTCAACCCTTCCCGAAAAACAAACATCACTAACCGCAAAATATACAAACGCCGCTACAACCTGCGGCGAACCAACCTCAGTATAAAAAGCAAGAAGCTTGTCAAAACTTTCTTCATTTAAAAAATTTGCCGGCATCGCTGGAATAATTGAACGAGAAAGCGCGTCCCCAATAGATCTTACTATACGTTTATCCTCACCACCTGCAAACCAAGGAAAGTCGCTTTCTACAACACTTGGTCTCCACTTCGTCAACCGAGCAAAATAACTATATGCCTGAACTTCGTTTGGCAACTCTCGCACGCCATCGGCCTCTGCGGCATTCGAGATACTCGTCAAGAGTAACGGATCAAAAATCCATTCCCCTTCAGCCTCAAACAAATATTCTCTAATACTCGCTCGAATCGAATTAGAATCCTGCCCGCCGAGCCTTATCAAAACATGTTTTAACAGACCAACCTCTGGCAGATTATCGTAATTCGGCTCACTCCCCCAAATACAATTAATTATTTTCTGCCTCTCAGCCAATTTTAAAAAATTCGAATCTAACAATGGCAGCAGCCGAAGTAAAGCGGATGAGCTTTCATCAGCGCAGGGAGGTATGCAATCAATTATTTCATCGATGCGTTTATCAATAGCGCTACTATCCGACCTGCTAGAAGCTGGAAATTTAATTATTGGATTTGGCCAATTATGAACCTTCCCTCCACCCATTTCTCTTTGAAGCGGAAAGGATAAAGCAACCAACAACAACTCATAATGCATTGACGTAGGAACACTCGCCAACGAGTATTTTGTCAAATGAGCTAACGACTCCGAAAACATATGCCGTTGACACAGCTTATTTTTTCCAAGCTCAACACCCAATATAAATAGCTGTTTTGCTTGTTGGATCGAAGCTCGAACAGATAAGCGAGACAGTGCTTCAATAAAAGTCCGCAGTCGGTTTGCTGGATAGTCTTCATTCCGCCTCGTCCTTTCCAAGAGCCTTGACTTCCAGTACTCAACTGCACGCACACAAGAATTTAACAAAAAATCAGCGTGGTGCTGGTCCATACAAGCTATTTTTGTCCTTGACAAAACCTTATCAAGAACTTTTGAAACATCACTACTAGCCGCCCTTATTGCAAGCGCAAAACAATCCACACCTATCTCATCAAGCTCAGCTAACTTCGCGGCGGGATTAACCAGGAGCGAAACATCATTCCAACGCAACGGCATGCCGACTGAGTTCGATACACCGTCAAGCAATAGCAGTGGATGCAAACCATTTTTAAACGTGACTTGAGTAGAGTTATCCTTATAGCTACCTGGTTCAAAAGTTGGTTCAATTCCTTGCTGCTTCTCCTGCCCCTCTAAGGCCTCAGAAACCTGTGACTTAATAACCTCAATATGATCCCAGGGATCACACTTTGACTCCTGATATACAGAAGGAAATTCTTCAAATATAGTCCCAGGCTTCGTTAACTCAACTCCTCGCATCAACCAGTGAGCCCACGCAAGCCTAGAAAAAATGAATATTGACTTTTTATCATGACGATGCTGCCCCAACAACTCCTTATAAGCCTCAACTATTAGTGCTTCCCCCTCCACAAAGTGCCCTAGATCCGCCAACAACGAAGCTTTCCTTAACTTCCAAATAGGGCTTCTGGTAGAAATCTTTTTTACACTCTCCTCTAAAACCGAATAATCCAATTCATCTCGCGCTATGATCGCCTCATGAAATGCTAGTTCATCAGCACATTCAGGCCAATACCCAACATTAGCGATTATTATACTTGTAGCTATTTTTTTTATCGAAACGAATTCTTCATCTTCATGCCAGCGTGTACTTTTTAGAAGTAAAACAGAAATCTCCAGCTGCTGCCTCTTTGTCAAAACACAGGGTCTATCAGGATCGCAAATACTGACGAGTTCCTTCGCCAGCCAGAGAGGAACCACTTCATATGTCACATCATATCGCCACGCAATTTCGTACAATAATGCCGCACGAGTTTCTTTAGGCATTTCAGAAACAATAGACTTCGAAGGATACGGATCACAAATTTGACCCTCTAGCTTCCTTCGGATCGTACTGGGACATACCAACCATCCCGGATAGGTCTCGCGATCTTTCTTTAACTTTTCAAGTTGAGCCTCAAGCAATTTAGACGCATATAAAGGATCTTTATGCATCTTGTCGTGCTCATGCGTGGAAACAGTAGGCCGTTGAAGATTTGTGGGTGACCATTCCCAAGCATTTTTTGGTTTCAGCGCCTTCAAGACGGACAAAAATATTTTTGTAGCTTCCAGATGCTTAGCATCGTGACTGTCATAGTTCTCGACTAGCGGCCCTAAATCTACAGGAGCTACATTTATAGATTCTAGGTACTTACGTTTTGCTGCAGTCAAATTCAACGCACCAACAAGATATATACGCCTCGCGTTGTATGCTAAGTGATCACGAACCCAACCTGCCCATTGCAAAAAATTTGGATCATCTCCTGAAAACCCTAACAAACAAAGCTCATTCTCAATAAAAACCTGGCGCCCAAAATTTACGAACGCCGCGTGTTGCATTGGATACTTACGATAATCTTCTTGAGTAAAAACCAAATGATTGGTGACATTCACCGTTCCATGCAGCTTAACTATTCGAGGTGATCGAGCTTGAGAAAGATCTTCCTGCCTCAAAACCAGACTATAAACCGGATGATGCACTTCCAGTGAGGCGCGTTCAAGCAACGTATCCCAATTGGTAGTCAGAACCTCAGACCAAGGAAGCTCTAGCAAAGTCCTGTGCAGTTCTCCTGGCGTCCAAGAAGCATCATTAATTGTATTTTTAATTAAATCTCGCAGAGCTTGGTTACCAAAATAAGCACTGTACTCTTCAGCCAAACGCAATGGATCATTACTCTGAGCACCTAAGTCTTTAGCCAAGAGCACCGAAAGATCATTCCAAAGTGGTAATTTTTTATCAGTTTCCCCAGTCGAAGCACCGCATCGACTGAACCCAGCTCCGACCATCACAGCAGCACCGTGGTATGCATTACTCTGTTGCCAAAGCGCCGCTGCAAGTTGTTTCAGGGCCGAGTAATCGGGAAAATTTATCATTTTTTAAAACCTCCGTGTTAAACAGCTACTGACAACCATAAACCTGGACTACACAACTAATACATATCTAGGCACTTCTACACAAAACAAACCTCCTCCTATTTCCCATTTAGCCAAAACAAGAAATATAGATTTACTCGTCATATAAATCAAAAAAGGCCCTGCTTGCAAGACCTTTTGATACGTGAAAAAGCGATTCACCTATTCAGCTACCTGTCCTCAACAATATCCAACGCCCGATTAGCCAACAGCTCACTCACCTCAATCACCTGCAAAATCCCCATCGCAACACGCCGCCTCGACCCATCCAGATCAAACGCCAAATCACTGATCATGGCATTCGCCGAAGCCAGGTTCTCACTCAGATTCGCAAGCAAACACTCAGAATCCACACTCGGATCAATACGAAGAATGGAGTCGGTCTTGTCAGACGTTTCGCTCTTAGGCTTGGGTTTCAGGTAAAAATCCAACGCTCGCGTGGCAGCGTCATCGATTTTCTTGTTGCGGGCAGACTGAGCACGGGAGACGTGTTCGTTTGTATCGGGAGGATTCGGAGTATCTTTTGCCATTATCTTGTTTCCTGTAGTTGGAGCCATCACCCACTCGCGACTAAACGATGGGAGGCAGCTGTACGCAGGTTAGTCGACCGGGGAAACAAGAAACCGGCGCGTCCGAGGACGCCCTGCGCACAGCCACCATCGAGTGCAGGATGGGAATCCCGACTGGATGACGCCTTGCACAACCTGTTTCACCCTGGGCGACTAAACCCGATCACTGATGGGCAGTGACAGGTCCCAAACTACCGATGCAGCCCAAGGCGGACAAGCCGGCGGATTCTGGCGTAGTTGTAGGCAAAGGCGCAAGACGATGTGGGCTTGCAGGTTCTGCTCGCCCAATGGCTGACGGCCTGGGCTGACGCGGGTTTTCGCTCCCGTACTCTTAGGATATCGTCAGAGTTCCCGGCACCTTTTTTGCAGCCCGCCCGAGATCGTAGATGAGTAACTTACAGAAGCTGATTGAGAATGCCCGGTCAGGCTTGTCTCTCCAGGAAAAAATTTCAGACGACGGTTGGCTGGCAATCGCTAAGCATTGTGGCGCCCTTGAAATTGAGGAGATCAAACAGCGTATTGCAAGGCTGCAGACAGAGCTCGAAACAGTTGAGGAATGGGATGGGGATACCCAAGATGACATACATTTCGCAATATTCGGGCTTAGTCGATTACTAGGGTCCGCAGAAGCCCGGTAACGGCGCCAGGGATAAGCAGTGGCAGAACAACAACGAGGAAAATTGCCCTGAGATGTCTTGCATTTACTGCATTGCGACAGTCTTCCTCGACACAAAAAAGGTCTTGCTGGGCAAGACCTTTTTCCAGCTTACGTAGCACGTGATATTGCTACCTACCTCACCTCGACAATATCCAAAGCCCGATTTGCCAACAGCTCACTCACCTCAATCACCTGCAAAATCCCCATCGCAACACGCCGCCGCGACCCATCCAGATCAAACGCCAAATCACTGATCATGGCATTCGCCGAAGCCAGATTCTCACTGAGATTCGCAAGCAAACACTCAGAATCCACATTCGGATCAATCCGTAAAATGGAGTCGGACTTGTCAGACGTTTCGATCTTAGGCTTGGGTTTCAGGTAGTAATCCAACGCTCGCGTGGTAGCGTCGTCGATTTTCTTGTTGCGGGCAGACTGCGCACGGGACGTGGGTTCGTCTGTAACTGGAGGATTCGGTGTAATTTTGACCATAGCCTTAGCTCTCTTTGGTTGAGGCTACTTCCCGCTCGCGACTAAACGATTGGGAGGCAGCTGTACGCAGGTTAGTCGACCGACGAGCTAAGATATCGGCGCGCCCGGAGGCGCCCTGCGCACAGCCACCATCGAGTGCAGGGATGGGGATTCCTGACTGATGGACGCTTGAGCGACTTAGCAACGACGGGCGACTAAACCCGATCACTGATGAGCAGTGACAGGTCCCAAACTACCGACGCAACCCAAGGCGGACAAGCCGGCGGATTCTGGCGTAGTTGTAGGCAAAGGCGCAAGGCGACGTCGGCTCGCGAGTTGCGGTTGCCCACTGACTGACAGCCCCATCTGACACTTCACATTGTTCCGGCCCCACATAGCCAGCCCTACCTGTTTTGAGGAAACCGGAACAACCACTTCAAGAATCCTCCTACATCGCGCCCCTCTCTTCCCGCGTTAGCGTCTGCACTGCATTTAGCGGACGAGATTCACTACGTGGCGACACGCAAAAAAGACATCCCCAAGGTCCGAAACCCGCCCGGCGGCGACGGGCATCACGTCACCTATCGGGACATGACCGCCAGCGAGCTGGCCGAGCGCGAAGCCGGGCAGCGGGCTTACGAAGCCATGCTTGCCCGGCAGGCAGCCTATGAACGAGAGCGCTGGGCCACGGTGGATAAAAAGCCCGTATTCAGCGTGACCGGAAGTGTGTTTACCAAGAGCTGCAAGCTCCCCAACGGCATCATCGATTACAACAACCCCAACGGCTACGTCCCGGCAGATCTGGTCAAGCAGTACGGCGAACTCATGTGGCTCGGCGGTCGCAGCGCCGATCCATCCGGCACGATCCCGCTCAAGCGGATCGGCGCTGGCACGGTTCCCGTTACCTTGGGCAGGCTCGCGCTGGGCGGTTCGGCAACCTCCTCGGCTGCAGTTGCTGGCGGCACCGTTGGCGCAGCCCTGCTAACAGGCATCGTAGCCCTGCTCTGGCCGTCCAATCTGGGCGACAGCGCGCTTTACAGCGAAGACCAGCTACGCGACCTCAAGCAGGCCCGCAGCCGCATGCGCCTGAGCGTCGAGCAGCAGGCCGACGGCAGTCTCAAGGGGTATGGCTTCTATACCGGCCAGCATCCCGATTGGGAAATGGTTGATGTTGTTCAGTTCACATCGCGAGCCGATCAGTTCATCGCCGACCTGGGGGATGGCATCGAACTGATCTGGACGCCGGCTATCAATCCGGCTGACACCCTCGGCATTCCCGCCCTGGAAGCTGCGCCCCAGGCACCGCCTATTTGGATCTACCCGCCGACGCCGATGGCCGACAGCATTATCGTCGACCCGATCTACCCGCCGGAGTACAGGGATTTCATTCTGGTGTTTCCGGCGGATTCGGGGGTTCGGCCGGTTTATGTTGTGGTGAGTACGGCCCATCATGACTACCACCCGAAACCAGCTTTTTTACCTGCGTTTCCAACTGCGAAATGGGCGCCATCCAAAACCCGCATGAAAGGAGGAGGGTTGCGTCCTCGCTGGAAGGATAAAGAGAAATTCATATATGAATGGGATTTTCAGCATGGCGCCGTAGAAAAATATAACAAGCGAGGAAAGCACTTGGGCGAATTCGACCATATTACGGGAGCCCAAACCAAACCAGCCAATCCAACGAGGTGGATAGAACCATGAAACACAAAATAATGGGCGTAATTGACGGTGACGACTTTGCCTCGTTCGAAAAAGAGCTCTGCATTGACACTCAGGTTCTAGCAAAAATAATGAACTGGACCAAAGAGGAAAGCTATTTTTACGATTATGAATTGAGCACACCTCAAATTGCAGCATTGGAAGATGCGTGTTCAATAGAACTACCCCGAAACCTGTTGCTTTTTTTAACCAGCAGTAACTAACTTCCAGAAAAATATTAAAAGAGAAACACCATGCCTTACTTCTCAATAACAGGCTTCTACCCAGACGACAAAAAGGACGACTCATTACAGTTCGAGACTTATATAGAGGACGCCGAACAAAATGAAGCGCTGGCGCAAATAACTGAAGCCAAACCCTTCAACGAAATTGAACCAGGAGAGCTGGAGATAACAGAGGAGCAGCTCAGAGAAATAGAAAAAATTCTAGATATAAAATTTCCTGACGGGCTGGAGTATTACATCGGAACTTGCGCCGACTAGCCCTCAACAGAAACCGGGAGAAAAGCCAAATGGGACTAAAATTAAGACTTGATTGGTACGACAAAAAAACCGAATTGGGCGAAGGCAAAGAATATTCGAACGACATGGGAGACGATGTATCGGCAATCTCGGCGTTGAACCTGGAAAGCGAACCAGAAATATATGATGGGGGTTTTGATGTGCGCGCGGGTTGGATACCAATCATTCAGCCGTTCTTTGACCATCCAATCGAACCAGAAAAATTCGACTATCAAATTGCATTTCGGTACCGAACCAATTGGTAAAAAAGGCCATATTCGTTCATAGCGGGATTTTCTCTTGGCTGATTGCCGACTAAGCACCGCAGCTAGGGTCCAGCCTGATCAGCTACCTGGCGGTGGGTAGTCACGATGAAGGGCTTACCAGTCAAGTCCATTTGTTCCAAGACAATCTTGTTCTTCTTCGGCCAACCAGGATGAAATGGCGGGGAACCCTGCTAGCAAGCCTACAATGGCTACGGCAGCGGCCCAGCTTTTTACCGAGTACTGCTTAAGTGTCGAGACAACGGCCATCAATAGCTCCTAATCCATGAGGAGGCGTGCGGCTCACCCGAGCAGTTATCGCTTCAGGTCTTCAATCAGCTTACCTACCGCCAAATCAGCCACCCGGGAAAACGCCGCACGCGCAGCTTCAGGATCGGTCGCGTACTGCTCCGGGGTGTAAGCGATGGTGTTGCTTTCATTGAATACCGAAATGGTATTGAAGTTGCGCCAAACCGAGGCGCCGCTTCGTTTCATGGAGGCGTTGACGCCAATGACGGGGTAAAGCACGGTGCTGTAGTTTTTCAGGCTAAGCCCCCACGGCGAGACCATGATTTCAACGTCGGCGTCCGCTCTCTCACCTTGCGCCACGAGGGTGAACAACCCCTCTTGCTTGATGCGCCTCTCGAAGCTTTCACGCACCAGTTGGCCCACATCGATACCGTGAGCCTGCATGTTGTTCAGAATCGCCTGGAAAATATCTACCGTCGCGCCGTCGGCCGCCTTGGTGCCTGCGACCGAACCGGCGCCCGCCAATGCGCTCGTGCCGGCGCTCGATGCCCCGGCGGCCATGCCAGTCGCTGCGCCTGCTCCGGCCCCCAGGCCTGCACCCCACGCCTGAGTCATGCTGGTGTATTGGAAGTTTTCTACCGCAAAGTACACGGGAAGGATCTTGATCGTTTTGATCTGGTGGCGGTCTTCAACGCTCAAAGACTTGGTTACGCACCCGGAAAGCAGGACGAGCGAAAGCAACGCGAGGATCAACTTTTTCATGGGTGGGAAAACCGATTACCTGGATGAATGAGGGCTCTGGGCATCATGACCGACAACCGTTTCAATAGAAGCGGTCTTCTTCCTTCATGCGATAGATGCTTCCGAAGGTCATGAAGGAAATTCCGAAGAACACCAATGTCAGCAACACCCCGCCAGCCATGACGAAGAAGCTGGCGCGATAAGTGTGTAGCTCGGTGGCGATGCTGCTGATCTGGGGCAACCAACGTGAGTACAGCAGGGGAACGTCACCCCCTACCTCGTACTGAGCATGTTCGTTATAGCGTTGGTCCACGTATTCGTCTTCATGGACTTGTTGCTCACCGTCGGCATATCGATAACGAATGATAATGCCGTTTTCATTCATCGGGATGCTTTCCAGTTGCGTCACGGTGCCGTTTACCTCGACAGCGCTCCACCGAATGGCCCCATAAATGGACCCTGAGTGTTTTGCCAGGGAAGCTAGAAGCAACAGCACGCAGCAAGCTACGGTAAGCAGGACGATTCGGTTATACAGGTGGTCTTTTTCAGCTTCGCGTGGGTAAAACATACTCGATCCTTCGCTTGAAATCTTCCGCAAGCCTATCGGTGTTCGCCCGAGCAACTTGAATTTTTATTGAGGCCACGACTCGTTCGTTGCTGTCGGCTTGTCGATAAGCAGGGTTCAATGGATTGTTATCCTACCAAGTGTTTCATTTACTTAACAGCACGCCGCTAGCTCTTTCAATTATCGCCAAAAACAGGCGAGTCGATTCGACAAGCGAAGCGGTGCGGCTATATTCACAATGCCTCCATCCTGATTGGATTTGAATCCTTCGCTGTAGATCCTGCCGGAGGGACGTAAGCATCCGAACCGGACTCATCTCCTGTTCTGAGATAACTATGCTCGGACAAAGGAATTCCCCATGGCATTGGTCGACCCTAGAAATAACGAGTACGACGTTTCCAAACTACAAAGTGCAAGCATTATCGGACACGTTACCACCCAGTCTGCACGCATTTGGATTCGCGTCTATACACCAGGAAACTGGAGCTTGGTTTGGTCAAAGAAAGCAATCGAAGGAGATTTGGTAAAGCTGGATGGCAAACCGCTGGCCGAGTTTTTAAAACCGTATAACTGCGCTTATGAGTCATATGCATTCAGCTGGGAAGATGATTTGACCCACACCTTCGACCTTCAGGGCCTGGATCAAGACACGGCTTATTTCTACTATCTAATGACCGACGAGACGGACGGTACGGACACATTCCGCAGGACCGAAATCGGTTGCCATAAATCACTCACTTTTAGAACCATGGCTGACGAAATGCTTGATTTCAGCTTTGGGTTCTATAGCTGCCATGATCCGTTTAATGCCAATGGGAGTTATGGCGCCTGGCCTCTATTTCTGGAAAAAATGGATGTTTCAAGCGCTAGATTCGCTATAGGCGGTGGCGATCAGGTGTATGTCGATTGTCAGGAAAGCAAGCACTTTCCTGACATCTGGGAGTGGTTGAAGGACAACAAGGACGACTTGATCGCAGAGTGTTCCACAAAAGGTAAGCTTGACCTTAAAAAGCTCGACGCGTACCTGCTCAATCTGTATCGCTGGTACTATCGAGTGTATTGGAAATTCCCACACCTCCAGGAAGCGTTCTCCAAATACCCGCAATACATGATCTGGGATGATCATGAAATCATGGATGGCTGGGGTTCTCGTACCGACGAAGAGCGAATCGCAATAATTTCCAGATACTTCGAACGCGATGACAAGGTAATAGATAGAAAATTGGTTAATTCAATGTGGACGGCGGCGCGGACGGCTTACTTTGAATATGCGCACAGCCACAATCCCGAGACTGGCGTTTCCAAAGACTCCTTGAAAAAACCAGAGACCTGTATCTGGGATTACGGTTTTGAAAAAGGAGGCATTCCATTTTATATGCTTGACATGCGTGGACATCACGACGTCGAAACCCCAGAAAAGAAGAACTTTCTTCTCGGCACAAAACAAATCGAACGATTCCAAGGATGGTTGAAAAGTAGCGCGAACTCATCCTCCCCCTTGTTATTTGTGGTTAGCCCGGTGCCATTCGTTCACTGGAAATCGGTGCTCTTGACGGCTGGATCCTGGCTTGACTCCGCCAAAGATGATTGCATGGATGAGTGGGACCATAGCAGCAACCATGCAGAGCGAAACATCCTGCTC
This sequence comes from Pseudomonas sp. B21-010, assembly GCF_024749325.1. Classification (NCBI taxonomy): domain Bacteria; kingdom Pseudomonadati; phylum Pseudomonadota; class Gammaproteobacteria; order Pseudomonadales; family Pseudomonadaceae; genus Pseudomonas; species Pseudomonas sp. B21-010. Next base: position 1,136,233 of record NZ_CP087198.1, on the reverse strand, counting down.
GACTCCATCTTTCCAGCGCTGGACAAAGGCGGCAAGACACTTGTGTTCATCAGTGGCGACGTTCACTGTGCCGCTGCGTTTCGACTGAGTCATGATAAATATCGTAAAGCCAGTATTTATCAGGTGACCTCCAGCGCTATTTCCCGAATGCCCGCCGGGCAGTTCGCCGGAACCGGGATCGCAAATTCTGGAAAGATCAGCGGCCACGACTCGATCTATTTCGAGCATCTTTTCAGTCACTCGGAAGATAAAAACTTTGCGATTTTCCATGTGACGGGCGGTGCTTCAGCTTCTGTAGACCTGTGTTGGCCTGGTGGCACCCAAGGAGAGGCGGTGGTGAAGACACTCCGACTTCGATAGCCGAATCGATCACCTATTCTGACGCTGTCCCCCCTTCCACAGGCAGGCCTCCATGATCCAGTGCAAACGCGCCTATGAAACAGCCAGCGCCGAGGATGGCCTGCGCGTTTTGGTGGACCGCCTATGGCCACGCAATTGTCGCAAGGACGAACTCGCCATAGCCGAGTGGCTGCCGGAGCTCGGGCCTTCCCATGAGTTGCGCAAGGCATTCAAGGCGGGGGCTGTTTCGTTTGAGCAGTTCAAAGTCGCCTATCGCAAGGAGCTGGCCGCGCAGCCGCAGTGTTGGTGGCGGTTGGTGGATGTTGCACAGGGCGGCCACCTGACCCTGGTGTATGCCGCCAAATCCACGGTCGAGAACAATGCCGTGGTGTTGGCTGAATGGTTGGAGGATGAGGTGGAGAAACGGGCAGACGCGAGTTCACCGGTTTGCTATCGATCCGAGTTCCCCGGCCATTGATGTCAACTGAACTCATCGCCGATCAGTGCGGTGCTGCGGCTCCTTGGAACGCACCGAATCCATCATCGTGATCAAACTCCAACAGATAACTCTCGGTCACATGCCCGCCGGGAGCGACGTAGCTCGCCAGCAGCGCGTGCAGGTCGTTGCACAGGTCGGTTCGCGATTGATAGGCGCCGACGCCGTAGTTGGGATCGAAGAGTCGCCCCGTCTGGCCGTCGTCAAAGGACGCTGCGATGGCGTGACCACCGCCGCCCTCCGGGCCATCGACGTAGTAGAACGAAATAATGAAGTGATGGGCCCCGGGCCGCTGGAGGATGTCGAGGATGATGTGGCTGGCGACCCCGCCGACGTAGCTCATTACTCTGCTCGGAGCGCGCCCGATGATCGACTCGGCAGTGTCCTCCAGCGCAATGCTCACACCGAGAAACATGTTGGCAGTCAGCCCCTGCTGAGCATCGGCGATCGCCTCCTTTCTGGCCTGCAACGCGTCGAAACAGTCATAGGGCGCACCGCTATCGACCCAGAGTGTACTGAAACCGAAGCACACGCCCAGGCTATCCCCGCCATACCAGGGAAGCCCTCCGCCGAATAGAGTGCCTTGGCCTTCCCATCTTCTGTTCTGGTGTGCTCGGGGGAAGGTGAACATGGGGGCTTTCTCCAGGGGGGCGGTTTCCGTCAACGGTAGACGAGGGGTAACCTGGGCGCCATTTTTCGGGTGTGTTGTGTTGGAGGGTTTGGGGCTGCTGCGCAGCCCAGCGGGAGCAAGCTCCCTCGCCACGGGTTGGGGGTTGCCTGGGGTGGGTGACTGGCTTGTGACGTAGGTGGCGTATTTTTTTGTGGAGGGCGGCTAAGATGGCGCGCAGGCGAGTTCACAAGGAAGGCTGGCGTGATGCAATCCCGTTTTGATCCGTTGGTTCATATCGACTGGAAAACACCGGGCAGCGACTTGCTCGGGCTGTTGCAGCATTACTATCCCGACATCGGCGTGTTTACCGGCCCGGGGTTCGAGGCGTTGTTGGATGAGTTGTCCAACGAGATGCCCGAGATCTGCTTCGAGGCGCTGGTGCCGGTGTTGGCGGCTCAGGGTTATGACTTGTGGAACCTGGATGCCGGTGGCGATGATTATCGGCCGGTGGTTATTCCCTCGGATCAGCGCGAGGCGTTTGCCAAGCACTGGCAAAGTCCGCGCGGGGAGCCGAGGTTCACGGCAACGTTGATCGAGCCCCCTGCGGTGAAAGCACGCAAACCGGCCAAACCCAAACGCAGCAAGTTGAACTGGCTGCAGGAAGTCCATGACTATCCCGGCGCCACCTATGTGCATGAATACAACTACCGCAACGGTTGGGCTGCCATCACCGAGCAGGACGAAGACCAGTGGTTGTGCTTCCTGATCGATTACAACCAGTGGCCGCCCGCCGAGCAGGACATGCTCGAACACCGGAGCGATGGCGTGGACGGCGCGGACTTGCAGCTCATCGATGCCGATGCCCAGCGCAGCCTGTGGAAACGTCGGGTGATACGCGGCGATTACAGTGCGGACGACCGTTACCAATACGAAATTCGGCAAGGCGATGAGATCGCGGCGTTCGGGCCTGCCGGGGTGCAATGGCCGGAGTTTGAACAGCCTTGCGTGGTGGTGGGCTCGGAGATATTCGAACGCCAGCGTATTTACGAACCCGAGCATGTGACGCGGATCTGGCGGATCACGGCGGACAGCAGCGAGGTGATTTTCGAGTACGCGGATGAACTGACGATCCTGCCCGTCGGCCCTGGCCGCTTGCTGTTCATGCAGCACAACGGCCCGCGCTGCTGGACTTGGAGTCAAGAATCGCCGCACCAAGCCATCGCCGCCAAACCGATGCCCGCTGAGGCTTACAAGCTGCGGGCGTCAACCGTGTACCTGGGGGGGAACGAGGTTCTGCTGTTCAGTGAAGGCGCGCGGCAGAACGTCGAGCATTCGGGCTATCAGGAGACGGTGCTGTTGGCGTGGCGCTTCAACTTCATGACCGGCACTGCGACGAAGGCGACATTGGATGGTTTCGGCAGCGAGCTGCGCCAGGACACGCGCCTGCTTGTCACGCAGCCCAAGCAGGTCATTACCTTGCGCACGTTTCATGGGCAGCTTCATGTGTCCCGAGGGCATGGGGATTGGTGGGTGTGGAGTTATCGCGCCAATACGTTTGGGTCGCAGACGCTGGCGTGGTTTTGGAATCAGGGCAGTGATGAGGTGGTGAAGCTGTCGACCAAGGACATCCCGCGTATTAAGCCGGATGTTCGTTACGTGCCGGGGCAGGATCGGTACCTGGCGTTTGAGACGGAGTTCGTGGCGCGATTGCCTGGGTTTACGCAGATGGTTGAAGCCAAGGGGTGTGAGATTCTGGTGTTTGAGTGAGGCGGTTTTGCCTCACCGCGATCCTTCGAACGCATCAGCTTTTGTGGCGAGGGAGCTTGCTCCCGCTCGGCTCTGTAGGAGCTGCCGGAGGCTGCGATCTTTTGATCTTGAGCGTTCGCTCCAGACTCAACGGGCAATGAAAGATCGCAGCCTCGTTGCACTCGACAGCTCCTACACACAACCCAGCGGGAGCAAGCTCCCTCGCCACAGGTTTGCTTAGATGCTTAGCACCCCACGAAACCCACGCGCCGCGTAATACGACTGCACACCATTGTGGTAGATGAACACCCGTCCATAACGGTAGTCGCCAAAAATCGCCCCATCGAGCGAGCGAAGCGCTGAAGGGGTTGCCAGCCAACTGGACGTTTTTGCATCAAACTCGCCGAGCGTTTGCAGGGCTCGGTACTGCTCTTCCGTCAGCAGGGCGATACCCATTTCTTCAGCCATTTCCATGGCACTGCCTTTGGGCTTGTTCTCCTTGCGTGCGTCCAGGGCGGCGCGGTCGTAGCAGAGGCTTCGGCGACCGGTCGGGCTTTCTTTGGCGCAATCGCAGAAGGTGACAGCAGCGGTTTTCGGATCGAGGCCGATCACGTCTGGCTCGCCTCCGGTGGCTTCCATGGCCTGGAGGGATTTTAGTGCGTTGGGGTTGGTTTCGAGCTTGGCCTGGATGTCGGCCCAGAGGATGTCTGGGTGACGGTTCAGGTTTTGTTCGAAGCGGGTTTTCAGGGTTTGGATGAGGTTGTCTTGTTCTTGTTTTTTCATGGTTCGGGTGTCCGCCGGTGATCGGTTGATCAATGATAGTGACTTCTAGAGACGCTGAGTCATGCCCAAATGGTTATAGGAAATGCGTCAGACGCTCTGCTGAGCTTTCGTCCGGTTAACCTCAACCAGGACAGCGATGTTTGCGTGCGCTTCTTTGAGGACATGCTGCTGTGTGCGTTTGGTTCTGCACAACAGCTTCACGGCCCCGATGGTAGGCAGCGATACCTTCAGTCGCTGCAAGAAACAGCAGCCGAGGCTCCTGGCAGCGTTGTCCATGCCTGGGATGAAACACGGATCGTGGGGCAGATAGAGATGTCGCTGCTGAAGACAGAACCTGCAGTGGGCTACATCCACTTCTTCTATCTCACCCCTGAGTGGCGATCCCGCGGTGCAGGAAAGTTGTTGCTGGCTTACGCGACCCACTTTCTTGCAGGGCTGGGCTGCGAGCGGATGAGATTGTCGGTGAGCGAAACGAACCAAAGGGCGGCGCGGTTTTATCGTCACCATGGCTGGGCTGATATCGGACCCAGGCAAGATAAGCCAGAGCTGCGCTTGATGGAAAAGCCCATTAGCTCGGCGGTGGCGGCAACCGTATGACCTAAGATGAAGTCACCCGTAGCGTCCATCACTGAACACATGAGACCCCTATGAAGAACTTCACGATTCAACGTATTGACCACATCGTCCTGCGGGTAAAAGACATCGAACGCAGCCCCTGTGGGAACGAGCTTGCTCGCGATGGCGGCGTATCAGCCAGCAGATTGGTTGACTGTAAATCCGCTATCGCGAGCAAGCTCGCTCCCACAGGGGGTTGGAGGCCTGCTTAGCTGTTTGTCAGGCGCTGAACTGCTTGATCCAATCAAGGCCTGCCACGGTAGAGTCGGTGGGACGGTATTCACAGCCGATCCAGCCTTGATAGCCGCGCAGCTCCAGGTCTGCGAACAAAGCCGCAAAATCCATATTCCCCGTCCCCGGTTCATGACGCCCCGGGCAGTCGGCAATTTGCACATGGACGGTTCGGTCATAGAAGCGAGCCAGGATATCCGCCGCGTCCCCGGTCAACCGTTGGGCGTGGTAAAGATCGAGGATCAGCCCAACACTCGGGAACGTCTCCAGCACCTGTTGCGCCTTGCTGAAGTCGGACATGTAGTAGTCCGGCATTTCCTGCACGCAGATGACTTCAATCAGCGGCCGCAGCCCCTGGTCCTCAAGGAATTTGACGGCGTACTCCAGGTTGCGCCCATAGATCAGCGCGGCGTCTTCCTGGGTCGTAACGCCCGACATGATGTGGACATCCGAACACGCCAGCGCCTTGGCATAGCGAGCAGCCTGGAGCAAGCCGCTGCGAAACGCCTCTTCCTGGCCGTGCAAGGCTGCGATGCCTTTGGTCACGCCAGCCGGTGCGGCGAACTGGATCAACGGCAGGTTGTATTGAGTCAGGTGATCGGCCAGAAGACTGGCGTCGAACTCATAGGGCGACGGGAATTCCACCGCGCGAAACCCGGCAGCGGCGGCGGCTTCGATGCGTTGTAGAAAAGGCACTTCATTGAACTGAAAACCGAGGTGAGCGTTGAACTTGGGCATGGGGTAAATCATCCATCCTGGGAAGAAACGAAATCGTCCGTTTAGAGCAACTTGCGCAGCGCCAGCACGGCACTGTCGGGTGTGGTCAATACTGGCAGACCGGAGCGGGCCTGAGCTTGTCCGGCGGCACTGGTCATCGAGAACTGGGCGAAGCAGATCAAGTCGCAATCCTTAACCTGAGCGGCCATTTCCACGATGGCGGCATCGTGGGCTTGCGGGTTGCCGTCTTTCAACGCCTGCAATGCACCCGGAACGAAATAGGGCACCACTTCCACCGCGCGACCACTGCGCTCTACCGCTTGCTTGAACTCGGGCATCATCGAGGTAATGGTGGGTTCGAACGTTGCCAGCACAGCAATGCGCGATGCCTGGCTCAGCGCCTGGTCGATCATGGCTTCGTTCGGCTTGAGCACGGGAATGGCCACCTCGGGTTTCACCAGGTCGATGGCATCGCCAAACGCCGAGCAGGTAAACAGAATGGCATCCGCCGCGCTTTGTACGGCGTAGTGGGACAGCGTCAGGAAGCGCGCCTTCATGCTCGTGGTCAACTCGCCCTCTTCCACCCGGTCCTGGGGCAGCGAGTCCTCAAGCAGATTGATGATCCGCGCCTGCGGCCAATGCCGGGCAAAGGCTGCCGTGATGGGCTCGATTGCCAAAGGGGTTGCGTGGATCATAAAAATTCGTGGAGCCTTCATGCTTATGCCATTCTCCAGATCATGTTTTTTGCACGGTATCAGAAGCCCCGATAGCGTGCGGAATTCCTGTGGCAAAAAACAATGCGGCACTGAGCACATGAGGCCTGTATGAAGAACTTCACGATTCAACGTATCGACCACATCGTCCTGCGCGTAAAAGACCTCGAGCGCAGCCTCGCTTTCTATATGTCGGTGCTTGGTTGCGAGCTCAAGAAGCGCCGGGACGATCTTGGCATGCTTCATCTGGGCACTGGTGTTTCGATGATTGACCTGGTGGCCGTCGACGGGCCTCTCGGTCGCCAAGGTGGACCGGCGCCCGGTAAGCAAGGGCACAACGTCGATCACCTCTGCCTGCGTATCGAGCCGTTTGATGAACAGGCCCTCCTCGCGCATTTGGCCTCGGCCGGCCTGTCCGTTGAGAAAGCGCAGATGCGCTATGGCGCGGAGGGCAAGGGCTGGTCGATCTACTGCTTCGATCCGGATGGCAACCAGATCGAGTTGAAGGGGCCGGCGTTGGAGCCCTGAGTTCAACAGGCGGAGCTGCCCCTGTGGGAGCGAGCTTGCTCGCGAATGCGGTCTGTCTGGGCCGGTGATGTTGGCCGTGCCGCCGTCATCGCGAGCAAGCTCGCTCCCACAGGAGGGGCGGTGGTGAACGCTGCATTTGCAAACACCCGCTCCCACAGGGGATTGGCGGTGGACACTGAGTTTGCCGATCAGGCCAGGAGGTGTTTGGAGATCACCTTGGAGATTTCCACAATGCCGGTCTTGCCGGTGAATTCGAATTTCACTTTGCCCAGGGATGAAAAGTAGATCTCCAGTTCAGAGTCCAGGTCGAAGGTGCCGGAGGTTTCGACCGAGTAGGCGACGATGTTTTTGTAGGGCAAGGAGGTGAAGTCTTTTTTGCTGCCGGTGATGCCCTGTACGTTCACCGCGATGATGCGTTTGTTGGTGAAAACCACACCGTCGCGCATGGATTTATAAGCGTCGATGACCTGTTCACCGTCCAGTAGCAGGGCCGTGACACGTTCGGCGTATTCGTCGTTTTGCTTGAGTTTGAAGAAGCCTTTGTTGTTGAAGTCGATCATCCATAAGTCCTTGTCGAGAAGAAGAGGGTATTGCCTACAGCCCGGCGGCAGGTGATGGACGCGATAGTGGCACTTCAGTAGCATTCGCCGACTTTATCGATCCTTCAAGGTTGACCTATGCTCGCCCTGCCTCGCTGTCCTGCCCCGTTGTTAGCATTGTCCGCGTTGTTTGTATTGCTCGGCGGCTGCAGCGTCAATGGCACTTATCCCGATGCCATCGAACCAGACGCCGCCAAGTTGCGGTTCGTCGCCAATACCAGCAACGCCACGCTGGATTATTTCGACGCGGCCCATTGCGACGGGCAAACCACCGGCATTCTCAACAATATGCTGCTGAGCGATACCGCGCGGCGGGTGGGGATGAGCGTTCCGGCACCCAAGGATGCCAGGGGTTATTTGGAGGTCAAGCTCAAGCCCGGTGAGCAGATTCACCTGCGCACCAACATGAACAGCGGTTATGCCGTGTGCGGCAAGGGCTTCAACTTTACGCCCGAGGCCAATGCCGAGTACGAGGTGACGTTCAAGTCCGAGAAGAACTTCTGCCTGACTCGCTTGCAACGCTTGCAACGGATCGACGGCAAGGACGTGCGCACACCGATCTCGCTCCTGAAAAAAGACTTTCCCGCCTGCGCTGGTCGCAATGCGCTGTTCCCCAAGATCTACCCGGACACGCCCCATCGCTTGGAGCTGATGAACCGAGTCATCGATAAAAGCCTGGTCGTCACGGTGAAGAGCGATCCGGCCAAGGAAAAAGTCGAGCCTTATTCGCCAGAGAAGCTGGACACCCTGATCAGCGAACGCAAGGCCAAGCTCGGCTTCGAGCTGCCGGCTGACTACTGGACGCTGTACCGGGAAAACCTGAAGACGTTTGGCGATGACATGGCGCAGAACAAGGCGCACTCGATGGAACGCTTCAAGGACGAATACCAGACCCGCCTGCGGCAGTTGAAGGACGAGCAGTTGGAGCAGTGGGCGTTGCCCAAAACCGCCAACGCCAAACCGGAAAAAGCCGAGGTCGACCTGGACGTCGCGATGATGGTGGAGTACTTCCGGATCGGGAATGGGGTGATGGTCGAAGCGGTAGGTCATCACCTGGAGAGGATGGCGCAGATGGATGAGCGTTACGGGGTATGTGCGCGGTTTGCGGAGTGCTGGAAGCGCAACTAGCAAGAGGATGGGCCACCGTCTTCGCGAGCAAGCTCGCTCCCACAGGGGGTTGGTGCTGGACGCAGCATTTGCAAACACCCGAGATCAAAAACTGTGGGAGCGAGCTTGCTCGCGATAGCGGTCTGCCCGGGCCGGTGATGCTGAATGTACCGCCGTCATCGCGAGCAAGCTCGCTCCCACAGGGGATTGCGGTGGGCCCAGGATCAGTGAACAGCCGAGATCAAAATTGTGGGAGCGAGCTTGCTCGCGATAGCGGTCTGCCCGGGCCGGTGATGCTGAATGTGCCGCCGTCTTCGCGAGCAGGCTCGCTCCCACAAGAGGATTGCGGCGGACATAAGATCTGTGAACCCTGCGACGGGTGATTTTTCTCCTAGACTTATCGCTGTTTGCTGTACGTCGGGTTTCGAAGAGACCCGTACGATAAATATAAAATGCAAAGGGAACTTCGCAATGCTCAAACCTATGTGGAAAGCGCTTGCCTGCACGCTGGCTTTTGGGGCGTGGGGCACGGTGGTGGCGGCCGAGCCGATCGTCATCAAATTCTCCCACGTGGTAGGTGACCAAACGCCCAAGGGCCAGGGCGCGTTGATGTTCAAGAAGCTGGCGGAAGAGCGGCTGCCGGGCAAGGTGAAGGTCGAGGTGTACCCCAACTCCACGCTGTATGGCGATGACAAGGAGTTGGAAGCCTTGCTCCTCGGGGAAGTGCAGATCATTGCGCGGTCGCTGGCCAAGTTCGATCAGTACACCAAGACCGTGCAGTTGTTCGACTTACCGTTTTTATTCGACGACATCGCCGCCGTGGACCGTTTTCAGCAGAGCCCCGAGGGCCAGAAGCTGCTCAAGTCCATGGAAAGCAAGAACATCACCGGCCTGGCCTATTGGCACAACGGCATGAAGCAGCTATCGGCCAACAAGCCCCTGCGCACACCCGAGGATGCCCGCAGCCTGACGTTCCGGATCCAGACCTCCGCAGTGCTGGAGGAACAGTTCAAGGCGGTGGACGCCAAGGCTAAACCGATGATTTTCTCAGTGGTGTACCAGGGTTTGCGCACCGGTTTGGTCAACGGCACGGAAAACACCTATTCGAACTTCTACAACCAGAAACTCAATGAAGTGCAGAAATACGTCACCGAGTCCAACCACGGCATACTCGACTACATGTTGATCACCACCTCGGACTTCTGGAACGGTCTGCCGCCGGATATTCGCAGCGAACTGGACAAGATCGTGGTCGAGTCCACCGCCCATGCCAACCAGGAAGCGGAGCGGTTCAACCAGCTGGATAAGCAGCATGTACTCGATGCCAAGACCACCGAAATCATTACCCTCACACCGGAGCAGCGAAATGCCTGGCGCGAGAAGATGAAGCCGGTATGGGCCAAGTTCGAAACTCAAATCGGGCCGGATCTGATCAAGGCGGCGGAGGCTTCAAACAAGGTCCAATGATGTAACAAGGCCGGGGGTAACTTGGTGCCCCTGGCTGAACACTATCTGTGGCGAGGGAGCTTGCTCCCGCTGGGCTGCGCAGCAGCCCCCAAATATTTGCCTGACACACCGCGTTGTCAGGTTTTGGGGGCGCTGCGCGCCCCAGCGGGAGCAAGCTCCCTCGCCACAAAAGCAGGGTTGCCACAATGCCTCCCCGTCCCCAGCAACCCAGCAACCCAGCAACCCAGCACATTGCGTTATGATCCCCGCCTCTCCCTGAACAGAGCTTTTACCCACGAATGCTACCGTCCACCGCCGACACCCCCACCCTGCCCGCCGTCCTGGTCGGTCCACTGTTGCGACGGCTGGAGCCCACGCGGCTGGTGATGTGGCTGGTGGGCACGCGAGCATTGGCGTTGACGTTGCGCGTGGCCGGCGTGGGCGATCTTGCACTGGATGCGACGCGCTGCACCGTGGTGCCGGTGGGGCAGCGGGCGTTTGTGCACTTGATCGATGTACGGCTCGCCAGCCCCCTGCCCCGGGACGTGACGATTGACTACGACTTGCTGGTGGACGGCGCGCCCATCGCCGAATGGGCGCCGCATCTGCTGTATGACGGCGCACAGTGCCCGAATTTCATGCTGCATTCGCGCATCGAGCAACTGGTCCACGGCTCTTGCCGCAAACCCCATTACCCAGCCAACGACGGCCTGCTCTGCGTCGATCGGCTGTTGGCGCAAGCCCCTGAGCAACGCCCGGCATTGCTAATGATGAGCGGCGACCAGGTCTATGCCGACGACGTCGCCGGGCCCATGTTGCGGGCGATTCATGCGCTGATCGAACGCTTGGGACTGTTCGAGGAATGCCTGGACGGTGCCGTGGTGGAAGACAGCGCCAAGCTCTATCAGCACCCGGCCAGTTATTACCATCGTGCCGATTTGTTGCCCGCACTTGAGAGTAACGAAACCCTGCGCGAACGATTTTTCGGCGGGGCCCGCAAGCCGATTTTCACCAGCAGCAGCGCCGACAATCACCTGGTGACCTTCGCCGAGGTCATGGCGATGTACCTGCTGGTGTGGTCGCCCGTGCCCTGGACGTTGATCGCGGTGCTACCGCCCGAACTGACCGTGGAACGGCGCCAGCGCTACGACCTGGAACAGCAGCGCATCGAGGCGTTCAAGACCGGGCTGGGCGGCGTGGCGCGAGTGTTTGCGCACCTGTCGTGCCTGATGATTTTCGACGACCACGACATTACCGATGACTGGAACCTGTCTGCGCAGTGGGAGGAAACGGCCTACGGCCATCCGTTCTCCAAACGCATCATCGGCAATGCGTTGATCGCCTACATGCTCTGCCAGGGCTGGGGCAACAACCCGGATGCCTTCGCTGACGTGCTCCCGCAAACCTTGGCCCTGAGCGACACCGCCCGGGACCGTTACCTCGACAGCGAACCCCAGGACCAGCTGATCGACACCCTGCTGGGTTTCCAGCAATGGCATTACGTGCTGCCGAGCACCCCGGCCCTGGTGGTGCTCGACACCCGCACCCGCCGCTGGCGCAGCGAGAACAACCTCAAGCAACCTTCCGGCCTGCTGGATTGGGAAGCCCTGAGCGAGTTGCAGCAGGAATTGCTGGATCACCCGTCGGCGATTATCGTCTCACCGGCGCCGATCTTCGGTGTGAAGCTGATCGAGACTGTGCAGCGGGTGTTCAGTTGGTGCGGTTATCCGCTGCTGGTGGATGCGGAAAACTGGATGGCCCATCGCGGCGCTGCCCAGGTGATCCTGAACATTTTCCGCCACTCGCGTACGCCTGGTAATTACGTGGTGCTGTCCGGGGACGTGCATTATTCCTTCGTTTACGAAGTATTGATCCCACACCGCAAGGGCGGTCCGCGCATCTGGCAGATCACCAGCAGTGGCATCAAGAATGAATTTCCCCCTGCGCTGCTGGAATGGTTCGATCGCCTGAACCGCTGGCTCTATTCGCCGCGCTCGCCCCTGAACTGGTTCACCAAGCGCCGCAGCATGCGCATCGTCCCCCACACCCCGGAACACGCCGAGGCCGGTGAGCGGCTGTGGAACAGCGCCGGCATTGGCCAGGTGTTCTTCAATGAACAGGGGCAGCCCGCGAAGATCTACCAGCACAACGCCAACGGCCAACCGCCGACGCGGATGCTGCCGCCCAAATCCCCACCAGCCTGAAATCTGTGGGAGCGAGCTTGCTCGCGATGACGGCGGCATGATCAGTATTTTCGCAAGCTGACACTCCGCTATCGCGAGCAAGCTCGCTCCCACAGGAGAGGTGGCAGGTCAGAACGCCAATTGCAGGCTCTGCTGGCCTTCAAGGCTGAGCAGCAACTGTTTCGCCGCCAGGCCGCCAGCGAAGCCGGTAAGGCTGCCGGAGCTGCCGATGACTCGGTGACACGGGGCGATGATTGAGATGGGGTTGCGGCCATTGGCGGCGCCGACCGCCCGGACCGCCGTCGGTTGGCCAATCTGGATGGCGATGTCGCGGTAGCTGCGGGTTTCGCCAAAGGGGATCGTCAACAGGGCTTGCCAGACCCGCACCTGGAAATCAGTGCCCGCGAAGTCCAGCTCCAGCTCGAAACGACGGCGCTGGCCGGCGAAGTATTCCAGCAACTGACGCTCGGTTTCCTTGAGGACCGGATGCTGGGTGTCCTCCTCCAAAGGCCCCAGCCGCACCCGATTGAGCCGCTCGTTTTCCCAGAGGATGGCCGCCAGCCGTGTCTCCCGGGCGACGAGGATCAGTTGGCCGACGGGGGATTGGATGGTTTTGTACTGGGGCAACATCGAGGGATTCCTTGTCAAAGCCTTTGTGGCGAGGGAGCTTGCTCCCGTTGGGTTGCGAAGCGACCCTACACTTGGCACCGCGGTGTGTCAGGTTATTAGTTGGGGGGCTGCTTCGCAGCCCAGCGGGAGCAAGCTCCCTCGCCACAGATTTTTCTCACCGCTCCCAAACCTTGCTCAGCCCAACAACCCCAACGCCTTCGCCCGCGCCACCGCCTGGGTGCGGCGCTCGACGCCGAGTTTGCTGTTGATGTGGCTGGCGTGGGTCTTGACGGTGTGCAGCGAGATAAACAACTGCTCGCTGATTTCCTGGTTCGAGCACCCTTGGGCAATCAACTGCAACACCGCCCGCTCGCGACTGCTGAGGGTTTCGACCGGCGCCGCCGGGTCGGCAGGCTGGGCCACCGTCGAGGGCAGGCGTTCGAGCAGGTGCTCGCGCAAGGTACTGGGCGGTGCTTGCAGCAGCTGTTCGCGCAACCATTCACGGTGCTCGCCGAACAACCACTCGAAGGGCTGCAATACTCCGCCGCTGGCAGCTTCGAAAGCCTGGGCCAGGGTGCGACGGGCTTCGGGTTCACGCCCTATGCTCAGCAGCAAGTCGACTTTCTGATTGAGCGCCATCACGCTGAGCATCTGCCGGCCACTTTGCTGACCGTGTTCAAGCAAGGCATCGAGCCGTCCTTGCGCGAGTAGCGGTTGGCCTCGGATGGACTCCAGCACCGCCTGTTGCAACTCGACATGCAGCGGCAGTTGCGGGTGGAATTCCGGTGGTGCGGCGGCCCGTTCGCCCGTGTAGGTCTGGCCCAGCCGGGCCAGCCAGGCTTCGGCCAGGTCGGTGCGGCCCTGGGCCAACCAGAGTTCGCACTTGACCAGGGTGATCATCGCCAGATAGTAGATCGGCGGAACGTCCCAGATATGCATCAGCCGCTCGGCTTCCGCCAGTTCGGCGAAGGCCCGGGCGAACTCGCCGCTGTAGCCTTCGATACGCGCGATCACGCAATGGCCGATCAGCACGCTGATGTCGCGGCAGGCGCGGGCTTCGGTGAGACCCGCCTGTAGCCGCGCAAGGCCAACCTGGGGCTGCATGCGCAAGGTCAGCAAAAAACCTTCGTACATGATCAAGCGCGCCCGCACCGCATAAAGCCGCTGGGGCGACAGCTTGTGCAAACGTTGCAGGCCTTGGTGCACTTCATCCAGCGCCCGCAGGATCTCTCCCCGCGCCTGCAGGACCCGGGCACGATCGTAATGGGCCAGGGCCTCGAACAGTGGATTACCGACCCGCTGCGCCAGCTCCAGGGAATCGCGGTTCAGGTTCCGGGCGCGCCACAGGTCGCCGTCGGCAATCGCCAGGTTCGACAGTGTGGACAGGCACATCAGGCGCTGGCCGTAGCGTTTTTGCGGCAGGCTCTCCAAAGCTTCGCTGCAATACCGCACGGTGGCCTCGCGATCCCCCCGGCCACGGGCGACGATCCCACTCAGGGCCAGCCATTGGGCGAGCATGGATTTTTGCGCAGTGGCCGAGGGGGCCGGCAGGAAACGACTCAAGTGCGCCGCCAGCTCTTCGGCAGCGTCCAACTGGCAGGCCAGCCCCAACGCCCAGCTGTAGAGCACGATCAGTCGCGGAGTGCTGATGAGCAGGCTGTCGGGCAAGTCCATTTTCCAGCGCAGCAACATGCCGACGTTCTGCTCGGCCAGCAGTTGCTCCTCCGAGAGGTTCTGCACCAGGTTCGCCGCCACGTCCAGGTGCCCGGCCCGCAGCGCCTGCTCCACGGCTTCGTCGATCAGGCCCTGGGCGTTGAACCAGCGACAGGCCCGCAGGTGCAGGGTCGCGGCCGGGACCATGGCCGGTGCGCTGGGGCGACTGCGCAGCAGGTCGGAAAACAGGTGGTGGTATCGGTACCAATGGCCGTGCTCGTCCAGCGGTACCAGGAACACCTGGTGGGCCGCCAGGTAACGGAGGATTTCGGCGCTGTCATGGGCCTCGCGCACCGCGTCGCACAGTTCGCTGCAAAAGCGCTCCTGAGGGGCCGTGTCGTAGAGAAATGCCTGCACCTCGGCGGGCAGGCAGTCGATGACCTCTTCAAGCAGATAATCGCGAATCAGCCCTTCGCCGCCGTGCAAGGCCTGGGGCAGCAGGCCTTCGGGACCGGCTTCGGAGGCGGCCAGCAACCAGAAACGCAACCCGGCCACCCAACCTTCGCTGCGCCGGATAAGATTTTCCAGCGCCTCACCGCGCAACGAACTGCTGTGATGCTGAAGCAGGGTCAAGGCTTCGTCATGGGTCAGGCGCAGGTCCTGCTCATTGAGTTCGAGCAGTTGCCGCGACAGGCGCAGGCGCGCCAGATGCCAGTCCGGGCGCTGGCGGCTGGTGACGAGGACCAGCAACCCGTCGGGCAGGTGATTGAGGAAAAATTGCAGGCAGCGATCCAGTACCGGGCTTTGGGCCAGGTGGTAATCGTCGAGCACCAGCAACAAGGGCTCATGAGGCGATAAGTGCGTGGACAGTTCGTCCAACAGGCCGTCGAGCCATTCTTCGAAGGCAAAGGGTTGATGACGCTGACGCATTTTCAGCAGCCCCAGCGCCCGACCGCCCAGTTGCGGGAAAAAGGCCTGGAGCCCTTCGAGCAACCGTTCAAGGAAGCGGCCTGGATCGTTGTCCCGGGCGCTGAGCCCCAGCCAGAGGCTTTGCCAATGGGCCGGCAGGCTCTGGCAGAACTCCACCGCCAGGGAGCTTTTACCGAACCCCGCCGGGGCACTGACCAACAGCAACCGGCCTCCGAGCCCTGCGCTCAAACGCTCGCACAACCGCGGCCGCACGACATGGCCGTCGGGCAAGGGCGGGCGGTAGAAACGCCCGTCCTGTACCGCGATGGCTGCGCGGGCAGAATCCGGAAGTGAAGACAAATCAGTCATGGCCGGCTCTTGTTGAAAGGCGGGTGGCGGCGTTGCAGATGTCCGCAGACTAGCGGTAAACGAGGAGGTATTGAAGGGAGTGCTACAAATGGCTACAAAAAGACTACAAGCCGACCGACTTGAAAAAACTCAGGCAGCCACCGCTCTTGCTCCCGCTGGGTTGTAGGAGCTGTGTAGGAGCTGTCGAGTGAAACGAGGCTGCGATCTTTCCCCAGACACTTGAATCTCAAAGCGAAAGATCAGGATCAAAAGATCGTCCGAACGCGGCCCGAGCCTTCGCCAGCTCCTACAGAGTCCAGCGGGAGCAAGCTCCCTCGCCACAGGGTTTTGTGTTGACTGATCGAACAAAAAAAAGCCCCGAACCAGTCGGGGCGTTTCTTCGAGGATGCGGCCTCGGGTAAAGCGGTTTAGCGGATGCCGTCCTGACGCAGGGCGTTCGGGGTGAAATCGGCGGTGGTGGCGGTGAAGCCGAAGTCGTAGGCCGATTTCTCTTCATTCTTCATGCCCAGTGCCAGGTAGCGGCCGGACTGCAGGTCGTAGAGGGTTTCCAGGGCGTACCACGGCACTTGCTTGTCGTAGTAGTTCTCGGCATGGGCCTCGGCCACGCGCCACAGTTGGCCACGGCCGTCGTAGTGGTCGATCACCGCAGCTTGCCAGGTGTCTTCATCGATAAAGAAGTCACGCTTGGCGTAGATGTGGCGCTGGCCTTCCTTCAGCGTCGCGGTCACGTGCCAGACACGACGCAGCTCGTAGCGTGCCAGGTCCTGGTTGATGTGGCCGGCCTTGAGGATGTCGGCGTACTTGAGTTGCGGCGAATCGATCTTGTAGCTGTTGGAGGCGATGTACAGCTCTTTCTTGCCTTCCAGCTTCCAGTCGTAGCGGTCCGGCGCGCCGTTGTACATGTCCAGGTTGTCGGAGGTACGCAGGCCGTCGGCGGCGGTACCCGGGCCGTCGTAGGACACTTGCGGGGCACGGCGCACACGGCGCTGGCCGGCGTTGTAGACCCATGCCGAACGCGGTTCCTTCACCTGGTCGAGGGTTTCGTGCACCAGCAGCACACCACCGGCCAGGCGCGCCGGCGCGGTCACTTGCTGCTTGAAGTAGAACAGGATGTTGCCAGGGTTGGCCGGATCGAAATCCTTCATCTTGTCGCGGAACACGAACTGGTCGCGGAAGTACACCAGGCTGTACGAACCGTTGGGCTGTGGAGTGGCCTGGGTGACCAGGCGCGTCACGCTGCCGCCACGATAGCGGGTGATGTGGTTCCAGATGACTTCCACGCCGCTCTGGGGAATCGGGAACGGCACAGCCGTCTCGAAGTTTTCCAGGCCGTTGCCGCCGGAGACCAGCTTGGTGTTGACCGCGTTTTTCTTGATGGAGGCGAACACCTCGTCCGGCACGGTCGCACCGCGATGGGTCGGATAGACCGGCATCTTGAAGGTTTCCGGATAACGCTTGAACATCGCGTACTGGCCCGGCGCGAGCTTGTCCTTGTACTGGTCGACGTTCTGCGCGGTGATGGTGAACAGCGGTTTTTCACTGGCGTATGGGTCGGCGAGGAAGCCCTTGCTGTCCACGGAGCCGGCATTCTTGGCCATGGCTTTCCAGGCCGAGATCGAGCCGTCGGCATTGCCGGCCATCTCGGCGCCCATCGGTGTCAGGCTCTTGCCGAGTTTATCGGCCTCGGCCGCAGGCACTGCCGCCATGACGCTGGCGGCCATCAGGGAGAGCCCCAGAACACCGGCCTGCAACAGATTCTTTGTTATTTTCATAGTGTGTCGTCCTGAAATACGGTGCTTAGAAGGTCACGCCGACGCTGAGCGCCAGGAAGTCACGATCGTTCACAGTGCTGAAGTCGCCACCAAAGAAGTTGGTGTAGGCCAGGCTGGCGTTGTAGGTGTTCTGGTACTCGGCATCCAGCCCGAGGCTGACCGCTTTGCGGCCTTCTTCGAAGTTGCCACCAGGGCCTGGCGAGTAGCCTTTGACGTCATGGGACCAGGCCACGTTGGGCTTGAGGTTCACACCCGCGAAGACGTCCGGGTATTCCCAGATGGCGCGCGCGCGGTAGCCCCAGGAGGTGGAGGTGGTGAAGCCGTCGTTGTTGCAGTTGCTGTTCACGTCGTTGATGGTCTGGCCGCCACCTGCGGCGGTAGCGCCGTTGAGCCTGTCACAGGCTCCGGCGGGCAGTTGACCCGGACCAAAGACAGGGTCACGACCGTAGCGAACGTCCGACTTGCTTTCCAAGCCTCCAACATGAGTAACGCCGACTTCACCTACCAGTGTGAGGCGACTGGCGCCCATGACCTGATCCAAGAAGTGGGTGAAGGTGGTCTGGAACTGAGTGATTTCCTTGCGGCGATAACCATGCAGATCCTGGCCTGGCACACCCGTGAGCAGCGACGCATTGCCCAACGTAGGACCACCGAGCGGGCGAACGCCGGCGAACAGGATATCGGTGGTGCTCAATTGCACCGGTGCATTCGGGCGATAGCTCAATTCACCGCTCCACGCCGTACCGGTAGGCAGCGTCGTGGAGAAGCTCAGGCCGTAGAGGCGAATGTCTTCCGGATATTCGACGAAATATTGCGAGTTGCCTGCAACCAGCAGAGGCGCCAGTCCGGCAAACGGAGGGGGCAATCCTGCAGCTATGTTGTAGACCGACTGCGAGGCACCCGTGGCACTGAAAATCGGCGCACGACTGTGGTAGTTCATGAAGTAGGCACCGAACTCGGTGTCCAGCGGCTCGAACATGTACTTCAACGAAGCGCCCCACTGACCACTGTCACGGGCGTCGCGATCCGGCCCGCGGCGTACCAGTACGCCTTCTTCGTTGACGTCGACACCCAGTGCGGCCGCTGGGCCCAACGCGGCGGCTGGGAGCGTGGAACGCTTGCTCAACACCCGCAAATTATCGGTACACCCATCAGCAATCACATCCGGCTGGGAAAAGAACGTACCGCAGTTATCCACAACGGTCTGGTCCCACTCCAACTGGTAGAAAGCTTCAGCCGACAAATTATCGGTCAGGCTCTGGGACACATAGAACATGTTGACCGGGATCAGGCCTTCCTTGATCTCGGCACCAGGGCGACGGAACGCGGACACGTCGACCGGGTTGATGGAGTTGATGCCGCCCTGGATGAAGGTACTTTCACCCCAGCTGACCACTTGTTTGCCCAGGCGGACCGAACCCGGCTGATCGGCGATGGCGTAGTTGTGGTAGACGAATGCATCGAGAATCTGTCCGCCGGAGGACTTGGCGCCTTCCTTGCGGTTGTTGTCGCTGATGTCCTTGTACAGGCGGTTTTCGTCCTTGAGTTCGAAGTCGTACCAGTACTTGCCGCGCACGAACACGCCGGTATCGCCGTACTTCAGTTCCAGGTCATGGATGCCCTTGAAGATCTTCGAGAAGGTTTCCCCGCGCTTGAAGTTCAAGTGGCCGTCATCGGAGGTCTGCGACAAACCCTTGCCGCCATTGTTGACACCGATCAGGTCCTTGTTGGCGTTGGCCGTGGACCAGCTCGCGCCGACCGACAGGGACGAGTCGAACTGGCCTTCGATTTCACCGATGTTGAAACTGACGCCGAATGCTGGCCCGGCGAGCGAAGAGGCGAGACTGACCGCCAGAGGCAGTTTTGCCCGGCGCCAGAACGTGGTTGCTGAGGTCATCGACGCTACTCCATGTGCATTATTGTTATGGCAGTGGACATTTCAAGAACACCTCGATGGCTGGGAGCGGCAGCGTCCCGACATCCATCAAGGTCGCATCGCCCTTTCGTGCGTGCGCCCCGTTCCTGAGAATCCGTGAGCGGACTATAGCCAGCAGGTAGTACGGCTTGATCCCTCTAAAGTGTGATTTGCAGCCCTCAACCACTCTGGAACAGTCCTTTCGCCAGGCCGACAGGTGTCGGCACGGCAAGGATGGCTGAAATTTGCGGTTTGACAAGTCAAGCGCTTGCTTGGTGGGGCTGCCGTGCCCTTTCGGGCACGGTAAAAAGGCCTAAAGCGTGGAGAGGAAGGTGCTGTTGTTGCTCTGCCATTCGGTGATGTCGACGCGGATGCGCTTTTTGTCGAGCTTGCCGACGCTGGTCTTGGGAATTTCCGTAACAAGGGCTATCTGGCTCGGGATCGCCCACTTGCTCAAGTGCCCCAGCTCGACGAACGGCTTGAGGTGTTCCTTGAGTTCACGAGCCCCGATCTGATGCCCTTCGCGAATCACCAGCAGGGCAAACGGCCGCTCGCCCCACTGCGGATCGGGAATGCCGACCACTGCTACTTCGCGTACCGCCACGTGACGGCTGATGAGGTCTTCCAGGTCCAGGGAGGAGATCCATTCGCCACCGGTCTTGATCACGTCCTTGATGCGATCACGGATGTCGATGAAGCCCATGTTATCCAGCGTGGCGACGTCACCGGTGTGCAGCCAGCCTCCGGCCCAGAGCTCGGCGCCCTTCTGCGGCTCGTTGAAATAGCCCTCGGTGAGCCACGGCGCGCGCAGTACCAGTTCGCCCTGGGTCTCGCCGTCGGCCGGCAGGAAACGCCCCTCGGTGTCGACGATCGCCGCTTCCACCAGCGGGCCCGGCACACCGGCCTTGATCCGGTAGGTGGTGCGTTCGTCTTCGCTGCCGGCCATCAGTTCATCGTTGAGGTGGGCACAGGACACCAGCGGGCCGGTTTCCGACATGCCATAGGCGGCAGTGAGCTGGATGCCCCGGGCCTTGGCCGCTTCGTACAGGCTGCGATTCAGGGCGCTGCCACCGATGACGATTTTCCAACCGCCGAAATCGGTGTCCTGGGCCCCCTTGGAATTGAGGACCATTTGCAGGATGGTCGGCACGCAATGGGAAAAGGTGACCTTTTCCTTGCGCCACAGCTGGACCAGGAATTCGGGATCGTAGCGCCCCGGGTAAACCTGCTTGAGCCCGAGCATGGTCGCGACATAGGGCAGGCCCCAGGCGTGGACATGGAACATCGGCGTGATGGGCATGTACACGTCGTTGGTGCCCAGCAACCGCACGCTGTCGATAGACCCCATGATGGTCGCCACGCCCATGGTGTGCAGCACCAGTTGCCGATGGGTGAAGTACACGCCCTTGGGGTTGCCGGTGGTGCCGGTGGTATAGAACGTGGTGGCGACGGAGTTTTCGTCGAAATCCTGGAAGTCGTAGGTAGGGGCGGCGGCGGCCAGCAGTTGCTCGTATTCACCCACCAGGTTCGGCAAGTCGGCGGTTTTTTCCGGCAGGTCGGTCAGCAGCAGGGTCTTGTCCACCGTGGTCAGGTGCCCGGCAATCGCCTGGTACAAGCCGACGAACTCGCTGTTGACCAGCACGAAGCGGTCCTCGGCGTGGTTCATGGTGTAGAGGATCTGTTCCGGTGACAGGCGCACATTGATGGTGTGGATCACCGCACCGATCATCGGGATCGCGAACATGCATTCCAGGTAGCGATGGCTGTCCCAGTCCATCACCGCCACGGTATCACCGGCCTTGACCCCCGCCTCGGTCAACACGTTGGCCAGCCGCGCGACCCGTTCGATCAGCGTCGGATAGCTGTAGCGCAACTGGTCACGGTAGATGATCTCGCGGGTTTTCTCGTAACGCGTGCCGGACATCAGCAGCCGCTTGATCAGCAGCGGGTATTGATAGGCGCCTTCGGCTGGAGGAATAACGCGAGTCTGCAACATAAGAGTCCCTTTTCTGACTGCACGGTCTTGGCTGGAAGTTAGCACTCTAGAGCGCTTATACACCGATCAAATCAGCCAAAGGAATGATTTGATTGGCACGCAAATACTAGCCTTGGGCCATCCCTCGCAGGGTTTCGCAAACCTTGCGGAGCCAAACCTTGTCAGATCGGGATCCAACAGCGAGCATAGGTATCAGGCTAGTTACAAAAACCTGTGGGAAAAATGCCCTGGCAGGTTTCCAGCATGCCACCACTTTTTGGCAGAGAATAATGAACAACGAACCGACCTCATCCCAGGCCACCGAGCCTCAGGGTGCGCCACTTGTGTCGATCGTGGCCCCTTGCTACAACGCCGAGAAATACCTGGAAGAAGCGATCCACAGCCTCTTTGCCCAGGATTACCGGAACCTTGAGGTCATCGTGGTCGACGACGGCTCCACCGACAACAGCCTCGTCATGCTGCGGCAGTTGCAGCAAACCTACGATTTCCAGCTCTACTCTCAGGAGAACCAGGGCGTCAGTGCGGCACTCAACCACGGGCTGAAGTATGCCAAGGGCACTTATGTCGCAACCCCGGACCTTGACGATGTGATGTTGCCCCATTCGATCCGGGTCCGTGCCCAATACCTGGACGAGCATCCGCAGGTGGGCTGTGTCGGCGCGCTGGTCATCTACATGGACAGCGAGGGCCGGACCATCAAGGAGCAACAGCGCGACCACATCAAGGTGCATACCTTCGATGATCTGCTGCGCGACGCCACGGTCATCGGCGCACCCACGGCCCTGTATCGCATGAGCACCCTGCAGCACGCCGATTTTTATGATCCGCAGCTAAGGGTCCAGGATTTCCAGATCACCCTGCGGATCGCCCGCCTGGGGTATGCAATCCATGAATTACCGATCAGCGTCACGCGCTATCGGCGCCACCCCAATAACCTGTCAAGGAAATACCGCTTGATGCTCAAGTCGGACCTGCAGGCCATCGAGCCCTATCGGGACCACCCCGCCTACGAGTCGGCCCGCACGGTGCTGGTGCACAAAGCGCTGAAGTACGCCGTAGTCGAAGACCGGAAGGAAGCCTGGCAACTGTTGCGCAGCATCCCGTGGCGTCACTGGAACAAAACCAGTTTCAAGCGCTTCAAGCGACTGGTCTTGCGATGGCCGATGACAAGGTTCCAATCATGAAATTCTTGCAGAAACTCAAGGAGCGAAAGGAGCGAAAGGAGCGAAAGCACCTCAGGCGTCTGGAGAAACTCGAAAGAGCGCCGGAAAAGATCCGTCTGCGCTATCCCAAATACCAGGTCGGGGTGGGCACGTATGGCATTCCCGAGGTGATGGAGTTCGGCGACGACACGACGCTCAAGATCGGCTCTTATACGTCGATCGCCCAAGGGGTGAAGATCCTGTTGGGCGGAGGGCATCGCACGGACTGGATCAGCACGTTTCCATTTCCACTGATGATCGACGAAGCCCGGGACATTCCCGGCAGCAATCCGACCAAGGGCGACGTGGTGATTGGCAGCGACTGCTGGATCTGCGCTGGAGCGATGATCCTGTCGGGCGTGACCATCGGCCATGGCGCCGTGGTCGCGGCCGGGGCGGTAGTGACACGCGATGTCGAGCCTTATGCCATGGTGGGTGGCAACCCGTGCCGGTTCATTCGCTGGCGCTTCGAGGAACCCGTGCGTCAGGCCCTGCTTGAGTCGGCCTGGTGGGCGTGGCCGACGGAGGAAGTCAAGGCGGTGTCGCCACTGCTATGCAATGACAACATCGACGCTTTCATGGATTACGTCCGCCAACGGCATTGATCGCCCCACATCCGCATGGGGCGATCGCAGGAAAGGCGAAACGGTCAATGCGCCTCGGTAAACGCCAGCTTCACCCCAATGGCGACGAGCACCGCGCCCATGGTCCGGTCGAACCAGTGGCCCATGCGCGCAAAACCGGCGCGCACCCGTTGCTGGCTGAACAGCAGCGCCACCAGGCAGAACCAGGCAGCCGTCGCAACCGCCAGGTACACACCGTAACCGGCCTGGACGGCCAACGGCGTGTGTGGGTTGATCACCACGGTGAACAGCGACAGGAAAAACAGCGTCGCCTTGGGGTTCAGGCCATTGGTGACGAAGCCCGAGGTGAACGCGCCGCGAGGGGTACGCTCACCGGCCTCTTTGTGCAGGTTGTCCTCGGTGGGCTTGGCCGGTTGCGCCCGCAGTGCCTTGAAGCCGATGTACAGCAGGTACGCGGCGGCGGCCCATTTCAGCGCGTTGAATAGCACGATCGATTGCGACACGATCAGGCCGATACCCAACAGCGAATACCCTACATGCAGGAAAATCGCCGTGCCGACGCCCAGCGCCGTCCAGGTCCCGGCACGCCGGCCATGGGTCACGCTTTCGCGCACCACCACGGCAAAATCCGGCCCGGGGCTGGCAACGGCCAGCAGGTGGATCAGGGCGACGGTGAGGAATTCGGTGAGGTACATGGTGGAGCTCCTTGCGACAAGCTTTTGTTGGATGAAATCCCGTGGCGAGGGAGCTTGCTCCCGCTCGACTGCGTGTAGGAGCTGACGAGTGCAACGAGGCTGCGATCTTTCCCCAGACACTTGAATCTCAAGCGAAGATCAAAAGATCGCAGGCTTCGCCAGCTCCTACAGAGCCCAGCGCTTGCGCCCTCGCCACAGGTATACGCCGCCATGGCCACATTTCATCTGATAGGCTCGCCACATTACGCCTTCGGTTCTTCACATAAAAGGTACAGCTGATGACGAACACCGCTCGTGCAGTTTTCCTCGACCACCCTTCCCTGGACCTCGGCGACCTGGACCTGGGCCCGCTGCGCAGCTGCTTCAGTGACCTGCAACTGTTCGCCCGGACCACGCCGGACCAGGTCATCGAGCGGCTCAAAGGCGCCACCGTGGCGATCACCAACAAAATCGTGATCGATGCACAGGCCATGGCGGCCAGCCCCGAACTGAAGCTGATCCTGATCAGCGCCACCGGCACCAACAATGTCGACCTGGCCGCCGCCCGCAGCCATGGCATCACGGTGTGCAATTGCCAGGGTTACGGCACACCGTCGGTGGCCCAGCACACCATCATGCTGTTGCTGAACCTGGCGACGCGCCTGGCCGATTATCAAAAAGCGGTGGGTGAAGGTCGCTGGCAAGAGGCTTCGCAGTTCTGCCTGCTGGATTATCCGATTGTCGAACTGGAAGGCAAGACCCTGGGCTTGCTGGGCCATGGTGAATTGGGCAGTGCCGTCGGGCGGCTGGCCGAAGCCTTTGGCATGCGTGTGCTGCTGGGGCAGATCCCCGGGCGCCCGGCCCGCCCCGACCGCTTGCCGCTGGAGCAGTTGTTGCCGCAAGTCGATGCCTTGACCCTGCACTGCCCGCTCAACGAGCACACTCGGAACTTCATCGGCGCCCGCGAACTGGCGCAGCTCAAGCCCGGTGCCTTCGTGGTCAACACCGCCCGTGGCGGCCTGATCGACGAACAGGCCCTGGCCGAAGCCCTGCGCAACGGTCACTTGGGGGGCGCCGCCACCGACGTGCTCAGCGTGGAGCCGCCGGCCCAAGGCAACCCGCTGCTGGCCGGCGATATTCCACGCTTGATCGTCACACCGCACAACGCCTGGGGCAGCCGCGAGGCACGGCAACGGATCGTCGGGCAAATGAGCGAAAACGCCCAGGGCTTTTTCAGCGGTACAGCGCGGCGTGTCGTCAGTTGATAAACTGCCGCACTTTTTTTCAAGGAGCAGACCATGGATCCGCGCAGTGAAGTACTGCTTCGTCAGGCCGAGTTATTCCAGGGTTTGGTCTTGCTGGCCGGCCTGCCCGCCGATGACCTGCTCGGCCGTTTGCCAGAGGCCCATGGCTGGTGCTGGCACGCTGGTGATCAGGCCGCGCTGGACGCTCGCTTCCCCGAGCGCAGCCACTTTGGCGTGAACATACCCGAGCGTGGGTTCGACACGGCCGTGGTGTTCCTGCCCAAGGCCAAGGACCTGACCGACTACATCCTCAATGCCGTGGCGGCGCGCCTGGCCGGGCGCGAGGTGTACCTGGTGGGGGAAAAGCGCAGCGGCATCGAAGGCGCGTCCAAGCAGCTCAACCCGTTCGGCAAGCCACGCAAGCTCGACAGTGCGCGGCATTGCCAACTGTGGCAGGTCACCGTCGCCAACGCGCCCGAGGCCAAGTCCCTGGAAAGTCTGGCCCAGACCTACGAATTGCCCCTGGCCGAAGGCCCGTTGAAGGTCATCAGCCTGCCGGGGGTGTTCAGCCATGGTCGCCTGGACCGCGGCAGTGCGCTGCTGTTGGAACACCTGGATAAACTGCCCAGCGGGCATTTGCTGGACTTCGGCTGCGGTGCCGGGGTGCTGGGGGCCGCGGTCAAGCGGCGCTATCCGCACAACACCGTCACCCTGTTGGACGTGGACGCATTTGCCGCCGCCAGCAGTCGCCTGACCCTGGCCGCCAACGGCCTGGAGGCCGAGGTGCTGACGGGTGACGGCATCGACGCCGCGCCGATGGGCTTGAGCGCGATCCTGAGCAACCCACCGTTCCATGTCGGCGTGCACACCGATTACCACGCCACGGAAAACCTGCTGCGAAAAGCCGCCAAACATCTGAAAAACGGTGGTGAACTGCGGCTGGTTGCCAATAGTTTCCTCAAGTACCAGCCACTGATCGAGGAGCATCTGGGCGTCTGCGCCATCAAGGCCGAAGGCCAGGGCTTTCGCATCTACCGGGCCAAGCGCGGTTGAAATCTTTTAGGCAACAGCACTTGCTCAATCGGATTTGCCTAGGCAGAATCCGCTCCGTCCTAGGGGAGTAGTCTCCCGCGAGCGCCATGCTCGCCCGGCATACGTCAACATACTTGGTCAGCAGACCATGGCGTATGCGGCCCAAGCGTCCACGCAGATGGTCGCTGGGTTTGACAAGACCTATGACACGCACACCTTACCCGGGGCGGGAAGGCTGTACGTGTCATAGCCGTGTCGACCCGCCCCTTTAGGAATTCCTGATGCTGGACTCACTCCTCGTACCTACCGCTATCGTTGCGCTGGCCGAAATCGGCGACAAGACGCAATTGCTCGCACTTATCCTGGCCGCTCGCTTTCGCAAGCCCTGGCCGATCATCGCCGGCATCATTGCTGCAACACTCGCCAACCACGCAGCCGCCGGGGCAGTAGGGGCCTGGGTCAGCGGATTTTTCTCCAATGCGGTGTTGCACTGGATACTGGCGGCAAGCTTCACGGCCACGGCGCTGTGGACCCTGGTCCCGGACAAACTGGACGATGAGGAAGCGAACACGGCCCGCAAGTTCGGGCCGTTCCTGACCACGCTGATTGCGTTCTTCCTGGCGGAAATCGGCGACAAGACGCAGATCGCCACGGTGATGCTCGCCGCGCAATACCCGGAGTTGTGGTTGGTGATCATCGGCACCACCGTGGGCATGTTGATTGCCAACGTGCCGGTGGTCCTGGCGGGCAATTTCGCCGCCGAGAAGCTGCCCCTGGCCCTGATCCGCCGCCTGGCCGCCTCGGCATTCTTCGTCCTGGCGATCGTGGCGGTGTACAAGGCGATGCAGAGCAGTGGGTGGGTTTGAGGCTGTTGTGGCGAGGGAGCTTGCTCCCGCTCGGTTGCGCAGCGACCGCAAGATTTTGGGGCCGCTTCGCAGCCCAGCGGGAGCAAGCTCCCTCGCCACAAAAACAGTTTCACAGCATGATGAGGCTTACTTCTTGGCCTGCTGATAAAGCGGCATCACCTTCGGAATCGCCGCCTGCAACGAAGCGATACGGCTGCTCGACGACGGGTGGGTGCTCATGAATTCCGGCGGCGCGCCTTCCGAGGCCTTGGCCATCTTGTTCCACAAGGTGATCGCCGCGTTCGGGTCGTAGCCGGCGCGGGCGGCCAGTTCGAGGCCGATCAGGTCGGCTTCGTTCTCGTTGCCACGGCTGTTGGGCAAGGTCATGCCATAGTTGGCGACGGTGTCGGCCAACGCCAGGCTGTCCTGGCCCAGGCCGAACAAGGCACCAGCGCCCTGCTTGGCCATCTCGATGCCATAGGCCTTGGACATCGCTTCGCGCCCGTGCTCGCGCAGGGCGTGGGCGATTTCGTGGCCCATGACCGCGGCGATTTCAGCGTCGGTCAGCTTCAACTTGTCGATCAGGCCGGTATAGAACATGATCTTGCCGCCAGGACCGCAATTGGCGTTGAGCTCATCGCTCTTGATCAGGTTCACTTCCCATTTCCACTGCGCCGAATCCGGGCGAAACACGGGCGCCTGGGCGATCAAGCGGTCGGCAATGGCCTGGATGCGCTTGGCTTCGTTGCTGGTCTTGTCCAGCGCGCCCTGGGCGCTCGCCTCACCCATCGTCTTTTGATAGGACTGGGCGTACATCTGGTTGACCTCATCGGTCGACAGCATGCTGAACATGTACTGCTTGCGTTCCACGCCCACGGCTCCGCCGCTGGTGGTATTGACCGACTGGCAACCGGTGAGCAGCAGAGCCGCGCTCAGAGCACTCACCATCAATGTCTTGTTCATGTAAAAAAAGCTCCCTGGAAACGTGGGCGTATCCTAGGCCTTGATTTGTATCGGCGCCAGATACATAACGAAGGATTACAGATTTTTCGGACAGACCCCACACAGTCCATTTGCGACACCTACGCAGCTAAAACAGTCACCCGACGAACAACGCCTCATGCCGCGCCATAGAAACGCCGATAACGGCTCCAGACGTCACTTTCGCGTCCGGAGCCTTTATGAAATTCAGATCGATCCAGTTTTCCGTAGCCGCCCTGGCCGGTGCCATCGTGCTCAGTGTGGTGGGCGCCCTGGTGCTGTACGCGCTGTTTGCCGGCGCGCGCACCCAGGACATGGTGCAACAGCGGACCAAGGCGCAGTTCGAACAACTCATCGAACAACGCCTCACTGCCCTGGCCCGCACCCAGGCGAGCCTGATCCAGCGGGAACTGGAAGCCCCGCTGCTGCTCGCCCGCGGCCTGGCCATCAGCAACGCCTTGATGGGCATGAACGGCACGGACGGCAACCCGCAATTGAAGGTGCCCCGCGAGCAAATGATCAGCCTGTTGCGCGAAACCGTGGTGCGCAACCCGAAGATCCTCGGTGCCTACATCGCCTGGGAACCGAACGCCATCGACCATGACGACGCCAACTATGTGAACAGCCAGGTGGTGGGCATGGAAACCAATGGGCGTTTCCTGCCGTGGTGGTTCCGTAACCAGGACGGCTCCCTGGGCCTGGAAAAACTCGCCGACGTGACCGACCAGAAACTGCTTTCCACCGGCATCCGCGCCAGTGAGTACTACCTGTGCTCGCAGGACAGCAAGAAAGCCTGCGTGATCGACCCGGCGCCCTATCGCGTTGGCAGCACGATGACCATGCTCGCCTCGTTCATCGAGCCGATCATGATCGATGGCAAGTTCCAGGGCATCGTCGGCGCCGACCTGTCAGTGAACTTCATCCAGGACATGCTCGTGGCCGCCGATGGCAAGTTGTACGACGGCGCAGGGGAGATGGCCTTGCTCTCCAGCAACAATCGACTGGTTGCCTTCACCAAGGACCCGAGCAAACTCGGAGAAAAGGCCAGCGACCTGCTGGACGCCAGTGCACTGGATAATCTCGCCAAGCTGGGCGCCGGCGAAGTGCGCTATGACATCGACGAAGAACACGGGCATATCGAGGTGTACATGCCGTTCGGCATCGGCGAAACCAACGCCCGCTGGACGCTGATGTTGCAGCTGCCGCTGAACGCGGTCATGGCCGACCTGCAAGCGCTGCAAAAAGACCTCGACCATCAGCGCCAGGCCGACATCTTCGGCATGGCGATAGTCGGCCTGGTGATTGCCGGCATCGGTCTGCTGGTGATCTGGCTGGTGGGCCACGGCATTGCCCGGCCACTCAAGCAGATGGTGGCGATGCTCGATGACATCGCCCAGGGCGAAGGCGACTTGACCCGTCGCCTGGTCAGCGACCGCGCCGATGAACTGGGGGCGATCGCCAGGGGCTTCAACACCTTCCTGAGCAAGTTGCAGGGCATGATCACCCAGGTGGTGACCTCGGTGCAGAGCGTCAGCGATTCGTCGGAGCACACCGCCGATATCGCGATCCGCACCAACCAGGGCGTGCACAAGCAGATGTCGGAGATCGATCAAGTCGCCACTGCCGTGCACGAAATGACCGCCACCGCCCAGGACGTGGCCCGTAATGCGACCCAAGCCGCCCAGGCCGCCAGCCATGCAGACCAGGCTGCCAGCCAGGGCATGCAGATCGTGCGGGACACCTCCACCTCCATTGGTGCCCTGGCTGTGGAAATCGGCAAGGCGGTGGGCGTGGTACAGACCCTGGCCAAGGACAGCGAGAACATCAACGCGATCCTCACCGCCATCCGCGGAATTGCCGAGCAGACCAACCTGCTGGCCCTCAACGCGGCCATCGAAGCCGCCCGAGCCGGTGAACAGGGCCGTGGTTTCGCGGTAGTCGCCGATGAAGTGCGCAACCTGGCGCAGAAGACGCAACAGGCGACCGAAGAAATCCAGACGATGATCCAACAGTTGCAACAAGGCACCCGGGACGTGGTGCGGGTGATGGAAGACAGTCAGAACCGCACCGACGAAAGCGTGCAGCATGCGGCGAAAGCGGCCCAGGCCCTGGAAACGATCACCCAGGCCGTGTCGGTGATCAACGACATGAACACCCAGATCGCCAGCGCCGCCGAGGAACAAAGCGCCGTAGCCGACGACATCAACCGTAACGTGATCAACATTGGGCAAGTGGCGAACGAAGTCGCCAGCGGCGCCGACGAATCCAGCGCGGCCAGCGCCGGGTTGACCAAACTGGCGGAGCAGCAGCGGCGGTTGATCAATCAGTTCAGGGTCTGATCCAAAGGCCCAATCGCGAGCAAGCTCGCTCCCACAGGGGGAAGTGCACTGGAACGCCGATCTTGTGAACACCCCAAAACAACTGTGGGAGCGAGCTTGCTCGCGATAGCGTCGGATCAGCCAACATTGAAGTAACTGACACACCGCCTTCGCGAGCAAGCTTTGCTCCCACAGACTCCCACAGGTTCAACGCAGGGTTTAGAGTTCGCCGAGGGCTTCTACCAGCGCTTGGTTCTGCTCCGGTGTGCCGATGCTGATCCGCAGGAACTGGGCAATCCTCTCCTGTTTGAAGTGCCGCACGATCACACCCTGCTCGCGCAGTTTCGCCGCCAATCCTGCCGCATCGTGTCGGGGGTGGCGGGCGAAGATGAAGTTGGCCGCCGAGGGCAGCACTTCAAAGCCCTTGGCTTGCAGTTGGGCCACGACCCATTCACGGTGCTCGATGACCAACTGGCAGGTCCGGTCGAAATGCTCACGATCATCGAACGCCGCCGCGCCGCCGACATTCGCCAGGCGATCCAGCGGGTAGGAGTTGAAGCTGTTCTTGATCCGCTCCAGCGCTTCGATCAGGTCCGGATGGCCCACCGCCAGGCCCACGCGCAGCCCCGCCAGGGAACGGGACTTGGACAGGGTCTGGGTCACCAGCAGGTTCGGATAGCGATCCACCAGGCTGATGGCCGTCTCGCCGCCGAAGTCGACATAGGCCTCGTCGACCACCACCACCGAATCCGGGCTGGCCTTGAGGATCTGCTCGACCGCTTCCAGCGCCAGCAGGCAACCGGTCGGCGCGTTCGGGTTGGGGAAAATGATCCCGCCATTGGGTTTGGCGTAGTCTGCCGGGTCGATCTGGAATTGCGCATCCAGCGGCACCGCATCGAACTGGATGCCGTACAGCCCGCAATACACCGGATAGAAGCTGTAGCTGATGTCCGGGAACAACAGCGGTTGGTCGTGTTGCAACAAACCGTGAAAAATGTGCGCCAGCACTTCATCCGAGCCGTTACCCAGGAACACCTGGTTGCTCTGCACGCCGTAATAGCGGGCCACGGCGCCTTTCAGCAGGTCGCTGTTGGGGTCCGGATACAGGCGCAGGTTGTCGTTCAGCTCGGTCTGCATCGCCGCCAGGGCCTTGGGCGACGGGCCGTAGGGGTTTTCGTTGGTGTTGAGCTTGACCAGCCGGGTCAGCTTCGGCTGTTCACCCGGCACGTAGGGCACCAGGTTCTTGACGAACGGGCTCCAGAATTTACTCATTTCAGTTCCCCTGCCCTTCAATGGATGGCTCGTCAAGAATGCGGTACTCGGCACTGCGCGCGTGGGCGCTCAGCGATTCGCCACGGGCCAGCACCGAAGCGGTCTTGCCCAGTTCGGATGCGCCCTGCTCGGAGCAGAAGATGATCGACGAACGTTTCTGGAAGTCATACACCCCCAGCGGCGACGAGAAGCGCGCGGTGCCGGAAGTCGGCAGCACGTGATTGGGGCCTGCGCAGTAGTCACCCAGGGCCTCACTGGTGTGGCGACCCATGAAGATCGCACCGGCGTGACGGATCTGCGGCAACCAGGCCTGCGGGTCGGCGACCGACAATTCCAGGTGTTCCGGCGCGATGCGGTTGGCGACTTCGATGGCCTGCTCCATGTCGCGGACCTTGATCAGCGCACCACGACCGTTGATCGAGGTGTTGATGATCTCGGCGCGGTCCATGGTCGGCAGCAGCTTGTCGATGCTGGCGGCGACCTTGTCGAGGAACTCGGCGTCCGGGCTGACCAGGATCGCCTGGGCGTCTTCGTCGTGCTCGGCCTGGGAAAACAGGTCCATGGCGATCCAGTCCGGGTCGGTCTGGCCGTCGCACACCACGAGGATTTCCGAAGGGCCGGCGATCATGTCGATGCCGACCTGGCCAAACACGTGGCGCTTGGCGGTGGCGACATAGATGTTGCCCGGCCCGACCACCTTGTCGACCCGCGGCACGCTTTCGGTGCCATAGGCCAGCGCAGCCACGGCCTGGGCACCACCGATGGTGAACACCCGGTCCACGCCAGCGATGCAGGCGGCGGCCAGCACCAGTTCGTTGATTTCACCGCGCGGGGTGGGGACGACCATGACCACTTCGGTCACGCCGGCGACCTTGGCCGGGATGGCGTTCATCAGCACCGAGGACGGATAGGACGCCTTGCCGCCCGGCACGTACAGGCCGGCGCGGTCCAGCGGCGTGACCTTCTGGCCCAGCACGGTGCCGTCGGCTTCGGTGTAGCTCCAGGAGTCCTGTTTCTGCCTTTCGTGATAGTCGCGCACCCGGGACGCGGCTTTTTCCAGGGCTTCGCGCTGGGGCACGGTGATCCGGGTCAGGGCCAGTTCCAGGCGCTCGCGCGGCAGGATCAGGTCGGCCATGGACGCCACTTGCAGGCCGTCGAACTTCTGGGTGAATTCCACCAGGGCCGCATCGCCACGCTCGCGCACAGCCTTGATGATGTCCAGCACCCGCTGATTGACCGAGTCGTCAGACACGCTTTCCCAGCTCAGCAGATGATCCAGATGATGTGCGAAATCCGGGTCGGCAGCGTTGAGACGGCGAATCGAAGTGGGAGCGGTCATAGCGAGGGCCTCATTAATGGCAAATGCTCAGGCGCCCTAAGCTACCAGTCCATTCGCGTGGGCACCTGAGAAAATTGGCTATGACACGGATAGACGGGCGCGACTCAAGGTCGCGCAGGTGAATCAGCCGCGGTGTCGCGATTCCACTGCCTTGCGCAGGGTATCGATCAGAGCCTGGATACGGGCGTGCTGCATTTTCATCGAAGCCTTGTTGACGATCAGCCGGGAGGTGACGTCAGCGATGAAGTCCTGGGGTTCCAGGCCATTGGCCCGCAGGGTGTTGCCGGTGTCGACCACGTCGATGATCTTGTCCGCCAGGCCGATCAGCGGCGCCAGCTCCATCGAACCGTACAACTTGATAATGTCGACCTGACGACCCTGCTCGGCGTAGTAACGCTTGGCAATGTTGACGAACTTGGTCGCCACGCGCAAACGCCCCTTGGGCTCCGGCGCGCCGACTTTACCGGCGGTCATCAGCTTGCAGCGGGCGATCTGCAGGTCCAGGGGCTCGTACAGGCCCTGGCCGCCGTATTCCATCAGCACGTCCTTGCCGGCAACGCCCAGGTCGGCGGCGCCATGTTCCACGTAGGTCGGCACATCGGTGGCACGCACGATCAGCAAGCGCACATCGGCCTGGGTCGTGGGGATGATCAGCTTGCGGCTCTTGTCCGGATTCTCGGTCGGCACGATGCCCGCTTCAGCCAGAAGCGGCAGGGTGTCGTCAAGGATGCGGCCCTTGGACAGTGCGATGGTCAACATGGGAAACGTCAGTCCTTATCAAGGTACTCATGCCCGGTCGCAAGCGGCGCCGGACACACATCGAGGGTGCAAACACCCTCGACCTGAAACGAAATCAACAGGCACATCCTTGTGCCTATGCAACCGGAACTAGCCCGGTACGCGGCGGATCTTGGCGCCGAGCATCTGCAGTTTTTCTTCGATGCACTCATAGCCACGGTCGATGTGGTAGATGCGATCGATCAGGGTATCGCCTTCGGCAACCAGGGCCGAGATCACCAGGCTGGCCGAGGCCCGCAGGTCGGTGGCCATCACTGGCGCGCCCTTGAGTTTCTCGGTGCCAGTAACGATGGCGGTGTTGCCTTCGACCTGGATCTTGGCGCCCATGCGGTGCAGTTCGTAGACGTGCATGAAACGGTTTTCGAAGATCGTCTCGATCACAGCGCCCGTGCCTTCGGCAATGGCGTTGAGGGAGATGAACTGCGCCTGCATGTCGGTCGGGAACGCCGGGTACGGAGCGGTCCGCACGTTGACGGCTTTTGGCCGCTTGCCGTGCATGTTCACTTCGATCCAGTCTTCGCCGCAGGTGACTTCGGCACCGGCTTCCTTGAGTTTCTCCAGGACGGCTTCAAGGATGGTCGGATCGGTGTCCTTGACCTTGACGCGGCCACCGGTGACCGCAGCGGCCACCAGGTAGGTGCCGGTTTCGATCCGGTCCGGCATCACTTTGTAGGTGGCCGAATGCAGGCGCTCGACGCCATCGATGGTGATGGTGTCGGTGCCAGCGCCGCTGATCTTGGCGCCCATGGCGATCAAAAAGTTCGCCAGGTCGACCACTTCAGGCTCGCGCGCGGCGTTTTGCAGCACGCTGCGGCCCTTGGCCAGTGCGGCGGCCATCATGATGTTCTCGGTCCCGGTCACGCTCACGGTATCGAAGAAGAAGTGCGCGCCGCGCAAGCCGCCTTCCGGCGCCTTGGCCTTGATGTAGCCGCCTTCGACGTCGATCACCGCGCCCATGGCTTCCAGGCCGCGAATGTGCAGGTCCACCGGACGCGAGCCAATGGCGCAACCGCCAGGCAAGGCAACTTCGGCTTCACCAAAGCGCGCGACCATCGGGCCCAGCACCAGGATCGACGCACGCATGGTTTTCACCAGTTCGTACGGGGCGATCAGGGTCTTGATGGTGCGCGGGTCGATCTCGACGCTGAGCTTCTCGTCGATCACCGGCTCAATGCCCATGCGACCGAACAGCTCGATCATCGTGGTGATGTCGTGCAGGTGCGGCAGGTTGGCCACGGTCACCGGGCCATCGCACAGCAGGGTCGCGGCCAGGATCGGCAGGGCGGAGTTCTTTGCCCCGGAAATACGGATTTCGCCATCAAGACGAACGCCGCCGGTAATAATCAGTTTATCCATAAGAATCTCGAGGCCCTTGGGCTCAGGTGCGCTCGGCCCAGGCCGCGCTGCTGAAAAATTTCATCGTGACCGCGTGGATGCTGCCATCGGCGATCCATGGGTTCAAATGGGCATAGATGCTCTGCTGACGCTTCACTGGGCTCAACGTCGCCAGTTCATCGCTGATCACGTTCAGCTGGAAGTTGCAGCCTTCGCCTTCAACTTCCACCTTCGTACCAGGCAGCTTTCCTTCTAGGAAGCTCTTCACTTCTACAGCCTGCATGCTCAACCTCAATCGGCGCCCTGTGCGCGCGGGTCGCACATCATACAAAAAAGCCCCGCGCCTGCGAACCCCGCGAAGCAGGACTCTGACGGGGGGACTTTTCCAACAATGTGGGTCAGGGGTGCGCCAACAACTCGGTCAGCTCGCTGACCTGAGCTATTTCGCGCATGTCTTCGGGCATCCCACGGATGCTCCACGTTTTGCCGGCAGCCTTGGCGTCCCGCATGAAGCACAGCAGCAGCGACAGCCCGACGCTGCTGGACTTCTGTACCGCCGAGCAGTCAATGACCACCTCGGCGGCACTGATGGACTTGATCAGCGCCCGACCCTCCTTGCGCAGGGCCGGGCCGGTGCGGTAATCCAGCACGCCACTGAGCATCAGCACGCCAGCCTCACCCAGACGAACGGCGGACTCACTCACCGACTCGATCATTGCGCCTGCTTCTCTTTGGCTTCTTCGGCCACTTCCTTGGCCTTGGCGACCTCACCGGCCCAACCGTTGATGGTCTTGTCCAGATCGTTGCCATTGCGTTGCATCGCGTCGGCGAACTGATCGCGGAACAGCTTGCCGATGTTGATGCCATTGATGATCACGTTGCGCACCTTCCACTCGTCGTTGATTTTCTCGAGTGTGTAGGAGACAGGGTAGATCGCGCCGTTGTTACCCTTGACCTGCATGTCGACGCTGGTGCGGGTGCCGCTTTCGTCCTTGGCCGGCGAAACGGTGATGCCCTGGTTGTTGTACTCAAGCAAGGCGTTGCCATAGAACTGCATCAGGCTGCGCTTGAAGTTCTCCTGGAAACGGGTCATCTGCGCCGGGCTCGCCTTGCGCGAGTACTTGACGGTCATGATGCTCCTGGAGATGCCGTCGGCGTCCACCACGGGGCCGACGATGCCGTTCAACGCGTCATAGAACGCACTTGGGTCCTGCTTGTATTTCTCTTTGTTGGCGGAAAGGTCCGCCAACAGCCGGGTCGTCGTGTCCTGGATGATGTCATGGGCCGAAGGCGCAGCCACGGCGTTAGCCATCAACGGCAGCGCGGCGAGCAGCACCAACAGGCCACGTCGCAAGATAGAGATCATTCAAAAGCTCCTCATTTGGCGTCTTTGCTAACGGTATTGAGCAGGAATTTACCAATCAGGTCCTCGAGCACCAGGGACGACTGCGTATCGTGGATGACACCACCGTCCTTGAGCACGGCGTCTTCCCCACCCACGCTGATGCCAATGTACTTCTCACCCAGCAGCCCAGCCGTGAGGATAGATGCAGTGGAATCAGTCGGCAGGTTATCCACGCGCTTTTCCAACTGCAGCGTCACCCGACCAGTGAAATCCTCGCGATTCAGATCGATTGCCGTGACCTTGCCGATAGTGACACCGGCCATGGTCACCTTTGCTCTGACCGTCAAACCGGCGATATTGTCAAAGTTGGCATAAAGTTTATAAGTATCGGTGCTTGCCGTCGGCGCCAGTCCACTGACCCGCAAGGCCAGCAGCAGCAAAGCCAGGATGCCAGCCAGCAAGAAAAGGCCGACACCGATTTCCAGGGTGCGGTTTTGCATCAGAAATCTCCAAACATCAAGGCGGTCAGAATAAAGTCGAGGCCCAGGACCGCCAGCGAGGCGTACACCACGGTCTTGGTTGTGGCACGGCTGATCCCCTCTGACGTGGGCTCACAGTCATAGCCTTGAAACACGGCGATCCAGGTCACGACGAAAGCGAATACGGCACTTTTGATCACGCCATTGAGGACATCGTCGAGGAAGTCGACGCTGTTTTGCATGTTCGACCAGTAGGAACCCTCATAGACCCCCAGCCAGTCGACAGCCACCCACGAGCCGCCCCAGATCCCCACGACGCTGAAAATCATCGCCAGCACCGGCAGGGAAATGAAACCGGCCCACAGGCGCGGGGCAATGATGTACTTGAGCGGGTCGACACCAATCATTTCCAGGCTGGACAACTGCTCGGTGGACTTCATGTTACCGATTTCGGCCGTCAGCGCCGAACCGGCACGCCCGGCAAACAGCAGCGCCGTGACCACGGGGCCGAGCTCACGCAGCAGCGTCAACGCAACCATCTGCCCGACCGCCTGCTCCGAACCGTAGCTGGACAAAATGCTGAAGCCTTGCAGCGCCAGCACCATGCCAATGAAGATCCCGGAGACCACGATGATCACCAGGGACATCACGCCCACCGAGTGCAACTGCTTGACCAGCAGGCCAAAACCGCCGCCCGTCGAGTTGCGACCGAGCAAGGCGTGCATCAGGAACAGCGAGGAACGGCCCAGTACCGCCACCACATCGATGCCGGAGCGGCCAAACAGGCGAATTCTTTCCAACAGTGATTTCTTGCGCATCAGCGCTTCCCCAGCAGATCGGTACGGTAATCCGTGGCCGGGAAATGGAACGCCACCGGCCCGTCCGGATCACCCTTCATGAATTGGCGAATGCGCGGATTATCAGAATCCGCCAGTTCCTGGGGCGTGCCCTGCCCCAGCACCTGGCTATCGCCAACCACATAGATATAGTCGGCAATGCTCGCGGTTTCGGCCAGGTCGTGGGAGACCACGATGCTGGTGATGCCCAGCGCATCGTTGAGCAGGCGGATCAGGCGCACGAGCACGCCCATGGCGATCGGGTCCTGCCCGACGAAGGGCTCGTCGTACATGAGGATCTTCGGATCGAGGGCAATCGCCCGCGCCAACGCGACCCGACGCTTCATGCCGCCGGACAGCTCGTCGGGCATCAGGTCGAGGGCACCCCGCAGCCCGACGGCCTGCAACTTGAGCAGGACGATGTCGCGGATCATCTCTTCCGGCAGCTCGGTATGGACCCGCAACGGGAACGCCACGTTCTCGAACACATCAAGATCGGTAAACAGCGCGCCACTCTGGAACAGCACGCCCATGTGCTTGCGCGCATCGAACAGGTCGCTGCGAGACAACTCGGGAAGATTCTGACCATTGACCCAGACTTCGCCGGCGCTGGGGCGCAGTTGTGCCCCGATCAGCCGCAGCAGCGTGGTCTTGCCACACCCGGAAGGCCCCATGATGCCGGTGACCTTGCCGCGCGGAATGCGAATATCGATGTCATTGAAAATGCTGCGCGTCCCTCGCTTGAAGGACAGTCCCTTCAGCTCGACCGCGTAGGCGTTGTCGGCACTCATCTAAACTCCTTGCGATGCAGCCTCACATTCGAATGCCCTGGGCAGCCGACAAGCGCCGGCACCGCCGGGCACGCGAACCGGCGGCGAACTATATCACTGCAACAGCCAAGCGCCCAAGGCCAACGCCCCGCCTGTTAAGCCTGGTTTAAGGTAAAAAGCCACATTTTATGTCGAACCTTGCGGCCCCTTGAACAAAGCATGACGAACTTACGTGAGGGAATTGTTCATTGCCGCTATAATCGCCGCCTTTTCATCGGGCTATACGATTTCTGACATGAGCCAATCCAGCGACCTGATTCAATCGGCACAACGTACCATCCGCCTCGAGCTCGAAGCCGTGCAAGGCTTGCTGCCCCATATCGACGCTGATTTCGTACGCGCCTGCGAGATGATTCTGGCCAGCAAAGGCCGCGTGGTCGTGGTCGGCATGGGCAAGTCCGGGCACATCGGCAACAAGATCGCCGCGACCCTCGCCAGCACCGGCACCACGGCCTTTTTTGTTCATCCGGCCGAAGCCAGCCACGGGGACATGGGCATGATCACCCGGGACGACGTCATCCTGGCCCTGTCCAACTCCGGCTCCACCAATGAGATCATCACGCTGCTGCCGCTGATCAAGCGCCTGGGCATCCAGTTGATCAGCATGACCGGCAACCCGGACTCGCCGCTGGCCAAGGCCGCCGAAGTAAACCTCAATGTCCATGTCGAACACGAAGCCTGCCCGCTGAACCTGGCACCGACCTCCTCCACCACCGCTGCCCTGGTCATGGGCGACGCCCTGGCCGTGGCGCTGCTGGAAGCCAGGGGCTTCACCGCCGAAGATTTCGCCTTTTCCCATCCCGGTGGCGCCCTCGGCCGGCGCCTGCTGCTGAAAGTCGAAAACGTGATGCACGCTGGCCAGGAGTTGCCACAAGTGCTGCGCGGCACGCTGCTCAAGGACGCGCTCATGGAAATGACCCGCAAAGGGTTGGGCATGACGGTGGTCCTGGAGACCGACGGCAAGCTCGCCGGGATCTTCACCGACGGCGACCTGCGCCGCACCCTGGACCGCACCATCGACATCCACAGTGCGACCATCGAGCAAGTCATGACGCCCCACGGCAAGACCGCCCGCGCCGAGATGCTCGCCGCCGAGGCCCTGAAAATCATGGAAGACCACAAGATCAGCGCCCTGGTGGTCGTCGACGACGAAGACCGTCCGGTGGGTGCCCTGAACATGCACGACTTGCTGCGTGCGGGAGTCATGTAAATGAACACAGACCTGTTGCAACGCGGCCAGGCCATCAAGCTGGCGGTTTTCGATGTGGACGGAGTGCTGACCGACGGTCGCCTGTACTTCCTTGAAGACGGCAGCGAGTTCAAGACGTTCAACACCCTCGACGGCCAAGGCATCAAGATGTTGATGGCCGCCGGCGTGCAGACCGCTATCATCAGCGGCCGCAAGACCCCGGTGGTCGAGCGGCGCGCGAAGAACCTCGGCATCCCGCACCTTTACCAGGGGCGCGAAGACAAACTGGTGGTGCTGGACGAGCTTCTGGGGCAACTCAACCTAAGCTATGAACAGGTGGCCTACCTCGGTGACGACCTGCCAGACCTGCCGGTGATTCGCCGGGTCGGCCTGGGCATGGCGGTCGCCAACGCGGCCAGCTTCGTCCGTGAACACGCCCACGGTGTCACCACGGCGCGAGGCGGCGAAGGTGCGGCCCGCGAATTCTGTGAACTGATCCTGCGCGCCCAGGGCCGCCTCGAAGCGGCCAACGCCGCGTACCTGTGAGCCATATATGCTGAGCAAGAAGATTCGCACCATCGTGGTGTTCGGCTGTATCGCGGCGATTTTTGCTGCGGTGGGCTACTGGAACATCAGCCCCGAACGGTTTCTCGACCGGCCTGCGGCCCAGGTCGAGGAAAAGATCGACTGGTACGCGACCAACACGCATACCCTGCAGTACCTGCCCGACGGCAAAGTGCAGTACGAGATGACGTCCGACAAGGTCGACCACGTAAAGGCCACTGACATTACGCTGGTCACCAAGCCCGACCTGAACATGTTCCGCGGCACCGAGTTTCCGTGGCACGTGCAGAGCGAGCATGCCGAAGTCAATTCCGGCGGTACCGAAGTGGAACTGATCGACTCGGTGCGCGTCGCCCGAACCGACGAAAAAAACCGTACGACCATCATCACCAGCACGCGCATGACCGTGTTCCCACAGCAAGAATATGCGCAGACCGAGCAACCCGTTAGAATCGACGGCGCCGGGGGTGTATCGACCGGCACGGGAATGAAAGCGTATTTGAAGGAAAGCAGGATACACCTGCTATCGAACGTAAGAGGACAGTATGAAGCTCGCTAAAACCCTCCCTATTTTGCTCAGTCTGGGCGCAGCACTGGGAAGCGCGAGCGCCTGGGCTCTTCCCGACGACCGCAACCAGCCTATCCGCATCCAGGCCGACGACGCCCAGCTCGACGACAAGAATGGCATCGCCACCTATAAAGGCGACGTGATCATCACCCAGGGCTCGATGAAGGTCACCGGCAATACCGTGACCATCACCCGCACCCCGTCCGGCGACATCGACGTGGTGACCTCGGTGGGCAACCTGGCTTACTTCGA
Source organism: Pseudomonas sp. B21-010 (assembly GCF_024749325.1). Classification (NCBI taxonomy): domain Bacteria; kingdom Pseudomonadati; phylum Pseudomonadota; class Gammaproteobacteria; order Pseudomonadales; family Pseudomonadaceae; genus Pseudomonas; species Pseudomonas sp. B21-010. Next base: position 1,095,210 of record NZ_CP087198.1, on the reverse strand, counting down.
GCAACTGCAAACCGCAGGCGATACCAAGCCTGTGCAGGGCTATGGGGTAACCATCCAGTACCACGCCTCCCAGGATCGCGTGGTCCTGATCGACCGTGCCAAGGTCGTCGACAAGGACAACAACGTGACCCAAGGCGAGAAAATCGTCTACGACACCAACAAGAAACTCGCCAGCGCCGGTCGCGCCACCGGCAGCAAGGTGACCGAGTCGCGTCCGCGGATCGACATGGTGATCCAACCGAAAAAGAAAACCGACGAGCAGAAGGCCCAGTAATGGCAACTCTGAAAGCTCAGCATCTGGCCAAGAGCTACAAGAGCCGTCAAGTCGTGCGTGATGTCAGCCTGTCCATCGACAGCGGCCAGATCGTCGGCCTGCTCGGCCCCAACGGCGCGGGCAAGACCACCTGCTTCTACATGATCGTCGGCCTGGTCCAGGCCGATCAGGGGCGCGTGCTGATCGACGACGTGGATGTCAGCCACCAGCCGATGCACGGCCGGGCGAAGGCCGGTATCGGCTATTTGCCGCAAGAAGCGTCGATCTTCCGCAAACTGTCGGTTGCCGACAACATCATGGCGATCCTCGAGACCCGCAAGGAACTCGACAAGGCCGGTCGTCGCCAGGAGCTGGAAAGCCTGCTGCAGGAATTCCACATCAACCACATTCGCGACAACCTGGGCATGAGCCTGTCCGGCGGTGAGCGGCGTCGCGTGGAAATCGCCCGCGCCCTGGCCACCGCACCGAAGTTCATCCTGCTCGACGAACCGTTCGCTGGCGTGGACCCGATCTCGGTAGGCGACATCAAGCAGATCATCCATCACCTCAAGGCCAAGGGAATCGGCGTGCTGATCACCGACCACAACGTGCGCGAGACGCTGGATATCTGTGAAACCGCCTACATTGTCAACGACGGCCAGCTGATCGCCGAAGGCGACTCCGCAGCCATCCTGGCCAATGACCTGGTCAAGGAAGTGTATCTGGGCCATGAGTTCCGCCTGTAAGCACAAGTGTCTGGCGAATTGTCCGAGCGTCGTTTAATTTTATTATGGCGACGCTCTAGGCAAACACTTCAGTTTCAGGCATATAATTTGCTTAAGTTTGGCGCCTCGGCGCCCTGTAGTGGATGGCGCATGTGCGCCGGCTAATAAGGTGTTAAGCCCCTGCCATGAAACCATCGCTAGTCTTGAGAATGGGCCAGCAGCTGACGATGACACCGCAGCTGCAACAGGCCATCCGCCTGCTCCAATTGTCGACCCTGGACCTGCAACAGGAAATCCAGGAGGCCCTGGAGTCCAATCCGATGCTCGAACGCCAGGAAGAAGGCGACGACTTCGACAACACCGACCCGCTGGCCGACAACGTCGAGCAGAAGACCAACACTGAAATCCCGGAACCGGCCTACCAGGAAACCGCCCCGACGGTGGACAACCTGGAGGATGGCGAATGGAACGAACGCATCCCCAACGAACTGCCCGTGGACACGGCCTGGGAAGACGTCTACCAGACCAGCGCCAGCAGCCTGCCAAGCAGCGATGACGACGAGTGGGACTTCACCACCCGCACCTCTGCTGGCGAAAGCCTGCAAAGCCACCTGCTGTGGCAGTTGAACCTGGCGCCGATGTCCGACACCGATCGCCTGATCGCCGTGACCCTGATCGACTGCATCAACAACCAGGGCTACCTGGACGAGACCCTCGAAGAAATCCTGGAAGCCTTCGACCCCGAGCTCGACATCGAGCTGGACGAGATCGAAGCCGTCCTTCATCGCATCCAGCAGTTCGAACCGGCCGGCATCGGCGCCCGCAACCTGGGCGAATGCCTGTTGCTGCAACTGCGCCAGCTGTCCGCCAAGACACCGTGGCTGGCCGAAGCCAAGCGACTGGTCACCGATTACATCGACCTGTTGGGCGGCCGCGACTACAGCCAACTGATGCGTCGCATGAAGCTCAAGGAAGATGAGCTGCGCCAGGTCATCGAACTGGTGCAGAGCCTCAACCCGCGCCCCGGCTCGCAGATCGAATCCACCGAGCCCGAATATGTGGTCCCCGACGTGATCGTGCGCAAGCACAATGATCGCTGGCTGGTGGAGCTCAACCAGGAGTCGGTGCCCAAGCTGCGGGTCAACGCCCAGTACGCCGGTTTTGTGAAGCGTGCCGACACCAGTGCCGACAACACCTTCATGCGCAACCAGTTGCAGGAAGCGCGCTGGTTCATCAAGAGCCTGCAAAGCCGCAACGAAACCCTGATGAAAGTGGCCACCCAGATCGTCGAGCATCAGCGCGGCTTCCTGGAGTACGGCGATGAAGCGATGAAACCGTTGGTCCTGCATGACATTGCCGAGGCAGTGGGCATGCACGAGTCGACGATTTCCCGGGTAACCACCCAGAAATTCATGCATACCCCACGGGGCATCTATGAATTGAAATACTTTTTCTCCAGCCACGTCAGCACCTCCGAAGGCGGCGAATGCTCGTCCACGGCCATCCGCGCGATCATCAAAAAACTGGTGGCCGCGGAAAATCAGAAAAAGCCGTTGAGTGACAGCAAGATCGCTGGTTTACTGGAGGCACAAGGCATTCAGGTGGCCCGCCGTACCGTCGCCAAATACCGCGAATCCCTCGGGATCGCGCCTTCGAGCGAACGCAAGCGGTTGATGTAACAGGCCACGCCACAGCGTTCCAGTGGCAGGCATTTCTGCCTGCCGCTTTATGCACTGGCAACGAAGGAGAAGCTGTATGCAAGTCAACATCAGTGGACACCAACTGGAAGTGACCGAACCCCTGCGCACCTACATCGGCGAAAAGCTCGACCGATTGGAGAGGCATTTCGACAAGATCACCAACGTGCAAGTCACGATGAACGTCGAGAAGCTGCTGCAGAAAATCGAAGCCACGCTGCATATCCCCGGCGGAGAAGTGGTCGCCAACGCAGAGCACACAGACATGTATGCCGCGATTGACCTGCTGACCGACAAGCTGGATCGCCAACTCAAAAAGCATAAGGAAAAGACCCAGAGCCTCCTCCAGGGCGCAACCGGTCGTTAACCCCCCCAATCCATGATCCGACTAGAAACCATCCTGACCCCCGGCCGTTCCCAAGTGAACGCGCCGGGCGGCAGTAAAAAGAAAGCCCTCGAACACATTGCCAACCTGATCCACCGCGAGGTACCGGATCTGGAAATGCAGGACGTCTTCGAGGCCTTGGTTGCCCGTGAAAAACTCGGTTCCACCGGTTTTGGCAACGGTATCGCCATTCCCCACTGCCGTCTCAAGGGTTGTGCCGCACCGATCAGTGCGCTGTTGCACCTTGAAACCGCTATAGATTTCGACGCCATCGACGGCGCCCCGGTCGACCTGCTGTTTGTATTGCTGGTACCGGAAGCGGCGACCGATGCGCACCTCGAGCTGCTGCGCCAGATTGCCAGCATGCTGGACCGCAAGGAAGTGCGCGAAAAACTGCGCAGCGCACCGAGCAACGAAGCGTTGTACCAGGTTGTCCTGGACGAGCAGAACGGTCATTAAAAATGCGCATGATCATTGTCAGTGGCCGCTCCGGCTCCGGTAAAAGCACGGCCCTCAACGTGCTTGAGGACAGCGGCTACTATTGCATCGACAACCTGCCCGCCGGCCTGCTGCCGGAACTGGCCGAGCGCGCCCTGATCCACACCGAGCTGGCGCAGCCGCTGGTGGCGGTGTCCATCGATGCGCGTAACCTGCCAAGCCACCTGTCGCGTTTTCCTGAACTGCTCGAGGAAGTGCGCAGCCGGCATATCCAGTGCGACGTGCTGTACCTGGATGCCGATGAAGAGACACTGCTCAAGCGTTTTTCCGAAACCCGCCGGCGCCACCCGCTGAGCAATGCCAACCGTTCGCTAGCCGAAGCCATCGAGGATGAAAGCCAGCTACTGGGGCCGATCGCCGACCTGGCAGACCTGAAGGTCAACACCACGCACCTGAACCTGTATCAGTTGCGCGACACGATCAAGCTGCGCCTGCTCAACCAACCCGAGCCGGGCACGGCGTTCCTGGTGGAGTCGTTCGGTTTCAAGCGTGGCATGCCCGTAGACGCCGACCTGGTGTTCGATGTGCGCTGCCTGCCCAACCCTTATTGGAAACCGGAATTGCGCGCGCAGTCCGGGCTCGACCAACCGGTGATCGACTACCTGGCCGCCCAGCCGGATGTCGAGGAAATGTACCAGGACATCTCCAGCTACCTGCTCAAATGGCTGCCCCGCTTTGCCGCGAGCAACCGCGCCTATGTCACGATCGCCATCGGTTGTACCGGCGGCCATCACCGCTCCGTCTACCTGACCGAACGCCTGGGTCAACTCCTGCAACAATCCCTGAAGAACGTCCAGGTTCGCCACCGCGACCTCAGCTAAAGGATTCACATCGCGATGCCTGCTCAGGAAATTGAAATCATCAACAAGCTGGGTTTGCATGCCCGAGCGTCGGCCAAGTTCGTCGGAGTCGCAGGCCAGTTCAAGGACACCACCATCAGGGTTGGCCGCACACCCGAGACTGCGGTCGACGGTAAAAGCATCATGGCGATGATGATGCTCGCCGCTGGCAAGGGCACCAAGATCCACCTGAGCACTGAAGGGGAGCAGGCGCAAGAAGCGATGGATGCCTTGGTGGACCTGATCAACCGATATTTCGACGAAGGCGAATAACGGCCCTAAGCGCCAGGCGAGCCTGCCGCGCTGAAAGAGCTTGCTATAGCGAAGGACCTTTGTGGCGAGGGAGCTTGCTCCCGCTCGGCTGCGAAGCAGTCGTAAACCGCCCTACGCCGCATCGCCGTGATAAAACATGGGGGCCGCTTCGCAGCCCAGCGGGAGCAAGCTCCCTCGCCACAAAAGCCTCTTGCCATAAAAAGCTCACTCCCCGCAGACCTGCATCACGCCAACGCCGTGTCCAACACCATCATCAGACAAAACCCCAACAACAGCCCCAAGCTCGCCAGTTTCTCGTGACCATTGCGGCGGGATTCTGGAATGACCTCGTGAGTCACCACCAGCAACATCGCCCCGGCCGCCAACGCGAGCCCCAGGGGCAAGAGCATCTCGGCCAGGCTCACCAACCAGGCGCACAGCAGCGCGAACACGGGTTCGACCAGCCCTGACGCCGCGCCGATCAAGAACGCCTTGGCCCGCGACATCCCCGCCGTAGCCAGCACCAGCGCGATCACCAGCCCTTCGGGTACATCCTGCAAGGCGATGCCCATCGCCAGGCTATCGGCATCCGGCATGCCGCCGCCCGCCGACACCCCCACTGCCATGCCTTCGGGAATGTTGTGAGCAATGATGGCAAACACGAACAACCAGATCCGCGGTGCAATGATCGGACGGCCAGGCGCCGCGACCAGCCTTTCGGGGCTGGCCGAAACCTTGCGGTCCACCAGATACAGCCCGAACGCGCCCAATAGAATGCCAAAGCTGATGAGGCCGCTGGCTGCCCAAGGCGTCAATCCCAACTGCTCGGCTGCGGCAATGCCCGGCACGATCAGCGAAAACGCCGTGGCCGCGAGCATCACCCCGGCACCGAAGCCCAGCAGCGAATCGCTGACGGCCTGGGGCATGCGCCGGATGACCAGCACCGGCACGGCCCCCAGCGCGGTACCCAAGGCGCAGAGCCCACCGCCCTCGAGCGCGCGCAACAACCTGGGCTCCAGATCCAGCCATGCCAGGCCCTGCGCCGCCAACAACGTCATCCCGGCCAACAGCAACAACGACCCCAAGGCATAGCGGAACATCCGTCCGCTTCCAATCGCCAGTGTTTGAGTATCCATAGTCAGCCTTGGGTTGCTTTCATGAAGGACTCGAAGCCAGCGCAGCCTGGTAGCGCCGGGCGACCTCAGGCCAGTTGATCACGTTGTAGAAGGCGCTGATGTATTCCGGACGGCGGTTCTGGTAACGCAGGTAATAGGCGTGCTCCCAGACGTCCAGGCCAAGAATCGGCGTGTTGCCCTTCATCAGCGGGCTGTCCTGGTTGCCGCTGCTTTCCACCACCAGTTTTTTTTGCGGGGTCACGCTCAACCAGGCCCAACCGCTGCCGAAACGAGTCAGCGCCGCTTTGGTGAAGGCCTCCTTGAAACCCTCGATACCGCCCAGCTGCGCTTCGATCGCCGCCGCCAGGGCGCCATCGGGCTGGCCGCCACCCCGGGGCGTCATCACTTCCCAGAACAGCGAATGGTTGGCATGACCACCGCCCTGGTTGATCACCGCGGCCTGCAGGCTTGCCGGCAACTGCTCGACACTGGACACCAGTTTTTCGACAGGCCACCCGGCGTATTCGGTGCCGTCCACCGCTGCGTTGAGGTTATTGATGTAGGTCTGGTGATGCTTGGTGTAGTGGATCTCCATGGTTTGCGCATCGATGTGCGGTTCCAGGGCGTCATAGGCGTAGGGCAATGCAGGCAAGGTAAAAGCCATGTTCAATGAACTCCATGATGAAGAGGGGCATTGCTCTGCCGGGGCGTAGCGGCATTGCAGTGCAGCAGGCGTTGGGTCCGCGGGTACTCACCGTGCTCGCTGATGAAATTCAGCAGTTCGACATAGGTCTTGTGGCTCTGACGCAACGCGGCAGTGCGCAGGGCCGGTGCCAGGCGTTCGTCCTGCATCGTCTGCAACAACCGTTGGTGGATCGCACACAAATACTCGGCGCTCTCCTCCGGCTGGTTCAGGCGCAAGTGCAGGTCCGCCAGGTTGTGATGGGAGACGACGCACGCGGCCACGGCTTCGTCGGCATCCGCCCAACGCTCGAACAGCACCTGGGCCAGCGCGAGGGCTTGCAGGTAAGCTTCGCGGGCGTCTACCAATTCGCCCAGCATGAAACAGCGATTGGCCCGTTCGATCGTACGTTTCCAGTGTTCCATGATGAGTCCTCCACACAGGTGTCGGGGTTACACGCCGCCGGCGGTGAGCTTCTCCGGGTCCAGCAGGACTTCGAGTTCGCTGCGCGTCAGGTCGGTGTGCTCCAGGGCGACATCGATGACCGGCCGACCTTGCTGGTAAGCCTTCTTGGCGATTTCAGCGGCCTTCTGGTAACCAATGATGGGATTGAGCGCGGTCACCAGGATCGGGTTGCGCGACAACGCTTCCTTGAGCCGCGCCTCGTTGACCTTGAAGGTGGCGATGGCCTTGTCCGCCAGCAAACGGCTGGCGGTGGACATCAAGGCGATGCTGCTCAGCAGGTTCTGGGCGATGATCGGCAGCATCACGTTCAATTCGAAGTTGCCCGATTGACCGGCGATAGTGATCACCGTGTCGTTGCCAATCACTTGGGCCGCCACCATCGCGGTGGCTTCAGGAATGACCGGGTTGACCTTGCCGGGCATGATCGAGGAGCCCGGTTGCAAGCCTTCGAGTTCGATCTCGCCCAGGCCTGCCAGCGGCCCGGAATTCATCCAGCGCAGGTCGTTAGCGATTTTCATCAGCGACACGGCGGTGGTCTTGAGCTGCCCGGAAACCGCTACGGCGGTGTCCTGGGAGCCAATCAGCGCAAACAGATTCTTGCCCGGGGTGAATTGCACCTGGGTCAATTGCGTCAGTTGTTGGCTGAACAGCTCGGCGAAGCGTGGATGGGCATTGACTCCCGTGCCGACCGCCGTACCGCCCTGGGCCAGGGATTGCAGGCTCGGCAGCACATCCTGCAAGTGGCCGATATTGGCCTTGAGCTGCTGCGCCCAACCGTCGAGCACCTGGCTCAGGCGCACCGGCATGGCATCCATCAGATGGGTACGACCCGTCTTGATGAATGGGTGGACCTCCTCGGCCTTGCGCTCGATCACCTGCACCAGGTGCAACAGCGCCGGCAGCAGTTGCTCATGCAAGGCCAGCGCCGCGCTGACATGAATGCTGGTGGGAATGATGTCGTTGCTGCTCTGGCCGCAATTGACGTGGTCGTTCGGATTGACCGCTTCCCCCAGCAGACGACTGGCGAGGGTGGCGATCACTTCGTTGGCGTTCATGTTGGAGCTGGTGCCGGAGCCGGTCTGGAAGATATCCACTGGGAAATGGTCCATGAAACGGCCCTCGAGCAGCCCCAGGGACGCATCGACGATGGCCTTGCCCTGGACCGCGCTGATCTGTTCCAGCTCTACGTTGGCCCGGGCGGCGGCAGCCTTGGCCAGGATCAGGGCGCGGATGAACTGCGCCGGCATACGCTGGTCGCTGACCGGAAAGTTATCCACTGCGCGCTGGGTCTGGGCGCCATAGAGGGCATCCACCGGGACTTGCAGCTCGCCCATGCTGTCGCGTTCGATACGGGTATTACTCATCGGGAGATCCTTGCACCAGTTCAATAAGAGGAATCGACGGCTCCAGGGCGCAGGTCGCCAGCGCCCAGGCATGGCTCTGCCAGCGCTTGAGGCGGCAGCGGCACAGTGATTGTTGTTCGAGCTCACGCAGGGGGCGCCAGGCCTGGTCGAGGCAGAGATTGCGCCAATGCCAGGGCAGCGCGACATCCGAGGCGGTGTCGAGCAGCAGCCGGAACGCGGTCTCGGCGATCATCCATGGCGAAGTGGCAGTGCAGCAGGCCAGATAGCGGCCCTCGGCCAGGTAGTGCTCGATCAACCGCGGCTCGTCCGGGTTCATCGCGCAACGGATCTGGCGGCTCATCCAGCGCCAGCTTTCAAGGTAGGGTTGTTCGTGCAGGGCAGAACTCATGACCGGGGCTCACTCGGCAAATGAGATTCATTATTAGATGATAATAAGAAGCAACACAACCATGAGCCGTGACAAATTCTTTTGTGGCGAGGGAGCTTGCTCCCACTGGGCCGCGAAGCGACCCCAAAATCTTACGGTCGCTGCGCAACCGAGCGGGAGCAAGCTCCCTCGCCACAAAAGCGCCCTCGCCAGAGGATTTGCGGGCACAAAAAAGGCGCGTCACCCCAGTGGATGACGCGCCTTTTTTACGCGGTGAGCGTTAGCTACCCGCCACCGTCATCCGCTCGATCAACACCGAACCGGTGCGGATGTTGCTGCGCAGTTCCAGATCGTTGCCCACCGCTACGATCTGCTTGAACATGTCGCGCATGTTCCCGGCGATGGTGACTTCCTGGACCGGGAACTGGATCTCGCCGTTCTCGACCCAGAAACCCGCCGCGCCACGGGAATAGTCGCCGGTTACCATGTTCAGGCCGTGGCCCATCAGTTCGGTCACCAGCAGGCCACGACCCATGCGCCGCAGCAAGGCCGCCTGGTCTTCTTCGCCATGGGTCACGAACAGGTTATGCACGCCACCGGCATTGGCGGTGCTCGGCATGCCGAGCTTGCGGCCCGAATAGGTGCCGAGGATGTAGGACACCAGCTCGCCGTTTTCCACGAACGGCTTGGCGTAGGTGGCCAGGCCATCGCCGTCGAACGCCGAGCTGCCCATGGCCTGCATCAGGTGCGGACGCTCGTCGATGGTCATCCATTGCGGGAATAGTTTCTGGCCCAGCGCGCCTTCGAGGAACGACGACTTGCGGTACAGGTTGCCGCCGGACACCGCCGACAGGAAACTGCCGAACAAGCCACCGGCCAGCTCGGCCGAAAACAGCACCGGCACTTCACAGGTCGGCACCGGCCGCGCGCCCAGGCGGCTGGCCGCCCGTTGCGCGGCTTTCTGGCCAATGCTCACCGGGTCCGCCAGCAAGGTGCCCTGGCGGCTCACGTCGTACCAGTAATCGCGCTGCATCTGGCCGTCGGCTTCAGCGATCATCACACAACTGAGACTGTGGCGGGTCGATGCATAACCGCCGATGAAACCGTGGCTGTTGCCATAGATCCGGCAGCCCTGGTGGGTATTGAGCGTCGTGCCGTCGGCGTTCTTGATCCGGCTGTCGGCCTCGAATGCCGCCGCTTCGCAACGCAGTGCCTGTTCGATGGCCTGCTCGGGGGTGATGTCCCAGACGTGAAACAGGTCGAAGTCGCGCAGTTCCTTGCACATCAGCGCGGCATCGGCCAGGCCCGAGGCTTCGTCTTCGGAGGTGTGCTTGGCAATCGCCAGTGCCGCGGCGACGGTTTCGCGAATGGCCTCCGGGCCGCTCGCCGAAGTGCTGGCCGAGCCCTTGCGCTGGCCCACGTACAAGGTGATGCCAAAGCCCTGGTCGCGATTGAATTCGACGGTTTCCACCTCGCGCTGGCGCACCGACGTCGACAGGCCCTGCTCCAGCGACACCGCCACTTCACAAGCACTGGCGCCCTGGCGCTTGGCTTCGGCGAGGATCTGCTCGACTTGTTCCTGCAGTGCCGGCAATGCTTGCGGGCCGACGCTTTGAACTGCACTCATGGTGTTCTCCACTCAAATTCTTCTTTCGGTGATGGCCTTCGAGCGACCGGGCCGGACAAGCGGCCCCCGACTGGTTATCATGGCGGCGTTTCTTTGCGGACTGCCACCATGGTTGATTCTTACGACGACTCCCTCTACGAGGGTGAAAAAAGCAAATCCCAGGTCAAACGCGAGCTGCATGCTCTGGTTGACCTCGGCGAGCGCCTGACAACACTCAAGCCTGACTTGCTGGCCAAACTGCCTTTGACCGACGCCTTGCGCCGGGCCCTGGCCGATGCGCCCAAGCACACCGCGAATATCGCGCGTAAACGGCACCTGCAATTCATCGGCAAACTGATGCGCGATCAGGACACTGACGCCATCCTGGTCCTGCTCGATCAACTCGATGCCTCCACCCGGCAGTACAACGAACGTTTCCACAACCTGGAGCGCTGGCGCGATCGCTTGATCGCAGGCGACGATGGCACCCTGGAAAAATTCGTCATCGACTACCCGGAGGCTGACCGTCAGCAATTGCGCTCCCTGATCCGTCAGGCCCAGCACGAACTGGCGCAGAACAAGCCACCGGCCTCGAGCCGTAAAATCTTCAAGTACATCCGTGAGCTGGACGAAACCCAACGCGGCCTGCGCTGAGTTTCACCCGGCCCTGTAGGAGCTGCCGCAGGCTGCGATCTTTTGATCTTTCGCTTGAGACTCAAGTGTCTGGGGAAAGATCGCAGCCTCGTTGCACTCGACAGCTCCTACACAGCTCCTACACGAATCGTGTACATCTTTAAGCGCCCGTACCACCCACGGTAATCGCATCGATCTTCAGGGTCGGCTGGCCGACGCCCACCGGCACCGATTGCCCATCCTTGCCGCACGTGCCCACACCGCTGTCCAGCGCCAGGTCGTTACCGACCATCGACACCTTGCTCATCGCCTCCGGCCCGTTGCCGATCAGGGTCGCGCCCTTGACCGGTGCGGTGATCTTGCCGTCTTCGATCAGGTAGGCCTCGCTGGTGGAGAACACGAACTTGCCGCTGGTGATGTCCACCTGGCCGCCGCCGAGGTTGGCGCAATAGATGCCTTTTTTCACCGAGGCGATGATTTCCGCCGGATCGCTCTGGCCACCGAGCATGTAGGTGTTGGTCATGCGCGGCATCGGCAGGTGCGCGTAGGATTCACGGCGACCGTTGCCAGTGCGGGCCACGCCCATCAGCCGGGCATTGAGTTTGTCCTGCATGTAGCCCTTGAGCACACCGTTCTCGATCAGCGTGGTGCATTCGGTCGGGGTGCCTTCATCGTCGACGCTCAGGGAGCCGCGACGCCCGGCCAGGGTGCCGTCATCGACAATGGTGCAGAGTTTCGAAGCGACCATCTCCCCCATGCGCCCACTGTAGGCCGAGCTGCCCTTGCGGTTGAAGTCGCCTTCCAGGCCGTGGCCGACTGCTTCGTGCAGCAGCACGCCGGACCAACCGGACCCCAGCACCACCGGCAACGTACCTGCCGGGGCCGGAATGGCCTCCAAGTTGACCAGCGCCTGGCGCAGCGCTTCGCGGGCGTAGCCCATGGCGCGGTCTTCGCTGAGGAAATAACGGTAGTCGGTGCGCCCGCCGCCGCCATGGCCGCCGCGCTCACGGCGACCGTTCTGCTCGACGATCACGCTGACGTTGAACCGCACCAGCGGCCGCACGTCCGCTGCCAGGCCGCCGTCGGTGGAAGCCACCAAGATCCGCTCCCAGACCCCGGCCATGCTGACCGACACTTGCTGGATGCGCGGGTCGAGGGCACGGGTGGCGACGTCGATGCGCTTGAGCAGCTCGACTTTTTCGGCACGGCTCATGACTTCCAGGGGGTTATCCGGCGCATACAACTGCGCCACGTCCTGACTGCTGAACGCCTGGACCGTGCCGTTCTGCCCGGCGCGGGAGATCGAGCGGGCCGCACGGGCAGCAGCGCCGAGGGCTTCGAGGGTGATGGCGTTGCTGTAGGCAAAACCGGTCTTTTCCCCGGACTGGGCGCGCACGCCCACGCCCTGGTCGAGGTTGAAACTGCCTTCCTTGACGATGCCGTCTTCCAGCGACCAGGACTCGGAGATCTGCCCCTGGAAATACAGGTCGGCCGCATCGATGCCCGGGCCGGCCAGGTCGCCCAGCACGCCTTGCAGGCTTTCGATGGTTACGCCGCCGGGGGCTAGAAGGTGTTCACTGACTGAGGACAACAACCCGCTCATATGATTTACGCCTTGAATTCGTCGTCTTGGACAGGCCGCTGTCGAGCGCCCTGCGAGAAAAAGCGCCGATGGCTCGCCACCGGCATGCGCGTCCGGATGGACGCCTGTTCGTTGCTGTCGCGCTCGGCCAGCAGCACGGCCTCACCTTGATCCTGTTGTGCCAGCACACGGCCCCAGGGGTCGACAATCGCAGCATGGCCAAAGGTTTCCCGCGGCCCCGGATGCACGCCGCCCTGGGCGGCCGCCAGCATGTAGCACTGGGTCTCGATGGCCCGGGCGCGAATCAGCACCTCCCAATGGGCCGCGCCGGTCACCGCGGTAAACGCCGACGGCGCGGTGATCAGTTCGGCCCCGGCAGCCCGCAACTCGCTGAAGAGCTCCGGAAACCGCAAGTCATAACAGACCGTCAGGCCCACCCGGCCCACGGGGGTATCGGCAACCACCACGTTAGCGCCATAAGCATAGTCATCCGACTCGCGATAGCGCCCGCGATTGTCCGCCACATCCACATCGAACAGGTGCAACTTGTCGTAGCGCGCCACGATCTGGCCCTGATCGTCGACCAGCAACGAACAGGCATGGGACCTGGCCTCGGGCTGGTCCACCGGTGGCAACGGCAACGTGCCGGCCACAATCCATAACTTGAGGTCTCGGGCGACCTGTTTCAACCAGGGCAGGATCGGTCCCTGACCAAAGGCTTCGGCACGACCGATATCGGCAATGTCCCGCCGCCCCATCGCGGCGAAATTCTCCGGCAGCACGGCCAGCCTGGCGCCGCCAGCGGCAGCCTGCTCCAGCAGCACACGGGCACGGGCCAGGTTGGCGAGCACATCGCTTTGGCTGACCATTTGAATCACTGCGACTGGCATGACAGTTCCCCGTTGTTTGGCAGTGCCCTTTGTGGGAGCGAGCTTGCTCGCGATGGCGGTGTATCAGTCAACACACATGTTAGATGTACCGGCCTCATCGCGAGCAAGCTCGCTCCCACAGGGGTTATCGCATCACCTGTCAAAACGGCTTGTCGAAGCTGATCTTCGGCTCTTTCCACGGCCCCTTGACGTCATATCTTACGCTGGCAAAGCGCGCTACGCGGTCACCGATCAGTTTGTCGATCAGAAACAGCGCCCCACCCACCGCCGGTGCGCCAACAATCAGCGCGGCGATCGGCAGGTTGTTGGTCACCGGCAGCGTCACCAGCAGCTTGGCGTCGACCCGGTCGGCCACCATGTCCAGCGTGCCATTGAGCTCCAGATTGCTCGACGGCCCGGTCAAGGTAATGGGTTCGCGGGTCACGTACACACCGTCGCTCGCCACCAGCAGTCCCTTGACCCGGTCGTAGCTCAGCCCCTTGCCGAACAGGTCGGAGAAGTCCAGGCGCAAGCGGCGGCCGATGGAGTTGAAATTCAGCAGGCCAAATACCCGCAACGCCTGGGCACTGCCTTCGACTTCGACAAACTGGCCCTTGTTCAGCGACGCGTCGAGGCTGCCGGAAAAGCGCTTGGTGGCGACCCACGCTGGCGAGCCGGGCCAGCGGCCATCGACATCCAGGCGGAACGTCTGGCTGGTCACGCTTGGGGCATACCCCCAGCCCTTGAGCACGTCGCCCAGGTTCTTGCCGCCGATACGGCCCTTGTACCAACTGCTGGTGGAACCGGGCGCCCCTTCCCAACCACCACTGCCGTTCAACACCATGCCCTTGAGGCCCATGTCCAACTCGTTCAGCGCGATGCCCTTGGCGGTCGGGCGCACTTTCAACGACCACGCACCGATGAGATCAGGGCCCTGGAACAATTGGTCGATGGCAATATCCATGGCCGGGATTTTTCCGGGATCGACCGACGCCAATGGGTCTGGTGAGTTTTCATCCGCCTGGACCGTCGGGTCTGTGGCCGGCAGGCGCACATAATCAAGCTTGATCCCAATCGGGGTGGCCTTTGCGTCCGGCAGGCTGACATTGCCCTTGGCCTGCTGGCTGTCGAGCCGCAAGGCCCAGGCGTCCGGCTTGCGGTCCAGTTGCACCGATGCCTGGTCCAGGGTCGTGCCCATGGCGGTGAGCTTGCCGACAGTCAGATCGACGCTGCTGAGCAGTTGCTTGGCACTGCCGCCCGGATCCTGGCCCGCGTACTTGTTGACCAAATCCTGCCAGGGACTCACGTCCAGCTCCGACAGTGTGCCGCGCAGTCGCAGTCCCTTGGCCCCGGGCAGAACGGCATCGCCGGCCCCCAGCAACAATTCGCCACGACCATCGGCGACTTTCCCGCTCGGCGCGGCATAAGTGAAATTGGCCAGGTCGCCATAATCGACCCAATAACGCCGCTCCGGCCCTTGCAGGGTCATGCGAAACACCGTGTCGCGCCCGACATCGGCGGCCATGCCGAAGGGTGCCGGCAGGTCCACCGCCACGCCCTTGAGGTTGGAGCTGACCGACAACTGGCTGTCGGCACCGTCGAGGATCACTTGCAACTGGTAAGGCACGACACCGGATACCGGCAACGGCTGGGTGACATTCAACCAACTGGTGAGTTTCTTGATCTCCACCTGCCCGGACGCCGCGACTCGTGTGTTGAGCGCCCCGGCGCGGCCTTCAGCGAAAATCTGTGCGGTCACGGGCCGGTCGAATGCCCGGGCACTGATGCCCTTGCCGCTCAAGCCCTTGTTGCTGTCGAAGCGGAAATCGCCCTTGAGTTGGGTCAGTTCCAGTGCCGGCTCGCTGAGCTTGAGACGGGCCTTGTCGGTGACGAAGTCCACCAGGATCTTCGGTTGCTCGCCTTTGACCAGCGGGATGTCGAGCTTGACGCTGCCTTGCAGGTCGCCCTCGCCTTCCCAGCCGGCGAATGTCTCGGCGGTCCCGATCGGCGCGGTCTGGAGGATTTTCAGACCGTCGCCCAGTCCGCCGGCGAACCCGCCGTCCAGAAACAGATGAACACTCTGCCCGCTGGGTACATGGGGAATGTTCACCGAAACATCCTTGACCTGGGTATCGAGCAAT
Source organism: Pseudomonas sp. B21-010 (assembly GCF_024749325.1). Lineage (NCBI taxonomy): Bacteria > Pseudomonadati > Pseudomonadota > Gammaproteobacteria > Pseudomonadales > Pseudomonadaceae > Pseudomonas > Pseudomonas sp. B21-010. Next base: position 1,079,737 of record NZ_CP087198.1, on the reverse strand, counting down.
TGTCCTTGGCTGGCGAAGATGCGCACGCCGCTGTCTTCGACGAAGACATCGCCGCTGACCTTGCTGACCGAAGGCCAGCCCGGCTGGAACGCCAGTTCGGCGTCGTGCACCTTGAAAAACAGGCTGATACTGCGTGCCGCGTCTTCGGCACCGTGATTGAGCGAGCCTTGATACTGGAAGAAGCCCTCGTCCACCGCGCCCTTGACGATGGCCGTGCGCAACCACTCATCCAGCGCCGGGCTGAGGACCGCCGGCAGGTACTTGGCGGTGTAGCGTCCGTCACCGTCCACCAGGCCGACCCGCAGGTCCATGTAGTCTTCCTGGCTATGGTCGAAATGCAGGCGGATCAGGAAATCGCCGGCAATCCGGCCCTCCTCGCCCAGCACCTTCAAATATGGCGCGATCAGGGTGAAGCCTTGCTTGTCGAGCTTCCAGGTCAGCCGGGCGTTGGCCTGCAGATACTGCCAGGGCTTGGCGAAAATCGGGTCCAGGTGCAGGGAGAAATCCTTGCTGTCCATGCGCAACTCGCCGCCACCGAGGTCGCCGCTCAGGCTTCCCGATACATTGCGTGCAGCCGGGGCGCCGCGATAGGCATCAAAGCCCACGGTGTCCAGGTTGGTGGCGAAGCTGATTTTCTGGTCACCGGCGTTCTGCGGCCGGTAGTCCAGCAGCACGTTGCGCAGGGCACCGGTCACCTTGAGACGGTCGATGGTCGTCGCCAGGCCTTCAGGCAACGGCGCCAGGGCATTGAGCAAAGGCGTAAGCGGGGTCAAGTCGAGGCGGTCGGCCTGCAGGTGCCAGCGCTCCTCGGCCTTTTCGGTGGCAGCACTCTGTTGCAGTTGCAGGCGCGATTCCCAGCGGGTTTCGCCCAAGTTCATCGCCAGGGAATCGAAGGTCGCGGTAAAGCCCTGGTCGCCACGCTGGAAATACCCATTGAGCGCCAGGTTATGGATCTGCACCGGCTTGCGCTCGGCGTAGGCACCCAGGATGTCAGGAGCGTTCAAGCGCATGGCCGCGCTTTGCACCGTACCGCCGCCCCAACTCAGCCAGAACTCGCCACCGGCCTTGATCCGGGAAAAATTCCATTGTTGGGTCAGGCGTTTGGGCAGCCATTTGGACCAATCGCTTTGCGGCAGGCTCAGGTACGCATCGGCCTGGCCATTCTTCCAGTCACTGGCGCGGATACGGGTGCGCAGGTTGATCGCCAGCGGCTGGCCGTCAGGCAGGGTCAAGCGCACGTCCAGCCGTTGACGGGTGGCGCCGGTGCGCAGGCTCAAGCCGACGTAGGTGAGGGTCAGCGGTGGTTGTTCGACAGGTTGCAAAGTCACCTGGCTATCGAGCAGCGAGAACTTGGCAACCACCTGCATGCGTTCGAGCAATTGCTGCGGATCGAGGGGCTGGTCGTCCTTCACCGGCAGGCCTTCCAGGGCCCACTTGCCGTCGGCGCCCTCCTTGAGGCTGATCTTCAGGCCGCTGACTTCCAGGTGGGCAATGCGCACCTGACGTGCCAGCAGGCTGTCCCACAGGTCAGGCACGGCTCGCACCTGATCCAGGTGCAAGGCATTGGGGCCTTCGCCGACCACCACGTCGCGCGCCGCCAGGATTGGCGCCAGGGCGCTCCAGCTACCGTCGAGGCTGCCGATGTGCACAGGCATGCCCAAGGCAGCGCTGGCCTGGGTCTCGACCTCGGCGCGGTATTCGGCTACCAGCGGGACCAGCTCGCGACCGAGGCTGACGTACAACGCCAGCAACACCAGCAGCAGGGCGCACAGCCCCAGCCCCCAGCGAGTCAGCGCCGCCAAAATGCGTGTCAGACGCTCCATGTCAGTGGGCTCCCCTGGCAAAGACGATCAAATCCGCGGGCCCGCCGCTTCCCAAGCTCTTCAGAGCAACACCACGTCGTATTGTTCCTGGGAATACATGGTTTCCACCTGGAAGCGAATCGTGCGTCCGATAAACGCTTCCAGCTCCGCGACATTGCCTGACTCCTCGTCGAGCAGGCGATCCACCACTTTCTGGTTCGCCAACACTCTATAGCCAGTCGCCTGGTAGGCGCGCGCCTCCCGGAGAATTTCCCGGAAGATTTCGTAACACACGGTTTCCGGGGTCTTGAGCTTGCCGCGGCCCTGGCAACTGCTGCACGGCTCGCACAGCACCTGTTCGAGGCTTTCGCGAGTGCGCTTGCGGGTCATCTGCACCAGGCCCAGCTCGGTGATGCCGATGATGTTGGTCTTGGCGTGGTCGCGTTCGAGTTGTTTTTCCAGGGTCCGCAGCACCTGGCGCTGGTGTTCTTCATCTTCCATGTCGATGAAGTCGATGATGATGATCCCGCCCAGGTTGCGCAGGCGCAGTTGCCGGGCAATGGCGGTGGCGGCTTCCAGGTTGGTCTTGAAGATGGTTTCTTCCAGGTTGCGATGGCCGACGAACGCCCCGGTGTTGACGTCGATGGTGCTCATGGCCTCGGCCGGGTCCACCACCAGGTAGCCGCCGGACTTGAGCGGCACCTTGCGTTCAAGGGCTTTCTGGATTTCGTCTTCGACTCCGTACAGGTCGAAAATCGGCCGCTCGCCAGGATAATGCTCGAGGCGGTCGGCGATTTCCGGCATCAGTTCGGCGACGAACTGCGTGGTTTTCTGGAAGGTTTCCCGGGAGTCGATACGGATTTTCTCGATCTTGGGGCTGACCAGGTCGCGCAAGGTCCGCAGCGCCAGGCCCAGGTCTTCGTAGATCACGCTGGGGGTGGCGATAGTCTTGATCTGCGCGGCGATCTGGTCCCAAAGCCTGCGCAGGTAGCGGATGTCCATGAGGATCTCATCGGCCCCGGCCCCTTCGGCGGCGGTGCGCAGGATGAACCCACCGGCTTCCTTGATGCCTTCTTTTTCCACGCAGTCGCTGACCACCTGCTTGAGGCGCTCGCGCTCGGCTTCGTCTTCGATCTTCAGGGAAATACCGACATGGGCGGTGCGCGGCATGTACACCAGGTAGCGCGACGGAATCGACAGTTGCGTGGTCAGGCGCGCGCCCTTGGAGCCGATGGGGTCCTTGGTGACCTGCACCACCAGGCTCTGGCCTTCATGCACCAGCGCGCTGATGCTCTCCACGGCCGGTCCTTCGCGCATGGAAATTTCCGACGCATGGATGAATGCCGCGCGGTCCAGGCCGATGTCGACGAAGGCCGCCTGCATGCCCGGCAGCACCCGCACCACCTTGCCTTTATAGATATTGCCGACGATGCCACGCTTTTGCGTGCGCTCGACGTGGACCTCTTGCAGAACACCGTTTTCAACCACCGCCACGCGCGATTCCATCGGCGTGATGTTGATCAGGATCTCTTCACTCATGGCAGGGTCTCGTTCAGGCATGTTCACGATTATGGCCGCATCAAGTCAGACGGCGCTCAGCGCGCGCTCAAGGTTTGCCAACAGGGTATGCCGAAATGGCCCAGTAGTTCTGCGGTTTCGCACAGCGGCAGGCCGACCACGGCTGAATAACTGCCTTCAAGCCCGGCGACAAACACCGCGCCCAGCCCTTGAATACCATAGCCGCCGGCCTTGTCCCGGGGTTCACCACTGGCCCAGTAGGCCGCCGCTTCCTGTTCCGTGATCGACCGAAAGCGCACCAGGGTGCGCACAACGCGGGATTCGCAACGCTGCCCATCCAGTATGGCAATGGCGGTCAATACTTCATGTTCGCGACCGGACAGGCTCAAGAGCGTCGTCATGGAATCGGCCTGGTCCACGGGTTTGCCGAGAATTCGCCCGTCCAGTACCACAGCCGTATCGGCGCCCAGCACGCAGCCATCCATGCCGGCGTCCAGGGCTCGCCGACCCGCCTCGGCCTTGCCGCGCGCCAGGCGCTCGACGTAGGCCGAAGGGGTTTCGTGGTCCAGGGGAGTTTCGTCGATGTCCGCGCCGATGGCGGTAAAGGGCACGCCGATCTGCGTGAGCAGTTCACGCCGACGCGGCGAGCCTGAGGCGAGGTAGAGCGGTTTCATCAAGACATCTCCCTAACGCGACCGGCTTTTGTGGCCAAAGATTGCTCCCGCTGGGCTGCGCCGTAGGAGCTGTGTAGGAGCTGACGAGCGAAGCGAGGCTGCGATCTTGTCCCAGACAATTGAGTCGCAAGCGAAAGATCAAGATCAAGATCAAGATCAAGATCAAGATCAAGATCAAGATCAAGATCAAAAGATCGCAGGCTTCGCCAGCTCCTACAGAGCCCAGCGGGATTCAATCTCTGGCCACAAGGATATGAGTCACCAAAAAAAAGTGTAGATATCCTGAGCGAATCAGTTGATTTTGAAACGCAGGCGCAGGCCACGCAAACCGAAGCTGACCCAGGGCCAGAGCAAGGCGCTGACCAGGGCTGGCAAGACCAGCGCCAGGGTCGGCTGGCGGTTGCCAGTCAGCGCGCTGAGCCACAACTGCACCAGTTGCGCCAGGCCAAAGATCACCAGGATCACCAGGCACTGCTGCCACATGGGGAACATCCGCAGGCGTTGTTGCAGCGACAGCACCAGGAAGGTGATCAGCGTCAGGATCAGCGCGTTCTGCCCCAGCAACGTGCCATAAAGTACGTCCTCGGCCAGACCCAGGCACCAGGCGGTGACCATGCCGACCTTGTGCGGCAAGGCCAGCGCCCAGAAGGCCAGCAACAGGGCCAGCCACAGTGGGCGCAGGATTTCCATGAACTGCGGCAGCGGCGAAACGCTGAGCAACAGGCCGATGGCGAAGGTCAGCCAGACCATCCAGCCGTTACCGGATTGGGTACTGCTCATTCTTCTCGTGCTCCCCTGGGGGCTGGCGCGGTGGCCGGCGTGGAGGCTGGCGGTTTGGCGGCGGGCCGGGCTGGTTGAGCAGGCTGCGCGGCGGGTGCGTGGGTGGCCGAGCGGGTCGGTTTCACAGCAGGCGCGGCGGGCGTGGTGGCCGGGGTTGCCGCCGGCGTGGTGGCCGGAGCCGCCGTCGCGGGTGCAGGCACTGGTGGTTTTGGCACCGTGGCAGGGACAGGCGCCGGCGTCGCTGTCGATGGGGCAGCCGACTCGCCGCCCTGGCGGTCCTGGGCTTCCTGGGCCACGGCAGCGTCATTGGCACGCTCTTCGGGCGTACGGTTGTCGCTGAATACCAGCAGCAGGTAGCGGCTGCGATTCAATGCAGCCGTCGGCACTGCGCGAACGATGGCAAACGGCTGGCCGGAGTCATGGATGACTTCCTTGACCGTTGCCACCGGATAACCGGCCGGGAAGCGCTGGCCAAGGCCGGAGCTGACCAGCAGGTCGCCTTCCTTGATATCGGCGGTATCGGCCACATGCCGCAGTTCCAGGCGTTCCGGGTTGCCGGTGCCGCTGGCAATCGCGCGCAAGCCGTTGCGATTGACCTGCACGGGAATGCTGTGGGTGGTATCGGTCAGCAGCAGCACTCGGGAGGTGTAGGGCATCAACTCCACCACCTGGCCCATCAGGCCCCGGGCGTCGAGTACCGGCTGGCCGAGAACCACGCCGTCGCGCTCACCCTTGTTGATGATGATGCGGTGGGTGAAGGGGTTGGGGTCCATGCCGATCAACTCGGCCACTTCGACCTTCTCGTTGACCAGCGCCGAAGAATTGAGCAGCTCGCGCAGCCGAACGTTCTGCTCGGTGAGGGCCGCCAGCTTCTGCATGCGCCCCTGCAACAGCAGGTTTTCGGTCTTGAGTTTTTCGTTTTCAGCGACCAGTTCGGTCCGGCTGCCAAACTGGCTGGCCACACCTTGCCACAAGCGCTGCGGCAGGTCGGTGATCCAGTAGGACTCCATCAACACCAGCGACATCTGGCTGCGCACAGGTTTGAGCAGCGTGAAGCGGGCATCGACCACCATCAGCGCGACCGAGAGCACGGTCAGCACCAGCAGGCGCACACCCAATGAGGGGCCTTTGGCGAAAAGCGGTTTAATAGGCCGCTCCTCCCAGGCAAATGTTTTCTTTATTCATACGGCATCAAACCGGCCTGGATACGAATGACAGAAGATAAACGCCAACGGGCAGCACTGCAAAGTGCTGCCCGGGAGCGAACAACATAGACGATCCAGCCAACTTATTCGCTGGAGAGCAGGTCCATGGTGTGCTTGTCCATCATTTCCAATGCACGGCCACCGCCGCGGGCAACACAGGTCAACGGGTCTTCGGCAACGATCACCGGCAGCCCGGTTTCCTGGGCCAGCAGCTTGTCGAGGTCACGCAGCAGCGCACCACCACCGGTCAGCACCAGGCCGCGCTCGGCAATGTCCGACGCCAGCTCCGGTGGCGACTGCTCCAGGGCGCTCTTGACGGCCTGGACGATGGTCGCCAACGATTCTTGCAGCGCTTCGAGCACTTCGTTGGAGTTGAGGGTAAAGGCCCGTGGAACGCCTTCGGCCAGGTTGCGACCGCGCACGTCGACTTCACGCACTTCACCGCCCGGGTAGGCCGTGCCGATTTCCTGCTTGATGCGCTCGGCGGTGGATTCGCCGATCAGGCTGCCGTAGTTGCGACGCACATAAGTGATGATCGCTTCGTCGAAACGGTCGCCGCCCACACGTACGGATTCGGCGTAGACCACACCGTTGAGGGAGATCAGCGCGATTTCAGTGGTACCACCACCGATGTCGACGACCATCGAGCCGCGGGCTTCTTCCACCGGCAGGCCGGCACCGATGGCAGCAGCCATTGGCTCTTCGATCAGGAACACTTCGCGGGCACCGGCGCCGAGGGCCGATTCACGGATAGCGCGTCGCTCTACCTGGGTGGACTTGCATGGAACGCAGATCAGCACACGAGGGCTGGGCTGCAGGAAGCTGTTTTCGTGAACCTTGTTGATGAAGTACTGCAGCATCTTTTCGCAGACGCTGAAGTCGGCGATCACGCCGTCCTTCATGGGGCGAATGGCCGCGATGTTGCCCGGTGTACGGCCCAGCATGCGCTTGGCTTCCGTACCGACAGCCACGACACTTTTCTGGTTACCGTGGGTGCGGATGGCCACGACCGAGGGTTCATTCAGGACGATACCGCGCTCGCGCACGTAAATAAGGGTGTTGGCAGTGCCCAGGTCAATGGAAAGATCGCTGGAAAACATGCCACGCAGTTTCTTGAACATGGGAAAGGGACCCTAGGCAACGCGTGGGTAAAAAAGTGCGGCAAACTCTAACAACGACAGGGATTTTGGGCAAGGCGCCAATATGTTAAATTGGCCGCTTTTCTGTGCACCAAACCCCGAAATCGCGGCCGTAAGACCGTAGAAATGCGGTAGTGTTCCGACAATCTAACACACGGACAGGTTACGTCCGTTTTGTTTTCCACTGGAGAATCCCATGGCGCTTGAACGCTCCGACGTGGAAAAAATCGCTCATCTGGCCTGTCTGGGCCTCAATGAAGCCGATCTTCCACACATCACTTCTGCCCTGAACAGCATTCTGGGGCTGGTCGACGAGATGCAGGCGGTCAATACCGACGGTATCGAACCACTGGCACACCCACTCGAAGCCAGCCAGCGCCTGCGCGCCGACGTCGTGACCGAGTCCAATCACCGCGAGGCCTACCAGTCCATCGCACCAGCGGTCGAAAACGGCCTGTACCTGGTTCCGAAAGTCATCGACTAAAGGGAAAGAGCCTCTCATGCATCACATGACCCTGGCCGAGATCGCCCGCGGACTCGCCGATAAAAAGTTTTCTTCCGAAGAGCTGACCCAGGTCCTGCTGGCGCGCATCGCCCAGCTCGACCCGCAGCTCAACAGCTTCATCAGCCTCACCCAGGAGCTGGCCCTGAGCCAGGCCAAGGCCGCCGACGCCCGGCGCGCCAATGGTGAAACCGGCGCCCTGCTCGGTGCGCCGATTGCCCACAAGGACCTGTTCTGCACCCAGGGCATCCGCACCAGCTGCGGCTCGAAGATGCTCGACAACTTCAAGGCCCCGTACGATGCCACCGTGGTCGCCAAGCTGGCCGCCGCCGGCACCGTGACCCTGGGCAAGACCAACATGGACGAATTCGCCATGGGCTCGGCCAACGAGTCGAGCTACTACGGCGCGGTGAAAAACCCGTGGAACCTGGAACACGTACCGGGCGGCTCGTCCGGTGGTTCCGCTGCCGCCGTGGCTGCGCGCCTGTTGCCGGCCGCCACCGCCACCGACACCGGCGGTTCGATTCGCCAACCGGCGGCGTTCACCAACCTCACTGGCCTGAAGCCGACCTACGGTCGCGTCTCGCGCTGGGGCATGATCGCCTACGCCTCCAGCCTCGACCAGGGTGGCCCGCTGGCCCGCACCGCCGAAGATTGCGCGATCCTGCTGCAAGGCATGGCCGGCTTCGACCCGAACGACTCCACCAGCATCGATGAACCAGTGCCGGACTACAGCGCCAGCCTCAACGGCTCGCTGCAGGGCCTGCGCATCGGCGTGCCGAAGGAGTACTTCAGCGCCGGCCTCGACCCACGCATCGCCGAACTGGTCCACAACAGCGTCAAGGAGCTGGAGAAGCTCGGCGCAGTCATCAAGGAAATCAGCCTGCCGAACATGCAGCACGCGATTCCCGCGTACTACGTGATCGCCCCGGCGGAAGCGTCCTCGAACCTGTCGCGTTTCGACGGCGTGCGCTTCGGCTATCGCTGCGAGAACCCGGAAAACCTGATCGACCTGTACAAGCGCTCCCGTGGCGAAGGCTTCGGTGCCGAAGTGCAGCGCCGGATCATGGTCGGCGCCTACGCGCTGTCCGCCGGCTACTACGACGCCTACTACCTCAAGGCGCAGAAAATCCGTCGCTTGGTGAAGAACGACTTCATGGCCGCCTTCAATGAGGTCGACATCATCCTCGGCCCAACCACGCCAAACCCGGCCTGGAAACTCGGTGCCAAGAACAGTGACCCGGTCGCCGAGTACCTGGAAGACGTCTACACCATCACCGCCAACCTCGCCGGCTTGCCGGGCCTGTCCATGCCGGCCGGTTTCGTCGATGGCCTGCCGGTGGGCGTGCAGTTGCTCGCGCCGTATTTCCAGGAAGGCCGCCTGTTGAACGTTGCCCACCAGTATCAGTTACACACTGACTGGCACACCCGCACCCCAACCGGCTTCTGAGGAGAAACACATGCAATGGGAAGTCGTGATCGGGCTGGAGATTCATACCCAGCTCACCACCCGGTCGAAAATCTTTTCCGGTAGCTCCACCACTTTCGGTTCCGAGCCCAACACCCAGGCCAGCCTGGTGGACCTGGGCATGCCCGGCGTGCTGCCGGTGCTCAACGCCGAAGCGGTGCGCATGGCGGTGATGTTCGGCCTGGCGATTGACGCCGAGATCGGCCAGCACAACGTGTTCGCCCGCAAGAACTACTTCTACCCGGACCTGCCCAAGGGCTACCAGATCAGCCAGATGGAATTGCCGATCGTTGGCAAGGGCCACCTGGACATCGCCTTGGAAGACGGCACGGTCAAGCGCGTCGGTATTACCCGGGCGCACCTGGAAGAAGACGCCGGCAAGAGCCTGCACGAAGAATTCAACGGCGCCACCGGTATCGACCTGAACCGCGCCGGCACGCCGCTGCTGGAAATCGTTTCCGAGCCGGACATGCGCAGCGCCAAGGAAGCCGTGGCCTACGTCAAGGCGGTCCATGCGCTGGTGCGCTACCTGGGCATCTGCGACGGCAACATGGCCGAAGGCTCGCTGCGCTGCGACTGCAACGTGTCGATCCGGCCCAAGGGCCAGGTCGAATTCGGCACCCGCTGCGAGATCAAGAACGTCAACTCGTTCCGCTTCATCGAGAAGGCGATCAACAGCGAGATCCAGCGCCAGATCGAACTGATCGAGGACGGCGGCAAGGTCATCCAGCAGACCCGCCTGTACGACCCGAACAAGGACGAGACTCGTCCGATGCGCAGCAAGGAAGAAGCCAACGACTACCGTTACTTCCCCGATCCAGACCTGCTGCCGGTGGTCATCGAGAACTCGTTCCTCGACGAGGTGCGCGCCACCCTGCCGGAACTGCCGCCGCAAAAACGCGAGCGCTTCCAGGCGCAATTCGGGCTGTCGAGCTATGACGCCAACGTCCTGGCCACCAGCCGCGAGCAGGCCGATTACTTCGAGAAAGTCGTGAGCATCGGCGGCGACGCCAAGCTGGCGGCCAACTGGGTGATGGTCGAGCTGGGCAGCCTGTTGAACAAACAGGGCCTGGAAATCGACCAGTCGCCGGTCTCGGCCGAACAACTGGGCGGCATGCTGGTGCGGATCAAGGACAACACCATTTCCGGCAAGATCGCCAAGATGGTGTTCGAAGCCATGGCCAATGGTGAAGGCAGCGCCGACGAGATCATCGAGAAGCGCGGCTTGAAGCAGGTCACCGACACCGGCGCCATTTCCGCCGTGCTCGATGAAATGCTCGCGGCCAACGCCGAGCAAGTCGAACAGTACCGTGCGGCAGACGAAGCCAAGCGCGGCAAGATGTTCGGCTTCTTCGTCGGCCAGGCCATGAAAGCCTCCAAGGGCAAGGCCAACCCGCAACAGGTCAACGAACTGCTCAAAAGCAAGCTCGAGGGCTGATTGCCATGGAGCCAGTCTTTGAATCTGGCTCAACCCCCTGTGGGAGCGAGCCTGTGGGAGCAAAGCTTGCTCGCGATGAAGACACCTCGATCCATCAGTGGACCGCGTTATCGTTCATCGCGAGCAAGCTTTGCTCCCACAGGCATTACTCCCACTGGCCAGCTCCCCTATCTGTAGTTGGAAAACCCTACATGAAGCGTCTCCTCGGCGCCTGCGCCCTGCTGTCCCTGCTGGCCGGTTGCGCCAGCCAGAGCGGGACGGTCGATCCACACGGCTACGACCAGACCGGCGTCGCCTCTTATTACGGTGCCAGGCACCACGGCAAGCGCACCGCCAGCGGCGAGCGTTTCGACCAGCACAGCCTGACCGCCGCCCATCGCCAGTTGCCGTTTGGCACCCGGGTGAAAGTCACCAACCTGAGCAACAATGACAGCGTGGTGGTGCGCATCAACGACCGTGGCCCATACTCCCGAGGCCGCTTGATCGACGTGTCCCGCGAAGCCGCCGAGCAACTGGGCATGTTGCGCAGCGGCACCGCACGGGTGCGCGTGCAAGCCCTCGACGATTGATAGACGGAGCCCGGCCATTTCCCTACTCACCGCCCTACCGTTGCTCAGCCTGATCGAATTGTTCGGCGCCCTGCTGTTGCTGATCGGCGGCGCCGAACTGCTGGTGCGCGCCGCCGTGGGCCTGGCGGCACGCTTGCAGGTACGACCACTGATCATCGGCCTGAGCGTCGTCGCGTTCGGCAGCAGCGCCCCACAAATGGCCGTCAGCCTGCAGGCGACCCTGGCGCAAAACGCCGATATCGCCGTGGGCAGCGTGATCGGCAGCAGCATCTTCAACATCCTCGTCACCCTTGGGCTGTCGGCGCTGATCATTCCGTTGCGCGTCTCGCGCCAACTGGTGCGCCTGGACATTCCGTTGATGATCGGTGCCAGCCTGCTGGTGTTCGTGCTGGCCTGGAATGAAGAGCTGACCCGGTTGGACGGTGTATGGCTGCTGGTGGGCCTGGCGGTGTACCTGGGCCTGTTGCTGCGCCAGTCGCGGCACTCGGGACGGCCGCACACGGTGGGTATCGAGGTGGTCCGGGGGTCGTGGCCCAAGAGCCTGGCGATGATCGTGCTGGGCTTGGCAATGCTGATTTTCGCCGGGCACCTGCTGCTGGGCGCGGCGGTGAAAGTGGCGATGGACCTGGGGCTTTCGGAGCGCATCATCGGCCTGACCATCGTCGCCGTCAGCACCTCGCTGCCGGAACTCGCCACCTCGTTGATCGCCGCCCTGCGCGGCCAACGGGACATTGCGGTGGGTAACGTCATCGGCAGCAACCTGTTCAACCTGCTCGGGGTATTGGGGATAACCGCCCTCGCCGCCCCCACGCCACTGTCGGTCTCACCGAACGCCCTGGATTTCGACCTGCCGGTGATGCTCGGCGTGGCGGTGCTGTGCCTGCCGGTGTTCTATTCCGGTTATCGTGTCACCCGCGCCGAGGGCTTGCTATTGCTGGGGTTGTACCTGGCCTATGGGCTGCACGTGATGTCCTTCACCACCGGCATGCCCCTGGCCGGCCAACTGGAACGGCTGATGCTGTTTTATGTACTGCCGGCCCTGCTCACGTTCTTGCTGTTCACCTCCCTGCGCGCCTGGCGCCGCCAACACCACAAGAGGGATTTGCCATGACCGACACTCCAAAGACCGGCCTGGACATGCGTCGCCAGGTCATGGGCGACGCATTCGTCGACCGCGCCCTGGGCAACGCCACCGAGTTCACCCAGCCATTGCAGGACTTCGTCAACGAACATGCCTGGGGCAGCGTCTGGAGCCGCGAAGGCCTGCCGCTGAAGACCCGCAGCCTGATCACCCTGGCCGCCCTCACCGCCCTCAAGTGCCCGCAGGAACTCAAAGGCCATGTGCGCGGCGCGCTGAATAATGGCTGCACGGTGGAAGAGATTCGCGAGGCATTGCTGCATTGCGCGGTGTACGCGGGCGTGCCGGCTGCGATCGATGCGTTTCGGGCGGCGCAGGAAGTGATCGATAGCTATCAGAAACCTGAGTGACTGTTAGATCGCTATCGCGAGCAAGCTCGCTCCCACAGGTGATTGCAATACACCCACAAGCCACTGTGGGAGCGAGCTTGCTCGCGATTTGGACCTCAAGAACAGCGCAAACCCAGGGCTAGATCCACCCACCCCACTGCAACACAAAGATCCCCAGGTTGGTCGTAATCGCCGCCATCAGCGTGGTGATGACGATGATCGCCGCCGCCAGTTCATGGTTGCCATCGGCCGCCCGGGCCATGACGTAACTGGCGGCGGCGGTGGGGCTGCCGAAGTACAGGAACAGGATCCCCAACTCCGCCCCGCGAAAGCCCCACAGCCACGCACCGAGGGTAGCCAGCAGCGGCAGCCCGACCATCTTCACCAGGCTCGAACTCAGGGCCATCTTGCCGCTCTTGCGCAAGGCCACCAGCGACAGCGTGCCGCCAATGCAGATCAACGCCAGGGGCAAGGTCATTTGCGACAGGTACTTGGCCGAGGTCTCGAACCAGTTCGGCAGGCCGATGTGCCAATAGGCGAACGGCGCGGCGACAATCACGCTGATGATCAGCGGGTTGCTGATCACACTCTTGCAGATGCTCCACGGGTCAGACTTGATCACCGGGCTGTAGACCGCCAGCACGATGGTCGACAAGGTGTTGTAGAACAGGATCACCAGCGCCGCGAGAATCGCCCCCAGGGAAATCCCATAATCGCCATACATGCTCGCCGCCAGCGCCAGGCCGATGACCCCGTTGTTGCCACGAAACGCACCTTGGGTATAGATGCCGCGATCTTCGCGCGGGCAGCGCCAGATCGCCCAGCCCCAGGCCATGGCGAAACTTGCCAGGGTAGCGATGGAGAAATAGATCAGCAGGTCGGGCTGCAGCGCCGCGTGCAGGTCGGCATGGAGGATGCCGAGGAACAACAGCGCAGGCATGGTGACGTTGAACACCAGGGATGAGGCGATATGGATGAAGTTGTCGTTGATCCAGTTGATGCGCTTGAGCAACACCCCCAAAAACAGCATGGCAAACACCGGCGCGGTGATGTTCAGGGTTTCGAGGAAAATTGCCAGCATGCCGGGGACCTTGAGAGCGGTGTCGTTAGGTGGCTAATGATAAGCCACTTTCCCACTGATCGTTCCCACGCTCTGCGTGGGAATGCAGCCAGGGACGCTCCGCGTTCCAAGAATCGAGCGCGGAGCGTCCGTTGAGGCATTTCCACGCGGAGCGTGGGAACGATCAATCGCTACCCCCCAAGGCCAGGATCAGGTAATCGGCGCCGGGTTGAACAACGTGATGTCGTTGTACAGCTTGTGCCGCTCGGCCCAGGTCTGTTTCTTGCCACTGGCCACGTCCAGGTAGTAGTGGAACAGCTCCCAACCCAACTCTTCGATGGTCGCCCGTCCGGTGGCGATCCGGCCGGCGTCGATGTCGATCAGGTCCGGCCAGCGTTGGGCCAGTTCGGTGCGGGTCGAGACCTTCACCACCGGAGCCATCGCCAAGCCGTACGGCGTGCCGCGGCCGGTGGTGAACACGTGCAGGTTCATCCCCGCCGCCAGTTGCAGCGTACCGCAGACAAAATCACTGGCCGGCGTGGCGCAGAAGATCAGGCCCTTTTGCTTGAAGCGCTCGCCCGGACCCAGCACGCCATTGATCGCGCTACTGCCGGACTTGACGATCGAGCCCAGGGACTTTTCGACGATGTTCGACAGCCCGCCCTTCTTGTTGCCAGGCGTGGTGTTGGCACTGCGATCGGCTTCGCCCTTGGCCAGGTAGCGGTCGTACCAGTCCATTTCGCGCACCAGTTCCTGGGCGACCTCCTGGGTTTGTGCCCGAGAGGTCAGCAGGTAGATCGCATCGCGCACTTCGGTGACTTCGGAGAACATCACCGTCGCCCCGGCACGCAGCAGCAGATCCGAGGCGTAGCCCAGCGCCGGGTTGGCGGTGATGCCGGAGAACGCATCGCTGCCGCCACACTGCATGCCCAGGATCAGCTCCGAAGCCGGTACGGTTTCGCGACGGCGCTGGTCGAGTTTCTTCAGGCGGGTCTCGGCCAGTTCCATGATCTGCTCGATCATTTCGGTGAAACCGTGACTGGAATCCTGCAAGCGATACAACCAAGGCTCGCTGAGGTCCACCGAGCTGTCGTTCTCATGCATCACCTGCCCGGCCTGCAATTTCTCGCAGCCCAGGCTGATCACCAATGCCTCGCCCCCCAGGTTCGGGTTGCGCGCCAGGTTGCGCACGGTACGAATCGGGATGTACGCATCGGTGGCAGTGATCGCCACGCCACAGCCATAGCTGTGGGTCAGCGCCACCACGTCATCGACGTTCGGGTACTTGGGCAGCAGCTCATCCTTGATGCGCTTGACCGCGTGGTCCAGCACCCCGGTCACGCACTGCACCGTGGTGGTGATGCCCAGGATATTGCGCGTGCCGACGGTACCGTCGGCGTTGCGATAACCCTCGAAGGTGTAGCCCTCCAGCGGTGCATCGGCCACCGGCACATCAGTGGACAGCGGCAGGCTGTCCAGCGGCGGCGCGGTCGGCATGCGCAACTGGTCTTCCTTGACCCAGCTGCCACGGGGGATCGGTTGCAGCGCATAGCCGATGACCTGGCCATAGCGAATCACCTCGCCTCCCTCGGGAATGTCCACCAGGGTGACCTTGTGGCTCTGCGGCACGAAATCCACGGTGACCAGGCCGTCCGGGAACTCGGTCCCGGCCGGTACGCCCTGGTCATTGACGACGATCACTACGTTGTCCCGCTCATGCAAGCGGATGTAACGCGGCGAATCGGCATGTTCAATCAGTTGCATTGACGCCGCTCCTTCAGGATTTAGCTTCAGACAGGCTGGAGATGTCGGCATCCTTGGCCGTTGGTTCCTTGAGCACCACACGCTTGATCGGCCCGACGATGACCAGGTAGCTGAACACCGCCACCAGCGCGTTGCAACCGACAAACACCAGCGCCCACTTGAACGAACCGGTGGCGCTGATGATGTAGCCAATGACGATTGGCGTGGTGATCGATGCCAGGTTGCCGAAGGTGTTGAACAGGCCACCGCTCAGGCCGGCGATCTGTTTTGGCGAGGTGTCGGAAACCACGGCCCAGCCCAGTGCGCCGACGCCTTTACCGAAGAAGGCCAGGGCCATGAAGCCCACCACCATCCATTCGATGTCGACGTAGTTGCACGCCACGATGCTGCTGGACACCAGCAGGCCGGCGATGATCGGCGCCTTGCGGGCGAAGGTCAGCGAGTGGCCCTTGCGCAGCAGGTAATCGGAAATCACCCCGCCAAGGACGCCGCCGATGAAACCGCAGATCGCCGGCAAGGACGCGATGAAACCGGCCTTGAGGATGGTCATGCCGCGTTCCTGCACCAGGTACACCGGGAACCAGGTCAGGAAGAAGTAGGTGATGCCGTTGATGCAGTACTGGCCCAGGTACACGCCGAGCATCATGCGGTTGGTCAGCAGTTGACGGATGTAATCCCACTTCGGACCGTCGGCTTTCTTTTCCTTGCCCTTGTCCTGGTCCATGTCGACCATCGCGCCGTTGGCGGCGATGTGATTGAACTCGGCCTCGTTGATCATCGGATGCTGGCGCGGGCTGTGGATCACTTTCAGCCAGATCAGCGAGAACACGATGCCAATCACGCCCATCACGATGAACACGTGCTGCCAGCCGAAACGGTAGACGATCCAGCCCATCAGCGGTGCAAACAACACGGTGGCAAAATACTGCGCCGAGTTGAAGATCGCCGAGGCGGTGCCACGTTCTGCGGTCGGGAACCAGGCGGCGACGATCCGTGCATTGCCCGGGAAGGACGGCGCTTCGGCCAACCCCACCAGGAAGCGCAACATGAACAGCGCAACCACGGCCGTGGACATGCCGAATTCACCCACATAGCCTTGCAGCACGGTGAACAGCGACCAGGTGAAAATGCTCAAGGCATAGATTTTTTTCGAGCCGAAACGGTCGAGCAGCCAGCCGCCAGGAATCTGCCCGGCCACATAGGCCCAACCGAAAGCGGAGAAGATATAACCGAGGGTGACGGCATCGATGCCGAGGTCTTTTTGCAGGCTGGAGCCTGCGATGGCGATGGTGGCACGGTCGGCATAGTTGATCGTCGTCACCAGGAACAGCATGAGCAGGATCAAATAGCGGACGTGAGTCGGCTTGGTCGCTTGCATGTAGAGGTACTCCCACTATTTATTTTTATGCGGGTAAATGTTGTGTTAAGCCCTGTAGGCGCTTGTAGGAGCTGTCGAGTGCAAACGAGGCTGCGATCTTTTGATCTTTCGCTCACGACTCAATTGTCAGGGGAAAGATCGCAGCCTCGTTGCACTCGACAGCTCCTACAGCTCCTACAGGTATTGCGGTGTATCAGGAGCCGATGTAAGAGGTCTTCACCACGGTGTAGAACTCTTGCGCGTAGCGACCTTGCTCACGCGAACCATAGGACGAGCCTTTGCGCCCGCCGAACGGCACGTGGTAATCCACGCCGGCGGTCGGCAGGTTGACCATCACCATGCCCGCCTGGGAATGGCGCTTGAAGTGGTTGGCATACTTCAACGAGGTGGTGGCGATACCGGCGGACAGACCGAACTCGGTGTCGTTGGCCATCGCCAGCGCCGCCTCGTAGTCGGCCACGCGCACGACGTTGGCCACCGGGCCGAAGATCTCTTCGCGGCTGATGCGCATCGAGGCTTCGCTGTCGGCGAACAGGGTCGGCGCCAGGAAGTAACCTTCCGTGTCGCACGTCACCAGGCCACCGCCACTGACCAACCGAGCACCTTCGCTCTGGCCGATGTCGATGTACTTCAAGTCCTGGCTGAGCTGGGCTTCGGAAACCACCGGACCGATATCGGTGCCGGCCTTCAACGCATGGCCGACCTTGATCGACTGCATGCGCTCGGCCATGGCCTCGACGAACTTGTCATGGATGCCGGCGGTGACGATCAGGCGACTGGAGGCCGTGCAACGCTGGCCGGTGGAGTAGAACGCGCTCTGCACCGCCAGTTCGACGGCCTGCTTGAGGTCCGCGTCATCAAGGATGATCTGCGGGTTCTTGCCGCCCATTTCCAACTGCACCTTGGCCTGGCGGGACACGCAGTTGCCGGCGATCTGCCGCCCCACGCCCACCGAACCGGTAAAGCTGATGCCGTCGACTTTCGGGCTGTTGACCAGCACTTCGCCGACCACACGGCCGCTGCCCATCACCAGGTTGAATGCACCGGCCGGGAAACCGGCGCGGGAGATGATCTCGGCCAGGGCCCAGGCGCAGCCCGGTACCAACTCGGCAGGTTTGATCACCACGCAGTTGCCGTAGGCCAGGGCCGGGGCGATTTTCCACGCGGGAATGGCAATCGGGAAGTTCCACGGGGTGATCAGGCCGACCACACCGAGGGCTTCGCGGGTGACTTCGACGTTGACGCCCGGGCGCACCGACGGCACGTAATCGCCCGACAGGCGCAGGCATTCACCGGCGAAGAATTTGAAAATGTTACCAGCGCGGGTCACTTCGCCGATGGCTTCGGGCAGGGTCTTGCCCTCTTCCCGGGCCAGCAGTTGGCCGAGTTCTTCGCGGCGGGCGAGGATCTCGCTGCCGACTTTGTCCAGCGCATCATGACGGGCCTGGATGCCCGAGGTCGACCAGGCCGGGAAGGCGGCGCGGGCGGCTTCGATGGCGGCATTGACCTGCGCTGCGTCAGCCTTGGCGTATTCACCGATGACATCGGACAAGTCAGATGGGTTGATGTTGGTGCAATAGTCGGCACCGGCCACCCACTGACCGTTGATGTAGTTATCGAAACGCTTTGAATCTGCCACGGAGCTACTCCTTCTACAAAAGCGATCTGGGGACGCAGAGCGTCCCTGGCGGCATTCCCACGCAGAGCGTGGGAACGACAAGCCTTACGCAAAAAGCCGCTGATTACTCAGCGGCCTCATCGGGTCTGTTACTGCTTGCCTTGCTTGTCGATCAGCGCGGCCAGGGCTTCGTATTCTTCTGGCAGCAGGTCGGTCAGCGGCGTGCGCACAGGGCCGGCGTCATAGCCAACGATCTTCGCGCCGGCCTTGACGATGCTCACCGCGTAACCGGCCTTGCGGTTGCGGATGTCCAGGTAAGGCAGGAAGAAGTCGTCGATGATCTTGCCGACGGTCTCGTGATCGTCGCGGGCAATGGCGTGGTAGAAATCCATCGCGGTTTTCGGGATGAAGTTGAACACCGCCGAGGAGTAGACCGGTACGCCCAGGGCCTTGTAGGCCGCGGCATAGACTTCAGCGGTCGGCAAGCCGCCCAGGTAGCTGAAGCGATCGCCTAGGCGGCGACGGATCGACACCATCAGTTCGATATCGCCCAGGCCATCCTTGTAGCCAATCAGGTTCGGGCAGCGCTCGGCCAGTTGCTCCAGCAAAGTGGCGTTCAGGCGGCAGACGTTGCGGTTGTACACCACCACGCCGATCTTCACCGATTTGCACACGGCTTCAACGTGGGCGGCAACACCGTCCTGGCTGGCTTCGGTCAGGTAATGCGGCAGCAGCAACAGGCCCTTGGCACCCAGGCGCTCGGCTTCTTGAGCGTATTCGATGGCCTGGCGAGTGGCACCGCCAACACCGGCAAGGATTGGCACGCTGGTGGCGCAGGTATCGACGGCGGTCTTGATGACTTGGGAATACTCGCTGGCGGCCAGGGAGAAGAATTCACCGGTGCCGCCCGCTGCGAACAAAGCAGAGGCGCCATACGGGGCCAGCCACTCGAGGCGCTTGATGTAGCTGTCGCGATTGAAATCGCCTTGAGCAGTGAAATCGGTGACCGGGAACGACAGCAGGCCAGACGAGAGGATGGACTTCAGTTCTTGTGGATTCATTATTCGAACACCCTGGACGCAAATGATGTGTTGTAGGAAACGGTTCAGCTTCACGTGAAGTTGTAGGTCATCGTACAACTTAAAATATGAACGTCAACTGCATTTCGTCTTTTGTCGGGTGTCGGGACCGGAACGTTTGTCGTGAAACCTTGTAAATCGGGGGTTTGAGCGGGATTGGAAGAAGGATGAAAACTGCCGCCCGAGCATCAGGACCGCTCGTCGTCACTGTCAACTCTGCCAGTAGGCGTCGTCACGGCAAGGGGGCATAACCCTGGCATGGCTGTGCTGGGCACGGCCGTAGCCCCTTTCACAATCTTTTAAGTGAGCCGCCCGTACGCGACGATCAGGGCTGCCTCACAGGGAGTGACATCATGACGATGTTTGCGAAGCCAACGCTCAAGGATTTTCCAACCACTGGTGAAGTCACGATCAGCCTGTCAAGGACAACGACGTTAACCGTGAAGATTCCGGATGCAGCTTTCGCACCGTACTCGAACGCCCAACTGACTCTGGGCCTCGGCTCGACGCCTCCAACTCCGGCAGGCGCGTTTACACCTCTGACCGAGGGCGAAGAGGGTACGCCACGCAAGGATGTGACAGTGACTGTAACCAGCGCCGAGTTGACCGCTTACCTCGGCAAATTGGTTGAGCTTCGTTACGAGGTTAGCTACGAGAGCTGGGATCCCGATACATCCGAGCCGCAAATGTTGCGGGTCAACGCGTAGGACTACGCGCTTACGACTCGTCAGACGGGCACACAGATACAAAGCCAGTCACCACTTCCCTATGGCGAGGGAGCTTGCTCCCGCTCGACTGTGTAGGAGCTGGCGAAGCCTGCGATCTTTTGATCTTTCGCTTGCGACTCAGGTGTCTGGGGAAAGATCGCAGCCTCGCTTCGCTCGACAGCTCCTACAGGCCCAGCGGGAGCAAGCTCCCTCGCCACAACTGCATCCTTGCCACGACAGCATCTTTGCCAGCAGGACAGTGAGCGACTTTCAGCCCTGCGCCTGCGCCTCTTCATGGGCCTGGCGCAGCCGCTCGCGGCTGTTGGTCAGGTGCAAACGCATGGCCGCGCGGGCCGCCTCGGAGTCCTGGCGGGCGATGGCGTCGTAGATCTCCTCGTGCTCACGGCTCAGGCGGTTCATGTAGCGCTGCTGGTCATCGTGGGCCAGGCGCGCCGAGTTTACCCGGGTACGCGGAATGATGCTGGTGCCCAGGTGGGTCATGATGTCGGTGAAGTAGCGGTTGCCGGTGGACAGGGCGATTTCCAGGTGGAAGGCGAAGTCCGAGGCCACCGCATCGCTGGCGTGGGCGGCGCTTTCGTTCAAGGCGTCGAGGGCGGCGCGCATGGCGGCCAGTTGCTCGTCGCTACGGCGCTGCGCCGCCAGCCCGGCGGATTCCACTTCCAGGCTGATGCGCAATTCCAGGATCGCCAGCACGTCACGCAAGGTGACCACGGTGGCCGGGTCGATGCGAAAACCGCTCGGGCTCGGCGTGTCCAGCACGAAAGTGCCGATGCCATGGCGGGTTTCCACCTGGCCGGCCGCCTGCAAGCGGGAAATCGCCTCGCGCACCACGGTACGGCTGACGCCATGGGCTTCCATGATCGCCGACTCGGTGGGCAATTTATCGCCACGCTTGAGCAGGCCGTCGCGAATCTGCTCGGTCAACACCGTCACCAGCTCCTGCGCCAGGCTGCGGCGCTTGCGGGGAAAGCGTGGTACTTCGATCGGGTTTTCCATGGGGCTGTGTCTCGGTAAACGGCTGAATGGCAACATCATAGCGCAACGTGGTTGTACGATCACCGTGGGTGAAGTGGCGAGTCTGGCGCTGAAACCGAGTCGGCTTCATCGCGAGCAAGCTCGCTCCCACATTGGAGCGGTATCCGGTTCACCCCAAAACCTTGTGGGAGCGAGCTTGCTCGCGATGGCGGTGGGTCAGCCACATCAATATCAACTGATACACCGCTATCGCGAGCAAGCTCGCTCCCACAGGTTTTGTGGTGTTTATGCGGTTACGGTGCGCTCCACCAGTTGGCCATTTTCGATACGCACATGTCGCGGATGGAAACGTTTCAAACTGCTTCGGTGGCCGACGCTGACGATGCTCAGGCCCGGCAACTGGTCGATCAGCGCCTGGTACAGCGTTGCTTCGTCTTCTTCATCCATCGCCGACGTGGCTTCGTCCATGTACAACCATTGCGGCGCATAAAGCAATGCCCGGGCAAAGGCCAGGCGTTGTTGCTCGCCGGGCGAGAGCATGCGCTGCCAGTGGTTGCTTTCATCCAGCCGCGCAATCAGGTGCGGCAGGCGGCAGGTTTCCAGCACCTGTGCATAACGTTCGTTGGGATAGATATCGCCAGCCTGTGGATAACTCAATACTTCACGCAGGCTGCCAATCGGCAGATATGGCTTCTGCGGCAGGAACAGGTAACGCGCGGCAGGAAGCCGGATCGTCCCGTGCCCCGCCGGCCACAAATGCCCCATCGCCCGCAGCAGGGTCGATTTACCACTGCCAGAACGGCCACTGAGCATCACCCGCTCGCCCGGTTCCACGGTCATGTCGGCGTTATCGAGCAGATGGCGACCGTCGGCCAGGTCCAGCCCCAAGTGATGAACCTTCAACGCATCGCCCTGGTTTTGCACGTCGATGGCCGGCACGCGGTCTTCGTTGTCGCTCATGGCCTGGCGGAAACTCAGCAGACGATCGCAGGTGGCGCGCCACGCAGCGAGGTCGGCGTAGGCGCTGATGAACCAGCTGAAGTTCTCCTGCACATTGCCGAACGCCGAGTTGATCTGCATGAGCTCGCCCAGCTGGATCTTGCCGGCAAAGTAGCGCGGCGCGGCGACGATGAACGGGAAGATGATCGCGATCTGGCCATAGCCGGAGGTGAAGAACGTCAAGCGCTTGGACACCCGCATGATGTCCCAGAAGTTATGCCAGACCAGGCCGAAACGCCCGCTCAGGCGACGGTTCTCATTCGGCTCGCCGTTGTACAGCGCAATGCTTTCGGCGTTTTCACGTACCCGGACCATGGAGAAACGCAGGTCGGCTTCGAAGCGTTGCTGGTTATTGTTCAGACCGATCAGGCGTCGGCCGATCAGGTGCGTCAGCCAACTGCCCACCGCCGCATACACCAGCGCGCACCAGAACATGTAGCCCGGGATGGTGTAGCCGAGCACCTCGATGCTGCCCGACACGCCCCACAAAATGATCGAGAACGACACCAGGCTGACCACGGTGCGCAGCAATCCCAAGCCCAGGCTCAGGGTGTTGGTGGTGAAACTGTTGAGGTCTTCGGAAATCCGCTGGTCGGGGTTATCGGTGTAGCCGCCCTGCTCCAGCCGGTAGTAATTCTTGTCGCCGAGCCAGCGGGCGAAATGCTGCTCGGTGAGCCAGGCCCGCCAGCGGATGGTGAGCATCTGCGTGAGGTACAAGCGGTATACCGCGCCCAGGATCGCCACCGCCGCGATGCCGCAGAAATACAGGATCAACTGCCAGAACGCCGCGCTGTCCTTCTCTTGCAGGGCGTTGTAGAAATCCTTGTACCAACTGTTGATCCACACCGAGATCGCCACGCTGAACAGCGAGAGTGCGATGACGGCGATCAACAGCGTCCAGGCCTTGCCCTTCTCCTCACTGCGCCAGTACGGCGTGGTCATTTGCCAGACACGGCGGAAAAACTGCCCGCGCACCGCGTCATTGACCGCGGAATATTCAGCGTTCTGATTCATGGTTAAGGCTCAATAGGGAAAAGAACTCGGGCCGATCATAAAGCAACGGCCCGATGTGTCGCGAGGGTGGACAACACCTGTTCAGCGCAGGTTCAGCGACGCACGGGACGCTTTTGCAATTTGCGCTGCAAAGTCCGCCGGTGCATGCCCAAGGCGCGGGCCGTGGCGGAGATATTGCCTTCATGCTCGGTCAGCACCCGCTGGATGTGCTCCCATTGCAGGCGATCCACCGACATGGGGTTTTCCGGCACCAGGGTGTCGAGGTCGGCGTGCTCGGACAACAGCGCCGCCAGTACATCATCGGCGTCCGCCGGTTTGCACAGGTAATTGCAGGCACCGCGCTTGATGGCCTCGACCGCGGTGGCGATGCTCGAATAACCGGTGAGGATCACCACGCGCATCTCCGGGTCCAGCTCCAGCAGCTTGGGCAGCAGCACCAGGCCCGAATCGCCGTCCATTTTCAGGTCCAGGGCGGCGTAGTCCGGCAGGTCGGCCTGGGCGATGGTCAGGCCTTCTTCGGCAGAACCTGCGGTGCTGACGCGAAAACCACGGCGGGACATGGCCCGGGCCATGACGCGGGTGAAGGTGGCGTCGTCATCTACCAGCAACAGGTGCGGCAGTTCTTCGCCGTCGACTTGGATCTCGTCACTCATGTTCGTCTCCTCGGTCGGCATGGGGCAGGCGCAGCTCGGTGAGCGTGCCGCCTTCCTCATGGGGGTAGAGTTTCACCGAGCCGCCGGCGCGTGTCACGCTGGCTTTGCTCAAAAACAGGCCCAGGCCGAAACCTTTGCCCTTGGTGGTATAGAACGGCTTGCCGATCTGCTCGGCAATCGCCAACGGCACACCGGCGCCGTGGTCGCGAATACTGATGGTCAGCTCATAGGCATTCCAGTCCAACGCCACTTCCAGCCCTTCGGGGCAAGCGTCGGCGGCATTGTTGAGCAGGTTCAGCAGCGCCTGGGTCAGGTCTGGCGGCGGTGCCATGCGCGGTACCACGCCCTTGCCCAGGCATTGGAAGCGATAACTGGCCTCCGGACGCATCAGGTGCCAGCGGTTCAGGGCGTCGTCGAGCCAGAAGGTGACCGCCTGCATGTCGATATCCAGCCGGCGGTTGGCCTCGGCGGCACGCACCAGGTATTGCAGGGTTTCCTTGCAGAGCTTGACCTGGTCCTGCAACACGCTGAGATCGTCCTGCAACGCTGGGTCATGGTGATCCTGGCGCATCTCCTTGAGCAGCACGCTCATGGTCGCCAGCGGTGTACCCAATTCATGGGCGGCGCCGGCGGCCTGGGTCGCCACGGCCAGCAATTGCTCGTCGCGCAGGCCCTCTTCACGGCGGATGGCGCGCAGTTCTTCCTGGCGGCGCAGCTCCTCGGCCATGCGCGCAGCAAAAAATGTAATGACTGCCGCAGCCAGGGCGAAACTCAACCACATGCCGTAGATCTGCAGGTTTTCCCGGGCGATGGGGAAGGTTTCCAGCGGGTAGAACCGCGCCAGCAGCAAGGTGTACAGCGCCAGGGCGATACCGGAAAGGATCAGCGAAAAACGCCATGGCAACGTCACTGCGGCGATAGTCAGCGGCACCAGGTAATAGGAGACGAAGGGGTTGGTGGAACCGCCGGAGAAATACAGCAGCGCGCTGTGGATAAACAGGTCACAGGCCAGTTGCACGGCGTATTCCAACTCGGTCACCGGCCACGAGGTGCGCAGGCGAATCGCCGTCAGCGCGCAGAGCACGCTGGAACAGACCAGGGTGATCGCCAGTTGCAGCCAGGGCAGCGGCAGCAGGTCGAACCAATAGGCGAGCCCCACCGAGCCGGCCTGGGCCGCCAGGACCAGAATGCGGATGAATGTCAGGCGCCAGAGGTTCTGGCGAGAGGCGGATGTCATTTGCAAAGGGGCGAGCATGAGCTCTCCTGATGAGCGCTCCAGGCGAATCGCACGGAGTATAACCAAGGCGCGGCTTGCAGCGGCAGATATGCGGCAAAGCGCCACAGCCCCGGATGCTACCTATACCCCCTGTGGCGAGGGAGCTTGCTCCCTCGCCACAAAAGCGCCACTGACCTGCAATCTGTATAGAAGTTGTAACTGTGCGAACCCACCCATAAAAGCTAGAGTCTTAACGTTCACGCAGGCCCGGACCTCACCCCTGCACATCATCCCAAGGAGCTTTCATGCACACGTTCAGTCGCCCCGCCGCCCTGCTCGCCCTCAGCCTCGGCACCGTCGCCAGCCTGCCGGCCCTGGCCGCCGATGAGCTGCACTACAACCAGATTTCCCTGCGCGCCGAAGCCAGCCAGGAAGTGGCCCGCGACCTGATGATCGTCACCCTCTACACCGAAGAACAGAACACCGACCCGGCCAAACTCGCCGCTGCCGTCAGCACCACCCTGAACAAAGCCATCGGCCAGGCCAAAGAGGTCAAGGACATCAACCTGCGCCAAGGCAGCCGCAACAGCTACCCGATCTACGACAACAAAGGCGGGAAAATCACCGGCTGGCGCGAACGCGCCGAACTGCGCCTGGAAAGCGCCGACTTCGCCGCCCTGTCCAAACTCACTGGCGAACTGCTGGGCGACCTGAAAATGGGCGGCATGGACTTCGCCATCGCCACCGCCACCCGCCAGAGCAGCGAAGACGCCTTGCTCAAGGACGCCGTTAACGCTTTCAAGGCCCGCGCCCAACTGGCCACCGACGCCCTGGGTGGCAAGGGTTACAAAATCGTCAACCTGAACTTCAACACCAACGGTTATCCACAACCGTACATGCGCCCGCAGATGATGATGAAAGCGGCGTCGATGGATGCCGAGTCGGTTACGCCTGAAGTGGAAGCGGGCACCAGCAAGGTGACGATGACGGCGGATGGGATGGTTGAGGTGTTGATGCAGTAACCATTCGAGGGGGCGGGTCAATTGCACTCATGGCAATTGATCCGCCTGTTATGGAAGGCCCCCTTAGCCTGGCGACACGGTCCTTACATCACATTCTTATTTCAGCAAGGCAACGGCCGCTTTAGCGAGCTGGATGAACAATTCATCATCCTGCGCATCAAAATCGCCATCTCCGTCGGCATCTCCTTTTACGTCCACCTTGTCGTAGCGACCATTTTTCAACGAGGAGGACACAGAGGTTGAAAAATCAAGCTCCTTACCGCTGTAGAACTCGAATAGAACCTCAGGGCTACTGTCACGATCCAGGTCTTCGATAGATATGCGAATTTCTTTAGCGGCCATGATTACACCTCTTCCAATGAATTAAGTAATGACGGCATCGCTACAGAAGTGGAGCGCGCCTGGATCCAACCTACCTCCAGGCGCGCAGCGTCGCTACTGTCAGATCTGTCAGGTGTATGCCTGTACAGAGGCTCTCAAGGTGCTGGGCTCGCCGGCGCTTCAAGCTGATCCAACGCCTTGTCCACCAGCAACTGGCACAACTCAACCAACTGATGAATCCCCAGCGCCACGCTGCGCCGCGTGCCCTCCACTTCAAAGGCCAGGTCTTCGGCCATGGCTTTTATCGAGGCCAGGGTTTCGGAGGTGCTGGTCAGTAGCGTGTCGGCGTCGGCTTTGGCGGTGACGGAGAACAGGCTGTCGATGCGCGGGTCGGTGCTTGATTCTGGAGGTTTTGGGTTGAGGTAATAATTGAGGGCGCGCTCGGCGGCGGCGCGGTCTTTTAGAAGGTCTTCGATGGAGTCGAAATCCGCCAATGGATTTGTTCTGTTGAAGTTCGGTTCAGTCTTTCCTTCGTTCATGTGCATGCTCCTGATGAAATTGGAGCCATCACTTGCCGTTATGGTCGTGAGGCTTACGACCTATTAATTTCGGGTTCCCACTCCCGGCCGCTGTTTTGCAGCGACAGGAAAAAGGTTAGAGAGCCCACTTCCGAGCGGCAACCCTAAAAAGCTGTGGGATGTTTCCTTTCGGGGCCGGTGATCCTTCCGACACAAATGAATGATTCATCACACCTCCTGGCGCTGCAACCCCCGTGGCGAGGGAGCTTGCTCCCGCTGGGCTGCGCAGCGGCCCTTTTCAGCGTTGTGTGTATATCCGTTTTTTTGGTAACGGCCACTTAGGGTTCCGCCCTGACGGCGGCTCACTTTTGAAAAGCGCAAAAGTAAGCAAAACGCTCTTGCCCCACCACTCGGCACCTCGCTTAGGCTCGGTGTGCCCTCACTCCGGCATTGCTCCGTGGGCCGCCGCGAAGGGCCATCCATGGCCCAGCGCGGCTACCTCGGCATCCATGCCGAGGTGCCCACTGCGCAATGCCTGCGTTCGGCCAGCGTGGTTAACGGGGCGCCCGAGATCAACGTCCACCACGAGGCGGCCTTATAGCCGACCTGGCTCTTGGTGAGACCGCGTTTCTCCTGTGGGAGCAAAGCTTGCTCGCGAGGCGGCCTTACAGCCGGTCTGTTTCTTCGGCTGTCCCCAACCCAAATTGTGGGAGCGAGCTTGCTCGCGATGAGGCCAGTAAGCTCAACATGCATGTGACTGAACCACCGCCATCGCGAGCAAGCTTTGCTCCCACAGGTCCTGCTCAAACAGATCTGATGGGTGTACGACCGGGGGAGCCAGGTCGGCTACTAGGCCGCCTCGCGGTGGACGTTGATCTCGGGCGCCCCGTTAACCACGCTGGCCGAACGCAGGCATTGCGCAGTGGGCATCCCGGCATGGATGCCGGGATAGCCGCGCTGGGCCATGGATGGCCCTTCGCGGCGGGCCCACGGAGCAATGCCGGAGTGAGGGCACACCGAGCCAAAGCGAGGTGCCAAGTGGTGGGGCATATAGCGTTTTGCTTACTTTTGCGCTTCTCAAAAGTGAGCCGCCGTCAGGGCGGAACCCTAAGTGGCCGTTACCGCAGCAATGGATATGTACTCAATCAGACCGCCATCGCGAGCAAGCTCGCTCCCACAGTTTGATCGACGTACAACCGGGAGACAGGTCGGCTATAAGGCCGCCTCGCGAGCAAGCTTTGCTCCCACAGGTCCTGCTCAAACAGATCTGATGGGTGTACGACCGGGGGAGCCAGGTCGGCTACTAGGCCGCCTCGCGGTGGACGTTGATCTCGGGCGCCCCGTTAACCACGCTGGCCGAACGCAGGCATTGTGCAGTGGGCATCCCGGCATGGATGCCGGGATAGCCGCGCTGGGTCATCGATGGCCCTTCGCGGCGGGCTCACGGAGCAATGCCGGAGTGAGGGCATGCCGAGCCTAGGCGAGGCACCGAGTGGTGGGGCAGGAGCGCTTTGGTTACTTTCGACTGGGCCGGCTTCCGGGCTTTTCGAAAGTGACCCGCCGTCAGGGCGGAACCCGAAGTGGCCGTTACCGCAGCAATGGATATGTACTCAATCAGACCGCCATCGCGAGCAAGCTCGCTCCCACAGTTTGATCGACGTACAACCGGGAGACAGGTCGGCTGTCAGGCCGCCTCGCGAGCAAGCTTTGCTCCCACAGACCTGACGGGTGTACGACCGGGAGAGCCAGGTCGGCTGTCAGGCCGCCTCGCGAGCAAGCTTTGCTCCCACAGACCTGACGGGTGTACGACCGGGAGAGCCAGGCCGGCTGTAAGGCCGCCTCGTCCAAGAGGCTATACCCAAACCCAACGGTCCCCCTCACTTTTCGATATTTCCAACACCCCCACCCGCAACGCTACTCTCCTGAAAACCTCACCACCCCCCAAGGGATTTCATGGACAGAACCACCTTCAAGCCCCTCCTGCTCACCCTGGCCCTGATCAGCAGCGCCCCAATGGCCCAGGCCGCCACCACCCTGGTCTACTGCTCCGAAGCCAGCCCCGCCGGGTTCGACCCCAGCCAATACACCAGCGGCACCGACTTCGACGCCTCGGCCGAAACCGTCTTCAACCGCCTCACCCAATTCAAACGCGGCGGCACCGAAGTCGAACCCGGATTGGCGACGAGCTGGGACGTATCCCCCGATGGCTTGGCCTACACCTTCCACCTGCGCGACGGGGTGAAATTCCACACCACCGACTACTTCACCCCCACCCGCGAGTTCAACGCCGACGACGTGCTGTTCACCTTCCAGCGCCTGCTCGACCCCCAACACCCGTTTCGCCAGGCCTATCCCACCGAGTCGCCGTACTTCACCGACATGGGCCTGAACACCACGATCAAAAGCGTCGAGAAAGTCGACGAACACACCGTGCGCTTCAACCTGAACAACGTCGATGCCGCCTTCGTGCAAAACCTGGCGATGAGTTTCGCCTCCGTGCAGTCCGCCGAATACGCGGCGCAGTTGTTGAAACAAGGCAAGGCCGGCGACCTCAACCAGAAACCCGTCGGCACCGGGCCGTTCGTGTTCAAGCGCTACCAGAAGGACTCGCAGATCCGCTACGCCGCCAACACCGCGTACTGGAAACCCGAGGACGTGAAGCTCGACAACCTGATTTTTTCCATCACCCCGGACGCCGCCGTGCGCCTGCAAAAGCTCAAGCGCGGCGAATGCCAGGTCAGTGGTTACCCGCGCCCGGCCGACATCGAGGTGATCGAGCAAGACCCGAACCTGCAAGTGCTCAAGCAGCCCGGTTTCAACCTGGGCTTTTTGGCCTACAACGTCACGCACCCGCCCCTGGATCAGCTCAAGGTCCGCCAGGCGTTGGACATGGCCATCGACAAGCCGGCGATCATCAAGGCCGTGTACCAGAGCGCCGGGCAGCTGGCCCAGAACGCCTTGCCGCCGGCCCAGTGGTCGTTCGACCCGACCATCCAGGACGCGCCTCATGACGTGACCAAGGCCAAGGCGCTACTGAAGGAGGCCGGAGTTGCGCCCGGTACAACCATCGATTTATGGGCGATGACGGTGCAGCGCGCCTCCAACCCCAATGCGCGAATGTCTGCACAGATGATCCAGCAGGATTGGGCCAAGATCGGGATCAAGGCCAACATCGTCAGCTATGAATGGGGCGAGTACATCAAGCGTGCAAAGAATGGCGAACATGATGCAATGATCTACGGCTGGACCGGCGACAACGGCGACCCCGACAACTGGCTGGGGGTGCTGTACAGCTGCGCGGCGGTCAAGGGCAGCAACTACGCCAAGTGGTGCGACCCGGCGTATGACCGCTTGATCCAGCAGGCCAAAGTCTCGACAGACCGCCAGAAACGGATCGATTTGTACCAACAAGCGCAGAAAATCCTCAAGCAACAGGTGCCGATCACCCCGATCGCCAACTCCACGGTATTCCAACCGATAAACAGGCAAGTGGTGGATTTCAAACTCAGCCCATTCGGCCTCACGCCCTTCTACGGCGTGGGTTTGAAGAAGTAACACCTGCCCATTTCCAGTGCGCTGCGGCCGCTCAACGCACCGGGAAAGGGCGCTATTTGCCCCGAAAAAACACGCGCAAACGATCAAATGCGCCGGAAGTTACACAGATGCGACATTAAGGTACGTTCGTGCCACTGTTTCGGACTTGTGACCGTTCTGGATCTTGCATTGGGTATGGGGCCTGCATAAGTATCGGCAGGACGACTCACGAGGTCGCCCTCAAATCAAAAAATGACAACAAATCATGAGGCCAACATGCTTAAACAAGCGGTCATTCCGTTTTTAGTCGGCGCGAGCTTATTAGCCAGCGCACCTTTCGCCCAAGCCGCGACTAACCTGGTGTTCTGCTCCGAAGGGAGCCCGGCCGGTTTTGACCCTGGTCAGTACACCACCGGAACCGACTTCGACGCCTCTGCAGAGACCATGTTCAACCGCCTGACCCAGTTCGAACGTGGCGGCACCGCCGTGATTCCTGGCCTGGCGACCAAGTGGGATATTTCCGAAGACGGCCTGACCTACACCTTCCATCTGCGAGAAGGCGTCAAGTTCCATACCACCCCGTACTTCAAGCCGACCCGCGAATTCAACGCCGACGACGTGCTGTTCACCTTCAATCGCATGATCAGCAAGGATGACCCGTTCCGTAAGGCCTACCCGACCGAGTTCCCGTACTTCACCGACATGGGGATGGACACCAACATCACCAAGATCGATAAAGTCGACGACCACACTGTCAAGTTCACCCTCAAGGATGTCGACGCCGCGTTCATCCAGAACATGGCCATGAGCTTCGCCTCGATCCAGTCCGCCGAATACGCCGCCCAGTTGCTCAAGGAAGGCAAGGCCCCGGACATCAACCAGAAGCCAGTCGGCACCGGCCCGTTCGTGTTCAAGAGCTACCAGAAAGACTCCAACATCCGCTACACCGGGAACAAGGACTACTGGAAGCCTGACGACGTGAAGATCGACAACCTGATCTTCGCCATCACCACCGACCCGTCGGTGCGCATGCAGAAACTCAAGAAAAACGAATGCCAGATCACCCTCTTCCCACGCCCGGCCGACCTCAAGGCCCTGAAGGAAGATAAAACGCTGAAGATGCCTGACCAGGCGGGTTTCAACCTGGGCTACATCGCCTATAACGTGATGGACAAGATCAAGGGCAGCAACGAGCCGAACGTGCTGGCCAACCTGAAAGTCCGCCAGGCGCTGGACATGGCGGTCAACAAGCCGCAGATCATCGATTCGGTCTACCAGGGCGCCGGCCAGTTGGCCGTCAACGCCATGCCGCCGACCCAATGGTCCTACGACACCACCATCAAGGACGCCAAGTACGACCCTGAGAAAGCCAAGGAGCTGCTCAAGGAAGCCGGCGTCAAGGAAGGCACCAACATCACCCTGTGGGCGATGCCGGTCCAGCGTCCGTACAACCCGAATGCCAAGCTGATGGCCGAGATGCTGCAGTCCGACTGGAAGAAAATCGGCCTGAACGTCAACATCGTCAGCTACGAATGGGGCGAGTACATCAAGCGTTCCAAAGGTGGCGAGAACCAGGCGATGATCATCGGCTGGAGCGGTGACAACGGTGACCCGGACAACTGGCTCAACGTGCTGTTCGGCTGCGACTCGCTGGCCGGCAACAACTTCTCCAAGTGGTGCGACAAGAAATTCGACGATCTGGTCAAGCAAGCCAAGCGCACCTCCGACCAGTCCAAACGCACCGAACTGTACAAACAGGCACAACACGTCCTCAAGGATGCCGTGCCAATGACACCTATCGCTCACTCGACGGTGTATCAACCCATGCGCGCCAACGTGCAGGATTTCAAGATCAGCCCATTTGGCTTGAACTCCTTCTACGGCGTCAGCGTCAGCAATTAAAGATAGGCAACGGCGACGTCTTCAACGTCGCCGTTGCTGTATCTGCCGAGACCAAGACTCAGGAAATCGCCTACATCCAAAAGCACTGCATACCACAGCAGTTGGTTTAGGACGTATCGCCTTTTCCCACAAGTCTTTCAGGCATTACGCATTTACCGCCTGGCCCACGACTCCTACCGTCGAGGCCTGGACGGCGTGCTGATCCTGCGGCATCGCGACGCAATGGAATGAGCTCAGTGCTCCGGGTCCCCGGAAGGACACCGGTTCACTGTTAAAACACCCAGAACGAGAGAGGGAGCGTCATGCGCCATACCTTGGTTTTATCCGCATTGCTGGGCACCGGCCTGCTGGCCGCGACCTCCGCAGCCCAGGCCGCTGGCGGCAGCCTGGTGTTCTGTTCAGAAGGCAGCCCTGCCGGTTTCGACACCGCGCAATACACCACGGCCACCGACAACGATGCCGCCGAGCCGCTGTACAACCGCCTGGCCGAGTTTGAAAAAGGCGCGACCAATGTCGTCCCCGGCCTGGCGACCAGCTGGGACATTTCCGAAGACGGCCTGAAGTACACGTTTCACCTGCGCGAAGGCGTGAAGTTTCATACCACCGACTACTTCACACCGACCCGGGATTTCAACGCCGACGACGTGCTGTTCACCTTCAACCGCATGCTTGATCCGCAGCATCCGTTCCGCAAGGCCTACCCCACCGAGTTCCCGTACTTCAACGGCATGAGCCTGAACAAGAACATCGCCAAGGTGGAAGCGACCGGGCCGTTGACCGTGGTCATGACCCTCAACAGCGTGGACGCCGCGTTCATCCAGAACATCGCCATGAGTTTTGCCGCGATCCTGTCGGCCGAGTACGCCGACCAGTTGCTCAAGAACGGCAAGCCGAGCGACATCAACCAGAAGCCGATCGGTACCGGGCCGTTCGAGTTCAAGAGCTACCAGAAAGATTCCAACATCCGCTACGTCGCCAACCAGCAGTACTGGGCGCCGGAACGGGTCAAGCTGAACAACCTGATCTTCTCCATCAACACCGACGCGTCGGTACGGGTGCAGAAGCTCAAGGCCAACGAATGCCAGGTCACCCTGCATCCGCGTCCGGCCGACGTACCAGCCTTGAAGAACGACCCCAAGTTGCAGTTGATCGAGAAGCCCGGTTTCAACCTGGGCTACATCGCCTATAACACCCGCCACAAGCCGTTCGACCAGGTCGAAGTGCGCCAGGCGCTGGACATGGCGGTGAACAAGCAAGGCATTCTCAATGCCGTGTACCAGGGCGCGGGGCAACTGGCGCAGAACGCCATGCCGCCGACCCAATGGTCCTACGACGACACCATCAAGGACGCGCCCTACAACCCGGAAAAAGCCAAGGAATTGCTCAAGGCCGCCGGGGTCAAGGAAGGCACCGAAATCACCCTCTGGGCCATGCCCGTGCAGCGCCCGTACAACCCCAACGCCAAGCTGATGGCCGAAATGCTCCAGGCCGACTGGGCCAAGATCGGCCTGAAAGTGAAGATCGTCAGCTATGAATGGGGCGAGTACATCAAGCGCACCAAGAACGGCGAGCACGACATCAGCCTGATCGGCTGGACCGGCGACAACGGGGACCCGGACAACTGGTTGGGCACGCTGTACAGCTGCGACGCCATTGGCGGCAACAACTACTCCATGTGGTGTGACCAGGACTACGACAAGCTGATCAAGCAGGCCAAGGTCGTCACCGACCGCGACCAGCGCACCGTGCTCTACAAACAGGCCCAGCAGTTGCTCAAGCAGCAAGTGCCGATCACCCCTGTTGCCCACTCGACGGTCAACCAGCCGCTGAGTGCCAAAGTCGAAGGGTTCAAAGTCAGCCCCTTCGGTCGCAACGTGTTCTCGGGCGTCAGCCTGAACCCATAACCGCTTAGCCACACAGCGAGGGCTTCCCCTGGAAGCCCTCACGCAGACGTCTTGCCTGAATTCGCCGATCAGGCGCCATGCAAACGTTTGCTAGCTGTGAATGAGTTGCAAAAACCAATAGCCGTATCACCTAAAAAGACCGGCATTAAAAAAGAAAGAAAGGAGCGTTACCCATGAAACTGAGCAGCACCGCGATACTGGCCCTGGCCATCAGCAGCATCACCGCCACGGCCTATGCAGAATCCCAGAGCCAGGCGGTCACCCCGGTGACCCTCAAGACCACCAGCGAGCAAAGCGAAGCCAAGGGCTTCATCGACGGCCAATCCATCAGTGGCAGCACGCGCAACTGGTACGCCAACGAGCAATTCAAGCGTGGCGCGAAACTCACCTATCGCAAGAACGGCGAAGCACGCGAGACCGACCGCCGGATCAACTGGCTGCAAGGCACCATCATCAAGTACAACTCGGGCTTCACCGAAGGCACCGTCGGCTTCAGCACCGAACTGGCCGCCTACAACGTCATCGCCCTGGACCAGGATCGCAAGGACCTGGCGTCCAACAATGGCGGTGCCCCGACCACCCGTCCTGGTGCCGGCAACAACCGTACCCTGACCCGCGAAGGCGGCGACGCCGTGGGCCAGTGGAGCAAACTGGGCCTGGCCAACGTCAAGGCCCGCGTTTCCAACACCACCCTGACTGCCGGCCGCCAGAACTTCAGCAGCCCGATGGTCGACGTCATCGGCAACCGTGCCCTGCCCTCCAGCTTCCAGGGCGTGAGCCTGCACAGCGAAGAGTTCGAAAACCTGGGTTTCGACATCGCCACCTTCGACCGCAACTCGCCACGTACCGAAGAGAGCCAGCGCAAATTCCGTTCCGAATACGGCGACAGCAGCGTTGAAACCGATCACGTCAACACGGCAGGCATCACCTACCAGCCTCTGGCCAGCCTGAAAACCAGCCTGTGGGCGACCCAGGCCGAAGACCTCTGGAACCAGTACTACTTCGGCGCCACCCATGAACTGGGCGACAGCTCGGTGCTGAGCCTGACCACCGGCCTGAACTACTACAAGACCGTGGATTCGGGCAAAAGCAAACTGGGCGAGATCGACAACGACACCTACTCCCTGTCGTTCGGCCTGACGCATCAGGCCCATAGCCTGACCTTCTCCTACCAGGAAGTGAACGGTAACGAGTACTTCGACTACCTGCACGAAACCAACGGCATCTACCTGGCCAACTCCCTGCTGTCGGACTTCAACGGCCCGAACGAGAAATCCTTCCAGATCGCCTACGGCCTGAACATGGCCGAATACGGCGTGCCGGGCCTGAAGTTCAACATCTACCAGGCTCGCGGCTGGGGCATCGACGGTACTCACTACAACAGCACCGGTTATAGCGATGTCCGCGCCATGGACGGTGAGCACCACTACGAATACGGCATCGGCGCGTCCTATGCCGTACAAAGCGGCCCACTGAAAGCCACCGCGGTCCGTGCGACCTACACCGCACACCGCGCCAGCGAAAACCAGGCCGACGGCAGCCTCAACGAGTTCCGCCTGGTCACCACCATTCCGTTCAACATTCTCTAAACTGCCACTGGGCGGTCGACTCACAAGGTCGCCCGTCCGGTCTTTTGCCATTTACCCGATTGCAGAGGATTGACGATGAACATGATCCCCCTACGCGCCGCCATCGCCGCTGCGCTGCTGAGTGTCGCCGTTGGCGCCACGGCCAAACCCCTGGTGGTTTGCACAGAAGCCAGCCCGGAAGGCTTCGACATGGTCCAATACACGACTGCAGTCACCGCCGACGCCGTGGCGGAAACCATTTTCAATCGCCTGGCCGATTTCAAGCCCGGCACCACCGAAGTGATTCCAGCCCTGGCCGAATCCTGGGACATCAGTGACGATGGCCTGACGTACACCTTCCACCTGCGCAAGGGCGTCAAGTTCCACACCACCGAATACTTCAAGCCGACCCGCGACATGAACGCCGACGACGTGGTCTGGAGCTTCCAGCGCCAGTTGGACCCGAACCACCCGTGGCACAAACTGTCGAGCGTGGGCTTCCCCTACTTTGAAAGCATGGGTTTCAAGGAACTGCTCAAGAGCGTCGAGAAAGTCGACGAACACACGGTCAAGTTCAGCCTGACCCGCCGCGAAGCGCCGTTCCTGGCCGACATCGCCATGGCCTTCTCCTCGATCTACCCCGCCGAATACGCTGACCAGTTGCTCAAGGCAGGCAAGGCCGGCGACCTCAACAGCAAGCCAGTCGGCACCGGCCCGTTCGTCTTCCAGCGCTACAACAAGGACGCCCAGGTTCGCTTCAAGGCCAACCCGGACTACTTCCGTGGCAAGCCGCCGGCCGATGCGCTGGTATTGGCCATCGCCACCGACAACAACGTGCGCATGCAGAAACTCAAGACCAACGAGTGCCAGATCGCGCTGTACCCCAAACCCGATGACATCCCCAGCATCAAGAAAGACCCGAACCTGAAGGTCGCCGAGCTGGATGCGATGAC
This sequence comes from Pseudomonas sp. B21-010, assembly GCF_024749325.1. Lineage (NCBI taxonomy): Bacteria > Pseudomonadati > Pseudomonadota > Gammaproteobacteria > Pseudomonadales > Pseudomonadaceae > Pseudomonas > Pseudomonas sp. B21-010. The sequence continues at coordinate 1,042,969 of NZ_CP087198.1, read as the reverse complement.
CGTTTCCTACACCGCCCTGAACACCAGCCACAAGTACATGAGCGACGTGCGGGTGCGCAAAGCCATCGACCTGGCCTTCGACAAGGAAGCCTACGTCAACGCACTGTTCGGCAAGGGCAACGCCACCGTAGCGGTCAACCCGTACCCACCGACACTGTTGGGCTTCAACCACGACCTGAAGAACCCGACCCGCGACCTGGACAAGGCACGCCAGTTGCTCAAGGAAGCCGGCGTGCCGGAAGGCACCGTGTTCACCCTGTTCACCCGCAACGGCGGCGGCCCGACCAACCCCAACCCGATGCTCGGCGCGCAGATGATGCAGGCGGACCTGGCCAAGGTCGGGATCAAGGTCGACATCCGCGTGATGGAATGGGGCGAAATGCTCAAGCGCGCGAAAAACGGCGAGCACGACATGGTCTCCGCCGGATGGGCGGGCGACAACGGCGACCCGGATAACTTCCTGACGCCTATGCTCAGTTGCGAGGCCGCCAAGAACGGCGAAAACTACGCGCGCTGGTGCAACGAGAAGTTCCAGGCGCTGATCGACCAGGCTCGCGCCACAGTGAACCCCGAGGAGCGCATCAAGCTCTATGAGCAGGCCCAGGTGATTTTCAACCAGGACCAACCCTGGATCAGCATGGCCCACACCCGCATGTTCACTGCAATGCGCAACAACGTAGAGGGCTACGTGATTAGCCCGCTCACCACCAACAACTTCGCCACCACCCAGGTGAAGTAGATAAGAAAACGCCCGGCAACCCTAACCCAGGGATTGCCGGGCACGCCTAACCGGCTGATGAGGTACACCTGAAGATGTTTAGTTTTATTGCCCGCCGACTGGGATTATTGATCCCCACGTTCTTCGGCATCACCTTGCTGACCTTCGCGTTGATTCGCATGATCCCCGGCGACCCCGTGGAAGTGATGATGGGCGAACGTCGGGTCGATCCCGAAATGCATGCACAGGCAATGGAACGCCTTGGCCTCAACAAACCGCTGTATGCCCAGTACCTGGACTACATCGGCAAACTGGCCCACGGCGACCTCGGCGAATCGCTGCGTACCCGTGAAAGCGTATGGACCGAGTTCAGTTCACTATTTCCCGCGACCCTGGAACTGTCCATGGCCGCGCTGTTGTTCGCCGGTATCCTGGGCCTGCTGGCCGGGGTGATCGCGGCACTCAAGCGAGGGTCCCTGTTCGACCATGGGGTGATGGGCGTCTCCCTGGCGGGGTATTCGATGCCGATCTTCTGGTGGGGCCTGATCCTGATCATGTTCTTCTCGGTGTCCCTGGGCTGGACGCCAGTGTCGGGACGGATCGACCTGCTCTACGACATCGAGCCGAGAACCGGCTTCATGCTGATCGACACGCTGCTGGCCGATGAGCCGGGTGCGTTCCTCGATGCGCTGCACCACCTGATCCTGCCGGCCATCGTGTTGGGCACCATTCCGCTGGCGGTGATCGCCCGCATGACCCGTTCTTCGATGCTCGAAGTACTGCGCGAAGACTACATCCGCACCGCCCGCGCCAAAGGCCTGTCGCCGTCGCGCGTGGTGTTCGTGCACGGCCTGCGCAACGCGCTGATCCCAGTGCTGACCGTGGTCGGCCTGCAGGTCGGCACACTGCTGGCCGGTGCGGTCCTGACCGAAACGATCTTCTCCTGGCCGGGCATCGGCAAGTGGCTGATCGAAGCCATCGGCGCCCGGGACTATCCCGTGGTGCAGAACGGCATCCTGTTAATCGCCTGCCTGGTGATTCTGGTCAACTTCGTCGTGGACATCCTCTACGGCTTTGCCAACCCACGCATTCGTCACCAGCGCTGAGATCAAAACCATGAGTACTCCAACTACCGCGGTAGCAGTCGATCAAAGCCTGCTGTACCCGTCCCCGTACAAAGAATTCTGGCACGCGTTTTCCCGCAACAAGGGCGCCGTGGCCGGGCTGCTGTTCATGATCCTGGTGGTGTTCTGCGCGCTCTTTGCGCCGTGGGTCGCGCCTCACGACCCGAGTGAGCAATACCGCGACTTCCTGCTGACGCCGCCGGCATGGCTTGAAGGCGGGCAGATCCAGTTCCTGCTGGGCACCGACGAGCTGGGCCGCGATTTGCTCTCGCGCCTGATCCAGGGTTCGCGCCTGTCGCTGCTGATCGGTTTGTCGTCGGTGGTGATGTCGCTGATCCCGGGCATCCTGCTGGGACTGTTCGCCGGGTTCTTCCCGCGTCTGCTCGGCCCGACCATCATGCGTTTGATGGACATCATGCTGGCCCTGCCTTCGCTGCTGCTGGCCGTGGCGATCGTCGCCATCCTCGGTCCAGGCCTGATCAACACCGTGATCGCCATCGCCATCGTCTCGCTGCCGTCCTACGTGCGCCTCACCCGTGCCGCCGTGATGGGCGAACTGAACCGCGACTACGTGACCGCCGCCCGCCTGGCCGGTGCCGGCCTGCCGCGCCTGATGTTCATCACCGTGCTGCCCAACTGCATGGCACCGCTGATCGTCCAGGCAACGCTGAGCTTTTCCTCGGCGATCCTCGACGCCGCCGCCCTGGGCTTCCTCGGCCTCGGCGTCCAGCCGCCGACCCCGGAGTGGGGCACCATGCTGGCTTCGGCCCGCGACTACATCGAACGCGCCTGGTGGGTCGTGAGCCTGCCTGGCTTGACCATTTTGCTCAGCGTGCTGGCAATCAACCTGATGGGCGACGGGCTGCGCGATGCGCTGGACCCGAAACTCAAGAATGCCGCCTGAGGAGATTCCCATGTCACTGCTAGAAATCAAGAATCTCAACGTCCGCTTCGGCGACGCCACCGCTGTGCCGGTGGTCGACGGCCTCGACCTGAACGTGGAAAAAGGCGAAGTCCTGGCCATCGTCGGCGAATCGGGCTCGGGTAAATCCGTGACCATGATGGCGCTGATGGGGCTGATCGAGCACCCCGGCATCGTCACCGCCGACGCGCTGAACTTCGACGGCAAGAACATGCTCAAGCTGAGCAACCGCCAGCGCCGGCAGATCGTCGGCAAAGACCTGGCGATGGTCTTCCAGGACCCGATGACCGCGCTCAACCCCAGTTACACCGTGGGCTTCCAGATCGAAGAAGTCCTGCGCCTGCACCTGAAGATGTCCGGCAAGGCCGCCCGCAAGCGCGCCATCGAATTGCTGGAAAAAGTCGAGATCCCCGGCGCGGCCAGTCGCATGGACGCCTACCCGCATCAACTGTCCGGCGGCATGAGCCAGCGTGTGGCGATTGCCATGGCGATTGCCGGCGAGCCGAAGCTGCTGATCGCCGACGAACCGACCACCGCCCTGGACGTGACCATCCAGGCGCAGATCATGGACCTGCTGCTGGCCCTGCAAAAAGAACAGGACATGGGCCTGGTGCTAATCACCCACGACCTTGCCGTGGTGGCTGAAACCGCCCAGCGCGTGTGCGTGATGTACGCCGGCCAGGCCGTGGAAGTCGGCCAGGTGCCCGAACTGTTCGACATTCCCGCCCACCCCTACAGCGAAGCGCTGCTGGCGGCGATTCCGGAGCACAGCATGGGCGCCGAGCGCTTGGCGACCTTGCCCGGCATCGTGCCCGGTCGCTACGACCGTCCAAAAGGTTGCCTGCTGTCGCCGCGCTGCCCGTACGTGCAGGACAACTGCCGTCAACAACGCCCGGCCCTCGATCCGAAATCCAACAGCCTCGCCCGCTGCTTCTACCCGTTGAACCAGGAGGTGGCGTGATGGCCGTCGTACTTACCGCCCGTGACCTGACCCGTCATTACGAAGTGTCCCGCGGCATGTTCAAGGGCCATGCGACCGTGCGCGCCCTCAACGGTGTGTCGTTCGAACTGGAAGCCGGCAAGACCCTGGCCGTAGTGGGCGAATCCGGCTGCGGCAAATCCACCCTCGCCCGGGCCCTGACACTGATCGAAGAGCCGTCCTCCGGCTCCCTGAAAATCGCCGGCCAGGAAGTGACCGGCGCCAACAAGGCCGAACGCAAGCAATTGCGCAAAGACGTGCAGATGGTCTTCCAGAGCCCGTACGCGTCCCTCAACCCACGGCAGAAAATCGGTGATCAACTGGCCGAGCCATTGCTCATCAACACAAACCTGTCGGCCACCGAGCGGCGGGAAAAAGTCCAGGCGATGATGAAGCAGGTGGGCCTGCGCCCCGAGCATTACCAGCGCTACCCGCACATGTTCTCCGGCGGCCAGCGCCAGCGCATCGCCCTGGCCCGCGCCATGATGCTGCAACCCAAGGTGCTGGTGGCGGACGAACCGACGTCAGCGCTGGACGTGTCGATCCAGGCCCAGGTGCTGAACCTGTTCATGGACCTGCAGCAGGAATTCAACACCGCCTACGTGTTCATTTCCCACAACCTGGCGGTGGTGCAGCACGTGGCCGACGACGTGATGGTGATGTACCTCGGCCGTCCGGTGGAAATGGGCCCCAACGAGTCCATCTACAGCCGCCCGCTGCACCCGTACACCCAGGCGCTGCTGTCGGCCACCCCGACCATCCACCCGGACCCGAACAAGCCGAAGATCAAGATCGTCGGCGAACTGCCCAACCCGCTCAACCCACCGTCCGGCTGCGCCTTCCACAAGCGCTGCCCGTACGCCACCGAGCGCTGCAAGACCGAAGAACCGGCGTTGCGGCCGCTTGATAACCGTCTGGTGGCGTGTCACTACGCCGAGCAGTTCCTCGACGGCGCGGCGTAAGGCATAAGGAAAAGGCAGATAGAGCACTTGTGGCGAGGGAGCTTGCTCCTGCTGGGCCGCGAAGCGGACCCAAAACAGCCTCCCCGGTGTATCAGCCTGACACATGAAAAAACCCTCCCCCGACCAGCTGTTTGATCGGGTAGGAGGGCTTTTCTTTCCAAGGGTCTTAAGTCTGGCTATCACCCTCTTCATTTTCATCTTCATCACCGTCCGGCGTATCGATTGGCGCGCCATCATCGTCCTCGCCATCATCCGGATCATCGGCGTCCGAATCGGACGCAGCAAGCATCAACTCACCCTGCGCCACCGAGCCACTCGATGCGTGCTGCTCGTGCTCATCGCATTCCGCCCACGCGGCGGTGGAGCCCAGGGACAGCATCACCAAGACCTTCAGCAAAAACATCATGCGTAGCAGCTTGTTCATAGCCAATTCCTTCTTTTCCGGATAAAGCCGGGGGCCTGACGGCGCTCAAGAAAATCTAGTTCTGAACAGGCCGGTTCACCAGATAGGACGCTCCAGAACCACCATAAATGCCACCGCTCGACAGATTGGTTTCGAATAAGCGTTATCTCCAAACCTGCTAACGCCAGGAACCCATGTGGGAGCAAGGCTTGCCCGCGATGGCGCCCGTACATTCAACACCCCAGCCATCGCGAGCAAGCTTTGCTCCCACAGAGGGATCTGTGCCGAACACAAGTTTCTTGCCCACTGAAGATCCAGTGTGGGAGCGAGCCTGCTCGCGATGACGGCGGCACATCCAACATCCAGGCAAGCAGACACGCCGCTATCGCGAGCAAGCTCGCTCCCACAGGGGATCTGTGCCGAACACAAGTTTCTTGCCCACTGAAGATCCAGTGTGGGAGCGAGCTTGCTCGCGAAGAGGCCGGTACATCCAGCATCCAGACAAGCTGACCCACCGCTATCGCGAGCAAGCTCGCTCCCACAGGTTGGGTCCGCATGATATTGGCGCTAACACCCGCCCTTCTTAAAGCCTTACAGACATATACCCAGTAACACGGAGCACTAGTCCTGAGGCTACATCGTCTTGCACCTTTACCTACAACTCAGCCAGAATCCGCCGGCTTGTGCGCCTTGAGGCCGGACTCTATGGTTACCGGGTCGCTGAAAATCAGCGGTCGGGTTTAGCGACCCGAACCATAGGCACATAAGCAACCATGCTGCATTGCGGGTCCAACCGCGATTACGTTATGGCGGCTGTATGTAGGAGACCTTCGGGTCTGCCGGGTGCCTATGTCCGGTTCGCTAACCTGCGTGCAGTCGCCACCACTCTGTTTAGCGACAGGTCTTGGCGACGCCCATTCCTCATAGGAGCGTCATCATGTTCAAAGCCACACCCAATCCCCCAGAATCAGACCCCACCTCTTCCTACTCAAGCCTCGATCCGGAAAAGTTCCACGAAGCCACTGAGCGGGCGCTCGATTATTATTTGAAGCCGGAACAGGCCAAAGCCAAGAAAGAGCCGCGAGCAGCTCAGCTCTTGACCGTCGTGGAGGGGATTGATAGCGAAAGCCTGCTCGCCAACCTCAGCGAAAACCTGGCCTCCGCCAACGCCATGATCAGCGACTTGGCATTCGACCTTGAAGGCTCTCGCCGGCATGTTGCGATGGGGATCCTGCAAGTGATTGAGGTCAGTGAGCTGCTGGCGAATCGGGCGCTGGATATCGCCGATCCGCGTTAGCAACGTGCCCCAGGCAAGCTGACTTGCCGCCATCGCGAGCAGGCTCGCTCCCACAGAGAATCTGTGCCGAACACAAATTTTCTGTTCTCTGAAGATCCAGTGTGGGAGCGAGCTTGCTCGCGATGACGGTGGCACATCCAACATCGACGCAAGCTGACCCACCGCTTCGCGAGCAAGCTCGCTCCCACAATGGGTCACGCTTGATGCTTAGTGATGCTCACGCGTCGCGCGGAATTTCACGTCCGGCCAGCGCTCTTCCATCAGCGCCAGGTTGACTCGGGTCGGGGCCAGGTAGGTCAGGTGACCGCCGCCATCGAGCGCGAGGTTTTCCACGGCTTTGTTGGAGAATTCCTCGAGTTTCTTCTTGTCGTCGCATTCGATCCAACGAGCGGAGTACACGGTGATCGGCTCGTAGGAGCACTCGACCTTGTATTCCTCTTTCAAGCGGCTGGCGACGACGTCGAACTGCAGCACACCGACCGCACCGAGGATGATGTCGTTGCTGCGGGTCGGGAAGAACACCTGGGTGGCGCCTTCTTCGGCCAGTTGCTGGAGGCCCTGGCGCAGTTGCTTGGACTTGAGCGGGTCCTTCAGGCGCACGCGGCGGAACAGTTCCGGGGCGAAGTGCGGGATGCCGGTAAAGCCCAGGGCTTCGCCTTCGGTGAAGGTGTCGCCGATCTGGATGGTGCCGTGGTTATGCAGGCCGATGATGTCGCCAGCAAAGGCTTCTTCCAGTTGCTCGCGTTCCGAGGAGAAGAAGGTCAAGGCGTCGCCGATGCGCACGTCCTTGCCGGTGCGCACATGGCGCATCTTCATGCCTTTTTCGTATTTGCCGGAACAGATGCGCATGAAGGCGATGCGGTCGCGGTGCTTGGGGTCCATGTTCGCCTGGATCTTGAACACGAAACCCGAGAACTTCTCTTCCACCGGTTCCACGGTGCGCTCGTTGGCGACACGGGCCAGCGGGCGCGGGGCCCAATCGACCACGGCGTCGAGCACATGGTCCACGCCGAAGTTGCCCAGGGCGGTACCGAAGAACACCGGGGTCAGTTGGCCGTCGAGGAACTCCTGCTGGTTGAACTCATGGCAGGCGCCCTGCACCAGTTCCAACTGGTCGACGAAACGATCGTACTCGTCGCCCAGGTGCGCGCGAGCCTCGTCGGAATCGAGCTTCTCGATGATCTTGACGTCGGTGCGCTCGTGCCCGTGACCGGCGGTGTAGACGATGATGTAGTCGTCGGCCAGGTGGTACACGCCCTTGAAGTCGCGGTAGCAACCGATCGGCCAGGTGATCGGCGCGGCCTTGATCTTCAGGACCGCTTCGATTTCGTCGAGCAGTTCGATCGGGTCGCGGATGTCGCGGTCGAGTTTGTTGATGAAGCTGACAATCGGTGTGTCCCGCAGGCGGCAGACGTCCATCAGCGCGATGGTCCGTGGCTCGACGCCTTTACCGCCGTCGAGGACCATCAGCGCCGAGTCCACTGCCGTCAGGGTGCGGTAGGTGTCTTCGGAGAAGTCTTCGTGGCCCGGGGTGTCGAGCAGGTTGACCATGTGATCGCGATACGGAAACTGCATGACCGACGTGGTAATGGAAATACCCCGTTGCTTTTCCATTTCCATCCAGTCGGAGGTGGCATGGCGGTCGGATTTGCGAGATTTCACCGTGCCGGCGACCGCAATCGCCTTGCCCATCAGCAAGAGCTTCTCGGTGATGGTGGTCTTACCGGCATCGGGGTGGGAAATAATGGCGAAAGTGCGGCGTTTCGCGACTTCGGCGGCCTGTTTGGTCATGGGAAATCGCCTGGCAGGTGATTCAAAAAAGGGCGGCGATTATAGCTCAACTTGTGCCAGGAACCGAACCGTTGAGCACATCCAGGGTGGCCAGATCTTCCCTGGCATGGGAACCTTTTGCCGCGTGGAGGCGTCCACCCCCCTGTTACGGCTATTCGTCAGGGGCTGAAAAATCAGCAAGTTAGCCTGACGAGGCTGCGCTCATGGCTCGATTTACCTGCCGTTTTGCCGGTATGGAAAAGAGCTGCTTCTCGCGAACGTTTTCCCGGCAACCAGTGATGGTTTGCCGCCCGGGAACGCGTGCGCCGACTGAAAGACAAAGGAGTCCGCCTGTGGCTATCCGCTATGGCAAAGGGCTTATCGGGGGTGCGGTCGTCGTCGCGCTCCTGGCCCTGTTGGTCCACTGGATCGGCATCGATACGATCCAACGCTACCACGACGATCTGCTGTTCTACCTGCAAGCGCACCTGCTGCTTGTCCTGGCCTCCATGCTGGCGGCCCTGCTCGTGGGCATCCCTGCCGGCATCGCCCTCAGCCGCCCCGGCCTGGTCGGGCGCGCCGAACGCTTCATGCAAGTGTTCAACATCGGCAACACCGTGCCGCCCCTGGCCGTGCTGGCCATCGCCCTGGGCATCCTGGGCATCGGCAGCGGTCCCGCCATCTTCGCCCTGTTCCTCGCCTCGCTGCTGCCCATCGTGCGCAACACCTATGAAGGCCTGAAAAACGTCCAGGGTTCCCTCAAGGAAGCCGCCATCGGCATCGGCATGACCCCGCGCCAGGTGCTGTGGAAAGTCGAGTTGCCCAACGCCGTGCCGATCATCGTCGGTGGCGTGCGCGTGGCCCTGGCGATCAACGTCGGCACCGCGCCGCTGGCTTTCCTGATCGGCGCCAACAGCCTCGGCAGCCTGATCTTCCCCGGCATCGCCTTGAACAACCAGCCGCAGCTGTTGCTCGGCGCGGCCTGCACCGCCCTGCTGGCGCTGCTGCTCGACGGCCTGGTGACACTGGCCAGCCGCCTCTGGCTGGAACGCGGTCTGCGACCGTCATAAGCCGGCTGGATAAAGGAAATCGTTTATGAAGAAGTTGAGCTTGATACTGGGCTGCGTCCTGCTGTTCGCAGGATTCGCCCAAGCCGCTGAAAAACCGCTGATCCGCCTCGGCGCCCGGGTGTTCACCGAACAGACGCTGCTGGCGGAAATCACCGCGCAATACCTGCGCAGCAAGGGCTACGACGCGCAGATCACCGGCGGCCTGGGCAGCAACCTGGCCCGCAGCGCCCATGAAACCGGGCAACTGGACATGCTCTGGGAATACACCGGCGTGTCGCTGGTGGCCTACAACCACGTCACGGAAAAACTCGACAGCGCCCAGTCCTACGCCCGGGTGAAAGAACTCGACGCGAAAAAAGGCCTGGTCTGGCTGACACCGTCGAAATTCAGCAACACCTACGCCCTGGCCCTGCCGGAAAAAATCGCCCGCCAGTACCCGCAGATCAACAGCATCAGCCAGTTGAACACGGTGCTGCAGGCCGAAGCCGATGACAATCATCTGGTGGCCCTGGACACCGAGTTCGCCAACCGCTCCGACGGCCTGGCGGGCATGGTCGAGCAGTACGGCATGAACCTGACCCGCAAGAACATCCGGCAGATGGACGCGGGCCTGGTCTACACCGCCCTGCGCAACGGCCAGGTATTCGCCGGCCTGGTGTACACCACCGACGGCCGGTTGAACGCGTTCAAGCTGAAGTTGCTGGAAGACGATAAGCATTACTTCCCCGACTACACCGCCGCGCCGGTGGTGCGCCAGGCGTACCTCGACGCGCACCCGCAACTGGCCGCGCAACTCAAGCCCCTGGCCGAGCTGTTCGACGATGAAACCATGCGCCAGCTCAACGCCCGCGTGGACGTCAACCACGAAAGCCCTTCCACCGTTGCCGCCGATTTCCTGCGCCAGCATTCGCTGCTCTCAACCCAATGACCTGGAGGAAAAGCCATGGATTTTCTTGACGCCTTTTCCCATCTGGACTGGCCGCTGGTACTGCACCTGACCTGGCAGCACATCACCCTGGTGGGCATCGCCGTGACCCTGGCAATTGTTGTCGGTGTGCCGCTGGGCATCTTCATGACCCGCTTCCCGACGCTCGCCGGCCCATTGCAGGCCAGCGCCACGGTGCTGCTGACGATTCCGTCGATTGCGCTGTTCGGCCTGCTGTTGCCGTTCTATTCCAAGTTCGGCCAAGGCCTGGGCCCGATGCCGGCGATCACCGCGGTGTTTCTCTATTCGCTGTTGCCGATCATGCGCAACACCTACCTGGCCTTGACCGGCGTCGAACCGGGCATCCGTGAGGCCGCCCGTGGCATTGGCATGACCTTCGGCCAGCGCCTGCGCATGGTCGAACTGCCCATCGCCGTGCCGGTGATCCTGGCCGGCGTGCGCACCGCCGTGGTCATGAACATCGGCGTCATGACCATCGCCGCCACCATCGGCGCCGGTGGCCTGGGCGTGCTCATCCTCGCTTCCATCAGCCGCAGCGACATGTCGATGCTGATCGTCGGCGCCGTGCTGGTCAGCCTCCTGGCCATCTTCGCCGACCTGCTTCTGCAATGGCTGCAACGCTCGCTGACCCCAAAAGGATTACTGAAATGATCGAACTTCAAAACCTCAGCAAAACCTTCAAGAGCAACGGCAAGGACGTCAAGGCCGTGGACTCGGTGAACCTGACCGTCAACGAAGGCGAGATCTGCGTGTTCCTCGGGCCGTCGGGCTGCGGCAAAAGCACCACGCTGAAGATGATCAATCGCCTGATCCCGCCGACCTCGGGCAAGGTGTTGATCAACGGCGAGGACACCACCGGCCTGGACGAAGTGACCCTGCGCCGCAACATCGGCTATGTGATCCAGCAGATCGGCCTGTTCCCGAACATGACCATCGAGGAAAACATCACCGTCGTCCCGCGCCTGCTCGGCTGGGACAAACAGAAATGCCACGACCGCGCCCGCGAGCTGATGAGCATGATCAAGCTCGAACCCAAGCAGTACCTGCATCGCTACCCCCGTGAACTGTCCGGTGGCCAACAGCAACGGATCGGCGTGATCCGGGCCCTGGCGGCCGATGCGCCGCTGCTGCTGATGGACGAACCCTTCGGCGCGGTGGACCCGATCAACCGCGAGATGATCCAGAACGAGTTCTTCGAGATGCAACGGGCGCTGAACAAGACCGTGATCATGGTCAGCCACGACATCGACGAAGCGATCAAGCTGGGGGACAAGATTGCGATCTTCCGCGCTGGCAAGCTGGTCCAGTGCGATCACCCGGACACGCTGCTGGCGCATCCGGCCGACGAGTTCGTCAGCAGCTTCGTCGGCCAGGACAGCACGCTCAAGCGCCTGCTGCTGGTCAAGGCCGAAGACGCGGCGGACAACGCTCCGTCGGTCAGCCCCGAGACGCCAGTGGGTGAGGCGCTGGAGTTGATGGACGAACATGACCGTCGCTACGTGGTGGTCACCTGTGCCGAGAACAAGGCCCTGGGGTATGTGCGCCGTCGCGACCTGCACCGCCAGACCGGCACCTGCGGCCAATACCTGCGCGAATTCAACGCCACCGCCGTCTACGACGAACACCTGCGGATCCTGCTGTCGCGCATGTACGAGTTCAACCGCTCGTGGCTGCCGGTGCTGGATGCCGAACGGGTGTTCCTCGGCGAAGTGACCCAGGAATCGATTGCCGAGTACCTGAGCTCCGGACGTTCGCGCGGGGGCAAGACCAGCATTGTCTCGCCGGCCGAGACTGCGTTGGCCTGATCGGCCACGACTGCTTTTGTGGCGAGGGAGCTTGCTCCCGCTTGAGTGCGAAGCGCTCATCGCTTTTTTGGGGCCGCTGCGCGACCCAGCGGGAGCAAGCTCCCTCGCCACAAAGGCAAAAGCCATATTGAGCAAGGTCGAATACCAATCCAAGGGAACATCAATCTGTCACGCAGGTCGGTTACATCATGAGCTGTCGCGGGCCGCACGACGGATGTGTGCAAAAACGCGACATTTTTAGTTGATCTCAGGCCCCTCACGCCCTAAAGTTCGCGCCGAACGTCCATGCTGGAAACGATCCATCCGGCTCAAGTACTGACGACGAGACAGCAAGGCCAAGGGAATCACGCATCCCGTGGCCTTTTTGCTTTCGGCGACATGCCTTGGGAAGTAGGCGAACCAAAGTGGGGATACGGAGGACGTTCACGAGGGCTGCTTGCCCTCACACCCATTGATCCTGATGTTTGCCAGTAGGAGTCCCAAGTATGTCGATCCAGGTCGAAGATTATTTCGCGCGCGAAACCTTCCAGAAAATGAAAGCGTTCGCCGACAAGCAGGAAACCCCGTTCGTGGTGATCGACACCGCGATGATCTCCAAGGCCTATGACGACCTGCGCGCCGGTTTCGAATTCGCCAAGGTCTACTACGCCGTCAAGGCCAACCCGGCGGTGGAAATCATCGACCTGCTCAAGGATAAAGGCTCGAACTTCGACATCGCCTCGATCTATGAGCTGGATAAGGTCATGAGCCGTGGCGTCGGCCCGGACCAGATCAGCTACGGCAACACCATCAAGAAATCCCGCGACATTCGCTACTTCTACGAGAAGGGCGTGCGCCTGTATGCCACCGACTCCGAAGCCGACCTGCGCAACATCGCCAAGGCCGCGCCGGGCTCGAAAGTCTATGTACGGATCCTCACCGAAGGCTCGACCACCGCTGACTGGCCGTTGTCGCGCAAGTTCGGCTGCCAGACCGACATGGCCATGGACCTGCTGATCCTGGCCCGCGACCTGGGCCTGGTGCCGTACGGCATTTCGTTCCACGTCGGCTCGCAACAGCGCGACATCAGCGTCTGGGACGCGGCCATCGCCAAGGTCAAGGTGATCTTCGAGCGTCTGAAGGAAGAAGACGGCATCGTCCTGAAGCTGATCAACATGGGTGGCGGCTTCCCGGCCAACTACATCACCCGCACCAACAGCCTGGAAACCTACGCCGAGGAAATCATCCGCTTCCTCAAGGAAGACTTCGGCGACGACCTGCCGGAAATCATCCTGGAGCCGGGCCGTTCGTTGATCGCCAACGCCGGTATCCTGGTCAGCGAAGTGGTGCTGGTGGCGCGCAAGTCCCGTACCGCCGTCGAGCGTTGGGTGTACACGGATGTGGGCAAGTTCTCCGGCCTGATCGAAACCATGGACGAAGCCATCAAGTTTCCGATCTGGACCGAGAAGAAAGGCGAGATGGAAGAAGTGGTCATCGCCGGGCCTACCTGTGACAGCGCTGACATCATGTATGAAAACTACAAGTACGGGTTGCCGTTGAATCTGGCCATTGGGGATCGCCTGTATTGGCTGTCGACCGGGGCCTATACCACTAGCTATAGCGCGGTGGAATTCAATGGCTTTCCGCCGCTGAAATCGTTTTACGTGTGATGTGTTTGGGGCTTGAACCCTATAGTTCTCGCCCTGTCGCGTAAGGTTGTTCAGTTAAAAAACGGTGCTTCTTTCAGAAATGGGAAGCGCCGTTTTTTTTGGATGGGTTGGTGTGTATATCCGTTGCTGCGGTAACGGCCGCAGGCGGTTCCGCTCTTACAGCGGCTCACTTTTGAGAAGCGCAAAAGTAAGCAAAACGCTGTATGCCCCACCACTCGGCACCTCGCCTAGGCTCGGTGTGCCTGAACGAAGGCATTGCTCCGTGGGCCGCCGCGAAGGGCCATCCATGGCCCAGCGCGGCTAACCCGGCATCCATGCCGGGTTGCCCACTCCACAATGCCTCCGTTCAGCCAGCGTGGTTAACGGGGCGCCCGAGATCAACGTCCACCGCGAGGCGGCCTAGTAGCCGACCTGGTTCTTCTGGTCGTACACCCATCAGATATGTTTGAGCTGGGCCTGTGGGAGCAAAGCTTGCTCGCGATAGCGGTGTCCCAGTCGATGAAGATGTTGGATGTGCCGACCCCTTCGCGAGCAAGCTCGCTCCCACTGGGGGGCCCTGGATGCACACAAATATTGTGTCTACTGAAGATCCAATGTGGGAGCGAGCTTGCTCGCGATAGCGGTGTCCCAGTCAATGAAGATGTTGGATGTGCCGGCCTCTTCGCGAGCAAGCTCGCTCCCACAGGATTTCGTCGCCGGGGGCGGGCAAAAGGTCCGCTCATGCAAATGATCGAGGCTTTTGGGTGTGTTTATGAATGCTTCTCGATAACACACGGCATAATGCACGCCGTGATGAACAGTAAATGAACAAGGCGAGCGACGTGTTGAAGAAAACCCTGTTCCAGTTGCACTGGTTTTTCGGCATCAGTGCCGGGCTGGTCCTGGCGTTGATGGGCGTTACCGGGGCGGTGGTGTCGTTCCAGGATGAAATCCTGCGGGCCTTGAACCCGCAGGTGCTGATGGTCGAGAAGCAGCCGGCCGGCGTCCTGCCGCCTGCCGAGCTGGTGGAACAGATCGAAGCCACCTCCGGCAAGACCGTCGCCATGCTCTGGGTCGAGACCGACAGCGGCAACGCCGCGCGGGTGATCTTTGCGGCGCCGCCTGGGGAAAAACGTGGCGCCATGCGCTATTTCAACCCTTACAACGCGCAGTTCATGGGCGATGTGACGGGCCAGGACTTCTTCGGCTTTATGCTCAGGTTGCACCGCGTCCTGACCCTGGATGATGTCGGTCGGCAAATCACCGGTGCCTGCACGCTGATCCTGGTGTTTTTCTGCCTATCCGGGCTGTACCTGCGCTGGCCGCGCCAATGGAAAAGCTGGCGCGCCTGGCTGACCCTCGACTGGGGGAAAAAAGGTCGGAGCTTCAATTGGGACCTGCACTCGGTGGCGGGCACCTGGTGCCTGGCGTTCTATCTGCTGGCGGCCCTGACGGGGCTGACCTGGTCCTACGAGTGGTACAACAAAGGCGTGACCCGCCTGCTCTCCGATTCGCCGAAAGAGGAACGAGTGCGCAATCGCGGCACGGCGCCGAGCGGCCCACTGCCCGCGGCCGATTACCGGGCCATGTGGAGCAGCATCTACAGCGCCGCCGGGCCGGGGCTGTCGGCCTATAACGTGCGCATGCCGCCCGTGGCCGGGCAACCGGCGACCGTGTTCTACCTGCTGAAAAACTCGCCGCACGACCGGGCGCTGAACCAGCTCACCCTCGACCCGGCCACCGGCGTCATCAGCCGGCACAGCCGCTACAGCGACAAGAGCCTCAAGGCGCAGTTGCTGACCAGTGTCTATGCCCTGCACGTCGGCAGTTACTTCGGCCTGGTCGGACGGATCCTGATGACCGTCGCCGCGCTGACCATGCCGCTGTTCTTCATCACCGGCTGGTTGCTGTACCTGGATCGCCGCCGCAAGAAGCGCCACGTCAGAAACGCCCGCCAGGCCCTCATCGCCAACCCGGGCAATGCGCCGGCCTGGCTGATCGGCTTCGCCAGCCAAAGCGGTTTCGCCGAGCGACTGGCCTGGCAGACCGCCGGCCAACTCCAGGCCGCCGGCTTGCCCGTGAAGGTCCAGCCACTGGCCGGTGTGCGTGAGCAGGACCTGAATGACGCCACCCATGCGCTGTTTGTCGTCAGCACCTTTGGCGACGGCGAAGGGCCGGACAGTGCCCGCGGTTTCGAACGCAAGGTGCTGGGCCAGGCCCTGAGCCTGGAACGCCTGCAGTATTCGGTGCTGGGCCTGGGCGACCGGCAATATGAACACTTCTGCGGCTTCGCCCGGCGCCTGCACGCCTGGCTGGCGGAACACGGCGGCAAGACCCTGTTCGCGCCGGTGGAAGTGGACAGCGGCGACCCTTACGCCCTGCGTCACTGGCAACAACAATTGGCGGAGCTGACCGGCCAAGCCCCGTTGGACACTTGGCAGGCGCCAAGCTTCGAAAACTGGAGCCTCAGCCAGCGCACCCTGCTCAACCCCGACAGCAGCGGCTCGGGCGTATACCTGCTGGGCTTCACCGCCCCCGGCCCGAGCAGTTGGCTGGCCGGTGACCTGGTGGAAATCCTGCCGCGCAATGACCTGTTGGCCATCGAGCATTTCCTCGACGGGCTCGGCCTCTCCGGGCATGCGCGCGTGCAGGTCGATGGCCTGTCCCAGAGCCTCGACCAGGCCCTGGCGAACCGCCAACTCCCGGAAAACCGCGCCCATCTGGTCGGCCTGCATGCCCAGGCACTGGTGGATGCCCTGGCACCGCTGGCGATACGCGAGTACTCCATCGCCTCGATCCCGGCCGACGGCGTGCTGGAACTGATCGTGCGCCAGGAACGTCACGCCGACGGCAGCCTGGGCGTCGGCTCCGGCTGGCTGACCGAACACGCCCCACTGGGCAGCGCCGTCAGCCTGCGGCTGCGCCGCAACAGCAGCTTCCACCTGCCGGCCCAGGGTGTGCCGATGATCCTGCTGGGCAACGGCACTGGCCTGGCCGGCCTGCGCAGCCTGCTCAAGGCACGCGTCACCGAGGGCATGCAGCGCAACTGGCTGCTGTTTGGCGAGCGCAACCGCGAACACGATTTCCACTGCCGCGATGAGCTGCAGGAATGGGTGACCTCAGGCGACCTGGAACGCCTGGACCTAGCCTTCTCCCGGGATCAGGAGCAGAAAGTCTACGTCCAGGACCGCCTGCTGGAATCGGCCGCGCTGCTCAAGCAATGGCTGGCCGACGGCGCGGTGATCTACGTCTGCGGCAGCTTGCAGGGCATGGCATCCGGGGTGGATCACGTGCTCAACAACGTGCTGGGACGCGAGGAAGTGGAGCGGCTGATCGAGCAGGGGCGGTATCGGCGGGATGTCTACTGACAGACACCCATTTTAAGTACCCCTTGTGGGAGCAAAGCTTGCTCGCGATAGCGGACTTTCAGTCAGCCATTTATTGACAGATGTACCGTGATCGCGAGCAAGCTTTGCTCCCACAGAGGCTTTTCCCACAGAGGTTCCTGGCGCGACTGACAGTCAAACCGGCTGCAACTTCTTCTCGAACACCGCCACGCCTTCCAGGTCCCGCAACACCACGCTCATCTCCCCGCTTGGCCCGTCGATGTTCACCTCGCCAAAGAACTGATACCCGGCAAACGGCGAGGTGTTCTGGGCCGGCGGGGCTTTCTGGAACACCACTTCGGGGCCGAAGGTCTTGTCCAGGGCATTGGGCCCGAAGCTGCCGGCGTTCAATGGCCCGGCGACGAACTCCCAGAACGGTTCGAAATCCTGGAACGCGGCGTGTTCGGGGTGGTAATGATGGGCGGCGCAATAGTGGACGTCGGCGGTGAGCCAGACGTAGTTGCGCACCTGATGCTTGCGCAGGTACCCAAGCAGTTCGGCGATCTCCACTTCACGCCCCTGGGCCGCGCCCGGGTCACCGTTGGCGACCGCTTCCCAGCGCGGCACGCCGGGGCACACTTCGCCATCCGGCACACCCAGGCCAATGGGCATGTCGGCGGCGATGACTTTCCATTGGGCACGGGACTGCTTCAATTCGCGCTTGAGCCAATTCAACTGCTCACGCCCCAGGAACGGTTTGGCCGCGCCGAGGTTGGCGTCGTTGGCTTCGCGGTAGCTGCGCATATCCAGCACGAACACATCCAGCAGCGGCCCGTAACCGAGCTTGCGGTAGATCCGCCCGCCGCCGTCGGCCTTTTGCAGGCGCATCGGCGCGTATTCCAGCCAGGCCTGTCGCGCACGCCCCACGAGGCTGTGGATATCCTTGGTCTGGTAGCGCTCGTCCAGTTGCTTGCCCGGCGACCAGTTGTTGACCACCTCATGGTCGTCCCACTGCCAGATCTGCGGCACTTCGGCGTTGAAGCGACGGACGTTTTCATCCATCAGGTTGTAGCGATAGTTGCCGCGATACTCATCCAGGGTCTCGGCAACCTTGCTCTTGGCTTCGGTGGTGAGGTTGCGCCAGACCCGTCCACCCTCGGCTGTGATTTGCGCCGGCACCGGGCCGTCGGCGTAGATGGTGTCGCCGCTGTGGATAAAAAAGTCCGGCAGGCGCAGGCGCATGGCTTCGTAGATGCGCATGCCGCCGATGTCCGGGTTGATGCCGAAACCCTGGCCGACGGTGTCGCCACTCCAGACAAACCGGATGTTGCGCTTGAACTGCGGCACGCTGCGCAGGTGGCCGAGCCAGGGTTCGCTGGCAACCCCGCTCTGGGCGTCTTCGAAATGCACCCGGTAGAAAATTGCTTGGTCGGGCGGCAGCCCGGTGAGTTCGACCCGGGCAGTGAAATCACTGCGGGCGTCGGCCATGGGCGAGACGAAGCGGCGCGGATTGCTGAATTGGCTGCGGGTGTCCCACTCCACCACCATCCGCGCCGGACGGTCGCTGCGGCTCCAGATCATCGCCCGGTCGCCCTGCAAGTCGCCGGACTGCACACCGTCGGTGAGCACCGGCCGATCCTTGACCGAAGCCATCACCGCCGGCGCCAGCCCCGGCAACAACAACCCCGCCCCCACGGCTTGCATCACACGGCGGCGGCCCAGGTCGAATTCGCTCATGGTGTTCTCCCTTGAAATGGGAAAACTTAAGCATGGCTCTGTGAAGTGGGTGTGACAGAAATTTTATGTCCCCCCCCCAAAAAACCACTGTGGGAGCGAGCTTGCTCGCGATGGCAGGGTGTCAGGCAACCTATTTGTCGACTGATACACCGCTATCGCGAGCAAGCTCGCTCCCACAGGGGGAGAACAGGGTTGGTCAGGCCTTGGCCGGCTCCAACGCCATCTCTACCACTTCCGGCCGCTTGAGCAGCGCATACGCCACTCCCGTCAGCAGGCTCCCCGCCACGATCGCCAGCAGGTACAACAGCGCATGGTTGATGGCGTTGGGGATCAGCATCACGAACAGGCCGCCGTGGGGGGCCATGAGCTTGCAGCCGAAGTACATCGACAGCGCACCGGTCAGCGCGCCGCCGGCAATGCTGGCCGGGATCACCCGCAGCGGGTCCTTGGCCGCGAACGGAATCGCCCCTTCGGAAATGAAGCACAGCCCCAGCACCAGCGCGGCTTTACCGGCCTCGCGCTCGGTCTGGGCGAATTTGCGCCGGGCGATGAAGGTGGCGATGCCCAGGCCAATCGGCGGCACCATGCCAGCGGCCATGGTCGCGGCCATCGGTGCATAACTCTGGGAAGCCAGCAGCCCCACCGAAAACGCGTAGGCGGCCTTGTTGATCGGCCCACCGAGGTCGACGCACATCATCGCCCCCAGCAGCACGCCCAACAGGATCGCATTGGTGGTGCCCATGCTGTCGAGGAAATGAGTCAAGCCTTCGAGCATGCCCGCCACCGGTTTGCCGACGATGTAGATCATCACCAGGCCGGTGACCAGGCTCGCCAGCAGCGGGATGATCAGGATCGGCTTGAGCGCTTCCAGGCTCTGGGGCAGGCGCGCGTAGCGGTTGATCGCCTTGGCCACGTAACCGGCCAGGAAACCGGCGATGATCCCGCCAATGAAGCCGGCGCCCAGTGTGCTCGCCAGCATCCCGCCGATCATCCCCGGCGCCAGGCCCGGACGGTCGGCGATGGAATAGGCGATGTAGCCGGCCAGCAGCGGCACCATCAATTTGAACGCGGTGTCGCCGCCGATCTGCATCAGCGCGGCCGCCAGCGTGCCGGGTTCCTTGAAGGCGGTGATGCCGAATACAAACGACAAGGCGATCAACAGACCGCCGGCCACCACCATCGGCAGCATGAACGACACGCCCGTCAGCAGGTGCTTGTAGACACCAGTCTTCTCCGACTTGGCCGGGGCGCTGGCACCGCTCGACGCGCTTTCCTGACGACCTTCGACCAGCGCTTTGTTCAGCGTCGCTTCCGCCTGTTTCAAGGCGATGCCCGTGCTGCAGCGGTAGATCTTCTTGCCGGCAAAACGCTCGGTGGCGACTTCGATGTCAGTCGCCAGCAGCACCACGTCCGCCTCGGCGATGGCCTCGGCGCTCAACGGATTGCGCGCCCCCACCGAACCCTGGGTTTCCACTTGCAGGTCGTAGCCGAGCTTCTTCGCCGCCTGCTGCAATGCTTCGGCGGCCATGAAGGTATGGGCAACACCCGTTGGGCATGCGGTGATGGCAACCAGGCGCGGCGCACGCTCGGTCGACACCGTGGGGGCCTCCTCCACGACATCCGAGGCGAGCAGAACCTCGGCCTCTTCGGCGCCGCGGCGCAGCACCGAATCGACGTCTTGCAGGGCCAGGGCCGGGGTGCTGCGGAACAGGCGTTTGCCAACGAACCGCGACATGTCCACCGGGCCGCTGGCAACCAGCAAGACCCACTCGGCCGCTTCGAGGGTCGCCGCCGACAACTGGCGTTCCGGGTGGGCCGCGTCGTGGACTTCAACACTGGTGCTCCAACCCTGGCGCTGCGCCGCGGCGTCCAGCAGGCGGGCGCACAACACACTGGTGACCATGCCGTTGGGGCAGGCCGTCACAATGGCTAGTTTCATTCTTGCTAACCCTCTTATTGTTCTGTCAGGGGGCGCACGCGCACGCCCTGTTCAAGCGACGCCAGCAACGCGGTGTCGTGGATGCCAAAACCGATCTGCGTGACCGCCATGGCGGCGATGGCCGTGGCGGTGCGCAGCGTCTGTTCCGGGGTGTCGGCGCTGAGCAGGCCGTGCAGCATGCCCGCCAGCAGCGAATCGCCGGCACCCACGGTGCTGGCGACGCTGACCTTGGGTGGCGAGGCATGCAGCGCCGCACCGACACTGAACCAGTTCACGCCATCGGCGCCGTGGGAAATCACCACATGTTCGACGCCCTGGGCATGCAGGCGCTGCGCCGCTTGCGCCTGGGCCGCTTCGCTCACCACCTCGCAACCCAGCGCGTCGGCCAGCTCCTCGGTGTTCGGCTTGATCAGCCACGGCCCCGCCGCCAGGGCGACGCGCAAGGCTTCGCCACTGGTGTCGAGGGCTACGTTCAGGCCGAGTGTTTTCAAGCGCGTGATCAAGGCCTGCAACCACTGCGGGCTGACGCCCCGAGGCAAGCTGCCCGCTACCACAACCACGTCGTGACCAGGGGCGATTTGCTCAAGGCGCGCCAGCAAGGCGTGCTGTGCGGCTTCATCAACCACCGGGCCCGGGCCGTTGAGGTCAGTGATGCGGCCGTCCTGCTCAGCCAGTTTGATATTGCTGCGAGTTTCACCGGGAACGCGGATAAAAGCATCGACAAAACCACGCTGGGCAAACAGCGTCTCGAATACCTGGGCATTGTCTTCGCCCAGAAAACCACTGACCGTCAGCGTATGGCCGAGATCGGCCAACACCTGAGCCACGTTCACGCCCTTGCCGGCGGCGTGGGCATGCATGCCGTCGCTGCGGTTGACCTGGCCCGGCTCCAGGCGCGCCAACTCCACCGTGAGGTCGAGCGCCGGGTTGAGGGTCAGGGTAAGAATCTTCGCCATTACAGCGCCTCCACTAATGCGCGCACGTCATCGGCGCTGCCCACGGCCAAGGCCTCTTGGGCCAGGGTTTGTACTTGTGCCAGGCTCAATTCGCGGACCCGCGCCTTGACCTCGGCAATGCTGCGGGCCGAGACACTCAGTTCGTCCACGCCCAGGCCCACCAGCACCGGCACCGCCAGTGGGTCGGCCGCCAGTTCGCCACATACACCGACCCATTTGCCATGGGCATGGGCGGCGCGCACGGTGATGTCGATCAGTTGCAGTACCGCCGGGTGCAAGCCATCGGCCTGGGCCGAAAGGGTCGGGTGACCACGGTCGATCGCCAGGGTGTATTGCGTCAGGTCGTTGGTGCCGACGCTGAAGAAGTCGACTTCCTTGGCGAGCACCGGCGCCAGCAACGCGGCGGACGGCACTTCGATCATGATCCCCAGTTGCAGGTCCGCCACGGGGATTTCCTGGCGCAGGCGCTCGGTCATGTCCCGGGCCTGGCGCCACTCATCGACACTGCCCACCATCGGGAACATGATCCGCAGCGGACGGTTGTCCGCCGAGCGCAACAGGGCACGCAGTTGCGCTTCCATGACCTGCGGACGCTGCAAGGTCAGGCGAATGCCACGCACGCCGAGGAACGGGTTTTCTTCTTTCGCGATCGGCCAGTACGGCAGCGGCTTGTCGCCGCCGACATCGAGGGTGCGCACCACCAGAGGTCGACCGGCCAGGCCGTCGAGCACCTTGCGGTATTCGGCTTCCTGGGTCGCTTCGTCCGGCGCCTGGGTGTGGGCCATGAAAATCAGTTCGGTGCGCAACAGGCCAATGCCTTCGGCACCCTGCTCCACCGCGCTGGCGACGCCGGCGCTTTCGCCAATGTTGGCGAACACTTCCACGGCATGACCGTCACGGGTCACCGCCGGTTCGTGGCGCTGCTCGGCGGCGACCTTGAGGCGCTGCTCGCGGGTATCGCGCTCTTCAGCAGCCCGTTGCAAAGTGACGGCGTCAGGGTCCACGTGCAGGCGACCGCGCTGGCCATCCAGCAACAAGGACGTGCCCGGCGCCAGCAGCAACACCGCCTCACCGGCGCCCACCAGCGCCGGAATGCCCAGGGCCCGAGCGACAATGGCGCTGTGGGCGGTGGCGCCGCCACGGGCGGTGAGAATCCCCGCCACCCGCGTCGGGTCCAGGCGGGCCACGTCGGACGGACCGACTTCGTCCATCACCAGGATGTAGGGTTGATCGGGTTCGTTCGGGGTTTCGACGCCGCACAGTTGCGCCAGCACACGACGGCCGACATCTCGCAGATCGGCGGCACGTTCGGCCAGCAAGGCGTCCTGCAAGGCTTCCTGTTCTTTCGCGGCGGCTTCAACCACCCCCATCCACGCCGCTTGCGCACTCTCGCCCAGCTTCAAGCGAGTGTCGACTTCGTCGCTCAGTTCCGGGTCGTCGAGCATTTCCTGGTGGGTGATGAAGATCTCGCGGATGGCCTTGGCCTTGGCGCGTTCAATCAGGCCTTGGATATCGCGGCGCACCTGGCTCAAGGCGTTTTGCAGGCGCTCGCGCTCGATGGCCGCCGACTCACCGCGCAACGGGTAGTCGATGGCCTGCAATACCTGGATGTGGGCCGGGCCGATGGCGATGCCCGGGGCGGCAGCGACGGCCTGGATCAGGCTGCCAGATTCGGGCGCCAACACGACAGTCGCCACTTCGGCCATCACGGTTTCCCGCGGCGCACTCGGTGGCGGCAGCGGTTCGACTTCTTCGCCAAGGCCTTCTTCGATGGCCGCCAACAGTGCCGGCAACGCATCGGCGGCAATGCTCGGTTCGGCGATGAACTCCAGGACCTGGCCGCGACGGGCGCCCAGGCTCAACAGCTTGCTCAGGCTCTTGGCCGACACGGCGCTGTCCTGGCCGTCGACGATGCGCACGCGGATCTCGCCTTCGAAACTCTTCGCCAACTGAGCGAGGATTTTCGCCGGGCGTGCATGCAGGCCATGGGCATTGGCCAGGCCGATGCGCGCGCTGGGCCAATCGGCGGGTAATTCGCCGCCGAGCACTTCCAGCACCTTGCGGCTGCTGGTGGCGCGACCCAGTTCGTGGCCGCGGCCTTCGATCAGCAAGGCGCAGAGCCTTTCCAGCAAGGCCTGGTGAGCTTCGCCGAGGCTGGCGAGGCAGAACAGCCCGCTCAACGGTTGGCCCAGGTAACGGATGGGCTTGTCCGGCGTGACGAATGCCAGGCCCGGACGCTTGACGGTCTGTTCGCTGTGCAGCCACCACAAGCCATCGCCCAGGGGCAGCGCATCGACTTGCTGCAACACCCCGGCAAAGCCATTGCTCACGCAATCGGCTTGACGCAACAGGCGAGCGCCGCGCCATACCAGCTCTTCAAAATCGTCAGCCGACACACCGAGGCCGATCATCTGGGCATCCAGCGCCAGTTCCTGCGGCGCGCCTTGCAGCAGCTTCAGCAACGCTTCGGCGGAACCGGCACGGCGCAAGGCCTGGCCCAGGTCAGTCTCGCCGAGGGCGCGGGTCAGCAGTTGCAGCAGGCGCAGGTGTTCGTCGGACTTGGCCGCGATGCCGATCGCCAGGTAGACGATCTGGCCATCGCCCCAATCCACACCCTCGGGAAATTGCAGCAGGCGCACACCGGTCGAATGAACCAGGTCGCGGGTCTGCGGGGTGCCGTGGGGGATGGCAATACCTTGGCCAAGAAAGGTCGAGCCCTGGGCTTCGCGAGCCTGCAAGCCGGCGAGGTAACCCTCAGCCACCAAGCCATCGGCCACCAGTTTGTCGGCGAGCAGTTGCAGTGCAGCGTCTTTATCCACAGCCGTCTGAGCCATGGATATCTGCTCTAGAGTGAGCTCGAGCATGCTTTCTCCTTTTTGGCGTCCGGTTGGCGCCAGGTATTGTTTTGAATGAATCAGCTTAGCGTTGCAGGATGATTTTTGGCGTGATCACGGCAGAAGGGCCAAAAATGCTGCTAGCCTTGAAAATACGCTTGCTGAAACGTTTAATCTAGAAAGATTGGCACGTTACTCGATAATCTCTCATCCTTGAAGTGCAACTTGTCGTAAGCGCTTGGACGGTGACCGTCGGCTTGAATCGGGTAGGATGGCCCTTATCGTCGGGGCTAACTCGAAAAAACAAGGAAAACCGGGTTGAAACTCAGTGATATTGCCCAACTGGCCGGTGTGTCCGTGACCACCGCCAGCTATGTCATCAACGGCAAGGCCGAACAGCAACGCATCAGCAGCGCCACCGTCGAACGGGTGCGAGCGGTGGTCCAGGAACACGGCTTCACGCCCAATCCCCAGGCCGCCGGGCTGCGCAGTCGCCACACCCGTACCCTGGGCTTCATCCTGCCTGACCTGGAAAACCCCAGTTACGCACGCATCGCCAAGCTGCTGGAGCAAGGGGCACGGGCGCGGGGCTATCAGCTGCTGATCGCCAGTTCCGACGACGCACCTGACAGCGAACGGCAACTGTTGCAGTTGTTCCGCGCCCGGCGCTGCGATGCACTGATCGTCGCCAGTTGCCTGCCGGCCGGCGACGACAGCTACCTGCAGTTGCAGGCCAAGGGCATTCCGATCATCGCCATCGACCGGGTGATGGAGCCGGCGCATTTCTGCTCGGTGATCAGCGACGACCGCCAGGCCAGCCTGCAACTGACGCGCAGCCTGTTGGAGACCCACCCTCGGCAAATCGCGCTGATCAGCGCCCGTCCCGAGTTGAGCATCAGCCAGGAACGGACCGCCGGCTTTCGCGAGGCCTTGGCCGGGTTCGAGGGCCAGGTATTGATCGAGCATGGCGAGTCGTTCAGCCGTGAATGCGGCCGCCAGTTGATGGAGGAAATGCTCGCGCGCCTGGGACATCTGCCCGATGCGCTGATCACCACGTCCTACGTGCTGCTGCAAGGGGTGTTCGACGCCCTGCACGATTTCCCGCTCAAGTCGCGGCCGTTGCGCCTGGGCACGTTTGGTGACACGCAGTTGCTGGACTTCCTGCCGCTGCCGGTCAATGCCATGTCCCAGCAGCACCAACTGATCGCCGACAAAGCCCTGGAACTGGCCCTGGCGGCCATCGAAAACGATGACTACCAACCAGGCGTGCAGGCCATCGCGCGGACGTTCAAGCAGCGTATTCACCAGGGCTGAAGCTTTTTCAGGATTGATGCATGGAGTTGATCGATACCCACACCCACCTGGATTTTCCGGATTTTGACGCGGACCGCCCGGCACTGCTGGCCGAAAGCCGCGCCGCGGGCGTGCGGCAAATGGTGGTACTGGGCGTTTACCGGGACAACTGGCAGCGGGTCTGGGACCTGGTGCAAAGCGACCCGGACCTGCATGCCGCACTGGGCCTGCACCCGGTGTATCTCGATCAGCACCGACCCGACGACGTGGCGCTACTGCGCGAGTGGCTGAGCCGCCTGGCCGGACACCGGCAATTATGTGCCGTGGGGGAAATCGGCCTGGATTACTACATCCCCACCCTGGACCGCGAACGCCAGCAGGCGCTGTTTGAAGCACAGTTGCAACTGGCGGTGGAGTTCGAACTGCCAGCGCTGATCCATGTGCGCCGCAGCCATGCCGACGTGATCGCGACGCTCAAGCCCATGGGCTCCAAACGCGCAGGGATCATTCACGCCTTCGCCGGCAGTTTCGAAGAGGCCCGCGAGTACATCAAGCTCGGCTACAAGCTTGGCCTGGGCGGTGCCGCGACTTGGCCCCAGGCCTTGCGCATGCACCGGGTGCTGGCGCAATTGCCGCTGGACGCGGTGGTGCTGGAAACCGACTCCCCGGACATGGCCCCGGCGATGTTCCCCGGCCAACGTAACAGCCCGGCGCATTTGCCGGCGATTTGTGAGGCGCTGGCCGGGATCATGGGTATCAGCCCAGAACGCTTGGCCGAGGCCAGTACCCGCAACACCCGCGAACTGTTCAACTGGTGATCTCTTGTGGGAGCGAGCTTGCTCGCGATAGCGTTCCATCAGTCGACAAATAGGTTGCCTGACAAACCGCTATCGCGAGCAAGCTCGCTCCCACATTGGGTCGGTGGTGGACCTTAAAAATCACACCCGAAACGCATTGATCAACTGCTTGAGCTGCACCACCTGGGCGGACAGTTCGCGGCTGGCGTCTTCGGTCTGGTGGGCGCCTTCGGCGGTGCGTTCGCCGGCGCGGTTGATCTCGACGATGTTCTGGTCGATGTCATGGGCCACCGCCGTCTGCTGCTCTACCGCGGCGGCGATCTGCTGGTTCTGGTCGACGATCATGCCGACGGCACCGAGGATATTTTC
Organism: Pseudomonas sp. B21-010; assembly: GCF_024749325.1. Classification (NCBI taxonomy): domain Bacteria; kingdom Pseudomonadati; phylum Pseudomonadota; class Gammaproteobacteria; order Pseudomonadales; family Pseudomonadaceae; genus Pseudomonas; species Pseudomonas sp. B21-010. Next base: position 1,016,094 of record NZ_CP087198.1, on the reverse strand, counting down.
CAGGGCCTGCTGGACCTTTTCCGATTGGCTGACCGTGCCGCTGGCCATCTCATGGCTGGTGCCCATCGCCTTGACCGCCGCGCCGACACCACCGTGCAGGCGGGTGATCATCGCTTCGATTTCTTCGGTCGATTGTTGGGTTCGCTTGGCCAGGGTCCGCACCTCATCGGCCACCACCGCAAAGCCGCGCCCCTGCTCACCGGCCCGGGCCGCCTCGATGGCGGCGTTGAGGGCCAGCAGGTTGGTCTGCTCGGCGATGCTCTTGATCACATCCAGCACGCGACTGATGGCCTGGCTGTCGCTCGCCAGTTGATTGATCACCTGCACCGACTGATCGATCTCACTGGCCAAGCGGGCGATGCTGCCCTGCTGGGATTCCACCAGCCCGCGCCCGCTGAGGGTCTCGTCGTTCACGCTGTGGGCACTGCTCACCGCCGCAGCGGCACTGCGAGCCACTTCCTGGGCCGTGGCCGACATCTGGTTCATCGCCGTGGCCACCAGTTCGATCTGGCTGCGCTGGCCGGCGACGGCCTGGTTGCTCTGGGCCGATACCGTTTCCACCTGCCCGGCCTGGCGTTCGACTTCGGCAACGGTGCGGCCGACCTGTTCGATCAGGTCATGGATCTTCGCCACCGTACCGTTGAACACTTCACCCAATTCGCCCAGCTCATCCTTGCTGCGGGCAACAAAATTGACCGTCATGTCGCCCGCCGCCACCTTGTCCATCATCTGCCCCAGGTGTTGGAGCGTGGTGCGGGTCGAGGCGTAGAAACCGGCGTACAGGTAAAAAATCAACAGGAACACCAGCACCAGCGCCACGGCTTGCAGCACCATGTGGCTACGGTTCTGCTCCAGACGCTGCTGCAACTGCACACCAAGAAAGCCCTGGGTCGCCTCGTTCAGCCGGTAGGTCTGCTCCATCAGGCCACTGACTTGCTCATAAAATACCGGCCATGGCGCATCGAGCGTGTCGGCCATCACCACCTGCTCTTCAATCAGTTCACTGGCCTTCTTGAGGGTGCCCTTGCTGCCATTGGCCTGATCGGCAAGGGCCTGCCCGGCGGCCTTGCTGGAACCCAAGGCATCCTGCAGTTTCAAGTCATATTCACCCTGGAGCTTTTCGATCTGCGCCAGCAACTCGTCGAAGCGAGTGCTCGACGCCGAATTGAGAAACCCCAGCCCCAACGAGGACGCGCCCAGCGCCCGGCCCTCACCAAGAATCTGGGAGACCTTGGGGGTCGTGCCGATGATCAATTCGCTGAGCTGACGGATGTCGCTCTGGTTGTCGCGACTCAGCCCCGCCTGGCTGGCGATGATCTGGCTGAACATCTGGGCGCTGTTGAGCAACTTGCCGATCAGCGCACTTTTGCTCTGCAGGGAGCTTTCGGCCTGCTGGGTCTTGAAAGCACCGATCATCTCGTCGCGCTTGGCCTCGAAGGCACTGACCTGCTCGGGCTCGATGACTACGGGGGTCATGCCTTGCAGCCGCGCGAGGACCTGTTGTTCCAGGCTGCCGATCTTCGCCTCGACATCACCGGCCTTGCCGGACTGGCCCAGGCTGGCGTTGATCTGCACCAGGTTATTGAGGGTTTCCAGGTCCCGACGCAGGAACAGGCTGCTGCCCAGCAGGTCGAGGCTTTGCAGCTCCACTTGCGTGCCCTGGAATTCCCGATAGGAATCGCGCACCAGAAAGAAGTTGGTCACCAGCATTGGCAGCAGGAACAGCACGCTGATCAGGCTGAACTTCATGCCGAAGCTCAGGCGGTTCATCAGCGCGACGGCGGGCCAGAGCAAACTCTTCACAAGGAAGTCTCCCGGTAGTGTTCTTATTGTTATGAGCTCGCGCACGGAGACAGCAGAAAGCCACTATTCGGGCGCTGCACTTGTATAGCCTAAATTGGCGGGGAGATTTGTAACTTAAGGTTAACGGTGTAGGAGCTGTGTAGGAGCTGTCGAGTGCAACGAGGCTGCGATCTTTCCCCAGACACTTGAGTCCCAAGCGAAAGATCAAAAGATCGCAGGCTTCGCCAGCTCCTACAGAGCCGAGCGGGAGCAAGCTCCCTCGCCACAAAAGCGCCTGGCCACAACCTTGCTTACGTTGATCAGGCCAACACCGTCCACAACGCAAAACCGGCATACCAGAGTACCGCCGCACGCAGCAGCAATTCCCAGAGACGGTCCAGGCTGTTGATGCCGTCCGGTCCGGCGACGGGCCGGGGGATCTCGCCTGCCACCAGGCCGACCTTGTCGATAAGGTCGGCGGCGCTGATGTTCCAGTTCAGCAGCTCATGCAGCATGACCCGGCTGACCGCGACGAAATTGCCCACCAGGGCGAAGCTCGCCGCCAGCAACCGCACCGGCACCCAATCGAAGGCATGGCGCATTTGCGCGGCCCGCTCGGCCACGCCGGGGTTCTGGCTGTGCTCGGCGGCCAGCGCCAGCAGCCGATAACTCAGGGCGGCGACCGGGCCCAACACGAAGTACCAGAAAATCACCGCAAAGAAGCTCTGGTAGGCCTGCCACAACAAATGCCCCTGGACCCGCTCCAGCAACTGCTCACCGTCATTGGCTTCAATGTCCAGGTCGCGCTTGGCGACATGGGCCGCCGCTTGCAGGTCTTCCCGACGCCACGCGTCGCGAAACGGCCCGAGGCCGGCCAGCAGATCACCGCGCCCCAGGCTGTAGATCACCACCAGCAAATGCACCGGTAGCGCCAACAGACCGTAGGCCACCGGCTCCAGCACCCACAGCAGCAACGCCAGCAGCGCCACGGGCAGTAAAACCAGCACCGTCAGCACCAGCCAGGGCCGGTTCACCCAACGTGGGCTCGCCTCGAGCTTGTTCAGCTCATGCAGCCAACCGCCGTCGCGCTGGACCCGCTGGCGCAAGGCCGAGAACTTCTCGATCCAGACGGCCAGCAGCAACACCAGAAAACTCATTGTCCTTCCCCTTCTGTCAGGGCCGCGCGATAGCGCACCCAGTCGAATGCCGGCCCCGGATCGGTCTTGCGCCCCGGTGCGATGTCGCTGTGCCCGCAGATACGCTGCACAGTGATCGCCCTGAACGCCGCTTGCAACTGCCGGGTCAGGTCCACCAGTGCGACATATTGCGCGTCGGTGAACGGCAGATCATCCGTGCCCTCAAGCTCGATGCCCAGGGAAAAATCATTACAGGTCTCACGCCCCTCGAAGCACGAGACACCCGCATGCCAGGCGCGATCCAGACAAGAGACAAACTGGGTCACGGTACCGTCACGCTCGATCAGAAAATGCGCGGAGACGCGCAGGTCGGCGATACCGGCAAAGTAGGGATGTTCCGTGACATCCAGACGATTCTGGAAGAATTCCTGCACCTTGCCCGTGGCGAATTGTGCCGGTGGCAGGCTGATGTTGTGGATCACCAGCAGGGAGATTTCGCCTTCGGGGCGCGCATTGAAGTTGGGCGATGGGCAATGACGCACCCCCTCGCACCAACCGCTCGCGGAGTCCAACTGCATACAGGTTCCTTCGATGACGACGGTGAATGCCGCCAGTATGCCGTGATCGGACCGGGCTGCGCGATCACTTGCCGCGATTGAGCTGGCGCAGATTGCCCAGCACCGACTCCAGCGCGCGGTCGAACAACAGGGTGTCGTCCAACAGCCGCGCCGCGCCACGGCGAAACTCCAGGGCCAGGCTGGTGCGGCTGTGCTCCAATACCTTGAGGCCGGTGCGATTGACGAAGACGTATTTGCCGGTGGCCTCGATGATCGCCGCCAGCTTGCAACGCAGGGTGTTGTCATCGTCTTCCTGGAACTCGACCCAGCTTCCCAGGTGCAACTGGCCGACCTGCAGCAGGCCCACGTCATCGGCCGGCAAATGCACCGCCACACTCTCCCCCGCCGATTTTTGCGGGGCACGCAGGACGATTTTTTCCAGCACCTCGACCATGGCCGGCGAATCGAACGACTGGGCCTGCTCCGTTGCCTGGCCCATGCCCTCGAGCGCCTGCACATGCAGGGCTTCCAGCTCACTGAAAAACTCGCTGGTGGCGAACGGGTCGAACGCCGAGCGACTCAAGCCTTCACGCAGGGCCTTGAGCAGTTCGGGCACTATCGCCAGCAAACGCAGGCCGGCATCGGGTTCATCATGAGGCTGGACGCTCCAGATCAATTGCTCCAGGGTCAAGACGTCGGCCTGCCACTCGGCGGAATACTTGCCATGCTTGAAGCACGTCAGCAGCAACACCTGGCTCCAGGCGTGTTGCACGAACTCCACCACAGCTTGTGGCAGGACTTTGCCCAACATCACCTGGTTCAGCGCCCCTTCGACGCGCTGGCGCGCCAGTTCGGCCTTGGCCCGGCCCTCTTCGGCATCGCGGATGCGCTGTTCGAGCAACTCACTGCGGCGCCGCTCGTCACCGGTGAAGGCCAGGAAGTCGGCCAGCAGTTCGGAGAAAATCGCCGGGTCATCGACAAAGTCATTCAATAAGCGCTGCACCACCTGCTCGATCCGCAGGTAGAGGCTGTCGCGCTGATGATCGTCGCAATCACCCCAACCCATGGCCGCAGCTGCGATTTCGTTAAGCAGTCGCCGGGCCGGATGATTGCCACGGCTGAAGAAACTCTTGTCCTGCACCGCGACCTTGAGCATCGGGATTTGCAGGCGGCCGATCAGGGCCTTGAAGGAGTCTGGCAGGTTGTGATCGTCGAGGATGAATTCGAACATCATCGAGATCAGGTTGATCACGTCTTCATCGGCGCCTTCGACCACCCGGGACTTGCCACTGCGCACGCTGACCCGGGTCAACAGTTGTTCGAGCTGACTACGCAAATCGAACTCGTCGTGAACGGCAGGCGCCGGCACGTATTGCTGCAAATGAGAGAGCAGCCGCAGCAGGTCACGGGTAGAAATCGGCTGGAGCGGCACGCTGGGCTCCAGGGTCGGCGCCACAGTGCCACGCACCTGCATCAACAGTTTCTGCAAGGCGGCGAACACTTCCTGCACACTGTCATCAACCTCGGCATCGCTGGCCTTGGCAGCCATCTCGGCGTCGGGCCTGGGGTTATCCTCGGTGCGATCCGACGCCCGGCGCGCCAGCGTAACCTTGAGCTCTGGCAGGATGCCTGTGGCGGCCAGCAACTGGTTGGCCTCGGTATAGAGTTGGTCGCAATCGCTGAGCACATAACGCTCGAACAGCTTGAGCAGGATCAGCTTGACCTTGATTCCCACGCCCAGGTTGCGCCCGGCCTGCAGGAACTTCTCGCACAGCAATGCCGGGCTCAGGGGATTGTGCTGATTGGCCAGCGGTCGGCCCAGCAGCACACTGAGCCGGGCCGTCAGTTGTTCCAGCGACACGCCATCGCGCCTGAGCACCCGAGTGACCATTGCCTCGACCGCCAGATGCCGTTCCAGGTCGTCCTGGGAGCGCTGGATCTGGCTGTCTGGCGCCAGGTTCGGCGCCAGGCTGGCGTGGGTCAGGTCGTATTGGGCGAGGCTGAAGAAGGTCTCGAAAAACTGCTCGATGAATTCACGTTCGATGCTTTTACGCTTCAGGCGCAGGTCCCGCATGGCCTCGAAGTACAGGTTCTGCTCGACGTCGTCGCGCGCCCGGTCGGCCATTTCAAACAAGGTGTCGTCGGCGTTATCGAACAGCCCCTGCAAGCCCAGGCGCAACTGCTGGGCAGCCTTGTCGCGAACCTGAAGCAGAATCACAGGCAGGCGGGCGAGCGGCGAGGGGCTCGCCTGATCGGTAGCGACCTTGTGCAAAGGCACTACATTCCCGTCGTTGTGCATCCTGGCCTCCTGAAACGGCTTTCTGCGGCTCGCGACGTCAAAGCTATGACGTCAATCGAAAGGCGGATTATCGGGTAAAACAGCCCTGTCGTACCAGCACACTCTGTGATCCATCTCGAAATACGGCGCAATAAGTGACCTGGGAAATGAGGAAATGTTGCGAGGACGCGACCAAATACAGGTTTCGACACCCTATAATCAGGCCACTTTGTTTGTGGAGCCCGTTATGCCGAATCTACGTCTCGCCGATCTGACCGCCGAAATCGAAGCCAACGTGCGCCGTGCGTTGCTTGAAGACATCGGCAGCGGCGACATCACCGCGCAACTGATCCCCGCCGAACGCCTGGCCAAGGCCACCATCATTACCCGCGACGCGGCGATCATCAGTGGCACGGCCTGGGTCGATGCCGTGTTCCGGCAACTGGACCCGCGTGTCGCGGTGCATTGGCAAGTGCGCGACGGCGACCGGGTCAAACCCGATCAGGTACTGTTCCACCTGGAAGGCCCGGCCCGTTCGCTGCTGACCGGCGAACGCAGTGCGCTGAACTTCCTGCAAATGCTTTCCGGCGTTGCCACGCGGGCCCGTTACCTGGCCGACTTTGTCGCCGGTACCCAGGTCAAGCTGCTGGACACCCGCAAGACCCTGCCCGGGTTGCGCCTGGCCCAGAAGTACGCGGTCACCTGCGGTGGCTGCCATAACCACCGCATCGGCCTGTACGATGCCTTCCTGATCAAGGAAAACCACATCGCCGCCTGCGGCGGGATCGCCCAGGCCATCGCCGCCGCCCACAAGATCGCACCGGGCAAACCGGTGGAAGTCGAAGTGGAAAGCCTGGCGGAATTGAAAGAAGCGCTGGCGGCCGACGCCGACATCATCATGCTCGACGAACTGAGCCTGGACGACATGCGTGAAGCCGTACGCCTCAACGGCGGCAAGGCGAAGCTGGAAGCCAGCGGCGGGATCAACGAAAGCACGTTGCGTCCGATTGCCGAGACTGGGGTGGACTACATCTCGATCGGCGCGATGACCAAGGATGTGAAGGCAGTGGATCTGTCGATGCGCTTGAGCCTCTGACAATAAAAAACGCCAGCCTTGGAGGCTGGCGTTTTTTTCAGACCACCAGATTGTTCATCTCGCAGTACTCATCCCATTCCACACCCAGCACCTCGGCCGCTTCCTTGTGCAACGCAAGGCGCTGCGCCTCGAATTCTTCAGGTGGGCTGGTGTACTTGAGCGTCAACTCCCAAGGCTGCAGGCCCTGGGCTTCGGCCTCGTCCTCGAACGCCCATTGGATCTGGTCTTTTTGATCATCGGCAGACAAGTCCTTGATCTCTTCCAGCAACTGGGGCGCATCCAACACGTACTTCTTCAGCGCTTCTTCGTGCCTGGCTTCCTGGGTCAATTCTTTAACAGTCATGGCGTTCTCGTTGATCTGGGGAATGGAAGATGGATCTGGATCATCAAGGATCTCTCTGACGCAAAAAACCGTGTGAAGCCCGGTTTATCTGGCCTTCAGAACCATTCGGGGATCATCTGAAAACTGCTGGGCGATGCACATGCAGGCAATGAATATAGGACGTTTTGCCGACGATTTACACGGTTCTTTACATCTATCCCACAAAAAAACATGCGCCTGAGAAACCAGGGGGGCTTGGGAACATCTGTCAAAATAACCAGTCATAGCCATGTGCCATGCCGGCACTTCACAAGGAACCCCAGTGATGCGCAGCTTTTCGAAACGTTCGTTGACCCGGCTTGCTACCGCGACCTTGCTGCTCGGCAGCCTGACCTTGACCGGCGTTGCCCAGGCAGCGGTTGAAGTCTCCTCCGATGGGCCGTCTTCCGACGACGCCATACCTGCCCTTCGTTATGACCGATTTGATAAGTACGTACTCTCCAAGACCAACGTCAGCGTCAGCGCCTTGGAAAACCTGCCAAAAACCGTAAAGAACAACGCCGAGGAACTGGAAAACCAGAAACGCGCCCTCAGCGAGCAGGCCCGCCAGATCGAAGAACTCAAGCGCAACAGTGGCTCCAGTTCCACCTCCAGCAGCAAGGAGATTGACGAGCTCAAGCGCACCATCAAGGAACAGGAACGCGACCTGAACGATCTGGGCAAGCAAGTGGAAGAACTCAAGCGCAATAGCGGCTCCAGTTCGAGTTCGAGCAACAGCGAGATTTCGTCCCTGAAACGGGAGCTCAGCGATCAGGATCGCGAGATGGATCAGCTCAAACGCACGGTCGAAGAGCTGAGCAGGAAAGTGAAATAACGAGGGGGATGGTGCCCGAGACAGGAATCGAACCTGCGACCTTCGCGTTACGAGTGCGCTGCTCTACCGACTGAGCTACACGGGCGGTGGCTAAACCTAGCATCGTCCCCTGTGGCCAGGCAACCCACGACACAGGGATTTTCACCACACAGCAAAACGCCCCGAACCAGTCGGGGCGTTTGCTTGTTCAGCGGTTAGGCTGCGGGGTGATTAAACGCCCGATGCCTTGGCTGCTGCGACGTCCTTGATGGACAGCTTGATACGGCCGCGGTTGTCCACGTCCAGTACCAGCACTTCCACTTCCTGGCCTTCTTTGAGGATGTCGGTCACTTTTTCGACGCGAGCATCGCTCAGCATGGAGATGTGAACCAGACCGTCCTTGCCCGGCAGGATGTTGACGAACGCGCCGAAGTCGACGATGCGCTCAACCTTGCCGACGTAGATCTTGCCGATCTCGGCTTCTGCGGTGATACCCAGGACGCGCTGGCGTGCTGCTTCTGCCGCTTCCTTGGTTTCGCCGAAGATCTTGATCGAACCGTCGTCTTCGATGTCGATCGAAGCCTTGGTTTCTTCGCAGATCGCACGGATGGTCGCGCCGCCTTTACCGATGACATCACGGATTTTGTCGGTGTCGATTTTCATCGCGATCATGGTCGGAGCGTTTTCCGACAGCTCGGTGCGGGACTGACCGATGATCTGGTTCATCTGACCGAGGATGTTCAGGCGCGCTTCCAGGGCCTGGCCCAGGGCGATTTCCATGATCTCTTCGGTGATGCCCTTGATCTTGATGTCCATCTGCAGTGCGGTGACGCCTTTGGCGGTACCGGCCACTTTGAAGTCCATGTCGCCCAGGTGGTCTTCGTCACCCAGGATGTCGGTCAGGACGGCGAATTTCTCGCCCTCTTTAACCAGACCCATGGCGATACCGGCAACCGGCGCCTTCATCGGCACACCGGCGTCCATCAGGGCCAGGGAAGCGCCGCAGACCGAAGCCATCGAGCTCGAACCGTTGGACTCGGTGATTTCCGATACCACGCGAATGGTGTACGGGAACACGTCAGCGGCAGGCAGCATGGCCTGGACCGAACGACGGGCCAGACGGCCGTGACCGATTTCGCGGCGACCGGCGCCACCCATGCGACCACACTCGCCCACCGAGAACGGAGGGAAGTTGTAGTGCAGCATGAACGGGTCTTTCTTTTCGCCTTCCAGGGTGTCCAGCAGTTGCGCGTCACGGGCGGTGCCCAGTGTTGCAACGACCAGCGCCTGGGTTTCGCCACGGGTGAACAGTGCCGAACCGTGGGTCTTTGGCAGAACGCCGACTTCGATGTTCAGCGGACGTACGGTACGGGTGTCGCGACCGTCGATACGTGGCTTGCCGTTGACGATGTTTTCGCGAACGGTGCGGTATTCGATTTCACCGAAAGCGGCTTTGACGTCGCTGGCCGATGGCTGGCCTTCTTCGCCGGACAGCTTGGCAACGACCTGGTCTTTCAGCTCGCCCAGGCGTGCATAACGGTCGGCCTTGACGGTGATGGTGTAGGCCTGGGAGATCGCTTCGCCGAACTCGGCACGGATCGCGCCCAGCAGCTCGGTGGCTTCGGCTTGCGGAGCCCAGGTCCAGGTTGGCTTGGCGGCTTCGGCGGCCAGTTCCTTGACGGCGTTGATCACCACCTGGAACTCGTCGTGGGCGAACAGCACCGCGCCCAGCATCTGGTCTTCGGTCAGCTCTTTGGCTTCGGATTCAACCATCAGCACGGCTTCGGAAGTACCGGCCACGACCATGTCCAGGCTCGACGCCTTCAACTGCTCGTAGGTCGGGTTCAGCAGGTAGCCGGTGCTTTCGTGGAACGCGACACGGGCAGCGCCGATCGGGCCATCGAAAGGAATACCGGAGATCGCCAGGGCAGCCGAGGTACCGATCATCGCAGCGATGTCCGGATCGGTTTTCTTGCTGGTGGACACGACGGTGCAGACAACCTGCACTTCGTTCATGAAGCCTTCTGGGAACAGCGGACGGATCGGACGGTCGATCAGTCGGGAAGTCAGGGTTTCTTTCTCGGAAGGACGGCCTTCGCGCTTGAAGAAACCGCCAGGGATCTTACCGGCAGCGTAAGTCTTTTCCTGGTAGTGAACAGACAGAGGGAAGAAGCCCTTGCCTGGATCGGCTTGCTTGGCACCGACAACGGTCACCAATACGCTGACGTCGTCGTCAACGGTGACCAGCACTGCGCCGGAGGCCTGACGGGCGATACGGCCAGTCTCGAGGGTAACGGTCGACTGACCGAACTGGAATTTTTTGATTACCGGGTTCACGGTGTCCTACCTTCTTTGTGGCTCTTGGGGAACTTGTCTTCTTGCGAAATTCTTGGGCAATGGCGGGAATCGGCCCGACGCCTGTCCAGGGTAAAACGTGTATCCAGATAAAACTTGAGGCTGGGAGCCTGCCATGCGCCAGCGGGAAACCCACTGACGTACGACAGACAACCAACCTCTAGCGCAATCGCTGATTAGCGACGCAGACCCAGGCGAGCGATCAGAGCGCTGTAACGGCTCACGTCCTTGCCTTTCAGGTAGTCCAGCAGCTTACGACGCTGGTTTACCATGCGGATCAGACCACGACGGGAGTGGTGATCTTTACCGTTGGCCTTGAAGTGACCTTGCAGTTTGTTGATGTTGTGGGTCAGCAGTGCAACTTGCACTTCTGGCGAACCAGTGTCACCAACAGCTTGCTGGTAGTCAGCTACGATTTGAGCTTTTTCTTGAACGTCGAGAGCCATGAGGCAATCCTTTTAGTCAGGAAACTGTTTCAAGGAAACAGCTTCAACAGGCCAGGGACAAATCCCTGTATCTATAAATGAGTAGTGACCGTGCCTGTTAACAGCCACACTCGCCAACCCGCTGTTACGCAGGCTGGTTCCGGTCATTCCGACCGAATCAGTCGACGCGGCGCAATGCGCCCGTCTTCGCTCACTTCACCGATACCGATGAAGCGGCCATTATGATCCTGCACCCGGACCATGCCGAACTTCGGCGCATCCGGGGCACGTACCGGCTGGCCGTTGAGCCAGTAGAACGCACTGTGTTCCGAGAACTGCAACAGCGGCCAATCCAGCAACCCGCTGTCCGATGGCATCAGGAAACGGTCGACCGCTTCGTTGCCGCCTTCGGCATGTACCGCTTCAAGCTCTTCCAGCGTGACCGTCTGGGCCAACGTGAAAGGCCCGGCCTGGGTCCGTCGCAATTCTGCCACGTACGCGCCACAGCCGAGCTGTTCACCAATATCCTCCACCAGGGTGCGGATATAGGTGCCCTTGGTGCAATCCACGGCCAGCCGCGCAGTATTACCGTCAAAGGCCAGCAATTCCAAGCGCGCAATAGTAACAGAACGCGGTTCACGCTCCACTACTTCGCCTGCACGAGCCAGTTTATACAGCGGCTGGCCATCACGCTTCAGAGCCGAGTACATCGGTGGTATCTGACTGATTTGCCCGCGAAATTTCGGCAAAACCGCTTCGATATCGGCCTGACCAACGGTCACCGGGCGCTCCAGCAAAACATCACCTTCGGCATCCGCCGTGGTGGTGGTCTTGCCCAGTTGCGCCAGGGTTTCATAACCCTTGTCGGAATCGAGCAGGTATTGGGAGAACTTGGTCGCCTCGCCAAAGCACAGCGGCAGCACGCCGGTGGCCAGCGGATCGAGGCTGCCGGTGTGCCCGGCCTTTTCGGCATTGAGCAGCCAGCGAACCTTCTGCAACGCCGCGTTGGAGGTGAACCCCAGCGGCTTGTCGAGCAGGATGATACCGCTGACGTTACGACGGATACGTTTGACCTGAGCCACCGATTACTCCTTGGTGTCTTCGGGTTCAGCCGCAACCGGGTGCTGACTGTCTTGCGCCACGGCGCGTTCGATCAGGGCCGACAGATGCGCACCACGCACGACGCTTTCGTCGTAGTGGAAGTGCAACTGTGGAACGCTGCGCAGCTTCATCTCCCGGGCCAACTGCATACGCAGGAAGCCGGCGGCCGAGTTGAGCACCTTGATGCTCTGGGCGATTTCTTCGGCGCTGTCCTGGCCCATCACGGTGATGAAAATCTTGGCGTGACCGACGTCACGGCTGACTTCCACTGCGGTAATGGTGACCAGGCCGACGCGCGGGTCTTTGACTTCGCGACGGATCAGTTGGGCCAGCTCACGCTGCATCTGATCGCCGATTCGTTGGGTACGGCTGTATTCTTTTGCCATGTCTTGTTACCTGTTACTGCCCCACGGTGAAACCCGCGAGGTCTGAAAGCGGCAAACGCCCGGCCTGGCAAAAGCCAGACCGGGCGTTGCGTTTAGAGTCCGCCAGCAAGGCAGCGCATGTTCATGCGGCTACCCGGCGCGGCTCTTGAAGTGCGCGAGTCAGAGGCTGCGAGCAACCTGGACCTTCTCGAAGACTTCGATCTTATCGCCGACCTTGACGTCGTTGTAGCTCTTGACGCCAATACCGCATTCCATGCCGGCACGTACTTCGGAAGCGTCATCCTTGAAGCGGCGCAGGGATTCCAGCTCGCCTTCGAAGATCACGATGTCTTCACGCAGTACACGGATTGGACGGTTACGGTGAACAACACCCTCGATCACCATGCAGCCAGCGATCGCGCCAAACTTCGGCGAACGGAACACGTCACGCACTTCAGCGGTACCCAGGATGTTCTCGCGAACATCGCTGCCCAGCATACCGGTGAGGGCTTTCTTGACGTCTTCGATGATGTCGTAGATCACGTTGTAGTAACGCATATCCAGGCCTTCCTGCTCGACGATCTTGCGAGCGCCGGCATCGGCACGCACGTTGAAGCCGAACAGTACAGCGTTGGAGGCCAGTGCCAGGTTGGCGTCGGACTCGGTGATACCACCGACACCGCCACCGACAACACGCACTTGCACTTCGTCGTTACCCAGGCCGTTCAAGGCACCGTTCAACGCTTCCAGCGAACCACGGACATCGGACTTGAGGACGATGTTAAGCGTCTTCTTCTCTGCCTGGCCCATGTTCTCGAAGATATTTTCCAGCTTGCCGGCGTGAGCGCGAGCCAGTTTGACTTCGCGGAACTTGCCTTGACGGAACAGAGCCACTTCACGGGCTTTCTTCTCGTCCGACAGCACGCTCATCTCGTCGCCAGCGTCCGGGGTACCGTCCAGGCCGAGGATCTCGACAGGGATGGAAGGACCGGCTTCCTTGATTGGCTTGCCGTTCTCGTCGAGCATGGCACGTACACGGCCATAGTTCGAACCGACCAGCACCATGTCGCCTTGGCGCAGGGTACCGTCTTGAACCAGAACGGTAGCAACCGGACCACGACCTTTGTCGAGGCGCGATTCAACCACGACGCCTCGGCCAGGAGCCGAAGGAGTCGCTTTCAGTTCCAGAACTTCAGCTTGCAGCAGAACAGCTTCGAGCAACTCGTCCACACCAGTACCGACTTTCGCCGAAACCGATACGAACGGGGTGTCGCCGCCCCACTCTTCCGACGTCACGCCGTGAACCGACAGTTCGCTACGGATGCGATCGAGATCAGCGCCCGGCTTGTCGATTTTGTTCACTGCAACAACCAGTGGAACGCCGGCAGCCTTGGCGTGCTGGACCGCTTCAATGGTCTGCGGCATTACGCCGTCGTCCGCTGCAACGACCAGAATCACAATGTCAGTCGCCTTGGCACCACGAGCACGCATTGCGGTAAACGCGGCGTGACCCGGGGTATCGAGGAAAGTGACCATGCCGCGGTCAGTTTCAACGTGGTACGCACCGATGTGCTGGGTGATACCGCCGGCTTCGCCAGCAGCTACCTTGGCACGACGGATGTAGTCGAGCAGCGAAGTCTTACCATGGTCAACGTGGCCCATTACGGTCACGACTGGCGCACGGGAGAACGTCTCACCTTCAAACTTCAGGGATTCAGCCAGGGAGTCTTCCAGGGCGGTATCGCTGACCAGGGTCACTTTGTGGCCCAGTTCTTCGGCTACCAGTTGAGCAGTTTCCTGATCAAGCACCTGGTTGATGGTCGCTGGAGTACCCAGTTTGAACATGAACTTGATGATTTCAGCAGCCTTGACCGACATCTGATTGGCGAGATCGCCAACAGTGATGGTCTCGCCGATCTGCACATCACGCACGACAGGGCCGGTAGGGCTCTGGAAACCGTGGGCGTTGCGCTTCTTCAGCTTGGCCTTGCCGCGACCACCACGACGGAAGCCATCGCTTTCTTCGTCGGTAGTACGTGGGGCAACGCGTGGAGCAGGCGCTTTCTCTTTGACCGAGGCACGATGCGGAGCGTTTTTGCGCTCACCATCACCGCTACCACGACGACTGTTATCGTCGGCACGTGGCTTGTCCGGACGGCGCTGTTCGTTCTGCTTGTTGCGAACGTCAGCAGACGGTGCTGGAGCAGCGGCTACAACCGGTGCGCTTTCGCGTACTGGCTCGGCAACTGCAGCAGGCGCTGCAACGGCGTCGTTAGTAGCGGTTTGCGCAGCAGCAGGCTGGCGACGCGCTTCTTCTTCGGCGCGACGCTTGGCTTCTTCTTCAGCCTTCTGACGAGCAGCATTTTCTACTGCGCGACGTTCTTCCTGTTCGCGTTTGCGCTCGGCTTCGATTTCTTCCGGGCTGCGCTGTACGAAGACTTTCTTCTTGCGTACTTCAACGCTGATGCTTTTGCTACCGGCAACACGCAGGGTGCTGGTGGTTTTACGCTGCAGAGTGATCTTGCGCGGTTCTTCCACTTTCGCCTTGTGACTGCTCTTCAAGTGAGTCAGCAGGGACTGCTTCTCACTGTCGGTCACATGTTCCTCGGCGGCGGTGTGCGGCAGACCTGCCTCACGCATCTGCTGCAACAGGCGCTCTACCGGTGTTTTGACCTCATCGGCCAGTTGTTTCACCGTGACTTGCGTCATGCACTTCTCTCCTCAGGCCGCGCCTAATTACTCGAACCAGTGGGCTCGGGCGGCCATGATCAACTTGCCGGCACGATCATCGTCAATGCCGTCGATGTCGAGCAGATCGTCAATAGACTGCTCGGCCAGGTCTTCGCGGGTAATTACGCCGCGCACCGCCAGTTCCATCGCCAAATCCTTGTCCATACCCTCAAGCGAGAGCAGGTCTTCGGCCGGATGGGCGTCTGCCAGCTTTTCCTCAGTAGCGATGGCTTTGGTCAACAAACGATCCTTGGCCCGAGCGCGAAGCTCGTTGACGATCTCCTCGTCAAAGCCGTCGATGTTGAGCATTTCCTCCACCGGTACGTAGGCAATCTCTTCCAGGCTGGTAAAGCCTTCATCCACCAGCACCTGCGCCAGCTCTTCGTCGACTTCAAGCTCGTCGATGAAGTTGCGCAGGATGTCGCCGGTTTCAGCTTGCTGTTTAGCCTGGATGTCCGATTCGGTCATCACGTTCAGGGTCCAGCCAGTCAACTGGCTGGCCAGACGCACGTTCTGACCACCGCGACCGATGGCCTGAGCCAGATTGTCTGCGCCAACGGCGATGTCCATGGCGTGGGCATCTTCGTCGACGATAATTGCCGCCACTTCAGCAGGCGACATGGCATTGATCACGAACTGAGCAGGGTTGTCGTCCCACAGGACGATGTCCACACGCTCGCCGCCCAACTCGCCGGATACGGCCTGGACACGCGAACCACGCATGCCGATGCAGGCACCTTGCGGGTCAATGCGCTTGTCCTTGGAGCGGACCGCGATCTTGGCACGCGAACCCGGATCACGGGAGGCGGCCATTACTTCGATCAGGCCTTCGGCAATTTCCGGCACTTCGATGCGGAACAACTCGATCAGCATTTCCGGCGCGGTACGCGACAGGATCAGCTGCGGGCCGCGGTTCTCGGTGCGGATTTCCTTGAGCAGCGCACGCAAACGCACGCCGACCCGGAAAGTTTCGCGAGAGATGATGTCTTCGCGAGCCAGCAACGCTTCGGCGTTGTTGCCCAGGTCGACGATCACGTTGTCGCGGGTCACTTTTTTCACGGTGCCGGAGATGATTTCCCCCAGGCGCTCGCGATAAGCGTCGACGACTTGCGCGCGCTCGGCTTCGCGAACTTTCTGCACAATAACCTGCTTGGCAGTCTGTGCAGCGATGCGGCCGAACTCAATGGACTCGATTTTTTCTTCTACTACATCACCAACCTTGGCGCCCGGATGCGTTTCTGCAACCTTGCTCGGCCAGGTTTCGATAGCCGGATCATCCAGGTCGGCTTCCTCGACCACCGTCCAGCGACGGAAAGTCTCGTAGGCACCGGTGTGGCGATTGATTTCCACACGCAAATCAACTTCGTCTTCAAACCGCTTCTTGGTAGCAGTGGCCAGAGCCAGCTCCAGCGCTTCAAAAATAACGTTAGCCGGTACGCCCTTTTCATTGGATACCGACTCAACAACCAGCAGTACTTCTTTGCTCATCGTACGCCTCGCCTTTCGCAAGCCATTGGATCCGCGGGATCCGCAGTATCTGGCACGTATCAGTCAAAACTGGGAATAATGTTGGCCTTGTCGATCATATCGATCGGCAACAGGAACTCATGGTCATCTACCTGCACCACGACGTCCTGCTCTTCTACACCGCGCAGAAGGCCTTGGAAGTTGCGTCGACCTTCGAAAGGCGAGCGCAGCTTGATCTTCACTTGTTCACCGGCAAACGAAGCGAACTGTTCAAGTGTGAACAGGGGGCGCTCCATGCCAGGCGAGGAAACTTCAAGGGTGTATTCGGAGGTGATTGGGTCTTCAACATCCAATACACCGCTGATCTGACGGCTGACGATGGCGCAATCATCCACCAACACGCCGCCTTCCTTATCGATATAAACGCGCAACATTGAGTGGCGACCTTGAGCCGAAAACTCAATACCCCAGCATTCATAGCCAAGGGCCACGACCACCGGGGCCAACAAGGCCTGCAACTGTTCTAGCTTGCTCGACACCTGAACCCCCTCGTGCATGTTTGTGCATGCTGTGCAAATAAAAAAAAATGGGCGAATCGCCCATCCCTGAAACGCCGTCGAACAGCGGCGTTGTAAAGTGTCCAGCTAACAAAAAGCCCCTTGGAAGGGGCCCCTGAAACTGGTTGCGGGAGCCGGATTTGAACCGACGACCTTCGGGTTATGAGCCCGACGAGCTACCAGACTGCTCCATCCCGCGACAAAGCTGGGGCGGAAGTATACGACCGATCCCTTACAGGGTCAATGTAACCCTTCCACCTACAAGAAAGCCCGCAATCGCGGGCTCTCCTGATAATTGGTACCGAGAAGGGGACTCGAACCCCTACACCCTATGGGCACAACCACCTCAAGGTTGCGTGTCTACCAATTCCACCACCTCGGCAATACAGCGTTTGAAACCTTCTTACTTCTGCTCTTGAGCTGGAGGTACGTCAGTCGCCGGGTTGGCCGACTTTTGCTCTTGAAGCACCGGGACATCATCAGAAGCCGGTTGTTGCTTTGGCGCTTCCAGTACCGCTGGGTTTGGCAAACCTACTTGAGTCAGCTCATGAGCTTTCTCTTTAGCAAAGTAACCTAACCCTAAGCTGGTCATGAAGAAACCGGCGGCAAGTATAGCAGTAAACTTACTAAGAAAGGTAGAGGAACCTTGGCTTCCGAACACAGTATTTGAAGCACCTGCACCGAAAGACGCACCAGCATCCGCACCTTTACCCTGCTGCAGCAATACGAGAGCAACTACGCCCAGTGCACCCAGCAGATGAAAAACGACTACGACTGTTTCCAGCATTTTCTCAGTTTCCCGCGGCGCGACAAATCGCACCGAACTCATCTGCATTCAGGGACGCTCCACCAATGAGCCCCCCATCGATATCCGGCATGCCGAACAGTTCGACCGCATTGGCCGCCTTCACGCTGCCGCCGTATAGAAGCCGCACACCTCGTGCCACTTCAGAATTCTCTGCCGCCAACTGCGCGCGGATGGCTGCGTGCACATCCTGCGCCTGTTGCGGCGAAGCAGTCAGCCCGGTACCAATAGCCCAAACTGGCTCGTAAGCAATGACTGCCTTTGCAAAAGCACCGACACCCAGGTCTTCGATGATGCTGCCCAGCTGACGCCCGACAACTTCAAGGGTCTTGCCAGCTTCACGCTGCTCGAGGGTTTCCCCTACGCACAACACCGGAATCAGACCGCAGGCCTGGGCCGCAGCAAACTTGCGGATCAAGGTCTTGTCCTGCTCACCCATGATCTGGCGACGCTCGGAGTGTCCGACCAGGACCAGGGAACAACCTGCATCCACCAACTGACTCGGCGCAATCTCGCCGGTCAGCGCACCTTGCATGGATTCCACCGCAGAGTTCTGCGCGCCGACCGAAATCGACTTACCTTTCAAGCCATCAATCACTTGATTGATATACAGGCAAGGCGGGAATACCGCGACATCAACACCGCTAGGCAAGGCCAGATGACGAAGGCCATTGATCAGCTCAGCGACGCTGGCGCGGGTACCGTGCATCTTCCAGTTACCAGCTACCATAGGGCGACGCATGCTGTACCTCGTCGGTCAAAGTGGGCGCAGATGTTACCCAACGGATTCATGACTGGCAAGCCGAATTCAGGCAGAAACTTCAGTAACAAGTTTTGCCAGCTCTTCGGCATAACCGCGAACTTGCGCTTCATCCTCTCCTTCGACCATGACGCGCACCAAAGGCTCTGTGCCGGACTTGCGCAACAACACGCGCCCACGCCCCGCCATCGCCTGCGTCACATGCTCACTGGCCTGCTTGACCTTCGCATGCTCGAGAGGATTCACACCGCCACCGAAACGCACGTTGATCAACACTTGCGGGCATTTGCGCAATGCCTGGCGCGACTGTGCGAGCCCTTCGCTACGCGCCTTGAGCGCCATCAGCACTTGCAGGGCTGCAATGATCGCATCACCTGTGGTGGTATGGTCAAAGCACACGATGTGGCCGGAGTTCTCGCCACCAATCACCCAGTTGCGTTCCAGCAGCTCCGAGATCACGTAGCGGTCACCCACGTTAGCCCGCACGAACGGGATATCCAGGTCCGCCAGGGCCAGTTCAAGCCCCAGGTTGCTCATCAACGTACCGACCACGCCGCCCTGCAGTTTGCCGCGCCCATGCAGGTCACGGGCGATGATGAACAGCAATTCGTCACCATCGACAACCGTGCCGGTGTGATCGACCATCAGGACCCGATCACCGTCGCCATCGAAGGCAATCCCGAGATCGGCCTGCTCAGCCAGCACCGCAGCCTGCAACGCCTCGGTATGGGTGGAGCCACAGTTATGGTTGATGTTCAGGCCATTAGGCTGGGCGGAAAGCACCACCACCTCGGCGCCCAGCTCGCGAAAGACGCTCGGCGCAACTTTATAGGTTGCCCCATGGGCGCAATCGACGACGATTTTCAGGCCGGAAAAACTGGTACCGGTCGGCACACTGCCTTTGCAGAACTCGATGTAGCGACCCGACGCGTCGTTGATCCGCGACACTTTGCCGATCTTGCTCGACTCAACCACAGTCATCGGCGTGTCCAGCAGCTCTTCGATCATCAGCTCGATATCATCCGGCAGCTTGGTACCCTGGCCGGAGAAGAACTTGATGCCGTTGTCATCATGAGGGTTGTGCGAGGCACTGATCACGATGCCTGCCTGGGCCTGGAACGTACGCGTCAGGTAGGCAATGGCGGGCGTCGGCATCGGGCCCAGCAACATCACATCGGCACCCGCCGATGTCAGGCCGGCTTCGAGTGCCGATTCGAACATGTAGCCGGAAATTCGCGTGTCCTTGCCGACCAGCACCTTGCACGCGCCCATTTTGCGGAACGCCATGCCGGCCGCCCAGCCGAGCTTGAGCATGAAATCAGGGGTAATAGGGTATTCGCCGACCCGACCACGAATACCGTCGGTGCCAAAGTATTTCTTGCTCATAAGTGCTCCGTCATTCTTATTCGGCTGAATCCACAGCTGCAATCATCCGCACGACATCCATCGTTTCGGCTACATCGTGCACGCGCAATATGCGCGCACCTTTGGCAAGGGCCAAGGCTGCAAGGGCGAGACCGCCATACAGACGCTCCCCCACCGGGCGGCCCAAGGCATTGCCTATCATGCTCTTTCGCGAGACCCCAACCAACAGGGGCCGCCCCAGGGCATGCAAGGCTTCCATATGTTTGAACAGGCTCAGGTTGTGAGCCAGGGTCTTGGCAAAGCCGAACCCGGGGTCAAGAATGATCCGCTCGGCGGGAATGCCCGCGGCGACGCACCGATCCAGACGCTCCACCAGGAATTCACCTACCTCCCTGGTTACATCATCATAGTGCGGGTCATTCTGCATGGTCCCCGGCTCGCCGAGCATATGCATCAGGCACACCGGCAACCCGGTGGCCGCCGCCGCATCCAGGGCACCATCGCGCCGCAAGGACCGAACATCATTGATCAGGCCCGCCCCCAGTCGCGCAGTCTCACGCATGACCGCAGGCGTGGACGTATCGACCGAGATAATGACATCAAGTTCGCGATGGATGCGCTCGACAATCGGCGCCACTCGCTCCAGCTCTTCGGTAGGCGAGACCGCACGTGCGCCCGGCCGGGTCGATTCACCACCCACATCGATCAGCGTTGCGCCCGCGGCCACCATGGCCTCGGCATGCCGCAGCGCAGCATCGAGCTGGCTGAATCGACCACCATCGGAAAAGGAATCAGGCGTGACATTGAGAATGCCCATGACATGCGCATGGGCCAAATCAAGAACCCGGTTGCCGCAAGGCAACCGGGTCGAGGACTGAACAGAAGTCATTTCAAGCCTTAGACATCAGCGGCCGGACCGCCAATCGGTGTTTCCGGACGCTCACCCTGTACAGCCGGAGGTGTACCGGAGGTGCCAGTACCACCCGACCAGTCACGAGGCTCGCGAGGTACGCGACCCGCCATGATGTCGTCGATCTGCTCGGCATCGATGGTTTCGTACTTCATCAGGGCATCGGCCATGGCATCGAGTTTGTCACGGTTGTCCGTGAGAATCTGCCGGGCTGTGCCGTAGCACTGGTCGATGATGCTGCGCACTTCGGAGTCGATCAGCTTGGCCGTTTCGCCAGAGAAGCTTGCATGCTGGCCACCGCCACCACGACCGAGGAATACTTCCCCCTCTTCTTCGGCATACATCAGCGGCCCCAACTTCTCGGACAGGCCCCACTTGGTGACCATATTCCGGGCGATCTGACTGGCACGCATGATGTCGTTGGACGCGCCTGTGGTCACACCGTCGAAGCCCAGCGTCATCTCTTCAGCGATACGACCGCCGTACAACGAACAGATCTGGCTGATCAATGCACGCTTGGACAGACTGTAGCGATCCTCTTCCGGCAGGAACATGGTCACGCCCAGGGCACGACCACGCGGAATGATCGAGACCTTGTAGACCGGATCATGCTCAGGCACGACACGACCGACGATCGCGTGACCCGCCTCGTGATACGCAGTGTTCTGCTTTTCTTTCTCCGACATGACCATGGATTTGCGCTCTGCGCCCATCATGATCTTGTCCTTGGCCAGCTCGAATTCCTTCATTTCCACGACGCGCTTGCCGGTGCGAGCGGCGAACAGCGACGCCTCGTTGACCAGGTTAGCAAGGTCGGCACCGGAAAAGCCCGGCGTACCACGCGCGATGACCGCCGGAGCGACGTCGTCGCCCATTGGCACCTTGCGCATATGAACCTTGAGGATCTGCTCGCGGCCACGAATGTCCGGCAGCCCCACCACGACCTGGCGGTCGAAACGACCTGGACGCAGCAGCGCAGGGTCAAGTACGTCAGGACGGTTGGTGGCGGCAATCACGATGATGCCGTCGTTCATTTCGAAACCGTCCATCTCGACCAGCAACTGGTTGAGGGTCTGTTCACGTTCATCGTGACCGCCACCCATGCCGGCACCACGATGGCGACCGACGGCGTCGATTTCGTCGATGAAGATGATGCATGGCGCGTGTTTCTTGGCCTGTTCGAACATGTCGCGAACACGACTGGCGCCCACGCCGACGAACATCTCGACGAAGTCGGAACCGGAAATCGTGAAGAACGGCACCTTGGCTTCACCGGCAATCGCCTTGGCCAGCAAGGTTTTACCTGTACCTGGTGGGCCCACCATCAGTACGCCGCGCGGAATACGGCCGCCCAGACGCTGGAACTTGCCCGGATCACGCAGGAACTCGACCAGCTCGCCAACTTCTTCCTTGGCTTCGTCGCAACCCGCGACGTCGGCCAGGGTGGTTTTCACCTGGTCTTCGGAAAGCAGACGGGCCTTGCTCTTGCCAAAGCTCATCGGCCCGCCCTTGCCTCCACCGCCGCCCTGCATCTGGCGCATGAAGAACATGAACACGGCGATGATCACCAGGATCGGGAAGCTGGCGACCAGGAGCTGGGTCCAGATGCTTTGCTGCTCAGGCTGCTTGCCTTCGACCACGACATGGTTGTCCACCAGGTCGCCGATCAGGCCATTGTCCTGGATTGCCGGACGAATGGTCTTGAAGTTGTCGCCATCGGTGCGCTTACCGGTAATCACATAGCCATCAACGGCTACGCGCTCGACCTTGCCATCCTTGACCTGCTGGATGAAGTCGGAATAGTTGAGGGTCTGCGGCTCGTTAGGGCTGGAGAAGTTGTTCATCACGGTCACAAGGACAGCGGCGATGATCAACCACAGGATCAGATTCTTTGCCATATCGTTCAATTAACTACCCTCTGAAGCAAGCTCCGCTACTGGCGCGTGCTTCGCATGATATTCACCGGCCTAACTTACTACATTACCTACGACTCTGGCAGGCGCCGTCTGTAACCCTTTGTGAAACACTTTCTACACAATATTCGCTAATGCTCACGGGACGAAATACGAAAAACCTATCGCCCCGGTCGAAAAACCTCTTATTCCTCACTGCGACCACGGAAACCACGGCCCAGCAGGTACTGCTCACGGGAGCGATCACGCGATGATTTCGGCTTGCGCGTCGTGACCTTCTCGAACTGCTTGCGCACGCTCTTGTGGTATTCGTCAAAGCCTTCACCCTGGAAGACCTTGATCAAAAAATCACCACCTGGCTTCAACACCCGAGTCGCAAGATCCAGTGCCAACTCGCACAGGAACATCGATCGCGGCATATCAACAGATGCCAGTCCACTCATATTGGGGGCCATATCGGAAATCACAAGGTCCACCTCGTTTTTTCCAACCGCTTCAAGGATCTGCGCGAGTACGGCGTCCTCGGTAAAGTCGCCCTGAATGAAGGTCACATCCGGGATGCTGTCCATTTCCAGGATATCGGAAGCGATCAGTGTGCCTTGCCCACCAATCAGACGACTGGTCACTTGGGACCAGCCACCCGGGGCGGCGCCCAAGTCGATCACGCTCATGCCTGGACGGATCAAACGGTCTCTTTCCTGAATCTCCAGCAGCTTGTAGCTGGCACGGGAACGATAGCCGTCTTTTTGCGCCATTTTCACGAATGGGTCGTTGAAATGCTCTTGCAGCCATTTAAGACTTGTCTTGGAACGGGCCACGGGCCACCTCAAAAATAAAACGGGTCGTGATTAAGTGGGCGGTCCCGGACTTGCTCGGGTAAACTGGCCGCCGCTTTTTACAAGATCAGACGCAGGGGTCAGATTATGCCGCTCACTCAAGAGCAGAAGAAACAATACAAATCCATTGGCCACCATCTGAAACCGGTTTTGACTGTGGCTGACAACGGTTTGACTGAAGGTGTACTCGCCGAACTGGAACGCGCCTTGGGCGATCACGAGCTGATCAAGATCAAGCTCAACATCCTCGACCGCGAAGCCCGCCTGGCTGCCGTTGCCGAACTGTGCAAGACCGGCAAGGCAGACCTGGTACAGGTCATCGGCAAGATGGCGCTGATTTATCGCAAGAACTTCAGCGTCAACAAGCAACTGTCGAACGTTCACCGTTTCAAGTGATGTCAAAGGGTCAAGGGTGTGCCTCGCACACCCTGCCACTCCAGCCGGGAACCGGTTGCAACACCAGCACCAATCCGGAAAAACCCAGCACCAGGTAACTGAATGCCTGCCACTGGCTCGCATCCGGCCAGCCGAGACGCACCGCGAAGAACATCCCGCACGCGTACAACGACATGAGCAACAATTGCCCACGAATGTCGCGCCATAGACTGGCAAGGCCCTCGGCCTGAACCAGCACCAAAGCCTGAAATATTACGCACGCCGCGGAGAAACCCACCAGCAGCGCCGTCAGCATGCCTGCGATTTCATCGATGAGCAGCGGCGCCAGGCCGACTCGACCCAGCACCGGCAGCAAACCGACGTGCAACAACCAGACGCCGCCCACCCACAACATCTGGGTGAGCTGCCAGATCATGGCGCCCGCTCGCAGCGGGCGCCTTCGTTCAGATGTGACGGACTTCGACAATCTCATACTCGATGACACCACCCGGCGTCTTCACCACCACCACATCGCCCTCTTCCTTGGCAATCAAGGCGCGAGCGATGGGCGAACCAACGGAGATCTTGCCGAGCTTGATGTCTGCCTCGTCCTCACCAACGATCTGGTAAGTGACGCTTTCATCGGTCTCGACGTTGGCGATTTCCACGGTAGTGCCAAAGATCACCTTGCCGGTGTGCGGGATCGTCGTGACATCGATGATCACCGCATTCTGCATGCGACCTTCGATATCACGGACACGCGCCTCGACCATCCCCTGCTCCTCTCGGGCAGCATGGTATTCGGCGTTTTCCTTGAGATCGCCCAGCTCACGCGCTTCACCAATAGCCTGGCTCAAGCGCGGCCGCTCGACCTTGGTCAGGAAAGCGTGTTCTTCTTCCAGGGCCTTCGCGCCCTGAACTGTCATCGGGTACTTGGTTATGCTCATGCCTTCAATCCTGCATGTAGATCCTGCAAGCGACGCACGGTCTTCTCGGGACCGAACTTGAGCGCTTCGCAGATCGCTTCGCCCGCAGCAATGGTCGTGGTGCAGTAGATCTTGTGCTGCAGCGCATTGCGACGAATGGAGTAGGAATCGGCGATCGACTGGCGACCTTCGGTAGTGTTGATGATCAGCGTGACTTCGTCATTCTTGATCATGTCGACCACGTGCGGACGCCCCTCGGTCACCTTGTTCACGCGGCGCACTTTCAGGCCTGCCGCTTCGATCAGCCTGGCAGTACCGGCAGTGGCGACCACTTCGAAGCCCAAGTTGATCAGATCACGGGCCACGCCTGCAACCAGTGGCTTGTCGTCATCACGCACGCTGATGAACGCCGTGCCGCCAGTCGGCAACACTTCGCTCGCGCCCATCTGGGCC
This sequence comes from Pseudomonas sp. B21-010, assembly GCF_024749325.1. Classification (NCBI taxonomy): domain Bacteria; kingdom Pseudomonadati; phylum Pseudomonadota; class Gammaproteobacteria; order Pseudomonadales; family Pseudomonadaceae; genus Pseudomonas; species Pseudomonas sp. B21-010. The sequence goes on along the minus strand of NZ_CP087198.1, from coordinate 990,727 downwards.
TTGGCGAAGGCTTCACCGAAGGTATCGCCCACACCCATCACTTCACCGGTGGACTTCATCTCAGGGCCGAGGATCGGGTCGACGCCAGGGAACTTGGCGAACGGGAACACCGCTTCTTTCACACTGTAGAAGTTCGGAATGATTTCCTTGGTGAAATTCAGTTCCTTCAGGGTTTTGCCCGCCATGACCCGTGCAGCGATCATCGCCAGGGAAACACCGATGCACTTGGAGACGAACGGTACGGTCCGGGAAGCGCGCGGGTTGACTTCGATGACGTAGATGTCTTCGCCCTGCAGGGCCAGTTGCACGTTCATCAGGCCGATAACGCCCAGCTCCAGGGCCATTTTCTTGACCTGCTCGCGCATCTCGTCCTGGATGTGCGCTGGCAGCGAGTAAGGCGGCAGCGAGCAAGCGGAGTCACCGGAGTGAACGCCCGCTTGTTCGATGTGCTGCATGATCGCGCCAATCACCACGTCCTTGCCGTCGCTGACCGCGTCCACGTCCATTTCGATGGCGCAGTTGAGGAAGTGGTCCAGCAGCACCGGGCTGTCGTTGGAGACCTGGACCGCTTCACGCAGGTAGCGCTTGAGCTCGTCTTCTTGATAGACGATTTCCATCGCACGGCCGCCCAGTACATAGGACGGACGCACCACCAGCGGGTAACCGATCTTGGCGGCGGCACGAATCGCTTCGTCTTCGCTGCGCACGGTGGCGTTTGGCGGCTGGCGCAGGTTCAGGCGCTCGACCATCTGCTGGAAGCGCTCACGGTCTTCGGCGCGGTCGATCGCATCCGGGCTGGTGCCGATGATCGGCACGCCAGCGGCTTCAAGGGCGCGCGCCAGCTTCAGCGGAGTCTGGCCGCCGTACTGGACGATCACGCCTTTTGGCTTCTCGACGCGGACGATTTCCAGCACGTCTTCCAGGGTCACTGGCTCGAAGTACAGGCGATCGGAGGTGTCGTAGTCGGTGGACACGGTTTCCGGGTTGCAGTTGACCATGATGGTCTCGTAACCGTCGTCGCGCAGGGCCAGTGCCGCGTGTACGCAGCAGTAGTCGAACTCGATGCCCTGGCCGATCCGGTTAGGACCGCCACCCAGGATCATGATCTTGTCGCGGGTCGATGGCGCGGCTTCGCACTCTTCTTCGTACGTGGAGTACAGGTACGCGGTGTCGGTGGCGAACTCGGCCGCGCAGGTGTCGACGCGCTTGTAGACCGGGAACACTTCCAGCTTGTGGCGATGCGTGCGCAGGCTCTTCTCGGTCACACCCAGCAGCTTGGCCAGGCGCATGTCGGAGAAGCCTTTGCGCTTGAGGCGGTACATCATGTCGCGGTCGATGCTGGACATGCCCAGGGTCTTGACCTTCTCTTCTTCCTTGATCAGATCTTCGATCTGTACCAGGAACCAAGGGTCGATCATGTTCATGCCGAAGATCTGCTCGACGGTCATGCCGGCACGGAAGGCGTCGGCCACGTACCAGATGCGCTCGGCGCCTGGCACGGTCAGCTCGCGCTTGAGCACGCTCATGCTTTCCGGGTCGGCCAGGTCCAGCTTCGGATCAAGACCGCAGACGCCCACTTCCAGACCGCGAAGAGCTTTCTGCAGGGACTCCTGAAAGGTCCGGCCGATGGCCATGACTTCACCGACCGACTTCATTTGAGTGGTCAGGCGGGCGTCAGCCTTGGCGAACTTCTCGAAGGCGAAGCGTGGCAGCTTGGTGACGACGTAGTCGATGGACGGCTCGAAGGACGCCGGGGTCTTGCCACCGGTGATGTCGTTCGACAGCTCGTCCAGGGTGTAGCCCACGGCCAGCTTGGCAGCGACCTTGGCAATCGGGAAACCGGTGGCCTTGGAAGCCAGGGCCGACGAACGGGATACTCGCGGGTTCATCTCGATGACCACCATGCGACCAGTGTTCGGGCAGATGCCGAACTGGACGTTGGAGCCGCCGGTTTCCACGCCGATCTCACGCAGTACCGCCAGGGAGGCGTTACGCAGGATCTGGTATTCCTTGTCGGTCAGGGTCTGGGCTGGTGCGACGGTGATCGAGTCACCGGTGTGCACGCCCATCGGGTCGAAGTTTTCGATGGAGCAGACGATGATGCAGTTGTCCTTTTTGTCGCGGACAACTTCCATTTCATATTCTTTCCAACCGATCAGGGATTCGTCGATCAGCAGTTCCTTGGTCGGCGACAAGTCGAGACCACGGGCGCAGATTTCTTCGAACTCTTCACGGTTGTAGGCGATGCCGCCACCGGTGCCGCCCATGGTGAAGGACGGACGGATGATGCACGGGAAGCCAAGGCGCTCCAGGACGGCGTTGGCCTCTTCCATGCTGTGGGCGATGCCCGAGCGTGGGCAGTCCAGGCCGATGGATTTCATCGCCTTGTCGAAGCGCGAACGGTCTTCGGCCTTGTCGATGGTGTCGGCGTTGGCGCCGATCATTTCCACACCGAACTTCTCCAGGACGCCTTCGCGCTCCAGGTCCAGGGCGCAGTTCAGCGCGGTCTGGCCACCCATGGTCGGCAACAGCGCGTCCGGGCGTTCCTTCTCGATGATCTTGGCAACGGTCTGCCACTTGATCGGCTCGATGTAGGTGGCGTCGGCCATGGCCGGGTCGGTCATGATGGTGGCCGGGTTGGAGTTCACCAGGATGACGCGGTAGCCCTCTTCGCGCAGGGCTTTACAGGCCTGGGCGCCGGAGTAGTCGAATTCGCAGGCCTGGCCGATCACGATCGGGCCAGCGCCGAGAATCAGGATGCTTTTTATGTCTGTACGTTTTGGCATGGGTTTGTCACTCAAATCCGCAGGTCAGTCGGCTAGGCCGTCGAACAATCTTTGTAGCGCCCAAAGGGGCCGCCGTATTCGGGGCCGCCTTCGGGCTTCACGCAGTCAGCGTCGCTTGGCCATCTCATTGATGAAGCGATCGAACAGCGGCGCCACGTCGTTCGGGCCCGGGCTCGCTTCAGGGTGGCCCTGGAAGCTGAACGCGCTCTTGTCGGTACGCTCGATACCTTGCAGCGTGCCGTCGAACAGCGACTTGTGAATCGCGCGCACGTTGGCCGGCAGAGTGGCTTCGTCCACCGCGAAACCGTGGTTCTGGCTGGTGATCATCACCACGCCGGTGTCCAGGTCCTGCACGGGGTGGTTGGCACCGTGGTGGCCGTGGCCCATCTTCAAGGTCTTGGCACCCGAAGCCAGAGCCAGCAGCTGGTGACCGAGGCAGATACCGAATACCGGGATCTCGGTTTCCAGCACATCCTTGATCGCCTGGATCGCATAGTCGCAAGGCTCCGGGTCACCCGGGCCGTTGGACAGGAACACGCCATCAGGCTTGAGGGCCAGGACGTCGGCGGCCGGGGTTTGGGCCGGCACCACGGTGACGCGGCAACCACGCTCGACCAGCATGCGCAGGATGTTCAGCTTGACGCCGTAGTCGTAGGCCACCACGTGGTAAGGCAGCTCGCAAGCCTCGATCGTCGCGTGACTGTCGGTCTTCAGGTTCCAGACCGTGGAGCGCCATTCGTACTGCTTCTTGGTGCTGACGACTTTCGCCAGGTCCATGCCCTTGAGGCCAGGGAAGCCCTGGGCAGCGGCGATGGCGGCTTCTTCGGAAATGTTGTCGCCGGCCATGATGCAGCCGTTTTGCGCGCCTTTTTCCCGAAGGATGCGGGTCAGGCGACGAGTGTCGATACCGGCGATCGCCACGACGTTGTTGGCTTTCAGGTAATCGGACAAGGACATCGTGTTACGCCAGTTGCTCGCTACCAGCGGCAAGTCACGGATGACCAGGCCGGCGGACCAGACACGATCAGACTCGGCGTCTTCCGGCGTAGTGCCGGTGTTGCCGATGTGCGGGTAAGTCAGGGTAACGATTTGTTGGGCGTAGGAAGGATCGGTAAGAATTTCCTGATAGCCGGTCATTGCGGTGTTAAACACCACCTCACCAACGGTCTGACCGTCGGCTCCAATGGCTTCGCCGCGAAAAATGCTGCCATCAGCAAGGGCGAGTATGGCTGGCTTAGTCAAGAAGACCTCCCGTAAATAAAGCCTGAAAGGGCGATCGCAGGTTGTAAAAAAGCGGAGTGACGTATGGACACGTCACCCCGCTTGTTCACTGAATTATTCTGCGCGCTTTTAGTGGACACACTAAAGCTGTAGCTTACAGAAAAAGGCTTTTTTGGTCCACCGCTAATGAGCCTTAAAGGCAGGGGAATGCGACAGGACGTCGCGAAGCGGTGTAAAACGGGGCCCAGTATAACCTGAACCCCGCACTTAAGGGCATCAACGCAGGTCGAGAACGTCCTGCATATCGTACAAACCAGGCTCGCGGCCATCCAGCCACAGCGCGGCACGTACCGCTCCCTTGGCGAAAGTCATCCGGCTCGATGCCTTGTGGGTGATCTCCAGGCGCTCGCCTTCAGTGGCGAACAGCACGGTGTGGTCGCCCACCACATCACCGCCGCGCACAGTGGCGAAACCGATGGTGCTGCGCTCACGCGCACCGGTGTGCCCCTGGCGCCCATACACGGCCACTTCCTGCAGGTCGCGACCCAGTGCATCGGCAATCACTTCGCCCATGCGCAAGGCCGTTCCCGAAGGTGCGTCGATCTTGTGCCGGTGATGCGCCTCGATGATTTCGATATCCGCATCGTCACCCAAGACCCGGGCCGCCATGTCCAGCAGCTTCAGCGACAGGTTCACGCCCACGCTGAAGTTCGCGGCGAACACGATCGGAATATCTTTGCCCGCATCGGCCAGCAATTGCTTCTGCGCAGCATCCAGCCCCGTCGTACCGATCACCATGGCCTTGCCGTGCTTGCGGCAGATCGCGAGGTTTTTCAGCATCACTTCCGGCAGGGTGAAATCGATCAGCACATCGAACTCGTCGAGCACTTTCTCCAGGCCGCCGGACATCGGCACGCCGATACGCCCCAGCGAGGCCAACTCGCCCGCATCGGCGCCTACCAGCGTGCTGTCGGGCCGAACGATGGCCGCCGTCAGGCCGGAAAGCGGCGAGCGCTGCTGCACCGCCTCGACCAGCGCCTTGCCCATGCGCCCCGCAGCGCCCATCACAGCTATACGTCGCATGCGAACTCCTTACAGGTCGCCGAAGAAGCGCTTCACGCCTTCGAACCAACCGGTGGTTTTCGGGGAGTGACTGTTGTCATCCGCCAACGAGTTGCGGAATTCTTCCAACAGCTCACGCTGACGCCGACCCAGGTTGACCGGAGTCTCCACCGCCACACGGCACATCAGGTCGCCCGCCCCACCGCCACGCACTGGCGCGACGCCTTTGCCACGGATCCGGAACTGCTTGCCGGTCTGCGTGCCCTCGGGGATTTTCAGCTTGACGCGACCGTCGAGGGTCGGGATCTCAAGCTCCCCACCCAAGGCCGCATCGACGAAGCTGATCGGCACTTCGCAGAACAGGTGCTTGCCGTCGCGCTGGAAAATCGCATGCTCGCGCACATTGATGACCACATACAGGTCGCCCGTCGGGCCGCCCTGGGCACCCGCCTCGCCTTCGCCAGACAGGCGAATGCGGTCACCTGTGTCGACACCGGCCGGCACTTTGACCGACAGCGTCTTGTACTCTTCGACACGCCCTTCGCCGTGGCAGGAGTCGCACGGGTCGGAAATGATCTTGCCTTGGCCATGGCAACGCGGGCAGGTCTGCTGCACCGAGAAGAAGCCCTGCTGCATGCGGACCTGGCCGATGCCGCCGCAGGTTGGGCAGGTAACGGGCGAGGAACCCTTCTTGGCACCCGAGCCATCGCACGGCTTGCAATTGACCAGTGTCGGAACACGGATATTGACGGTGGTACCGCGCACCGCCTCTTCCAGGTTCAATTCCAGCGTGTAGCGCAGGTCACTGCCACGCTGGGCGCCACCACGGGCACCGCCGCGACCACCGCCGAAGAAATCGCTGAACACATCACCGAAAATATCGGAGAAGTTCTGGCCGCCAAAACCGGCACCGCCGCCACCCATGCTCGGGTCGACACCAGCATGCCCGTACTGGTCGTACGCCGCGCGCTTGCTCGAATCGGACAGTACTTCGTAAGCCTCGTTGGCTTCCTTGAACATCTCTTCCGACGCTTTATCGTCGGGATTACGGTCCGGGTGGTGCTTCATCGCCAGGCGACGATAGGCCTTTTTCAGGTCTGCCTCGCTGGCCCCCCGCTCGACACCCAATACTTCGTAAAAGTCACGCTTTGCCATTGGTCTTTGCACTCTCATGGATGTCCGGCAAACCTCTCCTGAACCTTGCCAAACTCGTTGAGCCCCAATACAGGCCCGGACCCAACTCACGTCAATTCAACGATCCTGGTCATATTTCTTTCAGCCGGGGACCCGGCCAAAACGCGGTGCATGTCGCTCGGAAAGCAGGAGCATTCCCGAACACACCGTCAGCACCCGAACACTGTCGCATGCTGTAAAAATTCATTAGCTCCAGACACGCCAACGCGGGAGCAAGCTCCCGCGCGGCGACATCCTACCAGCCACCGCACAAATGCAGTCAACCGGCCGACCAACAAGCGATTACTTGTGGTCTTTCACTTCTTCGAACTCGGCGTCAACGACGTCGTCGGCTTTCTCGGCCGATTCGCCCTGCGCAGCCGCGCCTTCTGCAGGCTGAGCCTGTTCGGCGTACATCTTCTGGGCCACTGGCGCGGAGACCTTGGACAGCTCTTCGATCTTCGCTTCGATGGCAGCCTTGTCGTCGCCTTTGACGGCAGCTTCCAGGGCAACCACGGCCGCTTCGATGGCGGTTTTCTCTTCAGCGGTCACTTTTTCGCCAGCATCAGCGATCATTTTGCGAGTCGAGTGCACCAAGGCATCGCCCTGGTTGCGAGCGCTGGCCAGCTCTTCGAACTTGCGGTCTTCCTCAGCGTTGACTTCAGCATCGCGAACCATCTGCTGAATTTCTTCCTCGGACAGACCGGAGTTGGCCTTGATCACGATCGACTGAGTCTTGCCGGTAGCCTTGTCTTTCGCTCCGACGTGCAGGATGCCGTTGGCGTCGATGTCGAAGGTCACTTCGATTTGTGGCACGCCACGTGGTGCTGGTGGAATCTCGGCCAGGTCGAACTTGCCCAGGGACTTGTTCTGTGCGGCTTGCTTACGCTCACCTTGCAGCACGTGAATGGTTACTGCGCCCTGGTTGTCGTCGGCAGTCGAGAACACTTGGGATTTCTTGGTAGGAATCGTGGTGTTTTTCTCGATCAGCGCGGTCATTACGCCGCCCATGGTTTCGATACCCAGGGTCAGCGGGCTGACGTCGAGCAGCAGGACGTCTTTCACGTCACCAGCCAATACCGCGCCCTGGATAGCAGCACCCATGGCAACAGCTTCGTCAGGGTTGACGTCTTTACGTGCTTCTTTACCGAAGAAATCGGTCACCAGCTTCTGAACCAGCGGCATACGGGTCTGACCGCCAACCAGGATCACGTCGTTGATCGAACCAACGTCGATACCGGCATCTTTCATGGCAATGCGGCAAGGTTCGATGGTGCGCTGAACCAGGTCTTCCACCAGCGCTTCGAGCTTGGCGCGGGAGATTTTTACGTTCAGGTGCTTAGGACCGGTGGCGTCTGCAGTGATGTACGGCAGGTTCACGTCGGTCGACTGGCTCGAGGACAGTTCGATCTTGGCTTTTTCAGCGGCTTCTTTCAGGCGCTGCATGGCCAGCGGGTCACCCTTGAGGTTCATGCCGCTTTCTTTCTTGAACTCGTCGACGAGGTAGTCGATCAGGCGGATGTCGAAGTCTTCACCACCGAGGAACGTGTCACCGTTGGTTGCCAATACTTCGAACTGGTGCTCGCCGTCGACTTCAGCGATCTCGATCACGGAAACGTCGAAGGTACCGCCACCCAGGTCGTAAACGATCACGGTGTGATCGCCCTTGGCCTTGTCCATACCGTAGGCCAGAGCGGCCGCAGTCGGTTCGTTGATGATACGTTTTACGTCCAGGCCCGCGATGCGGCCGGCGTCTTTGGTCGCCTGGCGCTGGCTGTCGTTGAAATAGGCAGGAACAGTAATGACCGCTTCAGTCACCGCTTCGCCGAGGTAATCTTCGGCGGTTTTCTTCATTTTCTTGAGGATTTCAGCCGAGATCTGTGGCGGTGCCATTTTCTGGCCGTTCACTTCAACCCAGGCGTCGCCGTTGTCAGCCTTGGCGATTTTGTAAGGCACCATCTTGATGTCTTTCTGGACGACTTCTTCGTCGAACTTGCGACCGATCAGACGCTTCACCGCGTACAGGGTGTTATGCGGATTGGTCACTGCCTGACGCTTGGCCGACTGGCCAACCAGAATCTCGCCATCATTGGCGTAAGCGATGATCGACGGCGTGGTACGCGCGCCTTCAGCGTTTTCGATGACTTTGGCCTTGCCGTTTTCCAGCACGGAGACGCACGAGTTGGTGGTCCCCAGGTCGATACCGATAATCTTGCCCATGTTAACTCTCCCGGAACTTGGATTTGGTTGCCGCAGCAGTGGTGGCTAACTGCGGTAGCACTTAAACGCTTGACATATAGATGGGGCCGCTACGACCGATTTCAAGCCTGCTCATCAATAGAAGGCGAAACCGGCGCTGGCGTCTTGCTGACCACGACCATGGCCGGGCGCAGCAGGCGACCGTTGAGCAAATAGCCCTTCTGGAAAACCTTCAGCACGCTGTTTGGCTCGACGTCGGCACTTTCCTGCATCGCCATGGCCTGGTGGTGCTCGGCGTTGAAGGGTTCGCCATGCGGATCAAGGGTTTCGAGCTGATAACGCTTGAGGGTGTCCTGGAACATTTTCAGGGTCAGCTCGATGCCTTCACGCATCGGACGAATGTTTTCGTCATCCGGGTTGGACAGCTCCAGGCCACGCTCCAGGCTGTCGATGATCGGCAGCAGGTCGCCGGCGAAACGCTCCAGGGCGAATTTATGAGCCTTCTCTACATCTTGCTCGGCGCGACGGCGGACATTCTGCAGGTCGGCTGCTACACGCAACGCCTGATCCTGCGCACCGGCCAGTTGCTCCTCGAGCACTTGTACACGTGCCGCCAGGTCTTCACCGGAGTCCTGGGAAGCCTGATTGGCGTCTAGATTTTGCGTGTCCTGCGTCTGTTCGTCAGCCATAGATTTCTCCTCTCAACTTCGTCCGCGAGCTCAACTCGCGCTTCTGCCCCGGTATATGGGGTCGGGTTTTGCAGCTTCAAGGGCCATCTGACGAATTAACCTTACAAAAAACAGCTGCATAACCATTCCCCGCCGCGCTAAGAAAATCATCTATCCAAGCAAATCGAGCTAAGCGAGGGCATTGTCAGGTCAAAACAAAACACTGTATAAATAACCAGACCTAAAGCCTGGGAGCGGCCTTATGCTGGTGCACCTGTCCGTACACAACTATGCCATCGTCGAACACCTCGACCTCGAACTTGATCGAGGCATGAGTGTGATCACCGGTGAAACCGGCGCAGGCAAGTCGATCATGCTCGATGCCCTGGGCCTGACGCTGGGCGACCGCGCCGACAGTGGCGTGGTGCGCCCCGGAGCGGACAAGGCCGACATCCTGGCGACGTTCGACCTGGTCGACATCCCCGAGGCCAGCGCCTGGCTGGCCGAACGCGACCTGGACACCGACGGTTTGTGCATCCTGCGCCGGGTCATCACCGCTGAAGGCCGCTCCCGAGGCTACATCAATGGCACGCCCTGCCCCTTGGGCGACCTCAAGGCCCTCGGCGAGCTGCTGATCGACATTCACAGCCAGCATGAACACCAATCCCTGCTCAAGACCGACACCCATCGCCGCTTGCTGGATGAATACGCCGGCGCCACCGACCTGGCCCGACAGGTCCAACTGGCGGCCCAGCGCTGGCGCCAGACCCGCCAGGAACTGGATCGACTCTCCAACTCCGGCGACGAACAGCGTGCCCGTCACCAGTTGTTGAGCTACCAGCTCGAGGAGCTGGAGAACCTGGCCCTGGGTGAAAATGAACTGGAAGAACTGGAGCAGGAACACAAGAACCTCACCAACGCCGAAACCCTGCTGGGCATTTGCCGGCAAGTGGTCGAACAGTGCAGCGAGAGCGATTCGGGCAATGTGCTCAATGCACTGACAGCGAGCTTGAACCGACTCTCCAGCGTGAACAATTCGGTGGGCGCCCTGAACGAAGCGACGAACCTGCTGACGAGTGCGCAGATCCAGGTCGAAGAGGCCGTCGGGGAGCTGAATCGGTTCCTCGATCATTTCGATGCCGACCCGGCCCGCCTGCAGTACCTGGAAGAGCGCCTGGACACCATCTATACACTGGCGCGCAAACACCGCATCCAGCCGACCGACGTTGCCGAACTCCAGCAGCGGCTGTTGGAAGAACTGGAAACCCTGAACGCCAACGATGAATCCATCGAGCGCCTGGCGGACGAACTGGCGTCTTATGCCCGTCATTACCAGGAAAAGGCCAAGGAGCTCAGTGAACTGCGGCAGCACGCCGCAACAGGGCTGGCCAGCGCCGTGGAGCAGGAAATCCAGCGCCTGGGCATGCCGGGCGGGCGCTTCACCATCGAATTGCGCCCCAACGCTGGCGACGAGCTCCAGCCCAACGGGCTGGAGCAAGTGGAACTACTGGTCAGCGCCAACCCGGGGCAACCGCTCAAGGCCCTGGCCAAAGTCGCGTCCGGCGGCGAGCTGTCACGGATCAGCCTGGCCATCCAGGTCATCACCGCGCAGACCTCTCGCGTGCCGACGCTGGTATTCGACGAAGTAGACGTGGGCATCGGTGGCCCAACCGCAGAAATTGTCGGCCAGTTGCTGCGCCGACTAGGGGAACGCGGCCAGGTGCTGACGGTAACTCACCTACCCCAGGTCGCCGCCCAGGGACACCAGCATCTATTTGTGCACAAGGTACGCGGCGAGGATGCCACTCGCACCGCCGTGTCCAAGCTCAACAAAAACGAGCGCGTAGAGGAAGTGGCGCGAATGCTCGGGGGCATCGACCTCACCAAGGAATCCCTGGCCCACGCGAAAAAAATGGTCGTTACCGCGAAAATCTGAGAACGGCAGAAAGCACGAAGGCGACCCTGGGGTCGCCTTCGTTCGTTTCGCGAACCGTAATAGTCCACGCGACATGCTTACTTTTTCTTGCGTACGTACAGCACAAGATTGTGATCGACCATCTCGAAGCCATACTTGTCGACGATTGCTTTCTGCAGCCGCTCGATTTCTTCGTCGAAGAATTCGATCACTTCACTGGTTTCGACGTTGACCATATGGTCGTGATGCTTGCCGTCGTCCAGCTCGAAGACCGCATGGCCTCCGTCGAAGTTGTGCCGCACCACCAAGCCAGCTGCCTCGAACTGGGTCAGAACACGGTAAACCGTGGCCAGACCGACGTCCTCACCAGCCTCCATAAGCGCCTTATAGACATCTTCAGCACTCATGTGGCGTTGCTCGGCGGAATCGAGCATTTGTAGAATCTTGACCCGTGGCAGGGTCACTTTGAGGCCGGCTTTGCGTAGTTCGCTATTTTCAACCATGGTCAGCTTTCTCGCGATGCTGCTTCGCAGCTTCTCTTAATGCGGGTATGATCGGCGTTTACGTTGTCCCAGCCAAGATAGTGGAAGTCGCCCACCGATGCAAAACACCAAGCTCTTGCTAACCAGTTTCACCTTTGTGGGACTGCTCGCACTCGCCGGTTGTTCATTCCCCGGGGTTTACAAAATCGACATCCAGCAGGGCAATGTCGTCACGCAGGACATGATAGACCAGTTGCGCCCGGGAATGACCCGCCGGCAAGTACGGTTTATCATGGGTAATCCCCTGCTGACCGACACGTTCCATGCCGATCGCTGGGATTACCTGTACAGCTTGCAGCCAGGCGGCGGTGAGCGCCAGCAGGAACGCATCAGCGTTATCTTTAGCCCCAACGACCAACTTGTCAGCCTGTCAGGCGATTTCATGCCTGGCGTGAGCCGTGACGAAGCCATCTTGGGCAAGGACAGCGACAACACCGTGACCGACCCGGCCCAGAAGGCCGAACAGCCGAAACCGGAAAAACCGGCCAAGCCAGGTTCGTTGCTGGACCAGATCCAGAAGGATGTGGACAAAGTCGAGACCGTACCAGTCCCGACGCCAGAGCCCCTGGACACCTCGCCGCAATAAATTGCGGCATAAAAAAACCCGGCATGCCGGGTTTTTTATTGCCTGCCATTCAAGCCAGGTTATTGCTCCGATTGGCGTGCCTGGGCTGCCTTGGCCGCGCGCAAGCGCCGAATTTCCTTCGGATCGGCCAACAACGGGCGATAAATCTCCAGTCGATCGGCCGCCTGCACCACCTGGTGCTCTGGATCGGCAACCAGCTTGCCAAAAATCCCCACTGGGCAAGTCGCCAGATCCAGCTCCGCAAACGCATCGGCAATACCCGATGCCGCCAGTGCGGCGCGAACACTCGCACCCTCCTGCACCGCGCAGGTGCGCAAGACCTGACGCTCCGCCGAGGCATACACCACTTCTATCTCAATCAACGCTTGAGCTCTGCATTCTGCTTGGCCCGCTGGCAGAACGCATCGACCAGGGTATTGGCGGCCTGATTGAACAGCGGCCCCAGCGTCGCCCGCACCAGAGGGCCGGCGTAGTCGAACGACAGATCCAGGCTGATCTTGCAGGCCTTTTCACCCAGCGGCTTGAACACCCAGACACCGTGGAGCTGGTTGAAAGGCCCTTCTTCCAGATTCATCTCGATGGACTGCCCCGGCACCAGCGTATTACGCGTGACGAAGCGCTGGCTCAAGCCACTCTTGGCAATGTTGAGGCTGGCGCGCATATGGGTTTCAGAGCTCTCCAGCACCTCGGCCGACGAGCACCACGGCAAGAACTCCGGATAGCTCGCCACATCGTTGACCAGGTCATACAGCGCCTGCGCCGGGTAGGGCAGCAAGGCCGAGCGTTGAATATGTGTCGTCATGTAAGCGTCACTTCCACAGCTGGGCGGCAAACACTACAAGAATGCCAATGGGCGCCACGTAGCGCATCAAGAACAGGCTCAAACCAAACAATACAGGGCTACGCAGCGACAATTCATCACGCACCGCTTCACGCCCCATGATCCATCCTGCAAACACTACGAAACACAAACCACCCAATGGCAGCATGATCCGCGAGGTGAAGAAATCAATCACGCCGAAGAAATCCAGCCCTCCGGTTGCGCCCCACTGGTAGAGATGGAACAGCCCGTCTTCGTTCACGAAAAACTTCGCCTGCTTCCATATATTGAAGGAGAACACCGTACCCAGGCCGACAAACCAGCAGGTGAAGGCCAACCAGAAGGTTACCCAGGCGCGGCTGAGTCGGGTCCGCTCAACCAGGTAAGCCACCATGGGCTCCAACAGGGAGATGGCCGAACTCCAGGCGGCGATGGCCACCAGGAGGAAAAACACCACGCCCATCACTTGGCCGAACGCCATGCTGCCGAAGGCAAAAGGCAGGCTGACAAACATCAGCCCCGGCCCCTCACTGGGGTTCAGGCCGGCAGCGAACACAATCGGAAACAATGCCACACCCGCCAGCAGCGACACGAAGGTGTCCAGCAGTGCGACACCGACAACGGTCCGGGTCAGGGAGGCATTCTTGGGCATGTAGGCGCCGTAGATCATGATCGAACCGACCCCGACGCTCAGGGAGAAAAACGCATGCCCCATGGCCGGCAGCAGGCCGTCCAGGACTTTCTCCGGCTGGAAGTCAAACATGAAATGCACGCCTTCCATGAAATGCCCGGTGGTCATGCTGTAGCCCAGCAGCACCAGGATCATCACGAACAGCAACGGCATCATGATCCGCAGGCTGCGCTCAAGCCCGGCCACCACGCCCCGGGCAATCACCACCGCCGAGAGCACCATGAAAATCGTGTGCCAGAGGGTCAGCCTCCAGGGATCGGCAATCACATTGCCGAAGTAGGCGCCCACCTGGTCAGGTGTCACACCCTGAAAATCCCCACGCCCCATGTCGATGATGTAGTCCAGCGACCAACCGCCGACCACGCTATAGAAAGACAGGATCAACAGCGCCGTGATCATCCCGGCGAAGGCGCCCCACGACCACTTGGGCGAGTGCCCCGCCGCCACTGCCAGCACCTTCAAGGCATTGGCCGGGCTTTGCCGGGCCCGACGACCGATCAGGGTTTCGGCCAGCATTACCGGTGCGCCGATCAGCGCAATGCACGCCAGGAACATCAGTACGAAGGCTCCGCCACCGTAGATGCCGACCATGTAGGGGAATTTCCAGATACTGCCCAACCCCACCGCAGAACCGGTTGCAGCGAATATAAAAACCCAGCGGCTAGCCCAACTGCCGTGGACAGAAACCTTGTCTGTCGACATCGTGATCACGCCCAAGCTTTAAAAAAAGAGGCCGCATTGTCCGGGATTCACTCAACGTGCTCAAGCACGCTGCTTCACCGTAGCCGACACGCACGCAACTGCCTATAATGCCGCCCCTATGGCTAAACAGAAGAAACACCCCACAGGGACCATCGCGCAAAATAAAAAGGCGCGACACGATTACTTCATCGAACAACGTTTCGAGGCTGGCATGGTCCTGGCCGGCTGGGAAGTAAAGAGCCTGCGTGCCGGCAAGGCGCAACTGGTCGACAGCTACGTGCTGCTCAAGGACGGCGAGGCCTGGCTGCTGGGCAGCCATTTCACGCCGCTGACCACCGCCAGCACCCACGTGATCGCCGACCCGACGCGCTCGCGCAAGCTGCTGCTCAACAAGCGCGAGCTGGAAAAGCTCTTCGCCTCTGTGCAACAGAAGGGCTACACCTGCGTCTGCACGTCGTTGTACTGGAGCAAGCACTTGATCAAGTGCGAAATTGCCCTGGGCAAAGGCAAGAAGGAATACGACAAGCGCGATACCGAGCGTGAACGCGATGCGGGCCGCGAGCTGCAGCGCGCGGTGCGCAACAAGGGCAAGGAAGACTGATTCTTTCGTCCTTGAGACCGCTATCGCGAGCAAGCTCGCTCCCACACCAGATCCCGGCAACACACAGACCCTGTGTTCACTGAAGATCCATGTGGGAACGAGCTTGCTCGCGATGGCGTCGACACATCCGGCAGTGACGTGTCAGACAGACCGCTATCGCAAGCAGGCTCGCTCCCACACCAGATCCCGGCAACACACAGACCCCGTGTTCACTGAAGATCCATGTGGGAGCGAGCTTGCTCGCGATGGCGTCGACACATCCGGCAGTGATGTGTCAGACAGACCGCTTTCGCAAGCAGGCTCGCTCCCACACCAGATCCCGGCAACACACAGACCCTGTGTTCACTGAAGATCCAATGTGGGAGCGAGCTTGCTCGCGATGGCGTCGACACATCCGGCAGTGACGTGTCAGACAGACCGCTATCGCGAGCAAGCTCGCTCCCACACCAGATCCCGGCAACACACAGACCCTGTGTTCACTGAAGATCCAATGTGGAAGCGAGCTTGCTCGCGATGGCGTCGACACATCCGGCAGTGATGTGTCAGACAGACCGCTTTCGCAAGCAGGCTCGCCCCCACACCAGATCCCGGCAACACACAGACCCCGTGTTCACTGAAGATCCAATGTGGGAGCGAGCTCGCTCGCGATGGCGTCGACACATCCGGCAGTGATGTGTCAGACAGACCGCTTTCGCGAGCAAGCTCGCTCCCACAAGGTTCGTGCGCTACATCCCTTTACGCCGCTCCGCCCGCGCCACGCGCTGCACTTCCTGACGCACCTCCTCCAGAACCTCCTGCACATACAAGATATGCCGGCTGGACACTTCCCGCGCCTGTTCGGCGTGTCCGTCCATTATGGCCTGGTACAACTCCCGGTGCTGGCTGATCAGCATGTCGCGGGTTTCACTGCGCTGCTTGTACATGCCGCCGATGTTGGTCACCACGTTGCGCTTGAGCAGGTCGAACAAGCCGCGAATCGTGTGCAGCAACACCGCGTTATGACTGGCCTCGGCAATCGCCAGGTGAAACCGGGCATCCGCCGCGCCCTCCTCCGCCCGGCTCACCTCGTCGTGGCGCGAGTAACAGTCCTGCAGTTCGTCGAATGCCGCCGTCAGCCGCTCGCGGTCCACATCCGTGGCCCGCTGGGCCGCGTAATAAGCACAGGACGCTTCCAGGGTGTGACGGAACTCCAGCAAGTCACGCTGCGCTTCGGGATTGCTTTCCAGAAGCTGCAGCAGCGGATCACTGAACGTCGAGCCCAGCGACTCCACCACATAGTTGCCGCCGCCCTGGCGACTGACCAACAAGCCTTTGGCCGCCAGCTTCTGGATCGCCTCGCGCAACGAAGGGCGTGACACACCGAACTGCTCAGCCAGGGTCCGTTCGGCCGGCAGCCGCTCACCGGACTTGAGCGTGCCCTCAAGGATCATGCCTTCAAGCCGCTCGACAATATCGTCAGACAAACGGCGCTGACGAATCTGATCAAACCCCATAACTCAATTCTCCACGATCCCGACCGCTCGCCGGGCTCTCTATTCTGGCCCATCCGGGCCTTGTCCACACCCATCAAAGCCGTTTTGCACCACCGGATCAGATGCGCTCTGCACCGCTTATTCGACGAAAGTTTCAGGGCGGCAAATTGACACATGACAACCAAGGCTTTTACCCTAGCCAACAGCGATTGTAAATTGGTATTACCAATTAACCAAACCCGCTGGCAGTGCCTGACCAACAACAATTAGGGGCCCACCCATCATGCAAACCTGGCAACAGCTCTACAGCCCGCTCGGCAGCCTCGGCTTGTCCGCGCTCGCGGCCGTCATTCCCATCGTATTTTTCTTCCTGGCCCTGGCGGTGTTTCGCCTCAAGGGGCATGTGGCCGGCAGCATCACCTTGGCCCTGGCGATTGCCGTGGCGATTTTCGCGTTCAATATGCCCGCCGACATGGCCTTCGCAGCCGCCGGCTATGGCTTTGCCTACGGCCTGTGGCCCATCGCCTGGATCATCGTCGCCGCCGTATTCCTCTACAAACTGACGGTCAAGAGCGGCCAGTTCGAGGTGATCCGCAGCTCGGTGCTGTCGATTACCGATGACCAACGCCTGCAAGTGCTGCTGATCGGCTTTTGCTTCGGCGCATTCCTGGAAGGTGCCGCCGGTTTCGGTGCTCCGGTGGCGATCACTGCCGCCCTGCTGGTCGGCCTGGGCTTCAACCCCCTGTACGCCGCGGGCCTGTGCCTGATCGCCAACACCGCCCCGGTCGCGTTCGGCGCGTTGGGCATTCCGATCATCGTGGCCGGTCAGGTCACCGGGATCGACGCCTTCAAGATCGGCGCCATGACCGGTCGCCAACTGCCCTTGCTGTCGTTGTTCGTGCCGTTCTGGCTGGTGTTCATGATGGACGGCCTGCGCGGCGTGCGGGAAACCTGGCCTGCTGCACTGGTGGCAGGCCTGAGCTTCGCCGTCACCCAGTACTTCACCTCCAACTTCATTGGCCCGGAACTGCCGGACATCACCTCCGCCCTGGCCAGCCTGATTTCCCTGACGCTGTTCCTGAAAGTCTGGCAGCCCAAGCGCACCGCTGGCGCCCAGATTGCCGGCGCCACCTCCAGCACCACGGTCACCGCCAGCGCCGGCGGTTTCGGCCAACCGCGCAGCACCGTGGCTTCGCCCTACAGCCTGGGAGAAATCATCAAGGCCTGGTCGCCGTTCCTGATCCTGACCGTATTGGTGACGATCTGGACCCTCAAGCCGTTCAAGGCGATGTTCGCCGCAGGTGGCTCGATGTACGGCTGGGTGTTCAACTTCGCCATCCCGCACCTGGACCAGATGGTGATCAAGGTCGCGCCCATCGTGATCAACCCCACTGCCATTCCGGCCGTGTTCAAGCTTGATCCGATTTCCGCCACCGGCACGGCGATTTTCTTCTCCGCATTGATCTCGATGCTGGTGCTGAAGATCAATGTAAAAACTGGTCTTACCACTTTTAAAGAGACACTTTTCGAGCTGCGCTGGCCGATCCTGTCCATCGGCATGGTGCTGGCATTCGCCTTCGTCACCAACTACTCGGGCATGTCGTCGACCATGGCCCTGGTGTTGGCCGGCACGGGCGCGGCGTTCCCGTTCTTCTCGCCGTTCCTGGGTTGGCTGGGTGTGTTCCTGACCGGTTCCGATACGTCGTCCAACGCGCTGTTCAGCTCGCTGCAAGCCACCACCGCGCACCAGCTCGGCGTCAACGACACCTTGCTTGTCGCGGCCAATACCAGCGGCGGCGTGACCGGCAAGATGATTTCGCCACAATCGATCGCGGTGGCCTGCGCGGCGACCGGGCTGGTGGGCAAGGAATCGGATCTGTTCCGTTTCACCCTCAAACACAGCCTATTCTTTGCAACGATTGTCGGCCTGATCACGTTGGCCCAGGCCTACTGGTTTACCGGCATGCTGGTTCATTAAGTCCTACACGCAGCACTGAAAAAACCGACGCCGAACCGTGATTCGGCGTCTGCTATTCACCACCGGGTCTGCAAGGCTGCTGAAAGATTTCCTGTCTATATTCAGCAGCCTCAGCGGACGGATAACCGGGACCACCCGGAGACACGCCTGATGAGCGAGCTTTTTTACAACGCCGTGCCGAACGCGACCCGTGTCGCCCCGCCATTGCCTGAGCCTCGGCAGTACCCCAGCGAGAAACCGCAAAGGGTCTACCTGTTCGGCACTTGCGTGGTGGACCTGTTCTATCCCGAAGCCGGGATGGATGCGATTCATCTGCTGGAGCGCGAAGGAATCCGGGTGGACTACCCGCAAGGGCAAAGCTGCTGCGGCCAACCGGCCTACACCTCGGGCTACACCGAGCAGGCGCGGACGGTGGCACGGGCGCAGTTGGCCCTGTTTGCCGAAGATTATCCGGTGGTCGTGCCCTCGGGCTCCTGCGCCGGCATGCTGCGCGAGCATTACGCCGATCTGTTCAAGGATGAGCCCGACACGCTCAAACAGGTCCAGGCCCTGGCGGCCCGGACCTATGAACTGGCTGAATTCCTGCTGTTCGTCTGCAAGGTGCAGTTGAACGACAGCGGCGAACCAGTGAAAGTCGCGCTGCATACGTCCTGCTCGGCACGGCGTGAAATGAACACCCACCTGCACGGCCGCGCGTTGTTGGCGCAGTTGCGCAATGTGGAACGAGTTGAACACAGCCACGAAAGTGAATGCTGTGGCTTTGGTGGGACGTTCAGCGTTCGCATGCCGGATATTTCCGGCGCGATGGTGGCCGACAAGACCCGAGCGCTGAAGGAGTCCGGCGCGCACAAGGTCATCAGTGCCGATTGTGGCTGCCTGATGAACATCAACGGCGCACTGGAAAAACAGCAGGAGGCGTTACGCGGCCAGCACCTGGCGAGCTTCCTCTGGCAGCGTAGCGGAGGTGTCGCATGAGCACGCCGACGCTGATTCCGACCGTTGAGGTGCAGGAAGATTTTCGCGCCCGAGCCCACAAGGCCCTGGACGACACGCAACTGCGAAACAACTTTCGCAGCGCGATGGATTCACTGATGACCAAGCGGGCAACGTCCTTCAGCGATGCCCACGAAAGAGAACACCTGCGCGTGCTGGGCAATGCCGTCCGCGCCCGTGCGTTATCGAAGCTGCCCGACCTGCTCGAGCAACTTGAAAGCAACCTGACCCGCAACGGTGTGAACGTGCACTGGGCGGAAACGGTGGACGAAGCCAACGGCATCGTCCTCTCGATCATCCGCGCTCACGAGGCGCGGCAAGTGATCAAGGGCAAATCGATGGTCAGCGAAGAGATGGAGATGAACCATTTCCTCGAGGCTCGGGACATTGAATGTCTTGAGTCCGACATGGGGGAATACATCGTCCAGCTCGACCACGAGAAGCCTTCACACATCATTATGCCGGCGATCCACAAGAATGCCGGTCAGGTCGCGTCCTTGTTCCACGACAAACTCGGCGTGGAGTACACCAAGGACGTTGACCAACTCATTCAGATCGGTCGCAAGGTATTGCGGCAGAAATTCTTCGAGGCCGACATCGGCGTCTCCGGCGTCAACTTCGCCGTCGCTGAAACCGGCACGCTGCTGCTGGTGGAAAACGAAGGCAACGGGCGGATGTCCACCACCGTGCCGCCGGTGCACATTGCCGTGACCGGCATCGAAAAAGTCGTCGAGAACCTGCGCGACGTCGTGCCGCTGCTGTCGCTGCTGACCCGCTCGGCCCTCGGCCAGCCCATCACCACCTACGTCAACATGATCTCCGGCCCGCGCAAGGCTGACGAATTGGACGGCCCCCAGGAAGTCCACCTGGTCCTGCTCGACAACGGTCGCAGCCAGGCGTTTGCCGACAGCGAACTGCGCCAGACACTGAACTGCATTCGCTGCGGCGCCTGTATGAATCATTGCCCGGTCTATACCCGAATCGGCGGTCATGCCTACGGCGAGGTTTACCCTGGGCCTATCGGAAAAATCATCACGCCGCACATGGTCGGCCTGGCCAAGGTGCCGGACCACCCGAGCGCCTCTTCGCTATGCGGTGCCTGCGGTGAAGTGTGTCCGGTGAAGATTCCGATCCCGGCTTTGCTGCGGCGGCTGCGGGAAGAAAACGTCAAGGCGCCGGACAGCCCCCATCAGGTGATGCGCGGCCAGGGCAGCAAATATTCGCCCAAGGAACGCTTCATCTGGAATGCCTGGGCTCGGCTCAACAGTTCGCCACGGTTGTATCGGCTGTTCGGGTTCCTCGCCACGCGCCTGCGCGCCCTGACGCCCAACAACATCGGCCCATGGACCCAGAACCACAGCGCCCCCAAACCCGCCGCCCGCTCATTGCATGACCTGGCTCGCGAACACCTGAACCAGCAGGGAGACCGCCGATGAGCGCCAAGGACAATATCCTCGCCAAGCTGCGTAAAAGCCTGACCGGCGCCACGCCCGTTGCCGACAACTTCGACGTCGAGCTAGTGACGCAGACCTACCGCTATGCGCCCGAGGAACGCATCCCGCAACTGCGCAAATTGATGGAAGCGGTGCACACCGAAATCCACCTGACGTCCGATGAAGGCTGGCCGGCCCTGCTCGCGCAATTGCTGCGCGACCGTCAATTGCCGAGCCTGCTCATCGCCCCGACCACCGCGCACGGGCAAAAAATCACACAGTTCTGGGCGAACCATCCGGACCTGCCAACCCTCAAGGCCTACGACCGCCCAGTAGAAGAGTGGAAAGCCGAGTTGTTCAACGACACCCCCGCCAGCCTCACCGGGACCCTCGGCGCCATCGCCGCCACCGGCAGCCTGATTCTCTGGCCAACCCGTGAAGAACCACGGCTGATGAGCCTGGTGCCACCGGTGCATTTCGCCCTGCTCAAGGCCAGCGAGATCCGTGACAACTTCTATGAAGTGCAGCAGGAATTCGAGTGGGCCCAAGGCATGCCCACCAACGCCCTGCTGGTATCGGGCCCGTCGAAAACCGCCGACATCGAGCAAATCCTGGCCTATGGCGCCCATGGCCCGAAGGATCTGGTGGTTTTGATTCTGGAGGACCAATGACCCTTCCGGCCTCTTTCCTACACGACGTTCAACAACTGATCCCGCAGAAACGCCGTTTCGACGATCCGCTGTCGACCTTGGCCTTCGGCACCGACGCCAGTTTCTATCGGCTGATTCCGAAACTGGTGGTACGCGTCGAATCCGAAGATGAAGTGATTGCCCTGCTGAAACTGGCCCAGCGCGACCAGGTTCCAGTCACGTTCCGCGCCGCCGGCACCAGCCTGTCCGGGCAAGCCATCAGCGACTCGGTGCTGATTGTGCTGGGGGATAACTGGAACGGGCGCGAGATTCGTGAACAGGGCATGCAGATCCGTTTGCAGCCCGGCGTGATCGGCGCCCAGGCCAACGCCTGGCTGGCGCCGTTCGGGCGCAAGATCGGCCCAGATCCGGCGTCGATCAACGCCTGCAAAATCGGCGGCATCGTTGCCAACAACGCCAGCGGCATGTGCTGCGGCACGGCGCAGAACACCTATCACACCCTGGCCGGCATCCGCCTGGTGCTGGCCGACGGCACGCGCCTGGACACTGAAGACGACAGCAGCGTGGCGGCTTTTCGTACGAGCCATGGCGAACTGCTGGGACGCCTGGCGACTCTGGGCCGCGAGACCCGCGCCAACACTGAACTGGCTGCGCGAATCCGGCATAAATACCGTCTGAAAAATACCACTGGCCTGTCACTCAATGCCCTGGTGGATTTTGACGAGCCTGTGGATATCTTGAGCCACCTGCTGGTCGGCTCCGAAGGCACCCTCGGTTTCATCAGCGCGGTGACCTACAACACCGTTATCGACCACCCGAACAAAGCCTCGGCCCTGATCGTCTTCCCCGATGTGGAGACCTGCTGCAACGCCGTCACCGTGCTGAAAAGCCAACCAGTCTCGGCCGTGGAGCTGCTTGACCGCCGCAGCCTGCGCTCGGTGCAGGACAAACCGGGCATGCCGGATTTCGTACAGCATCTGTCGATCAATGCCTGCGCCTTGCTCATCGAATCCCGCGCCGCTTCCTCGTCTTTACTGCAAGAACAACTGGCCCGGATCATGGCCTCGCTGGCCGGCTTCCCAGTGGAAAAACAGGTCGACTTTACCGAAGACCCACGGGAAAACGCCCGGCTCTGGGCGATCCGCAAAGACACCTTCCCGGCCGTGGGTGCGGTACGCAAAACCGGGACCACGGTGATCATCGAAGACGTGACCTTTCCGGTGGAACAACTGGCCATTGGCGTGAACCGCCTGATCGAGCTGTTCGACAAACATCACTACGACGAAGCGATCCTTTTCGGACACGCGCTGGAAGGCAATCTGCACTTCGTCTTCACCCAAGGCTTCAACAACCCTGAAGAAGTCGCACGCTACCAGGCGTTCATGGATGACGTGGCGCAGTTGGTGGCAGTGGAATTCGGCGGCTCGCTGAAAGCCGAACACGGCACCGGGCGCAACATGGCGCCGTTCGTCGAGCTGGAATGGGGCAGTGATGCCTATCAGTTGATGTGGCAGCTCAAACGCCTGCTCGACCCCAACGGCATCCTCAACCCGGACGTGGTGCTCAGCGAAGACCCGCAAATCCACCTCAAGCACCTTAAACCGCTGCCGGCCGCCGATGAGATTGTGGATAAGTGCATCGAGTGCGGTTTCTGCGAGCCGGTGTGCCCGTCCAAGGACCTGACCTTGAGCCCGCGCCAGCGCATCGTGATCTGGCGGGATATCCAAGCCAAAAAACGCGTCGGCACGGACACCACCGAACTGGAACGTGCCTACCAATACCAGGGCATCGATACCTGCGCCGCCACGGGCCTGTGTGCACAACGTTGCCCGGTAGGCATCAATACCGGCGAGCTGGTGAAAAAACTGCGCAGCCGTGACGCAACGAAGACGAAAACCGCCAACTGGATTGAAGGAAATTTCGCCACCACATTGCAAGGCGCACGCTTCGCCCTGCACGTCGCCAACGGTGCGCGCATGCTGCTGGGCGCCCCCCGCCTAGCGAAACTGTCGGCCTCATTGACGCGCCTGTCCAAGGACCAGGTCCCACAGTGGACCAACGCCATGCCCCAGCCGGAAAAGGCGATCCGTTTCAGCCCCGCCGTGTCGGACGAACGTCCGAGAGTCGTGTACCTGGCGGCGTGCGTGTCGCGGGTCATGGGCCCGGCGGCACCGGACAAGGAGCAGATGTCGCTGTACGACAAGACCCGCGGCCTGCTGGAAAAGGCCGGTTATCAGGTGGTCTTTCCAGACAACGTGGACAGCCTCTGCTGCGGCCAACCCTTTGCGTCCAAAGGCTACACGGAACAGGCCGAGCACAAGCGCCAGGAACTGATCGGCGCCTTGCTGCACGCCAGTCGCGGCGGGCTCGACCCTATCTACTGTGACACCAGCCCCTGCACATTGCGGCTGGTCCAGGACCTTGGCGACGTGCGCCTGGATCTGTATGACCCAGTGCGCTTCATCCGTACCCACTTGATGGATCGTCTCGACTTCATTCCCCAGGAGGCGCCCATCGCGGTGCATGTCACGTGCAGCACGCAGCACCTTGGCGAAGGCCAGGCGTTGATCGAACTGGCGCGCCAGTGCAGTAAAAACGTGGTCATCCCGGAAGGCATCCATTGTTGCGGTTTCGCCGGCGACAAGGGCTTCTCCACACCAGAGCTGAACGCCCACTCGCTGCGCTCACTGAAGGACGCGGTACAGCATTGCAGCGAAGGGATTTCCACCAGCCGCACCTGTGAGATCGGTCTTACACAACACGGCGCAATTGACTACCACGGGCTGGTCTACCTGGTTGATCGAGTGACCCAGGCCAGGGCGACCTGAAGAAAAATAGAACCCTGGCGCACCGGCACAGTCCACTGATCAAGTCCCGCAAACGCGGGACCTTCCAAAAACTGGTAGCCGTCCTGATGGCCAGCGATGCCTGGGCCCTCAGTTCAAGGAGAGACACATGAAACGCTCTGTACTGCTAGGCCTGTTCGTCACTGCCTCCATGCTGGCGTCGTCTTCGTTTGCCGCCGATCTCTGTGATACCAACCTGAAAACCATCGAGAACGCGAAGACCCAGTATCAGGGCTCGGATATAGAAGCTAAAGTCGAGGCCAGCATCCAGCAAGCCAAGGCCCATCAAGCCATGAACACCAAGGAAGGCACCGAGAAATGCATCTCCGAGACCACCCAGACCATCCAGGAGATCCAGAAGGTCAGCAAAGACGGCAAAAGCTCCTGACCGCTGAGGGCCAACCTTCGGGTTGGCCTCAGTCACGGATTGGCGTACACTGCAGATGCTTGCCGCTTCAGCAGATCCACGAAGCGTCAGGCTCGGGGCCGTTTAGGATTCGACGCCGGTTGCGAAACTTTAGGTGCATGCCGAGTTGGTAACAGAACTCGTAAATCCACTGTTGCAACTTCTATAGTTGCCAATGACGAAAACTACGGCCAGGAATTCGCTATCGCTGCGTAAGCAGCCTTAGACCTGAGCTTCTGGTACCTTCGGGTCCAGCAATCATTAGGGGATGTCCGTAAACCCAAAGTGATTGTCATATAGAACGGAATCGCCGTGCAGTACGTTGTGGACGAATCGGCTAAAACTTACACAACTCGCCCAAAGCACCCTGCCCGTCGGGTCGCTGAGGGTTAACTTAATAGACACGGCTACGCATGTAGTACCGACAGCGGAGTACTGGCGGACGGGGGTTCAAATCCCCCCGGCTCCACCATTTGATCATCTAAAGACGTCCACGGACGTCTTTTTTTGTGCCTGAAAGCCAGTAAACACGCGGCTTCCAGCGCTTTTGCGGTCTTCTGAGATTTTTTGAGTTCCAGCCATTCGGGTATTCCAGACGGTATTCCAGTCCGTCCGGTGCTAATCTTTGGAATACCGAATTAGTGCCTGAGGACAATCTCATGCCTGCTCAAAACCTCCGCCTCTCCGATCGACAGCTCAAGGGAGTCAAACCGGCGTCCAAGGATTACGTCCTCACAGACGGTGACGGTTTGCAGCTCCGCGTACGCAGCAACGGCTCGTTGCTGTGGAATTTCAACTACCGAGAACCAGTGACCAAAAAGCGCATCAACATCGGCTTCGGGACCTACCCCGAACTGTCGTTGGCGAACGCACGAAAGATGGCAGTCGATGCGCGCGAGCTACTCGCCCAGAGCATTGATCCGAAGGTGCAGCGCAATACGCTGAATGAAGCCAAGCGCGCAGAAACGGAACACACCTTCGAGAACGTGGCCACCGCCTGGTTCGAGCTCAAGAAAGACTCGGTCACCCCGGCCTACGCCGAGGACATCTGGCGGTCGCTCACACTGCACGTGTTCCCCGATTTGAAGACGACACCACTGACGAAAATCACCGCGCCTATGGTGATTGGATTGCTTCGTCCGATTGAAGCGAAAGGCAGCCTGGAGACGGTCAAGCGTCTCAGCCAGCGGCTAAACGAGATCATGACCTATGGCGTAAACTCCGGCCTGATCTTCGCCAACCCGCTCAGTGGGATCAGGGCAGTATTCAAGAAGCCCAAGAAAGAGAATATGGCTGCGCTTCCGCCCGAAGAGCTCCCCGAGCTCATGCTGGAGATCGCCAACGCCAGTATCAAACGCACGACCCGTTGCCTGATCGAATGGCAGCTGCACACGATGACTCGCCCCGCCGAGGCGGCGACCACTCGCTGGGCAGACATCGACTTTGAAAGGCGTGTCTGGACTATCCCCGCGGAGCGAATGAAGAAGCG
Source organism: Pseudomonas sp. B21-010 (assembly GCF_024749325.1). Classification (NCBI taxonomy): domain Bacteria; kingdom Pseudomonadati; phylum Pseudomonadota; class Gammaproteobacteria; order Pseudomonadales; family Pseudomonadaceae; genus Pseudomonas; species Pseudomonas sp. B21-010. Next base: position 964,494 of record NZ_CP087198.1, on the reverse strand, counting down.
CCGCCCACATAGCATCCCGTTGAGCGATCACGCTGTCGCACTGTTGGAGTCAATGAAGACCCACAGCGGCCATCGCGAATACGTCTTCCCGGCAGACAGAAATCCGCGCACCCACGCCAATAGCCAGACCGCCAACATGGCGTTGAAACGCATGGGCTTCCAGGATCGCTTGGTCAGCCACGGCATGCGCTCGATGGCCAGCACCATCTTGAATGAACATGGCTGGGACCCTGAACTCATTGAGGTCGCACTGGCGCATGTCGACAAGGATGAGGTGCGCAGCGCCTACAACCGAGCCGACTACATCGAACGCCGACGACCGATGATGGCCTGGTGGAGTGAGTACATCCAGAAAGCCGCCACCGGCAGTCTGCTCGCCTCTGCATACGGCCAAGTCAGAGACAAGAACGTGGTGCCGATCCGCTAGCTCCGTACAGCGCAAGAATGGCAGCAGCAACATTTGAGCGCTCAAGATTCGGGGCAGGCAGCCTCGCTTATCCGCTTTTGAACACGGGTCCATCCAAACAGGGCTGCAAAGCCGCCCTGTTTGGATGGACCTCACTTTGAAAAGCTAAAAGCCACGACGTTGTCCGGGATTTACCACGGAATTCCACCAATGGATAACCGCTTTTCACGTCCCCAAGAGCGCTGAATTTCGTCCCTTGACCGGGTTTACCCACAGGCGTAGAACTGGCCGTGCAAACGCTGTCGATGACAGCACCCCAGGTGATCCGAACCTTAAAGGTCACGCCGCTCTCGCGGTGGTTCTCCCCAAGGGCGATTCGCATTCGGCAGCTCGCCCGGTCACTACCCATGTGATGGATGCTCTTACACATATAGCGCTCGTGCGCCAGATACACCGTACCTCGCTGCCCTGCAGCAACCTATCCGCTTGGCCGAATATTGCGCCAACCTGTGCCCGTCTCTTTCGCCTGGAAAGAGACGGGCACTTCTACCACTGCTGCAGCCCCGATCGCACAAGGCTTTGCGGCATTCCCCCTCGTGACAATCGGCGTGACAAACGCCGATGTCACCAGCAACAGCCATCTAGATGATGGTGCCGCAGACCAAGGAATGGACTGCACCTGACTGACAGTCAGGCATGCCCCGGTCATCGCATTGCTGCTTGCACCTGCCTCAGGATCTTCAGGCGCTGGTCTCGTCAGCCAGTGCTGCCTCCACCCGCCCACCGGTAACGGTGTTCAGGAGGCCAGATCATTGAGATGCCCTTGCTCCCGGACGTAAGGAGCCGCCAGTCCCGCGTTAGAGGACATCCCCACAGGTCGCAGGGGCCTTGATCCCTGATAACACTCAGCATTCTTGGCGGGATGACGTGGGGCGAGGACTGGAGAGCAAGAGATGAGGTGACCGGTATGGCATTGGTGGGTAGACGCGATGGCCGCAATTTCGGCTACGGCAGACAATTGAGTTACGCAGGGCCGCAGGCGCTGAAAGACATGTTCGGCGGTGGCCACTACGGCACGGTCAAGGCGCACTGTGATCGCTGGCAGGCATTCGTGAAGTGGTGCCGCTCCGAACAGGGGCCCGGTATCAATGATGCGCGGCAGATTGATTGGAAAGTGTTGGCCGGCTATGCGGCATATCTGCGCGACGTGGTTAGGCGCGGTGAACTTGCTGTCAGCACCGCACAAAACCGGCTATCTAGCGTTAACAGGACCATGGCGGCGCTTCGCGGTGATCAGTGCGTGAAATTGCCAAGTCCGAGCAAGGCGTTGGGTATGCAGCGCACTGGGGTTCGACATTCATTACCCCAAGGTCAAGACCGCGAACAGGTTAAGCAGATCGTCGATGCGCTTTGCAGCCAACATCAGCTACGGGCCGCCGCGATTGTTCTGTTGGCGCGAGCCACCGGCATGCGCTTGCGTGAGGCCATTTTGGCTGACCTGCCGCGGCTAAACCGTGAGGCTAACGAGCTAGGCAGGATTAACATTCAGGATGGTACCAAAGGCGGCCGCGCCGGTGCCTCGGCGCCACGTTGGATTGCGGTGGACGACCATGTTCGAGGTGCACTTGGGTTTGCACGGCAGGTGTCACCTGCGGGTAGCCGCAACCTGATTGCACCAAACGAACGTTACCTGGAGGTTCTGCAGGAGTTCGTCCGACCTGCGCGGGACATCCTCCATGGGCACAGCCTCAAAGGCTTCCATGAGCTACGAGCGGCGTACGCATGTGAGCGCTACGAGCAGATAACCCAATACCCCGCGCCAATCAATGGCGGCCAATGTTGCCAGGTAGACAGGAATCTTGATCGTGAGGCCCGAAGGCAAATCAGCTATGAACTGGGGCACGGCCGGATCGACGTGGTCGCTGCCTACATTGGAGGGTGCGCATGAGCAAGTCATTCGACATGGAGCTGTTCTTGTCTGCGGTGTTGACGGGCTCGCACGCAACTCGACAACGCCATGTACGACAGGCGAAAATCATCCAGGCTGAGATTGCAGAGCGCTGGCAGCGAGAAACGCCTTGGACTTGGCAGAGGAAACATGTGATTTGGTTCCTCGAAAAGCGTCTAGCCCGGCGCAGCAATGCAACGCGGTACTACTACCTCCTCACCCTGCGACTGCTCGCTCGTCGCTTAGAAAAGTCTTGGGTGTGAATATGGTAGGCAGCGCGTTGAGATCAGCAATTTGGCTCAATAAGACAAAGCGCAGTCGCTGAGCTGCTACGTTAGACTAAGCCTCTAATCAGGAATAGAAAGAGCCATGGCAGTCCCGACCTACGACCAGTTCATAGAGCCCATCCTACGTTTTCTCGCCACACATCCTGACGGGTCCACCGCGAGCGAGGCTCACGAAGCCGCCGCCATGTCTCTTGGCCTAAGCGAGTCACAGCGGCAGGAGACCATCGCAAGTGGCCAGGCCACCTACAAGAATCGATCAGGCTGGGCGCATGATCGGCTAAAGCGTGCTGGCTACTCCAGCAGCGCCAAGCGTGGCTACTGGCAGCTGACCGACACCGGCCGCGCATTCGCTCAGGCAAACCCGACGCCGTTGAGCCCAGAGCAAGTCGAGCACCTAGCTGTGAACTTTATGAGCGTGAAGCTGAAGACAGCACCGGACGCCGCCTCGCTTGATGAAAGCAGCGACACGTCAGAGCCTATTGCCAAGACCGACCTCGCCACTAGCAGCCCGCAGGAGCGCCTAAACCAAGCCATACTCGAGCTGCGCACCAGCGTCGCGGGAGACCTGCTGGACAATTTGCTGCAAGCCAGCCCTACGCGCTTCGAGCACATCGTACTCGACGTACTGCACAGCCTGGGCTATGGCGCGAACCGGCAGGCTCTGCAACAAGTCGGCGGCAGTGGCGACGGTGGCATCGACGGCGTCATCTCGCTGGACGCACTGGGGCTGGAAAAGGTCTACGTGCAGGCCAAGCGCTGGCAGAACACCGTTGGGCGTCCCGACCTGCAAGCGTTTTATGGCGCCCTGGCCGGGCAGAAAGCCAAACGCGGTGTATTCATTACCACCTCAGGCTTCACCGCCCAGGCCGTTGACTTCGCGCACTCGGTCGAGGGGCTGGTACTGGTCGACGGTAAACGCTTGGTAAACTTGATGCTCGACCACGAGGTGGGGGTCAGCTCGCAGCTTTACAAAGTGCCCAGGTTCGATAGCGATTACTTCGACGAATCGCTCGGCTAAGCCGACGCTCGACAGCCCAAATCCATTGTAAGCACTTCATAGACCCCGTCACATGAAAATCAAAAGGGGGTAACTTGAAAAAAGCGGACAAGATTTATTATTCATCATCAAGCGCAGAACAAATAAATCTCTCCCGTTTTTGTTCCGTTATATTACTTTGACCTGGCCGTTCATTAGCATGGGGAGAAGCCAGTCGCGCAAGTCTATCAAACTTTCATTTTCCGCCTCCCTAGTTGCCATTTCATTGACAATGGGGTTGACGATACTTTCGAATCCAAAGGTAAGTTTTTTTGCCGGAATTACTACATTGATATTTTCTAAAAAGCTTTTGCTCAGTTCAACCTGCCCAGTAGAACCATTTGCAGCGGCCTCAATGATCGGTTGGTATCTTATCATCGTCCAGGCGAGATACTGCGGAGATATTTTCTCACTGTCCGCTCTCACAATCGACACATGAGAGTCAACCGTAGTTTTTTCTTCAAGCAAACGTTTTACAAACGCCACTCTCCCCAGAGTTCCGACACCTGTTGAATTAACAACAACATCGAAAATTTTTAGTAGCCGGTCATCATCCGTTCTGATTTCAGCTTGGTGTCTTCGTGCATCTTCGAAGGATATTCTGTGTTCTCTCACGCATTTCTGGTTTAGAACGGATATTCCGCCTTTCTCTGTGTATTTCGGCGAAACTCCTCTCCGAATAGCAGATGTTATTTCTAAAAGTTTGTTGACCTCCCATCCCTCCGGGATTTTCCGCTTCAGGGTTGGGTTGTAGACCATTTTACCACCGAATGTTTTGTAGGGTTTGCCATTGGCGTCTGGGAAGTCGAACTGTACAAACCAGTAGTCGTACAGAATTTTTGCCATCGCTTCCAGCTCGGCGGTGATGCGGTTGTTGAGCTCGATCTTTTCGTTTAAAAGATAAAGAAGATCACCAGCTTTAATCTGGTCATCAAAGTCAGGCAATAGAAGATGCAAATACGAAAATATTGCCTCATTCAAACTCGCTCTAAGTGTCATGACGGCGTTGTTTGTCATGGTTTTTCTGAACATTGGGCTTCTTAGATAGAAAGCCATAAATTTTGAGTATGTAATATCAGTTTGCGTTGGGCGAAGTCGCTTCAAAAATCCACTATATGAAGCGCCTGCGTAATCTTTGGTCGCCACACAGCTCATGGCGAGCTCGTCAACGACTTCACTAGTTCGAGTAAGGAAAATATCGCCACTCTTGATGGAGTAGATCTCTTTTTCTTTATCAGATGTGGCCATCAAATCGGTCAATTCATCTGGTACGAAATAATTATTGAATGTCACAGAGAATGACAAGAATGGGCTGCCATGCCCGGCCTGCTCTTTTGTAGAGGAGATCCCGGAAGACATTGTGTAGAGGTCACAAAACCGATACCTCTTCAAATTACTCATACTTCAATCCCGCCAACTGCTTTTGAATATTAGTTTCCAATTCATGAGAAAGACCAAATAATCTGTTCAGATCGCTGCTAAATCCCTGCATTTTTTCTGAAAATTGTTCTGGAGTAATATCCACGTATTCGATTTTAACATCAAAATACTGACCTGCACTCAAGCTGTAATTTTTAGCTTCGATTTCCTCATAACTTACAGTCACGGAAAAATCTTCTATGGCCTCTCTGGAATTAAAGCTATCAATAATGCGCTGCTCTTCCTTCGGGCTGAGAACGGTCTTCTGATTTTTACCGTCCTTGATTTTTTCGCCAAGGTTAGAAGCGTCAATCAGCACTACCTTGTCTTTGTTGCTGGCATCCATAAACAGGATGGAGACGTTGGTGCCGGTGGTGGCGAAGATATTGGAAGGCATGGAAACCACACCCGCCAGCATCTTGTGCTCAACCAGATATTGGCGGATGCCCTTGTCGATACCCGATTGTGCGGTGATAAAGCCGGTGGGCACTACCACTGCAGCTTTACCGCCGGGTTTTAATGAGTGAATGATGTGCTGCAAGAACAACTGGTAAATCGCCATTTTGTCTTTGGCGGTTTTCGGCACGTTGGGAATACCGGCAAAGAAGCGTTGCTTGTTTTCCTTGCTGTCCAACGCATCGCGAAAATCGCTGAAGTCCAGTTTGAAGGGCGGGTTGGAGACGATGTAATCAAATTTTTTCAGGTCTTTGCCATTACGGTGATAGGGGTGCAACACAGTGTTACCCTGAATCACATTGGGGATGGAATGCACCAGGTTGTTCAGAATTAGGTTCAGCCGCAGCAGGCTGGAGGATTTTTGCGAAATATCCTGGGTGTAAATGCTGCAACGGTTTTCACCGATGGCATGGGCTACGTTCATCAGCAAGGTACCGGAACCGGCGGAGGGGTCGTATACGCTGACGTTGCGTACGTCGCTGCGGGTGGCCTGCGGCACCAAGATTTCCGCCATGATGCGCGCCACCGCATGGGGGGTGAAGTATTCGGCGTATTTACCACCTGAATTGCTGTTGTAATCCTTGATCAGGTATTCAAACAGGGTGGCATAGAAGTCAAATTTTTGGGTAAAGATACGCTCGAAGCTGAAGTCCACCAGCTTGTTGATAATGGCGCGGCAGAAATCATCACGCTTGGATTCGTCGGCGATGTATTGGCTAAGACGCTCAAACAGCACCACTTTTGCCCCTCCATCGGTTTTTACTGCGAATACGTCATTGTTGCTGGTGGCTATATCCAGCAGGGTATCGTCAAACAGCTTGGCGAAATCAGCGGTGGCTTGCCGATTGTAAAGGTAACTAATGAAGTGCTGCGGTTTCAGGCGAGCCGTGTCACCGCCCATCCGCCGCTGCAGCATTTCCAGTTCGGTTGTTGGCATCTTTGCCAGTGCGTCTCCCAAGTTGGCTTCGGCAACCAAGATAGGCTTGATTCGCTTCGCCTCGTAGGCGAATTTGTCGTTGAGAAACTTGTACAGAAATGCTTGGGTGATGATCTTGAATTCGTTGCCATCATTGCCCAAACCATAGTTGGCGCAAATGCTTTTCAGGCTGTCGATCAATGCCTTGGCTTTCTGTTGAAATTCAAACTCTACCACGAACGTGCTCCACTATTGTATTCATTCAGGTATTCGGTGACGACCAAATGGTTGATGTAATCTGAGGTGTCGGGGTTAAGTTGTATCTGTTGCTCATCCAGGAATCGGACTATGACTCGTGGCATCATTTGTCGCTCAAAGTAGTTTTCATTGAGCAATATCTGATGGTTATTCAGCGCCTGTTCGTCGGCGTCCTGTTTTACCCCGGTAAGTGCCGCGAATATTTTGCGTTCTGATTCATTTATGTCGTTTTTACTGTTTTGACGCTCTTGCAAGCGCTTATGGATGCGGGTGTATTTGGCATCGCCCAGATACTTCTGCCGGAGTTGGTTATTCTGGCGGTTTAGCTCTTTTACACGTACATGTATTTTTTCCAATGCGCCGATATTGGCGACCATTTCATCCTGGGTGACTTCGCTGAGGTTCTTTTTCTTGAACAAGCGTTCCAGCTCTTCCTTGAGACTGATGAACTGCGGGTCTTGCTGGTCAAAGTTGCTGGCCAGCGCCTCGCGGGTTTGGCGCAGGGTGTTCTTCAACTGGTCGGCCAGTACCAGTTCTTCTTCGCCGATCTTGATGAATTTGAAGATGACATCCTCAAGGGCGACATTCAGCAGGTTAGTGGTGTCCGCACCTTGCTCGATGCTTTCCTTGAGGTTGAGCATGTCCAGGTGGTTGCAGGTTTCCCGATACAGAATGTTCAGCTTGGCAAAATCCAGCTCATCAAGAGCGCCATACTCGCCTTGCAGGCGGATCAGGTTATAGAGGCTTCTGGCATTTTCCAGTGCCTTTTTCAGTGCCAGGATGGTGTGCCGATCTTGTATCTGGTTGATCTGGTCGGCAAAGACTTCGGCGTTTTCAATATCGAAGCGGAACAGCACATCTTTGATTTGCTCAATTTCCTGCTGAATTTCTTCGCGGGATTTGAACAGCTTGGAGTAGTGCTCCATTTCGTCGCCGAGTTCATCGTTCAACTCTTTTAGGTAGCGTTGGTTGGTTGCCTCGAACTCTTTGCTGATGTCGGCAAAGTCCACCACGTAGCCATAACGGAAATCCTTGTAGGTGCGGTTGACTCGGGTTAACGCCTGCAGCAGGTTGTGTTTGCGAATCACCCGGCCCAGATACAGCTTTTTCAGGCGCTTGGCATCAAAGCCGGTGAGGAGCATGTTGTAGACGAACAGGAGGTCTATTTTTCCTGCCTTGAAGTCTTCCACCCAGTCTTTGCGTTCTTCCTTGGTGCCGATGTCGTGCAGGATCAGCGCTGCGCTTTTGACCTTGTTATCCAGCCTGACTCTGGCGGCATAGCTGTTTGGTTTGGCGGCAGCAATCAGGATTTGTGCGGAGTCCTTGACTTCATAAGGTGCGCTGGAAGTTGGTGCATAGACCGCGTTGAAGATGTCGAACATCTGCTTGGCTTGTTCCGAGCTGTCGCAGATCACCAGGCCACCAATGCTGGCATCGTTAAGCGTGCCCCGGCTTTTTTCAAAGTCGGTGACGATGTAGTCCAGCATCGGCTCGACAAAACTTGCATGGGCATAGATGAGCTTGCGGTCTACGTCGCCCATTTTGACTTCCACGTCTTCCAGCGCCTGTTGCAGCACCATTTTGTAGTTAGTGGCGATCTCTTCCCGGATCAGGCGTAGCGTGTAACCGTCGGCAATGGAGGCGTTGTAATAGTATTTGTGGATGTAGTCGCCAAAAAGCGCCCGCGAGTTGTAGTCGTCGCCCAGCAGTGGTGTGCCGGTAAGACCGATCTTGATGGCGTTGGTGTCCGACTGGCTCAGGTTGGCAAGGAAACTGCCCGTGGGGTTGTAGCTGCGGTGTACTTCATCAAGAAAGTACACGCGCTGGATGGCGACGTCGTAGTCATTGGTTGAAACGACATCCGGGTCGTCCTTAAATTTCTGGATGTTGACCACGGTGATTTCCGGTTTGCCCGAATGGTTGTGGATCACCTGGGTTGCCTTGATGGCACGGGTAAAGGCTTCGCGCGAATCGATGGTGTAAACCGTCAGGCCGCGTGCGATGAATTCCTGCTGTGCTTGTTGTAGTAGATCAAGCCGATCGACGATGAAGTAGAACTTGGGAACGATCTGCCGCTTCTGAAAATGGTCGGTCAGAAAGCGAACGTTGTAGAAGGTCAGTGCGGTTTTGCCGCTGCCCTGGGTATGCCAGATAATCCCCTTCTTGATGCCGTTATCGAGTGTTCTTTCGATGGCCTTGGTGGCGAATAGCTGCGGGTAACGCATGATGTGCTTGTGCAGCCCGTCAGCCTCCGACACATAGGCGAGCGCGTAACGCAGGATAAATGCCAGCCGCTCTTTGCCAAGCAATGAGGTGCAGATACGGTTGGTTGGCCGGTTCGGATCTTTGTTGGTCTGGAACTCGGGATTGTTACGGATCACTTCGAGGTTGTTGTCTTTCAATACCCTGATCTCTTCCGCTTCCGGCAGCGGCTTGAGCAGGGCCGTCAGGTTCAGTACTTCTTCTTCGCGGAAGTAGTTGAAGACCGGCTTATGGTAGGAGCTGCTGGCATAGAAGGCACCTTGTACAGGCTCCGGGTCGCCGTCGTCGTACTCCATGTTGTTGGAGAAGATCATGAACTGGGTGGTGTTGGCAAAGCGTCTGAATTTGGGGTTTTGAAAGCGCTTGTTGATGCGATCACGCTCGGCCAGTATGCCTTCCCGATTGTTGGGCTTTTTCACCTCAATAAAGACCAGCGGCATGCCGTTGATCAGCAATGTGATGTCTGGCCGGAATTCTTCATCGCCATTCTGGCAGGTCAGTTCCGTGACGACATGGAAGCTGTTGTTGTTGAAGTTTTCGAAATCAATCAGCCGGATATTGGAGCGAGCGCTCAGGCGTTCAAAGAAAGCGCGGCCGAGGTCTTCGTTATCCAGCAGCAGTTTGGTGTCTTCCAGCAGGCGATGCACATCATCCGGTTTGATGCCTGGGTTGATTTTGCTTATGGCGGCAAAAAAAAGCGTTGGGAAGATATTGGTATTCTGATCCCAGGTTTGATCCTTGAGTGACAGGTACTGATAGCCCAGCCGCATCAGATGGAGGATGACTGGGATTTTGACTCGGGTGTCTTCATTGAACTTCATGCTAAGTCCCTATTTTTTACGTCGTGCGACGCCATTTCGCGCCACGCCCTTTGCCAGTCGATTCGATCAACTCCTCCGATTTCATTGTCGGCAGCCCCAGCCGCACCACGTCCCGGCTGACGCCTGGGCAGGTTTCCTCGATCTCCGAAATAGAAAACGGCAGGGCTCGATCCAGGATTTCCGTGCGAACCCGGTGGCATTTGCTACCTCGAAAGCGCTCAATGGTGCCGACGCTCTTCAAACTCGCGGTAGGCCCGCAGCAGAGCTCACCAGAAGTAGTCGAGTCAGAGTTTGACGTCGTGTTGCCCTTGATGCCAGCCCTGTGATTTTGCTTCCAGTGTCTGGTATAGCCTTCCTTGGCGTCCTCGAAGATGCGCTCTAGGCTGATATAGCGACCCACGGCGTAGTCGAGTTGGTAGAGCAGCACAGACTCAGCAAGCGAGAGAGGCGGCCATTGCCGTCTTGGAAGGTGTAAATACATAGGAGGTCAAGTATCGCCAGCGGTATTAGCCCCAGTGGGTCGGCCAGGTGCTGATCCAGTGCGGTGGAGAGTACCGAGTCCAGTTGGCCACGGCCATCGGCGTCAAATGAGCGGCTACTGGCTGGACGCGCGGCCGTGACGTGCCGTCCGGAAGGTGTTCGATAATATCATTTTTTGGCGGCTTTCCAGCGTCCGCAGGGCAGCGGCATACACCGATACATCATGCTGTGCAGTTACAGCGCCGCGCCTTCGTTGAAGGTCATGTGTGCGGCCGATTCGTGGATCAACGCCAGAGCATCGCGGTAGCCGGCGATCTGCTGTTCGAAGCGACTCTTCGGTGCTGCATTGCGGATCCAGAGACTTCAGTCGTGAGGACGCGACAACAACACCTTCCAATCGGTTGCATATCTTGCTGAATTCGACCAAGGCGATCTGGCGCAGGCCCTTGAGGGCTTCGGGGGACTGCGACGTATAACTGTTGCTTGCCCTGATACTCTGTTACTGCCACTAAACCTGAGCACTCAATCTTCTCACTGGGGAGAAATGGTAGCACTGAAGCATTCCAGCCGGTATTCCAACCGATCAGTAAAACCAGAGTTTTACATTAAAAACAATATATTACGGATCTAATTCAACTTACCCCGGCCCACCACTTCATCATCTAAAGACGTCCACGGACGTCTTTTTTTGTGCCTGGAATTCAGTAAATACGGGGCTTTCAGGGCTGCTGGGGGCTTTTCAGTTTTTTGAGCTCCAAGTGATTTAGTATTCCCAACGGTATTCCCGGCTACCCGAGGCTAATCTTGGAAATACCAAAAAGTGTCATGGAGTACATCTCATGTGCGCTCAAACCACCCACCTCTCCGACCGCCAGCCCAAGGCGATCAAACCGAAGGGCAAGGATTACGTCCTCACCGATGGCGACGGGCTCCAGCTGCGAGTCTGGGTCAATCGCTCGACGCAGTAGAATTTCAACTACCGGCATCCCGTCACCAAAAATCGAATCAACATGGCACTCGGCTCTTATCCCCAGGTTTCTCTTGCGCAAGCAAGGAAGAAAACGTTGAGGCTAGAGAGCTGCTTGCACAGGGCATCGACCCAAAAGCTCAGCGCAATGAGCTGCAGAAAGCCAAACGAGCAGAAACAGAACACACCTTCGAGAACGTCGCCACCGCCGGGTTCGAGTTGAAGAAGGATTCCGTCACGCCGGCGTATGCCGAAGACATTTGGCGCTCCCTCACACTGCATGTGTTTCCGAGCATGAAATCAACGCCTCTCTCGGAAGTCAGCGCCCGAATGTGGGGTCGCCTCACAATCGTGGTAAGCGGTTTGTTTACTCGTTGGCGTTATAGATGAGTGATCAGGCGGCCGCTCTGCCCGGCAATGAGATGCCCCCTTACCTGTTGAGTTTCAGCGGCCGGCCGGCGACCCACCTTGAACCCAGCAGCGTACAGCGGAGCATTCCCCAAGCGGTATAAATCAGCGTGTTGAAATTAGGCGGCCCCGCCCAATCGCCAATAAAATGGCGAAATCTCCAGCCAAACCGTTTATGCACAATATTTGAGCTATTTCGTTACAATTTATTGACACTATCAGTCCGACGTCATCACAATTGCGCGCCGTCACCGAGGCACAAGAGAGTCTGGCAATGGTGATCGGCGGAGAATGCGATGTTTCGTCTTCTTCGAGCCGCTCGATACTGCTTTGAAAGCTCGCTTCCTGAACATCATGGGGGCTGCTTGGCAGTGCAACATCCTATTCATGCTGACTAAGTCTGACACTGAGCCCGGCTCGGAGAGCTTGTGCTAGTCGTCAGAAACGTGACGCATTTGAAAAACTGTAACGCCAGGGAAGGTGCTGATCGCGCCGCATCCGATTTAAAGGAAAAGGGAGTTTCATTTGAGTCAGGTCACCTTAGACATCCGCCATCTGCGCGATGAGCAGATTTTGTTACGTGACAGCGGGCTCTATTGGGTGGCAGTGGATCAGGCGAGCGACTCTGCCGCGCTGGCGATCCAGTGCCTGGCAGCGATGCCGGCCCATGCGCAAGGGATGTTAGTGTGCTGCGGACATTCAAGTCAGGACCTGGCCCAGAAACTGGCGGCAGATACCGGTCCTGGTCAGCTGAAGCTGTTTGACATCAACAAAGACGACATTGGCCTGACCCTCAAATCGCTGGTCGGTGAGCTGACCCGTGCTGCTCCGGTTGCCGGCACTACCATTGTGTTGATGCTGCCGGGGAGCGCATGGCAGGGCGACGTCGCGCCGCAGCTGCGGCATTGCTGCCTGTCACTGAGGCAATGGCTGGGCGCACGCCAATGCTCCCTGTTGGTGATCAGCCATGGCCAGACACCTCAACTGCATGACGGTTTGTTGCGGCTCAACGATACGATCTCCGGGCTCGCTCAGCTCTATCGCCGTGATGGTGGTATTCGCTATCAATTGCACTACTGGCGCAGCGAACTGGGCGTGTGCAGCGGGCAGGAGTTCGAGCTCGAGTTGCTGGTGGACGGTTTTGCGCTGTCGGTCAATGAGCAGGCCAATGTGCAAGTGCCCCATACCGACGACCAGCGGATCTACCTGACCCAGCGTTCTGTGCTTGAAGGCTCGCCGCCGTTGTCGGATCAGTGGAGGCTGTTCGAGAGCCGCGAGGACTTGCTCCAGCAAGCCAGTCACGCGCGTGCTGCCAGTATCATCGTGGCCATCGACAGCAATCTGCACGTCGAAGCGTTGGCTCGTCAGATTCACGACCTGCGCGAGCGCTGCGGTATCGCACTGAAGATCATCATCCGCGAGATGGAACCCTGCCTGCGTTATCGGGACGAGCGTTTGCTGGTGTCCTGCGGTGCCAACATCACCGTGCCCTATGGGACGACGCTGGCGCACTTCTTCAGCATCATCGACAGAGCCCAGGGCCAGACCTGGCGCCGGAGCCACACCACCAACTTCCAGTCTCTATTCGAACGTCTGCGGCCGCCCCCCGAGCGCGGTCTGTTAACGCCCCGGGAATTCATCGGCATGGTGGAGCGCGTCTATAACGGCGCCTCTGGAGAAATCAGCCACCAACTGCTCAAGCTGATGCCGCGCGGTGGCCTGGAAATCGAGCAGTACTCGAGTCAAATCGGCTTGCGTCGTTTCGGTGACGTCGCCTGCGTGGTCAACGGTGCCTTTTATCTGTTCCTGTTTGGCTGTCGCGCGGACGGACTGGAACCCGCATTGGGGAATATCTGTCGGCTCGCCTGGCGCGATCTTTTCAGCAGTTTCCAGATTCTCCAAGGCATTGAAGCGTTGCCGCGCGAGGACTTCCTCGCGGCACCCTTGCTGCCTCCCACGTTCGCTCTGGCAGAAGAACGCACGGCCGGTAGCTCCGCCGAAGCTGCCGGCCGTGTTGCCTATTCGCCTCGACGCACCACACTGCCCATTACGGACCCTTGTTCATGAGTTATTCCCAGCTGATACAGGCGATTGGCCTCAGTAGCCTGCTGACCCTGGCATTGATCGTGGTACTGATCAGGTTCGGTCGCCATTTTCTATCTGTCGTGCAGGGTCTCCTGCCCCCGCGTTACCTGAAATCCCGTGGTGTGCGTCGTCGTGCCCCGGCCCAGAGCGAGCCCAATGAGCCAGTTTGAAGTCATTACCCCGGCGTCAGTGCGCGTCTGGCCGGGCCTGGGCCCCTGGAATCTGTATTTCATCCTCAAGTTCGCATTGCTGTGGGCGGGTTACCTGAACTTGCAGGTATTGCCCAACCTGGTATTCGCGGCGGCGTTGCTGCTGCCGTTGCCGCATCGTTATCTGCGTATCCTGCGCACAGCCATCGCGATCCCCGTGGGTGTTGCGCTGTTTTACCAGGACACCTGGCTGCCGCCCTTCAGCCGCCTGCTGAGCCAGCCAGGCGTGCTGGATTTCAGCGGTGCATACATGGTCGAACTGATGGGTCGTTTCATTGACTGGAACCTGTGTGCGCTGCTGGCTGTGCTGGTGGTGGTCTACGTCTTCGTCCGGCACTGGCTGCGCCTGACCACTCTGAGTGTGCTGGGTTTAGCCTGGCTGGCCAGCGCGAATGTGCTAGCCCTGAACCCCAGCAACGAGCCGGTCGCGGAGGCGGCCAGTGACGCTCCCATTGCAGCGGTGAGCACGGCCCCTCCGGACAGCGCGACACTGGAAGCCTACCTGCAGAAGTTCTATAGCACCGAGGCTGGACGGCAGGTGGAGTTCAAGCCTGCGGCCTCTGCAGCGCAGCCTTTCGACCTGTTGCTGATCAATATCTGCTCCATGTCCTGGGATGATCTGGAAACCGTGGGCCTGCGCGATAACACGCTGTTCCAGCAGATGGACGTTATTTTCGACAACTTCAACTCGGCCACTTCCTACAGCGGCCCGGCGGCGATCCGCCTGCTGCGCGCCAGTTGTGGACAGGTTCCGCACAGCCAGCTCTATGGCACCGCCCCGGAGCAGTGCATGTTGATGGACGACCTGAGCAAGCTGGGCTTTTCCAGCGAAGTCATGCTCAACCACAGTGGGCAGTTCGAAGGATTCCTTGACGAAGTCCGCGCCCAAGGGTCATTGCCGGGGCCCGCGATCAGTACCAGCAAATTACCGCGTGCCTTGGTGGGTTTCGACGGTTCGGCGATCCTGCGCGATGCTCAAGTACTGGACTCCTGGTGGAAGCACCGCGAAGCAGAAGAGAACGATCGCGTGGCGCTGTTCTACAACACCACCACATTGCATGACGGCAACCGTGCGCTGACCGCTGATGGCGGCACCAGGAGCAGCGATTACAAACCGCTTGCCCAAGGGCTGATCGATGACCTCAATGGCTTCATCAAACAACTGGAACTCAGTGGCCGTCGGGTAGTGGTGGTGATCGTGCCGGAGCATGGTGCGGCGCTGCATGGCGACCGTATGCAGATCGCCGGTATGCGCGAGATCCCGAGCCAGTCCATTACCCTCGTGCCGGTCGGCATCAAGTTGGTGGGCATGGGGCATAAGCCCGGTTCTGCCCCCCTGCACATCACCGATCCGAGCAGTTTCCTGGCCCTGTCGGAAATCATCAGCCGCTTGTATAGCGCCCAGCCCCAGGTGGATGGCCAGGGTCTCGACTGGTCGGCTCTGCTGAGCAATCTGCCGCAGACAGCGGCAGTCTCCGAAAACGCTGGCACGGTGGTCGTTGACTACGCCGGGAAACCTTACATACGAATCAAGGAGAAAGCAGGATGGCTGCCTTACCCACAGCGCTTCAAGTGAAGGCACGGGTGCAGTCGCGTGCGGATCGTGCCGATGACATCGCCCGCCTGAAACTGGCGCTTGAGCTGCCCGAACTGGACTACGTGGACACCTCCGCACAGATCGAATTGCAAAAGGCCCTGCATCGCTGGCCGCTGCTGGCAGAGATGGAACGCCTGCAGCCGGCGGCCCTGCCGATGGTACGTGAGTCCGGACTGGAGATGCTGTCGTGACCGCACTTAGCCTGCGTGGTCTGCGCGGCGGTGTCGGCACCAGCTCGCTGCTGGCGGCCACAGGCTATGCATTGCATAGCCTGGGCGAGCGCGTGCTGCTGGTCGACATGTGCCCGGAAAACCTGCTTCGCCTGCACTTCAGTGTCAGCATCGGCGAGCGCGGTGGCTGGGCGCGCGCCATGATCGAAGGTAAGGGCTGGAACACCCAGGCCTGGACCGTGGAACCGGGATTGAGTGTGTTGCCTTACGGCCGCCTGAAACGGGAAGAGCAGGACCACGTCGAGCAGCGCCTGCTGAACGAGCCGAATCTATGGCGCCGCCGACAGGCCGCCCTTGCCGAGCACTTTGACTGGATCCTGTTCGATGTACCCTTGCGACTGCCCGGTCATGCTTGTGTCGGACCCTGTGCGTTGCGCCTGCAGATTGTCGAGGCGGACGCTGCCTGTCACGTGCTGTTGCAGCAGGAGGAAGCCCCCCGCGAGCATCTGCTGATCAACCGCTTCGACCCGGTCAGCCAATTGCAGCGCGACCTGCTGCTGATCTGGCGCAAACAATATGGTGCCCGCCTGCTGCCTCTCAACGTGCATCAGGATGAAGCGATGCGCGAAGCCCAAGCGTTCAAGATGCCGGTGGGGGCTTATGCCCAGGCCAGTCTGGTTGCCCAGGATGTGCTGAGCCTGGCCACCTGGTGCCTGACCCAACGCATGGGGACGGCATGATCGCTCGCATTTTCCCTTACGCTCACCTGCGTCGGCGCTATGACGGTACTCCGCCAGTTGCGTTGCTGCTGGCGACAATGAACGCCCTGGCATGGCTGCTGTTGCGCCTGGAGTCACCGAACTGGCGCGCAGTGCTCGATCAGCCAAAGCGCTGGTATCCACAACTGAGCGACAAGGCGCCGAGCCTGGGCGATCCGTTGCGCTATGCGGTACAAAGCCTCTGGCTACTGCTGGTTCGCCCGGCCAGGCCGCGGGTGTGGACGCTGTCGACCCCAGCCTGGCTCAAACGCGTCGGAGCGCTGTACCTGCGGCAGTGGACGTGGATTGGCAAGGTGCTGGAAGCGTTGCCCCAGCGCGCCGAGTCCAGCCAGCAAATTCGTCAGAGCAGCCATTGGTGGAAAGGCCTGGACCGTCACAGCCAACAATTGATCAACGCGGCCATCGGTGTCGTCGCCTTCACTTTTACGTTGCTGTGCATCACCGAGCCCTTCGGCTACGTCTCCCAGTTGGTATTCGTCTTGCTGCTGTGGGGCTTGGCCCTGCTGGTGCGGCGGGTTCCGGGCCGCTTTGCGACGTTGTTGATGGTGGTACTGTCGACCATCGTCTCGTGCCGTTACCTGTGGTGGCGCTACACCTCGACCCTGAACTGGAACCAGCCCCTGGACCTGATGTGCGGGATGATCCTGCTGGTGGCCGAGACTTATTCCTGGTTAGTGCTGATCCTGGGGTACATCCAGACGTGCTGGCCCTTGGGCCGAAAACCGGCGCCGCTGCCGCGCGACACACGCCTGTGGCCGAGCGTCGACCTGTTGATCCCGACCTACAACGAAGACCTGTCGATCGTGCGAGGTACGGTGTACGCGGCCATGGGCATTGACTGGCCGGCCGACAAGCTGAACATCTACATTCTCGATGACGGCAAACGCGAGAGCTTCCGCCAATTCGCCGCCGAAGTAGGCGTGGGCTACATCACTCGCAGCGACAATCGTCATGCCAAGGCCGGTAACCTCAACCACGCGCTGAAGCAACTGAACGGCGAACTGGTCGCCATCTTCGACTGTGACCACATACCTGTGCGCTCTTTCCTGCAGATGACCACCGGGGGCTTTTTGCGTGATCCGAAACTCGCGCTGGTGCAGACCCCGCACCATTTCCTGTCACCGGACCCCTTCGAGCGAAACCTCAATGTATTCCGCGAGCACCCCAACGAGGGCGAGTTGTTCTACGGGTTGATTCAGGACGGCAACGACATGTGGAACGCGGCGTTTTTCTGCGGCTCATGCGCGGTGCTGCGGCGCACCGCGCTGGATGCGATTGGCGGCTTTGCCGTCGAGACGGTTACCGAAGACGCCCACACGGCACTACGCCTGCACCGCAACGGCTGGAACTCGGCCTATATCAAATTGCCGCAAGCGGCTGGCCTGGCGACCGAAAGCCTGTCAGCGCATATCGGCCAGCGCATTCGCTGGGCCCGTGGCATGGCGCAGATCTTCCGCACCGACAACCCCTTGTTCGGAAAAGGCCTGACCCTCTTCCAGCGCATCTGTTACGCCAACGCGATGATGCACTTTTTGGCCGGCCTGCCGCGCTTGGTGTTTCTGATGGCGCCGCTGGCGTTCTTGTTCCTGCATGCCTACATCATCTACGCCCCGGCGCTGATGATCCTGCTGTACGTGCTACCACACATGATCCACGCAAGCCTCACCAACTCGCGGCTGCAGGGCGACTATCGTCGGACTTTCTGGGGGGAGGTGTACGAGACCGTCCTGGCTTGGTACATCGCGCGCCCTACCACCGTGGCACTGCTTAACCCCAGCAAAGGCAAGTTCAATGTCACCGCCAAGGGCGGCCTGATGGAGCAGAACCAGTTTGACTGGAAAATCGCCCAGCCGTACCTGCTACTGGCGTTGCTGAACATTACCGGCCTGGGTTTTGCCGTCTGGCGTCTGATCTGCGGCCCCCGCGACGAGATTGTCACCGTTGCGGTGAGTATTCTCTGGGTGATCTACAACCTGCTGATCATCGGGGGCGCCATGGCGGTCGCCGCTGAAGTGCGCCAGGTCCGCCAGACCCACCGGGTATACGTCAAGTTGCCCGCTGCAGTGCGCCTTGAGAATGGTCACTGTTATCCAGGCATGTTGCAGGACTATTCCGACGGTGGCGCAGGCATCCAACTCGACACCCCACAGTCGCTGGCGGTGGGAGGGAGCATCTCGCTGATGATGCAGCGCGGCACCCGTGAATTCGTGTTCCCGGGCTATATCAGCCGCAGCCACAAGCACTTCATCGGTATCAGCTTCACGGGCCTCAATGCACAACAGAAAGTCGACTTTGTGCAGTGCACGTTTGCCCGCGCCGACGCGTGGCTCAACTGGGGCGAGAAATTCACCCCGGATCGCCCGCTGCACAGTTTTGTGGACATTCTCAAACTTGGCGGCACCGGTTACTACCGCCTCTACGAATACCTGCCTGCCTGGATCCGCCGCATCGCCGGCCCGCCGTTGCGAATATTGCGCTGGCTGGCCAGTTTCCTGCCGCGCATGCCGGCAGTTGCCCCGACTCTCAACTCTCGATCAGTGAGCGCACCATGAGCCGCTACTTCAGCAAAACCCTTGTTGCCAGTCTGGCGCTCCTGACCACCGTTTGTGCCCAGGCCGCCACCGCACTAGCGCCGGCCGCGGCCAGCAACGTACCGAGCTGGAACACCGCGTACAGCTTCGAACAGCTGGGCCGTCCCGCCGACAGCCTGTTGCTGGGCATCCACAATAGCGACCAGATCGAGTTCAGCCTGCGTCGCGATCGTATTGCCAGTGACGCGAAACTGCAGCTGGAGTACACGCCGTCGCCTTCGCTGCAGCCACAGATCTCGCATCTACGTGTGTATCTCAACGACGTGCTGATGAGCGTTGTGCCGATCGAAAAGGACCAACTGGGTAAGAGGGTCAACCAATCGGTAGCCCTGGACCCGCGACTGATTTCGGACTTCAACCGCATACGCCTGGAGTTCGTCGGCCACTACACCGATATCTGTGAAGATCCAGCCAACAGCACGCTATGGCTGAACGTTGGGCGTAGCAGCCAGATCCAATTGCAGGAGCAGGCACTCACACTCAAGAACGACCTGGCCTATTTTCCGATGCCTTTCTTCGACGCTCGGGGCCAGGACAAGCCGGTCCTGAATATGGTCCTGGCCGATGCGCCGACCCTGGGCGAACAGCGTGCAGCCGGGATCCTGGTGTCCTATTTCGGCAGCCTGGCCGCTTGGCGTGGTGCGCAGTTCCCCGTTCTGTTCGACCAGCTGCCGCCCGCTGATGAACACCATCGCGCCAAGTCGGCCATTGTCTTTGCCACCAACGATCATCGTCCGTCCTTCCTGGCTGACACAGACAAGTTCCCGGCCGTGGATGCACCCGTAGTACAGATGATCGACAACCCGCAGGATCCCTACAGCAAAGTGTTGCTGGTATTGGGTCGCAATGAAGATGACCTGGCTGTAGCTGCCCGCGCCCTGGCCTTGGGCGCAGGCGCGTTCCGAGGCTCGAGCGTGACGGTCAACAAGGTCGAGCAGCTCAAGCCTCGGGTGCCTTATGACGCGCCGAACTGGATGCGCACGGACCGCGCGGTACGTTTCGCCGAGTTGATCAAGTACCCCGAGCAGCTTCAGGCCAACGGGCTGCAGCCACGTCCCATCACGGTGGACGTGAATCTGCCGCCTGACCTGTTCGTCTGGCGTAACCAAGGGATTGGGCTGCAAACCAAGTTCCGTTACACGCCACCGTCGGTCAACGACGAATCGCGCTTGAGCATCAGCCTGAACAACCAGTTCATCACCAGCCTGGCACTGCAAAGCAAGACCGACAGCCGTCTGGAGGAGCTGCGCCTGGCGGTGTTGTCCAACGAGTCGGCGAACCACAGCGACAAGTTGCTGGTGCCAGCGCTGAAGATTGGCGACCGTAACACCCTGCGTTTCGACTTCAACTTCGCCAGCACCTTTGGCAGTGCCCAGCGCGACCGTTGCCAGACTTCACTGCCGGTGAACAACCAGGCCGTGATTGATGAAGAGTCGACCATCGACCTGTCCGGTTACTATCACTACATCGCCATGCCCGACCTGCGCGCCCTGGCCCGAAGCGGTTTTCCATACAGCCGTATGGCTGACCTGTCGCAAACCCTGGTGATGGTGCCGCCCCACAGCAGTGCTGTGCAACTGAGTACGGTGTTCGAGACCATCGCCGGAATCTCTGCGCGCTCAGGCCTGCCAGCGTTTGGCCTGCGGCTGTCGGACAACTGGGACGACGCCAAGGCGGATGTCGATCTGCTGGTGTTCGGCGCCATGGCGCCGGGCGTGGGCGATGGTGCCGATGCCAACCTGGTGCTGGACAAGACGCGTGCCTGGCTACTCAAACCGTCCCACGAACAGAGCGGCAAATCGACCCGCGCCGGTCAGTTCAGCGATGAACGCGACCTGGCTGCCAACCGCATCGAAGTCAGCGCCCAGGCGCCGATCGCCGCCATCGTTGGCTTGCAGTCGCCGTATCACCCACAGCGCAGCATCGTGGCCTTGCTGGCGAGCGATGACGCTGATTACCAACTGCTGCGCGACACCCTGGGCGACGTGGGAAAAATGGACGCCGTTGCCGGTTCTGTGGCGCTGATCCGCAGCAGTGGCGTAGACAGCAGTTGGGTGGGCCAGCAGTACTTCGTCGGCCACCTTCCGTGGTGGCTGCTGCTCTGGTACCAATTGTCCGAGCACCCGATCCTGCTGGCGGTCATGGCCACCATCAGTGTGCTGCTGACGGCATTCCTGCTGTGGCGCGCACTCCGTTGGGCTGCCCGTCGTCGCCTGGCTGGTCAGGAGTAGTCGGGTGAAAGCTTTCTTCACGCTGGCCTTGGCCGCGTTGATCGTAGCGCCTGGCTTTGCCGGTGCCACTGAATGCGCCTGGCCGGCCTGGCAGAATTTTCGCCAGGCGATGCTCAGCTCGGACGGACGAGTCATTGACCACTCCTCGGAGCAGTTGATCTCCACGTCTGAAGGACAGAGCTACGGGCTGTTTTTCGCCCTGCTGGGCAATGACCGCGATAGCTTCGCCAAAGTGCTGCGCTGGACTCAGGACAACCTGGCCGGCGGAGACCTTGGCCGGCAGCTTCCGGCATGGCAGTGGGGCCGCGACAACGCTGGCCGCTGGCAGGTACTGGATAGCAATAACGCCACCGATGCCGACTTGTGGATCGCCTATAGCCTGCTGGAAGCCGGGCGTCTGTGGCATCAACCGGATTACCTGGCCTTGGGCCGCAGCCTGCTCTGGCGCAGTGCGGCACAGAGCCTGCGCAAGCTACCAGGCCTGGGCCTGATGCTGTTGCCCGGCGACTCCGGATTCGAAAACGCCGAGGGTTGGCGCCTGAATGCCAGCTATCTGCCGCCGCAATTGCTGGCACGCTTCGCCCTGGAAGCACCGATCTGGGCAGAGCTGGCCAGCAACACCGAGCGTCTGCTGATCGAAAGTTCACCCAAGGGCCTGGCACCCGACTGGCAACAGTGGAAACCCGGGCAGGGTTGGGCCGTGGACAGTCAGAAAGGCAGCGTTGGTAGCTATGACGCCATTCGTGTCTACCTCTGGCTGGGCATGCTGGACAAGGATACCCCCGGGCG
The DNA here is from genome assembly GCF_024749325.1 of Pseudomonas sp. B21-010. Taxonomy (NCBI): domain Bacteria; kingdom Pseudomonadati; phylum Pseudomonadota; class Gammaproteobacteria; order Pseudomonadales; family Pseudomonadaceae; genus Pseudomonas; species Pseudomonas sp. B21-010. The sequence continues at coordinate 942,379 of NZ_CP087198.1, read as the reverse complement.
CACCCGGTTGATCGAACACTTCAAACCCATGCTGGACCTGACTGCGCGGCGGGGCCACGTTCCGGAAAAAGTCGACACTCTCAGCGGTCTTGATAATGGCGCCGGCCCGGTTGGTTTCAGTGCCGCATTGCTGCCCTTGCTGGCTGCCAGCCCGGACAGCGTGGCGGCTCTCAAGACCCAACGCCAACGCCTGCAACAACAGCCGCCCTTGGCAGATGCCTATTACAACCAATCGCTGATGCTGTTCGGGCAGGGCTGGGACCAACAACGTTATCGCTTCGATAAGAACGGACGCCTCGTGCCAAACTGGATTGCCGCATGCAAAAAATGATCGGTTTCGGGCTGCTGCTGAGCAGCGTTTATGGGGTCGCCCTGGGCGAGCCTCTCAGCCCGCCCGACCAGCAGCAATGGCTGCTGGAGCAGGTCCGCATTGGTGAGGCTCTGTACCGCGAAGACCTGGTGCATGACTCGCTGGCTCGTCTGGAGCTGATCGCCCCGGACAATGCCCAGGTGAAAGTTGTCGAAGTCCGCCAGGCACTGCTGCAAAAAAATCAACCGGAAGCCGAACGCCTGGTCGCCCAACTGCGCCAACAGGCGCCAGGCACGGCGGCCCTGCGTCAGGCCGAGAGCTTGCTGAAAATGCACGGTGCCGACGGTCAAAGGGCGCTGCAGGAGGCGCGCCTGCTGGCCGTCGCCGGCCGCTTCGAAGACGCAATCAAGGCCTATCGACAGTTGTTCGGCGATGACATGCCGGACTTTGCCACGGCTCTGGAATATCTGAACGTGCGTAGCGGCATCAAGGCCGAGCGCCCTGTCGTGATCGAGCAGTTGCGCGAACTGGACCGGCAGTACCCCGGCAATGCCTCGCTGCGCCAGACCTTGGCCGGCCTGCTGTTTGCCGAAAAGCGTGATCCTGAGGCACTGGACGTGCTGCATCAATTGGCCGGCGATCCGAACGCCAGCAACAACGCTGCCGAGCGCGAATACAACTATTGGCTCGAACAACCGGTAGGGCCCGAAACCGCGCAGGGCTGGCGAGTGTTTCTGAAGCTCTATCCCAATACCAGCTTTCGCCCTGACGCGACTAAACAGTTGCAAGAGCAGGAGCAATACCTGACTGATCCGGCCTGGCAGGCCGGAGTCAAAGGCAAGGCATTACTTGAGGCCGGCAACAACGTCGGCGCTGAAGCCAGTTTGCTTCGGGCGATCAAGCGTTACCCGCAAGACTCCAGCCTGTTGGGCTCGCTGGGTGTTTCGCTGATGCGCCAGAACAGGCACGAAGCGGCATACCACGCTTTCGTCAAAGCCTCGTCCATCGAGCAGGACACCTTCTGGATGACCAAATGGCAGGATCTCAAGGCTGCCAACTATCAGTGGATGCTGGTGCAAAAGGGTGATAAAGCCCTTGAGCGAAAGGATTATCCCGTTGCAAAAAAATGGTACCGGCAGGCGATCCAAGCCAAGCCAAACGACCCTGCGCCGCTGATCGGCTTGTCCTACGTTGCCCAGGGCGAATCCGATGACATCACCGCAGAAGCCTTGCTGGTGCGTGCGCGCAAGCTCGATCCGAGCAATGCAAGCACGGTGCGTGCGATGGTCCGCCTGTACCAGTCGCAATCACCGGAAAAGGCCGAGCACTACCTCGACAGCCTGACGCCCAAGGAACAGCAAGAGTTCCAAAGCGTGCGTCGAGAACTGACGCTGGATCGTCTCAATGCGCAGGCCGATGGCGCTACCCGGCGCAGCGATTGGGCGCATGTGACGGTAGCCTTGAGCAAGGCTCGCGTGCTGGACCCGGACAATCCCTGGTTGGTGTACCGCTTGGCCAATGCCCAACGCGAACTTGGTCTCAATGCCGAGGCCGATCAAAGCTTCCACGGGCTGTTACAACGTCGGGGCCAGAACGCCGACGCGCGCTATGCCCACGGCCTGTTTCTGGCCAATGCCGAGCGTGACGGCGATGCCATGGGCACGCTGCAACAGATCCCCCGTGCCGCCTGGAGCGACAACATGAACGCGCTGTGGGCTCGTCTGCAGCGTCGCCAGTTGCTCGCGAAGGCCCGAGCTCTACGCGACGGCGGCCATGAGGCCCAGGCCGAAGCGCTGCTGATGCGCGCGCCGACCATTGACGACTACCTGACCCTGGCCGACTGGGCTCAGCAGCGTGGCGACCTGGTACAGGCCGAAAGCCGCTATCGCAAGGTGCTGACCAGCGTGCCGAAAAATGCCGAGGCCCAACTCGGCCTGAGCGAAGTGCTGATCGCCAGCGGTCAACCGAACGCCGCCAAGGTCAGTCTTATGGCCGTGTCGGCGCCGGTACCGGCTGATGTGTCGTTTCAGCGCCGGCTGGCCAATGCCTGGGCGTCGCTGGGCGACAAGACGCGTGCGAACGCGCTGTTCGCGCAGTTGCTCAATACCCCGCAAAGTGATCCGTTGGTCTATCGGGATGCGGCGCGCCTGCTGTCCCGAGAAGAGCCGCAGCGGGCTCTGGATGACTATGCGCGCAGCATGGGCGCGGCGAGGATGATCGAACCGCCACAGGCCGAACCGCGCGACAACCGTGCCATGACCTTGGCCAGCCGTGCCAGCGACAGCGATGACTGGTTGAAGCGCAGCATCCGCAGCGACGTCGACGAGCTGTACCAAAAGCAGAATCCGACGGTGAACCTTTACCACGACGTCGCCTGGCGCACCGACAACAGTTCCTCGGGGGTCTCGGACCTGACCACCCAAACCACCATCCTGCGCATCGACGCACCGGTGGCGCAAGGGCAGGGCTTTGTCCAGGCTGAAGACATAAATCTGGATGTCAGCAATTTTTCCAGCAGCGACCGGTTCGGCTTGTGCGCGGTGGTGGTGAATGGCTGTACCAGCGCTTCGCAGAGCGTGCGCGGCACCCAGCTGGGCATGGGCTGGCACGATGATCGATGGGCCTTCGACCTTGGCCACACGCCACAAGAATTCACCGTGTCGAACTGGGTGGGCGGTGTCACCTACAGCGGCGACTGGAGCAGCCTGGACTACCGCCTCACGGCATCGCGGCGCCCCCTGACCAACTCACTGGTGTCGTATGCCGGTGCGGTCGATCCGGTCACCGGAACCCAGTGGGGCGGCGTTACCGCCAACGGCTTCACCTTGGGCCTGAGCCATGACCGAGGCGCCAAGGATGGCGTGTGGGCAAGCCTGAGCAGTCATTGGTTAGTGGGGCAAAACGTTGAGAACAACCAAAGGCGCACAGCCATGGGCGGTTACTACTATCGCCTGGTGGAACGTGCCGACGAACGTCTGCGCACTGGCCTGACCCTGATGTACATGGGCTTCGACAAGGACTTGAGCGAAGACACACTCGGCCAGGGCGGCTACTACAGCCCGCAGCAGTACTACTCGGTCAGCGTGCCGGTGAACTACGCCTGGCGTAACGCCGACTGGTCGGCCCTGCTCGAAAGCTCAGTGGGTTGGTCGTTCGCGAAAATCGACGGCTCTGATTTCTACCCCAAAGACAATCGCGAAGCTGATCTGCAGAGCCTGCTGGCGCAATCGAACAAGACGCTGGTGGACAACCCGTCCCTGACCAAGAGTGGCAGTAGCAGCAACGGCTACAATTTACGTGTCCAGGGCCTCGTGGAGCGTCGCCTTTCCGATAACCTGGTCCTGGGCGCCGGCATCACCTGGCAGCACAGCGAAGGCTACGCCCCGAGCCGGGCCTTGCTTTACTTGCGCTACACATTTGACCCGTGGCAAGGCAACCTGCCGCTACCGGTGGAGCCGATCTCGCCTTATGCGGATATGCGCTAGAGCGCCACAGCAGCGGCGCCGGGCTGTACACGCAACCCTGTCAGCAAGGCACCGCAGCGCTCATCACGCTGAGCAGCCCCAGGCGCGATGCGTGATTGACGGCGCTTGTCACCGCCTTGAGCGACGCCAGCAAACTACTGCCGTCGCGCGCGGCGCCGAATAGCAGCCGGTTGTTCACGCGAATCTCGACATAGGCCAGTGCTTCGGCCTGAGCCCCATCGCGAGCAGCGTGCTCATGATAATCGGCGATATCGAAGTGAACGCCACGCTGGGCAAATGCATCGACCAGCGCCGCCAGCGGACCGTTGCCCTCACCGCTGAGGTCGAACTGGGTGCCGCCCATGTCGAGCACGCCCTCCAGGTAAGTCACAGCGCCTTCGCTGACCAATTTAGGCTGCAACAACGTGTAGGGCTTGCCCTCCTCCAGATAATGCCGGGTAAAGCACGCAAGGATCATCTCGCTACTGATCTCCTGGCCCGATCCATCCGCCTCTTGCTGGACCAGGGTACTGAACTCCATCTGCAACCGGCGCGGCATCACGACCCCATGCTGTTCCAGCAGATAGGCCACGCCGCCTTTGCCGGATTGGCTATTGACGCGAATGACCGCCTCATAACTGCGCCCCATATCCGCCGGATCAATAGGCAGATAAGGCACTTCCCAGAAGCCATCGGGGTTGGCCTGGCGCACGGCAAAGCCTTTCTTGATCGCGTCCTGATGCGACCCTGAAAAGGCCGTGAACACCAACTCGCCCGCGTAAGGATGGCGAGGATGCGTAGGCAACTGATTACAGTATTCCACCTCGCGCTGGACGTGGATGATGTCCGAGAAATCCAGCTGCGGATCGATACCGCTGGTGTAGAGATTCATCGCCAGGGTGAGGATATCGACATTGCCGGTTCGCTCGCCGTTACCAAACAGCGTGCCCTCGACCCGTTCGGCACCGGCCAGGCAGGCCTGCTCGGCGGTGGAAACCCCGGTGCCCCGGTCATTGTGCGGATGGACGCTGATGATCGCGCTGTCACGACGGCTGAAATGCCGGCAAAACCATTCAATCTGATCGGCGAAGACATTGGCCGTGGAGACTTCGACGGTTGTCGGCAGGTTCAGGATCATCTTGTTGGAAGGCGTTGGTGCGAAGACGTCCGTCACCGCCTCGCAGACTTGCAATGCGAAATCCAACTCGGTGAAACAAAAGGTCTCGGGGGAATACTGGAAGGTCCACTGCGTCTCGGGATTGTTGTCCATGTGCTGTTTGATTTCGCGAGTGGCCTGAGTGGCAATCTCGATGCACCCGGCGCGGTCAACACCGAATACCACGTCTCGAAACACCGGTGCGGTCGCGTTGTACACATGCACGATAGCGCGGGGAACGCCCTTCAATGCCTCAAACGTGCGCTCGATGAGATGGCTGCGGGCTTGCGTCATGACCTGAATCGTCACGTCATCGGGAATCGCACCGGTTTCGATAAGTTCGCGCACGTAATCAAAATCGGTCTGCGAAGCGGCGGGAAAGCCTACTTCGATTTCCTTGAAACCGACCTTGACCAACAGGTCGAAGAAACGACGCTTGCGCTCGGCATTCATCGGCTCGATCAAGGCCTGATTGCCATCGCGCATATCGACGCTGCACCAGCTAGGCGCAACGGACTGGACCCGGCCGGGCCATGTGCGGTCCGGCAGATCCACGGTGGTGAAATGTCGATATTTGCGGGAAGGATCCTTCAGCATCATGGCGCTTATCCTTTTGATACGTCCATAGGTGGGCAGGCTCGGCATCTGACGCCACCGAACATTGGATCCAATCATAAATGAACATAACTTGATGCAAATTGCGTTTTCACATCAACAAAAGGATAAAACAACAAAAAATAACCAATAAAATTTAACACCTTGGTTATTTATGCTCAAACTATAAATATTTGAACAATTTAAGCGCTAGCAGGATCCAGCCCACCCCTAATGCGACGAAACATAAACAGACGGCTCAGCAGGTGCCGGCAACGCATAAGTCGCCTTCATCCATTCAATCTCCGCCTGAGGCGTTCGCCCGAACATCCGCTTGAACTCGCGGCTGAATTGCGAGGCGCTTTCGTAGCCGACGTTGAACGCCGCCGTCGAGGCGCTCATGGTGTTGCGCAGCATCAATAAGCGCGCCTGGTGCAGGCGTGTCGATTTCAAGTACTGCATGGGCGTGGAGTCCGTCACGCTGCGAAAGTGCAGGTGAAAGTTGGGGATGCTCATGTTGGCTTCGTGGGCGAGCGTTTCGACGTCCAGGTGCTCGTGGTAGCAGCTGTGGATCTTGCGGATCGCCCGGGTGATCTTGCCGAAGTGCCCCTGGCGACTGAGCGCGGCGCGCATCGAGCCGCCCTGCTCGCCGGTCAGGATCCGGTAGTAGATTTCCCGTACCAGTGACGGCCCGAGTATTTGCGCTTCGCCCGGGCGACTCATGGCTTCCAGCAAACGCAGCGTCGAGCTGCGCAGCAAATCGTCCATGGGCGAGGCGTACATGCCTTTGGGTTGGGCATCGCTGGGGCCGTGGGTCTCGTCCACTTGCAGCATCAACTCGCTGGCCAGCTGCAAGTCGAGACGCATGTAGACCGCCAGCATGGGCTCAGCTTCGGTGGCGTCGGTCTCCATGGTGAACGGAACCGGGACAGACACCACCAGATAGTGCTGGGCGTCATACACGTAAACGTCCTCACCCAGATAACCGCGCTTGCGCCCCTGGCACAGGATCACGATACCGGGCTCATACAACACCGGCGTGCGCGTCAGCGGCCGGTTCGAACGCAGAAAACGGATGTCCTCCAGCGCGCTGAGGTTGTAGCCCTCGACCGGCGCAAGCTGTTCCATCAACTGCACCATGCGCGAGGTGTTTGAGGCCTGAGTCATTGATGCCCCTTTGCTGGCCGCTCAACCGTCGGTCGAACGGGTCAGCGCTTCCCATTGATCGATCTCACTGGCCGCACGACTGAGTTTGTCGCGCACCAGGTTCAGTGCATCGCTGCCCAACAACACATGCGCAGGAGGCGTCGGGCTGGCAATGATCTGCAACATCGCTTGCGCCGCTTTCCGTGGATCGCCCAGTTGCTTGCCGCTTTTTTCCACGCGCGCTTTACGTATCGGATCGAAACTGGCGTCGTAGTCGGCAATGCTCCGCGCCGTACGCTGCATCGAACGCCCCGCCCAGTCGGTGCGAAACGAACCAGGCGCCACCGCGGTCACGAAGATGTTGAACGGTAGCAGCTCCTTGCTCAGCGTATCGGAGAGGCCTTCGAGGGCAAACTTGCTCGCGCAGTAATAGGAAATTCCCGGCATGGTAATCGTGCCGCCCATGGAGGTGATATTGAGAATATGACCGGCACGGCGCTGGCGAAAATACGGCACGAAGGCCTTGGTCACCGCCACCGCGCCAAACACGTTGACGTCGAACTGGCGACGCATCTCCTCCAGCGGCGATTCTTCGAAGATGCCTTCATGGCCGTAGCCGGCATTGTTGACCAGGACATCGACCGGGCCGTAAGTGGTTTCTATCTCCGCCACCGCGCTATCGACTCGATCGAACTCGGTGACATCCAGGATCACGCCATGGGCACGCTCCGTGGAGAGCGCTTCGAAGGCCCGCAACGCCGCCTCACTGCGCACGGTGCCGATGACACGATGGCCTGCTGCGAACGCTTCTTGCGCCAGGGCGTTGCCCAAGCCACTGCTCACGCCGGTGATGAAGAGGGTTTTTCTGTCGTGCATGGTGAACTCCAATGGATAAACAGGAGGCCATGGTAACGATCGAAAAATGGCCCACCTATGCCGGTTTGCCTTGGGGCATTGCCTATTCCTATCAGCGCGTCAGATTCCCGGACCGGTCACGTGGGCTGGCAACCCGAGCGCGAGGATCCAGCGGCCTTAGTGTCAGGGTGTGACGTGGGTGTGGTAGATCTTGCTGACCACGGTCCACTTGCCCTCGATCTTCAGCAGGTTGAAGAAGTCGGTGAAGGAGAAGCCCGAGACGTCGTTGGTGTCGATGCGTGCACTGGCGGCGGTGCTTACGATATCGATGCTGACGAATACACTCTGAGCTTCGGGTGACGGGCGAAAAGGCGGGTTGTCTATAGCATCAAACAGCCCTTGGATCGGACCGCCAACCAACTTGCCCTCGACATCGACGCCGAAGATGGTCGCCTGCTCGCTGAAAGCGGGTTTCATGATGCCGCTTTTTGCCTGTTTGCAGCCTTCGTTGTATTTGTTCAGTACCTCGACGATGGCTTGATAGTCGTGCACGTAGGTAGGCTTGCTCATGTTTCACTCCTGGTCGTTGTAAGTACCAGCCGCTTTGGCCGGCATGGGAATCAATTCATGCGGCCACTCGCCGCGGCGTCAACCGTTGGGGCCCATGGGCCCAATTGGAGAAGTTTGCTTTCGCGGTGGTCGAGCCACCAGCCCACCTGAACATTCCAGTTGGCATACGAGGCCCCTGGGCTAACGGCCCCTAGCGTCTGCTGTGCGTGCAACGGGAAGTGTGGATTGCGCAGAGCTGCATGGCCAAGCGCTACCAAGTCGGCCTGGCCAGACGCGATTACCGCTTCGGCTTGCCACGGATCGTTGATGAGCCCCACGGCCATGGTGCCGATTTTTGCCTCGCGACGAATCTGCGCGGCGAACGGCACCTGGAATCCATAGCCGTTGGGGTATTCGTAGACGCCGAAGCCACCGGACGAGCAATCAACGACGTCGACGCCGATCTTCTTCAACGCCGCGGCCAAAGCGACACTGTCGTCGATTGTCCAACCGCTGCTGCTACCATCGACTGCCGATAAGCGTACGAACAGCGGCTTGTCCTGCGGCCAGACCTCACGCACCTCGCGAGCGATCTCCAGAGGCAGGCGAATGCGGTTCTCGAAGCCGCCACCGTATTCATCGGTGCGGTCGTTGGTCAGCGGTGACAAGAACGCGTTAAGCAGGAAGCCATGTGCGTAGTGCAGCTCCAGCACATCGAAACCTGCCCGCAAGGCGCGTCGTGCCGACGCGACAAAATCTGAACGTACCTTGGCGATGCCGTTTGCATCCAACGCGTCAGGCACCAGCCATCCCTCAGCGGCTGGGCGTGCGCTCGGTGACACCACTACCCAAGGGTGTTCTCCGCGTGCTGCATCGCGTTCATCCAGTGGACCGTTCCCTTCAAAGGCTCGTTGGATGCTGGCTTTAGGTCCAGCATGTCCAATCTGAATTCCGGGCGTTGCGCCATAGGCCTTGGCAAAAGCGGTGATGCGTGACAGGCCTTGTATATGAGCGTCATCCCACAGGCCCAGATCGCCGTGTGTGATCCGTCCTTCGGGAGAGACCGCCGTAGCCTCGACCATCAGCAGGCCGAAGCCACCGAGAGCGAAACGTCCGTAGTGGACGGCGTGGTAATCGCTGGCATGACCCTCTGTCGCCGTGTACTGACACATCGGACTAAGGACGAAGCGGTTGCGCAGGGTGACGCCGCGTAAAGTCAACGGTTCAAAAATCTTGCTCATTGTTCTGCTCTGGAATGATGGGCCGAGTAACCAGATTGAAGAACAGCTTTGCGCTGTCGCGATCCGTGATGAAGTTACTTGCTGTAACCAGTATGGAGATCGGCAATAATGACGTGAATGATCACAAGTGAACATACAGTATGAGCAATAAGGTCATAATCGAGCAGCCACCTCTCGCTGAACGCATAGAGGGCGCGATCCCTCCTCCACAGGTGCATCTTCCAGGTCTTTTAACCTTCGAGGCCGTTGCCAGGCATTTGAACTTCGCTCGCGCCGCCGCGGAAATGGGCATCACGCCAACTGCGGCATCACGCACGATCAAGAATGTGGAAGCGCAACTGAATGTGCGACTGTTCAATCGCACAACACGTAGTGTCAGTTTGACCGAGGCTGGCGCGTCATTGAACGCAGCATTAGCACCTGCGCTTGCTCAGATCAGAAATTCCTTGTCACAAGCATTACTCGCGACAGATCAACCGTCGGGCACCGTACGCGTTAATTCTTCATACGTTGCGTACCGTATCCTGATTGAGCCGCACCTGGCTTCGTTCCTTGAAAAATTCCCGCTGATCAATGTCGAGATATCACTGGACAATCAACTTAGCGATATCGTCAACGCCGGATTTGATATCGGCATACGGATGGGGAAAAAAGTACAAAATGACATGATCGCCGTGCAGCTGGGGCCATTACAAAAACGAATCGTGGTGGCGGCGCCGGATTATTTCCGCGAGCGAAGTGAACCGCAAACCATCGATGACTTGCTAAACCACAACTGCATTCGCCAGCGCTATTCCGTTGGCGGCAGACTGTACGAGTGGAAGTTTGAAGATCAAGGCCAAATGGTTCAAGTCGACGTTCAAGGACGCTTTATCTTCGACGAAATGAGATCTGTCCTTGATGCTGCAATACAAGGCCACGGCATTGCATTCGTTCTGGAAGACTTTGCGAAACAAGAGCTGGCAAACGGCATGTTGCGGCAGATATTGAGACAGCACAGCGTACTGGACGATGCCTTTCATCTCTATTATCCACACCGCAAGTACATGCCCGGAAAGTTGCGTGCGTTCGTAGACTTTATGCGTGCTGCCAATAAAACGGACAACACTTGATTTAATGGTTCTCCTTGCTGCAACGAAAGAGACTGGCCCCTGGGCACAGCCTATTCCTATCGGCGCGTCAGATTCCCGGACCGGTCACGTGGGCTGGCAACCTGGCCAAGCGGTCCCAACCGTTTGCATCGATCCCGGCGCAGTTGGGCAACCACAGTGTTTGCAGCGGCAATTGCTCCAATACAGGCACCACGGCCGACGTGATCCGCGATTCCCCTGGATCCGCCCCAAGCGTCAGGTCCCGCAGCGGCATCCCTGCGAGATGGGCCACCCCGGCGTCAGTCAGCCAAGGGCTGTCATACAGACCCAGGCGCTGCAGGGGCAGGTCTCGCAAACAAGCCAGGTCGGCATCGCGCAGGTTCAGGCCGCTTATTTCAAGCTCCTCCAATGGCAATCCCAACTCGACGAGCTTGCGCAAAACCTTGCCGTCGACGCCCTGGCAAAAGCTCAGATTGAGCCGCTTCAGCGGCAGGCCGACCAGTTGTTTCAGCTCCTTCCAAGTGATGTCGTTCAAGGACAGGTCCAGGGACTCCAACGCCAACCCGCGCAGATCACTCAACGTACTGGCGCAGACGCCCTGCACATCGGAGAGTCCCAATCGCTTGAGCGGAAACCCGTGCAGCACATCGAGCCGCTCGATCACCTGGCGTAGGCACTTGAGGTCCAGCTCCGCGAGCGGCATTCCCTCCAGCACTTCAAGATCGTCTTCGCAGATGAACGCAGAGTGCAGCGAAAGCTTTTCCAGGGGCAGCCCCCGAATCGCCTGCAACACGTTCTCGCTTGCATAACAGTCATCCAGACTCAACCCGCGCAACCCCGTCAGGTCGCCAAGCCAGGACGGATCGTCGAGGATCGCGCCGCTGCCACTGAGCGACAACTGTTCAAGGGGATGACTTGCCAAGTGCGCCATGCCACGGGACGTGAGCTCGCCCACACGTTGCAAGGTCAGGGAGCGCAGCTTGAGGCGTGACAGTGCTTTAAGGCCGTCGTCGGTGATGTCATCGCAACGGTTCAACGACAGTTCCTGCAACGGGCTGTCGCTCAGTTGACGGAGGAAACCGTCATCGAAGTCCTCGCCGTAGGTTTGCAACTTCAGCCGGCGCAAGCGTGCGGGCGACGGGAGGCAATTGGCGTTATCGTCGCGGGAAAAATTACTGACCTCCAAGGTTTCGAGGGCATTGGCGGGTAAACGCTGCCACGTTTCCGGGCCGCAGATAAACCTCGGGCTGTTGAGCACGAGCGTGCGCAAGGGCAGCCCGGCCAGTGCGTCACACCAATCCGGTTCGGCGTTGTTCAACTCCAGATGGTCGACCGGCAGGCCATGCAGTTGCGACAGCCATGGCCCGGGGCGATTTGTATGGGCGGTGGTGTTCAGTTGAGCCACCACCATCTTAGCCGCCGGATCGCCCAGGCCCGCCGCGACGCGTAAACCTTCCAGTGATGCGTCCCCGCTGTCGAGCAGATCGCGATAGAGCGATGCGCGCGTGGTGGTGTCATCGGGGTTGGTGGCGAGTTGGGCGATTAGAGCGTTGCGGTTGGGGGTGTGCACGGTCTAGGAGTCTGCGAAAGGGATTGAAGGGGGATATGGCCGTTAGGGAAGCATAAAAAGGAGTCTTACTGAAGAGGGTTGCAGGATTGGGTAGCGCCATATGCTTTCACCCTGTGGCGAGGGAGCTTGCTCCCGCTCGGTTGCGCAGCGACCGCAAAATCTCGGGGCCGCTGCGCAGCCCAGCGGGAGCAAGCTCCCTCGCCACAGTCCTCTCTCTAGCCATGACGATGTGCGGAATGGACGACTGGCTCGCCCTGTTGATAGCCACAAAGCGATGTAGGGAAATACCGCCGCAGAAAGGCCAAAGCTCCTACATGAAGCTCGGAAAGCGGTGTCTTGTGGCGCTTGAGCGGGGCGGCCTATAGTTCCTCGTCGCCCCGATGGCGACTCGGGTTTGGCGACTCGACAACGAGGTAGCTCCTTTCAACTGAATGAGGTCCTACCGATGAACCGATACATGCCCATCACCGGCGTCGACTGCGTCCCCGCTACCCTGCTGATCGACACCGAAGCCCCGCTTGATGTCCTCTTCGAAACCGCTGACTACCGCATCCGCACCGTGACCCAACTTCTGGAAAATATCGCGTTCCGCTCGGAGATCAGTTCCGACACGCTGGTGCTTTCCGACTTCTGCAAAATGCTGACGATCGCGCTGCGCGATGGGTGTGATGTGATGGATGTGATTGGCAGACGATTGCGGGCGCAGGCGGCGGAGTAAGTGAAGACGGGCGACTATGGCCATAACGTAGCCCCCACCGTCGGGAGCAACTACATCTATCTACTCCGATGAGCTGTGGCGCAGTTCGTCAAGAACTGCGCCACATTTTCAATCCAAAATGGCGCGATTCTGAGAACTGCGCCATAATCGCGCCAAATCTTCTCTAACAGCGCCAACATAACCATGCCTTCGACCACCAATATACTGAACAGTATCCTGGCATCCAAGAGTGGGGCGAGCCTCTCAGAGCTCTTGGCCTGGCACCCTGAAATTGCCCGGCGAACGGCGCAGCGCATCCTTGCAAACCTGGTCGAAAGCAGCCAAATCACTGCACAGGGAGAAGGCAGGGCACGACGTTATTTCGCAATAGAACACCAGGCCGAAACCCACGCCCTGAATACTGACACCGATGCCTTCCCTGCCTTCATTCCATTATCTGCAGACAGCCGGGACATACTCGCCTATATCAACCAGCCCACAGAAGCGCGCAAGCCGGTGGGCTACCAACGTGACTTTCTGGACGCCTATCGTCCTAACGAGACAGGGTACTTACCTGAGTCGTTGCGGCGCCAATTGCACAGGATGGGCAAAACCGCAGATGCGACGGAGCCAGCAGGCACTTACAGCCGGGCGGTCCTGAATCGCTTGTTGATTGATCTGTCGTGGGCATCAAGCCATCTGGAAGGGAACACCTACTCACGGCTCGACACGCGACAACTCATCGAGCAAGGTAAGGCAGCACAGGGCAAGGCCGCTATAGAAACGCAGATGATCCTAAACCATAAGACAGCTATCGAGCTTTTGGTCGAGAACATCGAGAGTGCCGAGTTCAACCGTTACACATTGATGAACCTGCATAGCTCCCTGGCCGAAAACCTACTGCCCAACCCAGCAGACGAGGGCCGAATTCGCCAGCACGCCGTCGACATCGGGAAAAGCACCTATCGCCCGCTCTCAACGCCACAGCAAATTGAAGATGCACTGGACGTCCTGCTTGGCAAAGCCAATCAGATCGCTGATCCGTTCGAGCAGTCTTTCTTCATGATGGTGCACCTGCCCTACTTGCAGCCCTTTGCCGACATCAATAAACGCACATCCCGACTGGCAGCGAATCTCCCCTTGTTCCGTGCCAATCTTTGTCCGCTGACCTTTCTGGATGTACCGGAGCAGGCCTACAGCCGAGCCACATTGGGTGTGTACGAAATGACCCGTGTAGAGCTGCTTCGCGACCTGTATATCTGGGCCTACGAACGCTCAACACAGGAATATCTGGCAATCAAGCAAGACCTTGCGGAGCCGGACCCTTTACGCCTGGCATGGCGAGACTTCATCAAGAAGACCATTCGGGAAATCATCACTCACCCAGAACTTGACCCATTGTCATGTATTCAACGCTCGGTAGCGGAATATGTTTCAGAAAGAGAGCAGCCGCAAGTGCAAGCGCTGATCATCGAAGAACTCCGTCGACTGCACGAAGGGGTCCTCGCACGCTATGGGTTACGACCATCAGAGTTCATGTCCTGGAAGTCGCTCCATGGCCACTGATGGATGATCACTGCGCAAAAATGGGGGCACCCATTAGCCGGTCTCAAGTCAAGGCTAAAAGCCAACTCGCCCTGCAGCTTTTAACTGTAGGGTTTCCCTTTGTCTCAACCTGCTCGGTTGAACCCGTCGTACCCGTTTTCTCATCAATGGCTACGACCGAGTCGTGCCTGACACCCATATGGATCAAGCGGTAGCAACACAACACGCACCGCCCTGGCAGTGAACTGCCCCAGAGAAACGTTGGTACCGCCAATGTGTCCAAACGTGTCACAGAACTGTGGCTCGTGCGCAAAGCGCACGTCCAGTCTCTACTGGCTCACTTGGCGGACGACCCGGTTACGTCGGCTTGGGAGCTTCAGCTGTCGCTTTTGCACCGGCCTACCAAATTAAAAATTAAAGCGCATGACCTAAAATCTCTTGAAAATCATCGGCCAAGTCACCGAGCTCTATATTAGGATTAAGTATCATTAGCTGGTCCGCGGTCACGTTTAGCGATGCGAATACTTCCTCAAGCACAACTGCATCAATGTTTTTTTCATAATAGTCCTTAGCTAAGGCTTTATAAGCCTCAATTCCTTCCACAAGAAAATTTAGCAGCGGATACTCTTTCAGCCCATCCGGCGACGCACACCACTAAGGTTGCTTGACACCTCGCCAAAAAAACAGACTTGCATTATCCGCAGAGAACGCTGGCTCAACTTTAAATTGCTGAAACGCCTCGGGCATGGTATTCAAACAGCCAGGCACATCAGATAGAGGTGAGCCAAATATGACTTTCCCTGCAACACCTGCACTAGTAAAGTGCAAAAAATACTCGCCCCCCGAACCGTCTCTCATTGAGCCCATCATTTCTTTCCCCGCCCCATCCCAATTACAGTTGAATGAGAAATATCTATACTCCCACTCAGGCATAATTATGGCATCTAACAGAGCCAACCCCTGAGCCACATATTTAACACGCTCAATTGAAGGCAGCTCATCTATATTACGAATGGAATCATCCACCTAAGTTCACCTACTTGTCAGATTTAGCTCTATTTTCTTGTCGAGATAGAATTTTAATACTTGAGCTGCAATTTGCAAAAAGGGGATAGTTTTATTTAAGAACTTAGCAAAAAATAAATCCCCCCCTTTTTTTGTCCCCTTTTTTTTCAATAGGCACTTAACGGAAAGTTTATGCCTTCCTGCTCCGAGTCGATACTCGGCTTGGGCAATAATTCACCCACTAGAAAGCTTCAACAGTATCGCGTAAGGCAACTCATCTTCAACAATATCAGGCAAGCGAAAATAATAAACAGCCGAGGAGTTTTCCAAGCATTTATGAACAAACACGCCATCAGACATCACACGATAAGAGGCGTACTCCATAAACCTTTCAGAAGCAGGAGAGCTAAGAGAAGTTTTTATCTGACTATAGGTTCCACCAGCCCCCATTGGAAGCAATTCAGACGGCGGCGGGCGTACAGCCATGTCATCACTTTCAACATCCCGGTAGTAGGCTCTCCGAAATGCAGGCTCACTGCTGGCCCAGTAGAGGGATAGCAAACGAAGCTCCTCTTTTCCCTCATTTAAAAAAATATCAGCTAAAAAATACTGATCGTCCGAAATTTTATATGCCCCATCTTCCACGACGAAAACGCATTGCTCTCGTGTATCGACACCCTCCCCAACCTTTAAATTGCACAGCGACGACCATTCTTGCATCTTAAATACCTCAAACCTATTGAAAAATAGGAGACAGATCTATTTATAAACCAAGAAAAGCAATGAGCCTGCCCCTCTGCCCTTTTTGCTCATTGCGGGCGCAGGCGGCGGAGTAAATGAAGACGGGCGACCTTTGGGGTCGCCCGTTTCGTTCATCTGCTCCCGTTAGCGCACACGCTTACTGACTACCTTAAGCCCCTGCGCTTATTGCACCGAAGCCGTCTTGAAGTGACTGACCGAGCTGTCAGCCCCGCTTGGCACTCGGGGACAGGGCGACCGGCGCCACGAAGTCGAACGTTTCCTGACCCGCTGGAAGCATGTAGGGATCTTTCATAGTCAGGCGGTACACCGCAGACACCACAGCAGTGTCTATCACTGGATCGCCGGAACTCTCGGCCAGGTAAACCTCGGGCTTCGGACTGCCGGTCGAGAACCTGAAAAGCACTCTAACTGTCAGCGTTTGACCAGAGTGATTGAGCCCACCGAGCTCATACGAGCGCCATAACTCGAAACGCATCTGGCGCAGAAGCCCCCCAATCCATACTCGATTGTATTTCTGCACCTGCTCAGCATCGAGCTCCAGCCCAAGGGCCAATAGCGGCCGCATTGCCTTCCAGGCGGGGTCGCCGTATTTTTGGGTAGCATCGACGTACAGCTTCAAAGCACCCGACACATCCTGCGCACCGCCCTTGCCCTGCTCCATCAACCCACCCAACCCCACCACACCACCTATACCTGCACGGGTGTAATAGTCGCGGGCCTTCACCGGGTCAACTGGCTCGTCAATCCCATCCCGCGCCATGCGCGCGAGCTACACATAGGCATATGGATCGGCCGGCGCCGCTTGCAGGTAGAGTGTCCTGGCTCGGGCAGTGTTCTGGCTCACGCCTGTGCCGCGCTCATAGAAGGTACCGAGCACATGCTGGCAAGTCGGAATCCACCTTCGCTAGCGGATATGACGAGCTGCAAGTCGGACGGTTGAACAGTTCGGTAGTGGGTGGTTTGGCGACATGCCTTGCCTTGGTTGCCATCCAAGGCGTCGTCAAAGGTGCCAAGCGGCACGAAGGGATTGCGCAACTCCGCAAGGTAACGGTCCGTCGGAGTGGTGCGGGACTCCTCAAGGTACTCGACGGTGCTCTTCCCAAGGTCTTTCATACTCTGGCAACCGCCAAGAGCAATCATCAGACCGATCCATACGGTATTTTTAGTCATGCTGTATCTGTGTCCATACGTGAAACGCGGTTGCTCGTCGTGATGATCCGCGTGTGCTCCAATAAATAAACAATAAACTGGACAGACCTAGCTTTAGCAAAAAACAACTGCTAACTACCTGATAAAGGGTTGTCTGCCCCCGCCTTCTTCACTCCACACATGTCTTGGGCGTGATACGGATATTTTCAGGCAGACTTTCACCACTTTGCATTTCAGTGCTCAACGCTGGTTCTTTGCGTGCGCTCAACTCAATAGGGTATGGCCCGGTCTGCGCTAGGATTGCTCTTGTTTGAGCGATAAAAGCTTCGTCGTTGCGTGTATAGAAGATCCACTCCCGCTGTTTTCCACCCGTCACCGTGCACACCCACTTCGCTAGCCCTTTATCCTGCATCGCCGGAAGTATCAGCCTCTCCATTTCATTCATCCGGACACGGTCTCGGAGAGCCGGTATGAGCCCCTTGGAGGAGTACTTCCAAGTGACCTTGACCTTAAAAGGTAGTGCCCGCTTTTCAGTCGTCGATATCGAACCAGCACCCTTGTAGAGCATGGGAACGGGTGTATCTGGAAAATCGGACGGTTGGTAAATATCGTCGACAACGTCGACTATTTCCATTGGTTGAGGATAATCGCCGGTATCATCGAGAAGGGCGCTGAGAGCCACACTTTGGCTGGCCCCCCGATCAGCCACACAGTTATCGTACTCCACACTTTTAACCGGGCCCGCATCCAGGCACCGGTCGCGCTCGACCGGTGGGGGCGAGTGGGTTTTGGAGCTGGAGCAGCCCGCGATGAGTACGCTTGCTAGCGCCAACAACCGGAGCCGGTTATGGACGCCCATCTGGCTAAGCCCCAAGTCCAGAGACTGTGATCCGGAGAGTTTGCAGTCCTGGCGTTGCCTGAGAAGCTTTGCTGTAACGTACTGCACGCCATGACCAGACTCCATCAAAGGGCGCTCGGATTTCTCAGTGACCATCGGTGTTTTTCCCTCAACTCTCGACCTCGTCCTGAAGACCGGTCCTTCTAATTCTTACAAAAATGGACCAGAAATGGGGACAGATTTATTTATAAACCGAGCAAAACCAACAAATCTGCCCCTCTGTGTTTCACAAAATAAATCTGTCCCCTTTTTGCTCCGGCATCATTTTGGGCAGCTCAACTGTTCAGGGCGAAGCTCAATGGAAAAGAGTGTGCTGTTTCTGGCCAGGTAGTGATGCTCCTGGTGAAACTTGAACCTGCGCATCATCGTCAGCAACTGCGGTTCCTTGCAGGCCAGTTCCTCCAAATCACGGCGTACTCTCGCCTCCATGCTGGCCTTGCGTTCCTCGGAGAGGCTGCTCGCCGCTAAGTCGATCCTGTAGCGGTAGAAGATCGTGTCACCGTACGTAAAACCGACGTACTCAAGGGTGGTAATTGCATCCAGTTGCTTTGGCAGCGTCGCGTCCAGCTGGGCGAGGTGCTCGACCAGCAGCGCCTGTTGGGCCATCTTCTCCTGCTCGGCTTTGAGCGCGAAATAGCGTCCAATGCCGGCAATCAGTACTACCGCAGCGATACCCAAATAGAAATTACGCGGATTGCGCCGTTTCTTCGGCGCCAACTTCATCAACATATTGAATGACTCGTCTAAGCATGAAAAAGCCCTAGCGAAACTAGAAGCTACGGGTGAAAACGGTTTAGCCTGACACAACATCCTCGATGGGAGCACTCGGCCAGCCGTTTTCATTTCTTATAGGTGTATCAGCTGGTTAGCCGCTAAGTAAGCGCCATTTAAATCTGCCCCCTTTTCGCTTCGACGCGAGTCAAACAATCTCGAACGCTTACAACTTACCCTTCTACCAGAACAGCCAAGGCCATTACAACCTGATCCGAATTATCCGCTAAACTCACACCATACCCGGAAACCTCCAGACCACTATAATCACCCATAGCAACATACCACTCCTCTTCGGCATCAAACTCTAGCTCAGCGAAACCCTGAAGATCACTTAACAAGTCACCCAAACCTATACCACAAGCCAACTTACCCTTGTATGAATTTACTGGCCTGCCGCCATCCCTGTATTTTTCAAACATCAAAACCTTAACCGCATAAATCTTCCAAGAGCGGACAATAACATATAGCGCCCGAGGATCAGCACCCGGATGCCCTGGACTATTAAAAAACAAATGCCAATTTGTCAAACCCCTATCAAAAACAGAGAAACCATATCCCCCATTACCATCCGAGTCGAGACCCATTACCATGGAAAAAACTGGCGAACCTTCAAACTGATAAAGAGCTTTACCTTCTTCAACCAAATAACGACCAAGCCCCCTTTCGAATTCAGCCACTGATATTAACAGAGGAATTCCGGCTAAAGATTTGGCAGGTACTACAGGTGCATACCAAGAGATTTCAATGTTTATATCGTAGTTCATTCCGGAACCCACCTACTTCTAAAAAAGGGACGGATTTATTTAGAATAGAGCAAAAAAATAAATCTGACCCTCTGCGTTTCACAAAATAAATTTGTCCCCTTTTTTTGTTTTTTCCTAATGCATCGGGAAACGATCTGGTTTGGTGGCCATACAAATGCTTGTCCCCTTTTCGTTCGCTTTTGAACGCTCGATTTCCCGTGGCACCCTCCCTTTACTTGGATCGGATCACAATTGTAGATGCGAGCATGTCACCAAGCCGCTTCCGTGAGCCAAAGAAAATAAATACCCAATCAAATACATTCAGGAACGGGGTAGTGATGTTACGCATAAAAGACTGATAAACGTTGCAGCTCAGGTAACTGCGCTCATCAACCACAGACATTCCTAGCAGCTTTTTCCCCACGCTTTGGCCGTTCGGCATTGAATCAGAAAACAGGTAGTACGCCGCAGCCACACCTAAAGCCAGAAAACCGACCACGTTTGGCGGAAGACCGACGAACTCGGCTGAGCGTCCTACGAGGACGAACAGAAAAATAGTAATGAGAGAGTCAATGATCTGCCCTCCCCATCGACGCCCCAGGCCTGCCAGATTATTGGGTTTACGATACTCATCCTGAGTATTGTTGCTGATCTCCATGAATTACTACTCCTTAGGTATATAGATACAGAATTAGCAACGAAAACAAACGAAAATATTATGGAGGAGCACATCCTCATATAAACGCATCTCAAATCTTAAGTCAGAAACTGAAACGGTCCTCAAATACTGTCTGCCCCCCTATTCTGACGACACATTGCCGTGCCACCTCGACGGGTACTACCTTGCCTAAAACCGGCATCATGGCCTTGTAGAACACCTTGTCACAGGCTTCATCTTTACTAAACGGTTGGGCTCTGCCCTCAGCGTCCGCAGTAATGTGGCAGCCCGCTACTAAATCAGCTGGCAGGTCTTTAAAGGCGACAGGCTTTTGAGTAGTGCCCGCCTGCGCCTCGATCATTTCATTGCAACCACCGGTTACGGCCCCTTCCTTAACGGTTTTTACAAAAGCAACGCGCTCGTAATCGGTACCGCTGAAAACAGTCTGATCGTTGACGCTAACGCGATACTGCGAAGGCTGGAGCATGATGGATTTGATGCAAAACTGTGTTGTGACCGGCTGATTATTCACCGAGGTCGTTGCCGACTTGCAACCCGGGACTGCGTTGGCGAAACCACCGTTTTGCGCGCTACCTATGACCGGAATACGCTCCTGAGGCTGCGTGATGTCATAGGCATGCAGTTCACAGCCCCCACCCACAAACTGGAGTTCCGCCAGATAAACCTTGCCTTTCTCCGGCGTGAAAATGGTACTGATCGGACCGCAACGATAACCGCGGTTGATACTTTCGCCAGTGGCGTAACCCGATACCTCGAATGGCTGATCGGGATCAGCTTGCACTTCCAACTGAGGGAAATGCTTCAAGGTCGCGCTGTGGGCCGTTTCGTTGAGCTTGGCAATCCAGCCGAACACTTTGCCGCGACCGGAATCCACCACTGTCCCCTGCACATCCATACGCCGGTCTGGATCCGTCGCTCGCCTGATTGCAAATTCCACAGGGACGACATTGCCCGTCGCTCTCATGATCACCTTGGCGTGCTGCGCATCGACGACAACCTTTTTCTGCTGGAATTGGATACCGTCGCGAAGCAGGTTAGGAGAAGAGTCCCGGACGTTGGATTTGCAGCCGGATAACGTCAGAATCAAGCCAAAAATTAGCAGCGTTGTTTTCTTCATGAATGCTCCAAACGCGTCATTGACGCTTAAAAAATTCTTATGCATCAGCACGATAAATAAATTCAGCTTATTGGATCGGGGGAGTACTGACCCAGCCGACTCAGAAGACATAATTTTGATGACCGAACCTAAGACTTTTGCAGAGCATCAGGCCTCAACGCATCACACTTCGCGACCGGCAAACAAAACAACGCCAAATGTACGTATAAATAGCAAAACAACAAATCTTTCGCCATTTTTTACCACCTTTTAATAACATACTACGACCTATCCTGACCATGTCTCTCTACCAAACCTAGCAAATACTCCTCCATCACATCAAAACGAATTGCGGTTGCATATAAGCGTTTCGGGTCTTGCCGGGAGGACCCCCTAATTAAAGTTGGGACATCGTCACTCAACCACAATTCCCGGTGAGGATAGATCGCATATAAAGCCCCCTCAATATCCTCCACAACCATATGCCCATGCCAAGGATTTTCATACAACTTTCCAGAAATCGATTTAACAAACAAAAGAGCCTGTTCACCAACCTTAAGGGCTACATCCCCCCACGTACCCCCAGATCGAATGAACTCAACTTCCGATTTAAGAAAACTGCGAACAATTCCTTCCCCTGTAGAATATATCCGCCCAATTTTCGCCCGCAAGACCTGCGGGCGTGGAGCGCCAGTCACATGAACAAAAACAAGATCATACCTCAACACCTTATTAAGTAAAAAATCTGACTGCTTGTTCATTTCACTGGTCTCCACGGCGTCCCAAGCTGTTCCAGACGAGGCATATAAACTTTCATAACGCCAGAATTCTCCGAAGAAGGAAAGCAGAGGAAAGGGGACAGACATATTTAAGTACTTAGCAAAAAAATAAATCTGTCCCTTTTTTTCTTTTTTCTCGATAAGTAGGGCTAATTACGTCAGATATATTCTGGCCTGTCGCTTTTGGACCTAGCCTTTCTCAACCATTTTTAAACGCATAATCATTATTCAACTGAAAAAAATTATTCTTTTTTCTAAGAAATCGATAAAATTTTTCGCATACAAACTAGAAGTTTTATTAGAAAGATCAAGCCTGTAAACAGGATACTCCCCATCATTAAGACCATCGTCCGTGGCAAAATAAAATGATTCCCCTGCACCCGGCGGTTCACAGATAAATAGCCTCTCCTTCCCACACACCCATTTCGACCGTTAACGATTGACATATAAACGATATCACCACCCCTTACACTATCAAAATCCATTTCGTAGATACTATAAATTTCCTCCCCAGATATTTCCCCGCCAGAATAACACTTCAGCCACCATTTATAGCTATCAGGCAACTTCAACCCAAGACGAGTTTCAGCTTTATAAATCCACTCATCAGCAATCCCGTCACCATAATCAGCAAACTCAACGAAATCCGACTCTTTAATAACATTAATTATTCTCGAATAATCCACGCCTAATTACTCCCCGCTCCGACCCCGCAACTTCCAGAGAAAAAAGGGACAGATTTATTTATCAACGCACAAACCAACAGGCCTGCTCACTTCATAAAATAAATCTGTCCCCTTTTTTTCTTTTGCACCATTAGCTCCGTGCTAGGAGCCAATTAGCATCTGATAGAACGGTCTATATGGTTCACCACCAGCCGCGATTACACAGGCATCTACACAGGATTTCCTTCGGTGTTCGTCATCCGCCAATATTTCATCATGCAGACACCGCCCCAAAAAGCACGCTGCAGGAAGCAAAGCCGCCAAAAAGCTTTCTCCATTCGTCGCACACCGCCAAAGAATATGCTTCTGCACAGCGGAGAAGTCCTCGACGTAAACTTCGCCAGAAACCATATCAAGCATCAGCAAATCGGCTTCGACCTGGCCTATCACCCAATTAGAGTTTTTCTTCTGCGGCTTTAAGCCGAATCTCAGCATTCCGATTTCGACATGAGATGGATCATACCTTTCAAAAAGCTCGCCAAGCTGACCCGGCAGCCCCAACTCCTTCAAGCTTTCCTCGCGCCCAAGAATGAAGAAAGATCGTCGAAACTGGTCAATTTCATCTGATAAAAGCCCTACTTTGGCCAAATCAGCAATATCGGGTACGCACCCCTCCAGTCCTTTCTTGAATTCACTAACGTTCATACAGTTGCCTCACTGATTTGGATGCAAAGCCTTGTACCATTTCTGATGGATGATTTCCGGCAGAGGCGTAGCTATTGGGCCTTGATCAATGTGATGGTGCACCAATCGCTGTCCCACAAAGGCCTCATGCTCTGGGTAATGAGTAATCCAGGCATCATTGACGACAGGAGATCGCCTAGCCCGAATTCGGGCCAAGTTTGCGGCATCAAATGCCTCTGGCTGCTGCGTCTGCATCTGCTTCCAGAACCAAGGTCCATTTCGGGGATGCCCTGCAGCGTTCAAACCGGAGCCTGGAGGCGCGCTGCTCATGTCTATAATGGCACCTGGCTTCATGTAGCTCTCGGGAACTAGGCTGAACGGTGCGTTGTTAGGAACAACCTTCGTCCCGCTTGTCGCAATTGTATCTGCTGCCCCTTTTGCACCGCCTAAAAGTTCATCTGCTGTACCACCCAGATTGGGAGTAGCGCCACCTTTCAAAGCAGAGGAGAGTTCTCCGGATAGTGCCTTACCCCCAACGTGCGCGGCTAGCAGTTCTGCCAGCGACTGAGCAGCCTTATAGCCGAGATCCCCGGTCGGGCTCGCTTCTCCGGGGTACTGAGCAGGATCAAATGAAGCGAGAACTCGCTCTCCCTCTGCTGAGATATAAGGAGCGTTGGTCTGGTCGAAAGATTCGGCTGCGCTTGCAAACGCGAGAGTTCCCATCGATCCCAAGGCGAATGGTGCCGCGCAACCTACAACGCTTACGCAGGCAGGGGCGGAGCCGACCATACTAATATATGAGAGCGTGCCCGCTCCCGCCTCCACGGCCGCACTCCCCGTCCACCCTAGGTCGTTAATTAACTCATCATGAGCACTGAGGGTGTCGTCTATCCGATCTCCAAAGCCATAATCAAACTGTCCTGTGCTTTTAAGTAGCGCGAGTTCCTCAGTAAACCCTTGCCCTAGCGTTTCTCGTTTCACGAGCTCATCGTAGTGTTTATCACTCGACGGAACGGACTTACTGCAGTGGGTCAATGCACATGCAGCTGCATCGAGGCGGGCCTTGTTATCGGGGTTGCGTCGACGTTGCTCATCCAATGCAACGGTTTGCATTTCATGCAACGAATGGTTGTACTGCGTGGAGTTCCTCGCCACCCAGGCACCTTTCTCCAGCTTGCTGGTATCTCCATCCGCCTGCGAAGCTGCCGCAAGCAACCCAACCATCTGGGAACTCATGCTCAGCAGGTTTTGATCACCTTTAACCAGATCGTAGAGATGCCCAACTAGAACCTCGTTAGCCCCCGCTGCCAAGGCTCCGATTTTGAAATCACTGCCAGTAGCTTCGGCGAGAAGCCCGCCCACCATTGCTTGAATCACAATTTTCGGTGGCGAGCCCGTGGCGTACACATTCTTCGTGTAGTCGCCCACCGCGTTGAAGCTTGCTGCTGCCAAGGTGTTGAACAGCGCGCTTTTCAACGCATCGCTGGCACTGCCACCCTGTCCAAGCGCCTTGCTCAGTAACATGGAGGTTCCGTTCTGCAACGTTTGGTTGGCGGCAAATTGACCGACGCCTTTCCAAGTGCTCAGTGAGCTCGACGTGCTTACATTGTCGACTGCGGTATTCGTTTCAGTGCCAGTCCACCCATCAAAATATGCAGCCGTCAGCCCTGCTGTAACGCCAGCGATGGCATACCCCTTCATGGCATCTGAAGAAGTCACGTCCTTGAACACGGCGCCAAGATTGCCGCGATTATTGACAACGCTGACGGTCGCGTTTGTTGCAGCTCCCGCTGCCACGGCGCCGGCCGCGGCTGAAATACCAGCAGCCGTCTCCGCCGTAATTGTTCCGGCGGCGACCATCCCTCCAGTCGCGGTTCCCATTGCGCCTGCCGCTAACGGTCCAACGACCGCTGCCATCAAAATCGCAATGATGATCTGCGAAGCCGGCCCCAAGCCGGAGTTGCTGTACTTGAAGCTGTCGTGGATCTCTTTGACTTGACGCCAGTCCACATCACCGCGTTTTTCCGCGTCCTTGAGCCATGCCAATTGCGGATCAGCCTTGACCATCGCATCGATGGATTGGCTGACGGTTTGCTGATTGACCTGGTTGATATCGATCTTCAAACCGTTGACGGCTTTGATCGCAACATTGCCCTCAGCAATAAACTGGCTTTGGCGCAAGGTTTCGTCGGTCTTGCCCTTACCCTTGGACGAGACCCAGAACGCATTGTTGTCAGTCTTCTCGTGGCTCTCCTGATGTAGATCCTTCACGCCTTCGAAGGTAATGGAACCGCTACTGTCCAGCGTGATGTCCTTGCCGCTCTGCAGTTTCGCCACCTGATACAGCTGGTCGCCGCCGCTGACCAATCGCAGGTCGCCCCCGGTAGTGATTTCACTGCCGATGTTTTTCACATCGGTCACTTCATCCCGCTGAGTCTTCTTACTCCCCCAACCACCTTTCTTCTTCATGTCATACAGCGAATAGTCGCGGTTCTGCGCAGCCAGCAGCTCAAGCTTGCCACCCACCACGAAGTAAGCCTGGTTTGCAGCGTTGACCTTGCTGGCGATCATCGCCAAATCCTGCCCCGCGCTCATTACAACGTTGCGCCCCGCATTAACCGTCGAGGCCACCTGACTGACGTGGTCCTCTTGGCGGGTGACCTTCTTGCTCTTGCTGGAGGAATGCTGCTCATCCGCCGCCGAGGCGAAGGTCAAGTTTCCTTGAGCAGCCATGGCAACGTCGCGCTTGGCATCGATCTGAGTGCCGACAACGGTGAGGTTGCGACCAGCGTTGACGGTCAGGTCGCGGCCGCTGTCGAGGCTGGAGCCGTATTGCTTGATGTCTTGGTCGCGATGCCGGCCGCGAGTGCCGCTGGTGATGCGTTCGGCGGCGATGAGATTGACATCGCGCGTGGCGTTTAGGGTGGTGTCGGCGCCACTTTTCAGCACGCCGCCGACGCTGTTGATGTCACGCCCTGCGCTGATGATCAGGTTGTTGCCGGCTTCGATACGTGCGGCGCTGTCGATGAAGTCGGTGCGTTCGCTGCGGTAGCCGCTGTCGCTTTCGTGGGTGGTAACGGTACGCTCGTTAGTCACGTCGCCAGTCAGAGCAACAACACTGACATCCCGCCCAGCAATAACCCCGCCTGCCCGGTTAGTAAGATCATTACCCGCCAGCGCTTCAAGCCGATTCCCCGCCTCCAGCAACCCGCTGTTAACCAGACTGTCGCCCGCCGTCGCCCTCAGGTTGCTGGACGCACGCAAGGTGCCCGCATTGTTCAGGTTTTTACCCGCAATCAGGCTGACGTCTGAGCCCTGAATCAGCGCACCATTCGGCGCCAGACGATGGTTGGCCTGGGCCAGATAAAGCACCGGCACCAGCACCTGTTGATTATTCACCGTCCGGTTTTCCATCCAGACGATGTCATGGGTCAGGGCCGCAACCTGTTCGGCGGTCAGGCTGACGCCCAGGGACAGGTTGAGACTGTCCTTGCTGGCGATGGCATTGTTCATCAGGTACTTGAACATGCCGTCGTCGGAGTTCTGGCCGTCGAGGAAGCGTTGGCCGGTGCGGGCGATCACCGCCTGTTGGATCAGGCGTTGTTCGTAGAAGCCATCGCCCAAACGCTTGGCGGCCACGTCGGGGTCGTAACCCAGGTTTGTCAGCAGGTAGTCCGAGCTCATGAACCGGCGCATGTCGGTCAGCGCCGGGTTGGTCTCGATCAGGTATTTTTGCGGGTTGGCCTGGAACGAACGGTCCGGCAGGCCACGCACTTGCGTCAGGCCCGTGCTCTGGGTCGGCGTGGCCGAGCCGTCGCCGCTCATGCGGAACAGGCCGTTTTGCCCGGTGGGCAAGTCAAACCCCGGCAAGGTCAGCGGATCAACTTGTTGCTGGGTCAGGTTCGGGGGTAGCTGCCGATTGACGCTGATGCGGGTCGAGAAGGCGTTGTCAGCCTGGGTGTCGGTACGCGGGCCAGCGCCAACGTAGTTGTAGCCGCCACGCACGACGCCGCTGTTGAGGTCGCCCTGGGTTGGAATGTCGAGGGCACCACCGGCCTGGATAATCGCGGCATAGGTCTGGTTATCGGTAGTACTGGTCTGGGTGCGAAACTCCAGCAGCTCACGCTCGGTCATACCAATGAAGCGGCTCATCGCTGCTTCAAGGCCACCCAGGTCGTTGGCGTTGTAGCCCGGGCTCTGCAGCCAATATTTGTTGGTGAAGTCATTCGCCGCGACGCGCCAGCCACTCGGGTGGCGCGTGCGTTGGGACCTGAAGGTGCGCGAGGTTTCGGTCTCGCCAGTCTCGATGCCGATGTTGTTCAGGCTGACGAGGTTGGCGGTCAATGCACCGCCGACGCCGATGCTGCTGCTCCGGTTGGTCAGGGTGTCGCCCTGGATAGTCAGGTTGCCGCCGGTGGTGATGCTGGAGGCGGCGCTGGCCGCGGTGACTTCGAACTTATCGCGCTGGATGATCTGCCAGACGTGGTTTACCTTGGGACCGTTGCAATCACCGGCGTTGACCCTTTTGATACAAGCCACTTCCCTGATCGAGGCGGTGTAGATGCCTGCATCGTTGGTGGTCAGGACCTCGCGGACGTTGTCGATCGTGCTGGCCGCGAGGCGCATGTTGCCGTTGCTCTGCAGCGAGCCGGAGCTGTTGAGAATGCGGCTGGCACGCGTGCCGAGGCCGTCGCGATCGATGCTCAGATCACCCAGGCTGTAGATATCGGCATAGCGGTTGGTCAGGCTGTTGACGCGCAGGCTGGTATTGCCGCCGCTGAAGATCAATCCGTGCTCGTTGAGCAGGTCGCCGGTCGATACGCCGAGCGCGCCGGCACTGCCCAACGTGCCGTAGTTGTTGATCGTGGCGGCAGTGACGCTCAGGTCCGCCGCCGAGGTCAGGCGACCGTAGCTGTTGAGGACGCCATCGACCACGACGGTTGTGTTACCACCGCCAGCGATACTGCCGTTTTGCTCCAAACTGATCAGCGCGGCCTTGAGGCCCAAGGTGCCGAGACTGCTCAAGCGGCCGTTGCCTGTATAGGCGCCGGTCAGTTGCAGGTCGATGGCCCCATCGCTGCCAATCAGGCCGTCAACCCGCCAGTTGCTGCCACGGCCCACCATGCTGTCGGTACTGAGCAACTGGCCGGTGGCGGTCTGGGTCAACTGGTCGACATTCACGACCAGATGCCCGGCCTGGATCGCCGTGTTGTTGGTCCAGCGATCAGCCGTCACCGTCAGGTTGCCATAGGTCACCAGCTGACCGCCGGCCTGCCCCAGGTTGTCTTGGCTGATGCCGAACAATCCCAGGCCAGTGTGCAACAGCTTGCCACCCACGTTCTGAATGCTGCCGGTTTTCAGGCCGACATTTTGGCTGGCGGTTTCCAGGGTGCCGTCGTTGTTATCAAACAGGCCACCGATGTTGAACACCGTCGTGCTGTTCTGGCCAAGGGTGCGCAGTTGGCCTTTCTGGTTGCTCAGGCTGGCGGCCAGAATGTCCAGGCTGTCCTGGCTTTCGATGATGCCCGCGTTGTTGTTCAGTGCGCCCGATAGGTCAAAGTCGATGCGACTGGCGCTGACCTGCCCGCCGCCGCTGTTGTCCATGCCCCGGCCACTGACCCAGACCTTGCCCGTGGCGTATATCCCGCCGTTGCGATTGTTGATATCCGCCGCTGCGTTGGTGACCACGACATCGCCGGCTTGCGCAGCGATGCGTCCGCCGTCGTTGAACAGCCCAGCCAAGGCTCGGATGCTGAGTCCTTGAGCCTGGATCGTGCCGCCCTGACGGTTCACGTCATAGCCGTTTTTCAGCACGCCGGTGGTTCGTGCCTCCAGCGCGGCCTTGACGCTGGACAGCACGCCGCCACGGTTGTCCAGGTTGGTGGCGAAGACATTCAGCTTGGCGTCCTTGGCGATGATGCTGCCGCCCTGGTTATCGATGTCGCCGGATACATCCACGGTGACCAGGCCCTCGCCTTGCAGCGTGCCCTTGGCGTTATTCAGACTGGCAGCATCGAGCTCGACCTCGGCAGCACGGCTAGCGAGCAGGCCTTTTTCGGCGTTGTTGACCGCGCCGGTGGCGCTGACCAGCAACTTGCCATTGGCGGCGACGGTGCCTTTGTTGCTGTTGTCCAGGCTGGCGGTGTGCACGGTCATGACACCTTGGCTGGACAGTTCGCCGCCCCGGTTATTGATCGCGCCGGTGTTAGTGATGTCGAGATTTTTGCCGGCCATGACCAGGCCGGTCAGGTTGTCCAGGCTGTCGAGGACCAGGGTCGCGCTGTTCAGGCTCGACAGTTCACCTGCATTGTTTTCCAGATGGCCCAGGTTGGCCGTCAGCAGGCCCTGGCTATTGATCAGGCCGCCCTGGCTGTTGAGGACTTGATCGGCGCTCAGGTGCAGTTCGGTGTTACCCAGGATCCGACCTTTATTGCGGTTATCCACAACGTTGCCGGTGACGGTGGTCTTGCCCTGCCCACTGAGCGTGCCGCCCTGGTTGTTCAGCGCTGCGGTAGTCGTGACATTCAGGTCGTGGCTGGCGATGACGGTTTTGCCGGCGTTGTTCAACTGCTTGGCGGTGAGGGTGACATCACCCGTGGTATTGCGGCTGTTATCGGCGTTGACCCCGGCTTCGATAATGCCGTTGTTGCTCAGTGTGCCACCGCTGTCCAGATGAACGTTGTTGCGGGCTACCAGGTTGCTCTGGCTGGTCAGGTCGCCCTGGGTCTTCACGTCCAGGCGGCTACCGGCGTACACCTGGCCACGGGTTTCCAGGCTTTTGGCGTCGATGACGATGGCACCGGCAGCAGCCGTCTGCGCCATGCTCAAATGACCATTGGCATCCAGCTGAATATCCCCCCCACTGGCAACCATCTTGCCATCCAGCTTCACCCCAACCCCGGCCTCAGTCCCCACCAGCTTGATCGCACCGGCGTACATACCACCCAACGCCGACGAGTCGATAGCCAGTTCTGGTTTCGCACTGCCGTCATCGGCACGGGCGGTGGCGTTCAGGGTATTGGCGTTGACGTCATTGCGCCCAGCCACGATGGTCAGGTTCTTCGCCTGGATCTCGGCGTTGATCTTGGCGCTGCGAGTGATGATTTCGAAGCGGTCGACGTTGTTCGCGTTCAGGCCCGCGCCTTCAATCGCGACGCTGCCCTGGTCCACCTGATAGCGACCCACCTGGCCGTTTTCGATGATCGGCTTGCCCGTGGTCAGGGTCGCCTTCGGGGTATTGATAAACCCGCAGCCATTGCAGGTGATGCCATAGGGGTTGGCGACGATGACGTGGGCCGACTGCCCCGCCACTTCGGTGTAGCCGCGCAACTGGCTGGGGTTGCCGCCGTTGACTTCGTTGAGGATGACCTTCGCGGCCGTGCCCTGGAGGTTCGGGTTGCCGAGGATGATCCCGCCCAGTTGCGTGGACTGGGCGGGGTTGGTGGCGTTGTTGAGGATCACGCCGCTGCTGCCGACGTTGTAGTCCTTGAACTGGTTGTGAGACAGGCCGCTGCCGTTGGGCTTGGCGATGTTGACCACTGGCACGCCGTTGCCGGCCTGGCCGAGGCTGGTGCCCGGGGCGCTGACCACGATACCGCCCGCCTGCGCCCACATCGGCTGCCAGAACATGACGTTGGCCAATAGGAACGCCAGGCCGCGCTTGGGCATACCCCAGAAGGCGTCGCGGGTTTGCAGGGCAGCAGAAGGCTGGCGGGCCAGGAAGGCGTAAGCGAGTGTTAGCGGAGAACGGCACAGCAGCGCCAGGCATAACCTCACCCAATGGGCGGGTAAGAACATGTTCGATCCCTCGATATGCAAATGACAGCAAGCTCGTGAGCGGACGAACAGCCAAAAACCGGCTTCCTTCCTAAAACACTCACGTTGCTGATGCGCAAACCACGCGCACACAAGACTCTGCATATCGCTTTCGGTTCAAGAGAGCGGGGATTTTCCATGCAAAAAAGAGATGCGTCCCACAGGACGTGTCGAAAAACACAACAAAAACGACGTATCAGATCCCTCAGGAACAGACCACGGCTCGAAGAAGCACTGTCACCTCCTCTCGGACAAACGTGGCCTATCCCTGTCAGTTTCAAGCGCTTATCTAGGGTCGATGACATCCAGTGCACGGTTTGCCAATAGCTGACTCAGCTCGATCAACTGTTGCAGCCCTAATGCAAAATTCCGTCGAGAATCCTCCAGGTCGAACGCCAGATCGCCGGCCATGGCATTGGCGGAGGCCAAGGTTTCGCTGAGATTGGCCAACAGGCTTTCAGCATCGACGCCCTCCACGACAGTGAACAACTGGTCCGGAGGCGGCTTCTTGCCAGGCTGGGCGGGTTTGGGGTTCAGATAGGAATCGATGACACGTTCGGCGTTGGCGTCGGCAGCGATGTCCAGATGCAGCGGTGGAACGGGTGGGTCGGGGATGAGTTTGTCCATATGGACCTCCTAACGTCAGTCGGATCCGCCACTATTCGCGACTAAACGAAGTGGGGTGGCGGCTGTGCGCAGGTTAGTCGACCGGGACGTTAGGAAACCGGCGCACCCGAAAGTGCCCTGCGCACAGCCACCATAAAATCGGCGAGAAAACGCAGCCTGACTTCAAGGAGACCTTGCGCCTAACGAGATACCGAGCGACTAAACCCGACCGCTGAATTGGCAGCGGTGGACAAAGACTAGGCACCGAAATCAGCAGGCGCAAGTGGCTGGAATTTTCTAGGAAATGTCCTGCAAGTCAATGGGGAATATTCGTTCCGTCGATTCCTACGACAAGTCTGTTTAACGATTCCATAACGGAACAAATTGCGTATAGTCCCGCCCGCCGCCCTTGCGGCAATCAGTTTTGGCAGCCCACAACCTCTGATGGAGCATGAGTTTTGTACAAGAAATTTACAGGGATCGTTTTTCTGCTATTGAGCGGCTGCTCACTGCATCCGTATACCAAGGACGAACTGCTGAACACTGGCGTAACCAGCCCCGAGTACTGCCTGACGCAAGAGCGGGCGGTGGTCGAAGAGCGGGTGCAAGGCTACCTGAACCACTGCTTTCACCCACAAGTGACCGAGCTCACGACGGGTGGGAGACTCGTCAATACCATCCAATTGAAAGTCGACAGCAATGCCGACAGAAGCGACATGGTGCTATGGGCACCAACGATCTATGGCAGCCAGTTCTATATGAACGTGATCGTCTCGGAAAAGAACCCCGCTTGCAAAACCACCATGACTGCCGTGGCCTCAGGCTGGGGATTTGGACGAAATTTTCCGAAGATTCTGGAAAGCGCGAATGGGGGAGACCCGTGGTGTCCGCTGTAACCACAAAAGAAGGGGATAGCAAAATAAAACTGCGCCATGGGCGAGCGATCAACAATCCGGCTTCTGTGGCGAGGGAGCTTGCTCCCGCTGGGCTGCGAAGCAGCCCTCGCTATTCATCGCCAACGGCTACGCCAACCGACAGAGAGCAAACGCCCTTTACACGATAATATTATTGGACCGCCTGCCCGGCTGATTCAGAAGGCGTCGTTGTGACCGCCGGCTCTATAACTTTCGCGGAACGCCCTGTCTCGACATCACGAACTTCGTAATACCACCATTTCATCGAAGAAACGCCATAAAGCCCATAGGTACGGCCACCGACCAAATCCACGGTCATTTCAATTGGACGTGAGTATCCGGTTCCAATAGCGTACTGCACGGAAAGTTTATGCCGTCCTGCTCCGACTCGATACTCGGTTTGGCGGGCTAGCCAATATAGCGACGTATCGTCATCGATCTCGTCTATCGACAGATGCTTGTCGAACTGCCGAATTGTCGCGACCTCGTCCCAGGGTTTTCCTTCTGCGCTTTTATGTTCGTAATGAATGCACCCGGTCAGCGTGAAGCAGAATAAAGTCATCACTACAAAGCGTAAAACAACATCGTGTCGCATCAATGGCCCTCCAAGGCACGCTTTTATCTCGACTCAGAGAAAAGAAGGAGAGAAAAGGGACAGATCTATTTATAAACCAAGAAAAGCAATGAGCCTGACCCTCTGCGCCTCACAAAATAAATCTGTCCCCTTTTCAGTCTCATTACCCAGTTGCTTTTGCACCAGCTAATCAAGCGAGAATGATGAGAAGTAGAACGACAATTTTTTATCCTCAAGATCACTCAATTGATAACGCATCCTATCAAAGCCGGAATCCAGCTTATTAACGTTCATGTGCATCAACTGAGTTAATCCGCCGCCAAAATCATGGGACGTAAATTGGCAAATATCAATG
The DNA here is from genome assembly GCF_024749325.1 of Pseudomonas sp. B21-010. NCBI lineage: Bacteria > Pseudomonadati > Pseudomonadota > Gammaproteobacteria > Pseudomonadales > Pseudomonadaceae > Pseudomonas > Pseudomonas sp. B21-010. The sequence goes on along the minus strand of NZ_CP087198.1, from coordinate 908,663 downwards.
AATCTGATATTCACGACATCAGCCCCTACCTTTTCAGAGGCCGAAATCGATAGAGATAAATCATAAGCCATCCCGTCAACATTCAACTGAATACTAATTGCATGCAAGCAGTTGTGAGCAACAAGCAATTCATTCAACTCTGGAAGACTAATCATTATTGATCCTCGTCTCTTTCCCATTGGAACCATAGCCTGGACCATATTCATAGGTATGCGTGTGGGGGTCGGAATGATATTCCGCAGGCTTTTCTTGGTTCCCATATCCGTGATTAGTGTAATCCGTTCTTTTAACCTGCCGGCCATACTGGTCGTACTCGATCACAGATTTTTCCAGTTTCCCAGTCGCGGGGTTGTACCTCTCCTGTGTCACACTCCCTATTCCAGGAGTCGTCTGATGCGGTTTCTTCCCGGTAAATACCTCGTCTGGAAACGTTCCTTCCGTTGCAGCAACTTTCGTCCTGCCCGGCGCAGCTGTACCTGCTACCTCTTTTGCACCATCGGCCCCAACCTTAACCCCGGTTGTACCACCCTTACCCCCAGCCGTCGACGAGAACAGCCCCCGGTCCTGATTCAATCCATCCGACGCAAGCTCCGCCAGTAATGCAGCACCCTCGCCTTTTTCGGTGCGCGTATTCTCGATGATGCCGGTATTGATGGCCCGCTCGTTACCTCGGGTAATTACCCAAAGCGCTGCCGAACGATCGAACCCCGCGCTCCTGCCGTCATGCAGCATCTTCTCATTAGCCGGAATCTCATCCACCAACTGCTTCGTCACTTGCAAACAGCTCGCCGGGTTATTCCGGCAGTACTGTCCGAACTCTTTGTTCCGAGCCGTATCGAGGTCGTTGTAATAGTCCCTGACGGATTGGCAATCCGCTGGGGAGGCGCACGTATTGAGCTTCTGTTCTCTTTCGACCAGTTCGGCATGGAACAGATAGTTGAATTCCGTCGCTTTCTTGGCGATCGTCGAACCTGTATTCAGGTCGCCATCGACCGCAGCCGCTGCCAGAAGCCCCGTCAGTTGCGACAGCATCAGTTGCAGATCTTTGTTTTCACCCGCCACCTTGGCCATGCCGGGAATCAGCGCTTCATTCAAACCGGCGGCAACCGCACCGGTCTTGAAGTCGCTGCCCGTCAGCTCAGCCAGCAGGCCACCCATGATCGCGTGGGCAACAATTTTCTGTGGGCCGCCATCGGGGAACTTGATGGTATCGCCCACCCAGTTGAAGCCGGTCGCCATCGCCACATTGCCGGCCTCTCCCAACAGGGCAGCATTGAAATTGCTGCCAAAGCTGCCACCACCGATCGCGGTGGAGATACCGCTGGAGATCACTGCTTGCCCGGTTGTGCGGATTGCAGTGTCAGTCGCGGTGTTCCAACGGAAGATATCCTTGGAGGAGTTACTCGCGCTCGATGCCGAACCTGCCGACCCCGCCGAACCCGTCGACGGCTCGACGCCTTGAGTGGTCGTGCTGGAGCTGTCGGTACTACTAAACCATTCTTGGTCCGCGTATGCGGATGCATAGGCAGTAAAACCGGCAATCGCCGCACTCTTCAAGCTATCGGCGCTGACTGTTTCCTTCAGCGCGAGTCCCAGGTTGCCTTTGTTCTCAATGGTGCTGGTGACCGCCGTGGTGCTCAGGCTGGTGGCGACCGCAAGATTGGTGCCCGACAGTCCGAAACCTGCCGGCCCCATGATGAACGACATCAAAATCGCGATGGCAATCTTGGCCCCGGCCCCCAGACCGGAGTTGTCATACTTGAAGCTGTCGTGGATTTCCTTCACCTGGCGCCAGTCAATGTCGCCCCGGGCCTGGGCCTCTTTCATCCAGGCCAGGTCTGGTTCAGCCTTCACCATTGCATCGATGGTTTGGCTGACACTCTGCTGATCCACTTGTTTGACATCGATGCGCAGCCCATCGACGGCCTTGATCACCAACTTTCCTTGGGCAACCAGAGCGCTCTGGCGCAAGGTTTCGTCGGTCCGTCCCTCGCCTTTCATCTTGTACCAGGCCAGGTCGCTTTTGCTCTTGGTATGGCTCTCGTCGTGGAAGTCCTTGACCCCTTCGAAGGTGATGCGCCCGCCGCTGTCGATGATCAGGTCGTTGCCGCTTTGCAGCTTCGCCACTTGGTAGGTCTGATCGCCACCGCTGACCAACATCAGGTCGCCCCCGGTGCTGATCTCGCTTCCGATATGGGTGAGTTGCGTCACCTCATCCCGTCGTGCGGCTTTACTGCCCCAGCTCCCCTTCTTCTTCATGTCATACAGCGAGTAATCACGGTTCTGCTCAGCCAGCAGACTCAGCTGCTTACCCGCCACCAGATACGCCTCGTTACCCGCCGCAATCTTGCTCGCGACCATCAACAGATCATTGCGCGCAGCAACCCTTACATCCCCCCCGGCATCGAGGGTGGTCGCCTGCTGCGAGACATGGTCTTCTTCCTTGTTGATCTTCTTGCCGCTGCGCTTGTAGCGGTACTCGCTGGAGTTCTCGTTCGCCGCCGAGATCAGGGCGACATCCTTACCGCTCAGGTTGATATCGCCTTTGGCTTGGAGATGGCTGGCGACTACGGTCAGGTTGTTGCCGGCGGTGACGTTCAGGTTACCGCCCGCCTTGACTTCACTGGCGTGCTGAACGGTCTGGCTCTGCTCCCAGAAGTGGCGTTTGTCCTGACGCATCGAGCCGCTTTCTTCGCGAGCCGCGGAGATGACGACGTCTTTGCCCGCACTCAAGTCCGCGTTGTTGCCCGCAGTGATCGCGCCGCCCACGTTGAGCAAATCGCCCGCTGCACGCATGGTGAGGTTGTTACCGGCCTCGATGCGCGCGGCATTGTCGACAACGGAGGTTTTCGAACTGAAGCCCTTGCCGCTGTTCTCGAGGGTGGTGATGGTCCGGTCGTTGCGGATGTCGCCGGTCAAGGTCGAGAGCTCGACGTCCTTGCCTTTGAGGATGCCGCCTTGCATGTTGACCAGGTCTTTGCCCGCGACCAACTTGAGCCGCTCGCCAGCCTCGGCCAGGCGCGTGTTGATCAGGTTGTTCCCGGCTGCCGCCGAGAGGTTCTCACTGGCACGCAGCGTCCCGGCGTTCTTCAGGTCGGTGCCCGCAATCAGGGTGAGGTTCTTGCCCTGGATCAACGCGCCATCGGCCATCAGCCGGTTGTTGGCCTGTGCCAGGTAAAGCACCGGCACCAGGACATGTTGGCCATTGACGACCTGGTCTTCCATCCAGACGATGTCGTGGGTCAGCGCGGCGACTTGTTGCGAAGTCAGGGTCACGCCAAGGGCCAGGTTCAGTTGTTCCTTGCTGGCGATGGCATTGTTCATCAGGTACTTGAACATGCCTTCGTCGCTGGTCTGTCCGGCAATGAAACGCTGCCCAGTGCGGGCCAGCACCGCCTGTTGGATCAGGCGTTGTTCGTACAAACCATCGCCCAGGCGCTTCCAGCTGGTATCGGGGTCATAACCCAGGTTACCCAGCAAGTAGTCCGAGCTCATGAACTTCCTGAGGTCGGTCAACGCGGGGTTGGTTTCAATCAGATATTTGGGGCCGCTGATGACCCGGCTGGCGTCTGAGCCCTGGACAGCGGCCCGACTCTGGTCGTGGCTGTCTTGCGCTGCGGCCGCGCTGTCGACGACACGGAACAAACCATTCTCGCCAGTCGGCAAGGTGAACCCGGGCATGGTGGTCGGGTTGACTTGTTGTTGGGCCAGATCCGGCGGCAACTGCGGGTTGAGTACCACAACCGCCGGCTGTGCGGCGTTGGTCACATCGGTGGCCGCTGACTTGGTTGCGCCCGCCAGCGGTGCCCGGAACTGCACGACACTGTTGTTCTCCAGGCGCTGCGTAGCCTGGATGCTGATGTTGCCGCCCGATTGAACGACCGCCGGTGCCAGCGACTCCCCTGGCGTCACAGTGGTGATGTCACTCTCCTGACGGAAGTTGTTGAGCGCATCGACGGGCACTTGTTTCGGGTTGGCCTGGGCGTTGTAGGGGACGATGATCCTGCGGCGGAAACGTTCGTCGGTACCATCGGTGACCCGGCCGGTGTTCCAGGTGCGCGTCCTGACGCTGGTGCCGGAAGCAGCACCAACGTTGGCGAAGTTGTCGGCGGTAATCAGCAGGTCGGCGGCCGAGGCCATCACGCTGTATTGGTTGGTCACCGCAGAGCCATCAACGGTCAGTTTCGCCCCACTCATCAGGGTGGCACTGACCGAGTCTTCAAGCACTACGCTTTGGTAGGTCTCCCGGGCTATATAGTCGACGTTGTGGTAGTCACCACCGCAGTCATAGCATTTGACGCTGATGGAGCCCGACACCAGCTCATCGGTGGTGGAGAAGACGTCCTTGCGATTGATCAGGGTGTCGCTGCGCAGCGACATGTCCTTTGCCGACTCAAGGGTGCCGGAGATGTTCTCCAGCAACACGCTGCGAGCGACGCCATCTCGGGCCGCGACATTCAGTGCCCCCAGGCTGTAGACGTCCGCACGATAGTTGGTGAAGCGATTGAAACGCAGGGCCATGTCCGCGCCGCTGAAGATCAGGCCGCGATCGTTACGTGCCTCGTTGGCAAGCAGTTCGACGGTTTCGGCGCCACCCAGCGTGCCCGTATTGACCAGGCTCGTGGCGGCCAGGGAGAACTTGCCCCCGCCGGTGATCCGGCCGGCATTATTCAGCGCACCGAGACTGGTGATGGTGGTCATGCCACCGCCAGCCAGGCGCGAGCCGCTGGAGAGATCGAGGCTGGCGGTGCTCAGATCGAATTGATCGACACTGCTGAGGCGGCTGTTTTCGGTACCGACATAAGCGCCGGTCAGCTTCAGATCCAAATCAACGTCGCTGCTGATGATGCCCGCGTTGTTCCAGGTGCCGCCCGTAGCCAACAGGCTTTGTACCGCGACCAACTTGCCGCTACTGGTCTGATTGAGCTGGCCCACCTTCAGGTTCAGGACATTGGCTTGGATATCCGAGCTGTTGTCCCAACGCGCCGCGTCGACGGTCAGGGTACCTGAGGTCATCAGGCTGCCGCCGATGTTGCTGAACCTGGCGAGGTCCACGCCTAACGTGCCGGTGCCCACATGACGAACATTGCCGCCAGCATTGTTGAAGCCTGCCATCTGCAAGGACAGGTCCTGGGTGGCCGCTTCAATGACGCCGCCCTGGTTGTCCAGCAGTTGATCAACCGTTAGCGTTGCGGTCCCCAGCTTGCCCACCGAGCGCAACTTGCCGCCCTGGTTATCAACTGACACAGCACGGATCAGCAGGCCATTGGAGCCTTCCACCAGACCGCGCTGGTTGTTCAGAGCCCCGGTCAGACCGAAATCAATGGCGTTTGCCGCTGCGCGTCCATCGCTGTTGTCCAGATTCTGAGCACGGACAGTCAAGGCCTGTTTGGCTAGCACTGCACCGTTGCGGTTTTCAAGCGTGGCGGTGGTGATATCAACGTCACCGGACAAAGCCGAAACCTGCCCGCCATTGTTGAGTACCGCTTGTTTCGCATCGAGATCGACGGACTGTGCCTGGATCAACCCAGCTGCGTCGGCCGAGGTGAGCGACTCGCCGTTATCCAACACCGTGTCCAGCGTGGCTTTCAGCCAACCGCCGACACTGGCAAGGACACCGCCACGGTTATCGAGACTGCTCGCCTCGATGTCCACGTTCCCGGCCTGGGTGATGGCGCTGCCATCCTGGTTGAGGAAATCCCCAGTGATATCGACCTTCAGGTCACCTTGGCTGAGCAGGCTGCCTTTGGTGTTATCGAGACCACCACCACTGATCGTCAGCCCCTGCTCAGTGCTGATGATCGCCTCGCCGTTATTGAGCAGTTGCTGGTAAGCGGTCAGGCTCATCGCCTTGACCGAGGCGATATAACCATCGTCGCTGTTGTTGATACGGTCTGCGGTCAGGGTCAGTTTCCCCTGGCTGACCAACTTGCCATCCTGCTGGTTGAAGCTTTTCAGCGTGGCAACGAGATCACCCTGGCTGGTGATTTGTCCTGCGCTATTTTCAACATTGCCGCCCCTAAGGGTCAGTGCCGCGTCGGAGGCAATCTTGCCACCGCTATTATCCAGGGTTTTCGCTTCGAGCTTCAGGAGGCTGTTACTGCTGATGACGCCTGCGCTGTTCTTCAGCGTCCCGGCGACCAGGGTCTGCTCGCCGTTGCTGGCGATGATCCCTTTATCACGGTTATCCAACGCCCCAGTGGCCGATGCTTGAATTTTGCCTTGGCTGACCAGCGTGCCGGCGCGGTTATCGATGTCCTTGCTGTCGAGCGTCAGGGTCTTGCCGGCGGAAAAAGTGCCGCCGCGATTGTCGAGGGTCTGCGTGGTCGTGGCTTTCAAGTCGCGACTGGCGATGACGCTCTGCCCGCGGTTGTCGATATTCGCCGCGGTCAGCACGACATCGCCAATCTGGTTGCGGGTGTTATCGACGTTGACGCCCGCTTCGATGATGCCGAGGTTGTTGAGCTGGCCGTCGGTGGTCAGCGTGACCTTCTCGCGCGCCGCGATGGCGCGCTGGTTGCTGAGAGCGCCCTTGGTCGTCGCCTGAACATGGCTGCCGGCATAGATCGTCCCTTGGGCGTCCAGACTTTGAGCCTTGATCTCGACGGCGCCTGCCGCCGTGGTTTGCGCCAAACTCAAATGCCCGTTGGCGTCGAGTTGGATGTCGCCACCACTGGCAACCATCTTGCCATCCAGCTTCACCCCAACCCCGGCCTCAGTCCCCACCAGCTTGATCGCACCGGCGTACATCCCACCCAACGCCGACGAGTCGATAGCCAGCTCCGGTTTCGCACTGCCGTCATCGGCCCGGGCAGTGGCGTTGAGGGTATTGGCATTGACGTCATTGCGCCCAGCCACGATGGTCAGGTTCTTCGCCTGGATCTCGGCATTGATCTTGGCGCTGCGGGTGATGATTTCGAAGCGGTCGACGTTGTTCACGTTGAGGCCCGCGCCTTCAATGGCGACGCTGCCCTGGTCCACCTGATAGCGACCCACCTGGCCGTTTTCGATGATCGGCTTGCCCGTGGTCAGGGTCGCCTTTGGGGTATTGATAAACCCGCAGCCATTGCAGGTGATGCCATAGGGGTTGGCGACGATGACATGGGCCGACTGCCCCGCCACTTCGGTGTAGCCGCGCAACTGGCTGGGGTTGCCGCCGTTGACTTCGTTGAGGATGACCTTCGCGGCCGTACCCTGGAGGTTCGGGTTGCCGAGGATGATCCCACCCAGTTGCGTGGACTGGGCGGGATTGGTGGCGTTGTTGAGGATCACGCCGTTGCTGCCGACGTTGTAGTCCTTGAACTGGTTGTGGGACAGGCCGCTGCCGTTGGGCTTGGCGATGTTGACCACCGGCACGCCATTGCCGGCCTGGCCGAGGCTGGTGCCCGGGGCGCTGACCACGATACCGCCCGCCTGGGCCCACATCGGCTGCCAGAACATGACGTTGGCCAGCAGGAACGCCAGGCCGCGCTTGGGCATACCCCAGAAGGCGTCGCGGGTTTGCAGGGCAGCAGAAGGCTGGCGGGCCAGGAAGGCGTATTGGCGGTCGTCCATGATCAGGTCTCGTTGCAGCAAAAATTAGATAGATACATCCACGCGGAAGTAGATCGGCGCTTCGCGCTCGGTCAGGGCATCCGGACGTTCCAGGGAATGGGCGAAAGTGACGCTGGCGCTCAGGTGCTCACCGCGGGCGAACAACTCCAGCGAGTTGCTCGACATGCGCCCGTGCTGATCGCCGTTGTAGCGATTACCGCTAATCACGCCCTGGTCGTAACCGAGGCTGGTGCCGTACTCGGCGAACACCGGGCGCAGCCATTCCACGGTCACCGGACGGCTCCAACGCAAGTCGTTGCGCCAGTAGCCGCCGCTGTCGCCGGACAATGTCTGGTCCTTGTAGCCACGAATCGACGATAGGCCGCCCAGGCTCATGCGCTGCGGGCTGAACAGCACGTCTTCGCTGCGCTGGCCGGTCATCAGGCTGCTGAAGCTGAAGGATTCGCCACCCAGTTCAAAGGGTTGCAGGTAGCTGAGGGTGGCGGTGTATTTGCGATAGCGCGCATCCGGCACTCCAGGGCCCGGCTCATGATCGCCCTGGGCATCGAGGGCGCCGATACCTTGTTGCAGGCCCAGATCGAGGTTGACGAAGGCATTGCCGACCCGTCGGCCATGGTTGATGCCGAACTGCGCCTCGCTGATGCGATTGCTGCTCTCGGCGAGTTTGCTGTCTTCGATGAAGTTGTTGGTGCGCAGGTACGCAAGGCCAGTGCTGAGTGAGGTCTTGCTCACCGCGTCGCGATGGACCACACGCTCCAGGCGCACCTGATGGTTCTGGCTGTCGCCGCTCTGCTTGAAATTGAAGCCGTTGGCCTGGCCCACGGCGCGGTACTCGCTTTGGCTGTAGGTGTAGCTCAGGTTCCACCAGCCAAACGGCAGGTTGTAATAGAGCATGCCGTTGCGCGAGGTTTTCTGGTGATCGCTGACGGCATCGTGGCCGCCGCGCAAGGCCAGTTGGTCAGCCAGGCCCAGGGGACTGTCCCAGTCCAGGGAGGCGCCCCATTGCTGCTCGCCGGTGCTTTTTTGGCCGTCGTTATGGCGTGACAGGCCGGCGCGCCAAGGTTTTTGCGGGGTGTTATTGACCCGCACTTCGCTGCCGCCGATGTTCTGCCCCGGCGTCAGTTCCATTTGTGCACGGTTGGACGGCAAACGGTTCAGTTGATCGACCATCTGCTCCATCTCACGCAGGTTGAGCAGTTCGCCGGTCTTGCCGGGAAACGCCATCGCCAACTCGCGATCCGACAGCTTACTGTTCTCGGCACCCTTCAAACCTTCCAGCCGCCCCTCGACCACCAGCACTTGCAGGTGACCGCTGGACAGGTCCTGTTGCGGCAAGTAGGCGCGACTGGTGACCAGGCCTTTGTCGAGATAATGGTCAGTAATGACTTTGAGCAGCTCGTTGAGCTGCGGCACGCCCAGGCATTGGCCGATGTAAGGCTTGAGCAGGCGTTCGCGCTCCGCATCGGACAAAGCATCGGCGCCCTTGAGCTCGATGGTCTTGATCGGGAAGCAACGGGTATCGACAGGTGCCGTCGGCTGGGCCGGCTTAGCTTCCTTGCCGGGCAGGTCCTTGAGCTCTTCAAGGCGTCGGCGCTGCTCTTGGAGCAGGCGATCCTGACGTTCACGGATCAGGTCCGTGTCGCCGGGGGTTGGCGCAGCGACAGCAATGTTCATCGCCAGAAAACACAGCGACGCAACAACTAGCCTCGTCCCTAAGGCAAATACGGACATGTTCGATCCCTCGATACAGAAATGACAGCAGGCGTGCATAGCACTGCGCGCACACCAGACCCTGCATATCGCTTTCGGTTCAAGGGAGAGGAGATTTTCTACGTAAAAAAGAGACGCGTCTCACAGACGGCGTCGACAATCACAGTGAAAAAACACTTCTGTAACGCCCGAGCCGGCCAGTAACGCAGTTCACTCAGGCAGTCGTAAATCCGTGGCGAGGGAGCTTGCTCCCGCTGGGCTGCGAAGCGGCCCAACAATGTTGCGGTCGCTGCGCAACCGAGCGGGAGCAAGCTCCCTCGCCACAGGTTCATCGTTTTCTTAAGTGAGCGCGCCTTTGCCGCTTCCCGCTCGCGAATCAAGGCTTTTAACCCCGTTGCCAAGCAAGGTGGGCGACTGCCCAGTGATCTCGCCCAGCAGCGTCGTCACGACGTTGCCTTCCACCATGCCTCGCGCCTGAAGAAGGTCCGCCACCGCACACACAGCCGGCCAATAACGGTGCACCAGGCAACTGCAACGCGCGATCGCCCGGGATTGGGCGTCGAGCAGTTTGCGCGGTGGCAGCAGGCTGATCAATTCGTGCCCCCGGTCCAGGTCACCGCGGCCGCTGCCCCTGATCAACCGATCGGACCGGCGATGCCGGTAGACCGCTTCGGCCACCGGCCCCGCGAAGCAATGGAGCAGGTCACGCTCAATGGCATCGACCATCGAGGGCAGGAATTCAGCGATCCCCGGGGCGTCGAAGGCCGGGCGCGCGACCAGATAGTCAGCTTCCACCAACCCTTCTGCGTATTGCGGGTTGCCGCGCAGGTCGAACAGAGGTCCCGTGCAGGCTTCAGCCTTGGTACGCACGGTGATGCGTTTAATCGGTTGGCCGTTCCACCAAAAGGCCAGGGCATGACCCGCTTCGTGGAAGGCCGTGCTGCGCGGGCATTTGTTCATTATTGGGTCCGTCACGGCAGGCGCCATTCATATCATCTGCCTCGCCGCTTGGCTTCGATAAAAGATTATCCCTATCGACCGTTAACACTGCGCCTATTAGCTATCTGGCAAAGGAGGACTAGCCTGAATTCAGGCTGGTGTAATCCGGCCCGTGAAACCTGACAAAGAGATACGAAGCGTTCAGAAACGTACTGGGCTTGCCGTGGGCCACCGAATTGGTAACTAGACCTCTCGTGTGTTGCCGTGTGGCCGCACACGATCAGTTGAGCGAACTGTGAGCCCTGCGCCCTGTGTCATTTATTTCGCCTGTCGCTATCCAGAGCCCGGCCGGGCTGGATAGCTGGATGAATACGACCAAAGGTAGCTTCTCATGGCAAACGAATCGAAATGCCCGTTCAATCACGCCGCTGGCGGTGGTACGACGAACCGCGACTGGTGGCCGAACCAGCTGAATCTGAAGATCCTGCACCAGCACTCCTCGCTGTCCGATCCCATTGGCGAGGATTTCAACTATGCCCAAGCGTTCAAGCGCCTGGACTTCCAGGCCTTGAAACAGGACCTGAATGCACTGATGACCGACTCGCAAGACTGGTGGCCGGCAGACTTCGGCCACTATGGACCGCTCTTTGTCCGCATGGCCTGGCACAGTGCAGGCACCTACCGCACCGGTGACGGGCGCGGTGGGGCCGGTTCCGGCCAGCAGCGGTTTGCACCACTCAACAGTTGGCCAGACAACGTCAGCCTCGATAAGGCACGTCGGCTGCTGTGGCCGATCAAGCAGAAGTATGGTCGCAATATCTCCTGGGCCGACCTGATCGTCCTCACCGGCAACGTCGCGCTGGAGTCCATGGGCTTCAAGACCTTCGGTTTTTCCGGAGGCCGCGCCGATGTCTGGGAGCCGGATGAAGACGTCTACTGGGGTTCCGAAAACAAATGGCTGGGGGGCGATGTTCGCTACGCCAAGCCCGACAAAGCCGCCATGCAAGACCCCGGCGAAGGCCAATTGGTGGCCGAGCCTGGCAACGAAGAAAGCCGCACCGACGAGGGGCGCAACCTGGAGAACCCGCTGGCCGCCGTGCAAATGGGGCTGATCTACGTCAACCCGGAAGGTCCCGAGGGCCAGCCGGACCCGGTCGCCGCCGGGGTGGACATCCGCGAAACCTTCGCCCGCATGGCGATGAACGACGAAGAAACCGTGGCATTGATTGCCGGCGGCCACGCCTTCGGCAAGACCCACGGCGCAGGCCCTGCGGACAATGTCGGCGCCGAGCCCGAGGCCGCGGGCCTGGAGCTGCAAGGCCTGGGCTGGAAGAGCACCTTCGGCACCGGCAAGGGCGCCGACACCATCACCAGTGGCCTGGAAGTCACCTGGACCACCACGCCCACCCGCTGGAGCAATAACTACCTGGAGAACCTGTTCGGCTTCGAGTGGGAACTGACCAAGAGCCCGGCAGGCGCGCACCAATGGACGCCGAAAAACGGTGCAGGCGCGGGCATCATCCCCGATGCCCATGACCCGTCCAAACGGCGTAACCCCACGATGCTGACCACCGACCTGGCGCTGCGCTTCGACCCGATCTACGAAAAAATCTCCCGGCGCTTCCTGGCCAACCCCGACCAGTTGTCCGACGCCTTTGCCCGCGCCTGGTTCAAGCTGATCCACCGCGACATGGGCCCGCTCTCACGCTACCTCGGCCCGGAACTGCCCAACGAAGAACTGCTGTGGCAAGACCCCATCCCGGCGGTCGACCATCCGCTGGTCAACGACAGCGACATCGCCGCCCTCAAAGGCAAGCTGCAGGCCTCGGGCCTGTCGGTTTCACAGCTTGTGTCTACGGCATGGGCCGCGGCTTCCACCTTCCGTGGCTCCGACAAACGCGGCGGCGCCAACGGTGGCCGCCTGCGCCTGGCCCCGCAGAAAGATTGGCCGGCCAACCAGCCCGAACAACTGGCCAAGGTGCTGGCGACCCTCGAAGGGGCCCGGAATGAGTTCAACGCCGCCCAGTCCGGCGGCAAGAAAATCTCCCTGGCAGACCTGATCGTGCTGGCCGGCAGTGCCGGTATTGAACAAGCCGCGAAAAATGCCGGGCTCAGCGTGACGGTACCGTTCGCGCCGGGACGCATGGACGCGAGTCAGGAGCAGACGGACGTCGAGTCGTTCGGTTTTCTCGAACCTATCGCCGATGGCTTTCGTAACTACCTCAAGGGCCGGTACCGCGTGTCTGCCGAGGCGTTGCTGATCGACAAGGCCCAACTGCTGACCCTCAGCGCCCCGCAAATGACGGCATTGATCGGCGGTCTGCGGGTGCTGGACACCAACGTCGGCCACACGGCGCACGGTGTCTTTACCCAACGGCCCGGGACGTTGACCAACGACTTTTTCGTCAACCTGCTCGACATGGGCGTGGAATGGAAAGCCCTTTCCGACACCCAGGAAACCTTCGAGGCTCGCGATCGCAAGACCGGCCAGGTCAAATGGACCGGCACCCGTGTCGACCTGGTCTTCGGCTCCAACGCCCAGCTACGGGCCTTGGCCGAAGTCTATGCCAGCCCGGATGCCCAGGAGCAGTTCGTCAAGGACTTCATCGCGGCGTGGGTCAAGGTGATGAACCTGGATCGGTTTGATCTCAGGTGAACGGCGTACGAGGGCATGAGGTCTGGCAAGGAGGTGACCTCATGAACTTTTCTTCACCCCACGCCCCCGCGTGATTGGGTACAGTCGCCTCGCTCATTCAAGAAACTAAGGTTTTAGCCCGCTCTCCCAGCGGGCTTTTTTTTGCCTGGCTTTCAGGCTGACGAATGTGCGTTACCCGACGCCGGCACGACAGCCGCCTGCGCCGCTCGCTGTGGTTTCAACACAGGCTGCTCCAAGGCCTCGCGTCCATAAAACAGCAACGCCATCAGCCAACAACTCAACCAGACAAAAATCCCCGCCCAGAACGTGTGGGACATGTAATGCCAGCCCTGCAGGACCCGCGTCGTGCCGTAGACAAAGCCCAGCACCAACGCCCCGTGCATCAAGGCTTTCGAATGACGCCAGCGGTAACGGCGGGCAACGAAATACAGCGCCAGCATCGTAAAGCCGCCGGACGCATGCCCCCCGGGCCAGCAGCGACCATCACCGGCGACTTTCAGCAGGTCGAAATTCTGGAACCATTCCTTGTGCTCGATCTTGCCGGCGTATTGGGTGGTTTCCACCGGGCAGTACACGCTGGTGTGGCCCTTGAGGTAATGGATCACCCCGGTGCTGAGGGAAAAGGCGAAGACCACGTAGAGAAAGTCGCGCCGATGCTTGTGGGCAAAACGCAACGGCGTGGCCAAGCGGGCTTTCTCCAACAGGCGAAGCAATCCCGGGCGCTTATGTGGCTTGAAGATCGGCCAGACAAACGACAGCAGCGCCCCGATGATCGCCGCCTCGCCGGTCCAGTTCGGAATGATCCTGGCCCACTTATGGGTGATTTTCTCGAACAGCCGCACGTGCTCCAACGGAAAGACCTGGTGCAACGGGTCGTAGAATAAATTGCTGAAAGCGATGTCGATGCGGGTCAAGTCGAACAGCAAGAACACCACCACGGCGCAGACCAGGGGAATTCCAAGATTGAGCCCGTAGAAACGGGCGCGAGCAGACGTCAGCATGGGCGGTCCTAATCGTGGGAAAGGTTACTGAAAGCCACCGAGCGCCAGTCAGAGGCTTCGATAAAACCGAGCAACTGCGGTGCTTGTGGCTGGGCGGTGGAGACGAACAGCGAAGCGCCGTAGCCAAACGTCGAGGTGGGCCGGTGGAGCTCGGTTTCCAATGCCTGCATGCATTCGCTGTGGGTGACCAGGATCAGGTTGCGCCCGGCGACTTTGTGGGCCAGGGCATTGCGCAGAAGGTCGTGGCGGCAATTGATCAGCCAGTCGTCGCCAGCACTCACCTTGTTGAACATGTAGCCCGCCGTCTGGGCCGCACGGACCAGGGGGCTGTTGTAGAGGTCGGTGTTATCCAGGCCCAGTTGCTCGAACCGCGCCCCCAGGCCCACCGCAACGGCACGGGCCCGGTCAGTGATGCCTTCGCGATCATTCAGGCACGCAGCCTTGGCGTGGTCGCAGCGCTCGACATGACGCACCAGCACGATCATCTCACCCTTGGCCCAGCCATCGGCCAAGGCCCGGGCGCCGGCGACGTTGCCGTGGGCCAGGTCCGGTATCGCCGCCGGGCTGAGCAGCCAGAGGGTCAACGGAATGACCAGCAGCGCCGAGGCCAGCACGACCACAGCGTTTTGGTAGCGGGCAAAGCGCCGCGTATTGATCGAGCGCCTCAGGCCGAAAAGGCTCAGTTTCAGTTCCACATCAAGCCGCCCCGACGGCATCACCCAGTCATTCAATGGCGCGACAGTAGAGAGGCCGACGTAGGCAGGCGGTGAAACAGATGTGAAAAAAAGCTTGGGATGGGAGCAAAGCTTGCTCCCACAGATACCGGAAAAAAACTTACAGATCTTGCCCCCCCGGCCGATACAGCCCTGTTACATGCTCTTGCTGGCTCTTAACAACAACAATCTTCCAGCGTACCGACGATCAAGCAGCACAACGTTCCTGGAGGAATTTGATGAACAGCTGGTTTGGCAACATTAGCGTCAACATGAAATTGGGCCTGGGCTTCGGCCTGGTGCTGGTACTGACCTGCCTGCTGGCCCTGACCAGTTGGACCAGCCTGGGCGGGCTGATCGACCGCAGCAACTGGATGAGCGACATCACCCAGCTCAACGCCAGCCTGACCAAGCTTCGGGTCACGCGCCTGCAATACATGCTGACCAACGGTGACGAGACCGCCGCCCAAAACGTGCAGACCACGCTCGATAGTTTCGTGACACAACAGAACGCCCTGCTCAGCAGCTTCAAGAGCCCGGAAAACGTCAAGTTGCTCAAGGAGCAGAGCGCAGTCATCAGCGCCTACCAGGTGTCCCTGAACAAAATGCGCGGCGCCTACCGCACGGGCAACACCGCCCGCGATGCCATGGGCGCTAACGCCGAGATCGCCTACAAGCTGATCGAGACCCTGGATTCGGACGTGCGGAAAATGGGCGCCGGCGACGAGCGTTTCGCCCAGTTCCAGGCCATCACCCAGGCCAAGCAGGACTTCATGCTGGCCCGCTATGAAGTGCGCGGCTACACCACCAACAGCAACGCCGACACCGAACGCAAGGCCGTCACCCAGCTGGACGCCGCCATCGCCTCGCTCAAGCCGCTGAACGAGCATTTCTCCAGCACCCGCCAGGATGAACTGCGCCAACTGGAAAACGCCCTGGCCCAATACCGCAGCGCCGTGCAGGCCTTCAAGCTGGCCACCGCCGACGCGGTACAGGCACGCAAGGAAATGACCGACCAGGGCGCGTCAATCGTGACGCTGAGCGAACAGCTGTACCAGATCCAACTCGACCGCCGCGACGCCGAAAGTGCCGAGGCCCGCACCCTGCAACTGATCAGCACCCTGCTGGCGTTGCTGGTCGGCGTCATTGCCGCCGTCATCATCACGCGCCAGATCACCGGCCCGCTGCGCGATACCCTGGCCGTGGTCGAGCGCATTGCCGGTGGCGACCTGTCGCACACGGTCAACGTCACTCGCCGCGATGAACTCGGCGTGCTGCAACAAGGCATCGCGCGCATGGGCGTGACCCTGCGCGACCTGATCAGCGGCATCCGCGATGGCGTGACCCAGATCGCCAGCGCCGCCGAAGAACTGTCCGCCGTGACCGAGCAGACCAGCGCCGGGGTCAACAGCCAGAAAGTCGAGACCGATCAGGTCGCGACCGCCATGCACGAAATGACCGCGACGGTGCAGGAAGTGGCCCGCAACGCCGAAGAAGCCTCCCAGGCCGCGGCCGCCGCCGACGGCGAAGCCCGTGCCGGTGACAAGGTAGTCAGCGAAGCCATCGCCCAGATCGAGCGCCTGGCCAGCGAAGTGGCGCGCTCCACCGACGCCATGACCGTGCTGCAACAGGAAAGCGACAAGATCGGCAGCGTCATGGACGTGATCAAGGCCGTGGCCGAGCAGACCAACCTGCTGGCGCTCAACGCGGCGATCGAAGCGGCACGCGCCGGTGAAGCCGGGCGTGGTTTCGCCGTGGTGGCCGACGAAGTCCGTGGCCTGGCCCAGCGCACGCAGAAATCCACCGAAGAAATCGAAGGCCTGGTGGCCGGCCTGCAGAACGGCACGCAACAAGTAGCGGCCGTGATGAACAACAGCCGCAGCCTCACCGACAGCAGCGTGGCCCTGACCCGCAAGGCCGGCGCGTCACTGGGGAACATCACCCGCACGGTGTCGAACATCCAGTCGATGAACCAGCAGATCGCCGCTGCCGCCGAGCAGCAAAGCGCCGTGGCCGAGGAGATCAGCCGCAGCATCATCAACGTGCGCGACGTGTCCGAACAGACCGCCGCCGCCAGCGAAGAAACCGCCGCCTCCAGCGTCGAACTGGCGCGGTTGGGGAATCAGTTGCAGATGATGGTCAGCCACTTCCGCGTCTAACGCCCTACGCACTGTGGGGGCGAGCTTGCTCGCGAAGGCGGTGGTTCAGTCAACTTCAATGCTGACTGATCCGACGCCATCGCGAGCCAGCTCGCTCCCACAGGGTTTGCATCAGCGCAGCCCCACGAATCGCTCTTTCGTACACATCTCCCGCTCACGTCCTACCGTCTTTTTTTGCGTACTGCTGTACGGTTTTCTCCTGACAAGAACATTCCGTTCGAACAGGAGAGGCACCTACATGGACGCAGACAACGGCTCTCTGTTGCACAAGCTCGTTGCCCCGCCAATGGACGAGGGCATTGCCAAAACCGATTTCAAGACCGCCCTGCAACGAATGGGGCTGACATCGGTATTCGACATCCTGCACCTGGGCAAGACGCAGTTCGCCCAGGCGCTCGCCAGGCACTGCGATGCAGATGCCGGGCAGGCCTACGACAATGCGTCGAGCCACGCCCGGCAGATCAGCCGCTTGTACCTGGAGCATCAACTCAGCTCCAGCGACACCAAGCCCCGTGTGCGACGCAGCCTGGACTCAGACTCGACATCCGGGCCGATCAGCTATCAAGCACTGTTCCAGGAAAACCGGGATCAGTTTTGCAAGGACGGTGACATCGCCGCGATCGACTCGCCCGTGGCCTACCTGCGTGCGCTGTACCTGTTTGCCAGGCAGTTGGAAAACAGCTCCACCCACCCCCGCAAGATCCCCCTGGAGAAACGTCGACCGGACCTCGACACGCTGATGCTCGACCCACACAGTGCCTTGGTTGCGCGCCCGACGCTCAACATCGTCAACGACACGTTGTGCAGCCATATCGAGGCCAGTCTCGATGACGGCACAACCGTCCATCAGGCCTTGGCCGACGCACACTATCCCTTTTCACTGCCCTATGATCTTCACCACCATCAATGCCTGCTTGGCTTGGGCGCAGGTAAACCCGCCCTGGGTGAAGTCAATTATCGGATCAGCCTGAAACTGCCGTTTTGCCAGGACGGCTCAACGTATGGACACGTTTCGCAATCGCCTGTCGAGGCGCAAAAACTGCTTTCAGGGCTCAGTCCGGCTCAGCAGGCACTCTTGCTCGCACCGCTCGCTTCGGGTTCCGATTTCGAGGCCTTGAAAAAAGCCTACGGCACTCAAGATGTCGGGCGCCTGGGTGATTTCACATTCTTCAAGGAGCGCACCGGGCTGTCGACGGAACAGGTTGAGCAACTACTGGGGCATGGCAGATACAGGCCTCGCTCCTCGACCCATATCCCGCCCTCGACTCGTAACCGCCAGAGTCCTGCTTACATCAATGGTCCCGACACTTCTTCCCCCGCCCTGGTGCTTGAAACCCAAACGGCCCGGCAAGGATTCAGTCACAAGTCCTACGAGCGCTTCGACCGCATGCAGCGAATGGTCCGATTGCAGCAATGGACCGGCATTCCCTTTGCCGAACTGGATACGTTGCTCATCAATAGCATGCATTCGGAAGGCAACACCCTGATGACGCTCAGCGCCAATACCCTGCGCGCGCTTGGGGTCTATCAGTACATGAAGCGGCGCCGTGGCATCACACCAGAAGAGTTTGCCTCGCTCATGAGCGACATGCCGACCTGTGCTAGCGCAGAGCGTGTTTCGTTGTACGACCAGGTATTCAATCGCAGCGGTCTTCTTCAAAGCCCTGCGTGGGGGAAGCAGGCGACAGGCCTTGATACCGCAGACTTCAAGACACTCAGTTACCTCGGTGCTGGCCTGGGGCTTGCCCTCACAGAAGACGCGCTGTTGCTGCTTGTGAAACAGACTAAAAAGTACCTGCCGCTGAAAAACGATTTGCCGACGATCTCTTCGCTCTACCGCCAGGCCCGTATCGCCCGGATGTTTGGCCTGTCGCCTCTTGAGTGCACGGAGCTGGCTCGGCTACTGGGAGGCGATACGTTCTGTCGGGCATTGGTGACGGGAGCACTGGACACCACGCACCCCGACATTATCGACGTATTGATGGCAATGGATTGGGCCGTGGACTGGCTCAAGCAAAACCATCTCGATGTGCTGCAGTGGTGTCGCCTGTTCGAATCTATCGGACCCGATTTGCCGTTGAATCAGAAACTGGAAGAGCGACTGGCCGTACTGCGAGAGCACGCCCAGTCCACCAGCGACTATCAACGCCTGGTAGGAACACTGCTGCACGATACGGCTGACGTGTCCGCCGAATACCTTCCCAGCGTGATGAAAATGGCCGGCACGAATGCCACAGACATGGTCGAGGCCATCATCGCCACTGTCGACAAAACTCCGCCATTGCTGGCACACGTGCTTCGCACCGCGCAAGCCTGCCAGAAATTGCATCTGAGCAGCAGCACGCTACAGGTGTTGATGGACCATCCCACGTGGTTAGCCTCGAACAGTTCAGGAACGCTTACACCTCAAACGCTGTATTTGCTCGAACGGTTCAATCATTGCGCGCGCCATCAGGCGCAGTCAGAAGAAAACCTGTTGCATTACTTGCAGCTCGCCAACCAAGACCTACCGCAACATTCAGCAGAGACAGTCAACGGCCTGCTGGCCCACCTGCTGGGCTGGAGCACCGAGCAAGTGGGCTGCCTGACAGCGCTGCTGACGCCCAAACGCGCCACCACGATGCAAGCCGTGGATTGGGTCATGCGTTGCCAGGCGTGTTGCTTGAGCACGGGCCTGTCGGCAAGCCAACTGCTCATGGCCGCCACACTCAATAACGACAGCCTGACGCAGGCCTGGAAAATCGTCGGTGAAGGACTGATCGCTGCGTGCCATTGAGGCGAACATTTTTTTATTCAAGGATTGAATATGACCGTTGCCATGAAAAAGCAGCTGGATGAAAGCCTGCGCGATGCGCAGTTGGCGTTCTACCTGGACAAGGTCGTGCCCGATAATGGCCTGACCGGGACGGCTCGGCTCAAGACGGCCCAGGACCTCTACGAATATTGGCTGCTGGACGTGCTGGTCAGCCAGGATGTGCCCACCACGCCTGTGGCGTGCGCCATCGCCAGTCTTCAGCAATACATCAACCGTATCCTGATGAATATGGAGCCCGGCTACGATCGGGCAAGCATCACGCCGGAGCACCTGCAAACGTGGCGCAACGAGATGCATCAATACGCTATCTGGGCGGCTCATCAAAAGCTGCTTTATTTTCCCGCAAGTTATCTGGACCCCGTCCTGAGGAACAACAAGAGCGACAATTTCCAGCAGTTGGAAAACGACCTCAACCAGAACCGGATCCAGGCCGACGCTGTTCAATCGGCGGTCATGGCCTACCTGACTCGATTCGAAGAAATGGCCAACCTGAATATTCTCAACGGCTACATCGATGGAGAAGACTTCGCCCACAGCACCTACTATTTCATTGCCAAGTCACGTACCGAAAACACCTACTTCTGGCGCTCGTTGGACATGGGGCAACGTCCGCTTGACGGTCCGCCACCACGGCCCCCTGCCATCGCCGCCAAACTGGACCAACCTGATCCGTACGCCTGGTCCGACTGGGAAAAAGCCGATGTGCCCATTCCAGAAGGCGCCGTCGAACACTCGATTCGTCCTGTCTGGTTCAACAATCGTCTGTTCGTTGTCTGGGCAGAATGCATCCATCAGGATCCGTCAGCCTCCAGTGCCCCATCGAGCAACGCCGCCGAGCAACCGAGTACGCGTCATCCGCTTTTACGCTTGAGCTTCTGCTTCAAAAAGCAGGATGGGAAATGGAGCACGCCGCGAATTGCCCTGCAGGGTTATTGCAACGACGAAATGCTTCGTGGCAGGGATCTTGATGCCATTAAAGCATCGGTAGGTACTGTAGCTGAGCAACACAACGACGGTGCCCACGGTTCATTGTTTATCGCCCTGTGTGCACGAAAACCCAAAACCGACTCGTCCCAAGGGATCGGTAACGACTTCGCGCTCATTAGAACGATTTGTATCGACAGTCATCTCGCCACTCATAGCCCAACCATCACCGAGAAAGGGCTCATAGGCGCTGTCAACCAACGCATTCAAACAAAAATACTTTCAAAAATCGAAATTGCTGACGCTCCTCTCCCGACGGGCATGAGCATTCTCATGTCCGATTTCGAAAGCCTGCAGGATCGGATAAACATCAGACCGAACAATGACCGAACCGGCCCCACGCTGACGCTAAGCATGACTGCAAGCGTCTATTTCGACGGGCTGGGTTTATACACACCCCCTGGAAAAATCAGGTTGAGACTTACAACCAGGCCCGATCGATCCCCGAGACTTCAACTTGACTTGGTACTTCCTGCCCGCGGCCTGCCAGACGCATCCTACGTGGCACTGGATGCGGGTTCACAACTTACGATCACCAACCACACCTCGTTATCTCCTGCCCCTTACCAACTATCGATCGACCGCATGGTTGATGTACTCAAAAACTCTGAACATTCGCGCGGTGTCACGCTGCATGCAGATACAAATCTTCAGGGAAAAGTTATTTCTACAGAGGCAGTGCGTCATCTGATCAAGGAAAGTAGACGGGAAAATAACAGCTCAATTTCCGGAAATGTACGGAAAGTAACGATGCAAGCCAGCAACGCCACAGCTCTCGACCTTGGTCAGGCAGTCGTCAATCTTGATGAACCGTTTAACCTTCAATATGTAATTTTCCGTCAGCCAACCGCCCTGGCAACTCAAGCGCCGTCATTTGAAAACCTGACGGTGGTAGCGCAGTCCACCCCCGCGTCTACGCTGACGGAGCTCTTCGAGTTCACTTGGCACAGCAATGATCTCAACCGTGACGGCGATACATTTTTTTGTGGGGTCGCCTTTGTCTACCCCAATGAACCGGAAACGAAGCTCTATTGCGCCCTTAAAGGCATCAAGCTGAACGTCATCCCTACGCGCCTCCAGGCCCCAGGCATTACCCCCTCATCGACGGCCGGACTGGGCACCACCCAATTTATCGATTTCACCCATAGCGCCATCAAGACCAGCGATGCCGGGGACCAACTCCGCCAGCCGATCAGGTTGAACACCGCCTTCGCCGCAGAACTGATCCGCCGTACAGAAAACGGTCTGGATGAGCTGTTCGACTGGACGACACAACACTTGTCTGAGCCCGTCATACCCGACGCCCCCAACAACAATATGGATTTCCATGGTCCCTACGGCCGTTACTTCACCGAGCTGTTCCTCTACTTGCCTTGGTTGGTCGCCCATCGCTTGAACGCCGAACAGCGTTATGAAGAGGCCGAACGCTGGTTGCGCCGCCTCTTCGATCCAGGTCGCGGCAAAGAAAACTGCTGGAGGGCCCTTCCCTTACTCGATAGCAGCACGCCTTCGTACGCCGACCAGGCGCCCCACGACCCTCATCAGATCGCGCTCAGTCATCCGGCGCACTTTCGCAAGGCGCTGTACTTCCTGTACCTCGACATCCTGATCAATCGAGGTGACGCCGCCTACCGCGAGCTGACCCCCGACGGCCTCAGCGAGGCAAAGCTGTGGTACGTGCGGGTACTGGATCTGTTGGGGCCACGCCCGACCGTTCAATCAGTCGATCATTGGGTAAACATCAACCTGAAAACGTTGGGCGAAACGACCAGTGACGACTTACGCACATTTGAACGATCACTCGCCCGCTCCCAGCCCTCATTGCCCGTTCGCGGGGGCAGTCTGCACGCGTCCTGGCCAGCCATCGATAGCCCGCACTTGCGCCTGCCGTTCAACCCGCAGTTGCTCCAGCGCTGGGACATTGCTGAAAGCCGCCTGTACAACTTGCGGCACAACCTCGACATCGCCGGCAAGCCGCTGCATCTGCCGGTATTTGCCGTGCCGCTGGACCCTCGCGTATTGCTCAGCCCCGCTGTATTGAATACTTCGAACAATACGGTTCGAGGATTGCCAACCACATCTATCCCGCACTATCGGTTCTCGGTCATGCACAGCCAGGCCTCGAGCGCAGTGGAAAGCCTCAGCCAATTTGGCGCCACGCTGCTGTCGCTGGTCGAGCGCAAGGAGCAGGCACAGTTGCAGGAGCTACAGCAGCAGCAAGCCTGGAACCTGGCGAAAATCTCGGTCGACCTGCAACGCCAGGCCTTGAATATCGATCGTCAGAACCGCCAGGCACTGCTCGCAAGCCAAGCAATTGCTCAAAACCGCTCAACCCATTACAAAAAACTGTTGGACGATGGCCTAAGCAACAAGGAAATAAGCGTCAGTTGGTTCAACGTATCCAGCGGCACGATGGAGGCCGCTGCAATGGCCTTCCAAGTCGCAGCTGCTGGGCTGATGCTGGTTCCAAACGTCGCGGGCTTCAGCTTTGGCGGCAGCCGTTGGGAGGGGCCGGCGCTCGCGGCCTCTGCGGCCGCCCATAGCAGCGCGATCATAACCCGCACGATAGCGGCCGATCTCGACCGTCAGGCCATATTCGATCGCCGTCGGGAAGATTGGCAACACGCCTATGATCAATCACAGCTCGAGCTGACCCAGATTGACGCAGAACTGGCGCAATCCACCGAGCAGGAAACCGCCACTCGCCTGCAACTGCGCCTTGCCGAATCAACCCTGGGCCAAACCAAGACCCATTACGACTTTCTCAGCAAGCGCTTTACCAAAGCACAGCTGTACCAATGGCTAAATAGTCAGTTTGCAGTGCTCTATCACCAGGCCTACGACACGACACTCAGCCTGTGCCTGGCCGCCGAAGCTTGCTGGCAATACGAAATCTCCGATTTCGACAAACGATTCATTCAGCCCGGCGCTTGGAATACCACCTATCGAGGACTTGGAGCAGGCGAGCAATTGAAACTCAGCCTGTTGAACATGCGGGCCGGATATCTACGCCGCAGCGAGCGAGAACTGGAGATCCGCAAGACGATTTCATTGCGTCAATTGAAGGACCAGACCGCAACCTCGACGATCAACGAGCCATGGCTGGACATGCATGCCGCACTGAAGAAAGGTCAATGCGACTTCGAGCTGCCCCACGACCTGTTCGAGAATGATTACACGGGTCAGAAGCACTACTTGCGGCGGATCAAAACCATCAGCGTGTCCTTGCCGGCCATTGTTGGTCCTTACGAAAACATCCGGGCCACGCTGACCCAGACCTCTAGCAAGGTGTACATGTCCGCCGATGCCAAGGGGCGGGTCATGGAGAACCTGCGCGCCAACCAACAGATCGCCCTGTCCACCGGCGTCGACGACAACGGTCTGTTCACCCTGACCTTCAACGATGAGCGCTACCTGCCATTTGAATACACCGGTGCGGTTTCCAAATGGCAACTGACATTCCCGAACCCCGAGGCACAAAGGGACACGCTCGAGTCACTGACCGACATCATCGTACACGTGAGCTATACCGCCAGGGCCGGAGGTGCGCAATGAACGAGCAACCCGCATTGCCGGTTACCGCGCCGGCCCTGCCCAAAGGCGGCGGTGCCATCCAGAGCATTGGTAAGGGGTGGGAAAACGTCGGTGCCCACGGCACAGCTTCCTATGAAGTTGCATTGCCGATTTCCCCCGGACGCGGCTTTGCTCCGGCCTTGTCCCTGAGCTATAGCAGTTCAGCCGGCAACGGCGTGTTCGGTATCGGCTGGGGGCTGTCGCTGTCTTGCGTGGCGCGACGCACCAGCAAGGGCGTGCCTGCCTATAACGACGACGATGAAATCGTCGGCCCCAGCGGTGTGGTCTGGTTGCCCGAGCACGGCCCCCGTCCAACCCGAGTCAATCGCTACAACGGCCTGGACCTGGGCACGACCTACACGGTGACGCGTCACCTGCCAAGAATCGAAAGCAGCTTCGACCGGATTGAACATTGGTCGTCGGATGGAGATACACCGGGTTTCTGGCTCGTGCACGGGGCCGATGGCAGCCTGCATGTCTACGGGAAAAATCCCGAGTCGCGACGAACCGATCCCCAGGACGCAAGCCGGGTAGGTGAGTGGCTGCTGGAGGAAAGCCTGAATGCACATGGTGAGCACATTCAATATGTGTACGCGGGAAATGGCGGAGCCCAACGCTATTTGAGCCATGTGCGTTACGGCAATGTGAAGGCCGACACCCGCCTTTACGCTTGGAAAACAGATCCGCCCACACAGGGCCAATGGCACTTCGAGTTGGTGTTCGACTACGGTGAGCGAAGCACCGAATACGAGAAAAAACCACGCCATGAAGGACTGCAACCGCAAAAACGTAGCGATGGGTTTTCCACCTTTGCCTACGGTTTCGAACTGCGTACCGATCGCCTATGTCGCCAGGTGTTGATGTTCCATCACTTTCCCGAAGCGCTGGGCGCCGATCCTGTTCTCGTGCGACGTCTGCTGCTTGATTACCGCCAGACGCTCCTGGGCTATAGCTTCTTGAGCGCAGCGCATGACCAAGCGTTCGGCGACGGAACAGCTCCCCAAAGCCGTCCTCCCATGGAGTTCCACTACAGCGGATTCAAAGGCCTGTTCGATAAGCCCGCCTGGAAACACGTTGAGAACATGGCAGGGTTCAGCGACGAACAAGGTTTCCAATGGGTGGATTTGTACGGCGAAGGTTTGCCCGGCCTGCTCCATCGAAGCGATGCAGGCTGGTGTTACCGTGAGCCCATGCGAGCTAAAGCCAAGACGGATGAAGTGGCTTACGACCAGTGGAAAGCGCTGCCTGAGATTCCCGTCGCCGACACCGCGAAGACACTGCACCAAACGCTCAGTGATCTCACAGGTGACGGTCGACTGGACTGGATCATCGCCCAACCGGGGCTTAGCGGCTTTTTTTCCCTGGGCGCTGATAGGAAATGGTCGAACTTCGCGACATTCCAGGCGTTTCCGACAGAGTTCTTCAACTCAAAAGGGCATCTGGCCGACTTGATGGGCGAAGGCCTCACCGACCTTGCCCTGATCGGTCCCCGCAGCGTTCGCTTGTATGCCAACCAGCGCGAGCGGGGGTTCGCTGCCGCCCGAGAAGTTCCTCGCCACGACAATGACGATGCCCTGCCGGTATTCAACAGGTCGCCTTGCGAACTGGTGGCTTTCAGCGATCTGCTCGGTAGCGGCCAGCAGCATCTGGTGCGCATTCGCCACGACGAAGTGAAGTGCTGGCCAAACCTTGGCCACGGGCGATTCGGCAAAGGCATCGTGATGGATTTTCCGGGCCTCGCCTACCCCACCTTCGATGCCTCGCGCATCCGTCTCGCAGACCTGGATGGTTCCGGTGCCACCGACCTGATCTATCTGCAAGCGGATCGAGCGCTGATCTTCATGAAC
Organism: Pseudomonas sp. B21-010; assembly: GCF_024749325.1. Classification (NCBI taxonomy): domain Bacteria; kingdom Pseudomonadati; phylum Pseudomonadota; class Gammaproteobacteria; order Pseudomonadales; family Pseudomonadaceae; genus Pseudomonas; species Pseudomonas sp. B21-010. The sequence goes on along the minus strand of NZ_CP087198.1, from coordinate 882,712 downwards.
CGCTGCGGCAATGGCTTCGCTCCCGCGATTACGCTGCTCTGGCCAACTGGCCTGCGCTACGACAACTTATGCCAGGTGAGCATCGTCGACCTGCTAGGGCTGGGTTGCTCCAGCCTGGTGTTGAGCGTGCCGCATCTAACCCCGGCGCAACATTGGCGCTACGACTTTGTCGAGGAAAAGCCGTATCTGCTCACCGGCACCAACAACAACATGGGCGCCGCCAGCCGCATTGCTTATCGCAGCTCGGCCCAGGAATGGCTGGACGAGAAAGCCTCAAGGGTCATAGCCAAGGAGTCCCTTGCCTGCCATGTACCGTTGCCCCTGCACTTGGTGTCGCGCCAGGTCCAGCGGGATGAGATCACCGGTAATCGCCTGACCCAGTGTTTTTCCTATCGTCAAGGTTATTACGACGGCGTCGAACGGGAATTCCGTGGCTTCGGTTTGCTGATACAAACCGACAATGAAACCTACCCCAACGATGCCGATTCGCCAGGCTTCACAGAGCCTTGTTTGAAAAAAACCTGGTTTCATACCGGCCAGGCAGTGGACATGGACCGAAGCGACTATCACGGCACCGATTCGCAAGCCAAGGCGTTGGGTAAAGCCTTACTGTGCCGATACAAAGATGACAATAGCGAGGACGAACTGATTGGGGCGACAGACGAAGCGACCAGGCTTGAAATGTGCCGCGTCCTGAGCGGTCATCTACTGCGCAGCGAGACATACGCAGGGGGCAACGACAAGACGCTGTATTCGGTTCAGGAACACCGTTATCGGATCCGTCTACAACAGGCGCCCCAGGGCCCGCGGCGCTATGCCGCCCTGTTGCCGCTGCCGCTGGAATCCATCAGCTACCAATACGACGGCCTGGACGACGACCCCCGGTGCCAGCACACGATCAACTTGCAGCACGATCGGTACGGTGCCGTGATCCACAGCGTGATCATCCATTACGCCCGACGCAAAACGCCAGAAGATACCGCACCGTTCAGCGATCCAGACCCACAACAATGGTGGCGGGATGCTCATGACCCGGCGCAACAGTTCTACTACCTGACGCAAACTCGCGCCGAATTCATCAACCTGCAAACGCCTCAAGAATGGCGCCTGGGTTTACCTTATCGCCAACGGACCAACGCGTTGAAACGACCCAAGGTGCCTGAAGACGGAGGGCTGGCACCGGAGGATATTAATTATGAAAAGCTCACCGAACGCGTCGGGAAACCCAGTTGGGCGAGCCAAGCCGTTCTCACCGACCTTTCTATAACACGCTACAAAAAAGCTTCTGCCAACGAAACGCTGCCGGACGGCAACGCCAGCTTCGAAGCCCTGGTCGACCATCTGGAAACCGCCGAGCTGGACGAAACCGCCCTGCAAGCCTTCCATCTATTGCCGTCCACATCTCAACCCGACGACAAAATGCTCACGGAGCTTGGCTATCACTCCATGGCTGAGTTCCTGGCCACAGGCACGCCAGCCGGCAAGCTCTGGTCAGTCAAGAGTGGCTTCGCGACCTACGCCGGTTTGGAAGGTTTCTACAAAACCAAGACCGTGCAGCCGAGCGACAGCCACGGCGTGACCAAGATCAGCTACGACCCATACACGTGCTTCGTTACCGGGTTCGAACTGCCCGATGGCGCTATGACCAAGGCGCAATACAATTACCGTAGCTTCCTGCCCCAATGGGTCAAAGACCCCAACGGTAACGTGCAGGAAGGTCTTGCCGATGCCTTCGGCCAGGTACTGGCCAGCACCTTTTACGGCGACGAGAACAACAACCCTGTCGGTTTCAAACCGATCGCAGCGTTCAACCCATCGCCTAAAAGTCCGGCAGAAGCGATCGCACAGAGCAAGGATGCTTTGCAGGACGCCGCCACCGCGACCTATTACGCGCCATTCAGTTGGATGGGAAACGTATCGGCGGCAGCCTTGCAGGACACCGACTGGCTAGAGCGCTGTGTGAGCAACGGTGACGTACTGCCAACCGGGCATATTCGCGCTTCGGCTCGCGCCCGGCTGTCGAAACTCGAGGTAGTTCCTGTCGACGATAGAAAACTGAAGCGCGAAATTCGTACGTCTAAACGTGAGCCGATTCACATCGCCACACTGGTCGCCGATCGTTACCCCGATGACGAGCAGAAACAAATCCGCATCGCCATGACGTGCTTCGATGGCTTTGGTCGCCAGTTGCAAAGTAAGCAGCAGGTCGAATCAGGCATGGCTTACATCGTGGATGCCAAGGGTGAACTGACACTCGAGGGCGACAAGCCGCAGGAACAGATCACCGCAACGCGCTGGCGTGTCAGCGAACGGGTGGAATACAACAGCAAGGGATTGGCGATCCGGATCTACCGCCCCTATTTTGCCGATCAACACCGCTACATCAACGACAAGTCCTTTCGGCAGTTCGGCCATTGCGACCAGCAGTTTTACGATGCGCTGGGTCGCTCGAGCCACAGTCGTCTCGCCAAACAGAATGGTCTTTCCTGGATGCGTCGGCAGACCCATCATCCTTGGTATACCGTGGAGGAGGACGAAAACGACACGCTGGAAGAAGTCATGGCCGAACATGCCTCGACAGCGGGAGGTGAGGCATGAGCGCACGCCTTCATCGCAAGACTCCCACCCTCAACGTTATCGACGGCCGAGGCCTGCCGGTGCGCCAGGTGGCTTACTGCCGAGGCAAGGAAGGCGAAAAAGCCCAGACGCGCGCAAACCGGCAAGAGTACAACGTTGCCGGACGGTTGATCGCCCAGCGCGACCCTCGGTTTGCCAACGCAACTGACGCCAATCTTGCGAGCGTCTACAGCCTGTCCGGCAAACCATTGCGAGTAAAAAGCGTCGACGCCGGATGGCGCCTGAACCTGCCCGGCGACGCCGGACAGATCCTGCACAGTTGGGATCAACGAGGAAGTCACTGGCAATCGACCTACGACAACCAACTGAGACTGACCACCGTCGAGGAACAAGCCGCAGGCCAAGCACTGCGCAAAGTAGAGTGCCTGGGCTACGGCGACAGTTCGCAGGAATCGACGAAGCTCAATCGCTGCGGCGCGCTCATCCGCCACGATGACAGCGCGGGCACGCTGATCGTTGACGAATATGCGTTATGCGGTAAACCGCGCAGCCAGACACGGCACTTTCTGAGCGAGGCGGCACAACCTGACTGGCCAACCGACGTGAAAGATCGCAATGGTCTGCTTGAAGAGGGAGAAGGCTACAAAACGAGTTGGTCCTACGACGCTCTAGGGCAAATTATCCAGCAGACCGACGCCGCCCGACACGAACAGCACCACGCCTTCGATGTCGCGGGCCAACTCAAATCCGCGAGCCTGAAAATCAAAGGCACCGAGGCCAAAAAAACCATCGTCAAAGACCTCGTCTACAACGCATTCGGCCAGGTCGAGTCGCAAACCGCCGGCAATGGCGTGACGAGCCGCGCGGTGTTCGATCCGGCCAGCGGGCGGCTGACCTCGCTCAGCGCATCGGTGCCTGGCAAAACCTTGCAAGACCTCCACTACACCTACGACGCCATGGGGAACGTGACTCAAATTAGCGACAACGTCCAACCTGAGCGATTCAACAGCAATCAACGGGTTAAACCTGTCAGCACCTTCACCTACGACAGCCTCTACCAGTTGACCAGCGCCACGGGGCGTGAGGCCGCCGGGCTGGCGGCGCCCCCCGGTCTTCCCACCGCCGGTACGACTTCATTCGACCCCACGCAACTGTTCAATTTTGCCGAGCAATACACGTACGACGACGGCGGCAACCTGACCGAACTGCGTCATGTACGCGAAGGGAATAACTACACCCGCACCTTGAATGTCGCCACCGCCAGCAATCGCCTCGTGTCTTGGAGCCAGGGCGACGACACCACGACCAGAATAACGATGAGCTGCGATGCCAACGGCAACCTTCAGGCCCTATGCCCGGGCCAGGAACTGGAATGGAATAGCCGCAACCAGCTCGACAGTGTGGTGCTGGTCCAGCGCGAAAACGGTTCTGACGACATCGAACGTTACACCTACGACAGCAGCGGCCAACGCGTGCGCAAGGTCAAGACAACCCATGCCACGGCAATGAACCACACTGAGGAAGTCCGCTACTTGCCGGGCCTCGAAATCCGCACCCGTCATAACGAGCACCTGGAGGTCATCACCCTGCAAGCCGGACGCTGCAGCGTGCGTTATCTGCATTGGACCAAAGGTCGACCGTCCAAGATCGCGGCCGATCAACTGCGCTACAGCCTCGATGACCATTTGGGCTCCAGCTCACTGGAGCTCGACGATCAGGCCGACCTGATCAGCCAGGAAAGTTACCTGCCCTACGGAGGAACCGCGTGGGTGGCATCCCGTTCGGCCGTGGAAGCCGACTACCGGACCATTCGCTACTCCGGCAAGGAACGCGATGCCAGCGGGTTGTATTACTACGGGCATCGGTATTACGCACCGTGGTTGCAACGCTGGATCAGTCCCGACCCGGCGGGGGCGATTGATGGGTTGAACTTGTATTGCATGGTCGGGAACAACCCGATGAGGTATGTCGATCACCAAGGGTTGGTACTCAACGATGCTCAAGGGAAGGAAATCGACCCTGTCGAATGGACGAAACAGGATGGGGAGGAACGCTCGAAAAAAATGCTGACGCCACCATCTCCAGTGAAGAAGGGCAAACAAGGCCCTGAAGAAGACCCCGATGCCAGCCCCGGCTTTAGCAAGACAAAACGCAACAACGTTATTGTTGTTCACTCCTATGGCGTTATTAAAGATCACGCGGGCGGCAACGATATGGCCATCATGGAGCATTACAATCTTCCCAAGCCAAAATCCGGCGCAACGGGATATCGCGGGGTAGACCCGTATTATGATGGCTCCGCTACCAGCGAGGATTTCTACCTGAATTTCGGAAGCTACAAAATCAGTAATGCGGCTGATTACATGGAAAACTTGGCCGAGAATTACCGAGACAGGAAAAAAGACCCACACTATCAGTTTAAAGTAGATACCGATGCGCTGAGGCTCGACCCAACGCTAAGCAGAACAATTGACGAGCTGTACGAACTTCAACAGCCAACCCGAGAATTTATCGAGAGACATATCGAGGCTTCCAATGGAATCATTCCAATACTAACCGGAGGACCAGGGGCTCATGGAGAAGTTGGAGCGCTTAACACCATTGTTGCGCTCTATCCGGGAAAGCGTGAAAGAGTGCTTGCGGATACGACGCTGTTCACCGAAAAATTACAGAACGTGACGCAACCGGAGCCATTTATCGCCTGTTTCAACTGCAGCGCAATCATTCCACCAAACGTTAGTATCCCAACAGGCCGCCAACTGAGGACGCCACGTTTATATAATGTCCACGTAGCGTCGATCAATGAGTATCGTCAGTAAAGCTCAGCGCAGGTAAAGACCAACCGATTGCCAAACGGATCGACCACCGCCATGTCCTGGCTACCCCAGGGCATGGCCTGGATCTGTGGACGGGCGTAGCGGTATTGCTTGGCGAGCAATTGCTGCTGGAAGGCTTCCAGCTCATCGGTCTCGATCCGCAACGCCGAGCCCGGTGTGCAGTCGCCGTGGTGCTCGGACAGGTGCAGCACGCAGTCGCCGCGGGAGACTTGCAGGTACAGCGGGAAGTCGTCTCCGAAGCGATGTTGCCAATCGACGGTAAAGCCCAGGAAGTCGACATAGAACGCCAACGCCTTGGCTTCATCGAAGATCCGCAGGATTGGGGTGGTTTTACCGAAGCTCATGGGTTGCTCCCTGGCTGAAAAGACCCAGTTTAGATGGGTTGACCCCATTGCTTCGGCCTTGAACCGGGGTTCTTTAGTGTCGCAGTGCCGTTGTTGTGACGCCAATTAACACAATATCAGCCACTTACACGCCATTCGATAGACTAAATCCCCTGCGCAGATCGCCCTCGCGCGCCAGGAATCGGCCTTCCCGACGCCCGTTTGCCTGCCCTTCGCGATAGCTCAAGACACCATTGACCCACACGCCATCAATCCCTTCGGCAGCTCGTTGAGGTTCGTTGAAATCGGCCACGTCGCGAATGGTTTGGGGATTGAACAACACCAGGTCCGCCCAATGGCCTTCACGAATTTCGCCCCGATGCTTGAGGCCGAAACGCGCCGCTGAAAGGCCGGTCATTTTGTGCACGGCGGTGTGCAACGGAAAAAGCCCGACGTCACGACTGAAATGTCCCAGCACCCGTGGGAAAGCGCCCCACAAGCGCGGATGGGGAAACGGGTCTTCGGGCAAACCGTCGGAGCCGACCATGGACAACGGATGGGCGAGAATCCGTCGTACGTCGCCTTCATCCATGCCGTAGTACACCGCGCCGGCCGGTTGCAGGCGCCGCGCCGCCTCCAGCAGCGACACCTCCCATTCGCCAGCGATGTCGACCAAGTCGCGACCGCCCATATGCGGATGCGGTGTCGACCAGGTGATGGTGATGCGATGGGCATCGGTCACCTGCTTGAGATCCAGGGTCGAGGAGCTGGCCGCATAGGGATAGCAATCACAGCCGACCGGGTGGGTCTGCGCCGCGCTTTCCAACGCCGCGAGCACCTGCGGGCTTCGTCCCCAATTACCGGCGCCCGCGCATTTGAGGTGGGAAATGATCACCGGGCTTTGGGCGTGTCGACCAATCTGGAAGGCCTCGTCCATGGCTTCGAGTACCGGTTCGAATTCGCTGCGCAGGTGGGTGGTGTAGACCGCACCGAACGCGGCCAATTCTTCGCTCAGTTGCATGACTTCGTCGGTGGACGCCGAAAACGCGTTGGCGTAGGCCAGGCCGGTGGACAACCCCAGGGCACCGGCCTCCAGGCTCTCGCGCAATTGCCGACGCATGGCGGCGATTTCTCCCGCCGAGGCGGTGCGCAACAAATCGTCCATGTGATTGCTGCGCAACGCCGTGTGCCCGACCAGCGCAGCTACGTTGACCGCCGGTGTGGCGGCCTCTACGGCTGCGCGATAATCCGTAAAGCGCGGGTAGGCGAACGCCTGGGCCGTACCGAGCAGGTTCATCGGATCCGGTGTATCGCCCCGCAGGCTCACCGGCGAAGCGCTGATGCCGCAGTTGCCGACGATGACGGTGGTCACCCCCTGGCTGAGCTTGGGCAGCATCTGCGGTTGGCGGATGACCACCGTGTCGTCATGGGTGTGCACATCGACGAAGCCAGGCGCGAGCACGCGGCCGGCGGCATCGATGTCTTCAACCGCGCGGGCATCGCGCAAGTCGCCGACGCGTTCGATGCGACCGGCGCGAATGGCGACGTCGGCGTGGTAGCCGGGCGTGTCGCTGCCATCGATGACCAGTGCATTACGGATAAGCGTGTCGTACAGCATGTCAGTCTCCCAGCGGCAAGTGATCGTCGCCGCCGCGGTAATCGTCCAGGGCGAGTTTGACCCGCCGCAGGCGCTCTTGATTGTCTTCGGGGTGGGTCAGCGCCAGCTCGGTGGCGAGCACGTCGATGGCCAGCAGCATGCCGTAGCGCGCCGCCGTGGGTTTGTAGATGAACGAGGTTTCGGCGCCTTGCAGGGGCAGCACGCAGTCGGCCAGTTGGGCCAGTGGCGAGTCGGCACGCGTGATGGCCAGGATCGCCGCGCCGTAGCTGCGAGCAAGTTCGACCGCGCTCAACAGCTCCGGCGTGATACCGGTCAGTGAACAGGCGATGACCAGATGCTGGTCGCTCAGCGAAGTGGCGGTGATGCGCATCATCACCGGGTCGCGACAGGCGGCAATCGGGTAGCCGAAACGCACCAGCCGTACTTGCAACTCCTCGCTGCACAGCGCCGACCAACCACCGAGGCCGAACGCATGGATCATCCGCGCCTTGCCGATCATCCGCACCGCATCGCCGAACCGCGACTCTTCGAACGCCGACAGATGCTGGCGCAGGGTCGCTTCGATATCACCAACGATCTGTCCATAAAACGCCGATTGCTCCGGCGCGCCAGCCGGGTCGAGGAAGCGGCTGCCGACACCGCTGGCCTGGGCCAGTTGCAGGCGCAAGTCCCGCAGGTCGCGGCACCCAACGGTGCGGGCGAAGCGCGACAGCGTAGCGCTGCTGACTTCCGCCCGTTGGGCCAGTTCATCGAGGCTGGCGGAGGCGGCAAAGCCCACGTCGTCGAGCATCAGCCGAGCGATTCGGCCTTCGCCGGCGCTGAAGGAATCCTGCCGGGAGCGGATCTGGTAAAGGATGTCCATGGCGGCTCCTGTTGGGTGGCGTTGCGCTCAAAGCAAGCGTGAAAGCCCGAGGGTCAAGGCGAACGCGACCACGGAGATCAGCGTTTCAAGCACGGTCCAGGTCTTGAAGGTTTGGGTGACGGTCATATTGAAGTATTCCTTGATCAGCCAGAAGCCGCCGTCGTTGACGTGGGAAAAGATAACCGACCCGGCGCCGGTCGCCAGCACCAGCAGCTCGGGGTGTGGATAACCCAGGCCAATCGCCACGGGAGCGACGATGCCCGAGGCGGTGGTCATTGCCACGGTGGCCGACCCCGTGGCGACGCGCATCAGTGCGGCGAACAGCCAGCCCATGACCAGCGGTGACAGCTGGAATTCCTGGGCCAGGCCGACGATCTGTTGCGTGACCCCGGCGTCCACCAGGATCCGGTTCAAACCGCCGCCGGCGCCCACCAGCAAAGTGATGCTGGCGGTCGGTGCCAGGCATTCGTTGGTGAACTTGAGGATCGACTCACGGTTGAAACCCTGGGCCAGGCCGAGGGTCCAGAAGCTGAGGATGGTCGCCAGCAGCAGGGCAATCACCGAGTTGCCGATGAACAGCAGGAATTGATTGAAACCGCTGCCCGGCGTGGAAATCAGGTTGGCCCAGCCGCCGATCAGCATCAGGATCACCGGCAGCAGAATGGTCCCCAGGGTCACGCCGAAACCCGGCAGGTTCGCGCGCGGCTCACGGTCGAGGAATTGTCGCTCCAACGGGTTTTCAGCCGGCAGCTGGATGCGCGGCACGATGAATTTGGCGTACAGCGGGCCAGCGATGATCGCGGTGGGAATGCCAATCAGGATCGCGTACAGCAAGGTCTGCCCCACCGAAGCCTGGAAGGCCTGCACCGCCAGCATCGCCGCCGGATGCGGCGGCACCAACGCATGCACCACCGACAGCCCGGCGACCATCGGCAGCCCCACCATCAGGATCGACACGCCCACACGCCGGGCGATGGTGAAGGCGATGGGCACCAGCAGCACAAACCCGACTTCGAAGAACAACGGCAGCCCGACCAGGAAGGCAATGCACACCATCGCCCAGTGGGCGTTGCGCTCGCCGAAACGCTCGATCAGCGTCTGCGCCATGCGCTCGGCCCCGCCGGACTCGGCCATCATCTTGCCGAGCATGGTGCCCAAGGCCACCACCAGCGCAATGTGCCCCAGCGTCTTGCCGACACCCGCCTCGTACGCCCCCACCACACCCGAGGGCGGCATCCCGGCCAGCAGCGCCAGGCCAATGGACACCAGGGTAATCACAATGAACGGATTGAGCCGATAACGGGCGATCAGCACGATCAGCGCAATGATCGCGATGGCCGCGTAGACCAGTAGCCAATAACCGAAAGCAGGTGCCATGCGTTACTCCTCGAATGGGGTCACGTCGATGTGTTGTGAAACTCATAAATCATTTCGCCAACGAATCTTCAAACCCACTGAAAGTAATTTTCGCGCACAGATAAAACTTGTCGCTGACGGACATCGCGAGACGGCGTTGATGAAAATTCAGCGCAAGACTTTCATCGCCCTAGCTTTTGATCGTTCCCACGCTCCCGCGTGGGAACGATCAACACAACCGACCAACGGCTGGCCGCCCCGCACTCAATTCCGTACCATCCGCCCCTGTTTTTTGCACCACTCCCCGGCAGCCGACTCTCCACCGGCGCCCAGTCAGGTAAATCATGAAATCAGCACGTCTTCGCGCCGACGCCCTCGCCGGCCTCACCACTTCTTTCGCCTTGCTCCCCGAATGCATCGCCTTCGCCCTGGTGGCCCACCTCAACCCCCTGATAGGGCTCTACGGCGCGTTCATCATCTGCACGCTGACCGCATTGTTCGGCGGTCGGCCAGGCATGGTGTCGGGGGCGGCGGGGTCGATGGCCGTGGTCATCATCGCGCTGGTGGTGCAGCACGGCGTGCAATACCTGTTGGCCACCGTGCTGCTGGGCGGGCTGATCATGATGGCCTTCGGGCTGTTGCGGTTGGGCAAGCTGGTGCGCATGGTCCCGCACCCGGTGATGCTCGGCTTCGTCAACGGCCTGGCGATTGTCATTGCGCTGGCCCAACTGGAGCATTTCAAGCAGGGTGAAACCTGGCTCAACGGCGATCCGCTGTATCTGATGGCCGGCCTGGTGGCGCTGACCATGGCCATCGTCTACCTGCTGCCACGCCTGACCCGCAGCGTACCGCCGGCCCTGGTGGCGATCCTCGGTGTCGGCCTGGCGGTCTACCTGCTCGGCCTGCCCACCCGAACGCTGGGCGACATGGCCCATATCGCTGGCGGCTTGCCCGCCTTCGCCTGGCCCGATCTTCCCTGGAACCTGGAGACCCTGCAGATCGTCGTGCCCTACGCGGTGATCATGGCGATGGTCGGTTTGCTGGAAACCCTGCTGACCCTGAACCTGACCGACGAAATCACCCAGAGCCGCGGTTATCCGGACCGTGAATGCGTGGCGTTGGGCGCTGCCAACATCGCCTCCGGGCTGTTCGGCGGCATGGGCGGCTGCGCCATGATCGGCCAAACCGTAATCAACCTCAGCTCGGGTGGGCGCGGACGGTTATCGGGCGTGGTGGCCGGGGTGATGGTGTTGCTGTTCGTATTGTTCCTGTCGCCGTTGATCGAGCGCATCCCGCTGGCCGCGCTGGTGGGCGTGATGTTCGTGGTTGCGCAGCAAACCTTCGCCTGGGCCTCGCTGCGGGTGATCAACAAGGTGCCGAAGAGTGATGTGTTGGTGATCATCGCGGTGACCATCATTACGGTGTTCACCGACCTGGCGGTGGCCGTGCTCTGCGGTATCGTCATCGCGGCGCTCAACTTCGCCTGGCAACAGGCCCGGGAGCTGTACGCCGACACGCACCAGGAAGCCGACGGCAGCAAACTCTATCGCCTGCACGGCACGCTGTTCTTCGCTTCGACGACGCCGTTTCTCAACCAGTTCGACCCGGCCAACGACCCGGCCCAGGTCACCCTCGATTGCCGTCACTTGCGCTTCGTCGACTACTCGGCCGTCGCCGCACTCAAGACCCTGCGCGAACGCTACAGCAAAGCCGGCAAGCACCTGCGTGTGTTCCACCTGTCCGAGCGTTGCAAGCAAATGCTCAAGCGCGCGGGCGTGAACCACGACTGACGACATGCCAACACACACCCTGTGGGAGCGAGCTTGAACTCGCGATAGCGGTGGATCAGCCAACTTCAACGCTGACTGACCTGACGCCATCGCGAGCAAGCTCGCTCCCACAGGGGTTATAGGGTTGAAGAAGATAGAGTGATCGTCTGTGATCAAATGTGGGAGCGAGCTTGCTCGCGATAGCGGCGTCACTCACACCATCTCATCAAGAATCCACGCCACCACCGACGTCCGCTTCGGCGTCCACCCCAGCAGCTCACGGGCGTTCTTGCCCCGCACCCGGCTGTTGGAACCCAGGCCATAGTTGGCCATTTCGTAGCCCCACTCCGCTTCGGCATCGGCCAATGGCCAGTCCTGCGGTTCGCCCAGGTTCAACGCCCGGGCCATGGCGGTGGTCATGTCGATGAACGAGGCTTCGCCGCTTTCGACGAAGTAGAAGGTGCCCGACTGGTTGCGAGTCAGGGCCAGTTTGTACAACTCGACCACGTCCTCGATGTGCACATTGGACCAGATGTTCTGCCCCCGCCCGACATGCCGCACCACGCCACTTTTACCTGCCTGCTTGAGCAGGCGCGGCAGTTGCACGCTGTCGCGCTTGACGCCCAGGCTGTGGCCGTAGATCAAGGTGTTGCAGATCACCGCCGAGTTCACGCCTTGCTTCGCCGCATCCAGGACCAGGTTGTCGATGGCGACACGGGCAGCCTTGTCGGCGGTAGGTGCCGGCAGGTCATTTTCGTAGTAGATGGCATCGCTGGAACGACCGCCCGACGCGTCGCCGACGATGCTCGAACCGCTGGTGTGCAGCAGCACTTTGTTCGAGCCCTTGAGCCCTTCGATCAACGCTTCGACCGCACCGCGGTGGTCGCTGCTGGCGGCATTGATCACCGCATCGGCGGCACGGGCCTGCTCGGTCAGCAGCGCGCTGTCTTCGAGGGTGCCGATAACCGGCTCGATGCCCAGCGCCGTCAGTTCGTTCGCCTGTTCGGCGCTGCGCACCAGACCGGTGACGTGGTGCCCGGCGCGTACCAGGCCGGTGGCGATGGAACCGCCGATAAAACCGGCAGCGCCGGTGACGAATACGTTCATGGACAAACTCCTTGGCTAGATCAGTGATGGCGCAAGTATCGAGGCCCCGTCCCTGACGAAACAGTCCACATTGCCCAAATCACTCTTGCCTTGAAGTCACGAATCAGCCTTTGAACTCCCGCGAGGCGTAGCCGGCGAGCTTGCCCTGGATGAAGTCCAGGAAGCACTGGATCCGCAAGGCCAGTTGCGAGTTGCGGTAGTACACGGCATTGATCGGCTGGCGATATCCGCTGTTGGCATCGGCCAGCAGCACCTTCAGCCGACCGGCACGGATGTCTTCGCGGGTCATGAAGTCCGACAGGCAGGCAATGCCCTGCCCCTGCAGCGCCAAGTGGCGCACGGTCTCGCCGCTGGACGCGCTGATGGCGGGCTGGATCGGCCAACGATCACCGTGTACGTGGCGCAGCGGCCACTGGTTGAGGCCCTCGTTCTGGGCAAACCCCAGCAGCGCGTGACCTGCCAGCTCGGCGACGCTAGACGGTGTGCCGTTCTGCTTCAGATAAGCGGGGCTGGCCAGGATGTGCAACGGGCTGCAACCCAGGGCGCGGGCGTGGAGCGTCGAGTCGGTGAGGGTGCCGATGCGGATGGCGATGTCGGTGCTTTGCTCCAGCAGGTCGATGATCAGGTCGTTGCTGTTGAGTTCGAGCTGGATGTCCGGGTAGAGCCTGCGGAACTCGTCGATGTGCGGGACGATGGCATGCAGCATGAACGGCGAGGCCGCGTTGATGCGCAACCGGCCTGCAGGGTTCTTCTGGCGGGAGGACAGGCGCTCTTCCAGCTCATCCATCTGGTCGAGGATGCCTTTGGCCTGCTCGAAGAAATACTTGCCCTCCTCGGTCAGGTCCATACGCCGCGTGGTGCGGTTGATCAGCGTGGTGTCGAGCTTGGCCTCCAGCCGCGACAACGTGCGGCTGACCGCCGACGGCGTCTGCCCGACCTGCTCGGCGGCGGCGGAGATGGATCCGCACTCGATCACGCAGACGAAAATCTGCAATTCGTCGGATCTGGCTTTCACGTATCCCCCTGTCGACTGATCTCTCTTGTGGCGAGGGGATTTATCCTCGCGATGTGGGAGCAAAGCTTGCTCGCGATGAAGGCGCCGCGGTCTTTCGGGGATCGAGGGGTCTGTTTCGCGAGCAAGCTTTGCTCCCACAGCGCAGGTTTACCCACCCGCCACAGGATAGTATCGGGATGTGAGGTAAAAGACAGGTCACGCCTTCAGGCCGAACACCTCGCGCAAATGCTGTTCATACCGCGCCACATCCCCTTCGATGTTCGGGCGCTTCATCACGTCCACGCACAGGAAAGTCGGCAGGCCGGTCATGCCGAGGAACTGATTGGCCTTGTGGAACGGGAAGTACACCGCGTCCACGCCCTTGGCCTCGAAGAAGTCGCTCGGGTCGTCGAAGGCTTGCTGCGGGGCGTTCCAGGTCAGCGACAACATGTACTGCTTGCCCTGGACCAGGCCACCGCTGCCGTATTTCTGCGTGGCATCGGAACGGGTCCGGCCGTCGCTGGCGTAGAGGCTGCCATGGCCTTCGGTGAAGACTTCGTCGATGTATTTCTTCACGGTCCAGGGCGCGCCCATCCACCAACCCGGCATCTGGTAAATGATCACGTCGGCCCAAAGGAACTTGGCGACTTCCTCCTTGATGTCGTAGCCGCCGTCGATGAAGGTGGTTTTCACATCAAGACCGCCACGGTCCAACACGCTGAGCGCCGTGTCGTGGAGGGTGGCGTTGTAGCGACCGTCGGAGTGAGCAAATTGTTTGCCGCCATTGAGCAACAGGACTTTTTTCATGGGGAGTCTCATCGGGTTCCACGGCATGGGCCGTCAAAGGCCGCCGCATGGAAAGGTTGAAAATGATGGCGGCAGAATAACGATGAGCTTCATGGGGAATAAGCCGTCCAACGGCAAAAGTGATTTGACCTATACGCACGAATTAACGACCGATTATTGCCTTAGACTTCGAGACCTCTTTTATCCCAGGAGCCACCTCGATGAGCGAACTGCACGGTTTCATCCTGCACGCCAAGACCCGTCCGGAAAAAGCCGAAGCCTTCGAAGCGCTGTTCCGCGCCTACGTCGAACCAAGCCGCGCCGAGCCCGGCTGCATCGAATATCACATGCTGCGGGACCAGCAGGATCCGACGCTGTTTATCTTCTATGAGATCTGGGCATCCCAGGCGCACCTGGAGGTGCACTCGAACCTGCCGCACATGCAGCAGTTCTTCGAGCAACGCATGGATTATCTGGAGCGCGACTTCGAAATCCGTCGCGTCGACATGCTCAGCCCGTCCTCGGCTAGCCGCTGATCAGCAGATGACCGCCGAGCACGCCGAGGCCGACAAAAAACACCCGCTTGAACAACACGGCGCTGATCCGCTGACGCAACCATTGCCCCAGCCACATCCCCAGCAGCGCCGGAGCCAGCGCCAGCAACGAAGCGCTCAACTCGCCCCCGCCCAGTGCGCCGCGCCACAACAGGCCGGCGGCCAGGGCCAGGGTAGAAACGCTGAATGACAGGCCCAAGGCCTGTACCAGTTCGTCCTTGCTCAGGCCCAGCGCTTGCAGATAGGGCACCGCCGGAATGACGAATACGCCAGTGGCGGATGTGATGAGGCCAGTGAGCAGCCCGCAGAGCGGAGCGATCCACGGCTCGGCACAGGCGCCGACCCGCAGCGTTGGCAGCAACAGCCCGCTCAGCGCATACAGCACGAGCGCCCCACCCAAGGCCCGCACCACCCAGGCCCCACCCGTCATGCCAAGCCACAGCGTACCGAGCCCGGTGCCAATGAAAATCGCCAGCAGCAGCGGCCACAGGCGCCGGAGCAGGGCTTGCAGATGACCGCCAAACGCCAATTGCCAGAGATTGGTCAGGGTCGCCGGGATGATGAGCAGCGCCGCAGCCTGCGCCGGGGCCATAGCCAACCCAAGCAAGCCCATGGAGATGGTCGGCAAGCCGAGGCCGATCACACCCTTGATGGTGCCGGCCAGCAGGAAGGTGCCGATGACCAGCAGGGAAAGGGCTAGACCGAGGTTTTGATAGAAAGTAATGAGTGTGTCCATGGGGGGTATCGTGCGCCCCGGGGCTTGGCTTGAAAATCTGCCATATACTGAGGGTGCCTCTCTTGCGGCAAGAGGCTGTGAATTCGCTGATGCGGCCGACGCCATCGCGAGCAAGCTCGCTCCCACATGGGATTGCATTTCAACTGTGGGAGCGAGCTTGCTCGCGATGACGATAAACCAGGCGCCACAGCACTTGAGACAGGATCCCCACCCATGCACTTCGACCTCACCGACCTGCGCCTCTACCTGAACATCCTCGACACCGGCAACATCACCGCCGGTGCGGCTCGCAGCCATTTGTCCCTGGCCGCGGCCAGCGCACGAGTGCGAGCCATGGAAGCGTCCCTGGGCATCGACCTGCTTGAACGCGGGCGGCGTGGCGTAACGCCCACTCCCGCGGGCAAAGCCCTGGCCGAGCACGCCCGGATCCTGCTGCAACAGGCCGAACGCCTGCAACAGGACCTGGCCGAATACGCCAAAGGCGTCAAAGGCCGGGTGCGGCTGCTGTGCAACACCAGCGCCATGACCGAATACCTGCCCGAGTTGCTGGCCGGTTTTCTCCAGGCCCATCCCAACCTCGACATTGACCTGCAGGAGTTGCCCAGCTCACGGATCACCCATGCGCTGCGCCAAGGCGCGGCAGACCTCGGGATCGTTTCCGACGCAGTGGACACCGAGGGCCTTCAGACCTGGCCTTTTCGCGACGATCCGCTGGTATTGATCCTACCGACCGGACACCCCCTGGCTGACGGTCGCGCCGTACGTTTCAGTGAGACCCTCAGCCACGATTATGTCGGTCTGAACGCCTCCAGCGCCCTGGCGATCCACCTGGAAGAGCAGGCCCTGCACATCGGCTCACGCATGCAAGTGCGCATTCGCGCCGAGGGTTTCGACGGGATGATTCGCATGGTGGCCCATGGTGCAGGCATTGCCATCGTGCCGAAGGCTGCCATCGACCGGCGCCCACCCGAGCCTTCGTATCAATGCGTCCCGCTGCAAGAGGCTTGGGCATACCGGGCCTTGCTGTTGTGCGCCCGCAACTTCGACGGTTTGCCTGCCTACGCCACGGCCCTGGCTCGGCATCTGGCCGATTGATGCGCGCTTCTGGATAGCCCGGTGTCGACCACAGACATCTACCCGCTCATGCCGCGCGTTAGGGTGCCTGTTCTCTTCTGCCCCTTTCGGAGCTCACATGACCGCACCCATCACCGTCCTGCGCGACACCCATCCGCTGCCCGTACTCGACGCCTGCAAATGGGAAAAACTCGAAGGCGACCCGCACACCGTCAACCTCAACGCCTACACCAGCGAAGACGGCAGCAAGATCATGGGCACCTGGATCTGCACACCCGGCAAATGGCGTGTGGATTACGTGAAGTGGGAGTACTGCCATTTCCAGGAAGGCTACTGCATCATCACCCCGGACGGCATGGCGCCGATCCATCTGCGGGCCGGTGACATCTTTGTCGTCGAGCCAGGCATGAAGGGCACCTGGGAAGTGGTCGAGACCGTGCGCAAATATTTCGTCTTTGCCTGAAACAAAAAACCGAGAGACCACCCGACATGGTCTCTCGGAAAACAACTTTGTAGATTGCGCAGCCTCTGTGGCGACGGAGCAATCTGTGGGAGCAAGGCTTGCCCGCGATGCAGGCACCTCGTTCTCTCAGAGACCGCATCGCCTGTAATCGCGGGCAAGCCTTGCTCCCACAGACAATTGCCCTTGCCACAAAAGCCCGTCGATATCGCCGCTCTTACTGCGGCTTGCGATAGCTGTTCACAATCGCCGAAAAGTCCTTGCCGCCCTCGCCCCGCTGGCTCATCGCCTGGTACAACTGCTGCGCCACCGCCCCCAGCACCACCGGCTGACGGGCCTGCCGCGCGGCTTCGGTCGCCAGGCCCAGGTCCTTGAGCATCAGGTCGGCGCCAAAGCCCCCCGTGTAGCCCCGGGACGCCGGTGCCGTTTCGATCACGCCCGGCCATGGGTTGTAGGTGTCCGAACTCCAGCAACGGCCCGTTGAACTGTTGATGATTCCGGCCAACACCTGGGTGTCGATCCCCAAGGCATCGCCCAACGCCATGGCTTCGCTGACACCGACCATGGAAATCCCCAGCAGCAGGTTGTTGCAGATCTTGGCGATCTGCCCGGTGCCGACTTCGCCACAGTGCACGATGTTACGGCCCATTTGCGCCAGCACCGGTTGCAAGGTGGCGAACAACTCGGCCGTGGCACCGACCATGAAGGTCAACGTGCCCGCCGCCGCACCACCGGTGCCACCCGAGACCGGCGCATCGGCCATCGCCACCCCTTGTTTCGCCGCGGCAGCCGCCACGTCGCGGGCGGTTTGTGGATCGATGGTGCTGCAATCCACCACTGGCGTACCGGCAGCGATGCCGGCCAGCACACCGTCTTCACCCAGCCAGACACTGCGCACATGGGCGGCGGCCGGCAGCATGGTGATCACCAGGGCAGCGCCCTGGGCCGCGTCGCGCGGCGAGGCGCTGATCGTGCCGCCCAATGCTGCCAGTTCGGCCAGCACCGTCTGGTTCAGGTCGAACAGGTTCAGCGAATGGCCAGCCTTGAGCAGGTTGCGCGCCATGGGGGCGCCCATGTTGCCCAGGCCGATAAATGCGATGTTCATGTCCGGCTCCTTAACGCAAATTGATGGTGGTGTTCACACCGTCATTGACGCTGTCATCATCGAACCAGCGCGCGGTCACGGTCTTGGTCTGAGTGTAGAACTGCACCACTTGTTTGCCGTAAGGACCAAGGTCGCCGAGTTTCGAACCGCGGGAACCGGTAAAGCTGAAGAACGGCACCGGCACCGGAATCGGAATGTTGATGCCCACCTGGCCGACGTCGATTTCGCTCTGGAATTTGCGCGCCGCCGCACCGCTCTGGGTGAACAGGCCAGTGCCGTTGCCAAACGGGTTGGCATTGACCAGGGCAATTGCCTGATCCAGGGTGTCGACTTCCAGCACCACCAGCACCGGGCCGAAGATTTCCTCGGTGTAGATACGCATGTCGGTGGTCACGCCGGAAAACAGGGTCGGGCCAACGAAATTGCCCTGCTCGAAACCCGGCACGCTGATACCACGACCATCGAGCTCCAGCTTCGCCCCTTGCTGCACGCCACTCTCGATCAATTCGAGGATCCGTGCCTTGGCGCGCTTGGAAATCACCGGGCCGACGTCAGTGCCCGGCTCGCTGCCAGCATTGACCTTGAGCTTCTGTGCCAGGGCCTTGAGCTCCGGCAACCACTGCTTGGCCGCGCCCACCAGCACCACCGCGGAAGTGGCCATGCAACGCTGGCCCGCCGCGCCGAAACCGGCGCCGACCAAGGCGTTGAGGGTCTGTTCACGATTGGCGTCAGGCAACACCACCGCGTGGTTCTTGGCGCCCATCATCGACTGCACGCGCTTGCCGTGACGACCCGCCAGGTCATACACGTGGGTGCCAACTGCCGTCGAACCGACGAATGAAACCGCCTTGATATCCTTGTGGGTGCAGAGCGCATCCACCACGTCCTTGCCGCCATGCACCACGTTGAGCACGCCCGCCGGCACGCCGGCCTCGATGGCCAGTTCCACCAGGAGCATGGTCGACAGCGGGTCCTGTTCCGATGGCTTGAGCACAAAGGTGTTACCGCAGGCGATGGCCATCGGGAACATCCACAGCGGAATCATCGCCGGGAAGTTGAACGGGGTAATGCCCGCGCACACACCAATCGGTTGGCGCAGGGTGTAGGTGTCAACGCCACCGGCGACGTTCTCGGCAAATTCGCCCATCTGCAGGGTGCCGATGGAACAGGCGTGCTCGACCACTTCCAGGCCACGGAAAATATCGCCTTCGGCATCAGCGATGGTCTTGCCCTGTTCGGCGCTGAGCACCGCGGCGATGCGCTTGGAATGCTCGCGGATCAACGCCTGGAGCTTGAGCATGATGCGCATCCGCGCGCCGATGGGCGTCAGTTTCCAGGTCTGGAAAGCACGCTGGGCAGCGGCGATGGCGGCATCGACTTCCGAGGCCGTGGCGAACGGAACCTTCGCCAACACCTGCTGGGTGGCCGGGTTGACGATGTCGTGCCATTCACTGGATTGGGATTCAATCCACTCGCCATCGATCAGCAGTCTGACGGTTTGCAGGGTGGTGTCGCTGGGCGTAAGGGAAACGTTCATGCTGGCCTCCGGGATTGTTCTTATAGAGAGCGTTGGTTCAGCAAAAACCAAGGTGCACGGGACACGCTTGGTGATGGGACTGTTTTTGGAGTATAGATGTGCAAACTTCTAATAAGAATGCACATAAAAGCCGGTCCAACATGCAAAAAAACATCACCTCCCTGGGGTCGCTGAATTGGGACGACCTCAAGTTTTTCCTCGAAGTGGCCCGCACCCGCAAGGCCAGCACGGCCGCCAAGCGCCTGGCTGTCGACTACACCACGGTGTCGCGACGCATCAGCTCGCTGGAAGCCTCGTTGGGCACGCTGCTGTTCGAGAAATCCCGGACCAACGGTTTTGTCCTGACGGCCGAAGGCCAGCGCCTGCTGGGTTACGCCGAATCGATCGAAAGCACCCTGCACATGGCCTGCGAACAGGTCTCAGGCTCCGGCGTCGCGCTGTCCGGCCACGTGCGCATGGGCTGCACCGAAGGCTTCGGCAGCTTCTTCATCACCCCGCAACTGAGCCACTTCGTCGACGCCTACCCGGCCATTTCGGTAGACATTCTCCCGCTGCCGCACTTCATCAGCCTCTCCAAGCGCGAAGCCGACATCGTCATCGCCCTCGAACGCCCCGAACATGGCCCGTATGTGTGCTGCAAATTGTGCGACTACCGACTGCAGCTCTACGCCACTCAGTCCTACCTGGACAACCACCCACCCATCCAGCGCCCGGCCGACCTGGGCAAGCACTCGTTCATCAGCTACGTGGATGACCTGGCGTTCAGTTCCGAATTGCTCTACCTGGCCAACGTACTGCCCGGCGCCAATGCCCACCTGCGCAGCACCAGCGTGATCGCGCAATTCGTGGCAGCGCAGCAAGGCCGTTCGCTGGCCATCCTGCCCTGCTTCCTCGCCGCCCAGGACCCACGGCTGTTGCCGGTGTTGCCGGAGGACATCACCGTCACCCGGCAGTTCTGGATGTACTGCCGTGAGGACTTGAGGAAGCTGAAGCGGATTACGTTGTTGTGGGATTACATTCGCGAGGTGACTGAACAGAACCAGCCACTGCTGATGGGCGACAGCCGGGAGATGGTGTTCGCCGACTAGTCGGCGCTGACCACGATGGCGACACGGCGGTTTTCGGTGCGGCCGCTGGCGGTGTCGTTGGAGGCGACCGGTTTGCTACTGCCCAGGCCGCGCAATTGGACGTTCTCTTCGTGCATGCCAACGCTTGTCAGCACCTTGCTCACGCTGGCGGCCCGCCGCTTCGACAGTTGTTCGTTGTAGGCCTGTGAGCCCGATGCGTCGGTATGGCCATCGACACGTACCCGCTGGATTCCCGCCCCCAGCAGTGCCTTGCCGATACGCTCGACGATTTCGGTACTGGCCGGGTTGAGGTTTTCCACATCGCTGCCAAACAACACCTTGCCCGACAAACCGAAGGCCCAGCCATCGTCAGTCAGCTCGAAACCTTGTTGCTTGAGTACGGCAATTTGCGCCGGGGTCAGGCCTTTCGGCGGTGCTGTCTGGCAACCGCTCAGGACCACGACGGCAAGCAGGAAAAGCGTCGCGAACCAGCGCAGGGAAAATTGAAGGGATGAACGCACGAGTCAGCTCCTGGTTTGAAGATCAGCGACGGAGTGATCCGACTCCGCCGTATGTTGACCGCCTCGGGCGAGGCGTTTGGCTTGATACATGGCCGCATCGGCGGCGTGGAGCAGGGTGCCCGGTGTGGCACCATCATCCGGGTAAACGGCAATGCCGATACTGAGGGAGGTCAACACGGAGGCGTTGCCGGGCAATTGAATCGGCATTTCCATGCTGGCGATGATTTTTTCAGCGATCCGCTCGGCGTCCTCGGCGTTGTGCAGGGGCGCCAGCAGCACGGCGAATTCATCGCCGCCCAGGCGTGCGACCAGGTCGTCTTCACGCAACTGTGCCCGGACCCGGGTCGCCACGGCCGTCAGCACCGCGTCACCGGCAGCGTGGCCGAAATTGTCATTGATGCCCTTGAACCGGTCGCTGTCCAGGTACAACACGGCCACTTGCTCGTTGAGCTTGCTGGCGTTGCGCAAGGCGCGGATCAGCCGGCCCTCGAAAAACGCCCGGTTCGGCAAGCCGGTCAAACTGTCGTGACTGGCCTGGTGGGCCAGGGTTTCGTTTTCGCTTTGCAGGTGGGTCTGCCAGGACTCCAGTTCGTCGAGCAGTGCATTGAAGTCATTGGCCAGATTATCCAGTTCGGCGATGGCGGCCGGCGGCACCCGCCGGTCCAGGGCCCGCTCGCTGCGTGCCGCGTGAGCCACTTCGGCCAGGCTGCGCAATGGTCCGGTGATCGCCCGCAACTGGCGCCGCGCCAGATAAAGCGCCACCCAGGCACTCACCGCCGTGCATAAGATAATCCCCGTCAGGCCGCTGAGCAGAAAGCGCAACAGGCTGCCGCCATGCCCCGCCAGCACGATGCGGCCGATGTTCTGTCCTTGGTGAACGATTGGCAGGCTGATGGGCTTCTCCAGGAATGCCTTGGCAATGTGCACTTCCAGCCCCGACAACAGGCCTGTTTCCGGTCGCTGCCAACGCGCCAACAGACGGCCATGTTCATTGAGCACCTGGGCATCGGCGACCTCTTCGGTGGAGGCGATCAAGGCCAGCGCCTCGGTGGCCGCCGCCGCGTCATCGAATACCACGGCGGCTTCCACGGTGTAGTTGATCGAACGGGCGATCAGGTGCAGGTTGTGATCGGCGTAGACCCGCAACGCAAGCACACCCAGCAACGTCAGGGAAACACTGGCCATGGTGATCGCCACCAACGCGACAATCAGGTGGCCGCGCCCGATGACCGAGCCCAGGGTGGGAAGGATCCGCGATTTGGACAGGCTCATGGTACTGCCGGCCTGCGACGGGAAAGCTGCAGAACGCTCGGATGGATACGCACGCCACTGCGCGCTACCGAGTCGAGGTTGACCTCGAACGATACCTGCTCATCACCGACCCGCAGACAGAACAGGCTCCCCACGGTGCACTGGTCACCGCCTTCGCTGATGCTCAACACGGGCTTGCCGATCAGGGAGTCAAACAGACGGGTGCGCTCGTCGCTGGTCAGCCTGCCGATGTAGACGGCGTTGCAATCCGTAGCGATGTTGGGGTGATCGGCCAGCAATCGCTGTACGGCCACCGGTCGACCGGTGGCCTGGGTGGTGCCTTTGACCAGGTCGTCGGTGTATTGGGTCGGGCCGACGATGCACAGTTGCAACTGCGCAGGCTCCACTGGCCAGCGTGCGTAGCTGAGAATGCCCAAGACGACTTGAGTGACCGATTCGGCCCGCTGTTCAGCCCGGCTCGTGGAGGGTGGATCTTCGGCAAGCACCATAGGCGACAGCAACCACAGAAGACCGGCAAGCAGATAATGCCCCCACTCCTTGCTGCGCACCGCCTCCCGAACCGCCACTTTCATGGAAAATCTCTTGGTCATACGATAAGTGTCGGAACGATAGCACAGTGCCAAAAAGCCAGCGAGCCGGCGCCCTACGGACATATCTGACAGAAAACAGTCAGAATCGTGACTCCGGCATCGAATCACGAAAGCTGATCATTCAGTCATCCCCCTCCAACTCCAACATGAGCCCGCTCAAACGCTTGACCTTGCGCCGCACCGCCTCCTCGAACACCCCCGCTCGTGGCTCTATCAGGCTGAACCATTGCTTGCCCCGGGTAATGGCGGTGTACACCAACTCCTTGGTCAATACCGGGTTCAGCGCATCCGGGAGGATCAACGCGGTATGGGTGAATTCCGAGCCCTGGGATTTATGCACCGTCATGGCATACACGGTCTCCACATCATTCAGGCGGCTGGGCAGGACGAAACGCACACCGCCCTGGCCATCGTTGCGCGGGAAAGCGACCCGCAGAACCTGTTTGCCGGCATCGGGGCCGTCACGCTCGGGCAACTTGAGGGCGATACCGATATCGCCGTTCATCAGCCCCAGCCCATAGTCATTGCGGGTCATCAACACCGGGCGCCCTTCGTACCACTGGTGATCGCTATCGATAAGGCGGGCCTTGAGCAAGGCGGCGGTGATTCGCAGGTTCAGTCCTTCGACGCCCCACGGACCTTTGCGCACCGCGCAAAGCAATTGGAATTCGTCGAAGGCCGCCAGGACTTCCCGGGCCCAATCGGCCCAGCAACGGTCTTCCAGCGGGCGAGAAATGGCCGGGCGTCGCTGCCGTAGCAGGCTCAGGTAATGCCGATAACCCTGGGGCCCATCTGGCTTGCCGTCGAGCAGCAGCTTTTCCAGTTTCGTGTCGTGTTCACTCGCCAATTTCAGGGAAGACAGATCGGCATGCTGCCCTTGCTCCAGCAACTGACGGGCTTTTTCAGGCTGCTGCTGGTTGACCCAGCGAGCCAGTTGACCGATCCCGCTGCCCTCGCCAAAGCGCCGGGAATGCCTGAGCATGACCACTTGCTGTGCCAGGGGATGAGTGCCGTCGAGGTCCTGTTGCAGGTCACTGGCCGCCAGGTTTTCACCACTGGCCGACTCAAGCCAGGCTCGGGTCCGGGGGCTGTACCAGCCCTCCTCGGCGTCTCGACACAAATCCCCCAGCACCGCACCGGCTTCAACAGAGGCCAACTGGTCTTTGTCCCCCAGCAACACCAACCGTGCATGGGCGGGCAGGGCATCCAGCAGATTGGCCATCATCTCCAGGTCGATCATCGACGCTTCATCGACCACCAGCACATCCAGTGGCAAGCGATTGCCTGCATGGTGGCGAAAATGCCGGGTGCCGGGGCGGCTGCCCAGCAAACGATGGACTGTCGTGACGTCGCAGGGAATCCGTTCGCGCACAGCGTCGTCCACATCCAGGGTCCGGACCTGCTGGCTGATGGATTCGGTCAGGCGCGCCGCCGCCTTGCCGGTTGGCGCAGCCAGGCGAATCCGCAGCGGCTTCCCGGCCTCGACGGCAGGAGCCTGCAGAAGGGCCAGCAGGCGCACAACGGTCGTGGTCTTGCCGGTGCCCGGGCCGCCGGTCACGATGCTGAAGGCCCCGCGGGTCGCCAGCGCGCAGGCCAGTTTCTGCCAATCGATCGGGCCGCTGGCATTGGCCGGTCCGAACAAGCCGTCCAAACGCTCGCGCAGGTCGCCGGGCGCCGCTTCATGCTCGATAAGCCGTTGACGCAACGCTTCATCGATCCGCCGTTCATAACCCCAGTAGCGGCGCAGATAAAGACGTTTGCCGGACAGCACCAACGGGCGTTGCTGCGCCTCTTCGCTCCCATCCACGGCCAGGGCCACCAGACGACTGGACGCCAGGGCCTTGCACCAATGGACGCCGTCCAGTGTCGCCAATATTTGCGATGGCAACAGCATCACGCCCGTCTGCAGGTCACCCTCGGGAGGCAGCGACAGCGCAAAATCCGGTTCCTTGAGGGTCTCGAACACATCCAGGCAAACATGCCCGTGACCCAGTTGATGGCTGGTCAACGCAGCAGCGAGCAGAACCAAAGGATCATCGTCGGGCGCCAGTTCATGGAGGAACGCCACGAATGCCTTGTCCAGGGCGCGCAACCAGCCGCGCTCGACCCAGCGCGTCAATAACAACAGCAGGTCCTGCGCACGGCTCAAGGGCGCCAACTCCACCAGGCTTTCGTCGTCGGACGATTTGGGCAGCAGGTCGGCAAAAGAACGACTCATAGCAACTCTCCCTGTACCCACGCCGGTTCAGCCTTGGGTTCGGGCGCCCCCTGGAACAGGCGATCCAGTTGTTCGATCAATGCCCGTGGCGGCTTGGTGAAATACACGCCCTGGCTGGCTGAGCGGGTTCCACGAAGGAACAGGTACAACGCACCGCCGACATGCCGGTCGTAGTCGTAATCGGGGAGCCGTGCCTTGAGCTGGCGATGCAGGGCCAACAGGTACAGCACGTATTGCAGGTCGTAGCGATGGTCCAGGATCGACTGTTCCATGGCCGGTACGGTGTAGGCCATGTCATCGACACCCAGCCAGTTGGATTTGTAATCGGCCACGTAGTACCGGCCGTCGTGCTCGAACGTCAGATCGATGAAGCCCTTGAACATGCCGTTGAGCTGCACCGGTTCTGCCGCGACGCGGGCCACACCACCATGGGTGAACCGGCAAACCAGTTGGTCGAGCTTTTGCACATCGACCTTGTGGCTGGCGAACCAGAACTCCATCTCGACCTGGAATCGGCTCAGCTGTTCGAGCACCACTGGCGCCTGGTCGTCGCCGACGTGCATGGGCATCTTGATCAGGTGTTGCAGCCAATCGCTCAGCGTGGTGATCCAGCCTTTCCAGCCTCGGCGATTGCAGCGTCGGGCAATGGCATCCTCGATATCCGTTGGCGCCGATGAAAAGCCCTCCCCTGCGGCCCACTCCAGCAGGCCATGCAGGAAAGTGCCGGGGTTGGGGCCACGGGGAAAGCGGTGGATGTCGCCACCGACAGCGACGGTCTCCCTGGGCGCGTCCGGGTCCAGTCGTTCATCGTCGAACAGTTTCTGGGCCTGGGGACTCTCTGGCGCGGTATCGCTGCCTTCGCTCAGGCTTTCGCTGATGCGCAAGGCACTGTAGGACGCGATCCACCAGTTCTCGCTGGCTTTTCGCAAGGGTACCAAGGGTTCAAGCAACACGGCTTCGTTGCGCGGGGGCCGGTAGTGCTCGTCGGTGGCCTCAGGCATTGGCTGGTAGCTCACCGCGTCACTGCCTTGTTGCAGGTCTTCCAGCCAACGCCTCAACTCCACCGATTCGGCCAGCGGCGCACCACCACCCAACAAGTACCCCAGCGCGGACACATGGAGGATCGAGCGGTTGTTGCTGCCCCGCTTGAGATCCGCGACACCAAGCCAGCAGGCGTGTTGTGCGCGGGTCAGTGCCACGTAGAGAAGCCGCAGATCCTCGGCCAGACGCTCGTCATCGGCCTTGGCGATCAATTCGGCAGTGGGCTTGAGGCTGATCTGCGCCTTGTTGGCCTCGTCGTGGTAGTGCAATGGCAATCGACTGCCGTCCACCGGTTTCGTCGAACAGATAAAGGGCAAGAAGACCAACGGATATTCGAGGCCCTTGGACTTGTGGATCGTGACCACCTTGACCAGTTGCTCATCGCTTTCCAGGCGCAGGA
Source organism: Pseudomonas sp. B21-010 (assembly GCF_024749325.1). Taxonomy (NCBI): domain Bacteria; kingdom Pseudomonadati; phylum Pseudomonadota; class Gammaproteobacteria; order Pseudomonadales; family Pseudomonadaceae; genus Pseudomonas; species Pseudomonas sp. B21-010. Next base: position 855,908 of record NZ_CP087198.1, on the reverse strand, counting down.
TCTGCTCTTCTCCCGCTTGCCCGGACAAAGCCAGGTGCTCGGACAAATGCCGGATCAAAGCTTGCTCGCCATCCAATTCACCGGCGGCCTGCTGCAACAGTTCGCAAAGGTGCAACAAGTTGGTCAGCACCCGCTCGCCGTCACTGCGCGCCATCAAGGCCTGGGGCAGTTCGAAATCATGCAGCAGGCGCCGCAACATCGGCAGCACGCCCTGGCTGCGCCAGACCGTACGATAACCGCGGAACTGCATGACCCGGGCTTCCCAGGCCAGCTCATCCTGGTTGAGACGTTCCAGTTCCGTCAGCGACAGATTCAACGTGATGCTGGCCAGGGCTGCCCGTAGCGGTCGTTCGGCATCCGGCTCGGCACAGGCCCTGAGCCAGATCAGCAAGTCCCGCGCTTCCTGCGAGGCAAAGACCGAATCCTTGTCGGACAGATACACGCTGCGCACGCCTCGCGCGGACAACGCGTCTCGCACCGCCTGCGCTTCTTTACCATCGCGCACCAGGATGGCGATATCTGCCGGGCGCACGCCTCGCAGCACTTTTCCATCGACCGTGAAGCCGTCGCGCCCCGACTGGCCGCCGTTGAGCAACGCCGTGATTTCACTGGCGCAGGCGGCCGCCATGGATTGTCGATACACCGCACCGGAAAGTGGCTGGTCCGACGACAGGTGCCAGATGTTCAGCGCCGCGACCGCCTGCCCAGCGACCTGCAAGGACTCCTTGCGCCCCTGGGACTCAACGGACAGGAACGGCACCGGGTTCTCGCCCGAAGGCTCACGGAACAGAAAAGCCCCACGCCCCTTCGGGCGGGACTCGGCATTCTGGAAAACATGGTTTACCGCGCCGACCATGGCATGGCTGGAACGGAAGTTCGTGCCCAGCGTGTGCAGCCTGCCAGCAGTGGCTTCGCGAGCGCGCAGGTAGGTATAGATGTCGGCGCCGCGAAAAGCGTAGATCGCCTGCTTCGGATCGCCGATCAGGAAAAGTCCGGTCCCGGGGTCGTTGTCTTCGATGCGGTAGATGCTTTCGAAGATCCGGTACTGAACCGGGTCGGTGTCCTGGAACTCATCGATCAGCGCCACCGGAAACTGTTCGCGGATCAGGCTCGCCAGACGCTCGCCTCCGTCGGCCTGCAGGGCTGCATCGAGACGCAGCAGCATGTCATCGAAGCCCATCTCGGCGCGGCGACGTTTCTCTGCCTCGAAGCGCGCCCCGACCCATTGCGCGGCATGCTGCAACACGGCGGCATCTGGCGTGGGCAACGCATCCAGGCTGGTCTTGAGACTGGCCATGGCGTCCAGCCCGGGATGGTTGGGCACTTCACCTTTCCAGGCTTCGGCCATGCCCTCGGGCGTCAACCGCGTGAATCCGGTACCGATGTCCAACAGCTCGAGGCTTTCGTCATCGACCCAGGCAGTGATTTTCTGAAACCATGGCTCGAAGTAACGCGCCTGCATCTTGCGCCCGTCGACAGCCTTGCTGGCCACGCCTTGCTGGCAGATCTCCAACAGTTCCACCGCCCATTGCCGCCACGGCGCCTTGAGATCGAGCAAGGCGGCACTGCGCTCCTGCAAGGCCGCGGCGATGAGTTCGGCAGGCTCAAGCCCGTCGCCGTCGCCGCGCTCGCTGGAAAACAAACCTCGCACCCGCGGCAACAGCGCAGCAGGCCCTCCCCAATGAGTACGTACCCAGTTCAGCGCCTCGCCTTGCATCGAATAGCAGAACAACCGCCAATAATCGCGCAGCACCTCGCCCAGCAATTCGCTGTGGTCGGTTTCCAGGGTCTGGGTGAACAGGCTACCGCTGTCGAAGGCATGCTCACGCAACATGCGCTGGCACCAACTGTGGATGGTCGAGACGGCCGCTTCGTCCATCCACTGCGCAGCGATGTCCAGCCGGTTCGCGCAACCAGGCCATTGCTCAGCGCTGAATTCATCGCGCAACGCGGCGATCAGCGAATCCGGGGCTGGAATCTCGTCGCGAAAAAAACGTGCGGCTTCGGCCAGACGAGTGCGAATTCGTTCACGCAACTCCTTGGTGGCAGCGTCCGTAAAGGTCACCACCAGGATTTGCGGTGGAAGCAACTCGCGGCCGAAGCCGGACGCCGAACCGCCATGCCCCAGCACCAGACGCAGGTACAACGCCGAAATGGTAAAGGTCTTGCCGGTACCGGCGCTGGCCTCGATCAGTTGGCTGCCCCGCAGCGGGAAAGCCAGGGCCAATGGTGCCTGCTGACTCATGAACGGGCCTCCTCGCTGACCAATGAACGCCATGGGGCTTCGAGCAATGGTCGGTAGAGTGCATCGCACCAATCGGGGAATGTTTCGTCAGCCATCAAGGCATCGAAATCAGCAAACTGTCGAGCCAACGCCGGACTTTCCCGCCGCTCGCCTTCAAACGTCTGTCCATCGCCCTCATAGGCTTTGCGAGCCGCCGCTTCGGCCTTACCCGGATCAGTCTGGCCGAGCCAGGCGAAAGCCGTCTTCACCGCGATCGGTAGCGGCTGGCGCATACCGGTCTGCCAGGCCTGCAGAATGTCGCCCAGTAGCCTTTGTGCGACAGGCTCTTCGAAAGGTGCCAGCAGCAAGCTGTCATCACTGGCCACCAGTGCCGTCGTCAACGACAAGCCATTAGCGCAGGCCACGAGATGGTTGACCCAAGGCCGTATCAGGCGATGCCACTTACGGGTCTTGGTGGAGCCGATGCTGTTGGGTATGGCCGTGATGGCGAGGACCGCACCGTCGGAACGCTGGTGCAAACCACTGAGCCAGCCCTCGACATTCACTCCCTGCAATTGCAGGCTGACTGGCACAGCGCTGACCGACGGTGTCGGCCATAACGCCAGAAGCTGTTGGTACCGCTGGAGCAGATCCGGCAGAGGTTCGATCAATTCACGCTGCATGCATTCACCGAAACCGGCCATGGGTAACAGGCCGCTGTTCTGCAGTCTTTTGGCGTGAGCGGTGAGAGCAAGATCCGGCTGGTCCAGGCGTACCAGGGCGGCCTCGAGCAAGCTGTCACTCAGGCTGTAGCGTTGCAGCGCATCGAGCACGAAAGGTTCGTCATCGGCCAGAGGCGCTTCGATGGCCTCGAAGAACACTTTCAGCCGCTGGCTGAAGAAATGGCGGACAGGATTGCGCAGGAAGTCCTGCAACTGACCGAGGCCCAAGGGTTCTTCCTGAACGTAAGGCTCCAGCACCTGGGTTGTGTCGGCGTCATCGGAGATGTCGTGGAGCATTCGCCATTCGCTGGCGTAACTGAACAGCGCATCGCCTTGATGGAAATAACGCGCACTGAACGGTTGCAGCGGATGCTCCTGGGTCAGGGCATCGAGAAGAGGCTTGCTGTCATCTGCCAACCGCCAGCCACCGGCGAGATGATCGCGCAGTTGGCCGATCAACACCGATGCCGGGCGCTCACTGTTGTCGCGAATACTGCGCCCCACCCAACTGATGTACAGCTTTTCCCGGGCAGAAAGCAGCGCTTCCAACAGCAGGTAACGGTCGTCCTCACGGCGGGAACGATCGCCCGGACGATAATCGCCACCCATCAGGTCGAAGTCCAAAGGCGGCTGGGCTCTCGGGTAATCACCATCATTCATCCCCAGCAGGCACACCAGCTTGAAGGGGATCGCGCGCATCGGCATCAAGGTACAGAAGTTGACTGCGCCGGCCAGGAAGCGCTGGGACAGTCGCCCCTGATCCAGTCCGGCCAACCACGCCTCGCGTACCACCGTCAGCGGCAATTCATCGTGCAGCCCCACCGACTCACAGGTTTCCAGCCAGGTTTCACGCAAGTCTTCGAGTTGGGCCAGCAAATAGTCGTCATGCTCGTTGCTTGCCTGGAAAAACAGCTGCATCAGATCTTGCAGGCGTGAACCCCATTGCTGCGGCGATGCCGGCCGGGTGAGTTCATGATGGGCGACTCCCAGGGCATCCAGCAAAGCAACCAAGGGACCAATCAACGCCGCATCCAGGCCACCGATCTCGTCATAAGGCTCAATGCCCTCATAAGCGTTCGAACTGCCGACGGCATACCCCAGCAACATGCGACGCAAGCCGAAATGCCAGCTGTTCTGCTCAAGCTCGGCAGGCAGGCCCAAGCCGGCACGGTGCTCGGCACTCATCCCCCAACGAATGCCTGCCCCTTCGATCCAGCGGTGCAGTGTCGGCAGGTCGGCCTCATCGATGCCAAACCGTTCGCGCAACGCCGGGACATCCAGCAGATCGAGGATTTCGCTGACCGGAAAACGACTGTCCGGCAGCTTGAGCAAATGCTCGACGGCGATCAGCAGTGGATCACGTCCACGCTGGCCCTGGTCGGTCAACGTGAAGGGGATGAACCGCGGGTCGCTCCTGTCGAGCTGGCCGAACACTGCGCGAATGTGCGGTGCATAACTGTCGATGTCCGGGACCATGACGATGATATCCCGTGGGCGCAGGGTCGGATCCGCACTGAAGTGGGCCAGCAATTGGTCGTGGAGAATTTCAACCTCGCGCTGGGCGCCATGCGCCACATGAAAACGGATCGAGCCGTCTCGCTCCGGATCGACGACAGGCCAGTGTTCCCGGGTTTCATTCAGGGGGCGCAGCTCCAGGATGTCATCCTGCAACTGGCTGAGAAGGGTCGTGGGGGTCCCATCAGTGAACAGGTCGATTCGCCCATCGCGAAATACCGAGCGATAGCTGTTGGGGTCATCGTAGCTGTCGAGCAGGTTGATATAGTCGCGCCCTTGCTTGCCCCAGGCGGCCAATAACGGATGGGCATGCTGATGCAGGGTTTGCGGATCGAGGACGACGGGCATGCCAGCCTTGCGTGCCTGGCGCTTGTATTGGTGACGCAACAAATCCTTGTCGGCGACGATGTCCGCCCAATGATGGCGACACGGGTTATGCACGCAGAGCAGAACCTGGCTGAACCGGGAAAGGCCGGCGAGCGCCTCCAGGACCTGGGCAGGCAACGAAGAAATACCAAACACGATGACCCGTGCGGGCAGGCCTTTCGGAGCGGTTTCCAGGCTGTTGATACGTTCGATATAGCGCTGATGAACGCCGGCACGGCTTTGCGCCATGCCTTGCTCCCCCACATCCAGCAACAAGGCTCGCCACAGTTCCGCTTGCCAGCAATTTGCCGGCGCGAGCGGCTTTATTTCACCTCGGACATTTCTGGTCTGGTGTCGACCTTCGGCCCAATCCTCAAGCCAGTCGGCCCGGTAGACCTGGTACTGGTCGAACAGATCGGCAAGACGCTCGGACAGTTGATAGCGCTTGCGCAAGTCGGTGTCGTGGGTAAGGAATCGTCGCAGAGGTTCGAAATGAGGCTGCTCGATCAACTGCGGCAGCAGACGCATCAGGCGCCAGGTTAACGGAGCCTTATCCAGCAGGGACTTGGCCGGAATTTCATCGCGTCCCAGGACTGTTCGATAAAGTTGCCACATGAAACTGCCCGGCAGTTGCACATCAATGGCAGCCGCAATACCGCAACCGCCAGAATCATCGTCTTCCGGGTCTTCAGCCAGTGCGAGCTTGAGCCATTGGGCAATGCCATTGCTCTGTACCAGAGCGATTTCATTTTCAAGGGGGGACAGCGGATAGCGCCGCATCAAGCTGATTACCAAGCTGCGCAACTCATCAAGGCGGTTCCCGTGAACCACCATGAAAGCTGGGCTGAGGGACGTTGCGTCCGGCATGAAAGGCATCCTTGAAAATGCAAAAGCTAGGGGCAGAACCTTAGCACTGTCGGGGGGTTGTGACAGCCGGGAGCTATCCGCGCTTGTCGTAAGAACTTTCCTGCGGGCAAAACAAAACCCCTACCTGCATCAGCAGATAGGGGTTTCGGAATTTAATCTTGACGATGACCTACTCTCACATGGGGAAACCCCACACTACCATCGGCGATGCATCGTTTCACTGCTGAGTTCGGGATGGGATCAGGTGGTTCCAATGCTCTATGGTCGTCAAGAAATTCGGGTACTGAGTCGCGGCCAGTTGGCCTCGCTTCAGCAAATTGGGTATGTGATAGCGTTGGTGTTTTGTGAGATTCGAACTTTCGGTTCGTTTCGTCTTCACACACCGCAATCTGGCCTCTTTCGAGTTCACAAATTGCTTGGGTGTTATATGGTCAAGCCTCACGGGCAATTAGTACAGGTTAGCTCAACGCCTCACAGCGCTTACACACCCTGCCTATCAACGTCGTAGTCTTCGACGGCCCTTCAGGGGACTCAAGGTCCCAGTGAGATCTCATCTTGAGGCAAGTTTCCCGCTTAGATGCTTTCAGCGGTTATCTTTTCCGAACATAGCTACCCGGCAATGCCACTGGCGTGACAACCGGAACACCAGAGGTTCGTCCACTCCGGTCCTCTCGTACTAGGAGCAGCCCCTCTCAAATCTCAAACGTCCACGGCAGATAGGGACCGAACTGTCTCACGACGTTCTAAACCCAGCTCGCGTACCACTTTAAATGGCGAACAGCCATACCCTTGGGACCGGCTTCAGCCCCAGGATGTGATGAGCCGACATCGAGGTGCCAAACACCGCCGTCGATATGAACTCTTGGGCGGTATCAGCCTGTTATCCCCGGAGTACCTTTTATCCGTTGAGCGATGGCCCTTCCATACAGAACCACCGGATCACTAAGACCTACTTTCGTACCTGCTCGACGTGTCTGTCTCGCAGTCAAGCGCGCTTTTGCCTTTATACTCTACGACCGATTTCCGACCGGTCTGAGCGCACCTTCGTACTCCTCCGTTACTCTTTAGGAGGAGACCGCCCCAGTCAAACTACCCACCATACACTGTCCTCGATCCGGATAACGGACCTGAGTTAGAACCTCAAAGTTGCCAGGGTGGTATTTCAAGGATGGCTCCACGCGAACTGGCGTCCACGCTTCAAAGCCTCCCACCTATCCTACACAAGCAAATTCAAAGTCCAGTGCAAAGCTATAGTAAAGGTTCACGGGGTCTTTCCGTCTAGCCGCGGATACACTGCATCTTCACAGCGATTTCAATTTCACTGAGTCTCGGGTGGAGACAGCGCCGCCATCGTTACGCCATTCGTGCAGGTCGGAACTTACCCGACAAGGAATTTCGCTACCTTAGGACCGTTATAGTTACGGCCGCCGTTTACCGGGGCTTCGATCAAGAGCTTCGCGTTAGCTAACCCCATCAATTAACCTTCCGGCACCGGGCAGGCGTCACACCCTATACGTCCACTTTCGTGTTTGCAGAGTGCTGTGTTTTTAATAAACAGTCGCAGCGGCCTGGTATCTTCGACCGGCGTGGGCTTACGCAGCAAGTGCTTCACCCTCACCGGCGCACCTTCTCCCGAAGTTACGGTGCCATTTTGCCTAGTTCCTTCACCCGAGTTCTCTCAAGCGCCTTGGTATTCTCTACCCAACCACCTGTGTCGGTTTGGGGTACGGTTCCTGGTTACCTGAAGCTTAGAAGCTTTTCTTGGAAGCATGGCATCAACCACTTCGTCACCCAAAGGGTAACTCGTCATCAGCTCTCGGCCTTAGAATCCCGGATTTACCTAAGATTCCAGCCTACCACCTTAAACTTGGACAACCAACGCCAAGCTGGCCTAGCCTTCTCCGTCCCTCCATCGCAATAACCAGAAGTACAGGAATATTAACCTGTTTTCCATCGACTACGCTTTTCAGCCTCGCCTTAGGGACCGACTAACCCTGCGTCGATTAACGTTGCGCAGGAAACCTTGGTCTTTCGGCGTGGGTGTTTTTCACACCCATTGTCGTTACTCATGTCAGCATTCGCACTTCTGATACCTCCAGCAAGCTTCTCAACTCACCTTCACAGGCTTACAGAACGCTCCTCTACCGCATCACTTACGTGATACCCGTAGCTTCGGTGTATGGTTTGAGCCCCGTTACATCTTCCGCGCAGGCCGACTCGACTAGTGAGCTATTACGCTTTCTTTAAAGGGTGGCTGCTTCTAAGCCAACCTCCTAGCTGTCTAAGCCTTCCCACATCGTTTCCCACTTAACCATAACTTTGGGACCTTAGCTGACGGTCTGGGTTGTTTCCCTTTTCACGACGGACGTTAGCACCCGCCGTGTGTCTCCCATGCTCGGCACTTGTAGGTATTCGGAGTTTGCATCGGTTTGGTAAGTCGGGATGACCCCCTAGCCGAAACAGTGCTCTACCCCCTACAGTGATACATGAGGCGCTACCTAAATAGCTTTCGAGGAGAACCAGCTATCTCCGAGCTTGATTAGCCTTTCACTCCGATCCACAGGTCATCCGCTAACTTTTCAACGGTAGTCGGTTCGGTCCTCCAGTTAGTGTTACCCAACCTTCAACCTGCCCATGGATAGATCGCCCGGTTTCGGGTCTATTCCCAGCGACTAGACGCCCTATTAAGACTCGCTTTCGCTACGCCTCCCCTATTCGGTTAAGCTCGCCACTGAAAATAAGTCGCTGACCCATTATACAAAAGGTACGCAGTCACCCAACAAAGTGGGCTCCCACTGCTTGTACGCATACGGTTTCAGGATCTATTTCACTCCCCTCTCCGGGGTTCTTTTCGCCTTTCCCTCACGGTACTAGTTCACTATCGGTCAGTCAGTAGTATTTAGCCTTGGAGGATGGTCCCCCCATATTCAGACAAAGTTTCTCGTGCTCCGTCCTACTCGATTTCACTTCTAAGATCCTTTCGCGTACAGGGCTATCACCCACTATGGCCGCACTTTCCAGAGCGTTCCGCTAAAATCAAAGAAGCTTAAGGGCTAGTCCCCGTTCGCTCGCCACTACTAAGGGAATCTCGGTTGATTTCTTTTCCTCAGGGTACTTAGATGTTTCAGTTCCCCTGGTTCGCCTCTTGCACCTATGTATTCAGTACAAGATAACCATCTTATGATGGCTGGGTTCCCCCATTCAGACATCTCCGGATCAAAGTCTGTTTGCCGACTCCCCGAAGCTTTTCGCAGGCTACCACGTCTTTCATCGCCTCTGACTGCCAAGGCATCCACCGTATGCGCTTCTTCACTTGACCATATAACCCCAAGCAATCTGGTTATACTGTGAAGACGACATTCGCCGAAAATTCGATCTTGCTCATGAGAGCAACTCACAAATTTTACCTTAGCCTGATCCGCTACCAGTGAAAGTAACGTTCAGTCTATCTTTCTATCACATACCCAAATTTTTAAAGAACGAACTAGTCAAAGACTAGAAATCAACATTCACCATCGTACCGATGCAATGCTCATTTCTAAGCTTTATACAATCGAAGCAGTAGTGGTGGAGCCAAGCGGGATCGAACCGCTGACCTCCTGCGTGCAAGGCAGGCGCTCTCCCAGCTGAGCTATGGCCCCGTATTTCTACAGGCGTTTCCCACACAAAATTGGTGGGTCTGGGCAGATTCGAACTGCCGACCTCACCCTTATCAGGGGTGCGCTCTAACCAACTGAGCTACAGACCCAATTTCGGGCTGCTTCTTTCGTCTTCTTCAATGAATCAAGCAATTCGTGTGGGAGCTCATGAAGCAGCTGCGGTCGTCGATTAAGGAGGTGATCCAGCCGCAGGTTCCCCTACGGCTACCTTGTTACGACTTCACCCCAGTCATGAATCACACCGTGGTAACCGTCCCCCCGAAGGTTAGACTAGCTACTTCTGGTGCAACCCACTCCCATGGTGTGACGGGCGGTGTGTACAAGGCCCGGGAACGTATTCACCGCGACATTCTGATTCGCGATTACTAGCGATTCCGACTTCACGCAGTCGAGTTGCAGACTGCGATCCGGACTACGATCGGTTTTGTGGGATTAGCTCCACCTCGCGGCTTGGCAACCCTCTGTACCGACCATTGTAGCACGTGTGTAGCCCAGGCCGTAAGGGCCATGATGACTTGACGTCATCCCCACCTTCCTCCGGTTTGTCACCGGCAGTCTCCTTAGAGTGCCCACCATTACGTGCTGGTAACTAAGGACAAGGGTTGCGCTCGTTACGGGACTTAACCCAACATCTCACGACACGAGCTGACGACAGCCATGCAGCACCTGTCTCAATGTTCCCGAAGGCACCAATCCATCTCTGGAAAGTTCATTGGATGTCAAGGCCTGGTAAGGTTCTTCGCGTTGCTTCGAATTAAACCACATGCTCCACCGCTTGTGCGGGCCCCCGTCAATTCATTTGAGTTTTAACCTTGCGGCCGTACTCCCCAGGCGGTCAACTTAATGCGTTAGCTGCGCCACTAAGAGCTCAAGGCTCCCAACGGCTAGTTGACATCGTTTACGGCGTGGACTACCAGGGTATCTAATCCTGTTTGCTCCCCACGCTTTCGCACCTCAGTGTCAGTATCAGTCCAGGTGGTCGCCTTCGCCACTGGTGTTCCTTCCTATATCTACGCATTTCACCGCTACACAGGAAATTCCACCACCCTCTACCATACTCTAGCTCGACAGTTTTGAATGCAGTTCCCAGGTTGAGCCCGGGGATTTCACATCCAACTTAACGAACCACCTACGCGCGCTTTACGCCCAGTAATTCCGATTAACGCTTGCACCCTCTGTATTACCGCGGCTGCTGGCACAGAGTTAGCCGGTGCTTATTCTGTCGGTAACGTCAAAACACTAACGTATTAGGTTAATGCCCTTCCTCCCAACTTAAAGTGCTTTACAATCCGAAGACCTTCTTCACACACGCGGCATGGCTGGATCAGGCTTTCGCCCATTGTCCAATATTCCCCACTGCTGCCTCCCGTAGGAGTCTGGACCGTGTCTCAGTTCCAGTGTGACTGATCATCCTCTCAGACCAGTTACGGATCGTCGCCTTGGTGAGCCATTACCCCACCAACTAGCTAATCCGACCTAGGCTCATCTGATAGCGCAAGGCCCGAAGGTCCCCTGCTTTCTCCCGTAGGACGTATGCGGTATTAGCGTCCGTTTCCGAGCGTTATCCCCCACTACCAGGCAGATTCCTAGGCATTACTCACCCGTCCGCCGCTCTCAAGAGGTGCAAGCACCTCTCTACCGCTCGACTTGCATGTGTTAGGCCTGCCGCCAGCGTTCAATCTGAGCCATGATCAAACTCTTCAGTTCAAACATCTTTGGGTTTTGAGAAAACCCTAAACTTGGCTCAGCAATCGTTGGTTACATCTTTGATTTCTCGCGGAGTAACTTGTGATGCTGATAATCTGTTGACTAGCAGTCTGACTCCACAAGCACCCACACGAATTGCTTGATTCAGTTGTTAAAGAGCGGTTGGCTGAGTCTTTCGTCTCAACCGAGGCGCGCATTCTACAGCGCCCCGTGCATCTGTCAAGCGGTTATTTTCAGAAGCTTTCAAAGTTTCGCTTCGGAAACATCAACAACTTCAACCACTTGCGCTTCCGATCTCTCGTTAGCGGGAGGCGAATTCTACAGCGTTACTCGCTGCTGTCAACACCTCTTTTTCACCGCTTTCGACCGAGAAGATCGAACCGCCGATAGAGCCAAACAACACCGCTCTACCTACTCCTTCCGGGCTTCGATGAACTGAAGCCCAACACCTTCGAAACTTACTTAACTCATTGAATCTCAAGGAGTTTTCCGTTTCGACTGCGCCGGAAGTGGGGCGAATTATAGACTTCCAGAATCTGCCGTCAACACCTTTTTTCACAATTCTGTCACATCAGTCAAAAAGCCCCGCAAACACACAGGCCGGCGCCCAAGGGCGCCGGCCTCTTCACTTACCGGTTACAAGCTGGGGAACGCAAACTGCGAAGCCTCATGGCTGGCACGCTGCGGCCAACGCTGGGTAATAGCTTTGCGACGGGTATAGAAACGCACGCCGTCCGGGCCGTAGGCGTGCAAGTCACCGAACAGCGAGCGCTTCCAGCCGCCAAAGCTGTGATAGGCAACCGGCACCGGCAATGGAACGTTGACGCCCACCATGCCGACTTCGATCTCATCGCAGAACAACCGCGCCGCCTCGCCATCGCGAGTGAAGATGCAGGTGCCGTTGCCATACTCGTGATCGTTGATCAACTGCATCGCCTCTTCCAGGCTATTGACCCGGACGATGCACAGCACTGGCCCGAAGATCTCTTCCTTATAGATGCGCATCTCAGGAGTCACGCGATCAAACAGGCAGCCACCCAGGAAGAAACCTTCCTCATGCCCGGTCACACTCAAGCCTCGGCCATCGACCACCAGCGAAGCACCCGCCGCCACACCGTCTTCTATATAGCCGCTGACCTTGTCCCGATGCTGACCGGTCACCAACGGCCCCATATCCAGCCCGCAAGACGTGCCGGCGCCAATCTTCAGCGCCTTGATCTGCGGCACCAGCTTGGAGACCAATGCATCCGCCACCTGGTCGCCGACACACACCGCCACCGAAATCGCCATGCAGCGTTCACCGCACGAGCCGTACGCCGCGCCCATCAGTGCGCTGACGGCATTGTCCAGGTCCGCATCCGGCATCAGCACCGCATGGTTCTTCGCCCCACCCAGCGCCTGGACACGTTTGCCGCGCCGAGTGCCCTCGGCATAGATGTATTCGGCAATCGGCGTTGAACCAACAAAACTCAGCGCCTTCACTTCCGGCGCTTCGATCAGCGCGTCCACCGCAGCCTTGTCGCCGTGCACCACGCTCAATACGCCCTTGGGCAAACCGGCTTCCAACAACAACTGGGCGATCAGCAACGTCGAACTCGGGTCACGCTCGGACGGCTTGAGAATAAAGCAGTTACCGCAAACGATCGCCAGCGGATACATCCACAGCGGCACCATCGCCGGAAAGTTGAACGGCGTGATGCCCGCCACCACGCCCAGAGGCTGGAAGTCTGACCAGGCGTCGATGTTCGGTCCTACGTTACGGCTGTATTCGCCTTTCAGGATTTCTGGTGCCGCACAGGCGAACTCGACGTTTTCGATGCCACGCTTGAGCTCACCGGCCGCGTCTTCCAACGTCTTGCCGTGTTCTTCACTGATCAACTGCGCGATGCGCGACTCGTTCTGCTCCAGCAGTTGCTTGAAACGAAACATCACCTGCCCGCGCTTGGCCGCCGGTGTATTGCGCCAGGCCGGGAAAGCCGCCTTCGCGGCGTCGATGGCCTGCTGGATGGTCGCGCGATCAGCCAACGGTACTTTATGGATGGCCTGGCCAGTGGACGGGTTGAACACATCGGCGGTGCGAGCGCTGTCGCTCAGCAGTTCGCCATTGATCAAATGCGGGGTGAGGCTCATGGGGGACTCCAGAATTATCCACAGGCGCCCGTGACCGGACGCCCGTTATCGAAAGCTATATAGAAGGACGTATCAGTCGAGCTTGTTCAGCACTTCACCGACCGCATCGAACAGGCGATCCAGGTCCTGCGGCTTGCTGTTGAACGTTGGCCCGAACTGCAGGGTGTCGCCGCCGAAGCGCACATAGAACCCGGCTTTCCACAACGCCATGCCGGCCTCGAACGGACGCACGATGGCATCGCCGTCGCGCCCGGCGATCTGGATCGCGCCGGCCAGGCCATAGTTGCGAATGTCGATGACGTTCTTCGCGCCCTTCAAGCCGTGCAATGCATTCTCGAAATGCGGGGCGATCTCGGCCACGCTCTGTACCAGGTTTTCCTTCTGCAGCAGGTCCAGCGCCGCCAAGCCAGCCGCACACGCCACCGGGTGTGCCGAGTAGGTGTAGCCGTGGGGAAATTCCACCGCGTACTCGGGCGTCGGCTGGTTCATGAACGTCTGGTAGATCTCGGAGCTGGCAATCACCGCCCCCATGGGGATCGCGCCATTGGTGACTTGCTTGGCGATGCACATCAGGTCCGGGGTCACGCCAAAGCTGTCGGCACCGAACATCGAACCGGTGCGGCCGAAACCGGTGATCACTTCGTCGAACACCAGGAGAATGCTGTGCTGGTCGCAGATTTCCCGCAGGCGCTTGAGGTAACCCTCAGGCGGCACCAGCACGCCGGCCGAACCCGCCATCGGTTCGACGAACACCGCAGCGATGTTGGACGCATCGTGCAGTTCGATCAGCTTCAGCAACTCATCGGCCAAGGCGATGCCACCCTCTTTTGGCATGCCACGGGAATAGGCATTGCTGGCCAGCAAGGTGTGAGGCAAGTGGTCGACGTCCATCATGGCCTGGCCGAACAGTTTGCGGTTGCCGTTGACACCGCCGAGGCTGGTGCCGGCGATGTTCACGCCGTGATAGCCACGGGCACGACCAATCATCTTGGTCTTGGTCGCCTGGCCCTTGAGACGCCAGTAGGCGCGGACCATCTTCACCGCGGTATCGGCGCACTCGGAGCCGGAGTCGGTAAAGAACACATGATTGAGATTGCCCGGGGTCAGGCTGGTGATTTTTTCCGCCAGTTGGAACGACAGCGGATGGCCGTACTGGAACCCCGGCGAATAATCGAGGGTGCCCAGTTGCTTGGCGACCGCTTCCTGGATTTCCTTGCGGGTGTGCCCGGCACCGCATGTCCACAGGCCCGACAGCGAGTCGTACACCTTGCGCCCCTTGTCATCCACCAGCCAACTGCCTTCGGCAGCGACGATCAGGCGCGGATCGCGCTGGAAATTGCGGTTGGCGGTGTAAGGCATCCAGTGGGCATCCAGCTTGAGCTGGCTGGCCAGGGAACCGGCAGCGTGTTCGGGCATGTTCATCGACAAAACCTCGCAGGTCATAAGCGACAGGGAATCGAAAGCGTTCTTGCAGCTAAGTTGCCACGGCGATAAAGTCGGTGAAATCCAACTTTTGTAACCTTCAGTCGGTGGATCACTAAACTATGAGCGTTCGTCGCCCCGATCCACTGGCCCAGGTCAGCGACTTTGATATTCGCCTGCTGCGCATCTTCCGCAGCGTAGTGGAATGTGGTGGATTTTCCGCCGCTGAAACCGTGCTTGGCATCGGCCGCTCGGCCATCAGCCAGCAGATGAGCGATCTCGAGCAACGTCTCGGCCTGCGTCTGTGCCAGCGTGGGCGCGCGGGCTTTTCCCTGACCGAGGAAGGTCGCGAGGTGTACCAATCGGCGTTGCAGTTATTGAGCGCACTGGAAAGCTTTCGCACCGAGGTCAACGGCCTGCACCAGCATTTGCGCGGTGAATTGACCATCGGCCTGACCGACAACCTGGTCACCCTGCCCCACATGCGCATCACCCATGCCTTGGCGCAATTGAAAGAACGCGGGCCCGACGTGCAGATCCAGATTCGCATGATCGCCCCCAACGAAGTCGAGCAAGGCGTGCTCGACGGGCGCTTGCATGTTGGCGTAGTTCCCCAGGCCAGTGCCCTGTCCGGGCTGGAATATCAACCGCTGTATAGCGAACGATCGCTGCTGTACTGCGCGGTCGGGCATCCGCTGTTTTATGTCGATGACCAGCAACTCGAGGACGCTCGCCTCAACAGCCAGGACGCCATCGCGCCGACCTTCCGCCTGCCAGCCGAAATACAGGCCCATTACCAGGCGCTCAATTGCACCGCGAGCGCATCGGACCGCGAAGGCATGGCGTTCCTGATCCTCACCGGACGCTACATCGGTTACCTGCCCGATCACTACGCCAGCCTCTGGGTCCAGCAAGGTCGGCTGCGCGCCTTGAAGCCCTCCGCACGGTTCTATGACCTGAGCCTGGCGTCGGTCACGCGCAAGGGGCGTCGGCCTCACCTGGTGCTGGAGAGTTTTCTCGAAAGCCTCGCCGCCACCCGCTGATCCCCTGTGGGAGCGAGCTTGCTCGCTCCCACAGGTGTTTAGTCGGGCTTTTAGTGTGATGGCACTTGTCGGATTGATGCCGGTGCGCTATCAACGCATTTGCTTGCCCACAGACCCAGCCCGGAAACGCCCATGACCTTTGAAGTCCCTGCCCACGGTGGCAAACCCACCAGTCGCATTCGTCAAAAGAATGAAGAGACGATCCTCAAGGCTGCCGAAGATGAATTCGCCCGTCACGGGTTCAAAGGCACCAGCATGAATGCCATCGCCCTCAAGGCCGGGCTGCCCAAGGCGAACCTGCATTACTACTTCACCAACAAGCTCGGCTTGTACGTGGCGGTGCTGAGCAACATCATCGAATTGTGGGACAGCACCTTCAATACCCTCACGGCCGAGGATGATCCGGCCGAAGCCTTGACCCGCTATATCCGCGCCAAGATGGAGTTCTCTCGTCGCCAACCCCAGGCGTCGCGGTTGTTTGCCATGGAAGTGATCAGTGGTGGCGAATGCCTGAGCGAGTATTTCAACCAGGATTATCGCGCCTGGTTCAATGGTCGGGCGGCCGTATTCCAGGCCTGGATCGATGCCGGCAAGATGGACCCGATCGACCCGGTTCACCTGATTTTCCTGTTGTGGGGCAGTACCCAGCATTACGCCGACTTCGCCACCCAGATCTGTCGCGTGACCGGGCGCAGCAAGTTGACCAAGCAGGACATGGTCGAGGCTGGCGACAACCTGATCCGCATCATTCTCAAGGGCTGCGGCCTGACACCTGCCCTCTAAGATCGCCATGCCCTTTACCCTTGCCGGCTTTTGCGAATACCGCGAAGAAATTCGCAAAAGCCGCTTCATCACGTTCGCCGCGCCCATCACCAGCCCCGCCGACGCCCAGGCCTTTATCGACCAGCACAGCGACCTGAATGCCTCGCACAATTGCTGGGCCTGGAAACTCGGCGACCAATACCGCAGCAACGACGATGGCGAGCCGGGAGGCACCGCCGGGCGGCCGATCCTGGCCGCGATCGAAGCACAAGCCTGCGACCAGGTCGCGGTGCTGGTGATCCGTTGGTACGGCGGGATTCAACTGGGCACGGGCGGGCTGGCCCGGGCTTATGGCGGCGGTGCGAACAAATGCCTGCAAAACGCCGAGAAAATCGAATTGATCAGTCGCGTGGCGTTGCGCTGTTCCTGTGGATTCGCCGAACTGGCCCTGGTGAAACTGCGCGTCGCCGAATGCGGCGGGTTGGTCAATGAAGAACGCTTTACGTCCAATGGCGTCGACCTTCAACTGGCCGTGGGCGAAGCGCAGATCGAAACATTGCAAACGCACCTCGCCGACCTGAGCCGTGGCCGGATCCTGCTGGCACGTTGAGACAACCTGCGACCTTTCAGGGCGCCCCGCAATCGTTCAACTTGCCCACATCCACTGTGTACCCGACTGTGGATAACCTGAGCACATCCCTCTGTAACCCTTCTGTCATGCGGGTTTCAGAGAGTTGCTCATTTTTCAGCCAAAGTCTCGCCGAACCGACAAATCCATCCATAAAACAAACGCTTGCGGCGGTTTATCACCTTTAGAAGAAAGCCCCGCAGTGCTTATGCCCGAGTTTCCGGCTTGCACACAATAACTGTGGAGCAACCTGTGGATAACCCGTTCATGGCTCCTGCCACCCCAAGAAGGGCATGGCTCGCAGCCGCTTGCTCAATTTTTAACCACCCATTTCAGGGCAAACCGATGCCTGCGCAAAACTCGTGCGCTCCAAGCCGGTGCAGAATTTTCCTGCGGCAGATGCCCAGGCGACATGCAGAGAGCCTTGGCGACGCGGGTCGAGGCAATTTCCTGACCTGATGGCCAGGAAATTGCTTTATCCACAGGCATTCCTGTCCATCGGCCCGAGCCTGTCATGTCCAACCCCGA
Source organism: Pseudomonas sp. B21-010 (assembly GCF_024749325.1). Lineage (NCBI taxonomy): Bacteria > Pseudomonadati > Pseudomonadota > Gammaproteobacteria > Pseudomonadales > Pseudomonadaceae > Pseudomonas > Pseudomonas sp. B21-010. The sequence goes on along the minus strand of NZ_CP087198.1, from coordinate 838,335 downwards.
TTCCATCGCGCGCCTGCAATTGCGCAACATCAGCAAACGCTACCCCGGTTGCCTGGCCAACGACGCCATCGACCTGAGCATCCAACCCGGGGAGATCCACGCCCTGCTCGGGGAAAACGGTGCGGGTAAAAGTACCCTGATGAAGATTATCTACGGCGTCACCCCCGCCGATTCGGGCGAGGTGATCTGGCAAGGCCAGCGCGTCAACCTGCGCAACCCGGCCCAGGCCCGCAGCCTGGGAATCGGCATGGTGTTCCAGCATTTCTCGCTGTTCGAAACCCTCACCGTTGCGCAAAACATTGCCCTGGCTATGGGCCCGGCAGCCGGTACGCCGGCGCAGCTGGAACCCCGGATCCGCGAGGTTTCCAGGCGCTACGGCATGGCGCTGGAGCCGCAGCGGCTGGTCCACAGCTTGTCGATTGGCGAGCGGCAGCGGGTGGAGATCATTCGCTGCCTGATGCAGGACATTCGCCTGCTGATTCTCGACGAACCGACTTCGGTGCTCACGCCCGTGGAAGCCGAAGAATTGTTCGTGACCCTGCGCCGCCTGGCGAGCGAGGGCTGCAGCATCCTGTTTATCAGCCACAAGCTTGGGGAAGTGCGAGCGTTGTGCCACAGCGCCACGGTGCTGCGCGGCGGGCGGGTGTCGGGGCATTGCACGCCGGCGCACTGCTCGGACCGGGAGTTGGCGCAACTGATGGTCGGCGAAGCGGCCGGGCTGATCACGGATTATCCCAAGGTCAGCGCAGACAAAGCCTTCCTGCAGATCAACAAGCTGTCCTGGCACAACCCGGACCCGTTCGGCTGCTCGTTGCGGGACATTGACCTTGAGGTCTGCAGCGGCGAAATCGTCGGCATCGCCGGGGTGGCGGGCAACGGTCAGGATGAATGGCTGGCGTTGCTCAGCGGAGAAACGCCGCTTGCCCGCCAGCAAGGCGAAACGATCCGATTCGACGGGCAACCCGTGGCTCATCTACGCCCCGACGCCCGTCGCCGGCTCGGGCTGGCCTTTGTCCCCGCCGAGCGCCTGGGCCATGGCGCCGTGCCGCAGTTGAGCCTGGCGGATAACGCCTTGCTCAGCGCTTTCCAACAGGGCCTGGTCAGCCACGGACTGATTCGCCGCAGCAAGGTCGAACACCTGGCCGAGGAGATCATCCGTCGCTTTGGCGTGAAGACACCAGACACCAAAACCCCGGCGCGCAGCCTCTCGGGAGGCAACCTGCAGAAATTCATTCTCGGTCGGGAAATCCTGCAACAGCCGAAGCTGCTGGTGGCCGCTCACCCGACCTGGGGAGTGGACGTCGGCGCGGCGGCGACCATCCATCGCGCCCTGATTGCCCTGCGCGATGCAGGCGCGGCGATTCTGGTGATCTCCGAAGACCTGGACGAACTGTTCCAGATCAGCGACCGCCTCGGCGCCTTGTGCGGCGGGCGTCTGTCGGCCTTGAGGCCCACCGTCGAGATCCGGCTCAGTGACGTCGGCGGCTGGATGGCCGGCCAGTTCGACGCCCCTCAATCCCCTGCCCGCGCGCCGGTTTAACGGAGTTCTACATGCTGCTTTCTCTCGAACCTCGCGGCCAGCAATCGCGCCTGATGCTCTGGTGCTCGCCGCTCTTGGCCGCCGTGCTGACCCTGGCCTGCGGCTCACTGCTGTTCATCGCCCTCGGGCATGACCCGCTGCAAACGCTGTACACCTTGTTGATCGCCCCGATCAGCGACCTGTACGGCGTGTCCGAATGGCTGGTCAAGACCTTGCCGATCCTGCTGTGTGCCCTCGGCCTGGCAGTGGCCTATCAGGCGCGAATCTGGAACATCGGCGCTGAAGGCCAACTGCTGCTGGGCGCCCTGGCCGGCAGTGCCTTGGCAGTGAACATCATCGACATGCAAAGCCGCTGGGCACTGGTGCTGATCCTGCTGACCGGCACCCTGGCCGGTGCCGCCTGGGCCGGGCTCACGGCGTGGCTGCGCACGCGCTTCAACGCCAACGAGATCCTGACCAGCATCATGCTCAATTACATCGCCCTGAACCTGCTGCTGTTTTGCGTTCACGGGCCGTTGAAAGACCCGGCGGGTTTCAACTTCCCGGAGTCGGCGATGTTCGGCGAGGCCAGTCGCCTGCCGTTGCTGCTGGAAGATGGGCGGGTCCATGCCGGGCTGTATTTCGCCCTGCTGGCGCTGGTGGCGGTGTGGGTGTTGCTGCAGAAAAGCTTCGTCGGCTTTCAGATCAAGGTGCTGGGCCTCGATGCCCGCGCCGCCGGGTTCGCCGGTTTTCGCCAGAAGCCGTTGGTGTGGCTGGCGCTGTTGATCAGCGGGGCACTGGCCGGGCTGGCCGGCGTCTGCGAAGTGACCGGGCCGATCGGTCAGCTGGTGCCGCAGGTGTCGCCGGGCTACGGCTATGCAGCAATTACCGTGGCGTTCCTGGGTCGCCTCAATCCCATCGGCATTCTGTTTTCCAGCCTGTTGATGGCGTTGCTGTACATCGGCGGCGAGAGCGCGCAGATGTCGCTGAACCTGCCCCAGGCAATCACCCAACTGTTCCAGGGGATGATGCTGTTTTTCCTGTTGGCCTGCGACGTGCTGATTCTGTACCGGCCACGCCTCAACCTGCGCTGGGCCCGGCGCACCCGAACCACCGCCGTACAGGCAGGAGCGCTGTGATGGATATCGACCTGTTGAGCAATATTTTCTACGCCATGGTCCGCTGCGGCACGCCGTTGCTGCTGGTGGCCCTGGGTGAATTGGTCTGCGAAAAAAGCGGCGTTCTCAACCTGGGCCAGGAAGGCATGATGCTGTTCGGTGCAGTGATCGGTTTTATCGTCGCGTTCAACAGCGGCAACCTCTGGCTCGGCGTGCTGCTGGCGATGGCTGCCGGCATGCTGTTGTCGGCGTTGTTCGCGCTGGTGGCGCTGGTATTCAACGCCAATCAGGTCGCCACCGGGCTGGCGCTGACGATTTTCGGCGTGGGCCTGTCGAGCTTTGTCGGCGCGACCTGGGTCGGCAAACCGCTGGCCGGGTTCGAGCCGCTGGCGATTCCTTACTTGAATGACATTCCACTGATCGGGCGGATGCTGTTTGCCCAGGATCTGCTGGTTTACCTGTCCTTCGCGCTGTTTGCCCTGGTGGCGTGGATGATTGTGAAAAGTCGCGTCGGGTTGATCATCCAGGCCGTCGGGGAAAACCCCGATGCCGCCAGTGCCATGGGCCTGCCGGTGCTGCGGGTGCGAACCCTGGCGGTCTTGTTTGGCGGCGCCATGGCCGGGTTGGCCGGCGCCTATCTGTCGCTGGCCTACACGCCGATGTGGGCCGAGAACATGAGCGCCGGGCGCGGCTGGATCGCCCTGGCGCTGGTGGTGTTCGCCAGTTGGCGGGTGTGGCGCCTGCTGCTGGGCGCCTACCTGTTCGGCCTCGCCAGCATCCTGCACCTGGTGGCCCAGGGGCTGGGCCTGGCGATTCCATCGAGTCTGCTGGCGATGCTGCCGTATGCCGCGACCATTGTGGTGCTGGTGCTGTTATCCCGGGACGCCGTGCGCACCCGGCTGTATGCGCCGGTGTCCCTGGGGCAGCCTTGGCAGGCGGGGCATTGAGATAGACCGTGGCGTGCCTATCGCGAGCAAGCTCGCACACACACGGCCGGCAGTTCCGACTCAGGCCCCCTGTGGGAGCGAGCTTGCTCGCGATGAGTCCCGAACAGGCAACACCTGAACCAAACCCCACACCACCTCGAAAACCAGGAAAACCCACAACACCGCACTGGCCCCATGAAGCAGTGCATACAGCATCCAGGCTGCAAACAGAAACCGCCCCGTCGCGTCATAACGCCCGTACAGCGGCTGCGGATCCCGAATCCGCAGCACCGCCCACACGCAGACAATCGAGCCGAGCAGATTCACCATCAACACATGCGCCGGCGCAAATGGCGGCAGTTCTCCAGGCAGGTCGAATAGCTGAGTCAAGCTCATCAACACACCATGCAACGCCGCAAAACTCCACGGCGTGACCAGCGCGGCCGACACGATCAGGTCGTACCAGGCGCTGCCAAGCACCACCCGCCGGTATTGCATCGAAGTCCACATACACTTTGCTCCAGATAATTGGGGAGCGAAAAGGCTAAAGCCTGGGGTATGCTCCAAGGTCAAGTCCTCTGGAGTTCCACAATGCGCATCGGTGAATTAGCCCAGGCCTGCGCCGTCAGTCGAGACACGCTGCGCTTCTACGAGCAGCGGGGCCTGATCGCAGCGTCGCGTAGCGCCAATGGCTATCGCGACTATCCCGCCGACATAGTGCAACTGGTGCTCTATATCAAGACCGCCCAGCGCCTGGGCTTTACCCTGGGCGAGATCAGCGCCAGCGTTGGCGCCCTGTGGAACGCCCCCGATCCGGACTGCGCGGTGACGCAATTGCTGCAAGACAAACTGAACCTGATCGAAACCCGCATCACCGAACTCGATGCGTTGCGTCACGAGCTGAAACAACGGCTCGGGCAACGCTGTCCATTAAATCCATGACCTCTTTCTTTCAAGGATGCCTCTCATGAATTCGGCAAGAAACGCATTGATCATCGGCGCCTCCCGGGGCCTGGGCCTTGGTCTGGTGAAGACGTTGCTCAGCGATGGCTGGAATGTGACCGCCACCGTGCGCAACCCGCAGAACGCAGAGGCTTTGAAGACGCTGGGCCCGGTGCGGATCGAAAAACTCGACATGGACGACCAGCAAGCGGTCATCGCCCTGAGCCAACAGCTCAAGGGCGAGACCTTCGACCTGCTGTTCGTCAATGCCGGCGTCAAGGGCCCGGACAACCAGAACCCGGGCGGCGCGACGCTGGCCGAAGTCGGCCAGTTGTTCTTCACCAACGCCGTGGCGCCGATCAACCTGGCCCAACGCTTTGTCGGCCAGATCCGCGACGGCAGCGGCGTACTCGCCTTCATGAGTTCGGTGCTGGGCAGCGTGACCATGCCCGATGCGCCGGAACTGGCGCTGTACAAGGCCAGCAAGGCAGCGCTCAACTCCATGACCAATAGCTTTGTCAGCCAACTGGGCGAGCAGGCATTGACCGTGCTGTCGCTGCACCCGGGTTGGGTGAAGACTGACATGGGCGGCGAAGGCGCGGACATCGATGTCGAGACGAGCACTCGCGGGTTGATCGACCAAGTGAATGCGTTCGTCGGCAAAGGCGGGCATCACTTCGTCAACTACAGGGGCGAAACAATCCCTTGGTAACTCCGCTAATCCCCTGTGGGAGCGAGCTTGCTCGCGATAGCGGCCTCACATCCAACATCGATGTCGACTGACCTACCGCTATCGCGAGCAAGCTCGCTCCCACATTTTTGATCTCAGTGGGCACTGGAAATGTTTTCGGCAACCTGAGTAAACTCCGACCCTCGCCCCCCCACGGCGACCCTGGATCAGCAGACAGGGCATCACTGAGCTGGCTAACCTGAACCCACTTTCAGAGGAGCCGGCCACCATGCCTGCGACCCGTACCTGGTTAAAAAATCCCCTCGCCATTTTCACGGCCAACGACCTCGATGCCCGTGGCGGCCTCGTCCTGCAGGACGGTGTGATCGTCGAACTGCTCAGCGCCGGCCAGCAACCCGCCCAGCCCTGTGACGACATCTTCGACGCGCGCGAGCATGTGATCCTGCCGGGGTTGATCAACACCCACCATCACTTCTACCAGACCCTGACCCGCGCCTGGGCGCCGGTGGTGAACCAGCCGCTGTTCCCCTGGCTGAAGACCCTCTACCCGGTGTGGGCGCGGCTGACCCCGGAAAAACTCGCCCTGGCCAGCAAAGTGGCCTTGGCCGAGTTGCTGCTGTCGGGCTGCACCACGGCGGCCGACCACCATTACCTGTTTCCCGAAGGCCTGGAAAATGCCATCGACGTGCAAGTGCAAAGTGTTCGTGAACTGGGCATGCGCGCGATGCTGACCCGCGGTTCCATGAGCCTGGGCGAAGCCGACGGTGGCTTGCCGCCGCAGCAGACCGTGCAGCAGGGCCAGGTGATTCTCGACGACAGCCAGCGCTTGATCGGTCAGTACCACGAGCGCGGCGACGGCGCGCAGATCCAGATTGCCCTGGCCCCCTGCTCACCGTTTTCGGTCACGCCGCAGATCATGAGCGCCAGCGCCGAGCTGGCGGAGAAACTCGACGTACGCCTGCATACGCACCTGGCCGAAACCCTCGATGAAGAAGCGTTTTGCCTGCAACGCTTCGGCCTGCGCACCGTGGACTACCTGGACAGCGTCGGCTGGCTTGGCCCGCGTACCTGGCTGGCCCACGGCATTCATTTCAACCCGGATGAAATCGCCCGTCTCGGCGCCGTCGGCACCGGCATCTGTCACTGCCCGAGTTCGAACATGCGCCTGGCCTCGGGCATTTGCCCGACCCTGGACCTGACCGCCGCCGGCGCTCCCGTGGGCCTGGGGGTAGACGGTTCGGCGTCCAACGATGCCTCGAACATGATCCTTGAAACCCGCCAGGCGCTGTACATCCAGCGCCTGCGCTACGGTGCGCAAGCGATCACGCCGGAACGCGTGCTGGGCTGGGCGACCCGGGGCTCGGCGCAACTGCTCGGGCGCAGCGATATCGGTGAATTGGCGGTGGGCAAGCAGGCCGACCTGGCGCTGTTCAAGCTTGACGAACTGCGCTTCTCCGGCAGCCACGATCCGATTTCCGCACTGCTGCTATGCGGTGCGGATCGGGCGGATCGGGTGATGATCGGTGGGCAATGGCGGGTCATCGACGGGCAGGTCGAGGGATTGGACTTGAAGGGCTTGATTGCCGATCACAGCCAGGCGGCGCGGGAACTGATCGCCGGCACCTGACCGGACGCCATCGCGGGCAAGCCTTGCTCCCACAGATGTCCATGAGTCCCACAGACTTTCATTGATCTGTGGGAGCAAGGCTTGCCCGCGATGCTCTTCTAGAGGCCCAGCAGGGACAACATGATGAACGTCGCAAACAACACAAAATGGGTCATGCCTTCGATGGCATTGGTCTCGCCATCGTTGAGGTTGATCGCGCTGACAATCAGGGTGATGAAGATCATCACCGTCTGCACCGGGGTCATTGCCATCTGAAACGGCTGGCCGGTGTAGAGGGCCATGGCCTCCATCACCGGCACGGTCAGGATCACGGTGGACAGCGAAGCGCCCAGCGCGATATTCACCACCGACTGCATGCGATTGGCGAGAGCCGCGCGCAGGGCGGTGAGGATTTCCGGTGCGGCGGAGATAGCGGCCACCAGGATCGCCGTGACCACCGGCGGTGCACCCGAGCCTTCCAACCCCAGGTCGAGGGCCTTGGACATGACTTCGGCCAGGGCGCCGATCACCACCACGCCAAACACCAGCGCGCCGATGGAAAGCGTCAGGCTGATGGGTTGCGGTTCGTTTTCCACCGGTTCTTTCTTGCGGCGTTTTTCCGGATAGCTGTAGCTGAAAAAGTAACTGTGAGGCCCGACCTGCATGCGCAGGAACAAGGTGTACAGCACGATCATCGCGCCGATGGTAAAGGCCGAATACATTTTCCAGCTCTCGCGGGGAATGAACTCCGGCACCACCATCGATACCCCCATGGCGGTGAGAATCATCACGCTGTAGGTGCGCGCCGAATCGTCGTTGTAGGCCTGCTCGCCATGCTTGATCCCGCCCATCAGCGCCGCGAGCCCGAGGATGCCGTTGATGTCGAGCATCACCGCCGAGTAGATCGTGTCCCGCACCAACGTCGACGAAGCCTCGTTGCTCATCATGATCGCCAGGATCACCACCTCCACCAGTACCGCCGACAGCGTCAGGATCATGGTGCCGTAGGGATCACCGACCTTTTCCGCCAGCAGTTCGGCGTGATGGGCCACGCGCATGGACGCCGCGACGATGAAACCGATCAGGACCAGGCCGCCGGCCAACGCCACCACTTGCCCGCTGCCCAGCAGCCAGTGCTCCAGCGGATAGGCGATACACGCGGCGATCAGCGCCAGCAACAGTAGTTTTTCTTGCTTGAGCAAAGTGAGCATCGCGGGCCTGTCAGCGTGGGCGGGGTCATGAGTTACTGACTATAGGAGGCGGTGAACGTTTCGTTCGGTGTGATGCACCAGGGGGTGGCGCTTGCAGGCAGGGTGCACCTTTATTGTTCTCAAGGGCCTCATCGCGGGCAAGCCTTGCTCCCACAAGTATCGCGGCGCACTTGTGAAGCAAGGCTTGCCCGCGATGACGGCAACAAGGTATCGACTATTTGTTGTCTTGTTGGTCAGCATTTTGCATTGGTGCTGCACAGCCAACCTCACAACAAAATGGAGTTCGAGTTCATGCACCAACGCCCCTTGAAAAAGTTGCTTTGCGCCGTCGTCGCCGCCCTCGGCCTGGGCGCCGGCCTGAATGCCAGTGCCGCCGACCCGCTGAAGGTCGGCTTCGTCTACATCGGCCCGATCGGCGACCATGGCTGGACCTATCAGCATGAACAAGGGCGCAAGGAGCTGGCGGCGAAATTCGGCGAGCAGATCACCACCAACTACGTGGAAAACGTGCCGGAGGGTGCCGACGCCGAGCGGGTGATCCGCAACATGGCCAAGGATAAATACGACCTGATCTTCACCACCTCCTTCGGCTACATGAACCCGACACTGAAAGTCGCCAAGCAGTTTCCCAAGGTGACCTTCGAACACGCCACCGGCTACAAGCAGGACAAGAACCTGGGCACATACCTGGCTCGCACCTACGAGGGCCGCTACGTCGGTGGCTTCCTCGCGGCCAAGATGACCAAGACCAAGAAGATCGGTTATGTCGCGTCCTTCCCGATCCCGGAAGTCATCCGCGACATCAACGCCATCCAACTGGCCCTGAACAAGTACAACCCCGGCAGCGAGATCAAAGTGGTGTGGGTCAACTCCTGGTTCGACCCGGGCAAGGAAGCCGACGCCGCCAACGCGCTGATCGACCAGGGTGTGGACGTGGTGTTCCAGCACACCGACAGCCCGGCGCCGATCCAGGCTGCCGAGCGACGCGGCGTCTATGCGGTGGGCTACGCTTCGGACATGGCCCACTTCGGGCCCAAGGCGGTGCTGACGTCCATCGTCAATGACTGGGGCCCGCATTACATCCAGGCGACCCAGAGCGTGCTCGACCACAGCTGGAAATCCCAGGACTACTGGGGCGGCCTGAAGGAAGGCACGGTGAAACTGCCAATCAGCGACCTGGTGCCGGCAGCGGTCAAAAGCGAAGCCGAGCAGATCATCGCCGACATCGAGAGCGGCGCCTTCCACCCGTTCACCGGCCCGATCAAGGACCAGGCCGGCGTCGAGAAAATCCCGGCGGGCGTGAGCGCCACCAACGCGGAACTGGCGTCGATGAATTATTACGTGGAAGGCATGAAGGCTGAGATTCCGAAATAACCCCCAGCCCAAAAACCAACACAAAACCCATTGTGGGAGCGAGCTTGCTCGCGATAGCGGACTGACATTCAATATTTGTATTGACTGACCCACCGCTATCGCGAGCAAGCTCGCTCCCACATGGGGTGCCTATTTCAAGTCAGGAAAGCAGGATGAACAGCCTTCCCATCATCGACATCAGCCCACTCTACGGCGATGAGCCCGACGCCTGGCAAACCGTCGCCGAGCAGATCGACCGCGCCTGCCGCCAATGGGGCTTTTTCTACATCAAGGGCCATCCCATCACTCCGGCGCGCATCGCCGAGGTACTGGGCAGTGCGCAACGCTTCTTTGGCCTGCCCGTCGAAGAAAAGCTCAAGATCGACATCACCCAGACCCGCCACCACCGTGGCTATGGCGCCGTCGCCACCGAACAACTGGACCCGACCAAGCCCAGCGACCTGAAGGAAACCTTCGACATGGGCCTGCACTTGCCGGCCGATCATCCCGACGTGCTGGCGGAAAAACCCTTGCGCGGCCCCAACCGGCATCCGCATCTGGGCGGTTGGGAAACCTTGATGGAGCAGCATTACCACGACATGCAGGCACTTGCCCAAACCCTGCTGCGGGCCATGACCCTGGCGCTGGGTATCGAACGGGACTTTTTCGACACGTGCTTCAACGAGCCGGTCAGCGTACTGCGCCTGATCCACTACCCGCCCCGCGACACCGCCAGTAGCGCCGAGCAGCAAGGTGCTGGCGCCCATACCGATTATGGTTGCATCACCCTGCTCTACCAGGACGCCGCCGGCGGCCTGCAAGTGCGCAACGTCGACGGCCAGTGGATCGACGCGCCGCCCATCGACGGCACCTTCGTGGTCAACCTCGGTGACATGATGGCGCGCTGGAGCAACGACCGTTACCTGTCCACGCCGCATCGGGTGATCAGCCCGCTGGGGGTGGACAGGTACTCGATGCCGTTCTTTGCCGAGCCGCACCCCGACACGCTGATCCAATGCCTGCCCGGTTGCCAGGATGACGCCCACCCGCCAAAGTACCCAACGACTACCTGCGCCGAATTCCTGCTGTCGCGCTTCGCCGACACCTATGCTTACCGGCGTGAGTCGCTCGCCGTGTAGTGGATCAGCCGGTCAGGTTTTACCCGACAGGGCGGCCAGCGTCTGTAGAATGCCCGCCATCGATTCGCTGATGAGAAAAGACCATGTACGACTGGCTGAACGCCCTGCCCAAGGCTGAACTGCACCTGCACCTGGAAGGCTCGCTGGAGCCCGAGTTGCTGTTCGCCCTGGCCGAACGCAACAAGATCGCCCTGCCGTGGAGCGACGTCGACACCCTGCGCAAGGCCTATGCCTTCAACAACCTGCAGGAATTCCTCGACCTGTATTACCAGGGCGCCGATGTGCTGCGCACCTCCCAGGATTTCTATGACCTGACCTGGGCCTACCTGTTGCGTTGCAAGGCGCAGAACGTGATCCACACCGAACCGTTCTTCGACCCGCAGACCCACACCGACCGTGGTATCCCGTTTGAAGTGGTGCTCAACGGCATCGCCGCCGCCCTCAAGGACGGCGAGCAGCAACTGGGCATCACCAGCGGCCTGATCCTGAGTTTCCTGCGCCACCTGAGCGAAGAACAAGCCGAGAAGACCCTCGACCAGGCGCTGCCGTTCCGCGAGGCATTCGTGGCCGTGGGCCTGGACAGTTCGGAAATGGGCCATCCACCGAGCAAGTTCCAGCGCGTATTCGACCGCGCACGCAACGAAGGCTTCCTGACCGTCGCCCACGCCGGTGAAGAAGGCCCGCCCGAGTACATCTGGGAAGCCCTGGACCTGCTGAAGATCCAGCGTATCGACCATGGCGTACGAGCAATTGAAGATGAGCGACTGATGCAGCGGATCATCGACGAGCAGATTCCGTTGACGGTGTGCCCATTGTCCAACACCAAGCTGTGCGTATTCGACGACATGTCGCAGCACAACATCCTCGACATGCTCGAGCGCGGCGTGAAAGTGACGGTGAACTCCGATGACCCGGCGTACTTCGGCGGCTACGTCACCGAGAACTTCCACGCGCTGTATACCCACCTGGGCATGACCCAGGACCAGGCCAAGCGCCTGGCCCAGAACAGCCTGGATGCGCGGTTGGTCAAGCCTTAAGCGTCACCGAACCCCCTGTGGGAGCGAGCTTGCTCGCGATAGCTTTGGATCAGCCAACATTAATGTCGACTGACACACCGCCTTCGCGAGCAAGCTCGCTCCCACAAGGCATAGTGTTTAGTCGGCGACGGTCGCTTCGCTCAACTCCTCCAACGTCTTGCCCCGCGTCTCCATCCCGAACAACCAGACCACCCCCGCCGCCACGGCGAAGCACAACGCGCCCAGGGCGAACACGCCACCCTGGCCGGTGATGGGGAATACCAGCCCGGTCACCAGCGGGCCGAGCAGCGAACCGACGCGTCCCACCGCCGAAGCAAAGCCTGAGCCGGTGGCCCGGGCCGAGGTGGGGTACAGCTCCGGCGTGTAGGTGTAGAGCACCGCCCACATGCCGAACAGGAAAAACTGCATCAGCAACCCGGTGCCGATCAACAGGCCGACGTTGCCGCCAAACACCGCGCTCTGCCCATACAGAAACGCCATCGCCCCACCGCCCAACAGCGTGATGATGCACACCGGTTTGCGCCCCCAGCGCTCCACCAGCCAGGCCGCCATCAAGAAGCCGGGAATCCCGCCCAGGGAAATCAGCACGGTGTAGTACACCGACTGGGTCACCGCAAACCCCGACTGCTGCAACAACGCACTGAGCCAGGAGGTCAGGCCGTAGAAACCGAGCAGGGCAAAGAACCAGACGCTCCAGATCATCATCGTGCGCTGGCGATACTGCGGTGACCAGATCTGCGCCAGGGCCGAAAAGAAATTGCCCGGCGTACTCTCAACCCTTGGCAAACGGATCGGCTCCGGCAGGTTCTGATGCCCCAGCGAGGCCCGGACCTTGTCTTCGATTCGCTTGAGCACCGCGTCCGCCTCGTCACCCCGACCGGCTTGCTCCAGCCAGCGTGGCGACTCGGGAATGAAGAAACGAATCGCCAGGACAAACACCGCCGGCACCGCCAGCACCAGAAAGATGTCGCGCCAGCCGACCACCGGCAGCAGGAAATACGACAGCACCCCCGCCGCCACGAAACCCAGCGGCCAAAAGCCATCCATCAAGGCGATGTAGCGGCCCCGACGCTTGGCCGGGATCAGCTCCGAAAGCATCGACTGGGCAATCGGAAATTCCATACCCATGCCGATGCCCAGCAGGATGCGAAACAGCGTCAAAGTCTCGATGTCCTGGGCCGTGGAGCACAAGTAACTGGCAATGCCCCACAACACGATGCTCCACTGGAACACCGGCTTGCGCCCGAAACGATCGGCCAGCATGCCCGACAGCGACGCTCCCACCACCATGCCGAAGAAGCTGGAGCTGGCGAGCAAACCGGCCTGGGCGGTGCTCAGGCCGAACTCGGCTTTGATCGACCCCAACAGGAACGTCATCATCGCCAGGTCCATGGAGTCAAAGAAAAACGCCAGGGCGATGATGATGAAGATGACCCGGTGGTAACCGCTGATAGGTAACCGTTCCAATCGTTCCGCCGCGCTGTAGCCGTGAGTGTCCATGCTGCCTCCCCCAATCCGATAATTCCCCGGACCGAGTGTGCGCGAACCTCGCAGGTGGCTATTGCTGAATACGACCTGCCGACAGCCCTGAGCGACGCATCAGGAGCGTTCCCTAGATTGCCATCTCCACCGTGTCCTGCCGGGCGAACCGGTGGATTTCCTGCTGGCCGAGCGTCGTCACCTGCAAGGCTCGCGAATCGTTGGGCAAGCTCAGCCAACCCGACTGCATGAACAGTTGCAGCAGGGCCGCCCCCAGCGCGCCCCCCAGGTGTGGACGACGCTCGCTCCAGTCCGGGCAGGCACAGGCGATGTGGGTGTTGCGATGGGCCAGGGCCTGGATGAACAGGCCACGTCCGGCCAGTTGATTGGCGCCCTTGTGGGTGACGATCACCCGCTGCTCGAACTGCTCGATCCACCCGGCATCCAGCAGGCGCTGGTAGAGGTCGGCCGCCAGGGTTCCTCCCAGGTGATCGTCGCAAAGCCTGGCGCGCATCAACGAAGCAGGGGCCGACGGCGCCTTGGTCGGCATGACCCGGCGCTTGAAGACGTCTGGAATCTGCCGCGGCGTACTGACCAGCGTCGCGCTGGCCAGCGCTTCGACGGCCGCGCCGATTTCAGGTGCTGCCAGGCGGAAAAACCGCTTGCGACCCCGGGCTTCGACTTTCAACAGGCCTCCGGCGGACAGGCGTCCCAGATGCGCGTTGGCCGAGGACGGCGACAACCCGGCGAGCAACGCCAACTCCTCGGCCTGGCGGGCCGTGCCGTCCATCAAGGCCCACATCATTGCGCTGCGCTTGGGGTCAGCCAGCAGCGTGGCGATCTGGCTGATGCAAGGTGCATGTTCCATGTATTCACTCCCTGTTGAATCATTCGTCTACTGCTCTGGCGCAGGCGGCCGCTAGTATAAGCGGGGCGCTCGAGCTTTCCTGTCCTCCGGAAACCTATGGAGGCGATTGTTCCTGAGGGAAAATTCTCTATTTGCCCGCGACTAATGACTGCCCCCCATCGAGAGCGGAAAACGCGCCGTCAACTCACCGCAGCGGGCCTGGAGCATGTCCCGCAAAAGGTTGATGGGCTTGCTCAATTGCGCCCGGTGGGCACACAGCAGATTGAGGGGCGCGCGTTCGCATTGCAGGTGCGGCAAGAGGATTCTCAAGCGCCCGGCCAGCACGTCGGTGGACACATCCAGCCACGATTTATAGGCAATCCCGGCACCCGCTACCGCCCAGCGCCGCACCACATCGGCGTCGTCACTGAAACGGTCGCCACTGACGGTGAGGCTCACTTCCCGTTTGCCGTCATGAAAACCCCATCGGTCATGGACCCGGCTGCCAAGCATGTACAACAGGCAGTTGTGCTGGGCCAGTTGCTCTAACTGATGGGGTTCACCCTGGCGAGCCAGATAGTCCGGCGATGCGCACAACACCCGGCGGTTATCCGCGGCAATGGGCAGGGCGACCAGGCTCGAATCTTCCGGCTCGCCATAACGCAAGGCGATGTCCACCGGCTGCTTGAACAGATCGGCCATGCGATCGCCCAGCAACAGCCGCACCGTCAGCCCGGGGTGCTCGCGCTGGAACGCGTCCAGCCAGGGCAGCAGCAGGTTGCGTCCCAGGTCCGACGGTGCAGACAACTGCAACACCCCACTGACCTGGTCCTGGCCGCTGGTCAATAACCGCCGGCCTTCGTCAAGGCTGCTCAATGCGGCCCGGGCATATTCGAGAAAGCCCTCGCCTTCGGCCGTCAGGCGCAGGCTACGGGTGGAACGGGCCAACAGCCGCGCGCCGAGGTGCTGCTCGATCCGTTTCAACGCGGCACTGGCCACCGCCGCCGACAGGTCCATGACCCTGGCCGCAGCCGAAAGACTGCCCAGGTCCGCCGCCCGGACAAACAACTGCAAGTCATCGAAGCGAAGCATGACGACTCCATTATCAAAAAATTATTGAAAGAGCCTGTTCTTTTAGCCGGTTTTATCTCGACGATAAATAGCTAAACATGGCTTTCATCGAACTCATCTCACGGAACCCCTTCATGAAAGCCATCGCCTACTACCACTCGTTGCCCATCACTGACCCGCAATCGCTCCAGGACATCGACCTACCGGAACCGGTAGCCGGTCCCAGGGACCTGCTGGTGGAAGTCAAGGCTATTTCGGTCAACCCGGTGGACACCAAAGTCCGCCAGAACGTCCAGCCCGAAGACGGCGCAGTCAAAGTGCTGGGCTGGGACGTGGCCGGTGTGGTCAAGGCGGTGGGCAGCGAGGTCACGCTGTTCAAGGCCGGGGACCAGGTGTTCTACGCCGGTTCCATCGCCCGGGCCGGCGGCAACAGCGAGCTGCACGTGGTGGATGAGCGCATCGTCGGCCACATGCCCAAGACCCTCGGTTTCGCCGAAGCGGCGGCGCTGCCGCTGACGGCCATTACCGCCTGGGAGTTATTGTTCGAGCGCCTGCAAATCCAGGAAGGCCAAAGCGACCTGGGCCAGAGCCTGTTGATCGTCGGCGCTGCGGGCGGCGTGGGATCGATCCTGACGCAACTGGCCAGCCAACTCACCGGGCTGAAGGTGATTGGCACCGCGTCCCGTGTGCAGACCCAGGATTGGGTGCGCAACCTGGGGGCCGACCTGGTGATTGACCACAGCCAGCCATTGAGCGAAGTGTTGAAAGAAGCGGGCCAGCCCCAGGTGACTCACGTCGCCAGCCTGACCCAGACCGACCAGCATCTGGACCAGTTGGTCGAAGCCCTCGCGCCCCAGGGCAAACTGGCGCTGATCGACGATCCCAAGGCGCTGGACGTGACCAAGCTCAAGCGCAAGAGCCTGTCGTTGCATTGGGAATTCATGTACACCCGCTCCCTGTTCGAGACGGCCGACATGCTTGAACAACACAAACTGCTCAACCGCGTGGCCGCCCTGATCGACGCTGGCACACTGAAGACCACGGTTGGCGAGCATTTCGGCACCATCAACGCCGAGAACCTGCGCCGGGCGCATGCCTTGCTGGAAAGCGGCAAGTCCAAGGGCAAGATTGTGCTTGAAGGTTTCTGACGGCACTGGGCAGTCGCCCTGCAAACAATCCTGTAGGAGCGAGCTTGCTCGCGATGGGGCCAGGTCAGGCAACATTGATGTCGGCGGGTCTACCGCTATCGCGAGCAAGCTCGCTCCCACAGGTGTTGCATCAACCTGGAACTGCACCGTCAGTCCGAGAATTGATCCTTGTCACAATTGCGATCGCATTCGGGTCTACACTCGAGGCCTTTGCAACGCAATCTTTTCGTGAGGAGGTCAGCAATGAAGATCCTGATAAAAGAAGTGGCAAAATCCCAATGGCAAGTGCGCCTTGACCAGCACGTCGTCACCTTCCGTACCGAGGCCGAGGCCCAGGCCTTCGCCAGCACCCTGCAAGCGCGGATCCTCGCGCCCCATCATTTCCCCGAACAACAACAGCGCGCGGCCGGCTGAGTCAGCCCTCGCGACTGGCCTGGGCCAGCGCCCGGGCATTTTGCAGGCGACGACTCAGCATCGTTGCGCTCACCACCAACAGCCCGCAAAGGCTGATGACCAGTGCCATGGGCACGGCGGTGCCGTCATGCAATGCCGCCACCAACGAGGCGGCCCCAGCGGCTACGGAAAACTGCAGGCATCCCAGCATCGCCGAAGCACTGCCGGCCCGGGCGCCCTGTCCATTCATGGCGCAGGCCGAGGCGTTGGGAAGGATACAACCCAGGCTGGCGATGCAGATAAACAGCGGGACCAGCAGCGGCCACAACTGCGCAGGTTGCAATGAACTGACGGCCAACAGGCTCAGCCCGGCCCCCAGGTAGACCCATACCGCGCGGCTCAGCAGGAACGCCGGGCCGCGCTTGGACAGCAGCCGGGCGTTGACCTGGGCAACCAGGATGAAGCCCGCCGCGTTGGTGCCGAACAGCCAACCGAAGTGTTCGGCCGGTACCCCGTAGAGCTTGATGAAGACGAAAGGCGAACCGGCGATGTAGGCAAACATCCCAGCGATAGCGATGCCCCCCGTCAGTGCATGGCCGAGGTAGACGGTGTCGGTCAATAACCGGCCATATTGGCGCAACGCCCCCGACAACGGTTGCCGAGGCACATGGTCCGGCAAGCTTTCCGGCAGCCACAAGGCCACCGCCGTCGACGCCAATGCGCTGAACACGGTCAGGGCAATGAAGATTGACTGCCAGCCATGCAGGTTCACCAGCAACCCGCCGAGCATCGGCGCGAGAATCGGCGCCAGGCCCATCACCAGCATCAATTGCGAAAACACCTTGGCCGAACCCACCGCGTCGCATTTGTCGCTGACCACCGCCCGCGAGATCACCATCCCGGCGCATCCACCCAGGGCCTGGACGAAGCGGGCGCCGATCAGCCATTCCAGGCTCGGCGCGTAGGCGCAGGCCAGGGAGGCCAGGGTGAACAGGCCGACGCCGGTCAGCAATGGAATGCGCCGTCCGAAGCGATCCGCCACCGGCCCATAGGCCAGTTGCCCGATGGATAAGCCGAGGAAATAAGCCGCCAGGGTCAATTGAATGTGTTTTTCGTCGGTACCGAAAGCCGTAGCCATCGCCGGAAAGGCAGGCAGGTAGAAGTCGATCGCCAAGGGACCGAAAGCGCTCAAGGCGCCAAGAATCAGAATGGTTCGCAGGTTCATCGGGCGTCCAGCTCAGGCGTCGTTCGACAGCCCGACAGTCTAGCCGTGCCGGACGCTCTTGAACATTCCGGTAGGTCGCTAACGATTAAAAAACTTCAAGCAGGGCTGGCCTCATAGCCCTCCTCCTTGATGGCCGCGAGCACGGCATCGGCCGGCAACGAACTCTGGACCTGGACAGTCTTGGCACCCAGGTCGATTTGCACATCGGCCGCCGGGTCCTTGGCCTGGACAGCCTGGGTGATGGCCTTGACACAGTGACCGCAGGACATGCCCTGGACATTGAAAGTTTGCATGAGATGACTCCTTGGGATTGAGGTTGCCAGCAGTCTCAAGCTTGCCATCATGGCAAGGTCAAGTTCTGACAAAAACTGCCGGGCTGGCAATCGACATCGCGCTCAGCCAAGCTGCACACATCAAGGATTTAACACCGGAGGTTCAGCCATGCGCTGGTCAGCGTTCAGCCTGTTTTGCATGCTCGGTTTTTCAGCGGTGGCGCCCCAGGCATCGGCCGCTGGCGAAGACTACGGCGTGTTGATCATTTCTCGCGAGCGCCTGGAAGTGGCGACCAATTGCGAAATCGGCATCTACATCCAGGATCAGCTCTCGGCCAGGCTGTTCCAAGAGCAAAGCACCTCGTTCAACCTGCCGCCGGGCCAGTTCTCCTTACGCCTGAAGTTGCTGCCAGGCCAGGCACCGGGGTGCAACCCGGGCATGCTCGCGCCAGGGTCGCAGAACATCACGCTCAGGGCCGGTGACATCCTGAAGTTCCGCATCGCCATGAATGAACAAGGCATGTACCTCAAGCAGGCCGGGCTCGGTTACTAACACACCTCTTGCCCCTGTGGGCAAGCTTTGTGGGAGCAAAGCTTGCTCGCGATCCAGGCGCCGCGGTCATTCAGAAAGCTGCGGTGCTTTCATCGCGGGCAAGCCTTGCTCCCACAGAGCCAGATCTCATATTAGGAGTCGGCAGCGCTTTTTGGATTGGCGCTTGACCTTGCCAGCATGGCAAGGTTGATCCTGTAGTCATTCACTACAGGGAGCCTGACCGATGTCCGAATCCACCACGTTCGATCTACCGATTGCCGGCATGACCTGCGCCAGCTGCGCCGGGCGAGTCGAGCGGGCCTTGAGCAAAGTCACCGGCACCCGCGCTGTCAGTGTGAACCTGGCGACTGAACTGGCGCGTGTGCAGGCCCCTGAAGGCAGCCTGCCGGCCTTGATGCAAGCCGTCGAACAGGCCGGCTATAGCGTCCCCGTGCAAACCCTGGAGCTGAACATCGACGGGATGACCTGCGCCTCCTGTGTCGGCCGGGTCGAACGCGCCCTGGGCAAGGTCGACGGTGTGAACAGTGTCAGCGTCAACCTTGCCAATGAGCGGGCCCACCTCGAACTGCTCGGCCAGGTGGATCCGCAAACCCTGATCGATGCGGTCAAGCGCGCCGGCTATGACGCCACTGTCTGGCAGGCCGAACAGCCCGCCGACACGCAGGCCAACCGTCTGAACCGTGAACGCCTGATATTGGTGCTGGCGATTGCGCTATCCGCGCCGCTGGTGTTGCCGATGCTGCTACAGCCGTTCGGCGTGCACTGGATGCTCCCAGCCTGGGTGCAGTTCGCCCTGGCGACGCCGGTGCAATTCATCTTCGGTGCGCGTTTCTACGTCGCCGCCTTCAAGGCCGTGCGTGCCGGTGCCGGGAACATGGATCTGCTGGTGGCCCTGGGCACCAGCGCCGGCTACGGCCTGAGCCTTTACGAATGGGGGATCGCCCGCCCTGGCGGCATGCCGCACCTGTATTTCGAAGCCTCGGCCGTCGTGATTGCCCTGGTACTGCTCGGCAAATACCTGGAAAGCCGCGCCAAGCGACAAACCGCCAGCGCCATCCGCGCCCTCGAGGCCTTGCGCCCGGAGCGGGCGATCCAGGTGATCGATGGCCAGGAGCGGGATGTTGCCATCAGTGCCCTGCGCTTGAATGACCGGGTGCTGGTCAAGCCCGGCGAACGCTTCCCGGTGGACGGCGAAGTACTGGAAGGCCAGAGCCACGCCGACGAAGCGCTGATCAGCGGCGAAAGCCTGCCGGTGCCCAAGCAGCCCGGCGACAAAGTTACCGGCGGCGCCATCAACGGCGAAGGCCGGCTGCTGGTCCGCACGCTGGCCCTGGGTACCGAAACCGTTCTGGCGCGCATTATTCGCCTGGTAGAAGACGCCCAGGCCGCCAAGGCCCCGATCCAGAAACTGGTGGATAAAGTCAGCCAGGTGTTCGTACCGGTGGTGCTGGTGCTGGCCCTGGCGACGTTGATCGGCTGGTGGCTGTACGGTGCGCCACTGGAAACCGCGCTGATCAACGCCGTCGCCGTGCTGGTGATCGCCTGCCCCTGCGCCCTGGGCCTGGCGACGCCCACGGCGATCATGGCCGGCACCGGCGTGGCCGCTCGCCACGGGATTCTGATCAAGGACGCCGAGGCCCTGGAGCGCGCCCATGAAGTCGACACCGTGGTGTTCGACAAGACCGGCACGCTGACCTCCGGCACGCCGCGCATCGCCCACTTGACGGCTCTGGAGGGAGATGAAGATGCGCTGCTGAAAATGGCCGGCGCCCTGCAACGCGGCAGTGAGCACCCTCTTGCCAAAGCCGTGTTGGACACCTGCGCCGAGCGCGGCCTGGACGTGGCGGATGTCAGCGACAGCCAGTCCCTGGCTGGACGCGGTATCGCCGGCAGCCTCGACGGGCGCAGCCTGGCCCTGGGCAATCGACGCCTGCTGGACGAACTGGGCCTGGACCCCGGCTCGCTGGCCGAGTCGGCACAGGCCTGGGAGACCGAAGGCCGCACATTGTCCTGGCTGATCGAACAAGGCGCGACGCCTCGGGTGCTCGGCCTGTTCGCCTTCGGTGACACGCTCAAGCCCGGTGCCCTCGCCGCGGTACAGGCCTTGAATGAACAGCACATCGCCAGCCACTTGCTCACCGGCGACAATCAAGGCAGCGCCCGGGTCGTAGCCCAGGCGCTGGGGATATCCAATGTCCATGCCGAGGTTTTGCCAGCGGACAAATCCGCCATCGTCCAACAGTTGAAGGGCCATTCGGTGGTGGCGATGGTGGGTGACGGCATCAACGACGCTCCAGCCCTGGCCGCCGCCGACATCGGCATTGCCATGGGCGGCGGCACCGACGTGGCGATGCATGCCGCGGGCATCACCCTCATGCGCGGCGATCCGCGACTGGTGCCGGCGGCGCTGGACATCAGCCGCAAGACCTACGCCAAGATCCGCCAGAACCTGTTCTGGGCGTTCGTCTATAACTTGATCGGCATCCCCCTGGCGGCGTTCGGGTTTCTCAACCCGGTGCTGGCCGGCGCGGCCATGGCGCTGTCGAGCGTCAGCGTGGTCAGCAATGCGTTACTGTTGAAGTTCTGGACACCCAAGCAGCTGGAGGACAAGCGATGAACATCGGCCAAGCGGCCCGCCAGAGCGGCCTGAGCGCGAAGATGATCCGCTATTACGAATCCATCGGCCTGCTCAAGGCCGCCCATCGAACCGATAGCGGCTATCGGATCTACGGCGCCGATGACCTGCACACCCTGGCCTTTATCAAGCGCTCTCGCGATTTGGGGTTTTCCCTGGAAGAGGTCGGCAAACTGCTGACCCTCTGGCAAGACCGCGAACGCGCCAGCGCCGACGTCAAGGCCCTCGCCCGCCAGCACATCGAAGAACTGAACCAGAAAATCCGCGAACTGGCCGAGCTTCGCGACACCCTCCAGGACCTGGTGGAACACTGCCACGGCGACCACCGCCCGGATTGCCCGATTCTCAAGGAACTGGCGTCGGGGTGTTGCCAGAATTGATGCCCACAGGGGATTGGCGGTGAGGCTGATTTTTTTGCAGCTACAAAAAGCACGGCCATTGGCCTAATGCTGTTCACTTAAGCCGTTAGCGGAGATTTGATGTTCCGTTTCGAGGCGTAGTTTTTTACGAGCGGGATTTTGGGGTTGGTGTGTATATCCATTTCTTCGGTAACGGCCGCTTAGGGTTCCGCCCTGACGGCGGGTCACTTTTGGAAGAGCGCCAAAAGTAACCAAAAGCGCTTTGCCCCACCACTCGGTGCCTCGCTTAGGCTCGGCATGCCCTCACTCCGGCATTGCTCCGTGGGCCGCCGCGAAGGGCCATCCATGGCCCAGCGCGGCTATCCCGGCATCCATGCCGGGATGCCCACTCCACAATGCCTGCGTTCGGCCAGCGTGGTTTAACGGGGCGTTCAGATCAAGATCCAAAGCAAGAGCAAGAGCAGAGCACATGCCGGCATCTATGTGGCTGAGCCACCGCTATCGCGAGCAAGCTCGCTCCCACATTGGATCTTCAGCGAAATACAAACTTCATGTGAACCTAGCCCCCCTGTGGGAGCGAGCTTGCTCGCGATGAGGCAGGCACATACAACATCACCGCAAACTGACACATCGCCTTCGCGAGCAAGCTCGCTCCCACAGGAGAAACGCAGTCCCCATCAAGAACCAGGTCGGCTATCAGGCCGCCTCGCGGTGGACGTTGATCTCGGGCGCCCCGTTAACCACGATGGCTGAACGAAGGTGTTGCGCAGTGGGCACCTCGGCATGGATGCCGAGCCTAGGCGAGGCACCGAGTGGTGGGGCAAAAGCGCTTTGGTTACTTTCGCGCTTTTCGAAAGTGACCCGCTGTAAGAGCGGAACCATAAGCCGCCGTTACCACAAAAATGGATATACACACCAACCAAAAAAAACGGCGCCTTTCCATTTCTGAAAGAAGCGCCGTTTTTTCTAAGTTGAGCAGCATTACGGCCATTGGCCGGGTTTCTGTTCAACCGATCATTGCATCCACGGCGGCGGTGGTTCTTCGGTCTTGCCGGGCGGGGCATCGTCGGCGGCGCGTACGGCCTGGCGGCGTTCCTCGTCCAGGCGCGCGGCCTCGATCTCGCGCATGATCCCTCCGACATCCGCCAGTTCTTCCGGCTCGTCGAACTCGCCGGTCAGCATGCTGGCCGGGTGCAAGGTGCCGGCTTCGTACAGCGCCCACATTTCCTTCGCGTACTTGGTGCGCTTGAGCTCCGGGGCAAACCGACCGAAGTAGGACGCCATGTTGCCCACGTCCCGCTCCAGCATGCTGAAGGCATGATTGTTACCCGCAGCATCCACGGCCTGCGGCAGGTCGATGATCACCGGCCCGGTCGGCGTGAGCAGGACGTTGAACTCCGACAGGTCGCCGTGCACCAGACCGGTACACAACATCAGCACGATCTGGGAAATCAGATAGGCGTGATATTCACGGGCCTGGTCCGGCTCCAGCACCACATCGTTCAGACGCGGCGCTGCATCGCCGTACTCGTCGGCCACCAGTTCCATCAGCAGCACGCCTTCAAGGAAGTCGTACGGCTTGGGCACGCGCACACCCGCGCTAGCCAAGCGGAACAGCGCCGCTACTTCGGCATTCTGCCAGGCGTCCTCGGTTTCCTTGCGCCCGAACTTCGAGCCCTTGGCCATGGCCCGGGCCTGACGGCTGTTGCGGACCTTGCGGCCTTCCTGATATTCGGCCGCCTGACGAAAACTTCGCTTATTCGCCTCCTTGTAGACCTTCGCGCAACGTAGCTCGTTACCGCAGCGCACCACATAAACAGCTGCTTCTTTACCACTCATGAGTGGGCGCAGCACCTCGTCGACCAGACCGTCCTCGATCAGGGGTTCAATGCGTTTTGGAGTCTTCATCAGCTTTTATTGTGGGTCCTTTATTACCAAACACGCGAATGACAGTCGTTATACGGCAATCCTTCCTCCACGGGGAGGGGTTGCCGACCTATGAACCTGTGATGCACACAATGTGCCGGATCAATCGACCGAGCCGAATCATAGCCGAGACCGAACCTGGCATTGGTAAC
The DNA here is from genome assembly GCF_024749325.1 of Pseudomonas sp. B21-010. Lineage (NCBI taxonomy): Bacteria > Pseudomonadati > Pseudomonadota > Gammaproteobacteria > Pseudomonadales > Pseudomonadaceae > Pseudomonas > Pseudomonas sp. B21-010. The sequence goes on along the minus strand of NZ_CP087198.1, from coordinate 814,733 downwards.
TGAATGCCCAGGCATTTGCGACAAGAGCTGACAGCCATGTCTACCGTCGGCTGTAGGAAGTGCGACAACTCAATGCTTGAACAACTCCCCCGGCGTAAACCCGAACATCCCCTTGAACGCCGCAATGAACGCGGACGTTGAATCATAACCGCAGGACAACGCGGCACTGGTGACGCTGTCGCCCTGCTCCAGCGAGCCCAGGGATGACAACAAGCGCATGCGCTGGCGCCAGGCGCGAAAGCTCAGGCCGGTCTCGCGCTGGAACAGGCGCATCAAGGTTTTTTCCGACGTGCCCAGGCGCTCCGCCCAGGCGTGCAAGGTGACGTTCTGCTCAGGCTGTTCGATCAACTCGTTACATAGCCCCAGCAGACGGGCATGTCGCGGCAGCGGCAGGGAGAACCCCACCTCCGGCAAAGTCGCCAACTGGTCCAGCAACACCTGCACCAACCGTTGTTCCTGAGTGTCGCCTTGCGGGTAATCGACCGGAAGCTGACAGAACACCTTGATCAACTCACGGGCCAGAGGCGTGACTTCCAGCACCCGACAGCGCTCATCGGCCCAGGGGCAGGCGTGGCGATGCACATACAAGCTGCGCATTTCCGCTCGGGTGGAGGTCACCACATGGTGTTCCAGGTCGGCCGGGATCCAGATGCCCCGTTGTGGCGGGGCAAAGAAACTACCCGCTGCGGTGTGTACGCCGAGAACGCCGCTGATGGCGTAGGAAAACTGCACCCAGTCATGACGATGGGCTTGCGTCCAGGAACCGGCGCTCAAACTTTCGACACGGGCGTACAGCGGCCTCGGCAATTGCGCCAGGTCGGGGATGCGGCGTTCGAGCTGTTGGTGTCCGTTAGGCGGCATTGATTGGCCTTATGTCGCAAGACGACTGGTAGGGACGACGTTAGGCTAAGTCGACTTTTCTTACAACTTGCGGTGCCCTATGCATATCCTCAGACACCTCAAACGCATGGTGACCGACTGGTTCCTGTGCGGCATGTTGCTCGCCACGCTGTTGGCGTACTTCTTTCCAACCTTTGGTGCCACGGGCGGCGCCATGCATGCCGAATGGGTGGTCAACATCGGCATCTTCGTGGTGTTCTTCCTGCACGGGGTCAACCTGTCCGGCGAACAGATCCGCCACGGTTTGAAGAACATCCGCCTGCACGTGATGGTGCAGGGTTTCACCTTTGGCGTGTTTCCGTTGATCTGGCTGATCAGCCACTGGCTCGTCGGCAGCCACGTGCCAGCGCTGCTGATGCTGGGGTTCTTCTACCTGTGCGCCCTGCCCTCGACCATTTCTTCCTCGGTGGCGCTGACCGGCAGTGCCGGCGGTAACGTGCCGGCGGCGATTCTCAACGCGAGCCTGTCCAGCGTACTGGGGATTTTCCTGACACCGCTGCTGGTCAGTTTCGCGGTCGGCAGCGGCGCCGGTGGCATCGACCTGGGGTCAACCTTGCTCGACCTGTGCATGATGTTGCTGCTGCCACTGGTGCTGGGGCAGTTCCTGCGGCGTTGGTTGGCTGGCTTTTTCGGCAGGTACAAGCGCTACACCAGCATCATCGACAAGCTGGTGATCCTGCTGCTGGTCTACGCGGCGTTCTGCAACTCGATGGTGTCCGGCATCTGGCAACAGCAAGGCCACGGCGTGCTATTGAGCGCAGTGCTTGGCAGTGCCGTACTGTTGGCGATCATCTTGTGGGCGACCACCCGCACTGCCCGCGCCCTGCAATTCAGTAGCGCCGATGAAGTCGCCGCGGTGTTCTGTGCCAGCAAGAAATCCCTCGCCGCCGGGGTGCCCATGGCCGCATTGATTTTTGGCAACCATCCCGGCCTGGGGCTGATCCTGCTACCGATCATGATCTATCACCCGCTGCAGTTGATCGTCTGCTCGATCCTCGCCGAGCGCTACGCCAGCCATCACCGGGAACTGGCGTCCCGCCAGGACGGCGCCGTCCTCAACGCTCGATAATCGCCGTCACGCCCTGGCCCGCGGCGGCGCAGATGGAGATCAAGCCGCGACCTCGCCCGGCGGCATCAAGCAACTTGGCGAGGTTGGCGACAATGCGCCCCCCCGTGGCGGCAAACGGGTGCCCGGCGGCCAGGGAACTGCCCTTGACGTTCAACCGACTGCGGTCGATGGACCCTAGCGGCGCGTCGAGGCCCAGACGGGTCTTGCAGTAGTCCGGGTCTTCCCAGGCCTTCAGTGTGCACAACACCTGGGCGGCGAACGCTTCATGGATCTCGTAGTAATCAAAGTCCTGCAAGGTCAAGCCGTTGCGCGCCAGCAATCGCGGCACGGCGTAGACCGGGGCCATCAACAGCCCTTCGGCGCCATTGACGAAATCCACCGCCGCCGTTTCGCCGTCGCGCAGGTACGCCAGGATCGGCAGGCCTCGGGCCTTGGCCCACTCTTCGCTGCCCAGCAGCACCAACGAAGCGCCATCGGTCAGTGGCGTGGAATTACCCGCGGTCATCGTGCCCTTGGCGCTTTTTTCGAAGGCCGGCTTGAGGGAAGCGAGTTTTTCCGGGGTCAGGTCCGGGCGCAGGTTGTTGTCCCGGCTCAGGCCAAGAAACGGTGTCATCAAGTCGTTCTGCCAACCTTCGGCATAGGACGCAGCCATTTTCTGATGGCTTTCCAGGGCCAACTGGTCTTGCGCCTCCCGGGGGATCTGCCAGGTCTGGGCCATCAATTCGCAATGCTCGCCCATGTTCAGGCCGGTGCGCGGTTCGTTGATGCGCGGCAGATCGGGGACGAGGTGCTGGGGACGCAGTTGCAGGAAGGTCTTGATCTTGTCGGCGGTGGTCTTGGCGCGATTGGCTTGCAGCAGAATCCTGCGCAACCCTTCATTGACCGCGATCGGCGCATCCGAGGTGGTGTCGACGCCGCCGGCAATGCCGCTGTCGATCTGGCCCAGGGCAATCTTGTTGGCCACCAGCAGCACCGTTTCCAGCCCGGTGCCACAGGCCTGTTGTACGTCATAGGCCGGCGTCATCGGTGACAGCCGCGAGCCGAGCACGCATTCGCGGGTCATGTTCATATCCCGGGAGTGCTTGAGCACCGCACCGGCAGCCACCTCGCCAATGTGCAGGCCATGCAGGTTGTAGCGTTCGATCAGCCCCTCGAGGGCAGCCGTCAACATCGCCTTGTTGCTGGCGGTGGCATAGGCCCCGTTGGAGCGGGCGAACGGAATGCGGTTACCACCGATGATCGCGACGCGGCGTAGTTGTGTCATGAAGAACTCCCTGTGTAGGTCTGAATGTGCCCATCACCTTGTGAAACCCAACCGACCCCATGTGGGAGCGAGCTTGCTCGCGATGAACGATGACGCGATCGCCCTGAAAAACCGCGGTGCCTGCATCGCGAGCAAGCTTTGCTCCCACAGGGATTCGGTGCCCTGGAAAAAGCGCTCCCGCTCAAGCTTAGGCTTTATCTCGCCAATCGAACGACTGATTGCCAATCATGGTCCACACTTGGAACCTCATCAGCCGGAGTGTGTTCCATGTCTGACCGTTATATCGACTTTGCCAACTCGCCCATTGGCCGGCGCATGGTCGGGTCCCTCGGCCTGCCATCGCCGGTGCGCCTGGAACGCTGGCAGGCCGGGCGCCTGCGGCCGATCGAAGGCGCACTGCTGCTGGGCGGCGGGCCGTTGACCGAACAGATCGGCACGTTTGCCAAGCGCCTGACCGACACCATCTTCATCTACGGCGGCGAGCCGACCCTGGCCACCGAGTGGATCCCCGGCCATGGTCCGAAAATCAAGGCGGTGGTGTACGACGCCAGCCATTTGGTGCAGGCCGACCAGCTCAAGCAGCTGCGGGAATTTTTCCAGCCGCTGATGAAAAACCTCGACCACAGCGCCCATGTCGTCATCCTCGGTCGCGCGCCGGAAAGTCTTGCCGACCCGTTCGCCGCCAGTGCCCAGCGAGCGCTGGAGGGTTTCAGCCGTTCCCTGGCCAAAGAGCTGCGCCACGGCGGGACGCTGCAACTGTTGTACGTCGGCGACGGCGCCGAAGCCCAGTTGGAAGGTGCACTGCGGTTTTTCCTGTCGCCCAAGAGCGCCTTCATCTCCGGGCAGGTCATTCGCCTCAACGCCTGTGATACCCAAGTCCAGGACTGGACCCGCCCGCTCACGGGGCTCAAGGCGCTGGTCACTGGCGCAGCCCGCGGGATCGGCGCCTCCATCGCCGAAACCCTGGCCCGCGATGGCGCCGACGTGATCCTGCTGGATGTCCCGCAAGCCAAGACCGACCTCGACGCCCTGGCGGCACGCCTGAGCGGACGCAGCGTCACGCTGGATATCTGCGCCGAAGACGCCGCCACCCAGTTGATCGAACACCTTCCCGACGGCGTCGACATCGTGGTCCACAACGCCGGCATCACCCGGGACAAGACCCTCGCCAACATGACCCCGGAGTTCTGGGACGCGGTGCTGGCCGTCAACCTCAATGCCCCGCAAGTGCTGACCAAGGCCCTGCTCGACAGCGGCACCCTGCGCGACAATGGTCGGGTGGTTCTGCTGGCGTCCATCAGCGGCATTGCCGGCAATCGTGGGCAGACCAACTATGCGGCGAGCAAGGCCGGGCTGATCGGCCTGGCCCAGGCCTGGGCGCCGCTACTGCAGCCACGCGGCATCAGCATCAACGCCGTGGCGCCGGGCTTCATTGAAACCCGCATGACCGCCGACATCCCCTTCGCCTTGCGCGAAGCCGGGCGACGCATGAGCTCCCTGGGCCAGGGCGGCCTGCCCCAGGATGTCGCCGAAGCCGTGGCCTGGCTCGCACAACCAGGTACGGGGGCCGTGACCGGTCAGGCCCTGCGGGTATGCGGGCAAAGCCTTCTGGGAGCGTGACCATGACGATCCAATGGCATGAAGTCAGCAGCCAGCCCTCCATGTCCGGGCTTTACTGGAAAGCGGCAACACGGCGCAAGGTCACCGGAACGACCTTGCCCGAGGAAGGCCTGCGTCAAGTGCTTCAGATCGACCCGCAACGCCTGGCGGCCTATCGCAAAGTCTGCGGTTTCATCGATAACGGACTGCTGCCGCCGACCTATCCCCACGTCTTGGCGTTTGCCCTGCAAATGCAATTGCTCACCGCGCAGAATTTTCCATTTCCGCTGTTGGGGCTGATCCACTTGAGCAATCGCATCCGCGTATTGCGGCCTATGGGCGGGGTCGGCCAGGTGCGGGCCAGCGTCCATGTCGAAAATCTGCAAGCACACCCTAAAGGTGCGGTATTCGACCTGGTGACTCGCCTCGATGATCAATTGGGGCCGCTATGGGAGGCCCAAAGCCAGATGCTGTGCAAAGGTGTCCAGCTCGACGGGGCACTTGTGGAGGATTCACCGCAGGCCAGCCTGCCCTTGATTGAAGTCGCGCACTGGACCGCACCGGCGGACATCGGTCGGCAATACGCCAAAGTGTCCGGCGACTACAACCCGATTCACCTGAGTGGTATCAGTGCCCGGTTGTTCGGCTTCCCCACCGCTATCGCCCATGGCCTGTGGAACAAGGCCCGGACCCTGGCGGCGCTGGATGACCACCTGCCCGAGGCCAACATCGAGATCGATGTGACCTTCAAGAAACCGGCGCGCCTGCCCAGTGAGGTGACACTGCTGGCGAGTGCGGCGGGGTCCAGCGGGCAACTGCAACTGATGGGGGCTGGGGGTTTGGAGCATATGGTAGGAGAGTGGCGGCCGGTGGCCTGAGCAGAATGATGGGATGGTCTCCACACCCATCCCCTGTGGGAGCGAGCTTGCTCGCGATGGCGGTGGGTCAGCTCGCATCCATCTTGAATGCGCTGCGGTCAGCGCGGCGGGTAGTTGGACAGGATCCGCCCCACCGTCTCGCGCACGGCCGTGTTGCGGTCAGTCGGGTTGGGCGAGTTGCTGAGCAGTTGTTCGTCACTGCCACGCCACACCAGCTTGCCGTCCTTGCCATCGAGCAGGTCGATTTGCACGGTGGCGACCTTGTAGCTGATGTTGCGGGTTTCGTTGTACATCGGCCCGCCCCAATAGCCATTCCAAGGGCCGCCCCAACCACCGCCGCCGTAGTTGGTGGTGACCTGCTGCTGGCGGTCCTCGACGATCAGATAGGCCTGCACCAGCACATCGCCGTGCCCACTCGCCGCCGGACGCAGGCCGCGCTGGTCGAGTTGATCGGCCACCGCCTGGCGGATCCGCTGTTCGGTCAGGTCGCTCTTGATGCGAGGGTCATCGGGGCGATATTGCAGCGCCGGGTCTTTCCAGCTCCAACTGCGATACGCCGCGAAATCGCGGCTGGTGTCGAAGTCATGGTTGACCTGGTTAGAGGCACAAGCGCCCAGCAACAGGGTGAAGGCCAGTAGAGCAAGACGGCGAAACATGGTTTTTCTCCGTTGCGTAATCAACTTGGAGGATACGCCGACATGGCTTTTTCCACCGCCGCACGAATGGCATCGGTGCGTTCGCTCTGGCTGCCCCGCTGGCCGGTCTCGGCGCTGGCGCTCCACACCGGTTGCCCCGTGCGGGCATCGAACAGATCCACCCGCACCACCACGACCTGCTCCTGGTACGTGCGCACCATCGGCACCGGATGGTACATGCCATAACCCGGACCATAGCGGTCATAACGGTTATAGCCGCCGTAGTAACCGGCATCATAGTCGTCCCGGACCTGGCGCACGCGGGTTTCCAGACGCAGGTCGGCGCTGACGAACAGGTCGGCGGGCCGGTTGTCATGCAGCGGGCGCAGGCCACGCTGGTCCAGGGCATTGCTCACCGCTTCGGCCACCTGGGCCGAATCCGCCCAGGCGGTACCCGACGGCAGGCGCCCGTCGCGCCAGGTCCAACTGCGATAGCGCCCATAGTCACGGGGCGGCGCAGGGTAAGCGCTGCGGTCGAACACCGTGGCGGCCTCGGGCGGCGCCGGCGGCAGCGGATTGGACGTGGCGACATAGGGGTTGCTGCCCTGGCAGGCCGCCAGTCCCAGGCACAGCATCAACAACCCTGAACGACCTTTCATTTCGCTCTCCGGTCACACTGGACGGCAGATCCAGTGCAGATAACGTCCCAACCCGGCAAACGCCGGATGGCGACGGTGGGCCAGTTCCATTTCCAGCAGCTGCGCAAGCTCCACGCGGCCCTGGAACTCCACCGGCATGTAGTCATGGAAAACCCGCACGCCACTCTGGTTTTCGACCTGCCACAGGTCTTCAAGTTGCGCCGCCAATTCTCGCGGATCAAGGGGTTGTTGCGGCGTCAGGCTCTGTTTTTCGCCGGCCATGTCATTTTTGCGCAACTTGCGAAAATGCCCCTTGAGCAGGTTGCGATAAACCAGCGCGTCGCGGTTGTAGAACGCCAGGGACAACCAACCGCCCGGGACCGTGAGTTGATGCAGCACCGGCAGGATCGCGTGAGGTTCGGCCAGCCATTCCAGCACCGCGTGACACAACACCAGGTCGTACGGCTCGGTGAGCTGGCCGAGCAGGTCCTGCCAAGGTGCCTGGATGAACGTGGCGCTCTGGCCCGCCTCGGCAAAACGCTGGCGGGCGCCTTCGAGCATGGGCTCGGCCGGCTCGGCCAGGGTCACCTGATGGCCCCGCTCGGCCAGCCACAACGACATGTGGCCCAGGCCGGCGCCGATGTCCAGCACACGCAACGGACGCTGTGGCAAGGTCTCCAGCAGATCGGCCTGAAGCACCGCCAGGCGGATCGCACCCTTGGCCCCACCGTAGATTTTTTCGGCAAAACGCGTGGCGAGCTGATCGAAATGACGGTCGCTCATTGGCCGAACCGCCGTTCGCTGTCGGCCAGCTTGCTGCGCACCACAGCGTCCATGTCCAGGCCCAGTTCGCTGCAAAGCAGCAACAGGTACAACACGATGTCACCGACCTCCTGCCCGGCGTGGGCCAGTTTGTCCGCCGGCAACTGGCGCGACTGGTCCTCGGTCAGCCATTGGAAAATCTCCACCAGTTCGGCCATTTCCACACTGGCGGCCATGGCGAGGTTTTTCGGGCTGTGGAATTGCCGCCAGTCGTTACGGTCACGAATGGCATGCAGGCGTTCGGTCAGTTCAACAAGGTTCATCGGGTTCTCCTGAATGCGCATAGCTTCAGGGGGATGACCAGGGAAGGCAAGAGTCTCGGTACGAAGCGACGGTTTGCCCCATAATCGAACCAACTCGGCCGCCACAGCTCCTACAATCAGGAGCCAACGGCTCAGCTCAGATCCCCTCCCATCAGGATGCACATATGCAGGCAGAAAGCTTTTTCGAATGGCTCGGCCAGGCGCTCGGTTCGGTGATCCGTTTCATCGTCGACCTGCTCAGCGGTCTCTTCAACACCCTGGCCAATGCCGGCGGCAATTTTGTCGATGGGCTGTCACGCACCCTGGGCATGGACACCTCGATCATCAGCATCATCGCGCTGATCCTCGGGCTGATGCTGCTGTACTCGGCGATCCGCGCGTTCATGCGGGCCTCGATCGTCATGGGCATCATCTGGCTGGTGCTGGGGTTGTGGTTGTTGAGTTGGATCATTCACTAGGGCTCAGAGCACTGGGTGGGAGCAAAGCTTGCTCGCGATACAGGCGCCTCGGTTCCCTGAAAGACCGCGTCATCTTCATCGCGGGCAAGCCTTGCTCCCACAGATTTTGCTCGTTTCCCACGCTCCGGCGTGGGAACGATCAGGCGAGAACCCGCTACAATCGCGCTCCATCAAGGAGCCCGCATGTCCAACCTGACCACCGACTGGCGCGACCGCCTTACCCATCGCCGGGTCTGGGCGCTGGCTGCGCCAATGATTCTCTCGAACATTTCCGTACCGCTGGTGGCCTTGGTGGACAGCACCGTCATCGGCCATTTGCCCCATGCTCATCAACTGGGCGCCGTGGCGGTCGGAGCGAGTTTGTATACGGTGCTGGCGTGGGCCATGGGTTTCCTGCGCATGGGCACCACCGGGTTCGCCGCCCAGGCTGCCGGGCGTGGCGATGGGGCGGCGTTGCGACAAGTGTTGCTGCAAGGGCTGTTGTTGGCGATGGGGTTGGCGGTACTGCTCGGTGCCGTCGGCGTGCCATTGAGCGACGTGGCGTTGCACTTCATGCAGCCGTCCGCCGAGCTCAACCAGTTGACCCGAGACTTCTTCCACACCCGGCTCTTCGGCTTGCCGGCGGCGCTGGCCAGCTATGCGTTGGTAGGCTGGTTCCTCGGTGCCCAGAATGCCCGGGCCCCGCTGGCGATCCTGCTGGTGACCAACCTGGTCAACATCGCCCTGAACCTGTGGTTCGTGATCGGCCTGGACTGGGGCGTGACCGGATCGGCCCGGGCGTCGGTCATTGCCGAATGGACCGGCGCGCTGGTCGGCCTGGCCCTGGCCCGCAACACACTGCGCGCCTGGCCCGGGCAGATCGCCTGGGCTGCCCTGGGGCTGTGGCACAGTTGGCACTCGCTGCTGGCGGTGAACCGGGACATTTTCATCCGCAGCCTGGCGCTGCAAGCGGTGTTTTTCCTGATCACCGTGCAAGGCGCACGCCTGGGGGATGCGACCGTGGCGGCCAACGCCCTGCTCCTCAACGGCCTGTTGCTGACAGCCCATGCCCTGGACGGCCTGGCCCATGCCGTCGAAGCGCTGTGCGGCCATGCCATTGGCGCCCGCGACCGCCTGGCGCTGCGTCGCTCGCTGGTGGTGGCGTGCGGTTGGTCGTTGATTGCAAGCCTGGGTTTTGCACTGCTGTTCCTGCTCGCCGGCCACCTGTTCATCGACATGCAGACCGACATTCCCGACGTGCGCGCCACCGCTTATCACTACCTGCCTTACCTGGCCGCCTTGCCACTGATTGCGGTCTGGAGTTATTTGCTCGACGGGCTGTTCATCGGCGCCACCCGTGCCCGGGAAATGCGCAACGGCATGCTGCTGACCCTGCTGCTGGTGCTGCCAATCGCCTGGGCGCTGCAAGGGTTGGCCAACCATGGGCTATGGATCACCTTCCTGCTGTTCATGGCCCTGCGCAGCCTGACCCTCGGCGCTTTTGCCTGGCACTTGCAGCGGCACGACCGCTGGCTCGGTGCATCAGCCCACTAACCTTCAATCCTGGCTGCCCTGCCAGCGCCGGCGCAGATGCTCGAGCCGCTCGCGCTGCGAACCACCCACCAGGCCAGGCACTGGCCGGGCATCGGGGTGTTGCAGGCGCAGCCACAGCCAGTCATCGAGCACCGCGCGCTCGGTAAACCCCAGCGCCAGGCCCTGCTGCAAATCCCCCCAGAGCCGCTGGTAATTACATCCGGTGGAGCGGCACCATTGCCAGGCGTGACGCTCCAGCAGGCATCGTTGCAACTGGTCCTGCTGACGGTCGCTGAGGCCGTGCTCTTTCTCCAGCGCCGCCACCGGCAGCCCCGGGTTGGACAGTTGTTGCCAACCCTGGCTGCCGATCGCCCGGTCGGCCCAGGTGCCACCAAACCAGCGCAACAAACTGATCGGGCCCAGCCAGCAACTGAGTTCTTGAGGGTCGCAACCGTCGAAGAAATAGCTGGCGATGTGCGGGTTGTAATAGCTCAACAAGGCTTTGTGATGCAGACCCAGGGTCACCGTCAGCATGCGCCGCAGATGCGCCAGCAATTGCGCAGCGGGCGATGGACTGACCAACAACAGCCCCGGCCAGGAACGTGGGTCCAGGTGACAGAGGCTGACCAACGCAGGCGAGTGGCGCAGATCCACCAGCAGCGGACCGTGCTCTCGCAGCCCATGCAGCTCGGTGTTTTCAAACAAGGCAAAGCACCGGGCCTTGGCGAACTGCGCGTGCACAAGCCGCGCAGCGCCAGGCGCACTCGGTACGTCGAGCAACAGCCATTGCGGCGTTGATCCAGACAAGGCCGCGGCATTCATCGAGCAACACCCGCGCCGCGCCGCATGAGCATACGGCAGGTGCACAGTGGCTGGGCGCAGGGGCTGAAAGGCCCGCCTTCGGGCAGCAAGCACAACAAGACCAGCGGCTCGGCATCCCGGATTGCAGACAACAGGAGCGGATCGGCAACCGACGGCCCACGCGTTTCGCCTGTGGATGACCCATCCACAACCTCTACCGAGGCAGGCGCATCCAGAAATGCACTGATCATCGGCTGATCCGGATCGCCTTCGATAAAGCTCACCAGCACCTCGGTACCGTCACTCAAGGCACCCGCCACGCCCGGGGCCAGTTCGGGTGCCAAAGGCAGCCAGCAATGACTGGGGCTGGAACCTTCGCCCTGGTAGAGCCAGTCAAACTGCACCGCCACGCGCCCCACTCCCAGCTCCGACGGCTCGTCCACCGCCACGACCCAGCCACGTTGCCGGCTCACCATGCGCGGTTTTACCGGGACCTCGTCCGGCACGAACAGCACGCCCCGGGGAATGGCCTTGAAATGATTGCCGTACACCCCCGCCTCTGCGCGGTGCTCGACCTTCGTCAGCAGCCAGCGCCGGTTCCAGTCGGCAAACGGATGGGCCGTCAGCATCAACACCTGACCACCGTGCAGGTTCATCAAGTCGCTGCGGCCCTGGGCGACCTGCTCCCCCGACACATCGGTTCGCACACTGAAGAACCGCACCGCGGCAATCGGCTCGTCGTCCGCGTAGACCGCCTTACCGGCAGGGGGAAAACTGTGCGGATTATCAGCGAACACCAGGCAATGCCCGTCCCGGGTGTGTTCGAAATGAAAGTGGATACCCGCCTGGGCGCATACACGCTGCAGGAACTGCAGGTCCGACTCTCGATACTGGGTACAGAAATCCTGCAGTGGATAATCGCCACCCAAATCCAGGCACAGGCTGCGGCCACTGATGCCATGGGCCTTGAGCACCTGGCGAATGATCTGCGGCACCGAGCGGGCGCTGAAGACTCGCTGGCTGAAACGCTGCGCCAGGCAGGCCAGCTTCGGCCCGATACGCACCCGGCAGCCAGCGCCATGACGGTGTTGGACCAATTCATGAAGCTGACCATGAATGCCCCGGCCCGGGGCCCCGAAACTCAACCAGACGCTGCGGTACAACAGGCCCGCCAGGTCCAGGTTCGCGTCGCGCAACGACAGCTGCGCTTCATAGACGAAAGGTTCGCTGATCGCTTCGCTACCCGTGAAGGTCACGACGTCAACAGGCTCGGGCAGACCGGCTATCTCCAGACGAAAGGCTGGCGCGCTGGCTGGATCGGACATCGGCGTTTCTCTACAGGAGGGGCGGTCGGGGATTCTCGCCGAGAGCCATGGCCGAGTAGAGGGGCCAAGTACAAGTTAGGAAAGGGACTACACGAAATAAGGACATCGCCGGTTAAATGCACCGACGTGCAGAAATAACAACGGCACAAACAAAAACGCCCTCCGGGACTGTCCGAAAAAACCCGCGGCGCGCGGTGCATTTTCTGACAGCCCCGGAGGGCGGTACCGATCAGCCAAGAGGTAGAGCTGATGTAACCCTGTGGCGAGGGGATTTATCCCCGCTGGGCTGCGCAGCAGCCCCCTTTTGATGAGTGCTTCGCACTCAAGCGGGAGCAAGCTCCCTCGCCACAATGAATCACGCCAACCTTAAGGGAGCATCTCCCGCCAAAGGGGCTCTATCAAGAAGACAGATAGGACGAACGCGTCAGCCCCAGGCGCAAGGCATCGAGGAACTGGGTACGTTCGGCGGCGCTGATACGGGCGCTGGCGCACTTGTCGCGGTAGTGAGTCATCAACTCCTCCGGCGACAAGTGCACGTAGCGCAACATGTCCTCGATGGTGTCGTGGGTTTCGATACCGGCGTGGTACACGCTGCCATCGGCGTTCTGGTAGATGTTCACCGAGTCGGTGTCACCAAACAGGTTGTGCATGTCACCGAGGATTTCCTGGTAGGCGCCCACCAGGAAGATGCCCAGCAGATAGTCTTCATCCGGCTTGAGAGCGTGAACCGGCAGGCTGGTCTCGATGCTCTGCTCGTCGACGTACTGCTTGATCTTGCCGTCGGAGTCGCAGGTCAGGTCTTGCAGCACGGCGCGGCGCAGCGGCTCTTCGTCCAGGCGATGCAGCGGCAGGATCGGCAACACCTGGCCGATGGCCCAGGTATCCGGCAGGCTCTGGAACACCGAGAAGTTGCAGATGTATTTGTCGGCCAACTTGTCGTTGAGCTCATCCAGCACCTGGCGGTGCGAGCGCTGGCGCGCCTTCAACGAGTTGTGCAGGCGACGGCACACCGCGAAGTAGCACTGCTCGGCCAAGGCTTTTTCGGCCAGGGTCAGCTTGCCGTCGGCATATTGGGTCGCCACATCGCTCATGTAGTGGGTGGCGCGCCAGTAAGTCTCGGTGACCATCTCGATATCGGTCGGGCCCAACAGGTCAACCAGCCATTGCACGGTTTCCGGCAGTTCCTGCTTGTTGTCGATCACCGGCACGTCGTCGTTGTGTTTCTCGACGTCGGTCACCTGCACCACCAGCATGGCGTGGTGAGCGGTCAGCGAGCGGCCGCTTTCGGAGAAGATGTTCGGATGCGGCAGGCTCTGGGCATCGCAGAACTCCTTGAGCATGCCGACCACGACACCGGCGTAATCGTCCATGTCGTAGTTGATCGAACTGGCATTGCGCGAGTGCGTGCCGTCGTAGTCCACGCCCAGGCCACCGCCGACGTCGATGTGATCCACCGGCAGGCCGAGGTTGCGCAGCTCGCCGTAGTAACGGATCGCTTCCTTGAAGCCGTGCTGGTAGTCCGCCAGGTTGGCGATCTGCGAACCCATGTGGAAGTGCAGCAGGCGAATGCCCTGGTCCAGGCCGGCAGCGCGGAAACGCTCGACCACCGACAGCAGTTGCGCGGCCGACAAGCCGAACTTGGACTTCTCGCCACCGGTATCGGCCCACTTGCTCGACGCCAGGGATGACAGGCGCACGCGCAAGCCGACCTGCGGCTTGACCTTGAGCGTTGCGGCCTCTTCGATCACCAGGCCGACTTCGGACTCTTTCTCGATGACGATGAAGACGTTGTGACCGAGCTTCTGGCCCATCAGCGCCAGGCGGATGAATTCGCGGTCCTTATAGCCGTTGCAGACGATGGTCCCGCCCTTCGGCGCCAGGGCCAGGACTGCCAGCAGCTCTGGCTTGGAACCGGCTTCCAGGCCGATGGAGACGTTCTGGGTGGCGATGATGTTCTCGATCACCGCTTCCTGCTGGTTGACCTTGATCGGATAGAGCGCGGTGTACTTGCTCTGGTATTCCAGGCGCGCGATGTTGCTGTCGAAGGCGCCGGTGAGCTGGCGCACACGGTCTTGCAGGATATCGGGGAAGCGCACCAGCAAGGGCAGCGACAGGCCGCTCTGGCGCAACTGGTCGACTTGCTCGAACAGGTCGATGGGCGAGCTGTCGGGACCGTTCGGACGGACTTCGACGCGACCGGCTTCATTGATCGCGAAATACCCGGCCCCCCAATGGCGAATCCCGTAAACACTGCGGCTGTCCGCAACTGTCCATTGGCTGCCATCGTCTTTGCGTGTGCGTCGTACGGACATCGAAGTCCCCTATAAAGAAGTCAAAATGCACCATCCGGTCGGAGGCTGGGGCAGTCTAGAGAGTGAAAATGACGAATTGCCTGTTAGCAAGGTAGACCCTGCTCCCAGCGATGAGTTTAGAAACCCGTTCAGAACAGGCTCTGTGAAAACCATGCGGGCGACCTCGAACGTGGGGTGCGGGTCAAGCCGAGGGTGGTTTTCACAGAGGCTGCTAGCCGCCGGATTTCTTTGCCTTGAAACCGTGCTTGACCAGTTCCGCCAGCAGCAGCTCGACGTGATCGCCCTGGATCTCGATGATGCCGTCTTTCAACGCGCCACCGGTGCCACAGCGTTTCTTCAACGTGGTAGCCAGTTCCTTGAGCGCGTCTTCGGCCAACGGCACGCCAGTGATCGTGGTCACCGTCTTGCCGCCGCGACCTTTGCTTTCACGGCGCACGCGCGCAATGCCGTCACCGGCAGGGATGGCGGTCTGTTTGCAGATGCAGGCATCCACCGGCTGACGGCAATCAGGACAATGACGACCGGCGTCGGTAGAAAATACCAAGCCGCCCAGGGCGGCGAAGGATGCGGCTTTTTTGGCCACCGGCAATCCTCTTGGGAGGACAAAGACTGGTCGAGGGGGAACATGCCTCGACCGCGAAACCCCACTCAGGCAGGGGCAGCGCTACTGGACCGCAGACACGGTACAGCTTGAAAAGTCGCGCAGTGTAACGGCAAAAAGCCGACTTGCTAAGGGCCAATCAGCGCCAATTTATAGCTTCTTTGCGACGCTGCCGCCATGGACCCGCAAATAGCGTTCAAGCGCCGCCAGGGAGTCCGGGCAGTAAGGCTTTCGCTGGATTTCATCGAGCACCTGCTCGAGGGGCAGAAAACGCGCTTCGAGGACTTCTTCGGGCTGCAGGACCAACGGGCCGTCCCACACCGCCGAGAACGCCGAGCACCACAGGCGACTGCCAGGGTCTTCGAAATAAAAATGGTCGTGGGCGGTCAGTTCAACGCCGCTCACGCCCAGCTCTTCCGCCAACTCACGGGCTGCCGATTCGGCGTAGGTCTCATCGGCCTGCACCATGCCGCCCGCCGCCACGTCCCAGAAACCCGGGTAGATGGCCTTGCTCAGGGTGCGCCGATGAACACACAGCTCACCGGACGAATTGAACAGCATGATGTAGGTCCCGCGTCCGATCAGGCCACGCTCACGCAGCTCTGAACGCACCAGGCTGCCGAGCAGGTTGTCGTGCTCATCGACCCACGCAATCAGCTCGGCATCCGAGGCCACTCGATGAGCGACCTCCCGGGGGCTTTCGCTCATGAATCAACCCTGGTTCAGCAGTTGTCGCAAGTCGATGACCGCTGCGTTGGCTCGAGAAATGTAGTTGGCCATGACCAGCGAGTGGTTCGCCAATACACCGAAGCCGCTGCCGTTGAGGATCATCGGGCTCCAGACCGGTTCCTGGGACGCTTCCAGTTCACGAATGATCTGCCGCACGCTGACCGTAGCGTTCTTTTTCGCCAGGACATCGGCGAAGTCCACTTCGATGGCGCGCAGCAGGTGCGACAACGCCCACGCCTGGCCACGGGCCTCATAGAACACGTTATCGATTTGCAGCCACGGGGTCTCGACCACCTCTTCGTCCACCTGCGGCACCTGGCCCGGGGCCGGGACTTCGGTTTTCAGCGAGGTGTTGAGCTTGACCCGGCCAACGCTGGCCGACAGGCGCTGGGACAACGAACCCAGGCGAGTGCCGACATCCCCCAGCCAGTTGTTCAGGTTGTCGGCGCGGGCGTAGAACAGTGCGCTCTTCTGGCTTGGGTCGGACAGGCGCGCCTGGTAGCGGCTCAGGGAATTGATACCTTCCTGGTACTCAGATTCGCTGGAGGGCAGCACCCAACTGCGGTTGTCGAAGTTGAAGCGCGGCTCGGCCTTGGCCAGGTCGGCGTCCTCGGCGGACTGCGACTGGGAACGGGCGAAGTCCTTGCGCAGCGCACGGCTCAGGTCGCGGACCTGCACCAGCACGCCGTATTCCCAGCTCGGCATGTTGTCCATCCACAGGCCAGGCGGGAAGCGGTCGTTGGAGATGTAGCCACCCGGCTTGCTCAGCAGGGTCCCGGCCACCGTCTTGAGCGTTTCGACCGTGGTGTAGCCCACCACCATCTGCCGGCCATCTTTCTCGGCCGCGGCCTGGGCGTTCTGCTGCACAGGGAACAGCGCGGGCTCCTGGCTCCAATACCAGCCGACGGCAATGGTCACCAGCAGGTAAAGGCCGATCAGCGTCGCCAGTGCGCGGCTGAAAAAAAGCCCACCCAGGTAGCTGCGGGTGTCCGATTTCGGCTCGGCGGCACGTTCAGGCGCGCTGCCCGCGCGGTTTTTCCAGTCCAGCATGGTGATATCCCTTCAATCACTTGAGTTCTCGGTTCGACCACAACCCTACGCCATCGTGCCTGATTTGAAACGCGATAATGCGGCGCCAATCATGCCGGGCGCGACAGGGCAATCGAACAGCACTATAAAGGAAGCGCTGCCATCGGCCTACGAGACTGGTCAGTCACAAACTGAATTTCGCGACTGGACAGAATATTGACGTATGACACTCATCCAGAGGAAAAGAGGTGCTAGCATAGAGCCACCAGTCGATCTCAGCATGCACCCTAACTAGTAGTCAGGATATGACCGAGCCAGAAGACCCCAGCCGTGAGCGCCTCAAGCACCACTTTGCCCAGCGGGTAATTCATCAGGCTCGTCAGATCCTGGAGATTTGGCAGCGCCTGCAACGCAGTGAGTGGTCAAGCACCGACCTGTCGGAGCTCAGCGAAGCCAACCTGCGCCTGCTGCGCTTTGCCGAGCGCTTCGAACAGCCCGAGCACTCCCAGTTGGCCCAAGGCATCAGCCAATCGCTGCAAGCGGTGGACGCCAATCGTGGGCGCCTGAGCAGCCACCTGATCACCGAAATCAACCGCTTGATGCAGCGCTTGTCTCGTACCGGCCTGCGCCATGGCGACCAACTCGAACACACCTTCCTGCCGCCGCTGCGCAAACCCATCTACGTGTTGCTGCAGGACCATGACCGCGCCGAGCGCCTGGCCAAGCAGTTGGAGTTCTTCGGCCTCAGCGCCCAGGCGCTGGACAGCGTCGCAGCGTTCCGCGCCTCGATGGTCGAGCGCCTGCCGGCGGCGATTGTCATGGATGTGGATTTCAGCGGCCCCGGCGCCGGCCTGAAACTGGCCGCCGAAGCCCAGGAAGGCCTGGAGCAACCGCTGCCGCTGTTGTTCTTCAGTTTGTTGGAAACCGACACGCCGACACGCCTGGCCGCGGTGCGCGCCGGTGGGCAGGAATTTCTCACCGGCACCCTCGAAGCCTCGAGCCTGCTGGAAAAGATCGAAGTGCTGACCTGCGTCGCCCAGTACGATCCGTACAAAGTACTGATCATCGATGACTCCCGCGCCCAGGCCATGCATACCGAACGCCTGCTCAACAGCGCCGGCATCATCACCCGCACGCTGATCGAGCCGATCCAGGCCATGGCCGAGCTGGCGGACTTCCAGCCCGACCTGATCATCCTCGACATGTACATGCCGGCCTGCACCGGCACGGAACTGGCCAAGGTGATACGCCACAATGACCGCTACGTCAGCGTGCCGATCATCTACCTGTCCGCCGAAGACGACCTGGACAAGCAACTCGATGCCATGAGCGAAGGCGGCGACGACTTCCTGACCAAACCGATCAAGCCCCGGCACCTGATCACCACGGTGCGCAACCGTGCCGCCCGGGCGCGCAACCTCAAGGCGCGGATGGTGCGCGACAGCCTCACCGGCCTGTACAACCACACCCATATCCTGCAACTGCTCGAGGATTGCAGCTTCCGCGCTCGCCGCGAAGGCAAGCCCCTGAGCTTTGCCATGCTCGACATCGACCATTTCAAACGGGTCAATGACAGCCACGGCCACCCCATGGGCGACCGCGTGATCAAGAGCCTGGCGCTGTTTCTCAAGCAGCGCCTGCGCAAGACCGACTTCATCGGCCGTTACGGTGGCGAAGAGTTCGCCATCGTCATGCCCGACACCGACATCGACGCCGCCTGCAAGGTGCTGGATGAGATTCGCCAACGCTTTGCCGAAATCCACTACCCGGCCCAGCCCCATGATTTGTGGTGCACCTTCAGCGCCGGCGTGGTGGAAATGAGCCATGATTTCGACAGCCTGATGATGGCCAGCCAGGCGGACGAAGCGCTGTACCGCGCCAAGCATGCCGGGCGCAACCGGGTGCAGAGCGCCCGCCAATCAAAGCAAAGTGCCACCTTTTCATCGGAATCGACCGATTCGGTCATAAACCTGTAACGCAAACGCAATAACTTCAGGCACTTACGATTCTGCCCCTGGTAGACCCTTGATGCGCCTGAAGCTGCTGACCAATCTCAACACCCTTCTTTTAGTTGCCGTGTGCCTGGGCCTTGGGGCCACGCTGTGGTGGTCGCAAATTGCCCTGGAGCGACCCTATCTGCTGATGGAGCGCTACCTGGGATTGTCGCGGCAGTTCCAGGGCGAAGTGGCGCGCAACATCGAGGACTACCTGGCCAGCGGCGACGCCTTGCGCCTGAGTGCTGCCACCCAGGCCCTGGAGACCCTGCAAAAAGACCTCGATCAATTCCCCCCGACACTGGCCAAGCCCCTGCGCCCGAGCCTGTCGAACCTCGATGGCTTCAGCAAGACCGATCTGCTGGCCGCCGGTAAACTGGCCGGCGATCCGCAGGCCTTGCTGCTGCAGGCCGAGCGTGAACTGAGCGCCAGCCTCGACCAACTGGCCCAATACGCCAATGGCGCCCCGGCCTACTTGCCCGCGCTGTTTGCCGCGTCGCAGCACCTGGGCCGCTTATCCCTCACGCGGGACAAACTGGTCAGCAGTGGCCGCAGCGAGTTGGCCGCCGACGTCGAGCGGGAACTGGCGAGCATCCGTGTCGAGGCCGAACGCCTCGACAGCCTGCCACTGCTGGGCGTCACCGCCAGCAGCGAATCAGGCAGCGATGATTTCGCCGCGCTGATGGGTTTGGAAACCCAGGAAAAAACCGCCGCCGAAGACGCTGGCATCGCCCTCAAGCGCGAACTCAACAGCCTGCTCGGTCGTTACCCGGCAGAATTGGCCCGCACCCGTGAACTGATCCAGAAACGCACCGAACGGAGCAGCGCCACGCACCTGAAAATCGCCGATGTGCAACAGGCAATCGATGCCATGGAGCCGGCGGTACGGGCCCAGCATGGGCAGATCCAGGGAGAGGTTCGCTTGATCCAGGGGGTGATGATTGGCCTGATCCTGCTGATCGCGCTGCTCATCGACACCTTGCAGCGGCGCCTGGCGCGCACCTTGACGCACCTGGCGCCAGCCCTGTCGACTTGGGCCGAGGGCGACTTCAGCCGTGATATCCACGTAGGCGCCAGTAACCGCGAATTGCAAGACATCGAGGCTTCGCTCAATCGTCTGCGCGCTTACCTGGTGGACCTGGTGGGCACCATTCGGGTGAACGCCGAACAGGTCGCGGGTAGCAGCCGGACCCTGGCCGAACTGAGCGGCGAGCTGCACAGTGGTGCGGAGGATCAGGCCGACGATACGGCGCTGATCCGCGACTCCCTCAGCGAACTGGAAGCGACGATCCAGCAAGTGGCCGGCGATGCCAGCCAGGCCGCAGACGCCAGCCGCAGCGCCGGGCATGCGGTGGAACAAGGGCAGAAAGTCATCGGCCTGAGCCTCACAGGCCTGCATGCGCTGGTGGGAGAAGTACAAGGCAACGCGCAGATGATCGAGCAACTGGCCGAGGAGTCGGCCACCATCGGTGGTGTGCTGACGGTGATTCGCTCGATTGCCGACCAGACCAATCTGCTGGCCCTCAACGCCGCCATCGAAGCCGCGCGCGCCGGGGAAATGGGCCGGGGATTCGCGGTGGTGGCCGAGGAAGTCCGCTCCCTGGCCCAACGCACGGCCGGCGCCACCGCCGAAATCCAGACGCTGATCGCCCGTCTGCAACAGGCCGCACGCCAATCGGTGGACGGCATGCGCGCCCAGGTCGAACACGCCGAAGCCACCGCCAACCAGGCGCAAGCGGCCGACGGCGCGCTGGATGAGATCGTCGGCGCCATCCAGACCATCGCCGACACGGCGGTACGCATTGCCGACGTCACCGCCCAACAAAGCGGCGCCGTCAGCGAAATCCGCGATCACAGCGAGCGGATTCACCAACTGGGCGGCGACAACCTGCTGCGCATCGGCCAGGGGCGCGAACAAGGCGACAACCTGTTGGTCCTCGGCGGGCGGTTGCATACGGCAGTACAGGCGTTTCGGGTTTAGACCTCAGATCCAGTGTGGGAGCGAGCTTGCTCGCGAAAGCGCCGGGTCAGCTTGCATCGATGTTGAATGTACCGCCGTCATCGCGAGCAAGCTCGCTCCCACACTGGATATTCGGTAGGCATAAATTGTGTGTTCACCACAAATCCATGTGGGAGCGAGCTTGCTCGCGAAAGCGCCGGGTCAGCTTGCATCGATGTTGAATGTACCGCCGTCATCGCGAGCAAGCTCGCTCCCACACTGGATCTTCAGCAGGCTTAAATTTTGTGCTCACCACAAATCCCTGTGGGAGCGAGCTTGCTCGCGATAGCGCTGGGTCAGCTTGCATCGATGTTGAATGTACCGCCGTCTTCGCGAGCAAGCTCGCTCCCACAGGGGTTCGGCTCCAACCGTATGACTGGATCAGGGACCCGGGTCACAAATTTCGCGCAAACATCGGTCATCGTGCTGGCTATTGCAGAGAACTGGACAGTCACAAAGGCTTTGCGGCATAGTCGCCAGGTTCTGATACCTGCTCACAGATAACAAGGAACAGCAGATGGCGACCCTATTGGTCCTGCACGGACCCAACCTGAACCTGCTGGGCACCCGTGAACCGGGCGTCTACGGCGCCGTGACACTGGCGCAGATCAACCAGGACCTGGAGCAGCGGGCCCGCAACGCCGGCCATCATTTGCTCTATCTGCAAAGCAACGCCGAATATGAATTGATCGACCGTATCCATGCCGCGCGTGGCGAAGGCGTGGACTTCATTTTGATCAATCCAGCAGCTTTTACACACACAAGCGTCGCATTACGTGACGCGCTGCTGGCGGTGAGCATCCCATTCATCGAAGTGCATTTGTCCAACGTGCACAAACGCGAACCTTTCCGCCATCACTCCTACTTCTCGGATGTAGCAGTGGGAGTGATCTGCGGCCTTGGCGCCAGCGGTTACCGGCTGGCCTTGGAGGCCGCCCTAGAGCAGCTTGAAAAACAGGCAACAGCTTGAAAACAAGCGTTAAGCGCCCCTGACCGACCCTTGGGAGTTGATGATTCATGGATATCCGTAAAGTTAAGAAATTGATCGAATTGCTGGAAGAGTCCGGCATCGACGAGCTTGAGATCAAGGAAGGCGAAGAGTCCGTACGCATCAGCCGCCACAGCAAGACCCCGGCCCAGCAGTTCTATGCACCGGCACCGATGCATGCTCCAGCCGCCGCGCCTGCTCCAGCAGCAGCGCCGGTTGCCGCAGCAGCGCCAGCCGCACCGGCTGCGCCAGTGCTCAACGGCACTGTCGCCCGTTCGCCAATGGTGGGCACGTTCTATCGCAAGTCTTCGCCATCCTCGCCGTCCTTCGTTGAAGTCGGCCAGACCGTGAAGAAAGGCGACACCCTGTGCATCGTCGAAGCCATGAAGATGATGAACCACATCGAAGCTGAAACCAGCGGTGTGATCGAATCCATCCTCGTCGAAGACGGCCAGCCGGTTGAGTACGACCAACCGCTGTTCACCATCGTTTGAACCGCGGAGAGCCTTTGATGACTGCGAAGTTGGAAAAAGTTCTGATCGCTAACCGCGGTGAGATCGCCCTGCGGATTCTGCGTGCCTGCAAAGAGATGGGCATCAAGACCGTCGCCGTTTACTCCAAGGCCGACAAAGAACTGATGCACCTGGGCCTGGCGGACGAATCCGTCTGCATCGGTCCGGCGTCGGCTGCGCACTCCTACCTGCACATCCCGGCGATCATCGCCGCTGCCGAAGTGACCGGCGCCACCGCCATTCACCCTGGCTACGGCTTCCTGGCGGAAAACGCCGACTTCGCCGAACAGGTCGAAAATTCCGGTTTTGCCTTCATTGGCCCGAAAGCCGACACCATCCGCCTGATGGGCGACAAGGTCTCGGCCAAGCACGCCATGATCGCGGCCGGTGTGCCGACCGTTCCGGGTTCCGACGGCCCGCTGCCTGAAGACGAAGAAACCGCTTTGCGCATCGGTCGCGAAGTTGGTTATCCGGTGATCATCAAGGCCGCTGGCGGCGGCGGTGGTCGCGGCATGCGCGTGGTACACAAGGAAGAAGACCTGATTTCCTCGGCGAAACTGACCCGCTCCGAAGCTGGCGCGGCGTTTGGCAACCCGATGGTCTACCTGGAAAAATTCCTGACCAACCCACGTCACGTCGAAGTCCAGGTGCTGTCCGACGGCCAGGGCCATGCGATCCATCTGGGCGACCGCGATTGCTCGCTGCAACGTCGTCACCAGAAAGTCCTCGAAGAAGCGCCGGCACCGGGCATCGACGAGCAGGCTCGCGAGGAAGTCCTGGCGCGTTGCGTCAAGGCCTGCATCGACATCGGCTATCGCGGCGCCGGTACCTTCGAGTTCCTGTACGAGAACGGTCGTTTCTACTTCATCGAAATGAACACCCGTGTTCAGGTGGAGCACCCGGTTTCGGAAATGGTCACCGGTATCGACATCGTCAAGGAGATGCTCAGCATCGCCGCCGGCAACAAGCTGTCGTTCACCCAGGATGACGTGGTCATCCGCGGTCACTCGCTGGAATGCCGGATCAACGCCGAAGACCCGAAAACCTTCATGCCAAGCCCAGGCACGGTCAAGCATTTCCATGCCCCGGGCGGCAATGGCGTTCGCGTCGATTCGCACCTGTACAGCGGTTATGCCGTTCCGCCGAACTACGATTCGTTGATCGGCAAGCTGATCACCTACGGGGCGACCCGTGATGAAGCCATGGCGCGCATGCGCAATGCGCTGGACGAAATCGTGGTAGACGGGATCAAGACCAACATCCCGCTGCACCGCGACCTCGTACGTGACGAAGGCTTCTGCAAAGGCGGCGTCAACATCCATTACCTGGAACACAAGCTGGGCAACCAGCACTGATGCTTCAAGTGATGTAAAAAGACCCCGGTCCATTGGCCGGGGTCTTTTTTTGCCTGTCGTTCACGATGCAGGCAACGGCATCAGCTCAGCATCACCGTAGAGAATTCCTGCAAGGCCAGTTGCGCCGCAGTCGCCGGCCGGCCCTGATGGGTGCGAACGGCACCGTTGGCATTGGCCACCAACGGTTCGCTGCGCAAGCGCGTCATGAACCCGCGCGCACGTATCGATACCGGATCAGAGCCCTGCTTCGCCCTCGCCAGTACCGGTATGTAATAGCGCTCGACTTGACTCTGCGAGGTCTTGAACACTGAGGTGACACCACTGCGCAGATCCAGCGCAACACCATAGTTATTCCCAAAGCAGGAAGAATACGACCAGTGATCCCAGGTGGGCTGCAGACCCTGGCGCCTCATCACCAACCGGACCGGCTCGCCAATGTCGGCCCCCGTCAGCCAGTCCCCACCCACCAGCGTGGCACGAATGTCCTTGGGCGATCCCCCCAGGCGCCGCGTCACATCGCGAACACTGCGCTCGATCAGCGTGCGGATGTTGTGATCAAAATGAATGACCGCCCCGACCTTGGTGGTCGGGTTGTACAACGAAGCGATCACGCACGTTTGCGCATTCAGCGAGAACAGATAATTGTCCGCCGCCTCGCTGAACCTCGCCACCACGGCTTCGCCCTGCAACGCCCCCCTCGTCACGTCCGGGAAGACATGCCCGGGAAACGCCTCCCGCAGCTCCCCCACTCGCCCGAGGTTGCGCACATGGTCGTTGCCGCCTCTCAAGCCAACCTTGTTATGGGTCCATTTGCCATTCGCCAGCCTGCGGATGGGCAGCTTGTACAACGCGCCGGGACGCCTGGCATCCACCAGGCATAACCCGCCAAAGTAGGGATCCTCCATCACCTGGTAGTACCGGCCCTTGCTCTGGATGTAGTGAGCGCCTCGCGGTTGCGTTGCGCTGGACGGGCTGCGATAGGCGCCAAAAAAAATCCCCTCCTCGGTCACCGGCTGCAAGTGCTCCGGTGTTCTGCTGACCGCCTGCTGCGGCTTCAGGCGTATGGGCGGGATCACCGGCCCAGCCTCTTTGGCGATGCCCGATGTCGCGCGCCTCAAGCGTTGAGCGGACAACGACAGCGGTTTCACCGCAAGCTTCAGGTTCCTGGCCGCGCGCCCTAGCAGCGTGGCCATGCTTGCGGCACCGAGCGTGGCGAACAGCGTCCCCCAGGTCGCGGCCAGCCAGTGGCCAAGCGCGCCTTCCGTGTCGCCCTGCCCATGCGCCTCGACCGCCTGCCCGGCGCTGACCGCCACCAAGCCAATGTCCAGCAACAAGGCAAACGGGGGGTAGACCATGCACACAGGAGCCGCCGCGAAGATCAGGCCCTTGAACACCTGATCCCTGATCATTTCGGCACGACTTGTGGTGATGTCCTCCACATCGGTGACAGCGCGCTCGATGCAGGCATCGAACTCAGCACTGATGTCCATGACCCGATTGAATTCGCGCACTGTATCGACGCGCGTGCTCCCGTTCGCCAGAGCCACCAGCGAACGTCCTGCAGCGGCACGCGCGCTCAGTGCGACCCGCTCCAGTAGGTAATGATGCAGTTGCGCGGCGATGCTCCCGGAGAAGTCCAGGTACTTGCGAAACAGGATCCCGTCCGGGGCGTCGGGTGTGTACAACCAGTAAAAAACCTTAGGGTCGAAGTAGGTGAAAACGTAGACCCCTTGCACGACGTGACCGCCGACGGTCAACTTGATCACGCCTTCGCGCGCCACGGCAGCGCCGGGGTGCGTGGCGCTGTTCACAGGCCTCCCATCGCTCAGCAGCGTGACTTGCCGGGTGAGCCACTGGAATTCGTCGGTGTTCAACATCGACTTGCCGTGGGCCACACGCAGGTCGCGATCCATCCGGGCCAACAGCATGTAGCGGTAAGCCTCGCGGCGTTTCGAATACTCAGGGTCCTTGGCATCGAGAAAGCTGGCGCGGATGTGCTTGGCATATCGTTCCCCCAGGTAAGCCACGCGGATGTGCGACGCCAGTTCGGCGCTGCGAACCTGCTTCAAATCCTGCCCGACAGAAGAACGCACGCCTCTTGCGGGGTCGTCGATATCCGAGTTGTGCTCGTATCCAAAAATGGCAAGGTCCAAGAGGCTGGCGGTTTTTTTCTCGGCTGCCAGCCCTGGGCTGTAGTCGATGAGCACAGTGGCCGGATCGACCGCTTCAAGCACGCCCTTGCTACGCAGGTACGGCGCAATCAAATGGGCGAAGGTGCGCTTGGCGAAGTCGATGAAGACTTCATAGTCGACCAGTTGGTCATCGAACACCTGCCGCTGAACCAGAAACTCCTGGTTCAAGCCGCTGATGTTGCGCCGGGACTCAAGCGGCAACGCCGAGTACCAGCGAGGCGACTCGTTCAGTTCCACTTGCGTCAGGTTATTGGCCAGGCCGGTCAAGACCGCGTTCTGAAGACCGGCCCTGAAACCGCTGACCGCCCCCCTGAGGTCTTTGCCCAGGTCCCACGAGGCTGGTTTTTCCGCCACGCCAGCAAAGTATTCCCGGGCCCGCCCATGATCGGTCGCAGAGAGTTGCTGCAGCAGATACTCGCGACCGGCTTCGTTTTGGGTCCAGGCACCGACCTCCCCGCTCAGCGCCCGAAGCGAGGTCAATTCGACCCATTCCTGGCCATCGGGTTTGCCGGGGGCATACAGCAGCAAGCCGCTGACGTCGTCGCCCAGGTCTTCGCGGTAGAACAGAAGAAGATCGGCACACTTCAGGCCATTGGGAAGCACCAGGCCGGCGACACGCCACACGCTGGCGGCTGGCGTCGCGACGTCACTCTCCCATAGGGCATGGAGAGCGTCATGGCCGGTCGCCGACAACTGGCCCGCACAACGCGCGATAAACGCACTGTGCTGCAGGCGCGCCAAAAACCAATCGAACATGGCCTCTTTCAGGTCAGCCCGTTCGTATCGGTCGGCCAGCGCTTGCAGGTACCCGGCAGGCGCATCGACGTTCGCCAGCAATCGGCCAATGAAGGCTGGCGAAAGGGACTGGTTACGCAGCATGCCGCCATTTTCCACCAGGAACACCGACACTGC
This sequence comes from Pseudomonas sp. B21-010, assembly GCF_024749325.1. NCBI lineage: Bacteria > Pseudomonadati > Pseudomonadota > Gammaproteobacteria > Pseudomonadales > Pseudomonadaceae > Pseudomonas > Pseudomonas sp. B21-010. The sequence continues at coordinate 787,946 of NZ_CP087198.1, read as the reverse complement.
GTCCGGCCGTACCGGGCCTGCCGCCACCAACTCACTCAGGTTGTAGGTGTGCACCGGCTGGCCCATCACCGTTCGCCACTGTAACTGCACGCGAATGCTGTCGGGTTCGACCAGCATGTCCAATTCATCCCTGGCATAGTCCCTGGCCAATTGCCGAGCGAAGGCCCGCAGCGAAACCAGGTCATCGACCAGTTCATCGACTTGTACCTGCGCCAGCGCGGCCTGGTTTTCAAGCGCCCGCAGCCGTTCACGATCCGGATTGCTCAAGCCCCGCAGCCAATGCGGCAATTGCAATCGCGCGAGCGCTCCAAGATCCCGCCGCTCGCGGGTTGTTGCCAACGCGGTCAAGCGACTCGCCTGGCGCCAGGCGTCCTGAAGCTCTTCGATCTGTTCTCGCAATTCATCGACGTCCAGGCCGGCCAGATGGTCAGGCTGGAAAAGCCCGTCGACCGCAACCCCATGCTCATCGAGTTTTTGCCTGAGCAACGCTTCGAGCGAGGCATCCTGCGACGCCATTCGCCAATGCCGTCGCAGATAATCCTTGTAGTGACTGACAAACCTCAGCGCCGCACTTTCCACCGCCTGGGCAACGCACTCGCGGCGCTCGGGGGCAAATCCCAGGTCCACCCCCTCGGGCCAACGGTAGGGCAAATCCTGCTCTTCGTCATAAACCACAGGCGCCTGGTCGATCATGCGCTGCAACACCGTGTCGAGCAGGGTGCCAATGAAGTGTGGATCGATGTTGCCTTGGTGATAATGGGTGCGCAGCTCGACCAGCAGGTACTCTTCCAGCACCTCCAGCAAGCTCATCTGGGTTTGCAGTCGCGCGTCGATAGCCACCTGCCAACGCGTCAATTTCTCCAGGGTCATTTGTGCAGTCACCACCTGCGGGGAAGAGACCGGCCCCGTGCGCGCCATGTTGCTGTGCCGTTCGGCAGTGATGTCCATACACATTCCTCCCTGCTGTGTGGACCGGCACCTTATCCGCCCGGCGATACGCCCATGGCATACATATATATATCGAAACACCCACCCGGACGGCACGAGACTCGCTTATCCACTTTGGCGGCGACCTGGCGTACACTGCGCGCCTTTGCAGCCCTGCGCTGCCCCCTGTAGATTTTTTTCCAAAGGTGCCCGCCATGCCTTGGCTGCAAGTACGTCTGGCCATCAGCCCGGAACAAGCCGAAACCTACGAAGACGCGTTTCTTGAAGTAGGCGCCGTATCGGTAACCTTCATGGACGCCGAAGACCAGCCGATCTTCGAGCCGGAGCTCAACACCACCCCGCTGTGGTCCCACACCCACCTGCTGGCCCTGTTCGAAGGCGGTACCGAGGCGGCCAGCGTACTGGCCCATCTCGAGCTCCTGACCGGCAGCCCGCTGCCCGAGCATCACAGCGAAGTGATCGAGGACCAGGACTGGGAACGCAGCTGGATGGACAATTTCCAGCCAATGCGTTTCGGCCAGCGCCTGTGGATCGTCCCAAGCTGGCATGCCGCGCCAGAGCCTGACGCAGTCAATCTGCTGCTGGACCCGGGCCTGGCGTTCGGCACCGGCACCCACCCGACCACCGCACTGTGCCTGGAATGGCTTGACGGCCAGGACCTCAAGGGCTGCAACGTACTCGACTTCGGCTGCGGCTCGGGGATCCTGGCGATTGCCGCACTCCTGCTGGGTGCCAGGGAAGCAGTCGGCACCGACATCGACGTCCAGGCCCTGGAAGCCTCCCGCGACAACGCCGGGCGCAACAACATTGCCGAAGCCCTGTTCCCGCTGTACTTGCCGCAGGACTTGCCACAGGTCCAGGCCGACGTGCTGGTGGCCAACATCCTCGCCGGCCCGCTGGTGTCCCTGGCGCCGCAACTGTCGAGCCTGGTCAAGCCGGGCGGACGCCTGGCGCTGTCGGGCATCTTGGCCGAACAGGGTGAAGAAGTCGCCGCCGCTTATGCCGCGGACTTTGACCTGGACCCGATCGCCAATCGCGATGGCTGGGTGCGCATCACCGGACGTCGGCGCTAGAATGACCGCCTGTATCCACCGGATTGCCGCATGACTGACAGCTTCGTCACCCAGTGCCCGCATTGCCATACCCGTTTTCGCGTCAGCCATGCTCAATTGAGCGTGGCCCGCGGGGTGGTTCGTTGCGGCTCGTGCCTGCAGGTGTTCAATGCCGCACGACAGTTGCTGGAACAACGCACTGCCAAGCAAGCGGCACCTGCCGTCGCGCCGCCCACCAAACCTGCCGTCGAAGCCCCGCCCCGGGCGATCAGCCAGAAACAATGGAGCGCCGCCGAGCTGGATCTGGATGATCTGGACAAGGAACTGGCGCGCCTGGAGCGGCGCGACAATCGCGCGCCCGGAAATACCGGCCGGCGCCGGGAAGACAACCTGAGCGCGCAACGCGACTCGCTCTCCAGCGAACAGCAAGCCTGGGATGACAGCCTGTACAGCGAAACCCTGAGCGAACGCGCCGAAACCGTCCTCGATACCCCCTTCGAACCGTTCGAACCCCACGAACCGGTGCGGCCACCGCGTACCGAGCCGTCCCTGTCCCTGGCCCTCGAACCGCTGGAGCCGGACGACGAACCGGTCGCCCCGCTCCGCCTCGCGCCGGACGACGAGCCCGAGGAACACCTCGAACGCCTGTCCGCCACCGACGACCACGACGACGAACCCGAGCCACCGGTGCCACTGCGCAAGTCACGGGAACGCCAGGAGCCGGGAATACGCGCCGAAGACCTCCACGACCTGGACGACGACCCGTTGCAACTGGACTGGCGCAAACGCCGCTCGCCCTGGGGCCGACGCTTGTTGTGGGGCCTGCTGATACTGCTCGCCAGCGCGGCCCTGGGCGGCCAGTACATCGCCTACCATTTCGAAGAGCTGGCCCGCCAGGACCAGTACCGGCCGTGGTTCCTGCAAATCTGTCCGACCATCGGCTGCGAAGTACCGTCCAAGGTCGACATCGCCAAGATCAAGAGCAGCAACCTGGTGGTGCGCAGCCATCCGGAGTTCAGCGGTGCCCTGGTGGTGGACGCGATCATCTACAACCGTGCGCCCTTCTCCCAACCTTTTCCGTTGCTGGAACTGCGCTTTGCCGACCTCAACGGACACCTGATCGCCAGCCGTCGCTTCAAGCCCGGCGAATACCTGGGTGGCGACCTCGAGGACCGCGGCGAAATGCCGCCCCAGACGCCCATTCACATCGCGCTGGATATCCTGGACCCTGGCCCCAAGGCGGTTAACTACAGTCTGAGCTTCCATTCCCCCGAATGAAGCCGGCCAGGGTCGGCCAATTGACGGCAGCTTTCTGACTGACCCTACCCAGACCAAACCGCTGGCGATAACAAAATAGCTGTTCAGATTTTATCCAATTCGATCTTTATCCAGTCATCGAGAGCGGGTATCATGCCAACCCTTTTTCGAAGTCTCATGATCCGGCCCCACTTCAGGGAAGTCCTATGTCGGCGGTACGCATCGGCCCATATACATTGCAGAACGGCCTGATTCTCGCCCCTATGGCGGGGGTCACCGACCAGCCCTTTCGTCAGTTGTGCAAACGACTGGGTGCAGGATTGGTGGTTTCGGAAATGGTCACCAGCGACATGAGTTTGTGGAACACCCGCAAATCGCGTCTGCGCATGATCCACGAAGGTGATCCCGAGCCCCGCTCGGTACAGATCGCCGGTGGCGACGCGCAGATGCTGGCGGAGGCGGCCCGGGCGAACGTCGAGCTGGGGGCGCAGATCATCGATATCAACATGGGTTGCCCGGCAAAGAAGGTCTGCAACAAGGCCGCAGGCTCGGCACTGTTGAAAGATGAAGCACTGGTCACCGAGATCCTGCAGGCGGTCGTCGCCGCGGTCGATGTGCCGGTGACCCTGAAGATCCGCACCGGCTGGGACCGGGAGAACAAGAATGGCCTGGTAGTGGCGAAGATCGCCGAACAGGCGGGCATCACGGCGCTGGCGGTCCACGGCCGCACCCGTGCCGACCTGTACACCGGCGAGGCCGAGTACGACACCATCGCCGCGATCAAGCAGGCGGTGTCGATTCCGGTGTTTGCCAATGGCGACATCGATTCGCCCGAGAAGGCCCGGTACGTGCTCGACGCGACCGGTGCCGATGGCCTGTTGATCGGCCGGGCCGCCCAGGGGCGGCCATGGATTTTTCGTGAGATCGAACACTTCCTGCGCACGGGCGAAAAGCTCGCGGCGCCGCAGTTGTCCGAGGTGGAACGTATTCTGCTAGAGCATCTGGCCGCGCTACATGCCTTCTACGGAGAAGTCATGGGTGTACGCATCGCTCGCAAGCATGTGGGCTGGTATCTCGCAACCCTGCCGGGCGCCAGGGAGTTTCGCGCCCGTTTCAATCGTTTGGATGGTACACAAGCACAATGCGCCGACGTTCAGGCGTTCTTCGCTGAGCGTTACAAGAGCCTGACAGGGGACGAAGGGGTGGCCGCATGACGATGATGACCGAGACTTTAGTGAGTGGAACAACACCCGTGAGCGACAACGTGAATTTGAAACAGCACCTCAATACGCCCAGCGAAGAAGGCCAGACCCTTCGCGGGAGTGTCGAGAAGGCGCTGCACAATTATTTCGCCCACCTTGAGGGCGCTGCCGTCACGGATGTGTACAACCTGGTGCTTTCCGAAGTCGAGGCGCCGCTGCTCGAAAGCGTGATGAACTACGTCAAGGGTAACCAGACCAAGGCCAGTGAGCTGCTGGGCCTGAACCGCGGCACCCTGCGCAAGAAACTCAAGCAGTACGATCTGCTGTAAGCATTCAATCAAACCAGAAAGGCGCCCGCGTAAAAAACGGTCGCCTTTTTTGCTGACTTCCCTTGCTTTTGATGGAAATTGAAATGACCGACCAGACCACCCGCCTGCCGATCCGCCGCGCCTTGATCAGCGTCTCCGACAAGACCGGGATCCTCGAATTCGCCCGCGAGCTGCAACAGCTGGGCGTCGAGATTCTCTCCACCGGCGGGACCTTCAAGCTGCTGCAGGACAACGGCGTCGCCGCAGTGGAAGTCGCGGACTACACCGGTTTTGCAGAAATGATGGACGGTCGGGTCAAGACCCTGCACCCGAAAATCCACGGCGGGATCCTGGGCCGTCGCGGCATCGACGACGCCATCATGAACGAACACGGCATCAAGCCGATCGACCTGGTAGCGGTCAACCTCTACCCGTTCGAAGCCACCATCAACAAGCCCGGCTGCGACCTGCCGACCGCCATCGAGAACATCGACATCGGCGGCCCGACCATGGTCCGCTCAGCGGCCAAGAACCACAAGGACGTGGCCATCGTGGTCAACGCCAGCGACTACGCCAGCGTGCTGGAAAACCTCAAGGCCGGAGGCCTGACCTACGCCCAGCGTTTCGACCTGATGCTCAAGGCCTTCGAACACACTGCCGCCTATGACGGCATGATCGCCAACTACATGGGCACTGTGAACCAGGCTGCTGAAACCCTGTCGACCGAAGGCCGCAGCGAATTCCCGCGCACCTTCAACACCCAGTTCGTCAAGGCCCAGGAAATGCGCTACGGCGAGAACCCGCACCAGAGCGCGGCGTTCTACGTGGAAGCCAAGCCTGCCGAAGTCGGCATTGCCACCGCCACCCAGCTGCAAGGCAAGGAACTGTCGTTCAACAACGTGGCCGACACCGACGCCGCGCTGGAATGCGTGAAAAGCTTCGTCAAGCCCGCCTGCGTGATCGTCAAGCACGCCAACCCGTGCGGCGTGGCGGTGAGCCCGGACGCCGAGGGCGGCATCCGCCAGGCCTACGAACTGGCCTACGCCACCGACACCGAATCGGCCTTCGGCGGCATCATCGCCTTCAACCGTGAGCTGGACGCCGAGACCGCCAAGGCCATCGTCGAGCGTCAGTTCGTCGAAGTGATCATCGCCCCTTCGGTCACTGAAGAAGCCCGCGCCATCGTTGCCGCCAAGGCCAACGTGCGCCTGCTGGCCTGCGGCCAATGGTCGGCCGACCGTGTGCCGGCCTGGGACTACAAGCGCGTCAATGGCGGGCTGCTGGTCCAGAGCCGCGACATCGGCATGATCGGCAGCGAAGACCTCAAGGTCGTGACCAAGCGCGCCCCGAGCGAGCAGGAAATCAACGACCTGATCTTCGCCTGGAAAGTCGCCAAGTACGTAAAATCCAACGCCATCGTCTACGCCAAGAACCGCCAGACCATCGGTGTCGGCGCCGGCCAGATGAGCCGCGTGAACTCGGCCCGCATCGCCGCCATCAAGGCTGAACACGCCGGCTTGCAGGTACAAGGCGCGGTCATGGCTTCCGATGCGTTCTTCCCGTTCCGCGACGGCATCGACAACGCGGCCAAGGTCGGCATCACCGCCGTGATCCAGCCGGGTGGTTCGATGCGTGACGCTGAAGTGATTGCTGCCGCCGACGAAGCCGGCATCGCCATGGTATTCACCGGCATGCGCCACTTCCGTCACTGATACACCGACCCACTGTGGGAGCTGGGTGGGTGTGGGAGCAAGGCTTGCCCGCGATGCAGGCAACTCGGTCCATCAGGCAAACCGAGGTGATGCTATCGCGGGCAAGCCTTGCTCCCACACAAGCCCAGCTCCCACAGAAAAGCATCTCTGCGATGCTCAACAGAATCAGCGTCATCCGAGGTTTTTGAAATGAATGTTTTGATCATTGGCAGCGGTGGCCGCGAACACGCCCTGGCCTGGAAAGTGGCTCAGGATCCACGCGTGCAGAAGGTTTTCGTGGCACCGGGCAATGCCGGCACCGCCATCGAAGCCAAATGCGAAAACGTCGCCATCGACGTGCTGGCCCTGGAACAACTGGCCGACTTCGCCGAGAAGAACGTCTCGCTGACCATCGTCGGCCCGGAAGTGCCGCTGGTCGCCGGTGTGGTCGATCTGTTCCGCGCCCGTGGCCTGGACTGCTTCGGCCCGACTGCCGGTGCCGCGCAGTTGGAAGGCTCGAAAGCGTTCACCAAGGATTTCCTGGCGCGTCACAAGATCCCGACCGCCGACTACCAGAACTTCACCGAAATCGAACCGGCCCTGGCGTACCTGCGCGAGAAAGGCGCACCGATCGTGATCAAGGCCGACGGCCTCGCTGCCGGTAAAGGCGTGATCGTTGCCATGACCCTGGCCGAAGCCGAAGACGCCGTGCGCGACATGCTCGCCGGCAATGCCTTCGGTGACGCCGGTTCCCGCGTGGTGATCGAAGAGTTCCTCGACGGCGAGGAAGCCAGCTTCATCGTCATGGTCGATGGCAAGAACGTCCTGCCAATGGCCACCAGCCAGGACCACAAGCGTGTCGGTGACGGCGACAGCGGCCCGAACACCGGCGGCATGGGTGCCTACTCCCCGGCCCCGGTGGTGACCGCCCAAGTACACCAGCGCGTCATGGACCTGGTGATCTGGCCAACGGTGCGCGGCATGGCCGAAGAAGGCAATGTCTACACCGGTTTCCTCTATGCTGGCCTGATGATCGACAAGGCTGGTAACCCAAAAGTCATCGAATTCAACTGCCGTTTCGGCGATCCTGAGACCCAGCCGGTGATGCTGCGCCTGCAGTCGAGCCTGGTCCTGCTGGTCGAGGCCGCACTGGCCCAGGCACTGGACAAGGTCGAAGCCCAGTGGGATCCGCGTCCAAGCGTCGGTGTCGTATTGGCGGCTGGCGGTTACCCGGGCGACTACGCCAAGGGTAGCGCGATCCAGGGCCTGGAGGCCGCGGCTCGCCTGGAAGGCAAGGTCTTCCATGCAGGCACGGCGTTGAAGGATGGGCAAGTGGTCACCGCCGGCGGTCGTGTGCTTTGCGCCACCGCCATGGGCGCCAGTGTCGACGAAGCTCAGCAGCAGGCCTACAAGCTTGCCGCCGAGATCGACTGGGAAGGTTGCTTCTACCGCAAGGACATTGGCTACCGCGCCATTGCCCGCGAGCGTGGCGAAAATCTGGAATAACCCAGCCATTCAGCCAGGCAAGGGTCTGCGGCCCTTGCCTGACTGTTCCGGCGCCGCGCATAGTTATAATCTGGCATCAACCTACGAAGGGATTTCGCCGTGCGCTGGCTCAGGATTGCCATAGGCCTTACCGTCACCTTGCTGACGCTGCTCTGCATGCTCCCGGCCCAGGCCGCGCCAGGCAGTGGCTGGGCGGTATTGCTCGACGAACAGGGCGACCTGACGCTGAGCGACATCCGTTCTGCCCGCTACACCAATCAATTCAGCCCCATCGACCTGGACCGCCTCAAGGCCGCCGAGCCCGGCGGGGCATTGTGGTTGCGTTTCCGCCTGGCCCCCGACCGGCATGAACAGATCCTGCGCATCTTCGCGCCCGACCTGTCGCGCCTGAACCTCTACGTGCTGGACGGCGACGCCCTGGTTGACCAGCAAGTCAGCGGCAATGCCACGCCGCACACCGAACCTGCGGTACCCAGCAGCGATTTCATGCTGCCCTTGCCGCGCAGCGACAAATCGCTGGACGTCTACCTGCGACTGTCCTCGCGCCATGAACTGCGCCCCTACATCACCTTGCAATCGGCAGTCATGGCCGCGGCCGATCAGAACCAGACACTGATCTATGGGTTGCTGTTCGGCTGCATCGCCATGCTGGTGCTGCACAACCTCACCCGCTATGCCTACACCCGTTCACGCAGTTGCCTGTGGCTGGCAGCCTGTGAAGGACTGCTGATGCTCAGCCTGGCGCTGTTGCTGAATCTGGCCGGACCCTGGCTGCCCGACTGGCCAGCCGTCCAGACGCCCGGAGCCTACCTGGCCTTGTTGCTGACTGCGCCCTGCGGCTTGATGTTCGCCTACCGTTTCTTCGCACCCCTGGGGCCGCACCCGTTGAATCGGCTGCTGCTGGGGGACATCGTGCTCGTCATGCTGTGCAGCCTGTTGCTGTTGTTCGTCAACACGCTGCCGCTCAATATCATGACCTACGCCCTCGTGGCCCTGGCCGGCCTGAGCATGCTGCTCGTCAGCGCCTGGCACTGGCAAAAGGGCTACCGCCCGGCCCGGCTGTTCGTCGCGGCCATGGTGGTCTTCAACCTGGGCACGCTGATTATCCTTCCGGCACTGCAAGGGCTCACGGAGGTTGCTCCCCAGGGCTTGATCATCACCCTGCTGATCTTCATCTGCATCAGCGGCCTGTTGATGAGTGTCGCCCTGGGCGAGCGCCAGCGCTCGATCAACGAAAGCCGGTTCAGCATCAGCCGCGACCTGGCGGCGAGCAATGCCGAGATCAATGCCAAGGCCGAGTTCCTGGCCAAGATCAGCCACGAGATCCGCACCCCGATGAACGGCGTGCTGGGCATGACCGAGCTGCTGCTGGGTACGCCGTTGTCGGTCAAGCAACGCGACTACGTGCAGACGATCCACAGCGCCGGCAATGAGCTGCTGACCCTGATCAACGAGATCCTCGACATCTCCCGGCTCGAATCCGGGCAGATCGAACTGGACGACGTGCAGTTCGACCTCAATGCACTGATCGAGGATTGCCTGAGTATCTTCCGTGCCAAGGCCGAACAGCAGAATGTCGAGCTGATCAGTTTCATCCAGCCCCAGGTACCGCGAGTGATCAGCGGTGACCCGACGCGGCTGCGCCAGGCGCTGCTGAGCCTGCTGGAAAACGCCCTGAAGAAAACCGACGAGGGCGAAGTGCTGATCGTCGTCGCCCTCGACGAGCGCAGCAATCAGCCGCGCCTGCGCATCGCCGTGCAGGACAGCGGGACGCCGATGGACGCCGAAGAGCGCGACACGCTGATGCACGCCGAACTGCACAGCAAGAACTTCCTGTCGGCCACGCGCCTGGGGGGCAACCTGGGCCTGGTCATCGCCCGTCAGTTGATCATCCTGATGCACGGGGAATTCGGCATCAAAAGCGGCAGCAACCAGGGCAGTACCTTGTGGCTGACCCTGCCGCTGGACCCGGATCGCCTCGAACATCCGACTTCCGACCTCGATGGCCCGCTGCAAGGGGCGCGGGTATTGATCGTCGACGACAACGACACCTGCCGCAAAGTACTGGTGCAACAGTGCAGCGCCTGGGGCCTGAACGTCAGCGCCGTGCCATCGGGCAAGGAAGCCCTGGCGCTGCTGCGCACCAAGGCGCACCTGCGCGATTATTTCGACGTGGTGTTGCTGGATCAGAACATGCCAGGCATGACCGGTATGCAACTGGCGGCCAAGATCAAGGAAGACCCGAGCCTGAACCACGACATCCTGTTGATCATGCTCACCGGTATCAGCAACGCGCCGAGCAAGATCGTGGCACGCAACAGCGGGGTCAAGCGCATCCTCGCCAAACCGGTGGCCGGCTATACCCTCAAGACCACCCTGGCGGACGAGCTGAACCAGCGCAACCGGGGCCAGGCGACGAATGTGCAGGTGAACGCCGGCCCTCCCCTACCGGTAAAGGTGCCGAGCGATTTCCGCATCCTGGTGGCCGAGGACAACAGCATTTCCACCAAGGTCATCCGTGGCATGCTCGGCAAGCTCAACCTGCAACCCGACACCGCCAGCAACGGCGAAGAAGCCCTCAAGGCCATGAAGGAGCAGCGTTACGACCTGGTCCTGATGGACTGCGAAATGCCGATCCTCGACGGGTTTTCCGCCACCCAGCAATTGCGCGCCTGGGAAATGGGCAACCAGCGGACCCGCACTCCCGTGGTGGCGCTCACCGCGCACATCCTGGCCGAGCACAAGGAACGCGCCCGCCAGGCCGGGATGGACGGCCACATGGCCAAGCCGGTGGAGCTGTCGCAGCTGCGTGAGCTGATCGAACACTGGGTGGCCCAGCGCGATCAGCAAAAACCGACTGCATCGACTTATTGAACCGAGCCAAGCCTGCGGGAGAGCACGCCTCAGAGTTCCAGGGCGCTGAGGTAGGTGGACGCTTGGGACATCACCGAACGTTTTACCTTTTCCCTGAAGGTGGCGTAGTACAGCGTATTGAAGTTGATGAAGGTCATTCGCTCGACACTGTTGCGCACCCAGTCGCCGCGCTCGATGAACAAGAATCGAGACGTCTGTCGACGCAGCTGGAACTGGCAGTGATAGACGCCCATTACAATTCGATGGATGCCGTTCGGCACGCAGGGAATCATCTGGAAAATGCCTGTGTCGCGCGACAGGCTGGTTGATTCGAACAGCTCTAGCGCTTTGGGATTGCTCTCCAATGCCACCAACGCACCACTGGCCGGGGCGTGAAAAGCTTCGCCAAGACGAGCCTCGATATGTTGTGTCGCTCCCACCCCCATCGGACCTTCAATGGCCGGCAGCGTCTGCGGGCGCGGTACGTCCCAGCCCAGGAATCTGAGCTGATTGCAGTAATAGTCGAACCAGTGACCAGACAACCCGTCGCGATAGGCCGCCCAGGTGGCCCGTTGCGCATACATCGTGCTCAAGTACACATCTTCCCGATGGGAATCAGGTAGACCGGCAGCGAACGAAACGACACTGCCGCCAACGACTGCGGCAGATGGAATCGGCCCCCTCATCTGCAGACCTCTTCGGCAGGAAGAACACCTGCATCATCGATAGCCTTGGTGATATCGGCAATGGTGTCGCCGACGACAGCCGCAACCTTACGGGCGATAACCTCACGGGCAGGGGCGAACAATGTTTCGCTCAGTTGCACGCGGAAATAACGTGCCGTCACACAGCCGTCGATGTCTTTGCCATCAAAGCACTGCCTCCAAGGATTGGCCTCGATCACTTTCACTGTGTCGAATTGCAAATAGACACCTGCCATCGAAACAGGGCTGTGCGCCACGATCACCAACAAGCGCACGGGGCTGGACGATGAAGGGCTCTGCGGCGGATCAGGTTCGTTGTGTTTTTGCATATGCTTGCGCAGGATACTCAGCGCTGGCAGCGAGCCGGGTAACGCTGCGACACGGTCCAACACCGCCATGATCTGCTGTTGCTGATCCGGACGATCGTCCAAGGGTATTGCTGCAACCCACTCCAATGGCGAGCTAGTCCCTTCTTGTTTCGGTAGCAGGTCCTTTCGCCGCTTGGCACCTGATATCCAGGCGACACCCAGGACGTCCATATAACTACCGTACCAATCAGCGCTTGGTAGGCGTTGCAGATTTTTGTTAGCCACCAATTGCGCGAGCAAGACCGAGTTCATCAGGTCGTCAATTGCCGCGTCCCGCACAATGGAGGGAACTAAAACAATCGCCGCCGCGTTAACAAAAACCGAATATGCCTTGTCCATGCTTTTATTCCTTTTGAAAAAAAGGCAACCGACCCTCCGGCTGCCTTATTGAAATGAAGCTTAGATTTCGTATTCTTCGATCTTGCTTACGGCATGATTACCCAACCTGCCAATAATGATGCCCCGGGTGCGCTCGACAATACTCGGAACTTTCCTGAAAACCGACTCACCTTTATACAACTTCACTTCGCGACTGCTCCAATCTGCAAACAGGACCTGGGTCGCGCTGTTGCGCCGGATAAAGCGCACGGTGCCAAGCAACATGCTGACTTCACCATCAATCTCGACGCAGGTACCGGCCGCCATTCCGCCCACCCCATGCTCCAGCAGGTTTCGTTCAAAAAGAGTCAGCGTCTTTTCTTTCTTCTGCAAGGCAGTAATCGCACTGTCAGCGACCTTCAGCAGCAACGCCGAAGCCGCGCTTCCAAGGGCAATACCCGACACTACGGACGCGAGGATGTCCAACACCAGTTTGTCCATCCGCACGGTGTTACCGGCAATGCTCAGGTCATCATAGAACCGCTGGGTAGCGACCCAACCGGCATTCGTCATGACTTCAACAAACTTGTAGTACCACTCTCGTCCTTGGGATTCGAGAGGGTATTGCCTGTTGGCGACCAGGGAAGCAAAGAGAAAAGCATGCTGCGCGTCTTCTTGATGCTGGGGAGAAAGACCACCGGCGAAGGCCAGGATGCCTTCACCGACAACCGACCCCTTCGCAGGGGGCTCGATATCACCCGAATACAACGAGCGGGGACTGACATCGGGATAAATATCATAACTTTCCAGGCGCGCCACACAGGCGGCCACACTGCTATCACACACTTCAAAACTCATAAGTTACTCCTTAAGTTATAAAGCAAGTCACTCCATGACCTGCGACCCCACACTAACCAACTCAATCAGGCACAACAACACCTGACTTGTAACTTCAAAATAAAAGTCAACCCAGCAACATTAATAAAACAAACTCAAAACAACCCTTCGAATAAAAAACGCCCCGCCATTACATCCAATCAAATGCCGACAGTCGATTCAGAGGCTGATAGACTCCAGCGATGTCTTTCGCAATGAGTCTGAACCATGCTCCACGTGCTATTCAGCGTGTACCTCAAGATGCTGGTGCTCTATAGCCCCTTCTTCGTGCTGTCGTGTTTTATCGGGCTGACTCGCGGCTATTCGCGCAAGGAACAACGCCGCCTGGCCTGGAAGGTCGCGACCGCGACGTTGGTCTCCAGCGTGTTGCTGTATTTGTTCGGACGGGTGATTTTCAGCGTGTTCGGCATCACCGTGGATGCCTTCCGTATCGGCGCCGGCAGTGTGCTGTTCATTTCGGCACTGGGCATGGCCCAGGGCAAGTCGGCCGTGCAGACCGACAACGTGCAGCAGGACGTGACCATCGTCCCGCTGACCATTCCATTGACCGTCGGCCCCGGCACCATCGGTGCCCTGCTGGTAATGGGCGTGAGCCAGCCGCACTGGGACGACAAACTCATGGCCATCATCAGCATCGCCCTGGCGAGCTTCACCGTCGGCGTCGTGCTCTACCTGTCCAGCCGTATCGAACGAATCCTCGGCGACCAGGGCTTGCAGATCGTCAGCCGCCTGATGGGGCTGTTTGTCTGCGCCTTGGCGGCGCAGATCATTTTTACCGGGGTGAAGGGCTACCTGGTGCCGTAAAAGGAGGACGGTTTATTCTGCTACCGGTGTTGTCGCCAGCAGCTCCTGCAGGGTTGCACTGCCAGTCGCCCCCAGGTCCTTTAACCGCGCCACGAACGTCGACACCGGGCGAGATTGCGCGGCGTTGAAGCCCAGGCATATCTCACCGCGCAAGGCCGGATCGGTGGAGCACACGTCACGCAAGATCAAGCAGCGTTCACTGTCCGGATCGACAATGACCAGATGCGCCTGGACAATTTCGAACACGAGTTTTCCAGGCTCATCGAAAGCCCAGACCAACGTGCTTGCCGTGGCAGGTGGTTCATTCAGGGCATGTCGACAGTCGACAATGACCGACTCCAGCTTCAGCCACACTGCCCTTGTCAAATGGCAAGTCACCGCGCCTTGCCCCATGCGCAGGATCAACCGATTGACCTCGTCGGGAATCAGCGGCAAGAGATCGCGGCCGACCTTCTCCCCCTCGACCACCAGCACCTGCACGTTGCGCCGGACGTAATCGAACGGTCCGATGCTGCGTTTGTCCGGATAGATCAGCACCCGCCCATCCTGATGCTCGTGCAACAGCACGTTCACCTGCGCTTGCGTGCCCAGCAAAGTAAAGTCCCTGGGTAGGTTCCTGCCGGTGACCCGCAGCAGCCGGGCACTTTGCACGTCGTACCATTGCAGGCTTCCAGGTTCGGACTCCACCGACACGAACTCCGCATGTTGCACCGCGTCCAGCAACCGCTGGAGGGCTTCGATCAAGTGCTCACCTTGGGCGAGCACCCAGGCGTGGTTGACCCCGATGACGGTCGCCGTTTCCTGATGACCCAGCGCCAGCGACACGCCGTCCACGCTTGTCCCGCGCAATCCGCTACCTTCGGGCGTGACGTCGGCGAAGCGCCAGCCCGCCCACTCGCGCCGATAAGCCGGCAGACTGGCGCCTGGCAACAGTAGCGCGCCGGTGCCAAATGCCTGATCCAGTTGCAGTGGGTCGAAGAATGCCTGGCTCACGACTTCACCGCTCGATCGCTCGAACAGCCAGACCGACTGATTGTCGGGCGTCACGCCAAGCACGCGAACTTCCTTGTCGAGCCCTGGATCGCACAGCAGCAACCGGTGCTTCACGTACCAGGCACACAGGTTGCCGTCACCGGCGGCATTGCGCAGGCCGGCAATGGCGAAATCCTTGTCCGGATAGCGCTTGGCCAACGGCTCCAGCGCCTGCCACCACTGGGCACGGCCCTTGAGCCAGTGCTCACTCACGCCGGCAAACTGCAACGGTCCTTGTGCGGCCAGGTTGAAGAACCGTCCGTTTTCATCGAGCGCCACATAGCCTCCGTCGACGGCCAGGATCTGTTTGAGCCCCTCAGGCTGCACCCATTGCTGGGTCCACAGCGCTCTACCGTCGTACACGCTGCGTCGCAGTCGGCAGAGCGTCTGGTTGGAGATGACTCGTTGGTACACGAAGAACACATCGCTGTCGTCGGCCATCGGCAATAGCAGCAACCCGTCCAGGTTCTTGATCGAGTCATCCCAGCCACGGGGATGAGGCCTGGCGGGTTGCGCAAGGATCAGGCGTCGATCGCTGCTGCGAACCCACGCCATGTCTCGGGAATCGGGCGCAATCGTCCAGCAGATCGAAACGTACGAAGCCGGCTGCCAATCGACGGTCGGCGCCCCGTTATTCGAAGGCCCGGGGGGCAACCGCAAAAAGTCGCCCAGTACGGACGACCACTCGGGCAGGCTATCGCTGGTCAACAGCAGCGCCTGCAGTTGCGGCGCGGTGTCGTAAGTGACGGAACTCAACAGCAATTGCCCGTCATGAATCAGGTAGCGGTATTGCCGGGTGGTTTTATTCTCGAAGAGGTATTCCTGCACCACATGAATCACGCCCTGAGCATCCGCCTCGACGCTGCGAATGGTGCTTTGGCCGTCCTGGATGAGCAACAGGTAACGGCGCTTGAGCAGGCCCGTGGCGCAATCCGTTTGCCATATCTGCAATTGCTCGGGGTCGTAGAAATACGCAGCCCCCCCCAGGACCACCGACAACTGCGGCTCACCGAGCACTTCCAGGTCGTCGCGAATGTAGAGGAAGCGGTCTTCGTGGGCGTCATACCAGGCGGTGGTGTAGCGCGGTTGCCCGGGCTCCTCGAACGGGATCAGGAAACGCTGGACCGGCGTATACGGCAGCGCCAATCGATGCTCCCGCACCAGGTCCTTGTAGTGGTCAAGCAACGCCTGCTCATCAAGCCCCTCGGGCGCCGTCTGCTCGACCAGGTCCAGTTGCTGTTTACCCTGGGTGACGCTGAACAACTGGTTGGCCGTGCGGATCAGCACTTCCTGCCGGTCGCCGGAACGCCTGACATGGACGGAGCCGATGTACAGCTCGCCGGAAGGCTCGACTCGGATATCGCTTTCATTGGCCCAGGTTGCCTGCAATACCCAGCGGCAATACATCTGGTTCGGTGCGACAAGGCTGATATCAACCCCGGGATTGAGCGTCACGGTACAGCGCGCACCCGCGCCCCTGAGCCGATAGGACAACTTTCCGTGCCAGGCGTCTGGCAGCACGGGAATCACCAGCGTCCGCTCCAGCGCATCCAGGTTCACCCGGATGACCGTTTCGCCATACACCGGGTTCAGGCGATTGAGAATGTAGTCGGACGGAAACGAATAGAACGAGAACAAGAACAGCCAGGTGCCGTCCGCTTGCCTCTTCTCCAGCCGCCGGGCCGTGTCGAAGCCGCGATCATGGCGCAAGCGAGCAAAGGGCAGCGCCTTGTATTCATAGCCGTAAGTGGTTAGCGGCGTGCAGGGCAGCACGATGGGTTGTCCGCCGGGCGGGGTGAATCCGATCTGCCTGGGTAGCCCCAGCTCCCGGCGAATATCGATGGCCCGCGCGTCATCGGGATCGAAACCCGGCACACCGAAATGATCATGCAAGGGATACAGCCTTGGACTGTCGAGCTGCAACGTTCCGTCGTTCAGATCGATGCTTTTAATCAGCAGTGACGGACGTGCCACCCACGCGGCCAGCGTGTGATCGTAGCGGTAGGCGTCACCACGATAGGCCTGTTCCAGGTCGTCGAAAAACTGACCGACTTGCCGTGCCTCGCGAGCGATGGTGGCAAATCCCTGGGCCAGGGCGGCGACCCCTACCGCCACCCCACCCAGAATCACGCCCGCACCACCGAGCACCGCCGCAGCGGTCGATGCCCCGGCCAACCCCGCCCCGACACCGCCCGCCGTCAAGGCCAGGCTGGCAGAGTCGAATGTCAGCTGGGTACCGAATTGCGCTTTTTCGATGTCGTTTTGCGCAGTCTTCAACTGGTAGATATCGAAGCCGACATTGGCCAGCCCCAACACCGCGCCGACGCCCTCGTTGGCCGCATGCCCCAGCGCCTGGCCAACGACCGGCGCACACGTGCGGGCAATGAGCCGTTCTTCCGCCAGGGCAGTGCGGACCAACTGCACCAGCCCCGCCACATCCACGACATTGCCGTGCACCAGCTGCGCGTAGTTGACGTAGGCATGCAAGCGCACGGCAGTGGTCAAGGTTCGGTCATCCCCTTCCCGCCCGCGCAAGGCGTTCATCAAGGCCTGGATGGTGAAACCGGCGTTGAGGGTATGGACACTGCCGGCCTCGGTCGGATCCAGGACGCCACCGCTCTGCACAGGTTGGCGGGCCAGGGTCGAAAACTGTTCCGACAGCCAGTTCTTGATCCGCAACAGGCGCTGATCGTCGCTGAGCACCTGAACCGACTGTTGCGGTTGCGCGGGGTCGATCAGGCTCACCCGGTATTTGCCCTCGGGGGTGATTTCCAGCGTTTCGAACAAGGGCACCAGCGGCGTCGCCGAACCATGCAAGTCCTGCAAATCGACTGTTGCCTGGGCGATCTGCTGGCCCCACCAGTGGCTGTCCAGCGCCAGCAAACTGCTGCCCAGGTGCGAGTTGTCGACCAGGGATTTTCCATAGGCCCTGTTCAAGCGCTGGCGAATCTCAAGCGCCGGTTTTCCTGGCAAGGGATCAGGCTTGAGCAGGTGCTCCACCGTGAAACCGTCAGACAGTTCCAAGGTCGAGATCTTTGCGCTGTGCAGGTCGATCAGATCAAATTGCGGTCGAGTTTCAGAACCATAGGCGACGTAATAGCGGGCCATGCCCTCGGTCTGGAAAAAGTGTTCCAGCGCACGTTGCAGCCCGTCCACATGATCAAATTTGCACAGGCCAAAGTTGGGGTCGAAAAAATGATAGCTGGCGCGTTCTCCGCTGGCGGTTTTGGCCACCAGCATCGAATGGTTGTCCGAGTTGAGCATCAGCGTACGGGGCGCGACGTGTCTTTCGAGTGCGGCAGTGACCTGGTCCAGGCTCGCCTGGCCAAGCCGCGTACCCACCTCGCCCAGCGACACGTCCCGCAGAGCTTCCAGGCTTTGCACAAAGGCCTGGGAGTCGGCTTGCCCGGGTTCGAGCACCGCCAGGAAGAAACGCTCGCGCAAGTGCCCGGAGGCGACGTCACCCTGGGCAAGCGCTGCACTCATCACCAACGCCAAGGGATAGCAGCGCCCACCAATCGCCTCGCCATCGCCGTTGAGCAGCAAATCCTGGGGGACCATTTGCACACCGGTGTGGCCGAATCCGTCCAGCACCTGCCCGGAGCGTTCGACCACTTGGAGGCGATGCTCAAGGGTTGCCACCTTCTGGATCCGTGCGACATGACGCCCCCACTGGAACAGCGTCCGCGCCTGTTTCAAAGCGGTTTTCTTCAGCTCCAGCGCGCTGTCGGACGACAGCGGCACATCCGCCAAATCGCTCGCCAGGCCGTTCATGAACCCTGGCGCCTTGCGCTTGAACAATTGCCGCTCGATGACTGCGTAACGGCCGGCCACAGCCTGTTCGGCAACGCTGTTGGCCAGGTTCTCCAGCGCGCTGGTAGCCGCGTTGAAATGCGGGTTATCCAGAGTCTCCAAGCCGAGCAGCACGCCCAGCGACAACCTTTGCACAGGGCTGGCCTCAATGACGCGCCGCAAGCCGCTGGCAATCTCGCCCAGTACGTCATCGATCCCCAGGCTTTGCATCTTTGCATCGCTCAGGAACACCGGAACCAGTGCATCGGCAGGCTGGTGCCGGATACGCTGGCGATCATCGAAGCTCAAGGGCAGCGGCTTGTCGAAGCGAATCTCACCATCGTGTCCCCGGCTCATCGCCTCGATGAACGGCTCACCGAGCCCCTCGACCAAACGCTCCAGCACATCGGTCAGCAGCACGGCGCGGCCTTCGATCAGCGGCCAGCCCTGCTGGAACTCAACAGTCGAATGCTTGAGCAACTGGGCGATATCGCCGCTGTAGCGCGTGCGGTACTGACCTTCACGCCAGCGTGCCTGCTCGTCGCTGACCCATTTTTCGGGTTGGTTGCCATTTTCTTTCCAGGAGTGATCCTGCTCTTCTTCTGTGGCGCCATTGACCGTCAGGTGGGGAGCAATGCCCGCCTCCTTGTGTAAAGTGCTGGCAACTTCCGCGCTCAAGTGTGTGTTCGCATAGTCGGCCATGCCGTCGCGCATGGCGCCGGGGCCCGTCAGATGGACGGTTCCTTCGCTCTCGAAGCGAATGCCGTCGCCGAAGTGGGTCGCTACTCCCGATATTCGCGCGATCGCCCTGAGCACTTCGCCCATCGGCAGGCGGCTCAGCGGTCCATTGGTTTTTTCGAAGACTTCTTCCACCAGAGCCAACATCCCGGCAACGTCGCTCAATGTCACATCGCGCTGGGCGGCCAGTTGTACCGACGCTTCAATCAACTCGTGATTGGCGCACAGACGATCGATCACGCTTTCAAGCATCTCAGCGCCCGGATGGGCCATCAGGAAGGCATTGGATAACGACATTTCCATGCTCAAGGCCCGCAGCGCGAAAGGTCGGGCCAACCGCTCCGTCGGCAGCTCGAAGACCTCGCTCAAGCTTGGCCGGCTTCGCGCGTACGCTTGCAGTGCCGGCAGATGCTCGGCAGGAATATGCACGCGATAACGGGAGGAGGCCTGGCGGCTCGGCATCCATCCGGGGTTCTCGTTCAGCAGCAATTGCAGGGCCCCCAGACGGGCATCCTGGCCAAACCCGCTGATGTCGACGCCGCCCAGGGTGGCCGATAACGGCGGAAGGTGGTCGATATCGGTATAACTGCCACCTTCGGCAAACAGGACTTCAGCGCGTACCACATCCGAGGCTGCCGCCATATTGCCGAGCAAGCGCATCTGCCGGTCATAGACCTCCTGCAATTGCAGCGAAACTGCGCCGGCGGCAAGATCGCGCAACTTGAAGCCGTCCATGTCCAGGACACTGCGCCGATTGCGTTCCAACTGTTGGCGCAGCACTTGCGTATCCTGACCGTAGGCGCGGGTCAGTAAATCGATCCGGGCCTCATCGGCGGATCCGCCATTCGTTACCGCGGTATTGATATGGGCCTGCATCTGTTGTTTCAGAACCAGGGCATGTTCGTTGTACAGTGCCCCCAACTCGATTTCACTAATACGCACATCTACGTCGTGTAAAAAAACATTGGCCTTGGCGGCCTCGACAATAAGCTTATTGGTTTGCCAGGCCAGCAGTGCATCACTGTCATACCAAAGATTCAAGGTATAACCCTGCCGGGCCAACACCTGTCGCCATACATTGAGGTAATCGCGCTGAATGTCGCCAAGGCCACCGCCGAGCCAGACGAAGTGCAACGTCCTGGGCACCTCCGCGGGCAATTTTTTCATCTGCTCGGCACTGAACTGCAGGCGCGCTTCATGCTGTTCGACTTTGTCGTATATCTGCGGCAGGTCTATCCCCGCCCTGGCAGGGCCAGAGATATGTGTCTCCTGGCTGCGCTTGACCCTGCGCGCGCCCACCAGCTTGGCGAGCGTCTGCTTCAAGAGCCCCAGTGGCTCGAGCAGCCTGTGGGAATCCGGCATGCCGATACAGGCAAAGTAATAACGGATGACCACGTCGTAGTGCTCATTGTTCTTGTAGGGCAACAGTGCCCGTTCGAGGTCGGCCAGTTTGAAAAGGCTGATGAAGCCGAGCGCACTGTCGCCTGTCTTGATGTTTGCTTCCTGCATAAAAAGACACTCCTTGGCCTGTTCCATTAAAAAACAGGCCTATAACAACGCCGTCGCCAGCACGTGTTCTGGCGACCTATTTATTCAATTTAATATTTTGCAACCTGGCGACATCTAAAGCGTTTGCCAAGCACTGACAAGCGCACACCGACAACTTATCAGGCACGCAAACTAACGCTTGAAAACCAACAACTCAAATGGGAAGGCTTTCAATGCATTTCAAAGAAGGATCAAGACTGCAACGTGCTCTTTTATTTATACGGACGACAACTAAAGCGAAAGAATCGAATACACGGTCCTGGGGGCGATGTTTCTCTTTTGTGGCGAGGGAGCTTGCTCCCGCTGGGTTGCGCCGTAGGAGCTGACGAGTGCAACGAGGCTGCGATCTTTCCACTGACAATTGAGTCGAGAGCAAAAGATCAAAATCAAAAGATCGCAGGCTTCGCCAGCTCCTACAGAGCCCAGCGGGAGCAAGCTCCCTCGCCACAGTAACGCCCCCCACCACAGAACAGTGTCGCGGTTCAGGCCGGTTTAGCCCCATACCAGCGCGGCGTGTACACCCAGTTCCCGCCGGATGCGCGCGGGAACACGCAGGTGGTGGAGGAGCCGATCAGGACCATGGTGCGCATATCCACCTGCTCGGCCGTGAGTTGCCCCAACGTGGTGACACGCAGGGTCTGGCCCGGACGACCGATGTCACGCCCCAACACCACCGGCGTCTCCGGGGTGCGGTGCTGGGCGACGATCTCCAGCGCGCGCCCCAATTGCCACGGTCGCGCACGGGAAATCGGGTTGTAGAAAGCCAACGCCAGATCGGCTTCGGCCGCCAGGTCCAGGCGTTTTTCGATGATCGACCAAGGCTTGAGATTGTCCGACAGCGACATCACGCAGAAGTCATGCCCCAACGGCGCACCGGCCTGGGCGGCGGTGGCGAGGGAGGCGGACACACCGGGCAGGATTTCCAGGTCAACCTGGTGCCAGGCTGGGTCGCTGGATTCGTGCAACGCTTCAAGCACCGCCGCCGCCATGGCGAATACACCCGGGTCGCCGGACGACACCACGATCACCGAACGGCCTTGGGCGGCCAATTCGAAGGCGTGTCGGGCGCGCTGCATTTCTTCGCGATTGTCGGTGCAATGCAGCACTTGATCGTCGCGAAACGGGCCGGCCATGCGCACATAGGTTTCGTAGCCGAGCACATCGGTGGCCCGCGTCAGTTCGGCCTTCACCGCCGGCACCATCAGTTCGGCCGCGCCCGGCCCCAGGCCGATCACCGCCAGGCGTCCGCGTGGACGACCGATTTGGGCCACATCCAAGGGCTGCGCAGCAATGGCAATGGCCAGGTTGTCCGTCGCCGAAAGGATGTTCGCCGCCGGCATCGAACTGCGCGCCAAGGTGGCGGCATCGCCGGTCATCGCCACAAAGCGCAGCGCCACCCCGAGTTCCAGCGCCGCTTCACGCAAGGCCGTGCTGGCCATCAGCGTCTGCGCCGCCACCAGGCACGCCAGGCTCGGAAGCGCCACGTTGGCTTGCTGCAAAGCGGCACGAATGGCGCCCGGCAGATCAGCCACCTCGGCGCTCACCACCACCGCGACACTGCGCGGATAAATCAGCAGTTCATGGGCGCTCGCCTCACGCTCGGCATGGCCGACGTGGATCGTGCGTCGGGCTTGCGGGTCTTGCGGCAACTGCGCCTGATCCAGCCATGGCGCCGCGCCTTCGATGCGCACCGGCTCACCGGCCAACAGGTCGGAGACGAAGCGCTTGCCCTGCTCCAGGTCGCCGAGGCTGTAGCCGCTTGGCGGATTGAGCAGGCAGGTGCCAAAACGCAATTCGCCGCTGGTGGTAATCGCCGGCGCCACTTGCAGCGTTGCCGCGATCTCCCGGGCCATGACATTGACCCCGCCCAGGCCGCCCAGCAGCGGCACCACGGCGCTGCCATCCTCGGCCACCGCCAGCACCGGCGGCTCGACGCCTTTTTCCAGCAACAGCGGCACCAGGGTGCGGATGACAATGCCGGCCGCGCACAGGGCGATGATCGGTATGT
Organism: Pseudomonas sp. B21-010; assembly: GCF_024749325.1. Lineage (NCBI taxonomy): Bacteria > Pseudomonadati > Pseudomonadota > Gammaproteobacteria > Pseudomonadales > Pseudomonadaceae > Pseudomonas > Pseudomonas sp. B21-010. The sequence continues at coordinate 764,920 of NZ_CP087198.1, read as the reverse complement.
TCTGTTGGTAGAGCTCACGCAACGTCGCGCCGAACTCGAGGTATTGGCGATCCGCGCCCTCGACCCTTGCGGCCAGGCCGTGGATCACGGCTTCAGGATAGCGTTGCTGGATCCGCCGGGCCGTTGCGAGGCTGCCCGGGCCGAGGATGACGATGGCCGGCGCGGTAGAAGTCATCAACCCTGCCACCGTTCGCCCGGGACAATGATCAGCGAGAAGTACGGCGAAGACATCGGCTCGACGTCATCCAACGGCACGATTTTCTGGTTGGCCATGGTCGCCCGCTCAACATACAGCGCCCGTCCGTCCATACCCAATTCCTGAAGCACTTGGCGAACCTTGGGAAAATTGCGCCCCAGCTTCATGATCACCGCCGCATCGGCGTCGGCCAGGCGACGCTTGAGATCGTCGTGGGGCAAGACGCCGGAGAGCACCGACAGGCTCTGGTTGCGATAGACCAGCGGCGCACCGAGCACCGATGCCCCGCCCAGCATCGAGCACACGCCGGGAATGACTTGGGCTTCATAGCGCTCGGCCAGGCGATCGTGCAGGTACATGTAGGAGCCGTAGAAAAACGGATCGCCCTCACAGATCACGGCCACGTCGCGACCGGCATCCAGGTGCACGGCCAACTGCTCGGCGGCGGTGTCGTAGAAGTCGGCGATCACCTGTTCATAGGACAGCGGCGCCGGCAGCGCTTCGGTGGTGACCGGGTAGACCAGCGGCAGCAAGGTCTGCGCGTCCTGCAAATGGGCCTCGATGATGCCAAAGGCGTTGCCCTTCTTGCCCTTGGCGACGAAGTACGCCACCACCGGCGATTCGCGCAGCAGGCGCAGGGCCTTGACCGTAATCAGTTCCGGGTCACCGGGGCCCACGCCGAGGCCGATCAGACGTCCAGGCTGCTGCATCATTCAATCTCCGTAGCGAGGGCGTTGACGGCGGCGGCGGCCATGGCGCTACCGCCCAGGCGGCCTTGCATGATCACGAACGGCACGCCGCGGCTGTTGGCCGCCAGCATCGCCTTGGACTCGGCGGCGCCGACGAAGCCCACCGGGAAACCGAGGATCAGTGCCGGTTTCGGCGCGCCGGCATCGAGCATTTCCAACAGGTAGAACAGCGCGGTCGGCGCATTGCCGATGACCACGACGCTGCCTTCCAGGTACGGGCGCCACAGCTCCAGCGCCGCCGCCGAACGGGTGTTGCCCAGCTCCAGGGCCAATGCCGGCACACCCTCGTCGCGCAAGGTGCAGATCACCTGATTGTTGGCCGGCAGACGAGCCCGGGTCACGCCTTCGGAGACCATCCGCGCATCACACAGGATCGGCGCACCGGCGGCCAGCGCCTGGCGCCCGGCCGTGCCCGCGCCCTCGGAAAACTGCAAGCCATCGATGGCCTCGACCATGCCGCAGGCATGGATCACCCGTACCGCGAGTTTTTCCAGGTCGGCCGGAATGCGCGCCAGGTTGGCTTCGGCGCGGATGATCGCGAAGGAGTTGCGATAGATCTCCTGACCGTCGCGGATGTAATCAAGCATCAAGGGGGCTCCGGGGGCGAGCGTCGAGCCAGTGGCCGAGCGCTTCAATAGTCAGATTGTGTGCCTGCAACGCGCCGAAACCCGGCAGCGTGGCATCGCGAAAATACAGGTCATAACGACCGGGGGCGACCGCCAGCAAGGTGGCGGGCGCGATATGGGCTGCCGCGCAGGAACGCGGGCAGCCCGACAGATGGACTTTCAGGGTCTGGCCCTGGCGTTGCAGCAGCTCGGCCAGTTGGCGAGCGTCGGCCTTGGTGTCGGCCAGGGCTTTACCGCAGCCACTGGAGCCGGTGCAGGCGATGAGTTGTGCCAGGGGCTGATCGACCGAAACCAACAGGCCCAACCCCTCAAGCCGCGCCAGCACTTCGTCGGCGTCCTCGCGGCGCACGTTGGGCAGCAGCAGGCTTTGCCAAGGGGTGAAACGAAGGCTTGCGTCGCCCTTCTCCCGCGCCAATTGCGCCGCCTCCCGCAGCATGCCGGCGTCGAGTCGGCCAAGGGGCGCCGCCGCGCCGACGTAGACCCGGTCGTCGTGCTGGGGATGAACGCCGATGTGCAGTCCGTCGCTGGCCCCGTCCCGTTGCCAATCCAGGCAAGTTTGCAGCGGCACGCGGCGGGCCAATCGGCTCATGAATTCATCACTGGGGAGTTCAGCCAACAAGTGACGCATGCGGATCTGGTCCGGGCGCGCCAGGTCGAGGAACAGTTCCAGCACCGCCACCACCAAGGCATGCCCCTGGGCCAGGGGCACCCTGCCCGCCGGTTTATCCAATGGGCAACCGGCCAAGCCGAAGGCCAGCCAAGGCTCGCCATCACGGACCAGGGCCGACAACCACAGGTCGTGGTGATGTTCGAGCATCGCCAACGCTTCGCCACCGTCCAGTTGCACGGCGAACTTGGCCGACAACTCGGGGAAGCGTTCGTGGGTTTGCAGAGTGAAGAGGATCTGCGCCGCCAACGGGCGGGTGTCGAACAGCATCTGCCGGTCGATCCCGGCCGAAGGGCTGAGCATCAGGTTGCGCACGTCATCGCCGGCCGCCTTGCGCGGACCAAGCCCGGCGGCCAGCAATGGCTGGATCAGCGCGTCGTGCCCAGGACCGATCCCGCGAATTTGCAGGTTGGCTCGGTTGGTCGCCTCGATCACGCCAGCGGCGAACCGCTCGGCCACCGACGCCACGACTTCGGCCTGATCCGCCTGGATGGCACCGCCATCGAGCTTGATCCGACAGATCCCACCGTCCAGCGCCTGGACGACACGCAGCAACCCCGGGCAACCGGAGGGGCGTACGACGTTGGAGGATGGACGTTCGTTCAAGGGAAAACCGACAAATAAGAAACGCCGCATCGGCGAAGGACCGCCATTATGCCTGCTTTGCCGGGGGTCATGAAAAGCTTGCCGGTCGGATTGCTGACGGCGGACACACAATTTCCGAACGTCCCCATTCCAAACTGGGGAGCGAGCCTGCTCGCGAAAGCGGTCTACCTGAGAAGATGATGTTGGATGGACCGCCGCCATCGCGAGCAAGCTCGCTCCCACAGAGGATTTGTGGCGGACCCGGTTTTGTGAACACCCTCAATCAAAACTGTGGGAGCGAGCCTGCTCGCGATAGCGGTCTGTCTGGAAAGATGATGTTGAATGGACCGCCGCCATCGCGAGCAAGCTCGCTCCCACAGAGGATTGGTGGCGGACCCGGTTTTGTGAACGCCCCCATTCCAAACTGTGGGAGCGAGCCTGCTCGCGATAGCGGTCTGTCTGGAAAGATGATGTTGAATGGACCGCCGCCATCGCAAGCAAGCTCGCTCCCACAGAGGATTGGTGGCGGACCCGGTTTTGTGAGCACCCTCAATCAAAACTGTGGGAGCGAGCCTGCTCGCGATAGCGGTCTGTCTGGAAAGATGATGTTGAATGGACCGCCGCCATCGCGAGCAGGCTCGCTCCCACAGAGGATTGGTGGCGGACCCGGTTTTGTGAACACCCTCAATCAAAACTGTGGGAGCGAGCTTGCTCGCGATACCGGTCTGGCGGTGATGGTGTTGCGCCAGGCGCCTGATCCGCCGGGGCACGGTATGATGGCGGCCCGGTTCGTGGGGAAACAGACCCGCCGATCAAACAGATCTATTCGAGGAACAGAGATGACACCCTGGCTGACCGTAGTGGGCATCGGCGAAGAGGGCTTCAAGGGCCTGGGCAAGGTAGCTCGCCGCGCGCTGCTCGGTGCCTCGCGTATCGTTGGCGCGCAGCGTCAGTTGGATCTGCTGCCGCTGTGCATCCGCGGCCAACGGGAGCGGTGGCCCAGCCCGTTTTCCCTGGAACCGCTGCTCGCTCGGCAGGGTGAACCGGTGTGCGTGCTGGCCAGCGGCGATCCGATGTTCTACGGCGTGGGCGCCAGCCTGGCGAAACAGGTGCCGAGTGATCAGATGCTGGTCATCCCCGCGCCCTCCTCCTGCTCGCTGGCCGCGGCGCGCATGGGCTGGCCGTTGCAAGAGGTGGTCACGCTGTCGTTGGTGGCGCGGCCCCTGGCGGCGCTCAATATTCACTTATCCACAGGTGTCAGGCTGTTGCTGCTGAGCAACGACCGCCACAGCCCCGCCGCCGTGGCAACGCTACTACGCGAGCGCGGCTTCGGCCCGAGCACCATGACCGTGCTGGAGCATCTGGGCGGTGCGTCGGAACGACGGATCGACGGTTGCGCCGCGCAATGGTCCGATGACACCGTCGCCGACCTGAACCTGATCGCCATCGAATGCCGGGCCGAACCGTCGACACCGCGCCTGTCACGCCTGGCCGGTTTGCCGGACACCGCCTTCGAGCATGACGGCCAGTTGACCAAACGCGACGTGCGCGCCATCACCCTCGCCCGCCTCGCCCCGACCCCCGGCGAGTTGCTCTGGGATGTCGGCGCCGGCAGCGGCTCCATCGGCATCGAATGGATGCGCGCCCACCCCAGTTGCCGGGCCCTGGCCATCGAAGCCGACGAAGGCCGCCAAGGCTTGATCGAACGCAACCGCGACACCCTCGGCGTGCCTGGCCTGCAACTGATTCGCGGCAAAGCCCCCCAGGCGCTGGAGAACCTGGAGCGGCCGGACGCGGTGTTCATCGGCGGCGGCGTCACCCGCGAAGGCGTGCTCGACGCCTGCTGGGCCCAACTCAAGCCCGGCGGCCGGCTGGTCGCCAACGCCGTGACCCTGCAAAGCGAAACGGCCCTGATGCACTGGCGCGAACGTCACGGCGGTGAACTGACCCGCATCCACATCGCCCAGGCCCAGCCGTTGGGCGAATTCGACACCTGGCGCCAGGCCTTGCCGATCACCTTGCTCGACTTGGTCAAACCTCTCGATGCGTGACGAAACCGCCGAACAACCCGCCCCCTTGCGCAGCGGCCTGACCACCGGCAGTTGCGCCACGGCCACCAGCCTGGCGGCCGCTCGATTACTGCTGCGCGGCACCGAAGCCGATGCCGTGGAAATCGTACTGCCCAAGGGCAAGCAGGTGCAGATGCGCCTGGAGTTCTGCCGGCTGACCGAACAAGGCGCCGAAGCCGGGACTATCAAGGACGCGGGCGACGACCCGGACGTGACCCACGGCGCCCTGTTGTTTTCCCAGGTGCGCTTGATCGCCGAGCCCGGCGTACGTTTCGTCGCGGGTCGCGGCGTCGGCACGGTGACGCGACCGGGGTTGGTGCTGAACGTCGGTGAACCGGCGATCAACCCGGTGCCGCGCAAAATGATCAACGACCACCTGGGTCGGCTGGCCGAGGAAAGCGGTTATGCCGGCGGCTTCGAAGTCACGGTCAATGTCGAGGGCGGCGAAGCCCTGGCGCTGAAAACCATGAATCCGCGCCTGGGGATTCTTGGCGGCCTGTCGATCCTCGGCACCAGTGGCATCGTCCGGCCGTTTTCCTGCGCGGCCTACATTGCCTCGATCCACCAGGGTATCGACGTGGCAAAAACCAACGGCTATCTGCACATCGCCGCCTGCACCGGCAACGCCAGCGAAGACACCATGCGCCGGGTCTACAACCTGCCGGAAATCGCCCTGATCGAAATGGGCGACTTTGTCGGTGCCGTGCTCAAGCATGTGCGCCAGGTGCCGGTGGAAAAGCTCAGCCTCTGCGGCGGCTTTGGCAAAATCAGCAAACTCGCCGCCGGCCACATGGACCTGCACAGCCGCCATTCGAGCATCGACCTGCCGCAACTCGCCGAATGGGCCGCCGCCATCGGTGCCGATGAGGCGTTGCAGCAAGGCATCCGCGCGGCCAACACCAGCCAACAGGCCCTGGCGATGGCCAGCGCCGCCGGCATCGCCCTCGGCGATGCGGTGTGCGAGCACGCGTGGGCCTTCGCCCGCAGCGTGGTGCCGGCCCAGGTCCAGGTCGAGGTTTTCGCCATCGACCGCCAAGGCGGGATCGTCGGCCACGCGGGAGTTTTGAAATGAAACGTATCCTGCTGCTGGGAGGCGTCACCGAAGCCCTGGCCATCGCCCGTACCCTCGGCCCCCAGCACATCTACAGCCTGGCCGGCATCGGCCGCGTCCCCACCGACCTGACCTGCCAGGTGCGCGTCGGCGGCTACGGCGGCGCCGAAGGGTTGGCACAGTTCATCCGCGCCGAGGGCATCGACCTGCTGCTGGACGCCACCCACCCCTACGCCGCCCAGATCAGCCACAACGCCGCCCACGCCGCCCGCGCCTGCGCCATCCCCTGCTGGGCCCTGCGCCGCCCGGCCTGGCAACCCCAAGCCGGCGATGACTGGCGCGAAGTGGCCGACTGGGCCGAGCTGATCCAAGCCCTGCAACCCTTCCACCGCCCCCTGTTCACCCTCGGTCGTGAGCCGCTGCAACATCTGCATGAAATTCCGCCAGAGCAATTCTGGACCCTGCGGGCCCTGGACGTTTACCCCGGCAATGAGCGCTGCGAAGTGATTGGAGCCCGTGGGCCGTTTCACATCGAGGACGAGCGTGAGCTGTTCGAACGGCGGCGGATCGATGTGCTGGTCAGCAAGAACAGCGGCAGCACGGCTACCGAGCCGAAGCTGGAGGTGGCGCGGGAGCGAGGGGTGCCGGTGTTGGTGTTGAAGCGGCCGGCGTTGATGGGGGTGGATCGGGAGTTTGGAGAGATCAATGAAATGCTGGACGCTTTATCCGTACAAAACGGGTTCTGAATTCAGCACATTCGCGCGACATTTCTGACAAGTTTTCAAGACGAAGCCGGCTGTTTCGTCCAAGACGTTCAATTCTATAGTTCCGCTCCTTAATACCCATCGCAGCACCTGGCAGTCATTAAGCATGAGCGACCCGTCTCGTGCCGAGGAAAGTGCTGCTTGCCAATGTGTATCCCAAGGAATACGATCCGAATGATCGAATTTGAACAGTCCCGAGTATTCTCAAGCTGGCTTAACGGGTTGAAGGACATTGCTGGGAAAGCTCGCATCATTGCCAGGCTCCGATCGGCAGAGCATGGAAATTTTGGTGATTGCGAACCGGTGGGTAACGCAGTGTATGAGATGCGTATTCACTCGGGTCCGGGCTACAGAGTGTACTTCTCCCGTCAAGGCTCCGTGCTTTATTTGCTGCTTGTGGGAGGTGACAAATCGACTCAGAAACGGGATATCGCACGCGCTGTTCAAATGGCGCAAACCATGGGTAATGAGGAGTGAATCATGACTGAAGAATTCACACGTTTCGATGCAGCCACTTACCTCAAGACGCCTGAGGAAATGGCCGCTTATCTGGATGCCTGTTTTGAAGAGGATGCGGGTGACGGCGTACTGGTTCGAGCAGCTCTTAACGATATTGCCAGGGCAAAGGGCATGACGCAGATTGCTCGTGATGCAGGCCTGGGGCGAGAGAGTCTTTACAAAGCACTGGGAAGTACGGGCAATCCGGAGTTCACAACTATCATGAAAGTCATGAAAGCTTTGGGCTTGAGGTTACATGCGACGGCCATTTGACAGAGGTTCCCTTCCCTCCTGTATTGGAGTGATTGAATACCGATTGATCAAAAACACACGACGAGGGAACTTGCTCCCTCGCCACAAAAGCACTCACTCGAAGATCTGTTGCTACTGTTAACACCAACCCTGCGACCCTACACCGCACGTGGCCTTTTTACTTCTCAACCCCGATCAGGCTAAATACCGCCACCTGATCGCCCATCGAGCGGATTGCCCCATGTCCCGACAACGGCTTGCATTTGCCTGGATCGCCTGCTTCGCAGTGCTGTTCAACATGCTTGCCATGCCGCTTTCCAACAGTGGCGGTGCAACCGCCAATTCGCCAGCCGAGCAAGTGCTGTGGGGCAGTTTCTGTTCCTCCAGCGGCACAAAGATGCTGGCGATTTCCCTGGGCAAACTCGAACAAGACACACCGCAGAAAGACAATCACTCGACGATGCAGCATTGCTGGTGCTGCTCAGGCTCAGCGCCGTTGGTGGCGCTCGCCGGGCATGTCCCGCAGTTGTACCTGGATGCACAGCTGGCCCATCGCAGTGCCGTCCACTCGACGCTCGACAGCCCCACGCCACGCCAGCAATGGCCCAGCCTCAACCCTCGCGCTTCGCCTCTGGCCTGATTCTTCCCGCATCAAACTGCGCCCCTGAATCGTTCCGGAGAATTGCCATGTTGAACAGACTTATCCTGCTGGCTGCCCTATTGCTTCCCGTCGGCTTCGCCCAAGCTCACCAGTACAAGGTGGGCGAACTTGAGATCGCCCATCCGTGGTCCCAGGAGTTGCCGCCCAATGCGCCGACCGTGGCCGCGTATTTCGTGATTCACAACGGCGGCACGACCGCCGACAAGCTGCTCAGCGTCGACTCGCCGATTGCCGGCAAGGCCGAGCTCCATGAGCATGTGATGCAAAACGACCTGATGAAAATGCAGCCGGTGCCCGTCGTCGATATCGCCCCCGGTGCGACCGTCACCTTCGCGCCGATGGCGTATCACGTGATGCTGCTGGACCTGAAGGACCGCAGCCTGCTCAGCGATGGCAAACGCTTTGCCATGACCCTGCATTTTGAAAAAGCCGGGGATGTCACGGTCGACGTCGCGGTGCAGAAAAAAGCACCCGACGGCACCAAGACGCACATGCACGCCCAGTAGTCGTAGCCGCCCGTGCAACCTCTTCGCGCCAGGCAGTCCATGCCCCGCCGTCAGCCCATGAGCCTGACACGCGGCAGCTGGATCAGCCTGTTCGCCATGCTGATGATCTTTATCGGCCCGCTGATTTCCCAGTCGATGCCGATGGGTCAGCGTATGTCCATGCCTGTGTCCATGGACATGAACATGGAGATGGGCATGGACATGTCGGCGCACGAAGCGCCGGCAGCCGAACACTGCCCACCCCAGAGCGAGCATCATGCGCTTTGGGAAAAATGCGGCTATTGCAGCCTGCTGTTCAATTGCCCCGCACTGCCTGGCGGTCACACCTTCGCCGTTTTCGACACGCCACACACCACCCCCCACACCAGCCCTTCCCCACGCCTGGGCCATGCCCGGCCTGCGTTCTTCCCGGGTGCCCGCACCCGCGCACCGCCCCTCGACGCGTAAGCCGACACTTACCTCACTCGGTCGTACAAGACAGTCCCAAGCTGCCCGACCGTGTCGTCTACGTTTGTTCGATGGAATCATCATGTCCAGGTTTTCTGCTGGCACCGCGTTGGGCTCTGCCCAGGTTCGCTGCCCCCTGAACGAGCCACGAGTTCGTTTACGCCAAACCATCGCCGCCCTGTGCGGCCTGCTGCTCACCCCACTCGTACTTGCCGATGAGCACGAGCATCACGACAAGCAGGTCGAAGAACTGAGCCCGACGGTCATCACCGCCATCGCCCCCAGCTCGCCCCTGACCGTCGTCACCAATCCCAAGGACCCGCGTCAACCGGTGCCGGCCAGTGACGGCGGCGACTACCTCAAGACCATCCCCGGCTTCGCCCTGGTACGCAACGGTGGCACCAATGGCGACCCGGTGTTGCGCGGCATGTTCGGCTCACGGCTGAACATCCTCACCAACGGCAGCATGCTGTTGGGTGCTTGCCCAGGCCGGATGGACGCGCCGACGTCCTACATATCGCCGGAAACCTACGACAAGCTCACGGTTATCAAAGGGCCGCAAACCGTGCTCTGGGGCCCCGGTGCCTCGGCCGGGACCGTGCTGTTCGAGCGCGAGCCGGAACAGTTCGGCGAGCTGGGCACTCGGGTCAACGCCAGTGTTCTGGCAGGCTCCAACGGCCGTTTCGACAAAGTGGTGGATGCCGCCGCCGGTGGGCCGCTGGGGTATGTACGGGTGATCGGCAATACCGCGCATTCGGACGATTACCGCGATGGCAACAACGACAGCGTGCCGTCGCGCTATGACAAGTGGAATGGCGACGTCACCCTCGGCTGGACGCCGGACGCCGATACCCTGCTGGAATTGACCGCCGGCAAGGGCGACGGTGAAGCGCGCTACGCCGGGCGTGGCATGGACGGCTCGCAGTTCAAGCGCGAAAGCCTCGGACTGCGTTTCGAGCGCTCGAACATTGGCGAGGTGCTGGACAAGGTCGAGGCCCAGGTCTACTACAACTACGCCGACCACGTGATGGACAACTACACGCTGCGCACGCCGTCCGGCACCGGGATGATGGCTGGGCCCATGGCCTCCAACGTCGACCGCCGCACCCTCGGCGCCCGCATCAAGGCCACCTGGCGCTGGGCCGATGTACAGTTGATCAGCGGCCTCGACGCCCAGACCAACGAGCATCGCCAACGCAGCAGCATGGGTGTGGACACCTACAAGGACCTGCCGTACACCAAGGACGCCGACTTCCACAATTACGGCGTGTTCGGCGAGCTGACCTGGTACGCCGCCGACCGCGACAGGGTGATCACCGGCGCCCGGCTCGACCGTGCCTCGGCCAAGGACTACCGCCAGAGTATCGGTTCCGGCATGTCGGCCCGACCCAACCCCACCGCCGATGACACCCGTGCCGACACGCTGCCCAGCGGTTTCGTCCGCTACGAACACGACCTGGATGACAGCCCCACCACCCTTTATGCCGGTGTGGGTCACGCGCAACGCTTCCCGGACTACTGGGAGCTGTTCTCGGCGAATGTCGGCCCCAGCGGCTCGCTGAATGCCTTCGACGCGATCAAGCCGGAGAAAACCACCCAGCTCGACTTCGGCCTGCAGTACAAGACCGAAACCCTCGAAGCCTGGGCGTCGGGTTATATCGGCCAGGTGCGCGACTACATCCTGTTCGACTACACCCCCGGGATGATGGGCACCACCTCCCGGGCCGAGAACATCGATGCGCGGATCATGGGCGCTGAATTGGGTGCGGCCTACAAGCTGACCGAGCGCTGGAAAGCCGACGCCACCCTGGCCTATGCCTGGGGCAAGAACAGCAGCGACGACAGCGCCCTGGCGCAAATGCCGCCGCTGGACGCGCGCCTGGGCCTGACCTACAGCGAAGACCGCAGGAGCGCCGGCGCCCTGTGGCGGGTGGTGGCGGCGCAGCACCGGGTCGACGAGAACAAGGGCAATGTGGTCGGCAAGGACTACGGCAAGAGTTCGGGCTTCGGCGTGTTCTCACTCAACGGCGCCTACCGCATCAACCAGCACTGGAAGGTCAGCAGCGGCGTCGACAACCTGTTCGGCAAAGCCTACGCCGAGCACTTGAACCTGGCCGGCAACGCCGGGTTCGGCTACCCGGCGAGCGATCCCCAGGCCATCAACGAACCGGGGCGCACGCTCTGGACCAAGGTGGATATGAGTTTCTAACCAGCACCGGAGATCTGTCAGCAAGGACACCACTGTGGGAGCGAGCTTGCTCGCGATGGCGTTGTGTCAGTCGACATCAATGCCGCTGAACCACCGCTATCGCGAGCAAGCTCGCTCCCACAGTGGTTCGTTTCCACCTTGACTGACCGCACAACATAACAACCCAATTTGCCCTGCGGAGCGCTTTCTGATGAGCCAACCGAAACCCAATTTCTACAACCTGGCCTGGCGCTGGCATTTTTATGCCGGGCTGTTCGTGGCGCCCTTCATGGTGATGCTGGCCCTGACCGGGATCATTTACCTGTTCAAGCCGCAACTCGATCCACTGATGTACGGCAGCCTGTTGAACGTGCCGGCCGGGCATCACACCCTGGCGGCGGACGACCTGCTCAAGCAGATCCACCAGGCCTACCCCCAAGGCCAGGTCAAACAGTACCTGCCACCGGTCAACGCCGAGCGCAGCGCGCAATTCGTGGTGATCGACAAGGGCCGGGAACTGAATGTGTTCATCGACCCGTATCACGGCGATGTCCTCGGTGAGCAGGATGCGAAGAACAACCTGCAAGCCATGGCCCGGGCCATCCACGGCGAGTTGCTGATCGGCACGGTCGGTGACCGGCTGGTGGAAATGGCCGCCGGCTGGGGCGTGGTGCTGGTGGTCTCCGGACTGTACCTGTGGTGGCCGCGCGGGCAATCGTCAGCCGGCGTGCTGTGGCCGCGCTGGAGCGCGCGCGGTCGGCTGTTCTGGCGTGACCTGCACGTGGTCGTCGGTTTCTGGGGCGCAGCATTGCTGCTGGTGATGCTGCTCAGCGGCATGACCTGGACCGGCTTCTGGGGCAAGCAATACGCCAACCTCTGGAACCGCTTCCCGGCGGCGATGTGGAATGACGTGCCCAAGTCCGACGTCGAGGCCGGCAGCCTCAACAACGCCCATCGCCAGACCGTGCCGTGGGCGGTGGAAAACACGCCAATGCCGATGTCCGGCGACCATGCCGAGCACATGGGCCACGGCGGCATGCACGAAGGCCCCGCCGCCCCAACTGTCAGCCTGCAAGCGGTGCAGGACATCGCCACTGAACGCCAGGTCACGCCCGGCTACAGCATCACCCTGCCGACCACGTCCACTGGCGTGTTCACCGTCGCCGTGTTTGCCGACGACCCGCGCAACGATGCCACCCTGCACGTGGACCAATACACCGGCAAGGTCCTGGCCGATGTGCGCTGGGAGCACTACGGCGTCGTGGCCCGCGCCACCGAAACCGGGGTGATGCTGCACGAAGGCAAGATGTTCGGCCCGCTGAACCAGATCATCGTGCTGCTGATTTGCCTGATGATCCTGCTCAGCGCCGTGAGTGGTGTGGTGCTCTGGTGGAAACGCCGGCCAGAGGGCAAGTTCGGCGTACCGCCGCTGCGCCACGACCTGCCGACCTGGAAGACCGGGGTGTTCATCATGCTGGCCCTGGCGGTGGTGTTTCCGTTGGTGGGGGCGTCGCTGGTGGTGGTGTGGTTGCTGGATCGCCTCGTCACCCGCTTCAATCGCCAGCCTGAGATTGCCTCATCTTAAAACTGAAGACAGTGCGTTAACGGAAGGCGGCGCGAAACCTCTACAATCGCGCCCACCTTTCAAACGGTGAACACCATCCCTTGTGGGAGCGAGCTTGCTCGCGATTGCAGTCGGTCAGTCACATCTCTATCGGCTGACACACCGCTATCGCGAGCAAGCTCGCTCCCACAAGGGATTGGGGGGCCGATCCAATAACTTGAGTAAATGCATGACCTCCCTAACCCTCTCCCACCTCGCCTGGACGCCCCTGGGCCATGGCCACTGTCATCACCAGTTCCAGCTGCGTGACGTGACGTTGCAGGTGGCGGCCGGGGAGTTTGTCGGGTTGATCGGGCCCAACGGCAGTGGCAAGACCAGCCTGTTGCGCTGCGCCTATCGCTTCAGCCGGCCGGAACATGGCGAGGTGAAACTCGATCATCACAACGTCTGGAAACAGTCCTCGCGCTGGTGCGCCCAACGCATCGCCGTGGTCCTGCAAGAGTTTCCCGACGCCTTCGGCCTGACGGTGGAAGAAGTGGTCGCCATGGGCCGCACGCCCCACAAAGGTCTGTTCGACGGCGACAATCACGACGATCGTCGGCTAGTGCTCCAGGCACTGGAAGCGGCCGGGCTTGCAGGCTTTGGCGATCATGCATTCGCCACCCTCTCGGGCGGAGAGAAGCAACGGGTGATCCTTGCCCGGGCCCTGGCCCAGCAACCGCAGTTGTTGATCCTCGACGAGCCGACCAACCACCTCGACCCCCACTATCAATTGCAATTGCTGCAACTGATCAAGGGCCTGGGCATCGGCACCCTCGCCAGCCTCCACGACCTGAACCTGGCCGCCGCCTTCTGCGACCGCCTGTACGTGATCGAACACGGGCGCATCGTCGCCAGCGGCACGCCCAAGGACGTCCTCACCGTCGAGCTGTTGCGCGAGGTGTTCGGCATCGAAGCCCTGGTGGATGAACACCCGCTGTCCAGCTACCCACGAATCACCTGGATAACCCAACCATGACTTTGCGTTCCCTGCTGTTGCTGCCCTTGCTGCTAGGCAGCGCCCACGCCCTGGCCGAAGCCACCCACTACCCGTTGACGATACAAAGCTGCAATCGCCAGGTGGTGTTCAACGAGGCACCTCGGCACGCGGTCAGCCATGACATCAACATGACCCAGATGATGCTCGCCCTGGGCCTCAAGCCGCGCATGGTCGGCTACAGCGGCATCAGCGGCTGGAAATCGGTGACGCCCGAGATGGCCAGGATCCTTGATGGCCTGCCGGAACTGGCCGCCAAATACCCATCGGTGGAAACTTTGCTCAATGCCAACGTCGATTTTTTCTTCGCCGGCTGGGACTACGGCATGCGCGTGGGCGGCGACCTGACCCCACAGACCCTGCAACCGCTGGGCATCAATGTCTACGAGTTGACCGAGTCCTGCGCATTCGTGATGAAACGTCCGGCGGCCTCCCTGGAGGACACCTACAACGACCTGCGCAACCTCGGCAAGATCTTCGACGTGCAGGATCGCGCCAACGCGTTGATCGCCACGATGCAGGCCCAGGTGGCCGAAGTGCGCAAGCACCTGCCCGCCCAGCAACCGCGTGTGTTCCTGTACGACAGCGGCGAAGACCGCGCCATGACCTCCGGGCGCCTGGGCATGCCCCAGGCCCTGATCGACGCGGCCGGTGGGCGCAACATCCTCGATGACGTGGAAACCAGTTGGACCCGGGTGAACTGGGAGAACGTGGTCGAGCGCAACCCGCAGGTCATCGTGATCGTCGACTACGGCGAAGTCAGCGCCGAGCAGAAACAGCAATTCCTGATGAACAACCCGGCCCTGCAATCGGTGGAGGCGATCCAGCAACGGCGCTTCATTGTGATTCCCTACGTGCAGGCCACGCCGGGCATCGATAACGTGCTGGCGGTGCAAACCCTGGCGCGGGGTTTTCACGGCCAATGAACGGTCGTCGCTACGGCGCCCTGCTGATGGTCCTCGGCGCACTGCTGCTGGTATCGTGCGTGGTGTCCTTGGGTTTCGGGCCGGCGCGGGTGCCAGTGGCCGTGGTCTGGGACATCCTGCTGAACAAGGCCTTCGGAGTGGGTGACGTGCATTGGACGCCCGGCCAGGAGCATATCGTCTGGCTGATCCGCGTCCCGCGGCTGCTGCTCGGTGCCTTGGTCGGCGCCGGGCTGGCGTTGATCGGTGCGGTGCTGCAAGCCGTCACGCGCAACCCGCTGGCGGACCCGCACCTGCTGGGCGTCACTTCTGGCGCGACCCTGGGAGCGGTGATCGTGGTGCTGCATGTCGGCGAGATTGTCGGCCTGCTGACCCTGCCGCTGGCGGCGTTCATCGGTGCGCTGCTGAGCATGCTGCTGGTGCTGACCATCGCTGCCCGTCAGGGTCGTCTGGAAAGTGATCGCCTGTTGTTGTGCGGCGTGGCGGTGTCCTTCGTGATGATGGCGGCGGCCAACCTGTTGTTGTTCCTCGGTGACCATCGCGCCAGTTCGGCGGTGATGTTCTGGATGCTCGGCGGCCTGGGCCTGGCCCGCTGGGAACTGCTGGCGGTGCCGGCGGCCAGTGTGGTGCTGGGACTGGTGTTGCTGCTGGGCATGGCCCGCCCGCTGAACGCGCTGATGGCCGGCGAACAGACCGCAGTGACCCTGGGCCTGAACGCGGCGAAGGTGCGGTTGTGGATCTTCTTGATCGCCTCGCTGATGACCGGCGTGCTGGTGTCCATCAGCGGCTCGATTGGTTTTGTCGGGCTGATGGTGCCGCACATCGCCCGGCGCCTGGTGGGCGCCGAGCATCGTCGGTTGCTGCCGGCCTGCGTGCTGCTTGGCAGCCTGTTCCTGGTGTGGGTGGACGTGGCGGCACGGACGTTGATCGCGCCGGAAGACTTGCCGATTGGGGTCGCGACAGCCGCTATCGGCGGGCTGTTTTTCATTGGCCTGATGCGACGTCGCTGAGCGGCGTCTTTTCCTGAATCACAAAAATCACCTGTGGGAGCGAGCTTGCTCGCGATGGCGATGGATCAGTCAAATTAGAGGTGACTGACACACCGCTATCGCGAGCAAGCTCGCTCCCACAGGGGCATCGCAATTCCCTCGCCCCAATGTGGCGCACCTCCTCGCACCAGCCCCCGCATTGCGTTCACTCATGGTGCAACCGCTCGAACACGTCCCACGCCAACCCCGCATTTCAAATGCCTTCCCCCAACCGGGCACACCCCTTGCAAAAGCGCTTTCAGCGTTTGCATCTGCCCTCAAAAAAAATTCATAAGTCCACGGAGATCGCACAATGAAGCGTCGTAGCTTGATCAAGGCTTTTACACTCTCGGCAAGCATTGCCGCGATGGGCATGGCCTGGACCGTCCAGGCCGCCGAAACCATCAAGGTCGGCATCCTGCATTCGCTGTCCGGCACCATGGCGATCTCCGAGACGTCCCTCAAGGACATGGCGTTGATGACCATTGATGAGATCAACGCCAAGGGTGGTGTGAACGGCAAGAAGCTTGAAGCGGTGGTCGTGGACCCGGCGTCGAACTGGCCGCTGTTCGCCGAAAAGGGCCGTCAGTTGCTGACCCAGGACAAGGTCGCCGTGGTGTTCGGCTGCTGGACGTCGGTGTCGCGTAAATCCGTGTTGCCCGTGTTCGAAGAACTCAATGGGCTGCTGTTCTACCCGGTGCAATACGAAGGTGAAGAGATGTCGCCAAACGTGTTCTACACCGGCGCAGCGCCGAACCAGCAGGCGATTCCGGCGGTGGAATACCTGATGAGCGAAGAAGGCGGCAGTGCCAAGCGTTATTTCCTGCTGGGCACCGACTACGTCTACCCGCGCACCACCAACAAGATCCTGCGCTCGTTCCTGCACTCCAAAGGGGTGGCGGACAAGGACATCGAAGAGGTCTACACCCCGTTCGGCCACAGCGATTACCAGACCATCGTGGCCAACATCAAGAAGTTCTCGGCTGGCGGCAAGACCGCGGTTATCTCCACGGTCAACGGCGACTCCAACGTGCCGTTCTATAAAGAACTGGCGAACCAGGGCCTGAAAGCCACCGACGTACCGGTCGTGGCGTTCTCGGTGGGCGAAGAGGAACTGCGCGGCATCGACACCAAACCGTTGGTGGGTAACCTGGCGGCGTGGAACTACTTCGAATCCGTGGAGAATCCGGCGAACAAGAAATTCGTCGATTCCTGGAAAGCCTACGCCAAGGCCAAGAACCTGCCAGGCGCCGACAAAGCCGTGACCAACGACCCGATGGAAGCCACCTACGTCGGCATCCACATGTGGGCGCAAGCCGTGGAAAAAGCCAAGTCCACCGACGTCGACAAAGTCCGCGAAGCCCTGGCCGGCCAGACCTTCGCCGCACCATCGGGCTACACCCTGACCATGGACAAGACCAACCATCACCTGCACAAGCCAGTGATGATCGGCGAGATCCAGGCCGACGGTCAGTTCAACGTGGTATGGCAGACCGAAGGCCCGATCCGCGCGCAACCGTGGAGCCCGTTCATCGCCGGCAACGACAAGAAGCCTGACTATGCGGTGAAGAGCAACTGAGCCCATGGGTGTCGGCCCCCAATCCCCGGGTCGACACACAACCCCTGTGGGAGCGAGCTTGCTCGCGATAGCGGCGGATCAGCCAGAAGACATGTGACTGACACACCGCTATCGCGAGCAAGCTCGCTCCCACAAAAAAGCACCGCGCAAGGCCTAGCATATGCCCACCGCCCTTTACCGCCTCATCCTCGCCCTGGTGCTGCTGTTGCCACTGGAGGCCCACGCCGGTGACGCCGAAGACTTCGTCGCCGCCAACCCGACCCAGCAGGCCAAGCTCCTGGAGACCTGGGCCGCGCAGCCGGAGCCGGAACGCGTCGAACTGATCAACGCCCTGCAACAGGGCCAGTTGACCGTCGACGGCCAACCCAAGACCCTGCGTCTGAACAACCGCTTGCGCGGGCTGATCGAAACCGCCCTCGCCAGCCATCAATTGCTCGCCGTCGATGCCCGCGTACGCCTTGGCGCGGCGCAGCAACTGCAAAAAAGTGCCCGCCCGGCGCAACTGGCGTTTCTCGACCGGCAACTGGCCGGCGAGCAGGACGAAGATGTACACGCCGCCCTGAGCCTGGCCCTGGCGAACCTGCAACTGGTAGACGCCAACCCGGGCGTACGCCTGGCCGCCGTCCGCCTGCTGGGGGAAACCGGCGATCCATTGGCCCGCACACGCCTGGAAGGTTTGCTCGAACCCGGCGTCGAAAGCGATGCCAGTGTGCGCACCGCTGCCGAAACCAGCCTCAGCCAGGTCAAGCGCAAACTCCTGGTGGGCGAGTTGCTGGGCCAAGCCTTCAGCGGCATGTCCCTGGGTTCGATCCTGCTGCTCGCCGCCCTCGGCCTGGCCATCACCTTCGGCCTGCTGGGGGTGATCAACATGGCCCACGGCGAGATGCTGATGCTGGGTGCCTACTCCACTTATGTGGTGCAGATGCTGTTCCAGCGCTTCGCCCCGAACACCATCGAGTTCTATCCGCTGATCGCCCTGCCGGTGGCATTTTTCATTACCGCCGCTATCGGCATGGCCCTGGAGCGCACGGTGATTCGCCACCTCTACGGGCGGCCGCTGGAAACCCTGCTCGCCACCTGGGGCATCAGCCTGATGCTGATCCAACTGGTGCGCCTGGTGTTCGGCGCGCAGAACGTCGAAGTCGCCAACCCGGCCTGGCTCTCAGGCGGCATTCAGGTGTTGCCGAATCTGGTGCTGCCATACAACCGCATCGTGATCATCGCCTTTGCCTTGTTCGTGGTGGTGCTGACCTGGCTGTTGCTGAACAAGACGCGCCTGGGCCTGAACGTCCGCGCGGTGACGCAGAACCGCAACATGGCCGCCTGCTGCGGCGTGCCCACCGGGCGGGTGGACATGCTCGCCTTCGGCCTCGGCTCGGGCATCGCCGGGTTGGGCGGCGTGGCCCTGAGCCAGATCGGCAACGTCGGCCCGGACCTGGGCCAGAGCTACATCATCGACTCGTTCCTGGTGGTGGTGCTCGGCGGCGTCGGCCAGTTGGCCGGTAGCGTGTTCGCCGCGTTCGGCCTGGGCATCGCCAACAAGATCCTCGAACCGCAGATCGGCGCCGTGCTCGGCAAGATCCTGATCCTCGCGCTGATCATTCTGTTCATCCAGAAGCGTCCGCAAGGCCTCTTCGCGCTCAAAGGACGGGTAATCGACTGATGAACCAGCCCCTGATGCTCACGGCCACGCAAAAGGCCGGTCCCAAAATTACCCTCGTCGTCGGCATGTTGATCCTGGCCGTGCTGTTGAGCCTGCCGCTACTGTCGCTGCTGGCGGCGGACAATCCGCTGCACGTCTCGGCGTATACCCTGACCCTGGTGGGCAAGATTCTCTGCTACGCCATCGTCGCCCTGGCCCTCGACCTGGTCTGGGGCTACGCCGGCTTGCTCTCCCTGGGCCACGGCCTGTTCTTCGCCCTGGGCGGCTACGCCATGGGTATGTACCTGATGCGCCAGGCCGCTGGCGATGGCTTGCCGGCGTTCATGACCTTCTTGTCGTGGACCGAGCTGCCCTGGTACTGGGCCGGCACCGACAGTTTCCTCTGGGCCATGTGCCTGGTGGTGCTGGCGCCGGGTTTGCTGGCGTTGGTGTTCGGTTTCTTCGCCTTCCGTTCGCGGATCAAGGGCGTGTATTTCTCGATCATGACCCAGGCCCTGACCTTCGCCGGGATGCTGTTGTTTTTCCGCAACGAAACCGGGTTTGGCGGCAACAACGGCTTCACCAATTTCCGCTCGATCCTGGGCTTTGGCATCACCGAGCCGGGCACCCGTGCGGTGCTGTTTTTCGCCACGGTGTTATTGCTGGTGGCGAGCCTGTTCATCGGCTGGCGCCTGGCCCGCAGCAAGTTCGGCCGGGTGCTGACGGCCCTGCGCGACGCGGAAAACCGCCTGATGTTCTGCGGTTACGATCCCCGTGGTTTCAAGCTGTTCGTCTGGGTGTTGAGCGCGGTGTTGTGCGGCCTGGCCGGGGCGTTGTACGTGCCGCAGGTGGGCATCATCAACCCCAGCGAAATGTCGCCGACCAACTCCATCGAGGCCGCCGTGTGGGTCGCCCTTGGCGGGCGCGGCACGCTGATCGGACCGCTGCTGGGTGCCGGCGTAGTCAACGGCATGAAGAGCTGGTTCACCGTGGCGTTTCCTGAGTACTGGCTATTTTTCCTCGGTGCGCTGTTCATCGTCGTGACCCTGTATCTGCCCAAGGGCGTGATCGGTCTGCTGAAGAAAAGAGGTGAACAATGAGAATCACAGCGAGTGCCGAATTCATGCTCGAACCCGCCTTCTTCCCGCCGGAACCCAACCAGGACGCTGGCAGCAGCCGCGACGCCATCGGCCTCGGCCAAGCGGCCGGCGTGGGCCTGAACACCCGCCACGGCACCATCCTGACCCTGGAAGACATCAGCGTCAGTTTCGACGGTTTCAAGGCCTTGAACGATTTGAACCTGTACATCGGCGTCGGCGAGTTGCGCTGCATCATCGGCCCCAACGGCGCCGGCAAGACCACGCTGATGGACGTGATCACCGGCAAGACCCGCCCCAGCCATGGCAAGGCCTGGTTCGGCGAAACCCTGGACCTGACCAGCATGAGCGAAGTGGCGATCGCCCAGGCCGGCATCGGTCGCAAGTTCCAGAAACCCACGGTGTTCGAAGCGTTGAGCGTGTTCGAAAACCTGGAGCTGGCGCTCAAGACCGACAAATCGGTGTGGGCCAGCCTGCGGGCGAAACTAACTGGCGAGCAGCACGATCGCATCAGCGAAGTGCTCGAGACCATCCGCCTCACCACCTCGGTCAACCGCGCCGCCGGGTTGCTGTCCCACGGGCAGAAGCAGTTCCTGGAGATTGGCATGCTGCTGGTGCAAGACCCGCAATTGCTGCTGCTCGACGAACCGGTGGCGGGCATGACCGACGCCGAGACCGAGTTCACCGCCGAGCTGTTCAAGTCCTTGGCGGGCAAGCATTCGCTGATGGTGGTGGAGCACGACATGGGCTTCGTCGGCGCGATCGCCGACCACGTCACCGTGCTGCACCAGGGCAGCGTGCTGGCCGAAGGGTCGCTGGAACAGGTGCAGGAAAATGAGCGGGTGATCGAGGTGTATCTCGGTCGCTAGACCTGCAAACACTGTTCCCCTGTGGGAGCGAGCCTGTGGGAGCAAAGCTTGCTCGCGATAGCAGCGCCTCGGTCCATCGGAAGGACCGCGTTATCGTTCATCGCGAGCAAGCTTTGCTCCCACAGAAAGGTATTGCTTCTACAGAAAGCTATTGCTCCCACAGGGGATTTGAGGGGAATTCAAGACATGCTGCAAGTCGACAAACTGCACCAGTACTACGGCGGTAGCCACATCCTGCGGGGCCTGTCGTTCGACGCCAAGGTCGGCGAGGTGACCTGCCTGCTGGGGCGCAACGGCGTAGGCAAGACCACCCTGCTCAAATGCCTGATGGGCCTGTTGCCGGCCAAGGAAGGTGCGGTGAATTGGGAAGGCAAAGCCATCACTACGTTCAAGCCACACCAACGGGTGCATGCCGGCATCGCCTACGTGCCCCAGGGCCGGGAGATTTTCGGGCGGCTGACGGTGGAAGAAAACCTGCTGATGGGCCTGTCGCGCTTTCCCGGCTCCGAAGCCAAGGAAGTGCCGGCATTCATCTACGAATTGTTCCCGGTGCTGCTGCAAATGAAACAGCGTCGTGGCGGTGACCTGTCCGGCGGCCAGCAACAGCAGCTCGCCATTGGCCGAGCCCTGGCCAGCCGTCCGCGCCTGCTGATTCTCGACGAGCCCACCGAAGGCATCCAGCCCTCGGTGATCAAGGAGATCGGCGTGGTGATCAAGAAACTGGCGGCCCGGGGCGACATGGCGATTTTGCTGGTGGAGCAGTTCTACGACTTCGCCGCCGAGCTGGCCGATCAGTACCTGGTGATGTCCCGGGGCGAGATCGTGCAGCAGGGCCGTGGAGAAAATATGGAAACCGAGGGTGTGCGCGGGCTGGTTACGATCTAGCCTTAGCGTCCCGACGATCATTAGAAAATCATGAATCTACCTGTTTCGTCATCAGCCCTGTTCACCCCCAGCTGGCACGCCGAGCTGGACTTGGGTTATGCCCGATTCGGCGACTGCACACGTCCGGTACAGCGCCGCCACAAAGGTCCGCTGCGGGTGCAGAAGCACTTGTACGCCGAGGGCCCCGAAGTGTGCCAGCACATCATCGTCCACCCGCCCGGCGGGATTGCCGGCGGTGACCGCCTGGACATCTCGGCCCACGTCGGCCCGGGCGCCTGGGCGCAGTTGACCAGCCCGGGCGCGGCCAAGTGGTATCGCGCCGCCGGCCCTGCGTACCAGCAGTTGACCCTGAGCGTGGCCCCCGGCGCGACCCTGGAATGGCTGCCCCAGGAAACCATCGTCTTCAGCGCGGCCCAGGCCGAACTCAGCACGAGCATCGACTTGCAGGGCGACGGGCGCCTGTTCTACTGGGACATGGTTGCCCTCGGCCGACCGGCCAGCGGCGAGCGGTTTGACCTGGGGCACTTTCAATCACGGCTGGACATTCGCCGCGACGGCCAGTTGCTGTGGCACGAGCGCCAGCGCATTGTGGGCGGTGATGGGTTGCTCGACTCACCCATCGGGCTGGGCGGCGATCCGGTGTTCGCCACGTTGCTGGTGACCGGCGAGATCGACAGCGAATTGCTGGAACACTGCCGATCCCTGGGCCATGCCGTGCGCGGCGACCTGACCCAATTACCCGGCCTGGTCGTGGCCCGCTGCCTGGCGAGCGAGGCGTTGCTGGCGCGGGGGTGGTTGATTGAGTTGTGGCGTTTACTCAGGCCTGCATTGCTTGGCAGAGAGGCCGTGCCACCCCGAATCTGGAGCACATGAATCTGCTTTTCCTGTGGGAGCGAGCTTGCTCGCGATAGCGGTGTATCAGCCAACGGCTATGTTGAATGTTCGATTGCTATCGCGAGCAAGCTCGCTCCCACAGTGGAATGGGTTTACAGCGAAAATTTTTTATCTGCCCTTATGGATTGCACATGGACCTGACCCCACGCGAAAAAGACAAGCTGCTGATCTTCACCGCTGGCCTCGTCGCCGAACGACGGTTGGCCCGTGGCCTGAGGCTCAACTACCCGGAGGCCATGGCCTACATTTCCGCGGCCCTGCTCGAAGGCGCCCGTGACGGCCAGACCGTCGCCGAGCTGATGCACTACGGCACCACGCTGCTGAGCCGCGAGCAGGTGATGGAAGGCATTCCGGAAATGATCCCCGAGATCCAGGTCGAGGCGACGTTTCCCGACGGCACCAAACTGGTCACCGTCCACCAACCCATCGCCTGAGGCCACGCCATGACTTACCGCGTGCGTGACGCCCAACTGGCGGACCTGCCAGCGATCCGCGATATCTACAACAACGCGGTACTGAACACCACCGCGATCTGGAACGAACAGGCCGTGGACCTGGGCAATCGCCAGGCGTGGTTCAGCGCCCGACAATCCCAAGGCTATCCGGTGCTGGTGATGGTCGACGCCGAGGAGAACGTGCTCGGCTACGCTTCATTCGGCGACTGGCGGCCTTTCGACGGTTTCCGGCACACCGTGGAGCATTCGGTCTACGTCCGCCGCGACCAGCGCGGCAATGGCCTCGGCCCGTTGTTGATGAGCGCATTGATCGAGCGCGCCAGGGCCTGCGGCAAACACGTGATGGTCGCCGCCATCGAGAGCGGCAATGCCGCCTCGATTCGCCTGCACGAGCGCACAGGTTTCGTCACCACCGGGCAGATGCCCCAGGTGGGTACCAAGTTCGGCCGCTGGCTGGATCTGACTTTCATGCAGTTGGTCCTCAATCCCGGGGCGCAACCGCCCGTCTTCGACAAGGAGTGATGCCTATGAACCCCGCCCAGTTACGTCGTGTCCACGCTGAAAGCTTTGCGCATTATCGCCAGGGCCTGATCGATCTGTTGCTCGACGCCGTCGGATACGGCGCCAGCGTGGGGTTCCTGGCCGATCTCGATGCCGACCAGGCCCGCGCCTATTTCGACGAGGTCCAGGCCAGCCTCAACCAGGGCCACCTGCTGCTGTGGGTGGTGGTCAAGGATGAACAGGTGCAGGCCAGCGTCCAGCTTGCCCTGTGCCAGAAGCCCAACGGCCTCAACCGCGCCGAAGTGCAGAAGCTGCTGGTGCGCGGCGAGGCCCGCCGCCGTGGCCTGGGCCAGCAATTGATGAGTGCCCTGGAACTCGGCGCCCGCCAGCACAAGCGCGGCCTGCTGTACCTCGACACCCAGGCCGGCTCCGAGGCCGAGGCGTTCTACCGGGCCATGGGCTACACCCGCGTCGGCGAGCTGCCCGACTACTGCCAGAGCCCGGACGGGACGTATACCGCGACCACCATTTACTACAAGACTTTGGGGCAACCGCAATGATTCCAGGGCAATACCAGGTCCAGCCTGGCGACATCGAACTCAACGTCGGTCGCCGCACGCTCACGCTGAACGTCGCCAACAGCGGCGACCGGCCGATCCAGGTCGGTTCGCACTATCACTTTTTCGAAACCAACGACGCCCTGACCTTCGACCGCGCCGCCAGCCGCGGCATGCGCTTGAACATCCCGGCCGGCACCGCAGTGCGCTTCGAACCAGGCCAGAGCCGCGAGGTGGAGCTGGTGGACCTGGCCGGGCATCGCCGGGTGTTCGGGTTTGCCGGGCGGGTCATGGGCGAATTGGACTAAGCGTCAGCTCGTTCCCACGCTCTGCGTGGGAATGCATCCCGTGACGCTCCGCGTCACACAAGCGGACGCAGAGCGTCCATGGCGGCATTCCCACGCAGAGCGTGGGAACGATCAGGAAAGCACATGAAGATTTCGAGACAAGCCTACGCCGACATGTTCGGCCCCACCGTCGGTGACAAGGTCCGCCTGGCCGACACCGAGTTGTGGATCGAAGTGGAAAAGGACTTCACCACCTACGGCGAAGAAGTGAAATTCGGCGGCGGCAAGGTGATTCGCGACGGCATGGGCCAAAGCCAGCTGCTGGCCGCCGAGGTCGTCGACACCTTGATCACCAACGCGCTGATCATCGACCACTGGGGCATCGTCAAGGCCGATGTCGGCCTCAAGGACGGCCGCATCGCGGCCATCGGCAAGGCCGGCAACCCGGACATCCAGCCCGACGTGACCATCGCCATCGGCGCCAGCACCGAAGTGATCGCCGGCGAAGGCATGATCCTCACCGCCGGCGGCATCGACACCCACATCCATTTCATCTGCCCCCAGCAGATCGAAGAAGCGCTGATGAGCGGCGTCACCACCATGATCGGTGGCGGCACCGGTCCCGCCACCGGGACCAACGCCACCACCTGTACCTCCGGCCCATGGCACCTTGCGCGCATGCTCCAGGCCGCCGATGCCTTCGCGATGAACATCGGTTTCACCGGCAAGGGCAACGCCAGCCTGCCGGAGCCGTTGATCGAACAGGTCAAGGCCGGCGCCATCGGACTGAAGCTGCACGAAGACTGGGGCACCACCCCGGCCGCCATCGACAACTGCTTGAGCGTGGCCGACCAGTACGACGTGCAGGTAGCGATCCACACCGACACCCTCAACGAATCGGGCTTCGTCGAAACCACCCTCGCCGCCTTCAAGGGCCGCACCATCCACACCTACCACACCGAAGGTGCCGGTGGCGGTCATGCGCCGGACATCATCAAGGCCTGCGGCTTCGCCAACGTGCTGCCCAGCTCCACCAACCCGACCCGGCCGTTCACCCGCAACACCATCGACGAACACCTGGACATGCTGATGGTCTGCCATCACCTGGACCCGAGCATTGCCGAAGACGTGGCCTTCGCCGAAAGCCGCATCCGCCGCGAGACCATCGCCGCCGAAGACATTCTCCATGACCTCGGTGCCTTCTCGATGATCAGCTCCGACAGCCAGGCCATGGGCCGCGTCGGCGAAGTCATCACGCGCACCTGGCAGACCGCCGACAAGATGAAGAAACAACGCGGCGCCCTGCCCGGCGACGGCGAAGGCAACGACAACTTCCGCATCAAGCGCTACATCGCCAAGTACACCATCAACCCGGCGATCACCCACGGCATCAGCCATGAAGTGGGCTCCATCGAAGTGGGCAAGTGGGCCGACCTGGTACTGTGGCGCCCAGCGTTCTTCGGCGTCAAGCCGACGTTGATCCTCAAGGGCGGGGCGATTGCCGCCAGCCTGATGGGCGACGCCAACGCCTCGATCCCGACGCCGCAACCAGTGCACTACCGACCGATGTTCGCCAGCTTTGGCGGCTCGCGGCATGCCACCAGCCTGACCTTCATCAGCCAGGCCGCCGCCGAGGCCGGGTTGCCGGAACAGCTTGGGCTGAAGAAGAAAATCGCCGTGGTCAAAGGCTGCCGCGATGTACAGAAAACCGACCTGATCCACAACGATTACCTACCGAGCATCGACGTTGACCCACAGACCTACCAGGTCAAGGCCGACGGCGTATTGCTGTGGTGCGAACCGGCCGAAGTGCTGCCGATGGCGCAGCGCTATTTCCTGTTTTGATCCTGTGGGAGCGAGCTTGCTCGCGATAGCGATGGTTCAGCTTGCATACGTGTTGAATGTGCCGCCGCCATCGCGAGCAAGCTCGCTCCCACATTTTTTCGGGGTCGTCTTATAGGTCCGTGCTTTCCACCAGCGCCTCCAGCTCCTCTTCGGTCAATAACTGGATCAGCTCCGCTTCCTTGACCTTGTGTTGCAAGCCCAGTGCCTCGGATTGGCTGACATAGTCGGGCTCCTCCAGGGTTCCGGCCGCTTTCGCCTCATCCAGCTCAAGCTGATCGGCGATGAGGGCATCATTCATCGCCTGGAAAAGGCTCGCGCGGTTTTGCTTCACGTAATCGATCCAAAAGTCCCGGCCAACCAGCGACTGCAATTGCTTCGGTGAATCATCCAGCGCGATGATCGCGGCTGCCGCCGCATTGAGCATCTCTGCCGTAACGCCGGCCATCTGGATAAATCGCCCACCCTTGGGCTGTCCGGGCAGTTCCAGTCGATCCTTGAGACCGACCCGGTAGGCCAGGCGCACCTCTACTTCTTCGATCTGCCTGATGAGCCGGTTCTTCTGCGCGGTGGTGAGATCCCGGCGGGCATTGATCGTGTCACGCCGCTGCTGGATATCCTGCAGGGCAATGCGCTCCACTTCGTCGAGGCGAAACAGCCCCTTGGCCAGCCGGATCAGCGCCACAGCCTCCTGTTCTCCCACCGTCAGGGCCTTGGCGTTGTGGATCATCAATTTGATTTCCAGGTAGCTGAAGGACAACGCGGCGCGATCCTCACACGCCGGCGCGCCAGCCAGGTCGAACAGTTCACGCCGCAACTCGGTGCAATCCCTGATCGCTTCAAGCATCTGCCAGACACGCGCCTGGAGGTCCGGATAATTTTCCACTTCCTGGTAGGAGCCGGCCAATCGGTTCAACAGCTGAAAAAACTCCCTGGATTGGGCTTCAGCCTTCAGGCTTTGCCACAACGCCTTTTTGTCCTGCAATTGCTCCGTGGGCAGGTCTCGCAACCATAGATCCACATTCGACAGCCTTTGCGCCGGGGCAGGCTCAAACGCACCGTGCAAACGCAAGGCCACCCATTCGGGATGCAATGGGAAAAGGTTCGTCCAGTAATCACGCAAGCGCTGCTGGGTCGCCTCGCTCAACGGATTACCTTGGATCAGGGTCACGCCATTGACACGTGCCGTGGCATGAGCACGCTCGGCTGGCGGGGAAGTCAGATCAGCCGGCACATCGGTCAGTTGGTTGTTGCGTAAATCAATCTGTTCCAGCGGCTGATCGCGCAAACCGATAGGCCAGGTGTCAATTCCAGTGTCCCTCAGACTCAATCCGCGCAGGTTGGTCAGAGGGCTGAAGTCCGGTAACCGGCCCAGCGAATTATGATCCAGGTTGAGAATTTTCAGACTGGCACGCCCCTCCAGGATCTGAATGCCGCGGGGTGTCAACCTGATTTGATTCGACCGCAACTGCAGCCTGGTCAAACCATTCATCAACCCCAGCGATGCAGGAATATCGGTCAACCTGTTGCTGGACATGTCCAACCAGCGAAGCGAGGAGAAGCCCGTGAGGAATCTGTCGCAGGAGGATTCCGACAACCTCATGTCTCGAAGCTTTAGCGAGGCCACATGGCTAAAGTCGGCCGACAGGCCCGGCAACGTTCCTACGTCCTGCCCACTCAAATCAAGCTCATACCCGACCCTGCTGCCATCCACCGCCGTAACGACCGGCGTCTGGCGCCTCCAGCACCGTTTGATGCGCTCAGCCACCCCTTGCCTGACCGCTGGCGGCACCCGCCGGATACGGTCATTACCCACATCCAGCATCAGGGGGAGGCTGGCCCAGTGATCCAGCTCCCGGCGCAGCGTATCCAACTCGATTTTACGCCGCTTGAGTTCCGGAACGGCTTCATCACCCAAGGACCGCAGCAGGCTCTGGACTTGCTCGCTCGTATAGTCCGGGTACAAGTCCAGCACCCGACGTTCCCGCGACCGGCCCAGGCCCAGCCGGTCCCGTACCCCACTCATGGGATAGCCAACCTTGCCCGAAGCCAGGCGCATCGGCGACTTGAAGGAGGGTTTGAGCGGTGGCATTTTCAAGAGCTGCGCCAGCGCGACTTGGTCTAATGGTGTTGCACCAATAGCCGCTTGCAAGAGATTGCCCTGATGCATCGAAGGCCGGCCCATGGCCTGACGCTCGGCATCCGGGAGGGCATGTTGCAAGGCATCGTAGAGACTCCCCCAGTGGCTCAGGTCATTGCCTTTGTCGTCAAAGGCCTTGTAACGATCATCGTCATTGACCACGATCTTGGTCTGCGTCGGGTCTTGTGGCCCGATACTCCCGATCACAACGCCTGAAACGTCATCTTCGCGCAGCTCGATGCGCACCGTATCACTCCAACCGGGCAAGGTTTTCAAGGTCGCCAACGCCAACCGAGGCGTGTCAGCCGTGGCCAGCGTTTCACGGTGTAAACCTTCGTATGCCCGGTTCAAACGCAGCGCTCGCTGGTAGTCACGCAGCTCCTCGGCGATGCGCAGTGGGATGGGTTTGGTCTGGGTGGCATCCGTGAAGTCCCAAGCGGCCATCTGCTGATGCTCGGTCGGGCTGGCAAACGCTACTATCTGGTCGATTGCCGCCGCCGGAACCGAGGGGAAACGGGATTTGATCAGCGTTGCACGCGGGTCGCTCGACACGTCACCTTTGGCGTAATGATCGTTGAACAGTTGCACCTTTTCGCGCGCCACCACGGCGACGAGTTTTTTGCGCAACTGCCGGACCCGAGCGTCCATATTCGTTTTCGCAATCGCCGGGGTCGTACCGACCAACAGGTCGCCCCCCGCAGCATCCACCGCCTGGATCAGATTCTTCAGCACCGAAGGCGTGCGGACTTTCCCCTCGGGGATGATGACATCTCGAAACGGGGCGCCCCCTTCCGATGGACGAGCATATTCCCAAAGCGTCTTGCCCGAGCCGTCGACCACCGTCAATCTCAGCCCCTTTGGCCAAGGACCGTAGCCAGCGAGTAGATGCAGCTGGGTCATCGGATCGGCTGCTTCATACCGCAGCGGGTCTTCGCTTTGCAGTTGCTCAATGAAACGGTCGACTTGTCGGCACAGGTCGAAGCGCTTGATCGTGTCGGCCAGCAAAGCAGGCATCGGCTCGCCCTCGACATGCAGCCGCCGCAGCACCTCCTCGCTCGTACCACTGGCCGTGCGGATCTGCTCCAGATCAGCGTCACTGAAATCCTTGACGCAATGGCCGAGTCGGCGCATCAACGTCGCCCCCTCCCAGCTTCGCGGCTGTTCCAGTTCATGGCTCCAGGCACCTCTGCCGTTGTCCGTCAGCCCGGGCTGATAAGCGTCCGGCCCCCGGGAAGGGTGACGAATGCGATAGCGCCGGGTCGTCGGATCCTGTTGCACCTCGTAATGCTGGCCGTCCAGCGGCACAACGTCCCGGCCATCGACCCGGTACAGCCCTTGAGCATCCGGAACCGAGGTCGCGGGTGGTTCCCGCACACTCTGATAAGGCGTCAGGTCGGGGCGCCAGAGGTGTGATTCACCGTTGGCCAGTTGGACCGGCTCCAACTGATCCACCGTGCTCGACCATTGAATGTGCGGCAACACCGCCGCGCCGGTGGCGACGAATGCCGTGTTGAGGGCCACGCTTGAGAAGTGCGCCCACATTTCCCTGGTCTCCCCGCGCTCGAACGCTTCGATGCCCTCGAACGCTTCGTTGAACATCTGCACGGCGCCTACCGTCAGCATCAGCGGCCCAAGCCCTGGCACCACGAACGCTGCCAGGTTGAAGACATCGATCACGGCATCCAGGTAACTGTCCAGACGCGCCAGACGGGCTTTTTTGTCTTCGTCACCGGTGGGCACCGCCACTGCGCGGGCATTGAGCTGGATCTTCTGGATTTGCCTGAGACGCAGCGATTCCCATAAAGGTTCGGGAAAGGCTGCCGTTGCCATGGGCAGATTCCGCAACGGCGATTTGAGAGGGAAATCGACCTGATCATCTGCCTCTGTGGAAGATTGATAGAGGTGGTTGAACCGCTCGAAAAAAGCGCCTTGCTGACGCAACGGCACAAAACGACTGAAGAATCGCCGGTAAGCGATACCGTGCAGGCGCCGCCGAAGATCGACCATGAATTCAGCGCTGGAGGCATATTCCTTGAGAGGCTGTTCGGGATCGCCCGGCATATAGGCCACGACCCGCTCCGCCCGGCGACTGCTTTCACGGTCGGGGCCGATCAGCACTGGACCAACCAGCTCGATACCGAAAATGCTCAATGAGGTGAACGTCACCGCCCGGCCATCAAGCAAGATCGCACGTTGGTCGCTGACCACTTGCTGCAACATTCGGTAGACGGCCACGCTGATGTCGCCCTTGGCCCTGGCCACCTCGACACACAACGCCAATCCCTCTTTGTGATGGTCGCGCAGTTGGCGATCCAACTGGCGGCGTACCTCGTGGTTGATCGGCCGTACGATGGCGTTGATGTGTTCTTGATACCGGCGTCCCAGGTCCAGTTTGCGGCACAGCCTGGCAAAGGCCTCGGGCGCGATCGGCAACTCCCCGGCGCGAAAGGCGTTGATAGAAGGAATAACCTCGCCACCATAAAACGGACGCACCGTGGTAATGAGGCTGCAGTCGGTGCAGCCGGGTTTGTTCTCTTCGTCGGGCTCGAAATTGGCCAGCGCGGCCTCCAGCAGCGAAGTGCCGCGGTATTCGTAGCGATCGAAATGACTGCCCTCGTTATCGAGGACGAGCGCGCCGAAAAAATCATCGCGCATCTTGAGCCCATACTTGCGGACGAAATACACCTGCTTGACGTTCAGTGTTTGCTTGAATTCAGTCTGGATCGCCTGGGTAAGCAGCGGCTCGGCAAAGGCGCGGATGTCCTGGATGTTGCCCAGCACATTGTCGATCTGGTTCAGGGTTTCGCGGTAGCGGGAGTGACTGTGCTTGAGGCTGGTCCTGGTTTCGTGGGAAGTCTTCACGTACCAGTCTGGAAGTTCCAGCTCATGGTCGCTCAACTCCTGCTGACGCTGCATGATAGCGCCGCTGTACCAGCCGGGAATACGGGCCTTGAGCAGGTCCAAGTGCAGGCCGCGGCCTTCGGGGCGCACGGGGGCAAGAATCGGTTCTGGCATATCGGGTCATCCTTGATGGTGGAAAACCCGAGCCTAACCAGCCTTTCAGCGGTGAGTGCGGTAACTATCTATCGCTCTTTCGATCCGAATGTCGTCCTGACCCGCACCATTCATTCCACCCAACGCCCCAGTTGCTGACGCAGCCGACGGTTCTCGGCCCGCAGTTGCTGGACTTCTTCCAGCAGGTCCAGCGCCAGGGCGACGCCTTCCCATTCCAGGTCCAGGTCGTGTCGCAGCTTCGCGGCACGCTTGGCCAGGAGCAGTTCGTAATCGGTGAAGCGCCAGTCTGTCGGCACCGTGCCTTCGGGCTCGAGGATCCCATGTTCGACGATTTCGATGACATGGACATCCGCCAACGCGGCGGCCTCGCAGAACTCCCTCAGGTTCAGTTCAATGATCGGGTTACTCATGGTCTGCTTCTCCCAATGCTGTAACTGTGTAGGAGCGTAGGAGCTGACGAGTGGAACGAGGCTGCGATCTTTCCACTACCCATTGAGTCTAGAGCGAAAGATCAAAAGATCGCAGCCTCGTTCCACTCGTCAGCTCCTACGGACGATGTTCAAAGACCGGCCGTGTTCAGAAGTTCTCCCGCGGATCGAACGCGGCTTTCTTCGCCAGTTCCGCCCACAACGCCTTGACCGCCTCGTCGCTGGCCTTGGGCATCACGGCCTTGAGCTGCACGAACAGGTAGCCGCGCTCGCCGGCCTTGTTGCGCAGGCCGTGGCCCTTGGCGCGCATGCGCTGGCCGTTCTGGCTGCCGGCCGGAACCTTGAGGTTGATCTTGCCGGTGAGGGTCGGCACCGCCACTTCGGTGCCCAGCGCCAGTTCCCACGGTGCCAGGGGCAAGGTGATGATCAGGTCCTGGCCTTCGACGTCGAACTTGGGGTGTGGCGCGAAGCGAATGGTCAGGTACAAATCGCCATTGGCGCCGCCACCGATACCTGGCGCACCCTGGCCCTTGAGGCGGATGCGTTCGCCGTCGGTCACGCCCAGTGGAATCTTCACGTTCAGGCTTTTGCTGGTGTTGCTCACGTGCTGGCCGGCCGCGTTGTACTGCGGCACCTGGAAGCTGACCTTCTTCGACTCGCTCGACAGGGTCTCTTCCAGGAAGATCGCTAATTCCATTTCCACGTCTTGCCCTCGACGGCCGGCGCTGCGACCTGACTGTCCGCCACCGAAACCCGGCCCGTGATTACCAAAAATCGAACTGAAGAAGTCCGAAAAGTCCCCGGTGTCCTGGCCGCCAAAACCACCACGGCTCTGCCAACCCGGCGGGCCCTGGAACGGCTGGCCGTGCTGGCCGTAGCGGCGCAGGTCGTCGTATTCGGCGCGCTTGTCGGCGCTTTTCAGCGCTTCATAGGCTTCGGAGACGTCCTTGAACTTGGTCTCGGCGTCCTTTTCCTTGCTTACATCCGGGTGGTACTTGCGCGCCAGTTTGCGATAGGCGGCCTTGATCGTGGCGTCGTCAGCCGTCGGCTCGACACCCAGGATCTTGTAATAATCTTTGAAGTCCATTGAAGGATCACCATCCGTTATCGATATAGCACCGCCATGCACAGCATGCTCGTGGTACAAGCCCCGGAGTTTGACCAATCTCAAGGTTTGTGACCGGACGGTGCGTCAGAAGTTTATCGGCAGCCGGTGGCGGTTCTTGTACCCGCCCTGTGCTACCAGGCCCATGCCAGCAAGTTTGGGGGTGTAAGCCTGTCTTTCAAGGCCGGCGTTTGCGAATTAGCAGATAACCGGCCTTCGAATCCGCGCCGCACTGACATACACTGCGCGGCCGTTTTTTCAACTGGAACCCGAAAGACATGAAAAACGCATCCCCGGCCCGTGCCTGCGGCATCGACTTTGGCACGTCCAACTCCACTGTCGGCTGGCTGCGCCCCGGCATGGAAACGTTGATCGCGCTGGAGGACGACAAGATCACCCTGCCTTCGGTGGTTTTTTTCAATCTCGAGGAACGTCGCCCGGTGTATGGCCGCCTGGCCCTGCACGAATACCTGGAAGGCTACGAAGGCCGGCTGATGCGCTCGCTCAAGAGCCTTCTGGGCTCCAAGCTGATCAAGCACGACACCAGCGTGTTGGGCACGGCCATGCCGTTCAAGGATCTGCTGGGGCTGTTCATCGGCCAGTTGAAGAAACGCGCCGAAGCCACCGCCGGTCGGGAATTCGAAGAAGTGGTACTGGGTCGCCCGGTGTTTTTCGTCGACGACGATGAAATGGCCGACCAGGAAGCGGAAAACACGTTGGTGGACGTCGCCCGCGCCATCGGTTTCAAGGAGGTTTCGTTCCAGTACGAACCTATCGCAGCGGCATTCGACTATGAATCGACCATCGAGAAAGAAGAGCTGGTGCTGATCGTCGACATCGGCGGCGGTACTTCGGACTTCTCCCTGGTGCGCCTGTCCCCCGAGCGCCGCACCCACGACAACCGCCACGACGACATCCTCGCCACCGGTGGCGTGCACATCGGCGGGACCGATTTCGACAAGCAACTCTCGCTGGCCGGCCTGATGCCGCTGTTCGGCTACGGCAGCCGCATGAAGAGTGGCGCCTACATGCCCACCAGTCACCACATGAACCTGGCGACCTGGCACACCATCAACGCGGTGTACTCGCAAAAATCCACCCTCGCCCTGGGCAGCATGCGCTACGACATCGAAGACACCGGCGGCATCGACCGGCTGTTCAAGCTGATCGAACAGCGCGCCGGGCACTGGCTGGCGATGGAAGTGGAAGAAACCAAGATCGAGCTGACCCACGCCGACCAGCGCCATTTGCTCCTGGACCGGATCGAGCCGGGCCTGAGCGTGGACCTGAGCCGGGCCTTGTTCGAGTCGGCCATCGACGGCTTGCTGGAGCGGGTACGCGGCAGCGTCACGCAGTTGCTCAACGATGCCAACGTGCGGGTCGATCAGGTCGACACGGTGTTCTTCACCGGCGGTTCCAGCGGCATCCCGGCGCTGCGCAACAGCGTCTCGGCGATGCTGCCCCAGGCGCGACATGTGGAAGGCAATATCTTCGGCAGTATCGGCAGCGGGTTGGCGATCGAGGCGATGAAGCGGTATGGGAGCCAGGTCTGATCCCAGACCGAGGCGTCTGAATCGCGAGCAAGCTCGCTCCCACAGTTGACCGCATTCACTCGGTTAACTGTGGGAGCGAGCTTGCTCGCGAAAGCGGTAGACCAGGCAATACAACTGCCCGATCAGACCATCCCCACCTGCTTCAACTCACTCTTGAGATACGCATAATAAATCGGCCCCGCCACCACCCCCGGCAGGCCGAATGCGGCTTCGAATACCAGCATCGCCATGAGCAACTCCCAGGACTTGGCGCTGATCTGCCCGCCGACGATGCGGGCATTGAGGAAGTACTCGAGCTTGTGGATCAGGATCAGGTAGCCCAGCGCCGCCACCGCCACCCAGATCGATATCGACAGGCCGACAATGGTGATCAGCGTGTTGGACATCAGGTTGCCAATGACCGGCAGCAGCCCCAACAGGAACGTCATCACGATCAGGGTCTTGGTCAGCGGTAGCTTGATGCCGAACAGCGGCAGCACCACCGCCAGGAAAATCCCGGTGAAGAAGGTGTTGAGCAAGGAAATCTTGATCTGGGCGAAGACGATGTTGCGAAACGCCTTGACCAGCAGGTTCAGGCGATCGAACAGCGCCGCGGCCAGGGGCTTGCGCTTGGTCAGGTCGGGGATGCGCTGCAGGGCAACGATGGCCCCCAGCACCATGCCGATGAGCAACGTCACGAACATGTGGGCCGCGTCCTTGCCCACCAGTTGCAGGTCGCTCAGGTGCTTGCTCACCCAGTCACCGATCGCCACCCGGAACTCGGCGGCGCTGGCCGGCAGGTAAGCGTCGATGAACGGCGGCAATTGCCCGCGGGCACGGTCGACCACGGTCATGAACTTGTCCAGGGACGCGCCTGGATTTTCCGCTTCATGCAACAGGAAACTGATGGCGCCGGCGAAGATCAGCGTCAGCACACTGACCACCAGCGTGCCCAGCAACGCCACCGCCAACCAACGGGCACGGCGGCCTTCGATCAGTCGCTGCAACTGCGGGGTGAGCATGTTGACCAGTTCGAACACCAGCAGCCCGGCCAGCAGGCTCGGCAACAGGCGCAGCGGCAGCACCAGCAACAGCCCACCAAAAATGATCACCCAACTGATCACCAACAACACATGACGCTGAGAAAACGTTGGCATACAGCCTCAGGACAAAACGGCGTGAAAGGATCGGCAGTCTGCCAGCCTTCCACTGGCAGCACTAGGGATTGTATCGGCCGACCTTAGTCGCAGTTCAGGGTTTTTTTTGCGGTGGCTGTGCCGGCCCCATGGGTTCAACGCTTATTTCTTCTTCAGGCAATCACTCATGAACGCTTTGCGGGCATCGCCCTTCAACGCCTGGGTGGTGGCGGTGGCGTTGCAGGTTTTCATACGTTCCTGCGGGGTGCTCGGTGCAGCGGTAGCCTTGAGACAGGTGCTCATGAACGCCTTGCGCTCGTCGCCCTTGAGCGTCTTGGCGGTGGCGTCGGCGTTGCAGGTGGTCATCTTGGTCTGCTGCGCCGTCGCGGCGAAGCCCTGGGAACACAGTAGCAAACCAATCATCAACAGAGGGACACGCAGCATCTTCATGATGTTTCTCCTGGCTGCCACACGAGGGTGTGGCGATGAGGTGCAGTGTAGACAAAGCCTGTTACACCTTCACCAGGTAGATTCTCTGGGCCTGATCTACCGCTTTCGCGAGCAAGCTCGCTCCCACAATGGACCTAGCAACACCAATCCACTGTGGGAGCGAGCTTGCTCGCGATGAACGATAATGCGGTCCTCCTAACGGGCTACACCCCGGCAGCCTTCAACCGCTCGGCATGCTCGACAAACAACCGGATCGGCTCGGCCCCCTTGCCCACCAGTCCCAGCGATTGGTTGACGACATCGAAGTGGTCCAGCGGATAGTCATCGCCGATGACCGTGCCCAGGTGCGAGCTGTAGCGTCCGACCATGCCGTCGCATTGCCCCGCTTCCCTCACAAACGTACGCGCAAATAAACGGCAGCTGCGGTTAGTGCCGTCGAACAGGTTGCGCCCTTTGTCGGTCTTGCCCGGCTGCAAGGTGCCGGACCACGAGTAATAACGCACGCCATTGACCTCTTCCGGTCCATTCCCGCCCCAGGTTGCCGGCAGGCCCTGTGGATAACGTTGATTGAACAGCGCCACCCCGGCGGTGGTCAGGGAGGCATGGGAGGCGTGAATATCCACCGGCAGCTTCGGCCCGCGATAGCCGGTTTCCAGCAGGCTCATCAGGGCGCTGATCAGGCGCAGCACGGCACTGAGCACGCGCCCCTTGGCACTGTCGGCGGGGTAATGGGCTTGCAAGTAATCCGCCAGTTCGGAGCCGTGGTTGGTGCCGGCCACCGAGGTGACCGACGCCACCAGGTCCGGGCGTTTGGCGGCCGCATAGCGGGCGGTGAGGCTGCCCTGGCTGTGGCCGATCAGGTTGACTTTCTGCGCACCGGTTTGCCGCAGTACCTCCTCGATCCGCGCCAGCAATTGCTCGCCGCGCACCTCGGAAGAATGCAGCGGCGAAACCTTCACTGCCACGACCACGGCCCCGCCGCGACGCAACGCCGAGACGATCCCATACCAGTACGGATACAACACCAGGCGGATGAACCCGAGCATGCCCGGGACCAGTACCAGCGGATAACGAGTGGCGCAGCGTTGCGACATGGCGACATCCTTGTGATCAAGAGCGATCAGCATCGGTATCGATGATGACCAGTCTATGACACCCAGATGAATCCGTGGCCAGAGCTTGCTCCCGTTGGGCTGTGCAGCAGCCCCTCTCAGAAGGACCGTGCCAGGGCCAGCAAACGCTCCTCGGCCTCGGCGCAGGACAACGCAAAGCTGCGCTCGGCCGATTCTTCGCCTTCCGCCGCCACCACCGTCACATCGGTGATGCCGATAAACCCCAGGACGGTGCGCAACAGCGTGTCGGCGTGGTTCATGCTCTCCAACGGGCCGCCAGGCCCGAAACCGAAATCGCCGCGACTGGTCACGATCAGGGCTTTCTTGCCCAGCAACAGCGGCTCGTAGTGCGACACGCCATTATCCAGGCTGTGGTTGAACGTCAGCCCGATGCGCACGATCTGGTCGATCCAGGCCTTCACGCCGCTGGGCACGCTGAAGTTGTGCATGGGCGCGGAGATCACCAGTCGGTCATGGGCTTGCAACTCCTCGACCAAGGTATCGCTCAGGGCCAGGTCCGCTTGCATGATCAACGGTCGAGCCTGGGGCTCAGGATAGAACGCTGCGGCGATGAACGCTTCGTTGACCGGCGCAATCACCGTCCGTCCAACTTCGCGACGGGTCAATTGGGATTGTGGATGGGCGACCTGCCACGCCGAAACAAAGGCCTCGGCCAGGCGCCGGGAATGAGAACGCTCGCCACGGGGGCTGCCATGCACCACAAGAATCTTGCTCATCTGAATCTCCTTTTATGCGGCTACAATAAACATTGCTTGTGCCTTGCAGCTTGAAGTCTGGCGTTGCTTCCAGACAAATGAGCGCAAGTTCATCTGGATGAGTTAATTTCATCCATCGCATTTCAGGAGAATTAGGATGTTCGCCAACCTGCCGCTCAACGCCCTGCGCGCTTTCGAGGCAGCCGCGCGACTGCTCAGTTTCAAGGCGGCCGCGGCGGAGCTGTCGGTGACGCCTACGGCGGTCTCCCATCAGATTCGATCCCTGGAGAGCTGGCTGGGGCTGGCACTGTTCGAACGCCTGCCACGCCAGGTGCGCCTCACCGAGGGCGGGCAACGCTTGTTCCACAGCCTGCACGGGGCGTTGCTGGAGGTAGCGCAAAGCGTCGACACCCTGCGCCCGCAACGCAGCACCAGCCACCTGACCCTGTCCACCACCGCAGCGTTTGCCGCCCTGTGGCTGGTGCCTCGCCTCGGGCGTTTTTATGCACGTCACCCGAACATCAACGTGCGCCTGGACACCCACTGCGAAGTGATCGACCTGCACCAGGACGCCAGCGTCGACCTGGTGGTGCGCTACAGCCTGGACGCCTACCCGAACCTGTACGGCATGTGCCTGTTCGATGAAAGCTTCGGGGTCTATGGCTCGCCTGAACAGGTGGCCCTGGCGACACGGCAGGTCCCGACGCTGATCAGCGTGCATTGGCACAACTCCAAGCTGTACGCCCACGGTTGGGATGCCTGGTGCACCCAGGCCGGGGAAACCTGGCTCACCCGGCAGCCGTGCATGCGCGAGTACGACGAGGAGCATTACGCCTTGCAAGCGGCGATTGCCGGGCAGGGCCTGGTGCTGGCGAGCAATATCCTGGCTTCCGAAAGCATCGCCAGCGGCTTGCTGGTGGGCTATCGCCCGGACGTCCAGGTCAATGGCGCCGGCTACAGCGCCCTGTGCGTCCCGGGCCGCGAACGCCATCCGCCGGTGCGGGCATTCTTCCAGTGGCTAGGGGAGGAAGCACGGCTGTCGGGGTTTCCCCCAGTGTTTGCTATGTCGCAGGCGTAGGAGCTGCCGAAGGCTCGGGCCGCGTTCGGACGATCTTTTGATTTTGCTCTTTCGGCGTTCGCTCATGACTCAATGGTCTGGGGCAAGATCGCAGCCTCGTTGCACTCGGCAGCTCCTACACGGGGTCATTTCATAAAACTTTTTGCCTCGCTCATCACTCCCACCTTAAGAAGTGATCGCGCCATCAGAGCGTGACGCCTCAACCGGATCAGCCTCCAGGAGAACGAGATGAGCGACATGCACTTATCCGATGTAACCACCCTGCGCGAACGGGCACGGCAGAACGTGCAGAACGGTGCAGTGACCGAAGGCTACGGTGCCGATCGGCAGGAAGTCATCCGCCTGCTCAACGAATCGCTGGCCACCGAACTGGTCTGCGTGCTGCGCTACAAGCGCCACTACTTCATGGCCACCGGCCTCAAGGCCAGCGTGGCGGCCAGCGAATTCCTCGAGCACGCGAACCAGGAAGCCGAACACGCCGACAAACTCGCCGAGCGCATCGTGCAGCTGGGCGGCGAGCCGGAGTTCAACCCCGACCTGTTGACCCGCAATTCCCACGCCCAGTACGTAGCGGGCAACACCCTCAAGGAAATGGTGTACGAGGACCTGGTGGCCGAACGGATCGCCATCGACAGCTATCGGGAAATCATCCAGTACATTGGCGAAAAAGACCCGACCACCCGGCGCATCTTCGAAGACATCCTGGCCCAGGAAGAAGAGCATGCCGATGACATGGCCGACATTCTGGCCGATCTCTAATACCGCCATCGCGAGCAAGCTCGCTCCCACAGGGGACCGCATTCTTTCTGGAAGAATGCGGTCAAAATGTGGGAGCGAGCTTGCTCGCGATGAGGCCCGTCGCCTCACCGCAAGCCTGGCTTATCGGGTGGGCTTGACCGTCACCGGCGCCTTGCCCGCCTTCATCTGCTCCAGCAGCGGCGCGCACTGGTTCGGCTCACCGCCGCTAGGCGCCACCAGCGCCAGCAACCCCGCCGCCGGCGCGGCGATCACACCCAACGCCACCATCCCGGCGCCGCGCAGCATCAGCGGCACCGCCTTGACCCCGGCGGCGGGCTTGGCGAACGGGCCCCGGACGTACAACGGCGAGCGCAGGGAAATCAGGCGCCAGCCCTTGGACTCGGGGGTAACGGTCAGGTCCAGCTGTTCATTCGCCATGTTCGCCGTGCCGTCGATGTAGATGATCGCGTTCTCGGTGTCGAACACGAACAGGCGCGTGGTGGCCAGGCCGGTCTTGATGTCGAAGTCCGCCGCCGCGCAGTTGATCTTCACTTCCTTGTCGCCAAAGATTTTCCCCACCACGTAGTTGCCGACGTTCAGCCCCGCCAACTCCATCAGCTCACGACTGATGGCGCCATCGTTGATGAGCATTTTCAACGTGCCATTGGAGGTGCCCAGCAACGTCGCCACCGAATTGCCGCGCCCGGTGATGTCGGCATCGCCATTCAGTTCGCCGAAGCTGGTTTTCATCGGCTCAAAACCCGGGAACAGCTGCTTGAGTTTGAAGCCACGCGCCGTCAATTTCGCCTGGCCTTCAAGGGGCTGGGCATGGCCGTTGAGGCGGATCTGCGCATCGAGGCGCCCACCGGCCACGCCAAAGCGCAGGGGCTCGAGGCTCAACTGCCCATCGTTGAGCACCAGATGGGTATACAGGTCGGTGAATGGCAACTGCTCGCTATGGACAATGCGCTTGCCGGTGAACTCCACATCAGCGTCCATCATGCTCCAACGCTCGGTGCGAAACTCTTCCACGGGCAAGACCTTGTCGGCTGGCTGCTTGCTGGCGCCGCCACGGGCCTTTTGCTCGGTATTGGAGTCAGCACCGATCAGCGGCGCCAGGTCGCTGAACAGCAGTTGGTTGGAGACCAGCGCGCCACTGAGTTTCGGCCGGGGCTGACTGGCGACATAAGCCAGGTCGCCATGGATATCGCTATCGCCGATCTTGCCGTTGAACGCCTCATAGCGAAACAGCGCCCCACCCGGCTCATGCAGCTTGGCAATCAAGTGGCCATCGGTGGCATAAGGCGGCGAATCCGGCAGGGTCACGCCGGTCAGCGGGTAGAGATGAGCCAGGCTTTTGCCGGCCAGCTTCAGGCGCAAGTCCAGGGCCCCGAGATTCATCGGGTCGGTGAGGGTGCCGGCCAGTTCGACGCGGGTCTCGGCGATCTTCGCCTGGGCCTGGAGCGGAAAGGGTCGTGACGCATCCTGCAAGGCCAGCAAACCACCAACCTTGCCGGAGCCGGCCAGGTTTTGCCCGTGATACTGCCCGTTGACCTTGAAGGCGAACGCGTAGTCCTGCGGCGTCGCGCCCTGGTCCTGGGCCTTTTTGGCAGCTTTGTCACCGACGATATCGCTGAACGGGATGGGTTTGCCCAACGGGTCGATCAACAGATCGAGCCGGGTCTTGAGCGTCTGGTCGTCAAGGGTCACGTGGCCCTTGTCGAAGCCGATGGCGCCGATGTCCACCACCCAGCTGGACGGCTCGGCGTCCGGCTCTTTCGGATCGAATTGGAAGGTCCAGTTGGCGCGCCCGTCAGCCAGGCGTTGCAGGTTGGCGTCGGGCTCCGTCAAGTCGATGCGCGGAATCGCCACCCGCCGGGCCAGCAGGGCCAAGGGCGATACGCGCAACTCAACACGTTTCAGCGTGACCATTTGCGGGTTTTTCGACCAATCCGGGTTGCCCAGGCTCAAGTCCTCGGCCACCACATGGGGCCACGGCATCCAGGCTCGCCAGCCCCCTTCCTCCGGCTCACGCTGCCAGGCAACCGCCAAATTGCCGTTGATGGCAAAGGGGCGATGCAACTCCTCGGAAACCTTGGCATTGAGCGTGGGCTTGATGCGGTTCCAGTCGAAGAAGGCGATGACCAGGACCAGCACGGCCAGCAGGACAACAAGGCTGGCAAAGCTCCAGGTGAGGATTTTCGAGGTGCGCTTCATGCACAAGGCTCCTGATGACAAGTCAGCGTTCGCAACCGCGACGCCGCTGGGAACACGACCCTGCAGTCGGTTCGTTATGAAGGGTTGGACTGATAAAGCAGCCCACAGGTGCCGATGAACGGCACAAAAAAATGCAATATTCCTGACCGATCAGACAACAAACTGTTACCGCGTCCGCACATTTGCGAGGCAGCGATGGGTACAAAATACCCACCTCGGTGCAAAACCACACCTCGGAAACGCCCGTTCTAGAGCCTTCGCCCAGAACAATCAATTCCGTTGATTATTACCATTGTCTTTATGAACTTTTATATCGACTTATCGAGAGTAGCATTGCCCTCGTACCCACTTTATCGCCCTCCCAAGGAGCAACGACCATGAAACGCCAATTACTGATGAGCCTGTCCCTTTCACTGCTGGCCTCCACGGCTTTCGCCCTGCCAGCCTCAGAACAAGCCACGCCACAGGTAAAGGACAGCCATTCTGTCTACAGCCAGACTGTTGCTGAAGGTGGTCGTGATCGCCTCGAAGAAAAAGGCTTGGTCGAGGGTGGTTCCGAGCGCACCCCACAAGGCCAGACCCTGGCAGCCGACGGTACCGAGCGCACTCCACAAGGCCAGACCCTGGCAGCTGACGGCACCGAGCGCACTCCACAAGGCCAGACCCTGGCAGCTGACGGCACCGAGCGCACTCCACAAGGCCAGACCCTGGCAGCTGACGGCACCGAGCGCACTCCACAAGGCCAGACCCTGGCAGCTGACGGCACCGAGCGCACTCCACAAGGCCAGACCCTGGCAGCTGACGGTACCGAGCGCACTCCACAAGGCCAGACCCTGGCAGCCGACGGCACCGAGCGCACTCCACAAGGCCAGACCCTGGCAGCTGACGGTGGTGACCGTGTGATCGAACGCAACAGTGCAGTGAGCTGAGCCCATGGTGGCCCAGAAAAAAGCCCGATTCCTCCAATCGGGCTTTTAACTTTTCAAACCCTTCGTTTTCCCCGCCTGATCCCTCTCTACCGTTCGACGTCGGCAAAGCCGATTTGCTAGAGTGCGTCGCTCCCGTGAATCAGAAACCAGCCTTGCGATGCTGCCCCGCGCCGAACAGAAACAACAGACCCGAATTGCCCTGATGGACGCAGCCCGCCATTTGATGGAGTGCGGCCGGGGGTTCGGCAGCCTGAGCCTGCGGGAAGTCGCCCGGACAGCCGGCATCGTGCCCACCGGGTTCTACCGGCACTTCGACGACATGGACCAACTGGGCCTGGCACTGGTCAGCGAAGTCGGCCAGACCTTTCGCGAAACCATCCGCCTGGTACGCCACAACGAATTCGTCATGGGCGGCATTATCGACGCGTCGGTGCGGATCTTTCTCGATGTGGTGCAGGCCAACCGATCGCAGTTCCTGTTCCTGGCCCGCGAGCAATACGGCGGCTCCCTGCCGGTGCGCCAGGCCATCGCCCAACTGCGCGAAGACATCAGCTCGGACCTGGCAGCCGACCTGGCCTTGATGCCCAAGCTGCAGCACCTGGACCTGGCCGCCTTGGGCGTGATGGCCGACCTCATCGTCAAGAGCGTGTTCGCCACCCTGCCGGACATCATCGACCCACCCGCCCAAGCCCTCCCCGAACACCTCACGCCCCAGGCGAAGATTACCCAGCAACTGCGGTTCATCTTCATTGGCCTCAAGCATTGGCAAGGGCTGGGCAGCACCGAATAAATGTCAGCATGCGCTCTCTGTGGGAGCGAGCCTGCTCGCGATGGCGGCGTCTGAGCCC
Source organism: Pseudomonas sp. B21-010 (assembly GCF_024749325.1). NCBI lineage: Bacteria > Pseudomonadati > Pseudomonadota > Gammaproteobacteria > Pseudomonadales > Pseudomonadaceae > Pseudomonas > Pseudomonas sp. B21-010. Next base: position 721,058 of record NZ_CP087198.1, on the reverse strand, counting down.
CTTGATTGCTCACCTGACACACCACCTCCCGAAAAACCACGCGACGGATGCTCTGTGATGTAAGAAAAGGTGCATCTCTCCATCAAACATTCAAATCAAAAAATCGCAGCTTTCGGCAGCCGCTAGGCAATTTCTGTAGGACCTGCCGACGGCTGCGATCTTTTGGTGCTTTTCCCCGCCAAACCCTCGGACATTTCCTTCAACACGCCGGGCTGTTCATGAACTAGGCAGCGCTCTCGAGCGCCGCTAACCTTTGTTCGTCATCGCAAAAAACGGTGATACGGACGTGCAAGTCCGATCTAGGAGCGTATTCGTTATGGCTATTCGCCGAGCATTTTTCTATGCTCGCTGACTATTATGGCGGCTGCGCGTGGGAGATCTTCGGGTCTGCCGGGTTCCTGGACCGGTCTTGCACACCTACGTACAGCTGCCACCCATTTTTCGACGTGCAATCGGAGGGTGCCGGCTCCACTTCCAGGATTTTCATTATGTTCAAAGCAACTCCGAATCCCCCGCCAAACAGCCACAAGTCCCGCGTCCAAGCGCAGGAAGAAAAGAAGCTCGATGACGCCGCCACCCGCGCCCTCGATTACTACCTCAAGCCCAAGCCCGCCTCACCGCCCGAACCTGACAAAAACCAGCTCTTCATCGTGTCCCCCCACATCGACACCGAAACCCTGCTCGCCAACGCCTCCGAAGACCTGCCCTCCATCAGCACCATCGCCGCCGACCTGGCTGACGACGTGGACGATTCACGCCGCTGCGTCGCCCTGGCCATCAGCCGGATGGCCGATGGGGTGCAATTGTTGGTTGAGCGGGCGTTGGATCATCTGGAAACCAAGGAGATGGCGGCGCCTAGTGCCAAGGTGTAGAGCGTTGCATTGATGCAGGCTGAACCGACGCTATCGCGAGCAGGCTCGCTCCCACAGGGTTGTGTGTAGAACCGAATCTCAAGTTCAACGCCAATCCACTGTGGGAGCGAGCTTGCTCGCGATAGCGGTCTGTCAGTGGCATTGATAGTGGCTGATCCACCGCTATCGCGAGCAAGCTCGCTCCCACAGGTTCTTTTTTGTGCCAGCCGCAAAATGGTGCGCAGCATCTCGATACGCACCAACATGGCACGCTATCCGCCCCACCCTGAAACGCCATCCCAGCTATTTCCTACACCTCTTTCGGTTGGCAAGCCCCTTGCTCTAAACACAGCACTGTTCATTGCTGGAAGCACTCCGATGCTGGTGATTCACCGCAGAATCGACACTCAACCGCGCTGGGACGCTGAGCTGCACCTGACCTTTGACGCCCGTAGCAAAAGCCGCCTGCGCTGTTTCAGTGCCGGGGGTGAAGACGTGGGGTTGTTCCTGGAACGAGGCCAACCGCCGCTGTACGACGGCGAATGCCTGCAAGCTGAAGACGGGCGCATCGTGCGCGTTTGCGCCCGCGCCGAACAACTGCTGCACGTCACCTGCGCCAACGCCTTCGAACTGACCCGCGCCGCCTACCACCTGGGCAATCGCCATGTCGCCTTGCAAGTGGGCGATGGCTGGTTGCGCCTGCTGGACGACTACGTACTCAAGGCGATGCTCGAGCAACTGGGCGCCCGCGCCGAATCCATCGAAGCCCCGTTCCAGCCGGAACACGGCGCCTACGGCGGCGGTCACCATCACTCCCGGCACGGCGACGAAGATTTCAACTACGCGCCGCGCCTGCATCAGTTTGGCGTGCGCACATGAACCCGGCCTGGGCGCTGCTGCGTCTGGCCAGCCCGCAGTTGCCGATTGGCGGCTACAGCTATTCCCAGGGGCTGGAGATGGCAGTGGACAACGGCCTGGTCAAGAATTGCGACGACGCCCGGCGCTGGATCAGCGATCAACTGCTGCTGAACCTGGCGCGTTTCGAAGCGCCTTTGCTGCTGGCGCACTGCAGCGCAGCCGCCGCTGACGATTGGGACGCCCTGCTGCTGCATTGCGAAGAACACCGCGCCAGCCGGGAAACCCGTGAGCTGTATCAGGAAAGCCGGCAGATGGGCTACTCGTTGCAGCAACTGCTCGCCGGCCTGCCGGAACTCGACGGTGCCGCGCGCGGCTTTCTTGAACAGCTCAGTCTCCAACAACGCAGCGAGCCGCACCTGGCCTTGTGCTGGGCCCTGGCGGCGCGCGCCTGGCATATCGCCCCCCAGGACGCCCTCGCCGCCTGGCTGTGGAGCTGGCTGGAAAACCAACTGGCGGTGCTGATGAAAACCCTGCCCCTGGGCCAGCAAGCCGCCCAGTGCCTGACCAGCGAACTGCTGCCGCTGCTGCAACAGGCCCAGCACGACACCTCGAACATCGCCCCCAACCATTACGGCAGCGCCGCCTTTGGCCTGTCCCTGGCGTGCATGGCCCATGAGCGCCAGTACAGCCGTCTGTTCCGTTCCTAGGAGACACTCATGAATACACAACCTCTGCGCGTCGGTATCGGCGGCCCGGTAGGTTCCGGCAAGACCGCCCTGACCCTGGCCCTGTGCCTGGCTCTACGTGAACGCTACAACCTGGCAGTGGTCACCAACGACATCTACACCCGCGAAGACGCCGACTTCCTGGTGCGCAACGAGGCCTTGGCGCCGGAGCGGATCATCGGAGTGGAAACCGGCGGCTGCCCGCACACGGCGATTCGCGAAGACGCGTCGATCAACCTGGAGGCGGTGGACCAGTTGAACCGGCGCTTCCCGGGCCTGGACCTGATCCTGGTGGAATCGGGCGGCGATAACCTGTCGGCGACCTTCAGCCCGGAATTGTCGGACCTGACCATCTATGTGATCGACGTCTCGGCCGGTGACAAGCTGCCGCGCAAGGGCGGGCCGGGCATCTGCAAATCCGACCTGCTGGTGATCAATAAAATCGACCTGGCACCGCTGGTGGGTGCGTCCCTGGAAATGATGGACAGCGACACCCGGCGGATGCGCAACGGCAAGCCCTTCGTGTTCAGCAACCAGAAGACCGGCCAGGGCCTGGACGACATCATCGCCTTCATCGAGCGCCAGGGTCTGCTGACCGCCGCCTGATCTTTCCGACTGACCACAAGGAAGCTTATCCATGACCTTCAAACGCCTCCTCGGCGCCCTCGCCCTGCTGCTGACCCCGGCCCTGGCCTTCGCCCACCCAGGCCATGGCGACAATGGCCTGATCGCCGGCCTCGGCCACCCCATCGGCGGGCTCGACCACTTGCTGGCAATGCTGGCTGTCGGCTTGTGGGCCGCGCAACAACAAGGCGCCGCGCGCTGGGCGCTGCCTTGCACCTTCGTCGGTACGATGCTGCTCGGCGGCCTGCTGGGCTTTGAAGGCCTGGACCTGCCGGCGCTGGAAAGCGGGATCGCCGCCTCGGTGCTCGCCCTCGGCCTGGCGGTGGCATTGGCGGTGCGTCCGCCATTGAGCCTGGCAGTCGGTGCGACGGCACTGTTTGCGCTGTTCCATGGCGTGGCCCATGGCTTGGAACTGCCGGACATGTCGAGCCCATGGGCCTATGCGGCAGGATTCGTCGCAGCGACGGCGGCGTTGCATGGCGCCGGGTTTGCCCTGGTGCGGGTGTTGCCGCGAGCGGCGGCGCCGTTGGTCCGATTGGCCGGGGCGGCTTCGGCGGCGGCTGGGGTTTGGTTGCTGGCGGGTTGACTTTTTAGCGCCTGCCGGGCCGCTATCGCGAGCAAGCTCGCTCCCACAGTTTGATCGGATACACCAGCCCTTGTGGGAGCCAGCCTGCATCCACACTTTGATCGGTGTACACCGGCCCCTGTGGGAGCCAGCCTGCATCCACACTTTGATCGGTGTACACCAGCCCCTGTGGGAGCCAGCCTGCATCCACACTTTGATCGGTGTACACCAGCCCCTGTGGGAGCCAGCCTGCATCCACACTTTGATCGGTGTACACCAGCCCCTGTGGGAGCCAGCCTGCATCCACACTTTGATCGGTGCACACCGGCCCCTGTGGGAGCGAGCTTGCTCGCGATGACGGACTTGCAGGTGCCATCTCTCTGGAGTCGGTCACTCTGCTACCATGTCGCGCAATCGCCCCCAGCCGTGACGACGTCCGCCAATGCCTCATGCTTCCCGCCCCGCTCCCCAGCCTGAATTGACCGCCCTGTTCGCAACGGTGCGTCAGCATTTTCACGACGTGATCGTGCCGATGTGGCAAGGCCCGGGCTGGAATGCCGAACTGGCGTTGCCCTATGAATCCCTGGATGCCGAACATGCGCCGCTGCCACCCCAGCGCTACCGCGCCATGGCCTGTGCGCGGCAGTTGTATGTGTTCGCCAGCCTGATCGGCGAAGTGCCCCAGGCCGAGGAACGGGCCAGTGCACTGTTTCGCTCGCTGCAGCGTCATTTCCACGATGCCGAACACGGCGGCTGGTTCTACAGCATCGACCCGCAAGGCGCGCCGCTGGACACCGGCAAAGACCTCTACACCCACGCCTTTATCCTGTTCGCCTGCGCCCATTACTGGGGCAAGGTCCGCGAACCGCTGGTGGAATCGGTGCTCAACGCGAGCCTGGAGGTCATTGCCCGGCGCTTTGCCAACGCAGACGGCCTCTACGAAGCCAGCCTCAAGCGCGACTGGTCAACGACCGGATCCGGCCCGTTGCAAAACCCCTTGATGCACCTGGCCGAAGCGTTCCTCGCCACCCTGTCGGTCCGCGAAGACGCCAACGTCCGCCAGGCGCTGCTGAGCCTTTGCGACGGGATGTCCAAGCAGTTCATCGAGCCGCAGCAACGCGTGATGATGGAGAAGCCGCTCAAGGCTGTGGATAACTGGTTCGAACCGGGGCACCAGTTCGAATGGTATTACTTGCTGGCCTCATCGCCCTTGTTGCGTAACGGCAAGTTGCACACAGCCCTGGCGCACAGCCTCGGCCATACCGAACAACGCGGCGTCGCGCCGGACTCCGGCGCGGTGTGTGCAATGCTGGCCTTGGGATCCCAGGCAGGCCCACGCGATGCCACCCAACGCATCTGGGCCCAGGCGGAATACTTGCGGGCACTCACCTTGCGCCCGGGCAACCAGGGGCTGCTGCTGCGTCAATTGCAGGCGCTGCAGCAACATTTCCTGCATGCCAAGGGCTGGAACGAATGCCTGGACGCCGACGGCATCGTCAGCCGCCGGGACATGCCGTCCACTACGCCGTATCACCTGCTGACCTGCTATCGCGGGCTGGCCGATTATCTGGCGTAACGCACCTTTGTGGCGAGGGAGCTTGCTCCCGCTCGGCCTGTAGGAGCTGTCGAGCGAAGCGAGGCTGCGATCTTTCCAAGATCAAAAGATCGCAGCCTTCGGCAGCTCCTACAGCGCGGCCCAGCGGGAGCAAGCTCCCTCGCCACAAAAGCTCATCCACACACCATTCCCTACGCCTTGTTGCGCTCAATGGCGAAACCGGCCCAGGTCTGGCTCACCGGCATCAGCTCCAGGCTGTTGATGTTGATGTGCGCTGGCGCATTGAGCACCCAGAAAATCGTATCGGCGATGTCCTGTGGCTGGATCGGCTCGGCGCCGGCATAGGTCGCGTTGTAGCGCTCCTGGTCGCCACCGAAGCGCACCAGGGAAAACTCGCTCTCGCACAGGCCCGGCTCAATATTGCTCACCCGCACGCCCGTGCCTTGCAGGTCGCAACGCAGGTTCAGGGAGAACTGTTTGACGAACGCCTTGCTCGCGCCATACACGTGGCTGCCCGGGTACGGGTAGTTGCCGGCGATGGAGCCCAGGTTGACGATCCCGGCCCCACGGCCGTGGGCGATCAGGCGCGGCAACAGCAGGCGAGTGCTGTAGAGCAGCCCTTTCACATTGGTGTCGACCATGGTGTCCCAGTCATCGAGGTCGCACTTGGGTGCCGGGTCGACGCCCAGGGCCAGGCCGGCGTTGTTGATCAGCCCGCGCAACTTGGCGAAGGATGGCGGCAGGTTGGCGATGGCCTCTTCCATGGCCTTGCGATCACGCACATCCAATACCAGGCCATGGACTTCAGTCTGCTTCGACAGCTCGGCACAGAGGGCATTGAGGCGTTCTTCACGACGACCGGTCAGCACCAGTTTCCAACCGGCCTCGGCAAAACGACGGGCACAGGCTTCACCAAAACCGGACGTCGCGCCGGTAATAAACAGGGTGTCAGACATCGTGTTCTCCTTGTTTGAACTTCAACAGCCATTAAATGGAAATCGGCCCACAGCATGCCCGCCCTGGCACGGTAGGGGCAAGGCTTGCACACGGCTTTTGCCCAACGACTGCTCATAAAACAACCAATCAACGCCAGGCCTTGTCAAACAAGGGCCGCAGCCGGTTGCCCGCACCTTATCCACAGGCACGTCCACAGTAATCGGGGGCAAGTGCAAAACCCGCAAGCCGCTGTGCATAAGGCTTTGCGGGGTATTTGGAAAATTTTTTCGCTTGACCCTGCAAGTGAGGTTGTGCAGCGCAAGTTATCTGCTATAAGCCAATGCGAGATGGGCGATGGCTCCAAGCCAGTAACGACGGTGCTCAGCGCAGTCTTTCCAGAGTTTAACCACAGACTTATCCACAGCCTTGTCCATCGACTTTCGAGCCCATTGCAGCGTGCATAAAAGTGTTGACAACAGCCACTCCCGCTTGACTAAAAACGCCTGATCAAAAAACGATCACAGCCCTGCAAGCCACGTATTCAAAGGCTTGCAGCCAGCTACTCCCACGTTACCCACAGCCAGCTCCACAGCAAACGGGGACAAGTCAAAACCGTGACAAAACAACTGTTTGCGGCGACTTTATGTCGCGGTTTCGCAGGGGCTCAGGATTGTTGTCCACAATTGCAAAAACGCATAAAAAACCTGTGGGAGATTCTATGTTGCAGGGCAACCCTGCAACATAGGCTTCGGCTGGTATTCGCTCTGATTTTTCATCAAGGCAAATGCCACCCGGCAGAGCTTGCGAGCAAGCACCACCAATGCCTGGGTTTTTGAGAAACCTCTGACCAGGTACGACTCATAAAACGGTTTCCATCTAGGCGAGCGACATGCCGTCATTGCAGCGATATGAGCTAAGCGGCGTATTTCTGGATCCCCCTTTTTACTCAGGTACCGGGGACCGTTCTTTTTTCCAGAATCATCGACCCGCAGGTCCATCCCTAAAAACGCGATAAATGCATCGCTGTCCGCAAAATCACCTCGCATAAAACTCGTCGCCAACCCAGTTGCGACCAGTTCACCAACGCCTTCGATGGCTTTGCAGCGGTCGATATTCGCCTCAATTCCCGACTCTTTGCTGACTTTTTGTAGCAACTTCTGGATGGCCTGAATCGCCTCTTTAAACGCTTTTTGCTGAGCAATCAGCGCTTTTTTTAACAAGGGTTCGTCGGCCCAGCTCAACATAAGACCCGCGTGATTCTTGACCAGCGTCGCGCGCCGATGAAGCAGGCTTTTTAATGTCGTGTAGGCCTTCGGTGGCGGGTTCCAGAGCCGCAGCTCGTGCTGTTCATTGGTCAAATACCGCGCCAGCAGACGGGCATCACAAGGATCGTTCTTAGCTCTTTGGCCGATGCCGCGACGATAGTTGCTCACCCGGTAAGCATCCACGACATAGACCTGATGACCCATCGCGTGAGCCAGCTCGACGGTATCCAGGTGATAGATATTGGTGGCTTCAACGGCAAGAGCGCTTTGGGCGGGCAACGTTTTTAGCCAGCGTTTGAGGGCTGTTCGATCATTCTTGATAGTGTCGATGGTTTGCAGATCAGAGCGATAAACAACAATTTCGGCCTTGGCTATATCGATACCAACAACCGTCTGCGAGGTAAGGATTGTCATGACGAATCCTCGGAGCTAGGGTTTAGGTGCTTGTTGGGGTCTACCTTTGCGCTGGCTTGTCTCTATCGTCGGTTTTACCGATGAATTCCTTATTGGCGCTTTGGGTAGAAAGGGCGGGACGAGAAGTCTCCCACGGTCCGTACTGGCTAGAGTCGGAATCGAGCTTTTAGTCCCGCCCACCCCTTCAAGTCTAAACATACAAGCGAGCTTGCTCGCGAAGGCGGTGTATCAGACACATGGCGTGTCGACTGACCCACCGCTTTCGCGAGCAAGCTCGCTCCCACAGGGTTGGTGGTGTTTTGGAGAGATAAAAAAACCGGCGATCACTCGCCGGTTTTTTTCATTGCAACCGCCGCCTCAATGCCCGCCCAGGTACGCGTTGCGCACCTCCTCGTTGGCAAGCAGCTCCTTACCCGTGCCGGTCAGGCGGATTTCGCCGTTGACCATCACATAGGCCCGGTCCGAGAGCTTGAGGGCGTGGTTGGCGTTCTGTTCCACCAGGAAGATGGTCATCCCGGTGGACGCCAGCTCACGCAAGGTGGCGAAGATCTGTTTCACCACGATTGGCGCCAGCCCCAGGCTCGGCTCATCAAGCAGCAACAACTTTGGCCGGCTCATCAATGCCCGGGCGATGGCGAGCATTTGCTGCTCGCCCCCGGACATGGTCATGGCCCGCTGGTTGCGGCGCTCCTTGAGCCGTGGAAACAGCTCGAACATGCGCTGCATGTCTTCGCTGGCGTACTTGTCACCGATGGGAATGGTGCCCATCAGCAGGTTCTCCTCGACGGTCATGTCCGGGAATACCCGCCGCCCTTCCGGCGACTGCGCGATGCCGTTGGAGGCAATGTAGTGCGACGACTTGTGGGTGATGTCCACACCCTGGTAGATGATCTGCCCGCCTGCTGCACGCGGCTGGCCGAAGATCGACATCAGCAACGTGGACTTGCCGGCACCGTTGGAGCCGATCAGGCTCACCGTTTCACCTTCGCCAATGTGCATCGAGACTTTTTTCAGGGCCTGGATCGGCCCGTAGAACACGTCCAGCTCCTTGAGCTCGAGGATAGGTCCACTCATACCAGTTCCTCTTCATCGGCACCCAGGTAGGCCGCGATCACCTTCGGATCGTTGCGAATCGCCTCGGGACCGCCCTCGGCGATCACGTTGCCGTGGTCCAGCACCACGATGTGGTCGGAAATGCTCATTACCATGCCCATGTCGTGTTCGATCAGCACCACGGTCAGATCATGCTCGTCGCGCAGCAGCCGGATCATCGCACTCAGCGCTTCGGTTTCCTGAGGGTTGAGGCCGGCGGCCGGTTCGTCGAGGCAGATGATCTGCGGGCGCGTGCACATGGCCCGGGCGATTTCCAGGCGCCGTTGCTGACCATAGGAAAGCTCGCCCGCCAGGCGGTTGGCGCAATCCACCAGGTCCACTACTTCCAGCCAATAGAAGGCATGGTCCAAGGCGTCGCTTTCGGCCTTGCGGTAGCCCTTGGTGTTGAGGATGCCCGCCACCATGCTGCGGTTGACCCACATGTGCTGGGCCACCAGCAGGTTTTCCAGCACCGACATTTCCTTGAACAGGCGAATGTTCTGGAAGGTGCGCGCCAGACCGGCGCGGTTCACCAGGTGAGTGCCGCCGAACATCTTGTAGTACAGCCGGCTGGCGAAGGCTTTCGGCGACACGAAATCAGTCGGGCGAAACGCCTCGCCCAACAGCTTGATGACGTTGGTTTGCTCGCCACGCACGTTGAGCTCGATCTTCCCGCCCGAAGCCTTGTAGAAACCGGTCAGGCAGTTGAACACCGTGGTCTTGCCCGCACCATTGGGGCCGATCAGGGCAAAGATCGAGTTGCGTTTGACTTGCAGGCTGACATCGCTGAGGGCCCTGATGCCACCGAACTGCATCATCAGGTTTTCAACTTTGAGTACGACTTCGCTCATGGCGCTACCCCCTTGCGCGGCGTCACCCCGGTACGGCTGATACGGATCAGGCCGCGTGGACGCCAGATCATCATCAACACCATCAATACGCCGAACAGCAGCACCCGGTATTCAGAGAAGCTGCGCAGCAGCTCCGGCGCCACGGTGAGCACGAACGCGGCAATCACCACGCCGACCGTCGAGCCCATGCCGCCCAGCACCACGATGGCCAGGATCAGCGCCGACTCGAAGAAGGTGAACGAAGACGGGTTGACGAAGCCCTGGTAACTGGCAAAGAACACCCCTGCCAGGCCCGCTGTGGAGGCGCCAATGGTGAAGGCCGAGAGCTTGACCAGCACATGGTTCAGGCCCATGGAGCGGCAGGCGATTTCATCCTCGCGCAAGGCTTCCCAGGCACGCCCGACTGGCATGCGGGTCAGGCGATGCTTGATATAGAGCACCAGCAGTACAACGATGAACAGCACGATGTAGATGAACAGGAATTTCAGGTTCGGGTTGTAATCGATACCGAAGAACTCATGGAAGGGCACCCCGCCATCTTTCGCTCTTCGACCAAACTCCAGGCCGAAAAAGGTAGGCGACGGCACGGGCATGCCATTCGGCCCGCCGGTGAACGACAGCCAGTTGTTGAGTATCAAGCGAATGATCTCGCCAAAACCCAGGGTCACGATGGCCAGGTAGTCACCGTGCATTCGCAACACCGGGAAACCCAATATGCACCCCGCCATCGCCGCCGCGATGGCCGCCAGTGGCAGTACCGTCCAGAACCCCAGCCCCAGGTATTGATAGCCCAGCGCCAGGCCATAGGCACCAATGGCGTAGAACGCCACGTAACCCAGGTCGAGCAACCCCGCCAGGCCGACCACGATGTTCAGGCCCAGGCCCAACAGCACATAGATCAGCCCGAGGATGACCACCGTGAGTACGTATTTGTTGGCGAAGAACGGAAACACGATGGCAATCACGATCAACGCCGGGATGATCCAGCGCAGGCGCGACTTGTAGTCGGGCGGCAGCACATGCACACCGGAGCCGGTGCTCTCGAACCCCTGGAGAATCTTCAGCCCCTTGGGGGTTTGCAGGAACAGGCTCAAGGCAAAGCGCCCGATCATCACGATCGCCACCAGCCAGCCGACGCGGGCCGGTTGCAGGTTGAAGCTGTAGCCGTCGAGCACCACGCCGACGATCGGCCCGAACACGATCAGCGAGATCAGGCCGGCCAGGATCGCGTCAATGACGCTCTTTTTGATATCAAGCGGTTTATTGGCAGCAGACATACTTATACCTTCGCCACGAGTGGGCGACCCAGCAGGCCTTGGGGACGGAAAATCAGAATCAGCACCAGCAGCGAGAAACTGAACACGTCTTTGTAGTCAGAGTTGATCAGACCGGAGAACAGCGACTCGGAAATGCCGAGGATGATCCCGCCGAGCATCGCCCCAGGCAGGGAGCCAATGCCGCCGAGTACCGCCGCGGTGAACGCCTTGATGCCGATGATGAAGCCGGCATAGAAGTCGAACGTGCCGTAGTTCATGGTGATCAGCACGCCGGCCAGGGCCGCCATGGCCGCACCGATGATGAACACGTAGGAAATCACCCGGTCGGTGTTGATCCCCAGGATCGACGCCATCTTGCGGTCTTGCTGGGTGGCGCGGCACATGCGTCCGAGCTTGGTGTACTTGATGATGTAGGTCAGCAAGGCCATCCCGGCGAACGCGGCAATCAGAATGAAAATCTTGGTGTAGGTGAGCTGGACGAAACCGCTGCCGATGTCGACGCGCATGGCGCCTTCGAGCAGTGTCGGGACACCCTGTTGGCGGGCGCCCTGGCTGATCTGTGCGTAGTTCTGCAGGATCAGCGAGATGCCGATGGCACTGATCAGCGGTGCCAGGCGGGTCGAGTTGCGCAGGGGTTTGTAGGCGACGCGTTCGATGACCCAGCCATATACCCCGGTGACCACGACCGTGAACACGAGGGTGCCGAGGATCATAAGCGGAAAGGATTCAATACCGAAGTAAGCCAGCAGAGCCAGACTGATTGCCGCGAGGTAAGCGGAAATCATGTAAACCTCGCCGTGGGCGAAGTTGATCATGCCGATGATGCCATAGACCATTGTGTAGCCGATGGCGATCAGACCATAGACCGACCCGAGGGTCAGGCCATTGATCAGTTGCTGCAGGAAAATACCATCCATAACGCAATCTCACGCAGTGAGAACCTGCACACCCAGGGGTGTGCGGTTCTTCTAAGGAAAATACAGATTTACGTCGGAGCAGTGTCAGGCAGGACCGTCGACGTGGCCTTGGAAACCAGGGCTTGCCCGGCTCCCAAGGAGACGTAAACGGTCGCTTCAGCCCTTACTTCTGTTTTTCCAACTGGTGGTATTTGCCGTCCTTGTCCCACTGGTAAACCACGTAGTCGGAGACTTTCAAGTCACCCTTGGTGTCCCATTCCTTCTTGCCCATTACGGTCTGGACCGAGTTGGCCTTGAGCCACTTGGCCGCGTCTTCGCCCTTATTGGACTTGGCGCCATTGAAGCCGGCGGCCAGGGCCTGGACCGAAGCGTAGGCGTACAGGGTGTAGCCTTCAGGCTCGGTGCCGTTCTTGCGGAACTCTTCAACCACGGCCTTGCTGTCTGGCAGCAGGCGTGGGTCGGCGCCGAAGGTCATGTACACACCATCGACGTATTGCGCGCCGCCAGCGGTGGTGACCAGTTCGTCGGTGACGATGCCATCGTCGGACATGAACTTCACGTCCTTGAGCCCTTGCTCACGCAACTGGCGAACCAGCGGACCGGCTTCCGGGTGCAGGCCACCGAAATAAACCACGTCGGCACCGGCCGAACGGATCTTGGTCACCACGGCACTGAAGTCTTTCTCGCCGCGGGTCAGGCCTTCGTACAGCACCGCGTTCACGCCACGCTTGGCCAGTTGAGCCTTGGTGGCATCCGCCAGGCCTTGGCCGTAGGTGTCCTTGTCGTGCAGCACAGCCACTTTCTTGCCCTTGAGCACGTCGACGATGTAGTCGCCCGCCACGATGCCTTGTTGGTCGTCACGACCGCACATGCGGAACATCGCGCCCAAGCCGCGCTCGGTGACTGCCGGGTTGGTGGAGCCCGGGGTAATGGCGATGATGCCGGCTTCGTCGTAGACCTCCGAGGCTGGGATGGTGTTGGACGAGCAGAAGTGCCCGACCACGCCGATCACCTTGTCCTGGTCAACAAGGCGGTTGGCCACGGCCACGGCCTGTTTGGGTTCGCAGGCGTCGTCGCCAGCGACCAGTACGATCTTCTCACCGTTGACGCCACCTGCCTTGTTGATGGCATCGGCTGCCGCCTGGGCACCCTTCATGTACTGCTCGCCAAATGCAGCGTTGGCGCCGGTCATCGGCCCCGCCACACCAAATTTCACATCAGCTTGAGCAAACGCAGAAACACCCAGCGCAGTTGCCACTGCGAGGGCCAGGAAACCTTTCTTGTAAAACGTCTGGGACATGAGGTGGTGCTCCAAGGTTTTTTTTAGTTGGCACTGCGACTTCATTTCACTGAGAAGCTCAGAGCAAGTGCCGTGCCATCGGTTTTTTATTCTGAAAAAAGTCGCTGTTTTATTGTTATTTCGACTGTTTCGGGCCCTTTTTCATGGGGCGTGCAACCGTCTAAACCGCGCAAGGTGCAACCTTTTATTTAAATGGGTGAAACCCTCCATGAGCCATCATTGCAACCATCGCGCGAAACGGCGTGCAACCACTGTGTAACAACCCACGTCACCGAACTGCACACTGTCGGTGCGCGATTGCTACAACCCGCACCATAACAGGCTAGACGCTACGCCGGAAAACGCGGGTTCCAGCAACAATTTTCAACACTCAAATGACGATCCGCAGGCACTGGCCCGCGTGATACAGCGAGAAACCCGCCTCATACAGGCAACTGCGTAACCCCACCCCAGCCAGTGGCTGCATGGGTGCGAACGGGATCGGCAGGGCCTGGGCATTACCGTGACACAGGTAATCGGCGAACGCCTTGCCGACCACCGTGCCGGTGGTCACGCCCCGGCCGTTGTAGCCGGTAACGGCCACCAACCCGGGAGCCGGTTCGAACAGGCGCATCAAGTGATCGGGGGTAAAGGCAATGCAACCGGTCCAGGTGCACTCCCATTCCACCGACTTGAGGTAAGGAAAATAGTGCTGCTGCACCCGGTCGGCCCAAGCCTTGAGGAACCAGGTCGGCTTGCGGTTGCCGTTGCCCAGGCTGCCCAGCAGCAAACGGCCGTCCTTGTCCCGGCGGATGCTGCTCAACACCTGGCGGGTATCCCATGAGCCCTGCCCGCCCGGCAGAATGCGTCGGGCGGCCTCGTCGGTCAGCGGGACCGAGGCGACCTGATAGTAATAACCGGGGAAGAAATTGCGCCGCAGTTCGGTCCAGTCGCCCTCGGTGTAGGCGTTGGAGGCGATCACCACCTGCTCGGCCAGCACCGAACCCTGGGCAGTCTGCACCGACCAGCGCTGGCCTTGGCGTTCCAGGCGCGTCACCGGCGAGTGGTCGAATAACTGGCCGCCAAGGTCGATGGCCGCCTTGGCCAACCCGCTGGTATAGGCCATCGGATTGAGCGTGCCGGCGCGACGGTCGAGCAGCGCCGCGGCGATTTTCGACGTGCCGGTGGCATCGACACAGGCCTGGCCGGTGAGTAATTCCACCGGGGCACCACGGCGCTTCCATTGCGCTTCGCGACTGCGCAGGTCGGCCTCGCCCCGGGCGTTATGGGCCATGTGCAGGGTGCCTTCGCGGCGCAGTTGGCAATCGATGTTGTATTTATCGATGAGGCTGAACACCAGGGCCGGCGCAGCCCCCAGCATGCGGTTGAGCTGGCTGCCCACCGCCTCGCCGAATCCGGCCTCGATGTCATCCGGAGGGATCCACAGGCCGGCATTGACCAACCCGACGTTACGCCCCGATCCACCATGCCCGGCCCGATGAGCTTCCAGCACAACCACGCGCTTGCCTTGTTCGAGCAAATGCACCGCCGCCGACAGCCCGGTAAAGCCCGCGCCGATCACGCAGACGTCGGCCGTGACTTCGCCGGTGAGCGCGCTGTTTTCAGGCCTTTGCGGCGTCAGTTTTTCCCACAGACACTCTTCGTGTAACGGCATTGCCAGACTCCGAAAAAGAAACCCAACCACCACACCATTTCATTTGTGGGAGCGAGCTTGCTCGCGATGGCGGTTTATCTACCGATATTGATGTCGGCTGATTCGACGCTATCGCGAGCAAGCTCGCTCCCACAGGGGATTTCCGTTGACTCGACCTCAGTCGAAGGTAATCCCCTGCGCCAACGGCAACTCCAGCGAGTAGTTCACGGTGTTGGTCTGGCGGCGCATGTAGCCGCGCCAGGCGTCGGAGCCGGATTCGCGACCGCCGCCGGTTTCTTTTTCGCCACCGAATGCGCCGCCGATCTCGGCACCGCTCGGGCCAATGTTGACGTTGGCGATGCCGCAGTCGCTACCCACGGCCGACATGAATTGCTCGGCTTCACGCACGTCGGTGGTGAAGATGCAGGACGACAGGCCCTGGGGCACGGAATTGTTCAGCTGCAAGGCCTCGGCAAAGTCCTTGTAGCCAACCACGTACAGAATCGGCGCGAAGGTTTCGTGGCGCACCACATCGCTCTGCTCGGGCATCTCGACGATGGCCGGCGAGACGTAATAGGCATTCGGGAACTGGTCTTCAAGCTGGCGCTTGCCCCCAAACACGCGCCCGCCTTCGCTCAAGGCCTGCTCCAGCGCATCCTGCATGTTGTCGAAGCTGTGCTTGTCGATCAGCGGCCCGACCAGGTTGCCTTCCAGCGGATGGCCGATACGCACTTTCGAATAGGCGGCCTTGAGGCGGGTGACGATTTCTTCCTTCACCGATTCATGGGCAATCAGCCGGCGCAGGGTGGTGCAACGCTGGCCGGCGGTGCCGACGGCGCTGAACAGGATGGCGCGTACGGCCATGTCCAGGTCGGCGCTCGGTGCCAGGATCATGGCGTTGTTGCCGCCCAGTTCCAGAATGCTGCGGGCGAAACGCGCGGCGACTTTCGGTGCCACTTCACGGCCCATGCGGGTGCTGCCGGTGGCGCTGATCAGCGCCACACGCGGGTCATCCACCAGCGCTTCACCGGCATCGCGACCGCCGATGATCACCTGGCTCAGGTATGGGGGGGCGTCGCTGAAATTATTCAGCACGCGCTCGAACAGCGCCTGGCACGCCAGGGCGGTGAGCGGGGTCTTTTCCGACGGTTTCCAGATCACCGCGTTGCCGCACACCAGGGCCAGCGTGGTGTTCCAGGCCCAGACCGCCACCGGGAAATTGAAGGCACTGATCACCCCGACCACGCCCAGCGGATGCCAGGACTCACGCATGTGGTGGCCCGGACGCTCGGAGGCGATGGTCAGGCCGTACAGCTGGCGGGACAGGCCGACGGCGAAGTCGCAGATGTCGATCATCTCTTGCACTTCACCCAGGCCTTCCTGGGTGATCTTGCCGGCTTCCCACGACACCAGTTCGCCAAGGTCGGCCTTGTATTCACGCAACAGGTCGCCAAATTGACGCACCAGCTCGCCGCGACGCGGCGCCGGCACCTGGCGCCACAGGTCGAAGGCGTGTTCGGCACGGCTGACCTGCTGCTCGACTTCAGCCGCGCCTTCCCAGTTCACAGCGCCGATCCGGCTGCCATCAATGGGCGAATGCACCGGTTGTGTGCCGTTCTGGTACAGGGCCGAGTCGACGCCCAAGCGATCAAGCAATGCAGCAACCATGGAAATTTCCTCACACGAAAGACAAATGAGTGGCAGCCGGACGAATGCGACTGATCAGACCTGTAGTTGTAGCTGGCTCGAGACTTGCCAACAAACGACCTTTAAGCGAGATATCATTCCGTTTATTCATGCTGGCCATGACCGGATAAGCAGAGCCACAAGAAATAAGGCCTCATATGCTCAATAAACGCTATTTGCCGTCGATCACGGCGCTGCAATGCTTCGAAGCGGTGACCCGCCACCTGAGCTTCACCCGTGCCGCCGAAGAGCTGAACCTGACCCAGAGCGCCGTCAGCAAACAAGTCGCGCAACTGGAGGAGTTGCTGCAGCACTTGCTGTTCCGGCGCGTGCGCCGACGCTTGCAGCTGACGCCTGCCGGTGATTTGTACCTGGGGGAAGTGCGAAAAATCCTCACGCAGGTGGAAATGTCTACCCATTACCTGCGCTCCTACGGCGGCGACACCGAAGTCCTGCGCGTTTCCACGCCTCCGACCTTCGGCGCTCGCTGGTTGGTCCCACGCTTGAAGGGTTGGCGATTGCGGCATCCGAAGATTCACCTGGACCTGTGCAGCGAGCAGGAGGCCGACGACTTGCTGCAAGGGCGCAGCGACCTGGCGTTCTATTTCGGCCAAGGCTCGCGACCTGGCACCGAATCCCTGAAGCTGTTTGGCGAAGAACTGGTACCGGTCTGCGCGCCCGGCAGCCTGCCTGACCAGCCCTTCACCGACCCGACCCAACTGGCCGAGCTGGTGCTGCTGCAAAACGCCTCGCGGCCCCAGGCCTGGCACGACTGGTTCGACCACCAGGGCTACCACACCGAACATAGCTACCACGGGCCGCGTTTCGAAACGTTCTACATGTGCATCCGCGCAGCCCAGGTCGGCTGCGGCGTCGCCCTGCTGCCGCGGTTTCTGGTGGAAGAAGAACTGGCCGACGGCAAACTGGTCATCCCCTGGCAACACGCGATGCCCAGCACCAACGCCTATTACCTGGCCTATCCGGAACATTCGGCGGAAGTGCCCAAGGTGCGGCTTTTCGTGGAGTGGATGCTGGAGCAGATCGACAACCCGGATGCACCGCAATAGCGGCAGCCAACACAAAACACTGGCAATACCCACCACGGTTATGCGCCACTAGCCCTTTCACTACAAACCGCCGAACCTCGCTGCCCACGGCTGCGGCCTGTCTGGAGAACCCTATGAGCGAGAGCGTATTTGCCGATCGTATCGTGCAGAACCTGCTCGACACCGACTTCTACAAACTGACGATGATGCAGGCGGTGTTGCACAACTACCCCAACGTCGAAGTCGAATGGGAATTTCGCTGCCGCAACAGCGAAGACCTGCGCCCGTACCTGGCGGAGATCCGCTTTCAGATCGAGCGCCTGGCCGAGTTGAGCCTGAGCGCCGACCAGTTGGGTTTCCTGGAGCGCATCAGCTTTCTGAAGCCGGACTTCCTGCGCTTCCTGGGCCTGTTTCGCTTCAACCTGCGCTACGTGCACACCGGTATCGAAAACGGCGAGCTGTTCATCCGCCTGCGCGGGCCGTGGCTGCACGTCATTCTGTTCGAAGTGCCGCTGCTGGCCATCGTCAGCGAGGTGCGCAATCGTTATCGCTATCGTGAAATCGTGCTGGAACAGACGCGGGAACAGCTTTATCGCAAGTTCGACTGGCTGAGCGCCAACGCCAGCGCCGAAGAACTGTCCGAACTGCAAGTCGCGGACTTCGGCACCCGTCGTCGGTTTTCCTTCCGTGTCCAGGAAGAAGTGGTCAACGTGCTCAAGCATGATTTTCCGGGGCGTTTCGTCGGCACCAGTAACGTGCACCTGTCCCGAGAACTGGACATGAAGCCCCTGGGCACCATGGCCCACGAGTGGATCATGGCCCACCAGCAACTGGGCCCGCGGCTGATCGACAGCCAGATCGCTGCCCTCGATTGCTGGGTGCGCGAGTACCGAGGCCTGCTGGGGATCGCCCTGACCGATTGCATCACCATGGACGCCTTCCTCAAGGATTTCGATCTGTTCTTCGCCAAGCTGTTCGACGGTTTACGCCATGACTCGGGCGACCCGGTGATCTGGGCCGAAAAAGCCATTGCCCACTACCACAAGCTCGGCATCGACCCGATGAGCAAGACCCTGGTGTTCTCCGATAGCCTGACATTGCCCAAATGCCTGGAGATTTTTCGGGCATTGCGTGGTCGCATTAATGTCAGCTTCGGTATTGGCACCAACCTGACGTGTGACATTCCAGGTGTAGAGCCGATGAGCATCGTGCTTAAAATGATCAGCTGTGACGGGCAACCCGTGGCCAAGATTTCAGACGAGCCCGGCAAGACCCACTGCAAAGACCCGAATTTCGTCGCCTACATGCGACATGTTTTCCAAGTACCTGCCGCCCTTTCTGACACATCAAGCAAGGAGTGAATTCATGCAAGCCGTACAGCGTGAGATTGCTGAACAGCTCAAGGTCCAGCCGCCGTTCGCCGATGACGCCGCCCTCAAGGCCGAAATCGCCCGGCGGGTGGGCTTTATCCAGGATTGCCTGGTCAACTCCGGCCTCAAGTCGCTCGTGCTGGGCATCAGCGGTGGCGTCGATTCGTTGACCGCCGGGCTGCTGGCCCAACGTGCCATGCGCGAACTGCGGGAGAAAACCGGTAACGCCGCCTACAAGTTCATCGCCGTGCGCCTGCCGTACGAAACCCAGTTCGACGAACATGAAGCCCAAGCCTGCGTGGACTTCATCGACCCGGACGAGCGCCATACCGTCAACATCGGCCCGGCGGTCAAGGCCTTGGCCGATCAAGTCGCGGCATTCGAAGGCAAGGCAGCGGTCTCGCGGGATTTCGTGCTGGGCAATACCAAGGCGCGGATGCGCATGGTGGCGCAATACACCATCGCGGGCACCGAGCACGGCCTGGTGATCGGCACCGACCATGCCGCCGAAGCGGTGATGGGTTTCTTCACCAAGTTCGGTGATGGCGCCTGCGACCTGGCGCCGTTGAGTGGCTTGGTGAAAAACCAGGTCCGGGCCATCGCCCGTGACTTTGGCGCGCCGGAGTCGCTGGTGGAAAAAATCCCCACCGCCGACCTTGAGGACCTGTCCCCAGGCAAGCCGGACGAAGCCTCCCACGGTGTGACCTATGCCGAGATCGATGCGTTCCTGCACGGCGAGCCTGTGCGGGACGAGGCGTTCAGGATCATTTGCGAGACCTATCGCAAGACTGAGCACAAGCGGGTGATGCCTTATGCCCCGTAACGGGTAATTCCTGTGGGAGCGGGCTTGCTCGCGATAGCGGTGTGTCAGCTTGCATTGATGTTGAGGTTTGGTGTGTATATCCGTTGTTGCGGTAACGGCTGCTGGCGGTTCCGCTCTTACAGCGGGTCACTTTTGGAAGAGCGCCAAAAGTAACCAAAAACGCTTTGCCCCACCACTCGGCACCTCGCTTAGGCTCGGTGTGCCCGAACGCAGGCATTGCTCCGTGGGCCCGCCGCGAAGGGCCATCCATGGCCCAGCGCGGCTATCCCGGCATCCATGCCGGGATGCCCACTGCGCAATGCCTGCGTTCGGCCAGCGTGGTTTAACGGGGCGTCCAGATCAAGATCAAGATCAAGATCCGAAACAAGAGCAAGAGCAAGAGCAAGAGCAAGAGCAAGAGCGGGGCTCATGCCGGCATCTGTGTGGCTGAGCCACCGCTATCGCGAGCAAGCTCGCTCCCACACTGGATCTTCCGTAGACACAATATTTATGTGCATCCAGAGCCCCCTGTGGGAGCGAGCCTGCTCGCGAAGAGGCCGGCACATCCAACATCTTCATTGACTGGGACACCGTCATCGCGAGCAAGCTTTGCTCCCACAGATCTAATGGGTGTACGACCGCAAGAGCCAGGTCGGCTACTAGGCCGCCTCGTGGAGGACGTTGATCTCGGGCGCCCCGTTAACCACGCTGGCTGAACGAAGGTATTGCGCAGTGGGCAACCCGGCATGGATGCCGAGTTAGCCGCGCTGGGCCATGGATGGCCCTTCGCGGCGGCCCACGGAGCAATGCCTTCGTTCAGGCATGCCGAGCCTAGGCGAGGCACCGAGTGGTGGGGCAAAAGCGCTTTGGTTACTTTCGCGCTTTTCGAAAGTGACCCGCTGTAAGAGCGGAACCATAAGTAGCCGTTACCTAAATAACGGATATACACACCAAAACAACCAGACACCGAAAAAACCCAAAAAAAACGGCACTTCCCATTTCTGAAAGAAGCGCCGCTTTTTTGTGCCTGAAGCTGATTACTTCAGGGTAACGGTGCCTTTCATCATCGAGATGTGGCCCGGGAACGAGCAGAAGAAACCGTATGCCTCACCGGCAGCCAGTTTAGACACGTCGAAGGTCACCGAGTCTTTTTCCCCGGCGCCAATGACCTTGGTGTGGGCGATGATGCGAGTATCACCTTCTTTCAGGTAGTTCTTGTCGATGCCAGCGCCCACGCCATCGGTGGCGATCGGCTGCATGTCAGCCTCTTTGCTCAGCACCCAGTTATGGCCCATGACGTTTTTCGGCAAGCTGCCCGAATGCGTCAGCTCAACGGTGAACGTCTTGCAGCTCTTGTCGATCTCGATGGCCTTGGTGTTGAAGGACATCTGGTCGGTCGAGTCGATGGTGGTCTTGCACTCCGCTGCCATCAGTTGGCTGCTGGCCAGCGTCAACAGGGATACTGCAACAAGTTTGGCAAACATCGTGAATCTCCAAGGCATGGTTAACAAAAATCCGTCAAAGGGGAAGACTGCCTGAATTTCAGACAAGTTCCTATGACCTGAATCAAAGATTGTATACAACTTAAGGCTATCAGCCTGATGGACACAATCAACCAGCCAGAGGGAGGACACAGCTCTATGATCAGCCTCACCACCTCTCGGGAGCGCCCATCATGAACGTCAACAGCCTGTTATGCAGCTTGCTCGCCGCCTACGCCTGCGGCGCCAGTGGCACCTACGAAAAACCCCAACGCGAGGTTTAATCGCTTTGCGCCACCAAGGCCAGGCTTTACTCTGGGTCGGTTACTGATCATGGAGTAAAGCATGTCCATCGCGTCTGTTTGTGTATTTTGCGGCGCCAGCACCGGCACCGATCCAGCGTATCGTGAAGCCGCGCAGGCCCTGGGCCGGGCATTGGCGGAACGAAAATTGACCCTGGTCTACGGCGGCGGTGCCGTCGGCCTGATGGGTATCGTCGCCGACGCGGCCCTGGCCGCCGGCGGCGAGGTCATCGGCATCATCCCGCAAAGCCTCAAGGACAAGGAGATCGGCCACAGCGGCCTGACCCGCCTGGAAGTGGTGGACGGCATGCACGCCCGCAAGGCGCGCATGGCTGAACTCAGCGATGCCTTCATCGCCCTGCCCGGCGGCCTCGGCACGCTGGAAGAGTTGTTCGAGGTCTGGACCTGGGGCCAGCTCGGCTACCACGGCAAACCGCTGGGGCTGCTGGAAGTGAACGGCTTCTACAGCAAGCTCACCGCTTTTCTCGATCATATCGTCGGCGAAGGCTTCGTCCGCGCGCCCCATCGTGACATGCTGCAAGTGAGCGAATCAGCGCAGAACCTGCTCGATGCGCTGGACGAATGGCAACCGTCAGTGCAGCCAAAGTGGGCCGAGCAAAAACCCAGCTAACGGCTCGGCCCCGATACAGGGCAGAATATGCGCCGCTCAACCTCACCTTCGACCCCAGAGGATCGCCCATGGCCAAACCCAATTATTCCTTCGCCAAACGTCAAAGAGACTTGGCCAAGGAGCAGAAGAAAGAGGAAAAGCTGCAGCGCAAGAAAGCCACAGCTGAAGAAGAAACCGCACTGAGCCCGGATACCGAAGGCGAAGTGGCGGCAGAAGATGATGTTGATGCACCGAAAGATCAGGCGCCCGACGCCTGATACCCCCAGGGCCCGATGATCCGATCCGGCCCCCCGGTTCTGTGTCCAGGGCCGGCAGCCTCGCTGCCGGCCCTCACAATACCAGCGCCTTGATAATCGACTGGCGATAACCCGCGGGCAGGTTCACCGGCAATTGGTCCGGCTCGAACAACCCGATCTGCTTGTGCTCATGGCTGATCATCGGCACGAAACCGCCCAGCAACTCATCCATATGACACACAACCTGTGGGAGCCGTACCCTGTGGGAGCCGAGCTTGCTCGCGATGAGGGCGACACGGTTCAACTGCAAAACCGCCTCATCGTTCATCGCGAGCAAGCTCGGCTCCCACAGGCTCGCTCCCACATTTTCCACACAGCGCTCATGACTCCAGCGGCATCACCGTCACCCGCACCTCGGGATCATGATTGCCGCCCCCCAGGATCACCCCCCGCAACGGCGACACATCGGAAAAATCCCGGCCCCAGGCCAGGGTGATGTGTTCCAGGGCCGGCTGGACGTTGTTGGTCGGGTCGAAGTCCACCCAACCCACCACCGGGCAATACACCGAGACCCAGGCATGGGACGCATCGGCGCCAATCAGCCGGGGTTGGCCAGGTGGCGGCTGGGTCAGCAGGTAGCCGCTGACGTAACGCGCCGCCAGCCCGCGCGAGCGCACGCAGGCCAGCATCAAGTGGGCGAAGTCCTGGCACACGCCCCGCCGCCGCTCCAGCACCTCCACCAGCGGCGTGGCCACCTGGGTCGCCTCGGCATCGAAGGTGAACTCCTCGAAAATCTTTTCCATCAGCGCCCGCACGCCCACCATCAAGGGTCGCCCCGGCGGGAAGCAGCTTTCGGAAAACTCGACGAAGCTGCGCTTGAGGTGCACATACGGTGACTCGAAACGAAAACGGCACGCTTCCAGCAATGGCGCCGCCAGGGGCCGGCCGCTGTAGGTCAGCGCGTTGCGGGTCGACTCCCAGGCCGGGGACAGGTTGAAGTCCAGCGCGGGGCGAGACAGCACCTCGACGCTCAGGCGAGCATTGACCAGCAGCTCGTCGTGGGGGCGTTCGAAGGCCAGGCGGGTCAGCGGGTTGCCGAACACGTCCAGCTCATCGCGACGAGTCGTCGGCTCCGGGCTGATCAGCAACTGCTGTTCGGTGCAACGCTGCCAGTCACAGGCGCGCGGCCACAGATGGGCAAGCTGCTGGGCCAGGGACACCGGGCTGTCGTAGTGGTAATGGGTGTCGTGGAGGATCTGGTAACGAGCGCTCATCAGACGGACACCGTGCGTTGGCTGACGTCATCGACGTGGGCGAAATGACGCAAGGCCAGGCGATCGGACACCTGGCCACCGACATCGGCCACTTCCTGCAACAGTTCGGCCAGCCCATCAAGTGCTGCGCGCAGGCTGGCCTCACCAAACAGGGGATTTTCCAGGCAACGCAAGTCAAAGCGAGAAAGACGCGTCACCAATTCTGGCAAGGCCGTTTCCTTCGGTGCGCCAAAATCGTCGTTCAGGCGTTTGAGCGTGCGGGCCACCAGCTTTAACTGGAAAAGCACCGCGTGGGGGTTCTGTTCGTCCAGCACCAACAGGTCCAGCACCGGGATCAGTTGCGCCACCGCCAGGTAGCGCGAACGGTAGGTGATGCTGCTGTTGCCCAGTTCCAGCAACCACTCAAGCCCAGCCTGGTCGAACACCGCATCGCTACGCAAAAACGCCGCCAGGCTGCTGCTGAGGAACTGCAAGCGTTCCAGGCGCCGGCCAATCATCAAGAAGCGCCAGCCCTCGTCGCGGGTCATGTCGTCCAAGGCAAATCCGGACAACGCCGCCAGGGACATCACTAGCCGATTGAGGAAATCCAGCAACTCACCGAAATCCGGCTCCTCGGTTTCCAGCTCCATCGCTTCGCGTTGCAACTCCACCAGCGCCTGCCAGTTCTCCCGGGACAGCTTGCCGCGAACCTGCGACGCCGCCCACTGCAAGCGCTGCAGGTTGGAGCGCAGGCTGAACGACCAGTCGTCCCCCAACAGCGCCGCCAGCAAACGCTCGTGCAGCTCGCCCTCCTCAGGCAGCAGCATCAGGCTTTCGCCCAGGGACACCGCCGACTGCAGGGCCTGCGGGTCATCGCCATCGACATAACGCCCCAGCATGATCCGCAGCAACCGCGCGCTGTCGTCGCAGCGTTCGCAGTAACGGCCGAACCAGAACAGGTTTTCCACCACCCGCGAAGGCAGGTACGGATCGCGTCGAACCAGGTCGTGGACGCCTACGGTTCGCTGGGCCGTCCATTGTTCTCCACCGGGCGCCTGCTCGCCCAACACCCAAGTGTCCTTGCTGGCGCCGCCGCGCTGCATCGACACCACCTCGGCGTCGGCCTCGGCGGCCACGCGGGTCAGGCCACCCGACAGCACCCGATAATCATCCTTCCCGGACACAGCATACACACGCATGCCGATGGCCCGAGGCTGGATGTGCCCGCCTTCGGCCTGCCAGACCGGGGCCTGGGACAGTTGCGCCAGCTCCTGGGCGACATAGGCATAGGGCCGAGCCTGCATGCGCGCCGCCAGTTGGCCGCGCTGCGCCTCGTTCAGGTCCCGGCCGAACACCGGGGTGAAGCTTTGGGAAGGAAACGCCGGCTTGATCAACAGCTGCGGCAGCTTTTCCAGGGCCTGGGCCAGCACCGGCGGCTCACCGCACCACCAGGTGGCGATGGACGGCAGTATCAATTCCTCGCCGAACAGATACTGGTTGATCTTCGGCAGAAACCCCAACAGGCCTGGTGACTCCAGCACGCCGCTGCCCAGGGCATTGGCCACCAGCACCCGGCCCTGGCGCACCGCTTCCAGCAGTCCCGGCACGCCGAGGGCTGAATCGGTGCGCAGCTCCAGGGGGTCGCAGAAATCGTCGTCGAGCCGGCGCATGATGGCGTGGACCCGGCGCAGGCCGCTGAGGGTCTTGAGGTAGACCGTGGCGTCGCGCACGGTCAGGTCGCCCCCCTCCACCAGCGGATAGCCAAGCTGGCGCGCCAGATAAAGATGCTCGAAATAACTTTCGTTGAACCGCCCCGGCGTCAACAGCACCACCAGTGGCGACTCACCGTCACTGGGTGCCTGGCGTGCCAGGGTTTCCTGCAAGGTGCGGAAGAACCCGGACAGGTGTCGCACCCTCAAGTCGCGATACAGCTCGGGGAACGCGCGGGAAACGATCATGCGATTTTCCAGCGCATAACCGGCCCCCGAAGGCGCCTGGGTCCGATCCGCCGTGACCCACCAACGGCCATCGGGGGTGCGCGCCAGATCCACCGCATACAAGTGCAGGAAGCTGCCGTCCGGCGGCGCGATGCCCTGGCAGGGCCAAAGGAAATTGTTGTGCCCGAACACCAGCTCTGCCGGCAGCAGCCCTTCGCTGATCAGCCGCTGTGGCCCATACAGGTCGGCCAGAACCGCATTGAGCAGCCGTGCACGCTGTGCGATCCCGGCCGACAGATGTTTCCATTCCTGCGGGTCGATCACGTGGGGCAGCAGGTCCAGCTCCCACGGCCGGTCGGCGCCCTTCGGATCGGCATAGACGTTATAGGTGACACCGTTTTCCTGGATCTGCCGAGCCAGCAGCGCCTGACGCTGGATCAGGTGAGCCGGCGTGCTGCGCTGCAACTGATCGAACAACCGCCGCCAGTGCGGACGCACCGCACCGTTGTTGTCCAACAGTTCGTGATAGGTGCCCGTCGTCAGCGGGTAACGGTCAAGCAGGTCAGGCATGGAAAGCTCGGCAGACGGCAATAAAAGGTGAGACTAGCGCAAGCGCATGACGCCCGGATAGGTGGAAGAGTGTGACCAGACGCTGGGTCGTGCCCTGTAGGAGCTGCCGGAGGCTGCGATCTTTTGATCTTGATCTTGATCTTGATCTTGATCTTGATCTTTCATCTTTCATCTTTCACTCCAGACTCAATTGGCAGGGGAAAGATCGCAGCCTCGTTGCACTCGACAGCTCCTACACAGCTCCTACACAGCTCCTACATTGAAGCCCCTGGAAAGCGTCGCAGATCGAGCGTGAGCGGAAACTCGTCATCCATGGCCAGGCTGGGTATCGGAAGTTTCCCAGGCGTGTGTCCGATACGGAAGAAACGCGCCATCCGCCGGCTTTCGGCCTCGTTGGCATTCACCGGCAGGCTGTCGTAGTTGCGCCCGCCCGGATGGGCCACGTGATACTGGCAGCCGCCCACGGAACGTTGCATCCAGGTGTCGAGCAAGTCGAAGACCAGCGGCGCATGCACCGGAATGGTCGGTTGCAGGCAGTTGGCCGGTTGCCAGGCGCGGAAACGCACCCCGGCGACGAACTCACCGACCCGACCGGTGGGTTGCAACGGCACCGGCACGCCATTGCAGGTCAGCAGGTAGCGTTGCGGCGCCAGGCCGCTGAGCTTGACCTGCAAGCGCTCCAGGGAGGAATCCACATAACGCACGGTACCGCCCACCGCGCCCTCTTCCCCCAGCACATGCCAAGGCTCGAGGGCTTGGCGCAATTGCAGTTCGATACCGCTGACCGCGTAATCGCCCACCTTGGGGAAGCGGAACTCCAGGTGCGCGGCGAACCACTCGGCCCGCAGCGGGTAGCCGGCTGCGTTCAGCTCATGGATGACGTCGGCAAAATCCTGCTCGATAAAGTGCGGCAACAGGAACCGGTCATGCAGCTCGGTGCCCCAGCGCGCCAGTTTCGCCGGCGCATAAGGCTCACGCCAGAACCGCGCCACCAGCGCCCGCAGCAGTAATTGCTGGGCCAGGCTCATGCGGGCGTGGGGTGGCATCTCGAAAGCACGCAACTCCAACAGGCCGAGACGCCCGGTGGCGCCGTCCGGTGAATAGAGCTTGTCGACGCAGAATTCGGCACGGTGCGTATTGCCGGTCACGTCGATCAACAGGTTGCGCAACAGGCGATCGACCAACCACGGAGGGCATTCCTCGCCGGGCTGTGGCATTTGCGCGAAAGCGATTTCCAGTTCGTACAACGCGTCGTTGCGCGCCTCGTCCACGCGAGGCGCCTGGGAGGTCGGGCCGATGAACAATCCGGAAAACAGGTAGGACAACGACGGGTGGTTATGCCAGTAACTGATCAGGCTGCGCAGCAGGTCGGGACGCCGCAGAAACGGTGAGTCAGCCGGTGTCGCGCCACCCAGTACGAAATGGTTACCACCGCCGGTGCCCGTGTGCCGGCCATCGATCATGAATTTCTCGGTGGTCAGTCGGGTCTGTCGCGCCTCTTCGTATAAAAATTCAGTGCGCTCGACCAACTCATCCCAGGTCGCCGAGGGTTGCACGTTGACCTCGATCACACCCGGGTCGGGAGTGATGCGGAAATTGCCCAGGCGCGGGTCGCTCGGCGGCTCGTAGCCCTCCAACAGCACCGGACAGTGCAGCTCCTCAGCCGTCGCCTCGATGGCGCTGACCAGTTCCAGGTAATCCTCGACCCGCTCCAGTGGCGGCATGAACAGGTACAGCCGGCCATCGCGGGCCTCGGCACAGAAGGCGGTACGGGTCAGCCAGTCGGCGGATTTGTCGATCTCCGGGACACGCTCCTGCTCGGCCGCCGGCTCGCCGTGACGCGCCAGTTGCTCGGTGCCGGGCAGCTCGGGCAAGTCCTGGTTCGGGTCGGTGGGGTGGATGAACGGGTACTCGGCCGCCGTCACCCAAGGCTGGGACGCCAGTGGCAAGCGATAGCCCAGGGGCGAATCCCCCGGCACCAGGCGGCAGTGACTGTCACGCAGGTACCAGCGACCGCTTTGCCATTGATCGCCCTTGGCGGTGCGGGCCAGCGGCAGGACCTGGCCAATGACCTTGTCCAGGCCCTGGTTGAAGACCTTGCGCAACCGTGCACGCTCCAGGGCGTCCTCCAGGCGTGGGTCCTCGGCCGTGACATTCGAAGGCAATGCACCTTCGCGCCAGAGGTAATAGAAGTTGTCTTCGTAGGCCGGAAACACGAACCGCGCAGGAATTTTCAAACGCTCGGCAACGCTCGCCAGGAAACGCCCGGCCAGTTCACCATCGGCGCCATAGTCCTCCTGCTCATCGGCGATCAACGCGCTGTTGTGCCAGATCGGCACCCCGTCGCGCCGCCAATAGCAGTTGAGCGACCAGCGCGGCAATTGCTCGCCGGGGTACCACTTGCCCTGGCCGAAATGCACCAGCCCCTTGGGCGCATAGTGATTGCGCATGCGCTGGAACAGCTCGGCGGAGAGCCGGCGTTTGTCCGGCCCGAGTGCCGCGGTGTTCCACTCGGCACCGTCCGGGTCATCGATGGAGACAAAGGTCGGTTCGCCACCCATGGTCAGGCGCACGTCGCCCTCCAACAGGTCGGCATCGATCTGGCGCCCCAGCGCCTGGATCGCCAGCCACTGTGCGTCGGTGTAAGGCTTGGTCACCCGCGGCGCTTCCCAGACCCGCTCGACGGACATTTCGTGGCTGAACTCACACTCGCAAGGCTCCACCAAGCCGCTGATCGGGGCCGCCGAGGACGGATCGGGACTGCACGCCAACGGGATGTGGCCTTCACCGGCGAACAACCCGGACGTCGCATCCAGGCCGATCCAGCCGGCACCGGGCAGGTAGACCTCGCACCAGGCATGCAGGTCGGTGAAGTCCACGTCGGTGCCGGACGGGCCATCGAGGCTTTTCACATCGGCGGTCAACTGGATCAGGTAACCGGAAACGAAACGCGCGGCCAAGCCAAGGTTGCGCAACAGCTGCACCAACAACCAGGCCGAGTCGCGGCAAGAGCCGGACGCATGCTCGAGGGTATGCTCCGGGGTCTGCACGCCCGGCTCCATGCGAATCAGGTAGTTGATGTCTTCGCTCAGGCGCTGGTTGAGCGCCACCAGAAAATCCACCGCTGGCAACGGCGTGCGGTCGATGCCGTCCAGATAGGCCTGGAATTTCGGCGTCAGCGGCAGGGTTTCCAGATAAGGCGCCAACTCCTTGCGCTCGTCGGCCGCGTAGGCGAACGGAATCTTTTCGGCGTAGGGCTCGAGGAAGAAGTCGAACGGATTGAACACCGCCATTTCCGCCAGCAGATCGACTTCGATCCGCATCTCCCGGGTTTTCTCGGGAAACACCAGCCGCGCCAGGTAGTTGCCCTGGGGGTCTTGCTGCCAGTTGATGAAGTGCTGCTCAGGCGAAACCTTCAGCGCATAGGAAAGAATGCGCGTGCGGCTATGGGCCGCCGGGCGCAGGCGAACGATCTGCGGGCCGAGTTCGACGGCGCGGTCGTAGCGGTAATGCGTGACGTGATGCAATGCGACATGGATCGACACGACGTGCCTCCTGCGAGCCTGGGCGTTATCGAAAGCGGCGCAAGACTTATGCCATGCAGGCAGGTCGGACACTTTCTTTATCTACTCAAGGCAGTAGAGCACTAAAAACGCGCGCTGCCCGAATTCATCTGCAAAGCAATGCACATAAATGCGGCGCCGGCAGCGCGAGTCGAATCAGCGACGCGGGCGTGAGGCCTTCTTCGGGACCTCCTTCAGCGCTGTCTTTAGCGATTCGCGCTGCCGACGAATCTCGACGAGCTTGCTGCGCATCTCGCGATGGCGCTTGCTGTTGAGCAACAGCAAACCCAATAGCGGAAACAGCAAGGCCAACGCATAGATGACCTTATGCGGACGATCCTCGATGGTCGGTAGTACGGCCAGCAGGCATAACACCAGCACCCCGACCAAACCCCATACCCATTGAGGCCTGCCGCGCACCACCATGAAATTGCAGTGCACCACGACCATGGTGACCGCCATGCCCCCCAGCATCGACCAGGTGACTTGCTCGTCGAGTGAGGCGCCGGCGAAATAGGACGCCGAGACCAAGGGAATAGCACAGGCCAATGAGAATAGCGCCGCGAAAATGCCGCCCATGAATGTCGGGAAATAACGCGCCAGAAAACGCGGAAGGCTGAGATCGTCCATCTACTCCTCCAGCTCTTCATACAAGCCAACGGCGATGGTTTTGACATTGCCCGACAAGCTGCTGCCGGTGAAGCCAATTGCCGCGCCCAGGGAGTCCTTGATCTGGGTGACCGTAGCGTGCTGCAGCTGGGTCGGAGTGAAGCGCTTGGGCAGTTCGCCGGCCAGTTGCTTGAGCTTGAGCATCTTCGGCGTCAACCGGGGATCGTTGATGCTCAGCAACTCTTTGGTCAACTTCGACCGTTCCTGGCGATTCAGCCCACGCAAGACTTCACGCAGACTTTTACCGGTAGTGGCCTTGGCCACCTTCACCAGTTTTATGGTGGTCAAGGTGGAAGCCCCTACGCCCAACAGAGAGGCCGCATCCAGACCGATCGAGGCATATTGGTACCACTCCTCACTGTCCAGCTTGTCGTTGAACTGCGGATTGACCACTTCTGCTGCCGTACGGATACCGCCGGCAAAACACTGCACCGTACTGGCGGCCGCAGCGGTATAGCCCAGGGCCACGACCACGGTACTGGCCCCGGCGCTGAAGGGAACCGCAACCGACCCACTGAGCACGACAATCCAACCCAATACCGCGCCAGCGCAGGACAAGGTGGTATTGATCGCCTCTCCGACCAGGCGCGATTGCCGAGGATTGTCTTGCACCTGTTGGGCAAATTGCGCCGGAGCGATGTACTTCTGCGCCTCGTGCAAAATGATTCGCTTGGGCTTGATGCTGCAAATCGGCTTGAATTCGCGCAGGACCACTACGTTGAACTCAGCATCGATGTACACCACGCCCGCACCGACAATGCCCGGATCGGCGTCAATGGCAGCAAACAGGCGCGGCAGGTTGAGTTGGCTTTCGATACGGCGACGGGCCATCAACTGGGAGATGCTGTTGTCCATGCCGATGCCGGGTAACGGAGTGCTCATATGAATCGTCCTTGAGAATCGGAGGGTGAGACTTTATCCACATTGAACCCTGTGGCGAGGGAGCTTGCTCCCGCTGGGCTGCGAAGCAGCCCCAAACAAACCCATGCAGTTTTCCCAGACAGACCGTGCCAGCCGGTTTACGACGGCTTCGCCGCCGAGCGGGAGCAAGCTCCCTCGCCACATGAGCGATGTGTCCGGCGTTGTTGTGCCTATTGACGGGAATTGGCGGGCGCCACGATAACAAACGGCCAGCATCGCCGCTAGAAAGCAAAACGCCAGCACTTAGGCTGGCGTTTTACGAGGTGGCTAGGCGATCAGCGCGGCACGACAGGCTTGCGCGCCGGTTTCGGGCCTTTGCCCTTGGCGGCGTCCTTGCGTTCCTTGGCGGCCTGCTGGTTGCGGGCGAATGCCGCGGCCTTGGCTTGCTCGCGCTTGTCCCATGCGTTGCCACCATCGCTGGCACGCGGCGGCAGGCCGGTGTGCTGGGTCAGGATCTTGGTGGTTTCCTTGCCCACCTTGTGGCTGCCGGCTGGCGTCGAGTTCTTGCGACGGGCGCTCTGGTAGCTGTCGGTGGCCGGCTGGTGCAACGGAATCAATTGGTTCTTGCCCGGCCCGATCAGGTCGGCGCGGCCCATGCGGGTCAGCGCTTCGCGCAGCATCGGCCAGCCCTTGGGGTCGTGATAACGCAGGAAGGCCTTGTGCAGGCGGCGCTGCTCCTCGCTCTTGACGATGGTCACCGCGTCGCTCTTGTAGGTGACCTTGCGCAGCGGGTTCTTGCCCGAGTGGTACATCGCCGTGGCCGTAGCCATTGGCGACGGATAGAACGCCTGCACCTGGTCGGCGCGGAAGCCGTTGCCCTTGAGCCACAGCGCCAGGTTCATCATGTCTTCATCGGTGGTGCCCGGGTGGGCGGCGATGAAGTACGGAATCAGGTACTGCTCTTTCCCGGCTTCCTTGGTGTACTTCTCGAACATCCGCTTGAATTTGTCATAGCTGCCGATGCCCGGCTTCATCATCTGGTTGAGCGGGCCTTCCTCGGTATGCTCCGGAGCGATCTTCAGGTAACCGCCGACGTGGTGGGTCACCAGCTCCTTGACGTATTCCGGCGACTCGACCGCCAGGTCGTAACGCAGGCCAGAGGCAATCAGGATCTTCTTCACCCCAGGCAAGGCCCGGGCGCTGCGGTACAGCTGGATCAGCGAAGAATGGTCGGTGTTCAGGTTCGGGCAGATGCCGGGGAACACGCACGACGGCTTGCGGCACGCGGATTCGATTTCCGGGCTCTTGCAGGCAATGCGATACATGTTCGCGGTCGGGCCGCCGAGGTCGGAAATGACCCCGGTGAAACCCGGGACCTTGTCGCGGATCTCCTCGATCTCGCGAATGATCGACTCTTCGGAACGGTTCTGGATGATCCGGCCTTCGTGCTCGGTGATCGAGCAGAACGTGCAGCCGCCAAAGCAGCCACGCATGATGTTCACCGAGAAACGGATCATCTCGTAGGCCGGGATCTTCTCCTTGCCGTACGCCGGATGGGGGACGCGTGCGTAAGGCATGCCAAACACGTAGTCCATTTCTTCGGTGGTCATCGGAATGGGCGGCGGGTTGAACCAGACGTCGACTTCGCCGTGCTTCTGCACCAGGGCGCGGGCATTGCCTGGATTGGTTTCCAGGTGAAGCACGCGGTTGGCGTGGGCGTAGAGCACCGCGTCGCCACGAACCTTTTCCACCGACGGCAGGCGAATCACGGTCTTGTCGCGGGTCATTTTCGGGCTCGCCAGGATCTGCACGACCTTGGCTTCGCTCGGGTCCTCGACCGGCCCCTTCTCCTGCTCGATGGCGCAGGCTTGCGTGTCCTGGGTGTTCACATACGGGTTGATGATCTTGTCGATCTTGCCCGGACGGTCGATGCGCGTGGAGTCGACTTCGTACCAGTCTTTCGGCGTATCACGACGGATGAAGGCCGTGCCGCGCACGTCGGTGATGTCTTCGATCTTGTGGCCGTAGGACAGGCGCTGGGCGACTTCGACAATCGCCCGCTCGGCATTGCCGTAGAGCAGGATGTCGGCGCAGGCGTCGATCAGGATCGAGTTGCGGACACGGTCCTGCCAGTAATCGTAGTGAGCGATACGACGCAGCGACGCTTCGATACCACCCAGCACGATCGGCACATGTTTGTAGGCTTCCTTGCAGCGCTGGCTGTAGACCAGGCTCGCGCGGTCCGGCCGTTTGCCCGCCATGCCGCCCGGGGTGTAGGCGTCAT
This sequence comes from Pseudomonas sp. B21-010, assembly GCF_024749325.1. Classification (NCBI taxonomy): domain Bacteria; kingdom Pseudomonadati; phylum Pseudomonadota; class Gammaproteobacteria; order Pseudomonadales; family Pseudomonadaceae; genus Pseudomonas; species Pseudomonas sp. B21-010. The sequence goes on along the minus strand of NZ_CP087198.1, from coordinate 687,504 downwards.
CGGAGCGAATTTTCTTGTCGGCGGTGTAGCGGTTGATCATCGAGTCCATGTTGCCGGCCGCGACACCGAAAAACAGGTTGGGCTCGCCAAGCTTCATGAAGTCGTCTTTGGACTGCCAGTTCGGCTGGGCAATGATCCCGACGCGAAAGCCCTGGGCTTCCAGCAAACGGCCAATGATCGCCATGCCGAACGACGGGTGATCGACGTAGGCATCACCGGTCACGATGATGATGTCGCACGAATCCCAGCCGAGCTGATCCATCTCCTCCCTGCTCATGGGCAGGAACGGCGCCGGGCCGAAACATTCGGCCCAGTACTTGGGATAGTCAAATAACGGCTTGGCTGCTTGCATGTCGATAACCGGTATAAAAGATGAAAAATCGCGGGCGCGGAATATAGCACAAAAAATAACCAATTCCGACGGCTATGGTCGGAAATTGGTCGCACACCGCAAACCCAATGTGGGAGCGAGCTTGCTCGCGAAGAGGTCTGCACATTCAACACATGTTCTGACAGTTACACCGCTATCGCGAGCAAGCTCGCTCCCACAGGAAAAATACAACCTCCTGGAAAGGGGTTGCCTCAAGAGATGCTGAACAGGTTATTCGTCGTCATCAAAATTGTAGCTACCCGGCGCCAGGTTCTCGAACCGGGTGTACTTGCCGATGAACGCCAGGCGGATGAAGCCGATCGGGCCGTTCCGCTGCTTGCCGATGATGATTTCGGCGATGCCCTTGTGCTCCGTCTCGGGGTGATACACCTCGTCGCGGTACACGAACATGATGACGTCGGCGTCCTGCTCGATCGCTCCGGATTCCCGCAAGTCGGAGTTCACCGGACGCTTGTTGGGGCGCTGTTCCAGGGAACGGTTCAACTGGGAAAGAGCCACCACCGGGCAGTTGAATTCCTTGGCCAGGGCCTTGAGGGAACGGGAGATTTCGGAAATCTCGTTGGTCCGGTTGTCGCCGCTGGAACCGGGGATCTGCATCAGTTGCAGGTAGTCGATCATGATCAACCCGACCTCACCGTGCTCACGCACCAGGCGGCGGGTCCGGGCGCGCATTTCCGATGGGCTGATACCAGCCGTATCGTCGATGAACAGCTTGCGGTCGTTGAGCAGGTTGACCGCCGAGGTGAGGCGCGGCCAGTCGTCGTCTTCCAGTTGGCCGGAACGAACCTTGGTCTGGTCGATACGCCCCAGGGACGAGAGCATACGCATGATCAGCGATTCGCCTGGCATCTCGAGGGAGTACACCAGGACCGCCTTTTCGCTGCGCAGCACGGCGTTTTCCACCAGGTTCATCGCAAAGGTGGTTTTCCCCATGGACGGACGGCCGGCGACGATAATCAGGTCGGACGGCTGCAGGCCGCTGGTCTTCTCGTCGAGGTCGGTGTAGCCGGTGGACAGGCCGGTAATGGCGTTGTCAGTATTGAACAAGGTGTCGATACGGTCGATCGCCTTGGTCAACAGGTCGTTGACACTGACCGGGCCGCCGGTTTTCGGTCGGGCCTCGGCGATCTGGAAGATCTGCCGTTCGGCCTCGTCGAGGATCTCGGCGGCGGTGCGGCCTTCCGGGTTGAAGGCGCTGTCGGCAATTTCGGTGCTGATGCCGATCAATTGGCGCAAGGTCGCCCGCTCGCGCACGATCTGCGCGTAAGCCTTGATGTTGGCGACCGACGGCGTGTTTTTCGCCAGTTCGCCCAGGTAACCGAGGCCACCGACCTGAGACGTCTGCCCTTCCTTGTCCAATTGCTCGGCCAGGGTCACGACGTCGATCGGCATGTTCTGATCGGCCAGCTTGGCGATCGCACGGAAAATCAGCCGGTGGTCATGCCGGTAGAAATCGCCATCGGAGACTTGATCGAGCACGCGTTCCCAGGCGTTGTTGTCCAGCATCAGACCACCGAGCACGGCCTGTTCGGCCTCGATGGAATGCGGAGGCACCTTCAGGGCAGCGGTTTGCAGATCGTATTGCTCGGGAGCGGTGATTTCGTTCATGGCCACTTCTGGTTATGAAAATCAGGAATTGCAGAAAGACAAAGGGCACGACCTGTAAACAGGATCGTGCCCGATGTTACCGGCAAGCACCCGAGGGTGCCAGCCGACAGGTGTTGCTTAAGCTGCTACCACGACAACGCGTACGGTGGCTTCAACTTCGGCGTGCAGGTGCACAGCTACGTCGAATTCGCCTACGTTGCGGATGGTGCCGTTCGGCAGACGAACTTCGCTTTTCGCAACTTCAACGCCGGAGGCGGTCAGTGCGTCAGCGATGTCGTGAGTACCGATCGAACCGAACAGCTTGCCTTCGTCGCCAGCGGTGGCAGTGATGGTCACTTCCAGCTCGGCCAGTTGGGCAGCACGGCTTTCAGCCGAGGTTTTACGGTCTGCGGCAGCTTTTTCCAGCTCAGCACGACGCTCTTCGAACGCAGCCAGGTTGGCAGCGGTCGCAGCGGTGGCTTTGCCGTAAGGCAGCAGGTAGTTACGACCGTAACCGGCCTTAACGTTTACTTTGTCACCCAGGTTGCCCAGGTTGGTGACTTTTTCCAGAAGGATCAGTTGCATGTGAAAATCCTCTAACTTTTAACCTTCACCGTTCGCGTTGTCGGCGTCTTTCGGCGCCATACGACCGCGAAAATCAATCAGGCTGTCGACGATGGCCATGACCACGAGCAACGGACCGAGCAAGTGCATGAAAGGCAACAACGTCACGTACATCCCCACCAGCCAGAACGTGGCCAGTCGTTTCTGCGCCACCAGCCCATGAATCAGGGCCAGGCCGGCGAAGACCAGCGGTACACTGCACAACGGCGACAGGATCAGTGCATGCAGCCCGAAAAACGGAGCCACACACATGACGGCCAGCAGTGACAGCGCCACGCTTTTGGGGAATCGGATAGCGCGAAATTCGCGACCGAAACCACCGGGGTTATACAACGACGCCTGCCAATAGCGCCCAAGAATCAGGCACAGCACGCTAAAGATCTGCGACGACAACGCTATCGAAATGATCAGCAGCGGAGCGCTCATAGCGGTGAAAAGCGCCTTCTGGTCTGCCGAGAATGTCTCGTAGACCCCACCCATCGCCAGCGGCAGGACGTCTTCGAACGTCTGCGCCAGTGATTCGATGAAGGAACTGAAGACAGTTCCCAGGCTCACCGCACACAACAACCCCACGGCCACGCTGCACAGCAGCACGCGGTTCCAGGTATGGCCGGCGCGCAGAACCAACGCCAGGCCACCAGCCCCGAGCAACACCAGGAGTGTTGTCGGGTCCTTCAGGAAATACCAGCTCACCAACGCTGACAATAACCCGATACCCAGGACGCTCAAGGCGTCCGAACCGCGCCGCAGGAGCACAAGGCACCCAGCGGCGGCACTCAACCAGAACAACAGCGGCAATGCCGCGGATCCGGCCACAACCAACGTGGCCTGCACACGTCCCCGCATGATGAAGTCAGCTAAGGCGCGCATGCATTCAATCCCTTACTACTCGTCGACTGCCCGGTCTCAGCGGCCGTGGCTGTCGGTGTAGGCCAGCAGGGCCAGGAAGCGGGCGCGCTTGATAGCGGTGGCCAGCTGACGCTGATAACGAGCTTTGGTACCGGTGATACGGCTTGGAACGATTTTGCCGGTCTCGGATACGTAGGCTTTCAGAGTGTTGAGATCTTTGTAATCGATCTCTTTCACGTCTTCAGCGGTGAAGCGGCAGAATTTACGACGACGGAAGAAACGTGCCATGTGATTGGCTCCTTAAAAGGTCCGTGGATTACTCGTCAGCGTTATCGCTGTTGTCGCTGTCGCTATCGCTGTCATCGCCATCGGCGCTGTCAGAGTGCTCAGGACGGTCGCGACGCTCACGGCGCTCACTGCGGTTTTCTTCAGCCTTGAGCATCTCGGATTGGCCGGTGACGGCTTCTTCGCGACGGATGACCAGGTTACGGATCACTGCATCGTTGTAGCGGAAGTTGTCTTCCAGCTCGGCCAGGGCCTTGCCAGTGCACTCAACGTTCAGCATCACGTAGTGAGCCTTGTGAACATTGTTGATTGCGTAGGCCAGTTGACGACGGCCCCAATCTTCCAGACGGTGGATTTTGCCGCCGTCTTCTTCGATCAGCTTGGTGTAACGCTCAACCATGCCGCCGACTTGCTCGCTTTGATCCGGGTGGACCAAAAAGATGATTTCGTAATGACGCATGAATGCTCCTTACGGGTTGTAGCCTGCCGCTCAAAAACGGTCAGACAAGGAGTGAATGACACTTATGGACTTGTGGACGCTAGACACATGAGTGCCTGCCATCACAGCAAGGGGCGCAATTGTAGAGAAGGGCCGAGGGAGGTGCAAGGCAATTGGCGATTATTTGAACAACCACCGATCCTTGCCCTGCACAAAACACTGTGGGAGCGAGCTTGCTCGCGATAGCGGCGTGCCAGTCGACATTTCTGGCACTGATACACCGTCATCGCGAGCAAGCTCGCTCCCACATGGCTCAGGACTTTTTGGCGGAAGGCTTGACGCTGCGCTGGCGCAGCGCTTCGAACAGACACACGCCGGTCGCGACCGAAACGTTGAGGCTGCTGACGCTGCCAGCCATCGGCAGCTTGACCAGGTAATCGCAGTGCTCGCGGGTCAGGCGGCGCATGCCCTTGCCTTCGGCACCCATGATCAGGATCGTCGGGCCCGTCAGGTCCTGGTCATAAATGCTGACCTCGGCCTCACCGGCCGTGCCGACCACCCACAAGCCGCGCTGCTGGAGTTTTTCCAGGGTACGCGCCAGGTTGGTCACCGCCACCAGCGGAATCACTTCCGCCGCGCCGCAGGCGACCTTACGCACAGCCGGCGTCAAGGTTGCCGACTTGTCTTTAGGCACGATGACCGCCAACGCACCGGCCGCATCCGCCGAACGCAGGCAAGCGCCGAGGTTATGCGGGTCGGTCACGCCGTCCAGTACCAGCAGCAAGGGCGCGCCTTCGGTGCGATCGAGCAGCTCGTCGAGCATCGACTCGCCCCAGACCTGGCTCGGGCTTACGTCCGCCACCACACCTTGGTGAACGCCTTCGACCCACACGTCCATTTCACGACGCTCGGCCTGGCCAATGGCAACCTTGTTTTGGGTGGCCAGTTCGACCAGCGCCTGCACACGCGGCTCGCTGCGACCTTCTGCCAACCACACTTGCTTGACACGCTTAGGGTGGTGACGCAGCAGTGCTTCTACGGCATGCACGCCGTAGATTTTTTCCAGACTCATGACTTGGCCTTAGGTTTGCGCGACCCACCGCTTTTCGCGGGGGCCGAACCCGCTTTTGGCGGGCCTTTACGGTGTTTACTTGGCTTGCTCGACGGCTTTTCCGCCCCGTGGGACTTTCCCCCAGACGCCGCTTTACCACCGCTCTTGGCTTCGTTGAGCAACTGCTGCTTCAACTCGCGGCTCTTGCGCAGCTCGGCGTTTTTCGCCGCTGCGTCGCTGGGACGGTAGGCTTCGGGAGCCTTGTCCTTGGCAGACGAACGGCGACCGGCCTTGGCAGGCTCAGGCTCTGCGGTTTTGGCAGGAGCACCTTTACCTCTGCCTTTGGTCGCAGGCGCTGCGGTTTCGTTGCCACGCTTTTTGCGGCCAGTCGGTGCTTCGGCGGGCTTGTCAGACATTCCGAAGTCGATCTTGCGCTCATCGAGGTCGACGCGCATGACCTGCACTTCCACGGTGTCGCCCAGACGGAAGCTGCGACCGGTGCGCTCGCCCGCCAGGCGGTGGTGCACAGGATCGAAGTGGTAGTAATCACCCGGCAAGGCGGTGACGTGCACCAAGCCCTCGACGTAGATGTCGGTCAGTTCGACAAACAAACCAAAGCCTGTCACTGCAGTGATCACGCCTGGGAACGACTCGCCCACGCGGTCTTTCATGAACTCGCACTTGAGCCAGTTCACCACGTCGCGGGTGGCTTCGTCGGCGCGCCGCTCGCTCATGGAGCACTGCTCGCCCAACTGTTCCAGGGCCGCTTCGTCGTACGGATAGATCCGTGCCTTCGGAATGGTCATGGCACCGGCGCGCTTGACGTGCGGGGTGTTCTGCTTGGAATGGATCACGCTGCGGATCGCGCGGTGCGTGAGCAGGTCCGGGTAACGGCGAATCGGCGAGGTGAAGTGGGTGTACGCCTCGTAGTTCAGACCAAAGTGGCCCTGGTTGTCGGCGCTGTACACCGCCTGGCTCAGGGAGCGCAGCATCACGGTCTGGATCACATGGTAATCCGGACGGTCCTTGATGCTGGCCAGCAGTGCCTGGTAGTCCTTCGGCGTCGGGCCGTCCTTGCCTTTGTGCAGGGACAGGCCGAGCTCGCCGAGGAAGGCACGCAGTTTTTCCAGACGCTCCGGCGGCGGGCCGTCGTGCACGCGGTACAACGCAGGAATCTCGTGCTTCTTGAGGAATTCCGCGGTGGCCACGTTCGCCGCCAGCATGCACTCTTCGATCAGCTTGTGCGCATCGTTACGGGTCGTCGGGGTGATTGCGGCGATCTTGCGCTCGGAACCGAAGACAATCCGGGTTTCCTGGGTCTCGAAATCGATCGCGCCACGCACGTGACGGGCACCCAGCAACACCTTGTACAGCGAGTACAGCTGCTTGAGGTGCGGCACCACGCCAGCGTATTCGGTACGCAGGGCCTTGGCTTCACTGGTCTTCGGCGTTTCCAGGATGGTGCTGACCTTGTTGTAGGTCAGGCGCGCCTGGGAGTGGATCACCGCTTCGTAGAACTGGTAGTCGGTCATTTCGCCGGTTTTGGAGATGGTCATCTCGCACACCATGGCCAAACGGTCGACTTTCGGGTTCAGTGAGCACAGCCCGTTGGACAGCTGCTCAGGCAGCATCGGGATCACGCGCTCAGGGAAATACACGGAGTTGCCGCGCACCTGGGCTTCGTTATCCAGGGCCGAACCGATCTTCACGTAGCTGGACACGTCGGCAATCGCGACGAACAACTTCCAGCCGCCGGAGAACAGGCGCAGCTTGCCAGGCTTGGCTTCGCAGTAGACCGCATCGTCGAAGTCGCGGGCGTCTTCACCGTCGATGGTGACGAACGGCAGATGGCGCAGGTCGATGCGTTTTTCTTTATCTTTCTCTTCAACTTCCGGCTTGAGCTTGGCGGCTTCCTTGAGCACAGCCTCGGGCCAGACGTGAGGAATGTCGTAGGTACGCAGCGCGACGTCGATCTCCATGCCCGGCGCCATGTAGTTGCCGACCACTTCAACGATATCGCCCTGTGGCTGGAAGCGCGCAGTTGGCCAGTGGGTGATTTTCACCTCGACGAACTGACCCACCTTGGCGGCGCCATTACGGCCCGGGGTAATCAGCACCTCCTGCTGGACCTTCGGGTTATCCGGCACAACAAAACCGATACCGCCTTCTTCGAAGTAACGACCGACGATGGACTCGTGGGCACGGGACACCACTTCGACGATCACGCCTTCACGGCGACCACGACGGTCCAGGCCAGACACGCGGGCCAGGGCCCGGTCACCATCGAACACCAGGCGCATTTGCCCCGGGCTCATGAACAGGTCGTCGCTGCCGTCGTCCGGGATCAGGAAACCGAAGCCGTCACGGTGACCGGCGATGCGGCCCAGGATCAGGTCGAGTTTGTCCACCGGCGCGTAGGTGCCACGCCGGGTGTAGATCAGTTGAGCGTCGCGCTCCATGGCGCGCAGACGGCGGCGCAGGGCTTCGAGTTGGTCCTCGGTGGTCAGACCGAACTCTTCGACCAACTGCTCGCGGCTAGCAGGCGAACCCCGATCGGCGAGATGCGCCAGGATCAGTTCGCGGCTAGGAATAGGGTTTTCATATTTTTCCGCTTCACGAGCGGCCTCGGGATCGAGGGACTGCCAATCGGCCATTAGAGAGTTTTCACCTTGTCTATATGCGGGTTAGTTTGGCATAGGCTTAATGAAACGGGAAATTTCAAGCATCCGATCGCTTTTCTAAAGCCATTTGGCCTGCCTTGGAAGCCCGGAAAAGCACCGCTCGTGAAATTTAGCGGTTTTTTTCTCAGGAGGGGTTTACAGTTAAAAAGACGCTCCGTATAGTGCGCGCCATCGACGACGTACACACGATGTCGATATTGCCCAGATGGTGAAATTGGTAGACACGCCAGCTTCAGGTGCTGGTGACCGCAAGGTCGTGGAAGTTCGAGTCTTCTTCTGGGCACCAATTTCGAGCAACAGGTCGATGACCTGCAAGCTCAACAAAAACCCGCGAAAGCGGGTTTTTGCATTTTTGCCCCCTGCAATTGCGTTTGGCAATTACTAAAACAAAAACAGGGGTTTACAGATCAAAATGCGCTCCGTATAGTGCGCCACATCAACAGCGGCAACGCTGAAGATGCTGCCCAGATGGTGAAATTGGTAGACACGCCAGCTTCAGGTGCTGGTGACCGCAAGGTCGTGGAAGTTCGAGTCTTCTTCTGGGCACCAATTCAAGCTTCAAGGTTACGGCCTTGAATCTCACAGAAACCCGCGAAAGCGGGTTTTTGCGTTTCTGCACACCTAAAATTGCCCCCCCCCCCTGTGGCGAGGGAGCTTGCTGTGGCGCCCGCCTACGCGCTGGTGTTCCTGGATGCAATGGAGGAACTGACCACCCCGCTGCCGAGCCAGACCGGGCTCAATACGCTGGCAACGCTGTTTGGGCCCATACCTCGAATGTGGAGTTCGCGGCCGCGCCTTATGCGGCGCTGTTGATTCTGGTATCGGGGTTGCCGGTTTATTTGCTGACGACGCGGATGTACCTGAGCCGCTGAGACCGCCATCGCGAGCAAGCTCGCTCCCACAATTGGATCGGGGCATGACCGGAGAATCAGGTCGGCTGTCAGGCCGCCTCGCGAGCAAGCTTTGCTCCCACAGGACCTGCTCAAACAAGTCTGATGGGTGTACGACCGTGAGAGCCAGGTCGGCTACTAGGCCGCCTCGCGGTGGACGTTGATCTCGGGCGCCCCGTTAACCACGATGGCCGAACGCAGGCATTGTGGAGTGGGCATCCCGGCATGGATGCCGGGATAGCCGCGCTGGGCCATGGATGGCCCTTCGCGGCGGGCCCACGGAGCGATGCCTTCGTTCGGGCATGCCGAGCCTAGGCGAGGCACCGAGTGGTGGGGCATGAGCGTTTTGGTTACTTTTGCGCTTCTCAAAAGTGACCCGCTGTAAGAGCGGAACCATAAGCGGCCGTTACCACAGCAATGGATATGTACTCAGTCAAGCCGCCATCGCGAGCAAGCTCGCTCCCACAGAGGTACCCGCCGCCAGATCAGGCCCGGAACTGCCCCAAACTCGCCTTCAACTGCGCCGCCAGACCATCGAGCACCTTGCCGCTGGCCGTGGTCTCGACCACGGCCTGGGCCGCCTTCTCGGCCTGGGCATGGATGGTTTCCACCCGCCCGCGCACCGCTTGCGCGCCCTGGGCCTGATGAGCCGCGGCCTGAGTCGCCAGGCCGATGGCCGCATGTACCTGCTCTACGGACGCCTGCACCGACTGCTGCAACCGCGCGCTGTCTCGCAGCACCAACAAGCCTTCGCTGGCCTGGCGCCCGGCCTGGCCGATAGCGGCCACCGCCTCGCGAGCGCCCTGCTGCAAGGCCACGATATGCGCCTGGATATCGCCCGTTGAGCTTTGGGTCTTGCTCGCCAGGGCCCGCACCTCATCCGCCACCACGGCAAACCCGCGCCCGGTTTCCCCGGCCCGCGCCGCCTCGATGGCCGCGTTCAAGGCCAACAAGTTGGTCTGCTCGGCGATGCCGTGAATCACCGTCAGCACCACTTCGATCTGCTCGCTCTGCTGCGCCAGCCGCTCGATCACTTTCGCCCCAGTGTCTACCTGCCCGGCCAACGCCTCGATCAAGCCACTGACCTTGGCCGAAGTGCGGGTGTTTTCATCAGTGGCCTGACGGATCTCCACGACCTGCCGCAAAGCCGCCTGCATCGCCTGGCTTTCCGATTGAGCCTCATCCGCCATTTGCGACAGCGCACGCAGGCTCTCGGCCACCTCATCACGCTGCATCCCGGCCGCCGCATCGGCACCGGAGTTACGCAAAGTCATCGCACCGATTTCCACACCGGTACGCTGGGCCACATCGCCCGCCTCGCGCACGATGGGTTGCAACTTATCCACAAAGCGATTGACCGCTGACGCCATGTCGCCGATTTCGTCCTTGCTGTTGATTTGCACGCGCTTGGTCAGGTCACCCTCGCCTGCCGCCAGGTCGTTCATGGCCGCAATGAGCAACTTCAAGCGATTGACCACCCGACGCCCCAGCACCACGGCCAGCAGTACCAGCACGCCGAAGCCCACCAGCGCCAGGCCCAGGCCAATGCGCCAGCGCAATGTGCCGGCAGCTTCCTGCACGGTGCTAGAGGTATTGGTCTGCATCTGCGTGGCGGTGGCCTGGGCCGATTCCAGACGACCGCGCATGGCGGTGGCACTGTCGGCCGCCGCCCCCTTGAGGCTGTCACCGACCAACTGATCGCTGCTGGCGATCAAGGCCGAGAAGCGCTGATCCAACGCCTTCAGGTCAGCTTCAACGGAAGCCGTGGAAACGCCCATCAATACTTTGCCAATCTCTACGCCGTTGGGGCTGATCGAGGCTTCGAGGTAATACACCGAGGGGTCGCTCTTCGCCGCATCCAGCACTTTGTCCAACGCCCGCTCGCCCTTGCCTTTTTCCAGCAGCGCCTTGTTGATCGGGTTTTCCCGGTTCAGGTAGCGAGTCAGGTGCTCACCACTGGCGTCGTCATAAATAACGAACAACACATTAGGGTTGCGCTGGGCCCGGCGGGCGAATTCGGAAAGGGTCGGAATGTCGCTGTCCCACATGGCGCGGGGCGCGACCGAGGCCAGGAGTTGCGCCATATCGTTGGCGGAATCCTTGAGCGATTTCTCGAGTGTCGTGCGCAACTGCGCCTGCTCGTCCTTCAGGCGCGTCGATAAACCGGCGGTGAGGCGCTGACGAGTGCTGGCAGACAAACTGTCCAGGCTTGAGGTGACCTCGCGTCCGGCCTGCTCCAGCTCGCCAGACAATTTCTGACTATCACCCCCCAGCCGGGCCCCTAGCTCGGCCTCCAGCGCGGTGACCGTGCTTCGGGTCAGCGCGACGGCCACGAGCACCTGCACCAAAAGGGCGATACCCAGGGTAACGAAAACAGGCCGCAGTAGACGGCTTTGTAACAGTGAGAGAACGGCCGACACAGGGGAATCCCTCTACTAAACGCCATTAAATTGATGGCACTTCAAAGAAGCACTTATTGTTAACGATGCATAGCAAAGGTCGTGCCGTTCGGCAGGCAGATACGACAAAGGCCCCAAACGAGGGGCCTTTGTTTTTTACATCAACGACTTATCAGGCAAATGGGTGACGCAGAACGATGGTTTCGTTGCGGTCCGGCCCCGTCGAAATAATGTCGATCGGCGCACCGACCAACTCTTCGACACGCTTGATGTAGTTGCGGGCCGCCACTGGCAGCTCTTCCAGGGTCTTGGCGCCCACGGTCGATTCGGTCCAGCCTGGCATCTGCTCGTACACCGGCTCCAGGCCGATGTAGCTGTCGGCGTCGGTCGGTGCGTCGATGACGGCGCCGTCCTGGTTCTTGTAGCCCACGCAGATGTTGATGGTTTCCAGGCCGTCCAGCACGTCCAACTTGGTCAGGCACAGGCCCGAGATGCTGTTGACGTCGATGGCGCGACGCAGGATGACGGCATCGAACCAACCGCAACGACGGGCACGGCCGGTGGTAGCGCCGAATTCGTGGCCACGCTTGGCCAGGAAGGCACCGACGTCGTCGAACAGCTCAGTCGGGAACGGACCCGAACCCACGCGAGTGGTGTAGGCCTTGGTGATACCCAGGATGTAGTCCAGGTACATCGGACCGAAGCCCGAACCCGTGGCGATGCCGCCGGCGGTGGTGTTGGAGCTGGTGACGTACGGGTAGGTCCCGTGGTCGATGTCCAGCAGCGAACCCTGGGCACCTTCGAACATGATGTCCTTGCCAGCGCGACGCAGCTCGTGCAGCTCGGCAGTGACGTCGAGCATCATCGGCTTGAGCAGCTCGGCGTACTCCATGCACTCGTCCAGGGTTTTCTGGAAGTCGATGGCCGGCTCTTTGTAGTAATTGACCAGGACAAAGTTGTGGTAGTCCAGCAACTCGCCCAGCTTGGCGGCGAAACGCTCACGGTGGAACAGGTCACCGATGCGCAGGCCACGACGGGCTACTTTATCTTCGTAGGCCGGGCCGATACCGCGACCGGTGGTGCCGATCTTCAGCTCGCCACGGGCCTTTTCACGGGCCTGGTCCAGCGCGACGTGATAGGACAGGATCAGCGGGCAGGACGGGCTGATACGCAGGCGCTCGCGCACCGGTACGCCTTTTTCTTCCAGCTTGATGATTTCCCGCAGCAAGGCGTCGGGAGCAACCACCACACCGTTGCCGATCAGGCACTGGACGCCTTCGCGCAGCACGCCCGACGGAATCAGGTGCAGGACGGTTTTTTCACCGTCGATCACCAAGGTGTGACCTGCGTTGTGGCCACCCTGGTAGCGCACTACGGCGGCAGCATGTTCGGTCAGCAGATCAACGATCTTGCCTTTGCCCTCATCACCCCACTGGGTGCCCAGGACTACGACATTCTTACCCATAACACTTGTCCTCATTCGCGCAAACTTGGTGCCGGCCGCAGCCGGCAGGAAAACTCAAGAAGCCAGCGGCAATACTTGCCAAAGCCCGTTCTGCTGAATCAATTGCCGGTCGCAGTCCGCTTCACGGGCGGCGGCCAAAGGTTGCCCAGGCAAAGCCTGGACGACACGCTGACCCTCACTGCGCAACTGGCAGACTGCTTGCCAGAGTGCTGCATCCGTACTGTCAGGCATCCAGATACCGCCAGACGGTAGCTCGACTTCAGCACGCCCCAGGGTCACCAGGGTTTTCAAATCGGTAGAGAAACCGGTCGCCGGACGAGCACGACCAAAGTCGGCACCGATGTCGTCATAACGGCCGCCCTGGGCGATGGACTGGCCCACGCCCGGGACGAACACGGCAAAGACGACACCCGTGTGGTAGTGATAACCGCGCAATTCACCCAGGTCGAAATACAGCGGCAACTCGGGGAAACGCACCGACAGACGCTCGGCAATCGCCAACAAGTCGTCCAGCGCCGCCAACACAGGCGCCGGCGCGTGAGCCAGGCGTTCACGGGCAGCGGCCAATACTTCACGTCCGCCACACAGGCCCACCAGCGCCCGCAGCATCTCCGACAGATCGGCCGGCAGGCCCTCGGTCAGGCTGATGACTTCGTCGATGGCCTTGCGCTGCAGGGCATCGAACAGCTGTTGCTCCACTTCGCCGGACAAACCGGCCGCACGGGCCAGGCCGCGATAGATGCCGACATGCCCCAGATCCATATGGACATCCGGCACGTCAGCCAGTTGCAGCATGGCCAACATCAGGCTGATGACTTCTACGTCGCTGCTCGGGCTGGCGTCGCCATACAACTCGGCGCCCAGCTGGATCGGGCTGCGCGAAGACGACAAGGCACGCGGCTGGGCATGCAGCACACTGCCGGCGTAGCACAGGCGGCTCGGACCTTCACGGCGCAGGGTGTGGGCGTCGATGCGCGCCACTTGCGGCGTGATGTCGGCACGAAAGCCCATCTGCCGGCCCGACTGCGGGTCGATAACCTTGAAGGTGCGCAGGTCCAGGTCCTGGCCCGCGCCGGTGAGCAGGGATTCCAGGTACTCGATATGCGGGGTAACGACGAACTCGTAACCCCAACTCTGGAACAGATCCAACACCTGCCGACGCGCTACTTCGATACGCGCAGCTTCCGGTGGCAGTACTTCTTCGATGCCATCTGGCAGCAGCCAGCGGTCTACCGTTGCCATTACGCCATTCCCCTATGGTCCGGGCGGCCAGCTTTCGGGCTGGCCTTGAGTGAAGCAGAAAATGCCTGCGCCAGGCGCGCATCCTGGGCGAAAAGCGCGCAAGAGCGACGTGACGAATGGCCCGCAATCGGCCTCGCCCAGCACTTCCCTCGAAAAACCTGTCGAGTCGTTCAACCCGACGCCTGCACCTGTGAACCGCAATCGAACGTGCAGACGCAAAAAAGCCGGGAATTTCCCGGCTGCCGCATCATACACACGTTTTCCCAAAGGATCACCCCGCCCGACGCTTTAGCCGCCGGGCGGAGTGCCTCAGGTCAACGTCGCATCAAGGCTTGGCCTTTTCCAGGTAGCGGAAGAAGTCACTGCTTGGGTCCAGGACCATGACGTCGGATTTGTTCGCGAAGCTTTCACGGTAGGCACGCAGGCTACGGTAGAACGCGTAGAACTCCTGATCCTGACCATAAGCCTTGGAGTAGATCGCAGCGGACTGGGCATCACCATCACCACGGACCTCTTCCGATTCACGATAGGCTTCGGCCAGCAACACACGGCGTTGACGATCGGCGTCGGCACGAATGCCCTCGGCCAGCTCGTTACCCTTGGCGCGGTGCTCGCGGGCTTCACGCTCACGCTCGGTGCTCATCCGCTCGAACACGCTGCGGTTCACTTCCTTCGGCAGGTCGATGGCCTTGACCCGGACATCGACCACTTCGATACCCAGCTCTTTTTCCGCCATCGTGTTCAGCGAACGGGTGATGTCGGCCATGAGCGCATCACGCTCACCGGACACCACTTCATGCAGCGTGCGCTTACCGAACTGGTCACGCAGGCCCGATTCCAGACGACGGGACAGACGCTCGTCGGCGATCTGCTTCAGGCCCGAGGTCGCGGTGTAGAAGCGCTCGGCATCCTTCACGCGCCACTTGGCATAGGCATCCACCATCACGGCTTTCTTTTCCAGCGTCAGGAAGCGTTGCGTCGGCGCATCCAGCGTCATCAGGCGGCCGTCGAACTTGCGCACCTTGTTGACGTACGGCACCTTCACATGCAGACCCGGCTGGACATCAGGCTGAACCACGCGACCGAATTGCAGCAACACCGCGCGCTCGGTCTGAGCCACGATGTAGAAGCAGTTCCAGGCAGCGATCGCCACGACGACACCGACAATAAGGGCGATCAGCGATTTATTGCTCATCAGCGACTCTCCCTGGTACGTGCTTGCTGTTGCTGCAGGTCCGCCGCCGCACGAGCATTGGTTTCATTGCTGGCGGCCGCCGAACTGGTCGCCGGCGTGCTGGTGTTGCGCCCGCTCTCGACCATCTTGTCCAGCGGCAGGTACAGCAGATTGCTCTGGCCGTTCTTGTTGCCGGTCACGAGGACCTTGCTGGTGTTGCTGAAGACTTCCTGCATGGTGTCCAGGTACAGACGCTCACGGGTGACTTCTGGAGCCTTGCGATATTCAGCCACCAGCTTGGTGAAGCGATCGGCCTCACCCTTGGCGCGGGAGACCACTTCGTCACGGTAACCGTTGGCATCCTCGATGATGCGCTGGGCCTGACCACGGGCTTCCGGCACAACGCCGTTGGCATAGGTTTCGGCCTGGTTGCGCGAACGCTGCTCGTCTTCACGGGCACGGATCACGTCGTCGAAGGCCTCCTGGACCTCACGCGGGGCTGCCGCGCTCTGGACGTTGACCTGGGTGACGGTGATACCGGTGCGATAGGTGTCGAGGAACCGCTGCAGGCGCTCCTTGATTTCGCTGGCCATCAGTTCACGACCTTCGGTCAGCACCTGGTCCATGGCGGTGGAACCCACCACATGGCGCAAGGCACTTTCGGTCGCGTGCTGCAGGCTGGTTTCCGGCTGGTCGACGTTCAGCACGAAGTCCTGCAGGTTGGTGATCTTGTATTGCACGGTCAGCGGCACTTCGACGATGTTCTCGTCTTCGGTCAGCATCTGGCCCTGCTTGGTGTACGCCCGCTCACGCGTGACGTTTTCCAGGTACTTCTGGTCGATCGGCGGGAAATAGATATTCAGGCCCGGCCCAACCGTCTCGTAGTACTTGCCGAAGCGCAGCACCACGGCCTGCTCCTGCTCGTCCACGACATAGACCGCGCTGTACAGCCAGACAGCCGCCAGCACGACCAGACCGATGCCGAGCAGGCCGAAACCGCCGCCCTTGCCCGGACGACCGCCACCCTCGTCACCGCGTTTTTTACCACCACCGAACAAACCGTTCAGGCTTTCCTGCAGCTTTCGGAAGGCCTCGTCGAGATCCGGCGGCCCCTTGCGGTCGCCGTTGTTACGACGCTTGCCACCCCAAGGATCCTGATTATTCGAGTTGCCACCCGGCTCATTCCAAGCCATAGCGCTCTCCATCTGATAAAGCAAAGACGCACCCACGGCGCGCCGACCAATGCTACAGAATGCCTGACACAGCTTTCTCAGGCTTTTATTGCAAAGTGTGTTGCTCGATGAATTCCATCGGTTGCAGCCCTTCGCGGCTGACCAGCCGATTGAGCTCCGCCCGAGGCAGGCGAACCGCCAGCAGGCAGACGCCTTCGTCGTCGTGTTCTTCTTTTTGCACGGCCCCCAGCTCAAAGAACTGGGCTCGCAGCCGGGCGAAACGTTGCGGCAACTTCAGGGTGCCCACAAACAGATCGTTGCCCAACAGCTCGGCCACAGCCTGCTTGAGCAGGTCCAGGCCGGTGCCATCACGGGCCGACAGCCAGACCCGTTGCGGCTTGCCGTCGGCATCGCGCTGGATCTGCGGCTCCACGCCTTCGAGCAAATCGAGTTTGTTGTATACCTCGAGGATCGGCAAGTCCTGGGCTCCGATCTCGCCCAGCACCACCATCACCTGCTCGATCTGCAGCATCCGGTCCGGCTCGGCGGCATCGATCACGTGCAGCAGCAGGTCGGAGTTGCTCGACTCTTCGAGCGTAGCCCGGAAAGCCTCGACCAGTTTATGCGGCAGGTGACGGATGAAGCCCACGGTGTCGGCCAGCACGATCGGCCCGAGGTCGTCCAGGTCGAGCCGACGCAGGGTCGGGTCGAGCGTGGCGAACAATTGGTCGGCGGCGTAGACGTCGGATTGGGTGACGTTATTGAACAGGGTCGATTTGCCGGCGTTGGTATAACCCACCAGTGAAACCGTCGGGATATCCGCACGCTTGCGGCCGCGTCGCGACTGCTCGCGCTGGCTGCGGACCTTTTCCAACCGCCCCTTGATCTGGCGCAGGCGCACCCGCAACAGGCGCCGGTCGGTTTCCAACTGGGTTTCACCCGGGCCGCGCAGGCCGATACCGCCCTTCTGCCGCTCAAGGTGAGTCCAGCCGCGAACCAGCCGCGTACTCATGTGCTCAAGCTGGGCCAGTTCGACCTGGAGCTTGCCTTCATGGGTGCGGGCGCGCTGGGCGAAAATATCGAGAATCAGCCCCGTACGGTCGATCACGCGACACTCGAAGACACGTTCGAGGTTACGCTCCTGACTGGGCGTGAGGATGTGATTGAAAATCACCAGATCGACCTGTTCGGCCTTGACCAGGTCGCGCAACTCCTCGACCTTGCCACTGCCGATCAGGAATTTGGCGGTTGGCCGATGACGCGGCACGTTGAAAAACGCGACGGTCTCGGCGCCGGCCGAAAGTGCCAATTCCTGAAACTCCTGCGGATCTTCGCGCGCCTCAGGGTCCTGTCCATCCAAGTGAACGAGAATGGCCCGTTCACCACCACCGTGGCGCTCAAAGAACAAAGGAGGCTCCTATCAGGCGTTACCCGGTTCAGCGTCACCGCCTTCGGATTCGGTTGCGCTAGGCAGACGAATCGGACGAACTGGCACGACTGTCGAGATCGCGTGCTTGTAGACCATTTGGCTGACGGTGTTTTTCAGAAGGATGACGAACTGGTCGAAAGACTCGATCGTGCCTTGCAGTTTGATCCCGTTGACCAGATAGATGGACACCCCAACTTTCTCTTTACGTAAAGTGTTCAAGTAAGGGTCTTGTAGCGAATGCCCTTTTGACATGTGCCGCACTCCTTTAAGGATCAATAATAAAAATCGGAATCAGATGGCTTGGGCCGTCACACCCCCAAGGATAGACGGCAATTGCAAGGACTCAGCTCAATATGGAGATGGTCCCAAGGTATTTCAAGGCGCGTGGCAGATTGTCGCAATCGAGACTGTCGAGCCAATGCAAGTCAGTCCAGCTGCGCAGCCAGGTGAACTGGCGTTTCGCCAATTGGCGCGTGGCAATGATCCCACGCTCCTGCATCTCGGCTGACGTCAGCTTGCCGTCCAGGTAATCCCAGACTTGTCGATAACCTACCGCACGTATAGACGGCAACCCGGCATGCAGGTCACTTCGCTCACGCAGGGCTACGACCTCGTCTATGAACCCCTGTTCCAACATTAATGTGAATCTTTGTTCAATTCGCCGATGCAGCACTTGCCGGTTCGCCGGAGCGATGGCCAGATTCGCGACAGTATAGGGCAATTGTTGCAGTCCCGAAGCGGCTGCTTCAGTACTTTGCGCAGATTGTCGCTGGCGCAGGGCCGTCATGCTCTGGCCGCTGACCCGATAAACCTCCAGGGCCCGACTGAGCCGCTGCGGGTCATTGGGGTGAATACGCGCCGCCGATTCCGGATCGATGATCGCCAATTGCTCGTGCAGGGCTTGCCAGCCAAGGCGCGCGGCCTCTTCTTCAATCTGCGCACGCACCTCGGGATCGGCTGCCGGCATGTCCGCCAACCCATCGACCAAGGCCTTGTAATACAGCATTGTGCCGCCCACCAGCAGCGGGATCTTGCCCCGCGCGGTGATCTCGGCCATGGCCTGGAGCGCGTCACGCCGGAAATCGGCCGCCGAATAAGCCTCGGCCGGGTCGAGGATGTCGATCAGGCGATGGGGAAATTCGGCCAGCAGTTCTTTCGACGGCTTGGCAGTACCGATGTCCATGCCCCGGTAGACCAGGGCCGAATCGACGCTGATCAACTCGCAGGGCAGGACCTTGGTCAACTCGATGGCCAGGTCGGTCTTGCCGGCGGCGGTCGGCCCCATCAGGAAAATCGCGGGTGGCAACTGGCTCATCAACGACCGCGCAGGAACAGTTTGTCCAGGTCGTCCAGGCCCAATTGGGTCCAGGTCGGCCGGCCATGGTTGCATTGACCGCTGCGCTCGGTGTTTTCCATGTCCCGCAGCAGGCCGTTCATTTCCGGCAGGGCCAGGCGCCGGTTGGCGCGGATCGCGCCGTGGCAGGCCATGGTGCCGAGCAATTCGTTCAGGTGCGCCTGGATGCGGTCGCTGGTGCCGTATTCCATCAAGTCCGCCAGCACGTCGCTGACCAGGCGATTGGCCTCGGCCTGCTTCAACAAGGCCGGGATCTGACGGATCGCCAGGGTTTCCGGGCCCAGGCGCTGCAGTTCGAAGCCCAGGCGCTGGAACCAGGCCACATGCTCTTCGGCGCAATCGGCTTCGCGCTGGCTGACGGCCAGGGATTCGGGCACCAACAGCGGCTGGCCGCTCAAGCCTTCGCTGGCCATGGCGATTTTCAGCCGCTCGTACATGATCCGCTCATGGGCGGCGTGCATGTCCACCAGGACCAGGCCCTGGGCATTTTCCGAGAGGATATAAATGCCTTTGAGTTGCGCCAGGGCATAGCCCAGCGGCGGGATATCGCCTTGGCCGTCGGGCATCGCCGCCGCTCCGGCGTCCGGCAAGGGCTTGAAGAACTCGCGATAGGCCGCCTGGGCCTCGGCTGCCGGCACGTTGGATTGCGGGCGCGGAGTGTATTGATATTGATAGCCGCTGCCGGCACCGCTCCCGGCGGTGTTGTAGCTCGGCTGAGGCTGGGGCTGCTCCAGCAGTGCATTGGCCGCCAGGCGCATTTCGCCCTGCGGCCCGAATTCGCCAGCGTCCAACCCCGTTGGCCGAACCATGCCGCCTACCGCCGCCGGTGCCGCCAGTTGATCTTCCGGACGCACATCGCCCAAGGCGCGGTGCAGGGTGCCGTAGAGGAAATCGTGGACCATGCGCCCGTCACGGAAACGCACCTCATGCTTGGTCGGGTGCACGTTGACGTCGACCACGGCCGGATCGACTTCGAAAAACAGCACGAAGGTCGGATGCCGGCCATTGAACAGCACATCGCGATAAGCCTGGCGCACCGCGTGGGCCACCAGTTTGTCGCGCACCGCCCGGCCGTTCACGTAGAAATACTGCAAGTCCGCCTGGCTGCGGGAAAAGGTCGGCAACCCGACCCAACCCCACAGGTGCAGGCCATTGCGCTCCACCTCGATGGGCAAGGCCTGCTCCAGGAAACCTGCGCCGCACACTGCGCCGACACGGCGGGCGCGGGCCGCATCATCGTGGGCCTCGTGCAGGCTGAGGATGGTCTTGCCGTTGTGGCGCAAATGGAACGCCACATCAAAGCGTGCCAGGGCCAGGCGCTTGATGACTTCTTGCAGATGATCGAATTCAGTCTTCTCGGCCTTGAGGAACTTGCGCCGGGCCGGGGTGTTGAAGAACAAGTCGCGCACTTCCACCGAGGTGCCCACCGGATGGGCCGCAGGCTGCACGCGGGAGGCCATGTCCCGGCCCTCGGTCTCGACCTGCCAGGCCTGCTCGGCGTCGCGGGTGCGGGAGGTAAGGGTCAGGCGCGACACCGAACTGATGGATGCCAGCGCCTCGCCCCGAAACCCCAGGCTCATGACCCGCTCGAGGTCTTCCAGGTCGCGGATCTTGCTGGTGGCGTGACGCGCCAGGGCCAGCGGCAGGTCGTCGGAAGAAATACCACCACCGTCATCGCGGACCCGCAGCAGCTTGACGCCGCCCTGCTCGACATCCACGTCGATGCGCTTGGCCCCGGAATCAAGGCTGTTTTCCAGCAGTTCCTTGATGACCGACGCCGGGCGCTCGACCACTTCACCGGCGGCGATCTGGTTCGCCAGCCGGGGGCTGAGCAGTTCGATGCGAGCGTTGCTGCCGATCACTTCATCACTCATTGCTGGACCGCCACGTCATTACCGGGAATGGTCAGGGTCTGGCCGATCTTGAGCTCGTCGCTCTTGAGGTTGTTGGCGCTGCGCAAGGTCGCGGGCGACACCTGGTAACGCACGGCGATCATCGCCAGGGTTTCGCCGGGGCTGACCCGATGATCCCGCGGACCTTGGGCGATCTTGCCGGAGTCGCGCAGCCAGGCAATATAGGTGCCTGGCGGTGGGTTCTGCTGGAAGAACTGCCGCACGCCGCTGCTGATGGAACGGGCCAGCGCCTGCTGGTGGTTGGAAGACGACAGCTTGGACGCTTCGTTGGCGTTGGAGATGAAGCCGGTTTCCACCAGGATCGACGGGATATCCGGCGACTTGAGTACCATGAACCCGGCCTGCTCGACGCGCTGCTTGTGCAGCGGCGTGACGCGACCGATGTTGCTCAGGACTTTCTGGCCGACGTTCAGGCTGGAGGTCAACGAGGCCGTCATCGACAAATCGAGCAATACACCGGCGAGCATCCGGTCCTTGTCATCGAGGCTGACGTTGCCGGCACCGCCGATCAGGTCGGAACGGTTTTCGCTGTCGGCCAGCCAACGGGCGGTCTCGGACGTGGCACCGCGGTCGGACAGGGCAAACACCGAGGCCCCGAACGCAGCCGCCGAAGGCGCGGCGTCGGCGTGGATGGAGACGAACAGGTCGGCGCCTTTCTTGCGGGCGATCTCGGTACGCCCACGCAAGGGAATGAAGTAGTCGCCGGTACGGGTCAGTTCGGCGCGGAAGCCTTTCATGCCGTTGACCTGGCGCTGCAATTCGCGGGCGATGGACAGCACCACGTCTTTTTCACGCTGCCCGCGCGAGCCCGAGGCGCCTGGGTCTTCGCCGCCATGACCGGCGTCGATCACCACGATGATGTCGCGCTTGCCAGCCGGGGCCGGTGGCAGCTTGAGCGCAGGTTCGGTCGGGGTCACCGGCACCGCTGGCACCGTGGCTACATTGGTCGGCGGCGGCGGAGGTGGCGCCGCATCGGCCGGGTTGTCGAACAGGTCCACCACCAGCCGGTTGCCGTATTGGGCATTCGGGGCCAGGGTGAAGCTTTTCGGGGTCACGGCTTTTTTCAGGTCGATGACCACCCGCAGGTCGGTCGGCGTACGCTGGGCCGAACGCATCGCGGTAATCGGCGTGTTGGCCGTCGCCACGTTCAATGGCGCGCCCAGGGACGCACCGTTGATGTCGATCACCAGGCGATCCGGGGCGGTCAGGGTGAATACGCTGTGCTGCACCGGGCCCGTCAGGTCGAACACCAGCCGTGTGTTGTCCGGCGCCCGCCAGAGGCGAACGCTGTTGACCTTTGTCTCAGCCACAGCATCGACGGCCAGTGCCGTAAGCAACAGTCCTACGACAGCAACCACCGCGCGAAAGCGCATACCAAACCCCATCATCAATTAGTTTTCCAATGCCAAAGCGGCACACCACGACTCGCCACGCGAGCCTTGCGGCGTCAGTTTCAGCGAACGCCCGCCGTTCTGCGCGCCAATGGTAATGGTCAGGTCGGGCTTTGGCAAAAAGCCTGCACCCTTCTGGGGCCATTCGATCAGGCACAAGGCGTCATCTTCGAAATAATCGCGAATACCGAGAAATTCCAGCTCCTCAGGATCCACCAGTCGATACAGGTCGAAATGGAAGGCGCGAATGTCGCCGATCTCGTAGGGCTCGACCAGGGTGAACGTAGGGCTCTTGACGGAGCCGACGTGCCCGAGGCCGCGAATGATGCCACGGGACAGGGTGGTTTTCCCCGCACCGAGGTCGCCTTCGAGAAAAATCAGGCCGTGGCCGGCGGTGATCTGCGCGATGCGGGCGCCAAATTGTGTCATGGCTTGTTCGTCCGCCACGTACAGGGTTACTTCAGACACGGTGAATGCTCCTCCAACAACTGACGAATGACCGGAATCAGATCGGTGGCCGCCACCCCACGACCCGAGCGACCGGCCTGGGCACCGGCATTGGCATGCAGCCAGACCGCCAGGCAGGCGGCCTCGAACCCCTCCATGCCCTGGGCCAGCAAGGCGCCGACCACACCGGCCAGCACATCCCCCAGGCCTGCCGTGGCCATGGCCGGATGGCCCTGGCTGCAAACCGCCAGGCGACCGTCCGGGCTGGCAATCAGGCTGCCGGCGCCCTTGAGGATCACCGTGGCGGTGTATTTCTGGCTCAATGCATGGGCCGCCGCCGGACGGTCGGCCTGCACCTGGGCTGTGGATAACTCCAACAACCGCGCCGCCTCGCCCGGGTGCGGGGTGATGACACACTGTTCAGGCAGGCGAACCTCGCCGCTGCTCAACAAGTTCAACGCATCCGCATCCCACACTTGCGGCAGCGGTGCATTGGCCGCCGCCGACAACAGGCTGCGCCCCCACGCGGCCTGGCCCAAGCCCGGCCCGACCACCAGCACGCTGGCCTGCTGGAGCAAGCCCATCAATTGGTTCGCCGAATGGGTGCCTTGCACCATCACTTCCGGCAAACGCGTCAGCGCGGCGGCTACGTGCTCGCTGCGGGTCGCCATCGAAACCATCCCCGCACCGCAGCGCAGGGCGCTTTCGGCGCTCATCTGGATAGCGCCGCCAAAGCCCCGGTCGCCACCGATCAACAGCACCTGACCGAACTTGCCTTTGTGGGACGTGGCGGCGCGAGGCGTCAGACGTGGCAGATTATGGGGTGAGAGCAATCGGGCACTGGCCGGTGCCGCGTCAACAATATCTGGATCGGCGTGCAGGTCATTGAACACCAGTTCACCGACCCGGTCCGCCGCTTCGCCGGTAAACAGGCCCAGCTTCAAGCCAATAAAGGTCACGGTGAGGTCGGCCACCACCGCCGTGCCCAGCACCCGGCCGGTATCGGCGCACAAGCCCGAGGGGATATCCACCGCCGCGACCGGCAGACCGCTGACGTTGATCGTATCGATAGCCCGCACATAAGGCTCGCGCACATCGCCACTCAAGCCCGTGCCGAGCAGCGCATCCAGCAACACGCCGCGCAACTCGACCTCATCCGACCACGGCTCCATCGGCACGCCCACCGCCACCGCCTCGGCGTGGGCATTGGCGGCGTCGCCCTGCAAGCGCCGGGGCTCGCCCACTGTCAGTACCCGCACCGACCAGCCGGCGCGCCGGGCCAGGGTCGCGACCAGGTAGCCATCGCCAGCGTTGTTGCCATGCCCGGCCAGCACCGTCAGCTCATGGGCGTCAGGCCAGCGCCGGACGATCGCTCGCCAGGTGGCGCGGGCGGCGCGCTGCATCAATTCGAAACCGGCGGTGCCGGCCGCGATCAGTTGTGCGTCGAGGGCCCGGACCTGCGCGGCGCTGTACAGCGCGTCGGGAAAATCATCTTTAGTGTGCGGCATGCGTCTTCGGGCTCCGATGTCTGGCAGAATTATACGCATCTCAGCTCTGGTTTCTCTCGCCTCATGCCTGCCATTCCCACAGACCTCCCCGCCCTCGCCCAATCCATCAAGGAGTGGGGCCGCGAGCTGGGCTTCCAGCAGGTCGGCATCAGCGGCCTGGACCTTGCCGAGCATGAGCAGCACCTGCAACGCTGGCTCGATGCCGGGTACCACGGCGAAATGGACTACATGGGCGCCCACGGCAGTAAACGCTCGCACCCCGAGGAACTGGTACCAGGTACGCTGCGGGTGGTGTCCCTGCGCATGGACTACCTGTCGGGCGATACGCACATGGCGCAAATGCTCGGCCAACCGGAGAAAGCCTACGTCTCGCGTTATGCATTGGGCCGCGATTACCACAAATTGATCCGTAAACGTGTGCAGCAACTGGCAGAAAAAATTCAGGCGGTGATCGGCCCCTTCGGCTATCGCGCCTTCGTCGACAGTGCTCCAGTCCTGGAAAAAGCCATCGCTGAACAGGCCGGCCTGGGCTGGATCGGTAAAAACACCCTGGTGTTGAACCGCAAGGCCGGCAGCTATTTCTTCCTGAGCGAGCTGTTTGTCGACCTGCCGCTGCCGGTGGACCCGCCCCATGCCAGCGAACATTGCGGAAAATGCACCGCGTGCCTGGACATATGTCCTACGAATGCCTTCGTCGGGCCCTACGTGCTCGATGCTCGCCGCTGCATTTCCTACCTGACCATCGAACTGAAAAGCGCCATCCCTGAGGAACTGCGGCCGTTGATCGGCAACCGGGTGTTCGGCTGCGATGACTGCCAGATCGTCTGTCCATGGAACCGCTTCGCCCGGTCGTCCGGGGAAAGCGACTTCAAGCCACGGCACAACCTGGACAATGCCGGGCTGGCCGAGCTGTTCATGTGGGACGAGGACAAATTTCTCAGCAGCACCGAAGGCTCGCCGCTGCGCCGCGCCGGTTACGAGCGTTGGCTGCGCAACCTGGCAGTGGGCCTGGGTAATGCGCCGTCAACGATTCCCGTGCTGCAAGCGCTGGAGGCGCGACGCGACCACCCGTCGGAGCTGGTGCGCGAGCACGTGGAGTGGGCGTTGCGGCAACATGCCGAGCGTCAAACTTCGTCGTTGTAGACGAACTTCGGCATTTCCCAGTGAAAACGAATCGCCAGGAGCCGCAGCAGGAAACCACCGAACAAGGTAATGAGGATCGCCTGCTCACTCGGCAGCTGCAGGAAGACGCACAGCAGATAGCACCACGCCGCGGCAAACGAAACGCTGGCGTAGAGCTCCCGACGGAAGATCAGCGGAATATCGTTGCAGAAGATGTCCCGCAGAATACCGCCGAACACCCCAGTGATCACCCCGCTGACCGAAGCCACCAGCATGCCATGGCCCATTTCCAGGGCCGTCATGCAGCCGATCAGGGTGAACGCCACCAGCCCCGCGGCGTCGAGCACCAGGAACAATGAACGCAAATGGCGCATCCAGCGCGCCAGGAACACCGTCAACATCGCTGCGGTAGTGGTCAGCACCAGGTATTCGGGGTGTTTGACCCACGTGAGCGGGTAATGACCGAGCAGCACATCACGCACCGAGCCGCCACCCAGCGCCGTGACACAGGCGATCAGCACCACGCCGAACCAGTCCATGCCCCGACGCCCGGCAGACAAGGCGCCGGTCATGGCTTCAGCGGTGATGGCGATCAGATAAAGCATCAGCAACATGATGGCGGTCCTTACGAAAAGGCGCGCAGTCTAGCCATTTCGGGCAGGCACCAAAAGAGGGCGCGCCAACGTCTCTGCCTGAGCGCCATGCCACCAGGTTCAAACGCCCCCCTGTGGCGAGGGAGCAAGCTCCCTCGCCACAAGAACGCCGTGCGCTTCAATCAGAACTTGATGAAGTGCTTACGGTAATGCTGCAACTCGGCAATGGACTCGCGGATGTCGTCCAAGGCCAGGTGGCTGCCGCCCTTCTGGAAGCTGTCGCGTACTTCTGGCGCCCAGCGGGCGGCCAGTTCCTTGAGGGTGGAGACGTCCAGGTTGCGGTAATGGAAGTAGCTTTCCAGGGCTTTCATGTGGGTGTACAGGAAGCGACGGTCCTGGCAGATGCTGTTGCCGCAGATCGGCGACTTGCCCTTGGGCACCCACTGCTCCAGGAAGGCGAGGGTCTGGGCTTCGGCCTCGGCCATGCTGATCTTGCTCTCGCGCACCCGCTGGGTCAGGCCCGAGCCGCCGTGCTGGCGAGTGTTCCACTCGTCCATGCCGGCCAGGATCTCGTCGCTGTGATGGATCGCTATCACCGGGCCTTCGGCCAGGGTGTTGAGGTCGCTGTCGGTGACGATGGTGGCCATTTCGATGATGACGTCGGTGTCTGGGTTCAGACCGGTCATTTCCAGGTCGATCCAGATCAGGTTCTGCGGGTTTTGCATAGGGAAGCTCCTCGGCGTAGCCACGCAGTTTAGCCTAGGCCGCCCCTTGGGCGTGCTAAACTCGCGGCCGTTTTACCCTATTCGCTGCATTTCTTCATACGGAACACCCATGGCCAAACGCCAACTCAATCGTCGTCAGAACTGGCGCATCGAAAAGATCCAGGGCGAGCGCGCCGCCCGCGCCGCCAAACGCGAATCCAGTGCTGTCGAAGCCCTGGAGGGTGGCGACCTGGGCCCTGAACAGACCGGCCTGGTCATTGCCCACTTCGGCGTGCAGGTCGAGGTCGAGGCCCGGGAAGGCGAACTGGCCGGCCAGGTGTTCCGCTGCCACTTGCGCGCCAACCTGCCGGCGCTGGTGACGGGCGACCAGGTCGTCTGGCGTGCCGGCAACCAGGGCATCGGCGTGATCGTCGCGCAATTGCCGCGCCACACCGAACTGTGCCGTCCGGACAGCCGGGGCCAGCTCAAGCCCGTGGCCGCCAACGTCGACATGATCGTCATCGTGTTCGCCCCGCTGCCCGAACCCCACGCCAACCTGATCGACCGTTATCTGGTGGCCGCCGAACACGCGGGCATCCGTCCGTTGTTGCTGCTCAACAAATTCGACCTGATCGACGAGCACAACGCCCCGGCGCTGAACGCCCTGCTGTCGGTCTATCGGGATTTGGGTTACCCGGTGCTGGAAGTCTCGGCCCATCACGGCAACGGCATGGAGCAATTGCAACAGCAACTGGACGGGCGCATCAGCGTATTCGTCGGCCAGTCCGGCGTCGGCAAGTCATCGCTGGTCAACAGCCTGCTGCCGGAAGTCGAGACACGCGTCGGGCCGTTGTCCGAGCTGTCCGGCCAGGGCACCCACACCACCACCACCGCGCGACTGTTCCACTTCCCCGGCGGCGGTGAATTGATCGACTCACCGGGCATCCGCGAGTTCGGCCTGGGCCACGTCAGCCGGGCCGATGTGGAAGCCGGGTTCATCGAGTTCAACGAGCTGATCGGCACCTGCCGCTTCCGCGACTGCAAGCACGACCGCGAACCCGGTTGCGCCCTGCTCAAGGCCCTGGAAGAAGGTCGGGTGCATCAGCAACGGATGAACAGCTACCGCTCGATCATCGCCAGCTTGCCGGAAAGCAGTTACTGAGTTGGCCGGACGCCTTTGTGGCGAGGGAGCTTGCTCCCGCTTGAGTGCGAAACACTCACCTTGGATGGGGCTGCTTCACAGCCCAGCGGGAGCAAGCTCCCTCGCCACAAAGGCAAGCAAGCCTCAAGTGAACAGTGGCCCACAAAAAAGCCGACAATGATGTCGGCTTTTTTATTGGGTCACTGCGCCGGCGGCGTGGCCGGTTTTGGCGCGGCGTCGTCGAACAGGTTCAGCCGTTCGCGCAGTTCGTGGGCCGGCACGGGTTGCTGGTCCGCCGGCAAGGCGCTTGGATCAACCGCAGCCCCAGGCGTGGCCGGCACTTCACCCGGCGCGCCCTCGCCCTGGGCCGGATCCGGCGCCGGGTCATCGGTTTGCGAACCTTCGATGGCCTGCTGGGCCTTCTTGGTCAACACCACGATATCGATACGCCGGTTGACCGGGTTGAACGGGTCCTTGCGGTCGAACAGCGCCGAGGAGGCATAACCGACCACCCGCGCCACCTGCTCATCCGGATAACTGCCAGCCACCAGGGCGCGACGGGCCGCGTTGGCGCGGTTGGCGGACAGCTCCCAGTTACCGAAATCGCCTTTGCCAATGAAGGGCTTGGCATCGGTATGGCCGCTGATGCTGATCTTGTTCGGCACCGCCTTGATGGTGTCGGCCATGGCCAACAGGATGTCTTCGAAATAAGGCTTCAGGCGCGCGCTGCCAGAGTCGAACATCGGCCGGTTCTCGGCGTCCATGATCTGGATGCGCAAGCCGTTCGGCGTGATTTCGAACAGGATCTGGTCTTTGAATTTCTGCAGTTGCGGGTTCTCTTCGACCTTGTTCTGCAATTCCTGCAGCAACAATTCCAGGCGTTCGCGCTCGATCTGCTCGGCCATGCCTTCGACCTGCTCGGTGTCCGTCGTCACCTTGTCGGGCTGGGGCTGGGATTTGACTTCGGGGTTGAGGGTCGTATCCGGCGCCAGGGTCGGTGAGCCGCCCAGGTCGATGATGTACGGCGTGCCGCTTTCAGTAAAACCCACCGGGTCCTTGAAGTAACCGGCGATGGCGATCTTCTGTTCCGGCGTCGCGGTGGACAGCAGCCACAGCACCAGGAAGAACGCCATCATCGCCGTCGCGAAGTCGGCGAAGGCGATTTTCCAGGCGCCCCCGTGATGCCCCGCGGCGATGCGCTTGACGCGCTTGATGATAATCGGCTGGTTATTTTCCATGACCTAGGTGCTCTGCTTCACAAATACTGTTCCATTTTGACGGTGCCTGTTGCTGCCATACGACGTTGCCGCTCCTCGCCATAGCGGGCTATGACTCGTCGCGGCGCCTTGTCTGGCAGCAACAGTCACTCGCCAAAAAAGGAACGTATTTGCAAAGCAAAGCACTAACGACCGCGAACCGCTTGTTCCAGCTCGGCGAAGCTTGGACGGTGCGCCGGGTAGAGGACCTTGCGACCGAACTCCACCGCCAGCGATGGCGGCATGCCTGAGGCCGAGGCCACCAGGGAAGCCTTGATGGCTTCGTAGACGTTGAGCTCTTCCTTGGCGTCATGGGCCAGGGAAGTGGCCAACGGACCAAAGAAACCGTACGCGGCCAAAATACCGAAGAAGGTACCCACCAGTGCCGCACCAACGTGCAAGCCGATGGATTTCTGGTCGCCGTCGCCCAGGGACGCCATGGTCACCACGATGCCCAATACCGCCGCGACGATACCGAAGCCAGGCATGGCGTCGGCGACGCCGGTGACCGCGTGGGATGGATGTTCCAGGTCTTCCTTGAGGCTGTACAGCTCCATGTCGAAGAGACCTTCGAGCTCATGGGGTGCCATGTTGCCGGACGACATGATGCGCAGGTAATCACAGATGAACGCCGTCATGCGAGCGTCCTTGAGTACCGCAGGGTACTTGGCGAAAATCGGGCTGGCGGCAGCGTCTTCGATATCGCCTTCGATCGCCATCATGCCTTCACGGCGGCTCTTGTTGAGGATCTCGTAGATCAGGCCCAGCACTTCAAGGTAGAAGGTGTGGCTGAAGCGCGAACTGAACATGCCCAGGGATTTCTTGAGCACGTGCATCGTCATGTAGCCGGGGTTGGCCTGCAGGAATGCACCGAGGGCCGCGCCACCGATGATCATGACCTCGAAAGGTTGGATCAGGGCGGCAATCTTGCCATGGGAAAGCACGTATCCGCCGAGCACGCTCGCGAACACGACGATGATGCCGATAATTTTAGCCATAGATAGAAAGTACTTATTTAAGTCGGGTTCAAGGTCATATTCGGAAGCTGAAAAATCTCTTCTTCTACTTATCGGCAAAACTGCGCCAGACTATAGGCTGTTCTGGCGAAAAGCCAATTTGCCCCGTTCCGGGCGTAGAGAATTCATACGATGATCACGTCCAGCCATGACTAACGACACGAAGGTTCCAACGCCACGACCGACCACCCTCGAAGGCTGGGTGAAGCTGCTCGATGGCGTGCATCTGCCGGTGCCCCAGGCCAGCCATGACCTGGTCTGCAAGGCCATTGCCGACAGCCGCCGCTCGTTACGTGACATCGCCGAACTGATGCAGGACAGCCCCGCCCTGGCCCTCAGCGTCATCCGCGAGGCCAATCATCACACCCATGGCAGCCTTGCAGAACCTGCGGAAAATCTCGAAGTGGCCATCAACCGCCTCGGCCTCAAGCGTACCGAAGAACTGCTCGCTCGCCTGCCGTCGTTGCCGGGGCTCGAAATCCCCATCGCCTTGCGCCAGCTGCAATTGATCAGCCAACACGCCACGCAACAGGCCAATGGCTTTTTTGCCAGCCGCCTGGCGCGGCTGTGGCAGGACATTCACTGGGGCAGCCTGCTGTTTCTCTCACCGCTCTGGCCACTGGCCTTGACTCACCCGCGGTTACTGGGGGAGTGGGAATTGCGGGTCGTCCACAAACGCGAGCCCGCGCGCAAGGTAGAGCGCGAATTGTTCGGCGTCAGCCTGCTGAAAATCTGCCTGGCGCTGGTGGAGACCTGGCGCCTGCCGATCTGGGTGATGCAAGGTTATCGCCTGCTGCTCAACGAACGCCGCGAGCTGGTGCAGGTTCTGCGCATCGCCCGGGACAGCGAGCACCCGCTGCGCCAGCAGAATCGCCTGGACGACGACCCAACCCTGCGGCGCTGGCTCAATCAACCGGCCAACACCGTGTTGCTGGCCAACGGCCTGGCACTTTCGGCGCAACAGGCCTGGGATGGCCCCCACAGTGCCCGCTGGCAATACCTCACCAGTTTGTACCTGCAGATGCCGATGGATGAGGTCCAGCAACAGCTGCACCAACAAGCCGTCACCAGCGCCCGTCATGACGCCATGCCAGACCTCTGGCATCCGGCCGTGGCGTTGCTCTGGCCCTGGGGCAGCCGTCGCATCCACCCCGGTTTGCTGCCCGCCCCCACACCCAGCGCCGAGGACCTGAGCCAGTGGCGCAAGCAATGCTCCGCGCTGCTGGTGGAACCGAGCCCCTTCAGCAATGCCATGCACCTGACCACCTCGGCACGGGACGTCTTGGTGGCCTGTGGCATGCGCCGGGTGATGATCCTGATGGCCGACCGCAACCAGACCAGCGTGCGCGTACACCAGACCGCCGGCCTGCCCAAAGAAGCCGCGGCCATGAGCTTTACCATCAGCCAGAGCAAAATAGTGCAACGGTTGCTGGCCCAGCAGGCCCAGGTTCGCCTGAACCCGGACAACAACGCGCAGTTTTCGGCGCTGCTGCCACCGGGCCTACGCAGCCTGTTCCGCGGGGAGCACCTACTGCTGCGCTCGCTGACCTGCAATGGCCGGGTGATCATGCTGGTGGTGGTGGACCAGGGCGGCGGGCCGTTCTCGGATGTGACCGTGCAAGCCTTCGGCAAAACCGTGCAATGCATCGAAAGGGCCCTGCATACCTTTACCAACCGCGGCCGCTGAACTTGCTACAATCTTTTCCCTTTGCGCCCCTGGAGACCTCACATGCCTGACTTCTCTGGCTTGCCGCTGGTGATCGAGCCGAGCGAGCTGCTGCCGCGCCTCGACGCCCGCGAACTGATTCTGGTGGACCTGACCAGCGCCGCCCGCTACAGCATCGGCCATATCCCTGGCGCACGCTTCGTCGACCCCAAGCGTACCCAGCTCGGCCAACCGCCGGCGCCGGGCCTGCTGCCGGCCAAGGCCGACCTCGAAGCCCTGTTCGGTGAGCTCGGGCACAACCCGGATGCGGTCTACGTGGTCTATGACGATGAAGGCGGCGGCTGGGCCGGGCGGTTTATCTGGCTGCTGGACGTGATCGGCCACTCGAACTACCACTACCTCGACGGCGGCTTGCTGTCGTGGCTGGACGAAGGCCTGCCGGTGTCCGTCGAAGTGCCTGCGCCCGTCGCAGGCCCGGTCAGCCTGACACTGCACGAAGCCCCCACCGCCACCCGCGAGTACCTGCAAAGCCGCCTCGGCGCAGCCGACCTGGCAATCTGGGACGCTCGCGGCCCGCTGGAATATTCCGGCGAGAAAGTCGTCGCAGCCCGAGGCGGGCACATTCCCGGCGCGGTCAATTTCGAATGGACTGCCGGCATGGACCAGGCGCGCAACCTGCGCATCCGCAAGGACATGCCGCAAATCCTCGAACAATTGGGCATCACGCCTGACAAAGAAATCATCACCCACTGCCAGACTCACCACCGCTCCGGCTTCACCTACCTGGTGGCCAAGGCGCTCGGTTATCCAAGGGTCAAAGGCTATGCCGGTTCCTGGGGCGAATGGGGCAACCACCCCGACACCCCCATCGAGCTTTAAAGGTTCTTAAGGACAGTTAATGAAAAACCGTTTGTTCATCCTCACTCAATACCTGCTGCCACACCACCTGCTCTCGCGGCTGGCCGGCTGCATTGCCGAATGCCGCGTGCGCTGGTTCAAGAACGCCTTCACCGCGTGGTTTGCCAAGCGCTATCAAGTGGACATGTCCCAGGCACTGGTAGAAGACCTGACTGCCTACGAGCACTTCAACGCCTTCTTCACCCGCGCCCTGAAAGACGGCGCACGCCCGCTGGACGACACCCCGGGCGCGATCCTCAGCCCCGCCGACGGTGCCGTCAGCCAGCTCGGCCCGATCGAGCACGGCCGGGTCTTCCAGGCCAAGGGCCACAGCTTCAGCGTGCTGGAACTGCTGGGCGGTGATGCGGCCAACGCGGCGCCGTTCATGGGCGGCGATTTCGCCACCATCTACCTGTCCCCCAAGGACTACCACCGCGTGCACATGCCACTGGCCGGTACCCTGCGGGAGATGGTCTACATTCCTGGACGGATTTTCTCGGTCAACCAGACCACCGCCGAAAACGTTCCGGAGCTGTTCGCCCGCAACGAGCGCGTGGCGTGCATTTTCGACACCGAACGCGGGCCGATGGCCGTGGTGCTGGTGGGCGCGATGATCGTGGCGTCCATCGAAACCGTCTGGGCCGGGCTGGTGACGCCGCCCAAGCGCGAGCTGAAAACCTTCCGTTATGACGAAGCCGCCCGCGCGCCGATTCATCTGGAAAAAGGCGCCGAACTGGGGCGCTTCAAGCTGGGTTCGACGGCCATCGTGCTGTTTGGGCCGGACCAGGTGAACTGGGCCGAAGGCCTGGTGGCCGGTTCACCGGTGCAGATGGGCCAAGGCCTGGCGCTGCCGAAAGCCTGAGTAAAAAATCACCCCCTGTGGGAGCGAGCTTGCTCGCGATAGCGATGTGACTGATCCATCGTCATCGCGAGCAAGCTCGCTCCCACAGAGTATCCCGCAGAGACAGAGCACTTCTTTCGGCTACAGCTGCTAGAGTAGGAAACAACACGTTTATTTCCCGCCGGAGCCCGTACACGGCATGAATGAGACCAGCCCTCTCCAGCTATTGCGCGTCCTGACCCCGACACAATCACGCCTGTCGTTCTGCGATGCTACGCCCCGGGACCTCAAGCGCTGGATCGCCAACCTGCCCAAGGCCAACATCGGCGAAACAGCCCGCCTTTTGTACCAAGCCCTTGGCGAACTCAACCAACTGCTCACGCCCAGCGACAATCGCCTGCAACTGCTCGAGCTGCTGCGGCCCGAGGTGTATTACGTCTGCAAGCACCTGGAGCGGCACTTCCTGCAACAGGCCATCGTGCTGGATGAGCGCTCGCGCAAGATCGTCAACCTGTGCCAGGCCCTGCAAACCCAGCTGGCGATGGGCTACAAACAGATCGTGGCGCGTATCGCGTCGAAATACACCAAGGACCGGGCCCGCCTGCTGAGCACCGCGCTGCAACGGGCGACGCACGCCCTCAACGGCCCGCTGTTGCGTGCCAGTCAGCTGTACAGCCCAGTGCCTGAGGGGCTGTGGCTCGATTTGCATCAGCTATACCGGATCGCCTGCCAGCACCGGTTGCAGCACCTGAGCGTGAGTGACGAACTGGCCTGCCAGGTTCATCAATTGAACACCGAGCAAACCTATGTCGTCGCCCTGTTGCTGGGCGCCTCACGCAGCAATCAGCTGCGCCAGAGCCAAATCGGACGGCTGACCGAAGTGCTCGAATCCTGGAGCCAGTGGGTCAAGCTGGACCCCGCCACCAGCGCTACCAGCCTGTTCGCGGTCGCTCCGGAGCTGGATGTCGGGCCACGCTACCGTTCCAAGTTCCGCGCCGAACAGCAGCCGACCTTGCAGGGGTTCGATCCACAGCCCCTGGTGCGCGTAATCGCCACTCACCTGGAACAACCTGCCGAGCAAAGTCTGCCAGTACCAAGTGGCATGAGCATCGACACCCTGCATCACCTGCATGCAGCCTGGGGCGAAGCAGCCGAACGCAGTTTCCAGCGCACCGAGGGCAACGGCACGCTGACGCTGTGCGTGGGCATGAGTGCGCTGCACTACTACCTCGGCGGCGAGCGCTCTTTCAACGAGATATTGAAAAGCCCCACCACCCGCAAGGCCCGCTTCGAAGCCTCGCCGAGCAAGACAAACGACACCTGGGGCCAAGCCTTCGACGCCGCCCCCGCCGGCGACAGCGACCTGCTGCCCTACGAAGAAATCGAGTACCCGGTCAACCCGGCCGATGACGATGGCACCAGCTCCGACAACCAGCATCACTTCCCCACCTACGACCTGCCGATCATCAACCACAGCCCTGGCGGCTATTGCCTCGGCTGGCCCAAGGAAGTGCCGGAACAACTGCAAGCCGGGGAAATGATCGGCATCCGGGACACCAGCGACCAAGCCTGGAGCGTTGCCGTGGTGCGCTGGATCCGGCAAGTGCGCAACGGGGCCATGCAAATGGGCATCGAGCTGGTCGCACCGCACGCCCAGCCTTGCGGGCTGCAACTGGTCCGGGAAAAAAATGAGCACGGTCACTATCTGCGCGGGCTGTTGCTTCCCGAGATCAGTGCCATTGACCTGCCCCCGACCATGATCGCCCCACGCCTGCCCTTCGAGGAAGGCCAACACGTGTTGATCAATACCAACGGCCAGGAACGCCGCGCCGGCCTGGACCGCCGAGTGACCAGCACCCACAGTTTCAACCAGTTTGCTTATCACCCGGAAGACTCGACCGCCAACGGGGATGGTAGCGAGCAAGAAGGGAATTTTGATTCGTTGTGGAAGTCGCTGTAGGAGCTGCCGAGCGAAGCGAGGCTGCGATCTTTCCAAGACCAATTGAGTCTCAAGCGAAGATCAAGATCAAAAGATCGCAGCCTTCGGCAGCTCCTACACAGGCCAGCGGGAGCAAGCTCCCTCGCCACAAAAGCATGCACTCCAAAACCGGCGTGTTACTTAGAGCTGCCCGTCACGATCCCTGAAGCCCAACAGGTACAACACCCCATCCAGTCCCAGGGTGGAAATCGCCTGCCTGGCCGACTGCTTGACCAGTGGCTTGGCGCGGAACGCCACGCCCAGGCCCGCTATCGCCAGCATCGGCAAGTCGTTGGCACCGTCACCCACGGCGATGGTCTGCTCCAGGCGCAGGCCTTCTTTTTCAGCCAGTTCACGCAGCAGGTCCGCCTTGCGCTGGGCATCGACGATCGGCTCGACGGCCACGCCGGTCACCTTGCCATCCACCACTTCCAGTTCGTTGGCGAACACGTAGTCGATGCCGAGCTTGGCCTGCAGCTGCTTGGCGAAATAGGTGAAGCCGCCGGACAGGATGGCGGTCTTGTAGCCCAGGCGCTTGAGTTCGGCGAACAGCGTCTCGGCGCCTTCGGTCAGGCGCAGGGAAGCGCCAATGGAGTCCAGCACGCTGACGTCCAGCCCCTTGAGCAGCGCCAGGCGCTCCTTGAAGCTGGCACGGAAATCCAATTCGCCAGCCATGGCTCGCTCGGTGATGGCCGAGACCTTGTCGCCCACGCCGGCCGCCTTGGCCAGTTCGTCGATGACTTCGGCTTCGATCAGCGTCGAGTCCATGTCGAACACCGCCAGGCGGCGGTTACGGCGGAACAGCGAATCTTCCTGGAAGGCGATGTCGACGTTCAGTTCCTGGGCCACGCTGAGGAACTCGGCACGCAACGCCTGGGGATCGGCCGGCTCGCCGCGCACCGAAAACTCGATGCAGCCCTTGCCCTTGTCGTCCGGGGTATCCAGCGGCATGCGCCCGGACAATCGGTCGATGTGGTCGATGTTCAGGTCATATTTGGCGGTGATCGAACTGACACGCTGCAACTGCTCGGCGGTAACCTTGCGGGTCAACAAAGTAACGATGTGGCGCTTCTTGCCCTGGCCGGCCACCCAATGCCGGTAATCGTCCTCGGACACCGGGGTGAAGCGCACCTGTTGGTCGAGCTTGTAGGCGGTGAACAGGATGTCCTTGAGCACCGACTTGCCTTGTTCGGCGTCCGGAATTTCAACCAGAATACCGAACGACAGCGTGTCGTGGATCACCGCCTGACCGATGTCGAGAATGTTCACACCACCCTGGGCCAGAACGCCGGTAATGGCCGCAGTCAGACCCGGACGGTCGCTGCCAGTGATGTTTATCAGGACGATTTCGCGCAAGGCGCACCCCCGCAGGTGGAAAAAAAACGCATTCTACCCACATTCAGTGACCATCGGGCACCGCCAGTGCTTTGCCGGTCATGGGGCTGTCGCTATACTGCGCGTCAATTTCACGGACAAAGAGCCGAGCTCAGTGAACCGGCCCACGCCAGTCAAAACCGACAACTTCTTCCTGCTGATCTTCCGTGCACTGCGTCACCGTCGTGTGCCGATTGCATTGCGCATTGCCAGCCATAACGTGATCCTGGTCGCCCTGGCCCTGGTTATCTATGCCTGCGTGATGGGTTTGCAATTCAAGCAGGCGATGCACGAGCAGGCCGATGCCCTGGGTGAAAGCCTGACCACCCAGACCGCCACGTCCGCCACCGAGCTGCTGGTGTCCAACGACATCCTCAGCCTCAACGTGCTGCTCAACAACCTGACCAAGAACAAGCTGGTGGCCCACGCCGCCATCTACAGCGTGGACAACCGCATCCTCGCCGAGGCCGGCCAGCGTCCCAAGCCGGGCCTGCTGGGCGAGTCCGGCGGCATGTACCAGAGCAAGATCACCTTCCAGGACGTGACCGCCGGGCAGCTGCGCATCAGCCTGGACATGGACCAGTTCCAGCAACCGATGACCATCAGCCTGCAAAGCATGGGTATCCTCAGCGCGATCCTGCTGGCACTGGCACTGGCCTTGAGCCTGCGCCTGGGGCGACACATCTCTACGCCGCTGTTGCAATTGCGCGTCTGGCTGCGGGACATCGACGAACACACGCCGGCCACCCAGCGCCAGGACGAAATCGGCGATCTGGCCCGGCAACTGCACGCCAGCTTCGCGCCGGAGCCTGAGCCCGTGCCGGAACCTGAAGACATCGACTACGTGGACGACGACGATGCCGAGCCGGGCTTCGAAGTGCGTAACCTGCGCGACCCGGGCTTCGATGAAAGCCAGCCAATGCCTGCTTCCAAACCGGCTCCACGCCACGTGGTACGCACGGTAGAGGACGAGGAAGACGACGACGCGTTCGCCGACCTGCGGGACGAATCAGTCGATGGAGCCCCTCAACCGGTCGCCAGGCCCGTCGCCTCGAACCTGCCCCAGCACAGCGCCGTACTGGCCGTGCAACTGGGCGCCCAGGAGCAACTGCGCCGCTTGCCCCAGGCGCGCCTGAAGGAATTGCTCGAGCGCTACCGCGACTGCCTCGACCAGGCCGCATCGCTCTATCAGGGCGAACTGCACACCCTGAACGATGGCAGCACGCTGATGCTGTTCCACACCGAAGACAGCGGTGACGACTACCTGACCAACGCCATTTGCTGCGGTGAGTTGCTGCGCGCCTTGGGCCACCAGTTGCAGATCGAAGTCGCCGACAGCGGCATCACCCTGCAACTGCAATTGGGCCTGACCCTGGGCGATGGCTTGTTTGGCCTGAGCCAGATCGACCTGTTGCTGACCGAAACCGCCCAGGACGCCCTGGCGCTGTCGCAACACAGCCGCAACCTGCTGCTGGTGGAGCGCAAGATCAACGACGACGCCCTGATCCGCCAGCGCGCCCGTATCCGCCCCATCGCCAGCCCCGAAGGCGCGTGCTGCGTGGAACGCTTGATGGAGCCTTATCCATCGATGCTGGAGCGGCAGTTGGCGCGGATGCACGAACGCCAGGCCTGAGTCTCAGGACTTGAAATGACGAAGCCCGCAGATGAGTGATTATCTGCGGGCTTTTTTGTTGCCTTCAGCGCCGTCATCGCGAGCAAGCTCGCTCCCACACCCACAGGCCCAATGTGGGAGGAGCTTGCTCGCGATGGCGTCAGGACAGACAGCGAAAAACCAGACTACAGAGTCGCGTCCACCCCACACACTTCAGCTCTCAGGCTCAAACGAATACTCAAATGACACTTGTGCCGGCTCACCATGGCCAGCCACGTAGCTGCCAGTCCCACTCAAATTGACCAGATCCCCAGTACCGGCGCCCTCTACGACACTCCACGTACTGCGCGCCTTGCCTTCGGAAAACGACCCCGAATGCCGGGCAACAAAGGTTCCGCGCTTACCTGCCACCACCGCACAAACCCGCTCAAAACCCACAAAGCACGCTGTGCCGTCAGCGCTATAGGACATCAGGTATTCGACGCTACTGGTGCCCTCGATAGCGCCGGAATAGGACTGCGTGATGTTGGCATGCGAGAGCTTTGGAGCGTTTTCAAGAATTTGAGACGGCTTCTCGTCCCAGCTGCTGATCTGAAATGTGCAACTGGCAGTTGTTTTCATGGGAATTTAACTCGTCCTTGTCGTTATTGGCGGGAGGTCTGATGCGCCGGGCCCTCATCTTGCCTGACATCCCCCAGGAATAAGAACCCAGGAAACGACAAAGCCCGCACTTAATGCGGGCTTTGTCTTGTAATCCAGTCCTGGCGTCAGAACCTGAACACTTCCATGTCCGTACGAATCGGCAAGGCCATGGGGATCTTGTCCTTGTCCTTTTCCACCGGTTTGGCCGGGGCGGGAGCGGCCTTGCGTGGGACTTCTGCAATAGGTGGCTGGTTGGCCAGGGGCTTGAGCGACACGGACAACTGTTCGGCCAGGCGTTGCAGGAGCACGCCCTGGGCCTGGACCTGTGCCGCCGTGGTGCCGGCATGTTGCTCTTGCAGATGAACGATGCGGTTCTCACGCACCTTGCCACGACGGTCGATCAATCGCCATTGGGCATCGAGCACTGCCGGCTGGGCTTTACCCGAATCCAGGCGGGTAATCGACAGCAGCACCTGTACATCCGGGGTGAAACCTTGGGTCGCGGGTGCCAGCACTACGCGCTGGCTGTCCAGATGCCCGGCGACCTGGCGCAACAGCAACTGATCGATGTCAGAAGACAGGCTGCCAGCCCAACGACCGTCAGTGGCGGCCTGCAGGCTGCCGTCCGGTTGGCGTTGCAATAAGGTTTCACGTTGCAGGTAGTCGGCGATCAGGACCGGCCCCAGCAATACTGCCATGCCTGTGCTTTGCGCAGGCTGGGCCGGGGTTCCGCTGTCCAGTTGGTACAGCGACACCGGCTGGTTCATGCTGCAGCCCGCCAGGCCAAGCAGGCCGGCGAGCCACAAAATAGGGAGGCGCAGAGCAGTCATCGTTCCGTCCAGGTGGCAGCCACAAGGCTTACCACAGTGAAAAAATACTCGGTCATTATGAAGAACGCTCGGCCACGCCGGCGCTTGAAAGGGCCTATCATCCGTGAATATGCGCGCCGACTCCAGCGCGAAAGTATCGATCTGCGGCATTTAATCGCAGACCGAGCCCTCTACTACGCCTAATTGAGGTTTTCGACGAGCAGCGCATCGACTCGCTGAAAACCCCTTGGAAGCTTGTTGCCGCGCCGACCACGTTCACCCTTGTAATGCTCAAGATCGTCCGCTTTCAACGAAAGCGTGCGCTTGCCTGCCTGCAGCACAAGCGTGGCGCCTTCCGGCAACACTGCAATATCCGTGACATATTCCTCACGGCTGGCGACCCGTTCGCCGGAAATACCAATAATCTTGTTGCCCTTGCCTTTACCCAGCTGTGGCAGGTCGCTGATCTTGAACACCAGTAACCGGCCTTCAGTGGTGACCGAGGCCAGCCAGTTGTTCTCCCGATCAGCCACCGGCCGTGGCGCAATCACCTTGGCGTTGTTCGGCAGGCTCAACAACGCCTTGCCCGCCTTGTTCTTGGCTTGCAGATCCTCACCCTTGACCACGAACCCGTAACCCGCGTCCGATGCAATTACGTACAGTCCATCATCATCTGGCATCAGCACGCATTCAAAAGTTGCACCCGGCGGCGGCGTTAAACGACCGGTCAGCGGTTCGCCCTGGCCACGAGCCGACGGCAGGGTGTGGGCTGGCACCGAATAGCTGCGCCCGCTGGAGTCGACGAACACCGCAAACTGGTTGGAACGCCCGGCCGCCAAGGCCTTGAAGCCGTCCCCGGCCTTGTAGGAAAGCCCCGTCGCGTCAATATCATGACCTTTGGCGGAGCGTACCCAACCTTTTTCTGACAGCACGACGGTGACTTTCTCGTTCGGCAACAGATCGTGTTCGGTCAGCGCCTTGGCTTCGGCACGCTCGACGATTGGCGAGCGACGGTCGTCGCCGTAGGTCTCGGCGTCCTTGAGCAGTTCGGTACGCACCAACTTCTTGAGCTTGGCTTCGCTGCCCAGCAGGGCTTGCAGCTTGGCCTGCTCCTTGAGCAGTTCATCCTGTTCGGCGCGCAACTTCATCTCTTCCAACCGCGCCAACTGCCGCAGGCGGGTGT
Source organism: Pseudomonas sp. B21-010 (assembly GCF_024749325.1). Classification (NCBI taxonomy): domain Bacteria; kingdom Pseudomonadati; phylum Pseudomonadota; class Gammaproteobacteria; order Pseudomonadales; family Pseudomonadaceae; genus Pseudomonas; species Pseudomonas sp. B21-010. Next base: position 646,379 of record NZ_CP087198.1, on the reverse strand, counting down.
CGAGGATGTAGTCGGCCTGGATTTCACTCAGGGCAAAACGGGCGATCAGGCTGGCCTTGGGGTGCTCCTCGGTGCGGATGATGTGGATCACTTCATCCAGGTTGAGGTAGGCAATCAGCAAACCGTCCAACAGGTGCAGGCGACGCTCGACCTTGTCCAGGCGGAATTGCAGGCGCCGGCGCACGGTCTTGACCCGGAACTCCAGCCACTCCACCAGCAATGCCCGCAGGTTCTTCAACTGCGGCTTGCCGTCCAGGCCGATGATGTTGATGTTGACCCGGTAGCTGGACTCCAGGTCGGTGCTGGCGAACAGGTGCTGCATCAGCGCGTCGTGGTCGACTCGGCTGTTGACCGGGATGATCACGATGCGGCACGGGTTTTCGTGGTCAGATTCGTCGCGCAAGTCAGCCACTTGCGGCGCTTTCGACGGTTTTGCCTGCATCATCGCGGCAATTTGTTCCAGGACCTTGGCCCCGGAAACCTGATGCGGCAGCGCCGTGACAATGATGTCGCCGTCTTCGATGTGGTACACGGCGCGCATGCGCACCGAACCGCGGCCGGTCTCGTAGATTTTCAGCAGGTCGGCGCGCGGCGTGATGATTTCCGCTTCGGTCGGATAGTCCGGGCCCTGGATGTGTTCGCAGAGCTGTTCCACCGTGGCTTTCGGCTCGTCCAGCAAGCGCACGCACGCCGTGGCCACTTCCCGCAGGTTGTGGGGCGGCACGTCGGTAGCCATGCCCACGGCGATGCCGGTGGTGCCATTGAGAAGGATATTCGGCAAACGTGCCGGCAAAACCAGGGGTTCGTCGAGAGTGCCGTCGAAGTTCGGCCCCCAGTCCGCGGTGCCCTGGCCCAGCTCGCTGAGCAGCACTTCGGAATAGCGCGACAACCGCGCCTCGGTGTAACGCATGGCCGCGAAGGACTTGGGATCGTCCGGCGCACCCCAGTTGCCCTGCCCGTCCACCAGCGTGTAGCGATAGCTGAATGGCTGGGCCATCAGCACCATGGCTTCATAGCAGGCCGAGTCGCCGTGGGGGTGGAACTTACCGAGCACGTCACCGACGGTACGCGCCGATTTCTTGTGCTTGGAATCCGCATCCAGCCCCAGCTCACTCATGGCATAGATGATCCGCCGCTGAACCGGCTTCAAACCGTCGCCGATGTGCGGCAAGGCGCGGTCCATGATCACGTACATGGAGTAATTGAGGTAGGCATTTTCGGTGAAGTCAGCCAGCGATCGGCGTTCTACGCCGTCTAAGCTGTCTGCAAGAATGTCGCTCATGCGGGCCTCATCAGTTCGTTGTCTGGCGCAGCAGCATGGTGCCGTCGCGCTGGGTAAATTCAAGTTTGTTCAGGGCGCTCATGCCCAGCAGCACTTGCGTGCCACCCAGGCCTGGCGCCACCAGGGCACGGACATCGCGCAATACGATGTCACCCAATTGCAGCCGGTCGATGCGGGTGCGATAGCCCTCGCTCAAACCGTTGGCGGTACTCAATGTCACGCCGAAACCTTTTTCCAGCTTGAGGCGCTCGGCCAACTCCACCGGAATCGCCACGTCGGTGGCGCCCGTGTCGAGCATGAAATCCACCGGTTGGCCGTTGATCTGGCCGCTGGCGACGAAATGCCCCTGCCTATTGCCGACCAACTTCACCTCGATAAACCCTTCGCCTTTTTGCGAATACACCTGGGCATTGGGGTTTTGCTCGCGCTGTTCCCATTGGGCAAAAAACCGCGTTGCCAGGAACAGCGCCGCGCACCAGGCCAATATCATCAACACCCGACCAGCACGCTTGCCCGGCGGCTGACTCATGGCGAGGCGCCCCAGCCACCGTCCGGCGCGGCGAAGCGCCAGATGATCGGTCGCGTTTCGCCGTCGGCGCGGGCACCGTCGTTGTTGTCCAGGCCGATCCAGGCGCCCTCGGCGTCCACGACCAGCGCTTCGGCCAGCCCATAATCCTGGGAATAACGTCGACTGTCCTGCAATGCCTCGGCGGCGAACGACCAGCACCGCTCCACTTGGGCGGTCTGCGGGTCACGCCGACAGATCTGAAAGGCGTTGCGTTCCAGGGTAAACAGCTTGCCATTGAACAATGACAGATCAGCGAAGTCCCGCGAAACCGCCTTGGCCTTGGGGAACTGCGCCGGCTGCATCTCCAGCCCCGCTTCGCTCAGCAGCACGCAATTACCCTCGCAGTCCCACACCGTTTGCTGGCGCTTGACCAACAAAAGACCGCGACGCTCACGCTCGGCCGCCAACCACAGTTGGTCACCGGCCGGGTTGACCGCCAAGCCTTCGAACAACGCATTGAAATGCAGCAACATGCCACTGGCGCGGGCCTGGCGGATCATTGTTGGTGCGATTTTCAACCAGGACGCCGGCCCCGCAGGCGGTACCTGCAACACGGCGGCTTGGGACTCGCTGACCACATAGCGATTGCCAGCGCTGTCGCAGCTGATGCCTTCGAAATCCAGCTCGCCACCGCGCAGGAACGACGCTGCCCAGGTTCGGGACTTCAAGCCCCAGGGCAAACCACTGTCCGGTACCTCGGGCACCTCGATTTCAACCACTTCGGCTTGCCAGACCGGCGCATCGACGGGCTTGAGGCGGTAGATCCGGTCATCGTCGCGATCGGATACCGTCCACATTTCGCTGCCGCACAGCGCCAGCCCCGACAGATTGCCGCCGCGCATGCCATCGACAGCATGCTCGGACAGCAACTTCAGTTCCGGTGCAGGCCCTGCGACCACAACCCCCGCCCACAGCAACAACGCCAGGGCGAAACCGTTGCGCATCAGGCCAGCACCTCGGCCAGGTCCCCTTTGGATTCGAGCCAGGACTTGCGATCGCCGGCACGTTTTTTCGCCAGCAGCATGTCCATCATTTCCGAGGTCGCTTCGAAATCATCCAGGGTCAACTGCACCAGGCGGCGGGTGTTCGGGTCCATGGTGGTTTCACGCAGTTGCGGCGGGTTCATCTCGCCCAGGCCCTTGAATCGAGTGACCTGCGGCTTGCCGCGTTTTTTCTCGGCCACCAGGCGATCGAGAATGCCGTCGCGCTCGGCTTCGTCCAGGGCGTAGTAGATTTCCTTGCCCAGGTCGATGCGGTACAGGGGCGGCATCGCCACATAGACGTGACCGGCGTCCACCAGCGGGCGGAAATGCTGGACGAACAAGGCGCAGAGCAACGTGGCGATGTGCAGGCCGTCGGAGTCGGCGTCGGCGAGGATGCAGATCTTGCCGTAGCGCAGCTGGCTCATGTCGGCGGCGCCTGGATCGACACCGATGGCCACGGCGATGTTGTGCACTTCCTGGCTGGCCAGCACTTCGCTGCCGTCCACTTCCCAGGTGTTGAGGATCTTGCCCCGCAGCGGCAGGATCGCCTGGAACTCCTTGTCCCGCGCCTGCTTGGCCGAGCCACCGGCGGAGTCACCTTCCACCAGGAACAGCTCGGAACGCATCGGGTCCTGCCCGGCGCAATCGGCGAGCTTGCCCGGCAATGCCGGCCCCTGGGTGATGCGCTTGCGCTCGACTTTCTTGCTGGCCTTGAGACGACGGCCGGCGTTGTTGATCGCCAGCTCTGCCAGCGCCAAGCCGGTTTCCGGGTTGGCGTTGAGCCACAGGCTGAACGCATCCTTGACCACCCCGGAGACAAACGCCGCCGCTTCGCGGGACGACAGGCGCTCCTTGGTCTGGCCGGAGAACTGCGGTTCCTGCATTTTCATCGACAGTACGAAGGCGATGCGTTCCCAGACGTCTTCCGGCGCCAGCTTCACGCCACGGGGCAACAGGTTGCGGAACTCGCAGAATTCGCGCATCGCGTCGAGCAAACCCTGGCGCAAGCCGTTGACGTGGGTACCGCCCTGGGCCGTGGGGATCAGGTTGACGTAGCTTTCCTGGACGCTTTCGCCGCCTTCGGGCAGCCACAACAGCGCCCAGTCCACGGCTTCCTTGTTACCGGCCAGGCTGCCGCAGAACGGCTCGTTGGGCAGGCGCTCGAAATCGTTGACCGCGTCCACCAGGTAAGAACGCAGGCCGTCTTCGTAATGCCATTCGACTTTCTCGCCGGTGGCCTTGTCCTCGAAACTGACCAGCAACCCCGGGCACAACACGGCCTTGGCCTTGAGCACGTGCTTGAGGCGGCTGACGGAAAACTTCGGTGAATCGAAATACTTCGGATCCGGGGCGAAATACACGCTGGTCCCGGTGTTGCGCTTGCCGACGGTGCCGACCACTTCCAGCTCGGTGGCCTTGTAGCCGTCGGCGAAGGTCATCTGGTATTCGTTGCCGTCACGCTTGACCCGCACCCGCACCTGGGTCGACAAGGCGTTGACCACGGAAATACCCACCCCGTGCAGACCGCCGGAGAACTGGTAGTTCTTGTTGGAAAACTTGCCGCCGGCGTGGAGCTTGGTGAGGATCAGCTCGACGCCCGACACACCCTCTTCAGGGTGAATGTCCACCGGCATGCCGCGGCCATCATCGCTGACTTCCAGCGAGTGATCGGCGTGCAGGATGACCTGCACCGAACGAGCGTGCCCGGCCAAGGCTTCGTCGACACTGTTGTCGATGACTTCCTGGGCGAGGTGGTTCGGCCGACTGGTGTCGGTGTACATGCCGGGGCGCTTGCGCACCGGGTCGAGGCCCGAGAGGACTTCGATGGCGTCTGCGTTATAAGAGCTAGCGCTGGGAGTGGCCATGGGGTCTCGTCGTCAGTGTTCAATGAAAAGGGGCGATGGGCTCACAGCGACGTGAAGTCGATCGCCTGGTACAAATCGGCGCCAATGCCGGCAAAACTCAACAGCGCCGGCAACTGCAGGGCAAACCCTTGGAAACTGTGGTCGCCGCCGGCCTGGATGCGCAAGGCACAGGCGCGGTAATACTGCTGGGCGTGGCGATAATCCAGCGTTTCGTCACCGGTTTGCAACCATACCTGAAACCGCTGCGGATCCCGGGGCGCCGGCACTTGCAGTTCGGCCAGGGCCGTGACGTGGTCGTGGGTCAATTCCCAGGTTTCGTCGGTGTACAAATTCTTCTGCGTGCCCAGGTAACCGTCGAACATCCGATGCGGGCTGACGGCAGGGTTGATCAACAGGGCCTTGAGGCCGTGGCGCTCGGCCAAGTGAGTCGCATAGTAGCCGCCGAGCGAGCTGCCGACCAGCAGCGGGCGCCCCAGTTCTGTAATCGCCTGTTCCAACTGACCGATGGCCTGGCGGGGGTGGTGATGCAAGGCGGGCACCTGTAACTGGTCGCTCAGGCCCAGGCGCGTCATCACTTGCGTCAACTGGCTGGCCTTGGTCGACGCCGGGGCGCTGTTGAGGCCATGGATATAAAGGATCGAACCCGACATTGCCGACTCCCTGGGTGTTGGGCAAAAGCCGGAGTTTACAGGGAGATTGCGGTGGTTGGGGGGGATTTGACCGTGTTGTTGCCTCCTATGACCCGTCGTTCACAACACCTGTGGGAGCAAAGCTTGCTCGCGAGGCGGCCTTGTAGCCGACCTGTTTCTCCCGGTTGTACTTCGATCAAACTGTGGGAGCGAGCCTGCTCGCGATGACGGCCTGACAGCCGGCCTGGTTCTCCCAGTCGTACTCCTATCCCATTGTGGGAGCGAGCTTGCTCGCGATGGCGGTCTGATTGAGTACATATCCATTTCTGCGGTAACGGCGGCTTAGGGTTCCGCCCTGACGGCGGCTCACTTTTGAGAAGCGCAAAAGTAAGCAAAACGCTCCTGCCCCACCACTTGGTGCCTCGCCTAGGCTCGGCATGCCCTCACTCCGGCATTGCTCCGTGGGCCCGCCGCGAAGGGCCATCCATGGCCCAGCGCGGCTAACCCGGCATCCATGCCGGGTTGCCCACTCCACAATGCCTGCGTTCGGCCAGCGTGGTTAACGGGGCGTCCGAGATCAACGTCCACCGCGAGGCGGCCTAGTAGCCGACCTGGCTCTCCCGGTCGTACACCCGTCAGACTTGTTTGAGCAGGACCTGTGGGAGCAAAGCTTGCTCGCGAGGCGGCCTGACAGCCGACCTGGCTCTCCCGGTCGTACTCAGATCCCATTGTGGGAGCGAGCTTGCTCGCTTCTGCGCGCGGTGTGGTCAGGGTTGTGTATTGACGTTGTCCAGCATCCGATTCGCCAATAAAGCGCCCAGCTCAATCAGTTGCTGAATGCCAAGGGCAACATGGCGTCGCGAGCCTTTCAGGTCGAAGGCAAGGTCGCTGACCATGGCATCGGCTGAGGCCAAAGTTTCGCTGAGGTTGGCCAGCAGGCTTTCGGTGTCGACGCCGTCCACGACGGTGAACAGTTGACCTGAGGGCTTTTTCTTTTTGGCTTGAGGTTTGGGGTCGAGATAGTGGTCGATGGCGCGCTTGGCGGCTTCATCGAGTATCGGGGGAATCTGGCTGGCTTCGGGAGAAATGGAATCTTTTTTTGTTGGCCCAGAGTTATCTTCAGACATGTTGGCGCTCCACTAGGATTGAAATAACGCCTTTCTACTTTCGGGTTTCCAGGCCCGGCCGCTGAATTTGCAGCGACGGGAAAAGACTAGCGACAGCCCTTCCCACCCGGCAACCGCCAGAGCTCGTCGGAAAAATCTGCTGCAGCCCGGAGGATTGTCCGACCATTCCCACAATCCTGGTCGGCTGTCAGGCCGTCATCGCGAGCAAGCTCGCTCCCACACAGGTTTTGGGTCGTTTATAAGATCAGTGTCCACCGCCGATCCCTGTGGGAGCCGAGCTTGCTCGCGATAGCGGTGGGTCTGCTTGCATCAGTATTGGATGTGTCGCCGTCTTCGCGAGCAGGCTCGCTCCCACAATTGGATTGGGGTACGACCGGAAGAGCCAGGTCGGCTGTTAGGCCGCCTCGCGGTGGACGTTGATCTCGGCGCCCCGTTAACCACGATGGCCGAACGCAGGTATTGCGTAGTGGGCAACCCGGCATGGATGCCGGGTTAGCCGCGCTGGGCCATGGATGGCCCTTCGCGGCGGCCCACGGAGCAATGCCTTCGTTCGGGCATGCCGAGCCTAGGCGAGGCACCGAGTGGTGGGGCAGGAGCGTTTTGCTTACTTTTGACTGGGCCGGCTCCCGGGCTTCTCAAAAGTGAGCCGCTGTAAGAGCGGAACCCTAAGTGGCCGTTACCGCAGAAATGGATATGTACTCAATCAGACCGCCATCGCGAGCAAGCTCGCTCCCATAATTGGAGAACCAGGTCGGCTATAAGGCCGCCTCGCGAGCAAGCTTTGCTCCCACAGGTCCTGCTCAAACAGATCTGATGGGTGTACGACCGGAAGAGCCAGGTCGGCTACTAGGCCGCCTCGGCGTGGACGTTGATCTCGGGCGCCCCGTTAACCACGATGGCCGAACGCAGGCATTGCGCAGTGGGCATCCCGGCATGGATGCCGGGTTAGCCGCGCTGGGCCATGGATGGCCCTTCGCGGCGGGCCCACGGAGCAATGCCGGAGTGAGGGCACACCGAGCCTGAGCGAGGTGCCGAGTGGTGGGGCAGAAGCGTTTTGGTTACTTTTGCGCTTTTCAAAAGTGACCCGCCGTCAGGGCGGAACCCTAAGCGGCCGTTACCGCAGCAATGGATATGTACTCAGTCAGGCCGCCATCGCGAGCAAGCTTTGCTCCCACAGATCTGAAAGATGTACAACCGGGAGAGACAGGCCGGCTGTCAGGCCGCCTCGTCCTCAGTACCCGTTGGAGCCATAGTCGGGGGTAAACGCAAACCCAACCACCCGCTCGACCCCCGTCTCCAACCGCCCATCCGGCAAAAGCCGCAACCACCGATACCCCGGCGCCTGCGAGCCCACCGCAAAATCCTCACTCCCCGGCTCAAACTGAATACAGGTCGAAGGCGAAGCCAATAAACGAACCCCCTCGCGCACCCGGTCAACCTCCTGATGCACATGCCCCCACAACACCGCCCGAACCTGAGGAAACCGATCCAACACCGCAAACAGCGCCTCAGGATTACGCAACCCAATCGGCTCCATCCACGCACACCCAATCGACACCGGATGATGATGCAGGCACACCAAGTGATGCCGCTCCGGCGCCTCGCTCAAGGCATTGGCCAACAGAATCAACTGCTCCTCGGCCAAAAAACCCGGCACCGAACCAGGCACCGCGGAGTCCAGCATCGTCACGCGCCAGTTGCCAATGTCCACCACCGGATCGAGCAACGCACTCTTGACCGTCGCCTTGAGCATCACCTGCGGCTCATCATGGTTACCCGGAATCCACCGCGCCGGCGCATCGATTCGCGCAGTCAATTGCCGAAACGCCGCGTAGGATTCCAACGTGCCGTCCTGGGACAAATCCCCCGTGGCAAGCATCAGGTCAATGTCCGGCTGCTGCTTGAGCACCAAGTCAATGACCGCCCGCAAACTGTCACGGGTATTCATGCCCAGCAACGAGGCATCGGCCTCGGCGAACAAATGGCTGTCAGACAGTTGGACCAGCAACGCCGCATCGGCAGTGGTCAAGCTGGATACGCTCGGCAAATCGCTCTCTCCCAGGCGCAGTCACGCCGTTGCATGAAGCCGCAATTATGCTGGGGGATGATCGAAAGAGGAAACCCGCGAACCGGAACCGGTTCACAACTACCGAACGACTTCGAACTCATGGCCCAGCGCCAGGCAATGACTCAGCCACTCGCCCAGGAACAGGTTCAACTGGGCTTTTTCATCCGGCTGGTGCATTGACGCATTGGGGTAAGGATAGATGCCGCGAAAGCGTCGTGCATGTTCGGCGCTGACGACTTCGGCCATGCGCGCATCGTGATAGACCTGGACCTCCAGCTGCGGCACCGGCAGCCAGGGCAGGCTGTGCTCCTGGCGCACTTGCAGCGTGGTGGTGTAGGGGCAGGTCTGCAGCACTTCCAGCGCCAACACACCCAGCATCTGGTCGCCGTGGGTCACGGCGATACGCCGCGGCGCCGGATCGTTGCGCATGTCCGGCAACAAGCGCATCAGGCGAGCGTAGTTGGCCTCGCAGGCGGCCTGCAACCCCACCAGATCGACGCGATAGCGATCGCGCAGCTTGTTCAGGACCATAGCCCCCTCACTTCATCGCGATTCAAGGCCAGCCATTGCAAGGCAATGATGCTGGCCGCGTTGCAGATACGCCCGTCGCGCACGGCTTGCAAGGCATCTTCGAAAGCCCAGACCTTCACACGAATGTCTTCGGCTTCTTCCTCCAAGCCATGCAGGCCACCGGCCCCCACGCTGTCGCAACGCCCCAGGTACAAATGCACGAATTCATCGCTGCCGCCCGGCGATGGAAAATATTTGGTCATCGGCCAAAGCGCAGCGAAGGCAAGCCCAGCTTCCTCCTGCGCTTCACGATGAGCAACTTCTTCCGGTTGTTCGTCCTTGTCGATCAGGCCGGCCACCAATTCCACCAGCCAAGGGTTGGCGCCCTTGTCCATGGCACCGACGCGAAACTGCTCGATCAACACCACTTCATCGCGCTGCGGGTCGTAGGGCAACACGCACACCGCGTCATGGCGCACGAACAATTCACGGCTGATTTCGCGGCTCATGCCACCGGCAAACAATTCGTGACGCAAGTGCACACGGTCGAGTTTGTAGAAACCCTGGAAGCAGCTCTCGCGCTTGACGATGTCCACGGTGCTCGGTGCGGCGTTGGCGAAATCGGTCATGACAATCCTCGTGTGCAATGGATCAATACGAGGTTCCAACCTCGGCTTCGCGCCATCCTAACGCGCCCGTACCCTTTGATGCAGCCCCTTTCCACTCATCGGGATGGACGGCAGAAGGTGAAAGAACTCTAATGAGCTTAGTGGCGAACTGATTGTCCTGCTGGCAGTCGAAGCGGGTAACTTTTCGCCTTTCCCTGTTTCATGAAGGACGCCCATGTCGCTTTTCAAAACTGCCTCCGTGGCCGCCATTGCCCTGACCCTGGGCGCTTGCCAAAGCCTGTTCCAACCCAATTACCGCGCACCGCTGGAAACCACCCGCGACGCGTCGGAACAACTGCAACAAGGTTGCGCCAGTGCCGACTGCCCGTTGGTGAACATCGATACCCTGCACTTTCCCTCCGAGCCGGCCCTGGACGGCATCGTCGAAAAACGCCTGCTGCAAATGACCCGCACCGCCCCGGACGCCCCGGCGGCGCCGACGCTTGCCGCCTATCGCGAGCAGTTCCTGCGCAACGCCGCGCCCCGCAACAGCAGCTATTTGCAGGCCAAGGTACGTGAGCAACATGACGGCCTGGTGATCATCGAATTGTCCAGCTACCTGGACACCGGCGGCGCCCACGGCACGCCGGGCCGCGGCTTCATCAACTATTCGCGCCAGGAACACAAGGTGCTGACCTTGTCGGACATGCTGCTACCGGGCCAGGAAGAAGCATTCTGGAAAGCTGCCCAGGTCGCCCACAACAGTTGGCTGATCAGCACCAAGCTGGATCAGGAACCCGAGTTCCTGAAACAGTGGTCCTTCCAGAAAACCCCACACGTGGCGCTGACCTACGGCGGGGTGATCCTCAAGTACGAAGTAAGCACCATCGCGCCATACGCCTTGGGCCACATCGAATTGAAGATCGCTTACCCACGCCTCAATGGCATCCTCAAGCCCGAGCTGTTCCCCGGCCGTAGCTGAAAGCCCGACCCAGCAACAGTTGCAGCAACCCTGCCAGAATCAGCGACGGCAGGGTTGCGCCGATGTCCGGATAGAAGTTGGCCAGCAAGTGATAAGTGCTCACCCCGCCCAACCAGGCCAACAGGGCCGGCCAGCGCAACGCGGCTGATACCACTTGGCTGCTGCGTTTGCGCAGGATGAAGTGGTCCACCAGCACCACGCCGAACAGCGGTGCGAACACCGAGCCGATCAGCAACAGGAAGTTCTGGTATTGCGCCAACGGCGCGAAGCAGGCGATCAAGGTGCAGATGACGCCAATCGCCAAGGCCAAGTGCTCGACCTTCAGCCCCGACAGCATGCCCGTCGACACCGCCGCCGAGTGAATGTCGGCGAAGGCGTTTTCCGACTCATCCAGCAGAATCAGCAGCAGCGGAATGCCCAACCCGGCGCCAGCCAGGGCCAGCAGCAACGCGTTGACTTCACCGCTCGGCGCGAACGCCAGGGTGTAGGCCACGCCCAGGCTCATCAGCCAGACGTTACCGATGAAGAACCCCACGGCAGTACCGCCGAAGACATTCTTGGCGCGCTTGCCGAAACGCGAGTAGTCGGCGATCAGCGGCAGCCAGGACAGCGGCATCGCAATGGCGATATCAAAGCCCACCGCCAGCGGCATCGAGCCGTCGCCCGCCTCGGCCCACAGCGCAACCAGATCAGCCTTGGCGAACAGGTTCCAGGTCAGCCAGATACACGCCGCCAGCAGCAGCCAGATGCCCCACTTGCGCAGGACCTTGCGCACGAACGTCAACGGCCCGCTGACCGCGAGCAGGGTCGCCAGGGCGCCGAAGAACAGCGTCCACAGCAGAGGGTTGGAGCCCAGGCTGCCTTCGCTGAAGGCCCGGGCACCGAGCAGGCTGGCGGCATCACGCATGACGATGATTTCGAACGAGCCCCAGCCAATCAGCTGCAGCAGGTTCAACACCGCCGGCACGCTCGCGCCCTTGCCGCCGAGGCTGAGCTTGAGGGCGGCCATGGCCGACAGGCCGGTGTCGCTGCCGATCACCCCGACGGCCGCCAGCAGCAGGACGCCCACCAGCGTGCCGAGGAAAATCGCCAGCAACGAACCACTCAAGCCCAGGCCCGGCGCGAGCAAGGCGCCGACCTGCAAGACCATCAGGCCGATGCCCAGGGAGAACCACAGGGAAAACAGATCGCGAGCGCCGAAGACGCGCTTGTCCAGGGGGACGGCGGTGTCTGGGGAGTAGGTGCTGGGTTGGATGTTCAAGGGTTGTTGTCTCAGAGGGATATTTGTTGTTTTTTTGGCCGCTATCGCGAGCAAGCTCGCTCCCACAGAGGGCCTGCTGCGTACACAAATCTTGTGAACAACAGAAACCCACTGTGGGAGCGAGCTTGCTCGCGATGAGGGCAGTGAAAACACCGCCCCCTTCAGCTCAAATCAGACTTTCTTGTAAAGCTGACTACCTTCCTTCTTGAACCGCTCAGCCTGCTCCGCCAAGCCCTGGGCGACATCGACATCCACCGCTTCAATGCGTTGGTTGGCCGCGTACTCGCGCACTTCCTGGGTGATTTTCATCGAGCAGAATTTCGGCCCGCACATCGAGCAGAAATGCGCCACCTTGGCCGAGTCCTTCGGCAGGGTTTCGTCGTGGTACGAGCGGGCGGTATCCGGGTCCAGGCCGAGGTTGAACTGGTCTTCCCAGCGGAACTCGAAACGCGCCTTGCTCAAGGCGTTGTCACGGATCTGCGCGCCCGGGTGGCCCTTGGCAAGGTCGGCTGCGTGCGCGGCGATCTTGTAGGTGATGATCCCGGTCTTCACGTCATCCTTGTTCGGCAAGCCCAGGTGTTCCTTCGGCGTGACGTAGCAGAGCATGGCGCAACCGAACCAGCCGATCATCGCCGCGCCGATGCCGGAGGTGATGTGGTCGTAGCCCGGCGCGATGTCGGTCGTCAGCGGGCCGAGGGTGTAGAACGGCGCCTCGTCGCAGCACTCGAGCTGCTTGTCCATGTTCTCTTTGATCAGTTGCATCGGCACGTGGCCGGGGCCTTCGATCATGCATTGCACATCGTGCTTCCAGGCGATCTTGGTCAGCTCGCCGAGGGTTTCCAGCTCACCGAACTGCGCTTCGTCGTTGGCGTCGGCAATCGAGCCCGGACGCAGGCCATCACCCAGCGAGAAGCTGACGTCGTAGGCCTTCATGATTTCGCAGATGTCTTCGAAGTGGGTGTAGAGGAAGTTCTCTTTGTGGTGCGCCAGGCACCACTTGGCCATGATCGAACCGCCACGGCTGACGATACCGGTGACGCGCTTGGCGGTCATCGGCACATAGCGCAGCAACACGCCGGCGTGGATGGTGAAGTAGTCGACGCCCTGCTCGGCCTGTTCGATCAGCGTGTCGCGGAACAGCTCCCAGGTCAGGTCTTCAGCCACGCCGCCGACTTTTTCCAGGGCCTGGTAGATCGGCACGGTGCCAATCGGCACTGGCGAGTTGCGGATGATCCACTCACGGGTTTCATGGATGTGCTTGCCGGTGGACAGGTCCATGACCGTGTCCGAACCCCAGCGGATGCCCCAGGTCAGCTTCGCCACTTCTTCTTCGATGGACGAACCCAGCGCACTGTTGCCGATGTTGCCGTTGATCTTCACCAGGAAGTTACGGCCGATGATCATCGGTTCCAGTTCGGTGTGGTTGATGTTGGCCGGGATGATCGCGCGACCACGGGCGATTTCGTCACGCACGAATTCCGGGGTGATGACTTTCGGCACGCTGGCGCCGAAGCTGTGGCCGGCGTGCTGCTGGTCCAGCAGGCCAGCGGCGCGGGCGACTTCCAGCTTCATGTTTTCGCGGATGGCGACGTATTCCATCTCGGCGGTGATGATGCCTTTGCGCGCGTAGTGCATCTGGCTGACGTTGGCACCCGGCTTGGCGCGACGCGGGTTGTTCACGTGGGCGAAACGCAGCTTGGTCAGCTCGGGATCAGCCAGGCGTTCCTGGCCGAAGTTGGAGCTCAGGCCGGCAAGACGCTCGGTGTCGCCACGGGCTTCGATCCACGAAGAGCGCACGTCGGCCAGGCCTTTGCGCACGTCGATGATCACGTTCGGGTCGGTGTAGGGGCCCGAGGTGTCGTACACCACAACCGGCGCGTTGATTTCGCCGCCGAAGTCGGTGGGGGTCACGTCGAGGCTGATTTCGCGCATGGGCACGCGGATATCCGGGCGGCTGCCCTGGACATAGATTTTTTGCGAGCGGGTAAAGGGCTGAACCGATTGCTGATCGACCTGGGCCGATTCACTTAGGTTGGTCGCGTTTTTTGATTTTGTCGTCATCACGGGCTCTCCAGACACACATCCAGGCAGTGGATTTTTGTCGGAGCGAACCTGTAACGAATGGACGCGCCCCTGCACGAAAGTGCGGACGCTGTGCTTGCTGCTCGAGCATGCTCGAAAATCGAAAGTCGATGGTCGAACAACATCCCGGACGAAGCACAAGAGGACTCGCCGGGTGACGAGAAATCTTGTTCCCTACGCAGGCGCTAACCTGATCAGGTTCAACGGGATCCGAAATTATTCGATCTCAGCCTCATAGCAAGGCACCCCGACAAGAACCCGGCCAGTCTAGACACAACCACGAGAGAACGCCATCGCCAGGGCAAAAGGCGTGATGAATGGCGCATATACAGGATTGTTGCCGTGCCCAGGCGCAACTACACTCGCTACGCCGCGCGCCACTTAAGCGCACTCTCATTGTGAACTAGGGATAGCCTCATGCTGCGCAAACTTTCACTGGCCTTGGCCGTGTCTTGTGCGTCCAACGCAATGGCATGGGCCGCCGAAGCGCCCTTGACCAACAAAACCGATCTGGTGAGCGTGTATCAGGAAGCGGTGGACAACAACGCCGACCTGGCCGCTGCCCGCGCCCAGTATGGCGCCCAGAAGGAAGTGGTGCCCCAGGCTCGCGCCGGGTTGTTGCCGAACCTGTCCGGCGGTGCGGAAGTCGCCAATGTGCGCACCGACATCGACCAGCCTTCCGCGGTCGCCAACCGCAGCGCCCGCTCCTACCAGGCCACGCTGTCCCAGCCCTTGTTCCGTGCCGATCGCTGGTTCCAGTTCCAGGCCGCCAAGTCGGTGAATGAACAGGCCTCGCTGCAACTGTCGGCTACCGAGCAGAACATGATCCTGCAAAGCGCCGAGAGTTACTTCAACGTGCTGCGCAGCCAGGACAACCTCGCCTCGACCAAAGCCGAGGAAGCCGCGTTCAAGCGCCAACTCGACCAGTCCAACGAACGTTTTGACGTAGGCTTGTCGGACAAGACCGATGTGCTGCAATCCCAGGCCAGCTACGACACCGCACGGGCCAACCGGATCCTCGCCCAGCGCCAGGTCGACGATGCCTTCGAGGCGTTGATCACCCTGACCAACCGCCAGTACAACTCGCTCCAGGGCATCGTCCACACCCTGCCGATCCTGCCGCCGACGCCGAACGACGCCAAGGCCTGGGTCGACACCGCCGCCAAGCAGAACCTCAACCTGCTGGCCAGCAACTACGCCGTCGATGCCGCCGAAGACACTTTACGCCAACGCAAGGCCGGTCACGCGCCGACCCTGGACGCCGTGGCGAAATACGAAAAAGGCGACAACGACGCCCTGGGTTTCAGCAATCCGAACGCCTTTGGTCGCACCTACAGCGGCGACGTCGATCAGCGCACGCTGGCCTTGCAACTGAACATTCCGATTTTCAGTGGCGGGCTGACCAGCTCCCAGGTGCGCGAATCCTACTCGCAACTCACCCAGACAGAGCAGCAACGCGAAGCCCTGCGCCGGCAGGTGGTGGAAAACACCCGCAACCTGCACCGCGCAGTGAACACCGACGTGGAGCAGGTCCAGGCCCGGCGTCAGTCGATCATCTCCAACCAGAGCGCGGTGGAGGCCACGGAAATCGGTTACCAGGTGGGCACCCGCAACATCGTCGATGTGCTCGACGCCCAGCGCCAGCTGTACACCTCGGTGCGCAACTACAACAACGCCCGCTACGACTACATCCTCGACAACCTGCGTCTCAAGCAGGCGGCCGGGACGTTGAGCCCGGCGGATCTGCAGGACTTGTCGCGCTACCTCAAGCCCGACTACAACCCGGACCGCGACTTCCTGCCGCCGGACCTGGCCCAGGCGGCAGCGGCGCAATTGCGCTCACGGCCGGCGCAGTAGGAGCTGTCGAGTGCAACGAGGCTGCGATCTTTTCCCAGACACTTGAATCCCAAGCGAAAGATCAAAAGATCGCAGCCTTCGGCAGCTCCTACGGGCCAGGCCAGCGATTAGCCTCCGGCTAGCAACCGCCCCAACCCATCCAGCAAGCGCTGCAACGCGCCCTGGTTGGTGCGCATCACCGCAAGCCCCGCCTCGGCCATGCGCTGGGCATCGCGGGGCAGTTCGAACAGGCGCTGCACTGCCAGGGCCAGGCTTTCGGCATCGTCCACTTCCGCCAGCGCACCGGCAGCGCGCAGTTGCGCGGCGATTTCGAGGAAGTTGAACAAATGCGGCCCGCTGAGCACCGGTTTCGCCAGCGCCGCCGGCTCGAGCAGGTTGTGTCCACCGTTGGGCACCAGGCTACCACCGACGAACGCGCTGTCGGCCAACGCGTAGAGAAACAGCAGTTCACCCATGGTATCGCCGAGCAACACCGACGTCTGGGCGGTGACCGGTTGTGCGCTGGAGCGCCGGGCCGTGGCAAAGCCTTCGCTTTCGCACAACTGGTGTACTGAATCGAAACGCTCAGGATGACGCGGCACCAGGATCAGCAACGCATCGGGATAACTGTCTAGCAAGCGACAGTGGGCGGCCAGCACCACTTCGTCCTCACCTTCATGGGTACTGGCGGCGATCCACACCGGGCGCTCGGTTGCCTGCCACTGACGACGCAAGGCGCTGGCGTCTTCGAGCAGTTGCGGGGCGATGGTCAGGTCGAACTTGATGGAGCCGGTGACTTCGACGGTTTCCGCCCGCGCGCCCAACTGGCGAAAACGCTCGGCTTCGGCTTCGGTCTGCACGGCGAACAGGCTCATCTCGGCGAGCATCGGCCGGGTGAGCTTGGGAAAACGCCCATAGCCCCGCGCCGAACGCTCCGAGAGCCGTGCGTTGGCCAGGGCCACGGGAATGCCGCGCCTGGCGCATTGGTGAATGTGGTTGGGCCACAGCTCGGTTTCCATGATCACCGCCAGGGACGGCCGGACCCGGTCGAGAAAACGCTTGGCGGCGCAAGGCAAGTCGTAAGGCAAATAGCAATGCTGGATGCGCGGCTCGTTGGCGAACAACGCCTGGATCCGCTCCGAACCGGTGGGCGTCATGCACGTGACGGTGATCGGCAGCTGTGGATAACGTTGCAGCAAGGCGCGGATCATTGGCGCGGCGGCGATGCTCTCGCCCACCGACACCGCGTGGACCCAGATGCCCCCCGGCGCCATGACCGGCAACCCCCAGGAGAACCGCTCGCCAATGCGCCGGGCATAAGCCGGCGCCTTGCGGGCCCGTAACCACAGCCGAATCGCTACCAGTGGCAGCCCCAGGTAAAACAACGCGCTATAGAGAGTTCTGTTCATGGCGGCGGAGTTTATCGGTTTTTCAGCCAATCGCCTGCAACTGCACGGCAAAACGTTCCGCCAGCCAACGCGCGGCCGGGCCCAGGGGTTCATCGCGGCGCCAGACCAGTTCCACCACCAGGGCCGGCGGGGTCCATTCGCTGCTGAGCTCGACCATGTCGCCCAGGTAGGCCGGGTACTGCACCACATGCCGAGGCAACCAGGCCCAGCCCAGGCCACTCCTCAGCCATTCGGCCAACACATAGAAACTGTCGGCCCGCCAGACCTGCGGGCTGGCCTGTTCACTGCCGGGATAGACACTGGACTGGGTGGCCATCAACAACTGGCGGTGCCGGGCCATTTCCCGGCAGGTCACATAATCATGGTTCGCCAGTGGATGGCCCCTGCCGCACACCGTCACCATCTCGACGCTGCCCAGCACCCGGCGCTCCAGCGCCTCAGGGATCTGGTCGTGATAGAACAGCAAGCCGAGGTCAGCGCGGCGCTCCACCAGTTTGCGCGCCACATCGCCTTGGGCGGCGCTGGCCAGTTGCACTTCGAGGGTGGGAAATTGCTCGGCCAGGGCCGCCAGGCTGTCGATGACCGGTTGATAGGGCATGGCTTCGTCCTGGGCCAGGCGCAGCGACGCTTCCTGCCCGCGCATCAGGGCCAGGGCCCGGCCATTGAGGCGCTCGCACTGGCGCAGCACTTCCCGGGCCTCTTCGAGCAGGGCTTCGCCCGCGTCGGTGAGCCTGGGCTGACGGCCGCTGCTGCGCTCGAACAAGCTCACACCCAAATCCGTCTCCAACAACGCAATTGCACTGCTGATGGCCGATTGGGCCTTGCGCTGATCCCGGGCCACAGCCGAAAACGAACGTTTCTCGGCGACCCCGACAAACAGCCGCAGTTGCTCCAGGTTCCACTGCACGTTCATGGCTCAACCTATCTTGATTCCAGATAGGTAATGACTTTACCGCATCTGACCCATCTCTAGAATGGCCCCATCGAAAGACGCAACCGTCGAAGAGGAACCGCCCATGAACGCCTACTACTACCTGGCCATCGCCATCTGTGCCGAAGTCATCGCCACCGTTTCGATGAAAGCGATCAAGGGCCTGAGCACGCCTCTGCCTTTGCTGCTGGTCATCGTCGGCTACGGCACCGCGTTCTGGATGCTGACGCTGGTGGTGCGCACCGTACCGGTGGGCGTGGCTTATGCGGTCTGGGCCGGGCTGGGGATCGTCATGGTCAGTGTCGCGGCGTTGTTCATCTATGGGCAGAAACTGGACGTGCCGGCGATGCTGGGGATGGCGTTGATTGTGCTTGGGGTTGTCGTGATCCAACTCTTTTCCAAGACTGCTGGCCACTGAAAACACGGATTAAAAGGACTGAAAACACATGTTCGGCAAGGGGAAGTCTGTGGGAGCAAGGCTTGCCCGCGATGAAAACGACGCGGCCTCTCTGGAACCGAGGCGCCCGTATCGCGAGCAAGCTTTGCTCCCACAGGTTGACCGCCAACAAATTCCCTCTGCATTGAGTCTGTATACTGCGCCCTCGTCTTGAACACTGAGGTCGCTCATGCCATCCGTTATTTCCACCGACATTCTGATTGTCGGCGCAGGCGTCGCCGGCCTCTGGCTGAATGCACGCCTGCGTCGCCAGGGTTTTTCGACCGTGCTGGTGGAAAGCGCCAGCCTCGGCGGCGGGCAGAGCGTCAAATCCCAGGGCATCATCCATGGCGGCGCCAAGTACGCCTTGCATGGCGCCCTGAGCGGTGCCTCGGAAGCCATCGCCGACATGCCGCGTCGCTGGCGCGAAGCCCTGAAAGGTGAAGGTGAGCTGGACCTGTCCGGCGTACGCATGCTGTCCGACGCCCATTACCTCTGGTCCCCCGGCACCCTGGCCGGCAACCTCACCAGTTTCTTTGCCAGCAAGGCCGTGCGCGGGCGGGTCGACCAGGTCAAGGGCGACCAGTTGCCGCCGGCCCTGCAAGACAAGCGCTTCAAGGGCAAGGTCTATCGCCTGGCCGAGCTGGTGGTGGACGTGCCGAGCGTGATCGCGCGCCTGGCGGAACTGGCCGGCGACAGCTTGCTGGCCGGGCAGCACATCGAACCGCTGCGCGAAGGGGGCGAGCTGATCGGACTCAAGGTCGATGGCCGCGAGATTCGCGCCCAGCGTATTGTCCTCAGCGCCGGGGGCGGCACCGCCGACCTGCTCAACGCCTTGGGCCTGGACCAACCAGCCATGCAGCGCCGACCGTTGCACATGGTCCTGGTCAAGGGCCCCAGCCTCAAGCCGCTCTACGCCCATTGCCTGGGCGGCGGACCGAAGCCGCGCGTCACCGTGACCACTCATCCGGCGGCCAATGGCCAATGGGTCTGGTACGTGGGTGGCGATCTGGCCGAAGGCGATGGCGTGACCCGCGAGCCTGCCGCGCAGATCGCCGCCGCCCAGAAAGAACTCGGCCAATTGTTGCCTTGGATTGACCTGAGCACCGCGCAATGGGCCACGCTGCGGGTTGACCGCGCCGAACCGTTGCAGTCGGGCCTGACCCGCCCGGATAACGCCTTCCTCGCCGAACAGGATCGCTTGCTGGTGGGCTGGCCGACCAAACTGGCCCTGGCCCCGGACTTCGCCGATCGGGTGGTCAACGCCCTGCAACGCGATGGCATCCAGCCAAGCCACCCGGCCCCACTGCCGGACCTGCCGAAGCCGCCGATGGGCGTCCCTGCCTGGGAGCAACTGCTGCCATGAGCCAACCGACCCTGCATGACCTCTATCGCCCCCTGGGCCATGACGGCCCGCGGGTCTCCCCCCTGGGCCTGGGTACCGTCAAGCTCGGTCGCGACCAAGGCGTCAAATACCCCAACGGCTTTCAGATCCCCGATGACGACGAAGCGCGCATGTTGCTCAAACTGGCGCGCGACCTGGGTATCAACCTGATCGACACCGCGCCGGCCTATGGCCGCAGCGAAGAGCGCCTCGGCCCGCTGCTGCGCGGCCAACGCCAGGACTGGGTGATTGTCAGCAAGGTCGGCGAAGAGTTCAGCGACGGCCAGTCACGCCACGACTTCAGCGCCGCCCATACCCGGTTCTCGGTGGAACGCAGCCTCAAGCGCCTGGAAACCGACTATATCGACCTGGTCCTGGTACATTCGGATGGCAACGACCTGGCGATCCTCAACGACAGCGAGGTCTACCCGACCCTGGCGGCGCTCAAGCGCGAGGGCAAGATCGGCGGCTTCGGTTTTTCCGGCAAGACCGTCGACGGTGGCTTGAAAGCCTTGGAACAAGGCGATTGTGCGATGGTCACCTACAATCTGAACGAACGAAACGAAAAGGCTGTCATTGACTACGCCAACGAACACGGCAAGGCGATCCTGGTGAAAAAGGCCCTGGCCAGCGGCCACGTCTGCCTGAGCCCCGGGGTAGACCCGGTTCGCGCCAGCTTCGAACTGTTGTTTGAGCATCCTGGGGTCGCCAGTGCTATTGTCGGCACCATCAATCCGCTGCACCTCGCCCATAACGTCGCGACCGTAGCCCAGGTCCTGCGTAAAAACTGACGCCGCCCTACGCGGCCTTAAGGAAGGAGCCGACATGCCGCGTACGCTCATCAGAAAGAATCCCAGCAACTTCAAGACCCTGCCCCTGTTCGTCGAAGCGACACCCGAAGGCCTGACTTACCAGAGCGTCGGGATGCCGCTGAATTTCGCCCAGACCTTGCAGCGCCGCCGCCCGGTAGCCGTGGCCGATGCCGAGCGCTTTTCCCTGGAGTTGGCAAACCTGGGCGTTTCTGTGCGCCTGACCCTGCATTGGCAGAACCGCGACTATTGGGTACTGGTGCGCCAGCGCCGGCAGGATCGCGGCGATGTGGTGCTCAAGCTGATTTCCGGCTACGTCCCGGCCCACGAGTTGAACCTGCCACTGCTTACCGCCATCAGCGAAATTGCCGAAGAATGCCTGCTGGAAACCCCGGAAGGCTGGCTTGGCGGGCGTTTCAACGACACCTGGCTGCCGGCCCCCTACGCCACCGCCCTGCATTACCGCGAAGCCTTGCCGTTTCGGCTGACTCCCCTGTCGGGCTCGGCCCGCCCGGTGCGCAGCGCCAACCTGCAACTGATCGAGCGACCACGGGCCTACGTGCACCTGCCGACGGCATCGCTGCAACTGATCTATGACTTGCGTTTGGATGTGCCCAAGGAAGCCAAGTCCCTGAGCCTGTTTCACGTCGATGAGCGTCTGGAAGGCGACCAGTTGGTCGCGCGCCTGGACCGCAAGCGGCCGGACCTGTACCTGATGCCGCTACAGGACGGCCAACCCATGCCCGAGCTGTATACCTTGAAAAAGGACCAGCTGTACCCGGCCAGCACCCGTGGGCTGTACCTGGCGGAGAGCTTTGCCAAGCAGGACGGCTGGCTGGTGCGAGACGAGCGGATTCGCTGGAAGGACTGGCTGCGCCAACAAGGGCTGACGCCACCGGGCAAGGAGTCAGGCCTGACCCGACTCAAGGGCAAGGCCCGGCAATTGCTCAAGAAGATCGTGCCGCGCAAGGCGGCTCGTTAGGACTGATGCCCCTTTTCTAGCTGGACAACAGCCCCCTGTGGGAGCGAGCTTGCTCGCGATGGCAGTGTATCAGTCAAATGAATACTGACTGATCCAACGCCATCGCGAGCAAGCTCGCTCCCACAACATCAGTTGTTGCGAATTTTTTCCACAATCGCCGTCGTCGAGCTGTTTTCCACCAGCCCCAACACCTTCACGGTGCCGCCGTAGGCGGTGACGATGTCCGCACCCACGACCTGGTCGATCCCGTAGTCCCCGCCCTTGACCAGCACATCCGGCTTGACCTGGCGCAGCAGGTTTTCCGGCGTACCCTCGCTGAAGCTGATCACCCAGTCCACCGCACCCAGGCCGGCCAGGACCGCCATGCGCCGGTCGACGCTGTTGATCGGACGACCTGGCCCTTTGAGACGGCTCACGGACGCATCGTCATTGACCGCGACGATCAGGCGGTCACCTTGCGCCCTGGCCTGCTCGAGGTAGGTCACATGGCCCGCGTGCAGAATGTCGAAGCAGCCGTTGGTGAAGACGATTCGTTCGTTGTGGGCACGGGCGTCGTCAACGGCCAGCAGTAGTTGCTCCAGGCCCAGAACGCCGCGCTCGGAGCCTTCCTCGCGCTGGATGGCGCGGCGCAGCTCGGGGGCGCTGATGGCCGCCGTGCCAAGCTTGCCGACGACAATGCCTGCCGCCAGGTTCGCCAGGGCGACCGCATGGGGCAATTCCTCGCCGGCAGCGATCGCCGCGGCCAGGGTGGAAATCACGGTGTCGCCGGCACCCGTCACGTCGAACACTTCCCGGGCACGGGCCGGCAGGTGCAACGCCGGGTGATCGGGGCGCAGCAGGGTCATGCCATGCTCGCCACGGGTCACCAGCAAGGCGCCAAGGTCGAGGTCTTGCATCAGCTGCGCGCCTTTGCTCACCAGTTCGTGTTCATCGACGCAACCGCCGACGATGGTTTCGAATTCGCTGAGGTTCGGCGTGATCAGGCTGGCGCCACGGTAAATGGAAAAATCCTTGCCCTTGGGATCGGCCAGGACCGGAATGCCACGGGCACGCGCGGCCTGGATCAGCGCCTGGTGGTTTTTCAACGCGCCTTTGCCGTAGTCCGACAACACCAGGACCTTGATGCCTTCGAGCAGGTTGTCGACCTCGGCACCGAGGGCCAGCGGATCGGTGGCGAAAGGTTCTTCGAAGTCGATGCGCAGCAGTTGTTGGTGACGGCTCATGACCCGCAGCTTGACGATGGTCGGCTGGTGCGCAATGCGTTGGAATATCGCACGTACGCCCGCGCCCTTGAGGCTGTTGGTCAGGCTGTCGGCAGCCTCGTCGTCGCCGGTCACGCCCACCAGGGAAGCCGGCGCGCCGAGGGCGGCGATGTTCAGGGCAACGTTGGCGGCACCACCGGGGCGATCCTCGATGTGCTCGACCTTGACCACCGGTACCGGCGCCTCAGGGGAAATCCGTGAGGTACCGCCATGCCAATAGCGGTCGAGCATGACATCGCCGACCACCAATACAGGGGCTTGATCGAATCGCGGCATGGACAACTTCATGGAGCATCCCACATACAAAATGAACAGGGCCGCGATATTAGCACAGGGTTGGCGAAGGCTTGTCCATGGCAGCAACGCGAAGCCAGGATGGGGACTCGATCAGATTTGCAGCAACGCCGATAGTCGCGCACAAGCCTGGGCCAGCTCCACCTCGCTGGTGTTGATCTCACAGTCCGGCGCAAGCGGCGCCTCGTAGGGACTGTCGAGCCCGGTGAAGTTCTTGATCCGCCCGGCACGGGCCTCGCGGTACAACCCCTTTGGATCACGCTGGGCACAGACGTCAAAAGGGGTACTCACATAAACCTCCACGAAGGTGCCCTCGGGGAACAGATGTCGGGCCGCTTCCCGGTCAGCGCGAAACGGTGAGATGGCCGCAACGATGACGATCAGGCCGGCATCGACCATCAAGCGCGCCACCTCGGCAATGCGGCGGATATTTTCCTTGCGGGCCTCGGCATCCATGCCCAGGCCCCGGCACAACCCCTGGCGCAGGTTGTCGCCATCGAGCAGGGCCGTGTGCAGGCCCATCTGGTTGAGCTGCACTTCCAGGGCATTGGCCAGCGTCGACTTGCCCGCCCCCGACAGCCCTGTCAGCCAGATGCAGCGGGGGCGCTGGGCTTTGATGGCGGCCCGATCCTCGGGCGTGAGCGCCTGGGCAAAAGGACGAATCTGCACCTGTTGCATCGATACCTTTGACGTTTCATTCATAACCAAGCATCTCGTAGTCACGTTGGTACACCCGCCGTACCAGCCGACGGGTCCGTACCGAGCAAATTTCCCTTACCGGCACCGCAGCGCGCTGCCGGGTGCGGTTCACATGGGGCAACGTCGCAGCCAGTCCCAGATGCTCGCACACCCGCTGATAGTCCCTGCCCAGGTATTCCTGATAACCGATGAAGTCCATCGCCAGGTGGCCGAGGGAATCGGTGAGGAAATCTGTCTGGGCAGCGAAATGCAATTGCCGGGTGATGTTCTCCGGGTGCAGCCAGCGCGCGACGAAATCATCGAAGTCGCGGTATTGGCCGACCAGTTTCTGAGCCGCATGATCGCGCGGCCCCAACGTGTTGCCCCGCAGGAAAGCATAGGCCGAATATGCACGTTCCAGCGGATCACGAACAAAGGCAAACTTGAAACTGGCGGCGTACTGCTGCGCGAACTGCTCTTCGTACCAATACAACGGCAGGTGGCCCGGGGTGTAGCCATCGAAAAGCCCCACGCAAATACTGCTACCGGCGCATTTGGGCACATGGATGAACAGGCAGCCGCGCTGGGCGAAAGCTTCGGGGAAACGGCAATTGGCCGACATCGATTTGTTCACGACCTGCCGATCGACAACCGACAGGCGCCCCAACAGAAAGGAGCGCTGCGATTTGGGCAGTAACTTCCACAGATAGCGTTGCAGCATGCACGTCCACGCGCGAGAGGGATGGCCCCCTCGATGACTGAAGTTGGTCCAGGAAAATCCTGTGGCCAGACCTTAGCAGTCACGGGTCGCAGATTTATTGTGGGTTGGTCAAGGCAGGTAAGGATTCCGATACAAACCTGTGGGAGCAAGCCTGCTCGCGATGGCATGGCACATTCAACATCACCGCCCCAGACACACCGCTATCGTCGGAACGCCGCCCGGAGCAAGCTCGCTCCCACATTGGCACTGAGGCGCGCACAACATCTGTGTCCGACGCCGGACCTGTGGGAGCGAGCTTGCTCGCGATGGCACCGGCACATTCAAGATCACCGGCCCAGGCACGCCGCTATCGTCGGAACGCCGCCCGGAGCAAGCTCGCCCCCACAGTTGATCGAAGCCGCTATCCCAGCCAGGGATCCGAACTCAGGCGATATTCTGGGCAGGGGCGTCCAGTCCCATGGCATGAAGACGCGAGTAGTAGCCATTCTGCGCCAGGAGCTCGCCATGGGTACCCCGTTCGACGATACGGCCCTGGTCCATTACCAGGATCATGTCGGCTTTTTCGATGGTTGACAGACGATGCGCGATGACCAGGGTCGTACGGCCTTTCATGACCTGGTCCAGCGCGGCCTGGATATGCCGTTCGGACTCGGTGTCCAGCGCCGAAGTGGCCTCGTCGAGGATCAGCAGCGGCGCGTTCTTCAACAACGCCCTTGCAATGGCCAGGCGCTGGCGCTGGCCGCCGGACAGCAGCACGCCGTTTTCACCCACCTCGGTGTCCAGGCCATTGGGCAACTGCTCAATGAAGTCCATGGCATAGGCATCCCGGGCCGCCTTTTCAATATCCGCCCGTGGCGCACCGGCCAGGTCGCCGTAGGCGATATTGTTGGCCACCGTGTCATTGAACAGCGTGACATGCTGGGTCACCTGGGCGACATGACGACGCAGGTTGCGCAGGCGGTAGTCTTCGATTTCCACGTCGTCGAGCAGGATCTGGCCGAGCTCATGGTGATAGAAGCGCGGAATAAGGCTCGCCAGGGTCGACTTGCCGCTGCCCGAACGGCCCACCAGTGCAATCATCTGCCCGGGTGC
Source organism: Pseudomonas sp. B21-010 (assembly GCF_024749325.1). Lineage (NCBI taxonomy): Bacteria > Pseudomonadati > Pseudomonadota > Gammaproteobacteria > Pseudomonadales > Pseudomonadaceae > Pseudomonas > Pseudomonas sp. B21-010. The sequence continues at coordinate 620,580 of NZ_CP087198.1, read as the reverse complement.
CGCGGTGAAGCTGATGTCCTTGAGCACCTCGCGATCAGCGCCGGGGTAGGTAAAGCTCAGGTTGCGCACATCGAGACGACCGCTGACCCGCTCCTGCTCGACCGTACCCCTGTCGACCTCCGGCTCGACATCCAGTTGCTCGAAGATGCTCTCGGCACCGGCCACGCCTTTCTGGATGGTGGAGCTGACTTCCGAGAGCTGCCGAATCGGCTTGGGCAGCAAACCCGCGGCCGTGATGTAGGCCACCAGGTCACCCGCCGTCGCGTCGCCACGCAGGAACAGCACCAGGAACATCAGGGCCGCCATGGCGGTGTAGATCACCAGTTGCAGCATTGGCGTATAGACCGCGCCGGTGCGAGTCATGCGCAATTGCTTGTCGGTATTGCCCTGGCTGGCGTTGGTAAAGCGCTGCTCTTCGTAGGCCTCGCCGCCGAAGCTGCGCACCACGCGGTAACCCTGGATGGTCTCGGAAGCAACGTGGGTCACGTCGCCCATGGCCACCTGGATCTTTTTGCTCTGCTTGCGGAATTTCTTGCTGGTGCTGCTGACCATGACCGCGATCAGCGGCAGGATCGCCAACATCACCAGGGTCAGCTTCCAGTTCATCCATACAAGGTAGGCAAAGAGGAAGACCACGGAGAGACCTTCGCGGATCACCACCTTGATGGCATCGGTCGCGGCACCGGTGACCATGGTCACGTTGAAGGTGATCCGGGAGATCAGGTGCCCGGAATTGTGGGTGTCGAAATAGCGATTGGGCAGCACCAGCAATTTCTTGAACAACTCGACCCGCAGGTCGTGCACCAGCCCCAGGGAAACCTTGGCCAGGTAATAGTTGCCCAGGAACGACCCCAGGCCCTGCCAGGCCGCGATCAGGACGATCAGCAGCGGCACTGCCATCAGCAGTTTCAAGTCCTTGAGATACGGCACGTTGGGAAAGAGCACCGCATCGGGGTTGCTCAAGCCGTCGACGAAATATTTGAGAATCCCGGCCAACATGGGCTGGGTCGAAGCAAATATCACGAAACCCACGATACTCAGCAGGAAAATGCCCGCGTAGGGTTTGACGTATCCCAGCAACCGAAAATAGATCTTCAGGCTGGAATCCTGTTCCGCTTTGGGCGGTGCGTCACTCATCGTCGGGCTCACTGGTTAGGAAGAACGCGGAATTTTATCACAGCCACCGGAATTGGCCCGCGCCCAGGTCAAAACGCCGGCCAGGCCAATCGGCAACCAGGTAATGAACCATTCGGCGCGGGGGGTTCCGGTCAGGCTCGCAGCGTCGAACTGCATCGCCAGGAACGAAAACACCCACATACCAAGCACACCCCGCCCCAACAGGCTTTCCCGGGCGCGCCAGGCTTCGCGCAACACGGTGAACCAGACGATGCACCACAACAACAACCCTGGCAGCCCGAGTTGGATGGTGACGTGGCTGAACAGATTGTGGGCATGATCAAACTTGATGCCGTGACTGGTAATCCGGTAGTCGGCCGCCAAGCCAAGACCGCCCCACGGGCGCTCGGCAATCATGTGCAGGCTCGACATGAAAATCTCGGGGCGATAGGAAGCACCGCGCGCCATGACCAATGGCTCGAGCAGCCAGAAGGTCAGCATCGCCAGCACCAGGGCCGTAGCGGCGATAATCCGGGCACGCTGGTCCCGACAGTAAATTGGCATGGCCAGTACGCTAAGCAGCAAGGCCAGTGCAGCGCCGCGGCTCTGGCTCGCGACCACGAAGACGGCCAACACGCCCAGGGCTACCGCCCAAAGCACTTGCAGCCCGATATGACGTGGCACCCAGTGCAGCAACCAGATAGCCGCCAATCCGATCACGTAGCCGCCGAGGATCGGATGGGACAATTCCCCCAGCCCTTCCAGGCGAGCATCCCAGCGATGGTTCGTGTACCCGTAGAAATGGACGATGGCCATCAAGGCCGTCAGCGCGAGCCCCAGGCCACCCCATTGCATGATACGAATCACACGCTCGGGCTGGCCGTTGGCAAAAATCGGAAAAAACACCAGGAACGCCAGGATGTAGAGCAGTCGCTTGGCTTCACGGACAGGCTCTGCCACCTCGGCCCACAACAATGTGACCAACGCCCAGAGCATCAACGCCAGCAATGCCGTGTAGATCACCCTTTGGGCGCGCCACAACTCCACCAGCCGATGGCGGGCGGGCCAGGCGAAGACGATTACCGGCAACCAGACGAATGCAACCAACCCTTGCTGATAGATTTTGTTGGTCGGTGCCAGGGCTATCGCCAGCAAAAACCATAACAAGCCAAAGGCCATCCAGCCCTGCGCCCAACGTGTCGCCTGCATCTATCGCTCCTAAACGGTCTACCAACCAAGCCGGCATGGTGAAAACAAAAACTTTTGGGCATCATGGCCCGCCACGGCACCGGTTCTTTCAACAAGGTTTCCCTACGATGCAATCCTCACGGCTTCCCCAAGCCGCTTTGAATCAATTGATTGAAGGCGCCAGCATTCTGGAGGCCGACAGCTACGGCCCAAAAGTCTATCTGCTACAGGATGGCAATATCCTCAAGCTGTTTCGCCGCAAGCGTTTTTTTTCTTCGGCCCTTCTAAGGCCCTATTCAACGCGATTCATCAATAATGCAGCCCGCCTGCAGAAGCTCGGTGTACCGACCCTCGAAGTGCTGGCCTTCTACAAATTGCAAAAACCCGGCATGACCGCGGTACTGTATCGGCCTCTCCCGGGAAAAACCCTGCGTCAATTATCGAATCAGGAAAATTTCAGCTGGCAGCATACCCTTCCTGCGCTGGTCGAGTTGATCCGCAGCCTGCACGCCAGCGGTATTTATTTCCGCTCGCTGCACCTGGGCAACATCGTCGTCACGCCGGAAAACAAACTGGGACTGATTGATGTGGCAGACATGCGCTTCCTGCGCTCGCCGCTGCCACGCTACCTGGCGCGCCGAAACTTGCAACATTTCGCTCGTTATATTGCCCGGGAGAACCTGAACGGGAGCTTTCCAATGCAGGCATTGGAAAGTGCCCTATTGGCTGCCTGAGATCAACTGCCGGGCGGTCTGGCTGAAACTCGACCAGGCCTCGTCAGGTGCCAGCGCCTGATACTGGACCGCCGCGACCGCGCTGGCCGGAGTCTGTGCCGCCCGCCTGATCGCCTCGCTCCAGCCCTCTTCGTCATTGAGCGGCGCGTACCAGCCGGTGTCGCCCAACTGCTCACGAAAGACCGCAAGTTCGCTGGCAAGCACCGGGACACCAGCCAGGACAGCCTCCTGGAGGATCAGCCCAAGGCCCTCGTCCAAGGACGGGATCAGCACCCAATCAAACGCCCTGTAGAGCGTCGCGACATCTTCCAGATGCCCTGTCAGCAAGACCTTGTCGACCAGATCCGGCTGGGCGATTCGCGCTTGCAGCGTCTCGCGCCGAGGCCCTTCACCGACAATCACCAGGCGCCAATCGGGATGGTTGGCCGCCGCCCGGCCAAACGCCTCCAGCAGACTGGCGAACCCCTTGTTGTCCACCAGCCGTCCTACGGCGCCAAATACCCGCCCCCCTGCGCCAGGCAACCCCAGCCGGGCACGCGCCTCTTCGCGAGACAGCAGTGCAGACTGGAAGGCCGCCGGATCGAACGCGCTACGCAGCGCAGTCACCTGGATGCCCAACTCGTCCTGGAGCGACATCGCGAGGGTTTCGGAGACCGCGGCCAGGGTCAGGCGTGAGGCAGGGAAGCCACGCAACAGTTCACGGCCCGCGGGATTGAGCCGTGTCGCACCATGGAAAATCACCACCACGCGGATTTGCGGCAGATCCTTGAGGACCGGCAACAAGGTACGCGCCACACCAACGCCATCAAGCAACACCACACGAGCATCGCTGTCGAGAAATTCCTGGCGGAAACGGCTGTGCATCAAGGGCTTGAGCAGGCGCCAGACATGTCGTCCCTTGAGCTGGGCCGAGGTCATATTCCACTCAAGCGCCGCCCCGACATCCACCCGACAGGCAGCCGCCGCCCCCTGCAAGAGCCACGTCTTGACAGGCATCGCAGGCTCCATCCGCGAGAGGATCTGATTATGGACCTTGTGTACCGAAGCGAACGGCGAACCGCCCGCCCACATGACATTGATAACGCTCATCGAGCAGCAAACCTTTTATCGCGGACCAGGATCCGTGCTTGGCGGGATTAATAGCTGATAAGCCAGCCGATGCAGACTCCGAGCAAGAAAACCAAGGACAACTTGACGTGCTCGCGGCGCTTGCGGCGCTCCTTGCGCCGGCGCTCCACGGGCACTTCCACATGAACCCCGAATCCGGTGTGCAAAATAGCATCTCCTTCGAGCGTAACCGCCGTCAAGTTCAGCTGGGCATAGCGCATAGACAGAGCCTTTTCGCCACCGAAACTGGCAAAGGGTGCGCAGAGGCCATACTCCTTCAACCGTCGCAGGCCTGGGTTGAGCGAGAAGCTTTGCCATTCGGGCTTGTCTGAAATCAATGGATAACAGGGCACGCCACCAACGACTTCACGTTCGCCCAAGTGAATGTAGGGGCTATGTACGCACAAGTCGTAGACATAGTTGCGCAACCACACTTGGAGAATATCCGGCCGCAGCTCCAGGATCGTGCGCGAATCCTCGACGAAGGCCGGGCGATAGAACTCCCAGTCATCCTCGCAGTGAAAGACATAAGGCGTCTTGACATGCTCGTACGCCAGATCGATCGAGGCCAGTTGCCCCAGCTTCGGCCGATTGACGAAGACCCTCGTGCGGTCCTTCCAGTGAGCGGGGATGGCGGCATGTACACCTTCGTCACCGGCATCTTCGGTAATGAAGACTTCACGAATCGGCGCGGTATTGAAGCGGTCGAAGCTCTCCAGGGTCCGCTTGAGCAGATCGCACCGGCCGCAACTGGTTACCACAAGGGTAATATCACTCTCGTCGGAAAACTGCACTGCAATACCATCTAGTCAAACGCCACCCCTGAATCGGATGACTGAACGGTTCGTGTCAAACGCCCAGCCTCAGGCGCAATGTCTCCAGCAAACTCAGCGGAGCCCGAGGCCGCAAGGGCGGCTCCAGTGCTTCAACAATCTTCTGCCCGATGCGCGCGAAACTGAACTGCTCCAGCGCCAGCTCCTGGCCGTTGCGCGCCACACTGCGCGCCAGCTCGGGGTCGGCGCGCAACCGGGAAAGCTTTTCCTGGAGCTGCGCAATGTCACGGTACAACACCACGTTGTGCATGTCCTGCAACCCCAACGCACGCGCCTCGTCGACGCCCTGATCGAACGCCAGCAGCACACAACCGCAGGCCATGGCCTCGAAATTCTTGATCATGAATTCGCCCATGCCCACGTCGGCACTGACGAAAAAGCGGATACGGTTGAGGGTCTCGCAATACTCTTCGCCGGACTTGGTCCGGGTCACGACCAGCGGCTCAACGCGTCCCAGCTCATCCAGCAGCGCCTTGCGACCGCTGTAGGCAACACTGTTGGTGCTACCAACGAAGGCCAACTCGATGTCCCGCTCACGGCCCTGATCCTGCAATAACGACTGATCGTAGCCCTTGGGCACGAAAACCGCATCGAAACCTTCGCCACGCAGACGTTCGGTCACCATGAAGCCGGAACTGATCACCCGCACCCACGGCAGGCGACGGTAATGCGCACTGAACTTGCCGGTGTATTTGCACGGAATGTAATTCTGGTAGGCATCGTGCTCGAGGATCACCAGGTTGGGGATCGTGCGGATGAAGCCGGCCTGGCGGATCTCCTGCTTGAAGCGCAGGAAAAATACGATCCGGTCATAACGCGAGACGTCCACATGGCGGCGGAAATATCCCCGCAGGTTGCGTTGTTCCTTGCTGTCGAGCCAGCGCAAGTCGCACTCGCAATGAGCGGCCACGCCTTCGTAGAGCCGGTCCAGAATGGCCCGCTGTTCTTTCTGCACCAGAAATAGAACTTTCATCGTCTTCCTTGCGGCACCGAACGACTTGATAAATAACCGGGGGCCTTTTTGCGCCGCAGCGCAAAGACGCCCCGCCTTGGGCCTTTACAGCCGCCAGAACAATTCATGGCGACGTACAGCCTTGCGAAAAAATTCGTTCTCGCCATACGCCGAGCCGGCGCGCCCGGCCAGCAGGCGCTGGAGGCCACGGCGCAGGCGACGCTTGAACGGCGCGCGCGGTTGCAGATCGTGCATCATGCCCAGCGCCATGGCCTTGTCACGCTGTCCAGGCACTGCCAGCGGCAGGCTGACAGGATGCATTGGCAGGGCCGGATCGAAATACGGCGGCAACGCAATGCCCGTGCCCGTATTCCCCATGGGCCAACGGTCGTTGTCGTGCAAATGATTGGCGTAGCCCAACAGCGTGCTCGGCTGCCACTCCAGGCCTTCGAGGGCTTGCAGGACAGCATGATGGGCGCAGAGATGGTCCGGGTGCGGATCAAGGGTCGGATGCGGCAACACAATGACCTCGGGACGCGCCTTGAGCAGCAGTTCACGCAGGTCCGCCAACAGGTTGTTCCAGGTCGGCGCGCCGTCGGCATCGCCAGGCAGCAGGAACGGGTTCAACTGACGGAACAGCCGGGTATCGCTCAGGTCAGCCTCGCGAGAACCTTGGGGCTGGCTCGGCGCCGCTTGCATGGCCGCCAGTTGCAGGCAGAAGTAACCCAACTGCACACAATGCGCTTCAGGCACCCCGGCCCAACGCGGTACGGCGATGCTGTCCCAGGCGCGCAAACGGCCCTTGAGCCGCGCCGCTTCAACGCGATCCAAGCCCATCTGTCGATAATGTTCGGCTTCGATTTCACCGGCGGTCAGCGTGACGATCCAGGCTTCGTCAGCCTGGCTGTACAAGCCGTAGGCGGCCAGCTCCGCATCGTCGGCATGGGGAGCGATGACCATCACCCGCTGGTGCTGCACTTGCGGCGGCGTGAAGGACCATAGCGTCGGCTCGCCCAGCAAACGGCAATGGCGCCCGCGCAGGCGCAGCTCGCCTCGGGACAATGCCGGGCCCTGCTCGCTGAGATTGAGATAGCGCAGGCCGTTGACCCCGCGCTCGAAAGTTTGCAGGTCCCGTTCGCCGCCCAACAATTCGACAACCGGGTCGATGAAGCGCCCCAGCCAGGTGCTCTTGACCCGCAACGCGAGAATCAGCGTCGCGCCATCGTCCAGAATCACGCCTTCGTCCAGCCGCAGCCGCCCGGCATTGAGGTGCACCTTGGGTTGCTGGGTGAACGGCGGGAAGCTGTACTGGTAATCATCCCTGGGCGAATAGAACAGATGATCGGCGAACCACGCCTCATGGGCGATCCAACCCAGCACCGCCAGCACCAGGGGCAACCACCAGGCCACCGCCACCCCCAGCAAGACCAGCGCGATGAGGGCGAGCAGCAGTCCCACGCGCTTGTTGCGACGGTGGCGCTTGAGCAACTGTTGCTTGCGACTGATCGGTGGGTTCATACGGTAAACACCGGCACGGGGTTGCACCAACGGTCCTTGTATTCCCGGTCCGCTCGGCCGAACGAAAAACGCAACGGCTTGCCGGCGGCACGGGCATGTTCCCAGGCGCTTTGGGTGTTGAGAAAGCTCAACACGCTGCCGGGGCTGAATTCGCGAGTCTGTGGGTCGACACCACCGTTGATGTACTCGACGCTGATCCATTCGGGCGCTTCGACGCGATACACCAATTGGATGGCAATCGGCGCATCGTTGAGGAAGATCACCGAACCGATCAGCCATTCGCGCAGCAACTCGATCACCTCGCCCATGCGCTCGGCACCGGTGGCCGCAAAGCCCCAGCGCCGCAGGAACAGGTCGCAGTAGATCGAGGCCAGCTCGGCGCTGGAAAACTCGCCGACCGGCCGTACCACCCCGCCCGCCTCTTCCAGCAAGCGCAGCTCACGGCGCTGGTTGTAGCGAAACTTCTTGGACAGTTCTTCCGGCGTGCGAGCCATGGCCAGTTGCTCCTGCTGCAACTTCAAGCCACTGAAGCGCCCCTCGTTGAGGGCCGACAGGTAACGCCCGCGATGACGCAACGGCGCTTGTGCATCGGGCGCCGCCGGCAGGATCAGTTCGGCATTGCCCAGGTCGAACAAGCCCTTCTTGCCGCTGCGCTTGAGCACGTCCTTGGACAACGCCAGGTCGCGGCCCCAAGTGGGTATGGCCGCCTTGAGTTCACCGTTCTGCTCGAACGCCAGATAACGCACGGGAATCCCGGCCAGGGCCGCCAGGCGCTCGACCACCAGGGGATGGGTCGCCACACTGCCGCCAAAACGCTGCCAGGCCTGGGCATAAATCGACGCGTCTACGGCTGTCCAGCCGCGCTCACGCCAGCCTTGGAATCGATTGAACATTCAGGCCCTCGGCGCCAGTTCGGTGACTTGGGGCAAACGCCAGAATGCCTCGCGTACGGCGCGATCCGAGAAGCGCTCGCGCAAGCGGTCGAGCATCAGCTCGGCGCATTGGCGACGCTGCAGATCGTCCATGGCCGCCAGGTGTTGCAGCCCCTGGGCCATGTGCTCGGCGTCGCCCAGCGGAAACAGGATGCCCACACCTTCGACCACTTCCTTGGCCCCCCCGCAGGCCGTGGCCAGCAACGGTACACCGGCGGCCATGGCTTCGAGCAGCACCATGCCGAACGGCTCATGGTCGGAACTCAGGGCAAACACATCGAACGCGCGGAAATAACGGCGCGCCTCGGGCACCTGGCCGAGCAACAGCACGCGATCGGCGATGCCCAATTCCAGCGCCAATGCCCGGAGGTCCTGCTCCAGGCGGCCCTTGCCAAGAATCGCCAGCTGACTGTTGGCCGGCAAATACTTCAGCGCCGCAGCAAAGCCGCGCAGCAGCGTGGCCTGGTCCTTGTCCGGGTGCAGGCGACCGACATTGCCGACAATCCAGGCCTGCGCATCCAGCCCCAGGGTCTGTCGTGCCTCCTCGCGGGAGACCAGGCTGGCCTGCGTGGCATCGAGGTCGATGCGGTTGTAGAGCGTCTGGATCCGCGTGGCCGGCCACTTCGGCAGGCAGCGGCGCATGTCGTCACGCACCGCATCGGAAACCCCGAGCAGGCTCAGGCGTTTACGAAAAACCTGGGCGAACAGCCGGCGGGTACGCCGTTGGTAGTCACCGAAGGCATGATGCACGCCGATCACCGGCAAGCGGGTACCGAGCAGGGCGATGTAGATCGGCTTGAAGCGATGGGCAATGCAGAAACTGAAATTGCGTGAGGCGGCAATCTTGCGCAGATCGCCAATGGCGCCCAGCTTCAGGCCACGAATGGCACTGGAGCTGTACTCCATGAACAGCACCTCGTCCGAGGCACAAGCGGCGGCGACTTGTGCATCCGCCGCCCCGGTGAGAAACACCGTGGTCACGCGATAGCCAGTGCCCGTGAACAGGCTGGCGTACTGACGGGCGCAGTCCAGGAACGGCCCGTCATAACCGTGGCAGAACTGCAGCACATGTCGCTCAGCCGAGCGTGTCATAAGCGTCCACGCCGTCTTTGACCACCAGGATATCTTCCATGATCAGGTACTGCAGGTCGGAACCGAAGAACATGTTCAGCGCGTCGGTCGGCGAGCAGATCATCGGTTCGCCACGACGGTTGAGCGAGGTATTCAGCGACACGCCATTGCCGGTCAGGACTTCCAGGGCCTTCATCATGTCGTAGTAGCGCGGATTGTATTCGCGCTTGAGTACCTGGGCCCGGGACGTGCCGTCTTCATGGACGACTTCCGGCACGCGGGTTTTCCATTCTTCGGCCACTTCGAAGGTGAAGGTCATGAATGGCGCCGGGTGGTCGACCTTGATCATCTGCGGCGCTACGGTGTCGAGCATCGACGGGCAGAAAGGCCTCCAGCGCTCGCGGAACTTGATCTGTTCGTTGATGCGATCGGCCACGCCGCTGGCGCTTGGGCAACCGATGATCGAACGACCGCCCAAGGCACGCGGACCAAACTCCATGCGCCCCTGGAACCAGGCCACCGGGTTGCCGTCGACCATGATCTTGGCGATGCGCTCGGGGGTGTTGTCGATCTTGCGCCACGCAGGCTTGCTCGGATGACGGGCGCACGCGGCGATCACATCTTCGTTGCTGTAGGCCGGGCCGAGGTAGACGTGTTCCATCTTCTCTACTGGCACGCCACGAGCGTGGGACACATAAGCCGCCGCACCCACGGCAGTACCGGCGTCGCCGGAAGCCGGTTGCACGAACAGCTCCTTGACGTCGTCACGGGCGATGATTTTCTGGTTCAGCTTGACGTTCAACGCGCAGCCACCAGCGAAGGCCAGCTTGCCGGTTTCCTTGAGCACGTCGCCCAGGTAGTGGTCGATCATTTGCAGCGCGAGCTTCTCGAACAGCGCTTGCATGCTCGCCGCGTAGTGAATGTACGGCTCGTCGGCGATGTCGCCTTCACGTTTCGGGCCGAGCCATTCGATCAGCTTCGGCGAGAAGTAGAAGCCCTTGCCCTTCTCTTTATAGCGACGCAGGCCGATCACGTTGGCGTAGTCGGTGTTGATCACCAGCTCGCCGTTTTCAAAAGAAGCCAGGCGCGAGAAATCGTACTTGGTGGCATCGCCGTAGGGCGCCATGCCCATGACCTTGAACTCACCGTCGAGCATTTCAAAGCCCAGGAACTCGGTGATCGCGCCGTACAGGCCGCCCAGGGAGTCCGGGTCGAAGAATTCCTTGATCTTGTGGATCTTGCCGTTTTCGCCGTAGCCAAAGAAGGTAGTGGCGTATTCGCCCTTGCCGTCGATGCCCAGGATTGCGGTTTTCTCCTGGAAGCCCGAGCAGTGGTAAGCGCTTGAGGCGTGGGCCAGGTGATGCTCGACCGGCTCGATCTTGATCTTTTTCGGATCGAAGCCCAGTTGTTCCAGGCACCAGACGATCTTGCGGCGATAGCGTTTGTAGCGACGGTTGCCCATCAGGATCGCGTCGAGGGCCCGGTCCGGGGCGTACCAGTAGCGCTTGGCGTAGTGCCAGCGCGCCTCGCCGAACAGGCTGATCGGGGCGAAGGGGATCGCCACTACATCGACGTCGGAAGGCTTGATGCCGGCCTGCTCCAGGCAGAACTTCGCCGACTCGTAGGGCATGCGGTTCTTTGCATGTTTATCGCGTACGAAGCGCTCTTCCTCGGCCGCCGCGATCAGCTTGCCGTCAATGTACAGCGCAGCGGAAGGATCATGGCTAAGGGCGCCGGACAGGCCAAGAATCGTCAATGCCACAGGGTCTAGCCTCTTATGTCTGCATACGGGCGACAAGCGCCTCGAAAAATTGATGTGCCACGCGCCCAGGGCACGGGGCAGCTAAAGGGCGGGATTATAGCTTAAAAGCGGCCTTAAGCCTCTAGCGGTGAGTGGCGGGCTTGTGGGTTTTGCCGCTCGGGCGTTCATTGACAGTCCATGGCCACCAACATAGGCTTCGCGCAAATGGACTGGGAGATCCCGGTCGGCGTCTAAGCCTCGGTGAGTTTCATCGGGGCTTTTCGCTTTCTGGAGCGCAAATACCCCCCAAACCTTCCTCCCCGCAGTGCGGTCAGCATCCCTGTGGCTGAACCGCTGCTATCGCGAGCAAGCTCGCTCCCACATGGTTTTGCGGATGCTCACAATGTTTGCAGACGATACAAAAACCTGTGGGAGCGAGCTTGCTCGCGATAGCAGCGGTGCGTTTCACGTCCGGTCTAAAGGGTGTACACGGTCCGTGGCGAGGGAGCTTGCTCCCTCGCCACGGTGACCGGTTACAAGACAGATGGCGCGCTATCGACGCCCTTGGGCACCCGCAGATCAATCACCCGATACAACGCACTGTCCTGCGGCCAATTGCGCATGAACCGCGCGCGATCCCGGGCGTAGGCCGGGGCGAAGCTGGCGTGGGTGCGGTGTTGGCACATGGAGTCGAGGTCGATCAGCGCCCAGCGGTCGTGCTGCCAGAACAGGTTGTGGCCCTTGAAGTCGCCATGGCTGATGCGCTCGCGGATGAGGTCGGCGAACAAACGATCCAGCGCCAGCAATTCCGTCTCGGGGGCTTCACCGCTCTCCACGTAAGGGCCGAAGCGCTCGATGATGTCCGGCCCCGCCAGGTGTTCGGTGACCAGGTAAGCGCCGCGGCGCAGCCACAGGAAACGCTTTTCCAGCAGCGCCAGGGGCTTGGGCGTGGCGATGCCGAGAAAGGCCAGGCGATGGCCTTCGCGCCAGGAATGCCAGGCGCGACTCGGACGCCAGAAGCGCTTGAGCCAATGGGCGAAGTTCTTGATGTTGTAGCGCTTGATCACCAAGGTACGACCATTCACCTCGACTTTGCCGACACTGGCCGCGCCGCCGGTCTTGTACAGGTGGCCCTGGTCGAGCAATGCATCGGCCTGCTCCAGCACCGGTGTCATGGCCGCTTCTTCATCGCGGCGGATCGCCCGCAGGCCAAACGCCCCGCGTTGCACGCTGAACAGGCTGCACTCGCGCCCGACTTTCGCGAGGAAATCCTTCAGGCGCCAGGCTTGCACCTTGTCGATCTGTTTTTGCAACGCTTCCATGGGCAGCGCGTGTTCGGCGTTGCCCAGCAGGTAATGCACCAACAGCTCTTCATTGAACGGCTGGAGGGCTTTGGGAAGCTGGGCGAAAAACACTCCCAGGTTCTCCAGGACTTTCTGCCGCGACAACGGTTGGCCTGGAGTTTCAGCGCGGATGCCGGCGCCGTCGATCAAGTAGAGCTTGCCGTCGTGACGCAGCAGATTGTCCAGGTGCAGGTCTTCCTGCCACAGGCCTTTGCCGTGCAATTGCGCGATAGCGCCCAGGGCTTCGGCCAGCACCGCCGCCTGTTCGTCGGCCAGCAATGGCAGGTGTTCGACCTGTTTCCAGGCATCCCCCAGGCTCTCGGCGCCTTCGAGCAATTCGAACAACAGCCAACCACCTTCCCCCTCTTTCAGGCCATCGGCCAGCAACAACGGCGTGGTCAACCCCTGCTCCGCCAGCAGGCGCACGCCTTGCAGTTCCCGCTGGAAATGCCGGGCGGCCTTGCTGCCCACCAATAATTTGGCCAATACCGGCCGGCCACGCCAGACGCCCGCGCCGACGTAACGTTGCCCCGGCAACACCCGCAACAGCGAAAGCAGTTGCAACGTAGCCGGGCCGGCGGCATCGGCCAGTTCCAGGCTCAGGGGCAGGCTGGGGCTGCGGCCGGCATTTTTCAATTCGGACAGATGCATCAACGGGCTTCCTTGTGGCTGCGCCGAGCGTCCAGACGGATCATCCAGCGGTCGACCAGTCCACTGTCGAGCGGCTGGTCCAGATAACTGGACAGTAACTGGCGCACATCGGCCTCACTCCAGACAGAGGCGCGACGCAGCAAAGGCTCCAGGTCCTTGACCCGATCACGCAGGCCGAACAATAGCGGCCGGGTCTTTTCCAGGTCGATCAATTGCGCCTGATAGCCGTCGGCGCTGGCTTGCAGGAAGATGTGTTTTGGATAGAAGCAACCGTGCACCTGATGCATGCCGTGCAGGCGCCGCGCCAGCAAACCACAGGCATTGAGGATGGTGGTGCGCTGCGCCGCCGTCAGGCTCGACCAGCGCTGCACCAGTGAATCCAGGTCATCCCAGCCGTCCAGGGCACGAGTCAGCAGGATCGCCCGCACCTCACCGTTCACCTTGCGCTGACCATAGAACACCGCTTGCAGGGCCGGAATGCCCAGCTGGCGATAACGGCTGATGTTGCGAAACTCCCGGGAGAAACTTGGCTCGCCAAACGGGTGGGACAAGGTCCGGGTCAGGTAATTGCTCTGGCGCTTGAGGTAATAACCCTGCCCCTCCAGGTCCAGCCGGAACACACTGCTCCAGCCGTCACCCGCGGTATTGGGTTCGTCCACCGCATCCAGTTGCCGTACCCACAAGGCCTCGAAGCTGTCCAGGCCATGACGTTGCAACAACGCCCGGTCTTCAGCGGCCAGAAAATCAGTCATTCACGCCCCTCGAAAAATCTCACCACGTGACGGATGCGTTTCTTGTCGCACGCATCGAGCCGGTCGCGCTGGCGGTATTGCAGGTAAAACCGCAAGCGCTGCGTGGCCGACAAGTGATACTTGGCCACTTTGTCCAGGCATGCCAAATCCTTGGTGATACGGTACTTGAGCCAGAAACCGCGCCAGAAGTCGCCGTTCGGGCAGTCGATCAGGAACAGTTTCGCCTGGTCATCGACCAGCAGGTTGCGCCATTTCAGATCATTATGGGTGAAGCGCTGCTCGTGCATGGTCCGTGTGTAACCGGCCAGTTGCCGGCTCACGCCTTCGACCCAGGCGCGGTCGGCCAGCCTCGGATCGCGACGCTCGGCCAGAGCCGAGAGGTCTTCGGTTTGCGGCAGTTCGCGGGTGATCATCGCGCCACGGGCATAGGTCGCACCGCTTCGTTCCAAGCCCCAGCCCACGACTTCGGCGGTGGGAATGCCCCATTTGGCGAAGCGCTTGAGGTTCTGCCATTCGGACTTGACCCGCGGCTTGCCCAGGTAACGCCGCAAGCCTTTGCCGGCTCCGACGTAGCGCTTGACGTAGTAATTCACGCCGTTGCGCTGCACCCGGATCACCTCTGACAACGGATCACGGGTCAAACGCTCCCCTTGCAACGCGAACACTGCCTCGAGGCTGCCGAAATCCTGCGCCAGATCGGCGTAGGCCGGTTCCAGTTTCCAGCCTGACATCAGAGCGCGTCCCCGTATCGCTGCTTGCGGGCATACAGCTTGTTGGCCTTGCCTTCGAGCCAGGCCAGCAACGACGCTTCTTCGACGAGGATCCGGCGCAGTGGCTGCTGGAAATAGCCCTTGAGGAAACGCAGTTTGTCGCGCCGGGTCAGGCCGATGTCCAGCGCCGAGAAATACAGCGCCGCCAGGTCCTTGTTGCGCCAGCGAGTGGTGATGGCTGGGCGGGTCTGGGCACGGTGCAGGTCGATCACCGAAAGTTTGAAGTCGGCAGGCGTCACCGGCTTGTCGGTGTGCAGCAGGAAGTGGCAGATGTAGCAGTCGCGATGGTTGACCCCGGCGCGGTGCATCATGCCGGTCATGCGCGCCACTTCGGCGATCAGGGCACGCTTGAGTGCCGGTTGCGACGGCTGCTTGACCCAGTCGATGCTGAAGTCTTCGAGGCTGACGGTCGGCGCCAGCTCTTGGGTGACGATGAACGAGTGCTGGTCTGCCGGGTTGCTACCCTTCTCGCCGTACGCGACAGCGGTCATGGTCGGCACGCCGACTTCCTGCAAACGCTGGATCGCTTTCCATTCCTGCCCTGCGCCGAGTACCGGCAACTTGGCGGTGAACAGGTTCTTGAAGATCTCGCCCCAACCGATGCCGCGGTGGATCTTCACGAAAAAACCACGACCGTCCACCTCCGTGCGCAAGGTGCGCCGGGCTTCAAGTTCGCGATAGACCTCGCCCTTGAGCGCCTCGACTTCGGCGAACGCATCGCGCCCGGCCCAAAGGCTCTTGAACGGTTCGGCCAGCATCAACTTCATTGTGCGTGCTCCGCCAAAATCACATCGGCCGCGTGCTGCGGCATGCTGTAGAGGTCGGCCGTCTCGGCGAAGGCCAGACCGTTGTGGCTCCAGGCCGCCCGGGCATCGGCATCGTTCAACATGCGACCCAGGTACTCGGTGAGCTGTGCTTGCTCGAACGGCTCGTCCAACACCAGGCCACTGTCGGCCTCGGCGATGTAATGGGCGTACCCACACACCGCGCTGACCAGCACCGGCAACCCGGCCACCAGCGCCTCGAGCAGAACGGTGCCGGTGTTCTCGTTGTACGCCGGATGGATCAACAGGTCGGCACCCAGCAGGAAACGCGGGATGTCACTGCGCCCCTTGAGGAACCGCACATTGTCACCGAGCCCCAGTGCGGCGCTCTGCAGTTGGAATACCTTGGGGTCGTCCTGGCCGATTACAAACAGCCGGGTGCGTTTTTTCAATTCGGCGGGCAGCGCGGCCAGGGCCTTGAGGCTGCGATCCACGCCCTTGGTCTTGAACCCGGAACCGATCTGCACCAGCAGCAGGTCGTCATCGGCCAGTTCGAATTCGGCCCGGAACGCCGCGCGGATCTCGTCGGCGTCGGC
Organism: Pseudomonas sp. B21-010; assembly: GCF_024749325.1. Classification (NCBI taxonomy): domain Bacteria; kingdom Pseudomonadati; phylum Pseudomonadota; class Gammaproteobacteria; order Pseudomonadales; family Pseudomonadaceae; genus Pseudomonas; species Pseudomonas sp. B21-010. The sequence continues at coordinate 604,512 of NZ_CP087198.1, read as the reverse complement.
GGGCCGACGGCGGTCCTGGGCGATGCCCGGCGGCAGCAGGTGAAAGCGCTCAAGCGGCGTGTCGTAGTGCTTGATGAACAGTGGCTGCTGGACTTCGGAAATCATCAGCACGTCGGTCTTGGCGTCCTTGGCGAACACGGCCCGCTCGTACTCGGCGAAATGCCGGTAGCGGCCCCAGCGCCGGTACAGCGAATTGCGCAGGTTCTGCGCCTTGTCTTCGAAGCAGCCGTCGGCGGCGTAGTACACGTCCAGGCCGGGCATTTTGTTGAAGCCGATCAAACGGTCCACCGGGCGCTTGGCCAGGTCGGCCTCCATCCAGGCACTGAGCTTCTCGTTGCGGCGATGGTTGAACAGCGCCTTGACCGGCGCTACCAGCACTTCGAAGCCGGGCGGCACGTCACCCTCCCAGATCAGCGTGTAGACGCGGATCTGGTGACCGCGTCGCTGGCACTCCAGGGCGATGCGCATGAAGTCACGCTGCAGGCCACCGAAGGGGAAGTACTTATAAAGGACAAAAGCCAATTGCATCAGCGCGGCTCCTCAGCCAATAACGTGCTCAGGTGGCTGGCAACACGCTCGGGGTTCAGACGCGTGAAGCACAGGGGCTGCTCGCGTTTCAGATCAAACCGCCGGGCATCTTCGGCGGTCGGCGGGTAAGTGCAGTGTTTCTGCATGCACGGCGCGCAAGGGAAATCACTGGCGAGGTGAATCTGGCCCTTGCCGTAGGCGCCGGTCAGCACCGGATTGGTCGGGCCGAGCAGCGAAATGGTCGGTACGTCCAGGGCCGCGGCCAGATGACCGAGACCGGTGTCCACGGCCACACAGGCCTGGGCACCGGCAAGCACCTTGCCCATCCCGCCGAGGTTCAGCTTCGGCAGCACCAAGGCGTTGCGCAGCCCGCTGGCGATGCGTTCGGCCCGGGCCTTCTCGGCCGGGTTGCCCCACGGCAATTTGACCACTACGCCGAACTGCCCCATGCGCTCGGTGAGCTGGCGCCAGTAGAGTTCGGGCCAGTGCTTGGACTCCCAGGTCGTGCCGTGCAGGAACACCACATAGGGATAGGGGCGTGGCAATTCCACCAATCGGTCGATGTCGAGACCATAGCTGCCCTGGGTCTGCGGCAAGTCATAACCCAGCGCCAGGGCAAATAGCTGTCGTACGCGCTCGACCGCATGCTGACCGCGAGCCACCGCCAGGCGCCGGGAATAAAAGCGCGCCGCCAGGGGCTCTCGCGCCGAATTTTTATCCAGGCCGGCCACCGGGGCCTTGACGTAGCGGGTCAGCCAGGCGCTTTTCAGCAGGCCTTGGGCGTCGATGACCAGGTCGTACTTTTCGGCGCGCACGCTCTGCTTGAAGCGTCGCCATTCGCCACTCTTGATGGTTTGCCAGAGGTTCTTGCGCCAGCGACGGATCGCTACCGGAATGACTTTGCCCACGGCCGGGTGCCAGGTGGGGATTTCGGCGAAGCCTTCTTCCACCACCCAATCGAACTTGACGCCAGGAATCGCCCGCGCCGCGTCGGTCAGCGCCGGCAGGGTGTGGACCACATCCCCCAGCGAAGAGGTCTTGATCAGCAATACCCGCAAGTTACCGAACCTCCACGGGTGTGCCCTGCAGACGCTCCAGGGCCTCGTTCACCGACGACGGCATGAGCTGGCGCAGGCAATTGTAATGACCGAAGCGACAGGTGCGGTCGAAGCACGGACTGCATTCGATACCCAGGCGCACGACTTCGACCTTGTCGGCCAGCGGTGGCGTAAAGCCCGGCGAGGTGGAACCGTAGACCGCCACCAATGGGCGGTTCAGGGCCGCAGCCACGTGCATCAGGCCGGAGTCGTTGGAGACCACCGAATCGGCGCAGGACAGCAGGTCGATGGCCTCGGCCAGAGAGGTGTCGCCACTGAGGTTCACCGACTCTTCCCGAAGCCCCGGGATCAACCGCGAGCGGATGTCTTCACCCACCGGATGATCTTTTTTCGAGCCGAACAGCCAGACCTGCCAGCCTTCGCGAATCTTCGCCTCGGCAACCTGGGCGTAATGCTCGGCCGGCCAGCGCTTGGACTCACCGAACTCGGCCCCCGGACACAGGGCCAATACCGGACGGTCCAGGCTCAGGCCGAACTTGGCCAGCGCCGCTTCGCGGGTGACCGGGTCGATCTGCAGGCTCGGTCGTGGATACGGCTTGGGCAACTCGGTCCCAGGCTCGTAGGCCAGGGCCATGAAGCGCTCGATCATCAGCGGATAACGCTCTTTGTCCAGCGTGCGCACGTCGTTGAGCAGGCCGTAGCGAAACTCGCCACGCCAGCCGGTGCGCTTGGGGATGCCGGCGAAGAACGGCACCAGTGCCGATTTCAACGAATTGGGCAACAGGATCGCCTGGTCGTACTGACCGGCCAGGGATTTGCCAATGCGCCGACGGGTCGCCAACTCCAGCACGCCGTGGCCGAGCGGGAAGCTCAAGGCCTTGCGTACCTCTGGCATGCGCTCAAGGATCGGCCGGCTCCACTCTGGGGCCAGGACGTCGATTTCGCACTGCGGATGACGCTGCTTCAGACACTGGAACAGTGTCTGCGCCATCACCATGTCACCGACCCAGCTGGGCCCAACGATCAGAATATTCATGTGCTTTCCAAAAACGATACGGGGAGGCCTACGCCTCCCCGCCTCGAGAATCACTGTGGCTTAGGTCGTTGCCTGTTGCCCTAATCTACAACACACCACCCATCTCCTGTGGGAGCGGGCTTGCTCGCGAAGAGGTCGGCACATCCAACATCAATGTTGCCTGACACTCCGCCATCGCGAGCAAGCTCGCTCCCACAGGGGTTCTGCATAGGTTTCAAGTACCGTGCAACACCACAAATTCACTGTGGGAGCGAGCTTGCTCGCGAAGAGGTCGGCACATCCAACATCAATGTTGCCTGACACTCCGCCATCGCGAGCAAGCTCGCTCCCACAAGGGTCCTGCATAGGTTTCAACTACCGTGCAGCACCGCCAATCCACTGTGGGAGCGAGCTTGCTCGCGATGAGGCCGGCACATCCAACATCAATGTCGCCTGACACTCCGCTATCGCGAGCAAGCTCGCTCCCACAAGGGGTCTGCATATATCTTCAGCACGGTGCAACACCACAAATCCACTGTGGGAGCGAGCTTGCTCGCGAAGAGGTCGGCACATCCAACATCAATGTCGCCTGACACTCCGCTATCGCGAGCAAGCACGCTCCCACAAGGGGTCTGCATATGTCTTCAGCACGGTGCAACACCGCAAATCCACTGTGGGAGCGAGCTTGCTCGCGATGAGGCCGGCACATCCAACATCAATGTCGCCTGACACTCCGTCATCGCGAGCAAGCTCGCTCCCACATTTAAATCTTCAGCTCAGGCCCAGCTCCCGCCAGATCCGCAGTACCTGCTGGCGTTCATCCACGAACTGGTCGCCTGCGATCACCCCGGCATCTTTCTGCAAGGCCTGGCGGTGAGCGGCGGAGCGGTAGGCTTTGTAGGCTTCGCGCAACAGCGTGGCATCTTCGGCCGGCATCAGCCCGACCTCCTGCAACCCGTCCAGAATGCGGATGTTATCGGTGTAGCGCACCAGCGACGGATGTTCCTCGGACCACGCCAGGGCCGCGTATTGCACCATAAATTCAATATCGACGATACCTCCGGCATCCTGCTTGAGGTCGAAGGGCGCCGTGGCCTCGAAGGCATTCGGCGCGGTCCCGGCGGCAGTGGCCTTGCTGCCAAGGTTGTCGCGCATCTTGGCGCGCATCTCGCTGACCTCCTGGCGCAGCGTCGGCAAGTCACGCTTGCGTCCCAACACCTGGACGCGGACCTTCTCGAACGCCTGGCCCACGTCCTGGCTGCCCACCAGCACCCGCGCCCGTACCAACGCCTGATGCTCCCAGGTCCAGGCTTCGTTCTCCTGGTAACGGGCAAAAGCCCCGAGTGAACTGACCAGCAACCCCGACGCCCCGGATGGCCGCAGGCGCATATCCACTTCATACAGCTGCCCGGAGTTGGTCTGGGCAGTCAGCAGGTGAATGATCCGCTGGCCCAGCCGGGTGAAGAACTGTGCACCGTCGATGGGTTTCGGGCCGTCGGTTTCCGCGTGCGGGTCGCCATCGTGGATGAACACCAGGTCCAGGTCGGAACCATGCCCCAATTCCAGGCCGCCGACTTTCCCATAACCGACAATAATGAAGCCCGGATCGCACAGACTGCCATCGGTGCGCAATGGCACGCCGTGCTTGGCGGCCGTCTGGCGCCAGGCCAGGGCCAGCACTTGTTCGAGAATCGCCTCGGCCAGCCAGGTCAGGTAATCGCTGACTTTCATCAGCGGCAGGCTGCCGGAGATTTCCGAGGCGGCCACCCGCAGGCGGTGCGCCAGCTTGAAATGCCGCAGCGCCTCCATTTGTTGCTCAAGGTCATCCTCGGGGATGCGCGTCAGGCGCTCACGCAACTCCGCCGCCAACTCCGGCGCCAAGGGCGGCTTGAACAGCCGGCCCTCATTGAGCAATTCATCGAGCAGCAAGGGGAAACGGGTGATTTGTTCAGCAATCCACGGGCTCGCTGCGCACAACGTCAGCAAACGACGCAGGGCGCCGGGGTTTTCCGTCAACAGCACCAGGTAGGCCGAACGGCGGGCCACGGCCTCGACCAAGGGCAGCACCCGCTCCAGCACCAGGTCCGGATCGGCATGTTCCACGGCCTGGGCCAGCAGGCGTGGAATAAAGGCATCCAGACGCTCGCGCCCCAGGCGCTGCATGGCGCGCAGTTGCGGGCTGCCGCGCAGGGCGGCCAAGGCCTTGAGGGCTTTGGGTGCGTCGACGAAGCCGCCCTCCTCCAACTGACGACACGCCGCCTCTTCATCCTGGCTGTCTTCCCACAACGGCAACCATTCGCCGCCCACCACCACTTCGCTTTCGCCACCCGCCTCTTCGTCCGGGTCGGCGATGACCTGGCCGAAATGCCAGGCCACACGCCCGCGCCAGTACATCAATTGCTCGTGAAAGGCCGACCAGTCGGCAAAACCCAGCATGAACGCAATGCGCGCCTGGTCCTGCGGGTTGTCCGGCAACATCTGGGTCTGGCGGTCGGCGATGGCCTGGATCGCATGTTCGGTATAACGCAGGAATTCGTAGCCTTGGCGCAGCTCGTCGATCACCTTGGCCGGCAGATAGCCCTGGCCTTCCAGGGTCCCCAACACCTTGAGCAGCGGACGCTGCTGCAAGCTCAGGTCGCGACCGCCGTGGATCAGTTGGAACGCCTGGGCAATGAACTCCACCTCACGAATGCCGCCCGAGCCCAGCTTGATGTTGTCGGCCATGCCCTTGCGCCGCACCTCCTGCTGGATCAACTGCTTCATGGTGCGCAGCGCTTCGATGGCGGAAAAATCCAGGTAACGGCGATAGACGAACGGGCGCAGCATGTCGAGCAATTGCGCGCCCGCCACCTGGTCGCCCGCCACCACGCGCGCCTTGATCATGGCGTAGCGTTCCCAGTCGCGGCCCTGGTCCTGGTAATACTGCTCCAGGGCATTGAAGCTCAGCACCAGCGCCCCGGCCGAGCCGTAGGGGCGCAGGCGCATGTCAACGCGGAAGACAAAACCGTCGACGGTCATCGGATCCAGGGCCTTGATCAAGCGCTGGCCGACACGGATGAAAAATTCCTGGTTATCCAGCGGTCGCTTGACGCCCACGGTTTCGCCACCCTCGGGGTAGGCGAAGATCAGGTCGATGTCCGACGACAGGTTCAGCTCCACGGCACCCAGCTTGCCCATGCCCAGGATGACCATCTGCTGCGGCTCGCCGCTGCGTCGTCCGGTGGGTACGCCGAATTGCTGGCTGAGGCGCTGGTACAACCATTGATAGGCCTGGTCGATGCAGGTGTCGGCCATGTCCGAGAGGTCGCGGCAGGTCTGGACCAGGTCGGCCTGGCGGGTCAGGTCGCGCCAGATGATCCGTACCTGCTGGCGGGTGCGCTGGCGGCGCAGGACGCGGCCCAGCTCTTCTTCAGTCTCGGCGGCCTGCACGGCGGCACCGATCTGCGCGCACATTTCACCGGGCGCCAGACTGCGGTCCAGCTCGCCGCTGCGCACCAGCTCCAGCAGCATCACCGGGTCGCGGACACTCTGCTCGATGAAAAAGTCGCTGGCGGCGGCAATACGATTGAACGCCTCCCAACGCTGCGGGGGCCAGGCCGACAGCCCGTGGTCGTCGTCGAACAAGGCGACCACCGCACGGAACGACTGCTCGGCACGACTGACCAATGACTGGAGAATGGCCGGTACCGTTTGCGGTATTGGGGCAAGCGAGGGCAGGCTCATGGTCTATCCTTGATCGGCGCGGGGGAGGCTGGATGTAGTGTTTTTTCAAAAGACACTACCTGATCGACTGTCGAACAAAGATGATAAATAGCTGAAAATCTGATTTTATTGGCAGCCGGCATCAAGTTTTTACCTGTTCGAGTTGGCTAAAGACCAACAGTAACGATTATTCTCACAACGAAACGAGGGGCCATAAGCCGCTCATGTGTAGTTTTACTACTCGTCTATACATTCGAAAGGCTGAAACGGCCGACGATTTGTAGTAAAACTACACGCCGCCGAAACAACCTTCGGCAATCCAAGAATTTATATCGTCTGCCCACAAGGCCAGTCGCAAACTCAGGCAACCGATTCTGGTAGCCTTTCCGCCCTGGAGCAAGCCATGCAAGACCTCGATCCCGTCGAAACCCAGGAATGGCTGGACGCCCTGGAATCGGTTCTCGACAAAGAAGGCGAAGACCGTGCTCATTATCTGATGACCCGTATGGGCGAACTCGCAACCCGCAGCGGTTCGCAACTGCCTTACGCCATCACCACGCCGTACCGCAACACAATCCCCGTCACCCACGAAGCACGCATGCCTGGCGACCTGTTCATGGAACGCCGCATTCGCTCGTTGGTACGCTGGAACGCGATGGCCATGGTGATGCGTACGAACCTGAAAGATTCTGACCTGGGCGGTCACATCTCCAGCTTCGCCTCCAGCGCAACCCTGTACGACATCGGCTTCAACTACTTCTTCCAGGCCCCGACCGACGAACATGGCGGTGACCTGATCTACTTCCAGGGCCACACCTCCCCAGGCGTCTACGCCCGTGCGTTCATGGAAGGCCGCATCACCGAAGAGCAGATGAACAACTTCCGCCAGGAAGTGGACGGTCAGGGCCTGTCGTCCTACCCGCACCCTTGGCTGATGCCCGACTTCTGGCAGTTCCCGACTGTATCCATGGGCCTGGGCCCGATCCAGGCGATCTACCAGGCACGTTTCATGAAGTACCTGGAAGCCCGTGGCTTCATCCCGGAAGGCAAGCAGAAAGTCTGGTGCTTCCTGGGCGATGGCGAGTGCGACGAGCCGGAATCCCTCGGTGCGATCTCCCTGGCCGGCCGCGAGAAGCTCGACAACCTGATCTTCGTCATCAACTGCAACCTGCAGCGCCTCGACGGCCCGGTTCGCGGCAACGGCAAGATCATCCAGGAGCTCGAAGGCGTATTCCGCGGTGCCCAGTGGAACGTGACCAAAGTCATCTGGGGCCGTTTCTGGGACCCACTGCTGGCCAAGGACGTCGACGGTATCCTGCAACGTCGCATGGACGAAGTCATCGACGGCGAGTACCAGAACTACAAAGCCAAAGACGGCGCGTTCGTGCGTGAACACTTCTTCAACACGCCTGAACTCAAGGCAATGGTTGCAGACCTGTCCGACGACGAGATCTGGAAACTCAACCGTGGCGGCCACGACCCGTACAAGGTCTACGCGGCGTACCACGAAGCGGTCAACCACAAAGAACAACCTACCGTCATCCTGGCCAAGACCATCAAGGGTTATGGCACCGGTGCCGGCGAAGCGAAGAACACTGCGCACAACACCAAGAAAGTCGATGTCGACAGCTTGAAGTTGTTCCGTGATCGCTTCGACATTCCGGTCAAAGACGACGAGCTGGAGAACCTGCCGTTCTTCAAGCCAGAGCCAAACAGCGCCGAAGCCCGCTACCTGAGCGAGCGCCGCACTGCACTGGGCGGTTTCGTGCCGCAGCGCCGCGCGCAAAGCTTCAGCGTGCCGACCCCATCGCTGGATACCCTCAAGGCTATCCTCGACGGCTCGGGCGACCGTGAAATCTCCACCACCATGGCCTTCGTGCGGATCCTCGCGCAACTGGTCAAGGACAAGGAAATCGGCCCGCGCATCGTCCCGATCATTCCGGACGAAGCCCGTACCTTCGGTATGGAAGGCATGTTCCGTCAGTTGGGCATCTACTCCTCCGTCGGCCAGCTCTACGAGCCAGTCGATAAAGACCAGGTGATGTTCTACAAGGAAGACAAGAAGGGCCAGATCCTCGAAGAAGGCATCAACGAAGCAGGTGCCATGAGCTCCTTCATCGCTGCCGGCACTTCGTACTCCAGCCACAACCAGCCGATGCTGCCGTTCTACATCTTCTACTCGATGTTCGGCTTCCAGCGTATCGGTGACCTGGCCTGGGCCGCTGGCGACAGCCGCACCCGTGGCTTCCTGATCGGCGGCACCGCTGGCCGGACCACACTGAACGGCGAAGGCCTGCAACACGAAGACGGTCACAGCCACATCCTGGCTGCCACCATCCCGAACTGCCGCACCTTTGATCCAACCTACGGCTACGAGCTGGCGGTGATCATCCAGGACGGCATGAAGAAGATGACCGAAGAGCAACAGGACGTCTTCTACTACATCACCGTGATGAACGAGTCCTACCAGCAGCCAGCCATGCCGGCCGGCGCCCCGGAAGGCATCATCAAGGGCATGTACCTGCTCGAAGAAGACACCCGCGAAGCGGCGCACCACGTCCAGTTGATGGGCTCCGGCACCATCCTGCGCGAAGTGCGTGAGGCAGCGAAGATCCTGCGTGAAGAATTCAACGTCGGTGCCGACGTCTGGAGTGTCACCAGCTTCAACGAACTGCGTCGCGACGGCCTGGCCGTAGAACGCAGCAACCGCCTGCACCCTGGCCAGAAGCCAAAGCTGAGCTACGTCGAAGAATGCCTGAACGGCCGCAAAGGTCCGGTCATCGCCTCTACCGACTACATGAAGCTGTTCGCCGAGCAGATCCGCCAGTGGGTTCCTTCCAAGGAATTCAAAGTGCTGGGCACCGACGGTTTCGGCCGTAGCGACAGCCGCAAGAAACTGCGTCACTTCTTCGAAGTCGACCGTAAGTTCGTTGTGTTGGCAGCCCTGGAAGCCCTGGCTGACCGTGGCGATATCGAACCCAAGGTGGTGGCCGAGGCCATCGTCAAGTTCGGCATCGATCCAGAAAAACGCAACCCACTGGACTGCTGAGGAGAATTTTCGTGAGCGAACTCATTCGCGTACCTGACATCGGCAGCGGTGAAGGTGAAGTAATTGAACTGTTTGTGAAGGTCGGCGACCGTATCGAAGCCGACCAGAGCATCCTGACGCTTGAATCGGACAAGGCCAGCATGGAAGTGCCTGCGCCGAAGGCCGGTGTCATCAAGAGCCTGAAAGTGAAGCTGGGCGACCGCCTGAAAGAAGGCGACGAACTGCTGGAGCTGGAAGTCGAAGGCGCCGCTGCGGCACCTGAAGCGGCTGCTCCGACTGCTGCACCGGCGGCGGCTGAAAAACCTGCCGCTGCACCGGCTGCTGCGGCAGCTCCAGCTCCGGCTGCAGCGCCTGCCGCTGCCACGGTCCAGGACATTCATGTCCCGGACATCGGCTCGTCGGGCAAGGCCAAGATCATCGAAGTGCTGGTCAAGGTGGGCGACACCGTCGAAGCCGACCAGTCGCTGATCACCCTGGAATCCGACAAGGCCAGCATGGAAATCCCATCGCCGGCTGCCGGCGTGGTGGAAAGCATCGCGGTCAAGCTGGAAGATGAAGTGGGCACAGGCGATTTCATCCTCAAGCTGAAAGTAGCCGGTGCCGCCGCACCTGCCGCGCCAGCCCAAGCCGCTGCGCCTGCCGCCAAAGCTGAAGCCGCTCCGGCTCCGGCTCCGGCTGCCGCGCCAGCCGCCAAGGCCGAGGCTGCTCCGGTTGCCGCCGCGCCTGCGCCAAGCGGTGCCAAGGTGCACGCCGGCCCTGCGGTGCGTCAGCTGGCTCGTGAATTCGGTGTCGAGCTGTCCGCCGTCGGCCCAAGCGGCCCTCACGGTCGTGTGCTGAAAGAAGACGTGCAAGCCTACGTCAAGGCCATGATGCAGAAGGCCAAGAACGCACCGGCCGAAGGCGCCACCGGCGGCGCGGGTATCCCGCCGATTCCGGCGGTGGACTTCAGCCGCTTCGGCGAAACCGAAGAAGTGGCCATGACTCGCCTGATGCAGATCGGCGCGTCGAGCCTGCACCGCAGCTGGCTGAACATCCCGCACGTGACTCAGTTCGACCAGGCTGATATCACCGAGCTGGAAGCCTTCCGCGTCGCGCAGAAAGCCGTGGCGGAAAAGGCCGGCGTGAAGCTGACCGTACTGCCTCTGCTGCTCAAGGCCTGTGCGCACCTGCTCAAGGAACTGCCGGACTTCAACGCCTCCCTGGCCCCAAGCGGCAAGGCTGTGATCCGCAAGAAATACGTGCACATCGGCTTTGCCGTCGACACCCCGGAAGGCCTGCTGGTACCGGTCATCCGCAACGTCGACCAGAAGAGCCTGCTGCAACTGGCTGCCGAAGCCGCTGCCCTGGCCGAAAAAGCCCGGAACAAGAAGCTCACCGCCGACGACATGCAAGGCGCCTGCTTCACCATTTCCAGTCTCGGCCACATTGGCGGCACCGGCTTCACGCCGATCGTCAACGCGCCGGAAGTGGCGATCCTGGGTGTTTCCAAGGCCACCATCCAGCCTGTCTGGGACGGTAAAGCCTTCCAGCCGAAGCTGATGCTGCCACTGTCGCTGTCCTACGATCACCGTGTGATCAACGGCGCCGCCGCTGCACGCTTCACCAAGCGTCTGAGCGACCTGTTGGGCGACATCCGCACCATCCTGCTGTAACACCGGGCGGCCCTCCCTTGCGGAGGGCCATTCGGAGCACTGTTTTCCGAGCGCCACGCTCGTACCTCAACCCCGCCCGTTTGGCGGGGCTTTTTTTGCCTGGAATTCCAGCCTGGATGCTGGATGTGCCGGCCTCATCGCGAGCAAGCTCGCTCCCACAGGAGCAGCACAAGTCCTTTGTGGGAGCGAGCTTGCTCGCGATGACGGAAGGTCAGGCGGCGCGGCAACTTTCCTACCCCGCAAGTTTGAAATGACTACGCCCCCTGTTAGTCATTACCCACAACTTGCGCCCTCTCCTCGATCAATATTTATCCCGCATCGAGCTTTAGCATCAGAGCCTCATGGCAACTTGATGCTTGCCCTCACTACTGAAACTTCGAATGGATTCGAATATGTTCAAACCTACCGTTGGCCCCATTGTCGGCCACACGACAACGGACCACGCCCGGATATTCCTGCGGGGCGATCGCGGCAACAACCGGGTATTCGCCGGTATTCGCCACCGGCGCCAAGGCGATACACGCTGGTCGAAAGGGCATTTTGTCCAATTGAAGGCCTACCGCGACATGTCCGATGTCATCGTGCTGAAAGGCCTTCAACCCGATACCGCCTACGAGTACCAGGCCGGCTGGTTCAGCCCCCTGAGCCCGACCCATACCGTGGAAACCGTCCAGGAACTGCCGCTGCAATGGCCCAGGAACACCTACTGCCTACGCACGCCGGCCAGCAAAACCGATGCGCCACGCGCTTACATCGTGGGCTCTTGTCGCTACTTGCGAATCGCCGCCGGCACCCCGTTGCTACCGGGGCTTGGGGACCGCACCTTTGCCGGTATCAACCGCATCGTGGCGCAGGCCGCCCCACCGATCAGCGCGGTATTGATGACCGGCGATCAGGTTTATCTGGATGACCTGAATGTCATCGGACCGGACCGAACCTATCAGAACATCCTTTTCAGATACCGATCGGTATTTAGCCAGCCGCATATCCGCAAACTGATGTCTGGCACCCCTACCTACATGATCCTTGACGACCATGAGATCGAAGACAACTGGCCCGCCAGGAAAACCGTCAACGACGACGTTCTATACGCCAATGCCATGGGCGCTTATGGGCTTTATCAGGCCAGCCACGGGCCCGCCCATGAACTGTCGAGCGACGGAACATTACACAAGTCGTTAACCCGCTACTGGTACACCTTCACCCACGGCGATATCCAATGGTTCGTCACCGACAGCCGGACGCAACGCAACCTGTCGGCGAATGACCGGCGCATCCTCGACGAGGAACAGGAACAGTCCCTGCTCCAATGGCTCATCGACAGCCCCGCCCGGGTCAAACTCGTCGTGACCAGCGTCATGTTCTTCCCTGACAGCAGGCACGATGACGGCGATGCCTGGCAGGCCTTCCCGGAACAACGCCTGCGCCTTCTGGAAACCATACGCCGCCATCGGATCAAAAACGTGATTTTCGTCTCGGGCGATGTCCACGGCTCCATGACCAGCCGCCTGCGTCACAGCGCGGATCCTGATTTCGAGGTCAATACCGTCGTTTCCTCACCGTTCTACAACAGTAAATTGCTGCCTTTTGCGAAAGTCTCGGATTTTATTTTCCACAGCCCCATGGCCCGCACCAAAAGCGGTCAGTACCACTATGAACTGACCAGCAAAGTGGTGAGCCAGGACAACTTCGCCTGCCTGCATGTCACGGCCCAGAGCCTTCAAGTCACCTTCCACGACCGGGACGGCAACCCCTTGCAGGCGGTCGATATCCCACTGCAATGATCTTCCTTGCCCTCTGATCGGTCGGCGACTGGAGAAATCCTCTTGTCGGCCGATAAAGGGTTTATAGCACTTGGCCTTCATCTCTCTTGTCAGCCAGTGCCGCAATGATGCAACCTTGCGCCAATCCGTAATAACGAGGGCGTCAGCCCGGCGCGATCAGCATTTTCGAAGCGAGTTTCCCCATGAAAAGCCAACCCGATGCCGCCAGCCGTATGGCGGCCGAGGTAGTGACGCAGTTACCGGTGCCCTCGCGGCTCGGTATGCTGCGTTTCGAACGGCTGAATGAAGCAAGCTGGGCGCTGTTGTTCCTCGATCCCAACTGCGAGCGATACTTCGGCCTGCCGGCGGTAGAGCTGTGCTCGCTGGTCAGTGCGCCTTACGCCAGCTTGATGGAGCCCGAAGCACGCTATCAGTTGCACGACGCCATCCAGCAACAATTGGCCCAGGCCACGCATTACCAGATTCGCTACACGCTCCACACCGCCAAGGGTCCGATGAACGTGCTGGAGACGGGTGAGGCCTATAAGCAACACAATCGTCATCTGCTGCGCGGTTACCTGCTGGCGGTGGACGATTTGCTGCAAGGCGAACCCTCCGTGCCGGCCCTGGACCTGGAAACCCAGAATTCACGCCTGCAGATCGCCCTGGAACTGAACCAGCGCGCCCAGCAAGAGCAACTCCAGCACCTGGACCGGGTACGCGCCCAACAGGACTTGATCCTGCTGCTGACCCGTCAACGCTACAGCGCCAACAACTCCCTGCTCGAAGCCGCCGAACTGATCACCCGCAGCGCCTGCGACATCTACCAGATCGACTGCGCCAGCCTCTGGAATCTGGACGATGGCAAACTGGTTCCGATTTCCGCCTACAACCGCGCGTCCCAGGATTATTTCCTGCCGGCGGTGATCGACGCCAACGACTTTCCCGACTACATGGAAGCGCTGCAGACCAGCCGCGCCATTGACGCCCACAATGCGATACGCGACCCGCGCACCCGGGAAATGGCCGAGAGCCTGCGCGCCCGTGACGTCAATGCCATTCTCGACGCCAGCGTGCGTATCGACGGCCAGGTGGTGGGCGTGCTGTGCCTGGAGCAAGTAGGCGCCACCCGCGCCTGGCAGTCGGATGAAATCGCCTTTGCCGGCGAGCTCGCGGACCAGTTCGCCCAGGTCATCAACAACCATAATCGACGCATCGCCACCAGCGCCCTGCACTTGTTCCAGCGCGCCGTGGAGCAGAGCGCCAACGCGTTCCTGCTGGTCAATTGCGACGGCGTGGTGGAGTACGTCAACCCGAGCTTCACCGCGATCACCCAGTACACCACCGAAGAAGTCCACGGCCAACGCCTCTCGGAACTGCCGGCCCTGGAGAACCTCAGCGAACTGCTGTTCGACGCACCCTCGGCGCTGGCCCAGAGCAACAGTTGGCAGGGTGAGTTCAAGAGTCGGCGCAAGAACCTGGAGCCCTACTGGGGCCAGTTGTCGATTTCCAAGGTCTACGGCGACAACCGTGAGCTGACCCATTACATCGGCATCTACGAAGACATCACCCAGACCAAGCTGGCCCAGCAGCGCATCGAGCGCCTGGCGTACACCGACAACCTGACTAACCTGGGCAACCGTCCGGCGTTCATTCGCAACCTCGATGAACGCTTCGCCCGGGACAGTGATTCGCCCATCAGCCTGCTGCTGGTGGACATCGACAACTTCAAGCGCATCAACGACAGCCTCGGCCACCAGACCGGTGACAAACTGCTGATCAGCCTGGCCCGGCGCCTGCGCAACAGCTTGAGCCCCAGCGGCAGCCTGGCGCGATTTGCCAGTAACGAATTCGCGGTCCTGCTGGACGACACGAGCCTGGAGGCCGGGCAACAGATCGCCAGCCAGTTGCTGATGACCCTCGACAAACCCATGTTCGTCGATAACCAGTTGATCAGCGTGACCGGCTCCGTGGGCCTGGCCTGCGCGCCGCTGCACGGCCGCGATCCACAGACCCTGATGCGCAACGCCGGCCTCGCCCTGCACAAGGCCAAGGCCAACGGCAAGCACCAGGTCCAGGTGTTCACCGAAACACTGAATGCCGAGGCCAGCTACAAGCTGTTCGTGGAAAACAACCTGCGTCGCGCCTTGACCCAGAACGAACTGGACGTGTTCTACCAGCCCAAGTTGTGCCTGCGCAGCGGCCGCCTGCTGGGCATGGAAGCGCTGCTGCGCTGGAACCATCCGGAAAAGGGCATGATCCGCCCGGACCAGTTCATCAGCGTGGCCGAAGAAACCGGCCTGATCATTCCCATCGGCAAATGGATCGCCCGCCAGGCTTGCCGCATGAGCAAACAGCTGACCGCAGCCGGCCTGGGTAACCTGCAAGTGGCGATCAATCTGTCACCCAAGCAGTTTTCCGACCCGGACCTGGTCGCCTCCATCGCCAGCATCCTCAAGGAGGAACAACTGCCGGCCCGGCTGCTGGAACTGGAGCTGACCGAAGGCCTGTTGCTGGAAGCCACCGAAGACACCCACTTGCAGCTCGACCAGCTCAAGCGCCTGGGGCTGACCCTGGCCATGGACGACTTCGGCACCGGTTATTCGTCCTTGAGCTACCTGAAGAAATTCCCGATCGACATCATCAAGATCGATCGCAGCTTCATCCACGAAATCCCGGACAACCAGGACGACATGGAAATCACCTCGGCGGTGATCGCCATGGCCCACAACCTGAAACTCAAGGTCGTGGCCGAAGGCATCGAAACCGCCCAGCAACTGGCGTTTCTGCGGCGCCACCGCTGCGACGTCGGCCAGGGCTACCTGTTCGACCGGCCAATCCCCGGCGCCGAGCTGGTCGAAAAGCTCAAGCGCTACCCGCGCGGGCCTCTGGTCTGACAGCTGCGTATAGCTTGCGGCGGCTTTTCTGAGGCACACTGACGGTCTATTTCGCTCAACTCAATCTGACTGAGAGGACTGATAAATGGTCTTGCGCTCGGAAATCCTGGTGAACAAAAACGTGCTCCCTACTCAAGAACAAGCCCTGCCTGGCCGTGAAACGCCGATGACCGTGCCGGAAAAACACTTCGTCCACGACGCGCCCCTGCTCGGCCCGTTTGCCATGGACGTGGATTTCGCGATCTTCGGCCTCGGCTGCTTCTGGGGCGCGGAGCGCAAGTTCTGGCAGCGCGAAGGCGTGGTCAGTACAGCGGTGGGTTACGCCGGCGGCTTCACGCCGAACCCGACGTATGAAGAAGTCTGTTCGGGTCTGACCGGCCACAGTGAAGTGGTACTGGTGGTCTATGAGCCGGCCAAAGTCAGCTACGAGCAGCTTCTGAAAATGTTCTGGGAACTGCACAACCCGACCCAGGGCATGCGCCAGGGGAATGACATCGGCACCCAGTACCGCTCGGTGATCTATGCCACCAACCCGGCTCAACTGGCGGCGGCCAAACACAGCGAGCAAGTATTCCAGGCCGAGTTGACCAAGGCAGGCAAAGGCACCATCACGACCGAAATCGAAGAAGCACCGACGGTCTACTTCGCCGAGGCTTACCACCAGCAGTACCTGGCGAAAAATCCTGAAGGCTATTGCGGGATTGGCGGTACGGGCGTGACCTGCCCGATCTGACTTTTAAACCCCAGACCCAGTGTGGAAGCTGAGCTTGTGGGAGCAAGGCTTGCCCGCGACGCGGCGGCACATTCAGCGTCGATGCAGCTGAACCACCGTCATCGCGAGCAAGCTCAGCTCCCACAGGGATTTGTGTCAATTGCAGTTCTGTGAACACCTCACATCCCATGTGGGAGCGAGCTTGCTCGCGATAGCGCCCTTCCAGACGCCAGCAAAACTCAGCTTTCAGCGATCAACCAATCCATCTGCCACCCACCCTGGGTCTGCCCCAGCTTTTTCGACAGCCACGGCAGCAGTTCACGCAACTCTTCCTCCAGCCCCCACGGCGGATTGGCAATCGCCAGGCCGGAGCCGTTCAGGCTGTTGGGCGTCGCCAGTGGATGCACCAGCAGCTCCACCCGCAACAGCTTCGGCGCGCCCGTGCCGGCCAGGTCCTGGTAGAAGCGGCGCAACATCCGCTGGTCCTTAACCGGGTACCAGATCGCGGCCACCGTCTGGCGCATCCGGCCAATGGCTTCCTTGAGGGAGGCGGCGCAGCGCTGCATCTCGTCCAGCTGTTCGAAGGGCGGATCGATCAGCATCAGGGCACGCTTCTCTGCCACCGGCAGCAGCGCCCGCGGCACATGCCAACCCTCACCCAGGTGGACCGCCACGCGACGGTCGCCTTTCATGTTGTCCTTGAGCAACACGCCGTCTTCAGGGTGTTTCTCATTGAGCAGCACACGGTCCTGCGAACGGGTCAGGCGCCGCGCCAACTCCGGCGAGCCCGGGTAGTAGCGCAACTGCCCGTCCGGGTTCATCTCGTGCAGCACCTTCATGTAATCGGCGGTCAGCGGCGGCAGATCGCTCTCGCCCCACAACCGCGCAATGCCTTCCAGGTACTCACCGGTACGGTTGGCCTGGTCACCCTGCAAGTCGTACAACCCGATGCCCGCGTGGGTATCGAGGTAGGCGAAGGGCTGCTCCTTGCGCGACATCAAGGCAATGAGGCGGGTCAAGGTCAGGTGTTTGAATACATCGGCGTGATTGCCGGCGTGGAAGGCGTGGCGATAATTCATGGCGGCTCCTGCGAAGGGCGACGAGTTTACCTCGAAGCGCGTCGGACGTCAGGGGTTCGCAGCCCGGCGGACAGGCCACCATCAGACCAGCTCTCGCAGCAAATACGCCTGCAATGGCGCCTTTTGCGCCTCAGTCGGCTCCGATCGCTCAAGAAAGTGGGCAATCTTGCAGCGCAGGACGCTGCCGTCGACCCGCTCGAACACATGCGGATGCTCTTCACCCAGCCAAGTGAGCACGTTGTCCAGCAGACAGTCCGTCGGGCCCTCGGTCATTGCGTCCAACAGTGCGACGGGCACTTGCCACCAGGGAAAAGCCTGGGCCGGCCGCTGGGCATTTCCCACGACCTCAAGGGATTGCCCATTGATCAGACAGCGCTTGATGACCGGCAAGACTTGCCCGGCCTCCACCGCCGTCGATTGCAGGATCGGCCGCATGAAGCGCCCATCCCAAAAACGCAGGAAGACCGGCTTGCCACCGGGCAACAGCACCTGCGTGAGCCCGCGCAGGTGTTCGACAAGGATTTCCTGGCTCACGCACGAAACCGCCAGCCAACCCCAATCGAGGGAGTCGGTGGCGGCTATCCAATCAACAAACCCACTGTCTGCGCTGACCAGCCCTACATAGGGCATGACCGCTTCCCACTCGGCGTACGGCGTGTCGGCCCAGATCGGGCTGGCGACCGAGTTCATCGAGCGCCTCCAGGCCGACAACACCCCGGCGCTACTGGCATTGCTGAAAATGGCGAAAAGTTGCTCGGAGGCCTGCAAGGGGTGGTCCTCAAGCCAGGCGCGGGGAGATTGATCGCTGTTCATGGACGCCCCCGGACATCGATAGATTTGTGAACGACCGGCGGCACTGCACAAGCGCCACTCCTGCAACGCTCGCACTCCTCGCAGAACGGCGCCGAACCTTGGAAACTGAGAGTCTGCGCAAGGGAAAGCGCGGGCGCCGCCGCAGCGACCAGCTTCTCGGCGCTGCCTGGAGAGCCGGATGCCGCGCTCATGACCGCCATCGGCGCCCCACCGACCTCGAGGGGTACGCTGCTGGAAATCCCCCCGGCACCGATGTTGATCCAATGGCCGCCGGCCTGAAGGGTCACGCTCGCGCCCCCGTCCAAGACTACCTGCTGGCCGGCGCTGACATGAAACTGCTGGCTGGCATTCAGGACCTGGCTGGTGACACGAATATGCCGCTCGCCGCTCACCAGCAGATGATCGTCCTGCCGCACTTCTGTCCGGCGTTGACCGTGGGTAAGGCGCTGCTCATCGGCCTTGAGCTCGTGCCGTGCCGCACCGGCGACAACGATGCTGCGCTCGTGATCGACCTGCACCCGCTGGTCATGCAGCACATGCTGGGTCCAGTTGCGCTGGGCCCGCAGGTAGATCTCCTCGGCGCCCTTGCGATCCTCGATGCGCAATTCGTTGTAGCCTGCCCCGCCGGGGCTGCTCTGGCTGCGCCACACGCTGCGGGTCTTGTCCGCAGGCAGGTCCAGCGGCACCGGGTTGGCGCCGTTGGGCAGACACCCGACGACCAACGGCTTGTCCACGTCGCCATCGATGAACCCCACCAGGACTTCCATCCCGACCCGGGGGATCATCACTGCGCCATAGCGATCGTGAGCCCAACCGGAGGCCACGCGCAGCCAGCAGCTGGAATGCTCGTCGCATTGTCCGTCGCGATCCCAGACCAGTTGCACCTTGACCCGTCCGAACTCATCGCAATGGATCTCGCTGTCCACCGGCCCGGTCACCACCGCCGACTGATAACCATGGGCACGGGGCTTTTCGTGATGCAAAGGTGGCCGAAAGAACACGTCCCATGGCGTGGCAAGAAAGGTATTTTTGTAGCCCTGGAATTCATCCGGGCCAGCGGCTGTTTCTTCCAGCACCTGCGGTTGACGGCCATGATGGTCGATCTGCGTCAGGAGCCAGAGATCATTCCACGGTTCCCGGGGATGCTCCTTGATGCGCATGAAATGTCCGCTGACCAGGGCGCTTTCATTGCTGCCGCCTTCTGCCACGCAGTGGTCGGCGCCGTGGCGCTCAAGGGCGCGTCGGGTCAGATGCTTGCCGTCGTCACGGGCGCAGAAACCACCGGGATAGTGATAGTCCTCGAGCACAGGGCGCTGTCGATTGTCGAGTTGGGTTTGCAGTAACAAACCGGGCCTGCGGAAGTCGTAGTCGCGCAACGTCACGGCAGTGGTACGGGTCTGGAGCCGCACTGCCAGGCGCTTGATGGCCGGCTCGTCGGCGGCCATGCCGCTGTCCGGCAGGTATAGCGTCGACTCAGGCAGGCGGTGAAACACCGTCTGGTCGTCACCGAATACCAGCAGATGACCGTCAGGGCGGTGCCTGAAGTGATAATGGATGCCGACTTCGGCGCAGATCCGCTCGATGAAGGCCAGGTCGCTTTCGCCATACTGCACACAATACTCGCGCTCGGGGTATTGCCCGCCCAGCGTGAACTGGCAGGCATCCGCCAGGATCCCGTGATCCTTCAACACCCGGGCAACGATATCGGGCACGTTCAGGTGCTGGAAAACTCGCTGGTTGATGCGATGGCGCAAGTAGGCCAGGCGGGGCACCAGGCTGATCTGATAACGGGTCAGGCGTTTGCCCGAATCCCCCTGGGCCACGCTATAGACCTGACCGTGTATGCCACGGTCCCAATCATCGAACCCCAGAAATGCCTGGCGATGCAGGAGCTCTTCCAGCGCCAGGTCAGACCGCTCGCTGACCAGTTCCAGGTCAAAGCGATAGGGCTGGCTGATGGCTTCCTTGCCCTTGAACTCAAGCACCTTGAGTTCATTCGGCCCGCTGTCGAGCGTCAGCGTGAAACGTGGTTGGTTGGCAGGCGGGAACATCCAATGTGCCTCTGCTGAGTGGAGGCGGGCGATTCTGCACGAGCGATAGGGGGAGTGGATTGGAGGTCAGGAAAAACAGATTTGCCTTACAGCCAATGAGCTAAAAGCGGCAAGACGTGATGCATTTTCCGATAGACATTCGTGGCATCGCGGCCAACCGCAACCATCCCACGAATGAATCAGCCGTTTCCTGCAACACGGCGGATCTCGGCGCCGTAACAGCCGTGATAACGTGTGCTGGTCGCAAAAAAAGCAAAGGATGCACGGCATGACGACACGTTACGCAAAGATCGCAATGACCCTGGCGCTCGCCGCATTCGCCTTCCTGACGGTGTTCAATAACATCACGGACTACAGCTCCAACTTCAATTTCGTCCATCACGTACTGAGTATGGATACCACCTTTCCCGACAACGCCGCCCGGTATCGGGCCATCGATCAACCGTGGATGTGGCACGGGGCCTATTGGCTGATTATTCTCGGCGAAGCGATGACGGCAGGGTTGCTGGGCTACGGCGCACTGGAACTGTGGCTGGCACGCCAAGCCGAGGCCGCGGTTTTCGCCCGTGCCAAGCGCTGGGCCGTTGCCGGCCTGACGGTGGGTTTCTTCGTCTGGTTCTTTGGTTTCATGGTGGTCGGTGGCGAGTGGTTCCTGATGTGGCAATCAGAAATCTGGAATGGCCAGGACGCTGCGTTCAGGTTCTATATGGCGATTTTGGGGGTGTTGATCTTTCTCAACCAACCTGACGCCAATCCGGACTGAGCCCCATGAAAAAACGGCCCGCCTCCATTGGAGACGGGCCGTTTTTATGCAAGTCGTCCTGCGAGCCATCAAGGCCCCGCCGAAGGCCTTACTGGTTCAGGCGAAAATCTTTTTCCGCCGCGTCGAAGCGCTGCAGCATACCGGCGGTAGGCGAGCCCGCCTTGCTGACCAGGTAGATAGCCAGGCTGGCGAAGATGAAGCCTGGGATGATTTCGTACAGCCCCAGCAACGCGAAATGCTTCCAGACGATCACGGTGATCGCACCCACCAGGATGCCGGCGAGCGCGCCATTGCGGGTCATGTTCTTCCAGATCACGGAGATCAGGACAACCGGGCCGAAGGCGGCACCAAAACCGGCCCAGGCGTAGCTCACCAGGCCCAGTACACGGTTTTCCGGGTTGGCGGCCAGGGCGATGGCGACCAAGGCCACCAGCAGCACCATGGCGCGGCCGACCCAGACCAGTTCCAGCTGGGAAGCGCCCTTGCGCAGGAAGGTTTTGTAGAAGTCTTCGGTCAGGGCACTGGAGCACACCAGCAACTGGCAGCTCAGGGTACTCATCACCGCCGCCAGGATGGCCGACAGCAACACACCGGCAACCCATGGGTTGAACAGTATTTTCGCCAGCTCGATGAACACCCGCTCAGGGTTCTCGGTCACGGGACCGGCCACGTCAGGGTGCGCCGAGAAGTAAGCGATACCGAAGAAGCCCACGGCCACGGTGCCGCCCAGGCAGAGGATCATCCAAGTCATGGAAATGCGACGAGCCTTGGCGATCGACTTGACCGAATCCGCCGCCATGAAGCGCGCCAGGATGTGCGGTTGGCCGAAGTAGCCCAGGCCCCAGCCCATCAGCGAGATGATGCCGATGAAGGTGGTGTTTTTCAGCATGTCGAACGACGTAGGATCTTTTGCTTCGATAGCCAGGAACGTGGTGTCCACACCACCGGTAGCCAGCAGCACGATGATCGGCGTGAGGATCAGCGCAAAGATCATCAGGGTGGCTTGTACGGTGTCGGTCCAGCTCACGGCCAGGAAACCACCGACGAAGGTGTAGGCGATGGTCGCCGCAGCACCGGCCCATAGCGCCGTCTCGTAGGACATGCCGAAGGTGCTTTCGAACAGACGGGCGCCGGCAACGATGCCGGAAGCGCAATAGATGGTGAAGAACACCAGGATCACCACCGCAGAGATGATCCGCAGCACACCGCTCTTGTCTTCGAAACGGCTGGAGAAGTAGTCCGGCAGCGTCAGTGCGTCACCGTTGTGCTCGGTCTGTACCCGCAGGCGACCGGCCACGAACAACCAGTTCAGGTAGGCACCGGCGATCAGGCCGATGGCGATCCAGCTTTCCGACAGGCCGGACATGTAGATCGCACCAGGCAAACCCATCAACAACCAGCCGCTCATGTCGGAAGCGCCGGCAGACAGTGCCGTCACGACGCTGCCCAGGCTACGACCGCCCAGGATGTAATCGGAAAGGTTATTGGTGGAGCGGTAAGCCATCAGACCGATCAGGACCATGGCTGCGATATAGATCACGAAAGTGATCAAGGTGGGATTACTAACACTCATGAGTTACGCCCTGGCTTTGTTTTTATGTAGCGGTGGCAGTTTAAAGCGTCGACAACACAGACGTTGTAGCGACGATTTACAGTCCCGCGAATTTATGACTGATGTTTCCCCAGGAAAGCCATCAGCCGATGCCCCTCGGCTTTTGAACCGGTTGCACCTTGGCCGCGAATGCTATTCAACAAATCAAATAAGGTGCAACCAGTTTCGTTCGAATAAGTTGCACCTGATCGATTTTATCGCCAAATCTGTGTTTTTTGCTCCCTTTTAGTGCAGTTCCCAGCACCCAGCTAGAAGCCAAAGCACTAAGCCAGTGCAGGATCAACCGGGCAATATTTGCTTCCGGATGAGCTGCCTGTCATTTCGAGAAAAAAAGGGTTGCACCCGGTTGCACCTCAATCATCGCGCAGCTAATCTTGCCGCCAGCTGATGCCACGCGATACGTGGTAAACATGAGGATAAAAATATGGCTACCACCACCCTTGGGGTCAAACTCGACGACCCGACCCGCGAACGCCTCAAGGCGGCCGCAACCTCGATTGATCGCACGCCGCACTGGCTGATCAAGCAGGCAATTTTCAATTACCTGGAAAAACTCGAGGGTGGTGCAACCCTGACCGAGCTGAACGGCTCACCTCGCACCGACAGCGACGATGCTGGCGATGTGCAGGTCGACCATGCTCACCAATGCTTCCTCGAATTTGCCGAGAGCATCCTGCCGCAATCGGTCCTGCGCGCCTCCATCACGGCCGCTTACCGTCGCCCAGAGCCGGAAGTGGTGCCGATGCTGATCGAGCAGGCCCGCCTGCCGGCACAAATGGCCGAAGCCACCAACAAACTGGCTGCTTCGATTGCTGAAAAACTGCGCAACCAGAAAAGTGCCGGCGGCCGTGCCGGTATCGTTCAGGGTTTGCTGCAGGAATTTTCCCTGTCGTCCCAGGAAGGCGTAGCACTGATGTGCCTGGCCGAGGCGCTGCTGCGCATCCCGGACAAAGGCACCCGTGACGCGCTGATCCGCGACAAGATCAGCACCGGCAACTGGCAGCCACACTTGGGCAACAGCCCGTCGCTGTTCGTCAACGCCGCCACGTGGGGCCTGCTGCTGACCGGCAAGCTGGTCGCTACCCATAACGAAGCGGGCCTGACCTCTTCCCTGAGCCGCATCATCGGCAAGAGCGGCGAGCCGATGATCCGCAAGGGCGTCGACATGGCCATGCGCCTGATGGGCGAGCAGTTCGTCACCGGCGAAACCATCGCCGAGGCCCTGGCCAACGCCAGCAAGTTCGAAGCCAAAGGCTTCCGCTATTCCTACGACATGCTGGGTGAAGCCGCACTCACCGAACATGATGCGCAGAAGTACCTGGCCTCGTACGAACAAGCCATTCATTCGATCGGCAAAGCGTCCCATGGCCGTGGGATTTATGAAGGCCCAGGCATTTCCATCAAGCTGTCCGCCCTGCACCCACGTTACAGTCGCGCCCAGTACGAGCGCGTCATGGACGAGCTGTACCCACGCCTGCTGTCGCTGACCCTGCTGGCCAAGCAATACGACATCGGCCTGAACATCGACGCCGAAGAGGCCGACCGCCTCGAACTGTCGCTGGATCTGCTGGAGCGCCTGTGCTTCGAGCCGCAACTGACCGGCTGGAACGGCATCGGCTTCGTGATCCAGGCCTACCAGAAGCGTTGCCCGTACGTGATCGACTACGTCATCGACCTGGCACGCCGTAGCCGCCACCGGTTGATGATTCGCCTGGTAAAAGGCGCGTACTGGGACAGCGAAATCAAGCGCGCCCAAGTCGAAGGCCTGGAAGGCTATCCGGTCTATACCCGCAAGGTGTACACCGACGTGTCCTACATCGCTTGCGCCCGCAAGCTGCTGTCGGTGCCGGAAGTCATCTACCCGCAGTTCGCCACGCACAACGCCCATACCCTGGCAGCCATCTACCACATCGCCGGTCAGAATTATTACCCGGGCCAGTACGAATTCCAGTGCCTACATGGCATGGGTGAACCGCTGTACGAACAGGTTGTAGGCAAGGTTTCCGAAGGCAAGCTGAACCGTCCGTGCCGTGTGTACGCTCCGGTCGGCACCCACGAGACACTGCTGGCGTACCTGGTACGTCGCCTGCTGGAAAACGGCGCGAACACTTCGTTCGTCAACCGTATCGCCGACCAGTCCATCTCGATTCAGGAGCTGGTGGCCGATCCAGTGGCCAGCATCGAGCAGATGGCGACGCTGGAAGGCGGTTTCGGCCTGCCGCACCCGCGCATCCCACTGCCGCGCGACCTGTATGGCAGCGACCGCGCCAACTCCAGCGGCATCGACCTGGCCAACGAACATCGTTTGGCGTCGCTGTCCTGCGCCCTGCTTGCCACTGCCCATAACGATTGGACAGCCGTGCCGATGCTCGGCTGTGCCGCCAGCGAAGAAGCCCCGGCCCCGGTACTGAACCCGTCCGATCACCGCGACGTGGTTGGTCATGTACAGGAAGCCACGGTCGTCGACGTCGACAACGCCATCCAGTGCGCCCTCAACGCCGCACCGATCTGGCAAGCCACGCCGCCAGCCGAGCGCGCCGCGATCCTCGAACGTGCCGCCGACCTGATGGAAGGCGAGATCCAGCCGCTGATGGGCCTGTTGGCCCGCGAAGCCGGCAAGACCTTCGCCAACGCCATCGCTGAAGTGCGTGAAGCCGTGGACTTCCTGCGCTACTACGCGGTACAGGCGCGCAACGATTTCACCAACGATGCCCACCGCCCACTGGGTCCGGTGGTCTGCATCAGCCCGTGGAACTTCCCGCTGGCGATTTTCAGCGGCCAGGTCGCCGCTGCCCTGGCCGCCGGCAACCCGGTATTGGCCAAGCCCGCCGAGCAGACGCCATTGGTGGCTGCCCAGGCTGTGCGCCTGATGCTCGAAGCCGGCATTCCGGAAGGCGTGCTGCAACTGCTGCCGGGGCGCGGCGAAACCGTCGGCGCCCGCCTGGTGGGTGACGAGCGGGTCAAAGGCGTGATGTTCACCGGCTCCACCGAAGTCGCTCGCCTGCTGCAACGCAACATCGCCGGTCGCCTGGACAACCAGGGCCGGCCGATCCCGCTGATCGCCGAAACCGGCGGCCAGAACGCCATGATCGTCGATTCCTCGGCGCTGACCGAACAAGTAGTCATCGACGTGGTGTCGTCGGCCTTCGACAGTGCCGGCCAGCGTTGCTCGGCCCTGCGGGTCCTGTGCCTGCAGGAAGATTCCGCCGACCGTGTCATCGAAATGCTCAAGGGCGCCATGGCCGAATCGCGCCTCGGCAACCCCGAGCGCCTGTCCGTGGACATCGGCCCGGTGATCGACGCCGAAGCCAAGGCCGGCATCGAGAAACACATCCAGGCCATGCGCGACAAAGGTCGCACCGTGTACCAGATGGCAATCGCCGACAGCGACGAGTGCAAGCGCGGCACCTTTGTCATGCCAACCCTGATCGAACTGGAAAGCTTCGACGAACTGCAGCGCGAGATCTTCGGCCCGGTGTTGCACGTGGTCCGCTACAAGCGCAAGGAACTGGATCAGTTGATCAACCAGATCAACGCTTCCGGCTACGGCCTGACCCTGGGCGTGCACACGCGCATCGACGAGACCATCGCCAAGGTCATCGACAACGTGCATGCGGGCAACGTCTACGTGAACCGCAACATTGTCGGTGCTGTGGTCGGCGTGCAGCCGTTTGGCGGCGAAGGCCTGTCGGGGACCGGTCCCAAGGCCGGTGGTCCGCTGTACCTGTACCGCCTGCTGTCGACACGTCCTACCGATGCGATCCAGCAATCCTTCGTCCGTGGCGATGCCCTGGTGGCGCCGGACCTGCGTTTGCGCGAGGCCATGGGTAAACCGCTGGCCGCGCTGCAAGCCTGGGCCGACAGCCAGAAGCTCGCCGAACTGAGTGCCGTGTGCGTGCAATTCGCAGCCCAGTCGCAAAGCGGTATTACCCGGACCCTGACCGGCCCGACCGGCGAGCGCAACAGCTACGCCATCCTGCCGCGCGAGCACGTGTTGTGCCTGGCCGACGTGGAGGGCGACCTGCTGACGCAACTGGCGGCCGTACTGGCCGTGGGCGGCTCGGCCGTGTGGCCGGAAACCGACACCAGCAAGGCGTTGTTTGCACGCTTGCCGAAAGACCTGCAGGCACGCATCCAGCGGGTGGCCGACTGGACCAAGGACGAGGTGCTGTTCGACGCGGTCCTGCACCACGGCGATTCGGATCAACTGCGCGGCGTTTGCCAACAGGTAGCCAAGCGCGCCGGCGCCATCGTCGGGGTCCATGGCCTGTCCCAGGGCGAAACCAGCGTGGCGCTGGAGCGCCTGGTGATCGAGCGGGCCTTGAGCGTCAACACCGCGGCGGCGGGTGGTAACGCCAGCTTGATGACTATCGGCTAAACCGCTGTAGACCAGGCACCTGCAACGGGTGCCTGGCAATCCAATCCCTGTGGGAGCGAGCTTGCTCGCGATAGCGGTGGTTCAGTCAGGAATGTGGTCGACTGAGATACCGCTATCGCGAGCAAGCTCGCTCCCACATTGGGATTAGTGTCGCCCTCACCTCTGCATCACTATCATCAATCATCCTGTTCAGCCTTTATCAGCACGCCTAGACTCGGCCCATCCCAAAAAAAGGTAAGCCGCCATGTCCGAGACGCTGCTCAGTTCCCGCAATCTGGCTTTCGAGCTGTATGAAGTCCTCGATGCCGAGGGTCTGACCCAGCGCGAGCGGTTTGCCGAGCACAATCGCGAAACCTTCGACGCTGCCATCGGTACGGCCCGCAGCATCGCCGAGAAATTTTTCGCACCCCACAACCGCAAGAATGATGAAAACGAACCGCGCTACGAGAACGGCGAGGCGATTCTGATTCCCGAGGTAAAACCGGCGGTGGACGCCTTCCTCGAGGCGGGGTTTCTCAACGCCGCACGCAGCTTCGAGGCAGGCGGCATGCAACTGCCGACGTTGCTGTCCCAGGCCTGCTTCGCGCACTTCCAGTCGGCCAACGCCGCTTCGACCTCTTATCCGTTCCTGACCATGGGCGCGGCGAACCTGATCGAGAGTTTCGGCAGCGAGGAGCAGAAGCAACGCTTCCTGCAACCGATGATCGACGGTCGTTTCTTCGGCACCATGGCCCTGACCGAGCCCCATGCAGGCTCTTCGCTGTCGGATATTCGTACGCGCGCGGAGCCTGCATCCGACGGCACCTATCGACTCAAAGGCAACAAGATCTTCATTTCCGGCGGTGATCATCCGTTGTCGGAAAACATCGTGCACATGGTCCTGGCGAAACTGCCGGACGCGCCGCCGGGCGTGAAAGGCATTTCGCTGTTTATCGTGCCCAAGTTCCTGGTCAACGACGACGGCAGCCTCGGCCAGCGTAACGACGTGCTGTTGGCCGGGCTATTCCACAAGATGGGCTGGCGCGGCACTACCTCCACCGCGCTGAACTTCGGCGACAACGGCGAATGTGTCGGTTACCTCGTAGGCAAACCGCACCACGGCCTGAGCTACATGTTCCAGATGATGAACGAGGCGCGGATCGGCGTCGGCATGGGCGCGGTGATGCTGGGTTATGCCGGCTACCTGTATTCCCTGGAATACGCCCGCGAACGCCCGCAGGGCCGGGTGCCCGACAGCAAGGACCCGACCACCGCCCCCGTGGCGATCATCCAGCACGCCGACGTGCGCCGCATGCTGCTGACCCAGAAGGCCTACGTCGAAGGGTCGTTTGACCTGGGCCTGTACGCGGCGCGCTTGTTCGACGACACCACCACCCTGGACAGCGAAGCCGAACGTCGGCGCGCCCATGAGTTGCTGGACCTGCTGACCCCGATCGTCAAATCCTGGCCCTCTGAGTTCTGCCTGAAGGCCAACGAGCTGGCGATCCAGATTCTGGGGGGCCACGGCTACACCCGCGAATACCCGGTAGAGCAGTATTACCGCGACAACCGCCTGAACCCGATCCATGAAGGCACCCACGGCATCCAGTCCCTGGACCTGCTGGGGCGCAAACTGGCGCAGAACGGCGGTGCCGGGCTCAAGCAATTGATCCGGCTGGTGGCCGACACCACCGAACGCGCCCAGGCGCACGCTTCACTGACGCCGTTGCGCCAGCCGCTGGAAGCGCTGGTGGCGCGCCTGCAAACAGTCACCCTCGGCCTGCTGACGGACCTGGGCCAAGGCAAGGTCAACAGCAGCCTCGCCAACTCGGCGCTGTACCTGAAAGTGTTTGGGCACATGGTGATCGGCTGGCGCTGGCTGGAACAGGCGATTCGTGCCGAGGAAGGCCTGGCCAAGGGCAATGCCGCGGACAGCGATTTCTATAAAGGCAAGCTGCAAGCGGCACGCTACTTCCTGACTTGGGAAGTGCCGGGTTGTCATCATGAGCTGGCGATTCTCGAGGCGCGGGATGATACGTGCCTGGGGATGCGGGATGAGTGGTTCTGAGCCAGCGTTTGTGGTGCGGCTGACGTCCAATCGCGAGCAAGCTCGCTCCCACAGGGGGGCCACGTGGACGCGAAATCTGCGTTCACCACCGATCCACTGTGGGAGCGAGCTTGCTCGCGATAGCGGTGTTTCAGCCAACACACGGGTAACTGTGCTGACGCCTTCGCGAGCAAGCTCGCTCCCACAGTCAACCCTTGCTGGCGGTTTCAGGCCTGCTGGATCGTCTTGGCAATCACATCGACCGTGGCGCTGACTTGCTCTTGGTAACGGTCGAGTTCCGCTTGATGTTGCTTCTGCATTTCCATCTGCTGCGAACACAGGTTCATGGCCGCCAGTACCAGCAGGCGATCACCGATCAGCGTCGGGTATTTCCTTTTCGTGTCGGCCAGTGCGGCCTTGAGCATCGAAGCGGCGTCCAACAGGGCCTGTTCCTGCCCGGCCGGCGCTTTGATTGAATAGTCTTCTCCCAGGATCGAGATGACTGTCACCCCATCGGCGCCGTGCTTCATGCGCTGACAGGCCCGGCGCTGGCGCGCTCGATCAGGGCCTGGATGCGGGCGGCGGTAGCGCCGTGCAGTTCTTCCTGCTCCATCAGGCTCAGTTGCAGGCTTTCGTTTTCATCCTTGGCCTTGGCAAGTTCCGCGCCCAGGGTTTCGTTCAGGCCGGTGAGGTGACGGTTCTGTTGCACCAGGTCGTTGACCAGTTGCTCGAGCTGGCTGAGGGATGTTTCCAACATATTGATTTCCAGGCGTTTTCAAGGGGCGCGTACGATAAAGAAAAGTCACCGTCAATGCCACGGTTTACGGGGCGGCGGTGCGTTTCCGGCGAGTTTTAGAGACTGCGATTCGGGAATCTGGTTCCTACCCTTCGTCGCATCGCACGTGATGCCCTGCGAACAAAAGCACGCGTCGCCCTCAAGACTTTAGTCGTATGACCGATAAGTCAGGGCACAGCAGTTTCAGCCCCGCACGGACGCGGCTACTTCCGGTACTTTCCATGTCTCTACGTAATATGAACATCGCGCCTCGGGCATTCCTTGGGTTTGCCCTGATCGGCGCCCTGATGCTCGCCCTCGGGGTGTTTGCCCTGACCCAGATGAGCAAAATCCGTGATTCGGGCGAAAGCATCGCCCAGAACAGCGTACCCAGCATCAAGGCCCTGAACGAGTTCACCCAACTGACCCTGCGCCTGCGCGTGCTGTCCTATCGCTTGCTGGTCAACCGCGAATCGGACCTCCAGCAGAAAACACTGGACCTGTTCGAGCAGCGCAACCAGCAGATCCGCGCGGCCCAGGCCGCCTATGAAAAGCTTATCAGCGCCCCGGAAGAACGGGCCGCCTACGACCAGTATGGGCAATTGCTGGGGCAGTACCGCCAGCTCGAAGATCAGATGAAAAGCCTGTCGCGCAACAATCAGGTTGATGAACTGCGGACGCTGATCAACACCAAGGTGTTAAGCAACTCCGATGCGATCAACGCTGTGCTCGACCGCCTGATAGACATCAACAACCAGCAAGCCGAGACCCTCAACCAGGGCGCGGCGCAACAATATTCAACCGCCTTCAATTGGGTTGTCACACTGCTGGTCATCGCCACCGGCCTGACCCTGCTGTTCGCCTGGCTGCTGACCAACAGCATTACCAAGCCGATTGCTAACGCCCTGGACGCCGCCGAGGAAATCGCCAAGGGCAACCTGACCCGTCCGATTGCCGTCGATGGCAGCGACGAAGCCGGTCGCCTGCTGCGGGCAATGTCGACCATGCAGGACAAACTGCGCGACACCTTGCAGCGGATCTCCGGCTCGGCCACGCAACTGGCCTCCGCGGCCGAAGAACTCAACAGTGTCACCGACGAAAGTGCCCGTGGCCTGACCCAGCAGAACAACGAAATCGAGCAGGCCGCCACCGCGGTCAACGAGATGACCAGCGCCGTGGAAGAGGTCGCGCGCAATGCGGTGAGCACCTCCGAAGCGTCGAAAAACGCCACCACCTCCGCAGGTGACGGCCGTGATCTGGTACAGGAAACCGTCAGCGCCATCGAACGCATGAGCGCCGATGTGCAAAGCACTGCCACGTTGATCGGCAACCTGGCCAATGAGTCCCGCGACATCGGCAAGGTGCTGGACGTGATCCGCGGCCTGGCCGACCAGACCAACCTGCTGGCGTTGAACGCCGCCATCGAAGCCGCCCGTGCCGGTGAGGCCGGTCGTGGTTTTGCCGTGGTCGCCGACGAAGTCCGCGCCCTGGCCCACCGCACCCAACAGTCGACCAGCGAGATCGAACGCATGATCGGCAGCATCCAGAGCGGCACCGAACACGCTGTGGATTCGATGCGCAACAGCACCGAACGCGCGGAGTCGACGCTGAACATCGCCCGCGGCGCCGGCATGTCCCTGGACACGATCAACACCGCCATCGTCGAGATCAACGAACGCAACCTGGTGATCGCCAGCGCCGCCGAAGAGCAGGCCCAAGTGGCCCGTGAAGTGGACCGCAACCTGGTGAACATCCGCGACCTGTCGGTGCAATCGGCCACCGGCGCCAACCAGACCAGCGCCGCCAGTGCCGAACTGTCGCGCCTGGCCGTGGACCTCAACAGCATGGTTGGGCGGTTCAGCCTTTAACGTCTCACCGCCGATCGTTCCCACGCTCTGCGTGGGAATGCAGCCGGGGACGCTCCGCGTCCCCAAGAGCCGAACGCGGAGCGTCCGTAGATGCATTCCCACGCAGAGCGTGGGAACGAGCGGAGCGTCCGTCGAGGCATCCCCACGCGGAGCGTGGGAACGATCAGCTCCATCCATTCCAACCTTTTTTGACAGCATCACATTTCAACAGGTTAGAATCGCTGGCACGCAGACTGCATGGTCAATCTGCGCCCGTCCCCCAGTTTTCCCGGAGTAACGCCTTTGACTGCGACGACCATCAACAGCCTGTTCTTGATCGGCGCGTTGCTGGTAGGTGCGAGCATCCTGGTGAGTTCTCTTTCGTCCCGCCTGGGCATCCCGATCCTGGTGATCATCCTGGCCGTGGGCATGGTGGCCGGTGTCGACGGCGCCGGTATTCTTTTCGATAACTACGCCACGGCTTATCTGGTTGGTAACCTCGCATTGGCGGTCATCCTGTTGGACGGTGGTTTGCGCACGCGGGTGTCGAGCTTTCGCGTCGCACTGTGGCCGGCGTTGTCGCTGGCCACGGTCGGTGTATTGATCACCACCGGTCTGACCGGCCTGGCGGCGGCGTGGCTGTTCAACCTGAACCTGATCCAGGGCCTGCTGATCGGCGCCATTGTCGGTTCCACCGATGCCGCGGCGGTGTTCTCGCTGCTGGGCGGCAAGGGCCTGAACGAACGGGTCAGCGCCACCCTCGAGATCGAGTCCGGCAGCAACGACCCCATGGCAGTGTTCCTGACCGTGACCCTGATCGGCATGCTCGCCAGTGGCGAAACCGGCCTGCATTGGAGCCTGCTGGGGCATCTGATACGCGAGTTTGGTATCGGCGCGGTGCTTGGCCTGGGCGGTGGCTGGCTGATGTTGCAACTGGTCAATCGCATCAACCTGGCCAACGGCCTTTACCCGATCCTGGTCATCAGCGGCGGCCTGGCGGTATTCGCCTTGACCAACGCCCTGCACGGCAGCGGCTTCCTCGCGGTGTATCTGTGCGGCCTGGTGATCGGCAACCGCCCGGTGCGCAGTCGCCACGGCATCCTGCATATGCTCGATGGCATGGCCTGGCTGGCACAGATCGGCATGTTCCTGGTGTTGGGGTTGCTGGTCACGCCCCACGACCTGCTGCCCATCGCCCTGCCCGCCCTGGGCCTGGCGTTGTGGATGATTCTGTTTGCACGTCCGCTGTCGGTCGTGGTCGGCCTGCTGCCATTCAAGGCATTCCACGGTCGTGAAAAAGCGTTTATCTCCTGGGTCGGCCTGCGCGGCGCGGTGCCGATCATCCTCGCGGTGTTCCCGTTGATGGCCGGCCTGCCTCACGCCCAGCTCTATTTCAACCTGGCGTTCTTTATCGTGCTGGTCTCGCTGTTGGTGCAGGGCACCAGCCTGCCGTGGGTCGCCAAGTTGCTGCACGTGACCGTCCCGCCCGAGCCGCTGCCGATTTCCCGGGCGGCGCTGGAAGTCCACGTCACCAGCGAGTGGGAGTTGTTCATCTATCGCCTGGGCGCGGAAAAATGGTGCATCGGCTCGCCCCTGCGGGACCTGAAAATGCCCGAAGGCACACGCATCGCCGCCCTGTTTCGTGGCCAGCAACTGCTCCATCCGTCGGGTAGTACCGTGCTGGAAGTCAATGATTTGCTGTGTGTTATCGGCCATGAACACGACTTGCCGGCCCTTGGAAAACTGTTCAGCCAAGCGCCGCAACGGGGCCTGGATCTGCGTTTCTTCGGCGACTTCGTACTCGAAGGAGACGCCCAGCTGGCAGCGGTTGCGGCGCTGTACGGACTGAAACTGGACGGCATCGATCCCGACATGTCCCTGGGCCGCTTCATTGCCCAGAAAGTCGGTGGCGCGCCGGTGGTCGGCGACCAGGTGGATTGGAACAACACCCTGTGGACCGTCGCGGTCATGGACGGGAACAAGATCGCCAAAGTGGGCGTCAGATTCCCCGAAGGAAGTCGCCCGGGTCCCGGCTTGTTCCTCTAAACTGCTCCCACTCTCACTTGCTCGACCGGTCTTTATGCCTACCCTGCGCTCCTTTTTCGCCATCGCCCTGCTGGGCCTGAGTCTCTCCGTCTGCACACTGCAAGCCGCTGACCTTCCCGCCAGCGCTTCAGTGCAGTCCAGCCTGGACAAGATCGCCGACCGCAAACTGCCGGAAGCCGAGCAGAAAGCCCTGCAGGCGATCTTGCAGAACACGCTGACCCTGCTCAGCAACAAGGCCGACTACGAGCAGAAGCTGCAGGCGCTCAAACAGCAACTGGCCACTGCGCCCAAGCAGAACATCGAGAACCAGCGCGAACTGGCGCGGCTCAAGGGCACCACGGCGGTGCCGGTGGCGCAACGCTACGCCAACCTGCCGATTCCCCAGCTCGAGCAAATGCTCACGGATCGCTCCACCCAGCAGGGTGACCTGCAAAAAGCCCTGGCCGACGCCAACAGTCTGGTCATTACCGCCCAGACCCGCCCCGAGCGGGCCCAGGCGGAAATTTCCAACAGCCAGAGCCGCATCCAACAGATCAACGCCACCCTCAAGGCCGGCAGGGACGCTGGCAAAACCCTGAGCGCCGAGCAGCGCGACCAGCTCAACGCCGAGCTGGCGGCGCTCAATGCGCTGATTCCACTGCGTCGCCAGGAGCTGGCCGGCAACAGCCAACTGCAGGACCTGGGCAACAGCCAGCACGATTTGCTGATGGAAAAAATCGCCCGCATGGAGCAGGAAATCCAGGACCTGCAAAACCTGATCAACCAGAAGCGCCTGGCCCAGTCCCAGGAGACGGTGACCCAGCAATCCATCGAAGCCCAGAAGGCCGGTGGCAGCAGCCTGCTGGCGACCGAAAGCACGGCCAACCTGAAGCTCTCCGACTACCTGCTCAAGAGCACCGACCGCCTCAATGAGGTCACCCAGCAGAACCTGCAGACCAAGCAATTGTTGGACAGTGTCACCCAGACCGACGCCGCCCTGGACGAGCAGATCAGCGTGCTCAAGGGCAGCCTGCTGCTCTCCAAGATCCTCTACAAGCAACGCCAGACCCTGCCGCGCCTGAAGATGGACCAGAACCTGGCCGACCAGATCGCCGACATCCGCCTGTACCAGTTCGAAGTCAGCCAACAGCGCGAGCTGCTGAACAATCCCAGCGCCTATGTCGACAGCCTGCTGGCCTCCCAGCCGTCGGAGCAAGCCACACCGCAACTGCGCAAGACCTTGCTGGAACTGGCACTGACCCGCGTCGACCTGCTGGAACGCCTGAACCGCGAATTGAGCGCAGTGCTCAACGAATCCATCACCCTGCAACTCAACCAGAAACAACTGCTCAGCACCGCCCAGAACCTGCGGGCGACCCTTGAAGAACAGATGTTCTGGATCCCCAGCAACAAACCGCTGGATTTCGACTGGATGCGCGGCGTGCCGATGCGCCTGGAGAAACAGGTCGACTCACTGCCCTGGGCTTCGAGCCTAAGTGAGCTGGCTGATGGCCTGACCCAACGGCCGTTGCTGTTCCTGCCCCTGGCACTGCTGATCGGCGCGCTGCTGTGGCGGCGCAAGAGTCTCTATGCCCGACTGAACAAGGT
Source organism: Pseudomonas sp. B21-010 (assembly GCF_024749325.1). Lineage (NCBI taxonomy): Bacteria > Pseudomonadati > Pseudomonadota > Gammaproteobacteria > Pseudomonadales > Pseudomonadaceae > Pseudomonas > Pseudomonas sp. B21-010. Next base: position 569,159 of record NZ_CP087198.1, on the reverse strand, counting down.
TCACCAGGACGTTGGCCACTTCAAGCGCGACAGCCAATGGCACACGCCCCAGGCGATCCTGATCAATATCCTCCTGGCGATGCCGTTGGCGTTGGCGCTGGCCCTGTGCGGCTACGCCCTGCAGATCGACGCTCGCGGCCAGAACGCCAACCTCGGCGCGGCGCTGCTGCAGATCGGCCAAGCCTGGCTAGTGTTCTACACAGCCTATCGAGTGCTGGCCCCCGGCGGCGTGGCCGAATTGCATTTCCGCTGGGAGAAACCCCAGGTCGAATTCCTCCAGGGCTGGATCCGTCGCCTCGGGCTGGTGGTGCTGGCGCTGGTTGCCGTGGTGGCCGTCGCCGAACTGCAACCCTCGGCCCTGGCCGACGACGTGCTGGGCATGCCGGTGGTGCTGACCTGCTACGCGTTGATGGCGTGGTTGCTCAGCCGCTTGCTGCTGAGCAGCCCGACACACAAGAACACTTCGCTGTTCCGCAAGGCGGTCGGGGTGCTGTTCACCGCCCTGCCGATCGCGCTGTTCGTGGCGGTGTGCTTCGGCTATTACTACACCGCGCTGAAGCTCAGCGACCGGTTGATCAACACCCTGTACCTGCTGATGTTCTGGCTGGTGATCGAAGCCACCTTCGTCCGCGGCCTGTCGGTCGCGGCGCGGCGCCTGGCCTACCAGCGTGCCCTGGCCAAGCGCCAGGCCGCCAAGGAAGCCGGCGACGGCGAAGCGGTGGTCGAGGAACCGACCCTGGACATCGAGAAGGTCAACGAGCAGTCCCTGCGCCTGATTCGCCTGGCGCTGCTGGGCGGTTTCATCGCCGCGCTGTACTGGGTCTGGTCGGACCTGATCAGCGTGTTCTCGTACCTGGACAACATCACCCTCTACGAATACACCAGCGGCACCGGCGCCAACATGAGCATGGTGCCCATCAGCATTGGCGACATGCTCGGGGCGCTGATCATCATCGGCATCACCTTCGCCCTGGCGCGCAACCTCCCGGGCCTGCTGGAAGTGTTCGTGCTGTCGAAACTGAACCTGGCCCAGGGCAGTGCCTATGCCACCACCACGCTGCTGTCCTATGTGATCGCCGGCGTCGGTTTCGTCACCACCCTGTCCACCCTGGGCGTGAGCTGGGACAAACTGCAATGGCTGGTGGCCGCGCTGTCGGTGGGCCTGGGCTTCGGCATGCAGGAGATCTTCGCCAACTTCATCTCCGGCATCATGATCCTGTTCGAGCGTCCGGTGCGCATCGGCGACACCATCACCATCGGCAACCTGTCGGGCACGGTCAGCAAGATCCGCATTCGGGCGACCACCATCACCGACTTCGACCGCAAGGACATCATCGTCCCGAACAAGACCTTCATCACCGGGCAACTGATCAACTGGTCGCTGACCGACACCGTGACCCGGGTGACCCTGAAGCTGGGCGTGGACTACGGTTCGGACCTGGACCGGGTGCGTGAACTGCTGCTCAAGGCCGCCCGCGAGAATCCACGTGTGCTGAAGGAACCGGAACCGATCGTGTACTTCCTCAACTTCGGTGAAAGCACCCTGGACCATGAGCTGCGCATGCACGTACGCGACCTTGGTGACCGCAACCCGGTACTGGACGAGATCAACCGGTTCATCAACCGTGAGTTCAAGAAGGAGCACATCAACATCTCCTTCCGGCAGATGGAAATCTATCTGAAGAACCTTCAGGGCCAGGAGTACAAGTTGGTGCCCGCCGAGCCCGAGCACAAAACCCTCGGCCCCGTACCCTCGACCGTAGCCAGCATCAAACCGGTGCCAGAGCCGCCGCAAGACACACTCGACTGATGCGCGCTGCCTGAAGGCGGCGCGCCGGAGACGGCCATGAAAACGCTGGAAACCTTGACCTTCGATAACCGCTTCGCCCGCCTGGGCGACGGTTTATCGACCCACGTGCTGCCCGAGCCCATCGACAATCCGCGGCTGGTCGTCGCCAGCCCGGCCGCCATGGCGCTGCTGGACCTGGACCCGGCGCAAGCCCAGGCACCGCTGTTTGCCGAGATCTTTGGCGGCCACAAGCTGTGGGCCGAAACCGAACCCCGGGCGATGGTGTATTCCGGGCATCAGTTCGGTCACTACAACCCGCAATTGGGCGACGGCCGCGGGTTGCTGCTGGGCGAGGTGTACAACGAGGCCGGCGAGCACTGGGACCTGCACCTCAAGGGCGCCGGCCAGACGCCGTTCTCACGGATGGGCGACGGGCGCGCGGTGCTGCGTTCCTCGATCCGCGAATTCCTCGCCTCCGAAGCCCTGCACGCCCTGGGCATCCCCACCACCCGCGCCTTGTGCGTGATTGGCTCCGACACCCCGGTGTGGCGCGAAAAGCAGGAGCGCGCCGCCATGGTGCTGCGCCTGGCGCCCAGCCACGTGCGCTTCGGGCATTTCGAATATTTCTACTACACCAAGAAACCCGAGCTGCATGCGGCCCTCGCCGAGCACGTGTTGAACCTGCACTTTGCCGAGTGCCGTGAGCAGCCGGAACCGTACCTGGCGATGTTCCGCGAAATCGTCGAGCGCAACGCCGAGCTGATTGCCAAATGGCAGGCCTACGGTTTCTGCCACGGTGTGATGAACACCGACAACATGTCGATCCTGGGCATCACCTTCGACTTCGGGCCGTTCGCCTTCCTCGACGACTTCGACGCCAACTTCATCTGCAACCACTCCGATGACCAGGGCCGTTACTCCTTCAGCAACCAGGTGCCCATCGGCCAGTGGAACCTCAGCGCGCTGGCCCAGGCCCTGACGCCGTTCATCAGTGTCGAAGCCCTGCGTGAGACCCTCGGCTTGTACTTGCCGCTGTACCAGGCCCACTACCTGGACCTGATGCGCCGCCGCCTCGGCCTGACCAGCGCCGAGGAAGATGACCAGAAGCTGCTGGAACGCCTGCTGCAATTGATGCAGAACAGCGGCGTCGACTACAGCCTGTTCTTCCGCCGCCTGGGCGACCAGGCGCCCGAGCAAGCCGTCGCCACCCTGCGCGATGACTTCGTCGACCTCAAGGGTTTCGATGCCTGGGGCGAGCTTTACATCGCCCGCGTCAACCGCGACGGCGCTGTCGATCAAGACCAACGCCGCGCCCGCATGCACGCGGTGAACCCACTGTATGTGCTGCGCAACTACCTGGCGCAGAAAGCCATCGACGCCGCCGAGTCCGGCGACTACGAAGAAGTCCGCCGCCTGCACACGGTGCTGAGCAAGCCGTTCGAGGAACAACCGGGCATGGACAGCTACGCGCTACGTCCGCCGGAGTGGGGCAAGCATCTGGAGATCAGTTGCTCGTCGTAATCTCCTTCGCCACGGGTTCAGGGTTGTCTGGGCGAAAGTCATCGCGAGCAAGCTCGCTCCCACAGGGTCACACAGCTCCCAATGTGGGAGCGAGCTTGCTCGCGATGGCGATCTTCAGCTCATCACAGCCTCTGAGCCCAATGCTGAAGCCCCGTGAGCATCAGCGCGTTTATTTCGATGTAGGACCATTCAGGAGCAGGCTACGCCGCCTTGCGCCATTGCCTACAACTACGCCAGAATCCGCCGGCTTGTGCGCCTTGGGGTCGGGTTTTATCGTTTCCCCGTCGCTGAAAATCAGCGATCGGGTTTAGCGATCCGACTCAACACAGACGCAACAATGCCCAGTCTCGATTGCAGTCTTTTATGTCTGCAACTCGCTTAATGGTGGCTGTGCGTGGGAGACCTTCTGGTCTACCCGGGGTTTCTGTGACTCGGATCGCTAACCTGCGTACAGCCGCCACCTTTACTTGTTTAGCGATAGGTCGTGGTGGCTCAACCAATCACGGAGATTCACCATGTTCAAAGCAACCCCCAACCCATCCGATACCGATCCAGCCCACCCAACTCAAAAGAATTCGACGAAACGGCTGACCGCGTCCTCGATTACTACCTCAACCCAAAACCCAGCAAACCCGAGGCCGATCCAGGCCAACTGTTCACCGTCGTCAATGGCATCGACACCGGAACCCTGCTCGCCAACCTCAGCGAAAACCTGGCCTCGGCCAACGCCATGATCAGTGACCTGGCATTCGATCTGAAAAGCTCCAGGCGACAAGTCGCCCTGGGCATTCAGCAATTGATCGAACTAAGCGTTTTACTGGCGAACCGGGCACTGGACAACGTCGAACCCCGCCAGTCGACATAGCGCATCCCCCTGTGGCGAGGGAGCTTGCTCCCGCTGGGCTGCGTTGTAGGAGCTGTCGAGTGCAACGAGGCTGCGATCTTTCCCCAGACACTTGAGTCTAAAGCGAAAGATCAAAAGATCGCAGCCTTCGGCAGCTCCTACAGAACCGAGCGGGAGCAAGCTCCCTCGCCACGGATTCAGGTTGCCTGAACGACAGTCATCGCGAGCAAGCTAGCTCCCACAGGGGCGGGCTGTTGTCGCAAATATCGCGATCACACAGCCCCATGTGGGAGCGAGCTTGAATTCATCGCCGCTTGCTCATCCAACCTTATCGTTCCCCTGCTCAGGCGTCTCGATTCCCGGCTCTGCCTCTCCACCCCCCTTCTCCTTGGGTTTGGCCTCTGGTTTTTTCTCGGGATAGCCGGGCATGCCGCGGGCGTCTTCAGGGGTCAGTTCATCCCGGTCGTGACGGCGGTCGATGGCGTAGGACGGGGCGGCGTTGGGGTCTTCATCGCGGCCGGCGGTGCCGAGGACGAAGCCGTCGTCGTTGGGGTTGTCCACTGACTGGGGCGTGGCTGGGTCTTGAGGATGGCTCATGGGACCTCCTGGGATTGCAAACAGGTACGTGGTTTTTTTATGAGGTCGCGACACCTTTTCAGTGCGATGCACCTGATGAATGGCAGCCTTGAGTGCAAGCCCCACAATGGGATTGGGGGAGAGCCAGGCCGGCTATCAGGCCGCCTCGCGAGCAAGCTTTGCTCCCACAGGTCCAGCTCAAACAGATCTGACGGGTGTACGACCGGGAGAGCCAGGTCGGCTACTAGGCCGCCTCGCGGTGGACGTTGATCTCGGGCGCCCCGTTAACCACGATGGCCGAACGCAGGCATTGCGCAGTGGGCATCCCGGCATGGATGCCGGGATAGCCGCGCTGGGCCATGGATGGCCCTTCGCGGCGGGCCCACGGAGCAATGCCGGAGTGAGGGCATGCCGAGCCTAAGCGAGGCACCGAGTGGTGGGGCAGAAGCGCTTTGGTTACTTTCGACTGGGCCGGCTTCCGGGCTTTTCGAAAGTGACCCGCTGTAAGAGCGGAACCATAAGCCGCCGTTACCGCAACAATGGATATGTACCCAGTCAAAACCCCCGACCAACTATCAGGCCACCACCGCAAGCAAACCCACACAAGGGAAATACGCTGGCATAGCGGCCTCCACGCTACGCCATATCACTCTGGCTGAATTCCTCGGCCAGAAAGTCAATCAGCGTACGCACCGACGGCAGCAACCCACGTCGTGAAGCAAAGATCGCATGGACGATCCCGCACTTGGGCGTCCAGCCCGGCACCAGTTCCACCAGCCGGCCGGCCGCTATGTCTTCGCGCACCACCACGGTGGGCAGGTGGGCGATGCCAATGCCGGCCAACACGGCGTGACGCAGGGCCAGCAGATCGTCGGTGACCATGCGCGGTTCATGGCGGATCAGTGCGCGGGTGCCGTCCGGGCCGAACAACTCCCACTGGTATTCACGCTGCGCCGCCCCCCAGTGCACGCTGGGCAAGCCGTTGAGGTCTGCCGGGGACGCCGGGGAAGACAAGCGCTCCAGGAACGCCGGGCTGCCCACCAGGCACTGGGTGCTGTTGCTCAGCACTTTCATGACCATGTCGGTGTTTTCCAGCGGCGGAAAGCGTACCCGCAAGGCGATATCGAACCCTTCATGGATCAGGTCCACCCGGCGGTTGGTGCTCTCGATGAACAACTCCACCCGCGGGTACTTGAGCATGTAGCGGGTCAGCATCGGCCCGACCCAACTGTTGAGCAGCGCCGTCGGGCAACTGATGCGCACCAGCCCCTGGGGCTCGGAACGGTTGCGCTCGATCACCTCTGCCGCGCTCTCGGCCTCGACCCGCATCGCCAGGCAACGCTGGTAATAGGCCTGGCCGATCTCCGTCAACGTGCAGTGGCGGCTGGTGCGATGGAGCAAGCGTACCCCGAGCCGATCTTCCAACTGGGCGATACGCCGGCTGAGCTTGGACTTTGGCATGTCCAGCGCTCGGCCCGCAGCGGCGAAACCGCGGTGCTCGACCACCTGGGTGAAGTAGTAAAGCGTGTTGAGGTCTTCGATGATCGTTCTCCAAATAGAACGCTAAGGCGGATTTTTGCAGTCTAGCGCATCAAAGGTGCCAGTTTTAATCTACACCCATCGAAACGCAACACGGATTCAAACCGGCGCTTCGGCCAGATGAGTCACCGAATAATCGCAACACCGACATTAAAAACCTTAACCACGCCGAAACCTTCGGCAACCAAAACTTAATGAGGGCTACGCCATGACCACTTCCTACAACCGTCTCGACAAAGATAACGCCGCCGTCCTGCTGGTGGACCACCAAGCCGGCCTGCTGTCCCTGGTACGCGACATCGACCCGGACCGCTTCAAGAACAACGTGCTGGCCCTGGCTGACCTGGCGAAGTACTTCCAACTGCCGACCATCCTCACCACCAGCTTCGAAACCGGCCCCAACGGCCCCTTGATGCCCGAGCTCAAGAGCCTGTTCCCGGACGCGCCGTACATCGCTCGCCCTGGCCAGATCAATGCCTGGGACAACGAAGATTTCGTCAAGGCGATCAAGGCCACCGGCAAGAAGCAACTGATCATCGCTGGCGTGGTGACTGAAGTCTGCGTGGCCTTCCCGGCACTGTCGGCCCTGGCCGAAGGCTTCGAAGTGTTCGTGGTCACCGATGCGTCCGGCACGTTCAACGAGCTGACCCGTCAATCGGCCTGGGACCGCATGTCATCCTCCGGCGCGCAGTTGATGACCTGGTTCGGCCTGGCTTGTGAACTGCACCGCGACTGGCGCAACGACGTGGAAGGGCTGGCGACCTTGTTCTCCAACCACATCCCGGACTACCGCAACCTGATGACCAGCTACAACACGCTGACCAACGCCAAATAATCAGCAACGCGTAACCCCTGTGGGAGCGAGCTCGCTCGCGATAGCGACATGACAGTCGATGCAGCATTGACTGGTCCACCGCCATCGCGAGCAAGCTCGCTCCCACAGGTTTTTGTGGTGGTTTCTATATAGTGTTCAATCTGTGCCAATGATTTTCTGGAGACTGACCTGATGCTGATCCCCTGCCCCCATTGCAACGGGCTCAATCGCATACCCGCCGAACGCCTGGGCGACCAGCCCAAGTGCGGGCGCTGCAAGGCCCAGGTGTTATTGAGCAAGCCGTTCGAACTCAAGCAAGGCGACTACGCCAGCCAGATCAAAGGCGACCTGCCATTGCTGGTGGATGTATGGGCCGATTGGTGTGGGCCGTGCAAGTCCTTCGCGCCCGTGTTCGAACAAGCCGCCGCGCAACTGGCGGGCAAATGCCGGTTGGCCAAGCTCGACAGCGAGGCCAACCAGCAATTATCGGCGCAGTTGGGGATCCGCTCGATTCCTAGCCTGATCCTGTTCAAGAACGGCCGGGAAGTGGCGCGCCAGAGTGGGGCGCTGCCGTTGCCGCAGTTGATGGCTTGGTTGCGCAGCGAGGGGATTTGAAGCCATGAGATAACTGTGGGAGCAAAGCTTGCTCGCGATACAGGCGCCGCCGTCCTCAAGAGACCGCGGCGTTTTCATCGCGGGCAAGCCCTGCTCCCACACAGTTGCTCCCACATTGGTTTTGCACAGGTCAGATTCAGGCGCTTTCCAGCAGGCTATGCAGCTCCATGAACTGCAGGGTCAGCTTGTGCCGTGGGTCGAGGTGGATCAGCGGCAGGCTGGCCTGGTGGGATTCGCGCATGCGCACCGAACTGCTCAGGTACACCGGCAATACCGGCAGCCCTTCGGCGATCAGTTCGTCGAGAATCTGCTGTGGCAGGCTGGCCCGGGCCTGAAACTGGTTGACCACGATGCCTTCGACTTCCAGGCCTTCGTTATGGTCGTCCTTGAGCTCTTCGATTTCCGCCAGCAGTCCATACAACGCCTGTCTGGAGAAGCTGTCGCAGTCGAAGGGGATCAGCACCCGATCGGCGGCGATCAATGCTGAAACCGCATAGAAATTCAGTGCTGGCGGGGTGTCCAGGTAAATCCGGTCGTAATCTTCCTCCAGCTCTTCCAGCAGTTTGCGCAGCTTGTTGATCTTGTGCTTGGCCTCAAGCTTGGGCTGCAGATCCGTCAGTTCCGCCGTGGCGGTGATTACGTGCAGGTTGTCGAACGGCGTTTCGTAGATATCCACCTTGTTCTTTTTCGAGAACGGCCCGGACGACAGGGTTTGCTTGAAGAAATCGGCAATGCCCATGGGAATGTCATCGCCGGTCAAGCCAGTCAGGTATTGAGTGGAGTTGGCCTGGGCATCCAGGTCTACCAACAGCGTGCGATAGCCCTCGCTGGCGCTGACTGCCGCCAGATTGCAGGCGATGCTGGACTTGCCCACGCCACCTTTCTGATTGAACACCACACGCCGCATGTCAAAACCTCCGTGTATCAAAGATTCCCGAGTGTAGTAGGCAGCGACACCGCTTAGCTACCTTCTGCGTAGATGGACTACAGCAACAGTGGCTTTTCCAACGATTCAGGCGTCAATTCGCCCAGACCGTGACAGAAACAACCGACAGACAGGCTCATGATGATCGCGACAATGGTCAAAGCCTGGCCTTGAGCGGACCAACTCGTACATTTCGCTGGGCAAAATGTAACCAGTATTTGCTACAAGCCAATCGCACCGGGATAATGCGCGCCACTTGGGTCGCAAGGCCATGCAGGGTTGGACGCGGGTCAAACCACTGAACCGTGACAATAAAAGCCCGCAGGGGTGGGGTGAAGTTTGTGATCAATTTCAATATCGCCCAATGGCGCGCATGGGCCCCTGGGCTCGAAAGCGTGGACGATTGGCAGGCATGGAGCCGACAGCCGGTCGTATTGCCGGCCAGCGATGCCGCCCCTGACGTTTCGTTCCTGCCGGCCATGCAGCGCCGGCGCCTCAGCCGCCTGGCGCGGATGGCCTTCAGTGTTGGCTGGCCGTTGGCCGAGGGCCGGCCGGACCTACCGTTGGTCTTTATTTCCCGCCACGGCGAAACCCCGCGCACTTTTGAGATTCTCAAGGACCTGGCAGCCGACCAGCCCTTGTCGCCGACCCAATTCAGCCTGTCGGTGCACAACGCGGTGATTGGCCTGTGGTCGATCATGCGCGGCGAAACCAGCGAAATGACCGCCCTGGCCGCTACCGGCGACGGGTTGGAACACGGCGTGCTGGAGGCCGTCGCGCTGTTGAACGAAGGATCGCCTGCGGTGCTGCTGGTGATCACCGAAGAGCAACCTCCGCAAGTCTATGCACCATGGGTCGATGACGTGCCGTTTCCCTATGCCATGGGCCTGCTGCTGACCCCGGGCGATGACTGGCAATTGGATCTGTGCGCGCAGGCCGGCCAATCGCCTGGCAGCGACTGGCCCCATGCCCTGGATCTATTGCGTACGCTGCTGGACGACAAAACCACCTGCCAACATGCCTGGAAGAATCGTGTATGGACCTGGCAACGCAACCGGTGACGGGTAAACATCGCGACGCCTATTACTGGCGCCTGATCGCGACCGCCGCAAGCTTCGTCCTGTTCGGGCTGGGCGGGCTGTGCCTGCGTTTGCTGGTGTTCCCGTTGCTGGCCTGGTGGCCCGGCGATGCCCAGGCCCACCGCCAAAGGGCGCGCCGCACGGTCGGGCGGTTGTTCTGGTTCTTTATTCGGTTCATGGCCCGTACCGGCGTGCTCACCTATCAGATCGATGGCGCCGAACGACTCGGCCGCCCCGGGCAGATGATCATTGCCAACCACCCGTCGCTGATCGACGTGGTGTTCCTGATCGGGCTGGTGCGCGACGCCAACTGCGTGGTCAAGCAAAGCCTCTGGGACAACCCCTTTACCCGGGGCCCACTGCATTCGACCCAATACATCAGCAACGACGGCAGCATGGACATGCTCGATGCCGCCAGCGACGCCTTGCAAGAGGGCCAGACGTTGATCGTCTTCCCCGAAGGGACGCGCACCCAGCCAGGCCAGGTGCCGGCCTTTCATCGGGGGGCGGCGGCCATCGCCCTGCGGGGTGCGAAAATCCTCACACCCGTCACGATCAAGGTCTGCCCCACGACCCTGACCAAGGCTGAACCCTGGTATCGCATCCCCCAACGCCGTGTGCACTTCAGTTTTCATGTCGGGGCCGATATAGACCCACAGGCGTTCGCCGCGCTCGGCCCGCCTCCCCAGGCTTCGCGCAGGCTCAACGATTTTTTGCATCACTATTACATCAAGGAGCTCGCCGAAGATGAGCGATCTGCACCGTGACATCAAACAGCTGATCATCGACGCCCTCGGCCTGGAAGACATCGGCATCGACGACATTGGCGACCACCAGACTCTGTTCGGCGAAGGCCTGGGCCTGGACTCGGTGGATGCCCTGGAGCTAGGCCTGGCGATCCAGAAGGAGTACGGCATCAAGATAGATGCCGACGCCAAGGACACCCGTAACCATTTCAGCAATGTGGCAAGCCTTGCGGCCTTCGTCACTGCAAAACGCCCCTGAGACCGGATCATGCAAACTCGTGACGATATTTTCCACACCCTGCGCGATGCTCTGGTCGAGCTTTTCGAGCTGGACCCTGAGTCTGTGACGCTGGAATCGAACCTGTACCAGGACCTGGAAATCGACAGCATCGATGCGGTCGACCTGATCGACCATATCAAGCGTCAGACCGGCAAGAAAATCGCCGCCGAAGAATTCAAGTCGGTGCGCACCGTCAATGACGTGGTCGAGGCGGTTTATCGACTGGTCCAACCGGCCGCATGACCCGGCTGATTGGCCTCGGCCTGCTGCTGGCGGGCCTGCTCTACCCCTTTGCGGTGTATTTCGGCATGGAGCACTTTGCCCCGTGGCAGTTCGGGCTGCTGCTGGGCAGCCTGTGGCTGGCCCGGGCGTTGCTTGGCAAAGGTGGGGCCGGCAGCCGCTGGATGGCGGCCACGGCAATCGTGTTTTGCATATTGCTCGCGCTGTTCGACAGCCCGCTCCTGCTGCGCTGGTACCCGGTGCTGATCAGCGTGTTCATGCTCGGGCTGTTCGTGCTGAGCCTGAAATACGGCCCGCCGATGGTCGAACGCCTGGCCCGCCTGCGCGAACCGCAGTTGCCGGCCAAGGCGGTGGTGTATACGCGCCAGGTCACGGTGGCCTGGAGTGTGTTTTTCCTATGTAACGGTTTGCTCGCCGCCGCCCTGACCCTCTGGGCGCCGCTGAGCTGGTGGATGTTGTACACCGGCCTGATTTCCTACGGATTGATGGGGCTGCTGTTTGCCATTGAATGGCTCATACGACAACGGGTAAGAGGCCGCCCATGAATTGGATAACACTTGAGCAGATGCTGCTCAAGACTCAACCGGAACGCACCGTTGCGGTCGATCCGGCGCTGAATCACTCGCAACTGCGGGACGCGGCGTTGCGCCTGGCGGCCGGCCTGCAAGCCCGGGGCGTGCGGCATGTGGCGGTGCACCTGGAAGATGCCGCCGACCTGGCCGTCGCCCTGCTCGGGGCCTGGCGCGCCGGAGTCCGGGTCCTGCTTCCCGCCGACCTGCAAGCGCAGACACGCCAGCGCTGGGCGGCGGACGTGGACCTGTGGCTGACCGATCAGCCCGGCGATACGCATCCCGGCGACCTGCAACAAGCGCCGATGGACGCCGCCGAACTGGACCTCGATCACTGCTGGCTGAGCCTGTGCACCTCCGGCTCCAGCGGCGAGCCCAAACGCATCGAGAAAACCCTGCGCCAGTTAAGCAACGAGGTCCAGGCCCTGGAACACCTGTGGGGCGCCGACCTGGGCCCGGCCTGCATGATCGGCAGCGTTGCGACCCAGCACATCTACGGGTTGCTGTTCCGGGTGCTGTGGCCGCTGTGCGCAGGGCGTGCGTTCGTGCGTCGGCAATTGGCCTTCCCGGAAGACCTGCAACGTGCCAGCCGCGAGCAACCGGCCTTCGCCTGGGTCGCCAGCCCGGCGCTGCTCAAGCGCATGGGCGATAACCTCGATTGGCCGGCCTTGAGCTGCGTGCGCCGGGTGTTCTCCTCTGGCGGCGCCTTGCCCCCCGAAGCTGCGCAAAGCTTGCAGCAGCGCCTGGGGCAATGGCCGACGGAAATTTTCGGCAGTTCGGAAACCGGCGGCATTGCCTGGCGCCAGGATGGCGGATTGTGGCAACCCTTTGCCGACGTCGAGCTGAGCCAGGACAGCGACGGCGCCTTGCTGATCGCTTCGCCCTATCTGCCGGCCGGGCATGTGGAACACACCGCCGACGCGGCACGAATCGCCGAAGATGGGCGCTTTGAGCTCCTCGGGCGACTGGACCGTATCGTCAAGCTCGAAGAAAAACGCATCTCCCTGCCGATGCTCGAACAAGCGCTGGTGGCCCACGACTGGGTCAGCGAAGCGCGGCTGGGGGTGGTGCAGGAGAATCGTGCCTCCCTCGGCGCGCTGCTGGTGCTGAGCGACGCGGGCCTGCGTGCCTTGCGCAACCAGGGCCGGCGCGCCGTTACCGAGGGCCTGCGTCGGCACCTGAGCGAACATTGCGAAACCCTCGCCCTGCCACGGCGCTGGCGCTGGCTGCGGCAGTTGCCGCTCAACGCCCAGGGCAAGCTGCCCCAGGCCGAGGTCGAGGCGCTACTTATGGCGCCACGGCCCAAGGCTCCCGAAGTGTTGGAACACGTCGAAACCGACGGTGAGTGGAGCCTGCAACTGGTGGTGCCGCCAGACCTGGTGTACTTCAGCGGCCACTTCCCCACCGCGCCGGTACTGCCGGGCGTGGTGCAGGTCGATTGGGCCTTGAGCCTGGGCCGGCAATTGCTGGACCTGCCGCCCCGGTTCGTCGGCATGGAAGTGCTCAAGTTCCAGCAACTGGTGCGCCCCGGCGATGAAATCCAACTGCACCTGCGCTTCGACCGCGAGCGCGGCAAGCTGTACTTCGCCTACCGCAATGACACGGCGGCCTGCTCCAGTGGGCGGATTGTGTTGGGGGAAAACAATGCCTAGACATCTGCACAGATCACTGTGGCGAGGGAGCTTGCTCCCGCTGGGCTGCATAGGAGCTGTCGAGTGCAACGAGGCTGCGATCTTGTCCCTAGCAATTGAGTCCAAAGCGAAAGATCAAAAGATCGCAGCCTCCGGCAGCTCCTACGGCGGGAGCAAGCTCCCTCGCCACAATGGATTTGTGGAGGGCAGAAAACATGCATAACCCCTGCGCCGTCATTCCGGTCTACAACCACGAAACCGCCATCTCGGCGGTGGTCCAGGCGTTGCTCGCCAACGGACTGCCCTGCGTGCTGGTGGATGACGCCAGCAACCCGGCGTGTGCCGCCGTGCTCGATCGGCTGGCCGAGGGCGAGCGGGTTCATCTGGTCAGGCTGGCGGTCAACCAGGGCAAGGGCGGCGCGGTGATGACTGGCCTGCGCGAGGCTTCGCGCCTGGGTTTCAGCCACGCATTGCAGGTGGACGCCGACGGGCAGCACGATCTTGGCGACGTGAAAGCCTTCATCGAACAATCCCGTGCCCACCCGGACGCGGTGATCTGTGGTTATCCGCGCTACGACGCCAGTGTGCCGAAAGGTCGTCTGTACGCGCGTTACCTGACCCACGTGATGGTCTGGATCAACAGCCTGTCCCTGCAAATCCGCGATTCCATGTGCGGCTTTCGGGTCTATCCCCTGGCACCGACCCTGGCGCTGATCGACTCGGCCAATATCGGCAAGCGCATGGATTTCGATTCGGACATCCTCGTGCGCCTGGCCTGGCGCAATCAGCCAATGCACTGGTTGCACACCCGGGTGCATTACCCCCTGGACGGGGTCTCGCACTTTCGCCTGTTCCACGACAACGTGCTGATTTCCAGCATGCACACCCGGCTATTCTTCGGCATGCTCGTGCGTTTCCCCCTGATTCTCTGGCGACGGTGGCGGGCATGAGCCTTCAGGAAGACAAGCAACATTGGGCCGACCGCCAGGAGCGCGGCAGTTTCTGGCTGATGAAACTCACCGCAGTCGCCGCCAAGGTGCTCGGCCGGCGCTTGCTGACCCCGATGCTGTACGGCATCGTCCTGTACTTCTTCATTTTCGGCCGCAGTGCCCGCCAGGCGGCCTGGCAATATCAGCAACGCCTGGCCGACTGGAGCGCACGTCCCGAGCTGCGCCCAACCCGCTGGCGGGTGTTCGGCCAATTCATGGCGTTTGCCGACTCCCTGCTGGACAAACTCGACGTCTGGAACGGCAAGCTGAGCATCGACCAGATCGAAATCGTCGATAAGGCGCTGCTGCGCAATCACTTGCGAGACACCCGCGGGCAAATGCTGGTGGGCGCTCACCTGGGCAACCTGGAAATGTGCCGGGCCCTGGCCGAGCTGGGTGAGAAAGTCACCATGAACGTGCTGGTGCACACCAAGCACGCCGAGCAGTTCAATCGCTTGCTGGGCGAAGCCGGTGCCACGCACCTGCGGCTGATCCAGGTCAGCGAGCTGAACCCGGTGATCATGTTGCAGTTGAGCGAGCGCCTGGAGCGCGGCGAGTGGCTGGCGATTGCCGGCGACCGCGTACCGCTGCACGGCGGACGCAGCGTGACCGTGGACTTCATGGGGCTTGCGGCCGCATTCCCCCAAGGCCCCTGGCTGCTGGCCGGCCTGCTGAAATGCCCAGTCAACCTGCTGATGTGCCTCAAGCACGAGGGGCGCTATCGCATCACCCTCGAACCCTTCGCCGATGCCGTGGTGTGGAAACGCAACGACCGCGAGCAAGTGATCGCCCACTGGGCTGGCCGCTACGCCGAGCGCCTGGCGCAGTACTGCCTCCAGGGCCCCCAACAGTGGTTCAACTTTTACCCTTTCTGGAAGACCGATGACGATGCCCACTCTTGAGCCGGTAACCTTCGGCGAACGCCCCTTGCGCATCGAAGATGTGCTGGCCCTGGCCAACCGTCAGGCACCGACGCAGTTGCAGGATGACCCGGCGTTCCGCCAGCGCATCGCCAAGGGTGCGCAATTCCTCGATTCCTTGCTGGACAAGGAAGGCGTTATCTACGGCGTGACCACCGGTTACGGCGACTCCTGCGTGGTGGCCGTGCCGTTGCACCACGTCGAGGCCCTGCCGCGTCACCTGTACACGTTCCATGGCTGCGGCCTGGGCAAGCTGCTCGACGCCCAGGCCACCCGTGCGGTGCTGGCGGCGCGTCTGCAGTCGCTGTGCCACGGCGTGTCCGGGGTGCGGGTGGAACTGCTGGAACGCCTCCAGGCCTTTCTCGAACACGACATCCTGCCGCTGATTCCGGAAGAAGGCTCGGTGGGCGCCAGTGGCGACCTGACGCCGCTGTCCTACGTCGCCGCCACGCTGTCCGGCGAACGGGAAGTGATGTTCCGCGGCGAACAACGATTGGCCGCTGATGTGCACCGCGAACTGGGCTGGACTCCGCTGGTGCTGCGGCCCAAGGAGGCCCTGGCGCTGATGAACGGCACCGCCGTGATGACCGGCCTGGCCTGCCTGGCCTTCGCCCGCGCCGACTACCTGCTGCAACTGGCGACGCGCATCACCGCGCTGAACGTCGTCGCCCTGCAGGGCAACCCGGAACACTTCGACGAACGCCTGTTCGCCGCCAAGCCGCACCCGGGGCAGATGCAAGTCGCCGCGTGGCTGCGCAAGGACCTGGCGATCGACGCCCCAACCGCGCCGCTGCATCGCCTCCAGGATCGCTATTCCCTGCGCTGCGCGCCCCATGTGCTTGGGGTATTGGCCGACAGCCTGGGCTGGCTGCGCGCGTTCATCGAAACCGAACTCAACAGTGCCAACGACAACCCGATCATCGACGCCGAAGCCGAGCGCGTGCTGCACGGTGGGCATTTCTACGGCGGGCATATCGCCTTCGCCATGGACAGCCTGAAGAACCTGGTGGCCAACGTCGCCGACTTGCTGGATCGCCAGCTCGCGCTGCTGGTGGACGAGCGCTACAACCATGGCCTGCCAAGCAACCTGTCCGGCGCCAGCGCCGAGCGGGCGATGCTCAACCATGGTTTCAAGGCCGTGCAGATCGGCACCAGTGCCTGGACCGCCGAAGCCCTGAAAAACACCATGCCGGCCAGCGTGTTCTCGCGCTCCACCGAGTGCCACAACCAGGACAAGGTGAGCATGGGCACCATCGCCGCCCGCGATGCGATCCGCGTACTGGAGCTGACCGAACAAGTCGCCGCCGCCACCTTGCTGGCCGCCAATCAGGGCGTGTGGCTGCGCAGCCGTGCCGAAGACGCCCGCCCACTGCCGCCGGCCCTGGCCGCCATGCACGAGCAACTGGCCGAGGATTTCCCGCCGGTGATCGAGGACCGCGCCCTGGAAGGCGAACTGCGCCTGTGCCTGCAACGCATCGCCGACCAACATTGGAGGCTGCATGCGTAACCAAGGTGTTTTGCACGTCGACACGCAGATCGTGGTGCCATTTTTCGATGTCGATTCGATGAACGTGGTCTGGCACGGCCACTACGTCAAATATCTGGAAGTGGCCCGCTGCGCCTTGCTCGATCTGATCGGCCACAACTACAACGACATGCTCGAATCCGGCCACGCATGGCCGATCATCGACCTGCAACTGCGCTACGTGCGCAGCGCCGTGTTCGGCCAGGCCCTGACCGTGCGCGCGAGCCTGGTGGAGTGGGAAAACCGGCTGAAGATCAATTACCTGATCAGCGACGCAACCACGGGCGAGCGCTTGACCCGTGCCAGTTCGGTGCAAGTGGCCGTGGACCTCGCCAGTCGCGAAATGCTGCTGGCCTCGCCCCGGGTCTTTGTTCAAGCCGTGGAAAGGAAACTGCCATGAAGCGCCTGTCAGTCTGGCTGTTGCTGTGCTGCCTGGCGCCCCTGGCCCAGGCGTTCGACTTGCAACAGTTGAGCGACCAACTGGCCCGCCCGGAGGTGATCCACGGGCAGTTCATCCAGGAAAAACACCTGCGCGCCCTGCCCCAGCCCCTCACCAGCAAGGGACGCTTCGTGCTGGCGAAAAACCACGGGCTGCTGTGGCTGCTGCAAACCCCGCTGCAACAGGATTACCGCATCACCGCCCAGGGCATCGCCCGACGGGATGGCAACGCCTGGCAGATGCTGCCGAACAAGAGCGCCGGCGCCGAACAGAACCGCTTGTTCCTGGCGGTATTGCAGGGCGACAGCACAGGCCTGCAACGGGATTTCGAACTGAGCCTGTCGGGCGAGCCGCAACAATGGAAGCTCACCCTGACCCCGCGCTCGGTGCTGCTCAAACAGGTTTTCAACCAGATCAACATCGACGGCGGCGAACTGGTGCAGCGCATCGAACTGCTGGAAACCCAAGGCGACAGTACCGTGCTGCGCATGCAGGACAGCAACAGCGCACAACCCTTGAGCGAAGCGGAGCAACATGATTTTGCCGAGTGAACGGATGCTGCCCCGGCTGTTCCTGATCCTGCTGCTGGCAGTGCTCGCGCTCGCCGGTTGGCAATGGCGCAATGGCGCGCCGCTGTCGGCCAATCTCATGGAGCTGGTGCCGGGCACGTCGCCCGATGCCCTGGAGCTCGTCGCCGAACAACGCATGCAGGAGCCGCTCAATCGCGAGGTGCTGGTGCTGGTCGGTCACACCGATCGCCAGCAGGCCATCGCCCTGGCGCAAACCCTCGGCGAGCAATGGCAGGCCAGCGGTCTGTTCGACAAGGTGCAGTGGACGTTGCAGGCCGACTTGCCGGCGCTGCGCGCGCAATTGCTCAACGGGCGGCTGGCGATGCTCTCGGCGGCGGACCGGCAGCAATTGATCGAGCAGCCCCAGGCGTACATCCAACAACGGGTGCAGGCCCTGTTCGACCCGTTCAGCGGCTTCAGCCTGGTGCCGAACCAGGACGACTGGCTGGGCCTGACCGGGCGCATCCAGAACAGCCAGCCACAACGCGGCGCGATAAAGTTCGACATCGGCAGCGGTGCACTGGTCGCCGATGCCGACGGTAAAAGCTGGGTGATGCTGCGGGCCCGCGCCCAGGGCAACGCCTTCGACATGAACCTGCCGCTGCAAGTGGCCGAGCTGCTGCAACGCAGCCGCGACCAGGCGAGCCAGGCCCAAGGTCAACTGCTGGCGGCCAGCGGCCTGCTGTACGCCGCCAGCGGCCAGCAACAGGCGTCGCGGGAAATTACCTGGGTCGGCGGTGGCGCGACCGTCGGCATCTTGCTGCTGCTGTTGCTGGCCTTCCGGCGCCTGCGCGTATGGCTGGCGTTCGTGCCGGTGCTGGTGGGCGTGCTGTTTGGCGCGGTGGCCTGCGTGGCCTTGTTTGGCCGCATGCATGTCATGACCCTCGTCCTGGGTTCCAGCCTGATTGGCGTGGCCGTGGATTACCCGTTGCACTACCTGTCCAAGAGCTGGAGCCTGAAGCCATGGCGCAGCTGGCCGGCCTTGCGCCTGACCCTGCCAGGGCTGAGCCTGAGCCTTGTGACCACCTGCATCGGCTACCTGGCGCTGGCCTGGACGCCCTTCCCGGCCCTGACCCAGATCGCGATATTTTCCGCCGCTGGGCTGGTCGGTGCCTACCTGAGCGCCGTCTGCCTGCTACCGGCGCTGCTCAAGGGCGCAGAGTTGCGTCCCGCCCAATGGCCGCTCCAGGTCTGCCAATACCTGCTCAACGCCCGCGAAGCCCTGCTGAAACGGGTACGCACGCCGGCCCTGCTGATGTTGTTGCTGACGTTCTGCGCGGGTGGGCTCTGGCACCTGACCACGAAAAACGATATCCGCCAGTGGATCGGCACGCCCCAGCACCTTACCGACGAAGCCCGCGACATCGCGCGCATCACCGGTTTCCAGCCCACCAGCCAGTTCTTCCTGATCCGCGCCGACGATCAGTCCCAACTGCTGGAGCGCCAGACCGCCCTCAACGAGCGGCTGGATCAGTTGATCGGCCTGGAAAAGCTCCAGGGCTACCTGTCGCTGAACCAACTGGTCAGCCCGCCCGCCGAACAACAGAAAGTGCGTGAGGCCCTGGCCCGCTTGCCAGCCTTCTGGCAACCACTGCTGGACCTGGGCGTCCCGGTCGCTGCGCTGCAAGCAGAGCTGGCGCAACTACAGGCCCTGCCAGTGACCGACATTGACGCCGCGCTGGTCGGTCCGTTGTCCGAGCCGTATCGCACACTCTGGCTCGGATCAACAGCGCAAGGCGTCGCAGCGGTGGTCAGCTTGCAAGGTTTGAATGATGCGACGCTGCTGCGGGTACAGGCGGTGGATCTGCCAGGCGTACAACTGGTGGATCGCCTGGGCGACCTCAACCAAGTCTTCGCCGCCACGCAGGTCAGCGCCGCCGAGTTGAAACTGGCCTCCTGCGTGCTGATTGTGCTGGTGCTGATCTGGCCGTTTGGCGTCGGCGGCGCCTTGCGCATCGTGGCATTGCCGTTGCTGGCCGCACTGTGCAGCCTGGCGAGTCTCGGCTGGCTGGGGCAGCCACTGACCTTGTTCAGCCTGTTCGGCCTGTTGCTGGTGACGGCCATCGGCGTCGACTACGCGATCCTGATGCGCGAGCAGATCGGCGGCGCGGCCGTGAGCCTGCTGGGCACGTTCCTGGCGGCGGTCACCACCTGGCTGTCGTTCGGCCTGCTGGCGCTGTCCAGCACACCGGCGGTGAGTAACTTCGGCCTGGCGGTGAGCCTGGGGCTGGCCTTCAGCTTCCTGTTGGCGCCGTGGGCCGGACATCAAGCCCACGCGGCGACGGTCGCGGAGCCCGCCCAATGATGCCCCTGCTGTTCTGGCTCATGGCCCTGGGGCTGTTCGCAGTCGCCACACGCCTGGGTGCTCGCGTCGGGTTGATCCCGATTGTCAGCCAGTTGTTGCTGGCGACCTTCGGCCTGCCGCTGCTGATGTATTTCTGGATCGAGCCGGGCTGGCAGCTCAGCGGCGCGCAACTGGTGTCGCCGGTGTGGCTGAAGAACCTCTACAGCCTCGCGTTCGCGCTGTTGCTGGGGCACATCCTCAGCGACGTGATCGACCTGCGCCTGGACCGCCAGAGCGTGAAAATCGCCCTGCCAAGCTTCGCCGTTCCGTTCGCCTGCGGCCTGGCGACAGCGTTCTGGCTGCTGCCGCCCCAGCCCTGGATCAGCTCCCTGGCGGTGGGACTGCTGTTTGCGATCACGGCGATCCCGGTGCTGTACCTGTACCTGCGTCACATCGATTACCCACCCGCCGCCACTCGGCGACTGGTGCAAACGGCGATCCTGATCGACCTGGCCTGCTGGAGCCTGTTCGGCCTGGCTCAGGGCAGTCTCCACCTGGGCAGCCTGCTGTTGCCGTTGGCCGGCGCCTGCGTGCCGCTGCTGTTGCGCCTGGTTGGCCTGCGCCAACCGTTGCTGTACAGCGGTGTGTTTTTTGCCCTGCTGGTGGTGGCCGAGCACTATCGGCTCAATGCACTGATCGTCGGCATTGGTTATCTGCTGTGCATGGCCGCGCTCAAAGTGCCCTTGAGGCTGCCGCTCAATATCGCCTGGATGCAGGGCTTGCAGACGTACCTGGCGATCCCGCTGATCCTCACGTTCGGCATTGTGCAGATCGACGTCCACAGCGCCATGAGCAGCCTCGACTGGGTGCAATTGACGGCGTTGCTGCTGTTGCCCATTGCCAGCAAACTGCTGGGCAACTGGCTGGGCCTGGGTTGGGCCGCCGCGTCATTCGCCGGCGCCAGTCGCTGGCGCGAAAGTATCCTGCTGAACATTCGCGGCTTGAGTGAAATCGTCTTCCTCAATCTGCTCTTGCAACAACAGCTCATCAGCCCCGCGTTGTATTTCACGCTGATGCTGATGGGGCTGATCGCCACATTGCTGCCGGCCCTGACCGGTTTCCACCGTATTCCCTCGATTGCCGTCCCGGCCAGGAGCTCCAGTGCCAACAGTTGAAATGGAACATCGACAGGTCGTCATCATCGGCGCAGGCCCTTCCGGCGCCATCGCCGCCGCGCTGCTCAAGCGCAAGGGCCACGATGTGCTGGTCATCGAGCGCCAGCATTTCCCCCGGTTCTCCATCGGTGAGAGCCTGTTGTCCCATTGCCTGGATTTCGTCGAAGAAGCTGGCATGCTCGACGCGGTGAATGCCGCCGGGTTCCAGCGCAAGAACGGCGCCGCCTTTGCCTGGGGCGAGCGCTACAGCGCCTTCGATTTCGGCGATACCTTCAGCAACGGCAAGCCCACGACCTTCCAGGTACAACGCGCCGACTTCGACAAGTTGCTGGCCGACCAGGCCGCCTTGCAAGGCGTGGAAATCCGCTACGGCCAGGCGATCACCCGCGCCGACTTCAGCCTCGCCAAACCACAACTGGGCGTGCAGCGCGAAGATGGCAGCGAGTACTGTGTCGAGGCCGACTTCGTGCTCGATGCCAGCGGCTATGGCCGAGTCCTGCCGCGCCTGCTGGACCTTGAAGCCCCGTCGAATTTCCCGGTGCGCCAGGCGGTGTTCACGCACATCGAGGATCGCATCGACGCCCCGGCGTTCGATCGAGAAAAGATTCTGATCACCACCCACCCGAGCAAACGCGACGTGTGGTTCTGGACCATTCCGTTCAGCGGCGGGCGCTGCTCGGTGGGCGTGGTCGCGGCGGCGGAACATTTCGCCGGCCGCACCGACGATCTCGATGCCTGCCTGCGCGGTTTCATCGATGAAACCCAAAGCCTGGCCGGCGTGCTGCAGAACGCCGTGTGGGACACCCCGGCGCGGACCATCGGCGGCTACTCGGCCAACGTCAAGACCCTGCACGGCCCAGGCTTCGCCCTGCTGGGCAACGCCGCGGAATTCCTCGACCCGGTGTTCTCTTCCGGCGTGACCATTGCCATGCGTTCGGCGAGCATGGCCGCCGACGTGCTCCACCGTCAGTTGCAAGGTGAAAGCGTGGATTGGCAAAGCGAGTTTGCCGAGCCGCTCAAGCGCGGCGTCGACACCTTCCGCTGCTATGTCGAGGGCTGGTACGCCGGCACCTTCCAGGACGTGATTTTCTACACCGAAGGCTCGGACGACATCCGCCGCATGATCAGCTCGATCCTGGCCGGCTACGCCTGGGATCAGCGCAACCCGTTTGTCAGCGAACCCAAGCGGCGCCTGCGCATGCTCTCGGAAATCTGCGCGAGCCCGACGTCATGAGTCAGCAACCATGAGCTACCTGAGCGACGACTACGTCGAAGAAACCCGCTTCGGTTTCTGGTTCCTGCGCAGCCACACCTGGCAGCACCATGTGTTGCGCGTGGCGATCAACGACCTGCGCAGTCTGTTCAGCACCGCGCCGCCGGCCAACCCGGTGCTGCTCGACGCTGGCTGCGGCCAGGGCAAATCATTCCAGTACCTGCGCCAGGTGTTCGCGCCACAACGCCTGATCGGGGTGGATGCCGACCCCCACAGCCTGGACCTGAGCCGGGAGGAAGCCACGCGCCAGGACATGGCCGTGGAACTGATCGGCAGCGACTGCGCGACCTTGGCGGTGCCCGATGCCAGCGTCGACCTGCTGTTCTGCCACCAGACCTTCCATCACCTGGTGGAGCAGGAAAAAGCCCTCGCCGAGTTCTACCGCGTCCTCAAGCCCGGTGGTTACCTGATGTTCGCCGAATCCACCGAGGCCTACATCGATACCTGGGTGATCCGCTGGCTGTTCCGTCATCCCATGCACGTGCAGAAAAGTGCCGCGCAGTATCTGGAGATGATCCGTGGGCAGGGTTTCCAGTTCGAAGCCCGCAACGTCTCCTACCCGTACCTGTGGTGGAGCCGCGCCAAGGACTTCGGCTTGCTGGAGCGTTTTGGCCTGCGCCGTGCCAAACCGTTCGGCGAGCGAGAGGAAACCCTGGTCAATGTGGTGGCTCGCAAGCCCGTCGAAGGGGCCATCGGATGATTCGTGCCCTGCTTATCGGCTGCCTGTTGCTGCTCAGTGCCTGCGCCAGCCATGCGCCGCTGCCCGAGCGCACGCCAACCCTGGCCTTGCCGATGCAACTGCACATCGAGCGGACAATGGCCGGCCAACGCCAGGACTGGCTGCTGGTGATCCAGCGCGAAGACGCCGGCATCCGTTGGTCGATGATGGACCCGCTGGGCATTCCCGTGGCCCGCCAGCGCCTGGTCGCGGGCCAGTGGCAGGCTGACGGCCTGCTGCCGCCCAATGCCGAGGCCCGGGAATTGTTCGCCGCGCTGTTGTTCGCCCTGACCCCCGAAGCCGAACTGCCCGACAACTACCCGGCCGCCCGGCAACAGGCGTCGCAACGGACCCTCGATAGTCGCTGGCAGGTGCGCTATACGCAGCCGCTGGACTTTGAAATGAGCCTGCCCCAAGGCCCCCGCTACCGCATCACACCGTTGACCGAGAACGCCCCATGACCGCCTATTTGAATGCCCTCGGGGTGATCTGTGCCCTGGGCCGCGACAAGCACAGCGTCGCGCGCAACCTGTTTGCCGGCGACTGCTCGGGCGTGCATATCAAGGACGGCTGGGTCGCCGAACGTACGTTGCCGGTTGCCGCGGTGCCGGGTGAACTCGCCCCCATTCCCCCAACCCTGTTGGCGCACCGCAGCCGCAACAATCAACTGCTGCTGGAAGCCGGGCTGCAGATTCGCGCCGAGATCGACCAGGCCATCCAGACCTACGGTCGCGCCCGCATCGGCATCGTGTTGGGCACCAGCACTTCGGGGATCGATGAGGCCAGCCAGGGCATTGCCCATTACCTGCGCGAGCAACACTTCCCCGACGGCTACGACTACCAGCAACAGGAACTCAGCGCGCCGGCCAACTTTCTTTCCGACTGGCTCGGCCTGAGCGGCCCGTCCTACGTGATTTCCACGGCCTGCACCTCCAGCGCCCGCGCCTTGATGAGCGCCCGGCGCCTGCTCGACCTGGGCCTGTGCGATGCCGTGCTGTGCGGTGGCGTGGACAGCCTGTGCAAACTGACCCTCAACGGTTTTTCCGCACTGGAAGCGGTGTCGAACGAACGCTGCAATCCGTTTTCGGTGAACCGCAGCGGCATCAACATTGGCGAAGCAGCCGTGCTGTTCCTCATGAGCAAGACGCCAGGCGACGGGACACCGATTGCCTTGCTCGGCGACGGCGCCAGTTCCGATGCCCACCATATTTCCGCACCTGAACCCAGTGGTCGCGGCGCTCGCCAGGCCATGGAAAAGGCCCTGCGTTGCGCCGGCCTCGAGGCCAGCCAGATCGACTACCTGAACCTGCACGGCACCGCCACGCAACACAATGACGCCATGGAAAGCCAGGCGGTGGCCGGGCTGTTTCCGGCGGGCGTGCCCTGCTCGTCCACCAAGCCCATGACCGGCCATACCCTCGGCGCGGCCGGGGCGCTGGAAGCGGCGTTCTGCTGGCTGGCCCTGAGCGCAGAAAACACTGCCCTGGCCCTACCGCCGCATGTCTGGGACGGCCAGGCCGATCCGGCGCTGCCGGCGCTGGACTGGGTCACCGCCACCACCCGCCTGAACCCGGCCACCCCGCGCCGCCTGATGAGCAATTCATTTGCCTTCGGCGGCAACAACGCCAGCCTGATTATCGGAGACGCCCCATGATTGACTGGCCGCTCGCCGAACTGCTGCCCCATGCCGGCGACATGATCCTCATCGACCGGATCCTGTCGTTCGATGACGAACAGATCCATACCCATGTCACCGTCAAGCCCGGCGGTTTGTTCAATCGCGACGATGGCGCGCTGCCGGCTTGGGTCGGCATCGAGCTGATGGCCCAAAGCGTCGCCGCCTTTGCCGGTTGCCATGCACGCCAACGGGGTGATGCCGTGGCCCTGGGCTTTTTGCTCGGCACCCGCAAGTTCGAATGCAACGTCGAGTGTTTTCCCGCCGGCACCGAACTGACCATCCATGGCGTGCGCTCCCTGGAAGACGACAACGGCATGGGCGTGTTCGAATGCCACATCCACGCCCCCGGCATCCATGCCACGGCCCGGCTCAACGTATTCCGTCCGCCCCAGGCCGCCCATTACCTTCATGAACCGTCCGCAACAGGAAACCCGTCATGACTGAATCCGTACTGGTCACCGGCTCCAGCCGTGGCATCGGCCGCGCCATCGCCCTGCGCCTGGCCCAGGCCGGGCACGACATCGTGCTGCACTGCCGCAGCGGCCGCGCCGAGGCCGAGACGGTCCAGGCGCAAATCCAGGCCCTGGGCCGCAACGCCCGGGTGCTGCAATTCGACGTGGCCGACCGTGCCGCGTGCAAGGCCATTCTCGAAGCCGATGTCGAAACCCACGGCGCCTATTACGGCGTGGTGCTCAACGCCGGCCTGACCCGCGACGGTGCCTTCCCGGCCCTGAGCGAAGACGACTGGGATGTGGTGATGCGCACCAACCTCGACGGTTTCTACAACGTGCTGCATCCGGTGATGATGCCGATGATCCGTCGTCGCGCCGCTGGACGGATCGTCT
Source organism: Pseudomonas sp. B21-010 (assembly GCF_024749325.1). Classification (NCBI taxonomy): domain Bacteria; kingdom Pseudomonadati; phylum Pseudomonadota; class Gammaproteobacteria; order Pseudomonadales; family Pseudomonadaceae; genus Pseudomonas; species Pseudomonas sp. B21-010. Next base: position 543,576 of record NZ_CP087198.1, on the reverse strand, counting down.
GCATCACCTCGGTTTCCGGACTGATCGGCAATCGCGGCCAGGTCAACTACAGCGCCTCGAAGGCCGGTTTGATCGGCGCGGCCAAGGCGTTGGCAATCGAGCTGGGCAAGCGCAAGATCACCGTCAATTGCGTCGCGCCAGGCCTGATCGACACCGCCATGCTCGATGAAAACGTACCCGTGGAAGAACTGATGAAGATGATCCCCGCCCAGCGCATGGGCACCCCGGAAGAAGTGGCGGGTGCGGTGAATTTCCTGATGTCCGCCGAAGCCGGCTACATCACCCGGCAGGTCTTGGCCGTCAACGGAGGCTTGTGCTGATGAAGCGCGTCGTCGTCACCGGCATGGCCGGTATCACCTCCATAGGCAGCGACTGGGAGACCATCGCCGCCAACTTCGCCGCCAACCGCAGCGGCATCCGGCGCATGGATGAGTGGGACCGTTTCACCGAACTGAACACCCGCCTGGCCGGGCCCATCGACGACTTCCAGGTCCCGGCCCACTGGACCCGCAAGCAACTGCGCAGCATGGGCCGGGTTTCGCGCCTGGCGGTCGCGTCGGCGGAACGGGCCCTGACCGACGCCGGCCTGCTGGGCGACGAGTCGATCAAGGACGGGCGCATGGGCGTGTCCTGCGGTTCGTCCACCGGCAGCACCGACGAGATCAAGGCCTTTGGCAACATGCTGCTCAACAGCGTGGCCGAAGGGCTGAACGCCAACTCCTACGTGCGGATGATGCCCCACACCACGGCGGCCAATATCAGCATCTTCTTCGGCCTGACCGGGCGCCTGATCCCCACCTCCAGTGCCTGCACCAGCGGCAGCCATGGCATCGGCTATGCCTACGAGGCCATCAAGTTCGGGCGCCTGCCGTTGATGCTCGCCGGTGGCGCCGAAGAGCTGTGCCCGACCGAAGCGATGGTCTTCGATGCGCTCTACGCCACCAGCCTGAAAAACGAAGCACCGCAAACCAGCCCGCGCCCCTACGACAAGGACCGCGACGGTTTGGTGATCGGTGAAGGCGCCGGCATGCTCGTGCTTGAAGAACTGGAACACGCCCTGGCCCGTGGCGCACGGATCCATGCCGAGATCGTCGGCTTTGGCAGCAACGCCGACGGCCAGCACGCCACCCGCCCCGAACTGCTCACCATGCGCCGGGCCATGGAACTGGCCCTGGAAGATGCCGGCCTCGAACCTTCGGCCATCGGATACGTCAACGGCCACGGCACCGCCACCGAACAGGGCGACATTGCCGAAACCCTGGCCACCAGCAGCCTGTTCGGCGAACACATGCCCATCAGCTCACAGAAGAGTTTCCTCGGCCACACCCTGGGTGCCTGCGGGGCGCTGGAGTCCTGGTTCAGCATCGAAATGATGAACCGCGACCTCTACGTGCACACCTTCAACCTCGATCAGGTTGATCCCCAATGTGGCAAGCTCGATTACCTGCGTAACGAGTTCAGGTCGATGAGCAACGAATACGTGATGAACAACAACTTCGCCTTTGGTGGGGTCAACACCTCGCTGATTTTCCGCCGCTGGCACTGAATCGGATTCAAAACCCTGCTGCCCCTCGTCAAGGAGACCATGATGTCGTTGAAAAAAATCGCTGTGACCGCCGCCCTGTTGCTCAGCACCCTGCCAAGCCTCAGCCAGGCCCGTGATACCGCGCTGTTCCTGCCGTTCGACAAAGTCGTCGCCGAAGCCATCCGCACCGGCAAAATCGACGGCAGCGTGAAGTTCTACCTGGCCGGCAACAAACCAGCCGGCAACGTCACCGTGGTCAGCCCTGGCGCGGTGACCAACAAGAAAACCAACGCCTTCAACAAATCCGATGAAGTAGCCTGCGAATGGGTCCTGCAATCAGCCCTGATCAGCCTGCACCAGGCCGCCAAGAACGCCGGCGCCAACGCCGTCACCAACATCGTCAGCTTCTACAAGAGCAACGAACGCAAGGACTCCACCACCTACGAATGCCACGCCGGCGCGATCATGGCGGGTGTTGCGTTGAAAGGGGATTTGGCGAAGGTGCAATAAAAAAAGCGCCTGTTGAGCCATTAGAGATGCCTGACGACTAATGCCAGGCCATCAAACACCCTCATGTGGGAGCTGAGCTTGTGGGAGCAAGGCTTGCCCGCGATGCAAACACCTCGGTCTAGCGGATAGACCCAGGCGATGCCATCGCGAGCAAGCTCAGCTCCCACTGGGCTTGATGGTGTACCCAGATATTGCAAACACCAAAGATCCACTGCGGAAGCGAGCCTGCTCGCGATAGCGGTGGGTCAGCGCCGGTGATGTTGGCTGTGCCGCCGTCATCGCGAGCAAGCTCGGCTCCCACAGGGTTGGGTGGTGTACCCAGATATTACAAACACCAACGATCCACTGTGGGAGCGAGCTTGCTCGCGATAGCGGTGGGTCAGTGCCAGTGATGTTGGCTGTGCCGCCGTCATCGCGAGCAAGCTCAGCTCCCACAGGGTTGGGTGGTGTACCCAGATATTGCAAACACCAAAGATCCACTGTGGGAGCGAGCCTGCTCGCGATAGCGGTGGGTCAGCGCCGATGATGTTGGCTGTGCCGCCGTCATCGCGAGCAAGCTTTGCTCCCACAGGGCTTGATGGTGTACGCAGATATTGCAAACACCAAAGATCCATTGTGGGAGCGAGCTTGCTCGCGATAGCGGTGGGTCAGCGCCGGTGATGTTGGCTGCGCCGCCGTCATCGCGAGCAAGCTCAGCTCCCACTGGGCTTGATGGTGTACCCAGATATTGCAAACACCAAAGATCCACTGTGGGAGCGAGCTTGCTCGCGATAGCGGTGGGTCAGCGCCGATGATGTTGGCTGTGCCGCCGTCATCGCGAGCAAGCTCAGCTCCCACAGGGCTTGATGGTGTACCCAGATATTGCAAACACCAAAGATCCATTGTGGGAGCGAGCCTGCTCGCGATAGCGGTGGGTCAGCGCCGGTGATGTTGGCTGTGCCGCCGTCATCGCGAGCAAGCTCGGCTCCCACAGGGTTGGGTGGTGTACCCAGATATTACAAACACCAACGATCCACTGTGGGAGCGAGCTTGCTCGCGATAGCGGTGGGTCAGTGCCGGTGATGTTGGCTGTGCCGCCGTCATCGCGAGCAAGCTTGAACTGGCCTAATAATTCCGGACACCTCTTAAGGGCGATATGATTTCGCCAATTTGGAGGTTCCATGAAAGAAAGAAGAGTCTTTTCCCGCGAGTTCAAACATCGTGCGGCCAGCATGGTGATTGATGACAACTGTTCAGTACAGGAAGTCTGCGCGTCGCTGGACATCAGTGCTACCGCGTTACGACGGTGGGTGGACCAGGTTCGCAAGGAACAAAAAGGTCAGCCAGTTCAAGGCACCAAGGCCATTACTGAGGATCAACGGCAGATTCAGGATCTGAAAGCCAAGATCAAACGCATGGAAATGGAAGCCGAAATCTTAAAAAAGGCTACCGCTCTCTTGATGTCGGATCCCGATCGTTTTCGATGATCGCGGAGCTAAGAGAGTCATTCCCGACCGCCATCCTGTGTCGCGTTTTCGATGTGAAGCGCAGCAGCTTTTACGAGTGGCTACAGCGGCTCTCGCGGCCTAAGATCGAGCGCGAAGAACTCAAGGGGAAGGTGGTTGAACTGCACAGCGAAAGCCGGGAAGCCATGGGGTCCAGAACGATCAGCAAGCATCTGAAGGCCCAAAACATAGCGGTCGGCAGAAGCCTTGTTAGAACACTGATGAGGGAAGCCAACATTGTCAGTAAACAACGCCAGCCTCATCCATTCAGGTCCAAAGGAGTTGAAGCATTTGTCGCACCCAATCTGCTCAAGCGTAATTTCAAGCCGACCGTGGTCAATCAGGTCTGGTGTGGCGACGTTACAAGCTTGATGGTGGGTAAACGCTGGGTTCATCTGGCCATCGTTATCGACTTGTTTGCTCGCCGGGTCATTGGTTGGGCATTTTCGCTGATCAATGACGCCAACCTGGTCAGCAAGGCGTTACGCATGGCGATAGAGCTTCGAACATGCCCACCTGGATTGATGTTTCATTCGGATCAGGGCTGTCAGTACACCAGCCGCAAGTTTCAAGAAGAGTTGATGCGCAATGGCATTTTGCAAAGCATGAGTCATCGCGGGCAGTGCTGGGACAATGCTCCAACAGAACGTTTTTTCGGCACCCTGAAGTCAGAATGGGTCCCTCGCAACGGTTACAGCACGAGCGAGGAAGCACAAACCGATATGGTGCGCTTCTTCATGTACTACAACCGCACCAGGCTCCACAGCTACAACGACTACCTATCGCCAATAGCCATGGAGCAAAAAGCAGCATAAACACCGTAACTGGTGTCCGGATTTACTTGACCAGTTCAGCTCAGCTCCCACAGGGTTGGGTGGTGTACCCAGATATTGCAAACACCAAAGATCCACTGTGGGAGCGAGCCTGCTCGCGATAGCGGTGGGTCAGCGCCGATGATGCTGGCTGTGCCGCCGTCATCGCGAGCAAGCTCGGCTCCCACAGGGTCGTTAAGCCAGTTGAGCGGCTCGGCTGGCTTGCGGTGCGGGGTCGGCATTTTTGTAGGTGCCCCAGAATACCGAGGGGATCAGTCGCGCGTTGCAGGGGCAGGTACTGCGGCTATCCAGGGTGCCGGCCATATGCCTGCCATGGCTGACCATGTGCCCGATACCGCCCCTGATCTGATAGGTGTTCCCGTCCTGCCCACAAGAGACGCGGTCACCTTCGCGGGCATGCTACAGGTCAAACATGTTCACCTTGCCGTCGCCATCCAGCACTTTCCCACCGCAAGTGGTCTTGTCGCCCTGACCAATGAAGTAACCCTCGTTCATTGGATGTTCTCCTTCATCGCATTCGAGTGCAGGCGATGAACCTCCGCCAACCTAAGCCCAGGCAAAAAATCCTCCGCCATCGGCACCCCCTCCCGCACGATAATCATGAAACGCCTCTGAAGCGTATTAATGATCTCATCGCCATTGCTCAGGCGACTGCCCACCAATGCAATGTTGCTATTGTTTTTCCCTGCGCCAGTGATGATCCGTGCCGTGCTGCCATCGGCGTACACCACCTCATCGCCTTTCTGCGCGGCGCGTACTTTCCAGCCATTGTCCAAGGTGAACGTCAACGACGATGACACTTGCTGGATCGTTCCGCCGTCACGCGTCTGGCTGCCCTCGGTGGCCACTCGGTAGATGGCAATTGGCGGATGAGCTTCGACGAAGGCTTTTTGTCGACTCATGAATGCCGCGACTTCTTCGCCGTAACCCTCCAGTTGGCGTGGCTCCAAGTACAAGTCATCCAAATGACGAAGAGCTTCATGGGAGATTTCGTTGGTGTAGGGCGCATCCAAAGATGAGTGCATTTCCAGGGGCCTTATTCATGGGCTTCAGGCTGCGTCCCTTGCCGCTGGGAAGGAGCACTGAGCCGGACGATTCGGAATGATGAATAAGACGTTGCAGCGCTGGCGAGTCGCAACCCCAGCGGAGTGGTATCTGGAACGAATAGGAAGTGTCGTAACCAGAAATGCGCGTTTTCCTACAGCCCAAAGGAGCCTGATGCAACGCCCACCACCCGCCCTTCTTCTACGGTCCTCAATCGAAGCAGCACTTTTTCCCTGTTGTCGGAACTGTCAACTCTGACAGTAGCGAAAGTGCTCGGGATAGCTTCAGTCTTCCAGACGTCGACGTTCGATCAAACCGTTCGACCTCATGAGCTGTGATTCGCAGCCCATAAAATTAATTTGGCTCCAAACATGGATAAAAAATTGATGAGCACAATAGCCTGGTCGGGCCGCACAGCCATATCTCGCAAACACCCCGCCACATCACCTTCTACGGAACAAGACAGCGTCGTTGTCGACGGCGCGACATTTACACATGCCTATGCATGCGTGAACGGTATTCGCCTTCACTACCTCATGGGCGGTGATGGTGAACGCCCAATTTTGCTGGTGCATGGGTTTCCGGGCAGTTGGCGTAGCTGGGAGCCGTTGATGGGCGCATTGGTGCGTGCCGGTTATACACCCATCGTTCCTGATTACCGCGGCGCTGGCGAAACGGATATTTCAGTCGGTGGCTACGACAAAAAAAGCATGGCCCATGATCTGCACGAACTGGTCACGCTCTTGAACATCAAGCAGGTCGATATCATTGGCCATGACATCGGCTTGATCATTGCCTACGCCTACGGGGCGCTTTATCCGGCGGAAACCGGGCGCATTGTGTTGATGGACGGATTTATTCCGGGCATTCCCGGATGGGAAGCTGCCTACAACGGGAATGCTGCAACCGGCATAACCAGCAAATGGCATTTTCACTTCTTTGGTAAAGCGGCCCTCACCCTGATTGAAGGACAAGAGAAAACCTACCTGGACATGTTCTTCGATGACTTCGTACTCGCGCGCAACGCTAAAGTCAGTAACACGGTGCGACAGGCGCTGGTGCACGACTACTCCCGGCCTGGACGCATGGAAGCGGCCTTCAAGCTCTATTCAACCTGGGTAGAACAGGATGCGCATGACAACCTGGAATTTTCCAAGAACAAATTGACTGCTCCACTGCTCACCATCGGCGGGGACCACTCGAGAGGAAAGACCTTGGCCGAACAGGCCTTGTACATTGCGACGCAACCGCACTCATTGATATTGGTAGATACCGGGCATTGGGTGCTGGAGGAACAAACGCAGGCGACTCGCGAAGCGATTTTGGCGTTTTTAACAATCACTCAATGACCCAAGTGCTAATGCCAGTCAGTTAAGCGCAATCGCTGTGGGCGGCAGCCCAGGCAACCCAAAACCTGTGGCGAGGGAGCAAGCTCCCTCGCCACAGGGGATTGGATCGAGGTTCAGCGTTGAGCTGAGAGACTTGGGGCGAATTGAAGATTGTCATCGCGAGCAAGCTCGCTCCCACAGGCGTTTTCCCACTTAACCCGCTACTCGGTATTGCCAGTCAACAACGCCACAAACGCCTTCGCCATCGGCGAACGCTGGTCCTTGCGCTGTACCAGCCACACCGCCGACACCGCCGCTGGATCGAGCAGCGGTCGATAGACCACCCCATCGATACGCATGCGCTGGTAAGACGCCGGCAATACCGAGACACCCAGCCCCGCCGCCACCAAGCCGATGATGGTCATGGCTTCGCCGGCTTCCTGGGCGAAGTGCGGGCTGAAGCCGGCGTCGCGGGCCAGGTTCAGGAGTTGGGCGTAGAGGCCGCTGCCGTAGCTGCGGGGGAAGAACACGAACGGTTCCTGGGCCAAGGCCGAGAGGAACAGGCCGTCTTCATTGCCTTGGGCCAGGGGGTGCTTGGCACTGAGCACGGCTACCAGCGGTTCGCGGCTGAGCTCGATTTCCGCCAGGGAGTCAGGCAACGGCAACGGTCGCATGATGCCCACCTCGATCTCTTCGTCCACCAGTGCGTCGGCCACTTGGGTACTGCTCATTTCCCGCAGGTTCAGGTGCACCGCCGGGAAGCGTTGCCGGAATGAAAAAATCGCCTGGGGGATGGTGGAATTGAACGGCGCCGAGGAGGTGAAGCCGATCTTCAGTTCGCCCAATTCCCCCAGTTGGGCGCGGCGGGCGACGTCGGCGGCTTTGTCGACCTGGACCAATACCCGTCGCGCCTCTTCAAGGAACAACCGTCCGGCCTCGCTCAATTCGACCCGACGATTGGTGCGTTCGAACAGCCGCGCGCCAATCTCCTGCTCCAGCGCCTGGATCTGCTGGCTCAAGGGCGGCTGGGAGATGCCCAAGGCCAGCGCGGCACGGCCGAAATGCAGTTCTTCGGCAACGGCGATGAAGTAACGCAGGTGACGCAGTTCCATGGGCCATCCAATAGGTCGTAAAACGTCTTAAACAGGTCGAACAATATATTGGATAGAAACATTAGCCGGCTATATGCTTTTTTCATTGCCTGCCTGATCGTGCCCTTGCGAGGTCCACCGTGAAAACTGCTGTCGCTCCACTGGCCCATGAAATCCCACCGCGTGTGCAGGATGATGTCGTCGCCGAACTCAAGGAGATCTATATCGAGAAGGGCACGCCGATGTTCATGCGCACGGTGCTGGCGCTGTTCAGTGGTGGCTTTGCGACCTTTGCCCTGCTGTATTGCGTGCAACCGATGATGCCGCTGTTGTCCAAGGAATTTTCCATCAACGCGGCGCAGAGCAGCCTGATCCTGTCGGTGGCGACCGGCCTGCTCGCCATCGGCCTGTTGATCACCGGCCCGATTTCCGACCGTATCGGCCGCAAGCCGGTGATGGTCGCGGCGCTGTTCGCCGCCTCGGTGTGCACGATTGCCAGCGCCATGATGCCGACCTGGCAGGGTGTATTGCTGCTGCGCGCCTTGGTGGGGCTGTCGTTGAGCGGGTTGGCAGCCGTTGCGATGACGTATTTGAGCGAGGAAATCCATCCCAAGCACATCGGCCTGGCGATGGGGCTATACATCGCCGGCAACGCCATCGGCGGCATGTGCGGACGCCTGATCACCGGGGTCTTGATCGACTTTGTCAGTTGGCACACCGCGATGCTGGTGATTGGCGGCCTGGCGCTGATCGCGGCGGCGGTGTTCTGGAGAATCCTCCCCGAGTCACGCAACTTCCGTCCCCGTTCGCTGCACCCGCGCAGTTTGCTGGACGGCTTTACCATGCACTTTCGCGACGCCGGGTTGCCACTGCTGTTTCTTGAAGCCTTCGTGTTGATGGGCGCGTTCGTGACGCTGTTCAACTACATCGGCTACCGCCTGCTGGCCGAGCCTTATCACTTGGACCAGGCTTTTGTCGGGTTGCTGTCGGTGGTGTACCTGTCGGGCATCTACAGCTCGGCAAAAATCGGTGCACTGGCGGACAGACTCGGCCGGCGCAAAATGCTCTGGGCAACCATTGCGCTGATGCTGGCCGGCCTCGCGTTGACCATGGCCACCCCGCTATGGCTGGTCGTGCTGGGCATGCTGGTGTTCACCTTCGGTTTCTTCGGCGCCCACTCGGTCGCCAGCAGCTGGATCGGCCGCCGCGCCCTCAAGGCCAAGGGCCAGGCTTCGTCACTTTACCTGTTCAGCTATTACGCCGGATCCAGCGTTGCGGGTACGGCGGGCGGCGTGGCCTGGCACCTGGGCGGGTGGAACGGTGTCGGCTTGTTCATCGGTGGCTTGCTGGTGGTCGCATTGTGGGTGGCGGTGAAGCTGGCGAAATTGCCGTTGCTGCCGGGGAATGTGCAGGTTTAGCCATCACGAGAGCCCTCTCCAACCCCGGGACAGAGCGAACACTTTGTGGCGAGGGAGCTTGCTCCCGCTCGGCTGCGCAGCAGTCGCAAACTGGTTGGCGGGGTTCACCTGTTGCACCGCGGCGTCTGGTTTTGGGGCGGCTGCGCCACCCAGCGGGAGCAAGCTCCCTCGCCACAAAACCTCATACTCCTGGTCAAAATTGCTACGTCTTCAACCCGTCATTGACGCAACACCACCCGCGCACCCAGCAAACCATTCTCAGCTTTCAGAGTGAGCGATTGCAGCACCGCACCCTCCCGCTCTTGTTGATCCAGCCAACGAAGCAACGAATTGGCCTCGCCACTGACGGCGAGTCGCAACGAATCGCCGTCGACCTCCATTTCCGCTATGTCCAACCCCGCCGCTGTCGCATCCTCGTTAACACGCACCGACAAGGGCCGTGTGGCGGCAGTCGCCTCCCGGGTGGGTTCGGCGCGCTGGATCCGGGCACTCAGTTCGGCCTGTTGGCGATGCTGTCGTTCAGCAACCTCCAGCCGTTGCCGAGTCGGTTGCCAAATCGCGGTATAGGCCAGCGCCACCAGCACCAACCCGGCAAGTCCCAGCAACAGTCCTTGCTCACGGCGCGATGTTCTCCCCCAGGCCTGTTTCAAAGCCAGCCATCCCTTGACGTTCATCAACTGTTCTCCAGCGTGAGAATGGCCTGCACGCGATTGTTCTGTTTGCTCGCGCTGCCCAGGGTGACGGGCAATCCGTTCTGCTGCCCGCGCTCACGCAGTTGCTCAAGTTCGACGAAGCTGTTGGCCGTCAGTTGGATCTTCCAACCCTCGCCTTCACGAAAATCGATGCGCTGCACCTCGACGCTGCTGGCGCCAATGACCTGCTCGGTCAGACGAGCCAGACGCGCGACCTGGGTGTCCTGACTTTGTCCACGACGACTCTGCAATGCCTGGAACTGCGCCGCCAGGTCGACGATCCGCTCCTGCCCGGGATACAACGACCTGAATCGCTGTTCGCTTTGGGCATAGAGAAGCCGGGTTTCGTTTTCAAGAAAACGTAGGCGGGCTTCACTGAAGGCCCAGGTGAGCACCAACGCGCCCAGCACAGCCGCCGAAGCGCCGCGCCATGGCAGCGGTTGGCGGCGCCGACGAAACTCGCCCTGCAACAGGTCGACGGGCTGTCCGCCAGCGCCCAACAACCACTCATCGATGCCCTGGCGATCACGTTCCTCGTCCAGCCAGTGGATGTCTTCGGGCAGGCCTGGCTTGAGCGTCGCCAAGCCTCGGGCCGACAACGACATCCGCGCCGACAGCCCTGCGCCCAAGAGCCAGCGCCCGAACCAGCGCACGCCAAACGCCTGCTCATCGGCAAGCAGATCGGCATCGACATGCACCGCACGCACCTCAATGCCTTGTGCCGCCAGCAACGCCAGCAGCGCCCGGAACCGGGTCCGCTCCGTCACCATCATCGGATAGCGGTGCTGACGGTCGCGCGGGCCGATGCTGATGTGCAGCGCCTCCAGGTTTTCACTCAGTTGTTCTTCGATGGCGAATGCCAGGGCCTGAGGCCGGGGCTGGCGTCGAGAGGGCCATGGATCGCTGCGCAACCAGCTGCACATTTCCATTGGCAACAGCACATCGACGGGCCGTCCGCTCAAGTCGCCTGCCGCCTCGTGCAACGGCAGGCGACGACGCTCGCCGGTGGACGACCACACGCAGCATGGCCAGTTGGCGCAAGGCGCGCCCAGGCCTTCGGCCGTCAGGTAAAGCCAGGTTTTCATCAGGGAAGCTCGCTGGTGCTCAAGGGTAGGAAACGACGCTGACGAACAGTCCAGCGCCCGCTAACGGAATCACGTTCGATATCCGAGGCCAGGCGTAGACGACTGTCGGCGTGGGTCACACTCACGGTGATCCGGAACCAGCGACTGCCCACCCCCAGACCGTGGCTGTTGAGGCCCAGCCCGGACAACACCGGGTCGTTGGTAAACGCCTGCACGCTGGCGTAGGGCGCGTGGCGACGCTGGTTGACCAACACGTTGGCCGGCCCGCCCTCCATGCCGTCCAGGGTCATCAGCAATAGCAGCGGTGCGGTATTGATATTCAGCCGCGCGTCCTTGGGCAGCAACACCACCCACGGTTCCAGGCGCCGCAGTGTCTGGCCATCGATGCCCGGCAACAGACGCAGTTGACTCAGCTCCTGCACCGGCCCGACTTGGGGCAACGACAGCGGCGGCAGATCCAGCAAGGCCAGCAAGCGAGTCCAGCGGCCGAGGGTGACCTGATCGATTTGACCCAAGGCCAGCAGCGCGTTGAGATTCAGGCGCCCGGACAAATCCTCGATATCGATGTGCAGCTCGGCGCCGTCAACTTCCAAGACGGGCCCGAGCCGGGCCCAATCCTGGCTCAGGTCAACAGGCCCGGACGGCGTTATCCCACTGTTTTCCAACACCACCCGCGCCCAGTCCTCCCCTGCCAATCCCAATTGCCGTAACTGGACCTGTTGCAGTTGCTGCGCGCTGCTGTGCAACAACAGGCGATGACTGCGCAACAGGCCACCGACCAGCAGCAAGGCCAGGCTCAGCACCAGCAGCACGCTGATCAGCGCCACACCGCGTTGTCGGCTCATGGCAACGCCCCCGGCAACAGCAACACCCGACGGACCTGTTCGAAACGCCCCGCCGACACGATCAACTCCAACGCCAGCGGCGCAATGTCGCCCGCGGTTTCGCTGTGCCAGCCCCGCTGCGGGTCGAACACACGCCAGCTCAGGCCGTGTACGTCGTCGAGCAGCTTCTGCTGCTGCACAAGGGACGTGCCTTCGCCGACACCGTCGCGCCACAACGCGGCACCCTCGAGTCGATAGCTCACCGTCTGCCGTTCGCTGCGCGGCTGGTCCAGCGGATTGCGCCAATGGCTGCGCTGCAGTTGCAAACGCCCCGGCGCGAGCACGACCGAGCCGGCAACCGCCTGCCACACATCCCGCTCGATCACGCCGACGGCACGCTGCAAGGCTCGGATGTCGCGCTCATGCTGACCGGTCCCCTGCTGGGTGCGCACGACGCCGTCGAACAGCCGCCAACTGGCCAGGCCGAGCAAGGCAAAAATGCCGATGGCGATGACCAGCTCCAACAAGGTGAACCCCGACTGCTTATTCATCACGGCTGCGGATCCATCCGGTGGTGCGGTGCACGACCGTCGCGCTGTCGACACGGCTGACCTGAATCTCGACCTGCAGCAAGCGCCCATCAGCGGCCGGGGCGATACGTTGTTGCAAGAGCCAGTCGCGACGATCCAGGTGCCGGCTCAGCCGCTGTTGCCCTGGTGGCGTAGCGGCTTGCAGGCGCAGTTCGTTCAACTGATTGTCCGCCAGCCAGGCGCCGAACAGACGCTCCTCAAGCCCGGCGCTTTGCTTGAGCACGAACTGACTGGCCGAGAGCACGGCCGCCGCCAGCGTCGCGAAAATCGCCAGGGCGATCACGACTTCCAACAGCGTGAAGCCCCGGCAACCGGCAGCCGGCCTGCGAGGGTCAGTCATCGATCAGCGGCTCCGCCAGGCCATCGCTCGACACCCGGGAAATCGTCTGCCCGGCGACTTTGACGAGCAGCCTGAAGGGGCTGATCTCGTCACTGCTGAGCATCAGCAACTGCGGTGGACCTTGAACATCATCGAGCCTGAGGACATGACCGTCCTGCTCCAACCCGAGCGTCAGCCCCTCAGGCAATCGATGCAACGCCGACACCGCCGTCCAGCCCTGGGCCTCAAGGCGCAAGGCCTGGTAACCAAGAGGCTGCACGCGCACGCCGTATTCCTGCCCATCCAATACCGCCCGCTCGCGCAACTGCTGGACCACACGCACGAAATCTTGGGCTTGCTGCCGAGCCTCACGTGTCGGGCTCGACCCCGTGGCGAAGCTGACCATGCCCGCCAGTACCCCGATCAGCACGATGACAACCATCAGTTCCAGCAAGGTGAAGCCCCGGCAATGACGACCCATGTTCACTCGGCCCAATTGCCGATGTCAGCCGCCATGCCTTCGCCGCCCGACACGCCATCGGCGCCCAGCGAATAAAGGTCATAGCCACCGTTGAGGGACTTATGCCCAGGATTGAGGTACTGGTAGGGCGTACCCCAGGGATCGACCGGCAGGCTTTTCAGATACCCCTGGGGGTTCCAGTTCCTGGCTGCAGGCGTACCGGACGGGCGTTTGCTCAGCGCCCCCAGGCCTTGTTGGGTCGACGGGTACTGGAAGTTATCGAGGCGGTACATTTCCAGGGCCGTGGCGATCGCCTGGATATCGGTGCGGGCGGCCGTAGCCTTGGCTTGATCGGGTCGGCTCATGAACTGCGGCACCACGATGGCGCCCAGCACGCCAATGATGACCACCACCACCATGATTTCGATCAGGGTGAAGCCGCGTTGAGGGCGTGCAGGTCGTTTGCTTTGAAATTTCATCGGTTAATTCACCAATTGGTTGAGGCTCAGGATCGGTAGGAGGATGGCCATGACGATCAGCAGCACGACGCCGCCCATCAACACCAACATGGCCGGTTCGAACAGGCTCACCACCAGCGCGATACGCGCCGCGAGGCTGGCTTCCTGTTGTTCGGCGGCCCGGGCCAGCATGCTGTCGAGCTCGCCGGCCCGTTCGCCGCTGGCGATCATGTGCAGCATCAGCGGCGGGATATCGCCGCCCTGCTCCAGGCCGCGGGTCAGGGTCCCGCCTTCGCGGACCGAACGGGCGACGTCGGCCATGCGGGCGCGGATCGTCAGGTTGCCGATCACCTGCGCGGCGATGTGCAAGGCATCCACTAGAGGCACGGCGCTTTTGCTCAGGATCGCCAGGGTGCTGGCGAATCGGGCCGCCTCCATCGCCCGCAGCACTTCGCTCAACACCGGCAGCCGCAGCAACACACGGTGCCAGCGCAGGCGCCACGCCGGTTGGCGCAGGCTCCAACGCCACAGCCCGAGCAGCCCGGCCAGCGCACCGAGCAGCAGCAAGCCATAGCGGCGCAAGCCATCGCTCACGGCGATCAACGCCTGGGTCAGCCAGGGCAACGGCTGGCCGCTGTCGATGAAAATCTTCACCACATCCGGCACCACGTAACCCAGCAGGAAACCAACAATCGCGACACAGGCCAGCATCAGGATCAGCGGGTACACCAACGCCAGCTGAATACGCTGGCGCGAGGCCTGGCGCGCCTGGGTGTAGCTCGCCAGCTGCTCCAACACTTGCCCCAGGTGCCCGGATTGCTCGCCCGCCGCGACCGTGGCGCAGAACAGCTCGGGGAACGCCTGGGGAAAGGCCCTCAGGGCCGTCGCCAACGCATGGCCTTCCATCACCCGGCTGCGCACCGCCGCCAGCAGGTGGGCGACGCGGCGTTTCTGGCTCTGTTGCGCCACCGCTCCCAGGGACTCTTCGAGGGGCAGGCCGGCCTGGATCAAGGTGGACAGCTGCAATGTCAGCAACGCCAGATCTGCCGGGCTCAAACGCGTTCCGGCATGCCGCCCGCCCAGGGTTCGCGGTTCCTTGGCTGCAGCCAGTTCGCTGGGCAGCAAGCCGCGCTCGCGCAGCAACTGGCGAGCATGGCGCGGGCTGTCGGCTTCCACACGACCCTTGCAGCGGCGGCCCTGGGCGTCTTCGGCCCGATAGTCGAAGGTCGGCACGGTGCTAATCCTCCTGGGTGATGCGCAGCAGTTCGTCGACGCTGGTCAGACCTTGCAGCACCCGCTGGCGGCCGTCCTGAAACAGGCTGCGGGAGGTCTTGCGCGCCTCGGCGGCCAGCGCCTGCTCGGTGGCGCCCTGATGAATCAACTGCGACAGGGCGGCGCTGACATTCACCAGCTCATAGATGCCGAAGCGTCCGCGATAACCCTTCTGGCAGTGCTCGCAGCCCTGGGCCTTGAACAATCGGGGCGCGGCATCGGCGTCGAGGCCCAGACGCCGACACGTAGCGGCGTCGGCCACATAAGGCGTCTTGCAGGACGGGCACAGGCTGCGCAATAAGCGCTGGGCGACGACGCCGGCCAGGGACGACGCCAGCAGATAGCCATCCACGCCCATGTCCACCAGCCGCGTGACCGCGCCGACGGCGGTGTTGGTGTGCAGGGTCGAGAGCACCAGGTGCCCGGTCAGCGACGCCTGGACGGCGATTTCGGCGGTGTCGCGATCACGTATTTCGCCGACCATCACCACGTCCGGGTCCTGGCGCAAAATGGCCCGCAAACCACGGGCGAAGGTCATGTCGACTTTCGGGTTGACCGGCATCTGGCCGATGCCCGGCAGGTGATATTCGATCGGATCTTCGACGGTGAGGATGTTGCGGCTCTGGTCGTTGATGCTGCTCAACGCCGCGTACAGGCTGGTGGTTTTCCCCGACCCCGTGGGCCCGGTGACCAACACGATGCCGTGGGGCTTGCCAAGCAACTGGCGCAGGCCGGCCAGGGTGTCGTCGGGCAGGCCCAGGCGCTGTAGCTCCAAGCGCCCGGCCTGCTTGTCGAGCAGGCGCAGCACCACGCGCTCGCCATGGGCCGAAGGCAGCGTCGAGACCCGCACATCGACTTCGTGCCCGGCCAGGCGCAAGGCCATTCGGCCGTCCTGGGGCACGCGTTTCTCGGCGATGTCCAGGCGCGCCATGACCTTGATTCGCGACACCAGCAGACTCGCCAGTTCCCGGCGCGGACGGAGCATTTCCTGCAACTGACCGTCGATGCGCATGCGCACCGACAGGTACTGTTCGAACGTTTCCAGGTGCACGTCCGACGCGTGTTCACGGACGGCCTCGCTGAGCAAGGCATTGATCAGCCGGATGATCGGCGCATCGCCCTGTTGCTCCAGCAGGTCGGTGGTCTGCGGCATCTGGTCGGCCAGGCTGAGCAGGTCCAGTTCCTCGTCCAGGCCTTGGGCGACCTGTTCGGCGGCGCTCTGGCCCTGGCGATAGACACAGGCCAGGCGCGCGGCGAACGCCGCCGGCTCCAGTACCTGGATAGGTAAATCCCGACCGCACAGACGTTGCACTTCGGCCACGGCGGTCAAGGGTGTATCGCGGCGCATGACCAGGCTCAAGGTCGGCCCCTCGCCTTCCAGCAGCACGCCCAGGCGCCTGGCGAAACCAAAGGGCAACGGCTCGCTCACAGTTCACCGGAGCGCTGTGGGCGCGGGTCGGCCGACGGCGCTTGCGGGGAGGATTCGAACAACTGGCGAGCGTCCCGCGGCAGCAGCAGCGAATTGTTTTTCCGCGAGCCCGGCTTGCTCAGGTCCCGGAGCGCGTCATAACGCTGGCGGCTCACCTCGGCGAGGTCTTCGTTGCTGCGCACGATGGTCGGGCGCAGGAATACCATCAGGTTGCTTTTGGTCTGGGTGTCGCGGTTCCAGCGAAACAGCGCGCCCAGGTACGGAATACTGCGCAGCAACGGCACACCGCTTTGCTGGGTACGGACACTGTCGCGGATCAGGCCGCCGATCACGATGATCTCGCCATCGTCCGCCAGGATCGTGCTCTTCAAGGCCCGCTTGTTGGTGATCAGGTCCGAGGAGTCCACACCGGAGACCGACGGCGCGATGTCCGAGACTTCCTGCTCGACCTCAAGGCGCAAGGTCGAGCCTTCGTTGATGTACGGCTTGACCTTGAGGCTGATGCCGACGTCCTTGCGTTCGACGGTGGTGAACGGATTGTCCGCACCGTTACCGCTGGTGGCGTAGGAGCCGGTCTTGAACGGGACGTTCTGGCCCACGATGATTTCCGCCTCCTGGTTATCCAGGGTCAGCAGGCTGGGTGTGGACAGCAGGTTGCTGTGGGTATTGCTCGCCAACGCCGAGATCAGCGCACTGAAGCGGTCGCCGCCCAGCCGCAGGATCGCGCCTTCCGGTCCTTTATCAAGTTCGCTGAGGTTCAGGTTGCCGATGATCGGGATGTCGGTTCCCGGGAAGTTGATGAACCCGGTCGCGCTGCCTCTGTCGAGGCCCCACTGCACGCCCAAGGCTTCGGTAATGTCCCCGGAAACCTCCACGATGGCCGCGTGGATAAGCACCTGGGCCCGAGGTTGATCGAGTTCACGGACGATGTTTTCGATGGTGCGGACCTGGGCCGGATCGGCGATCAGCACCAGGGCATTCTGGCTTTCATCGGCCTTGATCATGAACGGGCGGGTGGCGGCAATGTCCCGCTGGCCGGCCAGGGTCGGCGTGGTTTTTTTATCCTGCCCGACGCCTTCCAGCACCTCAGCCAATTGCTTGGCATCGCTATGGCGCAGACGGATGACCCGGGCGTTGTCCTGGGATACGACGGCAGGGACGTCGAGGGTCCGAGCCAGGTCGACCAAGCGCTGACGCACCGCCGGTGCGCCGATGACCACCAGGCGATTGCTGCGGGCATCGGCGATCACCAGGCCCGCCATATCGCCCTCGCGCTTGCCACCGGAGGCTTCCATCAACGGTGCGATATCCCCGGCCTGGGCATGCCGCAACCGCACCACCACATGATTGCGGTTGCGCCCTGAGTCCAACTGCCGAACCACGTCGGCAATGCGCTGGGCATTGGCAGCCGTGTCGGTGACCACCAGCGCGTTGGACGATACCGAAGGGCCGACGTAACCATTGGCCGATACCAAGGGCCGGACCAGCCCGGCGATGTCGGCGGCAATGCTCGATTGCAGATCGATGACCCGGGTGACGAACTGCGACGGTGTGGTGCTCTTCGCATCAGTGATTCCAGCGCGCGTCTTGGCCTCGCTGACCGGGGTGATCAGGATCCGCTCGCCCTCGTCGATCACAGTGAAGTTGTGTGCATCGAGTACCGAATAAAACAACCGACGCACGCCTTCGCGGTCCAGCGCCTGGCGGGACATCACCGTAATGCGCCCGGACACCCGCGGATCAAGCACCACGGTCTTGCCCAGGATCGCCGAGAACTCCTCGACCACGTCGCGCAGTTCCGCATTGTTCATCGCCAGTTGCCATTGGGTCTCCTCGGCCTGCAGCGAACCGGAGAACGCCACTGGGCAGGACACGGCCAGGCAGAACAGGACGCGCGAAACACCGCCCCGGATAAAGCTGTTCATGAATTCGATCACTCTGATTGCCCGGCCACCGGGCGTAGGTATTGCGAGGAATGCAGCGCGGCATGGCGCCCGTCTTCGAGCTCCAACCGGCGTAGCAAGGGCTTGACCGCGTGTTGCAGGGCCAACCGTTCTTCACGTCCGTTGCGCCACAACGTCACATGGCTGGCCTCGACCCGGCGCAGCACGCTGCCACCGGGCAAGCGCTCACCCACCTGATAAATGCGCGGGCCGGCAGCGTCCGCGAGCAATGCCCGGGACAAGCCTTGGTCGGCGACAAAGCTGGCTTGCAACGTAATCGGTTCGGCGCTCGGGGCGTGGGCACCTTCAGGTGCCAGGCCTAGCACCGTGGCCACGGCTTGGACGTTGGGCAGGTCGCGAACAGGAGCCACCGGTGGGTTGGTCAGCACGGGCACATCACGGCCCAATGCCTGGCGAAAGCGCCACTCTTGCCCGGCCAGGAAGATCCCGTACAGCAGCGGCAGGAGCACCAGCAGCAGCTTCGGCAGACGGCTGCCGACCCGAAAAGACAGGCTCACCGTTGTGCGCTCTGGATCGTGCCCGCAGGCTTGGCGAAGGACATTCGCCGTACCACCCGGCGTCCGGAAAACTCATGCCAGAGCACAGCGCACAGATGCAGCGCGACCAGCACCGAAAGCCCCGCACAAGACAAGGTGTGGAGAGTGTTGGCGAGTTCGATCAGTGCCGGATCGCCCAGTGGCTGGGGGATGTGAACAATGCCGAAGATACTGATGGCGTTTTTCATCATCAGCACACCAGTCACCAGCACGATGCCAATGACCAGGTAGATCAGCGTGTGTACCGCCAGGGCTAGCCACTGTGTAAATGAAGACGCGGTTCCACGGGCTTCCAGCGCGCCGAAAAACAGGCAGGCCCGCCACACGAAAAATGGAATGAACAGCGTGGTCAGCGACACATTGAGTGAGCCGACCCACTGTTGGGTTGAAGCTGACACCGGGTTGAACGCCACATAAAAACCGGACACCAACGCCCATAAGATAATGGCCGCCGACACCCAGTGCAGCAGCACCCGTCGCCTGGAGTAATTGATAGACATCACTACGCGCTCGTATGAAGGCCCCAGGCAACCCGTGCGGATCGCCTGGGGCCATGCCTGTCAGGACTTACAGCTTGTCCCAGGCGCTCTGCCAGGACGCACCGACTCCCGGCTCGAAACCGTTCGCTGTCGGGCTGTACTGCTTGCAGAAGCCGGACGCCGGGAACGGCTTGCACTCGAAGACTTCGTCAGTCTTGGGTTGCAGCACTTTCGTACCGGCGGTGTAGTCGGTGATGCCTTCTGGGAAGACGAAGTCGTACTCGATGCCTGCGCCTTCACCGGCCAGGGTGACCGCTTGGGTGTCCTGGCGCGTGGTGCGGCCGTCTTCGGTGGTCCCCACCAGCGTCAGGGTATGGGCGCCTGGGGCGCTGCGCACGTCCAGGTTCAGGCCGGTGCTGCCTTCACCCACGGTCTGACTAACGACACCGACCTGCTTGTTCTTCTCATCGAACAGCGTGGCTTCGAGGTTCATCCTGCGGTTCGTCTGCGCGGTGAAGGCCATGCTGACCCGACCTTTGTCGAGTACGTATTCTGGCTGCAGGGAAGAAATCTCCATGCTGGCGCCAGCGTCTTCCTTCATGTCCAGTTGCACTTCATAGCGCTTCACGCCGCTTTCGTCCTGGGCGTACAGGCTGTTGGCGCCATTGACCGGCGTGATATTGCCCTCCTCGTCACGAACACCTGCACGAATCAATGTATGGGCCTTGTTGATGGCTTCGGCCAGTTTGAACGACCAGTTCTCAGGCTTGCCTTCCTCGGCGTTGTCGATGCTGATTTCTACGCTGTATTCGGCACTTTCACCGGTCGCGGAGAACGCCCGGGCCTTGACCTTGTCACCCACCAGCAATGGGGTCGATGGCGCAATGCTGCCCACCGACTGCCAGCCGCCCGGCAATGCGGCTTCGGCGAGAATGTTCACATCCGCCGGGGCGTAGAATGCATTGTCGGTATCACCAACCGTCCAGACCGCCAGGATGACGTGATGGCCCGACTTGCTGTCGGGAATGACGCAGTTGTGCTTGGCACCACCGACCGGGACTTGATTACCGCCGTCCACCGTACAGAACGGCGCGCTATCGAACGAGGCACGCTTGAGCGCTTCGTTTGGATTCCACCCATCGCGAGTAATGAAGTATTCGTGTTTGGTCGCAGGGTGCGCGGCGGAGTATTGCCATTGAAAGGCAAAGTTGCGGTCCCTGATTTCAGTCAGGTGCCAGCGTGTGGCCGACTGCGCATCAAGTGCAGAAAACCGGGCAATGCCGCCGCTGGCGATTTTGCCGTCGATAGGACCCTGCAGCGGCGCACCGCCTACACCATTAGGGAAACCCTTGAAGGTTTCACCGGTACTCTGTGGCTCGTATTGCGCGCCGCCGCAGTTTTGGTTGACGCCTTGCTGGCACAACAACGCACGGGAAGGCGGTACTTCGACGAAACCGTGGGCAAGCGCGCCTTGGGATGCCGCCATGGCCGACAGCAGAACTAATGAGGACGCACACCCCGTTAATAGATTGCTCTTGTTGAAGTTATTCTTCATATAAGTTCCAGACTAGTCATCAAAATGAAAGACGGGATCACCGTCCTCTTGAAAGGTGCGCCAGAACGCTCAGCGCACACCCTTGCAAGTGACCGGAACCTTATAGAAAGTCGAACACTCCCTATGTAGGATAAATCTCTCAACATAGAAGGAATGATCTCTGAATCGATTTCCCCTACATAACTAGAGAAACATCTTACGAACAGAAATAACTATCAACCAAAGACAAACAAACACACCCAAAAGAAGCAATTGGCTGCTTTAGGTCGGATCGTTAAACAAGCGCGCATAAAAAAGCCTGTCCGGCACAGGTCCGGACAGGCTGGGTGACAGGGGCCGCAATCAGACGTGATATTGCGCCGACAACTCATGCACCGCCCGCAGGAAGGCGCCGGCGTGTTCGGGGTCGACTTCCGGGGTGATGCCATGGCCGAGGTTGAACACATGGCCGCTGCCACTGCCGTAGCTGGCCAGGATGCGCCCAACTTCAGCACGAATGGCTTCAGGCTTGGCGTAGAGCACGGTCGGGTCCATGTTGCCTTGCAGGGCGACCTTGTGACCGACGCGCTCACGAGCGTTGCCGATGTCGCAGGTCCAATCCAGGCCCAGGGCGTCGGCGCCGACATCGGCGATGCTTTCCAGCCACAGGCCGCCGTTCTTGGTGAACAGGATCACCGGGACTTTGCGTCCCTCGTGCTCGCGGATCAGGCCGCTGACGATCTTGCGCATGTAGGCCAGGGAGAATTCCTGGTACGCCGCCGCCGACAGGTTGCCGCCCCAGGTGTCGAAGATCTGTACCGCTTGCGCACCGGCCAGGATCTGGCCGTTGAGGTAGGACGTGACCGACTGGGCCAGTTTGTCCAGCAACAGGTGCATGGCCTGCGGGTTGTCGTAGAGCATTGCCTTGGTCTTGCGAAAGTCCTTCGACGAGCCGCCTTCGACCATGTAGGTGGCCAGGGTCCATGGGCTGCCAGAGAAACCGATCAGCGGCACACGACCATTGAGCTCGCGGCGAATGGTGCTGACCGCGTCCATGACGTAGCCCAGGTCTTTCTGTGGATCGGGAATCGGCAGGGCCTCGATGTCGGCCAGGGTGCTGATGACTTTCTTGAAGCGCGGGCCTTCGCCGGTCTCGAAGTACAGGCCTTGGCCCATGGCATCGGGAATGGTCAGGATGTCGGAGAACAGGATGGCCGCGTCCAGCTGCGGATACCGATCCAGCGGCTGCATCGTCACTTCGCAGGCGAACTGTGGGTTCATGCACAGGCTCATGAAGTCACCGGCCTTGGCGCGGCTGGCACGGTATTCCGGCAGGTAGCGACCGGCCTGGCGCATCATCCATACGGGGGTGACGTCCACGGGTTGCTTGAGCAGGGCGCGAAGGAAACGGTCGTTCTTCAGGGCAGTCATGTCGGCATCCGGAAAAAAAGTGCGGGCATTTTCTCAGAGCGCGACGCAAAAGGCACGGCAAGAGCCGTGCCTTTTATCTATCGGGGCAATTTGTCGCGGGGCAGCACAACTTTCGCAACACCACAAAACACCTGTGGGAGCTTTTTTTGTGGGAGCAAGGCTTGCCCGCGATGAAAACACCGCGGTCTCTTGAGGACCGAGGCGTCTGGATCGCGAGCAAGCTTTGCTCCCACAAAGCTCGCTCCCACAGGGGGTTGTGTCGCCTGGTCAGACTTGCAGGTAATCCAGGATCCCTTCCGCTGCATTGCGGCCTTCGAAGATCGCCGTCACCACCAGGTCGGAACCGCGGACCATGTCGCCACCGGCGAAGATCTTCGGGTTGCTGGTCTGGTGCTTGTACTGGCCCTGCTCCGGCGCCACGACGCGGCCCTGGCTGTCGGTCTGGATGCTGAACTGCTCGAACCACGGGGCCGGGCTTGGGCGGAAGCCGAAGGCGATGACCACGGCGTCGGCCGGGATGATCTCTTCGGAACCGGGAATCGGCTCGGGGCTGCGACGGCCGCGGGCGTCCGGTTCGCCGAGACGGGTCTCGACCACTTTCACGCCTTCGACCTTGTCTTCACCGACAATGGCGATCGGCTGGCGGTTGTAGAGGAACTTCACGCCTTCTTCCTTGGCGTTCTTCACCTCTTTGCGCGAGCCGGGCATATTGGCTTCGTCGCGACGGTAGGCACAGGTCACCGACTTGGCGCCCTGGCGAATCGACGTACGGTTGCAGTCCATCGCCGTGTCGCCACCGCCGAGCACCACGACCTTCTTGCCTTTCATGTCGACGAAATCTTCCGGCGACTTTTCAAAGCCCAGGTTGCGGTTGACGTTGGCGATCAGGAAGTCGAGTGCGTCGTAGACGCCTGGCAGGTCCTCACCGGCAAAGCCGCCCTTCATGTAGGTGTAGGTGCCCATGCCCATGAAGACCGCATCGTATTCTTCGAGCAGTTGCTCCATGGTCACGTCCTTGCCCACCTCGGTGTTCAGGCGGAACTCGATGCCCATGCCGGTGAAGACTTCGCGACGATTGCTCAGCACCGTCTTTTCCAGCTTGAACTCGGGGATGCCGAAGGTCAGCAGACCGCCGATTTCCGGGTTCTTGTCGAACACCACCGGGGTCACGCCACCACGCACCAGCACGTCGGCACAGCCCAGGCCCGCCGGGCCGGCACCAATGATCGCCACGCGCTTGCCGGTCGGCTTGACCTTGGACATGTCCGGACGCCAGCCCATGGCGAACGCGGTGTCGGTGATGTACTTCTCCACCGAACCGATGGTCACCGCGCCAAAACCGTCGTTGAGGGTGCACGCACCTTCGCACAGGCGATCCTGCGGGCACACCCGGCCACAGACTTCCGGCAGGGTGTTGGTCTGGTGGGACAGCTCGGCGGCCTGGAGGATGTTGCCCTCGGCCACCAGTTTCAGCCAGTTGGGAATGAAGTTGTGCACCGGGCACTTCCATTCGCAATACGGGTTACCGCAGCCCAGGCAGCGGTGGGCCTGGTCGGCCGACTGCTGGGGTTTGAAAGGCTCGTAGATTTCCACGAACTCTTTCTTGCGTTGACGCAACAGTTTCTTCTTCGGATCCTTGCGCCCGACATCGATGAACTGGAAGTCGTTATTCAGACGTTCAGCCATTGTTAAAACCTCATCAAACTCTTCAGGCGCATATCACTGCGGGTTGGCACGAGTGCTGGAAAGCAACGATTTCAGGTTGGCAGCCTTGGGCTTGACCAGCCAGAAACGGCGCAAGTAGTCATCGAGGTTCTCGGCGAGTTCACGACCCCACTCGCTGTCGGTTTCCGCGACGTACTCGTTCAGCACGTTTTGCAGGTGGCTGCGATAGGCTTCCATCGCCTCGCCGCTGATCCGCTGGATTTCCACCAGTTCGTGGTTGACCCGGTCAACGAAGGTGTTGTCCTGGTCGAGCACGTAGGCGAAACCGCCGGTCATGCCTGAGCCGAAGTTATAACCGGTCTTGCCCAGCACGCAGACAAAACCACCGGTCATGTACTCGCAGCAGTGATCGCCGGTGCCTTCCACCACAGTGTGGGCCCCGGAGTTACGCACGGCAAAACGCTCGCCCGCGGTGCCGGCGGCGAACAGCTTGCCGCCCGTGGCGCCGTAGAGGCAGGTGTTGCCGATAATGGCACTGTCCTGGGTCTTGTAGACGCTGCCCTTGGGCGGAACGATGACCAGCTTGCCGCCGGTCATGCCCTTGCCCACGTAGTCGTTGGCATCGCCTTCCAGGTACATGTTCAGGCCGCCGGCGTTCCAGACGCCGAAGCTCTGGCCTGCGGTGCCCTTGAAGCGGAAGGTGACCGGCGCCTTGGCCATGCCCTGGTTGCCGTGCTTGCGCGCGATTTCGCCGGAGATCCGTGCGCCGATGGAACGGTCGCAGTTGCAGATATCCAGGTCGAACTCGGCACCGCTCAGGTCGTTGATCGCCGCAGCGGCCATGTCGACCATCTTCTCGGCCAGCTCACCCTTGTCGAATGGCGGGTTGCGCTCGACCTGGCAGAACTGTGGCTTGTCTGCCGGAATGTAATCGCTGCCCAGCAATGGGGTCAGGTCCAGGTGATGCTGCTTGGCGGTCTGGCCTTCGATCACTTCCAGCAGATCGGTACGGCCGATCAGCTCTTCAAGCGAGCGTACGCCCAGCTTCGCCAGCCACTCACGGGTCTCTTCGGCCACGTAGGTGAAGAAATTCACCACCATGTCGACGGTACCGATGTAGTGGTCCTTGCGCAGCTTGTCGTTCTGGGTCGCCACGCCGGTGGCGCAGTTGTTCAGATGGCAGATGCGCAGGTATTTGCAGCCCAGGGCGATCATCGGCGCTGTGCCGAAGCCGAAGCTCTCGGCGCCGAGGATGGCGGCCTTGATCACGTCCAGGCCGGTTTTCAGGCCACCGTCGGTCTGCACCCGGACCTTGCCGCGCAAATCGTTGCCGCGCAGGGTCTGGTGAGTTTCGGCCAGGCCCAGTTCCCACGGCGCGCCAGCGTACTTGATCGAGGTCAGCGGCGATGCGCCGGTGCCGCCGTCGTAGCCGGAGATGGTGATCAGGTCGGCATAGGCCTTGGCCACGCCGGCCGCGATGGTGCCAACGCCGGCTTCCGCCACCAGTTTCACCGAGACCAGCGCCTTCGGGTTCACCTGCTTGAGGTCGAAGATCAGTTGCGACAAGTCTTCGATCGAGTAGATGTCGTGGTGCGGCGGCGGCGAGATCAGGGTCACGCCGGGTACCGCGTAGCGCAGCTTGGCGATCAGGCCGTTGACTTTGCCGCCGGGCAGCTGGCCGCCTTCGCCGGGCTTGGCGCCCTGGGCAACCTTGATCTGCAGCACTTCAGCGTTGACCAGGTATTCCGGCGTCACACCGAAGCGGCCGGTCGCCACCTGCTTGATTTTCGAGCTCTTGATGGTGCCGTAGCGCGCCGGGTCTTCGCCGCCTTCACCGGAGTTGGAACGCGCACCGAGGCGGTTCATGGCTTCGGCCAGGGCTTCGTGGGCTTCCGGGGACAAGGCGCCCAGGGAAATACCCGCCGAATCGAAGCGCTTGAGCACCGATTCCAGCGGCTCTATTTCACTGATGTCCAGCGGCGTGTCGAGGGTCTTGACCTTGAGCAGGTCGCGGATCATGGACACCGGACGGTTGTCCACCAGCGAGGTGTATTCCTTGAACTTGCTGTAGTCGCCCTGCTGCACGGCGGCTTGCAAGGTGCTGACCACGTCCGGGTTGTAGGCGTGGTACTCGCCACCATGGACGAACTTCAACAGGCCGCCTTGCTGGATCGGCTTGCGCGGGCTCCAGGCTTCGGCCGCCAGGGCTTTCTGTTCGGCTTCAATGTCGACGAAACGCGCACCTTTGATGCGGCTCGGCACGCCACGGAAGCTCAGCTCGCAGACTTCTTCCGACAGGCCGATGGCCTCGAACAGTTGCGCGCCACGGTACGAGGCGATGGTCGAGATACCCATCTTCGACAGGATCTTGAGCAGGCCCTTGGTGATGCCCTTGCGGTAGTTCTTGAACACCTCATAGAGGTCGCCCAGCACTTCACCGGTACGGATCAGGTCGCCCAGCACTTCATAGGCCAGGAACGGATACACCGCCGAGGCACCGAAACCGATCAGCACCGCGAAGTGATGCGGATCGCGGGCGGTGGCGGTCTCTACCAGGATGTTGGAGTCGCAGCGCAGGCCTTTTTCGGTCAGGCGATGGTGCACCGCGCCGGTGGCCAGCGAGGCGTGGATCGGCAGCTTGCCCGGCGCGATATGACGGTCGCTCAGCACGATCTGGGTACGACCGGCGCGCGCGGCTTCTTCAGCCTGATCGGCAACGTTGCGGATCGCCGCTTCCAGGCCGACGCTTTCGTCGTAGTTCAGGTCGATGACCTGGCGCGCAAAGCCCGGGCGATCGAGGTTGGTCAACGAGCGCCACTTGGCCGGGGAAATGACCGGCGAGCTGAGGATCACCCGCGAGGCGTGTTCCGGCGACTCCTGGAAAATGTTGCGCTCGGCACCGAGGCAGATTTCCAGGGACATCACGATCGCTTCGCGCAGCGGGTCGATCGGTGGGTTGGTCACCTGGGCGAACTGCTGGCGGAAATAGTCGTACGGCGTGCGCACGCGCTGCGATAGCACGGCCATCGGCGTGTCGTCACCCATGGAGCCGACCGCTTCGTAGCCTTGCTCGCCCAGCGGACGCAGCACCTGGTCACGCTCTTCGAACGTCACCTGGTACATCTTCATGTACTGCTTGAGCTGGTCGACGTCGTAGAACGCCGAACCGTGGTCGTTGTCTTCCATGGTCGCCTGGATGCGCAGGGCATTCTTGCGCAGCCATTGCTTGTACGGATGACGGGACTTGAGGCGGTTGTCGATGGCGTCGGTGTCGAGGATCTGGCCGGTCTCGGTGTCCACGGCAAAGATCTGGCCCGGGCCTACGCGGCCCTTGGCGATGACGTCTTCAGGCTGATAGTTCCAGACGCCGATTTCCGACGCCAGGGTGATGAACCCGTTGGTGGTGGTGACCCAACGCGCCGGACGCAGGCCGTTACGGTCCAGCAGGCATACGGCGTAGCGACCGTCGGTCATGACGATGCCGGCCGGGCCATCCCACGGCTCCATGTGCATGGAGTTGTATTCGTAGAAGGCGCGCAGGTCCGGGTCCATGGTCTCGACGTTCTGCCACGCCGGCGGCACGAGCATGCGCACGCCACGGAACAGGTCGATACCACCGGTCACCATCAGTTCCAGCATGTTGTCCATGCTCGAGGAGTCCGAGCCCACGCGGTTGACCAGCGGGCCGAGTTCTTCGAGGTCGGGCATCAGGTCGTTGGCGAACTTGGTGCGACGGGCCACGGCCCAGTTGCGGTTGCCGGTGATGGTGTTGATCTCGCCGTTGTGGGCGAGGAAGCGGAATGGCTGGGCCAGCGGCCATTTCGGCAGGGTGTTGGTGGAGAAGCGCTGGTGGAACACGCAGATCGCGGTTTTCAGGCGCTCGTCGCTCAGGTCCGGATAGAAGGCGGTGAGGTCCGCCGGCATCATCAGGCCTTTGTAGATAATGGTCTTGTGGGAAAAGCTGCAGATGTAGTGATCGGTGTCGGCGGCATTGGCCACGGACGAACGACGACGGGAGCTGAACAGCTTGATCGACATGTCCTGGTCGCTCAGGCCTTCGCCGGCGATGAACACCTGTTCGATCTGCGGCAGGCGCTCGAGCGCCAGGCGGCCGAGGACACTGGTGTCGATCGGCACTTTGCGCCAGCCGACCAGTTGCAGGCCAGCGGCCAGGATCTCGCGATTCATGTTCTCGCGAGCCGCTTGGGCCTTCACCGGGTCCTGATTGAAGAACACCATGCCCACGGCGTACTGCTTGGGCAGGGTCACGCCAAACGTTTCCTGGGCTATGGCACGCAGGAACTCGTCGGGTTTTTGAATCAGCAAGCCACAACCGTCGCCGGTCTTGCCGTCGGCGTTGATCCCACCACGGTGGGTCATGCAGGTCAGGGCCTCAATGGCCGTTTGCAAAAGGGTGTGGCTGGGCTCGCCCTGCATATGAGCTATCAGGCCGAAACCGCAGTTATCCTTGAATTCATCTGGTTGGTACAGACCTGCTTTCATAGACACTTTCTCACCAGGCTGCCTCTAATCGAGGCAAATTCTTTTCAATTCAACCAGTTGCATACCGCGCCGAACGTACGCCAGCTTTGCGGGGGCAAAAGGGAGGTCATTGTACACACCGACACAGAGGCTCACAAATTTGACGACGAACTGTCGCAAATCCATGTCGCATTTATGAAAGATTTAAAGCTATATGCTGTGCTAGTCAAAACTTTTTTGGGTTCGACCGCTACGACTCAAACACTACTGTGACGCAGACACCACAAGGCGCGCGGCCTGAAAGGTCGCCCGCCCCTGCGGAAATTTTGAGGTTGCCGGGAGAGGCGGCCTGGGTAAGGCCGCCGAATCTTCAGCGAGTTGCTGCCAGTTCCTGTTGGACGCTGGCGACAGTGCGAGGCCAAGGTTTACCAGCCTGAACCTTCGCTGGCAAGGCCTTGATGGCGGAAACGGCTGCATCACGGTTGGCAAAGCTGCCGTAGGTGATGACATACAGCGGCTTGCCGTTGAGGACTTTCTTGAAATAGCGGTACTCGCCGCCCTGCTCCTTGACGAAGCTCTGTGCCGCGGCTTCGGAGCTGGTGCCGAGGATCTGCACTACGTAGTTGCCCGGTGCCTGGCCAGCGTACCAGCTACCGCCTGTGGCCTTGGCCGGGGCAGCAGCAGGCTTGGCTGCGGGTGCTGGCGCCGCCGGCTTGGTGGCAGGCGCTGGAACCGGGGCAGGCTTGGCAGTGGCCAGCTGGGTCGGCGCCGGAGTCGGCTTGGCAGCCGGGGCAGGCGTCGGGGCAGGACCGGCCGGCACGCCCACAGGCGGTGCGGTGGTGGTCACGGTCGGCGGCACGTCGCTGCTGTCATCGACCGGTGGCGCAGCGCCGTCGTCGCCTTCGGTGATGCCACCGGCCGCTTCAGCCAGAGGACCGCGCATGACCGGTTGCGACTGGCCGACCAGCGGCAGTGGCATCGGCTGGGTGTTGCCGGCGAATTCCACTGCCGGCGCACCACCGTTGGGTTGCGGCGTCCCTTGGCCGAGAGGCAGTTGCGCCTGTTCGTTGGCAGGGGCACCCGTGGTGGGTGCCTTGGTGCGACCCGGCATCAGCCAGGCGGCGGCAACCGCGACCACGACGACGGCGGAAATAGCCAATACGTGTTTCTTCGGCATGTTGAACCCCATACTTGGACGCTTCACCGCTGAGCGGCTGGCAATCATGACTTCGATCAGAGCATCGCGGGCGACCTGGTTGATGTTGCCAGGCCAACCGTCGGCGCTTTCGTGAATCTCAGAGATCTGATCGGCGGTGAAAAGTTCGATACCCCGGCCCGCACCCTCAAGACGCTGGGCCAGGTATTCGCGCGTTTCTTCCTCGGTGTAGGGCGCCAGCTCGATGACGTGGAAGCGCTCTTCCTCAAGGTTCAATTGGTCCAGATCAGCGATCAGCGACGACTCACCGAACAGGAACACATGAGGGCGACCCTCCGGCGCCCCGGCCGCCAAGGCCAGCAGGGCCTCGAGGGCCGACTCGTCGAGTTGCTCGGCATCGTCCACCAGCAGATAGACTTCCTGCCCGGTCAGCGCCAGTTGCACGATCTGATCGAGAATTGCACCGACTTCGGCCTGCGCGACGTTCAGCGCCTGGGCCACCTGACGCAATATACCGGCTGCATCGCCGGCGCCACGGGCCGACACCACCACGCTTTGCACGGACTGCTTGTTGGTGCTGGCCACCAGCGCCTGGCGCAGCAAGGTCTTGCCGCTGCCCTGGGGACCGGTGACCACCAGCAGCAATTGACTGTAGCGCGCCAGGTGATGCAACTGGCCCAGCACCGGCTTGCGCTGTGCAGGAAAGAACTTGAAGCCCGGGACCCGCGGTGCGAAAGGGTCATGACTCAATTGGAAATGGCCGAGGAAAGCCTCGTCGGCATGCAAACTAGTCATCGGATCTTATTAACCTTTAAGCTGAGCCAGGGCGCGGTAGTCCGCTCCCAGCGTGGCCTGTAGAACTTCTTTCGGATAATCGTCGGTCACCACCGCTTCGCCCATGTGGCGCAGCAGCACCAGACGCAGACGACCGTCGATCACTTTTTTGTCGATTGCCATGTGTTCAAGAAAATCCGCCTCGCTCATTTCCTCGGGCGGAACCACCGGAAGCCCGGCGCGCTGGAACAGACTAATACCGCGATCACGCTCCTGTTCGCTGATCCAGCCCAGGCGCGCAGACATCTCCAGGGCCATGACCGTACCGGCCGCAACCGCTTCACCGTGCAGCCAGACACCATAGCCCATGTGGGTTTCGATGGCATGGCCAAAGGTGTGACCCAGGTTGAGGGTGGCGCGCACCCCCGACTCACGCTCATCGGCACCGACCACGGCAGCCTTGGCGGCGCAGGAGCGTTCGATGGCGTAGGTCAGGGCTGCTTGATCGAGTGCGCGCAGGCGGTCGACGTTATCCTCGAGCCAGCCCAGGAACGGCTCGTCGCAGATCAGCCCGTACTTGATGACTTCCGCCAGCCCCGCAGACAGTTCGCGGGCCGGCAAGGTATTGAGGGTGGCGGTGTCGATCAGCACCACGTTGGGCTGATAGAACGCGCCGACCATGTTCTTGCCCAGCGGATGGTTGATCCCGGTCTTGCCGCCCACCGACGAGTCGACCTGCGACAGCAGCGTGGTGGGGATCTGGATGAAATCGACGCCACGCTGATAGCAGGCGGCAGCAAAACCGGCCATGTCGCCGATCACACCGCCACCCAAGGCAACCACCGTGGTGCGACGATCGTGGCGCGCAGTCAGCAGGCCGTCGAAAATAAGTTGCAGGGTTTCCCAGTTCTTGAAGGCTTCGCCGTCGGGCAATACCACGGAAATGACCGAGAAGGCCGACAGGCTGCGGATCAGGCGTTCCAGATACAGGGGCGCGACGGTTTCATTGGAAATGATCGCCACTTGCCGCCCGGCGATATGCGGCGCCAGCAGTTCGGGCTGGTCCAGCAAGCCTTCGCCAATATGAATCGGGTAGCTGCGCTCGCCCAGGTCGACCTTAAGTGTCTGCATGTGTCCCCACAGTGAAGATGGAATCAGGCGTCCTGCCTGCAATTAACGAAAGTCCACGGAGCTTGTTCTGACGCCAGTTAATGGCCATCCGCCACGCCCCAGGCGGGCCATGACGGGACGTCGAGGATAGCGCATTTCGCCAAGCGCATTAACGGGGAGGCAGTTGCTGAAGGCGATCGAGAATGTCCAGCACCACCATCCGCGGCGGCCGCTCGTCGGTTTCCACCACCAGGTCGGCGATCTCCCGATACAGCGGGTCACGCAGCGCCAGGAGGTCGCGCAGGGTCTTGGCCGGGTCGGCGGTGCGCAACAGCGGGCGGTTGCGATCCCGAGCGGTGCGCCCCACCTGCTGCTCGACAGAAGCATGCAGATAGACCACTCGTCCCCCAGCATGCAGCGCCCGACGATTGGCTTCGCGCATCACCGCGCCGCCACCGGTGGCGAGCACCACGCCATCGAACGCGCACAGCTCGGCGATCATCGCCTGCTCACGGTCACGAAAGCCCGGTTCGCCTTCCTTGTCGAAAATCCATGGGATATTGGCGCCCGTGCGCAATTCAATTTCCTTGTCGGAATCTTTGAACGGCAGGCGCAGCTCTTTGGCCAGCAAACGGCCGATGGTGCTTTTTCCAGCGCCCATCGGCCCAACAAGAATCAAATTTCGCACAGAATCAACGACTCACAGCAATCGCCTGGTTATTCATGATACGCGGAGTGAGGAACACCAGCAGCTCGGATTTTTTCTCCGAAACCACATCACGCCGGAAAAGGCGGCCAAGATACGGCACATCGCCAAGAAATGGCACCTTATCTACAACCTTGCTCTGAGTATTTGAGAAAACCCCACCAATCACAATGGTCTCGCCGTCATTGACCAGGACCTTGGCATTGACTTCGTTTTTCTTGATCGGCGGCACATCATTCACCTTGTTCAGGTAGTCCGGCTCATCCTTGGTGACCTTGACCTCCATGATGATCCGGTTGTCCGGGGTGATCTGCGGGGTCACCTCCAGCGACAGCGAAGCCTCCTTGAACGACACCGACGTAGCACCGCTGGAGCTGGCTTCCTGATAAGGAATTTCCGTGCCCTTGAGGATCTTTGCCGTCTCCTTGTCGGACGTCACCACCTTGGGCTGGGAGACGATTTCGCCGTTGCCGGTTTTCTCCATGGCCGTCAGCTCAAGGTCCAACAATACGTTGTCGGTGATGAACGCGATGCCGATGCCCGAGGTGTTGCCCGAGGTGCCCATGTCGACGAACGGTTGGTTGGTGCCGGTGCTGCCCGGGGTGCCGATGGTGGTGGAAGTGCCGTTGGTGACCCCGGAGGAATTCCAGTTGCCCTGGTTCTGTACCGAACCACCCCAGCGCACGCCCAGGCTTTTGTCGTAGTCGACGTTGGCTTCGACAATCCGCGCTTCGATCATCACCTGGCGCACCGGAATATCCAGTTGCGCCACGATCCGGCGCAGTTCGTCGAGGCGGTCCTGGGTCTGGTAGGCAATGATGTTGTTGGTTCGCTCATCGACCGTGATCGAGCCGCGCTCATCGGCTTTGGCCTCGGCACTGGTCACCGACTGGAACAACTTGGCGATGTCCGCCGCCTTCGCATAGTTGACCTGCAACAGCTCACGCCGCAGCGGCGCCAGGTCGGCAATCTGCTTCTGCGACTCCAGCTCCTGGCGTTCACGCGCGGCAATTTCATCGGCCGGAGCCACCAACAGCACATTGCCGACCTTGCGCTTGTCCAACCCCTTGGTCTTGAGCACCAGGTCGAGCGCCTGGTCCCAGGGCACATTCTGCAACCGCAAGGTGATGCCACCCTGCACCGTGTCGCTGGCCACGAGGTTCAGGTTGGTAAAATCGGCAATCAGCTGCAGGACCGAACGCACCTCGATGTCCTGGAAGTTGAGCGAGAGCTTCTCGCCACTGTAGGCCGCGCGGTCGGCGTTGCGTTTTTGCAGGTCGTCGACGGTCATGGGCCGGACGCTGACAGTGAGCTTGTTATCGGTCTGGTAGGTCGAGTAGTCGAAGGTCCCGCTGGGTTCGATGCTGATGGTCGCCCGGTCGCTGCCGGCGCTGGCATTGACGAATTGCACCGGGGTGGCGAAGTCCTTGACGTCCAGGCGCACGCGCAGCGG
Organism: Pseudomonas sp. B21-010; assembly: GCF_024749325.1. Lineage (NCBI taxonomy): Bacteria > Pseudomonadati > Pseudomonadota > Gammaproteobacteria > Pseudomonadales > Pseudomonadaceae > Pseudomonas > Pseudomonas sp. B21-010. The sequence goes on along the minus strand of NZ_CP087198.1, from coordinate 509,924 downwards.
CTCAGGCAACTGGGTCCTGGCGAAATTGAGGATGATCTTGCCTTCGCGCTCCTGGATATCCGGGGCGATGGACGGATCAGACAGGTCGATCACGACGTTGCCTTCGCCCTGGGTCCCGCGCTGGAAATCCACTCCTCGGATCGCCTTGCCCGCCGGCGCACTGGCCCTCGCAGGCGCAGCGCTGGCAACCGCCGGGCGCGGGGGCTGGGTGGTGGAGTTCTTCGGGGCGACGGTCTTCGGGGCGACGCCCTTGCCAACCACCACGAACAGGTTGTTACCTTCGATCCGGGTGTCATACGGCGCCAGCTGGGTAAGGCCGATGATCAACCGAGTACGATCCCCAGCCTCGACCACCGTGGCGCTGCGTGCATTGCCCCCGCCCAGGTCGCGGCGCTTGCTGGAAAGTTGATTGGTCACGCCCGGCAGGTCCAGCGCAATCCGCGCCGGTTGTTCGGTGGTGTAGCCCCGGGGCGGCGGCGGCGGCCCGTCGAAGGAGAGCTTCAACTCGACACGGTCCCCCGGCAACGCCGCCACATCCAACGTCTTCAGGCTTGCCCCGAGAACCATCGGCGACAACAGCGCTATCCATAGCGAAATACCGAGGGCTGAAAAAAACCTGTTCATTGTTCGAGTTCCACTATGAATGCTCTTTCAAAGGAATGGTCCGTGGTCGCTCCAGCCAGGCACCCTCGCCATCGGGAACGATTTCGACCACATCGACCTGGGTGGCACTGATGTTGACGATCCGCCCGTCGTTGCGCCCCAGATAGTCACCGACCTTGAGCCGATGCACCCCGCCCGCGCCCCGCAGGAGCGCGAAGGAGCCACTGGCGTTGGAGATCGTACCGACCATTTCAAACTGCTCGATGTTGAAGCCTTCCAGGTACTGTTTGACCCGGTTCGGGTCGGGCCGGACATTGCGCGAGCCCCGCTGCCGTTCAGCCTGGTCCACGCGGACCTGCCGGGAAAACGGGCTGCGCAGGTTGGCGGCACTGTAGGTAAAGGTTTCGTAGGGCCTGAACGTCGGCGTCGGCTCGATCTTGCCGGGTGGCCGCAGGCGCACTTCGTTCATGTAGGCGTCCAGGTCGCTGAAACCATTGTCGTTACCGCAGCCCGCCAGCGCGACCAGGCCTGCCAGCAGGCAGATGCGCCACACCGGCCTCATGGTTGCGCCTCCTGCTCGTTGTACCGGTAGGTCTTGGCCTGGATGCTCATTCGCAGCTTCGCGCCGGCCTCGGGCTCCATCGGTGCGATCTCGAAATCATGCAGCGTGACAATCCGGGGCAGCCCCGCCACCCCACTGACGAACGTCGCCAGGTCGTGGTAGCCGCCGGTCACGGTGATCTGGATCGGCAACTCGATGTAGAACGGCTGGGTGACCTCCGGTAGCAGCTTGATTTCCTCGAACTCCAGGCCACTGCCCAGGCCGGTGCGAGTAATGTCCTCCAGCAGGCCCGGCACTTCGGTATCGCTGGGCAATTGCCGCAACAGCACACCAAAAGACGTTTCCATCTGCTTCATCTGCTCGGTGTAGCGCTCCAGGTTCGCGGCCATGTGGGCCTTGCCCGCGAATTGCGCCTTGAGGGTGTTTTCTTCCTCGCGCACCTGCTGCAACTGGTTCTCCAGGTCACTCAAGGCAAAGTTATAGCCCAGCCCCAGCACCAGGACCACCAGCAGGACACCCGCCAGCCACTTGATCGGCGCGGGCCAGGAACCGATGTTGTTGGTGTCCAGGTCACTGAGATCGATCTTGCGCAGTGCGTCGAGCCACTCCCCAGGCTTCATTGGGCGTCCTCCGCATCGGCCGGGCGAGTCTGGCGAACCGTCAGCTGGAAGACGTTGGCCTGGTCGAGCTGCCCAGCGGTGGTGGCCTTGACCTCCGTCAGGCTGGGCGTGTCGAACAGGTCCGACGAGTCCAGGTTGCGCATCAGGTCCGAGACCCGGTTGTTCGATTCCGCGGCCCCCTTGATCGAGAGCGTCCCGTCTTCCATCTTCACCTCAGTGAAATACACCCCGTCCGGCAGGGTTCGCACCAATTGGTCGAAGATGCGCCCGCTGACCGGCCGGTTGCCTTGCAAGTCCTGGATGATGCGCATGCGCTCCAACAATTGCTGGCGACGGGCCTTCAATTCGCTGATCTGCTTGATGCGTTCGTCCAGCACGGCGATCTGCTCGGAGAGATGGCTATTGCGAGCGACCTGATGGTCGATGGCGCTGTCGAAGTACCGGGCCGCGACCAGGACCATGCCAACCGCACCGACCAGCGCCCCCACCAAGGCCAGCAAAAAGCGTTTACGCCGTTCTTCACGCAGCTCTTCGCGCCAGGGAAGCAGGTTGATCCGCGCCATCAGTCGAAACTCCTGAGGGCCAGCCCACAGGCAATCATCAGTGCCGGCGCATCACCGGCCAGGGCGCCGGCATTGACCTTGCTGCTCAGGGCCATGTTGGTAAACGGGTTGGCCACCTGGGTCGGCGTGCCCAGGCGCTGCTCGATCAGCCGATCCAGGCCGGCGACAGAAGCCGAGCCCCCGGCCAGCAGAATGTGATCCACCGCACTGTACTGGCCCGAGGCGAAGAAGAACTGCAAGGACCGCGAGACCTGCTGTACCAGGGCCTCGCGAAAAGGTTGCAGCACCTCACTGAGATAATCGTCCGGCAGGCCACCCTGCTTCTTTGCCAGGCCGGCCTGCTCGGGTGTCAGACCATAGCGGCGCTGAATTTCCTCGGTCAGTTGGCGACCGCCGAACAATTGTTCGCGGGTATAGATGATGCGCCCGTTGTGCAGCACGCTGAGGGTGGTCATGGTGGCGCCGATGTCTACAACCGCCACAGTCAGCCGTTCCTGGGAGGCAGCCAGTTGGGTGGCGAGCAGGCCGAAAGCACGCTCCAGCGCATAAGCCTCCACATCGACCACCCGGGCCGTCAGCCCGGCGAGCGCCAACGCGGCCTCGCGGACCTCGACGTTTTCCTTGCGGCACGCCGCCAGCAGCACTTCGACGCGCTCGGCACTGCGTGGCGAAACACCTATCACTTCGAAATCAATGGCCACCTCATCCAGGGGATAGGGGATGTATTGATCGGCCTCGATCTTGAGCTGGTTTTCCATGTCATCGTCGGACAGCCCGGCGTCCATCTCGATGGTCTTGGTGATCACCGCCGAACCCGCCACGGCCACTGCCACGCTACGCAAGGGCGTCCTGGCCTTGGCCAACAGGCGCGACAACGCCTGCCCCACCCCTTCGAGCTCGGCGATGTTCTTCTCGACCACGGCGTTGGCTGGCAACGGTTCGACCGCGTAGGACTCGACGCGGTATCGATCACCCTGGCGGCTCAACTCCAGCAGCTTCACCGACGTCGAACTGATGTCGATCCCCAGAAGCGCATGGGCTTTTTTATTGAAGAGTCGTAGCACTACCAATTCCCTATGACTATCCGTGAGTTACGGACTCTCTAATATGCATTGCGTTCAATTACACCGGTCCGACGGACGTCCGGATGGCATTCCCGACGAAAAAAAATGCTTATAATGCCCTGCGTTTTTTTTCGCTTTGTTGCAAGCACGGGTCCATCCCTGCACCTGGCGCCTTTTTCATTCTTTGCCTGGATATCCAAAAGCCTTGATTCGTCTGCTGAAATTTTTCGGATGGTCCATCGTCGCCGTTTTCTGCGGACTGCTCTTGGGCCTGAGCGGTGCCTTTCTTTACCTTAGTCCGGGATTGCCGTCCGTGGAGGCGCTGAGAAGTATTCAGTTGCAGATTCCTTTGCGGGTGTACAGCAGCGACAACAAGTTGATCGCCGAATTTGGCGAAATGCGCCGCACGCCGATCCGTTTCGCCGACATTCCCCCCAATTTCATCAATGCGTTACTAAGTGCTGAAGACGATAACTTCGCCAATCACTACGGCGTCGACCCGGGCAGCCTGATGCGCGCCGCCAGCCAGTTGGTCAAGAGCGGGCACATCCAGTCCGGCGGCAGCACCATCACCATGCAGGTGGCCAAGAACTTCTTCCTGACCAGCGAGCGCAGCTTCTCGCGCAAGACCACCGAGATCCTCCTGGCCCTGCAAATCGAGCGGCAACTGACCAAGGATGAAATCCTCGAGCTGTACGTGAACAAGATTTACCTGGGCAACCGCGCCTACGGCATCGAGGCGGCGGCGCAGGTGTATTACGGCAAGTCGATCCGCGACGTGAGCCTGGCACAGATGGCGATGATTGCCGGCCTGCCCAAGGCACCCTCGCGCTTCAACCCGCTGGCCAACCCGGCACGCAGCAAGGAACGTCGCGACTGGATCCTGGGGCGTATGTACAAGCTCGGCAAGATCAGCGAAGCCGACTATACCGCCGCGATCAATGAACCGCTGAACGCCAGCTATCACGTACCGACCCCGGAAGTGAATGCCCCGTATATCGCCGAGATGGCCCGTGCCGAGATGGTTGGGCGCTATGGCAGCGACGCTTACACCGAAGGCTTCCGCGTGACCACCACGGTGCCGAGCAACTTGCAGGAAATGGCCAACACCGCGCTGCACGAAGGCTTGATGACCTACGACCAGCGCCACGGCTACCGTGGCCCTGAATCGCGCCTGCCAGGCAAGACCAAGGAAGCCTGGGCCCTGGAGCTGACCAAGCAGCGCACCATCAGCAGCCTGGAGCCGGCGATTGTCACGTCGGTGGACAAGGACGGCATCAAGGTGCTGACCCGTAACGGCGAGCAGGAAGAACACGTGGCCTGGGACACCATGAAGTGGGCCCGGCCGTTCCTCAACACCAACAGCATGGGCGCCAACCCACGGCAATCGTCCGACGTTGCCCAGGTCGGCGACCTGATCCGCGTCCAGCGCCAGGCGGACAACACTCTCAAGTTCAGCCAGATCCCGGCCGCCCAGGGCGCCCTGGTGTCCCTCGACCCGCAGGACGGTGCCATCCGTTCGTTGGTCGGTGGCTTCGCCTTCGAGCAAAGCAACTACAACCGCGCGTTGCAGGCCAAGCGCCAGCCGGGCTCGAGCTTCAAGCCATTCGTCTACAGCGCCGCCCTGGATAACGGCTACACCGCCGCCAGCCTGGTGAACGACGCACCGATCGTGTTCGTCGATGAGTACCTGGACAAGGTCTGGCGACCGAAGAACGACACCAATACGTTCCTCGGCCCGATTCGTTTGCGCGAGGCGCTGTACAAATCCCGCAACCTGGTCTCGATCCGCCTGCTGCAGGCATTGGGCGTGGACCGCACCATCGACTACATCAGCAAGTTCGGCTTCAACAAGCAGGATCTGCCGCGCAACCTGTCCCTGGCCCTGGGCACCGCGACCTTGACGCCGATGGAAATCGCCACCGGCTGGAGTACATTCGCCAACGGCGGGTACAAGATCACCCCGTACATCATCGACAAGATCGAAAGCCGCAACGGCGAGACGCTGTTCGTCGCCAACCCGCCACGCGTCCCAACGGGTGAGCAGGCCAGCAATGGCGTCGCCGCACCGTCCACCGAGACGTTTACGGTCAATGCGACACCGGGCGAAGCCACCACGGCCCCAGGCCTGCCCCAGGCGCCCGCCATCGCGGAACGCATTGTCGATGGCCGTACCACCTACATCCTCAACAGCATGCTGCAGGACGTGATCAAGCTCGGCACCGGCCGTCGCGCCCTGGCCCTGGGCCGCACCGACCTGGCGGGCAAGACCGGTACCACCAACGAATCCAAGGACGCCTGGTTCTCCGGCTACAACGCCGATTACGTGACCACCGTCTGGACCGGCTTCGACCAACCCGAAAGCTTGGGTCGCCGCGAGTTCGGCGGCACCGTGGCGTTGCCGATCTGGATGAGCTACATGGGCGCCGCCCTCAAGGACAAACCGCCTCACATCCAGCCGGAGCCAGAAGGCATCCTCAGCCTGCGGGTCGATCCAGTCAGTGGCCGCGCCGCCACACCGGGCACCCCGGGGGCGTACTTCGAACTGTTCAAGAGCGAAGACACCCCTCCGTCAGCCAACGAACTGGGCAACGGCGTCGCACCGGGCAGCCCATTGCCTGCGGACGAAGCGGCGCCGATCGATCTGTTCTGACCGGGCACCACCCAAAAGCCCCGCCTTCGAAAGAAGCGCGGGGCTTTTTTGGGCCGCAACATTCTGTAGGAGCCACAATCAAAGCCCACCACCGATCAAATGTGGGAGCCGAGCTTGCTCGCGATGGCGGCAGGTCAGCTAGCATCGATGTTGAATGCCAGACTGCAATCGCGAGCAAGCTCGCTCCCACAGAGATTTGCGGTAGCCACAATCAAAGCCCACCACCGACCAAATGTGGGAGCCGAGCTTGCTCGCGATAGCGGCGGGTCAGCTGGCACCTATGTTGAATGCCGGACTGCAATCGCGAACAAGCTCGCTCCCACAGAGATTTGCGGTAGCCACAATCAAAGCCCACCACCGACCAAATGTGGGAGCCGAGCTTGCTCGCGATGGCGGCAGGTCAGCCTGCATCGATGTTGAACGCCAGACTGCAATCGCGAGCAAGCTCGCTCCCACAGGGGACTTGCGGCGGCTACACGAAACCGCAAGCAACAAAAAGCCCCGACTCACAGGAGCCGGGGCTTTTTGTTGAAGCGCTACAACGGCTTAGCCGTTGAACACGTCATCCACGCTCTTGAGCGGGTAGTTCTTCGGATACGGCAGGGTGGCTACGCCAGTCTCGATGGCGGCCTTGGCCACGGCGTCGGAGATCAGGGTGATCAGGCGGGCGTCCATTGGTTTCGGGATGATGTACTCACGACCGAATTCCAGCTTGATGCCGCCGTAGGCGTCGCACACTTCCTGAGGCACTGGCAGCTTGGCCAGTTCGCGCAGGGCATTGGCGGCCGCGACTTTCATTTCTTCGTTGATGCGCTTGGCGCGAACGTCCAGGGCACCGCGGAAGATGAACGGGAAGCCCAGTACATTGTTGACCTGGTTCGGGTAGTCCGAACGGCCGGTGGCCATGATCACGTCGTTACGAGTTGCGTGAGCCAGTTCCGGGGCGATTTCCGGGTCCGGGTTCGAGCACGCGAACACGATTGGGTTCGGCGCCATGCGCAGCAGGTTTTCCGCGCTCAGCAGGTTCGGACCGGACAGGCCCACGAACACGTCGGCACCGTCCAGCGCGTCCGCCAGGGAGCGCTTCTCGGTCGCGTGGGCGAACACAGCCTTGTACTGGTTCAGGTCGTCACGGCCGGAGTGGATCACACCGGTACGGTCGACCATGAAGATGTTTTCGATATTGGCGCCCATGCTCACCAGCAACTTCATGCAGGAGATGGCCGCAGCGCCGGCGCCGAGGCAGACGATCTTGGCTTGCGGCAGGGTCTTGCCGGCGATTTCCAGGGCGTTGATCATGCCAGCCGCAGTAACGATCGCGGTGCCATGCTGGTCATCGTGGAATACTGGAATGTCGCACTGTTCGATCAGGGCGCGCTCGATCTCGAAGCACTCAGGTGCCTTGATGTCTTCCAGGTTGATGCCACCGAAGGTGATGGAGATGCGCTTGACGGTGTCGATGAAGGCTTGCGGGCTCTCGGAGTCGACTTCGATGTCGAATACGTCGATACCGGCGAAGCGCTTGAACAGCACGCCCTTGCCTTCCATGACTGGCTTGGAAGCCAATGGGCCGAGGTTACCCAGGCCGAGAATCGCGGTGCCATCGGAAATGACTGCAACCAGGTTGCCTTTACCGGTGTATTTGTAGGCCAGTTCAGGGTCGCGAGCGATTTCGCGGACTGGTTCGGCTACGCCGGGGCTGTAGGCCAGCGACAAGTCGCGAGCAGTAGCGGTGGCCTTGGTGAGCTCGACACTCAGCTTCCCTGGACGAGGATTAGCGTGATATTCGAGAGCGGCAGTTTTCAGATCAGACATGTGGGCATTCCGCTTTTTACTGTGTTGGACAGACGGACCGCCGAGGATACGCGCCTCGCAAAGTCCCCACAAGACTGACCAGTCACTGCTGTCAAGCGCCCTGCCCTACGACTTTGGACCAAGAGCCGCGAAACACAAGGGCCATATGCATACAATCGTCCTGTAAAATGTCTACAATTCTTTTCTTACAAGACCGCTTGCAGCATGGCAGGATCGGTCAGCGGCAACATCCATCGCGCCTGCCCGGCCTTGTGGCCGCCGCGTCGGGCGCGATCGACGACCCAGCCACGGGCCTCGATTTTTCGGCCCTTTAGCCGCTTCAGGGCCGAGGCGTCGAAGCGTCTTTGCACGCCGGGCGCAATGTGCAAGACAACCGCCCCCTGCAATTCAATCCAGATGCCCCCGCGATTGCGCTGGACGTTTGCGACACGTCCGCTCGTCAGCACGAAACCGGGCGCATTGATTTGCTCCGCTCGCACGACGGGCGATTTTTTCCAGAGACCGGATCCGACTTGCCGCGCATGACGTTCGGCCATTTGCTGGCAACTGACCAGGTCGACGTTCGGCGCGACCGCCACCAGAAACCCCAGCCCCTCGGCAATCAACCGCTCCTCGAGGTTCTCGCCCTGGGCGTTGTAGACATGGGCCAGCGTGCGACCGTAATCATCCCGGTCATCCTTGCCAGGCAACACGCCCACCCGTCCATCGCTGGCGGCTACCAGGGCTTCGAGTCGCTGACGCGCCGCCACGGCGAACGGTTCGTCGGCGCGGCCTCGCTTGCCCAGCTCAGGACTGTTGAGCCCAATCATCCGAATGCGTCGGCCATCCTCCAAGTACAAGGTGTCGCCATCCACCACCCGCTGCACCGCCACCTGGGGCAGGTTGCCCGGCGACGGACAAGACGCCTGGGCACCACCGAGCCAAATCGCAGACACAAAAAAGGCGCCCACAAGGGGCGCCTTTTTCATCAGCCTGGAGCGGTCGAGACGACCATCCAAAATGATCAGCCTCAGGCTTTTGGAGTAACTTTGCCGAAAGCACCGAAACGATCGGCGAACTTCTGAACACGGCCGCCGGTATCCAGAGTCTTTTGCTTGCCGGTGTAGAACGGGTGGCATTCGTTGCAAACGTCGATCGCCAGGGCTTTGCCGTAGGTCGAACGCGTTTCGAACTTGTTGCCGCAGCTGCAGGTTACGGCAATTACTGGGTATTCCGGATGGATATCGGTTTTCATGCTGTTTTCCTCAGGCTAGCGTGCCGCCATCCAACACTATTGTTGAATACCGCACGTAATTAGGCCGCGGATTCTACCAGACAACATCAATCACGCAAGCTATGACTTGTACCAACCGTCTGCTAGGCTCGCGACCTCAAGCACAATCCCTGCGGGAGCGAGCTTGCTCGCGAAAGCGGTGGGTCAGTTGCAGTGATACTGGCTGTGCCGCAGCCATCGCGAGCAAGCTCGCTCCCACATTGAATCGTGCCCAGCCTTGCGAACTTGTCCGCCTATCGAGATCCCCCGCGTGCCCGACGCCATCCTGCGCCTCGCCTTGCCTTCGCCCCTGCGCCGCCTGTTCGACTACCGCGCCCCGGCCGGGGTCCTGCGCGCCCAGTTGCAGCCGGGCATGCGCCTGCGGGTGCCGTTCGGCCGGCGGGAGATGATCGGCATCCTGGTGGAGGTCACCGACCACAGCGAGGTCCCGGTCGACAAGCTCAAACCAGCCCTGGCCCTGCTCGATGCCACGCCACCACTGCCCACCGCGCTGTTCAAGTTGTGCCTGTGGACGTCCCAGTATTACCAGCACAGCCTCGGCGACACCCTGAGTTGGGCGCTGCCGGTGCTGCTGCGCCAGGGCGAACCGGCCGAGGCGCGCCAGGAGCGGTTCTGGTCGGTGGCGCCCGGCGCCTCGCTGGGCGATCCACGCATCGCCCGCGCCCCGCGCCAGCGTGAGGCCTTGGCGACCCTGGCCCAACATCCCCACGGCGTGGCGCATCAATTGTTGAGCAAACTGATGCTCAGCAAGGACAGCCTCGACCTGTTGCTGGCCAAGGACCTGGTCCAGGTGGAAGTACGCAGGCACGCCCCCGGCGCCCGCCATGAACATTGGCTGGCCCAGCCGGAACTGCCGCTCAACGCCGAACAGCGGGCCGCTTGCGAAGCGATTCGCGCAGGTTTCGACAGTTATCACGCCTTTCTACTGGCAGGTGTTACCGGCAGCGGCAAGACCGAGGTCTACCTGCAACTGATCCGCCAGACCCTGGAGGCCGGCAAGCAGGCGCTGGTACTGATTCCGGAAATCAACCTCGGCCCGCAAACCCTGGCGCGCTTCGAACAACGCTTCAACGCCCGGATCGCCCTGGTGCACTCGGCGGTCAACGACCGCGAACGCCTGGAGGCCTGGCTCGCCGCCCGTGACGGCGAGGCCGATATCATCATCGGCACCCGTTCGGCCCTGTTCACACCGATGAAGAACCCTGGCCTGATCATCATCGACGAAGAACACGACGGCTCTTATAAACAGCAAGAAGGCCTGCGCTACCACGCCCGCGACCTGGCGCTGGTGCGCGCCCGCCAGGAAAACATCCCGATCGTCCTCGGCTCGGCCACGCCATCGCTGGAAAGCCTGCACAACGCCTACACCGGCCGCTACGGCCTGCTGCGCCTCAACGAGCGGGCCGGCGGCGCCAAGCAACCGCGCTTCCTGCGCCTGGACGTGAAAAGTCGCCCGCTGGACAGCGGTATTTCCGGGCCGATGCAGCAAGCCATCGGCCAGACCCTGGCTGCCGGGCAACAGGTCCTGGTGTTCCTCAATCGCCGCGGGTTTGCCCCGACGCTGTTGTGCCACGACTGCGGCTGGATGTCTGGCTGTGAGCGCTGCGATGCGCGGATGACCGTGCATCAACGCCATGGCGAGTTGCGTTGCCACCACTGCGGCCACGTCGAGCGCGTGCCAAGGCATTGCCCGCAGTGCGGCAAAGTGGACTTGCGCCCGGTCGGCGCCGGCACCGAGCGTGCCGAAGAACGACTGGGCATCCTGTTCCCCGATTACCCGGTACTGCGGGTGGATCGCGACAGCACCTCGCGCAAAGACGCGATGAACCAGTTGTTCGCCACGATCCAGAAGGGCCAGCCGTGCATTCTGGTGGGCACGCAGATGCTCGCCAAGGGGCACCACTTTCCGCGGGTCACGCTGGTGTCGATCCTCGACGCCGATGGCGGACTGTTTTCCGGTGATTTCCGCGCCAGCGAGCGCATGGCGCAGTTGATCGTCCAGGTCGCCGGCCGGGCCGGGCGGGCCGAGGAGCCGGGTAAAGTGATCATCCAGACGCACCTGGCCGATCATCCGCTGTTGATCCAACTGACCGAGCAAGGTTATTTCGCCTTCGCCGAACAGGCCTTGAGCGAACGCCGCAGCGCCGGCCTGCCGCCTTTTGCCCACCTGGCGCTGTTGCGGGCCGAAGCCCACAAGCCGGGGCAGGCCGAAGGCTTTCTCGATGAGGCCTGCAGCGAGGCAGAACGCTTGCTGGCGGAGCAGAACCTCACCGGCATCGAACTCTTGGGGCCGGTGCCGGCGCCGATGGAACGGCGGGCCGGGCGCTATCGCGCGCAGCTTCTATTACAGGCCAATGCCCGGGCACCGCTGCATCGACTGCTGAGCGCCTGGCTGCTGGCGCTGGAACAAATGCCTAGCGGGCGGGCGGTGCGCTGGTCGCTGGATGTGGATCCGGTGGATTTGTATTGACGGGGCTCACTGATTCCCTGTGGGAGCGAGCTTGCTCGCGATAGCGGTCTGGCATTCAACATCAATGCAAGCTGACCCACCGTCATCGCGAGCAAGCTCGCTCCCACAAGGGGATCGCGTACATCCTGACTGCCAAGAATAGTCACCACACATCCCCAACCGACCCGCTACAGTTGGCAAGCCCGCCTTCGCCACGGATAATGCCCAGTTTTTCCACCAGCGCATCGAAGCGCCGCCGCGCCTGCGGTTGAAAGAGAAGACCATGAAAGACACCATTCGCCAGCTCATCCAGCAAGCCATCGCCCAACTCGTCACTGAAGGTGTGCTGCCAGAAGGCCTGTCGCCGGCGATTCAGGTCGAAAACACCCGCGACAAGACCCACGGCGACTTCGCCAGCAACATCGCGATGATGCTCGCCAAGCCGGCTGACATGAAGCCACGGGACCTGGCGGAGAAAATCATCAATGCCCTGCCGGCCGACGAGAACGTCAGCAAGGCCGACATTGCCGGCCCCGGGTTCATCAATTTCTTCCAGAACACCCAGGCCCTGGCTTCGCGCCTTGACGCGGCCCTGGCTGACGAGCGCATTGGCGTGCGCAAGGCCGGCCCGTTGCAGCGCACCGTGGTCGACCTCTCGGCCCCCAACCTGGCCAAGGAAATGCACGTCGGCCACCTGCGCTCGACCATCATCGGCGACGGCGTGGCCCGGGTCCTGGAGTTTCTCGGCGACACCGTGATCCGCCAGAACCACGTGGGCGACTGGGGCACCCAGTTCGGCATGCTGATGGCCTACCTGCAGGAAAATCCCATTACCAGCGACGAACTGTCGGACCTGGAGAACTTCTACCGCGCCGCCAAGCAACGCTTCGACGAGTCGCCCGAGTTCGCCGACCGTGCCCGGGGCCTGGTGGTCAAGCTGCAGGCCGGCGATGCCGAGTGCCTGGCACTGTGGAGCAAGTTCAAGGACATCTCCCTGTCCCACTGCCAGAAAATCTACGAGTTGCTGAACGTCAAATTGACCATGGCCGACGTGATGGGCGAAAGCGCCTACAACGACGACTTGATCAACGTGGTCAACGACCTCAAGGCCAAGGGCATGCTGGTGGAAAGCAACGGCGCCCAGTGCGTGTTCCTCGACCAGTTCAAGACCGCCGATGGCGAGCCGCTGCCGGTGATCATCGTCAAGGCCGACGGTGGCTACCTCTACGCCACCACCGACCTGGCAGCCGTGCGCTACCGTAACAGCGTGCTCAAGGCCGATCGGGTGCTGTACTTCGTCGACCAGCGCCAGGCCCTGCACTTCCAGCAAGTGTTCGAAGTCGCACGCCTGGCCGGTTTCGTGACCCATCCGATGGAGATGGAGCACATGGGCTTCGGCACCATGAACGGCGCCGATGGCCGCCCGTTCAAGACTCGCGACGGCGGCACGGTGAAGCTGATCGACCTGCTGACCGAAGCCCAGGACCGCGCCTACACCCTGGTCAAGGGCAAGAACCCCGAGCTGGCCGAAGACGAACTGCGCAAGATCGCCAAGGTCGTGGGCATCGACGCGGTGAAATACGCCGACCTGTCCAAGCACCGCACCAGCGACTACAGCTTCAACTTCGACCTGATGCTCAACTTCGAAGGCAACACCGCGCCGTACCTGCTGTACGCCTACACCCGCGTGGCTGGGGTGTTCCGCAAGCTCGGCAAAAGCTTCGATGAAGTGGACGGCCAGATTGTGCTCCAGGCCCCTCACGAACAGGAGCTGGCGGCGAAGCTGGCGCAGTTCGGTGAAGTGTTGAACAACGTCGCCGACAAGGGCACGCCGCACACCCTGTGCGCCTACCTGTACGATGTCGCCGGCCTGTTCTCCAGCTTCTACGAGAACTGCCCGATCCTCAACGCGCAAACCCCAGAGCAAATGCAGAGCCGCCTGCGCCTCGCCGCGCTGACCGGGCGCACGCTCAAGCAAGGCCTGGAACTGCTGGGCCTGGAAACCCTGGAGCGCATGTAAGTTGGCCGCCAAGAAAAAACCTGCACCCAAACGCGGCGCCAGTCGTTACCAGCCTCCGGCCAAAAAACCGATTCCGGGCTGGTTGTGGATGGCCATCGGCCTGACCGTCGGCGCTTTCATTGTGTTTCTGATGAAGCTGGATCCGGGCCAGGGCGATGACGTCAAGCGCGTCCGCCAAGAGCAGCAGAAAGCCACGCGCATCGCCGAGGCCAACAAGACCCCGCCGAGCCCGACGCAACCGGTGAAGCCGAAGTACGACTTCTACACCTTGCTGCCGGAATCGGAAGTCATCGTGCCGCCCGATGCCGTGCCGGAGAAAACCCTGCCGACGCCGCAAGTGCCCACCACACCGGTGACCCCAGCCGAAGCGGCGAAGATCGACACCGCTCGCGCCCAGGCGGCCCTGGCCGGCATCACGCCGCCACCGGCCCCACCGGTGCAGAAAGCCGCGCCGGTGACGAAGTTCTTCCTCCAGGCCGGTTCGTTCCGCAAGGAAGCCGACGCCGACAAGGTCCGGGCGCAGATCATTCTGCTGGGCCAGTCCGTGGCGGTGGAGTCCGGCACCGTGAAGGACGAAACCTGGTACCGGGTATTGGTCGGGCCTTTTAGCAACCGTGAAGAACTGACCAAGGCGCAGAAGCAACTGGCTGGCAGCGGTTTCAGCAATCTGTTGTTACAACAACGCCAGAGCCGCTGATTCTAACGAAAGCATCTGTGGCTGCGGGGCTTTCGTGGCGAGGGAGCTTGCTCCCGCTGGGCCTGTAGGAGCTGTCGAGCGGAGCGAGGCTGCGATCTTTTGATCTTGATCTTTCGCTTGAGACTCAATGGTCTGGGGAAAGATCGCAGCCTCGTTGCACTCGACAGCTCCTACGTGACTCGCACCACTCGTCCCCCGCAGTTGAAAAAACCCACGCCACCCCCATATGAGTTCCATCCGGGCATTTTCGCCCCGCTGCGTGGAGACTCTCCCTTGACCACCATCGTTTCAGTCCGCCGTCATGGCAAAGTCGTCATGGGCGGCGACGGCCAGGTTTCACTGGGCAACACCGTGATGAAAGGCAACGCGAAGAAAGTCCGCCGCCTGTATCACGGCGAAGTCATCGCCGGTTTCGCCGGGGCCACTGCCGACGCCTTCACCTTGTTCGAACGTTTCGAAGGCCAGCTTGAGAAACACCAGGGCCACTTGGTCCGTGCCGCCGTGGAGCTGGCCAAGGAATGGCGCACCGACCGTTCCCTGAGCCGCCTCGAAGCCATGCTCGCGGTCGCCAACAAGGATGCCTCCCTGATCATCACCGGCAACGGCGACGTCGTTGAGCCCGAAGACGGCCTGATCGCCATGGGTTCCGGCGGTGCCTACGCCCAGGCTGCGGCCAGCGCCCTGCTGAAAAAAACCGACCTGTCGGCTCGTGAGATCGTCGAGACTGCCTTGGGCATTGCCGGCGACATCTGTGTCTTCACCAACCACACCCAGACCATTGAGGAGCAGGACCTCGCGGAATAAGCCTGTCCAGGCGAACCACTCCACGGCCCATTCTTGCTTGAGGACCACCCATTATTATGTCCATGACTCCCCGCGAAATCGTCCACGAACTCAACCGCCATATCATCGGCCAGGACGATGCCAAGCGCGCCGTCGCCATCGCCCTGCGTAACCGCTGGCGCCGGATGCAACTGCCCGAAGAACTGCGCGTCGAAGTGACCCCCAAGAACATCCTGATGATCGGCCCGACCGGTGTCGGTAAAACCGAAATCGCCCGTCGCCTGGCCAAACTCGCCAACGCGCCGTTCATCAAGGTCGAAGCCACCAAGTTCACCGAAGTCGGCTATGTCGGTCGCGACGTCGAGTCAATCATCCGTGACCTGGCCGATGCCGCCATCAAGCTGCTGCGCGAACAGGAAATCACCAAGGTCCGCCACCGCGCCGAAGACGCCGCCGAAGAGCGCATCCTCGACGCCCTGCTGCCACCGGCGCGCATGGGCTTCAACGCCGACACCGCCGCGACCCAGGATTCCAACACCCGCCAACTGTTCCGCAAGCGCCTGCGCGAAGGCCAGCTGGACGACAAGGAAATCGAGATCGAAGTCGCCGAAATGGCCGGCGTCGATATTTCCGCGCCGCCCGGCATGGAGGAGATGACCAACCAGTTGCAGAGCCTGTTTGCCAATATGGGCAAGGGCAAGAAGAAAAACCGCAAGCTCAAGGTCAAGGAAGCGCTGAAACTGGTGCGCGATGAGGAAGCCGGCCGCCTGGTCAACGAAGAAGAGTTGAAGGCCAAGGCGCTGGAGGCGGTCGAACAGCATGGCATCGTGTTCATCGACGAAATCGACAAGGTCGCCAAGCGCGGCAATGTCGGCGGTGCCGATGTGTCCCGCGAAGGTGTACAACGCGACCTGCTGCCGCTGATCGAAGGCTGCACGGTCAACACCAAGCTGGGCATGGTCAAGACCGACCACATCCTGTTCATCGCTTCCGGCGCGTTCCACCTGAGCAAGCCGAGCGACCTGGTGCCGGAGCTGCAGGGTCGCCTGCCGATCCGTGTCGAGCTCAAGGCGCTGACGCCGGAAGACTTCGAACGCATCCTCAGCGAGCCCCACGCGTCCCTGACCGAACAGTATTGCGCGCTGCTCAAGACCGAAGGCCTGAACATCGAGTTCACGCCAGAAGGCATCAAGCGCCTGGCCCAGATCGCCTGGCAGGTCAACGAGAAGACCGAGAACATCGGTGCCCGTCGCCTGCACACGTTGCTCGAACGCCTGCTCGAGGAAGTTTCGTTCAGCGCCGGCGACCTGGCGAGCGCCCACAACGAAGCGCCGATCCTCATCGACGCCGAGTACGTCAACAGCCACCTGGGTGAGCTGGCGCAGAACGAAGACCTGTCGCGGTATATCCTGTAACCCACTGACAGGTTTCCCGGGACCTGTGGGAGCGAGCTTGCTCGCGATGGCGGCATAACATTCAACCCATGTGCTGACTGTCGGACCGCTATCGCGAGCAAGCTCGCTCCCACATGGACCGTGTCGTTTTTGCAGATCAAGGCTCCCTTCAGAGACGGATCACAGGCCATGACCAAACTCCCCACCGCCATCAACCTGCACAAAGCCTCCAGGACCCTGACGCTCAAATATGCGCCGGACGAGGAGTATCACCTGCCCGCCGAATTCCTGCGGGTGCACTCGCCTTCCGCCGAGGTCCAGGGCCACGGCAAACCCATCCTGCAATACGGCAAGCTCAACGTTGCCCTGACCAAGGTCGAACCGGCCGGCCAATACGCACTGAAACTGACCTTCGACGACGGCCACGACAGCGGACTGTTCACGTGGGACTATCTCTATCAGTTGGCGGTGCGTCAGGAAGACTTGTGGAACGATTATCTTGGCGAACTCAAGGCCGCCGGAAAAACCCGCGACCCGGACGAATCCGTCGTCAAGCTGATGCTCTAACTCAAGGGCTGGCGCTTTAGGGCGAATTTTCTAGACTCATCTGCTTGAATGCCCGCGCGGCAACGTCAATGACTGGCCTGCTTGCGAAAAAAATTAAACTCGGGTAACCAATGGAGCTGGCAAGTTCCCTGCAAAGGAACCGACGAGTTCCTGGCATACGTTTCCTCATTGGCCCTCGATGCGGAATTAACGGTCACCCGAGCAGCGTACCTGGTATCGGCTGTGTAGCTTGCGGCACACGATCCGGGTACTCGTCTGAAGGACAATGGAGCGTCGTAGATGAGCAACAAGAACAACGATGACCTGAAGTATCAAGCCTCGGAAAATACCCTGGGGTTGAATCCCGTCGTCGGCTTGCGCAGAAAAGATCTGCTGGCCTCTGCCCGCATGGTGCTGACCCAGGCCATCAAACAACCGCTGCACAGCGTCAAGCACGTCGCCCATTTCGGCGTCGAACTCAAGAATGTCCTGTTCGGCAAATCCGAACTGCAACCGGCCGGCGACGACCGTCGCTTCGCTGACCCGGCGTGGAGCCAGAACCCACTCTACAAACGCTACCTGCAAACCTACCTGGCGTGGCGCAAGGAGCTGCACGCCTGGATCGACGACAGCAACCTCTCGCCCGCGGACATCAGCCGCGGGCATTTCGTGATCAACCTGATGACCGAAGCCATGGCCCCGACCAACTCGGCGGCCAACCCGGCAGCAGTCAAGCGCTTCTTCGAAACCGGCGGCAAGAGCCTGCTCGATGGCCTGTCCCACCTGGCCAAGGACCTGGTGCACAACGGCGGGATGCCGAGCCAGGTCAACATGGGCGCGTTCGAGGTCGGCAAGAGCCTGGGCGTGACCGAAGGCGCCGTGGTATTTCGCAACGACGTGCTGGAGCTGATCCAGTACCGGCCCATCACCGAGCAGGTCCACGAGCGACCGCTGCTGGTGGTACCGCCACAGATCAACAAGTTCTATGTATTCGACCTGAGCCCGGACAAGAGCCTGGCGCGCTTCTGCCTGCGCAGCAACGTGCAGACCTTCATCGTCAGTTGGCGCAACCCCACCAAGGAACAGCGCGAGTGGGGCCTGTCGACCTACATCGAGGCGCTCAAGGAAGCGGTGGACGTGGTCACGGCCATCACCGGCAGCAAGGACGTGAACATGCTCGGCGCCTGCTCGGGCGGTATCACCTGCACCGCGCTGCTGGGCCATTACGCCGCCCTCGGCGAGAAAAAGGTCAATGCCCTGACCCTGCTGGTCAGCGTGCTCGACACCACCCTGGACACCGACGTGGCGTTGTTCGTCGACGAACAGACCCTGGAAGCGGCCAAGCGCCATTCCTACCAGGCCGGTGTACTCGAAGGTCGCGACATGGCCAAGGTGTTCGCCTGGATGCGCCCCAACGACTTGATCTGGAACTACTGGGTCAACAATTACCTGTTGGGCAACGAGCCGCCCGTGTTCGACATCCTGTTCTGGAACAACGACACCACAAGGCTGCCGGCGGCGTTCCACGGCGACCTCATCGAAATGTTCAAGAACAATCCACTGATCCGTCCCAATGCACTGGAAGTGTGCGGCACGCCCATCGACCTCAAGCAGGTCACCGCCGACATCTTCTCCCTGGCCGGCACCAACGACCACATCACGCCGTGGAAATCCTGCTACAAGTCGGCACAGCTGTTTGGCGGCAAGGTGGAGTTCGTGCTGTCGAGCAGCGGCCATATCCAGAGCATCCTCAACCCGCCAGGCAACCCCAAGTCGCGCTACATGACCAGTGATGACATGCCGGCCAAGGCCGAGGACTGGCAGGAGAATTCAACCAAGCACACCGACTCCTGGTGGTTGCATTGGCAGGCCTGGCAGGCCGAGCGCTCGGGCAAACTGAAAAAAGCCCCGACCGTGCTGGGCAACAAGACCCACCCGGCCGGTGAAGCGGCGCCCGGCACTTATGTGCATGAGCGGTAATGGATGCAACTCGTCTGGCGCGGGAGTGGGCTTGCTCACGAATACATCCCGCCAGCCGACACTGAATGCAAGGCCCACACCGCTGGCGAACATGAAACTCATGTTCACAGCGGATCCAATGTGGGAGCGAGCTTGCTCCGGGCGGCGATCCGACGATGACGGCGGCACATCCAACAGCAATGTAGGCTGACACACCGCAATCACGAGCAAGCTCGCTCCCACAGGGGATCGGGGGAAAAATGAAAGACAGCGACCCAACCCACAGGGCTTGAAGCATGCCGCAACCGTACATCTTCCGTACCGTCGATCTGGATGGCCAGACCTTGCGCACCGCGGTACGTCCCGGCAAGCCTCACTTGACGCCACTGCTGATTTTCAACGGCATCGGCGCCAACCTCGAGCTGGTGTTCCCGTTCATCCAGGCCCTGGACCCGGACCTGGAAGTCATCGCCTTTGACGTACCCGGTGTCGGCGGCTCATCGACGCCCAACCGGCCGTATCGCTTTCCTGGCCTGGCCAAACTCACCGCGCGAATGCTCGATTACCTGGACTACGGACAGGTCAATGTGATCGGCGTGTCCTGGGGAGGCGCCCTGGCCCAGCAGTTCGCCTATGACTACCCCGAGCGCTGCAAGAAGCTGGTGCTGGCGGCCACGGCGGCCGGGGCGGTGATGGTGCCGGGCAAACCGAAGGTGCTGTGGATGATGGCCAGCCCCCGGCGCTACATTCAACCGTCCCATGTAATGCGTATCGCCCCGCTGATCTACGGCGGTTCGTTCCGCCGCGACCCGAGCCTGGCAGCCAGCCATGCGGCCAAGGTTCGTTCGGCGGGCAAGCTCGGTTATTACTGGCAACTGTTCGCCGGCCTGGGCTGGACCAGCATCCACTGGCTGCACAAGATCCACCAGCCGACCCTGGTGCTGGCCGGCGACGACGACCCGCTGATCCCGCTGATCAACATGCGCATGCTGGCCTGGCGCATTCCCAACGCCCAATTGCACATCATCGATGATGGCCATCTATTCCTGATCACCCGGGCCGAGGCGGTGGCGCCGATCATCATGAAATTCCTCGAGGAAGAACGTCAGCGTGCAGTGATGCATCCGCATCCCTCGCCGCTGGGCGGCGGCTGAAACCGCCCATTAGCGCCTGGCAGGACGCCGGACCGCGCAGCGACCCGAAACAGCGACTATGTTGTCTGGTTCGGTGTGTTTGTTTTTAGCCTGATGACGAAGGAGTTGACTCATGCGCGACAAACCGGCGAAGGGTTCCATGCCCGCCCCTGCCAGCTTCATCAACGCACAAAGTGCGGTCACCGGCCTGCGTGGCAGGGACCTGCTGTCCACCTTGCGCAGCGTTGCCGTACACGGCTTGCGCAACCCGGTGCACAGTGCCCGGCACGCGTTGAAGCTGGGCGGTCAACTGGGCCGAGTGCTGCTGGGCGAGACCCTGCATCCCACCAACCCCAACGACCAGCGTTTCGCCGACCCCACCTGGCAGCTCAATCCGTTCTACCGCCGCAGCCTGCAGGCCTACCTGAGTTGGCAGAAACAGGTGACGAGCTGGATCGACGACAGCACCATGAGCCAGGATGACCGCGCCCGCGCCCACTTCGCCTTTGCCCTGCTCAACGACGCCGTTTCGCCGTCCAACACCTTGCTCAACCCGCTGGCGGTCAAGGAACTGTTCAACTCCGGCGGCACCAGCCTGGTTCGAGGCCTCAGCCATCTGGTGGATGACCTGCTGCACAACGACGGGTTGCCGCGACAAACCACGCCCCATGCCTTTGAAGTCGGCAAGACCCTGGCGACCACTCCCGGCGCAGTGGTGTTTCGCAACGAATTGCTCGAGCTGATCCAGTACCGGTCCATGAGCGAAAAGCAATACGCCAAGCCGTTGCTGATCGTGCCGCCGCAGATCAACAAGTTCTACATTTTCGACCTGAGCCCTTCCAACAGCTTCGTCCAGTACGCCCTGAAAAACGGTTTGCAGGTCTTCATCATCAGTTGGCGCAACCCCGACGTACGCCACCGTGAATGGGGCCTGTCCAGCTATGTCGAGGCCGTGGAAGAGGCCATGAACGTCTGCCGGGCGATCACCGGCGCCCGCGAGGTCAACCTGATGGGCGCCTGCGCCGGGGGCCTGACCATCGCCGCCCTGCAGGGCCACTTGCAAGCCAAGCGCCAGCTACGCCGGGTCGCCAGTGCCACGTACCTGGTGAGCCTGCTGGACAGCCAGATCGACAGCCAGGCCACGTTGTTCATCGACGAACAGACCCTCGAAGCCGCCAAGCGTCGCTCCTACCAGAAAGGCATCCTCGATGGCCGCGACCTGGCCCGGGTGTTCGCCTGGATGCGCCCCAACGATCTGATCTGGACTTACTTCATCAACAACTACCTGCTGGGCAAGGAGCCACCGGCCTTCGACATCCTCTATTGGAACAACGACTGCACCCGCCTGCCGGCGGCTTACCACGGCGACCTGCTGGACTTCTTCAAGCACAACCCACTGACCCATCCCGGCGGCCTGGAAGTGTGCGGCACGCCCATCGACCTGCAGAAAGTGACGGTGGACAGCTTCAGTGTGGGCGGCATCAATGACCACATCACGCCGTGGGACGCGGTGTATCGCTCGACCCTGTTGCTCGGTGGCGAAAAACGCTTCGTGCTTTCCAACAGCGGCCATGTCCAGAGCATCCTCAACCCGCCGGGCAACCCCAAGGCCAACTTCATCGAAAGCGCAAAATTGAGCAGCGACCCACGGGCCTGGTACTACGACGCCAAGCACGTCGAAGGCAGTTGGTGGACCCAATGGCTGGGCTGGATCCAGGAGCGTTCCGGTGCCCAGCACGAAACCCAGATGACCTTGGGCAATGCGAACTACCCGCCTCTGGACGCGGCTCCCGGCACCTATGTTCGCGTGCGCTGAAGGCCTTACCCCATGGCCAGGCGATTGGCCGTGGCATGACTTGATCATTAAGAAGACCGGATGAAAACCCGCGACCGCATCCTTGAATGTGCCCTGCAATTGTTCAACGAAAAGGGCGAACCGAACGTCTCCACCATGGAAGTTGCCAACGAAATGGGCATCAGCCCAGGCAACCTCTACTACCACTTTCATGGCAAGGAACCGCTGATCCTCGGGCTGTTCGAGCGATTCCAGGGCGAACTGGCGCCGCTGCTGGACCCTCCGGCGGACGTGCAGTTGGCGCCGGAAGACTACTGGCTGTTCCTGCACTTGATCGTCGAGCGCCTGGCCCAGTACCGGTTTCTGTTCCAAGACCTGTCGAACCTGGCCGGGCGCCTGCCGAAGCTGGCCAAGGGTATCCGCCAATTGCTCAATGCCCTGAAGCGCACCCTCGCCTCACTGCTGGCGCAGCTCAAGGCCCAGGGATTGCTGATCAGCGATACCCAGGCCCTGGGGCAGCTGGTGGAGCAGATCACCATGACCTTGCTGTTCTCCCTGGACTACCAGCGGATCCTCGACCGCGAAGGCGAGGTTCGGCTGGTGGTCTACCAGATCATGATGCTGGTGGCCCCGCACCTGCCGCCCGCGACCAAGGTGGCGACTGAGCAACTGGCGTTGCGCTACCTGGAAGAACACGACTAACCACCGACAGTGGCAGATCCATTGTGGGAGCGAGCTTGTGGGAGCAAAGCTTGCTCGCGATCCAGGCGCTGCGGTCCTCAAGAGACCGCGGCGTTTTCATCGCGGGCAAGCCTTGCTCCCACAAAGCTCGCTCCCACAGGTTGACCTGCATACAAACAAAAACGCCCGACCTTCACAGGCCGGGCGTTTTTGCATGTCCCGCAGAATCAGGACTGGGTGGTAGGCGTCGATGGAGCCGGCGCTGGAGTTGGCGTCGCGACCGGCGTCGGAGCGGCGGCGGAGTTCGCCGTGCTCGTTGGGGTCGCTGGTTTGGCGGCCGCGGTCGGCGCCTTCGGTGCAGCGGCTTTCGGCGCGGCCGGTTTTTTCACGGCCGGTTTTTTCGCCGCAGCAGGTTTGGCCGCCGCTTTTGCCGCAGGCTTGGCGGCGGGTTTCGCTGCCGGTTTGGCCGCTGCCGTTTTAGCCGCGGGTTTGGCCGCAGGCTTGGCTGCCGCTTTGGCCGCAGGTTTGGCCGCTACCGGTTTGGCCGCCGCCTTGGCAGCAGGCTTGGCCGCAGCAGTTCTAGCCGCAGGTTTGGCCGCTGCTTTCGCCGCAGGTTTGGCGGCGGGTTTTGCCGCAGCCTTGACCAATGGCTTGGCCGCCGTTTTAGCGGCCGGCTTGGCCGCCGCAGTCTTGGTCGCCACGGGTGCGACTTTGGCGCCGGTGAGTTTTTCGATCTGCTTGGTCAGGGTGTCGACCTTGCTGTGCAGTGCCTTGACTTCATTACGGCTCGGCACGCCCAGGCGCGAGATCGCACTGTTCAGGCGCTTGTCGAAAGCCCCTTCCAGTTCGTCCCATTTGCCCAGTGCACGATCCTTCACGCCGCCGATTCGCGACTTGGCGGACTCGGCAGAGTCCTTGGCGGCATCGACTTGTTTGCCGACTGCCGTCTTGGTGAGTTTTTCGGCCTTTTCGCCGTCCTTAACCAGGGACTCGAAGAGCTTGCTGCCGTCAGTGTCGATCTTCGAGTACACGCCTAAACCAGCAAGCCAGATTTTGCGGGAATACTTTTCAATCTTCCCGGCCCACGAGCTGCCCTCTTTTTCTGTGATTTTTTTGCCAGCCATCCCGTTCTCCTTAATGTTTACGCGCGACACGTTCGAGCAATGCTGTCAGCTCATCGAGCTTAGCAGAGAGTGTCTCAACGTCATGTTTAGACGGAATGCCGATACGATTCAAGGCACTTGCAACACGGGCATCAAATACCTTCTCGACTTTATCGAGTTGTACTTCAACCCGGGCCTTGAAAGTATTGACGTCGCTCTTGGCTTCAATCAATTCACTGTTGGCCGCTTCAAGTTTTCCGGCAATTTTCTTTTTGCCTTTGGTTTCAATAACTTCGCCAGCCTTTACCAACTCCTGAAAGTACTCGCTGCCTTCCTGGCCGACCTTCGTGTAGGCGCCCAGGCCCGCCAGCCAGATCTTGCGCGCGTACGTTTTCACGTCGCTGAGCGTGGAAGATTCAACGTCGGTTTTTTTCTTCAGAATAACTTTGGCCATGGTGCACCTCACTCGAAAATGGTTTGAGGAACTGCCCGCACACGGTCGGGCTCAGGCACAAAGTAGTGACAATAATTAGAAAGGGCACCCTAACAACTGACACAAAACCTGAGGGTGATGACTTCCCATTGTGGGAGCGAGCTTGCTCGCGATGGCGGAGTGTCAGCCAACTTTGATGTGACTGAAACAATGCCATCGCGAGCAAGCTCGCTCCCACAGGAGGATTGGTGGTGAACTTGAGTACTGCATCCACCCTTTCGATCAATCAGGCCAACGCCTTATCCAACGCCTTTTCGATTTCGCTCTTGATCGTGCCGCTCATGGCCGACATCAACATGCCCAGCTCCACGTCGACGCGGATCGAGTCCTCGCCCACATGCACTTCGCCCTTGACCCCGGAACGCTTGAGTTTCAGGGTGTCGCCCTCCCACTGCGGCTCCAGGCCATAGCTGTCGGACAACTTCTGCGCCAGCTTGTCGGCCTTCTCTCGCGCCGCTTCCTTGCCCAGGCCATGGGCACGCTCAACAGTTATACGGGCCATCGGGTGACTCCTGTTTTATCGGGACTTGCCTGAACGTTTCAGACCCTGGCTGCGTCAAAACGTCCCGGCGGTAGCCCATCTTACCTTCAGCCTTGCCAAGACAAAGCCCTCCACCGGGATTAGAATGTCCCGCATTCTTTTTTGGTGACCGCGATATGACTGATCAGCGCAAAGGCAGCGATGCCGAACCCACCACTCACTTCGGCTTCAAGAACGTGCCGGAAAGCCAGAAAGCGGAAAAAGTCGCTGAGGTTTTCCACTCCGTAGCTGCCAAGTATGACTTGATGAACGACCTGCTCTCGGGCGGCATGCACCGCCTGTGGAAGCGTTTCGCGATCGAACTGTCGGGCGTGCGCAGCGGCAATCGCGTACTGGACATCGCTGGCGGCACGGGCGACCTGACGAAGAAGTTTTCCCACATCGTCGGGCCGACCGGCCAGGTGGTCCTGGCCGACATCAACGAATCCATGCTCAAGGTCGGTCGCGACCGCCTGCTGGACCTGGGTGTGGCCGGCAACGTCGAGTTCGTCCAGGCCGACGCTGAAAAGCTGCCGTTCCCCGACAACCATTTCGACTGCGTGACCATCGCCTTCGGCCTGCGCAACGTCACCCACAAGGAAGATGCCCTGCGCTCGATGCTGCGCGTGCTCAAGCCCGGTGGCCGCCTGCTGGTGCTGGAGTTCTCCAAGCCGACCAACGCGCTGATGTCCAAGGCCTATGACGCCTACTCGTTCGCCTTCATGCCGCTGATGGGCAAGCTGATCACCAACGACTCGGAAAGCTATCGCTACCTGGCCGAATCGATCCGCATGCACCCGAACCAGGAAACCCTGAAGTCGATGATGGTCGAGGCCGGTTTCGACCGCGTGACCTACCACAACATGACCGCAGGCATCGTCGCCCTGCACCGCGGCATCAAGCCCTGATGCTGCTGACCGGCCTGCTCGCCAGCGTCGAACTCGGCCTCAACCGGGTGCTGCGCCTGGACAGCACGGCGCTCGCGCGCCTGGCGCACTTGAGCGGCAAGGTGATCGCCGTGGACTGCCGCAGCCCGGCGTTGCGGTTGTTCATCCTGCCCAGCGACGAAGGCCTGCTGCTCGCTGCGCACTGGGAGGCCGAAGCCGACTGCACGCTGCGCGCCCCGGCGTCGAGCCTGCTGAACCTGGCCCTGGGCAAGGACAAGACCGCGGTGCTGCACCGCCCCGACGTGGAGCTCGACGGCGACAGCGGCGTACTGCTGGAGCTGGCGGCGATTCTCCAGGACCTGGAGCTGGACTGGGAATACGAAGTGTCCCGCTGGATCGGTCCGGTGGCGACCCAACTGCTCAGCGGCCATCTGCGCAGCCGCAGCCGCTGGTATCGGCAGGGGTTCGCCAGCCTGGGGCAGAATCTGAGTGAATACCTGGCCGAAGAATCGCGTACCCTCGTAGGCCAACGCGAAGCACAAGCCCGTTTTAATGAACTGGACCAGATCAAACTTGACCTGGAACGTCTCGAGGCGCGTTTCGAGCGCCTTTCCCGATCCCTTGAAACCAAGCGATAACGCATGAAGCTGCTTGCCGTCCGCCGTTTGTTGCGCATCCAGCGCGTCGTGATCCGCTACCGCCTCGATGACCTGCTGTTCGCCCTGCCGCTGCCCTGGTTTCTCCTGGCCCTGCGCTTCGTGCTGCCGTGGCGCTGGTTTCCCCGGCGAACGCTGGACCTGAGTCGCGGTGCGCGCTTGCGCCTGGCCTTGCAGGACCTGGGGCCGATTTTCATCAAGTTCGGGCAGATCCTTTCGACCCGTCGCGACCTGTTGCCCGAAGACATCGCCGATGAACTGATGCGCCTGCAAGACCGCGTGCCGCCGTTCGACTCCAAGGTGTCGGTGGCGCTGATCGAGGAACAACTGGGCAAGAAGATCAGCGAAGTCTTCAGCCGTTTCGACGTCGCGCCCCTGGCCTCGGCCTCCGTGGCCCAGGTTCACGCCGCGCAACTCAAGAGCGGTGAAGAAGTAGTGGTCAAGGTCATCCGCCCGGGCCTCAAGCCGATCATTGCCCAGGACCTCGCGTGGCTGTTCATCCTCGCCCGCGCCGCCGAGCGGTTGTCAGCCGATGCCCGCCTGCTGCACCCGGTGGACGTGGTCCAGGACTACGAAAAAACCATTTACGACGAACTCGACCTGCTGCGCGAGGCGGCCAACGCCAGTCAGCTGCGTCGCAACTTCGAGGGTTCGCCGCTGCTCTATGTGCCGCAAGTCTACTGGGACTGGTGCCGGCCGAAAGTATTGGTGATGGAGCGCATCTACGGCATCCAGGTCACCGACCTGGCGACCCTGGCCGACCAGCGCACCGACATGAAGATGCTCGCCGAACGCGGCGTGGAAATCTTCTTCACACAGGTGTTTCGCGACAGCTTCTTCCATGCCGACATGCACCCGGGCAACATCTTCGTCAGCACGGTGCAGCCGTGGAGCCCGCAGTACATTGCCATCGACTGCGGCATCGTCGGCAGCCTGACCCCGGAAGACCAGGACTACCTGGCGCGCAACCTGTTTGCCTTCTTCAAGCGTGACTACCGTCGCGTCGCCCAGCTGCACATCGATTCGGGCTGGGTGCCGGCCGAGACCAAGCTCAACGAATTCGAAGCGGCGATCCGTACCGTGTGCGAACCGATCTTCGAAAAACCGTTAAAAGATATTTCCTTCGGTCAGGTACTGATGCGCCTGTTCCAGACCGCGCGACGCTTCAACATGGAAGTCCAGCCACAGTTGGTGCTGTTGCAGAAAACCCTGCTGAACATCGAAGGCCTCGGCCGTCAGTTGTACCCGGACCTCGACCTGTGGAACACCGCCCAGCCGTTCCTCGAACGCTGGATGCGCGAGCGCGTCAGCCCCAAGACCTTGCTGGGCAACGTGCAAAGCCAGTTCGAGCAGCTCCCGCACCTGGCCAATATGACCCGCGACCTGCTCGAACGCATGTCACAGCCCCACGCACACGACCCGGCGCCGCCGTGGCACCGACGCAAGGACGACTGGCTGTTGCGCCTGCTGGGCGCGGCTCACCTGGGAGGTGGCGCAATGCTGGCGGCTGGTGGACCGTTGAGCGAATTGGGCCATTGGCCCGCCGGAATCATGGTGATCGTTGGTTTGTATCTGGTCGTTCGCCGATAGCCAGCACCGGTTCGCGCTGGCACACTGTTTCAACGCTGGGCCCGCCGACGTCAGGTGCGCGGTCCATGGTCGGAGTCAAAGATGAAAAACTGGCAGGACGAGATCAAATGGGACGCTGACGGCCTGGTGCCGGCCATCGCCCAGGACCACAAGACCGGGCGCGTATTGATGATGGCCTGGATGAACCGCGAAGCGCTGGCCCTGACCGCCGCCGAGAACCGTGCCATCTATTGGTCACGTTCCCGCGGCAAGCTGTGGCGCAAAGGTGAAGAGTCCGGGCACGTGCAGCACCTGCATGAGATGCGCCTGGACTGCGACGGCGACGTCATCATCCTGATGGTCGAGCAAGTCGGTGAGATTGCCTGCCACACCGGCCGTCAAAGCTGCTTCTATCGCGTCTTCGAGAACGGCGACTGGAAAACCGTCGACCCGGTGCTCAAGGACCCGCACGCCATTTATTCAGGACATACCCATGAGTGACACCCTGACCCGCCTGGCCCAGGTGCTGGAAGAGCGCAAGGGCGCCGCGGCCGACAGTTCCTATGTCGCCAGCCTGTACCACAAGGGCTTGAACAAGATTCTGGAGAAAGTCGGCGAAGAGTCGGTCGAGACCATCATCGCCGCCAAGGACGCCGCCATCAGTGGCGATTGCAGCGACGTGATCTATGAGACCGCCGACCTGTGGTTCCACAGCCTGGTCATGCTGGCCCAACTGGGGCAGCATCCGCAGGCCGTACTGGATGAACTGGACCGTCGCTTCGGTCTGTCCGGGCACGTCGAGAAAGCCTCGCGCCCGTCCGCCTGATCAACTTTTGAGAGGAATAGCTCCATGGGTATTTTTGACTGGAAACACTGGATCGTCATCCTGGTCGTCGTGGTGCTGGTGTTCGGTACCAAGAAACTGAAAAACCTCGGCACCGATGTCGGCGAGTCGATCAAGGGCTTTCGCAAGGCCATGAACGACGACGAAAAACCGGCCGACCCGTCGGCGGCGGCTGGCCAACCGGCGCAGCCGACCCAACCGGTACACCCCCAGGCCAGCCAGCCTGTAAATGCACCGCACACCATCGACGTGCAGGCACAGAAAGTCGAAGAGCCCGTCCGCAAAGACTCGTGAGCACTGACTAATGTTTGGGATCAGCTTCACTGAACTGCTGCTCGTCGGCCTCGTCGCCCTGCTGGTGCTGGGCCCCGAGCGCCTGCCGGGTGCTGCGCGCACCGCCGGTCTGTGGATCGGCCGCCTGAAGCGCAGCTTCAATGCGATCAAACAGGAAGTTGAACGTGAAATCGGTGCCGACGACATCCGTCGGCAACTTCACAACGAACATATTCTGTCCCTGGAGCAGGAAGCGCGGAAAATCTTCACGCCAACCCAACAGGAACCGACGCCGGTTCAGCCCGTGGCCGAACCGACGATTGCGCCCCAGGCGCCGGTGGATGGTGCGGGGCCGGTGGCTGAACCGGCGCCAGTGACACCGACGGCAGCGGATACAGCACCTCCTGCTGTCCCTGCGCCTAACGACCCTACTTTGCCGCCGCGAGCCCCATGAGCGATATCCCTGAAAACGACCAGCCGATGCCGCTGGTATCGCACCTCACCGAGTTGCGCACCCGCCTGCTGCGTTGCGTCGCGGCGGTTTTCATCATCTTCGCCGGGCTGTTTTCCTTCACCCAGCAGATCTACACCTTCGTCTCCACGCCGCTGCGCCAGTACCTGCCGGTAGGGGCGACAATGATCGCCACCGACGTGTCGTCGCCGTTCCTGACGCCGCTGAAGCTGACGATGATGGTCTCGCTGTTCCTGGCGATCCCGGTGATCCTGCACCAGATCTGGGGCTTCATTGCGCCGGGCCTGTACAAGCATGAAAAACGCATCGCCGTGCCGCTGCTGGTGTCCAGCATCCTGCTGTTCTACACCGGCATGGCCTTCGCCTATTACCTGGTGTTCCCGCTGATCTTCAAGTTCTTCGCCGCCGCCACCCCGGCGGGCGTGGAAATGATGACCGACATCAGCAGCTACCTGGATTTCGTCATGACGCTGTTCTTCGCCTTCGGCGTGGCGTTCGAAATCCCGGTGGCCGTGGTGCTGCTGGTGTGGATTGGCGTGGTCGACGTGGCCTATTTGAAGAAAATCCGCCCCTACGTGGTCATCGGCTGCTTCGTGGTCGGCATGATCCTGACCCCGCCGGACATCTTCTCCCAGACCCTGCTCGCGGTGCCTATGTGGCTGCTGTTCGAGATCGGCATCCTGTTCGGTGGCCTGGTGCGCAAGCGTCGGGAAGAAGAGCCCGAGGAACAACCGGTCGATGACCACAACGACCAGCCGCCAGCGACCCAAGCGTGAACCTGCTGCTGCTCGAAGAGGCCGACTTCATCGGGCCCGACCGCGTGATCCTGAGCGATCGCCGGTTGACCCACATGCAGGAAGTCCATCGCAGCGCCGTCGGTGACAGCCTGCGCGTCGGGCGCATCGGCGGGCTGATGGGCACCGCCCAGGTGCTGCGCCTGGAAGCCCGCGAGGCCGAACTGCAAGTGACCCTCGACCAGCCTCCACCGGCCAAGTTGCCGCTGACCCTGGTGCTGGCCCTGCCGCGTCCGAAAATGCTTCGGCGGGTGTTCCAGACCGTCGCCACCATGGGCGTGCCGCGCGTGGTGCTGGTCAACAGTTATCGCGTGGAAAAGAGCTTTTGGCAGACGCCGTTCCTCGAGCCCGAGGCCATCCGCGAGCAACTGATCCTGGGCCTGGAACAAGCCCGGGACAGCGTGCTGCCGGACATCATCATCGAAAAACGCTTCAAGCCCTTCGTCGAAGACCGCCTGCCGGCCATGACCGACGGCACCTTGGGCCTGGTCGGTCACCCCGGCAACTACCCGCCCTGCCCTCGTGCGCTGACAGAACCGGTGACACTGGCCATTGGTCCGGAAGGCGGCTGGATTCCCTACGAGATCGACCTGTTGGCCAAGGCCGGCCTGCAACCGGTGCAACTGGGCGAGCGGATCCTGCGGGTCGAGACCGCGGTTACAGCGCTGCTCGCACGACTGTTCTGATCCTCTGTCGCTTGCCACCGCGTTCCAAGCTCATTTAGCTCATTTCTCCAGTTCCTCCCACAATCTGTCGATACAGCTACTATGAAAGGCAGTTCCGCCCTTCAAGGGAGTATCAGCATGTTCCGATGGCTAGGTAACGTAGGCGTCAATCGCAAACTCGGCTTTGGTTTCGGGCTGGTACTCTTCTTGACAGTAATGATCGCCTTCACCGGCTGGACCGGCCTGCGTAAGGTGATTGCCCACGGCGACACGCTGGGGCTCATCGCCAGCCTGAATGACGTGACCAAGGACCTGCGTTCCGCGCGCATGGATTACGACGCGACCCGCGGCGAAAAAGGCCCAGGTGACCTCAACGATCTCCTCGGTAAATTGGAGCCCGGGCTACGGACCGCGCGCCAATCGATCGAGCAACCGGCCGACGTGGCGATCATCGACAAGCAACTGGCGGCCGTCGCCGAGTACAGGACTGCCGTCGCCGATTTGATCCGCGCCACCGCCAGTCGTGAGGATGCCCGCAGCAAATTGGGCGCCAGCGCCGATAACGCCGTGACCCGTGTCTCCGACATTGAAAACGCCCTATTGCAAGGCGATAGCGTGACACAATTCAACAGTGTGGTGACCTTGGGCAAGGCCATCCAGCAGGCCCGTTATCAGGTTCGCGGCTACACCTACAGTGGCCAGGCCGACGCCGAGCAACCCGCGCAGGATGCCATCGATAACGCTTTGAAAATTCTCGACAGGATTGCGGCCCAACTGCCAGAAGAACACGCCGCCAAGCTGCACCAGGCCGGCGAATCGTTCAAGACCTATCGTGCAACCGTCAGCCAGTTCCGTGACGCCCAGACCGCAAACGCTGCAGCCATCAAGCGCATGTCCGACCTGGGGGTCGTGCTACGCGAGGCCAGCAGAAATCTCACAGTGTCCCAGACGACCGTGCGCAATCAGGAAGCTGCCCAGGCCGAGACTATCCTGGGATTGGCCGCCGCACTGGCCCTTCTGCTCGGCTTGATCGCGGCCCTGGCGATCACCCGGCAGATCGTCGACCCGCTGGACCAGACTCTCAAGGTTGCCGAATACGTGGCCGCTGGCGACTTGACCCACAACCTCACCTCCGAGCGCCGCGACGAATTGGGCCAGCTACAGCGCGCCATGCAAAGCATGACCGTGGGCCTGCGGCAATTGATCGGCGGCATCAGCGACAGTGTCACGCAAATCGCCAGTGCCGCTGAACAGCTCTCGGCCGTCACCGAGCAGACCAGCGCCGGGGTCAACAAACAGAAAGAGGAAACCGACCAGGTCGCCACCGCCATGCACGAAATGACCGCCACGGTGCAGGAAGTGGCACGTAATGCCGAGGAGGCCTGCGAAGCGACGGTCGCCGCCGACCAGCAGGCTCGCGAAGGCGAAAAAGTCGTGGGTGAAGCCATCGCCCAGATCGAACGCCTGTCCAAGGAAATGGGCAATTCCACCGAAGCCATGGGTCATCTCAAGCGCGAGAGTGACAAGATCGGCAGCGTGCTGGACGTGATCAAGTCCGTGGCCCAGCAAACCAACCTGCTGGCCCTCAACGCGGCCATCGAGGCAGCCCGGGCCGGTGAAGCCGGGCGTGGTTTCGCCGTCGTGGCCGACGAGGTTCGTGGCCTGGCCCAGCGTACCCAGAAATCCACCGAAGAAATCGAAGCACTGATCGGCAACCTGCAATCGGGCACCGAACAGGTCGCCACCACCCTGGACAACAGCCGCAACCTGACCGACAGCAGCGTCGAACTGACCCGCCGTGCCGGTGGCTCACTGGAAAACATCACCCGCACGGTCTCGGCGATCCAGTCGATGAACCAGCAGATCGCCGCTGCGGCCGAGCAGCAGAGCGCCGTGGCCGAAGAGATCAACCGCAGCGTCGTGAATGTTCGCGATGTCTCCGAACAAACCGCCTCCTCCAGTGAGGAAACCGCCGCCTCCAGCGCCGAACTGGCCCGGCTGGGGGGCATTTGCAGACACTGGTGGGACGCTTCAAAGTCTGATCAAAAGGGCAGGCATAAAACCTGTGGCGAGGGAGCTTGCTCCCGCTAGGCTCTGTAGGAGCTGGCGAAGGCTCGGGCCGCGTTCGGACGATCTTTTGATCTTGATCTTTCGCTCGAGATTCAAGTGCCTGGGGAAAGATCGCAGCCTCGTTGCACTCGACAGCTCCTACACAGCTCCTACACAGCTCCTACAAGACGCACCCAGCGGGAGCAAGCTTCCTCGCCACAAAAAATCCCAGCGCATCTATTTTCTACAGATCCCCATCACATGGTCGATACTCTTTTCATAAGACCTAATAAAAGGCTCCAGGAGTATCAGCATGTTCAGTTGGCTAACCGAAAAGCTGGGAAACGTAAGTGTCAATCGCAAACTGGGTTTCGGTTTTGGCCTGGTGCTGCTCATGACCGTCCTGAGCACGTTCGCGGGCTGGAACAGCCTGAGCAGCGTGATCAGCCGCGCAGATAAACAGGCGTCCATCGCCAGCCTCAATGAGTTGGCCAAGGATTTGCGAATCGCCAGTCTCGACTATGAGATGCGGCGCGGCGAACAAGGGCCAACAGCGGTCAATGAATTCGTGGGCAAGCTTCAAGAAAACGTACAAGCGGCCCTCAAACGGTTTGTACGTCCGGCAGACCAGGAGTTGCTCAATCAGCAGCTGGCTATCCTCGATGAGTACAAACGCGCCTTTGCCGACCTGACCCAGGCGACGCAGAACCGCGAATCGGCCCGATCCAAACTTGGCGCCAACGCCGACAATGCCGTAGCCAAGGTGAAAGAGGTCGAAAATGCCTTGCGCCAAGGCGACAGTGTGGCGCAATTCGACAGTGTGGTTGAGCTGAGCAAACTGCTCCAGCAAGCCCGCTACCAAGTTCGCGGCTACACCTACAGCGGCAAGGCCGATGCCGAGCAACCGGCGCTGGATGCCATCGATAGCGTGTTGAAAAACCTTGAAAGCCTGACGGGCAAACTGCCGGAACACGCCACCAACCTGCAACAAGCCTCTGAATCGATGAAGGCTTATCGCGCTGCCGTCAGCCAGTTCCGCGACTCACAGGTCGCCAGCGCCTCGGCCCTCAAGAAAATGGCCGACCAAGACACCCGCTTGAACGGCCTGGATAATCAATTGACGACTTCGCAGATCGAGAAACGCGACCAGGAAACGGCTCAAGCGAAAGAAACGCTGATCATCGTCACCATCCTGGCATTAGCGTTTGGCCTGCTGGCCGCATGGATCATTACCCGGCAGATCGTCGCGCCACTGCAACAGACCCTGGTGGCCGTCGAACGTGTCGCCTCCGGCGACTTGAGCCATAACCTGGTGGTCACTCGCCGCGACGACATGGGTCAACTACAAGGCAGCCTGCAGCGAATGGTCATCAGCCTGCGGCAACTGATCGGGGGTATCAGCGACGGCGTCACGCAAATCGCCAGCGCCGCCGAACAGCTCTCGGCCGTTACCGAGCAGACCAGCGCCGGGGTCAACAGCCAGAAAGTGGAAACCGACCAGGTTGCCACCGCCATGCATGAAATGACCGCCACCGTGCAGGAAGTGGCGCGCAATGCCGAGGAAGCCTCCGAAGCGGCAGTAGCCGCTGACCAGCAAGCTCGCGAAGGCGAAAAAGTGGTCGGCGAAGCCATCGCCCAGATCGAACGCCTGTCCAAGGAAGTGGGCAATTCCACCGAAGCCATGGGCCATCTCAAGCGCGAGAGTGACAAGATCGGCAGCGTGCTGGACGTGATCAAGTCTGTCGCCCAGCAAACCAACCTGCTGGCCCTCAACGCCGCCATCGAAGCGGCCCGGGCCGGTGAAGCCGGACGTGGTTTCGCGGTGGTGGCCGACGAGGTGCGCAGCCTGGCCCAGCGCACCCAGAAGTCCACCGAAGAAATCGAAGAACTGATCCTTGGTCTGCAGTCGGGCACCGAACAGGTCGCGACCACCCTGGACAACAGCCGCAACCTGACCGACAGCAGCGTCGAACTGACCCGCCGTGCCGGTGGCTCACTGGAAAACATCACCCGCACGGTCTCGGCGATCCAGTCGATGAACCAACAGATCGCCGCCGCCGCCGAGCAGCAGAGCGCCGTGGCCGAAGAGATCAACCGCAGCGTCGTGAACGTTCGCGATGTCTCCGAACAAACCGCTTCCTCCAGCGAAGAAACCGCCGCCTCCAGCGCCGAACTGGCGCGGTTGGGGGTTCATTTGCAGACGCTGGTAGGTCGCTTCAAGGTCTAACCAGAGGGCAGGTATAAAACCCGTGGCCAGGGATTGCTCGCGCTGGGGCGCGAAGCGGCCACTACTGTGACATCTATTCTCTACAGATCCCTTCCAACCGGTCGATATAGCTCCCAGCACATAAACTCAGCGCTGCAGGGAGTAACAGCATGTTCCGATGGCTAGGTAATGTAGGCGTTAATCGCAAACTCGGTTTCGGCTTCGGCCTGGTGCTGTTCCTGACCGTGATAATCGCCTTCACGGGCTGGACCGGCCTGGGTAACGTCATCAGCCGTGGCGACAAGCTGGGGTTCATTGCCAGCCTGAACGATTTGACCAAGGACTTGCGCCTGGCACGCATGAACTACGACACCTCGCGGGGCGAGAACGGCCCCCAGCAAGTCAACGACCTGATTGGCAAACTCGACGCCGGGCTGAAAACCGCCCGCCAACTGATCGAGCAACCGGCCGATGTCGCACTGATCGATAAACAATTGGCCGCCGTGGCCGAGTACAAAAAAGCCTTCGCCGAGATGACCCGCGCTACCGCCAGCCGAGAAGATGCCCGCAGCAAGCTCGGCGCCAGTGCAGACAATGCCGTGGCTCGCGTCGCTGAAGTAGAGAAGTCATTGCTGCAAGGCGACAGCGTTGCCCAGTTCAACAGTGTTGTGACCCTGAGCAAGGCAGTCCAGCAAGCGCGCTATCAAGTTCGCGGCTACACCTACAGCGGCAAGAGCGAGGCCCAGCAACCAGCCCTCGAGGCCGTCGACAATGTCCTCAAACTGCTCGCACGCTTGCCAGAGCAATTGCCCGAAGAACATGCCGCCAACCTGCAACAGGCCAGCGACTCGATCAATGCCTATCGCACAGCCGTCAGCCAGTTCCGCGACTCTCAGATCGACAACGCCGCGGCACTCAAGCGCATGGCAGATCAAGGTGACGTATTGATCGACGCCAGCCAAAAGCTGACCGTCTCCCAGACCGCCGTGCGCGACCATGATGCCGCCGAGGCCAAGACCTTCCTGGTCTCGGCTGCCGTACTGGCTCTGTTGTTCGGTGTCATCGCCGCCCTGGTCATCACCCGGCAGATCGTTGGCCCTCTGGGCCAGACCCTCAAGATCGCCGAACGCGTGGCTGCCGGCGACCTGACCCACAACCTCACTTCCGAGCGCCGCGACGAACTGGGCCAGTTACAGCGCGCCATGCAGAACATGACCGTGGGCCTGCGGCAATTGATCGGCGGCATCAGCGAAGGCGTCACGCAAATCGCCAGCGCCGCCGAACAACTGTCGGCCGTTACCGAACAGACCAGCGCCGGAGTCAACAGCCAGAAAGTGGAAACCGACCAGGTCGCCACCGCCATGCACGAAATGACCGCCACAGTGCAGGAAGTGGCCAGCAATGCCGAAGAGGCCTCCGAAGCGGCCGCCGCCGCCGATGCCCAGGCACGCGAAGGCGATAAAGTCGTCGGCGAAGCGATTGCCCAGATCGAGCGCCTGGCACTCGAAGTGGGTAATTCCACTACCGCCATGGGCGAGCTGAAGCGAGAAAGCGACAAGATCGGCAGCGTGCTGGATGTGATCAAGTCCGTCGCCCAGCAAACCAACCTGCTGGCCCTCAACGCCGCCATCGAGGCAGCCCGGGCCGGTGAAGCCGGGCGTGGGTTTGCGGTGGTCGCCGACGAGGTTCGCAGCCTGGCCCAGCGTACCCAGAAGTCCACCGAAGAAATCGAAGAGCTGATCCTTGGGCTGCAATCAGGCACTGAGCAGGTCGCGGCGACCCTGGACAACAGCCGCAACCTGACCGACAGCAGCGTCGAGCTGACCCGCCGTGCCGGTGGGTCGCTGGAAAACATCACCCGTACCGTCTCGGCGATCCAGGCGATGAACCAGCAGATCGCCGCGGCGGCTGAACAGCAGAGTGCGGTGGCCGAGGAGATTAATCGTAGTGTGCTGAATGTGCGTGATGTGTCGGAGCAGACGGCGTCGTCCAGTGAGGAGACTGCCGCTTCGAGCGCTGAGTTGGCGCGGTTGGGGGGGCATTTGCAGACGTTGGTGGGGCGGTTTCGGGTTTAATCTAGGTTTTGTGTGTATATCCGTTATTTAGGTAACGGCTACTTAGGGTTCCGCCCTGACGGCGGCTCACTTTTGAGAAGCGCAAAAGTAAGCAAAACGCTTCTGCCCCACCACTTGGTGCCTCGCCTAGGCTCGGCATGCCCTCACTCCGGCATTGCTCCGTGGGCCGCCGCGAAGGGCCATCCATGGCCCAGCGCGGCTAACCCGGCATCCATGCCGGGTTGCCCACTGCGCAATGCCTGCGTTCGGCCATCGTGGTTAACGGGGCGCCCGAGATCAACGTCCACCACGAGGCGGCCTGGTAGCCGACCTGGTTCTTGGTCGGACCGCGTTTCTCCTGTGGGAGCGAGCCTGCTCGCGAAGAGGTCGGCAAGCGCAACATCCATGTGACTGAACCACCGCTATCGCGAGCAAGCTCGCTCCCACATTCAATCTTCAGCGGACACAAAATTTATACCCAACACAGGCCCCCTGTGGGAGCGAGCTTGCTCGCGATGGCGGTGGGTCTGCTTGCACTAATGCTGAATGTGCCGCCGCCTTCGCGAGCAGGCTCGCTCCCACAATGGGATCGGAGTACGACAGGGAGAGCCAGGTCGGCTGTCAGGCCGCCTCGCGAGCAAGCTTTGCTCCCACAGGTCCTGCTCAAACAGATCTGACGGGTGTATGACCGGGAGAGCCAGGTCGGCTACTAGGCCGCCTCGTGGTGGACGTTGATCTCGGCGCCCCGTTAACCACGATGGCCGAACGCAGGCATTGTGGAGTGGGCATCCCGGCATGGATGCCGGGATAGCCGCGCTGGGCCATGGATGGCCCTTCGCGGCGGGCCCACGGAGCAATGCCGGAGTGAGGGCACACCGAGCCTAAGCGAGGTGCCGAGTGGTGGGGCAGAAGCGCTTTGGTTACTTTCGCGCTTTTCGAAAGTGACTCGCCGTCAGGGCGAAACCCTAAGTAGCCGTCACCTAAATAACGGATATACATACAAAAATACCTGCCTCCCACAATCCGTCATCCCAAGGCTACACAGCCTTGCGCCATTGCCTACAACTACGCCAGAATCCGCCGGCTTGTGCGCCTTGGCCCTGGGCTCTAACGTTTGCAGGTCGCTGTCAGTTCAGCGATCGGGTTTAGCAGCCTGGACAATCCTAGACGTACGCTCTCCACATTCGTGAGCAGGCTTCAGCGCCTGCACATCTATGTCATGGCGGTTGTGCGTGGGAGACCTTCGGGTCTGCCGGGTTCTAGGGTCCCGGTCTGCTAACCCGCGTACAGTCGCCACCCTTCTCGTTTAGCAGCGATATCTGGCGGCTCCATTACCCTAGGAGCGTCAACCATGCACAAGGTCACACCCAACCCACCAGAACCAGAAACCGACCCCAAGAAACTCCAGGAAGCCACCGACCGCGCACTCGATTACTACCTGAAGCCCAAACAACCCAAACCCGAAGAAAAACAGCCGCCGGGCCAGCTCTTCACCGTCGTCGACGGTATCGACACTGAAAGCCTGTTGGCCAACCTCAGCGAAAACCTGGCCTCAGCCGATGCCATGGTCAGCGACCTTGCGTTCGACCTGAAAGGCTCGCGACGCCATGTTGCCTTCGGCATTCAGCAACTGATCGAACTGAGTAGGTTATTGGCAAACCGGATGTTGGATACCATCAATCCACAACACTGACCGCACCACAAAATCGGGGGCGGCTGCGCCATCCAGCGGGAGCAAGCTCCCTCGCCACAAAGGCGATCCGCAGATAGAAAGTACGCTTAACAAAAAGCCCCGCTTCCTTTCAGAAGCGGGGCTTTTTGCGTATCAGGCCACTTGAGGCTGTGCGCTCAACGGCTGAAGCGGTAACAACGGTGCATGAGGATCAGCGTTGATCGATTCGCGCCACGCCGCCAGCCACTCGGGATGACCCTCGCTCCAGACCTGCTCATGCAGGCGGGACAAGGCCACCGGGTCGCTCAGCAGAGCCAGTCGCTCGGCGTTGCTGAGACCGGCCGGGCCGGCCTTCAAGGCGTGACGAACACGTTCGACCCGCAGCCATTCGATCGGCTCGGCCTTGCCGTGACGCGAGGTTGCCAACGCATACGCCAAGGCGTTCTGTTGCGGATCGACCACCGCCCGGATGAAACCGTCTTTGAGCGCATGCCAACGGTTTTCATGGGTGTACTGGTCCGTCGACAGCAGTTCCTGTGGCGGAGCGTATTCCTCAGGGATCAGGAACAGGCTTTCATCACGGGACTTCAAGCCCAGGCCCACGCGGCTGGAAATCACCGATACCGGAATCGACAGCATCAACGAACCGACAATCGGCACCAGCCACCACAGGAAGCTCGGGTTCAGCCAGATCACCAGCAAGGCCCAGAAGAAGCCCAGCAAGGTTTGCGGGCCGTGGCGCTTGACCGCTTCGCTCCATGGCGTGGAGTCGTCGTCACGTTGTGGCGAGTTCCAGGTTGCAGCCCAGCCCAGGAATGCGGCGAGCACGAAACGGGTGTGGAAAATCATCCGCACCGGCGCCAGCAGCATGGAGAACAGCATCTCCAGGAGCATCGACAGCGTCACCTTGAACTTGCCACCGAACTCCTTCGCACCCTTGGCCCAGATCAGCACGATACTCAGCAACTTGGGCAGGAAAAGCAGCACGATGGTGGTCGAGAACAGGGCGATGGCTTTTTCCGGGTGCCATTGTGGCCACAACGGATAGAGCTGACGCGGTTCAAGGAAGTACTGCGGCTCCATCAGCGTGTTCACCGCCAACAACGCAGTGGACAGCACCAGGAAGAAGAACCACAGCGGCGCCGACAGGTAGGACATCACGCCGGTCAGGAACACCGCACGGTGCACCGGGTGCATGCCCTTGACCAGGAACAGCCGGAAGTTCATCAGGTTGCCGTGGCACCAGCGACGGTCACGCTTGAGTTCGTCCAGCAGGTTCGGCGGCAGTTCTTCGTAGCTGCCCGGCAGGTCATAGGCAATCCACACGCCCCAGCCGGCACGGCGCATCAGCGCCGCTTCGACGAAGTCGTGGGACAGGATGGCACCGGCGAACGCGCCTTTACCGGGCAGCGGCGCCAGGGCGCAGTGCTCGATGAACGGCTTCATGCGAATGATCGCGTTGTGGCCCCAGTAGTGGGATTCACCCAACTGCCAGAAGTGCAGGCCGGCGGTGAACAGCGGACCGTACACCCGGGTGGCGAACTGCTGCATGCGCGCATACAGCGTGTCCATGCCCGAGGCACGTGGCGCGGTCTGGATGATGCCGGCGTCCGGCGTGGCTTCCATCAGGCGCACCAGGCTGGTCAGGCACGTACCGCTCATGACGCTGTCGGCGTCGAGCACGACCATGTACTTGTAGTCGCTGCCCCAACGACGGCAGAAGTCGTCGAGGTTGCCGCTCTTGCGCTTCACACGACGGCGACGGCGACGATAGAAGATCTTGCCGAAGCCCCCGGCTTCACGGCAGACGTCCAGCCAGGCCTGTTGTTCGGCCACGCAGATATCGGTTTCGTTACTGTCGCTGAGCACGAAGAAGTCGAAACGATCCAGGTCACCGGTGGCGGCCACCGACTCGAAGGTTGCGCGCAAACCGGCGAATACCCGCGGCACATCTTCGTTGCAGATCGGCATCACCAGCGCGGTGCGGGCGTCCTTGGGAATCGGCTCGTTGCCGGCGCTGGCACCGGAGATGCGGTACTTGTCGTGACCGGTGAGCAATTCGAGAAAGCCCATCAGCGCCGTCCAGAAACCCGCCGAGACCCAGCAGAACAGGATCCCGAACAGAATCAGGATGCTGGTTTGCAGCGCATACGGCAGTACTTGCGTGGCGGTCTGCAACAGCGGTTGGTGCAGGACTTCTTCCAGGTCCACGAACGACCAGCCCTGGTACGGCATGATGCCTTTCATGTACCAGCCGGCGACGATAGTCTGGCCGAGCATCAAGATCAGCAGGATGTAGCGACGGGTCGAGCCCACGGTACGCCAGCGTGCATGTGGCAGCACGCGCTCATCCTTGGGCGGCTTCGGCGGGTTGGTACGACCGGTCAGGCGCCGCCAGCCACGCACCAGGATATTGGTGCGCCACGGCTCCGGCACGACCTTGGTCCGACGAATCGGCGGCGTGGCTTTCAGGCATACCCGGCCGCTGGCGTCGAGCCCCAGCATTTCGGCGTCCTCGAGCTCCTCGGCAGTGTTCAGGGTCAGCCGGCGGCCCACCGAGGCTTGCGCCGCCTCGGCGGGCTCGTCGAAGGTCGATGACGACAGGCGTTCGTGCAATTCGCTGAAGGACTTGCAGCCCGCCAGCTCGGCGCGCTGCTCGTCGGTCATGGGCAAATGGGCCAGGTACTCGCTGAGCGTCTCTGGCTGTACTGAAGTATTACTCATCGGCTGGCAACTGATTGCTCCAGGTCTCGGTCAAGACTTGTTCAGTCGGTTCCGATTCCTGCTGGGTTGGGGTCGGTTCAACAGCGGCGTCTGCCGCCTTGACGGCCTTGGCTTCGTCTTTCGCTTTTTCGCTCGCGAGTTCTTTTTCGGTCTGCTGGCGAGCGACTTTGTCGGCCTTGGCCAGGGTCGTGGTCACGGAGTGCGCGGTGGCCGGGGCTTCTACAGGCGTCAATGGACGGACCAGCGCCGCACGCATTTCGGTGGCCTGTTTCGAATCCTTGATCTTCAACCGCAGGGTCAAGCGCCAGCCCTTGGTTTCAGGGTTGTAGCGCACGCTATTCTCGACGATCTCGCCGTTTTCGCCGACGCTCACCTGGCTACGCACATCGGCGTCTTCCGGCAGGGCTTGCAGGGACGGACCTTCGAAGTCCACCAGGTAGGCCACGCTGCCGTCCGGCTGACGAATCAGGTTGGACTGTTTCACGTCACCGGTGGAGCGCAAGGTCTGCTGGACCCAGGCGCTGTCCGGCGAGTGCAGGCTGGATTCGTCGAGAGTCCAGTGCAGGCGGTAGCTGAAGTCCAGCGGCTGGCCTGGCTCAGGCAGCTTTTCCGGGCTCCAGAAGGCAACGATATTGTCGTTGGTTTCATCGGCGGTCGGAATTTCTACCAGGTCGACGGAGCCCTTGCCCCAATCGCCTTTCGGTTCGATCCAGGCACTTGGACGCTTGTCGTAGCGGTCGTCCAGGTCTTCGTAATGGCTGAAGTCACGCCCCCGTTGCAACAGGCCGAAACCACGCGGGTTTTCTACCGAGAAGTTGCTCACGGCCAGGTGTTTCGGGTTGTTCAGCGGGCGCCAGATCCACTCGCCGTTACCGGCATGGATCGACAGGCCACTGGAATCGTGCAGTTCGCGACGGTAGTTCAGCACTTTGGACGGTTGGTTGGCGCCGAACAGGTACATGCTGGTCAATGGGGCCACGCCCAGCTTGGTCACGCGGTCACGCAGGAACATGCGCGACTTCACGTCGACCACGGTGTCGGTGCCCGGACGCAAGGTCAGGCGATAAGCGCCAGTGGCGCGTGGCGAATCCAGCAGGGCAAAGATCACCAGGTGCTTGTCGGTCGGCTTCGGACGTTGAATCCAGAACTCGCGAAAGCGCGGGAATTCTTCACCCGATGGCAACGCAGTGTCGATGGCCATGCCGCGGGCGGACAGACCGTAGGTCTGGCCCTTGCCGATGACGCGGAAATAACTCGCGCCCAGCATGGTCATGATCTCGTCCTGCTTGTCAGCCTTGTTGATCGGGTACAACACGCGAAAACCCGCGTAACCCAGCTGTTCGGTGGCCTTGGGATCGAATTTCACATCGTCGAAGTCAAAGCGCGACGGGTCGTACTTGATCTCTTCGACGGTGGTCGCGGTGATTTCGTTGATCTTCACCGGCGTGTCGAAATGCATACCCTGGTGATAGAAGGACAGCCTGAACGGTGTCTTCTGGTCGGCCCATTCGGCTTTTTCGGTACGGAAACGGATTTTTTGATAGTCAGCGAATTTCATTTCGCGGAATTCGTTCGGCAGATTACTGCGCGGGGCTTCGTATTTTTGCCCAGCCAGTTCTTGAGCCTTCGCCGATACATCATCCAGGCTGAATGCCCACAGTTGGCCCGCGCCGAACAGGCACAGCAGGGCCGAGCCCGCTACCAGGGCGTTTCTAAACCGTTTGGCAGTC
Source organism: Pseudomonas sp. B21-010 (assembly GCF_024749325.1). Taxonomy (NCBI): domain Bacteria; kingdom Pseudomonadati; phylum Pseudomonadota; class Gammaproteobacteria; order Pseudomonadales; family Pseudomonadaceae; genus Pseudomonas; species Pseudomonas sp. B21-010. Next base: position 466,603 of record NZ_CP087198.1, on the reverse strand, counting down.
ATTTTTGGTGCATTACAGGGACTAACAATCACGAGCAACCCTCGCCGAAAACTGATCAAAAAACCAACGGCCAGATAAAGTATCTGCACGGTAACGGCATTGAAAAACCGTTCCTGCGGACCACTCTTGCCAAGTTGGCGAGCATTGTTCCGACTCCGATGGGACAAAATGATTCCCCAAACGGTCCAGGACAAGTCTCTACCTAAGTCAAATGGACCAGCGAACGCTGATCCCCCGTAGCGCGCGATTATCTAGTAGCCCGCGTGACAACGCATCAGGGGTAGCAAAGTATTTATCGAGAAAACTCCCAGTTTTGCCTCGAAACAGGCCCGAAAAGATGTTTCAAACGCTTTCAGACCTGTAACAGGAACGTTACCGGACCATCATTGACCAAATGCACCTGCATGTCGGCGCCGAATCTACCTGATGCCACAGTGCCATGCACCTGTTTTGCCTGGGTGAGCAAATAGTTGAACAACTCTTCTCCCAGGGCCGGAGGTGCGGCTGTCGAAAAACCCGGGCGCAAACCACTTTTGGTGTCGGCCGCCAAGGTGAACTGCGACACCAGCAGCAACCCACCACCGACATCCGCCAGGGACAGGTTCATCTTGCCGTCGGCGTCGCTGAATACTCGATAGTTAAGCAGCTTATGCAGGAGTTTGTCGGCGCTGGCCCGAGTATCCCCGGGCTCGACGGCCACCAACACCAGCAAGCCCTGATCCACGGCGCCGACGATCTCGCCTGATACTTCGACCCGCGCTCCGCGAACTCGTTGCAACAGCCCCTTCATGCTTCTTCAGGCGGCAGGTCGAGCAGACGCCGGGCCATTTGCGCAGCGGCGCGAACCAGGGCGTCGGTGATCCCCGGCTCCGAAGCGGCGTGACCCGCGTCGCGAATCACCTGCAGTTCGCTGTTGGGCCAGTTCTGATGCAACTCCCAGGCATTGTCCAGCGGGCAGATGACGTCGTAGCGGCCATGCACGATGACGCCCGGCAAATGGGCGATCTTGCCCATGTCGCGAATCAACTGGTTGGGTTCGAGGAAAGCGTTGTTGGTGAAGTAGTGGCATTCGATCCGGGCGATCGACAGCGCCCGCTGCGGCTCGGAGAAGCGATCGACCACCAGCGGGTTCGGACGCAGGGTCGCGGTGCGACCTTCCCAGGTGGACCAGGCCTTGGCCGCGTGCATCTGGGCGATCTGGTCGTTACCGGTCAGGCGCTTGTGGAAAGCGCTGAGCAGGTCGTCGCGCTCGTCCAACGGGATCGGTGCGATGTAGTCCTGCCAGTAGTCGGGGAACAGGCGACTGGCGCCGGCCTGGTAGAACCATTCGATTTCCTGCGGCCGGCAGAGAAAGATCCCACGCAGGATCAGGCCGTGTACGCGCTCGGGATGAGTCTGGGCATAGGCCAGGGCCAGGGTCGAGCCCCAGGAACCGCCAAACAGCACCCACTTCTCGATGCCCAGGTGCTTGCGGATGCGCTCCAGGTCTTCGACCAGATCCCAGGTGGTGTTGTTCTCAAGGCTGGCATGGGGGGTGGACCGACCGCAGCCGCGCTGGTCGAAAGTAACGATGCGGTACAGGTTCGGATCGAAGTAGCGCCGGCTCTGTGCATCGCAGCCAGCACCCGGGCCGCCGTGAATGAACACCACCGGCAGGCCTTCCGGGGAACCGCTTTCATCGACATAGAGCGTGTGGGTGTCATCGACAGCCAGATCGTGCCGGGCATGGGGTTTGATCTGCGGGTACAAAGTCTGCATTGCGCGCTCCGTAAGGGGTCGAGTCATCCCTGTGGGGACGTCTATTTAGTCTGCCGTACGGCATCATAAACCCGAATTACCTTAATGAGCATGTCCCCTGCGCAGTCAAAGCATGTCAGCCAGGTACGCCAGCAGCGTGCGATACATCCGATCGACCTCCGGCACCTGCCCCCGACCGCGCAGGCAACCGTGGACCAACCCTTCGCCCATGTACAACACAGACGCCACGCCTGCGGCGTTCAGCCGCTCGCTATAAAGGATGCCATCGTCGCGCAGAGGGTCCCATTGCGCCACGGCGATCAACGCCGGCGGCAAGCCGCTCAGGTGATCGGCGAGCAACGGCATGGCGAGAGGGGACGGTTGAGCGCCGTTCAGGTAGAGGGTGTGATAGCTGTCCAGATCGTTGCTGCTCAACAGCGGCGCATCGGCACATTCGTGGCGCGAGGGTAGCGTTGCCGGGCCACCGAGCGCCGGATAGATCAGCACCTGGGCCCGGGGCAACGCTTGCCCGGCATCGCGCAAGGCCAGGCATAACGCAGCGGCGAGATTACCGCCGGCACTGTCACCGACCACCAGCCGACGACGCGGGTCGATGGCAAAGGGCGCGGCTGCCAGATGACGCCACACGGCGAGGCAATCGTCCAACCCGGCTGGAAACGGATGCTCTGGCGCCAGCCGATAATCCACCGCCACCACCAGCGCACCAAGGGCAGCCGCCAGCTCCAGGCAGATGAAATCATGGGAGTCCAGGTCCCCCACCACCCAGCCACCACCGTGGAGATAGAGGATGCACGGCCAGCCGACGGGTGGCGCGGCACCCCGTGGGTGATAGGCGCGCACAGCCACAGCGGCCAGCTCGAAATCCTCGATGGCCAGTGTTGGCGGGCATGCCGGGGTGAACGCCCGGCACATTTGGCTGTAGGCCTGGCGCGAACCGGCGAGGCTGTCGTCCGGGCTGGTGAAGCTCAGGGTTTTGTCGATGAAGGCTGACATCTGCTCTGAGAGTGGATATGAGGCCATGAAGAACACCACCTATTGAAATGTGGGAGCAAGGCTTGCCCGCGATGGCAGTGGTACATCCAATCGTTATGTCGACTGACACATCGCTATCGCGGGCAAGCCTTGCTCCCACAGATAAATCACTCCACCACAGATAAATCACCCCGCCACAGCCAAGCAGGTCAATTCTTGAGACTGGCCTGCACCGTCGCCACGCCATCCTTGCCGTCGAAGCTCGTGACTGCGGCCAGCCACTTCTGCAAATCCTCGGGATGATCGCGCAACCATTGCCGGGCGACGTCCTGGGGCGTCTTGCGTTCCATGATCGGCACCATCAACTGACTCTCCTGGGCGGCGGTGAAGGTGAGGTTTTCCAACAACCGGTTCACGTTCGGGCAGCGCTGGGAGTAGTCCGGCGCGGTCACGGTGGAGACCGTTGCGGCGCCTTCGTTCGGGCCATAGACATCTTCACTGCCGGTCAGGTAGGTGATGTTCATGTTGATGTTCATCGGGTGCGGGGTCCAGCCGACGAAGACCACGAACTCCTTGCGATTCACCGCCCGCTGCACCGCGGCCAGCATGCCCGCTTCACCGGATTCGATCAGCTTGAAGTCCTTCAGGCCAAAGTGGTTGGTTTCAATCAGGGTCTTGATGGTGGTGTTGGCCCCGCTGCCCGGCTCGATCCCGTAGATCTTGCCACCGAGCTGGTCCCTGAACCGGGCGATGTCGGCAAAGGTCTTGAGCCCCGCCGCCGCCACGTAGTCTGGAACAGCCAGGGTGGCCTGGGCGTCGGCCAGGCTTGGCTTGTCCAATACCTTCACTTGGTTGGCCGCCAGGAATGGCGCGATGTTCTTGTCCATCGCCGGCTTCCAGTAGCCCAGGAAAATGTCGAGACGCTTGTCGCGGATGCCAGCGAAGATGATCTGCTGCACGGCGCTGGTCTGCTTGCTGTCGTAGCCCAGCCCGGTGAGCAACACATCGGCCATGCCGCTGGTGGCGATCACGTCGGTCCAGTTGACCACGCCCATGCGCACGGTCTGGCACGACGCAGGCTCGGCGGCCATCGCCCCGGCGCTCAAGAGGGTGGTACCGCAGAGGATCGACAGACAGCGCTTGAACAGTCTTTTCATCGGGAAGGTCTCGTGCGGCAGCGGATTATTGTAGGTCGGTGTCTTGCTGCACCGTGCCCAAAACATTACGCAGCGCCGAGGGGCTGAAGATGAACTGTGGCGACTCGGTTTTGCACGGTGGCGACAGTTGCTCCCGAGACTCAAGGACAAAAACAAACCTGTGGCAAGGGGGTTCTGTGGGAGCAAGGCTTGCCCGCGATGAAAACAACGCGGTCTCTCTGAAACAGCGGCGCCTGTATCGCGAGCAAGCTTTGCTCCCACAGATAAGTCCCCTCGCTACAGGAGTATTGGTAGGTGTTTATTTCTTGTAAGCCTGCTGCCCCCACGCCAGGAAGCCTTCCAGCAGTTCCTTGAGCACCACCTGAGTCGGCGCCGCCAGGTCAGCGCGGTAGTTGAACGGTTCGAACTCTTCCATGTAGGTGCTCTGGCACAGTTCCAGTTGCACCGCGTGGATGTCTTCGGCCGGGTTGCCGTAGTGCCGGGTGATGTGTCCGCCCTTGAACCGCCCGTTGAGCACGTGGGTGAATTCACCGTGGCGAGCGCAGATGGCTTCGAGCTGGCCGGCCAGGGTCGGGTCGCAACTGGCACCGTTGAAGGTGCCGAGGTTGAAGTCCGGCAACTTGCCGTCGAACAGGTGTGGGATCACCGAACGGATCGAATGGGCATCGAACAGCAAGGCATAGCCGAACTCGGCCTTGAGCCGCGCCAGTTCCTGCCGCAGCGCCTGGTGGTAAGGCATCCAGACCTGTTGCAGATACGTCGCCCGCTCCTCGGCCGATGGCTCCAGCCCTTCGCGAAACAACGGCACGCCATCGAACAGCGTCGCCGGGTACAAACCGGTGGTGGCGCCGACGTACATCGGCTTGTCATCGGAGGGACGGTTGAGGTCGACGACGAACCGCGAGTACTCGGCGGCCAGGGTGCTGGCGCCCAGCTCGGCGGCAAATTCGTAGAGCCTTGGGATGTGCCAGTCGGTGTCTGGCAGGCTTTGGGCCTCGGGGATCAACCCGGCCTGTACCGCCGGGGTCAGGCGCAGGCCGGCGTGGGGCATGCTGATCAACAGCGGCACGCGCCCTTGCTTGAAATTCAGGACCTTCTCCACAACCGTTCTCCTCAATCGATTTCCACGCCGTGACGCACGACGCACTTTTCCAGATCGCCACCGAGCCAGTACGCCAGGTCGGCCGGGCGGTCGATGTGCCAGGCGACAAAGTCGGCGACTTTACCGACTTCCAGCGAACCGTGGGTCTCAGCCATGCCCAAGGCCTGGGCGGCATGAATCGTCGCCCCCGCCAGGGCTTCTTCCGGGGTCATCCGGAAACAGGTGCAGGCCATGTTCAACATCAGGCGCAGCGACAGCGCCGGCGAGGTGCCAGGGTTGAGGTCGCTGGCCACGGCGATTTTCACACCGTGCTTGCGCAGGGCCTCCATGGGCGGCAGTTGGGTTTCGCGCAGGAAATAAAACGCGCCCGGCAACAGCACCGCCACGGTGCCGGATTCGGCCATGGCCTTGGCATCGTCCTCGGTCATGAATTCCAGGTGATCGGCCGACAGCGCCTGGTAACGTGCCGCCAGGCTTGAACCGTGCAGGGATGACAGTTGCTCGGCGTGCAGCTTCACTGGCAGCCCCAGTTGTTGCGCGGTGATAAACACCCGCTCGACCTGCGCCGGGGAAAACGCCAGGTATTCGCAAAAGGCATCCACCGCATCCACCAGTCCTTCGGCTGCCAGGGCCGGAAGCATCTCGGTGCAGATGTGCTCGATGTAATCGTCGGCGCGATCCTTGTATTCCGGCGGCAAGGCGTGGGCCGCCAGGCAGGTGCTGCGCACGCTGACCGGCAACTCGGCGCCAAGGCGGCGGATGACCCGCAGGATCTTGCGCTCGCTGGCCAGGTCCAGGCCGTAGCCGGATTTGATTTCCACCGTGGTCACACCGTCGCGCATCAGGCTTGCCAGGCGTTTGGCGGCGCTGGCGAACAGCTCGTCTTCACTGGCGGCGCGGGTGGCGCGCACGGTGCTGGCGATGCCGCCACCGGCGGCGGCGATCTCGGCGTAGCTGACGCCTTGCAGGCGCTGCTCGAACTCACCGCTGCGGTTGCCGCCAAATACCGCGTGGGTGTGACAGTCGATCAGCCCCGGCGTGACCCAGGCCCCCTTGAGGTCGTTGACCGCCGGGTAGTCACCCGTCGGCAATTCGGCACGCGGGCCGATCCATTGGATGTGCTCGCCCTGGGTAACGATGGCGGCGTCTTCGATGATCGAGTAGACGCCCTGGGCCATGGTGGCGGCGTGGCAGTTTTGCCAGAGGGTTTTCATCCCGGTTTCCTCGTCGCATTCAAAATCGAATCGCGAGCAAGCTCGCTCCCACAGGGATCAAGGTGTACCCAAAATCCCCTGTGGGAGCGAGCTTGCTCGCGATGAGGCCCTTACAGGCTCGGCAACAACTGCGCCGTGACCAGCTCGTTCAGGCACCGGCTCGCCAGCAATTCACTGGCCGCATTGATGTCCGGCGCAAAGAAGCGATCCTTCTCGTAAAACGGCACTTGCGCACGCAACAGCCCCCGCGCCCGTTCCAACTTCGTGGAGGTCTTCAAACCGCCGCGCAGGTCCAGCCCCTGGCAAGCCGCGAGCCATTCCACCGCGAGGATCCCACGGGTGTTCTCGGCCATTTCCCACAGACGCTTGCCAGCGGCCGGGGCCATGGAGACGTGGTCTTCCTGGTTGGCCGAGGTCGGCAGACTGTCCACCGAATGGGGATGGGACAGCGCCTTGTTTTCACTGGCCAGGGCCGCCGCGGTGACCTGGGCGATCATGAAGCCGGAGTTCACCCCGCCATTGGCGACAAGGAACGGCGGCAGTTGCGACATGTGCTTGTCCATCATCAACGAAATGCGGCGCTCGCTCAGGGAGCCGATTTCGGCAATCGCCAAGGCCATGTTGTCGGCCGCCATCGCCACCGGTTCGGCGTGGAAGTTGCCACCGGAAATCACGTCGCCCTCGGCGGCGAACACCAGCGGGTTATCCGACACCGCGTTGGCCTCGATCACCAGCACCTCGGCGGCCTGGCGGAACTGGGTCAGGCAGGCGCCCATCACTTGCGGTTGGCAGCGCAGGGAGTACGGGTCCTGAACCTTGTCGCAATTCTGGTGCGAATCGGAAACTTCGCTGCGCTCGCCCAGCAGATCGCGGTAGGCAGCGGCGGCGTCGATCTGGCCTTTCTGGCCACGGGCAGCATGGATGCGTGCATCGAATGGCGAACGCGAGCCGAGCACCGCTTCCACCGTGAGGCCGCCCAGGGCCAGGGCACTGGCAAACAGGTCTTCGCCTTCGAACAGGCCACGCAGGGCAAACGCGGTGGACACCTGGGTGCCGTTGAGCAGCGCCAGGCCTTCCTTGGCGGCCAGGGTCAGCGGCGCGAGGCCAGCCACTTTCAGCGCGTCGACGGCCGGCAGCCATTCGCCCTTGTAGCGGGCCTTGCCTTCGCCCAGCAGCACCAGGGACATGTGGGCCAGCGGCGCCAGGTCACCGGACGCACCGACCGAACCCTTGAGCGGAATGTGCGGGTAGACCTCGGCATTGATCAGCGCAATCAGCGCATCGATCACCTGCCGACGGATGCCGGAAAAACCGCGGCTCAGGCTGTTGACCTTGAGCACCATGACCAGCCGCACCAGCGCATCGCTGATCGGCTCGCCCACGCCGGCGGCATGGGACAGCACCAGGGAGCGCTGCAGGTTTTCCAGGTCTTCGCTGGCGATGCGGGTCGAGGCCAGCAGGCCGAAACCGGTGTTGATGCCGTAGGCGGTGCGGTTCTCGGCAAGGATCTGTTCAACGCAGGCGACACTGGCCTCGATCTGCGCCGACGCGCTGGCGTCGAGGCTCAAGATCACGGGTTGCTGATAGATGTCACGCAATTGAGCCAGGCTCAATTGGCCGGGAATCAGGTTTAAGGCAGTCATGTATTGCTCCTTTTGAGAGTTTTGTTTTTACCCGCCAGTCGCTCCGGAACGTTCCGTTATCCGTCACCTTCGCCTTTTGGGCGATGCTTTATGGGCAATAGGTGCCTTGGCACGCTGGCGCTTTTTTGATCAATTCAAATTCGGTAATACGCTGTGCAGCACGCTCGGGTCTTTAAGCAGGCCGGCGGCACTGGCGATGTCCGGCGCCAGCCAGCGATCCTGGTCGTAGGCCGGCACGCGCTCGCGCAACAGTTTCCAGGCGATGTCGGTGCCGGCGCCGAAGCGCTGAGCCTTGAGAAACTCAAAGGCCTGGGCCGCCAGCAGGTATTCGATGGCGAGTATCTGCGTGCAGTTTTCCAGCGCCCGGTGCAGCTTCAGGGCGGCGTTGGTGCCCATGCTCAAATGGTCTTCCTGCAACCCGGAGGTGACGAAATTATCGAGCACCGCCGGTTGCGCCAGTTGCTTGTTCTCCGCGCACAACGACGCGGCGACGTATTGCACGATCATCATCCCCGAGTTCACCCCGGGGTTGGCCACCAGGAAGGCCGGCAGACCGCTGACGTGGGGGTTGATCAAGCGGTCGAGGCGACGCTCGGCGATGGAGCCGATCTCAGCCATGGCAATCGCCAGCAGATCCGCCGCCAAGGCGACTGACTGGCCGTGGGGATTGGCCTGGGACATGACCCGGAAGTTCTCCGGCGTCCCCAGCAGCAGCGGATTATCGGTCACTGCGTTGAGTTCGGTTTCGATCTGTTGCCGGGCGTGGGCCAACTGGTCGCGAGCCGCGCCGTGCACCTGGGGAATCGAGCGGATACTCAAGGCGTCCTGGGTGCGAATGCCCAGGCTCGCGGCGATGACTTCGCTGCCGTCGAGCAACGCCCGCAAATTGCTCCCGACCTTCTGCATGCCCGGGTGCGGCTTGAGTGCAATGACGTCGGCATCGAACGCGGCAATCTGCCCGCGCAGTGCCTCGAAACTCATCGCGCCGATCACGTCGGCCCATTGCACCAACCGCGTCGCATCGGCCAGGGCCAGGCAGCTCAGACCGGTCATGCACGGTGTGCCGTTGACCAGGCACAAGCCGTCCTTGGCACCCAGTTGCACCGGTTGCAAACCCTCTGCGGCCAGGGCCTGTTGCGCCGGGACTATTTGCCCGTGATAGCTGACCTGGCCGACGCCCAGCAGCGCGATGCCGATGTGGGCCATGTGGGTCAGGTAACCCACCGAACCCTGGGACGGCACTTGCGGTGTGATGCCGCGATTGAGCAGCGCCAGCAGCGCTTCGACCACCCGGCGATGGATGCCGGACTTGCCCTGGCTGTAGTTGTGAATGGCGGCGCAGATAATCGCCCGGGTCTGTTCATCGGAAAGCGGCGCACCGACGCCACAGGCATGGCTGAGCAAGGTGTTGCGCGACAGTTGGCTGAGTTGTTCGTCCTTGAGCGAAACATTGCACAAGGCCCCCAGGCCGGTGTTGACGCCATAGGCGCGCTCGCCGCTTACGACGATGCGCTGGACGATGGCCTGGGCATTGTCGATCCGCGCCCACGTCTCAGTCGATAACTCGAGCACAGCACCAAAGCGCGCGACGGCGACGACGTCCTGCCAACGCAACGGAGCGCCGGTGATTACAATTTTTTCAGCCTGGGACATCTTCAACCTCATGAAAAATTCATTTCAGCATCACATCTGGCTTAAGGCATAGCCTTTGTGGCGAGGGAGCTTGCTCCCGCTGGACTGCGCAGCAGGCCCAAAAGAAGCGGCCGCTGCGCGCCCGAGCGGGAGCAAGCTCCCTCGCCACAAAAGCGCGCCGACCACCACAAATCCCTCAAACCACCGCCGCCCGCCGTTGCACAAACCGATCGACATACTCATCCGCCGGCGAGTGCAGGATCTCGCGCGGTGTGCCGACCTGGATCAGCTTGCCGTCCTTGAGAATCGCGATGCGGTTGCCAATGCGCACGGCCTCGTCGAGGTCGTGGGTGATGAAGACGATGGTCTTGTGCAGGGTCTTTTGCAGCTCCAGCAACTGGTCCTGCATTTCCGCGCGGATCAGCGGGTCGAGGGCGCTGAAGGCTTCGTCCATCAGGATGATGTCGGTATCCGCCGCCAAGGCCCGGGCCAGGCCGACGCGCTGGCGCATGCCGCCGGAGAGCTGGTGCGGGTATTTGTTCTCATAGCCCTTCAGGCCCACGGTATCGATCCAGTGCAACGCCCGCTCGGCGCACACCTGCTTGCTCTCGCCGCGCACTTTCAAGCCATAGGCGACGTTGTCCAGCACGCTCTTGTGGGGCAGCAGGCCGAAGCTCTGGAACACCATGCTGATCTTGTGCCGGCGAAATTCGCGCAGGGCGTCCATGTCCAGTTGCAGGATGTCTTCGCCGTCCACCAGGATCGCGCCGCTGGTAGGGTCGATCAGCCGGTTGAAATGGCGCACCAACGTGGACTTGCCGGAACCGGACAGGCCCATGATCACGAAGATCTCGCCAGTGCCGATACTCAGCGACAGGTCGTTCACGCCGACCACGCAACCGGTTTCGGCCAGCACCTGGTCCTTGGTCTTGTTCTGGCGGATCAGCTCCAGGGCTTCCTTGGAGCGATTGCCGAAAATCTTGAAGACATTCTTGACTTCGATCTTGCTGATGGCTGCGTTGCTCATTTGCTCACCTCGTGCCGAGGACGACCATAGGCCTGGGTAATGCGGTCGATGACCACGGCGAGAATCACGATCGCCAGCCCGGCTTCCAGGCCGCGTCCGACGTTGAGGGTCTGGATGCCCACCAGCACGTCTTCACCCAGGCCACGGGCGCCGATCATCGAGGCGATGACCACCATCGACAGGGCCATCATGGTGGTCTGGTTGATCCCGGCCATGATGCTCGGCAGGGCCAGGGGCAGTTGCACGCCGAACAGCTGTTGCCAGCGGTTGGCGCCAAAGGCGTTGATGGCTTCCATCACTTCGCCGTCCACCTGGCGAATGCCCAGGTCGGTCAGGCGAATCAGCGGCGGCGCGGCGTAGATCACCGTGGCGAAAATCGCCGGGACCTTGCCCAGGCCAAACAGCATCAACACCGGAATCAGGTACACGAAGCTCGGCATGGTCTGCATGATGTCCAGCAGCGGCATCAGCACCGAACGCAGGCGATTGCTGCGTGCCGAGAGAATGCCCAGCGGAATGCCGATCAACACCGAGATCAGCGTCGCCACCAGCATCAGGGCGAGGGTCTGCATCAGTTTGTCCCACAGGCCCACCGCACCCACCAGGAACAACAGGCCGACGATCACCGCCGTGGCGACGACCTTGCGGGTGGCGTGCCAGGCAATGCCGCCGACGATGGCCAGCATCAGCCACCAGGGCGCCATGCGCAGCAGGCCTTCGAGGTTGACGATGGCCCACAGCAGGGTGTCGGAGATCTGCCGGAACACATCGCCATAGTTGGTCACCAGGGCGTCGACCCAACCGTTGACCCAGTCGGCGATGGAGAAGGTAAAGCTTTCGGGAAACATAAGAGACTCTCGATCAAGTGGATGCGGTGAACGTCCCGGCCAGCCCTACGGTTGGCCGGGAAGTATTCGACCTACAGAGCCGCGTCGATTTTCTTGGCAGCGTCTTCGCTTACCCAGGCGTGCCAGACTTCAGGATGTTCCTTCAGGAAGATCTTCGCCAGTTTCGGCGACTCGATTCGTTCCTTGGCCATGCGCCCGAGGTTCTGGTTCAGGATATCGATCGGCAGGTTGACCTTTTCCAGCACCGTCACCAATTCAGGTGCCTCGTCGTGGAAGGTCTTGGACAGGCCGACCTTGATGCTCACGCTTTTATCCACGCCCGGTTTTTCTTCCAGTTTCACCAGGTCCACCTGGCCCATCAGCGGCGTTGGCGACCAGTAGTAGAACAGGATCGGCTCGCCACGCTTGTAGCTCGACAGCACCGCGGCATCCAGCGCTGGGCCGGTGCCTGGGCGGAAGTTGGTGTAGGTTTTTTCCAGGCCATAGCTTTTCAGCATTTCGCTGTTGTCCAGCTCGCAGGTCCAACCGGCCGGGCAGTTGTAGAAACGGCCCTTGGACGGCTCTTCCGGGTCCTTGAACACGGCGGCGTACTGGCCCAGGTCAGCGATGTTCTTCAGGCCTGGCGCCTTGGCTTCGAGTTTGCGCTTGGCGTCGCCTTCAACCACGTAGCGCGGCACGTACCAGCCTTCGATGGCGCCCACGACCGGGGCACCGACGCCGACTACCTTGCCGGCCTTCTCGGCCTTGTTCCAGACTTCACTGCGGCCGACCCACTCTTCGGCAAACACCTGGATGTCGTTGCTGCTCAGGGCATTCTCCATGGTGATGGAGTTGCCTGGCAGGCTGTCGGTCTTGCAGTCGTAGCCTTTTTCCAGCACCACTTGCAGGACGTCGGTCAGCAGCATGGCGCTTTCCCAGTTCAGGCCGGCGAACTTCACCGGTTTGCCCGACTCGCACCAACCCGCCGCTTGCGTGGCGCCGGCGCTGGCCAGCAGGCCCATGGAAAGCAATGTGGTCAGCAGGGTCTTGTTCGACTTCATTATGTGACGCTCCTAATCAGTTGGATTGGCTTACGGCAGTCAAGAGGCATCCAGCCCTGTCAACGTCCCATCAGACCGCTTGGATGCGGCCCGCCCTGCTCGGTTGTGCGTCAACCGTGTCCTGCTCGAGCGGCAGGATCAATTGATCGGGTACAGCGCTGTGCCACTTCTTGGCGACGACGTAATACAGCGCCGCCGGAACCACCAGACCGATGATCCAGGAAATATCCACACCGCCCATGGCCGCCACCAGCGGACCGGTATAGAACTTGGTGGCGATAAACGGCAGTTGAACCAGGACACCGAAGACATACACGCTGAGGCCGAGGGCGTTCCAACGACCGTAGCGACCGTTCGGGTCGGCCAGTGCCGGCACGTCATAGCGCTCGCGAGTGATGCAGTAGTAGTCCACCAGGTTGATCGCGCTCCAAGGCGTAAAGAACGCCAGCAAGAACAGGATGAAAGACTTGAACGCACCGAGGAACGAGTGCTGGCCGAGCAGCGCGATCAGCGTCGCAGCGCCGACGATGACCAGCACGAAGACCAGGCGCTGCAGGCGCGTAACGTTCAGGTGACCACGAAAACCGCTGATGATGGTCGCGATGCACATGAAGCTGCCGTAGGAGTTCAGCGTGGAGATGGTGACCTTGCCGAATGCGATGCTGAAATACAGCAGCGCAGCGGTGGCGCCGGTCCCCCCCAGGCCCACGATGTAGGCCACTTCGTGACCCGCGAACTGCCCATTGGCCGAGGCCGCGGCAAACACGCCGAGGATCATCGCCACCTGTGCGCCGATGACTGAACCGGCGCCTGCGGCAAAAAAGGTTTTCACCGAAGAGGTCTTGCTCGGCAGGTAACGCGAATAGTCCGCCACGTAGGGGCCGAAGGCGATCTGCCAGGATGCCGCGAGCGACACCGCAAGCAGGAAACTGCTCCAGCTGAAATGGCGGATTTGCAGGAGTGCGCCAACGTCCGTCTGACTCATCAGCCGAGCGAACAGGTAAACAAAGGCGATCACACCAATGATGCTGGCGACACGGCCAATGAAGTGAATCACCCGATAACCGAGCACCGTGACCAGCACGATGACACTGGCGAAAATGAGGATGCCGACACTGTCGCTGACGCCAAACAACTGGCCCAGCGCCTGGCCGGAAAGCACGGTTCCCGTTGCGGTGAAACCCAGGTACATCAGGCACACCAGCACGATCGGGATGGCCGCGCCATACACACCAAACTGCACCCGGCTGGAGATCATCTGCGGCAGGCCCAGCTTGGGCCCTTGCGCGGCATGCAACGCCATGACGCCACCGCCGAGCAGTTGGCCGATCAGCAAACCGATCAACGACCAGAACACATCACCGCCCAGCACCACCGCCAATGCGCCGGTGACAATTGCAGTGATTTGCAGGTTGGCCCCCATCCAGAGGGTGAACTGGCTCAACAATCGGCCGTGTCTCTCCGTTTCCGGGATGTAGTCGATCGAACGTTTCTCGATCAACGGCTTGCTGCTTGCACGTGTGCTGGTGACAGCCATGGTTCAACCTCTGTGGATTGTTCTGCAATTCAATTGCGCCGCGCCCCTGTGGGAGCGAGCTTGCTCGCGATGAGGGCGTGTCAGTAGACGGAACCGGTACTGATCCACCGCTATCGCGAGCAAGCTCGCTCCCACAAGGGATCCGGGATTATTTGCCGGTAATCATCGGCAGGTTCAGCCCCTGTTCCTTGGCGCAATCAATGGCGATCTGGTAACCGGCATCGGCATGACGCATCACGCCAGTCGCCGGATCGTTGTGCAGCACGCGGGCAATGCGCTCGGCCGCTTCGTCGGTACCGTCGCAGACGATCACCATGCCCGAGTGCTGGGAGAAGCCCATGCCGACGCCGCCACCGTGGTGCAGCGACACCCAGGTCGCGCCGCTGGCGGTGTTGAGCAAGGCGTTGAGCAACGGCCAGTCGGAGACCGCATCGGAACCGTCCTGCATGGATTCGGTTTCACGGTTGGGGCTGGCCACGGAACCGGAGTCCAGGTGATCGCGACCGATGACGATCGGCGCCGACAATTCGCCGCTACGGACCATCTCGTTGAACGCCAGGCCCAGCTTGGCGCGCTGGCCCAGGCCAACCCAGCAGATACGTGCCGGCAAGCCCTGGAAGCTGATGCGCTCGCGGGCCATGTCCAGCCAGTTGTGCAGGTGGGCGTCGTCGGGGATCAGTTCCTTGACCTTGGCGTCGGTCTTGTAGATGTCCTGCGGATCACCGGACAGCGCGGCCCAGCGGAACGGGCCGATACCGCGGCAGAACAGCGGACGGATATAGGCCGGTACGAAGCCTGGGAAGTCGAAGGCATTTTCGACGCCCTCTTCCTGGGCCATCTGGCGGATGTTGTTGCCGTAGTCGAAGGTCGGCACGCCCATTTTCTGGAAGGCCAGCATGGCTTTGACGTGGACGGCCATCGATTGCTTGGCGGCCTTCACCACAGCGGCGGGTTCGGTCTTGGCGCGGGCACGGTACTCGTCCCAGGTCCAGCCGGCCGGCAGGTAGCCATTGAGTGGGTCGTGGGCGCTGGTCTGGTCGGTGACCATGTCCGGGCGCACACCACGACGGACCATTTCCGGCAGGATTTCGGCAGCGTTCCCACACAACGCGATGGAAATCGCCTTGCCTTCGGCGGTGTATTTCTCGATGCGCGCCAGGGCGTCGTCGAGGTCGGTGGCTTGCTCGTCGACATAGCGGGTTTTCAGGCGGAAATCGATGCTCACCTGCTGGCACTCGATGTTCAGCGAGCACGCACCGGCCAGGGTCGCGGCCAAGGGTTGCGCACCGCCCATGCCGCCCAGGCCGGCGGTCAGGACCCAACGGCCCTTGAGGTTGGAGTCGTAGTGCTGGCGACCGGCCTCGACGAAGGTTTCATAAGTGCCTTGCACGATGCCCTGGCTGCCGATGTAGATCCAGCTCCCGGCGGTCATCTGGCCGTACATGGCCAGGCCCTTGGCGTCGAGTTCGTTGAAGTGCTCCCAACTGGCCCAGTGCGGCACCAGGTTGGAGTTGGCGATCAGTACGCGAGGGGCGTTGCTGTGGGTCTTGAACACGCCCACCGGCTTGCCGGATTGCACCAGCAGGGTTTCGTCGTCATTCAGGTTGGTCAGGCTTTCGACGATCTTGTCGTAGCACTCCCAGTTGCGCGCCGCGCGGCCAATGCCACCGTAGACCACCAGCTCCTTGGGGTTCTCGGCCACTTCCGGGTCGAGGTTGTTCATCAACATGCGCAGCGGCGCTTCAGTCAGCCAGCTCTTGGCGGTCAGCGTGTTACCGCGAGGGGCACGGATTTCAACGTCACGGTATTTTTCAGGTTTGCGGGTAGCGTCGGTCACAGCAAAAACTCCTCAGCGATCAATCCAGACCAGCCCGGGCAGTGGGCAGCGATTTAGCGAACGTTGCGTTGAATATCGGTGACTCATACGCATACGTCTTTACTTGTATGTACAAGCATATGCAATCAAGCGGCCAACTTGTTGAAGGCGATGTTCAGGAACGGTTGGGGAATTGGCTGAAAGCCTTGTGATTTATGGGCTGCTGAGCTGCATGAAATTTTTGAAGAGGGTTTTCGAGAGGGAAATCGGAGGGGCCCAGAAGCGTGGTATTGCGCCACGCTGGGGCGTTCGGTAACAAGTTGGTGCGCGGGCAGGGAACAATGAGCGCGCTTTTTGTGGCGAGGGAGCTTGCTCCCGCTGGGCTTTTGTAGGAGCTGGCGAAGCCTGCGATCTTTTGATCTTTCGCTTGGGATTCAAGTGTCTTTGGAAAGATCGCAGCCTCGTTGCACTCGACAGCTCCTACACAGCTCCTACAGGCCCAGCGGGAGCAAGCTCCCTCGCCACAAAAGCTCTGTCGCAGGACTTCTTTAGTGGGCCGTCAGCTCAATCACGCAGCATTGACCGTGAGTGGAGACATCCACCAACCCGCTGTTGCCGCTCAGTTGCAAGCAGTCGTAGAGGCCCAGGTCCACAGCGGACTCACCGATCTTGATAGCCAGTCCCGGAGCGGCACTGAACACCAGCACCGTTTGCGCGTCACTGAAAAACCGCTGCTGGCCGCCCAACCACTGCAACCGCGCGCGGTAACGTTGCGGCGCGTAGATCAGGTTGAAGTCGCGAATCGGTCCGCCCAGCAGTGTGCAAAACACATGGCTCTCGCCGCTGAACGTAAAAGGGTCCAGCGGATGCAAAGCCCGCGTGACTTGGCCATCGACGTTCAGTGTCATGCCGCTCCCTTGCAAGACACTGATGACCCGCTCGTAACCGGCGAAGGTGGAGAAACCGCCCGACTCACCGATGTCGGCAATCGACAGGCGCCAGCCGAAACCTTCCAGGCCGGCGCCGGCATCGCGAGTGATTTCCTCAGTGCTGCCGCCACCGTTTTTCCACGGCATGCGTGGGTAGTCTGCCGCGCGCAAAACCTTCAAATGGCTCATTTATGAAAGCGCCCTTCCAGACTGTGACGGGAGCCCGGATGGATCAGGCGTGCGGCGGTCACCGGCTGGCGCCCGGACCAGGTACGACGGCGGATCAACAGGCACGGCTCGCCCTTTTCGATCTGCAGCAACTTGCATTCACTCGGCTCGGCCAGGATCGCCTCGACCACATGCTCGCCTTCGGTCAGCGGCGCGACCTGGTTCAGATAGGCGTAGGGCGTTTGCACGGTGAAGTCCTGCTTGAGGTATTCAGGCGCCACCAGTGCGTTGACGAAGCGGTCCTCGATTTGCACGGGGATGTCGTTCTCGAAATGCACGATCAGCGAATGGAACACTTTCTGGCCTTCGCGCATATCCAGGGCCAGGGCCCGCTCGGAACCGGCCGCCTCTTCTTCCAGGGTGATGACCTTGCAAGTGTGCCGATGACCACGGGAGGCAATTTCGTCGGCGATGTTATGCACTTCGAACAACGCGGACTGGCTCTTGGGCTCGGCCACGAAGGTGCCGACACCCTGCATGCGCACCAACAGGCCGTCGGCGGTCATTTCCCGCAGCGCACGGTTGATGGTCATGCGACTGAAGCCCAGTTGGCTGACCAGTTCGCTTTCCGACGGCACGCGGTAATGCGGCGGCCAGTTTCCACTGTCGATCTGCTGGGTGATCATCTGTTTGACGCGGGCGTACAGGGGGGCCGGACTGTCACCCATGTTTGCGGCCAGCGGCGGTTTGGCAGGCGGAGTCGACACGGCGGTTCCTTGTTCTGCGGATAAGAATGCTAGCTTGCCGGAGTTTACCGGCCAGGCAAACGTCTGTATATGTATATACAAATTACGCACGATGAGGTTGAACCATGTCCGCCTTCTTTGCCGAACGCGCGCTGCTGCCTAGTGGATGGGCCCATGACGTACGTCTTGAGGTCGATGCCGAAGGCGTCCTGACCCATATCCAGGCCGGCTCCCACGCAGACGGCGCCGAACGGCTGGGCGGTCCGCTGTTGCCGGGTATGCCGAACCTGCACTCCCATGCCTTCCAACGGGCCATGGCCGGGCTGGCGGAAGTGGCGGGCAATCCCAACGACAGTTTCTGGACCTGGCGCGACTTGATGTACCGCCTCGTCGGAAAAATCAGCCCCGACCAACTCGGTACCATTGCCCGCCAGCTGTACATCGAAATGCTCAAGGCCGGCTACACCTCGGTCGCCGAATTCCACTATGTGCACCACGACACCGATGGCGCGCCCTACGCCGACCCGGCGGAGCTGGCCCTGCGCATCAGCCACGCCGCCAGCGCTGCCGGCATCGGCCTGACGCTGCTGCCGGTGCTTTACAGCCACTCCGGTTTTGGCGGCCAGGCCCCTAACGACGGGCAGCGCCGGTTCATCAACAGCACCGAAAACTACTTGAAGCTTCAGTCGCGCTTGCAGCCGATCCTGGCCGGGCTGCCGTCCCAGGCGCTGGGTCTGTGCTTCCACTCGCTGCGTGCCGTGACGCCCGAGCAGATCCAGGATGTGCTGGCCGCCAGTGACCGCGAGTGCCCGGTGCACATTCACATTGCCGAGCAGCAGAAGGAAGTCGACGACTGTCTGAGCTGGAGCGGCGCCCGTCCGCTGCAATGGCTGTACGAAAACACCGAAGTCGACCAGCGCTGGTGCCTGGTCCACGCTACCCACGCCAACGCCCAGGAAATCAGCCTCATGGCCAGGAGCCGGGCGATTGCCGGCCTGTGCCTGACCACCGAAGCCAACCTGGGGGACGGGATTTTCCCGGCCGTGGATTTCCTCGCCGAGGGCGGGCGCCTGGGGATCGGCTCTGACAGCCATGTGTCATTGAGCGTGGTCGAAGAATTGCGTTGGCTGGAATATGGCCAGCGCCTGCGGGATCAACGGCGCAACCGCTTGTATCGAACGGATCAGCCGATGGTCGGCCGCACCTTGTTCGATGCGGCGCTGGAAGGCGGTGCCCAGGCCCTGGGGCAACCGATCGGCGCCCTCGAAATCGGCAAGCGCGCCGACTGGCTGGTGCTCGATGGCAGCGACCCATATCTGGCCACGGCCCAGGGCGACGGGATCCTCAATCGCTGGCTGTTTGCCGGCGGCGATCGCCAGGTACGCGATGTGATGGTCGGCGGCCGGTGGGTGGTGCGCGATGGGCGGCATGCGGGCGAAGAGCAAAGCGCCCGGGCGTTTACCCAGGTCCTGCGCGACCTTCTGGGCTGACCCAATCAACCCTGTGGGAGCGAGCTTGCTCGCGATAGGGCCATTACCTTCAACCTACAGGTTGACTGAAAGTCCGCTATCGCGAGCAAGCTCGCTCCCACATTGGCTTTCGGGTGGCAGTTAGTCCGAGGTTTTGGCCATCTGTCGATCCGACGCGCGCCAGATCAGGCGTGTGGTGTCGTAACCCTGCTGGCGTGCCTTGCTCAGCAGCTCCTCGCGCACGACGCTATTGACGGTCGGCGTACGGGACAGCAGCCACATGTAGCGACGGCTTGGGTCGCCGACGATGGCGGTCTTGTAGTCATCGCTGACGTACAACACCCAGTATTGCCCTTTCGCCACGCCCGGCACGATCCGCGAAAACCAGTTATCGAACTCGACCCAGAGCTTGTCGGTCTTGCCCGGCACCTGCGGCGTGGCGGTGCCCCTGGCTTCTTCCCACTGCCAGTCCGAGGTCAGGCAGCGATTGAGCACTCCCACACTGCCGTCTGGCTTGAGGGTGTAGTGAGCTTCCGATTGCGCGCAATTGCGCTGGAAATACATGGGCAGGCGGGCCAACTCATACCAGGTCCCTTGGTAGCGCTTGAGATTGACGCTGTTGACCGTCTTGGGTGACAGCGGATCTTCGCCAGAAGTGGCACAGCCAGCCAAAATCAGGCCAGCCAAAAGCACAAAAACTAACCGCATCATTATTTTTCTCCCGCGGGCACGTGGCCCCGGTTTACTTCAGGCCTTGGCCGGAAAACATCAACACTTTGTCACCGGCGTACTGCACGCTGATAAAGCTTTTCTGGTCGCCCCAGGTACAGCTGGACATGCCGAGCGCGCCCGAACAATCGGTCGGTTTCCCCAGTAACGTTTCGACTTCGGACTTGGGCATGCCAGCCGACAGCTTCGAGTAGTTTTCCTGGTTGACCTTGCTGCATGCAGTCAATACGACACACACAAACAACAAGGCGATAGATCGCAGCGACATGGTGTAACTCCTGGAACGGAAGGGGGCTGGCAGGTGCCAACCAGAAGCTTAGAAGAGAAAACCCCTATCTGGTTCCCCGACGCCCCCGGTATTTATTGGGCCTGGGCAGGTGTTTCATCAATGAAACACCTACTTTGTGACGGCGTCGTGCATTTCGTCGGAATTGAACCGCTACCGGCTGATGGGATGGTCTGGCGCGCCGATAAAAAGAAACAGCGCAAACTACTGCGTTATGGCAAATTGACATCCAGTCCTGACCCGTCCCTCCGCGGTAGTGTTATTAATGACCAGAAACATGAAATTCAGCCATAAAATCCTGTTGGCTGCCGCCCTCGTGGTGGCCGTCGCATTCGCCTGTTTCATCCTGTTCAACGACTATCGTCAACGCCAGAGCTTGAACGCCAGCACCGAAACCTCCATGCAGGAACTCGGCAACCTGACCAGCCGCAACATCCAGACGTGGGTCGACGGCCGCATCCAGTTGCTGCAATCGCTGGCCCAGCAGATTGCCGTGGACGGCAGCAGTGCCGACAGCCTCAAGCGCGCCGTGGGCCTGCCGGCCTACACCAGCAATTTCCAGCTCAGTTATTTTGGTGGCACCGACGGCGTGATGTTCTCGGTACCGGCCGGCAATCGCGCCGCCGATTACGACCCCCGCGCCCGCGGCTGGTACAAGGCCGCCAACAGCGCACAGCAAACCATCGTCACCGAACCCTACATCGCCGCCTCGTCGGGCAAGCTGGTGATCACCGTCGCCACTGCGGTGCAGCGCCAGAACCAGATGATCGGCGTGGCCGGCGCGGACATCGACCTGTCCAGCATCAGCGCTATCATCAATTCGCTGAACTTCGGCGGCCACGGCCACGCGTTCATCGTCAGTGCCGACGGCAAGATCCTGATCCACCCTGACAGCAAGCGCGTGCTCAAGACCCTGGCCGAGGCCTACCCTAACGGCGCGCCTCAAATCAGCCCGGGCGTGAAAGAAGTCGATCTCGACGGCAAGACCCAATTCATCTCCTTCACCCACGTCAACGGCGTGCCAGGAGCCGACTGGTACGTGGCACTGGTGCTCGACAAGGACACCGCGCTGGCGATGCTCAGTGAGTTCCGTACGTCGGCGCTGATCGCCATGGTCATCGCCGTGGTGTTCATCATCGCCCTGCTCGGCATGTTGATCCGCGTGCTGATGCAACCGCTGCTGACCATGGGCCGCGCCATGCATGACATCGCCGAAGGCGAAGGCGACCTGACCCGGCGCCTGGTCATCCACGGCCAGGACGAATTCGGCGCGCTGGGGACTTCGTTCAACCGCTTTGTCGAGCGCATTCATACCTCGATCCGTGAAGTGGCCTCGGCCACCGGCCAGGTCAACGAAGTCGCCCTGCGCGTGGTCAGCGCGTCCAACTCGTCGATGTTCAACTCCGACCAGCAGGCTTCGCGCACCAGCAGCGTGGCCGCGGCCATCAACCAGCTCGGTGCCGCCGCCCAGGAAATCGCCCAGAACGCCGCCCTCGCCTCGCAACATTCCAGCGATGCGCGCAGCCTGGCTGAAGATGGCCAACAAGTGGTGGATAAAACCATCGCGGCCATGCAGCAGTTGTCGGCCAAGATCAGCGATTCGTGCGGCAACATCGAAACCTTGAACAGCAACACCGTGAACATCGGCCAGATTCTTGAGGTGATCACCAGCATTTCCCAGCAGACCAACCTGCTCGCCCTCAACGCCGCCATCGAAGCGGCCCGTGCCGGTGAAGCCGGACGCGGCTTCGCCGTGGTGGCCGATGAAGTGCGCAACCTGGCCCACCGCACCCAGGATTCGGCGCAGCAAGTGCAGAAGATGATCGAAGAACTGCAAGTTGGCGCCCGGGAAGCGGTACTGACCATGACCGACAGCCAGCGCCAGAGCGAAAGCAGCGTCGGCATCGCCAACCAGGCCGGCGAACGCCTGGGCAGCGTGACCCAGCGTATTGGTGAAATCGACGGCATGAACCAGTCCGTGGCGACCGCCACCGAAGAACAGACCGCCGTGGTGGAGTCAATCAACGTCGACATCACCGAGATCAACACCCTGAACCAGGAAGGCGTGGAAAACCTGCAAGCCACCTTGCGGGCCTGTGCCGACCTGGAGCAGCAGGCGGCGCGGTTGAAGCAGTTGGTGGGTAGCTTCCGGATCTAGTCTGGAAGGGCCCCATCGCGAGCAAGCTCGCTCCCACACTGGATTTCCATTCGCTGAAAGTCCTGTGGGAGCGAGCTTGCTCGCGATAGCGGCATCAGCCTCGCTAAAAACTCAGAACCTGGACCCAGGCCGGTTCAAGAATTCCAGTTCCTCAGCCGTGGACTCGCGCCCCAACACCGCATTGCGATGGGGAAAGCGCCCAAACCGGGCAATGATCTTCTGATGCCGTTCGGCATAGTCCAGGTTGTCTTCAAACACCGCCCGCTGCGCCTCCGGCTGGTCTCGCACCAGGTCGATAAACCGCGACACGGCCTCGTTCTGCACCGCGAGGTTTTCGCAGTGTTCGAGCACGAGGTAGATGAATACGCGTTGGATCGGTTTGAGTTGCCGGTCGAAATCCGCTGCCATGCCCTGGGCCACCAGCGCTTGGGCACGCAGGTCACCGGAGAAGGCCTTGGGGGTTTCGCGAAAGATCATTCGCGGGAGTTGATCGAGTAGCAGCACCAGGGCCAGCCAGCCTTCCGGGCGTTGCGCCCAGTCGGTCAATTCGCCGGCCAGTGCCAGCTCGACCTGATCGCCAAAGCGCTCGTTGGCCTGGCGATCATGGCGTTTGCCGAACCACAGCTTGCCTCTGTCAGCCGATATCTCGTCCGGTGTCTTGGCTGAACCAAACCACCAATCGAGCAACGGCTGCCAGGGCTCGGCCATGATTTATTCCTTGTGGTAGGCCGTGGCGCGCGCCACTTCTTCTTTCGAGCCAAGGAACACGGCCACGCGCTGGTGCAGGCCTTCAGGCTTGATATCGAGGATACGCTGGTGGCCGTCGGTGGAAGCGCCGCCCGCCTGTTCCACCAGGAACGACATCGGGTTGGCTTCGTACATCAGGCGCAGTTTGCCCGGCTTGGACGGCTCACGGCTGTCGCGCGGGTACATGAACAGACCGCCACGGGTCAGGATACGGTGCACATCGGCAACCATCGCGGCGACCCAGCGCATGTTGTAGTTCTTTTTCAGCGGGCCTTCTTCGCCCGCCAGCAACTCTTCAACGTAGCGTTTTACCGGGGCTTCCCAGTGACGCTGGTTGGACATGTTGATGGCGAATTCCTGGGTGGTTTCAGGAATGGTGATGTCTTCGTGGGTCAGTACGAAGCTGCCCATTTCGCGGTCCAGGGTGAAGCCCTTGACGCCGTCGCCCAGGGTCAGCACCAGCATGGTCTGAGGGCCGTAGATGGCATAGCCGGCGGCGACCTGCTCGGTGCCTGGCTGCAGGAAGGCCTTTTCATTCAAGGCTTCGTTCTGGCTCAGGTATTCATTCGGGCAACGCAGTACCGAGAAGATGGTGCCAACCGGTGCGTTGATGTCGATGTTCGACGAACCGTCCAGTGGGTCAAACACCAGCAGGTAGGCACCCTTGGGGTATTTGCCCGGGATCTGGTAGGCATTGTCCATTTCCTCGGACGCCATGCCGGCCAGGTGACCGCCCCATTCGTTGGCTTCGAGCAGGATTTCGTTGGACAGCACGTCGAGCTTCTTCTGCACTTCGCCCTGCACGTTTTCAGTGCCCATGCTGCCCAGGACACCACCCAGCGCGCCTTTGGAGACGGCGTGGCTGATTTCCTTGCACGCACGCGCCACCACTTCGATCAAAAAGCGCAGATCGGCAGGGGTGTTGTTGCTGCGGGTCTGCTCAATCAAATAGCGACTCAAGGTAACGCGGGACATGGACGGCTCCGAAGAATAGGGGACGGAAAAACCAGCGCAGTTTAGCGCGAGTCGGGACTTAATTCCTCCTATGAGACGGGATATGGAGGATTGAGTTCACGGGGTGGGGCTCGCTTGGGTAATTCTGTTGGTTGAGAGGGCGCCATCGCGAGCAAGCTCGCTCCCACAGTTGACCGAGTTGTTCTATTGTGGGAGCGAGCTTGCTCGCGATGAATCACCTCAACTCTTGACCGGCGGCTTGCGCAACAGGCTGAACGCCATCGCCGCGAGGAACAGCACGCTGAGCAGCAGCACCGCCCACAAGCCGATTTTCTTCCAGTTGGTCTCGACCGTCGCAGGCGTGGTTACCGTGGCCGCAGCCGGGGTCGACGTGGCTGCGCCGTTCACGGTCGCCGTACCCAGCGTCGCCAGCCGTGACGGCTTGTAATCGGGCACCAGCGTGGTCAAGGGCAAGCTGGCCGCTTTCACGGTTGCGCTGCCCAGGGCCAGGCTGTAGGGCCCTTCGCCGCGCGCCAGGAACACCACCTGGGTCGGACGCACGGCAAAGCGCAGGGCCGGGGCTTCGCTACCCAGGCCGCCGCCACGCTCGTCCACGGTCAATTTCAATTGCTGCACGGTCTGGCCGGACAGTTGCAATTGGTTTTGCAGCACATCCTGGCCGTTCTGGGTCAGGCGATAGAGCAAGCCACTGCCCAGCGGTTGCCACGGATGGCTGCTTTCACGGCGACCGGCCAGGGTCACCGGCGCCAGACTGTTGGCTTGGCTCAGCTCGACCTGCACCTGCTCGATGTTCAGCCCCATGGGCAACTGCCAGGTGTATTCACCGGCCTTCGTGGTGCTGCCGGCCAATGGCTGCGACCATGCCAACGGCAACGGCAGGCTTTCGCGACTGGCGCTTTGCAGCTGGGCCGAAGTCAGGATCGGCGCGGAGGACGGCGAATCCCACAACAATCGCAGGTAACGCGCCGATTGCCCCGGCAAGCTCACTTCATGCTGCTCGACCCGCTCATCGGCAAAGGTCAAGCGCGCCACCTGGCCTTCGCCCCACGACTGCCAGTGTTGCAAGTCGTCACTGGCTTCGATGGTGAACCGCTGGAAACCGTCGCGCTCACTGGTCCAGTCGAGGACCAACTGCTGCAACGGCGCCTTGAGCGCGCTGGCATCCAACAACCAGCCACGCAACTCCTCCTCCCCTGCTTCGAGCCGGCTGGAGGGTTGGACTTCCACCAAGGTACCGTTGGCGTTCGATTGCACCCGCACACTCGGCGCGCGCTCATCGTCATCGGCGGCGTTGTACAGCGGGAACCACTTCACGTCGGTGAGGGTGCGGTTTTCCCGGCTCTGGGCCGACTCACGCACCAGGGCATAGGCCTGGGCCTGGCCGGCCGCGTTGAAGACCCGCAGATCGCTCAGGTCGGTCTGGCGCGCCTGCAACTGCACGTCCAGCGGCAACGGCAGACGATACCACGGCCCCTCGCCGCTCAAGGCCAACGGCACCTGATGGGAGAAATCCGCCGGTTGCTCCTGGGCTACGGCCGACAATGCCGTCCATAACCCCACCACACCCAGCCCGATTCGACTCAACTTGCGACTCAAGATGACACTCCCTCACTGACAGGCATAGGCGGCTCATCCTGCGCGACCGTCTCCGGGCGCTTGGGCGGCAGCGGCGCAAAATAGCCCACTACCAGCAGCAACACGCCTACACCGATAAACGAAACAATCCGCGCCAGACCGCCACGGTTACTCAATTCGACAAAGAACAGCTTGGCCACGACCACGGCGATCAACGCCGCACCGATCAGCCACACTTCACGACGGTGGCGCACATGCCCACCGATCATCAGCCCCAGGGCGATCAGGGTCCAGACAATGGACAACCCGGCCTGCACGAACATCGACTCGAGCAGCGCGTCCAGCTCGTACGGGACATCCATCCACTGGTGGGCAGTGCGCATCACCAGGGCGGTGAAGAACGCGAACAGCGACACACCGGCGATCAACTGGGCGATGCGCCCGACGCGATTCCAACGGTTCGTCGATTGCTCCACGGCGTTACGGGCCCACACATAGATGCCGAACAAGGCGAACAGCAGGCCCAGCTCCAAGGGATTGAGCAACGGCACATACGGCAGTGGCTCTGAGTTGCCATCGCTGAAGGTGTTGGTCAGCCAGAACCAACCGAGCATCAACAGCGCCATCGGCGCCGCTGCGTAGACACGGTACTCGCGCGGTTGGGCCGATACCGGCCACGGCAAGGTACGCGGCGTGGCCATCAGCACCAGGTACAGGCCTGGCAGGATCGCCCAGGCCAGCCAGCGCCAGGCGTTGTACTGCTCGGACAGCAACAGCAGGCCGTAACGCAACTCCAGCATCAACACCGCCATCAGCAACCAGCAACCGAGCACGTGGGCCGTACTGCGCGCCGGGGCCGGCAGCATCGGCGCCAGGCGCTTGAGGGAAAGGAAATGCACGGCAAATACCGCCAGCCAGACCAGCCAGCCGAAATTCGCGGCCGGGTGATAGTGGCTGTGCCCCGTTGCCACCAGCACACAGCCCGCCGCCGGAATCAGCAAGGTGCACAGCAGCCCCAGCGCCGTCCATTTCAACCGCTGCGCCAGGACCGTCCACACCGCCACGCTGATCGCCGCGACCAGCAGCAGCCAGCTGCCTTGCAGGTTCGCCGGGGCAAAGCGCAAGACTTCGCTGACCCACGCCAGCGCCCACCAACCGGCGCCCCAGATCAGCAGCAACTCGGACAAGCGCTGCAAGCTCAAGGCCTCGAGTTCCCGCGCCGCGTGCGCCCGTTGCAGGCGCCATGCGCCCACCAGGGCTGCCAGCCCCAGCACCAGCGGCGTCCAGAAGCCGCTATGGGCCAGCGGTCGCAGGTCCTCGGCGTTGAGCGGCCCCAACAGCGCCGGCCCCGCGGTCAGGAACGCCGCACCGCCCAGCAGTTGCAGCAGCAGGCCGAAGACAAAACTCACGCGCTGTTTCAGGTACAGGCTCAGCCAGATGATCAACAGGCCGCTGGCCGCCCACACACCACTCGCCGTTTGCCACGGCAGGACGAACAGCACCGCAAGGTTGATCAGCACCAACCCCGCCAGCAACACCACCGACAAGCCGCGCAGCAACCGGACATCGTTGCGCACCATGTCGTCACGTGCCGCCAGCAACATGCCGCCAATCAACGCCAGGCCGATCAGCGAGGCGCTGAGCAAACCGCTCCAGCCCGCGCTGAACACCGCCGCCGAATCCCCCTCGGCGCCTTGCAAGCGCAGCAGGAACAGCGCGCCGCCGAGCAATTGCACCCCAAATGCGCTGAACAGGAAGCTGCGCGACTGCAGGCGCAGGCCAACAAACAGCGTTGCCAACCCAGCCAGGGCCCAGGCGATGGCGGTGCCGTGGGTGAAGAAGAACAGTGGTGCCAGCAGATAGAGGAAACTCAACCCCAGCACAGCCAGCACCGGCAGGCCTTGGCGCTCCCAATGGGCGCTGTGTCCGGGCTCAGCCTTGTGCAGTTGGTAGAAGGTGAACAGCAAGGCGCCGCCGAGCATCAACGCACCCAGCGCAGACCCATCGAGCAGGCTGCCGTCGCCGATACGCAATTCGCTGACGAACGCCAGTGCCGAGCCCAACTGCAGCAACAAGGCAAAAGCCCGGGCGAATGGGCGCTGCTGGCGCAGGCCCAGCCAGAAGATCCCTGCGCCCTCCACGGCCCACGCCGCTGCGGTCCAGCGGGCGTCGAGCCCCAAAGGGATCGCCAGGCTGGCAAAAATCACCCCCAGGGCAAGGCAGGTTTCCGCCAGCAGCAGGGCGCGACCGCCCATCAATACCCGCGCCAGGCCCATGTAGATCATGCCCAGGGCCAGGGCGCTGAACGCAGCGGCGAACTCGAAATGCTGCACCAACGCGAACTGCAAGCCGAAACCCACCAGCGGCGGGCCGAACAGCATGGTGCCGTCCACGTAATCGCCCTTGCGCGCCGACCAGTGCAACAGCGCGTCGCGGCTGGCGTCTTCGGGAGCATCGCTCATTTCCAGCAACTTGCGCCGGGTAAACAGCAAGCCAATCGCCAGGTAGATGAGGAAGAACAGGATCAGGAACGGTTCGGTGCTCCAGAGCAGTTCCGGTGTGTAGGAACGCATGCCCCAGGCGAAACCGATGCCGAAGGTGCCGACAAAACCGATCAGGTTGAGCAGGCGCCAGGCCTTGAACCAGGCAATCGCAAGGATGCCGGCGTTGAGCAGGATGAAATAGCTGAACAGCGCGACGTGGTTGCCACTGCCGGTGGAGGTCAGGATCGGCGCGGCAAACCCGCCCAGCGCCGCAGCCGCAGCCAGGCCCAGGGCGTTCTGGGTAATCGCCAGGATTGCCGAGAACACCGTCACCGCGACCAGCAAGCCCAGGGCCGCCTTGGAGTCGAGCAACGGATGCAGGCGCATGGCCGCGAACACCGTCAGGTACAGCACCGCGATCCCGGTGCCCTGGAGCATAAGCGCATAGTTGCTGTTGCGTTGGCGCAACCACCAGCCCAGGCCCAACAGGCCCAACGCACTGGCCGCGACGCCGGCGTAACGCAATTCGATCGGCACCACCATGCCTTCGGTGGCATAGCGCAGCAAAAACGCCAGGCCGAGGAACAACAGCACCACGCCGACCCGCAGCACAGTGTTGCCACCGAACAGCCAGTTGCGCGCGCCAATCACGGCGCGGTCGAACAGATTCGGGCCGCGGGGGGCCGCGGGTTTCGAAACCCTCGGTTCCAGGGGCATCGGTTCCAGGGGCAGCGGCGCGAAGTCGCGGTCGGCATGCCGACTGGTCGTGGTCGGCGCGGGTTTCCAAACGTCATCGGGCAACGGCTGGCTGGCTTGGGAGGCCATCGTGGGAACGGGCTCGAGATCTGGCGGCAACTCCCAGACCAGCCCTGGCTCGGTGCGCGCTTCGGGCTTCGCGGCCTGGGGCACGACAACCTCGGGCGCTGGCGCAGGCTCACTCGACGCGGCAACGGCCCCGCGCTCGAACACTGCCAGGCGTGCCTCCAACGTGAGTAAGCTCTGCTGGGCCTCCTGCAACAAGATCTGTTGCTTGGCCGCCTGGATACCCAGGCGCCCCAATCGAAACGACTGGGCGATGCCAAGCCCCACCAAGGCGCCTATCAGCGCATCGGCGAACGACTCGTCCACCACCCAGCCGAGTGCCAGGCCCAACAGCGTCAAGATCCATTGCATGGTCGATATCCCTAAGCGGCCCGTTGCGGGCGTAACCGGGGTGATGCGGTGCCTGGATCAGCCTAGTGGACCCCCCCAAACCCTGCGGGAGCGAGCTGTGTGGGAGCAAGGCTTGCTCGCGATCCAGGCGCTGCGGTCCTTAAGAGACCGCGGCGTTTTCATCGCGGGCAAGCCTTGCTCCCACACAGCTCGCTCCCACATTGGATTGTTGGCACTTCCAGTGCTGAGCCCGGCCACATAGCCCGGCGAAACTGGCGCCTAGTATATCGACGAAGCCCAACCGCCGTTGGGCTTCGCTCACATTTCTTACAGCAAATGCTACTCCAGGGCTTTCCAGATGTCGGTGGCATACTCGCGGATGGTCCGGTCCGAAGAGAACCAGCCCATGCGCGCGGTGTTGAGCACCGCCGAACGCCACCACTGCTTGGAGTCGTGCCAACGCTCTTCGACCTTGGCCTGGGCGTTCCAGTACGAGTCGAAGTCGGCGCAGACCAGGAAGCGGTCGTAGTCCACCAACGAGTCCACGAGCCCGGCGTAGCGCATCGGATCATCCGGGGAGAACACGCCGCCGCGAATCGCCTGCAACACGTCGTTGAGCCGATGGGACGCGGCGATGTCCGGCGCGGCGCTGAACTCGCCGTTTTGCTTGCGGGCCTCCACCTGCTCGGCGGTCAGGCCGAAGATGAACATGTGCTCACCGCCGACGCGCTCATGCATCTCCACGTTGGCGCCGTCCATGGTGCCGATGGTCAGTGCGCCGTTGAGGCCGAACTTCATGTTGCTGGTGCCCGACGCTTCGAAACCGGCCGTGGAGATCTGCTCCGACAGGTCCGCCGCCGGAATGATGCTTTCGGCCAGGCTGACGTTGTAGTTGGGCAGGAACACCACTTTGAGCAAACCACGCACGGTCGGGTCGTTGTTCACCACCCGGGCGATATCGTTGGTCAGCTTGATGATCAGCTTGGCCTGGTGGTAACTGGCGGCGGCCTTGCCGGCGAAAATTTTCACCCGCGGCACCCAGTCCACTTCCGGCTCGGCGCGGATCGCCTGGTACAGCGCCACGGTGTGCATCAAGTTGAGCAACTGGCGCTTGTACTCGTGGATCCGCTTGACCTGCACGTCGAACATCGCCGCCGGGTTCACGGCGATGCCCAGGCGCTCGTGGATCAAGTAAGCCAGGGCCTTCTTGCTGTGCAAACGCTGCTCGGCGAACAGCTTGCGAAACGCCGGCTTGTCGGCAAACGGTTCCAGTTCGATCAAGCGCTCCTCGGGGTTGTCGAGCACGCTTGGGCCGAGGGCATCGACCATCATCGAGGTCAATTCGGAGTTGGCCTGGAACAGCCAGCGGCGGAAGGTGATGCCGTTGGTCTTGTTGTTGATCCGATCCGGATAGAGTTTGTGCAGCTCGGAAAACACCGTGCTGCGCATCAGTTGGGTATGCAACCCGGACACGCCGTTGACACTATGGGACCCGAGGAATGCCAGGTTGCCCATGCGCACCCGGCGACCGTTGTCCTCTTCGATCAGCGAAACCGAACGCAGCACATCAAAATCGTGCACGCCCTTGGCTCGCAGCGAATCGATGTGCTGGGCGTTGATCAGGTAGATGATCTGCATGTGCCGGGGCAACATGCGCTCCATCAGCCCCACCGGCCAGGTTTCCAGGGCTTCGGGCAGCAACGTGTGGTTGGTGTAGGACAGCGTGTCCTGGGTGATCTGCCAGGCCGCGTCCCACGCCACGTCGTAGACGTCCACCAGTTGCCGCATCAGCTCGGCCACGGCAATGGATGGGTGAGTGTCGTTGAGCTGGATCGCCGCGTGGTCGCCCAGGGTCAGCACCGAGGTGTGCATGTTGCGATGACGGCGCAGCAGGTCTTGCAGCGAGGCGGCCACAAAGAAGTATTCCTGGCGCAGGCGCAGTTCCTGGCCAGCCTCGGTGCTGTCGGCCGGGTACAGGACGCGGGAAATACTTTCGGCCCGGGCCACTTCGGCTACCGCGCCCAGGTGGTCGCCAGCGTTGAAGCGCTCCAGGTGCAGGTCTTCCACGGCGCGGGCACGCCACAGGCGCAGGGTGTTGACGCTGGCACCGCGCCAGCCCACCACGGGCGTGTCATAGGCGATGGCCCGCACGGTTTCGGCCGGGGACCAGACCTGTCGGGTCTTGCCGGCATCATCGGTGACGGTCTCGACACTGCCGCCAAAGCCGATCGGGTAGACCACCTCCGGCCGCTCGAACTCCCAAGGGTTGCCGAAATCCAGCCAGTGTTCGGTCTGCTCCTGCTGCCAGCCGTCGACGATCGCCTGGCGGAACAGGCCGTGTTCATAACGAATACCGTAGCCATGGCCGGCGATGCCCAGGGTCGACATGCTTTCCATGAAACATGCGGCCAAGCGGCCAAGGCCACCGTTGCCCAACGCCGCATCCGGCTCGAGCAGACGGATGCGCTCCAGGTCCACGCCCAGCTCGGTCAGCGCCTCGCGCGCCGTGTCCAGCAGGCCGAGGTTGCTCAGGCTGTCGTAGAGCAAGCGACCGATGAGGAATTCCAGGGAGAGGTAATAGACGCGCTTCTGGCCCTTGCGGTAGATCTGTCGCGTGTGGTCCATCCAGTGATCGACCATGTGGTCGCGGGCGGCGAGGGCGATGGCTTCGAACCAATCGTGATCAAACGCATGATCCGGGTCCTTGCCAACGGCATAAGTGAGTTTGGTCAACACTGCGTCGCGAAATGCGGCAACTTCAGCTTCGCGAACAAGTGGTTCTTGAGTCATTGATAAGACCTCGAACGAGCATGGAATTGTCTGAGCCTAGACGGTCTGACAGACGGCATAGGCTCTTGGTTCGGTGGATTTCCCCGAGTCTCGGAGAATCGTCGCCATGGAATTGTCGGATGGTCGAATGAATGCAGGGGCCGTGCCGATCCGGGCGGGTTTGGCCGGGATGAAAAAAAACTGGCGGATGGTCGTTCAAAATTTCACCAGTCCCGGTATGATCGCGCGCCCTGATGCATGCTGGTAAACCGTGATGATGAAGCCCAACCTGATCGCCGCCGCGGAGATCGACCGACTCGATACCTGGGCCAAGTACTCCGCCCCGATGTGCGGTTCCTGCGTGTCGAGCTGCTGCACGCTGCCGGTGGAGGTCAAGATCAAGGACCTGATCCGCATCGGTATCGTCGACGAGTTCGAACTGGGCGACCCGCCGAAGAACATCGCCAAGCGCCTGCAAAAGGAAGGGATCGTCGAGCGTTACAACCAGAAGTCCGAGATCTTCACGCTTCAGCGCATGAGCAACAACGATTGCCTTTATCTGGACCGCAAAAGCCGGTTGTGCACCATTTACGAGAAACGCCCGGACACCTGCCGCAACCATCCGCGGGTCGGGCCACGGCCGGGGTATTGTGCCTACAAGCCCAAGGAAGTGGAGCGCGAGCGTAATCCGCGGACGCTGGACAAATTTTGATCGACTGATGGTTCAGCTGTGTCTGAACCTCCGTTATCGCGAGCAAGCTCGCTCCCACACAAATCTGTATCCACTGAAGATCCACTGTGGGAGCGAGCTTGCTCGCGATAGGGCCTGACAGCCGCCACACAAACTCCAGGCATAAAAAAACGCCCCTGATTTCACAATCAGGGGCGTTTTTTTAGCTGCTAACTAAGTCGAAACTCAGTTGCCGCTTTTCTTGGCAGCGCGGGTACGCTCGCTTTCGCCCAGGATCTTCTTGCGAAGACGGATGGACTTAGGAGTGACTTCACACAGCTCGTCTTCCTGCACGAACTCCAGAGCTTGCTCCAGGGTGAACTTGACCGGCGGAACCAGGGCGATGGTTTCGTCCTTGCCCGAAGCACGCATGTTGTCGAGCTTCTTGCCTTTGGTTGGGTTCACGCCCAAGTCGTTGTCGCGGCTGTTCAGGCCGACGATTTGACCTTCGTAGATATCCTGGCCGTGCTCGACGAACAGCTTGCCGCGCGCTTGCAGGGTTTCCAGCGAGTAGGTCAGTGCCTTGCCGGTCGCAACCGATACCAGGACACCGTTCTGACGGCCGGACATGTCGCCGGACTTCATCACGTCGTAACGATCGAAGATCGAAGTCAGGATGCCGCCACCGGAGGTCAGGGTCAGGAACTCGTTACGGAAACCGATCAGGCCACGAGCCGGGATGTTGTACTCAAGGCGCACACGGCCCTTGCCATCCGGAACCATGTTGGTCAGGTCGCCTTTACGCAGGCCCATTTGCTCCATGATCGCGCCCTGGGATTCTTCCGGCAGGTCGATGGTCACGTTTTCGTACGGTTCGTGCTTGACGCCATCAACCATGCGGATGATTACTTCAGGACGGCCCACGCCCATTTCGAAGCCTTCGCGACGCATGGTTTCGATCAGTACCGAGAGGTGCAGCTCACCACGGCCGGAGACCTTGAACTTGTCGGCCGAGTCGCCTTCTTCAACGCGCAGTGCCACGTTGTAGAGCAGCTCTTTGTCCAGGCGTTCCTTGATGTTACGGCTGGTCACGAACTTGCCTTCTTTACCGCAGAATGGCGAGTCGTTGACCTGGAAGGTCATGGAAACGGTTGGCTCGTCGACGGTCAACGGCTTCATCGCTTCGACATTCAGTGGGTCGCACAGGGTGTCGGAGATGAACAGTTGCTCGAAGCCGCTGATGCAGACGATGTCGCCGGCAGCTGCTTCTTCAACGTCGATGCGGTGCAGGCCGTGGTGACCCATCAGCTTGAGGATACGACCGTTGCGCTTCTTGCCGTCGGCGTCGATGGCAACCACCGGGGTGTTCGGCTTGATGCGACCACGGGCGATACGGCCAACACCGATAACACCCAGGAAGCTGTTGTAGTCCAGTGCCGAGATCTGCATCTGGAACGGACCGTCACGGTCGACTTTCGGCGCTGGTACGTCGTCGACGATCGACTGGTACAGCGGGGTCATGTCTTCAGCCATGGCGGTGTGGTCCAGACCGGCAATGCCGTTCAGGGCCGAGGCGTAGACGACTTTGAAGTCCAGCTGTTCTTCGGTGGCACCCAGGTTGTCGAACAGGTCGAAGATCTGGTCCAGGACCCAGTCCGGACGCGCGCCTGGACGGTCAACCTTGTTGATGACCACGATCGGACGCAGGCCGGCTTCGAAAGCCTTCTTGGTCACGAAACGGGTTTGCGGCATAGGACCGTCTTGAGCGTCAACCAGCAGCAGCACGGAGTCGACCATCGACATCACGCGCTCTACTTCACCACCGAAGTCGGCGTGGCCCGGGGTGTCCACGATGTTGATGTGGTAGCCATTCCAGTTGATGGCGGTGTTTTTCGCCAGGATGGTAATACCGCGCTCTTTTTCCTGGTCGTTGGAGTCCATCACGCGCTCGTCGTTGAGCTCGTTGCGCTCCAGGGTGCCGGATTGACGCAAGAGTTTGTCTACCAGGGTGGTTTTACCATGGTCAACGTGAGCAATGATGGCGATGTTGCGTAGATTTTCGATCACTTGTGTATCTCGATCAGAGGATTCGGTGTGCTGACAGGTCGTGGCAGCGATTTACGTTGAGTCCGACAAGGCCGTTACAGCCTGTCGGCGGCGTCGGGGGGCCGGTGACGCAGGCCACAGGCAAACAGCCCCGGGCACTTAGCTCGGTCGATAAACGCGCACATTGGCATGTCCCTCACTGAGCAAATGGTGGGCATGCAGGCGACTCATCACGCCTTTGTCGCAATACAGCAGGTACTGGCGAGTAGGGTCCAGTTCCTTGAAACGCGCGTTCACTGCATAGAACGGCATCGTTTTTACCTCGATGCCGGCGATGCTCAGCGGGTCGTCTTCAGCGTCGTCCGGGTGACGGATGTCGATGATGATCTGACCGGCCAGCGCTTCGCCGACTTCTTCAATCTGAATGTCCTGGCCCAACTCATCGATGACTCGATCGATTGGCACCAGCCTGGCGTTTTCGAGCGCACGCTCGAGCACCGCCATGTCGAATTCTTTCTCTTCGTGTTCCACCCGCCCGCGCTTGGCCGCCGTCTTCGGATTGACCGAGATGACGCCGCAGTACTCCGGCATGTGCCGGGCAAACTCGGCGGTGCCGATTTCATTGGCCTGGTCGATGATGTCCTGCTTGTGGCTGGCAATCAGCGGCCGCAAGACCAGCTTCTCGGTCACGCAGTCGATCACCGACAGGTTCGGCAGCGTCTGGCTCGACACCTGGGAGATCGCCTCGCCGGTCACCAGCGCATCGATTTGCAGGCGGTCGGCAATTCGTGAAGCGGCGCGCAACATCATACGCTTCAAAATGACGCCCATATGACTGTTATCGACTTTGCCGAGAATCTCGCCCAGGACTTCTTCGAACGGCACACTCACAAATAACACGCGTTGGGAGCTGCCGTACTTCTTCCAGATGAAGTGCGCCACTTCCATCACGCCCAGTTCATGGGCACGCCCGCCGAGGTTGAAGAAGCAGAAATGGCTCATCAACCCGCGCCGCATGATCTGGTAGGCGGCCACCGTGGAGTCGAAACCGCCGGACATCAGCACCAGGGTCTGCTCCAGCGAACCCAGCGGATAGCCGCCAATGCTGTTGTGCTGGCTGTGGATCACGAACAGCCGTTGGTCGCGAATTTCGATGCGCACTTCGATCTGCGGGTCTTTCAGCGAAATACCGGCCGCGCCGCACTGTCGGCGCAACTGGCTGCCGACGTACTTCTCCACATCCATCGAACTGAACGGGTGCTTGCCGGCACGCTTGCAGCGCACCGAAAAAATCTTGCCGGCCAGGGCATCACCATAATGGAGCATGCACTTGGCGAGGATGTCGTCGAAATCCCCCAGCGGGTATTCATCGACTTGCAGGAAATGCGCGATGCCCGGCATGCAGCTCAGGCGCTCGGTCATTTCCTTCAGGACCTTGGGTTCGCTGACACGGGTTTCCAGCTCGAGGTTGTCCCACACGCCATTCACCACCACGGCCGGGTCCAGGTCTCGGAGCACGGCACGGATGTTCTTGGCCAACTGGCGGATGAAACGCATCCGTACCGGGCGGCTCTTGATGGTGATCTCGGGGAAGACTTTTACGATTAGTTTCATGAAAACAGCGCGCGAACGGCCAGCCGAAAAAGGGGGGCGCGGATTATAGCGGAAATTGCTCAAGGTTTAACCAGTTTATGTGCAGATGGTTTTACACGCACCAAAACAGGTCATTATTGATTGACGGCGCCACATTGCAGTGCGTTATTGTCTGACAATCTTTGATTTACGCCATTAAAAGCGTGGATTTGGTGCAAAAAACCCATGGTGGGGCACTGGCATGCAATTTGCTCCCTTGTGAGGCAGGTTGCCATGGCAGAGTATTCGCGCCGGCATCACCCATATCTAAGGGCACTCCACTACCCGCCCGAAGCCACCCGGAGGACATATGTCGAAGTCGGTTCAACTCATCAAAGATCATGACGTCAAGTGGATTGATCTGCGCTTCACTGACACCAAAGGTACTCAACATCACGTGACCATGCCGGCCCGTGATGCGCTGGACGACGAATTCTTTGAAATCGGCAAAATGTTCGACGGTTCCTCCATCTCCGGCTGGAAAGGCATCGAAGCCTCCGACATGATCCTGATGCCGGACGACGAAACTGCCGTCCTGGACCCGTTCACCGAAGAGCCGACCCTGATCCTGGTCTGCGACATCATCGAACCTTCGACCATGCAAGGCTATGACCGCGACCCACGCGCCATCGCCCACCGCGCCGAGGAATACCTGAAGTCCACCGGTATCGGCGACACCGCTTTCTTCGGCCCTGAGCCTGAGTTCTTCATTTTCGACGAAGTCAAATTCAAGTCCGATATCTCCGGCTCCATGTTCAAGATCTTCTCCGAACAAGGTTCGTGGATGTCCGACCAGGACGTGGAAGGCGGCAACAAAGGCCACCGTCCAGGCGTCAAAGGCGGCTACTTCCCGGTTCCACCGTTCGACCACGACCACGAAATCCGTACCTCCATGTGCAACGCACTGGAAGAAATGGGCCAGACCGTGGAAGTTCACCACCACGAAGTGGCAACTGCCGGCCAGAACGAAATCGGCGTGAAATTCAACACGCTGGTCAAGAAGGCTGACGAAGTCCAGACCCTGAAGTACTGCGTACACAACGTTGCTGACGCCTACGGCCGCACCGCGACCTTCATGCCGAAGCCTCTGTACGGCGACAACGGTTCGGGCATGCACGTTCACATGTCGATCTCCAAGGACGGCAAGAACACCTTCGCAGGCGAAGGCTATGCCGGCCTGTCGGACACCGCCCTGTACTTCATCGGCGGTATCATCAAGCACGGTAAGGCCCTGAACGGCTTCACCAACCCGTCGACCAACTCCTACAAGCGTCTGGTACCTGGCTTCGAAGCCCCGGTCATGCTGGCCTACTCGGCTCGCAACCGTTCCGCCTCGATCCGTATTCCTTACGTGAACAGCCCTAAAGCCCGCCGTATCGAAGCGCGCTTCCCGGATCCGGCTGCCAACCCGTACCTGGCCTTCGCTGCACTGATGATGGCCGGCCTGGACGGTATCCAGAACAAGATCCACCCTGGCGACGCCGCTGACAAAAACCTGTATGACCTGCCGCCTGAAGAGGCCAAGGAAATCCCACAGGTGTGTGGCAGCTTGAAAGAAGCCCTGGAAGAGCTGGACAAGGGCCGTGCCTTCCTGACCAAGGGCGGCGTATTCAGCGATGACTTCATCGACGCTTACATCGCACTGAAAAGCGAAGAAGAAATCAAGGTTCGCACCTTCGTACACCCACTGGAATATGAGCTGTACTACAGCTGCTAATCCAGTAAGCGCCGCCACGCACGGCGTGCAATAAAGAAAGGCCTCCTTCGGGAGGCCTTTTTTATGGGCGCAGGTTACGTGCATGATGCCTCGTCGTTCCCCCTTAGAAGACGAGACTGCCCATGACTTTGCGTTTCAAGCTCTGCCTTGCCCTGTCTGCCGCGCTGCTGGCCTCCACCGCCGAAGCCGCCTCGACTCAAGCGCCCGAGGCCCTGACCCCGCTGCTTAACGCCATTGGCGAACGCCTGGCCCTTGGCGATCAAGTGGCGTTGAGCAAATGGGACAGCCATAAACCGGTAGAAGACCGTCAGCGCGAGCGTGAAGTCATTGCCGCCGCCGTTGCCCAGGCACCGGCCTACAAGCTGAGTGGCGAAACCGTGGAAGCGTTTTTCGCCGCCCAGATAGAAGCCAACAAAATGGTGCAGTACATCAACCTGTCCGACTGGGCCCTGGAAGGCAAGGCCCCAGACCTCCCGCGCCCGGACCTGGTGGGACAGATCCGCCCGCAACTCGACCGCCTGCAAAAGCGCCTGCTGCAACAACTGGCCGACTTCGCCCCCTACCGCACCGACCCGCAGTGCCCGCAATGGCTGGCCCGAGCCACCCACCACAACAAGCAGCACCCGGTGCACCGCCTCGCCCTGATCCGAGCGACCGGAGAGCTGTGTATCCCCACAAAATCCTGAGACAACACCCCTTCCCCTGTGGGAGCGAGCCTGCTCGCGATGAGGCCGGCACAGCCAACATCTCAGCGACTGACATCCCGCTATCGCGAGCAGGCTCGCTCCCACAGCGTTCTGCATCGGGCACAAGATTTGTGTTCACAGCCGATCCTCTGTGGGAGCGAGCTTGCTCGCGATGAGGCCGGCACAGCCAACATCTCAGTGACTGACATACCGCTATCGCGAGCAAGCTCGCTCCCACAGTGTTCTGCATCGGGCATAAGATTTGTGTTCACAGCCGATCCCCTGTGGGAGCGGGCTTGCTCGCGAAGGGGCCGGCACAGCCAACATCTCAGCGACTGACACACCGCTTTCGCGAGCAAGCTCGCTCCCACAGTGTTCTGCATCGGGCACAAGATTTGTGTTCACAGCCGATCCCCTGTGGGAGCGAGCTTGCTCGCGAAGGGGCCGGCACAGCCAACATCTCAGCGACTGACAGACCGCTTTCGCGAGCAGGCTCGCTCCCACAGTGTTCTGCATCGGGCACAAGATTTGTGTTCACAGCAGTTCCCCTGTGGGAGCGAGCTTGCTCGCGAAGGGGCCGGCACAGCCAACATCTCAGCGACTGACATACCGCTATCGCGAGCAGGCTCGCTCCCACAGCGTTCTGCATCGGGCACAAGATTTGTGTTCACAGCCGATCCCCTGTGGGAGCGGGCTTGCTCGCGAAGGGGCCGGCACAGCCAACATCTCAGCGACTGACACACCGCTTTCGCGAGCAAGCTCGCTCCCACAGTGTTCTGCATCGGGCACAAGATTTGTGTTCACAGCCGATCCCCTGTGGGAGCGGGCTTGCTCGC
The DNA here is from genome assembly GCF_024749325.1 of Pseudomonas sp. B21-010. Taxonomy (NCBI): domain Bacteria; kingdom Pseudomonadati; phylum Pseudomonadota; class Gammaproteobacteria; order Pseudomonadales; family Pseudomonadaceae; genus Pseudomonas; species Pseudomonas sp. B21-010. The sequence goes on along the minus strand of NZ_CP087198.1, from coordinate 427,084 downwards.
GAAGGGGCCGGCACAGCCAACATCTCAGCGACTGACACACCGCTTTCGCGAGCAAGCTCGCTCCCACAGTGTTCTGCATCGGGCACAAGATTTGTGTTCACAGCCGATCCCCTGTGGGAGCGAGCTTGCTCGCGATGAGGCCGGCACAGCCAACATCTCAGTGACTGACATACCGCTATCGCGAGCAAGCTCGCTCCCACAGGGGTTATGTGCAACAACTTGGGTCAATCACCCTCCCTGACCTATGCTGCAACCCATCACTTTTCGTTTTCGGTCGATTTTCCATGGGTCGTGGTTTTTCAATCCTCCTGTTGTTGCTGTTGGCACTGCCTGCCGCCGCGCAGATCTACAAATACACCGACGCCGACGGCAACACCGCCTACAGCAACCAGCCGCCCCAAGGCGTGCCGGCCCAGACGGTGGAGCTGCCGCCGCTCAACAGCATCGAACGCCAATCCCCGGCCAGCCCGAAAACACCGCCAGCCCCCGCCAATAGCGACGAGCCGCGCAATGCCTACGAAATATTGGAACTGACGGACATCCCCACCGACGAGGCCCTGCGCGCCAACAACGGCACCTTCACCGTTGGCGTGCGGGCGCAACCGCGCTTGCAGAGCCCGCATCTGTTCCGGCTGTTGCTGGACGGCCAACCCTACGGCCAGCCGTCCAACGTACCGCGCCTGCAATTGGTGAACATCGATCGGGGCGAGCACAGCCTGGCGGTTCAAGTCATCGACGGGGACACCCTCGTGCAACAAAGCGAAACCGTCACGTTCACCGTGCAACGAGTGCACCAGCCATGATCCGCTGGCTGCTCGCGCTTAGCCTGGCGCTGGCGGCGCTGCCAGGGATGGCGCAGGTCTACACCTACATCGATGCCCAGGGTAATCGCGTCTTCACCGATCAGCCGCGCCCCGGCAATGCGAAGAAAGTCCAGCTGCCACCCGGCAACCGGATGCCGACGCCGCCCCCGGGCACAACCTCGACGCCCACGGCCGAAGCCCGGCCCGAGCCCCTGTTTCATTACGAAATGCTCCGACTGTTGATACCCGAGCCGGAGGCGACGATACGCAGCACCGCAGGCGAACTGATCGTCAGCGTCACCAGCGAACCCGGCCTGAAAAAAGGCCACCGCTATCGCCTGCTGCTCGACGGCCAGCCAACAGGCGCGCCGGGGCCCAGCCCGGTGTTTGCCTTGAGCAACATCGATCGAGGCACCCATCAACTGGCGGTAGAAATCCTCGATGAGCAGGACCGCATCGTCGAACGCACCGCCAACCAGCCCTTCCATATGCAACGCATGTCCCTGGCGCAAAAGCGCCGCATCAAACCCTGCGTCACGGCCGATTACGGTCAACGCCCCGAGTGCCCCCTCGCCGAAAAGCCTGAAGAAGAAAAAAGCAGCATCCTGCCGTTCTTCTAACATCACTCAGGGCTGCGCACTATATTGGTGCACTCCATTGCCCACTACTCAGATCCCAAACCCATTTTGGTTCGAAAGTACCCGTAAAAGCTGGCTGAATGCCACGCAACCGGGCGAAAAACACCTTTTTGAGGCTCTAAACGCTTCTTTTCGGAGCCTTGGTTTGGTTTTTGCATTTTCCTTGTAACAGCGCATTAATCGCGCGCGCAATTTGGGACCGGTCCCGAGTTGCTACGCTCCAAAAGAGGTCCTGATGACCATTAGCGACGCACTACACCGCTTGCTGCTCGACAACCTCACCACCGCGACCATCCTGCTCGACGCCGAACTGCGCCTCGAGTACATGAACCCGGCGGCAGAGATGCTCCTGGCTGTCAGTGGCCAGCGCAGCCACGGGCAGTTCATCAGCGAGTTGTTCACCGAATCCGCCGAAGCGCTCAACTCCTTGCGCCAGGCGGTGGAACAGGCCCATCCGTTCACCAAGCGCGAAGCGATGCTCACCGCGCTGACCGGCCAGACCCTGACCGTGGACTACGCGGTTACGCCGATCCTGAACAACGGCGCCACCCTGCTGTTGCTGGAAGTCCACCCGCGTGATCGCTTGCTGCGTATCACCAAGGAAGAAGCGCAATTGTCCAAGCAGGAAACCAGCAAGATGCTGGTGCGCGGCCTGGCCCACGAGATCAAGAACCCCCTCGGCGGGATTCGTGGCGCGGCGCAATTGCTCGCCCGCGAACTGCCGGAAGAAAGCCTCAAGGACTACACCAACGTCATCATCGAGGAAGCCGACCGCCTGCGGAACCTGGTGGACCGCATGCTCGGCTCGAACAAGCTGCCATCGCTGGCGATGTGCAACGTCCATGAGGTGCTGGAGCGGGTCAGCAGCCTGGTGGAAGCCGAAAGCCAGGGTTGCATCACGTTGGTGCGCGACTATGACCCGAGCATTCCCGATGTCTTGATCGATCGCGAGCAGATGATCCAGGCCGTGTTGAACATCGTGCGCAACGCGATGCAAGCCATCAGCAGCCAGAACGAGCTGCGCCTGGGCCGCATCAGCCTGCGTACCCGCGCCATGCGCCAGTTCACTATCGGCCATGTGCGTCATCGCCTGGTGACCAAGATCGAAATCATCGACAACGGCCCGGGCATCCCTGCCGAGCTGCAGGAAACCATCTTTTTTCCCATGGTCAGCGGCCGTCCGGACGGTACCGGGCTGGGCCTGGCCATTACCCAGAACATCATCAGTCAGCATCAGGGCTTGATCGAGTGTGAAAGCCACCCCGGCCACACCACCTTCTCGATCTTCCTGCCACTGGAACAAGGAGCCACATCGACATGAGCCGTAGTGAAACCGTGTGGATCGTCGATGACGACCGTTCTATCCGTTGGGTCCTGGAAAAAGCCTTGCAACAGGAAGGCATGACCACCCAGAGCTTCGACAGCGCCGATGGGGTGATGAGTCGCCTGGCGCGTCAGCAACCGGACGTCATCATCTCCGACATCCGCATGCCTGGCGCCAGCGGCCTGGACCTGCTGGCGCGGATTCGCGAACAGCATCCGCGGCTGCCGGTGATCATCATGACCGCCCATTCCGACCTGGACAGCGCCGTGGCGTCCTACCAGGGTGGCGCTTTCGAATACCTGCCCAAGCCATTCGACGTCGATGAAGCCGTGTCGCTGGTCAAGCGCGCCAATCAACATGCCCAGGAACAACAGGGCATGGAAGAGGTACCGGCCCTGGCTCGCACCCCGGAAATCATCGGTGAAGCGCCGGCGATGCAGGAAGTGTTTCGCGCCATCGGGCGCCTGAGCCACTCCAACATCACCGTGCTGATCAACGGCGAGTCGGGCACCGGTAAAGAACTGGTGGCCCACGCCCTGCACCGTCACAGTCCACGGGCGGCATCGCCGTTCATCGCGCTGAACATGGCCGCGATTCCCAAGGACTTGATGGAGTCCGAGCTGTTCGGCCACGAAAAAGGTGCGTTCACCGGCGCGGCCAACCTGCGGCGCGGGCGTTTCGAGCAAGCCGACGGCGGCACGTTGTTCCTCGATGAAATCGGCGACATGCCGGCGGACACCCAGACCCGCTTGCTGCGCGTACTGGCCGATGGCGAGTTCTATCGGGTGGGCGGGCATACGCCAGTCAAGGTGGACGTGCGCATCATCGCCGCGACCCACCAGAACCTGGAAACCCTGGTTCACGCCGGCAAATTCCGTGAGGACTTGTTCCACCGCCTGAACGTGATCCGCATTCATATCCCGCGCCTGGCGGATCGTCGCGAAGACATCCCGACCCTGGCCCGGCACTTCCTCAGCCGCGCGGCCCAGGAATTGGCGGTCGAGCCTAAGCTGCTCAAGAGCGAAACCGAGGAATACCTCAAGAACCTGCCGTGGCCGGGCAACGTGCGTCAGCTGGAGAACACCTGCCGCTGGATCACGGTGATGGCTTCGGGTCGCGAAGTGCACATCAGCGACCTGCCGCCGGAACTGTTGAGCCTGCCGCAGGATTCGGCTCCGGTGACCAACTGGGAACAAGCCCTGCGCCAGTGGGCCGACCAGGCCCTGTCCCGTGGCCAGTCGAGCCTGCTGGACAGCGCGGTGCCGAGTTTCGAGCGGATCATGATCGAGACCGCCCTCAAGCACACCGCTGGCCGCCGCCGCGACGCCGCCGTGCTGCTGGGTTGGGGCCGCAATACCTTGACCCGCAAGATCAAGGAATTGGGGATGAAGGTCGACGGTGGGGATGATGATGACGGGGATGAGGGCTGATCGGCCTTTAACCCCTTCGCTGAATTTGAAGGCCAATCGCGAGCAAGCTCGCTCCCACAGGGGAACGCAAACTTCTGTGGGAGCGAGCTTGCTCGCGATGCTTTTTAAAGGACTGTGTGCACCGCTTCAATGCACTGCGAACCGCAATTGCGCATGCACAACGAGCCAAAACCCATCGACCCAGTTCGAAAAAAACCGCACAAATAAAAACAAAAGCCCCGGAATACGGGGCTTTTCGCATCACCAGCAGTTTTTTTGTGACAAGCCATTTAAAACTGGCACGCCCCCTGCAATAGCTAGATCACTACCCAGTTTCGGGGACCTTGGTACAGGCAGGCCGGGGATTCCCCATTTTATACCGGGCTCATCGAGCCCACTGTTTTGGGGGCCTTGATACAGGCAGGTCAAGGTTTCCCTTCTTTACACCAGGGCTGGACCTTCGCGGTAAGCCCTCCCGTTTTGGGGACCTTGGTACAGGCAGGCCGGGGATTCCCTCTTTTATTGCTCCTGGAGACGGACCTCCAGCCGCCAGCGGTCATCGACCTCGCTGGCGGTCCACGCCCCGCGCAACGGACGCGCCGCCACCAGCGTCAGCAGCAACCCCTTGTCACTCAACCGCACCCGCCAGTTCACGTCCTTGCCGTTGAGCTTTAACTGGCCGTTCTGCGATCGCCCTTCTGCTTCGAACAACAGCGCCACCGAGCCGTCGACGACTTCCCCGTGCAGCTTGGGTTCGGTGTTGAACCAGGCCACCACCCCACCGTCAATCACCTCGACCTGCTGCAGCACGCTCGGCTCGGGCGTGGTCAGGCGTCCGATCATCAATCCGACCATCATGCCGAAGATCGCCAACGAGCCCATCACCCGAGGCATTAGCTTCGAACGTCGGTCGGTTTGCAGCGTAGAATGCTGCTCATCTTCATCTGCGGAGCCGTGCATGTTTCACGTCATCCTTTTTCAACCGGAAATTCCGCCGAATACCGGCAATGTCATCAGGCTGTGCGCCAACAGCGGCTGCCACCTGCATTTGATCGAACCGCTGGGCTTCGACATGGACGACAAGCGCCTGCGCCGTGCCGGTCTCGACTACCACGAGTATGCCACCTTGCAGCGTCACGCCGACCTTTCCAGCTGTCTGGAAAGCCTCGGGCATCCGCGCCTGTTCGCTTTTACCACCAAGGGTTCGCGGCCATTCCATGACGCCAGCTTCGTCGCCGGTGATGCGTTCCTGTTCGGTCCGGAAAGCCGTGGCCTGCCGGCCGAGGTGCTGGACGCCCTGCCCGCCGACCAGCGCCTGCGCCTGCCGATGCGCGAAGGCTGCCGCAGCCTGAACCTGTCCAATACCGTGGCGGTGGCGGTTTATGAGGCGTGGCGGCAGAACGGCTTCGCCTGAGCCTGGCCTGTCAGCCAGAAACACCTGTGGGAGCGAGCCTGTGGGAGCCGAGCTTGCTCGCGATGAGGTCGACACGGTTCAACTGCAAAACCGCGTCATCGTTCATCGCGAGCAAGCTCGGCTCCCACAGGGCTCGCTCCCACAGGTTTTGTGCCGGACTGGCAGCGCCGCTTACTGAACGGTCGCGCCGCCTTCTTGCTGCATGCGCTGCAGTTCTTGCGCATACAGGGCATCGAAGTTCACCGGAGCCAGCATCAGGGCCGGGAACGAACCGCGGGTCACCAGGCTGTCCAGGGTTTCGCGGGCGTAAGGGAACAGGATGTTCGGGCAGAATGCACCGAGGGTGTGGCTCATCGAAGCGGCATCCAGGTTCTTGATCAGGAAGATCCCGGCCTGTTGCACTTCGGCGATGAACGCCACTTCGTCACCATTTTTCACGGTAACCGACAGGGTCAGCACCACTTCGTGGAAGTCGTCTTCCAGGGCTTTCTGGCGAGTGTTCAGGTCCAGGCCTACGCTCGGCTCCCACTGCTGGCGAAAGATCGCCGGGCTTTTCGGGGCTTCGAAGGACAGGTCACGTACATAAATGCGCTGCAAGGAGAATTGCGGTGCGGCTTCTTCTTCGCTGGCAGCTGTGTTCTGTTGGTCAGTCATCGCAGATCCTTCTTACTTTCAGGTTCTTTCAGTGGGAAATTCAGGCGTTGAGCAGTGCGTCGAGCTTGCCGGCGCGCTCCAGGGCGAACAGATCATCGCAACCGCCTACGTGGGTGCTGCCGATCCAGATCTGCGGCACGGACGTGCGCCCGGCCTTCTGGGCCATTTGGGCGCGCAGTTGCGGCTTGCCGTCGACCTTGATCTCTTCGAAGGCCACACCTTTGTTCTGGAGCAGGAACTTGGCTCGGGAACAATAGGGGCAGTAATCGCTGGAATAGACAACGACGTGGGACATTTCACTTCACCAGGGGCAGATTGTCGGCTTTCCAGCTCGCAACACCACCGGACAGCTTGGCGGCGGTGAAACCGGATTTCATCAGCTCGCGGGCGTGGGTGCCGGCGTGCTGGCCTTGGGCATCTACCAGGATCAGTGTCTTGGCCTTGTGTTTTTCCAGCTCGCCGATACGGGCGATCAGTTTGTCCTGGGGAATATTCACCGCCCCGACAATGTGGCCGGCGGCGTAATCCTTGCTCGGGCGGATGTCCACCACCACGCCGGCATCCTTGTTGACCAGCGCCGTCAGCTCGGCAGTACTGAGGCTGCGACCGCCACCCTGCATCGTATGGGCTACCAGCAACGCCAGCAGTACGACGAAGATACCGACGAGAATGTAGTGGGTAGTGGCAAATTCAATCAGGTGAGCAACCATCGAAGGAGGTTCCAGGGCGTTAAAATGTCGGCCAGTATACACAGCACACAAGGCCGGCCAAACCCCGCCCGGCGGTGACGCCGTCGGAACTTACCTTTAAACTGCCCGTCCCTTTTCCATCGTCTTCTTTTAACCTGCCACGAGTGGATTCCATGACTACCACGCCTAAACCTTTGGTCCTGATGATTCTCGACGGCTTCGGTCACAGTGACAGCCACGAATCCAACGCCGTGTATTCGGCCAACAAGCCTGTGCTGGACCGTTTGTGGGCCACCGTGCCCAACGGCCTGATCTCCGGCAGCGGCATGGACGTCGGCCTGCCCGACGGGCAGATGGGCAACTCCGAAGTCGGCCACATGAACCTCGGCGCAGGCCGAGTGGTGTATCAGGACTTCACCCGCGTGACCAAATCGATCCGCGACGGCGAGTTCTTCGAAAACCCGACCATCTGCGCCGCCGTGGATAAAGCCGTGGCCGCCGGCAAGGCCGTGCACTTCATGGGCCTGCTGTCCGACGGTGGCGTGCACAGCCATCAGGACCACCTGATTGCCATGGCCGAACTGGCCTTCAAGCGCGGTGCCGAGCAGATCTACCTGCACGCGTTCCTCGATGGCCGCGACACCCCGCCGAAAAGCGCCACGTCGTCGATCGAACTGCTGGACGCAGCGTTCCAGGCACTCGGCAAGGGACGCATCGCCAGCCTCATTGGCCGCTATTACGCCATGGACCGTGACAACCGTTGGGACCGCGTGTCCCAGGCCTACAACCTGATCGTCGACGGCAACGGCGAATTCAACGCCGCCACCGCCCAGGAAGGCCTGCAGGCCGCCTACGAGCGCGGCGAAAGCGACGAATTCGTCAAGGCCACCACCATTGGCGAGCCGGTCAAGGTTGAAGACGGCGACGCCGTGGTGTTCATGAACTTTCGCGCCGACCGCGCTCGCGAACTGACCCGCGTGTTTGTCGAAGACGACTTCAAGGAGTTCGAACGCGCTCGCCAGCCAAAACTGGCCGGTTTCGTGATGCTGACCCAATACGCCGCCAGCATTCCTGCGCCATCGGCCTTCGCCGCCGGCAGCCTGGAAAACGTGCTGGGCGACTACCTGGCGAAGAACGGCAAGACCCAACTGCGCATCGCCGAGACCGAAAAGTACGCCCACGTGACGTTCTTTTTCTCCGGCGGCCGTGAAGAACCCTTCCCGGGCGAAGAACGCATCCTGATCCCCTCGCCAAAAGTCGCCACCTACGACCTGCAACCGGAAATGAGCGCGCCGGAAGTGACCGACCGCATCGTCGAGGCTATTGAAAACCAGCGTTACGACGTGATCGTGGTCAACTACGCCAACGGCGACATGGTGGGCCACAGCGGCGTGTTCGACGCAGCGGTCAAGGCCGTGGAATGCCTGGACACCTGCGTTGGCCGCATCGTCGAAGCCCTGGAAAAGGTCGACGGCGAAGCACTGATCACGGCCGACCACGGCAACGTCGAGCAGATGTCCGACGAATCCACCGGCCAGGCCCACACCGCCCACACCACCGAGCCGGTGCCGTTCATCTATGTCGGCAAGCGTGATTTCAAGGTCCGCGACGGTGGCGTGCTGGCTGACGTGGCACCGACCATGCTGATGCTGCTGGGCATGGAGAAACCGGCGGAGATGACCGGGACGTCGATCCTGGTCTGATTGATCCATCAATCACCGCAAACCCTGTGGGAGCGAGCTTGCTCGCGATAGCGCCGGATCAGCCACCCTTGATGTTGACTGATACACCGCCATCGCGAGCAAGCTCGCTCCCACATTGGTTTTGGGTGTTTTTTGGGCCAGTTATCACACAGCCCCAAATGGGCGTTTTTTTTGCAGCGTGGGGCGGGCATACTAGGCCGTCCCTTTCCCTGGTGTCGCCCGCCTCTATGCTTCGCGTCCTGATAGCCCTCGCTCTGACCTGCCTGCTCCAACCGGCCTTTGCCGACGAGCGCGCGCAAACCCAACAACAGTTGGAAGCCACGCGCCAGGACATTGCCGAGCTGAAAAAGCTGCTGGGCAAGTTGCAGGAAGAGAAATCCAGCGTGCAGAAAGACCTGCGCGGCACCGAGACCGAGATGGGCAATCTGGAGAAACAGGTCGACGCGCTGCAAAAAGAGCTGAAGAAAAGCGAATCCGAGCTGCAACGACTCGATGGAGAGAAAAAAAAACTCCAGAGCGCGCGCACTGAACAGCAAAAGCTGATCGCCATCCAGGCTCGGGCGGCCTACCAGAACGGTCGCCAGGAATACCTCAAGCTGCTGCTCAACCAGCAGAACCCCGAGAAATTCGCCCGCACCCTGACTTATTACGACTACCTGAGCCAGGCACGCCTGGAACAGCTCAAGAGCTTCAACGAAACCCTGCGCCAACTGGCCAATGTCGAAAAAGATATCGAACTGCAGCAAGCCCAGTTGCTGGTGCAGAAAAGCAGCCTCGACACCCAGCGCGAAGAACTCGATAAGGTTCGCAAGGAGCGCCAGGTGGCCCTGGCCAAGCTCAATGACGATGTGAAGGCTCGCGACAGCAAGCTCAAGGCCCGCGAGCAGGACCAGGCCGAACTGGCCAATGTGTTGAAAACCATCGAAGAAACCCTCGCCCGCCAGGCCCGAGAGGCAGAAGAAGCGCGCCAGAAAGCGCTGATCGCCCAGCAGGAAGCCGAAAAAAAGCGTTTGCGTGAAGCCCAGGCCGACGCGGACGCCGGCGACGCGCCGCGCAAGCCGGTGAAATCAAGCCCCGGTGCACTGGTTTCCAGTGATGGCGAAACCTTCGGCGGTGCTTTTGCTTCGGCGCGGGGCAAACTTCCATGGCCGGTCAATGGTCGACTGCTTGCGCGCTTCGGTGAAACCCGCGGCGACGACACCCGCACCAAGTGGGACGGCGTGATGATCAGCGCGTCCGCTGGCAGCCAGGTGCATGCCGTGCATGGCGGGCGCGTGGTCTTCGCCGACTGGTTGCGCGGCGCCGGCCTGCTGGTGATCCTGGATCACGGCAACGGTTATTTGAGCCTGTACGGCCACAACCAGACCCTGCTCAAGTCCGCGGGGGATGTGGTCAAGGCCGGTGAGTCCATCTCCACGGTCGGCAACAGTGGCGGGCAGGATACGCCAGCGCTGTATTTCGCTATTCGTCAGCAGGGTCGCCCCAGTGACCCGGCCCAATGGTGCCGTGCGCAAGGATAAGCGCGCCCATCCTATTAAGGAGTTCGTTCGACATGCTGCATTTGTCCCGCCTTACCTCGCTGGCCCTGACGATCGCCCTGGTGATCGGTGCGCCCCTGGCTTTCGCCGCCGAACCGGCCCCGTCGGCACCCGCCGCCACAGCCGCGACCACCAAGGCCCCGCTGCCGCTGGACGAACTGCGCACCTTTGCCGAGGTCATGGACCGGATCAAGGCCGCCTATGTCGAACCGGTGGACGACAAAGTACTGCTGGAGAACGCCATCAAAGGCATGCTCAGCAACCTAGACCCGCACTCGGCCTACCTGGGGCCGGACGACTTTGCCGAACTGCAGGAAAGCACCAGCGGCGAATTCGGCGGCCTGGGCATCGAGGTCGGCAGCGAAGACGGTTTCGTCAAAGTGGTTTCGCCGATCGACGACACCCCTGCTTCCAAGGCCGGCATCCAGGCCGGCGACTTCATCGTCAAGATCAATGGCCAGCCGACGCGCGGCCAGAGCATGACCGAAGCCGTGGACAAGATGCGCGGCAAGATCGGCCAGAAGATCACCCTGACCCTGGTGCGCGACGGTGGCACGCCGTTCGACGTGACCCTCACGCGAGCGGTCATCCAGGTCAAGAGTGTGAAGAGCCAACTGCTGGAGTCAGGCTACGGTTACATCCGCATCACCCAATTCCAGGTCAAGACCGGCGAAGAAGTCGCCAAAGCCCTGGCCAAGATGCGCAAGGACAACGGCAAGAAGCTCAACGGCCTGGTCCTGGACCTGCGCAACAACCCCGGCGGCGTGCTGCAATCGGCGGTGGAAGTGGTGGATCACTTCATCACCAAGGGCCTGATCGTCTACACCAAGGGCCGCATCGCCAATTCCGAGCTGCGCTTCTCGGCCACCGGCAACGACCTGAGCGAAGCCGTGCCATTGGTGGTGCTGATCAACGGCGGCAGCGCCTCGGCATCGGAAATCGTCGCCGGCGCCCTGCAAGACCAGAAGCGCGGCGTGGTCATGGGCACCACCAGTTTCGGCAAGGGCTCGGTGCAGACCGTCTTGCCACTGAACAACGACCGCGCCCTGAAAATCACCACCGCGCTGTACTTCACGCCCAATGGTCGCTCGATCCAGGCCCAGGGCATCGTCCCGGACATCGAGGTGCGCAAGGCCAAGATCACCAACGAGCAGGACAGCGAATACTTCAAGGAAGCCGACCTGCAAGGTCACCTGGGCAATGGCAACGGCGGCGCCGACAAACCGACCGGTTCAGGCGGCAAGGCCAAGCCAATGCCGCAGGATGACGACTACCAGTTGGCCCAGGCCCTGAGCCTGCTCAAAGGGTTGAACATCACGTCCGGCCGCTGAGATGGGCCTGCGTTTCACCTTCGTCCTGCTGTGCCTGCTGGCGGGAGCCGTTAACGCGGCGCCCGCCACGCCCTCTTCGCCGCACAAGGCCTACCTGAGCCTGATCATCGACGACCTGGGGCAAAACCTGCCCCGGGATCGCCGGGTACTGGCCCTCCCCGGCCCGGTCACCACCGCGATCATGCCAGACACGCCCCACGCCGCCGAATTCGCCCGCGAAGCCCATCGCGCCGGCAAACTGGTCATGCTGCACATGCCCATGGACCCGGCCACCGGGCCGTTCGCCTGGCATCCGGAGCTGCCCATCGAAGAACTGGGCAAGCGCCTCGACGCCGCGTTCGCTGCCGTGCCTTATACCAGCGGGATCAACAACCACATGGGCAGCCGCATGACTGCCCAGCCCCAGGCCATGGCGTGGCTGATGGCGAACTTGCAGCAGCGACACAAGTTCTTCGTCGACAGCCGCACCAGCGCCCAGACCGTCGCCGCCGCCGAGGCGCAGAAGATCGGCCTCGCCAGCGTGTCGCGGGACGTGTTCCTGGACGACGAGCGCACCGAAGCCGCCATCGCCCACCAGCTCCAGACCGCCATTGACCTGGCCCGCCGGCAAGGCTCGGCCGTGATGATCGGCCACCCCTACCCACAGACCCTGGCAGTGCTCGAACGCGAGCTACCCAAGCTCAAGGCCCAGGGCATCGAATGGATCGACATCAAGTCGATGATCAGCCTGCGCAGCAATCGGGCGATGGGCGGGCATGGGAAGGATGGGGTTTATCGGTAGCGGCTCGTCGCCTTCATCGCGAGCAAGCTCGCTCCCACAGTGGTTCTGCATCGGGCACAAGATTTGTATTCACAGCAGATCCCTTGTGGGAGCGAGCTTGCTCCGGGCGGCGATCCGACGATGGCGGCGGCACAGCCTGCACAGCGCTCAGAGATACCGCGCCATAATCGCATCCACCGTGCCTTCCTTGCGCAGTTCATCCAGGGCCTTTTGAAGCCGGGCAACCACGTCGTCAGGCACGTCTTTGTTCAAGGCCAGGTACAGCTCGGCACTGTTGAAGCGCAGCACGGTCTTGAGATCGTTCACCCCTTCCTGACGCGCCAGGTAACGCCCGGCAGGGTCGCCAGTGGCCCACAGGTCGATCTGACCGTTGACCAATTTCCGGGCGTTGTCCTGATCGCGCAACACGACAATCGGGTTCAGCCCCTGCTTGGCCAATGTCTCGGCAATCGCGTCGCCCTTGTAGGCTCCGACCTTGTATTGGCGCGCCTGCTCCAGCGAGCCTAGGGCGATCTTGCTGTCGGCCTTGGCGAGCATGATCCAATCATCCGGACCGATGGGGCCAACCCATTTGAAAAGCTTTTCACGCTCCGGCAACCGCGCCATGACAAACACACCGTAGCCAGGGTTTTCCAGGGCGAGTTTGTAGATCCGTTCCCAGGGGAAACGCAGCGTCAGGCTGTAGGAGATATCGGCACGCTTGAAGACTTCGCGGACGATGTCCACGGCAATGCCATGGATGTTCTCGTCCTGGGCGAAGTTCTTGCCGTTCTTGGCCATGTTGTACGGTGGGAAGTTTTCCGTCAGCAACACCAGCGATGTATCAGCGGCGCGGACGGTGCCTGCGAGCAACAGCGTGGCACCGGCAAAGGCAAGAACGAGGCGTTTGAGCATGTCGGGCTACCGCAATCCATGGTGTGCCCAAGAGTGCCTTGGGCCCGCCATGGTGTCCAGCGATCAGCGAATGCAGATACCGCGATGCGCCATGTAGGCCTTGGCTTCCGGCACGGTGTATTCGCCAAAGTGGAAAATGCTCGCCGCCAGCACCGCGCTGGCATGGCCTTCCAGGATGCCGTCGGCCAGGTGCTGCAGGTTGCCGACGCCGCCGGAAGCGATCACCGGAATGCCCAGGGCATCGCTGATGGCGCGAGTGACGCCGAGGTCGAAGCCATTCTTCATGCCGTCCTGGTCCATGCTGGTCAGCAGGATTTCCCCGGCACCCAGGCCTTCCATCTTCTTCGCCCACTCGACGGCGTCCAGGCCCGTAGGCTTGCGCCCACCGTGGGTGAAGATTTCCCAGCGCGGGGTTTCGCCCGGGCCGGAGACCTTCTTCGCATCGATGGCCACGACGATGCACTGCGAACCGAAGTGCTGGGCCGCCTCACCGACGAACTCCGGGTTGAACACCGCCGCGGTGTTGATCGACACCTTGTCGGCACCGGCATTGAGCAGGTTGCGGATGTCCTGCACGGTGCGCACGCCACCGCCCACGGTCAGCGGGATGAACACCTGGCTGGCCATGCGCTCGACGGTATGGAGCGTGGTATCGCGGCCATCGACGCTGGCCGTGATGTCGAGGAAAGTAATCTCGTCCGCACCCTGTTCGTCGTAGCGACGGGCGATTTCCACCGGGTCGCCGGCATCACGGATGTTCTCGAACTTGACACCCTTGACCACCCGGCCGTTGTCCACGTCCAGGCAAGGGATGATGCGTTTGGCCAGCGCCATGGTGAGTCCTCAGCCTTTATAGGTATCGCAGAAGGCCTGGGCCTCGGCGACATCCAGGGTGCCTTCGTAGATCGCGCGACCGGTGATCGCACCGATGATGCCCGGCGCCTTGGCGTCGAGCAGTGCCTTGATGTCACCCAGGTTGTGGATGCCACCGGAAGCAATGACCGGGATCTTCGTCGCGGCAGCCAGGGCGGCGGTGAACGGGACATTGCAGCCCTGCATCATGCCGTCTTTGGCGATGTCGGTGTAGACGATGGCAGACACGCCGTCGGCTTCGAAACGCTTGGCCAGGTCGATCACCTGTACGGTACTGACTTCAGCCCAACCGTCGGTGGCGACGAAACCGTCTTTTGCGTCCAGGCCAACGATGACCTTGCCCGGGAAGGCGCGGCACGCTTCAGCAACGAACTCGGGCTCTTTCACGGCCTTGGTGCCGATGATCACGTAACTCACGCCGGCCTTGACGTAATGTTCGATGGTTTCCAGCGAGCGAATGCCGCCGCCGATCTGGATCGGCAGGTTCGGGTAGCGCTTGGCAATGGCCGTGACCACTTCGCCATTGACCGGTTGCCCTTCGAAGGCGCCGTTCAGATCGACCAGATGCAGGCGACGGCAGCCGCCCTCCACCCACTTGGCGGCCATGCTCACCGGGTCATCGGAAAACACCGTGGAGTCTTCCATGCGGCCCTGACGCAGACGTACGCAAGCGCCGTCCTTGAGATCGATAGCGGGGATAATCAGCATCTGGCAAACCTTCAAATACGAATATTCAGCTTGGCTCGAAAATCAGTTTTTCTCGAGCGCCCACAAGTCGCTTTCAATGCTTTCGAACCTTTCTTTAAGGTGCGTCTGCACATCGAAAATCGCCCTGTTGTAATAGTGCGGAGCAATTTCGCGGGTAAACAGATCAAGAATTTCCGCCGCTTCGAACAAACCCAGGTCCAGCTCGAAACGGTCCTCCATGAACCGCTGGATCTTGCGGTTCGCTTCACTCTCCTGCTCGGGCGTGAGGGTGAGGATCGGCGGCTTCTTGCGGGCCATTACCAGCGCCCGTCCCACGCGGCGAAGTTCTGCAACAGCTGCAGGCCATGGGTATGGCTCTTCTCCGGGTGGAACTGCACGGCGAAGCGCGAACCATCGGCCAGGGCGGCGGCGAAATCGACGCCATAGTGACCGCCACCCACCACCTGCCGCGCATTGCCGGCGGCGATGTAGTAGCTGTGCACGAAGTAGAAGCGCGCCAGGTCCGGGATGTTGTGCCACAGCGGGTGATCCACCGTCTGCTTCACTTCGTTCCAGCCCATGTGCGGGACTTTCAGGTGCTCGCCGTCTTCATGCAGGCCCTTGCCGAAAAACTTCACCTGGCCTGGAAACATGGAGATGCAATCGACGCCGTCGTTCTCTTCGCTGCGCTCGAGCAAGGCTTGCATGCCCACGCAGATGCCAAGGAACGGACGGTCCTGGCTGACTTCGTGCACCAGCTTGTCGAAGCCCAGGCGACGGATCTCGGCCATGCAATCGCGAATCGCACCGACGCCGGGGAACACCACCCGGTCAGCTTCGCGAATCACGTCGGCATCGCTGGTGATCAGCACCTTGCCAGCGCCCACGTGCTCGAGGGCCTTGGCCACCGAGTGCAGGTTGCCCATGCCGTAGTCGATTACCGCGACCGTCTGCATTACAGGACGCCCTTGGTGGAAGGCATCTGGCCGGCCATGCGGTCATCGAGCTCGACAGCCATGCGCAGGGCACGGCCGAAAGCCTTGAACACGGTTTCGATCTGGTGGTGGGTGTTGTGCCCGCGCAGGTTGTCGATGTGCAAGGTCACGTTGGCGTGGTTGACGAAGCCCTGGAAGAATTCCTGGAACAGGTCAACGTCGAAGCCGCCGACGGTGGCACGGGTATACGGCACATGCATCTGCAGGCCCGGACGGCCGGAGAAGTCGATGACCACACGCGACAGCGCCTCATCGAGCGGCACGTAGGCATGGCCGTAGCGA
Organism: Pseudomonas sp. B21-010; assembly: GCF_024749325.1. Classification (NCBI taxonomy): domain Bacteria; kingdom Pseudomonadati; phylum Pseudomonadota; class Gammaproteobacteria; order Pseudomonadales; family Pseudomonadaceae; genus Pseudomonas; species Pseudomonas sp. B21-010. Next base: position 411,069 of record NZ_CP087198.1, on the reverse strand, counting down.
CGGATGCCCTTCTTGTCGCCGATGGCTTTGGTAAAGGCCTGGCCCAAGGTGATACCGACGTCTTCCACCGTGTGGTGGTCGTCGATATGCAGGTCGCCCTTGCTGACGATGTCCAGGTCGATCAGCCCGTGACGGGCGATCTGGTCCAGCATGTGCTCAAGAAAAGGCACGCCGATATCAAACCGGGCCTTTCCGGTGCCATCCAGGTTGATCGAGGCTTTGATCTGGGTTTCCAGAGTGTCGCGCTCGACAGACGCCTTACGTTCGGCCATCACCAGCTCCGCAAAATCATTGGGCGAAAAAGGCAGCCATTATAGGGGCGCGAGCGGCAAACAGAAACACAAGAGGTGACATCACTGACGGGCTGAATCCCGGGCTGTCGGTGATAGACATGTCCATACAAGTCTTTGCCATCACCCAAAACGACTGTGGGAGCGAGCTCGCTCGCGATAGCGGTGGGCCAGCCGACCATGATGTCGACTGACACACCCTCATCGCGAGCAAGCTCGCTCCCACAAAGGTTGCCCTACCGGATGGTCAGGGCAACGGTCTTAATGGAACAACACCGCCGTCTTCTGCAGGGTCACCCACACACCCCACGCCAACGGAATGCCCACCACCAGCCAGGCGGCGATCGCCAGGGGCTTGGTGCCCGGCGCGGCTTTCCACTCCAGCGAAGTGGTGCTGTCGGCGCCCTTGTCATGGCCCAGCGCCTGTTCGGCGGCCAGTTCGGCGTCGGTCATGAAGTACTTGTCGGCGACCGGGCGGACCAGCAGATTGCACAGGAAGCCCAGCACCAGCAGGCCGGCGAGGATATACAAGGTGATGTCATAGGCCGCGGCACGTTCAACGCCGATGCTCAGCTGATATTCACGCAGGTAGTTCACCAGTACCGGACCCAGCACGCCTGCCGCCGCCCATGCGGTCAACAGGCGACCGTGGATCGCGCCGACCATTTGCGTACCGAACAGGTCCGCCAGGTAGGCCGGCACGGTGGCGAAACCGCCGCCGTACATCGACAGGATGATGCAGAACGCCGCCACGAACAGCGCGACGCTGCCCAGGTGACCCAGGTTCGGGATCAGTGCGTACAGGGCAAAGCCCAGGGCGAAGAACACGAAATAGGTGTTTTTGCGACCCAGGTAATCCGAGAAGGATGCCCAGAAGAACCGGCCGCCGATGTTGAACAGGCTCAGCAGACCGGTGAAACCAGCCGCGATGGCTGCGATCTGGCCCAGTTGCGCGGCATCCAGCTGACCGAAAGGCAGGTCATTGCCGAGCAACTTGCCGCCGAACACTTCCTGCAACAGTGGCGAAGCCATGCCCAGGATGCCGATACCGGCGGATACGTTCAGGCACAGCACCAGCCATACCAGACGGAACTGCGGGGTTTTCCAGGCCACGTTCACGTGAACGTGGCGATGGGTGATCATCGCGTTCGCGGCTTTCTTCGGTGCCGGGGTCCAGCCTTCAGGCTTCCAGCCGGTTGGCGGAACGCGATACGACAGAGCGCCACCGATCATGAACACGAAGTAGATCGCGGCCATGACCAGGAAGCTCTGCCATACGCCCACGCCGGCTGGCGAAGCGAAATGGCTCATCAGCGCCGCAGCCAGTGGAGCACCGACCATCGCACCACCGCCGAACCCCATGATCGCCATGCCGGTGGCCATGCCGCGTTTGTCCGGGAACCACTTGATCAGGGTCGACACCGGGGAGATATAGCCCAGCCCCAGGCCGATACCGCCGATCACGCCAGAACCGAGCCACATCAGCCAGATCTGGTGGGTATAGATACCCAGCGCGGAAATCACCAGGCCACCGCACCAGCACAACGCCGATACAACACCGGCCTTGCGTGGCCCGGCGTGTTCCAGCCAGCCGCCCCAGATGGCTGCCGAGCAACCCAGGAAGATGAAGAACAGGGTGTAGATCCAACCGAGCATCGAGATCGGCCAGTCGCATTGGGACGAAAAGACTTGCGAGATGAAGCTCATATCCGGTGCACAGGCCACAGGCTTGGTGATACCCAAGGCTTTGGACAGTGGCAGCCAGAACACCGAGAAGCCGTAGGCCATGCCGATGCAGAGGTGAATAGCCAGTGCGGCCGGTGGAACCAGCCACCGGTTGAAACCGGGCTTGGCGATGATGCGCTCCTTGGAGAGGAACGCAGGCTGGTCGGCGACGCCGCCGGCCGTGATGCTCGTGCTCATTTGTGTATCCCCCAGTTATTAGAATGGTTCGCCAGTCACGCATCACCGTCAGCCTTCATTGCACGCAGGCATGACTGTATTTTCTGGTAAAGCTCCATATTAGTGCGACATTACGCCGCAGAAAGACGGGCGAACGGGCAAAGGTTACCATTTGATCGTTACAGAAAAGTCAAAGTGATATCACCTTTTTCGTTTCATCTGTCTTATCGCGCCATTGCTGACTTTCTATAGGGCGTGAACCGTTTATTTTTCAGGAATCTGTATGCCCATCGTCGTCGAGCACCTGAACGAAGCCACCTGCCAAGACCAGCAGGACCTGCAGAAAATCTACCGGGATGCCCCGGCCTGGCTGTTCGAACCGTTTAGCGATGCCACGCAACTGATCGAGCAATGTCTCGAGGAAGGCTCGCTGATCGCGGCACGCTTCAATGACCGACTGCTCGGTGCAGCACGCCTGCAACGGCACCAGAACGCCTGGCGCTTGTCCCACCTGTGCGTACGAAACGTTACCCGTCGCCGTGGCGTGGCTGAACGGCTGGTGAGCGAAGCCCGACGAATGGCCGCGCTAAACGATGCCGAGCTGCACTTGTTGGCCCCGACCGGGCATCTGCAAGCCCAGGCGCTGGCGGCCAAGCTGGGACTGATGCTGGTCCAGGATTAGAAACCACTGTGGGAGCGAGCTTGCTCGCGATGGCGGTCGCACACTCGACACCTTCATGGACTGTCACACCGTTATCGCGAGCAAGCTCGCTCCCACAGTGGATTTGCGGTCCCAACGCACCACCACCAACCCACAGCGTTATACTCCCGGCTAAATTTTGAACTCAACCTACAAGGATTCGCCCATGAAAGCGTTCGGCAAAATCCTGGGTCTGGTACTTCTCGGGCTGTTGCTGATCATTGTGGCCCTGGGCTTTGCCCTGACCCACCTGTTCGATCCCAACGACTACAAAGAAGAGATCCGCCAGATAGCCCGCGACAAGGCCCACATCGAGCTGACCCTCAATGGCGACATCGGCTGGAGCCTGTTTCCGTGGCTGGGCCTTGAGTTGCACGACGCCAGCGTCGCTACCTTGGCCAGTCCGACCCAGCCTTTCGCTGACCTGCAGATGCTCGGCCTTTCGGTCCGGGTGATACCGCTGCTGCGCCGGGAAGTACAAATGAGCGATGTGCGGGTCGAAGGCCTGAACCTGCGGCTCAATCGTGACAAGAACGGGCACGGCAACTGGGAAGACATCGGCAAGGTGCCGGCCTCTGCGTCGACGGCGAACGCGCCGGCCACCGTGCCGGCCGAACAACCGACCCCGCCCGTCAGCACCCCGGCAGAAAAACCTGCCCAGCCGACCCGACTGGATATCGACAGTCTGACCGTGAACAACGCCCGGGTCGAATACACCGACGAGCAGACCGGCAAGCTGTTCACGGCCGAGAGCATCCAACTGAGCACCGGCCCGGTCCACGACTCCACCAACATTCCGGTCACCCTGACCGCATTCCTGTCCAGTAACCAGCCAGCCGTACGCGTACGCACCGAAGTGACGGGTGAACTGCGCTTCGAACGTGCCTTGAAGCGCTACAAGTTCGAAGACCTGAAACTGTCCGGCGAAGCCACTGGCGACCCCTTGCAGGGCAAGACCCTGAACTTCGCCGCCCAAGGCCAATTGTTCCTGGACAAAGCCGCAAACGTCGCCGAATGGACCGGCATCAAACTGTCGCTCAATCAACTGCGAGCCCTGGGTGAACTGAAGGTCAACGACCTCGACAAGACCCCGCAATTGAATGGCGGCGTGTCCATCGCCCAGTTCGACTTGGCGAAGTTCGTCGACAGCGTCGGCCAGAAACTCCCCGCCATGGCCGAAGGCAGCCTGAGCAAGGTCGAGCTGTCCAGCCGCATTGCCGGTACGCCAACGAGTGTCGAGTTCAACGACATCAACCTGAAAGTGGACGACAGCAACTTCAGCGGTCGCATCGCCGTGGAAGACTTCGCCAAGCAATCCCTGCGCGCGCAGCTCAAGGCCGACACGTTCAACGTCGACCGCTACCTGGCGCCAAAGTCCGCCGAAGCCGACAGTTCCAAGGCGGCCCGTGAGGCCGAAGTCAGCAACACCGAAGCCAGCGCCATGGCCGGTGCCGGCAGTACACCGCTGCCAAGCACCCCGACCCAGGGTGCCTGGAGTAACGATCGACTGTTTCCAGTGGAACGCCTGAGCAAGCTGGACCTCGATGCTGACCTGACCTTCGGGCAACTGACCCTCGATAAACTGCCAATCCAGAACGCTGCGCTCAAGGCCACCGGCCGAGGCGGCCTGCTGACCCTGGAGAACCTGCGAGGCGACCTGTACAGCGGCAACTTCGAAACCAAGGGCACCCTGGACGTGCGCCAGCCCACGCCACAGTTGAGCCTGCAAACGCGCATCAATCGGGTCCCTGCCGAGAAGATCATCGAAAGCCAAGGCAAGAATCCGCCGGTCACAGGCCTGGTCACCGTCAACAGCGCGATCACCGCCAGCGGCAATAGCCAGAAAGCCCTGATCGACAGCCTCAACGGCACCGCCGGGTTCGTCATCAACGATGGCGTGCTGCTCAATGCCAACCTCGAACAGCAATTGTGCAAAGGCATCGCCACCCTCAATCGCAAGACCCTCAGCGGCGAACCCCGGGGCAAGGACACGCCGTTCCAGCAACTCAACGGCAATCTGACCTTCAACAATGGCGTCGCCAACAACCCGGACCTGAAAGTCCGCATCCCCGGCATGATCGCCAACGGCAACGGCGACATCGACCTGCGAGTGTTGGGCATGGACTATCGCGTCGGCATCATCGTCGAAGGCGACAAGAGCGATATGCCAGACCCGGCCTGCCAGGTCAACGAGCGCTACGTCGACATCGAATGGCCATTGCGCTGCCGCGGCCCGCTCGAACTGGGCGCCAAGGCCTGCCGCCTGGACAACGATGGGCTGGGCAAGGTCGCGGCGAAACTGGCCGGCGACCGTCTCGGCGACAAGATCGATGAGAAACTGGGCGACAAGGTCAGCCCCGAACTCAAAGATGCGCTCAAGGGGCTGTTCAAGCGATGAGAGCCGAACAGTTTTCCACCGCCGTACTGGACTGGTTCGACCGCCACGGGCGCCACGATTTGCCCTGGCAACAAGCCATCTCGCCCTATCGGGTGTGGGTCTCGGAAATCATGTTGCAGCAGACCCAGGTCAGTACCGTGCTCAACTACTTCGACCGGTTCATGGCCTCGCTGCCCACCGTTCAAGCCCTGGCCGCCGCGCCGGAAGACGAAGTGCTGCATCTGTGGACCGGGCTGGGCTATTACACCCGTGCGCGCAACTTGCAGAAAACCGCGAAAATCGTCGTAGAACAGTACGGCGGCGAATTTCCCCGGGACGTGGAAAAACTCACCGAGTTGCCGGGGATCGGCCTGTCCACCGCCGGCGCCATCGCCAGCATCAGCATGGGCCTGCGGGCGCCGATCCTCGATGGCAACGTCAAGCGGGTACTGGCGCGCTTCACCGCCCAGGAAGGCTACCCAGGCGAACCCAAGGTTGCGAAACAGCTGTGGGCCACCGCCGAGCGCTTCACGCCACAGGACCGCGTCAACGCCTACACCCAAGCGATGATGGACCTGGGCGCCACGCTCTGTACCCGCAGCAAGCCCAGTTGCCTGCTCTGCCCGCTGAAGCAAGGCTGCGAGGCCCACATGCTGGGCCTGGAAACCCGCTACCCGATTCCCAAGCCTCGCAAGGAAGTGCCCAAGAAGCGCACCTTGATGCCGATGCTGGCGAACCACGAGGGCGCGATCCTGCTTTACCGTCGCCCTTCCACGGGGCTGTGGGGCGGTCTGTGGAGCCTGCCGGAACTCGACGACCTCGACGACCTGCAGCATCTGGCCCTGCAACACTCGCTGGAATTGGGCAGCCAACAAGAAATGCCAAGCCTGGTGCACACCTTCAGCCACTTCCAGTTGGCGATCGAACCCTGGCTGGTCCGGGTCCGGGAAACCGGCCATCACGTGGCCGAGGCCGACTGGCTCTGGTATAACCTCGCCACCCCGCCGCGCCTGGGCCTTGCCGCCCCGGTCAAAACCTTGCTCGAACGCGCGGCCGCCGTAATGAACGCAGGAGAGTTGCAATGACCCGCACCATCATGTGCCGCAAGTACAAAGAAGAACTGGAAGGCCTGGAACGTGCACCGTTCCCGGGTGCCAAGGGCCAGGACATCTACGATCACGTCTCGGCCAAGGCCTGGGCCGACTGGCAGAAACACCAGACCCTGCTGATCAATGAAAAACGCCTGAACATGATGAACGCTGAAGATCGCAAATACCTTCAGGGCGAGATGGACAAGTACTTTTCCGGCGAGGATTACGCCAAGGCCGAAGGCTACGTACCGCCGTCCGAATAAGCTGTTCCGCGTGGGGGCGGATCGTAAGCGACGGTAATAATTAAATATTTTTTGAAAACGTGCTTGACGCCCCCCTGAAAAACCCGTTTAATGCGCCCCGTTGCCCAGATAGCTCAGTCGGTAGAGCAGGGGATTGAAAATCCCCGTGTCGGCGGTTCGATTCCGTCTCTGGGCACCAAATACCGAAAACCCCGATCAAGAAATTGATCGGGGTTTTTTATTGCCCGGGATTTTCTTCCTCCATCTTGTCGACTCAGCTACATTCGTCCGCTCCCCTCCAGCAAACGAGTCGACATGGACATCACCGGCATCCCCTTTGGCACCACCGATTGGTCAACCATCGAGCCCACCGAACACAAAGGTGTCACTGGAACCGCGTATTGGCGCACCCAGCAGTTCGGGAACATTCGCGTGCGGATGGTGGAATATACGCCGGGGTACCTGGCCGACCATTGGTGCACCAAGGGCCACATCCTGTTTTGCCTCAAGGGCGAGCTCAATACTGAACTCGAAGATGGCCGGCAATTCTTGCTCAAGCCCGGCATGAGCTACCAGGTCGCCGACCAGGCCGAGCCCCATCGCTCCTCCACTTCATCGGGGGCTACGCTCTTCATAGTGGATTGAGATTCGAAGCGTGCGCTTTGAAGCTGTAGGATAGATGGCCTTATCCATCAGGAATCCGACCATGTCATCGGCGAACAAACAGCAGAAGCGCAGCCAGCGCGCCAAGGCGAAAGCCAAGCAGAACCGTACTAAGCGTGCTGCTGCGCCGAACGATTTCCTCGACCCGAACGACGAGCGCATCGACCTGGAAACCGTGGACCTATCGGACATGTTCCGACTCATGGGCGCAGCCGAAAAGATCAGCCAGCAGGCCATGTGCATCGCCTTCCTGGGGCATCCACTGCTGGAGCTGGTGCTAGAGCAGGAAGGTGAGGAAGAAGCGACCGACTTCATCTTTACCGCATTGATCGAATACCGCCGCTTGACCACCGGTGTGGATGAGCAGACCGCGCTGGATTGGGTGGAAAGCAAGCAATTCCAGGCCGATTATGTGGCTGCATCCCAGGCACTGGCGCAAGGTAAGGTCTGACTGTCACCCGCCAAGCGCTTTGTGGCGAAGGGCTTCGCCGTGACTGACAGGCAGCGGGAGTAGTTCCTACAGGCCAAGGTCAACCAACATGGGGCGGCGTCATACCCGTCCTGCGTCAATCAGCCATTTTTCCTCCCGAGCAATCAGCCCCGTCCGGCATCATCGAAACGTCGCCTGAAGCATCCTTGCGGTCTGCCCCCTCTCAATGGCTGGATACTGCGATGACGCCACTGCTGCCTCAAGACGACCCACAGCTCGCCCCCTTGATCAACGAACTCGGCGAGCTGATTCGCCAGGCACGGCAGAAGGTCCTGCGTGCCGTCGATACGCTCCAGGTACAAACCTGCTGGCAGATCGGCCGGCATATCATCGAGTTCGAACAGGGCGGCGCCGAACGGGCGGCCTATGGGGCACGGCTGCTGCCGTCGCTGGCGAAAGTGCTGACGGCACGGTTCGGGAAGGGATTTGATGAACGCAACCTACGGCACATGCGAGACTTTTATCAGAAATTCCCAATTTGGAACGCAGTGCGTACCGAATTGAGCTGGACGCATTACCGCACGCTTTTGCGAGTAGAACACGACACCGCCCGTCATTGGTACATGAACGAAGTGGCCATCCAAAACTGGTCCACCCGCGCCCTGGAACGCCAGATCGGCAGTTTCTATTACGAACGCCTGCTGGCCAGCCGCGACAGGCCGGCGGTGGAGCAGGAAGCCATCACCCGTATCAAGGAGATGAACCTCGGCCCCCGGGACATCGTCAGGGATCCGGTGGTTCTGGAATTCCTCGGCCTGCCCAACGCCGGCTCGCTACTGGAAACGGACCTGGAGCAGGCCTTGATCGACCAGCTACAGGGTTTCCTTCTCGAACTGGGCAAGGGCTTCGCCTTCGTTGCCCGTCAGCAACGCATCAGCACCGACAGCAAAGACTTCTACCTCGACCTGGTCTTCTACAACTACCTGCTCAAGTGCTTTGTGATCGTCGACCTCAAGCGCGGCGAACTGAGCCACCAGGACATCGGGCAAATGGATATGTATGTGCGCCTCTACGACGAGCTGAAACGCGGCCCCGATGACAAACCTACCGTCGGCATCATTCTCTGCGCGCGCAAAGACGATTCGGTGGTGCGTTATTCCGTGTTGCAGGGCAATGAACAGTTGTTCGCCAGCCAATACCAATTGCTGCTGCCCACGGAGGAAGAGCTGCGCAACGAGCTGGATCGCGAACGGGCGCGACTTGAGGAGGCGCGATCAGGCGCAGCGACTTGAAGAAATGAAAGCCGACCGCAACCCGAACGGCACCGGGCTGGGGCTGTACATTTTCAAGGGGATTGTCCAGGCTCATGGCGGTAAACTGCACGCCGAAAGCCAACCAGGCCGGGCAGCGAATTCCGCTTTACCGTGTCGAAAGTCGACTGAGCCGGGCACCGTCCCCTAACGAATTGGAAACCGAAGCCCAATGGCCTCACTGAACAAACAGCAAAAACGCGCCAAGCGCGCCAAAGACAAAGCCAAGCAGATCCGCATGACCGGGCGCAAATCGATCCCGATGTATGGCGACCCGGCCCACGCCACCGCCCAGCCGCCGGTCTACGTGCTGGAACTGTTCGCCAAACTGCGCGAAGCCGAGGCCATCAGCCGCAGTGAAATGCTCGATACGCTGCTCGCATCCCTGAGCGTGATGATCAATGAGCGCCCAGGCCTGCTCGACCTGAAAAACGCCGAAAACGAAAGCATGGCGGCGACCAACCTGGCCGCCGACATGCTGGTGGACTACCGCATGTGGGTCGATGAAATGGACCGCGAGACCGCCCAGCGCTGGCTCAGTACACCGGAGTTCATCAAGGACTTCAGCGAGGCGCTGGACCGCTACCGCCAGACCCTGGAAGAACCCGCCAGCGAATAAGCCGCTCGGCTATTCGTCACTGTTCCAATGGAACACCAGGTTGCGCGCGGCCCCACTGCCTACCTCAGCAGTGTCGCGCCGCGCCTCACCATTGCGCGTCGCCACCACGCTGTACTTGCCCGGCGGCAGTTGCACATAAACCAGCGGCCCGGCCTCAGTCAGCGTCAGCAGTGTTTGCCCCGACGCCTTCTGGATGACGACCTCCACATCCGGGATGTATTTGTTTTCCGGACCAACCGAGAATGTCATGTGCAAGTTGTAACCCTGGGCCTGTCCAATGGCCCGTGCTTCGTCCTCGCCGATACCGCCGGACAGGTAGGTGATGCCGTTCTGCTGCAGTGGCTGGACCTGAACACCTGTGTTGTCGATGGGCGCGAGGTTGGTGGCGTTGAGCACAACGGGAAACAGCAGGACGCTGATGGCAACGAAGGGCAATACAAAGTAATGAATGAGCTTCATGGCGAGGACTCCAGGTTCTGGAAACAACTCACATGAGTTCTTTTTAGAGCGCAGTTGCGCACTGAGGTTTAGATCGATTGGAATTAAGGAATAGGACGAGATCGGTATATCTATGGACCTATCTCTCACTAATCCTATGCTTCCATCTCGAATTCACCCTTGATGCCAACCCCCGGACTGCGCATCGAGGATTGGACCACTGTGACGACGCCGGGGTTGTAACTTCAGTGGCTTGAAGTTAAAAAAAGCTCCATCGAGCCCCTGTGGGAGTGAGCTTGCTCACGATGAGGCCATCAACTTCACATCTGCGTTGGCTTCTCTACCGCTATCGCGAGCAAGCTCGCTCCCACAGGTTTCATGGCTACTTTTTTCAACGAATAACGGAACCACACCCATGGCCTCCGCGAACAAGCAACAAAAACGCGCCAAGCGTGCAAAAGCAAAAGCCAAGCAACTGCGCGTCAGTCGTACAAAGCCTGCTGCCGTCACGTTTGATCTTCCCGAGTACGACGATCCGTACTTCCTGGATGCCTTGCAAGACGAATTCGCAGAACCTCCCAGAGACTTCTTGTCGCTGTTTTATGAGATGCAAAACTCCGAAGAAGAGACGGGACGCATCGACATGATGGTCACGATGCTCGGATTACTCCTTGCGATGACGAATGAACAGCCCGAGCTTCTGGATAGCGAAAATGCCGAAAGCGAAGCCATGGCAGCCCAAAGACTAGCCGAAAATACGCTGATCGCTTACCGAAGATGGGCTGACGATATCGATCAGGAAGCAGCGGAACATTGGCTTCACAGCCCTGAAGTGCAGGCGGATTTCGAAACTGCACGAGCCAGCTTCAAAGAGGTTCTCAAAATACTGTGGGATCTCGAGGACGCTCCCGAATAACCCAACAGACTTTTGATTGCCGCAACGCTCATCCGGTTAACCCTTCCAACCCCCGCCCAAAGCTGGCACCATCGCGCCTTTTTTTACGCGACTCCCCGGACTTTTTACCGGTAAACCAGGTTCAAACGGCCGTTCGGTTGTTGATGGCGCGACAGACTGCTGTGCCGATGCGACAACCTGCCGCACATCACCGGTTTACCGCCCGTAGCGCTGTTGGCGGCCATTCGGACGCATGCTAGCTTGGCCGCCTCGCCAAGGAAGGCAGCCAACAGCAAGGGAGCACATACCATGAGGACCGCACATGGCCCAGGCCACGCCCGCGCTTGAAATCCGCAACCTGCACAAACGCTACGGACAGCTGGAGGTGCTCAAAGGCGTCTCGCTGACCGCCCGCGACGGCGATGTGATCTCGATCCTCGGATCCTCCGGGTCCGGCAAATCCACATTCCTGCGCTGCATCAACCTGCTGGAAAACCCCAACCAGGGCCAGATCCTGGTGGCCGGCGAAGAGCTCAGGCTCAAGGCCGCAAAGAACGGTGAACTGGTGGCCGCCGACGGCAAACAGATCAACCGCCTGCGCAGCGAGATCGGTTTTGTCTTCCAGAACTTCAACCTTTGGCCGCACATGAGCGTGCTCGATAACATCATCGAAGCGCCGCGCCGGGTGCTTGGCCAAAGCAAGGCCGAAGCCGTCGAAGTGGCCGAAGCCCTGCTGGCCAAGGTCGGTATCGCCGACAAGCGCCACGCCTACCCGGCCGAACTGTCTGGCGGCCAGCAACAACGCGCCGCCATCGCCCGCACACTGGCGATGCAGCCCAAGGTGATTCTGTTCGACGAACCCACCTCCGCCCTTGACCCGGAAATGGTTCAGGAAGTACTTAGTGTGATCCGCGCCCTGGCCGAAGAAGGTCGCACCATGCTGCTGGTCACCCATGAAATGGGCTTCGCCCGTCAGGTTTCCAGCGAAGTCGTGTTTCTTCATCAAGGCCTGGTCGAGGAGCAAGGATCGCCACAGCAGGTCTTCGAGAACCCGCTTTCGGCGCGCTGCAAACAATTCATGTCCAGCAACCGCTAACGGAGCAGTACAGATGCAGACCTACAAGAAATTCCTCCTGGCCGCAGTTGCCGGCCTGGTCTTTTCGGCCAATGCCATGGCGGCGGAAAAGCTGAAGATGGGCATCGAAGCGGCCTATCCGCCGTTCAACAACAAGGACGCCAGCGGCCAGGTCGTAGGATTCGATAAAGACATCGGCGACGCCCTGTGCGCCAAGATGAAAGTCGAGTGCGAAGTGGTCACTTCAGACTGGGACGGCATCATTCCCGCCCTGTTGGCCCAGAAGTTCGACTTCCTGATTTCTTCACTGTCGGTCAATGACGAGCGCAAGCAAGCCGTGGACTTCACCGACCCGTACTACTCCAACAAATTGCAATTCATCGCACCGAAAAACGTCGATTTCAAAGTCGATAAAGAGTCTCTCAAGGGCAAGGTCATCGGGGCACAGCGCTCTACCCTCGCCGGCACCTGGCTGGAAGACGAACTGGGCAGCGATATCACCGCCAAGCTCTACGACACCCAGGAAAACGCCTACCTGGACCTGACCTCCGGTCGCGTCGACGCGATCCTGGCGGACAAATACGTGAACTACGACTGGCTGAAAACCGACGCTGGCCGTGCTTACGAATTCAAGGGCGACCCGGTGGTGGAAGGCGACAAGATCGCCATGGCGGTGCGCAAGGGTAACGACGAACTGCGCAACAAGCTGAACGCCGCCCTCAAGGAAATCATTGCCGACGGCACCTATAAAAAGATCAACGACAAGTACTTCCCGTTCAGCATCTATTGATACTGACGTGCCTGGCCGGCGCTGTTCCCTGGCAGCACCGGCCCTTAGCAAAGCCTGCCGCGATATGAACTCTTACCCATGATGATCGATCTCTACGGATTCGGCCCGGCGCTTGCCGCCGGCGCGCTGATGACCGTCAAACTGGCGCTCACGGCCCTCTGCCTGGGACTGGTGCTCGGCCTGCTCGGCGCCTTGGCCAAGACCTCGCCGTACAAGCCGCTGCAATGGCTGGGCGGCACTTATTCAACACTGGTTCGCGGCATCCCGGAATTGCTCTGGGTGCTATTGATCTATTTCGGCACCGTTAACCTGATGCGGGCCTTGGGTGAGTACTTCGGCAATCCCGACCTTGCCCTCAACGCCTTCGCCGCCGGGGTCATTGCCCTGGGCCTGTGCTTTGGCGCCTACGCCACGGAAGTGTTTCGCGGCGCGATCCTGGCGATTCCCAAGGGCCATCGCGAGGCCGGCGTCGCCCTGGGCCTGTCGAAGTGGCGGATCTTCACCCGGTTGATCATGCCGCAGATGTGGCGCATTGCCCTGCCCGGCCTGGGCAACCTGTTCATGATCCTGATGAAGGACACCGCGCTGGTCTCGGTGATCGGCCTGGAAGAGATCATGCGCCATGCGCAAATCGGCGTGACCGTGTCCAAGCAACCGTTCACCTTCTATATGGTCGCAGCCTTCATGTACCTGGGGCTGACGGTGTTCGCCATGATCGGCATGCACCTGCTGGAACGACGCGCCGCCCGTGGATTTACCAGGAGCACCCAATGAACTGGGACGTCATCATCAAATGGCTGCCGAAGCTGGCCCAGGGCGCGACACTGACCCTGGAGCTGGTGGCCATCGCCGTGATCGCCGGGCTGCTGCTGGCGATTCCGCTGGGCATCGCCCGTTCTTCACGTCTGTGGCAAGTGCGGGCATTGCCCTATGCCTACATCTTCTTTTTCCGTGGCACGCCGCTGTTGGTCCAACTGTTCTTGGTCTACTACGGCCTGGCGCAATTCGATGCCGTGCGCAGCAGCGCGATGTGGCCGTACCTGCGGGATCCGTTCTGGTGCGCCACGGCCACCATGACCCTGCACACCGCCGCCTACATCGCCGAGATTCTGCGCGGCGCGATCCAGGCCATCCCAAAGGGCGAGATCGAAGCCGCACGGGCCCTGGGCATGTCGCGGCCCAAGGCGCTGCTCTACATCATGCTGCCCCGCGCCGCACGCATCGGCCTGCCGGCCTACAGCAACGAAGTGATCCTGATGCTCAAGGCCAGTGCCCTGGCGAGTACCGTGACCTTGCTGGAACTCACCGGCATGGCCCGCACCATCATTGCCCGGACCTATATGCCGGTGGAGATCTTCTTCGCGGCCGGCATGTTCTACCTATTGATGTCCTTCGTCCTGGTGCAAGGTTTCAAGCAACTGGAACGCTGGTTGCGCGTCGATGCCTGCCAAGGTCGCTGACAGCGACATTCTGACGGGCGAGGCACTGCTCGCCCGCTTCACGGCGCTGGACGTTTTTCTCACAGCGCACCAGGCACTGTGGAAACCGCGTCCGTTCACCCACCTGCAATTGCCTTGGGAAACGTCCCACCCGGAATTGGCCCGATGGCTACGCCAGCGTTCGCTGGAAGCTGCGGAAAACGACCATCATCAGCCGTGGTTGATGGAAGACGCGCCAGCGCCATTCCCGGAATTGGTCGCTATCTCCCGTGCATTGAGCGTTATCGCAGAATTGCCGGCCAGCACACTCCAGGCACCAAACCATCGCCTCAACGTCGACGTGCCCGGACGCAAATGGCAGCAGATCGAAGCCTTCGCCAGCCGCTTGCACTTCACCACCCAGCCGACTCACTGGCTCGATTGGTGCGCCGGCAAAGGCCACCTCGGTCGACGCCTGCTGCACGGTGAGCAGCAACTGACCTGCCTGGAATACGACCCCGCACTGGTCGCCAGCGGCCAACAACTGAGCCTGCGCCATCACCTGCCCGCCACGCACCTGCAACAAGACGTGCTGGCGGCGGACGCAACCCAGGCACTTCATCCCGAACACACCCCCGTAGCTTTGCACGCCTGCGGCGACCTGCATGTACGCTTGATGCAGCTCGCCAGCGCCGTTGGTTGTGCACAACTGGCTATCGCGCCGTGCTGTTACAACCGCATCAGCAGCGAGCGTTATCAGGCACTGTCCGACGCCGCCAAGGGATCTGCCCTACAGCTGTCGCTCGACGATCTCAGCCTGCCGCAGACCGAAACCGTCACTGCTGGCGCCCGCGTCAGAAGACAACGGGACCACTCCATGGCCTGGCGCCTGGGCTTCGATTTGCTGCAACGGCAAATCAGAGGGTGCGACGACTACTTGCCCACGCCATCATTGCCTACCGTTTGGTTGGAAAAATCCTTCGCCCAGTACTGCATCGATCTGGCGGCCCTGAAAGACTTATCCACAGTCGGCACGCCTGATTGGGTTGCCTTGGAAGCAGCGGGCCATCAACGCTTGGCCGAAGTGCGCAACCTGGAGTTGTTGCGAGGCCTTTTCCGGCGACCGCTGGAGCTTTGGCTGGTACTGGATCGGGCGCTTTTCCTCACGCAAAAGGGCTACGAAGTTCGCCTCGGCACCTTCTGCGAAACGCCACTGACGCCACGCAATCTGCTGTTGCTGGCAGAGCGTTACTGAGACGAAACAGCCTGTGGATAACTCTGTTGATGAAATAAACTCGAATTCAAGAAAACCGTGATTTCCTGACCGAATGAGCATTGGTCATTTTTTGTTCACATGGATAAAAAACCATGAAAACAGGCATTTGCGACGAAACGCGACCGCGGTCACAAAATCGCGAAGTAACCTGCGTCTCATCCTGTCCGTTGTGCATAAGCGTCTAAGCAAAACGACATAACCGCCGAATTCAGTGCTGCCCCGCGCCAGTAATTGCGTCCACCGCGCCCGTGCTATACAACAGCCCCACGTATCGTGATTGACACAATGCCGACACACTCAAGGACTGGCCGTGACGTTCATTTCCTACGCACAAAACTTCGAAGACATACGCCTGTGGCGCGCCCTTCAATCGGTAGAAAACGGCTTTTACCTCGACGTCGGCGCCAACCATCCGACCGATGATTCGGTCACCCGAGCCTTTTACGACCGCGGCTGGCGCGGCATCAACATCGAACCGGTGCGGGCCTACTACGACGCCCTCTGCCAACAACGCCCCCACGACACCAACCTGCAATGCGTGGCCGGCGAAAACGCCGAAAGCCTGACCTTCTACACCATCGCCGACACAGGCCTGTCCACGGTGGAAGCCAGCGTCGCCCAACAACACCGCGACGCCGGCATGGACGTGCGCAACCAGACCGTCCAATCCCGCACCCTGGCCTCCATCTGCGAGCAATACGCCCAGGATCGTCCCATCCACTTCCTGAAAATCGACGTCGAAGGCCACGAAGAAACCGTGCTGCGCGGCATGGACTTAAGCCGCTGGCGCCCCTGGATCATCCTCGTCGAAACCCCGTGGGCCCGCGACCAAACCTGGGAAACCCTCATCACTGATGCCGGCTACCAATCCATCCTGTTCGACGGCATCAACACCTACTACCTCGCCGAAGAACACCTGGCCCTCAAACCCGCCTTCGACATCCCCCCGTGCAACCTCGACGGCTTCCAACTCTGCAAAGGCCACAAATTCAGCCACCCCATCGACGACGCAGACCAACAGCTCAGCGCCGCCCTGCAACGCGCCGAACAGGCCGAAGCCCAACTCCACGCCATGCAAAACAGCCGCACCTGGCGCGCCCTGAACAAACTGCGCAACCTGCTGCACCGCGCTTGAGCCGGACCTGCGCAAAAATAGTCAGAATTCAGGGGTTTACAGAACGCACCCAATCGCTATAATCGTCGCCCACACGCCGGTATAGCTCAGTTGGTAGAGCAACTGACTTGTAATCAGTAGGTCCCGGGTTCGACTCCTGGTGCCGGCACCACATTAGGCTCCATTGCATTCCACCGAATACTCTGGAAGCCCCGAAAACCCGCCCTTTGGCGGGTTTTTTCGTTCCAAGACCCTCTGTCGGGATCCAACAAAATCCCCCTTCCCCGAGGGTATGTTAGGGGTACTGCGATTTCCCGGTAAGGAGCGCGTACCCCTATGCCACGTCTAGCGATCCCCCTCAGCGACCTGCAATGCCGCACGGCCAAAACCCGCGAACGCGCCTACAAACTGTTCGACGGCGGAGGCATGTACCTTTTCGTCAAACCCAATGGCGTGAAGACCTGGCGCTTGAAGTACACCAAGCCCAGCGGCAAGGAAGGTACGCTCATCATCGGCAATTACCCCATCGTTACCCTTTCCGTCGCACGACGTAAGCGAGACGAAGCCAAGGCGTTGCTGCTAGACAACCTCGATCCAATGGAAGAAAAGAAGAAGGCCAAGATCGTAGCCCAGCGGGCGGCACTGCTTTTCGAAACCGTTGCTCTGGAGTGGCACGCCGACATGTCCCGTCGCTGGACCGAAGGACACGCAAAAACCGTGATGAGCCGACTGCGTACCCACGTCTTCCCGCTGATCGGCCAACGACCCATCGCTGAACTCGATACCCATGACCTGCTAGAGATCACCCAGCGCATCAAGGAACGCGGCACCATGGATGTGGCGTTAAGGGTACAGAACTACTTATCCACCATCATGCGCGGGGCCAAAAGAGCCCGGCAGATCAGCATGAATCCTGCACTGGATCTGGCAGGCTCGATTCACGCGCCACGTACAGTTCATCGCCCAGCCCTATCCCTCAACCGCCTACCCGAACTGCTACACCGTATCGACAACTACAACGGCCGCGAGCTGACGCGCCTTGCTGTGCTGCTGACTTTGCATGTATTCGTCCGCTCCAGCGAACTGCGCTTCGCTCGATGGAGTGAGTTCGACCTTCAACGCGCCATGTGGGAAATCCCCGATACTCGCGCACCGATTGAAGGGGTACGCAACTCCACACGTGGGACCAAGATGAACGGCGACATTCAAATGGTTCCGCTATCGCCGCAGGTCATCGAAATACTGGAGCGCCTGCGCAGCCTCAGTCGCTTTTCAGAGTTAGTGCTACCGGGCGACCACAAGTACTGGAAGCCCATGTCCGAGAACACGGTGAATACCATGCTCCGCAACGTCGGCTATGACACCAGCAAGGATGTGTGCGGCCACGGCTTCAGGACCATGGCCTGTAGCGCCCTCCTGGAGTCCGGGTTATGGACCGACGCAGCCATCGAAAGACAAATGAGCCACAAGGAACGCAACCGCGTGCGCGCCGCGTATATCCACAAAGCTGAATTTCTGGAGCAGCGCCGGCTGATCATGGCGTGGTGGAGCAACTACATTGATGCCAATCGCAGCGGCCATGTAACGCCTCACGAATTCGCTCACCCAGTCGGCAACAACATCACCGCCCTACAAAATAGCCGTGGCGCATCCAAACGTGGGTAAGCCTTTGAGATCACCGCAGCCCGCCCTTCCATGCGGGTCCATCCAAGCGGGGCTGCAAAGCCGCCCTGCTTGGATGGACCTCACTTAAAAAATCTAAAGCCCACGCAACTGTCTGTGGAAAACCATAGATTTCCACCGGTGGATAATTTCATCCACAGCCGCAGAATTCCCGAAAATTCGAGCCTTGACCCAAATTATCCACAGGCGTAGAAAAGATCGGGCAAAGCGCTGTCGTTGACAGCAACCCAGGTAGCCAGAACCTTTGAGGCTACGCCACAGCGTGGTGGTTCTCCCAAAGTGCGATTAGCGTCCGGCGGCTCGCACGGTCACAGCGATGTGATGGATGCCTGCTTTTAACAGTGTGCCCATTGCGGCAACTCACCCCCTTTCATAGCTGCCCTGCAGCAACCTATCCGCTTGGCCATTTCATTGCGCCAACCTGCGCCCGTCTCTTTCTCCCGGAAAGAGACGGGCGCTCGTACCATTGCTGCAAGCCACGTCGTACAAGGCATTGCCGCAACTCTCCTCGTGACAATCGGCGTGACAAACACCGACGTCACCATCAACAGCGATGCAGATGATGGTGCCGCAGCCCACGGAATGGACTGCACCTGACTGACAGTCAGGCATGCCCCGGTCATCGCCTCACTGCCTTCAACTGACTCAGGATCTCGCGGCACCGGTCTCGTCAGCCAGTGCAGCCTCCACCCGCCCACCGCTATCGGTGTTCAGGAGGCCAGATCATGAGATGCCCAAGCTCCCGGTCGTAAGGAGCCGCCAGTCCCGCGTTAGTGGGCAACCCTCACAGGTCGCAGGGGCCTTGATCCCTGATAACACTGAACATCCTTGGCGGGATGAAGTGGGGAAAGTTTTAAAAGTTTTGGCTTCGAGAGGCGTTTGATCATGGCATTGGTAGGTAGGCGGGATGGGCGCAATTTTGGCTATGGCCGGCAACTGAGCTATGCCGGGCCGCAGGCATTGCGCGATCTATTTGGCGGCGGGCATTACGGCACGGTCAAAGCACATAGTGATCGCTGGCAGGCGTTCGTACGCTGGTGTCGGTCGGAGGAAGGGCCGGGGTTTAACGATGCGCGGCAGATTAATTGGCAGACCTTGCTGGACTACGCCGGACATCTGCGCCAACAAGTCGAACTAGGTGAGCTGGCCATCGCCACTGCGCAAAACCGGTTGTCCAGTGTAAATCGGACCCTGGCTGCGCTTCGCGGTGATCAGTATGTGAAAGTGCAGAGCCCGAGTAAGGCGCTGGGAATGCGGCGCACCAGTGTTCGTCGTTCAGCGCCGCAAGGCCAAGATCGCGAACAGGTGAAGCGGATCGTCGACGTGCTTTGCGAAAACCAGCAGCCGCGCGCCGCGGCCATCGCTCAGTTAGCGCGATCCACCGGTATGCGCTTGCGCGAGGCGATTTTGGCCGACCTTCCCGGTCTAAAACGTGAAGCCAAGCAATTCGGCAAGATCAACATCCAGGACGGCACCAAAGGTGACCGTTCAGGCGCGTCAGCACCTCGTTGGATTGCGTTAGATGATCATATTCGTGACGCACTGAGGTTTGCCGAACAGGTCTCGCCCGACGGTAGCCGCAGCCTGCTGGCACCGAACGAACGTTACCTCGATTTTTTGCAGGGAATCGTCCGCCCCGCCCGAGATATCCTCCATACGCACAATCTCAAAGGCTTCCATGAATTGCGGGCAGCCTATGCGTGCGAGCGCTATGAGCAAATCACCCATCATCTCGCGGCCATCAACGGTGGCAGATGCAGGCGCCTCAATCCACGCCTTGATCGAGAGGCACGCTTACAAATCAGCTATGAGCTCGGACACGGCCGTATCGACGTGGTATCGGCGTACATCGGTGGCCCAGCATGAGCAAGCCATTCGATATGGAGCTGTTCCTGGCGGGCGTCCTGACCGGATCGCACACCACCCGTCAACGCCACCTGCGTCAGGCGAAGGCTATCCAAACAGCGATCGCTGAGCGCTGGCAACGCGACAATCCATGGACTTGGCAGAGAAAGCACCTTGCGTGGTTTTTGAATCACAACCTAAACCAGCACACTGAATCGACGCGCTATTACTATTTGCTGACCATGAAATTACTCACTCATCGCTTAGGAAAACCCTGGCAGTTCAACCGCTAAACGAAGGACAGAGAACAGCCATATGCGGTCATTCACCTGACTCAACAACATCTGACGTTTAGAGTCGGGAAGTAACTTTACGCTTATTGGCTGAAAACACTGAACAGTGCATCCAGCATCAGTGTGCTTATCTTTGCCCGCGGCCGCTCTAGACTGGGTCGTACCTTTCCCAGCCCAGGAGCGTTGTCATGTCCAAACATTCAATCAATGGCAAGGTCGTACTGATCGCCGGCGGTGTGAAAAATCTCGGCGGCTTGCTCGCCCGCGATCTCGCCCAGCACGGTGCTAAGGCCGTAGTGGTGCATTACAACAGCGCCTCCAGCCAGGGCGATGCCAACGCTACCGTGGCGGCTCTCGAGGCGTTGGGAGCCAAGGCGGTGGCGTTGCAGGCAGACCTGACCACTGCCGGTGCCGTGGAAAAGCTGTTCAGCGATGCCGTGGCCGCAGTCGGGCGCCCGGATATTGCGATCAACACCGTGGGCAAGGTGTTGAAAAAGCCTATGGCCGAGATCACCGAAGCTGAGTACGACGAGATGATGGCGGTTAACTCCAAAACCGCGTTTTTCTTTCTCAAGGAAGCCGGCAAGCACCTCAACGACAACGGCAAGATCTGCACCATCGTCACCTCGCTGCTCGGCGCGTTCACGCCGTTCTACGCGGCGTATGCCGGCAGCAAAGCGCCGGTGGAGCAGTTCACCCGAGCGGCTGCAAAAGAACTCGGCGCGCGTGGTATTTCAGTGACGGCAGTGGGCCCTGGCCCGATGGATACGCCGTTTTTCTATCCGGCCGAAGGTCAGGATGCGGTGAACTATCATAAGACCGCAGCGGCGCTTTCGCCGTTCTCGCGGACGGGCCTGACTGATATCGAGGATGTGGTGCCGTTTATTCGCAATCTGGTGAGTGATGGCTGGTGGGTGACGGGCCAGACGATTTTGATCAACGGCGGTTATACCACCAAGTAACGGGCGAAAAAAACGATTGCAACCCCGTAATGTCGCGTTGACACTTTCCCGACAAACCAGACCATGGGGTTGCTATGAGCGCCGAACAGTCTGCACATCACCCGTTACTTCGCCACCGTGATGGTCACCATGCGCGGGTGACGTTCGAAGAGCTATTGTTCGACCTCGTCTATGTCTTCGCCGTGACCCAACTCAGCCACGGCCTGCTCCATCACCTGACCTTGGCCGGCGTGATGGAGACCCTTATTCTGTGGTTCGCGGTATGGCTTGGCTGGCAATACACCTGCTGGGTCACCAACTGGTTTAACCCCGAAACCCCGAGGGTGCGCGGCCTGATCTTCGCCCTGATGTTTCCCGCATTGCTGATGGCGGCGAGCATTCCTGAAGCCTTTGGCGAGCGGGGCTTAGTGTTTGCGCTGGCCTATGTGGCGATTCAGGTAGGCCGTACCGCCTTTATCGTGCTGCATTTGCCCGGTGAACACGCGCTGGCACCGAACTTCAAGCGCATGCTCGGCTGGGTAGTGATTGCCGCGGCGTTCTGGTTGGCGGGCGCGTTTATGGAAGGGCCGTGGCGTATCGGCCTATGGCTAATCGCGGTGCTATGTGAGTACGTGTCGCCCATGTTCGGCTTTGCGCTGCCGGGGCTGGGACGCTCGCGCACCAGTGACTGGACCATCGAGGGCGCGCATCTAGCCGAGCGTTGCCAGCTGTTTGTGATTGTCGCACTGGGCGAAACGCTGCTGGCCAGCGGCGCGGTGCTCGCCGAAACCGAGCACTGGGATATTCCCGTGTTGGTGGGGTTATTGGTGACCTTACTGGGCACCCTGGCTATGTGGTGGTTGTACTTCGGCACGGCGAGCAAAGACGCCATTCATTGCGTTACCCACTCCAAGGACCCTGGGCGCACCGGCGCTTACTTTCATTACATTCACGCGGTGCTGGTGGCCGGCATCATTGCCACGGCCGTCGGCAATGATCTGGTTATGGCCCACCCCGACAAGCACATGAACACGGCCTACGTCGTGACCCTGCTGCTGGGGCCCATGATCTTTCTATTCGCCAGCCTGTTGTACAAACGCGAGGTGTATCAGGTGGTCGCCAAATCGCACCTGGCCGGCATCGTGCTATTGCTGGCGCTGGCGCCGATTGCGTTTTTGACCGACCTGCTGATGGTGGGCACGTTGACCACCATGGTGTTGTTGATCGTCAGTTTCGTGGAATGGCGGGTGGTGCGCCGGTTTCGAGCGAAACAGGCTAACGCCGTCGTCGAGCACTGATAACCCATGGACCGCATCGAGCAGTACCGCGTTTTCGTTCAGGTGGCTGAGCTCGGTAGTTTCATCCAGGCCGCACGACTGCTGAAACTGCCGCGCGCCACAGTATCGGCGGCCATTCAACAATTGGAAGCCAATGCCGGAACGCGCTTGTTGCACCGCACCACGCGTAAGGTGTCGTTGACCACCGACGGCAGCCAGTTACTACAGCGCGCGCGCCAGGTGTTGGTCGAGATCGATGAGATCGACCAACTGTTCCACACCCATCAAGAGCAGGTGATGGGGCGCCTGGAAGTCGATGTGCCCAGCCGTATCGCCCGGCGCCTACTCATTCCTGCGCTGCCCGAATTTTTCCAGCGTTACCCGCGCCTGCAACTGGGCCTGGGTTCCACCGACCGGGCGATAGACCTGGTGCAGGAGGGCGTCGATTGTGTGATTCGTTTCGGCACGCCGCAGAGCAGCAGCCTAGTAGTGAAACCGTTGGGGCAGGTGTTGCTGATCAACTGCGCCAGCCCCGCCTACCTGGCCGAGTTTGGCGTGCCCACCGAGCTTGCCGAGTTGCAGGAGCGGCACGTATGCGTCGGCTATGTGGCGGGATCGGGCGGGCAGGAGGCTCAGTGGGAATATTGTCTCGACGGCGTCCGGCAGTCGTTGCCACTGCCCAGTCGCTTGGTGGTAAATAATGCGGAAAGCTATATCACCGCATGCTGCACAGGGCTCGGTTTGATTCAGGTGCCGTTGTTCGATGTGCAGCATTTACTGGATAGCGGCGAGCTGGTGGAAGTGCTGGCAGCTTACCGGCCGCCGTCGATGACCGTGTCTGTACTGTATCCGGATCGTCGCCAACGCTCTCGGCGCCTCGGTGCGTTTATCGAGTGGTTTGCCGGCTTGATGGCGCCGTATCTGCAGAGTAGGTAACGCCGTTTCGATTGGCGGTAAAGCCTGGACACTGCATCCAGCTCCCCTCGGCTTATCTTTGCGTAAAGAGGATCTAGTCTGGGTAGGTCTTGTAACCGTCGGGAGCACTGCCATGCCGGTTTCAAACCTTACGCTGCTCACCCTGAGTGGCCGTCTGCTGCCTGTCGCCACGGCAGCTTTTGGCGGATTCCTGCCTATTCTCTACTGAAGGGATGATCGACAACGTTCGAATTCGGGAGGTTTACCATTCGTATGCGGCTCTGAATTACTTACAGACCGACAATGTGCTGACATCTAAAAAATCCCGAATTCGATTCCACCGAACGCCATAACTAGCTGATTTATTTATAGTTACTAGTTGGGGTACGTCGAATTTTCCAGCGAACTCCAGACGCCCGAAAAACCTAGTCTCGCCGAAACATACCGTTCGTCTGGTGCCGCACCATACAAAACGAAGCCCTCGCAGAAATGCGAGGGCTTTGTTGTTTCTGGGGTGTTCACTTTTCCTCCACACCCTGAAAAACCTGTGGGAGCGAGCTTGCTCGCGATGAGGCCGCCAAACCCACCGACAATCTTTCAGCCCAGACAACGGGCAGCCTTTCTTTTAACGCCACGACTGAAGCAACCTCAACCAAACAGCATCCTTTGCCTCAGGAAAATAAATTCGTCCCATTTCTTCGCGGCAGATTTAGAAATATTTTGGTCATGACAACCTCAATGATGAAGGTTTTCGGGCTTGCTTGCTTTTCAACGTTTGTGACGATATGAGCAAGCACTGTTTCACGATTACTTCCTGCTGCGCCATCTCTACCCGTCCACCCAACTCTGGGGCTATAGATCATCCATTGAAACTTTAACTCGCTGTGGAGCAGCAAGCCGCTCTCGCGCCTTATGGATCAAGGCCACATCATCCTCGTTCATCAGTACCACCTTGGAAGGTAATTGGCTCTGACTGACCACAACCTGCATGTTTTCTCCCGCTGTCATTTGAAGCACAGATTCGAGCAAATCCTGTTGAAACTGCTCGTATTCATCACCCATTGGAATTGCCTCCAAACACTTGTGTGCCCGTGCGTCGCACAGTCGACGCCATTGGCCACGACGCGAATTATTGCCCAGCCATAAAACTACCTAAACCTCACCCGCCAGCATCGCGCCTCGATTGCAGCCTCCACAATCGCCCGCTACTCTCCAACTGTCGCTGCCAATTCAGCGACCGGGCCTGAGAACCCGAGTAAGATGCAGGCGCTACAGCGCCCGAACCACGTTTTGCGGCGTTTTTTTATGTCCGCATTCCGTGCAATGGCGGCTGTGCGTGGGAGACCTTCGGGTCTGCCGGGTTCCTGTATCTCCGGTTTCTCAGCCTGCGCACAGCTGCCACCCATTCGCCTGAGAACGAACGTGACAGCTCTCTTTGATACGGGAGTTTATCGATGTATGCCATGGATCTGCTGCAGTCTCGCTTTATCGCTTTGCTAGTCACCACCCGCCGCCAATTAGCAAATGGAGGTGCGCAATGACCTATCCCAAACCTCAAAACCCCAGGCCTAACCCCCTTCTGCTACCATTCCGACCGCCCCCTATTCCGCGTCAACAGCGGCATCCCCATCGGCGAAGCCCTGTCCCACGCCTCCGACCTGCTCCACGTCGCCAAGGTCCTGGCCGAGGACGCGGCGATGATTCGCAGCACGGATCGATATGCCTGGGCGTCGTGTTATCTACAGGATATGAGCAAGGCCGTCATCGATGACGTGGTGAAGGTGCTGGAGGCGCCGGGGAGTAATCCTGCTTAAGAACCGCAGGCGCAATGCTGCTCACTGAGCGGGGCAGCATTGGGTTTAGTCTGCCGGGGCAGTTAAAGAAGGGCTGCTTCGCAGCCCAGCGGGAGCAAGCTCCCTCGCCACAGGTTCACCCTGTCCCTGGCCCAAACAATTTGCGGCATATTCATCTAATCATTTCCCCCGCCGATAGCCTCGAATAAGAGCCTGGCCTGTCCCAAGGCTCGGCTGGCGCTCGACTACACTTTCCCAGAATTCCCCCGCTCCAGGAGCAGTAAGCGATGAAGATCCGCACCAAGATCATAGGCTCGGGGTTGGTCAGTCTTTCTTTTGCGCTGTTGCTCGGCGGTATCGGGTTGTGGGGTTATCACTCCATGACCGAGGCCCTGGTGCAGAACGAGACCAGTATTTCGGCCATGCGCAAGCACATGGAAGCGGACATGATGCACGACGCCATTCGTGCCGATGTGCTCGCCGCTCTGCTGGTGAAGCCGGGGGATGCCCAGGGGGCGAAGGAGGTGCTGGAGGCGTTCGATGAGCATACGCAGCGGATGCGCAAGGTTATCGCCGAAAACGCCGAGGCCAAGTTGCCAGGGGATGTCGCCAAGGCGATTGGCGAGCTCAAACCACAGGTCGAAACCTACATCGACAAAGCCAAGCAAATAATCGGCAAGGCACTGAGTGGCTCCCAGGATGGCCATGCGTTGCGCGCGGAGTTCGACAAGGCGTTTTCAGCGCTGGAGGAACGCAACGAAGCAGTGAGCGAGTTGATCGAGAACCAGGCGCAGTCGTCCCGCGAACATCAGGACAGCAGCATTCAAACGTCGCAAAACTGGATGATCGTTACTTTGTTGGCCACTTGTGTGGCACTGGCATTGTTGTCGTGGAGCCTGCTCAAGGCAGTGCTGACGCCGCTGAACAAGATCATCCTCAATACCCAGGCGATTTCCCAAGGGGATCTGCAGCGCTCGATGGGGGCTAAGAGCAAGGATGAGCTGGGTCAGTTGCAAGGTGTGATCGAGCAGATGCAGACCAATCTGCGGCAGATGATCGCCACGATCCGCGGCCAGAGCGATGAGTTGCACGGCACGTCCCGGCACCTGGGCGATACGGCGCGGCAGATTGTGTCCAGCGCCGATCAGCAGGCCCAGAGCGCGACCAGCATGGCGGCGAGCATGGAGCAGATGATGGCGAATATCAGCCAGATCCATCAGCACGCCGACAGTGCCCGGACGATTTCCGCGCAGTCCGAGCATTTGGCGAGCAGCGGTGGCCAGGTGATTCTCGGCGTGGTGGAGGGCATGAGCCGGATCGCCGAGGTGGTCAACCAGTCGTCCAGCAAGATCACCGCGCTGGACGCTTCGTCCGAAGACATTCATTCGATCATCCAGGTGATCAAGAGCATCGCCGAACAGACCAACTTGCTGGCCCTCAACGCCGCCATCGAAGCCGCCCGCGCCGGTGAGGCGGGGCGTGGTTTTGCGGTGGTGGCCGACGAGGTGCGCAACCTGGCGGCGCGCACCACGCAGTCCACTCAGGAAATCACCGCGATGATCGAGCGCATCCAGTCCAGCGCACGAGACGCGGTGGCGAACATGCAAGCTTGCGTCAGCCGCGTGGACGAAGGCGTCAACCTGGCCCAGCAGGCCGGGGTATCCATCAGCGAAATCCGCACCGGCGCCCGGCATGCGGCCGAAGTGGTGGAGGAAATTTCCCAGACCATTGCCGAGCAATCCAAGGCCAGCGATGAGATGGCCCAGCGGGTGGAGTCGATTGCCGAGCAGTCCCGCGAGAACACACGCTCGATTCACACCCTGACGCAAACGGCGGATCAATTGAACAATGCGGCAGGGTCGATGCAGGCTTCGGTGCAGCAGTTCAAGATTTGATCAATCGGCGCTTTTGTGGCGAGGGAGCTTGCTCCCGCTGGCTGCACAGCAGCCTCCGCTTTCAATAATCGCCAATTATTGAACATTATGGCTGGGCATTAATTATTGCCCAGCCATAAAACACCCTAAAAGCCCTGGCTCACACCTGACTCACCTCAAACACAAACGAAATCTCCCGTTTCTGGGCACTCCAGACATACCGAATGTGCTTGCCCTGCGTTGGAATCGAAACCGCCGGTGGGCGAAACGCGGCCACGCATTCGTGGCCGGGCAGGCGGACGCTGTTGTACAGCAGCCCCCACGACAGGGTTTCACGCAGCTGCCGGGCAAACACTTGGGACGGGCCGTAGGCGGTAGGGTCCGGGTTGTGGAGGTGGGGGTAGTCGTGGCGGATGTCGTGCAGAGGTTTGACGACCTTGTTGACGTAGGTGCGCATGGTCAACTCCAGGTCTGGCTCGTTGGTCGCGCCAAGAAATCGCGCCTGGTGGTAGCAGGTCTCGGCAATGGCGGCTTCCTGGCTGCTGGCAGCGTAGTAGACGCCGAATGTGCCGTCGCTGAAGCGGCTGCTTTTGCCGATGTGGGTAAACGCCGCCATCACCGGTGAGGAGCCGGGCCCGGAAATGCGGTCCTCGGGACGTACCCGGGAGAGCACGCCGGCTTGTTCCATCAGCCGATCGTTGGTCAA
The DNA here is from genome assembly GCF_024749325.1 of Pseudomonas sp. B21-010. Classification (NCBI taxonomy): domain Bacteria; kingdom Pseudomonadati; phylum Pseudomonadota; class Gammaproteobacteria; order Pseudomonadales; family Pseudomonadaceae; genus Pseudomonas; species Pseudomonas sp. B21-010. The sequence goes on along the minus strand of NZ_CP087198.1, from coordinate 383,112 downwards.
CGCTTCCAGGGCGTAGGCCGTGGGCAGGTCTTCGGGGTCGAGTACGTCTTCAAACAGCGAAATCGGCGGGAAGCTGCTGTTGACGATCCGATAGGCCCGTTTCCATTGCGGGTCCGCCAGTGGTGGCACCATTAACCGCGCACTCCGTCGAGGTATCGCCGCACATCGGCGATGTCTACCACTCGCCCGGTCAGCATGTAGGACAGCGCCGACTGGCCGTTGAACGGTGCTGCGGTGTTCGGGCTGCTGACCCATTGATAAACACGGTCCCGGCTATTGCTGAAGATAATGCTCAGCGCCTTGTGGATACCCATGAGGTAGGAAATGCGCTCGAGCGTATCGCGAGGCAGCTTCACGTTTTCCGGCAATTGTTTGTATTTGTAGAAGGTCGTGTTTCCGACCTTGCCCAGCAATGTGCGCTGCTGCTCGACGCTGCAGCCCCAGAGCGCCATGAGGTTGAAGAAAAACTTCAACGCGACTCGACCCGCGTCCGGGGAGTCCAATTGTTGCTGTGCGTTGAGCGTGATGGAGGAAGTCGCCATGGGTTTGGGCTCCTTTGTCGCGGGGTGGTGCTTAGAGGATAGTACAGATATGGATTATTTTTAAGTTTTTATTCGCAAGCGAACAAGCAAGTCTGAGTGGATAATTTTTCAGGCTTCTCCCCTGTTACATTTCTGACTTGAAGAAGATCGCGGCACGGATTGACATAAACCTTAGCCATACCAGAAAATCGACTTCAAGAGCGCGAAACCGACTGCCTTCAGGTGGCGATAGTCGGCGTTAGGAACCCCGTTGATAACCTGAACATCAGCGCTCGGGTGAGACCTCTTCTCCCCTGCTTGAGGGAGCACAATATCAAGCGACTCTTCAAGAAAAGCAGCCCCTGGGCTGCTTTTTTCATTCTTGGGGGCCCAAGCATCGCTGATAAACCAAATGGCCATGCCTGTGTTTGTTGAGTGCTTTCTTATCGCAATTCATGAAATTCCAGAGTACGTACCCTTCACGGAATTTGCAGTGGATACGGTGCGCAACCCTTTGGAGATTTGGCGGGTTTTCTACTCTGATGGGTCGTCCATATCTTCCTGCAGCCCAAAACCCAAGGCTACCTGCTTCAGGGCACTGTCGAAGTCAACGGCACCGGGTAACTCATGCACTGGGGAGGCTGTTGGTGCAACCGAAATATCTCGAATATCAGGCAAGCCAAGATCTTTCCAGCTTGTTTGCCCAGACACCTCCTTCGTCCCAGGAAGATTCATGCAAGTGACCTTCAGCAACCACTTGCATGTTTCGTAGACGCCGGCAATTACCTTTATCCAACCGATCCAGACGTGGCGATGCTTCTCTAATGTAAGCGCCACATTTCAACCGTTCGAACAACACACGGATATCAGCCAGAGTCTTTTCTTTCCTGGGAAATTTCTGACACGGTTGCAGGCAAAGCGTTAACCAGACGGACGATACAAGCCTATTCACGCCAAACCGGCAAAATCCCCAAATCCCGCATAAGCTCCAACCATCGCCACCCGGCGTTTTTCGGCACAAAATCGCGACAATCGTGGCAAGGTGCATGATGATAGCCGGCATGCACTGCCTGGCCCGGCCCAGGTGCACAACAATAGCGAGCCCACTTAAGCAGAGGGCATTACCTCATGGATAGCAGAACCCTACGCAACCTCATGCGTATCGTGCAGACCGGCTCGTTGTCGGCAGCGGCCGAGCATTCGTGCCTCACGGTGCAGGCGTTGGCGGCGCAGTTGAACAAGGTCGAGGAACAGTTCGGTTTCCGGTTGTTCCGGCGCTCGAACAAGGGCCTGACGTTGACGAGCCAAGGCTCGGAACTGACCCCCTTCATGGATCAGGTGCTGGTTGCCACCCGGCAGTTGGAGGAGAAAGTCGCGGCGCTCAAGACCCCGCGACAGCGCACCCTCAGAGTGGCGCTCAATACCACCCTGCCGGCGGAGTTCAACCGGCGAATGATCGACCGGTTGATCGCTGTGTTCCCCCAGTATCAGCTGGAATTCAGCTACGCCGAGTCGATGGAGAACCTGAGCAAACTCAGGAATGAAGATTTTGACCTGGCGATCCTGATCGGCCAGCAACAGGGCGGTTTTACCAGCATCACCATGCCCGATGTGCAGGTGCGGGTCGTCGGCGCCCATTGTGGCGATGCTGACGATTCCCTTGGCCTGCTCGGTGACAAGTTTCAGGTGCGTCCGGCAGAAGAATGCCCGTACTCCCGCAGCTTCCTGCGCTTTCTCGACGCCGGTCTGGGTGAATACGGGTCAAGCCAGCGCATGGTGTATTCCTGCAGTGAGACGCTGACGTTGTCATTGATCACACAGCTCGATGGCTTGGGGCTGGTGTCCCGGGAAGCCGCGTTGCGCAACGGCCTGGCGATTTTCCCGGATTTCGAGGACTTCCTTGAAGTCCGCCTGGCGGTGAACAATCCGGAGTTGTCCGGCCAGGCACTGCACGATGTGGTGGACCTGACGCTACAGGAACGAACCGAGCGCGATGTACGCCGCCGTGCCCACCGCCACACTGAGAAACAGGTTGCGGCTGAAATACGCACATAACAGCGTCGGAATCGCGGCATAAAACTCAGGGCGGTCGAGTTGTATCCGCTGATCCTTGATCAACAAGGGCGTCAGGCTGATGGCAGCGACGATCGCCACTGGCAGGTATTCCAGGGCGCGGGCAATAAAGGGCGGCCAGTGTTCGGTATTGATCTGCAACGGCAGGGCGCGCGGCAGGAAGGTCACGGCCATCATCAGGACCACGACCAGGATCAGGAACGTTTGGTCAGGCATACGCCTACCCCGCAGCCAACGAACGTGGCAATGAAGACATTGAATGGCGAGCTGCCCAGCAGGCTCAGCCCGCCCATGCAGACGACAGCCGCCAGGGCTGCGATCAGTTTGTTGCGGGTGTTGCACAACGAAACCAGCACATAGAGCATCATCGCGGTCAGGGCATAGTCGAGCTGGTATTTGATGAGGTGCGCCGCGTATTGCGCACATACGGCGCCCAGCAAACCACCCAGCACCCAGGATGTGTGGCAGAACAGGTTGAAGCCGACCAGGTAGCGCACGCTCACCGGCGCCCCGCTGCCGAGCTTGACGCTGTGGAACGCAAACGACTCGTCCGTCAGCCCCGCGGCGTAGCACCAGCGCTCGAAACGGCTGAGCCCCAGCGCACGCAGCGCCTTGGCCATGTAGACCGACATCAGCATGTGCCGGGCATTGATCAGGAACGTGGTGAGCACGATGGTGGTCAGCGACGCACCGCTGGAAATCAACGCCAGCGCGGCGAATTGCGCAGCGCCCGCATAAACGAACAGGCACATCGCCACCGGCAACCACAGGGGCAACCCGGCGTTGACCGCCATCAGACCGAACACAAACGAAACCGTGAAATAACCCGCTACCACCGGACTGGCTTCAGCAAAGGTACGCGAGGCTTGTGGTTCGACCGCCAGCGGCTGGCTGGAAGTCTTGTTCATAAATCCCTCTCGAAGGTGGTTTCACCCCGGGGCTCACAGAAGCCCTGGGCCGCCCAGAAGCGCTTGCCGGCCAGATTAGCATCGTCGACGAAAAGGAACATGCGCAGCACGCCGACCCGTTTCATGTCAGCCGACGCGGCTTCGACCAGGCGCTGGCCCAGGCCTTTGGTGCGATGCTGCGGGTTGACCGCCAAGTGATTGATAGTGCCACGGGTACCGAGCATACCGCCGATCACCGCGCCCACCACGTCACCGCTCGCATCGATTGCCAGGTACGCGGTGGTGGTGTCCTGCAACAACACACCGCGCAAGAATCGGGCATCCTGCCATTCGCAGAACGACACTTCGTCGAAAGCGCGAAAGAACCGCTCCAGTCGCTCGGCGTCCCGGACCATGGCCCGGCGCAACAGGACCTGTTGCGTCGGCTCGTCCATGGGTTCGAGCCGTTCAGCGAACAATGTCGAAAGCGGTCCCGGGCCGCGAGAAGGAAATGGCCAGGATCTGCCGGTACGCCATGTCATGGCTATGGGTGTTGCGCGCCGGGGTCACGTAATGGCGCATGTCGCGATCCAGGAAAAACGTCGTGTCGAGGATGTCCTCGTAGGTCGTCGCCGCCAACTGTTCTTCCTGGGCGCTGTACAAGCGGCTTTCCGCACCGGCCACATTCTGACGGCCCCAGAAGTGCACGCCGCTGAACGGATAGCCGTCGCAGTGAATCCCTTCGGGGGTGATTTCCAGCTGTTTGCCCGGCTTGATCTCGATGCGGATCTGATGGATCTGGCACTGCCAGATTTCATCGTGCAGCTCCTGCGGCAGGACGTTCTTGTAGACCTCGAAGTCCGTGTCGATCAGGCTGCGCATCACGGGCGAATTGATCACTTCGTTGGAGAAGTCCTGGAAGTGCCGCTCCAGTCCGCCGACATAACTGTTGTTGGCCTTGGACTGAACGTAGGCCCGGTGTTCGAGCTGCGTGAGCGCGCGGGTCGTAGGGTTGTATTCGAAGTCGCTGTAGCGGCGAAAACGCATGCCTGACTCGGCCTGGCCGTAGTAACTGTCGGGCTCCATGTTTTCCCAGCTTTTGGTCAGCCGGACAAAATCGCCGAAATGACCGTAGAGGTTGAAGTCCCCACCGCGAACGTTGACGTATTTGTCACGTCTTAGCGCTTCGCCCACTTCCCTGTTCAAAACGATCATTTTTCATAGGTCTCCGCTGCATTGAGCGGCCTAATCTAGTAGGTGCAGGATTTACGTCCATGAGAAAGTATTTGAGGCATTTCAAGCGGAGCTTGAAACGGTGGGCAAAGTTGCATTAGTACGACTTTTGCTCGGAGAAACAGGCGGTTACAGCGGTATTTATTGCACTAAAAGCCAAAAAGACCCGAGTTTGAGGTCGCAACGCTATTCACTTCAGGCAGGTTTGAATCAATTGTGGCGAGGGGGCTTGCCCTCGCTGGGCTCGTAGGAGCTGTCGAGTGCAACGAGGCTGCGATCTTTCCCCAGACGCTTGAGTCTCAAGCGAAAGATCAAAAGATCAAAAGATCAAAAGATCAAAAGATCGCAGCCTTCGGCAGCTCCTACGGCCAGCGGGAGCAAGCTCCCTCGCCACGGTTTTACCCACTTACAACGCGATCAGGCATCAGAAGACGTTGATCGGGTAATCCACGAACACCCGCAGCTCATTACCACTGACGTTGTACTCGCTGGACTTCTGCGACACCCGCAGCACGGAACTGCGCAACCTTACGCTCAAGTCCTTGGCCGGGCCGCCCTGGACCACGTACTTGAACTGGTTGAAGATCTCGCGCTCGGTACCGCCTTCGCTGGTGGACGTGGTGATGTTATCGCCACGCACATAAGCGACGTTATAGGTCAGGCCCGGTACGCCGAAGGTGGTGAAGTCCAGGCCATAGCCCAACTGCCAGCTGCGTTCGTCTTCAGCGTTGAAGTCGGACCAGTAGGAGTTGGCCAGGTAGATCGTGTTACCGCCATCACCCACCCGATTCTGCCCGCGCTGATAGCCGCCGTAGGCGTAGCCCAGGTTGCTGTCGCCGGTGCTGCGCTGATGGGCGAGCGTGAAGCTGTGCGGGCCCGTGGCGAAGGTGGCAGCCAGGCTCCAGATCTTGTTGTCATCGCCGGTGACGTTGTTTTCACGAACGTAGCTGTTGTCCAGCTTGGTGCGATAACCGTTGAAATCCAGGGTCAGGGACTGATCCTTGGCCAGCGGGAACACATAGTTGGCGTTCACGTATTGCTTCTTCAATACGTCTTCGACATCCGAAGCGTAGAGCGAAGCCTTGAACTGCTCGGTGAACTGATAGCTGCCGCCCAAGACGTTGATCGACTTCAGGCCACCGCTGTCACGACCTTCAGCGCTCTTGCGCGATTCAGCGGTGAAGCGGCCGGCATTGAGTTCCAGGCCCTTGATCTCCTTGGAGGTGATCAACGTGCCGGTGTAGCTTTCCGGCAACAGGCGCGAGTTGTCATAGTTGAGCACCGGCAGGGCCGGCATCTGGTCGCCGTAGGCCAGCACGGTGTTGGAGACGCGGAACTTGACCGCTGCCCCGAACTTGGACAGGTCATCGGCCGCGTTGCCGCTGTCGCCTTGCTTGAAGAAGTCGATGCCGCCCGCACCGCTGCGGCCTTTGCCGCCGTCCAGACGCAGCGCGTACAGGCCGAACGCATCCACACCGACACCCACGGTGCCCTGGGTGAAGCCGGACGAGAAGGTACCGATGGCCGCTTGGCCCCATTCGGCCTTGTCTTCGTTGCCATCTTTGTAGTCGCGGTTGATATAAGCGTTGCGCAACAGCACTTTCAAGCTGCTGTCTTCAACGAACCCCTTGGACTGCGCCTGGTCGTTGGCCATGGCGTGTGTCGTGCTCAAGATCCCCAGTGCGATCAAACTAATGCGTTTGTTCAACATGTTTATTTTCCTTGTACGGGTTGATACGCACTGTGGCGGGCAACCGAAATGGCGCTTTTGCGCTCTTTTTCGGACTCTTGCTCCTGGAAATAATGAAAAGGCCCGCCCACGAGTGATCGTGTCGGGCCTTTTTATTATTTAAGAGTCATGGTTGTTAGCCACAGGCGTAGGCGAATCCTAGTCGCGCCCTCAACGGTGTGTCAATTTCGTGAAACGTCTGTAATCAGGCAAAAAATGTCTACGAACTGCTCACCACGAACAACCGTCAAGACCGCAGGCCGCTGATGACGTGGAGGCCTGAACCGGCAAGGCTTGCGTCAGCCATTGGGCGAACGCCTCGGGTTTGCCGAGCCAGGGGCCGATGTCGATCAGCGTGAACTGGCCGTCCTGCTCCAGGGCCAAGGTCGGAAAACCCTGGCCGCCGACCTGAGCCAGCAAGGTACGACTGGCCTTGATATGCCCCTGCACGTCAACCGCACGCAACGCCGCCAGGAACATCTGGGCCGGCAGGCCAATGGATTGAGCGAGTTCCAGCAGGACAGCTTCGTCAGAGATACGCCGGCCCTCGACGTAGTGTGCGGTTTGCAGGCGTCCGAGCAATTCCAGGCCGTGGCCGTCGAGCTGTTCGGCAGCGAGGATGGCGGCGGTCGGCGGCGCCGAATCGAACACGGCGCTGTGGTCACGCAGCAAACCTTCGAAATAGGCCTCGCCAAACGGTTGCCCGGAAGATTCGGCGATGCGCCGGTCGTGGGGCATCACGTAATCGCGCAATTGCGGCGAAACCTGCTGGCGATTGGCACCGGTCATCATGCCGCCGCCATGAGCAATCACCGGCAATACGCTTCGAGCGGCCTGCACCAACGGCTTGGCGCCGTAGCACCAGCCGCACAGCGGGTCGTAGATATAATGAAGAGTGGTCATGGGGGCTCCGCTAACCATGGGGATTGGATGGCAGCAGGGTAGTCTCTGGAGCGCTGCGGAAAAACGCTGGAACGGTTTTCAGTGTGTTTCGTGGATCGGTCGAATGCCCATTGAATTTGAACACTACCCCCTGTGGGAGCGAGCTTGCTCGCGATGGCAGTGTGTCAGTCAACAGCAGTGTTGTTGATCCACCGCGATCGCGAGCAAGCTCGCTCCCACAGGGTTCTGTGCGGATTTGAAGTCCGGCGGACACAAAAAAAGCGCTGCCATCCCGGCCAGCGCTTTTTATCAATCCGTCGAATTCTATCCTTGCATCACATCCCACAACGCTTCCAGCTCCGCCTCGCTGAACAGGCCAACGGGGTAACGCTCAACGATTACCTGGCGCGGATCAGGTTCTCTGATCTGACGCGTTCCGTTGGATTTCAACCACTGCGCCAAGGCTTGAAGCGACTCACCATTAACGGCCAAGGGATGGCATGTGCGCTCGCTTATCATATTCATTCCAGCGCCCTCTCCTGGTTGATGAGCGGCCAATTTATCCAAGGTTCATGACAAAACAACTCAGTTCTCTCCCCAGAACTGCCAAAGTACAGATACAAGAGCTATGCCAATGTATCCGCCACGCCAATAAACAGGCACAAAAAAGCCCGCGACCCAATCGGGCCGCGGGCTTGCAAGGATGGATCCAAAACAGCCGACCTAGAGCCGGCGCGGTCGATATCACCCAGCTGTTACATCGCCACTCATTTTGCCCGCGGTGCAGGTTGCTGTTGAGTAAGGCAATGGATATTCCCGCCCCCCAGTAACAGTTCGCGCCCTGGCACCATGACCACTTCGTGCTGCGGGAACAGGTTCTGCAGGATGTCCCTGGCCGGCGCGTCCAGCGGATCGTCAAAACTTGGGGCGATGATGCCACCGTTGACGATCAGGAAATTCACATAGGAACCGGCCAGCCGCACGGTTGGGTTGCGCTCTTGGGACCCCTCCACCGCATCGACGCCGGCACATTCTTCCTCGGTGGCGTACAACGGCCCCGGAATCGGCATTTTGTGCACTGTGAACGGGCGTCCCTTGGCGTCAGTGCTGTTTTGCAGCACCTTCATCGCCGCATGGCAGCGGGTGTAGTTCGGGTCTTGCGGGTCGTCGGTCCAGGCAAGCAGGACTTCACCTGGCCGCACGTAGCAGCAGAAGTTATCCACATGGCCGTCGGTTTCGTCATTGAACAGACCGTCCGGCAGCCAGATGATCTTGTCCACCGCCAACTGCGCGCTGAGCACTGCCTCGATCTCTTCACGGCTCAAGTGCGGGTTGCGATTGCGGTTGAGCAGGCACTCTTCGGTGGTGATCAGGGTGCCTTCACCATCCACATGGATCGAGCCGCCCTCGAGCACAAAATCTTCGGTGCGATAACGCGGGCTGCGCTCGATCTCAAGGATCTTGTCGGCCACTTGCGCATCACGGTTCCACGGTGCATACAGGCCGCCGTCGAAACCGCCCCAGGCGTTGAAATCCCAATCGACACCGCGCACTTCGCCGTTGTCATTGATGACGAACGTCGGCCCTGTGTCGCGAACCCAGGCGTCGTCGCTGGACATTTCCACCAGGCGGATATTCGGCACATCGAGACGCGCCCGGGCATTTTCGTACTGGGCCGCAGACACCGCCACGGTCACCGGTTCAAAACGGGCGATGGCCTTGGCGACCGCTACGTGGGCGGCCTGCGCGGGCTTGCCGCCCAGGCGCCAGTTGTCCGGGCGCTCGGGCCAGATCATCCAGACCTGGGTCTGGGTCGCCCACTCGGCAGGCATGTGGAAACCATCCGCGCGGGGGGTGCTGTACAACGTTGTCATGGGTCATCTCCTGGGCGATGGGCAGTGGCAACCTTATAAACGATAAATATCGACTAATAAAGTCAGAAAAACTAACACCCATCAAAAAATAGCGCCAAACATCGACAAAAATCGATTTTATAGAATTAGTGCGAAACCCTGCGGGAGTGAGCTTGCTCACGATAGCGGTGGGTCAGCCAAATCAATATTGGCTTGGACACCGTCATCGCGAGCAAGCTCGCTCCCACGGGGAACAGCTTGGCGTTCCAGATTAGTTACAGCCCCTCGTCCAAGACCTTCACCAACATATCGACGAAGAAATCCACGCTCTGGCGCGTGGTCACCATCGGCGGTTTGATCTTGAGGATGTTCAGGTAATCGCCGGTCGGTTGCATGAAGATCCCCAACGCTCGCAGGCGGTTGCACAACGCCGTGGTTTCTTCAGTGGCCGGCTCCAGGGTGTCGCGGTCGCGGATCAGTTCCACGCCCAGGTAGAACCCGGAGCCATGCACCGCGCCGACCAATGGATAGCGGTCGATCAAGGCCACCAGCCGGGCCTTGAAGTGCCCACCCACCACCCGGGCGTTTTCCCAGAGGTTCTCTTCTTCCATGACATCCAGCACCGCCATGCCGATCTGGCAGCTGACCGGGCTGCCACCGGCCGACGAAAAGAAATACCCCTCGGCTTCCAGCGCCTCGGCGATCTCTCGACGGGTAATGACCGCACCCAGTGGCTGGCCGTTGCCCATGCCCTTGGCCATGGTGATGATGTCCGGCACCACGCCTTGCTCTTCGAAGCCCCAGAAAAACTCGCCCATGCGCCCGTAACCGACCTGTACTTCGTCGGCGATGCAGACCCCACCGCGCTCGCGCACCATCGCGTAGACCTGCTTCAGGTAACCGGGCGGCAGCGCGATCCCACCGGCGTTGCCGTACACCGGTTCGCAGATGAAACCGGCGAGCTGGCGCTTGTTTTCAGCGATTTTCGCCAGGTTGTGTTCGACGCTGCGCACGTAGTCCGGCGCAGTGTCGGGGCCACGGAATTCGCCGCGATAGGTGTTCGGTGCGGTCACCGGATGCACCCAGTCCGGGCGGCTGCTCAGCGCCTGGGGATTGTCGGCGATGGAGGTCGAGACCGCATCGGCGGCCACCGACCAGCCGTGATAGGCCTCCAATACGCTGAGCATGTCCCGCCCGCCGCTGTAGGCCCAGGCCAGGCGGATCGCCAGGTCGTTGGCCTCGGTGCCGCTGTTGACCAGGAACACCCGGTCCATGTTGGACGGCGCCAACGCCAGCAGGCGTTCGGAAAATTCGGCGATCGCCGCATAGTGGAAACGCGAGTTGGTATTGAGCAGCGACCACTGCCGGGCAGCCACTGCCGCCATGCGTGGATGACCATGGCCCAGCACCGCGACATTGTTGAGCATGTCCAGGTACGAGCGGCCCTGCATGTCGATCAGGTGATTGCGCCAGCCGCGCTCGATGCGCGGCGGATCCACGTAATAGTGCTTCTGCGAACGGGCAAAGCTCGCATCGCGACGGGCCAGCAGCACCTCGGGATCGATCTCCGACTCGGCATCGCAAGCCAGCCCCAGCAGCACCGCCGGCGAAGGGCATAGCGCCTGCCAGGCCAATGCCCTGGAAGGTGTGCAGAACAGTGGTGGATCCACCTGGGCGCCCCGACACAACTGGACCCGCAACGACCCCGTCACTTCGCCCAGCACCTGCCCCTTGACCAGTGCCGCGCCGGAATGCAGCGGCGACGTCACGCCCCACAGCCGCACGCTCAACTGCGCGCTGTCCAGCTGCAACAGGCCGTCGGCCGTCTTGTGCACGACCCCAGCGAACGGGGACTCGAGCGGCGTCCCCCGAGGAACGCTCAACTCCACGTGCAGTGGATAAGTATCGGGTTCGACGGCGCTATCCGGCCGAGTGCGGGATAACCGGTATTGCCCGTAGCGGCTGGCGGCCAGGCCATGAAGGCCCGCGGCCTCGCTCAACAAGCGCTGGTCGATCCCCGGTTGCTCCCAATTGCCGGCCTCGAAATGCGGGCTCAGTACACCCAGGTCAATCAGCGCGAACTCACGCCCCACCAAGGTCGGCAACAGCGGCGCAAAGCCTTCGCTGGCGATGGGCGGCAGGCTGTGGCCGACGGCGGCGAGAATCGCCGCTTCCATCAGTTCGAAGGGCACCGAGTGCGCGACCCGGAAAATCTCCCACTCATGGGCCAGGTTGTCGCGGCTGTATTGGTTGTCCGGATCAATGGAAACCTGCTGCTCACCGCTGAGCACCAGTACCGCGGCGCGCGCCACGATCAGTGGCCACAGCGCCAACAGTTCTTCGCGTTGCAAGGGGTTGACTGCCTGGTAGGCCTTGATCGCCGGCAAGATGAAGAATGGATCGCCGTCGGCGTGGTGCAGCAGGGCCGCACACGTCACCGACAAGTCGGTGATGCGCCAGGTGCGGATCAGGTCGCCGAAATCGATGACGCCCTGCAATTGCCATTGGCGCTGGGCATCGCGCTGCCAGACCACGTTGTCATCGGTGATGTCCATGTGGATCGCCTGCACCGGCAGGCTGGCCTTGAGCGGCTGCAAGCGCCGCTCGGCCTGTTGCGCGACCTCGGCGATCAGTTGCCGCCGCTGATCGTCGTCGATGACAGGCAACAGATGATCGACCAGGGCGGGAGCGTGGCGCGCGTCCCATTGCAGGGTGCGATCCAGGCCTGGGTGGTCGAATGTCGCCAGGGCCAGGTCCATTTCCGCGCACAGGCGGCCCAGGCCGGTCACCAACTCAGGCGGCAGGTGTTTGAGCTGCGTGAGGGACTGGCCGTCGATGTACTCCAGCAGTCGCATATGGACCGCTTGGCCGTCGACGTCCAATGTCAGCAGGTCCTGGCCGTTGCTGGCGGTAATCACCCGCGGCACCTTCACCGCGCCGTGCCCGGCCAACTGCTTGAGGGCAGCGTGTTGGGCCTGGAGTTCCTGGACAGCGTAGTCGCCGTGGCAAATTTTCAACACAAAGCGCCCGCGCTCGCTGTCGACTCGGTAATTGAGGTCCTGGTTGCTGCCAAGGGGTCGCAGGTCGCCGCTGAGTCCGTAATTCAAGCGCAACAGCACCAACGCCTGCTCGGCGCTGATCTGTGGGCTTGGCAAACTGGCACGGTGAACCAACGTAGTGAGCGGCATACAACGACCCCTGAGGTGGTTTTGTTCGGATGACTATCACGCCACTGAGTCGGGGGATAAGCAACCCCTCCTGTTCAAAAATATGCACAACCCTCCTGGGAAGCTGTGTGGGGAGGATGTATCCATGAGATATTCGCTTGCACCGCCCCAGCCATGCCGACAAGCTATGCTTCTATACTTTGTCGTTCCATGGAAAAAGGCTTAACTGGATGCGCATTCTCATCACTGGCGGTGCTGGCTTCATCGGCTCGGCGCTCATACGGCACTTGATTCTTGATACCGGACACCAGGTCCTGAACCTCGACAAGCTGACCTATGCTGGCAATCTCGAATCGCTGAGCAGCATCGATCACGACAGCCGCTACGAATTCGTCCAGGCCGATATCGTCGATCAATCTACCGTCAGTGCAGTGCTGGCGCGATTCAAGCCTGACGCCATCATGCATCTGGCGGCCGAGTCCCATGTAGACCGCTCCATTGATGGCCCGGCGGACTTCATCCAGACCAATATCGTGGGCACCTACAGCCTGCTGGAAGCCACTCGAGCCTATTGGCAGGCCCTGCCCGAGCCGCAGAAAAGCGCGTTTCGCTTCCACCACATTTCCACCGACGAAGTGTATGGCGACCTGCACGGTGTGGATGACCTGTTCACCGAGACCACCGCCTATGCCCCAAGCTCACCGTACTCGGCGAGCAAGGCAGCGTCCGACCACCTGGTCCGCGCCTGGCAGCGCACCTACGGTTTGCCCGTGCTGTTGACCAACTGCTCCAATAACTACGGGCCGTTTCACTTCCCCGAGAAGCTCATACCACTGGTGATTCTCAACGCGCTGGCCGGCAAGCCGTTGCCGGTCTATGGCGACGGCCAGCAAGTGCGCGACTGGCTGTTTGTCGAAGATCATGCCCGTGCACTGCTCAAGGTCGTCACAGAAGGCATGGTCGGCGAGACTTACAACATTGGCGGGCACAACGAGCAGAAAAACATCGACGTAGTGCGCAGCATCTGCGCGCTGCTCGAAGAACTGGCGCCACGCAAGCCCGAAGGGGTCGAGCACTATGCCGACCTGATCAGCTTCGTCCAGGATCGCCCAGGCCACGACCTGCGCTACGCCATCGACGCCAGCAAGATCGAACGGGAACTGGGCTGGACACCACGGGAAACCTTTGAGACCGGGCTGCGCAAGACCGTGCAGTGGTACCTCGAAAACCTGCTGTGGTGCCAACGTGTCCAGGACGGCAGCTATCAAGGCGAGCGCCTGGGCTCGCTCGACAACAAGGATGCAATGGCATGATGAAAGGCATTGTTCTGGCCGGCGGTTCCGGCACACGCTTGCACCCGATCACCCTTGGGGTTTCCAAGCAACTCTTGCCGGTTTATGACAAACCGATGATTTATTACCCGATCTCGGTGCTGATGCTCGCCGGCATCAAGGAAATATTGGTGATTTCCACCCCGCAGGATCTGCCGCAATACCGCGCCCTCTTGGGCGACGGTCATCAGTTTGGCGTGCAGTTCAGCTACGCCGAGCAGCCGACCCCCGATGGCCTGGCCCAGGCGTTCCTGATTGGCGAACAATTCATTGGCAGCGACTCGGTGTGCCTGATCCTGGGCGACAACATTTTCCACGGTCAGCATTTTGGCGAGCAATTGCAGACCGCCGTCAACCGGCAGAGTGGCGCGACGGTGTTCGGCTACTGGGTCAAGGACCCTGAGCGTTTTGGCGTGATCGACTTCGATACCGAAGGACGGGCGATGTCCATCGAAGAAAAACCCACCACGCCCAAATCCAGCTACGCGGTGACCGGCCTGTATTTCTACGATAACGACGTGATCGAGATCGCCAAGGGCATCAAGCCGTCCAAGCGCGGCGAACTGGAAATCACCGACGTAAACAATGTCTACCTGCAACGCGGCGACCTGCACGTCGAGCGCTTCGGCCGTGGTTTCGCCTGGCTGGACACCGGCACTCACGACAGCCTGCTGGAAGCCTCGCAATACGTGCAGACCATCGAACATCGCCAAGGCCTGAAAGTGGCGTGCCTGGAAGAAATTGCCTACCAGCAAGGTTGGGTCAGCCGCGAACACGTCCTTGAACGCGCCCAGTATTTTGGCAAGACCGGCTACGGTCAGTACTTGTTCAATATCGCCGGAGAAACACGATGAATGTCATCCCCACCCGTTTGCCAGAAGTCTTGATCATCGAACCAAAGGTCTTCGGCGACGACCGGGGATTTTTCTACGAAAGTTTCAATGCCCAAGCGTTTGCCAAGGCGACCGGCTCTACCCTGCAGTTCGTCCAGGATAACCACTCACGCTCGACCAGGGGCGTGCTGCGTGGCCTGCACTATCAAATCGAACAAGCTCAAGGGAAACTGGTACGGGTCACTGCGGGGGAGGTGCTGGATGTGGCAGTAGATATCCGCCGCAGCTCTCCTAACTTCGGTCAATGGACCGCCATGCGTCTCTCGGCGCAGATTCCGCGACAACTATGGATTCCGCCAGGGTTTGCCCACGGTTTCGTCGTACTGAGCGAATCAGCGGACTTCCTCTACAAGACCACTGATTACTACGCACCCTCGGCCGAGCGCTGCATTCGCTGGGACGATCCGCAGTTGGCCATCGATTGGGAATTCGAAGGCGCGCCGATCCTCTCGGCCAAGGACCTGAATGGCAAAGCCCTGCACGAGGCCGACCTGTTCCCATGAGTGCCCCCTTGCGTATCCTGATCATCGGCCAGAATGGCCAGGTTTCCCGGGCGCTCCAATCGCGCCTGAGCGGCCTGGGCGAGTTGACTGTACGCGGCAGCGACCAGCTCGACCTGGCACAACCGGATTCCCTGCGTGCCCCCATCGAAGCCCTCAAGCCCGGCCTGATCATCAATGCCGCCGCCCACACGGCCGTCGATCAGGCCGAAAGTGAACCGGAGCGGGCGTTCGCCATCAATGCCACGGCGCCGGGCATCCTGGCCCAGGCAGCGGTTGCGCTGGGCGTCCCGCTGATTCATTACTCCACCGACTACGTCTTCGACGGCCTCAAACCTGCCCCCTACACCGAGGACGACACGCCCAACCCACTGAGTGTCTACGGACGCAGCAAGCTGGCCGGCGAAAATGCCATCCGCCAGGTTGGTGGCCAGCACCTGATTCTGCGCACCAGTTGGGTGTACTCCACCGAGGGCCGCAACTTCCTGTTGACCATGCAACGCCTGTTACAGGAAAAACCGCAGCTGCGGGTGGTCGCCGACCAGGTCGGCGCACCGACCTGGGCCGGCACCATTGCCGACAGCACCGCGCAACTGATCGAGCGCTGGCAGGCCGGCCAACCCGGCGCCTGGGGCACCTATCACCTGACAGCACGGGGCGAGACGTCCTGGTTCGGTTTCGCCCAGGCCATCGGCGAAAACCTGCTCGATCGGCACAAACCGTGTGCGCAGCTGGAGCCCATTGAATCCAGCGCCTATCCGACTCCAGCCCCGCGGCCACTTAACTCGCGCCTGGATTGCATGCGCCTGCTCAAGGAGTGGGGAGTGAGCCAACCGGACTGGCAAAGCGCGTTGCAGCAGTGCCTTGCCGGACAAGCCTAGTACTGCCTTACAAATAGTATTTGCAAGGCAACTAGGCATAATACGCCTGTCACCACAGGCGTCCGAGGCTCATGAATTCCACCCTTCCCCGCAGACCCCGTTGGCGCAGCCTGGCCTTGCTCGCGCTGTGCCTGGCGCCCTTGCTGTGGCCGTTGGAACACCTGGCCGAACGTTATTACCGCAGCGAGCTGGCCGGGCAGAACCGCCAGACCCTGGACCTCTACGTCGCCAACCTGTTGGGCACGCTGCACCGCTATGAGGTGCTGCCACAGATTCTCGGCGACCTGCCGGCCTTGCGCGCCGCCTTGTCGGCACCGGACGATGGCGTGACCCAAGGCAATGCCAACCGGCTGCTGAAAAACATCAGCGCCCAGACCGGCGCCGAAGTCATGTACCTGATGGACCCTTCCGGCAAGACCCTGGCCGCGTCGAACTGGGACAAACACGACAGTTTCGTCGGACGCAATTTCGCCTTCCGGCCGTACTTCATCGAAGCCATGGCCGGGCACCTGGGCCGCTTCTTCGGCCTCGGCACGACATCGGCCAAACGCGGTTATTTCTTTGCCGCCGCCGTGCGCGACCGCGAAAAAGTCATCGGCGTGCTGGTGGTCAAGGTCGACCTCGACCACACCGAAAGCCTGTGGGGCAAGACTCCCGAACAATTACTGGTGACCGACCACAACGGCGTGGTCATCCTCACGTCGCGACAGGAATGGCGATTTCGCGCGACCCGGCCCTTGAATGACGCCGAGCGCGAGGCCATCAGCGCGGTACAGCCGTATCCGACCCGCGAGCCCAAGCCGCTGAACCTGAACGCCAACGCCTGGCTGACCCAGACCCAGTCCATCGAGGAAACCGGCTGGAGCGTAAGCATTCTCGCCCCGCGCACCCTGATTGATCGTCCAGTGCGCACCGTGGTCGCCATCGGTGGCGCCGCCTTGCTGGTCTTGATGCTGTTGCTCGGGCTGATGATGCAACGCAGACGCCACTACCTGGATCGAATCGCCTTCGAAGCCAAGGCCCGTCACGAATTGGAAGGCCGAGTGGCCGAGCGCACCAGCGACCTGGAAGGACTGAACCGACGGTTGAAGCAGGAAGTGCTGGAGCGTGAACAGGCTCAGCAAGAGTTGGTCCGTGCCCAGGATGACCTGGTACAGGCCGGCAAGCTGTCGGCCCTGGGCACCATGTCGGCGAGTATCAGCCACGAACTCAACCAACCGCTGGCAGCGATTCGCAGTTACGCGGAAAACGCCGAGATTTTGCTCGATCACCAACGCACCGAGGACGCCCGGGGCAACCTCAAGCTGATCAGCGAACTGACCGGGCGCATGGCCTCGATCATCGCCCACCTGCGCGCCTTCGCCCGCCGCGATCGACATGCGCCGGAAAGCGTTGCCCTGCAACCGGCGCTGGACGACGCCCTGGCGCTGCTCGCCAAACGCCGGCGCAGCATGGAAGTGGAACTGATCCGCGACTTGCCGGCCGCCACGCTGTGGGTGGAGGCCGGCGAAACCCGCTTGCGCCAGGTACTCGGCAACCTGCTGGCCAACGCCCTCGATGCGCTCACCGAGAAAGGCCCACCGCGCAAGCTCTGGCTCAGTGCCCAGGCCACCGAAACCGGCGTCAACCTGTACATCCGCGATAACGGCCCGGGGTTTTGCATGGAAGCCCTGGGCCGCGCCGGCGAACCCTTCTACACCACCAAGACCCGCACCCAGGGCCTTGGCCTGGGGCTGGCGATCTGCGACACCCTGATGCGCGCCTTTGGCGGCGAACTGTCGTTCGCCAACCACAAGGAAGGCGGCGCCCTGATCACCCTGAAACTGCGCGCTGGAGCCCCCGGGGTGAGCCTGCAACCGTCCGAGGACCGAAGTGTATGACCATCGACAACCGGATTGAGGTGGTGCTGATCGACGACGATCCCCATTTGCGTCAGGCCCTGAGCCAGACCCTCGACCTGGCGGGCCTGAAAATCCTGCCGCTGGCCGAAGCCAAGGGTGTGGCCGCGCAACTGCCCCGTGACTGGCCGGGCGTGGTGGTCAGCGATATTCGCATGCCAGGCATGGATGGTCTCGAACTGCTGGGCGAACTCCACGCCCAGGACTCAGAGCTGCCGGTGCTGCTGATCACCGGCCACGGCGACGTGCCACTGGCGGTGCAGGCAATGCGCGCCGGAGCCTATGACTTCCTGGAAAAACCTTTCGCCAGCGATCATTTGCTCGACAGCGTACGCCGCGCCCTGGCCTTGCGCCGGCTGGTGCTGGACAACCGCAGCCTGCGCCTGGCCCTGAGCGATCGCCATGAACTCAGCGCCCGCCTGGTCGGCCAATCGACACCCATGTTGCGCCTGCGCGAGCAGATCGGTGCATTGGCCGCCACCCGCGCCGACGTGCTGATCCTCGGTGAAACCGGAGCCGGCAAGGAAGTGGTCGCCCGTGCATTGCACGATCTTTCAGGCCGGCGCAACGGCCCCTTCGTGGCGATCAACGCCGGGGCCCTGGCCGAGTCGGTGGTGGAAAGCGAGCTGTTCGGCCACGAACCCGGCGCTTTTACCGGCGCGCAGAAGCGTCGTATCGGCAAATTCGAATTCGCCAACGGCGGTACGCTGTTCCTGGATGAAATCGAAAGCATGAGCCTGGATGTCCAGGTCAAGCTGCTGCGCCTGCTGCAAGAGCGCGTAGTGGAGCGGCTGGGGGGCAATCAACAGATCCCGCTGGATATCCGCGTGATCGCCGCCACCAAGGAAGACCTGCGCCAGGCCGCCGACCAGGGGCGTTTTCGCGCCGACCTGTATTACCGCCTGAACGTCGCGCCGCTGCGCATACCGCCCTTGCGTGAACGGGGTGAAGATGCGCTGATGCTGTTCCAGCATTTCGCCGACGAAGCCAGCGCTCGCCACGGGCTGCCGTCCCATGAATTGCAACCGGCACAACGGGCGCTGCTGCTGCGCCACAGTTGGCCGGGCAATGTGCGGGAACTGCAGAACGCCGCCGAACGTTTTGCCCTGGGCCTGGAACTGGCCCTGGATAACGCCGCGCCCGACGGCAGCCCCGGCGCACCGGTGGAAGTGGTCAGTGGCGGCTTGAGCGAGCAGGTGGAAAACTTCGAGAAAACCCTGATCGCCGCCGAACTGGCCCGCCCCCACAGCTCGGTGCGCAGCCTGGCCGAAGCCTTGGGCATTCCACGCAAGACCTTGCACGACAAGTTACGCAAACATGGGCTGCACTTCGGCGACAGCAGCCATGGTTCGGCCGATGAGTCCGATTGAGTTATCGTCATTTCCCGTTCAAGCAAAAGGCCCCGCAATGAACCGCGACAGTCGTTACCTGGAATCGATCCTGCACCACGACATCCCCTTGACCCGGGACATGGGCCTCAAGGTGCTCGATTGGCAGGCCCGACAACTGCGCCTGTCCTTGCCGCTTGCAGCCAACGTCAACCACAAGAGCACCATGTTCGGTGGCAGCCTGTATTGCGGCGCGGTGCTCGGCGGCTGGGGCTGGCTGCACCTGGCCCTGCGCGAGGAAAGCATCGAAGACGGGCATATCGTGATTCAGGAAGGGCAAATCAGTTATCCGCTGCCGGTGACCCGCGATGCGACCGTCGTCTGCAAAGCCCCCGAGGAAAAGGTCTGGAAGCGCTTCCTGGCCACCTACCGGCGTTACGGACGGGCGCGGCTGGCGTTGCAGACGCGGGTGATGAATACCGGCAGCGAGGACGTGGCGGTGCAGTTCGAGGGGCAGTACGTGTTGCACCGCTAAAACACTGCATACCCCTGTGGCGAGGTATCGCTGTGTGGGAGCAAGGCTTGCCCGCGATGGATGCGCTGCGGTCTTTCAGAGATCGAGGCGCCTGTATCGCGAGCAAGCTTTGCTCCCACAATCCCCTTGCCACAAAGGATCGAGCCAAGCTTAAGAGCGAGCAAGCTCCAGCAGTTTTGCACGCCACGCCGCTTTCGCCGGCAACGCCAGGAACGATGTATTCAACAGCGACTCACGCGGTGGATAACAGAACGGTTCGCCGCTCAAGTCCAACACCTCGCCACCCGCACCTTCCAATACACCCTGGGCGGCAGCGGTGTCCCACTGGGAGGTCGGCGCCAGCCGTGGATAACAATCCGCCGCGCCTTCAGCCACCAGGCAAAACTTCAACGAACTGCCAATACTGGTCAGTTGCAGCTCACCCAGGCTCCCGCTCAAGCCATCCAGCAGGCGTTCCTGCTCCGGGCTGGTGTGCCGACGACTGGCGACCACGGTAAAAACTTCACCTGGGGCCAGGACGTCACGAACCGCGATAGGCAAAGGTACGCCGCCCTTGTCGCCACGCCAGGCACCCAGCCCTGCGCCACCGACGTAAAAACGTCCATTGGTGGGCATCGATACCACGCCGAACACCACACGGCCCTGCTCCACCAACGCGATGTTGACGGTGAACTCCTCGCTGCCGGAAATGAACTCCTTGGTGCCATCCAGCGGGTCTACCAACCACCAGCGATGCCAGCCGGCGCGCACGCTTTGGGCAATATCGGCGTCTTCTTCGGAGAGGATCGGAATATCCGGGGCCAGCGCCATCAGCCCGGCCACGATCACATCATGAGCGGCCATGTCTGCGGCGGTCACCGGCGACTCGTCGGCCTTGTGGTTGACCTGCACGTTGGCGCGCCAGAACGGCAGGATCGCTTCACCGGCCTGGAGCGCCAGCTCGACTACAGGGGCCATCAACGGATGAGGGAAAGTCATGACAGGAACGCTCCACGCTGGGTCAGCAGGTCACGGGCCAGGTACAGCGCCGCCAAGGCCCGACCCTCGGTGAACTGCGGGTTCTGTGCCAGGGCCGACAGCTCACGCAGGTTGACCTTGTCCACGCGCATCGGCTCGGGCTCGTCACCCTCCAGCCGTTCTTCATACAGATCGGTTGCCAGCACCACCTGGATCTTCTGGCTCATGTAGCCGGGGGACAGCGACAGTTCGGTCAGGTGTTCCAACTGACGCGCACCGAAACCGGCCTCTTCCTTGAGCTCCCGTTCGGCCGCCGCCAGCACATCTTCACCTGGCTCGATCAAGCCCTTGGGCAGGGACAGTTCGTAGGCGTCGGTACCCCCGCAATACTCTTCCACCAACACAGCATGGTCGGCATCGAGCATCGCCACGATCATCACCGCGCCGTAGCCCGCCCCCTTGCTCGCCAGACGTTCATAGGTGCGCTCAACACCGTTGGAAAACCGCAATTTCAGTTCTTCCACGCAAAACAGGCGGCTGGTAGCGACGATCTGGCGATCGAGTATGGTGGGTTTCTGGCGCATAAACGGCTCCCTGGGCGATAGCGGGCTACTATACCCGGCCTATTCTGATTGTTTGTGTCGGATATCCGATTACCGCTGGAGAAGTTTTATGGCCTTGCTGCCCTGGCATGAGATCGATACGGTTCTGCTGGACATGGACGGCACCCTGCTGGACCTGCATTACGACAACCATTTCTGGCTCGAACACCTGCCCCAGCGCTACGCCGAACTGCATGGCGTGAGCCGGGCGATGGCCGAGATGGAGCTGCAGCCGCTGTTCGAGCGCAACGCCGGCCAGTTGCAATGGTATTGCCTGGATTTCTGGAGCGCCGAGCTGAAACTGCCGGTACGCGAACTGAAGCTGGAAACCGCGCACCTGATCGCCTTGCGCCCGGACGCCGATACCTTCCTGGCAGCGATCCAGCGGGCCGGCAAGCGCGTGGTGATGATCACCAACGCCCACCGCGATTCATTGTCCCTGAAGCTGGAGCGCATCGAACTGGCCCCTTACTTCGACCGCCTGATCAGCTCCCACGACTACGGCTTCCCCAAGGAAAACCCGCAATTCTGGGACGCGCTGCAAGCCGACTTGAATTTCGACCCGGCCCGCAGCCTGTTCATCGACGACACCCTGCCGGTGCTGCGCAGCGCCCGGGACTTCGGCGTGGCGCACTTGCTGGCCGTGAGCGAGCCGGATAGCCGCAAAGGGCCGAAGGACACAGGGGAGTTTGACGCGTTGGGGGATTATCGGGACTTGATTGCCGGGCTTTGAACCGCGCGGTATTCATCGCGAGCAAGCTCGCTCCCACAGTTGGATCGGGGCACGGCCGGAGAAATAGGCCGGCTGTCAGGCCGCCTCGCGAGCAAGCTTTACTCCCACAAGTCCAGCTCAAACAGAGCTGATGGGTGTACGACCGGGAGAGCCAGGTCGGCTGTTAGGCCGCCTCGGCGTGGACGTTGATCTCGGCGCCCCGTTAACCACGCTGGCCGAACGCAGGCATTGTGGAGTGGGCATCCCGGCATGGATGCCGGGATAGCCGCGCTGGGCCATGGATGGCCCTTCGCGGCGGGCCCACGGAGCAATGCCGGAGTGAGGGCATGCCGAGCCTAAGCGAGGCTCCGAGTGGTGGGGCAAAAGCGTTTTGCTTACTTTTGACTGGGCCGGCTCCCGGGCTTCTCAAAAGTGAGCCGCCGTCAGGGCGGAACCCTAAGCAGCCGTTACCGCAGCAATGGATATGTACTCAGTCAGGCCGCCATCGCGAGCAAGCTCGCTCCCACAGGGGGATCTTTGTTCACCACAGATCCAGTGTGGGAGCGAGCTTGCTCGCGATGAAGGCACCACAGGCCTGAAGGTTACTCGGGGATACGCAACACCTGCCCCGGATAGATCTTGTCCGGATGCGACAGCATCGGCTTGTTGGCCTCGAAGATCTTGTTGTACTTGTTCGCGTCGCCGTACTCGGCCTTGGAGATGGCGCTGAGCGTGTCGCCCTTCTTCACCGTCACGAAACGCGCCGCCTGTGCTACCGGGCCAGTCACCGTGATCTGGTCGTCGACACTGCCGACACCGGCGATATTACCCACCGCCAACAGGATCTTTTCCTTTTCTTCCTGGCTCGCTACTTCACCGGTGACGATGACTTTGTCGCCGTCGATGGTCGCCTGGACATTCGGATTACCCAGGCCGACCTTTTCAATATGCGCTTTCAGTTGTTCGCTGGCATTGGCATTGCCGGGGGTCAGCAGATCGATCAGCTTTTCACCGGCTTCCTTCACAAAGCTAAAGATACTCATGGCACACGCTCCTTGATTTAAGTGTCCAGACGCAAAGACTAGACCAGGCGAAACGAACCCGGTTCCCAACCGACCAATGACCCCGCCACGCGCAAGCGCTAGAATCCGAACCTTCCTGCGCCCTGGAGCGAAGATGGACATCAAGCAGCTGAAATTTCTCATCGCGCTCGACGAAACCCGCCACTTCGGCCAAGCCGCCGCACGCTGCCACATCACCCAGCCGACCCTGTCGATGCGCCTGCGCAGCCTTGAAGAAGAACTCGACCTGCCACTGGTCAATCGCGGCCAGCGCTTTGAAGGTTTTACCGCGCCGGGGGAACGGGTACTGGCCTGGGCGCGCACGGTGCTGGCGGCCTATGACGGGCTGCAGGCCGAAGCGGCGGCCTGTCGCGGCAACCTGGTGGGTACGCTGCGCCTGGGCGTGGTGCCGTTGTCGGACTTCGACCCGCTGGCGATGATGCAGCGCTTGCACGCCGAGCACCCCAGCCTGCGTTTCGAATTGTCGTCCCTGAGCTCCGAACGCATTCTCGAACAGTTGGCGAACAACCGTATCGACCTGGGTATTTCCTACCTGGAACGCCTGGACAACGAACGCTTCGAAGCCCTGCCCTTCAGCCACACCCGCATGGGCCTGCTCTACGACCAGCGCTTTTTCTTTTTCGGCGAACAACCGCTGAGCTGGGAAGCGCTGATCGAACTGCCCCTGGGCATGCTCACCAGCGGCATGCATTTTCGCCAATCCATCGACCACAACTTCCACAGCCGGGGCCTCACGCCTCAACCGCTGTTGCAAACCGACGCGGTGCACCAATTGTTACAAGCTGTGCACGGCGGACTGTGTTGCGCGGTGATGCCCTTGGACAGCGGCCTGAATGTGCTGACCGAAGATTTGCGCATCCAGCCTATCGAAAGCGCGCAGACCTTAGTCCCGCTGGGCCTGATCATGCGGCGCGGCGCCCCACGTTCGGCCTTGGCAGAGGCCTGTTTTGCCCTTTACCAGAAATCATCGACGACTTCTTGATCGACGTCATCTATTGAGAGATCAGTAATAGCGATTAGACGTGGCAGATTGCCGCATTTAGTCTTAACACTATTCCTACTTTCAGTGATGCCTATGAACGACAAGCCTCCGGTCAGTCCAGCGCCAGCGATGGAAACATCCGCGCCGGCCGCCAGCCAGAGCTATCGCTACTGCAATCTGGACCACTCCCAATCGGACAGCACCGCGCTGGCCGAGGAAGTGGCGTTGGCGATTGCCTATAACGGCATCAGCCAGGCGGTCATGCTGGTCACCCCCACCGACCTTGAAGACTTCATCGTCGGCTTCAGCCTCGGCAGCGGCATCATTGAAGACGCATCGGACATCTATGACCTGCAACTGAGCGGCACCGGTGCGGCGCACCATGCCGAGGTGACCATCGCCAACCGCGCCTTCTGGAACCTCAAGCAGCAACGCCGGCAATTGACGGGCACCAGTGGCTGCGGCTTGTGCGGCGTGGAAGCAGTGGAACAGGCATTGCCCAACCTCAAGGTGCTGCCCGGCGCAGCGCTGCCACCGGCCCAATGGCTCGATGGCCTGCGTGACCGTATCAGCCAGTTCCAGCCCCTGGGCCAATACTGCGGCGCAGTCCACGCCGCGTTGTTCATGAACGCCCAAGGCGAATTGCTGCTGGGTCGCGAAGACATTGGCCGGCACAACGCCCTCGACAAACTGATCGGCGCGCTGGTCCGGCAGCAAATCCCGGTGGCCGGCGGCGTGGCGATCGTCACCAGCCGTTGCAGCCTCGAACTGATCCAGAAAGTCCTGCGGGCCGGCATCCAGACCCTGGTCAGCCTGTCGTCGCCCACGGGCCTGGCGGTGCAGTGGGCCCGCCAACACAACCTCAACCTCATCCACCTGCCGCAAAAAAGTGCGCCACGGGTCTACAGCCCTGCGATGGAGAAACAAGCGTGAGCAATCATCAACAAGCCGACCAGAAACCCGTACCGCGCTACAAGCCCTACAAGGGCCCAGCCGGTGGCTGGGGTGCGCTGATCAGCGTCGCTCAGGCCTGGCTGACCAGCGACAATGCGCTGAAAAACATCCGCATGATGCTCAAGACCAACCAGAATGGCGGTTTTGACTGCCCAGGCTGTGCCTGGGGTGACTCGCCGGAAAGCGGCGTGGTCAAGTTCTGCGAGAACGGCGCCAAGGCCGTGAACTGGGAAGCCACCAAGCGCCGCGTCGATGGTGCATTTTTCGCCAAGCACAGCGTGAGCTCGCTGCTGGAGCAGAGCGACTACTGGCTCGAGTACCAGGGTCGCCTGACCGAGCCCATGCGCTACGACGCCGAAACCGACCGCTACAAACCCGTCAGTTGGGAAGCGGCGTTCGACCTGATCGGCAAGCACCTGCAAGGGCTGTCCAGCCCGAACCAGGCCGAGTTCTACACCTCGGGCCGAGCCAGCAACGAAGCGGCCTACTTGTATCAGCTATTCGTGCGCGCCTATGGCACCAACAACTTCCCCGACTGCTCGAACATGTGCCACGAGGCCAGCGGCGTAGCGTTGTCCCAGAGCGTGGGCGTGGGCAAGGGCACAGTGACCTTCGACGATTTCGAACACGCCGACGCGATTTTCGTCTGGGGCCAGAACCCCGGTACCAACCATCCGCGGATGCTCGAACCACTGCGCGAGGCAGTGAAACGCGGCGCCCAAGTGGTCTGCATCAACCCGCTCAAGGAGCGTGGCCTGGAGCGCTTCCAGCATCCGCAGAACCCGATCGAAATGCTCACCAACGGCAATAAGCCGACCAACACCGCCTATTTCCGCCCAGCCCTGGGCGGCGACATGGCGATCTTGCGCGGCATGGCGAAGTTCCTGCTGCAGTGGGAGCGCGAAGCGCAGAATACCGGCGCTGCGGCGGTGTTCGACCACGCCTTTCTCAATGAGCACAGCACCAACGTGCTGGATTACCTGGTGGCGGTCGACGACACGCCGTGGGAACAGATCGTCGAACAATCGGGCATGACCCTGGTCGAGATCGAGCAAGCGGCGCGCATGTACGCCAAAAGCGAGAACGTGATCATGTGCTGGGCGATGGGTATCACCCAGCATCGCCATTCGGTGGCGACCATCCAGGAAATCGCCAACGTGATGATGCTGCGCGGCAACATCGGCCGGCCAGGCGCAGGCCTGTGCCCGGTACGCGGCCACAGCAACGTCCAGGGTGACCGGACCATGGGCATCAACGAGCGTCCGCCAGCGGCGTTCCTCGATTCACTGGAGCGGCGCTTCCAATTCAAGGTACCGCGTGAAAACGGCCACAACGTGGTCGAGGCGATCCACGCCATGGCCGACGGCCAGGCGAAGGTGTTCATTGCCCTGGGCGGCAACTTCGCCCAAGCCACACCGGACAGCCATCGAACGTTCCAGGCCTTGGCCAATTGCGACCTGACGGTGCAGATCAGCACCAAGCTCAACCGCAGCCATCTGGCTCACGGCAAGGAAGCGCTGATCCTGCCGTGCCTGGGCCGCACCGACATCGATCTGCAAACCGAAGGTGCGCAAGCGGTGACCGTGGAAGACTCCTTCAGCATGGTGCATGCCTCCATGGGCCAGCTGCAGCCGCTGTCGAACCAGATGCGCTCCGAACCGTGGATCATCGCCGGCATCGCCGCCGCCACGCTGGGTAGCCGTCCGGTGGACTGGAACTGGCTGGTGGCCGACTACCGTCGCATCCGCGACCTGATCGCCGACACCGTACCTGGCTTCAAGGACTTCAACGAAAAGCTGAAGAACCCTGGTGGGTTCTACCTCGGCAATAGCGCCGGTTCACGGCGCTGGAACACCCCGTCGGGTCGCGCCAACTTCAGGCCCAACCGGTTGCCGACCGATCTTGTGCATGAACGCACCCGGGCCACCGGCCAGTTGCCCGACCTGATCATGCAGTCCATGCGTTCCCACGATCAGTACAACACCACCATCTATGGCCTCGATGACCGCTATCGCGGTGTGAAGGGTCAGCGTGACGTGTTGTTTGCCAACGAAGCGGACATCATTCGCCTGGGCTTCAAGCCGGGGCAGAAAGCCGACATCGTCTCGCTCTGGGATGACGGCCGCGAACGGCGGGTCAAGGGCTTTACCCTGCTGGCATTCGACATTCCTGCCGGGCAGGCTGCGGCCTATTACCCTGAAGTGAACCCGCTGGTGCCACTGGAAAGCACGGGCGATGGCAGCCACACCCCAACGTCGAAATTCGTCGCGATCCGCCTGGAAGCGGCGAGCGAGAATGGACTGATCCTGGCCAAGTCGGCCTGATATAACGTGCGAGTAGATTAGGTTGTGTGGGAGCAAGGCTTGCCCGCGATGAAAGCAGTGCGGTCTTTCAGAAATAGAGTCGCCTGTGTCGCGAGCAAGCTTTGCTCCCACACAGCTTTGCTCTCACAATCCTATTTTTCGAACGCCCACAAAAAAGGCCGTTTTCCATAGAAAACGGCCTGTCCGAAGTAGCTACAGACCGACCAATTTGCCTTAAGTTCCCACCGAAAAACAATAACTTAGAGAACTGTGCACAAGTCGTGTTACTCGTCGGATTTCTATTGTAACCAAGCGAAGCCAGCCTCAGGATCGCGCCGTCATCCCTTTGAGGCTCCTCTATGAAGTTCTCCTCCATTCTCTTGTTGTCCCTTAGCCTGGCCAGTGGCATCGCTTCTGCCGGTGGTACTGCCGAAGCAGGTGTGGGCGGCGCATTGGGCGGGGTTTTGGGTTCGGTCGTCGGCCAGTCCCTGGGCGGCAACACCGGCTCCACTATCGGCGCGGCGCTGGGCGGTGCGGGCGGTAGTGCAGTCGGCGCAGACAAACACAGCCGCGGCGAAGCGGCGATCGGCGGCGCGTTGGGCGCAGCCGGCGGCAACGTGGTCGGCCGTAGCGTCGGCGGCAGCACCGGCAGCCTGATCGGTGCGGCAGCGGGCGGCGGCGCTGGCGGTGCCCTGGGTAACTACATGGGCAAGGACGATGACGATGACCGTCGCTATGACGATCGCCGTGGTGATCGCCGCTACTACCGTGACGGCCACCCAGGTCGCGGCCATGCCTACGGGCACCGCAAAAAACATCATCGCTACTACCGTGACTAACGGCTGATCGTCACTAGCCGTTGAAGATCGCAGCCTCCGACAGCGCCCAGCGCTGACAGGAGGCTGCGATTTTTCGTTTCAGACCACCAACCGCTCCAAAGCCCCACGTAGGCGGTCCGGAATCGCCACCGGTCGATTCGACGCCCGGTCCACAAATACGTGAACAAAACGCCCCGCCGCGCACGCCTCCTCCTCGCCAACCTTGAACACCGCCAGCTCGTACTGCACCGAACTGCTGCCCAGCTTCCCGACCCGCAGGCCGATTTCAATCCGGTCAGGAAAGGCGATCGAGGCAAAGTAGTCACAGGCTGAACTCACCACGAACCCCACCACCTCTCCGTCATGGATATCCAGGCCACCGACTTCGATCAGGTAGGTATTCACTGCGCTATCGAAAAAGCTGTAATAGGTGACGTTATTGATGTGACCGTAGACATCGTTGTCGTGCCAGCGCGTGGTAATGGGTTGCAAGTGTCGGTATTCGTTGCGTTGGGGCATCAGGTGTCCTTTACGGTTGTTCACTGATATTGACGTGGCCCGGCCTCAGGCCTGCGCGAATCCCTTGCCCTGCGCGACCAAATCGCCGATCAGGCGCGCAGGTTTCCATTGGTCGCCCTGCTTCGTTTCGAGCTCCAGCAGGCGTGCGTGAATATCTTCCAACCCCTGCCCGTCGGCCCAGGCCATAGGCCCGCCTTTGTCCGCAGGGAAGCCATAGCCGTTGAGATAGACCAGGTCGATGTCGTGGGCAGACTCGGCAATGCCCTCCTCCAGGATTTTCGCCCCCTCGTTGACCAGCGCCAGCAAGCACCGCTCGAGGATTTCCTCCGGGCCAATCTCGCGCCGTTGAAAACCCAGCGCTTCACTGACCTGTAGCACCAGCGCATCGACCTCGACATCATGCTCGGCCTGTCGACTGCCCGGCTCGTAGTGATAATACCCATTGCCGCTTTTCTGGCCGAACCGTCCCAGCTCGCACAACCGGTTATCCACCTGCACCTCGGGCGCATCCTGGCCCTTGCCCGCCAGCTCACGGGCGCGCCACTCCAGATCGATGCCAACGACGTCGTACATACGGAACGGCCCCATGGCGAAGCCAAAGCCTTGCAACGCCGCATCCACCTGATAGGGGAATGCCCCCTCCAGCAGCATCTTGCGCGCTTCCAGCACATACGGATGAAGCATCCGGTTGCCAATGAATCCATGGCAATTGCCTGATACAACGCTGACCTTGCCCATGCGCTTGCCCAGCATCAACGCCGCGTCCAGCACCGCTGTGGAGGTGTGTGCACCGCGAACGATTTCCAGCAACTTCATGATGTGCGCCGGGCTGAAGAAATGCAGGCCCAGGACCTGGGCCGGCCTGCGGGTGGCAGCGGCAATGGCATCGATGTCCAGCGCCGAAGTGTTGCTCGCCAGGATGGCCTCGGGCTTGAGCAGGCCGTCCAGCTCACGAAAAATGTTCTGTTTGAGTTCGAGGTTTTCGTAAACCGCTTCGATCACCAGGTCCACATTGCGGATCGCCGCGTAATCATCCGCCCGTGTCACCCGGGCGATCCGCGCATCAGACTCGCCCTGATCGAAACGGCCCTGACGCACGCCATGGGCATAGGTCTCGGCCACGGCCACCAGTGCCTGCGCGAGCATCTGTGGATTGTTGTCGACCCACTGTACCGCCACGCCCGCGTTGGCCAGGCACATCACGATGCCCCGCCCCATGGTGCCTGCACCGACCACCGCGGCACGCTGAATATCGAAAGGTGTCTGGCTCATGTTTGCTCTCTTGTTGGCGATCCAAAGACAGCCTTCACCTTAGTCAGCCACCGAATGTTTTTGAAATTTATTCGTGTGATGCAGGGCATTCAGCTGATGGATGCAACTCACAGGTGCGCTTGAGCCCACTGACGAACTTCAGCGTATGGATACGCTTCCAATGCGGCATATCCGCGGATCTTCCGCGCCTTCAATCGGGTGAACAGCGGCACGCTGATTCCGCACAGGAAGCGGGTAAGGCGCTCGGCAGACGGCACGCTGCCGCTGTGCTGCTCATGCTTGTGGATAAAGTCGCCACACAGCGCCTCGAAGTTTTTATCCACAAGCGCCGGCAACGCAGGCGGCTCCGGCAGGCAAGCGACATGACCATGGCACACCGAGCAATGGCCACACTGGAGTGGCGCATTGTCATCGCCGAAATACTGCGCCAGGCGATAACCCAGGCAACGGTCGGTGGCGAACAATTCAAGCATGGCGTGGATTCGCGCGATTTCACCTTGTTCGTGTCGGGTGAAATAGGCGTGTAGCTCGGCACTCAAGACCTGCGTATCCAGGTCCGCTTGCAGCACGCTGTACACCTCGGTCATCTGTTTGCTTTCCAGCTCGATCCAGCCCTTTTCCTGGAAATAATCCAGCGCCTTGACCACGCGATTACGCTCAGCGTGATATTGCTGGTACATCCCATCGAAATTTACCGTGGCCCAGGCCCGGGCGCGACTGGAGGTCTGG
Source organism: Pseudomonas sp. B21-010 (assembly GCF_024749325.1). Classification (NCBI taxonomy): domain Bacteria; kingdom Pseudomonadati; phylum Pseudomonadota; class Gammaproteobacteria; order Pseudomonadales; family Pseudomonadaceae; genus Pseudomonas; species Pseudomonas sp. B21-010. Next base: position 352,471 of record NZ_CP087198.1, on the reverse strand, counting down.
ATGATGGCCGAGACGAAGTCCCTTCGCTCGCCTTCGAAGCGCTCCAGCAGTTCTTGCGGCTCCGTCAGGAACTTGAAGCGGTACTCCGCGAAATAGGCATAGCGCGGCGCGATCAGCCGACGTAGCTCCAACTGGACCAACAGTGTCTTGAGTGGCAGTTGCCGGATGTTGCTCTGGTCAGCCAGGGGGCCCAGCAGAAACTCCCATTGCCCATCGGCGGCAGCGGCCTTCAGCTCATCGAGCACGCAACGAATGCCGGCAAGCTCCGGCGTATCGCCATACACAAAGTTTTCCAGCACGTTGAGGCTGTCGCGGTTGGCCAGTACCAGGCAATCGGAAGGTTGCCCGTCCCGCCCTGCCCGGCCGATCTCCTGGCTGTAGTTTTCGATGGACTTGGGCAGGTCGAAATGCACGACATTGCGGATATCGCTCTTGTCGATGCCCATGCCGAAAGCGATGGTCGCGACGATGCAATTGGATTGCCCGCCCATGAACCGCCGCTGGATATCTTCGCGTTGTTCATGGGGTAAACCGGCGTGATAGGCCTCGGCCTCGATACCGTGCCGGCCCAGGTGTTCGGCAATCTGCTCGGCGGTTCGCTGCAAGGTCACGTAGACGATGCTCGGCTGCCCGGCACGCTCGCCCAGCCATTGCACCAGCCGTGCGCGCTTGTCGGCACCCGGCACGGGCTCGACCAGCAGATTGAGGTTTGCCCGGTAGAAACCGGTCGTCACCACATCCGTGGCAGCGATGGCGAATTTCGCCTGCATGTCGGCGATGACCTTGAGTGTAGCGGTGGCTGTCAGCAGCAATACCTGAGGAATATTGAACTCACGCTGGTAATCGGGAAGCTTGAGGTAGTCAGGTCGAAAGTTATGCCCCCATTCGGAAATACAGTGGGCCTCGTCCACCACCAGCAACGAGATCGGCACCTGCTGCAGGAAATTGCGAAAGCGCTCGTTCTTCAGGCGCTCCACGGAAATCATCAGGATCTTCAACTCGCCCGACCGGGCCCGCGCCATGGCGTCGTTGGCTTCGTCACGGCCCTGGGCCGAATCGATACTCGCCGCCGCGATGCCGTGGCGCTTGAGGAACGCCAACTGGTCCTGCATCAGCGCTAGCAACGGTGAGACCACCAGGGTCAGGTGCGGCAAGAGCAGAGCCGACAATTGATAACACAGGGACTTGCCCGAGCCGGTGGGGAAAATGGCCGCCGCCGACCGACCGGCCAGCACGGCGCCGATGGCCGCCTCTTGTCCGGGACGAAACTGTGGATAACCGAAAACCTGTTCCAGGGTGCTGTGCATGCGCGGTCGCTCCTTTGACTGCTGCGAAGCCCAAAGCCTAGCGCGGCAACGCGGCGAGTCGAGAAAAGGTCGGGGACAAAAACGATACGGGATGATACAGCCTGGTGCCAAAGACTTGGTTCAGGAAATAACCATGGGAAATCCAAAGGGATCTACCGCCTAACGGCGTTGGCGGTTGGACTCAAGCGTGATAATCACCAAACATCCCGATAATCAAAAGACACCTGATAGTCATACACCGACAAGTCCAAAACATGTTTGAAATGTGGTTGCAACATTTCAACCCATTCAGTACTCACGTCAAAATTTCCGTTATTGATATCGTTTTTTACCGAACGACCAAGGTTGTCAAGAATCACAAAATCATCTTCAAAATCCTTGGAATATTCTTTTTCAACCAGAACCTCCGTCTCTTTATCAAACCATCTCAATCTGACTTTTAATCCCATAGCATCCTCAAAGAAATTTTTTGATATTACGTTTCGGATTAGCTTTTTTCTTCTGCTCACCCGTAAGGTGATCAAATGAACCTAGATGGCTGCCATCGCTCGATCGATATACCTCTAACTCCGCGTGTCTGGAATCCCATTCATAAATCTTCCTCCCTTTAGCGTCCGTCCATCGCTCTCGAAAACCACCGCCGCCTTGACGTGGAGTCTTGGCCTTAACTTCGATCAAGTCATCAAAACCAGCTATTTCATATGTTTTTGGTGCCGGATGATAATCATGCTCAGCCTCCGGCAGGCCTTTGCGCCGAATGTTGAAAACAACATACAACGGCGAAACCCCAGAATCCGCCGGAAACACAAGAATGAAATCCTTGTACTCCGGCGGATAGATCGGGTTGACGATGATGCTGTCCGCCGCAGGCGTCGGCGGGAAAATCCAGATGTGCGGGGCCTGTGGCGCGGCCTCCAATGCCGGGATGCCCAGCGTGGAGGATGGATCGACCGCCGGCGTCCAGATCAACTCGACCCCATCGCCAAAGTCCGCCACTTGCTGCTCGCCGCGGGCCTGGAACGTCACCACAGGAATCATTTCCCAGTCACGTCGTGCCTGGGTGTTGTAGCCGTACCCCTTGAGCGTGCCATCGGCCTGAGTTTCGACATGCAACCGCACCCGCGTACGTGCCTGCTCCAGGGAGCGCAGTTGCTCTTCGGTGTACAACGAACCGTCACCCAGGTTCGAGGGCATCAGCAACCCCACCAGACCGATCAGTACACCCGCCGCCACAGGAGCGCTGACCGCGCCAGCAGCTCCCGCCGCCACGCCAAGGGAGGCCGGCATCGTCCGACCCAAGGCAAACGTACCGAAGCTTGCCGGTAACGACCCACTGATACTCTTAAGCTGAATGCGCCCTGACTCGTCAGCTTGACGGCCACCCAACAAGGTAAATTGGCCGTACTCCCTCAGGGCTTCAGTCGGGATGTAGCCGCTCGGGTTGTGGTAGTCGATGACTGAATCAGGCAGCTTGCAGGACTTGGCAAATACGCTGCCCTTCACGTCGAAAGGTGATGCTTCGCGGACCTGGGCCAGACGCTCCCTCATGTACGCCGTCTGCCTGGCGAGCATGGCCTCATAGGCGTGTTGATCGGCATCTCTTTTTGCCAGTTCGCTGGGGGTCATGGCCCGCAGGATCCTGTAGCCTCGATCGCCACCGTAATGCTCCCAGACCTGCGGAACACTGGTCTTTCCTTTCGTCATGCTTCATCCCTGCTCGGTCGCCGTTACCCCATTGAAAGGGCGTGGCGAACCTTACCGAGCGGCCAGGGAAATACTCAGCAGACGGTTCCGAGACTACTGTGAGACCTTTCTTCTTTTTCCAATGGCCAGCGATTCCCCCTAAACTTTCCCTCCAGACAGACGCACGCCAACGCCCCGGAAACCTCACCATGCACCTCGCCCCAGACTTCCCCGACGATCACGCCATGCGCCAGCTCATGGAGCTGCTCCACGAAGAAATCGGCCTGCCTGAACGCAAGACGATCCGGCTGGATACCGCGATCAATCTCGACCTGGGTTGCGATGGCGCGGATGCCCGGCACCTGATGGAGGCACTGGAGGAGCGCTTCGCCATCGAGCTCATCGACTATGACGCCTACCGCTATTTTCAGCCTGAAGGGTTCGATGTGTTTCAAAAGCGCAGGGCCAAGGGCCGGGGGAACAAGATGCCACTGACCATCGGCATGCTTTACAAGGCGATCAAGGCGCAACGATGGGATACGCGGGAAGTGGAAGAGGCCTAGCGGATCGGGGCGCCTCAAATAGTCGCCCATAAAAAAACCGCCCATGAAGGGCGGCTTTTTCATTCGCTAACCAAGTTTTACAGCTGTGGACCGGCAGCCTTGATCGCGTCGCTCACGTCGAACTTCTTGAAGTTCTCGGTGAACAGACCGGCCAATGCCTTGGCCGCTTCGTCGTAGGCAGCTTTGTCGGCCCAGGTGTTGCGTGGGTTCAACAGGACAGTCTCGACGCCTGGAACAGCCAGCGGCACGTCCAGGTTGATGATGTCCAGGTGTTCGGTTTCAGCACCGATCAGCGCGCCGCTCTGGATCGCCGCGATCACCGCACGGGTGGTCGGGATGTTGAAGCGCTTGCCAACGCCGTAGCCGCCGCCGGTCCAGCCGGTGTTGACCAGGTAGACCTTGGAGCCGAAACCACGGATGCGCTTGATCAGCAGCTCAGCGTACTCACCGGCTGGACGCGGGAAGAACGGGGCGCCGAAGCAGGTGGAGAAGGTCGACTTGATGCCACTGCCCGAACCCATTTCAGTCGAGCCCACCAGTGCGGTGTAGCCGGACAGGAAGTGGTAGGCGGCTTGCTCTTCGCTGAGGATCGACACTGGCGGCAGTACACCGGTCAGGTCGCAGGTCAGGAAGATCACGGCGTTTGGCTCGCCACCGAGGTTTTTCGGTGCGCGTTTTTCGATCAGCTCACGCGGGTAAGCGGCGCGGCTGTTCTGGGTCAGGCTGTCGTCGGCGTAGTCGGCTTTCTTGGTGACCGGGTCCAGTACGACGTTTTCCAGTACGGCGCCGTGCTGGATGGCTTTCCAGATAACTGGCTCGTTCTTCTCGGACAGGTCGATGCACTTGGCGTAGCAGCCGCCTTCGATGTTGAAGACCACGCCCACGCCCCAGCCGTGCTCGTCGTCACCGATCAGGTAACGGCTTTCATCGGCGGACAGGGTGGTCTTGCCAGTGCCCGACAGGCCGAAGAACAGGGTCACATCGCCTTCTTCGCCCATGTTCGCGGCGCAGTGCATCGGCAGCACGTCAACGGCCGGCAGCAGGAAGTTCTGCACGGAGAACAGGGCTTTCTTCATTTCACCGGCGTAGCGCATGCCGGCGATCAGCACTTTCTTGGCCGCGAAGTTGATGATCACGGTGCCGTCGGAGTTGGTGCCGTCACGCTCAGGCTCGCAGACGAAGTTCGGCGCGTTGAGGATCTGCCACTCGTCCTTGCCACCGGCGTTGTATTGCTCGGGGTTGATGAACAGGCAACGGCCAAACAGGTTGTGCCACGCGGTCTCGGTGGTCATCTTGACTGGCAGGTAGTGCGCAGGATCGGAGCCTACATGCACGTGGGATACGAAACGCTCGCGCTCGCCCAGATAGGCTTCGACGCGGCTCCACAGGGCATCGAACTTGTCGGCCGGGAACTTGCGGTTGATCGGGCCCCAGGCGATGGCGGCCTGGGTGGTTGGCTCTTCCACGATGAAACGGTCGACTGGCGAGCGACCGGTACGATGACCGGTACGAACAACCAGCGCGCCAGTATCGGCAAGCTCGCCTTCACCGCGATTCAGGGCTTCTTTGACCAGATCATCGACACTCAGATCGGTGTACACGGCGTTATTGGCTTGCGTCATGAGATTCCCCGTCGGCCCGTGGCCGAGTGCTCCAAACGTTTTGTAGTAGGAAGTCGCGCACTACTACCCGAAAAAAGTGGGCCGGATTATGCCAGAAAACCCCAAAAAGAGTAGGGCCCTCCCGTCAGTACGGCGTAAATCCGGCACTTGCCAGGAGATTTACCTGCGCTGAAACGTTTTAGTGACGAGTATCTGACGGTGTGTCGACACCCGCACCCGCGAACAATTGAGCGATGTCCGCCGCGTCGAACAGGTAGCGCTCGTTGCAAAACTGGCAATCGACCTCGATGGCACCGCCATGCTCGATCACCAGTTGCTGCGCATCTTCCAGACCCAGACTGACCAGCGCATTGGCGGAACGTTCACGAGAGCAACTGCATTGGAAGCGCAACGGCTGTCCGTCGAACAAGCGTACCTGCTCCTCGTGATAGAGGCGATGCAGCACGGTTTCGTTGTCCAGGCTCAACAGCTCATCGGCGCTCAGAGTGCTGGCCAGAGCGGTGACGTGCTGCCAACTGGCGTCGCGTTCTTCCGGGTCGCGCAGGCGATCGGCAGGCAGTTGCTGCAGCAGTAAACCGCGAGCCCGCCGCCCGTCGGCGTAGAGCCAGAAGCGGGTATTGGTCTGCTGGGACATGACAAAGTAGTTGGTGAAGCAATCGGCCAGGGTTGCCCCGTCCAGATCGACAATTCCCTGGTAACGCTGGCCTTGGGTCGGATCGACCGTGAGGGCCAGCACGCCATTGGGCATCATATCGGCCAGCGTTGCGTCAGGCCCGATCTGCTCGGCGTCATAACGGGCCAGGCCACGGATTTCGCGCTCACTGGAGCACTCGATCATCAGCAACGGCACCGGACCATCGGAACGCGCCTGGAGAATCAGCAAGCCATCGAACTTCAAGGTGCCCACCAACAACGCCGCAGCCGCCATCAACTCGCCGAGCATTTGTGCGACCGGCTCCGGGTAGGGGTGCTTGGCCAGGACTTCGGCGTAGCTACGCTCCAACGCCACCAGCTCGCCACGGGCGTCGCTGTCATCGAAGATGAAACGTTGGGTGTAGTCGGTATCCGGTAAATCAGTCATAGGGTCTGGTATCTGAGGTGATGACAAATGATGGCAGGCATTTTATGAGCATTCAGGGTGGGTTCCAAGCAAGGCTTGGGTTTGCCTGACGGGAAGGTACTGCCCACCTACCTGTAGACGCTGCGTAGGAGCTGTGTAGGAGCTGTCGAGTGCAACGAGGCTGCGATCTTTCCCCAGACAATTGAGTCGCGAGCGAATGATCAAGATCAAAAGATCGCAGGCTTCGCCAGCTCCTACAGAGCCCAGCGGGAGCAAGCTCCCTCGCCACGGATAGCCTCGAATGACCGATGTTTTATTCGCTATTGCTGCCATGAAACTTGAACAGGTCCCGGCGCTGCTTCTTGCTCGGCTTGCCGTCGGTGCTGACCCCCAGGGCGCCGGCCTTGCGTTGCGCGGCGGCGGTTTCACGCTTGGCGATACTGGCTTCGGTTTCGCGATACAGCGCCTGCGCTTCAGGCGCGCCGCGACGCACGATCGACAAGGCTTCGACCACCACGGTCTTTTCATCGAAGCCGGTGCGGATGACAAATTCATCGCCAACGCGTGGCTCCTTGCCGGGCTTGCAACGCTCTCCCCGGTGATGAACCTTGCCGCTTTCGATGGCGGTCTTGGCCAGGGCCCGCGTCTTGTAGAATCGCGCCGCCCACAACCATTTATCGAGACGGACCTTGTCGTCCTCTTCCTTTTTTTGTGCCACTGCCATTCCTCTTTTCTGCCAATAGCCGGAACTGTACTACCGTTTTTGTCGGGCGCACGAATCCGGCCCGACGGATAGAATGCCCACCAAATCGCCTCCACATGCATGGCTTGGCTCGAAATCGGTTACAAGCACAAACAAGCGCGTAGATAACTGTCGCCATTTTGTGATTATTCTGCGTGAATACCGCGATTCGCGGAGTCCACGATCCGATGTACTGATCGCAGGTTTTTTTATTGAAGACTTTTGACCATTTGACCGTTGTCGGTCTGCGCGAGTGGGTGGCGCTCCCGGATCTGGGAGTCGTGGGCCTGCGGGCAAAAATCGACACCGGCGCCAGCACCTCCAGCCTGCATGCCACCGACATCGAGCCATTCGAGCGCGATGGCGAAAAGTGGGTGCGCTTCACTGCGCACCTCGGTACGGTGGTGCAGTTGCGCCATCGCCGCTGCGAAGCCCCGCTGGTGGCCCGCAAGACAATAAAAAGCTCCAACGGCCACGCTCAGGTCCGCTACGTGATCAGCACCACGTTGGCACTGGGTGATCGGATCTGGCGGGTCGAGTTCACCCTTGCCTGCCGCAAGTCCATGCGATACCGCCTGTTACTGGGTTCCAAAGCCTTGATCGACGGCCAACTGGTGGTCAATCCGGGTATCAAATACGTTCAAGACAAGCCGGCATTCCCGGTGTCCACTACCTCTGCCACAGGTGTTGCATGAAGATCGCTGTGCTGTCGCGTAATCCGCGTCTGTATTCCACTCGTCGCCTGGTTGAAGCCGGGACCGAACGAGGCCATGAAATGGTGGTGATCGATACCCTGCGCGCCTACATGAACATCGCCAGCCACAAGCCGCAGATCCATTACCGTGGCAAACCGCTGGAAGGGTTCGACGCGGTGATCCCGCGCATCGGCGCATCGGTGACGTTCTATGGCTGCGCCGTGTTGCGTCAGTTCGAAATGATGGGGGTGTTTCCCCTCAACGAGTCGGTGGCCATCGCCCGCTCCCGGGACAAGCTGCGCTCGCTGCAGTTGCTGTCACGGCGCGGAATTGGCCTGCCGGTCACCGGTTTTGCCCACTCCCCCGACGACATTCCCGACCTGATTGCGATGGTCAACGGCGCACCGCTGGTGATCAAGGTGCTGGAAGGCACCCAGGGCATCGGCGTGGTCCTGTGTGAAACCGCGACGGCGGCGGAATCGGTGATCGAGGCGTTCATGGGCCTGAAGCAGAACATCATGGTCCAGGAGTACATCAAGGAAGCCGGTGGCGCGGACATTCGCTGCTTCGTGGTCGGCGACAAGGTGATTGCCTCGATGAAACGCCAGGCCAAGCCCGGAGAGTTCCGCTCCAACCTGCATCGCGGCGGCAGTGCCAGCCTGATCAAGATCACCCCGGAAGAACGCATGACCGCCCTGCGGGCCGCGAAAGTCATGGGCCTGGCCGTGGCGGGCGTGGACATCCTGCGCTCCAACCACGGACCGCTGGTGATGGAGGTCAACTCCTCGCCAGGCCTGGAAGGGATCGAGACCACCACGAGCAAGAACGTGGCCGGGATCATCATCGAGCATTTGGAAAAGAATGGCGGGCCGAACATGACCCGAACCAAGGGTAAGGGCTGACTCAACACAAAACCCTTTGGGAGAGAGCCTTTGTGGGAGCCGAGCTTGCTCGCGATGAAGGCGCCTCGGTCTACTGGAAGACCCTGTTATCGTTCATCGCGAGCAAGCTCGGCTCCCACAGGGCTCGCTCCCACAGGTTCTCTGTCTTACTTGAGAAAAGCCGCTACACCGCATCCCGAGGCAGCATCAAGCCCAACGGCAAGCGCACCCGAGCTTCCAGCCCACCACCGACACGGTTACGCAGCTCGACATTGCCGCCGTGCATCGAGGCAATGCGCTTGACGATGGCCAGGCCCAGCCCCGTGCCCTTCCCACCCCGAGCGCGATCACCGCGAGTGAACGGATTGAAAATGGCTTCCAGCTCAGAGGGATCGATGCCGGCGCCACGGTCCATGACGCTCAGCACCACATAAGGCGCGCTGGTGTCACCGGAGACATAGGCCGCGACTTCGACACCGGTGCCTGCGTGGTTCAGCGCATTGCCGATCAGGTTGTTCAGCAAGCGCTTCATCGACACGCGGCGCAACGGGAACGGTTGGATCGGCTCCAGACGCAGGTGCAATTTCTCATCGTTCTGGTTATAGGGCGCGGCCACCTCCCGCACCAATTCACTGAGGTCCACCTCTTCCACCGACTCGTCACGACCGTCGCGAATGAACGCCAGGAACTGGTCGAGAATCGCGTCCATGTCCTCGATGTCGCGGACCATCTCGTCGGTCAGGTCGGTGTGCTCGCCCATCAACTCCAGCGACAACCGCAGCCGGGTCAGCGGCGTGCGCAGGTCATGGGAGACACCAGCGAGCATCAACTCACGCTCGCGCCCGGCCTGTTCGACATCCTCGGCCATCTGGTTGAAGGCACGGTAGACCTCGGTCATTTCGCTGGGCGTATCGCTGATGGGCAGCCGCACGCTGCGCCCCTGGCCCAGTTGGCGGGCGGCGTAGACCAGGCGTTTCAAAGGTTGGTTGAGCTGGCTGACGAAGATCCACGCCGATGCCGTCGACAGCAGGCCGATGGCCAGGAACCAGCCGAGTACGTTCCAGATTTTCTGGCCGCGCAGCGGATGCGGGTACAACGGCACCTTCAGCCAGCCATCCCCCAGGCTCGGGGCTCGCACCCACAGCGCCGGCGGCGAATGCATGCGCAATCGCACCTCGGTATCGGCGCCCAGTTCGGCCTGCATCTGGCGTTGATAGATCTCGCTGTAGGGCCAGTGCTGCTCGCCCTCCGGCACGCCGGCACCGACAACGCGGATCAGCGTCGCCGCCTCGGCAATTTTCGCCCGGTTGGTTTCGTCCGCCGCCCAATAGGCCCGCAGGGTCAAGGCAACACCATGGCTGTATTGCCGGTCCACGAGAACGTCTTCGTTCATCAGCAGGTACACCAGCGTCAGTGCCTTGGAGAAGAGCACGACGATCAGCACCAGCCAGAGGGTGCGGGAGAAGAAACTCTGGGGGAACCAAACGGGGGTTTTCATGAATAACCGCTACACACTTGCAGGAGCGAGCGATGCTCGCACAATGACAGACCGCGAGTCGCCTGGAAGAAGACATTTCAACCGGCCAGGCCACCCGCTCCTACAAATCGCCGATCACTTGCTGGCGGCGCCATCCGGCACGAACACATAACCCACGCCCCAGACGGTCTGGATGTACCGCGGCTTGGAAGGATCAGGTTCGATCATCCGGCGCAGACGGGAAATCTGCACGTCAATGGAGCGCTCCAGCGCATCCCATTCACGACCACGGGCCAGGTTCATCAGTTTGTCCCGGGTCAGCGGCTGGCGGGCGTTCATCACCAGCGCCTTGAGCACCGCGAACTCGCCGGTGGTGAGCATATGGACCTCATCACCGCGCTTGAGCTCACGAGTGGCCAGGGACAGCTCATAATCGCCGAAGGTCACGCTTTCATCTTCGCTGCCTGGCGCGCCAGGTACCGGCGCCGACTGGCGACGCAGCACCGCCTTGACGCGGGCCATCAGCTCGTCGGGGTTGAACGGCTTGGCCAGGTAATCGTCGGCGCCCAGTTCAAGGCCCTTGATACGGCTCAGCTCGTCGCCCTTGGCGGTGAGCATGATGATCGGGATCTGGTTGTTGGCGCCGCGCAGGCGGCGGCAGGCTGTCAGGCCGTCTTCACCGGGCAGCATCAGGTCGAGCACCACCAGGTTGAAAACCTCACGGGCCAGCAGTCGATCCATTTGCTCGGTGTTCGGTACGGTACGGGCGCGGTAGCCCTTGCTGACGAAAAAGCGTTCCAGCAAGCTGCTCAGCCCCGGATCGTCGTCAACAATAAGAATTTTTTCGCCTTCAGCAGTTTGTGCAGTGCTGCTCATAGGAAGCTCCTTTGATCTCGGCGCGCATTATGGCCTAGCTGCCGTTATACGCACCGTGTGCATTGTTAGCAGATTTTTCCTCTATCACCACAAATCCGGGTATCAAGCCTACAGACCATGTCCCCCCCTCAGGACAGAACGCTGGTTATAATGCGCGGCCTTTTGTGCCAGGGAATGCCGGATCGTGACCCGGCGTGCCATTTTTTTCCCCTTGGCCAGGCAGCACTTTTTGAATTTCGCGGGTCAACAGGCAGCCTTTTGACCCAGGCAGCGGCGCATGCCAGGCCGCTCAACCAGTCTCGCCGAGCCCTGCTTCTGCGGTGGCGAGCCTGATTTCACAATTTGTCAGGTGGTTTTATGGACAGCATCAACAGCCGCATCGCCGAGGAACTCGGTGTACGCCCACAACAGGTCGAAGCGGCCGTCGCGCTACTCGATGAAGGCTCCACGGTGCCTTTCATCGCCCGTTACCGGAAAGAAGTGACCGGCAGCCTCGATGACACCCAATTGCGGCATCTGGAAGAACGCCTGCGCTACCTGCGAGAACTCGACGAACGGCGCATCAGCATCCTGGCCAGCATCCAGGAGCAGGGCAAGCTGACCCCGCAACTTGAGCGCGACATCAAGCTGGCAGACACCAAGACCCGCCTCGAAGACTTGTACCTGCCCTACAAGCAAAAGCGCCGCACCAAGGGCCAGATCGCCCTGGAAGCCGGCCTCGGCGAGCTGGCCGACGGCCTGTTCAACGACCCGACCCTGGCCCCGGAAGCCGAAGCCGCGCGTTTCGTCGATGCCGACAAAGGCGTGGCGGACGTGAAAGCGGCGCTGGAAGGCGCCAAGTACATCCTCATGGAGCGTTTCGCCGAAGACGCCAACCTGCTGGAAAAACTGCGTAGCTACCTCAAGCAGGAAGCCACCCTCAGCGCCCGGGTGATCGCCGGCAAGGAAGAGGAAGGCGCGAAGTTTCGCGACTACTTCGAACACGACGAACCGCTCAAGAGCATGCCGTCCCACCGCGCCCTGGCGATTTTCCGTGGTCGCAACGAAGGCATCCTCAGCTCCGCACTGAAAGTCGGTGAAGAATTGCCCGGCACCATGCACCCGTGCGAAGGCATGATCGGCCAGCAGTTCGGCATCCAGAACCAGAATCGCGCCGCCGACAAATGGCTGGCCGAGGTGGTGCGCTGGACCTGGAAGGTCAAGCTCTACACCCACCTGGAAACCGACCTGCTGGGCGAGTTGCGCGATAATGCCGAGACCGAGGCGATCAACGTGTTCGCCCACAACCTGCATGACCTGCTGCTGGCCGCACCGGCCGGCCCGCGCGCTACCCTGGGCCTGGACCCGGGCCTGCGCACCGGTTGCAAGGTGGCCGTGGTGGATTCCACCGGCAAACTGCTGGACCACGCCACGGTCTATCCGCACGTGCCACACAACAAGTGGGACCAGACCCTCGCCGTGCTCGCCGCCCTGTGCGCCAAGCATTCGGTGGACCTGATCGCCATCGGCAACGGCACCGCCAGCCGCGAGACCGACAAGCTGGCCGCCGAGCTGATCAAGAAATACCCAGCCATGAAGATGACCAAGGTCATGGTCTCCGAGGCCGGCGCTTCGGTTTACTCGGCGTCGGAACTGGCCTCCAAGGAATTCCCGGACCTGGACGTATCGATCCGTGGCGCGGTGTCCATCGCCCGTCGCCTGCAGGATCCACTGGCGGAACTGGTCAAGATCGACCCGAAATCCATCGGTGTCGGCCAGTACCAGCACGACGTTTCCCAACTGAAACTGGCCCGCGGCCTGGACGCGGTGGTGGAGGATTGCGTGAACGCCGTGGGCGTGGACGTGAACACCGCTTCGGTGGCGCTGTTGGCGCGTATCTCCGGCCTGAACGCCACCCTGGCGCAGAACATCGTCACCCACCGTGACGAACACGGCGCGTTCAAGACCCGCGCCGCGTTGAAGAAAGTCCCGCGCCTGGGTGAAAAGACCTTCGAACAGGCCGCCGGCTTCCTGCGGGTGATGAACGGCGATAACCCGCTGGACTCCTCCGCTGTCCACCCTGAAGCCTACCCGCTGGTGCAACGCATCGCCGCCCAGACCGACCGCGACATCCGTTCGCTGATCGGTGACGCCGGGTTCCTCAAGCGCCTGGATCCGAAGAAATTCACCGACGAAACCTTCGGCCTGCCCACCGTCACCGACATCCTCCAGGAACTGGAGAAACCGGGCCGGGATCCGCGCCCCGAGTTCAAGACCGCCGAGTTCCAGGACGGCGTCGAAGACCTCAAGGACCTGCAGCCGGGCATGATCCTCGAAGGCGTGGTGACCAACGTCACCAACTTCGGTGCCTTCGTCGACATCGGCGTGCACCAGGACGGTCTGGTACATATCTCGGCCTTGTCCGAGAAGTTCATCAAGGACCCGCGCGAAGCGGTGAAGGCCGGTGATGTGGTGAAAGTGAAGGTCATGGAAGTCGACATCCCGCGTAAACGCGTCGGCCTGTCGATGCGCATGAGCGACACGCCGGGCGAGAAAGTCGACGGTGCCCGTGGTGCGCGTCCTGGCTCGACGCCACGCCAGTCGCAAAACACCGCGCCGCGCAAGGAAACCGCCACCGCAGCTCCGTCCAACAACGCCATGGCTTCGTTGTTCGCCAACGCCAAGCAGTTGAAGAAACGCTGATGGAGGTGCCAGCCGGGTTGGTGGAGAGCGCGTTCTTCAAGCTGCTCGGCTGCCGTCTGCACAGCCTTGGAGACGGGGTGGCGCAAGTCGCCCTGAGCCTTGAGCCGCCGCTGCGCAATCGCGGCGGCAAGCTGCACGGCGGCGCGCTGTTCAGCCTGGTGGACATCGCCATGGGACTGGCCTGCTCCAGTGTCCATGGCTTTGACCAGCAGAGCGCGACCATCGAATGCAAGATCAACTACATTCGCGCCGTGTCCGACGGCGACGTGTTGTGCACCGCCCGGGTCATCCACCCCGGCCGGCGCACGCTGGTGGTCGAAGCCGAGGTGATGCAAGGCGACAAACTGGTCGCAAAAGCGCAAGGCACGTTCGCTGTCCTATAGCTCCCTGTCATCGATTTGAGTTAATTTCGATGCCATGAATGCGGTGTCGAGCTTTCCTGTGGGAGCGAGCTTGCTCGCGATAGCGGATGGTCAGTCAGCATCAACGCTGCTGATCCACCGCTATCGCGAGCAAGCTCGCTCCCACAGGGGGCGGCGGCGATCAGCCTTAGGCCACACAAAAACCAGGCGAAAACGCCAGTTTTAACTTCACCCTTGTAGACCGTCTTGCCCACCCCCATATTGGGGCGACTGACGCGTGAAGGAATTCAACTTGAGCGACCTTTTAAACCGCCGCCTGGCCCTGCTCGGCGAGCGCGCCAACCTCTCCCTGCTCGAGCAGTGCCTGCACGGCATCGAGCGCGAATGCCTGCGCGTCACTGGCGATGGGCACTTGACGCAGACCCCGCATCCCAAGGCCCTGGGTTCGGCGTTGACCAACGAACAGATCACTACCGACTATTCCGAGTCGCTGTTGGAGTTCATCACGCCAGCCCTGGCCAACCCGGCCGATACCCTGCGCAGCCTCGACAAGATCCACCGGTTTGCCTACAGCAAACTCGGCGACGAGTACCTGTGGAGCCCTTCAATGCCGTGCCCACTGCCGGCGGAGGAGGACATCCCGATCGCGTATTACGGCACCTCGAACATCGGTCGTCTCAAGTACGTCTATCGCAAGGGCCTGGCCCTGCGCTACGGCAAGACCATGCAATGCATTGCCGGGATCCACTACAACTTTTCCCTGCCGGAAAAACTCTGGCCCCTGCTTCGGCAGGCCGAAGGCGTCGAGACCAGCGACCGTGATTTCCAGTCGTCGGCCTACATCGCGCTGATCCGCAATTTCCGCCGCTACAGCTGGTTGCTGATGTACCTGTTCGGTGCCTCGCCGGCCCTGGACGCCGGTTTCCTGCGGGGTCGCCCGCACCAGTTGGAACAACTGGACCCGGACACCCTGTACCTGCCCTACGCCACCAGCCTTCGCATGAGCGACCTGGGTTACCAGAGCAACGCCCAGGCCGGCCTCACGCCTTGCTACAACGACCTGGCCAGCTACACCGACAGCCTGCGCAAAGCGGTGGCGACACCTTATGCGCCGTACGTCGAAGTCGGCACTCACCAGAACGGCGAGTGGGTGCAGCTCAACACCAACATCCTGCAGATCGAAAACGAGTACTACTCCAACATCCGCCCCAAGCGCGTGACCTACACCGGCGAGCGGCCGATCCAGGCCTTGATGGCCCGGGGTATCCAGTACGTCGAAGTGCGTTGCCTGGACATCAACCCGTTCCTGCCAATGGGCATCGACCTCACCGAGTCGCGATTCCTCGATGCGTTCCTGCTGTATTGCGGCCTCAATGACAGCCCGCAGCTGGAAAACAACGAATGCGGCAACGCCACGAGCAACTTCCTGACCGTGGTCAAGGAAGGCCGCAAGCCTGGTCTGCAATTGCAGCGCCAGGGTCAATCGGTGGACATGCAGGCCTGGGCCGTCGAATTGCTGGAAAAAATCGCCCCGCTGGCCTCGCTGCTCGACCAGAGCCAAGGTGGCGATGCCCACCGCCAGGCGCTGGACGCGCAATTGGCGAAGGTCCGCGACCCTTCCCTGACCCCCTCCGCCCAGGTGCTGGCCGCCATGGCCGAACATCAGGAAAGCTTCGCCCAGTTCTCCCTGCGCCAAAGCAAGGCCCACGCCGAGTTCTTCCGCGCCGAACCTTTGCCTGCCCAAGAACAGGCTGCATTCGAAGAAACCGCCCGGGAATCACTGGTCCAACAGGCCAATCTGGAGCAGAACGAGGTCGGGGATTTCGACGTGTTCGTGGGTTCGTATCAGGCGAGCATCCTGGCGATCAGTAACTGAATCCCTGCGTGCGAGAACGCTTTTTGTGGCGAGGGAGCTTGCTCCCGCTCGGCTGCGCTGTAGGAGCTGCCGAAGGCTGCGATCTTTTGATCTTTCCCTTGAGACTCAAGTAGCAGCGGAAAGATCGCAGCCTCGCTTCGCTCGACAGCTCCTACAAGCCGAGCGGGAGCAAGCTCCCTCGCCACAAGGGTTCTCAGTCGAGCTTTATAGATTTTTTCGAAAATAAGCTCATTCGAAAAAGTTATTTATTTTCCAATTCTTAGATCATTTAGTCTCCTCCAACGCCGAACATCCGGCGGCCTGTTGAGGAGCTTTCCCATGTCTTTGAGTTTCCCCCTTCGCCTTCTCGCGGCCGCCTCCCTGGCTGCAACGAGTCTTTTTGTCCAGGCGGCCGACCTGACCGTCGCTTACCAGACCACCGTCGACCCGGCCAAAGTCGCCCAGGCCGATGGCGCCTATGAAAAGGCCACCCAAACCAAGATCGACTGGCGCAAGTTCGACAACGGCGCCGATGTCATCACCGCCATCGCCTCAGGCGACGTGCAGATCGGCTACCTCGGTTCCAGCCCGTTGACGGCGGCCATCACCCGCAAGGTCCCGGTGGAAACCTTCCTCATCGCCACCCAGATCGGCGCCGCCGAAGCCTTGGTGGTTCGTGACGGTTCAGGCATCCACTCCCCACAAGACCTGATCGGCAAGAAGATCGCCGTGCCATTCGTGTCCACCGGGCACTACAGCCTGCTCGCCGCGTTGAAGCACTGGAACATCGACCCGTCGAAAGTCACCGTACTCAACCTGGCGCCACCGGCCATCATCGCCGCCTGGAAGCGCGGAGACATCGATGCCACCTACGTCTGGGACCCGGCCCTGGGCGTGGCCAAGGAAAACGGCAAAGTCCTGATCACCTCGGCGGAACTGGCCAAGTTCGGCGCCCCGACCTTCGACGCCTGGATCGTGCGCAAGGACTTCGCCCAGAAACATCCTGAAATTGTCACAGCGTTCGCCAAAGTGACCCTGGATGCCTACGCCCAATACCGCAAGGACCCACAAGCCTGGCTGGCCGATACGTCCAACGTCGACAAACTGGTGAAGCTCTCTGGCGCCAAGGCCAGCGATATCCCGCTGTTGCTGCAAGGCAACGTCTTTCCCCTGGCGGCCGATCAGGTCGTGAGCCTCGGCGCACCGACCACCCAAGCCATCACCGACACCGCAGCGTTCCTCAAGGAGCAAGGCAAGGTCGAAGCCGTGCTGCCGGACTACGCGCCCTACGTCAGCGCCAAATACATCACTCGTTGAGCGAAAAAAGGGAGACACGCGATGGCCTTGCTACAGCTGGAGCGCATCAGCGCACAGTACCCCGGCGCGGCGGAACCTGTGCTGGCGGATATTTCACTGACCCTGGGGCCCCAGCAATTGCTGGTGGCCCTCGGCCCGTCCGGCAGTGGCAAGACATCGCTGTTGAACCTGATTGCCGGGTTCGTCGAGCCCAGCGCCGGGCAGATCACCCTCGACGGCACGCCGGTCAAGGGCCCGAGCGCCGAGCGCGGCGTGGTGTTCCAGGACGATGCACTGCTGCCTTGGCAGGACGTGCTGGCAAACGTCGGGTTCGGCCTGGAACTGGCTGGGGTCGGCAAGCAAAAGCGCGAAGCCCGGGCCCGGGAAATGCTTGCCCTGGTGGACCTGGCCGGTTTCGAGCAACGCCGTGTCTGGCAGCTCTCCGGCGGCCAGAAGCAACGCGTCGGCCTGGCCCGGGCACTGGCGGCCGACCCACGCGTGCTGTTGATGGACGAACCTTTCGGGGCGCTGGACGCCTTCACCCGCGAGCAGATGCAGGAACTGTTGCTGCAGGTCTGGCAGCGCACCGCCAAGCCGGTGTTCCTGATCACCCATGACATTGAAGAAGCCGTGTTCCTCGCCACTGACTTGATTCTGTTGGCACCAAACCCTGGGCAGATCGTCGAGCGCCTGAGCCTGGATTTCGGCCAGCGCTACGGGGCCGGGGAGTCGGCGCGGTCGATCAAGTCCGACCCGCGCTTTATCGAAACCCGCGAGCATGTGCTCGCCAAGGTGTTCTCCCAACGCAGCGCCACTCGGCCACAGGAGCGCGCATGAGCAGCTACGAAATTCCAGCCGTCGTCAGTGAAACGACGAGCAAGCGCCCGGCCGGCGGCTTGAGGCCCAGCCTGAGTACGCGCTGGATCAGCGGCTTGACCCTGATCGCACTGCTGGCGGCCTGGTGGGCCGTCACCGCCAGCGGCCTGATCGAACCGCTGTTCCTGCCCTCGCCGTCTGCCGTGCTGCAAAAAGGTTGGCTGCTGGCAACCAGCGGCTACATGGACTCGACCCTCTGGCAGCACCTGGCCGCCAGCCTTGAACGCATCGGCCTGGGCTTGTTGTTCGCGGTGCTGACGGCGGTGCCGGTGGGCATCGCCATTGGTGCCAACCGCATCGCTCGCGGCGTGCTCGACCCGTTGATCGAGTTCTACCGGCCGATTCCGCCGTTGGCGTACTTGCCGTTGATCGTGATCTGGTGCGGCATCGGCGAGTTGTCGAAGGTGCTGTTGATCTACCTGGCGATCTTCGCCCCGATTGCCATTGCCACCGCCACCGGTGTGCGCACCGTCGACCGGGCCAAGCTACGCGCGGCGCAATCGTTGGGCGCCACGCGGGCCCAGTTGATTCGCCATGTGATCGTGCCCAGTGCCCTGCCGGACATTCTCACCGGCATTCGCATTGGCCTGGGCGTGGGTTGGTCGACGCTGGTGGCCGCCGAGTTGATCGCCGCCACCAGCGGCCTGGGGTTCATGGTGCAGTCAGCGGCGCAGTTCCTGGTCACCGACGTGGTGGTACTGGGGATCCTGGTGATCGCACTGATCGCCTTCGCCATGGAAATGGGCCTGCGCGCCCTGCAACGCAAACTGGTGCCATGGCACGGCCAGGCCCATTGATAGCCAATGACCACGCCGACCATTTGGCGCCCCAATCCGAGAACACGACGATGAACCGCCCGACCATTACTCCCTTGAGCACAGCCCTCGGCGCGCAGATCAGTGGGATCGATATCAGCCAGCCGCTGAGCCCGGAACATCGCGAGGCCATAGAGCAGGCCTTGCTCAAGCATCAGGTGCTGTTCTTTCGCGACCAGCCGATCGAGCCGACGCAACAAGCGCGTTTCGCCGCGTATTTTGGCGACCTGCACATTCACCCGATCTACCCCAACGTACCGGAGCAGCCCGAAGTATTGGTGCTCGACACCGCCGTCACCGATGTCCGCGACAACGCCGTGTGGCACACCGACGTGACTTTTTTACCGACGCCGGCCATGGGCGCGGTGCTCAGCGCCAAGCTACTGCCGGCGTTTGGCGGCGACACGTTGTGGGCCAGCGGCATCGCGGCCTACGAAGCGCTGTCAGCCCCTTTGAAACGCTTGCTGGAAGGCCTCACAGCGACCCACGATTTCACCCGGTCCTTTCCATTGGAACGGTTTGGCAACACCGCCGAAGACCTGGCGCGCTGGGAAGCCGCACGGCGGAAAAACCCACCACTGTCCCATCCGGTGATCCGCACTCATCCGGTGAGCGGGCGACGGTCGCTGTTCGTCAATGAAGGCTTCACGACACGGATCAACGAGCTGTCGGAAACCGAAAGCGAGGTGATCCTGAAACTGCTCTTCGCCCACGCCACCCGCCCGGAGTTCACCCTTCGCTGGCGCTGGCAGGTCAACGACGTAGCGTTCTGGGACAACCGCGTCACCCAGCACTTTGCCGTCGATGACTACCGCCCCGCCCGCCGGGTGATGCATCGGGCGACGGTGTTGGGGGATGTGCCGTTTTTCAGGTGAGTGTCTTGCTTAAATGGTTTTCCGGGGTACGCATATCGCCGTGGCGAGGGAGCTTGCTCCCGCTCGACTGCGCCGTAGGAGCTGCCGAAGGCTCGGGCCGCGTTCGGACGATTTTTTGATCTTTCGCTTGGGACTCAAGCGTCAGGGGAAAGATCGCAGCCTCGCTTCGCTCGACAGCTCCTATAGACCCAGCGGGAGCAAGCTCCCTCGCCACAGGGTGTTCGGTGTTACTCAGCCGACGAAGGCTTCTCCCAAAGATTGATCCCGCCCTCCAGGGCAAACCGATCGATCTGCGCCAGTTCTTCAGCGCTGAAGCTCAGGTTCCTCAACGCCCCGACGTTCTCGATAATCTGCTCCGGCCGGCTGGCGCCGATCAGCGCGCTGGTCACGCGGGGATCGCGCAGGGTCCAGGCCAGGGCCATTTGCGCCAGGCTCTGGCCGCGCCGCTGGGCGATCTCATTGAGGGCGCGTACATGGGCGATGTTTTCCTCCGACAGGTGCGAAGCCTGTAACGAGCCGCCGCCCGGACGGTTCACCCGCGCATCGGCCGGAATACCCTTGAGGTACTTGTCGGTCAACAGGCCCTGGGCCAGTGGCGTAAAAGCGATCACACCGGTACCCAGTTCGTCGGTGGCGTCCAGCAGGTCTTTCTCCACCCAGCGGTTGAGCAGGTTGTAGGCCGGCTGGTGAATCAGCAGCGGGACTTTCCATTCTTTGAGCAGCGCCGCCATTTCCCGGGTCTTCACCCCGGAATACGAGGAAATGCCGATGTACAGCGCCTTGCCCTGCTGTACGGCAGTGGCCAGTGCGCTGGCGGTTTCTTCCAGTGGGGTGTCGGGGTCGAAGCGGTGGGAATAAAAGATATCCACATAGTCCAGCCCCAGGCGTTGCAGGCTTTGGTCGAGGCTGGCGAGCACGTATTTGCGCGAGCCACCGCCCTGGCCGTAAGGACCCGGCCACATGTCCCAACCGGCCTTGCTGGAGATGATCAACTCATCGCGGTACTGCTTAAAATCTTCGCGCAGCAACCGGCCGAAATTGATCTCGGCGCTGCCGTAGGGAGGGCCGTAGTTGTTTGCCAGGTCGAAGTGGTTGATGCCCAGGTCAAACGCCGTACGCAGCAAGGCGCGCTGGGTATCGATGGGCGTGCTGTCGCCAAAGTTGTGCCACAACCCCAGCGACAGCGCCGGCAGCACCAGCCCGCTGCGACCGACGCGGCGATAAGGAATGGACTCGTAGCGGTTTTGCGCAGCGGTGTAGGTCATCGAAAGGCTCTCTGTTCGGACGCTGGTGGCAGAAGCTAACACTTCACAGACGCATCGGTCAGGCTGAAAGTTCGCGCAAGGCCGCCGCTGCCAGGAAACCCGAACGCGAGCTATAACGCTGATCCCGTCGCACGGTTTGGTCGATGCGCTCAAGCAATTGCTCGGGCAGCGTGGCGTTGAACCGCACTGATTTCCCGAAATAGGGCGTGACATCAAACTCAACCACCCCCCATATCCCACCGGCGTATTGCGGATCGTCGAGATGATCGTCAATTTCATGGATCTGCGGCAGCGGCTCGCCGTCGGCTATCAAGCCTTCATAGTGCAACGAGAGCGCTTCTTTCACATTTTCGAATGCCTGGCTCACGGTACTGCCGGCGGAGAAACAACCCGGTACATCCGGGACCGTCACTCCGTATTCGGAATCGGCATCCTTGTGCAGAACGACCGGAAATTTCATGTGGGCGAATCCTTCCTCCAGATCCGGCAACCGCAGCAACCGGTCTGATAACAATGCATCCCCATCGGGGATTTCGTAATCGGTCATGGGCTTCATTTCAGGCCCGCCTGTTTCAATATGCTATTGATCGTGCCTCTGGGCAGATCGGCGTCAGGGTGTTTGATCGTCACCCTCCCAGCCTTGAAGGCGTGTTTGTACTGGTGATGGCTACCCTTGATTGCCACTAGATACCAACCATCCTCTTCGATCTTCCTGATCATTTCCCGACTTCGCATCACCTTTGCCTTATTCGACAGCTCTGCCGGAAAACTCTAGCTGCGAAAGATGATTTCGATACACACAATACACACCCTGAAAAAATTTTAGCTCAACTCTCCAGCCAATGCACCGCCATCACCACTCGGTCATCGCGCCTGTGCAAACACCTCCGCCACCCAATCCACGAATACACGAACCCGCGGCGACATGAGCCGGTTATGCGGATAGAGCACCGACACCGGCATGGACGGTGGTGGGGTGGCGGTGAGGACTTCCTGCATCAGGCCCTGCCGGATCGGCTCTTGCATCCGGTAATGCGGGCATTGGATCAGGCCCAGGCCGGCGATGGCCGAGGCGGCATAGATTTCGGCGCCGGACACCGACAGCGAGCCCCCGATCGGCACCTCCTTGAGTTCGCCATCGACCATGAACTCAAACGGATACAGTTTGGCGGTGGTCCGCGAGACGTAATTCACCGCCTTGTGATGTTTCAAGTCATCGAGGCACTTCGGCTCGCCGTACTGGCGCAGGTAACCGGGACTGGCACAGGTAATCTGCCGAAGATTGGCAACACGCCGACCGATCAATGACGAATCCGCCAGCTCACCGGAGCGCAGCACGCAATCGACGCCTTCGGCGATAAGATCGACAAAACGATCGGCCTCGCTGATGAACAGTTCTATTTCGGGATAACGGGCCATGAATTGCGGCAACGCCGGAATCACGAAATACCGTGCCTGGGTTCCGTGCAAGTCCACCCTCAACTTGCCTTTGGGCGCCACGCCGCGAAACGCCAGTTCGGCTTCTTCAAGTTCCGCCAGCAATTGCACGCAGCGTGGGTAATAGGCTTCGCCATCGAGGGTCGGGCGCACCTTGCGAGTGCTGCGCTCCAACAAGCGAACGCCCAGCCAGGCTTCGAATTGATTGAGGGTGTGGGTCAGCGTGGCCCGTGGCATGTTCAAGTCCTCAGCGGCCAGGGTGAAGCTGCTTCGCTCGTAGATGCGCACGAACACCTTCATCGCTCTGACTTGATCCATCTGAATCCGGCGCCTTTATTGTTAGTGATTGTTGAACAGTCAAGGCAACTTTCGGGCATTTATCGCCGAGAGTAAACATGTGAACCTGGCCTCACCCACTTCAAGAGGACTCAAGCATGCCGACTCAAACGTCCAAAGTTGCCATTATCACCGGTGCTTCCCGCGGCATCGGCGCCGAAATCGCCAAGCAACTGGCCAGCGAGGGTTTCGCCGTCGTCATCAACTACGCCAACAGCGCCAGCGAGGCGTCCAAGTTGGTGGTGCAACTGCGCCAAGCCGGCCACCAAGCCATAGCGGTGAAGGCAGACGTGTCCTCTGCCGCCGATGTTCGCCGGATGTTCGATGAAACCGAAGCGCAACTGGGTAAGGTCGACGTGTTGATCAACAACGCTGGCATCCTCCAGGTGATGCCCCTGGCGCAGCACAGCGACGAGCTGTTCGACCAGACGTTCGCCATCAACACCCGTGGCACCTTCAATACCCTGCGCGAGGCCGCGACCCGTTTGAATGACGGTGGTCGAATCGTGAATTTTTCCAGCAGCACCGTGGGCCTGAACCTGCCCGGCTATTCGGTGTACATCGCCAGCAAGGCCGCAGTGGAATCCCTGACCCAGGTGTTCGCCAAGGAACTGCGCGGTCGGCAGATCACGGTCAATGCCGTGGCCCCCGGCCCCGTCGCGACCGAACTGTTCATGCACGGCAAGAGTGAGGAGCAGGTGCAGCACTACGCCAAGATGCCGCCCCTGGAACGCCTCGGCCAGCCGCAAGACATTGCCAGCATCATCGCGTTCCTGGTGAGCCCGGCCGCAGGATGGGTGAACGGGCAGATCCTGCGGGCCAATGGTGGACTCGTCTGAGGCGTTGCGCTCCATTGCCTCCCAAACCGCTATCGTCGGATCGCCGCCCGGAGCAAGCTCGCTCCCACAAGGAAATCACTAACCTTACAGGAGGGAACCACTTACCCCTGTGGGAGCGAGCTTGCTCGCGATGAGACCAGTGACGATGGAAGGCCTAGCGCCTCGATCAGCGCACCAAATGCAGGAACTGCAGGTGCCGCTCGTACTGGTCGAGGATGTCGTTGATGACTTGCTCCTTGGTATAGCCCACCAGATCGTAATCCTGGCTGCCTTCGCTCAGGTGCACCTCGGCACGGTAGTAACGACGGTTGTTGAGTTCCTTCGAGCCCATGCCGCCGCGGGCGAAGGACGGCGTGAAGTAGCCGCGCATCTGCACCTGATAGATGAACGGATGCTGCTCGCCGTGACCGATCTCCAGGCTGACGCTGTCGTTGGCCGGATCGGGCTGGGTCACCACCGTCAGGCCCTTTTCGACGAACACCGCCGTCACTTCTTCAATGGCCGGGCGCACCGTGGTGTCGAGGAAACGGTACACCTCATCACGGGACGGAAAATGCACCGCCTGGCTCAAGCGTTGGCGCCAGCCGCCCGTGCCCCGACGTGAACCCGACACCGGCGCCAGGGAGTGCAGTTGCGCGATCTGCTTCTGCGACTCCAGGTAGAACGCCTTGTGCAGGCCCCACATCATCAGCAGTAGAATCAATGAGAACGGCAAGGACGTCAGCACCACCGCCGACTTCAAGGCATCGATGCTGCCGGAGAACAGCAACGCGCTGGTCACCAGGGCCGTCATCGCGCCCCAGAACACCCGCAGCCATTTCGGCCCGTCCTCATCAGGGTTGCCGCCCTTGGCCGACAACGTCGACAGCACCACGGTGCCGGAGTCGGCGGACGTGACGAAGAACACGAAGCTGATGAACACCGTGACGGCGATGACGGTCTTGCTCCAGGGGTAGGTTTCCAGCAGCAGGTAAAGGCTCATCGATGGGTTTTCCAGGGCGGACATGCCCAGGGCACTCATGCCGTGGTTCAGCACTTGGTCGATGGCGCTGTTGCCGAAGATCGACATCCACGCCAGGGTGAAACCCAGGGGAATCAGCAGCACGCCAAACACGAATTCACGGATGGTGCGCCCACGGGAAATCCGTGCGATGAACAACCCCACGAACGGCGACCACGCGATCCACCAGGCCCAGTAAAACACCGTCCAGCCGCCCAGCCAGTCGCTAGGTTCGTTGTAGGCGTACAGGTCGAAGCTCTTCATCGGCAGGGCGCCGAGGTAATCGCCGATGTTCTGGATCAAGGTGTTGAGCAGATGCTGGGTGGGTCCGGCAAACAGCACGAACAGCAACAATGCGCAGGCCAGCAGCATGTTGATGTCGGACATGACCCGCACGCCCTTGTCGACACCGGCCACCGCCACAATGATCGCCGCGCCCATCATCAGCACGATCAGGCCGACCTGAATCCACTGGGTGTGGGCGATGCCGAACAGGTAGTCGAGCCCGGAATTGAGGTGCAGCACACCAAAGCCCATGTCCGCGCCAAGGCCGAACACCGTGGCGATAATGCCGAAGCCGTCCACGGCGTAGCCGATGGGGCCGTTGATGCGCTTGCCGATCAGCGGGTACAGCGCCGAGCGCAGGGCGAGCGGCAAATTGTGCCGATAGGCGAAGTACGCCAGGGCCATGCCGACGAACGCGAAAACGCCCCAGCCGTGCAGCCCCCAGTGCAAGAACAGGATCTGCATGGCCTGGCGCGCCGCCTCGGCGGTACCGGCCTCGCCCTGGGGCGGCTGCACCATATGGGTCAGCGGCTCGGACACGCAGAAGAAAAACAGCGTGATGCTGATGCCGGCGGCGAACAGCATGCCGGCCCAGGACAGATAACTGAATTCGGGCTCGTCGTGGTCGGCACCGAGCTTGATCTTGCCGTAGCCGGACAAGGCGGTGACCACCACGAAGACCAGATACAGCGTCATCGCCAGCATGTAGTACCAGCCGACCGTATTGGCCGCCCAGTTCTGCGCGGCCAGCAACCAGGCGCCGGCCTGCGCGGGCATGGCAATCACCACCAGGCCGAACAGCAGGATGAAGGTCGCGGCGAAGTAAAAGACCGGCGGGTTCATGCGGACCAGGCCGCTGGGTGGAAGGGACGAGGCACTCATGAAACAAGCACCTCGGGAGAAAAAAACATGACGGTCGAAAACGGACTCGGCAAAGGCAAGCCTCCTGTTGTGAGCGGGCAGCAAACCGACGGTTTAACTTGAATGAACGTTCAAGTTAAACATGAATAGGTAGCTAAGGACTAATCGCAGGGCTCGACGGCACGCTTCCTACACCAGCCTACGGGAGGGTATGACGTTGCCAGGAGAGCATTCGTTCAGCGTTCAACGGCATATCCCCTTGCAAATACAGACCCTGTGGGAGCGAGCTTGCTCGCGATGGCGGCCTGACATTCAACATCTTCATTGACTGTCACACCGCTATCGCGAGCAAGCTCGCTCCCACAGGTCAAGTGCAGGGCAAACCGACGGCGGTGTCGCCAGATCCAAGCTCGAATAAAAACATGCCGGTTGCCCATGAATATCGGCGTGCCTATAGTCCAGACATCGCCTACAACCAGTACGGACCCATGATCAAAGAACAGCTGTCTCGCTTTAACCGTCTCGACCTGCTCGGCCATCCGACACCGCTGGAAAAACTCGACCGCCTCTCCACCTGGCTCGGCCGGGACATCTATATCAAGCGTGACGACCTGACCCCCCTGGCCATGGGCGGCAACAAACTGCGCAAGCTCGAATACCTGGCCGCCGATGCCATCGCCCAAGGCGCCGATACCCTCATCACCGCCGGGGCGATCCAGTCCAACCATGTACGCCAGACCGCCGCCCTCGCCGCGAAGCTGGGCCTGGGTTGCGTGGCCTTGCTGGAAAACCCCATCGGCACCGAAGACAGCAATTACCTGGGCAACGGCAACCGGCTGCTGCTGGAATTGTTCGACGCCAAGGTCGAGCTGGTGGACAACCTGGACAACGCCGATGAGCAGCTACAGGCCCTGGCCGGTCGCCTGCGCAGCAACGGGAAAAAACCCTACCTGGTGCCGATTGGTGGTTCGAACGCCTTGGGCGCGCTGGGTTATGTGCGCGCCGGCCTGGAACTGGCCGAGCAGATCAAGGACACCGGGATTGAATTCGCCGCCGTGGTACTGGCCTCGGGCAGTGCCGGCACCCACAGTGGCCTGGCGCTGGCGCTGAGCGAAGCCCTGCCGGCGCTGCCTGTCATCGGCGTCACGGTCTCGCGCAGCGAGGAGGACCAGTTTCCGAAGGTCCAGGGCCTGGCCGAGCGCACGGCAGCGTTGCTCGACGTCGCCCTTCCAGAAGCGTTCAAAGTGAACCTGTGGGACGAATATTTCGCCCCCCGCTACGGCGAACCCAACGCCGGGACACTGGCGGCGGTCAAGCTGCTGGCCAGCCAGGAAGGGCTGCTGCTCGATCCGGTCTACACCGGCAAGGCCATGGCCGGCCTGCTCGACGGCATGGGTCGCGACCGTTTCGACGAAGGCCCGATCATCTTCCTGCACACCGGCGGCGCACCGGCGTTGTTTGCCTATAACGCGGCGTTCCAGGCTTAGTGGAGACTTCTGTGGGAGCGAGCTTGCTCGCGATAGCGGTAGATCAGCCCAAATTTATTTAGCTGACACACCGTCATCGCGAGCAAGCTCGCTCCCACAAACAGTCATTCCAAATAGACATATGCGCTTGATTTAATATTATTTTCCAATCTATAAAAGCCACCCTATAGTCTCGCCGCAGGCGCATTTGCCGCGAGACGCCCAAGCTGCTTTAAGGCAGGATGTGGCAATCTTTTCGGATCGCGGCTACGCCTTATCTCAGCCAAAATAACCTCTTCAGAAGAAAACACAGGGGCTTGTCATGAATTTTTCCGCATTACGTCGCAACCTGTTGGTAGGTTCGCTGGGCCTGGCATTGAGCGCCGGCTTGTTGGGGCAAGCGGTTGCCGGTGAGCAACTGCAGAAGATCAAGGACGCCGGCGAAATCAAGATCGGCTTGGAAGGCACTTATCCACCGTTCAGTTTCGTTGATGAGAGCGGCAAACTGACCGGCTTCGAAGTGGAGTTCTCCGAAGCCCTGGCCAAGGAGCTGGGTGTGAAGGTCAAGCTGCAGACGACCCCATGGGCCGGCATTCTCGCGGCCCTGGAATCCAAGCGTCTGGACGCAGTGGTCAACCAGGTGACCATCTCCGAGGAGCGTAAGAAAAAGTACGATTTCTCCGAGCCGTACACCGTTTCCGGGATTCAAGCGCTGGTCCTGACCAAGAAAGCCGCCGAGCTGAACATCAAGAAGGCCGCCGACCTGGACGGTAAAAAAGTCGGCGTGGGCCTGGGCACCAACTACGAACAGTGGGTCAAGGCAGAAGTACCGGGCGCCCAAGTCAAAACCTACGATGACGACCCAACCAAGTTCCAGGACCTGCGCGTCGGCCGTATCGATACCATCCTGATCGACCGCCTGGCCGCGCTGGAATACGCCAAGAAAGCCAAGGACACCTCCGTCACCAGCGAAGCCTTTTCGCGCCAGGAGTCCGGTATTGCCCTGCGCAAAGGCGAGCCTGAGCTGCTGGCAGCCGTGAACAAGGCCATCGAAAAACTGCGCGCCGACGGTACGCTGAAAAAGCTTTCGGAAAAATACTTCAGCGCTGACGTTACCCAATAATGGAAGCAGCTCTTCAACTCGCACTGGACTCCGCGCCCTTCCTGCTCAAGGGCGCGTATTACACGGTCATCCTCAGCCTGGGCGGCATGTTTTTCGGCTTGCTGCTGGGGTTCGGCCTGGCGCTGATGCGCCTGTCGCGCTTCAAACTGGTGAACTGGATCGCCCGCATCTACGTGTCGTTCTTTCGCGGCACGCCGTTGCTGGTGCAGTTGTTCGTGATCTATTACGGGTTGCCGCAACTGGGCATCGAGCTGGATCCGCTACCGGCGGCCCTGATCGGTTTCTCGCTGAACATGGCCGCCTACGCGTGTGAAATCCTGCGGGCCGCCATCAGCTCCATCGAGCGCGGCCAGTGGGAAGCGGCGGCAAGCATCGGCATGACCCGCGCCCAGACCCTGCGCCGGGCCATCCTGCCGCAAGCCGCACGCACGGCCCTGCCGCCGTTGGGCAACAGCTTCATTTCCCTGGTCAAGGACACCGCGCTGGCGGCGACCATCCAGGTACCGGAGCTGTTCCGCCAGGCGCAGTTGATCACCGCGCGAACCTTCGAAATCTTCACCATGTACCTTGCCGCCGCGCTGATCTATTGGGTTCTGGCCAGCGTGCTCTCGCACCTGCAGAACGTCCTGGAAGCCCGGGTCAATCGGCATGACCAGGAGTCCTGACCCATGATTGTCGTGGAAAAACTGACAAAGCAGTTCAAGGGCCAGGTGGTGCTCAACGGCATCGACTTGAAGATCGAAGAAGGCGAAGTGGTTGCGATCATCGGCCCCAGCGGCTCGGGCAAGACCACGTTCCTGCGCTGTTTGAACTTCCTCGAAGAGCCTAGCAGTGGCCGGATCAAGGTCGGCGACATCGAGATCGATGGCAGCCGTCCGTTGAACCAGCAGCAGAATCTGGTGCGTCGCTTGCGTCAGCAGGTGGGCTTCGTGTTCCAGAACTTCAATCTGTTTCCCCATCGCACCGCGCTGGAGAACGTGATCGAAGGTCCGCTGGTGGTGAAAAAGACGCCACGTGCAGAAGCCGAAGCCCTGGGGCGCAAGCTCTTGGCCAAGGTCGGGCTGGCCGGCAAGGAGGACGCCTACCCACGGCGCCTTTCCGGCGGCCAGCAACAACGCGTGGCGATTGCCCGGGCGTTGGCGATGGAACCGGCGGTGATCCTGTTCGACGAGCCGACCTCGGCCCTCGATCCGGAACTGGTGGGCGAGGTGCTGGCAACCATTCGCGGCTTGGCCGAAGAAAAACGCACCATGGTCATCGTGACCCACGAAATGGGCTTCGCCCGGGACGTGGCCAACCGCGTGGTGTTTTTCGACAAAGGCGTGATCGTCGAACAAGGTGAAGCCAAGGCCTTGTTTGCAGCCCCCAAGGAAGAACGCACTCGACAGTTCCTCAGCAAGATCCTCTCCGCCGGGCACGGCGCTCAGTAAGTTATAGGCAGTGTCATCACTTCCAGGGATGGAAGTGAGGCAGTTGCAACACACTCAAGACACTACCGCCATAACTTTGCCATAAAAAAACAACTTGCAACTTTCGCCCCACTCAACTTTCTCGACCGTTTCATGTGCGGCATCGATCTACCTCTCGTAACACTTCCCCTCAGCCCAAACACGCCTCATTTTTAGTCTCAAGACACTCTTTAGAGCATTTTTCAGAAACCTGCGAGCCTAGGAAAATGGCTTGTGATGCCGCGCATTATTAACATGGGTGCGTAGGAGATTTCTGAAGCCTTTCACAATGAATTATTAAGCAAGTGCCTCTATTGACACTGAAACTATTGAGCCCTTATCTAGTAACCAACAGGCGATGCACATTATTTATGTTCTGCACAGTGACCAGGTGCAGCCAGCCTATATGGCTGCACACATAAAATATGTCGCAATTAGCCATCGCCGTTGATCTTCCCGAAACGGACTTAGTTTTCAAGCATCAAGGAGAACACCATGACATGTAAGTCGAAGAGTCCTGAACTGGCCGCCCCCACCCTGGCCAACGCCCACCCTACCGGCATCAATATCGCCAACGCCGCTCACCTGGAGGTTGCCATTGCGCCCTACCCTGGCATGGACGCAGGTGACCTGATCGAACTGTTCTGGGACAACTGCTACGTCGGCTCGCGCTTGTTGTCGCAGGCCGATGTGCAAGACAGCGTCACCCTGCGAGTCCCGGAGAGTTTCATCGTCGATGGAACCTCGCGCATCCACTATCGGGTGATGCAGGTCGGGCGTGGGCCGGCGCTATCCGCCAGGCAACGGGTACACGCGAAGCTCGATTGCCCCGGCGGGCAGCCGTCAGCCCTGAGCGGCGATGAAAACCAGGGCCTGGCGCCTGTGCGCATTCCCGGCACTATCCGACGTCAAGGGGTAAATCCCAACCAGATCAAGCGCGGCGTACCGCTGACCATCGAACCCTACCTGAACATGGCCGCCGGCGATGCCGTGACCCTGCGCTGGGGTGATGTACGCATGGACTTGCCAGCGGTCACCGCCAGCGAGGTCGGCCAGCCAATCAATATCTGGGTCCCGCCACAGATCATCCTGGAGGCAGGAGAAGACCTGCGCCTGGAAGTGACCTACTGCATCCTCGACCGTGTGGGCAACAACTCCCTCTGGGCACCGCCACGGACGTTGAAGATCGGTTGTGCCAATCCGTATCTGAACACTGCACCGAAACAGCCGCTCATGGTCGCCGAAACGCGCCGCCGAATGTGAACCCCCTGAAAAAGCTTTTGTGGCGAGGGAGCTTGCTCCCGCTATGTGGGAGCAAGGCTTGCCCGCGATGGACGCGATGCGCTCTTGCAGAATCGAGGCGCCTGTTTCGCGAGCAAGCTTTGCTCCCACAGCCCAAGCGGGAGCAAGCTCCCTCGCCATCAAAAGCTGCGTCCCCCCAGGTGAGCGTACAGCCTTCAATTTAAAACCAACCTATATATATTCCTAAAAGTTAGTTCAAAAATAATTTATACACGCTTAGGGTATATACACCGGACCACCGGACATTCTTGATTTTCGCTCGCCGCATTCATCGCGGCGTTTCTTGAGATGTGAGGTGGGTATGGAACGAAACACAATCACCCCAGTGCAATACGCCAAGGCACTGCCTGCAGCCACGGAGTGGCTGTAATGTCGGATCTGGCGCAAGCAAAAGTCCAGAGCGACCTGGACATCGCACCGTTGTTGTTGCCCGCACAGGTGTTGCGCAACGATGCCGAGGCCATCAAAGCCGCCCATGAACTGGCGCAGGTCGCCCGTCAGCAGGCCGCGCGTCGTGATCAGCAACGCAAGCTGCCCTGGGCAGAAATCGAGCAATTCACCCGCAGCGGGCTGGGCAGCATCGCCATTCCCCGGGAATACGGCGGCCCACAGGTTTCGTTCGTCACCCTGGCCGACGTGTTCGCGATCATTTCCGCCGCTGACCCGGCCCTCGGGCAGATCCCGCAAAACCAGTTCGGCGTGCTCCAGCTGATACTCGGCACCGGCACCGAACGGCAGAAAAAAATCCTCTTGCAGAGCGTGCTCGAAGGCTGGCGCATCGGCAACGCCGGGCCGGAACGCGGTACTCGCAATACCCTTGAGCTCAAGGCGCGGATTACCGCTGACGGTGACGGGTTTGTCATCAATGGCCAGAAGTTCTATTCCACCGGCGCGCTGTTTGCCCATTGGGTCGCGGTCAAGGCGCTGAATGACGAAGGCCGCCAGGTGCTGGCGTTCGTGCGGCGCGGCACCCCGGGCCTGCGGATCGTCGACGACTGGTCAGGGTTCGGCCAGCGCACCACCGCCAGCGGCACCGTGCTGCTGAACAATGTCCGGGTGGAGGCCGACTTGGTCCTGGATAACTGGCGCATCAACGAAACACCCGGCGTGCAAGGTGCGATTTCCCAACTGATCCAGGCCGCCATCGATGCGGGTATCGCCCGTGGCGCCATCGACGATGCCATCGCCTTTGTGCGTGAACGGGCCCGGCCCTGGATCGACGCCAAGGTCGACCGAGCCAGTGACGACCTCTACGTGATCGCCGACATTGGCAAACTGAAAATCGAACTGCACGCCGCCGAAGCCTTGCTGCGCAAGGCCGGACAGGTGCTGGACCAGGTCAGTGCCGCCCCCATCACGGCGCAATCGTCCGCCCGCGCCTCGATTGCCGTGGCCGAGGCCAAAGTGCTCACCACCGAGATCGCCCTGCAAGCCAGCGAAAAACTCTTCGAGCTGGCCGGCAGCCGCGCCACCCTCGCCGAATTCAACCTCGATCGCCATTGGCGCAACGCACGGGTCCACACCCTGCACGACCCGGTGCGCTGGAAGTATCACGCGGTAGGCGCCTACCACCTGAACGGCACCTTGCCGGCCCGCCATTCCTGGATCTGACGACCCGACCTCTGGAGCAGTACATGACGTTTTCTCAACACGTCGCGGTGATCACCAGCGATGAACAAGCCCTGATCGTGGCCAGCGACCTGGCCGATGACTTCAAGCGCGACAGCGCCCTGCGCGACCGCGAGCGCCGCTTGCCGTACCCGGAACTGGAGGCCTTCTCCCGCTCTGGCCTGTGGGGTATCAGCGTGCCCAAGGCCTATGGCGGTGCCGGTGTTTCCAACGTCACCTTGGCCAAAGTCATCGCGCTGATTTCTCAGGCCGACGGCTCGCTGGGACAGATTCCGCAAAATCATTTCTACGCCCTGGAAGTGCTGCGGGTAAACGGCACTGAAGCGCAAAAACAACGCCTGTACGCCGAAGTGCTCGCCGGCCAGCGCTTTGGTAACGCCCTGGCCGAACTTGGCACCAAGACTGCCCATGACCGCATCACCCAACTGCGCTGCGACGGCGAGGGCTATCGCATCAACGGTCGCAAGTTCTACGCCACGGGCGCGATCTACGCCCAGCGCATCCCCACCTCGGTGGTGGACGAAAACGGCGTGCAACAACTGGCGTTCGTCCCTCGCAACAGCCAAGGCCTGACGGTGATCGACGACTGGAGCGGTTTTGGCCAGCGCACCACGGGCAGTGGTTCGGTGGTGTTCGAAGACGTGTATGTCGCCGCCGCCGACATCGTGCCCTTCCAGAGCGCCTTCGAACGTCCCACACCGGTAGGGCCGCTGGCGCAGATTCTTCACGCCGCCATCGACACCGGCATCGCCCGCGCTGCCTACGAAGACGCCCTGCATTTTGTCCGCAATAAAACCCGCCCCTGGATCGACGCCACCAGCGACGTCGCCACCGAAGACCCGCACACTATCAAGAGTTTCGGTCAACTGAGCATCCGCCTGCACGCCGCCGAAGCCCTGTTGGAACGTGCCGGTGAGTTTCTCGACCGGGCCCAGGCCGACACTCGGGCCGACACAGTCGCCGCCGCCTCGATTGCCGTGGCCGAAGCCCGTGCCATCAGCACCGAAATTTCCCTGGCCGCCAGCAGCACGCTGTTCGAATTGGCCGGCAGCCAGGCGACCCTGGCCGAACATGGCCTCGACCGCCACTGGCGCAACGCCCGGGTACACACCCTGCATGACCCGGTGCGCTGGAAATACCACGCTATAGGCAACTTCTACCTCAATGATGAAAAACCGCCGCTGCGGGGGACCATCTGATGGCGGCCGGCAAGAAAAAGATCCTGCTCAACGCGTTCAACATGAACTGCATCGGGCACATCAATCACGGCCTGTGGACCCATCCCCAGGACACCTCGACCCAGTTCAACACGATCGAATACTGGACCGCCCTGGCGCAATTGCTCGAACGCGGACTGTTCGACGGGCTGTTCATCGCCGACATCGTCGGGGTCTACGACGTGTACCAACAGTCGGTGGACGTCACGCTCAAGGAGTCGATCCAACTGCCGGTCAACGACCCGTTGCTGCTGGTGTCCGCGATGGCCGCCGTGACGAAAAACCTCGGCTTCGGCCTCACCGCCAACCTGACCTACGAACCGCCCTACCTGTTCGCCCGACGCATGAGCACCCTCGACCACCTGAGTCGCGGTCGGGTCGGCTGGAACATCGTCACCGGCTACCTGGACAGCGCCGCCAAGGCCATGGGCCTGACCGCGCAGGTCGAGCACGACCGCCGCTACGACCAGGCCGACGAATACCTGCAAGTGCTCTACAAACTGTGGGAAGGCAGTTGGGAAAACGACGCGGTGCTCAACGACCGCGAGCAGCGGATCTATGCCCGGCCAGAAAAAGTGCACAAGGTCCGGCACCAGGGCGAGTTCTACCAGGTCGAGGGTTATCACCTGTGCGAGCCGTCGCCCCAGCGCACGCCGGTGCTGTTCCAGGCCGGCAGTTCCGAGCGCGGCCTGCTGTTCGCCGGGCGGCATGCCGAGTGCGTGTTCATCAGCGGCCAGAACAAACCGGCGACCAAGGCCCAGGTGGACAAGGTCCGCGCCAGCGCCGTAGAGGCCGGGCGCAACCCCGGGGACATCAAGGTGTTCATGGGCCTGAACGTGATCGTCGGCGAGACCGAGGCGGCCGCCTGGGCCAAGCATGCCGAGTACCTGAGCTATGCCAGCGCCGAGGCCGGCGTGGCGCATTTCTCCGCGTCGACGGGCATCGATTTTTCCCAGTACGAACTGGACGAACCGATCCAGTATGTCAAGAGCAACGCCATCCAGTCCGCCACCAAGACCTTGCAGAACAACGACTGGACCCGGCGCAAATTGCTCGAGCAACACGCCCTGGGCGGTCGCTACATCACGGTGGTCGGCTCGCCCGAGCAGGTGGCCGATGAGCTGGAGTCCTGGATCGGCGAAACCGGCCTCGATGGCTTCAACCTGACCCGCATCGTCACGCCGCAAAGCTACGTGGACTTCATCGACCTGGTGATCCCCGAGTTGCAGCGACGCGGCTCGTACAAGACCGAATACGACAACGGCACCCTGCGCGAAAAACTGTTTCACGCAGAGGCCCATCTACCCAAGCAACACACCGGTTCGACTTACCGGCACTGACCCTGGGGCTACCGACAATGTCCCTGTGGGAACAAGGCACTGTGGGAGCAAAGCTTGCTCGCGATGCAGACACCTCGTTTTCTGAGAGACCGCATCAATTTCATCGCGGGCAAGCCTTGCTCCCACATAGCTCTGTTCGCCAAAAAATATGCACCTCCCCCTAAATGACTGGAATACCCGACATGACCAAGCACTTCCTGACCCTGCCAGTCAAAACCCTGGCCCTGGCCCTCGGCCTGTTCAGCTCGGCGCTGTTTGCCGCCGACGCACCGTTGAAAATCGGCACCACCGCGGCGTTCGCCATTCCCCTGGAGGCCGCAGTGGAAGAGGCCAGCAAGCAAGGCTTGAAGGTCGAGTTGGTAGAGTTCAGCGACTGGATCGCGCCCAACGTCAGCCTGGCCTCCGGCGATATCGACGTGAATTACTTCCAGCACATCCCGTTCCTGGAAAATGCCAAGGCCGCCGCCGGGTTCGATCTGGTGCCGTTTGCGCCGGGAATCATCAACAACGTCGGCCTCTATTCGAAAAAATACAAAAGCTTCGACGAACTGCCAGAAGGCGCCAGCGTCGCCATTGCCAACGACCCGATCAACAGCGGTCGCGGCCTGCAACTGTTGGCCAAGGCCGGGCTGATCAGCCTCAAGCCAGGCGTCGGCTACAAGGCCACCGAAGACGACATCGTCGCCAACCCGAAGAAGCTCAAGATCCTGCAGGTCGAAGCCGTGCAGTTGGTGCGCGCTTATGAAGACGCCGACCTGGTGCAGGGTTATCCCGCCTACATCCGCCTGGCCAAGACCTTCGATGCCAGCTCCGCCTTGCTGTTCGACGGCCTCGATCACAAGGAATACGTGATTCAGTTCGTGATCCAGCCCAAGAGCAAGAACGATCCACGGCTGATCAAGTTCGTCGACATCTACCAACACTCGCCAGCCGTGCGCGCCGCCCTGGACAAGGCCCATGGCAAGCTCTACCAAGCCGGCTGGGAAAGCTGACATGAACGCCGTCAACGCTCGACTTCGACAAGAAGCCCCCACGCCCCGAAGCGCCGAACACACCGAACTGCATCCGGAGCTCAACCGTGCCCATGTGCGCTTCATCGGCCTGGGCAAGACCTACAACGGCGCCCAAGGTCCGGTGGCCGCGCTGCAAGGCATCGACCTGGCGATCCAGCGCGGCGAGGTATTCGGCATCATCGGCCGCAGCGGCGCCGGCAAGTCGTCGCTGATCCGCACCATCAACCGCCTCGAACAACCCACCAGTGGCCGGGTGCTGATCGATCAGATAGACATCGGCGAGTTCGATGAAGACCGCCTGGTGGAACTGCGCCGGCGCATCGGCATGATCTTCCAGCACTTCAACCTGATGTCGGCCAAGACCGTGTGGCAGAACGTTGAACTGCCGCTGAAAGTCGCCGGCGTGCCCAAGGAGCAGCGTCAGCAGAAAGTTCGCGAGCTGCTGGAACTGGTGGGCCTGCAAGGCAAGCACAAGGCCTATCCGGCGCAACTTTCGGGCGGGCAGAAACAGCGGGTGGGGATCGCCCGGGCGCTGGTGCATGACCCGCAGATTTTGTTGTGCGATGAAGCCACTTCGGCCCTGGACCCGGAAACCACCCAATCGATCCTCGGTTTGCTGCGTGAGATCAATCAGCGACTGGGCCTGACCATCGTGTTGATCACCCATGAAATGGCGGTGATTCGCGAAGTCTGCGACCGGGTGGTGGTGCTCGAACAGGGGCGGATCGTCGAACAGGGGCCGGTCTGGGAAGTGTTTGGCAACCCGCAACACGAGGTCAGTCGAACACTGCTGGCACCGTTGCAACACGCGATACCGGAAGAACTGCAAAACCGCTTGCAGGTGCAGCCGGCATCGGCGGATGCCGCCACTGTGCTACGCCTGCAATTCACCGGCATAGATCGTGAAGAGCCGGATCTCGCCGCTTTGTTCAGCGCCCTCGGTGGACGGGTGCGGCTGCTGCACGGCGGCATCGAGCGAATTCAGGGCCACGGGCTGGGGCAATTGCTACTGGCCGTGAGCGGTTCGTCGTGGGGCGCCGAGGAGCTGCGGCAACGGGCGGGCAATTGGGCCCAAAGTGTGGAGGTGCTGGGTTATGTGGTTTGATCGGTTGTTGCAGGGCTTCATCGACACGTTCCTGATGGTCGGCGTGTCGTCGCTGATCGCGCTGTTGGCGGGCATCCCGCTGGCGGTGATCCTGGTGACCAGCGGCAAGGGCGGGATCTATGAAGCGCCGGTCTTGAACCGGGCCCTGGGCGCCTTCGTGAACCTGTTCCGCTCGATACCGTTCCTGATTCTGATGGTGGCGTTGATCCCGTTCACCCGGCTGATCGTCGGCACCACCTATGGCGTGTGGGCCGCGGTAGTACCACTGACCATCGCCGCCACGCCGTTCTTTGCCCGCATCGCCGAAGTCAGCCTGCGGGAGGTCGACCATGGCCTGATCGAAGCGGCCCAGGCCATGGGTTGCCGGCGCTGGCATATTGTCTGGCATGTGTTGCTGCCCGAAGCGCTGCCGGGCATCGTCGGCGGTTTTACCATCACCTTGGTGACCATGATCAACTCTTCGGCCATGGCCGGAGCGATCGGTGCCGGCGGCCTGGGCGACATCGCCTACCGGTACGGCTACCAGCGATTCGACAGCCAGATCATGCTCACGGTGATCGTGCTGCTGGTGGCGTTGGTGGCGGTGATCCAGTTGGGCGGCGACCGCTTGTCACGCGGCTTGAACAAGCGCTGACCGGGGGAGCAGTTGACCTATGGGAGAAGTTGATCTGTGGGAGCAAAGCTTGCTCGCGATAGCAGTACTCCATCCAACATGGATGCCAACTGGACGACCGCAATCGCGAGCAAGCTTTGCTCCCACAGGCAGATCAGCGGGCTTGCGGTATAGTCGGCTGACGCTCCCCACTCAAGCCCCCCAATCATGAAACACACCACCGAAGACCTGCACGCCATCACCGCCACGACCCTGGGCCATTACAACGCCGTGGCAGAAAGCTTTCGCGAAGGTACCCGCGATCACGATGTCAGCCAGAACATCGACGCCTTGCTGCGCCATATCCAGGGCCAGGCACCGCTGCACATCCTGGATTTGGGCTGCGGTCCGGGGCGCGACCTGCGCACATTCACGGCCATGGGCCATGTCGCGGTCGGCCTCGACGGTTCAGAAGCGTTTGCCCGGATGGCGCGCCAGGACAGCGGCTGTGAGGTGTGGCAACAGGACTTCCTGGAACTCGACCTGCCGGCCGAGCGTTTTGACGGGATTTTCGCCAACGCGGTGCTGTTTCATGTGCCTGTCCAGGAACTGCCTCGGGTGCTCAAGCAACTGCACGCCACGCTCAAGCCCGGCGGCGTGCTGTTCAGCTCAAACCCACGGGGCGAAAACCAGGAGGGCTGGAACGGCCAGCGCTTCGGCGCCTACCACGACCTCGCGGCCTGGCGCACGCTGCTTGGCGACGCCGGCTTCGTCGAACTGGAGCATTACTACCGACCGGCTGGGCTGCCGCGGGAACAACAGCCTTGGTTGGCGAGTGTCTGGCGTAAACCTTGAAGACCAATCCCTCGTAGGAGCTGGCGAAGCCTGCGATCTTTTGATCTTTCGCTTGAGATTCAAGCGTCCTTGGAAAGATCGCAGCCTCGTTGCACTCGTCAGCTCCTACCGACCCAACCACTTCTGCGACAACTTCTCCAACCGTCCGTCATCCTTGATACGCGTCAGGGCGTTGTCCAGGCTGGCCTTGAACGCCGGGTTGCCCTTCTGGAACGGAATCACCAGGCTCGGCGCCGGTTCGCTCTTTTTTTCTGGCTGGAATGACTGCGCCATGACCAGCGGGCGTGGCGTCTCATCCTTGCTCGCCAGCAGTTGTGCATCCGGATGGCTGTAAACGGCGCTGGTGTCGAAACGTTCCGCCAGTTCCGGGGTCATTGCTATGTGGTTGATGGCGACGTCGTACTTGCCGCTCTCCACACCGCTCATCAGGTCCCCGGCATCGGTGACCACGAAGTCGGGGCGTACATCGAGCTCACCGGCAAGCATTTCGCCCAGTTCCACTTCGAAACCGGTGAGTTTGCCGTCTTCCTTGAAGTTGAAGGGCGCGGTGTTGGCCTCGAGGGCAATGCGCAGTTCGCCACGGTCATTGATGTCATCGATCAGTTCGGCATGAGCCAGGGGACTCAAAAGGGGTAGCAGGCAAATCAGGCCAGGCAGAAAGCGCATGGTCACTCCTTTGTATTTATACAAGCGACGCTCGTTTCAGGCTCGCTTTGCTATGGTTGTTGCAGGCTTCGACAACGATTGGTCATGAAGTTGTCATGGCCAGGCGGATTTCATGGAAAAACTGGAGAAAAAAATGAAAAGCTTTATGTCTCGTGCTGCGTTGGCCGGCCTGTTACTGGGCGCTTCAATGCTGGCAAGCGCCGCGACGCCTGCGCCCGAAGGTGCAGAAGTGTTCATCGTTTCCCCCGCAGACGGCGCCACCGTCGCCCAGGAATTCACGGTCAAGTTCGGCGTCAAGGATATCGCCCTGGCCCCGGCCGGCGATGTGACCAAGAATACCGGCCATCACCATTTGCTCATCGATGTCGACAAACTGCCTGCCGCTGGCGCGCCGATTCCAAACGACGCCAACCACATGCACTTCGGCAAGGCACAAACCCAGGCCGATATTAAACTGGCCCCAGGCAAGCACACCTTGCAATTGATCCTGGGTGACAGCGGCCACATGCCGTTCGATCCGTCGATCGTGTCCGAGAAAATCACGGTGAATGTGAAATAACACGTACCGGCTGACGCAACACAAACACCCACAAAATTCATGTTTGTCAGGCAAAAAAAACGGGAGCCCCTTGCGAGGCTCCCGTTTTTTATTGCAAGCCAGGCTAGCTTAGAACAACACGCGGCAACGAATGGTGCCGTTGATGTGCTGCAGCTTCTCTTGCGCCAGGTCCGAGTATTCGGCGTCGACGTCGATCACGACGTAGCCGACTTTCTCGTTGGTCTGCAGGAACTGACCGGAAATGTTGATACCGTTTTCGGCGAAGACCTTGTTGATCTCGCTCATCACACCCGGGATGTTTTCGTGGATGTGCAGCAAACGGTGCTTGCCAGGGTGTGCCGGCAGAGCCACTTCCGGGAAGTTCACGGACGATACCGAAGTACCGTTGTCGCTGTACTTGACCAGTTTTTCCGCCACTTCCAGACCGATGTTGGCCTGGGCTTCAGCGGTGGAACCGCCGATGTGCGGGGTCAGGATCACGTTGTCCAGGCCACGCAGCGGGCTTTCGAAGATGTCGTCGTTGGAGCGTGGCTCCACCGGGAACACGTCGATGGCGGCGCCGATCAGGTGCTTGTCCTTGATCGCGTCGGCCAGGGCGTCGAGCTTGACCACGGTGCCACGCGCGGCGTTGATCAGGATCCCGCCCTTCTTGATGGCACGGATTTCCTTCTCGCCGATCATCCACTGGGTGGCAGCGGTTTCCGGCACGTGCAGGGTCACGATGTCGGACATGCCCAGCAACTCGTGCAGGTTGTTGACCTGGGTAGCGTTGCCCAGGGGCAGTTTGGTCACGGTGTCGTAGAAGAACACCTGCATGCCAAGGCCTTCAGCCAGTACCGACAATTGGGTGCCGATCGAGCCGTAACCGACGATACCCAGCTTCTTGCCGCGGATTTCGAAGGAGTTGGCCGCGCTCTTGATCCAGCCGCCACGGTGGCAGGAAGCGTTCTTCTCCGGGATGCCGCGCAGCAGCAGGATCGCTTCGGCCAGCACCAGTTCGGCAACGGAACGGGTGTTGGAGTACGGCGCGTTGAACACCGCGATGCCGCGCTCGCGCGCCGCATTGAGGTCAACCTGGTTGGTGCCGATGCAGAAGCAGCCGACCGCCACCAGTTTCTTGGCGTGGTCGAAGATCTCTTCGGTCAATTGAGTACGGGAGCGAATGCCGATGAAGTGAGCATCGGCGATCTTTTCCTTGAGCTGGGCTTCCGGCAGAGAACTGGTGATGTACTCGATGCTGGTGTAGCCCGCCGACTTGAGGACGTCGACAGCCGATTGGTGGACGCCTTCGAGAAGAAGGAACTTGATCTTGCTCTTATCGAGAGAAGTCTTGCTCATCTGCGTAAACCTGTGTCCCGGAGAAAAATGGCAGGGAATCGGACAGCGCATGCTGGCCCGACCGGCGTGACAGCCGTCGCCGCAGAACAGCCGTTGGGCACTACGCTGCGGGGTCGGTATGCTAGCATATGCACCCCGCTAAACACTCATTCCTGCGACGTGAAGCGTTCTCAGGATGACCATGAATTGTTCGAGAGTTCTGTCGATGACCAATCCTGCCGTGATAGATGAGCTGAAGACCCTGGTTGAGCCTGGCAAGGTCTTGACCGATGCCGACTCCCTGAACGCTTACGGCAAGGATTGGACCAAGCATTTTGCCCCTGCGCCTTCGGCCATCGTCTTTCCCAAGACCACCGAGCAAGTCCAGGCCATCGTGCGCTGGGCCAACGCGCACAAAATCGCGCTGGTGCCATCGGGCGGACGTACCGGGCTTTCCGCCGCAGCCGTGGCGGCCAACGGCGAAGTGGTCGTGTCGTTCGACTACATGAACCAGGTGCTCGACGTGAACCTCACCGACCGCACCGCGGTCTGCCAGCCTGGCGTGGTCACCAAACAACTGCAGAACAAGGCCGAAGAACATGGCCTGTACTATCCGGTAGACTTCGCTTCGGCCGGTTCCAGCCAGATTGGCGGCAATATCGGCACCAATGCCGGCGGGATCAAGGTCATTCGCTACGGCATGACCCGCAACTGGGTGGCGGGCATGAAGGTTGTCACCGGCAAGGGTGACCTGCTGGAGCTGAACAAGGACCTGATCAAGAACGCCACCGGCTACGACTTGCGGCAGCTGTTCATCGGCGCCGAGGGCACCCTGGGCTTCGTGGTCGAGGCCACCATGCGCCTGGACCGTGCGCCGAAAAACCTCACCGCCATGGTGCTCGGCACACCGGACTTCGATTCGATCATGCCGGTGCTGCACGCCTTCCAGGGCAAGCTGGACCTGACCGCCTTCGAATTTTTCTCCGACAAGGCCCTGGCCAAGATCCTCGCTCGCGGCGACGTGCCGGCACCGTTCGAAACCGAGTGCCCGTTCTACGCGCTGCTGGAATTCGAAGCCACCACTGAAGAAGTCGCCAATCACGCCCTGGAAACCTTCGAGCATTGCGTGGAGCAAGGCTGGGTGCTGGACGGCGTGATGAGCCAGAGCGAAACCCAACTGCAAAACCTGTGGAAGCTGCGCGAGTACATCTCCGAGACCATCTCCCACTGGACACCGTACAAGAACGACATCTCGGTGACCGTCTCCAAGGTTCCGGGTTTCTTGCGGGAAATCGACGCGATCGTCGGCGAACACTACCCGGACTTCGAAATCGTCTGGTTCGGCCACATCGGCGACGGCAACCTGCACCTGAACATCCTCAAGCCGGAAAACCTGAGCAAGGATGAGTTCTTCGCCAAGTGCGCGACCGTGAACAAATGGGTCTTTGAAACCGTCGAGAAGTACAACGGCTCGATTTCCGCCGAACACGGCGTGGGCATGACCAAGCGAGACTACCTGACCTATAGTCGTTCACCTGTGGAAATCGAGTACATGAAAGCGGTGAAGGCGGTATTCGACCCGAACGGCATCATGAACCCGGGCAAGATTTTCGCGATTTGACGCCTAAAAACACCTGATGAATCCCAGAAGCAGGAGTCGGTAATGAGCTATCAGCACCAGTATGTCGACGGTACGCGTATTCATTTTCCGGTAGGGAAAGTGGTGTGCATTGGCCGCAACTACGCCGAACATGCAAAGGAACTGGATAACCCGGTACCCACCGAACCCTTGCTGTTCATCAAGCCGGGCAGTTGCGTGGTGCCGCTGGAAGGCGGTTTCAGCATTCCTGCCGACCGTGGCTCGGTGCACTACGAGGCGGAAATAGCCGTGCTGATCGGCAAGCCGCTGTCCACCAAGCCCAGCGTTGAAGAAGTACTGGACGCGATCTCCGGCTTCGCCCCGGCCCTGGACCTGACCCTGCGGGACAAGCAGGCCGAGCTCAAGGCCAAGGGCCTGCCGTGGGAAGTGGCCAAGTCCTTCGACGGCGCGGCGGTGCTCGC
The DNA here is from genome assembly GCF_024749325.1 of Pseudomonas sp. B21-010. Classification (NCBI taxonomy): domain Bacteria; kingdom Pseudomonadati; phylum Pseudomonadota; class Gammaproteobacteria; order Pseudomonadales; family Pseudomonadaceae; genus Pseudomonas; species Pseudomonas sp. B21-010. Next base: position 309,088 of record NZ_CP087198.1, on the reverse strand, counting down.
ACCGTTCGTGTCGAGCGGCACCTTTGCCGACCTGACCGACATCCCCGTTCGCCTGACCATCAACGGTGAAGTGCGCCAGGACGGCAACAGCAGCCTGATGCTCAACCCCATCGTGCCGATGATCCAGTACATGGCCGGCTGCTTCTCGCTGCAGGCCGGCGACGTGATCCTCAGCGGCACCCCGGCAGGCGTCGGGCCGCTGAATGCAGGCGATGAGCTGGTACTGGAGTTGCCGGGGGCGAGCCGCTTCGAAAGCAGCGTTCGTTAACGGTTAAACCTGTGCTCCCCTGTGGGAGCGAGCTTGCTCGCGATGAGGCCATCACATCCAACATTGATGTTGGCTGACACACCGCTATCGCGAGCAGGCTCGCTCCCACAGGGGACGGATGGAGGCCTGTCCCGCCATTTACCGTTTTTTTCACATGCCATCCGGATAATTCCGGGGAATGCGGCATCTGAGCCAGCCACTCCCCTAGCCGAATTTTCTGGAACGCATTCCCCGATGGCCAAAACCCAAGCACTGTCTGCCGCCAAACCCGCCCGCCGCTCCCGCTTCGCCCTGCCCTGGTATGCCTGGTCGCTGCTGGCGGTGGCCGCTGCCTATGGCCTGGCGTTTGCGATGCATTGGGACGACCGCGGCCTGCTTTGGCTATCGGAACACTTCCAGAGCCCAGCCGAGCGCCAGGCGAGCATCTGGCTGCCGGACTACCAAGCCGTGATCGACGCCAAGCCGCTACCCGGCATGGAGAAGGACGAGGCGTCCGATGTGACCTACAACCCGCAGACCAAGACGCTGTTCGCCGTCATGGGCAAGAACCCGTTCCTGGTGGAACTGACCCTGCAAGGCGATGTGCTGCGCAAAATGCCGTTGGTGGGCTGGAGCAACCCCGAGGGCGTGGCTTATATGGAAAACGGCCTGCTGGCTATCACCGACGAACGCAATCACACGTTGACCATCGTCCACGTTGGTGCCGATACCCGCGAACTGAACAACGCCGACTTCCCCCACTATGACCTCGGCCCATCCAAGAACCAGAACAAAGGCTTCGAAGCGATCGTCTGGGACCCGCGCAACCAGCAACTGGTGCTTGGGGAGGAACGCCCGCCGGCGCTGTTCACCTGGAAAAGCGATGGTAGCCAATTGCTCAAGGGCGACAAGCAAATCCATGTCAGCAATGAACTGGACCTGCGCAACCTCTCGGCACTGGCGATCGATCCCCGCACCGGTCACATGCTGGTGCTTTCGGCCGACTCCCATCTGCTGCTGGAACTGGACGAAAAAGGCGAGCAGGTCAGCTTCATGACCTTGCTGGGCGGCTTCAACGGCTTGAAGGACACAATCCCTCGTGCCGAAGGCGTCACCGTCGATGAGGCCGGCAATCTGTACATGGTCAGCGAACCGAATCTGTTCTATCGTTTCGAAAAACAGCGCTGACAGCACTAACTCTGTAGGATAAATCCTCCTTCGTTGTAGGGTGTGGCACACAGCCATTAAGCTTCAGTTCAGGCAGCCGTGGTATTTCCACGCACCTGTTCTTATCCGAGCCCACCCCAACATGCGTCGACTCGCCCGCCCCAAACCCTTGATCCTGATACTGCTGACGCTGGTGCTGATCTTCCTGATTGCCGCCGGCCAGCATCTGCGCCTGTTCGAACGCGCCTGGTTCAACCTCAACACCCTCTGGCGAACCACCAGCGAACAGGCCATCGCCCTGGACCAATACCGAGTCACGGTCGAGGCGCAGGTAATCGACGGCCTGGACGATGACGTTTCAGCGCTGACGTTCGATCCCATCCGCAAAAGCCTGTTCACCGTCACCAATAAAAATGCCGAGCTGGTCGAGTTGTCGCTGGATGGCAAGATTTTGCGGCGCATCGCCCTGATCGGCTTTGGCGATCCGGAGGCGGTGGAATTCATCAGCGAAGACATCTACGTCATCACCGACGAGCGCCAGCAGCGCCTGATCAAGATTCGCCTGGAAGACGACACCCAATTCCTCGACGCCGCCGAAGCCGAACAGATGACCCTGGGCGTGCACATGAGCGGCAACAAGGGTTTCGAAGGGCTGGCCTACGATTCGGTGGGCAAACGCCTGTTCGTGGCGAAGGAACGCGACCCGATGCTGATTTATGAAGTGCATGGGTTTCCCCATCACAATCCGGAAAAGTCCTATGCAGTCCATGTGATCAACAACCCCAAGCGCGATGCCGGGCTGTTCGTACGCGACCTCTCAAGCCTGCAATACGACGAACGCAGCGGCCATTTGCTGGCGCTGTCCGAGGAGTCGCGGCTGATTATCGAATTGGATATCGACGGCCGGCCATTGAGCACGCTGTCGTTGAGCAAGGGCCGCCAGGGCCTGCAAAAAACCGTGCCCCAGGCCGAAGGCCTCGCCATGGACGACGATGGCAACCTGTATCTGGTAAGCGAGCCGAATCTGTTCTACGTGTTCAAGAAGCCGCAGCCCGATTGATAGGCAAAAGATCCCTGTGGCGAGCAATTCTGATCACTCAAGACTGGCCTGTATCATTGTGGCGAGGGAGCTTGCTCCCGCTTGAGTGCGAAGCGCTCACAAAAAAGGGCTGCTGCGCAGCCCAGCGGGAGCAAGCTCCCTCGCCACAAGTGTGCCAGCACATCATCGGATCAAGCCTTGAGGGTCTTCACCCCTTCAGGGGTCCCCAGCAGCAGCACATCAGCCGGACGCGCCGCGAACAAGCCGTTGGTGACCACGCCCACGATGGCGTTGATCTGGCTTTCCAGTTCCACCGGGTTGGTGATCTGCAGGTTGTGCACATCGAGGATGATGTTGCCGTTATCGGTCAACACGCCTTCGCGATACACCGGGTCGCCGCCCAGTTTCACCAGTTCGCGGGCCACATGACTGCGGGCCATCGGGATGACTTCCACTGGCAATGGGAACGCGCCAAGCACCGGCACCAGTTTGCTGGCGTCGGCGATGCAGATGAAGGTCTTGGCCACGGCCGCGACGATCTTCTCGCGAGTCAGGGCCGCGCCACCGCCCTTGATCAGGTTCAGGTGCGCGTCGCTTTCGTCGGCGCCGTCGATGTAGAACTCCAGGTCGCTCACGGTGTTGAGCTCGTACACCGGGATCCCGTGGCCCTTGAGGCGCGCGGCGGTTGCTTCGGAGCTGGCGACCGCGCCGTCGAACGCGCCCTTGTGTTGCGCCAGCGCGTCGATGAAGCAATTGGCCGTAGAGCCGGTGCCAACCCCGACGACGCTCTTGTCATCCAGCTTCGGGAGGATGAGGTCGACGGCGGCCTGGGCCACGGCCTGTTTGAGTTGATCCTGGGTCATGCGGGCTCCGAAAGCGGGCAGGAAGTAAAGAGGGCCGCGAGTATAACCCAACAAAACCTTGGGATTCGTGTGGTCGCCCAGCTAAAAGCCGGGTTAGACTCCTTGGCCCTGCCCAACCCGCTCAGTGATGCTTTCCGATGCTCGAACAGTACGTCAAAAAGATCCTCACCTCGCGCGTTTACGACGTTGCCGTAGAAACCCCGCTGCAGACCGCTCGCCAGCTCTCCGAGCGGCTGGGCAACAGCATTTTGCTCAAGCGCGAAGACTTGCAGCCGGTGTTCTCGTTCAAGATTCGCGGGGCCTACAACAAGCTGACCCAGCTCAGCGACGAAGAGCGCGCACGCGGCGTGGTCACGGCTTCGGCGGGCAACCACGCCCAGGGCCTGGCCCTGGCGGCCAAGGTACTGGGCGTCAAGGCCACCATCGTGATGCCCAAGACCACCCCGGAAATCAAGGTCGAAGGCGTGCGCTCGCGTGGCGGCAAGGTGGTGCTGCACGGTGACTCGTTCCCCGAAGCCCTGGCCTATTCGCTGAAACTGGTCGACGAAAAAGGCTACGTCTACATCCACCCGTATGACGATCCCCACACCATTGCCGGGCAGGGCACCGTGGCGATGGAAATCCTGCGCCAGCACCCGGGGCGCCTGGATGCGATCTTCGTCCCGGTGGGCGGTGGCGGGCTGATTGCCGGGATCGCGGCCTACGTGAAATACCTGCGCCCGGACATCAAGATCATCGGCGTCGAGCCGGACGATTCCAATTGCCTGCAAGCGGCCATGGCCGCTGGCGAGCGCGTGGTCCTGCCGACCGTGGGGCTGTTCGCCGACGGCGTCGCCGTGGCACAGATCGGCCAGCACACCTTCGACATCTGCAAGCACTACGTGGACGAAGTGATCACCGTCAGCACCGACGAGATCTGCGCTGCGATCAAGGATATCTACGACGATACCCGCTCGATCACCGAACCTGCCGGCGCCCTTGGCGTGGCTGGGATCAAGAAATACGTCGAGTCGCGGGGTGTCAGCGGCCAGACCCTGGTGGCCATCGACTCCGGTGCCAACGTCAACTTCGATCGCTTGCGCCACGTTGCCGAACGCGCCGAACTGGGCGAGGGCCGCGAAGCGATCATCGCCGTGACCATCCCCGAGAAGCCGGGCAGCTTCAAGGCGTTCTGCGAAGCCGTCGGCAAGCGCCAGATCACCGAATTCAACTATCGCTACAACACCGGCAGTGAAGCGCACATCTTCGTCGGCGTGCAGACCCACCCGGAAAACGACCCGCGCAGCGCGCTGATCGCCAGCCTGACCGAACAAGGCTTCCCGGTGCTGGACCTGACCGACAATGAACTGGCCAAGTTGCACATTCGCCACATGGTCGGCGGGCATGCGGCCCATGTCATCGACGAAGTGGTGCTGCGTTTCGAATTCCCGGAACGCCCGGGCGCGCTGTTCAACTTCCTCAACAAGCTGGGCGGGCGCTGGAACATCTCGATGTTCCACTACCGCAACCATGGCGCGGCGGATGGTCGTGTGGTCGCCGGACTACAGGTGCCGCACGACGAGCGCCACCTGGTGCCGGCTGCCCTGGAAGAAATCGGCTACCCATACTGGGATGAAAGCGATAATCCGGCCTATCAACTGTTCCTGGGTTGATAAAGCCGGGCTAGGCTGTGAGCAAGACTTGAGGAAAATCCAACAATGGAAACATTGACTGCGCTGAAGATCGCTCACGTCGTCGCCACCGTACTGCTGCTGGCGGGTGCCCTGGGGCTGGCCGCCTGGGTCTGGCGCACACGCCGCAACGGCGATGCCACGGCGGCGGCACGCACGCTGCAACGTCCGCGGCTGTTCATCTGGCTGGTGATGATCCTGGCCCTGGCAAGCCTGCCCTTCACGGGCTGGTGGATGGTGCATCAGGTTGGCTGGTCGCTGGGGCAGACCTGGCTGCTGGCTTCCAGCGTGCTCTACACCGTGGCGGCGCTGGCGGGGTTCTGGCTGGTGGTGCGACTGAACAAATTGCGCAAGACGCCGGGAGGTAGCGGGAAGTTTACCTTTGCCTTGGCGCTGTTCAGTGTTGTCTGCTTTATCGCCATTGCGGGGTTGATGGGGGCCAAGCCGGTTTAAGGCTTTGGACCGCGGCGGCCCCATCGCGAGCAAGCTCGCTCCCACAGAGATTGTGTGATCGACGCAAATCCCCTGTGGGAGCGAGCCTGCTCGCGATAGCTATTTCAGCCGCGCAACGAAATCACCGGCCAACCCCGCTTCTGGGCCTCGGCCCGAAGATTCGGATCCGGATCCACCGCCACCGGATGCGTCACCACCTCCAGCAGCGCCAGGTCATTCATCGAGTCGCTGTAGAAATAGCTGCCGTCAAGCGAATGCCCGGTCTCTTCCAGCCAACGGTTCAGCCGGGTCACCTTGCCCTCGCGAAAGCACGGGACATCCGTGCTGCGTCCGCTGTAGCGCCCGTCGATCATCTCGCACTCGGTGGCGATCAGGGTCTCGACGCCCAGGCGCTCGGCAATCGGCCCGGTGACAAAGCGGTTGGTGGCGGTGATGATCACCAGCTTGTCGCCAGCGTCACGGTGTTTTTTCAGCAATTCGACGGCCTGGGGCAACACGATAGGCTCGATGCAGTCGCGCATGTAGTCCAGGTGCCACTGGGCCAGCACGTCCATTTCGGTACGGCCGAGGATTTCCAGGCAAAAATTCAGGTACTCGGCGTTGTCGAGCTTGCCGGCCAGGTAATCCTGGTAGAACTCGTCGTTGCGTGCCTTGTAGGTGACAGCGTCCAGGAAACCGCGCTCGCACAGGTAATCGCCCCACGCGTGGTCGCTGTCGCCGCCCAGCAATGTGTTATCCAAGTCGAATAAAGCCAGCCGCATTGCAGTTACTCGCTGAAAAATCTGAAGAAAGGCGTCCAGAATACGGACTTTTCACAAGAGTGCACATAAGCTAGGCGGGCTCGTTGCTGCTTTCACAACCTTTGTGGAACAATGCGGCGACATGCGTTTGCGAGGTTGTTGCCGTGATCGACCCCGATGGTTTCCGCCCCAATGTGGGGATCATTCTTACGAATGATGCAGGGCAGGTGCTATGGGCTCGCCGTATCAATCAAGACGCCTGGCAGTTTCCTCAGGGCGGGATCAACCCCCAGGAGACGCCGGAAGAGGCCTTGTACCGCGAGTTGAACGAAGAAGTGGGGCTTGAGCGAGAAGATGTCGAAATACTCGCCTGCACCCGCGGCTGGTTGCGCTATCGTTTGCCGCAACGCCTGGTCAGGACGCACAGCCAACCGCTGTGCATCGGCCAGAAGCAGAAATGGTTTCTCCTGCGCCTGATCTCCAACGAGCAGCGGGTGCGGATGGATTTGACCGGTAAACCGGAGTTCGATGGCTGGCGCTGGGTCAGCTATTGGTATCCGTTGGGCCAGGTGGTGACATTCAAGCGCGAAGTGTACCGACGCGCTCTCAAAGAGCTTGCCCCGCGCCTGCTGACGCGCGACTGACGACGGAGTTCGACCCCGAGCCATGCTCAATACGCTGCGCAAGATCGTCCAGGAAGTTAACTCCGCCAAGGATCTCAAGGCGGCGTTGGGGATTATTGTATTGCGTGTCAAAGAGGCCATGGGCAGCCAGGTCTGCTCGGTCTACCTGCTGGATCCCGAGACCAATCGTTTCGTGTTGATGGCCACCGAGGGCTTGAACAAGCGCTCCATCGGCAAAGTCAGCATGGCCCCCAATGAAGGCCTGGTCGGTCTGGTCGGCACACGCGAAGAACCCCTGAACCTCGAAAACGCCGCGGATCACCCGCGCTACCGCTACTTTGCCGAAACCGGCGAAGAACGCTACGCCTCGTTCCTCGGGGCACCGATCATCCACCACCGCCGCGTCGTCGGCGTGTTGGTCATCCAGCAAAAAGAGCGCCGCCAGTTCGACGAAGGTGAAGAAGCCTTCCTCGTGACCATGAGCGCGCAACTGGCCGGGGTTATCGCCCACGCCGAGGCCACCGGCTCGATCAGCGGCCTGGGTCGCCAGGGCAAGGGCATCCAGGAAGCCAAGTTCGTCGGCGTACCGGGTTCACCCGGCGCGGCGGTGGGCACGGCGGTGGTCATGTTGCCGCCCGCCGACCTGGACGTGGTGCCGGACAAGGCCATCGCCGATATCGACGCCGAGCTGGGCTTGTTCAAGACCGCCATCGAAGGCGTACGCGCCGACATGCGCGCCCTGTCGGCCAAGCTGGCGACGCAGCTGCGCCCTGAAGAGCGCGCGCTGTTCGACGTTTACCTGATGATGCTCGACGATGCCTCCCTGGGCAGCGAAGTGACCACCGTCATCAAGACCGGTCAGTGGGCCCAGGGCGCGCTGCGCCAGGTGGTGACCGACCACGTCAACCGTTTCGAACTGATGGACGACGCCTACCTGCGCGAGCGGGCCTCGGACGTCAAGGACCTGGGCCGCCGGTTGCTGGCCTACTTGCAGCAAGAGCGCCAACAGACCCTGGTCTACCCCGACAACACCATCCTGGTCAGTGAAGAGCTGACCCCGGCCATGCTCGGCGAAGTGCCCGAAGGCAAGCTGGCGGGGCTGGTCTCGGTATTGGGTTCGGGCAACTCCCACGTGGCGATCCTGGCCCGGGCCATGGGCATCCCGACGGTGATGGGCCTGGTGGACCTGCCGTACTCCAAGGTCGACGGCATCCAGATGATCGTCGACGGCTACCACGGCGAGGTCTACACCAACCCCAGCGACGTGCTGCGCAAGCAGTTTGCCGATGTGGTCGAGGAAGAAAAGCAACTGTCCCTGGGCCTGGATGCGCTGCGGGACCTGCCGTGCGTGACGCTCGACGGCCACCGCATGCCACTGTGGGTCAACACCGGCCTGCTGGCCGACGTGGCCCGGGCGCAGAAACGTGGCGCCGAGGGTGTGGGCCTGTACCGCACCGAAGTGCCGTTCATGATCAACCAGCGCTTCCCCAGCGAAAAGGAACAGCTGGCGATCTACCGCGAACAACTGGCCGCGTTCCACCCGCAACCGGTGACCATGCGCAGCCTGGACATTGGCGGCGACAAATCCCTGTCCTACTTCCCGATCAAGGAAGACAACCCGTTCCTCGGCTGGCGCGGTATTCGCGTGACGCTCGACCACCCGGAAATCTTCCTGGTCCAGGCCCGCGCCATGCTCAAGGCCAGCGAAGGCCTGAACAACCTGCGCATCCTGCTGCCGATGATTTCCGGCACCCATGAACTGGAAGAAGCCCTGCACCTGATCCACCGGGCTTGGGGCGAAGTACGCGACGAAGGCACCGATGTACCGATGCCGCCAGTGGGCGTGATGATCGAAATTCCGGCGGCGGTGTACCAGACCAAGGAACTGGCACGGCAGGTGGACTTCCTGTCGGTGGGCTCGAACGACCTGACCCAGTACCTGCTGGCCGTGGACCGCAACAACCCGCGGGTCGCGGATCTGTACGACTACCTGCACCCGGCGGTGCTGCAAGCCTTGCAGAACGTGGTGCGTGACGCCCATGCCGAAGGCAAGCCGGTGAGCATCTGCGGCGAAATGGCCGGCGACCCGGCCGCCGCAGTACTGCTGATGGCGATGGGGTTCGACAGCTTGTCGATGAACGCCACCAACCTGCCGAAAGTGAAATGGATGCTGCGCCAGATCAACCTCAGCAAGGCCCAGGAATTGCTCGCGGAGGTGATGACCATCGACAACCCGCAAGTGATCCACAGCTCCTTGCAACTGGCGCTGAAGAACCTTGGGTTGGCGCGGATGATCAATCCGGCTTCGAACAAGACTCTCTAGGCACGAGCACCTGTGGCGAGGGAGCTTGCTTCCGCTGGGCTCTGTAGGAGCTGGCGAAGCCTGCGATCTTTTGATCTTTTGATCTTTTGATCTTTCGCTTGAGATTCAAGTGTCTGGGGAAAGATCGCAGCCTCGCTTCGCTCGTCAGCTCCTACACAGCTCCTACAAGCTCCTACAGGGCTGAATCAAATGTGCAGCGCCACCTCCCCCAAATGTCCCCCATGCGGCCCGAAACTGCGCTCGACCATCTGCCGCGTCCCATCGGCATGGACAATCAGCGCCGTACTCGCCCGCGTCCCGTAGGCCGGGCTGGCGATGAACACACTCGATAGCAGCATCTCGGTCGCCACGCCCACCCCCGTATCAGGCAGCTCAGCCACCGGAGCAGGCTGCGGGTCGTTCAGCAGCGTAAGCAGTGCCTCGGGCTGCGGATCGTCCAGCACCTCGCCCAGCGCCGCGCGGGCCTTGAGCAACTTGGGCCATGGCGTGTTCAACCCAGCGTTCGACAAGCCATAGAGCCCCTCGCCCAACCGCTGCGGCTGGGCATCGCGGGCGTTGTGGTGCCACAACTCGACGCCATCGCCGAGCAGCAGGTTGAACCCGCCATACTCGCTGGCGCGGGGCACGATTTCGCTCAAATACTCGGCAATCGAAAGATTGCCGGTCAGGAACCGCGCCACCAGTTCGCCGCGCGACTTGAATGCCGGTAACTGGCCCGGGTCACGGATGTTGGTCAGCGCCGCAAAGCGCCCTTCGGCGCCAATGCCAAGCCAGGTGCCGCCAGCCTCCAGGTCGCGACCAGCATGCACATGGGGCGCATCAGGCCACTGGGCCAGGGGCAAGGTCGGCCGGGCATAGAACTCGTCGCGGTTGGCCGCCACGATCAGCGGCCGGGCATGGCCGGGGCGCCAGGCAAATACGATCAGGCACATCAGGTTGTCCCGTTAACAATGCCAATCCATTGAAAGAATAAAGCCGAACACTGCTTTTGTGGCGAGGGCGCTTGCTCCCGCTGGGCTCTGTAGGAGCTGGCGAAGCCTGCGATCTTTTGATCTTGATCTTTCGCTTGCGACTCAATTGCCAGTGGAGAGATCGCAGCCTCGTTGCACTCGACAGCTCCTACACAGCTCCTACAACGGGAGCAAGCTCCCTCGCCACAAAAACCACGCGTTGCACCTACTCTACCCATACCTCCATCATGCATCCATCGCCTTCAGTAGAGCCCAAGCCCCTCGATCCGTTACCATGCCGCTCTTATTTCAGGGATGGACGGGGAGACGCTGGTGGAATTTTTGCTCTATCTGCTGCTCGGCGCCTGCGCCGGCGTGTTGGCCGGGTTGTTCGGCGTGGGGGGCGGGATGATCATCGTCCCGGTGCTGGTGTTCAGTTTCACCCTGCAGGGTTTCGACCCGCAGGTGTTGACGCACCTGGCCGTCGGCACCTCGCTGGCATCGATCATCTTTACCTCGGTCAATGCCGTGCGTGAGCACCAGCGCAAAGGCGCGGTGCGCTGGCCGATTTTCGCCTGGATGACCGTTGGAATCCTGATCGGTGCCGGTTTCGGCGCCGTCACCGCCGAAGCGATTTCCGGCCCGCACCTGCAAAAGATCATTGGTGTATTCGCCATGATCGTCTCCGTGCAACTGGCCCTGGACTTCAAGCCCAAGGCCAGCCGCACGGTGCCCGGCAAAGTCGGACTGACCTTGGCAGGCACGGTGATCGGCTGGGCCTCGGCGATTTTCGGCATTGGCGGCGGTTCGTTGACCGTCCCCTTCCTGACCTGGCGCAGCGTGCCGATGCAGCAAGCGGTGGCGACCTCATCGGCCTGCGGTTTGCCGATCGCCCTGGCCAGTGCTTTAAGTTTCATGATTCTGGGCTGGCACGATCCGCTGCTGCCGGCCCATAGTCTCGGTTTTGTGTATTTGCCGGCGCTGCTGGGCATCGCCCTGACCAGCATGGTCTTCGCCCGCTTCGGTGCGCGGCTGGCCCATCGCCTGTCGCCGCGCTTGCTCAAGCGGCTGTTCGCCGCCCTGCTATTCTGCGTCGGCTTGAGTTTCCTGTTCTGACGCAATCCTGGCTTAATCCCGAGGTGGCAGCGTCGCCCGGGTATTTTTGACGTTTACGAGGAATATCAATGCTGCCTTACCCGCAGATCGATCCGGTGGCCCTGGCCATCGGCCCGCTGAAAATCCACTGGTACGGCCTGATGTACCTGGTCGGCATCGGCGGCGCCTGGTTGCTGGCGTCGCGCCGGCTCAACCGTTTCGACCCGACCTGGAACAAGGAAAAGCTCTCCGACCTGGTGTTCTGGCTGTCCATGGGCGTGATCGTCGGCGGGCGCCTGGGCTACGTGCTGTTCTATGACCTGAGTGCGTACCTGGCCAACCCGACGCTGATCTTTGAAGTCTGGAAAGGCGGCATGTCGTTCCACGGCGGGTTCATCGGCGTGATGCTGGCGGCGTTGTGGTTCGGCAAGCGCAACAACAAATCGTTTTTCGAGCTGATGGACTTCGTCGCGCCGATGGTGCCGATCGGCCTGGGCGCCGGGCGTATCGGCAACTTCATCAATGCCGAGCTGTGGGGCAAGCCGACCGACGTGCCGTGGGCGATGATCTTCCCGCCGTTCAGCGACCCGGCGCAGTTGCCGCGCCACCCGTCGCAGCTGTACCAGTTCGCCCTCGAGGGTGTGGCACTATTCCTGATTCTATGGCTGTTTTCGCGCAAGCCGCGGCCAACCATGGCGGTGTCGGGTATGTTCGCCCTTTTTTACGGTATCTTCCGCTTCATCGTTGAGTTCGTCCGCGTCCCGGACGCCCAGCTCGGCTATCTGGCGTGGAACTGGCTGACCATGGGCCAGGTGCTGTGCCTGCCGATGATCGTCGGCGGCCTGGCGCTGATCTGGCTGGCTTATCATCGTGCGCCAGCTGCGGCGGCCAAGGTTTAAAATTCGAACCCCGGGGCGCTGGCCCCGGGTTCAAGGACACAGGTAACCCATGAAGCAATATCTCGATCTGGTGGCCGACGTCATCGAGCACGGCACCCGACAAGCCAACCGCACGGGCGTAAATACCATCAGCCTCCCCGGCGCTATGCTGCGCTATGACCTGAAGAAAGGCTTCCCGGCCATCACCACTCGCAAGATGGCCTTCAAATCGGCCATCGGCGAGATGTGCGGCTTTCTGCGCGGCGTGAACAATGCCGCCGAATTCCGTGCCCTGGGCTGCAAGGTCTGGGACCAGAACGCCAACGAAAACGCCCAGTGGCTGGCCAACCCGTTCCGCCAGGGCGAAGACGACCTGGGCGAGATCTACGGCGTGCAATGGCGCAAATGGCCGGCCTACAAACAGATTCCCCTGAGCAACCCGGCGGCCATCGAGCAGACACTGGCCCAGGGCTACCGGCAGATTGCCGAAGGCGAAGAAAACGGCCAGGCCTACGTGGTGCTGTACAAGGCCATCGACCAGGTTCGCCAGTGCATCGACACCATCATCAAGGACCCGGGCAGCCGGCGCATCCTGTTCCACGGCTGGAACTGCGCCCAGCTCGATGAGATGGCCCTGCCGCCGTGTCACCTGCTCTACCAGTTCCACCCGAATGTCGAGACCAAGGAAATCTCCCTGACCCTCTACATCCGCTCCAACGACCTGGGCCTGGGCACACCGTTCAACCTCACCGAAGGCGCCGCACTGCTGAGCCTGATCGGCCGCCTGACCGGCTACACGCCGCGCTGGTTCACCTATTTCATCGGCGACGCCCACGTCTATGAAAACCACTTGGACATGCTCAACGAACAGCTCACCCGCGAGCCGTTCCCGATGCCCAAGCTGGTGATTTCCGAGCGTGTGCCGGAGTTTGCCAAGACCGGTGTGTACCAGCCTGAGTGGCTGGAGCTGGTGGAGCCGAGCGACTTCTCCCTCGAAGGCTACCAGCACCACGCGCCGATGACCGCGCCGATGGCGGTCTAAAAGGATCCCACCATCACCCCTGTGTGCAGGCCTATGGGAGCAAAGCTTTGCTCCCATAGGCGACTCTGTGTATTGGGGATTGGTGGCAAGGGCTCAATGCCCGTGACTACGCCCCACATGCGAATGCTCCACCTCCGGCGCCACCGCGCCACTCACCTCCAACCGCTGCAAGATCCCGCATTGATCCAGGTCCGGCCCTTCGCCACAACGATGGCGCAGGTCGATCAGTTGCGTCTGCAAGGCCAGCAGGCCGTCGATGCGGGCCTTGACGTGTTGGATGTGCTCGTCGATCAGCGCGTTGACGCTTTCGCACTGGTCCTGGGGGCTGTCACGCAGAGCCAGGAGGCTGCGGATTTCTTCCAGGGTCATGTCCAAGGTGCGGCAATTGCGGATGAACGTCAGCCGCTCGGCATGGGCCTGGGTGTAGACGCGGTAATTGCCGTCGCTACGGGCCGGTTCCGGCAGCAAGCCTTCGCGCTCGTAGTAGCGGATGGTTTCGACCTGGCAGTCGGTGATTTTCGCCAGTTCTCCGATCTTCATGCTGCGACCTCCCAAATAGGTGCTTGACCCTATAGTGGCTATAGGGTCTTTACTGTGCAACAGGCACTTTTCACGGACGTCACCCGATGAGCGATTCCCTTCACATCCACAAACCCGACCACGGCCATGACCACGGGCATTCCTGCTGCGCATCGAAAGCAGCCCCGTCGCAGGTCATCCTCGGCAAAACGCCGACGGACGGTGCGCGGCTGAGCAGTTTCCGCATCGAAGCCATGGACTGCCCCACCGAACAGACGCTGATCCAGAACAAGCTCGGCAAGCTCGAAGGCGTGCAGCAACTGGATTTCAACCTGATCAACCGCGTGCTGGGCGTAACCCACGATTTGCCGAGCGACGCGCCGATCATCAAGGCCATCGAATCCTTAGGGATGCGGGCCGAGCCGATGACTCCAGGCAAAGAGAAAGCCACCCCTGACTTGCCCGCCCCGGCCAAGCCCTGGTGGCCGCTGGCGCTGTCCGGCGTGACAGCCCTGGGCGCCGAGGTGATCCACTTCACCAACGCCGCGCCAAACTGGGTGGTCGCAGTGGTGGCATTGGTGTCGATCCTCAGCGGTGGCCTGGGTACCTACAAAAAGGGCTGGATCGCCCTGAAAAACCGCAACCTGAACATCAATGCGTTGATGAGCATCGCCGTGACCGGCGCCGTGCTGATCGGCCAATGGCCGGAAGCGGCGATGGTGATGTTCCTGTTCACCGTGGCCGAGCTGATCGAAGCCAAATCCCTGGACCGGGCGCGCAACGCCATCAGCGGCCTGATGCAGATGGCCCCGGAACAGGCCACCGTGCAACAGGCCGATGGCAGCTGGCAGGCACAAGACGTAAAAGTCATCGCACTCGGTGCGCGGGTACGGGTTCGCCCGGGCGAAAGGGTTGGCCTGGACGGCGACGTGGTCGCCGGTCGTTCGACCATTGACCAGGCACCGATCACGGGCGAGAGCCTGCCGGTGGAAAAAACCATCGGCGACAAGGTGTTCGCCGGCACCATCAACCAGGCCGGCGAATTGGAATACACCGTGACCGCGGCGGCCGATCACTCCACGCTGGCGCGAATCATCCACGCCGTGGAACAGGCCCAGGGCTCCCGCGCGCCGACTCAGCGCTTCGTCGACCAGTTCTCGAAAATCTACACCCCGGCGGTGTTTGTCCTGGCCTTGGCCGTGGCCGTCATCCCACCGTTGTTCATGGGCGCGGCATGGTTCGACTGGATCTACCGGGCGCTGGTGCTGCTGGTGGTCGCCTGCCCCTGCGCGCTGGTGATTTCCACCCCCGTGACCATCGTCAGCGGCCTCGCTGCCGCCGCGCGCAAAGGCATCCTGGTCAAGGGCGGCGTGTACCTGGAGGGCGGCTACAAGCTCGACTACCTGGCCCTGGACAAGACCGGCACGATCACCCACGGCAAGCCGGTGCAAACCGACTATGTGGCGCTGGCCCCGAGCGTGGAAACCACCGCTCCGGCCCTCGCCGCCAGCCTCGCGGCCCGCTCCGACCACCCGGTTTCCCGGGCGATTGCCAACGCGGCTGTGGATAAGCAACTGGCACAGCAGGCTGTGGATAACTTTGCGGCGCTTGCCGGGCGCGGCGTGCGCGGCGACATCGGCGGGCAGACTTATCACCTGGGTAATCACCGCCTCGTGGAAGACCTTGGCCTGTGCTCCCCCGAACTGGAAGAGAAACTCTTCGCCTTGGAAAAACAAGGCAAGTCCGTGGTGCTGCTGCTCGACGCTACCGGCCCCTTGGCGCTGTTTGCCGTGGCCGACACCGTGAAGGATTCCAGCCGCGAAGCCATCCGGCAACTGCATGACCTGGGCATCAAGACCCTGATGCTCACCGGCGATAACGCCCACACCGCCGACGCAATTGCCGCGCAGGTGGGCATGGACCAGGCGCGGGGCGACCTGTTGCCCGAAGACAAGCTGCAAGCCATCGAAGCGTTGTACGCCCAGGGTCACCGCGTCGGCATGGTCGGTGACGGTATCAATGACGCCCCGGCCCTGGCCCGTTCGGAAATCGGTTTCGCCATGGCGGCGGCCGGCACCGACACGGCCATCGAAACCGCCGATGTCGCCTTGATGGACGATGATCTGCGCAAGATCCCGGCGTTCATTCGCCTGTCGCGGCAGACTTCAAGCATCCTGAAACAGAACATTGCCTTGGCGTTGGTGATCAAGGCGATCTTCCTCGGGTTCACCTTCGCCGGGTTCGCCACCATGTGGATGGCGGTGTTCGCCGACATGGGGGTGAGTTTGCTGGTGGTGTTCAATGGGTTGCGGTTGTTGCGCAAATAAGAAGTCCTCGGTGGCTGGACGGGCCCTATCGCGAGCAAGCTTTGCTCCCACAGCAGATCTACAGTGAGTTCAAAATCCTGAACTCGCAACGATCCACTGTGGGAGCAAAGCTTGCTCGCGATGGGCTGCGCAGCAGCCCCCATGATTCAAGGCCAACTCAATCACGCTTCGGCTCGCGGATCTTGTACCAGGCCACATACAGCGCCGGCAGGAACAGCAGCGTCAACAGGGTGGCGATGATGATCCCGCCGATCATCGCGTAGGCCATCGGCCCCCAGAACACTTCCCGGGCAATCGGGATCATCCCCAGGCTCGCCGCAGCCGCCGTGAGCAGGATCGGTCGGCGCCGGTGCTCGGTGGCTTCCACCACCGCATCCCAGGGCTCGTAGCCGTCACGTTCGTATTCATCGATCTGGGTCACCAGGATCACCGAGTTACGGATGATGATGCCAATCAACGCGAGGATCCCGAGGATCGCCACGAAGCCCATGGGCGTGCCCGTTGGCACCAGCGCCAGCACCACGCCGATCAACCCGAGGGGCGCGACGCTCGCCACCAGGAACAGTTTCTGCACGCTGTGCAGCTGGATCATCAGGAAGGTCGCCATCAAGAACAGCATCAGAGGCACGACACTGGCGATCGGCCCTTGGGCCTTGCTGCTCTCTTCCACCGTACCGCCCGTGGCGACCTTGTAGCCCACTGGCAGGCCGGCGGCGAACTTGTCGATGGCCGGTTGCAGTTGCTTGACCAGGTCGGTGGGCTGGATCTCGTCACGCACCGCGGCCTTGATGGTGATGGTCGGCTTGCGGTCACGACGCCACACCAAGGGCTGTTCCAGTTCATAGCGCACCGTGGCGAACGCCAGCAACGGAATCGAGTTGCCACCCGGGGTGACGATTTGCAGGTTCTGCAGGGTTTCCGGCGAACCACGCTCGGCATCTTCGGCACGGCCAACCACGTCGATCAGGTAAATATCGTCGTTGACCTGGGTCACGGGCGAGCCGCTGACGATGCTGTTCATCAGCCTGGCCACATCATCGGAAGACAAGCCCAACTGCCGCGCCTTGTCCTGGGCGATGTCGATGCGCAGCACCTTGCCCGGTTCGTTCCAGTCGTAAATGATTTCGCCAATGTGCGAGTTCTTGTCCAGCTCGGTGGCCAGCTCGATCGCATGCTTGCGCACCTGGTCGATGTCCTTGCCGCTGACCCGGTACTGGATCGGCCGGCCCACCGGCGGGCCCATTTCCAGGGCCTGCACGTAGCTGCCAATCCCGACGAAATCCTCACGCAGACGCTTTTGCAGGCGCTCGGTGAGGGCCGTGCGCGACTCCAGGCCCTTGCTGACAATCACCAGTTGCGCGTAGTACGGGTTCTGCAGTTGCTGGTCCAGCGGCAGGTAAAAGCGAATCGCGCCTTCGCCGATGTAGGTGCTCCAGCGCTCGATGTCCGGGTCGCCCTTGAGGGTCGCTTCCAGGCGATCGACCGCCCGGCGGGTCTCGTCCATCGAGGCGTTTTGCGGCAGGTTGAGGTCCACCAGGATTTCCGGCCGGTCCGAGGACGGGAAGAACTGGTTCTGCACAAAACGCATGCAAAACACCGACAGCACGAACAGCAGCACGGTGATGCCGATGGCCCACCAGCGATTGCGCATCGCCCACAGCAGGCCACCGTTGAACGCCCGGCCGATCCGCCCCGGCTCGGCGCTGTGGGGTTTCACGTTGGTGCTGAGGATGTGCACGCCGATCACCGGGGCAAACAACACCGCGACGATCCATGACACCAGCATCGCCACGGCGATGACCGCGAACAGGGTGAAGGTGTACTCACCGGCGGAACTGGCGTTCAGGCCGATGGGCACGAAACCGGCCACGGTCACCAGGGTCCCGGTGAGCATCGGGAACGCTGTCGAGGTATAGGCGAACGTCGCGGCCTGGTCCTTGGTGTCGCCTTTTTCCAGGCGCGTGACCATCATTTCCACGGTGATCATTGCGTCGTCCACCAGCAGGCCGAGGGCGATGATCAACGCGCCGAGGGAAATCCGCTGCATGGTGATGCCGCTGTATTCCATGAACAGGAAGACCATCGCCAGCACCAGCGGAATCGAACAGGCCACCACCAGCCCGGCCCGTACGCCAAGGCTGATGAAGCTGACGACCAATACAATGATCACCGCCTCGAACAAGGCGCTGGTAAAACCGCCGACTGCCTCTTCCACCACCTCGGCCTGGTCCGACACGGTGTGCACGCCAACGCCCACCGGCAGGTCGGCGGTCAGTTCAGTCATGCGCGCATGCAGCGCCTTGCCGAAATCCTGGATGTTGCCGCCCTTCTTCATTGCGATGGCGAGGCCGATGGCCGGTGTACCGTTGAAACGGAACATCGGCGTGGCAGGGTCAACGTAACCGCGGCTGATATCGGCGATGTCGGCCAGTCGATAGAAGCGGTCATTGAGCCGCAGGTTGACGTTGGCCAGGTCTTTTTCCGACTGGAACTGCCCGGACGTGCGCACGGAAATCCGCTCGGGCCCGGCGTCGATGACCCCGGCCGGGGTCACGGCGTTCTGGGTTTGCAGGCTTTGCACGACTTGGCGCTGGTCGATCCCCAGGGCGGCAAGTTTGCGTGTGGAGAAGTTCAGGTAGAGCACTTCGTCCTGCTCGCCCACCATCTCGACCTTGCCCAGGCCCGGGACGTCATGGATCTCGGCGCGCACCTGTTCGACATAGTCGCGCAACTGGCGCATCGACAGGCCATCGCCGGTGAAGGCGTACACCGAACCGTAGACATCGCCGAACTCGTCGTTGAACCCGGGCCCTTGCAGGCCGTCAGGAAAATCGCCGCGAATGTCGTTGATCTTCTTGCGCACCTGGTACCAGATCTCGGGGATTTCCTTGGCCCCGGTGGTGTCGAGCAGGTACACGAACACCGTCGACTCCCCCGGTCGGGTGTAGCTTTTGACGTAGTCGAGGGAATCGAGCTCTTCGAGTTTTTTCTCGATGCGGTCGGTGACCTGCCTGAGGGTTTCTTCCTGGGTCGCGCCAGGCCAACGGGTCTGGATGACCATGGTCTTGATGGTGAACGATGGGTCTTCTTCGCGCCCCAGGTTCATGTACGAAAACACGCCCATCAACAATGCCACGAACATCAGGTACCAGACGAACGACTGATGCCGCAGGGCCCATTCGGACAGATTGAAAGGCCCTTTCATCGTGCTTCCTCGTCGAGTTTCACTTTCTGCCCCGGCTGGAGACTGTTCACCCCGGCGCTGACCACGCGATCGCCGGCCTTGATGCCGTTGGCCACCAGCACCGAGTTGGCCGAACGTTCGAGAATCCGTACATCACGGGGCGAGACGGTCTGGGTTTGCGGGTCGACCAGCCAGATGCGCGCCTTGCCGTCGATCTCTTGCAACGCGCTGAGTGGCAGCTCGATGCGCGGTTCGATGGTCGAGCTCAGGGTCACGCTGATGGCCGTGCCCAGGCGAAAACCTGGCGGTGTATCGGCCAACGTCAGGCGTGCGCGGCGGGTGCGGGTGGCGCTCTGGGCCTGGGGTTCGATCTCGCGCACGGTAGCGGTGGTGTGGATGCTCGGGTCCAACTGCGCGGCGACCTCGAACACCACGTCCGTGGGCAGGCGCTCGACCAGCCCGGCCGGCAGGTCGATCACCGCCTCCTTGATGTCCGGGCGGGCCAGGGTCACCACTTGCTGGCCGGCGGTGACCACCTGCCCGGCTTCGGCATTCCAGGCCGTGACGACGGCGTCGTGGTCAGTGTGCAGTCCGCTGTAGTTGAGCTGGTCGCGGGCCTGCTCCACCGAGGCCTTGGCCTGTTCGAGAGAGGCGCCAGTGGTTTTCAGGTCGGTCTGGGCGATGTCCAGTTGCGCCTGGGCACCGACGCCACGGTCGAACAATTGCTGCTGGCGGCGGGCATTGGCCTGGGCATTGATGTACTGCGCCTCGATCCGCGCCAGATCGCCCTCGGCGGCGCGCAACTGGTTCTGCTGGTCGGTAGGGTCGAGCGTGGCGAGCAGGTCGCCCTTCTTCACCTCCGCGCCGACGTCGACATTGCGACTGGCGATCCGTCCTGGCACGCGGAAACCCACGTTGCTCTCGTAGCGGGCCTGGATATTCCCGGCGAACCGCCCAAGCGCCTGCTGGTCGAGGGCCCTGACTTCAACGGACAACACCGGGCGCACCGGTTCGGGTGGCGCTTCTTCCTTGGAGCAGGCGGCCAGCAAGAGGCCGGCCGAAACCATCCATAAACGCTTCATGGCTGGGCTCCCGGCGTGGTTTTTCCAGAGGTGTTTTCAGCGATCTCGACGCGCACGCCCGGGTGTAGCAATTGCCCGCCTGCGGTGATGATTTTCTCACCGCCCTTGAGGCCATCGCTGATGATGACTTTGCCGGTCAGGTAGCGGCCGACGGTCACCGTTTGCAACTGCGCCTTGCCCTCGCCGTCCACCAGCCACACGGCCGGGTCACTGAGGTTCTTGGTCAGGGCCGACCAGGGCAGCTCGAAGGCGGTCTTGCCGGCGGATTTGGCCGTGGCACTGACCACCGAGCCCAGGTGCATGCCTTCGGGTAAATCATCGAGGGTGACCTTGACCTGCACGGTGCCGGTCTGGGCAGACACCGCCGGGGTGATCTCGCGCACCGTGCCGGTGGTCTTGATGGCGGGGTTATCCAGCAGACTGATGGTGATCGCAGGGTCCGACGGCGGTTCGCTCAACAGCGATTCGTAGATGTTGAACACCGCGTCACGTTCGCCATCCCGGGCCAGGCTGAAGATCGGCTCCGTGGCCTGCACCACCTGGCCGACTTCCGCCTGGCGCGCGGTGATGATGCCCGGGGCCTCGGCAATCAGTGCGGTGTAGCTCAGTTGTTCGCGGGCGTTGGCCAGTTGGGCCTGGGCGGCGGTCAGCGCACTCTGGCTGCTGCGCAGTTGAGCCTGGGCGGCGTCGTATTCGCTCTGGCTGGTGTAGCCCTTGGGCAAGAGTTTCTGCTGGCGCACGAACGCCGCCGCACTCTGCTTGACCCGCGCCTGCTCGGCGGCCACCTGGGCCTCGGCGGAGTCAACGTTGGTCTGCAGGTCCCGAGGATCGAGCCGGGCCAGCACTTGCCGGGCCGAAACCCGGGCGCCGACATCGACCTTGCGCTCGATGATCTTGCCGCCCACGCGAAACGACAGGTCGGCCTGCACCCGCGCCTGGACATCGCCGGTCAAGGTCACCGAAGCGGCGTATTCGCTGGGCACGGCTTGCTGCACGAAAACCCGTGGCAGGGCTTTTTCTTCGGGCTTCTTATCACCGCACCCCGTCAACAACACGCACACGCCCAAACCAATCATCAATTTGATTCCGGGACCAGCCATGCAGACTCCTTTGCGTTGTACGGACGTACCAGTGACGATACGACTGTGAGCTTAGAACAGGGTTCCACGAATACAACGGGTGCAGCAAATCAGGCAAACTGATCGCCGCCTGTAGGAGCTGCCGAGCGAAGCGAGGCTGCGATCTTTTGATCTTTCACTTGAGAATCAATGGGGTTCGGAAAGATCGCAGCCTCGCTTCGCTCGACAGCTCCTACGAACCCATGCAGCAGGAGTCTGCCCATGCTCAAGACATTGGCGGTGGCCAACTATCGATCGATCAACAAGCTGGTCATCCCCCTGGGCCGGCTTAACCTGATCACCGGTCCCAACGGCAGCGGCAAGTCCAATCTGTACCGCGCCCTGCGCCTGTTGGCAGAGACGGCCCAGGGCGGGGTGGTCAACGCCCTGGCCCGCGAAGGCGGACTGGACTCGACCTTCTGGGCCGGGCCGGAAGAAATCAGCCGGCGCATGCGTAACGGCGAAGTGCCGGTCCAGGCGATTGTGCGCCAGGGCACCAAGCGCCTGCGCCTGGGCTTCGCCGGAGAGGACTTCAGCTATTGCATCGCCCTGGGCTTGCCGGAGCCCAGTCGTTCAGCGTTTTCACTGGACCCTGAAATCAAGCGCGAATGCATCTGGGCCGGCCCGGTGTTTCGGCCGGCCAGCCTGCTGGTGGACCGCAACGGGCCGATGATCCGTGCCCGCGAAGGCCGCTCCTGGGATGTGCTGGCCCAGCACACGCCGACCTTCGACAGCCTGTTCGACCAGGTCGGCAGCCTGCGCACTTCGCCAGAGGTCTTGCAGATGCGCGAGTTCATTCGTCGCTGGCGCTTCTACGATCATTTTCGCAGCGATGCCGACGCCCCGGTGCGCCAACCGCAATTGGGCACCCGCACGCCGGTGCTGCACCACGACGGACGCGATCTGGCCGCCGCGTTGCAGACCATCCTTGAGATCGGTGACGTCGAGGCCTTGCACGCCGCCATCGGCGACGCATTCCCCGGTGCCCAACTGCACATCGAGAAACTGCAAGGCGGACGTTTCGCCATCGCGTTCCAACAGCATGGCCTGCTGCGGCCGCTGTCCGCCGCCGAACTGTCGGACGGGACCCTGCGCTATCTGTTGCTGGTGGCCGCCCTGCTCACACCAAGACCGCCCTCGCTGATGGTGCTCAATGAACCGGAAACCAGCCTGCACCCCGATCTGTTGCCGGCCTTGGCGCGGCTGATCATCCGGGCTTCAGTCAATTGCCAGGTCTGGGTGGTGTCCCACGCCACGCGCCTGATCGCCGCCCTGGAGCAGGATGAAGACTGCAATTGCATCGTGCTGGAAAAAGAGCTTGGGCAGACCGGGATTGTCGGGCAACGGGTGTTGGATGAGCCGGCGTGGCATTGGCCGGATTGAGTGGCGCCTGATCAACCGAATCGCGAGCAAGTTCGCTCCCACAGGGGGAATTGCGGTCGAACACAATTCCCCCTGTGGGAGCGAGCTTGCTCGCGATAGCTATCGGAAGGCCTAAACAAAATCAGCGAATCACCCCTGCCACTTGCCCCCCTCGACGATCACGCTCTCAGGCTTGGTGTCATCGCTCAATTCCTTGCGCACGTACTGATCGTACAGCTTGAGCAAATACTTCTCTTCACCCAGCTTCGCCAACTCGGCGTTGACCCAATCACGCAGCTCGATATTGCCCTTCTTCACCGCCGGTGCGATCGGCGCTTCGGCGCCCAGCGTCTGCTCCAGCACGCGATAGCCGGGGTTCTGCTTGGCCCAACTGAACAACACCAGATTGTCCTGGGCATAAGCATCGCCACGACCGTTGGCCAATGCTTGCAGGGACTCGGAGTTTTTCTCGAACTTGAGCAGTTTCCAGTCCGGGTGATTCCTGGTCAGCCAGATATCCGCCGTGGTGCCGGTGGTGACGATGGTGGTACGGGTCGCCAGGTCATCGAGGCTTTTCACCGAGCTGGCTTGTGGCACCAGCGCCTGCACCGCGACTTTCAGATTCGGGTTGGTGAACTCCACCGCTTCCTTGCGCTCCGGGGTCACGGTCATGTTGGCCAGGATCAGGTCGACCTTGTCGCTTTGCAGGAACGGAATCCGGCTCGCCGGCTCGACCGCGACGAACTCGACCTTGTTTTCATCGCCGAGCAGGTCCTTGGCAAAGCGACGGCCGATATCGGTATCGAAGCCGACATACCGCCCCGCCTCATTGACGAAGCCAAACGGTGGCTTGTCAGTGAAGACGCCGACGATCAACTTGTCCCGCGCCTTGATTTTGTCCAGGTAGCCGGCCGGCGCGGTGCTTTGGTCGGCGACGTTCGGCTTCGGCGGTTCTTCGGTTTTGTTGCAGCCGGCCAGCAGGAAGGCGGCGAGCAACGGCAGTAGCAGCAGAGAAGACTTGGCAGTTTTCATGACAGTTCCAGTTCCTTTGTTTGAGTCGTTTTGGGTAGTGCGGCGACGTAGGAGAACTTCTCCAGGAACTGCTGCGCTCGTGCGGTTTGCGGGTTCGTAAAGAAAATCTCGGGAGGGTTCTGTTCAAGGATTCGCCCGGCATCCATGAACACGATACGGTCAGCCACGGCGCGGGCGAAGGCCATTTCGTGGGTGACGATCAACAGCGTCATGCCGTCGCGGGCCAAGCCCTGGATGACTTCCAGCACCTCCTTGACCATTTCCGGGTCGAGGGCGGCGGTGACCTCATCGAACAACATGACCTTGGGGTTCATGCACAGCGAACGCACGATGGCGATGCGTTGCTGCTGGCCGCCGGAGAGCTGGCGTGGAAAGGCATCGCGCTTGTCCAGCAGGCCCACTCGGGCCAGCAAGGCTTCGGCCTGGCCGCACGCCTCGCGGCGGTTGCGTTTTTGCACTTTGACCGGGCCAAGCAGCAAGTTATCGAGCACGCTCATGTGCGGGAACAGGTGGTAGCTCTGGAACACCATGCCGATCTGCTGCCGCACTTCGCGCCAGTCGGTGCCCTTGTCCAGCAACTCGCGACCGGCGAATGTCAGGTTGCCGCTGTGGGCCACTTCCAGCCCGTTGAGGCAACGCAGCAAGGTGCTTTTGCCGCAGCCACTGGGGCCGAGGATGACGATCACTTCGCCTGGCTGTACTTGCAGGTCGATGCCGTCCAGCACCTGTTGCTCGCCGAAAAACTTGTTGAAACCCTTGAACTCAATCAATGCGCTCATGCTTGCGTCCAGCGCCGCTCCAGCACGCGCGAGGCGGCCGAGAGCGGGTAGCAAATGAAAAAGAAAAACAGGAACAACGCGCCGTAGATCAGCACGGATTCGTAGGTGCGTTCGATGATCTGCTGGCCGACCTTGATGACGTCCACCACGCCGATCAGCACGGCCAGGGAGCTGGTCTTGATGATGCGCGTATAGACATTGATGGTCGGCGGCGTCATGCGTCTCAGCGCTTGCGGCAGCAGTACATGGCCGTAGAGTTGCGGATCGCTCAGCCCGATCGACAAGCCTGCCTCCCGTTGGCCGCGCGGCAACGAATGCAAGGCGCCGCGCACTACTTCGCCGACTTCACTGGCGCCCCACAACGACAGCACCAGGACCGCGCACCAGAAACTTGGAATGCTCAGGCCAAAAAATATCGGCAAGCCGAAGAACAGCAAGTACAACCAGACCAGCACCGGGATCGCCCGAAACAGCTCCAGGTAGACCCGCAGGACGGTGTCCAACCACTTCACGCCCAGCGTACGCAACACGCCGTAAAGCACGCCGCCAACGGTGCTGATGGCGATGCTCAGGAAGGAAATCGACAGGGTTTGCGCAGCGCCCTTGCCCAGTTGCGGCAACGACACCCACAGCAACTCAAGACCCGAACTGGCCATGCTGGAGCCTCCTTTCCAGACGGCCGAGCAGCAGCGACAGTGGCAAAAACAGCAGCACGCAAATCAGCGTCAGCACGGCGAGCATTTCGTAGGTCTTGTAGTAGAGGGCGATGTAGCTTTTGGTGGTGTAGAGAATCTCCGGCACCGCCACGGCCGAGACCACCGTGGTCTCCTTCAGCAGGAAAATGAAGTTGGCGAACAGCGACGGCAGGCTGAGGATCCCGGCCTGCGGCAAGATCACGTAGCGCAACAATTGGCCGTGGGACAGCCCGATGGAGCGACCGGATTCCAACTGCGCCTGGGGCACCGCATCCACGCCCGCACGCAGCACTTCCGTGAGGTAGGCACCGCCCAGGAATGTCATGGTGATGATCGCCGCCGCAAACCCCGACACCTTGATACCCAGCGCCGGCAATGCGAAGTAGACGAAGAACAGCTGGATGAGCAGCGGCGTGTTGCGGGCCAGTTCCACGTACAGCCCCACCAGGCGTTGCAGGTACGGCGTGCGCAACACCAGGATCGTCGCGTTGACCAGCGCCACCAGCAGCGATGTGGCGATGGCGATAAAGCCGACCTGCAGCGTCACGCCCACAGCCTTGAGAAACGCCGGGAGGGTGCTGAGGATAAAAGCGTAATCGAAGTTCATTGAACATCCTGGACGCCGCTCGGTAAGCGGCGGTAGTGCGGTCCATGGGCAGCGGATAGCTACTCGGCAGGCACTGACTTTAATGGCATAAGAAAGGTAATTTAAATACCGTTAAAGCATATTGATATCACGCAAAAAACTATCCCCCGGATTTGCCGCAACGGGTAAAGACGACTATTTTTCTTGCGCCGCAGGGAGGATCTTTTTTCGACATCTCCCTCACCATTACAAGGAAGAAAACATGGCTGACGTAAAAGTGCCGCAGCGACTGGAACCGCGGGAAATAGTGAAATTGTTGGTGGCGTTGCGCCGGGCGTTGAAGAGCGGGGTGGCCTGATCTACCCCCTGTGGGAGCGAGCTTGCTCGCGATAGCGGCCTGTCAGTCACATCAGCGTTACTGATCAGCCGCCATCGCGAGCAAGCTCGCTCCCACAATAAAAAACGCCGACGCTGTATCAGCCGTCGGCGTTTGAAACCGTGAAAGGGTTTACCGCGCGAATCAGAACGCCGGCAGTACCGCACCGCTGTATTTTTTCTCGATGAATGCCTTCACTTCAGGGCTGGTCAGGGCCTTGGCCAGTTTCTGGATGGCCGGGCTGTCCTTGTTGTCAGGACGGGCCACCAGGAAGTTGACGTAAGGCGAATCCGCGCCTTCGATCACCAGTGCATCCTTGGCCGGGTTAAGACCCGCTTCCAGGGCATAGTTGGTGTTGATCAGGTCCAGGTCGACCTGGTCCAGCACGCGCGGCAGCATGGCCGACTCCAGTTCCTTGAACTTGAAGTTGTGCGGATTCTTGGCGATATCTTTCGGCGTCGCCAAAGCGTTTTTCGGGTCTTTCAACTCGATCAGGCCAGCCTTCTGCAGCAGGATCAGGGCACGGCCGCTGTTGCTGCCTTCGTTAGGCAGCGCGATGGTTGCGCCGTTTGGCAGATCAGCCAATTTTTTGTACTTCTTCGAATAGCCGCCGAACGGTTCGACGTGAACGCCGACCACGGTCACCAGATGGGTGCCTTTGCCTTCGTTGAAGTTCGTCAGGTACGGCAGGGTCTGGAAGTAGTTGGCGTCCAGGCGCTTCTGATCAACCTGTACGTTGGGTTGGACGTAGTCGGTGAAGACCTTGATTTCCAGGTCCACGCCTTCTTTGGCCAGGGCCGGCTTGATCAGCTCGAGGATTTCAGCGTGGGGCACCGGGGTGGCAGCCACCACCAGTTTCTCCGCGGCCTGGGTCAGGCCAGAGGTCAGGGCTGCCGCCAATGCGGTGAACAACAGAACCTTTTTCATGCAGTGTCCTTATCGAAAATCACTGTCGTCATGGACGACGGCCAAATGTGGAGTGCCAGTGAAGTGCTATCGCTGGCGTGAAGCGGACAATACCGATATTTTTTATTCCTTAACAATATCTTTTATTCAAGTTCATATTCATTTTACTCATATAGAAAAACACCGTTTTTGTGGCAAGGGAGCTTGCTCCCGCTCTGTGTAGGAGCTGGCGAAGCCTGCGATCTTTTGATCTTGATCTTGATCTTTCGCTTGCGACTCAATTGTCTGGGGAAGGATCGCAGCCTCGTTGCACTCGACAGCTCCTACACAGCTCCTACACAGCTCCTGCAGGCCAAGCGAGGTGTGCTCTATAGCGTTTGCTCCAAGCGATTGAGCAGCGCCTTGAGGGCTTCGCGCTCGGCTTGCGAACCCTGGGCAATGACCTGCGCCACCTGCTGATCAATCAGCTCCAGGGCTGAAGGCTGGGACGGCAGATTCAAGTGCTCCGGCAAAATCTCATCCCCCGTGCTCACCAGCAATGCGAAGTGAATGACGTTTTCCAGCTCGCGGGTGTTGCCCGGCCAACTGTGCCGCTCGAGAGCGGACTGCGCCGCTTCACTGATCAGCGGCACGCTGAGGCCGAGTCGCTGGCTGTAGATGCCCAGGAAATATTCGGCCAGGGACAGGATATCGCCCACCCGCTCACGCAGGGCCGGCAGTTCCAGTTGGCCTTCGCCAAGGTAATGGTAGAGCCGTTCGTGGAATTTCCCGGCCGCCACCGCTTGCGCCAGGTCGATGCTGGTCGCTGCCACCAGGCGGACATCCACCGGGCTGGGCTGATGCGCACCCACACGGGTGACTTCATGGTTTTCTAGGGCCGCCAGCAATTTGATCTGGATCGGCAGCGGCAAATCACCGATTTCATCCAGGTAAAGGGTGCCGCCGTTGGCCGAACCAAACCAACCGGCCCGGCTGCTGGCCGAACCGCTGTAGCTGCCGGCGGCATAGCCGAACAGTTCGGCGTCGGCGTAGGTCGGGCTGATGGCGCCGCAGTTGACCGACACAAACAACCCACCGCGATCACTTTCGCGGTGGATATGCCGGGCCAGAAGTTCCTTGCCGCTACCGGTTTCACCGCGTATCAACACCGAGACCGCACGCGGCGCCAGTTGCTCCAACGCCTGGCGCAACTGCCGCGAACGAGGGTCGACGAACACCAGCGCCTTGGCGCGAATGCTCAGGGGGCTTTTTTCCGCATCGGGAAAGGTCAGCAAGGGCTGACCGAAGGTTTCATGCAAACTCATGGCAGGCTCCCGCCCCAGACCGCCGGGAGACGGGGGGCGCTAAAAATTCAGGCGCGACGCAGGGCGTGATGCTCCATGCGGTTTTGCAGGCGATAGAGGTAAGCGAAACCCTGCTCCCAACGCTGGTGACCGGACTTCACGTTGATATGCCCCGCCCCGGACAGAATCCCGGCCTCGGCGCCCCAGTTACGGGCCAATTCCAGGGCGCGCGGGGCGCTCACGGCGGCGTCGTTGTCGGAGCTGACCACTTGGCTTGGGAACGGCAACAGATCAGTGGGAATCGGCGCGAAGTTGCGCAGCGCCGGAACGCAGGCCGGCCGCTCGACATCCGCCGGCGCCACCAGCAACGCCCCACGTACCTGCCGCAGGAACTGCACCGGCGCGGTGGCGGCCCAATGGGCCACCGTGATGCAGCCCAGGCTATGGGCAATCAGGATCACTGGCGTGCTGTCGGCGGCCACGGCCTCGGCCAGCGCCGCGACCCAATCTTCACGCCGAGGCGTGACCCAGTCGGCCTGCTCGACCCTGGCGCTGTTGGGCAGGCTGTTCTGCCAGTGGGTTTGCCAATGATTTTCCGGCGATCCTTGCCAGCCCGGCACAATCAGGTAGCGAATCGATTCGTTGCGCATGGGTGCTCTCCTGCGTGTCTGTTCCCGGACGAGTATAGGGAGGAGAGCTATATTATTTAAGGAATAAGAAGCTATTTGTTAAGACCTGAAAAGAATAAACGCTCCACCCTGTGGGAGCGAGCTTGCTCGCGATAGCGAACGGTCAGTCGACATCGATGTAACAGACATACCGCTATCGCGAGCAAGCTCGCTCCCACAGGTATTGCGTCGGTCTCACTCGCTACGCCCCTTGCGCAACAACACATCCAACTGGTCGATCACTTCCGCCCAGTCCGCATCCTCGAGGATCTCGTCGCGCAGCATTTGCCGCTGGCCCTCGCTCCAGAAAAACGCATCGGCCAGGTGCAGCCCAGGCTTGAGGGGCGAATGACTGGTTATAAATTGATCAATTCCCTGAGCGTCATCGGGCAAGCCCAGTTGCTTGAATAATGCGGAAAGAGGGTGAATTGGGGTTTCCATACGGGCCTCCTGAACATAATGGAGATGGCGGGGTGTTTCTCCGCAGTCTAGCCCCTCGACGACCGCCAGACTGATCAAAATTCAATCAACCCTCGACTCGACTAGACTTTGAATAACATCCCGACGAATACACGTTGCGGAGGGTGCTGTGAACATTCACTGGTTGACGGTTGCGCTGCTGGCGATCAGCGGGCCCGCGTTCGGCGCCGATGGCCTCGTGCTGCCAGGCACCGATTCCCTGGGTTTCTGGCTGGTTGCCGTTGGCGTGGCCTTGCTGGTCTTCGAGGCGGCCCTGCCCAATTATGGTGTCGCGGGGCTGGGTGGCATTGTCCTGTGTGTGATTGGCGCGGTCATCCTGACCAACGCCGATGTCCCGGTTCCGCTGATGCTCGGCCTGGGCCTGGTCAGCGCCTTGCTGCTGATCGTCCTGTTGGTCCGTGCGTTGAAAACACGACCGCGCCAGCCTGTCAGCGGCGATGCGGCGCTGTTGGGCAGCGTCACGATGGTGACTGCGTTGCAGGCCGGCAATCATCATCATGGCTGGGTCCAGTTGGAAGGCGAACGCTGGCAGGTGGCAAGCGCAACGCCGCTGCGGCCTGGGCAAGCGGTGCGAGTCATCACCCGCAAGGGTTTGCTGCTGGAAGTGGCCCCCGCTGATTCACAAGGAGTCTGAGATGGGCATGCAAATCGGTTTTGTGCTGCTGTTGTTACTGTTGATTGCACTGGCAGGTGCGACGTTCCGGATCCTGCGCGAATACGAACGAGCGGTGGTGTTCCAGCTCGGTCGGTTCTGGCAGGTCAAGGGGCCGGGGTTGATCCTGCTGATTCCGGTGGTACAGCAGATGATCCGCGTCGACCTGCGCACCATTGTCCTCGACGTGCCGCCCCAGGACGTGATCACCCGCGACAACGTCTCGGTGAAGGTCAATGCGGTGCTGTATTTCCGCGTGCTCGATCCGCAGAAAGCCATCATCCAGGTCGAAAACTTCCTCATGGCCACCAGCCAACTGGCTCAGACCACCTTGCGCGCGGTCCTCGGCAAGCATGACCTGGACCAACTGCTGGCCGAGCGCGAGCAATTGAACGGCGATATCCAGCAGGTGCTCGACGCCCAGACCGATGCCTGGGGCATCAAGGTGGCAAATGTCGAGATCAAGCACGTGGACCTCAACGAATCGATGATCCGCGCCATCGCCCGCCAAGCCGAAGCCGAGCGCGAACGCCGGGCCAAGGTGATCCACGCCGAAGGCGAGCTGCAGGCCTCGGAAAAACTCATGCAGGCCGCCGAAATGCTCGGCCGCCAGCCAGGCGCCATGCAACTGCGCTACATGCAGACGCTGGGCTCGATTGCCGGGGATAAAAGCTCCACCATCGTCTTCCCCTTGCCGATTGAATTGCTCAAGGGGATGGCGGAGTTGTCGCCTAACAAGTCCTGATGTGCCGTGCGAGCATTTCCCTGTGGCGAGGGAGCTTGCTCCCGCTGGGCTGCGCAGCGGCCCCAAGCTTTTGCGGTTGCTGCGCAACCGAGCGGGAGCAAGCTCCCTCGCCACAAAAACGGGTCCCGCTACAGGGACAGTGACTTCAACGCTTCATAGGGCCCCTGCGCCCAGCGCATGACCCGCTCACGCAACAACGCCGAAGCCTCCCGGCGCTTGTCCTCGCTATCGCCAACAAACGCCTGCGCCGGCTGCTTGGCATGCTGCCCCACCGCGGCGAACACTTGCCTGCCTTGTTCCTCATCGAGCCGGAAAAACGCCGCCAGCCGGCCCGTCATCGCCTCGGGCAGTTCGGTGTAGTTGACCGCCATTGCACCCAATACCTGACAGTGTTCCAAACCCGTCGCCAACAACCGCCCCACCCGGCGCGAGATGAAGTCTTCCGGGCTACTGAACGGCAACCCATCGTCCAGGACACTCGTCCCGATCATCCCCGGCACCATGTGCATGCCAGGACGGCGCAGATGGGAGACGGCGATTTCCAAGGGATCGCGGTACAGGAACAACCAAGGTGTGTCGGGAAAGCACTCACGCAGCAGCGCCAGCTCACCGATGTTCCAGGCGTCGAGCTTGACCACCAGGCGTTGCTCCACGCCTCGGCGGCGCTGCCCGTACGCCGACATCAAGCCCTTGAGCGCCACGCACCGCTCGGCAAGCGGCAGATCACTGCGCAGCAGCGTATCCAGGGGCGGTGGTTCCGAAATGACGATGTGATCGTCCAGTTGGGCAAGCATCTGGCTGATCAATGTCGAGCCACAACGGGAGGCATGGAAAATGAACGCACTGGGCGCCAGGCCCGGGCTTTGTCGTTGCCACTGACCGAGCACGTCCAAGGGTGTCTGGCGGCGGAACGCCTGGTTGAAGGGCAGGCGCAGGGCGTCTTCCACGGCGTCGCCGAAGAACGGTTGCGCCAGTCGCGCGTCGCCAAACCAGCACCAATCGACCCGCCACAGCCCGGCCTCTTGCCATACGCGGATCGGCAACCAGCCCTGCAGATTCAGGTCTTCCACTGGTTTCTCCACTGCTGGCGACCGGTGCGCATCGCAGCCCGCAATTCTTCCCGGGTGAAATGAAGCCCTTGTTCGGCCCCCAGCGCCAGGGCGGAGTCAATGAAAGCTTCCAGCTCATGCAGGTTCTGCAAGGTTCGGGCGAGATAAGGATCCGTTTCCACGCGCTGCTGAAAACGGACAAAGTCGCTTGGCCCGACGCCCGCGGCGGGTGTGGTGGGCAGCCCATCGGCAATCTGCTGGGCCAGCCACGACCCGGGGCGACAATCGAGCACCAGGTGAACCCGCGAATGAGCACTTCGATTCACAACGCGATGAGGTCGCGCCAAGTCGAGGAACCAGCACTCGCCCGCCGTCATCGGAATGATTTGCCCATCCAGGAAGAAGTCCACGCCAGGCGAACTGAGCAACGGCACGTGCAGGCGCAGGTCGGCGTCCGGCCCACCCAGGTCATAGTCGCGATGTTCGTGGATGCACCCGCCGGGGCCGAGCCGCAGCAGCCGGGCCGAGACGATCTCCAGGGGCCAGTCGCGCAACGCCTCATGCCAGCGGCCGTCCGTTGACCACGGCGCGCGATGCAGGGGCTGGCCGCGCCCGGGCGACAGCTCGGTGACGGCATCGGCCGCTGAAATCAGCGCCACACCGCTCCAGTCGCCGCTGTAATAGGCACTGTTGAAATGCCCCTGCCAGCGCTCCTCTTCAATGGCGGCCAGTGCCTGCAACAGCAACGGCAGGTTCACCGCCACCGGCAGCCGGGAATACGCCGGGCGCGTCATGCCAGCGCCCGGTTATTGAGTCACCGCGGCCGTCGTCGGCACCGTGATGTCGCCCTGGGCCCAGGCCGCTTCACGGTTAGCCAGCGCCGTGGCAATCGACTGGACTGCGGTCGATTGCACTTGGTTTGGCAGTGGGTCGAGACCGGCGCTGGCGAAGATCTGCCCATAAGCGTTGCGCAGATCGGCGTAGGCCAGGTCCCGGCGCAGATCGGCCTGCAGGGTGTTCAGTTCACCCTGGATCAGGTCCAGCTCGCCAATGCCGGCAGCCTCATGACGGTTGCGCAGTTGACCGACAATCTGCCCGTCGATATCCGCCAGTTGCTGGCTGGTCTTGAACTGGCGCAGCGCTTCGCGATAGTTGGCATTGGCCACGTACAACTGCGCCAACACGGCAATCGACATCGCCTGACGCCGCGCCGACGCCACTTCTTCACCGGCCTTGGCCACGTCGATGGCCGCCGGGGCGGAAATCACGTTGAACAGGTTCCAGGTGACTTTCACGCCATAGTCGGCCCAGCCCTGTTCCACCAGGAACGAGTTGCTGTCGTAATGCCCGCCGGCGGAAAACTCCAGCCCCGGCAGCAGGCGCAGCATGGCCTTGCGGGTTTCGGCGGCGGTGATGCGGGTCTGGTAATCCTGCTCGCGCAATTCCGGACGGCTGGCCAGGGCTTCCTGTTCGAGACGGGCCAGGTCGACCTTGAGTTCCGGGATGGCGTATTCATCCTGGGTCGCCAGGGTCAGCTCGGTACCCAAGGGCAAGTTGATCAGGGTCGCCAGTTCGGTCTTGGCCAGGGACAGCGCCCGACGCTGCTCTTCCAGTTGACGGGTAGCCTGGATCAGCGAGCGCTGGTAACCCAGGGCCTGCACCGGGTCACCGATGCGCTGCTCGCTCATGCTCTGGCTGTTGTCCCGCGCCGTCTCGACCCGGGCCATCAGGCTGTCGATCTGCTTGAGCAAACGCTCGGCGGCCATGGCGCGCCAGTAGGCCGAACGCACGTCCTGGACGATGGTGTTGATCACCTTGCGCCGGCGCTCCTGCACGATCAGGCGCTGGTCCCCGGCCTGCTTGGCGCTGATGTAGCTGACGCCGAAATCGAGCACGTTCCAGACCATGGTCAGGTCCGCCACCTCGCGGTCGCGGTCCTGGGAGGTCGACGGTTCCAGGGACTGGGTACCGGTTTCCACGCTCTGGCTGCTGGAGGCATTGACGTTGTTGCGGCCCACATAACCGGCGTCCAGGGCCATGCGCGGCAGCATGTCGAAACTGGCCAGGTCCAACTGACGCTTGGCCAGGGCTTCCTCCATGATCTTCAAGCGCCCTTCGAGGTTGTACTTCACTGCCCGGGCCATGGCCTGGTGCAGAGTCAGCGGGCCGCTGAGCGGCTCCTGATCCTTGTACATATTCTGCAGGTCGGTTCGAGCCCGCTGTTCGCTGACGCTACGCTCGATCGGATCGCTGGTGACCGCACATCCACTCACCACCAACGCCAGCAAACTCATACCGAATAACTTCTGACTTCTATTCATTCCCTGGATTGCCCCTGGCTGCCCCAATATTTTTAGAATTCAGGCCTGCACTTGGCTGATGCCGACCTGTCGTAACGCGGTTGCCAGGCTGTCCACCTGACGCTGTTCAGTGTCCTTGAGATGTTGCAGCTGTTGACCCAGGGTTGGCGCCCCGAACATTCCGCGCAGCCCTTGGGACACATCGCCGCCCTGCATCGACTGGCTGTCGAAGGCGTCCATCGATTCGCCCTCGGAGCCGGAGTCCTGGTTGAACAGGGTCGACAGCGTGCTGCTGCCAAACACCCCGCCATCGCCACCACCAAAACCCAGGAACCCCTGGCCGCTACCGTCGCCAGCGGCGTCAGTGCTGAAGACCTGGGCGATATAACTCGGCGCCAGCGCACCATGGTTGATGAAAATATCCCCAATCGGTCGCAGGCCGCCGCCCACGTCCCGTTGCTCGAACAGCGGTGGGAAGCCCAGTGGCGACCCCAGGTTGCCGGTCGGTGGCGTAAAGACGATCGGTTGCAACGGCACCTCGGACGGCGGGATAACCGTGACCGGGTCGGCGGTCAGGAACTCCGGCGGCGGCTTCACATCGTTGGGCACCACGGTGTCGATCGCATAGTTGTTGGACACCGCCACGCCGGCCCCGGCGTTGCCCGACAGGTCGCTGACGTTGCTGGTGTCCAGGGCAATGAAGTTGCTCGGATCAGTGAGGTTCACCGTCGGTGTAAACGTCGCGGTCCAGGTCTTGCCACCATCACTGGTGGTCAGGTTGGTCAGTTCACCGTTGGTGACGCTGAGGTCCGACAGGTCAAAATCCGTCACCGCTTCGCTGAAGGTGAAGGTCACCTGGGTCGTCTCGCCCACCGTCAGGTTCGGGTCGGCGACCACGATGGTTGCCGTCGGCCGGGTGGCGTCGAGTGCGTAGTTGGCGGAAATCGCGATGCCCACGCCGGCGTTGCCGGCCAGGTCCTGCACATTGCTGGCGTCGAGCAGGATCAGGTTGGTGGCATCGTTGACGCCGGCAGTCGGCGTCAGGGTCGCGGTCCAGGTCAGGCCGCCGTCACTGCTGGCAAGGTTGGACAACACGCCATTGGCGACACTCATATCCGACAAGTCGAAACCGGACACCGCCTCGGTGAAGCTGATGGTCACGGTGGTGCTCTGGCCGATGCCCAGGGTGGTGTCGCCCACGGTGATGGTGGCGCCAGGGCGAACCGTGTCGATCGCGTAGTTGTTGGAGTTCACCACGCCGACACCGCTGTTGCCCGAGGCGTTGACCACGCCGCTGGTGTCCAGGCTGATCAGGTTGCTGGTGTCGGTAATACTGGCGCTCGGCGTGAACGTGGCCGTCCAGGTAACGCCGCCGTCAGTGGACGACACATTGCTGAGCGTGCCGTTGCTGATGGTCAGGTCGCTGTTATCGAAACCGCTCACCGCTTCCGAGAACGTAATGGTGACCTGCGAGGTTTCTCCTATGCGCAGCGCACTGTCGGCCACCACGATCGTGGCCGTCGGCACCTGCGTCTCGACCGCATAGTTGGCCGAATCGGTCGTGCCGGTCCCGGTATTTCCGGCCGCGTCGCTCACGCCGGTATTGTCCAGGGTGATCAGGTTGCTGGCGTCGGTCACACCCAGGGTCGGCGTGAAGGTCGCGGTCCAGGTCAGGCCGCCATCGCTGCTGCTGACGGCGCTCAAGGTACCGTTGGCGACGCTCAGGTCAGCGTTGCTGAAGCCGGTCACTGCCTCGCTGAAGGTGATGGTCACCTGCGCGGTTTCACCCGGTTTCAACACCGAATCGCTCAGCACGATGGTGGCGGTCGGACGCTGGCTGTCGACGCTGTAGTTGTTCGAATCGGTGGTGCCGCTGCCCGCATTGCCCGCCAGGTCGGCGACGCCGCTGTTGGCAAGGGTGATGACGTTGCTGGTGTCCGTGACGCCGCTGGTCGGAGTGAAAGTCGCGGTCCAGGTGATGCCGCCGTCACTGCTGCTCAACCCGCTGAGCGTACCGTTGGCGATGCTCAGGTCGGCGTCGGTGAAGCCCGTCACGGCCTCGTTGAAGGTGATGGTCACCAGCGAGGTCTCGCCGGCGGCAATGGCGGTGTCGGCGACGACGATGGTTGCCGTTGGGCGCACGGTGTCGATGGCGTAGTTGTTCGAATCGGTGGTGCCGACGCCAGCGTTGCCTGAGACGTTGACGACACCGGTATTGTCCAGGGTGATCAGGTTGCTGGTATCGGAAATGCTCGCGCTCGGCGTGAACGTGGCCGTCCAGGTGACGCCGCCATCGGAGGACGACACGTTGCTCAGCGTGCCGTTGCTGATGGTCAGGTCGCTGTTGTCGAAACCGCTCACCGCTTCGTTGAAGGTGATGGTTACCTGGCTGGTTTCACCGATGCTCAGGGACGTATCGGCCACCACGATGGTCGCCGTCGGCACCTGCGTGTCGATCGCGTAATTGGCCGAGTTGGTCGTGCCGGTTCCGGTATTGCCCGCCGCGTCACTCACCCCGGTATTGTTCAGGATGATCAGGTTGGAGGTATCCCGCACGCCGAGGGTCGGCGTGAAGGTCGCAGTCCAGGTCAGGCCGCCATCGCTGCTGCTGACGGCACTGAGGGTGCCGTTGGCAATGCTCAGGTCCGAATTGTCGAAACCGCTGACCGCCTCGCTGAAGGTGATGGTCACCAACGAAGTTTCGCCGACACTGAGGTTGGAATCGGCCAGCACGATCGTTGCGGTCGGACGTTCGGTGTCCAGCGCGTAGTTGTTGGAGTCGGTGGTGCCGACATTGGCGTTGCCTGCCAAATCAACGATGCCGCCACTGTTGAGCGAAATGACGTTGCTGGTGTCCGTGACGCCTGCGGTCGGCGTGAAGGTCGCGGTCCAGGTGATGCCGCCGTCGCTGCTGCTCAGCCCGGAGATCACGCCGTTGGCGACCGTCAAGTCAGCACTGGTGAACGCCGTCACGGCCTCGCTGAAGGTGATGGTCACCAGCGAGGTCTCGCCAGCGGCAATCGCGGTGTCGGCCACGACGATGGTCGCGGTTGGACGCACCGTATCGACGGCGTAGTTATTGGAGTCGGTGGTGCCCACACCGGCGTTGCCCGCGCCGTTGATCAAGCCGGTATTGTCCAGGGTGATCACGTTGCTGGTATCGGAAATGCTCGCGCTCGGCGTGAACGTGGCCGTCCAGGTGACGCCACCGTCGGTGCTGCTCATGGTGCTCAGGGTGCCGTTGCTGATGGTCAGGTCGCTGTTGTCGAAACCGCTCACCGCCTCGTTGAAGGTGACGGTCACCACGGTGGTTTCACCGATGCTCAGGGACGTATCGGCCACCACGATGGTCGCCGTCGGCACGTTGGTGTCGATGGCATAGTTGTTGGAACTGGTCGTGCCGGTGCCAGTGTTGCCCGCCCCATCGTTGACCCCGGTGTTGTTCAGGACAATGAGGTTGGACGCGTCGCTGACCCCGAGGTTGGGCGTGAAAGTGGCGGTCCAGGTGATGCCGCCATCACTGCTGCTGACCGCACTCAACGTGCCGTTGGCGATGCTCAGGTCCGAATTGTCGAAACCGCTGACCGCCTCGGAGAACGTAATGGTCACCAGCGAGGTTTCGCCAACGCTCAGATCGTTGTCGGCCACCACGATGGTGGCGGTCGGGCGCAGCGTGTCGACGACGTAGTTGTTGGAGTCGGTGGTACCGCTGCCGACGTTGCCCGCACCATCCACCACGCCCGTGTTATTGAGCGTGATCAGGTTGGTGGTATCGCTGATGCCAGCGCTCGGCGTGAAGGTCGCAGTGTAGGTGATGTTGTCGCTGGTGCTCAGGCCGCTCAGGTTGCCGTTGGCGACGGTCAGGTCCGCCAGGGTGAAACCCGTCACGGGCTCGCTGAAGGTGATCGTCACCACCGATGTCTCGCCAACGGCGATGGCCGTGTCGGCGACCACGATGGTGGCGGTCGGACGCACGGTGTCGATGGCGTAGTTGTTGGAATCGGTGGTGCCGCTGCCAGCGTTGCCGGCCGAGTCCGTCACGCCGGTGTTATCCAGGGTGATCAGGTTGGTGGTGTCGCTGGTGCTGGCGCTTGGCGTGAGCGTCCCGGTCCAGGTAATGCCGCCGTCGCCACTGCTCAGGCCGGTGACCGTGCCGTTGGCGACCGTCAGGTCGGCGGTGGTAAAACCTGTTACCGCTTCGTTGAAGGTGATGGTCACCAGCGAGGTTTCGCCGACGCTCAGGGCATTGTCGGCCACGACAATAGTCGCCGTCGGACGCTGGGTGTCGACGGCATAGTTGTTGGAACTGGTGGTGCCGCTGCCGGCGTTGCCCGCCGCATCCGCCACACCGGTATTGGCCAGGATGATCAGGTTGGTGGCGTCGGTGACGCTGGCGCTCGGAGTGAGCGTCGCGGTCCAGGTGATGCCGCCGTCGCCGCTGCTCAATCCGCTCAAGGAGCCGTTGGCCACGGTCATGTCCGCCAGGGTGAAACCGGTCACCGCCTCGCTGAAGGTAATCGTCACCAGCGAGGTTTCGCCGATGTTCAGCGCGGTATCGGCCACCACGATGGTGGCGGTCGGGCGCTGGGTATCGACGGCGTAGTTGTTGGAGTCGGTGGTCCCGCTGCCGGCGTTCCCGGACAGGTCGGCAATGCCGGTGTTATCCAGGGTGACCAGGTTGGTGGTGTCGCTGACGCTGGCACTTGGTGTGAGCGTCCCGGTCCAGGTGATACCTCCGTCGCCGCTGCTCAGGCCGGTGACCGTGCCATTGGCGACCGTCAGGTCGGCGGTAGTGAAACCACTCACCGCCTCGCTGAACGTGATGGTTACCAGCGAAGTTTCGCCGACACTCAACGCGGTGTCGGCCACCACGATGGTGGCGGTCGGGCGTTGCGTGTCGATAGCGTAGTTGTTGGAGTTGGTCGTCCCCACGCCGGCGTTGCCATTGAGGTCCGCCACGCCCGTGTTGTTCAGGACAATGAGATTGGAGGTATCGGTGATCGTCGCATCCGGTGTCAGGGTGGCTGTCCAGGTGATGCCACCGTCGCTGGTGCTAAGCCCGCTGAGCGAGCCGTTGGCCACCGTCATGTCGGCCGTGGTAAAGCCGGAGACGGCCTCGGAGAAGGTGATGGTGACCGTGGAGGTCTCGCCAATCCTGAGGGCCGTGTCGCTCACCACGATGGACGCCGTGGGTGCCACGGTGTCGTTGACGATGTAATTGTTCGAGTCGGTGGTGCCCACGCCGGCATTGCCGGCCAAGTCGGCCACGCCAGCGTTGTTCAGGGTGATGATGTTGGTGGTGTCGGCGATGTTGCTGGCCGCGGTCAACGTACCGGTCCAGGTGATGCCACCGTTGCTACTGGTCAAGGTGCCGACGGTGCCGTTCTGCACCGTCAGGTCTGC
This sequence comes from Pseudomonas sp. B21-010, assembly GCF_024749325.1. Classification (NCBI taxonomy): domain Bacteria; kingdom Pseudomonadati; phylum Pseudomonadota; class Gammaproteobacteria; order Pseudomonadales; family Pseudomonadaceae; genus Pseudomonas; species Pseudomonas sp. B21-010. The sequence goes on along the minus strand of NZ_CP087198.1, from coordinate 269,452 downwards.
CGCGGTGAGGCCGGTGACGGCTTCGGAGAAGGTAATGGTCACCGTCGACGTGCCACCGGAGTTCAGGTTGGTATTGGCCACCACGACGGTCGCGGTGGGCGGCGTCTCGTCTGGCACATAGTTGGTGTTGATGGTGCCGCCATCGCCGTAGACGTTGGCCACCGACGCCGGCGAAACACCCGCGCTGCCAGCGCTTGTCCCACCGACGCCGCTGCCGCCGACGTTGCCGGCCAGGGCGGCAAAGTTGGCGGCGGTGATCAGGATCGAGCCTTTGTTCCAGATGGCGCCGACACCGACACCACCCGCACCACCCGCCTGGAGATAGCTACCGCCAGCCCCGCCGCCGCCGCCGCCACCGCCGGCGCCGACGTTGTTGGAAATGGTCGAGTTGCCGATGATCCGCAGGGTTGCGCCGGTATCGTTGTAGATACCCCCCACCGCACCGCCGCCGTCGCCGCCGAAGTTGTCATACCCATCACCGCCGCCGCCACCGCCGATGGACAAGCTACCGCTGGTGGCCGTGCCCCCGGCCGAACCGGTGCTGTAGCCCGGATAAGCCGCACCGCCAGCGCCCCCCGTGGTGGAGCCGCCACGCCCGCCAATGTTGAAGAAGCCGCCACCGGCGCCGCCCTGTCCGGCCGTGCCGTTGGAGCCCGTGGAGTTGAGCGTGTCGCCACCCTTGCCGCCGGTACCGCCGGTGATCGCGCCACCGCCACCACCGCCGCCACCAGCGTACTGCGGCGTCACACCGCCGCCGCCACCGCCGCCTGAAGCGGCGTTCGCGGTGACCGTAACGTTGCGCAGGGTCAAGGTGCCGGCGTTGTAGATGCCGCCGCCCTGGGACACCAGGGCATCGTCGCCGCCGTTACCACCGTTACCGGCCGTCATGCCTCGGGTGATCACCAGGCCATCGAGGGTAGCCGTGGTGCCGGACGTCACGTTGATTACCTGGGTGCGGTATTGCCCGTCCAGGGTCACGTCGGCCACGTTGTCATTGTTGAGATCGCCGTCGATGGTGACGTTCTTGCTGACCACCAGCACCGAGGTCAGCCCGACGGTCATGCTGGTGTTGAAGGTGACGATGTCGCCGTTCTGCGCGGACGCCAGGGCGGCGCGCAGGGAGCCCACGCCGGTATTGAGGTTGTTGGTGGCGGTCCAGGTGGCCAGGCCCCACTGGTACTCGCTCATGGCATTGGCCGACAGCACGTTGGCGCTTTCGATATTGCCGGTGGCGATTTCCAGGTCCCAGTCGCCGCCCAGGCCCGTGCGGTCGTTGGACGCCGCCACGTCGCGACCGGTCAACTGCGCCAACGAATCAACCAGGCTCAGGCCACGCTCGCCTTCGGCGGTGTAGCAGCCATAGATCAGGATATCGCCACCGGCGTTCATGTCCTGGCCAATCTGCGCCAGCACTTCGCTGCGGGCCTGGACGTTATCCGCCGACAGGTAGCTGTTGCCCAGCCACAAATCACCGGCGTTACCGTGGGCGATGATCTGCACCGAGCTGATGCCCTGGTGGGTGTCCAGGTAATCGGCGATCTGTTGCAAGCCGTCCTTGGTGGCATCCAGTTGCACGACCTGGGTACCGGGCGCCACGCCTTCGAGCAGGCTGGCGGAATCCTTGACCCGGGAATCGACGAACACCACAGACTTGCCCGGCACGGCAGCCTCGGTGGCATCGACCTGGCCCTGGGGTGCATGGGTGTCGGCCGGCTGGTCCGCCGCGGGCGTCTTGGCCGCCTCGGCCGTCGGATGCGCATCCGGTTGAGCAGCGTCGGCCACGGTGGCCGCCACCGCGCCGTCGAATAGCATTCGCGGCTCCAGGGACATGATCATTGGCGATGCCAGGGCCTGTGTGCCCTCGGTTACCCGCGATTTGCCTTTGCTCCACCACATGACGATCACCTGGACTCGAACTTCTTGAACACGCAAATGAAAAAAACCGCAATCAGCTGATGGCGGCGTCGGTTTTCATACGAATGACATTGGCGGCGCTTGCGGACCCATCGCGCCAGAACGACAACTCGGCATACTTTTCAAACAGATCCGGCGGCAGCAAGGTCCGCCGGGGTTGCGGCGCGACCTTGGGCTTGACCTTGTGCAGGCCGGCAACGCCCAGGGCCTGGTCGAAGGCCGGCGCGTCGTAGGTCAAGTGATTGAAATCGTGCTCGAACCAGGGCTCGCCGATGAACTCGTACACCAGGCGCATCACCCGCTCCGGGGCCTGGCTCAACAAATCGTAATCAACGATCAGCAGCGACTCGGCGTTCTCACCGTAGTAGGCCTCTTTGAGCGCGGTCCAGGCGAACCCCACCAGGCGGTTGCGCTGGGCCAGGGTTTCGCAGCGGCTGTAGACGGTGTTGCGCTCGTCATCGTCGTTGAACAGCTTGGTGTTTTCGAACGGATTGGCACGGTAGAGCCGCTCCAGGCTGTCGAGCACCCAGGCGACGTTGCGCACACAGGCGATGGTCTTGGCTTGGGGAAACAGATCCTGCAAGGCAGGCAAGCGGGCGCACCACTGACGGTTGGTGTCGAAGATGACCGGCTTGTCGGATTTGTCGGCGTAGTAGGAATCGAAGAGGCCGCGCAGCAGGCGGCGGCGCAGGTCGGTGTCGATCACCGAACCGAACTCGCTGCCGGCGCTGCATTGCTGCAGGACGCTGCTGAACAGCGAACCGACGGGACTGGTCATGCCGGCATGAAAGCGCGGGTTCTGCAACAAAATGGCAGAAAGCAGGGTCGAGCCTGAGCGCGGTAGACCGGAAATGAAGTGAAACTGCGGCAATCCATTCACCTTGTTTGTAGTCCCTTTGTAGCCGAAGCGTAGCCGAGGAAACAATCTTCGCCTAGTAGTACTTTGATATCAGATTCATCCCAAGCCATAAAAGAAGATGGACGGTAGAGACGCTCGGGAACCTGAATCGATTAAGCCGTGTCGCGACATTTTTCCGCCTGCTTCGTTCGGCAGAATCAAACATCCCGGTCTACGCTCAGCCGTGCGTGACCAGGCCAGGGAAACAAGGAGTCGGGCTGATCGCACTCTTGTCCTTCACGTCCGGGCACCGCAAGACCAATAACCTGAAGGATGAGGAATCTATGGAAGTATTCATCGGCACTATCCAGTCATTCGCCTTTAACTTTGCACCCAGGGATTGGGCCCTGTGCAACGGTCAGACGCTTTCCCTTTCTCAATACCAGACCTTGTTCGCCCTGATCGGCGTGACGTACGGAGGCAACGGCCAGACCACCTTCATGCTGCCCAACCTGCAAGGTCGCCTGCCCTTGGGCCAAGGCAATGGCCTGGGCCTGACCCCGCGCGTCATCGGTGAAATCTCCGGCACCGAAAACGTCAGCGCCACGCTCAACAACCTACCCAACCACACCCACACGCTCACGGGCATCACCGCCTCGACCACCCTGCAGTTGGCCAACCCGGCCAGCAATCCGGTGAATACGCCAACGGCCACCAACTCGTTCATCGGCACCTCGGGCACCGGGCCGGGCTCGGCGGCGATCTATTCCGACCAGATAGGCGCTTCGCCAGTGCCGCTGCAAGGCGTGACCACCGCCGTCAGCGGTTCGGTTTCCGCCACGGGCAACGGCATGCCCATGGAGGTCATGAACCCGTTCCTGGCCATCAACTTCAGCATCGCCCTTCAGGGCTATTTTCCGTCCCGTAACTGATGAACCGCCGGAGGGCTGCGGCCCTCCGGCCTTTTGGAGTGTCGACATGCTGCAACAGGTTCATAGCCGCCATTTCCAACCGCTGCTGGGCCAGACCGGCAGCCTGACCCTGCCCGACGGCAGTTGCCTGCCGGTGCGCTTCGAAACCCTTGACGAAACACCTCGGGCAAAGCTGCCGAACACCGAGCGCATGCCCTTCAGCGTGGAATTCAACAGCCTGGAAAGTACGGCGTTCGTCGACGGGCTCTGTGGGTTGGAAGTGCCGGAACTGGGCAAGATAGAAGGGGTGTTCGTGTCACGGATGCCGCCCATGGGACGGGATCCGGCGCTGGGGTATTTCTACATCGCGTTTAACTGATCGCCAAAACCTGAGGCCATAACAAATCTATTGTGGGAGCAACTGTGTGGGAGCAAAGCTTGCTCGCGATCCAGGCGCTGCGGTCCTCAAGAGACCGCGGCGTTTTCATCGCGGGCAAGCCTTGCTCCCACACAGCTCGCTCCCACAGGGGTACGGCGTCATTCAGTTGCCTTTCGGATACCAGACCAACCGCTCCGCCGCCGGGCTGCGCTCTTGTACTTCGAAGCCCAGGGCCAGGTAGTGCCGACGGGCGTGGGGGTTGCTGGCCCAGACCACGGTGGCCACTGGGCAACGGATCTGTTGCGCGGCTTTCTGCACCCCTTGCAGCACCGTCCGACCATACCCCTGCCCACGTGCCTGGGGGATGAAGGCCAGGTACAGCACGCGAATTTCATTGGGGCCGAAATCCGTGCTCAAGGCGCCGATAGCGGTGCCGAGTTTTTCCACGACGTAATGCATGGCATTGGGGAAGTTCTCGCCCAACCCTTGCTCCTGCACCTGGAACTGCTGGGCAATCACCTGCTGCACCTGCTCAGGCTCGCCATCGATCCATTGCAGGTCCGGTCGCGCCGCCTGGTACAGGCCCTGCAAAAACGGTCCATCGCTGACCCGCGATGGACGCACCACCAATCCCTCTGCCGCCACTGAATCCATGCTTGCTCCTTAGAACCCGCTTTCCCTGACACCCAACGCCGCCAACCGACGCCAGGCCGCTCCCAACACCGACTCGCCCTTGCCCTGCAACACCGCCACGCCACGCAGCGGTTGCACTGGGGCGGACGTGTCGTCCACCGCACTCAGGCGCACGCCGTATTGCGCCTGCACCGGCTCGGCCCGTTGCTGCGAGTCGCGGCGCACCGCAATCGGCCCGTGATGGTCAGACGTCAACGCTTGCTGTTCGACCCAAGCCACGCCATTGGTGTCGATTTCATTCAACTGCACAGCAATCGAGGTGTGCATCGGATCGTCCGCAATGAACCGCCCCGTGGCCCCCGGCTCGACCCGCCAAAGCTCGGCTTCGGTCAAGTAGCCGCGCAATCGCGAGTCGGTCTGCACCACCCGCGCCAGCGCTTGCGTGGGCGACAACCAACGCCCGACCGACAGTTGCGGCAACAAGTCGCGCACCTGGCCGGCGTGGGGTGCACGCAACAACAGGCGTTCACGCTGGGCGACCAGTCCCCGGTATTCGGCCACCGCTTCGGCCAGTTGCTGTTCGATGATGCCGGCATCGGCAGCGGTTTCGCTGCGCCCGGCCTGACGGCGCATCTGCAACTGCTGGATCTCGATTTCCCGGCGCACGATGGTCAGGCGCGACGCCATGTCCGGCGACTCCAGCTCGATCAACACATCACCCTGGGCCACGGCCTGGCCGTCGCGCACATTCACCTGCTTGACCCGCGCCGCCACCGGCGCGTGCAAGGCACTGGCCCGCCCGGCCTCGAGCATGGCCGGCACTTCCACCGCGCTGCGCCAGGGCAGCAACAGCACCAACAGCAACGCCAGCACCACCAGGCTGCTCAGGAGCACCCGAACGCCGTGGGCCTGCTCACGGCGACTCCACCATTGCCGCCATTCATTCACGATGGGCATAAAAATGAACCACACCAATTCCACCATCATCAGAAAAATGCCCAACACCTTGAAGAACAGGTGATAGACCGCCAGGGCAATCCCGAAAAACAACAACGCCCGCCACAACCAGGAGCCATACCCCCACATCAGCAAACGCCGGCGCATCTTCGGCGACCAGGGTTCCGGCGCCGCCGCGCCATAACCGAACAAGGCTTCGCGCAGGCGCCAGCGGCACAGGGCGAACGCACGCCCTTGAAGGTTATCCACCGCCCAGAAATCACTGAGCAGGAAATACCCATCGAAGCGCATGAAGGGGTTCAGGTTGATGACCAGCGTGGTGATCCAGGTGGCGCTGGCCAGCATGAACGCCGCGGTGCGCGCCGGCCCGTCGGGCAGCAGCGACCAGGCCAGCAAAGCGATGCACGCCAGCAGCAGCTCGGCCAGAACCCCGCCGGCACCGATCAGCAGGCGCGCGCGGCGATCATTGATTCGCCAGGCGTCGCTGACGTCGGTGTAGAACATCGGCAACAGCACCATGAATGCCACGCCCATGCTTTGCACACGGCAGCCCGCGCGCTTGGCCATGAAAGCATGGCCGAATTCGTGGCACAACTTGGCGAAGAACAACGCCGTCCCGAACGCCAGCGCCCCACCCAGGCTGAACAAGTGCGGAAACGTTGCGATGAAGCGCTGCCAGTCCCGCGATACCAGGAAGATGCCCACGCCCAGGGTCAGCGGCAGGCCATAGCGCAGGATCCCGGGGCCAAACCGCGCCAACCAGGGCCAGGCACGATTGAGAAAAGCGTCCGGGCGCCACAGCGGAATGCGGAAAAACAGGTATTGATGCAGCAGGATCTGCCACAGGCTCTGGCGCTGTGCGGCGGTCTTGGAGAGATAGCTGTCGCGCTGTTGCGGGTCCATCGCGCTGATCAGGTCATGGCCGCGCAAGAAGCCCAGCAATTGCTCCAGCGATTCGCCATTGAGCGGCAGGCCCGGCTCGCGGTTCGCCGCCTGCAACACCTGTTCCGGATCGCCCAGGGACCAGTGCCGCAACATGCGCATCGCCGCCGCGCCCAGCTTGAAATAGCGCCCGCGCACCGGATCGGCCAAGGTCCACTGCGGCGAACCGTCCGGGTCCGGCGCCGCCGGGGACAGTTGCAGGTCCGGCCGCAGGCTCGGCAGGTCCATGCTACAGGCCTACGCTCTGGCGCAGGCCGGCCAGTGGCCGACGCAACAGGTACAACGCCAGCGGCGCGCGGTCGCCGAAGACCTTCGCCGTACCTCGCAGGCCGATACGCGGCGCTTGAGCATCGAAACGCGCATCCAACCGATACGCCAGTTGCCCGGCGGCGGTCGGCTGCGCTTCATACGCCGAGCGTTCGAGCCAGGCCAGGTGCCGCTGCAACGGGTCGCTGTCGAGAAACAACGCCACTTGCGCACCGGGCTCCAGGGCAATCGCGTCGCCCACCGCCAACTCAATACGCAACTCGGCCTGGTTCGGATCGGCGATTTCCATCAGCCGCTCGCCGGTCTGCACGGGCTTGCCAAGCCAGCGCTCGGCGTCGGCAAATACCGCGATGCCGTCGCGCTCGGCGCGGACTTCGCTGCGCTTGAGCAGCTCAAGCGCGTAGTTGCGCTCGGCGCGCTTCTGTTCGACGCGGGCGGCCAGCAGATCGATCTTCGAACTCGACTCCGCGTCGGCAAACGAGCGCTGGGAATTGGCCTTGAGTTCCGCCTCGGCCACGCCCAACGCACGCTCGGCCACGTCGGCCTGAGCCTTGAGGCTGGTGCTTTCGAAACGCAGCAGCAGGTCACCGTTCTTGACGGTCTGGTTAGGCTTGACCAGGAACTCGGCGATCACCCCATCCAACGGCGCCGCCACCACCTGCCCGCCCAGCGGCACCACTTCGGCCGGGGCCAACACGGACTGGCGCACAGGGATCAGCAAGCCCAGCAGCAACACCGCCACCAGGGCGACCTGGCGCTTGCGTGTCCAGCGCAGGCGCCACGGCTTGCGCGGTTGCAGCGCCAACCACGCATGGCTGTAGGTGTCGCCCAGTTGCGACAGCAGCACTTGTTCGGGTGGGGTCCACGGCAGGTCGCGGGCCAGCCACAAACCGCCGAACACCTGGCCCTGATGATCGATCAACGGCAGCCAGAACACTTGTCCGGCCGACAGGCTTCGCCAGTCTGCCCGGATGGACTCGCTCACCCCATCGGCGGCAATCACCCGGGCCTGCTTCAGCACCCCCTGCTTGAACAACTGCGCCACGGCCTGCTCGACGAACGCCACGAACGGCGCATTCGGTTCCACGGTGCTGACGCCGGTCACCGCCTGGACCTTGCCGGCAATCAATAACGCGGCGTGGCGAAACCCGAACAGGGCCTGGCCGTCGTTGACCAGGCTGTAGCTCAATTGCGCCGGGGTACGCGCGGCCCGCGTCTGGCGCTCCAGGTCGAGGAAGCGGGCAAACACCTGCTCGGCGCTGCCCGTGATCGGCGCGTTCACTTGGGCTCCGCGAAACGCGCCGTGCCACTCATGCCCGACAGCAAGCCGCTGGCATCCGGCACGCTCGCCACCAGCAGCAGGGTCTGGCTGCCCTCATCGATGCGCGCGCCCAGGCGCTTGACCGTCGCTTGCAACGGCTTGCCGGTTTCATCGGGGATAAACGTGAAGGGTTGACCGGGCTTGAGCCTGTCCATCCAACGTGAAGGCACCAGCAAATGGATCTCCAGGGTGCGGTTGTCGACCACATCCAGCAACGGCGCGCCGGCCGCGACGCTTTCATAACGCTGGACCTTGCGCGCCACCACTTGCCCGTCGAAGGGTGCGATCACGCTGCAGCGCTTGACCTGGACCTGGTACACCTGGGACTGCGCCTGGGTCTCGCTGAGCCGGGCCTCGGCCCGCGACACCTCGAAACGCCCGACGGATTTCAATTCCGCCAATTGCCGGTTATGCGCCAGTTCCTCACTCGCGCCACGGCTGGCCGCCTGGGCCGCATTGAGCTGGGCCTGATAGGCCGAGCAATCGAAACGCGCCAGGGTGTCGCCCTTCTTGAACGACTCGCCCTCACTGAACGGCAACTCGACAATCCGCCCGGCCAACTCACTGGCCAGCACCGCCTGATCCCGCGCCCGAAGCACCCCTCGCGCCTCGTTGCCAGACGCACTGGCCGAAGCATTGCTCTCCAGCAACGGATCGTCGGAAGCCGACGTTTGCGCCTGAACCCCGCACGTTACAAAGGCCAATCCCACAACCCAACTGCATAAACGTCGCATGACCGTTACTCCCTGACGGATGGGCGGAGTCTACGACAGCGGTGGGGGGCGTCAAGGGAGTAGCGGTGAAGAGGAGGAAATCTCTGTGGCAACGGTGGTGTTGACCTCGCGATTTCTTCAACTTAGGATTCGCTCACTCAACCCCGTACGCAGAGATTAAGTTCTCTGGCCGTTGGGGTGAAAACACCGGCTTCGGCCGGTTTTTTCGTTTCTGGGGATTGAGAACAGCTCCAGAGTTGAACGCACTCCTTGTGGCGAGGGAGCTTGCTCCCGCTGGACTGCGCAGCAGTCCCAAACCCTGGCGCCTCGGTGTGTCAGGCAGATCGCATTCAAATTGCTTGGGGTTGCTGCGCAACCCAGCGGGAGCAAGCTCCCTCGCCACAACAGCGGTCCGGGATAAACAATTGCAACACCGCGATAGCGCCCGAGGCGTGCCGGCGGCGCCCAATCTTCAGGCACACACACCATCCCATGGCGAGGAAGCTTGCTCCCGCTGGACTGCGCAGCAGTCCCAAACCCTGGCGCCTCGGTGTGTCAGGCAGATCCCATTCAAATTGCTTGGGGTCGCTGCGCAACCCAGCGGGAGCAAGCTCCCTCGCCACCGGGCTCGGCGTTATGCAGGGTGAGTAAGATGGCCATCGCGAGCAAGCTCGCTCCCACAAGGGGCTTGTGTCGAATGAAGTAGCAAGGCCAACACCGACCTACTGTGGGAGCGAGCTTGCTCGCGATGACTTTCGCCCAGACATCCCAAACCTGACAGATCGAGACTGGCTACTCCACCAACCTCAACACCCCATCGCAATACACCACCTCATGCCCCAACCAAGCCACATCCACCTGAGGCAACACCGCCGAAGGTTTGCGCAACTCACGCAGCAGCGTCGAGCCATGAGACAGACGTCCGCCCATGCGTGCAATCACAGCCCGGGCGCGTTGATAGTGGGCGTGGCGGCCAGGGTCCAGGGTGTCTTCCAGCAGGATGTCCTCGCCCAAAATACCTTGGGCCTGACCCGGGTAGATCAAGAACCCACTCGCCTGCTCGGTGCCTTCACGACCGTCCTGCCAGAAGCTGCCGTCGCGGCTACGAATGTCCGAGTGCGGGGTGAACCAATGCGCCCGGTCCACCGCCGGCATGGCGTGATGCAAGCGAAAAAAAATCCGCATCAGGTTGTCGCGATACCATTCGCGCACTTGCAAGTAGTAACCGCGCAAGCCTGGCAGACCGGTCGAATGGGCCAGGCGAATCGTCAGGGGCCATTGTGGGAAGGCCTGCAACGGCAGCTCGGTCGGTGCCGGGCGTGGCGTCGCTGGGTCGGTTTCCCAGGGCAGCCGATGCGGGCTGTGTTCAAGATTGTCGTAGGCGGTCGGTGGCCGACCCAGCCAGTCGCCGCCACTGCTGGCCAAGGCGCTGGCGATGCACAGGTTGCCTTGCACCACGAACACGTAGAAACGGGTAAACCAGTCGGCCAGTTGCTGGCCGTCTGCGCCTTGTCCGGTCAGTTCGTGCAGCTCTCGATCAAAACGTCGCAAGCCGTTTTCCAGCGTCAGCAAATGCCCGCGGGCGATGCGTTGCATGCCCAGGAACAACGGCAGCGAACGCAGCAGGCGCAGGGGCCGCCAAGGCAGGTGCGGAGTCGCGCCGCCGACCTCGCCGGCGTAGCTGCTGGCGCTGATGCCCCAGTCGGCCAGCCGGGCGAGAAACAAATCATTGTTGATATACGAAGCGCCGCCAAACACCGCCGTGAAAGGCTCGTTGTCTTGCAACACCCGCGAATCCCAACGCGCCATGATCGCCGGAATGCTCGCCGCCGCGCGGCGCTGGACGTACTCCACCAACACGCTGGGTTGCGGCGGCAGGATCTCGGCGATGTTGGCGGCGGTCAGGTGGCGGCGCCAGCCGTAGTCGCTGATCGGCCGGTATTGCAGCAGCCAGAGTTGCCTGCCGTCCCAGGCCCATTCAACGTCGCCGGGTACGTAGTGGAAGACCCGCAGCACGCCTTGCAGGAAACGCCACAGCAGGTCTTCAGTCAGGCCATGGGCGGGCTTGAAGGTGTCGCTGTTCCACGACGCGCCGAGGCGGGAAATGATCGCGCGCTCGGGGCTCACGTGACCGTCGGCCAAGGACTCCAAGTGACCTTCGACCCATTCCAGTTCGACGGACAGGTGACGCACGAATGCGATGCCGGACAGCCGTGGTGTGATGAAGCGCTGCACCACCACTTCCTCGACACCTGCCGCACTCAACTCGGCAATGCGCGCCGGCACGTTATGCGTCGGTTCGCGCAGGAATGTGGTGCTCAAGCCGGCATTGGCCGCATCGGCCTGATCCTCACCGTAACTGGAGGAACGCACGGCCCAGATAGCGTCCGGCTGGCTCTTCAGAAAGCTTGCCAAGCGCGGGTCAGCGCAATCGTTGAGCGACAGCGCCGCAGGCACCGGCTGCCCAGCCAACGCCGCCAGACGCAAGCGGCCGCCTTTGGTATGCGCGACGAAACCACGTTCGCCCGATTCCAGCCACGCCGCGAACTCAGCGGGTGAGTCGATCCACGGGTAGTGACCCCAGCCGGGCTTCACGCTGATGGTCAAATCGGCACGGGCCAGAATGGCCGACCAGGCCGCCGCTTGGGCGACGCCCAGTACCTTGTCCTGATCGCCCCACACCAGTTCGACTGGGTCGGTGATCCACTCCAGCAATGGCAAGGCGGTGTCGGCACGCACCAAGTCCCAGTGCGGCACAAAGGCGCGGCAGCGAGCATAGCCAGCGCCCATGCGCTGGTACTGTGCAGGCGTCCAGGCCTGGCTGGAAAACTTGTGGGCAAACAGCGTCGGTTTGTTCGCCAGCAGCCAGTGAATGGTCTTGCGAATCGGCAGCGGCGACATCAACGCCGGCAGCCGTCGTTGCCACAAAAACGCACCCACCGGCGCCAACAACACACTGCGACAAAAATGCCCCGGCTGACGTTGCAAGGCATGCAGCACCAGCAAGGCGTTGACCCCGACCGCCATGATCGCGCTGCCCTTGTCCGTTGCCGCCAGCAACGCCTGGGCGTAGGCCGCCAGGTCTTCGCAGGGAGCTTGAGGGTTGCTGCCAAAACCAGGCAGCTCCAGCGGCACCACGTCGTGGTGTTGAAAGTACGGCAACGCGTCGTCCCACCAATCGGCGGCGCTGCCGTTGCCGGCCAGCAGGTACATCCGGGGCTTGCTCATGGGCGCTCCTCAGGCCAGGTCGCGCAGGGCAGCATCAAGCGTCGGGTAACGGAACGTATAGCCCGCCTCGACGAGACGACTTGGCAGCACACGTTGGCCGTCGAAAAACAACTGGGCCATTTCGCCTGCCAAGGCACGCACCGGCGCGGCGGGAATGTGGAACCACACCGGGCGCTTGAGCACCTTGCCAACGCTTTCAGCGAACAGCGCCTGACTGACCGTTTCTGGCGCCACCAGGTTGTAGGTACCGCTCAGGCTTTCGTCATCGAAGGCCCGGGCGATCACTTGGATCACGTCGTCGCGATGCACCCAACTCATGATTTGCCGACCGTCACCCATCCGCCCGCCAAACCCCAGGCGAAATGGAATCAGCAACGGCAACAAAGCACCGCCCGGACCAAACACCACGCCCAGGCGCATCACCACCTGCCGCACACCCAATTCAGTGGCAGGCCGGGCCGAGGCTTCCCAACGCACACAGAGTTCAGCCATGAAGCCATCGCCCTGGGTGGCGCTTTCATCGAGGCTTTCGCTGGCGTCACGCACGCCGTAAAAACCGACGGCCGACGCCTGAATCCACAACGCCGGTTTATGCCGGGCGTTTTTCAACCAAGTCATCAAGGCTTCGGTGGTATTGACCCGGCTGGCGATGAGTTGCGCCTGGCGCGCGGGGCTCCAGCGCGGACCGGCGACCGGCGCGCCCGCCAGGTTGATCACCACATCGAAGGTCTCGTCATGACCCAGCTTGCCCAGCGAGCGCAGGCAACGGGTGCGGCCATCAAACAGATAGGCCGCTTTCAATGGATCGCGAGCCAGCACGCTGACTGTGTGCCCGGCGTCGAGCAATTGATTGACCAGCGTCTCGCCGATAAACCCGGTGCCGCCGGTCACCAGCACGCGCTTGTAGGCACCACCGGCAAACGGGTTGGCCGGCTTGCCCGCGCGCTGCATGCGCAAGGCCGCCAAGCCGTCGCGAATCCCCGAGGCCGTAACCCCGATGGCGAACAAGGTCAGCAGCCAACCGCGCCAGCCGAGGTCGATCGCGCTCAGGCCGGTGGGCAAACTCGCCCACTGCGCCAGTTGCACGCCGTACAGCGCGAAGAAGGCCCCGCCGTTGACCGCCAGCACCGTGTGCATGATGCGCTCGATGGCGGGCAGCTTGCGGCTACGGTCCTCGACCACGAAGTCCCAGAGCGTCAGGCCGATCTCCAGTGCGAACAGCAGCGCGATGACGATCGCCCACGTCCCCTCGAAGGCCAAGTGCGCCATGCCCAGGAACAGGATCCCGTAGAAGCACGAGCGCAGGGCATGGATAGAGAGCTCCAGCCGGGCACTGTGGCGATAGGGCAAGGCGACAGTGAGTTCGTGGTGATACAGGGTATCCAGCGCACCGAGGATCGCTTGGGCAATCAGCAGGGTGATGGCCCAATCCAGCAGTGAAAAGTCAGGCATGGTTTGAATCACTCGACGCGTTGTCAGTCAGGGAGGTGCGGCGGTCGTGGCGATAGAGCCAGAACAGCGGCGGCAATAAAACGAGCAGTGCCAGGCTGTCGAACCACAGGTGCGACCAGACTTGGGCCTGGGCGGAAATCAGCATGTCCTGGGGTGCCCAGAGCAGGATGCCGGCGATCAGCCAACCCCAAGGCATGGCGCTCTTCAGGCGATTGCCGATATGGACCAGAGCGAGCATGTACAGCGCATAGCTTTGCAACGTGGCGCCGAACAAGGCCAGCCACCAGACTTGTTGCGCGCGGGCCGTGGCGGGCACGACATTGACGCCCCAGAAAGCCTGTTCGATGGTGTTCAGGTAGTTATCGAGCAAGCCGGAATGACCGGCCCAAGTCAGCGTGACGCCGGCGAGCAGGTGCATCAGGGCGGCGGCATATAACCAAACGATCAGGGCTTTGCGAAGGGTGCGGTGAGGGGTTGGCATTCCGTGTCCTGAAGGCTTGCTTGAGGGCGGCCAGTCTAAAGGAAATGGGAGGGGCTTTACTTGGCTAATGGGCCGGGCAGCGATAAATAAAATCAGCCTCGAACGGGGCCTGCTTCGCAGGCCAGCGGGAGCAAGCTCCCTCGCCACAGGTTTGGTGTGCTGCTTGCGTACAGCAACGTCCTAGGAGATTTCCTTCAAGTTGCGGCGATGTTGGTGAACTTGTCCGGCTTGGGGCTCACCGCTAGTCTGGGTTTGTCATTGAAAAAACGGTGACACGGACGTGCAAGTCCGGGTAAAAGACGACGCACATTGCTATCCGCCTTGATCGAGAGGCGCTTTATGGCAGTTGTGCGTGGGAGATTTTTCCGCAAGGAGGAGTCTGCCGGGGTTCCGTCTGCCCGGTCTTGCACACCTACGTACAACTGCCACCTCATTTGCGTGCAAGCGAATGGTGTCGGTTCCACTTCTACAGATGGAGCTTCACGACATGTTCAAAGTAACTCCAAATCCGCCAGGAAGCCCTGGCAACACCGCCGACAAATCCTCGAAAGCCAAAAAACTCGACGAAGCCGCCGAGCGCGTCCTCGACTACTACCTCAATCCCAAACCCACCGATGAAGCCTCGGGCAAAACCCAAACCGCCCAACTCTTCATGGTCGCCCCTGGTATCGACACCGAAACCCTGTTGGCCAATGCCTCCGAAGACCTGCTGTCCATCAGCGCCATCGCCGCCGACCTGGCCGATGATGTCGACGGTTCGCGCCGCAGCGTCATCCTGGCAATCAGCCGGATGGCTGATGGGGTGCATTTGTTGGTGGAAAGGGCAATGGATCGGCTGGAGGTTCAAGCAGCTGGCTGACAGGCCTGTGGTGAATTGAGGATTGCCATCGCGAGCAAGCTCGCTCCCACACTGGATCTGTGTCGAACAGAAATATCGAGATCAACGCCGATCAACTGTGGGAGCGAGCTTGCTCGCGATGACGTCAGCCCAGACAACCCATAACCCGTGGCCAGAGATTGCTCCCGCTGGCCTGCGTGTAGGAGCTGTCGAGTGCAACGAGGCTGCGATCTTTCCCCAGACACTTGAGTCCCAAGCGAAAGATCAAAAGATCGCAGCCTTCGGCAGCTCCTACAGGGCGCAGCCGAGCGGGAGCAAGCGCCCTCGCCACAAAGGTGTACTACCGAATCACCGCTGCATCCCCCAGCGCTTCACCGTCACCCGCTCCAGACTGTCGAACACCAGATTCTCCACCAGCAACCCGATCAGAATCACCACCGCCAACCCGGCAAAGACCTTGTCGGTGTACAGCTCGTTGCGGTTCTGGAAGATGTACCAGCCCAGGCCGCCCTTGCCGCTGGTGGCGCCGAACACCAGTTCGGCGGCGATCAGCGTGCGCCAGGCGAAGGCCCAGCCGATTTTCAGCCCGGCGAGGATCGACGGCAGCGCCGCCGGGATCAGGATGAACAGCACAAAACGCAGGCCCTTGAGCCCGTAGTTGCGCCCGGCCATGCGCAGCGTTTCCGACACGCCGAGAAACCCCGCATACATGTTCAACGCCAGCGCCCACAGCACCGAATGCACCAGCACGAAAATCAGGCTGTTCTGCCCCAGGCCGAACCACAGCAGCGCCAACGGCAACAGGGCGATGGCCGGCAACGGGTTGAACATCGACGTCAGGGTGCTGAGCAAGTCGCGACCGAACTGGGTCGACACGGCCAGCGTGGTCAAGCCAAACGCCAGGACGATCCCCAGCAGATAGCCCTTGAGCAGCACCACCAGGGAAATCCACACTTTGCCCAGCAGCTCGCCGCTGAGCAAACCGTCGTACAACGCACTGGCGGTTTGCAGGAAACTCGGCAGCAGCAGGTCGTTGTTCTGGTAACGCGCCACGCCCTCCCACACCACCGCCAGCAATAACAGGATCAGACTTTTGCGCAACCAACCCTGTTGCCAGAGGCGCTGGCCCAAGGGCAACTCGCGCTCCAATGGCACGTGGGTCAGGGGTTGCAGATCGACTTCGTATTCTTCGCGCGCAGGCGATAACTGGCTCATAGACTCTCTCTTTTTCAGAACCTGGCACCGCCCCGTAGGAGCTGCCGAGCGAAGCGAGGCTGCGATCTTGTCCCTGTTGCTTGAGTCTCAAGCGAAGGATCAAAAGATCGCAGCCTCGTTGCACTCGACAGCTCCTACAGGGTCAGTAGGCGATACGGATGTCGGCGAAATCCAGCTCACGCTCGGTGTCCGGCGACTGGTTTTCATCGAACAGCAACCGATGAATCCGCCGCGCAGTGTGCTGGAAACCCACGCCGCCGAGGCTGTGCAGATCGTATTGGTGGCTGTGGATTTCCGCCCGTACCCTTCCTGGGTGCGGTGACAGCAGCAGGATGCGATTGCCCACCACCAGTGCTTCTTCGATGGAGTGGGTGACGAACAGCAGGGTGAAACGCACCTCTTCCCAGAGCAGCAGCAATTCTTCCTGCATCTTGCGTCGGGTCAGGGCATCGAGGGCGGCGAAGGGCTCGTCCATCAGCAGGATCTTCGGCTGCATCGCCAACGCCCGGGCAATGGCGACGCGGGCCTTCATCCCACCAGACAAGGTGTGTGGGTAGGCATCGGCAAACGCCGCCAGACCGACTTTGTCGAGGTAATGCAACGCCCGCTCCTCGGCCTCGCGACGCTTGAGCGTGCCGGATGCCAGCAGCGCGAACATCACGTTCTGCTTCACGGTTTTCCAGGGCGGCAGTTGATCGAACTCCTGGAATACCACGATCCGGTCCGGACCCGGCGCGCTGACAGTCTGGCCTTGCAGGCGAATCTCGCCTTCGCACGGCGTGATGAAGCCGCCAATGGCCTTGAGCAAGGTCGACTTGCCGCAGCCCGATGGCCCGAGCAGTACAAAACGGTCCGCCGGATCGACTTCGAAACTGACCTGGTGGGTGGCCCGCACCACCCGCTGCGGGGTGCGGTACTCCAGGCTGACGTTATCCACCGACAACAACGCGGTCCCGGTGGAAGTGGGGTTGCTGGCCGCGTGGCCTTGCAAAAACGCATTCATGACAATCAGCTCCCCTGCAGCGGTTTGGCGTCCTGGAAGAAATAATCTTCCCACGACGCCGGTTTGTTCTTGATCGCGCCGACGCGGTAGAGAAATTCGGCCAGCGGGTTGGTGTTTTTCGGGCTGACGGTGAATTCGATCTGCGGGTTGTCGATGATCTTCAGCAACGTCGCCCGGTCGATCTTGGCCTTGGTCACCCGCAGGTAGGTGTCCGCCGCCGCGCCTTTGTCCTTCTGGGCGAATTCGGCCGCTTCGGTCAGCGCCTCCACGAATGCCTTGTAGGTCTTCGGGTTTTCATCGCGGAATTTCTCAGTGGCGAACAACACCGTGGGCGAACTCGGCCCGAGCACGTCATAGGAGTTGAGCACCACGTGGACGTTGGGGTTTTGCAGGGCCTGGTCCTGGAACGGTGGGTTGGAAAAATGCCCGGTCAACTCGGTGCCACCGGCAATCAACGCGGCTGTGGCGTCCGGATGCGGAACCGCCAGGGTGTACTTGTCGAGGCGATTGAAGTCCTTGTCGCCCCACTGTTTCGCGGCGGCGTATTGCAGGAAACGCGACTGCACCGAAACGCCCACCGCCGGCACCGCGATGCGGTCCTGCTCGGTGAAGTCGGCGATGGTCTTGACGTTCGGGTTGTTGCTCAACAGGTAATAGGGAAAGTTGCCCAGGGAAGCCACGGCCTTGACGTTCTGCTTGCCACGGGTGCGGTCCCAGACCGTCAACAACGGCCCGACACCGGCCCCGGCAATGTCGATGGAGCCCGACAGCAACGCATCGTTGACCGCCGCGCCGCCCGACAGTTGGGTCCAGTCGACCTTGATCTCGATGCCTTCCTGCTTGCCGTACTTCTCGATCAATTGTTGATCGCGAACCACGTTCAACAGCAGGTAAACGATGCCGAACTGCTCGGCGATGCGAATCTCGCCCTCGGCGTGGGCACTGGCCGGCGCGACCAGGCTGCCGGCCAGCAAACTGAACCCCAGGCCGATGGCGGCGGCCAGCGGTGCAAAAGCAATGCGTTTGGACATGGTGATTCTCCGGGCTCTTTGCGCGAGGCGCAGCCGATCAGAAAGGGGCGTCGCCCTGGATGGTGGTGCGATACAGCTTGCGGCGCAGATGGCTCGGGCAACCGGCGGCCAAGTGGATCAGCGAGCGGTTGTCCCAGAACACCAGGTCATGGGACTGCCATTGATGGCGATAGATGTTCTGCGGCAGCACGCTGTGGGCATACAGCTCGGCCAGCAGCGCTGTGCTTTCGTCCTCCGGCAGACCGACGATGCGGGTGGTGAACCCTTCGCTGACGAACAACGCCTTGCGCCCGGTTTCCGGGTGGGTGCGCACGATCGGATGCACTACTTCGGCGACCTGGGCCAGTTGCTCCGGCGTAAGCGTCGGGCGCCAGTTGCCTTCGAATTTGGTTTCGCTGTAGCGCGCCGTATAGGAATGCGCCGCCGAACGGCCTTCCACGGCTTTACGCAGCGCTTCGGGCAAACCGTCCCAGGCTTTGTGCATGTCGGCGAACAGCGTGTCGCCGCCTTCGCTCGGCAGCTCCTGGGCGTGGAGCATCGAGCCGAGGCTGGGCAGTTCTTTATAGGAGAGGTCCGAATGCCAGAATTTGCCGGCATCACCGAGGCCGATGGATTGGCCGTTTTCGATGATGTTGGAGACGATGAGGATTTCCGGATGCCCAGCTAACAGGAACTGCTTGAGCACATGGATCTGCAGCACGCCAAAACGGCGGCTGAAGGCGATCTGTTGTTCAGGGGTGATGCGTTGGTCGCGGAACACCACGACGTGATAGTCCAGGTGTGCGCGGTGGATGCGGGCGAAATCCTGGTCGCTGATCGGTCGGGACAGGTCCAGCCCGACGATTTCGGCGCCTACGGCATCGCGGAACGGGCGGATGTCGAACGACTGCGGGGCAATGTTCGCGATAGATGAATCTGGAGAATAAGAGACGGCTGGCATACATCACTCCCACGCACAGCGCGCTTGAACAGGCGCGCAATCGATCAAAACTCACGGCGTTACCGTGTTGGTTTGTGTCGTGCGGCGCGCCGATTGGTCGGCAGGTACGCAGGGGGATGACTTTAAGGGTATAAGAAAGTTAATTTAAATATTATAAATGCATAACTATATGGCAGAACCTGTGGGAGCGAGCTTGCTCGCGATGGCGGTGGGCCAGACTTTTATTTAACACCGACACACCGTCATCGCGAGCAAGCTCGCTCCCACAAGGGTTTTGGGAACGCCACGGTCCTGTGACCAGAGATTGCTCCCGCTGGGGCGCGCAGCGGCCCCAAAAAAGCGATGAGCGCTTCGCACTCAAGCGGGAGCAAGCTCCCTCGCCACAAAAGCGTCCCAGCAATCACACCATAAATTGATCAACGGTAAATACTGTGGGAGCGAGCTTGCTCGCGATAGCGTCAGGTCAGACACGTTATCTGTCGCTGACACACCGTCATCGCAAGCAAGCTCGCTCCCACAAGGGAGGAGTCCGGTCTGAAGGGCTAGCGCTCGTGCAGCGCCTCGGACCGGGCCTTGATGATGGGTTTGAGCAGGTAGCTGAGCACGGTTTTCTTGCCGGTGATGATGTCCACCGACGCCACCATGCCCGGAATGATCAGCAGGGGTTTGTCATCGGTGCCCAGGTGGCTGCGTTCGGTGCGCAGCTTGATGATGTAGTAGGTGGTTTTCTTGTCTTCATCGGTGATGGTGTCGGCGCCGATCTGTTCCAGCTTGGCTTTCATCCCGCCGTAGATGGTGTAGTCGTACGCGGTGAATTTCACCGTGGCGTCCTGGCCGGGGTGCAGGAAGGCGATGTCCTGGGGACGGATTTTCGCTTCCACAAGGATGGTGTCGTCCAGCGGCACGATTTCCACCAGGTCGCTGCCGGGCTGGATCACGCCGCCGATGGTGTTCACCAGCAACTTGTTGACGATGCCGCGCACGGGCGACGTCACCAGGGTCCGGCTCACCCGGTCTTCCAGGGCTTTGCCGGTGGCCTGGGCCTTGTTCAGGTCGGTGCGAGCTTCGTTGAGCTGGGTCAGGGCTTCGCTGCGGAACTTGCCGCGGGTCTCATCGATCTTTCGCTGCACTTCCTTGATCGCCGATTCGGCACGCGGGATCGCCAGCGTCGTGGCGTCCAGTTGCCCACGGGTCTCGACCTCGGCGCGCTTGAGCCGCAGCACTTCCACCGGCGATACCGCGCCCTGGGCCACCAGCGGCTCGGACATGTTGATTTCCTGGCGTTGCAGCGCCAGGCCGGAGCGGTACTGCGCCTGCTTTGACACGAATTCGCGCAGTTCCTGCTGGCGCTGGATCAACTGCTCCTGCAAGCCGCCGATTTCATCGTGCAACTGCTGGCGGCGGCTAATGTACAGCGACTCCTCGCTGGCGGCCTGGCCCGGTACTGCCTTGAGCACATCGGCCGGGAAGTTCAGCGGCCGGTCATCGACCTCGGCACTCAGGCGCTCGACCCGCAACAGCATGGACAGGCGATCGGCCTCGGTCTCGCCGACGTTGGAGACAAACCGGGTGTCGTCCAGGCGAATCAACGGCGCGCCGGCGTCGACGATCTGCCCCTCCTTGACGAACAGCTCAGCAACGATGCCGCCTTCCAGGTTCTGGATTTTCTGGATTTTGGAAGAAGGAATCGCCTTGCCGTCGCCCTTGGTCACTTCGTCGATCACGGCGAAGTTGGCCCACAACATCAGGAACACAAAGAAGCCGATGATGCCCCAGATCGTCAGCCGCACCACCCGGGGAGCGTCCTCGATCAGCGCCTTGTTGACTTCGGGCAGCGGTTGGCCGTGCAGCGAGTCGGAACCTTTGAAATAGCGACCCACCGCGCCCTTTAAACCGGATTTAAGCAACACTGATCTGCCCCTTCTTCAACGCTTCCATGACAGCGGCTTTCGGGCCGTCGGCGAGGATCTGTCCACGGTCGATCACCAACAGGCGGTCCACCAGCGACAGCAAGGATGCCCGGTGCGTCACCAGCAGCACGGTCTTGTTTTCCACCACGGCAGCCAAGCGCTGTTTCAAGCGTTCTTCACCGGTGTTGTCCATGGCGCTGGTGGGTTCGTCCAGTAACAGGATGGGCGGGTTGAGCAGCAGCGCGCGGGCCAGGGCAACGTTCTGGCGCTGACCACCGGACAGGTTCTGTCCGCGCTCACCGACTTGCAGTTCATAGCCTTGCGGATGCAGGCGGGCAAACTCATGCACGCCTGCCAGTTCGGCGGCCTGGAGCACCAGTTCATCTTCGACGTAACGGGCGCCGGAGGTCAGGTTGTCGCGCAGGGTACCGGCCAGCAGCTGGATGTCCTGGGGCACGTAGCCAATGTTGTAGCGCAACTCGCTGACGTCGATCTGGCGGATGTCCACGCCGTCCACCAGCAAGGCGCCGTCATCGGGTTGGTAAAGCCCCACCAGCAACTTGGCCAGGGAACTCTTGCCCGAGCCGCTGCGGCCGATGATGCCGATTTTCTCGCCCGGCTTGATCACCAGGTTAATGTTCTTCAGCGCGGGGTTCTGCTGGTTCGGATAAGTGAAGTTCAACTGACGGCATTCAATGGCGCCCTGCAGGACCTTGCGGCTCAGCGGGCGCTCGTCGAAATTGCGCTCTTGGGGCAGCTCCATCATCTGGTCGACGGACGTCATGGTCACCCGCGCCTGTTGGTAGCGGGTCAGCAGGCCCGACAGCGAAGCCAACGGGCTGAGGGCGCGGCCGCTGAGCATGTAGCAGGCGACCAGCCCACCCATGCTCAGGTTGCCGGCGATGATCAGGTAAACGCCGAAGACGATCATGACCACGCCGGCCAGTTGCTGGATCAGCAAAGTGATGTTCATCGCCAGGCCGGACAGCATTTTCACCCGCAGCTCGAGGCGGCTGAGGGTGCCGATGGTCTGTTCCCACTGGTACTGGCGTTCGCTCTCGGCGTTGTTGACCTTCACCGCATCCAGGCCGGCCAGGGTTTCGATCAGGCTGGATTGGCGCTCGGCGCCCAGGGCCATGGTGCGCTCCATGGTTGCCACCAAAGGCTTCTGCAAGGCGTAGCCGATCAGCAGGGCAATCGGGAACGCCAGCACCGGAATCCACACCAGGTGCCCGCCGATAATCGCGATGACCATGAAAATCAGCAGGGTGAACGGCAGGTCGATCAGGCTGGTGAGGGTCAGCGACGCGAGGAAGTCCCGCAGGCTCTGGAACTCATGGATGTTCTGGGCAAAGCTGCCGACCCGCGCCGGGCGGTATTTCATGGACATGCCGACGATGCGTTCGAACAGCGTCGCCGAGATGATCAGGTCGGTTTTCTTGCCGGCCAGGTCCAGGCACAGGCTGCGCAGCATCTTGAGGATCAGGTCGAAGACATAGGCGCCGGTGATACCAACGGCCAATACCCACAGGGTCGATTCGGCCTGGTTCGGCACCACGCGGTCGTAGACGTTCATCACGAACAGTGGCGCGGCCATGGCAATGATGTTGATCAGCAGGCTCGCGGCAATGGCATCGGCATACAGCCAGCGGGACCGTTTGAGGGTGTCGCGAAACCACGAACGCGCCCGAGGGATCAGCGTGCCGTGGTTAACGTCAAATTTATGCTGCGGCTGGGCGAAGAACACCTTGCCGCTGTAGTCATCGGCCAGCAGTTCGCGGCTGATGGTCACCTCACCGCCGTCGCTTTCGCTGAGCAGCAACCGCGCCTGGTCGTCACCGACCCAGCCCAGCAGCACGGCACTGCGGCCGTCCTTGAGCAACAACAGCGCTGGCATGGCGATGGTCGGGATCTGCTCGAGCTTGCGTTGCAGCACCCGACCTTGCAGACCGGCACGGGCCGCCGCGCGCGACAATAATTCGACGCTCAGCCGCTGCTTGGGCAGCGGCAGGCCGGTGGTGAGCATCGCCGCGCTGGCCGGCTTCTGATGCAGCATGCAGAGCGCCAGCAAGCCGTCCAACAGCGGGTCGTCGTGCAGCGTGCGCGGGTCATGAACTAGTTCGACTGGACGGACTTCTGATTCCACGCTCGGCACTCTGACTGATTAAAACGGGTGGTAGGACTCAATTCATCCCAGGCAACTGAACCTTGGGCTTCATGTCGTTCTGCACAACCGATGCCAACGGTGCGACCACACCCTGGCTTTTCAACAGCTGGCCCATGGTTGCCTTGATCCGGTACTGGGTGAACAGCTGCACATTCTTGATTTCCGCCAGGCGACGGGAAGCGCTGAACAGCTCGTTTTCGCTGTCGAGCAAGTCGAGCAGGGTCCGCTCGCCGAGGCTGAACTGCTTCTGGTAGGCGGTGCGCACGTTGGCGCTGCGATCCACGTATTGCTGGGCGACCGGCACCTGGGCGTTGGCGTTGTTCAAAGCGTTCCAGGCCAGGCCCAGCTCTTCGTTCAACTGGCGCAGCGCGTTGTTGCGAATGTCCAGGGCCTGGTTGGACAGGTACGACTTGGATTCCAGGTCCGCCTTGTTGCTGCCGCCGGCATACAGGTTGAAACGCATGCGCAGCATGGCTTGCCATTCATTGTTGTGACCGTTCTGGCCGTCCAGGTCGTTGTCGGCAGTGCGGCCCAGTTCGGCGTCGAAACGTGGGTAAAAGCTCGATTTGGCGGCTTCGTACTGTTGCTCGGTCGCGGCGATGTCGGCTTCGGCCGAACGCAGCACCGGGCTGTTTTCCAGCATCTGGGCGCGGGCTTCGGTCAGGTTGGCCGGCAGCAGCGCCAGAAAATCGGCTGGACGCTCCAGTTGATCAGGCAGTTGGCCGACGGCGCTGAGGTAATTGGTCTCGGCATCGGCCAGGTTGGTTTGTTCGGTGATCAGGTTGTTGCGGGCCTGGGCCATGCGCGCTTCGGCCTGGTCCAGGTCGGCGCCGCTGCCCACGCCGCGGGAAGTGCGCAGCTTGATCTGGTCGAAGATGCGCTCGTGGCTCTTGAGGTTTTCCTCGGCCAGGCGCACGAACTCGCGACGGGTCAGCACGTCCAGGTAGACCTGGGCCACCGTCAGACCGGTGCGCTCGGATGTGTCCAGCAACGAATAGGCACGGGCATTGACGGTGGCTTGTTGACGCCCAACTTCGCTGGACGTCGCAAAACCGTCAAAAACCATTTGCGACAGGCGCAGGCTCGACTCGCTGCGGTTCAGGGTTTCCCAATGATTGGTCCCGCCCGACCGGGTGGTGACGCTGTCGGTGCCTTCACGGCCGTATCCGGCTGCCAGGTCCACTCTAGGCAGGTAGCCGCCCTTGGCCGCCTTGAGTTGGTAATCCGCCGCGAGGCGACTGTTCACGCCGGCCTGGATTTCAGGATGGACATCCAGCGCCTGTTGCATGGCCTGCGGCAAGGTTTGTGCTTGTACGAAACTGGCGGCGAGGGCAAAGGGTAAAGCCTTGAACAGGTGCAGACGCATGGTGGATTTCTTCCTGAAACACTTGTCTTGGATCACAGCGAAACGTGGCGCTGCATCGGATGATGGCAACCGGAATGACCGTATGTCGGAAAGTTCAAAACAGGAGCTGGAACACGCACCGAAAGAACAGGTCGCCGCTTAAATATCAATGTGACATTACGCCAATGATTGTTTAGGATGGCCGGCTTAAGGTCAATAGTTTGGCACAAACAAAATGTTTGAAAAATCACAGTCAAAATATTGACACGCAAAAGCGTCAAATAACCTTACTTTGTGAAACATGAACGTCCAGACCGCTGCTGCCTACACGCTGCCGGGTCCATGGAAGTCTACTGAGCGTGGCACCCGGAGAGTCTTCAATGAGCAGTGTTATTGCCGTTGTCAAAAGCATTGTTGGTCAGGTTTTCGTCGTATCCCCAGAGGGCATCCGGCGCGTACTCATTGAAGGTGATCGCCTGTACACGGGCGATCAGTTGGACACTGGCCCTTCTGGCGCCGTCACATTGGATCTGGCCGATGGCCGCACCTTGGACCTGGGCCGCGATACCCAGTGGAGCGCCAATGCCCCGGACTCGTCCACCGATCTTGAACAGGCCACAGCCCAGGCCGCGCCGTCAGTAGAAGAGCTGCAACAAGCCATCGCCGCGGGCGTCGACCCGACGACCGCCCTGGAAGCCACCGCCGCCGGCGCAACTGCCGCAGGTACGGGTGGTGCCGCCGGTGGCGGCCACAGCTTTGTGGTGCTGGATGCCACCGCTGGTAGCGTCGACCCTACTGTCGGTTTCCCAACGGAAGGCCTTGCTGCGGCTGCCGCCACCGGTAACAACACCCTGGGTGGCGATACCACGGCCAATACGACCGCCAACGCCGTGCTCAATGCGACGATGACCCTGAGCGCCACGCCGACCCTGACCGAGGCCGGCGGCGTGTTGGTCTACACCGCGACCGTGACCCAGGCTCCGCAGACCAACCTGACCGTGACCTTGTCCAACGGCGCGGTGATCGTGATCCCGGCGGGTCAACTGACCGGCAGCGTCAACGTTCCACTCGCGCCGAATGACACGGTCTACAACGACCCAAGCCAGATCAGTGTGACCGTCACTGGCACCACCGGTGGCACTGGCATTGCCGTGACCGTGCCCACCACGCCGGCCGTGACCCAGATCACCGACACCATCGACACCACCACCGTCACCCTGACGGCGGGCAACACCGTGACCGAAGGCGGCCAGATCACCTACACCGCCACCCTGACCAACCCGGCCCAGACCCCGGTGACCGTGACCTTGAGCAACGGCTCGGTCATCACCATCGCCGCCGGCCAGACCACTGGCACCGTTAACGTCGAGACGCCAGCTAATGACGTCTACAACAACGGCAGCACCGTCAGCACCACCATTACCGGCGCAACCGGTGGCAACTTCGAAAAC
Source organism: Pseudomonas sp. B21-010 (assembly GCF_024749325.1). Lineage (NCBI taxonomy): Bacteria > Pseudomonadati > Pseudomonadota > Gammaproteobacteria > Pseudomonadales > Pseudomonadaceae > Pseudomonas > Pseudomonas sp. B21-010. Next base: position 243,516 of record NZ_CP087198.1, on the reverse strand, counting down.
CTGGTGCCGAGCACCGCGCCTGCGGTCACCACGATTACCGATTCGGCGGATACCACTGGCCTGACCCTGACGGCCAGCAACACCATCACCGAAGGCGGCCAGATTACCTACACCGCGACCCTGACCAACCCGGCCCAGACGCCGGTGACCGTGACCTTGAGCAATGGCTCGGTCATCACCATCGCCGCCGGCCAGACCACTGGCACCGTCAACGTCGAGACGCCAGCCAATGACGTCTACAACAACGGCAGCACTGTCAGCACCACCATCACCGGTGCGACCGGTGGCAACTTCGAAAACCTGGTCCCAAGCACTGCGCCTGCGGTCACCACGATTACCGATTCGGTGGACACCACTGGCTTGACACTGAGCGCCAGCGAATCCATCACCGAAGGCGGTTCGATTGTTTACACCGCGACGCTGACCAACCCGGCCCAGACTCCGGTGACAGTGACCTTGAGCAATGGCTCGGTCATCACCATCGCTGCAGGCCAGACTACCGGGACCGTCAACGTCGAGACGCCGGCTAATGACGTCTACAACAACGGCAGCACGGTCAGCACTACGATTACCGGCGCAACCGGTGGCAACTTCGAAAACCTGGTGCCGAGCACTGCGCCTGCGGTCACCACGATTACTGATTCGGTGGACACCACTGGCCTGACACTGAGCGCCAGCGAATCCATCACCGAAGGCGGTTCGATTGTTTACACCGCAACGCTGACCAACCCGGCCCAGACGCCGGTGACCGTGACCTTGAGCAATGGCTCGGTCATCACCATCGCTGCAGGCCAGACTACCGGGACCGTCAACGTCGAGACACCGGCTAATGACGTCTACAACAACGGCAGCACCGTCAGCACCACCATTACCGGCGCAACCGGTGGCAACTTCGAGAGTCTGGTGCCGAGCACCGCACCTGCCGTTACTACGATTACCGATTCGACCGACACCACCGGCCTGACACTGAGCGCCAGCGAAACCATCACCGAAGGCGGCCAGATCACCTACACCGCGACTCTGACCAACCCGGCCCAGACGCCGGTGACCGTGACCTTGAGCAATGGCTCGGTCATCACCATCGCCGCCGGCCAGACCACTGGCACCATCAACGTCGAGACGCCAGCCAATGACGTCTACAACAACGGCAGCACTGTCAGCACCACCATCACCGGTGCGACCGGTGGCAACTTCGAAAACCTGGTCCCAAGCACTGCGCCTGCGGTCACCACGATTACTGATTCGGCGGATACCACTGGCCTGACACTGACGGCCAGCGAAACCATCACCGAAGGCGGTTCGATTGTTTACACCGCGACGCTGACCAACCCGGCCCAGACTCCGGTGACCGTGACCTTGAGCAACGGCTCGGTCATCACCATCGCTGCAGGCCAGACCACTGGCACCGTCAACGTCGAGACGCCGGCCAATGACGTCTACAACAACGGCAGCACCGTCAGCACTACGATTACCGGCGCAACCGGCGGTAACTTCGAAAACCTGGTCCCAAGCACTGCGCCTGCGGTCACCACGATTACCGATTCGGCGGATACCACTGGCCTGACACTGACGGCCAGCGAAACCATCACCGAAGGCGGTTCGATTGTTTACACCGCGACGCTGACCAACCCGGCCCAGACGCCGGTGACAGTGACCTTGAGCAATGGCTCGGTCATCACCATCGCTGCAGGCCAGACCACTGGCACCGTTAACGTCGAGACACCGGCCAATGACGTCTACAACAACGGCAGCACCGTCAGCACCACCATTACCGGTGCGACCGGTGGCAACTTCGAAAACCTGGTCCCAAGCACCGCGCCTGCGGTCACCACGATTACTGATTCGGCGGATACCACTGGCCTGACACTGAGCGCCAGCGAATCCATCACCGAAGGCGGTCGATTGTTTACACCGCGACGCTGACCAACCCGGCCCAGACGCCGGTGACAGTGACCTTGAGCAATGGCTCGGTCATCACCATCGCCGCCGGCCAGACCACTGGCACCATCAACGTCGAGACGCCAGCCAATGACGTCTACAACAACGGCAGCACTGTCAGCACCACCATCACCGGTGCGACCGGTGGCAACTTCGAAAACCTGGTCCCAAGCACTGCGCCTGCGATCACCACGATTACTGATTCGGCGGATACCACTGGCCTGACACTGAGCGCCAGCGAATCCATCACCGAAGGCGGTTCGATTGTTTACACCGCGACGCTGACCAACCCGGCTCAGACGCCGGTGACCGTGACCTTGAGCAATGGCTCGGTCATCACCATCGCTGCAGGCCAGACCACTGGCACCGTTAACGTCGAGACGCCAGCTAATGACGTCTACAACAACGGCAGCACCGTCAGCACCACCATTACCGGTGCGACCGGTGGCAACTTCGAAAACCTGGTCCCAAGCACTGCGCCTGCGGTCACCACGATTACTGATTCGGCGGATACCACTGGCCTGACACTGAGCGCCAGCGAATCCATCACCGAAGGCGGTTCGATTGTTTACACCGCGACGCTGACCAACCCGGCCCAGACGCCGGTGACCGTGACCTTGAGCAATGGCTCGGTCATCACCATCGCTGCAGGCCAGACTACCGGGACCGTCAACGTCGAGACGCAGGCTAATGACGTCTACAACAACGGCAGCACCGTCAGCACCACCATCACCGGTGCGACCGGTGGCAACTTCGAGAGTCTGGTGCCGAGCACTGTGCCTGCGGTCACCACGATTACCGATTCGGTGGACACCACTGGCCTGAGCCTGTCCGCGTCTACCGAAGTGGCCGAAGGCGGTTCCATCGTTTACACCGCCACCCTGACCAACGCCGCTGGCTCTCCAGTGACCGTCACCCTGAGCAACGGCGCCGTCATCAACATCGCAGCAGGCGCCACCACTGGCACCGTGACTGTCGACGCGCCAAAAGATGACGTCTACAAAGACGCTGGCAAAGTTGAAGTCAGCATCGATAAGGCCACTGGCGGTAACTTCGAGAACCTGGTTCCGAGCACTACCCCAGCGGTGACTGACGTCACTGACACTATCGACACCAGCACCGTTTCGCTCACCGCGACTTCAACTGTGGCCGAAGGTGGGACTGTCGTTTACACCGCGTCGGTCAACGCACCAGTCACTGATGCCCCGCTCGTCGTGACGTTGAGCAACGGCCAGACCATCACCATTCCAGTCGGTGCCAGCTCCGCTTCGGTGAACTTCGTTACACCAAACGACGCCCTCGCGGGCGGCGACAACCTGAGCGTGAAGATCGACGACGCCCAGGGCGGTAACTACGAAAAACTGGACATCGACGCCACTCCGGCCGACACCACCGTTACCGATGTGCAGGACACTACCGGCCTGACCTTGAGTGCAACCGATAGCGTCGCCGAAGGCGGCTCGATCGTTTACACCGCAACATTGACCAACGCCGCCGGCTCGCCAGTGACCGTCACCTTGAGCAACGGCGCGGTGATCAACATCGCTGCTGGCGCCACTACCGGCACCGTGACTGTCGACGCACCAAAAGACGACGTCTACAAAGATGCCGGCAAAGTTGAAGTCAGCATCGACAACACCACTGGCGGTAATTTCGAGAACCTGGTTCCGAGCACTACGCCGGCGGTGACTGATGTCACTGACACCATCGACACCAGCACCGTTTCGCTCACCGCGACTTCGACGGTGGCCGAAGGCGGCACCGTGGTTTACACCGCCTCGGTCAATGCACCCGTGACCGAAGCCCCGTTGGTTATCACCCTGTCGAACGGCCAGACCATCACCATCCCAGTCGGCGCCAGCTCCGCTTCGGTGAACTTCGTTACACCAAACGACGCCCTCGCGGGCGGCGACAACCTGAGCGTGAAGATCGACGGCGCCCAGGGCGGCAACTACGAAAAACTGGACATCGACGGCAAGCCTGCCGACACCACCGTCACGGACACTCAGGACACCACTGGCCTGACACTCTCGGCAACTGACACTGTGGCCGAAGGCGGCTCGATCGTTTACACCGCAACATTGACCAACGCCGCCGGCTCGCCAGTGACTGTCACCCTGAGCAACGGCGCGGTGATCAACATCGCAGCAGGCGCCACCACCGGCACCGTGACCGTCGACGCACCAAAAGACGACGTCTACAAAGACGCTGGCAAAGTTGAAGTCAGCATCGATAAGGCCACTGGCGGTAACTTCGAGAACCTGGTTCCGAGCACTACCCCAGCGGTGACTGATGTCACTGACACCATCGACACGTCGACTGTCAGCCTGACCGCAACGTCCACCGTCGCTGAAGGCGGCACCGTGGTTTACACCGCTTCGGTCAATGCACCCGTGACCGAAGCCCCGTTGGTTATCACCCTGTCGAACGGCCAGACCATCACCATCGCGGTCGGCGCCAGCAGTGGCAGCGTGAACTTCGTTACGCCAAACGACGCCCTCGCGGGCGGCGACAACCTGAGCGTGAAGATCGACGACGCCAAGGGCGGTAACTACGAAAAACTGGACATCGACGCCACTCCGGCCGACACCACCGTTACCGATGTGCAGGACACTACCGGCCTGACCTTGAGTGCAACCGATAGCGTCGCCGAAGGCGGCTCGATCGTTTACACCGCAACATTGACCAACGCCGCCGGCTCGCCAGTGACCGTCACCTTGAGCAACGGCGCGGTGATCAACATCGCTGCTGGCGCCACCACTGGCACCGTGACCGTCGACGCACCAAAAGACGACGTCTACAAAGACGCTGGCAAAGTTGAAGTCAGCATCGATAAGGCCACTGGCGGTAACTTCGAGAACCTGGTTCCGAGCACTACCCCAGCGGTGACTGATGTCACTGACACCATCGACACGTCGACTGTCAGCCTGACCGCAACGTCCACCGTCGCTGAAGGCGGCACCGTGGTTTACACCGCTTCGGTCAATGCACCCGTGACCGAAGCCCCGTTGGTTATCACCCTGTCGAACGGCCAGACCATCACCATCCCAGTCGGCGCCAGCTCCGCTTCGGTAAACTTCGTTACGCCAAACGACGCCCTCGCGGGCGGCGACAACCTGAGCGTGAAGATCGACGACGCCCAGGGCGGTAACTACGAAAAACTGGACATCGACGCCACTCCGGCCGACACCACCGTTACCGATGTGCAGGACACTACCGGCCTGACCTTGAGTGCAACCGATAGCGTCGCCGAAGGCGGCTCGATCGTTTACACCGCAACATTGACCAACGCCGCCGGCTCGCCAGTGACCGTCACCTTGAGCAACGGCGCGGTGATCAACATCGCTGCTGGCGCCACTACCGGCACCGTGACTGTCGACGCACCAAAAGACGACGTCTACAAAGATGCCGGCAAAGTTGAAGTCAGCATCGACAACACCACTGGCGGTAATTTCGAGAACCTGGTTCCGAGCACTACGCCGGCGGTGACTGATGTCACTGACACCATCGACACCAGCACCGTTTCGCTCACCGCGACTTCGACGGTGGCCGAAGGTGGGACTGTCGTTTACACCGCCTCGGTCAACGCACCGGTCACCGAGGCCCCGCTCGTCGTGACGTTGAGCAACGGCCAGACCATCACCATCCCAGTCGGCGCCAGCTCCGCTTCGGTAAACTTCGTTACGCCAAACGATGCCCTCGCGGGCGGCGACAACCTGAGCGTGAAGATCGACGACGCCCAGGGCGGCAACTACGAAAAACTGGACATCGACGGCAAGCCTGCCGACACCACCGTCACAGACACCCAGGACACCACTGGCCTGACACTCTCGGCAACTGACACTGTGGCCGAAGGCGGCTCGATCGTTTACACCGCAACATTGACCAACGCCGCCGGCTCGCCAGTGACCGTCACCTTGAGCAACGGCGCGGTGATCAACATCGCTGCGGGTGCTACTACCGGCACCGTGACTGTCGACGCACCAAAAGATGATGTCTACAAAGACGCCGGCAAAGTTGAAGTCAGCATCGATAAGGCCACTGGCGGCAACTTCGAGAACCTGGTTCCGAACACCACGCCGGCGGTGACTGATGTCACTGACACCATCGACACCAGCACCGTTTCGCTCACCGCGACTTCAACTGTGGCCGAAGGTGGGACTGTCGTTTACACCGCGTCGGTCAACGCACCAGTCACTGATGCCCCGCTCGTCGTGACGTTGAGCAACGGCCAGACCATCACCATCCCAGTCGGCGCCAGCTCCGCTTCGGTGAACTTCGTTACACCAACCGACGCCCTCGCGGGCGGCGACAACCTGAGCGTGAAGATCGACGACGCCCAGGGCGGCAATTACGAAAAACTGGACATCGACGCCACTCCGGCCGACACCACCGTTACCGATGTGCAAGACACTACCGGTCTGACCTTGAGTGCAACCGATAGCGTTGCTGAAGGCGGCTCGATCGTCTACACCGCCACTCTGACCAACGCCGCCGGCTCACCTGTCACTGTGACCTTGAGCAACGGCGCGGTGATCAATATCGCTGCGGGCGCCACCACCGGCACAGTGACCGTCGATGCGCCGAAGGACGACGTCTACAAAGACGCCGGCAAAGTCGAAGTCAGCATCGACAACGCCACTGGCGGTAATTTCGAGAACCTGGTTCCGAGCACCACCCCAGCGGTGACTGACGTTACCGACACCATCGACACGTCGACTGTCAGCCTGACCGCAACGTCCACCGTCGCTGAAGGCGGCACCGTGGTTTACACCGCTTCGGTCAATGCACCCGTGACCGAAGCCCCGTTGGTTATCACCCTGTCGAACGGCCAGACCATCACCATCCCAGTCGGCGCCAGCTCCGCTTCGGTAAACTTCGTTACGCCAAACGACGCCCTCGCGGGCGGCGACAACTTGAGCGTGAAGATCGACGACGCCCAGGGCGGTAACTACGAAAAACTGGACATCGACGGCAAGCCTGCCGACACCACCGTTACCGATGTGCAGGACACTACCGGCCTGACCTTGAGTGCGACCGATACCGTTGCTGAAGGCGGCTCGATCGTTTACACCGCAACATTGACCAACGCCGCCGGCTCGCCAGTGACTGTCACCCTGAGCAACGGCGCCGTCATCAACATCGCAGCAGGCGCCACCACTGGCACCGTGACTGTCGACGCGCCAAAAGATGACGTCTACAAAGACGCTGGCAAAGTTGAAGTCAGCATCGATAAGGCCACTGGCGGTAACTTCGAGAACCTGGTTCCGAGCACTACCCCAGCGGTGACTGACGTCACTGACACTATCGACACCAGCACCGTTTCGCTCACCGCGACTTCAACTGTGGCCGAAGGTGGGACTGTCGTTTACACCGCGTCGGTCAACGCACCAGTCACTGATGCCCCGCTCGTCGTGACGTTGAGCAACGGCCAGACCATCACCATTCCAGTCGGTGCCAGCTCCGCTTCGGTGAACTTCGTTACACCAAACGACGCCCTCGCGGGCGGCGACAACCTGAGCGTGAAGATCGACGACGCCCAGGGCGGTAACTACGAAAAACTGGACATCGACGCCACTCCGGCGAACACCACCGTTACCGATGTGCAGGACACTACCGGTCTGACCTTGAGTGCAACCGATACCGTCGCCGAAGGCGGCTCGATCGTTTACACCGCAACATTGACCAACGCCGCCGGCTCGCCAGTGACCGTCACCTTGAGCAACGGCGCGGTGATCAACATCGCTGCTGGCGCCACTACCGGTACCGTCACTGTCGATGCGCCAAAAGACGACGTCTACAAAGACGCTGGCAAAGTCGAAGTCAGCATCGATAAAGCCACTGGTGGTAACTTCGAGAACCTGGTTCCGAGCACCACGCCTGCGGTGACTGACGTTACCGATACCATCGACACCTCGACTGTCAGCCTGACCGCAACGTCCACCGTCGCTGAAGGCGGCACCGTGGTTTACACCGCTTCGGTCAATGCACCCGTGACCGAAGCCCCGTTAGTTATCACCCTGTCGAACGGCCAGACCATCACCATCCCGGTCGGTGCCAGTTCCGCTTTGGTAAACTTCGTTACGCCAAACGACGCCCTCGCGGGCGGCGACAACCTGAGCGTGAAGATCGACGACGCCCAGGGCGGCAATTACGAAAAACTGGACATCGATGGCACTCCGGCCGACACCACCGTTACCGATGTGCAGGACACTACCGGCCTGACGCTCTCGGCAACTGACACTGTCGCCGAAGGCGGCTCCATCGTTTACACCGCCACTCTGACCAACGCCGCCGGCTCGCCAGTAACTGTCACCCTGAGCAACGGCGCGGTGATCAACATCGCAGCAGGCGCCACCACCGGCACCGTGACCGTCGACGCACCAAAAGACGATGTCTACAAAGACGCCGGCAAAGTCGAAGTCAGCATCGACAACGCCACTGGCGGTAACTTCGAGAACCTGGTTCCGAACACCACGCCGGCGGTGACTGATGTCACTGACACCATCGACACCAGCACCGTTTCGCTCACAGCGACTTCGACGGTGGCCGAAGGCGGCACCGTGGTGTACACCGCCTCGGTCAATGCACCCGTGACCGAAGCTCCGTTGGTTATCACCCTGTCGAACGGCCAGACCATCACCATCGCGGTCGGCGCCAGCAGTGGTAGCGTGAACTTCGTTACGCCAAACGACGCCCTCGCAGGCGGCGATAACCTGAGCGTGAAGATTGATGACGCCAAGGGCGGCAACTACGAAAAACTGGACATCGACGGCAAGCCTGCCGACACCATCGTCACAGACACCCAGGACACCACTGGCCTGACGCTCTCGGCAACTGACACTGTCGCCGAAGGCGGTTCCATCGTTTACACCGCCACCCTGACCAACGCCGCCGGCTCACCAGTGACCGTCACCTTGAGCAACGGCGCTGTAATCAACATCGCTGCGGGCGCCACCACTGGCACCGTGACCGTCGACGCACCAAAAGACGACGTCTACAAAGACGCTGGCAAAGTTGAAGTCAGCATCGATAAGGCCACTGGCGGTAACTTCGAGAACCTGGTTCCGAGCACTACCCCAGCGGTGACTGATGTCACTGACACCATCGACACGTCGACTGTCAGCCTGACCGCAACGTCCACCGTCGCTGAAGGCGGCACCGTGGTTTACACCGCTTCGGTCAATGCACCCGTGACCGAAGCCCCGTTGGTTATCACCCTGTCGAACGGCCAGACCATCACCATCGCGGTCGGCGCCAGCAGTGGCAGCGTGAACTTCGTTACGCCAAACGACGCCCTCGCGGGCGGCGACAACCTGAGCGTGAAGATCGACGACGCCAAGGGCGGTAACTACGAAAAACTGGACATCGACGCCACTCCGGCCGACACCACCGTTACCGATGTGCAGGACACTACCGGCCTGACCTTGAGTGCAACCGATAGCGTCGCCGAAGGCGGCTCGATCGTTTACACAGCAACATTGACCAACGCCGCCGGCTCGCCAGTGACCGTCACCTTGAGCAACGGCGCGGTGATCAACATCGCTGCTGGCGCCACCACTGGCACCGTGACCGTCGACGCACCAAAAGACGACGTCTACAAAGACGCTGGCAAAGTTGAAGTCAGCATCGATAAGGCCACTGGCGGTAACTTCGAGAACCTGGTTCCGAGCACTACCCCAGCGGTGACTGATGTCACTGACACCATCGACACGTCGACTGTCAGCCTGACCGCAACGTCCACCGTCGCTGAAGGCGGCACCGTGGTTTACACCGCTTCGGTCAATGCACCCGTGACCGAAGCCCCGTTGGTTATCACCCTGTCGAACGGCCAGACCATCACCATCCCAGTCGGCGCCAGCTCCGCTTCGGTAAACTTCGTTACGCCAAACGACGCCCTCGCGGGCGGCGACAACTTGAGCGTGAAGATCGACGACGCCCAGGGCGGTAACTACGAAAAACTGGACATCGACGGCAAGCCTGCCGACACCACCGTTACCGATGTGCAGGACACTACCGGCCTGACCTTGAGTGCGACCGATACCGTTGCTGAAGGCGGCTCGATCGTTTACACCGCAACATTGACCAACGCCGCCGGCTCGCCAGTGACTGTCACCCTGAGCAACGGCGCGGTGATCAACATCGCAGCAGGCGCCACCACCGGCACCGTGACCGTCGACGCACCAAAAGACGATGTCTACAAAGACGCCGGCAAAGTCGAAGTCAGCATCGACAACGCCACTGGCGGTAACTTCGAGAACCTGGTTCCGAGCACTACCCCAGCGGTGACTGACGTCACTGACACTATCGACACCAGCACCGTTTCGCTCACCGCGACTTCAACTGTGGCCGAAGGTGGGACTGTCGTTTACACCGCTTCGGTCAACGCACCAGTCACTGATGCCCCGCTCGTCGTGACGTTGAGCAACGGCCAGACCATCACCATCGCGGTCGGCGCCAGCAGTGGTAGCGTGAACTTCGTTACGCCAAACGACGCCCTCGCCGGCGGCGACAACCTGAGCGTGAAGATTGATGACGCCAAGGGCGGCAACTACGAAAAACTGGACATCGACGGCAAGCCTGCCGACACCACCGTCACAGACACCCAGGACACCACTGGCCTGACGCTCTCGGCAACTGACACTGTGGCCGAAGGCGGCTCCATCGTTTACACCGCCACTCTGACCAACGCCGCTGGCTCGCCTGTCACTGTGACTTTGAGCAACGGCGCGGTGATCAACATCGCTGCTGGCGCCACTACCGGCACCGTGACCGTCGACGCACCAAAAGACGACGTCTACAAAGACGCCGGCAAAGTCGAAGTCAGCATCGACAACGCCACTGGCGGTAACTTCGAGAACCTGGTTCCGAACACCACCCCAGCGGTGACTGATGTCACTGACACCATCGACACGTCGACCGTCAGCCTGACCGCAACGTCCACCGTCGCTGAAGGCGGCACCGTGGTTTACACCGCCTCGGTCAATGCACCCGTGACCGAAGCTCCGTTGGTTATCACCCTGTCGAACGGCCAGACCATCACCATCCCGGTCGGTGCCAGTTCCGCTTCGGTGAACTTCGTTACACCAAACGACGCCCTCGCCGGCGGCGACAACCTGAGCGTGAAGATTGATGACGCCAAGGGCGGCAACTACGAAAAACTGGACATCGACGGCAAGCCTGCCGACACCACCGTCACAGACACCCAGGACACCACTGGCCTGACGCTCTCGGCAACTGACACTGTGGCCGAAGGCGGCTCGATCGTCTACACCGCCACTCTGACCAACGCCGCTGGCTCGCCTGTCACTGTGACTTTGAGCAACGGCGCGGTGATCAACATCGCTGCTGGCGCCACTACCGGCACCGTGACCGTCGACGCACCAAAAGACGACGTCTACAAAGACGCCGGCAAAGTCGAAGTCAGCATCGACAACGCCACTGGCGGTAACTTCGAGAACCTGGTTCCGAACACCACCCCAGCGGTGACTGATGTCACTGACACCATCGACACGTCGACCGTCAGCCTGACCGCAACGTCCACCGTCGCTGAAGGCGGCACCGTGGTTTACACCGCCTCGGTCAATGCACCCGTGACCGAAGCTCCGTTGGTTATCACCCTGTCGAACGGCCAGACCATCACCATCCCAGTCGGCGCCAGCTCCGCTTCGGTGAACTTCGTTACACCAACCGACGCCCTCGCTGGCGGCGACAACCTGAGCGTGAAGATCGACGACGCCCAGGGCGGCAACTACGAAAAACTGGACATCGACGGCAAGCCTGCCGACACCACCGTTACCGATGTACAGGACACTACCGGCCTGACCTTGAGTGCAACCGATAGCGTTGCTGAAGGCGGCTCCATCGTTTACACCGCCACCCTGACCAACGCCGCTGGCTCACCTGTCACTGTGACCCTGAGCAACGGCGCCGTCATCAACATCGCTGCGGGCGCCACCACCGGCACCGTCACTGTCGATGCGCCAAAAGACGACGTCTACAAAGACGCTGGCAAAGTTGAAGTCAGCATCGATAAAGCCACTGGCGGCAACTTCGAGAACCTGGTTCCGAGCACCACGCCTGCGGTGACTGACGTTACCGATACCATCGACACCTCGACCGTGAGCCTGACCGCAACGTCCACCGTCGCGGAAGGCGGCACCGTGGTGTACACCGCCTCGGTCAATGCACCGGTCACTGATGCCCCGCTCGTCGTGACGTTGAGCAACGGCCAGACCATCACCATTCCGGTTGGCGCCAGCAGCGGCACCGTGAACTTCGTGACACCAAACGACGCCCTCGCTGGCGGCGACAACCTGAGCGTGAAGATCGACGACGCCCAGGGCGGCAACTACGAAAAACTGGACATCGACGGCAAGCCTGCCGACACCACCGTCACGGACACCCAGGACACCACTGGCCTGACACTCTCGGCAACTGACACTGTGGCCGAAGGCGGCTCCATCGTTTACACCGCTACCCTGACCAACGCCGCTGACTCGCCTGTCACTGTGACCTTGAGCAACGGCGCCGTCATCAACATCGCCGCCGGCGCCACCACTGGCACCGTGACCGTCGATGCGCCAAAAGACGATGTCTACAAAGACGCTGGCAAAGTTGAAGTCAGCATCGACAAGGCTACTGGCGGCAACTTCGAGAACCTGGTTCCGAGCACCACGCCCGATGTTACCGACACCATCGACAACACCACCGTCAGCATCACCGGCAGCACGTCGGTCACCGAAGGCCAGGCGGCCACCTATACCGTCAGCCTGACGAACCCGGCGCAAACCGAGGTGACGCTCAAGATCGTCTACAGCGGCACCGCCGCCGATGGCACGGACTTCACCGGTGTCTACACCGTGAAGATCCCGGCCAACGCCACCAGCGCCACCTTCAACGTGGCAACGCTGGACGACAAGATCACCGAAGGCACCGAAAACTTCGTGGTCAAGATCGACTCGGCCACCGGTGGCAACTTCGAGCACCTGGCGGTCAGCGGCACCAATGGCAGCGTCAGCACCTCGATCATCGACAACGATGCGCCACCGGCACTCGACCTGGACGCCAACAACTCCAGCGGCAAGACCGGCGCCGATTACCAGGTGACCTTCACCGAAGGCACCACCGGCCCGGGCGTGTCCATCGCCGACACCGACCTGAGCATCACTGACCCGGACAGCACCATGCTGACCGGCGCGACCATCGTGCTGACCAACCGTCAGCCTGGCGATGCGCTGAACCTGGGCAACAGCGTCAACGGCATCAGCATCAACGCCAACAGCACCGACGGCAAGGTCGTCCTGACGCTGACGGGCAATGCGACGCTGGCCGACTACATGCAGCAGATCAAGAACATCAGCTTCATCAACAACAGCGAAGATCCGAGCACCGTACCGCGCATCATCACCGTGACGGTGACCGACGGCGCAAGCTACTCCAACACCGCCACCACCACCGTGAACGTGGTCGGGGTCAACGACGCGCCAGTGGCCACTGGCGGCGCGGTGACCGGTACCGAAGACACTTCACTGCTCCTCGGCTGGTCGACGTTCGGCATCAGCGACGTGGACAGTTCCGCCACCAGCCTGGGTGTGAAAATCACCGAGCTGCCGGCCGATGGCAAGTTGCAGTATCTGGACGGTGCAACCTGGAAAGACGTGGCCAACAACCAGACCTTCACCAAGGCTGACATCGACGCCGGCAAGCTGCGCTTCACTCCGGACGCCAACGAATCCGGCGCCAATGGTTATGTTGGCAGCAGCACGGGCAACAACCAGGCCGACTACGCACAGGTCAAGTTCCAGCCAACCGACGGCCAGGCACTGGGCAATACCAGCACCGTGAAGATCGACATCACGCCAGTCGCCGACGCACCGACCCTCAACGTGGCCGGCAACAACGTGACCTCCACCGGTTTGATCAAGGAAGTCTGGACCGGCCTGTCGGGCCTGGGCACCGATGGCAGCGGCGCGCCGTCCGGCACGCTCAAGTCGGTGATCGATGCCGCCGGCACGCCGAACAGCAGCACCAACGTGACCAACGTGCAGTCCGACGGTAACGTGAACGTGGGCACTGCGTCGAAAACCTCGGGCCTGATTTTCCTCGAAGCCGGCAAGACCTACACCTTCAGCGGCACGGGCGATGACAGCCTGCTGGTCACCATCGGCGGCAAAACCGCCGCGGCAACCACTTGGGGTGCGGGCGGCCAGTTGAACGGTTCGTTCACCCCGACCACCAGCGGCTACTACACCCTGGACATCTACCACCACAATCAGCACGGTGTCGGTAGCTATGACGTGAACCTGTCGGTCAACGGCGGCACGCCTGTAGACCTGAGCAGTGCCGGCGTGCCGCTCTACACCGGCGTGACCGACCTGGCGAATGCTGGCGTGACCGTCTCCGACCTGCACGGCACCAACGGCGAAGGCTACTACGACGGCTTCAAGCTCAACGAAGGCGCCGAAGGCACCAGCGTGCACCTGTCGAAAATCACCACCGCCCTGACCGACACCGACGGCTCCGAAAGCCTGAGCGTGAAGATTGGCGGCATGCCGGAAGGGAGTGTGCTGAGCGACGGCGTGGGCCACTTCGCGACCGTGGGCAGCAACGGCGAAGCATCGGTCAGTGGCTGGAACCTGGGCAGCCTGACCCTGACGCCGCCGGCCTATTACAACGGCCAGCTCAATCTGACCGTGACCTCCACCTCCACCGAAGCCCTCGGAGGATCGGCAACCACCACGGCGCAGATCCCAGTCACCGTGTACCCGGCGACCTACAACGCCATCACCGCCACGGCGGGCAGTGACAACGTCACCGGCACCGACGGCAACGACATCGTCGTCGCCGACATTGGTGGGCTGACCGTAGTGCCGGGCGTCAACTACAACATCGCCTTCATGGTCGACAGCTCCGGCAGCATGAGCGACTCGTCCATCGCCGCGGCCAAGGCCTCGCTGACCTCGGTGTTCAACACCCTCAAGCAAAGCATGGGCAGCAACGCCGGGACGGTGAACATCTTCCTGGCGGACTTTGATAACCAGGTGAACAAGACGGTCGCGGTCAACCTCAACGACCCGAACGCCTTGACCCTGCTCAAAGGCGTGCTCGACTCGATGGTGTCGGGTGGCGGTACCAACTACGAAGACGTGTTCAAGACCACGGCGAACTTCTTCAACAGCACCCAGGCCTTGAACAATACCGGCGCGAAAAACCTGACGTATTTCATTACCGACGGCAAACCGACCTTCTACCAGACCGGTGAACAGACCAACCCGACCTTGTACGGCACCGTCAAGCTCGATGATGTGCTGAGCGCAACCAACTACACCGTCGGCAAGTACTACACCCAGACGATCGACGGCACGCACAAGTACACCATCTACGAAAACGGTGAGATGTACCTGTCGACCAAAAGCGGAAAGAATTGGACCGACAGTTATGTGGGCACGGTGCATGCCGAGGGCAATGGCACTTTCGAGCTGTCGAACCTGGGTGGCAACGGTTATTCCGATTACTGGAACTACCTCGACGCGGCAGCTGGCTCATCCGCCAGCTTCACGCTGCTCAAAGGCTTGAGTACCGTCGAAGCCATCGGCCTGAACAGCGATGTGACCCTGAACGACCTCAAGCCCTACGATTCGGACTCGACGCCGCAGACCAACATCGACCCGAACAACCTGGCCAACTCGATCATCGGCCACACCGAAGCGACCCTGCCGGGCTCCGACACGGTCAACGGCGGCAGCGGCAACGACATCCTGTTCGGCGACCTGGTGAGCTTCAACGGCGTTACCGGCGAGGGCTACCAGGCCCTCCAGGCTTTCGTCGCCCAACAGAACGGCGTGGACGTCAGCAAGGTCACCACCAGCAACGTGCACCAGTACATCACCGAACACTACACCGCGTTCGATGTGTCCGGTGCCCACGATGGCAATGACACCCTGCTGGGCGGCGCCGGCAACGACATCATTTTCGGCCAGGGCGGCAACGACACGCTCGACGGTGGCAAGGGCAATGACATCCTGCTCGGTGGCACAGGTAACGACACACTGATCGGCGGCCAGGGCAATGACACCCTGATCGGCGGCCTGGGCGGCGATACCTTTGTCTGGAAGTCCGGCGACACCGGCACCGACGTCATCAAGAACTTCAACGCCGGCGAAGGTGACCGGATCGACCTGCGGGATCTGTTGCAGGGCGAAAGCGGCAGCACCATCGACCACTTCCTGAAAATCAGTACGGTCGATGGCGTGTCGTCACTGCAGGTCAGCACTTCCGGCCAGTTCAATGCGGCCAACGGTGCCGCAGCGACGCCGGACGTGACGATCAAGCTCGAAGGCAACAACTGGTCGAACGTGAACCTGAACTCGTTGATCGCCGGCAGCGACCCGACCATCAAGGTCGATCACAACAACAGCTGATCGGGCCCTCACGGCCGCCCTTCACAGGGCGGTCGTGCATGGCTGCTCCCAGGATGACGATTTCGTCTCCACCCTCCATACTCCCCCACAGTTGGCCTATGCTGCCCAGCATGACGCCGCTTCATACATGAGGGATGCCCGATGTTTTATGTGCAACGCGATGCACAAGGCCTGCTGGTGCGCGTAGAAGCCACCGCTTATGCCGAGGCCACCGAAACCTTGCCGGCCGACAACCACGAGATCCAGGACTGGTTCGCCAACCAGGCAGTGGAAAACAGCCTCAAGCAGCTCAAGCAGAGCGACCTGGAGATGATCCGGGTACTCGATGACTTGATCCAGGTGCTGACCAGCAAAGGCGTCATCCGTGTCACCGACCTGCCAGCCGCAGCCCAGGCCAAGCTGATGGACCGCACCCAGGCCCGGGAAGCCTTGGGCGGGTTGAGCCGGTTGATCGATGATGATGAGAAGGGGTTGATCTAGGCCTGGTTTCATCGGTGTCGGAACGGCCCTCATCGCGAGCAAGCTCGCTCCCACAATGTTTGCCGTTGATCAAACTGTGGCGAGATGGCTGGAAAGCTTTTGTGGCGAGGGAGCTTGCTCCCGCTTGAGTGCGCAGCGCTCATCGCTTTTTTGGGGCCGCTGCGCGACCCAGCGGGAGCAAGCTCCCTCGCCACAGGTTCGTGCAGTACCCAAAAACCTTGTGGGTATCCAACATCACCGCAAACTGACCCTCCGCCATCGCGAGCAGGCTCGCTCCCACAGTTGATTGGTGTTGATCTCGATATTCGGTTCGACACAGATCCAATGTGGGAGCGAGCCTGCTCGCGATGGCAATGGTCAATCCACCGCAGGCCTGTCAGCCCGCCGCTTGAACCTCCAGCCGATCCATCGCCCGCTCTACCAACAAATGCACCCCATCGGCCATTCGGCTGATCGCCAGGATCACGCTGCGGCGTGAGCCGCCGACGTCATCAGCCAGGTCGGCGGCGATGGCGCTGATGGACAGCAAGTCTTCGGAGGCATTGGCCAGGAGGGTTTCGGTGTCGATGTCTGGGGAGACCATGAAGAGTTGGGCGGTTTGGGTTTTTCCCGAGGCTTCATCGGTTGGTTTGGGATTGAGGTAGTAGTCGAGGACGCGTTCGGCGGCTTCGTCGAGTTTTTTGGATTTCGAGGATTTTTCAGAGCCGTTGCCAGGGCTTCCTGGCGGATTTGGTGTGACCTTGAACATGAGAAATACCCTAAACAGTAATTAGTTGGGAACCGTCACCGTTCGCTTGCACGCGAATTAGGGTGGCGGCCGTACGCAGGTGTGCAAGACCGGGCCTGTTTAGGACACCCAGCAGATCCAAGGATCTCCTGCGTGCAGCCGCCATAAAGCCAGTGGGCAGAAGAAAGCCCCTGAGCGATGTAGCGTCGCATCCTAAACAGTTTCTTCGGACTTGCACGTCCGTGTCACCGTTTTTTCAGTGACAAACCCAGACTAGCCACGAGGCTGACGCCGGACAAGTTCACCAAGTTCGCTACAACTCGAAGGAAATCTCCTAGGACGTTACTTTTAGAGGGGGTGTATATCCGTTTTTGCGGTAACGGCCACTTAGGGTTCCGCCCTGACGGCGGGTCACTTTCGAAAAGCGCGAAAGTAACCAAAGCGCTCATGCCCCACCACTTGGCACCTCGCTTAGGCTCGGTGTGCCCTCACTCCGGCATTGCTCCGTGGGCCGCCGCGAAGGGCCATCCATGGCCCAGCGCGGCTACCTCGGCATCCATGCCGAGGTGCCCACTGCGCAATGCCTGCGTTCGGCCAGCGTGGTTAATGGGGCGCCCGAGATCAACGTCCACCACGAGGCGGCCTTATAGCCGACCTGGTTCTTGGTCGGACCGCGTTTCTCCTGTGGGAGCGAGCCTGCTCGCGATGAGGCCGGCAAGCCCGACATCCATATGACTGAACCACCACCACCGCCATCGCGAGCAAGCTCGCTCCCACACAGGTTTTTGGTCGTTTAGAAGATCCGTAATCCACCGCCGGTCCCTGTGGGAGCCGAGCTTGCTCGCGATGGCGGTGGGTCTGCTTGCACTAATGCTGAATGTACCGCCGCCTTCGCGAGCAGGCTCGCTCCCACAATAGGATCGAAGTACGGCCGAAAGAACCAGGTCGGCTATCAGGCCGCCTCGCGAGCAAGCTTCGCTCCCACAGGTCCTGCTCAAACAGAGCTGATGGGTGTACGACCGGGAGAGTCAGGCCGGCTGTAAGGCCGCCTCGCGAGCAAGCTTTGCTCCCACAGATC
Source organism: Pseudomonas sp. B21-010 (assembly GCF_024749325.1). Taxonomy (NCBI): domain Bacteria; kingdom Pseudomonadati; phylum Pseudomonadota; class Gammaproteobacteria; order Pseudomonadales; family Pseudomonadaceae; genus Pseudomonas; species Pseudomonas sp. B21-010. Next base: position 224,870 of record NZ_CP087198.1, on the reverse strand, counting down.
CTGCTCAAACAGTCCTGATGGATGTACGACCGGGAGAATCAGGCCGGCTGTAAGGCCGCCTCGCGAGCAAGCTTTGCTCCCACAGATCCTGCTCAAACAGATCTGACGGGTGTACGACCGGGAGAGCCAGGTCGGCTACTAGGCCGCCTCGCGGTGGACGTTGATCTCGGCGCCCCGTTAACCACGATGGCCGAACGCAGGCATTGTGGAGTGGGCATCCCGGCATGGATGCCGGGATAGCCGCGCTGGGCCATGGATGGCCCTTCGCGGCGGGCCCACGGAGCAATGCCTTCGTTCGGGCATGCCGAGCCTAGGCGAGGCACCGAGTGGTGGGGCAAAGCGCTTTTGGTTACTTTTGGCGCTCTTCCAAAAGTGACCCGCCGTAAGGGCGGAACCCTAAGCAGCCGTTACCGCAGAAACGGATATGTACTCGCGCAAAAGTCTCAATCCCAACGCTTAGGCTCACCCACCAACTGCCCCTGAACCCCAAACAACCCCATCTCCCGAATCACCGCCAACTCCCCCTCCGTCTCAACCCGCTCAGCAATCAACGGCAGGTCAATACTGTGAGCCGCCCGCTGAATCGCCTCGATGAACAAGCGCTTATCGCTCTCCTGATCAATCGCACGAATGTAGCTGCCATCGATCTTCAGGTAAGCCAACCCCAACCGCGACAAGTTGCCAATCATGCTGAATCGCCCACCAAAACGCTGCAGGCTCAAGGAGAAGCCCAACTCACGCAGACGCCGGGTCAACTGCTCCAGCACCGCTTGCTCCGGCAGTTGCTCTTCACCAATCTCCAGGGTCAGGCGCGACCCAAGGTTGGAATGCGCCCGCAGGATCTCAAAGATCTTGTTCAGCGCCTGCGGATCGGCCAAGGTCGCCGAAGACAGGTTCAACGCCAGGGATTGCTCATGCCCGGCCATTTGCCTGAGCACTTGCTCAAGCATCAAGCGGTCCAGGCGCGCAGTCCAGCCGAAGCGCTCCAACCAAGGCAGGAAACGCCCGGCGGGGATGGTCTGGCCCTGCTCGTCCAACAGCCGCGACAGCACTTTGTAATGCAGCACCACCTGGGTGTCCTGGGCGGCCACCACCGGCTGGAAATACAGTTCGAAGCGCTGATGACTCAGAGCCTGATCGAGCAAATTGTGCCAGGCATGGTGATCATCACCGACACTGGCCGACGCGCTGTGGTCCAGGCAAGCCCAACCCGGTTCGCCCTGGCTTTCGGCCTGGGCCAGGGCCTGGTCGCCGAGCTGCAGCACCGCTTGCGGCGAGTCGCCATGGACGAACGGCGCCAGCCCGATGGAGGCCACCGACGCCACATCCGTCGCGCCGGTCGCATGCAGGCTCGCCAATGCAGCCTCAAGGTTCTGCGCCAGTTGCAGCGCTTCCTCGCGTACCAGCCCAGGCGCCAGCACCGCGAATTCCCCGCCGCGAATACGCGTGACCAGGTTGTGGGTTTCCGGATACCGCGCGCACTCACGCAGCAATTGCTCACCCACGGCCTGGAGCAACTGGTCGGTGCGCTGCCCGCCCAACCGCTGGTTCAAACCGGCCAGGTCCTTGACCCGCAACAACAGCAGATAACCGGAACTGGCCTGCTCCGGGTTGCTCACCCGGGCATTGAGCTGCATTTCAAAATAGCGCCGGTTGGCCAGGCCCGTGAGGTTGTCCTGGTAGGACTCGACCCGCAGTTTCTCGCTGCGCTCGGCCTGCTCCTGGAACAGTGCCTTGAGCTTCTCGACCATCTGGTTCATCGCCTGCACCACGCGGCGCAGTTCAGGCGTGCGCGGCAGCTCTGGCAGGCTCAGGAACTCGCGACGGGCGATGGCATGGGACTGATGCACCATGTAGTCCAGCGGCTTGAGCTGGCGCCGCAGCAGCAAGGCCCCCAGCACCGCGCTCACGGCGCCACACAGCAAAAGCCAACCCAGGCTGCCCAACGCGCTCTGCCACAGCTTGGCGAGGGCGAACATCGGGTGGCTGACCACTTCAACCCGCGCCGCCTGCTCCCAGCCGCGGCTGACGATGGCATCGCCACCGGCCGGTTCCAGGCCGATCAGCTTGACGAACCATTGCGGCACGCTGCCGGCGTCCGGCGTGCCGGTGCGCTCGACGAGGGTCTTGTCGGTGGCCACGTCGACCACGCGGATGCTGGCGTAGTAGCCGCTGTCGAATATCGAGCTGACCATCAGCTCCACCATCGCCGGGTCGTCGATGTTCGGCGTCAGCGACAGGGCCAGCGCCGTGGCAGCGTCCTGGGCGTGGGAGCGCAACTGGTTGACGTACTGGGTCCGCGAGCTCTCCAGGCTGACCATGAAGCTGCCGCTGAAGGCAACCACCAGGAACAGACAGATAGCGATCAACAGCTGTTTGAACAAGGACATCTGAGCGCGCGCTCCTAGTTAGTCGTCTCGACCGGAAAACCTTCGGCCTGCATTTTCTTCAACACATCCTGCCACCGGGACAGGCGCTTGGTATCACTCACTTTCTTGTTGCCCTTGGCGCCCGGCAGCCACAGCCCTTCGGCATTGAAAGAGTAGACCGGGAGCAAGTCGGTTCGCTGGCTGGCCGGCAGGATGCCGTCGATCAGGCTGTCGAGTACCAGCGGCATCGCCTCGGGCGTGGCGTAGTAGGTGAGCACCATGTGCGCACGGTTCTGCCGCAAGGCCTTGACGTAGGTGATGCGCAGCTTGTCACTGGACACCCCGAGATGACGCAGGCTGAAATACTTGGCGATGGCGTAGTCTTCACAATCGCCAGCGCCCTTCCACAGGGCCTGGATCGGGGTCTCCCAGTAGTCGACCTCGCGCCACAGGTCGATGTCTTCCACGTAGCGCACCTGTTTGTTGAAAAACAGGTTCACCACCTTGAGCTGTTCCAGTTCCGGGATCTGTTTCTGGGTCGCCAGCAATTGCTGCCAAGCGTCGATCCGTTGCTGCCCTTCGCCCAGCGGCCCATATAACGCTTGCGCCCGCCGACTGATCTGCGCAAAGTCCCAGTCAGCCTGCAAGCCACCCAGCATCAGGCCCGCCAGCAACAATGCCGAACACAGCCAGCGCAAGGACCTGAGGACAGGGAACGGTGCAGCCAAGGGAAATACGTCCGAAAAGGGTCGTTGGAAATTCGTTGGATGGTGACGCCTGGCCCACTAAAAGACAATGGCAAGGTGCAATCACCGCATGCAGACTAAACTTTAGTTCAGGAACCTCCGGTCGAGAGACTTTGACGGTTCGCTAACCTGTAACTACCGTGTGCCTGGATCCAATTTTTACTACCAATCAGGGTACGTTGTCGTGACACAGAAGCCCAAACCACTCAGCACGATCCAGGTCAACGGCCCCATCCCGGCCGACCAGGCACGCTCGATCATCGAAGAGTCTCTGCGCGAGGCCATCCTCGATGGACGCCTGCCTTGCGGTACTGCCCTGCGCCAGCAGGAACTGGCCGACCTGTTCGGCGTGAGCCGCATGCCGGTGCGCGAGGCATTGCGCCAGCTCGAAGCACAGTCACTGCTCAATGTGGTTCAGCACAAGGGCGCCGTAGTGGCACCGTTGATCACCAACAACGCGGTAGAAACCTACGCCCTGCGCTCGGTCCTGGAATCGTTCGCCTTGCGCCTGTCCATTCCGCTGCTCGATGACAACGACCTGGCACTGGCCGCCCAGTACATCGAACAGCTGGAAACGGAAACGGATCACGCCCAGATCGGCAAGCTCAACCGCCTGTTCCACATGTCGCTTTATCACAAGGCACCCAACAGCAAGCTGCTGGACCTGATCGAGCGCGAGCTCAATGAAGAAGAGCGCTTCCTGCGCTTTCATCTGTCATCCATGGGGCTGGGCAAGTTGAGCCAGGACGATCATCGCGCGCTGCTCGATGCCGCGTGTGCCAAGGACATCGATAAAGCCGTCGTATTGCTGGAGCGGCACCTGGAAAAAGCCTCTGTCACCATGCGCCGGTATCTGGAACAGTCGTCGAATCCTTGATCCCGCCTCGACGGTCCAGCTGGCGTAAAAACTTCTTACATATCCTTCCGACTCACTTGTCGCCTGCGCGGCGCGGCCTGGCCGTGGCCGCGACTCGTCGTCCCATCAGTTCAATGGCACTGCCATCGATTTGGGCTCACTCTTGCGCTTGTCGATTCAAAACAGACCTGAAGAAGTCAACGCCTGGCTGAGGCCAGACGAATCGAAGCCAATACGCAAGGAGCGTCGTCCAACCGGCGGGATGATCGGATGTCCGACCGACGTCCTGCCCATAACATAAAATTTCTTAACTCCCCGATCCCTGAAGTGCTCCGAGTGAGGCATTCACTCGAACTATTCGATTCTGATACTCGTAAATCGGAAGGAGCTTCTTCGCCCAAATAAAACTTATATAAAAAGTTTTAAAAGCCCTCTTCGCGCCCAATAAAACACCAACTTTAAATAATTAAAAAAGATACTTGCCACTTACTTGCTCGGTGTATTAGTTTTTTATGCGCCGCGTTACTTGCGGCCCTTTCGACTTGCGACAAGCCAAGCAAATACGGGCCTCGAAAGCCGAAATCACGATTAAAAGAGAATGCTTAAGCCCCTTGGGCAATTCATGGATTCTGGTTCAGGCACCCGCTCGCCTTAATTAAATAACGAGCAACCTTCCGGACAAAATATCATTGATGAGGACGTTCCGATGCAGCCATCCAAAGAACAACTATCTCTAAAAAAACACGAACTTGGCCAACACCCGGTTTTTTCCGAGATTACATCAATCGATCTGTTACGCCGCTTTATGGAAAGCCATGTCTTTGCCGTCTGGGACTTCATGTCGCTGACCAAGCGGCTGCAACGCGAACTCACCTGCGTCCACCTGCCCTGGCTGCCGCCGGCCGACCCGCAAGCGGCTCGCTTGATCAATGAAATCGTACTGGGAGAAGAGTCGGATGAGCGCCCCGGCGCAGGCTATTGCAGCCACTTCGAACTGTACCTGGACGCCATGCGGGAAATCGGTGCCGATACCCGCGCGATCGAGCAATTCATCACCCTGCAGCAGGAGGGCGTCAGCCCCGAGACCGCGCTCGACAGCGTCGAGGTCGAACCAGCGGCGGCAAGGTTTGTCCGCCAGACCTTGCACACCGCTCTGCACGCCCCGGCCCACAGTGTGGCAGCAGCCTTCGTGCACGGTCGCGAGAGTGTGATCCCGCAGATGTTCCAGCGCATGCTCGACGCTTGGGGCATTGGCCTGGATCAGGCGCCGACCTTTCGTTATTACCTGCAACGGCACATCGAAGTCGATTCCGAAGACCATGGCCCAGCGGCAGAAAAGTTGTTGGCCCGACTGATCGATGGCGACCCGCAGCGCGAAAGCGAAGTACTGGTCGCCGCGCTTGCCGCTGTCCACAGCCGCGCGGCCTTGTGGGATGGCTTGCGCCAGAGCATGGCCCAACCGGTTGCACAGGTGACGCCATGAACGCTGTCGAATACCAATCCTTCGCCGACGCCTGGGAAAGCCGCGCCACGATCCGTACCCGGCCACGGCGCCGGGTCGAAGACGACGACAAGCTGATCTTCCCCATGAGCCGCCAGCCACTGGTGCACAGCCAGACCTTCCTCAGCCACTGTCCGCAATTGCGCGACTTTGTGCTGGTGCAGAGCCTCTACAAGTTCATCAACGACGTGGTGATTTTCGAGACCGAACTGGTGGACCACACCGCCCGCCGCATCGCCAAGAACCGCTTCGGCATCGAATTCCCGTTCGCTTGCCGCTACGACGCGATGACCGTGGTGGTGGACGAGGATTATCACGCGCTGGTGGCGATGGACTTCATGCAGCAGACCATCGACATGACCGGCATCGCACCGATCCCGTTGCCGGGGCAGATCGAACTCAGCCGCGCGATACCGGCAACCTTGGCTCAGGCGCCGGAACATCTGCTCAGCGCCGTGGAGCTGATCTGCATCGCCATCGCCGAGAACACCGTGACCAATGAAGTGGCGGCCTTCGCCCGGGACGACTCGGTCAAGGCCTCGATCAAGGGGCTGATGGCCGATCACTTGCTCGACGAGGGTCGCCACTCGGGTTTCTGGACGCGACTGGTGCAGATCTACTGGCGCACCGCGCCCGAAGAGGACCGCGCGGCGATTGCGCGCTTGATGCCCGGGTTCATCGTCCAGTACCTGGCAAGCGACCTGCAGCAAGCGTTCGACTTCGAGCTGATCGCGCACCTGCCCGTCGACGAATCGGTACGCCAGGCGCTGCGTGAAGACGCCAGTGCGCTGGCCTACCCCATCAATCGTTTTCACCCGTTGGTGGGCAACATCACGCGCTTTTTCCGCAGCAGCTCGATGCTCGCGTCCCCCTGCGTACGCGACGCCCTCGCTGATTACCTGACTCCATGAGGACCTTTCGATGAAACGCCTCGAAATTGCAGTGCCTGGCACCAGCCAGGCCATGGCCGAACTGGCCCGGGAACTGGAGCTGCACGGCCACGGCATCGTGGATCGGCAATCGCCGGCCAACCTCGGTGTGGTCGACCTGTTGATCGACGACGGTACGACACCGCGAGCCATTGAAGCCCGCGCATGCCTCCAGGTCCGCGTGGCGCTGCGCACGCTACCCGGCGAGGTATTGCCGCAACCGGTGGTGATATTTCGCGACGGCGCGCAGCGGCTGTTGTGCCAGGAGGTGATTGCGCCGCAAAGCGATGGCAACGGTCAGTCCCTGCGGTTGCGTACCCTGGCGACAGTGGTCGAGGCCGGCGCACGGCTGGTCAGCCAGTTATCCCGGGATGACACCTGCTTCGATCACTGGCCGACGGTACACGCTGACGCTGTCGAGCAACCCCTGCTCGGGCTCGATGCGCTGGAGCCGCTGGCGTTCGAGCACGGCCTCAATCGGCCGCCAATACCCTGGCTGCTCGCCGCCGCCGACATGCCGGTGATGCACAGCATCGAACAGCGCATGCTCGACGACGCGGCGCAACCGGCCCTGTGGGTCGATGGACAACTCATCGACTACAAATCCTTGCGCCGCCTGGCGCTGAGGTTGCAAGAGCCGATGTTGCAAATGCTACGGAGCTCCGAACCTGCAGGAACATGGAGAGCAGGACCTGTGGGAGCAAGGCTTGCCCGCGATGAAGACACCGACGCTCTCAAGCAAACCGCGTCATCGTTCATCGGGGGCAAGCCTGCCTCCCACAAGGTGATCGGTGTCTGCCTGCCCAAATCCGCACACCTGTACGCAGCGATCCTGGCGGTGCTGGGTTGTGGCGCGGTGTACCTGCCGCTGGACCCGCAGCACCCGGCGCAACGTCGGCGCTTCATCCTGGAAAATGCCCAGGCGGACCTGCTGCTGCACGACGGCGACAGCGACCTGGGCGACCTGGCATTGCCAACGCTCAATGTCCATCAACTGCCATCGCCCAAGCCCGGTATCCCGGTTTCGTTGATCCGCCGCACGGTGGACAGCGACGCTCCGGCCGTGGCGATCTACACCTCCGGCACCACCGGCCAGCCCAAGGGCGTGTTGCTCAGCCACCGCAACCTCAGTCACTTCTGTGCCTGGTACGGCGACTACGTCGGGTTGCAGCGCGACAGCCGGGCGTTGCAGTTTTCCACCATCAACTTTGATGCGTCGCTGCTGGATATCCTCCCGACCTTCATCCACGGCGCCTTGCTGGTGGTGCCCAGCGAAGACCAGCGCCGCGATCCGCAGCAACTGGTCACGTTGATTCACCAGCAGCACATCAGCCACGCCTTCCTGCCGCCTGCGCTGCTGAGCGTCATGCCCCTTGATGCACCGCTGGGCCTGACGCACCTGATCACCGGCGGCGATGTCTGCGAACCGTTCGTGATCGAACACCTCGCGCCACAATGCCAGTTCCACAACATCTACGGCCCGACCGAAACCACAGTGCTGGTGACCACACGACAGTTCGGCGTCGGCGACAACAACCGTAACCTCGGCGTGCCCATCGCCAATGGCCGGGTGCTGATCCTGGACGAACAGCTGCAACCGGTTCCCCAAGGTGTCCCCGGCGAGTTGTATATCGCCGGCCCGGGCGTCGGCCTGGGTTATTTGAACGATCCGACGCTGACCGCGACGCGCTACCTCGACCTGGCGCTGCCCACCGGGCAAGTGCTACGGGTCTATCGCACGGGTGATATCGGCCAGTGGACCGACAACGGCATCGAACTGTGTGGCCGGCGCGATAATCAGGTGAAGATCCGCGGTTTTCGGGTCGAGCCCGAGGAAATCGAGCACTGCCTGCGCGATAGCCAGTTGTTTCGCCAAGTGGCGGTGGGGGTCGATGAACGGCGGCGAATCCTGGCGTTCCTGGTTCATCCCGAGCACTCCGGCGACGCCCTCCAGGCGTTGCGCGAGCATGTGCAGAACAGCTTGCCCAGCTACATGCACCCGGCCGCCTACGTCGAATTGCCGAGCCTGCCGTACACCAGCAATGGCAAGGTCGATCGTCGGGCCTTGCTCGCCATGGCGGTGCAGGTGCAGGTCGACGGCCAGCGCCGGCAGCCACAGAACGCCCTGGAGACACAATTGCAGCAACTGTGGGCCGAGCTGCTTGAACTGCCCGTCGAGGACATCGCCACCGACGAAAGCTTCTTCAACCTCGGCGGGCATTCGATCCTGCTGTCGCGACTGTTGTTGAGCATCCGCCAGACGTTCGGCCGCAGCCTGTCGATCAATCGCTTTATCGAAGCGCCGACGCTGATGACCTTGGCCAAGTTGCTGGACGATCCTGATCAAAACAGTGCATCGGTCCTCAGCCCCCAGGCCTTCATCGATGCCGAGGCCGAACTCAACCTCGATCCGCTGCCCATCAGCCAATACGGCGATGTGCACAAGGTGGTGGTGACCGGCGCCAACAGCTTTCTCGGCGTGCACATCGTCGAGGCACTGCTGGCCTGGGGCGCCACCGAAGTCGCATGCCTGGTGCGTGCGAGCGCTGAACAAAGCGCAGCCGAGCGCTTCTCCCAGGCCCTCCAGGACAATCACCTGACCCACCTGAACCTGGACCGCGTCAGTGTGTACGCCGCCGACATCACCCAACCGCAATTGGGTCTGCCAGACGACGTCTACACCCGCATCGACCGCACCTTCGGCGCGCTGGTGCACAACGCTGCCCACGTCAACCATGTGCTCGACTACGAGTCCCTGGCGCGGGACAACGTGGAGCCGATCTTCGAATGCTTGCGCCTGTGTGAAGGGCGCAGCAAGAAGATCTTCAACTTCGTCTCCACGCTTTCCGCCTCCAGTGCCCTGGACGCCGACGGCCAGGTGCTGGAACAGCCTGCCGCCGAGACGCCGCCGATCTACATCAAGAACGGCTACAACCTGTCCAAATGGGTCGGCGAACGGATCCTGCAGCGGGCCCGGGATCGCGGGGTGTGGGTCAATCTGTTCCGTCCCGGCAACATCAGTTTCAACAGCCTGACCGGGGTCTGCCAGCCCCACAAAAATCGGCTGATGCTGATGCTCAAGGGCTCGATCCAACTCGGTCAGGTGCCGGAGCTGTCACTCAACTTCGACCTGATGCCGGTGGATTTCCTGGCCCGTTTCATCGCCTTCCACGCCAGCCGTTACCAGCCGACGCAAGCGGTGTTCAACCTGCACAACCCACAGCCTTTGAGCTGGGATGCTTATGTCGCGTCGTTCCGCGACAGCGGCCGGGAGTTTTCGCTGGTCAGCGTCGCCGAGTGGCAACGGCAATTGGCTCGGGTCGATGCCGACAACGCGTTGTTTGGCGTGCTGGGCTTCTACCTCAACGGCTTCGAAGAAGACATCGGCGATATCTCACTGATCAGCCATGACAACGCCCGCGCCGGCGTGCGGCAGATGGGCGCCAGCTACCCGGAAAAATCCCCGGCCCTGCTGCGTCGCGGCGCCGAGTACCTCAAGGCCATCGACTTCATCTGAAACACCCTCAACCCAAAGCAAGGAGCAAGACCATGAGTGCATTTCAACCCGACACCCTGATCAGAAACCCCCAAGCCTGCCAGGTCGAAACCTCGGTGGAGGTCGCGGCCGACGCGGCGCGCGTCTGGGACGTGGTGGGTGATTTTGGCGGATTCAACCGTTTCATCCCGGCGCTGGAGCACATCGAAATGACCGGCGAGGGCGTGAGGTCCCTGCGCAAGAAATTCTTCCGCGATGGGCAGAACCTGGTGGTGGAACAGCTCAATAGCCGTGACGACCAGGCCATGCACATGACCTGGACGCTGATCTACAACACCTTGGGTATCGACAACCTGTGGGCGGCCATGCGCGTCGAGCCCCTGGCGGACAACCGCTGCCGCGCCACCTGGACCATCATCGCCGACCACACCGACGCCCACACGCCGTCGGGCTTCAGGGATTTCCTCCAGGGCTTCGCCGATGAGGCGATGGGGAATGTGCAGGGGATGTTCAAGTAAGCGCCACTCCCTTGTGGGAGCGGGCTTGCCCGCGAAAGCGGTGGGTCTGTGCCGATGATGTTGACTGGATGGCCGCCATCGCGAGCAAGCTCGCTCCCACAGTTTTGGTTCCGCGGTGAATGCAAAATACCGCCCCACCGCCAGTCCCTTGTGGGAGCGAGCTTGCTCGCGATGGCGGTGGGTCGGCTTGCGACTGGGTCAGATCTTGAAGCTATCCACCAGTTGCTTCAGTCGATTGGCCTGTTGCGACAAGGCATCGCAATCCTTCAGGGTTTCATTGAGGTTGGCCACGCTTTGCTGGTTCAGCAGGTTGATGTGGCTGACGTCCATGTTGAGGGTTTCAACTACAGCGGTCTGTTCTTCGGTCGCAGCTGCTACCGACTGGTTCATGCCGTCGATCTCACCGATACGCTGCGTCACGCTGACCAGTCGCAGGCCGGCCTGGTTGGCCACTTCCACGCTTTCTTCGCTGGACGTCTGGCTGGCGTTCATCGTGGTCACCGCTTCACGAGAGCCGACCTGCAGCGAGGTGATCATCTTGTGGATTTCTTCCGCCGACTCCTGGGTGCGGTGCGCCAGGTTGCGCACTTCATCGGCCACCACCGCAAAACCACGGCCGGCTTCACCGGCACGGGCCGCTTCGATGGCCGCGTTCAGCGCCAGCAGGTTGGTTTGCTGGGAGATGCCCTTGATCACGTCCAGGATGTGGCCGATGTTGTCGGTGCTGGCGTTCAGGGTTTCGATCTGGGTGCACGAGAGGCTGATCTTCTGCGACAGCTCGGTCATGGCCTGGATGGTTTTCTCCACCACTTGGCGACCGTCATCGGCCTGTTCGCTGGCACCGCTGGCATGTTGCGAGGCATCGGCGGCATTGCGGGCGATTTCCTGGGTCGCGGCGCCCAACTCGTTGATGGCCGCGGCCACGCTGTTGGTGCGGGCGCTCTGCTCGTCCGAGCCGACGAGGGACGCATTGGATGAGGTCATCACCCGCTGCGACAGGTCATGCACCTGGCGAGTGGCGGAAGACACTTCCGAGATCGACGCGTGAATCCGCTCCACGAACTGGTTGAACGAACCACCCAGCACCGCGAACTCATCCTTGCCCTGCACAACCAGGCGCCGGGTCAGGTCGCCTTCGCCCTGGGCGATGTCCTGCATGGCGCGGCCCATGGTGGTCAGCGGACGCATCAGCACCTGGATCAGCAGGCTCAGCAGCAACGCAATGGCCGCCACCGCGACAAACATCGCAATCAGCGCAGACGTACGGAACTGGCTCAACGGCGCGTAGGCCTTGGCCTTGTCGATCGACAGGCCGATGTACCACTCGGCGTTCGGCAGGCCAGTCACTGGAGTGAACGAAAGGATACGGTCCTGCCCGTTCAGCTCAACGTCCTGGATACCCTTGCCAATGCGCACCGGAGTGCCTGGGTAGATGTCCTTGAGGTTCTTCATCACCTGGTCTTTTTCCGGGCTGACGATCACCTGACCGTCGCCGCTGACCAGGAACGCATGGCCGATACCGCCGAAGTCCACGGAGTTGATGATCTTCACCAGGGTTTCCAGGCTCAGGTCGCCGCCCACCACACCGAGCAGTTCGCCGTTGTGCTTCACCGGCAGGGCAACGGTCACCACCAGGCCACCCACGGCCGCCAGGTAAGGCGGGGTCAGCATGGTTTTATCGGCGGTCACCGCCTGTTTGTACCAAGGGCGCTGACGCGGGTCGTAACCGTCAGGCATTTTGGCGTCCGGGCGCTGGGTGAAGACGCCGTTGGCCTGGCCCACATAAGTGAACTGGAAGTTCGACGTCAGCGCGGGCTGATCGACCAGCCCTGGCAGATCGGCAGCAGCACCCTGGTGCGCGATGTTTTGCGCCAGGTTTTCCAGCACCAGTATCCGGCCACTCATCCAGTTCTGGATGCTGCTGGCCGTCAGGTCGCCGGATTGCTCGATGGACGACTCAAGGCTGCTGCCGATGGTGGTTCGCTGCAAATAATCGTTGTAGAGCGTGAACAGGGCAAAAGCCAGGACCACCACACCAGAGGCGGCAAGAAGGATTTTGTGACTGAACTTTAGATTCATGGATGAGACTTCTTATGCAAGGAGTGGGGAGTGCATTCCAGGTTTGCAACGTTCTATGTAGCAGTGCGAGCGGTTATCAATCCGCGCCACTTTGGTGCACACGTACAAGTCTGTCGGCAAACCTGTACAAATAATTAGGGAATCGAAGAAATAGGCGACGAGAGGACACAGCGGGTGGACCGTGGTTGCACATTCGCCGGCGGCTGATGACAGTGCGACTGATGATCATTTGTGACATCCAGGCCGTTGCGTCCATGTCATCTCCCGAGCTTGCAGTACAGGCGCTCTACAGCCGTCATCACGGCTGGCTCAATACTTGGCTGCGCCCCCGCCTGGGCAGCGCCGCCGATGCCGCGGACCATCGACCATTGGCAGCGAGAAGAAATCGAACGCGCCTACCTCCAAACCATAGCTCACCTGCCGGAAGCCGAAACCCCTGGCGCCGAAGAAAGGCTCCACTCCTTCATCGTCGACAACATGCTGCAAGCCGAATTTTTACCGGCGCGACCAAGCACACCGTACTGATGGGCGCCGACTATCTGTCGGCTACAGCTGGGCCGATGCCTCGGTGACGGTGAGTTATCAGTTCTAACCTGTTCCCGGCCTTAACTCATTCTCTGTGGCGAGGGCGCTTGCTCCCGCTGGGCTGCGCAGCAGCCCCAAAAAACCAGGGCCGCCTCGCGCCCCAGCGGGAGCAAGCTCCCTCGCCACAGGTTTCGCACCTGTATCGGTCAAACCCGCAGTGCATCCCCTTCCTCCCGCACCACACCCTCTTCCCGCACAAACCGGTTCGCCCGCCCAAACGTACCGAAATCATTGAACCGTACACCCATTTCCCGCATCACTTGGTGGGCCACCGGCACCGTCAGTTGGCGAATGTAGAACGGCTCCTTCACCACGAAATGATGAACGCCATGGCTGCTGCCGAAGTTGAAGCAGAACGCCTGCAACGGCCACAACCACCAAGGGTTGAGCACCTGGGTCTGCTGGATGACATTGCCCGGCTCGATGTCGCCGTAGTAGTGCATGTTCGAGCTGACAAAATGCAGGCAAAAGGTGCGCAACACGTTCGGCCCGATGATCACCACCGCGGCGATGTCGATTACCTGCATCGTCGCCAGCGTGGTGGCCGACCAGTCAATTGAAGTGCCCAGCAGACCGGCGATGCCGTTGGCCCCGTGGAAACCGAGAAACACATACCAGGCGCCCCAATGCAGCAACGCCAGCGGGAAATACACCTTCAGCGTGCGCTTGAGAATGCTGCGCTTGTGCGTCCAGGTCTTGGCCCGCAGCAGGCGGATGAACGCCGACATCACGTTATCGCCGACCATCAGCAACCGCGCCAGTCCCCAGGGTTCGCCGTTGGTGATGGCCCGTTCCTCCATGTCGGCTTCGCTGCCGGACACCTTGTGATGGTTGAGGTGCAGGTGGCGACGGATCCACGGGTTGATGGTGCTCGGCCGCGCCAGCCACACCAGGCCCATCATCAAGTTGTGGGGCAGGCGCTGCTTGCGAAAATACATGCTGTGGATCAGGTCGTGCTCCAGCTCGTGGGTCAGGGACGCGAAAAACGCGTTGAGCAACAGGCACGCCCACCCGGCCAGGTAACCGTTGATGTAGAGCAGCGCCGAACCGATCATCCCGACCAGGGCGAACGCCAGGATCCCCGCGCCCAACGCGTCCTGGTGGCGCAGGATCGGATAGCGCTGGCGCAATTCTTCGCCCCGGGCCAGGACCACCTGGCGAATATGGGCCGATCGTTGTTGTGCATTCAATCGCTCGGGGCTTGCGCAAGTGCCGTGCATGGCTTACATCCTCTGTTAGAGATGTGCTCATCCTGCCGGGCGTTGTTCCCTGGGATGGTAGCCGTAAACGCCAACCTGTTGACCGCAAGCGCCAATCGTCATGACTGAACCGACTTCCCTCGCCAGCTGGACCCGCGCCCTGCGCAAACAGCTCGATGCGCTGGGCCTGGACAGCCATGCCTTGTGCGTAGAAGCCGGCCTCGACCCGCAGTGGATGGACGAGCCGAACGCCCGTTACCCGCTCTCAGCCACCACCCGTCTGTGGGCATTGGCCGTGCAGGCCAGCGGCGACCCGGCCATCGGCCTGCGGGTGTCGCGCTTTGTCAGCCCCACCACATTTCACGCACTGGGTTATGCCCTGGTGGCCAGCGGCAGCCTGCGGGAAGTGTTCGAGCGGATCGTGCGCTATCACCCGGTGGTCAGCGATGCGCTGACCCTGCAATTGAACCGGGGCGAAGACCGCTACCGTTTCAGTCTCGAGGTGCCGCCGGGCCGACCGGCGCCAGCCTTCGAAGCCATCGACGCGTTCACGGCGATTTACGTGCGCACCTGTCGCAACCGCCTCGGCCGTGATTACGCACCGCTGGCGGTGTACCTGCGGCGCCCGGAACCGGCGGACCCCAGCCCCTGGCACAAGGTGTTCCGTTCGCCGGTGCATTTCGGCGCCGACCAGGATTGCCTGGAGTTCAACCTCAGCGACTTCGACAGCCACCTGGACGACGCCAACCCGGAACTGGCCGAACACAACGAAACGGTGCTCGAACGCACCCTCGCCCAACTCAAGCCGCTGACCTGGGAGCGCAAGGTACGCGCGGCCATCGAGGCCCAACTGCCCGAAGGCGAGCCCAGCGCCGAACGCATCGCCCAGGCCATGCACCTGAGCCTGCGCAGCCTGCAACGGCACCTGGCCGACGAAGGCTGCCGCTTCGACGCACTGCTCAACGAGTGCCGGGAGAATCTGGCGCTGCTGCACCTGCGGGATCCGAATTGCTCGCTGAGCGAAGTCAGCTACCTGCTGGGCTTTGCCGATGCCAGCAGCTTCAGCCGCGCCTTCAAGCGCTGGACCGGGATGACGCCGGGGCAGTTTCGGGATGGGTTGCGCTAGGGATTTGGGTTGGTTGCACTGGCCCTATCGCGAGCAGGCTCGCTCCCACATTTTATCCGGGGTGCACACAAATCCTGTGGGAGCGAGCTTGCTCGCGATGGCGGTGTATCAGTCAATATCGATGTCGACTGACCTGACGCCTTCGCGAGCAAGCTCGCTCCCACAGGGTTCTGGTCGGTTTCAGGTTGTGGTCAGGGCTCGCAGCCGCTCGATGTCGAGGATTTCGATCTCGCCGTAACCCAGGTGCAGGATGCCCTGGGCCTGCAGGTCCTTGAGGATCTGGTTGGTGGTCTGGCGTGACAGCGCGAGCATCAGCGCCAGTTGTTCCTGGGGCAGTTGCAGGACCCGTCGGGCCGGTTCGATTTCGCCGTAGCCTTCGGCGATCAGCAGCAGGCGGTGGGCCAGGCGGGACGGGGCGGGCATCAGGCTCAGGTGTTCGAGGTTGATGAAGGTCAGGCGCAGTTTGTGGCTCATCAACAATGCCAGGTGCCGCCAGTAGATTGGCTGCTCTTGCAGCAATGCCAGCAACGGAGCCTGGGGCACATGCAGCAGCGTACATTGACCGACCACCACCGCATCATGAGTGCGCGGCTGGCCATCGAACAGGCAGATTTCACCGAACCAGTGGGGCGCCTCCACCACGCTTAGCAACGCCTCCTTGCCCTGCTCGTTCACCGCACCGACGCGCACCGCGCCTTCCAGCACGGCATACAGCCCGCACGGTGGATCGCCGCGCTGGAACAGCCGATGACCCGGCGGCAGGCGGCGCACCCGCGCCATGCCCAGCAGACTATTCTGTAACTCAGCAGGCAGATGGCTGTACCAGTGGCTGGCCATCAGGTGTGAGTGCCAGGGATGCGAATTCATGGAAACTCCGGGACAAGTGTCGGCTAACTGACAGAACGCCTTGTGGTACCTGGGCATCATGCAGGTATCACCTCAGGAGGAACAACAATGAAAAGCCTCGTCGATCATCTCAGTCAATACGCCGCCTATCACCGCGACCCGCGCAACATCGCCAGCCATTTCATCGGTATCCCGCTGATCTTCGTCGCCGTCGCCGTGCTGCTGTCACGCCCAGGTTGGCCAGTGGGCGCGGTCCTGGTGTCGCCAGCGCTGCTGGTGGCCGTGGCCAGTGCCTGGTTCTACCTGCGCCTGGAGTTGCGCCTGGGGGTGTTGATGACGGTGCTGCTGAGCCTGGCGGTCTGGCTGGGCCAGATACTCGCCGCGCAAAGCACCCTGGTGTGGCTGGGCAGTGGCCTGGGGATGTTCGTGGCGGGCTGGGTGATCCAGTTTGTCGGTCACTATTACGAAGGCCGCAAGCCGGCGTTCGTCGACGATCTCACCGGGCTGATTGTCGGGCCGCTGTTTGTGGTGGTGGAAGCGGGCTTTTTGCTGGGGCTTCGCGGCGAACTGAAGCGGGCCATCGAAGAGCGCGTCGGGCCCGTAGCCTTGCGCAACCAGCGTTCGACGGTCTGAAAACACCCCTCTGTGGGAGCGAGTCTGTGGGAGCAAGGCTTGCCCGCGATGCAAACACCTCGGTGTAGCTGATCGACCGAGGCGATGCCATCGCGGGCAAGCCTTGCTCCCACAAGCTCGCTCCCACAAGAGTTGGGCCTTACCGCTCAAGCGTTACAGCGCACCAAACTCGACCCGTACCGTCAGCGCGCCGGTGTTATCTTTCAAGCCAGACCCGTGCTGCCCGGTCAGGTCATCGTTGATGCACAGTTGCAGTTCCCCTTGCTGGTCGCCCGGAACCTGCCCCAGATCACCCACCAGGAACGGCTTGCCACCATCGCCCACGCGACCGATCAAGGCACCTTCGGCGGCACCGGGCAAGGCATAGCTGCTGTAGTCGATGTGCCTCGAACCGCCATTTCCATCGACATTGCCGCCCTGCGGACTGGCACACCATAGCCCACTGACGTAGCGCACCAGGCGCGGTACCAACCCGTTGACCTGCACGCCGGTGCCCTGCCAGGCGATGTTGGATTGGACCTGCATCGTCACCGCCCGCAGGTCATTGGCCAGTGTATCCCCGGCCTGGAACGACAGCGCCGCAATCGTCAGGCTCGGGTTCGAGGTGCCGGTGCTGGGGAACACGCCATCCCCCACCAGGAACAGGTTCTTGTGGTCCCAACTGCGCTGGTATTTATCCACGACCGACTTTTTGGGGTCATCGCCCATGCGGTAAGTCCCCATCAGGTGACCGGCGCCCTGGAAGCTGTAGGGCACCTTGTCGTAAGTAAAACATCCAGGTGCGATGATGTCCGTCAACTCCTGGGCACCGAGCAGGTCCTCGATGATGTGCGTCGCCAGTATTTTCGCCTGCTGGAAACCCTTCATGGTGTACTCGGACAGGTCGTAGTGGATTTCCGGCCGAGGGATACCGAGCCGGTCCGTGTATTCGGTCGAGGGCACGATGTAGCATTTCGCGTGGTCGGGGTCGTCCTCGACCTGCTCGACCAGGAAACCGATCCGGAACTGGCGGGTGAAGACGTCGTTGAGCTTATGTACCAACGCCGTTCCGGATAGCAATTTATTGCTCGGGTTAGCGCCGCCATTGTTCTTCCCATCGATAAAGTCGGCGACCGTGGTGTAGGGATCACCGGCCGGCCAGTTCCAACCTTCGTTGCCAATCTCGATACGCCACGCCGCACGATCGCTGCGAAAGGCACCGTCGCGCAGGCTTTCGATGCCGGCCGTCGATAGCGGTCCCCGGTAGGGGAAAATCGCCTTGCCCTCGGGCATCAACCCCCACGCCAGATAAATGGGATGGTCAGCCAGGCCGCGCCCCACTTGCCCGCTGCTGTTGGCCACGCCGGAGTGCAGTAGCAGCTTCGGTGTTTCGATCGCATGGGCGGCGATCACATAACGTTGTCCTATTGCCACGCCGGTCCCAGTGACGGGGCCATCTTCCAATTGGTACTGCTTGAACTCGATGCCATTGATATTGCTGTCAGTGCCAACGGTTACTTTGCTGGCCACGGTTCGATAAAGCACTCGAACCTTGCCAGTGTTCAACGCCTTGTTCATGGTCACGGTGGCGTCGTACTTGGCCTGGATCGGGCAGATCGGCGTGCAGTTGGTATTGCCGGCGCATACCCGGCGACCGGCATAAGGTTGAGAGTTGCGCCCGGCCGGCGTCGGGCTGACCACCAGCGGCAAGCTATCGAACGTCTTCCCCGTGACAGCCGTGACAAAGCTGCCGTCGACCAGCGACAACGGAATGCTGCGCATCGGGAATGCATAACCCTCAGGAAAGGTCATGCCCAGATAGGCTTGGTCGGCGACGTTGGCCGACACACCGATTTCCGCTTCCGCCCGGCAATAGGCGCTTTGCAGATCGTCATACCCTATTGGCCAGTCAACCCCGACGCCATACTTGGACCGCAGGCGAAAATCGTTCGGCACCATGCGCAGGCAGGTTCCGACCCAATGCCATGTCGTGCCGCCACCCACCCGTTCGTAAGTGCTCGTAAAGGGCAGCGGGCCTTTTTGGACCAAGTAGCTGACCGCCGGGTTGTTCCAGTTGCCATTGAGCAGATCGGCAATGGTCGCCCGCGGCGCGTTCAGTTCGGCCGGCCCCTTGAGATGTGGGTCCAGTGTCGTGCTTGGGGGATAAGGGGACTCAGGGGTTTTCAGCGTCGCGGTATAGAAACGCTCCAGATACTGGGCACGATTGACCGGTATCTCCGGCCCCGATTCGAGTACCAGCACATCAATCCCGGCCATGCCCAATTGATAGGCAATGATGCTACCGGCCAGACCTGCGCCAACGATCACCACTTCGGCTTGTTCGGTACTCATGACAACGCTCCTTGCTGTCCGTTAGCGGATACGCCGGTCAAATCTTCAAGGCTGGAGGGCGCGCTGTTCCAATACCCAAAAAACGATTCGCTGTAGCCCATCGGGTGGGCCTGGGCGATCTTCCAGGCCCAGCTGTTGATGTAGGCCTGATCGGACACCACCGCCGAATCATCTTTCTTGAAAGGCGCCATATCGAACGGTTGATACCAGACGCCCAACAACCACAGCTTCATGATCGAGCGCGCGGCGAGTACCGTATGTGGAATCGTCGGTTGCATGTTGAACTTCAGTATCTGCTGGGCGATCTGGTCGGACGGTACATGGTCCGCCGCCAGCGTGGCGTATTGAGTCAAGAGCGCGTTGAGCACGTCGGAAGGAACTCGCGCAGTGACGTAATCGAGAAAGATCGGCGGCAAACCGACCTGGTCGATCTGCGGTGCCAGACGATCGGCCGAGATGCCAATCAGGGCCGATGACAGGCCTACGAAGTTATCCAGATTGCTGCTCATTGCTTGGCTCCTTGTCCACTGGTGGACTGTGCGCGTTCGAGCAAATAGGTGAAATCCGCGAAGCTGGTGCGTGGCGATTCGGTGACATGGGTGGCCGCATTGCCGTGGCACGCCATGCAACTGGAAGACGCCTGGGGCACGGTGCCCTGGATGTAGGTCTCCAGCGTGGCGTTGGCCAGGAACAGGGGTGCAGGACTGCCCAGCGGGTTGGCGGCCGATATCTGGCAGTTCTTGGGCGGGTCTGACGGCCACTGGGTACTGATCAGCTGATAGTTCGCCCAGACGCTCTGCGGGTCCACCTTACGCAACAGCTCTTGATACGTAGCGTTCAGTTTTCTGGTGGCATCGGTGAGCGGCACGTCGCGCACGATCTGCGAGGGCGTAGCCTTGACCGCCGGGTTCCATGGCCGTGGCGGCGGTTGGTTGATGTCGCTTGTGCTGGCAGCGTTGTAGAACAGATACGGTCCCGTCCGCTGGGCAACGGGCGTGGTTTTTTCCGGCACGTTTTTTACATGCTCGAAGGTTGACCAGACCCATTGCGCCGCGCTGGTGGTCTTATGGACCATGTGCAATCCCACCAACCCGACCGGCTCGGACACGCACGACTCCGCGACAATCGGCCCATGGCTGGGGTCGTTGTTCCCCGGGGTGTAGACCAGCGCATCGACGGTGTGAAAGTCCTGCCGCTTGTCGTTGGGGCCCAGCACTTTCCACGACGCCTTCACCATCACCGCACCGACCTGTTTGGTCTCGGTGGAACCACAACTGAACGCCACGGCATTGGTCGGGTTCGCGGCGAAGAACTTCTGCTGGCCTTCGATGCTGTACAGACCGTTATCGACGATGCCGTTGAACATCGATTGGTTGACCACGATTTCGTTGCGCGTGTAGGTGCCGTTCTGGTCCACCAGCGGGCCGCTCTCGAAGGGCTGGATAAATTCATCCAGCACATCGGGCACCTTGCCCATTTGCTGCAACAGGCGACCGGGCTTGAGCGACTTGCACGCTTCGGGCAGGGTCGCCGGGGCATTCCAGGGCAGCGGGGCCTGGCCCTTGGCGCGGAAAATCTGGTAGCTCTCTTTCCAGCTTTCCCACACGGTGGCGCCATCCTGCTTGCCGATGGAAGTGCCGGTATTGGGGTCGCCGTTATCCAGCGCCGGCCAGTTCAGGGCAATGAAGGTCTGCCACGACAGCTCATCGAAATTGGCTTGCAGGCTGACCAGTGAAACGGGCTTGGTCACCGTGACATCGAAGGGTATCTGGGGGGACAGCGAGGGGGCGGCGCTGGCGGCCGGAGCCAGCAAGACGCCTAACAATGCACAGCCAAGCGGGCCATGCCGACTGACTTCCACTCTCATGTTTTCTCTCCTTGGCATCAGGGCACCAGGAGAGATAACACCGGTCCGTCATGGACTCTCACTTGCCTCCTGGCCTGTCAGAGTCTAGGTAGGGTTTGGGCGGGGAAAAGGCGTTGGCGTAGAACCAATCGAAGCAAGGTTGGGTGGGGTTATTCAGATTCGGATCGGGGCGTCAGTGGGGACGCCATCGCGAGCAAGCTCGCTCCCACAATGGATCTGCGCCATACACAAATCCCCTGTGGGAGCGAGCTTGCTCCGGGCGGCGTTCCGACGATGCTTTTAGAGGTTGGCGACTTTCTGCCAGACCTTGGGCTTGAAGAACAGCGTCTCGCCCTTCGCCAGCCCCACCAGGCTGTCATGGTCCTTCACCACTTCCGCTTCGATCAGTTCGCTCTGACCTTCCACCTTCAAGGTCACCCGAGTGGTAGCGCCGAGCGGGCGAATGTCGCGCACTTCGGCGGCGTGGTGGTCTTCCAGCTCCGAGCGCGACAGCGAGACTTCGTGAGGGCGGAACAGCACATGCCGGTCCTCACCCAAGTGCAGGCGGTTCGAGTCGCCGAGGAAGTGATACACAAAGTCGCTGGCCGGGTTTTCGTAGACGTCGCCCGGCGAGCCGATCTGCTCGATCACGCCTTTGTTCATCACCACGATCCGGTCGGCGACTTCCATGGCCTCTTCCTGGTCGTGGGTCACGAACACCGAGGTCAGGTTGATGTCCTCGTGCAGCCGCGCCAACCAGCGGCGCAGTTCCTTGCGGACCTTGGCGTCGAGGGCGCCGAAGGGTTCGTCCAGCAGCAATACCTTGGGCTCCACCGCCAAGGCGCGGGCCAGGGCGATACGCTGGCGCTGGCCGCCGGACAATTGCTCCGGGTAGCGGTCGGCGAGCCAGTCCAGTTGCACCATGTTCAACAGCTCATGAACCTTGGTCGCGATCTGGCTTTCGTTCGGACGCTGGTGCTTGGGCTTCATGCGCAAGCCGAAGGCAACGTTGTCGAACACCGTCATGTGGCGGAACAAGGCGTAGTGCTGGAACACGAAACCGACGTTGCGATCACGCACGTCGTGGCCGGACACGTCCTCGCCGTGGAACACGATGCTGCCTTGGTCCGGGGTTTCGAGGCCGGCGATGATCCGCAGCAGAGTCGTCTTGCCGCAGCCCGACGGGCCCAGCAGCGCCACCAGCTCGCCGCTCTGGATATCCAGGCTGATCTCGTCCAGGGCCCTGAACGCGTTGAAATTCTTGCTGACGTTACGGACTTCGATCGACATGACTTATTCCTCCGCGGCGCTGGCGCGCAGGCGGTTGATTCGGTTTTCGCTCCACTGCTTGAGCAGCAGGATGAAGAGCGCCAGGATCAGCAACAGGCTCGCCACAGCGAACGCGGCCACGTGGTTGTATTCGTTGTAGAGGATCTCGACGTGCAGCGGCAGCGTGTTGGTCACCCCGCGAATGTGCCCGGAGACCACCGACACCGCGCCGAACTCACCCATGGCCCGGGCGGTGCACAGCACCACGCCATAGATCAGGCCCCACTTGATGTTCGGCACAGTGACATGCCAGAACATCTGCCAGCCATTGGCGCCCAGCAGGCGCGCAGCCTCTTCTTCCTGGGTGCCTTGTTCCTGCATCAGCGGGATCAGCTCCCGGGCCACGAACGGTACGGTGACGAAGATGGTCGCCAGGACGATGCCCGGCAGCGCAAACACGATCTGGATGTCGTGATCCGACAGCCACGGCCCGAACAGGCCCTGGGCGCCGAACATCAGCACGTAGACCAGGCCCGCGATCACCGGCGACACCGAGAACGGCAGGTCGATCAGCGTCACCAGCATGCTCTTGCCACGGAATGAATATTTGCTCACGCACCACGCGGCACTGACGCCGAACACCAGGTTCAGCGGCACCGAGATCAGCACCGCAATCACCGTGAGTTTCAACGCCGACAGTGCGTCAGGTTCGAAGATCGCCGTGAAGAACGCCCCCAGCCCGAGCTTCAGGCCCTGGGACACCACGATGAACAGCGGCAACAGCAGAAACAGCGCAAAAATCAGCCAGCCGAGGCCGATCAGCACCCGCCGCGACGTCGCACTGCCGCGGCGGGCGGCGTTGGTGGAGGCTGCGGAAATAGACGATTGGGACATGTTCGCGCCTCCTTATGGGGTTTCGATGCGCCGCTGCAACAGGTTGATCAGCAGCAACAGGACGAAGGAAACCACCAGCATCAGCACGCCGATGGAGGTGGCGCCGGTGTAGTCGTATTGGTCGAGCTTGACCATGATCAGCAGCGGCAGGATCTCGGTTTTCATCGGCATGTTGCCGGCGATGAAAATCACCGAACCGTACTCGCCCACGCCACGGGCAAAGGCCAGGGCGAAACCGGTCAACCAGGCCGGCAACAACGCCGGTACCAGGATGTGGCGGAACACCTGCCATGGCTTGGCGCCGAGGCAAGCGGCGGCTTCTTCGACTTCACGGGGAATATCGGCCAGCACCGGCTGCACCGTGCGCACCACGAACGGCAGCGTCACGAAGGTCAGCGCCAGGGTGATGCCCAGCGGCGTGTAGGCGATCTTGAAGCCCAGGTCGGTGGCGAACTGGCCGACCAGGCCGGTCGGCGCATACAAGGCCGTCAGGGCAATACCGGCCACGGCGGTGGGCAGGGCGAACGGCAGGTCGATCATCGCGTCGATGATCTTGCGACCGGGGAAGGTGTAGCGCACCAGCACCCAGGCCAGCAACGTACCGATCACGCCGTTGATGATGGCGGCGTACAGCGCGGTGCCGAAACTGAGTTTCAAGGCCGCCAGCACCCGCGGCGCCGAAATGATCGCCCAGAACTGTTCCCAGGTGAGCTGGGCGGCATGCACGAACATCGCCGCCAGGGGTATGAGCACAATCAGACTGAGGTACACCAGGGTGTAGCCCAGCGTCAGCCCGAAGCCGGGTATGACGGGGGATATGCGACGCGACATAAAGGTCCTTGGTTGTGTGGCGAGGAAGCTTGCTCCTGCTGTGTTCTGTAGGAGCTGGCGAAGCCTGCGATCTTTTGATCCTGATCTTTCACTCTCGATTCAATTGGCAGTCGAAAGATCGCAGCCTCGTTGCACTCGTCAGCTCCTACAGGGTTGAGCCCGGCAGGAGTTGATGACGGCGTTTACGGCCAGCTTACTGCGCCTGATAGATCTGGTCGAACACGCCGCCATCATTGAAGAATTTCGGTTGCGCGCTTTTCCAGCCGCCGAAGTCCTTGTCGATGCTCACCAGGTCCAGTTTCGGGAACTGCCGGGCGTACTTGGCGGCCACATCCTTGTCCCGTGGACGATAGAAGTTTTTCGCGGCGATCTCCTGGCCGGCCGGGCTGTACAAGTGCTTGAGGTAGGCTTCGGCGATCTCCAGGTTGCCCTTTTTCTCGGCGTTCTTGTCCACCACCGCCACGGGCGGTTCGGCAAGGATCGACAGCGACGGCACGACAATGTCGAACTTGTCCGCGCCACCGTCCTCTTTCAGCGCCAGGAAGGCTTCGTTTTCCCAGGCCAGCAACACGTCGCCCTGACCGTTGTTGACGAAGGTAATCGTCGAGCCACGGGCGCCGGTGTCGAGGATCGGCACGTGCTTGAACAGCGCCTGCACGTATTCCTTGGCCTTGGCTTCGTCACCCCCGTTGGCCTTCAGGCCGTAGGCCCAGGCGGCCAGGAAGTTCCAGCGCGCACCGCCGGAAGTCTTCGGGTTCGGGGTGATGACCGACACGTCGTTCTTGATCAGGTCGCCCCAATCCTTGATGCCCTTGGGGTTGCCCTTGCGCACCAGGAACACGATGGTGGACGTGTAGGGCGTGCTGGCTTCCGGCAGGCGTGTTTGCCAGTCCGCCGGCAGGGACTTGCCCAGCTTGGCAATTTCATCGATATCGCCGGCCAGGGCCAGGGTCACCACGTCGGCCCGCAGACCATCGATCACCGCCCGACCTTGCTTGCCCGAACCACCGTGGGACTGCTGGATCTTCACGCTGTCGTCCGGGTGCGCTTTCTTCCAGAAACTGGCGAATTCGGCGTTGTAATCCTGGTAAAGCTCGCGCGTCGGGTCGTAGGACACGTTGAGCAACTCGTAATCCTTGGCGACGGCGGAACCGGCAAAAACAGCACTGGCCAGCGCGGCCAGGGCATAACGACGAATGGACGACATGGTGAAAGCTCCTGGAATTCTGGTTTTCTTATGGCTTCTGGAAATTCGTTTGGCTTGTAGGAAAAGATCGCAGCCTTCGGCAGCTCCTACACTCAGCCCCCCGTAGGCACTGCCGAAGGCTGCGATCTTTTGTCTTTTTTCAAGACGGCTTATGACTCGGTTGCTGCAGGCGGAATTTTTCCTTGCGTTCGATCTGGACCACCTGGGCGTTGTGCACGGTGATTTCCACTGCCCCAAAGCGTAGATCGCGCAACGCGCTCTGGATCTCGCGCAAGATGGTTGCTTCGTCCTGGCCGTCAACGCTACGTAGAGATGCGCTCATGCTGCTGCTCCTTTGAATGAATGCCTGGCAGTGGGCGGCACTGCTTGCGGCGTGGAGCAATAGTAGATAAAGGCGGATATTCTTAAAAAGACTATTTAAGAATTTTTATATAACCAAAATTACAGAAAGTAGCCGACGTCCTACGGCAGGGGTGACTGGGGGCTTTTTCCCTGCCAAACCCTCGGATATTTCCTTCGAAACGCAGGGCTTTTCATGAACTAGGCAGCGCTCTATGGCGCGGATAACCTCTGTTCGTCATCGCAAAAAACGGTGACACGGACGTGCAAGTCCGGGTAAAACACCAACCCTTAATGCTTCTAGCCATTCGTGGCGCATTCGCGCCCGTGTTTTATGGCGGCTGTGTTCGGGAGATCTTCGGATCTGCCGAGTTTTGGGTAAGGTTGCTCGGTCTTGCACACTCGCACACAGCTGCCACCCTTCATTGCGTGCAAGCGATCCAGGGCGGTTCTCTATAGGAAACCTACCCATGTTCAAACCTACGCCGAATCCTCCGCAAAACGGCCACAAATCCCGCGTCCAAGCGCAAGAAGAAAAAAAGCTCGATGACGCCGCCACCCGCGCCCTCGACTACTACCTCAACCCCAAGCCCGCCTCGCCGCCCGAACCCGACAGCACCAAGCTGTTCATCGTCGCCCCCCACATCGACACCGAAACCCTGCTGGCCAACGCCTCCGAAGACCTGCTCTCCATCAGCACCATCGCCGCCGACCTGGCTGACGACGTGGACGACTCACGCCGCTGCGTCGCCCTGGCGATCAGCCGCATGGCCGATGGGGTGCAGTTGTTGGTCGAGCGGGCATTGGATCATTTGGAAACCAAGGAGATGGCGGCACACAGCGCCAAGGGATAGCACCTACATTGAGGCAAGCTGAGCCGACGCCATCGCGAGCAAGCTCGCTCCCACAGGGGAAATTGGGTTGTCGCGGATACCACAGTCAACCCAAAACAACTGTGGGAGCGAGCTTGCTCGCGATAGCGGAGTGTCAGGCAACAATGATGCAAGCTGAACCGACGCCTTCGCGAGCAGGCTCGCTCCCACAGTTGGATTGGGGTAGAACCGGAGAACCAGGTCGGCTGTCAGGCCGCCTCGCGAGCAAGCTTTGCTCCCACAGGTCCTGCTCAAACAGATCTGAAGGGTGTACGACCGGGAGAACCAGGTCGGCTACTAGGCCGCCTCGTGGTGGACGTTGATCTCGGGCGCCCCGTTAACCACGCTGGCCGAACGCAGGCATTGTGGAGTGGGCATCCCGGCATGGATGCCGGGATAGCCGCGCTGGGCCATGGATGGCCCTTCGCGGCGGGCCCACGGAGCAATGCCGGAGTGAGGGCACACCGAGCCTAAGCGAGGTGCCGAGTGGTGGGGCATGAGCGCTTTGGTTACTTTCGCGCTTTTCGAAAGTGACCCGCTGTAAAAGCGGAACCATAAGCCGCCGTTACCGCAGAAATGGATATGTACCCGATCACAAAATCCTGGCCAGCTGTCTGGCCGCCATCAATCCCCCTGACGATCAAGCAATAACCGGCGCCCGCCCCCAATCCAACAGCGCCGCCGCCACGGGCCGACCAAACCAGTAACCCTGCCCCAACTCACACGCCTGTCCAAGCAAAAACACCGCCTGCTCACGCTGCTCGATGCCCTCGGCGTGCACCTGCATCCCCATGCTATGGGCCAGGGCAATGATCACCCGGACGATCGCGGCATCGTCCTCATCCCAAGGCAACCCCGCGACAAAACCCTGATCGATCTTGAGCTTCTGCACCGGCAAACGCTTGAGCCGCAGCAGCGACGAATAGCCCGTGCCAAAATCGTCGATGGCCAGGCGCACGCCCAACTCCCGCAGGCGATGCATCTGCTCCAGCGCCACCTCCGGGTCTTCCATGACCGCGCTTTCCGTCACTTCCAGTTCCAGGCAACCCGGATCCAGGCCCGTGTCATGCAAGACCTGGGCGACCTGGTCATACAACTCACGACGGGCAAACAACCGACTCGATACGTTGACAGCGACAAACGACAGCGCCACGCCGGCCTGCTGCCACTGGCACATCTGCCGGCAGGCCTGGTCCATGACCCAGGCATCGACCTGGGCAATCAGGCCGGTACGTTCAGCGATGGGAATGAACTCGGCCGGCGACACCAATCCACGCGTGGGATGCTCCCATCGCACCAGCGCCTCGACACCGATCAGACAACTGGTCGCCAGGTCGTGGACCGGCTGGTAGTGAACGCGCAACTCCTGTTGCTGCAGCGCGCGCCGCAGTTCGAAGGCAATCTCGACCCGCTGCTGGGCGTGGGCGGTAAGTTCTTCGGTGTACAAGGCGTAGCCGTCGCGCCCGGCGCTCTTGGCCTTGAACAACGCCGAATCGGCATTGCGCAGCAGCTGCCCGGCGCTCAGGGCATCGCCGGGAAACAGGCTGATGCCGATGCTGGCATTGATGAACAATGCGTGGTCATCAAACCGCAGGGGCTCTTTCAAGGCGTCCAGGATGCGCCGGGCCAGCGCCGCTGCCTGGCCTGGCTGCGAGCAGTTTTCCACCAGCACCGCAAATTCGTCGCCCCCCAGCCGGGCCAGGGTCACGCCCGGCGCAAAAAGCCCGCAGAACCGCTCGGCCACGCCTTTTAGCAATTCATCGCCCACGTTGTGACCCAGGCTGTCATTGATGTTCTTGAAGTGATCCAGGTCCAGCAGCAACAGGGCACAGCCACGCTTGTGCAACTGCGCCGACGCCAGGGCCTGCTCGGTACGATCGGAAAACAGCAGGCGGTTGGGCAAGCCTGTCAGAGGGTCGTGATGGGCCAGGTAGGCCAGTTCGTGCTCGGAATCCTTGATGGCGCTGATGTCGGAAAACACCGCGACATAATGGCTGACCTCGCCGCTGTCGTCTCGAATGACGCGGATCGTCTGCCATTGCGGGTAGATCTCACCGCTTTTACGCCGATTCCAGATCTCGCCGCTCCACTCCCCCAGGCTGTCCAGGGAGGTAAACATGTCGCGATAGAATTCCGGCCCATGGCGACCGGACTTGAACAGGGAGGGGCGCTGGCCCAACACTTCATCCCGCACATAACCGGTGATCGCCATGAAGGCCCGGTTCACGTGCACGATCAGGCCGTTGCGGTCAGTCACCAACACCCCTTCGCGGGTGCAATCGAAGACGGCGGCAGCCTGGCGCAGGCGCTCTCGATCAACACCGTGCTCGCCCTTGGCGAAAAATCGCGAGATCCGCGCCCGCGCCAGGAAGATCAACCCGGCGCTGAGCAGGACCCAGGCATAGCCGTTGATCAGCAGCCAGCGTTGCCTGTCAGCGAATTGATCGAAGAAACTGCTCAATAAATAACCAATCAGTTGCAGCCAGACGACTGACAACACAAGGTAAAGCAGCGCTACGCGCATGGCACTGCGTTGATGGGCAGGCATTCGGCCATCCATGTCCCTACAGAGAGGTGGGGATTATAGAGGAAGAAACATTCAGCCACTCTTATCTGAAAGGCCGACTGGTTTTATCTGTACGGCCGGTGATAATGCAACGGCTGTTTCTATTTTTATCGAGGGCCCTACAGCCTATGTGGTACGAAGGTTTTCTTGGCTTGTCGGCCTGGTCACTGGTGGCAGTCACCCTGCTGATGACCCACGTCACGATCATTGCCGTCACGGTCTACCTGCACCGTTATTCGGCGCACCGCTCCCTGGAGCTCAACGCCGGCCTCAAACACTTCTTCCGTTTCTGGCTGTGGCTGACCACGGCGCAGAACACCCGCGAGTGGACCGCCATCCACCGCAAGCACCACGCCAAATGCGAAACCGTCGACGACCCGCACAGCCCGGTCATAAAAGGCTTGTCCACCGTGCTGCGCAAAGGCGCCGAGCTGTATCGGGCCGAGGCGGAAAACCCGGAAACCCTGCGCATCTACGGCAAGAACTGCCCCGACGACTGGATCGAGCGCAACCTCTACAGCCGCTTCCCGCTGCTGGGCGTGGCGATCATGGGCATCATCGACCTGCTGTTGTTCGGCACCATCGGCATCACCATCTGGGCCATCCAGATGATGTGGATTCCCGTGTGGGCCGCCGGCGTGGTCAATGGCCTGGGCCATGCCGTGGGCTACCGCAACTTCGAATGCCGCGACGCGGCGACCAACCTGGTGCCCTGGGGCATCCTGATCGGCGGCGAAGAGCTGCACAACAACCACCATACCTACCCCAACTCGGCCAAGCTGTCGGTACGCAAATGGGAGTTCGACCTGGGCTGGGCCTGGATCCGGGTGTTCAGTTTCCTGCGCCTGGCCAAGGTCCAGCGGGTTGCGCCGATCGCCCACCGGGTCGAAGGCAAGGGCCACCTGGACATGGACACGGCCATGGCGATCCTCAACAACCGTTTCCAGATCATGGCGCAGTACCGCCGGCTGGTCATCGCGCCGCTGGTCAAGCAGGAACTGGAAAAGGTCGATCACTCGGTGCGTCACCAGTTCCACCGGGCCAAACGCCTGCTGTCGCGGGAAACCAGCCTGCTGGACGACCGTCACCACGTGCGCATCCAGAACATGCTCGAACACAGCCAGGCGCTGAAGGTGATCTACGAGAAACGCCTGGCCCTACAGCAGATCTGGGTCAAGACCAGCAGCAACGGCCACGACATGCTCGCCGCCATCAAGGAATGGGTCCACGAGGCCGAGGCCAGCGGCATCCAGTCCCTGCGGGACTTCGCCGACCAGCTCAAGACCTACTCGCTACGGCCTGCCACGGCCTGACAAAACCACTGTGGCGAGGGAGCAAGCTCCCTCGCCACAGGTTCAACACTTGGCATCTGACTCGCTAAATCCCCCGCCCTTCGTCGCCTGAAAAGGAACTTCGCCCCAAATCCCCTATCTCAAGGAGCACTTCGCCATCCAGGCGGGTTTTGGAGAAAGCGCGTGCGAACCAACAGCAGTGCATGCTCTTTGAGATTTGTGCCGATGGTCGACAAGAACCTACAGGATTACTCCCTACCTCAATGGCCCGAGGCAGCCCAGACGCTCATGGCGCTGATGCATGCCCAGGGTGAAGTGGCGCGCCTGAGCGAGCGTGAGCAGCTGTTCAGCTCGTTGCTGGTCAGCGTCAATGCCGTGCTGTGGGCGTTCAACTGGGAAACCCGGCAGGTGCTGTATGTCAGCCCCGCCTACGAGCGGATCTTCGGCCGCCCCGCCGGCCTGGTCCTGGCTGACTTCAACGAATGGCGCGACGCAATCTACCCCGACGACCTGGAGTACGCCGAGCGCAGCCTGGCCGAGGTATTGGTCAAAGGCGCCGTCGAAGACCGTGAATACCGCATCATCGCCGGCAACGGCCAGATCCGCTGGCTGAGCGACAAATGCTTTATCAACCGCAAGGCCGAGCCAGGGCAACCGGTGATTGTGGTGGGCATTGCCGAAGACATCACCGAAAAGAAGCTGCTGGAAAGCGAACTGCAGCGCCTGGCGACCACCGACGTGCTGACCCAAAGCAGCAATCGCCGGCATTTCTTCGAATGTGCCCACCGCGAGTTCGAGCAGGCACGGCTACAAGGCATGCCCATGGCGTTCCTGTTGCTGGACATCGATGACTTCAAGGTGATCAACGACACCTACGGCCATCAGGAAGGCGATACCGTGTTGCAGAGAATCGCCGAAAGCGGGCGGTCCGTGCTCCGGCGCGGTGACCTGTTCGGGCGGATCGGCGGCGAAGAGTTCGCCGCGGTGTTCCCCGGCTGCCCCCCGGACATGGCGCTGCAAGTAGCCGAGCGGTTGCAACGGGAAATCCAGCGCCTGATGTTCCGCTGCGGTGAACAGAACTTCGGCATTACCGTGAGCCAGGGCCTGACCACCATTACCCCCGAAGACCAGTCCCTCGACAGCCTGTTCGCCCGCGCCGACGCGGCCATGTACGAAGCCAAGCGCAAGGGAAAGAACCGTATCATCGCTGCTTGAGTGAGTTGTCCCGCCACTGATCAACTGTGGGAGCAAGGCTTGCCCGCGATAGCAGCGCCTCGGTGTCCACTTGAACCCGAGTTGCCTGCATCGCGAGCAAGCTTTGCTCCCACAAAGCCCGCTCCCACAGGGGTTAGGCGGTGGTCTTACTTACGGCGCAACCGCATCAACTCCGGCAAGCCGATCTTCAGCAACCGCGCCGTTCGGCTACGGGCCAGTTCTTCGAGGCCCTCATGCGCGGGCAGGTGCGCCATCTGTGCCGCCATGTTCATCACCAAGGCCTCACGGGAATATACCCCGCCCCCCAAGCTATAGACCGCCGCGATCAACTCCCGTAGTTCCAACGGCAGACGCCAGCGGGCACGTAACGCCGAGCCGAAACTGGCGCCGAACCTGTCCAGCGAGTCGCCGACTTCCTCCGGCTCGTCCAGCTCGCCACCGGCCTGTTTCCACTCTTCCAGGCAGCGCAGCAACGCCAGGTCGCCCAGGCGATGCAACAACCCGGCGCAATAGCAGCGCTCCTGCTCCAGGTCCAGCAAGCGTGCCATCGTCCGGGCGTATTCGGCCGTGTGCAGCGACAGCTCCCAGTAACGCTCGGCATAGTCCGCCAGGCATGGGACGCTGAGCCGGGCGCAGCGTTTGAGGGTCAGGGCGAGGATCAGGTTCATGCTTGGTCCGGAACCAAGCTGGTGCAGCGCCTGGGCCACGGTCTGCACCGGGCCACCGCCCTGATGCTGGGCAGCGCTGTTGGCCGCCGCGATCAGCACCGCGGTGATCTGCGGGTCGGTGCGGATCTCTTCTTCGAGCAGTTTCAGGTCCAGGCCGCCGGGGTTGAGGCTGCGCTTGACCGCCACTTGCACATCGGTCATCAAGGGCGCGCCCTCGGACAGGTCACGCCGACGTTCCAGGAAGGAGAGCAAGGTCAACGCCGGCCCCGGAACCGGCGCATCGTTGGAGGTTTCTTCACCGCCACCCACTAGCAACCCCTGCAAACGCTGGGTCAGGTTTTCCCGGTTCAAGGGCTTGGTCAGATACGCGATCGGCGCCAGCGGCAAGACCTCGCGCACGCTGGCGCTGTCGTTGCGCCGGCTCATCAGGATGAACGGCAACGGCGGCGTGCGATGCTGCTGGCGAAGGCCACGCAGAATCGCCAGGCCATCAACCCCCGGCAGCTCCCAATCGGCAATCACCAGGTCGTAGGGATGCTTCGCCAGCAAATCCAAAGCCTCTTTGCCGTCGCCACAAGTGTCCACCCGAGCATCGCAGCGCACACCCGACAACACCTGCTCAAGCAGCTCGCGGGACGCCGGATCGGCCTCGGCGATCAACACACGGGGTACAGCGGGTAAATCCACAGCAGTCATGCAGCATGCTCCCTTGCCATACTTGCACCTTAGACGTTGGTGGTCGTTCCAGACAGCTCAAAATCCACCAGGCAACTTCGCGGACATGAAAAAACCCGCCAGAAGGCGGGTTTTTGTGGATCAGCGCACAACCGTCACTCAGAGTTCGGAGAAGCACTCTTCGATGATCGCCAGGCCTTTGTCCATTTGCTCGTCCGGCGCGGTCAGCGGCACCAGCACCCGCAGTACGTTGCCGTAGGTGCCGCAGGACAGCAGGATCAGCCCCTTGTCGCGCGCCTTGGCCACGACTTGGGCTACCGCTGCGGCGTTCGGCTTGTGGGAGTCGCCGTTTTCGAACAGCTCCACGGCGATCATCGCGCCCAGGGCACGCACTTCACCGATGACCGGGTACTTCTTCTGGATCGCCTTGAGGCCGGTCACCAGACGCTCGCCCACAGCCTTGCAGCGGTCCAGCAGGTGTTCTTCTTCGAACACTTCCATCACCGCCAGCGCCGCCGCACAGGCGATCGGGCTACCGGCGTAGGTACCGCCCAGGCCACCCGGCGCGATGGCATCCATGTATTCAGCCTTGCCGCAGACACCGGCCAACGGGAAGCCGCCAGCGATGGACTTGGCAAAGGTGGTCAGGTCGGCGGCAACGCCCATCTGCTCCATGGCGAAGAAAGTGCCGGTACGGCCGGCACCGGTCTGCACTTCGTCAGCGATCAGCAGAATGCCGTGCTGGTCGCACAAAGCGCGCAGGCGCTTCATGAATTCCTTGGGCGCTACGTAGAAACCACCTTCGCCCTGTACCGGCTCGATGATGATTGCCGCGATGTCACGCGGCTCGGCGTCGTTCTTGAAGATACGCTCGATGCTGGCGATGGAGTCGTCGATGCTCACGCCGTGCAGTTCGTTCGGGTACAGCGCACGGAAGATGCCGCCTGGCATCAAGCCCATGCCGGCCGAGTACGGCACGACTTTACCGGTCAGGCCCAGGGTCATCATGGTGCGACCGTGGTAAGCGCCGGTGAAGGCGATCACACCGGCACGGCCCGTGGCGGCGCGGGCGATTTTCACGGCGTTTTCCACCGCTTCCGAACCGGTGGTCACCAGCAGGGTTTTCTTGGCGAAATCACCCGGCACCTTGGCGTTGATTTTTTCGCACAGTTCCACATACGGCTCGTAGGCCAGGACCTGGAAGCAGGTGTGGGTCAGCTTGTTCAACTGTGCGGTCACGGCGGCGATGATTTTCGGGTGCACGTGGCCGGTGTTCAGCACGGCGATACCGCCAGCGAAGTCGATGAACTCACGACCTTCAACGTCGGTTACCGTGGCGTTCTTCGCCGATTCGGCAAAGATCGGGTGAATCTGGCCAACACCGCGTGGAACAGCGGCGGTACGGCGGGCCATCAGGTCTGCGTTGGTCTTGCTCATAAAAATGTCCTCATTCGCAGCTCAGGGCGGCGTCGTTCAAGGAATACATGGCGGGGAGGCAACTGCGACAGCATGCGATGATCGACTGCCGCAGCGTTCCGGCCACAAGAAACAGAACGGGTGAAACGCGCAAAGGGACAGCGCTCTCGTGCCCTTTGCGCTTGAAGCAGATCAGATACCCAGGCAGAGGTATTTGATTTCCAGGTAATCCTCGATGCCGTACTTGGAGCCTTCACGGCCCAGGCCCGAAGCCTTGATGCCGCCGAATGGCGCGACTTCGTTGGAAATCAACCCGGTGTTGACGCCGACCATGCCGTATTCCAGGGCTTCGGCCACACGGAACACACGGCCCAGGTCGCGGGCATAGAAGTACGAGGCCAGGCCGAACTCGGTGTCGTTGGACATCGCGATCACTTCGGCTTCGTCTTTGAAGCGGAACAGCGGTGCCAGTGGGCCGAAGGTTTCTTCCTTCGCCACGGCGGCGTTGTTCGGTACGTTGGTCAGGATGGTCGGCTCGAAGAAGTTGCCTTCCATCGCCTTGCCGCCCGACAGCACGGTCGCGCCTTTGCTGACGGCATCGGCAATGTGCTCTTGCACCTTGGCAACCGCTTTGCCGTCGATCAAGGGACCTGTGGTGGTGCCATCGTCCAGACCGTTGCCGATCTTGAGCTTGGCGACCGCCACTTTCAGTTTTTCGGCAAACGCGTCGTACACCGAATCCTGGATGTACAGGCGGTTGGCGCAGACGCAGGTCTGGCCGTTGTTGCGGTATTTGGAAATGATCGCGCCTTCGACGGCCTTATCCAGGTCCGCGTCGTCGAACACGATGAACGGCGCGTTGCCGCCCAGTTCCAGGGAGACTTTCTTGATGTCCTTGGCACATTCGGCCATCAACTGGCGACCGATCTCGGTCGAGCCGGTGAAAGACAGCTTACGCACGATCGGGTTGCTGGTCAGCTCGCCACCGATGTCGCCGGCGCTGCCGGTAACGACGCTCAACACGCCTTGCGGGATGCCAGCACGGTGCGCCAGTTCCACCAGGGCCAGGGCCGAGAACGGGGTTTGCGAAGCCGGCTTGATGACCATGGTGCAACCGGCAGCCAGGGCCGGGCCGGCCTTGCGGGTGATCATCGCGGCCGGGAAGTTCCACGGGGTAATGGCCGCGGTCACGCCGATCGGCTGCTTGATCACGATCAGGCGCTTGTCGGGCTGGTGGCCGGGAATCACGTCACCGTAGATGCGCTTGGCTTCTTCGGCGAACCATTCGATGAACGAGGCGGCGTAGACGATTTCGCCCTTGGCTTCGGCCAGCGGCTTGCCTTGTTCCAACGTCATCAGGCGACCGAGGTCGTCCTGGTTTTCGATCAGCAATTCGTACCAGCGGCGCAGCTTGTTGGCGCGCTCCTTGGCCGTCAGCGCACGCCAGGCCGGCAGCGCCTTGTCGGCGGCTTCAATCGCCCGACGGGTTTCGGCGGCGCCCATCTTCGGCACGGTGCCCAACACTTCGCCCGTCGCCGGGTTGGTGACCTTGATTGTCTGACCATTGTCCGCATCGACCCAAGCGCCATTGATGAAGGCTTGCTGGCGGAACAACTGGGTGTCTTTAAGCTGCATGTCGGCTTTCCTTAACAGCACCGCGCACGCGCGGAGCGAATTAGATTTGTAGAAAGGCGCCTCGGGGGCTGCCGTCAGGGAAATCATTCACCGGGCTGAAGCACAGAAATAACGCACAAAAGCACAGACGTGCGGTTCAGCACCCAGACAAGAGCGTTTGAAATCTCAAACGAATCCTAGGGCCGATAGGGGTGAAGGACAATAGGCTGTTCGAAAAAAAGAACGAAAAAGCCGAATTTGCCCGCTTTTTCTGATCAGCGTAGCCAAGAGCCGTCGAGCCGCCCGAAAACGCAGGCGATTCAGTAGCATGGACGCCTGCCACGCATATGAGTATCATGGCGCCCGCGTCGCACCAGTAGCTCAGCTGGATAGAGTACTGCCCTCCGAAGGCAGGGGTCGTGGGTTCGAATCCCGCCTGGTGCACCATACATGGAAAATCAAAAGCCCCAGTCCTAACGGATTGGGGCTTTTTTTATGGAGCGTCGACCCCATAGGAGCCTGCAAGTAAGCAATTCAGGCATTAAAAAACCCCTGAGCGGTATCAGCGCCGCAGCGCATCAACCGACAGGGGCCGTGTTGCAAATAACTAAAGAGGCCTGGTTTCCATCACCAACCGACTCGGGCAGCACTCAGTGGTCGAGATCGGCCTCGAGTTGCTCAGGAGCCGGCTCAATATCTCCTAAGGACTTCACCACAAGTCCGCATTTCTGAGCTTTGGAGTAAAGACCCACATCATGAGTCCAGACTTCATCAGCGTTGGTTGCGAGAGCAGTAGCAATTATCTGGCGATCAAAACGTAACTTGGCTTTCGTTGCTGCCGGGTCAAGCACCTTCAGCTCATTGTCATCGACCATACGAGCACATTCGACCGCAGCGATCTGATCGAACGATATGATTTCAAAACACGAAAAGCCGTTTATGACATCCAGATGGCTCTGGTGAAAATTCCGATCAAACGATACCGTCCTTTGCATTTCCCAAGGCTTGGACGAGAACGTTGGTATCGAGAACTATGCGCACCTCATCCCCTTAGGTTCTGAATCGTTCCATGGGGATCATCCATCTCGCTCCAGGTGATACCACCCAGTTCCTTGAGCTGGGTAACCGCACTGCGCAAAGAGGTTTTTTCAAGTCTCTCGTAGGATTGAATGAACATTTTTCTCAACCGCCAGCCGCCATGCGGTCGACTTTCCCACTCACCCTTTCCATGAACGCGAACATACTTGAACAAGAGCTTGCCCAGTTGTTCAACCAATACCGTATCGGCTTCACAAAGAAGAGTTTCGCCACCAGCGCCCTCAAGCCGAACAGGAACCGTCTCGTCCTTTCCACCAACGACATACAGGCGCCCTTGAACGCTACCTTGCTTGATGACGACCATGGGAGGGGGAGCGGTCTTTGCTTTGGGGAATTGAAGGATGTTCGCATCTGCAGCTTGCAAGACACCATCCACTCGATCTTGCTCCATCAATGCAGAGAGTTGCAGGTACGCCTTTCTTGCACGCTTGGGCCCAACTCCCTGAGCGGCCTTACGCACCCTGTTCAGGACGTGGGGGTACTTGTCGTCTTCCACCCAAGTATTCAGGCAAACACAACCTTCGGTGACAGAGTCGAAATGAACATTATCTTGCGAGCCGAAAAGCTCTGCGAGCTCGCACAGATAATCCGTCAAGCGAGCCATAGAGAGCTTGCTTGGGTCGGTTCCGTCGAGTTCGAGCATCAGCTTTTTCATGCTGGCGAGCATAGTTCCGCTCAAGTGATCCTGCTATGCCTGCATTTGTAACGCGACTCCCGAGTGTCGTCCGCCTGGCAAGTACCCCTTCAACTTTTGGAATCAGTGACGCTCCAATACCCGCCTTTATGACCGGGAGTTTTTTTACGCGTTGGTTTCGCTCAACGCTTGCGCAACACCTCCAACCGCGCCGGCAAGTCCTCCTCGGGAAAGCGCTTATGCAACGCCAGCAGCTTTTCATCAGCAGCCTTGCTCTCACCCGCCTCGCGCAAACGCAGGATTTCCATCAGGCCCTGCTCCAGCGATGGCAGTGCAGCGGGCGCGGATTTGCTCATTTTCGCCGCTGACTTTTCCGCCAAGGCTTGCACAGGGCTTGCCGGCGCCCGGGCCAGTTCGCCCTGGGGCCCCATGCGGGTGATCGGTGCGGGAGCAGGCATGGCCGGCGGCGGTGCGGCGACAACGACGGGTTCCTGCCGATCGGCGGAAAACTCCATCGAGGCAGGTGAGGCCAGCTCGTCGTGGGGCACGGGCGAACGCAGCACCAGGCCGATCATCAGCGCCACACCGGCGACCGTGGCGAATGCCATTTGCCAGCGCGGCCGTTGGCAGGCCTGTAGCCAGCGCTGCCACAGGCTTGGCGTGGGCGTCGGGGCTTCACGGCGGGCGGCGGCCAGGATGAAGGCGTCCAGGGAGGCCGGCGGCTCGCCGCTGGCATGTTGGCGGAAATGCTCGACCAGCATTTCGTCGTCGGGATCCGGGGTGTGTTTGGGGTCGATCATGCGGGTACCTCCTCGGCCAGCAGTCGCTGCAATTTCTGCTGGGCGTAACGCAAGCGGCTCTTGACCGTTTCCAGTGGGACGCCGGTCAAAGCGGCAATCTGCGGCAGTTCCAGGTCGCCGTGCAGGCGCAGCAGGAAAACTTCCCGCTGATCCTCGGGCAAGGCCTGCAACGCAGCATCGAGACGCGCCTGGTCGCGACTCAGGCTCAACTGCCGCTCGGGGCTGCTGGTGTCGTCGGGCTGGACGTGAAGCTGCTCGTCGTAACTGTCGTGCAACGGGTTGTGGACGCCATGCTTGCGCCAGTGATCGATCAAGCGGTTGCGGGCAATCTGGAACAGCCAGGTGCGAAAGCTCGCCCGGCCTTGTGGCTGGGTGGTGCTGCGAATCAGGCTGAGCCAGGTGTCCTGGAAGACTTCCTCGGCCAGTTCGGCCTTGTTGCTCAAGGACACGAGGAAACGGTAGAGCCCTTGCCGATGGCGGGCGTACAGGACTTCGAAAGAAGCCCCGTCGCCGTTGCGGTAGCGGGCCAGCAGCGATTCGTCGCTGGGAGAATCAAGCGCAGCGGGCATGTCGGTGACGAACTCCTTTCCGGTCATTTCAACACAGTCCTGGCAGACAACAAGGAGACCCTGTGGGAGGGAGCTCGCTCCCACATTTTTGATCCCCGTTGCGCTCGGGATCAGCGCTTGGCCGCAGGCTCGAGGCTCTGGGCAAGCTCCACCAACTGCACAAACTCGGCACGCAGCCCAAACGGGTCATCACCACGGGCCGAGCGCGCCAATTGTGCGGTGTCCTTCAAGCTCATCGTCCCAGTGTAACGCCCATCACCCTTGAGCTGCTGGGCGAAGGCCGCCACGGCGGCAGAGAAACGCAGGTCATCGCTGGCCTTGTGTTCGTCCTGCACGCCCGCAATCGGATGCTCGATCAATCGACTGCTACCGCCCTCAACGGGTTTGTAGCGTACGCGCAACATCGCCAATTCGCCTGACTTACCCTCCGGCTGGGATGTACTGGCATAGCGCAGCGGCTCCAACCAGCCCGGCTGGCCCTTCGGGACAATTTCATACAAGGCCGTCACCGTATGCCCGGCACCGATCTCGCCCGCATCGACCTTGTCGTTGTTGAAATCCTCACGCTTCAACGCGCGGTTCTCATAACCGAGCAGGCGATACTCACTGACCTGGGCAGGGTTGAACTCCACCTGCAACTTCACATCCCGCGCCACCACCGCCAGGGTAGAGCTGAGCTGGTCGACCAAGACTTTGCGCGCTTCGAGCAGGTTGTCGATGTAGGCGTAGTTACCGTCACCAGCGTCAGCCAACTGCTCCATCAGATGCTCGTTGTAGTTATCCACACCGAAGCCCAACGTCGTCAGGGATACGCCGCTTTTACGCTGGTCCACCGCCATCTGCTTGAGGCTGTCGAAATCACTGATGCCGACGTTGAAGTCACCATCGGTGGCCAGCAGGATGCGGTTGATGCCCTTGTCGATAAAACTCTCGCGAGCCATCTGATAGGCCAGTTCGATACCCGAGGCGCCCGCGGTGGAACCACCGGCGTCGAGTTGATCGATGGCGTTGCGGATTGTCACCTTGTCGCGCCCCGAGGTGGGCTTGAGCACCACCCGGGATTCGCCGGCATAGACCACCAGGGACACCCGATCCTGATCGCGCAATTGGTCCACCAGCAGTTTCAGCGTGCTCTTGACCAGCGGCAGGCCTTCGCGACGGTCCATGGAGCCGGAAACATCCACCAGGAAGACCAGGTTGGCCGGCGCCAGATCCGCTACGGCGCGGTCGCTGGCCTTGATGCCGATGCGCAGCAAGCGGCTGTGGGGATTCCACGGCGATGGGGCCACCTCGGTGGTCACGCCGAAGGGTGAACCGTCGGTGGGCAGGGCGTAGCTATACGGAAAATAATTGACCATTTCCTCCAGCCGCACAGCACCTTCGGGTGGCAGGCTGCCTTGGTTGAGCAAACGTCGCACATTGGCGTAGCTGCCGGTGTCGACATCCACGCTGAAGGTCGAGACCGGCGTTTCGGCCACGCTGTGGATGGGATTGTCCGGCAGTTTTTCGTACTGTTCACGCGGCTCGGCGCGGTAACCCGCGGCGATGGCATCGTTCGCCACCCTTGGGGCGGGCATCAATGTCGGCGTCATGGCCATGCGCTTGACCGCCGAGGGGTGCATTTCGACGATCTCGCCTTGCGGTACAACGCTGGGCGCCACGGCTACCGGTTCGGACGGCTTGGCAGCCTCACGGGAAGACACCCCACAACCGGCCAACGCCACCAGCAAAGTCACGGCGAAGCCTTGGGCAGCAGGACGCATAAAGGGAAGTGGACGGAACATGGGCTGAACCTCGTGAATGAATGATTCGTACACAAGCTCAGACGCAAGGCACACGAGGTTCGGGTTAACGACCAAAAACTTTTTTTAGCGCGCTGAAAAAACCGGGCTGGGCACCCCCAAAGTGGCCAGGCCGTTACCGCGATCGGACCAAGCGCCAGCCCGTTGCAGCAGGCATTGTTAGCGGGACGGAATGCCCCGCAGATCATCGGCGATGAATCCGCTCAAATGGCCGGTGTAATAGTCTTCGACATCGGAGTTGCCTCTGTTCGTCAGGGCGCCCGCGATGCCTCTCATGGCCTCAAGTTGCCCGATCGCCCCACCTGGCATCAGCCCCTGGCGGGCCTGGGCAAAGTGCAGCACTTCGGCACCGGCCTTCTTCACCTTGACCTGATAATTGAAATCGACACTGGCCAGATACGTACCGTCGGCGACGATTTTGTTCATGAGACCACCTTGAGTGTCTTGAATACGGCGCGCATAGACAGCGTTGACGTCCAGCAGATAGTCAGCGGTTTCCTTGCTGGAGGCATAGCGATTGCCGTCGAGCAGGCGGACGATCAGGTCGGTGTGCAACTGGTCACGGACTTTTTCGTCGGGCAGGAAGCGTTCGTTTTTGCCGACGACTTCAACGTTGAACGTGTCGATCCAATAGGTGGCGGTCTCGGGGATCGCCACCGGCGCAGGGGAAATGTAGTAATCGGGCTTCGAAGCGCAACCTGCCATAAGGCAGAGGGCCAGCAACAGGGTAAAAACTCGCATGTTTGAATTCGTCCTTGAGAGGTAGCGGCATAGTGGCGGCCGCATTCTACGGGGTTTGAATGAGCGCTCAAGTTGTTTGGCCCTGACGGAGTGCGGCCCCGTCTCACTCGATCCCAATGTCCACTACCGTTTTCCCCGCCCCACGCCCCTCGGCTACCTGGGCAAAGGCCTCATTGACTTGCTCCAGGCCAAACCGGCGCTGATCCAGCTTGATCCGCAATTGCCCTGACTCAACCAGAGCGGCGGCCTCCCGCAAGATCTGACCATGATGCTCGCGCCCCTTGCCCGTCAGCAGCGGCATCAACGTAAACACCCCGGAATAGCTCGCCCCTCGGAACGACAACGGCGCGAGGCTGTGCTGGCCCCAGCCGAGGCAACTGAGCACATGGCCGGTGTAGGTCTTTACCGCGTTGAAAGACGCATCCAGGGTCGGGCCGCCAACGGTGTCGTAGACGATGTCGAAGCCTTCGCCATCGGTGTACTGGCGCACGTAGCTGTCGGTGTCCTGGGTCCGGTAATCGATGGCTGACGCGCCCAGTTCGCGGATGAAACCCTGGCTGTCGGCCGAGCCCGTGGCGTAGACCTCGGCGCCCCGGGCCTTGGCGATTTGCACGGCCATTTGACCGACGCCACCCGCCCCACCATGTATCAACACCTGTTGCCCGGCCCGAACGTTGGCGCGATCGACCAAGCCTTCCCAGGCCGTGATGAATGCCAGCGGCAAGGCGGCCGCTTCGCGCATGCTCAGTGAGCGGGGCTTGGGCGCAATCAAGCGGGCATCGACCGCGATGTATTCGGCCAGCGCGCCTTGGGCCCCGCCGATCCCGCCGGCCATGCCGAACACCTCGTCGCCAGGCGCAAAGTCATTCACGCCCTCTCCCCGTTCAACCACCGTCCCGGCCAGGTCGATCCCCAATACGGCAGGCAGCGGCTGGCGCGCGTGGGCCCCGCCTCCCGCCGCGATCTTGGTGTCCAGCGGGTTGATTCCGGCGGCATGTACCTTGATCAATACCTGGCCTTTACCGGGAATGGGTCGGGAGATGGAACGGACAATCAGCGCAGCCTGAGCGGTTTCGGCAACGGCGGCGGACATGGTGTTGTTCATGACGGTAAACCTCCAATGAGTGGTAGGTTCATCATGCGAGCGAAGACGCATTCCGATAAGTGAGCAACAATGGATAGGATTTATTCCAGGCAGAGGCCAAATCCTGATGGATCTGTTCGACGCAATGCAGGTGTTCGTGCGGGTGGTGGAGCGCGGCTCGTTTTCGGCCGTCGCCAGGGAACTGAACCTGGGCCAACCGGCG
Organism: Pseudomonas sp. B21-010; assembly: GCF_024749325.1. NCBI lineage: Bacteria > Pseudomonadati > Pseudomonadota > Gammaproteobacteria > Pseudomonadales > Pseudomonadaceae > Pseudomonas > Pseudomonas sp. B21-010. The sequence goes on along the minus strand of NZ_CP087198.1, from coordinate 182,001 downwards.
GTGAGCAAGCAGATCCGCGCCTTGGAGCAACACCTTGGCGGGGCGCTGTTTGCCCGTAGCACCCGCCACCTCGCGTTGACCGACCAGGGCCAGCGCTTCTACGCCGAAAGCAAGGACATACTCGCCAGCCTGGACACGGCACGCCTCAGTTTCGCCAGTGGGCAAGAACAGATCGCCGGCCTCCTGCGCGTGGCGGCGCCCGTCAGTTTCGGCCGGTTGTGTATTGCGCCGTTGGTGGGCGAATTCCTCGCACGTCACCCACAGCTTCGGATCGACTTGAGGCTAAGCGATCAGAACGAGGATGTGTTGAAGGAAAACATCGACCTGGCCATTCGCATCGGCGTGGTGAACAGCGAAGGGCTGGTGGCGATTTCTCTCGGCGACAGCCCGCGCCGGGTGTACGCCTCCCCCGCCTATCTGCAACAGCATGGCACGCCTCTCGCACCGGCTGACCTGGCCCGCCATAACTGTTTGGCCTTCACGCTGCTGGAGCATTACGACGTCTGGCGGTTCGACCAGGATGGCCGACAGCACAGCGTAACGATCAAGGGCAACGTCACCTGCAACAGCAGCGAGGCGATCCGGGAAATGGTGCTGTCGGGCCTGGGTGTTTCGCTGTCACCGCAGTGGTTGTTCGCGGCCGATATTCGCCAGGCAACCGTCTGCACCGTGCTTGCCGATTACCAGCCGCTGGCGCTGCCCATCAGCGCCGTGTTCAGTCAAGACCGACGTCGCTCGGCACGGACTCGGGCCTTTGTGGATTTTTTGCGCGAGCGGCTTTGAACAGCCGGATCAGGATTCACAGGCCAATGACGGCTGCGCAGCCTTCCCATGCCGCCCGGGAAAATACGCCGCCGCAGCCACGCCCACCACGCCCATCACACCGCAATAGGCTACGCACACCCACGGGCTCCACGGCACCAGCGCAATCAGCATCAACGGGGTCATGCTGGCCCATAGCGCATAAGCGATGTTGTAGGTGAGCGAGATGCCGGACACGCGGATCTTCGGCGGGAACAGGCTGACCATCACCGAAGGCACCGCACCAACCACGCCGCAACCCAGGCCCGCCACAGCGTAGGCCAGGCCCAGCCAGGCGCTGCCGCTGATCAGGCTGGCGTAGAGCACGGCGATGCCCACAGGCAGCAGCAGGCTGTAGAGCATGACGGTGCGCCAGGCACCGATGCGGTCAACGATGAGACCGGCCAGGATGCAGCCGATGTTCAGGAAGACGATGCCCAGGCTGCTCAGGGCGAAGGTGTGGCTGGGGGTCATGCCGAAGCTTTTCTGCATCACGGTCGGAGTGATGACCACAAACACCACCACGGCAGAGGTCAGCACACAGGTCAGGATGGCGGCGGGCAGCAAAGCCTGGCGGTGGTCGCGCAAGACCGTGCGCAACGGCAGTTCCGCAGCGCCTTCGCGATTGGCTTGCAGGGCCATGAAGATCGGCGTTTCGCTCAGCCAGCGACGCAGCCAGACGCCGATCACGCCGAATACGCCCCCCAGCAGGAACGGCAGGCGCCAGGCGTAATCGAGAATCTCTGCCGGTGTGTAGATCCGCGCCAGCGCTGTTGCGGTCAAGGCGCCCAGCAAGTAGCCGAAAGTCAGGCCGGCCTGGAGGAAACCCAGGGCATAGCCGCGATGATGCAGCGGCGCATGTTCAGCCACGAATACCCAGGCGCTGGGCACCTCGCCGCCCACCGCCGCACCCTGCAGGATACGCAGCGCCAGCAACAGCAACGGTGCGAAATAACCGATTTGCGCGTAGGTCGGCATCACGCCGATGAGCAGGCACGGCAAGGCCATCATCAGGATGCTCAGGCTGAACACCCGCTTGCGCCCCAGGCGATCGGCGAAGTGCGCCATGAGAATGCCGCCCAGGGGCCGGGCCAGGTAGCCGGTGGCGAAAATCCCGAAGCTTTGCAGCAAGCGCAGCCAATCGGGCATTTCCGGCGGGAAGAACAACTGGCTGAGGGTCAGGGCGAAGAAGACGAAGATGATGAAATCGTAGATTTCCAGCGCGCCTCCCAAGGCGGCCAGGCCCAGGGTCTTGTAATCGGATCGGCGGAATCGGTCACCGGGTAGAACAGTGGTGGCAGTCATAGGCAGATTTGAACAATAAGTTTGAGAGAGGGCGACGGCTCAGTCGTCGCGATCATGGTCCACCGGTTGAACCGGTGGCTGGCCTGGCTCGGCGTCTTCGGCCTCGTCGGCAGGCAGGAAATCCTTGCGGCTCTGGGCGATGGCCCGGCGCATCTCGTCGCCCTTGGTGGGGCAGTTCAGGAGGCGGGCGATGCCGTCGGGTTTCTGCGTCATCGCCATCCTCCGGCATGAGTGAACAGGGCTCGATAGTGCTCGCTTTTGGCGCGTGATGCCAATGTTGTGTCAGGGCGTCAGCGCCACTGTGGGGGGCTGCTTCGCAGCCCAGCGGGAGCAAGCTCCCTCGCCACAGGGGTTTTGTGCTGTTCGAGTCAGCGGTGGTAGCGGCGCACTACGCTGCTGTTGCGCAGGACGTGGCCTTTGATTTTTTCCATCAGTTGGGCACGCGTGAGGTCGGCGGGCAGGGCTTCCGGCGGCAGGTCCAGGGCGAAAAGCTGGATCAGGTAGTGGTGAGCGCTGTCGCCGACAGGCGGGCAAGGACCGATATAGCCGTGGGTGTTCTTGCTGTTGATACCGCTCATGCCTTCCAACGAGGGCTTGGTGCCGGCGCCCGCCGGAATCTGCCGCGTGGTGGCCTTGATGCCGTAGTGGATCCAGTGGTCGACACCTTGGCCCCTTTGGCCGTCCGGGTCCAACATGACGATGGCGTAGCTGAGGGTGCCGGGCGGGCCGGCGTTCCAGCTCAAGGCCGGAGAAATGTTCTTGCCACCACAGGTGTTGGCATCACTGGCTGCTGCCGCCGTGAAGAGGCGGTCGTCCGACACACCGGGAATGCTGAGGGTAAAACGCTCCTCGGCCTGGACAGCCCCTTGTGCGCACAGCACCAGGGCGACGGCCGCCAGCCAAGGGGAGAGAGAGTTCAATCGGGTCATACCGGGGCACCTTGTGCGTGTCTGGCCATGGACGGCTTGCGAACTATAGCCGCAGCTTCGCCAAGGTTGCAGTGACAATTATGCTGAAACTCGTTCCGGCCCTGGGACTCCAAAGGGAAACGCCTGCCGGAGAATGACCATGTCTCTGCATCAAGTCGCCCGTTTCGCCGACGTTCGTGAAGACCGCGGCCTCGAAGTCAAAATCGACGACACGTCCATCCTGCTGTTGCGCTCCGGTGATCAAGTGCGCGCCTTCCAAGGCAAATGCCCGCATGCCGGCGCACCACTGGCCAAGGGCGCGGTGTGCCACGGACGGCTGATTTGCCCCTGGCACAAGGCCGCGTTCCGAGCTGAAGACGGCGCCCTGTGCGAACCGCCGGCCCTCGACAGCCTGGCGCGCTATCACGTCGAGGTCCGGGACGGTGACGTCTGGGTCGACGATCAACCATTGCCAACCGATAAAGTCCCGCCGGCCGATGACCCGCGCACGTTTGTCATCATCGGCGCCGGTGCCGCCGGCACGGCTTGCGCGGCGGCGTTGCGCGAGAAGGGTTTTGGCGGGCGAATCCTGATGATCGACCGCGAAGCCGAAGCCGGCTACGACCGTACAGTGCTGAGCAAGTATGTGTTGGCCGGTGACATGGCAGTCAACGAGACAGCACCGCTGCGCGATGAAACTTACTTCACCCGGCAACGCATCGAAAGGCTCCATGGCGAGGTCACCCATTTGGCCCCCGATACTCGGCAAATCCAACTCGCCGATGGCCGGCGCCTGGACTACGACGCCGCGCTCATCGCCACCGGCGGAGTACCCAAGATGCCAGCGCTGCCCGGCATCGATTTGCCGCAAGTCTTCGTGCTGCGTTCGATCGCCAACGCCCGGCAGATTCTCGACACGGCCCGGCCAGGGCAACAGGCGGTGATCATCGGCGACAGTTTCATCGCCATGGAAGTCGCCTCGTCCCTGCGCAAGCGCGAGCTCAACGTCACCGTCCTGGCCCGGCATCCGGTGCCGTTCGCGGCACAGTTGGGTGAGAGCGTTGGCCAGGCCATTCTGGCCCGACACCGGGCCAATGGTGTGGTGTACCGCACCGACAGTGAAGCGGCGCAGATCGAGGGCGCCGGCAAGGTCGAAGCCGTGGTGCTGGATGACGGCCAGCGCGTTGCCGCGGACCTGGTGATCATCGGCGTCGGCGTGCGCCCGGCCACCGAGCCCTTCGCCGCATTGCCACGGGAACAGGACCAGTCACTGTCCGTCGACGCGGGCATGCGAGTGACTGATGGCTTATGGGCCGTCGGTGATATCGCGACCTTCCCGCTGAACGGCCAGCCCCAGCGCATCGAGCACTGGCGCCTGGCCCAGCAACAGGCGCGCATTGCCGCTGCGAACATGCTCGGCGGCGACGAGCACTATCTGGACGTGCCGTTTTTCTGGACCTATCACTTTGGCAAACGCTACGACTATCTTGGCCACGCCGAGCACTGGGACGAAGTGGAATTCAAGGGCACGCCCGAGCATCCGCCCTTTATTGCCCTGCTGGGCAAGGACGGCCTCGTTGCCGCCGCAGTGGCCTGTGATGAAGGCCGGGCCATGGCAGCGCTGGCCCAGCGCATGAAACAACCGTTACCGGTGGACGAGGCATGGCGGCTGATCCGGGATTTTTCATCCTAGGCCCAAATCCCCCGTGGGAGCGGGCTCGCTCGCGATAGCGGTGGTTCAGTCGACTTCACTATGGCTGACCCGACGCCATCGCGAGCAAGCTCGCTCCCACAGTTTTGTCTTGTGTTGACCGAAATATCCGCCCCCGATCCCCTGTGGGAGCGAGCTTGCTCGCGATGGCATCAATGTACGGAGTGATCGGCCGGCAGGTGAATCACGCCGGGTCGCTCCAGTGGCGCCAGGGGCGGCGGCTGCAAGTCGGGGCTGAGCAAGTGGAAGTGCGGCACGACGTGGCTGATGTCGCCGTCCAGATTGTTGTGAATAGTCTTCGAGCCGGGCTGGCGCAGCGTGTCCAGGCGCTCGTCGGTCAACTTGAAACTGGCGCTCAAGCCCTGGTCATTCACTACCGGGGCCGGCGACCGGCGCTGGGCGAAGCTGCGGCTTTTGCGCTGTTGGTAACGCGCCCAGGTAATCAACAGCACCGCGTTGACCAAGGCGATCCATCCATAGACCTGCAAGGTCCCCAGGGTATCGAACAGAGACCCTCCCGGGCGCGGACCGGCCTGGCTCGCGAACAGCGGCCACAGCCCATTGACCAGCAAGTACAACAACCCCACCCACGCCAGCACGGTAAAAAACGCATCGATGAGCACCAGAAAAGGCCGTTGCCGGGTCCTGATAATTTTCATCGGATCACTTCCTCTTCCTGATCATCGAACGGTTTGATACCGCGATCCGGACTGATCCAGCGCGCACGCTTCTGATGCTGCCCGAACAGCACTTTTGGAAAGCTCACCAGGGTGGTAAAGAGGCTGATCAGCCAGAACACCAACGGGTACCAGACCACCCAGAACATGATGTGCCACAGGCCTTTTTCGTAACGCCGATCGATCAGGATGCTCACCGCGAATTGCAGCAGGCATATCACCGCCAGCAACAGCCCGGTGAAGGCGGGTGGCATGAGGTGATCGACCGCGATGGCCGCTGGCATTTCGACGAATTTGCCGACGCCCCAGAAAATCACCGACAGCAGGAACGTGAACGCCCAACCGGTGGACAGGCAATATTCGAACAACAGCGGCCACAGGTAGCGGTGGCGGTACTGCCAGATGCCCCGGATGTTCTTGAACAACACCTCGGCGCCACCCTGGGCCCAGCGCAGCCGTTGCCGCCACAGGCCACGCAGGGTTTCGGGCATGAGGATCCAGCACAGCGCGCGCGGCTCGTAGAAGATGCTCCAGTGATCCAGTTGCAGCTTCCAACTGATGTCGATGTCTTCGGTGATCATGTCCGGGCTCCAGTAGCCAACCCGGTGCAGGGCGGAGCGACGGAACGCGACGATCACGCCAGACACGGTGAAGATCCGTCCGAACACCCGTTGAGTACGCTTGATCAGGCCGATGATCGAGGAGAACTCGCCAACCTGGACTCGGCCCACCAGAGTCGAGCGGGTGCGGATGCGCGGGTTGCCGGTCACCGCGCCGAGTCGGGCGTTGTCCAGCATCGGCGCCACCAGGTAGGCACAGGTGTTCGGCGCCAGCAGCGCGTCACCGTCGATGCACACCAGGTATTCGCTGCGCGCCGCGATGGCACCCATGCGCAGGGCCACGGCCTTGCCCTGGTTTTCCGCCAGGTGCAACACGCGCAGGCGCGGGTCTTCAGCCGCCAGTCGATCGAGCATCTGGGCGGTGTTGTCCTTGGAGCCGTCGTTGATGGCGATGACTTCGATGTTCGGGTAATGCTGGCCCAGCGCCGCGTGAATGGTGTCGGCGACGTTGTCGCCTTCGTTGAAGCACGGGATCAGGATGCTGATCAACGGCTCGCCGGCCAGGGGCGGTGGCAGGGTGTCGTCCTTCCACGGCCAGTGGCGTTCCCAGTGCAGCCAGAAATACAGGCCGCCGGCGATCCACAGCCCGGACATGAACAGCGGGTAAAAGAACACGAAGTCCATCAGGAATTGCCCGGTGACCAGGAAGATCAGGCCCAGGGGCACCCCGAGGACGATCGCCAGCACCAGCAGAGCGAGCAGTCTGTCGAGCATGTCAAGGATTCCACTTGTTGGAGAGCGCAGGCCGCACGGTTTTCAAAGCGGGCTGGTCTTCGATGAAGTTGTCCGGGTAGTAACCGAAACTGGTCACGCCTTTGCGCTTGAGGCGCCCCATCCAGTCGGCCAATTGTTTACCGCTGACGTCGCTGACCGGCTTGCTGTTCCAGTCCCGGGCCTGCAATTCGAACACCGTGCGCTTGAGCGCGCCGGGGCGGGCCTTGACGGTGTCCACCAGACGATCGAGCCAGGGGCCGGATTGCTGGAGGGTCTGGTTTTCCATCAGCGGCATGGCCATCGGCGCCGTCCAGTCATAGGCGCCGAGGAAATCGTCGAGGTTCTGCGCGAACCAGGCTTCGCTGTCAGGATTGAGCATCGGTTCGGCAAAGATATTGCGCGCGGTGCGCACCTGCGGGCCACGAATCGCCCGGACCTTGGCGGTCAGTTCATGGGTGAAATCGATCAGGTAGCGGCTCTTGAAGCGGGTCCAGCGTTGCATCGCTGCAGGATCGGCCCGCAGGGCGGCAATGGACGTCGGCAGGCCGTTGGCGGCATAGACTTTCAGGGCTGCGGGGCTGGCATCCTCGAAGTCGGAGAACACTGCATCGTCATGGTACAAAACGCCGTCCAACGAGCTCATCCGCGCCAGGTCTTGGTAAATCTCGCCGATGACCTTGCGCACGTTCGGGTCGAACGGCGACAGGCGCACGTATTGGTCAGGGGCGACGCCGGTCTTGCCGGTTTTCGGATCCCAGCGCTGTACCCGCGAAAGCTTCGCGTCCAGGGCGAAACTGAGCACCGGCATCCAGGCATAGACCTTGGCATTGGCCCGGGTGCGCAACTGCCATGCAACCCGGTCGAACAGGTCGGCGCGCACCGGCAAGTGACGATTGGGGAAGTACAACGAATGCACGAGGCCGTCGCCTTTCGGGTCAGCGAAGGCTTGCAGGAACACCGTATTGGCGCCCAGGTCGGAAATGCGCTGGACCAACTGGCCGACATTGGCTTCCTGCTGCACCGGGTCCGGATCGTAGACGTAATCCAGGTCGACATGCACCACGCGCATCGGGTCAATCGTCTGCACCGACACGATACTTTCGGCGAAATGGGCACCATCCGGATCGGACGCCACCAGGAAGCGTGGGCCGCTCATCAGGTTATCCAGGCTGTCGAGACCGTCTTCCAAAGTCAGGGCCAGTCGATAACCCTCGCTGCCAATCACCTGCAACGCCGTGCCGTCGGCTTCACCGTAAGGCCAGACCCAGACGCGCGGGCTGTAGCCGGTGACCTTGCGAATTTTCTCGGAAATGGCCGCCACGTCCTTGCGCAAGCGAGCCTGGAAATCGGCCTCGGCCTCATAACGACCGGTGACGGAGTCGTAGCGTCGGGTGGTCGCGGCGGGTTGCTGGTTGCCTTGCGGGTTGGCGAGGATGCCTTTGTGATTGGCATCGGTGTGGGCGGCGATTTCCACCAGGCCCGATTTGGAAACCTCGCGAATCTGCTCCCAGGTCAGGAACTCGGAACGCTTGCGCGGCACCCCGGCGAAATCCACCGTCTGGTTCAGCGGCGTATCCACCCAACTGCCGACCGGGGCGAGGATCGCCGGCCAGTTATAGGCGCGCAGGATGGGCATGACGCGGGTGTAGAAGCTTGCGTAGCCGTCGTCGAAACTCAGCAGCACCGCACGCGGTGGCAGTTCCGGGCCGCCATTGCGGGCCGTGATGATCTGATCCACTGTGACCGGCTGGTAGTTGTTTTCTCGCAGCCACGCCAGTTGTTCGATCAGGCGTTCGGTACGCACGGCCACCAGAGCCTGGTCCGGGTCACGGTCGTCGACATCGTGGTAGGCGATGCCGAGCACATGGTTCTTTGGCCATGGGGCATCATTAGCCGCCAGCGGGCGCTGCGAGGGCGGCGTGAACGCCGGGGCTTGCTGGGCACACGCGCTGATCAGCAAGACCCCCAGCAGAAGGATGAATCGCGAAATAACAGGCATCTTCAAACTCTTCTAGAAGCGATAAGTGAGGTCGACAAGCAGGCGCAGATCGCTTTCGCGATCGCCGTCGTAGGGGCGGTTGAGCCAGCTCAGCGCGGCGCCGGCCTCCAGCACGTCGTTCCAGATGAAACGCTGGCCGTAGCCGAGCAATCCCACGGCCGCGGTGTTGTAGTCGCGCTGGCTGTAGGTACCGGCACCGACCTGGAACTGCTGGCTCCACGTGGTCTCGTAGCGGCGGTGCAACACGTGATTGACGCTCACGGTCGGCATGACGCTGAAGTCCGATTTCGGATTGAAATAAGGCACTTCGTTGGAACCGCTGTTGCGGCTGGCAGCCACTTCCAGCCCCAGCTCCACTTGCACACGCGGTGTGCTGTAGATGCCTTCGCGACCGGTCAGTTGGGTTTCGAGGCGGTTGTTGCCATCGCTGAAATGGGACGGGCTGACAGCCAGTCGCCACTCGCGGCTTTCATTGGCCCGCCAGCGTACGAAACCGCTACCGCCGTTAGCGCGAATGCCACTGTTGAGCGCCCGCAACGGGGTATTGGCCGAGAGATAATCCAGGCTGCCGCCGTACTGCCAGTGGTCGTCGATGTCCCGCGCCACGGCCAGGCGCGCGCCTTGCTTGTCGCCGGAGCCATAGGAATGATTGGAGACCTCGGCCTCCAGTGTCATGTCCCGGATACGACGCTCCACGCCCAGGCGCTGCCAGCGGTGGTGGCCGGTGCCTTCCTCGAAATCGCCGGTGGCGTAGCCGGCACCGCCGAACAGCCGCCAGTCTTCATCGATGGGCGGGCTGTAGAGCAGCGTCTCGATACCAAAGTCCCGACTGCCAGTGACGGCACCGGCGTCACCGTTGCCACCGCCATAGCTCTTGCCGGTATAGGCCTCGATGCGCAGTTCAGCCATGTCGTGTACGTCGCGCTGGCGTTGCAGGCGTTTGACATGGGCGTTTTCCGGATAGCGGGCGACCACGTCGTCGGTCAGTGCATCCATCTGCCGCCATTCCTGCAAATCCATGGCTGCGCGGGCCTGGGCGATTTCCAGGTCACGGTTGCGCGGGATCGTGGCCTCGACTTCCTTGAGGAGGTTTTCCGAACGGCGCGGCCAGTCACGGGCCTGGTACAGATCGGCCTGGGCCAGCTGCATGCCGGTGTTGCCGGGGCCTTGGTTGACCAGGGTGTCGAGGCGCGCTTCGGCAGAAGGCAGGTCGGCGCCGTAAGTGCCGGCCTGGGCGGCGAGTTGTTGGGCATCCATCCATTCATCGTTGGGGTTGCCGATCGGCAGGCCCTTGAGCTCGACGCGTGGAGGCTGGGCTTTCGCCATGTCTTCGGCCAGCGCGCGGGCCTCTTCGGATTTTTCACTTTCCAGCAGCGCGTAGTAGAGCGCGGTGCTGTCTTCAAAGCGCTCCGCAGGATCGGCATCCGGCGCCGCCAGTACCTGGCGGTACAGCTCGACGGCGACTTCCGGTTCACGCTGCTCCAGATAGGAAGAGGCCACCCAACGCAGGGCATACGTGGGAATGCTCACGCCCTCGGCGATCAGCTTCTGGTACTCGGCAATCACTTCAGCCCGACGGACACGGGCATTGAGAGCGCCCATGCGATCGATGCGCCAACGGAGTACGTCGTCATGGGCCTCGGCCACCGGGGTCCAGGTGGCGAGCAGCTTGTCGTAGTCGGCCAGGGCGCGGTCGGCAATGACGAAGCGCTCCTGTTCACTGCGACTGGTCATGTCCGCCAGGCGCACCCGTTCGGCTGCCACGTCACCCTCCAGGCGACGCTGCACACCTCGGTCGATCAGCCCCGGCTGCAGACGCGCCAGGCGCAGCGCCGGTTCGGGCAGCCGCGCGCGTTGCAGGGCGTAGATGTATTCGCGTGCAATCTCTGGGCTGTTGCCCGCGCGGGTGAAGGCCTGGTCGTATTCGAACAGCGCTTCGTGGGGGTTGTTGGCGCGGGTCTGGGCATAACCCAGCGCCAGTCGACGCATCGGATCTGTCGGTTTGGCGGCGACCATGGCCTTTGCGCGGGTGACGGCTTCGTCGGGCTGACCGCCGTCGGCCTGGGTCAAGGCCAGGCCGAGTTGCAGGTCGGGGTTCTGGGGGTCCATCACCAAGGCCTGGCGGTACAGCTCTTGCGCCGAATCCCAACGCTTGAGGTTTCGATAGGCGCGAGCCGTAGCGGTGAGCGCCTGGACAGGCAGCGCTCGATGGCGGCCCTGGGTCTCATAGACCGTCACCACCTCGACGTCGAGGCCGGCCCAACTGGCGATCTGCAGGTGGTCGCTGATTTGCGCAGCGCTGGCCTGGCCAGCCGGCACCTGGCGCAACGCGGTCAGCGCAGGCGTGTAATGGCCTGCACGGGCGTCGAGCACCATTTGGTCATAGGCGGTATCGGCAAACGCCAGTATCGGCCAGCACAATTGGCTGCACAGCGCGACGCGAAACAACGGGCGCAAACCACGTTGAATAAAAGGACCCACAGTACGCGGCATTCGTCAGCATCCTTACATGGCCAGCCGGGTCGCAGTGCCCCCTTGCCCATCAAACAGGAAGCCGGATCAAAGGAATCCAGCCAAGCTCTAATGGGTTTAGTTTTGCACTCTCGGGCGGGTCATCTTCTGGAACGCCACAATTCTTCAGAATCGCTACAGATTTCAGCGCAGAGCTGATCGATAGGCGTAAAAAAACCCGGCCCATGCATCATGCACGGGCCGGGTTTGGGGTGTTGACCGAACGCGTTACTGGACGGCGACGCCACCACCCAGCTTGCTCATCACGAATGCCGTGAATTGCTCAACGGTCATCTTCTGGCCGTTGAAATCGACCTGATTGTTGGCGTAGTGCAGCTTGGTGACAACATCGCTGCCTTCAAGCATTGCCAGTTCCGAACCGACCGCCATGGCGCTGAACATATCGCTGGTGGCAGTGGCCTGATCGGCGATCAACTTGGCATCCGTCTGGCCTTCCATCTGTGCCTGCACGGTCATCAGGTCAACCAGCATCGGCTTGGAAACCTTGATGTTGAAATCCAGCAGGGCGAGCAACTGACGGCCCAACTCATCCGGTGGCAGATCCATGGACTGCGGCTTGGCCAGATCAACGATCAGGTTGGCGCGGCTTTCACCATTGGCGGTGCTGAACGACAGGTTTTCCAACGCCACTTGCGGGGCGCCGGCCAGGAGTTTCTCCAGATCAGCCTTGACCTGCGCTTCTTCAGCTTCGGTCAGGCTCAGCTCTGGGGCCGGCTCACCGGCTGCAGTGGCCTCGGCTGCCGCTTTTTCGTAGGGTTGCAGCTTGGTTTGGTAAATCTGCATCAGCGACATGGTGGCCGGGATGTCCAGGTTCTTCAGGCTGACTGCCATCTGCGCCGAACCAATGGTCTTGTCGTTGAACGACAACTCACCGATCTTGTAATCGGCACGCCCCGAAGCGCTGGTGCCGCTCTCGGTGCTGCTGTTCTTCATCTCGAAGTTCTTCAGGCCCAGCACCGACTTCGGCTCACCAAAGGTGGCCTTGGTGTTGCTCAGCAGCAGGGTGTTGTCACCCATGTAGTAACCGTAGGAGCTTTTGCTCAGGTTGCTCGCCAATGTCAGGCCGCTCAGCTCAACCTGCACGGGAGTCTGGTCTTCGGCAACGGTGGTCAGCTTGAAGCTGTCCATGTAGCCGTCGGCCTTGATCTTCTGGCCTTGGGCGCTGGCGGCCACGTCAAATTTCAGGCCGGAGAAAGTGAGCTGGGATTGCTCATCCAGCTTGGTATCCACGGGTAGCAGCTCGTAGGTGCCATTGATGGATTGGTCGTAACCCAGGTTGACCACACCTTTGAGCGGCGATTGGTCCTTGGTGGCAGCGAACCACTTGTCAGTCAGCGGATTGCGCTCAAGCGCGGTGTGACTGGTGGCCATGACCGGCAGCCATTTGAGTGTTATCAAGCGCGAAAATGGCAGTGGGCCATGTTCGATCTGGTCGACGAAGAGCAGCTCAACCGGCTCGCTACCGAAGATCTCGCCCTCGCCCTTGAGACGGTAGTGGGCGGTGCTGCTGAACGTACCACGGTCCATGGAGACCAGCTCCAGGGTGGCAGTGCTGTTAGACCCGGCCAAGGCTGTCTGCATCTGCTTGTTGCTATCGGCAATAGCGTTCGTCAACACGCCTTCGAGCTTGGTCCCGGTGTACCAGGCGCCGCCCGCGCTGACAGCACCGACAGCCACAACGATTCCCAGGAGTATGCTTGCTGATTTATTCATGAGTGACCCGATCGATATCCATGGTTGAACAAAGCCGTCGTCTTCCCTGACCCGCAAAGGGTGTGGCTCGACGCCGTAAAAGAGGAGGGGAGATTACCATCAGGCACCCCTTCGGGCCCAATGTTTAAAGGGGTAAAAACGTTTTCTTGCGAGGTGGTCTACGAATATTGGACTTCGATCTCGTCGAGCTGGTGGTCGAAAGTCTTGAGGCGGGCCGTCCAGGTGTACACCAGCACTTCGAAATCGCGATTGATTACTGCCGCGCCCGATGATGAGTCTGCGCGTGAATCGCAGAAGTCCAGTTGATAGCGCTCACGGGCCATGGCATTAGCCACGTCACACAACTCTCGGGCGTTGTTGAGCCAATGCCAGCCGTCCTGGGTGACTTGCTTGTCCAAGGCAGCGCATTGAGTTTTCAGGGCTTCCAGGCTCTTTTCCAGCGGGGTGCCGGTGAGTTCTCCCATAACTTCCTGGAACGTGCGGCCAGGCTGCCAATAACTGCCCCAGAAATAACGGTCAAACACCGTTTCGACACGTCGCAGCGCAACCTTGGTGTCCCAAATCAGCACCAATGTCTTGCCTTGTTCGAGGTGTTTTTTCTTGATGCGCTGCCCCTGAAGCGATGCCCAGGCCACGATTGCGATGGATATCACGCCGATCAACGCCGCCGCGCTATCGAGGAACAACAGTGCTTTGTCGATCTGGTGAGTGAGCATGACGCCATAGAAATAAGTGGCCGAAAGCAGTATCAAAGCCGCAATGGCGCACCAGAAGCCGGGAGCATAAGGGTTTTTCATTATTGGAATCCCCATGACCAGTGACGTCGCGGGCCCTTGGTCGCCAAAGCCCGACTATCACAGCATAGCAACGGCATTGGGGGTTTGCCGGGGCATCAGGGGCTTGATCCGATTACCGGCCCAAAACGACAAAACCCCTGGCTGCTGATGCAGACAGGGGTTCTGGGAATTCAATCTTGACGATGACCTACTCTCACATGGGGAAACCCCACACTACCATCGGCGATGCATCGTTTCACTGCTGAGTTCGGGATGGGATCAGGTGGTTCCAATGCTCTATGGTCGTCAAGAAATTCTGTGACCAACCCGTTCAACAGCAACGTGTCGGTAAAATCGATGACTTCTACTAAAAACAAAACCCCTACCTGCATCAGCAGATAGGGGTTTCGGAATTTAATCTTGACGATGACCTACTCTCACATGGGGAAACCCCACACTACCATCGGCGATGCATCGTTTCACTGCTGAGTTCGGGATGGGATCAGGTGGTTCCAATGCTCTATGGTCGTCAAGAAATTCGGGTACTGAGTCGCGGCCAGTTGGCCTCGCTTCAGCAAATTGGGTATGTGATAGCGTTGGTGTTTTGTGAGATTCGAACTTTCGGTTCGTTTCGTCTTCACACACCGCAATCTGGCCTCTTTCGAGTTCACAAATTGCTTGGGTGTTATATGGTCAAGCCTCACGGGCAATTAGTACAGGTTAGCTCAACGCCTCACAGCGCTTACACACCCTGCCTATCAACGTCGTAGTCTTCGACGGCCCTTCAGGGGACTCAAGGTCCCAGTGAGATCTCATCTTGAGGCAAGTTTCCCGCTTAGATGCTTTCAGCGGTTATCTTTTCCGAACATAGCTACCCGGCAATGCCACTGGCGTGACAACCGGAACACCAGAGGTTCGTCCACTCCGGTCCTCTCGTACTAGGAGCAGCCCCTCTCAAATCTCAAACGTCCACGGCAGATAGGGACCGAACTGTCTCACGACGTTCTAAACCCAGCTCGCGTACCACTTTAAATGGCGAACAGCCATACCCTTGGGACCGGCTTCAGCCCCAGGATGTGATGAGCCGACATCGAGGTGCCAAACACCGCCGTCGATATGAACTCTTGGGCGGTATCAGCCTGTTATCCCCGGAGTACCTTTTATCCGTTGAGCGATGGCCCTTCCATACAGAACCACCGGATCACTAAGACCTACTTTCGTACCTGCTCGACGTGTCTGTCTCGCAGTCAAGCGCGCTTTTGCCTTTATACTCTACGACCGATTTCCGACCGGTCTGAGCGCACCTTCGTACTCCTCCGTTACTCTTTAGGAGGAGACCGCCCCAGTCAAACTACCCACCATACACTGTCCTCGATCCGGATAACGGACCTGAGTTAGAACCTCAAAGTTGCCAGGGTGGTATTTCAAGGATGGCTCCACGCGAACTGGCGTCCACGCTTCAAAGCCTCCCACCTATCCTACACAAGCAAATTCAAAGTCCAGTGCAAAGCTATAGTAAAGGTTCACGGGGTCTTTCCGTCTAGCCGCGGATACACTGCATCTTCACAGCGATTTCAATTTCACTGAGTCTCGGGTGGAGACAGCGCCGCCATCGTTACGCCATTCGTGCAGGTCGGAACTTACCCGACAAGGAATTTCGCTACCTTAGGACCGTTATAGTTACGGCCGCCGTTTACCGGGGCTTCGATCAAGAGCTTCGCGTTAGCTAACCCCATCAATTAACCTTCCGGCACCGGGCAGGCGTCACACCCTATACGTCCACTTTCGTGTTTGCAGAGTGCTGTGTTTTTAATAAACAGTCGCAGCGGCCTGGTATCTTCGACCGGCGTGGGCTTACGCAGCAAGTGCTTCACCCTCACCGGCGCACCTTCTCCCGAAGTTACGGTGCCATTTTGCCTAGTTCCTTCACCCGAGTTCTCTCAAGCGCCTTGGTATTCTCTACCCAACCACCTGTGTCGGTTTGGGGTACGGTTCCTGGTTACCTGAAGCTTAGAAGCTTTTCTTGGAAGCATGGCATCAACCACTTCGTCACCCAAAGGGTAACTCGTCATCAGCTCTCGGCCTTAGAATCCCGGATTTACCTAAGATTCCAGCCTACCACCTTAAACTTGGACAACCAACGCCAAGCTGGCCTAGCCTTCTCCGTCCCTCCATCGCAATAACCAGAAGTACAGGAATATTAACCTGTTTTCCATCGACTACGCTTTTCAGCCTCGCCTTAGGGACCGACTAACCCTGCGTCGATTAACGTTGCGCAGGAAACCTTGGTCTTTCGGCGTGGGTGTTTTTCACACCCATTGTCGTTACTCATGTCAGCATTCGCACTTCTGATACCTCCAGCAAGCTTCTCAACTCACCTTCACAGGCTTACAGAACGCTCCTCTACCGCATCACTTACGTGATACCCGTAGCTTCGGTGTATGGTTTGAGCCCCGTTACATCTTCCGCGCAGGCCGACTCGACTAGTGAGCTATTACGCTTTCTTTAAAGGGTGGCTGCTTCTAAGCCAACCTCCTAGCTGTCTAAGCCTTCCCACATCGTTTCCCACTTAACCATAACTTTGGGACCTTAGCTGACGGTCTGGGTTGTTTCCCTTTTCACGACGGACGTTAGCACCCGCCGTGTGTCTCCCATGCTCGGCACTTGTAGGTATTCGGAGTTTGCATCGGTTTGGTAAGTCGGGATGACCCCCTAGCCGAAACAGTGCTCTACCCCCTACAGTGATACATGAGGCGCTACCTAAATAGCTTTCGAGGAGAACCAGCTATCTCCGAGCTTGATTAGCCTTTCACTCCGATCCACAGGTCATCCGCTAACTTTTCAACGGTAGTCGGTTCGGTCCTCCAGTTAGTGTTACCCAACCTTCAACCTGCCCATGGATAGATCGCCCGGTTTCGGGTCTATTCCCAGCGACTAGACGCCCTATTAAGACTCGCTTTCGCTACGCCTCCCCTATTCGGTTAAGCTCGCCACTGAAAATAAGTCGCTGACCCATTATACAAAAGGTACGCAGTCACCCAACAAAGTGGGCTCCCACTGCTTGTACGCATACGGTTTCAGGATCTATTTCACTCCCCTCTCCGGGGTTCTTTTCGCCTTTCCCTCACGGTACTAGTTCACTATCGGTCAGTCAGTAGTATTTAGCCTTGGAGGATGGTCCCCCCATATTCAGACAAAGTTTCTCGTGCTCCGTCCTACTCGATTTCACTTCTAAGATCCTTTCGCGTACAGGGCTATCACCCACTATGGCCGCACTTTCCAGAGCGTTCCGCTAAAATCAAAGAAGCTTAAGGGCTAGTCCCCGTTCGCTCGCCACTACTAAGGGAATCTCGGTTGATTTCTTTTCCTCAGGGTACTTAGATGTTTCAGTTCCCCTGGTTCGCCTCTTGCACCTATGTATTCAGTACAAGATAACCATCTTATGATGGCTGGGTTCCCCCATTCAGACATCTCCGGATCAAAGTCTGTTTGCCGACTCCCCGAAGCTTTTCGCAGGCTACCACGTCTTTCATCGCCTCTGACTGCCAAGGCATCCACCGTATGCGCTTCTTCACTTGACCATATAACCCCAAGCAATCTGGTTATACTGTGAAGACGACATTCGCCGAAAATTCGATCTTGCTCATGAGAGCAACTCACAAATTTTACCTTAGCCTGATCCGTTACCAGTGAAAGTAACGTTCAGTCTATCTTTCTATCACATACCCAAATTTTTAAAGAACGATCTAATCAAAAGACTAGAAATCAACATTCACCATCACCTTGATGGAATGCTCATTTCTAAGCTTTCAGAAGCAGTTTATGGTGGAGCCAAGCGGGATCGAACCGCTGACCTCCTGCGTGCAAGGCAGGCGCTCTCCCAGCTGAGCTATGGCCCCATTACAAAATTGGTGGGTCTGGGCAGATTCGAACTGCCGACCTCACCCTTATCAGGGGTGCGCTCTAACCAACTGAGCTACAGACCCAATTTCGAGCTTGTAACTGTTAGCTGTGAGCTATCAGCTTGGAGCTTAAAGCTGCTTCTATCGTCTTCTTCAATGAATCAAGCAATTCGTGTGGGAGCTCATGAAGCAGCTGCGGTCGTCGATTAAGGAGGTGATCCAGCCGCAGGTTCCCCTACGGCTACCTTGTTACGACTTCACCCCAGTCATGAATCACACCGTGGTAACCGTCCCCCCGAAGGTTAGACTAGCTACTTCTGGTGCAACCCACTCCCATGGTGTGACGGGCGGTGTGTACAAGGCCCGGGAACGTATTCACCGCGACATTCTGATTCGCGATTACTAGCGATTCCGACTTCACGCAGTCGAGTTGCAGACTGCGATCCGGACTACGATCGGTTTTGTGGGATTAGCTCCACCTCGCGGCTTGGCAACCCTCTGTACCGACCATTGTAGCACGTGTGTAGCCCAGGCCGTAAGGGCCATGATGACTTGACGTCATCCCCACCTTCCTCCGGTTTGTCACCGGCAGTCTCCTTAGAGTGCCCACCATTACGTGCTGGTAACTAAGGACAAGGGTTGCGCTCGTTACGGGACTTAACCCAACATCTCACGACACGAGCTGACGACAGCCATGCAGCACCTGTCTCAATGTTCCCGAAGGCACCAATCCATCTCTGGAAAGTTCATTGGATGTCAAGGCCTGGTAAGGTTCTTCGCGTTGCTTCGAATTAAACCACATGCTCCACCGCTTGTGCGGGCCCCCGTCAATTCATTTGAGTTTTAACCTTGCGGCCGTACTCCCCAGGCGGTCAACTTAATGCGTTAGCTGCGCCACTAAGAGCTCAAGGCTCCCAACGGCTAGTTGACATCGTTTACGGCGTGGACTACCAGGGTATCTAATCCTGTTTGCTCCCCACGCTTTCGCACCTCAGTGTCAGTATCAGTCCAGGTGGTCGCCTTCGCCACTGGTGTTCCTTCCTATATCTACGCATTTCACCGCTACACAGGAAATTCCACCACCCTCTACCATACTCTAGCTCGACAGTTTTGAATGCAGTTCCCAGGTTGAGCCCGGGGATTTCACATCCAACTTAACGAACCACCTACGCGCGCTTTACGCCCAGTAATTCCGATTAACGCTTGCACCCTCTGTATTACCGCGGCTGCTGGCACAGAGTTAGCCGGTGCTTATTCTGTCGGTAACGTCAAAACACTAACGTATTAGGTTAATGCCCTTCCTCCCAACTTAAAGTGCTTTACAATCCGAAGACCTTCTTCACACACGCGGCATGGCTGGATCAGGCTTTCGCCCATTGTCCAATATTCCCCACTGCTGCCTCCCGTAGGAGTCTGGACCGTGTCTCAGTTCCAGTGTGACTGATCATCCTCTCAGACCAGTTACGGATCGTCGCCTTGGTGAGCCATTACCCCACCAACTAGCTAATCCGACCTAGGCTCATCTGATAGCGCAAGGCCCGAAGGTCCCCTGCTTTCTCCCGTAGGACGTATGCGGTATTAGCGTCCGTTTCCGAGCGTTATCCCCCACTACCAGGCAGATTCCTAGGCATTACTCACCCGTCCGCCGCTCTCAAGAGGTGCAAGCACCTCTCTACCGCTCGACTTGCATGTGTTAGGCCTGCCGCCAGCGTTCAATCTGAGCCATGATCAAACTCTTCAGTTCAAACATCTTTGGGTTTTGAGAAAACCCTAAACTTGGCTCAGCAATCGTTGGTTACATCTTTGATTTCTCGCGGAGTAACTTGTGATGCTGATAATCTGTTGACTAGCAGTCTGACTCCACAAGCACCCACACGAATTGCTTGATTCAGTTGTTAAAGAGCGGTTGGCTGAGTCTTTCGTCTCAACCGAGGCGCGCATTCTACAGCGCCCCGTGTATCTGTCAAGCGGTTATTTTCAGAAGTTTTCAAAGTTTCGCTTCGGAAACATCAACAACTTCAACCACTTGCGCTTCCGATCTCTCGTTAGCGGGAGGCGAATTCTACAGCGTTACTCGCTGCTGTCAACACCTCTTTTTCACCGCTTTCGACCGAGAAGATCGAACCGCCGATAGAGCCAAACAACACCGCTCTACCTACTCCTTCCGGGCTTCGATGAACTGAAGCCCAACACCTTC
Organism: Pseudomonas sp. B21-010; assembly: GCF_024749325.1. Taxonomy (NCBI): domain Bacteria; kingdom Pseudomonadati; phylum Pseudomonadota; class Gammaproteobacteria; order Pseudomonadales; family Pseudomonadaceae; genus Pseudomonas; species Pseudomonas sp. B21-010. The sequence continues at coordinate 162,146 of NZ_CP087198.1, read as the reverse complement.
GAAACTTACTTAACTCATTGAATCTCAAGGAGTTTTCCGTTTCGACTGCGCCGGAAGTGGGGCGAATTATAGACTTCCAGAATCTGCCGTCAACACCTTTTTTAGCTTTTCTATCAATAAGTTGCGCAACACTGGCAAACCCGCTGCTTTCGCCCTTAAGAACCGCCCTCTATATAGAAGAGAAGACTCAAAGAACCCCCGCCTCCCTGAACGCCATCACCGCGGCTTCGTCCAGCCCCAACACTCGCTGCAACACCTCCAACGTATGCTCCCCCAATAAAGGGGGCGCATTGCGATATTCCACCGGCGTCTCGGAGAGTCGAATCGGACTGGCCACCTGCGGCACGCTACCTGCCAGTACGTGAGGTAATTCCATCGCCAAGCCACGCGCCTGCACCTGAGGATCGGCAAACACCTGGGCAAGGTCGTTGATTGGCCCACACGGCACGCCCGCCTGCTCCAATTGAGTCACCCACTCGGCAGTGGTCTTGAACACCGTCGCCTGGCGAATCAACGGAATCAACACCGCCCGATTCGCCACCCGCAGTTTGTTTGTGGCAAAACGCGGATCGTCAGCCCATTGCGGTTGACCGGCAACCTCAGAAAACTTTCGGAACTGGCCGTCATTACCCACCGTAAGGATGAAATCGCCATCGGCGGTAGGAAAATCCTGATAGGGCACGATGTTCGGATGAGCATTGCCCAACCGCTTCGGCGCATTACCTGTGGTCAGGTAATTCATCGCCTGATTGGCCAGGCAAGCCACTTGAACATCCAGCAAGGCCATATCGATGTGCTGGCCGCCGCCGGCATGATCCCGATGAGCCAGCGCCGCCAAAATAGCAGCAGTCGAATACAGCCCCGTGAGGATATCCGTCAGCGCGACCCCCACCTTCACCGGTCCCGCCCCGTCATCGCCCTCAGGGCGGCCAGTCAGGCTCATCAGCCCCCCCAGCCCCTGAATCATGAAGTCATACCCGGCACGCTTGGCATAAGGGCCCGTCTGGCCAAACCCAGTGATCGAGCAATAGATCAATTGCGGATTGATCGCCTTTAGCGACTCATAGTCCAGACCATAAGCCGCGAGCCCGCCAACCTTGAAGTTCTCGATCAGGATGTCGGACTTGGCCGCCAGCTCTCGCACCAGCCGCTGCCCCTCTGGACGCGTGAAATCGATGGTCACCGACTGCTTGTTGCGATTGGCCGACAGATAATAAGCAGCCTCGGTCGTGTTCTCGCCTCGGGCATCCTTCAGGAAAGGAGGTCCCCAGGCGCGCGTGTCGTCACCATTGCCGGGACGCTCGACCTTGATGACATCAGCCCCCAGGTCCGCCAGGATCTGTCCGGCCCACGGCCCGGCCAGGACCCTCGATAAATCCAATACCCGCAGATGCGAAAGCGCGCCCATGAACGTTCCCCTATTAATAGAACGCCTGGATACCGGTTTGCGCACGCCCCAGGATCAGAGCGTGAACGTCGTGCGTACCTTCGTAGGTGTTTACGACTTCCAGGTTCACGAGATGACGAGCGATGCCGAACTCATCGGAAATACCGTTGCCGCCCAGCATGTCCCTCGCCATGCGAGCGATATCCAGGGATTTGCCGCACGAGTTGCGCTTCATGATCGAAGTGATCTCGACCGCCGCGGTACCCTCATCTTTCATACGCCCCAGGCGCAAGCATCCCTGCAGGGCCAGCGTGATTTCGGTCTGCATGTCGGCCAGCTTCTTCTGAATCAACTGATTGGCAGCCAGCGGACGCCCAAACTGCTGGCGGTCCAGCGTGTACTGGCGAGCGGTATGCCAGCAGAACTCAGCGGCTCCCAAGGCCCCCCAGGAGATACCATAACGCGCCGAGTTCAGGCAGGTAAACGGGCCCTTCAGGCCACGGACATCCGGGAAGATGTTCTCTTCCGGAACGAATACGTTGTCCATCACGATTTCGCCAGTAATGGAGGCGCGCAGGCCGACCTTGCCATGAATAGCTGGCGCACTCAGCCCCTTCCAGCCCTTCTCAAGGACGAAGCCGCGGATGTCGCCAGCGTCGTCCTTACCCCAGACGACAAAGACGTCGGCGATCGGACTGTTGGTAATCCACATTTTGCTACCCGTCAGGCTGTAGCCACCTTCCACTTTGCGCGCACGAGTAATCATCGCGCCCGGGTCGGAACCATGGTTCGGCTCGGTCAGACCAAAGCAACCGATCCATTCACCAGACGCCAGCTTCGGCAGATACTTCTGTTTTTGCGCCTCGGTACCGAATTCATTGATCGGCACCATGACCAGCGAGGACTGCACACTCATCATCGAGCGATAACCGGAGTCGACGCGCTCGACTTCACGAGCGATCAGGCCATAGCTGACGTAATTCAGCCCGCTGCCGCCGTACTGTTCAGGAATGGTTGCCCCCAGCAGGCCGACTTCACCCATCTCGCGGAAAATCGCCGGGTCGGTCTTTTCATGGCGGAACGCTTCCAGCACCCGCGGCGCGAGCTTCTGCTGGGCGAACTGCTCAGCAGTGTCGCGGATCATGCGTTCTTCTTCGGTGAGCTGCTGATCCAGCAACAATGGATCGATCCAGTTGAAGCTCGCTTTACCGGCCATGAAAGAGTCCTCGCCAATTAAATGAAAATCGTGGATTGATCCTAGGCGCGGTTTCCTACAAGGGCAAACGAGGATTGCGCACTATCTTGTGCTAATTTCTCACTCCGTAAACGCCATAAACCCCGTTTATGTCGATATTGAGTGAGGCTTGCGTACATGCGCCGTAAAATCCCCAGCACCACCGCCCTGATCAGTTTCGAAGCAGCTGCACGCCATGAGAGCTTCACCAAGGCGGCGCACGAGCTTTCTCTTACGCAAGGCGCTATCTGCCGACAGATCGCCAGCCTGGAAGACTTCCTCAGCGTGGAGCTTTTCCGCCGCTCACGTCGAGGCGTCAAACTGACCGAAGCCGGCCTTTCCTACAGCCGTCGAGTTGCCACCCAACTGGACGCCGTCGAGCGCGACGCTCTTTCAGTGATGGGGCATACCGGTGCGAACGTGATCGAACTGGCCGTGGTTCCAACCTTCGGCACTCAATGGCTGCTACCACGCCTCAAGGATTTCCAGCAGCAGCATCCGGAAGTCACCGTCAACCTGACCAACCGCACACGGCCCTTTCTCTTCGCGGACACAGAGTTTGATGCCGCCATCTATTTTGGTGATGCGGACTGGTCCGGTACCGAATCCCACAAGCTGATGGGAGAAAATCCGATGCCAGTATGCAGCCCTACCTTACTGGGCGGCCGGACGAGCCTGACACCTGAGGCCATCGCCGAATTGCCCTTGCTCCAGCAGACCACTCGCCCGTATGCGTGGCGCCAGTGGTTCAACGCCCAGAACCTGAACATTGCACGAGACCTGACAGGCCCGCGTTATGAACTATTCTCCATGCTTGCCCAGGCGGCCATGCACGACATGGGCATTGCGCTGATTCCGCCCTTCTTGATCCAGCGCGAGCTTGCAGAGAAACGACTGGTCGTAGCCAACCGCAGCGCGCTATCGAGCATCAAGGCCTACTACCTGATGATTCCAGAACGAAAGGTCGAATCCGCCTCTCTCCGAGCTTTTCGTGACTGGCTCGTGAAGCAGGCCACTGGCTATCTACTTGATTAAAAAGGAAAAACCCAAAGCTTACTTAGGTAGTCAACTAACAAAGGTCGCTACAGATATAAGTTTATGTCGCATTCAGTCAATCTGTTATGAAGCCCGTGCAGTAGTCTCCAAAGCGTTTAAATACATGGCTTTGAGCCATATTGCGCAACACATCAGGGCCTATTCATCTGGCCGATGGGAAAAGTTGTCAATTTGAACCTGAATCCTTGGAAAGCACGGCCCACAAGGGATGCCGATCGATAATTGCGACATTCGGTCACAGGGTGACTTGTAGTTAATTTTCCGTCACCCGTCATAATCCCTTGAAGGGCTGAATTTTCGCCTGCAAAATGCCGCGCCCCGCCTGGTTTGGCGGGATCGTGCTGATCGGCCGCCCCAGCCGCACCATCCGAAGTGCCTGGGTTTACTCAATAAGATCACGCAGGAGATTTGACGTGCACATTGGTGTTCCCCTCGAAACCCAAACGGGTGAAACACGGGTTGCTGCTACCCCGGAAACCATCAAGAAGTTGATCGGCCAAGGCCATAAAGTCACTGTTCAAAGCGGCGCCGGCATCAAGGCCAGCGTTATCGACAGTGCCTATGAGGCAGCGGGCGCAAGCATTGGCAGTGCCAGTGATGCACTCGGGGCCGAGCTGATCCTCAAGGTGGTTGCCCCCAGCGACAGCGAACTGGCGCTGATCAAGAGCGGCACCGTTCTGGTGGGCATGCTCAATCCGTTCAACAACGAAACCATCGCCAAGCTGGCCGAACGCGGTATTACCGCTTTCGCCCTTGAGGCCGCGCCACGTACCTCCCGTGCCCAAAGCCTGGATGTGCTGTCGTCTCAAGCAAACATTGCCGGCTATAAAGCCGTGCTGCTGGCCGCCCACCACTACCCGCGCTTCATGCCGATGCTGATGACCGCCGCAGGCACCGTGAAAGCGGCGCGCGTGCTGATTCTCGGCGCAGGCGTGGCCGGGTTGCAGGCGATAGCCACGGCCAAGCGCCTGGGTGCGGTGATTGAAGCCTCGGATGTGCGTCCGGCGGTCAAGGAACAAATCGAATCCCTCGGTGCCAAGTTCGTCGACGTGCCTTACGAAACCGACGAAGAGCGTGAATGCGCCGTCGGCGTCGGCGGTTACGCCCGGCCGATGCCGGCCAGCTGGATGCAGCGCCAGGCCCAGGCCGTGCACGAGCGCGCCAAGCAGGCGGACATCGTCATCACCACCGCACTGATTCCGGGCCGCAAGGCACCGACGCTGCTGAGTGCCGAAACTGTCGCGCAGATGAAACCCGGCTCGGTGGTCATCGACCTCGCGGCAGCCCAGGGCGGTAACTGCCCGCTGACCGTGGCCGACCAGGTCGTGATCGAGAATGGCGTGACCATTTGCGGTCCGACCAACCTGGCCGGTGAAGTCGCGGCAGACGCCTCGGCGCTGTACGCCCGCAACCTGCTGGACTTCCTGAAGCTGGTCTTCACCAAGGAAGGTCAGTTCGACGTGAACCTGGAAGACGACATCGTTGCCGCGTGCCTGATGTGCCGCGACGGCCAAGTCATCCGCAAAAACGCCTAAGCAGGGATTCAGACAATGGAAGAGCTTATCTCCCCCGGTATCTACAACCTGATCATCTTTGTGCTGGCAATTTATGTCGGTTATCACGTGGTCTGGAACGTAACACCCGCGCTGCACACGCCGTTGATGGCGGTAACCAACGCCATTTCGGCGATCGTGATCGTCGGCGCCATGCTCGCTGCCGCGCTGACCGTAACGCCTCTGGGCAAGACCATGGGCACCCTCGCCGTGGCCCTGGCCGCGGTCAACGTATTCGGTGGCTTCCTGGTGACGCGCCGCATGCTTGAGATGTTCAAGAAAAAAGCCCCGAAAGCCGTAAAAGAAGAGGCGCCCAAGTAATGAGCATGAACCTGGTAACGACGCTCTACCTGATCGCGTCGATCTGCTTCATCCAGGCCCTCAAAGGCCTGTCGCACCCCACCACCTCACGCCGTGGCAACCTGTTCGGCATGCTCGGCATGGCGCTGGCGGTGCTCACCACTGTGGGCCTCATCTATAAGCTCGGTGCCGAGCTGGCAACTGCCGGCATCGGCTACGTCATCGTCGGCCTGCTGATCGGCGGCACCGCCGGCTCAGTCATGGCCAAGCGCGTCGAGATGACCAAGATGCCGGAGCTGGTGGCATTCATGCACAGCATGATCGGCCTGGCGGCGGTGTTCATTGCTGTCGCAGCAGTCGTCGAGCCGCAATCCCTGGGCATCGTCAAGCAACTGGGTGATTCGATTCCGGCCGGTAACCGCCTGGAACTGTTCCTCGGCGCAGCCATTGGTGCAATTACCTTCTCCGGTTCGGTGATCGCCTTTGGCAAGCTCTCGGGCAAGTACAAGTTCCGTCTGTTCCAGGGCGCACCGGTACAGTTTGGTGGCCAGCACAAGCTCAACCTGATCCTGGGCCTGGCAACGCTGGGCCTGGGCCTGACCTTCATGTTCACTGGCAACCTCGGCGCGTTCGCCTTGATGCTGGCCCTGGCGTTTGTACTGGGCGTGCTGATCATCATCCCGATCGGCGGCGCGGACATGCCGGTGGTGGTCTCGATGCTCAACAGCTATTCCGGCTGGGCCGCAGCGGGCATTGGCTTCTCGCTGAACAACTCGATGCTGATCATCGCCGGTTCGCTGGTAGGTTCGAGCGGTGCGATCCTGTCGTACATCATGTGCAAGGCGATGAACCGTTCGTTCTTCAACGTGTTGCTCGGCGGTTTCGGCAACACAGCAGATGCTGCTGGCCCGGCTGGCTCCAAAGAAGCCCGCCCAGTGAAATCTGGCTCGGCTGACGACGCGACCTTCCTGCTGACCAACGCCGACACGGTGATCATCGTCCCGGGCTACGGCCTGGCGGTGGCACGGGCGCAGCACGCGCTGAAAGAACTGACCGAGAAGCTGACCCACCACGGCGTAACCGTCAAATACGCGATCCACCCGGTGGCCGGTCGCATGCCTGGGCACATGAACGTGCTGCTGGCCGAGGCCGAAGTGCCTTACGACCAGGTCTTCGAGATGGAGGACATCAACTCCGAGTTCGGCCAGGCCGATGTGGTGCTGGTGTTGGGCGCCAACGACGTGGTCAACCCGGCGGCGAAGAACGATCCGAAGTCGCCGATTGCCGGCATGCCGATCCTCGAGGCCTTCAAGGCCAAGACCATCATCGTCAACAAGCGCTCGATGGCCAGCGGCTATGCGGGCCTGGACAACGAGCTGTTCTATCTCGACAAGACCATGATGGTGTTCGGTGACGCCAAGAAGGTCATCGAGGACATGGTCAAAGCAGTGGAATAACGCTCACGGCTTCGCCATCAACGCCCCGACTCGTCGGGGCGTTTTGATTTGTATCAAGGCCTAACGTTACCGATCCGGTAATAATGTTTTGCCTGAAACGCCCGTAATAGAGGCCCTAAATGCGACCTTTGTAGCGGGTCGGGCACCGCGCGAATTCACTAGACTGCGCATCTTGCTTTCCAGCCCGAGATAACAACCTATGTACCGTGATCGCATCCGCTTGCCTTCGTTATTGAATAAAGTGATGGGTGCTGCCGAAGCAGCCTTGTTGATTCAGGACGGCATGACCGTCGGCATGAGCGGCTTTACCCGCGCCGGAGAAGCGAAAGCAGTGCCCCACGCCCTGGCTGAGCGCGCCAAAGTCACTCCGCTGAAAATCAGCCTGATGACGGGTGCGAGCCTGGGTAACGACCTCGACAAGGAACTCACCGAGGCCGGCGTGCTGGCTCGACGCATGCCATTCCAGGTCGACAGCACGTTGCGCAAAGCGATCAACGCAGGCGAGGTGATGTTCATCGACCAGCATCTCTCGGAAACCGTTGAACAACTGCGCAACGGCCAACTCAAGCTGCCCGACATTGCCGTGATCGAAGCGGTGGCCATCACCGAGCAAGGGCATATCGTACCGACCACATCGGTAGGTAACTCGGCCAGTTTCGCCATCTTCGCTCGGCAAGTGATCATCGAGATCAACATGGCCCACAACCCGAACCTGGAAGGGCTGCACGACATCTATATCCCGACTTATCGCCCGACCCGCACCCCCATCCCCCTGGTGAAAGTCGACGACCGTATTGGCAGCCCCGCCATCCCGATCCCGCCGGAAAAAATTGCCGCCATTGTCATCACCAACCAAGGGGACTCGCCTTCGACCGTCGCGCCTCCGGACAGCGACACCCAGGCCATCGCCGATCACCTGATCGACTTCTTCAAGCAGGAAGTTGCAGCCGGGCGCATGACCAACAAGCTCGGGCCCTTGCAGGCCGGGATTGGCAACATCGCCAACGCCGTGATGTGCGGGCTGATCGATTCTCCGTTCGAAGACCTGACCATGTATTCCGAGGTCCTGCAGGACTCGACATTTGACTTGATCGACGCTGGCAAGCTGAGCTTCGCCTCCGGCAGCTCTATCACGCTGTCGAGTCGACGCAACGCCGATGTATTCGGAAACCTGGAAAGATATAAGGACAAACTGGTCCTGCGCCCGCAGGAAATCTCCAACCATCCCGAAGTCGTACGCCGCCTCGGCATCATTGGTATCAACACCGCGCTGGAGTTCGACCTCTACGGCAACGTCAACTCCACCCACATCTGCGGCACTCGGATGATGAATGGCATTGGCGGTTCGGGGGATTTCGCCCGCAACGCCCACTTGGCGATTTTCGTTACCAAGTCGATTGCCAAGGGCGGCGCCATTTCCAGTGTCGTGCCAATGGTCAGCCATGTGGACCATACCGAACACGATGTCGACATCCTGGTGACCGAGATCGGCCTGGCCGACCTGCGTGGCCTGGCGCCAAGGGAGCGGGCACGGGTGGTCATCGACAACTGCGTGCACCCGTCCTACCGCCAAGCGTTGAATGATTATTTCGAAGCCGCGTGCGCCCTGGGTGGGCATACCCCGCATATCCTGCGCGATGCACTGAGTTGGCACGTCAACCTCGAAGAAACCGGGCGCATGTTGGCCGTCTGATACAGCTGGATCACCGCTATCGCAAATACAGTTTTGATTGAAGGCCGTCACTCGAGCCTGGCGCGACAGAAACTGTACTGCTGTACCGGTGTTTTCTTACAGTCTTTTCCCACAAAACATCGAGCAACCACTAAAAACGCACCAACATCGTGCAGATAGGTACAGTTGCCTCAATATTGACCAGTACACCGCTCTTTAACAGTTAACTGGTCTCTCACAATACAGGTGAACTGTATCTAGAGAGACTGGCCAAACGAGAGGATCATGGGCACCAGTTAAACCACTACCTAATCCCGCCACAAGCGGAAGGATGTCAACCATGGAACGTACACTCAGTTCCGAGCTGTTTTTCGAAGACAAAGCTGAAAAAAACCAGGCTTCCCTGCCTCTTCGTGTTATCGCTAACCTGATGTTGTGGCAGCGCCGCATCGCCAGCCGCCACCAACTGGCTCGTCTGGATTCGCGCCTGCTGGCTGACGCCGGTATCAGCGAAGCACAACGTTACGAAGAGCTGAGCAAGCCGTTCTGGCGCTAACTCAGCGTCGCTGGCCCTGACCCACCGGGTCCACCGCCAGCACCGAATTGAACAAACAAGACCCGTCGCGGGAAACCGCGACGGGTCTTGTCGTTTCCGGGCCCGTTTTTTTGGAAGACCGGAGAGAGATAACAGTTTCGTATAATTCAAAAACATACCAGTACAGTTCATCTTGAGCCGCAGCACCCAATGCGGGCATCATGCTGCCGATGACCATCGCAAAGGCTGTCAGCCAACGCGTTCTGTCCTAATATCGATGCGAACGTGGCGAAGCGAGTCGAGCATGCGTCTCTTCTTCCAGCTACACGCACCGGCATCACCTCATCCTTCAAGGAGTTTCCTCATGATCCGTCTTCGCCTGCTCAGCGCAGTTGCCCTGCTGGCCGTAGCCGCCCACTCCAACGCCAGCAGCTTTATCGTCACCACTGACTCCATTGTCGGCGCACTCAAGGCCTCGTCCGACGCGACCTCCGATGCAACCTCGTCATTGCGGGACAACAAGATCGTTCAAGCCGCCCGTGATGACGCTGCCAGCTTCGTGGCCAGCGAAGGCGCCATCCGTGGTGTGAAACTGGAAAGTGCCCTGGATTACATCCGCCAGCAGGCACCACAGCTCAACGCCACCGATGCACAACTGGCCCAGGCCATCCTGGTGATCTGATGCAACATGAAACATCGGGCACCAAATGGTGTTCCGATGTTTCAACGCTGGCTCTGGTCCGCAGGTTTGCGCTAGCCTTCGGGCTCGCCATCAACCGTCGAGTCCCATGCGTTTTTACTCAGATCTGTTCATCGCGTCTTTCTTCGTAGTTTTTTGCTGGTCTGTTCCGGCCCATGCTTTCGATGTGTCCACCCAGCAAGTGGTGCTCAGCGGCTATGCCACGAGCATGGTGACCTCTGCGCCCTTCGACCATAAACTGATCGTCGCCGCTCACGATGACGCTGCGGCCTTCATTGCCAGCGACGGGCAGTTGCGAGGTGCACAACTGGAATCGGCCCTGGATTACCTGCGCCGGACCCAGCCAAAACTTCACGTCAGCGACCTTGAACTGGCACAAGCAATTCTCGTCCAATAGTTATCCTTATTTCTCCGGAGTCGTTCCATGCGTAGCCCGCTGATTGCTGCCGCCCTAGGCCTGCTGGTGTTGGCCGATGTGGCCCAGGCACATACCCTGGTAGCCACCAGTAACATCATCGTTCGCGCTTCCCAGCGCACGATTGATTTCACTTCCGACACCACCACCTCCATCCGTGATTCGAAAATCGTCCGCGAAGCCCACGACGATGCGGCCAGTTTTGTCGCCAGCAATGGTGAAATTCGTGGCGCTCATCTCGAGGCCGCCTTCGACACCTTGCGCACCCGCGTGCCGGAAGCCCGCGACGCCAGTGACCAGGTTCTCGCCGAAGCCATCCTCGCATTGTGAGGCGGTTCGCCGCCTGGCTGGCGGCCGGGGTCTTGCTGCTCACGGGCAGCATGGCCCAGGCCGGCCTGCAACTGCACCTCAACACCGAAGGGCTGAGCCCGGCGCAACAGCAGGCCAGCCAGGCGCTGCTCGATGAAGCCATGCAGGCGCTGCCGCCGCGCTTCATCGAGCAGCTGGACCGACGCATCAACGTCGGCTGGACCGACCAGATGCCGGCCAACGCCTACGGCCAGGCCTCGCTGGTGTCGCAACTGGACCTCAACAGCAACCTGCTCGACAGCCTTGTCGACGGTAGCGCCGCGACGCAAAAGACCCATCGCCCCCACGGCACCGTGCGACGGGAAATGCTCGCCACCGTCCTGCACGAACTGACCCACATTTATGACCGCTCGCGTCTATGGCCAGATGCCGAGCGTGCGCTGATCCAGCGTTGCACTCGACGCAACAGCAGCGCCGGTTTGATCGGCCTTCCCGATGAATGCCGGGGCCAGAACGACCGCCGCTTCACCCTCAGCGATGATCCTCGGTTGCTGGACCTCGCCGGCTGGCCACAATACGTCGGCCGGCGCGGTGAGCGGGAACAGCACAACCGCCAAGTCGCCCGCAGCCCGGATCTCTATGAAACGAGCAGCCCCAAGGAGTTCGTCGCGGTCAACATGGAGTACTTTCTCCTCGACCCGAGCTACGCCTGCCGCCGCCCCGCCCTGTATCGCTATTACCAGGAACACTTCGGCTGGGCACCCGCCGCCAAGGACTCCTGCGCCAAATCGTTCGCGTTCCTCAACGCCGGCAACGACTTCGCCAAGACGCCACTGGGCAAGGTCGATCCCGAGCGGGTCTATGCCATTGATTACCTGCTGGCCGAAGCCAACCAGAACTGGGTGAGCCGCTGGGGCCACAGCATGCTCCGGCTGGTGATCTGCGCACCGGGTCGCCCACGTGGCCCGGACTGCCGACTGGATCTGGACCAACACCTGGTGCTGTCGTACCGCGCCTTCGTCGGCGATGTGCAGCTGTCGAGTTGGGACGGGCTGGTCGGCAAATACCCGTCGCGCCTGTTCGTATTGCCGTTGGCCCAGGTGATCGATGAATACACCAAGACCGAGCTGCGCAGCCTGGCATCGGTGCCGCTGAACCTGTCGCGCACCGAGATCGAGGAGACAGTCGAGCACGCCGCCGAAATGCATTGGAGCTACGACGGCAACTACTACTTCCTGTCCAATAACTGCGCCGTGGAAAGCTTGAAGCTGCTGCGCAGCGGCAGCAATAACGCGCAGCTCAACGGCCTGGACAGCATCATGCCCAACGGCTTGCTGGAAGTCCTCAAGGGCCGAGGCCTGGCGGATACCAGCGTGCTGGATGATCCCAAGGAAGCCTTGCGCCTGGGCTACCGATTCGACTCATTCCGCGAGCGCTACCAGGCGATGTTCGATGTGCTGAGGAAGTATCTGCCGATCAAGCAGCAAACGGTGGAAGACTGGCTGGCCCTGGACGCCGCCGAACGCCGCGTCTGGTTCGAACAGGCCGACCTGCGCACCAGCGCGGCGCTGTTGCTGCTGGAACAGGCCAGCTATCGTCGGCAACTGCTGTTGGCGCAGGATGAAGTCAAACAGCGTTATCTCGGAGCCCGTGAATTGCAGAATGGCGGCATGGAAAGGGCTAACGCGACGCTGCAGCAGATCCTCGCCAACAGCGGCTTCCTGAGCCGTCCGGCAGAACTGCTGGGCAGCAGCGGCTACGGCTTGCCGCAACCCAGCGAGTGGCAACGCTTGGAATCGGAAAGCAGCTTGCGTCAGAAACAGCTTCAAACGCTGACAGGCGACCTGGACAAGGAAGTCCGGGCATTGCTTGAGCCGAGTCGCGCCGCTGAAATTGCTGCCAGCGAGGCCAATGTGAAAGCGGTCGGCGAGCATTTGCGCAAACTGCACAAGGCCGGGGGCGGGTTGGAGTTGCCCTGATCCCATTGTGACGAGGGTGCTTGCTCCCGCTGGGTCTGTAGGAGCTGACGAGCGAAGCGAGGCTGCGATCTTTTCACTGCCCATTGAGTCTGGAGCGGAAGATCAAAAGATCGCAGGCTTCGCCAGCTCCTACTGAGCCGAACCAGGAATCAGCCTAGACGCGCCTTGCGCACACCATCAGCCAGGGCGGCACACAAGCTCAACACGCCATCAATCGCCTGTTCCGACGTATCGGCATTGGCGATATGGTCGATCAGCGCCGAGCCAACCACCACCCCATCAGCCAATCGTGCGATGGCCGCAGCCTGCTCCGGCGTACGAATGCCGAAACCAATGCTGATCGGCAAATCGGTGTGGCGACGCAGGCGCGCCACAGCTTCTTCCACATGCTCCAGCGTCGCGGCACCGGCACCGGTCACACCCGCCACCGACACGTAATATACAAAGCCCGAACTGCCGTTGAGCACCGTCGGCAAACGTACATCGTCGGTGGTTGGCGTGGTCAGGCGGATGAAGTCCAGGCCAGCCGCCTGGGCCGGTTCGCACAGTTCGCTGTTGTGCTCGGGCGGCATGTCCACAACGATCAGGCCATCCACGCCAGATTCCAGTGCCTCGCCAATGAAACGCTGCACGCCATAACGGTGGATCGGGTTGAAGTACCCCATCAGCACCAGCGGAGTCTCGCTGTTGTCTTTGCGGAACTCACGAACCATCTGCAGGGTTTTCGCCAGGTTCTGCTGGGCGCCCAACGCACGAATATTCGCCAGTTGGATCGCCGGGCCGTCGGCCATCGGGTCGGTGAACGGCATGCCCAGCTCGATGACATCGGCACCGGCCGCTGGCAGGCCCTTGAGGATTGCCAGCGAGGTGTCGTAGTCCGGGTCGCCAGCCGTGACAAAAGTCACCAGGGCGGCGCGGTTCTGTTCCTTGAGTTCGGCAAAACGGGTTTGCAGGCGGCTCATCAGTGTTTCTCCTGCTGGGACTGTTCCATGTGGTGCATCACGGTTTGCATGTCTTTGTCGCCACGGCCGGACAGGTTGACCACCATCAGGTGATCTTTCGGCAGGTTGGGTGCGCGTTTGAACACTTCCGCCAGGGCATGGGCGCTTTCCAATGCAGGAATGATCCCTTCCAGTCGGCAGCATTTGTGAAAGGCTTCCAGGGCTTCGGCGTCGGTCACCGAGGTGTACTGGACGCGGCCAATGTCGTGCAACCAGGCGTGTTCCGGACCGATACCGGGGTAGTCGAGACCTGCGGAAATCGAATGGGCGTCGATGATCTGACCGTCGTCATCCTGCAACAGGAAGGTGCGGTTACCGTGCAGTACACCGGGGACGCCGCCGTTCAGGCTCGCTGCATGCTTACCGGTCTCGATGCCATAACCGGCGGCTTCGACGCCGATGATCTCGACACTCTTGTCGTCCAAGAACGGGTGGAACAGGCCCATGGCGTTGGAGCCGCCGCCGATGCACGCCACCAGGCTGTCCGGCAGGCGGCCTTCCTGGGCTTGCAGTTGATCGCGGGTTTCCTTGCCGATCACGGCCTGGAAGTCACGCACCATCGCTGGATACGGATGCGGGCCAGCCACGGTGCCGATCAGGTAGAACGTGCTGTCGACGTTGGTGACCCAGTCGCGCAGTGCCTCGTTCATTGCATCTTTCAGGGTACCGGTGCCAGCGACCACCGGGATCACTTCAGCGCCCAGCAGCTTCATGCGGAACACGTTGGCCTGCTGGCGCTCGATGTCGGTGGTGCCCATGTAGATCACGCAATCGAGGCCAAAACGCGCGGCCACGGTGGCGGTCGCCACGCCGTGCATGCCGGCGCCGGTTTCGGCGATGATGCGTTTCTTGCCCATGCGCCGCGCCAGCAGGATCTGGCCGATGCAGTTGTTGATCTTGTGCGCGCCGGTGTGGTTCAGCTCTTCACGCTTGAGATAGATCTTGGCACCGCCACAGTATTCGGTCAGGCGCTCGGCGAAATAGAGCGGGCTTGGACGACCGACGTAGTCGCGCTGGAAGTAGGCCAATTCCTCAATGAAGGCAGGATCTTCCTTCGCCACTTCATATTCGCGGGCCAGATCAAGGATCAGCGGCATCAGGGTTTCGGCCACATAGCGGCCACCGAACGCACCAAACAGGCCGTTGGCATCGGGACCGCTGCGCAGGTTGAAAGGGGTCGTGGACTGGGTCATCGGGCGCTCCAAGCAAATGCGTTGAAAGACAATGAGGTTCACTCTACCCCTGACATCCCCCACTGAAAACCGATAAGATCGCCATAACCTGTCAGAAAAACTCACAGATAACATGCGCCACGACCTTCCCCCCCTCAATGCCTTGCGCGCCTTCGAGGCCACCGCCCGCCTGAACAGCGTAAGCCAGGCCGCCGAACAGCTGCACGTCACCCATGGCGCTGTAAGTCGACAGCTGAAGGTGCTGGAAGAGCATTTAGGCGTCAGCCTGTTCATCAAGGATGGACGCGGCTTGAAACTCACAGATGCCGGCATGCGCCTGCGGGATGTCAGCGCCGATGCTTTCGAGCGACTGCGTGGTGTTTGTGCGGAGCTGACGCAAAGTACAGCCGATGCCCCGTTCGTCCTGGGCTGCTCGGGAAGCTTGCTGGCACGCTGGTTTATTCCCCGCCTGGGCAGGCTCAATGCCGACCTGCCGGATTTGCGCCTGCACCTGTCCGCTGGCGAGGGCGACCTGGACCCCAGGCGACCGGGACTGGACGCCTTGCTGGTATTCGCCGAACCACCCTGGCCGGCCGACATGCAGGTGTATGAACTGGTGAGCGAGCGGATCGGCCCCGTAATGAGCCCGCACTACGCCGGATTCGCCCGCCTGCAGACCGCACCGGCCAGCGCGCTGCTGGACGAATCATTGCTGCACACTACCTCCCGCCCACAGGCCTGGCCGACCTGGGCACAGCAAAACGACCTTGATCCCCGGGCATTGAAGTTCGGGCAAGGATTCGAGCATCTGTATTATTTGCTGGAGGCCGCCGTAGCGGGGCTCGGCGTGGCGATCGCGCCCGAGCCGCTGGTGGCTGAGGATGTGCGCGCCGGTCGCCTGGTCGCGCCGTGGGGTTTCGATGAAACGGCGGCGCGACTGGCGTTGTGGCTACCCAAGCGCGCCGCAGATGGACGCGCTCGGCAATTGGCCCAGTGGCTCAGGCATGAGCTGAGCCAACCGACTCAGTCACCGCGTTTGCACAGCAAGTAAGCAGCCAGTAAACCAAGCGCACCGACCGCGACGCCGGCCGTGGTCCATGGATGTTCCTGCGCGTAGTCGCGTGTGGCGATCCCGGTTTCACGGGTTTTCACCTTGACCTCTTCATACGCGTCGCTGAGCAAATGGCGAGAATGTTTCAGGGCGTTCTCGGCATTGGCCTTGAGCGACTTGAGGGTCTTACGCGACTCGTCCGAAGCATCGTCCTTCAGGCTTTCCAACGACTTGAGCAGACTCTCGATCTCCGCTTCCATGCTTTGCAACGAGGCTTTGCGTAACGAATTGCTGGCCATGGTGGCTCTCTCCTGCAGTGGTTGAGTGGCGTGTGTGAATTGGGACTGCGGTCGTTTCTGAAAGTGCAGTAAATCTGAACTTCAGCGCGCAAACGGCGACACACGTATGACGAAAAATCGCTGCTAGGCTGTTAAAAACAACCAAGGAGAACCTCATGAGTGATCATCACACTTACAAAAAAGTCGAGCTGGTCGGCTCGTCTCCCACCAGCATTGAAGACGCCATCAATAACGCCCTGGCCGAGGCCAGCAAAAGCCTCAAGCACTTGGAGTGGTTCGAAGTCACGGAAACCCGCGGACACATCGAAAACGGCCGGGCCGCGCACTTTCAGGTCACCCTCAAAGTCGGGTTCCGGATTGTGAATAGCTGAGGAACGATGAACTTGCACGCTGGCGGAGTGCCATAGGGAATGGCGATGCGCTATGGTATGCGCATTCTGTTTTTCCAATACCTGCCCTATTGATCCGACCAAGGAGTGCGAGCGATGAACAAGTTGATGGTAGCCCTGGGTTTGCTGAGCCTTGCCGGTGGTGCGTTTGCGGCCGGCAAGCCCTGCGAAGAGCTGAAAAGCGAAATCGCGGCGAAGCTGGATGCCAAGGCCGTGTCAGGTTATTCGCTGGAAATCGTCGATAAAGGCGCAGCGACCGACGGAAAAGTCGTAGGCACCTGTGAGGGCGGTACGAAAGAAATCGTCTATAAAAAGTGATTCTTTTCGACCGTCAAAGCCGACGCAGTGCGTCGGCTTTTTTATGCGCGTCATTCAGCCTTTCATGACCTGCGCCAGCAACTCGTATGAGTGCAGGCGATCGGCGTGTTCATACAGGTCGCTGGTGAAAATCAGTTCATCGGCCTGGGTTTGCTCGATCAGCACGTCGAGCTTGGCGCGAATCTTCTGCGGACCGCCGACCATGGCCAGTCCCAGGAAATCACCAACCGCTTCTTTTTCATGGGGCAACCAGAGGCCGTTCATGGTTTCGACCGGCGGACGCTGCACCAGGCTCTGGCCGCGCATCAGCGCCAGGATCCGCTGGTACACTGACGTCGCCAGGTAATCGGCCTGTTCATCCGTGTCCGCCGCCACCAGCGGCACACCGAGCATCACATAAGGCTTGTCGAGCACTGCCGACGGCTTGAAATGGTTGCGGTAGATACGAATCGCCTCATGCATGTAGCGCGGTGCGAAATGGGAGGCGAACGCGTAGGGCAAACCGCGCTCACCGGCCAATTGCGCACTGAACAGGCTCGACCCCAGCAGCCATACCGGCACGTTGGTCCCGGTGCCAGGCATGGCGATGATGCGTTGGTCCGGGGTGCGTGGGCCCAGATAACGCATCAGCTCGGCCACGTCTTCGGGGAAATCGTCCGCGCTGCCGGAGCGCTCACGACGCAGCGCCCGGGCGGTCATCTGGTCGGAACCGGGCGCACGCCCCAACCCCAGGTCGATTCGACCCGGGTAGAGGCTTTCCAGCGTGCCGAACTGTTCGGCGATGATCAACGGCGCGTGATTGGGCAACATGACGCCGCCGGAGCCGACACGAATGGTCGAAGTGCCCCCCGCCAGATACCCCAGCAGCACCGCCGTCGCGGAGCTGGCGATACCGTCCATGTTGTGGTGTTCGGCCACCCAGAAGCGGGTATAACCGTATTTTTCCACGTGCTGCGCCAAGTCCAGCGAGTTGCGCAAGGACTGGGCGGCATTGCCATCGGCGCGCACAGGCACCAGGTCGAGGGTTGAGAATTTCACTTCGGACAGCTGTTTCATGGGCCGGGATCTCCAACGGCGTTCCGGGCTTTCCCCGAGGGCAAAGGCCTGCCGTTTCTAAAGGTGTGTTCCATGCAATGTGGGCATATACCCGAGTTTCAATAGCCGCGAAGAATTTTCCTACTAAATTCGTCGGCTAATCGACAAGGTGAACTTTTCCGGGCGGTCTATCCTCACAACCCAGACAGTTAAAAAATACCCAGGCGCGTCTCTCGCGCCGGATCTTCAGGAGGCAGACATGGCTATCATCAAGAAAGCATCGGCTCATTGGGAAGGTGACCTGAAAACCGGTATCGGCTCCATCTCCACGGAAACCGGTGTGCTGCGCGAAGCGCCCTATGGCTTCAAGGCGCGCTTCGAAGGCGGCAAGGGCACCAACCCAGAGGAATTGATCGGCGCGGCCCATGCCGGCTGCTTTTCCATGGCCTTTTCGATGATCCTCGGCGATGCCGGGCTCAAGGCCGACAGCATCGACACCAACGCCGAAGTGACCCTGGACCAGGTCGATGGCGGTTTCGCGATCACGGCAGTCAAGTTGGTGCTCAAGGCGAAAATCCCCGGTGCCAGCCAGGCGCAATTCGACGAACTGAGCAAGAAGGCCAAGGAAGGGTGCCCGGTTTCCAAGGTACTGAACGCCCAGATCACCCTGGATGCGACGCTGGTGAACTGACGCATGGAGGGGTCGCAGCCTTCGCAGGCGCTGCCGAAGGCTGCGACTTCTTGAATACAGCCGAGCTGTTTACCCTGGCGCAATTATGATCGAATGAAGCCTGCAGTTTCAGCGCACAGGCAGTGCGCGCTGCCATGAGGAATTCGAACATGAAACGATCAGCCCTGGTGGTCATCGGTTGCGCATTCGCTGCATCAACCCTTGCAGCCCCCAAATCCTGCGAAGAGCTGAAAGCGGAAATCGAAGCGAAGATCCAGGCCAATAACGTGTCGTCCTACACGTTGGAAATCGTCACCAACGACGAAGTCCACGACCAGAACATGGTGGTGGGCACTTGCGAAAACGGCACGAAGAAAATCATTTACCAGAAGAACGACCGCTAGGACGCCCTATGGCATGCAACGGGCCTGTCGATCTTCGGCAACGATTTCTCGCTTGGCGTCATAGAGCCGGGCGCTTGGGGTGTGCGCCAGGTTACGCGCCTCCAGGCGATAGCGCTGGCCGGCCTCGAAATGATCGTATCGCACGGTCAGGTAGCACAGCCGTTCTTGCGGCTCGGTCATCAAACCCAGCCCTGCGCCACCAAACACCTCGAAGTCGAAGCGCACTTCCAATTCATGGCTGCCCGGCGAAACCTGGAAGAAGCGCCCGTCTCGCAGTCGCTGGCCGTCCAGTTTTTCAGCCATCAGCACCTTGCCACCCGGCATAGGTGTCGCGAAATCGACCCAGGCCATGTTCGGATCAACCGATGGCAACGGGGTCGCAGTGCAACCGCTCATGGCAACGAAGGCCGGTAACAGCATGTGAAGGCGCATGGTGAGCTTCCTGAAAAATCAGGTCTTGAGCATAGCGCCGATCAACTTTGCTGGCAGCCCGCCGGCGTACCTTGCACCACCACTTTACGTTGCTGATCGTAAAGCTTGGCCCATGGCCGGAAACCGATGCTTCCGGCCTGCAACTGGTAACGTTGGCCCGCGTTGAAGTCCTTGAATTTCAGGTTCAACCGGCAATCACGCCACAGCGGCTCGGCATCCGGGCCGATGTTGCCGGGCTCGACGGCAAATTGATAACGCACCGTCAGTTCATGGCTGCCGGGTTGCACTTCGAAATAGCGCCGGTCGGTGGACGTCTTGTCATCGACTTTTAGCGCTTGCAGCGCGGTGTCCTGCTGGTTTCCCAGGTCGATCCAGGCTTGGGATGGATCAGGATCAGGCAAACCGGCGCAACCGGTCAGCAGCAACAGGCCGCTCGTCAGCATCAACACGCGCATAGCGAAGCTCCAGGCAAGCGAGATAGTCTTGTGGGCAGACTTCCCAGGGTGATTCCAATTGATCAGGCCGCGTTCAAGCCATCGGTTACTCGACCGTGTTTTCCGGATTTTGTTTCCAGGCCTCCTGCTTTTGTTACTGAACGGTTGCACAAGCGCCGGTTATTACAGCCAGCTCGTCGGTGGGCAACTGCGGTTGTTGCAGGCCCGGGAGCCTATCGACCAGGTCATTGCCGACCCTGCTCGCGATGCTCAACTGAAGGCGCACCTGACCCAGGCGCGTGAGGCACGGACGTTCGCCAGTGATCATCTGCATTTGCCGGACAATAAAAGCTATCGCCTGTATGCGGACATTGGCCGGCCATTCGTCGTCTGGAATGTCTTCGCCACGCCGGAGTTTTCCCTGGCGCCGCTAAATCATTGCTTCCCCATTGCCGGTTGCGTGGCTTATCGCGGTTACTACAGCCAGGGAGCCGCCCGTGGCGAGGCCGCATTGCAGCGTTTGCAGGGCATGGACGTGTCGATCGGTGGTGTAGAGGCCTACTCGACACTGGGCTGGTTCAACGATCCGATCCTGAGTTCGATGATGCATTGGGGCGACGAACGCCTGGCGACGCTGATCTTCCATGAACTGGCGCACCAGCGGTTTTATGTAAAGGACGACACCGAATTCAATGAGTCCTTCGCCACCTTCGTCGAGCAGGAAGGCAGCCGGCAATGGCGCACCAGTCGCGGGCTGGCGCCGGATAACGGCAAGCAGGTGCGCCAGCGCGACCAATTCATCCAATTGATCCTCGACACCCGCCAGCGCCTGGAAGAGCTCTACACCCAACCCCTACCGACCGAACAGATGCGCCAACGCAAGGCACAGGCATTCGAACGCCTGCGCACCGACTATGAGCAGTTGCGCGACACTCAATGGGCCGGCGACAAACGCTACGATGCCTGGGTCTATGCCCCACTGAACAATGCACGGTTGCTGCCGTTCGGGCTGTATGACCAGTGGGTGCCGGCGTTTGCGGCGCTGTTCAGGCGGGAGGGCGGGGACTGGATCAGGTTTTACGCAGCGGTGGAAAAGCTCGGAAAATTGCCGATCGACGAACGCAAGGCGGCTTTGAAAGCGTTGGCAGCGCCGAAAACGTCTGCTGACTAGGCGGACGTCATCGCGAGCAAGCTCGCTCCCACAGGGACATCTCCAAATCCTGGGGCGAGGGAGCTTGCTCCCTCGCCACGGCCAACCCAGCACAAAAAAGGGCATACCGATTCATCGGTATGCCCTTTTGATTGCCGCTTTCTTCCCCCTGGCTGAGGTACTTGCAGCAATTACGGGTTGACGCTGTCTTTCAAGAATTTGCCTGGTTTGAAGGCAACGGTGTTGCTGGCCTTGATCTTCACCGGCTCACCGGTCTGTGGGTTTTTGCCAGTGCGGGCGCCGCGGTGGCGTTGCAGGAAAGTGCCGAAGCCCACCAGGGTGACGCTGTCCTTGCGGTGCAGGGCGCCGGTAATTTCTTCGAGGACGGCGTTGAGGACGCGGTTGGCTTGTTCTTTGGTGAGGTCTGCTTTTTCCGCGATGGCGGCGGCGAGTTCTGGTTTACGCATGAATGAAGCCCCTTTGACGGTTTTTTTGTTGTTATGTCCGTGCCGTTCTCTTTGGAACGGCCCCTAAGGCGCCGCAGGCTCTACTCTGCGGCAGACGGAAGTGAGGATGGCACGGTGCCGAAAACCGCGCCAGTGGCCGGGCGACCTTTGTGGGACCAAAAGTAGGGTTTTTGCGACAGAACGACCAGTATTTACGCCAGCAGGGGTGGAAGCGCCTTGTTCAGTGCCAGTTTCTCCATCACCGCCGTGCCTGTCAGGGCGTAGCCCAGCAGATTGCCTTGAGCGTCGCGGCATAGCGCCTTGATGTCCGCGCCCTGCCCTTCGACGCTCCACACGCCCTCGCTACCTCGCGGTGGTGGCGACACCACCAGTGGGCACACCGGGGTTTTTACAGTAATCGGCATGGCGCCGTAGCTGACGGCCGTCGGGTTGCCGGCCAGGGTCTGGGCCAGGGCCCGGGCGCAGCTCATCAGCGGCATGACATACAGCAGGTTCAAGCCATCGACCTCGGCGCAGTCACCCAGGGCGTAGATGTTGGCGTGAGAGGTCTTCAGGTGGCGGTCGACCACGACACCGCGGTTGACCACCAGGCCTGCCGCGGCTGCCAGATCGATGCGTGGGCGCAGGCCGATGGCCGAGACCACCAGGTCGCAGGCAATCACCTGGCCGTCGGACAGGTGCGCCTCCAGCCCATCTGCGACCTTCTGCAAGCGGTTGAGCACCGGGCCCAGGTGGAAACGCGCGCCAAGGCTTTCCAGCCCAGCCTGGACCGCTGCGGCAGCGGCCGGGTGCAACAGCGTCGGCATCACTTGCTCGCACGGTGCCACCAGCTGCACTTCGTAGCCTCCCAGGCTCAGGTCGTTGGCGAACTCGCAGCCGATCAGGCCAGCGCCGAGCAACAACACCCGGCGCTTGCCGGCGGCCGCGGCCCTGAAGCGTGCGTAGTCTTCCAGGTCGTTGATCGGGAAGATCAGCTCCGCCGCATCGCCCTGCACCGGTACGCGCACGGTTTCGGCGCCCCACGCCAGGATCAGGTCACGGTAGTTCACCGCTTCTTCGCCGATCCACAGCCGTTTGTGGCCCGGATCGATGCCACTGATACGGGTGTGGGTACGTACTTCGGCCTTGAGTTGCTCGGCCATCGCGCCCGGTTCGGCCATGCTCAGGCCGTCGGCATCCTTGTTTTTACCAAAGCCTGTGGAGAGCATCGGCTTGGAATACGAGCGACCGTCGTCCGCGGTGATCAGCAGCAGCGGGGTTTCGCCGTCGAGCTTGCGAAACTCCCGGGCCAGGTTGTAACCGGCCAGCCCAGTACCGACGATGACGGCAGGTGCACTCATGTTGCTCTCCATTTGATGCTCTCCATGCAGGTGAGGAACGATCAGTTGATTTCGATCATTTCGAAATCCATTTTGCCGACACCGCAGTCCGGGCACAGCCAGTCTGCCGGTACGTCCTCCCAGCGAGTGCCGGGCGCGATGCCATCGTCAGGCCAGCCGTCAGCTTCGTTGTAGATCAGGCCGCAGACGATACATTGCCACTTCTTCATTCCAATACTTCCTCAAGATGTCAGGCCTTGGCCGGTATTTTCCGGCTCAGGGCCGTTTTGTACTGATCGGTTGCGACAGATGCAAGCACGATCAGCCGGGCAGCCGGCCGGGCCGGTCAAAATCACCGACCGACATGGTAAGCTCGCGCCCTCATTTGCTGCCATTCAAGACCTCTGTGCCGCATACAAATTCGATATTTCCAACACTCCAATGGCTGCCCCAGCCCCTGCTGTCGCCTCGCCCCGATGCGGGTGTCCTCGACTGGCTGTTCGACGAAGGCTCCCTGACCCGGCGCCTCACACGCCTGTCGGACGGCCATTTCAGCGTGACACCACTGTTCGAAGGCTGGCAGCCATTGCGCGCCGACGAATGCGCCGCCCTGGACCTGGCCGAGGGCAGCGAGGGCTGGGTACGCGAGGTGTATCTGCGCGGCCATGACCAGCCGTGGGTGTTCGCCCGCAGTGTGGCGGCGCGCAGCGCCTTGCAGGGTGACGGCTTGCAGATGGACGAACTGGGTAGCCGTTCCCTGGGGGAATTGCTGTTTTGCGACCAGGCGTTCCAGCGCCGAGCCATCGAAGTGTGCCATTACCCCGATGCCGGGTTGCCGGAAGAAGTGCGCGCCAGCGGGCTGTGGGGTCGCCGCTCACGTTTCGACCGCGGCGCGTTGAGCGTGCTGGTGGCGGAAATTTTCCTGCCGCGCCTGTGGACCGTCGCCCGCGCCTATTCGGAGAACTTCTGATGTACGTGCAACTGCTCAAATCCTTGAACCGCCTGAACCCGCGGGCCTGGGACTTCGTGCAACTGACCCGCATGGACAAGCCCATCGGCATCTACCTGCTGCTGTGGCCGACGTTGTGGGCGCTGTGGATTGCCGGTGAAGGCTCGCCGTCCATCGCCAACGTGGTGATCTTCGTCCTCGGCGTGGTGCTGACCCGCGCCGGCGGCTGTGTGATCAATGACTGGGCCGACCGCAAGGTGGACGGTCACGTCAAGCGCACCGAGCAGCGCCCGCTGGTGAGCGGCAAGATCAGTTCGAAAGAGGCGCTGGTGTTCTTCGCCGTGCTGATGAGCGTGAGTTTCCTGCTGGTGCTGTGCACCAACGCTCCGACCATCCTGCTCTCCCTCGGTGGCTTGGCGCTGGCGTTCAGCTACCCGTTCATGAAACGCTATACCTACTACCCGCAAGTGGTCCTGGGCGCGGCGTTCTCCTGGGGCATGCCGATGGCGTTCACCGCCGAAACCGGTCATCTGCCGGCCGCCGCCTGGTTGCTGTACATCGCCAACCTGCTGTGGACGGTGGGCTACGACACCTATTACGCGATGACCGACCGGGACGATGACCTGCGCATTGGCGTGAAGTCCACGGCAATCCTGTTTGGCGATGCCGACCGGGTGATCATCCTGACGTTGCAAGGCCTGGCCTTGGGCTGCCTGCTGCTGGCCGGGTCAAAATTCCAACTGGGCGGCTGGTTCCACCTGGGGCTGGTGGCCGCTGCCGCATGCTTCGCCTGGGAGTTCTGGTACACCCGCGGCCGGGACCGGATGCGCTGCTTCAAGGCGTTCCTGCACAACCATTGGGCCGGGTTGGCGATTTTCGTGGGGATTGTGCTGGATTACGCGTTGCGCTGAGGCTGCTGATCCAGCGGTGAACCTTGGGTCATGAAGGCCTTTGTGGCGAGGGAGCTTGCTCCCGCTCGGTTGCGCAGCGACCGCTAAATCTTGGGGCTGCTTCGCAGCCCAGCGGGAGCAAGCTCCCTCGCCACAAAAAGCATCTTGGCTGGGCTCGTCAATCGGGCTTGGCGACCTTCCAGGCGCCGTCCATCAAGCCATCACCCGTCATGTCTCCAGCTTTAGTGTCCTTCACAAAGGTGTACAGCGGCTTCCCATCGTAGGCCCACTGCTTCGTACCGTCATCACGGTTGATCACCGTCCATTCGCCCATGGACTTGTCGCCGCCTTCAGCCTTGAGCGGTGGCCAGTTGGCAGCGCATTTGTCGTTGCACATCGACTTGCCACCTGAGTCTTTGGCAAACGTGTACAACGTCATGCCTTTGTGATCAGTGAACATGCCGTCTTTTTCCATCGCCGGTTCAGCCGCGAACGCCAATGCTGGCAGCGCCAGGGCAGCCGTTACCGCCAGTACCTTGATGGATTGGGTGAAGTAATTCATGGAAACCTTCTTGTGTGGTTGTCAGGATTCGGACTGAAAAGCTTAGTCCAGGATCCCTTTCACCGCCGCCCCCGAAATAACTGTCACACGACTGCAATAATTCCGTTATCTAATGCGGCGCAAGACAGTTAAATGACAAGAGGATTACCCCATGGTTGGCAGGAGCATTCTGATCGTCGACGACGAGGCGCCCATCCGCGAGATGATCGCCGTTGCGTTGGAGATGGCCGGCTATGACTGCATGGAAGCAGAAAACTCTCAACAGGCCCACGCCATCATCGTCGACCGCAAACCCGACCTGATCCTGCTGGACTGGATGTTGCCCGGCACGTCAGGCATCGAACTGGCGCGACGCCTCAAGCGCGACGAGCTGACCGGTGATATTCCGATCATCATGCTCACCGCCAAGGGCGAAGAGGACAACAAGATCCAGGGCCTGGAAGTCGGCGCCGACGACTACATCACCAAGCCATTTTCCCCACGGGAGTTGGTGGCGCGCCTGAAGGCCGTGCTGCGACGCGCCGGGCCGACCGATGGCGAAGCCCCCATCGAAGTCGGTGGCCTGCTGCTCGACCCGATCAGCCACCGCGTGACCATTGATGGCAAACCCGCCGAGATGGGCCCGACCGAATACCGCCTGCTGCAGTTTTTCATGACTCACCAGGAACGTGCCTACACCCGCGGCCAACTGCTGGACCAGGTCTGGGGCGGCAACGTCTATGTCGAGGAGCGCACCGTGGACGTGCACATCCGGCGCCTGCGCAAGGCCCTCGGCGATGCCTATGAAAATCTGGTACAAACCGTGCGCGGCACCGGTTATCGTTTTTCGACCAAGGCCTGATCCGAGCCCTTACCGCCCGACAAAGCTGACAAGGACGCGCGTCACGTGAACCAAAACTGGCATGGCACCCTGATTCGCCACATGTTGTTGCTGGTGACCGGCTGTTTGCTGATCGGCCTGATCAGTGGTTATTACGGTTGGAGCCTGGCCGCGGGCCTGGGGCTTTACCTGGCCTGGACACTCAAGCAATTGCTGCGCCTGCATGAATGGCTGCGCCTGCACCAACCCGACGAAGCCCCGCCCGACGGCTATGGCCTGTGGGGTGAGGTGTTCGACAGCATCTACCACCTGCAACGGCGCGACCAGCGCGTTCGCGGGCGCCTGCAAGCGGTGATCGACCGGGTCCAGGAGTCCACCGCCGCGCTGAAAGACGCGGTGATCATGCTCGACAGCGACGGCAACCTGGAGTGGTGGAACCGCGCCGCCGAGACCCTGCTGGGCCTCAAGACGCCACAGGACAGCGGCCAGCCGGTGACCAACCTGGTGCGTCATCCGCGCTTCAAGGAATATTTCGAGCAGGCCAGTTACGCCGAGCCGCTGGAGATTCCTTCGCCCACCAATGATCGGCTACGCATCCAGCTGTACATCACCCGCTATGGCAACAATGAGCATTTGATGCTGGTGCGCGACGTCACGCGCATCCATCAGTTGGAACAGATGCGCAAGGACTTCATCGCCAACGTTTCCCACGAACTGCGCACGCCGTTGACGGTGATCTGTGGTTACCTGGAAACCCTGCTCGACAACGTCGAGGAAGTGAACCCGCGCTGGAGCCGGGCCTTGCAGCAGATGCACCAGCAAAGCGGGCGCATGCAGACCCTGCTCAACGACTTGTTGCTGCTGGCGAAGCTGGAAGCCACCGATTACCCGTCGGACAACCAGCCAGTGCCCATCGACGACCTGCTGCAAACCATTGTCGAAGATGCGCAGGAACTGTCCGGCTCCAAGCAGCAGACCATCACCCTGGAAGCCGACGCGGCCGTGCAGCTCAAAGGCAGCGAGGCGGAACTGCGCAGTGCGTTTTCCAACCTGGTGTTCAACGCGGTCAAATACACGCGTGAGCAAGGCCGGATCCATGTGCGCTGGTGGGGCGATGAGCAAGGCGCGCACCTGAGCGTGCGCGATTCGGGCATTGGCATCGACAGCAAACACCTGCCGCGCCTGACCGAACGCTTCTACCGTGTCGACTCCAGCCGCAACTCCAATACCGGCGGCACCGGGCTGGGCCTGGCCATCGTCAAACACGTCCTGCTGCGCCATCGCGCCCGCATGGAAATCAGCAGCGTACCCGGCCATGGCAGCACCTTTACCTGCCATTTCGCTCCGACCCAGGTGGTTCGTGCACGCCTCGCTCGCCCCGCTGATTAAGCCCGCCCCCTAGGCAATCGCCGAGTCAGTCGCTACATTGACTGACTTGCGCCTGCCTTTTCAGGCGCTCACTTTCAATTCCTACGACTATACGGAACCCGCAAAACTCCATCATGGACCCTTCCCCTGGCTTGTCCCTCCTCACACTCTTCGCCGAATTCGGCATGATTCTTTTTGCTCTGATCCTGGTTTTGCTCAACGGTTTTTTCGTTGCGGCCGAATTCGCCATGGTCAAGTTGCGCTCGACCCGGGTCGAAGCCATTGCCGAGCAGAACGGCTGGCGCGGGCACATCCTGCGCACCGTTCACAGCCAGCTCGACGCTTACCTGTCGGCGTGCCAGTTGGGTATCACCCTGGCCTCCCTGGGCCTGGGCTGGGTCGGCGAGCCGGCGTTCGCCCACATCCTCGAGCCGTTGCTGGGCGCGGTCGGCGTACAGTCGCCGGAAGTGATCAAGGGCGTGTCGTTCTTCACCGCGTTCTTCATCATTTCGTACCTGCACATCGTGGTCGGTGAACTGGCGCCCAAATCCTGGGCCATTCGCAAACCCGAGCTGCTGTCGCTGTGGACCGCCGTGCCGCTGTACCTGTTCTACTGGGCCATGTACCCGGCGATCTACCTGCTCAACGCCAGCGCCAACGCCATCCTGCGCATCGCCGGCCAAGGCGAGCCCGGCCCGCATCACGAACACCATTACAGCCGCGAAGAACTGAAACTGATCCTGCACTCCAGCCGTGGCCAGGACCCGAGCGACCAGGGCATGCGCGTGCTGGCCTCGGCCGTGGAAATGGGCGAGCTGGAAGTGGTGGACTGGGCCAACTCCCGGGAAGACCTGGTGACGCTGGAGTTCAACGCGCCGCTCAAGGAAATCCTGGCGATGTTCCGTCGCCACAAGTTCAGCCGTTACCCGGTGTATGACAGCGAGCGCCAGGAGTTCGTCGGCCTGCTGCACATCAAGGACCTGCTGCTGGAACTGGCGGCCCTGGATCACATTCCCGAGTCGTTCAACCTGGCCGAACTGACCCGGCCACTGGAGCGCGTGTCGCGGCACATGCCGCTGTCGCAATTGCTGGAGCAGTTCCGCAAGGGCGGCTCGCACTTCGCCTTGGTCGAGGAAGCCGACGGCAACATCATCGGCTACCTGACCATGGAAGACGTGCTGGAAGTGCTGGTGGGTGACATCCAGGACGAACACCGCAAGGCCGAACGCGGCATCCTGGCCTACCAGCCGGGCAAACTGCTGGTACGCGGTGATACACCGCTGTTCAAGGTCGAGCGCCTGCTGGGGATCGACCTGGACCACATCGAAGCCGAAACCCTGGCCGGGTTGGTCTATGAAACCCTCAAGCGCGTGCCGGAAGAGGAAGAAGTGCTGGAAGTCGAAGGCCTGCGGATCATCATCAAGAAGATGAAAGGGCCGAAGATCATTCTGGCGAAGGTGTTGATGCTCGATTGAGTCTGTAGGAGCTGACGAGCGAAGCGAGGCTGCGATCTTTCCCCTGACACTTGAATCTCAAGCGAAAGATCAAAAGATCGCAGGCTTCGCCAGCTCCTACAGAGCAGAAAGACCGAGTCGCTTTCATCGCGGGCAAGCCTTGCTCCCACAGATAAATCCCTCCACCACAAAAGCCCCTCGAATCTCCAGTGCTATTGCTTGCCCAACGCAAAGTTGGGCAGGTCGCCCACCGGTTGATTGAACTGGTAGGGAATCGACACCAGCCCCAGGCCGGTATTGCGCTGCACCACGAAATGCAGGTGCGGGCCTGAGCTGTTGCCGGTATTGCCCGACAACGCCAACGGCGCGCCCACCCCGACCCGCTGCCCTTCCCGTACGCTCACCGAACCTTTCTGCAAGTGCAGGTAGACGCCCATGGTCCCGTCATCGTGCAGCACCCGCACGAAGTTGCCCGAAGGGTCGTCCCCGCGGCCGGTCTGCTCGTTTTCGGTCTTGATGACCACGCCGCCCCGCGCCGCGATGATCGGCGTGCCCACGGGCATGGCAATGTCCATGGCGTAGCGGTTCTTCGGGCCGTAATGGCTATACTGGCCGTTGGCACCCTGGCTCAGCCGGAACGGCCCGCCACGCCACGGCAACGGGTACTGATAGGCCTGTGCCGCGCCTGCGGGGTCGCCCAGGGAATATTCGAACCTTGGGGTGTAGACCAGCGGCCTCCCGGGCGCAGTGGCCGTGAGCAGCGCCAGGCGCAGGTTGCTGCGCGCCGGCAGCACCCGGCGAATCGGCCGGCTCGGTGCCCCGCTGACGTTGCGAAGCCCGGCGAAACTCAACTCGATCTCCACCGGCGCATACAGGTCGTTGCGCACGAACACCGCGTCCGCGCCGTTCTGTTTCTTGATATCGAGGAATACCTGTCGCTCCAGGCGCTCGACCATGCGGTCGCGGAACACGAACACCTGGGCGCCCTTGCTGGGGCGGTCGCTATAGGACACCACGCCATTGGCGTCGGTGGATTTGTAGATCGTCATGGCCATGGCCGAGGTGGAGGCCAGGACAAGACCACAGGCAAACAGCAGGGGAGCGAGCATGGGCAAAGGTTCTGTCGAAAAATGAAGGCCTGCACAGCAGCCTAGCAGCTGGGATGGACCAGCGTAGTCGACGGATGTTTCAAAATTGGATCAACGCTCGGTGTTGGATCTTATGGCCCCATCGCGAGCAAGCTCGCTCCCACAGGGATCTTCAGTGTTCACTGAACCGAGTGTGGGAGCGAGCTTGCTCGCGATAGCGGACTCAAGGGCGCCGCCGAATCAAGCGCCAGGTACGAAGTGCTTCTGCGCGGTGCCGCGGGCGATCAGGCGGGAGATGTAGTCGAGTTTCTGCGGGTCTTTGTCGACGAAGCGGAACGTCAGTTGCAACCATTCGCTGTCGGGCGTCTGTTCATGGGCGACGATGGCGTGCAGGTAGCCGTTGAGACGCGCGGTCTCGGCGTTGTCGCCCTGCTCCATGTCCAGCACGGCGCTTTCGAGCACTTGTGGCAGGGTGTCGGTGCGCTTGACCACCAGCAGCGCTTCCTTGAGGCTCAGGGCCTTGATCACGCATTGCTGGGTGCCGCTGGACAGGCGCAACTGGCCCTGGCCGCGGTTGGCCGACGAAGCGGTGGCGGCTACCGGCGCCTTGACCGGTGGGCTGTTGAGCAAGCCACGGGCCGGGGCAGCAGCGGCGGCGGCGGGAGCAGCGACCGGCTTGGCAAAAGGATTCACGACAGGGGCCGAAGCCACAGCGGCAACCGGAGCCTTGCCGCCCGTCAGGGCGCTCAGGGAGTCATTGCCGAACGCCGAGTTCATCTTGGTCGGGGCGCTGTTCATCAGCGTGTCGAGCTTGCCGACCTTATGCAGGGCCTGCTTGACCTTGGTCAGTAGCTGCTCGTTGGTGAACGGCTTGCTGACGTAGCCGGAAACGCCGGCCTGGATCGCCTGGACCACGTTTTCCTTGTCGCCGCGGCTGGTGACCATCACGAACGGCATGCCCTTGAGGTTGTCCTGCTGGCGACACCAGGTCAGCAGTTCCAGGCCGGACATTTCCGGCATTTCCCAATCGCACAACACTAGGTCGAACGCTTCGCGAGCCAGCAGGGCTTGGGCTTTCTTGCCGTTCACCGCGTCTTCGATGCGCACGCCCGGGAAGTAGTTGCGCAGGCACTTCTTCACCAGGTCACGAATGAACGAAGCATCGTCCACGACCAACACACTGACCTTACTCATCCAGATACACCTCTAAAAAATCCCGGCAAGCATACCGCTTTTACTGATGGCACATTGCCAAAAACCTTCAGTCACGCCGGGACTTTTCGTTCGCGGGGTGCTGCTTTCGATTAAAAAAAACCCAAAAAAAAGCCCGACCAGAAGGCCGGGCACTTTTCCTGGCAATCTTACTTATCGTCAGTTTCGCTCGGAACATTAGCAGTTTCGGACGAGGTGCCCTCAACTTCTTCCTTCATGCGCTTGAGTCCCAGATGCCGGACATCGGTGCCGCGCACCAGGTAGATGACAAGTTCCGAGATGTTGCGCGCATGATCGCCGATACGCTCCAGAGAACGCAGCACCCAGATGATGCTCAACACCCGGGAGATGGAGCGCGGGTCTTCCATCATGTAAGTCGCCAGCTCGCGCAGGGCGGTCTTGTATTCGCGGTCGATGATCTTGTCGTACTGGGCCACCGACAACGCCAGGTCGGCGTCGAAGCGGGCAAAGGCGTCCAGTGCATCGCGCACCATGTTGCGCACCTGGTCGCCAATGTGGCGAACCTCGACGTAACCGCGCGGCGCCTCGCCTTCTTCGCACAACTGAATGGCACGACGGGCGATCTTGGTGGCTTCGTCGCCGATCCGCTCAAGATCGATCACCGACTTGGAGATACTGATGATCAGGCGCAGGTCGGAAGCCGCCGGCTGACGACGGGCCAGGATACGCAGGCACTCCTCGTCAATGTTGCGCTCCATCTGGTTGATCTGGTCATCGATTTCACGCACCTGCTGAGCCAGGCCGGAGTCGGCCTCGATCAGCGCGGTCACCGCATCGTTGACCTGCTTTTCCACCAGCCCGCCCATGGCCAGCAAGTGACTGCGCACTTCCTCAAGCTCAGCGTTGAACTGTGCGGAAATGTGGTGAGTAAGGCCTTCCTTCGAAATCATCTTGTTCGCTCCGCGAAAGTTGCAAGCTTCAAGCTGCAAGCTTCAAGCAGTTAAATGTTGATCCTGATAGCGCAGTGCGGCTATGCAGCTGCCTCGACTAGCCGTAGCGACCGGTGATGTAGTCCTCGGTCTGCTTCTTGGCCGGATTGGTGAACAGCGTATCGGTATCGCCGAATTCCACCAGTTTGCCCATGTACATGAACGCGGTGTAGTCGGAAACCCGCGCCGCCTGTTGCATGTTGTGGGTCACGATGACGATGGTGAACTTGGACTTGAGCTCGTAGATCAGTTCTTCGACTTTCAGCGTCGAGATCGGGTCCAGGGCCGAGCAGGGTTCGTCGAGCAGCAGCACTTCCGGCTCCACGGCGATGGTGCGGGCGATCACCAGACGCTGCTGTTGACCGCCGGACAGGCCCAGGGCCGACTCATGCAGGCGGTCCTTGACCTCATCCCACAGCGCCGCGCCCTTGAGCGCCCATTCCACGGCTTCGTCGAGGATGCGCTTCTTGTTGATGCCCTGGATGCGCAAGCCGTAGACCACGTTCTCGTAGATGGTTTTCGGGAACGGGTTGGGCTTCTGGAACACCATGCCCACGCGACGACGCAACTCGGCCACGTCTTCGCCCTTGCGGTAGATGTTGTTGCCGTAGAGGTTGATTTCCCCTTCGACGCGGCAGCCGTCCACCAGGTCGTTCATGCGGTTGAAGGTGCGCAGCAAGGTCGACTTGCCGCAGCCCGACGGGCCGATGAACGCGGTGACGCGCTGTTTCGGGATGTTCAGGCTGACGTCATACAGCGCCTGCTTCTCGCCGTAGAACAGGTTCAGGCCGGGCACTTCGATGGCGACGGTTTCCTGGGCCAGGTCCAGGCTCTGCTTGTCGCGGCCCAGGGCCGACATGTTGATGCCGTGTGTATGTGCTTCGTGTTGCATGGGAGGCTCCCTGTGCTAACAAATTCGGTTCGGAACGCCTTTGTGGCGGCCCCATAAAATTTCGGTGAACGCCGATCAGTGTGGGAGCGAGCTTGCTCGCGAAGGGGCCCTCGAGGCCGCCAGAAGCTTCGCGAGCAAGCTCGCTCCCACAGACCATCAGCTATCCAGTGCTTTGTACTTCTCGCGCAGGTGGTTACGGATCCACACCGCCGACAGGTTGAGCGTGGCGATCACCAGCACCAGCAGCAGCGCCGTGGCGTACACCAGCGGTCGCGCCGCTTCGACGTTCGGGCTCTGGAAGCCCACGTCATAGATATGGAAGCCCAGGTGCATGATCTTCTGGTCCAGGTGCAGGTACGGGTAGTTGCCGTCCAGCGGCAGCGACGGGGCCAGTTTCACCACGCCTACCAGCATCAATGGCGCCACTTCACCGGCGGCACGGGCCACGGCGAGGATCATGCCGGTCATCATCGCCGGGCTCGCCATGGGCAGGACGATTTTCCACAGGGTCTCGGCCTTGGTCGCGCCGAGGGCCAGGGAGCCTTCGCGCACGGTACGCGGAATCCGCGCCAGGCCTTCCTCGGTGGCCACGATCACCACCGGCACCGCCAGCAGCGCCAGGGTCAGGGACGCCCAGAGCAGACCCGGGGTGCCGAAGGTCGGCGCCGGCAAGGCCTCGGGGAAGAACAAGCGGTCGACCGAACCACCCAGCACGTAGACGAAGAAGCCCAGGCCAAACACACCGTAGACGATGGCCGGAACGCCCGCGAGGTTGTTCACCGCGATGCGGATCAGGCGGGTCATCGGGCCCTGACGGGCATATTCACGCAGATAGACCGCCGCCAGCACACCGAACGGCGTCACAATCATCGCCATGATCAGCGTCATCATCACGGTGCCGAAAATCGCCGGGAAGATGCCGCCTTCGGTGTTGGCTTCACGAGGGTCGTCGCTAAGGAATTCCCAGACCTTGCTGAAATAGAAACCGAGCTTGGTAAAGGTGCCCATGCCGTTCGGTTGATAAGCGTGTACTACCTTGCCGATACCGATTTCCACTTCCTTGCCGTTGGCATCGCGGGCAGTCAGGCTGTCGCGGTTGAATTGTGCATGCAGGTCGGACAGGCGCGCTTCGATATCCTTGTAACGGGCATTGAGTTCGGCGCGCTCGCTTTCCAGGTCGGCTTGGGCGGCGGCGTCGAGCTTGCCGTCCAGCTCCAGTTTGCGACCGTGCAGGCGGATGCGCTCCAGGCCAGCGTTGATTGCACCGATGTCGACTTTTTCCAGGGTCTTGAGCTCGGCGGCCAACTGGTTGACCCGCTGTACGCGAGCCTGCAGTTGCGGCCAGGCGGCCTCGCCTTCGGCGATGACCTTGCCGTCTTCCTTGACGTTGACCAGGTAGCCGTAGAAGTTGCCCCACTCACGGCGCTCGATCGCCATCAGTTCCGGCGGCGTGGTCTGGTTGGTCAGCCACTCGCCGACAATCCAGGTGAAGTCAGTACCGTTCAGGTCCCGGTTACCCACCTTGATCAGTTCGCGGGTCATGAACTCCGGGCCTTCGTCCGGCACCGGCAGGCCGGCACTTTTCAGGCGCTCGCGCGGCACTTCTTCTTTCTGTACGACTTCGCCGACCACCAGGTGCGCAGGCATGCCCGGCACGTTGTAGTTGGCATGGACCAGGTCCGCCGGCCAGAAGTGGCCCAGGCCGCGCACGGCGATCACCGCCAGCAGGCCAATGGTCATGATGACCGCGATGGACACCGCGCCACCGCTGATCCAGACGCCGGGGGCGCCGCTCTTGAACCATCCTTTCAGGGAGTTCTGTTTCACAGACTTCTACCTTTCTTAAAGCGACGAATATTTCTTGCGCAGACGCTGACGGATCAGCTCGGCGAGGGTGTTCATGACGAAGGTGAACAACAACAGCACCAGGGCCGACAGGAACAGCACGCGGTAATGGCTGCCGCCGACTTCCGACTCGGGCATCTCCACCGCCACGTTGGCCGCCAGGGTGCGCAAGCCTTCGAACAGGTTCATTTCCATGACCGGCGTGTTACCGGTGGCCATCAACACGATCATGGTCTCGCCCACCGCACGGCCCATGCCGATCATCAGCGCCGAGAAGATACCGGGGCTGGCGGTGAGGATGACCACGCGGGTCATGGTCTGCCACGGCGTGGCACCGAGGGCCAGGGAGCCCAGGGTCAGGCCGCGCGGCACGCTGAACACGGCGTCTTCGGCGATGGAGTAGATGTTCGGGATCACCGCGAAGCCCATCGCCAGACCGACCACCAGAGCGTTGCGCTGGTCGTAGGTGATGCCCAGGTCATGGGAGATCCACATGCGCATGTCGCCGCCGAAGAACCAGGCTTCCATGTACGGGCTCATGTACAGCGAGAGCCAGCCCACGAACAGGATCACCGGGATCAACAGGGCGCTTTCCCAGCCATCCGGCACTCTCAGGCGAATGGATTCCGGCAGGCGGCTGAAGACGAAACCGGCGACCAGGATGCCGATTGGCAGCAACATCAGCAGGCTGAAAATACCTGGCAGATGCCCTTCGACGTACGGCGCCAGGAACAGGCCGGCGAAGAAGCCGAGGATCACCGTCGGCATGGCTTCCATCAGTTCGATCACCGGCTTGACCTTGCGGCGCATGCCCGGGGCCATGAAATAGGCGGTGTAGATCGCCGCGGCGACCGCCAGCGGCGCGGCCAGCAGCATCGCGTAGAACGCCGCTTTCAGGGTACCGAAGGTCAGCGGCGAGAGGCTCAGCTTGGGTTCGAAGTCGGTATTGGCGGCGGTCGATTGCCAGACGTACTTGGGTTCGTCGTAGTTCTCATACCAGACCTTGCTCCACAGCGCGCTCCACGAAACTTCCGGGTGCGGGTTGTCCAGCGTCAGCGGTTGCAGCTTGCCGCCCTGTTCAACGATCAGGCGGTTGGCCCGTGGCGACATGCCGAACAGGCCTTGGCCATCGACCACCTGGTCCACCAACAAGGTGCGGTGGGCGGTGCTGTGGAACACACCAAGCTTGCCGGCCGCGTCGAGCGCAACGAAGCCCTTGCGACGCTCTTCGGCGCTGATTTCAACAATCGGCGTGCTGCCCATCTGGAACGTACGAATCTGTTTGAAGCGCAACTCGCCGTCCGGATCGCGGGCCATGAACCACTGGGCCAGGCCACCCTTGGAGTCGCCGATGATCAGCGAGATCCCGCCCACCAGCTGGGTGGCGGCGGTGACTTGGGCGTCGGCGTTCTCGAGCAGTTTGTAGCGGCCGTTGAGGCTCTTGTCCCGCAGGCTGAACACGTCGGCCTGGGCACGCCCGTTGACCACATACAGCCATTGCTGGCGCGGGTCGACGAAGATGTTCTTCACCGGCTCGGTCATCTGCGGCAGGTCGATGCGGGTCTGCTCGCTGGTGACCTCACCGGTCATCATGTTTTCTTCGCTGGTGAGCGACAGCACTTGCAGCTGGGCACCGCTGGAACCGGCCAGCAGCAGGGTCGAATCGGTGGCGTTGAGGCTGACATGTTCCAGGGCCGCGCCCTGTTCGTTCAATGCGATGGGCGTCTCGCCGTAAGGGTATTCGACGGCAGGCGAGATGGTTTTCTTGCCGTCCGGGTAGCTGACCTTATAGGTGTGGCGGAATACCAGGGCCTGGCCGTTGGACAGACCGATTGCCACCAGCGGGCTGCCGGGCTGGTCTTCGCCAATGGCGGTCACGCTGGCGCCGGCCGGAATCGGCAGGTCGACGCGGCGCAGTTCGGCGCCACTGCTGAGGTCGAAGAACAGCGCCTGGCCCTTGTCGGAAATCCGCATGGCGACCTGGTTCTGCTCTTCGATGGAGATCATCAAGGGTTTGCCGGCGTCTTGCATCCAGGCCGGGGTGATCGAGTCCTTGGCGGTCAGGTCCGCGCCCTGGAACAGGGGCAGCACCACGTAGGCCAGGAAGAAGAAGATCAACGTAATGGCAGCCAGGACAGCGAGGCCGCCGACCAGCACGTACCAGCGGGTCAGGCGATCCTTGAGCGCGCGAATACGGCGCTTGCGTTGCAGCTCAGGCGTATTGAAGTCAATGCGCTTGGGAGGGGAAGTCGTAGTCATTGTGGAATTGGCCAGATCATTCATGCGCACACCCTAGCGATCCTGTATGACAGAAAGATGACAATGCAGTGACGCAACAAATCCGCCGCCGAGGGAACCGGCAGCGGACAGGAATTTGGGGTTGTGGGACAGCTTGCTCGCAAAGTCAGTCAACATCCCTGTTGAATGCACTGACCTCTTCGCGAACAAGCCCGCTCCCACAGGAGTCCGGACTTCGGCCCGGGCTCAGGTATTACTTCTTGGCGACGCTGCCGCCTTCCGACAGACCCAGGTCAGCCAGTGCCTTGGCGGCTACTTTGGCTGGCAACGGGATGTAACCGTCCTTGACTACAACTTCCTGGCCTTGCTTGGACAGGACCAGCTTCACGAACTCGGCTTCCAGCGGGGCCAGAGGCTTGTTCGGTGCCTTGTTGACGTAAACGTAGAGGAAGCGCGACAGCGGGTACTTGCCGTTCAGGGCGTTTTCTTCGGTGTCTTCGATGAACTCAGTGCTGCCTTTCTTGGCCAGGGCCACGGTCTTCACGCTGGCGGTCTTGTAGCCGATGCCCGAGTAACCAACGCCGTTCAGCGAAGAGCTGATCGACTGCACGACCGAAGCCGAGCCTGGTTGTTCGTTGACGTTTGGCTTGTAGTCGCCTTTGCACAGGGCTTCTTCCTTGAAGTAGCCGTAGGTGCCGGATACCGAGTTACGACCGAACAGTTGCACTGGCTTGTTGGCCAGGTCGCCGGTCACACCCAGGTCGCCCCAGGTTTTCACGTCGGCTTTCGCGCCGCACAGGCGAGTCGACGAGAAGATCGCATCGACCTGTTCCATGGTCAGGTGCTGGATCGGGTTGTCCTTGTGTACGAATACTGCCAGGGCGTCCACGGCAACCGGGATAGCGGTTGGCTTGTAGCCGTACTTCTGTTCGAAGGCTTGCAGCTCGTTGTCCTTCATCTTGCGGCTCATCGGGCCCAGGTTGGAGGTGCCTTCGGTGAGCGCAGGTGGCGCGGTGGAGGAACCGGCGGCCTGAATCTGGATGTTTACGTTCGGGTATTCTTTCTTGTAGTTCTCGGCCCACAAGGTCATCAGGTTGGCCAGGGTATCGGAGCCGACGCTGGACAGGTTGCCCGATACACCAGTGGTCTTGGTGTAGCTCGGGATCGCAGGGTCAACAGCGGCAACCGCGTTGGCAGTCGCAACGCCAGCAGCGACAAAAGTCATTGCCGCCATCAAACGCTTCAGTTTCATGCCTTACTCCTAGCAGATAGGGTGTGTTAAGTCGGCCAAGTATCGGTAAGCCGTGTGAACACTCTATGGCTGAAATATGACAATTGGATGAAAGGCCAGTATCGAGTTTTGCAGGATGATTCTGTGGCGTTCCCCATCGCGAGCAAGCTCGCTCCCACAGGGGCTTTGCGGTGAACGCAGAACCCTTGTGGGAGCGAGCTTGCTCGCGATCAGGCCAGACCTAGCGCCCCTTCTTCCAGAGATAACCGCCCACCACAACCCCGATCCCACAGATGGCCGCCACGTAATACGCCGGCCCCATCGAGCTCTCTTTCAACAGCAGGGTCACGATCATCGGCGTCAATCCGCCGAAGATTGCATAGGCCAGGTTGTAGGAGAACGACAAGCCGCTGAAACGCACCACGGCCGGGAAAGCATTGACCATGACATAAGGCACCGCGCCGATGGTACCTACCAGCAAGCCACTCAAGGCATACAGCGGAAACAGCCATTCGGGGTGATCGAACAGGCAGTGGTAGAAGGTCCAGAACGTGATCAACAGCAAACCGCTGCCGAAGACAAACACCCGGCCAGCACCAAAACGATCGGCCAGCACACCCGCACCGATGCAACCGAGACTCAGGAACACGATCGCCAGGCTGTTGGCCTGCAACGCAGTGGTCGGACTGAAGTGGTACACCGTCTGCAGCACGGTCGGTGTCATCAGGATGACCACAATGACGCCGGCCGACAGCAGCCAGGTCAACAGCATGGAAATGGCGATGGCGCCGCGGTGATCACGCAACACGGCCCGCAGCGGCACTTCCTCTGCCAGGGCCTTGCGCAGTTGCAGCTCGGCGAACACCGGGGTTTCGTGCAACCAGCGGCGCAGATACACCGAAAACAGCCCGAACACGCCACCCAGCAGGAACGGGATCCGCCAGGCGTAATCGGCCACTTCCACCGGTGTATAAATGCTGTTGATCGCCGTGGCGACCAGCGAACCCAACAAAATCCCCGCCGTCAGGCCGCAGGTCAGCGTGCCGCAGGCATAGCCGATGTGGCGCGCCGGAACGTGTTCGGAAACGAATACCCAGGCACCCGGCACTTCCCCGCCGATGGCCGCGCCCTGGATCACCCGCATCAGCAACAGCAGGATGGGCGCCCACATGCCGATCTGTGCATAAGTGGGCAGCAGGCCCATGATCAGGGTCGGCACCGCCATCATGAAAATGCTCAGGGTGAACATCTTCTTGCGCCCCAGCAGGTCACCGAAATGGGCCATGACGATCCCGCCCAGCGGCCGGGCCAGGTAACCGGCGGCAAAAATGCCGAACGTCTGCATCAAGCGCAGCCACTCGGGCATTTCGGCAGGGAAGAACAATTTGCCGACCACGGTGGCAAAGAACACGAAAATGATGAAATCGTAGAACTCCAGCGCACCGCCCAAGGCAGAAAGCGACAGGGTCTTGTAATCGTTGCGGGTCAATGGACGTGCCGGTTGTGCGGGCGTCGCCGTGCTCGAAGGCGCAGTGGTCATGGCAAGGACTTCTCTTATAGTTGGTTCTGCAACCCTGTTGACACGGGTTGGGGGCCTGGGCAGGTCCGGCACGATAGCAAATTGTTCGAAAAAGCACATAGAGGTGCGTATTTGATAGTCAAAATCAGAACCGAGTGGTCGTCTCGACGTCTATCGCCCGATATACTCGCAACCTTGCAGTACTCTGTAAGGGGTTGCTGTGCGAAAACGTCGTTGGTGGTGTAGTACCAAAACCAGCCGGTTTCGCAGAGTTTCCCTTTGGCACGC
Source organism: Pseudomonas sp. B21-010 (assembly GCF_024749325.1). Lineage (NCBI taxonomy): Bacteria > Pseudomonadati > Pseudomonadota > Gammaproteobacteria > Pseudomonadales > Pseudomonadaceae > Pseudomonas > Pseudomonas sp. B21-010. The sequence goes on along the minus strand of NZ_CP087198.1, from coordinate 122,102 downwards.
CTTTACGAAAAACGTGACGAACGCAGTATGTTCGGGCTGAATCGTTTTTTACAAAGACGGCTATTCACCTGAAGTACAAGACAGCGTTACGGGTCAGAGGCCCCCCCGGCATGATAGAGCTCGAACAAGAAGATCCAATCCCGCAAGGCGACCTGGCCCTGCAAATCACCGCGCTCCCTCGCGAGACCAACGGCTTCGGCGATATTTTCGGCGGCTGGCTGGTGTCCCAGATGGACCTGGCCGGTACCGCCATGGCCAGCAAAGTGGCCGGCGGACGCGTGGCCACCGTGGCGATCGATCGCATGGCGTTCCTCGTGCCGGTGGCAGTGGGGGCGCAGCTTTCCTTTTATACCCAGGCGCTGGAAATCGGCCGCAGTTCGATCCAGATGATGGTCGAAGTCTGGAGCGACGACCCGCTGTCCAGTGAATGGCGCAAGGTGACCGAGGCGGTATTTGTCTTCGTCGCCATCGACGGCAGCGGTCGCACCCGCTCGGTTCCGCCGCGCGCCCGTTAAACACGGCGGCCGTTTTGCGGTCCATTGCAGTCCCTGTTCCCGAGCGAGATTTGCAACATGCCTACGCCCAACGTCGAAGCCGTCAAACTGGATGAACTGAACGCCTGGCGCATCCGCCACGGCCAGGCCGAGTTGCTGGTGGCCCAACAAGGCGCGCATATCCTCAGTTATCAAGTGGACGGCCAGCCGCCGCTGATCTGGCTCAACGACCAGGCCACGTTCAAGGCCGGCAAGAGCATCCGCGCGGGCGTGCCGGTGTGCTGGCCGTGGTTCGGCAACCTGACGCGCAACCCCGACAGCGTACAGGCCATGCGCGTGAGCAACGATCCGGCCACCGCCCACGGCCTGGTGCGGACGATGGATTGGGAGTTGAAGGGCATCGAAGCCGAAGGCGCAAGCCTCAAGGTGGAATTCGTGCTGCCCTACCCCGAGAACGGCCTTGCGGGCTGGCCTCATCAGGTCGACCTGACGCTGGCCATCGTGATGGACGAGCAACTGCATATCCGCCTCACCAGCCATAACCGTGGCAGCGAAACCGTCAGCCTCAGCCAGGCGCTGCACAGCTACTTTGCCGTGAGCGACGTGCGCAACGTGCAGGTCGAAGGGGTCGATGGCCTGAGCTACATCGAGACCCTGGACGACTGGAAAACCGTCACCCAGGCCGGCAACCTGCACTTTGCTGGCGAGACCGACCGCATCTACCTCGATACCCCGCCAAAGCTGAGCATCATCGACCCGCAGTGGGAACGCCGGATCGAGCTGACGAGCAGCGGCTCACGCTCGGCGGTGATCTGGAACCCCTGGACCGAACGCGCCAAGGCCTTCAGCGACATGGCCGACGACGGCTGGCAGCGCATGCTGTGCATCGAGACGGCGAACGTGATGGACGATGTGGTGACGTTGTTGCCGCAGGCCAGCCATACCCTGGGCGTGAGCATCGGCAGCAAGCCGCTCTAAACCACACCAAAAAAAACCTGTGGGAGCGAGCTTGCTCGCGATAGCGCCATGACAGTCAACATCAGCGTCGACTGACACACCGCCATCGCGAGCAAGCTCGCTCCCACATTGGGATTTGTGTCAGGCCAACAGGCCTATTACAAATCCGCCTCCTGCACCACCCGCACCTTCTCCGCCTCCAGCGCATACGCCGCACTCGCCAGATCGTTGTCGACTTTTTCGATCTTCAGCGTGCCGGTCACCCACAGCGGTGTATAGATGTCATCCAGCTTCAGGCCCTTGGGATAGCGCACCAGCACCAACTGATTTGGCGGTGGCGGTGGGACGTGGATGCAGGCGCCAGGGTAAGGCACCAGGAAAAACAGCGTGCTGCGGCCCTTGGCGTCGGTTTCCAGCGGCACCGGGTAACCACCGATGCGGATATGCTTGTCGTTCATCGACGCCACGGTCTTGGTCGAATACATCACCGCCGGCAAGCCTTTGCTTTGCTTCAGGCCACCTTTTTCGGTGAAGGTGCCATTGGCTTCGGGGGAGTCGTGGTCGATCTCGGGCATGGCCTCGAGGGCTTTCTGGTCCGACTTGGGCATCAGTTCGAGCCAGTCGGTTTCCGGCAGCTCGGCAGCATGGGCCAGGCCACTGCCCAGCAGAAGAAGGGTCAACACTAGACGGCGCATGAAAGGGCTCGGCAATGAGAGGAAAGTGAAACGCCGAGCATTCTAGCCCCCTCTGCGCGCCAGGCAGAGAGGGCTTTGTCGCATTTGAATCAGTTTCTTTTGATCAGGCCGTAGATCACCAGCAATACCACCGCGCCCACCAGGGCCCCGATGAAACCAGCACCTTGGCCGGCCTGGTAGATACCCAGGGCCTGGCCGCCGTACGTGGCCGCCAACGAACCGCCGATACCGAGCAGGATGGTCATGATCCAGCCCATGCTGTCATCGCCCGGTTTCAGGAAGCGTGCCAGCAGGCCAACGATCAAGCCGATAAAAATGGTTCCGATGATTCCCATGGCATTGCCCTCTGGTTGGATAGCTATGCCAAAGCCTAGACAGACTTTGGCACTTAGCCATGAGAGAGATTAGCCGACGAATGGTTCCACCGATGTTGCAGATTATTGCTCGGCGATCAGCGTCTCGACCTTGATGATCTGCTGCGCCAACGTCGCCCGGTCCGCGCAACGCAGGTTGGCGTGACCGACCTTGCGCCCGGCCTTGAACGCCTTGCCATAGTGATGCAAATGGCAGTCAGCGATCGACAGGACTTTCTCGCTGTCCGGCACCTTGCCGATGAAGTTGAGCATCGCGCTCTCACCGACCTTGGCGGTCGACCCCAGCGGCAGCCCGGCCACCGCCCGCAGGTGGTTTTCGAACTGGCTGCACTCGGCGCCTTCGGTAGTCCAGTGCCCGGAGTTGTGTACCCGAGGGGCGATTTCGTTGGCCTTGAGGCCGCCATCCACTTCAAAGAACTCGAACGCCATCACGCCGACATAATCGAGCTGCTTGAGCACCCGGCTGGAATAGTCTTCGGCCAGGGCCTGCAACGGATGATCGGTGCTGGCGACGGACAGCTTGAGGATGCCGTCCTTGTGAGTGTTGTGCACCAGCGGATAGAAACGGATTTCACCGTCACGGGCACGCACGGCGATCAGCGAGACTTCCCCGGTGAACGGCACGAAGCCTTCCAGCAGGCAGGCCACGCTGCCGAGTTCGGCGAACGTACCGACCACGTCTTCAGGCTTGCGCAGGACTTTCTGGCCCTTGCCGTCGTAACCCAGGGTACGGGTCTTGAGCACGGCAGGCAGGCCGATGGCAGCGACGGCGGCGTCCAGGTCGGCCTGGGACTGAATGTCGGCAAAAGCCGGCGTGGGAATGCCCAGGTCCTTGAACATGTTCTTTTCGAACCAGCGGTCGCGGGCGATCCGCAAGGCTTCGGCGCTCGGGTAGACCGGGACGAACTGGGACAGGAAAGCCACGGTTTCGGCCGGGACGCTTTCGAACTCGAAGGTCACCAGGTCAACTTCATCGGCCAATTGACGCAGGTGATCCTGGTCGCCGTAGTCGGCCCGCAGGTGTTCACCCAACGCGCTAGCACAGGCGTCCGGCGCCGGGTCCAGGAAAGCGAAGTTCATCCCCAGCGGCGTACCTGCCAGGGCCAACATGCGACCCAACTGGCCGCCACCGATTACACCGATCTTCATTCGTCAACAACCTCAGGCAATGCGTGGGTCTGGATTGTCCAGGACGCTGTCTGTCTGCTCAGCGCGGAATTTTTTCAGCACGGTATGAAATTGTGGATGCTTGGCGCCCAGGATGCTCGCCGACAGCAGGGCCGCGTTGATCGCGCCAGCCTTGCCGATGGCCAGGGTCGCGACCGGGATGCCGGCTGGCATCTGCACGATCGACAGCAACGAATCGACGCCCGAAAGCATCGCAGACTGGACCGGCACGCCCAGCACCGGCAGGTGGGTCTTGGCCGCACACATGCCTGGCAAATGGGCGGCGCCACCGGCACCGGCGATGATCACCTCGATGCCACGCGCCTCGGCCTCTTCGGCGTACTGGAACAGCAGGTCCGGGGTACGGTGGGCGGAGACCACTTTCACCTCGTAAGGGATGCCGAGCTTTTCCAGCATATCGGCGGTGTGGCTAAGGGTGGACCAATCGGACTTGGAGCCCATGATCACGCCAACCAGTGCACTCATCGTCGTGCCTCTTCTCTCTGGGCGCCCGCAGGCGCGTCAAAAAACAACAAGCCACGCAGGAAACCGGCGTGGCTTGTTGTACGAATTATGGCCGGGCAAGCCGACCGAAGGCCGGGCAGTATACCGAAAATGGTGCGTTAAACGCACTTTCGCCGACCATCTGTCATTTGCGATGAAGTGGCGGTTTTATTGACTCTCAGGTCAGCGTCGGAACACCACAAATCCCCTGTGGGAGCGAGCTTGCTCGCGATAGCGATAGGTCAGTCAATGCAACTGTGAATGTCAGTCCGTCATCGCGAGCAAGCTCGCTCCCACAAGGGCTCGGTGATGGTCCTGATATCAGTGACATCCCACAAAGGGGACTGCGTTGGATTCAAGATCCAATAGCACCCTGCGCCACGCCACCTTCGAGCTTGCGCCACAACAACCGCACATTGGCCTTGCGCACCAGGGCGCAGCGGTACAAGCGGATCTCCAACGGCACGTGCCATTGCGGGCCGCCGCAGATCACCAGTTCGCCCCGGGCCAGTTCGGCGCGTACGCTCAGGTGCGGCACCCAGGCGATACCCAGGCCTTCCAGGGCCATGCTCTTGAGGCTGTCGGCCATGGCCGTCTCGTAGATCGTGGTGAATCGCAGCGCCCGCTGGCGCAACAACTGGTTGACCGAACGCCCGAGGAAGGCCCCGGCGCTGTAGGCCAGCAGCGGCACGCTGGCCTCGCCTTCAGGGTCGAACAGCGGCTTGCCATCGGCATCGGCGGCGCACACCGGGAGCATCTCGGTCTGGCCCAGGTGCAGCGACGGGAAAATCTCCGGGTCCATCTGCATGGCCGAATCCGGATCGTAGAAGGCCAGCATCAGGTCGCAGCCCCCTTCACGCAAGGCGTGGACAGCATCGCCGACGTTGGTCGCCACCAGCCGCGTGGCGATGTTCATCCCTTCGTTGCGCAGCTGGGCGATCCAGCGCGGGAAGAAACCCAGCGCCAGGGAGTGGGCGGCGGCCACTTGTATGACTTCGCCCTGTCCGCCCTCCAGGTGATGCAAATGGCGCAACACTTCACCCAGTTGCTCGACCACCGTGCGCGCCGTCACCAGGAACAACTGCCCCGCCGCCGTCAGCTCGACGGGCGTGCGCGAACGGTTGACCAGGGTCAGCCCCAGCGCCGCCTCGAGGCTGCGGATTCGCCGGCTGAACGCCGGTTGCGTCACGAAACGCCGCTCGGCCGCCTGGGAGAAACTGCGGGTAGCGGCCAGGGCACTGAAGTCCTCAAGCCATTTGCTTTCAAGATTCATCACGCCTCCCTTAAACGCACCAAAACAGGTCACACGTTCGTCGCACCGCCGACGTCACACCGACATTATGCCGAATATGCATAGGCCAGTGCTTAACAGCATTGGCCCTATTTTTTTCCAGAGCCTAGGATTCGCAGCGTTCCGGCTCAGACCGGGTCCTTATCGAGATGATTTCCATCATGTCCTCCGCTGCATCATTCCGCACAGAAAAAGACCTGCTTGGCGTACTCGAAGTACCAGCACAAGCGTATTACGGCATCCAGACCCTGCGAGCGGTAAACAACTTCCGTCTCTCCGGCGTCCCGATCTCGCATTACCCCAAGCTGGTGGTCGGTCTGGCAATGGTCAAGCAGGCCGCCGCTGACGCCAACCGCGAACTGGGCCAGCTCAGCGAAGCCAAGCACGCAGCCATCAGTGAAGCCTGTGCACGATTGATCCGCGGCGATTTCCACGAAGAATTCGTGGTGGACATGATTCAGGGCGGCGCCGGCACGTCGACCAACATGAATGCCAACGAAGTCATCGCCAACATCGCACTGGAGGCCATGGGCCACCAGAAAGGCGAGTACCAGTACCTGCACCCCAACAACGACGTGAACATGGCGCAGTCCACCAACGACGCCTACCCAACCGCGATCCGCCTGGGTCTGCTGCTGGGCCACGACGCGTTGCTGGCCAGCCTCGACAGCCTGATCCAGGCGTTCGCGGCCAAAGGTGAAGAATTCAGCCACGTCCTGAAAATGGGCCGCACCCAGCTGCAAGACGCCGTGCCGATGACCCTCGGCCAGGAATTCCGCGCCTTCGCCACCACCCTGAGCGAAGACCTGGCGCGCCTGAAAACCCTGGCGCCTGAACTGCTCACTGAAGTGAACCTTGGCGGCACCGCCATCGGCACCGGCATCAACGCCGACCCGCGCTACCAGGCCCTGGCCGTACAGCGCCTGGCAACCATCAGCGGCCAGCCGCTGGTTCCGGCCGCCGACCTGATCGAAGCCACCTCCGACATGGGCGCCTTCGTGCTGTTCTCCGGCATGCTCAAGCGCACTGCGGTCAAGCTGTCGAAGATCTGCAACGACCTGCGCCTGCTGTCCAGCGGCCCGCGCACCGGCATCAACGAAATCAACCTGCCGGCTCGCCAGCCAGGCAGCTCGATCATGCCCGGCAAGGTCAACCCGGTGATCCCGGAAGCGGTCAACCAGGTGGCATTCCAGATCATCGGCAACGACCTGGCCCTGACCATCGCGGCCGAAGGCGGCCAACTGCAACTGAACGTGATGGAACCGCTGATCGCCTTCAAGATCTTCGACTCGATCCGCCTGCTGCAACGGGCCATGGACATGCTGCGCGAGCACTGCATCGTCGGCATCACCGCCAACGAAGCGCGCTGTCGTGAACTGGTCGAGCACTCGATCGGCCTGGTCACCGCCCTGAACCCGTACATCGGCTATGAAAACGCCACCCGCATCGCCCGTATTGCCCTGGAAAGTGGCCGCGGCGTGCTGGAACTGGTGCGCGAAGAAGGCTTGCTCGACGACGCCATGCTCGACGACATCCTGCGCCCGGAAAACATGATTGCTCCGCGTCTGGTCCCGCTCAAGGCGTGATCGACACGACACCGCTCACCAGGTCGAGGGACTAGACACCTCTCACCTTTTGAGGGCTTGGGGATCTTCCCCAAGCCCTTTTTTTAATTGATAGCAGCAAAGGATGACTGAACCTGTGGGAAGGAACCTGCTCGCGATAAACGACGACGTGCTGCCCGTAGTAAACCGCGTCGCCAGCCAACGCGAGCAGGCTCTCGCCCATAAAAACCTGACCGAAAGGCCAGGTGTTTCAAAGGATTCGTTTCGTCGGACGCACCACAACTGTGCAGACGGGCACCGCGCTGATAGGTATAGTGCCGCCCCTCTTCGCATGAGTGATCGTCTGCAGCGAGATCCTTAAACATGCGAAAACCGAACTAATAACAACCCGCAAAAATGGACCGGGACGAAACATTGCCTCACCTGTCGCGCTGCGCGCCGACCGATGTAACGCGATATTTCAAATGGCCAGCATTTGCTTAAACAAAAAACAGCGAGGAATACTCATGCTCGAAGTCATCAACGACTTCCTTTCAGGGAAAGTGCTGATCCTGCTCATTGTCGGGCTCGGTGGCTACTTCACGATCCGCTCGCGTTTCGTCCAGTTCCGTCATTTCTTTCACATGTTCACGGTGTTCCGTGACAGTCTGAAAAGCAGCACTGACCAGCTCAGTTCCTTCCAGGCCCTGATGCTCAGCCTGGCTGGCCGTGTCGGCGCGGGCAACATCGCCGGTGTCGGCATCGCCGTGACCCTGGGTGGTCCTGGTGCGGTGTTCTGGATGTGGGTGACTGCCCTGGTCGGCATGTCCAGCAGCTTCTTCGAATGCTCCCTCGGCCAGCTCTACAAGCGCTGCGACTCCGAAGGCCAGTTCCGTGGCGGCCCGTCCTACTACATCCAGCACGGCCTGCAGAAACGCTGGTTGGGCATGATCATGGCGTTCCTGCTGCTGATCACCTTCGGCTTCGCCTTCAACGGCCTGCAAGCCCACGCGGTCACGCACTCCCTGAACAACGCCTTCGGCCTCGACACCACCTACACCGGCCTGGGCCTGGCGGTGCTGCTGGGCCTGGTGTTCATCGGCGGGATCAAGCGTATCGCCAAGGTTGCCGACCTGCTGGTACCGGTCAAGACCCTGGTGTACATCGGTGTGACCATCTACGTGATCGTGCTGCAATTCGACCACGTACCGGCCATGCTGGCGACCATCGTCAGAAGCGCCTTCGGCTTGGACCAGGCCTTTGGCGGCCTGATCGGCAGTGCCATCGTCATGGGCGTCAAGCGTGGCGTGTTCGCCAACGAAGCCGGCCTGGGCAGTGCGCCTAACGTAGCCGCCGTCGCGTCGGTCGAGCACCCGGTAGCACAGGGTGTGGTACAGGCGTTCAGCGTGTTCCTGGACACCTTCGTGATCTGCACCTGCACCGCGCTGCTGATCCTGCTGTCGGGCTTCTACACCCCAGGCTTCGAAGGCGACGGCATTGCCCTGACCCAGAACTCCCTGGCGGCCGTCGTGGGTGACTGGGGCCGGATGTTCATCTCCGTGGCCCTGGCGCTGTTTGTCTTCACCTCGATCCTCTACAACTACTATCTGGGCGAGAACAACCTGCGCTTCATGCTGGGTGAGAACCGCAAGGCCCTGATCGCCTACCGCGCACTGGTCCTGGTCCTGATTTTCTGGGGCGCCATCGAAAACCTCAGCACCGTGTTCGCCTTCGCCGACATCACCATGACTCTGCTGGCGTTCGTGAACCTGATCGCGCTGTTCCTGCTGTTCAAAGTCGGCATGCGCATCCTGCGTGACTACGATGACCAACGTGCGGCCGGCATCAAGACCCCTGTCTTCGATTCCAGCAAGTTCCCGGACCTGGATCTGGACCGCAATGCTTGGCCAGCCAACCCATCGGCGCCGGTCACCAAGCCTGACGCCGCTGTTGCTGGCGCGACCGCAGCGCAACGCTGATCGGTAGAAGCTGTTTGGAAAAAACCGGGCGCATCCCCTGCGCCCGGCGTGACACAGCCTAAGGTCGGCGTCATGCTCGACCTTATGTTGTGGCAGCTAACCCAAGCTGCCGTTTTCGTCCTCGGAGAACAACCCCATGAATGGCTCGACCTACCCTGCCGCCCAGCACGTCATGGTGCTCTATACCGGCGGCACCATCGGCATGCAGGCCAGCGCCCACGGCCTGGCCCCGGCATCCGGTTTCGAAGCGCGGATGCGCGATTACCTGCACAGCCAGCCTGAACTCGTCGTCCCGCAATGGCGCTTCCGGGAAATGTCGCCGCTGATCGACAGCGCCAACATGACCCCAGCCTATTGGCAACAACTGCGCGAAGCGGTGGTCGATGCCGTGGATGTGCAGGGCTGCGACAGCGTGCTGATCCTGCACGGCACCGACACCCTGGCCTACAGCGCCGCGGCGATGAGCTTCCAACTGCTGGGCCTGCATGCGCGGGTCTGCTTCACCGGTTCCATGCTGCCCGCCGGCGTGACCGACAGCGACGCCTGGGAAAACCTCAGCGGCGCGCTGGTCGCTCTAGGCCAGGGTCTGGCGCCGGGCGTGCACCTGTACTTCCACGGTGAGCTGCTGGCGCCAACCCGTTGCGCGAAAGTGCGCAGCTTCGGTCGTCACCCGTTCAAGCGCCTCGAACGCCAGGGCGGCGGCGTCAAAGCCTCCTCGCTGCCGGCGCAGTTGAATTACAACCAGCCCAAGCAACTGGCGAACATCGCGGCGCTGCCGCTGTTTCCCGGCATCAGCGCCGAGATCCTGGACGGCCTGCTGGGCAGCGGCATCCAGGGCCTGGTGCTGGAATGCTACGGCAGCGGCACCGGGCCGAGCGACAACCCGGCCTTCCTCGCCAGCCTCGAGCGGGCGCGGGACAGCGGCGTGGTAGTCGTGGCAGTGACCCAATGCCATGAAGGTGGCGTCGAGCTGGACGTTTACGAAGCTGGCAGTCGCTTGCGTGGCGTTGGCGTGCTGTCCGGCGGCGGTATGACCCGCGAAGCCGCGTTCGGCAAGTTGCACGCCTTGATTGGCGCAGGGCTGCCGGTGGAAGAGGTTCGGCGGCTGGTAGAGCTGGACCTGTGTGGCGAGCTGAGCTGACACAACCCTGCATCAACTTGTGGTGAGGGGCTTTTGTGGCGAGGGAGCTTGCTCCCGCTCGGGCGCGCAGCGGCCGCAAGATTTTGGGGGCCGCTTCGCAGCCCAGCGGGAGCAAGCTCCCTCGCCACAATTGTGGTGTCCTGGCAAACACCGCTCGGCATATAACTTGCTCCGTTTCCAACCTTCCCCAGGCTGGAAACGGACATGCTTCATTCCCACCTCACCACCCTCAACGCCGTCTCCCTGGTGCTGAGCACCTTCAAGAACCAAGGGCTGTCCAGTGAGGCATTGCTGGCCGGCAGCGGCATCAGCGCGGCGGACCTGAGCCGGGCCGATACGCGCATCACCACCAACCAGGAGATGCAGGTCTGCGCCAACGCCGTGGCGCTCAAGCGCGACATCGGCCTGGAGCTGGGCCTGCGCATGCACGTTTCGTCCTACGGCATGCTCGGCTATGCCCTGCTCACCAGTGCCACCTTAGGTGACGCCTTGCGCCTGGCGCTGCGCTATCCGGCGCTATTGGGAACACTCTTCGAACTGAACCTGGACGATGACGGCCAGTACATCTGGTTCAGCGCCAGCGATTATCGGGAGAACCCGGCCCTGGCGGTGTTCAATGCCGAGTTCTGCATGGTTTCGCTGAGGGTCATCTGTAACGACCTCCTTGGTCATGCACTGCCCTTGCGTGCGGCACGCTTCGAACATCCGGCGCCCGATTACCAGGCGCGCTACGCCGCGCTCTTCGATTGCCCGGTACGCTTCGACAGCGTCGATAACGCGTTCGCCTTCGAGCGCCACTGGCTCGACCAACCCCTGCCCCTGGCCGACCCCATCACCCATCACGCCATGGCCGAACGATGCCGCCGGCAGAACACCGAATTCACCGGGCGCCAGGCCTGGCTGGGACGGATCCGCCAGTTGCTCGACGCCCAACTGAACGCCGCCCCCGGGCTGGAAGGCCTGGCCGAGCAGATGAACTGCTCGGCGCGCACCTTGCGCCGCCACCTCAAGGACCTGGGCTGCAGCTACCAGGAACTGCTGGACGAACTGCGCTTCGAACGGGCCAAGCAGATGCTTTGCGAGGACCAATTGCCGATCTATCGAATCGCCGAACGACTGGGCTTCAGCGAAACCGCCAGCTTCCGCCACGCCTTCGTGCGCTGGAGCGGCGTGGCGCCAAGCCAGTTCAGGGCCTGAATCGCCGCTTTCATATACAACACCCACCCCTGCCGGGACCGGAACATGGTTACACCTGTGGCGAGGGAGCTTGCTCCCGCTCGGCGGCGCAGCCGTCGTAAACCGGCTGACGCAGTTTGTCTGGAGAAGTGCGTCAACCTGCTTGGGGCGGCTTCGCCACCCAGCGGGAGCAAGCTCCCTCGCCACAAGTGTGTGCCTTGAGGCAGGGGGCGTCTGCGCGGCCGCTATCGCGAGCAAGCTCGCTCCCACATTGTTCCGCGGTGCTCACAGTATGGGTATCCACCGCCCATCCCCTGTGGGAGCGAGCTTGCTCGCGATGGCAATCCAGTCAGCGCCGCAAAAACGCCTGATGCAACGCATCCACCGTCTCGAAGTGATACGCCGGGCCCTCGGCGCTGAGTTCTTCATGGCTGCCAAACCCATACCCCACCGCCGCCGCATCCAGGCCGTTGCTGCGGGCGCCGATCAGGTCGTGTTTGCGGTCGCCGATCATCAGGGTGGTGGCCGGGTCGAGGCCTTCTTCGGCCAGCAGGTGGGCGATCAGCTCGATTTTGTTGGTGCGGGTGCCGTCCAGTTCGCTGCCGTAGATCACTTTGAAGTGCCGGGCGAAGTCGAAGTGGCGGGCGATTTCCCGGGCGAACACCCAAGGTTTGGAGGTGGCGATGTACAACTGGCGCCCCTGGCCGCCCAAGGTTTCCAGCAGTGGCATCACGCCGTCGAAGACGCGATTTTCGTATAGGCCGGTGACCTTGAAGCGTTCGCGATAGAAATTCACCGCCTCCCAGGCCTTCGCTTCATCGAAGTCGTAAAACTGCATGAAGGCCTGCAACAGCGGCGGACCGATGAAATGCTCGAGGCGGGTCAGGTCGGGCTCGTCGATGCCCAGTTTGCTCAAGGCGAACTGGATCGAACGGGTGATGCCCTCGCGGGGGTCGGTGAGGGTGCCGTCGAGGTCGAAGAGTACAGTCTGGTAGTGCATGGCTGTTCCTGGGCAATATCACTGAATTGTGAGTGCTTCGCACTCAAGCGGGAGCAAGCTCCCTCGCCACGATGAACCTCATCAGGGCTGGTCGTAGCCTTCAGCCAGGTGCAGGTCCTTGAGCTTCACGTAGTTCGCCGCGCTGTAGGTGAAGAAGGCGCGCTCCTTGTCCGTCAGCGGCCTGGCCTGCTTCACCGGGCTGCCCACATATAAAAAGCCGCTTTCCAGGCGCTTGCCCGGCGGTACCAGGCTGCCGGCACCGATGATCACATCATCTTCGACCACCGCGCCGTCCATGACGATGCTGCCCATGCCGATCAGGATCCGGCTGCCCACGGAGCAGCCATGGAGCATGACCTTGTGGGCGATGGTCACGTCATCGCCGATCAGCAACGGGAAACCCTCGGGATTGAACGGCCCGGCGTGGGTGATGTGCAGCACGCAACCATCCTGGACGCTGGTACGCGCACCGATGCGGATGCGGTGCATGTCGCCGCGAATGACCGTCAGCGGCCAGACGGAGCTGTCTTCGCCGATTTCGACGTCGCCGATCACCACCGCGGTGCTGTCGACAAAAGCGCCCCGGGCTAGCCGCGGGCTGTGGTTCTGGTACGTGCGAAGGGTCACGATAGGCTCTCTCTTATCCGGTGATAGGCGCTGCTAGCTGCGGTGAACGTCGATTGTAATTAAGATGGGCCCATGTTTCTTCCAGCCAAGGTGTCGACCGTGAGCGTGAACAACCCTCTTTTGCAGCCCTATGACCTGCCGCCATTCTCGGCGATCCGTGCCGAGCACGTGCAACCGGCCATTGAGCAGATCCTGGCTGACAACCGTGCTGCCATCGCCGAACTCCTCAAGACCCAAGTCCAGCAGCCTACCTGGGCCGGCCTGGTGTTGGCGATGGACGAGCTCAATGATCGCCTGGGCGCCGCCTGGAGCCCGGTCAGTCATTTGAACGCCGTGCGCAACAGCCCGGAACTGCGCGAAGCCTACGAGGCCTGCCTGCCGGCACTGAGTGCCTACTCCACCGAGCTGGGCCAGAACCGCGAGCTGTTCCAGGCCTTCGAAGCCCTGGCGAGCAGCCCTGAAGCCGCAGGTTTCGACGTGGCGCAGAAAACCATCCTGGAACATTCCCTGCGTGACTTCCGCCTGTCGGGTATCGACCTGCCGCCGGAGCAGCAGAAGCGCTACGCCGAAGTGCAGAGCAAACTGTCCGAGCTGGGCAGCCGCTTCTCCAATCAATTGCTGGACGCGACCCAGGCCTGGACCAAGCACGTCACCCTTGAGGCCACCCTCGCCGGCCTGACCGACTCGGCCAAGGCGCAAATGGCCGCAGCCGCCCAGGCCAAGGAGCTGGACGGCTGGCTGATCAACCTGGAATTCCCCAGCTATTACGCGGTGATGACCTACGCCGAAGACCGCGCCCTGCGTGAAGAAGTCTACGCCGCCTACTGCACCCGCGCGTCGGACCAGGGCCCGAATGCCGGCCAGAACGACAACGGCCCGGTGATGGAACAGATCCTCGACCTGCGTCAGGAACTGGCCCAATTGCTCGGTTTCGCCAACTTCGCCGAGTTGAGCCTGGCGACCAAGATGGCCGAATCCAGCGATCAGGTCCTCAGTTTCCTGCGGGACCTGGCCAAGCGCAGCAAACCGTTCGCCGCCCTGGACCTGGAACAGCTCAAAGCCTTCGCCGCCGAACAGGGCTGCCCCGACCTGCAAAGCTGGGACAGCGGTTTCTACGGTGAAAAACTGCGCCAGCAGCGTTACAGCGTGGCCCAGGAAGCCCTGCGTGCGTACTTCCCGATCGACAAGGTACTGGGCGGCCTGTTCGCCATCGTGCAACGCCTCTACGGCATCGAGATCGCCGAACTGAAAGGCTTCGACACCTGGCACCCGGACGTGCGCCTGTTCGAAATCAAGGAAAACGGCCAGCACGTCGGCCGCTTCTTCTTCGACCTCTACGCCCGCGCCAACAAGCGCGGCGGGGCCTGGATGGATGGCGCCCGCGACCGTCGTCGCACCTTCGAAGGCGTCCTGCAAAGCCCGGTCGCCAACCTGGTGTGCAACTTCACCCCGGCCGACAGCGGCAAGCCGGCGCTGCTGACCCACGATGAAGTCACCACCCTATTCCACGAATTCGGCCATGGCCTGCACCACCTGCTGACCCGTGTCGAACATGCTGGCGTGTCCGGCATCAACGGCGTGGCCTGGGATGCCGTGGAGCTGCCGAGCCAGTTCATGGAAAACTGGTGCTGGGAGCCCGAAGGCCTGGCGCTGATTTCCGGCCACTACGAAACCGGCGAGCCCCTGCCCCAGGACCTGCTGGAGAAAATGCTCGCGGCGAAAAACTTCCAGTCCGGCCTGATGATGGTCCGCCAGTTGGAGTTCTCGCTGTTCGACTTCGAGCTGCACGCCACCCACGGCGATGGCCGCAGCGTGCTGCATGTGCTCGAAGGCGTGCGCGACGAAGTGTCGGTCATGCGTCCACCGGCCTATAACCGCTTCCCCAACAGCTTCGCCCACATCTTCGCCGGCGGTTATGCGGCGGGCTACTACAGCTACAAATGGGCGGAAGTGTTGTCGGCCGACGCGTTCTCCAAGTTCGAAGAGGACGGCGTGCTCAACGCCGACACCGGGCGAGCCTTCCGTGAAGCCATCCTGGCCCGTGGCGGCTCGCAGGAGCCGATGGTGCTGTTCGTCGACTTCCGTGGCCGTGAGCCGTCGATTGACGCACTCTTGCGCCACAGCGGCCTGACCGAGGACGCGGCAGCATGAGTGAGGGACCTGTGATTACCAAGCGACGCTTTATCGCCGGGGCGGTCTGCCCGGCCTGCAGCGAGCCGGACAAATTGATGATGTGGAACGAAGACGGCGTGCCCCACCGTGAATGCGTGGCCTGCGGTTATTCCGACACACTCAACGAGCAAGGCCTGTCGGTGCCCAAGGAATTGGGTACCCGGGTCAATACCTCGGCGCTCAAGGCGCCGGACGCCAAGGTCCAGGCGGTGCAGTTTTTCCCCAACCCGAAGCTGAAGAAAAAAACCGACTGACATCTTTGGCATCACCTTCCGGGCCGCCCGGCCCGGAAGCGTTACATATGTACCGCAGCGCCTCATGCATTCCTCATCAGACTGGCCTGACACGTCCAGACTGACAGGAAGCCTCCATGTACCGCCCTTATGCTCCCCTCTTGCAGGCCTATGTCCTGCCACCTTTTTCAAACATCCGCGTCGAACACTTCTCTCCCGCGCTAGACCAGATCATTGCCGAAAGCCGTGCCAAAGTCGCCGAGATCATCAAGACCCAGACACCGTACCCTACGTGGGATGACCTGGTGTTGGCGATGGATGAAATCCACGCACGCCTGAAAAGCTTCGGCTTTGTATTGGAACTCATGGCGTCGACCAGGATTGATGATGCCTGGGGACAGGTTTCGGACGATTGCCAACAACGGCTGCAAGATTTCCAGCGATTGCTGATGCAACATCCCGAACTGTTTCAGCTTTACCAACGCTTGGCGAACAGCCAGATCGCCCTGCATTTCTCCCCCGTGCGAAAACGAACGCTGGCAAAAATCCTGCGGCGGTTGCGCCAGAATGGCATGGGATCGCCGTCACCGGAGAAGCTCAATGACCTGAAGCTACGTATCCAAGGCGCCCAGACCTTGTTCCTTGAGCACTTGCACGCCGCGAACAAAGCGTGGAGCAAAATACTCCATGATGAAGCCCAATTGAGTGGCCTGCCGTCATCCTTCAAGCAGCTCATGGCCGAGCAAGCCCGTGAAAAGGGCGGCACAGGCTGGCTGCTGACCCTCAACGACGAGTCGTTTCGCATCGTCACCCGTTACGCCGACGATCCTGTCTTGCGCAAGCAAATGTACGCTGCCTATAGCACCCGCGCATCGGATCAAGGGCCGCAGGCCGGGGTTTACGACAACGGCGAAGTGCTGCGCCAATTGCTCAGGGATCGGTATGCACTCGCCAAACTGCTGGGCTATTCAAGCTACGCGCAGATGGCAGTCGAGCCAGAGCAAGCGCAGTCGCCAGAAGACGTCATGACGTTCTTGCAAGGGCAGCTAGACCAACAGGAAACCGTGTTTGCCGAAGATGCGAAGCAACTGGAGGCGTTTGCCAAGACGCAACATGTCAACGAATTAACACCCTGGAATGTGCAGTACCTGGCAGAAAAACTTCGTCGGCAAACGGCCGGTATCTCGGAGCAGGACGTCAGCGCCTGGTTCGCACTGGAACCGACTTTTGCCCAGCTGCTGCTGATCGCCACGGATCTGTTTGGCGTGGACTTCATCGAACGCCAGGACGTGACGAGCTGGCATCCGCAGGTGCGTCTTTTCGAAGTCCGAGAGGGGGGCGAAACCCTCGGCTACTTTTATTTCGATCCCTTCGAATATGCGGATCAGAATGGCTTTCCCAATACCACTACCCTGCGAAACCGCCGCATCACCGCCGAGGGCCGGCCGCGTTATCCCATCGCGGTGCTGCATGGCTGGTTGCCGCGCGGTTCCAGCACCAGCCCCCTGTTGCTGGATTATCGGCAACTGCGAGTGCTCTTCCACGAATTAGGGCACTGCCTGCACCATGTGTTAAGCCGGGTTGAATACCGCGACGTCTCGGGCATCACCGCGCTCAGCCGGGACGCGGCCGAATTCGCTGGCGTGTTGTTCGAACAGTGGTGCACCGCCAAAGAATTCCTCATCCGGATATCGAAGCACCACCAAACCGGAGCACCGTTGCCGGACAAAGTCGCCGATCAGTTGAGGGTCTATCTACAGACCCAAACCAGTTGGGGCATTGCGGGGCAGATACGCGATGCGTTATTCGACATGGAACTGCACCACAGCCACGGTGACGGTTGTACCGCCCAGCAAGTATTCGAGCAAGTGCGTGCAAAAGTAGGCCACTTGCCGGTGTTCATGCACGAACGCTGGCCCAATGGCCTGGATTACATGGTCACAGGCTACGCCGCCGGGATTTATACCTACCTATGGTCCACGAGCCTGGCCAGGGTGGTGTTCGAACGATTCAAGCGCAACGGCTTATTCGATAGGGAAACCGGCAGGGCGTTGCGTGAAACGGTATTCGAGCGGGGCGATTCACGACCGCTGTCCGAGTCCATCGAGGCTTTTTTACACGCAACCGATCACCGTGCTGGAACCAGCGCTTGAGGGTCAAGGTGACGCGCCGGGGTCGTTGAATTGACCCAGCTTTCCAGGGAACAAAGGGCAAAGACGCTGGTGCTGCAATCGCCATTCGCCAGCGCCACGCGGAGTTTGTCGACATCGGCCTGCATCATGTAGCGCACGCCGTCCTTGAAGTGATGACTGTCACCGAAGCCCCCTTCGGTCATTTCGTTCAAGGCATCCTCTTTGCTCCACCCCTGCACCACCACCCGGTACATGGCGGCGACCAGGCCGGTGCGGTCCGAGCCGTGCTTGCAGTGCATCAGCACCGGCCCCTTGGCTTCGGCCGCCTGGACGGCGCGCAAAGCCCTGAGGATATCGCTGTCATCGACATGATTGGTGCGATAGGGCAACTGCACTTGCTCGATGCCGGGGGTGGACAACCAACGCTTGTCCGACTCCGGCAGGAAGGTGATGACCGTGCCGATCCTGAGTTTGCTCAACAAGGGCAACGCTCCGCCATCCGGCAGGGAGCTGCGGTAGAGCGTCGGTGACATCTGGTAGAGGTTGTAGTCCTTTTCCACCGGCTGCGCCCATTCCGCGGGCCTCGCGTCAGGGGCATCGGCCGCTTGGGCGGGGATCTCGGCCAGCCCGATGAGCAAGGCCAGGCACAGCAGTGAACGGGAACAGAGCTTGAGCATGCACGGACGACCGAAAATGGAGAGATACAAGAGGCTCAGTGTCGGCTCGCTGCGGTTAAAAGCCTGTGAGGAGAATGTCAAAGCGTTGTGAAC
Source organism: Pseudomonas sp. B21-010 (assembly GCF_024749325.1). Lineage (NCBI taxonomy): Bacteria > Pseudomonadati > Pseudomonadota > Gammaproteobacteria > Pseudomonadales > Pseudomonadaceae > Pseudomonas > Pseudomonas sp. B21-010. The sequence continues at coordinate 103,846 of NZ_CP087198.1, read as the reverse complement.
GATGATCGGGGATTCGGGCTGCTGAATGGCACTGGCCTTAATCGAAGGCAACGAATACTGTATGCACATACAGCTTTCGGAGTACTCCCATGTCAGCGTCTCTTCCGCCTCGCGGCCGCGGCACCGCGACCAACCCGCACAACCGCTTCGCCCCGAGTCGCTCGGTGGCCGAAGATGACGGCTGGTATCAGGAAGTCCCGCCGACCCAGGGCACCGAAGTGCGCATCGAAATGGCCAAGACCATCATTACCCGCAACACCTCGTCCGATATCCCCTTCGATCGCTCGATCAACCCGTACCGAGGCTGCGAACACGGCTGCATCTACTGCTATGCGCGGCCCAGCCATGCCTATTGGGACATGTCGCCGGGGCTGGATTTCGAAACGAAGCTGATCGCCAAGACCAATGCCGCCGATGTGCTGGAAGAGCAATTGTCCCGGCGTGGCTATCAATGTGCGCCGATCGCACTGGGGTCCAACACCGATCCCTATCAACCTATCGAACGCGAACAGCGGATCACCCGCAGGATTCTCGAGGTGCTGCTGCGCTATCGGCATCCGGTGACCATCGTCACCAAGGGATCGCTGATCCTGCGCGACCTGGACCTGCTGACCGAGCTGGCGCAACAACGCCTGGTGCACGTGATGATCAGCCTCACCACCCTGGACGATGAGCTCAAGCGTATTCTCGAACCCCGCGCGGCGGCGCCCAAGGCGCGGTTGCGGGCGATCAAGGTCATGCGCGAGGCGGGCATTGCCGTGGGGGTGCTGTGTGCACCGATGATCCCGATGATCAATGACAGCGAGATCGAGAGCCTGCTGACCGAAGCCCACGCCGCCGGCGCGCAGAATGCCGCCTACGTCATGCTGCGCCTGCCGCTGGAAGTCGCGCCGCTGTTCGAGGAGTGGTTGCAGGCGCACTACCCGCAGCGCGCCGCCCACGTGCTGAGCCTGGTGCGCCAGAGCCGCGGCGGCGAACTGTATGACAGCCGCTTCGGTGCGCGGATGCGCGGTGAAGGCCCGTTCGCCGACCTGCTGGCCCAGCGTTTCGCCAAGGCCCTCAAGCGCTTGGGGCTTGAGCGTCGCGACGGATACAATCTTGATTGCGATGCCTTCTGTCCGCCGGGCCGACAGATGTCCTTGATTTGATTAAAGTTGACCTTGGAACAGCGCTGGGCATGAGCTGCGCCAGTGTTTTGCCACCCCTGTAATCATTGTTCTAGAGCCTTCGATTTCAGTTTGAGTTAAGTTTCGGCCGCTACCTTGTTCAGCGAGTGACTGATGGGTCGGACATGTCGACCTGGATGTTTTTAACCAGCCACTGGCGTCATACCGTCAAAAAGAGGATGAATCATGAGTGACAAGGATAAACAGCCGTTGGCTGCGTCGGCTTCAGCCCAACCCCAGGCGGAAACCGCCGATGCAGCGCTGCAGCATATTGTTGACGGCTTTTTGCATTTCCATCACGAGATCTTTCCGCAACAGGAAGAACTCTTCAAGAAACTCGCCACCGCCCAGACGCCCCGGGCGATGTTCATCACCTGCGCCGATTCGCGCATCGTGCCCGAGTTGATCACCCATAGTTCCCCCGGCGACCTGTTCGTGACCCGTAACGTCGGCAACGTCGTTCCACCTTATGGGCAAATGAACGGCGGCGTCTCCACCGCCATCGAATACGCCGTACTGGCCCTCGGCGTGCAGCACATCATCGTCTGCGGCCATTCCGATTGCGGCGCCATGCGTGCCGTGCTCAACCCGGACACCCTGGAAAAAATGCCCACGGTCAAGGCCTGGCTGCGCCACGCTGAAGTGGCCAAGACCATGGTCCACGACAACTGTCCGTGTGGCGACGAAAAACAGACCATGTCGATCCTCACCGAAGAGAACGTAATCGCGCAGTTGCAGCATTTGCGAACGCATCCCTCGGTCGCATCGCGCATGGCCAATGGTCAGTTGTTCATCCATGGCTGGGTGTACAACATCGAGACCAGCGAGATCAAAGCCTATGACGCGGACCAGGGACGCTTCCTGCCGCTCGATGGCAGCCATCCGATACCGGTGGCGACGCCCAAAGCGCGCTTCTAACCACTCCTAAACTTGTGTGGTTCAAGCCTTGCCGGCATTTGCGCGGTAGGGCCTTGCCATGCCTGAAGAAAACTTCGGGAGAGTCGCCATGCGTGCTCAATTAAAAGCTGTTCTGCCACGGGAGCTATTGGCTTCGGTGGTGGTGTTTCTGGTGGCGCTGCCCTTGTGCATGGGCATTGCCATCGCGTCCGGCCTGCCACCGGCCAAAGGCCTGATCACCGGCATCATCGGTGGCCTGGTGGTGGGTTTCCTGGCCGGTTCCAAGCTGCAAGTCAGTGGCCCGGCCGCCGGGTTGGCGGTGCTGGTCTTCGAATTGGTGCGCGAGCATGGCGTGGCCATGCTCGGGCCGATCCTGTTGCTGGCCGGTCTGCTGCAATTGTTGGCCGGGCGCTTTCGCCTCGGCTGCTGGTTCCGGGTCACCGCGCCGGCGGTGGTGTACGGGATGCTCGCGGGTATTGGCGTGCTGATCGTGTTGTCCCAGGTCCATGTGATGCTCGACGCGGCGCCCAAGCCGTCAGGGCTGGATAACCTCGCGGCGTTCCCGGCGGCGGTGGCCCAGGCCTTGCCGTCCTTCGGCTGGCAGGCCGGCTTGCTCGGTTTGTCGACGATTGCGGTGATGTGGTTGTGGGAGAAGTTTCGTCCCCACAGCCTGCGCTTCGTTCCCGGCGCCTTGCTGGGTGTGGGCCTGACGACCGTCGCCAGCCTGCTGCTGGCCTTGCAGGTCAAGCGCGTGGAAGTCCCGGAGAACCTCGCCGAAGCGATTGATTGGCTGCGTCCGGCGGACCTGCTGAACCTGGCCGACCCGACGCTGCTGGTCGCCGCGTTCGCGGTCGCCTTCATTGCCAGCGCCGAAACCCTGTTGTCGGCGGCCGCCGTGGACCGCATGCACAGCGGTGATCGTGCGGACTTCGACCGGGAACTGTCGGCGCAAGGTATCGGCAACATGCTCTGCGGCCTGCTCGGCGCCCTGCCGATGACTGGGGTGATCGTGCGCAGTTCGGCCAACGTCCAGGCCGGGGCCACCACCCGGATGTCGACGATTTTCCACGGCCTGTGGTTGTTGCTCTTCGTGCTATTGCTGTCCAGCGTGCTGCAAAGCATTCCGGTGGCGAGCCTGGCGGGGGTGTTGGTGTACACCGGCTTCAAACTGGTGGACCTCAAGGCGTTTCGCAGCCTGGGCCGCTATGGCCGGATGCCGATGTTCACCTACGCCGCAACGGCGTTGGCGATCATCTTCACCGACCTGCTGACCGGTGTGCTGATCGGCTTCGGCCTGACCCTGGCGAAACTGGCCTGGAAAGCCTCACGGCTGAAAATCAGCCTGATCGACCTGCCCCAGGAAGGCGAGATGGAACTGCGACTGGTCGGGGCCGCGACCTTCCTCAAGGTGCCGGCGCTGACCCAGGTGCTGGGCAGCATACCGACAGGCGCGACCGTGCATGTGCCGCTCAATAACCTGAGCTACATCGATCACTCGTGCCTGGAACTGCTGGAAGAATGGGGCCGGGCGAATGCCAGCAAGGGTTCGAAGCTGCTGATCGAATCCCGCGGGCTCAAGCGCCGGCTGGAAGGGCGCTTGCGTACCACGGTAGGGGTTGGTGCCGCCTCAGCCTGACACCTCAAGTCCAAATGTGGGAGCGAGCTTGCTCGCGATAGCGGTGTATCAGCCAACTGCGATGTGGCTGATCCAATGCAATCGCGAGCAAGCTCGCTCCCACAGGGGTTGGGTGTAGGGCGCATGATTGATGAACACCACAGATCCAATGTGGGAGCGAGCTTGCTCGCGATAGCGGTGTATCAGCCACCTGCGATGTGGCTGATCCAATGCAATCGCGAGCAAGCTCGCTCCCACAGGGGTTGGGTGTAGGGCGCATGATGGATGAACACCACAGATCCAATGTGGGAGCGAGCTTGCTCGCGATAGCGGTGTATCAGCCACCTGCGATGTAGCTGATCCAATGCAATCGCGAGCAAGCTCGCTCCCACAGGGGTTGGGTGTAGGGCGCTTGATGGATGAACACCACAGATCCAATGTGGGAGCGAGCTTGCTCGCGATAGCGGTGTATCAGCCACCTGCGATGTGGCTGATCCAATGCAATCGCGAGCAAGCTCGCTCCCACAGGGGTGGGGGTTGATCAAGCCGCTGGCTGATCCAGCTCCAACCCAACGCCCAGCTGGCGCGACAGGCACGGCCAGCGCTTCCAGGCAGCGCCCGTGTCCGGGCTGCCGAGTTTCTCCCGGTAAGACTCCACCGACTCCAGCGCAAAGCTGTCTTCGTCGAGCATTTCGTCCACGGCGTGATGCACGGCTTCATCCAGCTGGTTGGCGAACGGTTCGCCGATCAAATGGTGAGCGATCAGGTTGGCGACCGTCATGTCCAGCGGGATCAGCGGTTGGCTGAAATGCTTGATGTACAGGTCGTTGACCTCCTCCACCAGCCGATGGGCCAGGTAGGCTTCATCCAACAGGCTGTCCAGACCGACGTGGCCTTCCATCAGCTTGGGTGGCTGGAGGAAAAACTGTTCGGCGATTTTCAGTACCGGCTTGATCTGCGATTCGATCCCGGCTTCGCGGGCCACTTCGTTGGCGGCGTCCAGCAGGTCTGGCACTTGTTCGATGTAAGCGGTGACAAAACGGGTCATGACGCCCTTCGCGTCGATGTCTGGCAATTGGATCGCGGCGTGCAGATGCGGTAACTGGGCCTCCAGCTGGCGGGTCAATTGGCCGGTCTCGGCCTCGTGTTGTTGGGCTTTTTGGATCTGCTCGCGCAATGCGGCGGTGTTCATGAAAACTCCAGGAAACAAAGGCAATGAAATAGGGAAGACATAACTTAGCTGGCGCAAAAACACTCCTAAGACCTAATTTTCATAACCGCCCCTTCCTTGCTACAGCACAGTTATATCGGTTTGCCATCACTCAGGTTCGCATCCTTCTCCATTCGTGGGCTCTAGCGCAAGCCCCGGCTGTTTCAAACGATTTACGCCATCGCGTTGCGAGGTTGCAGGTGCTGTCTATACTCGGGTTGGAATGGAGTTAGCTGATGACACCCGATTGCATGTGCAGCAAGGCGCGGCGAGTCAATTAAGCAGTCTGAATAGCCGATCCCTTGCCGCAGGCTTTACGCCTACGGGATAACAAGAACGATAAGGGGAACCCGCAATGACGCGACATCCACACGTATGGATGGGCCTCCTGTTGTGGTCGATTTTCAGTCAGGCACAAGCGGCCTGGACTGTGAATATGGCGCCTGGAGCGACACAGATCAGCAATGCAGTGTTCGACCTGCACATGACCATTTTCTGGATCTGTGTGGTCATCGGCATCATCGTCTTCGGCGCCATGTTCTGGTCGATGATGATGCACCGCCGCTCAACCGGCCAAAATGCCGCGCATTTCCACGAAAACACCCGCGTCGAAATCCTCTGGACCATCGTGCCCTTCGTGATCCTGGTGCTGATGGCGATTCCTGCCACCGCCACCCTGATCAAGATGTACGACTCCAGCGAGTCGGACATCGATATCCAGGTCACTGGCTATCAATGGAAGTGGCACTACAAGTACCTGGGCCAGGACGTCGAGTTCTTCAGCAACCTGGCGACCCCCGCCGAACAAATTCATAACCAGAGCGCCAAGGGCGAGCACTACCTGCTGGAGGTCGACAAGCCGCTGGTGCTGCCGGTCGATGCCAAGGTGCGCTTTCTGGTGACCTCCGCCGACGTGATCCACTCCTGGTGGGTGCCAGCCTTCGCGGTCAAGCGCGATGCGATCCCAGGGTTCGTCAACGAAGCCTGGACCCGCGTCGACAAGCCCGGCCTGTACCGTGGCCAGTGCGCCGAGCTGTGCGGCAAGGACCACGGTTTCATGCCGATCGTGGTGGAGGTCAAGAGCAAGCCCGACTACGAAAAATGGCTGGGCGAACGCAAGGCCGAAGCCGCGCAGCTTAAAGAGCTGACCAGCAAGGAATGGACCCTGGACGAGCTCAAGGAACGTGGCGACAAGATCTACCACACCACCTGCGTGGCCTGTCACCAGGCCGAAGGCCAGGGCTTGCCGCCGATGTTCCCGGCCCTCAAGGGCTCGAAAATCGCCACCGGGCCCAAGGCTGATCACCTGAGCCTCGTCTACCACGGCAAGCCCGGCACCGCCATGGCCGCGTTCGGCAAACAGTTGTCGGAAGTCGATATCGCCGCAGTCGTGACCTATGAACGCAACGCCTGGGGCAACAACAAGGGCGACATGGTTACGCCTAAAGAAGTGCTGGAACTCAAACAGGCAGAAAGCAAATGAGCCGGCCTGACGTTCGTTCCCGCAATCGGTCGGGGCTCACCGCCCCGCACCGTCCAGCCCACTCGTTCGAAGGAGACAGGACATGAGTGCTGTGATCGATGACCACGGTCATGCCGGCGCCGACCACGCCCATGGCCCCGCCAAGGGCCTGATGCGCTGGGTACTGACCACCAACCACAAGGATATCGGCACGCTGTACCTGTGGTTCGCGTTCTCCATGTTCCTGTTGGGCGGCTCGTTCGCCATGGTGATCCGCGCCGAGCTGTTCCAGCCCGGCCTGCAGATCGTGGAGCCGGCGTTCTTCAACCAGATGACCACCATGCATGGCCTGGTGATGGTCTTCGGCGCGGTGATGCCGGCGTTCGTCGGCCTGGCCAACTGGATGATCCCGTTGATGATCGGCGCGCCGGACATGGCCCTGCCGCGCATGAACAACTTCAGCTTCTGGCTGTTGCCGGCCGCGTTCCTGCTGCTGGTGTCGACGTTGTTCACCGCCGGTGGCGGGCCCAACTTCGGTTGGACCTTCTACGCCCCGCTGTCCACCACCTATGCGCCGGAAAGCGTGACGTTCTTCATCTTCGCCATCCACCTGATGGGCATCAGCTCGATCATGGGCGCGATCAACGTGATCGCCACCATCCTCAACCTGCGTGCCCCCGGCATGACCCTGATGAAAATGCCGCTGTTCGTCTGGACCTGGCTGATCACCGCGTTCTTGCTGATCGCGGTGATGCCGGTGCTGGCCGGCTGCGTGACGATGATGCTGATGGACATCCACTTCGGCACCAGCTTCTTCAGTGCCGCCGGCGGCGGTGACCCGGTGCTGTTCCAGCACGTGTTCTGGTTCTTCGGCCACCCCGAGGTGTACATCATGATCCTGCCGGCCTTCGGTGCCGTCAGCTCGATCATCCCGGCCTTCTCGCGCAAGCCGTTGTTCGGCTACACCTCGATGGTCTATGCCACGGCGGCCATTGCGTTCCTGTCGTTCATCGTCTGGGCGCACCACATGTTCGTGGTTGGCATTCCGCTGGTGGGCGAGCTGTTCTTCATGTACGCGACCCTGCTGATCGCCGTGCCCACCGGGGTGAAGGTGTTCAACTGGGCCAGCACCATGTGGCAAGGCTCGCTGACCTTCGAGACGCCGATGCTGTTTGCCGTGGCCTTCGTGATCCTGTTTTCCATCGGTGGTTTCTCCGGGCTGATGCTGGCCATCGCCCCGGCGGACTTCCAGTACCAGGACACCTACTTCGTGGTCGCGCACTTCCACTACGTGCTGGTGCCCGGCGCGATCTTCGGGATCTTCGCCTCGGCCTACTACTGGCTGCCGAAATGGACCGGCCACATGTATGACGAAACCCTCGGCAAGCTGCACTTCTGGCTGTCGTTCGTCGGGATGAACATGGCGTTCTTCCCGATGCACTTCGTCGGCCTGGCGGGCATGCCCCGGCGGATTCCCGACTACAACCTGCAGTTCGCCGACTTCAACATGGTCTCGTCCATCGGCGCGTTCATGTTCGGCACCACGCAGATCTTCTTCCTGTTCATCGTGATCAAGACCATCCGTGGCGGCCCGCCCGCACCGGCCAAGCCGTGGGATGGTGCCGAAGGGTTGGAGTGGAGCGTGCCTTCGCCGGCGCCGTATCACACCTTCACTACGCCGCCGGAAGTGAAATAGATGACACATGGCGCCTGTGTGGGAGCGAGCTTGCTCGCGATAGCGGTGTATCTGACACACCGAGTCGTCGCTATCGCGAGCAAGCTCGCTCCCACAGGGTTCTGGGTAGGGACTGGAAATCATGGCTGATTCGATTTCGATGAAGAAACTGGTCACCCGCCTGCTGCTGGTGGTGGTGGCCATGTTCATCTTCGGGTTTGCCCTGGTGCCGATCTACGACGTGATGTGCAAGGCGTTCGGCATCAACGGCAAGACCGGCGGGCAGTACGAGGGCGAGCAGACCGTCGATGAGTCCCGCCAGGTGCGGGTGCAGTTCCTGTCGACCAACGCGGTGGACATGGTCTGGGATTTCTACCCCAAGGGCGACCAACTGGTGGTCAAGCCGGGGGCGGTGAACGAGATGGTGTTCGTCGCCCACAACCCCACCAACCGGCCAATGAGCGCCCAGGCGGTTCCGAGTATCTCGCCCAGCACTGCGGCGGCGTATTTCCACAAGACCGAATGTTTTTGTTTTACCCAGCAAGTGCTGCAACCCGGCGAACGCATCGAAATGCCCATGCGCTTCATCGTCGACCGGGACATGCCCAAGGAAGTGAAGCACCTGACGCTGTCCTACACGCTGTTCGATATCACCGCTCGTCATCCACCGGTGGCTCTAAACACTGACCGATAGCGTGCCCGATAAGGAGAACAATAAATGGCAACTCACGAACACTATTACGTTCCGGCCCAGAGCAAATGGCCGATCATCGCCACGGTCGGGATGTTCGTCACGGTGTATGGCCTGGCGACCTGGTTCAACGACCTGAAGGCGGCGCGCCCGGAATCCCATGGCCCGCTGATCTTTTTCGTCGGCGGCCTGCTGGTGGCCTACATGCTGTTCGGCTGGTTCGGCGCGGTGGTCAAGGAAAGCCGCGCCGGGCTGTACAGCGCACAACTCGACCGCTCGTTCCGCTGGGGCATGAGCTGGTTCATCTTTTCCGAAGTGATGTTCTTCATCGCCTTCTTCGGTGCGCTGTTCTATGTGCGCAACATCTCGGCGCCAGGCCTGGCGGGTGAAGGTACCAAGGGCCTGTCACACATGCTCTGGCCGAGCTTCGAGTTCGCCTGGCCATTGCTGAACAACCCCGACCCGAAACTCTTCCCGGCGCCCAAGGAAGTCATCAGCCCCTGGGGCTTACCGTTGCTCAATACCGTGCTGCTGGTCAGTTCCAGCGTCACCGTCACCATCGCCCACCATGCCCTGAAGAAAGGTCATCGCGGCGCGCTGAAACTCTGGCTGGCGATCACCGTGCTGCTGGGTTGCGCCTTCCTGGGCTTCCAGGCCGAAGAATACATGCACGCCTACAAGGAACTGGGCCTGACCCTGGGCTCCGGCGTCTATGGCGCGACCTTCTTCATGCTCACCGGTTTCCACGGCGCCCACGTCACCATCGGCACGATCATCCTGTTCGTCATGCTGATGCGGATCATGCGCGGGCACTTCGACAACGAGCATCAGTTCGGCTTCGAGGCGGCGAGCTGGTACTGGCACTTCGTCGATGTGGTGTGGATCGGCTTGTTCGTCTTCGTCTACGTGCTCTGAGGCGCGACTACCAGGGCGCGTGGGACACCAACTGGCCGCTGAAAAAACCCCAGGCGATCAAGCCGACGGTGACGGCGGCCAGGCTGACCCGGATCGCCAGGGCGATGACCAGGCGATTGGAATTGCTGTCGTCCTTGACCAGAAAAAACAGACCGCTGAACAGGCTGACAACCGTGGCAATCAGCATCAGGACGATGGCTGCTTTTAGCATTAGGGACACTCCGGGGGGACGCGATGCACGTGAGTATAGCTATCCCGTTCGACGGCTTTCGGACGGCGCCATGAAAGGCTTCCGGCCAGGCCTCGTGCCGTCACTGGTGGTGGCCGTGCTGGTGCCCGTGATGGTGTGCCTGGGGTTCTGGCAATTGAGCCGCGGCGAACAGAAGCGCGTGCTCATGGAAAATTACGCCGAGCGCCGCGTCGCGCCGCCGATGGACAGCACCGAGCTTACGCACACCGCCGATCCGGCCTTTCGACCGGTCACGCTGCAAGGCCAGTTCGACGCCGAGCACAGCATCCTGCTGGATAACCGCCAGCACGACGGCAAGGTCGGCATCGAGTTGCTGCAACCGTTCCTCGACCACCGCACCGGGCTGTGGCTGCTGGTCAATCGCGGCTGGTTGCCCTGGCCCGACCGGCGCACCCCGCCGGTCTTCAACACGCCGGAACAACCGGTGAGCCTCCAGGCCTGGGTCTACGTCGCCCCGGGCGCGACCTTCCAGCTTCACGCCGACCCGGCCGGCGCCCCGTGGCCGCGACTGGTCACCACCATCGAACCGGACAAGCTCTGGGCCGAACTGGGCCGCAGCGGCTTCACCTATGAATTACGCCAACAAAGCGGCCCCGGCGCCTACCGAACCGATTGGCCGGTGGTCGCCATGGGTCCGGAAAAACACCTCGGCTATGCCGTGCAGTGGTTCGCCATGGCGACGGCGCTGTTCGGCCTGTTCCTTTATCTCGGATGGCACAACGCAGGGAGACACCATGGGAAACACCATGAATCCAACCAACACGTCTGAGGCGCCCGTAGCGCCCAACCGTCGCAAGGGACGCCTGCAACTGCTGCTGATCGTGCTCGGGGTGGTCGGCCCGATGATCCTGGCCACCGGCATGTACAAGTTCCAGTTCTGGGTGCCCGACAGCCGCAGCTACCACGGCGAACTGATCGGCAACGGCCAGACCCGCGCCGAGATCGGCGTACAGGCCGATGAACAGCGCTGGCAGATCCTGGTCACGGCACCGCAGGAATGCTCGGTGGATTGCCGGCAACTGGTGTACCTCGCCCGGCAGGTGCAGATCGGCCTTGGCCGCGACGCGTCCCGCGCCAGCCACGCCTTGGCCATCGCGCAACCGCTGGACGCTGAATATGACGGGCAATTGCAGCGTGAATACCCGCAATTGCAACGCTACCCACTGGACCTGCCGGCCTATCAGAAAGGCGCCCAGGGCTCCGGCGGCGCGCAACTGTGGATCATCGATCCCCACAGCAACCTGGTGCTGCGCTACGACGCCCGGGTCAAGGGCAAGGACCTGCTCAACGACCTGCGTCACCTGCTGAAACTGTCGAACATCGGATGAGGGCATCGACATGGCCAAACCTGGATTTCGCCTCGCGCTGTTTGCCACGCTGCTGGCGTTGATCGTCGTTCTGCTGGGCGCCTACACCCGGCTCACCCACGCCGGCCTCGGCTGCCCGGACTGGCCCGGTTGCTACGGTTTCATCAGCGTGCCCAAGAGCGAAGCCCAACTGGCCCATGCCGAGCTGCATTTCCCCGACACCCCGGTGGAGGCCCATAAAGGCTGGAACGAGATGGTCCATCGCTACTTTGCCGGGACCCTGGGGCTGTTGATTACCCTGTTGGCCGCCCGGGCCTGGATGAACCGCCGTCACCCCGGCCTGCCGTTGAAACTGCCGCTGTTCCTGCTGGCCGTGGTGTTCGCCCAGGCGGCGTTCGGCATGTGGACCGTGACCCTCAAGCTGTGGCCGCAGGTGGTGACCGGGCATTTGCTCGGCGGCTTCGCGACATTGAGCCTGCTGTTTCTGCTCACCTTGCGTTTGTCCGGCGTGTTGCCGGCGCTGACCGTGCCCAAGCGCCTGCAACACTGGGCCACGGCCGGGCTGCTGCTGGTGATCGGCCAGATCGCCCTGGGCGGTTGGGTCAGTTCCAACTACGCCGCCGTGGCCTGCATCGATTTCCCCACCTGCCACGGCCAATGGTTGCCACCGGCCGATTTTGCCAACGGCTTCCACCTGACCCAGCACATCGGCCCGAACTACCTGGGCGGGCAACTGGACAGCGACGCCCGCACCGCCATCCACCTGACCCACCGCATCGGCGCGTTGCTGGTGACCGTGGTGTTGCTGGGGCTGGCCTGGCAATTGAAGAGCGTCGGCATGACCCGGCTGGCCGGGCTGGTGCTGGCCGCACTGGCGGCGCAGATCACCCTGGGCATCAGCAACGTGCTGTTCCATCTGCCGTTGCCGGTGGCCGTTGCCCACAACGCCGGGGGCGCGGCACTGCTGCTGACCCTGGTATTGGTCAACTATCACGCCCGGACCAGCCTGGTCCGGGTCAAGCATCAAGTCCCGCTGCGCTGGCGGTTCAACCCGCCTAAACACGGCGCCAGCCCCATAACAATAAAAGGAGAGATGCCATGGCAACCTTGACCGGTGAACGCCACAGCCAAGCGATATGGCGCGATTACCTGGAGCTGACCAAGCCCAAAGTGGTGGTGCTGATGCTGATCACCTCGCTGGTCGGCATGTTCCTCGCCACCCGTGCCGGCGTGCCGTGGACGGTCCTGGTGTTCGGCAACCTGGGCATCGCCCTATGTGCCGGCGGCGCGGCGGCGGTCAACCATGTGGTGGACCGGCGCATCGACGCGGTGATGGCCCGCACCCACAAACGGCCATTGGCCGAGGGCCGGGTCTCACCGGCCGCCGCCCTGACCTTCGCCCTGGCACTGGCCGTGATCGGCCAGGCCTTGCTGCTGGCGTTCACCAACCCGCTGACAGCCTGGCTGACCCTGGCCTCGTTGCTGGGGTATGCGGTGGTCTATACCGGTTTCCTGAAACGGGCGACGCCGCAGAACATCGTCATCGGCGGCCTGGCTGGCGCGGCACCACCGCTGCTGGGCTGGGTGGCGGCCACCGGTCATGTCAGCGCCGAACCGCTGCTGCTGGTGCTGATCATCTTCGCCTGGACCCCGCCGCATTTCTGGGCCCTGGCGATTCACCGCAAGGAGGAATACGCCAAGGCCGACATCCCGATGCTGCCGGTGACCCACGGCGAGCACTACACCAAGATCCATATCCTGCTGTACACCCTGGTGCTGCTGGCGGTGAGCCTGATGCCGTTCGTGATCCATATGAGCGGGATGCTGTACCTGGTTTGCGCGCTGGTGCTGGGCGCCAGGTTTCTGCAATGGGCCGTGGTGTTGTACCGTGGCAGTCGGCCGCACGCGGCGATCAACACCTTCAAGTACTCTATTTATTACTTGTTCCTGCTGTTCATCGCCCTGCTTGTAGATCATTACTTACTGTTGAGCCTATGACTCGAACCCAGAAAACCGTCTTCATCCTCGTGGCCGTGATCGCACTGATCCTCGGCCTGACCATCAACAAGGTGCTGTCCGGCAAAGGCCAGGGCGACCCGACGGCGCTGATCGATGCCGGCATCATCCTGCTGCCCCAGAGCCGCAACCTGCCGGACGTGAAGATGACCGACCAGGACGGCCAGCCCGTGGCGATGGACGGGTTGAAAGACAAATGGAGCCTGCTGTTCTTCGGCTACACCTTCTGCCCGGACATCTGCCCGACCACCCTCGCCCAACTGCGCCAGATCAAAAGCGAACTGCCGCCCGAGGCTGTGGATAAGTTGCAGATCGTACTGGTCAGCGTCGACCCGAACCGCGACACGCCCAAGCAACTCAAGCAGTACCTGGGGTACTTCGATCCGCAGTTCATAGGCCTGACCGCCGCCTCGGTGGAAGACCTGCAGAAACTGGCGAATGCAGTGAGCATTCCGTTCATCCCGGCGGACACCAGCAAACCCAACTACACGGTTGATCACAGCGGCAACCTCGCCGTGATTGGCCCGGACGGCACCCAGCGTGGGTTTATCCGGGCGCCGTTGAATAACCAGAAGTTGGTGGCGCAGTTGCCGGAGATGCTCAAGCGTAAATAAGCCCAAGGCGCGCGCATCCCGCCTGGGGTGTTCAAATACTGCATCCCCCTGTGGGAGCGAGCTTGCTCGCGATGAGGCCCGCTAAGACCCCCCCGTGGCGAGGGAGCTTGCTCCCGCTCGGCTGCGCAGCAGCCGCAAAACCAGACGATGCGGTTTGCCAGAAGAAATGCAGGGGCCTGCTACGCAGGCCAGCGGGAGCAAGCTCCCTCGCCACAGGGGTTAGTGTCGAACCGAATATCCAGCCCAACACCGCTCCCACCCCTGGCGGTGGCGAACACAACATCCGCAACACCCCCAACCCCCTGTGGGAGCGAGCTTGCTCGCGATGACGCCAGCCCAGACAACCCCGTGGCGAGGGAGCTTGCTCCCGCTCGGCTGCGCAGCAGCCGCAAAACCAGACGATGCGGTTTGCCTGGAAAAATGCAGGGGCCTGCTACGCATCCCTCGCCACAGGGGTTAGTGTCGAGCCGAATATCCAGCCCAACGCCACCCACTGTGGGAGCGGGCTTGCTCGCGAAAGCGGCGGGTCAGCTTGCATCAATATTGAATGTGCCACCCTCTTCGCGAGCAAGCTCGCTCCCACCCCTGGCGGCGGTGAAGACAGTATCTGCAACACCCCCAACCCCCTGTGGGAGCGAGCTCGCTCGCGATGAAATCGCCCCAGTTCCAGCGCAGAACACCCCACCCGCATCACCAAAAAACCTCCCTCCTACAGCCCTCACCTACACCCCACTATCAGTTTCCGCAGCTGAAAAGTACGCGTCCGACATTGAACCCTTTACTTTCAGCTGAGGTGTCCAGAGGCAGATTTCACGTAGCAGCGTGTAAAAAAGGCATTTTCACGGGTCGATGATCAGGCAGTTTTTGATGACCGACTTTTTCAACAGAATCGGCCGATAGCAGTCGTTCACACGTCGTTTCTTTCAGTCCGAGGCAACTGTAACGAACGGCGAGATTAATCGCAGGTAGATAGCTTACGCAGCTAGTCCCAGTCCATTTTGATGTTTTCTTGCTTTCGGAACTCGTCCAGCACGCTCTGATAATGTGACCTTTCAAAGGTCAGGCAGGGTATCGCGTCGTACCAGTCAACAGATGGAAGTTCCAACGTAATCAAATCCTTTAGCAAGCCAAATCGGCTCCACTGGACCTGATGCTCATCAGCGCACTGCTCAGCGACAATAACGGTGCAGGTCAGGTCTAGGTCATCAGAGCAGACAAGCAAGGGAACCAGGGTCTTCCATCCCGGCGCAGTGGAATAGATCCGATCCCATATCAGCCAAGTATCTTCATCGCTGTACAAGCCTGCATGGGCCGCGACGAGATGAAGCTCAGCATCCGGGTTATGCCTAGGCAGCCAAACCTCCAGAGGTACTCCGTCAACGGCAAAGGTCGGATAGAAGCCGATGCTGTACTTCGATTTATGGCTTGCGATTGAAATCAGGTTGGTCATCGATCCCCTCTATTCCTAGAAATACGTAGAGCCCACTTAAGGGATTGATTTTCTGATATTAAATCCGCCCGCCTTTCCCGCTCAGCCAACCTCCTCAAACCGCCGCCGCTTCATGAACAATCCCATCCCTATCGCCACGGCAAAAGCCGACAGCAACCCCAGATCAAACCCCAACAAGCGGGTCTCACCGGCCAAAACGCAGCCAACCGCACCCGCCGCCGCCAACACCACGCCTAGCCACTTGCGTAGCAGATAGGGTTTGAGGAATCGATCGAGCAGAAAGGACACCACCAAGGCAATGACCAATTGAGTAATGTCGGACATATACGTCTCCGGTCAGGCCTTGATGATCAATGTCGAGAGGGTGCGTTGCGGGCCGATACCGCCGTTGACCTGCGCCTCGATGCTGACCAGTACGTCGCCAGCATGGTAGGTGGGTAGAATTTGATTGGTATACGCGCGTACACCCACCCCTACAGATGCCGCCACCTAAGGGGGGCCACAGCCTTGGCGGCGGAAGCGAAGGCCGCGGCTGTAAGGGTGGCGATCGTGGTGCGCTGGGCGTTGAGGGCGTCGCCCTGTTGCCGGGTGAGCGGCTTGGAGATGCCGATCATCATCACGCACGGCAGGTTTTTGGCCAGCATCTTGTCGTACACCTCGACGACCTTGCTGTTGACTTCATAGTGGGCACTTTTCGCTTCGCCAAAATGCAGCTCGCGCAAGCGTCCGCGTTCGCTGTCGGTGAGGGTGATCTGCGAGACGTTGAAGACGATCCCGTGATTGCCCATGTATTGGAAAGTCCCTTCGAACTTCATCGCCCGTATCCTTTTGGGGTAAAGGTGGCAATTCTCTGCAACGGGCGGATCGGATTCAAATCATTTCGTATCGCTGGATTGAGCAAAACAACCCACCTTCATCGCCAAAACACTCCTCTCCTACAGCCCCCGCCTACAACGTCCATCTAGCTACGCATCCTTGCGCCTTTGCCTACAACTACGCCAGAATCCGCCCGCTTGTGCGCCTTGTCCCTGGGTTTTATTGTCTTCCTGCCACTGCCCATCAGTGGTCGGGTTTAGTAGCCCGGTTTACGTCTCGGTGCACGATTCTCATCAGTCAGGCGTTGCCTGTTCTCGATGGTGGCTGTGCGCATGGCACCTTCGGGTGCGCCGGGTTTGACGTAATCACCGGTCTACTAACTTGCGCGCAGCCGCCACCCTTTCGTTTAGTAGCGAGAGGGCTGTGGCCTAATTGAGAGATTACGTCAATGTTCAAAACGACCCCGAATCCGCCAAAAGCAGATTCCACCTCTACATCCGCAAAATCCAAAGCCAAGCAGCAAGACGAAACCACCAAACGGGTGCTCGATCACTACTTGCTACCGAAATCGGATAAATCCAAAGACGAGCCCAAACCGGGGCAGCTGTACGCCGTCGTGAAAGGCCTCGATAACGAATGCCTGCTTGCCAACCTCACTGAGACGTTGGCTTCGGCTGATGCCATGGTGAGTGATCTGGCGTTTGATCTGGAGGGATCGAGGCGGCACGTGGCGCAGGGGATTCAGCAGTTGATTGAGTTGAGTTCGTTGCTTGCGAATCGGGTGTTGGATAACGTGGAACCGCGGCAGTAGGATTTTCCACCAGCGAAAAACCCGACGTTTTGCGTCGGGTTTTTGGTTCTTCTATCCGTTAGAAGCGGACGAATAATCTCTAAAATATTCTCAAATTTTTTCCCGCATACCCCACCACTATCCTTCCTAGCGATAGGCTGCAAACGGACATAAGCGGACCTTTGAATCGACGTCTATTTTATATCTTTTCAAAGTACTGCCGTGCCAGCACTCAGGGCAGAGGGGCACGACGCAGATATATTTAGTGGCTCAGGCCAATCCGCGGACGGACACGCACACGTTGCTCAACGTGTTGGTAGATCTGCACACCAGCTCGATGGGCAACTTCAACAACTACTGCGTATCGCTGCTCAGTTAAAAAGTCGGCCCAACCAGACTCGCAGCGGACGACTAGGTAGTAAGTGTCCCCGTATTGAGTTAGCTCGCCACGCTTAAAGGTTACGCAGCTTGTTTGCACCGTGCCTTTCTCTCGCAAGGTCGGCCCGGGATTCATGTCGCAAACCTTGGAAGCAGCAATCTGGGGGGCGGGACCTTCCTGTTTGGATCTCCTGCGGAAATGCTCCACCACTTCATCTAGGCTTACGCCACGAAGCACGCGGTAACTCATGTGTACACCGGCATAGTCGACTCTTGTATGTCGCACCGGTGGGTCGTATGCCAGGGTGATCGTTATCGTGCGGTCGCCTGGTTGATTGAGGTACGGCTCAGGAATCGGGATCTCGAAGACAGCAAAGTTGTCTAGGGCCAAGGCATCTTCTGCATACAGGACGACACGCGCGTCATCGGAGTACGCGGCTCTCTCAACACCAATAAATCCGTTGCCGCAGATATGGCGGGTAGCCTCAGGGGCCAAATGGATCAGACGCTGCTTGGCCTGGTCCGGCACCGTTGCAGCTCCAACCAAAAGAGCCCTTAACAGGTTTGCCGAAGCCTCGGGAAAGCGCCCCAGTAGTTGGGCCGCTTTATGAGCGGCCATGGGTGTAGAATATGACGTGCCTGAGGCAGTCCGAAGCATCTGCTCTAGGTAGCGATGATTTAACGTAAGAATCCCTGCGCTTGGTTGATCGTATCCGGTACGTGGGCCGGCAAGAGGGTCATAAACCAGTGTTCCCCCAAGATCCACCAGATCTGGTTTTATAGCCCCCCCAATGCCAGGACCGACGCGAGAGAATGGTGATGGCTCATACGGACCAGTAATCGGTCGAATGCCAACTGCAGCATCTTGAGGCGCTTGGTCAATGCCATTTCCATGAGCAATAGAGCCAATGGTTAGGACGTTGAGAGCCGCTGATGGCTCCAGAAAGCGGTTAGAAGGCTCTAAGAGATACTCAGGATACCCAGTGACGCTTTCCTCCTGGCGCTCCCCCTGCCGCGGCATTCGATTACCCGCCGATACCAAGATCAGAACATCCAGCTCGCGAGCAAGCTCATCCAGGGTGGCTGTCCAGGGACCAACTTTACCGCCGGCATACGGTGCGCTTTTTATATCAGCCAGAGAAATGCTGAAAATCCTGCAACCAAAATCTCGGTTCAAGGTGGTTAGGGCATCGCGCATTTGATTGGTAATCAGGCTGTGGTCGTCAAATCCGCCATGATTATTGACGACGCGCGCTGAGCATATCCGCGCCGCGCAAACCAAATCGCCGCCTTCGGCTAACTGGGCTCGCAAATCTCCAAATGCAGCAACTCCCGCCACCCGAGTTCCATGCCCAAACTCATCAGCAGCACCCAGATTTTCAGGTACACCGATAGCCCCGACTACGACGCCTTCCAGCAATGGATGCGCGTTGATACCGCTATCGAGAATTCCAATGACCGGAGCGTTCTCGAGAATTTCGACTCTGGGGAAGTCCGCCAAGTTGAGTTCGAGAGCATCTCGAGTGAACGTGTCGGGCTGGGGAGGGAGGTCGATGACCGCGATGACTTCAATGGAAAGGAGATCGATCAGAAGGTGCCCTGGCACTTCGATGCGCAGCAGTGAAATCGCGGGCCCGTTGTACCGGTCATAGACATTGCCGCCCTGTTGCTCAATGAGTTCTGTCAACTCATCGAGCTTTGCGCTTCGTATTTGGGCTGCCCCGATGTTCCATATCTCAAGATCGAGCAGCATTTGCGCCTCTGGATTAATGTCATCCAGATCACCAAATCCCTCGTCTCTGAGGCGCATGCCCAGTCGGTCGCGCGGCTCGACCGTTCCAATGGATTCAATTCCGGAGACAAAACCCGCATAGGGGGGATTTTTCTGCCCAGCGGGGACATCGCCACCGAACGAAGCAAGCTGGCTACGAAAATGAGCGAGGTCACCGCTGGACGAGAAGAGAACTAGCGTCTTGTCCGGATCACTGGATAAGAGCTCCAATCCCGCATTATGCCAGTCCTGCTCCAGTAAGCCCTCTGTCATCCTCACCCGGATGATGAGCGACGGATCGACAATGCCTGGCCGCTTTCGAGCAACTTGTTGATCAACAGCCTGTGCTAGCTCATCTGTAAGCCGAGCACTGTGCTCTCTGGGGGACCTAGGAACCGACGACCCGAAGCCAGGTTTTTTCCTGCGGGGGAGCTCCGTTGGGAGTCGAATTAAGCGAAGGTGATCGTAGCGGGCCATCCTGACCTCAAGTGTCGTTAGCTAGTTCAGAGCCTTGCGCGTCCGGCCCTTCTTCGACTCTCGTCTGCAATCGCAGCGGTGAAGTCGGATTCGGCGACTCCCTTGCGGCGAGCAATTAAAGGTGCCTTGATCGTTTGAATGCAGATTCGCTCAATTTCCGCGAAAGAATAGCCTTCCAGACGATCAACATACTTATCCAGATCAAAGTCGATCACGACATTTTTGAACTTGGTCTTCAGGAAACGTTTGATGAGTGCCTGGTCTGGTTTGTCGAACCATATGACCTCATCGAACCGTCTCCATATTGCTGGATCCAGTGAACTATCGAGGTTAGTTGCAGCGATCATGAAGCCGCGTGGGTGGATACGATCGATGAACAACAGGAGGCTATTCACGACCCGACGTAATTCGTTGTGCTCTGCTGAGTCGTCGCGCGAACGAGCCAATGCGTCGAACTCGTCGAGGAACAGGACACACGGTTGTCGCTTGGCAAACTCAAATATCTTCCGTACGTTTCCAGCAGTTTCGCCCAGGTAAGACGAGATCAGTCGGTCGAGCTTTACCACGAAGAGAGGCAACCCGAGCTCAGCGGCAAACACCTCTGCACAGAGTGTTTTGCCACACCCGGGAGGACCGCAGAATAGAAGCTTGGACCTCACAGCCAACCCATGACGCCGAATTTCTTCGGAGCGCCTGTACTCCAGGAGGAGGCCATCAAAAACACGCGTATTGGCGTGCGAAAGGGTGATGTCTTTGTGCGAATGAACCGGATCGACTCTTTCAACAAAATCGTCGGCAGCGTCGGGGAACGGGATTAACGAAGCCAGCTTTTGGGAAGGTGGCTGTTTGCTTGAGCGAATGTTCGCTGACGTGGCGTTGTCAAGCGTGTGACGAAGAGACCTGGCAAGAACGCGATTGTTCTTCTGCTCTTCTTCAAGAATGATCTGCTCGGCAACAGCGCGGAACTCCTCGTCCCGGCCATAGCTTGCCAGCAGCTTTTTCAACAATTCGCCACGTGCCATAGCTCTTCCCGTTCGAATCCCTTCGAGGAATTCGAGTACGCCCCCAGTGAAAGCCCTTTTCAGTAAAAATGCGCTATATAGCAGCAGCCAGCGCGCGATTTTACTCGCTTTTCAGGGGTTCTACACCAACCCTTCGTCCCTACATTAGCTTACTCTGCGAGAAATGTTTGCCGTTCGGTAGTCATAGATTTTGCGCCGGCTGAGCTTTTAGCGGATCGGCAATGGATTGGGGGGGCTTTTTTGTGAGTGCTTCGCACTCAAGCGGGAGCAAGCTCCCTCGCCACAAAAGCAGTTTTGTGTGAAGTCAGGGGTGGCGATCCAGTTTTTTGAGGAACACGGTCATTTCTTTTTCGGCTTGTTTGTCGCCGTGGGCTCGGGCGGCTTCCAGGCCTTGTTCCCAGGCTTGGCGTGCTGCCGGTAGGTTGTCTTGGCCTTGGTGGGCCTTGCCTAGTAATTTCCAGGCGGCTGAGTACTTGGGGTCGAATTCGACGCAGCGTTGGAGGTGTTCGGCGGCGCGGGGGAATTCGCCTAGGTCGAGGTAGCCTTTGCCCAGGCCGAAGCGCAGCAGGGAGTTATCCACACCCTTGGCGAGCATTTTTTCCAGGGAGTCGAGCATTTTAAAAACTCCTCATGACTAAGATCGTTCCCACGCTCTGCGTGGGAATGCAGCCCGGGACGCTCTGCGTCCCCTCAAGAGCCGAACGCAGAGCGTCCGTAGAGGCATTCCCACGCAGAGCGTGGGAACGATCCGTGGTGGTCAGAAGAAACTCAACCCCACATGGAACAGCTTCTCGACGTCGCGAATGTGCTTCTTGTCCACCAGGAACAGGATCACGTGGTCGCCGGTCTGGATCACGGTGTCGTCGTGGGCGATCAGCACTTGTTCGTCGCGGATGATCGCGCCGATGGTGGTGCCGGGTGGCAGGCCGATGTCGCGGATGGCTTTGCCGATCACTTTGCTGGATTTGGCGTCGCCGTGGGCGATGGCCTCGATGGCTTCGGCCGCGCCGCGGCGCAGGGAGTGGACGCTGACGATGTCGCCGCGGCGCACGTGGGCCAGCAAGGTGCCGATGGTTGCCAGTTGCGGGCTGATGGCGATGTCGATGTCGCCGCCCTGGATCAGGTCGACGTAGGCCGGGTTGTTGATGATGGTCATGACCTTCTTCGCCCCCAGGCGCTTGGCCAGTAGCGACGACATGATGTTGGCTTCGTCGTCGTTGGTCAGGGCCAGGAAGATGTCGGCGTCGGCGATGTTTTCTTCCAGCAGCAGGTCGCGGTCCGAAGCACTGCCTTGCAGCACCACGGTGCTGTCGAGGGTGTCGGAGAGGTAGCGGCAGCGCGCCGGGTTCATCTCGATGATCTTGACCTGGTAGCGGCTTTCGATGGCTTCGGCCAGGCGCTCGCCGATCTGCCCGCCGCCAGCGATGACGATGCGCTTGTAGTTCTCGTCCAGGCGGCGCATTTCGCTCATGACCGCGCGAATGTTCGCCTTGGCGGCGATGAAGAAGACTTCGTCGTCGGCTTCGATCACTGTGTCGCCCTGGGGCAGGATCGGCCGGTCACGGCGGAAGATCGCCGCAACGCGGGTTTCCACATTCGGCATGTGCTCACGCAACTGGCGCAGTTGCTGGCCCACCAGCGGCCCGCCGTAGTAGGCCTTGACCGCCACCAGTTGCGCCTTGCCTTCGGCAAAGTCGATCACCTGCAAGGCACCGGGGTGTTCGATCAGGCGCTTGATGTAGTTGGTCACCACTTGCTCGGGGCTGATCAGCACATCCACCGGGATCGCTTCGTTGTCGAACAGGTCGGCGCGGGTCAGGTAGGCCGCTTCGCGCACCCGGGCGATCTTGGTCGGGGTGTGGAACAACGTGTGGGCAACCTGGCAGGCGACCATGTTGGTTTCATCGCTGTTGGTCACGGCGACGAGCATGTCGGCATCGTCGGCACCGGCCTGGCGCAGCACCGTCGGCAACGAGCCGCGACCTTGCACGGTGCGGATGTCGAGACGGTCGCCGAGGTCGCGCAGGCGTTCACTGTCGGTGTCGACCACAGTGATGTCGTTGGCCTCGCTGGCCAGATGTTCCGCCAGCGAACCGCCGACTTGTCCTGCGCCGAGGATGATGATTTTCATCCAGTCACTCCTATCGAATCGGTCTTAACCGCGTGCGGCGGCGATCTTGATCAGCTTGGCGTAGTAGAACCCGTCGTGACCACCTTCCTGGGCCAGCAACTGCCGGCCGTGAGGCTGCTTGAGGCCGGCCTGGCTGGCAATGTCCAGTTCCCGGGCGCCTGGGGTGCGGGCGAGGAAGGCTTCGATCACTTCGGTGTTCTCGGTCGGCAAGGTCGAGCAGGTGGCGTAGAGCAGCATGCCGCCCACTTCCAGGGTCGGCCACAGGGCATCGAGCAGTTCGCCCTGCAACACGGCCAGCGCGGCAATGTCGTCCGGCTGGCGGGTGAGCTTGATGTCCGGATGGCGGCGAATCACGCCGGTGGCCGAGCATGGCGCGTCGAGGAGGATGCGCTGGAACGGCTTGCCGTCCCACCAGGTCGCGGTGTCGCGGCCATCGGCGGCGATCAGCTCGGCCTCCAGGCCCAGACGCTCGAGGTTTTCCTTCACGCGCACCAGGCGCTTGGCTTCCAGGTCCACCGCCACCACGCCGGCCAGCTTCGGCTCGACCTCGAGGATGTGACAGGTCTTGCCACCCGGCGCGCAGCAGGCGTCCAGCACCCGTTGGCCGGGCGCCAGTTCCAGCAGGTCGGCGGCCAGTTGGGCGGCTTCGTCCTGGACGCTGATCCAGCCCTCGGCAAAGCCCGGCAAGGCGCGCACATCGCCGGGGGTTTCCAGGACGATGCCGTCGCGGCTGTACTGGCACGGGATGGCCGGGATGCCCGCCTCGCCCAGCAACGCCAGGTAGGCGTCGCGGGTATGGTGGCGACGGTTGACCCGCAGGATCATCGGCGGATGGGCATTGTTGGCGGCGCAGATGGCTTCCCATTGCTCAGGCCAGAAGGCCTTGAGGGATTTCTGCAGCCAGCGCGGGTGCGCGGTGCGGACTACCGGGTCGTGCTCCAGCTCGGCCAGCAGGGCTTCGCTTTCCCGCTGGGCGCGGCGCAACACGGCATTGATCAGGGCCTTGGCCCAGGGCTTCTTCAGCTTGTCGGCGCAGCCCACGGTTTCGCCGATGGCGGCGTGGGCCGGGACGCGGGTGTAGAGCAGTTGATAGAGCCCCACCAGCAGCAGCGCCTCGACGTCGGCATCGGCGGCCTTGAACGGCTTCTGCAACAGCTTGGCCGCGAGGGCCGACAGCCGCGGCTGCCAACGAGCGGTGCCGAACGCCAGGTCCTGGGTGAAGCCGCGATCACGGTCTTCGACCTTGTCCAGTTGGGTCGGCAGGGAGCTGTTGAGGGAGGCTTTGCCGCTGAGGACAGCGGCAAGTGCCTTGGCGGCGGCCAGACGTGGGTTCATGAGGCGTCCGCCGCTTGGCCGAGGACGGTGCCGAGGGCAAATTTCTCACGGCGGCTGTTGAACAGGTCGCTGAAATTCAGTGCCTTGCCACCGGGCAGTTGCAGGCGCGTCAGGCACAGCGCCTGCTCGCCGCAGGCCACGATCAGGCCGTCCTTGCTGGCGCTGAGGATTTCACCCGGTGCGCCCTTCCCTTCGGCGCAGCTGGCCGCCAGCACTTTCAGGGCTTCGCCGTTCAAGGTGCTGTGGCAGATCGGCCAAGGGTTGAAGGCCCGCACCAGGCGCTCCAGTTCGATGGCTGGGCGGCTCCAGTCGATGCGGGCTTCGTCCTTGTTCAGTTTGTGTGCGTAGGTGGCGAGGCTGTCGTCCTGCACTTCGCCTTCCAGCGTGCCAGCGGCCAGGCCGGCAATCGCCTGGATCACCGCTGGCGGGCCAATGAGCGCGAGGCGGTCGTGCAGGCTGCCACCGGTGTCGTCGGCGCTGATGGGCGTGCTGACCTTGAGCAGCATCGGCCCGGTGTCCAGGCCGGCTTCCATGCGCATCACGGTCACGCCGCTCTCGGCATCGCCCGCTTCCACGGCGCGCTGGATCGGCGCAGCACCGCGCCAACGCGGCAGCAGCGAGGCGTGGCTGTTGATGCAACCCAGGCGCGGGATATCCAGCACCACTTGGGGCAGGATCAGGCCGTAGGCGACCACCACCATCAAGTCCGGCTTGAGCGCCGCCAGTTCGGCCTGGGCTTGCGCATCGCGCAGGGTCGGCGGCTGCAACACCTCGATGCCGTGCTCCAGGGCCAGCTGCTTGACCGGGCTGGGCATCAGTTTTTGCCCGCGACCGGCCGGCCGGTCCGGCTGGGTGTAGACCGCGACGATTTCGTGGGGGCTGGCCAGCAGGGCCTTGAGGTGTTCGGCGGCAAATTCGGGAGTGCCGGCAAAGACGATGCGCAGTGGCTCAGTCATGGGTAGCTCTCAATTACAAAGCAGTCGCAAAAAGAAAAAGGCTTGCCGCGGCAAGCCTTTGAAGGGGGGCATCAAGCATTCTGGCGATGAAGTTTTTCCAGTTTTTTCTTGATGCGGTCACGCTTGAGGGTAGACAGGTAATCCACGAACAACTTGCCGTTGAGGTGGTCACACTCGTGCTGGATGCACACCGCCAGCAAACCTTCGGCGATCAGTTCGTAAGGCTGGCCGTCACGGTCCAGGGCCTTGATCTTGACCTTCTGTGGGCGGTCGACGTTTTCGTAGAAGCCCGGCACCGAGAGGCAGCCTTCCTGATATTGGTCCATCTCGTCGGTCAGGGTTTCGAACTCGGGGTTGATGAACACCCGCGGTTCGCTGCGGTCTTCGGAGAGGTCCATGACGACGATACGCTTGTGCACGTTGACCTGGGTCGCGGCGAGGCCGATGCCTGGCGCTTCATACATTGTTTCAAACATGTCATCGACCAACTGACGCACTTCGTCGTCCACTACGGCCACTGGTTTGGCGATAGTGCGCAGGCGCGGGTCCGGAAATTCGAGAATGTTCAAAATGGCCATAAGCTTGATAAATGCACGTGTGAGGTAAAGTCGGGTGGCTGGCCTGGCGTGTCTTGGGATGCAGGCTACCGTTGTAAAACGATGCGCTTGTGGAGAATAGCTCCTTAAGCAGCGAGCCACGGGGGCTCTGGCGTTTTACGCGAACGCACATAATAAAGGGATTCACCGCATGAGGAAATCACTACTCGCCCTGCTGCTCCTGGCCTCGGCCGGTATCGCGCACGGGCAAGTGCAACTTCGGGAAGGTTTTCCCCAGCAATACACGGTGGTGACGGGGGACACACTGTGGGACATTTCCGGCAAGTACCTGCGCGAGCCGTGGAAATGGCCCGAGCTGTGGCAGGCCAACCCGCAGATCGAAAACCCCAACCTGATCTATCCGGGCGACACCCTGTCGCTGGTCTACGTCAACGGCCAGCCGCGCCTGACTCTCAATCGCGGCGCCTCGCGCGGCACCATCAAGCTGTCGCCGCGCATTCGCAGTTCGCCAGTGGCCGACGCCATTCCGAGCATTCCGCTGCAAGCCATCAACAGCTTCCTGCTGAGCAACCGCATCGTCGACACGCCTGAGGATTTCAACAAGGCCCCCTACGTCGTCGCCGGCAATGCCGAACGAGTGCTCAGTGGCATGGGGGATCGGGTCTTCGCCCGTGGCTCGTTCGATGCGAACCAGACGGCGTACGGCATCTTCCGCCAGGGCAAGGTCTACACCGACCCCGAGACCAAGGAATTCCTGGGCATCAACGCCGACGACATCGGCGGCGGCGAGGTGGTCGCCACCGAAGGCGACGTCACCACCCTGGTCCTGCAACGCACCACCCAGGAAGTGCGCCTGGGTGATCGCCTGTTCAGCGGCGAAGAGCGCTCGATCAATTCGACCTTCATGCCCAGCGCGCCGAAATCGGACATCCACGGGTTGATCCTGGACGTGCCGCGGGGCGTGACACAGATCGGCGCGCTGGACGTGGTCACCCTGAACAAGGGCCGGCGCGACGGGCTGGTCGAAGGCAATGTGCTGGCGGTGATGAAGACCGGTGAAACCGTACGCGACCGCATCACGGGCGAGCGGGTGAAGATCCCCGACGAGCAGGCCGGCCTGCTGATGGTTTTCCGCACCTACGACAAGCTCAGCTATGGCCTGGTGCTGTACGCATCGCGCTCGTTGGCAGTGCTCGACAAGGTCCGTAATCCGTAACGGGTCTCACAAGTTACCAACAGAGTTATCCACAGCTTGTTCCCGTTTGTACGGGGCTTATAACGATCAAGGATTGATCACATGCCACTGCCTGAATCTGCGCCGGTTTCCCCTGCGGAACTGGAGGCCCGGCTACGCCTTCACCGCTTGCCGGAGCTGGGACCCAAACGTTTCATGACGCTGATGGAGGCCTTCGGCTCGGCCTCCAAGGCCATCAGCGCACCGGCCAGCGCCTGGCGCGCGCTGGGCTTGCCGCTGGCCTGTGCCGAGGCGCGGCGCAACCCGGATGTGCGTGACGGTGCTGCCCACGCACTGGCCTGGCTGGAGCCTGCGGGCCAGCATTTACTGATGTGGGACCAACCCGACTACCCGGCGCTGTTGGCGCAGATCAGCGACGCGCCGCCGCTGCTGTTCGTCGCTGGCGACCCCTCGATCCTGGAAAAACCCCAGCTGGCGATGGTCGGTAGTCGGCGGGCATCGCGGCCGGGCATGGACACTGCGGCGGCGTTTTCCCGAAGCTTGGCCGGGGCCGGTTTTGTCATCACCAGCGGCCTGGCCCTGGGCATCGATGCGGCGGCCCATCAGGCGGCATTGGATGTTGGCGGGCGCACCGTCGGCGTGTTGGGCACCGGCCTGGAAAATTTTTATCCACAGCGCAATCGTCGGCTGGCGGACGCGATGATTGCCCAGGGCAGCGCCGTGTTGTCGGAGTTCCCGTTGGACGCAGCGCCCCACGCCAGCAACTTTCCGCGGCGCAACCGGATCATCAGCGGCTTGTCCCTCGGTGTGCTGGTGGTGGAGGCCAGTGTCGCCAGCGGTTCGCTGATCACCGCGCGACTGGCGGCGGAGCAGGGCCGCGAGGTGTACGCCATTCCCGGATCGATCCATCACCCTGGGGCCCGGGGCTGTCATCAGTTGATCCGCGACGGTGCGGCGCTGGTGGAAACCGTCGAGCACATCCTCGAAGCGCTGCGCGGTTGGCAGCGGTTGTCGCCGGCCTCGGAGCCCGTGCCCGTGACCCATCCGCTGCTGCGCCTGCTGCATGCCGCGCCGCTGAGCAGTGAGGCGCTGGCCGACGCCAGTGGCTGGGGCTTGCCCAAAGTGCTGGCGGCGCTGACCGAACTGGAGATGGAAGGCCGCGCCACCTGTGACAACGGACGCTGGTTTGCGCGCTAGGTTTTATGGGGAAGATCGGTAAACTGCCCACAGCCTTATTTGCGTTGCGGGAGAATCTTTCATGGTCAACAGTTGGCGTGTGCAACAAGCCGCGCGAGAAATTCGCGCCGGGGCGGTGATTGCCTATCCAACCGAAGCGGTCTGGGGCCTGGGTTGTGACCCATGGAACGAAGAGGCGGTGGAACGCCTGCTGGCGATCAAGTCGCGGCTGCCCGACAAAGGCCTGATCCTGGTGGCTGACAACATCCACCAGTTCGACTTCCTGTTCGAAGACTTCCCCGAAACCTGGATGGACCGCATGGCCAGCACCTGGCCGGGGCCCAATACCTGGCTGGTGCCGCACCAGAACCTGCTGCCGGAATGGATCACCGGGGTACACGACACCGTCGCGCTGCGGGTCAGCGATCATCCCACCGTGCGCGACTTGTGCTCGCTGGTGGGGCCGCTGGTGTCCACCTCGGCCAACCCCCAAGGACGCCCGGCGGCGCGCACGCGGATTCGCGTCGAGCAGTATTTCCGCGGACAGATCGACCTGGTGCTGGGCGGCAACCTGGGCGGACGCAGGAACCCCAGCGTGATTCGCGACCTGGCTACTGGCAAGGTCGTGCGCCCGGACTGACTTTTTGCCAGTGCACAACCCACTGTGGGAGCGAGCTTGCTCGCGAAGGCGTCGGGTCAGTTGGCAGTGATGTTGGCTGATACGCCGCTATCGCGAGCAAGCTCGCTCCCACAGGGTTTTGTGTTGCACACAGTATTTTTGAACACCATGGACCGAATGTGGGAGCGAGCTTGCTCGCGATGGCGTCAGGTCAGTTGGCAGTGATGTTGGCTGATCCACCGCTATCGCGAGCAAGCTCGCTCCCACAGGGTTTTGTGTTGCACACAGTATTTTTGAACACCATGGACCGAATGTGGGAGCGAGCTTGCTCGCGATGGCGTCGGGTCAGTTGGCATTGATGTTGGCTGATCCACCGCTATCGCGAGCAGGCTCGCTCCCACAGGGTTTTGTGTTGCCCACAGTATTTTTGAACACCATGGACCGAATGTGGGAGCGAGCCTGCTCGCGATGGCGCCGGGTCAGTTGGCATTGATGTTGGCTGATCCACCGCTATCGCGAGCAGGCTCGCTCCCACAGGGTTTTGTGTTGCACACAGTATTTTTGAACACCATGGACCGAATGTGGGAGCGAGCCTGCTCGCGATGGCGTCAGGTCAGTTGGCATTGATGTTGGCTGATCCACCGCTATCGCGAGCAAGCTCGCTCCCACAGGGTTTTGTGTTGCCCACAGTATTTTTGAACACCATGGACCGAATGCGGGAGCGAGCTTGCTCGCGATGGCGCCGGGTCAGTTGGCTTTGATGCTGACTGATACACCGCTATCGCGAGCAAGCTCGCTCCCACAGGGTTTTGTGTTGCCCACAGTATTTTTGAACACCATGGACCGAATGTGGGAGCGAGCTTGCTCGCGATGGCGTCGGGTCAGTTGGCTTTGATGCTGACTGATACACCGCTATCGCGAGCAAGCTCGCTCCCACAGGGTTTTGTGTTGCACACAGTATTTATGAACACCATGGACTGAATGTGGGAGCGAGCTTGCTCGCGATGGCGTCGGGTCAGTTGGCTTTGATGCTGACTGATACACCGCTATCGCGAGCAAGCTCGCTCCCACAGGTTCTTCAGCGACCTTTAAATCAGGGCAGGAGAACGGTCGACCCCGTCGTGCGCCGCGCCGACAACTCGGTATGGGCCTTGGCCGCCTCCGCCAGTGGGTAACGCTGGTTGATGTCCACGGTGAGTTTGCCGCTGGCGATCATTGCGAACAGTTCATCAGCCATGCGCTGCAGGTTTTCGGCGTTGTTGGCGTAAGTCGCCAGGGTCGGGCGGGTGACGTAGAGCGAGCCCTTGGCCGAGAGAATCCCCAGGTTCACACCGTCCACCGCACCCGAGGCGTTGCCGAAGCTCACCACCAGGCCACGGGGGGCGACGCTGTCCAGCGACGTCAACCAAGTGTCCTTGCCAACCCCGTCGTACACCACGGGCACCTTCTTGCCGTCAGTCAGTTCCAGCACCCGCTGTGCGACGTTTTCCTTGCTGTAGTCGATGGTTTCCCAAGCACCGTGGGATTTGGCGATGGCGGCTTTTTCCGGCGAGCTGACGGTGCCGATCAGCTTCACACCCAAGGCCTTGGCCCACTGGCAGGCCAGGGAACCCACACCACCAGCAGCAGCGTGGAACAGGATGGTTTCGCCGCCTTTGAGTTCATAGGTCTGACGCAGCAGGTACTGCACGGTCAGGCCCTTGAGCATCACGCCCGCCGCCTGTTCGAAACTGATGGATTCGGGCAGATGCACCAGATTAGCCTCGGGCAACACATGCACATCACTGTAGGCCCCCAGCGGGCCGCTGCCGTACGCCACCCGATCGCCGACCTTGAACCGCGTGACGTGCGAGCCGATCGCCTCGACCACGCCCGCGCCCTCGGCGCCCAGGCCCGATGGCAACGCCGGTGGCGGATAAAGGCCGCTGCGGTAGTAGGTGTCGATGAAATTCAGACCGATCGCCTTATTGCTAACGCGCACCTGCTGCGGGCCGGGCTCGGCAGGCGAGTAATCGACGTACTCGAGCACTTCGGGACCGCCGTGGGAACTGAACTGGATACGTTTGGCCATCTTCACTTTCTCCTTGTCGCATGACTTTTACCAAGCCTGCTATCGGACTCCTAAGCTTGACCGTCGTCAACTGTGGTGTGGGCAAGTGCGGTGGTATCCTGTGCGCCCATTTGCCACCGGCCCGCCATACGCCGCGTAGCGTAGCCCTGATCAAGGTGATGTCATGTCCACTCGCACCGAGGCCGTGAAAGCCTACCTGCTCGACCTGCAAGACCGTATTTGCGCCGCCCTGGAAACCGAAGACGGCGGCACGCGCTT
The DNA here is from genome assembly GCF_024749325.1 of Pseudomonas sp. B21-010. NCBI lineage: Bacteria > Pseudomonadati > Pseudomonadota > Gammaproteobacteria > Pseudomonadales > Pseudomonadaceae > Pseudomonas > Pseudomonas sp. B21-010. The sequence goes on along the minus strand of NZ_CP087198.1, from coordinate 73,026 downwards.
CGTCGAAGATGCCTGGACCCGGCCGGCCGGTGGCGGCGGTCGCACGCGGGTGATCGAAAACGGCACGGTGATCGAAAAGGGCGGCGTCAACTTTTCCCACGTCTTCGGCAGCGGCCTGCCACCCTCGGCCAGTGCCCATCGGCCAGAACTGGCCGGACGCGGCTTCGAAGCCTTGGGCGTGTCGCTGGTGATCCACCCGCACAACCCGCACGTGCCGACCTCCCACGCCAACGTGCGCTTTTTCATCGCCGAAAAGGAAGGCGAAGAGCCGGTCTGGTGGTTTGGCGGCGGCTTCGACCTGACGCCTTACTACGGCGTCGAGGAAGACTGCGTCCATTGGCACCGTGTCGCCGAGCAGGCCTGCGCGCCGTTCGGCCCTGAGGTGTACCCGCGCTACAAGGCCTGGTGCGACAGCTATTTCCACCTCAAGCATCGCAACGAGCCCCGGGGCATCGGCGGCCTGTTTTTCGACGACCTGAACGCGTGGGATTTCGACACCTGCTTCGCCTTCATCCGCGCCATCGGCGACGCCTACATCGATGCCTACCTGCCGATCGTGCGCCGCCGCAAGCACGACGCGTTCACCGCCAAACAGCGGGAGTTCCAGGAGTTTCGCCGTGGGCGCTACGTGGAATTCAACCTGGTCTACGACCGCGGCACCCTGTTCGGGCTGCAATCGGGTGGACGTACCGAATCGATCCTGATGTCCCTGCCACCGCAAGTGCGCTGGGGCTACGACTGGAAAGCCGAACCGGGCAGCGAAGAAGCGCGGCTGACCGAGTACTTCCTGCAGGATCGCGATTGGCTGGCGACGGCCTGAACGAGGATTGTCCATGGACCACTACGTTGTAATGGGTAACCCGATCGGCCACAGCAAGTCGCCGTTGATCCATCGCCTGTTTGCCGAGCAGACCGGGCAAACCCTGGACTACAGCACGCTGCTGGCGCCCTTGGAGGATTTCGCAGGTTGCGCCCGAGAATTTTTCCGCCAGGGACGTGGGGCGAACGTCACGGTGCCGTTCAAGGAAGACGCCTTCCGCCTGGCCGACAGCCTGACCGAGCGGGCCCAGCGGGCCGGGGCGGTCAATACGTTGAGCAAACTGGCCGACGGTCGTCTGCTGGGTGACAACACCGACGGCGCCGGGCTGGTCCGGGACCTGACCGTCAATGCCGGCTTCAGCCTCAAGGGCAAGCGCATCCTGCTGCTGGGGGCTGGCGGCGCGGTGCGCGGTGCCCTGGAACCGCTGCTGGCCGAAGCGCCGGCCTCGGTGATCATCGCCAATCGCACGGTGGAAAAGGCCGAATTGCTGGCCGAGTTGTTCGCCGACCTGGGCCCGGTCTCAGCCAGCGGGTTCGACTGGCTGCAAGAGCCGGTGGACCTGATCATCAACGCCACTTCCGCGAGCCTGTCGGGGGATGTACCGCCGATTGCCGCCAGCCTGATCGAGCCCGGCAAGACGGTTTGCTACGACATGATGTATGGCAAGGAACCGACCTCGTTCTGCCGTTGGGCCAAGGAACACGGCGCGGCGGTGGCGATGGATGGCCTGGGCATGCTCGCCGAACAGGCGGGCGAAGCGTTCTACCTGTGGCGCGGGGTACGCCCGGACACCGCGCCGGTGCTGGCCGAGCTGCGCCGCCAGTTGGCGCTCTAGGAGCTATTTAGGAGCTGTGTAGGAGCTGTGTAGGAGCTGTCGAGTGCAACGAGGCTGCGATCTTTCCCCAGACACTTGAATCTCAAGCGAAAGATCAAAATCAAAAGATCGCAGCCTTCGGCAGCTCCTACAGAGGTTGAATCTCTTCAATCCTCGAAGTGAATCGGGCACTTCTGCGTACCCTCCAGCTTCAACAACTCCTCCACCACCTGCGGCCGGGCCATGCGCAAGGTCAGGCTACGGCCCTGGCTGCGCAGGCGCCGGGCTTCCTGGTGGAGCATTTCCACCCCGGAATAATCGATGAAATTGATCTGCTGGGCATCGATGACCACCCGTTGTGCCTGCAACCGTTGCAGGCGCGCTTGCAGGTAATGGCTGGCGCCGAAAAAGATCGAGCCGCCGACCCGCAGGATTTCCGCCTCCCCTTCGCGAAAATGCTGCACCCGCGGCTGTGAAGTGCGCTTGAGGTAAAAGAACAGCGAAGCCAGTACGCCGGCGTAGATGGCGGTTTGCAGCTCCAGCAGCAACGTGGCCAGGCAGGTCAGGCCCATCACCACGAATTCGGCGCGGCTCACACGGTACAACGCCCGGATACCGCGGTGGTCCACCAGCCCCCAGGCGATCAGCAGAATGCTGCCGGCCATGGCCGGAATCGGGATGTGCGCGATCAGGTTCGCCCCGGCGACCGCAAACAACGCCACCCACAAGGCCGAGAACACCCCGGCCAGGGGCGAGCAGGCCCCGGCTTCATAGCTGAGGCCGGAACGGGTAAAGGAACCGGCCGACAATGATCCGGAGAAAAATCCGCCAACAAGGTTGGAAAGCCCCTGCGCCCTCACCTCCTGGTTCGCATCGAGCAATTGCCCGGAACGTACCGACAGCGAGCGGGCGATGGACAGGCTGGTGACCAGCCCGAGCATGCCCACCGCGACCGCCCCGGGCAGCAGGCGCAGGATCAGCTCCAGGTCCAATGGCAGCAGCGTGAGCGGCGGCAGGCGCCCGGCAAAGGCACTGACCAGCGCCACATGCGCGAACATCGCCGGCCACAACCAGACCACCAGGCTGCTGATGACTAAAGTTATCAACAGGCTCGGCCAGCGCGGCAGCAAGCGCTTGAGCACCACACCCAGGACCAGGGTCCCCAACCCCAACAGCAGCGACGGCTTATCCACAGCCCCGATGTGGTCGACCAGCATCAGCAGGCCCCTCAACGCCGTGGCTTCGTTCGGCAGGTCGAGGCCCAGCAGGTTCGGCAACTGCCCCAGGGCGATGACCACCGCCGCGCCCAGGGTGAAACCCAGCACCACCGAATGCGAGACGAAATTCACCAGCGCCCCGAAACGCAGCAACCCCAGCAACCACTGGAAAATGCCTGCCAACACCGTCAGCAGCAGGATCAAGGTGATGTAGTCCTGGCTGGCGGGGACGGCCAGCGGACTGACGGTGGCGTACAAGACGATGGAAATCGCCGCCGTGGGCCCGCAGATCAGGTGCCACGACGAACCCCACAGGCAGGCGATCAGCACCGGCACGATCGCCGCATACAAGCCGTATTCCGGTGGCAGACCGGCAATCAGGGCGTAGGCAATGGACTGCGGCAACGCGAGAATCGCGCCGCTCAGGCCGACGATCAGGTCACGGCCGACACTGGCGCGGGTCTGCCGAGGCAGCCAGCTCAGGAAAGGCAAGAGTGAACGGCGCGTGGGGATTGCCATGGGGCCTCAAGGATGGGGTTTGGCGCAAGAGTATCAGGTGAACCCATGTGGCGAGGGAGCTTGCTCCCGCTGAGCCTGTAGGAGCTGTCGAGTGCAACGAGGCTGCGATCTTTCCCCAGACACTTGAGTTTCAAGCGAAAGATCAAAAGATCGCAGGCTTCGCCAGCTCCTACAGAGCCCAGCGGGAGCAAGCTCCCTCGCCACAAGAGCGGCTCGCCACACCATTATGCCTAGAGCTTGGCCTTCACCGCCGCCAGCGCATCCTTGCCATCGAGGGTCTTCACACCGTCCAGCCATTTATCCAGGACCGCCGGGTTGGCCTTGATCCAGGCCTTGGCCGCGTCGGCGTTGCTGACCTTGTTGTTCACCACCTCAGACATGATGCTGTTTTCCATGTCCTGGGTGAAGCTCAGGTTGGTCAGCAGCTTGCCCACGTTCGGGCAGGCCTGTGCATAACCTTTGCGGGTCAGGGTGTAGACGCTGCCGGTGTCGCCGAAGTATTTCTCGCCGCCCTTGAGGTAGTGCATTTTCAATTGCACGTTCATCGGGTGCGGGGTCCAGCCGAGGAAGGTCACGAACTTCTGTTTCTTCACCGCCCGGGAGACTTCCGCCAGCATCGCCTGCTCGCTGGATTCCACCAGTTTCCACTCGCCCATGCCGAAGTCATTGGTCTTGATGATTTCTTTCAGGGAGAGGTTGGCCGGAGCGCCGGAGCCGATGCCGTAGATCTTCTTGTCGAACTTGTCGGCGAATTTGTTCAAGTCGGCAAAGTTATGCACACCGGCATCCCAGACGTAGTCCGGGACCGCCAGGGTGAATTCAGTGCCGTCGAGGTTCTTGGCCAGTTGCGTGACGTCACCATTGGCGACGAACTTGTCATAGAAACCCTGCTGCGCCGGCATCCAGTTACCCAAAAACACATCCACCTGGCCATCCTTGAGGCCACCGAAGGTGATCGGCACCGCGAGGGTGTCGACCTTGGCCTTGTAGCCCATCCCGTCCAGCAGGAAACCGGTGATGGCATTGGTGGCGGCGATATCGCTCCAGCCCGGGTCGGCCATCTTCACCGTTTCGCAGCTTTGCTCGGCCCAGGCCGAAACACTGCTCAACGCCAACAGTCCAGCGGTCAGTACTGTGGATAACTTTTGCATGGCTTGCCCCTTACGTTATTGGTTTTGGCAGGGTTGTGGATAACGGGCCTTGCGTTCCAGATCGTCGAGGTCGATGTGGTTACGCATGTACTGCTGGCTGGCGTCCACCAGCGGCTGGTGATCCCAGCTCTTGAGTTTGCCCAGGGTCAGCGCCTGGGCGACGAAACGGCGGCGCCGCTGGCTGGCGAGCACCTGTTGATAAATGGTCGGGATGTCCCACTTGGCACGCGCCTCGGCGAGAAATTCGGCGAACAAGGATTGATGCTCAGCGGATTGGCTGAGATTTTCCAGTTCCTTGGGATCGTTGCGCAGGTCGAACAGCAGGCACGGGTCATCTTCGCTGTAGATGAATTTCCACTGGCCGCGACGGATCATCATCAAGGGACTGATGGTGCCTTCGGCCATGTATTCACCGAAGACTTCGTCATGCCCGCCCTGCCCTTGCAGATGCGGCACCAGCGAACGGCCATCCAGCGGCAAGCCCGGTTCCAACGTGCCGCCGGCCAGCTCGACCAGGGTCGGCAGCAAGTCGGCGGTGGACACGGCCGCGCCCACCCGGCCGCTGGCGAACTGCCCCGGTGCGCTGATGAGCAACGGGACGCGGGCAGCCATTTCGAACCAGTGCATTTTGTACCAGAGGCCCTTTTCGCCGAGCATGTCCCCGTGATCGCCGGAGAACACGATGATCGTATCGTCCAGCAGACCGGTGTCTTCCAGGGTTTGCAGGAGCTTGCCGACGTTGCTGTCAATGTAGCTGCACGCGCCGAAATAGGCGCGGCGGGCATCCCGAATCTTATCCACAGGCATTGGCTTGTCCCACAGGTCATAGACCTTCAGCAGCCGCTGGGAATGGGGGTCGAGCGCCGTTTGCGCCGGGGTCTGCGGCAACGGGATGTCGCTGTCGTCATACAAATCCCAGAACGCCTTGGGAATCGTGTACGGGTCGTGTGGGTGGGTCATCGATACGGTGAGGCAAAACGGCTGATCACCGTCCTCGCGAATGTGATCGAACAAGTACTGCTGGGCCTTGAATACCACTTCTTCATCGAAATCCAGCTGGTTGGTGCGCACGCACGGCCCGGCCTGCAACACCGACGACATGTTGTGGTACCAACTCGGCCGCACGTTCGGCTCGTCCCAGTTCACCGCCCAGCCGTAATCGGCCGGGTAGATGTCGCTGGTCAGGCGCTCCTCGTAGCCGTGCAGCTGGTCCGGCCCGCAAAAGTGCATCTTGCCGGACAGCGCCGTACGGTAGCCGAGGCGACGCAGGTAATGGGCGTAGGTCGGCACGTCCGCCGGGAAATCCGCCGCGTTGTCGTACGCACCGATCTTGCTCGGCAACTGGCCGCTCACCAGGGTGAAACGCGACGGTGCGCACAGCGGGCTGTTGCAATAGGCGGCATCGAACACCACGCCCTCAGAGGCGAGGCGCGACAGGTTCGGCAGCTTGATCGGCGAAGGACCGTAGATCGGCAACATTGGCGCGGCCATTTGATCGGCCATGATGAAAAGAATGTTCTTGCGCTTCATGTATTCGCGGCATTCCATAGTAGGCAGTTATGCGACATTGCTGCGATTGAGCATGTAGCCCCCGAGTTTTGGGGTAAAGCCCATGCAGGATAATGACTAGGATAAGCACAGCTTATGTATGACGCCCTGGGTGACCTGTCCCTGGAACTGTTCCGTGCCTTTGAAGCCGCAGCACGCCAACAAAGCTTTACGGCGGCGGCGATTGAGCTGGGCACCACGCAACCGGCCATCAGCCAGCAGATCAAGCGCCTGGAAGAGCAACTGGGTACGCGGTTGTTCGACCGCATCTACCGCGGCATCGAACTGACCGAGGCCGGGACGATCCTGTTCGAGCAGGTCCAGGCCGGCTTGCAAAGCATCGATGCCGGGCTGAGTGCGATCACTGCCCAGCATCAGCATGAGGTGCTGCAAGTCGCCACGGACTTCGCCTTCGCCGCCTATTGGCTGATGCCGCGCTTGCATCGCTTCCACGCCGCCAATCCGCAGGTGGACGTCAGCCTGGTGACCAGCGAACGCAACCACAACATGCTGCGCACTGATATCGACGTTGCCGTGCTGTTCGGCGACGGTCGCTTCAAACAAGGTGAAAGTCGTTGGTTGTTCAGCGAAGAAGTCTTTCCGGTGTGCAGTCCGCTGCTGCTCAAGGAACGTCCCCTGCCCTTGTCCGCCCAGGCCTTGGCGGAGTTTCCATTGCTGCACCTGCGCGCGGGCAACAGCAACAGCTGGTTCGACTGGAGCGGCGTATTCCGCGAGCTGGGCATCACCTCGCCGCCGGCGCCCGGGCAACTGCGCTTCGACAACTACACACTGCTCATCCAGGCGGCGATTGGTGGCCAAGGCGTCGCCATCGGCTGGCGGCACCTTGTGGATAACTTATTGGCGCAAGGCCTGTTGTGTCGTCCGATCGCCGAGACGGTGTTGTCGCGGCTGGGGTATTACGTGGTCTTGCCCCAGCGTAAACGCCGCGGTGTGTTGATCAGGCAATTCGTCGATTGGCTGATGGAAGAACAGGCCAACAGTGCCGAATCGCTCACGGGACTGCCGTTGCCGTCGATTGCTGTTTGAGTATGTGGCCGTTTTTTTGGGGCTGCTTCGCCCGAAGCGTCGGACCGGCCCAGCGGGAGCAAGCTCCCTCGCCACGGGAATGTGTGTCCACAGCTAGTTGGCGGCCACGAAGCTGACGTGCTCGCCCACGTGCAGGTTCAGGCGCAGCTCATCGGCGATGCCGACCGCCACCCGGTTGAGTCGCTCCAGGGATTCGGCCATGCCGGGTTCGAGGCTGGTGCTGACCTGGCTGAAATGTTCGATGCCCAGGCCAGGCGCGGCATAGGGTGCGTTGATCAAGGTCCACTGCAAGGTGCTGTTCTTCAGGGCATCGAGCACTTCTTCGGCGGCATGGCGCTGCAAATCGTCGTCCGTCGGCTCCTCGTCGAGCACCGCAAAGTCGCCCACCAGGAACAGCCGGGGAATATTCACCGCCTGCATGCCGGCGATCAGTGCATCCACGGCCAATACTTGCTCCACCGGGCCGGGAATCAATGTGCGCTCCACTTGTTCGCTGTTCATCGGCAGCCCCGGCGCGTTGAGCAGACACACCACGGCGCTGGCACCGGCAACACTTTGCTTGACCCGCTCGGGATCGAAAAGATCACCGGTCTTGGTCCGCAGGCCCGGGCGTGGAGCCAGGGCAGTAAGATCGTCGAGAATGGCGATGACTTCGTGCTGGCGCCGCAGCATTTCAGCCATCAACGCACTGCCGAGGCTGCTCATGGCACCATAGAGCACCACTTTGATGACCGGGGTTTCGGCGTTTTTCATGGCTGCTTTCCTCTTTATCCCGCGTGTAAAGGCTCTGACCCGCGGCAAACGGCGAGGGTTCGCCTCTTTTCAAGGAGTGACAGATGCAGCGGATCAAGGGCTACCACGCCCACGTGTATTTCGACGCCCACACCCTCGACCAGGCGCGGGCCTTGTGCGAGGAAGCGGCGCAACTGTTTCCGCTGAAAATGGGCCGCGTCCATCAACGCCCAGTCGGCCCGCACCCGGACTGGAGCTGTCAGCTGGCCTTCGACCCGCAGTACATCGGCGTGGTCCTGCCGTGGCTGGCGCTCAATCGCAAGGGCCTGGTGATTTTCCTGCACCCGGAGACCGGCGATGACCTGATCGACCACACCGAGCATGCGATCTGGATGGGCGCGGTGCGGCCGTTGAATCTTTCGGCGTTTTGATTGACCGGTGGCGCACCGCTTTTCTGTGGGAGCAAAGCTTGCTCGCGATGAAGACGCCGCGGCTCTCAAGCGGGAATGTGTCAGCTTCATCGCGAGCAAGCTTTGCTCCCACAGGTGAGCTTTACCCCACAGATAAATTTTGCTCCCACAGGTGAGCCTTGCCCCACAGAAAAAACTCCATTGTCTGCGGCGAAAGCTTGCTGAAAGCTAGCGCGATTAGGATCACCCCCACTACCGGCAAAAGACCGGTCGGCCAAAGCGAGTTTTCAAGGCTCGTTCGGCCCTTTTAACAACAACAATGGTGATTCTGATGTCCGCTGCTACCCGTCCCGCTGCACCCACTCCATCCGTCCGTCCCGTGCCCTGCATCTCGCGCTGACCTGTCCGGTTCGCCTTTGCCCGCCGCGCCACGCCTGGAGTATTTCCTATGCTGACTTTCCTTGGCTTCGCCATGGTCATCACGTTCATGTTCCTGATCATGACCAAGCGCCTGTCCGCGCTGATCGCCCTGATCATCATCCCGATCCTGTTCGCCCTGTTCGGTGGCTTTGCGCCGAAGATCGGCCCGATGATGCTCGAAGGCATCACCAAGCTCGCCCCGACCGGGGTGATGCTGATGTTCGCGATTCTGTATTTTGCCCTGATGATCGACTCCGGCCTGTTCGACCCGGCCGTGCGCAAGATCCTCAAGCTGGTCAAGGGCGACCCGTTGAAAGTTTCGGTCGGTACCGCCGTTCTGGCGCTCGTCGTTTCCCTTGATGGTGACGGCGCGACCACTTACATGATCTGCGTGGCCGCGATGCTGCCGCTCTACAGCCGCATCGGCATGAGCCCACGCATCATGGCTGGCCTGATCATCCTCGCCGGCGGCGTGATGAACATGACCCCGTGGGGCGGCCCGACGGCCCGTGCCGCCAGCGCCCTGCACGTGGACCCCTCCGACATCTTCGTGCCGATGATTCCGGCGATGGCCGCCGGTGTGGTGGCGATCCTGCTGATTGCCTACATGTACGGCAAGCGCGAGCGCGCACGCCTGGGTGAATTGCATCTGGTCGGTGATGAAATCGACCACAGCGAAATCAGCGTTTCCCAGTTCCCGGACGCCCGTCGTCCGAAGCTGATCTGGTTCAACGGCGCATTGACCCTGGGCCTGATGGGCACCCTGATCGCCGGCCTGTTGCCGCTGCCGGTGCTGTTCATGGTGGCCTTCAGTATCGCGATGATCGTCAACTACCCTTGCCTGCAACAGCAGAAAGACCGCGTTGCGGCCCACGCCGGCAGCGTGTTGGCGGTGGTCGGGCTGATTTTCGCAGCCGGTATCTTTACCGGTATCCTGTCCGGCACCGGCATGGTCGACGCCATGTCCAAGAGCCTGCTGGCAGTGATCCCGGACTTCCTCGGCCCGTACCTGGCAGTGATTACCGCACTGGTGAGCATGCCGTTCACGTTCTTCATGTCGAACGATGCATTTTATTACGGGGTGTTACCGGTTCTCGCCGAGGCTGCCAGCCATTACGGCATCACTGCCGTTGAAATGGCCCGTGCCTCCATCGTCGGCCAGCCCGTCCACCTGTTAAGCCCGCTGGTTCCGTCGACCTACCTGCTGGTAGCCCTGGCCGGGATCGAATTCGGTGATCACCAGCGCTTCACCCTGAAGTGGGCAGTACTGGTTTGCCTGTGCATAATGTTCGCCGCCTTGCTGATGGGGATCTTTCCGCTGTTCAGCACTCTATAAAAGCAATGCCCGCTGCGCCGCCATCGGCGGCGCGGCCTAACACTCGCTCAAAGGAACTCACATGGAATGGCTGACCAACCCGGAAATCTGGGTTGCCTTCTTTACCCTGACCGCCCTGGAAATTGTCCTGGGCATCGACAACATCATCATGATCTCGATCCTGGTCAGCCGCATGCCCAAGCACATGCAGGCGCGCACCCGGATCTTCGGCCTGGCGCTGGCCATGGTCACGCGGATCCTGTTGCTGCTGTCCATCACCTGGGTCATGCGCCTGACCGCCGATTTGTTCGAAGTGTTCGGCCAGGGCATCTCCGGTCGTGACCTGATCCTGTTCTTCGGTGGCCTGTTCCTGCTGTGGAAAAGCTCCCAGGAGATGTACCACGCGCTGGAAGGCGAAGATGAAACCAACGACGAACCTTCGGGCAAGGGCGGCAAATTCATCTACACGATCATCCAGATCGCGATCATCGACATCGTGTTCTCCCTGGACTCGGTCATTACCGCCGTCGGCATGGTCTCCCATGTTCCGGTGATGGTGGCGGCGATCATCGTCGCCGTGCTGGTGATGATGCTGGCCTCGGCCACTATCAGTGAGTTCATCGACAAGCACCCGTCGCTGAAAATGCTCGCGCTGTCGTTCCTGCTGGTGGTCGGTACCGTGCTGATCGCCGAGTCGTTCGACGTGCATGTGCCAAAAGGCTACGTCTACTTCGCCATGGCGTTTTCCCTGGCGGTGGAAGCCATCAACATCAAGATGCGCACTGCGATTGCACGCAAGCGCAAGCAGCAGGACCCGGTGAAACTGCGCAAGGACGTTCCTGGTCAGTAACTGTACAGGGCAATGAATGAAGGGGCTCTTGGAGCCCCTTTTTCATGCCCGCGAAAAAGTGGCCGAATACAAAACCTGTGGGAGCGAGCTTGCTCGCGAAAGCGGTGGATCAGACAGCATTAATGTGACTGACCTACCGCCATCGCGAGCAAGCTCGCTCCCACAGGGGGTTTGGTGGTTTTCGAGGGATGTATTTTTATGACAGTTTTGTTTCAAACGATTCTTTAGCTGTGCAATGCTGGCGCCCGAACCGTTCGCCAACTACAGCTTAAGTACAAGAAAGAAGAATGTGGCATCGCCAATTTGTCCCTTTGGGACGCTAACAGGGGGCTCCTCATGCTGACCCTGCTGAATTTGCTCTCCGCCGTCGCCCTGCTGATCTGGGGCACGCATATCGTGCGTACCGGGATCTTGCGGGTCTATGGCTCGAACCTGCGCCATGTCATCGGCCAGAACATGTCCCGGCGCTGGCTGGCGTTTGTCGCCGGCATCATGGTCACGGCCATGGTCCAGAGCAGCAACGCCACGGCCATGCTCGTCACCTCGTTCGTCGGCCAGGGCCTGATGGCGCTGACCCCGGCCCTGGCGACCATGCTCGGCGCCGACGTCGGCACCGCGCTGATGGCACGGGTGCTGACCCTCGACCTGTCGTGGCTGTCGCCGCTGCTGATTTTCCTCGGGGTGATTTTTTTCCTCTCGCGCAAACAGACCCGCGTCGGGCAAATGGGTCGGGTCGGCATCGGTCTGGGCCTGATCATCCTGGCCCTGCAATTGATCGTCGAAGCCGCGGCGCCCATCACCCACGCCCAGGGCGTGAAAGTGATCTTCGCCTCGCTGACCGGCGACATCCTGCTCGATGCCTTGGTCGGCGCGTTGTTCGCGATGATCTCCTATTCCAGCCTGGCCGCCGTGCTGTTGACCGCGACGCTGGCCGGCGCCGCGGTGATCAGCCTGCCGGTGGCCATCGGCCTGGTGATCGGCGCCAACATCGGCAGCGGCATACTGGCGTTCCTCAGCACCAGCATGCAGAACACCGCCGGGCGCCAGGTGGCACTGGGCAGCCTGCTGTACAAGCTGATCGGGCTGTTGTTGATCATTCCAGTGCTCGACCCGCTGGTGGGCTGGCTCGACAGCCTGGATTTCAGCCCCCAGGAAACGGTGATTGGGTTCCATCTGCTCTACAACACCGTGCGTTGCCTGGTGCTGCTGCCCAGCGTCGCCCCCATGGCGCGGCTCTGTGCCTGGTTGCTGCCGGAACGTCCGGACACCAACGGCACGGCCAAGCCGCGACATCTGGACCCTACCGCCCTCGTCACCCCGAGCCTGGCGCTGGCGAACGCGGCCCGGGAAACCTTGCGCATCGGCGATCTGATCGAAAGCATGCTCGAAGCCATGCTGGACGTGCTGCGGGGTACGCAGACGGCGGTGACCCAGGACGTGCGGCGCATGAGTGACGACGTCGAAGCGTTGTGCAGCGCAATCAAGTTGTACATGGCGCAAATGCCCCGTGAGGACCTCAGTGAGCAGGACAGCCGCCGCTGGGCGGAAATCATCGAGCTGGCGATCAACCTGAAACTGGCCAGCGACCTGATCGAGCGCATGTTGCGCAAGGTCCAGCAGCAGAAGACCTCGCAACGTCGCTCCTTTTCCGAGGTGGGCCTGGAGGAACTGGCGGGGCTGCACAGCCACCTGATCGCCAACCTGCGGCTGGGGCTGTCGGTATTTCTCAGTGCCGACCGGGAAAGCGCCCGTCAGTTGCTGCGTGAGAAACGTCGCTTTCGGGCGCAGGAACGGCGCATGGCCCATGCCCATGTCAGCCGCCTGCAGCGCAAGGTCGTGCAAAGCCTGGAGACCAGTTCCCTGCACCTGGAGCTGATCGCCGACATGAGACGCCTCAATTCGCTGTTTTGCGGCAGTGCCTATGTGGTCCTGGAGACCGCCGAGATCGGCGCGCTGGCGGCGGATGAAATTAGCGACATTACCCATTCGCCGTGAACGACTGGCGCATTGGTCAGTCAGTAACAATGGCTCGGGCCTGAAACCGTTCGCTGGCCCGCCTGCTCCCGTTGTCATGAACACCGCATAGATTCGATAGGGGGAGCGAGCCAACTCCGGGCGACGATCCGCCGATGACGGCCTGCCCGGCACCATGGACCTCCACTCAGCCGCCAGGAAGCCCTTATGCGTTGTCTGTTGTTCGCCTTTCTTTTGCTCGGTTCACTGCCCGTGTTCGCCCTGGACCGGTTCCAGGTCGAAGGCTATACGTTGCCCAACGGCCTGCAGCTGATGCTCAAACCGGGCAGCGAGCGCGGGCATGTGGCGATCCGCTTGGTGGTCGGCGTGGGCCTGGACGACTTCAGTTGCGCCGACAAGGAACTGCCGCATCTGCTCGAACACCTGCTGTTCAGCGGCGTCGATGAGGGCGGTGAAGGCGGCCTGGAAGAGCGCATGCAGGCCTTGGGTGGCGAGTGGAATGCCTTCACGAGCAACGCCGACACCACGTTCGTGATCGAGGCGCCAGCGCGCAATCAACGCAAGATCCTGGACCTGCTGCTGGCGCTGTTGACCCGCACCCGTATCGATGAAAAAGCCCTGGAGGCGGCCAAGCGGGTGGTGGAACGCGAGGACGGTGGCCACTACACCCACCTGCAACGCTGGCTCGATCATCAGGACCTGGGCCACAAGGCCAGCAACCAGCTGGCGGTTGAGCTGGGCCTGCGGTGCGCGGAACGGGCCGAGGTCGAGCGCCATACCCTCGCCCGCCTCGAACAGGTGCGCAAGGACTGGTATGCACCGAACAATATGACCCTGATCGTGGTCGGCGACCTTGACCGACTGCTGCCGGCCTACCTGGAGCGCGCCTTTGGCGAACTCGAGCCGGTGGAGCCCAGCCCACACGAGGCGCTGCCGCAGATTCGCTACAAGGCGGTCACCAAGCGCAACCTGATCCATGGCCTGGTCGGCAACAGCGCCAAGCTTCACTGGCTGTTCCCGGAGCCGGTGCTGGACGAGCAGCATGACGAAACCTTCGACCTGCTCAAGGATTACCTGGACTGGGCGCTCTACCGTCAATTGCGCCTGGCCCGTGGCTTGTCCTACGGACCGTGGACCGAGCGCGAGGTGTTCGGCGGCGTTGGCTTCTTCAGCCTGAACGCCGACCTGTCCCGCGAAGACTTGCCCGAAGCCGAACAGGCGCTGGAAGAACTGCGCAAGAGATTGCTCAAGGACGGCCTGGACCCCGCCGATTTCGTGCGCATCAAGCGCGCGGCCATTGCCCATCAGTCCTGGGCGGTTCAAGGCAACAGCGCACTGGCCGATTACTACTGGGGTGCCCTGGGCGATTATGAAGACGGCCGTTTCGCCAACCCGGCCCTGCGCCTGCAGGAGGTAAGCCTGGAACAGGCCAACGTGGCCCTGCGCGAACTGCTCAAGGACCCGGGTTACCTGCGCATCGAGAAACCGTTGCTCAGTGACGATGAGCTCGTCTGGGGGCTGAGCGGTCTGCTGGGGTTGTTGTTGCTCGCAATGGTGATGTGGCAGGTACGCCGCCGACGTAGGAGCTGACGAGTGCAACGAGGCTGCGATCTTTCCCCTGGCGCTTGAATCTCAAGTGAAAGATCAAGATCAAAAGATCGCAGCCTTCGGCAGCTCCTACAGGGCGGTGCCAAGCCACAACAATGCTCGTCACATCGATGTCCTGACGATACTCTGTCAGGGATATTTCCTACGACTTACTGTGAAACCACTGAATGCAAAACCTGACTCTCTACATCCAGCGCATCCTTGAACTGATGAAGCGCTATCCAGGGGTCATCGCGCTCGGTGGTTTCATTTCCGGGGTCGGCAGTTTCATGCTGGTGGACCGCCAGCAGGGCCTGGCGACGTGGATCGCCATCATGATGCTGGTGAGCTGGCTCTGGCTGATGGTCGAGAACAGCATGACCCGGCTGTTCGCGCGGATTTTCAAACGGGAAATCCCCCAGCCGCTGTTGCGCTACGCCACGCAGATGATTCACCAGGAAAGCCTGTTTTTCGTCCTGCCGTTTTTCTTCATTACCACCACCTGGAACAGCAGCCAGCTGATTTTCACCGGCCTGCTGACGATCGCGGCGCTGATTTCGATCACCGACCCGCTGTACTACAAATGGCTGGCGCCCCGGCGCTGGGCGTTCCTGGCGTTGCACACGCTGACGCTGTTCGCCGCCCTGCTCACTGCGCTGCCGGTGATCCTGCACCTGACCACCGACCAGAGCTTCAAGCTGGCGCTGGGCATTGCCATGCTGCTGTCGTTTCCCAGCCTGGCCTCGATCTTCCCGATCCGCACCGTACGCAACGCCCTGGCGATCCTGTGCATCACCCTGGGGATTGGCGCCGCCGGCTGGGTGCTGCGCTCCTGGGTGCCACCGGCCACGCTGTGGATGACCGAAGTGGCGATCAGCACCCAACTGGAAGACCGCACGCCGGGCGCCAGCCTCAAGGAAGTCAGTGCGGCCCAGATTCGTGGCAACGGCCTGTACGCCTACACCGCCATCAACGCGCCGCGAGGGCTTGATGAGCGGATTTATCACGTCTGGCAGTTCAACGGTAAAGAAGTCGACCGCATCGCCCTGGACATCCATGGCGGGCGCAAGGAAGGCTATCGCGCCTGGACCCACAAGCAGAACTTCCCGCAAGACCCGACGGGCAAATGGCAAGTGCGGGTGCTGACGGAAAATGGCCAGATGATCGGCGTGCTGCGTTTCAACGTGAGCGCTGACGCACCCGAGGCAAAATAACGGCGGTCGTGCTATTAGGTAGCGCTGTTCAAGTCGAACGAGCATGGAGCTTATGACCCCCGGATCCCACACCGGCACAGCCCGGCTGGACACGTCTCGCTCTCCGGCGCAGCTCTGGGTCGGCGGCGACTGGACGCTGGCCCATTACGCGCAGCTCAAGCGCTTGAGCGAATCCTTGCGCGGCCAATACGACGAGAACACCCTGATCGACCTCAACGGCCTCGGCGCCCTCGACACCGCCGGGGCTTCGTTGCTGGTGGAACTGCTGGGGTCCGAGCGGCTGGGCAAGACCGCCGAGCACCCCGATTGCAGCTTGCCGGCCGCCGAGCGGGCGCTGTTGCAGACGGTCTATTGCTCGCTGACGGACTTCTGTGTGCCGGTGAAAGAGCCGCAGGTCAGCGTGCTGACACAACTGCTGACGCGTATTGGCCGCGCCGTGGAAAAAGTCTGGCAAGACACCCTGCAACTGCTGGGTTTTGTCGGCCTGATCCTGGAAACCCTGGCCCGCAACCTGTTTCGCCCCAGGCGTTGGCGCATGACGCCGATGGTCGTTCACATCGAACAGACCGGCCTGGACGCAGCCCCCATCGTCGCCCTGCTGACGTTTTTGGTGGGCGCGGTGGTGGCCTTTCTCGGCGCAACGGTGCTGGCCGATTTCGGCGCCAGCATCTTTACCGTGGACCTGGTGGCGTTCTCGTTCCTGCGTGAGTTCGGCGTGTTGCTGACGGCGATCCTCATGGCGGGCCGCACCGCCAGCGCGTTCACCGCGCAGATCGGCTCGATGAAGGCCAACGAAGAAATCGACGCGATCCGCACCCTGGGCCTCGATCCGGTCGAGTTGCTGGTGATCCCACGGGTGCTGGCGCTGTTGGTGGCGCTGCCGATGCTGACCTTCCTGGCCATGCTCTCGGGCATTATCGGCGGCGGTGTCGTGTGTGCCCTGTCGCTGGGTATTTCCCCGGCCATGTTCCTGACGCTGTTGCAGTCGGACATTGGTGTGCAGCATTTCCTGGTGGGGATGGTCAAGGCGCCGATCTTTGCCTTCCTGATCGCCGCCGTGGGCTGCCTGGAAGGTTTCAAGGTCAGTGGCAGCGCCGAATCGGTCGGTGCTCACACCACGTCCAGCGTGGTGCAGTCGATTTTCGTGGTGATTGTGCTCGATGCCGTGGCCGCGCTGTTTTTCATGGAGATGAACTGGTGAGCCAACCCTTGCGACCACCCACCGAGGCGGTGATTCAGGTGCGCGGCCTGTGCAATCGCTTTGGCCGCCAGAGCGTGCATGAAAACCTCGACCTGGACGTGTACAAGGGCGAGATCCTTGCCGTGGTCGGCGGCTCCGGCAGCGGCAAATCGGTGCTGCTGCGCAGCATCGTCGGCCTGAACCGGCCCAGCGAAGGTTCCGTACGGGTGTTCGGCGAGGACTTGCCGAGCCTGCCCCCGGAACAACGTTCGCGGGTGGAACGGCGCTTTGGCGTGTTGTTCCAGAAAGGCGCGCTGTTCTCGTCACTGACCGTGACAGAAAACGTCGCCCTGCCACTGATCGAACACGCCGGGCTCAGCCGGGCCGACGCCGAGCACTTGGCGGCGGTGAAGCTGGCCTTGGCCGGCCTGCCGTTATCGGCCGCCGACAAGTACCCCGCCTCGCTGTCCGGCGGCATGATCAAGCGTGCCGCCCTGGCCCGTGCTCTGGCCCTGGACCCGGACATCCTGTTTCTCGACGAACCCACCGCCGGCCTCGATCCCATCGGTGCGGCGGCGTTCGACCAGTTGATCCTGACACTGCGCGATGCCTTGGGCCTCAGCGTGTTCCTGGTCACCCACGACCTGGACACCCTCTACACCATCACCGACCGGGTGGCGGTGCTGGCGCAGAAAAAAGTACTGGTGGCCGATGTCATCGACAAGGTGTCGGAAACCGACGACGCCTGGATTCACGAATACTTCCATGGCCCTCGCGGCCGCGCGGCGTTATCGGCCGCTACACAATCCAACGAGGTTTGACATGGAAACCCGAGCCCATCATGTGCTGATCGGCCTGTTCACCGTCATTGTGGTGGCTGGCGCCCTGCTGTTTGGCCTGTGGCTGGCCAAGTCCAACGTGGACAGCGAATTCAAGTATTACGAAGTGGTGTTCAACGAGGCGGTCAGCGGGTTGTCCCGGGGCAGCTCGGTGGAATACAGCGGGATCAAGGTCGGCGACGTCGTCAACCTGCGCCTGGACCCGAACGACCCTCGCCGGGTGCTGGCGCGGGTGCGCTTGAGCGGGGAAACACCGGTCAAGCAAGACACCCAGGCCAAGCTGGCACTGACCGGCATCACTGGCACCTCGATTATCCAGCTCAGTGGCGGCACGCCCCAGAGCCCGGCACTGACCGGGCACGACGGGGAACCGCCGGTGATCATCGCTGCGCCCTCGCCTATTGCCCGCCTGCTCAACAACAGCGATGACTTGATGACCAGCATCAACCTGCTGCTGCACAACGCCAATGAGGTGTTTTCCTCGAACAACGTCCAAAGCCTGGGCAAGACCCTCGAGCATCTGGAACAAACCACCGGGGTCATTGCCGAGCAGCGCGGCGATATTCGCCAGGCCATGCAGCAACTGGCGTCCATCGGCAAACAGGCCAGCGCCACGCTGGAACAGACCACGGCGTTGATGCGCAATGCCAATGGTTTGCTCAACGACCAGGGCAAACAGGCGTTCGGCAACGCCGGCCAGGCCATGCAGTCCCTGGCTCGCAGCACCGCGACCCTCGACAAGCTGCTGGACGACAACCGCGATTCGTTGAATAACGGCATGCAGGGCCTCAATGCCCTGGCGCCAGCCGTGCGTGAACTGCGCGAAACCCTGAGCGCCCTGCGGGGCATCTCCCGGCGCCTGGATGCCAACCCCAGCGGTTATTTGCTGGGCAATGACAAGGACAAGGAGTTCACGCCATGAAGCCGTCCAACCGGTTTATCCGCCCTCTTTTCCTGCTGGCAGGATTTGTCCTGGTGGGCGGTTGCTCGATTTTGCCCAAGGCCGAACCTTCGGATGTGTATCGCTTGCCCGCCACCCAGGCCCCGGCGTCTGCGGGCACGGCGGTGAGCTGGTCGCTGCGCCTGGCCAACCCTCAGACCAGCGAAGTGCTCAACAGCCCGAAAATCGCGGTAATCCCCCAGGGCAATCTGTTCAGCAGCTACGCCGCCTCGCGCTGGAGCGACCCAGCCCCGGTGCTGTTGCGCAACCGCCTGCTCGATGGCTTCGCCCAGGATGGACGCGTCAGGTTGTTGAGCGTTGCCGACAGCAACCTGCAAGCGGACCTGGAGCTGGGCGGGCAACTGCAGGCGTTCCAGACCGAATACCAGGGCACCGCGGCCAGCGTGGTGATTCGCCTGGACGCGCTGCTGGTGCGCGGCTTCGACCAGCGCATCCTGGCCAGTCGCCGTTTTGAAGTGCGCCAGCCGCTGAGCGATGTGAAAGTGCCGGCGGTGGTAGACGGCTTCGGTCGGGCCGGTGACCGGCTGACGGCCGACGTGGTGGCCTGGACAGTGGAGCAAGGCCAGCGTTTCGCAACGCCGACCCAACCCTAGGGTCCGCCGGGCGACTCAGGTCAACCGAAGAACCAGTAGCAAACGCCAATCGCCGCCACGACCCCGGCCAACTCCGCCAGCAGCGCGCACCCCACGGCATGGCGCGCTCGCTGGATGCCCACGGCGCCGAAATAGACCGCCAGCACGTAGAACGTGGTCTCGGTGCTGCCCTGGATGGTCGCCGCCACCAGGGCCGGGAAGCTGTCCACGCCGGAAGTCTTCATGGTCTCGATCAGCATCGCCCGGGCGGCGCTGCCGGAGAACGGCTTGACCATGGCGGTCGGCAGGGCATCGACGAAGCGCGTGTCCCAGCCGGCCCACTGCACCAGGTGCCGGATGCCGTCGAGGCCGAAATCCAGCGCCCCCGAAGCACGCAGCACGCCGACGGCGCAGAGCATCGCTACCAGATATGGCAGCAACGTCTTGGCGACGTCGAAGCCCTCCTTGGCGCCTTCGATGAAGGCTTCGTACACCTTGACCTTGCGCAGGGCACCCACCACCAGGAACAGGATGATCAGGCCAAACAGCGTCAGGTTACCGAGGATCGACGACAGCCCCGCCAGCGCCGTGGCCGAGAGCGTCGCCAGCAGCGCTATGAAACCGCCCAGCACCAACGCCCCCGGAATCAGATAAGCCAGCACCACCGGGTCCCACAAGCGCAGGCGCTGCATGAACGCCACCGACAGCAGCCCCATCAGCGTCGAGGCGCTGGTGGCGAGCAGGATCGGCAGGAACACCAGGGTCGGGTCCGGCGCGCCTTGCTGGGCGCGGTACATGAAGATCGTCACCGGCAGCAGCGTCAGCGACGAGGCGTTGAGCACCAGGAACAGGATCTGCGCATTGCTGGCGATAGTCGGGCTGGGGTTGAGGTCTTGCAGGGCGCGCATGGCCTTGAGGCCGATGGGCGTGGCCGCGTTGTCCAGGCCCAGGCCGTTGGCGGCGAAGTTGAGGGTGATCAGGCCGATCGCCGGGTGGCCGGCAGGCACTTCCGGCATCAAGCGCAAGAACAACGGCCCGAGGGCCTTGGCCAGCCAGTCGACGATGCCGGCCTTTTCAGCGATGCGCAGGAAGCCCAGCCACAGGGTCAAGGTGCCGAACAGCAGGACCATCACCTCCACCGACAGCTTGGCCATGGCGAAAATACTTTCCACCATGGCCGCGAAGATCCCGGCGTTGCCGCCGACCAACCACTGCGCCAGCGCCGACACGGCAGCCACGATAAAGAAGCCAAGCCACAGGCCATTGAGCATCAGTCAAATCCCCCGGAAGATGCCGCGAATGATAGCGGGGCTGGCAGAAACGACAAACCCCGGATTTCTCCGGGGTTTGCTTGGCACTGCGCAGGGCCTACAAAAAGTCCTATGGCAGATCCTGTGGGAGCCGGGTTGTTCAGAATCTTTGCGCCCGGCACAAATTCCTGTGGGAGCCGAGCTTGCTCGCGATGGCGTCGGATCAGTCAGCATTGATGTTGGCTGACACACCGCTATCGCGAGCAAGCTCGCTCCCACAATGACCGGGGTGGTTCAGGCTCTTTGCTGCTGGCCCAAACTCCCACAATGGATCTTAACGGCTGGAAGTTTCCCCCGCCGGCAGCGGCTCTTTGCTGCGCCAGTGCGGCAGGGAGTTCCAGTAGCGCTGGCCCTTGGCATCGTCGTACATGCCTTCCCAGCGGGAGATGACCAGTACGGCCAGGGCGTTGCCGATGACGTTCAGCGCGGTACGAGCCATGTCCATGATGCGGTCGGCGCCGGCGATGAAGGCCAGGCCTTCCAGCGGAATGCCCACGCTGCCCAAGGTTGCCAGCAACACCACGAACGACACGCCCGGCACACCGGCGATGCCTTTGGAGGTGACCATCAAGGTCAGCACCAGCAGCAATTGCTGGCTGATGGACAGGTCGATGCCGTACAGCTGGGCGATGAAAATCGCCGCGATGCTCTGGTACAGGGTCGAACCGTCGAGGTTGAACGAATAACCGGTGGGCACCACGAAGCTGCAGATGGCTTTCGGCGCGCCGTAGGCTTCCATCTTCTCGATCACGCGCGGCAGCACGGTTTCGGAACTGGCGGTGGAATAGGCCAACACCAGCTCATCCTTGAAGATGCGCATCAGCTTGAGCACCGAGAAGCCGAACAGGCGGGCGATCAGGCCCATCACCACAAAGGCGAAGAAAGCGATGGCGACGTAAACCAGGATCACCAGTTTCGCCAGCGGCAGCAGCGACGCGAAACCGAAGTTGGCGACGGTCACCGCGATCAGGGCGAACACGCCGATCGGGGCGTATTGCATGATCATGTGGGTGACCTTGAACATGCTTTCCGACACGCCCTGGAACATCTTCACCAGCGGCTCGCGCAGGTCCGATTGCAGGCTGGACAGGCCCAGGCCGAACAAGACGGAGA
Source organism: Pseudomonas sp. B21-010 (assembly GCF_024749325.1). Classification (NCBI taxonomy): domain Bacteria; kingdom Pseudomonadati; phylum Pseudomonadota; class Gammaproteobacteria; order Pseudomonadales; family Pseudomonadaceae; genus Pseudomonas; species Pseudomonas sp. B21-010. The sequence goes on along the minus strand of NZ_CP087198.1, from coordinate 51,433 downwards.
AGAAAATGATCGGCAGCATCTCGCCACGGGCGACGGCGGCAAAGATGTTCGACGGGATCAGGTTGAGGATGGTCTCGATGAACGCGTGTTCATGCCGGACTTCCGCCGCCGTGGCCTGGTACTTGGAAATATCCACCGTACCCAGGGTGCTCATGTCGATGCCGCTGCCCGGCTGGAAGAAGTTGGCCAGCAGCAGGCCGACGACGATGGCGATGGTGGTGACGACTTCGAAGTAAAGGATGGTCTTGAGACCGATGCGCCCGAGCTTCTTGGCATCACCAACCCCGGCAATGCCGACGATCAGCGAGGAAATCACGATCGGGATCACGATCATCTTGATCAGACGGATAAAGATATCGCCCGCCGGTTGCAGCACATTGCTGATCCACCAGGCCTTCTCGGCACTGAAATGGTTGAGCAGCGCGCCCAATGCAATCCCGAGCACCAGACCGATGAGGATCTGCCAGGCGAGGCTTAGTCGTGCCTTCTTCATATCGTTACCCTTACTTCAGTTGGACTCGGGCAGTGGCGCGAACAGATCGTCGATGACGAAAAACATTCGCGCCCCTGCCCCCGTATAAGGTCACCCCGAGCGCGTTAGCGGCTTACTGGCAGGCGAAAAAAGGCGCAACTATTGCGATGCAAGGGGGGCTCGTCTAATGCCGTAAACGCCTACCCTATGCCGAATCGGCATGAGATTTTTCAAACGAAACCCGCCTTCCAAGCGGCTCGAATACGACATTTATGCAGGCATAAGTGCCGTGAACCGGCCATTTCAGCGTAGCTGGGCTTTCTCTCGCAAGTGTGGGGAACCGATAAAACGGCAGCGAATCAAGACGCGGCCCATGGGAGAAATTGCCTCGGCATTCTCCGATATACGGTCAGCAAGTGGGGGATAAATCGGCGGGAGGAGACAAAATGCCGCATCGCGGAGCGAATGGCCGTGGCCAATCCACCAACCGCTCTGGCCCAAGCATTGTGCGTCACGAAGCTCTACGCAAGTTCGCCAAGCCGTGATGGCTTTGCGAACTTGCGTCGCAGCTTTTACCTGACCCGGCCCTTTCGCAGGCACCCCTTGTGCCCGTAGGTCACTCCGACGCTAATCCGTCAGAACGTCCCAGCCCCCTGGTCATGCACCGGCCCTCCTCGGGCTGTGCAGCAGAGAAAAGCAGGGCTGCTTTTCCCATTTTCAGAATCAGTACCAGTTCGGATCTTTCTTGAGTTGTTCCATTAACAGTTTCTGCATACCTTCATCGGGCTTGCCGAGGAATCGGTAGTCGGCATGCCGCGTCGGGGACTTGTCGGCCGGCAGCCCCGCAGGGACTTCCACCAACATGGCATAGGCTTCGTCCTTGTCGAAACTGAAGGCGACGATCAGGCGCTTGCTGCGACACGTTGCCTGGGTTTCACACAGCGGTCCCACCAAATACTTGTCGCCATCTTCCTCGACAGCATTCATCTGGTCCGAATCGCCCGACAGGTTCATCACCCATTCGGGCAGGCGTTCTTCTTTTTTCACGACGTGCTGCCAGGTCTGGCGGTATTGCGGGTCGGACTCCAGCAACTGGTTGACGCGCATCTGCCCGTCATTGGCAGCCATTGCCATGGCACTGCCGCCCAGCAACAGGGCGGCGGCCAGTCCTTTGAATGAAACGCTCATGGTCAGCCTCGGCCACGACGGCCAAAGAAGAAGGAAGCGATGAACATCACCAGGAACACAACAAAGAGAATCTTGGCGATGCCCGTGGCGGTGCCTGCGATACCACCGAAGCCCAGTACGGCGGCGATGATGGCAATGATCAGGAAGGTAATTGCCCAGCTCAACATGGTGATTCTCCTTACGCTTTTCTATTTAGTGAAGGTCTTGCGGTGATGGTTCCGGCGCAATGGACGACCGGTTCATCGGGTTAAAACACCCAGCGCTCTTCACGCGGCATGGCGCTCAATGGCTGGGTCTGGTCGACATCCATCATGCGCATTGGAGCGGACGCTTCTTCAAGGCTGCTGACGGCGCTGAAATGGGTTTGTGGGGCACGGTGAATCGACACCTGTGGCGCTTCGGGCTGCTGGCTTTCCTGCCAGAACAACCATTGCTGGCCCGTTACGAGGGTGACCAGCAGCGCCAAGGCAGCCCATGCGCCCTGCTGGACGTGCAGGGACGAGAGGCGCAATTGGGCGGCACTTTTAAAGTGGGTGGGGCCGAATTGAGCGACACTTTGACGATTCATCCTGGAATTCCTCCCCACCCGAGTGCGGTGATCTGGTTGAGGCGCACTAACGCCACGTTGATCAGAGCATTGCAGTCGCCGTGCCAGGATTTTTTATTAGATAAATACCTTTAAAATCAATAAGTTAATAAATAAATGCAACGTGCCGGGAGCGCATCCTGCACGATGGCGCAGGCACTGGTCGTGCGTATTGCACGAATCAGGAGGAAAAGACGTTAGATTGTTTTTGAATTGGCTGTCAGACACAGCTGTCGGAATGAGCGATGTGGACCGTCCGAACCGGACGAATCATAAAAAAAGGAACTCAAATCAGGCTTTTAGGAGTCACACGTCCACAGGGCCATTCTCGGTGGGTAATATCCCCTCAGAATCGACCATGCAACTTGCCCGATTTTTCTGACACTAACCAACATCATTCACTAAAGGAGCGTAGGAAAAATGGAATCCGCCACTGAGCACCAAGGCCGCATTCTGCTGGTAGACGACGAGTCCGCCATCCTGCGTACGTTCCGATACTGCCTGGAAGACGAAGGCTATAGCGTCGCCACCGCCAACAGCGCCGCCCAGGCCGACGCACTGCTGCAACGCCAGGTGTTCGACCTGTGTTTCCTCGACCTGCGCCTGGGGGAGGACAACGGCCTGGATGTCCTGGCACAAATGCGGATCCAGGCACCCTGGATGCGCGTGGTCATCGTCACCGCCCACTCGGCAGTCGATACCGCGGTCGATGCGATCCAGGCCGGGGCGGCCGACTATCTGGTCAAACCGTGCAGCCCCGATCAATTGCGCCTGGCGACCGCCAAGCAATTGGAAGTACGCCAGCTGTCGGCCAGGCTCGAAGCCCTTGAAGGGGAAGTGCGCAAACCCAAGGACGGCCTCGACTCCCACAGCCCGGCAATGAAAGTCGTCCTGGAAACCGCGCGCCAGGTCGCCAGCACCGATGCCAACATCCTGATCCTCGGCGAGTCCGGCACCGGTAAAGGCGAGTTGGCCCGCGCGATCCATGCCTGGAGCAAGCGGGCGAAAAAATCCTGCGTCACCATCAATTGCCCGTCGCTGACCGCTGAACTGATGGAAAGCGAATTGTTCGGCCATAGCCGTGGGGCTTTCACCGGCGCCAGCGAGAGTACCTTGGGTCGGGTCAACCAGGCCGACGGCGGTACGCTGTTTCTCGACGAGATCGGCGATTTTCCCCTGACGTTACAGCCAAAGTTATTGCGTTTCATCCAAGACAAGGAATATGAGCGGGTAGGGGACCCAGTCACCCGTCGCGCCGACGTGCGGATTCTCGCCGCGACCAACCTCAACCTCGAAGACATGGTGCGCGACGGACGCTTTCGCGAAGACCTGCTGTATCGCCTGAACGTCATCACCCTGCACCTGCCGCCATTGCGAGAGCGCGCCGAAGACATCCTGACCCTGGCCGACCGCTTCCTGGCTCGCTTCGTCAAGGAATACGCGCGTCCGGCCCGGGGCTTCAGCGACGAAGCCCGCGAAGCGCTGCTAGGCTATCGCTGGCCGGGCAACATCCGGGAACTGCGCAACGTGGTCGAGCGCGCCAGCATTATCTGCCCTCAGGAAAAAGTCGAAATCAGTCACTTGGGCATGGCCGAGCAACCGGTCAACAATGCGCCACGCATCGGCGCCGCACTGAGCCTCGACGAATTGGAAAAAGCCCACATCGGCGCGGTGCTGGCCACGGCCGACACCCTCGACCAGGCGGCCAAGACCCTGGGTATCGATGCCTCCACGCTGTACCGCAAACGCAAGCAGTACAACCTGTGAGCGACACCTTATGAAACTGGCGATGAAGCTGCGCACACGACTGTTTCTCAGCATCTCGGCCCTGATCACCGTGGCCTTGCTGGGATTGGTGCTTGGCCTGGTCAGCGTGATGCAAATGGCCAATACCCAGGAACAATCGGTACGCGACAACTTCATCCTGCTGGACCTGGGCCTCAAGCTGCGCCAGACCCTCGGCGACCAGTTGATGATCATGCTCGACGACAAGCCCGACCTGCCGGCGCTGGAGGCCTCCAAGCAGCAATACCTGGCGCTGATCGACGAGGGCATCGCCCACGAACAGGGGCTGGACGAAGCGGCAGTCAGCTTCAGCAGGGCCAAGACCGATTACATTGAGTTTTTTGAAGCCTTCATTGCATCTCGCCAGCAGCCGAGCCAGCTCACGAACCTCAAGGACCTCACCGAAAAATTCAACGTGCTGCGCAATGGACTGATCGAGGGCTATCGCCAGGCCCTGACCAACATCAGTGAAACCCAGGACCGCGCCCGTGAACGCGCGATGTGGATTTCCGGACTGCTGGGGTTGGTGGGGTTTGCGGTACTGATCATCGGCTTTATCACGGCCCATGGCATTGCCCGGCGTTTCGGCGCGCCGATCGAGGCACTGGTCGCCGCGGCGGACGACATCGGCCAAGGCAATTTCGAGGTTACGCTACCCGTTTCCTCGGCCGCTGAGTTGAATCTGCTGACCCGTCGCTTCGGGGTCATGGCCGAGGCGCTGCGTGAGCATCAGGCCACCAACGTCGATGAGCTGCTCGCCGGCCAGCAACGTTTGCAAGCGGTGCTCGACAGCATCGACGACGGCTTGCTGATGATCGACCGCCAAGGCCAGCTGGAGCACCTCAACCCGGTCGCCCAGCGTCAATTGGGCTGGGATGAGGAACGCCTCGGCCAAGGTCTGGGCGAGGCGCTGGGACACCTTGAACTGGATGAAGAATTGCACCTGGTCCTGCGCGGTGGAAGCCTGGAGCGCGCGCCGGAAGACCTGAGCATCGAAGTGGATGGCGAGTCGCGGGTGCTGACCTACAGCCTCACCCCGGTCAGCCATACCCAGGGCCACATTCTCGGCGCGGTCATGGTGCTGCATGACGTCACCGAACAACGCGCCTTCGAACGGGTGCGCAGCGAGTTCGTCTTGCGTGCCTCCCATGAGCTGCGCACGCCCGTGACGGGCATGCACATGGCCTTCGGCCTGTTACAGGAGCGCCTGCATTTTTCAGAGGAGTCGCGCGAAGCCGACCTGCTCAACACCGTCACCGAAGAAATGCAGCGGCTGATGCAGCTCATCAATGACCTGCTGAACTTCTCTCGCTATCAGAACGGCCTGCAGAAGCTGACCTTGGCGCCTTGTTCCATCGACGATCTGTTGGAAGCGGCCCGGCTGCGGTTTGCCGAACAGGCCCAAGCCAAGGGTATCGAGCTGCTCGTGGCGATCCAGGGCCCGCTCCCGCGCCTGCATGCCGACGCTGCGCAACTGGATCGCGTGCTCGATAACCTGATCGACAACGCCATGCGTCACACCGCCGAAAACGGCCAGATTCGCCTGCAGGCCCGGCGCCATGGCGAGCGGGTGATCATCAGTGTCGAAGACAACGGTGAAGGCATCGCCTACGGCCAGCAGGGACGGATCTTCGAACCTTTCGTCCAGGTCGGACGCAAGAAGGGCGGTGCTGGCCTCGGCCTGGCGCTGTGCAAGGAGATCGTCCAGCTCCACGGCGGGCGCATGGGCGTTTATTCAAGGCCGGGGCAGGGCACGCAGTTCTACATGGCGCTGGCGGTCTGAGCTCATGGCCTGAGGAGACTCAGGCTTCGTCATCGAGGCGCCGGCCACGCAGGCGCCGGCCACGGGTAATCAGTTCAATGAGCTGCACCGCGCTGAGGGCATGGGCGAACAGCCAACCCTGGCCGAACTTCACCCCTTCGCTGCTCAAATAGGAAGCCTGGGCTTCATGCTCGATGCCTTCGGCGATCACCTTGAGTTCCAGCGCATGGGCCATGCGAATGATATGCGGGGCCACGCCGCTGCTGGCGGCATCGTGGCCCAAGGCGTCGATGAAGGCCTTGTCGATTTTCAAGCAGTCCACCGGCAGGGTTTGCAGGTAGGCCAGGCTGCAATAACCGGTGCCGAAATCGTCGATCAACACCTGGTGCCCGACGTCGCGCAGCGATTGCAGGTTATCCCGGGCGACCAACACATCGACCAACCCACGCTCGGTCACTTCGAAGGCAATCTGGTGCGCCGACACACGATGCAACGCCAGCAGGCGGGCGATCACTTCGCCAATACGCGGCACCATCACATCGCAGGCCGCCAGATTCACCGAGATATACAACTGCGGATTGGCCCGCAACACTTGGCCCAATTGATCGAACAGCCGCTGCAGCACGAAATCGGTGATCTGGCGGATCTGCCCGGTGTTCTCGGCCATCGGGATAAACAGGTCCGGGCTGGTCAGGGTGCCGTCCGGTCGTCGCCAGCGCAGCAAGGCCTCCGCCCCGACACAGTTGCGGCTGCTCAGGTCGAAAATCGGCTGGTAAAGCACCTGCAATTCACCACGCCGAATGGCCCCGTGCAGCTCGGCGTCCATGGACTGGCGCTGACGCGCCAGCAGAAACACCTGGAAACCAATCCCCAGGCCCAGCATCAGGCTGATGGGCAGCATCCACCAGGCATTGGCCGGAACCTTGAAACCGTTGCGCTGGGCGATCAGCACCAGTTGATAGACCGGGCTGTCGGTCGGCATTCGATAGATCAACCGATTCTGCGTCACTTGCAAGGCATTGTGGCTTTTCGGTGGCCAAGGCTCGACCGGCGGCCAGTGTTGGTCCGTCCCGAGCACCGGAATGGCCCGTTTACCGTTATCCAGGACGACCAGCAGGCTGCTGCCCGGTGGTAAATCGACCACATCGGTCAAATGCCCGCGGGACGTGGCCACCCGAAAGTTGCCGCGGCCCAGCATCAATGCGGCGCGGTCTTCGTCGGGCTCTGTGGTGGTGTTGAGCCAGTAATTGTAGGTCGGCCCGCGGATGTCGGGCGGGCGGGTCACTGACAAGCCGCCCTGGCGTGGACGATTGGAGCAGACGCCGCTGCCATCGATATACGCCGCCTCGTAGACAAAACGGTAGTTGAAGCTGACCTGTCGCAATGTGGCGATCATGTCGTCGTTGCATCCGCGCAACGGCTGGTTTTGCAGGTCGTCGAGGCTTTCACGCAGCTGCCCGAAAAGCTGTTCCAGGCGCTGCAGGAAGCGTTCGCCCTGGGCGTTCATCTGGTCGCTTTCGCGCTGCTGGATCTGCTGCACGACCACGAGCAGACTCCCCGCCAGCAACAGGACGGTACTTAGGGCAGTTGCCACCAGCGCCAGGAAAACGGGGCGATGGAGCCAGCTGTGTAGGGTTTCGCGGGCAGCCGTCATCATGGGTAATCCGAAAGTTACCAATGAGTTATAGCTTCTGATTTGGATTTGGCCCGATTCGTCGGACGGGCGTCATTATTTTGTCTGGTTGAGCACCTGCAGGATCGCCGCGCTTTGCGCATCCGGCATGCCATCGAAGCGAGTCGGTCGGTAGTGCATCTGGAAGGCGGCCAGCACATGGTGGGTGGCCACGTCCCACTCGCCGGTCTGCGGCGTCGGGTAGCCCAGGCGGGCCAGCTCGGCCTGGAACCAACTGGCAGGCGGCAGCTGCGGCGCGAAGACGGCCTGCTGGCGGGCGACGGCCTGTTCGTCTGGCCAGACTCCTAAACCAGCTTGCGCCAGGCGCTTCCAAGGGAACAGCGGGCCTGGGTCGAGCTTGCGCAGGGGCGCGATGTCGCTGTGGCCGATGATGCTGCGCGGGCTGATGCCGTTGCGCTGGATGATGTCCTTGAGCAATACGATCAAGGCCTGGACCTGGGCTTCGCTGTAGGGATACCAGAGGCGGCCGGTGGGCGTGTCGACAAAACCCGGGTTGACGATTTCGATGCCAATGGAACTGGAGTTGAGCCAGGTCCGGCCTTCCCATTCACTTTCCCCGGCGTGCCAGGCGCGTCGGCTTTCATCCACCAGTTTGTAGATGGTCGCGCCTTTATCGTCGCCGATCAGGTAATGGGAACTGACTTCGCCGTGGGTCAGCAGGGCCAGTGAGCGCTCCAGGGAGGCCGAGGTGTAATGCACCACCACGAATTGGATACGGTTGTCATGGTTGACGGAAGGATGACTGGTGTCGAGCCGCGGGCCGCTGGCGCAGCCGGTCAAGATAAATAAAGAAACAATGAGCGAGAAAAATTTCATGGCGGAAGGCAATACGCACTGGGAGTAATGCAACAGTGTAACGTATCGCCTCGCGATGATCCGGTGCGCGCGGCGATATTAAACAAATTGGAACAATTAGGCCCCTAGCCCAATTCCACATGGTTGCGCCCGGAATTTTTTGCCCGATAAAGCGCCTTATCGGCTCTTTTAAGCACCAAGTCGCTGTGTTCGCCAGGTTTGAAGGCGGTCAGGCCAATGGATACCGTCACCGTCACCGGCTCGCCCTTGAAATGAAACGGACAGGCTTCGATGGCCAGGCGCAGCGCCTCGGCCAGCTTGGCGCCGGCCGTCAGGGAGGTATTGGGCACCAGCAGCACAAACTCCTCGCCACCAAAACGCGCAATGAAATCGCCGCCACGCAGGCGTTTACGCAGGACCGAGGCAATGAGTTTCAACACCCGGTCACCGGCCAGATGGCCATAGTTGTCATTGATGCGCTTGAAATGATCGAGATCGAGCATGGCCAGCAGCAAGCTGTTGCCGTGTTGTTGCCACTGGGCGACTTCATGCTCCAGGCGCTCGGACCAGGCGGCGCGGTTGGGTAGCCCGGTGAGCGGATCGATCAGGGCTTTTTGCCGCTGCTCCTCGAGATTCTCCCGCACGACCTGGGCATCCTGCTCCATCAGCGCGACGCGATCGGCCAGGCTTTTCAGGCGAACCGAGACCTCCTGCTCGCGTTGATCACGTTGCTGGCGGTGGTGGTCCATCGTCCCGAGCAAGCCTTCGAGGTGATTCTCGAGCACCTGCTTGAGGCCTTCCAGGTCATCGGCTTCCTTCACGCTGCTTTGCAGGCCGTCCACCTGCTCACGAATCTGGGTGTCCATTTCCCTGGAGGCCGACAGGTTTTCGGCGTGGTCTTCACTGGCGGCCTGCAGGCTGCTCTGGAATGACTCGAGCCGATCGTTGAGGCGCTGCAGGTACGCTTCGAATTCATGCTGGCCGGTGTCCGTGATGGCCAGCATCAGCACAGCCAGGTCATCAAGGATCGGCAGCAATTCATACCAGTTCAAGCCATTTCGCAGACGCTCACACATGGCTTCGGCTTGGGGTCGATGACGCTCGGGCAAGGTCAGGTCGCCCAAGAGGCCCAACAGCGTGTCTTCGATATGCTTGGCGACCGAGCTGTAGGACGGCTCCGGCGAGTCGGGCAGGGCGTACTGGGCGTCAGCCACATCGGCGCCTTCCAGGGACTCGTCGAGCTCCGCAGTCGGCAGCGAGGGGGCGGGCAGGGCCTGGCTAGGCTCCTCGGGCATCAGCTCGTCGGGATTCTCGAGTGCGGGCGCCACAACCGGGGGTTCTTCGGCGACCGGCGTCGGCAGCGGCGCGGGCTCGACTGCTTGGTCGCCCGGTTCACTGGCGGGCTGAACCACTTCGGCTGCAGGTGTTGGAGCGGGCGCTGGAGCGATCTCGAGCTGCGGCGCAGTCAGGGCAACCGGTTCAGGCGTCGTCTCCAACGCTGGCGCTTGCTCCGCCACCGAGGGCTGCGGTGCTGGTGCTGGTGCTGGTGCTGGTGCTGGTGCTGGTGCTGGTGCTGGTGCTGGTGCTGGTGCGACGGATTCTGCGGTCGTTGCCGGCGCCACGGCTACGGGCAGGGCCATTTCCGACGCAGGTGCCACGCTGGCCTGGGTAGGCTCGTGGGGCTGGGGCGTCGCGTCCTCATGGCCTTGGCCACCAAACAGCCGTTGCAGCAGACCGGGGCGATTCGGTTCGACAGGGGCATCCAGGGCATTGAGGGCCTTGCCTTGCAAGCCGCTCAACTCGCTGAGCAGCAGCGGAATCTCCCGAGCCTGGCCGGCCCGATCCTCCAGTTGCTTGGCAAACTTCTTCAGCGGCCGACTGACTTCCTTGGGCAGCGGCAGGCTCTGCAACTGGGCAACCAGGGCGGCCAACGCGGCGCTCGTCTGCTCGACCCGGGTCTCGCGGCGCTGCTCGGAATCGAGTACGGCTTTCTCCAGGCGCGGCAGCAGGGCGGCGAGGCCGGCATCCATGTCATCGGTGCGCACCACATCGCGCATCTCTTTCATGCATTGATCGACAGCCCTGTCAGTGCCCTCGGCGGCCAGGGTGCTGCGCACCAGGCCACGACGCAGCAAGTCGAGCCGAGCCTCCCAACGGCGCTCAAGCTTTTCCTGCTGTTCGATACTCTTGAGGTACTTTTCTCTCCAGCGTTCGGCGTCGTCGCTCATTCATCGGATCCGCGAGGGGCAGGACTCAGCGCGGGGAATGCATCGGCCGTGAGCGAACCAGGCAAACGAATTTCTACCGCGACCGGCAGGTGATCGGAAATGGGTTGGGCCAGCACCTCGACGCGTTCGAGGGTCAGGGTCGGGCTCAACAGGATATGGTCCAGGCAGCGCTGGGGGCGCCAGCTGGGGAATGTCGCTTCCAGTTGTGGCGCAAGCAGACCGAGATCGCGCAGGGGCGAAGTCTGCAGCAAATCGGTGGCATGGGTGTTCATGTCGCCCATCAGCACCTGGTGCTTGTAGCCACCGATCAACTCGCGAATGTACGCCAGCTGCATCGTCCGGGTACGCGCCCCGAGCGCCAGGTGCATCATGACCACGACCAGCGCCTCGGGACCTTCGCCGAAACGCGCGAGGATCGCCCCGCGACCCTTGGGTCCTGGCAACGGATGGTCTTCGATCGCCCACGGGCGCAAGCGACTCAACACACCATTGCTGTGCTGGCCGAGACGGCCGAGGTTGCGATTGAGTTGCTGGTACCAGTAGGGAAAGGCGCCCAATTGGGCCAGGTGTTCCACCTGGTTGACGTAGCCTGAGCGCAAGCTTCCGCCGTCGGCCTCTTGCAGGGCCACCAGGTCGAAGTCCTTGAGCAGGTCGCCGATTTTCTGCAGGTTACCGGCACGCCCGGTGTGCGGCAGCAAATGTTGCCAGCCGCGAGTCAGGTAATGCCGGTAGCGCTCGGTGCTGATGCCCACCTGGATATTGAAGCTGAGCAGCCGCAAGCGGCTGTCGCCAGGCAGGCCCGTGGACATGACATGATGCTCGTTGACCCGCGGTTCATGCAGGCCAACGATGCGTTCGGTGCTCCAGCGGGCCATGGGCGTGGGCCGCGCTTAGTTGGCAGCAGCCTTGGTGGCCGCTCGCTCTTTGGCGATCAGCTGGTCGGCCAGTTGCAGCGCTTCATTTGCGCCACCGGCGGAGCCGATGTCAAAGCGGTATTTGCCATTGACGATCATGGTCGGTACGCCCGTGATCTCGTATTTCTTCGCCAGCTCGCGGGCCTTCTTGATCTGGCCCTGGATGGCAAAGGAGTCGAACGTGGCGAGGAACTTGTCCTTGTCGACGCCCTGGGTGGCGAGGAAATCGGCCATCTCTTCTTTCTTGACCAGCTTCTTGCCTTCTTTCTGGATCGCGTTGAATACCGCGGCGTGAACCTGGTGCTCGACGCCCATGGCTTCGAGGGTCAGGAACATCTGGCCGTGGGCGTCCCATGGGCCGCCGAACATGGCGGGGATGCGCACGAAGTTAACGTCCGAAGGCAGTTTCTCGACCCATGGGTTGATAACCGGTTCAAAAGCGTAGCAATGCGGGCAGCCGTACCAGAACAGCTCCACGACTTCGATCTTGCCAGGCGCCGCCACCGGAACGGGGTTGGTCAATTCGACATAAGGTGCGGCTGGCTTTTCAGCCGCTTGGGCAGTGACGCCGAACAGGCTGGCGGCGACGAGCGCGGCGCTGATGATCAGATTACGCATGCTTTACTCCTGGACAATGAGGGGGCCTCGCGAGGCCTGTTTCTAAGACAGGCCGTGGCGGGTTCAAGTTCTCTAGTGTAACGGCAGCGGCCACAAAAAAGGGCGGCCAAAGCCACCCTTTTGATGCTCGCATCGACAGATTAATCGAGCGTTAACGTTGCAAGGGATGTACGCCCCTTGCAACGCCAGCCAAAGGCCTCAGTGCAGGCCCTGGATGTAGCTGGATACCGCAGCGATATCTTCGTCGCTCAGCTTCTTCGCAATGCTCTGCATCGGCTTGGTATCGCCGTCGTTGGTCCGGCCACCGTCTTCTTTGCGGAAGTCGGTCAGCTGCTTGCCTACGTACTGGGCATGCTGGCCGCCCAAGTGTGGGAAGCCGGCTGCGGCGTTGCCTTTGCCGTCAGGCGAGTGGCAACCGGTGCAGGCTGGAAGCCCTTTGTCCAGGTTGCCACCGCGAAAGAGCGCTTCACCACGGGCCACGAGCTTCGGATCGGCGGCGCCGACGCTGCCCTTCTGGCTGGCGAAATATGCCGCGATGTCCTCCAGGTCCTGATCGCTCAGGTTGGTCAGCAGGCCGGTCATTTCCAGCACCGTGCGCTTGCCGGACTTGATGTCGTGCAGTTGCTTGGTCAGGTAACGTTCGCCCTGGCCCGCCAGTTTCGGAAAGTTGGGCGCCATGCTATTGCCATCCGGGCCGTGGCAGGCTCCGCATACGGCCGCCTTCGCCTGACCGGCAGTGGCATTGCCAGCGGCGTGGGCTACGCCGGATATCCCCAAGGTCAACAGCAGACTCACGATCAGTTTGTTCATCAGCTAATCCAACTACGGCTAAGGGTTAAAGAGTTATGGACCGGGTTCACTCGCTCATCCACTGGATGATGGCTCGGTAATCCTCGGCACTGCAGTCCATGCACAAACCACGCGGCGGCATCGCCTTGAAACCCTGGGTCACGTGTTGCACCAGCGTCTCCATACCTTTCGCCAACCTCGGCGTCCAAGCTTCCTGATCGCCCTTGCGGGGCGCCGTGGGGAGTTGGCCGGAATGACAGGCACCACAAACACGGTTGTACACAGCTTCCGGATCCTGTGTAGCCTGAGCGCTGTAAAGCGGCATCAAGACACCGGCAGCTAGCAGCCATTTCGTCATAAAACGACCTTTTCAGGGTTGGGAACGAGCTGCGTTCTAACGCGCAATTTCGGTCGGTCGCTCCCGTGAACTTCATCCTACGCTGGGACAAAGCGCACACAAAATCTGCGGCATTATATACTGGCGTCACTGAAACGGAAACGACACAGCTTGCCGCGTCCATTCCCGACGCCGCCCACATCGGAAATCCCATGCAACTGAAGAACCCCATCCTCGGCCTGTGCCAACAGTCCACCTTCATGCTCAGCGCCGCCAAAGTCGATCAATGCCCAGACGACGAAGGCTTCGAAGTGGCTTTTGCCGGGCGTTCCAATGCCGGCAAATCCAGCGCACTGAACACCTTGACCCATGCGAGCCTGGCACGCACCTCGAAAACCCCGGGTCGCACGCAGCTCTTGAACTTCTTCAAGCTAGACGATGAACGGCGTTTGGTCGACCTGCCCGGCTACGGCTACGCCAAGGTACCGATCCCGCTCAAGCAACACTGGCAGCGTCACCTGGAAGCCTACCTGGGCAGCCGCGAGAGTTTGAAAGGCCTGATCCTGATGATGGACATTCGCCATCCGATGACCGACTTCGACCTGTTGATGCTTGATTGGGCGGTCGCCAGCGGTATGCCGATGCACATCCTGTTGACCAAGGCTGACAAGCTCACCTACGGCGCGGCGAAAAATACCTTGCTCAAAGTGCAGTCGGAAATTCGCAAGGGCTGGGGTGACGCGATCACCATCCAGCTGTTCTCGGCGCCCAAGCGCATGGGCCTGGAAGAAGCCTACACGGTGCTGGCCGACTGGATGGAATTGGCGGACAAGGGCAGCGAAGAGGCCGAATAAGCCAAATCGCAGGCAAAAAAAACCCCGGACTTCTTATGGGGAGGGGGAAGTTCGGGGTCCAAGTTCCGGACCGCTAGGGCGGGGTCCAGATATCTGCCAACACTTAACACAACATAGGAGCATTGAAGGGCTTCACCAGCCATTCAAAATCTCTGAGTGGCGATTCACGGGTTTAGTTCAGATTATTTTTGGAAATAACCGTAGGAATCTTCAGAGCTAATGAGGCTGCGCCTGGGTTTTCTGTGAGTCGATGTGGTGAGGACGCTTGCTCCTGCTGAGGCTCAAAGCGGCCCCGTAGGAGCTGTCGAGTGCAACGAGGCTGCGATCTTTCCCCTGACGCTTGAATCTCAAGTGAAGGATCAAGATCAAAAGATCGCAGCCTTCGGCAGCTCCTACAGGGCGCAGGCCAGCGGGAGCAAGCTCCCTCGCCACAAAAGCTCGAAGCCTCAGGACGAAAGGATCAGTGCGCCTCGTCCCAGTTATTACCCACGCCCACTTCCACCAGCAGCGGCACGTCCAGCGTGGCGGCGGCGCTCATGTGCTGGCGGATTTCCTCACGGACTTGATCGACCAGGTCTTCACGCACTTCCAGCACCAGTTCGTCGTGTACCTGCAGGATGACCTTCGCATCCAGCCCGGACGTCGTCAGCCAGCTATCCACAGCCACCATGGCTTTCTTGATGATGTCAGCCGCCGTGCCCTGCATCGGCGCGTTGATGGCGGTGCGCTCGGCACCTTTGCGCAGGGCCGGGTTTTTCGCGTTGATGTCCGGCAGGTACAGCCGGCGACCGAAAATGGTTTCGACAAAACCTTGCTCGGCCGCCTGGGCGCGGGTGCGTTCCATGTACGCCAGCACACCCGGGTAGCGGGCGAAGTAGCGGTCGATGTAAGCCTGGGACTGCTTGCGATCGACGCCGATCTGCTTGGCCAGGCCGAACGCGCTCATGCCATAGATCAAACCGAAGTTGATCGCCTTGGCGCTGCGGCGCTGGTCCTGGGTGACGGCCTCCAGCTCGACGCCGAAAACCTCGGCAGCAGTGGCCCGGTGCACATCCAGGTTGTGGCGAAACGCATAGAGCAAGCCTTCGTCCTTGGCCAGGTGCGCCATGATCCGCAGTTCGATCTGCGAGTAGTCCGCCGCCAGCAGCTTGTAGCCTTTCGGCGCGACAAACGCCTGGCGGATGCGTCGGCCTTCGGCCGTGCGGATCGGAATGTTCTGCAGGTTCGGGTCGATGGACGACAGGCGCCCGGTCGCGGCGACGGCCTGTTGATAATTGGTATGGACGCGGCCCGTGCGGCTGTTGATCTGTTCCGGCAGGCGATCGGTGTAGGTGCTCTTGAGCTTGCTCAGCGAGCGGTACTGCATCAGCACCTTGGGCAGCGGGTAATCCTGCTCTGCCAGCTCGGCGAGCACTGCTTCGGCGGTAGACGCCTGGCCCTTGGCGGTTTTGCTGAGCACCGGCAAGCCGAGCTTTTCGTACAAGATCACGCCCAATTGCTTCGGCGAGCCCAGGTTGAATTCCTCGCCGGCGATGGCAAACGCCTCACGCTCCAGCGCCACCAGTTTCTCGCCCAACTCGACACTTTGTACGCCCAGCAGGTTGGCATCGACCAACGCCCCCTGGCGCTCGATGCGCGCCAGGACCGGCATCAGCGGCATTTCGATGTCGTTGAGCACCGTGCCCAGGCTTGGCGTGGCGGCTAGTTTTTCCTGCAGTGCCTGATGCAGGCGGAAGGTCACGTCGGCGTCTTCGGCGGCGTAGGGGCCGGCCAGTTCCAGGGATATCTGGTCGAAGGTCAGTTGCTTGACCCCTTTGCCCGCGATGTCCTGAAAATCGGTCTTGCTCTGGCCCAGGTACTTGAGCGCCAGGCTGTCCATGTCGTGGCGGGTCGCGGTGGAGTCCAGCACGTAGGACTCAAGCATGGTGTCGAAGGCGATGCCCTGGACCAGGATGCCGTTGTTCTGATCGCCACCAATGGCGCAGTTGGCCAGGATATTGGTTTCGAACTTGGCGTGCTGGCCGACCTTGAGCTTGTTCGGGTTTTCCAGCAGCGGCTTGAGTGCCTTGAGCACCGTGTCGCGGTCCAGTTGCTCCGGCACGCCCATGTAGGAGTGGGTCAGCGGGATGTAGGCCGCCTCGAAAGGGGCCACGGCGAACGACAAGCCGACGAGTTGCGAATGCTGGGCATCGCCGCCATTGGTTTCGGTGACGAAGGCAAACAGCGGCGTTTTGTCCAGTTTTGCCAGCCACGCGTCGAAGCGCGCCTGATCGAGGATGACCTCGTACTTGGCCTCGGCAGCGCCGGGCTGTTCTTCGGTAACTTCGACGATCTCCTGGCCGGCACGCTTGGCGTCCCGCTGGTTGTCTTCGAACCAGCTCTTGAATTCCAACAGCGTGTACAGCTCGGCGAGTTTCTCGTGATCCGGTTGGCCCATTTGCAGGTCGTCGAGGCCGACATCCAGCGGTACGTCGGTCTTGATGGTCGCCAGCTCGTAGGAAAGCAACGCCATTTCCTTGTGCTCTTCGAGCTTGGCGGCCAGGGTCTTGGCGCCACGGATCGGCAAGGTGGCGACGATGTCCAGTTGCGCATACAGCTCGGTCAGGCCGCCATTGACGCCCACCAGCAGGCCGGAAGCAGTCTTCGGTCCGATACCCGGGACGCCCGGGATGTTGTCGGACGAATCGCCCATCAACGCCAGGTAATCGATGATCTGCTCGGGAGCGACGCCAAACTTCTCCTTCACGCCAGCCACGTCCAGGGCGCTACCGGTCATGGTATTGACCAAGGTAATGTGCCCGTCGACCAACTGCGCCATGTCTTTGTCGCCGGTGGAGATCACCACCGGACGGTCGGCCGCCGCGCTGCTGCGGGCCAGGGTGCCGATCACGTCATCGGCCTCGACGTTGTCCACGCACAGCAGCGGGAAGCCCAGGGCCTTGACGCTGGCATGCAACGGCTCGATCTGCACGCGCATGTCGTCGGGCATGCTCGGACGGTTGGCCTTGTATTCGGCGTACAGCTCATCGCGAAACGTCCCACCCTTGGCGTCGAAGACCACGGCAAACGGGCTGTCTGGATACTGCTTGCGCAGGCTCTTGAGCATGTTCAGCACGCCCTTGACCGCACCGGTCGGCAGGCCTTTGGACGTGGTCAGCGGTGGCAGCGCATGAAAGGCGCGGTACAGATAAGAAGAACCGTCCACCAGGACGAGGGGGGCTTGGCTCATGAGCAGGATCAACCTTTTCGGCGGGTCCGGGGCTAGAATAGCGGGACCGTTGACGACAAAGGGACAAGGTTATCATGCGTACACTAAATCGCCTGTTACTGGCTGGCTTGTTTGCAATCACCCCGTTGGCCGTCATGGCGGCGGATGACGCCCCCTCGGCGGACCCGGACGTCACCATCCGGACCGAAGGAGATAAAACCATTCAGGAGTATCGGCAAAACGGATTTTTGTACGCGATCAAGGTCACGCCCAAGAATGGCAAGCCTTATTTCCTGGTACGCGCCGACGGTACCGATGCAAACTTCATCCGCTCGGACCAGCCGGATATGCTGATCCCTTCGTGGAAAATCTTTGAGTGGTAGTACCGCTCTGCACTTCAACCGGCGCCCGCTGAAGGGCGCCCGTACTGGCAGTTTTAACCATGTCTGTGTTCACGCCCCTGGCTCGGCCCGAGCTGGAAACCTTTCTCGCCCCTTATGGGCTTGGCCGCCTGCTTGATTTCCAGGGGATCGCCGCCGGCAGCGAAAACACCAATTTCTTTATCAGCCTGGAGCAGGGCGAATTCGTCCTGACCCTGGTCGAGCGCGGTCCGGTGCAGGAAATGCCGTTCTTCATCGAACTGCTGGACGTGCTGCATGACGCCGACCTGCCGGTGCCTTACGCCTTGCGCACCACCGACGGTGTCGCGCTGCGGGAACTGGCGGGCAAGCCGGCGCTGCTGCAACCACGCCTGGCCGGCAAGCACATCAAGCAGGCCAACGCCCAGCACTGCGCCCAGGTCGGCGAGTTGCTGGCGCATCTGCATCTGGCAACCCGCGACAACATGATCAAGCGCAAGACCGATCGCGGCCTGGACTGGATGCAGGAGGAGGGCGCCAAGTTGCTCTCGCACCTCGACGCCGAACCGCGTCGGCTGCTCGAGGCGGCGCTGGATGAAATCTCGTTGCAGAAGGTCGGCATCCTGGCGCTGCCGCGCGCCAACATCCACGCCGATCTGTTCCGCGACAATGCGATGTTCGAAGGCACGCACCTGACCGGGCTGATCGACTTCTACAACGCCTGCTCCGGGCCGATGCTGTATGACGTCGCCATTGCCTTGAACGACTGGTGCTCGGACGACGACGGTGTGCTCGATGGCGCCAGGGCGCGAGCGCTGCTGGGCGCCTATGCGGCGCTGCGACCGTTCACTGCCGCCGAAGCCGAGTTATGGCCAACCATGCTGCGCGTGGCGTGCGTGCGGTTCTGGCTGTCGCGGTTGATCGCCGCTGAATCCTTTGCCGGGCAGGATGTGTTGATTCACGATCCGATGGAATTCCAGCAGCGCTTGGCGCAGCGGCAGACGGTTCACACGGTGTTGCCTTTCGCCCTCTGATAACCGACAGGGGCGCGAAGGCTTTTGTGGCGAGGGAGCTTGCTCCCGCTCGGTTGCGCAGCGACCGCAAGATTTCAGGGTCGCTTCGCGGCCCAGCGGGAGCAAGCTCCCTCGCCACAAGAGCAGCCGGGGTTACAACGACTCCAGGCACCCCGCCAGATCATTGCCCAACTTCTCCAACAACTGCTCATACCCCTGCGCCGTCGCCGGGGTATAGCCGCCCAGTGCATCGAGCTCCGCCAGCTTCACCGGCAACCCGGCCACCAGGGTTTCGGCCAGGCGCGGGCGCAGGGGCGGTTCGCTGAAGACGCAGGTTTTGCCCACGGCCTGCAAGCGCGTGCGCATTGCCGCCACATGCTGGGCACCGGGCTGGACTTCGGCGGCCACGGCGAACACCCCGGCGTGCTTGAGGCCGTAGTGGTCTTCGAAATAGTCGAACGCCTCGTGGAAGACGAAATACGGCTTGCCCGCGACCCCGGCCAGACGCGCCTTGAGGCGTATGTCCAAGGCATCGAGACGCTGGTTGAAGCCCTTGAGGTTGCTTTGATAGCGGGCCGCATTGGCCGGATCCGCCGCACTCAGGTCAGCCGCCATCTTGGCGGCGATCACCCGCGCATTGAGCGGCGAGAGCCACAGGTGGGCATCCACGGTGCCGGGGCGATGGTCGTGATCGTGTTCATCGGCGTCATGGTCATCATCCTCGTGGGACGCGCTGTCCTGGGCGAAGTGACGCAACTTGAGCCCCGGCAAATCCTGGATGGCAACGGAGGGCAACGTGCGACCGTTGAGCACCCGCGGCAGAAAGCCTTCCATATCGGGGCCGATCCAATACAGCAGGTCCACCGACTGCACCTTGCGTACATCCGATGGCCGCAACGCATAGTGATGCGGCGAAGCCCCTGGCGGCAGCAACACCTCTGGAACGGCCACGCCGTCCTGCACGGCGGCGGCAATCAGTTGCAGCGGCTTGATGCTGGTGAGCACCTTGACGTCGGCCTGGGCCGAGCCAATCAGTAGAAAACTTGCGACAAAAGCGACAAAGAGCGAAAAAAATCGGGACACGATGACCACTCGTAGAGGCGAGAACGGGTAACATAATAACGTCTCTCACTAAACTCGTCGCTGCCCATGCCTATTACACCCCTTGCCAGTCGCCCCCACGATCACTCCCACTGCGTGCACAGCGCGCTGTCCGAGGCCGACGCCATCTGCGCGCGCCAAGGGTTGCGCCTGACCGCCCTGCGTCGGCGCGTGCTGGAATTGGTCTGGCAAAGCCACAAGCCACTGGGCGCCTACGACATCCTCGCCGTGCTCAGCGAGCAGGACGGCCGCCGCGCCGCACCGCCGACGGTCTACCGGGCGCTGGATTTCCTCTTGGAAAACGGCCTGGTGCATCGCATTTCGTCGCTGAACGCCTTCGTCGGCTGCAACCATCCGGAGCACGCCCACCAAGGCCAGTTCCTGATCTGCCGCGAATGCCACGCCGCCATCGAGCTGGAACAGAAGTCCATCAGCGATGCCATCATCGCCAGCGCCAAGGACGTCGGCTTCGTGGTCGACACCCAGACCGTCGAGGTGGTCGGTCTCTGCTCCGGCTGCCAGGGGGCCTGATGAGCAATGCGTTGATCCGCCTCGAACAGGTGGCCGTGACGTTCGCCGGGCAGAGCGTGCTGGACAACATCCACCTGAGCGTCGAACCGGGGCAGATCGTGACCTTGATCGGCCCCAACGGCGCCGGCAAGACCACCCTGGTGCGCGCCGTGCTGGGTTTGCTCAAGCCCGACAGCGGCAGCGTCTGGCGCAAGCCCAGGTTGCGCGTCGGCTACATGCCGCAAAAACTCCACGTAGACCCGACGCTGCCACTGTCGGTGCTGCGCTTCCTGCGCCTGGTGCCAGGCGTGGACCGCGCACGCGCCTTGGCCGCGCTCAAGGAAGTCGGCGCCGAACAGGTGATCGACAGCCCGGTGCAAAGCGTGTCCGGGGGCGAGATGCAACGCGTATTGCTGGCTCGCGCCCTGCTGCGTGAGCCTGAGCTGCTGGTGCTCGACGAGCCGGTGCAAGGGGTCGATGTGGCGGGGCAGGCCGAGCTGTACAGCCTGATCACGCGCCTGCGCGACCGCCACGGCTGCGGCGTGCTGATGGTCTCCCACGACTTGCACCTGGTGATGAGCACCACCGACCAGGTGGTCTGCCTCAATCGCCACGTCTGCTGTTCCGGGCATCCCGAGCAAGTCAGCGGCGATCCGGCTTTCGTCGAGCTGTTCGGAAAAAACGCACAAAGCCTGGCGATTTATCACCACCACCATGACCACGCCCATGACCTGCATGGTTCGGTGGTCAGCGCCCCTTCTGCTTCCAATCATGTTCATGGAGATGGCTGCAAGCATGGCTGATTTTCTGTTGTACGCCCTGCTCGCAGGCTTGGCACTTGCCCTGGTAGCCGGTCCCTTGGGTTCGTTCGTGGTCTGGCGGCGCATGGCCTATTTCGGCGACACCTTGTCCCACGCAGCGTTGCTCGGCGTGGCCTTGGGGTTTCTGTTAGACGTCAGCCCGGCGGTGGCGGTGACCGTTGGCTGCCTGTTGCTGGCGGTGGTACTGGTGACCTTGCAACACCGCCAACCGCTGGCGTCCGACACGCTGCTGGGTATTTTGGCGCCGAGCACCCTGTCCCTCGGGCTGGTGGTACTAAGCTTCATGCATGACGTGCGGATTGACCTGATGGCCTATCTGTTCGGCGACCTGTTGGCGATCAGTCCTACAGACCTGTCGTGGATCCTCGGCGGTAGCGCCGCGGTGCTGCTGTTGCTGGTGGCGCTCTGGCGTCCCTTGCTGGCCGTCACCGTGCACGAGGAACTGGCCCGGGTCGAAGGCCTGCCCGTACTGGGCTTGCGCCTGGTGCTGATGCTGCTGATTGCGGTGGTCATCGCGGTGGCGATGAAAATCGTCGGGGTGTTGCTGATTACTTCATTGCTGATCATCCCGGCGGCTGCGGCACAGCGTCACGCCCGCTCACCCGAGCAGATGGCCCTGGGCGCGAGCCTGCTGGGCATGCTCGCGGTGTGTGGCGGCCTGGCACTTTCCTGGTTCAAGGACACCCCGGCCGGCCCGTCGATCGTGGTCAGCGCCGCCGCGCTGTTTCTGCTGAGTTTTGTCCTGCCTCGTCGAGGGGTGTAGACTTGCTCGCTTTTTGCGCAAATAGAGAGTCGCAGGAATGAAGCCGTTCGCCTCCCGTTATCTGCTCCTTGTCGCATTTTCCCTGCTACTGGGCGCCTGCCAGAGTACACCGCCGGTCACCCAGGCCCCCGATACGCGGGGCCCGGCCATCGCGCAGCTCGAGCAAAGCCTTGCCAGCAATGAGCTGGCCACCGCCGAAGACCAGTTGGCCGCCTTGCAAGCCCAGTCGGCCGAAGACCGGTCGCTGGAACCCTATCAACGGCAATTGGCCGAGGCGTATTTGCGCCGCAGCCAGATCGATCTGCAAAAAGGCGATGTAAACGCCGCCGCCACCGCCCTGAGCCGTGCCCGAGCCTTGATGCCCAAGGCCCCAGCGCTCACCGGCGAGGTCAACAGCGCCATTGCCGAAGCCCGCAAGGCCGACCTGGATAAAGCCGAGGCCGACCTCAAGGCCGCCGAAGCCAAACCGGTCGCCAAAGTGATCGACCCGAGCGCCCCCAGCACCACGGTTGCACTCAACCTCGCCGATATACAGCAAATGCGTCGACAACTTGATGCCATCGCCGCCGACGTGGTGAATTATCAGTGTGACGTCAGCATCCAGGCGCCGCGTACTGATGATTATCCTTGGTTGGAGACGTTGCTGACCAAGCGGGTCAAGAAACTGGACCCGGGGTTTGATTTGAAACTGCAGAAGCAGATCTTGCGCAGTGTGCCGGCGCAGATGGTGCTGACTCCGCGTAAGCCTTAAAAGCATCGCGAGCAAGCTCGCTCCCACAGGGTTAGGTGTCGATCACTAAACCCCATGTGGGAGCGAGCTTGCTCGCGATAGCGCCCTACCAGACAACAAATCTCTTTAGGCCGGAACCGCCTTGGCCCTCGGCTCCCGCGCCCAAACCCGATGCTGGGCAATCGCCGCAAAAAACCGCGAAAAACCGCTCGCATCCGCGTCTTCGATCAACCCCGCATCCACCTCCAGCTTCAACTCCACCAACAACTGCCGGGCCTCACCATGAAGCCCAATGGCTTTCAGATGCTTGTAGGCCTCCAGCACGTAATGCAACGCCACGCCGTCGCGACTCAAGGCCTTGATCGACTCCGCGCCACCGGGCACGAACACCGCGTCAAAGGCAATCGACGGCAACCCTTCCATGGACGCATCCACCGCCAGCGTTTTCCCATCGGCCGTGGTCACCGGTGCGGAGGTCGGCCCCAGCACTTTGGCGTGGGCGCCCTCGGCCTTCAGGGCCTTCTTGAGCGCATCGATGATCGCCCCATCGACACCGTTAGCCACCAACACCGCCACTTTTCGCGTCTTGATGTCGCCGGACAGCAGGTTCGCCTGGCTCAAGGCCGGTGACTGCTGCAGCGATGGCGTTGGCACATCGACGGTGCCCGCGGTAGGCGCCGGCAACCCGAGGTTTTTCGCCACTCGCCCGGCCAGTTCCAGGTCGATATTGGCGAGGATCTCATTGACCTGCCGCGCCCGGATGAACTCACGCTCCACCTTGCCCAGCTCGAAGCTGTAGGCAGCAACGATGTGCTCCTGCTCATGAGGGCTCATGCTCTTGTAGAACAACCGCGCCTGGGAGAAATGATCACCGAACGAATCGCTGCGTTGGCGGATCTTGTAGGCGTCGATGCGCTCTGGATAACTTTCGAAGCCGCCATCTTCCGGGCCGGACGGGGTTTCCTTCGGCCAGCCGCCATCGATTGAATTCGGTTCGTAGGAAGCACGCCCCTTGTCGATGGTGGTGCGGTGCATGGCGTCACGCTGGCCGTTGTGTACCGGCGTGATCGCCCGGTTGATCGGCAGCTCATGAAAATTCGGCCCACCGAGTCGGCTGATCTGCGTATCGGTGTAGGAAAACAGCCGCCCTTGCAGCAACGGGTCATTGGAAAAGTCGATGCCCGGCACGATGTGCCCGGGGCAGAACGCAACTTGCTCGACCTCGGCGAAGAAATTGTCCGGGTTGCGGTTCAGCACCATCTTGCCCAGGGGCGTGATGGGCACCAGCTCTTCAGGGATGATCTTGGTCGGGTCGAGCAGGTCGAAGTCGAATTTGTGCTCGTCTTCCTCGGCGACAACCTGCACGCCGAACTCCCATTCCGGGTAGTCGCCCATCTCGATCGACTCCCAGAGATCGCGACGGTGGTAGTCCGTATCTTTACCCGCCAGTTTCTGCGCTTCGTCCCATACCAACGAGCAGGTGCCGACGGTAGGGCGCCAGTGGAATTTGACGAAGCTGCTTTTGCCTTCGGCGTTGATCATGCGGAAGGTGTGCACACCAAAACCCTGCATCGCACGTAGGCTTTTTGGAATGGCCCGATCAGACATCGCCCAGATCACCATGTGAGCCGATTCCGGCACCAGCGAGACAAAATCCCAGAACGTGTCGTGGGCCGAGCCGCCTGTAGGCATTTCGTTATGGGGCTCGGGTTTTACCGCGTGGACAAAGTCCGGAAACTTCACCGCGTCCTGAATGAAAAACACCGGCATGTTGTTGCCCACCAGGTCGAAGTTGCCTTCGTCGGTGAAGAATTTCACCGCAAAGCCACGCACGTCTCGCACGGTGTCGCCGGAGCCGCGTGGGCCTTGCACAGTGGAAAAACGCACGAACACTGGGGTTTTCTTGCTCGGATCTTGTAGGAAACCGGCCTTGGTCAATGCCGAATGCGCGTCATAGCTCTGAAAATAACCATGGGCGCCGGTCCCACGGGCGTGGACGATGCGTTCCGGAATGCGTTCATGGTCAAAGTGCGTGATTTTTTCACGCATGATGAAGTCTTCCAGCAACGAAGGGCCCCGGGGGCCGGCGCGCAGGGTGTTCTGGTTATCGGCGATCTTCACGCCCTGGTTGGTGCGCAACGCCTGTTCGGTGGCGTCGGAGCGGAACTGTTCCAGGCTCTCGAGCTTGGCGTTGGTGTTGCCGCGATCCAGCGTGTCGGTCCCGGCCAGTTGGCTCTTGTTGACCGTGGGCTTGTTGGTACTCATCAGGCATGACTCCTCTTTGCAATCCCCGCCATGGCCGGGACTCTTGAGTTCGATACCGCAGGTTCGGCACCTGGGCATTTTCGAGTGGCTTAATGAGTGACCGATGCCGTTTGGCCGTGTTCCTTTTTTATGGCCTTTGATCGCGTTATTGCCAAATGAAAGGTCTGATCGCAAATAAATGCTAAGAACCTCTATACGGACAGGCTAAAATGCGCGCCCGGCTAACCGCTGATCCTTTTCCAACGCGCCCCACAAGGTTCGCTACGTGATCGAGTTTCAAGACGTCCATAAAACCTACCGGGTCGCCGGTAAGGATATCCCCGCCCTGCACCCGACCAGTCTGACGATTGAGAACGGTCAGGTCTTCGGCCTGATTGGCCATTCCGGTGCGGGAAAAAGTACCCTGCTGCGCCTGATCAATCGCCTGGAAGATTCCACGGGCGGCAAGATCATCGTCGACGGTGAGGAAGTCACCGCCCTGGACGCCAGCGGCCTGCGCCGCTTCCGCCAGCAAGTCGGGATGATTTTCCAGCACTTCAACCTGCTGGCGTCCAAGACCGTGGCCGACAACGTGGCGCTGCCACTGACGCTGGCCGGCGAATTGTCCCGCAGCGAAATCGACCAGCGCGTCGCCGAGTTGCTGGCGCGGGTGGGCCTGTCCGACCACGCCAGGAAATACCCGGCGCAATTGTCCGGCGGCCAGAAGCAGCGCGTCGGCATCGCCCGCGCCCTGGCGACCAAACCCAAGATTTTGCTGTGCGACGAGGCCACCAGCGCCCTCGACCCACAGACCACCGCCTCGGTGCTGCAACTGCTGGCGGAAATCAACCGCGAGCTGAAGCTGACCATCGTGCTGATTACCCATGAAATGGACGTGATCCGCCGCGTCTGCGATCAAGTGGCCGTAATGGACGCCGGCGTGATCGTCGAGCAAGGCCCGGTGGCCCAGGTGTTCCTGCACCCCAAGCACCCGACCACCAAGCGTTTCGTCCAGGAAGACGAGCAGATCGACGAAAGCGAACAGCGCGACGATTTCGCTCACGTCCCAGGCCGCATCGTGCGTCTGACGTTCCAGGGCGACGCGACCTACGCGCCGTTGCTCGGCACCATCGCTCGGGAAACCGGCGTGGACTACAGCATCCTGGCCGGTCGTATCGACCGCATCAAAGACACCCCCTACGGGCAACTGACCCTCGCCATCACCGGCGGTGACATGGAGGCGGCGTTTGCCCGCTTCACCGCGGCCGATGTCCACATGGAGGTGCTGCGCTAATGGAACTGTTGAGTTCGTTCTTCTCCAACATCGACTGGCTGGAAATCTGGCTGGCGACGGGCGACACCTTCCTGATGCTGTTCGGTTCGCTGTTGTTCACCGTGCTGCTCGGCCTGCCCCTGGGCGTGCTGCTGTTCCTGTGCAGCCCGCGCCAGTTGCTCGAAGCCCGGGGCGTTTATGCGCTCCTGTCGCTGATCGTGAACATCCTGCGCTCGCTGCCGTTCATCATCCTGTTGATCGTGATGATCCCGTTCACGGTATTGATCACCGGCACCTCCCTGGGCGTGGCCGGCGCGATCCCACCGCTGGTGGTCGGCGCCACACCGTTCTTCGCCCGCCTGGTGGAAACCGCCCTGCGCGAAGTCGACCGCGGCATCATCGAAGCGACCCAGGCCATGGGCGCAACGACGCGGCAGATCATCGTCAACGCCTTGCTGCCGGAAGCCCGTCCGGGCATTTTTGCAGCGATTACGGTGACAGCGATTACGCTTGTGTCCTACACGGCCATGGCCGGTGTGGTCGGCGCCGGTGGTTTGGGCGACCTGGCGATCCGCTTCGGTTACCAGCGTTTCCAGACCGACGTCATGGTGGTCACGGTGGTGTTGCTGCTGGTGCTGGTGCAGGTCCTGCAAACCGTGGGCGACAAACTGGTTGTGCATTTCTCTAGAAAATAAGGCCTCGCGGCCAATAAACCATGAGCCGGCCATTCGCTGGCAGGCGCCAAGAGCAGGCGCCCCACAAGGAGTTAGCTGAATGAAGAAACTACTGGTTGCCTTCGCTGCCGCCGCAGCGTTTTCCGCCCACGCCGCCGACACCCTGACCGTCGCGGCCACCCCAGTCCCGCACGCGGAAATCCTCGAATTCGTCAAACCGGCATTGGCCAAAGAAGGCGTGGACCTCAAGGTCAAAGTCTTCACCGACTACATCCAGCCGAACGTACAAGTTGCGGAAAAGCGCCTGGACGCCAACTTCTTCCAACACCAGCCGTACCTGGATGAGTTCAACAAAGCCAAGGGCACGCACCTGGTGAGCGTGGCCGGTGTGCACCTGGAACCACTGGGCGCGTACTCCAGCAAGTACAAGGCACTGACAGAACTGCCGGGCGGCGCCAACGTGGTGATCCCGAACGACGCCACCAACGGCGGCCGTGCGCTGTTGCTGCTGGCGAAGGCTGGGGTGATCAAGCTGAAGGATTCGAACAACATCCTGTCGACGACCAAGGACATTGTTGAGAACCCGAAGGATCTGAAATTCCGTGAACTGGAAGCAGCGACCATTCCGCGGGTGCTGACCCAGGTGGACCTGGCGTTGATCAATACCAACTATGCGTTGGAAGCCAAGCTTGATCCTTCCAAGGATGCGCTGGTCATCGAAGGTAATGACTCTCCTTATGTGAACATCCTGGTGGCTCGTGAGGATGATAAGGACAGTGAGGCGATGAAGAAGCTGGTGGCGGCGTTGCATAGCCCGGAAGTGAAGGCTTTTATTCTTGAGAAGTACAAAGGCGCGGTTTTGCCGGCGTTTTGATCTGATCGGGTGGTGAAAAAAACGGGGCTGCGTGGGAATGCAGGCCCGTTTTTTTATGCTTGGAAATGTGCGGCGTCACGGAAAGGCCCGCAAGATCACGGGCTAACGCGGATCAACGTTATCCAACACCCGATTCGCCAGCAATGAGCTCAATTCAATCAACTGCTGGATGCCGAGGAGGATGTGACGGCGAGGACCTTCCAGGTCGAAGGCCAGGTTGCTGACCATCGCGTCGGCTGCCGCCAGGGTTTCGCTGAGGTTGGCGAGGAGGGATTCGTTGTCGGCGTTTTTTGCGACGGTGAAGAGCTGGCCCGGTTGGGACGTATCTTCGGACTTTTCCGGTTTTGGTAGCAGGTAGTAATCCAAGGCGCGATTGGTGGCTTCGTCGTGTTTCTTGGCTTTGGATTTGGTTCGCGGGGAAGCTTGGTCCGCCTCTGGCGGATTCGGTGTAGGTTTAATCATGTGCTTAAGTCCTATAGGTGAAGCCGCAACCCTCTAGCTACTAAACAAGGGGTGGCAGCTGTACGCAGGTTAGTAGACCGGGGACTTAGCAAGCCGGCGCGCCCGAGAGCGCCCTGCGCACAACCGCCATCAAATACAGGCATGGAGATACCTGACTGATAGAGCTTTGCACCTTACTAAATACCTCGGGCTACTAAACCCGACCACTGATGGGCAGTGGCAGGGAAACGATAGAACCCAGGGACAAGGCGCACAAGCGGGCGGATTCTGGCGTAGTTGTAGGTAATGGCGCAAGGATGTGTAGCTTGAGGGAAGGATCACGCCAGCGGAATAAACAGGGCTTATTTTGGCCCGTAAATTGGGGCTAGACGGGTTTGCGGTTAGGGTTTGAAGTGGATGATGCGGCTTAGTCTGTAGGCATTTTTCGGGGAGGGTGGGGGGCTGCTTTGCTGCCCAGCGGGAGCAAGCTCTCACGGAACAAATTGCAACCCTGTGGTTTTTAAGGCTGAAAATACATATCGATCGTTCCCACGCTCCTGCGTGGGAATGATGCATTCCCACGCAGAGCGTGGGAACGATCAAAAACGAATGTTTGGCCGGCTTGGGGATGCCTCGCTCGATACGTGATGGTTGCTGTCTTTCGATCCGAACAGGGGGGCGGAGGGCAGAATAAACTTGCCCCTTTTCTATCCGAATGCACTCATGAATTCATTACGCGAAGACAATCGAAAGCGCTTGATACGACTCATCGACCAGATCCCTGTTGATGAGAACCCCGAGGGTTGGACCCATGTTGCTTCGATAGCCGTCGGCGGGCTGCTATCGGTAGGGTTTTCGCAAAAAGGTCCCTACTTGCTGGTCGTCTCAAGCTCGGGTCGGAGTGTGGTGCACTGCGACACAGGCGAAAAAATTGAGCGCGACTATGAAGAATATGCGGGCTTGAGCCAGCTTGGGTTGCATTGCCAGGGCATTGGCGTGATCGCCGATGAAGTCATATCGCTGTGTGGCATACAGGGCGGTGGCTTGCCAACCGGCAACCTCGCCGGAGAAGGACTGGAGTTGGTTTCCCCGGATTGGCCTGAAAACAGCCTTATCCTGAGCAAACCCTTCAAAAATGCGCTGATTAAGGGTCACCAAGCAGATTGCACGGTGATCTACAGGGACCACGTGCGGGCGTTCGGATTCTCCTGGTGTGGGAACTACATCGTTGCGGCGTGCGGCAGCGACCTCGATCTTTGGTCGAGAAAGTCAAAGTTGTAACGAAAGGCAGTCGCCGGCAGCGCGGCGGTCGAGGGCGTTGCAGTTGTGCTTCATTGTTCTACAACCCCCATGATAAATTCCCAGCCGCGACCTCTAATCAATAGAGGGCATTCAGGGAGAGAAGTAAGTGATCAAGTCTTTGTTGGTTGGGGCATTGCTGGCAATGGCATCAGCATCGGCATCTGCGATGAGTTGCGATAACCCTAGAAACGCCTATGACAGAACCTATTGCGCGTCGCTGAAAATGGTTCAGTCGGATCAGGACATCAACGATCAATACAAGAAGACGATGAGTGCGCTGAACCCGGATCAAAAGAAAAAAGTGAAAGCCGCTCAAATCCAGTGGATCAAAAATCGTGACAGCGCCTGTTCCAACGATGGCCTGCTCTACCTGGACTGTGCCAACGAGAAGACCGAGGCGCGTATCGTCATACTCAAAGCTGTCGAGCGCGAGTGCCGTGCTGCCGGTTGCGATGACGCCAAGCTGTCGCAAGTCGAGTAACCCGTAACAACTTGCCCTCGCTGAAAAACCCGACGTAACGCGTCGGGTTTTTCTTTGGCGGGTTCACCCGCTACCGCAGCTCGACGCTTCGCAGCCCAGCGGGAGCAAGCTCCCTCGCCACGGGGGTTGTGTTCCTGCATAACGTTTGGGGATAAATCCCCTCGTCACAGTAATTCAGTTGTTTACGGTAATGGCAGGGTGCCACAATCGTTTTTTGTCGCGTCATAACCAGGTGATTCAAATGTATGGCCCAAGATTGCGCAATGGCCAGGATTTTGTAATAGCCGAGCAGGTGCGCACCGACCGATTGCAGCAGCTGTTTCGCCAATCCGTTTCTGCGGTTTTTGGTAGCTACCTTGCCGCCATCATGCTGAGTTGGCTGTGTTGGGATCGTTTTGAGCACGGCGCTATTTTTTGGTGGATGGCCATCCTGACCGCATCGACGCTGTTGCGTATCGCGATGTTCGTTGCCTATTTCCGCAGCGACGAAAGTCAGCGCACGCCTCAACGGTGGGAGCGCAAATACTGGGTCACCCTGGTGCTATCCGCCAGCATCTGGGGCGGCGGCGCGTTCGTTCTCATGCCAGCGGACGATCTGTTGTCGCAGGCGTTGGTCATGCTCTTTACGGTCGGCATGTCGGTCAGCGCGGTGTCCTGCTACTCGGCCTATCGCGATATGACACTGGTCTCCATTGGCGTGGTGCTGTTGCCGTGCACGATCTGGCTGCTGTTTCAACCGTCCCCGACTCAAGTCGGCATGGCCCTTTCGATTCTGGTGTTCGCGGCATTTGCGGCCCGCGCCACGAACAAAATGTCCCAGGCACTGGAAATCGCCTTTCGACTCACCCGTGAAATGGAACAGGCGAACAGCATTTCAACCCGCGCCGCTCAAACCGATGAACTGACCGGCCTGAAGAGTCGACGGGCGTTTTTCGAGCATGCCCAGCAGCTTTACAACGAATGTAAGGCCAACCGGTTGGGGTTGTGCGCGGTCATGTTGGACATGGATCACTTCAAGCACATCAACGACACCTACGGCCATCAGGTCGGCGATCAGGTTTTGCGCCAGATGGGGGCGGTCATCAGTTCGTCGTTTCGGGCAACGGATATCCACGGTCGGCTCGGTGGCGAAGAGTTCGCCATTTTGCTTCCGGACACGTCCATTGAGGTCGCCACCCAGATTGCAGAACAACTCATCGATACGATTGCGGGTTTGATGATCGAGCCTGTTCACTGCATAACCGCCAGCCTTGGCGTGGCATCGACGGAGGCCTGTAACAAGGATCTTCACAGCTTGATGAACGATGCGGATAAAGCCCTGTATCGGGCGAAGGCGTTGGGGCGTAATCGAGTGGCTGTTGCTTAGTCGGGTTGGCTTTGCCCAGAGCGAAACCAAAAAACCGCCAATTTGGCGGTCTTTAGTACTTTTCCCTGATCCCGAGTTTGCTACAAGGCCTGCCTTTGTCGATCTCAGCTACGCGGATCGAACTTCGGCTCTAGATAGATCTACGCAAGCTCTGATGGCATCAATTGCGTCTTGAGCGAGCGCCAGAACTGTCGTTGTACTGATTTCAATCCGATTGATAATGTCTTCTCTCGGGCCCTGTTTCCAGGCAGCGCTTGCGTAAAAAGCCTCTTGAGATACTTGGCGATGGCTCTCGCTTTCATAGGAGCGAATCAGGTGATAGCTGTCACTATCGTGTAATGAGCAGCCATACGAAACAACGTCTATGCCCGCTTCCAGGTGAAGCGGAACACTTACATTCTGCATTATTTGATGAAAGTCCAATCCCGATCCTGGCTTTAAGGTGTACATCAGGATTTCAATAATTCGAGTCATTCCAAGTCTTCCATGTGGAGTTCCAACGTGAGTAAGCCATAGCCTGAAGACGCATGCGATTTGTGGCGAGGGAGCTTGCTCCCGCTCGGCGGCGCAGCCGTCGTCAATCGGCCGGCGCGGTTTTCCCGGAAGCAGGCTCCCACTTGTAGCAATGCACTCCGCTAAATGATGCTATCCACCACCCCACCATCAACCCGCAGCGCCGCGCCAGTGGTGGCCGAGGCCTGTTCCGAGCTGGCGTAGATGATCATGTTGGCGACTTCCTCGACGCGTGCCGCGCGCTGGATGATCGAGGTGCTGCGGTGCTGATTGACGAAGTCTGCCGCGACCTTTTCCAGGCTGTCCCCGGTACGCTCGACGTCTGCCTGGAGCATCTGGGCAACGCCCTCGGAAAGTGTCGGCCCAGGCAGCACCGAGTTTACCGTCACGCCGGTGCCGGCGAGGCGCTTGGCCAGGCCGCGAGCAATTGAGAGTTGGGCGGTTTTGGTGAAGCCGTAGTGGATCATGTCAGCGGGAATGTTTACGCCGGATTCCGACGAGACAAACACGATCCGCCCCCAACCGCGCTCGACCATCCCGGGCGCGTAGGCCCTGGAAACACGCACGCCGGACATCACGTTGGTTTCGAAGAAGCGCTGCCATTCGCTGTCCGGCGTCTCGAAAAAGTCTTCCAGTTTGAAAATGCCCAGGTTGTTGATGACGATGTCGAAGCGTGGGTATTTGGCGATCAGTGCCTGGCAGCCCGGCGCGTTGCTCAGATCGCCAACGAAGCCATCAGCCCTTGAAGCGAGGGCGCCCAAGCGCTGCAACGCGTCCTCCACGCTGCTCCCGCTGCGACCGTTGATAACCACGTGGGCGCCGGCTTCCAGGAAGCCTTTGGCTGTCGCGAAACCGATACCGCTGGTGGATCCAGTGACCAACACGTGACGGCCGGTGAAGTCGATGTTCATGAGGGGACTCCTTGATTAATGAACCAGAGGAAGTGCGATATTGCTGACTGGACGGTAGTCCGACGGATTTAGATGGCTTTGCATCCCAACGTCGCCGATATCGCAGGCCCTTAATCATGGACACGATTGAGGCTTTGCGCCTCCTCGTGATCAATCAACCATCAGGAAGCCGACCACACCGCCAGTTCATAGCCATCCGGATCGATAAAATGGAAACGTCGGCCCCCCGGGAACGCGAACACTTCACGGCTGATGGTCGCTCCTGTGGCCTTGAGCCTGAGTTGGGTAGCCTCAAGGTCATCCGCGTACAAGATGATCAACGGGCCGCCCGGGCGCACCGGTTCACCGGTCGTGAAGCCACCGGTCAGGCGACCGTCGCTGAATTCGGTATAAGTCGGGCCGTACTCGACGAAATTCCAGCCGAATACGCTTGCATAGAAGGCTTTGCTGCGGGCGATGTCGCTGACATTGAACTCGATGTTATCGATCTGACGGTCTTTACCTTGAATACCCATTGACGCTTCCTTGGCTGATTTGGGAGTAAGCGAGCTTAGGCCATTCAACCCTCACTAAGCTTGGAAAAAACGATTTGGGCGGCAGGGGTTGAGGGCAGGGCAAGCCTTGTCGCCGACGATCTCTTCACTGGCCAGACGACCCACGATCGCGGCCAGGGTTACGCCGGGGTGCATGACGCACACGTATACGCCGCCAACCTGCGGAAGATAACCAATGATGGGGACGTCATCGGCAGGCATGGGTCTGTATCCGACACGAGCCGATTGCAGATCCAGGGAGACAACGCCGTGGAGTTCGCTTTTGATGGCGTTGGCGGTGCGCAGCGCGATCCCCGATGGTTGGTTCTCCAGGGCGTCGTCCAGGTAATCTTCGGCCGCCAGCAACGCACCCTCCGGGGTTTGCCTCACTTCCATTTCAGGGCTGGAGATGAGGGTGCGTACCAGGTTGGGTGGCGAGGTGTAGCGGATGAAAATTGCCGGGGAGGCGTCTATGGGCAGGCAAACTTCAAGCAGGTCGGTCAGCTTCGTGATGCCTGTACCGGCTGCCAATACGACGATATCGGCTTCGATGACGCCCGCGGCGGTTTCGACGCCCCGCACGCTGGAACCCTGGGTTTTAAAGCCGAGAACCGGCGTTTGAGTGAGCACTTTCGCGCCATTCGCTTGAGCACCGGCGATCAACGCATGGGTTGCCGCTACCGCGTCCAGTGCTCCTTGATCTACCGCATACGAAGCCTGTTGAGGAGGGTTCTTGAGGTTTGGCTCAAGTTCACGGATCTGTGATTGGGATATTCGGTTTGCCGTAGCTGTTGAACTCGCGCCGTAAGAGAGGGCGCCAGTCCATTGGATCTTCAGGCCGGGCAGCTGTGTTTCGAGTCGGCGGTATTCCTGGATGGCAGCACCGCGCAATGGCGCAATGGAGTCGGGTTCGTCATGGGAGGTGTTGATCCAGGCGAATGAGCTGCCGGTCACGCCTGACGCGATGCCTTCGGCCTCGACTACCGTGACTTTCGCGCCTTGGGTCGCCAGATGGTAGGCCAGGGATGCGCCTACGATGCCCGCACCAATGACGATGACGCGTTTGCCTGGAGCGCTATCCATTCGGCCTCCGTTGGGTTTGCCTGGGGGAATACGTTAGCTCGATTGGGGCTGCTGCGCAGCCCAGCGGGAGCAAGCTCCCTCGCCACTGGAGGGTCGGGTCAGTTAGTTAGGCTGCGGCTGTCAGGGCGCCATCGCGAGCAAGCTCGCTCCCACAGGGATTGGGGGATGGATGCGATGGCTGTGAACAGACCCGGAAAAACTGTGGGAGCTGAGCTTGCTCGCGATAGCGGTGGGCCTGCTTGCATCGATGTTGGATGTGCCGCCGCCATCGCGAGCAAGCTCGCTCCCACAGGGATTGGGGGATGGATGCGATGGCTGTGAACAGACCCGGAAAAACTGTGGGAGCTGAGCTTGCTCGCGATAGCAGTGGATCTGCTTGCATCGATGTTGAATGTGCCGCCGCTATCGCGAGCAAGCTCGCTCCCACAGGGATTTGTGGTGGATGCAAGGTCTGTGAACAACCCGAAAAAACTGTGGGAGCGAGCTTGCTCGCGATAGCGGTGGGTCTGCTTGCATCGATGTCGAGTGTGCCGCCTTCATCGCGAGCAAGCTCGCTCCCACAGGGGTTCTTGGGTGTTCACAGATCCTGCATTCACCAACAATCCCACTCATAGGAGGCAAAAGGCCTTCAGTACCACCGCGCCTCGCCCGGCGGGCGTTTCTTGAAGCGTTTCATGCTCCACATGTATTGGCTCGGGTAGGCCCGCACGTAGCGTTCCACCACTTGGCTCATGGCGGCGCACGAAGTTTCGGTGTCGGTGCTGTACATCGCGTCCGGGGCGGCTTCGAGGATGACTTTGTAGCCGGAGCCATCCGGTAGGCGCAGGGCGTGAAGGAAGACGCCGACCGCTTTGCCGCCGGCGAGCATGTTCGGCACGAACTTGCTGGTCAGGGCCTGGGTGGCGAAGAAGGGCACGAAGATACCGGCGGATTCGGCCGGTTCCGGGTCGGCGGGGATGCCCACCTGGCCGCCCTTGCGTACTTCCTTGATGACACTGAGGATGCCTTCCTTGGTCGATGCGGCGACTTTGTTGCCCAGTTGCACGCGCTGTTTGCGCAGCAATTCATCCACCGCCTTTAGCTTGGGCGGACGGTAGAAAATGATCGGTTTGCACTGGCTGCAATAGAAGTGGTTGAGCACTTCCCAGTTGCCCAGGTGGCTGGTGATGCCGACCACGCCTTTGCCGGAGGCCAGCGCTTGCTTCAGCACCTCCAGGCCTTCGACTTCACGTACCAAATCGATGGAACGCTGGGCCGGCCAGATCCAGGCGCAGGCGCTTTCGGTCAGGGATTTGCCGATGTCCTTGAGGCTCTGGCCCACCAGGCGTTCGCGCTCGGCCGGGTCCATCTCGGGAAAACATTTGGCGAGGTTTATCCGCACCACGTCGCGGGAGCGGTTGGGCAGCTTCCACATGAACCAGCCAATGGCCGAGCCCACCGCTTGCACCGCCCGCCAGGGCAGCAACGCAAACAACCGCAGAGCGCCGACCAGCAAGGCGCCTTTCAACTTATCCACAGGTCACTCCTGAATGTATGGGCCGTGTTGCGAGCCGGCTATTCTAACCGCCGTTTATCAACTCGGCGTAGCGGTCGCAATCCTGGGTGTGGTCCATGACCATGCCCGAGGCTTGCATCAAGGCATAGCAAATGGTCGGCCCGACGAAGGTGAACCCGGCTTTTTTCAAGCCTTTGCTCATCGCCAGCGCCTCGGGCGTGATGGCCGGCACTTCGGTGCGGTCCTTGAAATGATTGATGATGGGTTTGTCGCCCACGAACGACCAGAGAAATGCCACCGGGTCTTCCAACGCCAGCCAGGCCTGGGCATTGCGGCGGGCGGCCTTGAGCTTGAGGCGGTTGCGAATGATGCCGGGGTCGAGCATCAGTTCATCGATTTCGGCGTCGCTCATCTGCGCCACCCGCTGCACATCGAAGCCGTACAGCACCTCCCGGTAGCGCTCGCGTTTGCGCAAAACGGTGATCCAGGACAACCCGGCCTGGAACCCTTCGAGCAAAAGCAACTCGAACAAACCCTGCGCATCGCGCAGCGGCGTGCCCCACTCCTGATCGTGATAAGCCATGTACAACGGATCGTCAGAACACCAAAAGCAGCGTGGCATAAGGCTCCAGGGGGCGTGCGCACGAACGAATCGGGTATACTCCCGCTCTTTAAATCGCAGCCCAAGAAACAGGTGAATTTCGTGAGCCAGCCTACGCCAGCCGTGCGTACCTTCCAAGACTTGATCCTCGCCCTCCAGCAATACTGGGCCGAGCAAGGTTGCGTGGTACTTCAGCCCTACGATATGGAAGTAGGCGCCGGCACTTTCCACACTGCCACGTTTCTGCGTGCCATCGGCCCGGAAACCTGGAACGCCGCTTATGTGCAGCCCAGCCGCCGCCCGACTGACGGCCGCTACGGCGAAAACCCGAACCGTCTGCAGCACTACTACCAGTTCCAGGTCGTGCTGAAGCCGAACCCGGAAAACTTCCAGGAGCTGTACCTGGGCTCGCTCAAGCACGTGGGCCTCGACCCGCTGGTGCACGACATTCGTTTCGTCGAAGACAACTGGGAATCGCCAACCCTGGGCGCCTGGGGCCTGGGCTGGGAAGTCTGGCTCAACGGCATGGAAGTGACCCAGTTCACCTACTTCCAGCAGGCGGGCGGCATCGAGTGCTACCCAGTCACCGGCGAAATCACCTACGGCCTCGAACGCCTGGCCATGTACCTGCAGGGTGTGGACTCGGTCTACGACCTGGTGTGGGCCGACGGTCCGTTCGGCAAGGTGACCTACGGCGACGTGTTCCACCAGAACGAAGTGGAACAGTCGACCTACAACTTCGAACACGCCAACGTCGAGAAGCTGTTCGAGCTGTTCGATTTCTACGAAAGCGAAGCCAAGCGCCTGATCGAGCTGGACCAGCCGCTGCCGTTGCCGAGCTATGAAATGGTGTTGAAGGCGTCCCATACCTTCAACCTGCTGGATGCACGCCGGGCGATTTCCGTGACCGCGCGCCAGCAATACATCCTGCGTGTGCGCACCCTGGCGCGTTCCGTTGCGCAAGCCTACCTGCTGGCCCGTGCCAAGCTGGGCTTCCCGATGGCGACCCCGGACCTGCGTGATGAAGTGTTGGCTAAGCTGGAGGCTGCACAATGAGTGCTCAAGATTTTCTGGTTGAACTGGGCACCGAAGAACTGCCACCCAAAGCCCTGAACACCCTGGCCGATGCGTTCCTGGCCGGTATCGACAAAGGCCTGCAAGCCGCCGGCCTGGGCTACGAAGCCAAACAGGTGTACGCCGCACCGCGCCGCCTGGCCGTGCTGATCACCGCCCTGGCGACCCAGCAGCCAGACCGCAGCATCAACCTCGACGGCCCGCCACGCCAGGCCGCGTTCGATGCCGACGGCAACCCGACCCAAGCCGCCCTGGGCTTCGCCAAGAAGTGCGGCGTGGACCTGAGCGAAATCGACCAGAGCGGCCCGAAGCTGCGCTACAGCCAGAGCATCAAGGGCAAGCCGACCGCCAGCCTGTTGCCGACCATCGTCGAAGACTCCCTCAATGACTTGCCGATCCCCAAGCGCATGCGCTGGGCCGCGCGCAAGGAAGAGTTCGTGCGTCCAACCCAATGGCTGGTGATGTTGCTCGGTGACCAGGTCATCGATTGCACGATCCTGGCCCAGAAGGCCGGTCGCGACTCCCGCGGTCACCGCTTCCATCATCCGCAGAGCGTGCGCATCACCTCGCCGGCCAACTACCTGGCCGACCTGCGTGCCGCCTACGTGCTGGCCGACGCCAACGAGCGCCGCGAACTGATCAGCAAGCGCACCGAAGAGCTGGCCACCCTGCAGGAAGGCACCGCCATCGTGCCGGCCAGCCTGCTGGACGAAGTGACCGCGTTGGTGGAATGGCCGGTGCCGCTGGTGTGCTCGTTCGAGGAACGTTTCCTTGAAGTGCCGCAGGAAGCGCTGATCACCACCATGCAGGACAACCAGAAGTACTTCTGCCTGCTGGACGCCGAAGGCAAGTTGCTGCCGCGCTTCATCACGGTCGCCAACATCGAAAGCAAGGACCCGCAGCAGATCATCGCCGGTAACGAAAAAGTCGTTCGCCCGCGCCTGACCGATGCCGAATTCTTCTTCAAGCAAGACAAGAAGCAGTCGCTGGAAAGCTTCAACGAGCGCCTGCGCAACGTGGTGTTCCAGGAAAAACTCGGCAGCGTCTACGACAAGGCCGAGCGCGTGTCGAAACTGGCGGCGTTCATCGCCCCACGCATCGGCGGCGACGCCCAGCGCGCGGCCCGTGCTGGCATCCTGTCCAAGTGCGACCTGTCCACCGAGATGGTCGGTGAGTTCCCGGAGATGCAAGGCGTCGCCGGTTACTACTACGCCCTCAACGATGGCGAGCCGCAAGACGTGGCCCTGGCACTGAACGAGCAGTACATGCCGCGCGGTGCTGGTGCTGAGCTGCCGACCACCCTGACCGGTGCGGCCGTGGCGATCGCTGACAAGCTCGACACCCTGGTCGGCATCTTCGGTATCGGCATGCTGCCTACCGGCAGCAAAGACCCTTATGCCTTGCGTCGTGCGGCGCTGGGCGTGTTGCGGATCCTGATCGACAAGCAGCTGGACCTGGACCTGAACGACGCCGTGGCATTCGCCGTCAATGCGTTCGGCAGCAAGGTCAAGGCTGCCGGCCTGGCCGATGCCGTGCTGGAATTCATCTTCGACCGCCTGCGTGCGCGTTATGAAGACGAAGGTGTCGAAGTCGCGACCTACCTGTCGGTGCGTGCCCTGAAACCAGGTTCGGCCCTGGACTTCGACCAGCGTGTACAAGCGGTGCAAGCGTTCCGTAAATTGCCGGAAGCGGCAGCGCTGGCGTCGGTGAACAAGCGTGTGTCGAACCTGCTGAGCAAGGCCGAGCCTTCCGTCAAAGCCGTTGAAGCACGTTACTTTGATAATGCCGCCGAGTTTTCGCTCAACTCGGCGATTCAACAGGCGTATGCGTCGGTGCAACCGCTCATGGAAAAACGCGATTATGCCGAGGCACTGGCGCGCCTGGCGGCATTGCGCGAGCCGGTCGATGCGTTCTTTGAAGCCGTGATGGTGAATGCGGACAACGAAGACGTTCGCAAGAATCGTTATGCATTGCTGGCACGCCTGCGCAGCCTGTTCCTCAATATTGCCGATATTTCCGTGCTGGGTTGAGGAGCTGCTGTTGAAACTGCTGATTCTCGATCGGGACGGGGTGATCAATCACGACTCCGACGCTTACATCAAATCGGTGGAGGAGTGGTTGCCGCTACCCGGTTCAATCGAAGCCATCGCGCAGTTGAGCAAGGCCGGCTGGACGGTGGCGGTTGCCACCAACCAGTCGGGCATTGCCCGCGGTTATTATGACCTCGCCATGCTCGAAGCCATGCACGAGCACCTGCGTGCATTGGTGGCGGAGCAGGGCGGGGAAGTCGGGCTGATCGTCTATTGCCCGCACGGGCCGGACGAAGGTTGCGATTGCCGCAAGCCCAAGCCGGGCATGTTGAAAACCATTGCCGCGCATTACGGCGTGGCGCTGGCGGGTGTGTGGTTCGTCGGCGACAGCCTCGGTGACCTGGAGGCGGCCAAAGCCGTCGATTGTCAGCCAGTTTTGGTAAAGACCGGGAAAGGCGAGAAGACTCTGGGCAAGACCCTACCGGTGGGCACCTTGATTTTTGACGACTTGGCGGCGATTGCCGCTGAACTTATCCACAATTAGAGCTCCCAAGACAACCTGATCAAGGATTGTTCGGGAAGCGCTTGAACAGGCGGGCATTGCCCGCAACGGTAAATGCCGCTATGTCTATATTGCAGGCCATCAGCGCCTTTCTCTTTTACCTGCTGTTGGGCACCAGTTCCTTGCTGTGGTGTTCCTTGAGTTTTTTTATCGCGCCTTTCTTGCCGTTCAAGGCGCGCTACCGTTTCATCAACGTGTACTGGTGCCGCTGCGCCCTGTGGTTGAGCAAGGTGTTCCTGGGCATCAGCTATGAAATCAAAGGCGCCGAGAATGTGCCTGACCGGCCCTGTGTGATCCAGTCCAACCACCAGAGCACCTGGGAGACGTTCTTTCTCTCGGCCTATTTCGAACCGTTGAGCCAAGTGCTCAAGCGTGAACTGTTGTTCGTGCCGTTCTTCGGCTGGGCCATGGCGATGCTGCGCCCGATCGCTATCGATCGCGACAACCCCAAGGCAGCCCTCAAGCAGGTCGCGAAGAAGGGCGACGAACTGCTCAAGGATAACGTTTGGGTGCTGATCTTCCCCGAGGGCACCCGTGTTCCTTATGGAACCGTCGGCAAATTCTCCCGCAGCGGTTCGGCATTGGCCGTGAACGCCGATCTACCCGTGCTGCCGATTGCACACAATGCCGGCAAATTCTGGCCCAAGGCTGGCTGGATCAGGAAACCAGGCGTCATCACTGTGGTGATCGGCGCGCCGATGTATGCCGAAGGCACTGGGCCGCGCGCCATCGCCGAGCTCAATGACCGAGTCCAAGCCTGGAATGAACAGACACAACGGGAAATGGGCTCGCTGCCTCCGACCCCGACAACACCGGCCACCACCGACCAGCTCGCTGTTTGAGATCTGTGGATAACCTGTGTACCGTTTTTTCGAAATCCGTTGTTTTTATGCTGTAGGTCTATGTTTTTAATACATATTTCCTAAACACATAAAACCCGCGGTTAGGTGCATAAGTTTTTTATAGCACCAAAAAATCGCGGCCTTCGGCAGCTCCTACAGCCGAAAGCCGCGATCTTTTTCAATCTTCCAATAACGGGAAACGCAGGCTGAACGTCGTGCCTTTACCCACCACGCTACGGCACTCGATTTTCCCCTCGTGATGGTCAACCACGGCCTTGACCATCGACAGCCCCAAGCCAATTCCATCGACCCCGTGAGCCGAGGAAAACCGTCGGTACTGACTGAACAGGTCGGGTAGTTCTTCGGCGCTGATGCCTTTGCCCTGGTCGGCGACATTGCAGATCAACCAGCCCGGGGTGCAATGAACCTGCAGCGAAATGCAGGCGTCGGGCGCACTGTACTTGATGGCGTTTTCCAGCAGATTGAACAGGGCACGGGTCAGCAACGGTTGATCCGCCCTCACCATCGCCTCTTCATCCTCTATTTCATGAATCAACTGGATGCGTTTTGCCTGGGCGATGGGCAGCGCCTGGTCGAGCACATCCAGCACCAGCATGGCGAACAGCGTCGGCTGGAATTGATACGCCTCGGATTCGGCCTTGGCCAATTGCACGAAGCCCTCGGTCAGGTCCAGGGCGCGACGTACCTGGCGCTCGATCTGGTCGAACAGCGGATTATCCCCACCGACCTGATGCCGCTGCACATCGAGCAATGCAAGGATCGCCGAGTGCGGGGCGCGCAAGTCGTGGGAGAGAAAACGCAGCATGACGCTGCGCTGTTCTTCAGCCTCACGTTCGGCACTCAGGTCCGTGAGGCTCAACAACCAGCCAATCGGCGCATCGCCATCAACCGGCAATAACGCCGCCCGTTCCAGGCGCAAGCTGCGCTCGCGAATGTCGCGAAACTCCACCAAGGGCAATGTGGATAACCGATGATGCGCCCCATGCTCCAACCCTGGATAACCCAATTGCCCGAGATGCTCCAGCACGTCGCCGCCCGCCAGGCCATGGCCGAACAACTCGCGCGCCTTGCGATTGCCAAGCAACAGCTTGCCTTGAGGATCACTGATCATGGTCGCCACCGGCAGGTATTCCAGGCCGTCGGCAATGAAGCGCCGGGTGTCGCGGGTTCGACTCATGGCTTGTTCCAGGGCCATGATCTGCCCCTGCAAGCGGTCGCTGCCGGTGTAGGAGGCGCGGCGACGCTCCGGGAAAACCTTGGGCTCCGCGTCCAGGCGTGCCAGCTCCCAGCCGAAATAGGCCAGCACCACACTCAGGCGCCGCCAATTCCAGATCAGGTAGCCGAACAGCATGCCCAGCACACTTGCCATGGGCGACCACCACCAGCCTCGCGCGCCCAGCACTGCACTGATCAACAGGGCCAGGCTCATGCCGCCCACTGTTGTCCACAAGG
The DNA here is from genome assembly GCF_024749325.1 of Pseudomonas sp. B21-010. Lineage (NCBI taxonomy): Bacteria > Pseudomonadati > Pseudomonadota > Gammaproteobacteria > Pseudomonadales > Pseudomonadaceae > Pseudomonas > Pseudomonas sp. B21-010. The sequence goes on along the minus strand of NZ_CP087198.1, from coordinate 9,135 downwards.
CCAGGCGCGGGCGCAACAGCAGCAAGCCCAATACACAGGCCACCAGACACACCGACAACAACACAGCGCCTGGATGGTTACCCGTCGATTGGCTGCTCAATGACAGCAAGGCCGTCAGCGGCAACAGCAACAAACTTATCCACAACCACTCCCGCACCAACTGACGAAACAACTGCTGGACCTGGGTTGGCTCACGACTTTCACGGCGACGCTGGTTACTCATAGGCCTCCTGGCCAACCTCAAGGACTGGGGATTTCTTTACGGGCCTGCAAAGCCCGTGACTATAACGGGACTCGATGGGTGACGCGCTGCTGCCTTTCCCTCTGTGCCGCGAGCCGGTATTGTCGCAGCCAGCGACAGGTCAATGACAACGAATCAGCCACCGGCTGCGTTTCATTGCCACCTGAAGATGTCCGTTACTCTCGAGATCAAGGAATCGCATTCCATGCGTGTCGCCATACTGGACGATGAACCGGCCGAGCTACGCCGGGTAGAACAGACCCTGCAACAAATCCCCGGCAGGGGCGAGCAAGCCTGGACCCTGCACAGCTTTGAGCGAGGCGAGGACTTGTTGCGGCAACTGCGCCGGGAAACCTTCGACCTGTTGATCCTCGACTGGCAACTGCCGGACATCAGCGGGCTTTCATTGCTGCGCTGGACCCGCGAGCACATGGATTCGCCACCGGCCGCCATCATGCTGACCAGCCGCGACGGCGAACACGACATCGTCCAGGCCCTCAACGCCGGTGCTGACGACTATGTGAGCAAACCTTTCCGACCCAACGAGCTCAAGGCCCGGGTCACCGCTGTGCTGCGCCGTCACAACCTGCAACGCGCGCCCGCCAGCGACGTGCTGGTGTTCAACGACCTGGCGTTCGACGACGCCGAGCTGACCATTACCCGCGCCGGCATACCCATCAGCCTGACCGAGCGGGAATACCGCCTGGCCCGGTGCCTGTTCGCCAACCTGGGCCGGCCGCTGTCTCGGGAGTATTTCTATGAACGCTTCTGGACCCACGAGGAAATGACCTCGTCCCGCCCGCTCGACACCCACATCTATCGCCTGCGCAACAAGCTCGGCCTGACGGCAGACCGGGGTTGGCAATTGCTGACGATTTATGGGTATGGGTATCGGTTGGAGAGTGTGACGGCGGGGAGCGAAGCGTCTGTCGCGAGTTAGTTATTTGATTACATCCGTGGCGAGGGGATAAATCCCCTCGCCACAATGGATATCAACCGATCGTCTGCACCAGGCTTCCTGCCTTTGCGATCCGGCGGCGCTGTATCAGCAAACCGGACACCACCACCAAAACACTCAGCAGCCCCGTCGCCAGGATCTCCACACGATGGGCTTCCTGGAACAGCATGATGGTCAAGGCCCCGACGATGAAGACAATCACCGCGTAGGTCAGGCCGGGGAACAGCCACATGCTGAAGGCGACTTTTTCACCACGCGCCATGCGTTGTTTGCGCATGCGCAGCTGCGAAATCGCGATGACCAGGTACACCAGCAACGCAATGGCGCCGGAGCTGGCCAGGAGGAAATCAAACACAGCAGCCGGCGCCACGTAGTTGGCGAATACCGCCAGGAAGGCCGCCCCGGTCGACAGCATCACCGCCCAGTAAGGTGTACCGCTCTTGTTGGTGCGCTGGGAAACGGCCGGCGCATCACCACGCTTGCCCAACGAGAACATCATCCGCGAAGCCGTATACAGCGCCGAGTTCAGGCAGCTCGTAACTGCCACCAGAACGACGATATCGACGATCAGTTTGGCATTGGGGATGCCCATGCGCTCCAACACCGTCTGGTAGGAACCGACGCTGGCCAGGAGCGGATCGTTCCACGGCACCAGGGCGACAACGATGAAGATAGAGACAAGATAGAACAAGCCAATCCGCCAGATAACCGAGTTGGTCGCCTTGGAAATCTGCTGGCCAGGGTTCTTCGATTCGGCCGCCGCGATGGTCACGATCTCGGTGCCCATGAACGAAAACATGGTGGTCAGGATTGCCCCCAACACCGCGCCCATACCGTTGGGCAGGAAGCCCTGGGTGTCGAACAGGTGCGAAACACCGCTGACCTGGCTGGTGGGCAGCACGCCGAAGATCGCCATCACACCAAGACCGATGAAGCCGATGATCGCCACTACCTTGACCAAGGCGAACCAGAATTCGAACTCCCCGTAATTCTTCACGCTGAACAGGTTGGTGACCGTCAGCAGCAGGGTGATGACCAAGGTGAAGGCCCAGATCGCCACGTTCGGAAACCAGGCATGCAGGATCGTCGCGGCGGCGTTGGCCTCCAGCGGAATAACCAGCACCCAGAACCACCAGTAGAGCCAGCCGATGGTGAAACCGGCCCAATGACCAATCGCACGGTCAGCATAGGTGGAGAAGGAACCGGTGTCGGGCGAGGCCACCGCCATTTCGCCCAGCATCCGCATCACCAGCACCACCAGGGCACCCGCGGCAGCGTAAGCCAGCAGCACGGCTGGACCGGCCGCCGCGATGGCGTGGCCGGAGCCAACGAAAAGGCCAGCGCCGATGACGCCGGCGATGGATAGCATCGTCACATGCCGGGGTTTGAGCCCTTGCTCCAGATGATTGGAAGTTTGCGTACCGCTCATTGAGACTACCCTTGGTGTTGGATTTATTCGTGTCACCTCGTACCCACCGCTCCCCTGTCAATTTAAAGAAACGATGTGTAATTTATTCAACACGCAAGTTCTGCGCCAGAAAATCTGAGGCCCCGTTATCCGGGGCTCTCACTCAATTCCTAACCTATTGAGCATGAAGGCTTTGTGCCAAGGTGTTACCGAGTTACCCCGTTTTTTATCCACAGGTCTGAAAAGGGTGCACGTTTTTCAAACGTAAAAAAAAGCCAACGCATAAGCGTTGGCTTTTTTTTGGAGCGGTGCTGCTGAAGGGATCAGAAATCCAGGTTGGATACCGCCAGCGCATTGCTCTCGATGAAGTCACGACGAGGCTCGACCGCATCACCCATCAGGGTGTTGAAGATCTGGTCCGCGCCAATGGCGTCTTCGATGGTGACTTTCAGCATCCGGCGCGAGCCTGGGTCCATGGTGGTTTCCCACAGCTGATCCGGGTTCATCTCACCCAGACCTTTGTATCGCTGGATGGTGTGGCGCTTGGTGCTTTCGGCCATCAGCCATTCAAGGGCTTCCTTGAACTCGGTCACGGCTTTCTTGCGCTCACCCCGTTGGATGTACGCACCGTCGTCCAGCAGCGTGCTCAGTTGCGCGCCGAGGGATACGACGGTCTTGTAGTCGTTGCTGCCGAAGAAGTCGCGGTTGAAGGTGACGTAGTTCGACAGGCCGTGGGAGATCAGCTCGACCTCCGGCAGCCAGACGTTACGTTCACGGTCTTCACGCAGGCTGGCTTTGTAGACCAGGCCGGATTTTTCCACGGTGCGCAGGCGTACTTCGTACTGGGCCAGCCAATCCTGCATCGCTGCGTGATCGGACAGTTGCTCCAGGCTTACGGCGGGCAGGTAGATGAAGTGCTCGGTCAGTTCCTGTGGGTACAGGCGCGACAGACGCTTGAGGGTCTTCATCACCAGGCGGAAGTCATTCACCAGGCGCTCGAGGGCTTCACCGGAAATGCCTGGGGCATCTTCGTTCAGGTGCAGGCTCGCGTCTTCCAGGGCCGACTGCGTCATGTACTCTTCCATGGCGTCGTCGTCTTTGATGTATTGCTCTTGCTTGCCTTTCTTGACCTTGTACAGCGGCGGCTGGGCGATGTAGATGTAGCCGCGCTCGATCAGCTCCGGCAACTGACGGAAGAAGAACGTCAGCAGCAGGGTACGGATGTGCGAACCGTCGACGTCAGCATCGGTCATGATGATGATGTTGTGATAGCGCAGCTTGTCGATGTTGTACTCTTCGCGGCCAATGCCGCAGCCCAACGCCGTGATCAAGGTGCCGACTTCCTGGGAGGAAATCATCTTGTCGAAGCGCGCCTTCTCGACGTTGAGAATCTTGCCCTTGAGCGGCAGGATGGCCTGGGTACGGCGGTTGCGGCCCTGCTTGGCGGAACCGCCAGCAGAGTCACCTTCCACCAGGTACAGCTCGGACAGGGCAGGGTCCTTTTCCTGGCAGTCAGCCAGTTTGCCCGGCAGGCCGGCGATGTCCAGCGCGCCTTTGCGGCGGGTCATCTCACGGGCCTTGCGCGCCGCTTCACGGGCACGAGCGGCGTCGATCATCTTGCCGACCACCAGCTTGGCTTCGTTCGGGTTTTCCAGCAGGAAGTCGGAGAAGTACTTGCCCATCTCCTGTTCGACCGCGGTCTTCACTTCGGAAGACACCAACTTGTCCTTGGTCTGGGAGCTGAACTTCGGATCCGGCACTTTCACCGAGATGATCGCGGTCAGGCCTTCACGGGCATCGTCACCGGTGGTGGCGACTTTGTGCTTCTTCGCCAGGCCTTCCTGTTCGATGTAGGTGTTCAGGTTGCGGGTCAGCGCCGAACGGAAGCCCACCAGGTGAGTACCGCCGTCGCGCTGCGGGATGTTGTTGGTGAAGCACAACAGGTTCTCGTTGAAGCTGTCGTTCCACTGCAGGGCGATTTCCACGCCGATGCCGTCTTCACGCTGGACGTTGAAGTGGAACACCTGGTTGACCGGGGTCTTGTTGGTGTTCAGGTACTCAACGAACGCACGCAGGCCACCTTCGTACTTGAACAGCTCTTCCTTGCCACTGCGCTCGTCCTTGAGGACGATGCCGACACCGGAGTTGAGGAAGGACAGTTCACGAATCCGCTTGGCCAGGATGTCCCAGCTGAAGTGGATGTTCTTGAAGGTTTCGCTCGAGGCCTTGAAGTGAATCTGGGTGCCGGTGCTTTCGCTGTCGCCAACGATCGCCATGGGTGCCTGGGGCACGCCGTGGATGTAGGTCTGCTCCCAGATCTTGCCGCTGCGGCGAACGGTCAGGACCAGCTCTTCCGACAGTGCGTTCACTACCGAAACACCTACGCCGTGCAGGCCGCCAGAGACCTTGTAGGAGTTGTCGTCGAACTTACCGCCTGCGTGGAGGACGGTCATGATGACCTCGGCGGCGGAAACGCCTTCCTCTTTATGCACGTCTACCGGGATGCCACGGCCGTTGTCGCGAACGGTGATGGACTCATCCGGGTGGATGATGATGCTGATGTCGTCGCAATGGCCGGCGAGGGCTTCGTCGATGGAGTTGTCGACCACCTCGAACACCATGTGGTGCAGGCCGCTACCATCGTCGGTGTCACCAATGTACATACCGGGACGTTTGCGTACGGCATCCAGGCCTTTCAGCACTTTAATGCTCGTTGAGTCGTACGTATTTTCTTCGCTCAATGCCTTCACTCCCGATGGTCGTGGGTCTGGGTGATACGGCCCTGTTCCACGTGGAACAGAGCGACTGGCGTTTCCGTCTGCCAGCCTTCCCTCAATAATTCGTGATCTACACAGGTGATGAAAACCTGGCAGCGTAAGTCTTCCAGCAAGCGGCATAGTGCGCGGCGGTGGGCTTCGTCCAGCTCGGACGGCAAGTCATCCACCAGATAAATACACTGACCGCGGCGGGCCTGGCTGACCAGATGCCCCTGGGCTATGCGCAAGGCACACACCACCAACTTCTGCTGCCCCCGGGACAAGATGTCCGCGGCGTTATGTGCGCCCAATCTGAGACGCAAGTCAGCACGTTGTGGTCCGGCCTGGGTATGGCCCATCTGCTGGTCGCGCTGCAGCGAGCCAGCCAACACGGTGCTCAGTTCCCGGTCCTTGTCCCAGCCTCGGTAATAGCTGAGCGTCAGGCCCTCAAGCTCAACCAGTTCGCTCAAGGTCTGCTCGAAGACCGGTTTCAAGGCTTTGATGTAAGCGCGGCGGTATTCATCGATTTCAGCGCTGGCCTGGCACAGTTCCCTGTCCCAAACCGCTTGCGAAACGGCGTCAAGTGTACCATGTCGCAGCCAAGAGTTTCGCTGGCGCAGCGCCTTCTGCAGGCGTTGCCAAGTGGTCATGAAGCGCGGTTCCACGTGGAACACGCCCCAGTCGAGAAATTGCCGGCGAATCTTCGGTGCGCCCTCCAGCAGACGGAAGCTGTCCGGGTTGATCAACTGCAATGGCAGGATCTCTGCCAGCTGAGCAGCGCTGCGAGCGTTCTGCCCATCGATGCGGATCTGGAACTCGCCTTGCCTGTCCCGCGATATCCCCAGGGCGCTATGGCCACCTTCAGCCAGTTCCACCTGCCCGAACACCGTGCATGCCAGTTGATCGTACTGGATGACCGGTAACAGGCGGGTGCTGCGAAACGAACGGGCAAGCCCTAGCAGGTGCACGGCTTCCAGGACGCTGGTTTTGCCGCTGCCGTTGGCGCCGTAAAGGATATTGATGCGGGGGGAAGGGGAGAAGGTCACCGGGTGCAGATTGCGCACCGCGGTGACCGAGACGCGACTTAAGGACATCTAGCTGGTTACAGACGCATCGGCATGACAACGTAAGCCGAATCGTCGTTATCGGACTCCTGCACCAGCGCACTGCTGTTGGAGTCGGACAGGATCAGACGCACTTGCTCGGTGGTCATCACGCCCAGCACGTCGAGCAGGTAGCTGACGTTGAAGCCGATTTCCAGGGAGCCGCCGTTGTACTCAACGCCTACTTCTTCTTCCGCTTCTTCCTGCTCCGGGTTGTTCGCCTGGATCTTCAGCTGACCATTGGCCAGTTGCAGGCGGATGCCACGGTACTTCTCGTTGGACAGGATCGCGGTACGGCTGAAAGCTTCGCGCAGCGCCTGGCGATCGCCCAGGACCAGCTTGTCGCCACCTTTTGGTAGCACGCGCTCGTAGTCAGGGAACTTGCCGTCCACCAGCTTCGACGTGAAGGTGAACTCGCCAGTGGTGGCGCGGATGTGGTGCTGGCCCAGCACGATGCTGACGTTGCCGTCCGGCTCGGTCAGCAGGCGGGCCAACTCCAGGATACCTTTGCGCGGCACGATCACCTGGTGGCGATCCGGCTGACCGATATCGGCCTGCATCGAGCACATGGCCAGGCGGTGGCCGTCGGTGGCGACGGCGCGGATGACGCCGGCCGACACTTCCAGGAGCATGCCGTTGAGGTAATAACGCACGTCCTGCTGGGCCATGGCGAAACTGGTGCGTTCGATCAGGCGACGCAATTTGCTCTGGTCCAGGCTGCAGGTCAGCGAACCCGGGCCTTCTTCAACGGTCGGGAAATCGTTGGCTGGCAGCGTGGACAAGGTGAAGCGGCTGCGGCCGGCCTTGACCACGAGCTTCTGCTCATCGACCTTGATGTCGATCAGCGCGTCGTTGGGCAGGCTCTTGCAGATGTCCATCAGCTTGCGCGCCGGCACGGTGATGGAACCCGGATCGGCCGGTTCTTCAAGTTGCACACGACCGACCAGCTCGACTTCCAGGTCGGTACCGGTCAGCGACAATTGCTGGCCTTCGACAACCAGCAGCACGTTGGAAAGTACCGGCAAGGTCTGGCGGCGTTCGACGACGCCTGCGACCAGTTGCAGGGGTTTCAACAGGGCTTCGCGTTGAATGGTGAAATGCATGGTCTAGTCCCTTGCCTTAATAAGCTGCGCTGGTGGTCATCAAGTGGTCAGTGTACGCAGCAGGTTCTTGTAGTCCTCGCGGATGTCCGCGTCGGATTCCTTAAGTTCGTTGATCTTGCGGCAGGCGTGCAGCACGGTGGTGTGGTCGCGTCCGCCAAACACATCGCCGATTTCCGGCAGGCTGTGGTTGGTCAGTTCCTTGGACAAGGCCATGGCCACCTGACGCGGACGTGCTACCGAACGCGAACGGCGTTTGGACAGCAGGTCGGAAATCTTGATTTTGTAGTATTCCGCAACGGTTCGCTGAATGTTATCCACAGAAACCAGTTTGTCCTGAAGCGCCAACAGGTCCTTCAAGGATTCGCGAATCAACTCGATGGTGATGTCGCGGCCCATGAAGTGCGAGTGAGCGATCACCCGCTTGAGGGCACCTTCGAGCTCACGCACGTTGGAGCGGATACGCTGGGCGATGAAGAACGCGGCATCGTGAGGCAGCTCGACCTTGGCCTGGTCGGCTTTCTTCATCAGGATCGCGACCCGGGTTTCCAGCTCGGGCGGCTCGACGGCCACCGTCAGGCCCCAGCCGAAACGCGACTTGAGGCGCTCTTCAAGGCCTTCGATTTCTTTCGGGTAGCGGTCACTGGTGAGAATGACCTGCTGCCCGCCTTCAAGCAATGCGTTGAAGGTGTGGAAAAACTCTTCCTGGGAACGTTCCTTGCGGGCGAAGAACTGAATATCGTCGATCAGCAAAGCGTCCACCGAACGGTAGAAACGCTTGAACTCGTTGATCGCGTTCAGTTGCAGCGCCTTGACCATGTCGGCCACGAAACGCTCGGAATGCAGGTACACGACCTTGGCATTCGGGTTCTTCTTTAATAGGTGGTTGCCCACCGCATGCATCAAGTGGGTCTTACCCAAGCCTACGCCGCCATAAAGGAACAGCGGGTTATAGCCATGCTTGGGGTTGTCCGCGACCTGCCAGGCCGCAGCGCGAGCCAGTTGGTTGGATTTACCTTCGACGAAATTCTCGAAGGTAAAGGTCCGGTTCAGGTAGCTGGTGTGCTTGAGCGCACCTTCGACCTGGACGGTGCGCTGTTCGGCACGCACCGGAGCCTGCTGGGAGCTGGCACCGGCCATCGGGTCGAAGCTGTCCCGGGAGGGCTCTTCGCTGACCTCGGCGACCTTTTGTGCGTTGCGTTTGCTCGGGGCAGGCGCGGGTGCCGGGGCAACATGGTTGTTAACCGGTGCCGTTGCAGCCTGCTGGGCCTGTGACGCTGCGGCGGCCAGCGGCGCGTTGGGTGCGGCGCGCGGTGCCGAGCTGCGCTTGCTGCCTATTAATAAGGACAACGCAGGCGCCATGCCATTGCCATGCTCGTCGAGCAGTTCCATGACCCGGCCCAGGTACTTTTCGTTGACCCAGTCGAGAACGAAACGGTTCGGTGCATAGACACGCAACTCGTCGCCTTCGGCTTCGACCTGTAGTGGACGGATCCAAGTGTTGAATTGTTGGGCAGGCAGCTCATCGCGCAAAAGCTCCACGCACTGCTGCCAAAGTTCCACTGACAC